>NZ_CP058247.1:625000-6371334 GCF_013388395.1 Pseudomonas sp. LPB0260 | reverse complement strand
TAATCATCCCAGGGGACGAGAGCAACGGTTTCAAGCTGACGGCCGAGGAGCTCGAGCGCGCCATCACGCCCCGTAGTAAGTGGGTCATCCTCAATACGCCGAACAACCCCAGTGGCGCGGTGTATGACCGCGCCGAACTGCTAGCCTTGGCCGCTGTGCTGCGTCGCCATCCGCAGTTGCTGGTCATGTCCGATGAGATCTACGAACACTTCGTCTACGAAGATGCTCGGCACCTGTCCATCGTCAATGTGGCCGAAGATCTCAAGGCCCGTACGCTGATCGTCAACGGTGCTTCCAAGGGCTATGCCATGACCGGCTGGCGTCTTGGCTTTGCCGCGGGGCCGCGCGTTCTGATTGCGGCTATTAGCAAGCTGATCTCACAGACCACCACCTGCCCCAGTTCAATCAGCCAGGCAGCTGCAGTGGCAGCTTTTGCCGGAGATCAAACCCCTATTGCCGAAATGCGCGAGGTCTATACCCAGCGCCGCCAGCGCATGTTGGAACAACTGAGCGACATCAAGGGACTGCGCTGCCTGCCGCCGCAAGGCGCTTTCTACATCTATGCCAATGTTTCTGGACTGCTCGGCACTGTCACGCCGGATGGTCAACGCATAGAGAGCGACACCGAACTGGTGGCCTATCTGCTGCAGGAGGGCAATGTAGCCACCGTCAGCGGGGATGCCTATGGCATGTCCCCCTACTTGCGGCTGTCCTTTGCCAGCTCGCTCGAGGTGATTGACGAGGGCTGCCGCCGCATCGCGCAGGCCTGCCAGCAATTGCGTTAACACACGGCAAACAACTCGGCCAGGGACGGCCTACGACTGAACTGCCTAATTCACATTACAAAAATACTCATTTTCAGAAGAGGCAACTGATGAGCATCAATCGTCTTGTTCCCGGCATGAATCACTCCGAGTGCGGAGGGTGGTCGAAATGACTGGTATCAAACTCTCTTTCGGTCTTTCCACGAAAATCTTCCTCGGTTTCACCCTCGGCGTGCTGTTCGGCTTAGTGGCCCCAGAGTGGGGCGTGGCGATCAAACCCATCGGCGATGCGTTCATTCGCGCGATCCAGATGCTGATCATCCCCATTGTGTTCTTCAGCGTGGCGGCAGGCATTGCCAACATGGGAGATGTTGGCAAACTCAAGCGAGTCGGCGGCAAGACGCTGGCGGTGTACACGCTGATGACGGTGGTAGCCGGGATAACTGGCCTGGCCACCGCCCACTTGTTGCAGCCCGGTGTCGGTTTCGTTGGCAGTACCTCCACCGCCATGGCACCGGTGAGCGAAGTACCAACGCTTGGTCAGTTCTTCCTCGGCATGATCCCGTCTAACATATTCGATGCCATGGCCAAGGGCAGCGTTATCCAGGTCATCCTGATCGCCGTACTGGTTGGGGTGGCGCTGGTGTTTTTGGGCGAAAAGGCCGAGGGCATCAAAGGCCTGTGCAATCAGGCATCGGCGGTGATCCTGAAGATCCTCGACATGATCATGGCGGTTTCGCCCTATGGAGTATTCGCCCTGATGGCCTACTCCATGGGCAACTATGGTCTTGAGATTTTCGACCAGGTTGGGCAGTTCATCCTGGCAGACTACGCCGGCTTACTAGCCGTCTGGGTGGTGACCTCGATGGTGGTGGTGGCCTACACCAAAGTCAGCTACAGCTACTTGCTCAAGAAGATCAGCAAGGTCTGGATGGTGACGCTATCGACCACCAGCAGCGCCGCCACCCTACCAATGAGCATGCACGTCACCCGTGAGGACTTTAAGGTGCCTGGCTGGATCACCTCGTTCATGCTGCCGCTGGGTGCCACCATTAACCTGATGGGCGCTGCGGTCTATCTCTCGGTGCTGGCAGTGTTTGCGGCGGGCTTCTACGGTGTCGATCTGAGCGTTGCGCAGATGGTCAATGTGGTGGCGATCGGTACCCTGCTGGCGATGGCGGCTCCCGGTATTCCTGGCGGCGGCATTGTGATGGGCACGTTGATGCTGCAGCTGATGGGTTTGCCATTCGAGCTTGTGGGCGTCATCGCCGGTATCTACCGGGTGATCGACATGGGTCATACCACGCTCAACGTCTCCGGCGATGTGCTTGGCGCGATGCTAGTGGCCAAGAGCGAGGGTTTGCTCGGTTGCGATAAGCAGGGAATCCCGGTTGCCCTGCAAGCGAACGATCAGGCGCCTGTTGTACTCCATGAAGATCCCATACAGGCTTCCTAGGCGGATACAGAACCTGTCCGCCAATCCCTGAAGCCACGACTGGCCCATGCCCCGCAGGAGCATGGGCCAGTTTCCACCTAGAACATGAAAAAGGCGGCGGTACGATCTGTCCTCCGGCCCTGCTTTCGTAGACGCATTTGACTGGCAGCTTAGGCCGGTTGCAGTCGGTGGCGACGGGCAGAAGTCGGCCAGAAGAGGCCGGTGAGAAAACGATCCTAGGGGGTTCTTCACTTATGGTTGTGACACTATCAAGCCCGACTCTGAGGGGGGGCGGTAGTAAATGCCGCGATTGACTCTTGCTTAAATATCGAGATATCTTGATTTATGAATATAGAAAACGTGATTTCCGCCCTTAACAACCCTGTGCGACGCCGAATTCTTGAGTGGCTGAAAGACAGGTCGAACTTTCCACCCTCGCTGCCAGAGCATGCCGATCTGGACGGTGTGTGTGTTGCGTACATTCAAGAGAAGGCAGGGCTGTCGCAGTCGACGATCTCAAACTACATGAGCGTGTTGAAGCAGGCTGGGTTGGTGGTTGCTGAGCGTCATGGACAGTGGACGTTCTACCGGCGCAATGAAGGCAACATCCAAGCGTTTCTCGATGAGGTCGAGAAAGAACTGTTGAAGCCGTGACAGTTGCTACGCCACCTGGCGACGGGCGGCATTTAGCGGGAAGAAAAAATGAAATATCTAAATATTCCGATGGAGAGGCCCGATGATGAAGCCAGTAACCAAGCATGATCTCTCAAACCCGGCAAATGTGTTGGGCCTCCCGCTTGAGCTTCCCTGTGGTGTGGTTCTGAAAAACCGACTGACAAAGTCGGCAATGTCGGATTCCCTTGGTGACGGAAAAGGCAACGCTACCGAAGCGCAGGCACGACTCTATGAGCGCTGGGCGGAAGGCGGCGTAGCATTGTCGCTGATCGGCGAGGTACAGGGTGATCCGCGCTATCCCGAGAAGCCCGGGAATCTGGTGTTGGGACCGGATACAGATCAAACGGCGCTGCGGACCTTGGCGCGTCGCGGATCGACTGATGGTGCGCGCCTCTGGCCGCAACTCGGACACGCAGGAGCGCTTTCCCATTTGCCGATCAGTCGAGCCAAGGGCCCATCCTCGCTGGACATCGAAGGGCTGCAATGCGCAGGCATGACCCTCGACGACATTGGCGAGCTGCCGGGCATCTACGCCAGGGCGGCGACAATTGCCCAAGGCGCAGGATTCGGCGGGGTGCAAATTCATGCCGGACACGGGTTCCTCTTAAGCCAGTTCCTGTCTCCGTTGTTCAATCGCCGGACAGACGGGTATGGCGGGTCCATCGAGGCGAGATTCCGCATCGTCCGCGAGGTGATAGAGGCGGTTCGCCAGGCCGTTGGTGCTTCGTTTGCGATCGCTATCAAGATCAACTCGACCGATCAACTGGAAGGTGGACTGACGGAAGACGAGGCTATGGACGTGGTCCGCATGATCGACCAGACAAGCATTGATCTGATCGATATCAGTGGCGGAACCTACTTTCCGGGCGCCGCCGCAAGCTCGGATAGCACCTCCGGTAGCGGACCGTACTTCCTTGATTTTGCCCGCCGGGCGAAAACGGCGACCGCCATTCCAGTTATGGCAACCGGCGGTTTCAAGACGCGGCAACAAGCAGTTGACGCCGTCCGCAGCGGTGCAGTGGACATGGTGAGCGTGGGCCGCGCCATGGCGCTCAATCCACATCTTGCGCGTGATTGGTTGAGCGCCGCCGGTGGCGACCCGGCGTTTCCACGATTCGACTCGACCCCTCCGGGCGGTGTGACGGCTTGGTACACGATGCGCCTGACCGCGCTGGCAGAAGGCAACGAGGATGAGTTCAGTCTGGACCTCGAGTCCGCCATGAGTATCTATGAGGTGCGCGATGCGGGCCGCTGCGACGCCTGGCTTGAAGCCTTCGCACTCGTGGGAGACCGCGTTTAGAGCGAGGTAGCCTGGTTGACCGCTGGTGGAAAACGCTCCGCGGTTTTCCACGGGGTGGCCTTCCACCCTACGCGGACTTGATGGCTATGTAGGGTGGACAACGCTTTCTTGTCCACCGGCTTCTGCGAGCGACCGAAATGGGGCGGAAGCACCATTGTCGAAGGGCCGCTTCTGGCCGGTTTCTGCCTGTTACCACAAGGACTCCATCCAATCGTGCACGACGGGCGAGTCAATGACGAGCATCCCCCTCTGCGCAATGCCTCGCTGAATTCCTCCCAGCCAAGCCCTAGCTGGAATTGTTGTCACCTCGGCCCTAATCAGCCACGAAACGGTCTTTGACCCCCTCCCCGCCAATGCCGAACCTCTCGCCCGCGGCACCCATGCGTGCCGTGAGTTCTGTCGGAGAGGTTGGGGGCAAGGATGCAAGCAACGACGGTGCTGTACGGCCAGGTGCTGGCGGTGTTGGCCATCACCCTTTTCGGGGTATGGAGTGCCACGCAGTGGACGGCGGCGGCGCTCGGCTATCAGGCGCGCCTGGGTGCACCTTGGTTCGAGTTGCTGGGCACGCCGGTCTATCACCCCTGGCGCCTGTTCGAGTGGTGGTTCGTCTTCGATGCCTATGCCCCGGAGGTGTTCAACGTCGGGGGCACCATCGCCGCCTGCAGCAGCCTGCTGGCGCTGGCAGTGGCCATCGGCATGGCCCTCTGGCGCGCCCGCCAGGCGCGGCGGGTCACCACCTATGGTTCGGCGCGCTGGGCCGAGACGGATGAAGTCCGCCAGGCCGGTCTGACCCGGCCGGCCGGCGTGTTCCTCGGCCTGTTCCAGGAGCAGTACCTGCGCCATGAAGGCCCCGAGCATGTGCTGGCCTTCGCGCCGACGCGCTCGGGCAAGGGCGTCGGCCTGGTGATACCCACCCTGCTCGCCTGGCCGGCCTCGGCGGTGATCCACGACATCAAGGGCGAGAACTGGAGCCTGACCGCCGGCTGGCGCGCGCGGTTCTCCCACTGCCTGCTGTTCAACCCCACCGATGCGAATTCGGCGGCCTACAACCCACTGCTCGAGGTGCGCCGCGGCACCCACGAGGTCCGCGACGTGCAGAACATCGCCGACATCCTGGTCGACCCGGAGGGCGCTCTGGAGCGGCGCAACCACTGGGAGAAAACCAGCCATGCGCTCCTCGTCGGCGCCATCCTCCATGTGCTCTACGCCGGCCAGGACAAGACCCTGCGCGGCGTCGCCAACTTCCTCTCCGATCCGGCCTGCACCTTCGAGCTGACGCTGCAGCGGATGATGAGCACGCCCCACCTGGGCGACGGTCCCCATCCGGTGGTGGCCTCGGCCGCGCGGGAGGTGCTCAACAAGAGCGAGAACGAGCGCTCCGGCGTGCTGTCCACGGCCATGTCCTTCCTCGGCCTGTATCGCGACCCCACGGTGGCCGCCGTCACCTCACGCTGCGACTGGCGCATCGCCGACCTGATTTCGGCCGAGCATCCGCTGTCGCTGTACCTGGTGGTGCCGCCCTCGGACATCAGCCGCACCAAGCCGCTGATCCGCCTGATCCTCAACCAAATCGGCCGGCGCCTGACCGAGTCCCTGGATGGCGCCGACGGCATCGCGCGCAAGCACAAGCTGCTGTTGATGCTCGATGAGTTCCCGGCGCTGGGGCGCCTGGATTTCTTCGAGTCGGCCCTGGCCTTCATGGCCGGCTATGGGCTGCGCGCCTTCCTGATTTCGCAGTCGCTCAACCAGATCGACAAGGCCTACGGCCAGAACCACTCGATTCTCGACAACTGCCATGTGCGAGTGACCTTTGCCACCAACGACGAGCGTACCGCCAAGCGCATCTCCGAGACCCTGGGCACCGCCACCGAGCTACGCGCTCAGCGCAACTATGCCGGCCACCGCCTGGCCCCCTGGCTCGGCCATTTGATGGTGTCGCGCCAGGAGACGGCGCGGCCGCTGCTGACCCCGGGCGAGGTGATGCAGCTGCCCAGCGACGAGGCCGTGGTGATGCTCTCCGGCCACGCGCCGATCCGCGCGAAGAAGCTGCGCTACTTCAGCGACACCAACTTCCGCCGCCGGCTGCTGCCGGCACCGCAGTTGCAGCCCGGCCGCTATGCCGATGCCCCGGCGCCACGGGCGGACGACTGGAGCGGCTTGGCTGTGCCTGCGGCCGCTGACGCTTCACCGGTTGGCTGGACCGACACCAACTCAGTCGAGGAAGGCGGCCCCCGCCGCCAGCCCGAGTTGGCCCAGAGCGTGCCGTTGCCGGAGCACGACGAGCTGGCCGGCGACCTGCTGCTGCTCGACGAGGACGACGTCCCACCGCCCTTTCCCAGCCAGCCCGATCCGCGCCTGCAGCGCGCGGCGCGACTGGCCGCCCTCGACCCTGACGACGGAATAGCCCTATGAGCCGAGCCCGCCTGAATCTGTTCATCCAACCCGAGCACGCCAAGCGCCTGAACGAACTGGCGATCAGCAAGGGTGTGTCGAAGTCCTCGATCATCGCCGCGGCGCTGGCGGCCTGGCTGTCGCCGGAGTCCGGCGAGCGGCGCGAGGTGGCCATGGCCAAGCGCCTGGATCGGCTGTCGCGGCAGTTCGAGCGGCTGGAGCGCGACCAGCACATCCTGATCGAGACCCTCGCCCTCTACGTGCGCTACTACCTCACGGTCAGCACGCCGGTGCCCGAGGCCCATCAGGAAGCGGCCAGGGCCCAGGGCAAGCTGCGCTTCGGCCAGTTCGTCGAGCAGCTGGGCCGTCACCTGCAGCGCGGCCGTAGCCTGGTCAGGGAGGTGCACGAGGAGGCTCAGCCGGAGGCTCGGGCCACGGGAGAGCGTCCATGACCGCCGCCTCTTCCAGCGTTCTGAGCGCAGCGGCCGCTTCCCTGGATCGCCGCACGCGCATGTTGCGCACGGCCATGGGCCCGCTGATCGCCGCGGCCCTGGACGACCCGGACGTGGTCGAGGTGCTGCTCAACCCCGACGGCGCCCTCTGGCTCGACCGCCTCTCCAGCGGCCGATCCAGGCTGGGCAACCTGCCGGCCGCCGACGGCGAACGGATCATCCGTCTGGTCGCCGCCCACATCGGCGCGGAGGTGCATCGCGGCCAGCCGCTGCTCAGTGCCGAGCTGCCCTCGAGCGGCGAGCGCTTTGAAGGCGTGCTGCCGCCGGTGGCCTCCGGGCCGACTTTCGCCCTGCGCAAGCGCGCCGGCGGGGTGATCCCCCTGGCGCAGTACGTGGCCGACGGCATCCTCACCTACGGACAAGCCGAGTACCTGCGCGACGCCGTGCGTGACCGACAGAACATCCTGGTCGCCGGCGGGACCAGCAGCGGCAAGACCACCTTGGCCAACGCCCTGCTCGCCGAGGTGGCCGGCAGCGGCGACCGCGTGCTGGTGCTGGAGGACACGGTCGAGTTGCAGTGCCCGGCCCTCGACCACGTCGCCCTGCGCACCAAGCCCGGCGTGGTGAGCATGGCTGACCTGGTGCGCACCACCCTGCGCCTGCGCCCCGACCGGGTGGTGGTCGGCGAGGTGCGCGGCGGCGAGGCACTGGACCTGGTCAAGGCCTGGGGCACCGGCCACCCCGGCGGCATCGCCACCATCCATGCCGGCTCCGCCCAGGGCGCCCTGCTGCGCCTGGAGCAACTGATCCTCGAGGTCGCCCTGGCGGCGCCACGGGCGCTGATCGCCGAGGCGGTCAATCTCGTGGTGTTCCTCGCCGGCCGAGGTCGCGCCCGCCGGGTCCAGCAGATCGCCCGGGTGGTCGGTCACGACCCACGCGGCTATCGCCTGCAGCCCATCGACACCCTCGACCACCTCCCTGCCCTACCCACTGCCTCAGGAGATCAACCATGAGTCCCCTCCACTCCCGCGTCGCTGTACGCCAACGCACCGCCCGCGCCCTGCTGCTGGGCGCCCTGCTGCTGAGTACTGCCCTGCCGGCGTTCGCCGCCGGCTCCGGCATGCCCTGGGAAGGGCCGCTGCAGTCGATCCTCGACTCGGTGCAGGGTCCGGTGGCGCGCATCGTCGCGGTGATCATCATCATTACCACCGGCCTGACCCTGGCCTTCGGCGACACCAGCGGCGGCTTCCGCAAGCTGATCCAGATCGTCTTCGGCCTGTCGATCGCCTTCGCCGCCTCCTCGTTCTTCCTCAGTTTCTTCAGCTTCGCCGGCGGGGCGCTGGTCGCATGAACGGCGCCCACGAACTCATCCCCGGTTTCGAGGTGCCGCTGCACCGTTCCCTGGCCGAGCCGATCCTGCTCGGCGGCGCCCCACGCAACGTGGCGATCCTCAACGGCACCCTGGCCGCGGTGGTCGGCCTGGGCCTGCAGCTGTGGCTCCCGGGGCTGCTGCTCTGGCTGGTCGGCCACTCCCTGGCGGTCTGGGGCGCCCGGCTGGACCCGCAGTTCCTCCAGGTGTTCGCCCGCCATATCAAGCAGCCCGCGCTGCTGGACGTGTGAGGAGCGCCGCCATGCTCAATCTCAACGAGTACCAACGGCGCCCCGCCCAGCTCGCCGACTGGCTGCCCTGGGCCGGCCTGGTCGCCCCGGGCGTGGTGCTGAACAAGGACGGCGCCTTCCAGCGCACCCTGCGCTTTCGCGGGCCGGACCTGGACAGCGCCACCCAGGGCGAGTTGCTGGCCACCACGGCGCGCCTGAACAACGCCCTGCGCCGGCTCGGTTCCGGCTGGGCGCTGTTTATCGAAGCCGAGCGCCTGGCCGCCGCCGACTACCCGGACAGCGACTTTCCCGAGCCGCTGTCCTGGCTGGTGGACGAGGAACGTCGTGCGACCTTCGCGGCCCAGGGCAGCCACTTCGAGAGCCGCTATCACCTGACGCTGCTCTACCTGCCAGCGGAGGAGTCACGCGCCCGCGCCGCCGGCCTGCTCTATGAGCACCGGGAGCAGCGTGGCGTCGATTGGCGCGAGCGATTGGCCGCCTTCGTCGCCGAGAGCGAGCGCTTCTTCGACCTGCTCGACGGGGTGATGCCGGAGCTCGCCTGGCTCGACGACAGCCAGACGCTGAGCTACCTGCACGCCACGGTGTCGACCCACCGCCAGCGGCTGGCCGTGCCCGAGGTGCCCTTCCACCTCGACGCCCTGCTCGCCGACTGCCCGCTGACCACCGGCCTGGCGCCGCGCCTGGGCGAGCAGCACCTGCGCGTGCTGACGGTACGCGGCTTTCCCACCTCGACCTGGCCGGGCCTGCTGGACGACCTCAACCGCCTGGGCTTCGCCTATCGCTGGTCGACCCGTTTCATCTGCCTGGACAAGGACGAGGCCGAGAAGGAACTGCTGCGCCTGCGCCGCCAGTGGTTCGCCAAGCGCAAGGGCGTGCTGGCGCTGCTGCGCGAGGCGATCTTCCAGCAGGAAAGCCCGCTGCTGGACAGCGATGCGGCGAACAAGGCCGGCGACGCCGATGCGGCGCTGCAGGAACTGGGCGCCGACCAGGTCGCCTTCGGCTATGTGACGGCCACGGTGACGGTGAGCGACCATGACGCCCAGGTCGCCGAGGAGAACCTGCGCCGGGTCGAGCGAGTGATCCAGGGCCGCGGCTTCGTCACCATTGCCGAAAACCTCAACGCGGTGGAGGCCTGGCTGTCGTCGATCCCCGGCAACGCCTACGCCAATGTGCGCCAGCCGCTGATCTCCACCCTCAACCTGGCGCACCTGCTGCCGGTCTCGGCAGTCTGGGCCGGGCCGGCGCGCAACGCACACCTGGACGGCCCGCCACTGGTGGTGACCCGCACCGACGGGGCGACACCGTTTCGCCTGGTCACCCACGTCGGCGACGTCGGCCACACCCTGGTGGCCGGCCCCACTGGCATGGGCAAGTCGGTGCTGCTGGCGACCCTGGCCCTGCAGTTTCGCCGCTACCCGGGTTCGCGCCTGTTCCTCTTCGACATGGGCCGTTCGCTGCGCGCGACGGTGCTGGGTCTGGGCGGCGAGCACTACGACCTGGGCGGCGATGGCGACCTGGCCTTCCAGCCCCTGGCACGCATCGACCAGAACGGCTACCGCGCCTGGGCTGCCGAGTGGCTGGAGGCGCGCTTGTTGCAGGAAGGCGTGGCCGTCGGCCCGGAGCAGAAGGCCGCGCTGTGGACGGCGCTGGATAGCCTGGCCGGGGCCCCCGTGGCACAGCGCACGCTGACCGGCCTGTCGGTGCTGCTGCAGGACAACGCCCTGCGCCAGGCGCTACAACCCTATGTGCTGGGCGGTGCCCACGGCCGCTTGCTCGACGCAGATGCGGACCGCCTGGGCATGGCCGACGTGCAGTGCTTCGAGATGGAGGAGCTGATGCACAGCAAGGCGGCGGTAGCCGCCGTGCTCAGCTACCTGTTCGCCCGTTTCGAGGAGCGCTTCGACGGCGCCCCGACCCTGCTGATCCTCGACGAGGCCTGGCTGTTCCTCGACGACCCGCTGTTCGCCGCGCGCATCCGCCAGTGGCTCAAGACCCTGCGCAAGAAGAACGTCAGCGTGATCTTCGCCACCCAGTCCCTGGCCGACATCCAGGACTCCAGCATCGCCGCGGCGATCATCGAGTCCTGCGCCAGCCGCCTCTTCCTGCCCAACCCCCAGGCCGGCGAGCCGCAGATCCGCGGCATCTACCTGGGCTTCGGCCTCAACGACCGGCAGCTGGAGATCATCGCCCAGGCCACGCCCAAGCGCGATTACTACTACCAGTCGCGCCTGGGCAACCGCCTGTTCGACCTCGACCTGGGTCCGGTCGCACTGGCCTTCGCCGCCTCTGCCAGCCCGGCCGAGCAGCGCGAGATCGACCGGACTCTGCAGGAGTCAGGTACAGCCGATTTTGCTGATGCCTGGTTGCGTCACCGCGGCCTGGACTGGGCCGCTGAGCTGCTTGCTTCCCATATCCCACCACGCAAGGAGTGCCTGCCATGAAGTTGCCTATCCGTCTTTCACCTGTCGTCACGTTGCTGACCCTGGGTCTGCTGGCGTTGCAACCGGCCAACGCCGTGACCGTGATCGATCCGACCAATCTGGTGCAGAACACCCTGACCGCGGTGCGCACCCTGGAGCTGATCAACAACCAGGTCTGCCAGCTGCAGAACGAAAGCCAGATGCTGGTCAACCAGGCCCGCCACCTGGCGCGCCTGGACTACAACGTGGTCAACCGCCTGCGCGTGACCCTGGCCAACACCGAACGCCTGCTGGCCGAAGCCCAGGGCCTGGCCTTCGAGGTGCAGCGCCTGGACCGGGAGTTCGCCCGCCTCTATCCCGCCGAGTATGCGCGTGACGTCAGCGGCCAGCGCATGGCCCAGGAGGCACGCGAACGCTGGCGGCAGGGCCTCGACGGCCTGCACACCGCCATGCGCGTGCAGGCCCAGGTCGCGCAGAACCTGGCCCAGGACGAGAGCGTACTGGCCGACTTGGTCAACCAGAGCCAGGCCGCCGGCGGCGCCCTGCAGGCGGCCCAGGCCACCAACCAGTTGCTGGCCCTGCAAGCCAAGCAGTCGATCCAGGTCCAGCAGCTGCAGATCACCCAGAACCGTGCGATCGCCCTGGAGCTGGCCCGCCAGGCCGCGGCCGCCGAGGAGGCGCGCGAACTGCGCCGGCGCTTTATGGGCAGCGGCACCCCCTATACGCCCTACCCCGTGCAGTTCTATCGGTAGGGAGGGTGGCGTGATGAAAGCCCCCGTCCTGTTGCCACTGCTGCTCGCGCTGGCCGCCTGCGGCGATCGCGATGGCGCCCATGACGCCAGGCCAGAGGCTTCGTTGAGCGAGCGTTTCTATTCCGGCTGCGTCCTGCCCGGCGAATTTCTCCGCCCTTCTGATCTGCCAGCCATACCGCCAAGCTTCGACGAGGCCGTGCCATGAACGACGTCAGCGTGATCGACCGTTTCCTCGCGGTGTTCGGTCAATACATCGACACGGGCTTCGGCCTGCTCGGCGGCGAGGTGGCCTTTCTCAGCCTGACCCTGGTGGCCATCGACATGACCCTGGCCGGGCTGTTCTGGGCCATGGGCGGCGAGGACGTCAGCGCCAAGCTGATCCGCAAGATCCTCTACGTCGGCGCCTTCGCCTTCATCATCGGCAACTTCAACGCACTGGCGAAGATCATCTTCCACTCCTTCGCCGGATTAGGGTTACTGGCGGCAGGATCCGCGCTAAGCCCCGCCGAATTCCTGAAACCAGGACGGCTGGCCGCTATCGGTATCGATGCCGGAGCCCCGCTGCTCGAGCAGATCAGCATGCTCAGCGGATTTCCGGAAGTCTTCGAAAACTTGCACAGCATCCTGGTGCTGTTTCTAGCCTGGCTGGTGGTGATCGTCAGTTTCTTCTTCCTGGCCATTCAGCTGTTCGTCACCCTGGTCGAGTTCAAGCTGACCACGCTGGCCGGCTTCGTTCTGGTGCCCTTCGCCCTGTGGAACAAGACCGCCTTCCTCGCCGAGAAGGTGCTGGGCAACGTGGTGGCCTCCGGCATCAAGGTGTTGGTCCTGGCGGTGATCGTCGGCATCGGCAGCGGGCTGTTCGCCGAGTTCCAGGCCGTGCCCGACGAGCCCTCCATCGACCATGCCCAGGTGGTCATGCTCGCCGCCCTGGCACTGCTCGGCCTGGGCATCTTCGGCCCGGGCATCGCCACCGGCCTGGTCTCCGGTGCCCCGCAACTAGGAGCCGGTGCCGCGGCCGGTACCGCCCTCGCGGCTACCGGCATGGCCGCGGGCGCCACCGCGGTGGCGGCGGGCGTCGGCGGCGCCGTGCTGGCCGGCGCCCGTATGGCCCCCGCTGCGGCGCGTCTGGCCATGGGCGGCGCCAAGCCCCTGGCCGCGGGTATGACGCCAGATGCGGCAACGCCTGCTGCAACTGGCGCCAGTGTGGCGGCGTCTGCCGGCCCATCGACTGCTCCCGCCAAGCCGCCCGACTGGGCCCGGCGCCTGCAGCGCAGGCAACAGCTCAACCAAGCCACCACCACCGTCGCCCACAGCCTGCGCGGTGGAGATGGCGGTGGCTCATCCCCCGGGCCGCAGGTACGCGACCCATCGAACACGTAAAGGAGAACGAGGATGCGCTTCAAACGTCCACGGGTGCGCTACGGCGACAGCCCGCAACCGACTACGCCCTACCAGGCGGCGGCCCAGGCCTGGGATCGACGCCTGGGCAGCAGCCTGGCGCAGGCGCGCAACTGGCGACTTATGGCCTTCGGTTGCCTGGGCCTGGCCCTGCTGATGGCCGGCGGGCTGCTCTGGCGCGCGGCCCAGTCGACGATCACGCCCTATGTGGTGGAGGTCAACCAGCTCGGCCAGGTGCGCGCCGTTGGCGAGGCGGCCAGCCCCTACCAGCCCCAGGATGCGCAGATCGCCCACCACCTGGCGCGCTTCATCGAGCTGGTGCGCGGCCTGTCCATCGACCCGGTGGTGGTGCGGCAGAACTGGCTGGAGGCCTATCACTTCACCACCGACCGCGGCGCCGCCACCCTCAACGACTACGCCCGCACCCACGATCCTTTCGCCCGGGTCGGCAAGGAGTCGGTGACGGTCGAGATCACCAGCGTGGTGCGGGCCAGCGACAGCTCGTTCCAGGTGCGCTGGATCGAACGCCGTTTCGTCAACGGCGCGGCCGCTGGACTGGAGCGCTGGACGGCGGTGATCTCCATGGTACTGCAGCCGCCGCGTACCGAGGAAAAGCTGCGCCGCAACCCGCTGGGCATCTACGTCAACGGCCTGTCCTGGAGCCGTGAGCTGGACACTACGGAAGGAGCCAAGAAACCATGAAGACTGCCTTGAACCTCTGCGTCTGCCCTTTACTGCTGAGCATGCTGGCCGGCTGCGCCAGCCACGAGCCGCCAGTGATTGCCCTGGACGACCCGGTCGAGGCGCAGCGCCTGCCGGAGCCACCCACGCCCATCGAGGTGGTGGAGATGCCCAAGCCGCTGGCCTTGCCGGCGCAGCTCAAGCCACTGTCGGATACCCAGGCGGGCAAGCCAGCCAAGGAGCCGGCCGATGAGCGTGTGCGGGTCTCCCGGGCCAACCGCGATGCCCGGGTCGCGCCGAGCCGGGAGGGCTATATCAACGCCATCCAGGTCTGGCCCTACTCGGAGGGCGCGCTGTATCAGCTGTACACCAGCCCCGGCCGGGTCACCGCGATCAACCTGCAGGCCGGCGAGGAGCTGGTCACCGTGGCCGCCGGCGACACGGTGCGCTGGATCGTGGGCGACACCACCAGCGGCAGCGGCGAGGCGTTACGCACCAGCGTGCTGGTCAAGCCGACCCGGGTCGACCTCAAGACCAACCTGGTGATCACCACCACGCGCCGTACCTACCTGCTCGAGCTGACCTCCACCGAGCAGACCTGGATGGCCTCGGTGTCCTGGGACTACCCCAAGGACCACATGCTCGCCCTGCAGCGCCGCGCCAGCGCAGCCCAGGCGGCCGCGCCGGTGGATGCCGGCCTGGCCCTGGAACAGCTGCGCTTTCGCTATGGGATCAGTGGCAGTAACCCGCCGTGGAAACCGCTGCGCGCCTTCGATGATGGCAGGAAGGTGTACATCCAGTTCCCCGCCGGCATCGCCCAGGGTGAGCTGCCGCCGTTGTTCGTGCTCGGCCCGGAAGGCGACGGGCAGCTGGTCAACTACCGCTTCCGCTCGCCCTACTACATCGTCGACCGCCTGTTCGGTGCCGCCGAGTTGCGCCTGGGCGCCGACCAGGGCGATGTGGTGCGGATCGAGCGCACCGACGGCGTGGCACGGAGGCCCTGAGCATGAGTGCCAAGGACGACATCCACAGCGCGGCCCCTGCAGTGCCGCCCAAGGAGGCACCGGAGGCGCTGGAACTGCGTGCGCAACCGCGCCCCGTAACTCGTCTCAATCCGCGCATACTGGCGCTGCTCGCCGGCGGCTTGGCCGCTGCGGTGCTCGGCGCCCTGCTGTGGTCGCTGCAACCGCAGCCGCGCCGCCAGGGCGCAGAACAGGCCGAGCTGTACAACGTCGACCGCGTGGCGCGATCCGAGGGTCTGGAGCAGTTGCCGGCGGACTACTCGCAGTTGCCACCACCGGCCACGCCGGAAATACCGCAGCTGGGCCCACCGCTGCCCGGCGACCTGGGCGGCCCGATCCTCAGGGCGGAACAGCAGGTGCAGGGTTACGACTACCGCCAGGCCGGTCCCGACCCGGCCGAGGCCGAGCGCCTGGCCAGGCTCAAGGAGGCCGAGGAGGCGGCGTTGTCTTCGGTGTTCTTCCAGACCGGCAGTGCACGGAAGTCGAACGTCGCATCCGCTGGGTTCACCCCACTCGAGCCGGAGATCCTGGGTGCGGCGTCGCCAGCCGCGGCAGCCGGAGCAGCTGGAACACAAAACCGGCAGGAGCAGAACGAGGCGTTTCTCAGTAAATCCGTAAATGCACAAATCCGTAATTCAGGATCTCTGCAGATGCCCGAGTCGCCCTACCAGGTGATGGCCGGCACCGTCATTGCGGCGGCGCTGGTCACCGGCATCAAGTCGGACCTGCCCGGCGATGTCATCGCCACGGTGACCGAGCCGGTCTACGACAGCGCCACCGGCCAGCATGTGCTGATCCCCCAGGGCGCACGCCTGCTAGGCCGCTACAACAGCCAGGTGAGCTACGGGCAGAGTCGCGTGCAGGTGGTGTGGCAGCGGGTGATCCTGCCAGATACCTCGTCTTTCCAGCTCGACAACCTGGTCGGCAGCGATACCGCCGGCTATGCCGGCCTGGAGGATGGCGTCGACTGGCACTGGGACCGAATCGTCGCCGGCGCAGCCATGACCAGCCTGCTGGGAATCGGTGCCGAGTTAGCGGCGCCTGAAAGTCGCACCGACGGCGACCGCATCATCATCGCCGGACGCGACAGCCTGCAGGACACGGTGAACCAGGTCGGCCAGGAGGTCACCCGCCGCAACCTCGATATCCAACCCACGCTGACCCAGCGCCCCGGTTTGCCCCTACGGGTGATCGTCAGCCGCGATCTGGTGCTGCGTCCCTACCAGCCTTTCTCCCCTCACCAGAGGAATCCGCAATGAGCACGCCCAAGCTGCGTCTCGGCCCACTGCCGAAAACCGAGAACCTGAAGCTGACCTTCACCTGCCCCGCCAGCCTGAAGGCCGACCTCGAGCGCTACGCGGCGCTGCACTCGCAAGCCTATGGCGAAGAGGTCGATGCCCTGACGCTGATTCCGCACATGCTGGAGGCCTTCATGGCGAGGGATCGGGTGTTCAGGAGAGCCAACACGGAGTCCACTTCTTGAAGCTGAACGCTTTGTCGCAAGCCAGCCATTGCGATCAAACATGGAAATCGCTACTTGATCAGCCCCAAATGAATCGGCACTAAAGTGCTCTTAAGACCTGGTAATGGAGTGATTTAAGGCATTTTATTGCCTTTATTCGCGACAACCAGTAGCCTTAACGGCATTAAAGTGCCGGAGTCCATATGCACTCTCTCACCCTGCAACTGTACAGTGGTCATGCCTGGAACGACGCCATGCACCTCAACTTCGAGCAGCCCGAGGTGGGTCTGGCAGGTGCGTGTTCTTTTGGCTATGAGCAGACATATCTGCTTGAGACGCTGGAGCACATGGGCAGCCGCCTTGAGCATGCAGTTAGCGCCACAGTGCCATTGGGCTGGGACTCCTATCGGGGCACCCCGGCTCCCGCATTCCTTCACGACATATTGCCCGCAGGGGCGGCACGCCGCTTCCTACTCCAGCGTCTGGGCAAACAGAAACCCGAGAATCTGGAACTGGATCTATTCCTGCTGAGTCGGTGCGCCCCGGCGCCGGTGGGCAACCTGCGCATCAAGGAGGCGGCATTAGCACTTCAAGGAAATCCGCTGCTGGGTTTCTCTCGCGAAGATGTAATCAACCGCGATTCGCGCTTTCTGGAATACGCCTACGAGCAGGGTGCGGCTATCGGTGGCGCCACAGGCGCGGGTGGCGAAGCGCCCAAACTGTTACTGACTGAAGACAGAGAAGGTGCCCTGCATCTGGATGCGGCTCTGCCGGATGCCTATGCGACCTGTCACTGGTTCGTGAAGTTCGCGCGTAACCAGGCTAGACAGACCGACCAAGACATACTGCGTAGCGAGTTCTGCTTCTACAGGGCCGTCCAGCGGCTTGGCCTGGATACCGTACCCGCCGAAGGTCTGGCTCTAGAGGAAGGCCGCAAGCCTAGCCTGTGGATGCGTCGTTTTGACCGTCGTCTTAGTGCCGCTGGTGTAGAGCGCAGCGCCATGGAGTCCCTGTACTCACTGGCAGGAGTAACCGTGCCGGGCAGTTACCTACTGCATACCGACGCCCTGAAGCACCTGGTCAGGCTGTGGCAGCAGACGGGGCAAGGCGCGCAAGTTGGTGACATGATCTTTGAGTATCTGCAGCGCGACTTACTCAACCAGATCCTTGGCAATTCGGACAACCATGGCCGCAATACTTCAATATTGCGAAACCGCACTGGCCTGAAGCTCGCCCCCATCTACGACCTTGCCCCCATGGTGATGGATGATGAAGGCATCACTCGCACTACAAAATGGCCTCAACCTATAGAGATTGCCGGCGAGGTTAACTGGCGCCAAGCCTGTGCCGCACTGGCGCAATGGACCGACGCAGATGTTCTATATGAAAGGCTCAGAGACGCAGCGCACAACTTCCTCGCCCTTCCCGACCTACTGAACGATCAGGGGCTGCCAAACTCCACCATGAATCATCCACGTATTGCGCTGCGAAACCTCCAGCAACGACTCAGCCGATGGGGGCTTGTCTGAATGGACATCATCGAGCGCAACCGTATTCTGAGCGAAATACAGACCCAACTGGCGTCGGGCGAGTTGAGCATCGGCCAGGCTGTGCGCAAGTTGCGGAAGGAAATCACCGGATTGCAGCAGGCCCGTTTCGCGCAGATGTGCAAACTTTCCCTGCGTGCCCTTCGTCAGTTGGAGCATGACGAGTCAAATCCAACCGTGCAGACCCTGAATAGCGTGTTCAATCCATTTGGGATGCAAGTTGGCATTGTGCCGAAGACGCGAGCGCAATAGAGGCAGCCTGCCCCTCCTCAAGGGTGATATTTCTGCCCACCGCTACGATCTTGAAAACCGGCGGCAACCCTCGCCTCCATCGTCTGCAACAGTCGTGGAATCGAGTTATAGTTGATACTCAAATCAGCCATATAAAAGGAAGCACATAAAATGTCGAAGCTTGCCGAATTTCGCGCCCTTGAACAGCAACTGGCCGCTCAACTGGCAGAGCTGGACGCTCTCAAGAAAGACGGTGGCCTGAAGAAGGAAATGGAATTCGAGGAAAAACTCCGCACCCTGATGTCGAAGTACGACAAAGGCCTGCGCGACATCATTGCTATCCTCGATCCGCAAACCAAAATCGGCAAGCTCAGCAAACAGGACTCCGGCGTGCGCCGTCCTCGCCAAGTTAAACGCTACAAGCATCCTAAGACCGGCGAGGTTGTTGAAACCAAAGGCGGCAACCACAAAGTTTTGAAAGCTTGGAAAGAAGAATTCGGCGCCGACGTCGTCGAAAGCTGGTTGCAATAACGATTTACCGAGCTGTTGGCGCCTCGTTTCACCAACGGCGCCGACGCCGCCCAAGGCGTCACTCGCTCCTTCGCGCCCAACTACGAAGTAGCTTGTTTGCCATCAGACCTAGCGCCAATACGCTGAATCCATTGGAATGGCGCTATGGCATGGGGCAATGAAGACACTGTTTTTGCTGATGGCTCAGTACGACGGACAGGCCGTAATTCCTATCGAATGGGTATGCCGAGATTTCCTTGGCCTTTCGGTAGACAAGTTCAAACGCAAGCGCCTGATGGGAGAAATAGACCTTCCAGTGATGCGACTGGGCGCAAATTCGCAGAAGGCCAACCTTGGCGTGCACCTGGAGGATCTCGCTGCCTACATCGATAGACAGCGAGAGGCTGCAATCAGAGAGCAGGATCAGTTGATGGATCGACGGCGCCTCGCCTGAAGCGCCCCCCCTCGGTCTTCAGGAGCGTCAGGCGCCACCCGCGCACCCAGTACTACAGGGGCTCCGATGATCTTCTCCAACCAGGGCCAATTCTTGTAGGGATCTCCTCGCCCATTCAAATGCGTATAACGACGCATGGAGTTCCAGTCGCGATGCCCTGATACGCTCGCGACCCTCGGTATATCCCAATCCATCTCGAACAGCCGGCTCACACCATCATGGCGTAAATCATGGAAGTGCAGATCCTTGATAGTCAGAAACTTGCAGGCGCGAGTGAAGGCCGCAGAAATTGAGTCCGAGCAGTACGGGAATATCTCTCGGCAAGACTTAGGCATGCTATGAATAATCTGCCAAGCCTCCTCCGGCAGATGACACCAGACATTATTACCAATCTTCTGCCCAGGATTTTTCATATCCCGAACAAGCACCGCCCGCCGCCGCTCATCCAGATCCGCCCAGCGAATCCGCGTAATTTCCTCCTGCCTACGCGTCGAGAAGATCGCAAAAGCTATGACCTTGGGCATATGTATCGCGCTAGGCCTGCGTGCCTGGAGATCGAAAAAGTAGGCAAGCAATCTGTCCAACTCATCCCCGCTCGGCCTCCGATCACGCTCTCGACTCCGAGTCACCATACCCAGCTTACGCAGCACCTTGCGCGCATCAGTCATAGCGCTCGCGTCGATCTCATACCCCCAGGCAGGCTTAGCGACAGACAGGACCGCGCCAAGGTGTGCGAGATCGTTCCCAACGGTCTGGGCCTGAACGCCGCCGCCCTCCTTGCCCATTCGCCATTGCGCGTACTCAACCAGCTTCTGACTTGTCAGATCGACATCAGCGACCTGGCCTAGCCAGGTTCCACTGATCGCCTTCAAGGTGGCTCGCTTCGTCGTTCCGAGCGGGCGGATCAGCTCGTACTCCTCCAGATAGCGCTCAATGATTTTCTTGAGCGGCACATCTTCCCGCGAAGCCTTTTCGAGAGCACCGGGCAACGCAAGCTCGGCCTCCCTCCTCATCATCCAGGCGCGGGCAACCGGCTTACGGTCGAAGGACTGGCTTTCTTGGTAGACTATGACTCCCTTGCGGCGCAGCCGAATCTGAACCGTGTACTTGGTCTGCCCGCTTTTGTTCATGCGCCGAGTGATCGTTCCCATATCGCTCATCACCAGTGCTAAAAATGCATTTACCAGTGCTAAATTTTAGCACCACATGCGCAAAAATGGGCAAAAACAAGCCTTTTCGGCCTTCAATTGACCTGAACCAATGCCTCTAGAATCAGCCTCAACACCAGCAATCACGCGCCCTGCGCTGTCCCGCCGCTTCTCCGTGGCACCGATGATGGATTGGACTGACCGGCACTGCAGGTTCTTCCTGCGCCAGCTGTCCAGGCACACCCTGCTCTACACCGAGATGGTGACCACCGGCGCCCTGCTGCACGGTGACAGCGCGCGTTTCCTGCGCCACAGCGCAGCGGAATACCCACTGGCCTTGCAGCTGGGCGGCAGCGTGCCGGCGGATCTGGCCGCCTGCGCCAGGCTCGCCGAGGATGCCGGTTACGACGAGGTCAATCTGAACGTCGGCTGCCCCAGTGACCGGGTACAGAACAATATGATCGGCGCCTGCCTGATGGCCCATCCGGCGGTGGTCGCCGAATGCGTCAGGGCGATGCGCGATGCGGTGAGCATTCCAGTGACGGTCAAGCATCGCATCGGCATCGACGGTCGCGACAGTTACGCCGAGCTGCGCGACTTCGTCGGCCAAGTATGCGAAGCCGGCTGCGAGAGCTTCACCGTGCATGCGCGCATTGCCATCCTCTCCGGCCTGTCGCCCAAGGAGAACCGCGAAATACCGCCGCTTCGCTATGACGTGGCGGCGCAGATCAAGCGCGACTTCCCGGACCTGGAGATCATCCTCAACGGCGGCATCAAGACGCTGGATGAGTGCCGGAACCACCTGCAGACCTTCGACGGCGTGATGCTCGGCCGCGAGGCTTACCACAACCCCTACCTGCTGGCTCAGGTGGACCAGCAGCTGTTCGGCGCCGAGGCGCCGTCGCTGAGCCGTTTCGAGGCCATGCAGTCGATGCGCGGTTATATCGCCGCGCACCTGGCCGAAGGCGGCAGCATGCACCACATCACCCGCCACATGCTCGGCCTGGCCCAGGGATTCAAGGGCGCGCGGCGCTTCCGCCAGCTGTTGTCGGTGGACATCCACAAGACCGCCGAACCGCTGGCGCTGTTCGACCAGGCCGCGCAATTGCTGCAAGGTCACTAGTCGCCGTTGAGCCGCCCCGGCGGCTCGGGTAAGGTCGTGACATCTGCAACGACAAGGCTGTGTCATGACCTCCAAGCTGGATCAACTCAAGCAGTTCACCACCGTGGTCGCCGATACCGGTGACCTCGACGCCATCGCCCGGCTGAAGCCGGTCGACGCCACCACCAACCCCTCCCTGCTGCTCAAGGCAGCGGCCATGCCGCGCTATGCCGACCTGCTGCGCGGCGCCGTCGCCGCCAGCAACGGCGACCTGGGGCTGGCCTGCGACCGCTTCGCCGTGGCGGTCGGCCAGGAGATCCTCAAGGTGATTCCAGGGCGCATCTCCACCGAGGTGGACGCCCGCCTGTCGTTCGACACCCAGGCCACCCTGCGTCGCGCCGAGCGGCTTATCGAGCTCTATGAACAGGCGGGCATTGGCCGCGAGCGGGTGCTGATCAAGATCGCCGCGACCTGGGAAGGCATCCGCGCGGCCGAGCAACTGGAGAAGGCCGGCATCCAGTGTAACCTGACCCTGCTGTTCGCCTTCGCCCAGGCCCAGGCCTGCGCCGAAGCCGGTGTGTTCCTGATCTCGCCATTCGTAGGGCGCATCTACGACTGGTACAAGAAATCCGAGGGCCGCGACTTCGTCGGCGCGGAAGACCCCGGCGTACAGTCGGTCACGCGCATCTACGACTACTACAAGGCCAACGGCTACTCGACCGTGGTGATGGGTGCCAGTTTCCGCAACCTCGGCCAGATCGAGCAGCTGGCCGGTTGCGATCGACTGACCATCAGCCCCGACCTGCTGCAGCAACTGGCTGACGAGCAGAGCCCTCTCGAACGCAAACTGAGCGGCGGCAAACCGGCCGAGGCGCGTCAGTCGCTCGACGAAAGCCAGTTCCGCTGGGCACTCAACGAGGACGCCATGGCCACGGAAAAGCTTGCCGAGGGCATTCGCCTGTTCGCCCGCGACCAAGAAAAACTGGAAGCACTGCTCGCCAACCTCGCCTGAATGCACTGCGGGGCGCCGACTTGCATCAGGCGCCCCGCAGCGAACTCAGGCGATGAACTCTCAGTGGTGCTCTAGCGCACTGACCAGATCGTGGAAGGCTTCGCGGTTGGACTCGTTGAGACCCATGAGGATGCGGTGCGCCTCCAGGACCTTGGCCCGAACCACCTCTTCGGACTGATCCTGTGATGGCAGGTCGGCCAGGCATTCCGGGCAGGGAATTGGCTTGTTGACGATATTGAAGACCTGATCGAAGCCCATCGACTGCAGCAGACGGGTGATGTCCGCATGGGTGGTCACCACGGTGGGCAACAGGCCGATCTTCTGCCGCGAGAGAATCGACAACTTCGCCAATAATCCCAGGGTGGTGCTGTCGATGCTGCGCGTCTCGGTCAGGTCGATGACGATGGCCGAGAAGTTCAGCGCAGTGAAGATCTTTTCGATGGTGGCATCCAGCGCCGAACAGAGGGTCAGGCGCACTTCACCAACGAACTTCAGGACGAAAGTACCGTCTTGTTCGGCGAACTGGATTCTACCGGGGTTCATCCCAGGATTCATGCAAGGTTCCTGCTTAACACCAGCAAGGCGATATCATCCGGCATATCCGCCAGATTGGCCAGCCCGAGCACCTGACGCAACCCCTCCAGGGTGCCGCCCGCCGAGGCCACCAATTCGGGCAGCGCGGTCTCCTTCTCCTGCAGCGTCTCACCAGGCAGCAGATCGAGAATCCCGTCGGACAGCAGCGTCAGGCTGAAGGACTCCGGCAGCTTGAGCTTGTGATCGGCGTAGTCGGCCTCCTCGAACAGGCCAACCGGCAAACCACGACCGCTCAGGTACTGGGCCTGGCCCTCACTGAACAGCACCGGCAACGGCAAATGGCCGCCGATGCTGTAGTTCAGTTCGCCGCTCTGCTCATCGATCACCCCGCCGAGCATGGTCACATGCTTGCCGAGCTTGCAGTTGATCAGGCCGCGGTTGATATGCGTGAGTACTTCCGAGGGCTTGAATTCGCGCAGGCGGCCGCCGCGGCGCGACTCGTACAAGAGTCGCGTGGTCATGAACTTGAGCAGCACGGTGACGAAGGCAGAGGACGCGCCGTGACCGGAGACGTCGGCCAGGTAGAAGGCCACACGCCGCTCGTCGACCCGGAAATAATCGACGAAGTCGCCGGACAGATAGAGCGACGGGATGATCTGATGGGCGAACTGCAATCCATCGACCTTCCAGGGCGTCTCCGGCAGCATGTTCATCTGCACCTGGCGCCCGGCATTCTGGTCTTCCTGCAGCAGGTGCAGACTGGCCTGCAGCTCGCGGTTGGCCGCCTCGAGCTTCTCGCGGTAGCGGCGGTTCTCCTGGCGCAGGTGAGCACGATCCAGGGCGCGACGCACCGAGTGCTCGAGCACCGCGAGATCTTCCAGGGGCTTGATCAGGTAGTCGGCGGCACCGAGACGCAGAGCCTCGACCGCATCGGTCATCACCCCTGCGCCGGACACCACGATGACCGGGGTTTCCACTTCCAGCGCGTTGATCCGGCGGATCAGCTCCAGCCCATCGACTTGCGGCATGCGTAGATCGCAGACCACCAGGTCGGGCTGCTCGCGCTGAAACACCTCGAGCCCCTGCAGACCGTTGGCCGCTTGCAGGACGTGGAAGCCGCTGTCTTCGAGGTAGGCCGCGAGGCTCGCTCGCACTACTTCGTCGTCGTCGATGATCAGCAGCGTGGCACTGGTTCTGTGCATGGGATATCCAGGCAAACTGCGCCGGGGATGAGTGGACGTAGACGTCAGGCCGCAGCCTGCCCGCGCATACTCGGTTTGCGTTAAGGCGCAGACGGTACTCCCATCCTTTGCCCGATTCAAGCGCACGCCGATCATCGCAACGCGACTTTACACCCCAAATCGGCCAAGGTTATAAGGGCGACAGGAGAGCGCCATAACAAGAGGATAGTCCCATGAGCCAAAGTGATCGTGCCTACAGTGAAAAACGCGACTACATCCGCATGCGACTGGAAGCGCCGGTCACACTGCACCATGCCGGCCAGGAAATTCCCGCGCTGTGCCTCGACCTGTCGAGCACCGGCATGCAACTGGAGGCCAGATCGACGCTGAACATGGGCGACCAGGTCCGGGTGCATATCGCCTCGGAGCACAACGAACTCAAGGGCCTGGATGCGCAAGCCGAAGTGGTGCGGGTCAGTCAACTGGAGGACGGCCGCCAGGCGCTCGGCCTGGCGATCATCTCAATGAACTGAAGCCTCGGCGCTTGCGCCCAAACAATAAAGGCGGCCACGGGCCGCCTTTATTGTTTTCAACGCCGCGCCAAGGTGGACGCTAGAAGTCGTCCTCGACCTGTCCGTCCTGCACCCTGAACTCACGATTCTGCAGGTAGGCATTACGGATGAACAGGTACTTGTCGCCACTGATCAGCTTCTCCGCCGACAGCAGGCTGGCGCGGGTATCGATGACATCGACGCCACGGGTCAGGTTGCGCGTGGGCACATGGCTCATATGGGGATAGGGCTCGAGGAACGAGTCCGGCAACTTGCCGGCAGCGTCGCGAATGGTGCTTGGACCCATGAGCGGCAGCACGATATAGGGCCCGCTCCCCAAGCCCCAGGCGCCCAGCGTCTGGCCGAAGTCCTCATCATTGCGCTGCAGGCCCATGCGAGTGGCCACGTCGAAGAAACCGAGCACGCCGAACGTGGTGTTGAAGATCACCCGCCCCGTGTCTACGCCGGCATCATGAAACTTGCCTTGCAGCAGGTCGTTGGCCAGGTTGCCGATATCGCCGAGGTTACCGAAGACATTGTGCACGCCGTCCTCGAGAAACTCGGGGGTAACCGCCTGGTAGCCCTGGGCCAGAGGCTTGAGCGCGTAAGTATCGACTGTGTCGTTGAAGCGGAAGATCACCCGGTTGACGCCTTCCCAAGGATCCTCTTCGGCCGCCTGCGTGACGAGCGGAAGCATCCCCAAGCCGACGCAGACCAGCAATCGGCCCAGGCGCTCAATCCAGTTCGTTCCGAATACATACATTGCAATCGCTCCTTGAGAAAAAACGGAGGCCGGTCAGCAGGCGGCCCTGGTAGCAGCCGCGAAGTATAAAGCCTGCAACCGGATATAGGCAGCATAGCGGAGTGACTCTCCGCTAAGTGCCAAGCCCTGCCGCTACCGGCCAATAAGGCGGCGCCTGTCACGAGCCAGTCATCGCCTCGTCATCTCCACTCGTTAGCCTGGCGCAGCCCCTTATCGAAGTCGACCGCCATGCCGCCGCTTGCCCGCCCCGCCCCCTTCTCCGCCCTGTTGTTCGGGCTGTCCGGCTGCCTGGTCGACTTTGGCGCCCGCACCATCCCGGTGGCCCTGCAGCGCCTGTACCCAGCGTGTTCTGACGTGCCGAACAACCTGCAACAACTGCTCGGCCGCTCGCCGCAGGGCGACGAGCTACTCGCCTACCATCGAGCCCTTGGCGAGGCGGCCAGTGAACATGCCGAGTACACGCCCGGGGCAAAGGAGCTGCTAGTACAGCTGCACCAGCAGGACATCCCCTGCGCCTGGCTTGACGAGCTGCCGCGCGACGCCAGCGCCAGCCTGGCGAAGCACCTGCCAGACTGGCTGCACGGCGCTGGCCCAAACGCGAACGGTCGCCCCTGGCCGGCCCCTGACGCCTGCTGGCAGATGCTGGTCGAGCTGCAGGTGGAGCAACTGGCGGGCTGCGTGCTGATCAGCGGCGAGCCGCGCCTGCTCCAGGCCGGGCTCAACGCCGGCCTCTGGACCGTCGGCCTGGCTGCCTGCGGGCCGCTCTGCGGCCTGGCACCCGCCGACTGGCGCGCACTGAACGGCGACGAGCGTGACCGCCTGCGCAGCCAGGCGACCCTCAGGCTGTACCGTCTCGGCGTGCACTCGGTGATCGACCATTTGACCGATCTGCCCGCCTGCCTGGACGACCTGAGCGCTCGGCGACACAAGGGCGAGAAACCCTGAGGCTGGGCAACTGCGCCGCCGCACCTCTAAGGCCGGCGGGAAAGCGTGAGCCAGGGCAGGCAAAGGCGCCACGCTTGGATTACCCTGAAGGCAGGCAGGGACCTTTCGCGGATGCGCAGGGTCAATGCTTTTGCCTATTCGAAAAGGGAGAACCCTATGCCTGCAAACCGTCTGCAGCAGCAACTGGAAGACCTGCGCAATCAATTGGCACAGGATCCCCCGCTGAGTGAGGAGGAGCGCGCCTCGCTGTACGTGCTGACTCAGGAGATCGAGTTGCAGCTGGCCCGCCAAGCCGCTGCCGCGCCCGATGCAACGCTGATCGACGGGGTCAACCTGGCGGTGGAGCGCTTCGAGGCCAGCCATCCGACCCTGGCGGGCACCCTGCGCAATATCCTGCAGAGCCTGGCCAACATGGGGATCTGAAGCTCCAGCCGGCGAATAGAAAACCCCAGCTGCGGCTGGGGTTTCTCGTTACTGGCGGACCAGGCGGCGATTGTCCGGCTCGATCGCCGCGCTGCTGCGATACGGATTGATATCCAGACCGCCGCGGCGCACATAGCGCGCATACACCGTCAGCTGCTGCGGCTTGAGCAACTGCAACAGATCGAGGTAGATGCGCTCGACGCACTGCTCATGAAAGTCGGCATGCTGGCGAAAGCTCACCAGGTAGGCCAGCAGGCTGGCAGGGTCCAGCGCCGGGCCCCGGTATTGCACCACCACGCTGCCCCAATCCGGCTGACCGGTGACCGGGCAGTTGGATTTCAGCAGGTGGCTGTGCAGGCTTTCCTCGACTATGCGCCCGGGCTCGCAGCGCAACAGCTGCGCCTGTGGCTGGGCATAGTTGCTGATGGGCACGTCCAGCTCGTCGATGCAGCGGCCCGGCAAACTCGCGACACCCTCGGCGGCCACCTCACCCAGACTGCGTACCCGCACGCCGACCGCCTTGCCGGCGGCGGCCGACAGGTCCTTCTGCAACACGGCGCACAGCTCGGACGTATCGGCGAATACCGTCTGGTTGAGCGAATTGAGGTACAGCTTGAACGACTTCGACTCGATGATATTGGGTGAGTCCGCCGGAATGGCGAACTCACCGATCGCCACCACCGGCTTGCCCGAGGGCAGCAGCCAGGACAATTCGAAGCAGTTCCAGAGGTCCACCCCCTGATAAGGCAAGGTCGCCGCCGTCAGGCCCAGCTCGGCCCATTTCGGCGCGCGCGGGATGGAAAACAGCAACGACGGCGTATAGGTGGCGATGTATTCGCTGGATTTGCCCAGAGGCGAATCTTCGGCGGCGGGATGCATGGCAGAAACCTGATTAAGCGTGATGGGCGATTGTATACAACAATCCCGATGAATTCAGCGCCGGGCGGCTGCGCCTGCAGCTCCCGCCCAGCGCCCGGGGGGATTCAGGCCAGCTCCGCCACCAACGCCGCCAGCGCCTGGGCCGGATCGGTCGCCTGGCTGACCGGTCGGCCGATCACCAGGTAGTCGGAGCCGGCATCCAGGGCCTGGCGCGGGGTCAGGATGCGCCGCTGGTCGTCCTGGGCGCTGCCGGCAGGACGAATACCCGGGGTGACCAGTTGCAGCGACGGATGGGCGGCCTTCAGCGCGCCGGCCTCCTGGGCCGAGCAGACCAGGCCGTCCAGGCCGGCCTGCTGCGCCAGCCCGGCCAGGCGCAACACCTGCTCCTGCGGCTCGATATCCAGGCCAATGCCGGCCAGGTCCTCGCGCTCCATACTGGTCAGCACGGTGACGCCGATCAGCAGCGGCGCCCGCCCGCCCAGCGCGTCGAGAGTTTCGCGGCAGGCCGCCATCATGCGCAGGCCGCCCGAGCAGTGCACGTTGACCATCCACACGCCCAACTCGGCAGCGGCCTTGACCGCCATCGCCGTGGTGTTGGGGATGTCGTGGAATTTCAGGTCGAGAAACACCTCGAAACCCTTGTCGCCCAGGGCGCCGACAATTTCCGGCCCGCAGCGGGTGAACAGTTCCTTGCCGACCTTGACGCGACACTGCCGGGGATCGAGCCGATCGGCCAGCGCGAGTGCGGCATCGCGGGTCGGAAAATCCAGGGCAACGATGATCGGAGTCTGGCAAGCGGACATGGGCGGGCTCTCTGACTGGGGAAATCGGCGCGCATTGTAACGGAAGCCAGGGGCGCTTGCCGCCCCACCGATCCGGCCGCCCTATCAGCACGGCCGACACCTTTCCCAGCAGGCGCCGGCCAGGGTGCCGATGCCGCTAAACAGCACCCTGACCGGCATCGACTTCAACCTATCGACGACTCCGCTCGTGGTGACCGGCAGATTTCGCCAGGGGATCGTCCCAGAATGGCCGCTCACTTTCGAGCAGCACATCGGCGCGACTCAGGCCGAGGTCGCTGAGCGCCTCGTCGCTCAGGCCGGCCAATCGCCGCCGCTGCTCCGCCAGTTGCCGCCAGCGCTTGAGTTGCAGCCAGAGCGCCCTGACAAGAGCGCTCGGACTCACGCCGGGATAAGACAAGCCGTGTGCAATTGCATAACCTTTCTGACCTTTCATCTCGTCGCCCTCCTGTGGGGTTGGCGACAGTCTCGCGCCCGGCTTATGATCAATCCAACGAATGTTTCTTATGTCATGCATCTTGGATATTGATGAATGGCCAACTACCCGAGCATCGACAGCGAATTGCTGCGAACCTTCGTCGCGATTGCCGACCACGGGGGCTTCACCCGCGCCGCCGAGATGGTCAATCGCACCCAGTCGGCGGTGAGCATGCAGATGAAGCGCCTCGAGGAAGACGTACTGCAGCGCCCGCTGTTCCAGCGCGATGGCCGTCAGGTCAGCCTGACCGCCGAGGGCCAGGTGCTGCTGGGCTATGCACGACGCATTCTCAAGCTGCATGGCGAGGTGATGACCACCCTGCGCGAGCCGCACATGGTCGGCGCGGTGCGCATTGGCACACCGGATGACTACCTGATGCGCTTCATGCCGGGGATTCTCTCGCGCTTCGCCCAGGCCTACCCCCTGGTGCAGGTGGAGCTGCACTGCGAGCCCTCATCGGGCCTGCTGCAGCGCCAGGACCTCGACCTGACCATCGTCACCCGCGAGCCGGGTAACGAGATCGGCCAACTGCTGCGCCAGGAGCGCATCGTCTGGGCCGAGGCGCAGGGTTTCAGCCCCCATGAACAGGAGCCGCTGCCGCTGGCGATGTTCAACTCCCAGTGTTTCTGCCGCTCCTGGGCCTGCAACGCCCTGGACGCGATAGAGCGCGAGTACCGCATCGCCTATACCAGCCCGAGCCTGTCAGCGATCATGGCCGTGGTCAGCGCCGGGCTCGCTGTCACCGCACAATTGCAGAGCCTGATCACCCCGGACCAGCGCATCATCGGCGAAGCCGAAGGGCTGCCAGCCATGCCGTCGGCCAGCATCGTCCTGCTGCGCAACCCCCACACCCAGTCGCCGGTAACCGAAACCCTGGCCGAGCACATCGTCGAGGGTTTCAGACTCTAAGCCCTAGCGCCCGCGCACGACGCCTAAGGCCTGCCTGCCGCAAACCCTGAAGTCGAAAAAACCAGGCATAAAAAAACCCGACGCCAGGGTCGGGTTTTTTCAACGCTTCAAGCCTGTACTCAGGCCTGCGGCGCCTGGGTGCGGCCCTTGTAGGTACCGTCACGGGTATCGATCTCGATCCAGTCGTCGATCTCGACGAACTCTGCGACCTTGATCTCGGTGCCATTGCGCAGCTTGGCAGGCTTCATCACCTTGCCGGAGGTGTCGCCACGGGCGGCGTTCTCGGTGTAGACCACCTGGCGCACGATGGTGGTCGGCAGGTCGACGGAGATCACCTTGCCTTCGAAGAACACGGCTTCACAGACGTCGGTCATGCCTTCTTCGATGAACGGCAGTACGCTTTCCAGGTCTTCGGCACGCAGCTCGTAGGAGTTGTATTCCGGGTCCATGAACACGTAGTCGTCACCGCTGATGTAAGAAAGATTCACTTCCTTACGCTCCAGGATTACCGGCTCCATCTTGTCGTCGGCCTTGTAAACGGTCTCGGTCTTGGAGCCGTTCAGCAGGTTCTTCAGCTTCATCTTGACGATGGCGCTGTTGCGGCCGGACTTGGTGAACTCGGCCTTCTGGACCAGCCACGGCTGGCCGTCGATCAGGGCCACGCTGTTGGGCTTCATTTCTTGTGCGGTTTTCATACGAATATCCGGTTTGGATGGGGATACAAATTTCTAGGCCGCGTATGATAGCCAATTTCGGTAAAACTGTACCAGCGCCGCGGCAAGATCGGTCCGCGCGCCCTGCTCCAGGCTCCAGCGCTGCGCATGCGCGACCAGTACCTGCCAGTGCGGCTGCAAGGCCCGCCAGCCTTCGCCCACCCCCTCCCCCGCGTTCCAACTGCGCCATAACCGCGCCAGCGCTCCGGCCGCTTCGGGCGGCAGGCCCTGTGAGTAGAGCGCCAGGAATGCCTCGAGCTTGTCCCAGTGCGCGCCCTCCGCCTGCTGATAGATATGCCAGAGCAGCGGCCGCCCGGCCCACTGCGCCCGCAGGAAGGAATCCTCGCCACGCACCGCGTTGAAGTCACAACACCAGAGCAGCCGGTCGTACTGCGCCTGCTCGATGAATGGCAGCACCTGAACCTGCAACTGCCCGCACTGGCGCATATCGCCGGCCGCCAAGCACTGCGCACCAATCCACTCCTGCAGATCGACAAGAATGCGCCCTTCCGGCACCAGCAGCTGGCTGGGTCGGCTGTCCGCTGCCAAGGCGTCCAGCCAAGCGGCCAGTCCGGGGTTCTCGTAGGCGAAAAGCGAGATCAGGCGCGCGCCGGGCAAACGCGTCACTCCGAGCCCGGCAAGAAAAGCCGCCTGCGCTCCGGCATCGGCCTGAAACGCCTGGCATTCACTCAGCAGATCGCGCTCGCGCAGCAGACCGCCGCTACCCACGGTGAATCCCGGAAAAAAGAAGAACTTCTGCAGACCGCTCGACTGCAAGGACGGCAGACCGTGACAGCCGTCGATCCAGTCCTCGGCACTCAGGTATTCGAGGTTGAGCCACAGCACCTTCGCCGGCCGCGCCGCAATGGCCGCCACATAGGCCGCCGGCAACTCGCAGGCGAACGCCTCGATGACCACATCCGCCGGGGCGCTCGACTGCCAGTCACCGGCCCAAAGACACAGCTCCACGCCCTGCCGCACCTGGCGCGTAGCGCTGGCATCCGCGCCGGGGCAGATGCGCGCGAACGCCGCCATGTCATCCACCCACAGGCGTACCCCCAGCCCATGCTCGGCAACCAGCTGCCTGGCCAGGCGCCAGGTCACCCCAATATCGCCGTAGTTATCGACGACCCTGCAGAAAATGTCCCACTTCACGTTTTGCTTCCCAGAGTACGGCCAACCCGCCTAGCGCCTTGGCCTGAATGAGCGGCAGCCGGCTGCCTGACGCGCTCACTGAATTAAACCTATTGCTGACTGATAAGGCCTCCCGGCGAATGATGCCGACACAGAACGGAGACATCCACGCCTGCCGGCTAAATCGACGAAGCGAAGCCCAGAGAGGGAGTGAACGGAGGCAGCAGCCATCCGCCGTTGACCAAGGCGAGGGGCCTGACGGTAGAATCCCCCTCCCGCCATGCCAACCCCGTTTCTACCCCGCACCGCAGCGACCACTGGACTGCCTTTCATCAAGCCCAGGCAACTGCAAACCCCCTCGATCCCAGGAGCAGTCATGAATTCAGCCTTTTGGGGAGGCACCATTCTCCTTGTTCTATCCACCTACCTGCTGTGGCAGGCACTGAAGTCATTCCTTCGCTACGAGGCGAGCACGCGCTGGCCGACAGTGCCTGGTCGCATACTCAGCTCCGAAGTCGCGGCCCACAGCGCTGACGCTGACCGGCACGACTTTCTATTGCACTATGAGTACCAGGTCGGCGGAGTGCGCTACCAGGGCAACCGCGCGACGCTGTACCCAATCCTTCAACAGGAGGAAGCAGAAAGGCTCGCCCAGCGCTTCGCCCCAGGCCTGAAAGTTGCCGTGCACTACGACCCGGCAGCGCCTGCCGAGGCCACCCTGATTACAGGTAGCAAGCCAGGCAAACGCTACGCCGAGCTCGCCCTGGCCAGCGTCAGCCTGGTGATCAGCCTGAGCATGATGGCTTATGGGCTAAGGGGCTGAGCAGTCTCCATCACCCCAAGGCCCCATAACGCAAAAAGCCCCGAGAACTTGTTAGCTCTCGGGGCTTTAGCTGTATCTATCTGGCGGTGAAGAAGGGATTCGAACCCTTGATACGGTTTCCCGTATACACACTTTCCAGGCGTGCTCCTTCAACCACTCGGACACTTCACCGGATCTCGCTGGACATCGCTGTCTGTCGAGGCGCGCTAATCTAGCCGAACAGTTCGCCAAAGGCAAAAGTTTTTTTCAAAAGATTCATGCGCTTATGCCAAACAACGGGTTACTGGGCTACTACGCCCTGCTCCAGGTCCGGTCATAGGGACGGCTGGCTGGCGATCGCAGTCCGCAGCCGCAGCAACCGAAACGGATTCTATCGACTGCCCGGTGACCACGCGCCCTAGCCGAACCGCTGGCGTCGCGCGGCGCCCGCCTCAGGAAAACCGGGCCTCTGGGCTGACCAACCGGTCAGCCGCCGCGCTTTACCTGGACGAAACGGGTGAGTAACGTCTGCCCCCACCTCAGCACAAGGAACCCCGCGATGAGCGACCTGATCAGCTATCAACTCGAAGACGGCATTGCCACCCTGACCCTGAACAATGGCAAGGTGAATGCCATTTCCCCGGACGTAATCGCCGCCTTCAATGCTGCGCTGGATCGCGCCGAACAGGACAAGGCCATCGTCGTCATCACCGGCCAGCCGGGCATCCTCTCGGGCGGGTACGACCTGAAGGTGATGACCTCCGGTCCGCAGAACGCCATCGATCTGGTTGCCGCCGGCTCGACGCTGGCGCGGCGCATGCTGGCCCACCCCTTCCCGATCATCGTTGCCTGCCCGGGCCATGCGGTGGCCAAGGGCGCCTTCATCCTGCTCTCGGCCGATTACCGTATCGGCGTCGAAGGTCCGTTCAGCATCGGCCTGAATGAAGTGCAAATCGGCATGACCATGCACCACGTGGGCATCGAACTGGCCCGCGACCGCCTGCGCAAGTCGGCGTTTCATCGTTCGGTGATCAACGGCGAGATGTTCGACCCGCAAGGCGCCGTCGATGCCGGTTTCCTCGACAAGGTGGTGCCGGCCGAACAGCTGATGGCCACCGCCCTGGCCGCCGCGCAACAGCTGAAGAAGATCAACATGACCGCGCACCGCAACACCAAGCTGAAAGTGCGCAAGGCGCTGCTGGAGAGCCTCGACCGGGCCATCGAGCAGGATCGCCAGCAACTGCTCTGACCACCCGCGCACAATCCCCAAGGCCCGGCGCGCCTCGGCCGGGCTACTCGGGCCGTATCGCCCCGGGCAGGCGCCTCTGCCTCAGGGCGAACGGTTTACGTACCCCCCAGGACGCCTCCGTCTCCCAGCCCTGAGGGCGCAAAGGGCCTCGGATCACGCCGCACTTCGACTTCCCCCCTTAAGTCCGCAAGGCGATCAACCCCGCCAGCGCCATCGAGCTAGAAGTACGCTGAAAATGCCTTCCCCGGGAGAATCCACCCCGGTAAACATGCCCTTTGCAGACCGGTGCTCTGGTAAAGGGCAGGCCTCCAGAGTTCTCGTAATCGCCCTTTCGGCATAAAGAAACCCGCCGGCCTGCCGACTTGCTTGTACCGGGCCTCCAGCAGTCTTCGGCGGGCCCGCACCCAATAAGGAAAATTTGCCTATGAAAATTGCCCATAAGGTTGGTCTTGCGGCGGCGACCGTGCTGTTTCTCACCACCAGCCTGCTGTCGCTGGTGCAAATCAGTCAGGTCCGCAACAGCCTCAACGAGCAGACCGAATCCAGCATCAAGGATGCGAGCGGCGCCCTGGCCCGCCAGATCGAGAACTGGTTGAACGGCAAACTGCAGCTGATCGACATGATGGCGCAGAACATCGACAGCGACTTCAGCGCCGAGCAGATCCAGCGCGTGTTCGACCAACCGATTCTCAAGCAGCAGTTCCTGCTGATCTTCGGCGGGCTCGACACCGATGGCGAGCGCATCACCAATGACCCGACCTGGAACCCTACGGGTTGGGATGCGCGGCAGCGGCCCTGGTACCCGGTGGCCAAGTCGGCCAATCAAGCGATGCTCACCGAGCCCTACCCCGACGCCGCCAGTGGCGAGATCCTGATTTCGGCGGTGGCCAAGCTCAGCGACCGTGGCCAGTTCAAGGGCGCCTTCGGTGGCGACATCAGCCTGAAGACCATCTCCGACACCATCAACACCTTGAACTTCAACGGCGCCGGCTATGCCTTCCTGCTGGCCCGTAACGGCAACATCATCTCCCACCCGAACACCGAGCTGAACGGCAAACCGCTGAGCGAGCTGTTCGATGGCCAATCCCCGGCCCTCAAGCAAGAACTGACCACCGTCAAAGGCAACGGCCAGGACCGGCTGGTGTCCTTCACCCCGCTGAGCAACCTCAAGGGCATGGACTGGTATATCGGCGTGGTGCTGGATGAAAGCAAGGTATTGGCCGAGGCCAATGCGCTCAGCTGGCGCGCCGCCACCGGTACCCTGATCGGCGTGGCCCTGAGCCTGCTGCTGCTGGGCGCGCTGATGACCCACCTGCTGCGCCCACTGAGCCAGCTGCAGAACTCCCTGCGCGATATCAACAGCGGTGAAGGCGACCTGACCCGCCGCCTGCCGGCCGAAGGCAATGATGAAATCGCCGCGGTCGAGCGGGAGTTCAACGGCTTCCTGCAGAACCTGCAGGGCCTGATCGGCGATGTGATGGGCAGCTCGCGCCAGGTGCGCGAAAGCACCTCGCTGACCTCGATCGAGGCCGACCAGGCCTCCGGCCGCCTGCAGGAGCAGCTGCAGGAGCTGGACCAGCTGGCCACCGCCATGCAGGAAATGGCCTCCACCGCCGAAGAGGTGGCACGCAATGCCCAGGCCGCGGCCCAGGCGGCGATCGCCGCCAACGACGAGACCGAGAACGGCGTGGCCGTGGTTTCCCAGTCCACCGCGGCGATCAAGCGCCTGGCCGATGAGATGAACGACACCAGCCAGTCGATCAACGAGCTGGCCAAGCTCAGCCACAACATCGAGTCGATCCTCTCGGTGATCACCAGCATCGCCGATCAGACCAACCTGCTCGCCCTCAACGCCGCCATCGAAGCCGCCCGTGCCGGCGAGTCCGGACGCGGCTTCGCCGTGGTGGCCGACGAGGTGCGCTCGCTCGCCTCGCGCACCCAGCAATCCACCCAGGAAATCCGCCAGATGATCGATCAGCTGCAGTCCGGGGTGAAACAGGCGGAGGCGCGTATGCAGCAGAGCCGCGACACCGCCAGCCAGACCGCCGAGGACGCCAGCGCTGCCAACGCCATGCTGGGACGCATCCGCGAGGCGATCACCCGCATCAACGACATGAACCTGCAGATCGCCACCGCAGCCGAAGAGCAGAGCGCCACCACCGAGGAGATCAACCGCAACACCACCAACATTCGCGACATCAGCCATGAGGTCGCCAACGGCGCCGAGCAGCAGGTTCGCCAGTGCGCGGTGATGGTCGACCAGGTCGGGCAACAGGATCGCCTGCTGGGCCGCTTCAAGGTCTGAGTCGACGACAGGACCAGCGGGCGAGCCGCCCGCTGGCATCGAGCGAGCGCCAGGCAGGCGCCTCGCTCGTGGCCGAGCCCGGCCAGCGCCACCGATCAGCAGTATTTGCCGAGTGCAGAGCGCCCCCCTACACTGCGCGCCCTTTCTCCTGTCGGGCGTTCCCAATGCTGTTTCTTCTGCGCATGCTAGCGATGGCCGTGCACTTCGTTCTGGCCGGCCTGCTTGGCCTGCTGCTCGGCCTTTGTCGGCCGTTCAACCCGGACAACAGCCGCATCTGCGCCCGCCTCTACTCCCTACCGGCGCTCTGCCTGCTTGGCCTGAAAGTGAAGACCGACGTCAAGCCGCTGCTGGAGCACCATCCCGCCTGCGTGATAATCGCCAATCACCAGTCCAACTACGACCTCTACGTCCTCGGTCGCGTGGTGCCGCAGCGTACCGTCAGCATCGGCAAGAAAAGCCTGAAGTGGCTGCCATTCTTCGGCCAACTCTACTGGCTGGCGGGCAACGTGCTGCTCGACCGCAGCAACGCGCAGCGCGCCAAACGGGCCATGCTCAAGACCACCGACACCCTCAAGCAGCGCAACACCTCGATCTGGGTGTTTCCCGAGGGCACGCGCAATGGTGGCGGGGAGATGCTGCCGTTCAAGAAAGGCGCCTTTCAGATGGCCATCGCCGCGGGCGTGCCCATCATCCCGGTGTGCGCCAGCAGCTACGTCAGGCGGATGCGCCTGAACCGCTGGCGCAGTGGCGACATTCTGATCCGCTCGCTGCCAGCCATTCCCACCGCCGGCCTGAGCCTGGACGACCTGCCGCGCCTGATGGAGCAATGCCGCCAGCAGATGCAGCAGTGCATCGCCGCGATGGATCGGCAACTGGCCGGCGCCTGAGCCTCGAATACCCAGCCGCGGCGAAGCGCGAGCCTTCGGGCGCGCGTGCCGGCGCGCCGCCTTGGTCTTCAGCCCACAAGAACGCGGCAGGGCGCGGGGATCAGAATGCCCCGCGCGGGACCGGGCCTTCGCGCAGTCTCGCTTAAGCCTCCAGCCCCGAGCGTCCATGGGCGACGAAGCGCATCATCCACTCGGCCACCGTATGGCCCTGGTGATCATGCTGCAAGCTGTCCACCCCTTGGCGATAGGCCTGCTCGCCGATGTGCTGCTGGCGGATCTCCAGCAGTTCCTTGGAATAGTCGTGAACGAACTCGGGATGCCCCTGGAAGCACAGCACCTGGTCGCCGATGCAATAGGCGGCGATCGGACAGAAGTCGCTGGAGGCCAGCAACGTCGCATTATCGGGCAGCTTGGTGACCTGGTCCTGGTGGCTGATCAGCAAGGTCAGCTCCTCCAGTACCGGCGTCATCCAGGCCGGCTGGTGCGCCAGGCGATAACGATGGATGCCCACGCCCCAGCCCTGCTCGGCACGCTCGGCCTTGCCGCCGAGCAGCAGCGCCAGCAGTTGATGGCCGAAGCACACGCCCAGCAGCTTGTCGCCCTTGGCGTAGCGATCCAGCAGGTAGGTCTTGAGGGTTTCGATCCACGGATCGGTGGCGAAGGAGTCGGCCTTGCTGCCGGTAACCAGGTAGGCGTCGAAATGCGCGCTGTCCGGCGGGTAGTTGCCCTCCATCACGTTATACACGCTGAACTCGGCGGCGATCGGCTGGTGCGCGAAGAGCCGCTCGAACATCCGGCCGTAGCCCTGGTACTGATCGATCAACTCGGGACGAAGAATGTCTGTTTCCAGAATGCAGATGTGCAGCGACATGGGGCGGGTACCTGAAACGCGGGAGGTGATGACTACAAGGCTCAAGCCTGCCTAAGCACGGACCGCAAGGCAAGTGGACGACAGCGCCAGAATGAAAAGGCCCGGCAGATAAGCCGGGCCTGGGTCGCGCCACGATAGCCCGAGGTCAGTCGGCCAGTTCGCTGCCGCTCGCGTCCCCCTCGCCCTCTCCCGAATCGGTATCGGTATCGGTATCGGTATCGGTATCGGTATCGGTCGCATCGTCGTCGGATGCATCGGTGCCGTCTTCGGCCTCGCCATCATGCTTTGTGCTGTTGGCCAGGGCGTTTTCCAGGCCCAGCGCCGCAGCCAAGGCTGCCGGCGTGCTGGCCACCACCGACATGGCCTTGGCCAGGCCAGTGGTCTCCTTGGATTTCGCCGCTTCGGAGGTTGCCGCGCCATGACCAGCGCTGGCGCTTGCGCCCTTGCCCTTGCCGTTGCCGTTGGAGCCGCCTTCGGCGTGCCCAGCACGACCGCCACCTATGCCGCCGCCGTGACCATGGCCATGACCGCCCTCAGCACCGCCGTGACCGCCACCGTGACCGCCTCCGCCGCCATTGCCAGCACCGCCACCGTTGCCGCCACCACCGCCACCATTACCGCCACCGCCACCGCCACCGCCACCGCCACCGCCACCGCCACCGCCTTTAGCGTAGGCGGAGTCGACCAGCAGATTCATCTGCGGCACGGCCACCGACGACAACATCAGGGCACAGAATGACAAGGTCATGAGTGTCTTTATTTTCAACATGGCAACTCTCCAAGATACGGCGCCAGCACGGCCCTGATCGGGCCAGGTAACTCCGCAGAGTCTAGCGCCGTAGCGCCGGAGGCGGCGGCGAACCGAGGCAACACGCTGAGCAAAACGTGAACGCCCCGGCAATTGGTTCGCCTGAACCGACCACCGGTACGACTGGACCACACCTGGCAAGCGCCAAGGCCTGCCGCCGCTCAGAACGTCTGCTTGCCAGCCGCCTTCTCCAGCAGCAACGCCGGCGGCAGGAACCGTTCGCCGTATTGCTCGGCCAGATACTGGGCGCGCGCGACGAAGTCCTGGAGACCGTACTGGTTGATGAACTGCAATGCGCCGCCGGTCCACGCGGCGAAACCGATGCCGAAGATCGAGCCGATATTGGCGTCGGCGGTCGACTGCAACACGCCCTCCTCCAGGCACCTGACGGTTTCGAGCGCCTGGATGAACAGAATGCGATCGCGCACGTCCGCGGCCGGAATCTGCCGGTCGGCCTTCTCGAAATGACGCTTGAGCTCCGGCCACAGGTATTTCCTGCCGCCCTCGGGGTACTCATAGAAGCCAGCTCCGGCCGCCTTCCCCGCTCGCTGGTATTGCTCAAGCATCTGCGTGATCACCGCAAAGGCCGGGTGTTCGGGCGCCTCCTTGCCCTCCTCGGCCAGGTCCTTCAGGGTCTGCTGGCGGATATGCTGCATCAGGCTCAGCGACACCTCGTCACTGATCGCCAGCGGCCCCACCGGCATACCGGCGTTGCGCGCCTCGTTCTCGATCAGCGCCGCCGACACGCCCTCGCCGAGCATGGCCATGCCCTCATGGGTGTAGGTGGCGAAGACCCGCGAGGTGAAGAAGCCGCGGCTGTCGCTGACCACGATCGGCGTCTTGTTGATATGCATGACGTAGTCGAAGGCGCGGGCCAGGGTGGCGTCACTGGTATGCTCGCCGCGGATGATCTCCACCAGCGGCATCTTGTCCACCGGGCTGAAGAAGTGCAGGCCGATGAACCTGTCCTGCCCGTCCACCGCGGTGGCCAGGCCGGTGATCGGCAGCGTCGAGGTATTCGAGGCGATCAGCGCATCGCTCAGCGCGGCCCGCTCGGCCGCCGCGGTGACATTGGCCTTGAGGTCGCGATCCTCGTAGACGGCCTCGACGATCAGGTCGCAGCCGGCGAAATCGGCGTCCCTGTCGCTGGGCGTGATCCGCGCCAGGATGGCGTCACGCTTGTCGACGCTCATCTGCCCACGGCTGACCTTCTTCTCCAGCAGCCGGGCCGAATAGCCCTTGCCCTTTTCCGCCCTCTCCAGCGAGACGTCCTTGAGCACCACCTCGATCCCCGCCGCGGCCGTCACATGGGCGATGCCCGCGCCCATCATGCCGGCGCCAATGACCCCGACCTTCTTCGTGGTAGAGGGGGCCAGGCCTTGCGGTCGCGAGCCGCCGGCATTGATCTGGTTGAGCTGGAACCAGAAGGTGCCGATCATGTTCTTCGCCACCTGCCCGGTGGTCAGCTCGGTGAAGTAGCGCGCCTCGATGAGCTGCGCGGTGTCGAAGTCCACCTGGGCGCCCTCGACCGCGGCGCAGAGGATCTTCTCCGGTGCCGGCAAGCAGCCCCTGGTCTTTTCCCGCAGCACACTCGGCGCGATGGCCAGCATCTGCGCCACGTTCGGGCTGGACGGGGTGCCGCCGGGCATCCTGTAGCCCGGCTCGTCCCAGGGCTGCCTGGCCTCGGGGTTGGCCACTATCCAGGCGCGCGCCTTGGCCAGCAGGTCGCCCTGGTCCGAGGCGAGCTGGTCGATCAAGCCGGCTTTCAGCGCGGCCTGCGGGCGTACCTTCTTGCCCTCGAGGAGATAAGGCAGGGCCTTTTCCAGGCCAAGTAGGCGGACCATGCGCACCACTCCACCACCGCCCGGCAGCAGGCCCAGGGTCACCTCCGGCAGGCCGAGCTGCACGCTGGCGCTATCCAGCGCGATACGCTGGTGACAGGCCAGGCAGATCTCCCAACCGCCGCCCAGGGCGGCGCCGTTGATCGCGGCCACCACCGGCTTGCCCAAGGTTTCCAGGCGGCGAAGCTGGCCCTTGATCCGCAGGATCATCTGGTAGAAGTCCTTGGCGTCGGCCTTGCCGACCTTGATCAGCTCATTGAGATCGCCGCCGGCGAAGAAGGTCTTCTTCGCCGAGCTGATGATCACGCCGGCAATGGCGTCGCGCTCGGCCTCCAGGCGCTCGATCACCTGGCCCATGGCCTCGCGATACGCCGCGTTCATGGTGTTGGCGCTTTGCCCTGGCATGTCCATGGTCAGGACAACGATATTGTCCGGGCCCTTTTCGTAACGAATGGCGTCAGTCATTTCTTTCAACCCCAAGTCAGTTGGGGAGCTCTTCACAGGCGTCAGAATCGCGGATCAGACGTGGCGACAGTCGAGGGGCAAGCGCAGGCTACGGGCTGTAGATGCGCATTACCGCTCGACTCTCACGCTGCAGGGTCGCGCGCAGTGGCCGATGAAGACTCCTTAGATCCGTTCGATGATGGTGGCGATGCCCATGCCGCCGCCGACACAGAGGGTGGCCAGGCCATAGCGCAGCTGCCGCGCTTCCAGTTCGTCGAGCAGGGTGCCGAGGATGGCGCAACCGGTGGCGCCCAGCGGGTGCCCCATGGCGATGGAGCCGCCGTTGACGTTGACCCGGTCTTCGCTCACGCCCATGTCCTTCATGAATTTCAGCACCACCGAGGCGAAGGCCTCGTTGACCTCGAACAGGTCGATGTCCTCCACCTTGAGCCCGGCCTTGGCCAGCGCCTTGCGGGTAGCCGGCGCCGGGCCGGTGAGCATGATGGTCGGATCGGTACCGGTCACCGCGCTGGCGACGATGCGCGCGCGGGGCTTGAGACCCAGTTCCCGGCCCTTGGCGGCGGAGCCGATGAGCATCAGCGCGGCCCCATCGACGATGCCCGAGCTGTTGCCCGGAGTATGCACATGGTCGATGCGCTCGACCTGGCTGTAGACACGCAGGGCCGTGGCATCGAAGCCCATCTGGCCCATCATCTCGAAGCTCGGCTTGAGCTTGCCCAGCCCCGCCAGGGTCGAGTCGCCGCGAATGAACTCGTCATGCTCGAGCAGGACGATGCCATTCTGGTCGCAGACCGGCACCAGGGACTTGCTGAACGAACCGTCGGCGCTGGCGCGCGCGGCCTTCTGCTGCGAACGTAGGGCGAAGGCATCGACATCTGCGCGGCTGAAGCCCTCCAGGGTGGCGATCAGGTCGGCGCCTATGCCCTGCGGGACGAACTGGCTGTGCAGATTGGTTTCCGGGTCCATCGCCCAGGCACCGCCGTCCGAACCCATGGGCACGCGCGACATGGACTCCACGCCACCGACCACCACTAGGTCCTCGAAGCCCGAACGCACCTTCATCGCCCCGATATTCACCGCCTCCAGACCCGAGGCGCAGAAGCGGTTGAGTTGCACGCCGCTGACGCTGACGTCCCAGTCCGCGAGCATGGCCGCGGTCTTGGCGATGTCGGCCCCCTGATCGCCCACCGGCGTGACACAGCCAAGGACGACGTCATCGACCTGGCTGGTGTCCAGGCCATTGCGCCGCTGCAGCGCTGTCAGCAGGCCGGCGACCAGGCTGACCGGCTTGACGCTGTACAGCGCCCCGTCCTTCTTGCCTTTGCCGCGGGGCGTGCGCAGTGCATCGAAAATGAATGCTTCGGTCATGGCGTCCTCGGACCTCCCTGGGGCTGGATAACGGCAGGGCTCCGCCGCTCTTCGCCGGGCGCTGCCATCGTTGATCCGCTCTACCATACCCCTGGCCCCGCCAGGCTCAATGACCTAAATGCTCAGGGCCATTGACCACTCCGTTCAGACAAACGGTCGGCTACTGGCCCTTTACCGGCACGGCCCAGCGTGGAGCGTCTGGCTCAAGGCGCGGCGCAGTGGAGTGAGTCATTCCCGATAACCCGATGTTCCAAACAGAGTGGTTATTGAAACCAAGTCATCTAATAAAAACCTGATGCGCCCCCTAGAGTTACAGGAGCTGGAATGCAGTGATCAACACATGCCAAGGACCGCCGCCGGGTATTGCCGGGGCGGGATGTCAGTCCACGCCTGGTGTGACGCCGTAGTCCAGGATGCCTGGCGAGCAGGCACCCGACGCCACTCCAACAATAAATAAAAGGCAGATGGCCATGTTCAGACAACCCAAGTTTCGGCAAGCAAGCCTGATCGTCTTTGCCACCACCGTTATCCTGATCCTTCCCAACTTGACCCGTCTGGTCAGCTGACCCGCCACCATCCCTGGCGCCGGGCGTCGCCGTAGCGCGTTACGCACAGCGCAAAGCGGGATACCACCCTGTCACGCTAGAATCGGCGGCTGTGGGCCTTGGGCCCACGCCTCCGTATTCGTGCACGCCCATCGCGGCGCGAAGCGGCCGGCATCTCCGACCTTTCGAACAGCGGCAGAAACGAACATGCGTGGACTGATAGTCGCCCTGATGGTACTGAGCGCCAGCGTGCAGGGCGCCGACCTGCGCCTGGACATTGGCCCAGGCAGCCGCAACTGGAGCAGCGCCGAGCTGCTCGCCCATCCGCGGGCACAACGCATCGAGATCGGCGAGGACGTCAGCTACAAACGCAGCATGAGCTACCGGGCCGTGCCGCTGGCTGCACTGCTGCAAGGCGTAGGAGTGGAAGATCATCTGCAGGCGGTGGCCAGCGACGGTTTTGCCGCCGAACTGCCGGCCTCGCTACTGCTCGGCTCGAGCGGCGCCGTGGCCTGGCTGGCGGTGGAGGACCCGGCCCAGCCCTGGCCACCACTGGCGCCCAACAAGCCCAGCGCAGGGCCCTTCTACCTGGTCTGGACAAACCCCGCGGCCGCTCGCATCGGCCCGGAGCAATGGCCGTTCCGCATCGCCCAGATCCGCAGACTGGCGCCGCTCGCACAGCGCTTTCCGCAGCTGCTGCCGGCACGCAACGCCGGCAAGCAGATCAACGCGGGCTTCGCCCAGTACCAGAAGCATTGCATGGCCTGTCATCGGCTGAACGGCGCGGGCGATTCCAGGTTCGGCCCCGACCTGAACATTCCACACAACCCCACCGAATACTTCGCCGGCGACTTCCTCGCCCGCTACATCCGCAATCCGCAAAGCCTGCGGCGCTGGCCCCAGGGACGGATGCCGGGCTTCGCCCAGGCCCAGCTGAGCGACAGCGAACTGGCCCAGTTGCTCGACTACCTGCGGCATATGGCGCAACGCAAGGTGACGGCCCCTTAGCCCGCGACTGCGCGGGCCTGACCAGGCGCTGCACGCCCGTCATCGCCTGGCGCGCCGCCCCGGTCATAGCGGCGCAGACATGGCCATGTAGCCGTCACTGGGCCCGGGCGCGCAACTGCGGTGGAGCGGCCAGCTTCGCGTTCATCTGCTCGCCGCCGCCACCGCGACGCACGCCGCGTACCGGGCAGGCGTCCAGGTAATCCAGGCCCACGGCCAGCTTCAGATGGCGCTCGGCGATGGCCAGGCAGTTGGTCACGTCGAAGCTGTACCAGGCGTCGTCCAGCCAGGCTTCGGCCCAGGCGTGACTGGCCAGCTGCTCGTCGTCGCCGGTGAACAGGTAGCCGGAAACGTAACGTGCCGGAATCCCCAGGCTGCGGGTACAGGCGAGAAAGGCGTGGGCCTGATCCTGGCAGACCCCCTGGCGCCCGGCGAAGGCTTCGGCGGCGCTGGTCCCCGTCTCGGTGCTGCCCGGCAGGTAGCTGATATGCGCGTTCAATGCGTGCATCAGGTCGATCAGCGCTGCGCGGTCGCGACGTTGCTGGCAGTGCTGCACGGCGAACTCACGCATCGCCTCGTCCGCCGAGGTCAGGCTGGTGCTGCGCAGGAACGGCAAGGCGGAATGATCCTCGTGCTCCGCTTCGCGGTGCTCGTCGATCTCTACCTCGCCGTGAGCGCCGATCACCACGGTGTCGTGGGGCTCATCCAGGGTCAGCACATGCAGGATATTGCCGAATGGGTCGAGTTGCGCACGGACCGGATGGGGCAGCTTGAGCTGCCAGCTGATCACGTGCTGGCGCTCGCTGTCGTGGGGGGTCACACGCAGGTACTGGATGCTCGCACGCACCTGGTCTTCGTAGTGGTAGGTGGTGTCATGGCTAATCGACAGTCTCATGCTACCTCCAGGTATGACGTTTGGATGGCTTGGCCCAGCAGGCGGACCTGCTGGATGGACTCGGTGAGCCAGGCATGCAGCCCCTCATCGAGAATTTCGTTGATGCCGGTATAGCGCAGGCGCGCCTCCAGCTCGGCGGCCAGGCGCTGGGCCGGGCGGCCGTTCTCGCCGGGCAGGTTGGCGAGCATCAGGTTGAGCTCCTCCAGGCAGGCGCGCAGCGAGCGCGGCACCTCCGGGCGCAGCAGCAGCAGTTCGGACACCTTGCGCGCCCCTGGCGAGCCGCGGTAGATCTCGGCGAAGGCCTCGAAGGACGACAACGCCCTGAGCAAGGCGGTCCACTGGTAATAGCTGCGCGCCGGGCGGCCGTCGATCTCGTCGATGTCCTCGCCGAGCAGTTCGTAGCGGGCATCGAGCAGGCGCAGGGTGTTGTCGGCGCGCTCGATGAAGATGCCCAGGCGAATGAAACGGTAGGGATCGCCCCGCATGATGGTGCCGAAGGTGGCGCCGCGGAACAGGTGCGAGCGCTCCTTGACCCACTCGCAGAAGCGGCTGATGCCGAAACGCCCCAAGCCCTGTTCGGAGATGCCGCGAATCTCCAGCCAGGTGGCGTTGATGTTCTCCCACATGTCGCCGGTGATGCGGCCGCGGACCGCATGGGCATTGGTGCGCGCGGCCTGCAGGCAGCAATAGATGCTCGCCGGGTTGTCGGCATCCAGGGCGAAGAAGTTCAGCATGCGCTCGGCATGCATCTGGCCATGGCGCTCCAGGTACTCGTCCAGGGTGCCGGTGATCAGCAATGGCATGGCCAGTTCATCCAGGCCATCGCCGCTGCCATCCTGCGGCATCAGCGACAGCGAATAGCTGACGTCGAGCATGCGCGCGAGGTTCTCGGCGCGCTCCAGATAACGGGACATCCAGTACAGATCGGAGGCGGTTCTCGACAGCATGATTAATCCTCCACTACCCAGGTGTCCTTGGTCCCGCCGCCTTGCGACGAGTTGACCACCAGCGAGCCTTCGCGCAATGCCACGCGCGTCAGGCCGCCTGGCACCAGGCGAGTTTCGCGACCGGACAGGACAAACGGGCGCAGGTCGATGTGGCGCGGGGCGATGCCGTTCTCGACGAAGGTCGGGCAGGTCGACAGCGACAGGGTTGGCTGGGCGATGTAGGCCTCCGGTCGGGCGATCAGCCGGGCGCGGAAATCCTCGATCTCCGCCTTGCTCGCCGCCGGCCCGACCAGCATGCCGTAGCCACCCGAGCCCTGGGTTTCCTTGACCACCAGCTCGGGCAGGTTGGCCAGCACATGGGACAGCTCCTCGGGCTTGCGGCATTGCCAGGTCGGCACGTTCTTGAGAATGGCGTCCTCGTCCAGGTAGAAACGGATCATCTCGTCGACATAGGGGTAGATCGACTTGTCGTCCGCCACCCCGGTGCCAATGGCGTTGGCCAGCACCACGTTGCCGGAGCGGTAGGTCGACAGCAGCCCCGGCACGCCGAGCATGGAATCCGGGTTGAAGGCCAGTGGATCGAGGTAGGCATCGTCGATGCGCCGGTAGACCACGTCCACCTGCTTGGCCCCCGAGGTGGTACGCATATACAGCTTGTCGTCGCGCACCAGCAGGTCGGCGCCCTCGACCAGCTCGACGCCCATCTCGCGGGCGAGGAAGGCGTGCTCGAAATAGGCGCTGTTGAAACGCCCCGGGGTCAGCACCACCACGGTGGGATTATCCAGCGCGCTGGAGCTCTTCAGGGTATCGAGCAACAGGCTCGGGTAGTGATTGATCGGCGCCACCCGTTGCGCGGAGAACAGCTCGGGGAACAGCCGCATCATCATCTTGCGGTCCTCGAGCATATAGCTGACACCGCTGGGCGTGCGCAGGTTGTCTTCCAGCACGTAATAGCTGCCATCGCCGTCGCGTACCAGGTCGACCCCGGCGATATGGGCGTAGATGTCGCGATGCAGGTCGAGACCCTGCATCGCCATCTGATAGCCCTCGTTGGTCAGCACCTGCTCGGCCGGGATGATGCCGGCCTTGAGGATGCGCTGGTCGTGGTAGAGGTCGGCGAGGAACATGTTCAGCGCCTGCACCCGCTGGATGCAGCCGCGCTCGACCATGCGCCACTCGCTCGCCGGAATGCTGCGCGGAATGATGTCGAAGGGAATCAGCCGTTCGGTGCCCTGGTCATCGCCGTAGAGGGTGAAAGTGATGCCGGCTCGGTGGAACAACAGGTCGGCCTCGCGCCGCCGCTGGGCCAGCGAATCCTTAGGCGTTTCGGCCAGCCAACGGGTGAATTCGCGGTAGTGCTCCCGGCACTCGCCGTTCGCCAGGTACATCTCATCGTAGTAAGTTCGCGCCATGCCGTACTCCTTGCCCCCGGATGCACTAGAGCGTTGCAAAGCCCGAGCCATCAGGCTTATCCCTGAAAGTTCAATCTGATAGGCAGCTGATGGTGGTTACCCGCACCAAGACGGCACAGCAGGGCGAACAATCGAACTCAGCGCGCCCCAAGACGCGGCATTGAGCGCCACGATCAGAAATCACTAACGTTGAGTATAGGCACTCGCCGATTTGCCGCCGGCCGGTGCGACGAAGATGGTCGACTGCGAGCCCCCGCGAATGTGCACAGGGTGTGCCGCGGAGTCGATTCAGGGAAGGGTGCGGCTCGCGCCCTCACCGGCCGTGAGCCGATGAGGGCCTGCTGCAGGCCGGCGATCAGGGCCGCGAAGCCTTGACCTCCTGCGTCACCCCCCAGCCATCCAGGGTGCCGCCTAGGGGTACCACCACCGACTCCAGGTCATGCTCGAAGTCGCCGATACCGGCATGGGTCGCATACATCACCTTGCTCACCTGCAGGTGCCAGGCGCCGTCATCGCGCTCGGTCACCAGGGCATGCAAGGACTCTCCACGAAAGTTCCTGGTCGCCATGCGGGCCCGCTCCTCGTCCGGGAAAATGGCGTAGAACTCGATTGGATGGAAGCTGGCAAAGTCGAAACCGCCCTCCTTCATCCGCCGTAATACTCCGCTGCTGACATCATCGTGCAAGGCTGTGCTCATGAAGTGATCTCCTCAGGCGATGGATGGATTAACCGCTTTCCCATTGCAACCGTCTTTACTGCGGCGGTGTCGCGACACCCGAAGGTGCCGCCCGAGAATCAAGCAAGTGCTGCTTGATGTGTCATAAGCCAGACCTGAAGCCAGGGCTGGTCGACGTTGCGCCATTCAGATCGAATGATTCAGAGCCGTCTATTGCAGGTTAGCGCGAGCCGGGCAACTTTGCTGCGACAACCCATCACGAAACGTTTCGACGGCGACCGACGGCCAGCGGCTGTCCAGGCTACTCGCGGCTCAGCCGGCTCATGATCAGCCGATTGAGCCAGGCGGGCGCGAGCTGCGCGGCCCAGTACAGCAGCCGGAAACGCAGACCGACCGGGCGATGCACCGCAGCCCCCTGGGCCTGCTGCCAGACCGCCTCGGCGACGTCCCGGGCCTGCAGCCGGACGCCCAGGCGACGCATCACCGGCGCGTCGAAGTGCTGATTGGCGAGCATCGGCGTGGCGACGAAGGGCGGCATCAGGTCGCCAACCCGGATGCCATGCCTGAGCCACTCCAGCTCCAGCGCCTCGGTCAGGCCGCGCACGGCGAACTTCGACGCCGAGTAGCTGGCCAGGTGCGGCACGCCGTAGACCGCGGAGGCCGAACCCATGTTGATCACCTGGGCATTGCTGGTGTCCTTGAGGTAGGGGAATGCCGCATGGCTCATGTTGAGTACGCCGAGCACATTGACCTGGAGCATCCGCATCTGCTCGGCCTGGGGGATTTCCTCGAAGTAGCCGCAGCTCATCAGCCCCGCGCAGTTGAACAGCAGACGCAACTGTCCGCCATGCATGGCGCAGAAATCCGCCAGCGCCAGCTGCGCCGCATCCGGGTCGGCCACGTCCAGCTCGGCGTGCCAGACGCCACCCAGCTCGCTCGCCAGTTCGGCCAGGTCATGGTGATTGATGTCGAGCAGGCCGACCGTCCAGCCGCGGGAATGAAACAACCGGGCCGTGGCGGCGCCAATGCCCGAAGCGGCGCCGGTGATCAGGATATTATCCACTCAGCCCCTCGCTGGCTCAGGACGATCAACGCCCGACGCAGGACGAACCGCGCCAGACGGGCTGACTACAACAATACGTCAGAAGACTGCACTGAGCATCGCTGGAGTCCACCACCTACAACCCGACGTAGTTACCGGTTGTAAAGTCAGAGTAGCGAATGATCGCCTTCAGCTGCCCGTTGGAGCTGCGCCGATACTTGTACAGCTTGTCGCCGACCCGGCCGATGAAACGGCAGGACTTCTTCGCGAAGACCAGGCACATCTGGCCATCGGGCATGACCTGCCAACGCCCCTTGCGCACCTCCCAGAAGCGCTCCTGCAGCACGCTGCCGTCCGCAGCGTAGTAGGTATAGGTATTGATCTTGCGGGAGCGGTTGTAGGAGCGCACGGTGTTGCCGGAAAAGGCGGCGGTCACTTGCCTGGCGTCGAGCAACTGCGGAGCGTCCTTGTTGGGAACGGCCAGGGTCGTGCAGCCTGCGAGCAGGAGCGCGCCAAGGGAACTCATCAATAGTGTCTTCATATCCTCAGTGTCCTTCTGGCCGTGCCAGGAAGCGGGAAACTCTTTGCAGCATGTCGGTCTGCTCGGCGCACAGGGCGAAATCGTGCTCGCCACCCTGCAATTCGGCGAGTTCAAGCCTGGCTGCGTGGCCCAGTTGTCGCCAGCATTCGACCCACTTGTGCGCTCTGACCAGGCGATTGCGGCCCTGCTGCTTGTCGATGCGCTCGCCCTTGCGCAGGCTGGCATCGCGCAGCGTATCGCGATCGCCGACTAGCACCAGCGTGGGAATCCTGGTCATCGCCTCTGCCGCCGCCGGTCCCGGCAGTACGGATGGCCAGTTGGCCAACCCGCGCGGGTACTTCACGGCGCGGTCGGGAAAGGTGTACCAACCGGCGCCCGTGAGCACCAGGCTGCGGGTGCGCGCGGGATAACAGAGCGCATAACGGTGGCAGAACTGCGCGCCGCCCGAATAGCCAAACATGTCCAGCGCCCACCCCGGTACCTGCAGGTCACTGCCCAGGCTCATCAGCATGCGGTTGAAGGCGAGATCGGCGCGGGTCAGCCCGAGCCCAGTGTCCAGGCGCTGGTAGCCAGGAAAGCGGTCGTGGCTGAACTCAGGGGCCAACAGGCGCACCCCCAGCTCATCGGCCGTCGCCCTGAAGGCCTCCTGCTGCTCGCGGGCGTTACGCGAGATGCCGTGGACACAGACAAACAAGCGGCTGGCGTCCCTCAGCGTGGCCGGTTCATAGAGCCATGCCGACAGTTCACGCGTGCTGTAAAGCTCAGCTGTTTTCATGGTGAGTCTCCCCGCTGGCGGTCCGCACCGTCGTCGAAATCGGCTTCACAACACCGAGCGGCGGCGCAGACAGGGTCCAGTACTTGGTCGCCCATTGCGGCTTGCTCGCGTCGGAACGGGCGACAATCATGGTTCCGGGAAAGGTGCTGCCGACCTTGGCCAGCAGCTCATCGATCGTCGAGTCACTCGACGCCGAGGCATGATCGATGAGCAGCAACGAGGGACGCCTCAGCAAACCGCGCGCAAGCATCAAACGGAACTCTTCCGCGCTCGACAGCTGGATTCCCTTGGCGCCCAGGCGGCTATCCAGGCCGTTGGGCAATCTCTCGGCCAGGCTGCGCAAACCGCACAGATCAATGACCTGCTCGATGTCCGGCTGGTCACCGCGGCGCATGCCGTAGATCAGGTTCTCCCGAATGGAGGTCTGCCAGAACGTCGCGGGCTCACCGATCAAGACGATACGTCGCTGCCGCTCGCTCGCGGCCAGCTCATCCAGGGAAATGGCATCGAGACTGCCGCTCAGTCCAGGCATGGGCTCGATGCCGGCCATCGCACGCAGCAGGCGGCTCTTGCCGCTCCCCGAGGCGCCCGAGAGCAGCACCCGTGCGCCGGCCGGTGCAGACAACCGGCGCTCGACGCCCCCCTCCGCAGCGATGGACAGCGTGACGGAAACCGGTGCGCCAACGGGCAACTTGAGCCGGCGCCCACCTGGGGCAACGGGGTTCCGACGCAGAAACCGCTGCAGCTTGAAGCGGGCCAACTGGTACTGGGTCCAGTATTCGTAGATTCGCCCGAGGCGGCGCATCTGCGGCAACATGTAGAGGGACACGATGATCACCATGACGAACTCATCCGCCGACAGGTGGCCGCTGAGCACACGACTGTGCCCCACCAACGCCAGCAACCCCACCAGGGTCAGGCTGATGAACTCGGTGCCGGCCCGCAGCCAGCCGCCGCCTTGTGCGCGCTTGAGCTGCCAGCGGTGCATGTCGTTGCTCAGCCGGCGAAAACGCCGCGCCTCGCGACCGGCCTGATTCACCGATTGAATCAGCGTCACGGCGGCGATGCGCTGGCTCATGTAGTTCATCAACCGCGAACGATGCTTGCGGGTGTTGCTGCTGGCGTCGTAGAAGTATCGCCCGCCCAGCCAGTAGATCGGCACGGCGGCGGCCGCCAGGCCGCCTAGCACCGCGACCAGCAGCGGATCGAGCACCAGCAAGGTGACCAGCGCCACCGACAGCCAGACGGTCAGCACCGTCATACGCGCCACCCCCTCGACCAGCCAGTTGCGCAGCGCCAGCAGGTCACCGGTCAGGCGCATCAGCAAGGTACCCCGTCCGACGCGCAAGGCGTCCGCGGTGGGCAGGCAGAGGAAATGCTCGAAGATCTGCGTGCGGACCTCGTGGACATAGCTCTGGGCCAACTTCTCCGCCACCGTCCGCTCCATGAAGCGGCCGGCCGACAGCAGGAACACCAGGGGCACGAGCAGCAGCAGGCCCTCGAGGAACGGGCCTTCCTGGGCCATTATCCGGTTGCGAATCTGCATGATGAAGAACAGCAGCGAGAGGGACTGCAGCATGCCGATCAGGCTCAGCCCGACCAGGCCGAGCCAGCGCCGATTACCAGTGACCTCGGCCAACCTGCTCATCGCACCGGACTCAGTTCTCCAAGGACGATATCCACCGTGCGCGGATCGTAGACCTGATCCAGGGTGAGAACGGGCAAGCCCGTATGATGGCGGACCTCCTCAATGAGCAGAGGCGCCCTGGTCAGGGTTCCGCTGATCGCCAGCACCGGGACCCTGCTCGGCGCCAGCTGCTGGACCAGCATCAGCGCACCTGGCGCGCAATCGGCGGCGCAGAAGCAGCCATCGCAAAGCGACATGAAGTCCCGGTGCTCGATCAGCGCCTTGGTTTCCTCCTGCAGGATGCCATCGGCCAACTCGATCACCAGGTATTGCGCCTCATGGGTGCAGGATGCGTTGATGATCTGCCTGGCGATGGTGAAGAGGCGTTCGGTCGGCTGTTTCCAGGTACCCGGCAGACCCGCGTCGGTAAAGTCGAAGGCGGCCATTGCCCCGGCATCGCGAAAGCGCCAGACGTCGGGTCCCGACCCGGTGCCGGTCAACTTGGCCGCCACCACTCGGCAAGCCTGACGGCAGAGGGTGGAAACCAGGGCGGTGGCCAAGGTGGTCTTGCCACTGTTCATGCCCGTGCCGACCACCAGCAAGATGCGCATGCCACCCGTTGCCAACGGCTCCGGAGCATTCGCCAGGGTGACGAAGCGACTGAGATTGAGGACCTGTTGCTGCTCGTCTGCCAGCAGACCGAGGATCTCGATCTCGGTCGCCGGCTTGACCGACGCATGACGACTGATGACCTCGGCGGCGATACCGCCGCCGGCGACCAGATAAGCGCTGCTGCCGATCGGCAGCGTCGCGGCGAACTGGTCGGTGGCGTATCGGTTGCCGGCCGCCAGAATCACTTCGTCGTCGACGAACAGATTGGCACGCCGCCCGCAAGGCAGTTCGATACGCGGATGCTGGCGGATCTTGGTGACACGGGCGAGCAAAAGATCGCCCAAGGCTACCGGCTGAAAGGGTAGCAGCGCGTGACAGGCGGCAAGCTCGAGGTGGCGGGTTACGTAACTCTGCTTGGCCTTCTGCAAACGCTGCTGAAGTGACGCTGATGAATCGATCATGGCCTGCTCACTTCGCCAATTGGCGGTGGATTTGCCTGATCCTTTTGGCGTTGGCTTCCTGGGGGGCTAACAGATGCTTCAGGGTGCGGTTCGTGGTGGTGGTCTTGTCTGCGCGTTTTCGATAGACCTTGGTCCTGGTCCGCTCCAACGCGACGATCAGGTTCAGGCTGGGGGCATAGGTGATCAGGCGCTCGTCCTTGCGCGAGGAGCCGCTGCTGTTGCGATAACTGCGCAGACAGCTGTAACGCTCGGTGCCCAGCGTTTGCCCCGCGAGTGAAAAAGACCCCTTGCCCAAGGACTGGCACTGCCACTCGCGCAGTTTCCTTCGACCATCACGATAGATTCGTCTCAGCACGAAACGTTCAGCGCTTCCGGCGGAGGCCCCGAGCAGACGCGCAGGGTCGCCGGACTTCACGTCAACCGTGTAGCTGCGCGTCGGGCGTAGCAGATCTTCACGGGCCAGAACCAGCGACAGGGGGTTGTTGCCGTAGGTATAGCGGCGCTTGCGGGTGTCCTCCCAGACTGCTCGGTTGCCGTCATAGGCAACGAGTTTTTCCACCGTGCCGTCGGAATAGAGGGCTACCGTTCCGACCGCCGGCCTGGCCTGGGCGCCCAGCGCCAGCATCGACGAACAGATAATCAGAAAAAGAATTCTTGCCACTGACATGAGTCTCTCCCGCTACTGGGTCATTTGCGGTTCTTAGGGCCGAATCGGCGACCGACCTCAAGCCTGGATCAGACCATAGTCTGAAAAAGTGTGGACCATGGTCCGAGGTATTCAAGCGATATCTCGCTTTACCCGAGGAACGGCACCTGCTGGCCAATCGAACAAAGCAGCTGCAGACGGCCACGTCCGCCCTCGCCGACGGCAACCCAGGGGGGTTGCCTGCCGGCGGATCAACCGGCCACTGCCGCCAAGCCCTGCTGTAGATCACGACGCAAATCCTCGACGTGCTCAATGCCCACCGACAGGCGCACCAGGTTGTCGCCGATGCCGATCTGCGCGCGACGTTCGGCGGGGATGGAGGCGTGGGTCATCTTCGCCGGCTGGCTGATCAGGCTCTCCACCCCGCCGAGGCTCTCGGCCAGGGTGAAGAGCGTCGTGGCCTCAAGGAAACGCCGGGTACCCTCGCCGTCGGCGGCCAGGTACAGGCTGATCAACCCACCGAAACCGCGCATCTGCTGCCTGGCCAGCGCGTGCTGCGGGTGGCTGGCGAGTCCGGGATAGAGCACCGATGCCACCTCGGGCTGGCGCTCCAGCCAGGCCGCCAGCTCGGCGGCGTTGTCGACGTGCCGCTGCAGGCGCAGGGCCAGGGTGCGCATGCCACGCAGGCAGAGGAAGCTGGAGAAGGGATCGAGAATGCCGCCCACCGAGTTCTGCAGAAACGCCAGCTGCTCGGCCAGTTCCGCTCGGTCGGCCACCGCCACCAGGCCGGCGATCACGTCCGAGTGCCCATTGAGGTACTTGGTCGCCGAGTGCACGACGATGTCGAAGCCGTGCTCCAGCGGCCGCTGCAGGTAAGGCGAGGCGAAGGTGTTGTCGGCCACCGTGAGGATGCCGCGCTCGCGCCCCAGCCGGCCGACCTGGGCCAGGTCGCAGAGCTTGAGGGTCGGGTTGGTCGGTGTCTCGACCCAGATCATCCGGGTCTCGGGTTTGAGCGCGGCGGCCAGGGTGGCGGCGTCGGCGTCCGCCGGCACATAGCTGATCTGCAGGCCGGCGCCGGGCTTGCGCACCCGCTCGAACAGGCGGTAGGTGCCGCCATAGAGGTCGTCCACCGCAACCATATGACTGTTCGCCGGCAGCAGCTCCAGCACCGTGGCACAGGCGGCCAGGCCTGAGGCGAAGGCGAAGCCCTGGGCACCGCCCTCCAGTTCGGCGATGGCCCGCTCCAGGGCCTGGCGCGTGGGGTTCTGGCTGCGCCCGTACTCGTAGCCGGTGTGTACCCCGGGGGACTGCTGGCGAAACGTCGAGGTGGCGTAGATCGGCGGCATCACCGCGCCGGTCCAGTCCGGCTCGTAGCCGGCATGCACGGTCAGGGTTTCGAACTCGTTCATGGGGACTCCTGTGGACGGTCGGCCGCCTTTCAACGCAGGGTGCGGCGCCAGAGGCTCAGTACGTCGCTCTTGGTGATCAAACCGAGAAAGCGGCCGTGCTCGACGATCAGCGCCACATGGCCCTCATCGAAGGTCTGCAACAGACGCTCGAGTGGCACATCGGGGTCGAGAGTATCGAGGTTGGTCACCATGGCCTCGCGCACCGGCAGCTGGAAGTGCTCGGGGGCGTCCTTCACGGCGCGCAGCAGGTCCCATTCGTCGATCAAACCGACCACCCGGTCGCCCTCCATCACCGGCACCTGGTCGATATCGTGAAAACGCATGCGCCCATAGACCGCCGCCAGGCTCTCGCCCGGCTTGCAGGTGACGGTAGCGCCCTCGTCGTAGCGCCGGGCGATCAGGTCGCGCAGGTTGCCCTCCCTGGGCCTTTCGATCAGCCCCTGGTCGATCATCCAGTAGTCGTTGAACATCTTCGACAGGTACTTGTTGCCGCTGTCGCAGACGAAGGTCAGCACCCGTTTCGGCGTGGTCTGCTCGCGGCAGTAGCGCAGGGCCGCAGCCAGCAGGGTGCCGGACGAGGAGCCGGCCAGCACGCCCTCCTCCTGCAGCAACTGGCGTGCGGTGTGCAGGCTCTCGGCGTCGCTGATGCGGTAGGCGCGCCTGACCAGGGCAAAGTCGGCAATCGCCGGCACGAAGTCCTCGCCGATGCCCTCCACCAGCCAGCTGCCGGCCTCGCCGAACTGGCCCGTTTCCACGTAGTCGGCCAGCACCGAGCCTTCGGGATCGGCCAGGACCATCTCGACCTGCGGCGCCACCCGCTGGAAGAAGCGGGTCAGACCGCCCAGGGTACCGCCCGAGCCGACGCCGACCACCACCGCGTCGACCCGCTGCTCGAGCTGGCGCCAGATCTCCGGGCCGGTGCCGCTCTCGTGGGCCCAGGCATTGGCCGGGTTGTTGAACTGGTCGATGTAGAAGGCGCCGGGCATGGTCCCGGCGAGGCTGCGCGCCAGGTCCTGGTAGTACTCGGGATGGCCCTTGCCGACATCCGAACGGGTCAGGCGCACCTCGGCGCCCAGGGCCTTGAGGTGAAAGATCTTCTCGCGGCTCATCTTGTCAGGCACCACCAGCAGCATGCGGTAGCCCTTCTGCGCGGCCACCAGGGCCAGGCCCAGGCCGGTGTTGCCGGCAGTGGCCTCGATGATGGTGCCGCCAGGCTTGAGCTCGCCGCTGCGTTCGGCCGCCTCGATCATGGTCAGGGCGATGCGGTCCTTGATCGAACCGCCGGGGTTCTGGTTTTCCAGCTTGACGAACAGCTCGCAGGGGCCGGTGTCCAGGCGGGTAAGCGGCAGGATCGGCGTGTTGCCGATCATCTCGAGTATGGGGCTGCTGGGCATGGGCGTGTCCCTCCGCGGAACGGCCATTGCGTCGCGCCCGACGCGCCCTCTGTGGCGCCGCGGGCAGCGGATCGGCCATGGGTTAGTTATAGGCACTGGGCCGCCACGCGGCCAGCCGCGGGGGCGCCTCGGCCTCGGCGCCCGACGCGCGGAACACCACTGGGGCCAACACGCTCAGGCGCCTTCGCGCGCCTGGCCGTGTTGTTCAGCGCAGGTATGTCGAGAGGGCGCGGTTCGCCGGCGAGCTGCCGGCAAAGAAAAAGGACCCGCAGGTCCTTTTCTCGAATCAGCTGGCGGCTCAGTCGTTGCTGGGCTTGTTGATCGCCTGCAGCACGTACTGCGGCAGGGCGAAGGCGCCGAGGTGAATGTCCGGGTTGTAGTAACGGGTGACGATACCGCTGCCGACGAAGCGCTGGCGCAGGGTTTCGGCCGACAGCTTGCGCTGGCCGCTGTCGGTGCTGCCCCAGGCGAAGGTCATGCTGCCGCCGATATAGGTCGGCACCGCCGCCATGTAGAAGTGCCAGTCGGCGAACAGGCCGCGCATGCGCCCGGCGGTGGTCTGCACCTCGGACAGCTGCATGAAGGGCGTGCCGTTCTGGGTCACCAGGATGCCGCCGTCGTTCAGGCAGCGGCGGCAGGCCTGGTAGAAGTTCTCGGAGAACAGCACCTCGCCCGGGCCGATCGGGTCGGTGGAGTCGGAGATGATCACGTCGAACTTGTCTGTGCAGGTGGCGACGAAGCGCATGCCGTCATCGATCACCAGGTTCAGCCGCGGGTCGTCGAAGGCACCGCTGGAATGGTTGGGCAGAAACTCCCGGCACATGTCGACCACGGTGCCGTCGATCTCGACCATGGTGATGTGCTCGACGCTGGCGTGCCTGCACACCTCGCGCAGGATGCCACCGTCGCCGCCGCCGATGATCAGCACGCGCTTGGCCAGGCCATGGGCGAGGATCGGCACGTGGGTGAGCATCTCGTGGTAGATGAACTCATCCGCCTCGGTGGTCTGGATCACCCCGTCCAGGGCCATGACCCGGCCCATGCGGGCATTCTCGAAGATCACCAGGTGCTGGTGCTCGGTGCGCACCTCGTGCAGCAGCTTGTCCACGCGAAAACGCTGACCGTAGCCGTCGTAGAGCGTCTCTTGGTAATCGCTCATTGGGGTATCCCTCGTCAAAATCGATGAATGCAACGGACAGCCGCCACTGACGCCCGCCACCAGAAGAAAGGCGGGCATTCTACGTCGCCACAGATGACAGGTCGAACCTCGGGTGTTTGAAAGTCACTTGCGCACTGACAGGCGTGCACCAGGCGGTTATCGTGCCCCCATGACCGCCGCCGCTCCGCACCCCGTGCTCCTGCCCTACCAGCCGCCCTGGCACTGGCAACAGTTCCACGCCCACTACGCCCTGCGCGCCTTGCCTGGGGTCGAGCGACTGGACGCCGACGGCTATCGCCGCAGCTTTCGCCTGGACGGGGTCTGCGGCTGGTTCGCCGTACGCCCGGCGCCCGGCCAGCCTGCCCTGCAACTGCATCACAGCGCCTCGGCCGAGGCCTGCCTGCCGGCCCTGACCGCCCGAGTGCGGCGCATGTTCGACCTGGATGCCGAGCCACAGCGTATCGCCGCGCACCTGGCCGAAGACCCGCTGCTGGCGCCCCTGGTGGCGCGCAATCCCGGCCTGCGCGTGCCCTGCGCCTTCGACCCGTTCGAGCAGGCGGTGCGCGCCATCGTCGGCCAGCAGGTCACGGTGAAGGCCGCGGTGACCATTGCCGCACGCCTGGTCTCGCGGCTCGGCGAACCCCTGAAGGAAGCGACCGACGGCGGCCTCGAGCGCCTGTTCCCCAGCGCCGAGGCACTGGCCGAGGCCAACCTGGACGGCATCGGCATGCCCGGCAAGCGGGTACAGACGCTGCAGCACTTCGCCGCCCAGGTCGCCAGCGGCGCGCTGCACCTGGACCTGCGCGACGGCAGTGCCGCGCTGATCGAGCGCCTCTGCGCCCTGCCCGGCATCGGCCCCTGGACCGCCGAATACATCGCCCTGCGCGCCTTCGGCGAGGCCGATGCCTTCCCCGCCAGCGACCTGGGCCTGCTCAAGGCCCCGTTGTGGGGCGCAGGCGGCATCGGCGCCAAACAGCTCGAGGCCCGCGCCGAAGCCTGGCGCCCATGGCGCGCCTATGCCGCGGCGCACCTGTGGCACGACTACGCCGGAGGTTGAACGATGTTCTATCGCTACCACCACAGCCCCATCGGTCGCCTGCTGCTGGTCGGCGATGGCGACGGTCTGTGCCAGCTGCTGCTGGAGATCGACGGCAAACCCTGGCAGATCGCCGAGCACTGGCGCCTGGCAGGGGCCGAGCTGGATGCGCCCTGCCACCAGCTCGACGAGTACTTCGCCGGCCGCCGCCGGCGTTTCGATCTGCGTCTGACGCCACAGGGCACGGCCTTCCAGCTGGCCGTGTGGCAGGTCCTGCAGCAGATTCCCTTCGGCCAGACCCGCTGCTATAGCCAGCTCGCCACGCAGATCGCCCGGCCCAGGGCGGTGCGCGCGGTGGGCGCGGCCAACGGCGCCAACCCGCTCGCCATCGTCGTGCCCTGCCATCGGGTGATCGGCCGCGACGGCAGCCTCACCGGCTACGCAGGCGGCCTGGCGCGCAAGGCCCTGCTCCTGCAGCTCGAAGGGGCGCTGGCACCACAGCAGCAACTGGCGCTTTGAGCGATAGCGCGTCACGCCCCGGCAGGCTGTGCGGTCGCAGGCTGTAACAGCGCCGGCTAGCGGCCATCTAAGTTCGGAAGACACTCATCCTTCTGACATGGCCGCGCCCTGCAGAAGTGGGAGGTGACCGCCGATGTCCACGCAACGCCCGCGCCGACCGCCATGCCGGCGAGCCGGCACCTTACTCGGCCTGTTGAGCCTATGGACCGCACTGGCTTGCGCCGGCCAGGTCGCATTGCCGCCACCGGGCCCGGAGCGCCTGCTCTCGGCTTCAGCCCAGGCCTACGCCGACATGACCCTGTCCGGCGGGCCCGGCAAGGATGGCATTCCCGCCATCGATCAGCCGCGCTTCAGCGACGCCGCGGGGGCCACGCAGTACTTGCGCCCCGACGACATCGTCTTCGGCGTCCATCACCGCGGCCAGGCCCGCGCCTACCCGCAGCGCATCCTGGTGTGGCACGAGATCGTCAACGACAACATCGCCGGCGAGCCGCTGAGCATCACCTACTGCCCGCTGACCGCCACGGTGCTCGGCTTCATGCGGGGCGACAGCCAGTTCGGCGTATCCGGGCGCCTGCTCAACAGCAATGTGGTGATGTATGACCGCGGCAGCGACAGCCAGTGGTCGCAGATCGCCGGCGCGGCCATCAGCGGCCCCGCCAGCGGCCGGCGGCTGCAGGAAATTCGCGTGTTCTGGAGCACCTGGGCCAACTGGCAGGCCCGCCACCCCGAGACCCAGGTACTGACCCGCGACACCGGCGCGCTACGCAACTACCGGCGCGATCCCTACGGCAGCTACAACCCGCTGCGGGGCTACTATGCCGACCCGCAGCTGATGTTTCCGGTGATGCACCAGCACCCCCGCTACCCCGCCAAGCACAGCATCCTCGGCTTCCGCACCGCCCATACCGCCGTCGCCGTGGACAAGCGCCATCTGCGCGAACAGGGGCTCATTCAACATTCGTTGGGTGACGAACACTTCGTCATCATCGACGATCCCGGCCTGGACACCGGCTGGGTGTTTCGCGCCGAGCAACCGGTGCAGATCGACCGACGCGAGATCCGCTTCGAGGCCGACGGACCGCAGGCACCCGGACTAGACGCGCTGGAGCCGCTCAACGCGTTCGAGGCCATGTGGTTCGCCTGGTACGCCTTCTACCCCGACACGGTGGTGCTCGATGGGCGTTAGGCGCAGCACGGCGACCCTGATCGGCGCCGTGGCCTGCTGCTACGCGCTGTTCTACCTCTACGCCATCGGCGATCTCGACCTGGGCCCCGCTGGCTGGGGGTGGTCCAGCCTGCCCTGGCAATGGCAACGCCTGCTCACGCAGCGTTCGCCCTGGCATTTCGAGGCGCTGGCCAGTCTCGAACTGGGTTACCTGGTGCTGCTGCTCAGCCCGCTCAACCTGCTCCTGGCCGCACTGCTGGGCCTGCTGCTGGCTGGCAACCTGCACGGCGCCCTGGTGTTACGGCAGCGCCGCACCTGCGCCACGGGGGCGGATGTCGCCTGGAGCGCCGGGCTGTGGCCGGCCCTGCTGGCCGGCGGCGCCTGTTGCGCGCCCAGTCTGCTCCTGCTGCTGGGCATTCCCGGACTGGGCGCCTTCATCGGCCTGTTTGCCTGGCTGCTGCCGCTGTCATTGGCGCTGTTGCTTGGCAGCCGCCTGTGGCAACGCTGGCGCGGCGCCCCGGCCCTGTTCGGGCCACTCTGAGCGGCGCCCTTCAGGGCCGAGCAGGATCACGTCTACCGGCAACTGACACACATGCGCGGGGCCCACGTCGAACTGCTCAGCGCCCAGGAGTCACACGTGGCTCCGGGCGAGGGGCTGGAACACCGGCGGCACATCGCCGAAAGGAGCGACGCCCCATACAGCTCGCCGACACCCGCCACCTCCTGACGAATGCCGACAACGCGTATACCTGAAAAAAGAGCTGTTTCTTTTGGCTGGAAGTAACCGCCACACAAACGGTACCGAGCGAAGTATCAACTCACGCTATAGAAGGAACTGATACCAAGACGAAGTACCATCCGCAAAGTTTTCAGGGCATCGTTAAAACAGAACATTTGCACGCCGAGCAACTATCGCAAGAGCGCTATTAAAATGGCGCCAAAATAATAACCTGGAACGCACCCCATTGAAGCGCTTGCATGCCCCCCCCGACAACCAACCCAATACACGACACCTGCATGGGCACTACTCAAAAAAGCCCCGACTACAGCGCCCTCTGTAATCACTGTATGCCGCGATCTAGAGCCTTCAACCCGACCATCAAACGTCGAGCATAGCGTTACGCAGACCAAAAAGCCGGATTCGAACTTATCGATCGTCGGTGCTTGACCTAGAAAGCGGCAACCAGCTCTTCGCCCGCAGAAATTACCGGCTACAAATATTATTACTCCCCACTTCTCAGCAGCATGGCTTATCGCTACTATCCGCCCCCACGAGTCCTTCGAAGCAGTCACCCATAACTGGGGAAATCTGCCAAGTATCAATCATCTGTTTTATCCGACTTGCCCCAGCCCCGTGCCCGCCTAAGAACGGCCTGAAAAGCCCTTCCTCGAAGAACGCGGCCCTGCAACCCTGCAGCTTACAGGCCTGTTACTTCGTAAAAACGGACTTCCCAAAGTTTCCCTAAGGAAGGTCTGAAGTAGCCCGGTCTCTGCCGCCGACTTCATCCTCCGCTGATTTTAAAAGCGGGCAGTCGATCAAAATTGACTAGATAGCCCACTCATTTCTCCGCTTTTTCGCCGCCGTGAGCACCTCGCGGCAGCCATTTCCCACTTTACAGACGCACCTCTCCTGCGGTGGTCAGCAAATGTCGACGCGCCATCCACAGATTCGACAGTGCGAACAGCGTCATTAGCTGCGCGGTATTCTTGGCCAGGCCACGGAACCGCACCTTCACGTATCCGAACTGACGCTTGATCACCCGAAATGGGTGCTCGACCTTGGCGCGCACCTGCGCCTTGGCCTTTTCGATCTTGCGCTTGGCTTTGTACAGGGCACTGCGTTTATCGAGTTTCTTGTAGGTGCTACGACGAGCCGCGACCTGCCAGATGACTGCGCGGCCAGCATGCTCGGCGCGCTTTTCGACGCCGGTGTAGCCCGCATCGGCGCAGACGACGTTCTCGTCACCGTGCAGCAGCCTGTCGACCAGGGTGACATCCGCCACGTTTGCCGCCGTGCCGACCACGCTGTGCACCAGCCCTGACTCGTCATCCACGCCGATGTGGGCCTTCATGCCGAAGTAGTACTGGTTGCCTTTCTTGGTCTGGTGCATCTCCGGGTCGCGCTTGCCGTCCTTGTTCTTGGTCGAACTGGGCGCATGGATCAACGTGGCGTCGACGATGGTGCCCTGGCGCAGCGACAGACCGCGATCACCGAGATAGCCGTTGATCACCGCCAGTATCCCGGCCGCCAGCTCGTGTTTTTCCAGCAGCCGGCGGAAGTTGAGGATGGTGGTTTCGTCCGGAATGCGCTCTAGGCTCAGCCCGGCAAACTGGCGCAGGATGGTGGTCTCGTACAGCGCCTCTTCCATGGCCGGATCGCTGTAGCCGAACCAGTTCTGCATCAGATGAATACGCAGCATGGCCAGCAGCGGGTAGGCGGGCCGGCCGCCTTCACCCTTCGGATAGCGCGGCTCAATCAGGGCAATCAGTCCCTTCCACGGCACCACCTGATCCATCTCGATCAGGAACAGTTCCTTGCGAGTTTGCTTGCGCTTGCCGGCGTACTCGGCGTCGGCGAAGGTCATCTGCTTCATGGAATAACTCGGGTGGCGGGTTCGACCTATTTCACCAGATTCAGGAAGTCTTTTTCAGAGTGTCCCTAATAACACCGAGCCGCCGGATTTGCGGCGCATTGAACGGCCTCCCGGCCAGCCAAGGATGATGATCCGATGCTCCCTATTAAACGCACTCGCCTACCGGCCGCCGCCGCGCTGGGGCTGAACCCGCTGGCCCTGGCCATCGCCCTGTCGCTCGCAACGCCCGCGCTGGCTGACGGCATCCAGCAATTCCCAAACCTGGTCGGCTGGAGCAACGATCCGCTGCTCAGCGCCGACGGCAGCACCGTGAGCGGGACGGCCTACAACAACGATACCGAGAAAGAGTTCGCCTTCCGCTGGACCCAGGCTGGCGGCCTCCAGGACTTCACAGCACCCAGCGGCAATCGACTCTATGTCAATGCCATCAACGCCGACGGCAGCGCGGCGGTGGGTTACAGCCAAGACACCAATGCTCATAAGTATCACGCTTTCCGCTGGACCCAGGGCGGAGGCACGCAGTTCCTCGGTTCCCTCGGCGGCAGTTTCTCAAGCGCGCACGCCATCAGCGCCGACGGCAGCGCGGTGGTAGGCGAGTCTAATGCAAACGACGACGAGCGCTTTGCGTTCCGCTGGACCGAGACCCACGGCATGCAGAACCTTGGCACCCTCGGCGGCAGTTTCTCAAGCGCGCACGCCATCAGCGCCAACGGTAGCGCGGTGATTGGCCACAGCACTATTGATGACGCGAATTATGGCTACCACGCCTTCCACTGGACCGAGACCAGCGGCATGCAAGACCTCGGCACCTTAGAAGGCCACCGCTATTCCTTCGCCAGTGCCATCAGCGCCAACGGCAGCGTGGTGGCAGGCACCAGTTTTGACTGGTCGAACCTTGCCTTCCGCTGGACCGAGACCAGCGGCATACAAGGCCTCGGCACCCTCGGCGGCCCCGATTCATATGCCAACGCCCTCAGCGCCGACGGCAGCGTGGTGGTGGGCGTATCCACTACAAGCAGCAGCGAGTCCCATGCGTTCCGCTGGACCGAGACCCTCGGCATGCAAGACCTTGGCACCCTCGGCGGCGACTCATCTGAAGCCTACGCCATCAGCGCCGACGGCGGCGTGGTGGTGGGCATAACTGATGACGCGAATCATAAAAGACGCGCCTTTCGCTGGAGCGCCGCCAGCGCAATGCAGAGTATTGAAGACTGGCTGACCAGCAACGGTGTTGCGGTCGACGCCAACGCAGCCAAAACCTCATTGGCCACCGGCGTCAGCGCAGACGGCAACGTGGTGGTGGGCCGGCTGGATAACGGTCAGGCTTTCCTGGCCCGGCTCAACGGCCTGATCAGCATCGTCGACTACCAGCAGAGTCTGGCCCAGGCCTCGGCCATGACCCCGGCCCTGGCGGCGTCCGCCAGCGATATGGTGCTGCACGGTGCCCATGGCAGCCCGATGCGCAGCCTGGTCGGCGAAGGCCGCACCAGCGTCTGGGTCGGCGGCGACTACGGCCGCCAGGACAGCGCCGGGCGCGACGCCCGGCTTGGCTCGGGAGAGATCGGTGTGGCCAAGAACTTTGGCCAAGGCGTACAACTGAACCTGGCGTTGGGCCGCAGCGACAACTCAGCCGCCGGCGACTTCGGCGGCGCCAGCCAGCTGCGCAGCACCTACGTTCTGCCGCAGTTGATCGTGCAACTGCCCAACACCACGCTGTACACCAGCTTCAGCGCGCTCTATGGCGATGGCAAGGCGGACATCGACCGCGGCTACCTGAACGCCGGCAGGGAAGTACAGTCGCACGGCAGCACGGATGTGCAGACCTTGGGCGCGCGCCTGCGCCTGGACTGGCTCGACGCCTACACCCTGGGCCAGGCCGCCTTCACCCCCTACACCAGCATCAGCTACCTGCAAAGCAAGCTCGACGCCTACAGCGAAACCAGCGGCAGCTTCCCGGCCACCTGGAACAGCCGCACCGAGCGTTCGACCACCGGCCGCGTCGGCCTGGACACGGTCTACAGCCTCACGCCTCAGGTCAGGTTGCTGGCGCGACTGGAAGGCGTGCACCGCTTCGAGGATCGCAGCGCCAGTGCTCAGGGCGAGATCCATGGCCTGAGCAGCTTCGATCTGAACGGCCAGGAAGTTGAGCAGAACTGGCTGCGCGCCGCCGTCGGCGCCGAAAGCCAGCTGGGCCAGGGCATCGGCTCGCTAATGGTCAACGGTACCAGCGAAGGCAGCGACCCAGACTACTGGGTCGCCGCCAGCTACAAATGGCTGTTCTGAAGCAGGTACGGTGCGCAAGCGCCTGACCAGTTGACTGGCAATGCCGAGGATGCCCGTATCTGCGATACGGGCATTTTCATTTCGACGCCAGCCTGCCGGATATCGAAGCCTGCCCCGGGTGATACAGCAGCCGTTGCACCAATGGCTGTTGCGTCGAACAGCGCCGAGACCGTCACACGCAGTACCAAGGCAGGGAAAAGGCGGCAGGATGCGCCCCAGCACCCGCGCCGGCACCGTCAGCGGGCGGGCCAGAATCAGCCCTTCGCCCGAGGCCGGATAGACGCCGGTCAGCGCGGTGATATTGACCTGATGGGAAACCAGCACCATTACCGTGCCGGACATATAGCCGTTGACCGCCTCGACCAGCTCAGCCGTCTGCCCCGCCGCCCGCGAACGATCGCCAAAGAAGGAGTCAAGCGCCGGCAATGGCTCGACGGGCCCCAGGTTCATTTCCACGGCGGTGTCGCGGGCCCGGCACCAGCGGCTGCTGAACAGGCGCGGCCGCTCGATGCCCTGGCTGCGCAGCAGTTGCCCCCAGCGCCGCGCCTCATCCCGGCCACGCTGGTCCAGATTGCGCTGGGTCGCGCAGTCGCCCAGACGAAAATCCGCCGGGTCGCCCATGCCCGGCGCACTGGCATGCCGCAGCACAAGCACGGCACGGCCCGCGCGCAGGGCATCCCAGGCCGCAGCCTGGTCGGCCTGGGCCCAGCCCGGCAGCAGCTGCCAGGCAAGCAGCAGGAACGCTAACGCACGTGCCACGGGTTCAGAGGCTGACGTTGCCCCGCGGCCCCGCCAACGCCCAGATGATCAGGCCGATCACCGGCAGGAAGATGATCAACAGCACCCAGAGCACCTTCTTGCCGGTGTCGGCGCCGCTCTTGACCACGTTGATGATGGCCCAGATATCCAGGGCCAGGATGATCAGGCCAAGCAGGCCATTCAAGGTGGAACCCATGGGGACACTCCTGTGTTGAGGGTTGCCCCCGAAGGATAGCCGGCAATTCGCGCAGACCGCCCGCGAGGGCGACCGCGCGACGCCTCACAGGCGCTCGAGGTCGATCAGCGCGAAGCTGGCGACGGTCTCGTGGCCGGCCAGCTCGCCGCCCTCGCGGGCCAGGCCGACGGTCTGCATGCCGGCCGCCCGGGCGGCGTCCAGTTCCTCGACGATATCCGAAAGGAAGACGATCTCCTTGGCCGGACAACCGATGGCCTGGGTGATGCTGCGGTAGGACTGGGCGTCACGCTTGGGCCCGCTGGTGGTGTCGAAATAGCCGCTGAACAGCGGCGTCAGGTCACCGGCCTCGGAACAGCCGAAGATCAGCTGCTGCGCCTGGATCGACCCGGAGGAGTAGACGTACAGGTCGTAGCCCCGCTGCTTCCAGCGCTTGAGCGCCTCCACCGCATCGGGGTAGACATGCCCCTTGAGCTGACCGGCGCGGTAGCCCTCGGCCCAGACCATGCCTTGCAGGGCCTTGAGTGGCGTGGCCTTGCGATCGGCGGCGATCCAGCCGAGGAGAATCTCGATCACGCGCTCGACATCGGCATCGGCCTCGCCGGCTTCGGCGCGCACCGCGGCCAACTGCTCGGCCACCTGTGGCTCATCGGCATGCGCCCGGACGAAGTCCGGCAGGTGCTTGGCGGCATAGGGAAACAGCACGTCGAAGACGAAGCTCACCGCGCTGGTGGTGCCTTCGATATCGGTAAGGATGGCTTTGATCGGCATGCAAACTCCAAACATGGGGTGGAGGGCGCCAGCCCCCGTGACTCGGCAATGGCGGCGACGCGCGTCGCCGCCAGCAGCGGTTCAGTCGTCCAGGCGCGGGAAGCGGCTGGCGATGTCTTCGCCGGTGAACTGGGCGACCCAGCCTTCCGGGTTGTTGAACAGGCGGATCGCCACGAAATGCGGGTGCTCGCCCATGTCGAACCAGTGGCGGGTGCCGGCCGGCACCGATATCAGGTCGTTCTTCTCGCACAGCACGGCGTACACGTAGTCGTCGATGTGCAGGGTGAACAGGCCGCGGCCGGCGACGAAGAAGCGCACCTCGTCCTCGGCATGGCGGTGTTCGTCGAGGAACTTGGCGCGCAGCTCGGCCTTCTGCGGGTGATCGTCGCTGAGGCTGACCACGTCGACCGTGACGTAGCCGCGCTCGCTCATCAGCTGTTCGATCTGCGGGCGATAGGCGGCGATCACCTCGTCCTGGCTGGCGCCGGGGGCGATCGGCGCCACGGCCTGCCAGCGCTCGAAGCGCACGCCGACCGCGGCCAGGGTGCTGGCGATGTCCTCGAGGTGGGTCAGCACCTTGTTCGGCTGTTCGGGGGAGGATTCGTGGTAGACGCTCAGGCTGCTCATGCTCGGGCTCTCGCTGTGAGGGGGATGGTCAGGGTCAGGCTTTGTGCAGGGCACGCACCTTCAACTCGCATTCGAAGAGGAACTCGAAGGCTTCGATCTGGCGCAGCGCGTCGCTCATCCGCGCGCCCCAGGTGTACAGGCCGTGGCCGCGGATCAGGTAGCCGACGCAGTCCGGATGGGCGTCCAGCCAGGGCTGCACCTTGGCCGCCAGGCGGGCGATGTCCTGATCGTTGTCGAAGATCGGCACCTCGACCTGGGATTCGTGGCTGGTGACGCCGGAAAAGGCCTTCTGCAACTCGTAGTCGGCGAACACCAGCGACTCGCTCAGGCACAGGCGCGACAGCACCGTGGCGTTGACCGAGTGGGTGTGCAGCACCGCGCCGATCTCCGCCTTCCAGTTGTACAGCTGGGTATGCAGCAGGGTCTCGGCCGAGGGCTTCTTGCCCGCCTCCAGGCTGCGCCCCTGCATATCGGTGGCCAACACGTCGTCCGGCCCCAGCTCGCCCTTGTGCTTGCCGGACACGGTCAGCAACGCCTCGCTGGCCGACAGCCGCGCCGAATAGTTGCTGCTGGTGGCCGGCGACCAGCCGCGACCGTACAGGAAGCGGCCGGCGTCGATGATCTGTTGGGCGAGTTGTTCGCGGGTCGGGCTCATGGCCTCTCCTCTTGCAAGCGGGTGGCGGTGATGACGGCAGCGGCCAGGGCGACCAGGCTGGCGATGGCAAAGGTCCAGGCCGGGCCCAGGCTGTTCCAACTGTAACCGGAGTACAGCGCGCCGAGCGCGCCGCCTATCCCGGCGAGGGTGGCATACAGGGCTTGGCCCTGGCCCTGCTGGCGGTCGGCGAAGCTGCGCTGGACGAAGTGGATGGCGGCGGCATGAAAGCTGCCGAAGGTCGCCGCGTGCATCAGCTGGGCGAACAGCAGCACCGCCAGGTGGTCGGCCAGGTTGCCGAGCAGCAGCCAGCGCAGCGCGGTGATCAGGAAGCTGGCGAGCAGCACGCTGCGCAGCGAAAAACGCGCCAGCAGGCGGGCCATGAACAGGAACAGCACGATCTCGGCGACCACGCCCAGGGCCCAGAGCTGGCCGATCAGGCCACGCGCATAACCCAGGGCCTCCAGGTGCAGGGTGAGGAAGGTGTAGTAAGGACCGTTGCTCAGCTGCATCAGGCCGACACTGAGGTAGAACGCCAGAATGCCGGGGCGCCGCAGCTGCTTGAGGAAACCGCCCAGGGCCGGGTCGCTCGGGCGCATCTGCGGCTCGGCGCTGGGCACCCAGAAGCTGCTGATGACGATGCCGGCCATGATCAGCACCAGGGCCCAGGGAAAGGCGTCCAGGCTGACGAACTCGAACAGCTTGCCCAGGCCCACCACCGCGACGATGAAACCGATACTGCCCCACAGGCGGATCTCGCTGTAGCGGGTCGCCCGCTCGCGCAGATGGGCCAGGGTGATCACCTCGAACTGCGGCAGTACCGCGTGCCAGAAGAACGCATGGCTGGCCATGATCAGCGCCAGCCAGGCATAGCTCTGGCTGACGAAGATGCCGGCGAAGCACAGCAGGGTGCAGATCGCGCCGAAGCGCACGATGGCCAGGCGCCGCCCGCTGTAGTCGCCCAGCCAGCCCCACAGGTTGGGGGCGATGCAGCGCATCAGCATGGGGATGGCCACCAGCTCGCCGATACGCGCGGCGGAAAACCCCAGATGATCGAAGTACAGCGCCAGGAACGGCGCCACGGCGCCGAGCAGGGAGAAATAGCAGAAGTAGAAGCCGGACAGGCGCCAGTACGGCATGGGCGCACTCATGGCCAGGCGCCCACCGGGGCAGAACACGGCGTCAGCCGGGGGAGCCGGTACCGGGCCGTGCGGCACACGGCCCGGCCGCAAGCGCTCATCACAGTTGCGGCAGCACCGGCGTGGCGACGCTGACGCCGGCGTTCTGGCCGCGGTGCCGCAGCAGGTGGTCCATCAGCACGATGGCCATCATCGCCTCGGCGATCGGCGTAGCGCGGATGCCCACGCAGGGGTCGTGGCGGCCCTTGGTGATCATCTCCACCGGGTTGCCGTCGATATCGATCGAACGCCCCGGAGTGGTGATGCTGGAGGTCGGCTTGAGCGCCAGGTGAGCGACGATCGGCTGGCCGCTGGAGATACCACCGAGGATGCCGCCGGCGTTGTTGGACAGGAAGCCCTCCGGCGTCAGCTCGTCGCGGTGCTCGGTACCGCGCTGGGCCACGCTGGCGAAACCGGCGCCGATCTCCACGCCCTTGACCGCGTTGATGCTCATCAGGGCATGGGCCAGCTCGGCGTCCAGGCGGTCGAAGATCGGCTCGCCGAGGCCGGGCATGACGCCCTCAGCAACCACGGTGATCTTGGCCCCGACCGAATCCTGGTCGCGACGCAGCTGGTCCATGTAGGCCTCAAGCTCCGCCACCTTGTCCGGATCTGGGCTGAAGAAGGCATTCTGCTCGACGCTGTCCCAGCTCTTGAACGGAATCTCGATGGGGCCGAGCTGGCTCATGTAGCCGCGAATGACGATGCCCTGGGTGGCCAGGTATTTCTTGGCGATGGCGCCGGCCGCCACGCGCATGGCGGTTTCGCGCGCCGAACTGCGGCCGCCGCCACGGTAGTCGCGGATGCCGTACTTGTGGTGGTAGCTGTAGTCGGCATGGGCCGGGCGGAACAGGTCCTTGATTGCCGAGTAGTCCTTGGACTTCTGGTCGGTGTTGCGGATCAGCAGACCGATGGCGCAACCGGTAGTCTTGCCCTCGAACACCCCGGAGAGGATCTCCACCACGTCGTCTTCCTGACGCTGGGTGGTGTGGCGGCTGGTGCCGGGCTTGCGCCGGTCGAGGTCGCGCTGCATGTCCTCAAGGCTCAGCTCCAGCCCCGGCGGGCAGCCGTCGACGATGGCGACCAGGGCCGGACCATGGCTTTCGCCGGCGGTGGTGACGGTGAACAGCTTGCCGTAGGTATTGCCGGACATGTGCAAAAGGCTCCGCGGAAATCGACTCCGGACCGGCCGCCACAGCGCGCCAGGCCCCACTCAGTAAAGCCGGCGAGTATACCCGCGGCGCCGGTTCAGTTCACCCTCGAAGCTGGGGCCGTCGACGGCGGCCCAGCCTTGCCACGCCCGCGGCGCCAGCCGATAGTGCCGCTGGCCCGACCGCCCGACGGAAGCGCTGGCTGTACTCCGCCGACCGGCGCCGTCCCGACCTCCAGCCCGGACAAGGTCGGCCGATAAGACGGTTACCCGTTCCACCGCGCGCACAGGATTGCCAGCCATGATCGACCCCCAACCCCAGGAGCCCACCCCCGAGCGCCCGGCCGATACGCCGGCGACAGAGGCGATGCCCCACCCCTGGGCGAATCTCGACCCCGAGCAGTTCCGCCTGCTGCGCCTGGCGCCACTGCCGGCCGACCGCAATACCGGGTTGCGGCCGCTACGCTTCGCCCAACTGGGCCGGGTGGTGCGCCATAGCAAGGCGCAAAGCCTGCTGCGCCTGCAGGTGCAATTGCACGGACAGCGCCTGCGCCCCGAACAGAACCTGCTGGAGGTGTGGATCGACCACCGCAACAAGGAAGTGCGCTTCGGCCCTGAAGGCGGCCTGCAGGTGGAACCGGGCAACCGCGGCCTCGGCCGCCTCCTGCTGGCCCAGGGCATCGCCTGGGCCAAGCAGCATTGTGGTCACTATCAGATCCAGGGGGGCCTGCTGCCGGCCAAGACGGTGGGCAGCGAAGACGCCAAGGCGCGCCGTGATCGCTGTCTGCTGGCCCAGGGGTTCACCCTCGACTACCTCGACCCGCTGCAACTGATGGCGTTCTATGGCGCACCGCGGGTCGCCACGCTGCATGAGGACTGGAATGTCGACAAGGTGCAGATAGTCGACACCCTCGAAACCGCCGCCATGCTGCAGCAGGCCGACCAGACGCTGCACGAGCAGGCGGTGAAGATCCGCAAGCTGGAAGAGCGCATCGACCGCCTCAGGCGCGAGGACAGCACCCTGCGCTTCACCATTGGCTGCCTGGTAGCGTTCAGCCTGTTCCAGGCCGGCTTGCTGGTCTGGATTGCCACACGCTAGATTTCCCGCAGACCTGTCGCCAGGCACGCTTCCAAGCAACAAGGACGTATTGATGCGCAAGGCCGAGCGCCTGTTCCAGCTGGTCAACTTCATTCGCGTACACCAGCCGATCACCGCTGCGGCCCTGGCCAGCCGGCTGTCGGTCTCCGTGCGCAGCATCTACCGCTATATCGACGATCTGTCGCTCAGCGGCATTCCCATCTATGGAGAGCCGGGCCTGGGCTACCGCCTGCAGGAACACTTTGAACTACCACCCCTGAACCTCAGCAGCGCGGAGCTCGAGGCCCTGCTGCTGGCCGTTGCCATGGTCGACGCATCGACCGGCAAGCAGTTCGCCCAGGCAGCTCGCTCACTGCAAAGCAAAATAGAGGCAGCCCTGCCCTGCGGCAGCCATGCCATAGCTGCCAAGGCCCACGTCATCCAATTGCAGCAGCACGGGCGGCCCACCCAGCATTGGGACCGGCTCTGGCAGGCCATCGAGCAGGACCAGGCGATCGAGCTCGACTACCTGTCCCTTCCCGGCCAGCGCTCCCGGCGCATCCTGCATCCACTGGGGCTGTTCTACTGGGGCGGCAAGTGGACCCTCGGCGCCTGGTGCTGCTTGCGGTCGGCCTACCGGGACTTCCGCCTCGACCGCATCGAGCAGCTAGCCGCCGTATCGAGCGCCCCGTCGCGGCCCGATGCCGTGAACCTGGCCGACTACCTGCGCAGCCGCAGCAAGGATTGGCACGCGCAAATCACCACTGACAGCACGTTGTCAGTGGCGGCTCCCTAAGATGGCGCCTCCCCCACCACAGGAGCACTGCCATGCACGCCTCACCCCTGCAGCAATTCGGCGGTATGGAAATCGCCTACTTCAAACTCAAGCCTGGCGCCAGCGAGCAGGCCCTGCTGCGCGTCGCCGCGCTGATCGAACGGGACTTCTTCGCCGGACTGCCGGACCTGGTCCATCACGAACTGATCAAGGGGGCCGACGGCCTGTATGCCGACCTCACGTTCGCCACCAGCCAAGCCAGGGCCGAAGAGATTTGTGCACAGTGGGCGCAGAACCCTCACGCAGAAGACTACCTGGCGCTATTGGCCGAGGACTCCACCCAGCTGACCTTCTGGAGCCGTCTGTAGTAACGCCGCAAGCCGGCGGGTGCTAAAGGCGCGATTGGAACAGTGCCTGATGCTCCCGGCACTGCCGGGCCGCCAGCAGGAACACGCCGTGCCCGCCGCGCTCGAACTCCAGCCAGGTGAAGTCCACCTCCGGGTACAGCGCCTCGACATGCACCTGGCTGTTGCCGACCTCGACGATCAACAGGCCCTGCTCGGTCAGGTGGTCGGCGGCCTCGGCCAGCATGCGCCGCACCAGGTCCAGGCCATCGTCGCCGCAGGCCAGGCCCAGCGCCGGCTCGTGCTGGTATTCGGCCGGCATGTCGGCGAAGTCCTCGGCGTCCACATAGGGCGGATTGGAAACGATCAGGTCGAAACGCTGCCCCGGCAGACCGGCGAAGCCGTCGCCCTGCACCGTGTAGACGCGCTCCTCGAGACCATGCCGCTCGATATTCTGGTTGGCCACCTCGAGCGCCTCGAAGGACAGGTCGGCCAACACCACCTCGGCCTCGGGAAACTCGTAGGCGCAGGCGATGCCGATGCAACCGGAGCCGGTGCACAAGTCGAGGATGCGCGCCGGCTCAGCCGGCAACCAGGGCTGAAAATGCTGCTCGATCGACTCGGCAATGGGTGACCGGGGGATCAGCACGCGCTCGTCGACCAGAAACGGCAGGCCGCAGAACCAGGCCTCACCCAGCAGGTAGGCGGTCGGCACGCGTTCGCCGATACGCCGCTCGAGCAGATCATGCAGCAGCGCATGCTCGTCGTCTTCCAGGCGGCAATCGAGGTAGCTGTCGGCGATTTCCCAGGGCAGATGCAGGGCCCCCAGCACCAGCTGGCGCGCCTCGTCCCAGGCATTGTCAGTGCCATGCCCATGAAACAGCCCTTCGCCATGGAAGCGGCTGACCGCCCAACGGATGTAATCACGCAGGGTGCGCAGGCGGGTTTTGCTGGCGGGCGAAGGGGCGGTCACAGGCTGTCTCCGGAAAAAAGAGCGTGCAGTTTAGCCGAACGGCTCAGCCGCGACGCATTGCCGAACGAAAACGCCGCACTGCCCCTCAAGTACCGCTGCCAAAGCCCAGGGCGCACCGATATAATTTGAAACGATTTTTTAGCCCTTCCTATCCCTTCCCTCGAGACTCCCCCTAAATGGTCATAGAACCCTTCTCGCTCACGGGCTTGCTCGTGCTGGCGATATTCCTGATTGGAATGACGCTTATCATTTTTGAAGCACAACTAGAGATGGATAAATTCAAGCCGGCCATGTTCATGATGTCCGGCTTGATCGTAATTGGCGCTCACTACGCCCTCACCGACCCCAACGGCTTCCAGTATTTCCTCCACGCCCAGAGCGAGACCAAGGAGGAGCTGTTCGGCCTGATCGCCTTCATGGCCTTCATGTGGATGGTGGTGGAACTGCTCAACGAGCGGAACGTGTTTACCGCGCTGAACGGCTACCTGATGCGCAAGGGCCTGGGCGCCAGGGGCATGTTCTGGGCCACCGGCGCGCTGTCGGCGCTGCTCTCGCCCTTCCTCAACAACATCACCACGGCGATGATCTTCGGCAAGACGGTCAAGAGCATCTCCGTCCACCAGCGCTACACCCATGTGGCGCTGTGCAATATCGTGGTCGCCTCCAACAGCGGTGTGTGGTTTCTCGGCACGTCCACCAGCCTGATGGTGGTACTGGCCGGCAAGATCAGCATCGCCGGCCTGCTGCTGCTGATTCCCTCGGCGCTGATCGGCTGGCTGCTGTTCGCCGCCACCCTGCACCTGTTCTACCTGCGCAAGCTCGACGGTGAAACCCTGATCCACCGGGCGGACCAGTCGGAGACCGCGCTCAAGCCCGGCGGCGCTGGCCTGGCCGTGGTCGGTCTGGTGTCCATCGTCGGCGCGGTGCTGTGCAACATCCTGCTCAAGGTCAGCATCGAGTTCGCCATCGGCATCGCCCTGGGCATGGTCGCCCTGTATGCCTGGCTGCTGATGCACCGCGGCATCGAGCTGCCCTGGCAGGACCAGCTGCAGAAGGTGGAATGGAACGCCCTGCTGTTCTTCATCGGCATCATCACCTCGGTCTCGGCCCTGAATCACGTCGGCTGGCTGACCTACATCTCGCAGCTGTTCGAGCTGCTGAGCCCGACCGCGGTCAACATGATCCTCGGCGTCGCCTCCGGGGTGATGGACAACGTACCGGTGGAAGCGGCGGCGCTGATGTCCAATCCGCAGCTGGGTCTCGATCAGTGGGCGCTCAACGCGCTGATGGTGGGGATCGGCGGCTCGCTGACCGTGGTCGGTTCGGCCGCCGGGGTGATGGCCATGTCACTCGACAAGAGCTACAGCTTCGGCGTGCACCTGAAGTTCCTGCCGGCCATTCTGGTCAACTTCTTCGGTTCGCTGGGCATCTGGTACCTGCAGTTCCAGGTATTCGGCCTCTACTGACGCCGCAGGCCGCAAGCGCCCGCCCTAGTGGCATTGCCACCGGGGTGGGCGCCGCCACCCACCAGGCGACTCGTTGCGCCCCCGCGCAGAGGTTCACAGCGACGCCGTAGAAGAGGACAATGAAGCCTGTGGTCCGCGCCAGCGAGGAAGCTCCGCCATGTCTCATCCGCAAACCCTGTTCCAACTCACCGGCCGCGCCCACGCGCCGGCCAATCTGAGCAATTCGACCCTGGTGATCATCGATGCCCAGGAGGAGTACCGCAGCGGCGTGCTGCAGCTGCCCGGCCTGGACGAAGCACTCGCGGAAATCGCCAAACTGCTGTCGGCGGCACGTGACGCCGGTACCTCGATCGTCCACGTCAAACACCTGGGGATTCCCGGCGGCCTGCTCGATCCGCGTAGCCCCCGCGGCCAGCATCTGCCGGAGGTCGTGCCACTGCCCGGCGAAGCCGTGGTGGAAAAACGCCTGCCGAACGCCTTCGCCGGCACCGATCTGCATGAGCGCCTGCAGGCGCTGGGTCACCTCGACCTGATCATCTGCGGTTTCATGACTCACTCGAGCATCAGTACCACCGTGCGCGCGGCCAAGGACTACGGCTACCGCTGCACCCTGGTCGACGCCGCCTGCGCCACCCGCGACCTGCCGACCCCGGACGGCCAGGTGATCGCCGCCGCCGAGGTGCATCGCATCGAGATGATCGCCCTGGCCGACAACTTCGCCGCCCTGGTGCCCCAGGCCAGCGCGCTGATCTGAGGCGCCGCCCCCCGGCCTGTGCGCCCCACGGCCCCGCGGCGGCGTCGAACAGCGCCATCCGCCGACCCGCGCACGGCAATCGGCGGAACCCGGGGGTAACCTGCCGGTCCTACCGCCGATAGCCACAGAGGAAGTCGGGATGAAGTTATCCGATGGTTTCAACGCCCGCCACCTGCGACCGCGCAGCCACCGCAACTGGCGCCTGCGCCTGGCCGCCATGCTGGCCGCGCTGTTCGCCGCCTTCGGTGTACTGCTGGCGATGGCCGGTGCGGCCACGCTGCTGGGCCGCCCGCCGGCGCTGGGCGCGCTGAACGACTCGCCCGCCGCCGCCTCGCTGCTGCTGGGCTTGGGCCTGCTGCTGCTCTGGGTCGGCGTCGCAGTCTGGCGCATGTGCCGGCGGCGCCTGCGCCGCCCCAGCGACCTGAGCCTGGCGCCGCACCTGATGAAGAAGCGCGGCTGATCGGCGCAGCACAGCGGGCCCTAGCTTGGTTAAACTAGCGGCCTTCGCGGAGGCCCAGATGCAAGACGACGATTTTTCCCTGTTCCAAGCCCAGCTGCGCGGCGTCAAGCCGCTCAAGCACGACCGTGCCGACACCGGCAAGGCCAAGCCCGACCGCGCCCGCCTGAACGCCCTGCGCCAGGCCGCCACGGAACGCGTCGACGGGATCAAGGTCGACGGCCTTTCCGACCAGTTCGTCATCGACGTGGGGGCCGAAGATCCCCTGTACTGGGCCGCCAACGGCGTCCAGGAAGGCCAGATGCGCAAGCTCAAGCTCGGCCAGATAGGCTTCGACGGCAGCCTCGACCTGCACGGCATGAACGTCGAGAAGGCGCGCGACACCCTGTGGGAATTTCTCGCCGAAGCCGCCAAGCTGGAAATTCGCTGCGTGCGCGTCACCCACGGCAAGGCGGTGCGCATGGATGGCCGCAAGCCGATGATCAAGAGCCACGTAAACACCTGGCTGCGCCAGCACCCGCAGGTACTCGGCTTCACCTCCTGCCTGGCCAAGCACGGCGGCACCGGCGCCGTCTATGTGATGCTCAAGCGCACCATGATGGATGGCCGCGACGAATAGCGGCCGTGCCACCCTTGCCAGCGAGCCTGCCGCGCCCTACCCTGCGCCCCTGCTCCCCATCTGAAGGTCCACAGGTAGATCCATGTCCCTGGAACAGCATTACACCGCGATTCTCGGCCAACTTGGCGAGGACGCCTCCCGCGAAGGCCTGCTCGACACGCCCAAGCGCGCCGCCAAAGCGATGCAGTACCTTTGCCGCGGCTATCAGCAAACCCTGGAAGAGGTCACCAACGGTGCGCTGTTCAGCTCCGACAACAGCGAAATGGTGTTGGTGAAGAACGTCGAGCTGTACTCCCTGTGCGAACACCACCTGCTGCCGTTCATCGGCAAGGCCCATGTGGCCTATATCCCCGATGGCAAGGTGCTCGGCCTGTCCAAGGTGGCGCGGATCGTCGACATGTTCGCGCGTCGCCTGCAGATCCAGGAGAACCTCAGCCGGCAGATCGCCGAGGCGATCCAGGAAGTTACCGGGGCCCTCGGCGTGGCCGTGGTGATCGAGGCCCAGCACATGTGCATGATGATGCGTGGCGTGGAGAAGCAGAACTCCTCGATGATCACCTCGGTGATGCTCGGTGAATTCCGCGAGAATGCGGCCACCCGCAGCGAGTTCCTCAGCCTGATCAAGGACTGATTGAAGGCAGCGACAAAAGAACCGGCCCTGTGCCGGTTTTTTTAGCGCGCGAATTAGCGGCGCGGTTTTTGGCGCAGGGGTTCCAGCAGGGGTGAAAGACCGTTGTGGTCGATTTCCTGCATCAATGCCAACAGGCGACCGATCTCCCCGGCGGGAAAGCCCTCGCGAGCGAACCAATTGAGGTAATGCCCCGGCAGGTCGGCGATCAGCCGCCCCTTGTACTTGCCGAAGGGCATTTCACGGGTCACCAGCAGGCGCAGGTCTTGCGGCTTCATTCGGCACTCACTCAGGACAGGCACAGCATTCATTGCCGGCCGGCATTCGGTTGAGCGTGAATTATGCCCAAAGCCCGCGCAGCCTGCCGCCATTCGGCGCGCACCCGGGCCAGAAACGGCAAACTCGGGTAAGCTGCGCGCCCGCTATTCTCAACCCAGGGTTCTTTGCACGATGCTTATCAAGGCACTCAGAATCGGCCTCGGCCAACTGATCATCTTTCTCGACTTCATCAGCCGCCCGCGCAAGCAGCAACGCACGCCGGCCGCCCAAGCCGCGGTCGAGCAGGCCGCCGCCAGCCTGGCGCTGTACCAGTTCCACGCCTGCCCCTTCTGCGTGAAGACCCGACGCACCCTGCGCAGGCTGAACGTGCCGGTCAGCCTGCGCGACGCCAAGAATGACCCGCAGCATCGCCAGGCGCTGCTGGAACAGGGTGGCAAGATCAAGGTTCCCTGCCTGCGCATCGAGGAAAACGGCCAGAGCACCTGGCTGTATGAATCGAAGGCGATCGTCGCCTACCTGAATCAGCGCTTCGCCGATATCTGACCAGGCAACGACCGAGTCTCGGCAATCGAACATCCGCAAATCGCCGTGCCGGCCTGGGCCTGACCCGGGCCGCCGTGCTTTGCACACAGCTGAAAGGCGGGAAACTGCGTAGCTGAACGAGAAACGGCGTGCGCCTAGCCCTGTTCGAGGGAAAAGCCTTCCTGGCGCATCCTGGTCATCAACGCCTGCCAGCCCGGGAGACGCTCGGTGTTGCCGGTACGCCGCAGGCCGTCCTTCTCGACCCGATAGAGGCCATTGGAATCGAAGGCATACATCAGCAGCAGGTCCGGTCGTTGCGATGCCGGGAGCATGCTGTTGGTCAGGTTATCCAGAATCAGGGGCTCGCCGCCCGGTTCCGCGTAGTAACTGAGCACCATGTGCGCCTGGCCGCGCGTCAGTTCGCGGGTGTAGGTGATGCGCAACCGCGACTCCGGTACTCCGAGCTTGCGCAGGGTGAAATACTTAGCCAGGGAAAAGTCCTCGCAGTCGCCCGCCCCCTGCACCAGGGTCTCGATCGGCGTGGCCCAGTAGTCGCTCTGCTTCCACAACACCACATCGTCGATAAAGCGCAGCTCACGGTTGAAATACTGATTCACCGCGGCAAGCTTCTGTCGCTCGGGAAGATAGCGGCTGTCCTCGATCAGTTGGTTCCAGGACAGCAGACGGTCTTTCGCCGGCCCCTGGCGGCCGTAACGTTTTTCCGCCTTGCGCATGATCTGATCGAAGCTCCAGCTGGCCTTGGCCTCGGACGCACCGAACACCATGCCCGCGCTGAAGGTGGTGATCGCCATCCCTCGGCATACGGCGCTGGCGCACTTGGATTTCAGAAACTGTCTGAGCAACACGTTAGATCTCCGCGAACCCAGCAGAAGCCGGGTTCAGTCGAGTAGATCATTCCGTTGAGGTACTGGATAAGGCTCGAGCGGCTAATCCTGCTCAAGCGGCATTGGCGACTGGCAGCGCTCACGCACCACCCACCCCAGGCACGGTGAAACCACCCGCCAATCCAGACTAACGTCTCGGCAGAGTCTCCATCAAGATTGTTTGGTTATTAAACGCACAAGTGCGCGCCCCCGATCGCTACGGGGACGGCTTTCTCGCGGGAACGAAACGACAGCTTTATGCCCGTTCCCGGGGGCTCAGGATTGCCCTGATGCACCCGGAACGGCAAACGCTTTCACTTAGTGCCACCCGTACTCATCCCTATCTCGCTGAATGGGTGAGCGATATTGCTTCTTGGGTTGCGTAATGGATTGACGATCTTCGCTCTCGAACTCAGGGCCTGCAGCGGTAGGTTTACGCTCGAGCATCTGCACGAAGCGCTCGCTTTCGTCTTCCATGCCCTGCAATCCGTCGAGTCGCTGACTGTGGTATTGCAGCAGACGCGCACTACCGTTCTCTGCTAACAACATGGCAGCCTGCGCTTCGACCTGCGGCATAGGGGCGCTGACTGCTTGCCCGGATATAGCAGCGGCGAGTACCAGCATCGTACCGCCTACCGCCAGGGTACTGATTGTGGTTTTCATGATGCCATCCTCTTCTTCCCCCGATCCCCAGTCATTGGATAAGCGACCCTGCTGTTTGTTACGCAGGTTTCGCGCATCCAGACGGGCGGCCCTGTACATGGCTGAAGGCCATGAGGCGGCGGGCTGGGTAACAAGAGTGCCTGGCCACAGCACAGTCGATTGACAGCCCCTCGCCCGGAAGGCATGACGCCTAATAGGGTTGACCTCAACCGCGGCCACTTGGTTCTAGGCTCGACCGCCCCGGGCATAGGCAGACTCGGCTGAACGAACCGCAGCCCAGACAAGCATGGTGACGGGCCACGGATGACTGCCAACTCGCTGCAGCCAGGCCCGGATGGCCAGGTGGGCGGCCGCTCGCGATCAGGCTTTCCGGTCAGCCAGGGCCTGGCGGATCACCCCCGCCAGGCGCTTGAGCCCTTCGCCCAGGCGCTCGGGCGCCACGTGACTGAAGTTCAAGCGCAGGTGCCCCGGATGCTGGTCCGGCTCGATGAAGAACGGCTCGCCCGGCATGAAGGCGACATTCTGCTCCAGCGCCGGCCCCAGCAAGCTGCGGGTATCCAGCGGCTGCTTGAGGGTCAGCCAGAAGAACAGGCCGCCCTGGGGGATCTCCCAGTCGGCCAGATCGGCGAAATGCTCGAGCAAGGAGGCCTGCATGGCGTCGCGGCGAATCCGGTAGAAATCGCGCAGCTCGGCCAGGTGGCCGCGATACTGCTCGCTGCCCAGCCACTGCAGGGCCTGCCACTGGCCGATGCGGTTGGTGTGCAGGTCGGCCGACTGCTTCAGGCGCAGCAGATAGGGGAACAGGTCGGGGGTGGCGATCAGGTAACCGACCCGCAGGCCCGGCAACAGGGTCTTGGATACGGTGCCGGTATAGATCCAGCTGGCCTTCTGCAGGCGGCTGACGATCGGGCTGGCCTGGCCCTCGTCGAACACCAGCTCGCGATACGGCTCGTCCTCGATCAGGGTCACGCCGAACTCGTCCAGCAGCGCCGCCACCGCTTCGCGCTTGGCCTCGCTGTAGCGCGTGCCGGACGGATTCTGGAAGGTCGGGATCAGGTAGGCGAAGGCCGGCTTGTGCTGTTCCAGACGCTGGCGCAAGGCGCTTAACTCCGGGCCGTCGGCCTCCTGGGGCACGCCGATGCAGTCGGCGCCGAACAGCTGGAAGGCCTGTAGCGCCGCCAGGTAGGTGGGCGCCTCGAGCAGCACCTCGGTACCCGGGTCGATAAACAGCTTGCTGGCCAGGTCCAGGGTCTGCTGCGAGCCGCTGACGATCAGCACCTGGCTGGCCTCGCAGGGCACCCCTAGGGCGCGGGCCTCGGCAGCGATGATCTCGCGCAGGGCCGGCTCGCCCTCGCTCATGCCGTACTGGCCCATGCTCGCCGGCATGTCCGCCCACTCGACCTTTGGCAGCATGGGCTCGGCGGGCAGGCCGCCGGCGAACGACATGACTTCGGGACGCTGCGCCGCGGCGAGGATTTCACGGATCAGGGAGCTTTTCAGGCGGGCAACGCGTTCGGAGAAGGCCATGGGTGTCACCGGGGTGCTAAGTCGAGGAATTTGGGTCAAACTGCTTGACCGAAACTACGACGCCCCGCACATATACGTCAATATGCTTGACCTTAAAAACCCAACCACTCAGCAGGCCGCCATGGAGGCCTTCTTCTTCGGCTACCAGGCGTTCACCGCCAAGGCCGACGAGATGCTGGCGCGCCGCGGGCTCTCCAGGGTGCACCAGCGCATCCTGTTCTTCATCGCCAAATACCCGGGTCTGAGCGTCAAGCAACTGCTCAGCTATCTGGGCGTGAGCAAGCAGGCCCTGAGCACGCCGCTGCGCCAGTTGCAGGAGATGCACCTGGTCAGCAGCGTCACCGCCGTGGACGACAAGCGCAAGCGCCTGCTCGGCATCACCGCCGAGGGGGCCAAGCTGGAGCAGGCCCTGCGCCGCGAGCAGGCCAAGCTGCTGCAGCGCGCCTTCGCCGAGGCCGGCGAAGAGGCGGTCAGGGGCTGGCTGGGGGTCAACCTGGCCTTGAGCGGCAATCGGCAGGTCAGTTCCGATCCAGAGCAAGAAAGCCCATAGCTGTATCGGTCAACGCAGCGCTTGCTGTACCGCGACGCCCTGGGTGGCGAGGCATAGGCTTGCAGTCATTGCCCACGAGTACCCGCCATGACCGCCGAACTGCTGCTCGCCTTCGTTCTCTTCGCCTTCGTCACCTCGATTACCCCCGGGCCGAACAACATGATGTTGCTGGCCTCCGGGGTGAACTTCGGCCTGCGCCGCAGCGTGCCGCACATGCTCGGCATCAGCCTGGGCTTCATGGTCCTGGTGCTGGCGGTCGGCCTGGGCCTGGGCCAGCTGTTCGAGCAGGTGCCGGCGCTGTACGGCATCCTGCGCTATGCCGGTGCGGCCTACCTGCTGTATCTGGCCTGGAAAATCGCCCAGGCCGGCGCGCCGGACAGCGAGGGAGCTCGCAGCGCCAAGCCGTTCAGCTTCCTCCAGGCAGCGGCCTTCCAGTGGGTCAACCCCAAGGCCTGGGTGATGGCCATCGGCGCCATCACCACCTACACCCCGCAGGAGGACTTCCTGGTCAACGTGGTGCTGATCGCCGCCCTGTTCGCCCTGGTCAACTGCCCCAGCGTCGGCCTGTGGACGGTGACCGGTAGCCTGCTGCGCAACTGGCTGAACGACCCGCGCGTGCTCCGCCGCTTCAATATCGGCATGGCCCTGCTGCTGGTCGCCTCGCTCTACCCTATCCTGCTCGACGCCAAGGGAGCCCTGTGATGAGCGAGGCAACCCAGGCGCGCCTGCGCCCCCTGGCCGACAGCTCAACCTCGGCGGTGGTCGCCGGCTTCATCGCCATGCTCACCGGCTACACCAGTTCCCTGGTGCTGATGTTCCAGGCCGGCCAGGCCGCCGGGCTGTCCGACGGGCAGATTTCCTCGTGGATCTGGGCCCTGTCGGTGGGTATGGGCCTGTGCTGCATCGGCCTGTCGCTGCGCTACCGTGCGCCGGTGATGATCGCCTGGTCGACCCCCGGCGCGGCGCTGCTGATCAGCAGCCTGCCGGGAGTAGCCTACGGCGAGGCGATCGGCGCCTATATCCTCGCCTCGGCGCTCATCGTGCTGATTGGCCTGACCGGCAGTTTCGATCGCATCATGCGCCGCATTCCCGCCTCCATCGCCGCCGCCCTGCTGGCCGGAGTGTTGTTCAAGATCGGCCTGGAAATCGGCGGCGCCGCCGAGCAGCAGCCCATCCTGGTAATCGCCATGCTGCTGGCCTACCTGATGGGCAAGCGCCTGCTGCCGCGCTACGCGGTGCTGGCCGCGCTGCTGGTCGGCTGCGCGCTAGCCGGCTGGTCCGGCCTGCTGGATTTTTCCGACTTCGAACTGCAGGTGGCCACGCCCGAATGGACCAGCCCCGCCTTTTCCTGGGAGGCGGCCATCAGCATCGGCATCCCGCTGTTCATCGTCGCCATGGCCTCGCAGAACCTGCCCGGCATGGCCGTGCTGCGGGCCAACGGCTACCACCAGGTGCCGGCCTCCTCGCTGCTGAACGTCACCGGCCTGACCTCGATCCTGCTGGCGCCGTTCGGCTCCCACGGCATCCACCTGGCGGCGCTCAGCGCGGCCATCTGCGCCGGCCCGGAGGCCCACGAGGATCCGGCCAAGCGCTACACCGCGGCGGTCTGGTGCGGGGTGTTCTACGTCATCGCCGGAATCTTCGGCGCCACCCTGGCGGCGCTGTTCAGCGCCCTGCCCAAGGCGCTGATCCTGTCGGTCGCCGCCCTGGCACTGTTCGCCTCGATCATCGGCGGCCTGACCCAGGCCATGAGCGAACCCAAGGAGCGCGAAGCGGCGCTGATCACCTTCCTGGTCACCGCCTCGGGCATGACCCTACTGTCCATCGGCTCGGCCTTCTGGGGCATAGTCGCCGGCCTGCTATGCCTGTTCATCCTCAACTGGCGCAAGGCCTGAGCGACAAAAAAGAAGGCGCCTCCCGGCGCCTTTTTCCTGCGTGTCCGCTCAGGCGGCTTCGGCAGTCAGTTCCCGGCCATGGACCCGGCTGACCCACCAACCGAACAGCGCCGCAGTGAAGAACATGATGATGCTGTAGATCGCCGCCGGCATGGCCATGGTCGAGTTGTTCAGCAGCACCGGGCTCAGGGCCAGGGCGATGGCCAGGGTGCCGTTGTGGATGCCGATCTCCATGCCGATGGCGATGGCCTGGGGCAGGCTCAGCTTGAACAGGCGCGGCACCCAGTAGCCGACCGCCAGGCTAAGCAGGTTGAAGGCCAGCGCCGCACCGCCCACCAGTGGCGCGTAGTCGACGAAGGTCTGCCAGTCCTTGACCAGGGCCAGGAGGATGATCAGCAACAGGAACAGCGCCGAGGCGATCTTCACCGGCTTCTGCATGCGCTCGGCGAAACCGGCGAAGCGGCTGCGCAGCCACATGCCGATGGCCACCGGGCCGAGGACGATGACGAACACCTGCAACACCTTGCCGAACTGCAAGGGAATGGCCTGGTCGGCGGCCATGAAGTGCAGCAGCGCCAGATTGACGATCAGCGGCATGGTCAGGATGGCGATCACCGAGTTGACCGCGGTCAGGGTGATGTTCAGCGCCACATCGCCGTGGGCCAGATGGCTGTAGAGGTTGGCCGTGGTGCCACCGGGCGAGGCGGCCAGCAGCATCAGGCCCACCGCCAGCGCCGGCGCCAGGCCGAAGAGCTTGGTCAGGCCGAAGCACAGCAGCGGCAGCACCAGCAGCTGGCAGCCCAGGCCGATCAGCACCGGCTTGGGAAATTTCACCACCCGGGCGAAATCGGCGACGCTCAGCGACAGGCCCAGGCCGAGCATGATGATGCCCAGGGCAACAGGCAGGAACAGCGTCAATAAGGGGTCTGCAGTCATGGGTACTCTTCCTGGAGTGGAAACTCGATGGGCGATTCTGGCCAGACAGCGCCGTGTTGCGCAGTGACTTTACCGGCCAAAGCAGCGGCCAGCTATCGCAACGAGGGAAAAGGCGCCGGCTCCGGCGCCTTTTAGCGAGCCAGCCAGGCAGGACTCAGATCGCCGTGGCACCACCATCCACCGCCAGCGCCTGGCCGGTGGTGAAGGCCGCATGATCGCTGCACAGGTAGAGCACCGCACAGGCCACCTCCTCGACCCGGCCGATACGCCCGACCGGATGCATGGCGGCGGCGAACTCGCCCTTCTTCGGATCGGCCTCGTAGGCGCGGCGGAACATGTCGGTGTCGATCACCGCCGGACACACCGCGTTGACCCGGATGTTCTTGCGCGCGTACTCGATCGCCGCCGACTTGCTCAGGCCGATCACCGCATGCTTGGACGCCGAGTAGATGCTCATCTTCGGCGCCGCGCCGAGGCCGGCGACCGAGGCGGTGTTGACGATGGCCCCGCCGCCCTGAGCCAGCAGCAGCGGGATCTGGTGTTTCATGCACAGCCACACGCCCTTGACGTTGACCCCCATGATGGCGTCGAACTCGGCTTCGCTGCCATCGGCCAGCTTGCCCTTCTCGATCTCGATGCCGGCGTTGTTGAAGGCGTAGTCCAGGCGCCCGTAGGTCTCCAGGGTGAAGGCCATCAGCGCCTGCACCTCGGCGTCGCGGGTCACGTCGCAGCGGCTGAAGCTGGCGTCGCCGCCGGACGCGCGGATCAGCTCGACGGTGCCCTCGCCGCCCGCCACATCGACGTCGGAAACCACCACCTTGAGGCCCTCGCTGGCGAATGCCAGGGCGGTGGCGCGACCTATGCCGGCGGCGGCGCCGGTGACCAGGGCAACCTGGCCGGAAAAGCTCAAGCTCATCTGTGTGTCCTCACGAGACGGAAAAGTCAGGCTCGAGTCTAGTCAGAGAGACGCACCCGGCGGCAGCACTATCAAGACAGCGGTTGCCGCCCTATCCAGGCGATGGATGCAGACAGCGGCCGCTCAGGCCGACTCCGCCGCGTCCTGCATGAGCGGCCGCCAGCGCCGCAGCAGCAGATACAGGGTAGGAATCACCAGCAGGGTGAAGAAGGTGCCGAGCAGCAGCCCGCCGACTATCACCAGGCCGATCTGCTGGCGGCTCTCGGCGCCGGCGCCGCCGGCCAGGGCCAGGGGCAGCGAGCCGAGGACCATCGCCCCGGTGGTCATCAGGATCGGCCGCAGGCGTTGCTGTGCGGCGTGCAGCACCGCCTCGCGCAGCACCTCGCCGCGGCGCAGCAACTGGTTGGCGAACTCGACGATGAGGATGCCGTGCTTGGTGATCAGGCCGACCAGGGTCACCAGGCCGACCTGGGAGTAGATGTTCAGGGTGCCGCCGAACAGGTACAGGGCCAGCAGGGCGCCGGCCATCGACAGCGGCACGCTGAACAGGATGATCAGCGGGTCGATGAAGCTCTCGAACTGCGCCGCCAGCACCAGGTAGATGAACGCCAGGGCCAGGGCGAAGATCAACCCGATGCCGGCGCTGGCCTCCTTGAATTCGCGCGAGGTGCCGGCGTAGTCGAACAGGGTGCCGTCCGGGAACAGCTCGCGGGCCTCGCCCTCCAGGTGTTCGAGGGCCTCGCCGAGGGTATTCCCGGCACCGACGTTGGCGCTCAGGGTCGCCGCGCGCAGCTGGTTGAAGTGGTTGAGTTCGCGCGGCGCCACGCTCTCGCGCACCTCGATCAGGTTGGACAGCTGCACCATGCCGCCGTCGCGCCCACGCACGTAGACGCGGTCGAGGTCGGCGGGATTGCTGCGGTCGACATCGGCCAGTTGCACCAGCACCTCGTACTGCTCGCCGAGGCGCTTGAAGCGGGTCACCTGGCGGCTGCCGAACAGGCTCTCCAGGCTGCGGCCGATGGTCGCCACATCGCTGCCCACCGCCACCGCCTGCTCGCGGTTGACCGACACCTTGAGCTGCGGCGTGTTGAGCTTGAGGTCGCTATCCAGGCTCTCCAGCCCCGGGTAGTCGCGCAGCCGCTCCAGCAGCGCCTCGACGTAGCCCTCCAGCTCGGCGAACTCCAGGGACGAGCGGATCACCAGATTGACCGGCTGGCTGCGCACGCTCTGCCCCAGCGGCGGACGATTGACCGGAAAGGCGCGGATGCCGGGAATCTCCTGCAGCCTGGGCAGCAACTCCTGGCGAATGGCGAACTGGCTGCGCTGGCGCTGGTCCCAGTCCTCCAGTTTCATGAAGGAGATGCCCTGGGTCACGGTGGGAAAGCCGGTGATCACCACGTAGCGATTGGTCTCGGCGATGCCGTCGTACACCGCCTCGATCTGCCGCGCATAGCGGCTGGTGTAGTCGATGGTGGCGCCTTCCGGGGCGCTGAATACCCCGATGATGGTGCCGGTGTCCTCGGTCGGCGCCAGCTCCGACCTGAGCCCGGCGAACAGCCAGAAACAGGTCAGCAGCACCGCCGCGAGCAGCGCCAGGACCAGCCACCAGCGCTCCAGCGCGTGCGCCAGCAGGCGCTGGTAACCCAGGCTCAGCCCATGCAGCCCGTCCTCGATCAGGTTGTAGGCACGGTTATGCCGTGCGTTCGGCCGATGCGGCGGCAGCAGGCGCGCGCACATCATCGGCGACAGGCTGAGGGCGACGAAGCCGGAGACGATCACCGCGCCGGCCAGGGTCCAGGCGAACTCGGTGAACAGCTTGCCGGTGGTGCCGGGCATGAAGCCGATCGGCGCATAGACCGCGGCCAGGGTCAGGGTCATGGCGATGACCGCGAAGGCGATCTCGCGGCTGCCCTTGAAGGCTGCCTGCAGCGGCGACAGCCCTCGTTCCAGGTGGCGATGGATGTTCTCCAGCATGACGATGGCGTCGTCCACCACCAGGCCGATGGCCAGGACCATGGCCAACAGGGTCAAGGTGTTGATGGAAAAGCCCATCAGCGCCATCAGGGCGAAGGCGCCGATCAGCGACACCGGGATGGTCACCAGCGGGATCAGGGTGGCGCGCAGCGAGCGGAGGAACAGGAAGATGATCAGGATGACCAGCGCCACCGCTTCCCAGATGGTGGTGTAGACGTTGTCGATCGACTCGCGGATGAACAGCGAGCTGTCGTGGGCCACCGCCATCTGCATGCCCTCGGGCAGCAGCGCGCGCACGTCCGCCAGCGCCGCCTGGACCCCGTCGGAGATGTCCAGCGGATTGGCCGTGGCCTGCTTGACCATGCCGATCACCACCGCCGGCTGGCCGTTGAAGCGCACCACGCTGCGGGTACTGGCCGGACCGATCTCGGCGCGACCGACGTCGGCCAGGCGCAGCAGGTAGCCGCGCGAATCGTCGAGGATCAGCTGCTCGAACGCCTCGGCGCTGCGCAGGTCGGTCTCCGACAGCAGGTTGAACTCGCGCTGGCGCGACTCGATGCGCCCGGCGGGAATCTCCACGTTCTGCCGGCGCAGGGCATCCTCCACGTCCTGCACCGTCAGGCCATGGGCGGCCAGGCGCTCCGGGTCCAGCCAGATGCGCATGGCCGGGCTGCGTGCGCCGCGGATCTGCACCTCGGAGACCCCGGGAATGACCTGCAGGCGATCCTTGACCAGGCGTTCGAGCAGGTCGGTGATGGCCATCGGCGAATGGCGCTCGCTGTAGAAGGCCAGGAACATCACCGGCTGCGCATCGGCCTCGACCTTCTGCACCACCGGTTCGTCGATCTCGTCCGGCAGCAGCCCGCGCACCCGGCCGAGGCGGTCGCGCACGTCATTGGCCGCCACGTCGGCGTCGCTACCGAGGCGGAACCGCGCGGTGATCTGGGTGTTTTCCGTGCGGCTGACCGAGCTGACGAAGTCCAGCCCCTCGATGCCCGACAGCACATCCTCGATCGGCTGCGCCACCTGGGACTCCATGATCTGCGGGCTGGCCCCCGGATAGCCGACGCTGACGGTGACGATCGGCACGTCGATGTTCGGGTACTCGCGCACCGTCAGGCGCTGATAGCCCATCAGCCCGAGCAGCACCAGCACCAGGGACAGCACGCAGGCCAGCACCGGACGGCGGATGCACAGCTCCGGGAGGCTCACGCGCCCTCCCCGGCGACGCGGGTGCGCACCGCCATGCCCGGCCTGACCTTGTGCCAGCCGGCGCTGATCAGGGTTTCATCGCCATTCAGCCCCTCGCGCACCTCGACGCGCCCGCCCAGGCGCCGCCCGAGCCTGATTTCGCGCTGCTCGACCTTGCCGTCCACCACCAGGTTGACCAGCAGCCGCTCGCCCAGGGGCATCACCGCCTCCTCCGGAATCACCAGGGCCTGCGGGCGTTCGGCGAGGATCACCGTGACCCGCACGAACTGCCCGGGCTTGAGGCGCAGCCCGGGGTTGCTCAGGCGCGCGCGGATCGCCTGGCTGCGCCCGGCCTCGTCCAGCTGCGGATTGATGGCGCTGATCGTGCCGTGGAACAGCTCGTCGGCGAAGGCATCGAGGCGGATCTCCACCGCCTGGCCGGGATGGATCTTGCCGACCGCCTTCTGCGGCACGCGAAAATCCAGTTTGAGCGGGTCGAGCACCTCCAGGTTGACGATGTCCTGGCCGGCTTCGAGGTAGTCACCGGGGCTGACCTGGCGCAGGCCGAGAACGCCATCGTAGGGCGCGCGAAGCCGGGTCTTGTGCAGGCGCGCCTGGGCCAGGGCCAGGCCGGCCCGCGCCGCCTGCTGGCGTGCCTGCGCCTCGTCGCGGGCCTGGGCATTGCTGGCACCGCGCTGGAACAGCTGCTGGAGGCGCCGAAAGCTCTTCTCCGCCAGGTCCAGATTGGCCCGGGCCAGGGCCAGTTCGGCGCGGGCGATGGCATCGTCCAGGCTGACCAGCAGGTCGCCGGCCGCCACCGCCTGGCCCTCGGCAAAATGCAGGCGGGCCAGACGCCCTTCGATCTCCGGGCGGATCATCACCGACTCGTCGGAGCGCAGGCTGCCGAAGGTGACCAGTTCGTCGCGCACCAGGGTGCGCTCGGGGCGCACCACCTCGACCAGGGGGCCCTGGCCTTCGTCGGCCTGACTGAACGCGCCGACCAGCGACAGGGCGATGGCAACGGCGTAGCGACGCACATGGGCTGGCATGGCGGCCCCCTGACTCCTGAAGAGCTAAGTCTAGCCGCCCGCCTGGCGCGCCAGCGTTACGCCGCGCCGAGGTGAATCTAGCGCCTACTGACGCATGCCGCGACCGCCAACCAGCAGACGGATGCACACCGTATAGAGCACCACCGTGGCCAGCAGCATGAAGCCGATGGCCACGCCGATGCCGATGTCCGAGACACCGAGAATGCCGTAGCGGAAGGCGTTGACCATGTGCAGGATCGGGTTGGCCAGCGACACCGTCTGCCAGAACGGCGGCAACAGGGCGATCGAGTAGAACACCCCGCCCAGGTAGGTCAGCGGCGTCAGCACGAAGGTCGGGATGATCGAGATGTCGTCGAAGCTGCGGGCGAACACGGCGTTGACGAAGCCGCCCATGGAAAAGATGGTCGCGGTCATCAGCACCACCAGCACCGTCAGCCCCAGGTGATGCACCGAAAGCTTGGTGAAGAACAGCGACAGCAGGGTGACGATCAGGCCGACCAGCAGGCCGCGCAGCACGCCGCCGACCACGAAGCCGATGAGGATGATGTGCGGCGACACCGGCGACACCAGCAATTCCTCGATGTTGCGCTGGAACTTGCTGCCGAAGAAGCTCGACACCACGTTGCCGTAGGAGTTGGTGATCACCGACATCATGATCAGCCCCGGCACGATGTACTCCATGTAGCTGAAGCCGCCCATGTCGCCGATCTGCCGGCCGATCAGGTTACCGAAGATGACGAAGTACAGGACCATGGTGATCGCCGGCGGCAGCAGGGTCTGCGGCCAGATGCGGGTGAAGCGGCGGATCTCGCGGTAGACGATGGTGCGCAGGGCCACCAGGTTGGCGGCCAGCTCGCTGTTGAGGTAAGCGGTGTTCATAGCGCCGGCTCCTTGGCCAGGTTCTTCTCCACCAGGGAGACGAACAGCTCCTCCAGGCGATTGGTCTTGTTGCGCAGGCTGAGCACCTCGATACGCTGCTGGGCCAGCTGGCGGAACAGCTCGGTTACCCCCTGACTCTTGTCCACCTGCACCTCCAGGGTGTGATGGTCGACCAGCTGCGCCGGATAGCCCACCAGCTGCGGCGGCACCAGCTGGGACTCCTTGAGGTCGAGCAGGAAGGTCTCCACGTGCAGCTTCTTCAGCAGGTCCTTCATGCTGGTGTTCTCGACGATGCGGCCGTGATCGATGATGCCGATGTTGCGGCACAGCTGCTCGGCCTCCTCCAGGTAGTGGGTGGTGAGGATGATGGTGATGCCCTGGCGGTTGAGTTCGGTGAGGAAGTTCCACATCGAACGGCGCAACTCGATGTCCACCCCGGCGGTCGGCTCGTCGAGGATCAGCAGGCGCGGCTGATGGACCAGGGCGCGGGCGATCATCAGGCGGCGCTTCATGCCGCCGGACAGCTCGCGCGAGGCGACGTTGCGCTTGTCCCACAGGCCCAGCTGCTTGAGGTACTGCTCGGCGCGTTCCTTGGCGATCTTCGCCGGGATGCCGTAGTAGCCCGCCTGGGTGACGACGATGTCGAAGACCTTCTCGAACTGGTTGAAGTTGAACTCCTGGGGCACCACGCCGAGGCAGCGCTTGAGCGCCGCCGGCTGCTGGTCCAGGTCATGGCCGAACACGTTCACCGTACCGCCGCTCTTGTTGACCAGGGTCGAGAGGATGCCAATGGTGGTGGACTTGCCGGCGCCATTGGGGCCGAGCAAGGCGAAGAAGTCGCCTTCGGCCACATCCAGGTCGATGCCATGCAGGGCCTGGAAGCCATTGCCGTAGGTCTTGGTCAGCTGCCGGATGGACAGAGCAGTAGTCATGAGGGGCACGCACACAATGAAGAGGATTGCTTAGATAGGGGTTAACGCGGGCATTTGCAACCACCCGGCCGAGGTTGCCCAGGCCATCGCGGCACCGAAAAGGTCGATCGAGCGCCCACACGCAGGCGATGAACTGCACGGGCTCGACTACGAACCAGGGTCCGCGCAAGCCGCGAGCCCTGCACCCTACCACCCTGAAATCAATAAGAAAGACACGATTTCTGATGTTAGCTATCAATCCGCTTTATGGATTGCCCGCCTCCGGGCGAACTCGTGGCCGCGCTGCCGGTCTCTCATCGATGATAGCCAGTGCGCGGCTGGCGCCAGGCCTGTGACTCCCTCGAGCGCGCCAGCCCAGTCACCGCCCGCGCCGATGCCGGCTAAGCTCACCCTATCAATCCCGCCCCCTGGTCATGGAGGATTCTGCATGCTCGTCGTCTGGTTGCTCGTACTGGTGTTCGGCGTGGCCTATCTGGCCCACCGCCGCACCGCGCCTCTCCCCGCGCTGGCCATTGCGGCCGGCTACCTGCTCGCCATGGGCGCCTTCAGCCGCACGCCAGGCTGGCTGCTGGCGCTGTTCTGGCTGCTGTGGCTGGCCATCCTGCTGCCGCTGCTGTTCGCGGAGCAACGCCGCCAGTGGCTCAGCGCGCCGCTGTTCGCCTGGTTCCAGCGGGTATTGCCGCCCATGTCGGACACCGAGCGCGAGGCCATCGAGGCCGGCAGCGTCTGGTGGGACGGCGAGCTGTTCAGCGGCCGCCCGGACTGGAACAAGCTGCTCGACTACCCCAAGGCCAGGCTCAGCGAGGAAGAGCAGGCCTTCCTCGACGGCCCCACCGAGGAGCTGTGCGCCATGGTCAGCGACTGGGAGATCGGCCAGCAGATGGACCTGCCGCCCAAGGCCTGGGAGCACATCAAACAGCACGGATTCTTCGCCCTGATCATTCCCAAGGAGTATGGCGGCAAGGGTTTCTCCGCCTATGCCCACTCCCAGGTGGCGATGAAGCTGGCGACCCGCAGCGGCGACCTAGCCTCCACGGTCATGGTGCCCAACTCCCTCGGCCCGGCCGAACTGCTGTTGCACTACGGCACCGACGAACAGCGCCAGCACTACCTGCCGCGCCTGGCCCGCGGCGAGGACATTCCCTGCTTCGCCCTCACCGGCCCCCTGGCCGGCTCCGACGCCGGCGCCATGCCGGACAGCGGCATCGTCTGCAAGGGTCAGTGGAACGGCGAGGAGGTGCTCGGCCTGCGCCTGACCTGGGAGAAGCGCTATATCACCCTGGGGCCGGTGGCCACCCTGCTCGGCCTGGCTTTCAAGGCCTATGACCCCGACCACCTGCTCGGCGAGGAGGAGGACCTGGGCATCAGCCTGGCCCTGGTGCCCACCGACACCCCCGGGGTGGAGATCGGCCGCCGCCACCTGCCCCTCGGCGCCGCCTTCATGAACGGCCCGAACTCCGGCAAGGACGTGTTCATCCCGCTGGATTACCTGATCGGCGGCCAGGAAATGCTCGGCAAGGGCTGGATGATGCTGATGAACTGCCTGTCGGTGGGCCGCTCCATTTCCCTGCCAGCGGTCGGTACCGGCGCGGCCAAGTTCACCAGCCTCACCAGCGGCCAGTACAGCCAGCTGCGCGAGCAGTTCGGCGTGCCCCTGGCCGCATTCGAGGGCATCGAGGAGGTCCTGGCGCGCATCGCCGGCAACGCCTGGCTGATGGACAGCGCCCGCATTCTCACCGCCAACGCGGTGGACCTGGGCGAGAAGCCCTCGGTGCTCTCGGCGGTGCTCAAGTACCACCTGACCGAGCGCGGCCGCGAGTGCATCCGCCACGCCATGGACGTCCACGGCGGCAAGGGCATCATCATGGGGCCGAACAACTACCTGGCGCGCTCCTGGCAAGGCGCGCCGATCTTCATCACCGTGGAAGGCGCCAACATCCTCTCGCGCAACCTGATGATCTTCGGCCAGGGGGCGATCCGCTGCCATCCTTACGTGCTCAAGGAAATGGCCCTGGCCACCCGCGAAGACAGCGAGGAGGCGCTCGAGGAGTTCGATGGGTTGCTGCTGCAGCACATCGGCTTCGCCGTCAGCAATGCCGCCAGCAGCCTGCTGCTGAGCCTGAGCCTAGGCCTGTTCGGCCAGGTGCCCGGCGACAGCCTCAGCCAGCCGTACTTCCGCGCTTTGAACCGCCTGGCCGCCGCCTTCGCCCTGCTCGCCGACCTGAGCATGATGCTGCTGGGCGGCGAATTGAAACGCCGCGAGCGCCTCTCGGCGCGCCTGGGCGATGTGCTCAGCTACCTCTACCTGGCCTCGGCGGCGCTCAAGCGCTACCACGACCTGGGCTGCCCGGAACACTCGCGCGCCCTGCTGAGCTGGGCCCAGGAGGAATGCCTGGCACAGGCAGAGCAGGCGCTGGAGGAGCTGCTTGGCAACTTCCCCAATCGCCTGCTCGGCTATGCCCTGCGCGCCCTGGTGCTGCCCTTCGGTCGCCGCCACAAGGGACCGAGCGACGAGCTGGATGCGCAGGTGGCGGCAATCATCGGTCGCAACAGCGGTGATGCGGCCCTGGAGGAGCTGCTCGAAGGCTGCTACCGGCCGCGGGGCGAGAAGGACCCGGTGGCCGCCCTGCAACACGCCATGGACCTGCGCGACAGCACTCGAGCGGCCCAGGAAAAACTGGACCGGGCGCTCAAGTCCGGACAGCTGCGCGAGGCCCCCGGACAGAACCTGTTCGATGCGGCGCGCAGTGCCGACCTGCTGAGCGACGAGGAGGCGCGGCAACTGGAACAGGCGCAAGCCGCGCGGCGGGCGGTGATCGATGTCGACGACTTCGCCGCGGACGAACTGAAGCTCAGCCGCGGCAAGGTGCGCTGACGGGACAGCGGGCGCCGGGAGCTCTATACTCCCGCGCCCGTTTCACTGATAGGACCCACCTGATGGCCAGCGCCTACCTCGATCACCATCTCGCCCTGCTCGCACACCTGCGCGGCATCCTGGTCGCCCTGGGCGAGGCCGAGCAGATTCTCGACGACAGCCATGCACTGTTCCTCGAACGCTTCGATGAACTGCTCAGGGAACTGCCGCAAGACCCGGAAGCCAGCCTCTACCTCGGCCAGGACCTGATCAGTCAGATCTTCCACCGCTACCCGCAGATCGCCCACCTGGTGCCGCGCGACCTGCTGTGGTTCTTCGGCGGCGACTGCCTGCACTTCATGCCGGACGAGGAGATCGAACTGTTTCAGCGCCTCGACGAGCGCCGCTTCGAAGCCGAGCAGAACGACGAACCCTTCGACTGGAACCAGGAAAAGCAGCTACTGGCCCTGCCGCCGCAGAGCAGCAAGCACTGAGCGCGAGTCACCCAAGGGACGCCAGAAACGAAAAAAGCCCGCTCGGCATCACCGGCGGGCTTTTTCATGAGCGCCAGCACGGCGCAAACGAAAACGCCGCTCGATGAGCGGCGTTTTCGTGTATTTGGAGCGGGAAACGAGACTCGAACTCGCGACCCCGACCTTGGCAAGGTCGTGCTCTACCAACTGAGCTATTCCCGCATTTGCTACAACAAATTGGCGTCCCCTAGGGGACTCGAACCCCTGTTACCGCCGTGAAAGGGCGGTGTCCTAGGCCACTAGACGAAGGGGACCTGGAACTCTACCTGTCGCGGCGTTGCCAGTCGCCCGACCCGAACAGCGCCCTACGAGCGATATTCGTTGAAATTTGGAGCGGGAAACGAGACTCGAACTCGCGACCCCGACCTTGGCAAGGTCGTGCTCTACCAACTGAGCTATTCCCGCATTACTGCAACGCACTTCCACTGGGAAAGTGGCGTCCCCTAGGGGACTCGAACCCCTGTTACCGCCGTGAAAGGGCGGTGTCCTAGGCCACTAGACGAAGGGGACCCAGACCGGAACCTACAACAGACTTTCCGGCTTCCTGGCCCTGCCTATCGGCATTGCCCTGGAAGTGGCGCGCATTCTAGGGAGCCTTTCGGGGATCGTCAACCACTCTGTAATTTTTTTTTAAAATCAACGACTTCAGTCCAGAAGCTGATGAACGTCTATGAGCTTGACGGCCAAGGCACTACACTCGGGCGAATTTCAGGCCGCCGAGAGATAGAAACTATGTCCCCCCTGGTGATTACCTTGCTGATTGTCGGCGGCATCTTCATTTTGATCGCCATTGCCTACATCAATCACATGGTCGAGCAGAGCAAGCTCAAGAAGGCGCGCCTCAAGGCCGACCTCAATGACCGCTTGCGGCGCTGCGCCGACCTGTCGGAATCCATGCCGGGGCAGTTGATGACCCCCAACTGAAGCTGCTGCTCAGCCGCCTGCAGTTGCATTTCAGCGAGCACCTGCTGGCACTGGACAAGAGCGCCGCCAGCAGGACCCGTGTCGACGAACTGCGCCAGCTGGTCGCCCTGGGCGAGTCGATCACGGTGCGCAACCCACCGCAGCCGGTGCTCAACGAGGCCAAGGCCAAGGAAGTCCGCTTTCAGCTGGAAAACCTGCATGGGCAAATCACCCGCTGCGCCAAGGAAGGTGTTCTCAATAGCAACGAAGGCAAGCACTGGTTGAACGAAGTCCGCCACATGCTCGCCCAGCTGCATATCGAATTCTTCAACAATCTGGGCCAGCAGGCCCTGCAGCAGAACCATCCCGGTCAGGCACGCCTGGCCTTCGAGCGCGGCGTGCAGTATCTGCGCAAACAAACGGACCCCGGCCGCTACCAGGCCCAGCTGAAGCAGCTGGAAAACCAGCTCGCCCGCGCCAATGCCATGGTGCTGGAAACCGTCAAGCCGGCCAGCGATGAAACCAGCGAGCTGACCCAGGGCCTCGAGGAGCTGGACGATGACTGGAAGAAGAAGAACATCTACGACTAAGCAGTCGCCACGCCTTCCCTCCCCCACCCGATAGGCACAACCGATGAGCCTGACTGTCTATGGCGCGCCACTCTCGCCATTCGTACGCAAAGTCCGCCTGTATCTGCTGGAAAGCGGCCTGGACTATCAACTGGAGATCGTCCTGCCTTTCGGCCAGCCGGCCTGGTACTACGACCTCAATCCGCTGGGCCGCATTCCCGCGCTCAAGGACGGCGACTTCAGCCTCGCCGACTCCGGCGTCATCTGCCACTACCTGAGCGACAAGTACCCCGAAGGCGCCGAATTGACCGGCACGGGTGCCGAGCAGCGGGCGCGGGTGAGCTGGCTGGAGAAATACGCCGACTATGAGCTGGCGCCCCTGTGCACCTTCGCCGTGTTCCGCAACCGAGCACTCAAGCCGAGCATGGGCCAGCCATGCGATGAGGCTGCCGTGCGGGCCGCGCTGGAGGAGAAACTGCCGCCGCATTTCGACTACCTGGAAAAGCGCCTGGAGGGTGCCGACTACCTGGTCGGCGAGCGCCTGACCCTGGCCGACCTGGCGGTCTGCAGCCAGCTGATCAACATGGAACATGGCGGCGAGCAGCTCGATGAACGGCGCTGGCCCAACCTGGCCGCGCACTACGCGCGAATCAAGGCGCGCCCCTCGGTGCAATCGATTCTCCCCGGCGAGCAGAAAATGCTCGCCAAGATGAGCGCCAGGGCCTGAGTCGGCGCGCCCCCGCCCCGTCCGCCAGTGCGGGCTGGCCGGGGGTGCGGATTCAGCAGTCGCTGAGGCGGAGGAACACCTCGGCCAGGCGCTCGATACCAGCCTGGTCCTGCGCACTGAAACGCGCCAGAACGGGGCTGTCCAGGTCCAGCACGCCGATCAGTCGCCCCTCCTTCACCAGCGGCACCACCAGCTCGCTGCTGGACGCACTGTCACAGGCGATGTGTCCGGCGAAGGCATGCACGTCCTCGACCCGCTGCGTCTGCCGACTGGCCGCCGCCACGCCGCACACGCCGCGACCGAAGGGGATCCGCACACAGGCCACCTTGCCCTGGAACGGCCCCAGCACCAGCTCCTCGCCACGGGCCAGGTAGAAACCGGCCCAGTTGAGGTCGGCCAGTTCCTGAAACAGGAAGGCGGAGAATTGCGCGGCATTGGCGATGAAGTCGCGTTCATCGGCCAGCAGCGCTTCCAGCTGCGCCTGCAGCAGCGAATAACCTTCGAGTCCAGCGCCGCTCGCTTGCAGATCGGTCATGCCTGCGCCTCCAACAACTTGAGTCCTACCCAGTGCCGGGCGAACTGGTAGGCGCAGCGGCCGTTGCGGTTACCACGCCCCAGCGCCCAGCGGATCGCCGCCTTTTCCAGGTCCTCGCTCCACTGCCAGGCCAACCCGACCGCCGCGGCCTGGACCTCGATCCAGTGCCGCACCACCGCGAGAAAGTGCTCCTGGGTGAAAGGGTAGAAGGACAGCCACAGGCCGAAGCGGTCGGACAGGGCGATCTTGTCCTCCACCGCCTCGCTGGGATGCAGCTCGCCGTCGACCATCTGCGAGGCCTGATTGTCACTGTGCTTCTCCGGCAGCAGGTGGCGACGATTGGAGGTGGCGTACAGCAGCACGTTCTCCGGCGCGCGCTCCAACGAGCCATCCAGCACGCTCTTCAGCACCCGGTAGTCACCCTCACCCGCCTCGAAGGACAGGTCGTCGCAGAACAGCACGAAACGCTGGGGCAGGTTGGCCAGTTGCTCGACCAACCGCGGCAGGTCCGCCAGGTGATCGCGTTCGATCTCGATCAGTCGCAGACCACCCGCGGCATGCTCGGCCAACAGCGCCCGCACCAGGGAGGACTTGCCGGTGCCGCGGGCACCCCAGAGCAATGCATGGTTGGCCGGCAGCCCCTGGACGAACTGGCGGGTATTGCGCGCCAACTGCTCGCGCTGGGCATCCACGCCGATCAGGTCGCCCAGATCGAGATCGAGGCTGATTTGCAGCGGCTGCAGGTAGCCACCGCGCCCCTCGCGATGCCAGCGGGCAGCCAGGCTCTGCTGCCAGTCGATGGCCGCCCGCTGGGCCGGCAGATAGGGCTCGAGACGGGCGAGCACGGCCTCGGCCCGCTGCAGAAAGCTGTTCAACCGGGAATCCACGGCGCACTCCTTGATAGGTAAATCCTGCCAACTCCCTCTGCCGACTCAGGAAGCAGATGGGCTATGCTTGGCTGGCGAATGGATACGAGACTGCCGGCCCCCATGGACATACCGCTCACCCAACGCCTGTCGTTCAAACAGGCCGGCCTGACCGTGTTGGTGGCGTTCATCCTGGGCACCGTCCTCAGCGTCGTTCAGGTGGGCGTCGATTATGCCAGCGAAGACGCCTCCATCAATCGCGAGATTCGCGCGCTCATGGAGATCAGCCACAATCCGGCGGCGCGCATCGCCTACAACATCGACGCCGAACTGGCCCAGGAACTGGTGTTCGGTCTGCTGCGCTCGCCGGCGGTGATCAGTGCGCAGATCATCGACAACAGCAGCCTGGTCCTCGCCAGTGTCAGCCGCCCCGCCAGCAAGAGCGGCTACCGGGTATTCAGCGACTTCCTGTTCGGCGCCCGACGCCACTTCGAGACCCCCCTGTTCGTCAGCCATGCCCCGGGCGAAGCCCTCGGCGTGCTGCGCCTGGAAGTCGACACCTACGCCTTCGGCAATCACTTTCTGCGGCGCGCCGTGCTCACCCTGCTGACCGGCTTCGCCCGCAGCCTACTGCTCGCCCTGATACTCCTGGTGCTGTTCTACTTCACCCTGACCAAGCCGCTGGTGGAGACCATCCACGCCCTCAGCGAGCGCGACCCGGGCACCCCGAACCGCAAGAAACTGCCCTGCCCGCCCGGCCATGAACGCGACGAGATCGGCACCCTGATCAAGGTCACCAACCAGCAGTTTTCCAGCATCGCCTCGGAGATCGAGCAGCGCCGTGAAGCCGAGGATCGCCTGACCCAGTACCTGGGCGAACTGGAGAACATCGTTTCGGCGCGCACCGCCGAGCTGAAGGCGGCCAACGCCCGACTGCTGCAGTCCAACCAGGAGCTGGAGCAGGCGCGGCATAGCGCGCTGGAAATGGCCCAGGCGCGCTCGACGTTTCTGGCCAACATGAGCCACGAGATTCGCACCCCGCTGAACGGCCTGCTGGGCATGCTCGGCCTCTCCCTCGACGGCCCGCTGAGCCAGGAGCAGCGCCAGCAACTGTCGATTGCCCACGACTCCGGCAAGGTGCTGGTCGAGTTGCTCAACGACATCCTCGACCTGTCGAAGTTCGAGGCCGGCCAGCTGGAGCTGGAGTTCATCCCCTTCGACCTGGGAGGCCTGGTGGAGAATACCGTCAGCCTGCTCTCGCAGAATGCGCTGCCGAACGTCGAGCTGACCTGCCTGATCGACCCGCGGCTGCCCGCCCAGGTGCTGGGCGATCCAACCCGCGTGCGCCAGATCGTTAGCAACCTGCTGTCCAACGCCCTCAAGTTCACCCGCTCGGGCCGCGTCGATGTGCGCGTCGAGGGCAACCTGGACGGCGTCCGGATCAGTGTCCGCGATACCGGCATCGGCATCTCCGAAGAAGCCCAGGCACGCATCTTCCAGCCGTTCGCCCAGGCCGGCGCGGGGATTACCCGCCAGTTCGGCGGCACTGGCCTCGGCCTGGCGCTGGCCCGCCACCTGTGCGAAGCCATGCACGGCCATCTCAAGCTGGAGTCCAGCGAGGGTAACGGCAGTCGCTTCTGCGCCAGCCTGCCACTGCCGTGCCACGCCCCCGCCGCGACCATGCCGAGCCTGAGCGGACAGGTGGTAGCCCTGTGTGCGGCCGACTCCGGCCTGAACGAGCAGCTCGCCATGCTCCTGCCCAGCTGGGGGCTGGACTACCAATGCCTGGAGAGCAATGCCAGTCCGGCTGCACGCTCCGCCGACCTGCTGATCAGCGACCGCCTGGAGTGCCTGTCCGACCTGCGCCCGACATGTACCGCGCCGCTGCTGCTGGTCAGGGCCTATGGCAGCTTCCTCGCCGACGCCCAAGCCAAGGCCCTGGCGCCCATCGAGCAGATCGCTCGTCCCTTGTCGCGCCATGCCCTGCTCCAGGCCATCAGCCGCGGCCTCGATCAGGCACCGCAAGAGGCGCCGACAGCCTCGGCGCCCACACCCGAAATAGAGCGCCAGGCGCGGGTCCTGCTGGTCGAGGACAACCCGGTCAACCAGCTGGTGGCCAAAGGCATGCTGATCAAGCTCGGCTGCGAGGTGCTGCTGGCCAATCATGGCGCCGAGGCGCTGCAACAGCTGCAACAGCTGCAACAGCTGCAACAGCATGCCGTCGACCTGGTGCTGATGGACTGCAACATGCCGGTGATGGATGGCTACGAGGCCAGTCGCCGGATCCGCCAGGACGAGGCCACCCAGTCGCTGCCGATCATCGCCCTGACCGCCAACGCCCTGCCCGACGAACGCGAACGCTGCCAAGCGGCCGGCATGAATGACTACCTGGCCAAGCCGTTCCGCCGTGATGAACTGGCCGCCCTGCTCGACCAGTGGCTGGCGGTCAGCGCTGCGGGCTGACCCGCTCGAGCAACTGTCCCACCCGCTCACGCAGATCGGCCAGCGCATCGAGGTCCATCCCCCGCTCGCAGAGCAGCCGCTGCTTGAGTGACAGCGCCTGCTCGCGCAGGGCGTTGCCGGCGTCGGTCAGCGCCAGGTGCACCTCGCGCTCGTCTGTGGGCGAGCGCCGACGCACCAGCAGCTCTAGCTGCTCCAGGCGCTTGAGCAGGGGCGTCAGGGTTCCGGAGTCGAGCAGCAGGCGCTCGCCCAGCGCCTTGACGGTGGGTTGTGCCGGCGGACTGGCCTGCCACTCCCACAGCACCAGCATCGCCAGGTACTGCGGGTAGGTCAGGTGCAGCTGCTCGAGCATCGGCCGATAGGCGCGAATCACCGCCCGGGACGCCGCGTACAGCTTGAAGCACAGCTGGTTGTCCAGCTGCAGCGGGTCGTCGGGCGCCATTGCCCCTGGCCTCATTTGAGCAGCGCTTCGATCTCGGCGCTCAGGTCTTCCGGCTTGGTGGCGGGCGAGAAACGCTTGACCAGTTGGCCGTCGCCGCTGAGCAGGAACTTGGTGAAGTTCCACTTGATGCCCTGACTGCCGAGCAGGCCCGGGGCGCGCTTCTTCAACTGCACATACAGCGGGTGGGCGCCGGCGCCGTTGACCTCGACCTTCTTGAACAGCGGGAAACTCACGCCGAAGTTCAGCTCGCAGAATTCGGAAATCGCCCCCTCGTTACCCGGTTCCTGCTTGCCGAACTGGTTGCAGGGAAAACCCAGCACCACCAGCCCCTTGTCCTTGTACTGCTGCCACAGGCTCTCCAGCCCCTTGTACTGCGGGGTGAAGCCACACTTGCTGGCGGTGTTGACCACCAGTACGGCCTTGCCACCGAAGTCGGCGAGGGTCTTCTGCTCACCCTTGATGGTGGTGCAGGGGATGTCGAATAGCTCATTGCTCATGTTGGCGGTCCTTGGCTTGGATGGAATGACCCATGAATAGCAAGCAATTAAATTGCACACAATCTAAATGAGCAAAAATAAGCGCCGCTGATACCCGATCACAGCCGCGACGGCGGCTTGCGCCGTCGCATGAGCAACACCGCCCCCCCTATTCGCGCGGCACCAGTTTGAGCGACACCGAATTAATGCAGTAACGCAACCCGGTCGGCTTGGGGCCATCGGGGAATACATGACCGAGGTGGGCGTCGCACTTCGAGCATTTGACCTCGATGCGGTGCATGCCATGGCTGAAGTCATCCCGGCTGGCGATCGCCTCCTGGCTCACCGGCTGGAAGTAGCTTGGCCAGCCGCTGCCGGAGTCGTACTTGGCATCGGAGTCGAACAGCGCCGTGCCGCAGCAGGCGCAGTGATAGGTGCCGGGGGTCTTGCTGTCATGGTACTGACCGGTAAAAGCGCGCTCGGTGCCTCCCAAGCGGCAGACATGGTATTGCTCCTCCGACAGCTCTTCGCGCCAGGCTTCCAGGGGTTTTTCGAGCTTGTCCACGGCAGGTCTCCTCAACTTGCAAAAAGCCCGACCAATCACTTTGCCAAGATCGGGCCGCCACGTATGATTCGACCCCAGTCTGTCACCCGCGTTACAAGCTGCCAAGGCTCGCCCGTTCGAGTCTGTTACGGCGTTTTTGCGCGGCGTTCCTTCTATTCGGGATCATCCACATGCAGGTCAGCAAATCGAACAAGCTCGCCAACGTCTGCTACGACATCCGCGGGCCGGTGCTCAAGCACGCCAAACGCCTGGAAGAGGAAGGCCACCGCATCCTCAAGCTGAACATCGGCAACCCGGCACCGTTCGGTTTCGAAGCCCCCGAGGAAATCCTCCAGGACGTTATCCGCAACCTGCCGACAGCCCAGGGCTACAGCGACTCCAAGGGCCTGTTCAGTGCGCGCAAGGCGGTGATGCAGTACTACCAGCAGAAGCAGGTGGAAGGCGTCGGCATCGAAGACATCTACCTGGGTAACGGAGTCTCCGAGCTCATCGTCATGGCCATGCAGGCGCTGCTCAACAATGGCGACGAGGTGCTGATTCCGGCCCCGGACTACCCGCTGTGGACCGCCGCGGTGGCGCTGTCCGGCGGCAAGCCGGTGCACTACCTGTGCGATGAGCAGGCCGGCTGGTTCCCCGACGTGGCCGACATGCGCGCCAAGATCACCCCGAACACCAAGGCCCTGGTGCTGATCAACCCGAACAACCCCACCGGCGCGGTGTACTCCAAGGAAGTACTGGAAGACATCGTCGAGCTGGCGCGCCAGCACAACCTGGTGCTGTTCTCCGACGAGATCTACGACAAGATCCTCTACGACGAAGCCCAGCACATCTCCACCGCCTCCCTGGCACCGGACGTGCTGTGCCTGACCTTCAATGGCCTGTCGAAGTCCTACCGGGTCGCCGGTTTCCGCTCCGGCTGGGTGGCGATCTCCGGCCCCAAGCACCGCGCCCAGAGCTATATCGAGGGCCTGGATATCCTCGCCAACATGCGCCTGTGCGCCAACGTGCCGAGCCAGCACGCGATCCAGACGGCCCTCGGCGGCTACCAGAGCATCAACGACCTGGTCCTGCCCAATGGCCGCCTGCTGGAGCAGCGCAACCGTACCTGGGAGCTGCTCAACGACATTCCCGGGGTCAGCTGCGTCAAGCCCATGGGCGCGCTGTACGCCTTCCCGAAGATCGACCCCAAGGTCTGTCCGATCCACAACGACGAGAAGTTCGTCCTCGACCTGCTGCTGTCCGAGAAACTGCTGATCGTCCAGGGCACGGCCTTCAATTGGCCCTGGCCGGATCACTTCCGCGTGGTCACCTTACCCAGGGTGGACGACCTGGAGCAGGCGATCGGGCGCATCGGCGCCTTCCTCAAGAACTACCGCCAGTAACCGCCCATGCCGGCCGCCACGCGCCGGCGCGAACGCCAGACGAAATCCTATGGACCTGCAGATAGACGACTTCTACAAGGACGCCGCCAGCGGCCTGCTGATGCTCTACCAGGTGTTCCCGCGCAAGATGGCGCTGTACGTTGAAGACCTGATCGGCCGCGAGGAACCGGACGAGTTCGGCCTGCCGAGCAAACGCCACCAGAGCTGCCTGAGCGCCCTGCTGTGGCTGGCCGAGGAGGGCTACCTGCGCTTCGACTCGACCATCGCCTACGACGCCCTGGATCAGGCGGTACTCAGCGAAAAGGGCTTTCTGCGCCTGAGCCGTGGCGTACCCCATGCCCTGCCTGAAGGCGAGGCCCTGCCGCCGAGCGTGCGCCGGGTGCAGGGCAGCCTGGCGCACCAGTTGCGCGAGGCGCTGGCGCAGCGGCATGGCGAACGAATCGCCCGACTGACCCGGCTGGTCTTCGCCGGCGCTCTGGGCGGAGCAAAGGACACAGTTTGAAATAGTCCCTCGGTTGAATAGCCGGGGGGCGCGCCCTTATATAGCCGGCAGAACCGGACCGTCTTTTCTCCCAAGGAGTAGTTTCACACCATGATGCGCATCTTGCTGTTTTTGGCCACCAACCTGGCGGTCCTGATCATCGCCAGCATCACTCTCAAGCTGTTGGGGGTTGATCGCTTCACCGGCCAGAACTATGGCAGCCTGCTGGTTTTCTGCGCGGTCTTCGGCTTCGCCGGCTCACTGATTTCGCTGTTCATCTCCAAGTGGATGGCGAAGATGAGCACCGGCACCGAGATCATCAGCCAACCGCGCACCCGCCACGAGCAGTGGCTGCTGCAGACGGTCGAGGAACTGTCCCGCGAAGCCGGCATCAAGATGCCCGAGGTGGGCATCTTCCCGGCCTACGAATCCAACGCCTTCGCCACCGGCTGGAACAAGAACGACGCCCTGGTGGCGGTCAGCCAGGGCCTGCTGGAGCGCTTCTCCCCCGATGAGGTGCGCGCCGTGCTGGCCCACGAGATCGGCCACGTGGCCAACGGCGACATGGTCACCCTGGCGCTGATCCAGGGCGTGGTGAACACCTTCGTGATGTTCTTCGCGCGCATCTTCGGCAACTTCGTCGACAAGGCGATCCTGAAGAATGAAGACGGCCACGGCATCGGCTACTTCGTCGCGACCATCTTCGCCGAACTGGTACTGGGCATCCTGGCCAGCATCATCGTCATGTGGTTCTCGCGCAAGCGCGAGTTCAAGGCCGACGAAGCCGGCGCCCGCCTGGCCGGCACCGGTGCGATGATCGCCGCCCTGCAGCGCCTGCGCGCCGAACAGGGCGTGCCGGTGCACATGCCCGACAGCCTGACCGCCTTCGGCATCAACGGCGGCCTGAAGAACGGCCTGGCCGGCCTGCTGATGAGCCACCCGCCGCTGGAAGACCGCATCGAAGCCCTGCGCCAGCGCGGCTAAGCGACCGGCAGTGAAAAAAGGGCGGCCCGCGGGCCGCCCTTCTCGTTCAGCGCCGCACCAGGCGATAGACCCGCTCATCCAGGCCCTGCAGGCCACGTTCGCGGAACCTGCGGTTCTCATCCAGCACGTCGCACTCCTCGAGCAGCTGCAGCTGCCAGCCCCCGGCCAGCAGCCGGCGCACCTCGGCATCGGCCACGGCGAAGGGCGGCCCATCCATCTGCGCCTGCGCATAGTCCAGGGTGACCAGCAGGCCGCTGCTCCCCGGCGCCAGGATTGCACCCAGGTGCGCGACATAGCGGACGCGCATCTCTGCCGGCAAGGCGATCAGCGCGGCGCGATCATAGAGCGCCGTGCAGCCGAGCAGATGCTCGGCCTGCAGAGCAAAGAAGTCGCCACACCACAGCTCGATGGCACCGGCGCGGTAGACCTCGAAATCCCCCTGCTGACTGACCTGCGGCTGCAGCCGCTGCTCCGCGAAGAAGTCCTCGACCGCACGCTGTGCCAGCTCCACGCCCAACACCCGATAGCCCTGCTCGGCTAACCAGAGCAGGTCCAGGCTCTTGCCGCAGAGCGGCACCAGCACCCGTGTCGCGCTCGGCAGCGCCAACTTGGACCAGTGCCGCTGCAGATAGGGATTGACCCGATCCTGATGAAAGCCGATCTGCCCTGTCGCCCAACGCGCCTGCCAGAACTCCCGATCCATCAACCCTCCAGTCAATTCGATGAAATAGCTCAGTAATTTATACTGGAACTCGATATATCATGCCGCGAAGATGGCCCCATCCTAATGCAGGAGCCCTGCCCCATGCTGCCTTCGCTGTTTATCTCCCACGGCTCACCCATGCTCGCCCTCGACCCCGGCGCCAGCGGTCCGGCCCTGTCTCGCCTGGCTGCCGAGCTGCCGAGGCCGCGCGCCATCCTGGTGGTCTCGGCACACTGGGAGAGCCATGAGCTACGCGTGACCGCCGCCACACGGCCGCAGACCTGGCACGACTTCCGCGGCTTTCCCGCCCCGCTCTACGCACTGCAGTATCCCGCTCCCGGCGAACCGCAGCTGGCCGGCGAGATCGTTGATCGCCTGAACGAGGCCGGCCTGGCGGCCCGTCTCGACGCCGAGCGACCGCTCGATCACGGCGCCTGGGTGCCGCTGTCGCTGATGTACCCGCAGGCCGATATTCCGGTGCTGCAACTGTCGCTGCCCAGCCAACAAGGTCCTGCCCTGCAGAGCAAGGTCGGCCGCGCCCTGGGCGCCTTGCGCGAACGAGGGGTGTTGCTGATCGGCTCGGGCAGCATCACCCACAACCTGGGCGAACTGGACTGGCACGCCGGCCCGGAGGTCATCGAACCCTGGGCCCAGGCGTTCCGCGACTGGATAGTGGAGAAGCTGGCCAGCGACGACGACGCGGCGCTGCACGACTACCGGCGATTGGCGCCGCAAGCCGTGCGCAATCACCCGACCGACGAACACCTGCTGCCGCTGTTCTTCGCCCACGGCGCCGGCGGCGCCTTTCGCGTCGAACACAGCGGCTTCACCCACGGCGCGCTGGGCATGGACATCTACAGCTTCGCCTGAGCCAGCGAACCACAGGCATAAAAAAGGCTATGTCCCAAAGGTGTGTTGCAAGAACTAACCTGAATGGTAGGCATCCGCTCAGAAGGGGTCTGCCGATCATGGATACGCAAGCCTTTCACCACTGGCTGGCTCAATTGAGCCAGCTCAGTACCCAGCAGAAATCCACGCTTCATCAAGCCCTGCAGCACCCACCCGCAGCAGCGGTGGTTGATTGCTTGCCGGCATTACAGAACTGTCCGAATTGTCAGGCCAGTGCTAAGCAACTTGCGCCCTGGGGCTGGTCGCGCGGCCTGCGCCGCTATCGCTGCCGTAGCTGTCACCGGACGGGTACCGCGCTTTCGGCAACCGGCCTTGCTCACCTGCACTATCCCGAGCGCTGGAAAGACTATTCCCAGGTACTGATTAATGGGCTTAGCGTGCGCAAGGCAGCCAAGGCGTGCGGTATCAGCAAGAACACCGCGTTCCTCTGGAGGCACCGCTTCCTGGCGGCTGCGGCTCGGCATCACGCCACCCATGAGACCGGTATTGTCGAAGTGGATGAGACGTTCTTTCTGGAGTCATTCAAAGGTCAGCGACGCTTACCGAGGCCGCCGCGCAAACGAGGTGGGGTCAGCGTGACCCGGGGCACGGGTAAAGACCAAATCCCGGTGATGGTGGTACGCGACCGGGAGGGCCATACCGCCGACTTCAAGCTGGCCAAGCTCGATGCCGCTCATGTGCGTGAGGCGTTGATGCCGCTGATCGACCAGGAGTCCGTGCTCTGCACTGATGGGGCGGCGGTCTATGCCAGTTTTGCCCGGACCCAGGGCATTACCCATCACGTCGTGCATGCCCGCCCCGGTGAGCGCGTACGCCAGGGTGCCTTCCATATCCAGAACGTCAACGCATACCACAGTCGATTGAAGAACTGGATGGCCCGCTTTCATGGCGTGGCCACCCGCTACCTCCCGAATTACCTGGGCTGGCGCCGCATGCTGGAGCGCTATCAGCAGAGTATTCGGCCGGATCACTGCATCCAGGAAGCGGTAGGACGAACCATGCAACAAGCTATTGGGACATAGCCATAAAAAAGCCCCGCATTGCGGGGCTTCTTCAATGGCCGAGGATCAATCCTCGCGGTAGCGGCGCAGCTTGAGCGGCTTGCCACCGACGCGGGTGTCCTTCAGCTTGCCCAGCAGGCGCTCCAGGCCGTCCTCCGGCAGCTCAACCAGGCTGAAGCTCTCGCGCACCTGGATGCGGCCGATGGCTTCGCGGGCCAGGCCGCCTTCGTTGAGGATGGCGCCCAGCAGGTTCTTCGCGGCGATGCCATCGCGCGCGCCCAGGGCGGTGCGGCAGCGGGCACGGCCTTCGCCCAGCGGGATCGGCGCGCGACGCTCGCGCGGTTCGCCACGCTCGGAACGCTCGCTGCGCTCACGGGGACCGCTGTTCGGCACCAGCGGCTGCTCGCGCTCGACCTCGGCCAGGGTCAGGGCCTGGCCATTGGTCGCCTTGCGCAGCAGGGCCGCGGCCAGGGCGCGCGGGCTGCAGCCAATCTCGGCGGTCAGGCGGTCGAGCAGATCGCCATGGCTGGCCTCGGCACCGGCCACCAAAGGCGCCAGGCTGGCGGTGAGCTTCTTGATCCGGGCGTCCAGCACCTGCTGGCCGTTGGGCAGCTTGACCTCGCCGACCTTCTGCCCGGTGACACGCTCGATCACCTGCAGCATGCGCCGCTCGCGCGGGGTGACCAGCAGCAGGGCGCGACCGGTACGACCGGCACGGCCGGTACGGCCGATACGGTGCACGTAGGACTCCGGATCGTAGGGCATGTCCACGTTCATCACGTGGGTGATGCGCGGTACGTCGAGGCCGCGCGCGGCGACGTCGGTGGCGATCACGATGTCCAGACGGCCGTCTTTCAGCGAGTCGATCACCCGCTCACGCTGATTCTGGGCGATGTCGCCGTTCAGCGCGGCAGCCTTGTAGCCCTTGGCTTCCAGCGCGGCGGCCAGGTCCAGGGTGGCTTGTTTGGTGCGCACGAAGCCGATCAGCGCGTCGAACTCTTCGACTTCCAGCAGACGCAATACCGCAGCGTGCTTCTGGTCGGCGTGAACCATCAGGTGCGCCTGCTCGATGGCGGTCACGGTCTGGGTCTTGGCGGCGATCTTGACGTGCTGCGGGTTGCGCAGGTGCTTCTCGGCGATGGCACGGATCGAGTGCGGCAGGGTCGCGGAGAACAGCACGCTCTGGCGGCTCTCCGGCATGGCCTGGAAGATCACCTCCAGGTCATCCATGAAGCCCAGCTTGAGCATCTCGTCGGCTTCGTCGAGGACCAGGTACTGGATGGTCGACAGGACCTTTTCGTCGCGACGCAGGTGGTCGACCAGGCGCCCCGGGGTGGCGACTATGACCTGTGCGCCCTGGCGGATGGCCTTGAGCTGCGGGCCCATCGGTGCGCCACCGTAGACCGCGACCACATTGAGGCCGGGCATCTGCTTGGAATAGGTTTCGAAGGCGGTGGCTACCTGCAGGGCCAGCTCGCGGGTCGGCGCCAGGATCAGCGCCTGCGGCTCGCGCTTGGCCGGGTCGATCTTCGACAGCAGCGGCAGGGCGAAGGCGGCGGTCTTGCCGGTACCGGTCTGGGCCTGGCCGATCATGTCGTGGCCGCCGAGGATCACCGGAATGGCCTGGGCCTGGATGGGCGATGGCTCTTCGTAGCCGACGGCAGTCAGCGCAGCGAGAATATTGGGATGAAGTCCGAGCGCGGCGAAGCCGCCGATTTCCTGGGTCATGGGTCTGCCTCAAGTGCATCCGCAAAGACCCATGTTCCAAAGCTGCGCATGCCGTGTAAGACCCTAGAGTCACCCTGGCAGCCCTGTCGGCGGGGATTTGCGAAAACGTAGTGATGAATGAATCGTCAAGGATTGCCCGCTTTAGCGGACAGGCTGCCGAAGATAGCCTTCGGGCGAGTTGCACTACCTGAACGTGGCCAAAAATTGACCGGCGCGCACTATACCGGAAATCCTGACGGATGTGCTGGTTTTCCTCGAATTAAAAGCAAAAGGCGCCGGGTGGTCCTGCTGTGCCAGGCAGCCATGCGCTGCTGCTTTACCCATGGACAAGCGAGGACCCGGCGTCTATACACCCTGCAATCGCCCTTCTACCTGAGGTTTCGCCATGACTCAAAACGCCAGCGGTCGGATCAGTCGCGAGAAGCGCGGCCCCATCACCTTGCTCGGCCTGGAACGCGCCACCAAGCGCAACGCCTTCGACCTGGACATGCTCAACGACCTGTGCCGGGCCTACGGCGAGTTCGAGCGCGACAGCGAGGCCCGGGTGGCCCTGATCCACGCCCATGGCGACCACTTCACCGCCGGCCTCGACCTGGCCAATGTCGCCGCCCAGTTCGCCGCCGGCTGGCAGATCCCCGAGGGTGGCTGCGACCCCTGGGGGGTGTTCGGCGGGCCGCGGGTCAGCAAGCCGGTGATAGTCGCCGCCCAGGGCTGCTGCTATACAGTCGGCATCGAGTTGATGCTCGCCGCGGATATCAACCTGTGCGCCAGCAACACCCGCTTCGCCCAGATGGAGGTACAGCGCGGCATCATGCCGTTCGGCGGCGCCACCTTGCGCCTGCACCAGCGCGCCGGCTGGGCCAATGCCATGCGCTGGCTGCTCACCGGCGACGAGTTCGACGCCCATGAGGCCTATCGCCTGGGGCTGGTACAGGAGGTCGTGGCCAGTGAAGACCTGATGCCGCGCGCGCTGCGCCTGGCCGAACGGGTCGCGGCCCAGGCGCCGCTCGGCGTACAGGCCACCCTGGCCTCGGCGCGCCAGGCGGTGCGCGAGGGCGAGACCGCGGCGGCGGCCAGCCTGCATCCGAACGTGGTCCGGCTGATGGCCAGCGAAGATGCCCAGGAAGGCCTGCGCGCCATGCAGGAGCGTCGCCCCGGCGACTTCAAGGGCCGCTGAACCCGGCTCAGCTGGCCGGGCGCAGCACCTCGATCAAGGGCTCCAGGGAGTAGCCCAGGCGCGGCGCCAGGGCCTCAGCCCGGTCGCGCAGGCCGGCCAGGTCGAGCTGCTGGTCCAGGTCGGCCGGCACCAGCAGGATCACGTTGCCCTCCTTCACCGGGCACTCCCAATAGTGGCGATGGTAGAGGCCGCGCAGCAGGGCGGCGCCGAGCGGTCTGCCGTCGTCGCAGGCCCACTGGTTGATGACCAGCCAGCCACCTGGGTTGAGACGCTTCTGGCAGTCCTCGAGAAAACGCCAGGCCAGGTGCCCGACGCCGGGGCCATGGTCGGTGTACAGGTCGACGAAGATCAGGTCGGCGCTCTCCGCCGTATCCAGCAGTTCCATGGCATCGCCGATGCGCACGGTCAGGCGCGGATCGTCGTCCAGGCCGAGGAACTCCATGGCCAGGCGCGGCACGGCGGGGCGCAACTCGATGGTCTCGACATCGTCCAGGGGCAGGTACTTGAGGCAGGCCTGGGTCAGGTTGCCGGCGCCCAGGCCGAGGAACAGCGCACTCTCCGGCGCCGCGTGGCACAGGGCGCCGAGCAGCATGGCGCGGGTGTAGTCGTACTCCAGCCAGCTCGGGTCGGCGGTGAACACGCAGCTCTGCTCGATCGCCTCGCCGAACTCGAGGAAGCGATAGGCGCCGATTTCCACGACACGGATCACGCCGAACTCGTCCTGCACCTCGGCCAGCAGCACCTCGTCCTGCATCTCATCCACCGGGGGTAAACCTGGCATCCACCTCTCCACCCTTGAGTAGCCCAGCCAACGGGACCGGGAAAGGGGGCAATTGTCCGACAAGCCGGCAGCGGGGTCACGCGCAAACTCGCCGCGTCGACACCAGCCCGACCGGCTGCCGAACGCCCGCCTCGACGCGATCCAGCATCATGCAGCGGCTCTATCGCGCCTATCGGCTTGAAGCAGTCGGCTGATCGGTTACCATGCCAGTCCGCCCAAATTGCCTGAAGCCGAGAGCCCTGATGTCGCAACCCTGGAGTCCCGATAGCTGGAGAGCCAAGCCGATCCAGCAGCAGCCGAACTACCCCGATGCCGCCCAGCTGGCGAAAGTCGAGCAGACCCTGGCCGGCTACCCGCCGCTGGTGTTCGCCGGCGAAGCCCGCGAGCTGCGCCGGCAGTTCGCCGAAGTGACCCAGGGCCGCGCCTTCCTGCTGCAGGGCGGCGACTGCGCCGAGAGCTTCGCCGAGTTCAGCGCGGCGAAGATCCGCGACACCTTCAAGGTGCTGCTGCAGATGGCCATCGTCATGACCTTCGCCGCCGGCTGCCCGGTGGTCAAGGTCGGGCGCATGGCCGGCCAGTTCGCCAAGCCGCGCTCGGCCAACGACGAGACCATCGGCGGCACCACCCTGCCCGCCTACCGCGGCGACATCGTCAACGGCATCGGCTTCGATGCGCAGAGCCGCGTGCCCGACCCGGAGCGGCTGCTGCAGGCCTACCACCAGGCCACGGCGACTCTCAACCTGCTGCGCGCCTTCGCCCAGGGCGGCTTCGCCGACCTGCACCAGGTACACCAGTGGAACCTGGACTTCATCGCCAACTCGGCCCTGGCGGAAAAGTACAGCCAGATGGCCGACCGCATCGACGAGACCCTGGCCTTCATGCGCGCCTGCGGCATGGACGGCTCGTCGCAGGTGCGCGAGACCAGCTTCTTCACCGCCCACGAGGCGTTGCTGCTCAACTACGAAGAAGCCTTCGTGCGCAAGGACAGCCTCACCGGCGGTTGGTACGACTGCTCGGCGCACATGCTATGGATCGGCGACCGTACCCGCCAGCTGGACGGCGCCCATGTCGAGTTCCTGCGCGGCGTCGGCAACCCGATCGGGGTCAAGGTCGGCCCGAGCATGGACAGCGAAGACCTGATCCGCCTGATCGACATCCTCAACCCGGACAACGACCCCGGTCGCCTCAACCTGATCGTGCGCATGGGTGCCGACAAGGTCGAAGCCGGCCTGCCACGGCTGATCCAGACCGTGCAGCGCGAAGGCCGCCAGGTACTGTGGAGCTCCGACCCGATGCACGGCAACACCATCAAGGCCAGCACCGGGTACAAGACCCGCGACTTCGCGCAGATCCTCGCCGAAGTGAAGCAGTTCTTCGCCGTACACCAGGCCGAGGGCAGCTACGCCGGCGGCATTCATATCGAGATGACCGGACAGAACGTCACCGAATGCATCGGCGGCGCCCGTCCGGTGACCGAAGACAGCCTGTCGGACCGCTACCACACCCACTGCGACCCGCGGATGAATGCCGACCAGTCCCTGGAACTGGCCTTCCTGATCGCCGAAACCCTCAAGCAGGTACGCCGCTAGACCCACGCAGGCGGGCAGCCCCAGGCTGCCCGCCCAGGGCCTTGGCCGACACCGCCCCAAGAGCCCCGGCGTTCGCCGCCCGAATCACGGCACCGAACTGACAAGGCGTGGCTGACGCGATATGGTGAGCTGACCATGCACCTGTAGAGGGACCGACCATGCCGTGGTTTGCCTGGCTACTGCTCTTGCTCGTCCTGGGTTCCATAGTCGGCGGTTTGCTGGTGCTGCTGCGTACCGCCAAGCCCCTGCCCCTGAGCGATGAACAACTGCAGAAGATCCGTGAACGAAAAATCGAGATGGAGGCGCAGGACGCCAAGGACGATAGTCGGCGCTAGCCTGTCGGCGCTGCTGCTAACCGGCTGCGCCAGCATCACTCCGCCCGTCGCCGAACTCGACGACTGCACCCTGCTGTTTGCCCGCTTGCACGATGCCACCCAGGCGCAGCGGGACGCGCAATACCACCTCCTGGCGGACTTTCCCGGCCTGCGCAGCGACAGGCTTCTGGCCAGCCTGGGCGCCGAAGCGAGCGGCGCGCAGCAACGCAGTCTGTGGGCCCAACGCCTGGCCGCCCACGATGCCGAAGCCAGCCAGCTGGAAATCGCCCAGCTACCCGGAGTCCAGCGGCGCATCTGGAGCGCCAGCGCCCGCCGCCAGCAACTGGCGACCTGCCGAGCCGACCAAGTACAGCGCCTGAGCGACGACCCCGAAGCCTTCGCCCGCGCGCGCCAGGCCGCCCAGGTGCCCGACGACTACCGCGACTGGGCGCGCGTGCTCGGCCTCAATCCGCTGTTCGAGCCCGCCTTCCGCCAGGGCATCGCCGCCTGGCAGCGGGCCGCGGCCCAGGCCCGGGCACCCGCGGACGGGCCTGGCTGGCTGAGCTACGCGCCGCTACCGAATCGGGAAACCAGTCGTCCGATCCCTCTGAGCGATGACCCTCTGGGTCTGCCGCAGCCGAGCGCCGCCCAGCTCGATGCCCTGTTCGCGCGCCATGCGCCGCACCTGCGTATCGAACAGGCCAGCCGCAGCGACCACATCGGCAGCCCGTATTTCGCCGCCGATGGCCGCCGCGCCTTCAACGCCCAGCAGCCGCGCCTGTATCGGCACTTGGGCTGGAGCCGGATCGACGGTCGTTGGCACCTGCAGTTGATCTACCAGCTGTGGTTCAGCCAGCGACCGCGACCGCACGCCTTGGACCTGTACGGCGGCGAGCTGGACGGCCTGCTCTGGCGCGTCACCCTCAACCGCCAGGGCCATGCGGTTCTGTATGACAGCATCCACCCCTGCGGCTGCTGGCACAGCTTCTACCTGCCGCAACACTCGCCACTGCGCTTTCGCCAGCCGAGGAACGAGGAGGCCCGCCTGGCGCACCGTCTGCACCTCGACGGTAGCCAGGCCGCGACGCTCTGGCTGAACGCCGGCACCCATGAATTGCTCTGGGTCGATGGACGCCGCTCGCCCTACCCGGCACTGACCTACCAGCAGGCCGACCTCGATCAGCTGCGTCGACTACCGCACCCCAGCGGGCAGCGCAGCCTGTATGCCACCGATGGCCTGGTGCCCGGCAGCCAGCGCCTGGAGCGCTGGCTGCTGTGGCCGTCCGGGGTACGTTCGCCCGGCGCCATGCGCCAATGGGGACGCCATGCCACGGCCTTCATCGGCCGGGCCCACTTCGACGATCCACACCTGCTGCAGCGCTACTTCCACTAGACCCGCGGAGCTCGTGCGCTGAACGGCGTCCAGCTGCGTCGGAATTATTTTCGGCAGGGACCCGCCGCCCCTAGCAAGCGATCAATCCGCCACATCGGCCACGCCCGAACGCTCCACCGAACCAGGCCGGACCGCGATGCGATTTGGGGTGAAAATCTCCGCCAATTGACCGCCGCGACGCAGCTGCTCCAGCAGCGCCGCGAAACGCTCGGCACTGATCGGCCCCTGCGGGCGCACCAGGGCATAGTGCTTGTAACGCTGGTCGACCCGCTCGGAGACCAGCAACTGCCCGGCGTACTTGCGATGGCGCTCGAGAAACTCGCCGATATAGGAACGCGTGACCAGGGCGATATCGGCCCTGCGGCGTAACACCATCAGCAGGTTGCTGTCGTGGGAATAGGTCAGGGTAGCGTTGTAGTTCTGCTGGAGGAACTCGGGGGCGGCGTTGAAGCCGGCGAAGGCGTAGTGATAGCCGTTGTACAGCGCCAGGCGCTTGCCTTGCAGCGAGTCGAAGTAGCTTTGTCCTCGACCGACCTCGACCCGCGCGACGAACACCTCGGCATCCTCCAGGCCCATGTCGACCGTGTCGTGGGCAATGGTCTGCCAGTCCCAGGCCGGGTTCTCGAACAGCGCCAGATCGATGCGCCCGTCCTGGAAGTCGCGAAATCGACGCGGTACCGAAGTGGGCACCATGACGAATCGATAGTCGCCCTGTTCCTGGTTCAACGCCTCGAGCAACTCGAGCAACAGACCGGAAGCATTCGGCTGTTCCGGCTTGACCACATAGGGCGGGAAGTGCACGCCGCCGACATGCACCACCTGCTCGGCGGCCAGCGGCATGGCCAGAAGCAATGCGCCCAGCACCCCACCAGCTCGCAGCAACCTGCGCATCGACATCCCCATACGCTTCCCCAAAATATCGATCCTAACGGTTAATAATTGGCCTGCTTAATCCCGGCCCCGGCCGCCAGTATGGCTCTGGCTGACTTGCGCCATTTAGGGTGCCAGCAGGTGATAGCGCCTCAACAAGGGTTCCAGCTGGCCCTGCTCTTCTAGCCGCTTCATCAACCCGGCGAAGCGAACCGGCTCCAGGGGCCCGTTCCGACGGAACAGCGCGTGGTGCTGATAGAGCTGGTCGGCTCGCTGCGACACCAGCAGCGCCGCACCGCGCTCGGGATGGCGGTCCTGATAGAGCTGCAGGTAGGAACGGGTGATCACCGCGATGTCCGCGCGCCCGCGCAGGATCATGGCCAGGTTGCTGTCGTGGGAATAGGTGAGCACGGCGCCGAACTCCTGAGCGAGAAACTGCTGATCCGCATTGAAGTCGGCAAAGCCATAGTGATAGCCGTTGTAAAGGGCCATGCGTTTGCCCTTGAGCTGGTCGAAGTAGCGCTGATCACGCCCCGACTCAACCCGGGCGACATAGACTTCGGCATCTTCGATCTGCAGGTCCAGGGCACTGTGCTCGATGTCCTGCCAACCCCAACTCGGCGACTCGAACAGGATCAGGTCGAAGCGGCCGCTCTGCAGGTCGCGGTAGCGGCGGGTCACCGAGGTCGCCACCAGCTCGAAACGGTAGTCGCCCTGCAGGCGATTCAGCGCCACCAGCAACTCCGGCAACAGCCCGCCAGGACTGGCGCTCTCGGGCTTCATCACATAGGGGGGAAAATGGTAGGCGCCGACGCCGACCCGAAGCTCAGCCGCCAGCGGCTGGATCATCAGCAGACTCAGTGCGACCAGCAGAACTCCGTACCGCGCGCGCAAGGAACACCTCATGGAACACACATGACCCTGACCGTTCCCTGTATATGTCACGCGGCCGCTTCCCTGGCCACAACGATGCAGTCGAAGACTCCGCTAAGCCTAGCCCATTCTGCTCAAACTTCCTTGAGCACGAGCGACAAGGCCTCCTCGGCCAGCTGCTCGAGGGTCATCGGCCCCTCGGGGTGGAACCAGGTGGTGGTCCAGCTCAGGGCGCCGGTGAGAAAACGACGCAGGATGAACGGGTCGGCCTTGAAGTAGCCCTGCGCCTTGGCTTCGCCGAGCACCTCCAGCCAAAGCTGCTCATAGGTGGCGCGCAGCTCGAGAATGAAGCGCTGGCCTTCCTCGGACAGCGAGCGCCATTCATACACCAGCACCGCCATGGCCTCGCCGGTTCCGCCCATGATCGACTGAAGTTCGCAGCGGATCAGCGCCAGTACCCGCTCGCGCAGGCTGCTCGCCTCGGCCAGTTCGGCCTGCATCAGGGCGGTGTTGTAACGGATGGTCTCCTCCATCACCGAGCGGAGGATTTCATCCTTGCTCTTAAAGTGATGAAAGATGCTGCCCGACTGAATGCCCACCGCGCTGGCCAGGTCGCGCACCGTGGTGCGCTCGTAGCCCTTGCTGCGAAACAGATGGGCCGCCGTCTGCAGCAGCTTGCCGCGGGCGCTGTCCGGATCGGTGACCAGCCCCTTGGCCACCAATTCGCGCATCACCGCCTGAGCCTGTTGATCGTCCACGCTGGTTACTCCCCCTACCCCTATCCCTATCCGCTGCGGCAGCCCGCACTATCGCCGGATTATCCCCGCAACCCTGGCTGATCGCGCCAAGTGTTTGTCGTTATTGGTGAAAGTTATGCCGGGCGCTGCCCCCAAGCAAGCGCTCGGCCGCACTTTTGGCCGGAAAGCCGTTCTTTTGCACTTTTCAACCAAGCGCTTGCTTGGTAGTGTCTCATCCATCTTCTCTCCGTGACGGACCCCTGCCAATGACCAACACCGTGCGCATCGGCTGCGCCTCCGCGTTCTGGGGCGACACCTGCACCGCCGCCGCCCAGCTGGTGCACGGCGGCCAGCTGGACTACCTGGTGTTCGACTACCTGGCAGAAGTGACGATGTCGATCATGGCCGGCGCCCGCCTGAAGAACCCGCAGCAGGGATTTGCCGGCGACTTCGTCGAGGTCCTCGCGCCGCTGCTGACGCAAATCGAGGCCCAACGCATCCGGGTGATCAGCAATGCCGGCGGGGTCAATCCCAAGGCCTGCGCCGAGGCGCTGCGCGCCGCCTGCGAGAAGGCCGGGGTCGAGCTGAAGATCGCCGTGCTGCACGGCGACGACCTGCAGCCCAGGCTCGCCGAGCTGCGCCAGGATGGCCCGGTGGAGATGTTCAGCGGCGCAGCCCTGCCGCCCCACTGCGTATCGATCAATGCCTACCTCGGCGCCCCGGGCATCGTCGCCGCCCTGGAGCGGGGTGCCGACATCGTGGTCACCGGCCGGGTGGTCGACAGCGCCCTGGTCAGCGCCGCCCTGGTCCATGAATTCGCCTGGGACTGGCGCGACTACGACAAGCTGGCCCAGGGCGCCCTGGCCGGGCACATCATCGAGTGCGGCGCGCAATGCACCGGCGGCAACTTCACCGACTGGCAAAGCGTGCCGGACTACGAACACATCGGCTTTCCCATCGTCGAGGTGGCCGCCGATGGCAGCTTCGTCGTGTCCAAGCCAGCGGGCAGCGGTGGCCTGGTCAGCCCCTTGACCGTGGGCGAACAGTTGCTCTACGAGATCGGCGACCCGCGGGCCTACCTGCTGCCGGACGTGGTCTGCGACTTCAGCCAGGTCCGCCTCGCGCAGATCGGCCAGGATCGCGTCGCCGTATCGGGTGCCCGGGGCCTGCCGCCCACCACCCAGTACAAGGTCAGCGCCACCTACCCGGACGGTTTCCGCTGCAGTGCCAGTTGCCTGATGGCCGGGATAGATGCGGTGCAGAAGGCCCAGAGGGTCAGCCAGGCGATCATCGCCAAGACCGAGGAACTGTTCGCCGCGCGGGGCTGGGGCCCCTACAGCGAAGTCAGCATCGAACTGCTCGGCAGCGAGGCCACCTATGGCCCCCACGGCCGCCGCCAGGACAGCCGCGAGGTGGTGATCAAGCTGGCCGTGCGCCATCCACGCAAGGAAGCGCTGGTACTGTTCTCCCGCGAGATCGCCCAGGCCGCCACCGGCATGGCGCCGGGCCTCACCGGCCTGGTCGGCGGCCGGCCGACGGTCTACCCGGTGATTCGCCTGTTCTCCTTCCTGGTCGACAAGCGCGCCTGCGCGCTGCAAGTGGAACTGGCGGACGAGCGGCAGCCCGTCGCCCTGCCCGCCACCGACACCTTCACCCCCGAGGCCCTGACTGACGCCATCGAGCCGGCGCCAGCGCAAGGCCCGGCCGACGCCAGCGTGCCCTTGATCAAGCTGGCGGTGGCGCGCTCCGGCGACAAGGGTAATCACGCCAACATCGGCGTGATGGCGCGCCGCCCCGAGTACCTGCCGTGGATCGCCGAGGCGCTGTCCACGGCGGCCCTGGCCGACTGGATGGGCCACGTGCTGGACCCGCAGCGCGGTCGCATCCAGCGCTGGTACCTGCCCGGCAGCCACAGCCTCAATTTCCTGCTGGAAAACGCCCTGGGCGGCGGCGGCATCGCCAGCCTGCGCATCGACCCGCAGGGCAAGGCCTTCGCCCAGCAACTGCTGGAATTTCCGGTGCCGGTGCCACGCGCCCTGGCCGACACATTGAACGGTGCGCCCAGCGCACCCTAGACCACCCCGTAGGGTGCGCCACGCGCACCGGACTCAGCCAGGACACTCCGCATGAGCTACGACTCGATCTTCAAACCCGGCCTGTTCGCCGGCCAGACCATCCTGGTCACCGGCGGCGGCAGCGGCATCGGCCGCTGCACCGCCCATGAGCTGGCGGCCCTCGGTGCCCATGTGGTGCTGGTCGGGCGCAAGGCCGAGAAACTGGCCAGCACCGCAGGCGAGATCGCCGAGGACGGCGGCAGCGCCAGCTTCCACGTCTGCGACATTCGCGACGAAGAGGCGGTCAGGACCATGGTCGCGGCCGTGCTCGCCGAGCGTGGCGCCATCCACCACCTGGTCAACAACGCCGGCGGCCAGTACCCGGCGCCGCTGGCCTCGATCAACCAGAAGGGCTTCGAGACCGTGGTGCGCACCAACCTGGTCGGCGGCTTCCTGGTCGCCCGCGAAGTGTTCAACCAGTGCATGAGCCGAACCGGCGGCAGCATCGTCAACATGCTCGCCGACATGTGGGGTGGCATGCCGGGCATGGGCCACTCCGGCGCCGCGCGAGCCGGCATGGAGAATTTCACCAAGACCGCCGCGGTCGAGTGGGGCCACGCAGGGGTGCGGGTCAATGCGGTGGCGCCGGGCTGGATCGCCTCCAGCGGCATGGACACCTACGAGGGCGCCTTTCGCGCGGTGATCCCCACCCTGCGCGAGAGCGTGCCGCTCAAGCGCATCGGCAGCGAATCGGAAGTCGCCGCCGCCATCGTCTTCCTGCTGTCGCCGGGCGCGGCCTATATCAGCGGTACCACGGTGCGCATCGACGGCGCCGCCAGCCAGGGCAGCCGCGCCTTTCCCCTGGGCAAGACCAAGCCGGGACAGAGCCGGAGCTACAACGGCTTCCACCGTGCCTACCTGCCCGACGTACTGAAAGAGCAGGAGGAATAGAACGATGCCGGTGATTCAGTCGGAACTCGACGTGCAGGGTGAAGCATTCGCGCAGAACCGTGAGGCCATGCTCGCTGCCATCGGCGCCTTCCGCGACGTCGAGCGGCAGTGCCTGGCCAAGGCCGCCGAGGCCAAGGCCAAGTTCGAGCAGCGCGGCCAGTTGCTGCCCCGCGAACGCCTCGGCCTGCTGCTCGATGCCGGCAGCCCCTTCCTCGAACTCTGTTCCCTGGCCGGCTACCGGCTGCACGACGACAAGGACGGCACCCAGGCCGGCGGCGGCATCATCGCCGGCATCGGCTATGTCGCCGGGGTGCGCTGCCTGGTCAGCGCCAGCAACAGCGCGATCAAGGGCGGCACCATCTCGCCCAGCGGCCTGAAGAAGACCCTGCGCCTGCAGCAGATCGCCATGGAGAACAAGCTGCCGCTGGTGACCCTGGCCGAAAGCGGCGGCGCCAACCTCAACTACGCGGCGGAGATCTTCGTCGAAGGCGCCCGCGGCTTCGCCAACCAGGCGCGCCTGTCGGCCATGGGCCTGCCGCAGATCACCCTGGTGCACGGTTCCAGCACCGCCGGCGGCGCCTACCAGCCGGGGCTGTCGGATTACGTGGTGGTGGTGCGCGGCAAGGCCAAGCTGTTCCTCGCCGGTCCGCCGCTGCTCAAGGCCGCCACCGGCGAGGTGGCCACGGACGAGACCCTCGGCGGCGCCGAGATGCACGCCCAGGTCGCCGGCACCGCCGAATACCTGGCGGAGAACGACGCCGACGCCGTGCGCATCGCCCGCGAGATTCTCGCCATGCTGCCGTGGAATGCCCAGCTGCCGCCCCGCCCGCAGCAGAGCTGGCGCGAGCCGCTGTACCAGGCCGAAGAGCTGCTCGGCGTGGTGCCGTCTGATGCCAAGAAGCCCTACGACGTGCGCGAGATCATCGCGCGCATCGCCGACGGCTCGGAGTTCCTCGATTTCAAGCATGAGTTCGACCAGCAGACCGTCTGCGGCCACCTGCGCATCGAGGGCCAGCCCTGCGGCCTGATCGGCAACAACGGCCCCATCACCCCCCAGGGGGCGGCCAAGGCGGCGCAATTCATCCAGCTGTGCGAGCAGAGCAACAGCCCTATCCTGTTCCTGCACAACACCACCGGTTTCATGGTCGGCACCGAGTCCGAGCAACAGGGCGTGATCAAGCACGGTTCCAAGCTGATCCAGGCGGTAGCCAACGCCACGGTGCCCAAGCTGACCCTGGTGGTCGGCGGCTCCTACGGCGCCGGCAACTACGCCATGTGCGGGAGAGGTCTGGATCCGCGCTTTATCTTCGCCTGGCCCAACAGCAAGACCGCGGTGATGGGCGGTGCCCAGGCCGGCAAGGTGTTGCGCATCGTCACCGAGGAGAAGCACCGGAAACAGGGCAAGGAGGCCGATCCGCAGATGCTCGACATGCTGGAGAGCGCAACCGCGCAGAAGCTCGACAGCCAGTCCACCGCGCTGTACGGCACCGCCCAGTTGTGGGACGACGGCCTGATCGACCCGCGTGATACCCGCACGCTGCTGGCTCTGCTGCTGGACATCTGCGCCGAGGCCGCGCTGCGGCCGCTGAAACCCAGCACATTCGGCGTGGCCCGTTTCTGACCCGCAGGGTGCGCGGGGCCGCCCAGACCCCGCGCACCGCCCAAGATATCGGTGCGCACGGCGCACCCTACAGGAGAACAACAACCATGCTCTTCACCCAGGAACACGAAGCCCTGCGCCGCACCGTGCGCGATTTCGTCGACAAGGAGATCAACCCCCACGTCGATGACTGGGAAAGAGATGGCCGCTTCCCGATCCATGAGATCTTCCGCAAGGCCGGCGAACTGGGCCTGCTGGGCATCTCCAAGCCGCAGCAGTTCGGCGGCATGGGCCTGGACTACAGCTACTCGATCGTCGCTGCCGAGGCGTTCGGCAGCATCTACTGTGGCGGCATCCCCATGTCCATCGGCGTGCAGACCGACATGTGCACCCCGGCCCTGGCCCGCTTCGGCTCCGACGAGCTGCGCGAGCAGTTCCTGCGTCCGGCCATCTCCGGCGAGATGGTCGGCTGCATCGGCGTCTCCGAGGTCGGCGCCGGCTCCGACGTGGCCGGGCTGAAGACCCGCGCCCGCAAGGACGGCGACGACTATGTGATCGACGGCAGCAAGATGTGGATCACCAACGCCCCCAGCGCCGACTTCATCTGCCTGCTGGCCAACACCTCGGACGACAAGCCCCACGTCAACAAGTCGCTGATCATGGTGCCGATGAACAGCCCGGGCATCAGCATCGCGCCGCCCCTGGACAAGCTCGGCATGCGCAGCTCGGAGACCGCCCAGGTGTTCTTCGACGGCGTGCGGGTGCCGCAGCGCTACCGCATCGGTGCCGAGGGCACGGGTTTCATGATGCAGATGCTGCAGTTCCAGGAGGAGCGCCTGTTCGGCGCAGCCAACATGCTCCAGGGCCTGGAGCACTGCATCGAGGCCACCATCGACTACTGCAAGGAGCGCCAGACCTTCGGCAGCGCGCTGATCGACAACCAGGTCATCCACTTCCGCCTGGCCGAACTGCAGACCGAGATCGAGGCCCTGCGCGCCCTGGTCTACCAGGCCACCGAGCTGTACGTGGCCGGCAAGGACGTGACCCGCCTGGCCTCCATGGCCAAGCTCAAGGCCGGGCGCCTGGGCCGCGAGGTCACCGACAGCTGCCTGCAGTACTGGGGCGGCATGGGCTTCATGTGGGACAACCCGGTGTCGCGGGCCTACCGCGACACCCGCCTGGTCTCGATCGGCGGCGGCGCCGACGAGATCATGCTGGGCATCATCTGCAAGCTGATGGGTACCCTGCCCGGCAAGAAAAAATAGCCTATGGACCAATTAGGGTGCGTTCGGCTATCGCCACTGCGCTTGAGACGATCTGGGTTCGTAGGGTGCGCCGTGCGCACCAGTGGTTCGTCGCCAGCCGTGGTGCGCATAGCGCACCCTACCCGTTGCCGGCTACGCGAGAAGGGCTCAGACCTGAATCGCCCAGGCAACAGGTAATTGGGACATGGCCATAGAAATGGCTGAAGCAGGCGACCGCAGGATGGGTTGAGACGCGCCGCGTCGATACCCATCGCCATTGCCTCGCCGCCGCATCGAAGGGTATCGCTGCGCTCCACCCATCCCACGCATAAGGAATACCGGATGACCGCTCTACCCGAATGCCAAACCCTGCTGCTGGAACAGGCCGATGGCGTGCTGCACCTCAGCCTCAACCGTCCGGACTGCCGCAACGCCATGAGCCTGACCATGGTCGGCGAGCTGCGCGCGGTGCTGGAGAGCCTGCGGCATGCCCCAGAGATTCGCGCCCTGGTGCTGCGCGGCGTTGGCGGGCACTTCTGCGCCGGCGGCGACATCAAGGACATGGCCACGGCTCGCGCCGCCGGGGGCGAGGCGTTCCGCTCGCTGAACCGCGCCTTCGGCAGCCTGCTGCAGGAGGCGCAGGCCCTGCCCCAGGTACTGATCGTGGTGCTGGAGGGCGCGGTGCTCGGCGGCGGCCTGGGCTTGGCCTGCGTCTCCGACATCGCCATCGCCCGCCAGGACGCCCAGTTCGGCCTGCCGGAAACCACCCTGGGGGTGCTGCCGGCGCAGATCGCCCCCTTCGTCGCCACGCGCATCGGCCTGACCCAGGCCCGGCGCCTGGCCCTGACCGGGGCGCGCTTCGACGGCAGCGAGGCGGCGCGCCTGGGCCTGGTGCACTTCAGCGAGGCCGGGGACGAGGCCCTCGAGCAACGCCTGGCCGAGGCCCTGGCCCAGGTTCGCCGCTGCGCGCCCCAGGCCAATGCCCAGACCAAGGCCTTGCTGCTGGCTTGCCAGGCGCAGCCCCTGGACGCGCTGCTGGACAACGCCGCCGCACAGTTCGCCGCCGCGGTGACCGGCAGCGAAGGAACCGAAGGCACCCTGGCCTTCGTGCAGAAACGCGCGCCGAGCTGGGCGCAATGAACCACAGAGCGGAGCGCCACCCATGGCCACCTTCAACAAAGTCCTGATTGCCAACCGCGGCGAGATCGCCTGCCGGGTGCTGCGCAGCGTGCACGCCCTCGGTTACCGCAGCGTGGCGGTGCACAGCGCCGCCGACGCCGACGACCGTCACGTGCAGCTGGCCGACGAGGCGGTCTGCATCGGCCCGGCACCGGCGCAGCAGTCCTACCTGAGCATCGACGCCATCATCGCCGCCGCAGACAGGACCGGCGCCGACGCCATCCACCCCGGCTACGGCTTTCTCTCGGAGAACGCCGCCTTCGCCCGCGCCTGCGAGCAGGCCGGCATCGTCTTTATCGGTCCGAGCGCCGCGGCCATCGAGCTGATGGGCAGCAAGCGCCTGGCCAAGCTGGCCATGCTGGAAGCCGGGGTGCCCTGCATTCCCGGCTACGAAGGTGCCGAGCAGGACGACGCGACCCTGAGCCGCGAGGCCCAGCGCATCGGCTACCCGCTGATGGTCAAGGCCAGCGCCGGCGGCGGCGGCCGCGGCATGCGCCTGGTGCAGCACCCCGATGAGCTGCTGGCGCAGCTGCGTACCGCCCGCTCGGAGGCGCAGAACGCCTTCGGCAGTGGCGAGCTGATTCTCGAACGCGCGCTGATCCAGCCACGCCACGTGGAAATCCAGGTGTTCGGCGACAGTCATGGCAACCTGGTGCACCTCGGCGAGCGCGACTGCTCGGTGCAGCGCCGCCACCAGAAGGTGGTGGAAGAGTCGCCCTGCCCGCTAATGACCCAGGAGTTGCGCCAGGCCATGGGCGAGGCCGCCATCAAGGCCGCGGCCTCGGTCGACTATGTCGGCGCCGGCACCGTGGAGTTCCTGCTCGATGCCAGTGGCGCCTTCTACTTCCTGGAGATGAACACCCGCCTGCAGGTGGAGCACCCGGTCACCGAGCTGGTCACCGGCCAGGACCTGGTCGCCTGGCAGCTGCGCGTCGCCGCGGGCCAGCCGCTGCCACTGGAACAGGCGCAGATTCAGCTGCAGGGCCACGCCATGGAGGTGCGCCTGTACGCCGAGAATCCCGCCCAGGGTTTCCTGCCGCAGACCGGCAACGTGCTGCGCTGGGAACCGGCGCAGGACGAGGGCATCCGCGTCGATCACGGCCTGCTCGAAGGCCAGGCCGTCAGCCCCTTCTACGACCCCATGCTGGCCAAGATCGTCGCCCACGGCGCCACCCGCGACGAGGCCCGACGCAAGCTGCTGCGCGCGGTGGAGGACTGCGTGCTGCTGGGCGTCAACGGCAACCAGCGCTTCCTCGCCAACCTGCTGCGCCACCCGCAGTTCGCCGCCGGCAACGCCACCACCTCCTTTATCACCGAGCACTTCGCCGACGATCCCAGCCTCGCGCCACAGACGCCGACGCCGGGCCAACTGGCCTGTGCCGCCGCCCTGCTGTTCCAGGCCCGAGCGCAGCAGGGCCGGCTGCGCGGCTGGAGCAACGCACCGGGCGTGCCCTCACGCTTCCTGCTCCAGCATGCCGAACACACCCATGGGGTCGAACTGCGCGTGCTGGAGGCCGGCGCGCAGGCACAGCTCGAGGCCCAGGTCAGCAGCGAAAGACTGACCCTGCGCCTGCTCGCCTGCGACGCTCGCCGGGCCTGCCTGGAGCTGGACGGCATTCGCCGACGCCTGACCTATCATCTGGACGGGGGCCGGCTGTGGCTGCACGGCCCTGAAGGCCACCTGGAACTGCTGGAGATCAGCCAACAACCGGCGGGGAGCGTCGCAGCCGCCGGTTGCGGCGCGGTGAAGGCGCCGATGGACGGCGCCATCGTCGAGGTACTGGTGAACGAAGGCCAGCGGGTCGCCAAGGGCACCCTGCTGCTGGTCCTGGAGGCGATGAAGATGGAACACCCGCTCAAGGCGACGATCGACGGCGTCGTCGGCCGAGTGGCGGTAAGCAAGGGCGAGCAGGTAAAGAACCGCCAGCTGCTGGTGGATATCGAGGCATGACACCCAGGTAGGGCGTGCTGTGCGCAGCGGACGCCGTCGATGGCGCGCACGACGCCCCCTACCACTACCCACAAGGAACTCAGCATGTCACTGACCGGAAAAACCCTGTTCATCACCGGCGCCAGCCGCGGCATCGGCCGCGAGATCGCCCTGCGTGCCGCACGCGACGGCGCCAATGTGGTCATCGCGGCGAAGAGCGCCGAGGCCCATGCGAAGCTGCCCGGCACCATCCACAGCGTCGCCGCCGAGGTCGAGGCGGCGGGCGGCAAGGCCCTCGCCGTGCAGCTGGACGTGCGCGACGAGCAGGCGGTGAAGGTCGCCATGGACCGCGCCGCCGAGCATTTCGGCGGCATCGACGCGTTGGTCAACAACGCCGGGGCGATCAAGCTACAGGGCGTCGAACAGCTGGAGCCCAAGCGCTTCGACCTGATGTTCCAGATCAACACCCGCGCGGTGATGGTCTGCAGCCAGGCCGCCCTGCCCTACCTGAAGAACAGCGCCAACGGGCACATCCTCAGCCTGTCGCCGCCGCTGAGCCTGGACAACAAGTGGTTCGCCCAGCACGGCCCCTACACGGTCACCAAGTACGGCATGAGCATGCTCACCCTGGGCATGCACGAGGAATTCAAGAAATACGGCATCAGCGTCAATGCGCTGTGGCCCAAGACCATGATCGCCACCGCCGCCATCGAGTTCGAGGTGGGCAGCCGCGAGGTGTTCAAGCGCGCGCGCACCCCGCAGATCATGGCCGACGCCGCCCATGCCATCCTCAGCAGCAGCGGGCGCAGCATCAGCGGGCGCCTGTTGATCGACGAGCAGGTGCTGCGCGAGCAGGGCCAGAGCGAGTTCGAGCAATACCGCTACGATCCCGACGGCGGCGCGCTGATCCCCGACCTGTTCCTCGATTGAGCGCGGCCACGGGCCTGACTAGCGTTTGAACTTGAACTGCAGCTCGGCCCCGTCCACCGACTCCCAGTAGTCGGCATCGTCTTCATTGGTGATCAAGCGGCCGCTGAGCTGGAATGGGTCGCCTGCCGCATCTTCCTCGAACAGGGGCGGCAGCAGCGGCGCCGCCACCTCGCCTGGTACCCCCTCGGCGCTCAGCTGCTCGAGCAGCTCGGGCGGCAGGCTGAGGTCCAGCGTGGCGTGCTCCGGTTGCACGGGGGCAACCGGGGCCGACGCCTGCTGCTCCTCGGCCCGGCTCGCGGCCGGCGGCGGGGCTGCCTTGCTCGGGGTGACAGCCGCCGGGACGGGGGCAACCGCCTGCGGTTCTTCAGGCACCTCAGGCCCCGGACCCGCCTCGGTCGGCGCCGCTGCAGGCGCGTCAGCGGGCGGGGTCGACAGCGCCTGGGCAGGCGCCTGGGCAGGCGCCTTGGCCTCCGCCGGCGCGACGTTTTTCGACGGTTCGACCTTGGCCGGCTTGACCTCCGGCTCACAGGCGCTCAGCAGGGGAACCAGCAGGGTCAGGGCCAGGTAACGCATGACACTCATGATCGCTCTTGATGGATCTAACGAGGCGGCAATGCTCGCCTGCCCGGCGTCGCCTGACAAGCTGGATTTCGCTCAACGCGCGAGCTCGTCCGCCGCCTGCTGCCGGACCAGCAGCGCCTCGATATCCAGCTGCGGATAACGCTGGCGCAGCGCCTCGATGCGCGCGGCGGCCGCGCCCTGCTCGCCCTCCTCGCGCAGCCTGAGAATCTCGCGCAGCGCCTCGGCCAACTCGGCCTCCAGCCTGGGCCCCTGCGCCTTGCCCATGGCCTCCGGGGCGACGCGGGCGGGAGGCGCTGCGGCCGCGTCGGCCATGGCCTCCTGCGCGCCGACCGCGGCGGACTCGGCCATCAGCGTCTTCTGCGCAGGAGCTGGCGCGGCCTGGCGCTGCAGGCTCGGCGCGGCGGGCAGCGCGCTGTCGAAGCCGGCCGGGACCCGTTCGAGGGTCTTCAGGCTCAGGCCCAAGCCCAGCCCCAGGGCCGCCACGCTGCCCAGCGCGAGACTCCAGCGCAGGCGCGGCGAATGGCCGAACAGCCAGCCATGCAGGCGCGCCAGCACAGTCGCGCGCGGGCGGGCTTGCTCACGGGCAGCGGCGAGGATGCGGGCGTCCAGCGCCGCCGAGGGCTCCTCGTCCTGGTGACGACGGTAGTGCTGCGACAACTGCTGCTCGTCGGCGTCGACAGGGGAGTTGGCGTGCGGGTCTTTCATGCGGATACCTCTTTGGCCTCGGTGGGGTCGGCCAACAGCCGGCGCAGCTTGTGCAGGGCATAGCGCAGGCGACTCTTCACGGTTTCCGCCGGCGTGTGGGTCAGCTCGGCGATCTCCTGCAGCTCGAACTCGCCCTGGGCGCGCAGCAGGAACACTTCGCGCTGCTCCAACGGCAGGTCGTCGAGCGCCCCCTGCAGGCGCTGGCGGTCGCGGCTCAGGTCGAGCTGCTGGACCGGGTCGGCCTGCTCGTCCGGCGCCGCGTGCAGGCGCTCGTCGTAGGCGTCCTGCAGGCTCTGGCGCTTGCCGTGCTTGCGCCAGTGATCGATCAGGCGGTTGCGCGCAATCTGGTACAACCAGGTCTTGAACAGCACCTTCTCGCGCTGCAGCGAGTCGCTGCGAATCAGGCTCAGCCAGGTGTCCTGGAAGATTTCCTCGGCCAGCGCCGGCTCGCCGCACAGGCCGCAGAGAAAGCGGAACAGGCCGAGGCGATGGCGCTGGTACAACAGCGCGAAGGCCTCGGCATCGCCCTGGCGATAACGCCGCAGCAACGCGGCGTCGGTATCGGCAGGAACCTTTGCAGGTGGGGTGTCAGTCACACTCAATCGACCTTGGCGGTGGGTGGCGGGGAGAGCACCGCTGGAGTTTGCAGGCTCCGGGCCAGCTCTACCAGCTGCACAAACTCGGCGCGCAGGCCGAAGCGGTCCTCGCCCCTGGCCTGGCGCGCCAGCTCGGCGCTGTCGGCCAGGCTAAAGCGCCCGGTGTACTGGCCGCCCTTGAGCTGCTGGGCGAAGGCCGCCACCGCCGCGGCGAAACGCAGGTCCTCGCTGCTATCGGCCAGGGCCGGCGCCTCGGCGGCCGCGATCGGCCGCTCCAGCAGCTGGCTGCTGGCCTGCCCCGGGGTCTTGTAGCGAATGCGCAACCAGGCCAGTTCGCCGGCCTTGCCTGCCGGCTTGTCGCTGTTCTGATAACGCAGCGGCTCCAGCCAACCCTTGGCCCCCACCGGCACCACCTCATAGAGCGCGGTGACCCTATGCCCCGCGCCAATCTCGCCGGCATCGACCTTGTCGTTGGCAAAATCCTCGCGCTTAAGCGCGCGGTTCTCGTAGCCCAGCAGACGGTATTCGCTGACCTCGGCCGGGTTGAACTCGACCTGGATCTTCACGTCGCTGGCGACCGTGGCCAGGGTCGAGCCGAGCTGATCGACCAGCACCTTGCGCGCCTCGCGCAGGTTGTCGATATAGGCGTAGTTGCCGTCGCCGGCGTCGGCCAGCTGCTCCATCAGGCGCTCGTTGTAGTTGTCGGTGCCAAAGCCCAGGGTGGTCAGCGACACCCCGCTCTTGCGCTTGTCGGCGGCCAGTTGTTTGAGCGCCTCGAAGTCGCTGATGCCGACATTGAAGTCGCCATCGGTGGCCAGCAGGATGCGGTTGATGCCGCCGGCAATAAAGCCCTGCTGCGCCTGCTGATAGGCCAGCTGAATACCCGACTCACCCGCCGTCGAGCCGCCGGCGCGCAGCTGTTCGATGGCCGCGCGGATCCTGGCCTTGTCGCTGCCGGCGGTCGGCTCCAGCACCACGCTGCTTGAGCCGGCATAGACCACCAGCGACACCTTGTCCTCGGCGCGCAGCTGATCGACCAGCAACTTCAGCGTGCTCTGCACCAGCGGCAGGCCCTCGCGGCGGTCCATGGAACCGGAGACATCCACCAGAAATACCAGATTGGCCGGCGGCAGCGTCGCCAGCGCCTTGTCCCCGGCCTTGATGGCGATACGCAGCAGGCGGCTGTTGGAGTTCCACGGCGTCTGCGCCAGTTCGGTTGCCACGGCGAAGGGCACCTCGCCGGTGGGCTGCGGATAGGCATAGGGGAAGTAGTTGACCAGCTCCTCCAGACGCACCGCATCCTTGGGCGGCAGCTGCCCGGAATTGAGGAAGCGCCGCACATTGGCATAGCTACCGGTGTCCACGTCGATGCTAAAGGTCGACACCGGCGCCTCGGCCACCGCCTGCACCGGGTTGTCGGCGAGCTGCTGGTACTGCTCACGGCCCTGGTCGCGGTAACCCGGCGGCATAGCATCGGCAAGCGGGCTGGGCATGGGCGCATAGGCCATGCTCGGCATGGCGGCGCTGCTTTCCACCTTGGCCTTGCGCGCCAACTCGGCCACAGGCGCGGCCAGCTGCTCGCGCAACTCGCCACGACCGCTGGCCCCGGCCTGATCCGTCGCCAACGCGGGGCTGGCCGGCTTGGCCTGCGCGCTGGCCTGATCCTGCGCATCGGGGTTGGAGGCGCTGCAAGCGCCGAGGGCAATCAACAGACCGGCGGCGAAACCGGCAGCCAAGGGACGGCTGAGTAAAACGGGGTAAGTCGACATGGGGCACCTCCTGAGTAGGCAAACAACGCATTCACCCAGGTAGACGCAGCCCTCTGCTGAAACGGGTTAAGCCGCCCAGATATATGGTTTAGTGCTCCTGCCTTGGAATAAGAACTTGATCGACAAATTTACGAGTTGCGGCTCCAGCACCAACGGCATGGCCAGGGCATTTATAAGCAGTTAGCCAGGGGCTAGGGTTGGCGCTACTGGCTGGGGTGCTCCAGGCGTAGCGCAGCATCTCCCCCAGCACTTCATCGGTCTCGAGATCGATGACCCTGACCGTGCTACTGGCCACACCCAAGGCACGCTCCTCGGGGATCATATGGTCTTCAAAGGTCACGCCATAACGTGGAATGGGATCGGGGGCAGGAGATTTTTCTAGGAGGGTATCTATCCAGCCTATCTTAGACGTAGGTCTAGGCTTATGAACCAATATATACCGGTACCGCTGTTCATCTTCAGAATCGATTACATCGACATAACGGTAGCCGGGAAGATTACTTGGGTTGTCCGGAAGATAGTCGGTATTAACATATCCGCGATAAGAAGAGCTCACCGGCTCGCCAGTGGGGAAAGGTGAATGCTCATAACCTAGGAAACTTTTGATGTACTCATCGGTGTACGCTTCACCCGCAAACGCCGCCCCCGGCCAATTGGGGTCTGCCCACTGGCGGTCGCTTGCCTCGGGCCGCACTTTAAGCAACACCAACCCCTCCACATCCGCCACCGTTCGGTAGATCTTCTCCCCGGCCACAGTGCGGCACTTTTCCTTCCACAAGGCCTGCCCCGCCTCGGCGCGTTGCAGCGGGGTCATGGCCGCCGGATCGCTGGGCGGCACGGCGGCCGCATTCGTAGCCGGTGCTTGGCCACTGTCGCAGCCGGCCAGCAGCAACAGGGCGAAAAGCAGATGAGGTTTAGCCCTGGGCTTGATGCAATAATCCTTCCCTAGCCCGATCATCTAGGCGACTCCAAAAAACATAAACAAAGGTTCAGCGAACAAGCCCCGAGCGGCTTGGCGTACTTCAGGTAGTCGGCGATGTTGAGGGTGCTTACGACAGTCATGGCTTATTGCTCCTTCCTTGGAATTAGAACTTGATCGACAAATTTACGAGTGGCTTCTGCGACTCCGACCTCATGATCTGGACAGCGATAGGCAGTTAGCCAGGGGCTAGGGTTGGCGCTACTGACTGGAGTACTCCAGGCGTAGCGCAGCATCTCCCCTAGCACTTCATCGGTCTCGAGATCGATGACCCTGACCGTGCTACTAGCCACACCCAGGGCACGTTCCTCAGGGATCACATGGTCCTCGAAGGTCACGCCATAGCGTGGAGTAGGGTCGGGGGCAGGAGACTTTTCTAGGAGGGTATCTATCCAGCCTATCTTCGACGTAGGTCTAGGCTTATGAACCAATACATACCGGTACCGCTGTTTATCTTCGGAATCGATTACATCGACATAGCGATAGCCTGGACGATCCATAAGACCGGGACGGCGATCCGTTTCGATATAACCACGCATCGTCTTGGTGATTTCGTTTGGTACACCCTTAGTTCTAGTGGCGTATTCGTAGCCGAGAAAAGTGGTGATGTATTCATCCCTCCGGGCTTCCTTTGCAAACGCCGCCCCCGGCCAATTGGGATCTGCCCACTCGAGGTCGCTTGCCTTAGGCCGCACCTTAAGCAATACCAACCCCTCCACATCCGCAACCGTTCGGTAGATCTTCTCCCCGGCCACAGTGCGGCACTTTTCCTTCCACAAGGCCTGCCCCGCCTCGGCGCGTTGCAGCGGGGTCATGGCCGCCGGATCGCTGGGCGGCACGGCGGCCGCCTTCGTAGCCGGTGCTTGGCCACTGTCGCAGCCGGCCAGCAGCAACAGGGCGACAAGCAAATAGGGTTTAGCCCTGGGCTTAATGCAATAAGCCTTCCCTAGCCCGATCATCTAGGCGACTCCCGATAAACATAAACAAAGGTTCAGCGAATAAGCCCCGAGAGGCATCGGCATGCGTCGTCGTTCCTTGCTCAAGTCATTGGCTCCTTTTGGGTCCTGCTTCACCGGGAGTGAACCCCGGAAGGGGATTGTAAATTTCACTCCTCGGGGCAGGTAATAAAACGGTTCCTAATACCCACAAAAAAGGCCCATCGGCGGATGGGCCTTTGCAGGCTGTTGAAAAGCTAGCTGCGTTGCCATTGCGGCGTTAACAACAGACTCACTTGCTCATTTACAGCGCGTAAATACCGATTTTTCGCCCGTTTTTGCCATCCACTGGCTGCCGGCCCAAGGTTTTTCAACTGCCTGTTAGAGCAGCCGGGAGGAGCATGACCGGCTTAAGACAGCGGCGGCACTGTCATAGGCTGCTGCCGCTTTCCTGGCACAGTTGACTGGCCAGCAGGCCGAGGGTCATCAGCGCGCGCTCGGCCTCGCGGTTCCAGGGGATGCCGCAGTTCAGGCGGATGCAGTGGTTGAACTGCTCGGTGTTACTGAAGATCAGCCCCGGCGCGATGCTGATGCCCTGCTCCAGGGCGCGCACGTGCAGGTCCTTGGTGTTGACCCGTACCGGCAGGCTGACCCAGAGGATGAAGCCGCCCTTGGGCCGGCTCAGCTGCGTGCCTTCCGGGAAGTACTGCTGCACCGCCAGTTGGAAGGCACTGAGGTTCTTGCGGTACTCTTGGCGGATATGCCGCAGATGGCGGTCGTAGCCGCCATTCTCCAGATAGGCCGCCACCGCCATCTGCGTGACGCTGCACGCCGAGTGGGTGCTGAAGGTCTGCAGGCGCTGGATCTCGTCCTGGTACTTGCCGGCGACTATCCAGCCGATGCGCACGCCCGGCGACAGGGTCTTGGAAAAGCTCGAGCAATACACCACCTGCCCTTCCCGGTCCTGGGACTTGAGCGACTTGGTCGGTCCCTGCTCGAACATCAGTTCGCCATAGATGTCGTCCTCGACGATCTTGATATCGAAGTCGCCGGCCAGGCGCAGCAGCTGTTTCTGGCGATCCTCGGGGATGGTGCCGCCGAGCGGGTTGCTCAACCGCGCGGTCAGCACCAGGGCCTTGATCGGCCACTGACTGGCGGCCAGCTGCAACGCCTCCAGGCTGATGCCGGTGGTCGGGTCGCTGGGAATCTCGATGACCTTCAGGCCGAGCAGATCGGCCAGTTGCAGCAAGCCGTAATAGGTCGGCGACTCGGCGGCAATCAGGTCGCCCGGCTGGGTCAACACGCGCAGCGACATCTGCAGGGCATCGACGCAGCCATGGGTGATCACCACTTCCGAGGGGTCGACCACCACCCCGGCGTCACGCATCCGAATCGCCACCTGCCGGCGCAGGGGCTCGAAACCCGGACTGAACATGTAGCTGAAGGCCCGAGGACTCTGGAAGCGGGTCACCTTCGCCAGTTGCTGGTGCAGGGCGCGCACCGGTAGGTAGTCGACATGGGGCACCGCGGCGCCGAGGGGAAACACCCCTTCGCGGCGCGACTCGGTGAGGATCTGGTTGATGATGCTGCTGCGGGTCACCAGGCTGGGACGCTCGACCCGGGCGATATCCGGAGTCGGCGCGGTCAGGGCGGGGGTCTGGTGCACATAGAAGCCCGACTGCGGGCGAGCGCGGATCAGGCCCTGGTCCTCCAGGTTGGCGTAGGCCTGCAGCACCGTGGCATGGCTGACGCTGAGCTGCGCGCTCATCTTGCGCACGGAGGGTACGCGCTCACCCGGCTGATAGACGCCGCGACGAATATCTTCCGCCAGCTGCTGAGCGATACGCTGATAGAGCAACAGATTGGTCATGACTGCTTTCCCGCTTGCCTGAACCGTAACAGTAAGCCGGCACATCTAAAATGTACCGGTACAGCTACGGGGATTCTGCCCGAGACAATGCCGACAAGCCAACAACTGTATTAGACCAATTGGCCACAAGGACAACTGTTGCGCTAATTGCTGCCGGCATGAAAAAGCCCCGGCGCCTGACGGCTACCGGGGCTGGTTCGATCGCTGGCAATCAGCGAGGGGCGCCCAGGCGACCCTGCTCGTCGGAGAAGACGATCTCGACCCGGCGGTTGCGCGCCCGGCCCTTGGCCGAGGCGTTCTCGGCCACCGGGAAGGCCTCGCCATAGCCCTGCACCTCGATGCGCTTGGCATCGATGCCGAGGTCGATCAACACGTCGGCCACGGTCTGCGCCCGCGCCCGCGACAGCTCGAGGTTCTCCTGCTTGTCGCCACGGCTATCGCTATAGCCCTCGATCCGCACCACCCGGCGCGGGTTGAGCTGGAGAAACTGCACCAGCTTGAGCACCGTACGGTTGGCCGAGACGTTGAGGTCGGCGTGCCCGGCATCGAACAGCACATCGCCCAGGGTCATCACCAGGCCGCGCTCGGTCTCGGTGGTGGCCAGGCTGAGCATCTGCTCCTCGAGCCAGTGGCTCTGCTCCTGAATACTCAGCAGCTTGGCCTCGCGCAACGCCAGCTGCAGGCGCTGGCGTTCCAGTTCGAGCCGGGCCGCGCGCTCCTGGTTGAGCCCCAGTACACTCTTCTGCGCGGCGATATCGCTGTAGCGCTGGCTCAGGTAGGCGTAATGACTGACATCGTCGGCACTGCCCCAGTAGCTGGACAGGCGGTCGGCACGCGCCAGGGACTCACCGGCACGGATCACGTCCTTGGCGGCGCTGCGCAGCACGGCCGGATCCTCCTTGACCGTCTGGAAACTCGCCCGGGCCGCCTCCAGCGCCTCGCCGTCGCTCGGCTGCAAACCGGCGCAACCACCCAGCAGGAGCAACAGGCTCGCGCCGGTCATCAGCAATGGCCCCTTCATTGCAGATCCCCCAACTGTCGACGCAGACGATTGATCCGCTTGCTCAGCTCGCTCAGTTGCTCCTGGCTCTTGGCAGTCACCACCCGGGCCTCCGCCAGGCGGGCATCCAGCTCGGCCTGCTCGGCCAGCACCCGCGCCTCCTTGAACGCCTCGGCGGCCATGGCGGCCTGGGCGCGCTTCAGCTTGTCCTCGGCCAGGACCAGCTCCGGCACCTGCTCATCCGCCCCCACGGCCCGGGCCTGGGTAACCGCCTGCTCGCTCAGGCGCATTTGCTCGGTGGGCGCCGGATCATTGGCGCAAGCCGTCAAGGCCAACAGCGCCAGCACGGCGCATAGAAATCGATTGATCACTGGATTTTCCTACGGATTCGGGACGCTGGCGGGCTGCAACTGCTGCGCCTTCCAACGCTGCAGATTGCCCTGCAACAAGGCTTCCGGCACGCCGGCGGCGGCCAATTCTGTCATTTTTTTCGCCAGCTGTCCGCGCAACCAGGGATCGTTGCACGCCGAGTTGTGCGACAGCGCAAGGTGCAGCCCTTCGCTGCGGATGGGCGGACTCAGGGTCAGCAGATCGTCCTGCAGACCCAGGGTCAGGGCCAACGCCTGCGCCGGCTCGCGCTCATGAATGACGTAGTCGACCTCGCCGAGCATCAGCTTCTGCAACAGCTGGGTCAGATTGCCGCCCTGCTCCAGGCTCAAGTGCGCCTTGGCATAGTCGTCGAAGACTGGCCCGAAAGGCTTGCCGACGGACGCGCCACGACGTTCGCGCAGGTCGGCCCACTCGATATAGGGAAAGCTGGCGATATTGCGCACCCAGACCACCTCGGCACGGCTGAACACCGCCGGGTGCACGTAATCCATGCTTTCCAGCTCGGCCAGCGTCAGGCTCGCGCCAGCCAGCAGATCGATCCGCCCGCTGCGAACCTCATCCAGGGCCTTGTCCCAGGTACTGCTGTAGAGCACCTCGATGTTCACCCCCAGCTCCTTGCCCAGCCTGGCCAGCAGGTCGGCCTGCGCACCGATCAGCTGCTTCGGATTCTGCGGGTCGCGCCAACTGAAGGGAGGGTAATCGGGATGACCGGTGGCGACCAGACGCTCACATTTGCCGGCCGCGGGCGCCAGGGCTGGCATCGCCAGCAAGGCGACGAGCAACAGGCAGGACTTGAGAAAAGGACGTTCGAGCATTCGATGGGTCTCGGTTGATCGTTCGATGGCCCGCCCACAGCGGCTGCAGGCCAGGCGCGTGCTTCCATGCTAGCTTAGCGACAGCGCAATAATAATTCGCGATAAGGACATGCAATGAAAAAACTCTTTCTCGCTCTCCTGCTGCTGGTCGGCGCGGCGGCCGGGGTGTTCTATGCCTTTCCCGCTACCCTGCTGGCCAGCGTGCTGTGGCTTGAGCAACAGGCCGCCGGCCTGTCCCACGAGCGCATGGAGGTCGCGGATCTTAGCATTCATTACTACCGCGGCGGTCCGCGCGACGCTGAAACCATCCTGATGATCCACGGTTTCGCGGCCGACAAGGACAACTGGTTGCGCTTCGCCCGCCATCTGAGCGAAGGCTACCAGGTGATAGCCATGGACCTTCCCGGCTTCGGCGACAGCAGCAAGCCGCTCGCCAGCTATGACGTCGGCACCCAGGCCGAGCGGGTCGCCAGCTTCGTCAAGGCACTAGGGGTCGATCGCCTGCACCTGATCGGCAACTCCATGGGCGGCCACATTGCCGCGCTCTATGCCGCTCGCTATCCGCAGCAGGTGCTCTCTCTGGCGCTGTTCGACAACGCCGGAGTCAGTGCGCCGCAGAAGAGCGAGCTGATTCAGCGCCTGGAGAGCGGTACCGGTAATCCGCTGATCGTCGAGAAGCCGGGGGACTTCGAGCGCCTGCTCGACTTCGTCTTCGTCGAGCCGCCCTTACTCCCCCTCCACCTCAAGGAACACCTGGGCGAACGCGCCAGCGCCAACAGCGAGCACTACCGCCGAATCTTCGATCAGCTGGTCGAGCGCTATATTCCGCTGGAGCCGGAACTGCCGAAGATCCAGGCGCCGACCCTGCTGCTGTGGGGCGACCGTGACCGCGTGCTGGATGTCTCCAGCATCGAGGTAATGCGGCCATTGCTGCCGAAGCCAAGCGTGGTAATCATGAAGGACTGCGGCCACGCGCCGATGATCGAGCGCCCACAGGACACCGCCGAGCATTACCAGGCATTCTTGCGGAGCACGACGCGTCCGGACGAAGGCGCAGCAGACGCCCGAGCGCTTCCGTAGCGCTACTTGGCTGAACAACAAAAAACCCGCTCTAGGAGCGGGTTTTTTGTAGCACGAGAAGAAGTGGTTTAAACCAGCTTCTCCAGCTCCGGAATGGCCTCGAACAGGTCGGCGACCAGGCCGTAATCGGCCACCTGGAAGATCGGCGCCTCCTCGTCCTTGTTGATCGCGACGATCACCTTGGAGTCCTTCATGCCGGCCAGGTGCTGGATCGCACCGGAGATGCCGACGGCGATGTACAGCTGCGGGGCGACGATCTTGCCGGTCTGACCGACCTGCATGTCGTTCGGCACGAAGCCGGCATCCACTGCGGCGCGCGAGGCACCGACCGCGGCGCCGAGCTTGTCAGCCAGGGCGTAGAGGTGCTTGAAGTTGTCGCCGTTCTGCATGCCGCGGCCGCCGGACACGACGATCTTGGCTGCGGTCAGCTCCGGACGATCGGACTTGGCCAGCTCTTCACCCACGAAGGCCGACTTGCCAGCATCGCTGCCAGCGCCGACGGCTTCCACGGCAGCGGAGCCGCCTTCGGCGGCGACCGGGTCGAAACCGGTGGCGCGCACGGTGATCACCTTGATGACGGCACTGGATTGCACGGTGGCGATGGCGTTGCCGGCATAGATCGGGCGCTTGAAGGTGTCGGCGCTTTCGACGGCGATGATCTCGGAGATCTGGTCGACGTCCAGCTGGGCGGCTACGCGCGGCAGGATGTTCTTACCGTTGCTGGTAGCGGCAGCCAGGATGTGGCTGTAGCCGGCACCCAGCTCGGCTACCAGCGGCGCGACGTTTTCCGGCAGCTGGTGAGCGAAAGCGGCGTTGTCGGCGACCAGCACCTTGGCTACGCCGGCGATCTTACCGGCGGCTTCGGCAGCAGCACCACAGGCGGCGCCGGCAACCAGCACGTGAATGTCACCACCGATTTTCTGAGCGGCCGCAACGGTGTTCAGAGTGGCAGGCGCCAGGGCGGCATTGGTGTGTTCAGCGATAACCAGGATAGTCATTTAGATTACCTTCGCCTCGTTCTTCAGTTTCTCGACCAGTTCAGCCACGGACTTGACCTTGATGCCAGCGCTGCGGGCAGCAGGCGCTTCGACTTTCAGGGTCTTCACGGTGGAAGCAGTGGCGACACCCAGATCAGCCGGGGTTACGACTTCCAGCGGCTTCTTCTTGGCTTTCATGATGTTCGGCAGCGACGCGTAACGCGGCTCGTTCAGGCGCAGGTCGGTGGTGACGATCGCCGGCAGGTTCAGCGCGACGGTCTGCAGGCCGCCGTCGATTTCACGGGTCACGTTGACCTTGTCGCCAGCCACTTCGACCTTGGAGGCGAAGGTGCCCTGGGCGAAGCCGGTCAGGGCGCCGAGCATCTGGCCGGTCTGGTTGTTGTCGCTGTCGATGGCCTGCTTGCCGAGGATCACCAGCTGCGGCTGCTCCTTGTCGGCCACTGCCTTGAGCAGCTTGGCCACGGCCAGCGAGTTCAGCTCGTCGCTGGACTCGACCAGGATGGCGCGATCTGCGCCCAGGGCCAGGGCGGTACGCAGCTGCTCTTGAGCTGCGGTCGGGCCGATCGACACGACGACGATCTCACTCGCCACGCCCTTCTCTTTCAGGCGTACGGCTTCTTCCACGGCGATTTCGCAGAAGGGGTTCATCGACATCTTGACGTTGGCAAGATCAACGCCGCTGTTGTCCGCCTTCACGCGAACCTTGACGTTGTAGTCGACCACTCGTTTGACAGCTACAAGAACCTTCATGGATTCCTCGTTACTCTCCGGTGAATAAGGATGTCGCCAAAGCGAACATGGCGGGTGATGCGAGTCGGCCGGAACCGCTCTCCAGCCCAGACGGCGGGCGCAAACCGCCCGTATCTTGACCGCGCGACCCAGTCCGGTCAATACAACGGGCCGGTCAGGCATCTGCGATGTAGTAAGATTCTACCAGTCCTACAGAAAATTCAAACAAACGTTTGTATTGGACCGACCAGAGGGTGTAGATATAATGCCCGCGCTTGGCCCGGGGAACGAGCCTGATCCTCAAATAAAATTAGAGAGCCTTTGAGTAGGAGATAGCCTGTGGAACGCGAATTTATGGAGTTCGACGTCGTCATCGTCGGCGCCGGCCCTGCCGGATTGTCCGCCGCCTGCCGACTGAAGCAGAAAGCCGCCGAAGCGGGTAAGGAAATCAGCGTCTGCGTGGTCGAGAAAGGCTCGGAAGTCGGTGCACATATCCTCTCCGGCGCGGTGTTCGAGCCCCGCGCCCTGAACGAGCTGTTCCCCGACTGGAAAGAGCTGGGTGCCCCGCTGAACACCCCGGTCAAGCGCGACGACATCTACCTGCTGCGTGATGCCGAGAAGGGCACCCGCATTCCCGACTTCTTTGTGCCCAAGACCATGCACAACGAAGGCAACTACATCATCTCCCTGGGCAACCTGTGCCGCTGGCTGGCCCAGCAGGCCGAGAACCTCGGCGTAGAAATCTACCCAGGCTTCGCCGCCCAGGAAGCCCTGATCAATGAGCAAGGCTCGGTCTACGGCATCCTCACCGGCGATCTGGGTGTGGATCGCGAAGGCAACCCGAAAGAAGGCTACTACACCCCGGGCATGGAACTGCGGGCCAAGTACACCCTGTTCGCCGAAGGCTGCCGCGGCCATATCGGCAAGCAGCTGATCAACAAATTCAACCTGGACTCAGAGGCCGACGCCCAGCATTACGGCATCGGTATCAAGGAAATCTGGGATATCGACCCGGCCAAGCATGAGCAGGGCCTGGTCGTGCACACCGCCGGCTGGCCGCTGGACATCATGGGCACCGAGAACACCGGCGGCTCCTTCCTCTATCACCTGGAGAACAACCAGGTGGTCGTCGGCCTGATCGTCGACCTGTCCTACAGCAACCCGCACCTGTCGCCGTTCGACGAGTTCCAGCGCTACAAGCACCACCCGGTGGTCGCCCAGTATCTGGAAGGCGGCAAGCGCGTGGCCTACGGTGCCCGCGCCATCTGCAAGGGCGGCCTCAACTCGCTGCCGAAGATGGTCTTCAACGGCGGCGCACTGATCGGTTGCGACCTCGGCACCCTGAACTTCGCCAAGATCAAGGGCAGCCACACCGCCATGAAATCCGGCATGCTCGCCGCCGACGCGCTGGCTGACGCCCTGTTCGCCGGCCGTGAAGGTGGCGATGAGCTGACCGGCTATGTCGAGGCCTTCAAGGCCAGCTGGCTGTATGACGAACTGTTCCGCAGCCGCAACTTCGGCCCGGCCATCCACAAGTTCGGCGCCATTGTCGGCGGCGGCGTCAACTGGCTGGATCAGAACATCTTCGGCGGCAAGATCCCCTTCACCCTGCACGACACCAAGCCGGATCATGCCTGCCTGAAGCCGGCAGCAGAAGCTCAGAAAATCAGCTACCCCAAGCCCGACGGCAAACTCAGCTTCGACAAGCTCAGCTCGGTATTCCTCTCCAACACCAACCATGAAGAGGAACAACCCTGCCACCTGAAGCTCACCGACCCGAGCATTCCGCTGAGCAAGAACCTGCCGCTGTACGACGAGCCGGCGCAGCGCTACTGCCCGGCTGGGGTGTACGAAATCGTCACCCAGGAAGACGGCGAGAAGAAGTTCCAGATCAACGCGCAGAACTGCGTGCACTGCAAGACCTGCGACATCAAGGACCCCGCCCAGAACATCACCTGGGTAGCCCCGAGGGCACCGGCGGGCCGAACTACCCCAACATGTAACACGCAAAAAAGGCTCCCTCGGGAGCCTTTTCTTTATCCGCCAACAGCCCGCGACTAATCCGGCTGCGGGCCGAGTGGAAAGAACGAACCCGCGCTCCACACCCCCAGCCAGGTCTGGCCGTCGATCTCCCGAGGTACCGCCAGCTCGACCAACTGGTAGAACACGTTGCGATGCACCAGCGCCTCCAGGTTCGCGCGCACATGCACGTAGGGTGCAGGCTCCTGCGTCGCGGCATCCAGCTCCACCCGCAGCGGGTGCTCCGCCCCGGCCAGAACCTCATCCTCGACATTGGTGGTGAAGTACAGCGCCTGCCGCTCCCCCTCCCCCTCTACTCGCAAGGTAACCGCCACGAAGGGCGCATCATCGACCTGGATGCCGACCTTCTCCACCGGAGTGACTAGGAAATAGTCATCGCCATCGCGACGGATGATGGTTGAGAACAGCCTGACCATCGGTTTGCGGCCGATCGGCGTACCCATATAGAACCAGCTGCCGTCCCGGGCGATGCGCATGTCGATGTCGCCACAGAAGTCCGGATTCCACAGGTGAACCGGCGGCAGGCCCGGCTTATCGGACTTGGGAATCTGTGCCAGCAGGTCGCCGGCCTTGCCTGAATCGCTCATCAAAGCTCCTCAACGACCGACACCGAGCAGGCTGCGGGCATAGTCGCGCAGCGGCGGGCCGATCAGGTCTTGCGGTTGCGCGTCGTAGAAGGTCAGGAAACCACCACGACTGCGAATGCGGGCAGTATCCACCAAAAAGCGCGTATTGGTTTCGATCAGCATCAATTGAATCACGCTGCGGTCGGTGCCGAGGCGATCCAGCGCCTCCTGATCGGCCCACTCGTCCGCGGTGCCGATGCGATCATCGCTATAGGCGAAACGACTGTAGAGCAGGTAGTGCGCGCCCGCCGTACGCGCTTGCGCCATGGCCTCCTCGAGGCCGGCCGGATTGCGGGCACGACGCACCATGGGGAAGTACTGGACGAAGCCGTTGAACGCCTCCTCGGCAATCACATTGGGCCTCGGATAGCCGTGACCCGGCGGGACGAAATGCCCCTGGGCGATATAGATAAAGGAGTCCTGCTGCAAGCGACGCGAGGCCATGCGCTCGGTCCGCCCGTGATCGAGTATGCCGGCATCACGCAGGTGGTATTCGGCGCCATCGGCCAGGTCGCTGACCTTCATGCAGCCGGCCAAGGCCAGCAGCGCCAGCGTAAGCATCAGGAATCGCATTGCACCTCTCCCGTCCGGGTGACAAAAAATCGTCAGATGGCCGAGCGATGCAGAAACCACGCCACAACTGCCGCCAGGCTTCTACTGCCCGGACAAGCAGGCGCCAGACGCGCGGCTCAGCCGCCGATGATCTTCATCACCGTCGCACCGCCGGAGAAGGCAAGCTCCTGCTTGTCGCCAAGCGCCTTGACCAGCAGCCGCTGCAGCGCCGGCAGCGCCTGATGGCGCGGCTTGTCCAACAGATCGCCGACGTAGTGGCGATTGCTCGATGACAGGCAACCATGCAGCCAACCGGTCGACGACAGTCGCAGGCGCGAGCAGGTCCGGCAGAAGGGCACGCTCTCGTTGGCGATGACGCCAAAGTAACCCAGGCCGGGAATCTCGTAGCGCAGGGCCGTTGCATCCACCGGCGCATCGGCCTGGACGAAGTCATGACGCTCGTCGATCATCGCCAGCAACTCCGCCAGCCCGACGAACCGCTGCAGGAAGCCGTTGCCGTCACGTGCCAGGTGGCCCATGCGCATCAGCTCGATGAAGCGCAGCTCGAAGCCACGCTCCAAACAGTATTCGAGCATCGGCAGGACCTGATCGAGGTTCTGCCCGCGCAACGGCACCATGTTGACCTTGATCTTCAGCCCGGCCGCTCGCGCCTCGTCCATGCCCGCCAGCACGGTGGCCAGGTCACCGCCGCGGGCGATCGCCCGAAAGGCGCCGGCATCCAGGGTATCGAGAGACAAATTGAGGCGGCGGATGCCGCTCTCCACCAGCAGCGGCAACTTGCGCGAGAGCAGCTGGCCGTTGCTGGTCAGACTGATGTCCTCCAGGCCAAGGCCGCCGATGCCACGCAGAAAGGGCTCCAGCTTCGGGCTGACCAGGGGCTCGCCACCGGTGATGCGCAACCGCTCGATACCGGCCGCCTCGATCAGGTAGGCGACGCCTCGCACCATGGCCTCGGCGCTCAGCTCATCCTGGGCGGCGACCAGACGCTTGCCATCCGGGACGCAGTAGGTGCAGGCGTAATTGCAGGCAGCGGTCAGACTGATGCGCAAGTTGCGAAAGCGTCTGCCTTGGCGATCAACGATCATGAACGACTCCGGCGATTGATAGCCTCGAGTATATCGCCGCAAGCCATGCGGGCACCCGCACCACAAGCGTTATTGACCAGCCGAATAACGTCAGGCTAGCGGCTGTTCGCCGTCGCGCTTGCGCTTGTTACCCATGCGCACGCCGATATCCATGAGGAACTGGAAGAAACCTTCCTGATCTTCCAGCACGTTGCTCCAGAACGGCGAGTGGTACAGCGCCACAGCACCATGCACCAGAGCCCAGGCAGCGCAGTAGTGGAAGTAAGGCGGCACGTCTTCCAGCTTGCCCTCGGCGATGCGCCCCTTGATCAACAGGGTCAGACGCTCGAAGTTGGACGCCCGGATCTTGTGCAGCTGCTCGACCATCTCCGGCACCTGATTGCCCTTGACCACCTTTTCCTCCAGGCGGTCGAACAACCGATAGCGCTGCGGGTCGCGCATGCGGAACTCGAAGTAGGCGCGCGACAACGCCTCCTTGTCGCGATCCACATCGGCAGAGTGGAACAGCTCGTTCAAGTCACGCTCGTAGTCGAGCATCAGGCGCAGGTAGATCTCCGCCTTGGACTTGAAGTGCTTGTAGATGGTGCCTTTGCCGATTCCGACCGCGTCGGCAATCATCTCGACGGTCACGCTGTCTTCGCCCTGCTCGAGGAACAATTTCAGCGCGGTATCGAGAATTTCCTGTTCGCGGCGGCGAAACTCACGGACCTTACGGGGTTCTTTCTGCATAAAGGGACTAAGGAGTCGAAAATCGAAGCCGGCTATTATGCCTGTTTAGCGCCAAATTGCACGGATCATCCGACCATGTACGCCATTCGAGAAGAATTCCCCCAGATAGCCGAGCTGCGCTACCTCAACCACGCCGCCGTCGCCCCCTGGCCACAGCGCGCCGTGGCGGCGGTCCAGCGTTTCGCCGAACAGAACGCCCAGGTCGGTGCGCGCGACTACCCGGCCTGGCTAAAGCTCGAGAGCAACCTGCGCGAACGCCTGGCACGGTTGCTCAACGCGCCGAGCACAGATGACATCGCGCTGGTCAAGAACACCTCCGAAGCCCTGTCGTTCGTGGCCTTTGGCCTGGAGTGGAGAAGCGGCGACCAGGTGGTGATCAGCAACGAGGAGTTCCCCTCCAACCGGGTAGTCTGGGAAGCGCTCAAACCGCAGGGAGTGGAGGTGATCCAGGTCGAGCTGCACCAGGGCGACCCGGAAACCGCCCTGCTCGCCGCCTGCGGTCCGCGCACCCGCCTGCTGTCGATCAGTGCGGTGCAATACGCCAGCGGACTGCGCCTGGATCTGGAGCGCCTCGGCCATGGCTGCCGAGAGCGTGGCGTACTGTTCTGCATCGATGCCATCCAACAACTCGGCGCCCTACCCTTCGACGTAAGGCGCTATCAGTGCGACTTCGCCATGGCCGATGGCCACAAATGGCTGCTCGGCCCGGAAGGCCTGGGCGCCTTCTACTGCCGCAGCGAGCTGCGCGAGCAGCTGAAACTCCACGAGTACGGCTGGCACATGCTCGAGCATCCCGGCGACTACCAGCGCCAGGATTGGCAAGTCGCCACGAGCGCCCGGCGCTTCGAATGCGGCAGCCCGAACCTGCTTGGCGCCACGGCCCTGGAGGCCAGCCTGTCACTGCTCGAGGAAGTCGGCATGGACGAAGTGGGCAAAGCGCTGCAGGAGCGGGTGCAATGGCTGCTCGATGGCCTCGAGGCACAGCCCGGCGTCAGCCTGCACAGCCCGCGCAACCCTGCGCGGCGCGCCGGCATCGTCACCTTCAGCCTGGCTGGCTGGGACAATCAGGCGCTGTACGAACGCCTCAGGCACGAACAAGTGATCTGCGCCCAGCGTGGCGGGGGCATTCGCCTGTCACCACACTTCTACAGTGAAGCGCGGATAATCGAGGAAACCTTGCAGCTGCTGCGCCGGCTTGCAGCAGGTTGAGGACTCAGCAGCTACCCGAGTATTCCAAAACTGTTTAAAAACGCGGCGAACCAGGGTGGACGATCGGGAATCTTCGCCAATACTAAGGAGTACTGGTGCGCGGCATCTCCCCCCAAGTGCCCCGCCAGGCAAGGTACCGTGGACCGCGTACCTTGATTTACTCCTAATGGTCTTAACCCGGATTCATCCCCCAGAACCCGGGTTTTTTTTGTCCCGAATTCCGTCCCCATGGCCCAGGTGCCGCGCTAAGCGACGCGCGCCAACGGGAACAGCCGCTTGAAATTGGCCGTGGTCTGCTCCGCCAGGGTCTCGAAGCTCACCCCACGCAGCAGCGCCAGGTACTCGGCCACGTCACGCACATACTCCGGCAGGTTCGGCTTGCCACGATGCGGAACCGGCGCCAGGTAGGGGGAGTCGGTTTCCACCAGCAAGCGGTCCGCTGGCACCTGCCGGGCGACCTCGCGCAGGGCCTCGGCATTGCGAAAGGTGACGATGCCGGACAGGGAGATATAGAACCCCAGATCGAGCGCCGCCCTGGCCATATCCCAATCCTCGGTAAAGCAGTGCAGCACCCCGGCCTGCGACAAGGCCGCCTCGCGCAGCAGCGCCAGCGTGTCGGCGCGGGCCTCGCGGGTGTGCACGATGACCGGCTTGCCGGTGACCTGGGCGGCCTGCAAGTGCAGGCGAAAGGCCTGCTGCTGCGCCTGCGCGGCTTGCGGCTCGTAGTGATAGTCCAGGCCGGTCTCGCCGATGGCCACCACATGCGGGTGATTCAACTCGGCCAACAACCACTCCAGGGCAGGCGCCGCGCCGGGCTGCAGGTCCAGCGGGTGGACGCCCACCGAGCAGTCGACATCGGCATATCGCTCGGCCAGGCCCTTGACCGCCGCGGCGTTGTCGGCGCTCACGCCGATGCAAAGAAAATGGCCGACGCCGCGCCCGCGCGCAGCCGCCAGCGCCGCGTCGAGCGAACCCTCATGGGCGGCCAGATCGAGGCGGTCGAGATGACAGTGGGAATCTACCAGCATGGATAACAATCACTTGAACAGCGATGCCAGAGCAGGCACCGCGGGCTCCGAAGCCCGGATGGAAAGACAGCGGGTCACATGGTGTGGGTCGGGCGGTCCGACTTCAGCGCTCCCGCGAGGTAGGTCTCGATCTTGTTGCGGGCGGTGTTGTCACCCTCGTTGAATTGCACGCCGACACCGGCCGCTCGGTTGCCCTGAGCCCCCTTCGGGGTGATCCAGACCACCTTGCCGGCGACCGGAATCTTCTCCGGCTCATCCATCAGGTTGAGCAGCATGAATACTTCGTCGCCAAGCTTGTAACTCTTGTTGGTCGGAATAAACAGCCCGCCATTCTTGATGAACGGCATGTAGGCGGCATAGAGCACGGACTTGTCCTTGATGGTCAGAGACAAGATTCCATTACGCGGGCCCAAGTTAGGTGGCAAGCTCATGCGGCATTCCTGGCTTCATTACTCAATGGCCGATTCTAGCCCGGTCCGGGCAGGCTTGCCCACTGTACCAGCAGCGCTTCGAGAAGCAGCACGCCGTTCAAGTTGGCCTTGCCCAGCACTTTCTGGCGCTGCTGCAGCAGCCAGTCCTGCATGGCCAGTACCTTGGCTTGCGGGGTCTTCTCCGCCAGGTACTGCACCACCTTGCGCATGTCATCGAGCCCCAGCCCCTGCTCGTCGCGGGTCAGCTGATAACGCAACATCAGCTGCGCCCAGTCGCAGAACCAGTCGAGCAGCATGGGCATCGGCAAGGCCTTCCAGGCCTCGGCCAACTGGCTGGCGGCAGCCTGCTGCTTGAGCAGCTTCTTCACCCCCTCGACCACCAGGGCGCGCTGCTCGCGCACCCCTTGCTGCTGCAGGGCGCGCGCGGTCAGTGGCGAGCCCGCGGCCAGGACCAGCAGCTCGCGACACTCCTGCTCGTCGCACTCCGGCAGCGCCTGCGCCAACCAGGCCAGGCTGGTCGCCGGATCAGGCAACGGGCAGGCCTGCTGCACGCAACGGCTCTTGATGGTCGGCAACAACCGGCTTGGCTGATGGCTGAGCAACAGCAGCACGGTGTCGCCAGAGGGCTCCTCCAGGCTCTTGAGCAGGGCGTTGGATGCGGCCAGGGTCATGTCTTCGGCAGGCGGCTCGGCGACCATCACGACCTTGCGCCCGCTCAGCTGCGCGGTCTTGTTGACGAAGCCGATCAGCTCACGGACATCGTCCACGCCGACGCTCTTCTTGTCCCCGCTCGGCTTAAGCTCGAACATATCCGGATGACTGCCGGCCGCCAGCAGGTGGCAGCCTTTGCACTGGCCACAGGCCTCCAGCCCGGCGGGCTGCTGGCACAGCAGGCGCGCCATCAGGCGCTCGGCGAGGGCGCGCTTGCCGATCCCGGCGGGCCCCAGCAGCAGGTAGGCATGGGCATGCTGGGTACGACCGGCCAGCTGCTGCCACAACGCGTCCTGCCAGGGATAGGCCTCAGCCACGGCACAGCTCCACGATCTGCGGAAGCAGGACGTCCAGGCTTTGCTGCACCTGGCTCAGCGGCTGCGCGGCATCGAGGATTCGATAGCGCTGCGGCGCCGCTTCGGCGCGACGCAGGTAGGTCTGGCGCACCGCCTCGAAGAAGGTGCCCCCCTCCTGCTCGAAACGGTCCAGGCGCCCCCGCGCAGCGGCGCGCGCCAGGCCGACCTCGATCGGCAAGTCGAAAACCAGGGTCAGGTCCGGGCGCAGTGGCCCCTGGACGAAGTCTTCGAGCACGGCGATCCGCGCCTCGGACAGGCCACGGCCGCCGCCCTGGTAGGCATAGGTGGCGTCGGTAAAGCGGTCGCAGAGCACCACGCAGCCGCGCGCCAGGGCCGGGCGAATGACCTGGGCCAGGTGCTGCGCGCGCGCGGCGAACACCAGGAGCAGCTCGGTGTCTGCGGCCATCGGCTCATCGCTCGGCGTCAGCAGCAGCTCGCGCACTCGCTCGGCCAGCGGCGTGCCGCCAGGCTCGCGAGTCAGCAGCACCTCGATCCCCTGCTCCGCCAGACGCGCCGCCAGGTACTCGCGATTGGTGCTCTTGCCTGCCCCTTCCGGACCTTCCAGGGTAATAAACAAACCGCTCACGGGGCGTCCTTATGGTTGCTTGACTGTGCAGGTGCGGGACTGGAGCGATAGTCCGCGCGTCGATTGAGCTGGTAGGCGCGCACCGCTCGATTGTGCGCCTCAAGGGTATCGGAGAAAGCATGGCTGCCGTCGCCACGGGCCACGAAATACAGGCTGCTGCCCGGCACCGGATGCAATGCCGCATGGATCGCCTCGCGCCCGACCAGGGCGATAGGCGTCGGCGGCATGCCGTCGATCATGTAGGTGTTGTAGGGGGTAGCCTCACGCAAATGGGCTCGCGACAGCTTGCCGTTGTAGCGCTCGCCCAGGCCGTAGATCACCGTCGGGTCGGTCTGCAGGCGCATGCCGCTGCGCAGGCGGCGGACGAACACCCCGGCGATAGCGCCGCGCTCCTCGGGCACGCCGGTCTCCTTCTCGATCATCGAGGCCATGATCAAGGCGTCGTAAGGCTCGCTATAGGGCAGCCCATCGGCCCGCCCCTGCCACTCCTCGGCCAGCACCTGCTGCAGGCGCGCATAGGCCTGCTTGAGCAGATCCAGGTCACTGGTACCGCGCACATAGCGATAGGTATCGGGAAAGAAGCGGCCCTCGGGATTGACCCCGGGCAGCCCGAGGCGCTCCATCAATTGCTCATCGCTCAAGCCGGCCAGACTCGACTCGAGCTTGTCGGCACGCTCCAAGGCGGCACGTACCTGGCGAAAGTTCCAGCCCTCCACCAGGGTCAGGCTGTACTGCACCACGTCCCCGCGGCGCCATTGCAGCAACATGTCATTCACCGTTTGGCCGGGGGCCAGACGGTACTCGCCGCTGTGCAGGGGATGTCCGCGCAGGTTGAAGCGCCAGTAGAGCCGCAGCCAGAAGGCATCTTCCAGCACCCCTTCGGCCTGCAGGCGATTGAGCACGCCGCCCGGCGTCGAACCGCTAGGCACCTCGAGCAGGCGCTCCTCACTCAGCTGCAGCGGCTGCTGCAGCGCCGCGTGCTGCTGCCAGGCAGCAAAGACGACCAGCAAGCCGGCCAGCAAAACGCCGGCCTCGAGCAGCAACAATATCTTGCGTATCACAGATCAGCAGTCCAGTAGATCGCGGGCTATGGCCTGCAGTTTACGGGTGAGCGGGCCTACCGACCAGTCGCGCTCGAGCAGCGCCCGTACCGGCCATACTCCGTAGAGGCTGTTGCAGAGGAAGACTTCGTCGGCACCCAGCAATTCGCCAAGCGCGATATCGCGCACCTCGCAGCGTATGCCGAGGGCATCGGCCTGCGCCAGCAGCTCCGCACGCATCACGCCGGCGACCCCGCAGCGCGACAAGTCAGGCGTCAGCAGCGCGCCGCCCTTGCAAATGAACAGGTTGCTGAACACCCCCTCGATCACCCGTCCGGCCCCATCCTGCATCAGGCCCTCGGCGTGCTCGGCATCCTGCCACTCGTCCCGCGCAAGCACCTGTTCCAGGCGATTGAGGTGCTTCAGGCCGGCCAGCAGTGGCTGCTCGGCCAGACGCGTCGCGCACGAGAACAGGCGTACACCCAGTTCGGCATGCTGGCTCGGGTAGACCGGCTTCGCACTGCCCAGCAGGATACGCCGCACTGAGGCCGGCTGCGGCGGTGCGTAGCCGCGAAGGCCATCGCCACGAGTGAGGATCAGCTTGGCCACGCCCTCGTCCAGCTGACGACTGAAGGCCAGCAGCTCCCCGCGCAGCACCGCCCCATCGAACGGCAGCCGCAGACGCGCGCAGCCATCGGCCAGGCGCGCCAGGTGGCGATCAAGCAATCTAGGCGTACCGCCGCTGACGGCGATGGTTTCGAACAAACCATCGCCGTAGGCCAGGCCGCGATCCCTTACGGAAAGCAGCTCGGCCGGGCGCCCGTCGACCCAGCTCAGCATCAACCGGCGAACCGGCGGAACACCAGCGAGCCGTTGGTACCACCGAAGCCGAAGGAGTTGGAAAGAACCACGTCGATGTCCATCGCCTTGGCCTGGTGCGGCACGAAGTCGAGGTCACAGCCCTCGTCCGGCTGATCCAGATTGATGGTCGGCGGTGCGACTTGGTCGCGCAGCGCCAGCACGCTGAAGATCGCCTCCACCGCCCCGGCTGCGCCGAGCAGGTGGCCGGTCATCGACTTGGTCGAGCTGACGGCCAGCTGGTGGGCGTGCTCGCCGAATACCGACTTGATCGCCGCCACCTCAGCCTTGTCGCCCGCCGAAGTCGAAGTGCCATGGGCGTTGATGTACTGCACCTGACTGCCATCGAGCCCGGCATCGCGCAGGGCGTTGGCCATGCAGCGCGCCGCGCCGGCGCCATCTTCCGGCGGCGAGGTCATATGGAAGGCATCGCCGCTCATGCCGAAGCCGATAAGCTCGGCGTAGATGGTCGCGCCCCGTGCCTTGGCATGCTCCAACTCTTCCAGTACCAGGGTGCCGGCGCCATCGGACAGGACGAAACCGTCACGATCCTTGTCCCAGGGACGGCTGGCCTTGGTCGGCTCGTCGTTGCGCGTCGACAGCGCGCGCGCCGCGGCGAAACCGCCGATACCCAGACCGCAGGCGGCCATCTCTGCGCCGCCTGCCACCATCACGTCGGCTTCGCCATAGGCGATGTTGCGCGCTGCCATGCCGATGCAGTGGGTACCGGTGGTGCATGCCGTGGCAATGGCGTAGTTGGGCCCCTGCAGACCCAGATGGATCGACAGAAAGCCGGAAATCATATTGATGATCGAACCGGGCACGAAGAACGGCGAAATCCGCCGCGGCCCCTGCTCATGCAGCGCCTTGCAGCTGTTCTCGATGTTGGTAAGACCGCCGATGCCGGAGCCGAGCGCGACGCCGATGCGCTCGCGGTTGGCATCGGTCACTTCCAGGCCGGAATCGCGCACCGCCTGAAAACTGGCCGCCAGGCCGTACTGAATGAATAGATCGAGCTTGCGAGCCTCTTTGGCCGACAGGTACTGCTCGACGTCAAAGCCTTTTACCGAGCCGCCGAAGCGGGTGGAATAGGCCGACAGGTCCATGTGCTCGATCAGGCCGATGCCACTGCGCCCGGCCAAAATGCCCTGCCAGCTGCTCGGCACATCGTTACCCAGCGGTGAGACCATGCCCATACCGGTAACCACGACGCGTCTACGCGACACAGCAATCTCCTCTTGTGCGGTTTTACAACGCCTGCGATGCGCTTAAAGAAAAGCCGCACGCCCGATGAAGGCGTGCGGCTTTTCCAAGTCGGGAATCGACGATTCGCTTATTGCGCGTGCGCAGTCACGTAATCGATAGCTTCCTGAACGGTGGTGATCTTCTCAGCTTGCTCGTCCGGGATCTCGGTCTCGAATTCCTCTTCGAGAGCCATCACCAGCTCAACGGTGTCAAGAGAGTCGGCACCCAGGTCTTCGACGAAGGAAGCGCTATTGGTGACTTCCTCTTCTTTGACGCCAAGTTGCTCGGCAACGATTTTCTTGACGCGTTCTTCGATGGTGCTCATACCTTGTTTTCACTCCTATTGGACAAATCCAGGCAGCTGGTCTGCGGCCAAGTGTATAGAAAGGGTTTTTAGCATTTCAAGCTGAATGCCGGGGTGCCCTCAGGAACACTTCAACGATCTGTCTATAAACCTGTTGCAGCTTCATATCGGATTCTAGACAGCGTCTATGACAGTTTTCCCAAGGAATCCGTCACATTCAGCTCATGTACATACCGCCGTTCACAGGGATAGTAGCTCCTGTGACGTAGGCTGCGCCATCGGAAGCGAGGAAAGCGACTACTTTTGCAATCTCCTCTGCCTGCCCCAGACGGCCCAGCGGAATCTGCGTCAACAGCGCATCGCGCTGAGCTTCCGGCAGTTCACGGGTCATGTCGGTATCGATGAAGCCCGGCGCCACCGCGTTCACAGTGATCGCCCGCGACCCGACTTCGCGAGCCAGCGCACGACCAAAACCTTCCAATCCGGCCTTGGCGGCGGCGTAGTTTACCTGCCCGGCGTTGCCCATGGCGCCAACCACCGATCCGATATTGATGATGCGCCCGAAGCGCGCCTTGGTCATGCCGCGCAGCACGGCCTTGGTGAGGCGGTACAGGCTGCTCAGGTTGGTGTTGATGACGTCGAACCACTCGTCATCTTTCATCCGCAGCATCAGATTATCGCGGGTGATGCCGGCATTATTGACCAGGATCAACGGCTGGCCGAGATGCTGCTGGATGTGCTCCAGGGTGCTCGCCACCGACTCGTCATTGCCGACATCCAGCACCAGACCTGCGCCCTCGATGCCGTTGGCTTTCAGGGTTTCGGCGATACGCTCGGCACCGGATGCCGAGGTCGCCGTGCCGATGACTACGGCACCTTGGCGCCCCAACTCCAGCGCAATCGCCTGGCCAATGCCGCGGCTTGCGCCGGTGACCAGGGCAACCTTACCTTGCAGGCTCATAAAACCTCTCCTCAATCAGGCCAACGCCGCACGGGTGGCGGCGAAGGCGTCCGGGGTATCCAGATTATGGGTATTGATGCCTTTGACGCAGCGCTTGTTCAGGCCCGACAACACCTTGCCCGGCCCGCACTCGACCAGATCGGTCACGCCCTGCCCAGCCAGGCAAACCATCGATTCGACCCAGCGCACCGGGCTATACAGTTGCGCCAGCAGATCACGCTTGAGCGCATCGAGATCCGCCACCGCCGTCGCACTGACATTCTGCACCAGCGGAATCTGCGGCGTTTGCCAGGCGATGGCCGACACGGCCTCGGCGAAACGCTCGGCAGCCGGGCGCATCAGTGCGCAATGCGAAGGCACGCTGACCGGCAGCGGCATGGCGCGCTTAGCGCCGCGCGCCTTGCAGGCCTCGACGGCCCGTGTCACGGCAGCCGCGGCACCGGCGATGACCACCTGCCCCGGAGCGTTGAAATTGACCGCGCTCACCACCTCACCCTGTGCGGCTTCCGCACAGGCCGCCAGCACGTCGGCGTCCTCCAGCCCCAGGATAGCAGCCATGCCGCCCTGCCCCGCGGGCACCGCCTGCTGCATCAACTGGCCACGATGTTCGACCAGCTTCACCGCGGCGGCAAAGTCGAGACTGCCGGCGGCCACCAGCGCCGAGTACTCACCCAGGCTGTGGCCCGCGACATATGCCGGACGCGCCCCCCCCTGCGCCTGCCACAGGCGCCAGAGCGCGATGGAGGCCGCGAGGATCGCCGGCTGAGTCTTGTCGGTCTGATTCAATTGCTCTTCCGGCCCCTGCTGGGTCAATGCCCACAGGTCGTAGCCGAGTGCATCGGAGGCCTCGGAAAAGGTGTCGATGATCAGCTTCTGCTGCGCACCATGCTCGGCCAGCATCGCCAGGGACTGGGAGCCCTGGCCAGGAAAGACAAATGCGAGGGATGCAGACATGTATAGGTTTCCCTAGTGATCTTAGCGTCGGTCAACGTCGCACCAAGACATAGCCAAGCGCAACAAACTGAAGGTTGGATGACAGGGCGCCAGCCCCGGTCACATCCTAGAGCAACAGGTCCTCGAGCCGCCCATGCAGGCGCTGCGGAAGATTCTCTTCGACCTCCGCCAAAGCCCGGCGGATTGCGCTTCTGAAGCCATCCTCACCGGCCGCGCCATGGCTCTTTACCACGATGCCCTGCAGCCCGAGAAAGCTCGCGCCGTTGTGCCGCGCAGGCGCCAGCTCCGCCCGCAGGCGCCGCAACAGCGGCAGCGCCAACGCGCCGACGAGGCGCGCACCGGCACCACTCCGGAATAACGCCTCGATGCGTGCGGAAATCATCGACGCCAGACCTTCACTGGACTTGAGCAGAATGTTGCCGACAAAACCGTCGCACACCACCACATCGGCCTCGCCACGATACAGGCCGTCGCCCTCGACAAAGCCACTGTAGTTCAAGCCCGACGCCTGCTGCAGCAGACTCGCGGCGAGCTTGACCTGCTGATTGCCCTTGATGTCTTCGGTTCCGACATTGAGCAGCGCGACGCGCGGCCTGGCGATCCCCATGGCCTCGGCAGCCACCGACCCCATCACTGCAAACTGATAGAGATGCTCGGCACTGCAGTCGACGTTCGCCCCCAGATCAAGCAGAAGGCAATGCCCCGCCCGGGTCGGAACCGCCGTCACCATGGCCGGGCGATCGATACCCGGCAGCGTCTTCAGCACGTAGCGTGACAACGCCATCAGCGCCCCTGTATTGCCGGCACTGACACAGGCCTGCGCTCGACCGTCACGGACCAACTCCAGGGCGATACGCATCGAGGCATCGGCCTTGCTGCGTAACGCCTGCGCCGGACGCTCATCCATGGCGATCACTTCACTGGCGTGCTCGACACGCAGGCGCGCGCGATCAACACCAGGGTTACGGGCGACCAGGTCTTCGATTAGGGGAGCTTGGCCGACTAGGACCAGGTGCAGCGAGGGGAACTCGGCCAGACAGGCGATGCTGGCTGGAACAATGCAGTGGGGACCGAAGTCCCCACCCATTGCGTCAATCGCGATGATCGAAGCGGACAAGGATTACTCGTCAGCGCCCTTGTCGATCACTTTGCGACCACGGTACACACCTTCCGGCGAGACGTGGTGACGCAGGTGTACTTCACCGGTGCTCTTCTCGACGGACAGAGCATTGCCTTCGAGAGCGTCGTGCGAACGACGCATGTCACGGGCGGAACGGGATTTTTTGTTCTGCTGAACAGCCATAACTAATTAACTCCTAAACGTTTGGGTCACGCTTTAACTGTGCCAATACACTGAACGGGTTGGACCGCGTTACCTCGTCCTCGCTCGACTCGGGCTCTTCGAGGCCGGCCGGCTGCTGGCAATCTTCAGGGTCATGAGCCGGAACGATAGGCAAGGCGAGCAACAGCTCATCCTCAACCAGCGCCAGCAGATCCAATGGCTCTTCACCCAACTCCAGCACGTCATAGCCTTTCGGCACAGACTGGGTATTCGCGCCTTCTTTCACCACAGCGTAATCACATGCGCTTTGGATCGGCAGTGCGACCAGCTCCAGACAACGCTGGCAAACCATCTTGACCTCAACCTCGAGCTCGCTGCGCATGACCACAGCATTGCGCTCGTCGCGCTCGAAGATAAACTTCGCGCGCACCATGCCTTGGTTATCGGCAAGCGGGTCGCAGAGTCGCAGCAAGCCAGCCAGCGGAACCGTTCCCTCGAGAGCGGTGCCACGATCAGCCAGTTTGCGCGGATCAACGTGAGGTGGAATCGGACCATTCGACATAGGCGCCGCATTCTAGGGATGCGCCCACCCCCTGTCAAAGGAAATTCGGCCTGTCCGGCACCCGGACCGACAGCTAGAATCGCCCTCCTTATATAAGGAGTCCATCATGCTGCCCTTGGTACTTGCTTCGAGCTCACCTTACCGCCGCGAGCTCCTGACCCGCCTGCGCCTGCCCTTCACTTGGAGCGCCCCGGCGATCGATGAAAGTCGCCTGCCCGGCGAAGACGCCAGCAGCCTGGTTCGACGCCTCGCCCAGGAAAAAGCCAGCGCCCTCAGCCCCTCCCATCCCAAGCATCTGATCATCGGCTCCGACCAGGTCGCCGTTCTTGGCCAGGACATTCTCGGCAAGCCCCACACATTCGAGCGTGCGCACGCCCAATTGCTCGCCGCAAGCGGAAACAGCGTCACCTTCCTCACCGGCCTGGCCCTGCTCAATAGCGAGACCGGCCACTGCCAGGTCGATTGCGTGCCGCTCACCGTGCACTTTCGCGCACTGAACGAAAGCCAGATCCGCCGCTACCTGGAAGCCGAGCAGCCCTACGACTGCGCCGGCAGCTTCAAGGCCGAAGGCCTGGGCATCAGCCTCTTCCGCAGCACCGAAGGATCCGATGCCAGCAGCCTGATCGGCCTGCCCCTGATCCGCCTGGTGGACATGCTGCACGACGCGGGCATCGACATCCCATAACCCAACAACGAAGAAGCCCGACCTAAGCCGGGCTTCTCAACGCGACAAGGAAAACTAGCGCAGGGCCGGCCCCTGGACCCCCATCCACAGCGCCGCCTGCCCGGCAACACCGGCGCCCAGCTGCTTCGCAAAGCGATCGAGAGGCGACTCCTGCACGGTGAAATCGACCAGCTTCTCCACCCCGACCACCTCCCGCGCCACGTAGCTGCTATTGCCCAAGGCATCGACGAGGCCCAGCTCCAGCGCCTGCTCCCCCGACCAGACCAACCCCGAGAACAGCTCAGGATGCTCGTCGACCTTGAGGCGTTCGCCACGCCCCTGCTTGACGCTGTCGATGAACTGGCGATGGGTGGTCTCGAGGACCTCCTGCCAGAAGCGCGCCTCCTCCTCCTTGGGCGGCTGGAACGGATCGAGAAACGTCTTGTGCTCGCCCGAGGCATAGACCCGACGATCGACCCCCAGCTTCTCCATCACCCCGACGAAACCGAAGCCCGCCGCAGTGACACCGATAGAGCCCACCAGACTGGCCTTGTCGGCGTAAATCTGATCCGCGGCACTGGCGATGTAGTAAGCGCCCGAGGCCCCGAGATCACTGATCACCGCGTACAGCTTGATCGCCGGATACTGGGCGCGCAGACGACGAATCTCGTCATAGATGTAACCCGACTGCACCGGACTGCCGCCCGGACTGTTGATCCGCAGAACCACGCCCCTGGTATTGGCATCCTCGAAGGCCGCACGCAGACTACCGACAATGTTGTCGGCACTGGCCACCTCCTTGTCGGAAATCATCCCTCGCACCTCGATGAGCGCGGTATGCGCACCACCCTTCGCGACACCCTTCTGCCAATCGAGCAGCGGCGCGAACAGGGCCAAGGCGACGAACAGATAGACAAAGGTCAACAGCTTGAAAAAGATCCCCCAACGCCTCGCCCGGCGCTGCTCCTGAACCCCCGCTAGAAGCGTCTTCTCCAGCAACTTCCAGCTCTTGGCATCACTCTCACCCACAGCCGACGCCTTCCATTCATCCGACATATTGACTCACCCCACCAATCAGTCCGGCTGCGCGACGTTCCAGCCAACTGCGCAACTCCATGAAATTCTCTATCGCCAGCTTTGGCCCATGCTCGCGCAGCACCGATAGCGGCTGCGCGCCATAACCCACCGCCACCGAATCAACACCCGCCCGGCGGGCCATTTGCAGATCGAAAGCCGAATCGCCAACCATCAGCGCTCGCTCCGGAGAGACCTCGCAATACGCCAGGATCTGCTCCAGCATCAGCGGCTCTGGCTTGCTCGCCGACTCATCCGCGCAGCGCGTCGCGTCGAAATAATTCAGCCAGCCACGCTGCGCGAGCACCCGCTGCAAGCCATTACGTCCCTTACCCGTCGCCACAGCCAGACGATAGCCCGCCACCCGGAATGCCTCCAGCGCCTCGGCCACACCAGGGAACAACGCCGAAGGCTCGGACTCCAGCAGCAGATACTGTTCACTGTAGCAACGCCGAAAGCGCTCGACGCGCACAGGCTCGTCTAGCTCCGGATACAACGAGCGAATCGCCTCAGGCAATCCCAAGCCGATGATGCCCTTGACCTGGACATCACTGCAGCGCCGCAACTCACAGGCATCGGCCGCCCGATGCATGGCCTCGACGATCCGCCCGATGGAATCCACCAGCGTGCCATCCCAATCAAAGACCAGCAGCTGGTAATCAGACACTCAAACGCTCCAGCGTGCGCGCCCACACCTCATCGACCGGTGCCTCGAGCCGCAGCTCACCGCCATCGGGCAGCGGCACCACCAGCGCATAGGCATGCAGAAACAGGCGCTTGCCGCCCAGCTCACGGATTTCGCGAGTGAACTGTTCATCGCCGTACTTGCTGTCACCGGCAATGCAATGCCCGGCATGCTTGCTGTGCACGCGAATCTGGTGAGTCCGCCCGGTCACCGGCTTGGCCTCGACCAAGGTCGCGAACTCGCCGAACCGGCGCAATACGCGAAACACGGTCAAAGCCTCCTTACCCTCGGCATCGACCTCGACCATGCGCTCACCCGAGCGCAGGTTGCTCTTTTGCAGCGGGGCATTGACCTGCTTCTTCGCCGTTGCCCAATAGCCCCGCACCAGCGCCATATAGCGCTTATCGACGCCGTCGCCGCGCAGCGCCTCATGCAGGTGGCGCAGCATGCTGCGCTTCTTGGCGATCATCAGCAGGCCTGAGGTGTCGCGATCGAGACGATGCACCAGCTCCAGATCCTTGGTATCAGGGCGCAGCTGACGGAACGCCTCGATCACCCCGTAATTCAGGCCGCTGCCACCATGCACCGCGATACCGGCCGGCTTGTTCAATACGATCAGCGCCTTGTCCTCGTAGACAATTGCCGCCTCGAGGCGCTCGAGCAAACCCTGCGCCAGGGGCTCAGGCTCATCCCGCTCAGCCAGGCGCAGCGGCGGCACGCGCACGATATCGCCTGCCTGCAGCTTGTATTCCGGCTTGATCCGCCCCTTGTTCACCCGCACCTCGCCCTTGCGCAAGATGCGGTAAATCAATGTCTTGGGCACACCCTTGAGCTGGGTGCGGAGGAAGTTATCGATACGTTGGCCGGCGAGTTCCGGTGCAACCTCGAGCAGCTGGACGCCGGAGGTTGGAGAGAGGGGAGTAGTCATCGCGCAATAATAACAATTTTTTATGGAATTGAAGCACTTAATCATTGCTGCTATAGTCGCGAACGCCGCCAAAAGCGGTCTGGTCTGCGGATGTTCGCCAAAACTGCCATCCCCACACCGACGCAACCCATTCAGGACGTAAGGCCGTCCGACGGGACTTTCGCCGCAAAGGCCGCGAATAACTCGGAAATAAAGCCTTAAGCCATGACGCGCGCGCCTCCCCTTTGGAGAGCCGCGGTAAATGCCAACCCGCTGCAGATTCTGCGAGCGGCACCCGATTTTCAGCGATACGTGTAGGGTGGAGATGTACAACTGTCGGACTGCGTAGCAAATAGCTTTACCAAGACGCTTCATCTCGTCCGCTACCGACAGCTGATTCCTCCTCCTGAGCAAGTGCTTTCTGTCACAACAGCAAGCAGGAGACGTCCGTCGCGGCCCAGCCCAACTGGCTGACTGCCGCTCGACAATGAAACGATTTACGACCGTTTCTGACGCGCCTGACACCGACCCTGAGAGTCGTGTGTGCCGAACGCCGTTTCCGCCAGCACCGGAAACCGACGGTACTACATGAAAAGAATGCTGATTAACGCGACTCAACCCGAAGAGTTGCGTGTTGCCCTAGTCGACGGCCAACGCCTGTACGATCTGGACATCGAGTCGGGCGCCCGCCAGCAGAAGAAGGCCAACATCTATAAGGGCCGCATCACCCGCGTCGAACCGAGCCTCGAGGCGGCGTTCGTCGACTTCGGCTCCGAGCGCCACGGCTTCCTCCCGCTCAAAGAAATCTCCCGCGAATACTTCAGCAAGGCCCCCGAAGGCCGCGTCAACATCAAGGACGTGCTCAAGGAAGGCCAGGAAGTCATCGTCCAGGTCGAGAAGGAAGAGCGCGGCAACAAGGGCGCCGCCCTGACCACTTTCATCAGCCTGGCCGGCCGCTACCTGGTGCTGATGCCGAACAACCCGCGCGCCGGCGGCATCTCCCGCCGCATCGAGGGCGAGGAGCGCAACGAACTGCGCGAGGCCCTCAACGGTCTGAACGCCCCGGGCGACATGGGCCTGATCGTGCGCACCGCCGGCCTCGGCCGCTCCAGCGAAGAAATGCAGTGGGACCTGGATTACCTGCTGCAACTGTGGAGCGCCATCAAGGAAGCCTCCCTGGATCGCGCCGCGCCCTTCCTGATCTACCAGGAAAGCAACGTGATCATCCGCGCCATCCGCGACTACCTGCGCCAGGACATCGGCGAAGTACTGGTCGACAGCGTCGAGGCCCAGGAAGAAGCCCTAACCTTCATCCGCCAGGTGATGCCGCAGTACGCCAGCAAGATCAAGCTGTACGAAGACAGCGTGCCGCTGTTCAACCGCTTCCAGATCGAAAGCCAGATCGAAACCGCCTTCCAGCGCGAAGTGAAACTGCCATCCGGCGGTGCCATCGTCATCGACCCGACCGAAGCCCTGGTGTCCATCGACATCAACTCGGCGCGCGCCACCAAGGGTAGCGACATCGAGGAAACGGCCCTGCAGACCAACCTCGAAGCGGCCGAAGAGATCGCCCGCCAGTTGCGCCTGCGCGACATCGGCGGCCTGATCGTCATCGACTTCATCGACATGACCCCGGCGAAGAACCAGCGCGCCGTGGAAGAGAAAGTCCGCGAGTGCCTGGAAGCCGACCGCGCCCGCGTCCAGGTCGGCCGCATCTCGCGCTTCGGCCTGCTGGAAATGTCCCGTCAGCGCCTGCGCCCGTCGCTCGGTGAAACCAGCGGCATCGTCTGCCCGCGCTGCGACGGCCAGGGCATCATCCGCGACGTCGAGTCGCTGTCGCTGGCCATCCTGCGCCTGATCGAAGAAGAAGCCCTGAAGGACCGCACCGCCGAGGTCCGCGCCCAGGTGCCGATCCCGGTCGCCGCCTTCCTGCTCAACGAAAAGCGCAACTCGATCACCAAGATCGAACTGCGCACCCGCGCGCGCATCGTGATCCTGCCGAACGATCACCTGGAAACCCCGCACTTCGAAGTGCAACGCCTGCGTGACGACAGCCCGGAAGCGCAAACCGCCCAGTCCAGCTACGAAATCGCCACGACCGAAGTGGAAGAGGAAAAGCAGGCTGCCGCCACCCGCACCCTGGTTCGCCAGGAAGCCGCTATCAAGGCCGCGCCGCCACGCACCGCTCCCGCACCGACACCTACGCAGGTCGAGGAAGAGCCGGTAGCCCAGCCGGCTGCCAGCGAGCCGAGCCTGTTCCGTGGCCTGGTCAAGTCCCTGGTCAGCCTGTTCGCCGGCAAGGAAGAGGAAAAGCCGGTCGTCATCGAGAAGAAGACCAGCGAGCGTCCGGCTCGCGGTGAAGAACGCCGCAGCGGCCGCCAGCAGAACCGCAGCCGCGGTGGTCGCCGCGATGAGGAGCGCAAGCCGCGCGAAGAGCGCAAGCCGCGTGAAGACCGCGCCCCTCGCGAAGAGCGTCAGCCCCGTGAAGACCGCGCTCAACGCGAAGAACGTGCCCCGCGTGAAGAGCGTGCGCCGCGCGAAGAGCGTCAGCCTCGCGAAGCCGTCGAGGTGCGCGAGCCGCAGGAAGTGCGTCAGTCGCGCCCGCCGCGCGAAGGCCAGGAAGGCCGCCGCGAACGCAAGCCGCGTGAAGAGCGCCAGCCGCGCGAACTGCGCGCACCGCTGGACGCGCCGGAAAGCGCCGGCAACGAAGAAGAGGCACGTGCCGAGCGTCCGCAGCGCGAACCGCGCCAGCCACGTCCGCCGCGTGAAGAGCGTCAGCCGCGCGCCGAACAGGCTGCGGCCGACGAAGAAGTACTGAATGCCGAGCCCCAGGCGACTGACGACGAGCAGGAAGGCAACGAAGGCGGCGAGCGTCCCCGTCGCCGCTCGCGCGGCCAGCGCCGCCGCAGTAATCGCCGCGAGCGTCAGCGCGATGCCAGCGGCAACCTGATCGAAGGCAACGACGAAGCAGGCGAAGACGGCGGCGAATCTGCAGCTGCTCCTAGCGCGGCGGCGGTCGTGGTAGCCGCCGCGGAAGTGGCCGGCGAAACCGCGAGCAACGAAGCGGCAGTCACCGAGCCAGTCGCCAGCGAAGCCCCGGCCGAGCAGGCAGCCAGTGCGGCGAGCGAGCCCGCAGCAGAGGCCGAGCCGGTGGTTGAAGCCGCTCCGGCTCCGAGCGAAGTGCCAGCTCCAGCCCCCACAGCCGAAGCCGCCGAAGCCGCCGAAGCCGCCGAAGCCGCGCCGAGTGTCAGCGAAGCGCAGCCCGAGGCCGTAGTCGAGACTGCTGCCGCCGAGCCGATCGCTGAGCCCGCACCGGCCCCGGAAGCGGCGACAGAAACTGCTCCGACCCCTAGCGCCAGCGGCCGTGCGCCGAACGACCCACGTGAAGTGCGTCGCCGCCAGCGCGAAGCCGAGCGCCTGGCCCGCGAAGCCGCCGAGGCCGCTGCCGCTGCCCCGCAGGCCGAGTCCGGCACCACCGAAAGCGCGGCGCAAGCCGATGCCGAAGCGGTCGAGACTAAGGTAGAGGCGGTCGAACAGGCCCCGGTCGAGGCAGCAGAAGCCGCCCCCGAGCAAGCCGAGGCTCAGCCTGAAGAAAAGGCCGAGGAAGACGACAAGCAGCAGGCGAAACCACACGCCTGAGGCGATTCGGCGACATGAAAAAGGGGATGCTTCGGCATCCCCTTTTTCTTTGTGGCTTTACTGCAGGCCCCGGCTAAGCGCGTACCGCTTAGCTCGCCTTAGGTACTCAGAGCACGTTGGGCTCGATCTCCAGCCTGACCGCGAAACGCCCGGCGATATCGGCCTGGATGCGCCGGGCCAGTTCCAGCAACTGCTGCCCGCTCGCCTGGCCGTAGTTGACCAGCACCAGCGCCTGCAGCCGATGGACCCCGGCATCACCCTCGCGAAAACCCTTCCAGCCGGCGCGCTCGATCAACCAGCCGGCCGCCAGCTTCACCGATCCATCGGCCTGTGGATAGGCCACCAGATCCGCATGCTGCACGCGCAAGCGCTGCGCGAGATCGGCGCTCACCAGAGGATTCTTAAAGAAACTGCCGGCGTTGCCCAGCACCGCCGGGTCCGGCAGTTTCTCGCTACGAATGGCGCAGATGGCCTGACTGACGTCCAGAGCGCTTGGCGCCTCGATGCCCTGCTCCCGCAGGCGCTGACGCACCGGCCCGTAGTCCAGGTGCAGGGGCGCCGAACGACTGAGGGCAAAGCGCACCCGCAGGATCACCCAGCGCCCGGCCTCGCGTTTGAACAGGCTGTCGCGGTAGGCGAAGGCGCAATCACCCAGGCCGAACTCGCGCAGCTCGCCGGTATGACGATCCAGCGCGGTCAGCCCGGCGAACACATCCTTCAACTCGACGCCATAAGCACCGATGTTCTGCATGGGCGCGGCGCCGACCGTGCCGGGGATCAGGCTGAGGTTCTCCAGGCCGACCAGGCCCCGTTGCAGCGTCCATTGCACGAAGGGGTGCCAGGGCTCCCCTGCCTCGGCCTCGACCAGCAGACGCTCGCCGTCATCCTCGAGCACGCGGATCCCGCGGCTGGCCATGCGCAGCACCAGCGCCTCGACATCGCCGGTCAGCAACAGGTTGCTGCCGCCACCCAGCAGCAACAGCGGCAGCTTCTGCTCGGCCGCATGGGCCAGGGCCTGGCGCACCTGCTCATCGCTGCTCGCTTCGGCAAACTGACGCGCCTGCGCCTGCACCGCGAAACTGTTGTAGGCCTTGAGCGAAACGTTGTGACGAACCTGCAAGCTCATAGGCGCCCCTGGATTTCAGCAAGCAAGGCGTCGCTGGCCTGCTCGATCAGATCGAGGACCTGCTCGAAGCCGTCCTCGCCGCCGTAGTAAGGGTCCGGCACCTCGTCCAATGCCAACTGATAACGGCGCAGGAACAGATCCAGCTCGGCCGCATTGGCGCTCGGGCGCAGGCGCTGCAGATGCTGCAGGTTGCTGCCGTCCATGGCCAGGATCAGGTCGAAACGCCTGAAGTCGTCGCCGGCGACCTGGCGAGCACGCAGGGCCGACAGGTCATAACCGCGGCGCAGCGCCGCCTGACGGGTGCGCAGGTCCGGCGCCTTGCCGACGTGCCAGTCGCCGGTCCCCGCGGAATCGACCTCGACACGGGCCTCGAGCCCCGCCTCGCGCAGCTTGTGGCGAAACACGCCTTCGGCGGTGGGTGAGCGGCAGATATTGCCGAGGCAGACGAACAGTACCCGCATCAGGCCTCCAGCAATCGGCGCACGCGCTCGAGATCTTCCGCGGTATCGACCCCGGCGGGCGGCGCCTGCAGGGCATCGGCGACATGGATGCGCACGCCGTGCCAGAGCGCGCGCAGCTGCTCCAGGCACTCGGTGTTCTCCAACCAGCAAGGCCCCCAGGCAACGAAGTCATGGAGGAACTGCGCGCGGTAGGCGTAGATGCCGATATGCCGGCGGTAGGGAACGTCGGACGGCAGCTGCTCACGGCTGACGGCAAAGGCATCGCGCGCCCAGGGCAGCGGCGCACGGCTGAAGGTCAGCGCCAGGCCGCTGTGATCGGTGGCCACCTTGACCACATTGGGGTTGAACAGCGCCGCCACCTCGTCGATCGGCTCAGCCAGCGTCGCGATGGCCGCCTGCGGGTTGGCCGCCAGGTTGGCGGCCACCTGGTCGATGATCGCCGGCGGAATCAGCGGTTCGTCGCCCTGCACGTTGACCACTATGGCGTCGGCCGTCAGACCCAACGCGCTGGCGACCTCGGCCAGGCGATCGGTCCCGGAGTTGTGCTCGGGACGAGTCAGCACCACCTCGGCACCGAAGCCACGACAGGCCTCGACGATGCGTGCATCGTCGGTGGCCACCACCACCTGCTGCGCACTGCTCTTGCACGCCTGCTCCCAGACATGCTGGATCATCGGCTTGCCGGCGATATCCTGCAGCGGCTTGCCCGGCAGGCGGCTGGAGGCGAAGCGCGCCGGGATCACCACGGTAAAGGCTGTGCTCATCTACTTGTCCAGGCGCTCGTCGACGTTGAGGGTGCGGGCTTCGCTTTCCAGCATCACCGGTATGCCGTCACGCACGGGAAAGGCCAGGCCGTCGGCCTTGCAGATCAACTCGCTCTTGTCAGCGGCGAGCTTCAGCGGCCCCTTGCACAGCGGGCAGGCCAAGATATCGAGAAGTTTCGGGTCCATGGGAGATCCTTGCTAGGGGGCTGCAGGAGCCGCCGGCGCGCCCAAGCGCCGCGAAGGACTAGGGTGAGCCTGGCAGCAAGCGGGCCAGTTGGGCATCGAACCAGGCGACAAAGGCCGCAGAGGGTTCGGCATCCACCGCCAGGTACCACCAATCGTCGGCGGCAAAGGCCCGGCATTTCACCGCATCCTTCTCCGTCATCAGCACAGGCAGGCGCGGGCTGAAATCCAGCAACTCGGCGCTGTACTGCGCATGGTCGGCGAAGGCATGCGGAATCGGCCGCCAGTGTAGCGCCTCGAGCGTGGCGAAGAAACGCTGCGGATTGCCGATGCCGGCCACGGCGTGCAGGCGCTGCCCGGGCGCAAAGTAGTCCAGCGGGCGACGCTCGCCACTGCGCACATTAACCAGCGTGCGCGGACGCAGGCAAAAGCCGTAGCCGCCCGCCGGGTCGTTGTCGCTACCGTTGTAGAGCAGTGCGTCGACACTGCGCAGACGCTCTGCCGGCTCGCGCAGAGGCCCGGCCGGCAGGCAGCGGCGATTGCCCAGGCCGCGGGCGGCATCGATCAGCACCAGCTCCAGGTCGCGAGCCAGGCGGTAGTGCTGCAGACCGTCGTCGCTGAGGATCAGGTCGAGCTCCTCCTGCTCGAGCAGCGCGCGCACCGCCCGTCCGCGATCCGGGTCGATCATCAACGGCACGTCGCTACGCTGGACGATCAGCAGGGGCTCGTCGCCGGCGACGCTGGCCGCCTGCTCGGCGCGCACGCGCCAGGGAAACCGTGGCGGGACCGCGCCATAGCCGCGACTGACCACGCCGACCCTGAGCCCGCGACTGCGACAGTGCTCGATCAGCCAGAGGATCAGCGGGGTCTTGCCGGTACCGCCGACGGTGATATTGCCCACCACCAGCACGGGCACCGGGGCGCGATAGATCTCGCCCTCGCCGGCGAGAAAGCGCGAGCGGCGACGCTGCACCACTTGGCGATACAGCGCCTCCAGCGGACGCAGCAGGCCGAGCGCCGGATGGCCGCCATACCAGGCGGCGACCAGCCGATCGGACCAGCCCATCAACAGCCATCCATCACGGCGCGGCCTGCGCCTCGACCGTGGTGATGCGCAAATGGGCGAAACCCAGCTTGCCGGCCGCATCCATTGCGGTAATCACCGCCTGATGCGGCGTCTTGGCATCGGCACTGATGGTCAGCGGCAGGCTGTTGTCGCCTTCCGACTCCTTCTGCAGCGCGGCGCTCAGTCCGGCCAGATCGCTCTTCAACAACTGGCGGCCATTGAGCGAGTAGCTGCCATCGGCGGCGATCAGCACTTCCAGTTGCTTGAGCTCGGTCTGCTCCGGCGGCGTGCCGCTGGCCGCCTCGGGCAGGTCGACCTTGAGCTGGGTCTCGCGGGTGAAGGTGGTGGTGACCACGAAGAACAGCAGCAGGATGAACACCACGTCGATCAACGAAGCCAGGTTGATCTCGACGTTTTCCCGCGGTTTGCGCCGGAACTTCACGCCTTGGCCTCGCTCAGGTCGACGTCGCGGTCTCCTTGCACCACTTCCACCAGCTTGATCGCTTCCTGCTCCATGCCGACCACCAGCTCATCGACGCGGCGCTGCAGGTAGCGATGGAAGAACAGCGCCGGGATCGCCACCATCAGGCCGGCGGCGGTGGTGATCAGCGCCTTGGCGATGCCTCCGGCCAGTACCGGCGCATTGGCCATGCCCGAGCCCATGAAGGAGCTGAAGATCTCGATCATGCCCAGCACCGTGCCGAGCAGGCCGAGCAGCGGCGCGATACCGGCGATGGTGCCGAGAGCATTGAGGTAGCGCTCCAGCTCGTGGATGACCCGCGCGGCGGCCTCCTCGATGCACTCCTTCATGATCTCGCGACCATGCTTGGAGTTGGCCAGGCCCGCCGCCAGGATCTGCCCCAGGGGCGAGTCGGCGCGCAGCTCCTTGAGTTTCTGGTTGTTGAGCTTCTTGTCCTTGATCCAGCGCCACACCTGACCGAGCAGATTGGGCGGGGTGATGCGACTGGGCCGCAGAGTCCACAGGCGTTCGGCAATGATGCCGGCCGCGGCAATTGAACAGAGAATGATTGGCAGCATCATCCAGCCGCCAGCTTTGACCAGTTCCCACACGGTGGCAGATCCCCCTCACAAAAGTGGCGCCACTCTAGCATAGGGTCGTACCCTCGCCGACCGCCGCCGTTCTCATTTTTCTCGCCAGAAGCGACGCTCGCCGCGAAGCCCGCGCGCCTCGCCGAAGGTGCCCAAATGCAGCTGCACGGCGCCCTGCTCGACCGTGTCATAGAGCCGAGCCGACAGCGCCCCATAGCGCGCGACCACGGCGGGATGGGGATGACCGAAGGCATTGTGCTGGCCTCGGGAAATCAGCACCGCCCGCGGTGCCACCGCACGCACAAATTCGGCAGAGGAGGAACTGCGGCTGCCATGGTGCGGCGCCAACAGCCAGTCAGCAGGCAGGTCCAGGCCACTGGCCAGCAGGGCTCGCTCCGCGCGGCTGTCGATATCGCCGGTCAACCACAAGCGCTCGCCCGCCGCCTCGACGAGGAGCACGCAGGAGGCCTGATTACTGTCGAGCGCCTGGTCCCAGCGCCACAAGGTGAAACGCACCTCGTCCCACTGCCAGCTATGGCCGGATTCGCAGGAGCTGGCCTGCAGGTCTGCCGGCAAGGCTTCGGCCTCACCGCTCCACACCTTCCCGACCGTCATTCCCCGTTTGATTGCCAGGGCGCCGCCGGCATGGTCATTGTCGGCATGGCTCAGCAGCATCAGGTCGAGCTTCCTTACGTCCAGGGCGCGCAGCGACGGCAGCACCACCCGCTCGCCCATATCGAACTCACCGAAGCGCGGTCCCGCGTCATAGAGCAAGGTGTGCTCGTGAGTACGTAGCAGCACCGCCAGCCCCTGGCCGACATCCAACAGCCAGACCTCGGCCTGCCCCGGTGCCGGCCGCGGCTGAGGAGCGAAGAACAGCGGTAGCAGCAGGAGCCAGCCAAACGCGCGCAATGGAATGCCAGCCGGCAACAGCAGCAGCAACGCCCCCAGTGCCAGCAGCGACCAGGACCAGATCGGCAGGTGGCTCGGCAGCCAGGCGGGCGCCCAGGCGGCGATCAGCACCAGCAGCCTGAACAGCAGCTCGAGCGCCCCACCGGCTAGCCACAACAGCACCTCGCCCAACCAGGGCACTGGCAGCAGCAGGCTGCCGAGCAGGGCCAGCGGCACCACCGCCATGCCGACCCAGGGCACCGCAATCAGATTGGCCAGCGGCGCGCTGGTGCTGACCGGTAGCCCCAGTGCCAGCAGCAAGGGCAGCAGGCCGATGGCCATTGCCCACTGCGCCCGCCCCAGCGTGCGCCACCAGGACCAGGCGCCCAGGCGGCCGCCGAAGATCAGGATGAGCAAGGCCACTGCGGCGAACGACAGCCAGAAGCCGGCCTGCAGGCTGGCCAGGGGTTCCACCAGCAACACCAGGGCGAGGGCGATCAGCAGCGGCAGCCAGGCGCCAAGCTGGCGAAACCGCCAGCGCCACAGCAGCACCAGGCCGACCATCACGCAGGCCCGACGCACCGGCACCTCGAACCCGGCCAGGATGCCGTAGCCCAGCGCGCCGGCAAAAGCCAGCAGGCAGGCCGCAGGCAACCACGGCCAGCGGCGCGGCCAGCAGCCCAAGCGCGCCAGGCCGGCGACCAGCCCGTAGAGCAAGCCGGCCATCAGGGCGATGTGCTGCCCGGAGATCACCATCAGGTGAATGGTTCCGGTCTCCTGCAACAGCCGCCAGTCGGCTGCCGACAGGCCCGAGTCGTCGCCGAGCACCAGCGCCGCCAGTCCCCCGGCGCGACCATGGGCGTCGCTGTCCAGCAGGCGCTGACGCAGGACGTCGCGCCAGGCGGAGGGGCCGTGCGCCGCAGTCAGCCGGTGCCCACTCTTCACCGTGCCGGTAGCGCCGATGCGCTGCGCCAGCAACCAGGCCTCGTAATCGAAGGACTGCGGATTGACCAGGCCGCGGGGCCGCTTGAGCCGCACCGCCAGGCGCCAGGTTTCACCGCCCTGGAGCTGCGGCCCGCCGTACCAGGCCAGGCGTATCAGCCTTGGCAGCTGGGCACGGCGAGAACTGGCCTGGCGCAGTTCAAAGCGCACCACGCCGTCGTTCACATCGGGCAGCCCGACCACCCGCCCCTGCAGCCATAGCGTGCGACCGTCCAGCTCGGGCGCCAGGCGGTCGTCCAGGGCCCACTGGGCCGAAGTGCAGGCCCAGGCGAAACCGAGCAGGAAACAGCCCACGGGATAGCTTCGAAACGGCAGGCACGAGAGCCCCACCAGTGCCAACAGAAACAGCAACCAGGCCGGAGGCAGAACCGGCATGAAGCGCAGCACGAGCAAACCTGCGACCAGCGCGAGCATCCCTAGGCGCATCGCCTTACACTCCTGAAGAGCCATCCATGGACTCAGGCCGACCACCGACTGCTACGTACTTGCTGTCACAAACTCAAAAAGCAGCCGGTTCCGAATCTGTGCATAATAACTGCGCTTTTCAGCCCGCCAGAGACCCCCAATGCCGCGTCGTTTCTTCAAGCGCTACATGCCCCACCCGGACCGCATCAAGGGCAGCAAGTCCCTGCGCTTTCTCGGCACGCTGATCCACGACCCCAATCTCTGGCACCTCAATCGTCACTCGGTCTCCCGGGCCATGGCCATCGGCCTGTTCTGGGCGATGATCCCCATGCCGCTGCAGATGATCGCCGCCGCCGTGGTGGCCATCCCGGCCCGCGCCAACCTGCCGATCTCGGTCGGCCTGGTGTGGCTGACCAACCCGATCACTATGCCGCCGGTGTTCTATTGCAGCTACAAGTTCGGCGCCTGGATGACCAACACCCCGACCCTGCATCTGCCCGACCAGGTCACCCTGCGCTGGATCGGCCAGGTGCTGCAGAGCCACTGGCAGCCGCTGTACCTCGGCTCCCTGGTGCTGGGCCTGCTGCTCGGCGTCGTCGGCTACCTGGCTACCAACACCTACTGGCACTGGTGGGTGAGACATAACTGGCGCAAGCGCCAAGAGCGGCGGCGCAAGGCCAAGAGCTCCAGCTGAAACGAAAAAGCCGTTACCCAGGTAACGGCTTTTTTCTGTGCGCAGCTTAGCTCACTCGTAGCGCAGCGCCTCGGCCGGCTGGATCTGCGCGGCGCGCCAGGAGGGGTAAAGCGTGGCAAGAAAGCTCAGGCCCAAGGCCGCGCTGCAGATCAGCACTACGTCGGAGACCAGCAATTCCGAGGGCAGGTTACTGATGAAATAGACATCGGAACTGAGCACCTGCTGACCGCTCATTCGCTCGATCCAGCTCACCAGCTGACTGACGTTCAGCGCCGCGAGAACGCCAAGCACCCCGCCGATCAGCGTACCGACCGTGCCGATCACCGTACCCTGCACCATGAAGATGCCCATGATCTGCCGCGGCGTTGCCCCGAGGGTGCGCAGGATGGCGATGTCGGCGCCCTTGTCGGCCACCACCATGATCAGGGTGGCGATGATGTTGAACGCGGCCACCGCGACGATCAGCAGCAACAGCAGGCCGATCATGGTCTTTTCCATTTTCATGGCGCTGAACAGGCTGCCCTGGGTCTGGGTCCAATCGCTGGCGCGATAGCCCGCGCCCAACTGCGCGGCGACCTCGGCGGAGACCCGCGGCGCCTGATACAGGTCCTTCAGTTTCAGCCGCACGCTCTGCACCTGACCCGGCTCGAAGCGCTGGATCTGCGCGGCATCGGCCACATTGATCAGCGCCAGGGAGCTGTCCAGCTCGGCGCCGACCTTGAAGATGCCGACCACGTTGATGCGCTGCATGCGCGGCACAATGCCGCCCGGCACCGAGCTGAGCTCGGGCACGATCAGGGCCAGACGGTCGCCGACCTTGAGCTGGAAGCGCCGCGCGGTGATCTCGCCGATCACCACGCCGAACTCACCGGGCCGCATATCGGCCAGGCTGCCCTGCACCATATGCTGGGGCAGGATGGAGACCCGCGACTCGAACTGCGGATCGATACCCTGCAGCTGAATCGGCTGCATCGCCCCGCGGTGCGACAGCATGCCCTCCAGCTCGGCGAAGGGCGCGGCCGCCACCACCTGTGGGTGCCGGCCGGCGGCGGCGGCGACCGTCTGCCAATCGTCCAGGGCCTGGGCGCCGGCGATGCTGGCATGGGGCACCATGCCGAGAATCCGCGAGCTCATTTCCTTCTGGAAGCCGTTCATCACCGACAGCACCACGATCATCGCCAGCACGCCCAGGGCCAGGCCGATCATCGAGGTCAGGGAGATGAAGGATATGAAGTGATTGCGCCGCTTGGCCCGGGTATAGCGACTGCCAATGAAGACACTCAGCGGGCGGAACATCAGGCAGCCACCAGCTTGCCGTCTTCCAGGCGCAGCACCCGGTCCATCTGCAGGGCCAGCTGCATGTCATGGGTCACCACCAGGAAGGCGGTCTGCGACGAGGCGCTCAGCTCCTTCATCAGCTCCTGGATGCCCTGGGCGGTGTGGTGATCGAGGTTGCCGGTCGGCTCGTCGAGCAGCACCAGGCCGGGCCGGTTGACCAGGGCCCGGGCGATCGCCACCCGCTGGCGCTCGCCGCCGGACAGTTCGGCCGGTTTGTGTGCCAGGCGATGGCCCAGGCCGACCCGCTCGAGCAGTGCGGTGGCCCGCTGGCGCGCCTCACTGATCGCGGTACGGCCGATCAGCAGCGGCATGCAGACATTCTCCAGGGCGGTGAACTCGGGCAACAGGTGATGGAACTGGTAGACGAAGCCCAGGGCGCGGTTGCGCAGCAGGCCGCGCTCCTTCTCGTTGAGCGCCGACAGCTCTTCACCGGCCAGCCAGACGCTGCCCGTGCTCGGCGTGTCGAGGCCCCCGAGCATGTTCAGCAGGGTACTCTTGCCCGAGCCCGAACTGCCGACGATCGCCACCCGCTCGCCCGGATGCAGCTCAAGGGCCAGGCCATCGAGCACCACCACCGACTGCGGGCCCTCCTCATAGCTCTTGCCCAGATTGCGGCAGCTCAGCACGGCCTGATCTTGCATGACGCGGTCACCCATCAGTTGATTATTCATAACGCAGCGCCTCCGCCGGCTGGGTGCGCGCCGCGCGCCAGGCCGGATACAGGGTCGCGAGAAAACTCAGCACCAGCGCCGCGCCGCACACCAGCAGCACATCCGCCCACATCAGCTGCGACGGCAGGTAGTCGATGAAGTACACGTCGGCGCTGAGGAACTTGATTCCCAGCAGGCCCTCCAGGGCCGCGACGCCGGCGCTGACATTGAGCGCGGCCCAGATTCCCAGCAGCGCGCCGATGGCCGTGCCGAACACGCCGATCACCGTGCCCTGGACCATGAAGATCGCCATGATCTGCCCCGGCGTGGAGCCCAGGGTACGCAGGATGGCGATGTCGCCTTTCTTGTCGGTTACCACCATGACCAGGGTCGAGATGATATTGAAGGCGGCCACCGCGACGATCAGCAGCAGCAGCAGGCCGATGATCGCCTTCTCCATGCGGATCGCCTGGTACAGGTTGCCGTGGGTGCGCGTCCAGTCGCGGGCATAGTAGTCGCCCTTGCCCAGCGTCTGAGCCAGCTCCCAGGCGGTACGCGGCGCCTGGAACAGGTCGGCGAACTTGAGGCGCACGCCCTGCACTTGGCCGGCTGGCCAGCGCTGCAGGCGCCCCAGGTCCTGGACGTGGGCCAGGGCCAGGTGGCCGTCGATCTCGCCGGCGCCGACATGGAAGATGCCGACAACGGTGAAGCGCTTGAGCCGGGGAAACATCCCGGCCGGGGTTACCGTCACTTCGGGCGCGACGAAGGTCACCTTGTCGCCGAGCGTCACGCCCAGCTTGGCCGCCGCCTTGTCACCGATGACCATGCCGAACTCGCCCGCAGCCAGGTCCTCCAGGCGCCCCTGACGGAAGAAGTCGCCGATGATCGAGACCTTGCCCTCCTCCTGCGGATCGACCGCATTGATCAGCACCTTCTGCACCTTGCCGTCATTGCTCAGCAGGCCCTGCATCTGGCTGAAGGGCGCCGCGGCCAGCACTTGCGGATGCTTCATCGCGCCGTCGGCGAGTTCGCGCCAGTCGGGCAGCGGCGTCGGGCTCTCGATCGTGGCGTGCGGCACCATGCCGAGCACGCGGGTGCGCATCTCATGGTCGAAACCATTCATCACCGACAGCACCAGGATCATCACCAGCACGCCGAGTGCCAGGCCGATCATCGAGGTCAGGGATATGAAGGAAACGAAATGGCTGCGACGTTTGGCGCGCGTGTAGCGCGTACCGATGAATACGAACAGGGGTCTGAACATGTCGGAGGCTGATTCGGGGGGAAAGAGAAACGTCCTTGTGGCGGGTCTTGGCGAGCAGCTTTACACTCAGACCACTACTGCTGCCATGGGTTCGCCATGCCGTCTCAAGATGAAAAAGATCGCCGCGAATACTATCGTATCGACGACACGATCGCACTGGATTTCACCCTGCTGTCCGGCGCCGAGGCCCAGGCGAGCGACGCACTGCACGACAGTTCGCCGCTGTTCAACCTGCTCAGCGACCTGCACCTGATGGATTTCGAGTCGCAGCACCTGCTGCGCCATATCAGCGAGCGCGACCGTACCCTGGCCAACTACCTCAAGGTGATCAACAAGCGCATCGACCTGCTCGGCCAGGCCGTGGCCCAGACCCTGCTGCGCGATATCGGCGCGCCCAAGCAAGTCTGCCTGTCCGAGGGCGGCGTCAGCTTCAATCACGGCAAACCGGTGGCCTGCGACAGCCACCTGGCGATCAAGATGGTGCTGATGCCCCAGGCCCTCGGCCTGCTGCTGCGCGCCAGGGTCATCCACTGCCGTGAGCGGGAGGACGGCCAGTTCGACATCGGCACCGAGTTCGAAGCGTTGACCGACGCACAGCGCCAGTTGCTCGCCCGGCATATCCTGCAGAAGCAGGCCTGGGAACGCCGCCAGGCCCGCGAACAGTCATGACCAAAAAGTTGAGTAGCCCATGCCCCGTCTTCTAGCCCTGCTCGCCCTGCTGCTGCCGTTGTCCGCCCAGGCCGAAACCCTGGAAATTCCGCTCGGCCAACAAGGCGCCTCGAGCATCGACCTGCCGCAGCGTGGCGCATCGCAACGCTCGGTACTCGAGCGTTTCGGTCTGGCCGACGAGGAGCATGCCCCAGTCGGCAAGCCGCCGATCACCCGCTGGGACTATCGCGAGTTCAGCGTGTATTTCGAGTATGACCATGTGATCAACAGCGTGCGCCACCACCAGCCACGCACCGCCCCCAGCAAGGAGTAATCGTGACCCTGATTTACGGCCACCGCGGCGCCAAGGGCGAAGCACCGGAAAACACCCTCGCCAGTTTCCAGACCTGCCTGGACCACGGCGTACGCCGCTGCGAACTGGACCTGCACATGTCTCGCGACGGCGAGCTGATGGTCATCCACGATCCGACCCTCAAGCGCACCACCGGTCGCCGCGGCAAGGTGGTGGAACATGATGCCGCAGAGCTGGTTGGCTATGACGCGCGCCAATGCGGCCCCGAGTGGCGCACGCCCTGCCCTATTCCGCGCCTGGCCGAACTGTTCGAGCAGTGCGACTTCGAGCACTGGCAACTGGAGGTCAAGAGCGCCTCGAAGGTGCGTTCGGCGCGCATGGCCGAGGGGATTGCCGAACTGGCCAAGCGCCATGGCCTGACCGACAAGATCACCGTGACCTCAAGCTCACGCGAGGTGCTGCGCGCCATGCAGCAGCTGCACCCGGAGATTTCCCGTGGCCTGGTCGCCGAACACGCCTGGCTCGACCCGCTGAAAGTGGCTCAGCATTACGGCTGCGACCTGCTCGCCCTGGACTGGACGCTGTGCAGCCCGGAGCGCCTGAGCAAGGCGCAGAAAGCCGGCTTGCATGTCTCGGTGTGGACGGTCAATGACGCCGCACTGATGCGCCGCCTCGCCGATTTCGGCGTGGACAGCCTGATCACCGATTTCCCCGGACTGGCCGTGGCGACACTGACGCCCTGAGGCTGTGGCGCCAACGCCAATCGCGACAAAAGAAAACCGGCCACCAGGGCCGGTTTTTTCTTGCTGCCTGGTCAGAAACTCTCCCGGTTCGGCCACTGCCAGGTCGCGGAGTCGCTGAACGCATCCTCTCCGACCGGCTCAGGCCACCGGTCGGAGCCGCTCAAAAAAGCCGGTTGAGACCATCGAACGCCGCCACGCGATAGGCCTCGGCCATGGTCGGGTAGTTGAAGGTGGTGTTGACGAAATACTTGATGCTGTTCGCCTCGCCCTTCTGGTTCATGATCGCCTGGCCGATGTGCACGATCTCCGAAGCCTGGTAGCCGAAGCAGTGCACGCCAAGCACCTCGAGGGTCTCACGGTGGAAGAGGATCTTCAGCATGCCCACCGGCTCGTTGGAAATCTGCGCCCGCGCCATGCTTTTGAAGAACGCCTTGCCCACTTCATAGGGCACCTTGGCCTGGGTCAGCTCGCGCTCGTTCTTGCCGATCGAACTGATCTCCGGAATGGTGTAGATACCGGTCGGCACATCGTCGACGAAGCGCCAGCTGTCGTTCTCGACGATATTGCCCGAGGCCGAACGGCCCTGGTCATAGGCCGCGCTGGCCAGGCTCGGCCAGCCGATCACGTCGCCGGCGGCGAAGATGTTGCTGATCTCGGTGCGATAGTTCTGGTCGACCTCGATCTGGCCGCGGCTGTTGACCTGGATGCCGATGTTCTCCAGGCCCAGCTTGTCGGTATTGCCGGTACGGCCGTTGCACCAGAGCAGGGCGTCGGCCTTGATCTTCTTGCCGGACTTCAGGTGCAGGATCACCCCGTTGTCCACCCCCTCGATACGCTCGTACTCCTCGTTGTGGCGAATCAGTACGTTGTTGGTACGCAGGTGATAGCTCAGCGCATCGGAGATCTCCGCATCGAGGAAGCTGAGCAACTGGTCGCGGTTGTCGATCAGGTCGACCAGCACCCCCAGACCGCTGAAGATCGAGGCATATTCGCAACCGATGACCCCGGCTCCGTAGATGATCAACCGGCGCGGCGTGTGGCTGAGGGTCAGGATGGTGTCGCTGTCGTAGACCCGCGGATGACGGAAGTCGACATCGGCCGGGCGATAGGGGCGCGAGCCGGTCGCGATGACGATCTGCTTGGCCACCAGGGTTTCCACCACGCCATTGGGGCAGACCACTTCGATGGTCTGCTCGTCGGAGAAACTGCCGGTGCCATAGAACAGGTCGATGCGATTGCGCGCGTAGTAGCCGGTGCGCGAAGCCACCTGCTTGCCGATCACCCGCTCGGCGCTCTTCAGCACGTCCGGAAAGGAGAACCAGCGCGGCTCGCCGATCTGGCGGAACATCGGATTGGTGTTGAACTGCATGATCTGGCGCACCGAGTGACGCAGCGCCTTGGACGGGATAGTGCCCAGGTGGGTGCAGTTGCCGCCGACCTCACGGCGGGTATCGACCACCGCCACCTTGCGCCCGGCCTTGGCGGCGTTCATCGCCGCGCCTTCCCCCGCGGGACCGGAGCCCAGCACCACTACGTCATAGTTGTAGACCGCCATGTTTACTCCTTCAGATCACACCGGGGCGCTTGTATCGCGCCCTCGGCAGGGCCGGCAGCGCTCAGGCGCGCCGACAATCAACTTACCGCCTATGTGCCGGCTGGCGACTAACGCTTGGTCGCGTCGTAGGCCAGATCGCTGGCCGCCTCATCGGAAGTGCGATTGACCTCTTCGCACTTCTCGCGACTGCCGCCGCAAATCGAGCATTCCTTCTCGATGCCCAGATTGGCGATACCGCCGCAGGAACCGGCGATGGGCTTGCGGCCCATGATCACGCCGACCGCCATCAGGCCAACCACCAGTAGCATTGCCAGGAAAACCACTACGAAAATCATTGCTCTTCTCCTGCGGCGAACAGCTGTTCAAACGCCGCGGTAGTCTGGGTGACGAAACCTGTGCCGTCACGGATCACGAAAAACGCTGCGATACCGGCCTGCTCAGCGTAGGCCAAGCCTCGCTCGGGTCCCAGCACCATCAATAGGGTAGACAAGCCATCGGCGCGTAAGGTCGATCGGTCGGCCACGGTCACCGCCGCCAGCTTGTGGGTGATGGGCGCGCCGGTCTGTGGGTCCAGCGTATGGGAGTAGCGTATGCCGTTCTCCTCGAAATAATTGCGATAGTCGCCGGAGGTGGAGATGCCGTAGCCATCCAGCGCCAGGATTCGCTGCGCCACCCGCTCATCGTCCCGCGGGGCTTCGATGGCGATGCGCCAGGGCTCGCCACTGGGCTTGCGCCCGGCCGCCTTCAACTCCCCGGTGACATCCACCAGGTAGCGACCGACGCCCAGCTCGTCGAGGCGGCTGACGATCCGCTCGACCGTGTAGCCGGCGGCGATGCTGTTCAGATCCAGTTGCAGGTCGACGTCCTTGCACAATTGCCCAGCCTCGACGCGCAAGTGCCGGTGACCGGTGCGGCCACGCGCCTCGGCCAGTTGCTGCGCCGTCGGCACCTTTTCCATGCGCGCCTGGGGGCCGAAGCCCCACAGGTTGAGCAGCGGTTCCAGGGTCAGGTCGAAGGCCCCGCCACTCTCCTGGGCCAGGGCCTGGCCGGCTTCCACCAGCTGCAACAGCTCTTCCGGCATGGCCAGGCAACTGCCGGCCGGGGAGCGATTGAACTGGGAGATGAGCGAGTCATCGCGGTAGGTGGACATCTGCCGATCAACCTCGGCGAGGATCGCCTCGGTCTCGGCCTGTAGCACCTCGACAGGCGGCGCACCCTCGGTACGCACGTACTTGACCCTGTAGGTGCTGCCCATGGTCGGGCCGCCGAACTCCTCGACCCGCTCGGAAAACCAGCAGCCCGTTAAGGCGGCCGCCAGGGCGACCGCGATAACGGGCTGGAGTACAGCGTGCAGCATGCTTAGCCGCCGAAGTCGTCGAGCAGAATGTTTTCCTGCTCCACACCCAGGTCGACCAGCATCTTGATCACTGCGGCGTTCATCATGGGTGGGCCGCACATGTAGAACTCGCAATCCTCGGGAGCCGGGTGGTCCTTCAGGTAGTTCTCGTACAGCACGTTGTGGATGAAGCCCTTGAGGCCGGTCCAGTTGTCTTCCGGCTGCGGATCGGACAGGGCCAGATGCCACTGGAAGTTCGGGTTCTCGGCCTGCAGCTGATCGTACTCTTCGTTGTAGAAGGCCTCGCGCATGGAGCGCGCACCGTACCAGAAGCTGATCTTGCGCTTGGATTTGAGGCGCTTGAGCTGGTCGAAGATGTGCGAGCGCATCGGCGCCATGCCGGCACCACCGCCGATGAAGATCATCTCGGCATCGGTGTCCTTGGCGAAGAACTCGCCGAAGGGTCCGTACACCGTGATCTTGTCACCCGGCTTGAGGCTGAACACGTAGGAGGACATCTTGCCCGGCGGCAGGTCGTCCTTGCCCGGCGGTGGCGAGGCGATACGGATGTTGAACTTGACCAGGCCGCGCTCTTCCGGGTAGTTGGCCATGGAGTAGGCCCGAATCACGGTCTCCTCGACCTTGGACACGTACTTCCACTGGTTGAACTTGTCCCAGTCGCCGCGATACTCCTCCTGGATGTCGAAATCCTTGTAGTACACGGTGTGCGGCGGGCACTCGAGCTGCACATAGCCGCCGGCGCGGAAGTCGACGTTCTCGCCCTCGGGCAGCCTGAGCGTCAGTTCCTTGATGAACGTCGCCACGTTGGGGTTGGACTCAACGGTGCACTCCCACTTCTTCACGCCGAATACCTCTTCCGGCACCTCGATCTTCATGTCCTGCTTGACCGCGGTCTGGCAGGACAGGCGCCAGCCCTCCTTGGCCTCGCGACGAGTGAAGTGCGACTCCTCGGTGGAGAGCATCTCACCGCCACCGGACTCGACGATGCACTTGCACTGGGCGCAGGTGCCGCCGCCACCACAGGCCGAGGACAGGAAGATGTCGTTCTCGGCCAGGGTCTGCAGCAGCTTGCCGCCTGCCGGCACGACGATGGTCTTCTCACCGTTGATCTCGATGCTCACGTCACCGCTGGAAACCAGCTTGGCGCGCGCCGCGAGAATGATCAGCACCAACGCCAAGACAATGGCGGTGAACATGCCGATCGCTAGGAAAATCTCGAAATTAATCATCTGCTCATCCTTTCCTTACAGCTGCACGCCAGAGAAGGACATGAAGCCCAGAGACATCAGGCCGATGGTGATGAAGGTGATGCCCAAACCCTGCAGGCCGGCCGGTACGTCGCTGTACTTGAGCTTCTCGCGAATGCCCGCCAGCGCGGCAATCGCCAGGGCCCAGGAGACGCCGGCGCCGATGCCATAGACAGTGCTCTCGGCCAGGTTGTAGTCGCGCTCGACCATGAACAGCGAGCCGCCCATGATCGCGCAGTTCACCGTGATCAGAGGCAGGAACACGCCGAGGGCGTTGTACAGTGCCGGCACATACTTATCCAGGGTCATCTCGAGGATCTGCACGATCGCCGCGATGACGCCGATGAAGGTCAGCAGGCCAAGGAAGCTCAGGTCGACTTCCGGCAGACCGGCCCAGGCCAGCGCGCCATCCTTGAGGATATTGGTGTAGATCAGGTTGTTGACCGGCATGGTGATGCCCAGCACCACCACCACGGCGATACCCAGGCCGATCGCCGTCTCCACTTTCTTGGAGATGGCGATGAAGGTGCACATGCCGAGGAAGAACGCCAGCGCCATGTTCTCGACGAACACCGCACGGACGAACAGGCTGATGTAGTGCTCCATTAGTAAGCCTCCTTATTCGAGACCTGCGGGGCCATCTTGTAGGCGTTGCTCTCGACCTGCTCGGTCTTCCAGCTGCGGATCGCCCAGATGAACAGGCCGATCAGGAAGAACGCCGAAGGCGGCAGCAGCAGCATGCCGTTGGGCTGGTACCAGCCACCGTCGTTGACCACCGGAATGATCTCGTAGCCCATCAGCTTGCCCGCGCCGAACAGCTCGCGAATGATGCCCAGGGCGATGAGGAAGGCGCTGTAGCCCAGACCGTTGCCGATACCGTCGAAGAACGACAGCACCGGCGGGTTCTGCATGGCGAAGGCCTCGGCACGACCCATCACGATGCAGTTGGTGATGATCAGGCCGACGAACACCGACAGCTGCTTGGACAGGCTGAAGGCATAGGCCTTGAGCACCTGGTCCACCACGATCACCAGCGAGGCGATGATCACCATCTGCACGATCATGCGGATCGAGCTGGGGATCTGGCTGCGGATCATCGAGATGAACAGGTTGGAGAAACCGGTCACCAGGGTCAACGCCGCGGACATCACCAGCGCGGTCTGCAGGTTCGAAGTCACCGCCAGGGCCGAGCAGATCCCGAGGATCTGCAGGCCGATGGGGTTGTTGTTGAAGATCGGATTGAGCAGGACTTCTTTAATAGTCGGCTGCGACATGATCAAGCCTCCCCTGCGCGCAGGTTAGCGATAAACGGACCGAAGCCGTTCTGGCCCAGCCAGAACTTGAGCAGATTGTCCACCCCGACGCTGGTCAGGGTGGCGCCGGCCAGGCCGTCGACCTGGTGCTCGGCCTGCGGACTCTGCGGATCGACGCCGCCCTTGACGATCTCCACGGACAGCTTGCCGCTGTCATCGAACAGGGTCTTGCCCGGCCACTGGCCCTTCCACTTCGGATTGTCCACTTCGCCGCCCAGTCCCGGCGTCTCGCCGTGCTGATAGAAGCCCATGCCGACCACGGTATTGAGGTCCCCCTTGACGGCGATGAAGCCGTGCAGGGTCGACCACAGGCCGTAGCCGCGCACCGGCAGGATCAGAGTCTGCACCTGGCCGTCCTGCTCCACCATATACACGGTGGAGTAACGCTCCTGGCGCTTGATCCCGGCGATGTCCTTACCGGCCGGCAGGCTGCTGGACAGCTTCGGATCCTTGGACGCCTTGAGTGGATCGAAGGTGATCGGGTCATGGGCATCGGAGAAGGTACCGGTTTCCAGATCGACCAGCTTGGCGGTAATGGTGCTGTTGAACAGCTCCTTGACCTGCTTGCCGCTCATCGAGGCATCGCCGAGGCCGGCGATCGCCAGGATGCTGCGCTGCTTGTCCAGCAGACGGTTGTCCACCTGAGTCGGCTTCAGTGCGATGGCGGCGCCGGCGACGAACACCGAGCACACCAGGCACACCAACAGGGCCACCGTCAGGGTGCGAGCGGTGGATTCTTTTTGACTAGACATTGCGTGCCAGCCTCCGCTTGATATTGGCTTGAACGACGAAGTGGTCGATCAGCGGTGCAAACAGGTTGGCGAACAGAATCGCCAGCATCATGCCTTCCGGGAACGCCGGGTTGACCACGCGGATCAACACCACCATCACGCCGATCAGGGCACCGAAGATCCACTTGCCGGTATTGGTCATGGAGGCCGACACCGGGTCGGTGGCCATGAACAGCATGCCGAAGGCGAAACCGCCAACCACCAGGTGCCAGTGCCAGGGCATGGCGAACATCGGGTTGGTTTCCGAACCGATGGCATTGAACAGCAGGCTCAGGCCGACCATGCCCAGCATCACGCCGGCGACGATGCGCCAGGAGGCGATCTTGGTCAGCACCAGCACGCCGCCGCCGATGAGGATGGCCAGGGTGCTGGTCTCGCCCAGGGAACCGTGAATGGTGCCGACGAAGGCGTCCATCCAGCTGATGCCCTGATTGACGACGTTCTCGATACCGCCGGAGGCCGCCAGGCTCAGCGCCGTAGCGCCGGCGAAACCGTCGACCGCGGTCCATACCGCATCGCCGGACATCTGCGCCGGGTAGGCGAAGAACAGGAAGGCGCGACCGGTCAGGGCCGGGTTGAGGAAGTTCTTGCCCGTACCGCCGAATACTTCCTTGCCGATCACCACGCCGAAGCTGATGCCCAGCGCCACCTGCCACAGCGGAATGCTCGGCGGCAGAATCAGGGCGAACAGCACCGAGGTGACGAAGAAGCCTTCGTTGACCTCATGCTTGCGGATCGAGGCGAACAGCACTTCCCAGAAGCCGCCGACGATGAAGGTCACTGCATAGACGGGCAGGAACCAGGCCGCCCCCTGGATGAAGTTGTCCCACAGGCTGTTCGGGTCGAACCCGGCCAGGGAACCGATCAGAGAGAAGCGCCAGCCCTCCTGGGCCGCCAGCAGCTCGGGGCTATTGGCGAAGATCAGGTTGGCCTGATAGCCGGCGTTCCACATGCCGAAGAACATCGCCGGGAAGGTGCACAGCCAGACCGTGATCATCATGCGCTTGAGGTCGATGCCGTCGCGCACGTGGGCGGTGGTCTTGGTCACGCTGCCCGGACGATAGAAGAAGGTGTCGATGGCTTCGTACAAGGCATACCAATTCTCGTACTTGCCGCCCTTCTCGAAGTTGTGCTCGATCTTGTCGAGAAAATCGCGAATACCCATGGCTTAACCCTCCTTCTCGATACGGGCGAGGTTATCCCGCAGGATCGGGCCGTATTCATACTTGCCGGCGCACACGTAGGTGCACAGCGCCAGGTCTTCTTCGTCGAGTTCCAGACAACCCAGTTTCTGGGCCATCTCGGTGTCGCCGACGATCAGGTAGCGCAGCAGTTGGGTTGGCAGGATGTCCAGCGGCATCACCGCTTCGTAGTTGCCCACCGGCACCATCGCCCGCGGGCTGCCGTTGGTGGTGGTGGAGAAGGGGAACTTCTTCGCGCCCATCAGCTTGGAGACGAAGATGTTCAGTACCGAATGCTTGTTCACCCCGGCACGCAGGTAGTGCATCAGCTCACGATCGGCCCCTTCGGCCAGGCACGACACCTGCAAGTGGTAGCGCCCCAGGAAGGCAAATGCGCCCTGGGCGGTACGACCACCCAACACCGAACCGGAAATCACCCGGTTGTAGCCGGACTGCAGCTGGCCTGCGGTCAGCTCTTCCAGGTTGGCGCCCAGGCGGGTGCGCAGCAGACGCGGCTGCTCGACCACTGGGCCGGCCAGGGCGACCACGCGCTCGACCCACAGCTGGCCGCTGGTGAACAGCTTGCCAACCGCGATCACGTCCTGGTAGTTGATCGACCAGACGCTCTTGCTGGCGTTGACCGGATCGAGGAAGTGGATATGGGTGCCGGGCAGACCGGCCGGGTGCGGACCGGAGAAAGCGGCGGCCTGCACATTGGCCTGCTGCTCGCCCGGAAGGCTCGTGCCCTCGGCCTTGCACAGGAACACCTTGCCCAGGCGGCTCAGTACCTTGAGACCGTTCTCGAAGTCGCTGGCGTACTCGCCGATCACCACGGTCGGATCGGCCGCCAGTGGATGCGTGTCGATGGCGGTGACGAAGATCGAGCTGGGCACCGCATCGACGGCCGGCACCTTGCTGAACGGACGGCTACGCAGTGCGGTCCAAAGGCCGGACTGCTGCAGGTTCTCGCGCACCTGGGCATCGCTCAGGCTGTCCAGCTGGGTGGCCGGATACTGGGCGAAGCTCAGCTGCTCGTCGCCGTCGAGGTCGATCACCACCGACTGCAGCACACGCTTCTCGCCGCGATGAATCGCGCTGACCACGCCGGTGCCCGGTGCGGTATAGGTAACCCCCGGAGTCTTCTTGTCGGAGAACAGCACCTGACCGAGCTTGACCCGATCACCGACCTGAACCTCCATCGTAGGCTTCATACCGTGATAATCGAAGCCTATGACGGCGACGCTACGCACCGGCCTGGCGGCCTCTATGCGTTGCGCCGGCGCGCCTGTTATGGGCAAATCAAGCCCATTTTTTATCTTGATCATAGGTTTGCCTAACCACTGATTTATAAGCTTTTTTTGAATACGACCGACATCCTGCGCGGCTCATTTCGAAAACCAGGCTGAGCCAGCAATCGGAGAGAACAGGAGTGTCGAACGCGGGTAAAAAATCCGTTCGATTATAGATTCGCGCCCACCGACTGACCACCCAAGCGCTTGCTTTTTTTAAGTTTTCAGTCAAGTAGGCGGAGCAGCGACAACTTGACGCAAGCGCCCCGAGGGGTGAAATAGAACCATTGTCCGAATACGGAACTCACCATGACCCGAATACTTGCACTAGTCACGTTTTTCCTCTTGAGCTTCCCCCTTCAGGCCGGCAGCGACGAGCGCCTGCGTGAGGCGAACTTTCCGGGGCTCTACTCGCTCGATCAGGTCGACCTGGAACTGAAGAACCAGAGCGTGCTCCGCTACCTGTGGGCGGATGTCTACGCCGCCGCGCTCTATGCCGCTCCCCAGGTGAGCGCACGCCAGGCGCTCGACGCCCGGCACAGCAAGCGCCTGGAGCTGTACTACTTCCGCGATATCGACCGCGAAGACGTGATAGAGGCCGCCTGGGTCACGTTGCGCAGGCAACGCGACACCGCCACCCTCGGGCGCCTGCGCGAGGAACTGGACGCGCTGCACGCCAGCTTTCGCGACATACGCCCCGGCGACCGCTACGCCCTCAACTATGCCGCCGGCAGCGGCCTGAGCCTGGAGCGCAACGGCGAGACCGCCTTCTTCAGCCGCAACAGCGTACTGGCCAACGCCTATCTGGGTATCTGGCTGGCGCCCGACGGCCTGTCGGCGCGCCTGCGCGACAACCTGCTGGCAGAATCGCCGCAATAAAAAACGGGAGCCGTAGCTCCCGTTTCGTGTGACCGCCTAGGGCTTAGCCCGGGAAGGCCGGCGGGTTGACCCCAACCATGTCTTCCATCACGCGAACCACCTGGCAGCTGTAGCCGAACTCGTTGTCGTACCACACATACAGCACGACCCGGTTGTCGTTGGCGATGGTCGCATCGGCATCCACTACCCCGGCATGGCGCGAACCGACGAAGTCGGTCGACACCACTTCCTGGGAATTGACGAAATCGATCTGCTTGTGCAGATCCGAGTGCAGCGCCATGTAGCGCAGGTACTCATTGACGTCTTCGCGACTGACCGACCTCTCCAGATTGAGATTGAGGATCGCCATCGACACGTTGGGCGTCGGCACGCGAATCGCGTTGCCGGTCAACTTGCCTTTGAGCACCGGCAAGGCCTTGGCCGCCGCGGTAGCCGCGCCGGTCTCGGTGATCACCATGTTCAGCGCCGCGCTGCGACCACGACGACTGCCCTTGTGGAAGTTGTCGATCAGGTTCTGGTCGTTGGTGTAGGAGTGCACGGTTTCGACATGGCCGTTGACGATGCCGTACTTGTCGTTCATCGCCTTGAGCACCGGCACGATGGCGTTGGTGGTGCAGGAGGCGGCGGAGACGATCTTGTCGTCGGCGGTGATCTCGGCATGGTTGATGCCATGCACGATGTTCTTCAGCGCACCCTTGCCCGGCGCGGTGAGCACCACGCGATCGATCCCCGGGCACTTGAGGTGCTGGCCCAGGCCTTCGGCGTCACGCCACTTGCCGGTGTTATCGACCAGCAGGGCATCCTGGATGCCGTACTGGGTGTAGTCGATGGACGCCGGATCGTTAGAGTAGATGATCTGGATCAGGTTGCCGTTGGCGGTCAGGGTGTTGTTTTCCTCGTCGATGGTGATGGTGCCATCGAACGGCCCATGCACGGAGTCGCGGCGCAGCAGGCTGGCGCGCTTGACCAGGTCGTTGTCCGCTCCCTTGCGCACGACGATGGCGCGAAGGCGCAGACCGTCGCCACCACCGATCTTCTCGATCAGGATGCGTGCCAGCAAGCGACCGATACGGCCGAAACCGTAGAGCACCACGTCAGTACCCTTGCGCGCCACGGCATTCTGCTGGCCGGCAACCGGCGCCAGCTCATCGCGCACGAACTCCTCGATGCTGCGGCCGTTGGCCTCCTGGAGGAACTTGGCCATCATCCGCCCCAGATCCACCGAGGCGGCGCCCAACTTGAGCTCGCTCATGGTCTTGAGCATCGGGAACGTGTCGTGCACCGACAGCTCGGCATCGCCATCCAAGCGATGACGCGCATAGCGGTGGGCCTTGAGAATCTGGATGACGGAGCGGTTGATCAGGCTACGACCGTAGATCGAGGTGACCACGTTGTTGTTGCGATAGAGTTGGCCAATCATCGGAATCATCGCTTCCGCAAGGGCTTCTCGATCGATCCACTCACCGAGACACTGGTCGGGCTTCTGAGTCACGGGCAGTACCTTCCACATGTAGGGGCTGAAAAAAGGGGCTACATTATGACGGCGCGCGCATGCATGAGCAATGCGCAGCTGTCGCAACTGACAGCTTGCGCCCTCGCCCGCTACAATCGCCGGCCTTGTACCACGACCGTGAGCCGCCCGTGCCTTTACCGACCGTGTCCGTACTGCGCCTGCCGCCCCTGCCCGCCACTGCCGGGAAACAACACTGGGGCAACCTGCCCGGCGCCGCCCTGAGCCTGGCCGTTGCCGAGGCGGCCAGCGCCGTCCAGCGCTTCACCCTGCTACTGACCGCCGACAGCCAGAGCGCCGAGCGCCTGGAGCAGGAGCTGGCCTTCTTCGCGCCGTCGCTGCCGGTGCTGCATTTCCCCGACTGGGAAACCCTGCCCTACGATCTGTTTTCGCCGCACCAGGACATCATTTCCCAGCGTATCGCCGCGCTCTACCGCCTGCCGGAGCTCAAGCACGGCGTGCTGGTAGTGCCGATCACCACCGCCCTACACCGCCTGGCACCGACCCGCTTCCTGCTAGGCAGCAGCCTGGTACTGGATGTCGGCCAGAAGCTCGACGTCGACGAGATGCGCCTGCGCCTGGAGGCAGCGGGCTACCGCTGCGTCGACACCGTGTACGAGCACGGCGAGTTCGCCGTGCGCGGCGCGTTGATCGACCTGTTCCCGATGGGCAGCGAGCAGCCCTACCGCATCGACCTGTTCGACGACGAGATCGAGACCCTGCGCACCTTCGATCCGGAGACCCAGCGCTCGATCGACAAGGTCGAGTCGATCAAGCTGCTGCCGGCGCGGGAGTTCCCCCTGGAGAAGAAGGCCGTCACCGATTTCCGCGGGCGCTTTCGCGAACGCTTCGACGTCGATTTCCGCCGCTGCCCGATCTATCAGGACCTGGCCACCGGCATCACCCCGGCCGGCATCGAGTACTACCTGCCGCTGTTCTTCGAGGAAACCGCAACCCTGTTCGACTACCTGCCCGCGGACACCCAGGTGTTTTCCCTGCCTGGGGTGGAGAAGGCCGCCGAGCATTTCTGGTCCGACGCGCGCAGTCGCTACGAGGAGCGCCGCGTCGACCCCGAGCGCCCGCTGCTGCCGCCAGCCGACATCTTCCTGCCGGTGGAGGACTGCTTCGCCCGCCTGAAGAACTGGCCGCGGGTGGTGATCAGCCAGGAAGACATCGAACCGGGCGTCGGCCGCCAGCGCTTCAACGCCCAGCCCCTGCCGGACCTGGCCATCGAGGCCAAGGCCAACGAGCCGCTGGCCGCGCTGCGCCGCTTCATCGAGACGCACCCGGGGCGCATCCTCTTCTGCGCCGAATCGGCAGGGCGCCGCGAGGTGCTGCTGGAACTGCTCGCCCGCCTCAAGCTCAAGCCCCGGGAGGTCGAGGGCTGGGACGAGTTCAGCGCCAGCGGCGAACGCCTGGCCATCTGCATCGCGCCGCTCGACGAGGGCCTGCTGCTCGACGAACTGGCGCTGATCGCCGAAAGCCCGCTGTTCGGCCAGCGGGTGATGCAGCGCCGCCGCCGCGAGAAGACCCGCGACGGCGGCGACAATGTGATCAAGAACCTCACCGAGCTGCGCGAAGGCGCGCCGGTGGTGCATATCGACCACGGTGTCGGCCGCTACCAGGGCCTGATCACCCTGGAAATCGACGGCCAGAGCGCCGAATTCCTCGCCCTGCAGTACGCCGAGGAGGCCAAGCTCTACGTGCCGGTGGCCAGCCTACACCTGATCGCCCGCTACACCGGCAGCGACGACGCCCTGGCGCCGCTGCACCGCCTGGGCTCGGAAACCTGGCAGAAGGCCAAGCGCAAGGCTGCCGAACAGGTGCGCGATGTCGCCGCCGAGCTGCTCGACATTTACGCCCGGCGGGCCGCCCGCGAGGGCTATGCGTTCGCCGACCCGCAGCTCGACTACGCCACCTTTAGCGCCGGCTTCCCCTTCGAGGAGACCCCCGACCAGCAGGCCGCCATCGACGCGGTGCGCGAGGACATGCTGGCGGCCAAGCCGATGGACCGCCTGGTCTGCGGCGACGTCGGCTTCGGCAAGACCGAGGTGGCCATGCGCGCCGCCTTTATCGCCGTGCACAGCGGCCGCCAGGTAGCCGTGCTGGTGCCCACCACCCTGCTCGCCCAGCAGCACTACAACAGCTTCCGCGACCGCTTTGCCGACTGGCCGGTCAAGGTCGAGGTGATGAGCCGCTTCAAGAGCGCCAAGGAGGTCGGCGAGGCCATGCAGCAGCTGGCCGAGGGCAAGGTGGACATCGTCATCGGCACCCACAAGCTGCTGCAGGACGACGTCAAGTTCAACAACCTGGGCCTGGTGATCATCGACGAGGAACACCGTTTCGGCGTGCGCCAGAAGGAGCAGCTCAAGGCCCTGCGCAGCGAGGTGGACATCCTCACCCTGACCGCCACGCCGATTCCGCGCACCCTGAACATGGCCGTGGCGGGCATGCGCGACCTGTCGATCATCGCCACGCCGCCGGCACGCCGCCTGTCGGTGCGCACCTTCGTCATGGAGCAGCAGAGCGGCGTGGTCAAGGAAGCCCTGCTGCGCGAGCTGCTGCGCGGCGGCCAGGTCTACTACCTGCACAACGACGTGAAGACCATCGAGAAGTGCGCCGCCGACCTGGCCGCCCTGGTGCCGGAGGCGCGCATCGGCATCGGCCACGGGCAGATGCGCGAGCGCGACCTGGAGCAGGTGATGAGCGACTTCTATCACAAGCGCTTCAACGTGCTGATCGCCTCGACCATCATCGAGACCGGCATCGACGTGCCGAGCGCCAACACCATCATCATCGAGCGCGCCGACAAGTTCGGCCTGGCCCAGCTGCACCAGTTGCGCGGCCGCGTCGGCCGTAGCCACCACCAGGCCTACGCCTACCTGCTGACGCCGCCACGCAAGCAGGTCACCGACGACGCGCAGAAGCGCCTGGAGGCCATCGCCAATGCCCAGGACCTGGGCGCCGGGTTCGTCCTCGCCACCCACGACCTGGAAATCCGCGGCGCCGGTGAACTGCTCGGCGACGGCCAGAGCGGGCAGATCCAGGCCGTCGGCTTCACCCTCTACATGGAAATGCTCGAGCGCGCAGTGAAGGCGATCCGCAAGGGCGAGCAACCGAACCTCGAGCAGCCCCTGGGCGGCGGCCCGGAAATCAACCTGCGCCTGCCGGCGCTGATCCCCGAGGACTACCTGCCGGATGTGCACGCGCGCCTGATTCTCTACAAGCGCATCGCCTCGGCCACCGACGAGGACGGCCTGAAGGAGTTGCAGGTGGAGATGATCGACCGTTTCGGCCTGCTCCCCGAGCCGACCAAGAACCTGGTGCGCCTGACCCTGCTGAAGCTGCAGGCCGAACGCCTGGGCATCAAGAAGGTCGATGCCGGCCCCCAGGGCGGGCGCGTCGAGTTCGCCGCCGACACCTGTGTCGATCCGCTGACCCTGATCAAGCTGATCCAGAGCCAGCCCAACCGTTACAAGTTCGAAGGTGCCACCCTGTTCAAGTTCCAGGTGCCGATGGAGCGCCCGGAGCAACGATTCAATACCCTGGAAGCGCTCTTCGAGCGCCTGATCCCCGCCGCTTAAGGACTCAACCATGCGCGCATTCCGCACCCTGGCCCTGCTGCCGCTCACCCTGCTCATGCTGCTCGCCACGCCGGCTGTCGCCGACGGCCTTTTTCAGGTCGAGGTCATCGTCTTCCGCCAGGCCGGCGAGCCGGTCCCGGCCAGCCAGCCGGCGCCGGACGACTGGGCCCAGGGCGCTCCCTCCATTGACCTGGGCAGCGAGCGCGGCACCGCGCTGAACAGCGAAGCCGCCAAGCTCAGCGCCGCCAACGGCTACCAGGTGCTGCTGCACAAGGCCTGGTCGCAGAGCCTGTCCGGCTCCCCCAGCCGCGTGGCACTGAGCAGCGGCGGCGAGCAGTTCGGTCACTTTCCCGTAGAGGGCACCCTGAGTCTCAGGCTGGCGCGCTTCATCGACGTCGAGGCCGACCTCTGGGTCAACCAGTTCGACGCCAGCGGCCTGCTGCAGGGCAGCGAGCGCCTCAAGCAGGACAGCCGCCTGAAGAGCGGTGAACTGACCTACCTGGACCATGGCAGCCTGGGGCTGCTGATACGCGTCAAGCCGCTATAACTCGATACCACGAAAAAGGGCCGCGCGATGCGGCCCTTATTTCATCCAGTCGCCGGTTTACCCGGCCAGCACGCGCGCCAGCACCGCCTTGACCTGGCCCATCCCCTCATCCAGCGCACGCTCGATCTCCGCCATGGTGATCAAGGCCGTGGACTTGCCGGCCGCCGGATTGACCACCAGCGACAGACAGGCATAAGGCAGCGACAGCTCACGCGCCAGCACCGCCTCGGGCATCCCGGTCATGCCGACGATATCGCAGCCGTCGCGCTCCAGCCGGGCGATCTCCGCCACCGTCTCCAGTCGCGGCCCCTGGGTACAGCCATAGACGCCATGGCCGCTGAAGGCGCAGCCTTCGGCCGCCAGGGCGGCACACAGCTTGTCGCGCAACGCCCCGTCGTAGGGGTGGCTGAAGTCGACATGGGTGACATGTTCCAGCTCGCCTTCGTAGAAGGTGTGCGCGCGCCCCGAGGTGTAGTCGATGATCTGGTGCGGTACGCAGAAATGCCCGGTGCCCATGGCCGCATGGATGCCGCCCACGGCGTTCACCGCGATGAGCGCCTGGGCGCCGGCCTCCTTCAGCGCCCAGAGATTGGCGCGGTAGTTCACCTGATGCGGCGGAATACGGTGCGGGTGGCCGTGCCGCGCGAGGAACAGCACCTCGCGCCCGGCGTAGTCGCCGCGCAGCACCGGCGCCGAAGGCGGACCGTAGGGCGATTCGAGATTCAAGGCCGAATTGATGGTCAGGCCCTCCAGCTGGGTCAGGCCGGTACCACCGATAATGGCGTAAACAGTCATCAAACGTTCCTCAATCAATCAGTTGGGCGGCGCGCAGGGCAGTCATGGCATCCAGCCAACGCGGGTCCTGTCGATACTCGACGCCCGGGAAGGCCCGCCGGCGTATCTTGGCCAAGCCAGCCGGCACGCTGACCTTGAGGCGCTGCAAGGCACTCAGGGCCAACTCCGCCGCCGCACGATCATTGCACACCAGGCCCATGTCACAACCCGCCGTGAGGGCCGCCTCGATGCGCCCGGCGGCGTCGCCGGCCACATGGGCGCCGGCCATGGACAGGTCATCGCTGAAGATCACCCCGGTGAACCCCAGCTCGCCGCGCAGGATTTCCTGCAGCCAACGACGCGAGAAACCCGCGGGCTGACTGTCGACCTGGGAATAGATGACGTGGGCCGGCATCACCGCGGCCAGCTCACCGCTGAGCCGCACAAACGGCTGCAGGTCGCTGGCGCGAATCTGTTCTAGGCTGCGCTCGTCCACCGGTATGGCCACATGGGAGTCGGCCTCGGCCCAACCATGGCCGGGAAAATGCTTGCCGGTGGCCGCCATTCCTGCCGTGCCCATGCCGCGAATGAAGGCCCCGGCCAGCACCGCCGCCCGCTGCGCATCGCCCTCGAAGGCGCGACTGCCGACCACCGCGCTGCGCTGGTGGTCGAGGTCCAGCACCGGAGCGAAACTCAGGTCCAAACCGGCCGCCAATACCTCGGTGGCCATGATCCAGCCGCAGTACTCGGCCAACGCCTCGGCATTCTGATTGTCCGCCACCGCGCGCATGGCCGGCAGGCGCACGAAACCATTGCGCAGGCGCTGCACACGGCCACCTTCCTGATCCACGGCCAGCAGCAGTTCGGGGCGCACGGCGCGAATCGCCGCGCACAGCTCGCGCACCTGCCGCGGGTCCTCGATATTGCGTGCGAACAGAATCAACCCGCCCACCTCCGGCTGCCTCAGCAACTGGCGGTCCTCGGCGGTCAGCCAGGTACCGTCGATATCCAGCATCAGCGAACCTTGCATGCTTGAACTCACTCGAAATCCTTAATTGAGGGGCATCGCCGCCCAGCCCGGGCAGGACGCTTCTTCGATGCGCACTGCGCACCTCAGGGGAACACGGGGGAACAGGGCGATCAGATCTTCATTGCGCAGGCGTACGCAGCCATGGGAGCGCGGCTCCCCCATCGGCTCGGTGTCCGGGGTACCGTGCAGGTAGATGTAGCGGCGAAAGGTGTCCACGTTGCCGAGCCGGTTGCGTCCCGGCTCGCAGCCGCTAAGCCAGAGAATCCGCGAAAGGATCCAGTCCCGCTCGGGAAACTGCGCGGCCAGTTCGGCAGACCACTGCTCGCCGGTCCACCGCCGCCCGCGCAGCACCGCGCCAACCGGCAGCCCCTCACCGATCTTCGCCCGCACCTGGTGCAAGCCCCGCGGCGTACAGCCGGAGCCATTGAGCTCACCGGGACCATTGAGCGCCGTGGAAACCGGCAGGCGCAGCAGCAACTGCCCGTCGACGAAGCCGTACAGGCACTGATCAGCAAGCGAAATATGCAGAAGGTCGAGATCGCGCATGGGCGGCTAGCTTAGCGGATCATGCCCGCCAAGCCCACCCGCTCACCGTTACACCTTGGCGGAGACGACCGAGCTCTTGACCCGCGCCCTGTGCTGGGCGGCCGCCAGCGCTTCATCGGCCAGACCGGACTCCGCCCGCATGCCCGCCGCCAGAAACGGCACCATCAGGCGCATCACCTGCTCAATCGAGGTATTGACCCCGAAATCGGTCTCGGCCATGGCCCGCAGGGCCTTGATCCCAGACATGCTGAACGCCGCGGCACCCAACATGAAGTGCACTCGCCAGAACAGCTCCAGCGGCGGTATGCGTGGCGCCGCCTCATGCACCAGCAGCATGTAACGCCGGAAAACCTTGCCGTAGACTTCTTCCAGGTACTTGCGCAGGTGGCCCTGGCTCTGACTGAAGGCCAAGCCCAGCAGGCGCATGAAGATCGACAGGTCGTTGCCACTGCGCGGCTTCACCGCCAGGGCCTGCTCGACCAGCAACTCGAGCAGCTCCTCGAGACTGGCCTTACCTTCAGGCTTGGCCTGACGGCGGTCGAGTTCACGCTCGAGACTGGCGCAGAACGGCCCGAGAAAGCGCGAGAAGACCGCCTGGATCAGCGCCTTCTTCGAACCGAAATGGTAATTCACCGCTGCCAGGTTGACCCCGGCCTTACTGGTGATCAACCGCAGGGAAGTCTCGGCGAACCCCTTCTCCGCGAACAGCTGCTCCGCAGCATCGAGGATACGTTCTACGGTTTCCGATTGAGCCATGACCTTCACACCTGACAAACACTTGTTTGAAACATACGTTTCAGCCCTACTTCTTGTCAAGCCGCGCCAGACGTCTTTCGGCCGACCAGTCACAATTTCACAGTAGCGAGCTTGTGCAGCAGAGCAAGACGCGCACAAACCCAGTCAAGTAACACGCAGCCATCAACAAAGTACAAGGGCAAAACAGGTCAGGAAGCAGAAAGGTGGATTGCCAAGCCTTCCGCACTGTATATAATCCCAGTCACTGTATATAAAAACAGAGCCCAACCATGCTTAAGCTCACGCCGCGTCAAACAGAGATTCTCGCCTTCATCAAGCAGTGCCTGGAAGATAACGGCTACCCACCGACACGGGCAGAGATCGCCCAAGCGCTTGGCTTCAAGTCCCCCAATGCAGCTGAAGAACACTTGAAGGCCCTGGCCCGCAAGGGTGCCATTGAGATGACTCCAGGTGCCTCTCGCGGCATTCGCATTCCCGGCTTTGAACCGAGCAACGAGGAAGAAGGCCTGCCGGTTATTGGCCGCGTAGCTGCCGGCGCGCCGATTCTGGCGCAGCAGCACGTGGAAGAATCCTGCCGTATCAACCCGGAGTTCTTCCACCCCCGCGCCGACTACCTGTTGCGCGTGCGCGGCATGAGCATGAAGGACATCGGCATCTTCGATGGCGACCTGCTTGCCGTGCACACCACCCGGGAAGCGCGCAACGGGCAAGTGGTGGTGGCCCGCATCGATGACGAGGTGACGGTCAAACGCTTCAAGCGTGACGGCAACAAGGTCTGGTTGCTCGCCGAGAATCCCGAGTTCGCGCCGATCGAGGTGAATCTGGAAGAACAGGATCTGGTTATCGAAGGCCTGAGCGTCGGCGTCATTCGCCGCTAAAGGAGGATCTATGCAGTCCCCGCAGCCGCTGAACCGCACGCAACTGCCGCTGTTCGATGCATTCCTGGCCTCGCCAGCACCCGCGCTCATGACCGAAGCCGCACAGTCGCCCTGGCTGGATGAGCCAGAGGCGTTCAGCGAGCTGTCTCTGCGTGGTGCTGCCGGGCACTGCCTGAATCTGCTCGCCCCTGTCCTCCGCGAGCTGAGCGAAACCAGTGACGCACGCTGGCTAACCCTGATTGCACCACCCGCATCGCTGACCGCCAGCTGGCTGCGCGATGCGGGCCTGAACCGCGAGCGCATCCTGCTGCTGCAGCCGGGGGAGCGGCAGAGCGCCCTGCAATTGGCCGAGCAAGCATTGAGGCTGGGGCGCAGTCATACCGTAATCAGCTGGTTGCACCCACTCGAGCACGCCGCTCGGCAACGCCTGGAACAAGCCGCACGCCAGGGGCAGGCGCAGAGTCTGAATATCAGCCTGGGCTAGGCCAACGAAGTGGCGCGCAAAACCGCGCATGGGGCAGGTCAGCCAGGAAGGGATTGATGAGTCCAACGGAAACGACCTGACGGCCGACATCCGCGTCGAGCCGGCGCTACCCCGCTCAATGCAGGACGCGCGCCTGCTCCTCATGTTGAAAGTCGCCTTCGGCCAGACGGCCCGCCATCTGCACGCCGACGTTCAGCATGGCCTTGGCCACTTCAATATGCTGGCCTTGCAGGAAGGCCTTGGCATCGGAAGAGAAATCCAGCACCACCAGCGCCTCCTCATCCTCCGCGCGACGCAGGGCTATGCGCCCATCGGGCAACTCGACAATTTCCAGGAAGGATGTAGGCATTGGTTCGACTCTCCACGAAAGGCCGGCATTGTAACAGCCGACCAGGCTTCACCCTAGTCCACCCATCCAGAGCCGAGTCACCACTCGGTGAGCGACTCGCGAAAACGCTGCGCCAGCGCCTTTAGTTGCTGCCGCCACGCCTCCAAGGTCTCCCGCGACACGGGTGTCACCTCCTGATCCAGGCTGACCGCCTCGATCAAAGGCGTGAGCACGTCGGCCTTGGCCTTCTTTTCCTCCCGGGGCGGCAGAAACAGCTCGGCGTAGGCCTGCAACAGCTGCGCCAGCCAGGTTTCCGAGTGCTGCGCCAACTCGACCAGCTCGGCCAACTCGGGGCTCGGTGCCGACTCCAGCACCGCCCTGCTCAACAGCTGCTCGGCGCGCGGCGCGTCGCGTTCCGGCAAGCGGTAATAGCCGGCTATCTCATGGCACAACCCGAGCAGCGCCCCGTACAGGTGAAACAGGGCGGCCTCGCGCTCGGCCTGGATCAGGCCTTGGGCGTTCATCGCCCGCCCCTCTTCCGCCTTGCGCCAGGACTCCAGCGCCAGGCCGGCATAGAAAATCTTCTGATTGGTGCGGGTATAGAGCTCATTGGCCATGGCAGCGCCCTCCTCTGCGGATCAAATCACTATACGCGCGCCCGCTCAGGACGGGCGCGCGATCTGCGGGGTCAGCGCTTGTCTTCGACCTTCCACTTGCCGCCATCATAGAACGCCCGCCAGCCGCTGGGCTTGCCCTCGACCTCGGACTGCACGTACTGCTCCTTGGTCTTGCGGCTGTAGCGAATCACCGCCGGGCGGCCCTCGGGATCCTTGGCGGGGGCTTCGAGGAGGAAGTGATACTTGGGATCGATCTCGTCCTTGTGTGGCAGCAGCTCCAGCACCAACGGAGCACGGGTCTCGCGGTTCTTCGGGAACTGGCTGGCGGCGAGGAACAGGCCGGATGCGCCGTCACGCAACACGTAGGTGTCGTTGACCTTTTCGCACTTGAGCTCCGGCATCTTCACCGCGTCCATCTTCGGCGGCGCCGGCTCACCGCTCTTGAGCAGCTTGCGGGTGTTCTTGCACTCGCTGTTGGTACAGCCGAAGAACTTGCCGAAACGGCCGGTCTTGAGTTGCATCTGGCTGCCGCACTTGTCGCACTCCAGGCTCGGCCCCTCGTAACCCTTGATGCGGTATTGGCCCTGCTCGACCTCATAGCCCGAGCAGTCCGGGTTGTTGCCGCACACATGCAGCTTGCGCGTCTCGTCCAGCAGGTAGGCATCCATGGCGGTACCGCATTTCTGACAGCGGTGCTTGCCCAGCAATACCAGGGACTCCGACTCACCCTCGTCGTCCGCGGCGATCTCGTCCCCCGGGATCAGGTTGATGGTCGATTTGCAGCGTTCCTTCGGCGGCAGGCTGTAGCCGGAACAGCCGAGGAATACCCCGGTGGAGGCGGTACGAATCATCATCGGCCGGCCGCATTCGCGGCAGGCGATGTCGGTCGGCGTCGGCAGATTGGCACGCATGCCGTTCTCGCCGGCCTCGGCCACCTCGAGCTTGCCCTTGAAATCGCCATAGAATTCGTCGAGCAGGTGCTTCCACTCGCGCTCGCCCTGGGCGACATCGTCCAGGTGCTCCTCCATGCCGGCGGTAAAGCCGTAGTCCATCAGGTTGGCGAAGCTCTCGGACAGGCGTTCGGTGACGATCTCGCCCATCTTCTCGGAATAGAAACGGCGATTATGCAGGGCGACGTAGCCGCGATCCTGAATGGTCGAGATGATCGCCGCGTAGGTCGAAGGCCGGCCGATACCGCGCTTCTCCATCTCCTTGACCAGGCTGGCCTCGGAGAAGCGCGCAGGCGGCTTGGTGAAATGCTGGCTGGGGTCGAGCTTGAGTAGATTGAGCACTTCGCCCTCGCTCATCTCCGGCAGCACGTCGTCGTCGCCCGGTTTGCTCTGCTGCGGCAATGCGCGGGTATAGCCGTCGAACTTGAGGATACGGCCCTTGGCACGCAGCTCGAACTGGGCCGCGGTCACCGTGACCGTGGTCGACAGGTACTCGGCCGGCGGCATCTGGCAGGCGACGAACTGACGCCAGATCAGCTCGTAGAGACGCTCGGCGTCGCGCTCCATACCGGACAACTGGGTCGGTTTGAGGTTGACGTCGGAGGGGCGAATCGCCTCGTGCGCCTCCTGGGCGCCTTCCTTGCTGCTGTAGACGTTGGCCTTGGCCGGCAGGTACTTCTGCCCGTACTCGTTCTCGATGAAGTCGCGCACCATGCTCACGGCATCCGCCGAGAGGTTGGTCGAGTCGGTACGCATATAGGTGATATAGCCGGCCTCATAGAGACGCTGGGCCATCATCATGGTCTTCTTCACCCCGAAGCCCAGGCGGTTGCTCGCGGCCTGCTGCAGGGTGGAGGTGATGAACGGCGCCGATGGCTTGCTGCTGGTGGGCTTGTCTTCGCGCTTGGCGATGCTATAGCTGGAGGCTTTCAGCGTCGCCAGGGCGGCCATGGCCTGCGCTTCGTTCAACGGCTTGAAGGCGGCGCCGTTCTCGCGGGCCACCTCGAAGCGCACGGTGGCACCCTTGCCGGTGCCGAGGTCGGCGTGCACTTCCCAGTACTCTTCCGGGACAAAGGCACGGATCTCCTTCTCCCGCTCGACCACCAGCTTAACCGCCACCGACTGCACACGACCGGCGGACAGGCCGCGAGCGATCTTCGCCCACAACAGCGGCGAAACCATGTAGCCGACCACGCGATCGAGAAAGCGCCGTGCCTGCTGGGCGTTGACTCGATTGATGTCGAGCTCGCCCGGCTGGGAAAACGCTTCCTGGATCGCCTTCTTGGTGATCTCGTTGAACACCACGCGCTTGTAGCGGCTGTCATCGCCGCCGATGGACTCGCGCAGGTGCCAGGCGATCGCTTCCCCCTCACGATCCAAGTCGGTCGCGAGGTAGATAGTGTCGGCTTCCTTGGCCAGGCGGCGCAGTTCTTCGACGACCTTCTCCTTGCCCGGCAGAATTTCGTACTTGGCTTTCCAGCCCTGTTCGGGGTCGACCCCCATGCGCGCAAACAGCTGGCGCTTGGCCTTCTCTTTGGGCGACAGCGCCGGCGCCTCGCCGGCCGCTGCCTTGCCACGTTTGGCCGGCTCTTTGGCGGCACTCGCCGAGCCACTGGTAGGCAGGTCACGGATGTGGCCGATGCTCGACTTCACCACGTACTGGCTGCCCAAGTACTTGTTGATGGTCTTGGCCTTGGCCGGAGATTCCACGATGACCAGCGATTTACCCATGGATCAGAAAATTCCTGAATGCTTAATAATGAAGGACGCCAGGCGCCCGACGCGGCACCGCTATATATAGTGGCGCTAAAGGTGAGGTCAAGCGCAGGCGTGCCGCGAGATTGGCTCAGACCACGCCGATTGACGGCGTTTCGGCCCGTATCAGGGCAAAACGCGGAACCGTTTCACCCTCGACCACCACGTCCTCGCGGAACATCTCCAGCGGCCGCACCCACAACCCGTAATCGCCGTACAGCGCCTGGTAGACCACCATCTGCTGCTCGGTCTCCGAGTGTCGGGCGACCCCGAATACCCGGTACTCGGGCCCCTTGTAATGACGATAGATTCCCGCTTGTAACTGCATCGCAGAATTCCTTGAAAAAACTTATCGTCGACAAACAAAAACCGGGGCACTAGGCCCCGGTTTTCTGTCCACCAACGCTTAGATGCGTTCGAAGACGGTGGTGATGCCCTGGCCGAGGCCCACACACATGGTGGACACGCCCAAGGTACCACCGTTCTGCTTCATGACGTTGAGCAGGGTACCGGAGATACGCGCACCGGAACAACCGAACGGGTGACCCAGGGCGATGGCGCCACCGTGCAGGTTGACCTTCTCTTCCATCTTGTCGAGCAGCTTGAGGTCCTTCAGCACCGGCAGGGCCTGGGCGGCGAAGGCTTCGTTGAGCTCGACGAAATCGATGTCGGCCATGCTCAGGCCGGCGCGCTTGAGCGCCTTCTGGGTGGACGGCACCGGGCCGTAACCCATGATCGCCGGATCGACACCGGCCACGGCCATGGCACGAACCACGGCCATCGGCTGGATACCCAGGTCCTGGGCACGCTGCGCCGACATCACGATCATGCAGGAGGCGCCGTCGGTGATCTGCGAGGACGTCCCCGCGGTCACGGTGCCGCCTTTCGGATTGAATGCCGGCTTGAGGCTCGCCAGGCTTTCCAGGGTGGTCTCCGGACGAATGGTTTCGTCGTAGTCGAACACCTTGAGGAAGCCGTTCTCGTCGTAGCCCTGCATCGGGATGATTTCATCCTTGAACTTGCCTTCGACGGTGGCCTTGTGCGCCAGGCGGTGCGAACGCTCACCGAAGGCGTCCTGCTGCTCGCGGCCGATGCCGTGCATCTTGCCGAGCATTTCCGCGGTCAGGCCCATCATGCCCGACGCCTTGGCGGCGTACAGGGACAGGTGCGGGTTCGGGTCGACGCCGTGCATCATGCCGACGTGGCCCATGTGCTCCACACCGCCGACGACGAAGACGTCGCCGTTGCCGGTCTGGATCGCCTGCACGGCGGTGTGCAGGGCGCTCATGGACGAGCCGCACAGGCGGCTGACGGTCTGCCCGGCACTGGTGTGCGGGATCTGGGTCATCAGCGACGCCATGCGCGCGATGTTCCAGCCCTGCTCCAGGGTCTGGTTGACGCAGCCCCAGATCACGTCTTCCACTTCGGCCGGATCGACCTTGGTGTTGCGTGCCAGCAGGCCGCTGATCAGGTTGGCCGACATGGTCTCGGCGCGGGTGTTGCGGTGCATGCCGCCCTTGGAACGCCCCATCGGGGTGCGGCCGAAGTCGACAATGACTGCATCTCTCGGATTCAGGCTCATAAATTCACTCTCGCTCTAGTCTGTCCGCGATTAACCGAAGAACTTCTGGCCGTTGGCAGCCATTTCGCGAAGCTTGGCGGTCGGGTGGTACAGCGCGCCCAGATCGGCGTACTTGTCGGCCAGGGCTACGAACTCGGCAACACCGACGCTGTCGATGTAGCGCAGCGCACCACCGCGGAAGGGCGGGAAGCCGATGCCGTAGATCAGGCCCATATCGGCCTCGGCGGCGGTATCGACGATGCCGTCTTCCAGGCAGCGAACGGTTTCCATGCACAGCGGGATCATCATGAAGTTGATGATGTCCTCATCGGTCACTTCACGCTGCTCGCGGACGATCGACTTGAGCAGCTCGTATGCCTGCGGGTCGACGACCTTCTTCGGCTTGCCGCGCTTGTCGGTTTCGTAGGCATAGAAGCCCTTGCCGTTCTTCTGGCCCAGGCGGTTGGCTTCGTACATCACGTCGACCGCGGTGCGTCCCTCGACCGCCATGCGATCCGGGAAGCCCTCGGCCATGACGTCGCGGCCGTGGTGGCCGGTGTCGATGCCGACCACGTCGGACAGGTAGGCCGGGCCCATGGGCCAGCCGAACTTCTCCATGACCTTGTCGATGCGCACGAAGTCCACACCCAGTTCGAGCAGCTTGGAGAAGCCACCGAAATACGGGAACAGCACACGGTTGACCAGGAAGCCCGGGCAGTCGTTGACCACGACCGGCGTCTTGCCCATCTTCTTGGCGTAGGCCACGGTGGTGGCCACGGCCACTTCGCTGGACTTCTCGCCACGGATGACTTCGACCAGCGGCATCATGTGCACCGGGTTGAAGAAGTGCATGCCGACGAAGTTTTCCGGACGCTTGAGCGCCTTGGCCAGCAGGCTGATGGAGATGGTCGAGGTGTTGGACGCGAGGATCGCACCCTCACCGACTGCAGCTTCCACTTCGGCCAGCACGGCCTGCTTGACCTTCGGGTTCTCGACCACGGCTTCGACGACGATATCGACGTTGCCGAAATCACCATAGGACATGGTCGGACGGATGGCGTTGAGTGCCTCGGCCATCTTCGCCGGAGTCAGGCGCCCCTTCTCGACGCGCTTGCCGAGCAGCTTGGAGGCCTCGTTCAGGCCCATCTGGATACCCTCTTCGCGGATATCCTTCATCAGGATCGGCGTGCCTTTGACAGCCGACTGGTAGGCGATACCGCCGCCCATGATACCGGCGCCGAGTACCGCGGCCAGTTTCACGTCCTGGGCGATCTCGTCATGCTGCTTGGCCTTCTTCTTCAGCTCCTGGTCATTCAGGAACAGACCGATCAGGCTCGCGGCGACCGAAGTCTTGGCCAGCTTGACGAAGCCGGCAGCCTCGACTTCCAGCGCCTTGTCGCGCGTGAAGTTGGCGGCCTTCTGGATGGTCTTGATGGCCTCGACCGGCGCCGGGTAGTTCGGACCGGCCTGGCCGGCGACGAAACCCTTGGCGGTCTCGAAGCACATCATCTGCTCGATGGCGTTGAGCTTGAGCTTTTCCAGCTTAGGCTGACGCTTGGCCTTGTAGTCCAGCTCGCCGGCAATGGCACGCTTGACCAGGTCCAGGGCAGCGGCCTGAAGCTTGTCGGCGCTGACCACGACATCGACGGCGCCCACTTTCAGGGCATCGGCGGCGGCGTTTTCCTTGCCGGCGGCGATCCACTCAACCGCGTTGTCGGTACCGATCAGGCGCGGCAGACGGACGGTACCGCCGAAGCCCGGGTAGATGCCCAGCTTGACTTCCGGCAGACCCACCTTGGCACGCTCAGCCATTACCCGGTAATCAGCCGCCAGGCACATCTCGAAGCCACCGCCCAGGGCGATACCATTGATCACCGCGACGGTCGGTACGCCGAGGTCTTCGAAGTCGCTGAAGATCTTGTTGGCTTCGAGGTTGCCAGCCACCAGCTCTTCGTCAGGCAACTTGAAGTTGTCGACGAACTCGGTGATATCGGCGCCGACGATGAATACGTCTTTGCCACTGGTGACAATCACGCCCTTGATCGACCCATCGGCCTTGATCGCATCAACCGACTGACGCAGTTCGTTCAGGGTTAGACGGTTGAACTTGTTGACGGATTCACCCTTGAGGTCGAATTTCAGTTCGACGATGCCACTCTCAAGAGCCTTAACCGTGATGGCTTTACCTTCGTAAATCATCAACTGATCTCCACGGTATGGAAGCTGAACTGTACACATCGGAGCCAACCAGCGAGCTATCCCACGGCACAACTGCCGAGCATAACCCCAAGGAACCTGGCACACCCACCGACGCGATATTCGGACTGTAAAGGCGTCGCCCGTTCAGGCAAACGCTCAATTCATACGCCCGTTTGATTTGGGTGTGCACACCATCGTGGAAAAACTTTGGCTTGTCAATCGGCGGCGCACACTGGGCTTTTCCGCGCACAGGGACTCGCTCGCAAAGAGGCGCTGCAGGCCGCGAGCTAAGCGACAGAACGGCGATCATCGGTATCGATTCGCGTCCTTTTGCCCGCCTCAGCCCCGCAAGCGTGAACCAGCGCACGCCTAGCAAAAATATTTTGCTCCGGGTACAGTCGTCTCAATACGCCGCGTCCAGAACAGGCGTAACCACAACAAAAATAATAGGTACCCCCGCCGAGGGGGACACACGGAGCCCCCCATGTCGAGCCGCCTGCTTGCCATTTCCCTGAGCGCCCTGCTCGCCACCAGCCTTGCCCTGTTCAGCCCACCTGGCCACGCCACCGACGCCGCCCGCAGCCTGCTGGACCTGCATCAGCTGAGACTGGCCGCGCAGAAAACCCTGGGCGATTTCTACATGTACAACGGCATGGAAGGCGATCAGCGTTACGCGCGCATGATCGGCCAGTCGCTGAACGAGGCCAATGCGCGTCTCGAGGCGCTGAGCGATATGCCTGGCGAAGGTTCCAAGGCCCTGCGCGCGCAGCTCACCCAGCAATGGAGCGACTACCAGGGCGACCTCGAACGACTGGTCGGCACGCTGAAGAAACAGGGCTATACCGACCTGCAGCCGGTGGCCGACCTGGCTGCGGAAAATCGGCAGCTGATGGCGCTGTGCCTGGAGCTGTACAACAAGATTCAGCAGGAGAGCGGCCAGCAGGTCGCCGCCCTGACCCAGCAGAGTCGCGAGCAGAGCCTATTGATGCAGGAGATTGCGGTGGACTACGCCCTGCGCAGCGCCTCGGTGGGAGCAACCTTCATGGGCGGTGGCGAAGTGCGCCCAATTGAGGAGATGGTCACGCAGTTCGCCGAGCAGCTGGCAGCGATGGAGCAGACCGCGCAGAACAGCACGCAGATCAAGCAGACCTTGAGCGGGATCAGCACCAAATGGCGCTATATCGAGCGCTCGCTGATGAACTACAACGAGAACAGCGTGCCCTTCCTGGTCAATAAATACTCAGACAGCATCATCGAGGGACTGGAGCGCGTCTCGGCCGAATACGCGGCCAGCCAGTCCTAGCCCGGGCAGCCCCCCGGAGTGCCGCATTCGATCTTTCCGGCCTGCCTGGCCACTTGCCCAGCCCGGTGCTTGCGCCGGGCTTTTCTTTATTCGTCAGGCGCGCGCCTGCAGGAAGTCGAAGACTTTCTGCAGCGCATCGCCCTGCCCCCGCTCGCCCCAACACAGGGCGACCATCTGCGGCGTGGCCTCGGCCTTGAAGACATCTGCCGGCAACCTGGCGAGCTGCTCGGCCAGGGCCTCTTCAGTGCACGGCTCGCGCCACTGGTTCAGCCACTTTCCCGGCTCGGCCTGCCAGTAACACCAGCTGTCACGCTGCCCACGTCGGCGGCCCAAGTGGTACTGGGCACAGGCGCCCGGCGGCTCCGTCGCCAGCCAGTGCGGCCATTGCTGGCGCGACAACTGCATCGCCAGCCCCATCCTGCGCGCCTGCAGGCGCAGATCCATCTGCCCACGCTGAAGCCGCGATGGAATCAGCCAGGTCAGCGGACTCAGCACACAGGCGAGGAGCAACAACGCTATCCACAGGGACATAAGGTCTATCTCGCAGGCAAAAGCCTGTCATCAGTTTCCAATGCGGTCATACTTACTTTCATCGCCTGACCTTTAAGGAGTCACCCATGCCCTATCAGCACATCCTGGTCGCCGTCGATCTGACCGAGGAATGCGACCCGGTCATGCAGCGTGCGCAAGCGCTGGCCGCCAGCAGCCACGCCAAATTGTCCGTGGTGCATGTCGTCGAACCCATGGCCATGGCCTTTGGCGGTGATGTGCCGATGGACCTGTCCATGCTGCAACAGCAGCAATTCGACCAGGCACGCGAACGGCTGGACAGCTTCGCCGGCAAATACCCGAAGCTCGGCACCGACCAGCGCCACCTGGCCTACGGCCAGCCGCGCCAGGAGATCCATCGCCTGGCCGAAGAGCAAGGCTGCGACCTGATCATGGTCGGCAGCCATGGTCGTCATGGCCTGGCGCTCTTGCTGGGCTCCACCGCCAACGACGTACTGCATGGCGCCCCCTGCGACGTGCTCGCCGTGCGCCTGAAGAAGGCCGAATAGACGAAGCCGCGGGCGAATGACGCCGGCCGCGTCATTCGCCCCCTACTCGAAACTGTCGCCGGCGCTCATCACCTGCGGACGAATTTTCTGCAACTGGGTTTCCAGCGAATAGGTCATGCTCGAGGACATCGAGAAGAAGGTCAGGAAGGCCTTCAGGTTCGAGTCGCCCTTGCAGGTGTCGTGAATCCGCTGCCAGAACGCCTGATTGACCAGCTGCAATTGCTGGAACATGCGCACCAGCCCCTTGAGCTCCCAGTCGGCATGACGCCCCTCGCGGAAGTTGAAGTACTGGCGCGCCAGGTACAGCGAGAAGGCGCGCAGGATGAACTCCTGGTTGCTGGCGAAAGGCAGGTGGTTCTGCGCCATCGGCCGCAGCTTGCCCAACACCGGACAGGCGCTGGTCGCCATGATCACCCCGAGCAGCGCGCGCAGGCCTTCTTCCAGGCCCGCATGCTTGGTGTACTCACGCTCCGGCGTGCGCACCCAGACCAAGGCCTTCTTGAAGGCCGGCAGGCCCTGGAAATCCTCGATCACCCGGTACAGGTCCACCGCCGCCGGGCAATGGCTGAAGGTGTCGCGACTCAGCGGACAGTTGCTGCACTGCTGATGCCCCAGGCGCGTCCAGCCCGGCGCGGCCTCGGCCTGCTCGGGGTCATAGGCACGCTCCAGCTCGATGCGATAACTGAACTCATGATTGTCGTCGAGGGTGATCCGGTACTCGATGGCCATGCCTTGCTCCGCCAGACTTCTAAAGGTTCTGTTTGAGGGATTTTGGTCGCATTGTCGACGGTTTTAGCCTTCCAAGTCAGCCCATCGCTCCAAAACCTGATCCAGTTCATCCTGCAGTGCCTGCAGCTGGGCCAGGGCGGCGGCGGTTTCCTCGGCCGGCTTCTGATAGAAGGCCGGATCGCCCACACGCTCCTGCAGCGTGGCGATCTGCGTTTCCAAGGCATCGATCTGCCCGGGAATGGCCTCCAGCTCACGCTGCAGCTTGTAACTGAGCTTCTTCTTTGCGGCCACCGGCGCGTCGGGCTCGGCCGCGGCAGGCACAGGCGCAGGCGCGACCACCGCCGAAGCCAGCTCGGCCTTGCCGGCCTTGCTCTCGCCCACCCCGAGCAGGCGCGCCGAGCCGCCCTGGCGCAGCCAGTCCTGATAGCCGCCGACGTACTCGCGCACGCGCCCTTCGCCTTCGAACACCAGGGTGCTGGTCACCACGTTGTCGAGGAAGGCCCGATCGTGACTGACCATCAGCACGGTGCCCGGGAAAGTCAGCAGTACCTCTTCCAGCAGTTCCAGGGTTTCCACATCGAGGTCGTTGGTCGGTTCGTCCAACACCAGCAGGTTGGCCGGCTTGCTGAACAGCTTGGCCAGCAGCAGACGCGCCCGCTCGCCGCCGGAAAGCGCCTTGACCGGCGTCCGCGCACGCTGCGGGCTGAACAGGAAATCGCCCAGGTAGCTCAACACGTGGCGATTCTGGCCGTCGATGGTGATGAAGTCGCGGCCCTCGGCGACGTTGTCGATCACCGTCTTTTCCGGCTCCAGCTGGTGGCGCAGCTGATCGAAATAGGCCACTTCCAGGCGGGTACCGACCTCGATCTTGCCCGTGGTAGGCTGCAGGTCACCCAGCAGCAGCTTGAGCAGCGTGGTCTTGCCGGTGCCGTTGGCGCCCAGCAGACCGATACGGTCGGAGCGCTGCAGGACCATGGAGAAATCATCGATCAGCTTGGGCCCGCCCGGATGGGCGAAGCTGACGTGCTCGACCACCATCACCTGCTTGCCGGACTTTTCCGCGACATCCAGCTGGATATTCGCCTTGCCCTGGCGCTCACGCCGCTCGCTACGCTCGGCGCGCATGGCCTTGAGCGCCCGCACCCGGCCCTCGTTGCGGGTACGCCGGGCCTTGATGCCCTGGCGAATCCACACCTCTTCCTGGGCCAGGCGCTTGTCGAACAGCGCGTTGGCCGTCTCCTCGGCGGCCAACTGCTGTTCCTTGTGCACCAGGAAGCTGGCGTAGTCGCCGTTCCAGTCGATCAGGCCGCCGCGATCCAGTTCGAGAATGCGCGTGGCCAGGTTCTGCAGGAAGGCACGGTCGTGGGTGATGAACAGTACCGCACCGTTGAAACCGAGAAGCGCCTCCTCCAGCCAGGCGATGGCGCCAATGTCCAGGTGGTTGGTCGGCTCATCCAACAGCAGCAGGTCCGGCTCGGAGACCAACGCCTGGGCCAGCAGTACGCGGCGGCGCCAGCCACCGGACAGCTCGGCCAGGGTCTTGTCGGCCGGCAGCTGCAGGCGACTCAGGGTGCTATCCACTAGCTGCTGCAGGCGCCAGCCATCGCGCGCCTCGAGGTCCTGCTGGACGTGCATCAGCTTGTCCAGGTCGGCATCGCTGTGGATGTTCTGGCTCAGGTGGTGGTACTCGGCGAGCAAGGCGCCGACGCCGTCGAGGCCTTCGGCGACCACATCGAACACGGTGCGCTCATCGGCGCGCGGCAATTCCTGCGGCAACTCGCCGATCTTCAGCCCCGGCGCGCGCCAGATCTCGCCGTCATCGGCATGCTGATCGCCCTTGACCAGGCGCAGCAGGCTGGACTTGCCGGTACCGTTACGGCCAATGATGCACACTCGCTCACCACGGCCGATCTGCCAGGACACCTTGTCCAGCAGCGGCATGGCGCCATAGGCCAGGGAAACATCGGTGAACTTGAGCAGGGTCATGGCACGCCTCGACGATACGACTGGTGCTGCACGGGCGGCTATGTATCCGGAAGCGCCACGACCGCAGGTCGACTTATGCGTCAATTCCAGACTTTTGCGCCCATTATCAGCACAAAACTGACTTGCCGAAGCGCTGGGCTCCGACAAAAACTGGGCGCGCATTCTAACCGAGATACCTCCGAGGGTTGCGGGCAATTTCGATTCGCCCGCCAGTCGGCAGCCGCCCTTTCTTCGCCCCCGAGCAAAAGGCTAAGCTAACGGCGTTCAGCGTCGACATATCCGGCGCCCACTCACATAGCCATCCCGGAAGTGTCATGCGCGGTCGCCTGCTTTTCTTGCTGTCCTGTTTCAGCCTCTCCGTCGTCACACTCGCCTCGGCCCAGGCCGCCAGCCTGGAGCAGCAGCGTCAGTACTACGACGAAGCCAAGCGTGCCCTGGCCAAGGGCAACAGCGAGCCCTATCGACGCTATGCCAGCGTCTTGCGCGACTACCCGCTGGAGCCCTACCTGGCCTACGACGAGCTGACCGCCCGGCTGAAGTCGGCCAGCAACCAGGAGATCGAAAAGTTTCTCGTCGAGCACGGCGACCTGCCCCAGGCCAGCTGGATGAAGCTGCGCTGGCTACGCTGGCTGGCCGAACGCGGCGAATGGCAGACTTTCATCAAGCACTACGACCCGGCACTTAACTTCACCGAACTGGACTGCCTCTATGGCCAGTACCAGCTCGGCCACGGCCTGACCGAGGCCGGCTATGCCACCGCGGAAAAGCTCTGGCTGGTCGGCAAGTCCCAGCCCGAGGCCTGTGACCGCCTGTTCGCCCGCTGGGAGGCCGCCGGCCAGCTCACCGAGAAGAAGCGCTGGCAGCGGGCCAAGCTCGCTGCCGAAGCGCGCAACTATGGCCTGGCCAAGTACCTGACCAAGTCCCTGCCAAAACTGGCCAAGCACGGTGAGCTGCTGGTCGAGGTGGCGCAGAAGCCACAGCTGCTCAGCCAGTCTGGCCGTTTCGCCCCGGCCGACTGGGCCATGGCCGACGTGGTCGGCCTGGGCCTGCGCCGCCTGGCGCGCCAGGACCCGGAGAAGGCGCTGAGCCTGCTCGACGGCTATGCCCAGCGCATGCGCTTCTCCAGCGAGGAAAAGGTGGCGATCGCCCGCGAGATCGGCCTGACCCTGGCCAAGCGCTTCGACGCTCGGGCCCTCGAGGTGATGGCCAAGTACGACCCGCAACTGCGCGACAATACCGTCAGCGAGTGGCGCGCCCGCCTGCTGTTGCGCCTGGGCCGCTGGAACGACGCGCATCAGCTGACCCGGCAAATGCCCGCCGATCTGGCACAGACCAGCCGCTGGCGCTACTGGCAGGCGCGCAGCCTGCAGCTGGCCCAACCCAACAGCCAGGAGCCCCTGGCCCTCTACCAGGGACTGGCCAAGGAGCGCGACTTCTACGGCTTCATGGCCGCCGATCAGGTCAAGGCGCCCTACCACCTGAACAACAAGCCCCTGGCCCTCGACAGCAAGACGCTGGAGCGGGTGCGCAACGCCGCCGGCATCCGTCGCGCCCTGGAGTTCCACGCCCGCGGCCAGATCGTCGACGGCCGCCGCGAGTGGTACCACGTCAGCCGCCTGTTCAGTCGTGAAGAGCTGGTCGCCCAGGCGCGCCTGGCCTATGACCGGGGCTGGTACTTCCCGGCCATCCGCACCATCAGCCAGGCGCAGTACTGGGACGACCTCGAAGTGCGCTTCCCCATGGCCCACCGCGCCGAGCTGACCGGCGAGGCGAAGAAGCGCGGCCTGCACTCCAGCTGGGTGTTCGCCATCACCCGCCAGGAGAGCGCCTTCATGGCCGACGCCCGATCACCGGTTGGCGCCATGGGGCTGATGCAACTGATGCCGGCCACGGCCAAGGAGACCGCCAAGCGCTTCGGCATTCCGCTGTCTTCGCCGCAACTGGCCTACCGCCCGGAGGTCAATATCCAGCTCGGCGCCGCCTACCTGAGCCAGATCTACGGCCAGTTCAAAGGCAATAGGGTGCTCGCCTCCGCCGCCTACAACGCCGGCCCGGGCCGCGTTCGGCAATGGCTGCGCGGCGCCGACCACCTGGCCTACGACGTGTGGATCGAGAACATCCCCTTCGACGAAACCCGCCAGTACGTGCAGAACGTGCTGTCGTACTCGGTGATCTACGGCGAGAAACTCAACGCTCCGCAGCCGCTGATCGGCTGGCACGAGCGCTACTTCGACGACCAATAAGCGGCGGCTCTGGGGCTTCGCGCGCACCCCGGCCTACTCGAGGATCTCGACCGGCATGCCCAGCGTCAGCGCGCCGGTGCCGCCGGCAATCAGGTTCTGGCCGAAATACACCTCGCCATCGCGCTCGCGATAGCGCTGCAAGGTGGCCAGCGGCTCGCGATCGGCGCTGCGCTCGCCGCTGTGCGGGTCGAGGGTGGTCATGATGCAGCGCGAGCAGCCCTTGGCCACGCGAAATTCCAGGTTGCCTATGCGAATGCGTTTCCAGTCGTCTTCGGCATAGGGCGCCGCGCCCTCGACCACCAGATTGGGCCTAAAGCGCAGCATCTCCAGCGCACGACCCACCCGCGCGGACAGGTCATCCAGCGAGCCCTGGCCGATCAGCAACAGCGGGAAACCATCGGTGAACGCCACCTTGTCGCCGACCTCGGCATAGGCGGCATCGACCTGCCGCGCACGCGCTTCGGGTATCTGCACCAGGCGGCAGGCGCGCCCCAGCAACTGGCTCAGCCAGCGCGCGGCGGCCTCGCCGGCATCCGGCACCTGCAGACTGTCGCGCCAGATGGTCACGTCCCGCAGCTCGGCCTGCTCAGCGGGCAGCGCAACCAGCAGGTCGGCCATCCCCGGCGCGCTGAGCAGCAGTTGCGCCTGGCCCTGCCAGCGGGCCTGCAGCTGGGTCATCTGCGGCAGCAGGCGCTGGGTCAGGAAGCGTCCGCTGGCGGCATCGACTACCATCCAGCGACGATCCCCCAGAATCCCCAGGGCATCCACTCGAGCCTCAAGCAGGGGCTCGGCAATCGCCGACTTGAGCGGATAACGGTACAACCCAGCGAGACGTAACATGAGCCAGCCTTCCCTTCGGCAAAACGCCCTTATACGAGCATGCCGGCGTGCCTACAAGCCCGCGGCCGGCCTGGCAGCGCTGATCCTGCTCGCCGCCTGCAGCGCCGGCACACCGGCGAACCTCGGCGTGCGCGATGGCCGCCTGGCGCCCTGCCCCGACTCGCCCAACTGCGTCAGCAGCCAGGCGCTCGACGCACAGTGGCGAGTCGAACCGCTGCCCCTGCAGGGTAACCCGCGTCAGACCCAGGAACGCCTGGTCACGCTGCTCGAGCGGGAGCCGCGAGCACGCCTGGTGGAACAGCGCGACGGCTACCTGCGCGCCGAGTTCAGCAGCCGGTTGCTGCGCTTCGTCGACGACGTGGAGTTCCTGGTCGGCGAGCAGGCAGTCGATGTGCGCTCGGCGTCTCGCCTCGGCTATGCGGATTTCGGCGTCAACCGGCAACGCGTCGAACGGCTGCGCCAACGCCTCGAGCGCCAGCCCTAGGCGTTCGGCTGGTCACGCAGCAGGCGCTCGCGAATCACCTCGACCAGCTTGTCCGGCTGGAACTTGGAGAGAAAGTTGTCGCAGCCGACCTTCTTCACCATGGCCTCGTTGAAGCTGCCGGACAGCGAGGTGTGCAACACCACATACAGATCCTTCAGGCGCGGGTCCTTTCTGATCTCCGTGGTCAAGCGATAGCCGTCCATCTCCGGCATCTCCGCATCGGTGAACACCATCAGCAGCTTGTCGCTCAGCACCTGCCCGGCATCCGCCCACTGCTGAAGCAGGCGCAGCCCCTTCAGGCCATCGGTTGCCACGTGCATCTTCATCCCCAGCTGCGACAGGGTATCGCGCAGCTGAGCCACCGCCACGCTGGAGTCATCCACCAGCAGCACCTCGCGGCCGCGGGCTCGCGCCAGCAGTGGATCGCTCAGGCGCTCGCCGGAGATCTTCGCGTTGTAGGGGACGATCTCGGCCAGTACCTTCTCGACGTCGATGATCTCGACCAGCTGATCCTCGACCTTGGTGATCGCCGTCAGGTAGTGCTGGCGCCCGGCGCCGCCGGGGGGCGGCAGGATGGCTTCCCAGTTCAGGTTGATGATGCGGTCGACTCCGCCCACCAGAAACGCCTGCACCGAGCGATTGTATTCGGTGACGATGATGGTGCTGCGCTCATCCGGGAGCAGCGGGCGCATGCCGATGGCTTGCGACAGGTCGATCACTGGCAAGGTCTGGCCACGCAGATTGATCACACCGCAGACGCAGCGGTGGCGATGCGGCATCAGCGTCAGCCTGGGCATCTGCAGGACTTCCTGCACCTTGAACACGTTGATCGCAAACATCTGCCGACCCGACAGGCGGAACATCAGGATTTCCAGGCGATTCTCACCCACCAGCTGGGTGCGTTGATCGACCGTGTCGAGAATGCCGGCCATTGCGTACTCCTAAGATTTGTCGAGCGAGTCTATTGCTGGGGTATCGGCCGGACTAGGCGCAACTGAAGCCGCCTCAGGTGCACAGCGCCATGCCCGGTCCTCCTGAGCGCGGCCAGGCTCGCCACTTGGGGCCAGACTTGCTCGCAGCACGGCGCCAGGGGTCGCCTGCGCGTCAGTGGTCGGACACCGGGGCGTCGCCGCCGCCCTGCTGCAGGGGCTGGCGCACCGGCAGCCAGACGGTGAACGTGGTGCCCTGGCCCAGCTCGCTCTCGACCTCCAACCGACCGTTGTGCTTGTCCACGATGCTGTAGGAAACGGACAGGCCAAGGCCGGTGCCCTGACCCACCGGCTTGGTGGTAAAGAACGGCTCGAACAGCCGACTGAGGTGCTGCGGGGCGATGCCTACGCCATTGTCGCGCACCCGCACGAACACCCAGTCGTCCTGGCATCCCGTCTCCAGCCAGATGGTGCCCTGCTTCTCGATGGCGTGGCCAGCATTGACGATCAGGTTCATGAACACCTGGTTGAGCTGGGAGCCGAGGCACTCGATCATCGGCAACTCGCCATAGGACTTGATCACTTCGGCCTTGAACTTGATCTCGTTCCAGATCACGTTGAGCGTACTGTCGAGCCCCTTGTGCAGGTCGGCGGGCTGCCAGTCGCCCGAGTCGATATGGGAGAAATCGCGCAGGTCCTGCACGATCTGCTTGACCCGTTCCAGGCCTTGGCGCGATTCCTTCACCAGGTCCGCCATGTCCTCGCGCACGAATTCGTAGTCGAGCTTGCGATTGATCTCCTCCAGCACCGCGCGGAAAGCGGCATCCTGTTGCTGGGCCGCCTGCTGATAAGCCTCGATCAGGGCGAACAGGTCACCGACATAGCCCTGCAGGCTGCTGAAGTTGGAATACACGTAGCCGACCGGGTTGTTGATCTCATGGGCGACGCCGGCTGCCAGCTGGCCGATGGCGGCCATCTTCTCCGACTGCAGCAATTGCGCCTGGGTATCCTCGAGCTTGCGAATCAGCCGGGCCTGCTCGTCCTTCTCCGCCTGCAGCAACTGATTCAGGCGCTCCAGTTGCAGGTGCTGGGTGGCGATTTCGGTGGCGTCGGCAATCGTCAGGCAGACGAACTTGACGTTGCCCTCGGCATCCAGCACCGGGGAAAAGGTGCAGTTCTGGTACATCGCCTCGGCCTGGCCGGTGATCGGCCGGCTGCCGGAGAAGTTGAACAGGTAGGGGCGCTGCTGCCAGGAGGTGAATGCCAGGTTCTGCAAGGCGAATACGGCGTCGACCTTCTTCTGCAACCACAGCCGCGGCAATTCGGGACAGACGTCGAACAGCAACTGGCCGACCACATCGGCGCTATCCTGGCCGCTGTTCAGCACCATGAAATCGTTCCAGAACACCACCCGGCAATCAGCGTCGAGCAATAGCACGCCGAGGTTGATATTCTGCAGCACTGCGCGCAGATCCGCGTGCACCAAGCCCTCGGTCACGACCGTCATCTCAAATCCTTCCCCGGATAGCGTCAGATGTCACTGAGCAGTCGGTCGATCAGCTCGATGACGGTGTCTACCGTGTCCTCGGTGATGCATACCAGCAAATCGCAATAGAAGCTGTGAGTTGCGACCTCGAAGTGAATCTCCAGCACCAGCGCCTGGTGATCCTGAAACTCCTGGCTGCCCAGGACCTCCTGCAGCGAGCGCCCGCGGGAAAACAGCGAAGGCGAGCCATAGCTGACCTTCATCTCCACCTGTTGCGCCAGTCCGTTGATACAGGCGCCAGTGAGGATATTGGTGACGTCCAGCACCAGTTCGTCCTGAATGCCGCCCTTCTCGGCCCCTTCATAGCCCATCAGACCGGCGAGCTGGTCGGCGCCATTCTCGCCGAAACACACAATCACTTCGCCGCGCAGGCGGCCGAGAAAGGATTGACGGGTAATGATCACCGGCTGACTGGCGAGCATCAGCTGCTCCAGCAGTGCCGAATTGGCCACGCCGACCGGATGGATCCGCGGTACGGACAAGGTGACGAAGGTCTCGGTCAGGCGCGCCAGGCGGTCGGCGCCCTGCCCCATCGCCACGTTCATCAGCTCCTGCAAGGCATCGCGCTGATCTTCGCTCAGACCTGTCAATCGACTGCTCATCTAGATTAACCCTATCTGGCGCAGCGCCACCTGCATGGCTTCAGGCGTGATCGGTTTCTTGACGAAGGCCGCCGCGCCGAGCTCGCGCACACGCTGCTGGGCCTGCGGCTGGATATCCGCGCTGATGACGATGACCACCGCGTTGGCGTCCTCGCGCTTGAGCAGTTCGAGGGTACTAAAACCATCCATGACCGGCATCGTCAGGTCGAGGAAGATCACCTCGGCGTGCCCGGCATGGTAGGCGTCCAGCGCCTCCTGGCCGTTGGCGGCCTGGGTCACCTCCGCCTTCAACTCGTCAGGCAATGCCTTCATCACCAGTTTTCTCGACATGGCCGAGTCGTCGACAATCAGTACTTTCAAGCGGGCCTTCCTTTCGATCATCTTATTATTGTTGCGGGTGCTCTTAGCGTATTGCTTTGCCGCAACGCTGGCTAGCGCATCGCGCCCCCTACTACCTTAGCCGAGCAGCGCCGGTTCGCCACGCCGGTTCGCGCCGGTCAAACCTGGGTTTGCCCGGCGGCACACTTCCGTGTATTGCAGGAAAAATGGGCGACAGCCGGCAGGACTCTGCTGGCCCGCGGCGCCGGCGCGAGAAGCCTGCGCGACTAGGCCGGGTAACCGGTGATGGCACGAATGCGAAGGTACAACGGCCTGAGCTGCTTGTACATCTGCAGATAAACCTCCCGATAAAGGCGCTCATAGAGACGACGAGCCGACGGGTCGGGCTGGAAAACCCGCCCCACCCGGGTCATCGCCTGGATCGCCGTGGGAAAGTCGGGATACAGGCCGAGCCCCACCGCGCAATCGATGGCCGCGCCCAGCCCGGAGGTCTCGTAGGTGTGCGGCCGCTCGGCCGGCAACCCGAAGATATCGGCCGTCAGCTGCATCGCCGCATCGCTCTGCGAGCCGCCCCCGGACACACGCAGGCGGGTGATCTTGCTGCCCGAGCGTCTTTCGATCCGCTCCTTGCCCTGGCGCAGGGCGTAGGCCAGCCCCTCGAGGATGGCGCGATAGAGGTGCGCCCGGGTGTGCACATCGCCGAAGCCGATGATCGAGCCCTTGGCCTCCAGCCCCGGCTCGCGTATGCCCGGCGACCAGTAGGGCTGCAGCATCAGCCCCATGGAGCCGGGCGGCACCGAGTTGACCAGCTCGTCGAACAGCACCTCGGGCTCCACGCCCGCCGCCCCGGCCCGCTGCAGTTCATGCAGGCCGAACTCCCGCTTGAACCAGCTGACCATCCAGAAGCCGCGGTAGATCATCACCTCGGTGTTGAAGTGGCCGGGAATCGCCGAGGGATAGGGCGGAATTAGCGGCGTGGTTTCCAGGTACTCGCGCCGCGTGGTGTTGATGGTCGCGGTGGTGCCATAGGACAGGCAGGCGATATGCGGCTCGACCCCGCCGGCACCGAGGACCTCGCAGGCCTTGTCGGCGCCGGCGGCGATCAGCGGCAAGCCCTCGGGAATCCCGGTATGGCGGCTGGCTTCGGCGCTGATGTGGCCCAACTGCTGGCCCGGTTCGTAGAGCTCCGGCAACTGCTCGCGGCGCACCGGCATCGCCTGCCACTTCCAGTCACCGGGCGCGGCCCAGCGCAGGCGCTTGTAGTCGAACGGCAGGTAGGCGACGCAGCAGGCCAGCGAATCGACGAAACGACCGCAGAGCCGGTGGCTGAGAAAACCGGACAGCAGCAGTACCTTGTGGGTCCTGGCCCAGATCTCTGGCTGCTGCTGGGCGATCCAGTTGACCTCGGCCTGGGCGCGAAAGTGCGCCACCGCGTCCTCGGCCCGAGCCAGCTTGAGCAACCAGCCCCAGAGCCCCTTGATCCTGCCCCGCACCTCGGCGCGGCGCTGGTCGAGCCAGAGGATGGCCGGGCGCAGCGGCTGCCCGGCCTCGTCGACATTGATCAGGGTGCCGCGCTGGGTGGTCAGCGACACGCCCCTGATCCGACTGCGGTCGATGTCCACCTGCTGCCACAGACGCTGGCAGGCTTCCCCCAGACTGGCCCAGTAGTATTCCGGGTCCTGCTCGGCCCAGCCCGGCTCCCTGGAATAGTAGGCCTGCAGTTCCACCTTGCCCTTGCCGACCAGGTTGCCCTGCAGGTCGAACAACAGGGCGCGCACGCTCTGGGTGCCGTTATCGATGGCCAGCAGGTAGCTTTGCTCGCTCAAGGTGCAGTCCCCAGGTTATGGGTTGATGATCGGAGCCGGCGCCGCAACCGGCTCCGGCAGGCTATAACAGGCACGCCAGAGTGCCAGGTAGTCGCATTCCTCCTGCCCCCAGCGGGCGTCATCCCAGCCCAGACGCGCCTGGCACAGCTGGCGGATACGCGGCAGCTGCGCGCCGGCGCCGCCCGGCAGCAACAGCCCGATGCGCGTGCGGCGCAGCAGCAGATCGTCGAGATGCAGTACCAGCTCGCCTTGCGCCGCCCAGGCCAGCTCGGCCCAGAGGGTCTGGGTACCCGGCAGGCACTCGCAGCCGACTTCCGCCAGCACCTCCTGCAAGCCCGGCAGCTCGCGACCGTAGCGGCCACTCAGGCGTCTCTGCAGCGCCGGACTCAACTGCGCCAGCGCCGGCGCGACGCAGGGCCCGAACAACGCGCCATCGTCTTCCACCAGGGGCCGGCCGACGAAGTCGGCACAGGCGCGCAGCACCTCCAGGGCCAGCAGGCGGAAGGTGGTGAGCTTGCCGCCGGCCAGGGTCACGCAGCCGGGCTCGACCCAGAGCACATGTTCGCGCGTCTCCTCGGAGGGCCTGCGGCCGGACTCGCCGTCGCCGACCACCGGCCGCACCCCGGCCCAGGTGGACAACACATCGGCGCCGGTGATCCGCGCCGCGGGAAACTGCTGGGCGCAGGCGGCCAGCAGGTAGTCCAGTTCCTCGCCACTGATCCGCGCCTCCTGATCCAGCGACTGGCGATGGTCCAGGTCGGTGGTACCGACCACGGTGGCGCCCTCCCAGGGGAAGACGAACACCGGCCGGCGATCCGCGGCGTGCATGAAGCTGAAGGCATGGGCCACCGGCAAACGCCAGGCGGGCAGCAGCAGGTGACTGCCGCGCAGCGGGCGCACGTGCTCCTGCCCGCGCGGACTGCGCAGGCGCTCGGCCCAGGCGCCGGTGGCCAGCGCCACGGCGCGGCCATGAAAGTCGAAGCGCCGGCCGGTTTCCCGGTCCTCGGCACGCAGGCCGACCACCCGCCCCTGCTCGCGCAGCAACTCGACCACCCGCACGCCATTGAGCGCCTCACCGCCTTCGCCGCGCGCCTCACCGAGCACGCGCATGACCAGGCGGGCATCGTCGGTCACCGCATCGAAGAAACGCGTGCCACCGAGCAGACCCGCTTCCTTGAGGCCCGGCGCCAGGAAACGCAATTGCTGCAACGGGTAATACAGGTGGTTGCGCTTGCCGGCCATAGCGTCGTAAAGCGCCAGCAGCCCGCCAAACAGCTTGGGGCCCGGGAACTCGCCGCGATAATGGGCCATCAGGAAACTCAGTGGTTCGACCAGCCCGGGCGCCTCGCGCAGCAGGCGCTGACGCTCGCGCACCGAATCGCGGGTCAACGCGAGCTGGCCCTTGGCGATGTAGCGCAGGCCGCCGTGGACCATCTTCGACGAGCGGCTGGAAGTGCCCCAGGCGAAGTCGCGCTGCTCCAGCAGCAGGCACGTCCAGCCGCGCCGCGCCGCCTCATGGAGGATGCCGGCGCCGCAGATGCCGCCGCCGACCACGATCAGGTCCCAGTCACGAGCCGCCAACTCGGGCAACGCGCGCTCGCGCCAGTCCGCATTCCAGGCGGGCATGGTCATTCCTCGAGCAGCACGCCAGGCGCCAGGCGGCGCTCCGGGTCGAAGTGGGCGGACAGCGCCTGCAGCGCCGCCATGCCCAGTTCGCCCTTCTCGGCGGCCAGGTAGGGGGCGTGGTCGCGGCCGACACCATGCTGGTGGCTGATGGTGCCGCGGTTCTCGGCGATGGTCTGGCTGGCGGCCTGCTTGAGTCGCTGCCAGCGGCCGATGGCCTGCTCGTAGCTGGCGCCGGGGCGGAACACATAGGTGGTATAGATGCTCGAGCCCTCGCCGTAGACGTGGGACAGGTGGGTGAATACGTGCACCCGCTCGCCCTCCTCGGCCAGGCCGTCGCGCAGGCTGGCTTCGACCTTGTTCAGCAGGTTGTCGACGTTGCTCCAGTCGGTGGCGGTTTCCAGGGTGTCCACCGCGTAGCCTGCGCCCCACAGGCCGTGGCGCAGGTAGGGGAAGCGGAAGCGGTTCTGCGCCCACTTCCTGCCCAGCAGGGTGCCGGTGAAGACCCCGCCGAAGCCCTTCAACAGCTTCTTCGCCTGCTTCAACGAGGCGGCGTTCTGCGCGCGACTGCCGGTCACGCCAAAGGTCAGCATGCACTTGCCCTCGCCGGCACCGCGCAGGGCCAGGTACTTCTCCAGCCAGGCGATCTGCCGCGGATGGCCGGCCAGGGCCAGTTGGGTGCGGGTCTCGATGGCGTTGGACAGGCGCAACATCGACAGCGGCACGCGCGCCTGGGTCAGGGTGCGGATGGCGGCCAGGGCCCGCGGCCAGTCGGGCATGAACACCGCGTAGAACTGCTCCTGCTCGGCCAGGCGACTGATGCGCACCTTGACCTCGGAGATGATGCCAAAACGCCCCTCCGAGCCCATGACCATCTCCCGCAGGTCGGGGCCGGCGGCCGAGGCGGGAAAACAGGGAATCTCCAGGGTGCCGGCGAAGGTCTCGAGGCGACCGCCGGCGAACAATTGCTCGATGCGCCCGTAGCGCAGCGACTGCTGGCCGCTGGACCGGCTGGCCACCCAGCCGCCGAGGGTCGACAACTCCCAGGATTGGGGAAAGTGACCGAGGGTGTAGCCGCGGGCGCGCAACTGACTCTCGACCTGGGGGCCGTTGGCGCCGGGGCCGAAGGTGGCGATCAGGCTTTCCTCGTCTATTTCCAGCAGGCGGTTCATGCGCTCCAGCGACAGGGTCAGCACGGGCCTGGTGCTGGCCTGCGGGTTGATATGACCGGCCACCGAGGTGCCGCCGCCATAGGGAATCAGCAGCGCATCCTGCTGGCGGGCCCAGGCCAACAGCTCGCGGATCTGCTCGGCGCTTTCCGGGTAGGCGACGCCATCGGGGAACACGCCGAACGCGCCGGAACGCATCGCCAGCCAGTCCGGCAGGCTCTGGCCACGGGCGTGGCGCAGGCGCTCCTCGGGGTCCAGGCTGATAAGCGGATGCGCCGGCAGGCGGCTGGCCGGCACCTGGGCCAGCACCTGCTCGAGGCTGGCATCGGCGAGCCTCTGACCCGGCCCCACCAGCTCGCCAAGAAAGTCCTGGCCATGGGCCGGCAGCTCCACCTCGGTCGTTTCCTCGCCCCAGCCGTTCCAACGTCGCATGCGCCTCTCCCGTGGATGTTCCGATCAGTATGGTTGGCTGCCTATACTAGCCAGCCGCCGCCCGGGGTCACTGTCGAATCGGGACAGTACCTATCGCCAATCGAGACAGTCGGAAGCACAAGCGCCATGGAAAACCTCGGCTACACCTCGGTCCCCGCCCTGCTCAAGTACCTGCGCTATGCCGAACACCTCGAGCTGGACACCGAACCGGCGCTGGCGGCGGTGGGCCTGTGCGCCGAGCAGCTGCGCGATACCGGCAAGCGCCTGCCGGGAGAAACCCATGAACGCTTGCTGGCACAGCTGCTGCAACTGTCGGGCGACCCACTGTTCGGCCTGCGCTCGGCGCGCTTCGTGCAACCCGGTTCCTGGAGCGTGCTCGGCTATATCGCCATGAACTGCGCCACCCTCGGCGAAGCCATGGGCCGCATCGTGCCCTACGAGAAGCTGGTGGGTGACATGGGCGTGAGTCGCCTCGAGGCGGCGCAGGATCACGTGCGCCTGATCTGGAGGTGTCGCCACCAGAGCCCGGAGATCCGCCGGCACATGGTGGAGAACGTGCTGGCCTCCTGGCTGTTGTACGCACGCTGGATCGCCGATGCCGATCACTCGCCGCACGAGGTCTGGTTCGAGCATGCCCTGCCGGCCGCCGCCCCCCTGGCCGAATACCAGGCGCTGTTCGGCTGCCCGGTGCGCTTTGCCCAACCCTGCAACGCGCTGGTGGTGCCGCGACAGTACCTCGATGTGCCCCTGCGCCAGGCTGACGCCAACCTGCTGCGCACCCTGGAGGAACACGCGCTGACCCTGATGGCCGGGCTGGACGATGACGAACCGCTGCCGCAGCGGGTCAAGAGTGCCCTGCGCCTGCTGCTCAAGGACGGCCTGCCGCGCAAGGAGCGGGTGGCGGAGAAGTTCCACATGACGGTCCGTACCCTGCAGCGCCATCTGCAACTGGCCGGCACCAGCTACCAGCAGATACTCGACCAGCTGCGCCAGGAGCTGGCCGAGCACTACCTGCTGCGCAGCGACCTGGCGATCCAGGACATCGCCAGCTACCTGGGCTTCACCGAGTCACGCTCCTTCCATCGCAGCTTCAAGAGCTGGACCGGGCAGACGCCAGGGGAATTCCGCGAAAGCCGGCGCGCGGGCACCTAGCCCCCGGGCTAGCCGAGAATCTCGCTCAGCGGAATGAAGCGCAGGCTGTCGCCCTCGGCCAGCGTGGTCCCTTCCAGCACTTCGGCGATGCCTTCGGCCCAGGCGGCGCTGCGCAGCACCCCCGAGCTCTGGTTCGGATAAGGCACCACCCGGCCGCCTTCCAGGCGTGCGCGCAGGTACTCGCGGCGCTTGCCCGGCTTGCTCCAGGTGAAACCGGCCGGCATGGCGAAGCCCAGCGGCTCGACCCGCCGCACGCCGAGACGGCGCAACAGATAGGGACGCGCCAACAGACCGAAAGTGACCAGGGTGGACGCCGGATTACCCGGCAGGCCAAGCACCGGGGCGCCGCGAAAGCGCCCGAAGGTGAGCGGCTTGCCCGGCTTGATCGCCAGTTTCCACAGGGTCAGTTCGCCCTCCTCGCGCAGGGCCACGCCGAGGAAATCCGCTTCGCCCACCGACACCCCGCCGGTGGACAGGATCAGGTCGACGGCGCTCAGCGCGGCCAGGGCATCGCGGGTCTGCTGCAGGTCATCGGCGAGGATGCCGCCATCCACCACCGCACAGCCCAGGCGTTGCAGCCAGGCGATCAACAGCCGGCGATTGCTGTTGTAGATCTGCCCCGGCCCCAGCGGCAAACCCGGCTCGACCAACTCGTCGCCGGTGGAGACAACCGCCACCCGCGGGCGCCGCCGCACTTCCAGCTCGGCCACGCCGAGGGAGGCCGCCAGGCCCAGCTCGATCGGCCCCAGGCGCGTGCCAGCCGGCAGCACGTGGTCACCGACCCGGGTCTCCTGACCCTGCGGACGGACGTTCTGAGCGAGCCTCAGCGGCTCACGAAAGCGCACCCGGCCATCGCCTTCGACCTCGACATTCTCCTGCATCTCCACGGTATCGGCGCCGGCCGGGAGCGGCGCGCCGGTGAAGATGCGCGCACAGCTGCCCGGCTGCAGCGGCCCCGGCGCATTGCCGGCCTGAATACGCTGACTGACCGGCAGCGGCTCGCCGTTCCAGTCGGCCAGACGCAGGGCGTATCCGTCCATGGCGCTGTTGGCCCAGGGCGGCAGGTCCAATCCGGCGATCAGCGGCGCGGCCAGCACCCGGCCATCCGCCTCGGCCAGGGCGACGCGCTCGACTTCAGTGATCGGCGCCGCCTCGGCCAACGCCATCAACTTGGCCAGTGCTTCCTCGACCGGCAACAGGCCGGGCTTTTCGCTGGCCATCATCCACGGCTCTCGCAGGCATCCGCCTGCTTCAGGTGAGCGACGAAGTTGCAGGGGCGATGGCGCGCATCCAGCTGCTCGGCGAGGATGCCGTCCCAGGCGGTGCGGCAGGCATTGGTCGAGCCCGGCAGGCAGCACACCAGGGTGCCGTTGGCCATGCCGGCCAGGGCGCGGGACTGCACCGTGGAGGTGCCGATGTCGGCCACGGAAATCTGCCGGAACAGCTCGCCGAAGCCATCCACCTGCTTGTCCAACAGGCAGCTGACCGCCTCCGGGGTGCTGTCGCGGCCGGTGAAGCCGGTACCACCGGTGATCAGCACCACCTGCACGTCGTCGGCGGCGATCCAGGTGGCGACCTGGGCGCGGATCTTGTACAGATCGTCCTTCAGCAACTGGCGCGCGGCCAGCCGATGGCCGGCCTCCTGCAGGCGGTCGACGAACAGTTGACCGGAGGTATCGGTGTCCAGATTGCGCGTGTCGCTGACGGTCAGCACGGCGATATTCAGCGGCACGAATACCGCCTCGGCCTTGTGATTCATGGCAGGTTTCCAGTTATCGGGGATAATGCCGGAAGTTATATCACAGGCCCGTCCCAGGAGGCTTCGCCATGCCCGCCGTTACTGCCCTGCCGCCCTGTTCCGTGCTGCTGCTCGCCGGGGGCCGTGGACATCGCATGGGCGGGCGCGACAAGGGCCTGCTCGAGTGGCAGGGTCGCCCGCTGATCGCCTGGCTGCACGACCTGGTTAGACCGCTGACCGACGACCTGATCATCTCCTGCAACCGCAACGCCGAGCACTACGCCCAGTTCGCGGATCAGCTGGTGCAGGACGAGCAGCAGGACTTTCAGGGCCCCCTGGCCGGCATTCGCGCCGGCCTCAAGGTGGCCCGGCATGCGCATCTACTGGTTCTGCCCTGCGACGCCCCGCGCCTCGACCGGGCCCTGCTCGAGGCCCTGCTGAGCAGGGCCGGCGAGCATCCGGTGATCGTCCGCCAGGGGGATTACTGGGAACCGCTGTTCTGCCTGATCCCGACCCGCCTGAGCGCCTCGCTGGAGCAGGCCTGGCAGGCCGGCGAGCGCAGTCCCCAGCGCTGGCTGCGAGAATACGCCCCAGTAGCGGTCGACTGCCCACTTGAGGACCCGCGCCTGGCCAACCTCAATACCCCGGACATGCTCGTGCACAGTGTCGGCTGATCGCGCCGACGATCCTGCAGCAAGGAACCTTGGCGGCATTCTTTCGTCTGAGGCTGGGTAGCCATTTCATCAAGGAGCACACCCATGAGTCGACGGACCTTCCCGGCAATCCTACTGGCCCTGGGCCTGGCAACGCTGGCCGGATGCACCTCGCCCTCGGTGATCACCCTGAACGATGGCCGCGAACTGCAGACTCGGGACCAGCCACACTACGATGCGGCATCGGGCTTCTACGAATTCGAGCAACTCGACGGCACGCGCGCCAAAGTGAACAAGGACCAGGTCAGCACCATCCACGAGCTCTGAGCAGTCGCTGCGCTCGGCCGACTGGTCCCGGGCCGACGCCTGACGGGACAAAAGCACCGATCCTTTCGTCTCGTCAGGCAAAAAAATTTAGCCTAACCCCTTGTGCAGCAAATGTTTTTCAGTACAATTTCGCCCTATCGGAGTGTAGCGCAGCTTGGTAGCGCGTCTCGTTCGGGACGAGAAGGTCGCAGGTTCGAATCCTGTCTCTCCGACCAAATCCCAGTTTCTAGCAGTCTCAAGCTGTCTACGAAACACCCCAAGAAGCCCGCCCTGTGCGGGCTTTCTTGTTTCTGCACCCTGCTCATCCCGCCGCCCTTGTCCGGAAGAGTTCGAACCTGAGGCTTGATGTGAGTACGGAGGCGCCAAAGGGCACCAGCCGCCGGCTGATACCCCTAGGTAGAGCTGATTCGGCCCGAACAGTCAGGCCAGCTGCTGGAAGGCGCGCAACAGCGCTTTGCTCAAATCGACAGCGGAGAACTTGGTGAGCACATCATTGGCACCGACCGCGCGTGCTTTCTCGGTGTTCATGGTGCTGTCCAGCGAGGTGTGCAGCAGCACATAGGTCTGGCCAATGATCGCGTTCCGGCGAATTTCCCGCACCAGGCTATAGCCATCCATCTCCGGCATTTCGATATCGGAAACCAGCACTTCTATCGGCTCCCCGGCATGCTGCTGAGTCAGCAACAGGTCCATGGCCGCAGCGGCACTGCGTACCGCCTGGCAGTCGAGATCGAGCTTGCGCAGAGTAACCAAGGTCTGTTGCAAGGCGACCTGGGAGTCATCCACCACCAACACGCGACGGCCTGCCAGCAACCGGCGGTCGGCATCGGACAACTGCTGATCATCGAGCTCTCCCGGCATCGCGGGAGCGAGCTCATGCAGCACCTTTTCGACATCGAGAATCTGCACGATGGCCCCATCGATCTGGGTTACTCCAGTGATGAAGGCTTTAGCCCCAGTACCTGCTGGCGGCGGGCGCACATCGCGAGTCGAGCACTGGACGATGCGCTCGACACGCTGCACATACAGTCCCTGGCGGGAGCGACTGAGCTCGGTGACGATCAAGCAGCCGTCCCGACTGTCGCCATGCCCCACCTCGCCTATCGCTCGCGCCAGGTCGATGACGTTCAGCGCCGCGCCACGCAGTGTCGCAATCCCGAGCACATGAGGATGACGATTAGGCAGTTTGGTCAGCGCCGGGCACTCGACGATCTCATTGACCTTCAGCAGGTTGATCCCCAGCAGCCGGCCGCTGTGCAGGCGGAACAACAGCAGCGAAAACGCGTCCCCCATCACCTCACTCATCAGTGAATCTTTCCCCCTTTAACAACTATCTACAGGCCGGCCTGGGTTACCAGCCCGGTGCCTTATTCCTCTCGGGCGCCTCGCTCACGGGCGTTCATCAGTGGCTGGCCGTCAACGCAGAAACGCCACGACCTGCTCGCCATCGAACGGCCAATCAAGCTCGGCACCGGTATCGCAACGGCGCAGTACCGGTATTCGCAAACCGTACTGCTCGACCCACTCCTCCTGATCGGCGATATCCACCAGCTCCACCAGCAAGCCGTGTTCGACGAACGGCATCAGCAGCGCCTCGGCCACTTCGCACAGATGGCAACCAAGGGTACCGAACAGTTGGCATTCAGGAAGCATGCGTTGGCGTCCAAAAATCACAAGAAAAGCAGTCTAGCATCAGGCCGCGCACGTCGCTGCCCTTGCGCTCGCCCCAGCCTGGGCTTGCGCCGGTCAATACCTGGCAACCGAGACAGCGCCCGCTTCCGCCGCCCTCAAACGCCGGCGCTGAGCCGCGTCGCTCGGGCAGTTGCATCCTGCCCGAGCGCGATGCGGCACAAAAAAGCCCGGACGTTGTGCCGGGCTTTTGGGCTGCAGGGAAGATCGATCAGTCCTGGCTGACGGCACCGATCTTGTGTATCGAGAGGTCGGCGCCGTAGTACTCCTCCTCCTGAGTCAGGCGAATGCCCAGCAGAGCCTTGAGCACGCCATAGACCAGGAAGCCACCAATCAGCGCCACCAGTACGCCCAGCGCCGTGCCGATCAGCTGGCTGGCCAGGCTCACGCCGCCCAGGCCGCCCAGCGCTTGCTGACCGAAGATGCCGCAGGCAATGCCGCCCCAGGCGCCGCACAGGCCGTGCAAGGGCCAGACGCCGAGTACGTCGTCGACCTTCCACTTCACCTGGGTCGCGGTGAACGCCCAGACGAACAGCGCACCAGCAATCGCGCCGGTCACCAGGGCGCCGACTGGGTGCATCAGGTCGGAGCCGGCGCACACCGCCACCAGGCCGGCCAACGGGCCGTTGTGCAGGAAGCCCGGGTCGTTGCGGCCGACCAGCAGCGCGGCCACGGTGCCGCCGACCATCGCCATCAGGGTGTTGACCGCCACCAGGCCGCTGACGCTGCCCAGGGTCTGCGCGCTCATCACGTTGAAGCCGAACCAGCCGATGATCAGGATCCACGAGCCGAGGGCCAGGAATGGAATGTTGGACGGCGCGAACGCCACCAGCCGCCCGTCCCGATAGCGTCCGTCGCGGCGCCCCAGCAGCAGCACCGCGCCGAAGGCCAGCCAGCCACCCACGGCATGCACCACCACCGAGCCGGCGAAGTCATGGAAGCTTGCGCCGAAAGTGCCCTCCAGCCAGGCCTGCACGCCGTAGTTGCCGTTCCAGATCATGCCCTCGAAGAATGGATAAACGAAGGCTACGATCAATACGGTGGCGCACAGTTGCGGACCGAACTTGGCGCGCTCGGCGATACCACCGGAGATGATCGCCGGAATCGCCGCGGCAAAGGTCAGCAGGAAGAAGAACTTGACCAGGGCATAGCCGTTCTCCTGGGTCAGCACACTGGCCGGCTCGAGGAAGGTCACCCCGTAGGCGACCCAGTAGCCGATAAAGAAATAGGCCAGGGCCGAGACCGCGAAGTCGGAGATGATCTTCGACAAGGCGTTGACCTGGTTCTTCTGCCGCACGGTACCCACTTCGAGGAAGGCGAAGCCGGCATGCATGGCCAGCACCATCACCGCGCCGAGCAGGATGAACAGGGTATTTGAGCCGTGAATCAGGGTTTCTACGGCGCTATTGATGTCTTCCATCAGCGAAGGACACTCCGAAGTCAGGGAAAAAGCACCAAACTGGACCAGACCCGACGCATGGCGCACCATCGAGGAGCACGACTGCCAACCAAATCCAGCCTCAGCGATATCGAACGGCGCCAAAATGGCGCGCGGACGAACCCAGTCAAGGTACTAATTCTTTATTTATTAATAATTTACCCATGCACCCCGGCATCCAGGCCAAGTCCTTGAAGGCTCCATAAGGGAGCAACCGGCAGAGGGCGCGCACCAAGACTTTGCAAAGGCTGTACCAGCAATTGAAACCGCAGTACCAGGTATTACGCCTGCCCTATCCGGGGGATCCTGGCCCCGCCTGGGGACTCGAAGCCCTTACACTCACCCGTCCAAGGAGAGACCCATGCCCCGCAAGAGTGCCAATTCATCCAGCCAAGACGAGCTGCTCGACGAGTTCCAGGCCTTGGTTCGCGACACGGAAAAACTGCTGCAACACTCCGCCAGTCTGGCCGGCGAGCAGGCCGAGGAGCTGCGCGAACAGATCCGCACCAGCCTGGGGCGTGCCCGCAGCACCCTGAACGATGCCGAAGACTCCCTGCGTGAACGCGGCAAGGCGGCCGTCGAGGCGACCGAAGGCTATGTGCAGACCCACCCCTGGCAGACGCTGGGCATAGCCGCCGCCATCGGCCTGCTGCTGGGCATGCTGATTTCCCGTCGCTGATGAGAGACGAGATGGACGATGCGTCACCTTCCGCGCCCGGCCGCGGTCCCTCGCCGCGGCGCTTTGGCGGCGCCCTGCTCGGTTTGCTGCATGGCCACCTGGCGCTGTTCGGCGAAGAACTCAAAGAACAACGCAGCCTCAGCCTGCAGTTGCTGGTGCTGACGGGCCTGGGCCTGGTGTTCGGCTTGCTGCTGCTGATCGGCCTGTCGGCCGCGCTGGTGATCGGTTTCTGGGACAGCCACCGCCTGACTGTGATCATCGCCCTGTGCGCCTTCTACGGCGTCGGCCTGCTGGCCTGCCTGTTCGCTCTGCTGCACCGCCTGCGCACGGCCCCTGCGCCCTTCAGCGCCAGCCTCGAAGAGCTGGCCCGCGACCGCGAGCAATTGCTGCCATGAGCCTGACCGAACTGCCTGCCAAGGCCTCGCGCAGCGAACTGCGCAAGGCCATGCTGCGCCTGCGCCTGGAAATGCATCGCCAGGAGCTGCGCCACGAAACCCTGGTACTGCTGCAACCGGTGCGCCAGGCGCGATACTTCAGCCAGCACTGGCGCGAAGAATTGCGCGATAGCAACGCGCCGCTCTGGGTGGCCGGCGGCGCCCTGCTGCTGGCGACCCTGGGGGTGCGGCGCGGCAACTGGCGGCGCTGGCTGCGGCTTGCCCTGGTCGCCTTCCCGCTACTGCGCCGCAAGCCACCGCGGCAAGCGGGCAGCGCACAGGCTGGCGCGGAATAGCACCGGCCCCGCGCCCCGGCCTTGTAGCCATTGCCGCTAGTCTTCAAGGTATCGCCAATGCCGTCGCGAGGCCGCCAGCCATGCCCAAGCAACCTGCCAGCCTGCTCGCGCTCGGCCTGCTGCTGTCGCTGCTCGGCGCCTCCCCATCGCAGGCTGCAACCGAGGCGACCAGCTCACCTGCGCCCGAGCCCAAGAGCACAGTGGACTACCGCCAGGTGCAGGCGATTCTCATCGGCCGCTGCGCCAAGTGCCACGCCGCACAAGGACTGATGGGCCCGGCCCCCGAAGGCTATCGGCTGACCTCCTACGCGGAGACGCTGGCCCACGACGAACGCGCCCGCGTGGTGCCGGGCGCGGCCGAGGCCAGCGAACTGGTGCGGCGAATCCGCGGCCAGGCGCGCCCCCGCATGCCGTACGACGGCCCGCCCTACCTCGATGCACAGGACATCGCCCTGATCGTCGACTGGATCAACCAGGGCGCCCGCGACGCCGAGGGCAAGCCTGCGCCCATGCCCAGCGGCGCCAGGGTACGTTTGCACGGCACACTGCGGGCTGACTGGCGCCTCGATGACCTGGTACTCAGGGTCAATGCGGCAACCCGGCTGCAGCACTCGCCCAAGCCAGGGGATTACGTGCAGGTGCGCGGGCGCCTGCGCAACGACGGCAGCCTGCTGGTCGAACGGATACGGCCACGCTGACGGAGATGTCCGGACAATCGGACTGAGCGGGCCGCTTAGAAGGTACGCAGATGGCGAGTCATCTCGCGGCGGGCGGTAGCTCAGTCGCGCAGATGATTGCGCCTGAAGGTCTCCTCACCCATGGCGGCGATCTGCCCCTCGATCAGCGCCTCGAATGGCTTGAGCAGCGCGTCGAAGCGGGCCGGCGCCTCGAGGATGTCCAGCGCCTCGACTATCGCCTCGATGGTGGACAGCGCGCCCGGCATCGGTGCCTTGCGCAGGCGATAGCGCGAATGCAGGCCCGCCGGCAGGGTCACCCTGGGCAGCGCCGCCAGCGGCGGATTGAGGTGCAGCAGCTTGCGCGCCTTGCGCCAGGTGCCATCCGGCACCACCAGCAGCAGCGGCAGCCCCTGCGCCGCCGCGGCGAACTGTGCCAGGGGCGCGGCGGCCTCCCCCGGGAACAGCAGACACGGCCGATAACCCGCCTGCCCCAGCAGCGCCGGCAGGTCGTCGAACACCTCGCCCACCCGCAACTCGGCATTGCTCAGGCCCAACGCCGCCAGGCGCGCGGTGCTCAAGGCATGTCGGACCTCGCTGGGGTGCTGCAGAATCAGCACGCGGGTGCGGCTGTCGAGCCGAGGAATCAGGGCGCATAGGCAGCGCTCGAGCGGACGGCTGCAGCGGGGGCAATGGGGGCGTGGCATCGGTATCTCCTTGGCCGCGCAGTGTGCCACAAGGCCGCCCCCACTGGCCGCCCTCCGCCGCGGCGGACGGGGCCATCAGGAATCCCGACGGCGATCCGCCGCGACGCCCTCAGGCGCCTGCCGCCTCGATGGTGCGGATCAGCTCCTGCTTGTCGATCGGCTTGGTGATGAAGCCATCCATGCCCCGAGTCAGGTAGTACTCCCGGTCGCCGGCCATGGAGTGCGCCGTCACCGCCACCACCACCGGACAAGCCTCACCCAGCAGCTCGCGAATCCGCCGGGTCGCCTCGACGCCATCCATCTCGGGCATCGAAATATCCATCAGGATCAGGTCGAAGGCCTGCTCCTGGACCCGCTCTATGGCCTGTGCACCGCCATCGGCGCAGTGCAACTCATACCCCGTGCCGTCCAGCAGGCATTCGATGACCAGCTGATTGGTCGGCGAATCGTCCACCGTCAGCACGCGTCGCGGGCTGTGGCTCACAGGCTCCCGGCTCAGGCGCTGTTCCGCCATGGCGCCGCTCTCGCCGGAAACACACTCCAGGGTCAGGCTCAGGGTGAATCGCGCCCCACCCAGGGGGGAATCGCCGGCCTCGATGTCGCCCCCCATCAACCGTGCCAGGCGCTTCGACAGGGCGAGGCCAAGCCCGGCGCCGCCATGCTGGCGCACCAGAGAGGCGTCACCCTGGGCGAAGGCCTTGTACAGCAGGGGCTTCATGCTTTCGGCGACCCCCGGCCCGGAGTCGTCCACGCAGAACGTCAGGGCCGTTCGCCCGTCCGTCGGCGCACTGGCTTCGACCGTCAAGCGCACGGTGCCGGATGGCGTGAACTTGATGGCATTGGACAGCAGGTTGAACAGCACCTGGCGCACCCGCACGCTGTCACCCCGGCAATGTCGCGGCACCCCGGGCCCTTCCTCGTAGAGGAACTGCAGGTCCTTCTGCTCGCAGCCGCTGCGGGCGAAGTCCAGCGCCGGGTTGATCAGCCCGGCGAAATCGAAGGCACTGTGCTGCAGCTCCAGCTTGCCCGACTCGACGCGGGACAGGTCGAGAATCTCGTTGACCAGGGCCAGCAGGTGCTTGCCGGATCGATTGGCGACCTTGACCCGCTCCTGCTCCACCTCCCCCAGCCTGGTGGATGACTGCAAGGCCGTCAGTACACCGATCACCACATTCAAGGGGGTGCGCAACTCGTGGCTGACGGTGGCCAGGAAGGTGTTCTTCGCCTCATTGGAGGCGTCGGCCTGGCGCTTGGCTTCAACGAGCTCGTGTTCCTTGCGCTTGAGATCGCTGATGTCGACCCGGATGCCCGCCAGGCCGCCATCGCGCATGCGCCGCTGGATGACCCGCAGCACCCGGCCGTCGCTCAGGTGTTCCTCGTAGTGGGATTCGGCCTTGCCATGCAGCTCCAGCTTGGACCTGAGCAGCTCGGACAAGGCCTGGTCGCCCTCGCCGGCGGCGTACTGGCCGTGGGCGATGCCGTACTCGATCAGGCTGCTCGCGGTGGCGCCGGGCTCGATGGCGGCCTCGCTGCGCTGGTAGACACGGCGGAAATTGGCGTTGCACAGCACCAGTCGATCACTCGCATCGAAGATGGCGAAGGCATCGGGGATCGCTTCGATGGCATCGACCAGGCGGTTCTCGCTCTGGCGCAGGTTGAAGGTGGCCTCCTCGACCATGCGCCGCAGGCGCACCGGCAGGCGCAGCAGGGCGTAGAAGCCGAGCGCCAGCAAAATCACTACCACGTGCAGCAGCAAGCGTTGTTCCACCTTGTGATCGGCGAAGGTGATCCAGCCCTGCGCCGGCACACCGGCCAACTGCCAGACACCGCCGGGCAGGACCACGTCCATGGTGATCGGCGAGTCGGTGAATACTTCCGGCTGGCCATAGAGCTGCTCGCCGGCGGCACCGAGGCCGTCCTTGCCGCGAATGGCGATCTCGATTCCACTGGTGGCGCCGACTGCCTGCCGGGCCCGCGCCACCACCGAGCTCCAGTCGATCAGCACGGTGGCAAACCCCCAGAAGCGCTCCCCTGCCGACTCGGTGTCGTCGACGAAGATCGGATAACGGCCAATGATCGCGACGCCGCCCTGGATCAATTCGACCGGCCCGGCCACCCAGAGCTGACGGCTCTCGATCGCCCGGTTCGCGGCGACGCGGCGCTGCGGGTCGGCCAGCAGATCGTGGCCAATCGCGCCCTTGTTCTGCTCATAGGGCCAGACATGGGTGACGATGCCGTTCGGCGCCAACTGCAGGCTCATGATCTGCTGATCATTGCCGGCCAATTCTGCGGCGATACGCGCGAACTGCTTCTCGTTGACCCGCTGGTTGGCGATCGGCAGGCCGATCAGGCCTTTGACCTGATAGAGGTCGCCATTGAGGTAGGACTCGAGTTGCGCGCGGACGATCGACAGCTCCTGCAGGACCACCTGCTCCTGGGCCAGATGACTGGCCAGGAAGTCGTCCTGATAGTGGGTGCGCAGAGCGACCAGCGCGCTGCCTGCAAACAGGGCCGCCAGCAAGGCGGCCGCCACCCATTTCTGCCACCAGCGGTGACTGGGGCCAAGCGCTGGCGAACTGTTTGCCGCAGGGTTGCCATTCTGGGTCATGGGACAGGTCTCCTGATTCCTGGAAGAGACATCGCAAGATGCAGGCCAGCTTGCAATCTGCGCCCCGCGCCCGGCCGCTGAGCTGCGGAAAGCGCCCACAGGACCTCGCCGAGAGACTCGCTGCAAGCTCAAGCCATTGAAATGTAAAAGATTTATAAGGATGCCCGACTAGCGGAGAAAGCCGGCCGGTTCAAACCCAAGGGCCCTCCGGCCCTCACCAAGCCCCACGGCATCGCAAAGTGCTTTGCAATTTGCAATGCACTTTGCCAGGAACCTAGCCGGGCACTGGCTCGGTCGCCGACTTCTCCCAGGCCTGACGCTTGCGATACAAGGTCGAGGCGCTGACTTCCAGCAGGGCTGCGGCCTTGGGCAGGTTGCCGCCGCAGATGTCGATGGCGCGCTCGATAATGCGCTTTTCCTCCAGCCACAGCGGGCGGATCTCGTCGTCCGCTCTCCGGCGGTCGAACGCGCCGGTGGCTGCCGGGCCGGCGGGCTCCGGCGCGACGCCCGAGGCCTTCACGGCGCCAACCTGCAGGCGGGTATCGAGCGACTCGGGGAGCATGGCGGCGGTCAGCTCCGTGCCCTCGCCCAGCACCACCATGTTCATGATGACGTTTTCCAGTTCGCGCACATTGCCCGGCCACGGGTAGGCCTGCATGATCGCCTCCAGCTCCCGGGAGAAGCCGGCGAAGGCCTTGCCCTCACGCTCGCAGATGTCGCGCAGCAGCTTGCGCGCGATCAGCAGACAGTCATTGCCGCGCTCGCGCAGAGGCGGCAGGCGCAGCGGGATGACGTGCAGGCGATAGTACAGATCCTCGCGAAAGCGCCCGGCGCGCACCTCGTCCAACGGGTCGCGGTTGGTGGCGCAGACGAAGCGGATATCGACCTGCTGGCTGACGCTGGAGCCGACCTTCTGGAAGGTGCCGGACTGAATGAAGCGCAGCAGCTTGCTCTGCAGTTCGAGGTCCATTTCACACAGTTCGTCCAGAAACAGCGTACCGCCGTCGGCCAGCGTCGCCGCGCCGTCTCGCTCGGCATGGGCGCCGGTGAACGCGCCCTTCATATGGCCGAATATCTCGCTCTCCATCAGGTCCCGCGGAATGGCCGCGCAGTTGATGGTGATCAGCGGCTTGCCGCTGCGATCACTGCGCCGGTGGATGGCCTCGGCACAGAGTTCCTTGCCGGTACCGCTCTCGCCGGTGATGAAGATACTGGCGCGGCTCGACGCGGCGTTCTCGATCACCCGGTAGACGCCCTGCATCACCGGTGAGGCGCCCACCAAACCCTCGAAGCTGTCGCGCTCGTAGCGCTGCTGATAGCTGTCGAGCAGGTCCGCCAGGTGATGCTGCTTGAGCACATTGTTGACCGTCACCAGCAGGCGGCTGGCGTCGATCGGCTTGGTCAGAAAATCCACCGCCCCCAGGTGCACCGCATCCATGGCCACCTCGGCCGAATCGTTGGCCGTCACCACCACCACCGACACATCGATGCGCTGCTCGTTGACGAAACGCAGCACCTCAAAGCCATGCATGTCCGGCAGGCTGAGGTCCAGCAGGACCAAATGGAAGCGCTGGCTGCCCAGCGCCTGCAATGCCTGCTCGCCGTCGGCCGCATGCACCACCTGATGGCCCTGCGCGCTCAGGTACTCGTGATAGAGGGTGGCCAGCGGCAGGCTGTCCTCCACCAGCAGGATTGAGGTGTTTCCTACACGCTCGCGCATCTGTGCTCTCCACTACACCGGCTGGGGAATGTTGAAGCGCTGGCGATAGGCCGCCAGAGTGTCACGCACTATATCGTTGATCTGCGGCATGAGCTGCATGACCAACTCCCCGTCCATGCGCTTGCAGGCCGACTCGATCTCCCGCGCCAGCGCCGACAGCTGCGCGGCGCCGAAAGTGGCCGCATTGCTCTTGAGGGCATGGGCCTGGTCCTCGACGCCGTGACAATCCATGCTGGCCAGGTTCGCGTTGATGGCGTCCATGCGCCGTTGCGCCTCGCTGACAAACATGCCGATCATGCGCTCGAGCATGGCATCGGACGTTTCTGCGGCCAGGCGAGTGAGGATCGCCTCGTCCATTAGTTTCAAAAGCGTCATGACCTCTGCCTCCATGGGGGAACGGTTTAGCGCTGCCGGACCGGCATCTATGGCCGGTCCTCTTGCACAGCGGCTGCAGGGCTCAATGCGTCATCCAGCACTGTCATTACGCAAGGAACGCTGTCTTGCGAATAGGAGAAAGCAATATAGGGACCAGATTGGAAATCAGGCGTCACCGGGGCGATTTGAGTGCTTGGGCCAAGGTTTTTTCGCATGACGCTTCGCATTTTGCAAAGAAACCCAGCACTTCGGAGCCATTTTGCAATTGAGCCAGCCTCAGCCCAGCGACTCGGCCGCGCCTGACGGCAGGAACGGCCGCCTATCCTGGGTGAATCGATGACTTGGCATGCTTCTGGCTGACTACCTGGGCAATAGACCCAACCACGGGAGACGATCATGGACGAATCAAACGAACTTGCAGCGCCACTCGAGTCGCAAGCCGAGGAGCGCCTGTCGGTCCTGGTCGTCGACGACGACGAACTGATCCGCATGCACATGCAGCTGTCCCTGACCCACGAGGGGCTCGAGATCAGCGAAGCCGGCGACGGCGGCCAGGCCCTGGCGCTGGCCCGGGAGCGGAACTTCGACATCGTCCTGATGGACGTGCGCATGCCCGGCATGGATGGCTTCACCGCCTGCGAAAAATTCAAGCAGTTGCCAGGGCGGGCACAGACGCCGGTGGTGATGCTCACCGGCATGGAGGACCTGGACTCGATCAACCGGGCATCCGAGGTCGGCGCCACCGACTATGTGACCAAGCCGTTGAGCGCCAAGGTACTGGCCAAGCGCCTGCGCCACATCGTCCAGGCGCAGCGCAACCACGCGGCACTGGAGCAGGAGCGTGCCAGCCAGGCCGCCCTGCTGCATGCCATTCCGGACTGCATACTGCGCTTCGACGCCGAGGGCCTGCTGCAGGCGGCGAAGGTCCCCGAGCGCATGCCGGCGCTGCTCAAGGCCCGCCTGTGCATCGGCGATCCGATTCATCAGGTATTCGCCGGCATCGCCCAGTTCGACCCTGCCCAGGCCTTGCAACAGGCGCTGCAGGGCGACGCCCTGCCGTTGCAGCTCGGCGGCATGGACGACAACGTGTTCGAAGTGCGCCTGGTGGCCTGCGGCCCTGACGAGGTTATCTGCATGCTGCGCGACACCACCAACCAGGCCCGCCAGCAACGCCACATCGAACGGCTGTCGCTGATCGACGGCCTGACCGGCCTGCCCAACCAGGCCTGCTTCCTGCAGGTCGCCCAACGCCACCTCGACGCGACCCTGGATAACAGCCTGTGTGTGCTGCAGCTGCGCTTCGACAGCTATTCGAGCATCAGAAACAATGTCGGCGCCAAGCTGGCCGACAAGCTCATGAAGGTGACGGCCGACAAACTGCTCGCCGCGCTGGACGCCAATCAGCAGTACGAGGAACACCGGCCCAAGAGCCTGCCGTTCATTGCCCGCACCAGCGATGCCGAGTTTCACGTCCTGCTCAGGGACTCCGCCGAGCACCTGCAACTCAAGCACCTGATACGCCGGATCAACGCCTCGTTCGAGCAACCGATCCAGGTCGACACCTACGAGTTCTGCCTGCCGGTGTACTCCGGTGCCGCCATCCAGACCGCCGGTCAAGGCAACATCGAGCAGCTGTTCAAGATGAGTGGGCTGGCCGCGCACAAGGCCAGCCGCCAGCGCAGCCCGGAAACCGTGCTGTACACCCCGGAATTCGAGCAGCAGAGCGAACGGGCCCTGTATCTGGAAGCGGCCCTGCGCAGGGCCATCAGCCATGGCGAGCTGGAGCTGGTTTATCAGCCCAAGGTGTGCGCGGCGAGCGGCACGCTCAAGGGCGTGGAGGCACTGGCCCGCTGGAACGACCCGGAGCTCGGCAGCATATCCCCCGCCGAGTTCATCCCGCTGGCCGAGGAAACCGGGCTGATCCTGCCCCTGGGCGAGCTGATACTGGAAAAGGCCTGCTTGCAGAGCCGCCTCTGGCAGGCCAGCGATCACGCCATTGCGCCCATCGCCGTGAACGTATCGGCGCACCAGTTCAATCAACGCAATATCGAGCAGCGACTCTTTCGCCTGCTGGAGCGCATGCAGGTCTCGCCCAACGCGATCGAGCTGGAGATCACCGAGAGCGTGCTGGTCGAACAGCAGCACGTGCTCGCGACCCTGGAGCGCATCCGCGCGCGGGGGGTGCGCATCGCGATCGACGACTTCGGCACGGGCTACTCGTCCCTGAGCATGCTCAAGACCTTCCCCATCGACATCCTGAAGATCGACCGGGCCTTCGTCATGGACATCAGCGATGATACCCAGGCACACAGCATCGTCGATGCCATCATCGCCCTGGGTCACTCCCTCGACCTGACGCTGGTGGCCGAAGGCGTCGAGACCGAAGCCCAGTTGCGCTACCTGCGGGCCCGCAACTGCCAGCTGATCCAGGGCTACCTGACCGGCCGGCCGATGAGCGCCAGCGCTATCGAGCAGCAGTTCCTCGAGCCGCAGCCGCTCGTGTAACCCTCCGGCGGCATCCACCGGGGCCGTCGGGCGCCCGCATTGCATCCGGCCATGCCCCTGGCGCTGCCCTTCCGCTTCGCGCCTTCTGCGGCGCCGGCCATTCCAAGCCCTGCTCGCCCTCCCCCTGCCCCGACCGTACCCGAACGCCCGACGCTCACTCCCGCCCCGCCCTGCGACGCCTTCGCCATTGCGCCGCCAGCTGGCTAGATTCGCGCCGACGCTACGCCCCCAAGGCCGGCAGCAGAAGCTGATCGCGCCCGGAAGCGGTGTCCGCATCGACGGCCAAGCGCCAGCCGCGACGATTCCGGCCCATCGGCCGGCGAGGGTAAGGCGAGTCCCGACGCGCAGCGGAGCGCGAATGTCGATGCAGCAGCCGGGCCCGCGAAAGCCGGCGCCGATGGCTCGACGCGGCGAGCCGCCGGCCGCTGCGGCACTCGGCAAGACAGCCGCCACGAACGGCGGAAGGGATGGGATTACCGGCTTGAATGGACACCGAGGAACAGACGGGCGGCACCGGCAGAACCCAGCGGTCGAACACGACAATGCGCGCCCAGAGCTGGGCGCGCACGCTGGTGGCGGCCGGACTCAGGGGGCGAAGGTGCCCTCCCCGGTCGGCGCTACGCTGCGCCAGGCGCTGTCGCCGGCAACGCTCGGCAGATTCACCCGGAAGGGTGCGGTGAAGGCCTCGAGGGCGTTGCGGGTCGGGTCCCTGGGATCGGCGACCGGCTCGGTGGCCTTCAGCTGGACGAAGGATTCGCAGAGGATCTCAGTCTGCAACGGCGCCAGCAGCTGATCCAGGGTCTTCCTGAGTTTCTTGTCGAGACTGGCCGTGTCCAGCACCTGGGTGATCGCCGCGTACACCGCCGCATCGACCAGATCGGACTCCTGCAGCGACATCGCCTGGGGGCAGCACAGGGTGCCGACCTCGATGGGATCGAGCTGCTGGCCGCTCAGCAACAGCGCCGAGTTGAGGGTGACCAGGGTGGTGTCCAGGAGACTGTTGATCGCCGGCAGGTAGTTGGCCAGTACATCGCCCTCGTCCTCGTACCCGGCCGGGCAGTCGCAGGGCTGCAAAGCCGAGACCAGGCAGGCGCTGTAGGCCGGCTCGGTGCTGCTGTCGCCCAGGCTGAACGCCTCGCAGGGCTTGCCCGACACCACCTTCTGCGAGATCCAGCGCGAGCCGATGTCGGCGGCGGCGATCGGGCAGCTCTGCGCCGTCTCGCGGAACAGCGCTCCGGGCAAACCGCTGGCACCCTGGCCTACCGCATAGTTGGGCTGCCCCTGCAGGGCGTTGAAATAGCTGACGCTGCCCGAGCCGGACACAGCGTCGACACCGTTGTTGTCGCTCAGCTCGTCGCTGACGGTCTTGATACAGGGATCGCCCTCGCAGCTGTTGCCGGCATAGTAGAGCGGCTCGCGACTGGTGAAGCGATCGTCGCGGATGCCGACCAGGGTGCGGAAGTTGTTCGCCTGGCTGCGGTCGATATAGAACAGGCGGGGCGCATCGTGTTCGTCGAAATCGGCAGCCTCGCCCAGCACCTTGCCCTGGGCATCGACCACGATCGCCTTCTGCGCTTGCTGGCTGACATAGCGTTTAACCAGGGCATCGCGAATCGCCACGATGCCGACCAGGGTGCCCAGCACCAGGATGGTGATCAGCAACAGCAGCTCGACGGTGATGACGAAGCCGCCCTGGGTCTTGCGCGGCCCACGGGCCATGCCGGCGTCTTGCCGATGGGGCGCAGCGCTTGGGCTCTGCATGATCGTTCTCCTCTGCAGTTGTCGGATTCGGCCGCATGCCACTCACAGCAGGTGCTTGAGAATCTGCACGGTGTCGTACAGCTGCACGCCGGCCGGAAATATCACCAGCACCAGGAACATCGGCAGGCACACCAGGCCCAGCGGAAAGAGCATCTCCATGCTTTTCCGGTTGAGCACCTGGGCGGCCCGCGCGCGCTGCTTTTCCAGCAGAATCTGCGACTGCTTCTCCAGGGTCTGCAGGATCGGCGCGCCGACCTGGGCACCCACCTCGAACACCGCGGACAGGCGGCGCAGCTCCTGCACCCCGGTGCGCTGGCCCATGCCCTGCAGGGCCTTGCGCAGCGACTGCCCGGCATTCAGCTCGGCGCACACCAGCATCGCCTCGCGGGCCAACGGGTGATCGGCCTTGAAACCGAAGCGCGCCGCATGCTCGAAGGCCTGGGCCAAGGCAGAGCCGGAAGACAGGTAGGCGCACAGCAGGTCGACGAAGAAGCTCAGGGTCTGCTGGATACGCACGCGCCGGCGCTGGCGGCGGCGGTACAGCCACAGGTCGAAGGCGAAACAGCCGACGATGGCCGCCACGAGCAGGACCGGCCAATGGCTCCAGGGACCGTGCCACTCCAGCAGGGCCAGGGGCAGCAGCACCGCCAGCGCCAACTTGCATGGCCAGTACAGCAGCCGCAGCCGACCGGGCATGATCCCGGCCTGGCGAATCAGCCGCGCCGGAAACAGCCAGCGCGCCAGACGCCCCGGCTGGCGCCCGGGATCGCGCAGCAGAGCCTCCTCGGTCAGGCTCAGCTCCTGACGCTGGAGTACGAATACCAGCCCCAGGCAGAGCATCAGGGCGACCAGCAGGGCCGCATCGAACCAGAGTCCGCTCATCATTCGTCACTCCTCAGAATTCGTCGCATCCACAGGAAACCGAGGATCTGGCACAGCAACGCCCCCAGCACCAGTGCCGGTCCCCGGGGGTGCTCGGTGAGCGGCAGCAGCCAGCCGGGCTCCTTCCACATGAAGAAGGGAATCAGGATGTAGGGAAAGAACGCTGCAAACAGCAGCCCATAGCGGGCGCCCGAGAGCTGTCCCTGAAGACGCTGGCGGTAGAAGCTGCGCTCGCGCAGGATGCTGCCCAAAGCCCGCAGCAACCCCTCGAAGTCGCCGCCGGCGTGCCAGCGCGAGGACAGCGTGTTGGCGAACAGCCTGACCCCCTCGCTGGCGTACAGGCTCAGCAGCGGCTTGCAGGCTTCATCGACCGAGGCGCCGAGGCGGATGCGCCGCACGATGTCTTCCAGCGCCTTGCGCACGAAGCCCTGGGAGGCCTCGGCGGCCACCTGCAGCGCCGGCAGGGGTGGCGTGCCGCCTGCTGCCGCGGCATGCATGAGGTCCACCACATCGACCAGAGCCGTCTCGAACAGCCGTGAGCGCCAGGCCACCAGATCATTCATCAGCAGCAGGCTGACCGGCAGAAAGGCCAGGCCGGCGACCACCGACAAACCCAGTTGCGCGGGAAACAGGCTGAGGAAGATGACCCACACCGCCACGCTGCTCAGCAGCAGGCCGGCGATGAACAGCAGCGGCCGCAGCTGGATATTGAGAACCCGCAGCTTGACCTGCAGGCCGGCGAAGCCCTCGTTCGGCGGCGTCAGCAGCGCCAGCTCCCGGGCTGGCGCGGCTCCGGCCAGGCGCCGCAGCAGCATGCCCGCGGAGAGCAGCAGGCCGCCCCCGGCCAGCAGCCAGAGAAAGATCTCAGCCATGCCCGACCTCCTCGCCCGTCGCCGGGTACAGCGCCATCAGGCTGGCCGGCACGGCATAGCCGCGCTGGCCCAGGGACGCCAAGAAAATCGGCGGCTGCGCGCCCGGCAAGTGACACCCGCGGCGATTCAAGGCCGCCCCGGGCTCCGCGTCGCCCTGCGCCACCAGCGGCGCAGGCTGGAAGCGAAAGACTTCACGGACCCGCAGACGGCCCTGGTCACTGAGTACCTCGCCGATGCTGGTGACGCAGCGGCTGCCATCGCGAAAGCGCGCCACCTGGACGATCAGCTGCACGGCCGAGCCGATAATCTCGCGGATCGCTTCACGCGGCAGGCCGACATCGGCCAGCAACGCCAGCGACTCCAGGCGCTTGAGGGCATCGCTGGGGCTGTTGGCGTGCACGGTGGAGAGGCTGCCGTCGTGCCCCACGGTCATCGCCTGGAGCATCTCGAACACCTCGTGGCCGCGCACCTCGCCGACGATGATACGGTCGGCACGCATGCGCAGGGCATTGCGCAACAACATGCGCAGGTCCACCTGGCCGCGCCCCTCGCTGTTGCCCTGGCGCGCCTCCAGGGTCACCACATGGGGATGGCGCAGCTGCAGCTCGGCCGACTCCTCGATGGTGATCACCCGCTCGCCGGCCGGGATGAACTGCGAGATGCCGTTGAGCAGGGTGGTCTTGCCCGCGGCGGCGCCACCGGCGATCAGGATGTTCAGCCCGGCATCGACCGCCAGCCCCAGCAGCTCGAGCATCGGCTGGCTGAGCATGGCGTTGTCGACCAGCGCCTCGGCGCCGTCCTGGGCCTCGATAAAGCGGCGGATCGACACCACCGGCCCCTTGGCGCAGAGCGGCGGAATCATCGCGTGCAGGCGACTGCCGTCGGGCAGCCGCGCGTCCACCGCCGGGCAGTTGCTGTCCAGGTGCTTGCCCTGGGCGGCGACCAGACGATCGAGAAAGCGCCGCAAATGGCCCTCGTTGTCGAACTCCAGGGCGGTCCTGCTGAGCTGGCCGCGGCGGTCGACCCAGACCTCGTGCGGGCCGTTGATCAGGATGTCGGAGACCCCGGGGTCGATCATCAGCGGCGCCAGCGGCCCCAGCCCGAGCACCTCCTGCAACACCTCCTCGCCCAGCACCAGGCGACGGCTCGCCTCGATGGGCTTGCCGAGGTCGCTCTCCAGGCGCTCGATCAGGCCATCGATCCTCCCACGCAGGGCAGCGCTGTCGGCGAACATCTCGTTCTCGCCCATCTCCAGCGAGTCGATCAGGCGCTGATGGAGCAGTTGGCGCAGACGGCGCAGATCGACATCCGCCACTTCGCGGTCGTTGATCTCCATGGCGCTAGCCTCCCAGCGTCGCGGACGGCGAGCCGCAGGCGGCGCCGCCAGACAGGCTGACCAGGCGGCTCTCCGGGGCCAGGAACTGCGGATTGCCGGCGGCTGCCAGGCGGTACTGCTGGCAGGCCGCGTCGCGTCGATTCTGCTGCTCGTAGATCAGCCCGCGGTGATAGGCCGCCCGCCAGCCAGGCGCGCCGACCCGCTCGGACATGCTCAGGCTGTGCAGGGCGCCGGCGTACTGGCGGTCGAGGTACTGCACCGCCGCCAGGGTCTCGTACAGCTGCGGATGCCGCGGGTTGAGGCGGATCTGCTGCTTGAGCAGGGTCCGCGCCAGGGCCAGGTTGCCCTCCTCCAGAGCGATCCGGCTGCGCAACACGGCGGCCTCGGGGCGCGGCTTGTGGCCGCCCAGCAGCTGGTCCAGCAGGTAGGCGGCCTGGGGCGCGCGTCCGGACTGATAGGCCATCAGGGCCGCCAGCATGATCACCCGTTCGTTGTGCGGAAAATTCGCGTACAGCTGCATGGTTTCGCGCAACAGGCCTTCGCAGTCGACCGGCTCGCTCCACCCCTGGGTGGCGCTCTGGCACGCCACGCCGCTGGCCAGGGTGGCGCGGTAATGGGCCAGGACCCGATCGACCTGGACATGCGGGTCTTCGTTCGCCTCGGTGCGCTGCTGGCCGAGAGAGCCGCAGCCGCCGAGCACGACCAGGGCGAAGGCGATAGGCAATGCGAGTTGGATATTCATCTTATTGCTCCTCTTGGCGAGCCCGCGGCAGGGCGGGCTGCAAGGCCCGCTGCGCCAGGTCGAGGGGGGAAGGAAATGCCCACAGGTGCACGTCGCTCTGGGTTTCGCGGACCAGGGTGGGGGTCACCACGATGATCAGTTCGCGGTCCTGGCCGCTGTCGCTGGAGGACTCGGCCAGGCGCCCGAGCAGCGGAATCTCGTTGATCCCGGGGGTGAAGTCCTCCTGGGTCGACTGTTCGCTGGAGACCAGGCCGCCGAGGATCAGCGGCTGGCCGTCCCGCAGGCGGGTGGTGGTGCTGATGCTGCGGGTATTGAAGGCCGTGCTGTTGAGGTTGCTGCCGGTGCTGCCGGATATCTGCCGGGTCAGCAGGGTGTCGGGCGCCGACACGGTCGGATTGACGTCCAGGGTGATGCGGTCGTTCTCGTCGACCATGGCGCGCACCTTCAGCTGCACGCCGAAGGACTTGAAGCTGGTGCCGCTGAACACCCCCGGGGTGTTGTTGCCGACTTCATCGCCGCTCTTCAGCCCGGTCGGGGCGAATGCCGTGGGCACCGGCACCTCGCCGCCGACGCTGAACACCGCCGACTCGCCGGCCAGCACCATCAGCGTCGGTCGCGACAGGGTCTTGGCGATGCCTTCCTGTTCCATCAGCGAGAACAGCAGGTCGAAGGCCAGGCGGCTGCTGCCGATCTGCAGGTTGTTGGTCAGCGAACCGCCGATGATCTGCAGGGCATTCTCCACGGTGGAGCTGTCCGGCTGGATCTGGCCCAGGCCGCCGAGGCCGAACAGGCCCTCGCTGTTGTAGCCCTGGGTGACCAGGCTCAGGTCCGGACGCCAGCTGTGCAGACGATTGCGGTTGACCTCATGGATCTGCACCGAGACCCGCACCTGCGGCAGGTCGCGCACCTCGATCATCGACAGCAGGCGGCCGTTGGCCAGCGACAGCAGCTTGGCCCGGCCGACGTTGGCCCGCAGGTCGTTGTCGTGGATGCCGGCGCCGCCGTCCAGGCCACTGACCAGCGAGGCGGCCGCCTTGGTCGAGCCACGCTGGTCGAGCAGGCCGCCGGACTCGTCGGTGACCACCGATACCTGCGACAGCCCGCCGGCGAGCCCCTGATCGCCGAGGAACAGGCGCGAGGCCACGTTGAGTATCCGCGTCAGCGTCACCTGGTCGCGCACCTCGCCTTCGAGGATCAGGGTGTCGGCGAAGTCGTTGGCGATATCGCCCTGCATCACCCGGCGGATGCGCACGTCACCGCCGCCGAGGCTGGCGATGGCATCGCGGATCTTCACCTCCATGCTCTTGGGCAGGGTCTGCACCTGGATCAGGTTGATCACCGCCACCCGGCTGTCGGCATTGAGGCTTTGCGCACCGAGGCGGAAAGCGTTGCGGCCGGCCCGGCTGGTGTCCTGCGCGGCCACCACCATCTGCAGGGCATCGGAGAGGTTCTGCGCCGGGTCTGGCGCCGTCGCCGCGGCACCGCTCTGCTGGCGCACCCCCAGGTAGTGGCGGGCGGCCGCTTCCGCGGCGATCTTGTACTCGACCGTCGGCACCTTGCCACGCAGCACCAGGGCCGGGCGATCCGGCGCCGGTTCCAGGCGGATGCCCGAATGGATGTCGCGCAGGGCACTGCGCAGCACCGACAGGTCCTCGGTGACGCTGAACAGGTAGGTTTCGCTGGTGCCATCGGCATACCACACGATCAGCGTGGTGCGTCCGACACTCTTGGCCAGCACCAGCAGTTCACGACCGCCGAGGATCTCGACCTCCAGGGTCTTCTCCTGGCCGATCGCCACGCGCTTGAGCTCCTTGTCGAACAGCAGGCGCGAGTGGGTCCACTGGATCAGGTCGCGGAACGAGGCGGAGCGACGCCCGCTGGCATCCTCGACGAAAGTCAGGCCGGCCTGGGCCGGCGTGGGCATGACCAGGCCGATCAGTGCCGTGGCGCAAGCCAACAGCAAACAGCTTCGCGTGCTTTTCATTTCGTCACCTCGGCGGTAGTGGGCACGGCCATCGGCTGCGCCGCGACAGGCCGCACGGCCTGCAGGCAAGGCGCGGCGTGCGCGCCGGTGGATTCGAGCGGCAGGTAGGTGAACAGCTCCACCCGCCGGTTCAGGGGCGCCACGTCGCTGACCAGCAGCGGGTGCATGGGCGCGTTCTCACCGAAGCCCACCACCTGCAGGTGCGCCCTGGGCAGGCCGTGTCGCGCCAGGACGTTGGCCACGGCACGCGCGCGGCGCTCGGACAGTTGCTGGTTGTAGCGCTCACTCCCCGCGGAGTCGGTGTGCCCGGCCACCAGCACGCTGGGGATCATGGGCTGACCCAGAAGCGACTGCGCGAGAAGCGCCAGCTCGCCCTGCTCGGCAGCGGGCAACTCGCCGATATCGTGGTCGAAGGGGCTGAGCCGGGCGATCAACTGATAGTGGCCGGTGCCCCCGGTACAGGTACGCAACGCCATGGCGGCTCGGTCCAGCGGGCGGTTGTAGGGCCAGTGCCGGGGCTGCCCCAGTTGCCGTGGGTCGCGGTCATGGGCATAGGCGCCCAGGGTCGCCGGGGCATGGCCGAGCCGTGCCGACCCATGCATGTGCTCGGACATCGGCGATGCCGGTTCCTGCCCGGCACACCCGGCGAGGAAGACGCCTAATAGCAGACTGGCGGTTCTCATTGCAGGACCTCTCTGTTTGGTGACGGCTCGGCGATGTCGATATCGCCTGCCCTACCCGTCGACGCCCTGGACTACTGCAAAGAGGGCAAACGCGACGGCCTCAGAGGGGTTGAAGCACAGCCCGTACCAAGTCCTTTAAATTCTGTTTTTTACTATCTATTTCAATTACTTACAGAACTTAAAACTCAGCCGAATCAAATCCATAAGCAAATGGCTTCGGTGTATTCGCAAAATGCAAAGCAATACCGGAATGCTTTGGCAAAGGGCCAGGTCGCGGCGCGCGGCAGCACAACGACGCCGCCAGGGCGACGATCGGGCGGTTGCGGGGAATGAGGAGTACCGGTCGGCCGCTACTGACCGGGACGGGCCTGGCAGCTGTGGCTCGCGCATTGAAACTGCCGGCCCCGATTGGAGAACGGCGGGAGGGGGATAGGAAGGGTACGAGGGACGATCCGGCTCGCGCCGAAGGGCTGGCGGGTCAGAACCGCGAAATAGCCACTGGAGGCCGGACCCGCAGCACGGGCCGGCAAGACGCCGAGCACCGGCAGCGGACGTCGCCGCAGCCGGGCCAGATGACTGCCCCGCGGGCAGTCGTGGAGCTCACAACTCTACGGTTACCCTGCGCCGCTTGAGGCCGGACAGCAGTTCGACCTGACGATGGGTGGGCTGCGGCTCGATACGCTGGCGATCCGGGTCGGCATCGCCGGCACTGTGCAGGACGATGGTGACCTTCTCCCGCGGACTGATGCTGGCCAGGGGATAGACCTCCTCGGGCCCGACGGCAATCACCAGCGGCGTGCCGACCGCCGGCTTGTCCTGCGCCAGCGCAGGCAGGGCCAAGGCGCTCAGCCCGGTCGACACGCCGGGGCTCGACGTCCTTTGCGCCAGGGCACCGATCAGCCGTGCATCGCGGGCCACCGTGCGCACGCCGTTGCGCCCGGTGACCAGCACATCGAAGCGATCGCCATTGCGCAGCTGCGTGTGGGGTATCGAGCCTTTGCGCGGGGTGAAGGTATAGAGCACCTTGCTCTCGGGTATCTGCTGGGCCAGCCAGGATCTTTCCGGCTGATGCAGCTCCGAGGGACGGATGGCCTGGCCATCCTGCTTGTCCTTGGCCAAGCGCTTGCCGATCAGCAGGCGCGGGTCCTCGATCCCCGGCTGGCCCTTGTCGATCCGCACCTTGCGCAGCAGTTCGGCACGAAGCTGGGTGCCGACCGGCCAGTTGCCGTTGATACCCCAGACTTCCTGGGTGTTGTGCCGCTCGACCTGGCGCGCGCCGAGCACGCTGACCAATACCCCCGAGACCAGGAACATGGCCATGGCCGCCGTGGTGCTTCCGGAATATTTACGTTTCATGCGCTGCCCCCTTGCTCATCGAGGTCTGGACTCGCCGAACGCTGGCGCGAACCCGGCACGAGTGGCCGGGCCTGCGCTGGCGTCAACCGGTCGCGTCAAGGCGCGGAGACGGTGCCGACCGCTTGCGCGGATTGCCCGCCGTTGGAATTGACGATTACTCCGCCGCCTTCGATCGGCGCCGCCGCAACGAAGGTGAAGACATCACCGTCGCCGGCGGCCGTATCGACGTTGTCACCGAACACCGAGCCGGATACCGCCGCGGTCTCCTCGAAGTTGGTGATGCCGTTGAACTCGTAGGACTGATCGAGCTGGCCGATCGCCTCGGCGACATCCTCCATCTCGGCGGTGATCGCATCGCGCATAGTGACCATCCCGGCCACCAGACCGATGACCATGGTCGTGGTGATCAGCACCAGTTCGCTGGTCATCACGAAACCGCCTTGCTTCTTGTTAGCGAGCGCTTTTTTCATTGTTTTCATGGTGCACACCTCAAAGGTCAGAACGTTGTGTCTTCATCAAGCGAGAACCCGTTCCCACTTGACCTGAGCTCTTTCAAGGGCCGTGCCAACTTATTTTATTTATACAATTCAATTACTTATATAAACAACCTGGGAATTCGAGGCATGCCGAACCGGCCAACTTGCCGATCTGCGTTGCAGATTGCGAAGCAACTCGGCAAGTCCATCCGGCCGGGAAGCGGCGCAATCTGCAGGCTTGGGGCGGCGCCTATTGGCTAATCAGCTGGGCCTTGAGCAAGTCACGGAAGGCCTGGATCAGCGCCTCGCGGGAGCGCCCGCGACGCAGGATCAGGGAAAACGGCGCCTGGTAGCCGAAGGTCGACGGCAGCAACACCCGCAGGCGCCCCTGCTCGACCCAGGGCTGCGCGTAGTGCTCGGGCAGGTAGCCGATATAGGCACCGGAGAGGATCAGGATCAGCTGCGCCTCCATCGACTCGACGGTCGCCGCACTGTGCTTGAAGCCGTGTCGCGCCAGCTCCGACTGGCTCCAGTAGCCACGGCCGACCATGCGTTGCTGGGCGACCAGCTCCGCCGGGATGCGCCGCTCGCCAAACAGGGAATGCCGCTCGCTGCAATACAGCCAGTGCTGCTCGCGGTACAGCGGCTGGTAGAGCAGGCCGTTCATCCGCGACGGGCAGGCACTGATGGCCAGGTCCAGGCGATTCTCCAGCACCGCCAGCTGCAGCTCGTAGGGACTCATCACCGACAGGTGCAGGTGCACGGCCGGGTGTTCCTGGCTGTAGGCACCGATCACTTCGGCCAGCGGCAGCGCCGGGTCGCTGACGGTGGTGTCCAGCACGCCGAGGTTGAGGGTACCGCGCAGCTCGCCCTTGAGCGCGGCAGCGTAGCGCTCGAAGCCTTCCAGCTCGCCGAACAGGCGCAGGGTTTCCTGGTAGAACAGCTCGCCCTTGCTGGTCAGGCTGAAGCCACCGCGACCGCGATGGCACAGCGTGATGCCCAGGTGCGCCTCCAACTGGCTCATATAGGTACTGATGGCCGAGGTCGACAGGTTCAGTTCCTGTTGCGCGGCGGCGAAGCCCTGGTGGCGCACCACGGCGACGAAGATGCGCAACAGTTTGAGATCGGGCAGAGGGCTGTTCATGGCGTGCTCGTCGGCTCGGGCATTCATCAATGGTGCGCGCGGCGCACCCTACACCACCGTAGGGTGCGCCGCGCGCAGCGATTCGTCGGATTGGACAGCAACGCAGCACGGTGATCCATCGCGTTGCCGGCATGGGATCGCTGCGCTCGGCCCATCCTACAGAGGCGGCCTTTAGTTTAGAAATCTCACAACTAAGTTTTTGTCCTCAGCGATTTTTCCCGTCGCCACGCTGGCCAAGAATCCAGGCCAACGCTTCCTGACACCCCCAACGATCCTGAGGCCCTCCCATGGACAAGACCCTGCACCAGCCCCTGGGCGGCAACGAAATGCCCCGTTTCGGCGGCATCGCCACCATGATGCGCCTGCCGCATATCCAGAGCGCCGCGGACAAGCGCCAGCTGGACGTCGCCTTCGTCGGCGTGCCCCTGGACATCGGTACCTCGCTGCGCTCGGGCACCCGTTTCGGCCCGCGCGAGATCCGTGCCCAGTCGGTGATGATCCGCCCCTACAACATGGCCACCGGCGCCGCGCCCTTCGATTCGCTGAACATCGCCGACATCGGCGACGTGGCGATCAACACCTTCAACATGGCCGAGGCCATCCGCATCATCGAGCAGGCCTACGACGAGATCCTCGAGCACGGCATCATTCCCCTGACCCTGGGCGGCGACCACACCATCACCCTGCCGATCCTGCGGGCGATCAAGAAGAAGCACGGCAAGGTCGGCCTGGTACACATCGACGCCCACGCCGACGTCAACGACCACATGTTCGGCGAGAAGATCGCCCACGGCACCACCTTCCGCCGCGCCGTGGAGGAAGACCTGCTCGATTGCCAGCGCGTGGTGCAGATCGGCCTGCGCGCCCAGGGCTACACCGCCGAGGACTTCAACTGGAGCCGCAAGCAGGGCTTCCGCGTGGTCCAGGCCGAAGAGTGCTGGCACCAGTCGCTGGCCCCGCTGATGGAGGAGGTGCGCGCCAAGGTCGACGGCGGCCCGGTGTACCTGTCCTTCGACATCGACGGCATCGATCCGGCCTGGGCGCCGGGCACCGGCACTCCGGAAATCGGCGGCCTGACCACCATCCAGGCGATGGAAATCATCCGTGGCTGCCAGGGCCTGGACCTGGTCGGCGGCGACCTGGTGGAGGTTTCCCCGCCCTACGACACCACCGGCAACACCTCGTTGCTGGGCGCCAACCTGCTGTACGAAATGCTCTGCGTGTTGCCCGGCGTGCAGCGGCGCTGACCGACCGGGCCTTTTATCCGACACTGGGCGCCGAGCGGCGCCCAGGCACTGCACAACAACAATTAAGGTGCTGCGATGAATAACGAAGAAACCCTGATCGCCGGCGATGCGCCGCAACCCACCGCCCACGGCTTCACAATGCGTCAGCTGCTGATCTTCCTGATCCCCTCGCTGCTCGGCGTGCTGCTGTTCCTCACCCCCATCGTCTACGACGGCAAGGTCACCATCGGCCTGGGGGTCATGGCCGATACACTGAAGACAGCCTTCGCCGCTTCGCTGCCGGCCATCGCCGTCGCCCTGCTGGGCTTCTCGGCCGTGATCGGCCTGTTCGCCAGCCTGTTCAAGCCGCGCTGGATCACCGAGCGCCACGCGCTCAACGAGCTGTTCAACCTGCATCCGTTCTGGCTGGCGCTGCGGGTCGTCGGCGCGCTGTTCGCCGCCATGACCTTCTGGGAATTCGGCCCGGAATGGATCTGGAGTGCCTACACCGGCGGTGTGGTGCTGAAAGACCTGGCGCCGGTGCTGATCACCTTCTTCCTGGTCGCCGGTCTGATCCTGCCGCTGCTCACCGACTACGGCCTGATGGAGTTCTGCGGCACCCTGGTGCGCAACGTCTTCCGCAAGGTGTTCGGCCTGCCCGGTCGCTCGGCCATCGACGCCATCGCCAGTTGGCTGGGCTCGGGTACCGTCGGCGTGCTGATCACCGCCCAGCAGTATCAGAAAGGCTTCTACAGCGCCCGGGAAGCGGCGGTGATCGCCACCAACTTCTCCATCGCCTCGATCGCCTTCAGCCTGCTGATCACCAGCTTCATGAAGCTCGATCACCTGTTCGTGCCCTTCTACCTGACCGTGGTGGTGGCCGGCCTGGCCGCGGCGATCATCACCCCGCGCATCCCGCCACTGTCGTGGAAGAAGGACGTGTACCTCCCGGGCGTCGGCAAGCAGATCAAGGAAGACGTCCCCACCGGCACCTCGCTGCTGCGCTGGGGCATCACCCAGGCGGTCAAGCGCGCCAACAGCAACCCGTCGCCGGCGCAGATGGTCAAGGTCGGCGTGCACAACGTGGTGGACATCTGGCTGGGCCTGCTGCCCCTGGTGATGGCCATCGGCACCCTGTCCCTGGCGATCGCCGAATACACGCCGATCTTCAACTGGCTGTCCGCCCCCATCGTGCCGTTGCTGGAGCTGCTGCAGCTGCCGGAAGCGGCCAAGGCGGCGCCGGCCATGCTGGTAGGCTTCGCCGACATGTTCCTGCCGGCGGTACTGGGCAAGGGCATCGAGAGCGAGCTGACCCGCTTCGTGGTGGCCTGCGTGTCGCTGACCCAGTTGATCTACATGTCGGAGGTCGGCGTGCTGATCATCAAGGCCAAGCTGCCGCTGAACCTGCTGGAACTGTTCGTGATCTTCATCATCCGCACCCTGATCACCCTGCCGATCATCGCCCTGATGGCGCACTGGATAGTCGGCTGACGCCCTGCCCTCTCCCCGCGCGGGAGAGGGCTTCGCTGTATGAATTGAAGGAAAGCCCATGACCACCTGCGGCGAATTTCTCGTCAAGCAACTCGAAGCCTGGGGCGTCGACACCGTGTTCGGTATCCCCGGCGTGCATACCGTCGAGCTGTACCGCGGCCTGCCGCACAGCGGCATCCGCCACATCACCCCGCGCCACGAGCAGGGCGCCGGCTTCATGGCCGACGGCTACGCGCGCGTGAGCGGCAAGCCCGGGGTGTGTTTCATCATCACCGGCCCGGGGATGACCAATATCCTCACCGCCATGGCCCAGGCCTATGCCGACTCCATCCCGATGCTGGTGATCTCCAGCGTCAACGAGCGCGAGCGCCTCGGCCTGGGCAAGGGCTACCTGCACGAGCTGCCGAACCAGCGCGCACTGGTGGCCGGGGTCAGCGCCTTCAGCCACACCCTGATGAGCGTCGAGGAGCTGCCCGGCGTGCTGGCCCGCGCCTTCGCCGTATTCGAGGGCGAGCGACCACGGCCGGTGCATATCGAGCTGCCGCTGGACATCATCACCGCCGATGCCTCGTCCATGCGCCTGGCGCCCAAACCGAGCATCCAGCGCCCCTCGCCCAACCGCGCGCTGATCCGCGAAGCGGCGGCCCTGCTGGAAAACGCCCAGCGCCCGCTGCTGCTGCTCGGCGGCGGCTGCACCGATGCCCAAGCCGAGGCCCGCGCCCTGGCCGTGGCCCTGGACGCGCCGACCGCCCTGACCATCAACGCCAAGGGCCTGCTGCCGCCCGGCCATCCGCTGCTGCTGGGCAGCAACCAGTCGCTGGTGCCGGTGCGCCAGCTGGCCCTGGAGGCCGACGTGGTCCTGGCCATCGGCACCGAACTGGGCGAAACCGATTACGACGTGGTGTTCGACGGCAACTTCAAGCTCGCTGGCGAGCTGGTCCGCATCGACATCGACGCCCAGCAGCTGCAGCGCAACCACGCCCCGGGCCTGGCGATCCAGGGCGACGCCCGCCTGGCCATGCAGCAGCTGCTGGCCGAGCTGCCGGCCCATCCGGTTGACCCGGACAGCCCCGGCGCCCGGCGCACCGCGGCCGTGCAGGCGCAACTGGCCGAGGACTTCAGCGGCTGGGCGCACTACCGCCAGCTATTCGACAGCGTGCTGCAGGCCCTGCCCCAGTCGCGCTTCGTCGGCGACTCGACCCAGACGGTGTACAGCGGCAACCACCTGGTCGAGCTGGACGGCGCACGGCGCTGGTTCAACTCCTCCACCGGCTACGGCACCCTCGGCTACGGCCTGCCGGCGGCCATCGGCGCCAAGCTGGCCGAGCCGCAGCGCCCGGTGATCTGCCTGATCGGCGACGGCGGCCTGCAATTCACCCTGCCCGAGCTGGCCAGCGCGGTGGAAGCCCGGGTCGGGGTGATCGTGCTGCTGTGGAACAACAGCGGCTACGGCGAGATCAAGCGCTACATGGAAAAGCGCGACATCACCCCGCTGGGCGTGGACATCTACACCCCGGACTTCCTCGCCCTGGCCCGCGGCTTCGGCTGCGCCGCCGAACGGGCTCGCGACCACGCGCACCTGCAGCAACTGCTGCGCGAGGCGCCGGATGATCGCCCCCTGCTGATCGAGATCGCCGAGGCGCCGCCCTTTCATCCCTGAGCGAGCAGGAAGCTGGCCCGGATTGCATCCGGGCCTCGGGGGACATGCTGCGGCTCGCCTAGACTCAAGCTACGCCAGGCGAAAAGGCCAACCGAGATGAAGATCGTCAGCCGCGACCGCTGGTTCGAAGTGCATCCCCGCCACGATGGCGTCAGCCTGATCCATGAGCCCTATATCCGCCCCTTCTACCGCTGCAACCTGTGGCATGTGCGGGGCCGCGAGCGCGATCTGCTGATCGACACCGGCTCCGGCCTGGTCAGCCTGCGCGAGCAGCTGCCCTGGCTGACGGAAAAACCTTTATTGGCGGTGGCCAGCCATACCCATTTCGACCATATCGCCGGTCACCATGAATTCCCCGAGCGCCTGGTGCACCCCGCCGAGGCGGACATCCTCGCCGCGCCGACCGGCGCCAACACCCTAGCAGCTGCCTGCGTCGGCAACGCCATGTTCGAGGCGCACCCGGACTGCCCGCTGTGCTACGCGCAATACCGGGTCAAGGCGGCGCCGGCCACGCGTTTGATCGAGGAAGGCGATGTGCTGGATCTGGGTGACCGGGCCCTGCAGGTGCTGCACACGCCCGGTCACTCACCGGGCGGCATCAGCCTGTGGGAAGCGAAGACGCAGACGCTGTTTAGCGGCGACATCCTCTACGATGGTCCGCTGGTGGAGAACGCCTACCACTCCAACCTGCAGGATTACGCACAAAGCCTGCGGCGCCTGCGCGACCTGCCGGTGCGCAGCGTCCATGGCGGACATTTTCCGAGCTTTTCCGGCGCGCGCATGGGCGAACTGATCGAGCAGTGGTTCAAGGACCACCCGGCGCTTGCCTGAGGTTCAGGGCCTTGACCCGCCCTTGCTCCCCCGCTACCCAGGCAACTTCGACCGCCAGCCCTGTCGGGCCTTACTGGCGCCGCTTGCGGGGCGCCTGTGGGCGCCGCGGTGGATTGCTGGGGACCGGTACAGGCTGTGGCCGCTCGAGCAGGCCCCAGGCGATCAACAGGTCCTCGAGGGCATTCAGCAACTTGGCGATCATAGAACTTCCTCCTGCCAAGGGTTACGACAAGGCGCGACTCGCACCTGATTTCAGCGTAGATGAGCCGCGCCGCCATTGCCGCCCCATGCCCCCGCCTGAGCCCCCAGCGGCCTGACCGGCAGGCGCCCGCTATACCGCAACAGGGCGCCGCGAGGCCCGGCAGACAAGGCCTGTAGCCCGGGTGCGCCGTTTGTCGCGGGAGCGTTCAGCGAGCACCATCGACCGGATCGGGCGATCGCCGGTAAGGGAAGACGTCGATCACCTTGCCGGCGCGGATCGCCTCCTGCAGCCCCTTCCAGTAGTCGGCGTCGTACAGATCGCCGTGCAACTGGCTGAACAGCCGGCGTTGCTTGATGTCGGCGAACAGGAAGGGCGGGAACTCCTCGGGAAACACGTCCATGGGCGCCACCGAATACCAGGGCTCGGAGGCCATCTCGTCCTCCGGATAGCGCGGCGGCGGGATGTGGCGGAAATTCACCTCAGTGAGGAAGCAGATCTCGTCGTAGTCGTAGAACACCACGCGACCATGGCGGGTGACGCCGAAGTTCTTCAGCAGCATATCGCCGGGGAAGATGTTCGCCGCCGCCAGCTGCTTGATCGCCAGGCCGTAGTCGTACAGCGCCTCGCGCACCTGGGCCTCACTGGCATTCTCCACATAGAGATTGAGCGGGGTCATGCGCCGCTCGGTCCAGCAGTGGCGCACCAGCACGGTGTCGCCCTCCAGCACCACGGTGGACGGCGCCACCTCCAGCAGTTCGGCCAGGCATTCGGGGGCGAACTTGGCCTTGGGGAAGCGGAAGTCGGCGAACTCCTGGGTATCGGCCATGCGCCCGACCCGGTCGACGCTCTTCACCAGGCGGTACTTCTGGATCACCGTGGAGCGGTCGACGCTCTTCACCGGCGAGAAGCGGTCCTTGATGATCTTGAACACGGTGTTGAAGCCCGGCAGGGTGAACACGCTCATGACCATGCCGCGCACCCCGGGGGCCATGATGAACTGGTCGTCGGTGCTCGCCAGGTGGTTGATCAGCGCGCGGTAGAACTCCGACTTGCCGTGCTTGTAGAAGCCGATCGAGGTGTACAGCTCGGCGATGTGCTTGCCCGGCAGGATGCGCCGCAGGAAGCCGATGAACTCCGCCGGAATATCCACCCGCACCATGAAGTAGGAGCGGGTGAAGGAGAAGATGATCGACACCTCGGCCTCGTCGGTGATCAGCGCATCGATCTGGATGCCCTGCCCCTCGCGGTGCAGCAGCGGGATCACCAGCGGCCACTGCTCGTCGCGGGTATAGATGCGCCCGACCAGGTAGGCGCCCTTGTTGCGATAGAGCACCGAGGAAAACAGCTCGATGCACAGCTCCGGGTCCTTGCACACCCAGTCCGGCAGGCTGTCACGCAGCTGCCCTTCCAGGCGCTTGAGGTCGCGCGGCAGGTCCTCGAAGGCCACGCTGAAGCGATAGTCCTGGAAGATCGCCTCGAGCATGCCCGACAAGCCGCCGTCGGGCCGGTAACTGCGGGTCTGCGCGGCGCGCTGGCGGCTGTGCAGCGACGGCCGGGTGGTATGGATGAACATGCAGCCATCGCTGATCTGATCGTGGCTGAACAGGCCGCAGAAGATCGAATTGAACCAGGTTTCCGCCAGCTCATCGTCGAAACGCAGGTCGATCAGGGCGATATAGGCGCTCTTCACCAGCGGCCACTGGCAGACCTCGACCAACGCCTCGCCGAAGCGCTCGCGCAGGCCCTGCACCACCTCGTCGACCTTTTCCTCGTACAGGTTGATACGCGCGGCGGAGGCCTGCTGCGCTTCCTGCCAGAGCGCCTGCTCGAAGCGCTCACGGGCGCCCTGGGTGATCTGGCGGAAGTGCTCGCGATAGTCGTCGAAGCCATCGAGAATCCGACGGGCGATATCGGCGGCCGGCCATTGCTGCGCCATGGGACAGTCCTCTGCGGGAAGTAGCGGATTGGAATGCCGAGCTTAGCCAGTGGCCGCCACCCGGGAAAGCCTTGTGGCGCGCGTCGCGCGCGGAATCACCGGCCCGCGCCGGACGAACGGCTGGCAACTGTGCCGGCAATTTGAAAGCCAGTTGTGGATTGCGCCTGCGCCCTGGCGGCGTAAGCTGGCCGGCTCCCACCCACGAGAGCCGACGCCATGCGCCTCGCCGACCTGCTCCGCCTGCTGTTGCTCGCCGCCATCTGGGGCGCCAGCTTCCTGTTCATGCGGATCATCGCCCCGGTGCTCGGCAGCATGCCGACCGCCTTCTTTCGCGCCAGCCTCGGCGCCCTCGGCCTGCTGGCGATCCTGCTGCTGATGCGGGTGCGCTGGGACTTTCGCGGCAAGCTCAGGCAGTGCCTAGTGCTCGGGGTGATCAACGCCGGCTTGCCGTCGGCCATGTATTGCCTGGCGGCCCTGGTGCTGCCGGCCGGCTATTCGGCGATCCTCAACGCCACCACGCCGATGATGGGTGTGCTGATCGGCATGCTGTTCTTCGCCGAGGAGCTGACCGCAAGCAAGGCCGCCGGCGTGGCGCTCGGGCTGTTCGGCGTGGCGGTGCTGACCCGCACCGGGCCGGTCGACTTCGACCTGGAGCTGCTGCTGGGCGCCGGCGCCTGCCTGGTCGCCACCGCCTGCTACGGTTTCGCCGGCTTCCTCGCGCGGCGCTGGATCGCCGAACGCGGCGGCCTGGACAACCGCCTGACCGCGTTCAGCAGCCTGTGCGGTGCCAGCCTGTTCCTGCTGCCCTGGTTCGCCGGCGCGCTGGTGCTGCAGCCGCCGGCCAGCTGGGGCGGCCCGCAGGTCTGGCTGTCGCTGGCCGGCCTGGGCCTGCTGTGCACGGCCTTCGCCTACGTGCTGTACTTCCGCCTGCTGGCCGATATCGGCCCGATCAAGGCCTCCACCACCACCTTCCTGATTCCACCCTTCGGCGTGTTGTGGGGCGCGTTGCTGCTCGACGAGCCACTGTCCACCGCCTATCTGTATGGCGGCGCGCTGATCGCCGTGGCGCTCTGGCTGGTGGTGCGCCCTACTGCACCGGCCGTGCAGCCGAAGGCTGCGACCTGACGCGGGAATAGCCGCCAGCGTTCTCCCGCGCGTACCGACTCAGCCGTGGCGATGAGCCAGCGCCGTCCGTCAGTTGGCGCTTCGACAGCGGTCGACGCCTGCATCTGGACTAGACTTGAGGGTTAGGCGAGTAATAGGGCGCTGGCGAGACGCTCGGTAATACAGACGGCCTCCTCGATGAGGCCGGCTGCCAACTGCTGGACTGCCTCGAACTCCCCCGACGGAGCAACTAACCGCATGCACTCACCGTGTCGAGCAAAGGTGAGCGCCAGGAGCAGCCCGGATGAGCACAAAGGCCGATGTCCACGAGCCCAGTCAGAGTCCCAACCTTCGTCTGCCGGGCTCGAACGAAGAGGCTATGCCCCATCCGCACCCTAGCTGGTGGCGCCGGACGACGATGGCGTTGTATCGGCTGAGCCGCTCGACCCAGTTCGTCATCGCCGCCGCGGTCATCCTCGGCCTGACCATGGCCTTCGTCGGCAACCTGGTCAGCAAGACCATCGAACGCTCGGCCGTGCAGGCCGCGGCGAATGCCGGCGCCCTGTACATGACCACCTTCCTCGAACCCTATGTCCAGGAGCTGAGCAGCGCCGAGCGCCTGTCGGTCAAATCCGCCTCGGCCATCGACCGGTTGATGACCAGCCCGACCCTCAATGTGCACGTGGTCTCGGTGAAGATCTGGAGCCCGGAGGGCCGGGTGATCTATGCGACCAACAAGGATCTGGTGGGCAAGTCCTTTCCGACCGCCGAAATCGCCAAGGCGCTGAAAGGCGAGACGGTAACCGAGTGGGGCGCCCTCAAGGAGGAGGAGAACGCCTACGAGCGCAGCCTGGGCATCCCGCTCTATGAGATCTATGCGCCGCTGCGTGAATTCGGCACGGACCGGATCCTCGCCGTCGGCGAGTTCTACGAAAAGGCCGAGATGCTGCAGCACGAGATCGCCACGATCCGCCAGGAGGTGTGGATCATCGTCGGCACCGCGACCCTGTCCATGCTCCTGCTGCTGTTTGCCATCGTCCGCCGCGGCGAACGCATCATCCTGCAGCAGCAGCTGGCCCTCAGCCGGCAGATGCAGGAACAGGCGCGGCTGAACAACCAGAACATCAACCTGCAGCGCAAGATCACCAGCGCCAACCAGTCCTTCTCCCGGGTCAACGAGCTGATCCTGCGTCGTCTCGGCGCCGACCTGCATGATGGCCCGGCGCAGCTGCTGACCCTGATCCTGGTTCGCCTCGACGAACTGTCCGTACTGCAGGAACGCTACAAGGAAAATGGCGGTGACTTCGACCTCGAAGCGCTGGAGTCGCTGAGGCACGCGGCCAAGGATGCGCTGGGCGAGATTCGCGACATTTCCCGCGGCCTGGCCCTGCCGGAAATCAACGGCATGCCCCTGCGCCAGGAGCTGGAACTGGTGGTGAAGCGCCATGAGCTGCGTACCGAAACCCACGTCCGGCTCAGCTGCGGCAGCCTGCCGGAGAAGGTGCCGCTGGCGCACAAGACCTGTATCTACCGCTTCATCCAGGAGGCGCTGAACAACGCCTACCGGCATGCCGACGGCAGGGGGCAGGAAGTCAGTGCCTCCTTCGACCAGGGCGTACTGGAAATCAAGGTCAGCGATGATGGCGATGGCTTCGATACCGAGCATCTGGCGGCGGCGAACCATCAGCAGAGGGCCCGCCTGGGGCTGGCCGGCATGCGCTACCGGGTGGAGTCACTGGGCGGGCAGTTTCACATCGAGTCCAATCCGGACGACGGCACCACGGTGAGCGCCCGGTTCAGTCTTTGACGCAGCGCTCAGTCGCTATCCCCGTTGGCGGCGGTCTCCACTTCCCGGTGCGCCGCGAACTGGCTTCTGATCCGGGAGGCCTGGCGGTTCTTCCAATACTCCAACACCGCGGTGACCGCCTCCACCCGGTTACGCACCTGCAGCTTCTGCATGATGCTGGTCATGTAGTGCTTGACGGTCTTCTCGCTGAGCGACAGCTTGTCGGCGACCTCCCGGTTGGTCAGCCCGTTGGCCACCTCACGGATGATCTGCTCCTCGCGATGGGTAAGCTCATTGACCGACTTCTCATCACCGTTCTGCTTCTGCAGGTTGCTGATCAACTTGCTGGCAAAGCCCGGCGTGATGAACGTCTGCCCCATCGCCACGCTCCTGATCGCCTGCGCCAGCTCCGGCCCGCTCACGCCCTTGAGCACATAGCCCTTGGCGCCCGCCTCCAGTGCTGCGTAGGCGTCTTCCTCGGACTCGGACACCGTCAGCATCAACACCCTGGTCGCGGAGTTGCCGGACACGATGGCGCGCACCGCGGCAAAACTGTCGCCCGGCATGTGCACATCCATCAGCATCACGTCCGGCTTGTACTTCGTCGCAATCCGCTCAGCCTCTTCGGCCGACCCCCCTTGTTCGACCACCTCGAAGTCGGCGATGCGTTTCAGCGCAGCGGCCACCCCCTGCCTCAGCAGAGGGTGATCGTCGACTATGCCGATCCTTATCCTGCCACCCATGCCCGGTCCCTCCCCTACTACAAGCGCCCAAGCGGCGCGAACGCCTTGACCAAGCGCTCGAAACTCACTTCATTGTAGTAAAGCCAGGAATAACCACAGACCGTGCGTCCTTTTTTCGCGCGCGCGTCAAAGGACGAGGGCCGGGCAAGTTTCAGACCATAGTCGCAAAGGAAGTTAGGACCATAGTGGCCCGATTTAGCCGGACCTATGCATCTTTGGCTTCACGAAGAACCAATCAATCCTGTAAGCCTCATAGGACTTTTTGAGTTGTGACTATGACTTACGCATTCAGAACCAATCCAGACTCCGACAAGCGCCAAGAAGTTGACCAGACTGTTGAGTCCGCTATTCAACAGGTCCTGAAGGTTGCCCAGTCCGTTGCGCCGGAGCCGAACAAGAAGGCCACAGAGGCGCCTGCGAAGGTCACGCCCACACCCGCCAGCACCACGAAGACGCACAAGTCCACGGACTACAGCCAGGCGCTGGATGCCACTCGCATGTACCTGAACGAGATCGGCTTCTCGCCACTGCTGAGCCGCGAGGAAGAGCTGCATTTCGCTCGCCTGACCGTCCAGGGCGACCCGCTGGCGCGCAAGCGCATGATCGAAAGCAATCTGCGCCTGGTGGTGAAGATCGCCCGCGGCTACCTGAACCGTGGCCTGTCGCTGCTGGACCTGGTCGAAGAAGGCAATCTCGGCCTGATCCGCGCCGTGGACAAGTTCGACCCCGAGCTCGGCTATCGCTTCTCCACCTACGGCACCTGGTGGATTCGCGAAACCGTGGAACGGGCGCTGATGAACCAGACCCGGACCATCCGCCTGCCCATCCATGTGGTGAAGAAGCTCAACAGCTACCTGACCGCCGCTCGCGAACTGACCCGCAAGCTCGACCACGACCCCTCGAGCGAGGAGATCGCCGCCTTGCTGGAGAAAGACGTCGGCGAGGTGGAGCGCCTGCGCGACCTGAACGTCAGGGTGACCTCGCTGGACAGCAGCTTCGGCGAGGAATCCGACAACCGCAGCCTGCTCGACACGGTAACCGGCGACCTGCCGAACGATCCCTGCGATCTGCTGCAGGACAGCGAAATGGCGCAGTGCATCAAGGAATGGCTGTCGCAGCTCACCGAGCGCCAATGCGAGGTGGTGATCCGCCGCTTCGGCCTGCGCGGCGACGAGGGCTGCACCCTGGAAGAAATGGGCCAGTCCATCGGACTGACCCGCGAACGGGTACGGCAGATCCAGGCCGAGGCCCTCAGGCGCCTGCGCCGCATCCTCGAACGCAACGGCCTCTCCAGCGAGACCCTGCTCGAGTAGCGCGGCAGGCCCGGGCATGGGTGAAGGACGCATTCGCGCCTGCGCCGAGCCTCTCTTCCATCCTTTCGACCCGCCGCGCAAGCGGCGCGGCCATTTGTCCCCAGCCGATCCTTACTGCACCAGTTCCTGCTCGCTGAACAGGTCGCTGAACAGCATGCTCGACAGGTAGCGCTCACCGGAATCCGGCAGTATCACCACCAGGGTCTTGCCCTGCATCGACGGTTCCTCGGCGATACGCACGGCCACGGCCATGGCCGCCCCGCAGGATATGCCGGCCAGAATCCCCTCCTCACGCATCAGGCGCAGGGCCATGGCCTTGGCTTCCTCGTCATTGACCTGCTCGATACGGTCGACCATTTCCAGGTCCAGGTTCTTCGGCACGAAGCCGGCGCCGATACCCTGGATCTTGTGCGGGCTGGGCTTGACCTCTTCACCGGCCACCGTCTGGCTGATCACCGGCGAGCTCACCGGCTCGACCGCCACCGAGATGATCGGCTTGCCCTGGGTCCGCTTGATATAACGCGACACGCCGGTGATGGTGCCGCCGGTGCCGACGCCGGAAACCAGCACGTCGATGGCGCCGTCGGTGTCGTTCCAGATCTCCGGGCCGGTGGTCTTCTCGTGGATCGCCGGGTTGGCCGGGTTCTCGAACTGCTGCGGCATGAAATAGCGGGCAGGGTCGGAGGCGGCGATCTCCGCGGCCTTCTCGATGGCGCCCTTCATGCCCTTGGCCGGCTCGGTCAGCACCAGCTCGGCGCCCAGCGCCTTGAGCACCTTGCGCCGCTCCAGGCTCATCGACGCCGGCATGGTCAGCAGCAGCTTGTAGCCGCGCGCGGCGGCGACGAACGCCAGACCGATGCCGGTATTGCCGGAAGTCGGCTCGACCAGGGTCATGCCGGGCTTGAGCACCCCGCGCTCCTCCGCATCCCAGACCATGCTGGCGCCGATCCGGCACTTGACCGAATAGGCCGGGTTGCGTCCCTCGATCTTGGCCAGGATGGTCACCCCGGCCGGCCCCAGGCGATTGATCATCACCAGCGGGGTGTTGCCTATGGCTTGGGCGTTGTCGGCAAAGATGCGACTCATGGCGGGCTCCTTGTGCATGTTCCGTGGAAAGGGCTGCCAGCCTAAGACGCACACGGCCGAGCGTCCAGCATTGCGCTCAGGCCCGCCGGAACCGCTGCGGCCGCGCCGACCGACGAGCGGCACGCCGGACAGCCCGGGCGTGACCCGCCATTCAGTGACTGAATGGCGCGTCCGCGTTCACAGTCGCCCGGCCCGCGCGTTATAGTCGCCCTTTCAATTACTGAACCCGCGGGTACTGCCCGGGCCGTTACCGTTCGAGGATATTCCGATGAAGTTCGAAGGCACTCAGTCGTATGTCGCCACCGACGACCTCAAGCTCGCGGTCAATGCCGCCATCACCCTGCAGCGTCCACTGTTGGTCAAGGGCGAACCGGGCACCGGCAAGACCATGCTCGCCGAGCAACTGGCCGAGTCCTTCTCTGCCCGCCTGATCACCTGGCACATCAAGTCCACCACCAAGGCCCACCAGGGCCTCTACGAGTACGACGCGGTCAGCCGCCTGCGCGACTCGCAGCTGGACTCGGACAAGGTCCACGACGTGCGCAACTACATCAAGAAGGGCAAGCTGTGGGAGGCCTTCGAGTCCGAGGAGCGGGTGATCCTGCTGATCGACGAGATCGACAAGGCCGACATCGAGTTCCCCAACGACCTGCTGCAGGAACTCGACAAGATGGAGTTCTACGTCTACGAGACCAACGAGACCATCAAGGCCAAGCAGCGGCCGATCATCATCATCACCTCGAACAACGAGAAGGAACTGCCGGACGCCTTCCTGCGCCGCTGCTTCTTCCACTACATCGCCTTCCCCGACCGCGACACCCTGCAGAAGATCGTCGACGTGCACTACCCGACCATCAAGAAGGACCTGGTGGCCGAGGCACTGGATGTGTTCTTCGACGTGCGCAAGGTGCCGGGCCTGAAGAAGAAGCCCTCGACCAGCGAGCTGGTGGACTGGCTCAAGCTGCTGATGGCCGACAACATCGGCGAGGCGGTGCTGCGCGAACGCGACCCGACCAAGGCCATCCCGCCCCTGGCCGGCGCCCTGGTGAAGAACGAGCAGGACGTGCAGCTGCTCGAGCGCCTGGCCTTCATGAGCCGCCGCGCGTCTCGATAAATCAGCCGGCTACATTGCCGTAGGGTGGAAAACCGCGAAGCGTTTTCCACCACCCCAAGGGCACGGTGGATAAAAAGAGCGTTATCCACCCTACGGGTAATCGGGAGATCGCCTGCATGCTGCTTAACCTGTTCAACGAAATGCGCGCGGCCAAGGTGCCGGTGTCGGTGCGCGAGCTGCTCGACCTGATCAACGCGTTGCAGCACAACGTGGTGTTCGCCGACATGGACGAGTTCTACTTCCTCGCCCGGGCCATCCTGGTCAAGGACGAGCGCCACTTCGACAAGTTCGACCGGGCCTTCGGCGCCTACTTCAAGGGCCTGGAGAACCTCAACCAGCACATCGAGGCCTTGATCCCCGACGAGTGGCTACGCAAGGAGTTCGAGCGTTCGCTGACCGACGAGGAGCGCGCCAGGATCGAATCCTTGGGCGGCCTGGACAAGCTGATCGAGGAATTCAAGAAGCGCCTGGAGGAGCAGAAGGAACGCCACGCCGGCGGCAACAAGTGGATCGGCACCGGTGGCACCAGCCCGTTCGGCTCCGGCGGCTTCAACCCCGAGGGCATCCGCGTCGGCGATGCCGGCAAGCGCCAGGGCCGCGCGGTCAAGGTGTGGGACCAGCGCGAGTACAAGAACCTCGACGACCAGGTCGAGCTGGGCACGCGCAACATCAAGGTCGCCCTGCGCCGCCTGCGCAAGTTCGCCCGCCAGGGCGCCCAGGACGAGCTGGACCTGGACGGCACCATCGACCACACGGCCAAGGACGGCGGGCTGCTCAACATCCAGATGCGCCCGGAGCGGCGTAACGCGGTCAAGCTGCTGATCCTGTTCGACATCGGCGGCTCGATGGACGCCCACGTCAAGGTCTGCGAGGAGCTGTTCAGCGCCTGCAAGACCGAGTTCAAGCACCTGGAGTACTACTACTTCCACAACTGCGTGTACGAGTCGGTGTGGAAGAACAACCTGCGCCGCACCTCCGAGCGCTTCTCCACCCATGACCTGCTGCACAAGTACGGCGCCGACTACAAGGTGGTGTTCGTCGGCGACGCGGCCATGGCGCCCTACGAGATCACCCAGGCCGGCGGCAGCGTCGAGCACTGGAACGAGGAGCCGGGCTACGTGTGGATCAAGCGTTTCATGGAGAAGTACAAGAAACTCATCTGGATCAACCCCTACCCCAAGGACAGCTGGGGCTACACCGCCTCCACCAGCCTGATCCGCGAGCTGGTCGAAGACCAGATGTACCCCCTGACCCTGCAGGGCCTGGAAGACGGCATGAGGTTCCTGTCCAAGTAACATTGCCCCCGGCGACCCGGCGCGCCCGCGCCGGAGCCCGGGTCGACGCCCGACAAGGTCGCGAGCGCCTTTCTGCCGGTTCGCGGCGGCTTCTGGTTCAGCCCTGGCGCCGCCCCTCCCCTCCAGGTTTCATCCCTGTCTTCTGCCCCCCGCCCCCTGTCGCGTGATGCACCTGGCCGGCACGCCGCACTCTGTCACGACTTAGCCAGTTGGCCGGCTCGGACTTAAGTCTCACGATTTGCCGATGTCAATAAACCACCGCTGTCGCCTAGAAAACCCTTAAAAATCATAAGTCCCTGCTTCAAAAGAGAATTATTACGCATAGCGCGAACACATGAAGGCCAACTCGCGCCTTGCGTGAAGCCCGGCCCCGTACCTATACCTAGATGGCAAGGGCCCCTTTTGCGTGTGGCGAGGATGGTTTTGCACAGGAATTTCACCGCCAGGGACGGGCGGTAAACGGGCACCAGCCACAGCTGAGCGATCAGCCAGCAGCAGTATTGGAGGAACGTCATGGGCATGCCGCAGTCCCCCCGCTCCGAGTTGGCGGAAGTGCTATTTCGCTTGCGCCGGACCTTCATTTCCCTGGCCTGTTTCAGCGGCGTGATCAACCTGCTGATGTTGACCCCAGCGGTCTACATGTTGCAGGTGTACGACCGGGCACTGGTCAGCAGCAACGTCACCACCCTGTTGATGCTGACCCTGCTGGTCGTCGGCCTCTATGTGCTGATGGGCCTGCTGGAGATGGTCCGTTCCACCGTGCTGATCAGGGTCGGCAACCGCCTGGACATGATGCTCAACAAGCGCGTGTTCACCGCCGCCTTCGAGCGCAACCTGAATCGCGCCGGCGGCAACCCGGCCCAGGCGCTGCAGGACATGGCCCAGGTTCGCCAGTTCCTCACCGGCAACGGCCTGTTCGCCTTCTTCGACTCGCCCTGGACGCCGATCTACCTGTTCGTCATCTACCTGGTGCACCCGCTGCTCGGCCTGATCACGCTGATCGGTTCGGTGCTGCTGATCTGCCTGGCCTACCTGACCGAAGTCAGCACCCGCAAGCCGCTGGCCGAAGCCAACCAGGCCTCGGTGGCCTCCGGCACCTACGCCAACAACAACCTGCGCAATGCCGAGGTCATCCAGGCCATGGGCATGTTTCCGGCCATCCGCGAGCGCTGGTTCGGCAACCATCAGCAGATTCTCGAGAAGCAGACCCTGGCCTCCGACCGTGCGGCCTATATCAACGGCACCACGCGCTTCCTGCGCGTGACCCTGCAATCGCTGATTCTCGGCACCGGTGCCTTGCTGGCGATCGAAGGCAAGATCACCCCCGGGATGATGATCGCCTGCTCGATCCTCGCCGGACGCGCCCTGGCCCCGGTCGAACTGGCGATTTCCACCTGGAAGCAGCTGCTCGCCAGCCGCGCGTCCTGGGGACGGTTGTCCGGCCTGCTGGCCGACTTCCCGGCGCGCAAGCCCTCCATGCCGCTGCCCAAGCCGGCCGGTCAGGTCAGTGTGGAAGGCGCATTCGCCAACGCCCCCGGCACGCCCCTGACCATTCTGCGCAACATCAGCCTCAACGTTGCACCGGGAGAAGCTCTGGGCATCATCGGTCCCTCGGCCTCGGGCAAGTCCACCCTGGCACGCCTGCTGGTCGGTGTCTGGCCGGCACACGCCGGCAAGGTGCGCCTGGACGGGGCGGACGTCTTCCAGTGGGACAAGGAAGAACTGGGGCCCTGGCTGGGCTATCTGCCCCAGGACGTCGAGCTGTTCGAGGGCACTGTCGCCGAAAACATTTCCCGCTTCGGCGAGATCGATGGCGACGCGGTGATCCTGGCGGCCCAGCAGGCCGGCGTGCACGAGATGATCCTGCGCCTGCCGCAAGGCTACGACACGCCCCTGAGCGCCGACGGCAACTCGCTGTCCGGCGGCCAGAAGCAGCGCATCGGCCTGGCCCGTGCGCTCTACGGCGACCCCTCGCTGATCGTCCTCGACGAACCCAACGCCAGCCTCGACGACGTCGGCGAAGCCGCTCTGGTGAAGGCCCTCGCCGACCTCAAGCAACGTGGCAAGACCCTGGTGCTGATCTCCCATCGGCCGACGGTGCTGAACATAGTCGACAAGATCCTCGTGCTGCGCGAAGGCACGGTGCATATGTTCGGCAGCCGTGACGAAGTGTTCAACGCCCTGCGCCAGGCCGCCGTCATGCCCACCAGCATGGGCGGCGCGACCCTGGCGTCGGTCAAGACCAAGGAGTGATGCGTCATGTCGAATCTCGAGTTCGAACGCAAGAACCTCATGCCTGAGAACAGCCAGGAAGCCGTCGACGTCAATGACCAGCGCCCCAGTCGCTGGGGCCTGGCGCTGGTGCTCGCCGGTTTCGGCGGTTTCGTCCTCTGGGCCGTCCTCGCTCCGCTGGACGCGGGGGTGGTGGCGAACGCCACGGTCAATGTCACCGACAACCGCAAGACCATCCAGCATCTGGATGGCGGCTCGATCAAGACCATCGCGGTACGCGAGGGGCAGATGGTCGAACGCGGCCAGGTCCTGGTCGAATTGGACACCACCCGCGCCATCGCCGAACAGGGCGTGGTCAGCGGCCAGTACATCGTGTTGAAGTCCGTAGAAAACCGCCTGCAAGCCGAACGCGACGGCATGCCCGAGGTGACCTTCGATCCGGCGCTGCTCGAACGCTTCGCCGGCGACCCGCGCCTGAACGCCTCGATCGCCCTGCAGCAGCGCCTGTTCACCACCCGCCGCGCCGCCCTGACCGGCGAGGCCGGTATCCTCGAGGAAAACATTCGCGGCGCCGAGGAGCAGCTCAAGGGGTTGCGCCAGGTGCAGGGCTCGCGCTACGCGCAGATCAAATTCCTGCGCCAGGAACTCGACGGCGTGCGCAGCCTGGCGGCCGAAGGCTATGTGACCCGCAACCGGATGCTCGAACTGGAGCGCGAAGCCGCCGAACTGAACGCCTCGCTGGCGCAGAACATCGCCGAGATCGGCCGTGCCCGCAACCAGATCGCCGAGCTCAAGCTGCGCATCCTCCAGCTCGAGCAGAACTTCCAGAAGGAGGTGCAATCGCAGCTGACCGACGCGCAGAAGGAAGCCTCGGCCCTGGCCGACCGCCTGCGTTCGCTGGACTACGAGGTCACCAACACCGTGATCCGCTCGCCGATCGACGGTGTGGTCCTCGGCCTCAACGTCTCGACCATCGGCGGGGTGATCCAGCCTGGCTCGACCATCATGGACGTGGTACCGGCCAATGAGCCGCTGCAGGTCGACGCCATGGTGCCGGTACAGGCCATCGACAAGATGGTCCCGGGCCTGCTGGTGGACATCACCTTTCCGGCCTTCAACCATGCCCAGACGCCGAATATTCCGGGCCGGGTGCTGACCATTTCCGCCGACCGCCTGGTCGATGAAGCCAACAAGCAGCCCTACTACCTGGCGCAGGTCGAGGTCACCCCGGAAGGCATGGATAGGCTCGGCAGCAACCGCATCCGCCCTGGCATGCCGGCCACCGTGACGATAAAAACCGGCGAACGAAACCTGATGAGTTACCTGATGAAGCCTATGCTTGACCGGATCGACAGTGCCTTCAAGGAACAGTGACATGGTGATCCGCTTAGCCTTCGTCTGTCTGGCCACGGCGACCAGCCTGCCCGCGCTCGCGCTGGACCTGCAGGAAGCCTGGAACACCCTGCGCCTGCAGGGGCCGGTCTACCGCTCGGCGGCTCACGAGCGCGATGCCGGGCTGGAGAATCGCGCCCTGGGCCGCGCCGGCCTGCTGCCGCAGATCAGCGCCAGCGCCAGCAGGAGCAAGGTCAGCGGCAGTCAGGAGTTCGGCAACTCGACCGACAACGACCTGGATTACGACTCGCAGAACCTGGGCGTGCAACTGCGCCAGCCGCTGTTCGATCGGCAGAAGATGGCCGAGTACCGCCAGGGCAAGCAACGCGCCGGGTACAGCGAGGCGGTGTTCGACGCCAAGACCCAGAACATCGCGGTACGCCTGGCCAGCCGTTACTTCGATGTACTGCTGACCCGCGAAACCATCGAACTGGCCGACGCCAAGCTCAAGGCCCTGGAACAGCAGGTGGCCGCCGCCAAGCGGCGTTTCGACCTGGGCGATGGCACCATCACCGATGTCGACCAGGCCACCGCGCGGCGCGACCTGGCCCTGGCCGAACAGATCGAGGCCCAGGACAACCTGGCGATCGCCCTGCGCCTGCTGCAGGAGATGCTCGGCGAAATGCCGCAGCAGGTCGCCACCCTGCGCAGCGACTTTCCTACCCCCGGTCTGCACCCGGACAACCTGCAGGACTGGCTGAGCAAGGCGCGGGCGAACAACCCGGCGCTGCGCGCCCGTCACTACAACCACCGGGTCGCGGAAGAGGAAGTCAACCGCGCCAGCGGCGGACACTGGCCGACCCTCGATTTCGTGCTGGGCTATACCGACAGCGAAAGCGACTCCGTCACCACCATCGACCAGCAGAATCGTTACGCCTCGGTCGGCCTGGAGTTCAACCTGCCGCTGTACTCAGGCGGTGCGGTGAGCGCGCGGGTTCGTCAGGCCACCGCCAGCCGCGAACAGGCCGGGGAAGACCTCAACGCCACCCGCGAGGAAGTGTTCTCCGCCACCACCCGTGAATTCCGTGGCGTGCAGAGCGGCCCGGCGCGTATCAGGGCGCTGGAACAGGCGGTCGCCTCCAGCAAGCGGGCCCAGGATTCGGCGAAGAAGGGCTTCCTGGCCGGCTCCAGCACCAACGTCGACATCCTCAACGCCGAAGAGCAGGTGTTCATCGCCCGCCGCGACCTGCTGGAAGCCAAGTTGCGCTACCTGGTCTCACGCCTGCAACTCGCCGCGGCCGTGGGCCTGCTCGGTGACGACGACATCCGTCAGGCCAACGACTACCTCGGCCCGCAGCTGACCCTCAACTACTGAGCCGCACAGGCGCGCGGCTCAGCGCCAGTGGCGCTCGCGCGCGCGACGGTCCTGGCCGGCGACGAACACCCAGGCGAGCATCAGCAGCAACCCCTCGATCGACCAGGCGAACAACAGGGCACAGGCGATCCCCCAGGCGATGGCCTCGGGCGCCAGCAGCACCTGATAGCGATAGGCCTGGAACGTCTCCTCCAGCAGTTCGTTGTCCGCCGCCGTGGCCAGGTGCCACAGCTGGCCGTACCAGGGGCCCTGCATGGCCTGCCACTCCTCGGCGAGCCAGCGTGCCCGCTCGACCAGATTGCCGACGCTCTGCGCATCGCTGCGCATCACCGGGTCGTCGCTCACCCGGTAGTGGGCCACCAGGGCCTGCAGGTCCGCCTTGAAGAAACGTCGGGCGGTTTCCCGGAAGCCCTTCAAACTCTGCTCCGACTCCAGGCGGTGCGCCTCGACCCGCTTGCCGTAGTCATCGACAAAGCCGGGCACCTGGACCCCGACCAACAACCCCAGCGTGAACAGCGCCAGACGCAGATAGCTCCTCAGCATTACCTTCCCCAATGTTCCTTGTCCCCGGCTCAGGCGTTGCCCTGAGCCAGGCATTCGCCGCCACGCCACAGGCGCCATTCGCCTGGCTGGTAGCGGCTCCAGTTCTCGTTATCGGTGAGCGGCTCGGTGACCAGTACGGTTACCACGTCGTTGGGCGTGGTTTCCGCCTGAAAATCCACCCGCAGGTCGGCATCCTTCAACTGCGCCGGGCCGAACGGCGCGCGCCGGGTGATATGCGCCAGCTTGGTCGAGCAGAAGCTGAACAACCAGTCGCCGTCGCTGAGCAGGCAGTTGAACACGCCCAACTGGCGATACGCCGCGCAGGCCTCGATCAGGCTTGGCAGCAGCTGCTCGAAAGGTGGCGGTTCGGGGAACGCCAGGCGCAGGCGGTTGAGCAGGTCGCAGAACGCCGCCTCGCTGTCGGTGTCGCCGATGGCTTGGTAGAAACCCGCCGGCGGGCGGAAATCGGCCAGCTGGCCGTTATGGGCGAAACACCAGTTGCGCCCCCACATCTCGCGCACGAAGGGATGGGTGTTGGCCAGGCAGACGCGGCCGACGTTGGCCTGGCGAATGTGACCGATCACCACTTCGCTCTTGATCGGATAGCGCTGTACCAGTTGCGCCACCTCCGACTCGCTGCTGGCCCGCGGGTCCTGGAACAGGCGCAGGCCGCGCCCCTCGTAGAAGCCGATGCCCCAGCCATCGCGATGGGGGCCGGTGCGGCCGCCGCGCTGCATCAGCCCGGTAAAGCTGAAGACGATATCGGTGGGCACATTGGCGCTCATGCCGAGCAGCTCGCACATGGCTAGCGTCCTCCGCTCAGCGCAAGGCGTCGCCGCGCCGACCGGAGGCAGGCACAGGCGACGCGGTGCGCCGGCACTGGATCATTGGCGTTCGCACGGAACATGGGGTCCATAGGCTCTCCTGACGCAGCTGAGCCTATGCTGAAGGCCCGCCGCCACGCCTGCAAGCGCTGGCCAGCGGGCCAGACAGGTCGGGGTTCGAAGATCGGCCTGCCGGCCGGAAAACTCAGAGCCGCGGCTCGATGCGCAGGCGACGCTCGCCACGGGAGTCACGATGGCTGGCGCCCGGCTCAGCGGCGCCTTGCTCCATCAGCTCGCGCAAGGTCGGCGCATCCGCCTCGCGCTCTTCGCGCACCGGCCCGCCCCGGCGCTTCCACCAGCGCTCGATCGGCCAGCGAACGGCCACGAACAGCAGGTACAGGGCGAAGGCGATCAGGCCGTACATGGCCAGGTCCGCCGCCGCCCGCAAGGCGTTGTTGCCCACCTTGAACAGCAGATCCAGGGCGGCGACGGCGACCGCCGGGGCGAGCAGTTCCTTGGCCGGGTCGACTACGGTCGGGGTCAGCAGCAGCACCGCGACCAGCAGGCGCAGCGGCTCGCGCACATAGCGCCACATCCAGCGGGTCAGGCGGAACCAGACCAGCAGGCAGCCGAGCGCCGCGACGGCATAGGCGCTCCAGGCAAGTAGATAGTCGCTTTCGATCATAACGCGGCGGGTCCCTGACGTGGCGGGGCTTGCAAAGGGGCGCTTATGATAGCGGCTTTTCAACGGCCCGGCGCCCCCACCGTCGGCCGCACCTGATTTCGGAGTTGCCGCATGCCGCACGCCCCCATCGCCCGCACAGAACCCGGCGCCGACCCGTACCGCTGGCTGGAACAGCGAGATGCCGCCGAGGTACTCGAGCATCTCAAGGCCGAGAACGCCTACCTGGAGGCGCAGCTGGCCGAGCAGAGCGAGCTGCGCGAGACCCTGTTCGAGGAGATCAAGGGGCGTATCCGCGAGACCGACCTGTCGCTGCCGTCGCCCTGGGGGCCCTACCTCTACTACCAGCGCACCACCGCCGGCGACGAGTACCCGCGCCACTATCGCTGCCCACGGCCCAGCGATGACTCGCTGCAGGTCGATGAGCACGCCGAGCAGCTGCTGCTCGACCCCAACGCCCTGGCGAACGGCGGCTACCTGTCCCTCGGCGCGTTCAGCATCAGCCCGGACCACCAGCGCCTGGCCTACAGCCTGGACACCAGCGGCGACGAGACCTACCGGCTGTTCGTCAAGGAGCTGGCCGACGGCAGCATCCGCGAGCTGCCGTTCGCCGACTGCGACGGCAGCATGACCTGGGCCAACGACAGCCAGACCCTGTTCTTCGGCGAGCTGGACGACACCCACCGGCCGCACAAGCTGTATCGCCACCGCCTCGGCGACGACGCCGCCACGCTGGTGTTCCAAGAAGACGATGGACGCTTCTTCCTGCACTGCTACCGCACCAGCTCGGAACGCCAGCTGGTGCTGGCCCTGGGCAGCAAGACCACCAGCGAGGCCTGGGTGCTGGATGCCGACACCCCGGAAGAGGCCTTCCGTTGCCTGGCGCCGCGCGAGGACGGCCACGAATACTACGTCGACCACGGCAAGCACGACGGCCGCTGGTGCTGGCTGATTCGCAGCAACCAGAGCGGCATCAACTTCGCCCTGTTTTTCGCCAACGAACAGGCGCCGACCCGCGCGCACTGGCACCTGCTGCGCGCCCACGACGAGCGGGTGATGCTCGAAGGTCTCAGCCTGAACCAGCACGCCCTGGTCCTCAGCCTGCGCGAGGCCGGCCTGCCGATCATCGAGGTGCAGCCCCTGGGGCAGGCCGCCTACCGGGTCCAGCTGCCGGACGCGGCCTACAGCCTGTACGTGCAGGACTCGCTGGAGTTCCACAGCCCGGTCATCCGCCTGCGCTACGAGGCGCTGAACCGCCCGGCGCAGATCCGTCAGCTGAGCCTGGCCGACGGCACGCAGCAGGTGCTCAAGGAAACCCCGGTGGAAGGCCCGTTCGATGCCGATGCCTATGTCAGCCAGCGCCTGTGGGCCCGCGCCGCGGACGGCACCCAGGTGCCCATCAGCCTGGTGGCGCGCCGCGAGGTACTCCAGGCCGGGCAGCCCGCCCCGCTCTATCTCTATGGCTATGGCGCCTATGGCGAGAGCCTCGACCCCTGGTTCTCCCATGCCCGCCTGAGCCTGCTGGAGCGCGGTTTCGTCTTCGCCATCGCCCATGTGCGCGGCGGCGGCGAACTGGGCGAGGCCTGGTACCGGGCCGGCAAGCTGGAACACAAGCACAACAGCTTCGACGACTTCATCGCCTGCGCCGAGCACCTGATCGACGCCGGCTATACCAGCGCCGAGCGCCTGGCCATCAGCGGTGGCAGCGCCGGCGGCCTGCTGATCGGCGCGGTGCTCAACCTGCGCCCGGAACTGTTCGCCGCAGCCATCGCCGAGGTGCCGTTCGTCGATGTGCTCAACACCATGCAGAACCCCGATCTGCCCCTGACCGTCACCGAGTACGACGAATGGGGCGATCCCCACGAACCGCAGGTATTCGAGCGGATCAAGGGCTACGCCCCCTACGAGAACGTCAAGGCCCAGGCCTACCCGGCGATACTCGCGGTGGCCGGCTACAACGACAGCCGCGTGCAGTACTGGGAGGCGGCCAAGTGGGTGGCCAAGTTGCGCGCGCACAAGACCGACGAGCGGCTGCTGCTGCTCAAAACCGACCTCGACGCAGGCCATGGCGGCATGAGCGGGCGTTACCAGGCGCTGCGCGACGTGGCCCTGGAGTATGCTTTCCTGCTCAAGGTGCTGGCCGCGAACCCGGGCTAACTGAGCGCGCGGTCACAGCTTCCGGCGGGCGGCCGTTGGCAAGCCCGCCTCGGCCAGCTAACGTCACCTGTGAACCACCCATTTCTTGCCGGACAGCCGTAGAGTTCCCATGCCCGACAGTTCCTACCTGATCGATGAAATCCGCGACATGCTGCTCGACTGCGGCATGTTCCACAACCTGCTGCCGGCCGAACTGCTCAACGCGGCGGGCTATTTCAACATCAGCAAGTTCGACCCGGACGCGGTCATCTGCGACGAGGGCGATGCCGGCACCTTCATGTGCATCATTCATTTCGGCGCGGTTTCGGTGCGCAAGACCAACTCCAGCGGCGAGATCGTCGAGATCGCCAAGCTGCGCAAGGGTCGCGCCTTCGGCGAGATGGCCGTGCTCGATGGCGAAAGACGCTCGGCCAGTTGCGTGGCGGTCACCGACTGCACCCTGCTGGTGCTGGCCAAGGACTCCCTGGAGAAGATGCTGCAGGAAGCCCCCAAGTCGGCCGCCAAGATCATCCGCTCGATCGCCGTGGCCATGTCCAAGCGCCTGCGCATGGTCGATGGCCAGCTGATCGAGAAACAGGTCTGATCAATCTCAGCGCTGGCGCTGCGGTTGCCGCTCCAGCAGCGGCAGCCTGCCGTCGGCCGGCAGCGGCCCGTCTGGCCGCGGATTGAGCGCTCCGCCCCGATTGCCCGTACCGTCGTTGAGCAGCGGCAGATGCTGCGGTGCCGTGCCGGGAAGCCCGGCGGAGCGAGGCAGGACGAAGGGTTGCGGGGTGGCGGTGCCCGGCGAGCCCGCCGCGCGCTCATATGAGGCCGGCCATCGGGCCTCCTGCGCCGGCAGCGCGGCGACCCAGAACGCACCCAGGCAGGACAGAGCCAAAACCCACAACGGCATCGCCGCCCTCCTTTCTCGCGGGACTCCCCCGTTGGGCCGCACCCCGCTCGATTAGTGCCCGCCCGGCGGTTCTCGCCGACTGCCGGCAGGATTACACTGCAGACACGCCCCGAATCGCACGACGGAACCGACCATGAGCACCGACAAATCGCCCTCGCCCACCGCCAAGCTCGACCGCATCCTCGCCGAGGCCCAGCGCAGCCGCGAAGAAGGCTACCGGCAGAAGGCCCTGAAGATGTACCCCCACGTCTGCGGACGCTGCGGCCGCGAGTTCGCCGGCAAGCGCCTGAGCGAGCTGACGGTGCACCACCGCGACCACAACCACGACAACAACCCCCAGGACGGCTCCAACTGGGAGCTGCTGTGCCTGTACTGCCACGACAACGAGCATTCCCGGTACACCGACCAGCAGTATTTCAGCGAGGGCTCCACGTCCACGCCCCAGGGCCCCAAGGTGACCCACAAGGCCTTCGCCGACCTGGCCGCGCTGCTGAAGAACAAAGAATAAGCCAGTCCGGAGCGCGCCCCGTATACTGGCGCCCTTTGCTCAGGGGGCCCGTTTCGTGGCGAACAAGAGATACAGCTGCATCGGCCTGTTCAATCCCAAGTCGCCGGAGAACGTCGGTGCGGTGATGCGCGCCGCCGGCTGCTACGGCGTCAGTTCGGTGTTCTACACCGGCAAGCGCTACGAGCGCGCCCGCGACTTCGTCACCGACACCAAGCAGGTGCACCTGGATATCCCGCTGATCGCCATCGACGACCTGCAGAAGATCATCCCCCTGGGCTGTACCCCGGTCGCCGTGGAACTGGTCGAGGGCGCCCGGCCCTTGCCGGAATACACCCACCCGGATCGGGCCATCTACATCTTCGGCCCGGAGGACGGCTCGCTGGACAAGCAGATCCGCAGCTGGTGCGAAGACGTGGTGTACATCCCGACCCAGGGCTGCATGAACCTCGCGGCGACGGTCAACGTGGTGCTCTACGACCGCCTCGCCAAGGGCAACAACACCAAGTCCGGGCCGCTGTTCTAGGCCGGCCTAGCCGCGCCGCTCGGTCAGCGCCAGGCCGATGCCCATAGCCATGATCAGCACGCCGGCAGCGCTCTGCTGCCAGCGGCGCCAGGAGGGCCGGTCGCCCAGGCGAGCGCCGAAATGGCCGCACAGCGCGGCGACCGCGGCGTTCACCAGGGTGCCGCAGAGACTGAAGATCACCCCGAGCATGAGCATCTGCCAGACGAAGTGTGGCGAGTCCGGTTGGGCGAACTGCGGCAGGAAGGCCAGAAAGAACAGCGCCACCTTGGGGTTGAACACGTTCACCAGCACACCCTGCCAGAACACCTGAGACAAGCGCGCCGGCACCAGCGTCTGCTGCTGCGCCTCGCGCCAGCCTGCGCGGATCAGCTGCACGCCCAGCCAGATCAGGTAGAGCACCCCGGCCCACTTCACTAGGCTGAAGGCCAGCGCCGACATCATCAGCAACGCCGACAGGCCGAAGGCGGCCGCCAGGGCGTGCACCAGGCAGCCGGCGCCTATGCCCAGGCTCGATACCAGCCCGGCCGGCGTGCCCTGGGCACTGGCGCGCGAGGCGATGTACAGCATGTCCGGTCCGGGCGTCAGGTTCAGCGCCAGGGTCGCGGCGAGAAACAGGCCGAAATGTTCGATGCCGAGCATGGTCCTTCTCCGTCAGGGCGCTCAAGCCCTGGATGATCAACGCAGCAGACGGGTGTCCAGCACCTTGGACGGCTTGCCCATGACGCTTTCGCTGATCTCCACCAGATCCCGGGTGCTGACCTTGTTCAAGCGCATCAGGCCACGGGTCACGTCATCCAGCGAACGCGGGTGATTGCCCTTGGTGGCCTGGCGGATCTCGCGATCCAGCTCCTGCAGCAGCAGCACCGCCCGCGCCGTCACCGGCCCCGTGGAGCGGTTGCCGCGCAGGCTCTTGACCGGCTTGCTCCACTTGTTCAGCTGCTGGCGAATCTTCTGGTAGCGCTCCTCGTTCAAGCCGCCGGCGCGGCGCATCAGCTCGATGGCGTAGTACTCGGCCAGGCCCTCGACGACCCAGTCGCTGCGGTCGCGCTGGCTGATGCGGCTGAACACGTGCACCAGTTCGTGCACCAGGGAACTGGTGCCGTTCTCGCTGACCAACGGACGATCCGTGTGCATGTAGTAGGAGTTGGTCGCCGACAGGCCACCGCGCCACATCGGGTCGCCGGCACCGACGATCAGCAGCTTGGCCGGATCGCGCGGGAAGACCTCCTGCATCTGTGGCCAGACGAAGGTCAGCAGGGTGAGGATATCCATCCGCCGCATGCCTTCGCCGACCGGCGCCGCCACGGTCACCTCGGTATCACCGAGCCGCACCCGGCGCGTGCCGATCTTGCCAGCGACTATCCAGCCGGTCGGTCGGTCGAACTTGCGCAGCGGGTTGTCGATGCGGAACTTGTTCTTGCCGATGCGCGGCCAGCCGGTTTCGACGCCGCGCCAGCCCTTGGGCAGGTCGAACTGCAGGCGCGCGACCAGCTCGGTCTTGTCCTCCTGGCGCAGCCTGGCGCTGGGCACTAGGTCGTCGCCGCGCAACAGCGCCCAGTCTTCGGTCATGCGCGCATCGTAGTGCTTGTCGTTGCGCAGATGATTGACGCGCACCCGGTAGCTCAGCGTGGCCCGGCCCTCGGCCGGCTGCCACAGGCCGCGCCCGGGACTGTCCTGGGTCCACTGGCCATCGGCGCTGAAATCGCTGTACATGCCCTCCTCACCCAGGTCGAAATCCAGGCCCAGGACCCGCTCGCCCTTCTCCAGGGTCAGGCTGACCTCGGCCTGATCGGACTCCGGCAGAAAGCGCACCCGATAATCCAGGTCGACCTTCACGGCCGCCCACAGCGGGGTACTGAGCATCAACAAGATGGCGAACAACAAGCTAAGGCGAATCGGCATGCTGGGCATTTCCTTGGCAACAAAGATGCGGATCACGGCGCCGGGCCGGTTCCCGGGCGCTGCCGGCTACGCTTGCACAAAGCCGGCGGGGCTGCAACGGTGCCTAGCCGGCGCGGAAGATCAGGTGCTCTTCCCAGTCGTCCTCGGCCACCTTGTTCTCGCTGAGCATTCGCCCGGCCTGGGAGATGCGTTCGACATGCACCGCTTCAGGATCGCCGCAGACCAGGTGATGCCAGAGCGGCAGGTCCTTGCCCTCGCTGACCAGGCGATAGGCGCAGGTCGGCGGCAGCCACTGGAACTGATCGGCCTGGGCCGGGGTGAGCTGGATGCAGTCGGGGACGAAGCGTGCGCGGTTGGCGTAGTCGGTGCAGCGACAGGTGTCCAGGTCGAGCAGCTTGCAGGCAATGCGCGTGTAGTAGACGCTGCCGTCGTCCTCGTCCTCGAGCTTCTGCAGGCAGCACAGGCCGCAGCCGTCGCACAGCGACTCCCACTCGTCCTGGTCAAGCTGGGCGAGGGTCTTGCGTTTCCAGAAGGGTTCGACTTTGGCGGCCATAACGAGCGGTACGGGGACAGGCGAAAGGGCCGGCAGTCTAGCGTGGCGCCGGCGCCCGGCCAAGGGCGCATCGCCGAACGGCGCCGGCTAGTAGCCGCGCACGAAATCCACCTGGCCACGCAGTTCATGACCGGTGCGAAAGCGCGTCAGGTTGTCGAGGAACAACTGAGCCATCAGGTGCGGCTCGGTCGGTGCCGACGTGTGACCGGTAAGCAGCAGGTGCGGCGCGGTCCAGAACGGGTGACCGGCAGGCAGCGGTTCCTGGCGGCAGACGTCGATCACCGCGCCGGCCAACTGCCCCTGTTCCAGGGCCGCGACCAGGTCGGCATCGACCACCGCCACCCCGCGCCCGGCGTTGATCAGCAGCGCACTGGGCTTGAGCCGGGCCAGCAGCGCAGCGTCATAGACATCGCGGGTGGCCGGCGTGTCCGGCAACAGATTGACCAGATAATCGGCCGTGGCCGCTAGGCGCGGCAGCTGGTCAATGCCCGTCACCTCGACGAAGGGTTTCTGCACCCGCGCCTGACTGGCCACACCGAGCAGTTCGACGCCGAACGGCGCGAGGAACTGCGCCACGCTCTGGCCGATATCGCCACAGCCGACGATCAGCACCCGGCGCCCGACCAGGCTGCGCGGCGAACCGATGTCCCAGCGCTGCTCGACCTGTGCGGCCAGGCGCGCGAACAGCTGGCGCTCGTGGGCCAGCAGGTGGCCCAGCACATACTCGGCCATCACCTGGCCGAAGATACCCACCGCGCGGCTGAGGCGGTAGTCGCGCGGCAACTGCGGCGCCAGCAAGGGGGTGATGCCGGCCCAGGTGGACTGCAGCCACTGCGGCTTGTGCCCCTGCGCCAGCAGCGCGGCGAGCAGGTCCGGCTGGCCCAGCCACAGCGGGCAACCGGCGGCCAGCTGGCTCAGCTCGGCGGGATCGGCGCTGGCATGCAGCTGCAGCTCCGGCGCCGCCCGGTGCAGCAGTTCGGCATAGGTGGCATGGTCGGTTTCGGCGATCAGCAGGTGCATGGCGTGTCCTTGGCAGGGCGTGATCAGACCGGATCGTTGCGACGCAGCAGCTCATCCGGCAGGTGCTCGATATATTCCTCTTCCGGCGGCGGCATCTGCAGGTGAAAGCCCTGCTGCTCGAGGTTGTCGAGCACCTTGTGGATGTCCTCGCGGGCCAGCTGGCGCTCGGGGCTCAGGACCATGTCGAAGGTGTGGATGGGCGGGCCGAAGGCGGCCAGCAGGTTCTCCGGCACGCGTTTGAGCGCATCGCTCTTGAGCACGTAGAGGTACATCTCGTTCTTGCGCGGACTTTTGTAGATCGAGCAGATGCGTTTCACGCGGGGTCTCCTTCGGCGGCCAGGCAGGCGAGTAGGGCCTGGCCCATCAATTCACGGCGCCAGCCGCGCAGGGCGTCCGGCAGCTGGTAGGGTCCATCGGGGTAGCCGCTTTTCAGCAGGGCTTCCAGGGTTTTCTTGCGCAGCATCAGCTCCGGCGCGATGTCCAGGCGCTCGGCCTGGCGCTGGCCGATGGCGCGCAGCTTCTTCAGCAGGGCCGAGGCTTCCACCGGCAGCGGCTCGGGCAGCGCCTCGGGCCAGTCGGCCGGCGGCGTGGCGGCGGCGTCCTTGATCAGCTGCAGCAGGGTCTCGCCATCCTGGCGCACGGTCTTGGGGTGCATATCGTCGATCCGCGCCAGGGCCACCAGGTTGTCCGGCTGGCTGCGCGCCAGCGGCCACAGCGAATGCTCGCGGATGATGCGGTTGCGCGGCTGGTTGCGTGCCCGCGCCTCGTGCTCGCGCCAGGCGCACAGCGCGCGCAGCACGGCCAGTTGCTGGCGCGACAGTTTCCAGGCCAGCTTGGCTTCGCGGTAGGCCTCCTGCGGGTCGACTTCGCGACACAGGTTGGCCACCAGCTCGGCACCGTCCTCCAGAACCCAGGCGTTCTTCTCGCTCGACAACAGCTTCTGCTGGGCGTCGTAGACCTCGGCCAGGTGCAGCACATCCTCGGCGGCGTAGCTGACCTGGGTCGCCGACAGTGGCCGCTGCAACCAGTCGGAGCGCGTCTCGCCCTTGGGCAGCTCGATGTTGAGCACCGCCTGGACCAGGCGCGAATAGCCCATGGAGAAACCCAGGTTGAGGTAGCCGGCGGCCAACTGGGTGTCGAACAGCGGCGTCGGCAGGCTGCCGCTCAGGCGCAGGAAGACCTCCAGGTCCTCGCTGCAGGCGTGCAGCACCTTGACCACCGCCGGGTCTTCCAGCAAGGCGGCGAAGGCCGTCCAGTCGCCGATCTGCAGGGGGTCGATCAGGTAGGCGCGCTCGCCTTCACTGACCTGCAGCAGGCCGGCGATCGGGTAGAAGGTGTCGACCCGCATGAACTCGGTGTCCAGGGCCACATAGGGCAGACGGCGCCAGTCGGCGCAATGCTTAGCCAGGCTGGCGTCGTCAAGAATCCAGTGAATATCGATAGCCACGCGGCACTCCCGTCAAGAATACCGCGCAGTATATATCGCCCTCGCCCTTCGCCGGGCATCGATACCGGCAAAGGGGCGCGTCCCGCGCGACCTGTGTAATCTGACGGCCACGCGCCATCCGCCCGACTTCTGTACAAGGAATGACCACAATGAAGAAACTGCTTGGCCTGCTCGCGCTGGCACTAGCCGCGAGCGCCCTCTACCTGGCCATCACCCCCAGCCCCATCGAGCCCCTGGCCTGGCAGGCGCCACCCGCCCCCGCCATGACCGGCGTACTGGAGCCCAACGACACCCTGATGAAGGCCGAACTGCTCGGCAAGGGGCAACTGCAGGGGCCGGAAGACAGCGCAGTGGACGCCCAGGGCCGGGTCTACAGCGGCCTGCACGACGGTCGCATCGTGCGCATCGATGCCGATGGAGGGATCGAGACCTTCTCCGATACCCAGGGGCGGCCGCTGGGCATCGACTTCGACGCCGCCGGCAACCTGATCGTCGCCGATGCCTACAAGGGCCTGCTGTCCATCGACCCGCAGGGACGGATCGAGGTGCTCGCCAGCGAGGCAGACGGCGTGCCCTTGCGTTTCACCGATGACCTGGACATCGCCGCCGACGGCACCATCTACTTCAGCGATGCCTCGTCGCGCTTCGAGCAGCCCGACTACCTGCTCGACCTGCTCGAGGCCCGTCCCCACGGCCGCCTGCTCAGCCATGACCGCGCCAGCGGCGAGACCCGCGTGCTGCTCAAGGACTTGTACTTCGCCAACGGGGTGGCGCTGTCGGCCGACGAGGACTTCGTCCTGGTCAACGAAACCTACTGCTACCGCATCACCCGCTACTGGCTCAAGGGCGAGCAGGCCGGTACCGCGGATACCTTCATCGACAACCTGCCGGGCCTGCCGGACAACCTGCAGGGCGATGGCGCCGGCACCTTCTGGGTCGCGATGCCGACCCCGCGCAAGGCCGATGCCGACTTTCTCCATCGCCACCCCTGGCTCAAGGCGCAGCTGGCCAAACTGCCGCGCGCCCTGTGGCCCAAGGCGATCCCCTACGGCCTGGTCATCGCCGTCAACGAGCAGGGCGAGATCGTCCGCAGCCTGCACGACAGCAGCGGCAGCCACCTGCGCATGGTCACCTCGGCCAAGCCGGTGGGCGACTACCTGTACCTCGGCAGCCTGGACAACGACCGCCTCGGCAGACTGAGGATCCACTGACTCGCGTCAACGAAAAAACCCGCCTGCGCTTGACCCGCGGCGGGCGCTGATCGGCGGCAAGCGCCTTACTTGAGTTTTTCGGCGATCCAGATGGTATGCCGGGTACCACGGTTGCCGTGGGCGTAGACCTGCACTTCCTCGACCTTGAAGCCGCTGCGGCGCACCTTGTCGGCGAAGGCGCGGTCGACGCTGGCCGACCACACCGCCAGCATGCCCTTGGGGCGCAGCGCCTGGTGGCACTGGCGCAGGCCCTCGGCCGAATACAGCCAGCCATTGCCCTTCTGGGTCAGCCCCTCGGGGCCGTTGTCGACATCCAGCATGATCGCATCGAAGGCCTGGGTGGACGCCTTGAGCAGCTTGGCGACATCCTCCTGGACCACCCGGGTGCGCGGGTCCAGCAGCGGGTAACCCGACTTGGCGCCCAGCGCCCCGCGGTTCCACTCCACCACGCCGGGCACCAGTTCGGCCACCGTCACCTCGGCATCCGCCCCCAGGTGCTGCAGCGCCGAAGCCAGGGTAAAGCCCATGCCCAGGCCGCCGATCAGCGCCCGCACCTGCGGGCGGCCGGCCACCTTCTTGCAGGGAATCGCCGCCAGGGCGTCTTCCGAGCCGTGCATGCGCGTGTTCATCAGCTGGCCACCATCGCCGCCGGCGATCTTGATCACGAAGTCCTCGCCGTACTCGAACAGACACAGCGCGCCGGCGCCATCGGGAATCTGAGCCGTGTCCAGCAGTACGAAGCGTTTCATGTCGATCGACCGACCTGTGCAGTGAAAGAAGGCGGCACGATACAGCAGCCCGGCTCAGGCCACAGCCAGCATGTGCCCGACGATACCCAGTACGAAACCCAGCAAGGCGCCCAGGGACGGGGCCCAGTGCTTGTCCAGCCTGGCCTGGGGGGCGATGTCCTGAAACACCGAGTAGAGGATGCCGCCGGCGGCGAACAGCATGATGGCGCCGACCAGCGCCGGACTGTCGGCCAGCCACAGATAGCCGCACACCCCGGCCACCGGGCCGAGCAACGCCATGGCGGCGAACAGCAGAATGATCCTGGCGCGGCTGTAGCGGGTCGAATCCTTCAGCTCGCGGTAGGCGTTGAAGCCTTCCGGCAGGTTCTGCAGGCCGATGAGCAGCGCCAGCAGCACCGCCCCCTCGCCGCCGATGGCAAAAGCCGCACCCAGGGCCAGGGATTCGGGAACGAAGTCGGCGAGCATGGCCGCCAGCTGGCTGGCCGAGGTCTGCATGCGGTACAGGAGGATGTCCACCGCCATGAACGCCGCCCCGCCGGCAGCGAAATACAGCACGACGGGGACAGGGCTGAGGTCGTCGATCGCCTCGGGCACCAGCACCAGGGCCACCGCCGCCAGCAAGGCACCGCCGCCGAAGGCGATCACGCTGTGGCGAAATTCCTCTTCCAGCCAGCCGGGGCTGATCCGCTCGACACTGGCCAGGGCCGCACCGAACGGCATCGCCATGCCCGCGATCAGAGTGAATAGCACCACCGTCAGCAACTGCTGCACACACACCTCTGCCATGCTCAACAGCAACTCAACCAAGGCCCGGCCGCCGGGCTCAAGCGGTCGGCGCCAAGGTCGGGCCACCCTCGGCCAGCCACTGCTCGAGGCCACCGAACAGATAGCGGCAGCGCACGCCCCGTTCGGCGAGCTGCGCAGCGACGCCCTGACTGACCTCGTGACCGTGCACGCAATACACCACCTCCTCCTCCACCTCGCCAAGCTGCGCGCCCCAGGTGGCAACGGTCTCGGGCAAGCGGCGCACGGCATCTGGAATCACCACGGGGCTGGCCAGGAACGCCGGCTGGCGGCGCACATCGCAGAGCAGTGGCGGTTTGGCCGACGCCATCAGGGCCTGCAATTGCGCGACAGAGATGGCCTCAACCATGCTGACCTCCGGAACAACAGGCAGCGCGCCTGAGCGCATTCACCTTAGGCATTCACCCTTCCTCATCGACCGCGCCACGGCGGCAGCGCCTGGTCACAGCCAGCCTAGCCCAGGCGTTGCACCCCTGCTGCGGGCTGGGTTTATGATGCGCTTGCCCCCCCTTTGGACACAGGACGCCCATCATGCCCCTCGCCCAGCTGATCACCCCCGCGGCCCTGGCCGCTCGCCTCGATCAGGCCGACCTGCTGATACTCGACTGCCGCTTCGCCCTCGACGACCCGGGCTACGGCCAGCGCAGCTACGCCGGCGGACATATTCCCGGCGCCCGCTTCGCCGACCTCGAGCAGGACCTCTCCGGCCCCGTGCAGAAAGGGATAACCGGGCGACACCCACTGCCGGCGCCGGACGCCCTGGTCGAGCGCCTGCGCCAGTGGGGCCTGAACCAGGACGACGAGGTGGTGCTGTATGACGACGGCCCCGGCGCGTTCGCCGCCCGCGCCTGGTGGCTGCTGGCCTGGCTGGGCAAGCGTGAGGGCGTATACCTGCTCGACGGTGGGCTCAAGGCCTGGAGGACCGCCGGCCAGGCCCTGAGCCAGGAACAGCCGAGCCGTCCCCGCGGCAATTTCCACGGGGAGCCGGATGCGCGCCTGCTGATCGGCGCCGCGCAGTTGCAGCAGCGTTTGGGCAGCCCCGAACTGACCCTGCTCGACGCCCGCGCGCTGCCGCGCTTTCGCGGCGAGGTGGAACCGCTGGACCCGGTTGCCGGGCATATTCCCGGCGCCCAGTGCGCGGCCTTCACCGACAACCTGGACAGCGATGGCCATTTCCTCGCGGCCGAGCAACTGCGCCAGCGCTTCGCCAGCCATCTGGGCGCGCGCCCGACCAGCGGACTGGTCGCCTACTGCGGCTCCGGCGTCACTGCCTGCCACAACCTGTTCGCCCTGTGTCTCGCCGGCTACCCGCTGGCACCGCTGTATGCCGGCTCCTGGAGCGAATGGATCACCGACCCGGCGCGGCCCGTTGCGAGCGGCGACTGAGCCGGGACGGGTGCGCGGAGATCGAGGCGAGCTGGCTAGGCAATCTCTACCGCCATCCGCGCCCCACTAAGCACGATGTGGAATATAGGCAATGAGCGAAAGCTGAAAACAATTTAAAAACAGCCCTTTACAGCTCAAAGGTCGCACTAGACTTGAACATGAGCGGCTAACCCCGCTCCCGGTGGGGCCTTTATCAGAACAAACAGAAGCTGCCATGCGCCCTGGCCCCACCGGCCACCTTCCGCGAGGGCTCTATGGGTATCGCCGCCTGCGAGTTGTGCCAGCACGTCATTCGCCCCACCCTGATCTACCTGGGCCGCCACTCCCCTGCCGCCGAAGCCCTTCTGCTCGGCGCCGCGGCCAGCCAGTCCGGGCTTGGCAGCGCCCTCGACGACCGCCGCGGGCATGGCCTGTACCGCATCGCCGAACAGCGCCACCAACGCCTGTGGGACCTGCACCTGGCCCGCGATCCGGATCTGGCCAGCCAGGTCCGCGGGCTGGCCAGCCAGCATGCCTTTCTCGCCGCCCCGCACCTGGAGCTGACCGTCAACCTGCGCTACGCCACCGCCATCGCCTGGCTGCTGATCGAGGCGGAAGACATCGTGCTGCCGGCGGCCAACGACCTGCTTGGCCTGGCGCTGATCTGGCGGCGGGTGTTTCATCCCCACGGCCAGCCCGGCGCATTCATCGCGGCCTGGCAACGCTGCGTCGGCAACCTCAGCCAGGTCGCCTGAGCCCACTCGTCCACAACCGCGACCTCACGCAGCGATTCCGCTCGCGCGATTGCGGTACACTCGCGCAGCGTCGACAACTACAAGAAAAGCCGCGTGGGACAGCCATGACCACACTTTGCACTGCCTTGCCAGACCAGTTGAACCTGTTGCTGGTGGACGATCACCGAATATTTCTCGACGGCCTGAGCCTGGCCCTCGCCCCGCTGTGCGCCGATCTGCGGGTGCAGGCCGCGTACAATGCCGCCGAGGCGGAGGACTGCCTGAAACGGCAGGATTTCGACCTGATCCTGCTGGACCTGCGCCTGCCCGACCTGCCTGGGCTGGAACTGCTGCAACGCTGGCAGCAGCAGGGGCGCATGACCCCGGTGGCGATCCTCAGCGCCAGCGATTCCAGCCTGGATGCCCAGGCCGCCCTGGCCGCCGGGGCCCTCGGCTTCATTCCGAAAAGCGCCGACGGCGACGACTTGCGCCAGGCGGTGACCCGCGTACTGCTCGGCGAGACACTTCCCGCCCCGGCCGCCGACAAGCCCCAGCTCACCCCCCGCCAGCAGGAGATTCTCCTGCTGCTGGCCGACGGCCTGCCGAACAAGGCCATCAGCCGCCAGCTGGGGGTCGCCGAGGACACGGTCAAGACCCACCTGAAGGCGCTGTTCCAGGAACTCGAGGTGCACACCCGTACCGCCTGTGTCAGTGCGGCGCGCCAGCGCGGCTGGCTCTGAGCCTCGCCCAAGCGCTCGGCACGCCGTAGGCGCTAGCTTTCCGTGCTGGCTGTGCGCTGCGCCTGGCTTGCCGAGGCGCCCGGCAGCAATACCGCCAGGGCCTGGCGCAGCCGCGCCGGCAGCAGGGGTTTGCCGAGCAGGGTGACGTGCGCGGGAATGCAGCGTTCCTGCAACTCGGGACTGATGTCGGCGCTGATCAGCAAGGCCGGCAGCATCCGCCCGGCTGCCTCGCGCACCCGCTCGATGGCCCGCAAGCCATCTTCCTCGGCGGCCAGACGGTAATCACTGATCAGCAGCTGGGGCTGGGCTTCGCCGACACAGCCGAGCGCCTCCGCCAGCCCGGCACAGGCCCATACCTCGCACCCCCAGCGCTGCAGCAGCCCGGCCAGGGCCTGGCGGCCCGGGCCGTTGTCCTCCAGCAGCAGAACGCGCCCCTGCATCGCCTGGGTGACAGGCGCCGGCGCCGGCGCCTCACCCGCCACAGCCAGCGGCACGCGCAAGCTGAAGCGCGCACCCTGCCCCGGACTCGAGTGCAGCTCCAGCGGGTGCTCCAGCAGCGTGGCCAGCTGCTGGACGATCGCCAGGCCCAGCCCCAGGCCCTGCTCGGCATTACGCCCCGGGTTATCCAGTTGGCGAAACTCCTCGAACACCTGGGCCTGCTCCTCCCGGGACAGGCCGCGGCCATCGTCGGCCACCTCCAGCAGCACGGCGCCGTCTTCCTCGCGCGCGGCGACCGTCACCAGCCGCGCCCGGGCGTGGCGCAGGGCGTTGACCAGCAGATTGCGCAGCACCCGCTCGAGCAGCAGCGGGTCGCTGCGCACCCAGAGGTCGGCGCAACGCAGTTGCAGGTCCACCCCTTGATCCCTGGCCTCATCCCGCGTCTCGCCACTCAGGCGCTCGAGCAGCGGGCGCAGGGGGAAGACTTCCGGCTTGACCGGCACGCCCCCCGGCAGGGTCAGGCGACTGTAGTCCAGCAGTGACTGCAGCAGACGGCTGAGCTGTTCCACCGAGGTTGCCAGACGCCCACTGACCTGGCGAATGCCCGGCTCGTGACTCTGCTCGAGCAGGTGCTGGGCATACAGGCCCATGGCGTTGAGGGGCTGACGCAGGTCATGGCTGGCAGCGGCGAGCAGGCGCAGCTTGCGCCCATCGTCGGCGACCGCGCGCTGGCGCGCCAGGTCGAGCAGGCGCATGTTCAGCCAGGCGCTGCGCTGGCCATGCTCCTGCAGATAGGCGCCGCCACTGCCGATCAGGTTGGCGCATCCGAGAAACAGTCCCTGGAAGGCCAGCTGCGATCCCGCATCGGTGAGCAGCACCCCGAGCAGCAGGTACAACAGGCAGAATCCCCAGGCCGCCAGGCTGATCGCGCGACACGACACACCGAGCAGCACATAGCCGAACAGCAGGATCAGGAACAGGCCGTCATAGGGCATGGACTGCCCCAGGGCCTCGCTCAGGTAGATCAGCGCCACCACACAGGCGGCATTCAGCGCGTAGGCGCCGGTGTAGGCGAATTGGGTGCCGAACAGCGAACTCTGGGGACGGCGGCAGTAGAGGCAAGCCAGCAGGACGCCGGCGATGCCCAGCAGGCGCAACGGCAATATCGACAGACTCACGACTGGCGGCAGCAGGGCCAGGTCCAGGCCGACATAGACCAGCTGGAAGCCGATCGCGACGCCGCCGATCAGCCAGAGGCGGCGCCTGATGCGCTGCACCCGATGCTCGACGAAGCCCTGCTCCAGCGCCGCGACGAAACGCAAGCGGTTATGGCCGCGGCGCTGCTGCGCGAGCAGCAGGCGTTCCTCCTCCGGCAGGTTCATCGGCAGCGCCCGCGGCCTGCCGGCACGGAATCACGGCTGGGGGCTGGCGCCGTCCTGCTGTTTGGCGGCAATCGCGTCATAGGTGTCCACCCGGTGCAATTCTTCTGAGCTGAACAAGCGCTGACGCAGGCGCTGCTGCTCGCGCTGCTGGTCCGCCGCACTCAGGCCGTCGCCCTGCAGGCCGGCCAGCTCCTGGCGGTAAGCCCCATAGCGCTTCTGCCAGGCGCGCTCGTCGCGTTGTTCGGCGAGCACACGCTCGACCGTGGGCGGATCATAGGCCATGGCAAGCGCCTGGCGCACCTGTTCCTCACTAGCCCCCTCGCGCCATAGCCGGTCGCTCTCCTGCTGCTGAGCCAGGGCCCGCTGCTGGCGCTCCTCGCTGGCCCGCAGGGCCGCCGGCAACTGGTCGCGCAAGCGCGCCTGGGCCTCGGCCTTGGCCTGTTCACTCAGGTCTTCGCGCGCCAGCAGCGCCAGGTTGTCCAGGGTGTAGTGGGCGTAGGCTTCTTCGGCGCCGAACAGCGCCTCCACCGCCGCAGCGGAGAAGTGGGCACGGCGCAGTTGGGCCAGGTTGTCGAACGCCTGTTGCAGGGTCGCCAGCTGCGCCTGCGGCTGGCTCTGCTGCTGGGCGCTCAGTGGCTGCTGCATCAGCGCCAGGCTGGCGCGCTTGTAATCCAGGTAGTCACCCAGCAGGCCGATCAACTGACCGAGCGCCGGCTCCTGCAGACGCCCCGTGGCATCGGCCAGCAACGCCTCCACCGAGCGATCCAGGCCGACCTGATCGACGGCACTGAGGAAATAATCGAAGTAATCGCGCACGCCCAGCCCGAGCAGCAGGTTGCCGGCGCGATCGGTCTTGAGTTCACCGTCGACCTCGGTGTCGGCCATGCTCGGCACCAGTGGCGGCTGTTGCAGCGGCTGCTGGCGGGCGACGCCGGGCAACGCCTGCGGCGCAACCGGACTGAGCGCCGGCGTTTGCCGCTCGACGGCCACCTCGATCTGGGGCGCGGGCGGCGCAACCGGCCATTGCCAATAGAGCACAAGGCCGGCCAGCGCGACGATCAGGAAGAACAGCGGGGCGATGTAGCGCACAGGCAGCGGCATGCGAACTCCGGGTGGCGGGCGGCCGCGGCCGCCCGCGAAGCTTTGCTGAATCAGATGCCCTTGTTCTTCAGGCGGTTGGCGTGCTGGCGGTACAGCGACACCGGCTCCGTCCAGCCGCGAATACCGAACAGGTGGTTGATCGCATCGACGTGGTTCATGTTGTAGCTGTCACCAAGCACCTGGCCCAGGTAGGTGGAGCAGACGCCGACCAGGCCGTCGTTCTTCTCGCTGCCGAACACCAGGCCGGTGATGGCCAGGAACGGGTCGACCACGTCGAGGACGTTGGTGTAGCTGGTGTTGCCGGTCCAGGAGAAGTAACGGATGTTGTTGCCGCGCACGTTGTGCACTTCGGTCGACTTGGCGCAGTAGCTGGCGTTGTTCACGCCCCAGGGGTGGCGGCCGTTGAGGGCGGCGGTGCCCGGAGTGGTCAGGGTACCGAGCGCGGCCACGCCGTTCTGCGGATTGCTGCTGCCGGACAGCAGGTTGATCACCGAGCCCAGGGCCACGGCGATGGCATTGGCACCGCCTTCGATGAGACCGTTGGCCGGGATCACCCCACGGATCACGTCGGCGACCTTGGAGCCCTTGTTGACGCCGTTGATCGAGGTCACCGACGCCACCAGGTCGGGACGCAGCGAGGCGGCCACGCGGGAGGTCGGCGAACCCTGGCTGTGGCCCATCAGGTTGACCTTGCCGCCGTTGGCGGTGGCCCATGGGACGATCTGCCGGGCCAGTTCGGCGCCGCGCTGTTCGCTGTCGTTGAGCGCCGCGACACTGGCGACGTAGACCTTGGCACCATCGCGCTCGAGGTTCCAGGGAATGGTATGGAAGTAGTTGATCAGGCCGCCGATGGTGTCGAAACCGGTGACACCGTGCACCAGCACGATCGGGTACTTGGTCTGGGTGTAGTTGGCCTGGGCCTCGACGGCTCCGGCCAGGGCCAGTGCGGCCAGGGTTGCAGTGAATGCGCGACGCATGGGTGCCTCCTTTATTTTTCTTGTGGGCACGCCGGGGGACTGCGTCCGGCGTGGCAAGAGTTTAAGAAGGCGGGAAAGCGGGTCTAATCGCCCAAACGGGTGAGCACGCCGCCAATGTGACGAACTGCACGTGCCGCGTGACAGGCCCGGCCAACCGGCTATCGCCCTAGCAGGCGCCCAGGCCCAACTGCAGGAATGCCAGGCCGCCCTGCTGCCAGCCCCACCAGGCCAGGGCCAGCAGGCCGGCCCCGGCCAGGGCCAGGCCGGCGCTCAGCCAGTGCCGGCTGCTCACGCCCCGGCTCCGGCGCCCTGCAGGCGCGCCACCGGTTGCTCGCGCACCGGCCAGTTCAATACCGCGGCCATCAGGCTCAGGGCAATCGCGATCTGCCAGACCAGCTCGTAGCTGCCGGTCTGGTCGTACAGGTAGCCGCCCAGCCAACCGCCGAGGAAGGCGCCGAGCTGGTGGAAGAGAAAGACGATGCCGCCAAGCATCGACAGGTTGCGCACGCCGAACAGGGTCGCCACCGTGCCATTGGTCAACGGCACGGTGGACAGCCACAGCAGGCCCATGGCGATGCCGAAGGCATAGGCGCTCCACACCGTCAGCGGCGCCATGACGAAGGCGGCGATGACCACCGCGCGGGCCAGGTACAGGGCGCTGAGCAGGCGCGGCTTGGACATGCGCCCACCCAGCCAGCCGGCGATATAGGTGCCGAACACGTTGAACAGGCCGACCAGGGCCAGCACCGTGGTGCCGACCAGCGCCGGCAGATGCTGGTCGACCAGGTAGGCCGGCAGGTGCACGCCGATGAACACCACCTGGAAACCGCAGACGAAGAAGCCCAAAGACAGCAGCCAGAAGCCGGAATGGCCGGCGGCTTCGCGCAAGGCCTCGGCCAGGGTCTGCTCGTGGCCGGCGCTCGGCAGCGGGTTGTCCTTGATCATCGCTGCCAACGGCACGATCAAGGCCACCAGCAGGCCCAGGGCGAGCAGCGCCGCCGACCAGCCCAGCCAGCTGATCAGGCCGAGGCTGCCGGGCAGCATGGCGAACTGACCGAAGGAGCCCGCCGCCGCGGCGATACCCATGGCCATGCTGCGCTTCTCGGCCGGCACGGCGCGGCCGACCACGCCGAGCAGCACCGAGAAGGAGGTGCCGGACAGGCCGATGCCGATCAGCAGGCCGGCACTCAGCGACAGCGACCAGGCCGAATCGGACAGGCCCATCAGCACCAGGCCCAGGGCGTAGAGCACGCCACTGACGACGATGGTGCGCTGGGCGCCGAAGCGATCGGCCAGGGCGCCGGTGAACGGCTGGGTCAGGCCCCAGATCAGGTTCTGCAGGGCGATGGCGAAGGCGAACACCTCGCGGCCCCAGCCGAATTCGGCGCTCATCGGCGCAAGGAACAGGCCGAAGCCGTGGCGGATGCCGAGTGACAGAGCGAGGATCAGGGACGCGCCCAGAAGAACCCAACCACTCGTGCGCCATACCGAAGTCATAAATACAGTCCTTGCCGAGCCGTGACCCGGGTTATCGAGAAAATATCGGTCGAGCCGGCATCAGCCGGCGAGCAGCACCATCGGCGCTGCTCGCCGCGCTGCCTGAACCACGAATACTGGGTGACATTCAGGTCGATGGCTATACGCGCATCGTCGTAGGCCTCGCTCACGCCGCGACTGGCAAGGCGCGACGGAACGCAGGGCCAAGGGTGCGGCAGGTTGGCGACAGGTATATACCCCCAGCCCGCATCGCGGCAGCTACAGCTGCCCGCCAATGCGCCGCTACAGATTGCCCTCAGGGCTGGAGGTGCAGTGCCAGCGCCACCAGCACGCCACATTCGACCAGCTCCACCAGGGCACCGGCGGTATCCCCGGTGGTACCGCCCAGGCGTCGCAGCATGGCCCGGCGCAGGCCGAGGAACAGCGCGGCGGCCACCAGCAGGGCCAGCAGCGCCGGCCAGCCGAGCAGCAGCACCGCGGCCCCGTGCAGCGCCAGCACCCAGGGCAGCGCGCGGCGCGGCAGATGCTCGGCCAGGGCCTGCCCCAGGCCGCCGGCGCGCACGTAGGGCGTGCTCAGCCACAGCAGCGGCAACAGTCCCCGCCCCAGCCAGGGCGCCAGCACCAGCAAGCCGCCCTGCCCGGCCTCGAGCAGCGTCACCAGGGCGGCGAACTTGAGCAGCAGCACCAGCACCAGCACCACCACCGCCAGCGGCCCGCTGCGCGGGTCCTGCATGATCGCCAGGGTGCGCTCGCGGTCGCCCAGGCCACCGACCCAGGCGTCGGCGCTGTCGGCCAGGCCGTCGAGGTGCAGCGCGCCGCTCAGGCCGACCCAGAGCGCCAGCAACAGGGCCGCCTGCAGCAGCGCCGAGGTCCCGCCGAGGCCCGCGTGCGCCAGGAGCAACAGCCCGCCGATCAACAGGCCGACCAGGGGATAGCAGGGCAGCGAGCGCCCGACCTCGGCCGGTGTCGGCATGGCCGCCAGCCTCACGGGCAGACGGGTGAGGAACTGCAGGGCGATCAGCAGCGGACTCATGGCAGCTCCCGCAACTGGCCATCCAGCCGGCGCTCCAGGCGAGAGCGCTGGGCATGGCCCACGTTCACCTGCAGCAGGCCGGCGCGCGGCAGACCGCGGGCCCTGGCCAGCAGCAGGCGCATGACCCCGCCATGGGTCACCAGCAGCAGGCGCTCGCCGGCGTACCGGCCATGCAAGCGCCGCAGGGCGGCCAGTACCCGCGCCTCGAAATCCACCAGCGGTTCGCCGGCCGGTGGGGTGAAGGCATAGGGATCGGCCCAGAAGCGACCCAGGGCCTCGGCGTCGGACGCCATCAGTTCTGCGCTGCTGCGCCCCTCCCAGGCGCCGAAGTGCAGCTCCTGCAGATCGGGCTCAAGACTCAGGGGCAGCCCACGCTGCGCCGCCAGCTCCTCGGCGAAACGGGCGCAACGCTGCAGCGGCGAGCTGATCAGGCGATCCCAGGGCCCGGCGTCCACCACGGCGGCACGCAGCTGCGCCCAGCCCGCGGCCGTCAGCGCGTCGTCCAGGCTGCCACGCAGCCCACCGCCCCGCTCGGTCTCGCCATGGCGCAGCAACTCCAGCCGCAGGCTCATGCCGGCCGCTCCGCCACCGCCGCCTCGGCGAAGGTGGCCATCTCGTCGTGCAGCCGACAGGCCAGTTGCAACAGTGGCACGGCCAGGGCCGCGCCACTGCCCTCGCCCAGGCGCAGGCCCAGCTGCAGCAACGGCTCGGCCGCCAAGGCATCCAACACCCGGCGATGGCCGGGTTCGGCGCCACAGTGGGCGAACAGCAGCCAGTCGCGGCAAGCGGGATTCAGGCGCACCGCCAGCAGCGCCGCGACGCTGCAGATAAAGCCGTCGACCAGCGCCGGCACGCCCTGCTGGGCGCAGGCCAGATAGGCGCCGATCAGGGCGGCGATCTCGAAGCCGCCGAGGCGTTGCAGGGCCTCGAAAGGACCGCGCAGCGCCGGGCCGTGCAGGGCCAGGGCCGCCTCGATCACCCGCGCCTTGTGCGCCACGCCGTCGCCATCCAGGCCGGTGCCCGGGCCGACCAGTTCGGCAGCCGGACAGTCCAGCAGGCAGCAGGCCAGTGCCGTGGCGGCTGTGGTGTTGCCGATGCCCATCTCGCCACCGATAAACAGCTCGACGCCTAGCTGCTCGGCGCGCAGCAGGCTGTCGCGCCCGGCCTGCAGGGCCAGCAACGTCTGCTCGGCGCTCATCGCCGGGCCCTGGAGAAAGTTGCGCGTGCCAGGGCCGAGGCGCAGCTGGCGCACCCCAGGCAGGTCGGCCCGAGGCGTGACGGTGCCCAGGTCGAGCACCTCCAGGGTCGCGCGCAACTGCCGGGCCAGCACGCTGATCGCCGCGCCGCCGCCGACGAAGTTGGCCAGCATCTGTCCGGTGACGGCCTGCGGGTAGGCCGAGACGCCCTCCTCGACCACACCGTGGTCGCCGGCGAAGAGGCCGATGAACACCCGCTCGATGCACGGTCGCGGGCGGCCCTGCAGGCCGGCGAGCCGGATCGCCACGCGCTCCAGCTGGCCGAGGGCGCCGGCCGGCTTGGTCAGCTGCCGCTGGCGGGCCTCGGCCGCCTCCCGCGCCCGTGCATCCACGGGCCGGCATTCGGCCTGCCACCATTGGCGACTCATGGCATCTGCCCCTTGAGGATCATCGGCAAGCCGGCCACGGTGAAGGTCACCCGCTGGCAGCGCTCGGCCAGGGCCTGGTGCAGCCAGCCGGCCTCGTCGACATAGCGGCGGCTCAGCTCGCCCAAGGGCACCACGCCCAGCCCGGTCTCGTTGCTGACCAGGATGATGCGCCCCGGCAATTCGCCCAGGCACGCGAGCAGGGCGTCGCGCTCGGCACTCAGTCGCGCCGCATCGTCCAGCATCAGCAGGTTGCTCAGCCACAGGGTCAGGCAGTCAACCAACAGGCAGCGGCCCGTGTCCGCCTGCTCGCCCAGCACCCGCGCCAGTTCGACGGGCTCTTCGACCAGCGCCCAGTGCGGCGGACGCCGCTCGCGGTGCTGGCGAATGCGCGCACTCATCTCGCCGTCCAGCGCCTGGCCAGTGGCGATATAGGTCACCGGCAAGCCGCTGTCGGCGGCCAGCTTCTCGGCCAGGCGGCTCTTGCCTGACCGGGCGCCTCCGAGGATCAGTTCATGCATGGCCTCTCCGTAGGGTGCGCCGCGCGCACCATTCATGTGTCCTTCGGTGCGCCTGGCGCACCCTACGCCCGCCCAGGGTGGACCGCGCTCCACCGTTGGCCGCTGCCTTGGTGGATGTAAAAGGCGACATCCACCCTACCGGCTCCGTAGGGTGCGCCGTGCGCACCATTCATATGCCCTTTGGTGCGCCTGGCGCACCCCACGCCTACAGGCCGCACAGCTCGCGCAACCTGGCGGTATCCAGATGGGCCTCGACCAGATCGGCCAGGCGCTCGATATCGCGTTCGCGCAGGGCCTGGTAATCCACCGCCTGCACCTCGCGCAGGCCGGCCCAGCGCAGCAGCGCGCCACAGGCCGGGACGGACTCGAACAGGCCGTGCAGATAGGTGCCCATCACCTGGCCGTCGGCGCTCAGCGCGCCATCGCAACGGCCGTCGTCCAGCCGCACCGCGCCGTTCAGCCCGGTCCCCGTGCTGACCCCGGCATGGATCTCGTAGCCGGTCACGGCCGCGTCCTCCAGACGCAGGCGCCCCTGCACGTTGCGCAGCTGCTTCTCGGCCTCCAGCACCGTGGCGAAGTCGAGCAGGCCGAATCCCTGGCTGCTGCCGGGTGCCCCTTCCAGGCCATGGGGGTCGTCGATGAAGCGGCCGAGCATCTGCAGGCCACCGCAGATGCCCAGCAGCTTGCCGCCGTAACGCAGGTGCTTATGAATGGCCGTCTCCCAGCCCTGCTCGCGGAGGAACGCCAGGTCGGCGCGCACGCTCTTGGAGCCGGGCAGGACGATCAGGTCGGCCGGCGGAATCGCCTGGCCCGGACCGACAAAGCACAGCTCGACCTGCGGGTGCAGGCGCAGCGGGTCGAAGTCGGTGTGGTTGCTGATGCGCGGCAGCACCGGCACCACCACCCTGATCGACTCGCCGGCCTTGGCGCTCTGGCGGGTGTCGATGGCGTCCTCGGCCTCCAGGTGGAAATCCATCAGGTACGGCAGCACGCCGAGTACCGGTTTGCCAGTGCGCCGCTCCAGCCAGTCCAGGCCCGGCTGCAACAGGGCGATGTCGCCGCGAAAACGGTTGATCACGAAACCCTGGATACGTGCCTGTTCCGACGGGCTGAGCAAGTCGAGGGTGCCGACCAGGTGGGCGAACACCCCGCCCTTGTCGATATCGGCGATCAGAATCACCGGGCAGTCCACCGCCTCGGCAAAGCCCATGTTGGCGATATCACCGGCGCGCAGATTGATCTCGGCCGGCGAGCCGGCGCCCTCCACCATCACCACCGAATAGGCGGCACACAGGCGCCCGTGGGAGGCCAGCACCGCGTCCATCGCCACCTGCTTGTAGTCGTGGTAGGCGGCGGCCTCCATGCTGCTGATGACTCGGCCGTGGATGATCACCTGGGCGCCGGTGTCGCTGTTGGGCTTGAGCAGCACCGGGTTCATGTCACTGTGCGGCGCCAGGCCGGCGGCCTGGGCCTGCACCGCCTGGGCGCGGCCGATCTCGCCGCCATCAACGGTCACCGCGCTGTTGAGCGCCATGTTCTGCGGCTTGAACGGCACCACCGCCACGCCCTGGCGCCTGAGCCAGCGGCACAGCGCGGTCACCAGGGTGCTCTTGCCGGCATCGGAGGTGGTGCCCTGCACCATCAATGTGGTCATGCCGAATGCTCCTTGAATGCCTGTAATGCCCGCTCCAACCGGGCCCAGCCCGCTTCGCCCGCCGGCAGGCCGAAGCGCAGGCTCGGAGGGCTAGTGAACAGGCGGGTGAGAATGCCCTGGCGGGCAAGAAATTCGTGCAGTTGCGCCGCGCGGGCCTCGATGCACCAGTGGAACAGCGCACAGCCGCCGCTGGGTGGCAGGCCGTGGGCGCCAAGCAAGGCGCCCAGCCGCTCGCCACCGGCCAGCAGGCGCCGGCGCTGCGCCTGCTGGCCGGGTCGATCCCGCAGCAGCAGCGTGGCCAGCGCCCGCGTCGGGCCGCTGACGGTCCAGGGCCCGAGCAGTTCGTCGAGACGCTCCAGCAGGCGCTGTTCGGCCAGGACGAAGCCCAGGCGGATACCGGCCAGACCGAAGAACTTGCCGAACGAACGCAGCACGATCAGCCCGGGCAGCTGGCTGTGGCCAGCCAGGCTGAACTGCGGCGTGCAGTCGATAAAGGCCTCGTCCACCACCAACCAGCCACCGCGCGCGGCCAGGCGCGCATGCCAGGCCAGCAGCTGCTCGGGGGCGAAGCGCTGGCCGCTGGGGTTGTTGGGGTTGATCAGCAGCAGTACGTCCAACTGCGCCAACTGGTCGTCGACCTGTGCGCCCCCAAGCTCCAGCAGCTGATGACCTTCGCGGCGCCAGGCTGCCGCGTGCTCGGCATAGGCCGGCGCGACGACGCCCACCCTGGATCGCCCGCGCAACCGCGGCAAGGCCTGGATCGCCGCCTGGGAACCGGCCACCGGCAGCACGGCTGGCGCCGCGTAATAATCGCGGGCCGCCGCCTGCAGGCCGTCGTCCGGCTCGGGCAGGCGGGCCCAGGCCTGCAGCGGCAAAGGCGGGATCGACCAGCCATAGGGGGCGATGCCGGTGGACAGGTCCAGCCAGTCGCCCAGGGCGATGCCATGACGCTGCGCCGCCGCGCGCAGCCGGCCGCCATGCTCAAGCACCGAACAGCCCCCACAGCAGCAACAGGGCCAACCACAGCAGCACCCCGCCATGCACCAGGTTCAGCGCCCGCTCGATATCCCGCGCCCGCGGCGGCGGGCCCTCGCCCAGCACCGGGCGCTCATGCAGCTCGCCGTGATACTGCGCCGCGCCGCCCAGGCCGATGCCCAGGGCGCCGGCGCCGGCAGCCATCACCGGGCCGGCGTTGGGACTGTCCCACTGCGGCGCCTGGCGCCACCAGCATTGCAGGGCCATGCCGGTGCGCCCGAGCAGCGCATAGGTCAGCGCCACCAGCCGCGCCGGCAGGTAGTTGAGCCAATCGTCGACCTTCGCCGCGGCCCAGCCGAAGCGCTCGAAGCGCGCCGTGCGGTAGCCCCACATGGCGTCCAGGGTATTGCTCAGGCGATAGAGCACGACGCCCGGAGCGCCGCCGACGAGGAACCAGAACAGCGCGGCGAACACCGCATCCGAGCCGTTCTCCAGCACCGACTCGGTGCCGGCGCGGGCCACGCCCCTGGCATCCAGAGCCGCGGTGTTGCGGCTGACCATCTGGCCGACCCGCTCGCGGGCCAGGGGCAGGTCGCCCAGGCGCAGGGCCAGGGCCACCGGCAGTGCGTGCTCGCCCAGGCTGCGCATCCCCAGGGCGAGGTACAGGGCGAGGATTTCCACGGCCCAGCCGACTAGCGGCATCTGGGCCAGCAGCGCGACCAACAGGGTCAGCGGCAGCACCGCCAGGCACCAGGCGCTGACCCCGTGGCTGCGCCAGCCGCGCCCGGCGGCGTTGAGCCGCTGTTCGATGCACTCGGCCAGGCGGCCGAACGCCACCAGCGGGTGCCAGCGCTTCGGCTCACCCAGCGCCATATCCATGGCGACGCCGGCCAGGGTGGCGAGCAGCAGGCTCATGCGCCGGCCTCCACGCAGGCACGAATCAGCGCGTGCAACTGGCGCACGCCATCGCTCAGCGCCGCCGGGCCGGCCTGGAGGATGTCCGGCGACTTGATCTCGTGCAGCTGGTTATGCCGCACCGCCGGAATCGCCTGCCAGCCTGGCCGGGCGGCGACCTGCTGCGGGCGGAAGCGCTTGCCGCACCAGGAGCCGATGATCAGCTCCGGGGCACGGCGCACCACCTCCAGCGGGTCGGCGATGATCCGCTGCCTGGCGCTGTGGCAGCCAGCCAGCTCGGCGAAGCAATCCTCGCCGCCGGCCAGCTCGATCAGTTCGCTGACCCAGCCGATGCCGCTGATCAATGGCTCGTTCCATTCCTCGAAATACACCCGCGGCCGCCGTGGCAGGCGTGCGGCGCTGGCGCGGATCGCCTCCAGCCCGGCCTGCAGCTCGGCGATCAGCGCTTCGGCCCGCGCGTTGGCATGCACCAGGGCGCCGAGGGTCTCGATCATCCGGTAGGTGCCGGCGATATCGCGCTGGTTGAACAGGTGCACCTCCAGGCCCTGACGGGCCAGGTCGGCGGCGATGTCTGCCTGCAGGTCGCAGTAGCCGAGCACCAGGTCGGGTTGCACCGCGAGGATCTTGTCGATCCGCGCGCTGCTGAAGCCGCTGACCTTGGGCTTTTCCTTGCGCGCCTGGGGCGGGCGCACGGTGAAGCCGGAGATGCCGACGATGCGCGCCTGCTCGCCGAGCAGGTAGAGGGTCTCGCAGGTCTCGGTGGACAGGCAGACGATGCGTTGCGGGCCTTTCATGATTGTCCCCATTGGTCCTGATACAGCAGTTCGCCCAGCGGCCGCGGCCGCGCCCAGCCCTGCTGGGCCAGCATCGGCTCCGCGTAGAAGCTCGTCACCGGCCCCAGGCAGAGCACCGCCATGGGCTTGCTGCCCGGCGGCATGGCCAGCAGTTCGGCCAGGGCAGCGGGCTCGAACAACGACACCCAGCCCATGCCCAGGCCCTCGGCGCGGGCGGCCAGCCAGAGATTCTGAATGGCGCAGGCCAGGGAGGCCAGGTCCATCTCCGGCAAGGTGCGCCGGCCGAACACATGGGCCTCGCGGCCCTCCATCAGCGCCACCACCAGCAACTCGGCGCAGTCGCCAATGCCCTCGACCTTGAGCCGCATGAAGTCGTCGCCACGCTCGCCCAGGGCCGCGGCGGTGCGCAGGCGCTCGGCCTCCACCAGGGCCTGGATCGACTCACGCAGCTCGGGACGGGTGATGCGGATAAAGCGCCAGGGCTGCATCAGGCCGACGCTGGGCGCCTGGTGCGCCGCCTCCAGCAGCCGGGCCAGCAGCTCCGGTTCGACCCGCCCGCCGGAAAAGTGGCGCATGTCGCGGCGCTCGGCGATGGCACGATAGACCGCCGCGCGCTCGGCGGGGCTAAAGGTCTGTGGGTTCATGGTCGGAACAGCTCCGCCGCGGCCAAGGGGTCGGAGGGCAGGTAGAAATGGATGTAGGAGGCCGTCAGCCGGCCCAGACGGTAGACCGCCTCGGCGGTGCGCCTGTAGTTCGGACACTCGCCACGGGCCAACGGCGCCAGCTCGCAGCTGAGCGCCGAGTGGTGGTAGGTGTGGCCGCGCAGGTGCCCGCCGGGCATCTCGACCTCCTGCAGGGCCAGGGCGGTCAGCCGTGGCTGCAGGGTCGCCTCGCCCGGCAGCAGGCCGAGCATCCGCCCGCTGACGCCCTGCTTGTCGGTCAGCCGTTCGAGCAGGTAGAGCATGCCGCCGCATTCCGCATGGATCGGCTTGCCGGCGGCGTGGTGGCTCCGAATCGCCTCGGCCATGGCCTGATTGCCCTGCAACTCGGCCAGGTGCAGTTCGGGATAGCCGCCCGGCAGGTACAGGCTGTCGACCGCCGGCAGCTGGCTGTCGGCCAACGGCGAGAAGAAGTGCAGCTCGGCGCCCAGCTCACGCAGCAGGTCCAGGTTGGCCTGGTAGAGAAAGGCGAAGGCGCTGTCCCGGGCCACGCCGATGCGCACCCCGGCCAGCAACGGCTCGAGCGGGCGCGGCACGGGGGCGGCGAAGGCCACCGGCGGCGGCAGGGCCACATCGGCGCTGGCCGCCAGGGCGTCGGCCGCGGCATCCAGGCGCGCATCCAGGTCGGCCAGCTCTTCGGCCTGGACCAGCCCCAGATGGCGGCTGGGCAGCTCGATCTCGGCGCTGCGCGGCAGGGCGCCGTACCAGCGGATCGCTGCGGGCAAGGCGTCGCGCAGCATCTCGCCATGCCGCGCGCTGCCGACCCGGTTGCCGAGCACCCCGGAGAACGGCAAATCGGGCTGGAAGCTGGCCAGGCCATGGGCCAGGGCGCCGAAGGTCTGGGCCATGGCCGAGCCGTCGATCACCGCCATCACCGGCACACCGAAGCGCCGCGCCAGGTCGGCCGCCGACGGGCTGCCATCGAACAGGCCCATCACCCCCTCGATGAGGATCAGGTCGGCCTCCCCGGCCGCCTGCCACAGCAGGCGCCGGCTCTCGGCCTCGCCGACCATCCACAGGTCCAGCTGGTACACCGGCAGTCCGCTGGCGCGGGCGAGGATCATCGGGTCGAGAAAGTCCGGCCCGCACTTGAACACCCGCACTCGCTTGCCCTGGCGACTGTGCAATCGCCCCAGGGCGGCGGTGACCGTGGTCTTGCCCTGCCCCGAGGCCGGGGCGGCGACCAACAGGGCCGGGCAGCTCCTAGCGCTCATCGCGGCCTCCCTTCACCATCGTAGGGTGGATGGCGTTTTACCCATCCACCAACGACAGCGGTGGATGAAAACGGCGTCATCCACCCTACGCAACTGCGGTCTTTGCATGCCTTGAGCGCGCGCATCAGAATTCCACGCCTTTCTGCGCCTTCACGCCAGCCTTGAAAGCGTGCTTGACCAGGCTCATCTCGGTGACCGTGTCCGCCGCCTCGATCATCCCCGGCAAGGCGCCCCGGCCGGTCACCACCACATGCTGCAGCAGCGGCCGCGCCTCGATATCGGCGAGCACTGGCTCCAGCTCCAGGTAGCCGTACTTCAGGGCGATATTCAGCTCATCCAGCACCACCAGGCCGATGGCCGGGTCGTTCAGCAGTTGCCGGGCGACCGCCCAGGCCTGCCGGGCCTTCTCGATGTCGCGCTGGCGGTCCTGGGTCTCCCAAGTGAAGCCCTCGCCCATCACGTGGTAGCTGACTTCCTCGGGGAAGCGGCGGAAGAAGCTCTCCTCGCCGGTGCTGGCGGCGCCCTTGATGAACTGCACCACGCCGACCCTGATGCCGTGCCCCAGGGCCCGGGCGACCATGCCGAAGGCCGAGCTGCTCTTGCCCTTGCCGTTGCCGCTGTGCACCAGCAGCAAGCCGTATTCGTCCTGGGCCTGGGCGATCTTCTCGTCGATCAGCGCCTTCTTGCGCGCCATGCGCGCCTTGTGCCGCGCGTCCCGCTCGATCGATTCGCTCATCACTTCACCTCGCTTGGCAGGCGCAGGTCGCGGGCCGCGCGGATGCCGACATACAGCAGCGCCGCCACACCGACATAGAGCGCCAGGCTGGCCAGGTAGCGCGGGTAGTACTGGGCGATGCGCTCGGCCAGCAGGGCCAGGCTCGGCTCCGGGTAGCGCCCGGAGAAATAGAGGAAACCGCCGCCGGAACACAGGTAGGCGGCCAGGGCGCCGAGCGTCACAGTCGCCGCCAGCAGCACCAGGCTCCCCAGGCTGTCGCGGTGCCAACCGGCATACAGGCGACCGGCCAGCCACAGCGAGCCGTAGGCCGGCACGAGCAGCCAGTAGGCCGGCGACATGCACCAGTCGCTCACCCCGGCCCACTGGATCGCGGCGAAGTCGAGCAGGGAAGCCTCGATGAACAGCGCCGGGAACACCCAGCGCGGGGTCAGCAGCACGCCGGCGAGAAAGAACACCGCCCAGGAGGCGCTGGGCAGGTTGAGCGTGGCGAAGTGCTGGCCACGGGTCATGGCCAGCAGCGCCACCAGGGCGAGGCCTATCAGCAGTTGCACGCGGGGGGTCGGGTTCATCCAGTCATCTCCAGGTTAAACACGTAGGGTGCGCCATGCGCACGGGGCATCGCTCAAAGCGCCTGATAACGCACCGTCAGGTAGACCGCCTGGCCGGGCTGGTTGAAGCCCTCGGCGGTCTCGTAGTCGGCATCCAGCAGGTTGGCGACGCGGGCCTGCAGGCGCCATTCGGGGGCGATGCGGTATTCGCCGCGCAGGTCGAGGGTGGCGAAGCCGGACAGCGGCTTGTTGTTGGCCAGGTCGTCGAAGCGCTGGCCTTCGGCGTGCAGGCTGGCGCCGAGGCTGAAGGCGCCGAGGCGACGATCCAGGTCCAGGTTGAACAGCTGCTTGGCGCGGCGCGCCAGTTCGTTGCCGTCATTGGCCCCGCCCGAGCGGTTCTCCGGCTCCAGCAGGGTGTAGTTGGCGTTCCACTCCCAGCCCAGCAACCGGCTGCCGAGCACCAGCTCGACGCCGCGGATGCGCGCCTGGTCGACGTTGGCCGGCGCCCTGATGCTCGAGTCGTAGGCGATCAGGTCGTCGATCACCGTGCGGAAGGCGTTGAGCGACCAATGGCCCCAGCCATGCCCGCCGGCCAGGCCGACCTCCAGGCTCCGGGAGGTTTCCGCCTGCAGCTGCGGGTTGCCATAGCCGGGGTAGTAAAGCTCGTTGAAGGTCGGCGCCTTGAACGCCGTGCCATAGCTGACAGTCGCCCGCAGCGCGTCGCTCAGGGCGTAGCCGTAACCGAGGTTGCCGGTGTCGTGGCGGCCGAACTGCTGGTTGTCGTCGCGGCGCAGCGACAGCTGCCAGTCGTGCCGGCCGACCTCGCCCAGGTACTGGGCGAAGGCGCCCTTGTTGTCCCGCGAGTCCTCGGCGTAGGCGGTGCTGCCGTTGACCTCGTCGTGCTGATGGTCGGCGCCCAGGGTCAGGGTATGGCCGCTCGCCAGGGCCAGGTCGTTCTGCCAGCTGGCGCTGTCGCGGCGGCTGTCGAAACGCGAACTGAAACGGCCGTCGAGAAAGGCGTCGGACTTGTCTTCGCTGCGCCCGACCTGCAGGGTCACCTGCCAGGGCTCCAGCGGGGCGAAGCGCGCGCGGGTGCCGAAGACGTTCGACTCGCCATCGGCATGGGCGTGAAAGCCCGAGGTGCGCTTGCGATTGACCTGGTCGTAGTCGTTGTGCGACTCGGCCCGCAGCAGGTTGGCGTCCAGCTCCAGGCCATTGTCGAAGCGATAGCCGGCGCTGAGCGTGGCGGACAGGTTACGGTAGCCGTCGGCATCGTCTTCGTAGCCGCTGGCGCCGATCGGCTTGACGTTGATGCCGTCGGTATCGATGCCGCTGACGCCCAGGCTGTACCAGCCGGCGCCGGCGCCGCCGGCAACCCCGGCGCTGCCGCTGTAGCTGTCGTGGGTGCCGTAGCCCGCGGAGAAAAATGGCTTGGCAGCGCCGCTGCCGCCCTTGCGGGTGAAGATCTGGATCACCCCGCCTATGGCTTCGGAGCCGTACAGGCTGGAACGCGGCCCGCGCACCACCTCGATGCGCTCGATCAGCTCCAGCGGCAGGTCCTGCAGGGCCGCGCCGCCGGCCGTTACCGAACCGACCTTGATGCCGTCGATCAGCACCAGCACATGGTCGGATTCGCTGCCGCGCATGAACAGCGAGGTGTTCTTGCCCGGCCCGCCGTTGTTGGCGAAGGACACGCCCGGTACGCGCTTGAGCAGCTCGGGCACCGAGGTCGCCTGGCTCTGCTCGATCTGCGCGCGGTCGAATACGGTCACCGCCGCCAGGCTCTGCTCGGCGGTCTGCGCCGTGCGGCTGGCGGTCACCAGTTGATCGCTCAATCGCGTCGGTTGGGCGGCTTGCGCCAAGGAAATGCTGCTGATGCTGCACGCCAGCAGCGCTGCCGGCGTCAGAAGGGACTTGCTCATGCTCGATCTATGCTCCGTCGCACCCACCCGGGCGACTTAGGCTGGGAAAGGCATGGGGAGCGCAAGGGACGGGCGAACGGCAATCAGGCGCAGTCCACCCGCCCGACAACGCCCTCCGCGATGCCGTGGACTGCTACAGGCCGGTCTCCGGGCTCACGAGCGGCGATCCGACTTGCGGATCACCCGCCAGCGCACCTTCCCATGCCGAGGCACAGTGGTTGAACAGCGCTGGTTTGACTCGTCTACCGTTGCGGGGGCAGCGTCGGAATGGTTGGCCCGAACAGGCCTAACGCACCGACTTCCCTGTTTCACCCTTCGGACGCACAGCGTCGGGGGCACCTGAAGCAAGGCGCGCAGGGTAGAGACCTGAGGCGGGGGCGTCAATCAAAAGGGACAGGCAAGCGGGCTGAAGCGAAGGGTTCGCCGGGCGGCGACAGCCTCCCGGGAACCTGTTCGAGCGTTTCACTTCCTGGCGAGTGATCGCTGCAAGCAGGCGAGATGGTGGACCGAAGGAGGATCGAACTCCCGACCTCCGCATTGCGAACGCGGCGCTCTCCCAGCTGAGCTATCGGCCCGTGCAGTATTCAATCTAGCCCGCCCTCGACGGGGCGCCAATGGCTCAGTGACGCGGCATGAAGCCCGCCGGCTTGGCGGCCAGCCAGGCGACGAAGGTGCGCAGGCGTTCGTCGCTCAGCAGGGCCTCGCGACTGTTGTAGTGCAGCGCCAGTTCCTTCTCGCTGAACAGCCGGTGAATCTGGTTATGGCAGGCGCGGCAGACCCACAGGGTGGCGGAGATCCGCTCGTTCCTGGCGTAGCGCTTCTGCACGTAGGGCTTGTCGTGCAGGGATTTGGGGATCAGGTGGTGACGGGTCAAGGGCGCCTGGCGGGCGCAGAGCTCGCAGCCTTCGGGCTGGGGCGGCAGGCGAATCGGTTCGGCCATGGGACGGCGGCGACCCCAGGCTCAGCGCTTGCGACACAGGGTCAGGCCGTCGCCCAGGGGCAGCAGCGACAGGTCGATGCGCGCATCGTCGCGCAGGGCCTGGTTGAGGGCCTGGATGGCGCGAGTATCGGCGCTGTCCGGCGCGGCCTCGAGCACCCGACCGCTCCACAGGGTGTTGTCGAACAGCACCAGGCCACCGGGGCGCAGCAGGCGCAGGGCATGCTCGAAGTAGGCCGGGTAGTTGGCCTTGTCGGCGTCGATGAAGATCAGGTCGAACTGCCCGTCCTGCTCCTCGCCGGCCATCGCCGCCAGGGTCTCCAGGGCCGGCGCCAGGCGCAGCTCGATGCGCCCGGCCAGGCCCGCCTCGTCCCAGTAGCGCCGGGCCATGGCGTTGTAGTCGCCGGGTATGTCGCAACAGATCAGCCGGCCGTCCTCGGGCATGGCCTGGGCCATGCAGATGGCACTGTAGCCGGTGAAGGTGCCGATCTCGATGATCCGCCTGGCGCCCGTGAGCTTGACCAGCAGCGCCATGAACTGGCCCTGCTCCGGGGCGATCTGCCAGCGCGCGTTGTCCAGCTGCGCGGTCTCCTCGCGCAGGCGCTTGAGCAGCGACGTCTCGCGCAGGGAGACGTCGAGCAGGTAGCGATACAGTGCGTCGTCGAGGTTGAGGGTGCGATTGGTCATGGGCTGGCCTGCCTGAGAGTCAGGGGTTGCGCGCCAGTTCGGCGCTGAACACGCGCTTGGCGTCCAGATAGGTGCGCTGCCAGTAGCTGTTGCTCAGGCTGTCCAGGCGCACGGTGCCGCCACTGGAGGGTGCGTGGACGAAACGCCCGTTGCCGACGTAGATGCCGGCATGGCTGACCTGACTGCCGCCACTGGTGGCGAAGAACACCAGGTCGCCACTTTGCAGGGCCTTGCGGCTGCCGATGGTCGGAGCGCGCAGTGCCTTGAGCTCACGGGTCGAACGGGGCAACTGGATGCCGGCGGCGTCGCGATAGACATAGCCGATCAGGCCGCTGCAGTCGAAGCCGCCCTCGGGGGTGTTGCCGCCGTAGCGATAGGGTGTACCGACCAGGCCCAAGGCGCGGAACAGCACGTCCTCGGAGCTGCCATGCGGGCTACCGGCGGGAAGCTGAATCGAGGTTGGTGGGGCGGCCGGGCGGCCGGCGCAGGCGCTGAGCAGCGCGACGAGAAGCAACAAGGCGACACGGGGCGTAGCGGACATGAGCGAGGCGATCCTGAGCCTGGATGCGCCCTACTCTGCCGGCTCGAGCCAAGGCGCGCAACCTTTGCGGCGGCGCCCAAGACTCAGGGATGGCGCTCGAGCGACTCGCTGGGCGCCATGGCCAGCACGCGCTTGGCCTCGATGAAGCTGCGTTTCCAGTAGCGGTCGTCCAGGCTGTCGACCCGTACGCCGCCGCTGCGGCGACTGGCCGAATGGATAAACTGGTCGTCGCCCAGGTAGATGCCGGCGTGGCTGACGCGGCCGCGACCGTTGGTGCTGAAGAACACCAGATCGCCCGGCTCCAGCTCATCGCGCTCGACCAGCGGCGCGTCGATATTGATCATCTCGCGGGTGGAGCGCGGCAGTTGCAGGCCGGCCTCTTCGCGGAACAGGTAGCCGATGAAGCCACTGCAATCGAAGCCGGACTTCACCGAGCTGCCGCCGAAGCGATAACGGGTGCCGACCAGCGACAGGCCATGGGACAGGATGCTGTCGGCCAGCTGGGGCATTTCGTAGGGCTGGTCGTCGGTCAGCTCGGCGAGTTCTTCCTCGGTCGGCTCGGCATGGGGCGCGCGGGAGACGAACATCGACGACTTGCTGAGCGGACCGAATACGCTGGACTGCGTCTGCGGCGCCTGGGCGGCGCAGCCCGCGAGGGCCAGGACGAGTGCGAGAGGCACGAGGGGTGCGAAGCGTTTGAGCATGGGCACAGCCGTGTCGGGAATTCTGAGAAGGACGCGACTATGCCTTCAACCTGCCCTATTTGCAATTTCCATGGGCAGAAATGTGACTCAGTAGTTCTGGCAGGACATCTAAGGCGCGCCCTTGCAGGTGGATATCGACCTCATCGCTCAGGTCGGTGCGGCTCGGGTTGATCTCCACGGTCAGGCCGCCGGCCTGGCGGGTGCGCAGCACCGGCTCGACTATATAGGGGAAGCTGGCGCTGGTGCCGACGCTCAACACCAGGTCGAAGCCCTTGCCCATTTCGCGGTAGAGGCTGTCGATGGCGGCCTCGGGCAGCATTTCCTCGAACAGCACCACGGGCGGGCGCAGGATGCCGCCGCACTGCCGGCAATGCGGCGGCAACGGCCGCGCCAGATGCTCGGCAAGCCCGGCATCTTCCGCCCCGCAGGACTGGCAGAACAACGGGGCCAGCTCGCCGTGGATCTCGATCAGCCGCTCGGACGGGCTGCCGGCTGCGCGGTGGTAGCCGTCGATATTCTGGGTCAGCAACCAGCACTGCGGCTTGAGCCGCTGCAGCTCGGCGATGGCCAAGTGGCCGGCATTGGCCCGGGCGCCGAGGCAGGCCCTGGCCAGTTCCGCCAGGTATTTCCAGCACAACGCCGGATCGCGCCGCAGCATCGGCCCCGACAACGCCGCCTCGATCGGCAGGCCCTCGGCCGTGTGGCCGTTGTACAGGCCACCGAGGCCGCGATAGGTCGGCAGCCCCGAGTCGGCGGAAAGGCCGGCACCGGTGATGACTAGGATGCGCTCGGCCCGGGCGATGGCCAGGGCGACACGCTCGATCTGCTGCTGCATCGCCGCCTCCGGCCTCAGTGGTTGACCGTGTGCGCCAGCATCACCGACAGCTGGCTCAGCGGCCGGCCGCTCTGCGCGTGCCAGTGGTTGAACGCCGCCTGCACCGCGGCCAGGTCCTTGAGGCTGGTCGGCGCCTTGTCGATGATCTGCTGGGCCTTGAGGGCGGCGACCATGTCGTTGGTGGGGATGAAGGTATCCTTGCCGACCATGCGCAGGAAGCGCGGCGCCGACAACCCGCCCAACTGGCTGCCGTGCTTGGCCAGGTACTTCCACAGGCCGACGATGTCGGTCACCGGCCAGTCGGCGATCAAGGCGCCGAAGCTGCCCTTCTCCCGCCGCACATCGAGGACGAACTGGGCGTTGCGCGGCACGCTCTTGAGCTTGCCCAGGTGGCGAATCAGCCGCGCGTCCTGCATCAGGTTCTCCAGGCGCTCGCCGCCCATCAGCACGACCTTTTCCGGGTCGAAGCCGAAGAACACCTCCTCGAAGGCCGCCCACTTGGCGTCCACCAGGCTGTGCTTGAGACCGGCGCGAAAGATCCGCAGGCTGATCAGTGACAGGTAGCGGTCGTCACTCAGCCCACGCAGCGCCTCGGCGCTGGCCGGCTGCGGCAGCATGGCCTCCAGGGCAGCGGCCGAGCCGAAGCGGTTCAGGCAGTACTCGTTGAGCCATTGATAGTCGCGCATGGGCTGTCCTTGCCGGCTCAGAGGTTCATCACGTCGAGAAAGCGCGGCGTGGCGGCGTCGTCGATCTTCAGGTTGACGAAGTCGAACAGGTTGCGGTCGGCCAGCTGCGAGGGCACCACGTTCTGCAGGGCGCGGAACATGATCTCGGTGCGGCCCGGGGTCTTGCGCTCCCACTCCTGGAGCATCTCCTTGACCACCTTGCGCTGCAGGTTCTCCTGGGAGCCGCAGAGGTTGCAGGGGATGATCGGGAACTCCTTGAGCTTGGCGTAGGCCTCGATGTCGGCCTCGTTGCAGTAGGCCAGCGGGCGGATCACCACGTTGCGCCCGTCGTCGGCGCGCAGCTTCGGCGGCATGGCCTTGAGGGTGCCGCCGTAGAACATGTTGAGGAAGAAGGTCTCGAGGATATCGTCGCGATGATGTCCCAGGGCCATCTTGGTCGCGCCGATCTCGTCGGCGAAGGTGTACAGGGTGCCGCGGCGCAGGCGCGAGCACAGCGAGCAGGTGGTCTTGCCCTCCGGGATCTTTTCCTTGACCACCGAGTAGGTGTCCTTCTCGACGATGTGGTAGGGCACGCCGATGGACTCCAGGTAGGCCGGCAGCACGTGCTCGGGGAAGCCTGGCTGCTTCTGGTCCATGTTCACCGCGACGATCTCGAACTTGATCGGCGCGACCTTCTGCAGGTACAGCAGCACGTCGAGCATGGTGTAGCTGTCCTTGCCGCCGGACAGGCAAACCATGACCTTGTCGCCATCTTCTATCATGTTGAAATCGGCAATGGCTTCGCCGGCCTGACGACGCAGGCGCTTTTGCAGTTTGTTCTGGTTGACCGAGAGGGTGCCCATGGTGCGCTGGAGTCCGGAAAGAAGTGCTAGAACGCGACATTTTACGCAGAAACCACGGTGCGCCCCACCCCATTTGCGGCGAAGTGTTAGGCTGAAATCATGAATGATGAACTCGATCCCGACCTCGAACTGGTCGATCAGATCCTGCTACTTCTGCAGGACGCGCCTGCCGGTCTCAGCGAATATGAGCTGATCCAGCAATTGAAAGGCGGCCACTCGACCCACATCCCCAACCTTCCGCTGCTCGACAACCTGATCCTGTTTCGCACCCATTTCCTGGTGTTCAACGCCCTCTACCAGCTGCGTGAGCGCCTGTGGGACGAGCGCCGCGGCCACCTGGAAATCAACCCGCTGTGCATCCAGCTGCAACCCTACCGCGCCGGCGGCGCCGGGCTCGCCGAGCACGACCCGCTGCGCGACTACTATCTGGACCTGGACAACCTGCGCAATACCGACGCGGATGACGTGGAGAAGCTGCTGACCAGCTTCTGGACACGCATGCAGGGTGGCGAAGAGAAGCAGGCGGCGCTGGAGCTGTTCGAGCTGCACGACCATCAGCAGCCGCTCAACCTCGCCACCATCAAGCACCGCTACCGCCAGCTGGTGAGCATTCACCACCCCGACCGCGGCGGCAACACAGAGCGACTGCAGTCGATCAACAAGGCGATGGAAATTCTCGAGCGCTATTACAACTGATCCGTAGAGATCAATTTGCTCTAACCCCTCCCCTCTCGCGGTCCCCAGCCCTTGCCTATACTGCGACATACGGTCGCATAGGTTCGGCCTGGCACCCGGTGGCGCTGATCACGCGCGCCGGGCGCTCCGCTGGGGGGCGATCGCTATAACAAGAGGAGGTGTTTGGCATGATCCACCATGTTTGGGGGCTCTTCACCCATCCTGACCAAGAATGGCAAGAAATCCGTGGCGAGGAAGAAACCATCAGCCACATGTATCTCACCCACATCCTGGTTCTCGCAGCGATCCCCGCGATCTCCGCGTATATCGGCACCACCCAGGTCGGCTGGTCGATCGGCGACCGAGCCCCGGTGATGCTGACCGAAGCCAGCGCGTTGCAAATGACCATCATGTCTTACCTGGCAATGCTCGCCGGCGTCGCGGTGATGGGCGCCTTCATCCACTGGATGGCACGGACCTACGACGCCAGTCCGAGCCTGACGCAGTGCGTGGTATTCGCCGCGTACACCGCCACTCCGCTGTTCGTCGGCGGTCTGGCGGCACTCTACCCGCACCTGTGGCTGGCCATGACCGTGGGTACGGTCGCCATCTGCTACACCGTCTACCTGCTCTACGTGGGCATACCGACCTTCATGAACATCCCCAAGGACGAGGGGTTCATGTTCTCCAGCTCGGTACTGGCGGTGGGGCTGGTGGTGCTGGTGGCGATGATCGCCTGCTCGGTGATTCTCTGGGGCTTCGGCGTGGGCCCGGTGTACACCAGCTAAGGGCTGATCACGGCAACAAGACGAAACCACCTGCGGGTGGTTTCGTCGTTTCCGGGCTGCCGCAAGCGCCATGCTTGGGCATAATCGCCCGGCACAGTCGAGAAACCACCACCATGCCCGAACGTCTCCATGCCCGCGTCGAGGACTGCTACCTGCAGGCCGAAAACTTCTTCAAGCGTTCCTTCAGGCGCCCCGAGGTGAGTTTCAAGCTGCGCGGGCAGAAGGCCGGCGTCGCCCACCTGACGGAGAACAAGCTGCGTTTCAATCCGCAGCTGTACCGTGAGAATCAGGAGGACTTCCTGCGCCAGACCGTGGCCCATGAAGTGGCCCACCTGATCGCCCACCAGCTGTTCGGCGCCACTATCAGAGCCCATGGCGAGGAGTGGCAGCTGATCATGCGCGGCGTTTACCAACTGCCACCGAATCGCTGCCACAGCTACGAAGTGCAGCGCAGCCGGGTCAGTCGCTTCATCTACCGCTGCAGCTGCCCCCAGGGCGAGTTCCCGTTTTCCTCGCAGCGCCACAGCCTGGTCGCCAAGGGGCGTCGCTACTACTGCCGGCGCTGCAAGGCCACCCTGAGCTTCACCGGCGAGCGACGCCTGGAGTGAATCCGCGGCTCGTGCCCGACTCCTGAAGCCGAGCGACAGGCTAGCCGAGCAGGCGCCGGTAGACCTGCAGGTCGCCGGCCGAAAAGCAGCAGAAGATCACTTCCTCGATCGAGGGGAGCTCCCGCACCGTCTCCCGCACCGTGTCGACGGCGGTACGCGCCGCCAGGTCGACCGGATAGCCGTAGACCCCCGTACCGATGCTGGGAAAGGCGATTCTGCGCACCTCATGGCTGGCCGCCAGCGCCAGCGAGTTGCGGTAGCAGGCCGCCAGCAGTTCCGGTTCGCCCCGCTCGCCGCCGTTCCAGACCGGGCCGACGGTGTGGATGACGTACCTGGCCGGCAGATTGAAGCCCGGGGTAAGCCTGGCTTCTCCGGTCGGACAGCCCCCCAGCTGCCGGCAGGCCTGCGACAACTCCGGTCCGGCGGCACGGTGAATGGCACCGTCGACGCCGCCTCCTCCAGCCAAGGCGCTGTTCGCGGCATTGACTATGGCGTCCACAGACAGGGTGGCGATATCGGCGCGCATGGCGCTGAACTTGGCTGGCATGAATTGGCTGACCTCCAAAGATTTGCACCTCAGGCAAGTTTAGCGGCCCCTGGCCGCCTCGCCGTGGCAGATCGGTCCGGTCCAGCCAACTGCGCAGCCGGCAACCACGACCAGCCGCAACCGCGCAATTTCCGGCCCGAGAGCCACAAGCAGGGGCGACGATGGCCGGGCCTGCCCCGGCGGCTGGGGGCGGCAGGGGCGCCGAGTCTGCGGTGCTATACTTTTGGTCGACTGCAGCAGATGCGCAACCGGTTCCACGGCGGCGAGCACCCACTGCGATTTTTCACCTATCGGCTTCTAGATGGCGGGGATCTGGGGCAAACACTAGATGGGAGGTGTGTCATGAATCGACACTATTACATCAGTGACGATCTCGACGATCTTGAAACCGTTGAAAACGAGCTGGAAGCCAGCGGCATCAGTACCGAACAGATCCATGTACTCAGCGAGAAGGACGCCGACGTGGAGCATCACCAGCTGCACGAGGTGCCCTCCTTCATGAAGCAGGACGTGGTGCACTCCGGTGAAATCGGCGCGGCGATCGGTGCGGTGCTGGCCGCCGTGGTACTCGGCGGTGCCTACCTGCTGGGCTGGACCGAGTCCGCGGCCGGCTGGGTTCCCTTCATCTTCCTGGCCATCGTGCTGTTCGGCTTCTGCACCTGGGAAGGCGGCTTCTTCGGCATCCAGGTGCCGAACGCCCACTTCCGCGGCTTCCGGCAGAAGCTCAAGGAAGGCAAACACGTGTTCTTCGTCGATGTCGAGCCGGAGCAGGAGTCGATTCTGGATCGCGTCATCCAGCATCATCCGTCCTTGGTCGATGCCGGCACCGGCGCCGCTTCGCCACACTGGATAGTCGCCTGGCAGCAGAAGTGGCACCAGTTCAAGCGCACCATCTAGCCTGCCCGCCGCCAGCCTTCCCTGGGTGACCCACGCGGTCACCTTGGAGGCGCGTCAGTGGCCGAAGAACAATTCCCGACTCAGAAAGATGTAGTCCGCCTCGGCGGCCATCAGCCCGACCAGCACCAGCAGGCACAGCGGCGGCACCAATATGGCGTAGACCATCGCCAGCCGCTCCCAGGCCATGTGCATGAAGATCGCCACGATCAGTCCCGCCTTGAGCAGCATGAAGATGATGATCAGCGACCAGCGCAGGTAGCCGACGAAATGGAAGTAGTCGACCAGGTAGGACAGCGTACTGAGGACGAACAGCAGCCCCCATATCTTCAAATACAGGCCGATCGGATGTTGCTGGCCCTGTGCATGTGCCATCGCCCGGGCTCCTCTAGAAGGTCACCATAGATAGAAGAATGCAAAGATAAACACCCACACCAGGTCGACGAAGTGCCAGTAGAGCCCGGCGATCTCGACGATCTGGTAGTTGCCGGAGCGCTCGTAGTCTCCGCGCAGCACCTTCAGCGCCACGATGCTGAGGTAGATCACCCCGATCGACACGTGCAGACCGTGAAAACCGGTGATCATGAAGAAACTTGCGCCGAACTGTGCGGCGCCCATGGGGTTGCCCCAGGGTCTGACGCCCTCGCTGATCAGCTTGCTCCACTCGAAGGCCTGCATACCGACGAAGGTCAGCCCGAGGGCCGCGGTGACCAGCATCAGCGCGGCGGTCTTGGCGCGGTCGCGCCGGTAGGCGAAGTTCACCGCCATGGCCATGGTGCCGCTGCTGGTGATCAGAACGAAGGTCATGATGGCGATCAGGATCAGCGGGATCTCGGCACCGGCTATGGTCAGGGCGAACACCTCGCTGGCGTGCGGCCAGGGCTCGGTGGCACTGATGCGCACCGACATGTAGCCGGTGAGGAAGCAGGTGAACACGAAGGTATCGCTGAGCAGGAAGATCCACATCATCGCCTTGCCCCAGGACACCTGCTTGAACGCATCCTTGTCCGAGGCCCAGTCATCGACGATACCCGGCCAACCCGGCGCCGAACCCTCGGCGGGCTTCAGCGTTGATCCACGGGGTTCACCTGACGGGTGCGACTGGATGGCCATGGCATCACCTCAAACCGCAGAACGCAGCGATGGCTTGATAGGTTGCCGGCGTGCTGGTCAGCAGGGCGAACAGCAGCAGCCAGAGGCCCAGCAGGTAGTGCCAATAGATGGCGCACAACTCCACACTGCTCTGCAGCTGCCTGGCCGGCGCTCGGCGCAGCATTTTGCCCAGGGTTCGCCCCCAGGCGACCAGCCCGCCCAGCAGGTGCAGGCCATGCAGTCCGGTCAGCAGGAAGAAGAAGCTGTTGGCCGGGTTGCCCGCCACGCCATAGCCCCAGGCGGCGAACTGCTGCCAGACCCACAGTTGGCCAATCAGGAAGGCCAGGGCGAATAGCCCGCCCAGCCCGAAACCCAGGCTCGTCGCCGCCGGTTGCCCGCGCCTGATCGCCACCCGCGCCCATTGCAAGGCGATGCTGGCGGCGAGCAGAAAGGCCGAGTTCAGCCACAGCTGCCAGGGCTGGGCCAAGGGCGCCAGCGGCTCGGTCAGGGGCTGCCAGTCGGGCACTTGCGAACGGACGATAAAGGCGATCAGGAACAACAGGAACAGCGAGCTGACCACCGCCAGGAACAGGCGCAGGCCGACCCGGGCCGTGCGTGCCCGGGCCTCGTCGACGCCCGGCAACTGGCGCGGCACGTGGCCCCAGCTGCCGCCCGGGTCGCCTCCGGTCGCGTCGCGCAACAGCAGCCCGCTCATGGCCTGGCGCCCTCCTGCCGGTCGGCGCCGTCACGCTGGCACCACTGCTTGAGTTCCTCATCCGACACCGTCTGCGGCACGAAGTCCTGCTCGACGCCCGGCATGCTGTAGTCATAGGCCCAGCGGTGCACCACCGGCAGCCTGGCGCCCCAGTTGCCGTGTCGCGGCGGCGTGTCCGGGGTCAGCCACTCCAGGCTGGTGGCGCCCCAGGGGTTGGCCCCGGCCGGCTTGCCCTTGAACAGGCTCCAGGCCAGGTTGAACAGGAACAACAGCTGGGCCACGCCGACGGTCAGCGCGGCCACCGTGATGAAGGCATTGAGGTCCTGGGCCGATTGCGGAATGAACTCGTAGTTCTCGTAGGCGTAGTAGCGCCGCGGCATGCCCAGGAAGCCCAGGTAGTGCATGGGGAAGTAGATGGCATAGGTGCCGAGGAAGGTGATCCAGAAATGCAGCTTGCCCAGGCGGTCCTCGAGCAGGCGCCCGGTGATTTTCGGGTACCAGTGATAGATGGCGCCGAACACCACCAGGATGGGCGCGACCCCCATGACCATGTGGAAGTGGGCGACCACGAAATAGGTGTCCGACAGGGGGATGTCGACGATCACGTTGCCAAGGAACAAGCCGGTCAGGCCACCGACCACGAAGGTGACGATGAACGCCAGGGCGAACAGCATGGGCACGGTCAGGTGAATGTCGCCACGCCACAGGGTCAGTACCCAGTTGTAGACCTTCAGCGCGGTGGGCACGGCGATGATCAGGGTGGTGGTGGCGAAGAAGAAGCCGAAGTAGGGGTTCATGCCGCTGACGTACATGTGGTGCGCCCAGACCACGAAACTGAGCACGCCGATCGCCACGATGGCCCAGACCATCATGCGGTAGCCGAAGATGTTCTTGCGCGCATGGGTGCTGATCAGGTCGGAAACCAGGCCGAAGGCCGGCAGCGCGACGATGTACACCTCCGGGTGGCCGAAGAACCAGAACAGGTGCTGGAACAGGATCGGGCTGCCGCCCTGGTGATCCAGCGCCTGGCCCAGGGAGACAATCGCCGGCATGAAGAAGCTGGTGCCCAGCAACTTGTCGAACAGCATCATCACCGCGCTGACGAACAGGGCCGGGAACGCCAGCAAGGCGAGGATCGAGGCCATGAAGATGCCCCACACCGACAGCGGCATGCGCATCAGGGTCATGCCGTGGGTGCGCGCCTGCAGCACCGTGGTCACGTAGTTGAGGCCACCCATGGTGGCGGCGACGATGAAGATCGCCAGGGACACCAGCATCAGCACGATACCCCACTCGGTGCCCGGCGAACCCGCGGTGATGGCCTGGGGCGGATAGAGGGTCCAGCCGGCGCCGCTGGGGCCGCCCGGGACGAAGAAACTGGCCAGCAGGACGATCACCGAGAGCAGGTAGAACCAGTAGCTGAGCATGTTGACGTAGGGGAATACCATGTCCCGGGCGCCGACCATCAGCGGGATCAGGTAGTTGCCGAAACCGCCGAGAAACAGCGCGGTGAGCAGATAGATGACCATGATCATGCCGTGCATGGTCATGGCCTGGTAATAGGCGCTGGCGTCCATGAATTCGAGGCTGCCGGGGAAGCCGATCTGCATGCGCATCAGGCCGGACAGCACCAGGGCGATGAGGCCGACGAAGATCGCCGTCAGCGCATATTGAATGGCGATGACCTTGTGGTCCTGGCTCCAGATGTAGCGGGTCAGGAAGCTTTTCGGCTCGTGAAGCAGCGCTGTCTCGGCTTGCTCCGCATAGGCCATCGAATCACCCTCCTGTGAAGTTCGGGGGGAGCGCCCGGGGCTACTCTCCCGACTCCACCTTGCCGGCATCAGCATCGCTGTCCGTCAGGGAGCCGATCAGGGCGATCAGCGCCTGCAACTCCTCGTCGCTCGGGGCATAGGCCGGCATCATCGGCGCGTAGCCTCTGACGACCTGGCTGTTGGGGTTAAGGATAGACTCTTTTAGGTAGGCCTCATCGACCCGCACCTGGGTGCCGTCGGCCAGGGTCTCGGTCTTGCCATACAGCCCCTGCCAGCCCGGCCCGACGCTTGGGCTGCCGTCGAGGCTGTGGCACGCCAGGCAGCCGAGGGACTCGGCCACCTGGCGCCCGTGGCGGACCGTACCCCCTGCCGCGCCATCGTCCCCCGTGGGTTCGGCGGCCGGCACACCGCTCAGCGACTTGATCAACGCGACCAGGGCGTCCAGTTCGTCCTTGGCAAACGCATAGGCGACCATCACCGGCGGATAGCCCTGCACCATCCTGGCCTTGGGGTCGATGATCGACTCCTTCAAATAGGCCTCATCGACGACGACGCTGCTGCCGTCGGCCAGGGTCTCGGTCTTGCCATACAGCCCCAGCCAGCCTGGCCCGAGGCTGGCGCTGCCATCCAGGCTGTGGCAGGCCAGGCAACCATGGCTCTGGGCGAGGATACGGCCCTGCTCCAGCAGGTCGTCCCGGCCCGGCCTGGCCGCCGTAGCCAGGGACTGGGCGAAGGTCGGCTGGGCGGCGAGCCATTGCTCGAACGCCGCCGGTGGCTCGACGCGCAGGAAGCCGCGCATGTTGTAGTGGCCAACGCCACAGTATTCGGCGCAGAGCACCTCGTACTTGCCGGTCTGGGTCGGGGTGAACCAGAAGTAGGAGACCATGCCCGGAACCATGTCCATCTTGCTGCGAATCTGCGGGATATAGAAATTGTGCAGCACGTCCTTGGAACGCAGCAGCACCTTGACCGGGCGGCCGAGAGGCAGGCGCACTTCGTTGCTCTTGACCAGTACATCGTCCTGCCCGGCCGGGTCGCCGGGGTCGATCCCGAGGGGGTTGCCGGCGTCGATATGCTTGACGTCCGACTTGCCCAGCTGGCCGTCGGCACCGGGAAAACGAAATGCCCACTGCCACTGCTGGGCGACCACCTCCAGCTCATGAGCCTCCTCGGGCACCCTGACGAAGTCGTCGTAAACCACCAGCCCCGGGGTCAGCATGCCGACGATGCCGACGCTGGTGACGCCGATCAGCCACCACTCGAGCTTCTTGTTTTCCGGTTCATAGGCCGCCCGCCGGCCCTCGCGATGACGGAAGCGGATGAGCGCCACCGCCATGAACAGGGTCACGGCGACAAAGAAGATTCCGGTGATTACCAGGGTGATCAGCAGCGTGGTGTCTATCGACCCCCAGTTGGACACCGCGGGGGTCAGGTGCCAGGGGCTGAGCAGGTGGAACAGCACCGACGCGACGACGATTAGAATCAAGATAATTGCAATTGCCATTGTCTTTTCATCCTGTCTGCGTTGGCACCGGGCAAGGCCCGGGCCGCACTGAGCAACAGCGGCCTGCAATCAATCTCGGCCTATCCCCCAACGGCGCAAGCCCGCGTCGGCACTGCCGGGGGCAGCGCCTGCAAAAGTATAGTGCAGGGCCGCAGCGGCCACTTTCGGCCCGTGGCGGCCAGCTGGAGGAGCCGTTCGGCGTGCGCGCGCCGTGGCGGCTTCGCTCGCAAAAACCTCAGGCGATGACCTTGCTGGCCCTGAGTTCGGCGATCCGTTCCGGCGCATAGCCCAGTTCGCTCAGCACCTGATCGGTGTGCGCGCCGAGCGCGGCGCCGATGTGCCGCGGTGCGGGCAGTCCGCCGGAGAACTTGATCGGGCAGGCGATCTGCTTCTGCGCCGGCGCATCGTCGCGCGGCACCTCGGTGATCAGCTGACGGGCCTTGAGCTGGGGATGCTCGACGGCCTCGGAGAGGTTCAGCATCGGCTCGACGCAGGCATCCTCGGCAGCGAACAGCCGGTTCCATTCGGCGAAGTCACGCCTGGCGATCTCGGCTTCGATCTCGCGCTTGAGCGCTCGCTGCTCGGCGGGATCGGCCGACAGCCCACGCCCGGCCAGTTCGGGGCGGCCGATGACCGCGCAGAATCGCTGCATGAACTGCGGTTCCAGGCTGCCGACCGACAGCCAGCGCCCATCGCGGGTGCGGTAGTAATCGTAGAAGCTGCCGCCATTGAGCACCTGGCTTTCCATCTGCGGCTCGACGCCGGCGGCCAGGTAGCCGGCCCCGGCCATGCCGTGCAGGCTGAAGGCGCAGTCGGTCATGCTCACGTCGACCTGCTGCCCCTGCCCCGTGACCTGGCGCTGGATCACCGCCGCCAGCAGGCCCATCACCCCGTGCAACGAGCCGCCGGCGATATCCGCCAGTTGCACGCCCAGGGGCAGCGGACCGCTGTCGCGCCGGCCGCTATAGCTGGCGAGGCCGGCCAGGGCCAGGTAGTTGATGTCGTGGCCGGCTCGGTCCTTGTAGGGCCCGGTCTGGCCATAGCCGGTGATCGACACGTAGATCAGCCGCGGGTTGATCGCCTTGAGCGCCGCATAGCCGACCCCCAGCTTGTCCATCACCCCGGGGCGGAACTGCTCGAGGACGATGTCGTACTCGCCCACCAGCTGCTTGACCATGTCCACCGCCTCGGCGCGCTTGAGGTCCAGGGCAATGCTGCGCTTGTTGCGATTGATATAGGCGTGGCTGGCCGAGACGCCGCCATCGTGGGGCGGCAGCACACGCACCAGGTCCATGCGGCTGGGCGACTCGACGCGCAACACCTCGGCGCCCATGTCGGCGAGCAACAGGGTGGCGAACGGCCCCGGCAGCAGGGTGGAGAAATCGAGAATTTTCAGGGAGGACAGCGGGCCGTTCATTTCAGCTCCTCGGATCAGCGGCCGGACTGGGCGGTGCCGGTGGCGACAGTGCAGGGGCCGGGCCGGCGCGAACGCGCCCATATCCCGGGCCAGTAGCCCTGCAGAGTAGGCAACGCCGGCAGGCGGCTCAATGACCCAGGCGCTCGGCCTCGATTGACCCATTCGCTCGCCCGGCTTGTCCTGCCGCGGTCAGCCTGCCTACCATCGGCGGCCTGAACAGGAGCCTGCCCATGCGCGAACGCACCATCGCCAGCCACTTCGTCCGCGCCGCCCTGCGCGGTGGCGTGCGCCAGGGCCTGGACGGCGCCGCGCTGCTGCGCCAGGCGGGCATCCAGCCGGCACTGCTCGACGAGCCGCGCGCGCGCATCGCTCCCGAGCAGTTCGCCCGCTTGATGCAGCTGCTCTGGGAGCGACTCGACGACGAGTACCTGGGCCTGGCGCGCCTGCGCAGCAGGCGCGGCACCTTCGCCATGATGTGCCACGCGATCATCCACTGCCGCACCCTGGACAAGGCCCTGAGCCGCGGCGCGCTGTTCTACGGGCTGTTCCCCGAGGCGCCGCGCATCCGCCTCGAGCGCGAGGGCGACTGGGCGCGCCTGAGCGTGGACGACGCCAGCCTGTGGGACCCGGACCATTTCCTGCTGGAGAGCCTGCTGGTGATCTGGCACCGCCTCGGCAGCTGGCTGATCGGCCAGCGCATCCGCCTGGAGCAGAGCCGTTTCGCCTATGCCGCACCGGCCCACGCCGGCGAATATGCCTTGCTGTTCCCCGGCCCCCGGCGCTTCGACGCCGACGCCAGCTGCCTGCTGTTCCACGCCCGCTACCTGACGATGCCGCTGCTGCAGGACGAACGCACGCTCAAGCACTTCCTCGAGCGCTCGCCGGCCGACCTGCTGGCGCGCCCCGACGGCGGCGACAGCCTGACCGGCCAGATCCGCCGCCTGCTCGGCCGCGACTGCCGGCATTGGCCGGACCTGGACGGCATCGCCCGCCAACTGCACCTGAGCCCGCCAACCCTGCGCCGCCACCTGCGCGAGGAAGGCTCGAGCTTCCAGGAATTGAAGGACCAGCTGCGCTGCGACCTGGCGATCTACCAGCTGGGCCGCGACGAGCTGTCGATCCAGGCGATCGCCGAGCAGCTGGGTTTTTCCGAGCCCTCGGCGTTTCACCGCGCGTTCAAGAAGTGGACCGGACTGACCCCCGGCGCCTACCGGGCCCAGGAACACTAGCCGCCGACGCGGCCCGTCACAGGCGCCGCGCGCCCCAGGCGGCCAGCAGGAACAGGCTCGTCAGCACCGCCAGCAGGGGCAGCCAGCCGCCGTGCTGCCAGACGTAGCCGCCGACATAGCCGACCAGGCTGGAGCCCAGGTAGTAGGCGCACAGGTACAGCGCCGAGGCCTGGGCCTTGGCGCCCTGGGCGCGTTGGCCGACCTGGCCGCTGGCCACCGCATGGGCGGCGAAGAAGCCCAGGGTGAACAGCGCCAGGCCGCTCACCACCACCCCCAGCCAGGGCGTGGCGCACAGTGCCACGCCGAGCAGCATGATGCCGATGCCGCCCTGCAGCACCCGGCGCGCACCGAAGCGCGGCACCAGCCGACCGGCCCAGCCGGCGCTGAAGATCCCCAGCAGGTAGACGCTGAACAGCAGGCCGATGGCGCTCGGCGACAGGTTGAACGGCGCCCGGGCCAGGCGAAAGCCGATGTAGTTGAACAGCGCGACGAAGCCGCCCATCAGCAGGAAGGCGAGCAGGAACAGGCTGCGCAGCTCGGCGTTGCCCAGGTGCTTGGCGAAGTTGCCGAGCAGTCCGCGCAGCGACAGCGGCTGGGCCTGGAAATGCCGGGAGGGCGGCAGCAGCCAGAGGAACAGCGCCAGGGCCAGCAGCCCCAGCCCGGCGATGCCGCCGAGGGCCAGGTGCCAGCCACCGAGGTCGCTGAGCACGCCGGCGAGCAGGCGGCCGAGCAGGCCGCCGAGCGCCGTGCCGCCGATATACAGGCCCATCGCCGCGGGCAGTGCCGCCGGGTCGAACTCCTCGCCGACATAGGCCATGGCCAGCGCCGGCAGGCCGCTCAGGGCCAGGCCGAGCAGCGCCCGCAACAGCAACAGGTAGTCCCAGCTTTCGACCAGGGCACAGCCGAGCCCCAGCACGCTGGCCAGGGCCAGGGCGGCGGCCATCACCGGCTTGCGCCCCCAGCTCTCGGCCAGGGCGCCGGACACCAGCAGGCACAGCGCCAGGCTCAGGGTCGCCAGGGACAGGGCCAGGCTGCTGGCCGCGGCCGACACCGAGAACTCGGCGGCCAGTTGTGGCAGCAGCGGCTGCACGCAATAGAGCATGGCGAAGGTGGCGAAGCCGGCGCAGAACAGCGCCAGGGTGGCGCGCCGATAGGCGCCGGTACCGCGCTGCAGGTGCGCGCTGACAGGGGAGGTAGACATCGCAGGGGCTCGCAAATCCGGCCACAGGCAGGCCGCGGCGCAAGCCTAGCATGGAGCCACGCCCTCACGGCCCCCGGCCGCCACAGCCATCGCTCTATTCCGCGCCTTCCGACCCGACACAGAAGGACGACCGATACCCGGCGCCTGTGGCAGTATTGCCACGTTGCAGGGCGCCACTGGTACAAGGAAGAAGCCGCTTGGAAACCTCCGTATTTCTCGCCGTGATGGCCGCCGCCGCCCTGCATGCCGGCTGGAACGCCCTGCTCAAGATCGGCCTCGATCGTTTTCTCACCGCCTGCCTGATCCAGATCGCCGCCGGCGCGGTGGCCCTCTGCGCCCTGCCCTTCGTGGCCTTTCCCCAGGCCGCGGCCTGGCCGTGGATCGCCCTCTCCGCCCTGCTGCATATCGGCTACAACAGCTTTCTCGCCCGCGCCTACCAATATGGCGACCTGGGCCAGGTCTACCCGATCTCCCGCGGCAGCTCGACGCTGCTCGTCGCCCTGCTGTCGGTCACCCTGCTGGCCGACAGCCTGCCGGCCGGGCAGTGGCTCGGCTTGCTGACGCTGGTCGCCGGCATCTGGCTGATGGCCCTGCGCGGCAGCCAGCGGGCGGCCGCGTTGAATGCGCCCATGCTGTTCAGCGCGCTGATGACCGCCTGCTTCATCGCCGGCTACACCCTGTCCGACGCAGTCGGCGCGCGCCACAACCAGGACGCCCTGTCCTACTCGATGTGGCTGTTCACGGTCAGTGGCGTGGTCATGGCCCTGGTGGTCGCGGCAACCCGTGGGCCGCGGGCGTTCCTGCGCCTGGGGCCGCACTGGAAAGGCGGCCTGGCCGGCGGCGCGCTGTCGCTGGCGGCCTACAGCATCGTCATCTGGGCGATGACCCAGGCGCCGGTGGCGCTGGTCTCGGCGCTGCGCGAATCCAGCGTGCTGTTCGCCCTGCTGATCGGCAGCTTGTGGCTCAAGGAAAGCCTGCCCGCGATCCGCCTGCTGGCCTGCGGGCTGATCCTGTTCGGCATGCTGGTGATGAAACTGGCCTGAAGCCCCGCGAAGCCGTCGCGACGGCCAGACAAGTATCCCGCAAGCTGCGTGACCAGCAGCATTGCGGGACTATTCGATCATGCGCCCCAGCGCACTTGTCCTCCTGGCATGGCCTGGTGGCCGAGGAGCGCGCCGCCTGGCCGGTGGCCCGCTATTTCACCTCGGCTTCCAGTGGCTCGACGCTAACCGAGAAGCTGCGCACGCGGCCCTGCTCCTGGATCTGGTGCACGCCGATCCCGGTGACGGTACCGGTGCCGAGCGAGAACACGCCATGATCTTCGCCCTTGATCTTGAAATCACGGTCCGACTCGCAGTCGCAATCCTCGGCCCCTACGAAGGGTCCGGGGTTGAACGTGCCGTCGTTGTGGAAGTGGGCGAAGCCTGGGTGTGCATTCTCGACAAACTCGTTCTCGTCGTCGTCGAGTTTTTCCGTGTTATCGAACGCCCGTCCGCGAATGCCACGCAGCACCTGATAGTTGTTGTTGACGGTCAGGTTCCAGGTGATGCGCAGGCCGAAGCTGTCCTCGGCAGGCGCCACCTCCTGGACGAAACCGATGTCGATCGGCTTGGCGCTGGCGATGTTGAGGGTCAGGTCGAGGGTGCCCTTGTTGCGCCCGGTGCCGGCATTGCCGGTGAATACACAATTGCTCACCTGAGCGTCATCGAAGGTCAGCATCCAACCGGTATCCCGATTGGCGTCGGCCAGTTCGCAGGTGCCTGCATTTGCCGCGCCGGCATACAGCCCTGCGCCGGCGATTCCCAGGGCCAGTGGCACCGAGTAGATTTTCAACCAGTGAGTGAACATGGTGTCCTCCTTCTCTCCGCAAAGCCCCAGCCTTCGGGTTCGCTTCCTCCCACAGCAGACATAGCCAAAAAGTTGCTCCGCCTCTCTACACCGGAAAGGCAGGAGCGACAGCAGAAGCCCGCGAGGCGGTCGACTACTGTCGGGTGCAAGTATGGGCTTCAGACTAAAGTCTGACTTTACTTTGATTGCGTAACGCTATGCGTCTTCTGGAAGGAGGCGACCATCGGGCGGGCTCATCCGGTATTCGGACGGGGTGACCCCGATTCGCTGGTGAAACAGCCGGGAGAAGTGCGAGGGGTTGCGGAAGCCGGCGGCAATGGCCACCTCGGCAATGCTGGCGTGGGAGTTGAGCAGCATCTCCAGGGAGCGCTGCAGCCGGTAGCGACACAGGTATTCGCGGAAGGTCAGCCCGTACACGCGTTTGAAGCAACGGCTGAATTCATAGACGCTCATGCGGCAGCAGCCGGCGACATCCTCCAGGCGCAGCACTTCACCATAGTGGCGCTGAACATAGGTCAGCGCCTGCTGGGTCAGCCGCTCCGTCGGGCCTGGAGCGCCGATGCGCGCCTCCCGGGGAATCAGCGGCGCGGGCATGGCGATCCGCCGGGCAGCGTCCGGGTTGGCCGGCAACACCGACAGCAGCTGCCTGATCCGTCGCCACAGCTCCTCGGCCGAGACGGGCTTGACCAGGTAATCCCAGACCCGGGTGCGAAACGCCCACACCGCCAGCGCCTCGGAATGATGGACGGTGAGCATCAGAATGGGCAGGGCGGGATAGGCACGCTTGGTCGCACGCAGCGCCTTCAAGCCAGGCAGATTCGGGTAGTCGTACTCGAAGCAGGCCAGCAGCGGCGCGTGCTGATCGATGTCCTGCATGAGGCTCGCGGTTCCGACCAGATGATGCAGCCGAAAATGCGCCTTCAACTCGCCGACAGGACTGGGCTCATGGGTGTCGCTGCGCAGATCTGTCCAGACGAGGCCCGGCAAACTCATCATTCGCCTCCCAGCCTATTCACCCCGCCCGCGAACGGTGAGCAGGGTCATCGTTGGCACAGGCCTGCCGGCGATTCACAGGCACACCCGCGCGGCTACTCATTGGGCAAGTATAGGCACGCAGCGGTGCAGCGCCCCCAGCCAATGCGGCAGCCTGCCCGGCGGGGCCGGTAGGCAGCCGCGCAAAAAAAACGGGAGCCCAAACGGGCTCCCGTACTCGAATCTGAGAAAAGGTCGGGGCCGGCGGACACCGGCACCAACTACAACCTCACCTGCGTCCCCGAAGAAACGCGGCGCCAGTCTGGCAAATGCCCGAGCGACTATCCGTTTAGCTTTGTTGCGCTTTTGCAAAGAAATGTAACCACCCGGGCGGCTGGCGGCCGCCGGCGGCTCCCGGCAGAATGCCGGCATGAGCGAACCCTACCTGCCGTCCTGCTGCACCCCGCTGAGCGACCGCTGGCCTCTGCCGCACGCGCTGCCTGGCGTGCACCTGCTCAGCACAAGCTTTAGCGCCGAGCGCCTGGATGGCGAGGACTTCAGCCGCTGCGCCATCGCCCCGGTGCGCGGAGTGGCCAAACGCCAGGCCGAATACCTGGCCGGCCGCCTGTGCGCGCGCGAGGCATTGCGCCGCCTGACCGGGCAGCCGCAGGTTCCCGCGGTCGGCGCCGACCGGGCACCGCAATGGCCGGCTGGGGTGGTCGGTTCGATCAGCCACGGCCACGGCTGGGCCGCTGCCCTGGTGGCGCACAGAAGCGCCTGGCGCGGCCTGGGCCTGGATATCGAGCCCCCCCTGGCGAGCGCGCGCGCCGAGCGGCTGGCCGCGGAGATCCTCACCCCGACCGAGTTGCACCGGCTCCAGTCGCTGCCCGCCGAGCAGCGCGCCTGGCGCGTCAGCCTGACCTTCTCGCTCAAGGAAAGCCTGTTCAAGGCGCTCTACCCCCTGGTGCTGCGCCGCTTCTACTTCCACGACGCCGAGCTGCTGAACTGCCAGGACGACGGCCGCGCGCGCCTACGCCTGCTGATCGACCTGGGCGCCGACTGGCCGGCCGGCAGCGAGCTGCAGGGCCAGTTCGCCGAGTGCGACGGCCAGCTGCTCAGCCTGGTCAGCATCCCGGCCTGAGCCCACCCCATCCAATCTCGGCCATGGCGGACGCTGGCGAGACACAGGCCGCGCCAATGCCGGCGACAAATCCGATAAACTCCGCGCATTGCCGCCAGGAGTGCCCCATGCGCGAAGAACTGAACCAAGGCCTGATCGATTTCCTCAAGGCCTCGCCGACGCCCTTTCATGCCACCGCCGCCCTCGCCCAGCGCCTGCAGGCAGCCGGCTTCCAGCCACTGGACGAACGCGCCTCCTGGCACACCGAGGCCGGCGGCCGTTATTACGTGACCCGCAACGACTCCTCGATCATCGCCTTCAAGCTCGGCCAGCGTCCGCCCGTCGAGGGTGGCCTGCGCCTGGTCGGCGCCCACACCGACAGCCCCTGCCTGCGGGTCAAGCCCCATCCGGAGCTGCAGCGCCAGGGCTTCTTCCAGCTCGGCGTGGAAGTCTACGGCGGCGCACTGTTCACCCCCTGGTTCGACCGCGACCTGTCGCTGGCCGGACGGGTGACCTTCCGCGAGAGCGGCAAGGTGCAGAGCCAGCTGATCGACTTCCAGGCGCCGATCGCGGTGATCCCCAACCTGGCCATCCACCTCAACCGCGAGGCCAACCAGGGCTGGAACATCAACGCGCAGACCGAGCTGCCGCCGATCCTGGCCCAGCTCACCGGCAGCGAGGCGGCGGACTTCCGCGCCCTGCTGGCCGACCAGCTGGCCAGCGAACACGGCCTGAGCGCCGATGCGGTGCTGGATTACGAGCTGAGCTTCTACGACACCCAGGCCGCCGCGGTGATCGGCCTCAATCGCGACTTCATCGCCGGCGCCCGCCTGGACAACCTGCTGTCCTGCTACGCCGGCCTGCAGGCGCTGCTGGCCGCCCCGGACGCCGAGAGCTGCGTGCTGGTGTGCAACGACCACGAGGAGGTCGGCTCCACCTCCGCCTGCGGCGCCGACGGGCCGATGCTCGAGCAGGTGCTGCGCCGGGTGCTGCCGGAGGGCGATGCCTTCGTGCGCTGCATCCAGCGTTCGCTGCTGGTCTCCGCCGACAATGCCCACGCCGTGCACCCCAACTACCCGGACAAGCACGACGAGAACCACGGGCCCAAGCTCAACGCCGGCCCGGTGATCAAGATCAACAGCAACCAGCGCTACGCCACCAACAGCGAAACGGCCGGTTTCTTCCGCCACCTGTGCCTGGAGAACGAAGTGCCGGTGCAGAGCTTCGTCACCCGCAGCGACATGGGCTGCGGTTCGACCATCGGCCCGCTCACCGCCGGCCAGCTGGGCGTGCGCACCGTCGACATCGGCCTGCCGACCTTCGCCATGCACTCGATCCGCGAGCTGGCCGGCAGCCAGGACCTGGCGCACCTGGTCAAGGTGCTCACCGCCTTCTACGCCAGCGCCGAACTGCCCTGAGCCGGCGGCGCTACTCCGGCACCTCGACGCTCACATGCAGGGCGTCGTGGCGCCAGAACTCCAGGTCGCAGTCGATCAGCCGGCCGTGCTGGTCACGGTTGACCCGCACGATGCGCAGCGCCGGGCTGCCCAGGGCCACCTTAAGCGCGGCCGCGGCCTCGCTGTGCAGGGCGGTCGGCACCATGTCGAAACGCACCCGGCCGTAACGCACCCCGTACTCGTGCTCGTACAGCTCGGTCAGCGAGCGGGTCAGGTCGAACCCCAGGATTCCCGGGAAATAGGCCGGGTTGAGGTAGTGCTCGACGTACAGCACCAGGCGCCCGTCGATGCGCCGGGCGCGGCGGATCTGGTAGACGCTGGACAGCGCCGGTAGCGCCAGCAGCTGGCAGATTTCCGCATTGGCCGGCATCAGCCGCGCACTCAGCACCTCGGTGGCCGGCACCCGCCCCTGCTCGCCGACCATGGCATGGAAGTGGCTGCGCACCAGCGGGTTGTAAGTCAGCCGCGGCGGCGAGACGAACCAGCCGCGACGCTCCTCGCGGTAGACCAGCCCCTGCGCCTCCAGCTGGCCGAGCGCCTCGCGCAGGGTGATGCGCGTGGTGTCGAACAGCTCGCTGAGCTTGCGCTCGGCCGGCAGCTTGCTGCCAGAGGGCAGCAAGCCATGTTCGATCTGCTCTTCCAGTGCACGGCAGATGGTGGTGACGGCACGCGGCGCTTCTTCGCGCATCAACGATTCCCCTTTGGCCTAGTCCAGCTCGACCCGGACGCCAAGATTCCAGGGCTGGAGTCCGGCGAGTCTGTTGCAAGTCTAGGCAATCTGCATGACCAGTCGATGACAACAGGCCAATCGCAGCATCCGGGTTAGCCGGAAAGATCGCCGTCAAACCGGCCAAGCGCCCGGTAATCCATGGTCTACGCTAGATGAGCGCCAATCTGGCGAACGGCCTGGAAATGCGCACGCGCGCGGCGGACATAAAACTGTCACCTCCGCCGCCTAGATTGACCCGGACTCTGCTGATCTAGACCAACACTCTCATCGCAAAGGAGTTTCCAATGAAACGATTGCTGCTGGCTTCACTGATGGGTTCGGCCATCGCCCTGGCCACCTCGGCCATGGCCGCTGACATGGACATGCAAGCGCTGGAACAGGCCGCCCGCGCCGAGGGCGAGGTGAACAGCGTGGGCATGCCCGACAGCTGGGCCAACTGGAAGGACACCTGGGAGGATCTGAACAGGCTGTACGGCCTCAAGCACCTGGACACCGACATGAGCTCGGCCCAGGAGATCGCCAAGTTCGCCGCCGAGAAGGACAACGCCACCGCCGATATCGGCGACGTCGGCGCCGCCTTCGGCCCCATCGCCGTGCAGCAGGGCGTGACCCAGCCGTTCAAGCCGAGCACCTGGGAGCAGATCCCGGCCTGGGCCAAGGATCAGGACGGCCACTGGATGCTGGCCTATACCGGCTCCATCGCCTTCATCGTCAACAAGAAGCTGGTCAAGGACATCCCCACCTCCTGGGCCGACCTGAAGAACGGCCAGTACAAGGTCGCCATCGGCGACGTCAGCGCCGCCGCCCAGGCGGTGAATGGCGTGCTGGCCGCGGCCATCGCCAACGGTGGCGACGAGAAGAACATCCAGCCGGGCCTGGACTTCTTCGCCGGCATCGCCGAGCAGGGCCGCCTGTCGCTGTCCAACCCGACCATCCAGACCCTGGAGAAGGGTGAGGTGGAGGTCGGCGTGGTGTGGGACTTCAACGGCCTGAGCTATCGCGACCAGATCGACCCGAGCCGCTTCGAAGTGCTGATCCCCTCCGACGGCTCGGTGATCTCCGGCTACAGCACCATCATCAACAAGTACGCCAAGCACCCCAACGCCGCCAAGCTGGCGCGCGAGTACATCCTCAGCGACGCCGGGCAGATCAACCTGGCCAAGGGCAACGCCCGGCCGATCCGCGCCGAGCACCTGACCCTGCCGGCCGAAGTGCAGGCCAAGCTGCTGCCCAACGAGCAGTACGCCAAGGTCCAGCCGATCAAGGACGCCGCGGCCTGGGAGACCACCTCCAAGGCGCTGCCACAGCTGTGGCAGGAACACGTGATCATCAATATGGAGTAAGCCGCGTTCGCCATCCGCACGCGCCGGAGGGACTGCCCTTGAGGCAGTTCCTCCGGCGCGCCGTCAAACGAACGCAATGGGGTCAACAGCAACGATGAAACACAACGTCATCCTGGTCGTACTGGATGGCCTGAATTACCAGGTCGCCCGCCATGCCCTGGGCCACCTGCAGGCCTACCGCGAAGCCGGGCGCGCCGCGCTGTACAAGCTCGACTGCGAGCTGCCCTCGCTGTCCCGGCCGCTCTATGAATGCATCCTCACCGGCGTGACGCCGATCGACAGCGGCATCGTGCACAACGATGTGGTGCGCCTGTCCAACCAGCGCAGCATCTTCCACTACGCCCGTGACTCCGGCCTGAGCACCGCCGCCGCGGCCTATCACTGGATCAGCGAGCTGTACAACCGCGCGCCCTTCGTCGCGGCCCGCGACCGCCATACCGCGGCGCCCGACCTGCCGATCCAGCACGGCCATTTCTACTACGCCGACCATTACCCGGACTCGCACCTGTTCGCCGACGCGGAAAGCCTGCGCCTGCGCCACCAGCCGAACTTCCTTCTGGTGCACCCGATGAACGTCGACGACGCCGGCCACAAGCACGGTCTCGACAGCGCCCAATACCGCAACAGCGCACGGCGCGCCGACATCATCCTGGCCGACTACCTGCAGGGCTGGTTGCAAGCCGGCTATCAGGTGCTGGTCACCGCCGACCATGGCATGAACGACGACCGCTCGCACAACGGCCTGCTGCCCGAGGAGCGCGAAGTACCGCTGTTCGTGCTGGGCGAGGCCTTCAGCCTGGACGAGGCGGCGCTGCCGAAGCAGACCGAGCTGTGCGGCACCGTCTGCGAGCTGCTCGGCGTGCCTCACGACAAACCCGTCTGCCGCGAGCTGCTGAAATGACCGTGCCACTGGAAAACACCCCGAAGCACCCCGGCACATTGCTGCCGGAGCGCGTGGCCGCACCGCCAGCTCGACTGCGCGTGCCGGGCAGATGGCTGGCCCTGCTCTGCCTGCTGCCCTTCGCCGTATTCTTCATCGCCTTCCAGATCGCCCCGCTGGCGTGGGTCGCCGTGCACAGCCTGAGCGTCGGAGACGGCTGGGGCCTGGACAACTTCGAGAAGATATTCAGCTCCAGGTTCTACCTGCAGGCGATCAAGCACAGCCTGCAGATCGCCTTCTGGTCCAGCCTGTTCGGCATCGTCATCGCCATCCTCGGCAGCTATTCGCTGCGCCAGGTGGACTCCAAGCTGCGCGACTTCGTCATCGCCTTCTCCAACATGACCAGCAACTTCGCCGGGGTACCGCTGGCCTTCGCCTTCATCATCCTGCTCGGCTTCAACGGCGCGCTGACCCTGCTGCTCAAGCAGATCGGCATCATCGAGGACTTCAACCTCTACTCCAAGACCGGCCTGATCGTGCTCTACACCTACTTCCAGATTCCCCTCGGCGTGTTGCTGCTGTACCCGGCCTTCGACGCCCTGCGCGAGGACTGGCGCGAGTCGGCCGCCCTGCTCGGCGCCGGCACCTGGGACTACTGGCGGCACATCGGCCTGCCGGTGCTGACCCCGGCGCTGCTCGGCACCTTCGTCATCCTCCTGGCCAACGCCCTGGGCGCCTACGCCACGGTGTACTACCTGACCACCGGCAACTTCAACGTGCTGCCGATCCGCATCGCCGGGCTGGTGTCCGGCGACATCTCGCTCAACCCGGACCTGGCCAGCGCCCTGGCCATGGTGCTGGTCGGCCTGATGGCGGTGATCACCGTGGCCCACCAGCTGCTGCTCAAGAGGAGCTACCATGTCTCGCGCTGACGCCAAGCCCGGCGAGCTGTATCACCGGGTAGTGGTCTGGCTGCTGTTCGTGATCCTGCTGCTGCCGCTGGCCGCCACCCTGCTCTACTCGCTGTCCACCAGCTGGGGCGCGACCATCCTGCCGGACGGCCTGACCTTCAAGTGGTACCTGGCGCTGTGGAGCGACGCGCGCTTTCTCGCCGCCTTCGGCCAGTCGCTGCTGGTGTGCTTCGGCGCCCTGCTGCTGGCGGTGCTGCTGATCCTGCCGCTGCTGTTCGTGGTGCACTACCACTTCCCCAGGCTCGACGGCCTGATGAACATCCTCATCCTGCTGCCCTTCGCGGTGCCGCCGGTGGTGTCCTCGGTGGGCCTGTTGCAGGTCTACGGCTCGGGGCCGCTGGCCATGGTCGGCACGCCGTGGATCCTGATTGGCTGCTACTTCACCATCGCCCTGCCCTTCATGTACCGGGCGATCACCAACAACCTGCAGGCGATCAACCTGCGCGACCTGATGGACGCCGCCCACCTGCTCGGCGCCAGCACCTGGAAGGCGGCCTTCCTGGTGGTGCTGCCGAACCTGCGCAAGGGCCTGATGGTCTCGCTGTTCCTCTCCTTCAGCTTCCTGTTCGGCGAGTTCGTCTTCGCCAACCTGCTGGTGGGCACGCGCTACGAGACCCTGCAGGTGTACCTGAACAACATGCGTAACAGCAGCGGCCACTTCAACAGCGCGCTGGTGATTTCCTACTTCTTCTTCGTGCTGGTGTTCACCTGGGCCGCCAACCGCCTGAACAAGGACAAGACATGAGTTTCCTGAGCATCCAAGGCCTGCACAAAAGCTACGGCCAGACCCCGATCTTCAGCGATATCGACTGCGAAATCGGCCAGGGCGAATTCGTCACCCTGCTCGGCCCCTCGGGGTGCGGCAAGTCCACCCTGCTGCGCTGCATCGCCGGGCTGACCGGGGTCAACGGTGGGCGGATCCTCCTCGATGGCCAGGACCTGGTGCCGCTGGCGCCGCAGAAGCGCGGCATTGGCATGGTGTTCCAGAGCTACGCGCTGTTCCCCAACATGACCGTGCAGGAAAACGTCGCCTTCGGCCTGCGCATGCAGCAGGTCAAGGCGGACGAGAGCGGCCGGCGCGTGCGCGAAGCCCTGGACATGGTCGAACTGGGCGAGTTCGCCACGCGCTACCCGCAGCAGCTGTCCGGCGGCCAGTGCCAGCGCGTGGCCCTGGCCCGCTCGCTGGTCACCCGGCCGCGCCTGCTGCTGCTCGACGAGCCGCTGTCGGCGCTGGATGCGCGGATTCGCAAGCACCTGCGCGAGCAGATCCGCGGCATCCAGCAGGAGCTGGGCCTGACCACCATCTTCGTCACCCACGATCAGGAGGAGGCGCTGGTGATGAGCGACCGCATCTTCCTGATGAACGCTGGGCAGATCGTCCAGAGCGGCGATGCTGAGACGCTCTACACCGCGCCGGTCGACGCCTTCGCCGCCGGCTTTATCGGCAACTACAACCTGCTGGATGCCGAGGCCGCCACTCGCCTGCTCGGCCGCCCGGTCGGCGGGCGCATCGCCATCCGCCCGGAGGCCATCGCCCTCGGCGCCCAGGGCGAGATCGAGGCCCTGGTGCGCAGCCACAGCCTGCTCGGCAACGTCATCCGCTACCGCGTCGAGGCCCGCGGCGTCGAACTGCTGGTCGACGTGCTCAACCGCTCGGCGGCCGACATGCATGCCAGCGGCCAGCGCATCGCGCTGAACATCGACGCCCACGCCATCCATGAGGTGGCCTGATGGCCCTGGCAATCTTCGACCTGGACGAAACCCTGATCGACGGCGACTGCGCCAGCCTGTGGAGCGCCGAAATGGCCAAGCTCGGCTGGGTCGATGGCGACAGCTTCCTGGCCCGCGACCACGCGCTGATGGCGCTCTACGCCGAAGGCCGGCTGGCCATGGAGGACTACATGGCCTTCAGCCTCTCGCCCCTGGTCGGACGCAGCGCCGAGGAAGTGGCCTACGTCGTCGAGCCCTTCGTCGAGGAGGTGATCGAGCCGCTGCTCTACAGCGACGCCACCCGTTGCCTGGCCAGGCACCGCGTCGCCGGCGACCGCATCCTGGTCATCAGCGCCTCGGCGCACTTTCTGGTCAGCGCCATCGCCGCGCGACTCGGCATCGACGAGGTGCTGGCGATCGATCTGCAGCTGCAGCACGGCTGCTACACCGGCTACACCCAGGGCGTGCTGACCTACCGCGAGGGCAAGGTCACGCGCCTGCAGCAGTGGCTCGAGCAGCAGGGCGAAACCCTGGACGGCGCCTACTTCTACTCCGACTCGCGCAATGACCTGCCGCTGCTGCAGCTGGTCAGCCAGCCCCACGCGGTCAACCCCGATCCATTGCTGCGCGCCCACGCCGAACAGGTCGGCTGGCCGATATTGCACTGGCGCTAAGCCTTCCCGGCAGAGGCGCACAGCGGTAACGTGGCGCCCCTGGCAACCCTGCCCAGCAGCCGACCCTCTGACCGCGGAGCGCTCCATGTCCCAGCTCGACCCTCAGCAACGCCTGGCCGCCCGCCAGGCCATCCTCAGCCACCCGGACGCCCAGGACTGCACGGTCTACCGCCCGGACGACAACGATCCCGACGCCGAGGAGCGCGACCTGGGCGATGCCAAGATCCTCTTCACCGGCTCCTTCCAGCCGCCGCAGGAGTGGGATGCCCGGCAACGCGACGAGTACTGCGGCGACAGCGCCCCCGAGCTGTTCATGACCGCCGCCATCGAATGCGAGGCCAAGCCCTCGTCGGCGGCCTACTTCAGCGCGGAAATCGGCGACTACGTAGCGACCATGCCGGGCCTGGGCGAGGTGGTGATGTTCTATGTGCACGACTGCGTGGACGCGGACAACGGCCGCAGCTACGTGCTGATCCGCGACGACGAATCGCTGGACTGAAACCGACCCGGGCCGGGGCCGGACGCGTCCTCAGGTCGCCGCCACCGTCTCGGCGAGTTGCGCCTGCAACCACTCGACGACCGGCTGCACCAGGCTGCTGTTGCGGTGCTTGCTCGCCAGCAGATAGCCGTGGTCGCCCCTGACCACCTTGGGCTGCAGGGCGAGCAGGCGCCCTTCGGCGATCGGCTGCTGCACCAGCTCCGACCAGCCTAGCGCCATGCCCTCGCCCTGCAGGACGGCACCGAGCAGCAACGGATAGTTGTTGAACTTGAAACGCGCCGCGTCCGCCACGGGGGCGAGGCCGGCCAGCGTGCACCAGCGGGGCCAATCCAGCCAGCGCGGATTGTTCTGGTCCATGTGCAGCAGCGGCACCTGCGCCAGCACTTTGTCGTCGACGTGGCCAGCCAGGCCATGGCGCCGGGCGAACGCCGGACTGCAGATGGGAAACACCACTTCCGCCGCGAGCTGCACCTCATTGGCCCGGCAGCTGCTCAGGTGGCCGAAGCGAATGGCGATGTCCGCCTCGGCCATTTCCAGGGCGGAGTCGGAGTCCACCGGGGTCACCTCGAAGCGGTAGCGCGGAAAGGCGCGCTGCAGCTCGCTCAAGCGCGGCAGCAGCCAGGCATGGGCGAAGCCGAAGTTGGCGGCGAGCGACAGGTTCGGCTCGACGGCCTGGGCCTCGTCACGCAGCTTGGCCACCGCGGCGTTGATGCTGGCGAGGGCGCCAGACAACTCGCCGTAGAGGAAGCGGCCCTGCTCGGTCGGCGCCAGGCGGCTGCCGGTGCGATCGAACAGCACGCGGCCGATGCTCTCCTCCAGCACGCGGATGCGCTGCGAGATCACCGGTTGCGTGGTGCCCTGTTCCTGAGCCGCCGCCGTCATCGAGCCGAGGCGAAACGACGCCTCGAAAGCGAGCAGGGCTTTCATCGAGGGCGGCTGATGGCGATCGGAAATCATAAAAATACTGCATGCCTCGGCATCAAGAAAAAAGGGCTGTGCAATTGGGAAGAAAGCTGCTTATTCTTCGCCGCGAGATGGATGCGGGCGGGCAAACAGTCGCGCCGGCAGATCGTTACATACTCCAGCGGCTTCGACCAAGGGATGCCTAGAGCAACCCATGGCTGCCGCAAGGCCAAAATAAGAATAAGGCTCATCACCATGGCATTGACCCAACTCTTCAAGCTCGCGCGGGCCAACCGCCGCGCCCCCGTAACCCCCCAGGAAAACCTGGCCGAGCGCCTGAGCACGGCGGCCGTGCCGAGCTTCGCGCGCGCCCGCCAGAGCCTGGAGATCCCGGCCCAGCGCTGGCTGACCCCGCCTCTGATCTAGGTAGACGCGGATGCCCCTCGCCGTTGAAGAAATAGTCGAGAACGGCCTGTGCATCGGCTGCGGCCTGTGCCGCACCATTGCCGAGCCGCAACAGATCAGCCTGGTACTCACCCCCGAGGGGCGCGAACGGCCGCTGGTGCATGCGCCCCTGAGCGAGACGACGCTTGAACGCATCAACGCCGTCTGCCCCGGCACGCGCATCGAGGGCGCGCAGCCGGCAAGCCAGACGCCGGACGCCCAGCATGACCTGATCTGGGGCGCGGCCGAACGGCTGGCGATCGGCTATGCCGGCGACCCACAGGTGCGCTTTCGCGCCTCCACCGGCGGCGTACTGACCGCCCTGGGGCAGTTCCTGCTGAACAGCGGACGGGTCGATTTCATTCTGCATGTCGGCGCCTCGCGCCAGCAGCCGATGCGCAGCGAGCGCCGTCTCAGCTTCGATGCGGCCGCGGTCCTCGAGGGTGCCGGCTCGCGCTACGGCCCGGCGGCGCCGCTGCTCGACTTCAACGAAATCCTCGAGCGCCGCCAGCCCTTCGCCCTGATCGCCAAACCCTGCGATATCACGGCGGTGCGCAACCTGGCCCGGCTGGACCCGCGCGTCGACCAGTACATGCGGTACGCACTGACCCTGGTTTGCGGCGGCGCCTCGGACCTGACCAAGTCGGAAGAGGTACTGGCCCAGTTCGGTCTCCAGGAGGACCAGCTCAGCCTGTTCCGCTACCGCGGCAACGGCAACCCGGGCCTGACCCGCCTGGAAACCAAGAGCGGCCAGGCCTTCGAACTGACCTACCAGTCGATGTGGGAAAAAGAAGACAAATGGATGCTGCAGCCACGCTGCAAGATCTGTGCGGATGCCATCGGCGAGAGCGCCGACCTGGCCGCCTCGGATGTCTGGCCCGGGGGCGGGCCCAGCGGCGAGGATGAAGGCTTCAACGGCATCATCGTGCGCACCCGGCGCGGCCTCGAGCTCTATCAGGCGGCGCTCGCCGCCGGCGCTATCGAGGTGCTGCCCGAGCCGGTCGGCTTTCGCGACTTCGATCGCTTCCAGCCGCACCAGGTGCGCAAGAAACGCGCGGTGTGGGCGCGCCTGACCGGCATGAAGGCCGCAGGCCAACCCGTGCCGGAGGTGCACAACCTGCGCCTGATCGAATGCGCCCAGCTCAACTCGCTAGCCGAGAATCTCCACGAGGCCCGCGGCACCCGTGCGCGGGCCAAGAGCGGGCGCATGAGCGAACCCCGCCCCAGCCCCCGTGGTCCCGACGCGGTGGTCACGCCCGAACGCGGCTAGCCCCCTCACTGCGGCTGTGCGCCCCAAGCGGGCTCGGCCCGCGAACAGCGCCGGATCGCCCCCTCTGCTGCGCGCGGCAATGCCGCGCCGAGCGGCCCGCCCAGCCTCGGGCGCGGTCGACTATCCATAAGTTTTTTGCATGCCTGCGTATCAACTAACGCGGCTGGGCCGCCACCGCGCCAGATGCGACCATTCGCTTACCACCTGCGACAACCATGGCATGGGTAGGTTGCAACGAAGCCGCCGAAGAGCGGCCAGGCAATGCAGCGACTTTGGCCTCGGCGCGCCAGCGAAAGCGCTCGAAAAACTGCCCCCCAAACAGCATCTGCATCACGGGATACAGGCGATGAAAAACATTGAGGTCATCTTCGAGCAGGCTCCACCGGCGGTAAGCGTCCGCGCCGATGGCGCAATCACCGAGCTACCGGCGCTCTGGCTGCGTGAACGCAGCCAGGACCCCACGCAACTGGATCACAAGACCCAGCAGCGCCTGTTCGACTCCCACGCCATCGATCCGGAAATCGCCCTGCTTGCCGTGGAGCCGGTCGGCGCGCGGCAGGCACGGCTCGAGTTCAGCGACGGTCACCGCTCCCTGTATGACTTCTCGTTCCTGCAGGCCGAGCTGGACGCCGATGACGCCTTTCCGGCCGCCCAGGGCTGGGACAGCAGCCTCGATCAGCGCTCGGTGCGCTTCGGCTGGCCGAACATGCAGGTTCCCGAGCAGTTCCTGGCGGCGCTCGATACCTACCTGCGCTACGGCTTCATCGTCCTGACCCAGGTACCCACGGAACCCGAGAGCATTCTCGATGTGGCCGCCAAGTTCGGTTACCTCAAGGAAACCAATTTCGGCCGCTACTTCGAGGTCTTCTCCAAGCCCGATGCCAACGACCTGGCCTATACCGGCGTGCACCTGGGCCCCCATACCGACAACCCCTACCGCGACCCGGTGCCGGGCATCCAGTTGCTGCACTGCCTGGTCAACGAGACCAGCGGCGGCCTGTCGACCCTGGTCGACAGCGTCAGCGTGGTGCGCGAGCTGGCCGCGACCGATCCAGAGGGCTATCGGCTGCTCAAGGACACCTCGGTCAAATACCGCTTCATCGACAAGGGCACCGAGCTGGTCAGCCACAAGCCGATCATCAAGACCGACGAGCACGGGCGCACGCTGGGCGTGCACTACAGCCCCCGCCTCGATGGCCTGCCGCTTCTGCCGATCGAGCAGATGAAGGCCTATCACCGTGCGCGCAAGCGCCTCGGCGAGCTGTTCTGCGACCCGGCCTACGAGATCCGCTTCCCCCTGCGCGCCGGCGAACTGATGCTGTTCGACAACAGCCGGGTGCTGCACGGGCGCAGCAGCTTCGATCCATCCGAGGGTCCAAGACACCTGCAAGGCTGCTACATCGACCTCGACGGCCCGCGCGAACGCTACGCCAGCACCCTTATCCAGCTCAAAACCATCAAGGAAGTCGCCTGATGAACAGCGTGCAATTCACCCAGATGAAAGACGGCACCGCCGAGGAGTACGAATTCCTCGACCGCCTGGAAACCGAGTTCAACCAGAACCTGCCCGAGCGCATCCTCAAGGCCCTGGCCGAACTGGAGCACAGCCTGAGCGGCTATCAGGTCAGTCGCCTGCAGCACTCGCTGCAAACCGCCGCCCGCGCTGAGGCCGACGGCGCCGACGAGGACATGATCGTCGGTGCCCTGATTCACGACATCGGCGACGAACTGGCCCCCTACAACCACTCGCAACTGGCGGCCTCGGTCATCAGGCCCTACGTGCGTGGCGAGGTCACCTGGGTACTGCACCACCACGGGCTGTTCCAGAACTTCTACTATGCCCACCACTTCGGCGGCGACCGTAACGAGCGGGACCGCTACAAGGACCATCCGGCCTACCAGCTGTGCGTCGACTTCTGCGAGAAATGGGACCAGGCCTCGTTCGACCCGGCCTACCCGACGCCGAGCCTGGAGCATTTCCGCCCCATGGTTCAGCGCGTGTTCAGCCGCAAGCCCTTCGACCCGGCGGTGATCGGCGAGGAATACGCACTGCTTTGAGGTTCAGACGCGGCGCGCCCAGGGCCTGGCTGACCGGGCTCAGGGCCGCGCCGCTTCACCACGCGGCGCCGAGGTCAGGCCGCAGCAGACGCGCCCACGCCCCTGCTTCTTGGCCCGATAGAGCTGCGCGTCGGCCTGGGTGATCAGCGCCTCGCAGGAGTCGCTCGAGTCCGGGTCCAGCACGGCCGCACCGATGCTGACGGTCAGCACGGCGGCGACACTGGAGTCGAGGTGCTCCAGGTTGAGTTGGCGCACCGTCTCGACCAGACGCTCGGCGATGACCCGTGCGCCCTTGGCGTCCGTCTCCGGCAGCAGGAAGGCGAACTCCTCGCCACCGTAGCGCGCCGCCAGGTCGCCGGGACGCTGCATGTTCGCACTCAACAGCGCCGCCACCTGGCGCAGGCATTCGTCGCCGGCCTGGTGGCCATAGCGATCGTTGTAGGGCTTGAAGCAGTCGACATCGATCATCAGCAAGGCCAGCGAGGTGCCGTTGCGCCGGCTGCGCCGGTACTCCTGCCCCAGCCGCTCCTCGAACTGACGCCGATTGGCGATCCCGGTCAGGCCGTCGACGAAGGCCATTTCGCGCAGGCGATCGGCCTGAAACTTCAGCGCCAGGTGGACATTCACGCGATTGCGCAGGGTCAGCGGATTGAACGGCTTGTTGACGAAGTCGACGCCACCGGCGTTCCAGCAGGCCGTCTCTTCGTCCAGCGACTCGTGTCCGGTGACGAAGATCACCGGGATCGCCCGGGCATCCGGCAACCGCTTCAACTGCCGGCACAGCTCGAGTCCGTCCATGCCCGGCATCATGACGTCCAGCAGGATCAGGTCGGGGGCCGAACGGGCATAGATCCTCAAGGCCTCCTCGCCGCTGGTGGCCATGAACACCTCATGCTCGGCAGAAAACAACTGGTGGATCAACTTGACGAACACCGGTTCGTCGTCGACCACCAGCAGGCGCGCACGCCTGCCGCCGAGGTCGTAGGGGCCTGGCCCTTCGCCGCCTATGCTCATGCCCCCTCCGTGCTCTCCAACAGCGCCTGGCACTGTGCCGCTGCCGCGGTGAAATCGAGTTGCTCGATCGCCTCGCCGAGCTGCTTGAATGCGTGCACTGACGCCCCCTGATAATGCTTGTGCAGTCGGTCGTAGACGCACAGGGCGTCCATGTTATTGGCCTCGAGCAGCCGCCACAACGCCAACAGCTCATTTCTGCCGTCCTGGTCATCCAGCGGCGCCGCTGGCGGCGGCACGGCGGCCAGCTCGGCTGGTTCGGCTGCGGTCTCGAGCAGCGCCTGCGCCGCGCTCACCGCGCCCTGGCCCGCCTCCATCAGCGCCGCCCGCATGGCCGTCCAGCGTTCCTGCGAACAGCCCGGGGCGAGCAGTTTGCAGGCATCGGCGGCCAGCGCGGCAAATGTCTCGGCGCCGATGGTCGCGGCCAGCCCCTTCAAACTGTGCAGCTGGCGCAGCAGCCCTTCCCTTTCCGGCTCAAGGGTAATCGGCAGCTCGGCAAGCTGGGCCTGCGCATCGCTGCTGAACTTACCCAGCGCCTGCTGGTAGATCCGCCGGCTGCCGTCGAAACGGCGCAATGCGGCCTCGTCATCGAGCACCCTGCGCGCCGCCCGCGGCGGCGCCACGGCGGGCGCGGGCGCAGCGTCGGCGCCACGCCCGCTCAGTTGACGGATCACCGCCACCAGCGTCGCCAGTTCGAACGGCTTGCCGACATGCTCGTTCATCCCCGCGTCCAGAGCGGCCGCGCGGTCGGCCGGCATCGCGTTGGCCGTCATGGCGATGATCGGCAGTTGTTCGCGAGTGTAATGGCGGCGAAGCTCGCGGGTGGCCTCGTAACCGTCGATGCCGGGCATCTGGATGTCCATCAGCACCGCATCGAACTGCGGATCGGCCCCCTGTACCGCGGCGATGCCCACCTGGCCGTCGCTGGCCACCGCCACCTCGGCCCCGGCGCTGATCAGCAGTTCGCGGGCCACCAGCTGGTTGGTCGGATTGTCCTCGACCAGCAGCAGGCGCAGACCCGACAGCCCGCGCGGTCGGCCCGGCGTAGCGCGGGCGGCCGACGGCGCCTTGCTCGCGGCCGGCCCACTGCCTTCGGGCGCCTCCGCGCGCTGGCAATCGAGGCTGAACGCCTGTGGATCGTGCGTGATCGTTTGCCCCTCGCTCGTCGAGAAGTCGAACATGCCGAGCTGGGCCTGGCCGGCTGCCTCGGCCTGTTCCTTGGCCCCGCGCAGGGTCGACTCGACCTGGCGCTGCGCGCTGATATCGAGATTGATGCCGGTAACGCGCAGGGCCTGGCCCTGATCGTCGCGCTCCACATAGGCGCCGGCCTGGATATGGCGGATCTGGCCATCCGGCAGCACGATGCGGAACACCGGGTCATACTCCCCACGCCCCTCGACGGCCGCCCGCAGCGCCGCCTCCGTCGCCTCGATGTCCTCGGGATGGACCCGCGAGCGCCAATGGGCGTAGTTGAGGCCCTGTCCGTTCAGGCTCGGCGGCTGTTGATAGAGCTCGAACATGCGGGCGTTCCAGATCAACGAATCGTCGGCCGGCACCCAGGTCCAGATGCCGAGCCTGGCGACCTCGACGATCTTGGCCAGCTGGTCCCGGGTGGCCAGCAACTCGCGCTGGCTCTGCTGCTGCCGGGAAATATCCGAGGCCATGGCGAGGTAGCCCTGGATGACCCCGTGCTCGTCGCGCAGCGCGCTGATATCCAGCAGCACCGCCAGCCGGGTGCCGTCCTTGCGCAGCACCGACCACTGGTGCCGATTGGCCACGCCACGGCGGGACTTGGCCACCAGCACCTCGAACCCTGGCCCCAGCGGCTGCTGCAGTTCCCGGGCGAACGCCTGGGCGCGCTCCGCAAGCTCCTCGCCATCGTGCCAGAGCAGCGGCGTCTGGCGCCCCAACAGCTCCTCGGCGGCATAGCCGAACAGCTTCTCCGCGGCCGGGTTGAACAGGGTGATCAAGCCGTCCAGGTCGGTGGCCACCATGGCGTAGCTGGCATCGGCGACGATCGCCTGCTGCAGGGACGCAAGGCGTTGAATCTGCTGGGTGCGTTCGGCCACCTGGCGCTCGAGCGCGGCGTTCATCTCGCGGACCTTGCGCTCGGCCAGACGCTGCGCGCTGACGTCGCGAATGGTGTCGGCCAGGCCGGCGACGCCGTTGCCCTGGGCGATGATCGGCGTGACCAACAGGGATACGGCGAACTCGCTGCCATCGCGGCGCCGGCGCACGGATTCGATCCCCGGCACCGGCTCACCGCCGGCGGCGCGGCGGTGAATCGAGGCATCCTCCTCGATCTGCTCCGGCGGCACGATCAGCTCGGCCAGTGGGCGGCCGACGGCCTCGTTGGCGGCATAGCCGAACATCCGCTCGGCGGCCGGGTTCCAGCTGCTGACCACGCCAGCCAGGTCGGTGCCGATGATCGCGTCCTGGGCGCCGCCGACTATGGCCGCCAGCTCGGCGCGGCGGCGATAGAGCGTGCGCCGCTGGCGTTGAAAGGCGAACGCCAGCAAGGCGGCGAGCAGGCCGCCGCCGAGCATCGCCAGCAGGGCGGTCTGACGCGCGGAGGCCACGGCGGCCACCACCGGCGCCTCGGTCACCGCCATGGCGATGGTCAGGCTACGGCCGTCGCGGGCACCGGGATTGAGGCGCAAGCGACGGGTCACCGCATAGGCCTGGGTGGCGGCGTTCTGCAGCAGTTGCAGCTTGCGCGAGCCGGCCGGCGAATCCAGCTCGCGGAACTCGTCCTGCCAGCGCCAGGTGCGGCCGGGTTCGAAGGCAAACGCCTTGTTCGGGTCCGGGTGCAGGAGGAAATAGCCGTTCTGATCGGTCATATAGACCCGCAGCTGCTTCTCGTCCGAACCGGTCTGCATGGTGGCCAGCAGTCGGCCGGCATCCAGGTCCACCAGGACGATGCCGAACAGCTCGCCGGCACTGTCGAACAGCGGGGTCGCCACCCGCATGGTCGGCACCAGCGGCGACCGCTCGTCGCCGTGCTCGCGGCTCAGTTCGATGGCGGAAATATGCACCTCGTTGTCCTGCAGGCGGACAGCCTCGCGGAAGTACGCGGCATCGCCGCGTGACTGCAGCTGGTTGGGCGCCTGCACCTGCACCCGGCCCTTGCGCTGGACCACGCGAATCAGCTCGCGGCCCTGGTCGGCGACGCCGATCAGGCGCACCTGCAGCACGTCGGGGGTGGTGCTGACGAAGGCGCTGAAGATGGTTTCCAGGCGGCTCTGCCACGACTCATAGGAGCTCTGCCCAAGCGCGTCGAGGCCTTGCTGATGGCTGGCCGCCACCATTCCCAGGGCCGGGGGCGTCCTGGCGAGCAAACGCACCTGCTGGCGACGCCGGTCGATCTGCCGCGCCAGCGACTCGACACGCAGCTGACTGAGCGACTGCAGTTCGCTGTGCAGCAGTTGCAGCGCACGCTCGCGCTCGCTGCGCCCGGCGACGAAGGCTACCGCTGCGGCCAGCAGCGCCCACAGCAGCAACGCGCCGAGCGCCATTCGCCAATCCAGGTTGCGCAACAGCTTGGCTCGGGTTGCACGCACTTGCTCGCTCCTTCGGCTCAATTGATGCGACGGCGTGCAGTCGAAACCATGGGTTTCGCCGCCCGGACCCTCGCCCACTGGCGCGTCAGGCCCGCCAGCGCAGGCTGCATGCTGCCTGCGCTGGGCGCGAATCTCAAGCTGGCCGAGGCCCGCGCATGAGACGAACGCGCCGTTCAAGGAGCCTTCCCTTGCCCTGAGCATTAAAGGTAGACGCTGCGCCGGCGCCAGGCCGACCGAGGGTGACAAGCGCCGCCTGTCTTGTGGACAGGCGGCGCTTGCGCAGGCGGGGGTCAAAGAGACCTTGGTCGGCGCGGTCGGCCGACAAGGTGGGTGAGCGCCGAGGGCGCTCGGCACGCCCGGCGGGATCACCGCTCAGGCACGCCATGCGGATGCCGGAATCAGGCGCTGGCGTAGACCACCAGCTCCACCAGCATTTCCTCGCGGGCCAGGCCGGCGATGACCATGGCCGCTCGGTTCGGGTAAGGGGCACTGAAGTACTCGGCATACACCGCATTGACCGTGGCCAGGTAGCTGCGGTCGGTGACGTAGATCAGCACCTGGTTCACCGCGTCCAGGCCCAGCCCCGCGCACTCCAGGGTGTGCTTGAGGTTGTCCAGGGTCTGGCGGGTCTGCGCCTCGATGCCGCCGGGCACCACCTGGCCCTGGACGTCGATGGGGATCTGCGCGGTGTACAGCGTGCCGTTGCCGATCACCGCCCACTCCAGCGGGGCCTTGGACGGGAACAGCTGGGTCTTCACGGCCTGTTTCATGGCGTGCTCCTGGTTCGAGAGAGGAATAAAAAAGAGGGAGGTGGCTTGCGCCACGTTCCCCCAAAAGTTGCGGGGATTAGAGCCCTTGCTCGTCGGCCATGCGCTTGGCGATCTGCGGCGCGTTCCACAGCGACGGCAGCAGGATCAGCGACACCGGCACGGCGGTGATGACGATGAACGATTGCAGCGCGCTGATGCCGCCGGCGCCGATGGAGATCAGCAGCGCCGCCACCACGCCCATCATCACGCCCCAGAACACGCGGATCTCGGCGCGCGGGTGGTCGGTACCGGTCATCACCATGGAGATGGTGTAGGTCATCGAGTCGCCGGTGGTGGTGACGAAGATCACCGTGAGGATCAGAAACAGCACCGACATCAGGTAGCCCAGGGGCAGCTGCGCGGTGATCGCCAGCAAGGCGCCGGGCAGGTTGAAGCCGGCGAAGGCCTCCGACACCGAGCCGGGGTTGCTCAGCTCGAAGGACAGGCCGCTGCCGCCGACGATGGTGAACCAGAAGCAGGTGATCACCGGCGCCACCACCGAGATGGTCAGCACCAGCTCGCGCAGGGTGCGACCGCGGGAGATGCGCGCGACGAACATGGCCATCAGCGGGCCGTAGCCGAGGAACCAGCCCCAGAAGAACACCGTCCACCAGTCCAGCCAGGCCGGGTCGGCGCGGAAGGTGGCCATCGGGATGAACTTGTCCAGGTAGATGCCCATGGCCTGCAGGTAGGCGTCGACGATGAAGCCGGTCGGCCCCAGCAGCAGGATGAACAGCATCAGCGCCACCGCCAGGACCACGTTGATCTGGCTCAGCCACTGGATGCCGCGGGCCACTCCGGACACCGCCGAGAGGGTGTAGACCGCCACCAGCACGCCGATGATGGTCACCTGGGTGGCGTAGTCGTTGCTGACGCCGAACAGCTTCTCCAGGCCGAAGCTCACCTGCAGGCCGAGGAAGCCGATCGGGCCGATGGTGCCGGCGACCACCGCCAGCACGCAGCAGGCGTCGATCAGGGCGCCGAACCAGCCGGTCATCACGCGCTCGCCGAACAGCGGGTAGAGCAAGGTGCGCGGCTTGAGCGGCAGGCCCTTCTCGTAGTGCAGGTGCATCAGCACGATGCCGGTCAGGCTGCCGAGGATCGCCCAGGCCAGGAAGCCCCAGTGCATGAAGCTCTGCGCCAGCGCGTTGTAGGCCGCCTGCGGGGTGCCGGTCTCGCCGCCGTGCAGCGGTGGCGGCGAGAGGAAGTGCGCCATCGGCTCGGCCGCGGCCCAGAACACGCCGCCGCCGGCCAGCAGGGTGCACATGATCACGCAGACCCAGGTGAAGGTCGGCATCTCCGGCTTGGCCAGGGCGCCAAGGCGCACCCGGCCGGTACGACCGAGGGCCAGGTAGAGGCCGATGACGAAGGTCAGCAGCAGCAATACCTGCCAGTAGGCGCCGAACAACTTGGTCGACCAGGCGAAGGCGCCGTTGACCCACTGGGTCATCAGTTCGATGTCCCACAGGGCGAGGACGGCGAACAGCAGGACGAATCCGCCGCTCATGAGGAACACCGGGATATCCACGCCGTGCAGCAGTTTGCCTTTGTCGCTCATCACCGGTGCCCCCGTTTGGGTAGCCGTTTGGGTGCTATTCATTACAGCCTCCTGACAAGAATCTTGTACTTGTTGGTTGTTCAGGACCGTTATTGGGCAGGCTTGAGCCCCTGTTCCAGGGTGTTCAGCCAGTTGAGACCCATCACCTTGGCGGTGTCCTGCGCAGTGAAACCGCGCTGCAGCAGGCCCTGGGTGATATTGGGGAAATCGCGGCTGTCGCCGAACCAGCCGAGCGGCTTGGGCCAGTCGGCGTTGCTCGCCGAGCCCTCGCCATAGTCGACCTGCTTCGACCAGCGGCCGCTGCGCATCCACTCCAGCACCGACTGCGGCTGGTTCTGGCACAGGTCGGTGCCGATGCCGATGTGGTCGATGCCCATCAGGTCGGCGGTGCGCGCGACCATGTCACAGAACTGATCCAGGCTGCAGTCCGAGCCGTTGTGCAGGTGGAAGGGATACAGGCTGAAGCCGAGCAGGCCACCGGACTGGCCCAGCTCGCGCAGCACGGTCTCCGACTTGTTGCGCTTGGCCGGGTGGAAGAACGCCGGGTTGGCGTGGGAGATGATGATCGGCCGGCTCGACAGCTCGATCGCCTCCAGGGTGCTGCGTTCGGCGCTGTGGGACATGTCGATGAGCATGCCGACCCGGTTCATCTCGGCGATGGCCTGCTTGCCGAAGCGGGTGATGCCGCTGTCGCTGCCCTCGTAGCAACCGGTGGCCAGCAGGCTCTGGTTGTTGTAGGTCAGCTGCATGATCAGCAGGTTGAGCTGGCGGAACACCTCGATCAGGGCGATATCGTCCTCGATCGGCGAGCAGTTCTGCGCGCCGAAGAACACCCCGACCTTGCCCAGCTCCTTGGCCCGACGGATGTCGGCGGCGCCGGCCACCGGCATGATCAGGTCGCCGTGCTGCTCGAAGCGGCGGTTCCACTCGCCGAGGCGGCTCAGGGTCTCGCGGGCGTTCTCGTGGTACACCAGGGTCGCGTGCACGGCGCTGACGCCGCCCTCGCGCAGTTGGGTGAAGATCTCGCGGGACCAGTTGGAGTACTGCAACCCGTCGATCACGATCAGTTCGTCATGCATGGCGCACGCCCTCAGGCACGGATGTAGGTGGTCTTGACCACGGTGTAGAACTCGCGGGCGTAGGTGCCCTGCTCGCGCGGGCCGAAGCTGGAGTTCTTACGGCCGCCGAAGGGCACGTGGTAGTCGGTGCCGGCGGTCGGCAGGTTGACCATCACGCAGCCGGTCTTGGCGCGGCGCTTGAAGTCGCTGGCGACCTTCAGCGACTGGGTCATGATCCCGGCGGTGAGGCCGAAGTCGGTGTCGTTGAGGGTGGCCAGGGCCTGCTCGTAGTCATCGACCTTGATCACGCAGGCGATCGGGCCGAACACCTCGTCGCGGTTGATCTGCATGTCGTTGCGGGTGTCGACGAACAGCGCCGGGCGCATATAGAAGCCTTCGTACTCCTCGTCGATGCGCTCGCCGCCACAGGCCAGCACCGCGCCCTCGGCCTTGGCCTGCTCGATGTAACGCAGGTTCTGCTCCAGCTGCTTGCCGTCGATCACCGCGCCGATCTGCACGCCCTCGCGCAACGGGTAGCCGACCTTGAGCTGGCCCATGCGCTCGACCAGCCTGGCGACGAAGCGGTCGTGCACGCCGGCGGTGACGATCAGCCGCGAGGAGGCGGTGCACTTCTGCCCGGTGCCGAAGAAGGCGCCGTTCAGCGCGCAGTCAACGGCCTGCTCCAGGTCGGCGTCGTCGAGCACGATCAGGGCGTTCTTGCTGCCCATCTCCAGCTGGCAGCGGACGAAGTTGGCGGCAGTGGCGGCGGCCACCTTGCGCCCGGTCTCCACCGAGCCGGTGAAGCTCAGGGCCTGGATCTTGTTGGAGTGGATCAGCGCGTCGCCGACCGTGGCGCCGCTGCCCATCACCAGGTTGAAGGTGCCGGCGGGCAGGCCCTGGCGGGAGATGATCTCGGTCAGCGACCAGGCGCTGGCCGGCACCGCGTTGGCCGGTTTGAACACCACGGCGTTGCCGAAGGCCAGGGCCGGAGCGATCTTCCAGGCCGCGGTGGCCATGGGGAAGTTCCACGGGGTGATGACGGCGACCACGCCCACCGGCTCGCGGCGGGTCTCGATCTCCACGCCGGGGCGCACCGAATCGGCGGTCTCGCCCATCTGGCGCAGCACTTCGGCGGCGTAGTAATGGAAGAACTGGCCGGAGCGGTAGACTTCACCCATGCCCTCGGCCAGGGTCTTGCCCTCTTCGCGGGCCAGTTGCTCGCCCAGTTCGGCCTTGCGCTCGATCAGCTCGTCGCCGATGGCCATCAGCACCTGGTAGCGCTGCTCCAGGCCGCTCTGCTGCCACTGCGCCTGCCCTGCCTCGGCGGCGGCCAGGGCCTGCTCGACCTGCTCGGCATCGGCCTGGGCATACTGGCCCAGCACGTCCTGGATGTTCGCCGGGCTGATGTTGCTCACGCTGGCGGTGCCGGTGACCCATTCACCGTTGATGTAGTTGCGGAAGATATCAGTGGACATGTGCGCCTCCTCTCAAGCTGTAGCCGAATGGTAGGCGCGCTCCGAAATAAACTAAAATTAATAGTAAATATTGTTTGATAAGGAAAACTTACCATGCTGCCCGAGCTGAAGATCGCCCAACTGCGGCATTTCGTCTGGGTCGCCGAGCTCCAGGGCTTCCACGCCGCGGCGGAAAAAGCGCACCGCACCCAGCCGGCGATCTCCCTGTCGATCCGCGACCTGGAGGGCAAGCTCGGCCAGGCCCTGTTCGAGAAGCGCAATGCCCGCGCGGCGCGACCGGAGCTGACGCCCTTCGGCGTGCAGTTCATGGTCTACGCCAAGGAGCTGATCGCCCACCACGACCGGGTGGTCAACGACATGAACCTGATCGCCCAGCACAAGTCCGGGCACCTGCGCATCGCCTCGGTTCCCTCGATCGCCAGCCGCCTGCTGCCGGACATCCTCGCCCGCTTCATCGGCGATGCCACCGACCTGCACGTCAGCCTGTTCGACGACAGCTCCGAGGCGGTGCTGGCGATGGTGGAGAACCAGCAGGTGGACTTCGGCATCGCCAGCCTGTGGGAGGCGGACAGCGACATCCGCTTCACCCCCATCTGGGAGGACAGCATCGGCGTGGTCTGCCGCGACGACCATCGCCTGGCCGGCGAGGCGCAACTGGGCTGGCAACAGCTGAACGGCGAGCGGCTGATCGCCAATGGCACCTCGCGCCTGCTGGCCGGCACCGAGGCCGAGGAGCTGGTGGCCGACTCGCAGTTCTATATGTCCAACATGATCTCGCTGCTGGCCATGCTCGAGGCCGGCATGGGCATCACCACCCTGCCGCGCTTCGCCTTTGCGGCCGGGCATGAGCGCCTGCGCTTCATTCCCCTGAGCGATCCGCTGGTCAGCCGCGACATCGGCATCGTCTGCCTGGCCAACCGTTCCCTGCCGGTGGCGGCCCAGGCGCTCTACGAATTCATCCTGCGCGAGAACGCACTGAATCCGGCGCGGGCCGACGATGGCTCCAGCTGATCGAAACCACCATCTATATAAGTTTCACTTATCAGCTGATAGGCCGATCTGAATTGCTCCGGGCCCGGCCTTGCACCACCATCGGCGGCAGATAAAAACAATCTGCCGCACCCTGCGGGTCAAACCGCCGGGTGTGCACTGCACCAGTCGAGGGCAAGCCTATGAGCACTCCTTCCAGCATCGATGCCGCGAGCGGCGGGGCCCAGTCCCTGCGCATGCGTCCAGCCCACGTGGTCATGGACCTGGAGCGTCTCGGCAGCCTGCACCAGAGCCGCCTGAGCTTCATGCGCTGCCTGGTGCGCAAGATCATGCGCGAGGGCTGGCGGATCGAGCCACGGCGCTTCGACCTGGATGACCAGGGCTACGGCACGGTGATCTACCGCATCCAGACCAGCGGCGACCTGTTCAGCTTCGTGCTGTTCTCCCAGTACCTCGACCCGGACAAGCGCAACGACCGGGTGATCGCCAGCGAGTGGGACCTGACCATGGCCCTGTGCGAGGGCGAGGTGGACGACGACTACGTCGAGTTCCTGCGCCGCAACGTGCCGCTGCAGGAAGCCGGACGCCTGGACTCGCGGGTGATGGTGCTGTCGCGGGCCAACCGCAGCGTGCGCAATTTCGACAGCGTGGTCGAGGCGCTGAGCGCCGGCCGCCAGCCGCAAGTCGAGCAGATCGCCCGGGTCGGCTACCTCTACCGCACCACCGCGGTGTATGGCAGCGGCAAGCTGGGCATGGCCGACTGGGAGAAGGTCAGCAGCAAGCACCCGGACTTCGCCCGCCCGTTCGCCGCGGAGATGTTCAACTGCTTCATGCTGCGCAACTTCAGCCTGCAGCAGGCCGAGCACATCGCCCGCCGGCGCGCGCCGGACACCGCCGTGGCGCTGCAGCCGCAGCTCAAGCGCTACTTCGGCATCGGCAACTCCACGGGCCTGGGTATGGCGCCCTACCTGATCAACCATCCGCAGCTGGTCGGCCGCTGGATCGAGATGCGCGAGCTGGCCCTGGCCCGGGTACGCAGCCTCGGCCAGGTCACCGCCGAGCGCCTGGCGCGCCTGCACGTCCTGGTCACGCGCGGCATCTTGCACATCGAGCAGACCGTCACCGAGGACGCCTGGCAGACCGAGAACAACCGGGTGGTGCTGGAGGACTTCGCCGCCCTGCAGGACTGGCTCGCCACGGTGCGCCTGGAGAGCTGGGCGCAGCTGCTGGCCTGGGCCGAGCGCCAGCTCAGCCTGCAGGCCCAGGAGCTGCTCAACTGCATCCTGCTGGAACTCTACCCGGAGCTGGTCGACAACCTGGAGGACAGCTTCGCCCTGGTCGAGTCCCTGGAGCTGCAACCGCAGATGCCGGCCCGCGAGCTGCGCAGGCTGATCGAGCAGCACTACGCCTGGGCCCTGGCCATCGACTTCGAGGCCGAGGGCGCCACCGAGACCTTCTGGTACCGTTCCGAGGAGAAACAGGAGCCGCGCCTGGGCAACTGCAGCCTGGAGAGCGGGCGCGACAAGCAGATGCCCCTGGGCATCGGCTACCTGGCCCAGCAGTGCCATCGCCAGCTCTGCGCCTACCTGGCCGAGCACCCCGAGCAGTGCACCGCCAGCTTCCTCCTGCGTCATCCCGAGCAGCGCGGCATCGTGCGGCGCATGCAGAGCATGGCCAAGACCCACTACGGCGAGATCCAGGCCAACCTGCTCGACCGCGACGTGCTGCCGATGCACCTGCTGCGCTGCAAGCTGGCCTTCTTCGGCGTCAGCAAGTTCGACCCGCGCTCGCGCCTGTGGGTGCGCAACACCATGTTCCAGGGCGCCCCGCTGCTCGAGGACATCGGCCAGCCGTTCGAGGACGACTGGTTCCTGCCCCTGGCCCCGACCCTGGAGACGTGCTGATGCTGATTTCGTCGAATGAACTGACCGCCCTGCTCAAGCGCGTGTTCGAGGGCATGGGCTACCCGGTGGGCTACTACGAGGACGCCGCCGCCCTGGTCAAATGGCTGCAGGTGCACGGCGAGCAGGGCTTCGGCGAATTGCAGCGGGCGCTGCCCTTCGTCGCCGACCGCGAGCGCCCGGCGCTGCAGCTGCTGGCCGAGGAGAGCCAGGCTCTGCTGTTCGACTGCCACGGCCGCAGCGCCCTGAACTGCCTGCCGAGCATCATCGAGCTGGCCGAGACCAAGGCCCTGGAACAGGGCTGCGTCAACGTCAAGGTGCGCAACTGCCACAACCGCAAGTTCGTCCTCAAGCTGCTGGTCGACTGCGCGCGCCAGGGCATCAGCGGCCTGGCCTACTGGCAGAACGGCAAGCAGCCGGTCAGCGAGCATGTCGCCAGCATCGCCGCCGGCGCCGCCTACCCGACCTACAGCGAGGCCCTGCTGGTCGACCCGGCCACGGCCGACACCCAGACCCTGACCCTGCTGCTGAGCACCCGCATCGACCTGCTCGGCCAGCTGCACGGCAACGCCAGCCAGCGCAGCGGCTACCGCCAGGTCAGCCCCGAGCAGTTCGCCCGCGCCTACCAGGGCGCCCTGGAAGGCGGCATGGATATCTCCATCGAACTCTGGCAACAGCTCAACCAGCTGGCCGAAGCGGTGCTGGTGGAGAACTCCGAGCAGTCGCGCAGCGGCGCCGGCGGCCGCTGAGGACCTCGGCCCGAGCCGCACAACCATGACCTACGGTGCCGTCGACTGCCTGGCGCTGCTGATCGTGCTGGGCGGCAGCCTGGTGCAGGCCCTGCTGGGCATCGGCTTCGCCCTGCTCGCCGCGCCGCTGCTGTTTCTCCTCGACCCCGGCTATGTGCCGGGGCCGATCCTGCTGCTGGGCCTCGTCCTGGCCTGCTGCATGCTGCTCGGCAAGCGCCAGCCGCTGGCCTGGCGCCGGCCGCTGCCGGCCATCCTCGGGCGCCTGCCCGGAGCCTGGTGCGGCGCCCTGCTGCTCGGCCTGCTGCCCGCCGCCTGGCTCGGCCTGCTGCTGGGCGGCAGCGTGCTGCTGGCGACGCTGTCCAGCTATCGCTGGCTGGCCCTGCCGTGCAGCCCGCGCAACCTCGGCATCGCCGGTTTCTGCTCGGGCCTGATGGGCACCGCCACCTCGGTCGGCGGCCCGCCCATGGCCCTGGTCTACCAGGGGCGCAGCCGCGTCGATGCCTGCGACGAGCTGGCCGCCTTCTTCCTGCTGAGCACCCCACTGTCGCTGCTGGTCCTGCTGCACCAGGGCCGCCTGCCCCTCGACCAGCTGGCCGGCGCCGTGAAGCTGGCGCCCGCGGTACTGGCCGGCTACGGCCTGGCCCGCTGCCTGGAGGGCCGCATCAACCAGCGCAGCCCGCGGCAGCTGCTCCTGCTGCTGTCGCTGCTGGCCGCCGGCGGCCTAGTGCTGGTCAGCCTGTGGCGACTACTGCGCGGCGGCTGAGCGGCCTATCGGTAACCCGTCATCTCCAGGTAGCCCACGCCCGCGTGGCTGCCGCCGAAGCGGATCGGCCCCTCCCAGTAGGGGAAGCGGGTGGCCATCCAGGCCTGCTCGTGCAACGGCACGCTGTCGATGGCCAGGCCCTTGACCGGGACGCGCAGGGTCCAGGCGGTCGGCAGGCGACGACCGGCGACCCGGCTGTGGTGGCGCGGGGTCATCTGGATATCAGTCCCGGCGAGGGCCTGGCTGCTGCCATCGGCACCGATCCAGGTGCCGGCGCGGTAGTGCTGGCCGTCGGCGTGGCGCAGCTGGAACAGCATCAGCTTGTCGCCCGAGTCGAGGTGCAGGGAAAACCAGTCCCAACCCAGCTGATCGGGCGCCAGCGGCTGGCTGCTCCATTCGCGGTCGAGCCAGGCCTGGCCGCTGACCTGATGCCGCTGGCCGTCCAGCTCGACTTCCCCGCGAATCCGCAGGAACGGCTGGCTGTAGTAGTAGGACGCCTGGCCCTGGCCGGACTTCTGGCTGTAGCCGCCCTCACCATGCAGCACCGGCCCCTGGTCGCTGGTCAGATGCAGGCGATAGGCGAAGTCGCGGCCGCGGGCCTGCAGTTGCAGCGCGCCCAGGCCACCCTGCTGCGGCGACAGGCTGCGCAGCCGCCAGTCGTCGATCCAGGCCTGCAGCGGCGCGGACGCCACCCCGGCCTGGCCGACCCCGCCACGGGCGAAGGTCTCGGCGAAGCGGTGGCCATGGGGGCCGGTCAGCGCCGCATGGCCCATCCACAGCTGGCGGTTGCTCCAGTCCGCCGCATTGGCGCCCGGCTGTAGGGCGCTGCGAAACAGCGTCCACTGCAGGCCCCAGTCGCGGCCCTGCCGGTCCTTGAGGTTGGCGGTGAGGTACCACCACTCGATGCGGTAGTCCGGATGGGCAGCGTGGTCGGCGGGGAACGTCAGCACGCGCCCTGGTTCGACCCGGGCGAACGCCTCGGCGGTGCTGCCCAGTCCGGCGAAGCCCTGGGGCGGCGGCGCCTCGCCCTCGCAGGCGGCCAGCAGCCACGCGGCCATCACCAGGCCGAGGCGTCTAGCGTTCATCGACGAAGCTCCGCAGCAAGGCCGCCGGCGTGCTGCGCGCCAGGCGCCACAGCGGCCAGGCCGCCGCCAGCAGGCTCGCCAGCAGGGCCAGGCCGAACAATTGCAGCAGCTGCCAGGGAAAGACCTGCAGCGGCAGGCGCCAGCCGAAGGCCTGCACGTTGATCACCGCCACCAGCCACCAGGCCAGCAACAGGCCCAACGGCAGCGCCAGGAACAGGGTCGCCGCGGCCAGCAGCAGGGTCTGGCCGGCGCTCAGCCAGGCCAGCCGTGCCCTCGCCACCCCCAGCGCCCAGAGTGGCGCCAGCTGGTTCAGGCGCGTCTGCCCCAGGGTCAGCAGGCTGATGAACAGCGCCACGCCGGCCACCCCCAGGGTCAGGCTGTTGAGGGCGGCGGTGGCGGCGAAGGTGCGCTCGAACACCCGCCGCGACCAGGCCTTGAGCGCGGCCTGGTCGATCAGCCGGCTGTCATCCAGGGCGAAGCGCGCCTGCAGGGCCTGGATCAGCGCCGGCACCGCGTCGCTCGCCAGGCGCAGGCTGTAGCTGCGCGGCGCCAGTCCCGGCCAGTGGCGCAGCAGGCCCGTCGCGTCGACCAGCGCATGCCCCTTGGGGTTGCCGTAGTCGGCGTAGATGCCCAGCACCTCCAGGCTCCAGTCGCCCTGCGGGGTGGGCAGGCTCAGGCGCGCGCCCAGACCCAGGCCCAGGCGCCGCGCCAGTTGCTCGCTGAGCAGCAGGCCCTGGCCGGCGGCCAAACGCTCCCAGGCCGCGTCCGCGGCGTTCAGCAACGGCCAGTGCGCGCGGTAGTGGGGGTGCTCGCGGATGCCAGTCAGCTCGACCGGCCAGCCGTTCAGCGGCAGCTCGACCCGCCAGCTCGGCAGCACGGCCTGTACCTGTTCCTGGCGCTGCAACCAGCGTTCGATGGCCGCGCCTTGCTCGGAGTCCCTCGGCGTCAGGTACAGCTCGGCGGCCAGGCGCTGGTCGAGCCAGCTGCCGAAGGTCTGGCGAAAGCCCTCGGTCATGCTGCCGACGCCGACATTCGCCGCCAGGGCCAGCAGCAGCGCCATCAACGCCAGGGCCAGGCCCGGCAGCTGCTGGCGACTGTCGGCGACGAACCACTGAATCAGCGGCCCGCGGCAATGCGGCAGCAGGGCCTCCAACAGCAGGTTGAGCAGCACCGGCAGGGCCAGGGCCGCCCCCAGCAGCAGCGCGGCGAGGCCGACGAAGCCGGCCTGCAGGCTGTCGCCCAGCCACAGCGCCAACCCGGCCAGCAGCCCCAGGACGGCGGCCAGCCAAGCCTGGCGGCGCAGGCTGCGCGCCTGGGCCTGCTGCCAGGCCTGCGGCTGGGCCAGCGCCAGCACCGGCAGGTGCGCGGCGCGCAGCAAACTGGCGGCGCCGGCCAGCAGCGCGCCGAGCAGGCAGATCGCCAGCGCGCCCAACCACCAACTCGGCGCGAGGCTGAGCTGGCCGGCTACTTCGGCGCCATACAACCCGCGCAGGCTGGCGGCGACATCCGGCAGCAGCCAGGCCGCCAGGGCGTAGCCGCTGGCCAGGCCGGCCAGGCCGCCGAGCAGGCCCAGCGCAGCCAGCTCCAGGACCAGCGCCAGCAGCAGGCCGCGCAGGCTGACCCCGCAGGCGCGCAGGCTGCGCAGCAGCGCGCGGCGCTGCTCCAGGGCCAGGCCGAAGGCGGCGTGGACGATGAACAGGCCGACGACGAAGGCCAGCAGGCCGAGGGCGCTGAGGTTGAGGTGGAAGCTGTCGGTGAGGCGCGCCAGATCGGCCGCCGGGTCGCTGCGCCGCAGCACCAGCTGCGCGGCCAACGCCGCCGGCAGTGGCCTGTCGGCGGCGACGAAGTCGCCATCGAGCAGCAGCCGCGACAGCCGCCCGGGGGCGTCGAGCAGGCGCTGGGCCTCGCCGATGTCCACCAGCAGCACCCCGGGCGCCAGTCCCGGCCGGATCTGCAGCGGCGGCAGGGCCCGGCCGGACGTGCTGAGCGGACGGGCACCGGGCGCCAGGCCGAGTTGCCCCAGGGTCTCGGCGGTGATCCAGGTGCGTCCCGGCGGGCCGAGAAAATTGGCCAGCTGCTCGCGATCACCCGCCGCGCCCGCCAGCCCCGTGCCGGCGGGCAGGGTCAGGGGCTCGATGCCGATCAGCTGCAGGCGCTCCTGCTCCAGCCCGCGCAGGCGCAGAACGCCTTGCAGCAGCGGCGAGACCGGCCAGCCGGCGCGGCGCAGCGTGACGAAAGCCTGCTGGTCGAACAGCCCGCCCTGGCGTGCGACCAGGGCGTAGTGGCGATCGCCACCGAACAGCTGGCTGGCCCGCGCGTAGCTGTCGCGGGCCTGGCCGTTGAGCGCCTGGACCCCGGCCCACAGGCCGCAGGCCAGCCACAGCCCGGTGAGCACGGCGAACAGCTGCAGCGGATGGCGCCGCCAATGGCCGGCCAGGGCGCGCAGGGTCCACCCGAGGACGGCCATCTCAATCCGCCCCCGGCTCCAGCAGGCGCCCGCCCTGCAGGGTCAGGCGGCGCTGCAGGCGGGCCGCCACCCGCGCGCTATGGGTCACCATCAGCAGGCTGGTACGGCTGCCGGCCAGCAGCTCGAGCAACAGCGCCAGCACCTCGTCGGCACTGTGCTCGTCCAGGCTGCCGGTGGGTTCGTCGGCCAGCAGCAGCGGCGGCCGGGACGCCAGCGCCCGGCCCAGGGCCACGCGCTGCTGCTGACCGACCGACAGCTGCTCGGGGTAACGGCGCAGCAAGGCGCCCAGGCCCAGGCGCTCGCTCAGCTCGCCTTGCCACCGCGGGTCGTGACGGCCCACCAGGCGCGCCTGGAAGGCCAGGTTGTCGGCGACGCTCAGGCTGCTGATCAGGTTGAACTGCTGGAACACCAGGCCGATGCCATTGCGCCGCCAGGCGGCCAGCGCGGATTCATCGAGCCGCTCCAGCGCCCGCTCGCCGACCCGGATGCTGCCGGCATCGGCGCGGTCGAGCCCGGCCACCAGGTGCAGCAGGGTGCTCTTGCCGCTGCCGGACTCGCCCATCAGCGCCAGGCTGGCGCCGGCGGCCAGGTGCAGGTCGACGCCGCGCAGCACCGGCAGCGGCCCCTGGGGCGTCGGGTAACTCTTGTACAGGCCCTGAATGCTGAGCATCGGCAAGCCACCTTGGCGCGTGTGGCCCAGGGAAAATCCCGGGCACTGGCCAGGGAGAGTCTAGCGCCGCCCGGCACTCGACCGGGCGCATCGGGCAGAAGCTGATTTACTGAAACTATGCAGCGTCCGTTCCCGCAACCGCACAGGAGATACGCGATGAATGTTCTGTACTCGACCCAGGCCACCGCCACCGGCGGCCGCACCGGCAAGGCCAGCACCGCGGACGGCGCCCTGGCCGTGACCCTGACCACGCCCAAGGAATTGGGCGGCCCGGGTGGCGAGGGCAATAATCCGGAACAGCTGTTCGCCGCCGGCTATGCGGCCTGCTTCCTCGGCGCGATCAAGTTCGTCGCCGGCAAGCAGAAGGTGACGATCGACGACGACAGCACGGTCACCGCCACCGTCGGCATCGGCGCCCGCGACGACGGCGAGGGCTTCGGCCTGGACGTGGCTCTGGAGGTGCGCCTGCCGGGCATCGATCACGCCCAGGCCGAGGCGATAGTGGGCCAGGCCCATGTGGTCTGCCCCTACTCCCATGCCACCCGCAACGGCCTGGTGGTGCGTACCCTGGTGCTGTAGCTGACGTCCGGCAGCTGCGCCGGACTGGCAAAAAAAACGGCTAACCCGAGGGTTAGCCGTCTTTTCTCTGACGACCGCGCAAGCGGCCAATCAAGCCGAGCCGATCTGGCCGAGCCGATCAAGCCGAACGGATCAGGTGATCGAAGGCGGAGAGCGACGCCTTGGCCCCCTCGCCCACGGCGATGACGATCTGCTTGTAGGGCACGGTGGTCACGTCGCCGGCGGCGAAGATGCCCGGTACCGAGGTCTCGCCGCGCGAATCGACGATGATCTCGCCCCGTGGCGACAGCTCGATCGCACCTTTCAGCCAGTCGCTGTTGGGCAGCAGGCCGATCTGCACGAAGATCCCTTCCAGCTCGATTTCATGCAACTCGTCGCTGTTGCGGTCCCGGTAGACCAGGGCGTTGACCTTCTGCCCATCGCCCTTCACCTCGGTGGTCAGGGCGCTCTTGATCACCCGTACGTTGCCCAGGCTGTTGAGCTTGTTCTGCAGCACCGCATCGGCGCGCAGCTGGCTGTCGAACTCGATCAGGGTCACCTGAGCGACGATGCCGGCCAGGTCGATGGCCGCCTCGACGCCGGAGTTGCCGCCGCCGATCACCGCCACCCGCTTGCCCTTGAACAGCGGCCCGTCGCAGTGCGGGCAGTAGGCCACGCCGCGGCCACGGTACTGCTGCTCGCCGGGCACGTTCATCTCGCGCCAGCGGGCGCCGGTGGCGAGGATCAGGGTCTTGGCCTTGAGGCTGGCACCGCTGTCGAACTTCACTTCGTGCAGGCCGCCGGCGCTGCTGGCCGGAATCAGCGCACTGGCGCGCTGCAGGTTCATGATGTCCACCTCGTACTGCTTGACGTGCTCCTCCAGGGCGCGGGCCAGTTTCGGCCCCTCGGTCTCCTGCACCGAGATGAAGTTCTCGATGGCCATGGTGTCGAGCACCTGACCGCCGAAACGCTCGGCGGCCACGCCGGTGCGGATGCCCTTGCGCGCGGCGTAGATGGCCGCCGCGGCGCCGGCCGGGCCACCACCGACCACCAGCACGTCGAACGCGGCCTTGGCGTTGAGCTTCTCGGCATCGCGGGCGCTGGCGCCGGTGTCGAGCTTGGCGAGGATCTCCTCGACGTCCATGCGGCCGGAGGCGAAGGGCTCACCGTTGAGGTAGATGCTCGGCACCGACATGATCTGCCGCTGCTCGACCTCGGCCTGGAACAGCGCGCCGTCGATCGCCACGTGGCGAATATTCGGGTTGAGCACCGCCATCAGGTTGAGCGCCTGGACCACGTCCGGGCAGTTCTGGCAGGACAGCGAGAAGTAGGTCTCGAAGCTGAACTGGCCCTCCAGGCCCTTGACCTGCTCGATCAGCTCGGCCGCCAGTTTGGACGGATGGCCACCAACCTGCAGCAGGGCCAGCACCAGCGAGGTGAACTCGTGGCCCATGGGGATGCCGGCGAAGCGCAGGCCGATATCGGCGCCCGGGCGATTGAGCGAGAAGGACGGCGTGCGCGCATCAACGCCGTCGGTCTTCAGGGCGATCTTGTCGCTCAGGCCGACGATGTCCTGCAGCAGTGCGAGCAGCTCGCGGGATTTGTCGCTGTCATCGAGGGACGCGACGATCTCGAACGGCTGGCTGACCTTTTCCAGGTAGCCCTTCAACTGGGATTTCAGGTTGGCGTCCAACATGGCGGCGTGTCCTCTATGACGAAATTCGGGCAATAAAATGCCCGGGCGGATCGCGCCCGGGCATTCGGGCGCTGGCCGGGCTGGGTGGCAGCCCTGGCAGCGCAGAAAGGTTTCCCGCCCCTAAGCAGCTGCTCGGGAGCGGGAAGGCGGCAGATTTAGATCTTGCCGACCAGGTCCAGCGACGGGGCCAGGGTGGCTTCGCCTTCTTTCCACTTGGCCGGGCAAACCTGGCCCGGGTTGGCCGCGGTGTACTGGGCAGCCTTGAGCTTGCGCAGGGTTTCGGAGACGTCGCGGGCGATCTCGTTGGAGTGGATTTCCACGGTTTTGATCACGCCTTCCGGGTTGATCACGAAGGTGCCACGCAGGGCCAGGCCTTCTTCGGCGATGTGCACGCCGAAGGCGTTGGTCAGGGCGTGGGTCGGGTCGCCGATCAGCGGGAACTGAGCCTTGCCGACCGCCGGGGAAGTCTCGTGCCAGACCTTGTGCGAGAAGTGGGTGTCGGTGGTGACGATGTACACCTCGGTGTTGGCATCGCGGAAGGCCGCATAGTTGTTGGCGGCGTCTTCGATCTCGGTCGGGCAGTTGAAGGTGAAGGCGGCCGGCATGAAGATCAGCACGGACCACTTGCCCTTCAGGGACTGTTCGGTGACTTCGATGAACTGGCCGTTGTGGAAAGCGTTGGCCTTGAACGGTTGGACCTGGGTGTTGATGAGGTTCATCTCTGATTCCTTCTGAGGGTTGGAAAGTTGACCCGGAGAATCTTAGAGCGAGACGATCTAAAAACCTTATTGATTGAGCCCATTGGATTGATTGAGCAACTCAATCCACGCCCATGGATTTCATCAAGAAATCTATCCAGGGCATTGCCGCAGGCGCCGGCAATGCCCCTCCCCGGCTCAGGCCAGGCTTTCGTCGATCAGCAGTACCAATTTGCCGTTGACCCGGTTGCCGGCCAGTTCGGCGAAGGCCAGCTCCGCCTCCTCGATCGGGTAGCAGCGCTCCAACTGCGGCTTTAGCCGGCCCTCGGTGAACAGCGGCCAGAGGTGCTGCTGCAGGTCGCGCAGCAGGTCCGCCTTGAACTGGTCGTCGCGCGTGCGCAGGGTCGAGCCGATCAGCTGAATGCGCTTGCCCAGCAGCAACGCCAGGTCCAGCTCCGCCTTGCGCCCGCCCATCAGGCCGATATTCACCCAGCGACCATCGCGCGCCAGCAGCTCCAGGTTGAGCGCCGCGTAGCTGCCGCCCACCGGGTCGAGGATCACATCGAAGGGCCCGAAGTCGCGCAGCGCCTGCAGGCCGTCATCGCCACGCAACACGCCGCCCTGGCCCCCCAGGGCCTGGCAATAGGCCAGCCGCTCGGGCGAGCCGACGCTGACCCAGCAGGGATTGCCGAAGGCCTTGCACAGCTGGATCGCCGCCGAGCCGACGCCGCTGGCGCCGGCATGCAGCAGGACCTTTTCGCCCGGCTTCAGCGCGGCCAGCTGGAACAGGTTGAGCCAGGCAGTGGCATAGACCTCCGGCACGGCTGCCGCCTCGGCCAGCGACAGGCCGTCGGGCAGCGGCAGCGCGTGGCGCGCATCGACCACCACCTCCTCGGCCATGCCGCCACCGGCGAGCAGGGCGCAGACCCGGTCACCCACCTGCCAGTCGCAACCGGCGCCGACTTCGCTGACGATGCCGGCGCATTCCAGGCCGAGCGCCTCGCTGGCCCCGGGCGGCGGCGGGTAGAGTCCCGCGCGCTGCAGCAGGTCGGCCCGGTTGAGGCCGGCCGCCGCCACGCGAATGCGAATTTCCCCTACATCACAGGCCGGGGTGGGCTGTTGCGCCCATTCCGTCCGGCCTTCAACGCCTTGCAATGCCTTCACGCTGCCTCCATAGTGGATTTGAACCGGGCCCGGCGCTCAGCGCTGGGCCTCTGCTTTGCGCCCATGGAACTCGGCGCCCCTCTAGACGGCCTAATATGCGTTATCAATTACCCTCGCGTCGAATCAGCATGAAGCGCTCACTGCTCTGCGCCACCCTCGCCTTTGCCCTCGGTCTGAGCGCGCTGCCCCTGGCCGCGAAGACCACCCAGGCCGATTCCTGGGAATACCTGCAGCCGGACCGCGAGCAGGTCATCGCCAGCCTCAACGTCGTCGAGCTATTGAAACGCCATCACTACAACAAGCCGCCGCTGGACGACGCGCGTTCGGCGAAGATCTACCAGGGCTACCTGAAGATGCTCGACCCGGCGCGTAGCTATTTCACCGCCGGGGATATCGCCGAGTTCGACCAGTGGCGCGAGCAGTTCGATGACCTGCTGAAAAGCGGCAACCTGGAACCGGGCTTCACCATCTACAAGCGCCAGCTCGAGCGCCTGCAGGGGCGCCTGCAGTTCGCCCTCGGCCTGCTCGAACAGGGCATCGACAAGCTCGACTTCAGCCGCGACGAGAGCCTGCTGATCGACCGCGAGAACGCCCCCTGGGCCAAGGATGTCGCGGAACTCGACGACCTCTGGCGCAAGCGGGTGAAGGACGAGGTGCTGCGCCTGAAGATCGCCGGCAAGGAGCCCAAGGCCATCCAGGAGCTGCTGACCAAGCGCTACAAGAACCAGCTGGCGCGCCTGCGCCAGACCCGTGGCGAGGACGTGTTCCAGGCCTACATCAATGCCTTCGCCACCACCTACGACCCGCACACCACCTACCTGTCGCCGGACAATGCGGAAAACTTCGACATCAACATGAGCCTGTCCCTGGAAGGCATAGGCGCGGTGCTGCAGACCGACAACGAGCACGTCAAGGTGGTGCGCCTGGTGCCGGCCGGTCCGGCGGAGAAGAGCAAGCAGATCGCCCCGGCGGACAAGATCATCGGCGTGGCCCAGGGCGACGGCGAGATGGTCGACGTGATCGGCTGGCGCCTGGACGAGGTGGTCAAGCTGATCCGCGGGCCGAAGGGCTCGCTGGTGCGCCTGGAAGTGATCCCGGCCAACAATGCGCCCAACGACCAGAGCAGCAAGGTGGTCAGCATCACCCGCGAGGCGGTCAAGCTGGAGGAGCAGGCGGCGAAGAAGTCGGTGCTCGAACTCAAGCATGAAGGCCGCGACTACAAGCTGGGGGTCATCGAGATTCCCGCCTTCTACCTGGACTTCAAGGCCTACCGTGCCGGCGATCCGAATTACAAGAGCACCACCCGCGACGTCAAACGCCTGCTCAGCGAACTGGAGAAGGAGAAGGTCGACGGCGTGGTCATCGACCTGCGCAACAACGGCGGCGGCTCGCTGCAGGAAGCCACCGAGCTGACCGGGCTGTTCATCGACCAGGGGCCGACCGTGCTGGTGCGCAACAGCGACGGCCGCGTGGACGTGCTGGCCGACGAGAACCGCGGCACCTACTACTCCGGCCCCCTGGCCGTGCTGGTCAACCGCCTGTCGGCCTCGGCCTCGGAGATCTTCGCCGGCGCCATGCAGGACTACCACCGCGCGCTGATCCTCGGCGGCCAGACCTTCGGCAAGGGCACGGTGCAGACCATCCAGCCGCTCAATCATGGCGAGCTGAAACTGACCCTGGCCAAGTTCTACCGCGTCTCCGGGCAGAGCACCCAGCACCAGGGGGTGATCCCCGACATCCAGTATCCGGACGTCATGGACACCAAGGAGATCGGCGAGAGCGCGCTGCCCGAGGCCCTGCCCTGGGACAGCATCCGCCCGGCGATCAAACCCGAGCGGGACCCGATCATGCCGTTCCTCGCCGAGCTGCAGAGCCGCTATGACAGCCGTACCGCGAAGAACCCGGACTTCACCTTCACCCGCGAACGCCTGGCCTTGGCGAAGAAGCTGATGGGCGAGACCAGCGTCAGCCTCAACGAAAGCAAGCGCCGCGCCCAGCAGGCCGAGATCGAGGCCCAGCAGCTGGTCATCGAGAACAACCGGCGCAAGGCCAAGGGCCTGGCGCCGCTGACCGAGCTGAAGGAAGAAGATCCCGAGGTAGCGAGCGAGGAGCAAGACCAGGGCCAGGATGACGCCTTCCTCGCCGAAAGTGGGCACATCCTCCTGGACTACCTCGGGCTCAATGCCGCCGTGGCGAAGCACTAGAACCGCGCAGTCATCAAACGGTCACGAAACCGTCGTGAAATGCAGGGGGCTGATCGCAGGATCAGCCCCTTTGTTTTTCTGGAGATAGAGGCCCTAGATGACCGTCACCGAGCAGTTGAGCGCACTGGACCATATCCTCGCTCACGGCGACCTGAGCAGCCTGTTCCAGCCCATAGTTTCCCTTTCCGAGCGGCGCATCTACGGCTACGAAGGCCTGACGCGCGGCCCCTCCAACAGCGCCCTGCACTCGCCGATCAACCTGTTCGCCGTGGCCCGCCATGCCGGGCGCCTGAGTGAGCTGGAGCGGGCCTGTCGCAAGAGCGCCTGCCAACGCTTCAGCGCGCTGCAGCTCGACGGCAAGCTGTTTCTCAACGTCTCGCCGGACTCCCTGCTGGAGTCCGACCACCAGTCCGGGCGCACCCTGCAGTTGCTGCAGAGCCTGGGCATCCCGCCGAGCCGGGTGGTGATCGAGCTGACCGAGCAGTCGCCTACCGAGGACTTCGCCCTGCTCGACAAGGCCCTGCATCACTACCGTGCCATGGGCTTCTCCATCGCCCTGGACGACCTCGGGGCCGGCTATTCCAGCCTGCGCCTGTGGTCGGAGCTGCGACCGGACTACGTGAAGATCGACCGCCACTTCATCGAGGGCATTCACCAGGATGCGGTCAAGCGCGAGTTCGTCGGCTCGATCCTGAAGATGGCCAAGGCCTCGCGCGCCGAGGTGATCGCCGAGGGCATCGAGCAGGCGCAAGAGCTGGCCGTGCTCTCGGAAATGGGCGTCAATCTGGTCCAGGGCTACCTGATCAGCCGCCCCCTTGAGCAGCCGCCACGTGAAGTGCGCACCCTGCTGCCGACGCTGGCCAGCCCACCGGCCGGCTTGGGCGAAAGCGAAGGCGACCTAACCAGCCTGCTCAACCGGCAAGCCGCCGTGTCCTGGTCGACCTCCACCGCCGCGGTGCTCGAAGCCTTCCGCGCCCAGGCCAACCTCAACTCCCTGGCGGTGCTGGACGAGCGCCAGCAGCCCGTGGGCATCATCCACCGCCACTCACTGGCCGACGCCCTGCTCAAGCCCTTCGCCACCGAGCTGTATTCGCGCAAACCGATCAGCCGGCTGATGAGCGACGACTTTCTCGCCGTCGAACGGGATCAGTCGCTGCAGAAGGTCAGCCGCCTGCTCACCAGCCGCGCCCGGCAGCGCATCGAGGAGGACTTCATCATCACCCTCGAGGGCCGCTACTGCGGCATGGGACGGGTCATCGACGTGCTCAAGCTGATCACCGAGATGAAGATCCAGCGCGCCCGGCATGCCAACCCGCTGACCATGCTGCCGGGCAACGTGCCGATCCAGCAGTGCCTGACCCGCCTGCTGCAGCAGGCCCGGGAAGCGGTGGTGTGCTACGTCGACATCGACAGCTTCAAGCCGTTCAATGACCTCTATGGCTACGCCAAGGGTGACGAGGTGCTGCTGAGCCTGGCGCAGAGCCTGAGCGAGCGGGTCGACCGGGCGCGCGACTTCGTCGGCCACATCGGCGGCGACGACTTCCTCCTGGTGCTCGGCTCGGAAGACTGGCGTGCCCGCCTCAATCGCCTGCTGGAGGACTTTCAGAGTCGCTGCCGGCGCTTCTACAGCGAGGAGCACCTGCACGCGGGCTACTTCAGCGCCTTCAACCGCCAGGGCCAGCGCCAGGACTTCCCGCTGCTGTCACTGTCCCTGGGCGTGGTACACCTGCGCCCCGCCCAGTGCGCACAGCTGGACGCCGAGCAGCTCGCCGCCCTGGCTTCGGAGGCCAAGCGCCAGGCCAAGGCGGTGCCCGGCTACAGCCTGCACATCATCGATACGGAAAAACTCTCGGCCTAGAGTCCGAGCGCTTCGGCCCGGGCGGCCAGGCGCGCCGCCGCCGCGCGATCGGCCGGCAGGCCCGGGGCGCCATCACGGTACAGCGCGGCCAGACGCCGAGCGGCCAAGGGGTGACCGGCCTCGCTGGCCAGCGACCACCAGCGCAAGGCTTGCCGGCCATCGGGCGCCTGCCGGGCATCGCCGGCCAGACTCAGCACGCCCAGTTGGTAAGCGGCCTTGCCGTCGCCACCTGCGGCGGCCAGGCGCAGCAGCCGCACGCCCTCGTCCCGCGCCCCCAGCCCCTGGCCGCGAAACAGCAGGATATGGCCATAGAAGCTTTGCGCCGCGACATCACCCAGGTTGGCCATGCGCGCGAACCGGCCCTCGAGCCAGCGCCAGCCACGCGGCTGCCTGACCCACCAGGACCAGTGGAACAGGCGTCTGGCCAGGGCATAACCCAGCCGAGCGCGCAGCCGGTGGAGCACTAGACCTCGTCCGGGTAGCTGAACTCGAACACCCGCGCCACTTCACCGGCATGCCAGGACGCCGCGGCGATGCCGTCGGAGGCGCCACTGAAGCGCCCCAGGCGCGTCACGCAGTCGAAGAAACCGGTACGCGGCAGGCGACTGGCGCCCTGACTGATCACCAGGGCACTGCGCAGCGGCCGTTCGGCGCGCGCATCCAGTGCCGCCAGGTGCTCCAGCGCGGCGGTCAGGGTCTGCATCGCCGGGCTCGGCAAGGCCAGACGCTCGATCAGCGCGCGATAGGTCAGCAGATGGCGCTGGCGCCGCGCCTCTTCCAGTTCGGTGAGCAGGGCCTGCCAATGTTGACGACTGATACTGACTGTCAAGAGTCCGCCTCCCAGCCCGCAACGCCGAGCGTCCAGGCCAGCGCACGCTGGATGGCCGCATCCGGCTGGCGCTCACCGCTTTCGATCATTCCCAGATAATGCGGGCTGATGCCCACGGCGCGCGCCAACTCCTCGGGCGCCAGGCCCTTGGCTTCGCGCAGGCGCGCCAGCTGACTCAATGCCGGCGCCGACGCTGGCGCGGCTGGCGGCTCGGCGCCCTGTTCGGCACGGCCGGCCGCCTGCAACAGCGCCTGATATTCCGCCCACGGCAATACCGCATACTGCGGTTCGCCGTCACTCTTGATCACTTGCACATTCATTATCAACTCTCCATGGAAAGCGCTATTGAGCGTTTCAGTCCATTCCTTGCTGGGCCCTATGTTACCAGCCCGGCGCCGACAGGAGCGCGAACTATCCGGCGCGAAGGCTCGTGGAGCAGGCCGGAGGGCGGTCGTCGGTCACGCTGCCGGCGCCCCACGGACCTCGACGACAGAGCGCAGCACCGGTCTGCCCAGCGCTGCAGGCGCGCTGAGCGCGATCCTCAGGGTTTCGACTCATCTGTCAGGGCAGCGTCGTCCGCCGGCAGCCGCTCGATGATCTCGAGCACCTCCGGAGCCTGGGCCTCCCGCCAGGCGCGGAAGGCGTCGAGTTCGCCACTCCAGGTCCGTAGCACCCAGGCCAGCACTGCCAGGTCATCGATAAAGCCCACGCCGATCAGCCAGTCCGGCAGCGCGTCCAGCGGCGTGACGAAATACAGCAGCGCGGCGACCACCGCCAGTAACGCCTCGCCACTGATCGCCCGGTATTCGCCGCGCCACCAGGCCAGGCAGAGGTTCTGCAGCAGGAGCAGATCCTCCTTCAGCTCGGCAAAGCGCCGACCGGGCCGAGCACTCTTGCGCGCGACTGCCAACAGAAGGCCCGGCAGCCGGGCCCGGCTCAGGATTTGCCGCGCCAGCGGCAGAAATCGGGCGAATCCCCAGGGTGTTTTCATGGTCGCTCCTCGCCAGCCAGCATGCTTGCTGGGCTCCTTGAGGTTATCCACGCAAGCTGTGGATAACCCTGTGAACATAATCTGGATGAGCCGGCCAAAGGCCCGTCTTATCAGGCCTTGAGACAGATCGGCGATTTTTTATACAGCCAATAAAACCAATACAAATCAATAACTTAAAAAGCCAGCAGGTTTCTCGACCAAGGTTCTTGCTGGCCGTCGCCGCACGTGATAGCGAATGTGCATAACCGTAACACCGGAACATCGAACCGGGCCCTTTTCGGACCGACTGGTCGTCAATTTTCGCCCTTTTATTGGCGCCAGAAACGACAACGCCCCGTCGAGACGGGGCGTTGTAACAACCGAAAACTTACTGCTCGGTTGCGGCGTCCTTGATGGACAGCAGTTCCAGCTCGAACACCAGCACGGAGTTGGCCGGAATCGCCGGAGTCGGGCTCTGCTCGCCATACGCCAGCTCGCTGGGGATATACAGCTTGTATTTCTCACCGACGTGCATCAGCTGCAGGCCTTCGACCCAGCCCGGAATCACGCCACTGACCGGCAGATCGATCGGGCTGCCACGCTCGATCGAGCTGTCGAACACGCTGCCGTCGGTCAGCTTGCCTTCATAGTGCACGGTCACCACGTCGCTGGCCTTGGGCTGGGCACCGTCGGCCTTCTTCAGCACTTCGTACTGCAGGCCCGATTCGGTGGTCACCACGCCGTCGCGCTTGGCGTTGTCTTCGAGGAACTTCTTGCCGGCCTTGGCCGACTCCTCGTTCATCTCCGCCATGCGCTCTTCGGCACGCTTCTGCAGGAAGGCGAAGGCCTCGATCAGCTCTTCGTCCTTCAGGCGCTGCTCTTTCTTGCCGATGGCATCTTCGATGCCCTGGGCCACGGCCTTGGAGTCCAGGTCGTCCATGCCTTCCTGGGCCAGGCTCTTGCCCATGTTCAGGCCGATGCCGTAGGAGGCCTTCTGCGCAGGCGTCTCCAGCTCGACACTGGTCTTCGAATCGCAACCTGCGAGTACCAGGCCAACCAGCGCAACCGCTGCTGCCAAACGATGCTGTTTCATGCTTATTCCTTGTCCGGTGCGCCCTAGGGCAATCGAGTGAAGGCGCGAGCTTAGCAGGCCGCCGCGATCACTGGCTACCAGGATACGAACCGGAAAATGCGCATAAGTTCAGGTGTTTTAACGGAAAATCGGAGAAGTACTGCGAATGTTGCGAAGGTGTGGTGCGGACATGGAGCGGAGATGAAGCGAGGAAAAAATGGCGCAGCGGACGGGACTCGAACCCGCGACCCCCGGCGTGACAGGCCGGTATTCTAACCGACTGAACTACCGCTGCGCGTAACCTCAAAAGCGAGTTTGGTGGGTGATGACGGGATCGAACCGCCGACCCTCTGCTTGTAAGGCAGATGCTCTCCCAGCTGAGCTAATCACCCTTCACTCTCGAAGTGGGGCGCATTCTAGAGAGCCATCGACACCTTGGCAAGCCCTGATTGAAAAAAATTTTATTGGCGTAGCAAAGGCTTAGCGCAGGGTTGGCCTTCGCCGTCGAGGGGAGAATAATGCGCGCTTTGCGTTAATGGAGAATCACCCGCTCATGTGGTTTCGTAACCTGCTGGTTTATCGCCTCACCCAAAATGTCCCGTTCGATGCCGAGGCACTCGAAGCCGCATTGGCCGCCAAGCCGGCGCGCCCCTGCGCCAGCCAGGAACTGACCACCTACGGATTCATCGCCCCCTTCGGCAAGGGCGCCGACGCGCCGCTGGTGCACGAGAGCCAGGGCTTCCTGATGATCGCCGCGCGCAAGGAGGAACGCATCCTGCCGGGCAGCGTGGTGCGCGACGCGCTGAAGGAGAAGGTCGACGAGATCGAAGCCGAGCAGATGCGCAAGGTCTACAAGAAGGAACGCGACCAGCTCAAGGACGAGATCGTGCAGACCTTCCTGCCGCGCGCCTTCATCCGCAAGTCGGCGACCTTCGCCGCCATCGCCCCGGCCCAGGGCCTGATCCTGGTCGATGCCTCGAGCCCCAAGCGCGCCGAGGACCTGCTGTCGACCCTGCGCGAGGCCATCGGCTCGCTGCCGGTGCGACCGCTGACGGTGAAGATCGCGCCGAGCGCGACCATGACCGACTGGGTCAAGGCGCAACAGGCCGCCGCCGACTTCCATGTGCTGGACGAGTGCGAGCTGCGCGACACCCATGAGGATGGCGGCGTGGTGCGCTGCAAGCGCCAGGACCTGACCAGCGACGAGATCCAGTTGCACCTGAGCGCCGGCAAACAGGTCACCCAACTGTCCCTGGGCTGGCAGGACAAGCTGTCCTTCGTCCTCGACGACAAGCTGGTGATCAAGCGCCTGCGCTTCGAGGACCTGCTGCAGGACCAGGCCGAGCAGGACGGCGGCGATGACGCCCTGGGCCAGCTGGATGCCAGCTTCACCCTGATGATGCTGACCTTCGTCGAATTCCTCCCGGCGCTGTTCGAGGCACTGGGCGGCGAAGAGATCCCCCAGGGCATCTGATCGCCTCCGCCCTCGGGGCATCCGCCGGTCCACGGCGGCTTGCCCCGGCGGCCCAGCCGTGGACAATAGCCAGCAGCCTGAGGACGACCTCAGCACTCCACGAGTGACCATCCGGGGACGGCCCCTAGCCTTTGCCAACCCTCGGAGGTGCCTATGTCCTGGATCATTCTGTTTTTCGCCGGCCTGTTCGAAGTCGGCTGGGCCGTCGGCCTGAAGTACAGCGATGGTTTCACCCGCCCCCTGCCCACCCTGCTCACCGTCGCGGCGATGATCGTCAGCCTGGCGCTGCTCGGCCTGGCCATGAAGGAGTTGCCCCTGGGCACCGCCTACGCCATCTGGACTGGTGTCGGCGCGCTCGGCACGGTGATCGCCGGGATCATCCTGTTCGGCGAATCCATGGCGCTGGTACGCCTGGCCAGCGTGGCGCTGATTCTCTGCGGCCTGGTCGGCCTCAAGCTCAGTCACTGACGCAGGAGAAGCCCGCCACCCGGCGGGCTTCTGCGGGTCAGCGCACCTCGCCGCGCAGCTCGGCCACCTGGGCCTGCAGCCGCTGGCGGTCCGCCGCCTGCGGCTCGAGCGGCGCACCGGCGACCAGGCCGATGCGCGACCATACCCGGCGAAATGGCGCCCGCTTCGGATCGCGACTGAAGAAGCTGCCCCACAGCCCCTGCAGCGCCATGGGAATCACCGGCACCGGGTTTTCCTTGAGGATGCGCTCGATGCCGCTCTTGAATTCGTTGATCTCGCCGTCGCCGGTCAGCTTGCCCTCCGGAAAGATGCACACCAGTTCGCCGTTGCGCAGGTACTCGGCGATCTTCTTGAACGCCGCGTCGTACACCAGCAGGTCCTCGCTGCGCCCGGCGATCGGCACGGTGCCGGCGGTGCGGAAGATGAAGTTCAGCACCGGCAGGTTGTAGATCTTGTAGTACATGACGAAACGCACCGGCCGGCGCACCGCGCCACCGATCAGCAGCGCGTCGACGAAGGACACATGGTTGCACACCAGCACAGCCGCGCCCTCGTCCGGGATGGCCTCCAGGCCCTTGTGCTCGACCCGGTACATCGAGTGGCCCAACAGCCAGATCAGGAAGCGCATGCTGAACTCGGGGACGATCTTGAAGATGTAGCTGTTGACCGCGACGTTCATCAGCGAGATGGCCAGGAACAGCTGCGGAATCGACAGCTCGGCGACGCTGAGAAAGAGGATCGAGACGAGCGCCGAGATCACCATGAACAGGGCATTGAGGATGTTGTTGGCGGCGATCACCCGCGCCCGCTCGTGCTCCACGGTGCGCGACTGGATCAGCGCGTACAGCGGCACGATGTAGAAGCCACCGAACAAGCCGATGCCGAGGATCGCCCCGAGCACCCACCAGGCCTGGGAGAACTGCAGCAGCGCCAGCCAGTCGTGGGGTTGCGCGCCCTGGACGAAGTCACCGGAATGCCACCACAGCAGGATGCCGAACAGGGTCAGGCCGATCGAGCCGAAGGGCACCAGGCCGATTTCCACCTTGCGCCCGCTCATCCGCTCGCAGAGCATCGAGCCCAGGCCTATCCCCAGGGAAAACACCGTGAGGATCAGCGTCACCACACTTTCGTCGCCATGCAGCCAGTCCTTGGCGTAGGCCGGGATCTGCGTCAGGTAGACCGCGCCGAGAAACCAGAACCAGGAATTGCCGAGCAGCGAGCGCGACACCGAGACCTTCTGCTCGACCAGCCCCAGGCGCATGATCCGCCAGGACTGGCGGAAGATGTTCCAGTCCAGCGCCAGTTCCGGCATGGCCGCGCGGGCCCGGGGAATGGCGCGGCTGGCCAGGTAACCGAGCACCGCCACCGTCACTACCGAGGCGGCGACGATCTGCGCGTAGCCGCTGTTGGCCATGATGATGCCGGCGCCTATGGTGCCGGCGAGGATGGCCAGGAAGGTGCCCATTTCCACCAGGGCGTTGCCGCCGACCAGCTCCTCCTCGCGCAGGTGCTGCGGCAGGATCGAGTACTTCACCGGGCCGAACAGCGCCGACTGGGTGCCCATGCAGAACAGCACGGCGAGCATCAGCGGCAGGCTGTCGAGCAGCACTCCGGCGGCGCCGGCGAGCATGATCAGGACCTCGGCGAACTTGATCGCGCGGATCAGCGCGTCCTTAGCGAACTTCTCGCCGAACTGCCCACCGAGCGCCGAGAACAGGAAGAACGGCAGGATGAACAGCAGCGCGCAGAGGTTGACCAGCAGGCTCTTGTCCGCGCCGGAGCTGAGCTTGTAGAGGATGGCGAGGATCAGCGACTGCTTGAAGATGTTGTCGTTGAAGGCGCCGAGCAGCTGGGTGATGAAGAACGGCAGGAAACGCTTTTTACCGAGCAGGGTGAATTGCGAATCTGGGGACATCTTCCTTGTACCTGTCTTCTATGACCTAAACGGGTCGTCCAGCATTGGACTGCAACAGCCCAGGGGAAAGCCACAGGATTCGGCGAGTTTTGCCACCTCCTCGGCTAAAAGACCGCACTCAGAGCGGCAACTGGCCGAATGCCCAGCGCAGCAGGAAGAACACCAGCAGCCCGCCGCCGATGGTCGCCAGCAGATGCCGGGTGGTGGCCGCGATGGCGATGGCTGCCAGGCCGCCCAGCAGGTAGGCGTTATCCAGGCGCAACGCCCAATGCTGGCCGTCGGGCAGCAGCATGCCGGGCACCACGATGGCGGTGAGCACCGCGGTCGGCACGTAGTGCAGGCCCTGGCGCACCAGCGGCGGAAAGCGCAGGTCGGGAAAGGCGAACAGGCTGTAGCGGATGGCGAAGGTGATCAGCGCCATGCCGAGGATCAACCACCAGATCTGCATCAGGCGCACTCCCCGCACGGCTCGGCGGGTATCCGCCGCTCCAGGACGACGCCCACGGCGATGCCGCTGAACGCGGCGGCCATCAGCCCGAGCTTGTAGGGCCAGGCGTGGCACAGCAGCGCCACCGCGCCGGCCACCAGCGCCGCCGCGACTTGCGGTCGATTGCGCAACGCCGGCACCACGATGCCGATGAAGGTCGCCAGCATGGCGAAGTCCAGCCCCCAGCCGGCCAGGTTCGGCACGCTCTGGCCGAACAGGATGCCGGCCAGCGAACTGCCGACCCAGGACAGGTACAGCGCCAGCGCCACCCCGGCGTGATACCACCGCCCGTGCCCGTCCATGCCACGGGCCAGGTAGCGGCGCTGCACCACGGCGAAGGTTTCGTCGGTCAGGCCGAAGGCCAGGGGCAAGCGCCAGCGCTGCGGCAATGGACCGACATAGGGCTGCAAGGCCGCGCTGTAGAGCACATGGCGCAGATTAACGACCAGGGTGGTGAGGAGAATCACCGCCGCCCCGGTGCCCAGGGTCAGCAGGCTGATGGCGATGAACTGCGCGGAACCGGCGTACACCAGCAGGGACATGCCCAGGGCCTGCCACAGGCTGAGCCCGGCGACACTGGCCAGGGCGCCGTAGATCAGCCCGAACGGCAGAATGCCGACGATCATCGGGATGCTGTCACGGGTACCGAATAGAAAGACTTGCGCGCGGGTCATGGGAACTCTCCTCCTGACCCGCCAGGATATCCTCGGCGGAGCGCGCGGTCTTGAAGGTTCTGCAGTGCCAGTTCATCCATGCTTCACGCGCCGAAACGCGCCTCCAGTTGTCGTTTTACCAGCGGCCACTGCTGGTCGGTGATGCTGTACAGCACGCTGTCGTCCAGGCGCCCATCGGCCAGGCGGCGGTGATTGCGCAGCACGCCCTCGCGCTGGGCGCCGAGCTTCTCGATGGCGCGCTGCGAACGCAGGTTGCTCGCCGCGGTTTTCAACTGCACGCGCACCATGCGCCAGCTCTCGAAGGCGTGGCGCAGCATCAGGTACTTGATCATGCTGTTCAGCCCGCTGCCGTGCTGACTGCGGTCGAGCCAGGTCCAGCCGATCTCGGCCGCAGGCAGCGCCGGCATGAAGTCGCCGAAACGGGTGGTGCCGACCAGCCGCTCGCCGAGGCGAACGACGAACGCCAGGGCCTTGCCCTCGCGCTGCTCCAGCAGGCCCTGGCGATACCAGTCGAGGCGCTGGGCACCGCTCATATAGAGCAGCTCCTGACGGTTGGCCTCGGCCAGGGCCACCAGCGCCGGGATATCGGCGTCGAGCATCGGCTCGATACGCAACGCGCCGCGCTGCAGGGTAATCAACTGCGGCTTGAACACGGCTCCCTCCTCGCACATGGACGCAGGCGGTTCACGCTAACAGGGCTGGCTGCCGCGCACAATTGCCGGCCCGCTGCCACGAAGCGCCGCCTGGCCGGCGGGCTGCGACCTTGGTCGCACCTGACGCCGGAGGGCTTTGCTGCGACACTGTGCAGACCCGTAGAAGTCGTCTGCTTCGGGGTTGCCGCTCGATCGGCCCGGAGGGCCAGGATCGATGAGTCACCACTGTTTGTCGCCGGAGTGTACATGTCGCTGTCCAGCGGGCTGATCGCCACGGTCGCCCTGATCTACATGGCCATCCTGTTCGCCATTGCCTTCTATGGCGATCGCCGCAGCACGCCCCTGCCGCCGCGGATGCGCGCCTGGGTCTACAGCCTGTCGCTGGCGGTGTACTGCACCAGCTGGACCTTCTTCGGCGCGGTCGGCCAGTCCGCCGAGCAGCTCTGGTCGTTCCTGCCGATCTACCTCGGGCCGATCCTGCTGCTGCTGGGCGCGCCCTGGGTGCTGCAGAAGATGGTGCTGATCAGCAAGCAGGAGAACATCACCTCGATCTCCGACTTCATCGCCGCCCGCTACGGCAAGTCGCAGGCGCTGGCCGTGGTGGTGGCGCTGATCTACCTGGTCGGGGTGCTGCCCTATATCGCCCTGCAGCTCAAGGGCATCGTCCTCGGGGTCAACCTGCTGATCGACACTGGCGCCGAGTCCGCCGAAACCCGTGCCCAGGACACCGCGCTGATCGTCTCCATGGTCCTGGCGCTGTTCGCCATCCTGTTCGGCACGCGCAACCTGGATGCCACCGAGCACCACCGCGGCATGGTCCTGGCGATTGCCTTCGAGTCGCTGGTCAAGCTGCTGGCCTTCCTCGCCGTCGGCGCCTTCGTCACCTACGGCCTGTACAACGGCTTCGACGACCTGCTCGGCCAGGCCGAGGTCACCCCCGAGCTGACGGCATTCTGGGCCGAGGCGGTGAACTGGCCCGCGATGCTGGTGCAGACCGCGGTGGCGATGATCGCCATCGTCTGCCTGCCGCGGCAGTTCCACGTCGCCGTGGTGGAGAACATCGACCCGAATGACCTGCGCCTGGCCCGCTGGGTGTTTCCCGCCTACCTGGTGCTGGCCGCCTTGTTCGTCGTACCTATCGCCCTGGCCGGCCAGATGCTGCTGCCGGCCGGGGTCAGCCCGGACTCCTTCGTCATCAGCCTGCCGCTGGCCGAGGCCCATCCGGCCCTGGCCCTGCTGGCCTTTATCGGTGGCGCCTCGGCGGCCACCGGCATGGTCATCGTCGCCTCGGTGGCGCTGTCGACCATGATCTCCAACGACATGCTGCTGCCCTGGCTGCTGCGCCGACAGAACACCGAACGGCCGTTCGAGGCCTTCCGCCACTGGATGCTCACGGCCCGGCGGGTGAGCATCGTGCTGATCCTGCTGCTGGCCTACGTGTGCTACCGCCTGCTCGGCGAAGGCGTCAGCCTGGCGACCATCGGCCAGGTGTCGTTCGCTGCCATCGGCCAGATCGGCCCGGCCATGTTCGGCGCCCTGGTGTGGAAGCAGGCCAATCGCCGCGGGGTGTTCGCCGGCCTGGGCGTCGGCTCCCTGCTGTGGTTCTACACCCTGATCATGCCGCTGGTGGCGCGCAGCCTGGGCTGGCCGCTGGAGAGCCTGCCCGGCCTGCACGCCCTGCTCTACGCGCCGCTGGGCTTCGAGGTCGACCCGCTGACCCGCGGCGTGGTGCTGTCGCTGGCCGGCAACTTCCTGCTGTTTGCCGGGGTCTCGTACTTCTCCCGCACCCGGGTGGCCGAGCACTGGCAGGCCGGCCGCTTCATCGGCCATGACTTCGGCGCCAAGCCGAGCAACCGCAGCCTGCTGGCGGTGCAGGTCGACGACCTGCTGCTGCTGGCCAGCCGCTTCGTCGGCGACGAGCGCGCACGGCAGAGTTTCCAGCGTATCGCCGCCCGCCAGGGCCAGGAGCTCGACCTCGACCAGCCGGCCAACGGCGACTGGATCGCCCACACCGAACGCCTGCTCGCCGGTGTGCTGGGCGCCTCCTCGACCCGCGCGGTGGTCAAGGCGGCCATCGAGGGCCGGGAGATGCAGGTCGAGGACGTGGTGCGCATCGTCGGCGAAGCCAGCCAGGTGCTGCAGTTCAACCGCGCACTGCTGCAGGGGGCGATCGAGAACATCACCCAGGGCATCAGCGTGGTCGACCAGTCCCTGCGCCTGGTGGCCTGGAACCACCGCTACCTGGAGCTGTTCGACTACCCGGACGGCATGATCTACGTCGGCCGGCCGATCGCCGAGATCATCCGCTTCAACGCCGAGCGCGGCATGCTCGGCAAAGGCGACATCGACATCGAGGAGAACGTCGCCAAGCGTCTGCACTGGATGCGCCAGGGCACCGCGCACAAATACGAGCGGCTGTTTCCCAACGGCCGGGTCATCGAACTGATCGGCAACCCCATGCCCGGCGGCGGTTTCGTCATGAGCTTCACCGACATCACCGAGTTCCGCGAGGCCGAGCGCGCGCTCAAGGCCGCCAACGAGGGCCTGGAGCAGCGCGTGGCAGAGCGCACCTTCGAGCTGTCGCAGCTGAACCAGGCGCTGAGCGAGGCCAAGGCCCGCGCCGAGGGCGCCAACCAGTCGAAGACCCGCTTCCTCGCCGCGGTCAGCCATGACCTGATGCAGCCGCTGAACGCGGCGCGGCTGTTCTCCGCCGCCCTCTCCCACCAGGACGATGCACTGCCGCGCGAGGCCCAGGAGCTGGTGCGCCACCTGGACAGCTCGCTGCGCTCGGCCGAGGACCTGATCACCGACCTGCTGGACATCTCGCGCCTGGAAAGCGGGCGCATCTCCCCCGATCGCAATGCCTTCGCCCTGAGCAGCCTGTTCGACACCCTGGGCGCCGAGTTCAAGGTGCTGGCCGCCGAACAGGGCATCGACTTCCGCCTGCGCGGCAGCCGCCTGCGCATCGACAGCGACATCAAGCTGCTGCGCCGGGTGCTGCAGAACTTCCTCACCAACGCCTTCCGTTATGCCAAGGGCCGGGTGCTGCTCGGCGTGCGCCGCCAGGGCGGGCAGCTGCGCCTGGAGGTCTGGGACCGCGGCCCGGGCATCCCCGAGGACAAGCGCAAGGTGATCTTCGAGGAGTTCAAGCGCCTGGACAGCCACCAGACCCGCGCGGAGAAAGGCCTGGGTCTCGGCCTGGCGATCGCCGACGGCCTCTGCCGGGTACTCGAGCATCCGCTGCAGGTACGCTCCTGGCCGGGCAAGGGCAGCGTGTTCAGCGTCAGCGTGCCGCTGGCGCGACTGCCGGCGGCCGCGCCGCAGCGCGCCCCGGCCGAGATCAATGGCCAGCCCCTGAGCGGCTCCCAGGTGATCTGCATCGACAACGAGGACAGCATCCTCGCCGGCATGCACAGCCTGCTGTCGCGCTGGGGCTGCCAGGTGTGGACGGCGCGCAACCGCCTGGAGTGCGAGCACCTGCTCAGCGAGGACGTGCGCCCGCAGTTGGCCCTGGTCGACTACCACCTCGACGAGGGCGAGACCGGCACCGAGCTGATGGCCTGGCTGCGCACCCGCCTGGGCGAGCCGGTACCCGGCGTGGTGATCAGCGCCGACGGGCGCGCCGAGCTGATCGCCGAGGTGCATGCCGCCGGCCTCGACTACCTGGCCAAGCCGGTCAAGCCGGCGGCCCTGCGCGCCTTGCTGAGCCGCCATCTGAGCCTGCGCTGAGCCGCGCGCCTTGACCTCGCGCAACATGCGCTCGCTGGCCACTGGCTAGACTGCTTGCATGATGCCCCCGCTCAAGGACGCGCCGTGCCCGATGCCCTCGACACCCTATTGAACCTAGCCAGCGCCCTGGCGGTCGGCCTGCTGATCGGTGCCGAGCGCGGCTGGCAGCAGCGCGATCTGGAGGACGGCCGCTTCTCCGCCGGCATCCGCACCTTCGCTCTGTGCGGCCTGCTCGGCGGCCTGGCCGAACTGCTCGGCGAACACCTCGGGGTCATCGCCTGGGCATCGATCTTCGCCGGCTTCTGCGCCCTGGTGATCGCCGCCTATTTCGGCGAACTGAGGCGCCACGGCGACATGGGCATGACCAGCGAGGTGGCACTGCTGACCACCTTCCTGCTCGGCAGCCTGGCGGTCGCCGGCCATCCGCAACTGGCCGCCGCCGGCGCCGTGGCAGTGGCCCTGTTGCTGAGCCTCAAACAGGTGCTGCACGGCTCGCTGCATCGGCTGAGCGAACTCGAACTGTCCGGCGCGCTGAAGCTGCTGTTCATCTCCCTGGTGCTGTTGCCGGCCCTGCCCAATCAAAGCTACGGGCCCTGGCAGGTCTTCAACCCCTACGTCACCTGGTGGATGGTGGTGCTGATCGCCGGGATGGGCTTTGTCGCCTACATGGCGATTCGCCTGGCCGGCACCCGCCAAGGCCTGCTGATCACCGCGCTGCTCGGCGGCGTGGTCTCCTCCACGGCGATGACCATCACCCTGGCCCGCCTCGACCGCGCCCGCGAACTACGCGCCATCATCGCCTGCGGCCTGCTGGCCACCTCGGCGCTGATGTTCCCGCGGGTGCTGCTGGAGGTCAGCCTGGTCAACGCCCAGCTGCTACCGCAACTGCTCTGGCCCCTGAGCGCCGCCATGCTGGTGTACGCCGGCGGCGCCCTGGCCTACGCCCTGCAGGGCAACCCGGCGCCAACGGAAAACGCCGAGCCGCCGCTGAAGAACCCCTTCGAGCTCGGCCCGGCGCTGCGCTTCGCCGCGCTGCTGGTGGCGATCCTGTTCGTCGTCGAGGGGGCGCGGCGCTGGTTCGGCGATGCCGGCGTGTACCTGGTGGCGCTGCTGTCCGGCCTGGCGGACGTCGACGCCATCACCCTGTCCCTGGCCCGCAGCGCCCGCAGCGAACTGGACGCCGAGGTGGCGGTGCGCGGCATCTTCCTCGCCACCCTGAGCAACAGCCTGGCCAAGGGCCTGCTCATCGCCCTGATCGGCGGGCGCGAACTGGCCCTGCGCACCCTGCCGGTGATGGCCGCCGGCCTGTGCGCCGGGCTGCTGATCCTGCTGCTGATCTAACGCCCTCAGTCGTCGCCGACCCCATCGAGCAGCGGCACACCGGCGGCCTGCTCGAGCAACTCGGCCGGCAGGCTCTTGCTGGCCCGCGCACCGAGCAGCTTGAGGTTCTCCACGCGGCTGATGATATTGCCGCGGCCATCGCACAGCTTGTTGCGTGCGGCCGCATAGGCCTTGTCCAGCTGCTGCAGGCGAGCGCCCATCTCGTCGAGGTCCTGGATGAAGGCGACGAACTTGTCGTACAGCGCGCCGGCGCGCTCGGCGATCTCGCGGGCGTTCTGGCTCTGCCGCTCCTGGCGCCAGAGGCTGTCGATCACCCGCAGGGTGGCCAGCAGGGTGGTCGGGCTGACGATCACGATGTTCTGCTCGAAGGCCTCCTGGAACAGCCCCGGGTCGGCCTGCAGGGCGGCGGCGAAGGCCGCCTCTATCGGCACGAAGAGCAGGACGAAGTCCAGGCTGTGCAGGCCTTCCAGGCGCTGGTAGTCCTTCAGCGACAGGCCCTTGAGATGAGCACGCAGCGACTGCACATGCTGCTTCAGGGCCTGCTGACGGGCCGCCTCGTCGTCGGCACCGACGAACTGCTGGTAGGCCGTCAGGCTGACCTTGGCGTCCACCACCACCTGCTTGTCGCCGGGCAGCTGGATCAGCACGTCCGGCTGGAAGCGCTCGCCCTCGGCGCTTTTCAGGCTGACCTGGGTCTGGTACTCGCGGCCCTTCTCCAGGCCCGCGTGCTCCAGCACCCGCTCCAGCACCAGCTCACCCCAGTTGCCCTGGGTCTTCTGCCCCTTCAGGGCGCGACTCAGCGTAATTGCCTCGTCGCCCAGGCGCTGATTGAGCTGCTGCAGGCGCTCCAGCTCCTTGCCCAGGGAGAAGCGCTCGCGCGCTTCCTGCTGATAGCTTTCCTCGACGCGTTTCTCGAAGGCCTGGATGCGCTCCTTGAGCGGATCGAGCAACTGACCGAGACGCTGCTGGCTGGTTTCGGCGAAGCGCTGCTCGCGCTCGTCGAAGATCTTCCCGGCCAGCTCGGCGAACTGCGCGCGCAGCTCGTCACGCGAGCCCTGCAGGTCCGCCAGACGCTGCTGATGGCTGTCCTGCTGCTCGTGCAACTCGGCGCTCAGGGCCGCCTTCTCGGCGCCCAGCCGGCGCAGCTCGGCTTCCTGCTGTTCGCGTTGCGCGTGCCAGGCCTGGGCCGCTTCCCGGGCGACCTGCCGCTCGTGCTGCAGCAACTCGGTCTCGCGGCGCAGGGCGGCCAGTTCGGCCTGCTGGTCGGCCTTGATCTCGACGATCTCCGAGACCTCCTGGCGACAGGCATCGAGCTGGGCGCCGAGGCCGGCCTGGGCCAGCTGGGCAGCGCTCAGGCGCTCCTGCAACAGGCTGCACTGCAGGCGCGCCTCGGCGGCGCGACGCTGCAGCGCCCAGGCCAACGCCAGCGCGGGCAGACCCGCGGCGACGACACCGAGCAGCACGGCCGGCAACATTGAAGAGAGATCGATGGGCATAAGCGGCTCCGCGCAAGATTGCCGGGGAGTATAACCAGCCGTGCGCGGGGGTGGTCAGGCGCGGCTCAGAGGCCGTTCAGCAGGCGCCTGGCCTCGTGGGAGCCCTGCCCGGCGGCGAGCTCCAGCCAGTGGCGAGCCTGCTGCGGCTCATGGCTGCGCGGCTGGCTGTAGAAGCGGCCAAGCTCCAGCTGGGCGCGGCGATCGCCGGCACGCGCGGCCTGACGCAGCAGTTCCAGGCCGATGCGCCGGTCGCGGGTATTGTCGCAGTCGCGGCAGAGCATCTGGCCCAGACGACTCTGTGCCTGCACCACCCCCTGACGCGCCGGCTGCTTGAGCAGATGGCCGGCTAGGCGCTTGACGCTGGGCGCGTGGCCCAGGCGCGGGCTGTCCAGCAGCCACAGGGCGACACGCAGCGGCAGGCGCGGACGATTGGACGAGGATTCGGCTGGCAGGCGAGGCAGAGCGCGAGACATAGGAGAACAGCGGCAGTGGCGGCAAGAAAGGCGCGCCACTCTACTCTTTTTTTCGCCGAGGTAAAGCCTTGCAACAGGGCCTTTTCGAGCGAGCCGAAAGGGCCCTCCGACAATCCACAGAAGCTGTGGATAACTCAGTGGACAACATGGGCGAAAGCGCCCCAATCACCCGTGGAATAAGGCCTCAGGTCAAACTGACGATTTTTTCACCAACCAGAAAAAATCATATTTTTCATTGACTTATAGAATTCACACGAAGAATCAAGGGTTTACGTCGAAGATTAATTCCGCCTTGACAAGACGCCTTGCAAATGTGCACAAGTCTTTCGCCAAGCCCGGCCAACGCCCCGTTTCAGAGCGCTCGCAGGGCGTTACCGGGTCACCCGGGGAAGGCTTCCGGAGGCCCCGTTCGCAGCACTGCGCACAAAGCCCTGGCGCCCCGCAGCCTGCGGCAAACGCAGGCCCTGGCGCGGACCTGCGGTAGATGGCCGCAGCCGCGACTCAACCCTGCTTCACCCTGGTGCGCGGCGACTCAATCGCTCAGGCCGGCAAGGGCAAGCGCCCTTCGATCAGGTAGTCCTCCAGCTGGAACATCCGTGGCGTGTCGGGCGCCTGGGCGTGCTTGAACGCCACATAGCTGCGGGTGGTTTCGCACAACCAGGGCAGCAGGTTGCGCGGTCGCTTTTCCGCCAGGGCCGCCGGCGCATAGAGCGCGACGTTGCTGCCACCCAGCGGGCAGCGGGCGGAGCGATACTCGAAGGCCTCCACCCCGGCCGCGCGCATGCTCGCGCCCAGGGCTTGAGTGGCGCGATAGTCGCTCGGGTGGCTCAGCTCGCGCTGGAAGCGGTTGAACGGCGGCCGCTGCAGGCGGATGCCGCGCGCGACCTGATAACGCGCCTCGAACGAGGCGTGCTCGGACAGCACACGCCCGCTTGGCGGTGCGCTGGCCATGCCGTCCAGCAGCACGAAGCGGTAGTAGGCGGCCTCCGCCATGGCGGTCTCCAGGCCCAGCGCTGCGTAGAACAGGCTCGGCTCCTGGCGCGTGCCGAAGCGCGAGCCCCAGCGCAAAGGCGGGTAGCGAAACGGGGTTTTCAGCAGGTAATGCAGCGCCTCGGCACCACGCGGCAGCGGCGGCTTGCTGCTTTCCAGCAACTCCTCGAGCAGCGCCTGCTCGCTCAGGTTATCCACCAGTTGCAGCGTGGCGACCTGTTCCTGACTCTCGACCAGGCGCACCAGACGCCCGCGCAGGGGCGCGATCTGTTCGACCCCGCGACATTCTTGCCAGATGTCCATGGCGACTCTTCCTTATTGTTCTCGGCCCGCTCCCGGCCGGGTGACACAGCCCTGCATGCGGCGCTCGGCGCGGCGCTCAGACCTTGCCGCGGATCGCGTCCAGATACTCCACCACATGCACCAGGCCCTGCACCTGGCCCATCAGCTCCAGCGGCACGCCGGCCAGATGACGATTGTCGGTGCGCAGGAAGTGCCGCATGTCCTGCAGGTTGCCGCCGAACAGGGCAAACAGCGCGCGATAGACCCGGATCAGCAGCAGCGCCAGCTCACCGGTCTTGCTCTGCGGACGCAGGCCACCGTCGGCCCAGCGACTGATCGCCGTGCGGTGCACACCGACGATGTCGGCCAGTTCCTGCTGCGTCAGCCCCAGCTGCTCGCGGGTATTGAGCAGGGCCTTGGCCAGCACCGCATCGGCATCTGCATGGGGTCGGACAAGTGCGCTCATGACCCTCGACCTCTGTGATCTATTTAGATCAATCTTAATACCTAATGATGCAAACGCACAAACAGACCGAGAAGCCGATTGGCAGCCAGGGGCCCTTGGGTTAACGTCCCCGGAGACCTTCACGCTATGGATCAGTGCCCATGATCAGCCGGCGCACCTGGCTGCGACTCCTCTGCTTGCTGCTCGTGCTGATGCTGCTCGGCGGCTACGGCTACTTCAGCCTGGGGCGCCTGCTCGAGCGTCAGCATATCCAGCGACTCGACTGGCAAGCCCCGCGCCTGGCCCTGGATGGCCTGCACCTGGACCGACTCGAGCTGCTGCAACAGAGTCCGGCCGGCCAGTTGCAACTGCGAATCGAGCGCCTGCACCTGGGTTGGGGACAGTTCGGCCTGCAACCGCCCTATGCCCAACAGGTTCGCGCCGAGCGACTGACGCTGGACTGGCACCCGGCGGCGGAACACGCCGCCAGTACGCCGGCGCGGAGACTGGACCTGAAGGCGCTCGGCGAAGCGCTCGCCATCCTGCCCCTGAGCCTGAGCATCGACGAGCTGCTCGTCGACCTGCCCTGCGCCAAGGGCCGCTGCCAGCTGCGCGGCGACCTCCAGCAGAGCCGCTCGGCGGTCTCAGCAGGCGCGCTCGACCTGCGACTCAATCTCGCCGGTGACACCACTCGCCTCAACCTCGAGGGCCGGATTCAAAGCGCTACCGATGCAACCGAGCTGCAGCTGGCCCTGGCGGTCAACGACCGCCCCCAGCTCAGCCTGCACAGCCGCCTGCAGGACAATGCCGATGGCACGCTGTGGCGCGGCGAGCTGTGGGCACCGACACTGGACGAAGCCACGGCGCTACGCGGGTGGCTGAGGGACTGGCTACTGCCCATGGACGCGGCGCCGGCCGCCGCACCGAGCACCGTGCAGCTTGCCGCCAGCTGGCAGCTGCAGCTGCCCCGCGGCGATCTGGACATCAACCTGTTGCGCCGCGCCACGGGCCATATCACGGCCAACGGCGCGCTCGCCGAACCCTGGGCCATCCCGGGCCTCGGCCAGCTGCAGGGCGAGCTCGGCCTGGCCCTGCGCGGCCTCGATGGCCGCTGGTACGCCGAACAACTGAGCGCCGAACTGGTGTTGCAGCAACCACTGCCGGACCAACAACAGAGACTCCCGGCCGCGCTGCGCGCCGATTCGCTGCGTCTGCTTCTGGAGGCAGGCGAGCCATTGGGCCCGCTGCCGAGCAATCTGGCCGAGCGCTCCCTGCCCCTGGCTTTCCGTCTGCGCAGTCAGGGCCCGACACCACTCGAACTGCGGGGTCAACTGGCACTGGCCAACGCACCGCCCTGGGCCGCGCAGTTCGCCGACGTGCAACTCAGCGCCAGCAGCCCACGGCTCACCCGGGGGACTGGACGCTGCACAAGGCCAAGGCCGACCTGCGCTTCAACGGCTACCTGGACCCCGAGCAGTTGCGTATCGAGCTGCAACGGGGCTCCGCGCTCAGCCTCGACAGAGTGGCCGGCCGCGACCTGCAACTGCGGCGCCTGCGCGCCAACCTCGGCGGCCTGCAGCTGGGCGCACGCCTGCACAACGGCGATGCGTCCGACTGGCATCTGCAGGGCCCCGCCTCCATAGACGTCGAAAGCCTGCTGCACGCCGCCCTAAGGCCTCAGAGCTGGCGCTGGCAGGGTCGAGTGGACCTGGCCGAAGAGCGGCTCGAGTCGAGCGGCGAGCTGTCGGCGGACTCGGACCTCAAGCTGCCCCTGCAACTGCGCTACGACTCCGAGCGCGGCCTGCACGCCCACGCTCAGCTGCCGGAACTGTTCCTGCGGGCGGGCAACCCGCTGGCCACGACCCTGGCGCACTGGCCGGCACTACTCGAGCTGAACCAGGGTCGCGTGAGCGCCGACGCGGTAATCGACCTCGCCCCCGGCCACGACTGGCCCGACCTGAAGCTTGAGTTGACCGGCAAAGACCTGGCCGGCATCTACGACCGCACCGCCCTCAGCGGCCTAGACGCACGCGCGCGGATCAACCTGGACCATGGCCGCCTCCAGGTGACGCTGAGCGATCTGCGCCTGAAAGAAGCCAATCCGGGCATTCCCATCGGCCCGCTGCAGCTGCAGGCCGACTACAGCGCGCCCATCGAGCGACCCGACCTCGGCCAGCTGAACCTGCGCCAGGCCCAGGCCGGGCTGATGGGCGGCAGCGTCCACGTCGCGGCCAATCAGTGGAAGCTGACGGAGACGCCACTGCTGATCCCCGTGGAACTGCGCGGCCTGCAACTGAGGCGGCTGTTCACCCTCTATCCCGCCGAGGGGCTGGCCGGCAGCGGCACCTTCGACGGCCATCTACCGCTGCGCCTGAGCCGGCACGGCATCCAGGTCGACCGCGGCCGAATCGCCGCCCGCAGCCCCGGCGGCCACCTGCAACTGCACTCCGAACGCATCAGGGCACTGGGAAGCAGCAACCCCACCATGCAACTGGTGACCCAGTCACTGGAAGACTTCCACTTCACCACGCTGCGCAGCCAGGTGGACTACGATCCCCAGGGCAAGCTGCAGCTGAGCATGCGCCTGGAGGGCCAGAACCCAGCCATCGAGCAGGGCCGGCCGATTCATTTCAACATCAACCTGGAAGAAGACATCCCCTCGCTCTTGGCCAGCCTGCAATTGACCGATAAGGTGAACGAAATCATCCGCCGGCGAGTGCAGCAACGCATACTGAAACGCAACGCCAAAGCCGCTCCACTGGAGCCTTGAAGGAGGACGCGCCATGCGCGTGCAGATCTGTCTAGCGATCTTGCTCTTGGGCCTGCTGAACGCAGCCTGCACCCCGACCGTGCAGCTGACGGCGCCCAAGGAACCGATCAACATCAATCTCAACGTGAAGATCGAACACGAAATCTACATCAAGGTGGACAAAGCCCTGGACGACATGTTCAGCGAGTCCAGCGGACTGTTTTGAGGAGCGCCGTCATGAACCTGCCTAGACGCATTGCCAGCCTGCTACTGCTGCTCAGCCTGAGCCTGCCGGCCATGGCCCTGAGCCTCAACGAAGCCATGTCCGCCCTAGGCCCGGCCAAGGCCAGCGGCCAGCTCGGCGAGATGGCCAACGGTTACCTCGGTGTGGTCAAGCCCGGGGGCCAGGCCAGCGAAATCGCCCGCCTGATCAACCAGGCCCGGCGCGCCGAATACCAGCGCCTGGCCAACGAGAACGGCATCAAGCTCGGCGACGTGGAAGCCATCGCCGGGCAGAAAGCCCTGGAAAAGACCCCGCCCGGCCAGTACATCCAGCTCCAGGGGCAATGGCGACGCAAATAGAGCCATAACCGCAGAAATAGACAACCCCTGAAGCTTCGGCTTCGGGGGTTTTCTGTTTCTTGCACAAGCAGAATCGACGATGAAGGCAAACCTGGCCGCAGCGCAAAGGCTGGCAATGCATGTCCACAAGGGACCGCCTCAACAATGCCAAGCCCTGGAAACGCAAAAGCCCCTGACTTCACGAGGAAATACAGGGGCTCAGGTGTTGCGATATGGCGGGAAGATAGGGATTTGAACCCTAGGTACCATCGCTGATACAACGGATTTCGAATCCGTCCCGTTCGGCCACTCCGGCATCTTCCCGTTGCGGCGCGCATGATAACAGCACATGCGCTTTTGGCGAAGCCCACTGAGCGATTTTTTCGCACAGTTTCAGATGCTTGCGAATTCTGTTCGGCCCGGCAAGGGCAAAACGCGGCGCGCGGCAGCGCTTTCAACCCGCCGGCAAAAGAACAGAGGCGCCTGGGCGCCTGGGCGCCTCTTCAGCTCGGTCCGCTCGGCGCTCAGGCCGTCAGCCGCGTCAGGGCTTCGCGGTACTTGTCGGCGGTCTTCTGCGCCACCTCGGCCGGAACGGCCGGTGCCGGTGGCTGCTTGTTCCAACCGGTGGACTCCAGCCAGTCACGCACAAACTGCTTGTCGAAGCTCGGCGGGTTCTTGCCTACGACATAGCTGTCCGCCGGCCAGAAGCGGCTGGAATCGGGGGTCAGCACTTCGTCCATGAGGGTCAGGCGGCCGTTTTCATCCAGGCCGAACTCGAACTTGGTGTCGGCGATGATGATGCCGCGGGTCGCGGCGTACTCCACCGCCTTGCTGTACAGGGCGATTGCCGTGTCGCGCACCTGGGCGGCGAGCTCGGCGCCGATGATGGCTTCGCACTGCTCGAAGGAGATGTTCTCGTCGTGGTCGCCCACGGCGGCCTTGGTCGAGGGGGTGAAGATCGGCTGCGGCAGCTTGGCGGCCTCCTGCAGGCCGGCCGGCAGGTGAATCCCGCAGACGGTGCCGCTCTGCTGGTACTCCTTCCATCCCGAGCCGACGATATAGCCGCGCACAATGGCCTCCACGGCAACCGGCTTGAGGCGCTTGGCAACCACCGCACGACCCTCGACCAAGGGCAGTTCGGCCGCCGGCACCACGTCCTCGACCCGGTCGCCGGTGAAGTGGTTGGGCACCACGTCAGCGAGCTTGTCGAACCAGAAGTTGGAAATCGCGGTGAGGATCTTGCCCTTGTCCGGAATCGGCTCGGCGAGAATCACGTCGAAGGCCGAAAGGCGGTCGGTGGCGACCATCAGCATGCGCTGGTCATCGATTTCGTAGAGATCGCGGACTTTGCCCGAGTAGATCTTCTTCAGGCTCAGGGTCGCAGGAGTGGTCATATCGGGATTTCCGCCTTTAGCAAACGAAACAGGCGAAACCGGGAGGGTTTCGCCTATTGGTTTTCGCCCGAGCCGCACCTGCGGCGCGGGCCAGTGGTTCGGTTTCTAGCCGAGGTTTTCCTGGATCAGGCCCAGCACCCGGCGCGCGACATCGGCCGGCGCCACGGTGTTGAGGTCCTTTTCCACGGTGACCTGGACGCTGTCACCCACCGGCGTCAGGCGCACCTGATAGCGCTCGGCCCGGGCCTCGATCTCTTCCTTGTCCGCCTCGCCGCCGAGCAGCGAACCGAAGAAGCCCGGCTTCTCGCCCTTCTTCTTGGTGCCTTCTGCCAGGTTGATGTAGTACACCCCGAGGCTGCGATTGAGGTCGTCGACGCGCACGTCGGCCAACTCCAGGGAACGGCCTACACCCGACCAGGCGCGATCGAAGTCGGCGCCGAGGTTCAGCACCGGATTGCCGTTGCCGTCTTCCGACAGGCTGACCCGGCTCGGTGCGTCGAAATCGCGGGCGGCCAGCAGCGATACCGAACCGCCCTGCTCGACGCTGCGCGCCATGTTCGCCAGCATCTCGTCGAGCAAGGCGGCATCCAGCGCGGAGTTGGTGCCGCGACTGGTGAAGGCCACGTCGGCATTGCTACCGGCCGGACGCTCGGCGCTGGCCACGAAGATCTCGCTGGTATTGCGTTGCACGCCGGGCTCGATGCGCACCCGCACACGGGTCTCGGCATCTGCAGCCACGCCCGGGGCGCGGCTGCTCAGGCGGCGCGCCAAGGCGCTGGAGAGGCCATCGAGACGCTGCCACTCGGTGCTGAACTCGCCAGTCTGCGGGCGCTCTTCGGCGATGCGAAAGCCGTTGTCGGCAAAGAACTGCCGGGCCACCGGCCAGACTTCCGCCGGTACGCGCTGCGCCACCAGCCAGCGCGACTCGCCGCTCTTCTGCAGGCTGAACTCGCTGGCATCGCCACGCACAGCCAGGGACTGTGGGCGCGGCACCTCGAACTCACCTTCGGCGGTGCTGCTGGCCACCTGCTGCGGAACCGGCAACAGGGGGTCGAGGCGCTTGGCCTCGACATTCGCCGGCAGTTGCATAGGGGCGGTTTGCCGCGCGCTGAGGTAGTCGCTACCCCGATCACGGAAATAACCATCTTCCCCCCACAACCAGCCACAACCGCTGGTGCTGGAGATGATCAGGGCAAGTGCAGAGAGTCCGGCCAGTCGCTTCATGCGTAGTATTTCCTCGATTAAACCAATACGCCGGACTGGCGCAGGGCCTGACGCAGCGGTTCATGACAGCGCGGACTGAGCCAGGTCAACGGCAGACGGATGCCTTCCGGCATCATGCCCATTTCGTGCAGGGCCCACTTCACCGGAATCGGGTTGGACTCGATGAACAGCGTCTTGTGCAACGGCATCAAGCGGTCGTTGATGGCCCGCGCCAGGGCCGCATCGCCACGCATGGCCGCGGCGCACAGGTCGCTCATCGCCCGCGGGGCGACGTTGGCGGTGACCGAGATATTGCCCTTGCCGCCCATCAGCATCAGCTCGACGGCGGTGGCATCGTCACCGGAATAGACCAGGAAGTCCTTGCTCACCCGATCCAGCACTTCCTGGCCACGCTGCAGGTCGCCGGTGGCTTCCTTGATGCCGATGATGTTATCGATCTTCGACAGTCGCTCGACGGTCTCCGGCAGCATGTCGCAGGCCGTACGGCCCGGCACGTTGTAGAGGATCTGCGGAATCGCCACCGCCTCGGCGATGTGGCGGAAATGCAGGTACAGGCCTTCCTGGGTCGGCTTGTTGTAGTAGGGGGTCACCAGCAGGCAGGCGTCGGCACCGACGTCCTTGGCTGCGCGGGTCAGTTCGACCGACTCGCGGGTAGAGTTGCCACCGGTGCCGGCAATCACCGGGATGCGCCCGGCGACCTGGTCGACCACGCGGCGGATCGCCTCGATATGCTCGGTCACTTCCAGCGTGGCGGACTCACCCGTGGTGCCGACCGCGACGATGGCGTTGGTGCCCTCTTGCAGGTGGAAATCCACCAGTTTGCTCAGGCTGTCCCAGTCGAGACCACCCTGCGCATCCATGGGCGTGACCAGTGCCACCATACTGCCCGCAATCATGCAACCGCTCCTGCTGGAAAATGAGAGCCGTAATGGTACTGGCGCCACCTGGCTTGCACAAGCGAAGGACAAGGCCTTGGGGCAAGTGGCGAGCCAGCGCGCATCAGCGAATATTCCATGCGCGCGCCGACCCCGAGCATTCCCCTGGGCGGCGCTTTTCGCTACCCTTCCGGCTTTGCTCGGCACCGCACCTGCGGACCGACCGTTCATCGTTTTAGGAAGGCTGCATGTCCACCCCCCCAGTTCGCGAACAATTCCTCGTCATCAGTGCACTCGGTCCCAACGCCATGGAGCTGACCAATGTGCTGTGCCGCGCCAGCCATGAAAGCCGCTGCGCCGTGGTCAGCACCCGCCTGAGTCGCCACGGTGAGTTCAGCGCGCTGATCCTGCAGATCTCCGGCAGCTGGGATGCCCTGGCCCGCCTGGAGTCCAGCCTGCCGGCGCTGGCCAAGAAACATTCGTTCTCGGTCAACGTCACTCGCAGCGGCGCCGCGGACAATCGCCCCCAGGCCCTGCCCTACGTCGCTTACGTCAGCTCGGTGTATCGCCCGGACATTCTCAACGAGCTGTGCCAGTTCTTCATCGATCACCACGTCGAGCTGGAGAACCTGACCTGCGACACCTACCAGGCACCCCAGACCGGCGGCACCATGCTCAACGCCACCCTGACCGTGACCCTGCCGGCCGGCACCCAGATCAGCTGGCTGCGCGACCAGTTCCTCGACTTCGCCGACGCCCTGAACCTCGATGCGCTGATCGAGCCCTGGCGCCCGCAGAACCCATAAGGAGCCCGACCATGGCCGTGTCCCTCGACCAAGCCGTTCCCGACTTCCAGGCGCAAGCCACCAGCGGCCAATCGATCCAGCTGTCCGCTCTGCGCGGCCAGCAGGTGGTGCTCTACTTCTACCCGAAGGACAGCACCCCAGGCTGCACCACCGAGGGCCAGGGTTTTCGCGACCAGTATCCGGCGTTTCAGGCGGCCAACACCCTGATCTTCGGCGTATCGCGCGACGGACTGAAGTCCCATGAGAACTTCAAGGCCAAGCAGGCCTTCCCGTTCGAGCTGATCTCGGACAAGGACGAGGCACTCTGCCAGCTGTTCGAGGTGATCAAGCTGAAGAAGCTCTACGGCAAGGAGTACCTGGGCGTCGACCGCAGCACCTTCCTGATCGACAAGGATGGCGTGCTGCGCCATGAGTGGCGCGGGGTCAAGGTGCCCGGTCACGTCGACGCCGTGCTGGCGGCAGCCCAGACCCTGAACCAGGGCTAATCGAGCACCGCATGAAAAAGGCCGCGCGATGCGGCCTTTTTTCTTTCTACTCCCCCTGTACCGGCACCTGCAGCTCGCGCCGCGGCCAGGCGCTCAACACTGCCTTGAACAGGGTGGCCAGGGGAATGGCGAAGAACACCCCCCAGAACCCCCACAGACCGCCAAACAGCAGCACCGCGCAGATGATCGCCACCGGGTGCAGGTTGACCGCCTCGGAAAATAGCAGCGGCACCAGCACGTTGCCGTCCAGCGCCTGGATCACGCCGTAGACCACCATCAGGTAGAGGAACTGATCGCTAAAGCCCCACTGGAACAACGCGATCAGCGCCACCGGCACGGTCACCACCACCGCGCCGATATAGGGCACCACCACCGACAGCCCCACCGCCAGCGCTAGCAGCGCCGCGTAGTTGAGGCCAAGCGCGGCGAAGGCGACGTAGGTGACGCCACCACAGATGAGGATCTCGATGAACTTGCCGCGGATATAGTTGGCGATCTGCTGATTCATCTCCTGCGCCACCTGGGTGATCAGGGCGCGCTCGCGGGGCAGGTAGCCACGCAACCACTCACCGATCAGCCGCCGGTCCTTGAGGAAGAAGAACACCAGAATGGGCACCAGCACCACGTAGATCATCACGCCGACCAGCAGCGGCAGGCTGGCCAGGGAGAAGGACAGTGCCCATTGGCCGAACTGGCCGAGCTCGCCACGCACCGCCTCGATCAGCTGCAGCACCTGGGCGTCGCTGATCAAGTTCGGGTAGCGCTCCGGTAGCAGCAGGAACAGCGTCTGCCACTCGCCGAACATCCGCGGCAGCTCGTTGAACAGGTTGCTCAGCTGCCGCCACAGCAGCGGCATCAGCACCAACAGAAACAGGCCGAGCAGACTCATGAACAGCGCGAACACCAGCCACACCGCTACCAACTGCGGCAGCCGCAGGCGCTCCAGGGCGCTGACCAGCCCCTGCATCAGGAACGCCAGCACCAGCCCGGTTAGCACCGGGGCGAGCATCCCGCCCAGGGTCAGGATCACGGCAAAACCCAGGATCAGTAACACCGCCAGCACCACGGCCTGCTCATCGGAGAAGTAGCGGTGCAGCCAGTCGCGTAACACCTTAACCATCAAGATTCCTTAAATAGAAACGACCCGCGCAGACAGTGCGTCAGGCCTTGCGCAACCAGTAGCGATAGACACCGCCCTCGACTTCCTCGTGCAGCAGGCAATGCCCGGCGAGCGTCGCGAAGGCGCGCAGGTCGCGTTGCGAGCCGGCATCCGTGGCAATGACCTTGAGCACGGCACCGCTGGCCAGCTTGTTCAGCTCCAACTTGGCCTTGAGCAGCGGCAACGGACAGTTCAAGCCACTGGCATCCAGCTCCGCGTCGCAGGTCTCGAGCCACTCTTGCGTTTCGTTCATGCCACCCTCCGAGATAGACCCATAGGATACCGAAGGCCGCACAGCCCTGGCCAGGCGAACACCTGCGCGGCTACAGTATCGCCTTTGTCCGCCAAGAGCCCCGTGCATGAATGTTCTGCGCCCTACCCTGTTGACGCTCGCCTGCCTGCTCGCCCTGCCGGCAACCGCCAGCGATCTGCCATCGCTCGGCGATGCCAGCTCCTCGCTGGTTTCGCCCCAGCAAGAACACCAACTCGGGCGCGCCTGGCTCGGCCTGCTGCGCGGACAGATCAGCCAGCTGTCCGACCCGCAACTCAAGGAGTTCGTCGAGAGCAGCGTCTACCGCCTCAGCGAAACCAGCCAGCTGCAGGACCGCCGCCTGGAGTTCGTCCTGCTCGACAGCCCGCAGATCAACGCCTTCGCCGCGCCCGGCGGAATCATCGGGGTCAACGGCGGGCTGTTCCTCTATGCCCAGACCGAAGCCGAGTACGCCTCGGTCATGGCCCACGAACTGGCACACCTGTCGCAGCGCCACTTCGCCCGCGGCCTGGAAGCCCAGCAGCGCATGCAGGTACCGATGATGGCAGCGATGCTGGCCGGCATAGTCGCCGCCGCCGCCGGCGCCGGAGACGTCGGCATCGCCACCATCGCCTCGACGCAGGCGGCGGCGATCCAGGAACAACGGCGCTTTTCCCGGCAGAACGAGCAGGAAGCCGACCGCATCGGCCTGGTCAACCTGGAGAAGGCCGGCTTCGATCCGCGGGCCATGCCGAGCATGTTCGAGCGCCTCATGCGCCAGTACCGCTACGACCGCAAGCCACCGGAATTCCTCCTCACCCACCCGGTCTCCGAATCGCGCATCGCCGATACGCGCAACCGCGCCGAGCAGCATGCCGGCGGCGGCATCAAGGACAGCCTGCGCTACCAGCTGATGCGCGCCCGGGTCAGCCTGATCTACGAAGGCACTCCTGGCCTTGCCGCCAAGCGCTTTCGCAGCATGCTCGAGGAGAACCCCAAGCTCGATGCGGCACGCTACGGCCTGGCCTTGGCGCAGATCAAAGGCGGCCAACACCAGCAGGCGCGTGAGACGCTGCAGCCGCTGCTGCAGAACGAGCCGAACGATCCGACCTACAACCTGGCACAGATCGAGCTGGACATCGCCGCCAGCCGTCTCGATGAGGCCCAGGCGCGCATCGAGCGGCTGCTCGCGCTGTATCCGAACAGCTACCCGCTGCAACAGGCCCGTGTCGACCTGCTGCTGAAGCAGGGGCGCGCGCAGGACGCTGAGCGCGCCCTCGACGAACTGCTGAAGAGCCGCGCAAAGGATCCGGATATCTGGTACCTGGTCGCCGAGGTTCGCGGCCTCAGCGGCAACACCGTCGGCCTGCACCAGGCCCGCGCCGAGTACTTCGCCCTGGTCGGCGATTTCGACGAGGCCATCGAACAGCTCGACTTCGCCAAGCGCCGCGCCAGCAACAACTTCCAGCTGGCTTCACGCATCGACGCGCGGCAGCGCGAACTGATGGAAGATCAGCGCATGATCGAACAGATGCTGCGCTAGGCAGACAGCAAAAAGCCCGGACTCACCGGGCTTTTTTGTACCTGCTGCACCGCCGTCAGGCGTTGCCGGCCAGCTTCAGGCGTGCCGCCTGGGTGAAGTCCAGCATGCGCTTGAGCGGCCTGATCGCCCGCGGGATCAACGCCGGATCGACATGAATCTCGTTGCTGCCTTCACGCAGGCAGGCCAGGGTCCGCTCCAGAGTATTCATCGCCATCCACGGGCAGTGCGCGCAGCTGCGGCAGGCCGCGCCGTTACCGGCGGTCGGCGCCTCGACGAATTCCTTGTCCGGGCACAGCTGCTGCATCTTGTAGAAGATGCCACGGTCGGTGGCGACGATGAAGGTCTTGTTCGGCAGGGTCTGCGCCGCCTTGATCAACTGGCTGGTGGAGCCCACCGCGTCGGCCAGTTCGATCACCGCGGTCGGCGACTCCGGATGCACCAGCACCGCGGCGTCCGGGTACAGCGCCTTCATGTCTTCGAGCTGCTTGGCCTTGAACTCCTCGTGAACGATGCAGGCACCGTCCCACAGCAGCATGTCGGCCCCGGTCTTGTTCTGGATATAGCGCCCCAGGTGCTGATCCGGCGCCCAGATGATGCTCTCGCCGTTGTCCATCAGGTGCTCGACGATCTCCACCGCGCAGCTCGAGGTCACCACCCAGTCGGCCCGCGCCTTCACCGCCGCCGAGGTATTGGCATAGACCACCACGGTACGCTGCGGGTGCTGGTCGCAGAACGCGGCGAACTCGTCCACCGGGCATCCCAGGTCCAAGGAACAGGTCGCCTCGAGCGTCGGCATCAGCACACGCTTTTCCGGATTGAGGATCTTTGCCGTCTCGCCCATGAACTTGACGCCGGCCACCAGCACCGTCTGCGCCGAGTGCTGATTACCGAATCGGGCCATCTCCAGGGAGTCGGAGACGCAACCACCGGTCTCCTCGGCGAGCGCTTGCAGCACCGGATCGCAGTAGTAGTGAGCGACCAGCACGGCGTTCTGCTTTTTCAGCTCGGCGGCGATCTCGGAGCGGTAGAAGGACTCTTGCTCGGGCGTCAGCGGCTTGGGCTGCTTGGCATCGAGATGAGCTTGAACCAGGAGGCGTTCGGAAATCTGCGTCATGTCATAAGGCCCTGTGAAGGTCTATTCAGAGCGGAGTTCTAGTATACCCGCCAGGAGAATGTGCGAGAGCAGACAGGACGGGAACACGGGGAGGCACTACGAGGAAGGAGGTTGGTGGGTCGTGTAGGATTCGAACCTACGACCAATTGGTTAAAAGCCAACTGCTCTACCAACTGAGCTAACGACCCAACGCGAGGCGTATAATACTGATTTAATTCAGAAAAACAACACCTCGTGAAAACTTTTTAGCAGTAGCGGGTGGGATCGGCGACGCCGGCCCCAACAAAGCCCGCAGCGCGCAGGCGGCAGCTGTCGCATTTGCCACAGGCGCGGCCATCCGCGTCGGCCTGGTAGCAGGACACGGTCAGCGCGTAATCCACACCATGCTGCAGGCCGGCCTGGATGATCTCGGCCTTGCTCATATCCTGCAGCGGGGCCTGAATGCGGAAGCCCTGCCCTTCGACCCCGACCTTGGTCGCCAGGTTGGCCAGGCGCTCGAAAGCCTCGATGAACTCGGGGCGACAGTCCGGGTAGCCGGAATAGTCCACCGCGTTGACCCCGATGAAGATATCCCGCGCGCCCAGCACTTCGGCCCACCCCAGCGCCAGGGACAGGAACACGGTATTACGCGCCGGCACATAGGTAACGGGAATGCCCTCGCTGGGCGACTCCGGCACCTCGATACTGCTGTCGGTCAGGGCCGAACCGCCGATGCCGTCGAGACTGAGGCCAATGACCTTGTGCTCGATCACGCCCAACTGCCTGGCTACTCGCTCGGCCGCCTGCAGTTCGGCTCGATGGCGCTGACCATAGTCGAAGCTCATGCTGTAGCAGGCATAGCCCTGGGCCTTGGCCAGCGCCACCACGGTGGCCGAATCCAGGCCACCAGAGAGAAGAATGACGGCTTTCTTATCGCTCATGCTCAATGCCCCGGCTCATCGTCCCAGAGGATCTTGTGCAACTGCATCTGCAGGCGCACAGGCAGGTTGTCGGTCACTATCCAGTCGGCCAGCGCGCGCGCATCCAGCTCGTGATGACTGGGCGAGAACAACACCTCGCCGGCACGCTCATGCAGGCGGTACTGGATCAGCTTGGTCACCGCCCAGTCATAGTCCTCGCGGGAGCAGATGACGAACTTGACCTGATCGTTGCTCGTCAGCAATTCGATATTCTCATATCGATTGCGCGCCACTTCGGCCGATCCGGGCGTCTTGAGATCAAGCACCCTGCTGACCCGCGGATCGACCGCCGACACATCCAGGGCGCCACTGGTTTCCAGCGACACCTCGTAGCCAGCATCGCACAGGCGCTCGAGCAAGGGGATGCAGTTCGGTTGCGCCAGCGGCTCACCACCCGTCACGCAGATGTAGCGCGGCTTGTAGCGCGCGACCTGCTCGACGATGGCGTCCAGGGACATGATCTCGCCACCACTAAAGGCATAGGCGGTGTCGCAATACTGGCAGCGCAGGGGACAGCCGGTGAGGCGTACGAACACGGTCGGCAAGCCGGCAGTGCGCGTCTCCCCCTGCAGCGAGTAGAAAATCTCGGTAATTCGCAGGGTTTCTTGCATATCAGCCACGGGCGTGACGGCTAAACAGGCCATCCGCCTCCGTTGCGGGAAAGGGGGCGCCGATTCTAACGAAAAAACCCGCGCTAGGCGCGGGTTTTCTTGATCGACGATTCAGCTTCTAGGGCAAGCGCTGCAGATCGCGCTGCGCCAGCTGGGCAGCCGAACTTCCGGGATACTGGGCGATGATCTGGCGCAAAATGCCCTTGGCCTTGTCGGCATTACCCAAGCGTTGCTCCACATCGGCCAACTTGAACAGCGAATCCGGCACCTTGGCGTGCTGCGGGTAGGCCTGACTGACCCGGGCAAAGGCCTGGCCGGCAGCCTGCAGGTCGCCCTTGGCCAGGTTCACCTCGCCCAGCCAGTACTGGGCATTGCCGGCGTACTGACTGTTCGGATACTTGCGCAAGAAGGCGCCGAAGGCCTGGCTGGCCTTGTCGAAGTCCTTGGCCTTGATCAGGTCGAAGGCAGCGTCATAAAACAGCTTTTCCTTCTCCGGATCGGCGGGGCCGCTTGCCGCGGGCGCCTGAGCAATAGGGGATTGAGATACGCCGCCGGCACCAAGGGAGCCGTCGGAGGGGGAATTCTGAGCGGCCGCAGCACTTGCGGAACCACTGTTCAAGCGTCGATCAAGATCCTGGTAACGCTCCAGGCTTTCCTGCTTCAAACGCTGGATTTCGTATTGCTGCTCTTCGAGCAGACCACGCAGCTGCGCGATCTCCTGCTGCATCTGCTGCAGCTGGGTGAACATCATGCCCTGCGCCGAGGCAGGGGCTTCCGCCCCTCCCCCGACGTAGGCGCCAGTCGTGCCGTAACCGGCGGGCGGATAGCTGCCGCCATAAGCGGCATCGTTATCCACCACGGGAACCTCGGCCCAGGCCGCGAGCGGCAGGCAGAGGGCCAAAACGGTCACAACACGACGGCTACTACGCATGGCAAATTACTTGCGCAGTTCGACGCGGCGGTTCTGAGCCCAGGACTGCTCGTCGTTGCCAGTGGCAATCGCACGCTCTTCGCCGTAGGAAACCAGTTCCAGCTGAGCCGGGGAAACGCCCTGCAGCACCAGGTAGCGCTGAACGGCCTTGGCACGACGCTCGCCCAGGGCGATGTTGTACTCGCGGGTACCGCGCTCGTCAGCGTGGCCTTCCAGAACGACGCGAGCGCCGTTGCCTTTCAGGTCCTTGGCGTGAACGTCCAGAGCGCGCATGGCTTCCGGCTTCAGGTCGGAGCTGTCGTACTCGAAGTAGAAGGTGGTGATAGCGCGCAGAGCAGCTTCTTCGCTCAGGCTGCCGTCAACGGCACCGGTGTTTGCGCCGTAACCGGCGTTCGGATCAATCGCGCCTTCACCAGCAGCGTCACCGCCCTTCGAGGAGCAACCTACAGCCACGGCCAGAGCCAGGCTCAGAGCAGCAAATTTGCCGAATTTCAGCATTTCCATCATGTAACCCCAAATGTGTTAAGCAAAAGTTTAAAGGTAAAACGCCGCATCAGTTCAGGTAGGGGGACCAGGAAGGCTCTCGAACTTCGCCTTGAGCGGTAGGAAGAGGGAGCCTCACACGTCCGTTGATGGACGCTAACATCAAGACTCCCCGACCCTGCTGGCGGGTGGCGTAGATTAGCATGGTGCCATTAGGTGCAACAGTGGGAGATTCATCCAAACTTGTATCAGAAAGGATGCGCGGCGCCCCACCGCGCGCCAGATCCATGGCAGCTACCTTGAACACGGTAAAACCATCCTGGCGATGGATCATCACCAGAGTCTTTTCATCAGCGGAAAGCTTCGGATTGGCGTTGTAGTTACCCACGAAGGTCACTCGATCCACCGCACCGCTGCTGATGTTGGTCTTGTAAATCTGTGGTTTGCCGGCGCGATCGGAGGTGAAGTAGATGGTCTGCCCATCCTTGCCCCAGAACGGCTCGGTATCGATGGCGTAGTGATTGGTCACGCGGCGCAGCTGGCGCGAGCCCATGTCCATCACGTAGATCTCCGGATTGCCATCACGCGACAGCACGAAAGCCAGGCGACTGCCATCCGGCGACCAGGACGGCGCGCCGTTCAAGCCCTCGAAATTGGTGATCTGCTCGCGACGACCGGTATCGATGTGCTGCACGAAGATACGCGGGCGCTTCTGCTCGAACGACACGTAGGCGATGCGACGGCCGTCCGGCGCGAAGGACGGCGACAGAATCGGCTCGCGCGATTGCAACAGGGTCACCGCGCGGGCGCCGTCGTAGTCAGAACGCTGCAGGGTGTAGCGGGTGTTGTTCACCGCGAAACGCTCGGCGGTGACATAGAGCATGCGGGTGGAGAATGCGCCCTTGACCCCGGTGAGCTTCTCGAACGCCAGGTCGGCGATATGGTGGGCCATGTCGCGCAGCTGGTCGACGCCACCGCCAACGCTACCGGTCAATACCTGCTGCTCGGTGGCCACGTTGAACAGGGCGAACTGCACCTGCAGGCGACCGCCGGCAGGCACCATGCTGCCGACCAGGACGTACTGCGCGCCGAGGGCCTTCCAGTCGCGGTAGATGACCTCGCTGGCCTGGGTCGGCAGGCTGATCATGTTCTGCCGTGGAATCGGCTCGAACACCCCGGAGTTGCGCAGGTCGTTGCCGACGATCTCAGCAATGTCCTCCGGCAGCACGGTGCCGCCCTGCCAGCCGAAGGGCACCACGGCGATCGGCGTGGCGCGATCGGTACCACTGGTAATCACCAGTGGATCAGCGGCCTGTACGCTGCCGACCAACAAGGTCAGCCCCAACAGGACGATACGCATCAAGGTGTTCACAGACCTAAATCCTCCGGTTTGAAGATGACGCGACGCTGCCGGTAAAGCCGGTCGAACGTGGCGCGATCAAGTTGTTGCATCTCGACGATACGCCCTACGTTGCGCACCGCTTGTACGGCGGAACTGTCGAAGGGCGCATCACCACTGCCACGGGTCACGCTGGCGTTGGTGATAGTGCCATCGGGCAGCATCTCGATGAGAATTTCCACACTCATGCCGTTACGCGCCGAAGGCGGCCTACGCCACTGCTCGCTCACCAGCCTGACGATCAAGTCATCGAGACTACCGGCAACCTGGTCGCCATGGGTCTCGGCCAGCGCCTGCTGGTGCTCCACATTATCCGAAAGCAGTTCGGCCAATGCCGCCGCCTTCTTGTCTTCGACGGCCTTGCGCGCCTGCTCGGCTGCCTTCTTCTTGGCATCGTCGGCGGCCTTCTTCTTCGCGGCCTCCGCTGCGGCCTTTTTCTTTGCCTCTTCGGCGGCTTTCTTTTTAGCCTCTTCGGCGGCCTTTTTCTTGGCGTCTTCGGCGGCTTTCTTCTTCGCCTCTTCCTCTGCCGCCTTCTTCTTGGCGATATCAGCCAGCTTCTTCTGCTCGGCCGCCTTGGCTGCCTCGGCCTGCTTGGCGGCTTCGGCCTTCTTCACCGCTTCGGCCTTTCGAGCCTCTTCGGCCTTCTTTTGTTCCGCTGCCTTGGCCGCCGCCTGCTTCTGCTGCTCGGCCTTCTTCAGCTCCAGCTGCTCGGTCTCGTACTGCGGCGCGGCGGTTTTCTTCGCCTCACCGGCAATCTTCTGATTGGTCTGGGTGGTCGCCTGGCTCTGCGACTTCAACTGATACAGGGTGGCCTGGACGATCGGCCTGGCCGGCGGCAGGTCCGGGGCAAAGGCAAAGCTGACGAACAGCATGGCGAACATCAGGACGTGCAGACTCACGGCCCAGACCACCGGCCAGAACAGGCTTTCCGAAGGAGAGCGCTCGCGCTGCTGCATCAGGGCGCCTCGGTGATCAGCCCGACGTTACCCACGTCGGCCTGCTGCAAGCCACTCATGGCCGCCATCACGGAACCGTAATCGACCGCCTTGTCGCCGCGCACGAAGACCTGCACCTGCTTGCCCTGGCTGCGGCTCTGGTTGAGGATGGCGGTGACCGCCCGGACCATCTCCTCGAGGGTCAGCGCCTGATCCTGAACGGTGTCGACATCGACTTCGGTGCCCATGTTCCAGTAGTAGGACTTGTCGGCCTTGATCGAAATGGTCAGCACCTGGGCGTCGTTATCCTGCGGCAACACCTCGCTGCTGACTTTCGGCAGGTCGACCTTGACCCCCTGGTTGAGCATCGGCGCGGTCACCATGAAGATCACCAGCAGTACCAACATCACGTCGATGTAGGGCACCACGTTCATCTCGGCGACCGGCTTGCGTCTGTTGCGAATTCTGGCCATGGCCTGAAACCTATCCTGAACGCCTGAGGCTTAGTCGTCGGTGGTATGCACTTTGCGGTGCAGGATCGCCTGGAACTCGTCGGCGAAGGTGTAGTAGCGACCGATCAGCATCTCGCCGCGGGCGGAGAAACGGTTGTAGGCGATCACCGCCGGAATCGCGGCGAACAGACCGATGGCCGTGGCGATCAGCGCTTCGGCGATACCCGGCGCCACGGTGGCGAGGGTGGCCTGCTGCACCTGGGCCAGGCCGCGGAAGGAGTTCATGATGCCCCACACGGTACCGAACAGGCCGATGTAGGGGCTGGTGGAACCGACGGTGGCAAGGAACGGCAGGCTCTGCTCGAGCTTTTCCTCTTCCCGCGAGATGGCCACGCGCATGGCCCGCGACACGCCGTCCATCACCGCGTCCGGATCGACGCCGGGCTGCTGGCGCAGGCGCGAGAACTCCTTGAAGCCGGCGCGGAAGATCTGCTCCAGACCCGAGTCCGGATCGGGGTTGCTACCGGCCTGACGATACAGCTTGGACAGGTCGATGCCCGACCAGAAACGCTCCTCGAACATGTCCAGGGCGCGCTTGGCCGCGCGCAGCAGGGTGCTGCGCTGAAAAATCATGACCCACGAGGTGACCGAGGCGGCCACCAGGGTCAGCATCACCAGCTGCACCACCAGACTGGCGTTGCTGATCAGGCTCCACATCGACATATGGTCAACGGCGTTGGCGTTGGCTTCCACGCTTACTCTCCTGCTCTAGATGGACCGGTGCCGCCCGTCTCGGCAAAGGCCGCTCGCAGCGTTTCGGGAATGGCCCGGGGTTTCAAATTGTCGGCGCGCACACAGGCCACCAAAAACTGCCCTTCACAGAGCAGCACATCATCCGCCACCCGCCTGACTTGCTGACGAAAGCGCAGGCTGGCGCGGTTCAAATCGATTACGTCGGCGCTCACCAGCAGTTCGTCGTCCAGGCGTGCCGGCGCGTGATAGCGCGCCTCGGTGGAATGCACGACGAACAACAGGCCCTCACCAGCCAGCGTCGATTGGGCGAAGCCCAGGTCGCGCAGCCGCTCGGTGCGGGCCCGTTCCATAAACTTGAGGTAATTGACGTAGTAGACGATGCCGCCGGCATCGGTGTCTTCGTAGTAAACACGACAACGATGAGCGAACGGCTGAACTCCGTTTTGCGCGCGCATACTCTAGTCTCAGCTCCTGCTCTTGCCAATCGGGTGCAGCAAGTATTTTTTCACGCATCACCACCATCGAATAAGTCCGCCACCGGCGCCTCGCCCATGCGTTTGGGGGTATTCAGGCCGAAATGCAGGTAGGCATGCCGGGTCACCACGCGCCCGCGCGGCGTGCGCATGATGTAGCCCTGTTGAATCAGGTAGGGCTCCAGCACATCCTCGATGGTATGGCGCTCTTCGCTGATGGCCGCCGCCAGGCTGTCGACGCCGACCGGGCCGCCATCGAACTTCTCGATCATGGCCAGCAGCAACCGGCGGTCCTGGTGGTCGAAGCCTCGCTCATCGACATCCAGCAGATTGAGCGCCAGGTCGGCGATCTGCCGGGTGATCTCGCCCTTGCCGCGCACCTCGGCGAAATCGCGCACGCGGCGCAGCAGGCGGTTGGCGATACGCGGTGTGCCGCGGGCGCGACGGGCGATCTCGAAGGCACCCTGGGCCTCGATCGGCAGGCCAAGAATCCCGGCTGACCGCCCGACGATGGTCGCCAGGTCCTCGACGCTGTAGAACTCCAGGCGCTGGACAATCCCGAAGCGGTCGCGCAGCGGGTTGGTCAGCATGCCGGCGCGGGTGGTGGCGCCGACCAGGGTGAAGGGCGGCAGGTCCAGCTTGATCGACCGCGCCGCCGGCCCCTCGCCAATCATGATGTCGAGCTGGAAGTCCTCCATCGCTGGATACAGCACTTCTTCGACTATCGGCGACAGGCGATGGATTTCATCGACAAACAGCACATCGCCCGGCTCGAGGTTGGTCAGCAACGCCGCCAGATCACCGGGACGCTCCAGCACGGGACCGGAGGTGCTCTTGATCGACACGCCCATTTCCTGGGCGATGATATTGGCCAGGGTGGTCTTGCCCAGGCCGGGCGGTCCGAAGATCAGCGTGTGGTCGAGCGCTTCCGCGCGGCCCTTGGCCGCCTGAATGAACAGCTCCATCTGCTCGCGCACATTTGGCTGGCCGATGTACTCGGCCAGCTTCAACGGGCGAATGGCGCGATCTACCTGTTCCTCACGTTCGCGGGGGCTGGCAGTGATCAGACGGTCGGCTTCTATCATCTGTGGCTCTGTATCGGAATAGGTTGGGGCGTCACGGCGAATGCCGTGCAGGCCATGAAGCGGCCACACTGGACGCCGTGAAACGGCAAATCAAGAGGCGGTACCCAGGCGCCGACGAACTCCACCGCTCGGCGTGAGCCAGGTCGCACGTTAGATCATGCCCTTGAGGGCGCGGCGGATCATGTCTTCACTGCTCAACCCTTCCTCCTTGATGGCCGAGACCGCGCGACTGGCTTCCTGGGGCTTGTAACCGAGGGAAATCAACGCGCTGACCGCATCATTCTCCGCGCTTGAGACTGCAGCGATGCCCTGAGGTTCCACCACCAGGGTGGCCATTCCGGGCACGGCCTCCCAGGCCTTGAAGCGCCCCTTCAATTCCACCAGCAGGCGCTCGGCGGTCTTCTTGCCGACCCCCGGCACCCTGACCAGGGCCGAGGTGTCCTGGGCCTGCACGCAGCGCACCAGCTCATCGACCTCCAGCCCGGACATCAGGGCCAAGGCCAGTTTCGGGCCGACGCCATTGAGACGGATCAGCTCGCGGAACAGCTCGCGCTCGCGCTTCTCGAAGAAGCCGTAGAGCAGGTGGGCATCCTCACGCACCACCAGATGAGTGTGCAGGGTCAACGACTCGCCCACCGCGGGCAGGCGGTAGAGAGTGGTCATGGGCACCTCCAGCTCGTAGCCGAGGCCATTCACATCCACCATCACATGGGGCGGCTGCTTCTCCGCCAGGGTGCCGCGCAAACGTCCGATCACCGAAATTTTCCTTGAGTAACGTTACAAACGAAGGCGACCGCTGCGCCGCTTCGCGCCGGACAGACCATGGGGAATCAGGCTCTGCCGGTGATGGGCGTGACACAGGGCGATGGCCAGGGCATCCGAAGCGTCGATCTGCGGCTTCTGCACCAGCTTGAGCAGGTGCATTACCATCATCTGCACCTGCTCCTTGTCCGCCCCGCCGCTGCCGGCGATCGCCTGCTTGACCTGGGTGGCGGTGTATTCGGCCACCTCCAGGCCCGCCTCGACCCCCGCGAGGATCGCCGCGCCGCGCGCCTGGCCGAGCTTCAGCGCCGAGTCGGCATTGCGCGCCATGAACACCTGCTCGATCCCCATGGTCACCGGACCGTAACTCTCGATCACCTCGCGCACCCCGCGAAACACGATCTGCAAGCGCTCGGGCAAGGCTCCGCTGCCGGTGCGGATACAGCCGGAGGCGACATATTCGCAACTGCGCCCGGTGTCGCGCACCACACCGTAGCCGGTGATGCGCGAACCGGGATCGATGCCGAGGATCAGGGTCATGACCGGTCTTCCATCCAGGCTGCCGAGACTTGCCGACAACCCTACTGTTTATTTATCCAGCTGGCGAGTATAGGGACTGACCCGCGCCCAGTCACCCGACCAACGCCCATAAAAAAGCCGGAAGCATTCGGGCACGCCTCACCCGATAGCTTCCGGCCCCTCAGTCCCGACTCGATCAGCCAAGCTGCTCCATGATCTCGTCGGGAATCTCGGCGTTGTGGTAGACGTTCTGCACGTCGTCGAGGTCTTCCAGCATGTCGATCAGCCTGATGACCTTCTGCGCGGTTTCCAGGTCCTCGATGGGCGCACCTATCGAGGGAATCATGGCGATCTCGGAGTCATCGCCCTTGAAACCGGCTTCGCCCAATGCCTCGTTGACCGCATGAAAGTCGCTGAAGGGGGTGTAGACCTCGACCGAACCGTCCTCACCGCTGACCACGTCGTCGGCACCGGCCTCCAGGGCGGCCTCCATCAGGGCGTCTTCGTCGACGCCCGGGGCGTAGCTGATATGGCCCTTGCGCTCGAACATGTAGGCCACCGAGCCATCGGTGCCGAGGTTGCCGCCGCACTTGCTGAACGCATGGCGCACTTCGGCGGCGGTGCGGTTGCGATTGTCGGTCATGGCCTCGACGATGATGGCCACACCGTTCGGCGCGTAACCCTCGTAGCTCAGCTCGACGACGTTGTCCGCCTCGTTGTTGCCCGCACCGCGGGCGATGGCGCGATCGATCACGTCACGCGACATGTTGGCGGTCAGCGCCTTGTCCACCGCCAGGCGCAGACGCGGATTGTCCGCCGGCACCGGGCCGCCGTGCTTGGCCGCAACGGTCAGTTCACGAATCAGCTTGGTGAAAATCTTGCCGCGCTTGGCGTCCTGACGCCCCTTGCGGTGCTTGATGTTGGCCCACTTGGAATGACCAGCCATACCTCACTCCATTTGCTTCGAATCAAATAGTACCGCCCCAAAAACCAAGGAGCCTGGAAAATCCAGGCTCCTGTCGGTACGGCTTATTCCGCCTTGGGCTGCTCGCGCAGACGGATGTGCAGCTCGCGCAGCGCCTTGTTGTCCACTTCGCCCGGCGCCTGGGTCATCACGCACGCGGCGCTCTGGGTCTTCGGGAAAGCAATCACTTCGCGGATCGACTGGGCGCCGGTCATCAGCATGACCAGACGATCCAGGCCGAAGGCCAGACCACCGTGAGGCGGGGCACCGAACTTCAGGGCGTCGAGGAGGAAGCCGAACTTCTCCTGCTGCTCATCCTCGCTGATGCCGAGCACGCGGAACACCGCCTGCTGCATGCCCTTGTCGTGGATACGGATGGAACCACCACCCAGCTCGGTGCCGTTGAGCACCATGTCGTAGGCGCGCGACAGGGCGACGGCCGGATTGGCTTCCAGCTCCTCGGCCGTGCAGTTCGGCGAGGTGAAGGGGTGGTGCAGCGACGTCAGGCTGCCGTCGTCGTTCTCCTCGAACATCGGGAAATCGACCACCCACAGCGGCGCCCACTCGCAGGTCAGCAGGTTCAGGTCGTGACCCAGCTTGATGCGCAGCGCACCCAGGGCCTCGCTGACGATCTTGGCCTTGTCCGCACCGAAGAACACGATATCGCCATCGACCGCGCCGACGCGATCGAGGATGACTTCGAGATTTTCCGCCGGGATATTCTTGACGATCGGCGACTGCAGCCCCTCGACGCCCTTGGCGCGCTCGTTGACCTTGATGTAGGCCAGGCCCTTGGCGCCGTAGATACCGACGAACTTGGTGTAGTCGTCGATCTGCTTGCGCGGCATGCTCGCCCCGCCCGGCACGCGCAGCGCGGCGACGCGGCAGGCCGGGTCGTTGGCCGGGCCGCTGAACACCTTGAACTCGACCTGCTGCAGCTGGTCGGCCACATCCACCAGCTCCAGCGGAATGCGCAGGTCCGGCTTGTCCGAGCCGTAGCGGCGCATGGCCTCGGCGAAGCTCATGTGCGGGAACTCGCCGAACTCCACGTCCAGCACTTCCTTGAACAGCTGGCGGATCATCTTCTCGGTGATGCCCATGATGTCGTGCTCATCGAGGAAGCTGGTCTCGATGTCGATCTGGGTGAACTCCGGCTGGCGGTCGGCGCGCAGGTCTTCGTCGCGGAAGCACTTGGCGATCTGGTAGTAGCGGTCGAAGCCGGCCACCATCAACAGCTGCTTGAACAGCTGCGGCGACTGCGGCAGGGCGAAGAAGCTGCCGGCGTGGGTGCGGCTCGGCACCAGGTAGTCGCGCGCGCCTTCCGGCGTGGCGCGGGTGAGGATCGGCGTCTCCACGTCGAGGAAGCCGTTGTCGTCGAGGTAGCGACGAATGCTGGTGGTGATGTTCGAGCGCAGCTTCAGCTTGGCCGCCATTTCCGGGCGACGCAGGTCGATGAAGCGGTAGCGCAGGCGCGTCTCCTCGCCGACGTCGGTGTACTCGTTGAGCGGGAACGGCGGGGTCTCCGCCTCGTTCAGCACTTCCAGCTCATAGCCCAGCACTTCGATGGCGCCGGAGGCCATGTTCGGGTTCACCGCGCCGGCCGGACGCAGGCGCACCTTGCCGGTGAGCTTGACCACATATTCGCTGCGCACCTTGTCGGCAGTGGCGAAGGTGTCCGCGCGATCCGGATCGAATACCACCTGGGCCAGGCCTTCACGGTCGCGAATATCGAGGAAGATCACCCCGCCGTGGTCGCGACGGCGGTGCACCCAACCGCAAAGGGTAACTTCCTGTCCGTCCAGGCTCTCGTTCAGTTGGCCGCAATAGTGGCTGCGCATCATGGTGGTAGTCGCTTCTCTTGAGTCTTGAATTCGTTGAGCCGCAGATCCTGCGGCGCGCTTGATCATTCCAGTGGCTTGCCGACGACCGGTTAGCCCAACCTGCAGGTGAACGCAGCACGCTCGGAAGTCCCGGAGCCCGAATGCGCCAGCGCCACCCGCGCGCCAGACAGCCTTCGACCGGAATGCTGCGGCAAAGCGCGGGATTATATATGGTTAGGCCGTGACATGCAGCCGCCAGCCCGCGCGCAACTGCCAAGCCTCTCTATACTCAGAACGGATTCCGGGGGAGACCGATCATGGCAACACCGCGCATCGCCGAAATGAGCAGCGACCAACTGGACGACTTTCGCCAGGAAGCCACCGAGCAGTTCCAGCGCTGCGAGCAACTGCTGATCGAACTGGAGCATGCGCCGGATGACGAGGAGCGACTGCGCGATCTGTTTCGCCAGGTCCACACGCTCAAGGGCAATCTCGGCATCGTCGGCCTGAGCGCCCTGATCCCCCTGCCGCAAGCACTGGAGGATGTGCTGGACCGCCTGCGCCAGACCCAGCTCGAGTTCGACAGCCTGCTGGGCGACATCCTGCTGCTCAGCCTGGATCACCTGAAGGAGCTGCTCGAACAAGCCTACGGCGGCCGGCCGGCACGCCTGAGCAGCGAACAGATCGACGCCCTCAGCCAGGCCCTGCGCATGCTGGCAGCCGCGCCGAGCGAGCGCCAGACAAGCGTGCGTCGAGCGCTGCTCGAACAACTCGACCCCAGCACCAGCCTGCTCGCCCCTGCCGAGCCAGGCGACCTGCCGGCCGCGGAGCTGGCAAAGCGGCACGGACTGGCGCTCGATGCGGATCTGATGTTCTTCCTCGAGCTGATGCAGGCCAGCGAACGCCGCTCGCACTACTGGCAAGGTCGCGGCATGCGCCAACTGGACCTGGCCCTGAGCATCAATCGCCTCGGCGACACCCCCGAAGATCCGGCCCAGCTGGCGGCCGCCGTGTGCCTGCATGACCTGGGCATGGCCTTTCTGCCACTGTCCATCCTGCACAAGAAGTCCCGCCTCACCGAGGAAGAGCGCACCCAGATACAGGCGCACCCCGACGTCGCCCACGACATGCTCAGGCGCATGCCCACCTGGACCACGGCAGCGCAGATAGTCCAGCAGCACCATGAGCATGCCGACGGCAGCGGCTACCCCAAGGGCCTCACGGAGAGTGAGACGCGACCCGGCGCGCTGATCCTCAATATCGTCGACACCTTCGATGCCCGCACCCACGAGCGGGCCCATCAGACCCTGAGCAAGCGACCGCTGCTGCGGGCGATCCTGGAGATCAACGGACTGGCCGGCAGCCAGTTCAGCGCCCACTGGGTCGACGCCTTCAATCGCACCCTGCACCAGGAGCCCGAGCTGGGACATCGCTGAATCCCCCGCGTCGAGCGCTGCCACTCTATCGCCTTCATTAATAGAGGCTACGGGCAAGCGCTGCCAAGCCCATGCTAGGCTGCCGATCTTTTCAGGGCGAGTTCGCCCCCAGCCAACTGAAAGGAGAAACGGCATGGAGATCAACATCGGAATAGCCGAGCAAGACCGCGCCGCGATTGCCGAGGGCCTGTCGCGACTGCTTGCCGATACCTACACCCTGTACCTGAAAACCCATAACTTCCACTGGAACGTCACCGGCCCGATGTTCAACACCCTGCACCTGATGTTCGAAGGGCAGTACACCGAACTGGCGCTGGCCGTCGACCAGATTGCCGAGCGCATCCGCGCGCTGGGCTTCCCGGCGCCGGGTACGTACGCAGCCTATGCACGCCTGTCCTCGATCAAGGAAGAAGAAGGCGTCCCGAGCGCGCCAGACATGATCAAGCAACTGGTGCAGGGCCAGGAGGCCGTGGTCCGCACCGCTCGCGGCATCTTCCCGCTGCTCGACAAGGTCAGCGATGAACCTACCGCCGACCTCCTGACCCAGCGCATGCAGGTACACGAGAAGACCGCCTGGATGCTGCGCAGCCTGCTGGACGCCTGAGCCAGGCCGATCACCGGCAAGGGGCCCACCCTCGCAGGCGGGCCTTTTGCTAGGCGCAGGGCACGGCGTTGTTCTATGCTTGGGCCATTCGCAGCCTGCCACAGTGACGTGCATGAGCCAGCCAAACAAAGCGCCTACCATCCTAGAGCTCTACCCCGAGGGAACCCGCGAATCGGCCGAACTCCTCAAGCAGGCGGTGCCGCTGATGATGCGTCACGACATTCCGCCGAGCCCACTGCATTACGCCCTCTGGTACAGCTACAGCAAAGGCGACGAACCGGAACTCAATCGCCGCCTGGACAAGATCGTCAACGACTTCGACAGTTTCCCCCCGGAAACGGCAGCCAAGCTCTTTCGCGACTTCATCATTCGCGGCGAGCTGGAAGAGGCACGCGCCGGCCAGCAGCAAGTCATCGAGCTGGTTGACGACATCGAAGGCGATATCTCGCGCAGCGTGGCCGGCAGCCGCAACTACCAACTGAGCCTGGAGCAGGGCCTGGCGGCGCTTCACGAACCGCTGATCGACGAACTGCCCCACGTCCTGACCGACCTGCAGCACAGCACCCAGCAGATGCAGGACCAGCACGAAAAATTTCTCTACCGCCTGCGCGCCGCCCAGGACGAGATCCAGCATCTGCGCAGCCAGCTCGAACGGGCCCACCTGGCCGCGACCCTGGACAGCCTGACCCGCGTCTTCAACCGCAACGCCTTTACTCGCCTGCTCGAACAGACATTGAACGGCGACCATCAGGGCGTCGCCCTGGTGATGCTGGACATCGACCACTTCAAGCAGTTCAACGACCAATACGGCCACCCGCTGGGCGACCGCGTGCTGCAGACGATCGGTCAACTGCTGCGTGACACCCTGCCTCCCCGCGCCATGGCTGCCCGTTATGGCGGTGAAGAGTTCTGCATCATCCTGCGCGAATGCTTCGACCTGGAAAGCGCCGGCGCCTTCGCCGAACAACTGCGTCTGAAGATCCAGTCCCTGCGAATCAAGGTCAGGCGAACCGATCAGGTACTCGACAGCATCACCGCCTCGTTCGGCTTTGCCCTTGCCGAAGCCGGAGACACGGTCGAAAGCCTGTTGACCCGTGCCGACGACGCGCTCTATCAAGCCAAGCGCAACGGCCGCAACCAGGCCCAGCCAAGCCCCACGAAAGCCGAAATCAGCGCCTGATTGAGTAGCCCTCTTCTTTGCTGTTAAATACGCCCGGTGCTGCCGCCCGAGCCTTCGGGTCGGCGCATAGGCTGATCCCGCACGCATCTTCAAAGCCCCTCATTCACGGCCAAGCATGCAGGGCCAGCTCTTCCTTGCGATTCTTTTATTAAAGCGAGCTCCGCAAACATGTTGAAAATTGTTCACCTTCTGACGGGCACGGCCGCGTTACTGCTGTCCTTGACGCCCAGCTTCGGTAGTACCGCCCAGCCATTTCTGCAGCATCCTGACGCCCTCTGCCTCGCCCTGTTCGGCCTGCTCAACCTGCTTCTGGCACCACAACTGCCCATCTGGCACGCCGGCTTGCGCCATCAATTGCAAAACCTGGTTTCCGCCGCGCTGATACTGGGTACCTTGCTGCAAGCGCTGATCCTGCTTGCCCCCCTTCCAATGATCGCCAACCTGCCGGCCACCCTGTTCAGCCTGCTCAGCATCCTGGCCGCCGTACTCCTTCACCTGGGCACCAACCTGCGCCTGCAAGTACGTACCCACAGCTCGACAGCCAGCAGCGCAGACCGCGAAACCGGCACGGTGAAGTGGTTCAACACCTCCAAGGGCTTCGGCTTTATCTCCCGCGACTCGGGCGACGATATCTTCGTGCACTTTCGCGCCATTCGCGGCGAAGGCCATCGGGTACTGGTCGAAGGTCAGCGCGTCGAGTTCTCCGTGATGCAGCGCGACAAAGGCCTGCAGGCGGAAGACGTCATCGCCGCCCTGCCCGCCCGCCGCTGAGCCGACACCCAACAAAAAAGCCCGCGAAATGCGGGCTTTTTTGTTGGCGCACCCATCAATAATGCGGTGGTGGCGCCTCGTCATCAGCTGCGTCGAGCTGCCCACCGATTTCCTCCTGGCGCTTGGCCAAGGCCTCCAATTGCAACTGCACGCGCTCAAGTACACGCTGTTGCGCCACCAATTCATCATTGAGGGCCTGAATAGTGTCGTCCTGGAACGCCAAACGGCTTTCCAACTCTGTAATGCGCGCTTCTACACTCATCGGTCACTCCTCAAAGCGGAAGTTGTCGGTCAGCACCAAGCGTAACTTAGCCTTGATCGCCGCCACCTGATCATCCCCATATGGTAGAGCCGGGTTTCTGCCCCATACCGGCGCTGGCCAGGCCGCGTCGCCACGTCGCCGCACTATGACATGCATATGCAGCTGACTGACCACGTTGCCCAGGGTCGCGATATTCATCTTGTCGGCAGCGAAGGTGTCCTTGAGCGTTTCGGCCAACAAGGTGATCTCCTGCCAGAGCGCCCGCTGATCGCCGGCATCGAGCTGAAACAATTCGCTGACCTCCTCACGACGCGGCACCAGAATGAACCACGGGTAGTGCGCATCGTTCATCAGCAGCAACCTGCACAGGGGGAAATCTCCGATTACCAGAGTGTCCTGCTGCAGACGTGAATCCAAGGCAAACATTCAAGCCTCTCCGCTCGACCAGTTAATAGGAACAGCTTAGCGCCAGAAACCCCAGGCGGGCGCACCAAGCCTGCACGCGCACAGGATACGTGGGAAAAGCTGCGGCTTCACACCCGCCAACCCAGCCCGCAGCCTCGCACCACCGCAAGCCACTGACCACACAGTCACCCGAGAGGCGCACCATAATGTTTCCTCCCGTAATACATACTGCGCCTGCGTTACCGCTAGCGCCCCGCCGGAACGAACAAAAGGCACGTGCGCGCCGGCCCGCAACAAAGCAAACAGCGGACGCTCCGCCTAGTCATCTGCCCTATCTAGTACTCCAACCCCCGCCAACACTGCACCTGGCGCCGATCTTCCAGGCGTCATGACAGCCACTTGGGAAGTTGGAAGTTCACGTATGACGAGTCGTATACAGTTTGAGCACGGGTTTTGCTTTATGCTTCGCCCGTGCCCGGACCGCCTGAGCGCGCCCGGCACAGCCTGGTTGCTCGCAACCGAAACGCTGAATTTTGTCTACGCTAGAGGCCGCCGGGAACAATCTACAGATTTGCGACATTCATCATAGGCATTTGCGACAGCACCTCGATGAACGCGAAAGGAATAGATTGCAACTATCGCCAACTTTGGCTGCGTGCTATAAGTTAGCGCCGACACAAAAAGAAAGAGCCGCCCATACAACAACTTAGTGGGCAGCGCAACTCTTCTAAACCAAAGGAGCAATCACGATGCAAGTGATGAAGTGGAGCGTAATCGCCCTGGCTGTAGCCGCGGGCACCACCCAACTGGCCTTCGCCTCGAGCCAGTCCGAATCCAAAGGCTTCGTTGAAGACGCCAAGTTCAACATCTTCAACCGCGCGCTGTACCACAACCGCGACTACCGCAATGGTGCTTCGAACAGCAACAGCAAGGCCGGCGTAACCAATGGCTACTTCGAAGAATTCGGCCTGGGCATTCGCCTGCTGGCCGAATCTGGGTTTACTCAGGGCACCGTTGGCGTGGGCGTCGACGCACACAGCCTGAGCAGCATCAAGCTGGACAGCGGCCGCGGTCGCACCCGTGGCTTCGACCAGTTCGGCCTTAACGATGAAGGCCGCCCTGAGGACACCCAGAGCGAAGTCGGCGGCGCCATCAAATTCCGCATTTCCGACACCGTCTTGAAATACGGCAATCAGATGACTGGTAGCCCGGTATTTAGCACTGACGATAGCCGCATCCTGCCGGAAGTCGCCACCGGCACCCTGCTGACCAGCAACGAAATCGAAGGCCTGGAGCTGACCGCCGGCCGTTTCACCGCCATTAGCAGCCAGTATCAGAGCGCTCGCGACGACCTTCGCCTGAATGAGATCAACATCGTCGGCGCTGGCTACAGCTTCACCGACAATTTCTATGGCGCTATCCACGCCTCCGACGCCGAAGATCACTTCAAGAAGACCTACGTCAACTTGAACTACAACCTGCCCCTGGCCGACTCCCAGGCGCTGAACTTCGACTTCAATGGCTATCGGACCAACGGCCAAGGCAAAGAATTGTCGGGCGAAGTCGACAACACCATCTGGAGCTTGGCGGCTGCCTACTCCATGGGCGCCCACAAGCTGACCCTGGCTCACCAGCGCTCCAAAGGCGATAGCGGCTATAGCTACGGCAATATCGACGGCGGCGGCACCATCTGGCTGTCCAACTCGGTCCAGGTTTCCGACTTCAACAATGAAGACGAGACATCCTGGCAGGTGCGTTACGACCTGAACATGGCCGAGTACGGCGTTCCAGGCCTGAGCTTCATGACCCGCTACATCACTGGCGAAGACATCACCCTGCGCAACGGTGCCGGCGTGATTACTAGCACCGGCGAAAAAGAGCACGAGTGGGATATCGAAGGCAAGTACGTGATTCAGGAAGGTGCCGCCAAGGACCTGTCCTTCCGCGTACGTAATGCCATCCTGCGCGCTAATAGTGGCGTGATCCGCGACACCAATGACTTCCGCATCATCGTCGAATACCCGCTGAGCGTGCTGTAAGCCAGCGTTAGTTCGATAGCAATACGAAAAAGCCCGGCTCTGCCGGGCTTTTTCTTTTCTGCAACGCTTATCGCGACCGAACCATCCCCAGATCTATGTCATCGGCAGGGCATAGGTCCCGGTAACGTGGGCCACCAACTCATCCTCATTGCCCGCCGAGTAGAGCGACACCTCGCACACGGCCTGACGCCGACTCAGGCGCAGAATCCGTGCTTCGGCCAGCAGATCCACCGGCCGGGGCTTGACCAGGAAGTTGATGTTCAGGTTCGAGGTCACCGCCATCTCCACCCGCCCCAGACGGCCCAGCACCACCGCGTACATGGCCGCATCGCCCAGCGCCATGATGGTCGGGCCTGAGATCGTGCCGCCCGGTCGCACCAGCTTGCGGTGAAACGGCACCCGCGCCAGCACGCTGGCTTCATCCAGTCGATCGATGCACAGGTCGATGTCCTCGGCCATCGGCAATCCGGCCCGTATCAGCGCCTGGACCTCCTGCGCCGTCAGTTTCGACATAGCTCCTCCATATCGAGCGACTCCTCTGCAACCTGTACGCCACAGTACAGGCACCGTACAATGCCGGCCTATCAAACGCCCTTGCAACCGACAAAACGGCCAATCATGCGTACCAGTCAGTTCCTGCTCTCGACCCTGAAAGAAACCCCTTCCGATGCCGTGGTGATCAGTCACCAGCTGATGCTGCGCGCCGGGATGATCCGCAAACTGGCTTCGGGGCTGTATACCTGGCTGCCGATGGGCCTGCGCGTGCTGCGCAAGGTGGAAAAGGTGGTGCGTGAAGAAATGAACGCCGCCGGTGCCCTCGAGGTGCTCATGCCCGGCATTCAGCCGGCCGAGCTGTGGCAGGAATCCGGGCGCTGGGAGCAGTACGGCCCCGAGCTGCTGCGCATGCAGGACCGTCACGGCCGCGACTTCTGCGCCGGCCCGACCCACGAGGAAGTAATCACCGATCTGGCGCGCAACGAGCTGAACAGCTACAAGCAGCTGCCGATCAACCTGTATCAGATCCAGACCAAGTTCCGCGACGAGATCCGCCCGCGCTTCGGCCTGATGCGTGGCCGCGAGTTCATCATGAAGGACGCCTACTCCTTCCATGTCGATCAGGCTTCGCTGCAGGAAACCTACGACCGCATGCACCAGGCCTACTGCAACGTGTTCACCCGCCTGGGCCTGAACTTCCGCCCGGTGCAGGCCGACACCGGGTCGATCGGCGGCACCGGCTCCCATGAGTTCCATGTCCTGGCCGACTCCGGCGAGGACGATATCGCCTTCAGCGACAGCTCCAACTACGCCGCCAACATCGAGAAGGCCGAAGCCGTGCCGCGGGAAACCGAGCGCGGCGCCGCCAGCGAAGAGCTGCGCCTGGTCGACACCCCCAACACCAAGACCATCAACGACCTGGTGGAAGGCTACGACCTGCCGATCGAGAAGACCATCAAGACCCTGGTGGTGCATGGCGCCGAACCTGGCACCCTCATCGCCCTGATCATCCGCGGCGACCATGAGCTGAACGAGATCAAGGCCGCCAATCTGGAGCAGGTCGCCAGCCCTTTGACGATGGCGACCGAAGCCGAGCTGCGCGCCGCCATCGGCGCCGGCGCCGGCTCCCTCGGCCCGCTGAACCTGCCACTGCCGTGCATCGTCGATCGCTCCGTCGCCCTGATGAGCGACTTCGCCATCGGCGCCAACATCGACGACAAGCACTACTTCGGGGTCAACTGGGAGCGCGACCTGCCGCTGCCACCAGTGGCCGACCTGCGCAACGTGGTGGCCGGCGACCCGAGCCCCGACGGCCAGGGCACCCTGGTGATCAAGCGCGGTATCGAAGTCGGGCACATCTTCCAGCTCGGTACCAAGTACAGCGAAGCCTTGAACTGCCAGGTACTGGGCGAGAGCGGCAAGCCGGTAACCCTGACCATGGGCTGCTACGGTATCGGCGTCTCGCGCGTGGTAGCGGCCGCCATCGAGCAGAACAACGACGAGCGCGGCATTCTCTGGAACGACGCCCTGGCGCCCTTCCACATTGCCCTGGTGCCGCTGCGCTACGAAACCGAGGCGGTACGTGAAGCCACCGACAAGCTGTACTCCGAACTCACCGCCGCCGGCTACGAAGTACTGCTCGACGACCGTGACAAGAAGACCAGCCCGGGCATCAAGTTTGCCGACATGGAGCTGATCGGCATCCCGCATCGCATCGTGGTCAGCGATCGCGGCCTGGCCGACGGCAACCTCGAGTACAAGAGCCGGCAGGAAACCGATGCACAGGCAGTGCCCGTCGCCGATATCCTGCCGTTTATCCAGGCACGCATCAGCCGCTGATTTCAGCCTTTATCAAGAGCCATCATGTTCAAGCGAAGCTCCCTCCGCCTCGTCGGCGCCGCACTCTGCGGCGCTGTCTTCATCAGTGGCTGCGCCAACCAGTTGCCGCAGCGCAGCGAGCATGAAGAGCGTATCGAACGCAAACTGCTGGCCCACAGCCTGCAAATCGATGCCGGCGAACCCGGCGTGCTGGAGCTGCCGCAACGCCGCGTGCGCATACAGGAACAGAAGACCTTCGAGGTCACCGCATTCGAGGTCACCCGCCGCTATGACCGCTACACGCCCTACCAGGCGTGGCGCGAGCTCTACGAGGTTCCGCTCGGCGCGCTGGCCCTGGTTGCCGGCATCGGCGCCAATGCACTCAACGTCGTGATGCTCGGGCGCCTGCCCGACAGTGCCACCAAGGACTGGATCAGCTACGGCTTTGCCGGCCTCAACCCGGCCATGAACGCCGAGTCCAATGGCCGCTCACAGCAGAACCTCGCCAGCCTCGAGGAACAGCGCCAGGACGCCCGCATGGAGTACTCCAGCCTGCCCTGGGCCGAACGTCCGGTACTGGTCAAGGCCGGCGAGCAGACCCATGAGCTGCTTACCGACCGCAACGGCGTGCTGCGCCTCAACCTGCTCGACAGCCCCTTCGCCGAACAGGACGTCAACCGCATCGGCTCCCTGCTCCTGCAGGTCGAAGATCCCCAGGGCTCCGCCAGCGCGGAAGCCACCCTGCTGGTCAGCCGCACCCTGCGCGGCAAGCTGCAGGAAGCCCACGGCCTGATCTACGACGATCTGGAAGACGACGATGTCGAACAGTGGGTGCACCGGGTCAAGCGCCTGTCCGAACTGGGCCTGGAGGAGGAAGCCAGCGAACTGGAGCAGAGCCTGATCGAACTGACGCGCAACGATCCCGAGCTGCAGGAAAGCTTTCTCCAGGCCCTGACCCGGGACGCCGGTCGCCTGGTGGCCGACCCCGGCGCCGACTGACGTAGCCATGCCTTCGCGCCTGGCCCTGGCGACGCTGCTGCTGTGCCTGTGCGCGACCAGCCATGCCAGCCTGCGCCAGGCCCCGGACCCCGAACTGCGCGACGTGCTGCAGCGCACGGTGGCCGAAGCCGACAGTTTTCAGGATCGCTTCGACGCCGAAGTCTGGCTGCTGGACATGTCCACCCGCCTGGCGCGCTATGTGCCCGCACCGCAACAGCGCCTGAGCCTGCTCCGGCTGGTGCATCGAGAGGCCAGCAAGGCCGGGCTGCGACCGGATCTGGTACTGGCGTTGATCCATGCCGAAAGCCACTTCGACCGCTTCGCCATTTCGTCGGCCGGCGCCCAGGGCATGATGCAGGTGATGCCGTTCTGGAAGGCCGAACTCGGCCGACCGCAGGACAACCTCACCGATATCGCCACCAACCTGCGCTACGGCTGCACCATCCTCAGCTTCTATCTGCGCAAGGAGAACGGCAACCTGACCCGCGCCCTGGCGCGCTACAACGGCAGCCTCGGCCAGCAGCGCTACCCGGCCAAGGTGATCGGCTTCTGGCATGACTTCTGGTACGTCAAACCCTAGCCCGCACGCGCCGACTTGATTGGCGACGGCAGCCGTCTAGCGGCGCAGGACAAACCCGGCGATGCCTTGCAGGGGCTGCTCCTGCAATTCGACGGCGCTCACCTGGGCCCCACTCGGGCCGTGCTCCAGCCAGGCGGCCAGGCTGTGCACCGCCGACTCCTCGCCCTCGACCAACACCTCGACCCGCCCGTCGTCGAGGTTGCGCACCCAGCCGTTCAGTTGCAACTGCTCGGCCTGCTCGACGGTGCTCTGGCGGTAGTACACGCCCTGCACCCGGCCGCTGACGTACCCGTGCAAACATATCCGTGCCACTGGCTACCCTCCGCTGCGCAATTCACTCAGGCGGGCCGTCAGCCCGGCTGCCGTCTGCTCGCCCAACAAGCGCTCACGCACCTGTCCGCGGTCATCGACTATATAGGTGACCGGCAGCACCTCGTTGCGTGGCAACTGGAAACGCGTCGCCGGGTCCTGCTCCAGTACGATGAACTCGATCCCCATGGCCTGCGCAGCCTGACTGAGTTCCTCACCCTGCAATCCATCGAAGTTCACCCCCACCACACGCACCGGCAGGTCCTGCAACTGCCTGGCCAGAGCATTCAGCTCGGGAATCTCGCTGCGGCACGGCGCGCACCACTCCGCCCAGTAATTAATCACTAACCACTGGCCTTCGAGCTGCTCAACCGCTACCTTTCGACCATGCTGATCGACGCCCGCGTCATCGGAGCAGCCGGCCAGGATCAGGCCGGCGCAGAGCCCCATAACAGCACGCCCAACAGCCCGGAGTCGCGTTCCCATGCATTCGATCCTCGTCCACGCAGGGTTGATATGACGCTCGATGCCTTGCGCCTGGAAGTACCGGACATCCTCGAAGAAGACGCCGTCTCGCTGGCCGAACTCAACGAGCAGTTGACTCAGGCCCGCCTGCAACCGCAAGACACTGCGCTGCAGCAGGTCCTGAGCCTGCTGTTTCGAATCAACCGCAGTGGCATGACCTTACTCGAAAGGCAGCGGGCGCTGCAAAGCTTCAGCGACCAGTACCGGCACTACGCCGCGGCCTACCAGGACAAAGCGGCGCCGCCGGCACTGTTCGTGCACCTGTGCGGCGAACTGGCGATCGGCTTCAAGCGCCTGTTGCTGCAGATATTGCAGGGCCGCCAGCCGTCCCGTCCGCACCTGGCCTGGTGTCTGTATATGGCCCTGCACTTCCTGGCGCAGAGCCTGCTGCGCCATTACCAGCGCTACCACGAACCTCCACCCAGCCTGTGGCGCGACAGCCACCTGCTGTACTGGATCGGCGAGCATCAGCAGTGCCTGGACGAACAGGTGGCGGCCACGTTCAGTCCACGGCCGGCCAATACCCTGCGCGGACTCTATCAGCAGATGCTGCTGCTGGCCCTGAGCAATCCCTTCCATCTCGTCGAAGGTGAATGCCCCCGCCTCTTCGGCGCCCTCGCCCCGCTGGCCGAACTCGCACGCTTGCTGCCATGGGACGTAGAAGGCGACGCGGAGGGGCCGATCGTCGACCTGACCGAGTCGCAGCCCTGCCTGAGCTATACCCAGAAACCGGAGGGCGACCAGGCCAATCTACGCCATCTCGAACTCGGCGCCCTGTTGATCGCCCTGCATGAGCCCGCCCCCCTGCAAGGTGCCGAGGAGCGTCGCCTGCTCGGCCAGGTACAGCACCATTGGCTGGGCCGCCAACAGCGACGCCATCCGCGCACCGAGCAGGCCGCCCCGTGCGACCTGGTGATCGGCCTGCCGGCCATTCATGCCCAGCTCCTGGAAAAGCTGCCCCCGCGCTCCCCAGCGCAGATGCTCGACAACAGTCCCGGCGGCGCGCGCCTGCTGTGCAATCCCGATCAGGCCACCCAACTGGCCGTCGGCCAGCTGGCGCTCCTGCTCACCGGCAGCGGCACTCCCATCCTGGCTCTGGTGCGCTGGCGCCACCTCAATGACGAGGGCCTGCACCTGGGCCTGCGTTACCTCAAGGGCCTGCCGCGCCCGGCCTGGTTGCGCCGCGCGCCCAGCGCGCAGACCCATCCCGGCGTCCTGCAGAGCACGCCGGCGCCGGGCAATGGCTGGCATCACGGCCTGTGGCTGCCCAACGGCCAGTTTGCCGAAGGCGAGCACCTCTGGCTGCAGCTGCCCGGCATGCACAACCAGGCGATCCTGCCACTGCCGGCCGCCAACCTCGCCACCAGCTCGATCGCCCGCTATCCGCTGCAATTGGCCTAGAGAAAGAAACTGCGAGAAGGATCACGCCGCACGGCGGCCGAGTGCACAGAATCGCTGGCCATGCCCTGCCTATAATTTCCTGGCTCGTACTTGACTCACCCGCCATCAGTCTGGAAGACAGCGATCATGACCCAAGCCCACGACAAGTTGATCGGCCCCGTGCCCGCGCGCATCGTCGAAGTAGCCCGCCCGCAGGTTACCGCCTACGAAGGGCGCGTGGCCGAGTACAACGTCGCCGTCTGGCTACAGCTTCCGGGCCTCGCCAGCCTGCCCGTATCGCTGCTGATCAACTACCGAGACGGCGACAAGCGCCGTGAGGTGGCGGTGGACCACGGTAAAGTCAGCGCGCACAACAAGATCCTCCTGTCCGGAATCGCCCGTTTGCCGGTCAAGCAGAAGATCGAAGACATGCAGGTACGGCTGCGCTCCGCGGTGCCGGCGCAGAGCCTGGTCGTCGAGGAGCTGTTCGTCCAGGCCGTCGAGACAGCCGTCAGCACCAGCAGCCAGCCGCTTGCAGGCAGCCTGGCCTAACCGGACTGCGCGTCCAGCCTCGCCACGAGGCCGTCTGGCTCCCGCGGTGCCGGCGGCGCTTCGACCTCCACCGCCCGCACCAGCGACTCCGGCCAGCGTGCAAAACTCAGCCCGGTAATTCGATTCAGCCGCTGCAGCGCAGCCTGCTGGTCGCGCTCATGCAGGTGAATCACCTCACCCTTGCTCGTCGTCATAACCGGCCTACTCCCTTGAACGATCCCAGCCCCGTCAGGCTGTAGCCAGAAGCGTGCCAGTGCCTCGCACCGCCTCCCTGCGCGCCATCGCCGCTGGCACTACCCTCATCAAGCCGGCGCCGCGCCGTAAACTGACGTTTTTTGTCACTGCGGCGGATGCAGCCAGTCCGCCAAGCTCTCGCCGAACAGCGTCGCCTGCTCTTCATGCAGCCGCTCCAGGGCACTGCGCAGCGCCGGATACCAGGGCTCGTCGAGCTGCTCCGGCAGCTGGCCGAGTCGCGGCAGCGGCCAGGGGCAATGGGACAGCAACTGCTGCAGGCTGTAGTGGGCCAGGTCGCGACTCAACACCCAGCCCCCCGCACCGGTGGGGGCCACCAGGTGCTGGCGCTCGAGAAACGCCAACACCTCATCCCACTCATGCTCCGGCAGCGGCCAGCCCTGGTCCGGCATATCCCGATGGCGCACCTTCAGTCCGGTCTGCTGGCGCTCATGGAACACCCGCAGGATGCCCAGGGCCACCAACAGCCGCGGCACGGCGCGGCGCCGCCACTGCTGGGTCGCCCCCAGGTTGCAGACCAGCTCGGCGCCAAACAGCACGATCAACCAGGAGAGGTAGATCCACAAGAGGAACAGCGGCACCGTGGCGAAGGCGCCATAGACCAGCTGATAGCCCGGAAACAAGCGCACGTAGAGGCCGAACAGCGCCTTGGCCACCTCGAACAGCACCGCGGTGAACAACCCGCCGAGGAGCGCGTGGCGCAGTGGCACGCGCGCATTCGGGACCGAGGCGTAGAGCAGGGTGAAGGCCGCCACACTGAAGGTCAGCGGCATGACGCCCAGCAGGGTCTCGGCGCCGAGCAGCGCGTCGGGACCGGAAATCAGCGACAGCGACGCGATATAGGTGCTGATCGCGAAACCGGCACCCAGGAGAATCGGCCCCAGGCTGAGGATCGCCCAGTACAGCAGAAAGCTCGACACCCCGCGCCGGGCCTGGCGCACCCGCCAGATGGTATTGAAGGCTTTCTCGATGGTCACCAGCATCCAGAACGCCGTGACCGCCAGCACCACCACGCCGATCCAGGTCAGTTGCCGGGCCTGGGCGGTGAAGTCGCGCAGATAGCCCTGCACGGTCTCGCCGGCCGAGGGCACGAAGTTGCGGAAGATGAAGCTCTGAATCTGCTCACCGGTGCCCTGGAAGGCCGGCACCGCCGAGAGCATGGAGAAGGTCACGGTCATCATCGGCACCACCGCGAACAGCGTGGTGTAGGTCAGGGCCGCGGCATTGTTGGCGCCGCGATCGGCATGGAAGCGCTGCAGCAGAAAACGCCAGAACTCCAGCCAATCAGTGAAACGCTGCCCCATGCCCTCTCCTTAGCGAATGGCCCCATTGGCCCGGTCCGGCCGTCGAAACGCCGAGCAGTTCAGACTCAAGCCCCGACGCGGTTAGAATAGCCGCCACTCGATCCAAGATGCGACCCGCCCATGACCGACCTGACCCTGTATCACAATCCTCGCTGCTCGAAATCCCGCAGCGCCCTGCAACTGCTCGAGGAGCGCGGGCTGACGCCGAGCATCGTGCGCTACCTGGAAAGTCCGCCCAGCGCCGCACAACTGCAGGCGCTGCTCGGCAAGCTCGGCATCGGCGCCCGGCAATTGCTGCGCAGCGGCGAAGAGGAATACCGCACCCTGAACCTGGCCGAGCCCGGCCTGAGCGAAGCGCAGCTGATCGAGGCCATGGTTAGCCACCCCAAGCTGATCGAGCGTCCGATCCTCATCGCCGGTGACAAGGCGGTGATCGGCCGCCCACCGGAGAGGGTCCTGGAGCTGCTGTCGTGAGCGGCGCCTACATCCTGGTGCTGTACTACAGCCGCCACGGCGCCACCGCGCAGATGGCCCGGCAGATTGCCCGCGGCGTCGAGATGGGCGGCCTGGAAGCCCGCCTGCGCACGGTGCCGGCCGTGTCCACGGAGTGCGAAGCGGTCACGCCGGAGATTCCCGAGGACGGCCCGCTGTATGTCAGCCTCGACGATCTCAAACACTGCGCCGGCCTGGCCCTGGGCAGCCCGACGCGCTTCGGCAACATGGCCGCACCGCTGAAATACTTCCTCGACGGCACCAGCAGCCTGTGGCTCAGCGGCGGCCTGGTGGGCAAACCGGCCGGGGTATTCACCTCCACCGCCAGCCTGCACGGCGGCCAGGAAACCACCCTGCTGTCGATGATGCTGCCGCTGCTGCACCACGGCATGCTGATCACCGGCCTGCCCTACAGCGAATCGGCCCTGCTGGAAACCCGTGGCGGCGGCACGCCCTACGGGCCGAGCCACCATGCCGGCGCCGATGGCAAGCGCGCCCTCGACGAACACGAGATCAGCCTGTGCCGCACGCTCGGCCAGCGCCTGGCGCAGACCGCAATGAAACTGGAGAGTGCCCGTGGCTAGAACCCCCAAGCCGTTGCCGGCCCTCGAGTGGCTGAAGCCGCGCCTGGCGATCAGCCGCGCCATCAGCCTGATCAGCTTCCTGGCCCTGACGATTCTGCTGCTGGTGTGGAACCTGGCGTTCGCCGACCTGCCAGACAAGCTGCTCTGGGTGATCCTGGCGTTCCAGCTGCTGCCCCTGCTGCTGCTGGGGCCCGGCATGCTGCTCGGCAATGCCCGCGCCCACGCCTGGGCCTGCTTCGTGGTCAACCTGTACTTCATCCAAGGGGTGCTGGCGGCCTTCGATCCATCCAAGGCGCTGTTCGGCTGGCTTGAAACCCTGCTCAGCTTCAGCCTGTTCTGCGCCGCCCTGCTCTATACCCGCTGGTGCTTCCAGTACAACCGCAGGCTGGCCGGGGAGAGCTGAGCGACGGCCAGGCAACGCCCTCGCACCTGACTCCCGCCAGGCGAGTCAGGTGCCCCAGGGATCTACCAGCCCAGGGTTTCCTTGAGGAAGGGAATGGTCAGCTTGCGCTGGGCCTGCAGCGAGGCTTGGTCGAGGCGCTCGAGCAGTTCGAACAGGGCGCTCATGCTGCGCTCGCCACGGGTGAGGATGAACCGGCCGACCTCATCGCTCATGTTCAGGCCGCGGCGCGAGGCGCGCAGCTGCAAGGCGCGCAACTTGTCCTCGTCGGACAACTCGTGCAACTGGAAGACCAGCGCCAGGGTCAGCCGCGACTGCAGGTCGGGAAGCCTGATGGCCAGCTCCCGTGGCGACTTGTCGGCCGCCAGCAACAAGCGCCGACCGCTGTCGCGCAGGCGATTGAACAGGTGGAACAGGGCCTCCTCCCAGTCGCCGCGTCCAGCCACGGCATCCAGCTCGTCGAGGCACACCAGCTCGCACTGCTCGAGGTTGTCGAGGATCTCCGGCCCGTACTCCACCACCTCCGCCAGCGGCAGGTACACCGCCGGCTCGCCGCGCTGCTCGAAGCGCAGGCAGGCCGCCTGTAGCAGGTGGCTGCAGCCTACGCCTTCGGCGCCCCACAGGTAGATCAGGCTTTCCGTCCAGCCGGCCTCGGCCTCGCACAGGCGCTCGACATAGCCGAGCGCGGCGGCGTTGGCCCCCGGATAGTAGTTGGCAAAGGTGGCGTCATCGCGTAAGCGAACGCCTAACGGCAATTGAATGGGCGTCATGCAGGACTCTGCGGTTCGTCGGAGCCGCGGGGGGACTCTCCGTAAAGAGCGGAAAGTTTATAGAAATCATGGGCATGGCGCAGCAAAACCATGATCACCGCGGCGACCGGCAGGGCCAGCAGCACGCCACTGAAGCCGAACAGCTGGCCGCCGGCCATGATCGCGAAGATCACCGCCACCGGATGCAGGCCGATGCGGTCGCCGACCAGCCAGGGGGTCAGCAGCATGCCTTCGAGCAGCTGGCCGACTGCGAACACCGCGGCGATGGCCAGCAGCGGATAGAGCTCGCCACCGAACTGGAACAACCCGGCGGTCAGTGCCGCGGCGACGCCAACCACCACGCCCAGGTAGGGCACGATGCTGGCCAGCCCCGCCAGCAGGCCGATCAGCAGGCCCAGCTCCAGGCCCAGCGCCATCAGACCGGCGGCATACACCAGCCCTAGCGCCAGCATCACCAGCAATTGCCCGCGCAGGAAGGCGCCGAGCACCTCATGGCATTCGGCGAACAGGGTCACCACCAGGCCCTCGCGGTTGCGCGGCAGCAGGCCACGGAGCTTGGCGATCATCAGGTCCCAGTCGCGCAACAGGTAGAAGGTCACCACCGGGATCAACAGCAGATTGGCCAGCCAGGCCACCAGCGCCAGGCCCGAGGCGGTGGCCCGGGACAGCAGCAGGCCGAGGATATCGGTGGTCTTGCCCAGGTGCCCGGACAACGCGGCCTTGAGCTGATCGAAGCGCCAGAAGCCGTCGCTCAGGCCCAATTGCCCCTGCACCCAGGGCAGCGCATCGTGCTGGGCCCAGTCGAGCATCTGCGGGGTCAGCTCATACAGGCGCATCAGCTGCTTGCCCAGCATCGGCACCAGCACCAGCAGCATCAGCGCCAGGATCAGGCCGAACAACACGAACACCAGGATCACCCCCCAGGTGCGCGACAGCTTCCAGCGCTCCAGCCGATCCACCAGGGGATCGCCCAGGTAGGCGAGCAGCACCCCCATCAGGAAGGGCGTGAGAATGGGGTGCAACAGGTACAGCAACCAGCCGAGCAGCAACAGCCCGGCTATCCATAGCCAGCGACGTGAATCGATCATCCTCAGCCCTCAGTTGGCGAAATGCACTGCCTGGGACATAACCGCAGCCGAAGAGTGCCCATGGCCCCACTCTGCAGCCGTCCGCCGCCCCGTCATTGCCGAACAGGCGGCACTGGTGCGGGGTCGCGCGTTACGGGGCGCCAGTCTACCAGCGAAAGCGCAGGATTTCGGTACGCGGCAACAGCTGCGGCGCCGCTTGCTCCGCCGGCGACTGGCTGGCATCGATAGGCGCGGCCTGCGCCGGCACTTCCTGCAGGCGCAGCAAGGCCAACTGCGCGCGCAGCTGCGCGGGACTGGCATTGACCCGGTAGGTCACCCGGTCGCCCTGTATCTGGCTGAGCTGCGCGCCGAGTGGCTCGAGCAGGCGCTGCAACTCGGCGAACCGCGCCACATCGACGCCCTCGACTTCCAGGAGCAGGCTGGTGGCGGCGCCGGGCGCCACCACGAAACGTGGCGCCAAGCGTTCGCTGACGGCCAGGAACACCGCATCGGCCAGGGCAAGCGGGTCATCGCCCTGGGCCTTGCCTTGCTCCCGCCCCTCGCCCAGCCACAGGCGCCACTGCGCCTGCCACTGGCCGTCGACTTCACGGGCCGAAACCGCCAGCAGCGCATCGGCCGAGTAGCGCTCGGACGCCGAACGCAAGGCCTGCGGGTCGTTGGCGGCCAGGCTTTCAGGCGTGGCCAGCAGTTGCTCATCGAGATCCGCCAGCGGCAGGCGCAGCGGCAGGCCACGGTGTTGCGCCGCCCGGCGCAGGGGGGCGGCGCTATCCTGGCCATCGCCCACGAGGCTGGAACCGCCGACACCCTCATTCAGCCACCAGGCCATGATCGCCGGCCGGTTGCTGCCCCACAGGGACAAGCCAGCCTGGCGCAATTGACGATCGGTGCTGAGCGGGTCGAAGTCCACCAGCAGGTCGTCACCCTCGTAACCGTACTGCGCGACGATCTGTTGCGGATCCTTGCGCAGGTCGGCCAAAACCTCGCTCTGCGCGGCGTCGCGGCTGCCGGTCAGGCGCAGCACCAGGGTCTCCAGGGCGCGCCCCAGGGCCGCGTCGCGCGCCTCCGGCTGCTGGCTGGCGACCGGCTCGCGCACCTGGTAGAGATCGCTCAAGGTCGCCGCAAGCCCCGGCAGGCTATACAGCGACAGACACAGGACAAGCAGGCGAGCGATCAGGGGCATGGAATGGGCTCTCGACAGGCGGAAGGCGGCGCGCTATGGCCTGGCGGGCGGCGCGCGGAGCCTCATACATTAAACAGCCACCCGCGCCCCGGCAACCGCGGCGGCTGGCCGCTGCCCGGCAAGCCTGATAAAATCGCGCGCCTTCGCAGGCCGGCCATTGCAGCGCCGGTGCACATCCGATTTCCCCCTTCAAAGGCCTGGATCTATGAGCAAGCAACCCTCCATCAGCTACAAGGACGCAGGTGTAGACATCGACGCGGGCGAAGCCCTGGTCGAGCGCATCAAAGGCGTGGCCAAGCGCACCGCACGTCCGGAAGTCATGGGTGGGCTGGGCGGCTTCGGCGCGCTCTGCGAGATCCCGGCCGGCTACAAGCAGCCGGTACTGGTGTCCGGTACCGACGGCGTCGGCACCAAGCTGCGCCTGGCGCTGAACCTGAACAAGCACGACAGCATCGGCCAGGACCTGGTGGCCATGTGCGTCAACGACCTGGTGGTGTGTGGCGCCGAGCCGCTGTTCTTCCTCGACTACTACGCCACCGGCAAACTCAACGTCGACGTAGCCGCCACCGTAGTCACCGGCATCGGCGCCGGCTGCGAACTGGCCGGCTGCTCCCTGGTTGGCGGCGAGACCGCGGAAATGCCCGGCATGTACGAAGGCGAGGACTACGACCTGGCCGGCTTCTGCGTCGGCGTGGTGGAGAAGGCCGAGATCATCGACGGCTCCCGCGTGCAGACCGGCGACGCCCTGATCGCCCTGCCCTCCTCCGGCCCGCACTCCAATGGCTACTCGCTGATTCGCAAGATCATCGAAGTCTCCGGTGCCGATATCGAAGCCATCCAGCTCGATGGCCAGCCGCTGACCGAACTGCTGATGGCGCCGACGCGCATCTACGTCAAGCCGCTGCTGCAGCTGATCAAGGACACCGGCGCGGTCAAGGCCATGGCCCACATCACTGGTGGCGGCCTGCTCGACAACATCCCGCGGGTGCTGCCGGAAGGCGCCCAGGCGGTGCTCGACGTGGCCAGCTGGCAGCGCCCGGCGGTATTCGACTGGCTGCAGGAACAAGGCAACGTCGACGAGCATGAAATGCACCGCGTGCTCAACTGTGGCGTCGGCATGGTCATCTGCGTCGCCCAGGATCAGGTCGACGGCGCCCTCGCCTGCCTGCGCCAGGCCGGCGAACAGCCCTGGGTGATCGGCCAGATCGCCGCGGCCGCCGAGGGTGCCGAGCGGGTCGTGCTGAACAACCTGAAGCAGCACTGATGCCGTCAGCCTGCAATGTAGTGGTGCTGATCTCCGGCTCCGGCAGCAACCTGCAGGCGCTGATCGACAGCACCCGCGCCAGCGAGCAGCCGGCGCGCATCTGCGCGGTGATTTCCAACCGCGCAGATGCCTACGGCCTGGAGCGGGCGCAAGCCGCCGGCATCGCCACCCGGGTGCTCGACCACAAGGCCTTCGAGGGTCGCGATGCCTTCGATGCGGCACTGATCGAAGCCATCGACGCCTTCGCCCCGCAACTGGTGGTGCTGGCCGGTTTCATGCGCATCCTTACCCCGGGCTTCGTCCGCCACTACGCCGGACGCCTGCTGAACATCCACCCCTCGCTGCTGCCCAAGTACAAGGGCCTGCACACCCACCAGCGGGCGCTGGAGGCCGGCGACCGCGAGCACGGCTGCAGCGTGCACTTCGTCACCGAGGAACTCGATGGCGGACCGCTGGTCGTACAGGCTGTGATCCCGGTCCAGACGGACGATTCTGCAGCCAGCCTGGCGCAACGGGTCCACGAGCAGGAACACCTGATCTACCCGCTGGCCGTGCGCTGGTTCGCCGAGGGGCGCTTGCACCTTGGTGAGCACGGGGCAATGCTCGACGGCCAGCCGCTTCCGAGCACCGGCCACCTCTTCCGAACCTAGGAGACATTATGCGTCGCGCCTTAACGTTCGCCCTTGCCCTACTCTGCCTGCCGGCCTTCGCCGTCGAGCTGAAGCCGTTCTCCGCCAGCTACACCGCCGACTGGAAGCAGGTGCCGGTCAGCGGCTCGGCCGAACGCGGCCTGCAGGCGCTGGACGACGGCCGCTGGCAGCTCAACTTCGAGGCCTCCATGCTGGTCGCCAGCCTCAGCGAGACCAGCACCTTCCGCGTCGACAACGGCGCCTTCCTGCCGCAGACCTACCGCTTCGAACGCAGTGGGCTGGGCAAGGGCAAGGTGGTCGAACAGGACTTCGACTGGAGCAGCAAGCAGGTCCTGGGCAGTGACCGCGGCGAACCGGTGCGCTTCGCCCTCAACCGCGGCCTGCAGGACAAGTCGACCTACCAGCTGGTGCTGCAGCAGGATGTCGCCGCCGGCAAGAAGAGCATGAGCTACCAGGTGGTCGATGGCGACGAGATCGAGACCTACGACTTCCGCGTGCTTGGCGAAGAAACCGTGCGCACCCGCGCAGGCTTGATCGATGCGATCAAGGTCGAGCGCGTGCGCGACCCGACCCAGAGCAAGCGCAAGACCATCCTCTGGTTCGCCAAGGACTGGAGCTACCTGCTGGTGCGCCTGCATCAGGTGGAGAAGGACGGCAAGGAATACCAGATCATGCTCGAGGACGGCACGGTCGACGGCAAGCCGGTCGAAGGCCGTCGCGACTGAGCGCGATCGCACCAGGAAAGCCGGGCAACGCCCGGCTTTTTCATGGCCTCAGCAAAGATCCCCGCGCAATAGCACACGGGCGAAACTGGCCCCCGGGGTCAGCGGCGTGATCGCGAGCAGGCGGTCGAGACGCAGGCGCTGCTCGCCAGCGGCAGCTCGCACGATCAGGAACTCTTCCTTGCTTGCCGTGGTTTGCGTGGTCAGCGCCTCAGCGTCCAACTGGCCGCCGTCGACCAGTTCGATGCGCAGCCGATAGCGATGCAGGCAGGCGATCTCCAGGTAGTCATGGAGATCGCAGTTCAGTGGCTGGTAGCCGTGGTCCATCTGCCATTCCTCACCCATGCAGGCATGCAGTTCGCCGCCATGCAAAAGCCGGGACGGGCCCGACTTTTATAAAGAGAGCATTACCACATCAGGTCGTCCGGCACCTGATAGGCGGCGTAGGGGTCGTCGGCGTCCGGCGCCTCGGTCGGCGTATTGAGCAGGACGATGCGCTGCGCGTCACGGGCCTGGATCTTCAGCGCCGCCTCACGCGGGATCACCTCGTAGCCGCCGCCGTGACGGACGATGGCCAACGAGCCGCAGCTGAGCTTGTCGCGCATCAGCTTGTTCACCGACAGGCGCTTGACCTTCTTGTCGTCGACGAAGTTGTAGTAATCCTCGGTGGTCAACTTGGGCAGACGCGACACCTCGATCAACTGCTTGATCTGCGCGGCGCGGGCCTTCTGCTCGGCCTTCTCCTGCTGCTGGCGATTGAGCTCCTGGTCGCGGGCGGCCTTCTCGGCCATGGCCTGCTGGGCGGCGAGCTTCTGCGACTCGTCCTTCTCGACCTGGCCCTTGTGCTCCAGGCGCTTCTGCTTCTGCTTCTCTTTGCTGACCTGCTTGGCCTGCTTCTCGTTGACCAGCCCGGCTTTGAGCAACTGGTCGCGTAGTGAAAGAGCCATAACCTACCTTTAACCGACGAACATTAAATATGCGACGAGCCGCGCTCGAACCTGCCTAGCAGGCCGACGGCCTGTCGCGCTTTTCCAGTTTCTTGGCTTCACCCCAGAGCGCGTCCAGGTCTTCCAGGGAGCAATCTTCGATGGCCCGACCCGCTTCGCGCAAGGCCTGCTCGATAAAACGGAAGCGCTGCTCGAACTTGCCATTGGCGGCGCGCAGGGCCGACTCCGGGTCGACCTTGAGGTGCCGCGCCAGGTTGGTCACCACGAACAGTAGATCACCGATCTCCTCGGCGATCGCCTCCGGGTCGTTCTCGCTCATGGCCTCGAGCACCTCGTCCAGCTCCTCGCGCACCTTGTCCACCACCGGCAGGGCCGCGGGCCAGTCGAAGCCGACCTGGGCGGCGCGCTTCTGCAACTTGGTGGCGCGACTCAAGGCCGGCAGGGCCAGGGGCACGTCGTCGAGCAGGGACAGCTGCTCCGGCGCGACGGCCTTCTGCGCCCGCTCCTCGGCCTTGAGCTCTTCCCAGCGCTGCTTGACCGCCGCCTCTTCCAGCCTGGCCGCGTCTGGCGCGCCATACAGGTCGCCATCGACAAACACATGGGGATGACGATGCACCAGCTTGCGGGTGATGCCGTCGACCACCTCGGCGAAGGCGAAGCGCCCCTCCTCGCTGGCCAGCTGGCTGTAATACACCACCTGGAACAGCAGGTCGCCCAGCTCGCCGGGCAGATGCTCGAAGTCGCCGCGCTCGATGGCGTCGGCCACCTCATAGGCTTCTTCGATGGTGTGCGGCACGATGCTCGCGTAGGACTGCTTGAGGTCCCAGGGGCAGCCATATTGCGGGTCCCGCAGGCGGGCCATCAGGTGCAACAGGTCGTCGAGTTGATACATGCGAAGCTCCGATCGACGTAGGGTGGATGACGCCTTGCCCGTCCATCGGCGGGCTTTCGGCACGCCGGCGGACGAATGAAGCGGCGCCCCCAGGGCTGGCGCGCGTGCGGCTCAGGACGGCCGCTGGCGCCGGGCCTCGATGATATTGGGCAGCTGCGAGATGCGTCCGAGCAGGCGTCCCAGTGCATCCAGCCCGGGAATCTCCACCGTGATCGACATCGACGCGGTGTTGTCTTCCTTGTTCGACTGGGTATTGACCGCCAGCACATTGAGCTTCTCGTTGAGCAGCAGCTGGGTCACGTCGCGCAGCAGGCCGGAGCGATCGTAGGCCTTGATGACGATATCCACCGGGTAGGTCTGCACCGGCACCGGCCCCCAGCTGACCTGGATGATCCGCTCCGGCTCGCGCCCGGCCATCTGCAGCACCGAGGCGCAGTCCTGGCGGTGGATGCTGACCCCGCGACCGAGGGTGATGTAGCCGACGATCGGGTCGCCCGGCAGCGGCTTGCAGCAGCCGGCCATCTGCGTCAGCAGGTTGCCGACGCCCTGGATCTGGATATCGCCGCGCTTGCCCGGGCGGAAGCCCAGGGCCTTGCGCGGGATCAGCTCGAGCTGCTCGCTGCCGCGCTCCGGCTCCACCAGCTGCTGGGCCAGGTTGACCAGGTGGGCCAGGCGCACGTCGCCGGCGCCGAGGGCGGCGAACAGGTCCTCGGCGCTCTTCAGGTTGGCCTTCTCGGCCAGCGCGTCGAACTCCACCTGCGGCAGGGCCAGGCGGCCCAGCTCGCGCTCGAGCATGGCCTTGCCGGCGGCGACGTTCTGGTCACGGTCCTGCAGCTTGAACCAGTGGACGATCTTCGCCCGTGCCCGCGAGGTGGTGACATAGCCCAGGTTGCTGTTCAGCCAGTCGCGGCTCGGCGTACCGTGCTTGCTGGTGATGATCTCCACCTGCTCGCCGGTCTGCAGGCTGTAGTTGAGCGGCACGATGCGCCCGTTGATCTTGGCGCCACGGCAGTTGTGGCCGATCTCGGTATGCACCCGGTAGGCGAAATCCAGCGGCGTGGCGCCCTTGGGCAGGTCGATGGCGTGGCCATCCGGGGTGAACACGTAGACCCGGTCGGGCTCGATATCCACCCGCAACTGCTCGGCCAGGCCGCCGATGTCGCCCAGCTCCTCGTGCCACTCGAGCACCTGGCGCAGCCAGGAGATCTTCTCTTCGTAGTGATTGGAGCCGGACTTGACGTCGGTGCCCTTGTAGCGCCAGTGGGCGCACACCCCCAGCTCCGCCTCCTCGTGCATGGCGTGGGTGCGGATCTGCACCTCCAGCACCTTGCCCTCGGGGCCGAGCACCGCGGTATGCAGCGAGCGATAGCCGTTTTCCTTGGGGTTGGCGATGTAGTCGTCGAACTCCTTGGGGATGTGCCGCCAGAGGGTGTGGACGATGCCCAGCGCGGTGTAGCAGTCGCGCATCTCCGGCACCAGCACGCGCACCGCGCGCACGTCGTAGATCTGGCTGAACTGCAGGCCCTTGCGCTGCATTTTGCGCCAGATCGAATAGATGTGTTTCGCCCGACCGCTGATGTCGGGCTTGATCCCGGTGGCCTCCAGCTCGGCGCGCAGGTGGTCCATCGCATCGTTGATGTACTGCTCGCGGTCCAGGCGCCGCTCGTGCAGCAGCTTGGCGATCTGCTTGTACTGGTCGGGCTCCAGGTAGCGGAAGGACAGGTCTTCCAGCTCCCATTTGATATGGCCGATGCCCAGGCGGTGGGCCAGCGGCGCGTAGATGTCGAAGACCTCGCGCGCCACGCGCTGGCGCTTCTCGTCGTCGGCTTCCTTGACCGCGCGGATCGCGCAGGTGCGCTCGGCCAGTTTGATCAGGGCCACGCGCACGTCGTCGACCATGGCCACCAGCATCTTGCGCAGGTTCTCCACCTGGGCCTGGGAACCGAGCACCAGGGAATCGCGCGGGTTGAGGCTGGCGCTGATCGCCGCCATGCGCAGCACGCCGTCGATCAGCTTGGCCACCACCGGGCCGAAGCGCTGATGCACGGCCGCCAGGGTCACCTTGCCCTCACGCACGCCACGGTAGATCACCGCGGCCACCAGGGAGTCCTGATCGAGCTTGAGGTCGGCGAGAATCTCGGCGATCTCCAGGCCGGCGCGGAAACTCGACGCGCCCTCGGCCCACAGATTCTGCGCGGCATTGGCCTGCTGCTCGGCCTCGCGGGCGAACTCGCAGGCGTCGTGCAAGGCCTCGCGGTCCAGCGCCGGATCGACACTGAGCACATGCTCCAGCCAGGCCTCGAGATTGATGCTGCCGTCATCGTTGATCGGCTGATGCGCTCTCACCTGAACCATACTGCTTACCTTCCCTTACGGTGCGCATGCGGCGCCCCGAACGATCGCCGGCCTTCTCCGGGCCAGTCGGTTTAACTGCTTGAGGTGCGCTCCCTGCCCACCCTGTTGAACCTAGATAAGGTTACCCCAACGCAAAAACAAGACGCCTTGCGCGGGGCAGATCCCGACCTACGGCTTTTCGAACAACGCCATCGCCTCGACATGGGCGGTCTGCGGAAACATGTCGAGGATGCCCGCCTGGCTCAGCCTGTAGCCCTGCGCCAGCAACTCGGCACTGTCGCGGGCCAGGGTCGCCGGGTTGCACGAGACGTACACCAGGCGCCGGGCGCCCAGCGCGCCGATCTGCCGGACCACCTGCAGCGCGCCGTCGCGCGGCGGGTCGAGCAGCACGGCGGCGAAGCCGCCCTGGGCCCAGCCGGCGTCGGCCAGGGGCTCGGCCAGGTCGGCCCGCACCACCCGCACGTTATCCAGGCCATTGCCGGCGGCATTCTGCTCAGCCCGCTCGACCATCGCCTGCACCCCTTCCACCGCCACCACCTCGCGCACCTCACGGGCCAGCGGCAGGGCGAAGTTGCCCAGGCCGCAGAACAGGTCCAGCACCCGTTCATCAGCCTGGGGCGCCAGCCACTCCAGGGCCTGGGCGACCATTGCCTCGTTCACCGGCGCATTGACCTGGACGAAGTCCCCGGGCCGGTAACTCAGCTGCAGGTTCCAGCGCTCCAGGCGATAGCCCAGCTCGGGCGCCGAGGCGAACGGCTCGGGCTCGCCACTGCCCTGCAGCCACAGCTGCGCGTCCTGGGCCTCGGCGAACGCCTGCAGGCGCGCCAGGTCCTCCTCGCCCAGGGCGGCGGTGTGACGCACCAAGATGGCGCTGGCGGTGCCATGGAACAGCTCTACGTGGCCGATGGCCTGGGGCTTGTCCAGGCTCCTCAGCACATTCGGCAAGGCCCGCAGGATAGGCTGCAAGGGCTGTACCAGAACCGGGCAGTCGTCGATGGCGACGATGCCCTGGCTGGCCGCGACGCGAAAGCCGACGTCCAGGCGCCGGGCCTTGGCGTCCCAGCGCACGGCGATGCGCGCGCGACGCCGGTAGCCGAACTCGGGGCCGACCAGCGGCGCTGCCCAGCGCTGCGGCTGCACCCCGGCCACACGGCTGAACTGCTCGGCGAGCTGGCGCTGCTTGAGTTCGAGCTGATCGGCGTGGGGCATATGCTGCACGCTGCAGCCGCCGCAGGTTCGCGCATGGACGCAGGGCTCGGGACGGCGCTGCGGGCTGGCGCTGAGAATGCGCTCGGCGCGGGCCTCGACCACTTGGCTGCGGGCGCCCTGCACGCGAGCCTCGACCTCCTCCCCGGGCAGGGCGCCGCTGACGAACCAGGTGCGCCCCTCGACGAAAGCGATGCCACGGCCATCATTGGCCAGGCGCTCGATGCTCAGACGCTGCTTCTTGCCCACCGGCACCTGGGGCGCACGCGCGCCGCCGCTGGGCTGAAAGCGCAGCCCACCGCTCTTCTTGGCCATCAGTCGTGGGGCGTGTCGTACACGCCGGTGGACAGGTAACGGTCGCCACGATCACAGATGATCGCCACCATCACCGCGTTCTCCACTTCCTGGGACAGGCGCAGCATGGCCGCCACCGAACCGCCGGACGACACCCCGCAGAAGATCCCCTCCTCGCGCGCCAGACGGCGCATGGTGTCTTCGGCCTCGCGCTGGGCCATGTCGATGATCCGGTCGACCCGCTCGGCCTGATAGATCTTCGGCAGGTATTCCTGCGGCCAGCGACGGATGCCGGGAATCGACGCGCCCTCCATCGGCTGCAGGCCGACGATCTGCACCTGCGGGTTCTGCTCCTTGAGGTAGCGCGACACCCCCATGATGGTGCCGGTGGTGCCCATGGAGCTGATGAAATGAGTGATCTGGCCCTGGGTCTGGCGCCAGATTTCCGGGCCGGTGCCGCTGTAGTGGGCCTCGGGGTTGTCGCCGTTGGCGAACTGGTCGAGGACCTTGCCACGGCCGCCGCGCTGCAGGCTCTCGGCCAGGTCGCGGGCGCCTTCCATGCCGTCCTCGCGCGACACCAGCACCAGCTCGGCGCCGTAGGCGGTCATCGCCGCCTTGCGCTCGGCGCTCATGTTGTCCGGCATGATCAGGATCAGCTCGTAGCCCTTGATCGCCGCCGCCATCGCCAGGGCGATGCCGGTATTGCCGCTGGTGGCCTCGATCAGGGTATCGCCGGGGCGGATATCGCCGCGCAGCTCGGCGCGGGTGATCATCGACAGCGCCGGGCGGTCCTTCACCGAGCCGGCCGGGTTATTGCCCTCCAGCTTGACCAGCAGGGTGTTGGAGGTCGTGCCCGGCAGGCGCTGCAAACGCACCAGCGGGGTGTTGCCGATGCAATCGGCGATGGTGGGAAACTGCAGGGTCATGGCGTCGCTCGAATCCAGACGGCAAGAAGGGACGCCCATGATAACGGCAAACCGGCGACGGCCATAACGCGACGATGATCTACCCGGGCGCATCGGCTCGACGCGGGCGGGCCTGTCATTCCCGCGAGGCCAGCCGCTACACTGGCGCACTGAGGACAGTGATAGGCCGGGCAGGAGAAAGCGAGTGTTCAAGGATCTAGGCATCAAAGGTCGGGTGCTGATGCTCACCCTGTTGCCGACCAGCCTGCTGGCGCTGGTGCTCGGCGGCTATTTCACCTGGGTGCAACTGTCCGGCCTGCAGGCCCAGTTGCTGCAGCGCGGGCAGATGATCACCGAGCAGCTCGCCCCGCTGGCTGCCCCCGCCCTGCTGCGGGGCGACGCCACCCTGCTGCAGCGCATCGCCACCCAGGCCCTGGAGCAGCCGGACGTGCGCGCGGTGCGCTTCCTCGCCGCGGCGCGCAAGCACCTGGCCCACGCCGGGCCCAGCATGCTCAATGCCGCGCCCAGCGGCGGCGAACTACAGGCCGCGCGGCGCACCGGCCAGGACGCCACGCGTTTCCTCCTGCCAGTATTCGAGCAGCACCTGAACCTGACCGGGGCGGCGATCGACGGCCCCGGCGAGCGCCTGCTCGGCTGGGTGGAGCTGGAGCTGTCGCACCACGGCACCCTGCTCAGCGGCTATCGCAGCCTGTTCGCCAGCCTCTTGCTGATCGCCACCGGGCTGATCGTCACCGCCCTGCTGGCCATGCGCATGAGCCGCAGCATCAACGACCCGCTGCGACGCATCAAGCACAGCGTCGCACTGCTCCAGGACGGCCATCTGGAAACCCGCCTGCCGGCGCTCGGCAGTCATGAGATGGACGAGCTGGCCGCTGGCATCAACCGCATGGCCGAGGCCCTGCAGAACGCCCAGGAAGAACTGCAGCACAGCATCGACCAGGCCACCGAGGACGTACGGCAGAACCTGGAGACCATCGAGATCCAGAACATCGAACTGGACTTCGCGCGCAAGGAGGCCCTGGAGGCCAGCCGCATCAAGTCCGAGTTCCTCGCCAACATGAGCCACGAGATCCGCACCCCGCTCAACGGCATCCTCGGCTTCACCAACCTACTGCAGAAGAGCGAGCTGAGCCCGCGCCAGCAGGACTACCTGGGCACCATCGAGAAATCCGCCGACAGCCTGCTGGGGATCATCAACGAGATCCTCGACTTCTCCAAGATCGACGCCGGCAAGCTGGTGCTCGAAAGCATTCCGTTCAACCTGCGCGACCTGCTCCAGGACACCCTGACCATCCTCGCCCCGGCGGCCCACGAGAAGCAGCTGGAACTGCTCAGCCTGGTCTACCGCGACACCCCCATGACCCTGGTTGGCGACCCCCTGCGCCTCAAGCAGGTGCTGACCAACCTGGTGAGCAACGCGATCAAGTTCACCCGCGAAGGCAGCATCGTCCTGCGCGCCATGCTCGAGGACGAGAGCGCCGACCACGCGCAGCTGCGCATCAGCGTGCAGGACACCGGCATCGGCCTGTCCGACGAGGACCTGCGCGCGCTGTTCCAATCCTTCAGCCAGGCCGACAACTCGCTGTCGCGCCAGGCCGGCGGCACCGGCCTGGGCCTGGTGATCTCCAAGCGCCTGATCGAGCAGATGGGCGGCGAGATCGGCGTCGACAGCAGCCCCGGCGAGGGTTCGGAGTTCTGGGTCAGCCTGAGCCTGCCGAAGGCCCGCGACGACGCCGAGGACCTGCCGCGCCCGCCCCTGCTGGGGCGGCGCGTGGCGCTCCTCGAAAGCCACGACCTGGCGCGCCAGGCCCTGGAGCACCAGTTGGAGGACTGCGGCCTGAAGGTCAGCGCCTTCGCCGACCTCGACAGCCTGCTGGAGGCCGTCGACAAGGCCCGCCACGGCGAGCAGCCGATCAACCTGGCGGTGCTCGGCGTCACCGCCCAGGTCCTGCCGCCGGACAACCTGGGCCAGCGTATCTGGGATCTGCAGCACCTCGCCTGCAAGACCGTGGTGCTCTGTCCGACCACCGAGCAGGCGCTCTACCACGAGGCCCTGCCCGATGCCTACAGCCAGCTGCAGGCCAAGCCCGCCTGCACCCGCAAGCTACAGCGCGCCCTGGCCGAACTGATCAGCCCCCGCCTGCCGCTGCGCCGGGAAACCGACCCGCCGGTCCCTGGCCGGGCCGCGCGCATCATGTGCGTTGACGACAACCCGGCCAACCTGCTGCTGGTCCGCACCCTGCTCGAGGACATGGGCGCCACGGTGAGCGGCGCCAGCAGCGGTTACCAGGCCCTGGAACAGGTGCAGCACGACAGCTTCGACCTGATCTTCATGGACGTGCAGATGCCCGGCATGGACGGTCGCCAGACCACCGAGGCGATCCGCCAGTGGGAAGCCGAACGCCAGCGCACGCCGGTGCCGATCATCGCCCTGACCGCCCACGCCCTGGCCAACGAGCGCCGCGCCCTGCTGCAGAGCGGCCTCGACGACTACCTGACCAAGCCCATCAGCGAGCGCCAGCTGGCCCAGGTGGTACTCAAGTGGACCGGCCTGGCCCTGCGCAGCCAGGCACCGGAGCACCCCGCCGAACCCAGCGCCGGCGCCAGCCAGCTGAGCGTGCTGGATGCCGCCGAGGGCCTGCGCCTGGCCGCCGGCAAGGCCGACCTGGCCAGCGACATGCTGAACATGCTGCTGGCCGGGCTGCCGGGCGATCGCCAGGCGATCCGCCAGGCCCGCGAAGCCGGCGAGCGCAAGGCGCTGATCGAGCGGGTCCACCGCCTGCACGGCGCCACCCGCTACTGCGGCGTGCCGCAATTGCGCGCCGCCTGCCAGCGCAGCGAAACCCTGCTGAAACAGAACGATCCGGCCGCCCAGCACGCCCTGGACGAGCTGGACGCGGCCATCGACCGGCTGGCCAACGAAACCCAGGTCAGCGCCTGAGGCCACAGCGCCACCGACGAACCCGCAACGAGGAGACGCCATGCGCATCATCCTGTTCAGCAGCAAGCCGTACGACCGCGACAGCTTTCTCGCCGCCAAGCGTCCCCAGGCCTGGCAGCTGCAGTTCCAGGAGGCCCGCCTGGGGCTCGAGTCCGCCGCCCTGGCGCAGCACTGCGAGGTGGTCTGCGCCTTCATCAACGACGACCTCTCGGCGCCGGTGCTGCAGCGCCTGGCGGCCGGCGGCACGCGACTGATCGCCCTGCGTTCGGCCGGCTACAACAATGTCGACCTGAAGGCCGCGCAGCAACTGGGCCTTTGCGTGGTGCGGGTGCCGGCCTACTCGCCCCATGCGGTGGCCGAGCACGCCGTGGCACTGATCCTGGCCCTGAATCGACGCATCCACCGCGCCTTCAACCGCACCCGCGAGGGCGACTTTTCCCTGCACGGGCTGATCGGCTTCGACCTGCACGGCAAGACCGTCGGCGTGGTCGGCTGCGGCAACATCGGCCGGGTCTTCGCCCGCATCATGGCCGGCTTCGGCTGCCGGGTGCAGGTCTACGATCCCTTTCCGGTGGCGGACCTGACGCAACTGGGCGGCCAGCAGGTGGAACTCGACCAGCTGATCGCCGAGAGCGACATCATCAGCCTGCACTGCCCGCTGAACGAAAGCAGCCACCACCTGATCGACGCGACGCGCCTGGGGCAGATGAAGCGCGGCGCGATGCTGATCAACACCGGGCGCGGCGCCCTGGTCGACACCCCCGCGCTGATCGAGGCGCTGAAGAGTGGCCAGCTCGGGCATCTCGGCCTGGATGTCTACGAGGAGGAAGCCGAGCTGTTCTTCGACGACTGCTCCGACCAGCCGCTGCAGGACGACGTGCTGGCGCGCCTGCTGACCTTTCCCAATGTCATCGTCACCGCCCACCAGGCCTTCCTCACCCACGAAGCGCTGACCGCGATCGCCAGCACCACCCTGGACAACATCGCCGCCTGGGCGGCCGGCGCACCGGTCAATCGGCTGCCCCCCGGCCCGTGATAGCATGCGCGGCAATTTTGGAGGAGCCATGGCCGAACACGATTTTCGCTACAACCTGCTCAACCCCGAGCACACCCTGATCGAATGCCGCGCCCTGGCGCCGGGCCGCTACCAGGTCACCGGCAACGGCGGCTCGATCCACAGCGGCGACGGCCTGCTGGTCACCCTCAAGGGCAGCCGCGACCTGAGCATGCGCCTGCAGGTCGACAAGGTGCGCCACCTGATCAACCCGCGCGGCCAGTGGGTCGCCGTCGCCCACGGCCCGGCGTTCGGCGAGCTGGCGATTTTCAACTGGCAGGTCAAGTGCGACGGCTGCGCCAGCCAGCTGGACTTCGAGTTCGCCGTCGACGCCGCCCTCGGCAAGAAGGCCCAGGCCCCGGCGGCCGACGCGCGCATCCGCGAGCTGGGCTGGCGCAGCCAGGACGGCCGCCACCTGTGCCCCAAGTGCCCGTAGGCCCAAGCATGCGCCACGCCCTGATAATCTCCCTGCTCGGCGCCAGCCTGCTGAGCTGCGCCAGCCCCCCGCCGCAGCTGGAAACCGAACGCAGCTATCGCATCGAGTGGATCGGCGGGCGCCCGGCGCTCGACGACAGCCATCCGACCCTGACCCTGGGCGAGGACGGCCGCGCCTATGGCAGCACCGGCTGCAACCACTGGTTCGCCCGCTACGAACTGCAGGGCCAGCGTCTCAGCTTCGCCGCCGCCGGTAGTACCCGCAGGCAGTGCGCCGCCGCACAAATGGAGCAGGAAGCCCATTTTCTCGACAGCCTGGGCAAGGTGCAGCGCTGGGATGTCTCGCCGCTCGAGCAGCTGCGCCTGTGGCCCGAGACCGGCAAACCGCTGCGCCTCTGGCCGCTCGAGGGCTAGCTGACGCAGACTGCCCGCCTACCCCAACGGTGGATGTGAAAGGCGACATCCACCCTACGGCGCGAACAACTCCAGCTGCTCATGCCGGCCGCGCAGGTCGTGCAGCCGCACCCCCACCCCGAGCAGCCGCACCGGCTTGTTGCCGCGGGCAAACGCGGCGCTGAGCAGCAGCTTGTAGCTGTCCAGGTCGCGACGCGCGCCCGCCTGCTCCAGGGTGGTCTGGGTGAAGTCGTGGAACTTGATCTTGACGAAGGGCTTGTCCGGCCGGTAGCTGGCGTCCAGGCGCGCCATGCGCCGGGCCAGCTCCTCGAGCAGCTGCGGCAGTTGCGCGAGGCAGGCCGGCAGGTCCGGCAGGTCGTGGTCGAAGGTGGTCTCCACGCTGACCGTCTGCCGGCGGCTGTCGGTCTGCACCGGTCGCTCGTCGATCCCCCGTGCCAAGCCCCAGAGCCGCTCGCCGAAGTGGCCGAACTCCTTGACCAGCGCCAGCTTGTGCCACTGACGCAGATCCGCGCAGTCACGAATGCCCAGGCGCCCAAGCTTGTCCGCGGTCACCTTGCCCACGCCGTGCAGCTTGCTGACCGGCAGTTCGGCGACGAACGCCTCGATCTGCTCCGGGGTGATGACGAACAGGCCGTTGGGCTTCTTCCAGTCGCTGGCGATCTTGGCCAGGAACTTGTTCGGCGCCACGCCGGCCGAGACGGTGATGTGCAGTTCCTGGGAGACCCGCCGGCGAATCTCCTGAGCAATCCGCGTGGCGCTGCCGGCGAAATGCGGGCTGTCCGACACATCCAGATAGGCCTCATCCAGGGAGAGCGGCTCGATGACCTCGGTGTAGTCGCGAAAGATCCCTTGAATCTCCCGGGAAACCGACTTGTACACCTCCATCCGCGGTTTGACGATCAACAGGTCCGGGCACAGTTTCAGCGCATGCCCGGAGGCCATCGCCGAACGCACCCCATAGGCGCGTGCCTCGTAGTTGCAGGTGGCGATCACCCCACGACGATCCGCCGCGCCGCCCACCGCCAGCGGCTTGCGCGCCAGGCTGGGGTCGTCGCGCATTTCGATGGCGGCATAGAAACAGTCACAATCGACGTGGATGATCTTGCGGGTTGTCATGGTCGGAATCTGTAACTCAAGGTGCGGCGGGCGGACAACAGGCTGAGCGGCGCCGAATGGCCCCGGACTCTAGCCCAAGCGCAACGCCATCGGCTACGCCGGCCAGCCAGACAATCGATAAATGTCGACTTTCCTGAGGGAACCTCGCCCCGCCCGATCCTCCCGCAAAGGCCCGGCAGATCAGGCCGACAGCGCTTTCGTGAGTGCCCAGCAACGCTAAGCGTATGAACAAACAACAGTTTTTAACCGAACTAAAGGTTGACAGCCTGCCTCTAAACTATAGAATGGCCGCCGCGGGATGGAGCAGTCTGGTAGCTCGTCGGGCTCATAACCCGAAGGTCGTAGGTTCAAATCCTGCTCCCGCAACCAAATACCCGGAAAGGCCACTCAATCGAGTGGCCTTTTTCGTTTGCGTCCGATTCAGCTATTTAAGTAATTGATTGAAATATAGAAATCGATTGACAGAAGCGCGTATCTATATAGAATGGCCGGCGCGGGATGGAGCAGTCTGGTAGCTCGTCGGGCTCATAACCCGAAGGTCGTAGGTTCAAATCCTGCTCCCGCAACCAAATACCCGAAAAGGCCACTCAATCGAGTGGCCTTTTTCGTTTGCGTCCGATTAAGCTATTTAAATAATTGATTGAAATATAGAAATCGATTGACAGAAGCGCGTATCTATATAGAATGGCCGGCGCGGGATGGAGCAGTCTGGTAGCTCGTCGGGCTCATAACCCGAAGGTCGTAGGTTCAAATCCTGCTCCCGCAACCAAATACCCGAAAAGGCCACTCAATCGAGTGGCCTTTTTCGTTTCAGCGCTCGCCACAACCCCGCAGCACCTCCCTGACGATTTCCCGACTTCCTCCCCGCTAGCCTCTGCTCCGCAGGCGTAGGCGTAGGAGACAGACAACCCATGCCCTGGAAAACACCGAAGTCCGTTACGGCAGCCTGTCGATTGCCCTGCACTGGTTGAAGCTGCCGATCGCGGCGGTCTACGCCTGCATCGAGTCCAAGGGTTACTTCCCCAAGGGCAGCGACGCCCGCACCCTGCTTATGCAGTGGCACTTCATGCTGGGACTGGCGACCTTCGGAGCCGCTCACCGGCCGCCCTCTTATGATCAGCCACGACGCGCAATCGCTCGCGGCGCTGGTCAAGCCGGCGATCCGCCGCTAGAATTGCGCACTTTTTGATCAACGGCGCCTTTCGCGCCCATCCTCCAAAGCCTGAGGTCAGCCGCATGTCCACCCCTGCCACGCCAAAAGTCGGATTCGTTTCACTGGGTTGCCCCAAGGCCCTGGTGGACTCCGAACGCATCCTGACCCAGCTGCGCATGGAAGGTTACGAGGTCGTGCCGACCTATGAAGACGCCGACGTAGTGGTGGTCAACACCTGCGGCTTCATCGACAGCGCCAAGGCCGAATCCCTGGAGGTGATCGGCGAGGCCATCGCCGAGAACGGCAAGGTCATCGTCACCGGCTGCATGGGCGTGGAAGAGAGTGCGATCCGCGACGTGCACCCCAGCGTGCTGTCGGTCACCGGCCCGCAGCAGTACGAGCAGGTGCTCAACGCCGTGCACGAAGTGGTGCCGCCGAGCAAGGAGCACAACCCGCTGATCGACCTGGTGCCGCCCCAGGGCGTCAAGCTGACGCCGCGCCACTACGCCTACCTGAAGATTTCCGAAGGCTGCAACCACAGCTGCAGCTTCTGCATCATCCCCTCGATGCGCGGCAAGCTGGTCAGCCGCCCGGTCGGCGAGGTGCTCAGCGAGGCCGAGCGCCTGGTCAAGGCCGGGGTCAAGGAACTGCTGGTGATCAGCCAGGACACCAGCGCCTACGGAGTCGACATGAAGTACAAGACCGACTTCTGGAACGGCCAGCCGGTGAAGACCCGCATGACCGAGCTGTGCGAGGCGCTGTCCTCCATGGGCGTGTGGGTGCGCCTGCACTACGTCTACCCGTATCCGCACGTCGACGAGCTGATCCCGCTGATGGCCGCCGGCAAGCTGCTGCCCTACCTCGACATCCCCTTCCAGCACGCCAGCCCGAAGGTGCTCAAGGCCATGAAGCGCCCGGCCTTCGAGGACAAGACCCTGGCCCGTATCAAGGCCTGGCGCGAGATCTGCCCGGAGCTGACCATCCGCTCGACCTTTATCGTCGGCTTCCCCGGCGAAACCGAGGAAGACTTCCAGTACCTGCTCGACTGGCTGACCGAGGCCCAGCTCGACCGCGTCGGCTGCTTCCAGTACTCGCCGGTGGACGGCGCCCCGGCCAACCTGCTGGACAACCCGGTGCCGGACGAGGTCAAGCAGGATCGCTGGGACCGCTTCATGGCCCACCAGCAGGCCATCAGCACCGCCCGCCTGCAGCTGAAGGTCGGCAAGGAAATGGAGGTGCTGATCGATGAGGTCGACGACCAGGGCGCCGTCGCGCGCTGCTACGCCGACGCCCCGGAAATCGACGGCAGCGTGTTCATCGAAAGCACCGCGGTCAAGCCCGGCGACAAGGTGCGCGTGCGCATCGTCGACGCCGACGAATACGACATGTGGGCCGAGCTGATCTGACTTGCCCCGCCCCTTCCCATCACGGGAAGGGGCTTGCCCACCCCGCCCCCGCTAGACTTAAGACAAGCCCCGCCACCAGGCCAAGCCCATGGCCCGACTCAAGGTCTATTACGACGGCGCCTGCCCGCGCTGCGTGGCCGACCGCCGCCGCTACGAACGACTCGCGCAGCACGACGACAGCGTCGAATGGGTCGACATCACCGGCCAGGAGAACCAGCTGCGCGCCGCCGGCATCGATCCCTACCGCGCCCTCACCGAACTGCATGTAGAGGATGACCAGGGCCGCATCCACCGCGAGCTCGACGCCTATATCCTGCTGATGAGGCGCACGCCGAGGCTGCGTCCGCTGGCCTGGCTGCTCGGCCTGCCCGGCCTCAAACCACTGCTGTCCTGGTGCTATCGACGCTGGGTGTTGCGCCGCCTGCGCCGCCAAGGGCGGCTATAGACGGCGCGCCCTGCGCCCCAGCGAGCTAGCCGCTCACGGCCTCGGCGATCGAACGCCATGCGGCATCGGCGAAGATATCAGCGTGCACGGTAGGAGCGCCTTTGACCCGTCCCGACAACCAGGCACGGCAGTAGTTTTCTGCTTGGCCGATCAACAGCGAGGCATAGACCTCACGGGGTAGCTTGCGGATCACCCCGGCATCCACCCCTTTGCCCAACCATTCGAGCAAGGCGCCATAGCGGCGCCGGTTGCGCGCGGCCAGGTCGTCCTGGCGCGGCCCCGAAGCCACCGCATGGCGCGCCTGAGAGATAAAGCGGGCCAGCTCCGGTTGCTGCTCAACCCAGGCCAGGTACGTCCGGATCAAGGCCTCAACCGCCTCACGTGGCGTGCTGGAACCTTCTATGCGGGGCTGCACCAGGGCCAACTGATCGTCTAGCGCGGCAAAGTAGAGTGCCGCCACCAGACCCTCCTTGTTGCCGAAATGGTGATAGATCGAGCCGATGCTGCTTTCGGCGCGCAGGCGAATGTCCTCAATCTTGGTCGACTCGAGGCCCATTTCGTCGAAGCACGCCAGCGCACAGGCCATGATGTGCCGCTTGTTCGATCGGCGGTCGCCGGGCTCGACGCGTTCCAGGGCCGCCAGCGCGGCTGAGTAATCGTAGCTTGACACAGGCATAGAACAATACTCTAGAATAATATTCCGTATTTTACATAGAGCGCGTGGCGATGAGTACAGGCACATTGGCGATTTGGCAACGCTTCTCCAGCAAGCCCGCTGGCAAATGGGCCTTCTCCCGGCTCCTGTGTTTCAAGGCGCCCTACTTTGCCAGCATTCGCCCTCGGTTCGAGGCACTGAGGCCCGAGTACTGCGAAGTATCGATCCCTAAGCGCCGCGCCGTGCTCAACCACCTGGGCACCGTGCATGCCATTGCCATGTGCAACATGGCTGAACTGGCCGGTGGAACCATGACCGAGGTGACAGTCCCGCGAACGCACCGCTGGATACCCAAGGGCATGACGGTCGAATACCTGAAGAAAGCCACGTCCGACCTGACCGCGGTCGCCACACCCGAATCGCAGCCGGACTGGTCGGCGCCCGGCGACTACAAGGTTAATGTCGAGGTCAAGGACCAAGCGGGAGTGGCCGTTTTTCGGGCAGTGATCACCATGTGGGTAACGCCTAAATCGGCATAGCCATGCAGACTTCGCCTCAATGTCGCGCAACAACGCCATGGCGTCGACACCGGCTACGCTGCGTGACCTGACCGACCTCAACCCTCGCCGCTGCCGGCACTGCCGGCCTTAGGGGCTGCCCCACCAGGGCTATAGACGGCGCCTCAGCGATCCAGCGGGCTCAGCACCCCGAGCCCGCCGCGATTGAGCACATGGGTATAGATCATCGTGGTCTTCACATCGGCGTGGCCCAACAGCTCCTGCACCGTGCGGATATCTTGACCGCTCTCCAGCAGATGGGTGGCGAAGCAGTGACGCAAGGTATGCGGTGTGGCCGGCTTGATGATCCCCGCCGCGCGCAACGCCGGCTTGAAAGCGCGCTGCACCTGCTGCTCATTGAAATGATGACGACGCTCCGCGCCCGAGCGCGGGTCGATCGAACGGCGCGATGCCGGAAACACATACTGCCAACCCCACTCCCGCGGCGCCGCGGGATATTTGCGCGCCAGGGCGAACGGCAGATAGACCTCGCCGAAGCCCTCGGCCAGATCCCGCTCGTGTTGCGCCTTGACCCAGGCCAGATGCGCCTGCAGCCCGTCGCGCAGCGAGTCCGGCAGCAGCGTAACCCGGTCCTTCATGCCCTTGCCGTCGCGCACCAGAATCTCGCGGCGCTGGAAATCCACATCCTTGACCCGCAGTCTCACCGCCTCCATCAAGCGCATGCCCGATCCGTACAACAGGCCAGTGATCAGGCCCACCTCGCCGGAGAACTGCGCCAACAGACGCTGCGTCTCCTCGCGACTCAATACCAACGGCAGGCGCTCGGGCCGCTTGGCGCGCACCACCCCATCCAGCCAGGGCAACTCGATGCGCAACACCTGCTTGTAAAGAAACAGCAGCGCCGCCAACGCCTGGTTCTGCGTCGACGCCGACACCGTACGCTGCACCGCCAGATAAGACAGGAACTGCTCGACCTCCTCCGCGCCCATGTCCGCCGGGTGGCGCAACTTCTGGAATCGGATGAACTGCCGGACCCAGTGCAGATAGACAGCTTCCGTACGAATCGAATAATGTCGCACGCGGATCTGTTCGCGCAGTTGATCGAGCAGTTTGGGCTTGCCGTCCATGGTGTATAACTCCCTTCTGATCCCAGCATCCCGCTGGAACCCCCAGAATAGACAAGGAAGGCCAAAGGCGACAAGGAACGTTATCCACCAAATGGCGCGTTTAAACGCACCGCTTGGTGTCTAATTTTAGTTAGAGGCAATTATGAGTTTCGGAACATTTTACATAATTGACGATGAAGCTCGATCGTTCTTCGAAGGAAGGATAACGAAAAGTGATTGGTATGATGCTTTAGGAGAAATCGAGATTCAGAATAGTGAATCATGTGATGCTGAAGAATCAATACCTGCCTGGGTATTAGCCTTGAAGAACGAAGAACAACCCTTGAATTTACTGTTCCAAGGTGAACTACGGGCAGAGCCAAATGAATATGACGATCCTGACGTTGTATTTATCGGCAAAGACATGATCTCCTCAATTGTTAAAGAACTCGAAAAGAAACCGAAACCATATTTCGAAAAGTTACTTGACAATGTCAATTGCACACCAGATTTTTGGCTTTTCGACTCAATGTTTCAGTTTCTAAAAAGGGCAGGCGCTAACAAAAAGGCTATTGTAATAATATGGGGCGGCTAATGAGCTCTAACAAAGCCATGAACTCGGGTTTTGATAAAGCGTCATCTTTTTTGTTCAAAAAAAACCCCACTTCCCCAAGCTGGTTAGGGCGGAGTTACCATTTGTATTCTTCTTATTTGTTTTTGCACCGCGTACATTCGTAAAATTGCTCCACTACTTTCGGGTTTACAGCGGTTCGTCAGCAGCATCGATACATTAAATTTATTGCGTTTCGCCAGGTTAATCGCGCAACGCGCTACAAGCAGGAAAGCGGTGCTTTAAATTATGCGCACATCCGAGCCTCTAACAATTGGTTCAAATCGCTCGCTGCGCTCGCTGGGACGGGCTAAAGCCCGCCCCTTAACCAAACGTTAGGGACAACCATGCTTCATCTACGCGACATGACATATGGATTGTTAATTCTGGCGCTAATACCATTACTGCACTATGGAATTGATAGCACCATATACTCTGGCTTATGGAGCCTGAAATACGACTATCTTCCTATATTCATCATTCCAGCTGCGTGCATTATGGCCTGCGGCCTTGCCAGGCCTGCCCCTTTCTTCCTAACGGGCATATGTCTAGCATTTTCACTAACACTTGCTATGAGCATGCTCAATGACATGATCTGGCCACGCCATGGTCATAGAGGGCTTGATTATTTACTAGGTTCTTTAGGCGCCTCTGCTGGTGCAATAATCACCCTTACTTATCTAAAAATAAGCAAGGCAAAATCCATAAGCTCATACACGCTTCTTGGTTTCACTGGAACCCTGCTTGGCTTCATTATTTCCCAGCAAGCCTTCTGCAACACTGTTATTTACTGCGGGCCATTTTCACTTATGTATTACACCCAATGAGCCAGCCCCTAACAACTGGTTCAAACCGCTCGCTTCGCTCACTGGGACGGGCTAAAGCCCGCCCCTTAACCAAACGTTAGAGGACATATGGATTATCGTGCAGTATCAAAAGGACTTGTAGCTTCCTTAGTTATCTATTTAATATCCAGGCCATTGCTTAAATGGCATAGCTTCCTCGTTGAGGACATATCAAACGAAATTATTGCACTGATTGTAAACTCAGCTCACCAGCCTATTTCAATAACCTCATGGTTCATAGGTGGCGCACTTGTAGGTTATTTATGCAATGCCAATCCAATTAAAAACGGAGCTCTTGCAGGCGCACTATATGGAGTAGCATTCAGCATTGTCGGCATTGCCTTAATAAGCGGCCAAACTCACGACTTAACAACCAAATATTTACAGTTAATCCGAGCAGCCTTTATGATTGGAACCTATTCATTTTTGTTCGCACTATCGGCCTCCTTCGGCAATCTGTTACGAAGCCAGCGTAGTGTCCTCTAACTAGTGGTTCAAATCGCTCGCTGCGCTCACTGGGACCGGCTAAAGCCGGCCCCTTAGCTTAATCGTTGAGGCTGTAGAAAAACCTGCTGCCACCTCTTGTACAGACTGATAACCTTCAGCGTATTCAATCGCAGGGAGGCGTGGGGCAATGCCTCGATTCAAGACCGTTCACAGGGGCCTCAAGCTCCTCCCCATCGACTTCGACAAGCAGTTGCTGCCTGGCACCTTCGAGCACGCCCTGAGCTACCTGGTCGATCACGAACTGGATCTTTCCGACTTCCACGCCCGTTACCGCAACAGTGTCGAAGGCGCACCGGCCTACGACCCGGCCGTGCTGCTGAAGATCGTTCTGCTGGCCTACAGTCGCGGCATCATCAGCAGCCGCAAGATAGCGGCCGCCTGCCGTGATCATGTGCTGTTCATGGCCATTTCCGGTGACAGCCAGCCGCACTTCACGACCCTGGCCCACTTCGTCTCCGCCATGGGCGAGCTGGCCGCCAAGCTGTTCGCCCAGGTGCTCACCGTGTGTGATCGGCAGGGCCTGATTGGCCGTGAGATGTTCGCCATCGACGGCGTCAAGTTGCCGAGCAACGCCAGCAAGGCCAAGAGCGGCACCCGTGCCGACTTCCTGCGCCAGGCCGAGAAGATGGAGAAAGCCGCGCAGGCCATGATTGAACGTCAGCGGCAGTGCGATAGACAGCCCGAGGATGACGACTTGCGGGCCGCCCGCAAGCTGGAGCGCCTGCAAGCCAATGCCCGCCAACTGCGCAGCTGGCTCAGCGAAAACCCCGACGACCGAAAAGGGGCCAAAGGCCGGGTCAATCTCTCCAACCGCACCGATAACGACTCGGCCAAGATGGCCACCAGCAAGGGCGTGGTCCAGGGCTATACCGGCGTGGCCACGGTGGATGAGCAGGCGCAGATCATCGTCGATGCCCAGGCCCATGGCACCGGTTCGGAGCAGGCGCTGCTCACGCCCGTGGTGGCGGCCACTGCCGCGTGGCGCACCCCAACCACCTGCTACACCGCCGATGCCGGTTACCACAGCCGCAAGGCGCTGGAACAATTGGAGGCCGCCGGCATCGCCGCCTTTATTCCCGATAACGGCTATCGCAAGCGCGATTCACGCTATGCCGGGCAAGCTCTGCATACAGAGAAACCCGACCCGCTCTGGGACAAAAGCGCCAAACCGCGCACGAGCAGGCGCTACAGCCCAGCCGATTTCCACTTCGATCCGATCCAGCAAACCTGCACCTGCCCGGCGGGCAAACAGCTCTATGGCAACGGCAGCAACTGTTTGATCAAGGGCCAGCCGGCGATCAAGTTCAAGGGCGCGCTGCGCGACTGCCTGAGCTGCCTGCAACGCAAACAATGCCTGCGCACGCCGGAGAAAACCGCAGCGCGCCAGGTCACCTTCTGCTTGCCCAAGGCCGCGCCAGACAACGCGCTAACCCGCATGCGCCGCCGCATCGACAGCCCGCAAGGTCGCGAGATGATCACCCGCCGCTTCGCCACCGTGGAGCCGGTGTTCGGCAACCTGCGCCACAACAAGCGCCTGGATCGCTTCAGCCTGCGTGGGCGCGAACGGGTGGACGGCCAATGGAAGCTCTACTGCGTCACCCACAACATCGAAAAACTGGCTCGCTGCGGAACCTAGTCATGACGAACAGCCTGCAGAAGCGCTTCCAAGCCCCCCTCACGTGCCCCAGCACAGCCCGTGAATGGCCAACCACTCACCTATCCTCCAAGAACCCCCATCGCCAGATGCGCGCGCAGCTTCTCAAAAGAGGCGCTGTGAGCCTTGATAGCGGGAGTGGTTTTGAGGATTTTCTACAGCGTCGTTAGGGAAACTATGCACTGGAAACTCGCGGCAACAAGCGGTGTGTGTTTTGCTCTCGTTAGCATAACCACTGTATCAGCCAAATCCGGCAATCCGTGCAATGCTTCCAATACCGAAGCAGAAATGTACGAGTGCTTGAGCTTGGAATTAAGAAAATCAGACTCCGAACTAAATCTTGCGTATAAAACCCTCATTGCCAGATACAAAGGAAATGGTTCGCCGTCAGGATCAAGTATAGAAACACAAGATATCTACCTTAAGAAAGCACAAATAGCTTGGATCAAACAGCGCGATGCAAATTGTGACTTTGAAACTTACGAGTCAATTACAGGAAATGGCTTCGGTACAATTTACACAGCATGTCTTCTAGAGCAGACACAAAAGAGAGCTGAGTACCTTAAATGGTTCATTCAGCACCCCTAACAAGTGTATATGGACGCTCCCCACAAGTAGATGAGGAATCGCTTTTCAAGCCTGTCGTCAGTGCGGTTGCATTCGTATATCCGGCCTGTCATGGGCAGCTTCGCCCTGGCCACTCTGTAGTTCGCGCAGCGGGGGCCCAGCGTTCAATCGATCCCGAGGATCATGATTGTTATCGGCCTTGTTCCGCTGCAGGACTCGCCGGTTCCGATAGATCCCCACGATCTATCTCCAACGCTCTCCGATTTTCGGATTGTCGTGCGCCTCGCACGGCAAGGCTGCGCGACATCTGGCGATTCGGGCGCCTGTCGCTCGACTAGAGTATGGACGTAGGGTCCAGCAAATTTGGGCTCAGCAGGAGGTTGCAGATGGCCAAGTATTTGTTCGTGTATCACGGCGGCAGCACTCCGAATGCCCCCGAGGAGGTAACCCAGACAATGCAGGCCTGGGGCGAATGGTTTGCCTCCATGGGCGCGGCGGTGAGCGACCCTGGCAACCCGGTTGGCCTGTCGACGACGGTCAACAGCGATGGCTCGGTCACTCACAACGGCGGCAGCAATCCGGCCAGTGGCTACAGCATTATCGAGGCGGCTTCGGCCGAAGCAGCCATCGAGCATGCGCAGCGCTGCCCAATACTGGCAGCAGGCGGCAGTATCGAACTCGCCGAGATCATCCAGATGTAACAGCCCTGGCCTCAGGCGCAGCGCGCCGGCCGCTCGCTGCGCGCAACAGTCGAGCGGGTACAGTCAGGGGCGCCTGCGGCCCGCCGGGCCTAGCGCGCCCGCCCAGGGAGCGCCACCGCGGCTTCGTCCGGCGCGGCCAGCGTATCCTCGACAATACGCGGGATCAGGTTCGCGATGTCGGCCACCCGGTTACTCAACCGCTCTTCCTGCTGCTGCAGTTCCTGGCGATGGCGCTGCTCCATCTCGGCCTGCTGGGCACACAGCTTCAACGCCGTCAGCACCAGCAAGCGGTCGCCGATCAAGGACGGCGAGGCGGCCTTGGTCTCCGCCAGAAGCTTCTTGAGCAGCTGCGCCGATTCGTTCAGGGCCTGCTGTTTACCGGCAGGCGCCTTGATGCAGTAGTCATTGCCGAGGATGGAAATGACCGTGACCGTTTCCCCTTCCAGGCTCATGCGTGGGCAGCACTCGGCGCGGCCTGCGCGCTACGACCGGCCAGCTCGACCAGGGCCTGGATGCGCGCCGCCGTGGCGCTGTGCAGCTCTTCCTGCTCCAGGGCGCTCATCTGCAGGGCCTCGTTCTCGTCCTTCAGCTGGGCCAGTTCGGCGCGAATCTGCTGGTTCGCCTCCTGCAGCGCCCTGTTCTCCTGCACCAGGGCACCGACAAGTTCTTCCAACTGACTCAGATTGTTTTCCAACATATTGATTACTCAGGATTTTCGGCGGGGCGCCACAATAAAGAAAAGCGTCGACAGAAGCCAGACAAGCCGCAGCCCGGCGACCTCCGACGCGCGTTGCTGGGCGCGCTCCCAGGGCCTGCGGATGCGACCAGCCGTTTTCCGACTGCCCTGTGCCATGGGAGTTCCCCCCTGCCCTGGGCCCAGTGAAGACAGGCGCCGTTGGCGCGCACCAGATTGGCCCGGTGACGCACCGCCATGAAGCCGCGACCTCTATCAAGCGACCAGATCGCAGGCGCCTGCCCCAGCGAATGCAGGCCCGCCAGCCCCCCGGCCTGAAATTTGCTGAGGTCGACCCGGCCCGCACCATCCCAGGCCCCTGAAGCCTGCTGCCTCACCAACCACACTCAGCAAGGCCATCCGACCCGAACTGGAGTACCGCCGTGATTTCTGCCTCTATCGCCCGCTGCATGAGCAAAGACTTCGCCCTGATCCACCCCGAAATGCCGGTGGTGGCGGCATCCGCCAAACTGATGAAGCACGCCATGCTCGGCGGTCCGGTGGTCGATGGCGAGGGGCTGCTGCTGGGCTGGATCTCCGAGCAGGAGTGCCTGCAGGTGAGCATCCAGGTGGTCTACCACAACCAACGCGTGGCCACCGTGCGCGACATCATGCGTACCGACGTGCTGTGCGTGAAGCTGGATGACGATCCGCTCGAGCTGGCCCAGCAGATGCTCGGCGACAAGCCCAAGAGCTACCCGGTGGTCGACGCCAGGCGCAAGGTGCTGGGTGTGGTTACCCGCCGCCATGTCCTCAACCTTCTGATCGATCAGCTGGGCAGCTTCGGCAAGACCGCCTGACTCTCGCGCCGCTGGCGGCAAGTGCCGCGCTACCCGGTTGCAGCCAGTGGGCGCGGCGCCTTCAACCGTGCCCGTGGGCCTGTAGCCAGGCGAACAGGCGTTCGGTGTCGCTCAGTCGACAGAGTTCACTGCCGTCGCAGATGATCGCCGCGCTGCCGGCTGCCACTCCGTAGCGCAGCGCTTCGCGCCAGCCGGCGCCGCTGGCCAGCTTCAGGGTCACCCCGGCCACCATGCTGTCCCCGGCGCCGACGGTGCTGCGCCGCTGCACGGTCGGCGCGGCGATCCGTTCACTCATGCCCTGGCCGACCAGCAGCGCGCCCTGGGCGCCGAGCGATACCAGCACGTGCTCGCAACTGCCGCGGTCCACCAGGCCCTGGGCGACGCTGGCGAGCCGTTCCGGCCCGCAGATCGTCTCCCCGACCAGGCGGCTCAGCTCGTTGAGGTTGGGCTTGATCAGGAATATCCCGCCCACCTCCAGGGCCCGGCGCAGTGCATCGCCGGAGCTGTCTAGGATGCAGCGCACCCCGCGCCGGCCGGCGCCCTGCAGCAGGCGCGGCAGGAAGTCGATGGCCAGGTCCGGCGGCAGGCTGCCGCTGATCACCAGGTAGTCCGGCCCTGGCAGCGCCTCCACGGCCGCCAGCAGATCCTGCTGTTCGGCGACGCTGAGGCTCGCGCCGGGCAGGACGAAACGGTATTGCTGGCCGCTGGCCTGTTCCACCACGTTGAGGCATTCGCGGGTGCGCGCGGCGATCGCCAGGGGCTGGCTGAGCACACCCTCGGCGTCGAGCAGTTCGATCAGCTGCTGGCCGCTGGCACCGCCGGCGGGAAACAGCGCCAGGGCGCTGCCGCCGAGGCGGTGGATGGCCCGCGCGACGTTGATGCCGCCACCGCCGGGGGCGTACTCGGGTAAGGCGCAGCGCAGCTTGGCGTCCGCGCGCAGGCGGTCGATCTGGGTGGCGATGTCCAACGCCGGACTCAGGGTCAGGGTGACGATGGACGCCAGGCCGCCAGCCGGGCTTTCGGGAGCGGGAGTGACCATGGGCTAAAGCCTAGGCGAGCCCGGGCGTGACTGCCGGCGCCCGCTGCGCCGGCTTGCGCTCAGGGCGTAGCCGGGCGGATATCGAAACCGCTCTTGGCCTCGCTGACGATACGAAAATGCTGGCGCTGGCCCGGCGTGACCGGCACCGCCAGCTCGCGACGCAGGCGGCCCATGCCGCACAGGGTGTCGTCCTGCTTGTCGACGCCGATGCCCAGCACCCGGGTGCCGCTCGGCACCTGCAGGCGCACCCTCTCGCCCACGCCGATGCGCGCCGCCACCTGGCGGTCGACCAGCACCGCCACGTAGCAGCCGCCGCCGAGCATGCCCAGGTCTCGATTGACCACCAGCTCCCCGCCACCGGCGACAGGTTGCTGGTAGGCCAGCAAGCGCTCCTCGGGCACCGGGCTGACCTTGTCCGGGTGCGCCTGGAAAGACGAACACGCGGTGAGCGCCAGCAGCGGCATTACGGCAAGAATCAATCGCATGGAGCCCTCCATGGGCGCAAGGAATGCCGGCTGAGTATTGGCGCAGACGGGCCGGGGCTCAAGCGCAGAAGGCAATCTTGCGCCAGCCCATGGCCCTGGCGGATGGCCTTTCGCTCGACTCGGGCGGGGGCACGGGGCGCCCAGCGATAGGAGAAAGTCACATGAGTCAGCTCGAACCATCAAAAAATATGATGGAACTCACCCTTTTGGCTGATGGCTTTCCCTGCCGACCTAAGAGTAGATTCGCCGTTAGATATTTGGCGTCACTGTTTCGAACCAATATCACGGCTTTCTGACCGAGTACATCGCAGGGATGCGGCTGGTGACGCTGGGCGCTACTGGATCTTCTGCACGGGACATTGTTCATGCCCCGGCGAAACCAGGAGCCACCCGGCGAACGCCAAGTCTGTCTTCCTACTTTTTGGCGCGGTAACAGGCGGCGCCACCTGGACACCATCATGATCGGCGACTCATCTCTGCTCCTCGTAGCCAACCTTGTCCTGATACCGCTGGTCGGCGGGCTGGTGTTCTGGATACTCAGCGCCAAGCACGCACGCGCCATCGCCGCGCTGCAACAGGCCCTGAATGACAGCGAGCGGCAACGCCGCGACATGGTGTCGACCGAAGCCCTGGAGCAGTGCCGCGCCGAGGGCGCCGCGCAGCAGCAGGCGCTCCAGCAGGAACTGGCCGATTGCCAGCAGCGCCAGCAGCAAGAGCGCCAGGCCCTGGTGCAGGAACACGAGACAAGCCGCAGCTTCCTCGAGCGCGAACTGCAGCAGCTCAACAGCGCTCGCGAAGCCAGCCTGCAGGACATGGCGCGCAAGATGGCCCTGCTGGAGAACGCCGTCCAGGAGCTGCTGGAGATCACCGCCACCATCGAGCGCTGGCACGACGGCATGAGCAGCATCATGGTGCACAACAACATCATGCAGAAGCAGATCGGCGACTTCCGCAACATCGTCGGGCAGATCGCCATCCTCTCCCTCAACGCCGCCATCGAGGCCGCCCGCGCCGGCGAATCGGGCCGCGGCTTCGCCGTGGTGGCCGACGAGGTGCGCAAGCTGTCGACCAGCGCCAACGCGCTGAACGAGGACTACCGCAGCAACCTGAACAAGAACACCCTGGTCACCACCCTGGCGTTCCAGGACATCCAGGCCGGCGGCAACATGATCGTCACGGCGATTCACGGCGTGCAGAGCCAGATCCGCACCCTGGGTCAAGCACTGGAAGGCGCATGACCATGCGCGCAGCCAGCCACATGGTCGACCTCACCCTCGGCAAGCTGCTGCAGGTCACCCTGGAGCAGACGCTCAAGGGCTGCTCGGCCAGCACGCCCTGGGTCATTTCCCGGGTCGACAACCTCGACGACGTGCGCCAGGAGCAGTGCATCGTCCTGACCATCTCCTCGTTCAAGTTCAGGATCATCTGCCTGCTGCATGTCTCCATGGACCAGACCACCCGCCAGTTCGTCGGCGAGGCCACCGCCGCGCGCGCCGAGAGCCTCGACGAGTCGGTGTTCAAGGACTACCTGCTGGAGCTGAGCAACAGCTTCTGCGGCACGCTCAAGCGCCACCTGCAGAGCAGCTGCCCGCCACTGGGCATGTCCACCCCCAACTTCATCGAGCGTTCCAGCCTCGCCCACTACGAATCGATCAAGCCCTTGCACAGCGCCCACGCCAAGGCGCAGATGAACAGCAGTGAGCCGGCGCTGTTCGCCGCCAGCGTCATGGTCAGCGTCGCCCAGGCCGGTGACTTCCAACTCGAGCACTACCACGAGCCGGTCCACAGCGATGTGGACGAGGCCGATGGCTCCGGCGAACTGGAGCTCTTCTAGGACGCCGCCAACCGGCGAGTACCAGGCGGGATCAGCGACGATGCCGCCAGCACCCCGCACAACCCAGGGACGGTAATAACAATAAACGGCCGCTGGTCCTTCTCCGGGCTGGCGGCGCACAAAGACGCGCGTTCCAGCAGCGGAGAAACGTCACCATGATCGGTTTCGAGAAACGCCTCGTCAGCAAGGTGCTGATCTTCGAGGACAACGCCAGTGCCCAGGGAAAGATCAAGGCGTTTTGCAGTGAACATGGCCTGATCGGCCTCAAGCAATCCAACAGCTCCAGCATGCAAATGCTGGAAGCCAATATCGACCTCGGCGCCGTGCTGATCTCCGAGCACAGCGCCGACCCGGCGGCCGGCATCGAGAACGGCTTCGAACTGGCCCGGCGCATACATCAACTGCGCCGGGAGCTGCCGATCTTCATGCGCCGCGAGGGCCGCGCCGATCTGCACGACCTGGAGCCCATCCAGACCATCGGCATCGCCGGCGCCTACGACATCGAGCACCCGGACAGCCTCAAGCTGCTGCTCGACCAGTACCTGGCCAACACCGAATACCCGATCTCGCTGATCCGCCGCATGGAGGAGGTCACCCTCGCCTCCCTGACGGCGCTGTTCCGCGATGTCGAGGTCAGCTGCGAGCTGCCCTACCTGGTCAAGGACAAGCTCACCTACGGCGACATCCTCAGCCTGCTGCCGGTCGAGTCGCCCTGGTTCTGCGGCTACATGATGGTGCAGTCCGAGGAACAGCCGATGGTCGAGATGATCAAGGATGGGCGCACCGCGATTGCCAGCCATGACGTCGATTTCCGCGACGTCATGGGCATGCTCAGCGAGATCACCAACCTGGCCTGGGGCGGGCTGCGCACCCGCCTGCTGTCGCTGCACCCGCCGGTGGTCAGCGAAACCTCGCGGATCAGCGTGCCGATCACCGTCAACCACTACAAGGAATACATCTCCTTCGGCACCGACCGCTCGCAACTGTGCTTCAAGTACACCCTGCGCGACCGCCACGACAAGCTGGCCCCGGTGACCCTCTATCAGAAGTTCATCTTCAACATCCGCTGGGCCCCCGAGGAGTACCTGGAGGCCGATGAAAACAAGGTCGAGGACCTGGTGGAGAGCGGCTGCCTGGAACTGTTCTGAACCGGCCTCGGCAGGGCCGACTCGCGACACCCCGAATACCCGAACGACAACACCGATTCCCGAATAAATAGAAGGCAGAACCTCATGGCACAGATTCTCGTAGTCGACGACAGCGCGGCCATTCGCAACGAAGTCACCGCGTTCCTCAAGTCCCACAACTTCAGCGTGGAAACCGCCGTCGATGGCAAGGATGGCCTGACCAAGCTCAAGGGCAACCGCGACATCAAGCTGATCATCTCGGACGTCAACATGCCCAACATGGACGGCCTGACCATGGCGGAGAAGGTGCGCAGCGAGCTGGGCAACCAGACCGTCAACATCATCATGCTGACCACCGAGAACGACCCCAACATGAAGACCCGCGGCAAGGCCGCCGGGGTCAAGGGCTGGATCGTCAAGCCGTTCAATGGCGCCAACGCCATCGGCGCCATCCAGAAGCTGGTCGCCGGGTAATCGCGGCCGCCAAGGATCCAGGCTGCCGCTACGGCAGCCTGTCGGCACCCGCTGAGCCCCCACGCACGACAAAAACAATAAGCCCAGGCAGGTGTGACATGCCCAGAATCAAACTCAGTTTCAACCACAAGGTCGCCTTAGGCTTTGCCGTCATTCTCGCGTTGCTGATGATCTCGGGGGGCATGTCCCTGTGGAATCTCAACGACATCAGCGGCTCCAACCAGCGCGTCCAGGAACAGGCGGTGCCGGTGGTGACGGAAGTCAACAAGGTGCAGATCCAGCTGCTCAAGCTGGCCAACCTCAGTGCCCTGGGCTTCAACGCCGGCAGCGAAGAGGCGATCCGCCCCTACCGCGACGACTTCGAGAAGGGCGCCACGGCCTTCGCCGAGGGCTTTCAGCGCCTCGAGGCGCTGGCCCAGTCCGACCCGCAGATGGCTGCCGTGGTAGCCGACATCCAGGACAACTTCACGCTCTACACCGCCGCGGTGCGGCAGATGTTCGAGGCCAAGCTGGCGGTGCTGGTCGCCAAGCAGGCCGTGGACGATGAAGTGGCGGTGGTGATGGAGCGTTCCGACGACATCGGTTTCTCCTTCATGGAGATCGTCAACGCTCGCGCGCCGAGCAAGGACATGGAAAAAGACCTGGCCCTGGCCCAGGGCTTCGCCAACCAGGCGGACGGCCTGATGGCCGGCGTGGTCAAGATGGCGGAGGAAGTACAGGCCAGCAACGACCTGGCGCGCCTGGACAGTGCGCGGGAGGATTTCGAGTTCATCATCAATGATTCGATGTCGCGCTTCGACATGGCCGCACGGCTGTTCAAGCCGATGGACAGCGCCGGTGTCGTCGACACGACCTACGCCAGCGTCGACGCCCTGCGCCAGGTGCTCAACACCGAACCCAGCCTGATCGAGCACAAGCGCGAGCAACTGACCCAGGCGCAGGCCGCCTGGGAGCAGCTCAACAGCGCCAAGGCCGCGGTGCAGAAGGCGGTGGACGGCCTCGACCAGGTGCTGGTCGCCGCCAACTCGCAGTTCGAGCGCCTGCAGAGCGAGCTGGGCGACAGCGTCAGCTTCGGCTTCAAGAGCACCCTGGTGATGATGATCATCCTCCTCGCCCTGGCCTCGCAGAACTTCAACTCCATGCGCCTGGCGATCCGCAAGAAGATGGTCGACCTGGCCAAGCTCAACCGCATCGGCGGCACCCTGGCCACCGCCCGCGACCAGGACACCGCCCTGGACCTGGTGCTGCACGCCATGAGCGAGAAGATCGGCATCGAGCGCGGCTCGGTCTACCTGTTCAACAAGGACAACGCGCTGGAAGCCAAGGCCTTCCTGCCGCCCAAGCAGATGGACGGCGCCCCGGCCGCCATCACCTTCACCCTGGGCGAAGGCGTGATCGGTCGCACGGCCGCCTCGAAGCGGGTGATCTTCGTGCCCGACACCAGCCGCGACAGCACCTACGTGGCCGGCGAGCAGGAGAAGGCCAAGGCCCTGCTCTGCGTGCCGCTGCTGGACAAGGACATCCTGATCGGCGTGATGAACGTCTCCGGCGAGGTCGACAAGGTCAACTTCGCCGACAGCGACTATGAGTTCGTCGCCTCCGTGGCGCGCTCGCTGGTCACCACCATCAAGAACATCCGCATGGTCGAGGTGATCGAGGAGCACAACCGTACCCTGGAGCGGAAGGTCGAGGAACGCACCGCCGCCCTCAAGCAGAAGAACGAGGACATCGCCAACATGTTCTCCAACATGCACCAGGGCCTGTTCACCATCGTCGACAACGGCCTGATCCACCCGGAATACGCGACCTACCTGGAGACCATCTTCGAGACCAAGGAGATCGCCAACCGCAACTTCGTCGACTTCATGCTCAAGCGCTCGACCCTGAACGCCGAAATGATCGACGGCATCTCCACGGCGGTGGCGTCCATCGTCGGCGAAGACGCGATGATGTACGAGTTCAACTCGCACCTGCTGATCGGCGAGCTGACCCTGGAATTCCCGGGCCGCCCGCACAAACTGATCGAACTGGACTGGGACCCGATCGTCGACGACCAGGACGTGGTCACCAAGCTGATGGTCACCGTGCGCGACGTCACCGCGCTCAAGGCCCTGCAGGCCGAGGCCGAGGGGCAGAAGCAGGAACTGATGATCATCGGCGAGATCCTCGCGGTCGACGCGGAGAAGTTCAGCGCCTTCATCGACGGTTCCTCGACGCTGGTCGAGAAGTGCCGGGCGATCATCGAGCAGACCGAGGAGAAGGACCAGGGCAAGCTGGCCGAACTGTTCCGCAACATCCACACGGTCAAGGGCAACGCCCGCACCTACGGCCTCAAGCACATCACCGACACCGTGCACCAGGTGGAGAACACCTTCGACCAGCTGCGCAAGAACGAGGAAATGCCGTGGCAGCCGGCCGACCTGCTCGATGAGCTGGCCTACGCCGAACGGGCCCTGCAGTTCTACCGCAGCATCTTCAAGGACAAACTGGGCCGTGACCGCCAGGTGAGTGGCGGCATGCAGATCGATCGCGCGCAGCTCAAGCGCCTGCTCGACAGCATGGCGGCGCTGTGCGAAGCCGAGCTGCCGGGCAATGTCAGCAGCATCGTCAAGGCCACCTACCACAGCCTGGTCACCCTCGAATCCGCTCCGCTGGAGGAGGTGATCGCCGATGTCCTCGACTCGGTGCAGTCGCTGGCCAATGAGCTGGACAAGCCGGCGCCGACGGTGCTGATCGCCGATCACGAGGCGCACATCCGCAAGGAGGCCGGCGGCATGCTCGGCAACATCTTCATGCATGTGCTGCGCAACGCCATCGACCATGGCATCGAAGGTCCGGACGAGCGCCTGGCCAAGGGCAAGGCCGCGCAGGGCTGCATCCGCATCGATGCCACCGAGGCGGACGGTGCGATTACCTATGCGGTGCGCGATGACGGTCGCGGCGTGGCGCTGAGCAAGATCTTCGCCAAGGCCGTGGCCTTGGGCCTGTATCCGGCCGATGCGCCGCGCCCGGCGGCCAGCGAGATCGCCAACCTGATCTTCGCCTCCGGCTTCTCCACCGCCGACCAGGTCACCGAGGTGTCGGGTCGCGGGGTCGGCATGGACGCCGTGCGCGACTTCCTCGAGTCAGCCGGCGGCGGCATCGAGGTTCGCCTGGATGCCGGCGACGAGCACGCCGACTACCGCGCCTTCACCACCCTGATCCGCCTGCCGGCCGAATGGTGCATCCTCAAGCAGGCATTCGCCCTGGCCAGCTGACCACTCCCCGGCCTCTGCCGCCGCCCGGGCGGCAGGCGCCGGGAACGCCTGGCCTCAACCCGCCAGGCGCTTGACCAGGCGCGCCTGCAGCGCCTCCAGTTCGGCCGGATCGGCCTTGTTGGCCGCATGGATGCCCAGACCCTGGCCGGCGAAACGCGGAATCACATGCATGTGCAGGTGGAACACGGTCTGCCCGGCCGGGCCGCCATTGAACTGCGCCACCTGCACGCCGTCCGGCTGCAACTCGTCGACCAGGACCCTGGCCAGAAGCTGGGTCGCCGCCATGACCTTGGCCAGCGCCTGCGCATCGATCTCCAGGATGTTGCGCGCCGCCGCACGCTTGGGAATCACCAGGGTGTGGCCGAGGGCCTGCGGGAACAGGTCGAGGAAGGCGAGCACGTCGTCGTCCTCGTACAGCTTGTAGCAGGGGGCCTCGCCGCGAATGATCTGGGCGAAGATATTCTGCGGGTCATAATCGCCATGCAGGCTCATCGGAGTTCTCCATTACCGGTGCAAAGATGCGCGCACGATACCCGCTCGCAGGGCCGCGGGAAACCCGCTACCAGGTGGCCATCAGCCAGCCCGATGGCCACTAGCAGGACGATCGATTTTCGCCGTGGGCCCGACCGTGGTCTGCTCGCAGCCTGCCAGCCCCATCCGCGGGGCGGGCCCAAGCCGCTCGCCCGGGCCAGCCAGGGCGAGCGATCCGTGCCACCGCCAGTTGAAAGGAAATTCCATGTCAGACCTCAGCGCCTACCCCATCACCCGCAAATGGCCCGCCACGCAGCCCGAACGCCTGCAGCTGTATTCGCTGCCCACACCCAACGGGGTCAAGGTGTCGATCATGCTGGAGGAAACCGGCCTGGCCTACGAACCCCACCTGGTCAGCTTCGAGCGCAACGAGCAGCTGTCCGCGGAGTTCCTCTCGCTCAACCCGAACAACAAGATCCCGGCGATCCTCGACCCCAACGGCCCCGGCGGGAAGCCGCTGGCGCTGTTCGAGTCCGGCGCAATCCTGCTGTACCTGGCGGACAAGACCGGCCAGCTGATGCCCAAGGATGCCGCCGCACGCTATGAAACCCTGCAGTGGCTGATGTGGCAGATGGGCGGCGTCGGCCCGATGTTCGGCCAGGTCGGCTTCTTCAACCGGCTCGCCGGCAAGGACTTCGAGGACAAGCGTCCGCTGCAGCGCTATGTCGAGGAAGCCAGGCGCCTGCTCGGCGTGCTCGACCGGCGCCTGGACGGCCGCGCCTGGATCATGGGCGAGGCCTACAGCATCGCCGACATCGCCACCTTCCCCTGGGTGCGCAACCTGGTCGGCTTCTACGAGGCCGGCGAGCTGGTGCAGATCGAGCGTTTCAGCCACGTCAACCGCGCCCTGGACGCCTTCCTCTCGCGCCCGGCGGTGATCCGCGGCCTGGCCATTCCCAAGCGCGACTGAAGCACGCTGTCTGGCGCCTGGTGCGCAGAACCGCGGCGGCGGGTATCTTCTGCGCACCGCCGCTTTCCAGGACTGCGCCAGCCCATGCCCACTGCCCTAATCCAGGCCGCCCTGCTGCTCGCCGCAGCGCTCTGCTCGACCGCCACCCTGGCCAGGGTCGAGATCGAAGCGGCGCAGCACAAGCGCCTCGGCCCGCTGCTGATCGCCAAGGTCTCCGAGGACATCGCCCCCGGCGACTACGAGGCCCTGCTCAAGGGCCTGCGGGCCAATCCCGGTCGCTTCGCCGGCAAGATCCTGCTGCTCGACAGCATCGGCGGCAGCGCCCCGGAAGCCATCCGCATGGGCCGCCTGCTGCGCGAGACCGGCTTCGATGCCCTGGTGCCCAGCCGCGGCGTCTGCCAGGGCAGCTGCATCTACCTGCTCGCCGCCGGCCACAAGAAGACCGTACGCGGCCACGTAGGCCTGCACCGGCCGCGCTTCCCCAGTGGCGACTCGGCCCTGGCGCAGGCCGTCCACCGCGGCGAACGCTACAGCCCGAGTGCCTACTTCCGCGAAATGAACCTTCCCGGCCGCCTGGCGGACGAGATGCAGCGCATCGAGCCGCATAAGATGCGCGTGCTCTCGACTCAGGAGCTGGCCGGCTTCGGCCTGCAATAACCGCCAGCGCTGCGCTTCAGCCGCTCAACCGTTGGCATTCGCCGGCTGCTCGGCCTTCTTCCACAACGACCAGCCCAGGGTCATGCCGGCAGCGGCCAACAGGATGGCGGCGGTGCCGACCAGCTGGAGCGGGTGCAGGCGGTGGTCGAAGGCCAGGTAGTCGACCAGGATCGCCACCACCGGATAGATGAACGACAGCGCCCCGGTCAGGTGGGTCGGCAGCTTCTGGATGGCGCCGTACAGCAGGATGTACATCAGCCCGGTATGCACCACGCCAAGGGTCACCAGGGCGCCCCAGCTGGCGGCATCGCTGGGCAGCTGCGCCAGGTTGGCGAACGGCACCAGCATCAGGGTGCCGACGCACACCTGGATCAGCGCGATCAGGTGCGGCGGCGTACCCTTGAGCTTCTTGGCGACCAGCGCGGCCAGGGCGTAGAAGAACGCCGCACCCAGGGCCAGGAGGACGCCGCCGAGGTAGTCGCTGCCCACGTAGCCGGCATTCGGCTTGGCCTGGACGATCAGCAGCATGCCGGCGAAGGCCAGGCCCAGCCACATCAGCTTGTTCGCGGTCAGGCGCTCGCCGAGGAACAGCGCACCGAGCCCCACCAGGATGAACGGCTGGGTGTTGTACACCGCCGTGGCGATCGAGATGGAGGCGCGTGGGTAGGCGGCGAACAGCAGCAGCCAGTTGAGCACGATCGCCACCCCGCCCAGCGCGGCGAACGCCAGCAGGCGCGGCGTCAACTGGCCGCGCAGCAGGCCGAGGGCGGCGCACACGGCCAGCAGCACCGGCGCACCGATGGCGCAGCGCCAGAACACCACGTCCATGGCCGGCTGACCGGAGTAGAGAACGAACCAGCCAATGGTCCCGGAAATTATCATTGCGGCGGTCATTTCGACCGAGCCACGCGTCGTGCTGTTCATGGAGCACCTCCGTCAGTTGTCAGAGGCTAAGATATTATGGAGCCAGGCCAATTCACATGACTTGAAAAAGGCTAAAAACAAGATAAACCTAACTTTATAAGGTTAACTGGCACTTTTTATGGAGCAGCGAAAATGCTGGACGAACTCGACCAGAAGATCCTCGAAATGCTGCTGCAGGACTCGCGGGTATCGCTCAAGGAACTGGCCCGCCAGGTCGGCCTGTCCTCGCCCGCCACCTCGGAACGGGTGCGCCGGCTGGAGGAGCGCGGGGTGATCCGCGGCTTCACCATCGAGATAGACCCCAGGGCCCTGGGCTACCAGTTGCAGGCCATCGTGCGGATCAAGCCCATGCCGGGCATGCTGCACACGGTGCAGAAGCTGATCGAGGACACCGCCGAGTTCTGCGAGTGCGACAAGGTCACCGGCGACGACTGCTTTATCGCCCGCCTGCACTTGCGTTCGATCGACCAGCTCGACCACATCCTCGACCGCATTTCCGACAAGGCGCAGACCAGCACGGCAATCGTCAAATCCCAGCCGATCAAACGCCGCCCGCCGGGCATCGGCTGGCGCGGGGCCAACGGCAAGGCCGGGGCCAACCGAGCCCCTTGAGCGTCAAGGCGTGCGGTTCTCCACCCTGCTTCACCGGTCGAACCGTAGGGTGCGCCCTGCGCACCATCGCCCCATCGCCCCAGCGCCGAAAATGCCTGACGGTGCGCGTGGCGCACCCTACCCGGTATCAGCGAGGTCGCCTCGGTGACCACTGGTGGACAACGCTTACTTGTCCACCGGCCTCTGTGATAGCCCGCAACGGATCGACGCCGGCCTGTCACCAGCGCCTCACTTAAAGCCCTTGACCGCCTCCAGCCAGGCCGGATCGAGGGGCTGTTGCTGCGGGTCCAGCCCGCGCTGCGCCATGGCCTCGCGGTGCGCGTCGATCTCCCGCACCAGCTGGCTGAGTTCGCCGCTGTTGCCATCCAGCTGGTGCATCTGGGTCAGGCCCAGGTGGTAGAAGCGCAACAGCTGCATGGCCTGCGCGTCGCCCCGCGCCACCCCGGCCTTGACCTGGTGCATCTGGTTGGTCACGCGCAGCAGGCTGCGCTTGAGCCGCCAGCCATAGACCGCCGCTGCCATGAACGGCCGCGACCACAGCTGCAGGCGCACGAAGGCGACAGTCAGGGCCAGGCCGGCGAGCACGCCGATCAGGTTCCACTTGAAGTTGTCGCCACCGGGGGTGCCGAACAGCTGGCTGCTGGCCGTGGCGCAGAGCATGGCCAGCAGCAGGAACAGCAGCACGATCACCAGGGTGCTGCGGCGGGTCTGCCGGCGGTAGTGCTCGGGGCTCATGGGCTGAATTTCGAACATCTGGGACTCCTCCCGCGGTCAGGCTTCGACCGCGCTCCATTGTTTGCTCAGGCGCTTGTCGGACACCGCCATCTTGGTGCCCAGCTGCTGGGCGAACAGCGACACCCGGTATTCCTCGAGCATCCAGCGGTACAGCACCAGCTGCGGGTCGCGCTTGCCTTCCTGGGCGTGCTTGCCCAGACGCGCCTGGTACTGCTCCCAGTAGCCTGCCAGCTCGCCGCTCCACACCCGGTCGCGCTGCACCTGGGCGCCGATCTTGTCCAGGCGCTGCTCGATGGCCTTGAGGTAACGCGGCAGTTCCTTGAGCCATTCGCCCGGGGTCTCGCGCACGAAGCCGGGATACACCAGATTGGCCAGCTGCTGCTTGATGTCGTTGAGGGCCATGGCCTGGGCCAGGTCGATCTTGCCCTTGAAGCGCTTCTGCAGGCCGTGCCACAGCTTGAGGATTTCCAGTGTCAGGCGGGCCAGGCGTTCGGCGTGGGCGGTCCAGTCGCCACGCTTGCGCTCGGCCAGGGCGGCCAGGGCGGCGCCGTCGCGCGGCAGGCTGGTTTCGCCCTCGAGGATGCAGGCGTCCAGGCTGGCCAGCAGGATGTCCTCGACCAGCGCCTCGATGCGGCCGATCTCGCGGTGCAGCAGGCCCAGCTCGGTCAGCCCCGGCAGCTTGCCGCGGAGGAACTTGGCCTGCTCGGCCAGTTGCTGCAACAGCAGGCGCTGCAAGGCGCGGCGATGCTGGTACTCGGCCTCGGCCTGAGTCGGGAAGCGGCCTTCCTTGACCGTGCCGCCCTCCTCGACCAGCGCCGGGTAGACGGTCATCGACAGACCGGCGATCTTCTGCTGAGCCTTCTCGGCGACCTGGGTGAAGGCCTTGGCCTCCACCGCCTTCGGCGCCTTGTCGGTTTGGGGGATGGCCAGGGCCGCCTGGCTGGCGGCGCTGAAGCGCGCGCACAACTCGGCCAGGTCGCGGCCTTCGCCGAGCGGCTTGCCCTGGCTGTCGACCACCTCGATGTTCATCCGCAGGTGGTGTTCCAGCTGCGCATCGGACTCGGCCCAGGCCTCCTCCGGCACACGCACGCCGGTCATGCGCAGCAGCTCGCGGCCCAGGGCCTCGGGCAGGCTGCCGACGGCGAAGCCGATCTTGGCCAGGGCGGCGCCGACGAAATCCGGCACCGGCACGAAATTCTTGCGCAGCGCCTTGGGCAGCCCACGCACCAGGGCCATGCACTTGGCCTCCAGCAGGCCCGGCACCAGCCACTGCAGACGCTCGGCCGGCAGCTGCGGCAGCAGCGGCGCCGGCACCCGCAGGGTCACGCCGTCGCGCGGGTGATTGGGCTCGAAGTGGTAGGACAGCGGCAGTTGCAGCTCGCCCAGGCGCAGGCTGTCCGGGTACTGGGCGGCGGTGACCTCGCGGGCGTCGCGGGCCAGCACATCCTCCTCGCGCATGATCAGCAGCTGCGGGTCCTGGGCGCTCTCACGCTTGTACCAGCTGTCGAAGCTGGCGCTCTGGTAGATCTCCGCCGGCAGGCGCGCCTCGTAATAGGCGAACAGGGTTTCCTCGTCGGCGAGGATGTCGCGCCGGCGGGCCTTGGCCTCCAGCTCATCGAGCTTCTCCAGCAGCTGGCGGTTGGCCGTCAGGCAGCGCGCGCGGGAATGCATCTCGCCGCCGACCAGGCCCTCGCGGATAAACAGCTCACGCGCTACCGGCGGGTCGATGGGGCCGTAGTGCACCGGACGGCGGCCGACCACGATCAGGCCGTAGAGGGTGATCTGCTCGTAGGCCACCACCTGGCCGCGCTTTTTCTCCCAGTGCGGTTCCAGGTGGTTCTTCTTGATCAGGTGGCCGGCCAGCGGCTCGATCCAGTCCGGCTCGATCTTGGCCACCATGCGCGCGAACAGCTTGCTGGTCTCGACCAGCTCGGCGGTCATGATCCACTGCGGGCGCTTGCGCCCCAGCCCCGAGGAGGGATGGACCCAGAAACGCCGCTGGCGCGCGCCGAGGTAGTCGCCGTCCTCGGTCTTCTGGCCGATCTGGCTGAGCAGGCCGGAGAGAATCGCCTTGTGCACCTTGGCGTAATCGATGCTGCGCTGCTGGGCCTCGTCCTTGGCCGCTTGCGCGGGCGCGCGGTTGGCGCCGTCAGCCTTGGTGGACAAGCCTGCGGCGTTGTCCACCCTGCCCTTGCTGCGCGCGTCTGCCACCCTAGGTTGACCGGAGCCATCCACCTTGCGGCTGTCGGCGAGTTGCAGGTCGCGGACGATCAGCACCAGCTGGCGGTGTGCGTCGCGCCACTCGCGCAGGCGCAGGTAGTTGAGGAAGTTCTTCCGGCACCAGCTGCGCAGGGCGTTGGAGCCCAGGGCCTGGCGCTGCTCCTCGAAGCCGCGCCAGAGGTTGACCAGGGCGGCGAAGTCGGAATCGACGTCCTTCCACTGCGCGTGGGCCTGGTCGGCGGCCTGCTGGCGATCGGACGGCCGCTCGCGCACATCCTGCACCGACAGGGCGCTGGCGATGATCAGCACTTCTTCCAGGCTGCCCTGCCTGGCGCCTTCGAGCACCATTCGGCCGAGGCGCGGGTCCACCGGCAGGCGCGCCAGCTGACGGCCCAGGGGGGTGAGCTGGCCGTCGCGGCTGACCGCCGAGAGCTCCTGCAGCAGGGTGTAGCCGTCGCTGATGGCCTTGCCATCCGGCGGCTCGATAAAGGGGAAGGCGTCGACCTCGCCCAGACGCAGGTGGAGCATCTGCAGGATCACCGCCGCCAGGTTGGTACGCAGGATCTCCGGGTCGGTGAATTCGGGGCGGGCGAGGAAGTCCTCCTCGCTGTACAGGCGAATGCAGATACCCGGCTCGACCCGCCCGCAACGGCCCTTGCGCTGGTTGGCGCTGGCCTGGGACACGGCCTCGATGGGCAGGCGCTGGACCTTGGCGCGGTAGCTGTAACGGCTGATGCGCGCGGTGCCGCTGTCGATCACGTAGCGGATGCCGGGCACGGTCAGCGAGGTCTCGGCGACGTTGGTGGCCAGGACGATCTTGCGTGCGCCCATGGGCTGGAAGATCTTCTGCTGCTCAGCCGGGGTCAGCCGGGCATACAGCGGCAGCACCTCGGTCAGACGCAGGTTGGCCTTGCGCAGCACCTCGGCGCAGTCGCGAATCTCCCGCTCGCCGGGGAGGAACACCAGCACGTCGCCGGGGCGCTTGCCCTCACTCTTCTCGAACGCGGCAATCTCGTCCAGGCTGGCGAGAATCGCCTGGTCGACGCTGAGGTCCTCCTCGACCCGGTTGCCCTCCTCGTCCTGCTCGGCGGTCAGCGGTCGGTACCAGGTCTCAACCGGGTAGGTGCGCCCGGATACCTCGACGATGGGCGCGCCCGGAAGGCCGGCCCCGCCGAAATGCTTGGAGAAGCGCTCCAGGTCAATGGTCGCCGAGGTGATGATCAGCTTGAGGTCGGGGCGGCGGGCCAGCAGGGTCTTCAGGTAGCCGAGCAAAAAATCGATGTTCAGGCTGCGCTCGTGGGCCTCGTCGACGATGATCGTGTCGTACTTGTCGAGGAAACGGTCGTGCTGGGTCTCGGCCAGCAGGATGCCGTCGGTCATCAGCTTGATCAGGCTGCGCTCGTTGCTCTGGTCCTCGAAGCGCACCTGGTAGCCGACCAGCTCGCCCAGCTTGGTGCCGATCTCCTCGGCCACCCGCGTCGCCACGCTGCGCGCCGCCAGGCGCCGCGGCTGGGTATGGCCGATCAGCCCGTGGGTGCCGCGGCCCAGTTCCAGGCAGATCTTCGGCAGCTGGGTGGTCTTGCCCGAGCCGGTCTCGCCGGCGATCACCACCACCTGATGCGCGGCGATGGCGGCCTTGATCTCCTCGCGCTTGGCGGCGATCGGCAAGGCATCGTCGTAGCGCATGCCGGGCACGCTGAGGCGGCGCGCCTCGACCTTGGCGGCGGAGGCCTGGAAGCGTTCCAGCCACTGCGCCAGCTTGGCCTGGTCCGGCTGCGCCTGCTTGCGCAACTCGTGCAATTGGCGGCGCAGGCGATGGCGGTCGGCGATCAGCGCCTGATCGAGGTTTTTCAGCAGGAGGTCGAAGGCGGGAGTCTGGTCGGTCATCGGTTGCCGTGGCGCGCTCATGCGGGGTGGGCGCGGACCGCACCCACCTCGACAGGGAAAATTGGCCGGCGATTGTCGCAGATTTCCCCGCCGCATGCGCCCGGGCCGCCGGCGATGGCCCCCCTGAGCAGCGCAGGCCCCCGACCGCGACGCGCGTAAAACGAAAAAGCCCCGCCTGCTGGGCGGGGCTTCTTCAGGCGCAGTGGCCTCAGCTGGCCTTGGCCAGCTTCTTCAGTTCCTCGTCGCGCAGTTCGCGGCGCAGGATCTTGCCGACGTTGGTGGTCGGCAGCACCTCGCGGAACTCCACGGCCCGGGGCATCTTGTAACCGGTGACGTTGGCGCGCATGTGCTCCATCACCTGCTCCTTGGTCAGGGTCACGCCTGGCTTGGCGACCACGAACAGCTTGATCGCCTCGCCGGACTTCTCATCCGGCACGCCGATGGCCGCGCACTGCAGCACGCCCGGCAGGGTCGCCAGCACGTCTTCCAGCTCGTTCGGGTAGACGTTGAAGCCGGACACCAGAATCATGTCCTTCTTGCGGTCGACGATGCGCATGTAGCCGTCTTCCTGGATCAGCGCGATGTCGCCGGTCTTCAGCCAGCCCTCGGCGTCGAGGATCTCCTCGGTGGCTTCCTGGCGCTGCCAGTAGCCCTTCATCACCTGCGGCCCTTTGATGCACAGCTCGCCCACCGAACCGAGCGGCAGCTCGTTGCCGGCGTCGTCGATGACCTTGCACTGGGTCGAGGGCACCGGAATGCCGATGGTGCCCATCTGGATGTTGGCCGCCGGATTGACCGAAGCCACCGGGCTGGTTTCGGTCATGCCGTAGCCTTCGCAGATCGAGCAACCGGTGACTTCCTTCCAGCGCTCGGCGACGGCCTGCTGCAGGGCCATGCCGCCGGATGCGGTAAGCTTCAGGGCGGAGAAGTCCAGGGCGCGGAACGCCTCGTTGTTGCACAGGGCGACGAACAGGGTGTTGAGGCCGACGAAGGCGGTGAAACGGTACTTGCCCAGGTCCTTGACCATGCTCGGCAGATCCCGCGGGTTGGTGATCAGCACGTTGTGGTTGCCGGTCAGCATCAGCACCATGCAGTGAAAGGTGAAGGCATAGATGTGGTACAGCGGCAGCGGCCCGATCACCACTTCGCCGCCCTCGACGAGGTTGGCACCCAGCAGCGCCTTGGCCTGCAGCATGTTGGCCACCAGGTTGCGATGGGTCAGCATGGCGCCCTTGGCCACCCCGGTGGTACCGCCGGTGTACTGCAGCACGGCGACATCGCCGCTGGCCGGGTTGGCCTCGGTGACCGCCTGGCCCCGGCCCTTGGCCAGGGCGTCGGTGAGCTTGACGGCGTGGGGCAGGCTATAGGCCGGCACCATCTTCTTCACGTACTTGACCACGCTGTTGGTCAGCAGGCGCTTGAGCGGCGCCAGCATGTCGCCGACCTCGGTGACGATGACCGTCTTGACCCCGGTCTTGGGCACCACCTGCTCGGCCAGGTGGGCCATGTTGGCCAGGCAGACCAGCGCCTTGGCGCCGGAGTCGTTGAACTGGTGTTCCATTTCCCGGGCGGTGTACAGCGGGTTGGTGTTGACCACCACCAGGCCGGCGCGGATGGCGCCGAATACCACCACCGGGTACTGCAGCAGGTTGGGCAGCTGCACGGCGATGCGATCGCCCGGCTTGAGGTCGGTATGCTGCTGCAGGTAGGCGGCGAAGGCACCGGACAGCTGGTACAGCTCGCCGTAGGTCAGGGTCTTGCCGAGGTTGCTGAACGCGGGCTTGTCGGCGAAGCGCTGGCAGGACTGTTGCAGTACCGCCTGGATGTTCGGGTACTGGTCGGGATCGATCTCGGCAGCGATGCCAACGGGATACTTATCCTTCCAAAAATTCTCGGTCATGGAAGCCCACTCCTAAGCGACAGCTGATCTGCACCGCGCGAAGGCGGTTGTTTGTTGTTTTGGCCTGTTTCTCCGCCGTGCAGGCGGCCACAAGGCGAGCCGAGAGTAGCAGCTTTGCCAGAGGCCGACTAGCACCGAAATCAGCCCGAAAGGTCCATAAGTGACCAGAAAAGCATCTTCTGGTCACTTATCGAGAGGGCTGCCAGATTGCCCGACAATCGCCTCCCTGGGCAGCATGCCGCAAATGCCGAGCGGCGTGCCGCGTGCGGCAGGCAGAGCCGACGAACCTGTCGCGGCTTGGCGCCAGCAGAACGGGTAGGGATGAACTGGCGCCACCCACGGGTGGCGCCAGCCTGGGAGGGATCAGGCGATATCGCGCAGTTCGCGACGGAGGATCTTGCCGACCGGGGTCATAGGTAGCGCGTCCTTGAAAACGATGTGCCTGGGCACCTTGTAGCCGGTGAAGTTTTCCTTGCAGTAGGCCTTGAGCTCCTCGACGCTGAGGTCGCCGCTGCGCGGTACCACGAACAGCTTGACCGCCTCGCCGGACTTCTCGTCGGGCACACCGATGGCCGCGCAACTGGCGACCTTGGGATGGGCCATGACCACGTCCTCGATCTCGTTGGGGTACACGTTGAAGCCGGAGACGATGATCATGTCCTTCTTGCGGTCGACGACGCGCACGAAGCCGTCCGGGTCGATCACCGCGATGTCGCCGGTCTTGAACCAGCCTTCGGCGTCCAGCACCTCGGCCGTGGCTTCCTCGCGCTGCCAGTAGCCCTTCATCACCTGCGGCCCCTTGATGCACAGCTCGCCGCGCTCGCCGATGGGCATTTCGTTGCCATCGTCATCGATGGTCTTGAACGCCGTGCCCGGTACCGGCACGCCGACCGTACCCAGGCGCGCCTTGTCGCCATAGCCATTGGCGCTGGCCACCGGCGAGGTCTCGGTCAGGCCATAGCCCTCGGTCACGGCGCAGCCGGTCATGGCCTGCCAGCGCTCGGCGGTGGCCTTGACCAGGGCGGTGCCGCCGGAGTTGGTGAGCTTGAGGTGGGAGAAATCCAGGTCCTTGAACTTCGGGTGGTCCATCAGGGCGACGAACAGGGTGTTGAGGCCCAGCAGCGCGGAGAACTTCCACTTGCCCAGCTCCTTGACGAAGCCGGCGATGTCCCGAGGGTTGGTGATCAGCACGTTGTGGTTGCCATTGACCATCATGCACATGCAGTTCGCGGTGAAGGCATAGATGTGGTACAGCGGCAGCGGCGCGATCATCACTTCCTGGGCCGGCTTCATCAGCGGCGTACCGTCAGCGCCGAGCTGCGACATGCAGGCATTGACCTGCAGCATGTTGGCCACCAGGTTGCCGTGGGTCAGCATCGCGCCCTTGGCCACCCCGGTGGTGCCGCCGGTGTACTGCAGCACCGCGATGTCGTCATGGCCGACCTTCACCGGCTTGATGTCATAGCCGTGCCCCTCGGCCAGCGCCTGCTTGAACGGCACGGCCTGGGGCAGCTGGTAGTCCGGCACCATCTTCTTGACCTTCTTCACCAGGGTATTGACCAGCCAACCCTTCAGGCTCGGCATCAGGTCACCCATCCTGGCCTCGATCAGGTACTCGATCTCGGTATCGCCCAGCACCTCCTGCACCAGCTTGCCGAACATGTTGAGGTAGACCAGCGCACGCACGCCGGCGTCCTTGAACTGGTGGCGCATCTCCCGGGTGGTGTACAGCGGGTTGGTGTTGACCACGATCAGCCCGGCGCGCATGGCACCGAACACGGCGACCGGGTACTGCAGGATATTGGGCATCTGCACGGCGATGCGGTCGCCGGGCTGCAGGTCGGTGTGCTTCTGCAGGTAGCCGGCGAAGGCGGCGGACAGACGGTCCAGCTCGGCATAGGTCAGGGTCACGCCCATGTTGGTGAAGGCTGGGCGGTCGGCGAACTTCTTGCAAGAGCGCTCGAACACCTCGATCACCGATTTGTAGGCGTCCAGGTCGATGTTGCTGGGTACGCCGGCCGGGCGCTTGTCGTTCCAGAAATCAGGCTGCATTTATTATTGTCCTCTTCCTCGAGATGATTTCCCCTGCCAAGCGGGACCGCGCAAGAACTTGCCGAGTCACGCCAGGATCTGCGTCGAACTTAACAGTTCCAGTACGGCACGGAAAGACTGGTACGATCGTCATAGATCGCGTGAATCCTCGATCCGCTCGTGCGGCTGGGAAAGCCCGGGGCCTGCCTCTACAATGCCGACTCCCGCAGGCTCAAGGATTCGCCATGCACCACGAAGCATTCTGGCTGAACAGCAGTGATGCAACGCCCCTGTACGTGAACCGCTGGTCGCCGGAGGCGCCGCCCAAGGCCGTGATCATGCTGGCCCACGGCATGGCCGAGCACAGCGGCCGCTACGACCGCCTGGGGGGCGCGCTGACGGCGGCCGGCTACGAGCTGTTCGCCCACGACCAGCGTGGCCATGGCCAGACCGCCAGCCACGGCCGCCTCGGCCACTATGCCGACGACAACGGCTGGAACCTGGTGATTGGCGACCTGGCCTGCCTCAACCACCATATCCGCCAGCGCCACCCGCAGACACCGATCTTCCTGCTCGGCCACAGCATGGGCAGCTACATCGGCCAGGCCTACCTGATGCACCACAGCTGCAGCCTGCAGGGCGCCATACTCTCGGGCTCCAACTACCAGCCGATCTGGCTCTATCGCCTGGCCCGCCTGGTGGCGCGCTTCGAGCGTTGGCGCCAGGGCGCCCATGGCCGCAGCAGGCTGATCGACCTGCTGTCCTTCGGCTCGTTCAACAAGGCCTTCAAGCCCAACCGCACGACGTTCGACTGGCTGAGCCGCGACCCCAGGGAGGTGGACAACTACATCGACGACCCGCTGTGCGGCTTCCTCTGCACCAACCAGCTCTGGCTCGACCTGCTCGGCGGCCTGCAGCACATCAGCCAGACCCAGCACCTCGAGCAGATCGACAGCGACCTGCCGCTGCTGGTGATCGGCGGCGATCACGACCCGGTCAGCGCCGGCAAGCGCCTGCGCGACCTGTCCGAAGCCCTGCGACAAGCCGGCCTCAAGCGGGTACAGCTGAAAACCTACCCGGACGCCCGCCACGAGTTGCTCAACGAGCGCAACCGCGACGAGGTGACCGCCTACCTGATCGGCTGGCTGAACCAAGCCCTGAACCACAGCCGCCACCGCACACGCAAAGCCAAGGAGATCTCATGACCCAGACCAGCAACACGCCCTACGAAGCCCTCGAGGTCGGCCAGACCGCCAGCTACAGCAAGACCGTCGAGGAGCGCGATATCCAGCTGTTCGCCGCGATGTCCGGCGACCACAACCCGGTGCACCTGGATGCCGAGTACGCGGCCGGCACCATGTTCAAGGAGCGCATCGCCCACGGCATGTTCAGTGGCGCCCTGATCAGCGCGGCGGTGGCCTGCGAACTGCCCGGCCCCGGCACCATCTACCTGGGCCAGACCATGCGCTTCACCCTGCCGGTGAAACTCGGCGACACCCTCACCGTGCGCCTGGAAATCCTCGAGAAACTGCCGAAGTTCCGCGTGCGCATCGCCACCCGGGTGTTCAACCAGCGCGACGAGCTGGTGGTCGATGGCGAGGCCGAGATTCTCGCCCCGCGCAAGCAGCAGACCGTGGAGCTGACCGAACTGCCGCCGATCCACATCGGCTAGCCTGCGGGCAACCCGGGGCAAACTTCCCGGTCTAACCCGCACACCTGTCGACAGACCGCCACAACGGCGGTCTGTCTTCTTCCTCGCCGCATCCCACGCACCTCCCTGGAGAGCTCCATGTCCCTGTCCATGTACCAAGCGTCCATCCCGGTCTTCGTCCGCCAGCTTAACAACCTGTCGACCATTCTCGGCCTCGCCGCGGCCGACGCCGAGGCGCGCAAGTTCGACCCGAGCGTGCTGTTCAACGCGCGCCTGGCGCCCGACATGTTTCCCCTGAGCCGCCAGGTGCAGATCGCCTGCGACGGCGCCAAGGCCGGCGTCGCCCTGCTGGCCGGCGTCGAACCGCCGAGCCATGCCGACGACGAAACCACCCTGGCCGAGTTGCAGGCGCGCATCGCCAAGACCCTGGAATTCCTCCAGGCCGTCAGTCCCGGGCAGATCGACGGCAGCGAAGAGCGCACCGTGACCCTCAAGCGCCGCGACAAGGAAACCCACTTCCAGGGCCAGGCCTTCCTCCTCGACCACGTCCTGCCCAACTTCTATTTCCACTACACCACCGCCTACGCCATCCTGCGCCACAACGGCGTCGCGGTCGGCAAGCGCGACTTCCTCGGCACCCGCTGAGTCGTTCCCGGGGGCGCCTAGCCCCCGACTGGGCGTCCCCGGCTGGGCGCCCCCGGCTGGGCGCCCCCGGCTGGACACCTCTAGTGGGGTGCCCAGCCGCCTGCCCTTCCCCTGCCTGATCGCGCCCACGGCGTGCAGACTGCCGTTCGGCAGATGACCCGGCCCGTTCGCGGCGTTTAATTAAACTTATATTTAAATAAACGCCGCGACCCCGGAGCCGCGCATGTCCCGCCCCCGCTCACCTGGCCGGCCCAGCGGCGATGCCCCCCAGCAGCGCGAACGCCTGCTCGATGCCGCCGTGGAGGCCTTCGCCCATGCCGGCATCAAGGCCTCCAGCCTGCGCGGCATCGCCGAGCAGGCCGGGGTCACCCCGGCCCTGGTCAACTACTACTTCGGCAACAAGACGCGCCTGGTCGAGGCGATGATCGAGGAGCGCTTCCTGCCGCTGATCCGCGGCGTCGCCAGCGGCCTGCAGCAGGCCGGCGACGACCCCCGTGAACTGGTCGGGCGTTTCGTCCGCGGCATGAGCGAGATGGTGATCGAGCACCCGTGGATTCCGCCGCTGTGGGTGCGCGAGATTCTCTGCGAGGGCGGCATGCTGCGCGAACAGCTGAGCCAACGCATCGCCCCGCTGATCCCCCTGCTGCTGGCCCAGCGCTTCGCCGCCGCCCAGGCCCGCGGCGCCCTCAACCCGGACCTGGACCCGCGCCTGCTGGTGGTCTCGCTGATCGGCCTGACCATGCTGCCCTACGCCGCCGCGCCGTTATGGCGCGGCATCTTCGCCAACCCGCAGATCGGTGACGAGGCGCTGGTCGCCCACACCCTGGCCCTGCTCGAACGCGGGATGGAGGCCTGAAATGCCCAGACTGCTGCCGGGCCTGCTGCTGCTCACCCTCCTCGGCAGCTGCGAGCGCGCGGGCGAGACGGTGCTGCTCGGCACCCTGGAATGGGACCGTATCGGCCTGCCGGCCGAGCTATCGGAACCCGTGCTGCGCTGGCACGTGGTCGAGGGCGAGCGGGTCGCGGCCGGCCAGCTGCTGCTGGAGCTGGACCCGCGGCGCCAGGACGCGCGCATCGCCCAGGCCCGCGCCGAAGTCGCCGGCGCCGAGGCGCGCCTGCGCGAGCTGAGCAATGGCGCGCGGCTGGAGAGCATCGAGGCGGCCCAGGCCCGCCTGGCGCGAAACCGCGCCGCCCAGGTCGATGCCGAACGCAGCTTCCAGCGCAGCGCCACCCTGCACCGGCGCGGCCTGCTCGCCGATGCCGAGCTGGATCGCGCCCGCGCCAGCCGCGACCAGGCCCGCGCGGCCAGCCGTGCGGCCGACGCCCAGCTGCGCGAACTGAGCAACGGCACCCGCCCCGAACAGCTGGAACAGGCTGCCGCGCGCCTGCAGGGCACCCGCGCCAGCCTGGAGCTGTTGCGGCTCGAGGGCCAGCGCCTGCGCCTGCACGCGCCACGCGCCGGCCGGGTCGACGCCCTGCCGTTCAAGCCCGGCGACCAGCCGCCGCGTGGCGCCGAACTGGTCAGCCTGCTGGTCGGCGAGCAGCCCTACGCGCGGGTCTACATCCCCGCCAGCCAGCGCGCGGGCATCGCCCTGGGCGACAGCCTGCAGGTGCGGGTCGAGGGCGTCGCCCAGCCGTTCACCGCCATAGTCGGCAGCATCCGCAGCGAGGCCAGCTTCACCCCCTACTTCGCCCTCAGCGGCGACGACGCCAGCCGCCTGATGTACCGCGCCGAACTGCGCCTGCAGGGCGAGGCGGCGCGCCGCCTGCCGGCCGGCCTGCCCCTGCGCGCCGAGCGCCAGCACCATGAGTAGCGCAGACGCGGTGATCCGCTGCCGCGGCCTGAGCAAGCGCTTCGGCACCCTGAGCGCGGTCGACCGACTCGACCTGGAGGTGCGCCGCGCCGAGGTGTTCGGCTTCCTCGGCCCCAACGGCTCCGGCAAGTCCACCACCATCCGCATGCTCTGCGGCCTGTTGCTGCCCAGCGCCGGGGAGATCGAGGTGCTCGGCTGCCAGATCCCCCGCGACGCCGAGACGCTGAAGCGGCGCATCGGCTACATGACCCAGAAGTTCTCGCTGTACGAGGACCTCAGCGTGCTGGAGAACCTGCAGTTTCTCGCCGCCGTCCAGGGCCTGAGCAAGGCTGCGGCTCGGCCGCGCATCGAGCAGCTGCTGGAGCGCTACTGGCTGGCCGACCGCCGCCGGCAGATGGCCGGCACCCTCAGTGGCGGGCAGAAGCAGCGCCTGGCCCTGGCCGGCGCGGTGCTGCACCAGCCCGACTTGCTGCTGCTGGACGAGCCCACCAGCGCGGTCGACCCGCAGTCGCGCCGCGAGTTCTGGGATTCGCTGTTCGAGCTGGCCGAGGCCGGCACCACCCTGCTGGTGTCCACCCACTACATGGACGAGGCCGAGCGCTGTACCCGCCTGGGTATCCTCGATGACGGCCGCCTGGTCGCCGATGGCAGCCCGCGCGAGCTGCTCGACGCCCTGCCAGGCCGGCCGCTGCTGATCCAGTGCGCGCAGCCGCGCCAGGCCCAGCGCGCGCTGCAGGGCTGCCCGCAGGTGCTGGCCATGGCGCAGATCGGCGCCAGCCTGCGGGTGCTGGTGGCCGGTGCCGACGCCCGCGCCGCGGTTGCCGCGCGCCTGGACGACGCGCGGATCGACGCCCGCCTGCAGGAGGCCCCGGCCAACCTCGAGGACGTCTTCGTCAGCGTCACCCAGCAACCCGTGCAGGCACGCCGATGAACCTGCGCCGGCTGAGTGCGATCGTCATCAAGGAGCTGCGCCAGCTGCGCCGCGACCGCCTGACCTTCGCCATGATCGTCGGCATCCCGCTGCTGCAGCTGGTGCTGTTCGGCTATGCCATCAACATGGACGTGCGCGGCATCGACGCCGCCGTGCTGGACCAGGCCGGCACGGCGCGCGCGCGTGAGGTGGTGGCGGAGATCGGCTCCAGCCAGGTGCTCGAGCTGCGCTATCGGGCCCACAGCCCACAGCAGCTGGACGACCTGCTGCGCCAGGGCAAGATCAGCGCCGCCCTGGTGCTGCCGGCGGATTTCGAGACCCGCCTGCAACGCCGCGAGCGCCCGCCGCTGCAGCTGCTGGTCGACGGATCGGACCAGAGCGTGCAGGCCTCGGCCCGGCAGCTGGCGGCCTATCCGCTGCCGGGCTGGGGCAACCGCCAGGCGGTGGAGGTGGTCAATTTCTACAACCCCGAGCGGCGCGCCGCGCTGAATACGGTGCCGGGGCTGATCGGGGTGATCCTCACCATGACCCTGGTGATGTTCACCGCCATCGCCCTGGTGCGCGAGCGCGAACGCGGCAACCTGGAGATGCTGATCGCCACGCCGCTGTCGCCCTGGGAACTGACCCTGGGCAAGGTCCTGCCGTTCGTCGGCATCGGCCTGATTCAGGTAACGGTGATCCTGCTGGTCGGCGGCCTGCTGTTCGCCGTGCCGGTGCGCGGTTCGCTGCTGCAGCTGTACGGCGCCGCCTTGCTGTTCATCGTCGCCAGCCTGGCCCTCGGGGTATTCCTCTCGACCCTGGCGCGCACCCAGTTCCAGGCCATGCAGATGGCCTTCTTCACCTTCCTGCCGCAGATCCTGCTGTCCGGCTTCATGTTCCCCTTCGCCGGCATGCCCCGGGCCGCACAGTGGTTCGCCGAGCTGCTGCCGCTGACCCACTTCCTGCGCCTGGCGCGCGGCATCATGCTGCGCAGCGCCGGCCTGCTGGAACTCTGGCCGGAAATGCTGGCGCTGCTGGCATTCACCGTGCTGATGCTGGGCGTCGCGGTGCTGCGGGTCAGCAAGCGCCTCGACTAGCGGGAGTGCCGGCAGTGCCCGGCAACAAAAAAAAGGGCGACCTGAGTCGCCCGAATTGCCTTGCGTGCCTGTGCCCCTTCGGCGCAACTAGCCCTGCTTGCGCCCGTGCGAATCCTTCCAGATGAAATAACCGACGCCGGCGAAGAAGGCCAGCATCAGGCCGACGGTGCCGACTCCGGCGAGAACTACCACATCGATGAACATGCTGGCCTCCTGTCTTGAGCCTGTCGCGATGACGGCAAGTTAGCAGGGGCAGCAGGGCGATCCTTGATCCAGGTCAAGGGCCCGTGAGGCGGGATAACAACAGGCGGGGAAAAGCTGATCCAGATCAACGGATCGGCTTGGCTGACGCGGCGACTCAGCGCTTCTTCGGCTTGCCCTTGGCCTTCTTCCTGGCCTTGGCCAACGGCAGCACCTGCTCGAACTTCTGGCGCATCTCGTCGAGGCGCTTGTCGTGCAGGTCATGGATGCGCTTGTCGCGCTCGGCGCTGAAATCGATCAGGTTTTCGTCTTTGCTCATGCGGGCGACCGGATTAGGCGAAAGGTCAGGTTCAGACGCGGCGCGCTGGGCCGGCGCGTCTTCGCCACTTGATGCTGCCAATAATGCTGCGTCGGGCCGGCCATGACCAGTAGCGATCCGTGGCCCAGCTCCAGGGAGTGCTCGATGCCCGAGCCCCCCTTGCGGCGCAGGTCGAAGCGCCGGGTGCCGCCCAGGTTGAGCGAGACGATCAACGGGTTGGCGCCCAGTTCCGCCTCGTCGTCGCTGTGCCAGCCCATGGAGTCTTGGCCATCGCGGTAGTAGTTGAGCAGCGCGCCGTTGAGCGGCTGCCCCACCGCCGCCTCCAGGCGCTGGCGGATATGCGCCAGCAGCGGCGTCCAGGGCAGCGGTCGGTGGATCAGGCCGGAATAGCGGTAGCTCGCCTCGGCATCGCCGTACCAGGCCACCAGGCGCGGCACCGGGTGCAGGCGCCCGTAGAGGCGCAGCTGCGGCTGCTGCCAGGGCGTTTCCTGCAGCAGCTGGCCCAGCCAGCTGTCGGCCGTCGGCGCGTCGAGCCAGCCCGGCTGGAAGTCCAACTGGGCATCGGCCAACTGCAACGGGGTATCGGGGAACAGGCTCACTGGTGATTCGTCGGTAAAAGCGTCGGGTGGATGCCGGCATTGTGCGCGGCTCAGACCTCCACATCCACCCACAGGCCCTGGCGCGGCAGCTCGTCGAGCAGTGGCGCATCCTCCTGCTCCACCTCGCCCTCGGCCAGCTCTTCGGCGCTGTAGCCGCGCCGCTGGCGTTGGCGCTGCTCTTCGCGCAGCAGCTCGGCGGCCTCCTGCGGGTGGCGCTTGTCCAGGCTGACGCCGCTTTCCTTGGCCCCCTCGGCCGCCGGCGTCACCGGCGGCACCTCGGGCTTGGGCTTGATCACGTCCCGCTGCACCGTGACCGGTGCCAGGCTGTGGGGGATGGGGGGTAGCACGTTATTACGCCCTCCTTTGGTCAGGCTGTCGGCCAGCTGCACGCCGACTTGAGAGCAGCCTAACTACACTTTCGACTCGGGCGACGCCGTTAAGTGCCTGGCAGGTGTATTGCGCCTTTGGCCTGGGCCCGACGTTCCGTTACCATAGCCGGCTTTTTTACGCGGGGAGACAGGCATGGCGCAATACGAACCGGGGCAACGCTGGATCAGTGACAGCGAAGCGGAGCTGGGCTTGGGAACCATCCTGATGCAGGACGGCCGCATGCTCACCGTGCTCTACCCGGCCACTGGCGAGACCCGCCAGTACGCTGCGCGCAATGCCCCGCTGACCCGCGTGCGCTTCGCCCCGGGCGACGAGATCACCCATTTCGAGGGCTGGAAGCTGACCGTGCAGGAGGTCGAGGACATCGACGGCCTGCTGGTCTACCACGGCCTCAATGGCCAGCACGAAAGCATCAGCCTGCCGGAAACCCAGCTGTCGAACTTCATCCAGTTCCGCCTGGCCAGCGATCGCCTGTTCGCCGGCCAGATCGACCCGCTGCCCTGGTTCGCCCTGCGCTACCGCACCCTGGAGTTCACCAGCAAGCAGCTGCAGTCACCGCTCTGGGGCCTGGGCGGCGCCCGCGCGCAACCCATCGCCCACCAGCTGCACATCGCCCGCGAAGTGGCCGATCGCATCGCCCCGCGGGTGCTGCTGGCCGACGAAGTGGGCCTGGGCAAGACCATCGAGGCCGGCCTGGTGATCCATCGCCAGCTGCTCACCGGCCGCGCCAGCCGGGTGCTGATCCTGGTGCCGGAGAACCTCCAGCACCAGTGGCTGGTGGAGATGCGCCGGCGCTTCAACCTCGAGGTGGCGCTGTTCGACGCCGAGCGTTTCATCGAGAGCGACGCCAGCAACCCCTTCGAGGACGCCCAGCTGGCCCTGGTCGCCCTGGAGTGGCTGCGCGAGGACGAGCGCGCCCAGGATGCCTTGTTCGCCGCCGGCTGGGACCTGCTGGTGGTCGACGAGGCCCACCACCTGGTCTGGCATCCGGAGCATGCCAGCCCGGAATACGCCCTCGTCGAGCAACTGGCCGGCGTCATCCCCGGCGTGCTGCTGCTCACCGCGACTCCCGAACAGCTCGGCCAGGACAGCCACTTCGCCCGCCTGCGCCTGCTCGACCCGCACCGTTTCCATGATCTGGAGGCCTTTCGCGCCGAGAGCGCCCATTACCGCCCGGTCGCCGAGGCGGTGCAGGAGCTGCTGGACAAGGGCCAGCTGTCGACCACCGCACACCGCACCATCCACGACTTCCTCGGCATGGAAGGCGAAGGCCTGCTGGCCGCGGTCAACGATGGCGACCAGGAAGCCGCGGCGCGCCTGGTGCGCGAGCTGCTCGACCGCCACGGCACCGGCCGCCTGCTGTTTCGCAACACCCGCGCGGCGGTGCAGGGCTTCCCCGAGCGCGAGCTGCACCCCTACCCGCTGCCGAGCCCGGACGAGTACATGGAGCTGCCGATCGGCGAGCACCCTGACCTCTACCCCGAGGTCAGCTTCCAGGCCCAGCCCGAGGTCGACGACGAGCAGCGCTGGTGGCACTTCGACCCACGGGTCGAGTGGCTGATCGACACCCTGAAGATGCTCAAGAAGTTCAAGGTCCTGGTGATCTGCGCCCACGCCGAGACCGCCATGGACCTGGAGCACGCCCTGCGTGTGCGCAAGGGCATTCCCGCCACGGTGTTCCACGAGGGCATGAGCATCCTCGAGCGCGACCGCGCCGCCGCCTACTTCGCCGACGAGGAATTCGGCGCCCAGGTGCTGATCTGTTCGGAAATCGGCAGCGAGGGTCGCAACTTCCAGTTCGCCCACCACCTGGTGCTGTTCGACCTGCCAGCCCACCCCGACCTGCTCGAGCAGCGCATCGGCCGCCTCGACCGCATCGGCCAGAAGCACCGCATCCAGCTGCACGTGCCCTACCTGGAAAACAGCCCCCAGGAACGCCTGTTCCACTGGTACCACCAGGGCCTCAACGCCTTCCTCGCCACCTGCCCTACCGGCAACGCCCTGCAGCACCAGTTCGGCGCCCGCCTGCTGCCGCTGCTCGAAGGCGGCGACGACGAGCAGTGGCAGCGCCTGGTGGACGACGCCAAGGCGGAGCGCCTGCGCCTGGAGAGCGAACTGCACGCCGGCCGCGACCGCCTGCTGGAACTCAACTCCGGCGGCGCCGGCGAGGGCGAGGCGCTGGTCGAGGCGATCCTCGAGCAGGACGACCAGTTCGCCCTGCCGATCTACATGGAAGCGCTGTTCGACGCCTTCGGCATCGACAGCGAGGACCACTCGGAAAACGCCCTGATCCTGCGCCCCAGCGAGAAGATGCTGGACGCCAGCTTCCCCCTGGGCAGCGACGAGGGGGTGACCATCACCTACGACCGCAACCAGGCCCTGGCCCGCGAGGACATGCAGTTCCTCACCTGGGAACACCCCATGGTGCAGGGCGGCATGGACCTGGTGCGTTCCGGCTCCATGGGCAACACCGGCGTCGCGCTGATCAAGAACAAGGCGCTCAAGCCTGGCACCGTGCTGCTGGAGCTGCTCTACGTCAGCGAGGTGGTGGCGCCGCGCACCCTGCAGCTCGGCCGCTACCTGCCGCCGGCGGCGCTGCGCTGCCTGCTCGACGCCAACGGCAACGACCTGGCCGGCAAGGTCGCCTTCGAGACCCTCAACGACCAGCTGGAAAGCGTGCCGCGGGCCAGCGCCAACAAGTTCGTCCAGGCCCAGCGCGATGCCCTGAGCCCGCTGATCAACGCCGGCGAGGACAAGATCGCCCCGCGTCACGCCGAGCGGGTCGCCGAGGCCAAGCGTCGCCTGGCCGCCGAGGTCGACGAGGAACTGGCGCGCCTGACCGCCCTGCAGGCGGTCAACCCCAGCGTGCGCGACGACGAGCTGAACGCCCTGCGCCAGCAGCGCGAACAGGGCCTGGCCATGCTCGACAAGGCGGCCCTGCGCCTGGAGGCGATCCGCGTACTGGTGGCCGGCTAAACGTCCCGCCCGCTCGACACGACAGGCCCGCCTATGCGGGCCTGTCGCGTTTCTGCGGTGCAGCGCCGGCCGCCGAGGGCCAGACTCTTGGATCGAATGGCGATAAGCCTGATCGCCAAAAAGTCACGACCATTGCCCCATCCCCCCTTGTCGGACAAGGGCCCTCACTATACTGACGGCATGACGCGACCCCCCATCGACAGGTGTAAGGGAGAGAGCACGCTATGGACTGGCTTTACCTGCGATTGACCTCTGACATCCCCCACGGCGGCCAGCTGATCCTCGAACTCACCCACAACCCCTGGCTGGTGGCGCTGGCCTGCCTGGTGGCCGCCGCCGCCGGCTACGCCGCCCTGGACATGGCCGAACGCGCCCACGGTTGCCAGCGCCCAGGCACCCGCAGCCTGTGGTGCTGGATGGGCGCCCTGGGCCTGGCCGGCGGCGCCTGGTCGCTGCACTTCATCGCCATGCTGGCCCTGCAGGCACCGATTGCCATCCGCTACGACCTGCCGACCACCCTCCTCGCGCTGCTCGCAGCCTTCGTTCCGGCGCTGCTGGCGATGCACCTGCTGGATCAGCGCCAACTGGGCACGCGGCAGTGCGCGCTCGCCGCCCTGTGCATTGGCCTGGGCATCACGGCCAGCCATTACGGCGGCATGAACGCCGTACGCTCGACCGCCACCCTGTACTTCCAACCCTGGCTGCTGGCCCTGGCCGTGGCGCTGACCCTGGCCTGCAGTTTCGCCGCGCTGCTGCTCAACCGGCATGCCCGCCAGCTGCGCGGCGAGCGGCGCACGCTCTGCCAGGGCGCCGCCGGAGCGCTACTGGGCCTGGCCATGGCGTTGATGCATTTTGTCGGCATGGCCTCGCTGAGCCTGGCGGTGCCACTGGGCACCGCCCTGCACCAGCAGGGCGCCGCCAATGCCCTGCAACTGGCTCTGACCGTCGGCAGCGTGGCCCTGCTGAGCATCGGCGCCAGCCTGGCCGCGACCTGGGCCGACCGCAAGCAGGAGCACAAGGAGCGCGAACAGCTGCAGGTCAGCTCGCTGCTGACCCAGCTCGACCACGCGCGCGCCTCGCTGCAACAGGTCGCCCAGTTCGACAGCCTGACCGACCTGCTCAATCGCCAGGGCCTGGAGGAGGCCTTTGCCGAGAAGATCCAGGAGCATCGGCAGCGGGGTACGCCGCTGGCGGTGATGTTCCTCGACATCGATCACTTCAAACGGATCAACGACAGCCTCGGCCATGCCGCCGGCGACGAGATGCTCAGGGTGTTCGCCGAGCGCATCCGCGGCGTGCTGCGCGGCAACGACGTGATCGCCCGCTTCGGCGGCGACGAGTTCTGCGTGATCGCCAGCCTGATCGACAACGACGAAGCGCGGCACCTGGCGCAGCGGGTGATGCAGCGCATCAAGGAGCCGGTGGTCCTGGCCGGACGCAGCATGGTGATGAGCACCAGCATCGGCATCAGCCTGTTCCCCAAGGACGGGGAAAGCTGCGAGGAGCTGCTCAAGCACGCGGACCTCGCCCTCTACCAATCCAAGGGCAGCGGCCGCAACAACGCCCAGTTCTTCAGCGCGCCACTGAAGATCAAGGCCAGCTTCGAACTGCAGCTGGAAGAGCAACTGCGCACCGCGCTGCAACGCGACCAGGGCCTGCTGCTGTACTACCAGCCGATCCTCGACCTGCACAGCGGCCAGGTGAGCAAGCTGGAGGCCCTGGTGCGCTGGCAGCACCCGGAGCACGGCCTGCTGACCCCGGACCGCTTCGTCGGCATCGCCGAAGCCAATGGCTTCATCGGCGAACTCGACGCCTGGGTATTGCTGCGCGCCTGCCGCGACCTCTGCCTGCTGGGCGATACCGGCTACCCGCAGCTGCGCGTCGCGGTGAACTGCTCGGCGCTGAACCTGGGCCGGGAGGAACTGCTCAAGGAGGTGCGCGATGCCCTGGGCAGCTCCGGGGTCGCCGCCCAACGCCTGGAACTGGAGGTGACCGAGAACGCCCTGATGGGCAACATCAACCGCGCCGTCGCCTTGCTGCAGCAGATCCGCGAGCTGGGCGTGAGCCTGTCCATCGATGATTTCGGCACCGGCTACTCCTCGCTGGCCTACCTCAAGCGCCTGCCCCTCGACACCCTGAAGATCGACCGCTCCTTCATCCAGGACGTCCCGGCCTCGCGCCAGGACATGGAGATCATCCAGGCGGTCATCGCCATGGCCCACACCCTGCACCTGAAGGTCGTCGCCGAAGGGGTGGAGACTCCGCAACAGCTGGCCTTCCTCCAGGAACATGGTTGCGACTACCTGCAAGGCTACCTGCTCAGCCGGCCATTGCCGCTGCTGCAGCTGCTGGACTTCCTGCGCCAGCAGCCGGCTGCGGCCGAATCCCTGCCCCTGCTGACGCGCTGTCGCTGAACGCCGGCCGGTTGACGCCATGGCGTTCGCTGTCCATCGTCATAGCAGGCATCAAAACGCCAGACCAGCGACGGGCCTTCATGTCAGTACCCATTGCCAGCCAGCTTGCCATCCAGCCCTCGGCGCCTGCCGCCGGCCGTTCGCTATGGCTGGCCATCGGTCTGCTCATCACCCAGTTGCTCTGGCCATTCGAAGCGCTGGCAGCGGAAAAACTGCGCCTGCAACTGCGCTGGCTGCACCAGTTCCAGTTCGCCGGCTACTACATGGCCCTGGAGAAAGGCTTCTACCGCCAGGCCGGGCTGGATGTGCAGATCCTCCCGGGCGGCCCCCAGGCCGCCAGGCCAATCGGCGCCCTGCTGGCCGGCGAGGTCGATTTCGCCATCGCCAACAGCGGCCTGGTCATCGCCCGCCTGCGCGGCAAGCCGGTGGTGGCGCTGGCGGCGATCATGCAGACCTCGCCGGTGGTGTGGATCGTCCGCGCCGATTCGGGCATCTACACGGTCCACGACCTGGCCGGCAAACGCGCCATGCTGCTCGAGCCGCCGGAAAGCGCCGAGCTGCGCATCACCCTGCTGCGCGAAGGCATCGACCTCGACCGCCTGCAGATCAGCCCGACCGGCTTCGACCCGCAGGACCTGGTCGACGGTCGCACCGACGCCTACGACGGCTACACCTCCAACGAGCCGTACTGGCTCAAACAGCAGGGGGTCGACTATCGCCTGATCAACCCACGCGAGTACGGGGTCAACTTCTACAACGATGTGCTGGCCACCCGTGAGGCGCTGCTCGAGCAGCGCCCCGAGCAGGTCGAGGCCTTCGTCAACGCCAGCCTCAAGGGCTGGCAGTACGCCCTGGACAACATCGAGGAAAGCATCCTGCTGATCCAGCAGCGCTATGCGCCGGAAAAGACCCTGGAGCACCTGCGCTTCGAGGCCGAGGAGCTGAAGAAGCTGATCATGCCGGAGCTGGTTCAGCTCGGCCACATGAACCCCGGACGCTGGCAGACCATCGCCGACAGCTATGTGGAACTGGGCATGGCCGAGGATTCGAGTGATCTCGACGGTTTCCTCTACCAGGGCATGACGCAACCCGATCACCGCCTGCTCTACCAGGTCATCGCCGGCGCCGCGCTGGCCCTGCTGCTGATGGCGATCGTCGCCTTGCGCTTCGCCCGCCTGTCCCGGCGCCTGCGCCGGGAGGTCAGTCGACGCAGGCAGGCCGAACAGGAGCTGCGCGACAGCAACCTGCTACTCGAGCGCGTGGCCAACACCGATCCCCTCACCGGACTGTGGACCCGACTGAAACTGGAGGAAGTGGCGCACAACGAGATCAAGCGCGCCGAGCGCTATGGGCTGCCGCTCAGCCTGCTGTTCTTCGACATCGATCACTTCAAGGTGGTCAACGACCAGCATGGCCACGATGCCGGCGACCGGGTCCTGCGCGCCGTGGCCCAGCGCGTCCAGGCGCAGCTGCGCGAATCCGACTGCCTGTGCCGCTGGGGCGGCGAGGAATTCGTCATCCTCATGCCGCATACCAATCTCGAGCATGCCGCGGTGATCGCGGAAAAACTGCGCATCCTGATCTCCAACGAGCCGACCGCCGCCCAGATCAGCGTTACCGCCAGCTTTGGCGTGGCCCAGTGGCAACCCGGACAGAGCCTGCGCGAGCTGGTGAAATGCGCCGACCAGGTGCTCTACCGGGCCAAGCAGCGCGGGCGCAATCGCATCGAGTGCTACGCCCCCGCCGTCGTGCCGCCGCCGGGCTGAGACTCCAGCCTCAGGCGTCCGCGCGCCATCTCGCCAGCCAATCCAGGCCGGCCCGCGTGCCCGCCGCACCGGGGTTGTATTCGGCCCCCAGCCAACCGCGATAACCGCTGCGCCGCAGCGCCGCCAGCGCCGCGCTGAAGTCCAGGCTGCCGCTGCCGGGCGCCCCGCGGCCGGGACAGTCGGCGAACTGCACATGGCCGATACGCCCGGCCAGCAGCTCGATTCCCGCAACCGGATCGAGCCCCTGCCGGGCCATGTGATAGAGGTCGTACTGGGCCAGGCAGTTCGGGTGATCGACCGTGCGCAGCAGCTCGTCCAGCTGCTGTGGCGTGTTGATCAGGAAGCCGGGCATGTCCAACGGGTTGATCGCCTCCACCAGCACCCGGATACGCAGCAGCTCGAAGGCCTCGGCCGCCAGGCGCAGGTTATCGCTCAGGGTGGCCAGCGCCTGCTCCCGGCTGACGCCCTCGGCCAGCCGTCCCGGCAGCACATTGACGCAGGCCGGGCGCACCATCGCCGCGTAGCTCAGGGCCTCCTGCAGCGCCGCGGCGAACGCCACGCGGCGCGACGGCACGCCCGCCAGGCCGGCGCCACCGCTCAACAGGTCGCCGGCCGGCAGGTTGATCAGCACCAGCGGCAGGCCCGCCGCCGCCAGGGCCTCCTTCAGGCGAATCGCCGGAACCTCGTAGGGAAACTGGATCTCCACGCCATCGAAACCGGCCGCCGCGGCGGCGACGACGCGCTCGATCAGCGGCACCTCGGCGAACAGCAGCGACAGGTTGGCGGCGATCTTCATGCCTGGCCCTCGCGGTACAGCTCGACCAGGGTCGCCGGATCGTTCTCCAGGTTGCCCTGGCTGCCATGCAGGCGCATCAGCTGCGCCGCCAGGCCGCTGAGCGGGGTCGCCGAGCCGATCTCGCGGGACAGCTTGACCGCGGTATCCAGGTCCTTGAGCAGGGTGCGCACATGCCACTTGACCGGCGCGAACTGGCTGCTGGCCATCTGCGGGGCGAGAATCTGCAGCGGCTTGGAGTCGGCGAACCCGCCGGCCAGGGCCGGGGCGATCAGCCCGGCGTCGACCCCGGCGCGCTCGGCCAGGGCCACCACCTCGGCGATCACCAGGGCATTGCAGGCGACGATCATCTGGTTGCACACCTTGCTCACCTGGCCGGCGCCGACCGCGCCCATGTGGGTGAGACGCTGGCCCAGGTGGGCGAGGATCGGCCGCACCCGCTCGACATCCTCCGCGCGCCCGCCGGCCATGATCGCCAGGCTGCCGGCTTCGGCGCCGGCGGTACCGCCCGACACCGGCGCGTCCACCCAATGCATGCCGCAGCGCTGCAGCAGTTCGGCCGCCATCTCGCGGGTCGCCGCCGGCTCCAGGCTGGACATGTCCAGCAGCACCTGCCCGGGCTTGCCGCCCTCGACGATGCCGCCGGGGCCGAACACCACCTCGCGCACCACCTCGGTATTGGCCAGGCAGAGCAGCACCACCTCGGCATCGGCACACAGATCGGCCGGCTTCGCGGCGCGGCGTGCGCCCTGCTGCAGCAGCGGCGCGCACTTGTCCGGCGAACGGTTCCAGACGCTCAGCGGATAGCCGGCGGCGAGCAGCCGGCGGGTCATCGGCAGGCCCATCAGGCCGATGCCGGCGAAGGCGATCGAAGGCAACGCAGCGGTCATGTGGCAAATTCCCCAAATCAACGGAAGGCCCATCTTAACGGTCGGCGCCGCCAATGAAAGCTGCGCAAATGCGCCCATGTCCCTATAATCCGCCCCCGCTTTCCCCGCTATTGAACCGGAGAACCCATGAAGCTCAAGAAATCCCTGGCGCTCGTCGCCGGCCTCGCCCTGTCCCTTTCCTGCGTCATCAGCCAAGCCGCCGAAGCACTGCGAGTCTCGGCCATCCCCGATGAGGCACCCACCGAACTGCTGCGCAAGTTCGAACCGCTGGGGGCCTACCTCGAGCAGCAGCTCGGCATGCCGGTCGAGTTCGTCCCGGTCACCGACTACGCCGCAGTGGTCGAAGCCCTCGCCGCCGAGCGTATCGACCTGGCCTGGCTGGGCGGTTTCACCTTCGTCCAGGCGCGCCTGAAGACCGGTGACGCGATTCCCCTGGTGCAACGCGCCGAGGACGAGAAGTTCACCAGCAAGTTCATCAGCGCCGATCCCGCCGTGCAGTCGCTGCAGGACCTCAAGGGCAAGACCTTCGCCTTCGGCTCGGTATCCTCCACCTCCGGCAGCCTGATGCCGCGCTACTTCATGCTGCAGGACGGCATCGAGCCCGAGCAGTTTTTCAGCCGCATCGCCTACTCCGGCGCCCACGACGCCACCGCCGCCTGGGTCCAGGCCGGCAAGGCCGATGGCGGCGTGCTCAATGCCTCGGTGTGGGACAAGCTGGTCGCCGCCGGCAAGGTCGACAGCGACAAGGTCCGGGTGATCGCCACCACCCCGCCCTACTTCGACTACAACTGGACCGTGCGCGGCAGCCTCGAGCCGGCCCTGCGCGACAAGCTCCAGGGCGCATTCCTCGCCCTCGACCCGGCCAATCCCGCGCACAAGGCGATCCTCGACCTGCAAGGCGCCAGCCGCTTCATCGAAACCAAGGCGGATAACTACCAAGGCATCGAGGAAGCAGCCCGCGCGGCCGGCCTGTTGCAGTGAGCCTGAGCCTGGAGGGCGTGGGCCTGGCCCACGCCAACGGCCGGGTCGCGCTCAGCAACATCGACCTGCGCGTCCAGCCCGGCGAACGGGTGGCGATCATCGGCCCCTCCGGCGCGGGCAAGACCAGCCTGCTGCGCCTGCTCGCCACCGGCCAGCGGCCCAGCAGCGGGCAGGTCAGCGTGCTCGACCAGCAGCCCTGGCAGCTCAGCGCCCGCCAGCGCCAACGCCTGCGCGCGCGCATCGGCCTGATCCACCAGAGCCCGCCGCTGCCGCCACGCCAGCGCGTGGTCACCGCCGTGCTGGCCGGCAAGCTCGGCCAGTGGACGCTGGCCCGCAGCCTGCTCAGCCTGCTGCATCCGCTCGACAGCGCCGGCGCGGCCGCGGCCCTCGGCCGCCTGGACCTGGCGGAGAAGCTGTTCGAGCGCTGCGACCAGCTGTCCGGTGGCCAGCTGCAGCGCGTCGGCATTGCCCGCGCGCTGTACCAGGCGCCGGAAATCATCCTCGCCGATGAGCCGGTATCGGCCATGGACCCGCTGCTCGCCGGGCACACCCTGGGGGTGCTCAACCGCGAGGCCGACAGCCGCGGCCTGACCCTGCTGGCCAGCCTGCATGCGGTGGACCTGGCCCTGGCCCACTTTCCACGGATTATCGGCCTGCGCGACGGACGCATCGCCTTCGACCTGCCGCCCAAGGCGATCCAGCCGGCGCAACTGGCCGCCCTGTACGCCAACGACCAGCTGCAGGCCACGCCGGCCGCGACCCCAGCGCCTCAGCCGATCCCCCATATCCCGCGATGCTGACGCCGTCCCCACGCGACCCGGCCGCCCTGCCGCGCCTGGCCCTGACCCTGCTCGCCCTGTCGCTGTTGTGGCCGGGCCTGCGTCTCAGCGAGCTGGACCTGGGCGTGCTGTTCGACAGCGACAACGCCGCGAACATGGGGCGTTTTCTCCACGACTTCTGGCCGCCGGCTCATGATCCCGGGTTCCTCCAGTTGCTGGGCCGCGCGACCCTGGAAACCCTGGCCATCGCCACCGCCGGCATGGCCCTGGCGCTGCTGATTGCCGTGCCCGGCGCGCTGCTGGCCAGTCGTGCGCTGTCCCTCTCTGCACTGCACCGCGGCGGTCGTCCGGCCTGGTGGGCGCAGACGCTGCGCTGGCCGGTGCGCGCCCTGCTGATCGTGCTGCGCAGCGTGCCGGAGATCGTCTGGGCGCTGCTGTTCGTGCGCGCCGTCGGCCTCGGCCCCACCGCCGGCGTGCTGGCCATCGCCATCACCTACAGCGGCATGCTCGGCAAGGTCTATGCGGAGATTTTCGAGTCGGTCGACCCGCGCCCCAGCCGCGCCCTGCTGCTGGCCGGCAGTCCGCGCCTGGCGGCATTCGCCTACGGCGTGCTGCCCCACGCCGCGGCGGAAATGCTCTCCTACACGGTGTACCGTTGGGAATGCGCGATCCGCGCCTCGGTGGTGATGGGCTTCGTCGGCGCCGGCGGCCTGGGCCAGCAGATCGAACTGTCGATGCGCATGTTCGCCGGCGCCGAGGTGGCCAGCATGCTGCTGACCTTCCTGGCCCTGGTGCTGCTGGCCGACCAGCTCAGCCGCCTGCTGCGGGCGCGACTGCTGTGAAGCGCCATCTGGGCAATGGCGCCCTGCTGCTGGCGCTGCTGGCGGCGGTGGTCGCTTCCTTCCTCTACCTGGGCATCGACCTCGGCGGGCTGTTCGGCGGCGACAACCCCAAGCAGATGGCCGGCTATGCCGCGAGCTTTCTGCGCCCGGACCTGTCCGCCGGGCACCTGCGTTCGATCGGCGACGCGGCGCTGGAGACCCTGGCCATGTCCGCCATCGGCACGCTGCTGGCGGCAGTCGTGGGACTGGCCCTGGCCTTGCCGGCCGCCGGACGCCTCGGCTGGCTGCCGCGCAATGGCGCACGCCTGCTGCTCAACGCCCTGCGCGCGGTGCCGGAGCTGGTCTGGGCGGCCCTGGTGGTGTTGGCCGCAGGCCTGGGGCCGAATGCCGGCACCCTGGCCCTGGCGCTGCACACCTGCGGCGTGCTCGGCCGGCTGTTCGCCGAGGCCCTGGAAAACACCCCGGACGCGCCAGCCGAGGCTATCCGCCTGGGCGGTGGCAGCGCCGTCGCGGCATTCTGCTACGGCACCCTACCCGGCGTCTGGCCGCAGCTGCTGGCCTACTCGCTGTACCGCTGGGAAAACAATATCCGCATGGCCAGCGTGCTCGGCTTCGTCGGCGCCGGCGGCCTGGGGCAGATGCTCTACGTCCACCTCAGCCTGTTCCAGCAAGCCCAGGCGGCAGCGGTAATTCTGGCCATGTTGATTCTGGTGCTGGGGGTCGACGCCCTCAGCGGCTGGGCGCGCCAGCGCTGGATCAGCGGCTAGCGCTTACAGGCCATCCTTCTCCAGATGGTCGAGATCGACCGGATCGCCGGTATGACTGCCGAGCTTGGCCCGGATATCGGCGAACATATGGTCGTACTCCTGATGATCACGCAGCAGCAGGCTGGTAGAGGCCGGCAGGCCGTGCTTGCGGGCGATACGGCTGGCGACGCTGGCGAAGTTGAAGGCGGTGTCTCGGTGCAGCTCGAACTGTTCCTCGAACTGCTTGCCCGCTATCTCTCCGCACAGGCGCATGTGCAACATCGGGCCCTCGACCGAATCCTGGCGCACCTCATAGAACAGATCGATGCTGTACGCCGGTTGATCGCTGGTGGCAACCGGATTGGCGCGGTGCAAGTGGCCGGGCTGGAACATGGCGGCGCTCCTTCTGCGGATCAGCCCCGAGCATAGTAGCTCGCCGCCCGCTTTGCCCTCATCGCTGCCGACCGGGACAGTTCAGAGCGGCTGCTCGGCACGCTCCTGGACCAGCACCCAGGGCGCCACCACCACGGCCCAGAGCTGCGGATCACGCGTCAGCAGGTCCTCGGCCAGGCTGTCGTCGACCTTGCGCAGCAGGCCATCCTGCAACCAGCCGACCACCTTGCCCTGATGGTTTTCCGCCACCGCCTCGGCCACCGCGACCAGATCCTGAGCGCCCTCGACCCACAACAACGCGCCGCGGGCGAAGAAAGGCTGCAGCTCTTGCCAGCGAATGGGAGCAGTTTCTCCAAGCAACTTGGCATAGAGGGTGCTAGGTTGTTCAGTCATGGTGTGCCCTATGGTGGAAGCCGGGTTTCAGTCGGCGGCCATGATAACTTCGGGCGCCGCCCAGGCAAGTATTCAGGGCGTTGTCAGGGCTGTCGAAGCACGCCGTTTTTCTATACGTTCCTTACATTAAGGCGACACCCCGATGTTTTGCCCCCAGCAGCCGGCTTTTCAAGGCGAGAACCGCCGCTCTACACTGCACCGGTACAGTTGCCGGGGGTACAGCCGGGGAAACAACCCGGTTCTGCAGCTTTGGCCGCCAGAACTACAACAATGAAAGACCAATAAGAGTGGAGCACTATGAACAAGGCTACTAAGCAGATTTCCAAACTGTTTGCCGCCATGGCCATGGCCGGCGTTGCCAGCTACTCGGTAGCGGCTGACACCATCAAGATCGGCATGGCCGGTCCGGTAACCGGCGCCGTTGCGCAGTACGGCGAGATGCAATTCATCGGTGCCGAAATGGCCATCGAGCAGATCAACAAGGCCGGCGGCATCAACGGCGCCAAGCTCGAAGGCGTGAAGTACGACGACGCCTGTGATCCGAAGCAGGCCGTTGCCGTAGCCAACAAGATCGTCAACGACGAAGTGAAGTTCGTGGTTGGCCACCTCTGCTCCAGCTCCACTCAGCCGGCGTCCGACATCTACGAAGACGAAGGCATCCTGATGATCACCCCGGCCTCCACCAGCCCGGACATCACCGCCCGTGGCTACGAGCTGCTGTTCCGCACAATCGGCCTGGACAGCCTGCAGGGCCCGACCGCCGGCAACTTCATTGCCGACCACGTCAAGCCGAAGAGCGTCGCGGTCATCCACGACAAGCAGCAGTACGGTGAAGGCATCGCCACCGCGGTCAAGCAGACCCTGGAAGGCAAGGGTGTCAACGTCGCCCTGTTCGAAGGCATCAACGCCGGCGACAAGGACTTCTCGGCGATGATCTCCAAGCTCAAGCAGGCCAACGTCGACTTCGTCTACTACGGCGGCTACCACCCGGAACTGGGCCTGCTGCTGCGCCAGTCGTCGGAGAAGGGCCTGAAAGCCAAGTTCATGGGTCCGGAAGGCGTGGGTAACAAGGAAATCTCCGCCATCGCCGGCGAGGCTTCCGAAGGCCTGCTGGTGACCCTGCCGAAGTCCTTCGACCAGGATCCGAAGAACCAGGCACTGGTCGAGGCCTTCAAGGCCAAGAACCAGGACCCGACTGGTCCGTTCGTGTTCCCGGCTTATGCCGCCGTACAGGTGATCGCCGAAGGCATCGCCAAGGCCGGTGACACCGACACCGCCAAGGTGGCCGCTGCCCTGCGCGCCAACAGCTTCGACACCCCGACCGGCACCCTGGCCTTCGACGAGAAGGGCGATCTGAAAGACTTCAGCTTCGTCGTCTACGAATGGCACCAGGACGGCACCAAGTCCGAAGCCGCCACCCACTAATCCGGGGGCGTCCCGCCTGAACCCAAAGCCCACTGCAGCCGCAGTGGGTTTTGTTTATTAGAAGAATTCTGGTCTCATGCTGCGCCACAAGCGCCGCCGTGCGTGCTGACCCAGGAGTTAGGCAATGCCTGATCTTTATCACTACCTGCAACAGCTGGTTAACGGCCTCACCGTTGGCAGCACCTATGCCCTGATCGCCATCGGCTACACCATGGTCTACGGCATCATCGGCATGATCAACTTCGCCCATGGCGAGGTGTACATGATTGGCTCGTACGTAGCCTTCATCGCCATTACTCTGCTCGCCATGATGGGCCTGGACAGCCTGCCGCTGATCATGATTGCCGGCTTCGCCGCCAGCATCATCGTCTGCAGCGCCTATGGCTACAGTATCGAGCGAGTCGCCTATCGCCCGCTGCGCGGCGGCAACCGCCTGATCCCGCTGATCTCCGCGATCGGCATGTCGATCTTCCTGCAGAACCTGGTATTGCTGGCCCAGGACTCCAAGGACAAGGCGATCCCCAACCCGCTGCCGGGCAACTTCGTGTTCGGCGAAAGCACCATGAACGGCGTGGTGATCTCCTACACCCAGGTGCTGATCTTCGTCGTCACCTTCCTGGCGATGGTCGGCCTGACCCTGTTCATCTCCCGTTCGCGCCTCGGCCGCGCCTGCCGCGCCAGTGCCGAAGACCTGAAGATGGCCAACCTGCTGGGCATCAACACCAACAACATCATCGCCCTGACCTTCGTCATCGGCGCCGCCCTGGCCGCTGTCGCCGCGGTTCTGCTGGGCATGCAGTACGGCGTGATCAACCCACACCTGGGCTTCCTCGCCGGCATCAAGGCGTTCACCGCCGCGGTCCTCGGCGGCATCGGCAGCATCCCCGGCGCCATGCTCGGTGGCCTGGTACTGGGCGTGGCCGAAGCCTTCGGCGCCGACATCTTCGGTGACCAGTACAAGGACGTGGTGGCCTTCAGCCTGCTGGTACTGGTCCTGCTGTTCCGCCCGACCGGTATTCTCGGCCGTCCGGAGGTTGAAAAGGTATGACTTCGATCAATCGCGGCAACCTCAAGACCGCCTTCTTCAGCGCCCTGCTGGTGATCGCCGTGGCCTATCCGGTCATCGGCCTGAAGCTGACCACCGTGGGCATCAGCCTGCAGGTGCAGGGCGCCAGCCCCGCCGTGCTCTGGACCATCGCCGCCTGCGCCATCGCCATGTTCTTCTGGCAGCTGCTGCGCGACCAGATCGGCGCCGCCTGGGCCAGCGTGCCCAGCATGCCCAAGGTGCCCGGCCAGGCCAGTGACTTCCTCACCCTGCCGAGCACCCAGCGCTGGGTCGTCCTCGTGCTGATCCTGATCGCCCTGGCCTGGCCATTCTTCGGCAGCCGCGGCGCGGTGGACATCGCCACGCTGATCCTGATCTACGTGATGCTCGGCCTCGGCCTGAACATCGTCGTGGGCCTGGCCGGCCTGCTCGACCTGGGCTATGTCGGCTTCTACGCGGTGGGTGCCTACAGCTACGCACTGCTGTCGCACTACTACGGCCTGGGCTTCTGGGTGTGCCTGCCGATCGCCGGCCTGATGGCGGCGTTCTTCGGCTTCATCCTCGGTTTCCCGGTGCTGCGCCTGCGCGGCGACTACCTGGCCATCGTCACCCTGGGCTTCGGCGAAATCATCCGCATCCTGCTGCGCAACATGACCGAGCTGACCGGCGGCCCCAACGGCATCAGCAACATCGACAAGCCAACCCTGTTCGGCCTGTCGTTCGAGCGCAAGGCCGCCGAAGGCATGCAGACCTTCCACGAGTACTTCGGGGTTGCCTACAACTCGATCAACAAGGTGATCTTCCTCTACCTGATCGCCCTGCTGCTGGTGCTGCTGACCCTGTTCGTGATCAACCGCCTGCTGCGCATGCCGATCGGCCGCGCCTGGGAAGCCCTGCGCGAAGATGAGATCGCCTGCCGGGCGCTGGGTATGAACCCCACCGTGATCAAGCTGTCGGCCTTTACCCTAGGCGCGACCTTTGCCGGTTTCGCCGGCAGCTTCTTCGCCGCCCGCCAGGGTCTGGTGACCCCGGAATCCTTCACCTTCATCGAATCGGCGATCATCCTCGCCATCGTCGTGCTGGGCGGCATGGGCTCGCAACTGGGGATCATCCTCGCCGCAGTGGTGATGATCCTGCTGCCGGAACTGGCCCGCGAGTTCAACGAGTACCGCATGCTGATGTTCGGTGCCTTGATGGTACTGATGATGATCTGGCGTCCGCAGGGCCTGCTGCCCATGCAGCGCCCGCACCTGGAGCTGAAACCATGAGCCGCCCGATTCTAGAAGTAAGCGGCCTGTCCATGCGCTTCGGCGGCCTGCTGGCCGTCAACGGGGTGGGCCTGTCCGTCAACGAGAAGCAAGTGGTGTCGATGATCGGCCCGAACGGTGCCGGCAAGACCACGGTGTTCAACTGCCTGACCGGTTTCTACCAGCCGACCAGCGGCAGCATCCGCCTCAACGGTGAGCAGATCGAGGGCCTGCCGGGCCACAAGATCGCCCACAGGGGCGTGGTGCGCACCTTCCAGAACGTTCGCCTGTTCAAGGAAATGACCGCGGTGGAGAACCTGCTGGTGGCCCAGCATCGACACCTCAACACCAACTTCATCGCCGGCCTGCTGAAGACCCCGGCGTTCCGCAAGAGCGAGCGCCAGGCCATGGAATACGCCGCGCATTGGCTGGAGCAGGTCGACCTGACCGAATTCGCCAACCGCCCGGCCGGCACCCTGGCCTACGGCCAGCAACGGCGCCTGGAGATCGCCCGCTGCATGATGACGCGCCCGAGCATCCTCATGCTCGACGAGCCGGCCGCCGGCCTCAACCCGCGCGAGACCGACGACCTCAAGGCGCTGATCCGCATGCTGCGCGACCAGCACAACGTCACCGTGCTGCTGATCGAACACGACATGAAGCTGGTCATGAGCATTTCCGACTATATCTACGTGATCAACCAGGGCACCCCCCTGGCCGACGGCACGCCGGAGCAGGTCCGCGACAACCCGGACGTGATCAAAGCCTATCTGGGGGAGGCCTGAGCCATGCTGACTTTCGACAAGGTTTCCACCTTCTACGGCAAGATCCAGGCACTCCACGACGTCAGCGTCGAGGTTCGCCAGGGCGAGATCGTCACCCTGATCGGGGCCAACGGCGCCGGCAAGTCGACCCTGCTGATGACCCTCTGCGGCAACCCGCACGCCTCCAGCGGCAGCATCCGCTACCAGGGCGAGGAACTGGTCGGCAAGGACACCCCGGAGATCATGCGCAAGAGCATCGCCATCGTCCCCGAGGGGCGCCGGGTGTTCGCCCGCCTGACCGTCGAGGAGAACCTGGTGATGGGCGGCTTCTTCACCGCCAAGGGCGAGTTCCGCGAGCAGATGGACAAGGTCCTGCACCTGTTCCCGCGCCTCAAGGAACGCCTCAACCAGCGCGCCGGCACCATGTCCGGCGGCGAGCAGCAGATGCTCGCCATCGGCCGCGCGCTGATGAGCATGCCCAAGATGCTGCTGCTCGACGAACCCTCCCTCGGCCTGGCGCCGATCATCATCCAGCAGATCTTCGACATCATCGAACAGCTGCGCAAGGACGGCGTGACCATCTTCCTGGTCGAACAGAACGCCAACCAGGCGCTCAAGCTGGCCGATCGCGGCTATGTGCTGGAGAACGGACGGATCGTCATGCAGGGCAGCGGCCATGAACTGCTGACCAACCCCAAGGTGCGCGACGCCTATCTCGGCGGCTGAAACGCCGGCGATCAGAAAACCGCTCCTCGGAGCGGTTTTTTTATCCCTGTGCCACGGCCCGTGCCAGTTACAATGGCCGCCCTCCCCTTGCCGATGACCTTTGCCATGACCGACCCCGTCCGCCTTTCCAAGCGCCTGATCGAACTGGTCGGCTGCTCGCGCCGCGAGGCCGAGCTGTATATCCAGGGCGGCTGGGTGCTGGTCGATGGCGAAGTGGTGGACGAACCGCAGTTCAAGGTGCTGGACCAGCAAGTCGAGCTGCTCCCGGACGCCGTCGCCGCACCGCTGGAGCCGGCGACCCTGCTGCTCCACGTGCCCAGCGGCCACGCCCCGGCGAGCGCCACCACCACCCTCGGGCCGGCCAGCCACTGGCCGGATGACCCCTCCGGCATCCGCCCACTGAAGGGCCATTTCGCCCGCCTGACTCCCTGCGCTCCGCTGCAGGCTGGCGCCGACGGCCTGCACGTGCTGACCCAGGACTGGCGCGTCGAACGCAAACTGCGGGAAGACCTTGGCAAGCTGGAGCAGGAGTACGTGGTCGAAGTCAGCGGCCAGCTCAGTCCGGCCCAGCTCAAGCGCCTGAACCACGGCCTGAGTTTCAACGGCACGCCGCTGCCACCCTGCAAGGTCAGCTGGCAGAACGAAACCCGCCTGCGCTTCGCCCTGAAGAACCCCCAGCCCGGTCAGATCGTGTTCATGTGCAACAGCGTCGACCTCAAGGTACTGGGGCTCAAGCGCATCCGCATCGGCGGCGTGCCGATGGCCAAGGTTCCAGCCGGCCAGTGGCGCTATCTGGCCGCCAAGGAACGCTTCTAGGTCCGCCTCCCCCGCCGTCCCGCCCCGGTGCGGCTCCCCTTATTTCCAGGAATCAAGCCATGCTCAATAACGATGTGCTGCGCAGCCTGCGCTACTCCCTCGACCTCAGCGACGCGCAGATGGCCGATATCATCCAGCTCAGCGGCCTGCAGGTCGCCGCAGAGCAGGTCAGCGCGGTGCTGAAGAAGGACGACGAGGACGGCTTCCAGGCCTGCGAAGACGAGCTGATGGCGCATTTTCTCGACGGCCTGGTGTACTTCAAGCGCGGCAAGGACGACAGCCATCCGGCGCAGCCCTTCGAGCTGCCGGTGACCAACAACATGGTGCTGAAGAAGCTGCGCGTGGCCTTCGAGCTGAAGGAAGACGACATGCACGCGATCATGCAGAGCGTCGACTGCCCGGTGTCCAAGCCGGAGATGAGCGCGCTGTTCCGCAAGTCCGGCCATAGCAACTACCGTCCCTGCGGCGACCAGTTCCTGCGCAACTTCCTCCGGGGCCTGACCCTGCGCCTGCGCGGCTGAACCGCAGGCTCGGACCTTCGCCACTGAGCGCCTAGGCCGAACCGGATTCGGCCCCGCTCCCCGCGGCAACCGCTAGTCCGCCGCGCCCGCCGGGCGTCCCGCCATTGCTAACCTTCTAATTGGGGGTCACCACTTCAGGCCGCCAGCGCGGCAGGGAGGAAGGCCATGAGCATGGCTGACTGGCGCATGCAGGGCGTCGAGTTCGCTACCTGCAACTGCAACTGGGGCTGTCCCTGTCAATTCAGCGCCCTGCCCAGCCACGGCAACTGCGAGGCCGTGGTGTCGATGCGTATCGACCGGGGGCACTACAAAGACATCCAACTCGACGGTCTGTGCTGGGTCGGCACCTTCGCCTGGCCCAAGGCCATCCACGAGGGCGATGGCCGCTGCCAGCTGTTCATCGACGAACGCGCCTCTGCCGAACAACGCGAGGCATTGCTGCGGATTCTCGCCGGCGAGGACACCGAGCCCGGCGCCACGGTGTTCTCTGTGTTCGCCAGCACCCTCGGCGAGCTGTACGAGCCGCAGTTCGTCCCCATCGAGTTCAGCGTCGATGTCGATCGCCGCGAAGCCCACACCCGCATCCCTGGGGTGCTGGAAGTAACAGGTGAACCGATCCGCAACCCGGTCAGCGGCCAGGCCCAGGAAGCGCGCCTGGTACTGCCCAACGGCTTCGAGTTCACCGAGGCGCAGATGGCCAGCGGCAGCTACCAGACCCACGGCGCGATCAAGATCCAGTCGCAGCAGGGCCACGGCCACTTCGCCCGCCTGCACTTCACCGGCCAGGGGGTGGTGCGCTGAAATCGCCCGCACTTCCTGGCGCCGCCGAGCCTGCTCGGCGGCTGCCCCACTGGCCGCTGCAGCGCGACCAGTGGAGCACTGCGCTGTGCCTGCTGGTACTGCTGGGGCTGGCCTGGTGGGCCCTGTTGCGGATGGCCGGCAGCATGCCCGAGATGGCCATGGCCGCCATGCCGATGCCCTGGAGCGCCGCCGATGCTCTGCTGATGCTGGCGATGTGGGCGGTGATGATGGTCGGCATGATGTTACCCAGCGCCGTGCCGATGATCCTGCTGTACCAGCAGATGCTGCGCCGGCAGCTGCACTCGCCGCGCAGACAGCTGGCCCTGCTGGCGTTCTGCCTGGCCTACCTGTTGGTGTGGGGCGGCTTCAGCCTGCTCGCCACCGCCGCGCAATGGGGCCTGGACCGCCTCGCCCTGCTCAACCCGCAGATGCGCAGTGACAGCCAGTGGCTGGGCGCCAGCCTGCTGATCGGCGCCGGCGCCTACCAGTGGCTGCCGGGCAAAGCCGCCTGCCTGGCCCATTGCCGCGGACCGGTGCTGTTTCTCCTCGGGCATTGGCGTCCCGGTATCGCCGGCGGCTGGCGTATGGGCCTGGCCCACGGCCTGTATTGCCTGGGTTGCTGCTGGGCACTGATGGGCCTGCTGTTTCTTGGCGGGGTGATGAACCTGCTGTGGGCGGCCCTGATCGGCGCCTATGTGCTGCTGGAGAAAGTGCTGCCGCAAGGCCTGTGGCTCGCGCGCCTGGCCGGGCTCCTGCTGCTGGCCTGGGGCCTGCTGGTGCTGTACGCCTAGCCCGGGCTTAAGACTGGAGTCTGCAGCAGGTAAGATGGGCCTCCCCCGCCGCCGATCGCCCGCCCATGTCCTACGCCGTATCGCCCATAGGTTTCCTGCGTTCCTGCTTCAAGGAGAAGTTCGCCATCCCGCGCCAGCCGCAGTTGGCGCCGGCGGCCCGCGGTGTTCTGGAGCTGCTTGCGCCCTTCGACCAGGGCGAGGCCGTGCAGGGACTGGAGCAGGTCAGCCATGTCTGGCTGCTGTTTCTCTTCCACCAGACCCTGGAGGACAAGCCGCGCCTGAAGGTGCGGCCGCCGCGCCTGGGCGGCAACCAGTCGCTCGGCGTGTTCGCCAGCCGCGCCACCCACAGGCCCAACGGCATCGGCCAGTCGGTGGTCAGGCTGGACAGGGTCGAGCCGGGGCGCCTGTGGCTTTCCGGCATCGACCTGCTCGACGGCACGCCGGTGCTGGATATCAAGCCCTACGTGCCCTATGCCGATTGCGTGACGGACGCGACAAACGCCATCGCCGACAGCGCGCCACAGCCGATTGCGGTGGATTGGCAGGAGCAGGCCCTGGCCCAGGCCCGCCAGCACGCCCTGCGTCTGGACGAGCCCCTGGTCGAACTGATCGAGCAATGCCTGGCCCAGGACCCGCGCCCGGCCTATCAGCAGCCACAACCGGAGCGCCGCTACGGCGCCGGTTTCTGGGATGTGGACGTGCGCTGGCACTACCCGCAACCCGGACAGATTCGCGTGCTCGAGGTGGTGCCGAGCGCCACGAAAAAGCCCGCCTGAAGGCGGGCTCCGGCGCAGACCGTGCGCATCACTTCTCGACGAAAGCGCGCTCGATCAGGTAGTCACCCGGCTCGCCCAGGCGCGGCGAGATCTTCAGGCCGAAGCCATCCAGCACCGCGCTGGTCTCGTCGAGCATGCTCGGGCTGCCGCAGATCATCGCGCGGTCGTCCTGCGGGTTGATCGGGGGCAGGCCGATATCGCGGAACAGCTTGCCGCTGCGCATCAGGTCGGTGAGCCGGCCCTGGTTCTCGAATTCTTCGCGGGTCACGGTCGGGTAGTAGATCAGCTTGCTCTTGAGCGACTCGCCGAAGTACTCGTTCTGCGGCAGGTGCTCGGTGATGAACTCGCGGTAGGCGACCTCGTTGACGTAGCGCACGCCGTGCACCAGCACCACCTTCTCGTAGCGCTCATAGGTTTCCGGGTCCTGGATCACGCTCATGAAGGGGGCCAGGCCGGTGCCGGTGCTGAGCAGGTAGAGGTGCTTGCCCGGCAGCAGGTCGTCGAGCAGCAGCGTGCCGGTGGGCTTGCGGCTGACCATCAGCTCGTCGCCCGGCTTGAGGTGCTGCAGCTTGGAGGTCAGCGGGCCGTCCGGCACCTTGATGCTGAAGAACTCCAGATGGTCCTCGTAGTTGGGGCTGGCGATCGAGTAGGCGCGCATCAGCGGGCGACCGTTGTCCTGCTGCAGGCCGATCATCACGAACTGACCGTTCTCGAATCGCAGGCCCGCACTGCGGGTGGTCTTGAAACTGAACAGGGTGTCGTTCCAGTGGTGGACGCTGAGCACACGCTCGACGTTCAGATTGCTCATGCTGGCTTCCTCGAAGGCTCAGATACCCGATGCGGGTGATTGCGCGGCATTCTAGGCGGGCGCAGAATATCTGTTAAGTGGATAATTCTGATATGGCTTATCGGTTATATAGATATGCGATTTACGCTTAGACAGCTTCATGTGTTCGTCATCGCCGCCCAACAGGAAAGCGTGTCACGCGCGGCCGAGGCCCTGGCCCTGTCGCAATCGGCCACCAGCACCTCGCTGAGCGAGCTGGAACGGCAGTCCGGTTGCCAGCTGTTCGACCGTTCCGGCAAGCGCCTGCGCCTCAATGCACTGGGTCGCCAGCTACTCCCCGAGGCCGTGGCCCTGCTCGACCAGGCCAAGGAGATCGAACGCCTGCTGGCCGGCAAGAGTGGCTTCGGCTCGCTGGATGTCGGCGCCACCCTGACCGTGGGCAATTACCTGGCGACCCTGCTGATCGGCACCTTCATGCAGCGCCACCCGGAATGCCGGGTGAGGCTGCAGGTGCACAACACCGCCCACGTGGTCCAGCAGATCGCCCATTACGAACTGGACCTGGGGCTGATCGAGGGCGACTGCCAGCATCCGGATATCGAGGTGCAGCCCTGGGTGGAGGACGAGCTGGTGGTGTTCTGCGCGCCCCAGCATCCCCTGGCGCAACGCCGCGAGGCGAGCCTGGAGGAGTTGACCCGGGAGGCCTGGATTCTCCGCGAGCAGGGCTCCGGCACGCGCCTGACCTTCGACCAGGCCATGCGTCACCATCCGGCCTCGCTGAATATCCGCCTGGAGCTGGAGCATACCGAGGCGATCAAGCGCGCCGTGGAGTCGGGCCTGGGCATCGGCTGCATCTCGCGCCTGGCCCTGCGCGACGCCTTCCGCCGCGGCAGCCTGGTGGCGGTGGAAACCCCGACCCTGGACCTGCGCCGGCAGTTCTACTTCATCTGGCACAAACAGAAGTACCAGACCGCCGCCATGCGCGAGTTCCTCGTCCAGTGCCGGGCGCTGACCGTCGGGGTCAGGCGCAGCCACGAGATCGTCCTGCCGAATCTGGTCGAGTCGGGTTGAGGCGGGGCTCAGGCGCCGGGAATGGATTCCAGTTGCTGCAGCAGCAGCGCCGCCTGGGTGCGGGTGCGTACCCCGAGCTTGCGGAAGATCGCCGTGACGTGGGCCTTGACGGTCGCCTCCGAGACACTCAGCTCATAGGCGATCTGCTTGTTCAGCAGCCCGTCGCAGACCATGGTCAGCACGCGGAACTGCTGCGGAGTCAGGCTGGCCAGGCCGGCGCTGGCGGCCTTGGCCTCGGCCGACAGCGCCGCCGCCTCCTCGGTTTGCGGCGGCCACCAGGCGTCGCCGTCGAGCACCTGGCGCACCGCCTGCTGGATGGTCTCCAGGGCACTGGATTTGGGAATGAAGCCACTGGCGCCGAATTCACGGGAACGGGCCACCACGGCCGCGTCCTCCTGGGCAGAGATCATCACCACGGGAACTTGCGGGTACTGCCCGCGCAGCAGCACCAGGCCGGAGAAGCCATAGGCCCCCGGCATATTGAGATCGAGCAGCACCAGGTCCCAGTCCGCCTTGCTCGCCAGCGCGGCTTCCAGCTCGGCAATGCTGGCGGCCTCCACCAGGCGCACGTCCGGCCCCAGCCCCAGGGTCAAAGCCTGCTGCAAGGCGCTGCGGAACAGCGGATGATCGTCGGCAATCAGGATTTCATAGGCAGCCATCGGCAGATCCTGTTTCTTGTTATGTAAGCGGCCACGACGGGCCGGTCCCGGGCGTTCCAGGTAGCCCCCAGACAAGCCTAGGTCAGCTCGTCGGGCCGCGCGGTCAGGCCCTACTGCGCGCCTGAGGCGGCGCCCAGCATGCCGAGCGCGGCGGGGGTGGTCAAGCGCCATGCTTTGCGGCACAGTCTGCGTCTTTGCCCAACTAGGATTGCTCCATGCGAAAGGAAGCCCTGCGCGCCGACCTGTTAATGCTCCTGACGGCCATGATCTGGGGGTCGGCCTTCGTGGCCCAACGCCTGGGCATGGACAGCATCGGCCCGTTTCTCTACAGCGGCCTGCGCTTCGCCCTGGCGGCGCTGATCCTGCTGCCATTGCTGCCCATTCTGCAGCGCCTCTCGCCTGACGCGCCGACACCGCCGGTGAATCGCCCGCTGCTGCTCGGCGGCGTGCTGATGGGCCTGGCCCTGGCCCTGGGGATCAACCTGCAGCAGGTCGGCCTGCTGTTCACCAGCGTGACCAACTCCGGCTTCATCACCGGCCTGTATGTGATCATCGTGCCGCTGCTCGGCCTGCTGATCGGCCACAAGACCGGCCTCGGCATCTGGCTGGGCGCCTGCCTGGCGGTGTTCGGCATGTTCCTGCTGAGCGTCGGCGAAGGTTTCCAGGTGGCCTCCGGCGACTGGCTGCAGCTGGCCGGTGCCTTCGTCTGGGGCGTGCATGTGCTGCTGGTGGGCTATTTCGCCGGGCGCCACGACCCGTTGCGCCTGGCCGTCGTGCAGTTCATCACCTGTGCGCTGATCAGCCTGCTGCTGGCCGTGCTGCTGGAGGAGATCCGCCTGGAGGCAATCCTCGCCGCCGGTCCGGCGATTCTCTACGGCGGTGTGTTCGGTGTGGCGATCGGCTTCACTCTGCAGGTGGTGGCGCAGAAGCATGCAATCGCCTCCCATGCGGCGATCATCCTCTCGTTGGAGGCGGTGTTCGCCGCCATCGCCGGCGCGCTGCTGCTCGGCGAGTCACTGGAAATGCGCGGCTACTTCGGCTGTGCGCTGATGTTCAGCGGCATGCTGCTGGCCCAGCTGTGGCCGCGCAAACTGCCGCCGCTGGTGGTTCCAGTGGCGCCGGCGGCGATCACAGAAACGCCCGCAAGCGCTGGTGCAGCGGATCATCCGGATCGATCGCGCGCTGCCCTTTCGCCGCCAGGTAGTGCTGGCTGAACACATCCAGATAGGCCCCCAGCGCATCGCCGGCGCGCTGGTCGCCGGCCAGCTCCAGGCAGAGCGCGGCGACCTCGGCGGTGCACAGGTGATCGCCGCGGGTGGAGCGGCGCAGGCGATAGCGCGACAGCTGCTCCGGCTTGAAGCTGAGCACCGGCAGATGATCCAGATAGGGGCTCTTGCGGAACATCTTGCGCGCCTCGGTCCAGGTCGCATCGAGCAGCACGAACAGCGGACGCTTGCCCGGTGCCACCTCGACCTCGCTGACCTCCCGCTCGGGCGCGGCATACTCGCCGGGAAACACCAGGTAGGGTTGCCATTGCGGATCGCTGAGCAAAGCCGGCAGGCTCGGATCGACCTCGGTGCGCAGCCAGCCGAAGGCCGAGGTATCGGCCACCACATCGGCGATCAGCCAGCCGGTGTTGCTCGGCTTCAGCGCCTCGACGTCGTGCATCAGGAGGCACACCGCCGACTCCGCCTCGACCCGCGGCCGCCAGGGGCACAGGCAATGGCTCGCGGCCAGCCGGCAGCTCGGGCAGCGGATGGTTTTGGAACCCCGCGCGACGAAGGGTTTGACGCTGCGCGCCAGGCGTGCGGCGCGTAGACGGGCAACGGCGTGGCTCATTTGGGCCGCGCCTGGGGGGCAAGATGAAGACGGCATGCTTGATCCTGGGTCGACAGGCGCGGCAGTCTAACAAAGCCGCCGTGCTACGGCGTGCCGATACGACTGAAGGCGCGGCTGCTGAACCTCCTGCGCCGCCTGCAGGTCCAACGTCCTCACCCCTACCGGAGCCCCCCATGCTGCGCGCCACCGCCCTGATCATCGCCCTGAGCCTGCCGCTCGGCGCCCAAGCCGCCTCGCTCAAGGACCATGAGCTGACCAAGATGCTGGAACAGGTCGCCCGCCAGAGCAGCCAGGGCACGCCACGGGCCATCAACGCCGACATCCTCGATCGTGGTTACACGGTCGAGGGCAACGAACTGATCAACCACCTCAGCGTACGCGCCCGCCATGCCGCCGAGATGCGCGGCAATCCCGACACGGTGCGGGCGCAGCTGGCCGACAGCGTATGCCGCAATGACGGCTTCCGCCGCTTGCTGGCCGATGGCGCGGTGCTGCGCTACCAGTTCAGCGAATACCAGAGCAACCGCCCGGTGACCAGCGAGCGCTTCGCCAAGGCCGACTGCGGGATGCCTTGAGCGCGCTATAGCAGCAACCGCCAAGGCAGATAAGCCGTATCAACGGATGAGCGGCATTGCTGCGGCGCCGGCTGCAACGGCTATCCGACTAGGCTAAAGGCGAGAGGGGCTCGTCGCGAACCGCCTACCGACTGCCAGCCGGCAGCGGCCCATTCAGGCTCGCCACGAGGCCGATGCAGGGCCGTGCTGACCAGGGTCAAGTCCACCCGACTCGCCTTGGTGCAGCCTGTGGCCATGCCCATCCCGCACTGCCAAGGAGCTCACCCATGGCGCTACTCAACTTCTACGGGGCCATTCAGCAGGTCACCGGCTCCTGCTACCTGGTCGAAAGCCGCGATGGCGCGCGGGTCCTCCTCGAATGCGGCATGCACCAGGGCCGCCGCCAGGAGGAAGATCGCAACCACGCGCCCTTCCCCTTCGATCCCGGCAGCCTGGACGCGGTGGTGATCTCCCATGCCCACCTCGATCACACCGGCCTGCTGCCGCGCCTGGTCGCCTCCGGCTACCGCGGGCCGATCTTCGCCACCGAGGCCTGCTGCGAGCTGATGGAACTGATGCTGCTGGACTCGGCGCATATTCAGGAGAAGGACGCCGAATGGGAGAGCAAGTGGCGGGTGCGCCAGGGCAAGCCGCCGGTCAAACCGCTGTACACCACCAAGGACACCGAGAAGACCCTGGCGCTGCGCCAGCCACTGCCCTACGGCAGGCCCCATGAAGTGGCCAAGGGCGTGCAGGTCACCTATCACGATGCCGGTCACATCCTCGGCTCGGCGATCGTCGAGTTCGAAGTGCAGGACCATCACCTGACCCGCCGCCTGGTGTTCTCTGGCGACCTGGGCAATACCTGCTCGCCGCTGATGTGCGATCCGGCCACGCTGGAGCGCGCCGATGTGGTGCTGCTGGAATCCACCTATGGCGATCGTGACCACCGCAACAACCGGGAAACCCTCGACGAACTGGCGCAGATCCTCCAGCAGGCCCATCGCGACGGCGGCAACGTGCTGATTCCGTCCTTCGCCGTCGGCCGCACCCAGGACCTGATCTACTACCTCGGGCGCTTCTACCAGGAGGGCCGCCTGCCGCAGCAGGCGGTGTTCCTCGACAGCCCCATGGCCATTCGTGCCAACGCCATCTATGCCCGCTATCACGAGCAGTTCGACCTGACCAACCAGGCGGAGATCAAGGCCAAGGGGGTCAGGCGCGTCGAGGACTGGCTGCCGATCCTGCGCTGCACGCCGTCACCGGAAGAGTCCATGGCGATCAACCGGATCAAGAGCGGCGCGATCATCATCGCCGGCAGCGGCATGTGCAACGGCGGACGCATCGTCCACCACTTCAAGCACAACCTCTGGCGCAGCGATTGCCACCTGGTGTTTCCGGGTTTCCAGGCGCGGGGCACAACCGGCCGGGCGATCGTCGACGGCGCGGAAACGGTGAAGGTGCTGCACCAGCGCATCGCGGTGAAGGCCAAGGTGCACACCCTCGGCGGCTTCTCCGCCCATGCCGGGCAATCGCAACTGCTCGACTGGGTCAGCCACTTCGAGCATCACCCGGAGCTGTATCTGGTGCACGGTGAACTGGAGAAGATGAAAGTCCTGCAACAGGTGCTGCGCGAGCGCCTGCAATGGATCGCCAACATCCCCGAACCCGGCGAACAGATCGCCCTGTAGCCTCTCCTGAGACGACCTTCTGGTCGCGCCCATTGCTCAGTCCCCAGCCGCAGAAACGCCGCGACCCAGCCATACTCTTGTAAAGGGCTGGGCACTTCAGGGAGTCGAAACGATCCGGTCCGCATTAGAAAAAGGAGAAGTTCTATGCCTGATGAATCGGACGACTACCTGTCTCGGCACTTCCAGATCAGCGGCATCGACCTGACCGGCAAGGTGGAGGAACTCACCTCTCTGGCCGTCCCCCCGGACAGCCCCAACCTGTCGCTGTATCGGGAAATGTTCATCACCGTGGTGCGCATGGCCCAGGCCGACCGCAATCGCTGGGACGCCAAGATCATGCTGCAGACCCTGCGGGAAATGGAGCACGCCTTCAGTACCCTGGAGCAGTTCAAGCGGCGGCGCAAGGTCACGGTATTCGGCTCGGCACGTACCCCGGTCGATCATCCGGTCTACCAGTTGGCCCGGGAACTGGGCGCCACCCTGGCGCGCTACGACCTCATGGTGGTGACCGGCGCCGGTGGCGGGATCATGGCCGCCGCCCATGAAGGCGCCGGCCTGGAGAACAGCCTGGGCTTCAACATCACCCTGCCCTTCGAACAAGGCGCCAACGCCACCGTTGAAGGCAGCGGGCACTTGCTGTCGTTCCACTTCTTCTTCCTGCGCAAGCTGTTCTTCGTCAAGGAGGCCGACGCCCTGGTGCTTTGCCCGGGGGGTTCGGCACCCTGGACGAGGCCCTGGAAGTGCTGACCCTGATCCAGACCGGCAAGAGTCCGATCGTGCCGGTGGTACTGCTGGACCAGCCGGGCGGTAGCTACTGGGAGGAGCACCTGGCCTTTATCGAGAAGCAGGTGCTCGGCCACGGCTACATCCTGCCCAGCGACCTGCAACTGATCCGCCTGGTGCACAGCGCCGACGAGGCGGCCGAAGAGATTGCCCGGTTCTACGGCAACTTCCATTCCAGTCGCTGGCTGAAGGGCCTGTACGTCATTCGCCTCAACCACCCACTCGGCGAGGCGGCCATGCAGCAGCTCAACCACGATTTCAGGGACCTTTGCAAGAAGGGCGAATTCCAGCAGCAGCAGCCTTCCGAACTGGAGCAGGACGAGCCGGAACTGTCTCACCTCACGCGCCTGGCCTTCGCCTTCAACGGCCGCGACCACGGACGCCTGCGCGAGCTGCTGAACTTCATCAACCTGCCACAGAATTGGGCGAAGAAAGCCTGACGTCGTTCCAGGTCGATCCTCACCCGACCGGCCGCTGGGGAGCGGCCGGCCCTTGGCTTTTGATCGCAATGAGCCAGAAGCACCAGGGATATGAATGCCGATCCAGCCCGTCGCCAGAGCAGTAGTGGGGAATCAGGACGAGGATAGGCTGCCGGGCGCCTGCCGGTTCAATCGTCGATGCCGCGCAGCAGGCGGCCGATCAACTCATGGGAAAAACCGCGGTAGCTGAGAAAGCGCCCTTGCTGAGCGCGCTCGCGGGCGTCCTCGGGCAATTTGCCGGCGTACTTGCGTTGCCAGGCCGCGCGTAGCTGCTCGACCCAGTCGATACCGCTGTCGCGCAGCGCCTGCTCGACCTCGGCCCGGGCCAAGCCACGCTGGGTGAGCTCTTCGCGAATGCGCTGCGGTCCGTAGCCGGAGCGCGCGCGATGGCTGATGAAGCTCTCCAGATATCGCGCCTCGGACAGCAAGCCCTCCTCCGCCAGGCGATCCAGGGCCGCCTCGATCAGCTCGGCGCTGGCGCCGCGCTGACGCAGCTTGCGCGTCAGCTCGACCCGGCCATGCTCGCGGCGCGCCAGCAGATCCATGGCCGTGCGGCGCACCGCCAGCGGATTATCGAGGACCACGGGCATGCGCTAAGCCCTGCCGTACTCTCAGTGACCCCGGACTCAGGCGTCGACTTCGGCGCCAGCCAGGTCGTCGGCGGTGGCCTTGGCCGGCACGCTGGACACCAGCAGCTTCTCGCGGATCATGCCCTCGATGGTGCGCGCCACTTCCGGGTTGTCTTCCAGGTACTTGGCCGAGTTGGCCTTGCCCTGACCGATCTTGCTGCCCTGGTAGCTGTACCAGGCACCGGACTTCTCCAGCAGGCCCAGCTGCACGCCCAGGTCGATGATCTCGCCGTTACGGTAGATACCCTTGCCGTAAAGGATCTGGAACTCGGCCTGACGGAAAGGCGGCGCTACCTTGTTCTTGACGACCTTGACCCGGGTCTCGCTGCCGACCACCTCGTCGCCTTCCTTCACCGCGCCGGTGCGACGGATGTCCAGGCGCACCGATGCGTAGAACTTCAGGGCGTTACCGCCGGTGGTGGTCTCCGGGCTGCCGAACATCACACCGATCTTCATGCGGATCTGGTTGATGAAGATCACCAGGCAGTTGGCGTTCTTGATGTTGCCGGTGATCTTGCGCAGCGCCTGGGACATCAGGCGGGCCTGCAGGCCGACATGCATGTCACCCATCTCGCCCTCGATCTCCGCCTTGGGCACCAGGGCCGCCACTGAGTCGACGATGATCACGTCGATGGCGTTGGAACGCACCAGCATGTCGGTGATCTCCAGGGCCTGCTCACCGGTGTCCGGTTGCGAGACCAGCAGGTCGTCGACGTTGACTCCCAGCTTGCCGGCGTAGTCCGGGTCCAGCGCGTGCTCGGCATCGACGAAGGCGCAAGTGGCACCGAGCTTCTGCGCTTCGGCGATCACCGACAGGGTCAGGGTGGTCTTGCCCGAGGACTCAGGGCCATAGATCTCGACGATACGCCCCTTGGGCAAACCGCCGATGCCCAGGGCGATGTCCAGGCCGAGCGAGCCGGTGGAGATGGCCGGAATCGCCTGGCGCTCGTGGTCGCCCATGCGCATCACCGCGCCCTTGCCGAATTGCTTTTCGATCTGGCCCAGGGCAGCCGCCAAGGCGCGCTTCTTATTCTCGTCCATTGAAGTCCTCACGTGATCAAGAGGGCCTGACGGCCAACAACTGTATAAGTAGCCAGTATTATTCCACAGGGCAAGTCGCCCGCCTACCCCGCCTCCGGATTTTCTTTCGCCAACAGGCGCAGCAACCCCTCTAGGGCGGCCTCGACCGTTTGTCGGCGAACTTCGCCACGGTCGCCGGTGAACTGCCGGCGCTGGCTGAACAGCTGTGCGCCGTCGCTCCAGGCCAGCCATACGGTGCCCACCGGTTTGTCCGGCGAACCGCCATCCGGGCCGGCCACGCCACTGACCGCCACGGCGTAGCGCGCGCCACTGGCGCCCTGGGCGCCGCGCACCATGGCCTCGACCACCTCGCGACTGACGGCCCCAACTGTTGCGAACAGCGCCTCGGGCACATCCAGCTGCTTGCTCTTCTGGGCATTGGAATAGGTGACGTAGCCGGCCTCGAACCAGACCGAGCTGCCGGGAACCCGGGTGATGGCCTCGGCGATACCGCCGCCGGTGCAGGATTCGGCCGTGCTCACCTGGGCCTTGGCGGCCAGCAGCCGCGCACCCAGTTCGGTGGCCAGACGAGTCAGCTCTCGATCATCCACAGTCTTTCGCGCTCCGGGGTGAAACGGGTAAGGGCGATACCCTACACTAGGCGCTTTTGCGATTCAGCCGGACAGTTAATCACGATGAGCCAAAGCGATCTCAGCGCCCACACCCCGATGATGCAGCAGTACTGGAAACTGAAGAACCAGCACCCGGACCAGCTGATGTTCTACCGCATGGGCGACTTCTACGAGATCTTCTACGAGGACGCCAAGAAGGCCGCCAAGCTGCTCGACATCACCCTCACCGCCCGCGGCCAGTCCGCCGGGCAGGCCATTCCGATGTGCGGCATCCCCTTCCATTCCGTCGAGGGCTACCTGGCCAAGCTGGTCAAGCTCGGCGAGTCGGTGGTGATCTGCGAGCAGGTCGGTGATCCGGCCACCAGCAAGGGCCCGGTGGAGCGTCAGGTGGTGCGCATCATCACCCCCGGCACGGTCAGCGACGAAGCCCTGCTCGACGAACGCCGCGACAACCTGCTGGCCGCCGTGCTCGGCGACGAGCGCCTGTTCGGCCTGGCGGTGCTGGACATCACCAGCGGCCGCTTCAGCGTGCTCGAGATCAAGGGCTGGGAGAACCTGCTGGCCGAGCTGGAACGACTCAACCCGGTCGAACTGCTGATTCCCGATGACTGGCCCCAGGGCCTGCCGGCAGAGAAGCGCCGCGGCGCTCGACGCCGGGCCCCTTGGGATTTCGAGCGCGATTCCGCACACAAGAGCCTGTGCCAGCAATTCGGCACCCAGGACCTCAAGGGCTTCGGCTGCGAGAACCTGACCCTGGCCATAGGCGCTGCCGGCTGCCTGCTCGGCTACGCCAAGGAAACCCAGCGCACCGCCCTGCCGCACCTGCGCAGCCTGCGCCATGAGCGCCTCGACGACACGGTGATCCTCGACGGCGCCAGCCGGCGAAATCTGGAGCTGGACATCAACCTCGCCGGCGGACGGGACAACACCCTGCAGTCGGTGGTCGATCGCTGCCAGACAGCCATGGGCAGCCGCCTGCTAAGTCGCTGGCTGAATCGCCCGCTGCGTGACCGCGCGGTGCTGGAGGCGCGCCAGGAGTCGATCGACTGTTTCCTGGAGCGCTATCGCTTCGAGACTTTGCAGCCGCAACTCAAGGAAATCGGCGATCTGGAGCGCATCCTCGCCCGTATCGGCCTGCGCAACGCCCGGCCCCGCGACCTGGCCCGCCTGCGCGATGCCCTGGCGGCGCTGCCACAGCTGCAACAGGCGATGAGCGTGCTGGAGGCGCCGCACCTCAAGGCGCTGGCTGCCAGCGTGAGCACCTATCCGGAACTGGCGGATCTGCTGGCACGGGCGATCATCGACAATCCGCCGGCGGTGATCCGCGAAGGCGGCGTGCTGAAGACCGGCTACGACGCCGAGCTGGACGAGTTGCAGGCGATGAGCGAGAACGCCGGCCAGTACCTGATGGACCTGGAAACCCGGGAGAAGGCCCGTACCGGCCTGGCCAACCTCAAGGTCGGCTACAACCGCGTGCATGGTTATTTCATCGAGCTGCCGAGCAAGCAGGCCGAGCAGGCGCCCGCCGACTACATCCGCCGGCAGACCCTCAAGGGCGCCGAGCGCTTCATCACCCCCGAGCTGAAGGAGTTCGAGGACAAGGCGCTGTCGGCCAAGAGCCGCGCCCTGGCGCGCGAGAAGATGCTCTACGAGGCCCTGCTCGAGCTGCTGATCGAACACCTGGCGCCGCTGCAGGACAGCGCCGCCGCCCTGGCCGAGCTGGACGTGCTGAGCAACCTGGCCGAGCGCGCGCTGACGCTCGACCTCAACCGCCCGCGCTTCGTCGACGAGCCCTGCATGCGCATCGAGCAGGGCCGCCATCCGGTGGTGGAGCAGGTATTGACCACGCCCTTCGTGGCCAACGACCTGCGCCTGGACGACGCCACGCGCATGCTGATCATCACCGGCCCGAACATGGGCGGTAAGTCCACCTACATGCGCCAGACCGCACTGATCGTGCTGCTGGCCCATATCGGCAGCTTCGTCCCGGCAGCCAGCTGCGAGCTGTCGCCGGTCGACCGCATCTTCACCCGCATCGGCTCCAGCGACGACCTGGCCGGCGGCCGCTCGACCTTCATGGTCGAGATGAGCGAAACGGCCAACATCCTGCACAACGCCAGCGAACGCAGCCTGGTGCTGATGGACGAGGTGGGCCGCGGCACCAGCACCTTCGACGGCCTGTCGCTGGCCTGGGCCGCCGCCGAGCAGCTGGCCAAGCTGCGCGCCTACACCCTGTTCGCCACCCATTATTTCGAGCTGACGGTGCTGCCGGAGAGCCAGCCGATCGTCGCCAACGTGCACCTCAACGCCACCGAGCACAACGAGCGCATCGTCTTCCTGCACCACGTGCTCCCCGGCCCGGCCAGCCAGAGCTATGGTCTGGCAGTGGCGCAGCTGGCCGGGGTTCCCAGCGAGGTCATCACCCGCGCCCGCGAGCACCTGGCGCGCCTGGAAACCACCAGCCTGCCCCACGAATTGCCCCCGCAGGAACCGGGACAAGCCGGTGTCCCTCTGCAGAGCGACCTGTTCGCCAGCCTGCCGCACCCGGTGCTGGAAGAATTGTCGAGGATCAATCCGGATGATCTAACGCCACGCAAGGCATTGGAGCTGTTATATACATGGAAGACACGCATCTAACGCTGACTCGCGCAAGCTGATAGAATCGCGCGCATTTTTATGACTGCCCGGTTTAAAGCCTGAGCCGCGGCCAATAACGAACGCCTGCACGCCCCGCATAGATGGGGCCAGGCCGCCGCCCGAGGAGAGAATCAAGCCATGACCTTCGTCGTTACCGACAACTGCATCAAGTGCAAATACACCGACTGCGTGGAAGTCTGCCCTGTCGACTGCTTTTACGAAGGCCCGAACTTCCTGGTGATTCACCCGGACGAGTGCATCGACTGCGCGCTGTGCGAGCCCGAATGCCCGGCACAGGCGATCTTCTCCGAAGACGAGGTCCCGGAGGACATGCAGGAATACATCGAACTGAACGCCGACCTGGCGGAAGTCTGGCCGAACATCACCGAGAAGAAGGACGCCCTGCCGGATGCCGAGGAATGGGACGGGGTAAAGGACAAGCTGCAGCACCTGGAACGCTGAGTCTCAGCAACAGCTCAAGGAAAGGCCCGCCATACGCGGGCCTTTTACTTTTCTGCGGACAAAAAAAGGGGCGGTTTTACCCGCCCACTCTTTTGTCCCTACTCCCTTTATTTCCCAGCTCATCATCCTGATGAAACCGCATCCGGCGGTTGTCCTGGTCACCTTCCTTAGCGACCTGTGTCTGTCCCTCGACACAGGTGTGATATTAGCGATTTCTGGAACGCCTACAAGCCAGCGGCAGCTCATCAAAAGCACTCGAACGCGCACTCGATAAAAATAATAATCAACAATATCAAAACGTTACGATATTTATACGACCCCGAAGAGCCACTAGCCCGCGGCACTTTCCTGCAATTGCTTACATCCCTTGTAAGCAATGACTTACATGAACAGCCACAAAAAACCCGGCATCAGCCGGGCCTCTTGCTGCCTGTATCGCTCACTGAAACAACGAATCACTCGACAGGCCATTGCTCTCGAGGATTTCGCGCAGGCGCTTGAGCGCCTCAACCTGGATCTGCCGGACTCGCTCGCGAGTCAGACCGATTTCCTGGCCGACCTCCTCCAGGGTGCAGGTCTCATGGCCCCGCAAGCCGAATCGACGTACCACGACTTCACGCTGCTTGTCGGTCAGTTCCGACAGCCATTGGTCGATGCTCTGCGACAGATCATCGTCCTGCAACAGCTCACAGGGATCGGTCGGCCGATCATCGGTCAGGGTATCGAGCAGGGTCTTGTCCGAATCCGGGCCGAGGGACACATCCACCGAAGACACCCGCTCGTTCAGGCCCAGCATGCGCTTGACCTCACCCACCGGCTTCTCCAGCAGATTGGCGATCTCTTCGGCCGAGGGCTCATGGTCGAGCTTCTGGGTCAACTCACGAGCGGCGCGCAGGTAAACGTTCAGCTCCTTGACCACATGGATCGGCAAGCGAATGGTGCGGGTCTGATTCATGATCGCCCGCTCGATGGTCTGGCGAATCCACCAGGTGGCATAGGTCGAGAAGCGGAAGCCGCGTTCGGGGTCGAATTTCTCCACCGCGCGAATCAGCCCGAGATTGCCTTCCTCGATCAGGTCGAGCAGCGACAGGCCGCGATTGACATAGCGGCGGGCGATCTTCACCACCAAGCGCAGGTTGCTTTCGATCATGCGCTTGCGCCCGGCGGGGTCGCCCTTCTGCGCCAGACGCGCGAAGAACACCTCCTCTTCGGGAGTAAGCAGGGGAGAAAAACCGATTTCGTTGAGGTACAGCTGAGTGGCGTCGAGCGCCCGGGTGTAGTCGATGTACTTGTGCTGCTTGCTGCTTGCCGAATTCTTGGCCTTGGAACGAGAAGCCGGTGCTGGCTTCTCCTCTTTCAAGCCGCCGTCCAAAACAATGCCAGGCTCCATCAGGAGCACTTCATCGTCGACGTCAAACTCCGGCGTTTCTTTTTTTTTGAGAGCCATTGTGGTTGCTCCTTGCTGAGTTCGACAGCAAGCCCGAGCGTCGCCTGGATCCCTGGCTACACCTGAGCCCGTTCCTCCCACGAAATGGAACAGGCCGGCGACTGATCAACGGCGAGGCAAGTATTGCAATGGATCTACAGGTTTACCCTGACGGCGAATTTCGAAGTGAAGCTTCACCCGGTCGGTTCCCGTGGAACCCATCTCGGCAATTGTCTGCCCGGCCTTGACCCGCTGCCCCTCCCGTACCAACAGCCTGCGGTTATGTCCGTAGGCACTGACGTAGGTATCGCTGTGTTTGATGATCAACAACTCGCCGTAGCCCCGTAAACCACTCCCGGCGTACACCACTGATCCATCAGACGCAGCCAAAACAGGCTGGCCTAATTCCCCCGCGATATCAATGCCTTTATTCAAACTACCGTTTGACGAAAAACGCCCGATCACGGCGCCGTTCGACGGCCAGGCCCAGCCGCTCGCGGAGCGCTGAACCGGCTGCACCGGCGTGGTGGCTGGCGTGCTCTGAACCGGCGTGGCCGGGGCGCTGCGCACTGGCGTGACGGGCGCTGGAGCAGCGGCCACCGACGGCGCGACAGGCGCCGGCCGGCTGACCACCGGTGCCGCCGTCGCTGCGGGGGCGGGACGCGCGACGGGTTGACCATCGAAGCGAATGATCTGCCCCACCCGGATCAGATAGGGGGCCGTGATGCCGTTTCGTGCGGCCAGCGCCTTCCAGTCCCAGCCGAAGCGAAAGGCGATCGAATAGAGCGTATCGCCACGACGCACCACGTATTGCCCACTGGTTACGGTCGGGCGCTGCTGGGCCGCCGCCGCACGGTGATTACGGTCAACCACCTGCACCCCACCGGATGGAGGGCTGGCGCAACCGCTCAGCAACACGCCCAGGACCAGGCCACCCAGCAGGCAACGGAGGCGGCTGCAGCGAGCTGGCGATTGAATGGCAGTGAAGCTCACCCGTGTCTCCCCTATTTGGCAAACGGCATGGGTTGGTAGGCGCGTATTGTGCCGCAATTAATTGCGGCAACCAGTGTTTTGCTGCAAGCGGCCGGCCAGCCATTCCAGGCCGAGCACCAGCAGCACCCCGGACAGGGCCAGGAGGATGGCCAGCAGCAGCTGCGGATCCTGGCCGCTGATCTCGGCAAACCGCCCGGGCAACAGGTTGGCCTGCAGCAGCGGCACCTGCTCGCCGTGACGGTCGGTCCGCCAGGTCAGGGTCTCCTTCCAGGGCCAGATCTTGTTCAGCGAGCCGAGCATCAAGCCGGTGAGGAAGGCCAGGCTCAGGTCGCGCCAGCGCACCAGCAGCCAACGCAGAAGGCTGGCGAAGCTGACGATGCCCACCAGGCAACCGCTGGCGAACAAGGCCAACACACCGACATCCAGGCTTTTGACCGCGCCGAGGACGAAGGGGTAGAGCCCCAGCAGGACCAGAATGAAGCTACCGGATATCCCCGGCAGGATCATCGCGCAGATGGCGATGGCACCGGCGAGGAACAGGCTCAGCGGATCATGCCCCCACTGCACCGGCGCGGCCACGGTGATCCAGTAGGCAAAGCCCATCCCCAGGACGAAGCTAAGCCCGCGAGACCAATTCCAGCGTTGGATCTCCCGCGCCACTATGTGCGCGGAAACCAGGATCAGGCCGAAGAAGAACGACCAGACCGCGATGGGCTGAGCCACCAGCAGGTAGCTGATCAACCGCGCCAGGCTGAGCACGCTGGTGAGGATGCCGGCCAGCAGTACCAGCAGGAAGGTCGCGTTGGCCGCCTGCCAGGCCGCCACGATACGCCCGCGCAGGAGCATGCCCAAGGCCGCCGGCACGCTGGCGAGCGAGCGCAGCAACTCGTCATAGATGCCACTGATAAAGGCCACGGTGCCGCCGGACACGCCGGGCACCACATCGGCCGCGCCCATGGCGATGCCCTTGGCATAGAGCAGGAATTGTTTCTTCATGGATCCATCCGGTTAAGCGTGAGGTCAGGCCAGCGGCCCATTGAGCAGAGGCACGAAGCGCACGGCATCCAGCACATGCCTGGCAAAGCCGTGTTCCTCGCGAACGATCAGCAGCAGTTGTTGCACATCGCCGGCGCCAACCGGGATCACCAGGCGCCCGCCCGGAGCCAGCTGGTCGAGCAGGGCCTGGGGCACCTCGGTGGCAGCCGCAGTGACGATGATGCCGTTGTACGGCGCCAGCGCCGACCAGCCCTCCCAACCATCGCCCCAGCGGAACACCACATTGCGCAGGTTCAGCTCGCTAAGACGTTCCTTGGCCCGGTCCTGCAAACCCTGAATGCGCTCGACGGTGAACACCCGCTCGACCAGCTGGGCCAGGATCGCGGTCTGGTAACCGGAGCCGGTGCCGATCTCCAGCACCTTGTCCAACGGCCCGGCCGCCAGCAGCAGCTCGCTCATCCGCGCGACCATATAGGGCTGGGAGATGGTCTGATTGCTGCCGATCGGCAGCGCGGTGTCCTCGTAGGCACGGTGCGCCAGGGCCTCATCGACGAACAGATGGCGCGGCGTACGGCGGATGGCCTCGAGCACATGGGCGTTGGACAAGCCCTCTTCGTACAGACGCTGGATCAGTCGCTCGCGGGTGCGCTGCGAGGTCATGCCGATGCCCCGGCGCTGCAGTTCGTCCTGGTCCCGATTCATCAGAGCAAGCTCTCCAGCCAAGGTTGCAGGCCGTTGAAGCCTTCCCTAAAGGTGCGGTCCAGCTGCAGCGGTGTCACCGACACGTAGCCCTGGGCCACCGCATGGAAATCCGTTCCCGGGCCACCGTCCTCGGCGGCGCCGGCCGCGGAAATCCAGTAGCCCTCCTTGCCACGCGGATTGACCACCTTGACCGGCGCCGCGGCACGGGCCCGATGGCCAAGGCGCGTCAACTGGATCCCGCGCACCTGATCCAGTGGCAAGTTGGGAACATTGACGTTGAGCACGGTGCGCGGCGGCAGGTCGAGGCGCTCATGGGCGGCCACCAGCTTGCGGGCGAAATAGGCCGCGGTCGGCAGGTTGTCCGGCGCCCGCGACAGCAGGGAGAAGGCGAACGCCGGACGCACCAGGAAACGCCCCTCCAGGGCGGCGGCCACGGTACCCGAATAGAGCACGTCGTCGCCCAGGTTGGCGCCGAGGTTGATGCCCGAGACCACCAGATCGGCCAGCTCCGGGAGCAGGCCGTTGAGCCCCAGGTGCACGCAGTCGGTGGGCGTGCCGTTGAGGCTGATGAAGCCGTTGGCCAGGGTTTGCGGGTGCAGCGGCCGGTCCAGGGTCAGCGAGCTGCTGGCGCCACTGCGGTCCTGGTCGGGCGCGATCACCGTGCAATCGGCATAGTCGAGCAGCGCAGCATGCAGCGCGGCGAGGCCCGGCGCCGCCACGCCGTCGTCGTTAGAAATCAGAATACGCATGGGTTATCCGTCTGCCCTGCCGGCAGTAGATCGACGAGTTCGCGCACCAAGACAGTGGCGAAGCATCCAGCCGGCAGGACGAATTCCAGTTGCAGAATGTCAGGCTCCGGATAATGCCACGTCAAACCGCCGATGGGGAGGCGCAGGATGCGCCGTTCGTGCTGCAGGCCCGCTTCTGCCAGCCAGTCGACCAGCTCGCTGTCGCTTTGTGCCAGGCGCTGCTCCAGTTCCTGGGTGGCGCCCTCGGCGGAGGACTGACCGGCGCCCCACAGCGGCCCGGTCGGGTGCAGGTCGAGCAGCGCCAGACGCGGGTCGTCGCACTCGGCCGCGCCGGCCATGAAGAAGCTGCGACTGTCGGTGAAGGCCAGCAGATCGCCGACCTGCGCTCGGTTCCAGGTGCCGGCGGCGACACGCTCGGCAAGGGCACGATTGAACAAATAGCTGCGCGCCGCCGAGAGCACCCGCGAGCGTACATTGCGCTTCTCGGGCAAGCTGCTGCCTGCGGCAAAGTGCCGGGCATGGGCCAGATTCCCGCCCTCATGGCCGAAACGCTGCAAGCCGTAGTAGTTCGGGATGCCCTGGGCCGCGATCTGCTGCAGGCGTCCATCCAGGGCTGCGATGTCAGCCTCGAGCTGGGTCAGGCGCAGGGTAAAACCATTGGCGGCATGCGCACCGCGCTGCAGCTTGCGGCTATGCCGCACCTGCTTGAGGACACTCAGGCTGGCGTCTTGCGCCGCGCTCAGATCAGGATCGAGCTTGCCCGGCAGGTGCAGGCTGAACCACTGCCGGGTCAGGGCCTGGCGATCCTTGAGCCCGGCATAGCTGATCATCCGCAGCGGCACCCCGGCGGCGCGGGCGATGCGCTTGGCCGCCTCCTCGGTATTCAGCCCGCGCTTCTCCACCCATAGCCAGAGGTGCTCGCCCTCGCCGGCCAGCGGGATATCCAGTACCTCGTCGACCTGGAAGTCTTCCGCGCTGGCCTTGAGCACTGCGCTGCCGCAGGCCGGGCCATGGGCGCGCGGGCCCAGCAGTTCGAGCTCGGTCATAGGCCGACCAACAGCGCCACGGCATGCACCGCGATGCCTTCCTCGCGACCGGTGAAGCCGAGCTTCTCGGTGGTGGTGGCCTTGACGTTTACCTGGTCCAGATCGACCTGCAGGTCTGCGGCGATCCGCTCGCGCATGGCCGGAATATGCGGGGCCATCTTCGGCGCCTGGGCGACGATGGTGGCGTCGACATTGCCGACCCGCCAGCCCTTGGCCTGGATCAGGCCGAGCACGTGGCGCAGCAGCGCCCGGCTGTCGGCGCCCTTGAAGCGCGGGTCGGTGTCAGGGAAATGCCGGCCGATATCGCCGAGGGCCGCCGCGCCGAGCAACGCATCGCTGAGCGCATGCAGCAGCACGTCGCCGTCGGAGTGGGCGATCAACCCGAACCCGTGGGGAATCCGCACGCCACCGAGGGTGACGTGATCGCCCTCGCCGAAGCGGTGCACATCGTAGCCGTGACCAATACGCATAAAGAACAACGCCCTGAAAATTCAGGGCGTGATTCTACAGGACTCTCGACGACTGGGAGTCTTTCAGCTCTGCAGCGCCTGCGCATGATGACGCAGATGGTCATCGATGAAACTGGCGATGAAGTAATAGCTGTGGTCGTAGCCCGGCTGCAGGCGCAGAGTCAGCGGATGCCCGACTGCCTGGGCGGCGCCTTGCAGGGCCTCGGGCTTGAGCTGATTGGCGAGGAAGTCGTCGCGGTCGCCCTGGTCGACCAGGATCGGCAAGCGCTCCGAGGCCTCGGCGATCAGCGCGCAGGCATCCCACTCGCGCCAGCGCGAGCGATCTTCACCGAGGAAGCGGGTGAACGCCTTCTCGCCCCAGGGGCAGTTCATCGGATTGGTGATCGGCGAGAAGGCCGACAGCGACTGGTAGCGCCCGGGGTTGCGCAGAGCGCAGACCAGCGCGCCATGGCCGCCCATGGAATGACCGCTGATGCCACGCTTGTCCGAGACAGGGAAGTTGGCCTCGATCAACGCCGGCAACTCCTGCACCACGTAGTCGTGCATGCGGTAGTGACGGGCCCAGGGCTCCTGGGTGGCGTTGAGGTAGAAGCCGGCGCCCTTGCCGAAGTCCCAGGCGCCATCCGGGTCGCCGGGCACGTCGTCGCCACGCGGACTGGTGTCCGGCGCCACGATGATCAACCCCAGCTCCGCGGCCAAGCGCTGGGCGCCGGCTTTCTGCATGAAGTTCTCGTCGGTGCAGGTCAGGCCGCTCAACCAGTACAGCACCGGCAGCCTGGCGCCCTGCTCGGCCTGCGGCGGCAGGTAGACGGCGAACACCATGTCGCAATTCAAGGTGCTGGAGCGGTGACGGTAACGCTTGTGCCAGCCGCCAAAACTCTTCTGACAGGAAATATTTTCCAAGGTCATGACAATCCCCTCAGATCCTTAGGGTGCGCCGTGCGCACCTATGGGTTGCGGTGCGCACGGCGCACCCTACGAGTAATCCAAGCGGCCAGACGGCCGCGCGACTTCACGTCAGAAATGAATGACGGTGCGGATGCTCTTGCCTTCGTGCATCAGTTCGAAGGCCTGATTGATGTCGTCCAGCGGCATATTGTGGGTGATGAAGGTGTCCAGCGGGATTTCGCCCTTCTGCGACTTCTCGACATAACCCGGCAGCTCGGTGCGGCCCTTGACGCCACCGAAGGCGCTACCGCGCCAGACGCGACCGGTGACCAGCTGGAACGGACGGGTGCTGATCTCGGCACCCGCCGGCGCCACGCCGATGATGGTCGACTCGCCCCAGCCCTTGTGGCAGCACTCCAGCGCCGCACGCATCAGCTGCACATTGCCGATGCACTCGAAGCTGTAGTCGACACCACCGTCGGTCATTTCGACGATGACTTCCTGGATCGGCTTGGCATGGTCCTTGGGATTGACGAAGTCGGTTATACCCAGCTCACGGGCCACGGCTTCCTTGGCCGGGTTGATGTCGATACCGATGATGCGCGAAGCCTTGGCCATCTTCGCACCGATGATCGCCGCCAGGCCGATACCGCCCAGACCGAAGATCGCCACGGTAGCGCCCTCTTCCACCTTGGCGGTGTTGAGCACCGCACCGATGCCGGTGGTGACGCCGCAGCCCAGCAGGCAGACCTTGTCCAGCGGCGCTTCCTTCGGGATCACGGCAACGGAGACTTCCGGCAGCACGGTGTACTCGGAGAAGGTCGAGCAGCCCATGTAGTGGTAGACCGGCTGGCCCTGGTAGGAGAAGCGCGTGGTGCCGTCCGGCATCAGGCCCTTGCCCTGGGTGGCCCGGACCGAGCTGCACAGATTGGTCTTGTTGGACTTGCAGAACTTGCACTGGCCGCACTCGGCGGTGTACAGCGGGATCACGTGATCGCCCACCTTGACTGAGGTCACCCCTTCGCCGACTGCCTCGACCACGCCACCGCCCTCGTGACCGAGGATGCAGGGGAATACGCCTTCGGAATCCTGACCAGACAGGGTGTAGGCGTCGGTGTGGCACACGCCGGTGGCGACGATGCGCACCAGCACTTCGCCGGCCTGGGGCGGCGCGACGTCCACTTCGACGATCTGCAGGGGTTGGTTGGCGGCAAAGGCCACGGCAGCACGGGACTTGATCATGTTCGCTCTCCGATGGGTGCAAAAGTGGCGGAAAGTATAGATCAGCCACCAATCATCAATAATCAGCCAACATGCAAAACATTATTGCCAGCCAGGGACAATCGCAGGCCTGCCAGCTTAGAATCTGTGGCCACCCCACCACCCTAGGAGCGCCACGATGAGCCGCTGGGAAGGCCTGGATGAGTTCGTCGCCGTGGCCGAATGCGGCCAGTTCACCGCTGCCGCCGAACGCCTGGGCCTGTCTTCTTCACAGGTCAGCCGGCAGATCGCTCGCCTGGAAGACCGGCTGCAGACCCGCCTGTTCTACCGCAGTACCCGCCGGGTGGCACTGACCGAGGCCGGCCAGACCTTCCTGCAGCACTGCCAGCGCCTGCAGGACGCCCGCGAAGAGGCGCTGCGCGCGGTCGGCGATCTCGGCAGCGAACCCAAGGGCTTGTTGCGCATGACCTGCGCGGTGGCCTACGGCGAGCGCTTCATCGTGCCACTGGTGACCGACTTCATGAGCAGGCACCCCCAGTTGCGGGTCGAGATCGAGCTGAGCAACCGCACCCTGGACATGGTCCAGGAAGGACTCGATCTGGCCATTCGCCTCGGCCGCCTGCAGGACTCGCGCCTGGTGGCCACGCGCCTGGCGCCGCGGCAGATGTACCTGTGCGCGGCGCCGGCCTACCTGCAGCGCTACGGCCGCCCGCACAGCCTGTCCGAGCTGAGTCGGCACAACTGCCTGATCGGCAGCTCGGATACCTGGACCTTCCAGCTCAACGGCCGCGAGTCGGCCCAGCGGGTCCAGGGCAACTGGCGCTGCAACAGCGGTCAGGCGGTGCTGGAGGCGGCCCTGCGTGGACTGGGGCTGTGCCAGCTGCCGGACTACTACGTGCTGGAGCACCTGCGCAGCGGCGCCCTGGTGTCCTTGCTGGGCAACCAGCAGCCGCCGAACACCGCGGTCTGGGCGCTCTATCCGCAACAGCGCCACCTGTCGCCCAAGGTGCGGCAACTGGTGGACTACCTCAAGGAAGGCCTGGCGCAACGCCACGAATACCGCGCGAACGCCTGATCGGCGAGCGGAAGGAGCGGAGGGAGCGGCGCTTAGGCTTTACGCCAGAGCAGCGCCAGGCTCTGCAGGTCTTCCGGACGAGTGACCTTGAGATTGTCGGCCCGCCCCTCGATCAGCCGCGGTGCGCAACCGGCCCACTCGATGGCCGACGCCTCGTCGGTGATCGCCACGCCGGACACCAGGGCGTCGGCCAGGGCCCGGTGCAACTGGCCGAGACGGAACATCTGCGGGGTGTAGGCCTGCCAGATCGGCGCACGATCGACGGTTTCCTGCACCCGGCCATCGGCACCGGCGCGCTTGAGGGTGTCGCGCGCCGGCACCGCCAGCAGGCCGCCGACCGGATCATCGGCCAGTTCGCCGAGCAGGCGATCGAGATCGCCGCGCGACAGGTTGGGCCGCGCGGCGTCGTGCACCAGCACCCAATCCTGCTCCTGGGCACCCAGCTCGGCCAGACGGCGCAGGCCGCCCAGCACCGAGTCGGCACGCTCGCGGCCACCGTCGGCGCGCTGAATGCGCGCATCGGCGGCGCACGCCAGGGTCGGCCAGTAGGGATCGTCACTGGCCAGGCTGACCACCAGCCCACGCAGCTGCGGATGATCGAGAAAGCAGGCCAGGGTGTGTTCGAGAATGGTCCGACCGGCCAGCTCCAGATACTGCTTGGGGCGGTCGGCGCGCATCCGGCTGCCAACCCCGGCAGCCGGAATCAGCGCCCAGAAGGGCGGCGGGCTGAAAGCAGTCATTCGGTCAGCTGAAAGAGGGTCTCACCCTCTTTGACCATGCCCAACTCGTGGCGGGCGCGCTCCTCGACGGTTTCCATGCCTTTCTTCAGCTCCAGCACCTCGGCCTCGAGGATGCGGTTGCGCTCCAGCAGGCGCTGGTTCTCGCCTTGCTGATCGGCGATCTGCTGCTTCAGGTCGGCGACCTGGGCCAGGCTGCCATCACCGACCCACAGGCGGTACTGCAAGCCGGCGAGCAGCAGGACCAGTACCAGCCACAACCAATAGGGGCTACGCATAGAGGAAAAGGTATCCGAACGAAAAAGGGGCGACTCGCGCCGCCCCTCTTTTACCACGACTGAGTTCAACCACGGAACTCGGCGCGACCACGATAGACCGCCTTGCCCGCCAGCTGCTCTTCGATGCGCAGCAGCTGGTTGTACTTGGACACGCGATCGGAGCGGCACAGCGAGCCGGTCTTGATCTGCCCGGCGGCGGTGCCCACGGCGAGATCCGCGATGGTGCTGTCTTCGGTCTCACCGGAGCGGTGCGAGATCACCGCGGTGTAGCCAGCGGCCTTGGCCATCTGGATGGCTTCGAGGGTCTCGGTCAGCGAGCCGATCTGGTTGAACTTGATCAGGATCGAGTTGGCGATGGACTCGTCGATACCGCGCTTGAGGATCTTGGTGTTGGTGACAAACAGGTCGTCGCCGACCAGCTGCACCTTGGCGCCGATCTTGTCGGTCAGCACCTTCCAGCCGGCCCAGTCGGACTCGTCCATGCCGTCTTCGATGGAGATGATCGGGTAACGCTGGGACAGGCCGGCCAGGTAGTCGGCGAAACCGGCGGCGTCGAACACCTTGCCTTCGCCGGCCAGGTCATACTGGCCGTTCTTGTAGAACTCGCTGGAAGCGCAGTCCAGGGCCAGGGTGACGTCGTCGCCCAGCTTGTAGCCGGCATTGGCCACGGCTTCGGCGATGGCCGCCAGGGCGTCCTCGTTGGAGGCCAGGTTCGGCGCGAAGCCGCCCTCGTCGCCCACCGAGGTGCTCAGGCCACGCGCCTTGAGCACGGCCTTGAGGTGATGGAAGATCTCGGTGCCCATGCGCAGGGCGTCGGAGAAGGTCTTGGCGCCGACCGGCTGAACCATGAACTCCTGGATATCGACGTTGTTATCGGCGTGCTCACCGCCGTTGATGATGTTCATCATCGGCACCGGCATGGAGTACTGGCCCGGCGTACCGTTGAGGTCGGCGATGTGCGCGTACAGCGGCACGCCCTTGGCCTGGGCGGCAGCCTTGGCAGCGGCCAGGGACACGGCGAGGATGGCGTTGGCGCCCAGGCTGGCCTTGTTCTCGGTACCGTCGAGCTCGATCATCGCGCGGTCCAGGGCCTGCTGGTCAACAGCATCTTTGCCAAGCAGCAGGTCACGGATCGGACCGTTGATATTGGCCACGGCCTTGAGCACGCCCTTGCCCAGGTAACGGCTCTTGTCGCCATCACGCAGCTCCAGCGCTTCGCGCGAACCGGTGGAGGCACCGGACGGCGCACAGGCGCTGCCGATGATGCCGCCCTCGAGGATCACATCGGCTTCCACGGTCGGGTTGCCACGGGAGTCGAGAACCTCACGGCCTTTGATGTCGACGATCTTTGCCATTGCGTTGAGCACTCCAAAAGTTGACGAAAGGGTAGCGCCGGACTGGACAGCCATTGCCCGTTGCCAAATGGACAGACGAGAAAATTGTACCGGCTAACAAACAAAACTGTATACAACTAGCGACTTAGCGGGAAACCACCGCGTCAGGCAGTCTCGATCGGCGCGAAGCTCTTGACCAGATCATCCAGCTGCTTGAGCTGGGTGAGGAACGGCTCCAGCTTGTCCAGGCGCAACGCGCAGGGGCCGTCGCACTTGGCGTTGTCCGGATCCGGATGGGCCTCGAGGAACAGGCCGGCCAGGCCCTGGCTCATGCCCGCCTTGGCCAGGTCGGTGACCTGGCCACGCCGCCCTGCGGCGGAGTCGGCGCGGCCGCCGGGCATCTGCAAGGCATGGGTGACATCGAAGAACACCGGATAGTCGAACTGCTTCATGATGCCGAAGCCGAGCATGTCCACCACTAGGTTGTTGTAGCCGAACGAGGTGCCGCGCTCGCAGAGGATCAGCTGGTCGTTGCCGGCTTCCACGCACTTGGCCAGGATGTGCTTCATCTCCTGGGGCGCGAGGAACTGGGCTTTCTTTATGTTGACCACCGCGCCGGTCTTGGCCATGGCCACCACCAGGTCGGTCTGCCGCGAGAGGAAGGCCGGCAGCTGGATGATGTCGCAGATCTCGGCGACCGGCTGCGCCTGATGGGGCTCGTGCACGTCGGTGATCACCGGCACGCCGAAGGTCTTCTTCACTTCTTCGAAGATCTTCAGCCCCTCGTCCAGGCCCGGGCCACGGAACGAGGCCACCGAAGAACGGTTGGCCTTGTCGAAGCTGGCCTTGAACACGTAGGGAATACCGAGTTTCTCGGTGACCCGCACGTATTCCTCGCAGGCCTGCATGGCCAGATCACGCGACTCGAGGACGTTGATGCCGCCGAACAGCACCATGGGCTTGTCGTTGGCGATCTCGATCGCGCCGACGCGAATAGTCTTCTGCGTCATATCCTCAGGCCTTCTTTGCTTGCTGCGCCAGCGCGGCATTGACGAAGCCACTGAACAGCGGGTGGCCGTCACGCGGCGTCGAGGTGAACTCGGGGTGGAACTGGCAGGCGACGAACCACGGGTGATCCGGCGCCTCGACCACTTCCACCAGCGCGCCGTCGCCGGAGCGCCCGGTGACCTTGAGGCCCGCCTCGATCAGCTGCGGCAGCAGGTTGTTGTTGACCTCATAGCGATGACGATGGCGCTCGACGATCACATCCTGGCCGTAGCACTCACGCACCTGGGAGCCGCTTTCCAGCTGGCAATCCTGGGCGCCCAGGCGCATGGTGCCGCCGAGGTCGGAGGCTTCGGTGCGCTGCTCGGTGGCGCCGGTGGCGTCCTGCCACTCGGTGATCAGGCCGACCACCGGATGACCGCTGCCGCTGTCGAACTCAGTGGAGTTGGCGTCCTGCCAGCCCAGCACGTTGCGGGCGAACTCGATCACCGCGACCTGCATGCCGAGGCAGATGCCGAGGTAGGGAATCTTGTTCTCACGGGCAAACTGCACGGTCTTGATCTTGCCTTCCACGCCACGCAGGCCGAAGCCACCCGGGACCAGGATGGCATCGGCGCCTTCCAGCAGCGAGGTGCCCTGGTTCTCGATGTCTTCGGAGTCGATATAGCGCAGGTTGACCTTGGTGCGGTTCTGGATGCCGGCATGGCTCATCGCCTCGATCAGCGACTTGTAGGCATCCAGCAGCTCCATGTACTTGCCGACCATGGCGATGTTCACTTCACGCTCGGGGTTGAGCTTGGCGTCGACCACGCGGTCCCACTCGGACAGGTCGGCACCGCCGCAGTCCAGACCGAAACGCTCGACGACGAAGTCATCCAGGCCCTGGGCATGCAGCACCGACGGGATCTTGTAGATGGTGTCGACGTCTTCCAGGCTGATCACCGCACGCTCTTCGACGTTGGTGAACAGGGCGATCTTGCGCCGCGAAGAAACATCGACCGGATGATCGGAGCGGCACACCAGCACGTCCGGCTGCAGGCCGATGGAGCGCAGCTCCTTCACCGAATGCTGGGTCGGCTTGGTCTTGGTCTCGCCGGCAGTGGCGATGTACGGCACCAGGGTCAGGTGCATCAGCATGGCGCGCTTGGCGCCCACCTCCACGCGCAGCTGGCGGATGGCCTCGAGGAACGGCTGCGACTCGATGTCGCCGACCGTACCGCCGATCTCGACCATGGCCACGTCGGCATCGCCGGCGCCCTTGATGATGCGGCGCTTGATCTCGTCGGTGATGTGCGGAATGACCTGAATGGTGGCGCCCAGGTAATCACCACGGCGCTCCTTGCGCAGCACGTCTTCGTAGACGCGGCCGGTGGTGAAGTTGTTGTTCTGGGTCATGGTGGTGCGGATGAACCGCTCGTAGTGGCCCAGGTCGAGGTCGGTCTCGGCGCCGTCGTGGGTGACGAACACCTCGCCGTGCTGGAACGGGCTCATGGTGCCCGGATCGACGTTGATATAGGGGTCCAGCTTGAGCATCGTGACCTTCAGGCCCCGCGCCTCCAGGATGGCCGCCAATGAAGCCGAGGCAATGCCTTTCCCCAAAGAAGAAACAACACCACCCGTGACGAAGATGTAGCGCGTCATGAAAAACCCTAGAAGTCTGCGTTTAAGCGGTCAGCGCCGCCGGGGAAAGCGAAGGAAAGCCGAAGCTCCAATCACGGAATTGCCGCAATTGGCAAGCCATCACCAACTCCGGTTTTCGCGAGGAAAGGGAGTCAGCAAAAGCTCTGATAAGACGGGAGCGTAGTCTACCGGAAAGGCCTTATCAGCTCAAACCCGGATCGCAGGATGGCGGCTGCCAACTGAGCCGCCACTGGCCGTCGAGCGGTCCGTCCAGTCCGGGCAGATTGGCCACCGCCCGCACCTCGCCGTCGCACAGCAGCAGCGGCAGGCGCGAACGGACGAAGGCCGGCACCTGGCGCTCATTGAGCAGGCGCTTGAGATCTCGATGGCCGCGACCAGGCAGATTCATCACCTCGCCCCCCTGGCGATAGGCCAGGCGCCACTGGCCTGCGCCGCCCAGGCTGCCATCGATACGCACACAGCCATTACCCGGCAGCGCCAGCGCTTGATTGATCTGCGGCACGACAGGAGGCGGTGCTGGCGCTCTCAGCCAGTCAGCGGAAAGCCACCACAGCCGCTCGTCGGCACGACGCAGCTCGCCGCTCGCCAGGCGCCAGATCGGCGCCGCGTCGCCGGCCGCCGAGAGCAGCGCGTCCCAGCCGGCCCAGTGCTCGAAATCCGGCATCGGCGTCCGCTCGCGCAGCCAGTAGCGCAGCACGTTGCGCTGGCGCGCCGGGCTCAGGGTGCGCAACGGGGCCAGGGCCAGGCTCGGCAATGGCAGCCAGGTCAATGGACTGGGCGCCAACGCCGGCGCCAGGTCCAGTTGCGCCAGCTCGTCGAGCAGCTGCGCCGACTCCCCCAGCAGCGCGGCACTGCGCGCCATGTTGGCGGCCGCCTGGGGCCAGCGCGCCGCCAGCACCGGCATCACCCGATGTCGCAGGTAGTTGCGCGAAAAGCGTCCATCGGCGTTGGACGGGTCCTCGACCCAGGACAGGCTCTGCTCGGCGGCGTAGGCCTCCAGCTCGGCGCGCGAACAGTGCAGCAGCGGGCGCAGCAACTGCCCCCTCCCCAGCGGGCGGCTTTGTGGCATGCCTCCCAGACCGCGTGTGCCGGCACCGCGCAGCAGGCGAAAGAGCAAGGTTTCGGCCTGATCATCGCGATGCTGGGCGCTCAGCAACACCTCGCCGCCCCCCAGCGCCGCGGCAAAGGCGGCATAACGCGCCTCGCGCGCCGCGCGCTCGAGGCTGGCGCCTGGCTTCACCTCGACCGAGTGGACCTGCAAGGCAATCCCCAGCCGATCGCACACCCGCCGACAATGTGCCGGCCAGGACTCGGCCGCAGTCTGCAGGCCGTGATGGATATGGATGGCGGAAAGTGGCGGAAGGGCCTCGCTTTGCGCGAGCTCGGCCAGCAGATGGAGCAGCACGGTGGAGTCCAGGCCACCGGAAAAGGCCACGCGCCAAGCCGGCGCAGCACGCCAAGGAGCCAGATTCCCCAGCACCTTGGCGTGCAGACTCATTTAGGCGACGCCGTAGCTCATCAGGCGCTCATAGCGACGGGCCAGCAGCTCGGCGGTATCGAGCTTCTTCAGGGTCGCCAGCTGGGCCTTCAGCTCCTGGCGGATCGATTCGGCCGCTGCGACCGGATCGCTGTGGGCGCCGCCCAGGGGCTCGGCGATGACCTTGTCGACGATGCCCAGGCCCTTAAGGCGCTCGGCGGTGATGCCCATGGCCTCGGCGGCATCCGGCGCTTTCTCCGCGGTTTTCCACAGGATCGAGGCGCAACCTTCCGGGGAAATCACCGAGTAGGTCGAGTACTGCAGCATGTTCAGGCGGTCGCACACGCCGATCGCCAGGGCGCCGCCGGAACCGCCTTCACCGATCACGGTGGCGATGATCGGGGTCTTCAGCCGCGCCATCACGCGCAGGTTCCAGGCGATGGCCTCGCTCTGCCCGCGCTCTTCGGCGTCGATACCCGGATAGGCGCCCGGGGTGTCGATGAAGGTGAGGATAGGCATCTTGAAGCGCTCGGCCATCTCCATCAGGCGGCAGGCCTTGCGGTAGCCTTCCGGACGCGGCATGCCGAAGTTGCGCCGCACCTTCTCGCGTACGTCGCGGCCCTTCTGGTGACCGATGACCATCACCGGCTCGCCGTCCAGACGCGCCACGCCACCGACGATCGCGGCATCATCGGAGAAGTGCCGATCGCCGTGCAGTTCATCGAACTCGGTGAAGATGTGCTGCAGATAGTCGAGGGTATAGGGGCGGCGCGGATGACGGGCGAGCTGGGCGATCTGCCAGCTGGTCAGGTTGCCGAAAATGCTTTCGGTCAGGGCGCTGCTCTTGTCCTGCAGGCGGGCGATCTCTTCGTTGATGTTCAACGCGTTGTCGTTACCCACCAAGCGAAGCTCTTCGATCTTGGCTTGCAGGTCGGCGATCGGCTGTTCGAAATCGAGAAAGTTCGGGTTCATAGTCATCCGTCTTGCGTCGACGGCCAAGCGGCCGGGGAGCTGTATCCGTTTCGCGCCCTACCTTAAGGGATCAGGCGCATCGAGGTCGACACCCAATAGTGTGTCGGGCCAACTGGCGAGGCGCGGCCTCGTCTATCAGCGGTAGTGCAGGAAGACGTTGTCTCGCCCGAACTGGTCACGCAATGCCTGAATCAGGCTGTCGGCCGGGTCGATTCGCCAGCTTTCGCCGAACTGCAGCAGCGCCTTGGCCTCCTCGCCAGTGTAATCGAGGGTGATCGGGCAGGCGCCGCGATGACGGCTGCACAGCTCGGCCAGCCAGCGCAGGCGATCGCCCTTGAGGGTCGCGCTGGCGACCTTCAGGCGCAGGCTTTCGGCCAGGCCGGTGCGCGCCTCCTCCAGGCTCATCACCCGCTTGGCACGCAGGCGCAGGCCGCCGGAGAAGTCGTCGTTGCTCACCTCGCCCTCGACCACCACCAGGGCGTCGGTCTGCAGCAGCGCCTGGGCGCCGGCGAAGGCGTCGGCGAACAGCGAGGCCTCGATCCGTCCGGAGCGGTCGTCGAGGGTGATGAAGCCCATCTTGTCGCCCTTCTTGTTCTTCATCACCCGCAGGGCGACGATCAGCCCGGCCACCGTCTGACTGTCACGGGCCGGCTTGAGGTCGACGATGCGCTGGCGGGCGAATCGGCGCACCTCGCCTTCGTACTCGTCGATCGGGTGACCGGTCAGGTACAGGCCGAGGGTTTCCTTCTCGCCCTTCAGGCGCTCCTTGAGGGTCAGCTCGCGGGCCTTGAGATGGTTGGCGTAGACATCGGTCTCGGCATCGGCGAAGACCCCGCCGAACAGGTCCATGTGGCCGCTGTCGTGGCTGCGCGCGGTCTGCTCGGCGGCCTGCACCGCCTCCTCCATGGCCGCCAGCAGCACCGCGCGGTTGCGATCGATGTTGGCGTGGTAGGCCTTGATCTCGTCATGGAAATGCGGACCCAGGCGATCCAGCGCGCCGCTGCGGATCAGCGCCTCGAGGGTGCGCTTGTTGATGCGCTTGAGGTCGACCCGCGAACAGAAATCGAACAGATCCTTGAACGGGCCGTCGCGACGCGACTCGACGATGGCCTCCACCGGTCCCTCGCCGACGCCCTTGATGGCGCCCAGGCCGTAGACGATACGGCCGTCCTCATTGACCGTAAACTTGAAGTCCGAGGTGTTCACGTCCGGCGCGTCGAGGCGCAGCTTCATGCTGCGGCACTCCTCGATCAGGGTCACCACCTTGTCGGTGTTGTGCATATCCGCCGAGAGCACCGCGGCCATGAACGGCGCCGGGTGATGGGCCTTGAGCCAGGCGGTCTGGTAGGAGACCAGGCCGTAGGCGGCCGAGTGCGATTTGTTGAAGCCGTAGCCGGCGAACTTTTCCACCAGGTCGAAGATGTTGCCCGCCAGGTCGGCGTCGATGCCGTTGTTGGCGCAGCCCTCGATGAAGCCGCCGCGCTGCTTGGCCATCTCCTCGGGCTTCTTCTTGCCCATGGCACGGCGCAGCATGTCGGCGCCGCCGAGGGTGTAGCCGGCCATGACCTGGGCGATCTGCATCACCTGTTCCTGGTACAGGATGATGCCGTAGGTCGGTGCCAGCACCGGCTTGAGGCCTTCGTACTGGTAGTCCGGGTGCGGGTAGGCCAGCTCGGCGCGGCCGTGCTTGCGGTTGATGAAGTCGTCCACCATGCCCGACTGCAGCGGGCCGGGGCGGAACAGCGCCACCAGGGCGATGAGGTCTTCCAGGCAGTCGGGCTTGAGCTTCTTGATCAGCTCCTTCATGCCGCGCGATTCGAGCTGGAACACCGCGGTGGTCTCGGCCTTCTGCAGCATCTGGAAGGTCGGCTTGTCATCCAGCGGGATGAAGTCGATGTTCAGCGGCTCCAGGCCCTTCTTGGCCTGCTCGCGGTTGATGGTCTCCATCGCCCACTTGATGATGGTCAGGGTACGCAGGCCGAGGAAGTCGAACTTGACCAGGCCGGCGGCCTCGACGTCGTCCTTGTCGAACTGGGTCACCAGGCCGCCGCCCTCTTCATCACAGGCGATCGGCGAGAAGTCGGTGAGCTTGGTCGGCGCGATCACCACACCACCGGCGTGCTTGCCGGTACCGCGGGTGATGCCCTCGAGCTTGAGCGACATCTCCCAGATTTCCGCGGCTTCCTCATCGACCTTGAGGAAGTCACGCAGCGCCTCCTCCTGCTCGTAGGCCTTCTCCAGGGTCATGCCGACCTCGAAGGGAATCATCTTCGACAGGCGATCGGCCAGGCCGTAGGACTTGCCCTGGGCCCGGGCCACGTCGCGGACCACCGCCTTGGCCGCCATGGAGCCGAAGGTGATGATCTGGCTCACCGCGTTGCGCCCGTATTTCTCGGCGACGTAGTCGATCACCCGGTCGCGGCCGTCCATGCAGAAGTCGACGTCGAAGTCGGGCATCGACACCCGCTCGGGGTTGAGGAAGCGCTCGAACAGCAGGTCGTAGGCCAGCGGATCGAGGTCGGTGATCTTCTGCACGTAGGCCACCAGCGAGCCAGCGCCCGACCCCCGCCCAGGACCTACCGGCACGCCGTTGTTCTTCGCCCACTGGATGAAGTCCATAACGATGAGGAAGTAACCGGGGAAACCCATCTGGATGATGATGTCCAGCTCGAAGTTCAGGCGATCGACATAGACCTGCTTCTTCGCCTCGTAGTCCGGCGTGTCCGGCGGCAGCAGCACGGCCAAACGCTCTTCCAGGCCATCGAAGGAGACCTTGCGGAAGTACTCGTCCATGGTCATGCCATCGGGGATCGGGAAGTTCGGCAGGAAGTAGGTGCCGAGCTGGACCTCGATGTTGCAGCGCTTGGCGATCTCCACCGAGTTTTCCAACGCTTCGGGCAGGTCGCTGAACAGCTCCCACATCTCTTCCGGGGTCTTCAGGTACTGCTGGTCCGAATAGGTACGCAGGCGCCGCGGATCGTCCAGGGAGCGGCCTTCGCCGATGCACACGCGGGTCTCGTGGGCGGCGAAGTCTTCCTGCTTGATGAAGCGCACGTCGTTGGTCGCCACCAGGGGCGCACCGAGCCGCTCGCCCAGGGCGACGGCGGCGTGCAGGTGTTCCTCGTCGTTGACCCGGTTGGTGCGCTGCACCTCCAGGTAGAAGCGCCCGGGAAAGACCTCCAGCCACTCGCGCAGCCGCGCCTCGGCCTCAGCCTGATCGCCCTCGAGCAGGGCATGCCCGACCTCGCCCTCCTTCGCCCCGGACAGGGCGATAAGGCCCTCGGAGGCGGCCTTGACCCAGTCGCGCTGGATGATCACCAGGTCGTTGCTCTGCCCCTCCATCCAGCCGCGCGAGATCAGCTCGGTGAGGTTGCGATACCCCTTGGCGTTCATCGCCAGCAGGGTCATGCGGCTCAGGGGGCCGTCCTCGTCGGGACTGGCCAGCCAGATGTCGGCGCCGCAGATCGGCTTGATCCCGGCGCCCATGGCCGCCTTGTAGAACTTAACCAGGGCGCACATGTTGCTCATGTCGGTAATCGCCACCGCCGGCATTCCGGCGCCCGCGGTGGCCTTGATCAGCGGCTTGACCCGCACCAGGCCGTCGACCAGGGAGTACTCGGAATGCAGACGCAGGTGGACGAAGGAAACGGTCATGGCAAGCCTATGCAGAACACGAAAACGACAAGGCCCGGATTGTACCGGGCTCGGGGATAAAGACCAGAGACGCGCAACCCGGCTCAGCTGACCGCAGGCGCCGGGCCCACGACTGGCACGTGGACGCCCTCAGGGCTCCAGCAGCGCGCGAACCGGGGCGAAGGAGCACCGATGTATCGGCGTCGGCCCCAGACGGCGCAGGGCCTCCAGGTGGGTCGGGGTGGGGTAGCCCTTGTGCCCGGCGATGCCGTAGCCGGGGTACTGCAGGTCGAGTTGCTGCATCTCGCGATCACGACTGACCTTGGCCAGGATCGACGCGGCGGCGATCGCCGGCACCTGGCTGTCGCCCTTGACCACGGCGGCGCTGGGCACCTGCAGGTGCGGGCAGCGGTTGCCGTCGATCAGCGCCAGCCTGGGCGTGACGCTCAACCCCTCGACCGCGCGCTGCATGGCCAGCATGGTGGCCTGCAGGATGTTCAGCCGATCGATCTCCTCGACCTCGGCACGGGCGATGCACCAGGCCAAGGCTTTTTCCTGAATCTCCTCGAACAGCCGTTCGCGGCGCGCCTCAGTGAGCTTCTTCGAATCGTTCAGGCCGACTATCGGCCGCAGCGGGTCGAGAATCACCGCCGCGGTGACCACCGCGCCGCACAACGGGCCACGGCCGACCTCGTCGACGCCGGCGACCAGCTCCTGCACCTGGGTGAAATCCAGCCCCAGCTGCATCAGGCGCGTCCGACCAGCTTGAGCACGGCATCGGCGGCCTGGGCCGAGGCGTCACGGCGCAGCGCGCGATGGATCAGGTCGAAGCTTTCGGTCTGCACCTCGCCGTCTTCCAGCAGCGGCGCCACGTGCTGGGCCAGGGCCTCGGGGGTGGCTGCGTCCTGGATCAGCTCGGGCACCAAGAGGCGCTCGGCGAGCAGATTGGGCAATGAGATATAGGGGCTCTTCACCAGGCGCTTGAGTATCCGGTAGGTCAACGGCGCGACCCGGTAGGCCACCACCATCGGCCGCTTGTACAGCAGCGCCTCCAGGGTCGCGGTACCGGAGGCGATCAGCACCGCGTCGCAGGCGGCCAACGCCTCGTGGGAACGGCCGTCGAGCAGGGTCAGAGGCAGGTCCCTGCCTACCAGCATCTGCTCGAGCTGGGCACGCCGCTCGGGACTGGCGCTGGGCAGCACGAAGCGGATACCGGGACGCAGAGCCCGCAGGCGCGAGGCGGCATCGAGGAACAGAGCGCCCAGGCGCGCCACCTCGCCGCCCCGGCTGCCCGGCAGCAGGGCCACCACCGGACCATCGACGGGAAGGTCGAGGGCCAGGCGCGCCGCTGCACGATCGGCGTCCAGGGGGATGGCATCGGCCAGGGGGTGACCGACGAAACGCACCGGCACCTGCTGAGCGTCGTAGAACTGCGCCTCGAAGGGGAACAGGGTCAGCATCAGGTCGCAGCCCTGACGGATCTTCAATACCCGCTTCTGCCGCCAGGCCCAGACCGAGGGGCTGACATAGTGCACGGTCTTGATCCCGGCGCGACGCAGCTTGAGCTCGAGATCGAGGTTGAAGTCCGGGGCATCGATGCCGATGAACACGTCCGGCCTGGCGGCAATCAGATCACGCAGCAGGCGTCGGCGGCGCGCCAGCAACTCCGGCAGGCGGCCGAGCACCTCGACCAGCCCCATCACCGCCAGGCGCTCCATGGGGAAGTAGGACTTCAGCCCCTCGGCTTCCATCCGTGGCCCACCGATGCCGATGAACTCGACCCGAGGATGCCGCGCCTTGAGCGCCTGCATCAGGCCGGCACCGAGAATGTCACCCGAGGCTTCGCCAGCCACCAGTGCGACGCGCAATACCTGAGCCATGGATTAACGGGTGATGCCGCGTTTCGAGGCCTGGATCGAGTCGCGAAACAGCGCGACCTCGGGGAACTGCGCCGAAGGCTCGGCCAGCTCGGCCAGCGCCTGCTCGACCGTCAACCCCTGGCGATACACGGTCTTGTAGGCGCGGCGCAGCGCGGCGATGGCCTCGGTGCTGAAACCGCGACGGCGCATGCCTTCGAAGTTCATGCTGCGTGCCTCGGCGGGGTTGCCGAAGACCGTGACATAGGCCGGCACATCCTTGCCGATGGCCGTGCCCATACCGGAGAAGCTGTGCGCGCCGATATGGCAATACTGATGCACCAGGGTGTAGCCGGAGAGAATCGCCCAGTCGCCGACATGGACGTGCCCGGCCAGGGCGGTGTTGTTCACCAGAATGCAATGGTTGGCAATGACACTGTCGTGGCCGATATGCGCGTAGGCCATGATCAGGTTGTGATCGCCGATGGTGGTTTCGCTGCGATCCTGCACCGTGCCACGGTGGATGCTGACCCCTTCGCGAATCACGTTGTGGTCGCCAATCACCAGGCGCGTGGGTTCGCCCTTGTACTTGAGGTCGGGCGTGTCTTCACCGATCGAGGAAAACTGGAAGATGCGATTGTGCTCGCCGATCCGGGTCGGCCCCTTGAGCACCACATGCGGGCCGATCACCGTGCCCGCGCCGATTTCCACATCGGCGCCGACAATCGACCAGGGACCGACGACCACGTCGTCCGCCAGCTTGGCGCTGGGGTCGATGATGGCGCGAGGGTCAATCAAACTCATAGTTTGCGTTCCGCACAGATGATCTCGGCCGAGCAGACTTCCTTGCCATCGACGGTGGCCTGGCACTCGAACTTCCAGATGCCGCGCTTGGTGCTGAGGAACTTGGCCTCGAGCATCAGCTGGTCACCGGGCACCACGGGCTGGCGGAAGCGCAGCTTGTCCGAGCCGACGAAGTAGTACAGCGTACCATCGGAAGGCCTGGCCCCCATCATCTTGAAACCCAGGATACCGGCGGCCTGGGCCATGGCTTCGATGATCAACACACCAGGCATGATCGGATGCTCGGGAAAATGCCCGTTGAAGAACGGCTCATTGATGCTGACATTCTTATAGGCACGAATGCACTTGCCTTCAACATCCAGCTCGGCGACCCGGTCCACCAGCAGGAAGGGATAGCGATGCGGCAGGTATTCGCGAATTTCGTTGATGTCCATCATGTCCAGAGAAGCCTGTAGTAAAAAGAGGGGAGCCGGCGTCCGCCGGGCTCAGGCATCAGATGAGGCATTGCCGCCCGAGGTCACGGCCGCCAACTGTTTTTCCAGTTCTTTCAGACGCCGTGCCATCTCGTCCAACTGACGAATGCGTGCCGCACTCTTCCTCCATTCCCCGGCCGGCTGCATGGCCGTACCGGAGGAATAGGAGCCAGGTTCGGTGATAGAGCGGGTGACCATGGTCATGCCGGTGACAAACACCCCGTCGCAGACCTCGATATGCCCCACCATGCCCACGCCGCCGGCGATCATGCAGTTCTTGCCGATCTTGGTGCTGCCGGAAATGCCCGCACAGCCGGCCATGGCCGTGTTGTCGCCGATCTGCACGTTGTGCGCGATCATGATCTGGTTATCCAGCTTGACGCCGTTGCCGATCAGGGTGTCGGCCAGCGCGCCGCGGTCGATGGTGGTATTGGCGCCGATCTCGACATCATCGCCGATCAGCACCCCGCCGATCTGCGCGATCTTCTGCCAGACACCCTTCTCGTTGGCGAAGCCGAAGCCCTCGCCGCCGATCACCGCGCCCGACTGGATCACCACCCGCTTGCCGATGCGCACGTCGTGATACAGGGTCACCCGTGGCGCCAGCCAACCGCCCTCACCGATGACCGAACGCGCGCCGACCACGCAGTGCGCGCCCAGGGTCACGCCGGCGCCGATCTGCGCACCGCTTTCGACCACCACGTAGGCGCCGATGCTGGCGCTGGCGTCGATCTGCGCGTCCGCGGCAATCGATGCGGTCGGATGCACGCCGGCGAGCCGCTGCGGCTTGCGGTCGAACAGATGGGAGATCTCGGCGTAGGCCAGGTAGGGATTGGCGACGATCAGGGCGTCGCCGGCGAACCCCTCGGCGTCGGCTGCGGTCAGCAGCACGGCGCCGGCCTGGCAGTCAGCCAGGTACTTGCGGTATTGCGGATTGGCCAGAAAGCTCAGCTGATCCGGGCCGGCTTCCTGCAAGGTCGCCAGGCCACTGATCGGCTTGCCTTCGGCGCCACGCAGGGTAGCGCCCAGGCGCTCGGCCAACTGACCGAGGGTAAAGAGCGGCGCCTTCATGCTCAACGCATCTGATTCATGCGCTCGATGACCTGCAGCGTGATGTCGAACTGGGGTTTGACATCGATCACTGCGCCACGCTCGAGCACCAGGTCGTAGTTGCCCTTCTTGATCACTTCCTCGACTGCCTTGTCCAGGTTCGGCTTGAGCTTCTTCAGCATGTCGCGATCGGCGATGGCCTTGGCTTCGTTCAGCTCCTTGGACTGGAACTGGAAGTCACGGGCCTTCTGCTTGAATTCCAGCTCCAGGCGCTCGCGTTCGGCGGTCTGCATCTTCTCGCCGTCCTTGACCAGGCGATCCTGGATGCGCTTGGCGTCGCCTTCCAGGGTCTTGAGCTTGTTCAGCTGCGGGCCGAACTTCTTCTCCGCATCCACGGCGTAACGCTTGGCCGCGTCGGACTCGAGCAGAGCCATTTGATAGTTGAGCACCGCCACCTTCATTTCGGCGAAGGCCGGCATTGCCAGCAGGGCCGCACTTAACAGAACCAGTTGAGTCAACTTACGCACGATGCAACTCCTGCAAAAAACCGTTGTTGTTCAGAGGCCAGCCGCTTAGAAGGTCTGGCCGAGGGAGAACTGGAATACCTGGGTGTCGGCGTCGTCAGGCTTGACCACCGGCATCGCCAGACTGAAGCTCAAGGGCCCGAGCGCGGTGATCCAGGTCAGGCCGACACCCACGGAGCTGGCCAGTTCGCCGGCATCGATGCCTTGGCAACTGGTCTGGGTGCTGCCGCAGTTGGTGTCGAAAACGTTACCCACATCCCAGAACAGAGCGGTGCGCAGCGAACGTTGATCCTTGACGAAGGGCATCGGGAACAGCAGCTCCACACCACCCTGGACCAGCACGTTGCCACCGAAGGGCAGCGGATCCTGATCCGGATCGAACTGGGTTCCTGGATTGGTACCCTTGCTCGGCGTGCTGCGCGGCCCCAGGCTGTTGTCGTCGAAACCGCGCACCGAATTGAAGCCGCCGGCGTAGTAGTTCTCGTAGAACGGCAGCCTGGCGGTGGAACCGTAGCTGTCGCCATAGCCCAGTTCGGTGTGCAGGCGCAGGGTGTAGGTGTTGCTCAGCGGCTTGAAGATCTGCCCACGGTAATCGACCTTGTAGAACGACAGGTCACTACCCGGCACAGTGGTTTCGAATACCAGGCTCTGGGAATGGCCACGCGTGGCCAGCACGCCACGGTTCAGGGTCGACTCCGACCAGCCGACCGAGGCCTTGAGGTTCAGGTAATTGTCGCCTTCCTGCTCGATGAACTTGAAGATCTCGTCGACGGTAAAGACACCGGTATTGAGCGTGTCCTGCTGGACGGTCAGACCATAGGTCAGGCGCGAGGTCTCGCTGATCGGGTAACCGATGCTCACACCCGCGCCGAGGCTGTCGACTGCAAAGCTGGAGACCTGAGTATCGAGCTCGTCATAGTCGGTGGTGCGGTAGAAGGCGTTGTAGCCCAGGCTGACACCATCAGCCGTCCAGTAGGGATCGACAAAGCCGAAGTTGTAGCTGGTCTGGTACTCGCTGCGGTTCAGGCCGACGCTGACCTTGTTACCGGTTCCGAGGAAGTTGCTCTGGCTGATCGAGCCGCCGAGGATCAGACCGGCGTTCTGGGCGAAGCCGACGCTCGCGGTGATCGAGCCGGAGGCCTGTTCCTCGACGCTGTAGTTGACGTCGATCTGGTCATCGCTGCCCGGTACCGGCGGGGTTTCAACGTTGACTTCCTTGAAGTAGCCAAGGCGCTCCAGGCGGGTCTTGGACTGATCGATCAGGTAGGTCGAGGCCCAACCGCCTTCCATCTGGCGCATTTCCCGACGCAGCACTTCGTCTTCGGTCTTGGTGTTGCCGCGGAAGTTGATGCGATTGACGTAGGCGCGCTTGCCCGGGTCGACGACGAAGGTGATGGAGACCGTGCCATCTTCGTCATGGGCCTCTGGCACGCCGTTGACGTTGGCAAAGGTATAGCCTTCGTTACCCAGGCGACGGGTGATCAGCTCGGAGGTAGTGGTCATCACCTTGCGCGAGAACACCTGACCTTCCTTGACCAGCAGCAGGCTGCGAATGTCCTCTTCCGGCACCTTCAGATCGCCGGCCAGCTTGACTTCACGCACGCTGTACTTCTGCCCCTCATCGACGTTGACCGTGATGTAGACGTGCTTCTTGTCCGGGGTGATGGACACCTGGGTGGAGGAGATATCCATGTTGATGTAGCCGCGATCCAGGTAATAGGAACGCAGGCGCTCCAAGTCGCCGGAAAGCTTTTCCCGGGCGTACTTGTCGTCATTCTTGAAGAACGACAGCCAGTTGCTGGTTTTCAGCTCGAACAGGTCGATCAGGTCTTCGTCGGCGAAGACGCTGTTGCCCACCACGTTGATATGCTGAATGGCCGCGACTGAGCCTTCATTGATATTGATCTTCAACGCCACGCGGTTGCGCGGCTGGGGAATCACTTCGGTCTCGATTTCGGCGGAGTAGCGGCCCTGGGCCACGTACTGACGCTGCAACTCGTTGCGCACGCCTTCGAGGGTCGCCCGCTGGAAGATCTCGCCTTCCGCCAGGCCGGACTGATTGAGGCCCTTGAGCAGGTCTTCGCTGGTGATCGCCTTGTTGCCGTCGATCTCGATGCTGGAGATAGACGGGCGCTCCACCAGGGTGATGACCAGCACGTCGCCATCGCGACCCAACTGGATATCTTGGAAGAAACCGGTCTTGAACAGTTCGCGAGTGGCTTCCACCAGGCTGCGGTCATCGACCTGCTCGCCGACATTCAGCGGCAAGGCACCGAACACGCTGCCGGCGGAGACCCGCTGGAGGCCGTTGACGCGAATATCGGAGATGGTGAAGGACTCGGCGTGAACTTCGGCGATCATCAATGCGGCAAGCACCGCAGGTAGCAGCAGACGTTTCATGAAGTCCTTTCTTATTTCAACTGACAATAAAAAATCTGTCGCTCGGGGCGACAGATTTGTAATTCAGTAGCAATTACAGCCGACTGAGATCATTGACCAGGGCCAGCAGCATCACCCCTATCACCAAGCTGATGCCGATCTGCATCCCCCAACCCTGCACCCGTTCCGACAGCGGACGACCGCGTGCCCACTCGACCAGATAAAAAAGCAGATGCCCCCCATCCAGCACGGGGATTGGCAACAGATTGAGAACCCCCAGGCTTATGCTCAGGTAGGCGAGGAAGTTCAGGAAATCCCCCAGGCCCGACTCAGCCGAAGCGCCCGCCACTTTAGCAATGGTTATCGGCCCGCTCAAGTTTTTTACCGAGAGCTCGCCGAACAGCATTTTCCTCAACGAATCAAGGGTCAGCAGGCTCATGGTCCAGGTACGCGAGAGCGCCTCGCCAACCGCCTCTAGCGGTCCGAAGCTGACCTCGCGGAGCATCTCGGGCGGCCATTCGCCCCCCGCCACGCCTGCGCCGAGGTAGCCACTGCGCGCTTCGCCCTCGCCGCGCACGGCGAGCTTCAGGGCGATCTCACGCTCACGCCCCTGGCGCTCGACCAGCAGGCGCACGGCCTGGCCCGGCATGGCGCGCACGCGCTCGACCAGCTGCTGCCAGTCCTCGAGCACCTCGCCATCCAGCGCCAAGATGCGGTCGCCGACTTGCAGCCCGGCAGCCTTGGCCGGGCCCTTGTCGTCCAGCTGTGCCAACACCGGCTCCAGGGTCGGCCGCCACGGCCGAATACCCAGGGAGGCGATGGGGTCCGGCTGATCGACGCCCTGGAGCCAGTCGGCCAGGACGATCTGCCGCGGACTCTCCAGGGTCGAGCCCGGCTCACGCACGGTGACCGGCAGGCTGCCGCTCTCCCCCAACCGCCGCACCAACTGCAGATTGACCGCAGCCCAGCCAGCGGTCGGTTCGTCGTTGACCGCGACGATCTCCTGGCCCGCCTGCAAGCCGGCCTGCGCGGCCAGGCTACCGCTCTCGACCGCACCGATCACCGGGCGCACCTGCAGGCTGCCGAGCATGGCCACCAGCCAGAAGAACAGCAACGCGAGAAGGAAGTTGGCGATGGGGCCGGCGGAGACTATGGCGATCCGCTGGCGCACGTTCTTGCGATTGAACGACTGCGAGAGCTGCGCGGGCGGCACCTCGCCCTCGCGCTCATCAAGCATCTTGACGTAGCCGCCCAGGGGAATGGCGGCGATGACGAACTCGGTGCCCTGGCGATCATGCCAGCGCAGCAGCGGCGTGCCGAAGCCGACCGAAAAGCGCAGGACCTTGACCCCGCAACGCCGCGCCACCCAGAAGTGACCGAACTCATGGAAAGTCACCAGCACCCCGAGCGCAACCAGGGTGCCGAGAATCATATACAGCGTACTCATAGGGCTTCTCCGCGCCGCTTATCCACGGCGACTCAGCCATTGGCTGGCCAGTTGACGCGCCTGCTGGTCGGCCGCCAACACCGTTTCCAGGCTTTCGACCGCAACCACCGCCTCGGTGTTCAGCACCTGGTCGATGATACTCGCGATCTCGGGGAAGCGAATGCGCCGATCGAGAAAGGCGGCCACCGCCACTTCATTGGCGGCATTGAGCATGGCCGGCGCAGTACCACCGGCCTCGGCCGCCGCCCGGGCCAGGCGCAGACAGGGAAAACGCTGCTCATCGGGCGCCTGGAAGTCCAGGCGCGCCACGGCGAACAAGTCCAGCGGCGCCACGCCCGAGTCGATCCGCTGCGGCCAGGCCAGGGCGTGACTGATCGGCGTGCGCATATCGGGATTGCCCAACTGCGCCAGCACCGAGCCGTCGACATAGTCGACCAGGGAATGGATCACGCTCTGCGGATGAATCACCACCTCGACCTGCTCGGGGCGGGCATCGAACAACCAGCAGGCCTCGATCAGCTCGAGCCCCTTGTTCATCATGCTCGCCGAATCCACGGAGATCTTGCGCCCCATCGACCAGTTGGGGTGAGCGCAAGCCTGTTCCGGTGAAACTGCCGCCAGCTCAGCCAGCGGCGTCTCGCGGAACGGCCCACCCGAAGCCGTCAGCATGATGCGCCGCACCCCGACCTGCTCCAGGCCACGCCCATAATCGCCGGGCAGGCACTGAAAAATCGCGTTGTGCTCGCTGTCGATCGGCAACAGGGTCGCACCACTGCGGCGTACGGCCTCGATAAACAAGGCGCCGGACATCACCAGCGCCTCCTTGTTGGCCAGCAGCACCTTCTTGCCGGCCTCGACCGCCGCCAGGGTCGGCTTGAGCCCGGCCGCACCGACGATGGCGGCCATCACGGCATCCACCTGCGGATGCGCGGCCACCTGGCACAGCCCCGCCTCGCCACTGAGCACCCGCGTGCTCAATCCCGCGGCATGCAAGCCACCCTGCAACTGGCGGGCCGAGTGTTCATCGGCGACCACCGCGAAACGTGGTCGATGCTGCAGGCACAAAGCCTCCAGCTCGGCGATGCGGCTATGTCCTGACAGGGCGAAGACCCGATAGCGCTCGGGATGACGGGCAATCACGTCGAGGGTGCTGAGGCCAATGGAGCCGGTGGCGCCCAGCACGGTGACCTGCTGCGGGCCGCTCACAGCGCCCCCCAGCCCGCCAGCCACAGCAACGCGGCAAACACCGGCACCGCCGCAGTCAGACTGTCGATTCGGTCGAGCACACCGCCATGTCCGGGCAGCAGGTTGCTGCTGTCCTTGACCCCGGATTGACGCTTGAACATGCTCTCGGTCAGGTCACCGACCACAGAAATCAGCACCACCACGGCGGCGCCCGCCAGGGCCAGCAACAGCGCAGCGCCGCCCCAGCCCCGGTACAGGCCGACCACCAGGGTCAACAGCAGACTGGTGAGCAACCCGCCGAGCAGCCCCTCCCAGCTCTTGCCCGGACTGACCTGGGGGGCCAGCTTGCGCCTGCCAAAAGCCTTGCCGGAGAAATAGGCGCCGATATCCGCCGCCCACACCAGCACCATCACGGCCAGGATCAGGCCATTGGCCATGGGCCACTGTTTGAACAGCACCAGGCCCTGCCAGGCCGGCAGCAGAATCAACAGACCGATCAGCAACTTGCGCCCAGCGCCCTGCCAGTAGCGACTGCTGGCGGGGTAACCCAAAACCAGCAGGGTCGCCAGCCCCCACCAGATCACGCCCAGCGCCACAACCCCGGGCGCCAGCGCGGGCAAGTGATAGAGCCCGAACAGCAGCAGCGCCACCAGCGCCGCATAGCCGACACGCTGGGGCTGCCCGTCGAATCCGGCGAGACGCGCCCACTCCCAGGCGCCCAAGCCAATCACCGCACCGATGAACAAGGCAAAGGCCGCGCCCTCGAGCAGAAAAAAGCCACCCAGCGCGATGGGCAACAGCACCAGCGCGGTAATCACTCGTTGTTTAAGCATTAACTGCGCGCCTCGGCTTCGACCTGCTCACTGGTTCTACCAAAGCGCCGCTGGCGCCTGGCGAAGTCGGCCAGCGCCTTGCGCATGGCTTCGTGCTTGAAGTCCGGCCAGAACAGCTCGGAGAAATACAGCTCGCTGTAGGCCAGCTGCCATAGCAGGAAATTGCTGATGCGGTGCTCGCCGCCCGTGCGGATGCACAGGTCGGGCAGCGGCAGATCGCCGGTCGCCAGACAACCCTGCAGCAGCTGCGGGGTGATGTCCTCCGGCCGCAGATGCCCGCCCTGCACCTCGCGAGCCAGGCGCTGCACGGCCTGGGCGATATCCCACTGACCGCCATAATTGGCGGCGATCTGCAGAATGAAGCGCTTCTCTCCGGCTGTCTGTGCCTCGGCTTCGCGCATGGCCGCCTGCAGTTCCGGATGAAAGCGCGAGCGATCACCGATGATGCGCAGGCTGATGCCGTTGTCATCGAGCTTCCGGGCCTCGCGGCGCAATGCACCGAGAAACAGCTCCATCAGCGCCCCCACCTCATCGGCGGGGCGCTGCCAGTTCTCACTGGAGAAGGCAAACAGGGTCAGCACCTCGACCCCGGCCTCGGCGCACACCTCGATCACCGCGCGCACCGCGTCGACGCCCGCCTTGTGCCCGGCGACGCCGGGCAGCAAGCGCTTCCTCGCCCAGCGATTGTTGCCGTCCATGATGATCGCCACGTGTCGTGGCACGGCTAACTGGCCGCCGCGGCTGGTCTTTTCCATGACGATATCCTGACCGTCAGACGGCCATCAGATCCGCTTCTTTCTGCTTCATCGCGGCGTCGATTTCGGCAACGAACTTGTCGGTCAGCTTCTGCACCTCATCGGCGGCGCGACGCTCTTCGTCCTCGCTGATTTCCTTCTCCTTGACCAGATCCTTGAGCTGACTCAGGGCGTCACGGCGAATGTTGCGCACCGCCACCCGGGCGTCTTCGGCGGCATCACGTGCCTGCTTGGTGAAGCCCTTGCGGGTTTCCTCGGTCAATGCCGGCATGCTCACCAGCAGCAGCTCACCCAGGTTGGTCGGGTTGAAGCCCAGGCCGGAGCTCTGGATCGCCTTGTCCACGGCCGCCAGCATGTTGCGCTCGAAGGCCACCACCTGCAGGGTGCGGGAGTCCTTCACGGTCACGTTGGCGACCTGATTGATCGGCGTGTCGGTACCGTAATAGGGCACCATGACACCGGCGAGGATGCTCGGATGAGCCTGGCCGGTACGGATACGGCTGAACGCATGAGCCAGGGATTCCAGGCTCTTCTGCATGCGCACTTGGGCGTCTTTCTTGATCTCGTTGATCATTGCTTGTCTTCCTCAATCAGAGTGCCTTCGGTGCCACCGACTACCACATTGAGCAGGGCACCAGGCTTGTTCATATTGAAAACGCGCAGCGGCATCTGGTGGTCGCGACACAGGCAGATGGCCGTCAGGTCCATGACCCCCAGCTTGCGGTCGAGCACCTCATCGTAGGTCAGGCGCTCGAACTTCTCGGCATGCGGGTCCTTGAACGGATCGGCAGTGTATACGCCATCGACCTTGGTCGCCTTCAACACGACGTCGGCGTCGACCTCGATGGCCCGCAGGCACGCCGCCGAGTCGGTGGTGAAGAAGGGATTGCCGGTACCGGCAGCGAAAATCACCACCTCGCCGGTCTTCAGGTGACGCATCGCCTTGCGCCGATCGTAGTGATCGGTCACCCCGACCATGGAGATCGCCGACATGACGATGGCCGGGATGTTCGAGCGCTCCAGCGCGTCGCGCATGGCCAGCGCGTTCATCACGGTGGCCAGCATGCCCATGTGGTCGCCGGTTACCCGATCCATGCCCGCCGCGCTCAAGGCCGCGCCACGGAACAGATTGCCGCCGCCGATCACCAGACCGACCTGCACGCCGATGCCGACCAGCTGGCCGACTTCCAGGGCCATGCGGTCGAGCACCTTGGGATCGATGCCGAAATCTTCCGAGCCCATCAGCGCTTCGCCGCTAAGTTTGAGCAGAATGCGCTTGTAGCGCGGTTGACGACCACTCACCTGCTGAGCCATTACCAGTCTCTCCTGCGGCGTTTGAATTCTGCGCGGGCGAATATACCCGCAGTAATCGGGCGCTTAGACCGCACCCAGAGCCTTTGGTGCCCAGCACCGCGACTCGCTCCCCAGGCCAATTTGCCAACCCACTTCGAAAAAGAGGCCGCACGCGCGAGCGGGCAGCCTCTTCGGGGCGACAGCCTGAGTAGACTGCTAGACCAGTTTACTGCTTGCTGGCAGCAACCTGAGCAGCGACTTCGGCAGCGAAGTCGGTCTCGGCCTTCTCGATGCCTTCGCCGACTTCGTAACGTACGAAGGAAACGATCTCGGCACCGGCCTTCTTCACCAGGTCACCGACCTTGACTTCCGGATCCATGATGAACGCCTGCTCAACCAGGCTGGCTTCGGCCAGGAACTTGTTGATACGGCCCTTGACCATGTTCTCGACGATGTTTTCCGGCTTGCCGGCGATCTTCTCGGCGTTGAGCTGCAGGAAGATTTCCTTCTCCTTGGCAACCAGCTCTTCGGAAACCTGATCCGGGCTGACAACGGCCGGGTTGGACGCAGCAACGTGCATGGCAACGTGCTTGGCCAGCTCGTCGTTGCCGCCCTTCAGAACCACCAGAACACCGATGCGGTGGCCGTGCAGGTAGGCACCGACGGTATCGCCGGAAACGGCAGTCAGGCGACGGATGTTGACGTTCTCGCCGCACTTGGCAACCAGCGCCTCGCGAGCGGATTCGCGGGAAGCGATCAGCGGCGCGGCATCGGTGAGGTTCTGCTCGAAGGCTTCGTTCAGGCTGTCCTTGACGAACGCCTTGAAGTCATCCTGCAGGGCCAGGAAGTCGGTCTGCGAGTTGACTTCGATGATCAGGCCACGGCCGCCTTCGACGCGTACGGCGATCGAACCTTCGGCGGCGATGTTGCCAGCCTTCTTGGCGGCCTTGATGGCGCCGGAAGCGCGCATGTCGTCGATGGCCTTCTCGATGTCGCCACCGGCGGCAACCAGGGCCTTCTTGCATTCCATCATGCCTTGGCCGGTACGCTCGCGCAGTTCTTTAACCAGGGCTGCAGTAATCTCTGCCATGTTCGAATCCTCTTGGATAGGTCTTCAACCACTTCACCCGTCAGGCCGGGCGATTAATTCTGTGAGTGGCAAAAAGGGGGCCTAGCCCCCTTTTTGCGCAGCGAGTAACGCTAGAAGCTTACCGCTTAGCCTTCAGCCGCTTCGGAGGCCGGGGCTTCTTCGACGAACTCGTCGGTGCCGCCGCCAGCGTTGCTGCGACCACGCACTACGGCGTCGGCCATGGCACCCATGTACAGCTGGATGGCACGAATGGCGTCGTCGTTACCCGGGATGATGTAGTCCACACCTTCCGGGCTGCTGTTGGTATCGACTACGCCGATGACCGGGATGCCCAGCTTGTTGGCTTCGGTGATGGCGATGCGCTCGTGGTCGACGTCGATCACGAACAGTGCGTCCGGCAGGCCGCCCATGTCCTTGATACCACCCAGGCTGCGATCCAGCTTTTCCAGGTCGCGGGTGCGCATCAGGGCTTCTTTCTTGGTCAGCTTGGTGAAGGTGCCGTCCTGAGCCTGGGTTTCCAGGTCGCGCAGACGCTTGATCGAAGCGCGGATGGTCTTGTAGTTGGTCAGCATGCCGCCCAACCAGCGGTGATCGACGAACGGCGAGCCACAACGAGCGGCTTCTTCGCGAACGATCTTGCCAGCGGAACGCTTGGTGCCGACGAACAGAATCTTGTTCTTGCCCGCAGCCAGCTTCTCAACGAAGGACAGCGCCTCGTTGAACATCGGCAGGGTTTTTTCCAGGTTGATGATGTGGATCTTGTTGCGCGCGCCGAAAATGTACTTGCCCATTTTCGGGTTCCAGTAACGGGTCTGGTGGCCGAAGTGCACACCGGCCTTCAGCATATCGCGCATATTGACTTGGGACATGATAGTTCCTTGATAAGTCGGGTTAGGCCTCCACGCATCCCAATTTCCAACCCTTGCGGGCACCCAGGAAACCGTGTCGATACGTGTGTGGGTTTGTGCCTTCGGGCTGGCAGCCCTGAAAGCGGCGCGTTTTATACCATAGCAGCGCCCCATAAGCTACCCACAACGACAGATAAGCCCGGACGCGGTCCACCACCATCCAGCCCCGCGCCCTCGCCCATGCCGCCGGTCGTCGCCTTCTCTGATAGAATCCCGGCTTTCCTTTTTTTGCCTTGCGCCGCCGAGCGCCGAGAGAGACCGCATGACCGTCACCATCAAGACGCCCGAAGAAATCGAGAAAATGCGCGTGGCCGGCCGCCTGGCCGCCGAGGTGCTGGAAATGATCGGCGAGCACGTCAAGCCCGGCGTGACCACCGATGAGCTGGACCGCATCTGCCATGACTATATCGTCAACGTGCAGCAGGCCATCCCCGCGCCGCTCAACTACAAGGGCTTCCCCAAGTCGATCTGCACCTCGGTCAACCATGTGGTCTGCCACGGCATCCCCAATGAAAAGCCGCTCAAGGACGGAGACGTCGTCAATATCGACGTCACCGTGATCAAGGACGGCTACCACGGCGACACCAGCAAGATGTTCATGGTCGGCAAGGTGCCCGAGTGGGCCGAGCGCCTGGCCAAGGTCACCCAGGAGTGCATGTACAAGGGCATCGAACTGGTCCGCCCGGGCATCCGCCTCGGCGACATCGGTGAAGTAATCCAGAAGCACGCCGAGAAGAACGGCTTCTCGGTGGTGCGCGAATATTGCGGACACGGCATCGGCAAGGTGTTCCACGAGGAGCCGCAGGTCCTGCACTACGGCCGCGCCGGCACCGGCATGGAACTGAAGGAAGGCATGACCTTCACCATCGAGCCGATGATCAACCAGGGCCGCGCGGAGACCCGCCTGCTCGGCGACGGCTGGACCGCCATCACCAAGGACCGCAAGCTCTCGGCCCAGTGGGAGCACACCATTCTGGTCACCGCCGACGGCTACGAGATCTTCACGCTGCGCAGCGACGACACCATCGCCCGCACCTCGGCCTGATCCGCCGCCCATATAGGAAAGCCGTTGCATGCCGCAGGTAGACCCGGAATTGTTCGACCGCGGCCAGTTCCAGGCGGAACTGGCCCTGAAGTCCAGCCCCATCGCTGCCTTCAAGAAGGCCATTCGCCTCGCCAAGGACGTGCTCGACGCACGTTTTCGGGCGGGCCGCGAAGTGCGCCGTCTGGTCGAGGATCGCGCCTGGTTCGCCGATCAGATCCTGCGCGAGGCCTGGAGTCGCCTGGACTGGAGCGAGGACGCCGACATCGCCCTGCTGGCGGTCGGCGGCTACGGGCGCGGCGAGTTGCACCCGTTTTCCGACATCGACCTGCTGATCCTGCTCGACAGTGCCGACCACGAGACCTTCCGTGAGCCGATCGAGCACTTCCTTACCCTGCTCTGGGACATCGGCCTGGAGGTCGGTCAGAGCGTGCGCTCGGTCGATGAGTGCGCCGAGGAGGCCCGCGCCGACCTGACGGTGATCACCAACCTGATGGAAAGCCGCACCATCGCCGGCCCGGAGCGCCTGCGCCAGCGCATGCTGGAGGTCACCAGCAGCGAGCGGATGTGGCCGAGCAAGCAGTTCTTCCTGGCCAAGCGCGAGGAGCAGCGGGCTCGCCATCGCAAATACAACGACACCGAGTACAACCTCGAACCCAACGTCAAGGGCTCGCCCGGAGGCCTGCGCGACATCCAGAACATCCTCTGGGTCGCCCGCCGCCACTTCGGCACGCTGAACCTGCACGCGATGGTCGGCCAGGGCTTCCTCCTCGAGAGTGAACAGGCCCTGCTCGCCTCCAGCCAGGAGTTCCTCTGGCGTGTGCGCTACGCCCTGCACATGCTCGCCGGCCGCGCCGAAGACCGCCTGCTGTTCGATCACCAGGCCCAGGTCGCGGCCCTGCTCGGCTTCGAAGGCAGCGGCAACCAACGGGCCATCGAGCGCTTCATGCAGAAGTACTACCGGGTGGTGATGAGCATCGCCGAGCTCAGCGACCTGATCAAACAGCACTTCGAGGAGGTCATCCTGCGCGCCGGCGAGAAGGCGCCGGCGAGCCCGCTGAACAGTCGCTTCCAGGTGCGCGACGGTTATATCGAGGTGACCCACCCGAACGTCTTCAAGCGCACGCCGTTCGCCATCATGGAGGTTTTCGTGCTGATGGCCCAGCACACCGAGATCCGCGGCGTGTGCGCCGACACCATCCGCCTGCTGCGCGACCATCGCCACCTGATCGACGACGAATTCCGCAACGACATCCGCAACACCAGCCTGTTCATCGAGCTGTTCAAGAGCGGCCAGGGCATCCACCGCAACCTGCGGCGGATGAACCGCTACGGCATCCTCGGCCGCTACCTGCCGGAGTTCGGCCACATCGTCGGGCAGATGCAGCACGACCTGTTCCACATCTACACGGTCGACGCCCACACCCTCAACCTGATCAAGCACCTGCGCAAGTTCAGGTGGCCGGAGCTGGCGGAGAAGTTCCCCCTGGCCAGCAAGCTGATCGACAGGCTGCCCAAGCCCGAACTGATCTACCTGGCCGGGCTCTACCACGACATCGGCAAGGGCCGCGGCGGCGACCACTCGGAGCTCGGCGCGCTGGACGCTGAGGTCTTCTGTGCCCGCCACCAACTGCCCGAATGGGACTCGAAACTGGTGGTCTGGCTGGTGCAGCAGCACCTGACGATGTCCACCACCGCGCAGCGCAAGGACCTCTCCGACCCCCAGGTGATCCATGACTTCGCCCTGTTCGTCGGCGACCAGACCCACCTGGACTACCTCTACGTGCTCACCGTGGCTGACATCAACGCCACCAACCCGAGCCTGTGGAACTCCTGGCGCGCCAGCCTGCTGCGCCAGCTCTACACCGAGACCAAGCGCGCCCTGCGCCGCGGCCTGGAGAATCGCCTGGAGCGCGAGGAGCAGATCCGCCTGACCCAGGGCGCGGCCCTGGACATCCTGGTGCGCGGCGGCACCGACCAGGACGATGCCGAACAGCTCTGGGCGCAGCTCGGCGACGACTATTTCCTGCGCCACACGGCGGGCGACGTGGCCTGGCATACCGAGGCGATCCTCCAGCACGGCAACAACAGCAACCCCCTGGTGCTGATCAAGGAAACCACCCAGCGCGAGTTCGAGGGCGGCACCCAGATCTTCATCTACGCCCAGGATCAGCACGACTTCTTCGCCGTGACCGTGGCGGCGATGGCCCAGCTCAACCTGAACATCCACGACGCGCGGATTCTCACCTCCACCAGCCAGTTCACCCTCGATACCTATATAGTGCTGGAGGGCGAAGGCGGCTCGATCGGCGACAACCCGGCGCGGATCCGCCAGATCCGCCAGGGCCTGATCGATGCGCTGAAGAATCCGGACGAGTACCCGAGCATCATCCAGCGCCGGGTGCCGCGCCAGCTCAAGCATTTCGACTTCCCGCCACGGGTGACCATCTACAACGACGCCCAGCGGCCGGTGACCGTCCTCGAGCTGACCGCCCCGGACCGCCCCGGCCTGCTGGCCCGGGTCGGGCGGATATTCCTCGATTTCGACCTGTCGGTGCAGAATGCCAAGATCGCCACCCTCGGCGAACGGGTGGAGGACGTGTTCTTCGTTACCGACGCGGACAACCAGCCGCTGTCCGACCCGGCGCTGTGCGTGCGCCTGCAGGAAACCATCGTCGCCCAGCTCACCGAGGCCAGCGAGCTGCTGAGCGAGCCGAACCGAATCAGTATCTGACCGACAGCCTTGCACCGCCGCGGTGCCTAGCCAGGCCCGTCGGCACGCCGTAGCAGTACCAGGAAATTGCCATGAATGATGCGTTGAACCAGTTGCAGCCCTACCCCTTCGAGAAGCTCCGCGCCCTGCTGGCCGGCGCCCAGCCTTCCAGCGAGAAGAAGGCCATCGCCCTGTCGATTGGCGAGCCCAAGCATCGCTCGCCAGCCTTCGTCGCCGAGGCCCTGAGCGCCAACCTCGACCAGCTGGCGGTCTACCCGACCACCCTGGGCGTGCCGGCGCTGCGCGAGGCGATCGCCAACTGGTGCGGCCAGCGTTTCAACCTGCCGAGCGGCTGGCTCGACCCGGCACGCCACGTGCTGCCGGTCAATGGCACCCGCGAGGCGCTGTTCGCCTTCACCCAGGCCGTGGTCCAGCGCGACGAGCAGGCCCTGGTAGTCAGCCCCAACCCCTTCTACCAGATCTACGAGGGCGCGGCGCTGCTCGCCGGCGCGCGGCCCCACTACCTGCCGTGCCTGGAGGAACAGGGCTTCAACCCGGACTTCGACGCGGTGCCGGCGGACATCTGGCAGCGCTGCCAGATCCTCTTCCTGTGCTCGCCGGGAAACCCCACCGGCGCGCTGATTCCCCTGGACACCCTGAAGAAGCTGATCGCCCTGGCCGACCAGTACGACTTCGTCATCGCCGCCGACGAGTGCTACAGCGAGCTGTACTTCGACGAGCAGCAGCCGCCCGCCGGCCTGCTGAGCGCCTGCGCCGAACTGGGCCGCAGCGATTTCGCCCGCTGCGTGGTGTTCCACAGCCTGTCCAAGCGCTCGAACCTGCCGGGCCTGCGCTCCGGCTTCGTCGCCGGCGATGCCGACATCCTCAAGGCCTTCCTGCTGTATCGTACCTACCATGGCTGCGCCATGCCGGTGCAGACCCAGCTGGCCAGCGTCGCCGCCTGGAGCGACGAGGTGCATGTGCGGGCCAATCGCGCCCTGTACCGCGAGAAGTTCGACGCGGTGCTGGCGATCCTCGACGGCGTGCTCGAGGTGCAGCGGCCCGACGGCGGCTTCTACCTGTGGGCCAAGACCCCGGTGGACGACGAGAGCTTCACCCGCGAACTGTTCGCCCGCGAGCACGTCACCGTGGTGCCGGGCTCCTACCTGTCGCGCAATGTCGACGGGGTCAACCCCGGCGCCGGGCGCGTGCGCATGGCCCTGGTCGCGCCGCTGGCCGAGTGCGTCGAGGCCGCCGAGCGCATCCGTGAATTCGTGAAGAGCCTGCAAGCATGAGCAAGACCCTGTTTGGCATCAAAGCGTGCGACACCATGAAGAAAGCCCGCACCTGGCTCGACGAGCACGGCGTGGACTATGCCTTTCACGACTACAAGGCGCTCGGCATCGACCGCGAGCGCCTGCAGCAGTGGTGCGAGGAGCACGGCTGGGAGACCATTCTCAACCGCGCCGGCACCACCTTCCGCAAGCTCGACGAGGCGCAGAAGACCGACCTCGACCAGGCCAAGGCCATCGAACTGATGCTGGCCCAGCCGTCGATGATCAAGCGTCCGGTGCTGGATCTGGGTGACAGGACCCTGGTCGGCTTCAAGCCCGAGCGCTACGCTGCCGCGCTGTCCTGAACCAAGGAGCATCGCCATGGAGATCGCCTGGTTGCTGTTCATCCCCGCCTGCTTCGCCCTGAACCTGGCGCCGGGACCGAACAACCTGCTGTCGCTGAACAACGCGGCCCGCCAGGGCCTGCGCGTCGCCTGCCTGGCCGCCAGTGGCCGGCTGCTGGCGTTCAGCGCCATGATCGCCCTGGCGGCATCCGGCCTGGCCCTGGTGCTGCAGGCCTCGGCCAGCCTGTTCCTGGCCATCAAGCTGCTCGGCGCGGCCTACCTGTTCTGGCTGGCGCTGCAATTGTGGCGCGCGCCATCGGCGCAACTCGACGGCCGGGCCGGCGCAGCGAGCCGTTCGCTGTGGACGCTGAGCCGCCAGGAGTTCTGGGTCGCCGCCGGCAACCCCAAGGCCATCCTGATCTTCACCGCGTTCCTGCCGCAGTTCGTCAACCCGCAGCAGCCGGTGGCGCTGCAGTTCGCGGTCCTCGGCCTGGCCTTCCTGCTCCTGGAATGGCTGGCCGTGCTGCTCTATTCACTGGCCGGGCTGCATCTCGGCCGCCTGCTCGCCGCGCCCAAGGCCCGGCAGCTGTTCAACCGTGGCTGCGCCGCCCTATTGGGCGGCGCAGGCCTGGGCCTGCTGCTCAGCCGCCGGCCTGCCTGATCCAACCTAATTCAGCAAGAGGAAAACCCATGTCCACCCAACTCTTCAGCGTCGCCTTCGGTGTCGGCACCCAGAACCGCCAGGGCACCTGGCTGGAAGTGTTCTACGCGCAGCCTTTGCTCAACCCGGCCAGCGAGCTGGTCGCCAAGGCCGCCGAAAAGCTCGGCTACAGCGGCGGCAACCAGGCGCTCGCCTTCACCACCACCCAGGCCGGCGAACTGGCCGAGGCCCTGAAGGGCATCGACCCCGTGCAGGCCAAGCTGCTGACCCGCCTGGCCGAAAGCCACAACCCCCTGGTCGCCACCTTCCTCGCCGAAGACGCCGCGCCGGCCAGCACCCCCGAGGCCTACCTCAAGCTGCACCTGCTCTCGCACCGCCTGGTCAAGCCCCACGGCGTCAACCTGACCGGCATCTTCCCGCTGCTGCCCAACGTCGCCTGGACCAGCCAGGGTGCGGTGGACCTCGCCGAACTGGCCGAACGCCAGCTGGAAGCGCGCCTGAAGGGCAAGCTGCTGGAGGTGTTCTCGGTGGACAAGTTCCCGAAGATGACCGATTACGTGGTGCCGGCCGGCGTGCGCATCGCCGACACCGCCCGCGTGCGCCTGGGTGCCTACATCGGCGAGGGCACCACGGTGATGCACGAGGGCTTCGTCAATTTCAACGCCGGCACCGCCGGCCCGGGCATGATCGAAGGTCGCGTGTCGGCCGGGGTATTCGTCGGCAAGGGCTCGGACCTGGGCGGCGGCTGCTCGACCATGGGCACCCTGTCCGGCGGCGGCAACATCGTGATCTCCGTGGGCGAAGGCTGCCTGATCGGCGCCAACGCCGGCATCGGCATCCCCCTGGGCGATCGCAACACCGTGGAATCCGGCCTGTACGTCACCGCCGGCACCAAGGTGGCGCTGCTCGACGACCAGGGCCAGCTGGTCAAGCTGGTCAAGGCCCGCGAACTGGCCGGCCAGCCGGACCTGCTGTTCCGCCGCAACTCGCAGACCGGCGCCGTGGAGTGCAAGACCCACAAGTCGGCGATCGAGCTGAACGAAGCCCTGCACGCGCATAATTGACCCCGAGCAGGCTGTGCCGCGCGCACCCTTCGCGCGCGGTTCAGCACTGGGTGCGCACGGCGCACCCTACATGATCATCCCCGCACTCTCGGGACTTTTTCAGGCCTGAACCCCATGTCCCTGATTTCCCCCTGGCGCACCGATTTCCCCGGCATCCTGGCGCTAGAAGCCGAGGGCCAGACCTACCTGGACAGCGCCGCCACCGCACAGAAGCCCCAGGCCGTACTCGATGCCCTGCTCGGCTACTACGCCGGCGGCGCGGCCAACGTGCACCGTGCCCAGCACTTGCCCGGCGAGCGTGCCACCCGCGCCTTCGAGTCGACCCGCGACAAGGTCGCCAACTGGCTGAACGCCGCCGAAGCGAGCCAGATCGTCTTCACCCGCGGCGCCACCGAGGCCTTCAACCTGCTGGCCTATGGCCTGGAGGCCGAGTTCCGCGCCGGCGACGAGATTGTCGTCAGCGCCGCGGAGCACCACGCCAACCTGCTGCCCTGGCAACAACTAGCGCTGCGGCGCGGGCTCAAGCTGGTGGTGCTGCCCCTGGACGACGCGGGCCAAGTCGACCTGCAGCGGGCCGCCGAGCTGATCGGCCCGCGCACCCGCCTGCTGGCGCTCAGCCAGCTGTCCAATGTGCTCGGCTGCTGGCAGCCATTGGCCGAGCTGATCGACCTGGGCAGGGCCCACGGGGCCTTGTCCGTGATCGATGGCGCCCAGGGCGTGGTCCACGGCCGCCATGACGTGCAGGCCCTGGGCTGCGACTACTACGTGTTCTCCAGTCACAAGCTCTACGGCCCGGACGGGGTCGGCGTGCTCTACGGCAGCCGCGAAGCCCTGCGCCGCCTCGCGCACTGGCAGTACGGCGGCGAGATGGTGCGCCTGGCCGACTATCAATACGCCGAGTTTCGCGACGCCCCCCTGGGCTTCGAGGCCGGCACGCCGCCGATCGCCGGGGTGATCGCCCTCGGCGCCGCCCTCGACTACCTGGGCGCGCTGGACGCCGCCGCGGTCAGCGGCCACGAGGCGGCGCTGCACGCCAAGCTGCTGGCCGGCCTGGCCGTCCGCGACGGCATCCAGCTGCTCGGCGCCCCGCGGGTGGCCCTGGCCAGCTTCGTCGTCGACGGCGTGCACAACGCCGACCTCGCCCACCTGCTGACCGACCAAAGCATCGCCGTGCGCGCCGGCCATCATTGCGCCATGCCGCTGCTCAGCAGCCTGGGCCTGGCCGGGGCGGTGCGGGTGTCCCTGGGGCTGTACAACGATGGTACGGACCTGCAGCGCTTCTTCACCGCGCTGGACCGGGCCCTGGAGCTGTTGCGATGAGTATCCCCAGCGGTGCCCAGGTAGCGCTCGACGCCTTCGCCCAATGCCCGGGCTGGGAGCAACGCGCCCGCCTGCTGATGCAGTGGGGCGAACGCCTCACGCCGCTGACTGAGGACGAGCGCAACGAGGCCAACCGGGTGCACGGCTGCGAAAGCCAGGTCTGGCTGGTGGGCGAGGAGCAGGAGGGTCACTGGCACTTTCGCGCCGCCAGCGATGCCCGCCTGCTGCGCGGCCTGCTGGCGGTGCTGCTGGCGCGGGTCGACGGCCTCAGCGGCGCGCAACTGGGCGAAGTCGACCTGGCGGACTGGTTCGCCCAGCTCGGCCTGTCGCGCCAGCTCTCGCCTTCACGCAGCAACGGCCTGAATGCCGTGCTGCTGCGCATGCGCCAACTGGCGGCGGAGCACTCGGAGGACTAGGAGGTTTTCGCCGCGCGCTCGGCCGGTCGCCGCGCGCCGGCCACCAGCTTGTCCACCGTCTTGGCCACCGCCGCCATGCCGAAGCTGGCGGTGACCATCATCACCGCGCCGAAACCACCGGCGCAGTCGAGCTTGACCCCTTCGCCGACGAAGCCCTTGGCCTGACACACCGTGCCGTCCGGCTTGGGGTAGCGCAGCTGCTCGGTGGAGAACACACAGGGCACGCTGTAGGTGCGCCCCGGGGTGCGCGAGAAGTTGTAGTCGCGGCGCAGCATCGAGCGCACCTTGGCCGCCAGGGGGTCGTTGTAGGTCTTGTTGAGGTCGGCGATCTGGATCTGCGTCGGGTCGACCTGGCCGCCGGCGCCACCGGTGGTGACGATCTGGATCTTGCGCCGCTTGCACCAGGCGATCAGCGCGGCCTTGGCGGCCACGCTGTCGATGCAGTCGATCACCGCGTCGAACTGCTCGGTGATGTACTCGGCCATGGTTTCGCGGGTGACGAAGTCGGCCACCGCGTGCACCACGCAGGCCGGGTTGATGGCGCGGATGCGCGCCGCCATGGCCTCGACCTTGGCCTGGCCGACCGCGCCGTCCAGCGCGTGCACCTGGCGGTTGGTGTTGCTGATGCACACATCGTCCAGGTCGAACAGCGAGATTTCGCCGACCCCCGAACGCGCCAGCGCCTCCGCCGCCCAGGAACCCACGCCGCCGATGCCGACCACCGCGACATGGGCGGCCAACAGCCGCTCCGCACCTTCGCGGCCGTACAGACGGGCAATTCCAGCAAAGCGTTGATCGTCGAACGGCATCTACTCACCTCAACAGCCAGAAATCGAGCGGGCCCGCATTATACCGGTGCGCACAGCGGCTGCGGCCACCCGGGCCTGCGCTCTGACCCACTCAGCTGGACGAACTGCGGCGCCTGACGGCGGCCATCGAACGACATTTTGCTTTAAGATGGCGGCCTTTCCGCTAGACCCCGCCCTGGAGCCGCAATGACCGCCCCCTCGCCGACCCTTTCCGCCACCCTGGAACTCGCCTGCGACCTGATTCGCCGCCCGTCCGTCACGCCGGTCGACGAAGGCTGCCAGGAGCTGATGATGCGCCGCCTGCAAGCCGTCGGCTTCGCGGTCGAGCCGATGCGCATCGAGGAGGTGGACAACTTCTGGGCCAGCCACGGCGAGCAGGAAGGTCCGGTGCTGTGCTTCGCCGGCCACACCGACGTGGTCCCGACCGGCCCGCTGCAGGCTTGGCAGCACCAGCCGTTCGACGCCCTGATCGACGAACACGGCATGCTCTGCGGCCGCGGCGCCGCCGACATGAAGGGCAGCCTGGCGTCGATGATCATCGCGGTGGAACGTTTCGTCGCCGACCACCCCAAGCACAAGGGGCGCATCGCCTTTCTCATCACCAGCGACGAGGAAGGCCCGGCCCAGCATGGCACCAAGGCGGTGATCGAGCGCCTGGCGGCGCGCCAGGAGCGCCTGGACTGGTGCATCGTCGGCGAGCCCTCGAGCACCTCGCTGGTCGGCGACGTGGTCAAGAACGGTCGCCGCGGCTCCCTCGGCGCCAAGCTCACGGTGCGCGGCGTGCAGGGCCACGTGGCCTACCCGCACCTGGCCAAGAACCCCATCCACCTGGCCGCCCCGGCCCTGGCCGAACTCGCCGCCGAGCACTGGGACGACGGCAACGCCTTCTTCCCGCCGACCAGCTTCCAGGTCTCCAACCTGAATTCGGGCACCGGCGCGACCAACGTGATTCCCGGCGAGCTGCAGGCGATCTTCAACTTCCGTTTCTCCACCGAATCCACGGTCGAGGGCCTGCAGAAGCGCGTCGAAGCCATCCTCGACAAGCACGGCCTGGACTACCACGTGGAGTGGGCGCTGTCCGGCCTGCCGTTCCTTACCGAACCCGGCGCCCTGCTCGATGCGGTGGCCGCCAGCATCAAGGCGGTGACCGGGCGCGAGACCACGCCCTCGACCTCCGGTGGTACTTCCGATGGGCGCTTTATCGCTACCCTCGGCACCCAGGTGGTCGAGCTCGGCCCGGTCAACGCAACCATCCACCAGATCAACGAGCGGGTGCTGGCCAGCGACCTGGATGTGCTGACCGAGATCTACTACCAGACCCTCGTCAAGCTGCTCGCCTGATGCTCACCTGCCCGATCTGCCAGGGCGCCCTGGGCGCGGTCGACAACGGCGTGGCCTGCGCGGCCGGCCATCGCTTCGACCGCGCCCGCCAGGGCTACCTGAACCTGCTGCCGGTGCAGCACAAGAACAGCCGCGATCCCGGCGACAACGCCGCCATGGTCGAGGCCCGGCGGCGCTTTCTCGACGGCGGCCACTACGCGCCCCTGGCCACGCGCCTGGCCGAACTGGCCGCCGCGCGAAACCCGGCCCGCTGGCTGGATATCGGCTGCGGCGAGGGCTATTACACCGCGCAGATCGCCGAGGCCCTGCCCCAGGCCCAGGGCTATGCCCTGGACATCTCCCGCGAGGCGGTCAAGCGCGCCTGCAAGCGCGCAACCCAGCTCGAGTGGCTGGTGGCGAGCATGGCCCGGGTGCCCCTGAGCGATTCCAGCTGCCAGCTGCTGGCCAGCGTGTTCAGCCCGCTGGACTGGCAGGAGGCCCGGCGCCTGCTCGCCCCCGGCGGCGGCCTGCTGCGCATGGGCCCGAGCCGCGAGCACCTGCTGGAGCTGCGCCAGAAACTCTATGACCAGGTGCGCGACTATGACGATCAGAAGCACCTGGAGCTGATCCCCGACGGCATGCGCCTGGCCCACAGCGAAACCCTGCGCTTCGCCCTGCAGCTGGACAGCGCCGAAGCCCGCGCCGACCTGCTGGCCATGACCCCCCACGGCTGGCGCGCCAGCGCCGAGCGGCGCAACGCGGTGATTGCCGCGCCGTTCGAGGTGACCGTCGCCATACGCTACGATTGGATCGAGAAACTCTAGGGACCTGCCCCATGCGCCAACCGGATATCGAGATTTACCTGAAGGACGCCGAGCACCAGGCCGTCGCCGAATGGCTGGGTCAGGCACTCGGCCCCTGCACCCCCTGGCAGCAGAAGGGCCAGACCTTCAAATGCCGCGCCGGCGAAGTGCCGGTGACCTGGCTGCCGAAGGCCGTCGGCAAATGGCACAGCCTCTACCTGGAGAGCGACGCCACGCCCTGGGCGGACGACCTGGCCTGTGCCCAGGCGGCCTTCGCCGCGCTGCAGGTCGAGGTGCGCTGCGCCCCCGGCGGCTGGCAGGAGGAGGAAAGCGACGAGCAGGCCGACCGCTGGATGCGCATCAGCGCCGATGGCGTCGAGGAGATCACCTGGCGCACCGGCTGATCCCGGCCGCCATTCTCAGCCGCGCACAAAAAAGCCCGTCGATGACGGGCTTTTACTGTGGCGCCGGCGCTCAGAGCGCGGACACGTCTTCGGCCTGCAGGCCCTTCTGACCCTGGGTCACGGCGAACTCGACCTTCTGCCCTTCGACCAGGGAGCGGTGGCCCTCACCGCGGATAGCCCGATAGTGCACGAACACATCGGCGCCGCTCTCGCGCTGAATGAAGCCATATCCCTTGGAATCATTGAACCATTTGACGGTTCCAGTCTCACGATCAGCCATTACTACACTCTCCAACTCGCAGTTTTTTATTGTCCCGTAAAGGCGCTTCGACGGTCCGGCGCAAACGTTGCTCCAGTCGTATCCGACCCTGGCCGAAGTAAGCGAGGAGCGGGTATTGACGATGGCGTTATAACAACGACCGCTGCCGGAGTATAAAGCAAGCCCGGGGCCTGAAAAGCACTTTTTGGGATGGGCTGCAGGCCATACAGGACAAGGCCTGCAGCGTTATTTACAAGACATGCCAGGTGCTCGCCCGGTACCCTGCCGACGGGGCGGGCGCGGAGCCGCCCGACCCGCGAGATGGCCGTCAGCCGTGGCGGCGGCGACGCCACAGCCACAGGGCCAGCACCCCGAGCGTCAACGCCAACGGCATCAGGGCGATATTGACGAACTTCAGGGTCCGCCCCAGCGCCTCGATATCGGCGTTGAGCTGATAACGCACCTCGCGCAGTTCCTTGCGGATCTTCAGCTTCTCCTGGAGGAACTGTTGCACCGTGGCCTGCTCTTCCGGGGTCAGCTCCAGGCTCGTGCTCGGGTCGTCGTTGCGCTGCAGCGCCGCGAGCTTCTGCTCGGTATCGGCCAGGCGTGCCTGCAGGGCCTGCTCCTTCTCGCGGAAGCGCGCCTCGGCCTCACGCTGCAGCGCCTCGACCACCTCGAATGGACGGCTGAAGCGGCCGCGCGAACGCACGCTGATCAGCGCCTCGGAGCCGGCCAGGTTGTCCAGGGCGTTGATCGCGAAACCGGCGTTGTCGGCCCAGGGCTGGGGAATGCGCTGGCCGAAGAAGTCCTGCACCCGCACCCACATGCGATCGGTCAGCAGGTCGGTGTCGGCGACCACGATGACGTTGATGTTGTCCGCCTGCTTGAGGCCGTCCTTGCGCCCCTCGATACCGTCCGGATAGGCCGACTGCACCGGGCCGCTGATGCGCGCGGCGAGGGTGTAGCGCTCGCCGGTCGGTTGCAGGTCGCGGATCAGTTCCTCCGGGTTGTGCAGCAGGCCGAAACGCTTCACATCGAATGGCATGGCGTACTGCGAGCTCTGCACCAGCGGGATGAAGGTGGTCTTCGCCTCCTCCAGCGGCTCGAGCATGCCGGCGCTGGCCACGGTCAGGTTCTCCAACGCCGCGGTGCTGATGTCGTCCTGATCCAGGGCATTCTTCGGCAGGCTCAGCCAGGCGGCGTGGCGCACCGGGCGCGCGCCCTGGCCCATGCTCACGGACATGGCGTAGGCGCCGTCGCCGAGCACCTGATCGGGCAGCATGCGCAGGCCCCAGGCCTTGAACAGCGGCGCCAGGTCGGAGGACTTGTCGACAGCCATCTCCCCGGGCATCTCGGCCTGGGTGTCGGCCTCGCTGAACGGGTCGACGAAGGCCAGCAGCTTGCCGCCGCGCAGGACGAACTGGTCGATGGCGTAGAGCGTCTGCTGCGGCAGCTGCTTCGGGTGCACCAGCAGCAGCACCGAGACCTGCTCGGGGATTGCGTCGATGTCGCCCTTCAGGCTCTCGATCTTGAACAGCTGGCGGATCTCCTCCATGACCATCCACGGCGGTGTCGGCTGGCGCGCCATCATGTCGAAGCCGCCGTTGATCTGCAGCCCCGAGAGCACGCCGACCACCGGCCGCTCGGGCTCGGCCAGGCTCTGCACCAGGCGACTGAGCTCGTACTCGAGGAACTCCTCCTGATCCAGGGCGAAGAACGGGATGACCTGGGTGTCGCCCCGGGCGTTCTTGCCGGCCAGGCCGAAGTACAGCGAGTCGCCGCCCTGCTGTAGCGGGATGGCCTGCAGGCCGAACTCGGCGGCCTTGTCCTCGTCCTCGGAGAACGGCGCCGGGTCGATGATCTGCAGCTTGAGCTTGTCGCCGGCCTCGCGCTGGTAGGCCTTGAGCATCTCCTCCACGCGCCTGGCGTAGGTGCGCAGCGCCGGCAGGTCCTTGGCGGTGTTGTCGGAGTAGAAGAAGCTCAGTTCGATCGGCTCTTCCAGGCTGCCGAGGATCTGCTCGGTGCCGGCGGAAATGGTGTAGAGCTTCTGCTCGGTCAGGTCCAGGCGGGCGCCGCTCAGGCTGAGCCCGGAGACCAGGTTGAAGGCGAGAAACGCCAGGGCGATGAGCACGAGCCCGGCGCTGGATACCATCAGCTTTTTCATGGGCGCGTCCTCAGTCGGCTTTCTTCAGGTCGATGACCACCGCGGTCGCGGCCAGCCAGGCGGCGATCAGGGTGAGGAAATACAGCAGGTCGCGCAGGTCGATCACGCCCTTGCTGATGGCATCGAAACGGGTCAGGAAGCTCAACGAGGCGACGGCATCGACCAGCCATTGCGGCGCCCAGCCGCTGAAGGCGTCGAGGACCATGGGGAAGCCGCTGACGATGAACAGGAAGCACAGCCCCACCGCGAGGATGAAGGCGATCACCTGGTTCTTCGCCAGGGCCGACATGCATGAGCCGATCGCCAGGTAGGCGCCGGCCAGCAGCCAGCTGCCGAGGTAGCCGGTGACGATGGCGCCGTTGTCCGGCTGGCCCAGGTAGTTGACGGTGATGATCATCGGGAAGGTCAGCAGCAGCGCCAGACCGGCGAACACCCAGGCGGCGAGGAACTTGCCGGTGACCGCCTCGAAGCGGCTGATCGGCAGGGTCATCAGCAGCTCGATGGAGCCGGACTTGCGCTCCTCGGCCCACAGGCGCATGGCGATGGCCGGGACCAGGAACAGGTACAGCCAGGGGTGGAAGTTGAAGAACGGCGCCAGGTTGGCTTGGCCGCTCTCGAAGAAGCCGCCCAGGTAGAAGGTGAACACCCCGGACAGCACCAGGAAGATCACGATGAACACATAGGCCAGCGGCGTGGCGAAGTAGCTCGCCAGCTCGCGCTTGAAGATCACCGACAACTGCTTCATACCACCTCCCCACGGGTCAGGCTGCGGAACACCTCATCCAGGCGGCCGCGCTCGACATTCAACTCCTTGACCTTCCAGCCGCGCTCGGCGATCAAGCCACTGACCTGGGGGTAGATCACCGCCCCCGGCCGGGCCAGCACGCTGAGGCTGTGCTCCGGGGCATTGGCCTCCACGCCGAGCACGCCGGGCAGCGCCGCCAGGGCCTCATGGTCCAGGGGTTCCTCGGCGACCAGGGTCACCGCCTGGTGGTAGCGCGAGCGGCTCTCCAGCTCCAGCGGCGTGCCATCGGCCAGCAGCCGGCCCTGGCCGATCACCACCGCGCGGGTGCAGACCGCCGAGACTTCCTCGAGGATGTGGGTGGAGATGATCACGATCTTGTCCCGGGCCAGGCTCTGGATCAGCTTGCGCACCTGGTGCTTCTGGTTCGGATCCAGGCCGTCGGTGGGCTCGTCGAGGATCAGCACCTTGGGATCGTGGAGAATCGCCTGGGCCAGGCCGACCCGGCGCTTGAAGCCCTTGGACAGGGTCTCGATGGACTGCTCCAGGACCTTCTCCAGCTCGACCTGGGCCACCGCCTGCTGCACCCGCTGCTGCTTCTCCTGACCGCGATAACCGCGAACCTCGGCGATGAACTGCAGGAAGCCGCGGACCGTCATGTCGCCGTAGCAGGGCGCGCCTTCGGGCAGGTAGCCGATCTGCCGCTGCGCCTGGCGGGTGTCCTTCTGGATATCGAAGCCGAGGATGCTGGCGCTACCGGAGGTCGGCGCGAGAAAGCCGGTGAGCATCTTCATGGTGGTGGACTTGCCGGCGCCGTTGGGGCCGAGGAAGCCCAGCACTTCACCGGGCTGGACGCGGAAGGACAGGTTGTCCACCGCCGTGTGCTGTGCAAAACGCTTCGTAAGATTTCTTATCTCGATCATGGTCTCTCACCATCGCGGTCAAACCCTGTCCGCTACCCGTACAGCAGCGAGACGGGCCCTTCGAATGCGCGCAGGACTATAAGGAGTCCGCCTTCGCCAGTGCAAGACCGGGAATTTGCGCAAATGTTGCGCCGCCGCGCAAAGCGCGGCGGCCGACAAGACTTTTGCCGGCGCGTCGGCGATACGGCACACTAGCCAGCCCGAGCAATCGCTCGTTTTACGCCATCAGCAGATTCCGTATGACCCGCTCCCCGCTCCATCGCCTCGTGTTCGGCACCCTGCGCCGCCTGCTGTACCTCTGGGTACGCTCGGAAACCATCAACCAGTCGGGTTTCACCCTCAAGCTCGACCGCAGCAAGCCGGTGTTCTTCGTGCTGCAGCAGCCGTCGCTGAGCGACCTGGCGGTGGTCGACAGCGAATGCCGCAAGGCCGGCCTGCCGCGCCCGGTAGTGGCGGTGCGGGTCGGCGACCTGGAGGAGCCGGCGGCTTTCTTCTACCTGACCCCGGAGCCGGACTGGCTCGGCCGCCAGGACAAGCGCGGCAGCTCGCCGACCCTGGCGCGGCTGGTGAGCGCGCTACGGCAGAACGCCGTGGACGATGCGCAGATCGTGCCGGTCAGCGTGTTCTGGGGGCAGTCGCCGGACCGCGAAACCAGCCCCTGGAAGCTGCTGTTCGCCGACAGCTGGGCGGTCACCGGGCGCCTGCGCCGGCTGGTCAGCATCCTGATCCTCGGGCGCAAGACCCGCGTGCAGTTCTCCACGCCCATCCACCTGCGCGAGCTGGTCGAGCAGGACAAGGGCCACGAGCGCACCCTGCGCATGGTCCAGCGCATGCTCCGTGTGCATTTCCGCAACCAGAAGACCGCGGTCATCGGCCCGGACCTGTCGCACCGGCGCAACCTGGTCAAGGGCCTGGTGCACGGCCCGCTGGTACGCCAGGCGATCAGCGAGGAAAGCGCGCGCACCGGCATCAGCCTGGAAAAGGCCGAAGCCCAGGCGCTGCGCTACGGCAACGAGATCGCCTCGGACTACGCCTACACCGCCATCCGCTTCCTCGAACTGGTGCTCAGCTGGTTCTGGAACAAGATCTACGACGGCATCCGGGTCAACCACATCGAGGGCGTGCAGGACGTCGCCCAGGGCCACGAGGTGATCTACGTGCCCTGCCACCGCAGCCATATCGACTACCTGCTGCTGTCCTACCTGCTGTTTCGCAACGGCCTGACCCCGCCGCACATCGCCGCCGGCATCAACCTCAACATGCCGCTGATCGGCGGCCTGCTGCGCCGCGGTGGCGCCTTCTTCATGCGCCGCACCTTCAAGGGCAACCCGCTGTACACCGCGGTGTTCAACGAATACCTGCACAGCCTGTTCAGCAAGGGCTTCCCGGTCGAGTACTTCGTCGAGGGCGGGCGCTCGCGCACCGGGCGCATGCTGCAGCCCAAGACCGGCATGCTGGCCATCACCCTGCGCAGCTTCCTGCGCAGCCACCGCCTGCCGGTGGTGTTCGTGCCGGTGTATATCGGCTATGAAAGAGTCCTCGAAGGCCGCACCTACCTGGGCGAGTTGCGTGGGGCGAGCAAGAAGAAGGAGTCGATCTTCGACATCTTCAAGGTCATCGGCGCGCTCAAGCAGCGCTTCGGCCAGGTCTGGGTGAATTTCGGCGAGCCGATCAAGCTGGCCGAGTTCCTCGACCAGCAGCAACCGGGCTGGCGCGAGCAGGATTACGCCGGGCAGTTCCGCCCGGCCTGGCTGAACGACACCACCAGCCGCCTCGGCGCGCGGGTGGCGCAACGCCTCAACGAAGCGGCGGCGATCAACCCGGTCAACCTGGTGGCCCTGGCGCTGCTGTCCACCAGCAAGCTGGCCCTGGACGACAGCGCCCTGGCGCGGGTCCTCGACCTCTACCTGGCGCTGCTGCGCCGGGTGCCCTACTCGCCCCACACCACCCTGCCGGACGGTGACGGCCAGGCGCTGATCGGTTACGTCAAGGGCATGGACCTGCTCGCCGAACAGCGCGACGCCCTGGGCAAGATCCTCTACCTGGACGAGCACAATGCGGTGCTGATGACCTACTACCGCAACAACGTGCTGCATATCTTCGCCCTGCCGGCGCTGCTGGCGAGTTTCTTCCAGAGCAGCGCGCGGATCAGCCGCGAGCAGATCCTGCGCTTCACCGAGGCGCTCTACCCCTACCTGCAGGCCGAGCTGTTCATCCGCTGGGACGTGGAGGAACTGGAGAGCGTCGTCGATGAGTGGCTGGCGGCCTTCGTCGAGCAGGGCCTGCTCAAGCTCGAGGGCGACGTCTACGTGCGTCCGGCGCCGAGCTCGCGCCAGTTCGTCCTGCTGACCCTGCTGTCGCGGGCCATCGCCCAGACCCTGCAGCGCTTCTACATGGCCATCGCCCTGCTGCTCAATGCTGGGCAGAACGTCATCAGCGCCGAGCAGCTGGAGGACCTGTGCACGGTGATGGCCCAGCGCCTGTCGATCCTGCATGGCCTCAATGCCCCGGAGTTCTTCGACAAGAGCCTGTTCCGCCACTTCATCCAGACCCTGCAGGAGCAGGGCGTGCTGCGCCAGGACGAGGCCGGCAAGCTCGGTCACCACGAGAAACTGGGCGAGCTGGTCGAGGGCGCCGCCAAGCGCGTGCTGCCGGCCGAGCTGCGCCTGTCGATCCGCCAGGTGGCGATGGATCGCGGCGAGGACGCCCAGGACAGTCTCTGACCCGCCGCCCGGCAAGACACGCGCCCGGCGCTAGTTGACCCTACTCGCCGCGCTGTCCATCTGCGCGGCGGCCTGCTGCGGCGCCAGGCACTGGCGGAACAGGTCGCGCTCGGGGCGGTAGGTCGAGGTCTGCACGGCCATCAGGCCCAGCACCGAGTGGAACAGGTTGTCGTGGGACAGGCGCTGGTCCTTCAGGCCCGTCAGGCAATGGGCCTGCAGGCCCTCCTGGCGCAGCAGGCCCTCGGAGACCCAGAGAATCATTGGCACATGGGTCTGCTCGTCGGGCGCCATGGCGTAGGGCAGACCGTGCAGGTAGAGACCGCCCTCGCCCAGGGACTCGCCATGATCGGAGACGTAGAGCATCGCCGTGTCGAGGCGCGCGGCGTTGCGCTCGAGCAGCGCGACGGTCTGCGCCAGTACGTGGTCGGTATAGGCCAGGCTGTTGTCGTAGGCGTTGACGATGCTCTGGCTGGAACACTGGTCCAGCTCGTTGCTGCGACAGACCGGTACGAACTTCTCGAAGGCCGCCGGGTAGCGCTTGTAGTAGGCCGGGCCATGGCTGCCCTTCATGTGCAGCACCACCACGGCGTCGTCGTCCAGCTTGTCCAGATAGCCCTGCAGACCGCTGAGCAACACCTCGTCGTGGCACTCGCCGTCCGCGCACAGATCGGCCAGCTCGAGGTGCGAGACGTCCTCGCTCGGCACCCGGTCGCAGGCGCCTTTGCAGCCGGAATTGTTGTCGCGCCACAACACCCTGACCCCGGCTCGCTGCAGCACGTCGAGCAGGCCCTCGCGGTTGCGCGACATCGACTCCTGGTACTGGTCGCGGCCGACCTCGAGGAACATGCAGGGCACCGACACCGCCGTGGCGGTGCCACAGGAGCTGACGTGGCTGAAGCTGATCACCCCGGCCTTGGCCAGCTCCGGGCTGGTCTCGCGGGCATAGCCATTGAGCGAGAAGTTCGCCGCCCGCGCGGTCTCGCCGACCAGCAGCACGGTGAGCCTCGGCTTGCGCGCGGCGCCGACGCTGGCCAGGCGATGGGCGTCCGCGCCGATCACCTGCAGGCGTGGCGGCGCCTGCAACTCCCGGCGCAGGTAGCCGTGCAGCGCCGCCAGCACATTGGAAGGCGTCAGCAGCAGGCGCAGCTCATGGTGGTTGCGCAGCAGCGAGGCATAGGACTGGTACTGGCTCAGGGCGATGCCCAGCAGGCAGACCAGGGCCAGGACCATGCTGCCCAGCTTGATGCCCAGCTCCCGGCGCCAGCCGCGCGGCCGGCTGCGCAGGCGGCTGAGCGCCAGCAGCGGCAAGCCACCGACCAGCGCCAGCCAGACCAGCAGGCGCCAGCTGAGCAGCTCGGCGGCCTCGGCGCCGTCGGTCTGCAGCACATTGGTCAGCATGCTGGAGTCGATGACGATTCCGTAGCGGCCCATGAAGTAGCTGGCCGCGGCCGAGACCAGCAGCATGGCGCCCAGCACCGCCTTGGTCATCCGCCCCCAGGCCAGCAGGCTGAGCAGCAGGTAGAGCCACAGCCAGGCGAACAGCGGCAGGCTGAGCAGGAACAGCCAGTTGCCGTTGTCCAGGCCATCCACCCCCTGCCAGACATCGCGCCAGAACGGCAGGTTGCTGAACAGCAGCAGCCAGAGCGCGGTCAGCAGGGTCATCAACGGGCGGCTGACGCTGAGCGTCCAGGCCGCCGGAGCGGTCGCGAGATTGCGGGTTTGCGAAGTGGGCAGCACGGTCATTCCTACGCCAGAACCAAGGTAGATGCGCAGGCTAGGCAGGCGGCTGTCGGCGGAATGTCGGGGCGATGTGAAAAACTCGTCATGGCGCACGGCAAGGCAACAATGCCCGGCGGCCATGCTCGGCCAGGTCGGCGAGGCGGTCCGCGTCCCTTATGCGGCGCTGCGTATCAGCCAGCGAAACAGCGCCAGCTGCGCCGGCAGGTAGCACAGGTACTCCGGGTGCCACTGCACGCCGATGATCGGCCGGCCGTCCGCTGCCTCCACCGCCTGGACGATATTGTCCAGGTCCCAGGCCACGACCCGCAGCCCCTCGCCCGGTTGGCGCACGGCCTGATGATGCAGGCTGTTGACCCGCAGGCGGGCCTTGCCGCAGAGCCCGGCCAGCCTCGACTCGGCATCGACGCGCACCTGCTTGGTCGGCAGCAGGCCCGGGCGGTTGTAGGTGTGCACGCGCATCGCGCGGATGTCCTGGTGCAGGTTGCCGCCGAGCACCACGTTGATCAGCTGGGCGCCGCGGCAGATGCCGAGCAGCGGGATGCCCTGCTCCAGGGCACGCTCGATCCAGCGCATCTCCAGCTCATCGCGCTCTGGATCGCTGCGCACCTTGGCGGTGATCTCGCCGCCGTAGTGCTCCGGCCCTATGTCGTCGCCACCGCCGATGATCAGCGCGCTCAGCGGCCGGCCGCTGGCGGCATGGCGCACACTGATGCGCTCGGCCTGTGCGCCGGCCAGGCGCAGCGCCAGGCGGGTCGACCACCAGGACGGCGACCAGCGGCGCGAGTTGCCGGTTACCCCCACCCGCGGTCGTTCAGCCATCGCCCGACGTACTCCAGCCATGCCCCACGATTGAGCCCCAGCAGCGGCCGCCAATGCTCGACGAAGGCCGCGCCGAGCGCCTGCAGCTCGTCGTCCCGGGAAGCCAGCTGCTCGACCAGCCACCACAGGTTCCACGACCCGGCCAGGGACCAGTCGGCCTTCTCGATCTGACAGTTGGGCAGGCGATAGTGGAAGGTCGGGCGGGCCTTGATCTTGGGGTCCGGCACGGCCTGGCGCACCCGCTCGGCATCGATCTGCGCCAGCAGCGGCAGCAGGTCCAGGGCGCGGTTGCGCGTGGCGTTGTGCTCCAGGTAGTCGTCGAACAGCTGCCCCATGGCGGGCGGCGCCTGCTCGACCAACCGCTTCACGTAGGCCTCCGGATACAGGTCGATGTAGGGGCTGATCTTGCGCGAGATGTCCACCTGGTGGGCGTCCACCAGCCACCACTGCAGCAGGCCGAAGGCACGCAGGTAGGCGCCGATGGTAGGCGCGTCGAGCCGCGGTATCTCGGGGTTGAGGTGCACGCCAAAGGCCGCCATTGGCGAGTTCTCGGTGCCCACTGCCCCGGCCCGGCGCAGGCCGTCGACCATGCTGTGCAGGCGCTCCAGCTCGCCGATGGCGATGGGCGGACAGACCACCTCCAGGGGCACCACCAGGCTCGCCGCCTGGCTGAGCAGGTCCATCCACTGCGCGCCGCCCTCGTCCTCCTCCTCGGCCTTGAGCGCCTGGCGCTTGAGGAAGTCCCAGTCCAGCTCGATGTTGAAGGTGCCCAGGCCATCCACCCGCAGCACCCGCTCGCTGGCCGAGGTGCGCGACAGCTCACCGCCCAGCGCTTCCTGCACCGCGGCGGCGGTCTGCTCCAGGGTAAGGCCGGTGAACTCCAGCTCGATGCCGACCCGGCGCGGTTGGCCGTCCTCCTTGCTGGTCACAGGGGGCAGCTTGAATTCGTGGTCTTGGGGCATTGCGTCAATAGCCTTTGCAGCGGGAAAGGCCTTTCAGTAATAACGCCTGTGACGCGTCAGCGCAAACCGCGGCACGGCGCCGGCAGATGGCGGGCGCCGGCCCTGCAACCGGCCCGGGCGGCGCCAAGTCAGGGTTTGCGCCGCCCCGCCGCTCCGCTAAGCTCGACCCATACCCTCCGTAAAAGGATTGCCCCATGTTGCGCCTTTCCACACTGCTCGCCGGCCTGGCCCTGTCTGCCAACGCCTTCGCCCTGTCGCTCGCCGACCTGACCCAGCAGGACGCCAGCGGCGGCCTCAAGGACGCGCTAATCCAGGGTGCCCAGGTGGCGGTCAAGCAACTCGGCGCCCCCGGCGGCTTCAACGACAACCCGCAGGTTCGCATCGAGTTGCCGGGCAACCTCGGCAAGGCGGCGCAGACCATGAAGCTGATGGGCATGGGCAACCAGGTCGAGCAGTTGGAGCTGAGCATGAACCGCGCCGCCGAGGCGGCGGTGCCCGAGGCCCAGGCGCTGCTGGTCGAGGCGGTGAAGAAGATGACCGTGCAGGACGCCAAGGGCATCCTCACCGGGCCGCAGGACTCCGCCACCCAGTACCTGGACAGCAGCAGCCGCGAACAGATCCGCGCGCGCTTCCTGCCCATCGTCAAGCAGGCCACCGACCGGGTCGGCCTGGCCCAGCAGTACAACGCCTTCGCCGGCCAGGCGGCCAACTTCGGCATGCTCGACGCCAAGAACGCCAATATCGAAAGCTATGTCACCGAACAGGCGCTGGACGGCCTGTTCGCCATGATCGCCGAGCAGGAAGCGAGCATCCGCAAGAATCCCGCCGGTGCGGCCACTAGCCTGGCGAAGAAGGTCTTCGGCGCCCTGTAAACGCCCCCGCACCCTCGCTGAGCCCCTGGTGGGCTCAGCCCCGCCTGTTGCGCGCCATCGGCGCCAGCCGAGCGAACGCAACGCCCCGCCAAGCCACTCGAGGGCGTGGACCGGTCGGTTGCCTCGCACCGAGCGCAGCGTTCGGCACGACCACTGCGAAGCATTCCCCATCCCACACTCGACACAGGAGTCGTCATGAATATTTCCCGTTACGAAACCAGCGCGCGCATGAGCCGCATCGTGGTGCACAACCACACCGTCTACCTGTGTGGGCAGGTGGCCGAGGACCGCAGCGCCGGCATAACCGATCAGACCCGCACCATGCTGGCGAAGGTCGACACCTTGCTGGAATCGGTCGGCAGCAGCCGCGAGCAGATCCTCTCCGCCACCCTGTACCTGAAGGACATGAGCCTGTTCGCCGAGATGAACGCCGTGTGGGACAGCTGGGTGCCGGCCGGCCATGCCCCCGCGCGCGCCTGCGTGGAGGCCGCGATGGCCAGCCCCGAGCTGCTGGTGGAGATCTCGGTGATCGCCGCCGTTTCCCCCTGAAGACCACCCTGCGGCCAGGCAGCGCCCTTTGTCAGCGCTGCCACATCGCTGTCTAATATCGCCACAACCCACCCGCTCCAGACGGCGCAATACACGCTGCGGAGCACTCCGTTGCAAGGAATCCACCCCATGCCGCTCGGCAAGTCGCTGGCCACCTGGTGCCAGGAATATCCATTGATCGAGGAGCTGGTCGCCCTGCGTCCGCTCAGCTGGTTCAACCCGGGGATCGCCCCCGCGGCCGAGGCCCTGGGCGATGTCGGCCTGAGCCAGGCCGACGTCGACGCCGCCAGCGCGCGCCTGGCCCGCTTCGCGCCCTATATCGCCCGGGCCTTCCCGGAGACGGCGGGCAGCGGCGGCATCATCGAATCGTCGCTGGTCGCGCTGCCGCACCTGCAGGCGCTGCTGACCGAGCGCCATGACCTGAGCCTCGACGGCGCACTGTGGCTCAAGCAGGACAGCCACCTGCCGATCTCCGGCTCGATCAAGGCCCGCGGCGGCATCTACGAGGTGCTCAAGCACGCCGAGGACCTGGCATTGGCCGAAGGCCTGCTGCGGCTCGACGACGACTACGCGACCCTCGACAGCGACGCGGCGCGGGCCTTCTTTGGCCGCCACAAGATCGCCGTCGGCTCCACCGGCAACCTCGGCCTGTCGATCGGCATCATCAGCGCCCGCCTGGGCTTCCAGGCCACGGTGCACATGTCGGCCGACGCCCGTCAGTGGAAGAAGGACAAGCTGCGCGCCCACGGCGTCGAGGTGGTCGAGTACGCCTGCGACTACAGCGTCGCCGTGGCCGAGGGGCGCAAACAGGCCAGCGCCGATCCGTTCTGCCACTTCATCGACGACGAAAACTCGCCGGACCTGTTCCTCGGCTACGCGGTGGCCGCCGAGCGCCTCAAGGCGCAGCTGGCGGCCGCCGGCATCCGCGTCGACGCCGAGCATCCGCTGTTCGTCTACCTGCCCTGCGGCGTCGGCGGCGGCCCGGGCGGGGTGGCCTTCGGCCTCAAGCTGGCGTTCGGCGACGCGGTGCACTGCCTGTTCGCCGAGCCGACCCACTCGCCCTGCATGCTGCTGGGGGTCTACAGCGGCCTGCACGACGAGGTGGCGGTGCAGGACTTCGGCATCGACAACCTCACCGCCGCCGACGGCCTGGCGGTCGGCCGCCCGTCCGGCTTCGTCGGCCGCGCCATGCAGCGCCTGATCGACGGCTACTACACGGTCAGCGACGAGGAGTTGTTCCGCCTGTTGGCGCTGCTGCAGAGCAGCGAGGGCCTGCGTCTTGAGCCCTCGGCGCTGGCCGGGGTGCCGGGCATGCTGCAGGTGCTGGGCGAACAACAGGGCTATCGCCAGCGCCTGGGACTGACGCCCGAGCGCCTGGCCCGCGCCACCCACCTGGTCTGGGCCACCGGCGGCAGCATGGTGCCCGAGACGGAGATGTCCGCCTACCTGGCCCGCGGCCAGGCGCTGCTGCAGGCCGAGCGACAGTAGCCCTGCCGGCAGACTGCCGCGCAGAAAAAAGCCCGGTCGCGCGACCGGGCTTTTTCATTGCCGCGCCGGACCTCAGTGCGCCGCCGGCTTGACCCTGAACCAGGCCGCATAGAGCGCCGGCAGGAACAGCAGGGTCAGCGCCGTGGCGACGATCAGGCCGCCCATGATGGCCACCGCCATCGGCCCGAAGAAGATGCTGCGCGACAGCGGGATCATCGCCAGCACCGCCGCCAGGGCGGTCAGCACGATCGGCCGGAAGCGCCGCACCGTGGCCTCGATGATCGCCTGCCAGCGGTCCAGGCCGGCGGCGATGTCCTGCTCGATCTGATCGACCAGGATCACCGAGTTGCGCATGATCATCCCGGACAGGGCGATGGTGCCGAGCATGGCGACGAAGCCGAACGGCTGGCGGAAGATCAGCAGGAACAGGGTCACGCCGATCAGCCCCAACGGCGCGGTGAGGAACACCATGGCCGAGCGCGAGAAGCTCTTGAGTTGCAGCATCAGCAGGGTCAGCACCACCACGATGAACAGCGGCACGCCGGCGTTCACCGACTGCTGTCCGCGCGTCGAGTCCTCCACCGTGCCACCGACGTCCAGCAGGTAGCCGTCCGGCAGCGCGGCGCGGATCGGCTCCAGGGTCGGCAGGATCTGCTTGACCAGGGTGACCGGCTGCTGCTGGCCGTAGATGTCAGCGCGCACGGTGACGGTCGGCAGGCGGTTGCGGTGCCAGATCACCCCTTCCTCGAAGCCGTACTCGAGCACGGCGATCTGCGCCAGGGGCACGCGCTTGCCGCTCTCGGTGGGCACCGCCAGGCTCGGCAGCAGGCCCAGTTGCTGACGCTCGCCCTGGGTGCCGCGCAGGAGGATCTCGATCAGTTCGTTGCCTTCGCGGTAGTGGCTGACCGGCGCGCCGGTCAGCGAGCTCTGCAGGAAGCGCGACAGGTCGGCGGTGCTCACCCCCAGGGCGCGGGCGCGTTCCTGGTCGATGTTCAGGCGCACCACCTTGCTCGGCTCCTCCCAGTCCAGGTGCACGTTGACCACGTGGGGGTTGGCGCGCACCTTGTTCGCCACCTCGCGGGCCAGGGCGCGCACCTCGTCGATGTGCTCGCCGGACACGCGGAACTGCACCGGATAGCCCACCGGCGGGCCGTTTTCCAGGCGCGAGATGCGCGTGCGTAGGCTGGGGAACTCCTGACCCAGGGTGTCGATCAGCCAGGTGCGGATCTTCTCCCGCTCCTCGATGCTTTTCGCCAGGATGACGAACTGGGCGAAGCTGGCGGCCGGCAACTGCTGGTCCAGCGGCAGGTAGAAGCGCGGCGAGCCGCTGCCGACATAGGCGACGAAATTGTCGATGCCCTCATGGCCTTCGAGCAGGGCTTCGAGGCGCTGGACCTCGGCCTCGGTGGCCGCCAGCGAGGCGCCCTCGCCGAGCTTGAGGTCGACCATCAGCTCCAGGCGCCCGGAAGCCGGGAAGAACTGCTGAGGCACGAAACGGAACAGCGCGATGGACGCCACGAACAGGGCCAGGGTCAGCAGGATCACCGTCTTGCGCCGGCGCACGCACCACTCCACCATGCGCCTCACGCGCTGATAGAAGGGCGTGCCATAGGGGTCGTGGCCCTGGTCGCTGCCGCCGTGCTTGGCCGCATGCAGCTTGGCCAGGTCCGGTAGCAGCTTGGCCCCCAGGTAGGGCACGAAGACCACCGCGGCGATCCACGACACCAGCAGGGCGATGGTCACCACCTGGAAGATCGAGCGGGTGTACTCGCCGGTACCGGACTGCGCGGTGGCGATCGGCAGGAAGCCGGCGGCGGTGATCAGGGTGCCGGTGAGCATCGGGAAGGCGGTGCTGCTCCAGGCGTAGCTGGCCGCCTTGAGGCGGTCGTAGCCCTGCTCCATCTTGATCGCCATCATCTCCACCGCGATGATCGCGTCGTCGACCAGCAGGCCGAGGGCCAGCACCAGGGCGCCGAGGGAAATCTTGTGCAGGCCGATGTCCAGGTAGTACATGGCGGCGAAGGTCATCGCCAGCACCAGCGGGATCGACAGCGCCACCACCAGGCCGGTGCGCAGGCCGAGGGAGAAGAAGCTCACCAACAGGACGATGATCACCGCCTCGGTGAGCACGCGGACGAACTCGCCGACCCCGGTCTTCACCGCAGCCGGCTGGTCCGACACCTTGCGCAGCTGCATGCCGACCGGCAGGGTCTCCTGCAGGCGGGCGAACTCGCCCTCCAGGGCCTTGCCCAGCACCAGGATGTCGCCACCGCTCTTCATCGACACGGCCAGGCCGATGGCGTCCTCGCCCATGAAGCGCATGCGCGGCGCCGGTGGATCGTTGAAGCCGCGCTTGACCTCGGCCACGTCGCCGATGCGGAAGGTGCGCTCGGCCACGCGAATGGGGAAATCGCGGATCTGCTCGACCGACTGGAAGCTGCCGGTCACCCGCAGCTGCACGCGGTCGGAGGCGGTCTCGAAGAACCCCGCCGAGGACACCGCGTTCTGCTCATCCAGCGCCTGTTGCACTGCCGCCAGGGGCAGGCCGAGGGTGGCCAGCTTGGTGTTGGACAGCTCGATCCAGATCTTCTCGTCCTGCAGGCCGAGCAGGTCGACCTTGCCGACATCCTTGACCCGCTGCAATTGCAGCTGGACGCGGTCGGCGTAGTCCTTGAGCACGGCGTAGTCGAAGCCTTCGCCGGTCAGCGCGTAGATATTGCCGAAGGTGGTGCCGAACTCGTCATTGAAGAACGGCCCCTGGATGCCCTGGGGCAGGGTGTGGCGAATGTCGCTGACCTTCTTGCGCACCTGGTACCAGAGATCGGGAATCTCCTTGGAATGCATGGAGTCGCGGGCGATGAAGGTGACCGAGGACTCGCCCGGGCGGGAGAAGGAGACGATCTTGTCGTACTCGCCAGTCTCCAGCAGCTTCTTCTCGATGCGTTCGGTGACCTGGCGGGACACTTCCTCGGCCGTCGCCCCCGGCCAGTTGGTGCGTATCACCATGGCCTTGAAGGTGAACGGCGGGTCCTCGCTCTGCCCCAGCTTGGTGTAGGAAATCGCCCCGACAATACCCAGCAGCAGCATGATGTAGAGGACGATCTGGCGGTTGTTCAGCGCCCAGGCGGATAGGTTGAAAGCCATCGGGACTACTCCTTGGCCACCAGCTTGACTGCTCGGTTGTCACGGTCGACCGGGCGCACCTGCTGGCCCTCGCGCAGCACCTGCACGCCGGCGGCCACCACCCAGTCGTCGGCCTTCAGGCCTTCGAGCACCGGCACGGTCTTCTCGCCATAGGCGCCGATACGCACCGGGGTGCGCTTGAGGCTGGAGTCTGCCGGGTCGACCACCCAGACGAAGGGCCGGCCCTGCTCGGCGCTCAGTGCCGATAACGGCACCGCCAGCGGCACCTCGCCGTCGTGGGCGATGAACACCCGGGCGCTCTGCCCCAGTTCGGCCGGCACCTTGCCTTCGACGAAGGAAACCCGGGCGGCGAAGGTGCGCGACTGCGGGTCGGCGGCCGGCGACATCTCGCGGATCTGCCCGGAAAAGCGCTGGTCGGGCTGCGACCACAGCTCGACCGCCACCGACTGGCCGACCTTGAAGCGCTCGAAGGCCTGCTCGGGCAGGCTGATCAACACCTCCCGCTCGCCATTGGCGGCCAGGGTGAACACGCTCTGCCCGGCCGCCACCACCTGGCCGACCTCGACCATGCGTTTGGCGATGATGCCGTCCTGAGACGCGCGCAGCACGGCGTAGCCGGCCTGGTTGCTGGCCACGTCGAACTCGGCCTTGACCTGCTTGAGCCGCGCCTCGCCGGAGCGATAGAGGTTCTCCGCGTTGTCGTACTGCGAGCGGCTGACCAGCTGGCGCTCCAGCAGCGTCTTGTAGCGGTCGCGCTCGGCGCGCACCAGGCGCAGATTGGCTTCGGCGGCGGCCACCTGGGCGCGGATCGCCTCCAGCTGCAGGCGCACGTCCTGGGGGTCCAGTTCGGCCAGGGGCTGGTCCTTCTTCACCTGGTCGCCGACCTCGACCAGGCGCTTGGTCACCTTGCCGGCGATGCGGAACGCCAGCTCCGGCTCGAAGCGCGCGCGCACCTCGCCGGGGTAGCTGTCCATCAGCTCGGCGGCCGGTTGCGGCTGCACCACCAGGGCCGGACGGATGGACTGCTCAACCTGCTCGCCATTGCCACAGGCGGCGAGCAGCGCGATTAGACTGGCGGGCAGAGCGACGGACAGGACATGGCGCAACATGATGAACGACCTTTCGCGGAGGTTTGGAATATTTGAACCGACGGGTATAGTAAAAATAGCAAACTCACCAGTCCAGTATTAAAAGCTGCCCATGCCCAACAAATTGTTACCCCCCAGCGGCCCGGGTCGCCCGAAAGACCTCGCCAAGCGCCAGGCCATTCTGGACGCGGCGAAGAACCTGTTCCTGCGCCACGGCTACGACGGCAGCAGCATGGATGCCATCGCCGCGGAGGCCGGGGTGTCCAAGCTGACGGTGTACAGCCACTTCACCGACAAGGAGACGCTGTTTTCCGAGGCGGTTAAGGCCAAGTGCCAGGAACAGCTGCCCGAGCTGCTGTTCGAGCTGGCGGATGACGCGCCGCTCGAGAGCGTGCTGCTGAACATCGCCCGTGGCTTCCACGCGCTGATCAACAGCCGCGAATCGATCGAGCTGCACCGGGTGATGGTCAGCCTGGGCGCCCAGGACCCCAAGCTGTCGCGGGTCTTCTACGAGGCCGGGCCGCAGCGCGTGCTGCAGGAAATGGAGCATCTGCTGCGCCAGGCCCAACGCGCCGGCAAGCTGCGCATCGACGACCCGCTGGAAGCGGCCGACCAGTTCTTCTGCCTGGTCAAGGGCGGCGCCAACTTCCGCCTGCTGATCGGCTGCGGCGAGGCGCAGCAGGGGGCGGTGGCCGAGCAGCATGTGCGCAACGTGGTGGCGATGTTCATGCGCGCCTACCGGCCTGACTAGTCAGGCCTTGCCCAGGGACTTCTTCGGATAGATGTCGTAGCGGCTGGATTTGCCTTCCAGGGCATAGCCGGGCTTGGCCCCATCGATCAGCGGCGCCTTGCGCGGACGCTTGACCACCACCCGATGGCTGGCCAGTTCGAGGGCCGCGGCGAGCAGCGCCGGGGCATCCAGATCGTCACCGACGAAGGGACGGAACAGACGCATTTCCTTCTTCACCAGGGCACTCTTGTCGCGGTGGGGAAACATCGGGTCGAGGTAGATCACCTGGGGCGGCTCGTCCTCCCAGGCGCCCATCAACTCGATGGCGTTGCCGGCCAGCAGACGCATGCGAGCGACGATCGGCCCCACCTCGGCATCGCCGACGGCGCGCCCCAGGCCATCCTCGAGCAGAGCGGCGATCAGCGGCTGGCGCTCGATCAGGGTCACCTCGCAGCCCAGGCTGGCCAGGACGAACCCGTCGCGCCCCAGGCCGGCGGTGGCATCCAGCACCCGCGGGCGCACGCCCGGTTGCACGCCCACTGCCTTGGCGATCATCTGCCCGCTGCCGCCGCCGAACTGGCGGCGATGGGCCATGGCGCCCTCGACGAAGTCCACCCGTACCGGCCCGGGCGCCTGGGGCCCCAGCTCGACCAGTTGCAGGCCCGCCTCGCCCAGCTGCAAGGCGTACTGCGCCTCGCCCTCACGCGGCAGACCCAGGCGCGCGGCCCAGGCGTCGGCGGCCTCGTGCAGATGGGCGGCCAGGGCGTCCATGCGAATGCTGGCGCTGGGCTGTTGGTCACTCATGGGCAATCACACTCGAGATCGTTCAATTCGGCCGCGCGTCGGCCGATAACCAGTTTGGGTCGGCATTCTGCCAGACCCGGTCCCGTCCAGCCGCAACGAGTTGTCCATGATCAACGGCCTCGCCACGCTCCAGCCCTCCTCCGCCGCCGGCCGCAACCTGCCCGCGGTGAGCAGCGAGGCGCAAGTCCGCGGCTATGTCGACTTTCAGCTGCTGCTGAGCAAGCTGCTGCCCCAGCAGCCGGTGGCAACAGCGGACGGCGCCAGCGAGGCCGCGCCAGAGCCGGCTCCGCTCCCGGCACCAGCGCAGGAAACCGTCGATGCGGACTATGCGGACTACCTGGCGCGGCTGACCCTCGAGCACGGCGAATATCTGCGCGCCCGCCCGCAGCCCGTCGACCACCTGAGCCTGGTGCTGCTGGCCGATGCCAGCAACGCCTGCGCCCGCCTCAGCTCGCCTGGAGCGGCGCTGGGGCTGCCGCCGCCACCCCGCTGACAGTCAGCGGCCGGACGGCGGCGCGGCTCAGCGGCCCTGCTGCGAGGTCGCGCGGAAACGCCCCGGGGCGACGTCGAAGAACTCGCGGAAGCAGCGGCGGAAATGGGAAATGCTGACGAAGCCGCTGGCCACCGCGATCTCGGCCATGGACTTGTTGGTCTGCTGCAGCAACTGGCGCGCGCGGGTCAGGCGCAATTCCAGGTAGTAGCGCGAGGGGGTGGCGTTGACGTGACGGCAGAACAGGCGCTCCAGGTGACGCCGGGAGATGCCCACGCAGTCGGCGATCTCATCGACCACCAGCGGTTCGTCGATGTTGTTGTGCATCAGCTCCAGGGCCAGCTTCAGCGCCTGCGGCAGGGTCGGATCGTAGTCCACCGAGACCACCGACACGTCCATGACCTCGCGCATCTTGTCGCAGCTGAGCACCTCCTCCACCGCGCTGACCAGCTGCTCACCACCGCTGCAGCGCACCACCTCAAGCATCATGCCCAGGGAACTGTTGGCCCCGGCGCAGCTGATCCGCTCGCGGTCGACCACATGGGCGTGGCTGGACAGTTTCACGCTGGGAAACAGCTCGGCCATCATCGCCCGGCCATCGGGATGGAAGGCGCACTCGTAGCCGTTCAGCAGCCCGGCCTCGGCGATGAAATAGGCGCCGTTCCACAGGCCGCCGAGGATGGCGCCGGCGGCCTCGGCCGAACGCAGCTTGCTGCGCAGCAAGGGTTCGCCCTGCAGGCGCACGCGGAAACCGCCGCACACCACCAGGATGTCCAGCTTCTTTTCCTCCAGCTCGGCCAGGCGGCAGCCGGCGGAAATGGCGATGCCCAGGTCGCTGACCACCAGCTCCTCGGCCCCCCCGACCACCAGCACCTCGAACAGCGGCGACGAACTCATCAGGTTGGCGGTGACCAGGGCATCCACCGCGCCGGTGAAGGCCATCATCGAGAAGTTTTCCTGCAGCACGAAGGCCACCCGCCGCGGCGGCAGCGACGGCCCTGCGCTCACCATCTTGTCCAGGTGAGCCATGTTCTTGTTTTTCAGCACGCTCTCGAAGGACGATCTCATCTAGCAACTCGGTCAGACAAAAATGCCATGTGATTATTCTAGTTATGCGGGGCCACGCCCCCCGCCAGGCGGGAGGGGCATTTCCCCTGGCGTGCAGGGCACAAGCATACCCTGCTCCTGGAGCCAGTCCGCGAAATAATATCCATGTGAACACGCTGTAGCAGCCCTATTACGACTCGATACGGCACGCGGAAAGGCGGCTCAAATCGCCTTGCACCAGCGAGCCGGCTGATCCGACGGGCGGCGGTGCTACCGCCCCCATCTACGAGCCGGGACCCGGCAGAAAACCACGCCACTCGACTGCCGAGCAACGCCAGGGCGACCTGTCGCGCCGCCCCCCCGCTGCAGCCCGCGCTCCTCCGATAGCTCCTTGCATCAGCGCTCGGCGCCAGCAATACGCCACTAGTCCGAAACTCCCATGCCGTCTGGGAGCATCGGGCGATGGGCACTGCGCCGGTCTCTCCCGATAGTGGAGGACAGAGCTGAAGTCACGGCCAACGGTCAGGCCTCGATGACCGGCAACACCCAGGAGCACGCCATGGCTATTGTGTACGTTACGCTGGACGAAACGGCCGGATTGCAGAACAACACTGCCACTCCAGGCATCGCGGGAGACGCGGACGACAACGACATTCTGGTGACAACCCTGCCGCTGACCTTCTCCACGCGCCTGAGCGTACTGGGGGCCAACACCTCCACCGCATTGGGCGCGGCCTTGAGCGGCTATAGCGGGGCCGTGGGCGACACGGGCAGCAACGCCTTCAGCATCACCCCGCCCCCCGGCGCGAACGTCATCGATGTCAGCTTCACCGACAGCACGGGCGCGCCGCTCAATGGCCTGGACAGCGGCCTGGACACCCTCGACGGCACGAGCATCCTGCTCTACACCGATAGCCTCAACAACAACATCCTGCTGGCCCGGGCCGGGGGGCCGCACGGGACCATCGTGTTCGCCGCCTATATCGAGGAAACCGGCTCGCCGGTCTCGGGCGGCAAGCTGTGGATGGTGCAATACCAGCCGCTCAAGCACCTGAACCCCAACGACCCCGACGATGCGCTCAACTTGCTCAACAAGGTATTCATCGGCACCAGCCAGGACGTGGAGTTCGTCCTGGCCAACGCGCCCTCCGGGCAGAACCTGTTCCTCATGTTCACCCAGACCAACCCGCTAACCTTTAACGACAACGGTGTCACGCGGATCTCGAATCCGAGCATCATCGCCACCGGCAAGGACCCCGCTAACCAGTCCACCGGCGTCAACATCAACACCGGCGACACCATCAACACCAGCCAGGCGGGCGGCCCGACCACCTTCGGCACCAACAATCAGATGATCACCGAACAGGAGGGCATCCGCTTCACCTTCGTCACCGGCGCCCGTCTGGACGTGACCATTCCCAATCTGGATCAGAACGAAGCGGATGTCGAAGCCAACATCGACTTCACCGCCATGTTCAACGCGCGCTCGGCGCGCTTCGACGTCGTGCAACTGCAGAGCGGCAAGACGGCTCAGGTGAAGATCAGCGCCTTCAGCACCGACGCGGAACCCGGGGTGAATTTCGTCGACGGCTATACAAACGATACCGCGGTGGCGATCAGCAACGTCCGCGTCATCAACATCGCCAGCGGGCTGGTGATCGAGAACTCGGATGGTTCGGTGAACGACCCCGGCATCACCATCGCCATCGTCGGCGGGGTCGCGACGCTGACCGGCATCAAGGCCGGCCACAGGATCGAATACACCACCACCACGGATCACAACCGCGTACTCGTCGAGAACGGCGCGGCCCTCAACGCCAAGGGCAACAACCACGCCGACTTCGACATTGGTGGCTTCATGCTGCGGCAGGTCTCGACCTCGGTCACCGAGGTCGGCTCCCAGATGATCTTCGAGGACGACGGCCCTACCCTGGCCTTCGGCAACCTGATAGGCACCGGCACCACCCTCGCGCAGTTCGGCTACTGGAACATGGCGGCCGGCGCCGACGGACTGGGCGCGAGCGGTCTGGACATCAGCCTGGTGAACGGCCAGTTCACCCTGGTCAGGCCCGACGGCACTACCGCCACCGGAAGCGGCACACTCACCGAGCTGTCGCCCTCGCCGGATGCCAGCGGCGCCTTCCGTTTCGCCGGCCAGTTGACCGGCGATTTCGACAACAATTCCGCAACGGCGAATACCACCATCGACTACACGCTGACCGCTTTCGCCAATGGCACCTATGCGCTGGACCTGGTGCAGGGTTTCAGTTCGATGATAGTGCGCAGCAGTGCCGATGGCGCGCTCGCTGCCGGCGGCCCGGACCCGGTGCGCACCCTGCTGATCCCGCCGCAGAATACGCCGACCATTCCGTCGCCCTCCGAGGAGATCGTCTTCTTCGGCGTCAACGCGACCACCAGCGCCGCCAACATTCTCCTCGCCATCGGGCCGGGCGCGTCGGACCTGACCGAAGCGCAGATAGAAGCCGGAGGATTCAGCTTCCTCGGCACGGCGAACATGAACGTCAGCACCTCGGGCATCGGCATCGGCAACAACAACCTGGATGGCAACGGCACGGCCGGCATCAATCCCGGCGACGAGAGCTTCGTCGTCAACCCCGAGTCCCTGTTGACGGCCATGCGAGTCTTCATCGACAACTCGGTGCAGGGCTACAACCCAGCGACGGAACAGCTCTACTACCGGATCTTCTACTCGGACGAGACGGTTTCGAACCATATCCTGGTGGGAGCCGCTGACCTGAAGTCGGAAGCGGGCGGGCAGAAGTCCTTCCTCATCGAGCGCGAAGGCAGCAAGCTGATCGATGCGGTGCAGCTGACCATGGGCAAGGGCGTGATCAAGATCCCGGTGATCCAGTTCATCCAGGAGACCGAGAGCCTGGCCAGCGATATCCGGCTGACCTTCAGCGCCACCCTGACCGACGGCGACGGCGATACGGCGACCAGCATTTTCGCCGCCGACCTGTTCGCCAACGAACTGGCCAACACGCTGTTCGACTACTCGCTGCTCGGCACGCTCGGCAAGCAGGACGCCTTCAACGTCGACCTGTCTTTCACCGAGACCCTATACCAGGTCACCGGCTTCGATGCGAGCTCGGGCCTGCGCGACAGGCTGGTGCTGCTTGGCGACCCGGGTGCCGTCACGTCGATCGACAACAGCGGCGCAGACAGCCTGGTGACGATCACCGAGTCCGGCGGACAGATCACCACCATCACCGTGGTCGGGGTCGACCTGCTGGCCAGCGACATCGTGCTCGGCGGCATCTGAGGCATCGCGGGAAGGTGCAGCTGCGGGCGGTAGCGCAAGAGCCTACCCCCCGCACTGCTGCCGGCAACTCTTGCAGGGGCGGCGGGCATGCAGGCCGGCACCGCCATCAGCCAGCCTCTCGCACCTGGCCACCGCTCAGGAGGGCAACGGCCCGACTGCCCGGGCACTGCACAGGGTGCCAGGGCCTCGATTCAATCCAACTCCACCCAACTGGACGCAGGCGGCTCATCGCTGTCGGTAATCCCGTGCTTCAGCGCGTATATCAGCAGGTCGACGCGGTTGATGAGTTTGAGTTTGTGATAGATGTTGCTGAGGTGGTTATGCACGGTGTGCTCACTGATACCCAAGTGCGCGGCGATGCTCAGGTACTTGGCGGACGGGTCGCCCACTATGACGCGAATCAGCTCCTTTTCGCGATGCGTCAACTGCGCCTGCCTCGTCCTCTCCAGACTGCACTTAAAGGGCACGTGCCCGGCCACGGCATAGCTGGACAGCCCCCCGGCCCAGGCTCTGTCCAGCCCGACGTCACGATGGTGGACCCTGATGATGGCCTGGATGATCGCTTCCGTCGGGTCTTCGGCCAGCACTATGCCACGGGCACCCGCACCTATCGCCTGGCCCACTGGAATGGATTCGTACAACCCCTTGAGCACCAGCACTTTCATCTCGGCATTGGAGGCGAGCCCGGCGATGACATCCAGCGGGTCGAGTGCATCCGGAAAGAAACTGAAAAAAATGACATCGGGACGCAACCGGTCGGCAAGATCCAGTGCGCTGGCATAGGCCGAGGCTTGGCCGATCACCTCCATCCGTGGCTTCCTCGCGTTGATCAGATCGTGCAGGCCCATGAGGACCAGAGGACGGCAATCGATCAGCATCACGCGTATCGGATTTCTGCGGGCAGGCATGATGATCCTCGCCCTCTGGAGAGTGAATGTTTGCCAGTTGGCCGAAGAGCGTCGGCAAGGCCATCCCAGGCAGGCCAGGAAGGCAATCTCTGGCAAATCAAACAGATGCACCGACGGAGTTCACATGCAGTCGCTCGGCATGCCGAGCGAACTCGCGCTCGAATCTGTTTTAAATAACTCATTGGCCACGCAGGTCGTTTTTCAACAGCACGTCAACGGTGAGGGGCTTTCCTATGTATAGGAAAGGCGTGGGCATGTGGCCAGCAAATTTTTCAATTGGAGCGAAGGGATTAAGCGGGCAAGCCAGCCCTCCATTCGAGCCGCCTAAACGAGGCGGATGAGCGAGTTCTGGGCGCCGTGGGCTCGGCGGATACCGCACAGCAGCGCCGGCCGGGCGCGCGCTCTATGTACAGGCGCGCCCCCAGGTGTCTATTTCCGACACCTGGGGCATGCCGCGTACAGCGCCTCAGAACGGCAGGGGCAGCTTGGCGGTGCGGCCGCCGTCGACCACCAGAATCTGGCCGGTGACAAAGGCCGCTTCGTCGGAGGCGAGGAATACCACCGCGCCGCCGACGTCCTGCGGGGTGCCGGTGCGGCCGACCGGGTGCATGGCCAGCAGGCCCTGGCGGGCGCCGACCGGGTCGGCCTGGACGTCGATGTAGGCGTTGCTCAGGTCCGAGTCGATCCAGCCCGGGGCGATGGCGTTGCAGCGCACGCCGTCGCGGCCGAGGTCCACCGCCAGGGCCCGGGTCAGGCCGTGGATGCCGGCCTTGGAGGCGCAGTAGGCGGCGTGCTGGGGGTTGGCGCCGAGGCCCTCGATCGAGCCGATGTTGATGATGCTGCCGCCGCCGCGCTGGCGCATCTGCGCCAGCAGTTCGCGGGCGAGGAACACCGGCGCGCGCAGGTTGACCACCAGCATCCGGTCCCAGTCCTGCTCGCTCATGGCCTCGATCGGCTGCTCGAACATGAAGCCGGCGTTGTTCACCAGCACGTCGATGCCGCCGAGCAGTTCGGCCGCGGCCTGGGCGATGCGCAGCGGCGCGCCGGACTCGGCCAGGTCGGCCTCGACGAAGAACACATCCGGGTTATTCGCCAGCTCGGCGTCCAGTGCCTGGCGCTGGGCCACCAGCACCCGCGCACCGGCGGCCAGCAGTTTCTCGGTGATGCCGCGGCCGATGCCACGGCCGCCGCCGGTCACCAGGGCATTTTTTCCTGTCAAAAGCATGGTCATCTCCTCAGCCCGAAACCGGCTTGGCACCGGTGACCTCGAGGGTCTCGCCGGCGATGTAACGCGCCTCGTCCGAGGCCAGGAAGGCGATCACATCGGCGATGTCCTCCGGTTCGGCGATGCGCCCCAGGGGCACGCTCTTGTTCAGCTCCTCGACCGCCTTGTCCGGGTCCAGGCCGCGGCGCTCGAAACCGCTGCGGATCATCGGCGTGTTGATTTCATGCGGGCACACGGCGTTGACCCGGATGCCCAGCGGCGCACAGTCGCGGCCGAGGTTCTTGCTCAGCGCCGCCACCGCGCCCTTGCTGGTGCAGTAGGCGACATGCCCCGGCCCCGGGTAGACGCCCCACACCGAGGAGGTGTTGACGATGGCCGCGCCCTTGCGGCCCTTCATGTGTGGAATGGCGGCGCGGCAGATGTAGAACACCGCGTTGAGGTTCACGCCCATGGCGTCGAACCACATCTCGTCGGTGGTTTCCTCGATGGTGCCGCGGGGGATGATGCCGGCATTGTTGAGCACGATGTCGAGGCCGCCGAAGGCCTCCACCGCGGCGCTGACCAGCGCCTCGCAATAGCTCTTCTGCTTGAGGTCGCCGGCCAGGTAACTGACCTCGGCACCGAGGGCGCGGGCCCGCTCGGCGATGGCCGCACAACCCACCTCGTCGCGGTCGGACAGCATCAGGCGCGCACCCTCGCGGGCGAACAGCAGGGCCAGGGCCTGGCCGACGCCGCCGGCGGCGCCGGTGATCAGGGTGACTTTCTCGGCGAACTTCATAGGGCGATCTCCATGAGCTGAGCGGCCTCGGGCATTGCCCGGGCGACGTCGGTGTGGAACAGCAACTCGAACAGCTCGCTGCAGTCGGCGCTGGCCGGCAGCGCGGCGACGGCCTGTTCGATGGCCTCCCGGCGCACCTGATCCAGGCTGACGCCGGCGAGCAGGTGGAACTTGGCGCTGAACTCGGCCTGGCTCATGGCCGTGGCCGGGTCGCCCTTGGCCGCAGTGATCGGGCTGGCGAAGCGCTGGCCATCCTTGAGCGACACCGAGACCCGCGAGAGGATCTCATTGGGGAAGCGCGCGGACAGGTCGTCGGCCTCGACGATCTCGATTCGTTGGCTGACGGCGAGGATGTCGGCAGCATGGATTGCCTCCCCGGTCACCTCCAGCGGGCCGACCTGGCCACGGGCGACCAGCGCCGCCAGCGGGAAGGCCAGGGCATACTGGGCCTCGTCGGCATTGGCCGGGGTGTGGCCCTGCAGGCGCATGGATTCGTGGAAGGTCTCGACCTGGATCTTCTCGATGGCCTCGCCGCTGATCTGCGGATGCGCGGCCAGCAGCGCGGTCATCGCGGTCAGGGCCGGCTGGGCCCAGCGGCACACCGGCCAGGGCTTGAAGTACTGGGCATCGATCTCCCAGCGCTGGCCGAGGTCGTGCCACTGGGCGGCGACCGCCGTGGTCTCGACCGTCTCGGCCGGCGCGCCGGTGACCCCGGCCTGGGCCAGCAGCAGGGCGTTGAGCCCGGCATGGGCGCCGGCGCCGTGGGCGTCCCGCAGCATCGAGGGATGATCGACCAGGCGCATCATCGGGCAGCGCGGGCCGAAGTACTCGGCGATGCCCAGGGCATGACGGAAGGTCTGCTCGTCGAGGCCGAGCAGGCGCGCGCCGCCGCAGACCACGCCGAGCCCGGAGAAGGCGCCGGAGGCGTGGTATTCCGGCGCGGTGGCCATCAGCGCGGCACCGGCGCGCAGCGCCGTCTCGTAGCCGATGCACAGGGCGCTGAGCAGCTCCTCGCCACTGATGGCGCGGCCCTGCTCGCGGCAGGCGTCGACCAGCGCCAGCAACGCCGGCACCACGGTGGCGCCGGCATGGCCCTTGGAGGTGAAGTGGCCCTCGTGGGCATCCAGGCTGTCAACGCTGAAGCCGCCGGCCCAGGCCGCGCCCAGCGGGTGCACGGCACGGCCGTCGAACAGCAGGCGGCTGGCCATGGCGCCGGCCGGGTAATGCGCGACCGCGTAGCCCTTGAGGGCCTGGCTGGTCTGGTTGTCGCGGGCGCCGGCGGCGACCCCGAGGATGTCCAGCAGGCAGGTCTGCAGCAGCGTGCGGGTGTGCTGCGGTGCCTGGCTGAAGGTGAAATCACGGACGAACGAATAGAGCGACATGGGCTTACTCCATGAATGGGTCGCGACTCGAAGGGCAAAAAAAGGCGCCCATCGGGGCGCCCAAATAAGGTTCACGAGTCTGAGCGCGGAACTCAGTTGGCCGCGGCGCGGGAAGCGGCCAGCCAGCCGTCGAACGTCTCGCGGTGGGCGGCGACCCAGTCGGCGGCGTGACGCTTGATGTCGGCGGCGCTGCTTTCACCGTTCTGCATCTTCAGGTTCTGTGCGCTCTCGTCATCGGTGGTGATCTGCACCAGCGAGAGGAACTTCAGGGCGGCCGGATTCTCCTTGGCGAAGTCCTTGTTCAGCACGGCCTTGACCTCGTCCACGGCGAAGCCGAGGTTCTTGCCGGCGAAGCTGGTGTTGACGTCGTTGTTGCCGTCCGGCAGATCGGTGTGCGGCACTTCCAGCCAGACCACATCCTTGCCCTCGACCAGCACGCCGGCGATCCACTGCGGCACCCAGGTGAAGTAGAGGATCGGCTGCCCTTCCTTGTAGCGGGCGATGGTGTCGGCCATCAGGGCGAAGTAGGAGCCGCGGTTGTGGCTGACGCTCTGCTCCAGGTCGTAGGCCTTGAGGTGGTGGTCGATCACCAGCTCGCAGCCCCAGCCCGGGTTGCAGCCGGTAAGGTCGGCCTTGCCATCGCCATTGCTGTCGAACAGCTTGGCGATCTCCGGCTTCTTCAGGTCGGTGAGGTACTTGATGTTGTGCGCCTCGGCGGTCTTCTTGTCGATCAGGTAGCCCTGCAGCACCCCGGGGATCACGTCGCCGGCCTTGACCAGCGTGTCGTCGCCGCCGACCTTCTGGTAGAAGGTGTCGTGCAGCTTGTCCCACAGGTGCACGGAAAAGTCGGCATCGCCGTAGGACAGCGCCAGCATCATCGCCGCGTATTCGGTTTCCTTGGGTTCCTGTACCTCGTAACCCAGCTCGCGCAGGCCGGCCATGGCCACCTCACCGCGGAAGCGCTCCTCGGCGATGCTCGGGAAGATCGGCGTCACTTCCACGCCCTCGCCGGGTTTCTCGGCGCTCGCCGCCTGGCCATACAGCGGCAGCAGGCTCAGGGACGCCACGGCGGCGCAGTGCAGGACCTTCTGGGTGAAGCCACGCTTTTCGAAACTCATCGTCATCTACCTCTGGGTTTTGTTGTTCGTCGGGTATTTCGATTGGGTTCAGGAACCAGGCCTCAGGCCTGAGCTTTGGCGGTTGCCGGGCGGCTGCCCAGCAGGCCCAGCAGCAGGCCGACGGGGCCGCTGTGGTACCAGCGCCGGCTGGGGTCGCTGCTGCGCTCGCCCATCGCCTGGGTCAGGCGGTCGAGGAAGATCGCCAGCAGCACCAGGCCGACACCGCCGACCGTGGCCAGGCCCATGTCCAGGCGGCCGATGCCGCGCAGCACCATCTGCCCCAGGCCGCCGACCGAGATCATCGAGGCGATCACCACCATCGACAGCGAGAGCATCAGGGTCTGGTTGACGCCGGCCATGATGGTCGGCGCGGCCAAGGGCAGCTGCACGCGGCGGAGCATCTGCCACGGCGTGCAGCCGAAGGCGCGGGCCGCCTCGATCTTGTCGTCCGGCACCTGGCGGATGCCCAGGTTGGTCAGGCGCACCAGCGGCGGCACGGCGAACACGATGGTCACCAGCACGCCCGGCACGTTGCCGATGCCGAACAGCATCACCACCGGCACCAGGTAGACGAAGGCCGGCAGGGTCTGCATGGCGTCGAGCACCGGCCGCACCACCTTCTCCAGGCGGTCGCTGCGGGCCGAGAGGATGCCCAGGGGCACGCCGATCAGGGCGCAGAAGAACACCGAGGTCAGCACCAGGGCCAGGGTGGTCATGGACTCCGACCAGACCCCGATCAGGCCCAGCAGGGTCAGGGTAACGGCGCACAGCAGGCCCATGCGCGGCCCGGCCATCTGCCAGCCGAACAGCGAGGCGAGGAGGATGCCGATGGTCGGCGGGATGCTCTGCAGGGTGAATTCGAAGCCGTTGAGCACCTGGTCGATCGGCCAGCGGATCGCGCGGAAGAACTCGCGGAAGTTGTGCACCAGGTAATTGAGGGTGCTCTCCACCCAGTCGCCCAGGGGGATGGTCAAGGTCTGGAAGGGATCGAGAATGCTGAACTCTGACATCGTGGTTACCTATTCTGGGGTTCTGCGGCGCGTGCCGGCTCGACGGTCTGCCGCTCAGTGGCGACTCATGGTGTGCAGCAGCAAGCTCTTCGAAATCGTCCCCTTGAGCGCGCCGGCGTGGTCGATGACCGGCACCGGGTACGGCACCTCGGCGACGATATCCAGCACGTCGTGCAGGGGCGTGTCGATGTAGATGGGCTGGTGGCAATCCAGCTTGAGCTGCTCGATCCGCGCGGAGTCGGCGCCGTCGCGCAGCTGCGCGGCGTCGACCACAGCGAGCAGCTGGTCCTGTTCGTTGACCAGGTAGCCGAACGGCACGCCGGCGGCGAAGGCCGGCACATGGCCGTTGACCCGGCACACCGTGGCCGGGTCCAGCGCGGCGACGTCGCCGGCCTTGAGCACCCGCGAGCTGTCGAAGCCCTTGAAGAAGGCCTCGACATACTCGTTGGCCGGGTTGCACAGCAGTTCCTGCGGGGTGCCGATCTGCACCACTCGACCGCCCTCCATGATGGCGATGCGGTGGCCGATGCGGATGGCCTCTTCGATGTCGTGGGAGATGAAGATGATGGTGCGCTGCTGCTCGGCCTGCAGGCGGATCAGCTCGCCCTGCATCTCGCTGCGGATCAGCGGGTCGAGGGCGGAGAAGGCCTCGTCCATCAGCAGGATGGTCGGGTCGTTGGTCAGCGCGCGGGCCAGGCCGACGCGCTGCTGCATGCCGCCGGACAGCTGGTGCGGGTAGCTGTTCTCGTGGCCGGCCAGGCCGACCTGGGCCAGGGCTTCGATGGCCCGGGCGCGGCGCTCCTGCTCGCTGATCCCGGAGATCTCCAGGCCGAAGGCGGCGTTGTCCAGCACGCTCATGTGCGGCATCAGGGCGAAGGACTGGAACACCATGCCCATTTCCTTGCGCCGCACGTTGGTCAGCTCCTTGTCGGACAGGCCGGTGATCTCCCGGCCGTTGAGGTGGATGCTGCCGGAGGTCGGTTCGATCAGGCGGTTGAACAGGCGCACCATGGTCGACTTGCCCGAGCCGGACAGGCCCATGATGACGAAGATCTCGCCGCGCTTGACCGAGAAACTGGCGTCGAACACGCCGACCACTTGCCCGGTCTTCTGAAATATCTCGTTCTTGTCGGCGCCCTTGCGCAACATATCCATGGCCACTTCCGGCTGCGCGCCGAATACCTTGAATATGTTCTTGACCGAAAGTATCTCGTCGGCTTGGGTCATTGCGCCCTCTTCTTATCGATATATAAACGTGACCTTGGTGACGCCGCTCGGCGCTTTATCCAGGGCGAAGAAATCCCGCCAGCACGAACTCTTGGACAAGCTTCTGCCGACCCTTCAAATGGTCTGGATCACCGCGAATAGGCCCTTGGCGGCCGCCTGCTGGGCGTGCCGTCGGGGTGAGTCAAAGTTAGAGTTCGGGGGCTGAGCGTCCAACGACATTTGTTCGGTCAAAACAATAACCTGATGTTATTGATTGACCGGATTACGCCTGGTACGGAAGCGAGACTGGCAGCCCAGGTCAGGACGACCCCGGCGATCTGGAAATACTGAGTACCGATCACGCAACACCGGCGCACGCACTCCCAGAGGGCGAGACCTGGGTAGTGCTGGGCCCAGTGCGCTGGAACGGCATCCGCTCAGTAGCGGTATGGCAGGAGAGCATGGCCGACGCTGATATCGGTGCGGGGCGACACGTCAGCTCTCCCCCGGTGAACAGGGTGGCCGCGTATAGCCGCCACCCTGCTTACTGACGTCAACGAAGACTGACGAACTTGCTCTTCATGTAGGCGTCCAGGGCTTCGATGCCACCCTCGACACCATAGCCGCTGTCGCCCCATCCCCCCAACGGAACTTCGGCGATATGGGCGGGAACATCGTTCACCCCTATGGTCCCTGCTGTCAGCTGCTCGCTGAAACGCTGTTGACGCTTGGGGTCATTGGTGAACACATAGGCTGCCAGGCCGTAGTCGACGTCGTTAGCAATACGAAGCACCTCGTCTTCGTCATTGAACGGCAGAATTGGGACGACCGGGCCAAAAATCTCGTTGCTCATGAGGTCCGCATCCAGGCTCACATCCGTCAATACCGTCGGCGCGAAATAGAAGCCCCGCTCGCCGAGGCGCTGGCCGCCTGTAGCCACCTTGGCGCCCTTCGACACCGCGTCCGCAATCAGTTGCTCCATTGCCTGCAGGCGCCGCTGGTTGGCCAGAGGCCCCATCTGCGTATTGCTGTACTTGCCATTGCCTACGGTCAAGCGGCTGGCAAGCTCGCAGAACTGGCTGACGAACTGTTCATACTTGCTCTCATGGACGAAGAATCGCGTCGGCGACACGCACACCTGGCCGGCATTGAAGAACTTCTTGGCGACCAGCATTTTCGCGAGGGGCTCAATGTCGACATCGTCGAACACGATGACCGGAGAGTGCCCGCCCAGCTCCATGGTGACAGGTTTCATGACTTCGCCGGCCTTGGCAGCCAGCAACTTGCCGACGGGCGATGAGCCGGTAAAGGTAATCTTGCGAACGGACGGGGCCGCAATCAGCTGGCTGGAAATCTGTGCCGGGTTGCCCAACACCACGTTGAGGGTCTTGCCCGGAACACCGGCGTCAAGCAGTGCCTTAATCAGCTCGATCGCCGAACCGGGCGTCTCCTCGGCCGGCTTCACGACGCAGGAACAGCCGGCCCCCAGCAGCCCGGCAAGTTTCTTGGCGGTCAGCACCACAGGAAAATTCCACGGGGAAAAAGCCGCCACTACACCGACCGGCACCTTGCGAATTTCGATGCTATTGCCACTGTCGCGACCATTCATCAGGCGCCCAGCCATGCGCCGGGCTTCCTCGCCGCCCCACTCGATGAAGTCGGCAGCGCGCTCGATCTCGCCAACCGACTCGGCCAAAGGCTTGCCTTGCTCCTGGGTCAGAATCTCCGCGATCTCCTGCTTGCGTTGGCGCAAGAGGTCGGCGGCGCGCTTGAGAATCGCCCCCCTCTGCCACTGGGGTACCGCCTGCCAGTCCTTGAGCCCCTGATTGGCCGATGCGACAGCACGATCGATGTCCGCCGGGGTGGCATGGCAGAAGTGGCCAATGACCTCTTCAGTCGCCGGATTGATAACGGGCTCTGTGACACCGTCGGCACCATCGGTCCACTCACCGCCAATGAAAAGTTGGTATGTATTCATGTTGCCTCCTGTATGAAAAAGACAAAAAGTTACTCGAACCGAAAACATTCGGTTGCTGTGATTAATATGCTGAAGGCGCGAGCGCGGCATGCCCGCGAGCGCTCGGCCGCTAAATTCGACTCGCGCTACTTGAACGCAGACTTAATCCACTCGGCAAACAGCATCTCCTTGGGGGAAATGCTGTAATAGTCCGGCTCCACGATAAAGAAGTTCTCGCGACTTTTAATCTCACCAAACTCGAGCTTGACCAGGCTGCCGTCCTGGATGAAAGCGTCGACCAGCGAATTGATTCCCAGGCATATGTAGTTCCCCGACCGGGCAGCCTTATAGGCCAGCAAGTTGCTTTCGACATACAGGCTGCTGGGTTTTACATCCAGACTCAGTTGCTGTGCGTCGCACCACTCCTGCCAGCCAATCTTGTTGCCCATCACCGAGATGAGCGGGTGCTCAAACATGTCTGCACGCTTAGTGATGCTATTGCGGGTCGCCGGCGAGCAGACCGGAAAAACATTATCCCGGGTCAGTTGATGGCAACTGGAGTCACCCCAAGCACCATCGCCGTACCTGATTTCAATGCCTCGTCCGATTTCGCCAAAATCCGTCAGCCACAACCCGGAATACAGCTCGACACGAGTCCCCGGATATAACTTGTGAAACTCATGAAGCTTTCCGGATATCCAAGTGTCTGCAAACGAGTAGTTCGACTTTATGGTGACCGTATCGGCACGCCCAGAGCCGAATAGTTGATCCGTAGTATCGGATATCTTGTCCAGGGCGATCTTGATAACGTTGTAGTAATGCTTGCCCACATCAGTCAGTGAAATCCCCTTTTTCCCCCTGACTATCAGGCGGGTATCCAGGTAGTCCTCCAGCGACTTGATCTGCTGGCTGACGGCAGACTGCGACACATTGAGCCTTTCGGACGCTTCGGTGATGGAGCCCGACTCGACGATGATCTTGAAAACGAACAACCAATTATGGGGTGGGGGTCTCTTCATCGTCGCATCCTCACTGTCTGACTTGGGCCATCGGGGATTGCAGAAGCCTTGAACAGCTCCGTTTTCTTCGCTCAGCAATCCCCGCGGGCTGGCGGGCTCGGTTCGAGAACTATCATAGCCCTGCCACCCAGCCCGGATGCGCGCTAGATCCGATGTGCCCGGCCATCCTCCAGCAGGTATTTCATGGTGGTAATCATCATGCAGAACAGGATCAGCAGCAGAGGCAAGGCGACAATCACCGATGCCGTCTGCATACTCTTCAACCCCCCCACGAACAGCAGGGCCAGCGGCAGGATGGTGATCACGAAACACCAGAACAGGCGGTTGGATTTCTCGGGCTCTTGTCCCTCGCCGAGTTCGCTGGACGTGGCGCAAGCCAGCACATAGGCGGCGGAGTCGAAGGTAGTGGCCAGGAGGACGATGCCGGACACGGCCAGCCCGATCAGCAGAAGAGTGGCGCCTGGCAGGGTCTTGAAGATCTCGATGATGGCGGCAGCGCCACCCTGGCTGTTGACGATGTCCGAAACGGCGAGTGCCTCGGTAATCTGCAGATCGATGCCATAGCCCCCCACCACGATATAGAACATGGCGGTGCCGGCAGTGCCGAAGACCAGCATGCCTAGAATCACTTCGCGAATGGTCCTGCCCTGGGAAATGCGGGTTACAAACATGCCCATGAAGGGGGCATAAGCAATCCACCAGGCCCAATAGAACACTGTCCAGGCTTGCGGGAAGCCACTTTGATTGACGCTGTCGGTCCAGGTGCTCATTTTGATGAAGTTTTCGACGGCATAACCCACGGAGTCGAAACCCAGGCCAATGATGAACTTGGTCGGCCCGACCATCAGGATGTACAGCACGATCGCCACCGTCACGACGGTCGAGAAGATGCTCAGGCGCTTGATGCCCTTCGCCAGCCCCAGGCCGCTGCTGATCGTGAAGACTGCCGTACAAACCAGAATGATGGAGATGTCCAGCGTGAGGCCAGGCTCTATGCCCAGAATACTGGCGACGGCCATGCCAATCATGGGCGTGCCCAGGCCCAGAGAGGTAGCGGCAGCCCCGAGGATGCCGAACAGGAACATGTAGTTGATGACCGTGCCCACGGGGCCGTCGACGAGATTGCCGAGTGCACCGCGGCACGATTCACTCAGGTTATAGATGTGCTTTTTCCGCACATAATAAATGTAGGACATGGCGATGGCCGGGACGCAATAGATCGCCCAGGCTGAAGGTCCCCAGTGGAACAGGCCATAGGCCTGAGCGACCACGTACATTTCATTAGTCTTGGGTTCTATGCCAAACGGCGTCCACGCATAGTGATAGGCCCATTCAGTGCCCGCCCAGAGCATCAGGCCAGTGGCGATACCCGCCAGAAATACCATCATTATCCAGGAACTCCTGGAGAACTCGGCAGGTGCCGCCTGGTCAGCACTCAATTTGATGTCGCCATAGCGCGAGCAGGCAAGATAAACCAGGAAGCCCATCGCGATAATGGGCAGGGACAGGAAGGCGAAGTCGAAACTGTGTGTCATTGACTTGAACAGGGTGTCAATGAAGCCTTTACCGTCTTCAGGCAGAAGGACAAGCGGCAAAGCAACCGCAATAACAATCAGAACACTCAAAATCTGCATTCTTCGATTGCTTTGAGTACGAGCGACATCTATGGGTGCATCTAGGCATTCTGAGTATTCGGTATTCATGATCTTACCTTTAAGCTTATTTTTATAGTGCGCGGCGTCGAATGCCTGTATCCATCCGGCGCGGCAGGTTCAGGTATGCACTTTACTTCGCTGTCAGGCCTCGGCTGCGCGTGCCCTATTTAAAGAGCAAGGCTATTGACCTGAGTATGAGCGGTACTGCGTTTCAGCATCCCTCCCGGGGTATCTGACGGTTGGACACAAGATACAAGGCCGGCAAACCTTGGCCGCTATTACTCCTCGATACAGCCATCACCTCAACTTATTATGTTGATCGCTGCCTCACTCTTACTTCTTGCTATGGAGCATAGTGATCAATGTGGATGCAGAAGGAAATTCAAATACTTTCTGCTACGCAGTAGAAAATCTTATGCTGCTGTTCCGCCTCTCCTCAGGCGACGCCTGAACTACCCCTGACGCTTTGCCCAAAGAGCAAATCCGCAGGTACTTGGCCCAGGCCAGCGGTCCGAAAGCGTCTCTGCGATACCTGAAGAAAGCCGGCATCGAGCAACTGCAGGCAGCCCTGCGCCCCCCAGCGTCCTTAGCACTGGCCAGTCCTGGGGCAGGAGGGCAGGTCAGGCGGCGCAGAAGCCAGGGGCAGACCCTGGCTTGCGCCGGACACAGCCGCTGCGAGCGGACTCGACGAGCCTGCGGCAAGCCGGTAGCGCCTGACACGGCCGGCTCGACCAGCCCTCAGCCAGCAATCACCCTGTCGACTATCGTCGGCGACAGGCCCAAATAGGACGACGGCGACAGGACCTGTTGCAGCGCATCCTCATCGAGGTGGCGAGTGACTCCGGGGTTTTGCGCCAGAACCTCGTACAGCGAACAGTCATGCTTCTGCGCTTCGAGACAGGCCTCGTAGACCACGTCGTGAGCAGCCTGCCGTCCGATATGCGGTGCCAGGGCCATCATGGCGGCCTCCGCGACTATCAGCCCCTTGCTGATGTCGAGATTCCTGGCCATCTTGTCGGGGAACACCTCCAGACCTTCCAGCAGGAACACGGCCTGAGAGAGTGCGCAATGGGCCAGGACAAAAGCCTGGGGCAGGCCTATCCATTCGGCATGCCAGGGGCCGGTCGCCCGCTCAAAGTCGGCCTCCTGAGCATTCATCAGCAGCCCGGCTGCCTTGGCAACCCCCAGATTGCAGCCACGAATGACCTCGCACGAGATAGGGTTACGCTTCTGCGGCATGGTCGAGGAAGCGCCGCGATCCTTGACGAAGGGTTCGGCGACCTCGGAGATCTCGTCCATGCACATGATCATGATGTCGAACGCGATCTTGCTCAGCGAACCGGTCATCAGGGCCAGGCCGCAGCCGACCTCCGCCAGTCCGTCCCGAGCCGCATGCCAGGGTGCGAGCGGGGTCGCCAACTGCAGCTCTTCAGCCACGACGCCGGTCAACAGCTCGGCCTTGTCGCCAATGGATGCCAGGGTGCCAGCTGCACCCCAGAGTTGAGCCATCAGTACGCGCGGACGCATTTGCTGGAGGCGGGCCTCGGCGCGACGGATGCTGTCCAGCCAGATCGCCGCCTTGTAGCCGAAGGTGATCGGCAAGGCATGCTGCAGGTGAGTGCGCCCGGCCATCACGGTATTGCGGTGCTCCTGGGCAAGAACGATCAGCGCCTTCTTGACCCGCTCGAGGTCCCTGTCGATCAAGGCCAATCCATTGCGAATCTGGAGAACCGATGCGGTATCCATGATGTCTTGCGTGGTCGCCCCCCAGTGGACGTAGCCGCCCGACTCGCTGCCACAGGCTTCGACCAACTGGCGCACCAGGCCGAGAATGGGGTAGCCCACGGTGCCGGTGTCATGGGCTAGGCGCGCCATATCGATCTGGATGCTGCGGGCCGCCTCGTCGATCTGCTCGGCGGCCTTTGCCGGGATAAGGCCGAGCTTGGCCTGGGCACGGGCCAGCGCGGCCTCGGTCTGCAGGAAGGCCTCTACGCGAGCCTCGTCATTGAAGACGGACTGCATTTCCTGCGAGTGGAACAAGGGGGCGAATATTTTCGAATCGAGGATCGAAGACGTCATGCTGAACTTCCTCTGGGAAGGCGAGGTAAAGGTTGTATGGGGGCCGCCCCGGCATATCGATCACCGCATGGGGCAGTTGCGCAGGCCAGATCGCCGCGAGTCCGGTCGAACGGCAGGGACGCCTGGATACAGGCGTCCTACTTCGCCCATGTCGGCAGGCAACTGGCGCCCGGGGCAGGCGAATGTGTTCCGTGGGTTATTTCATGACGATCGATGCCCGGGTGACTTTGCGCGACATGGAATCGGAAAGCGCCAGCTCGACGTCCTCCAGCGCGTACTCGGTGTCCAGTATTTTGTGGAAGGGCAGCCTGTCGATGTTCTCACTCAGGAACTTCAGCGCCTTGTACAGGTACACAGGCTGGTAACGCATGACCGGAATGACCGTGATTTGATTCCGGGTGATGTAGCCGGGGTCGATGGCAATGGTCTTCCCCGGAGTGACGTTGCCCATGGTGACGAACTTCCCGCCGGCCCGGACCAGTTCCAGGCCTTCGGCAAAAGCCTCTGGAACACCCGCCACCTCGAGGCATACATTGGCACCACGGCCATTGGTGAGCGCCTTCACCGCATGCACGCGCTCCTCTTTCGTCGGATACTCGCGCATGTTCAGAACATGGTCAGCGCCGAACTCCCTGGCCAATTCGAGGCGATTCTTGTCAGCATCAATGACGATGACGGTCACCCCCTTGCTCTTGGCCAAAGCTATTGCATAAATCCCCAGGCCACCGGCGCCCTGAATCACCAGGCTGTCCTGAACCGTGATTTCCGACAGCTCGATGCCGTAATAGACTTGCGACAGCGCACAATTCGCCCCTGCGGCCAACTTGTCCGGCACGTTGTCCGGCACCTTGTAGAAGAACTGCCCGGGATGGATGTAATAGTGGGTCGAGAAGGTCGTATGGAAATGCGGCGCTTCTTCAGGTTGCTTGGCCCAGAAGCTGTAGGCGTTTTCGCAAAGGTTGAGTTTGCCCGACAAACAGGAAGGGCAGCGCTGGCAAGCGATGAAGTAGGTGGCGGCAATACGGTCGCCTACTTTGATAGGTGCCCCGGCATTATCGGTCAGCACGCCCTCGCCGATCTGCTGCACCAGGCCCACCGTTTCGTGGCCCAGTCCGCCACTCTTCTTGGGGTGATGGCCGCACCATATATGCAGCTCCGAACCGCAGACATTACTGCATAGAACCTTGGTGATAATAGATCCGGGCTTGGGGGCTGGGATTTCATATTCCTGGAACTCGATCTGTCCAGGCTGTTTCATTACTGCAATCTTGCCTTTCATGATGACCTCGCTGAAGAATGTCGAACTTATTCTTCGAATAATTAGTTCCGGGGCGGCCAGTCCGACTGCAGATATTGCAGTTCGCATCAGGTTTAAGCGGCTCATCGACGCGCGTTAACAGCGCCACAAGGCGTCTGCCGAGTCGGCGGACAGGTGCCCAGAGAGCCACGTTACCGGCTCTCTGGCCCGGAGAGTTTGAGATCTAGCGGGGACCGGGTAGAGGTCAAACAACGCCGTTTTTACGCGTATCTATAGACTCGGTGATGCAGATGACCGGCTCGTCCCATGGGTGATGCTCGAAAATACTTTCGACCACTTTCGACAGGAGCGTCTTGTCTCGAGGGATCGAAAACTCGATCTTGGTCGAGGCAATGGAGAAGGGTTGGTCAATCTCGCCGCCATAGGTATTGGAGCCCGAACGTGGCGTGCACCTTTCTATACCGGGCTGAGAGCACCAGGACACCCCATCATAGTTCCCGTATTTCAGGCTGGTTGTACTGGCAATCCCGCCCAATACTTTTTCCAGGTACTCTTCGATCACGTACACCTTGATTCGAAATGTCTCGACAAACATGATATTGCTCACGACCTGCCCCTTACTCGTAATAGCCGTCAGTTGATTTTCTCAGGGAGTTGAACTGCTCGCTGTCATGCCCGAACCAGACGTCTGAATTTGTCTGCTTGGAGAGCTTTTGGATCTTCTCCACGGTTCTCATGTAACCCAGCGAGTCGTAGATGGTCGCGGGCAGTCGACTTGGGTTGCTGTAGTTTTCTGCGGAGTAGACGGCATCTGATGCAAGTATCAGCCGACCATGACCGGGCAGGTCGATATGCAGGCCGAGCATGCCATACGAGTGTCCACCGCCGAAGTTCAACACCCGAACGCCATCGAGCAAGTCCAGGTCGCCGTCTGCCTCCTTGACCACTTTCCAGGTCAGATCATTCTTGATCCACGCATCGACATCATCCCAGATGAACCCTTCGGCACTTCTGTTCTGGGCGTAGTTGGAAAGGGCAGCGTTGAATTCATTCTGATGAACGATGATCTTCGCGTTGGTGAACAACTCCAAACAACCAGAGTGATCGAGATGCAAGTGGGAAACCACGACATAGTCAACCTCGCGAGGGTCTACGCCAATTTCTTCCAGACGACTGTGCAAGTGACAGTCCTGACCGTTGACCATCGCGGTGTAGTGAAACATGTTCTGGATTTCTTTCGGCCACCGGCCGTTCTCACCCATGCTATTGGGGTTGCAGGCGGTATCAAACAATACCTTGCCGTCGGGATGGTCGATGAACACGGTATAGATGGGAAATTCGATCATCTCGGCAGGCTTGTTCGGCTCGTCGATAGTGGCCGGATTATGCATGCTGATCATGAAGTTCTTATCCATCTTCATGCGACCATTATCCAGCACGTAAACTTTTGGCAGTTGCTTGATGAAATTGGACATGAATGCACCCTCGTATTGTTCTTGGTCTGTCGTCTGGTTGATTTCCTGCTTAGCGCTGACTGCATACTGTTCAACATTGGGCCAGAAGAAAATTCAAATTTTTTCTGCTAAGCAGTAGGAAAACTTATGCTGAAGGCGTCGTTCTAATACGGAGCAAATAATGCGCCCACGCCATATCTGCGGCTCTATGCGCCCGGCCCCGCTGCTAGGCGGATTCGCCCTGAACAACCCGGCGAGGGAGATTGCCGCACGAACTCAGTCCGACCTTTTCGGCAAGAGGGCCGGGCAGCGCAAAGGTTCGCGATGGAGCCGGCCGCGGTGCGGCCTTTTTGGAGTTGTCACAGCAGTGAGGAGTGTCGCCCAGCAAACAGGCCAGGGGCAGGAGGCCGGTAGCAGGATGCTCGCGAACTAAGGCGCCGCCGCGCCGATCCGGCTACTCAGCGCGAGTCTTGCGCATAGCGGTTCTTCATCCGTTGGGCAGCCGCTTCGGCCGCCTCCAGACCGGCCCCGACGGCCTGCCGGAAGCCGGCGTCACCCATGGCCTGCAGGCCGGCGGCGGTGGTGCCGCGGTAGTCGAGCATGGCCTGGACCATCTGCGCCGGCGACATGCCAGCGCGGCCGAGCAACTGGCTTGCGCCGACCACCACGCCACGCACCGCGTTCTCGGCCACCTGGCGCGGCAAGCCCCTGGCCAGGGCGTGGGCGAGCATGGCCTCGGCCAGCAGCGCCGGATAGGCCGCGCCCGAGCCGACCAGCCCGGTCAGGTAATCGAGATCGGCTTCGCTGGCCACTTCGTCGGCGCTACCGCAAGCCTCGAACATCGCCTGGGTGAAGGCCTTGTCGGCCGCCGTGACCTGCGCCGTGGCGAACCAGGGGGTGTAGCACTGGCCAATCTCCGCGGCGGCATTGGGCATGGCGCGGATGATGCGCCGGCTGCCGGTGCGGGCGATCAGGGTGTCGACCGAGACCCCGGCCATGAAGGAGATGACCAGCTTGTCGGCGGCCTCGACTTGCACATCGGCGAACTGCTCGGGCCGCACCGACAGCACGATGATCTCGGCCAGTTGCGCCAGCTGGCGGTTGTCCTGGGTCAGCCGAACGTCGGGCCAGGCCGCGAAGCCCTCGACCCGCCCGCTGCGACTGGAGAGGATCAGCCCGGCCGGCGCCAGCACGCCCTTTTCGAGCAGGGCGCCGCCGATGGCGCGTCCCAGCCAGCCGCCGCCACCGATGATGCCGAGCGTGATTGCCTGTGCCATTTCTCCTCCCCTACGGCGCAAGGCCGTTCATTCAAGCAAGGGCAACGCCAGGGGCCTGCCCCTCCCAGGTGGATGGCTACGGCCATCCACCCTACGTATCTGCGCCCCCGTAGGGTGGGCAACGCCGGAGGCTTGCCCGACGTGGTGAATGGCTACAGCCATCCACCCTAGGTTTCTGCGTTCCCGTAGGGTGGGCAACGCCGAAGGCTTGCCCACCATGATGGCTGGCTACGACCATCCACCCTAGGTTTCTGCGCCCCCGTAGGGTGGGCAACGCCGAAGGCTTGCCCACCATGGCGCTTAGGTGTGCAGCGGGCCCTTCGCCGCCAGGGCCACCAGGGTCGGTGCCTGCACCGCATAGCCGTGGCGGGCATAGAAGCGCTCCAGCTCGCGGGGCTGCGGCGGCTGGCCGGTGAAGATCTTCACGTACTCGGGAATGCGCTGCATGCGCGTCAGGGCATCCTCGTGGGTGTTCATGCTGATGTAGCCGATCTGCGTCAGGTAGGTCGAACGGGCCCGCACGTCGGCGCTCATGCCGTCGAAGCCGAAGCGCTCGAACATCCCGCTCAGGGCGGCCAGGCGCGCCTTGTCGGCGACATCGACCTCCTCGGCCACCCTGGGCTCCTGCAACGCCCAGCTGCGCACGGCGAACTCGAACTGGGAATCGAACAGGGCCGGGGTCAGCCAGCAGTCGAAGACGTTGAGGATGGCCTCGGCGATGCTTTCGGCATAGGCCTCCGCCTGGCCGACCAGGTTGCCGGTGTTCTTCGCCCGCCAGCGCTCGATCAGCGCGGCCAGCAGCTCATCGCGGTCCTTGAAGAACCAGTAGAAGCTGGTGCGCGACAGGTTCAGTTTCTTCGCCAGCGGCTGGATGCGCACGGCCTCGACGCCGGACTCGACCAGGCTGTCATAGGCCGCCTGCAGCCAGCCCTCGGCCGAACCGCGCCAGCCGCTTTCGGGGGATTTCGTCGGTGTGCTCATGGGCCGATGCTAGCGGCCGCTCCCCCGCGGCACAAGCGCAATGTCCACTAACGTTGATAAAAGAGACATCCATGTACATTTAAGCCGCCTCCTGCCACTGCCTGGATATTCCAACAATGGGCAGTCAGAAGGCTGAAACCTGCCTTTTACCGATCATCAGCACCACCGCGAGCGACACCAGATAGTCGAGAGCGACATCGGCGGCCCGCGCAAATGTACACAGAGGATCATTAAATAGACACTCATGTACATTAACCCCGAACGCCGACCCGAGTTTCTTCTCTGCGTGGAGCCCAGACCATGTCCAACGACCCGCTTCTCCAGCCCTACCAGCTCAAGCACCTGACCCTGCGCAACCGCATCATCACCACCTCCCACGAGCCGGCCTACCCCGAGGACGGCATGCCCAAGGCGCTGTACCGCGCCTACCACGTGGAACGGGCCAAGGCCGGCGTCGCCCTGACCATGACCGCCGGCTCGGCGGCGGTGTCGCGCGACAGCCCGCCGGTGTTCAACAACATCCTCGCCTACAAGGACGAGGTGGTCGGCTGGATGAAGGACCTGGCCGACGAGTGCCACGAACATGGCGCCGCGGTGATGATCCAGCTGACCCACCTGGGTCGCCGCACCCGCTGGGACAAGGGCGACTGGCTGCCGGTGGTCTCGCCCTCGCACAACCGCGAGGCGGCGCACCGCGCCTTTCCCAAGAAGCTGGAAGACTGGGACATCGAGCGCATCATCAAGGACTACGCCGATGCGGCGGAGCGGATGAAGGCCGCCGGCCTCGACGGCATCGAGCTGCAGGCCTACGGCCACCTGATGGACCAGTTCTGGTCGCCGCTGACCAACGAGCTGGACGCCCCCTACGGCGGCTCCCTGGACAACCGCCTGCGCTTCACCTTCGACGTGCTCAAGGCCGTGCGCCAGCGCGTCGGCAACGAGTTCATCGTCGGCGTGCGCTACACCGCCGACGAGGCGCTGCCCGGCGGCCTGGCCGCCGAGGAAGGCCTGGACATCTCGCGCCGCCTGAAGGAAAGCGGCATGGTCGATTTCCTCAACATCATCCGCGGCCACATCGACACCGACCCGGGCCTGACCGATGTGATCCCGATCCAGGGCATGGCCAACTCGCCGCACCTGGACTTCGCCGGGCAGATTCGCGCCGCCACCGACTTCCCCACCTTCCACGCGGCGAAGATTCCGGATATCGCCACCGCGCGCCACGCCATCGCCTCGGGCAAGGTCGACATGGTCGGCATGACCCGCGCGCACATGACCGACCCGCACCTGGTGCGCAAGCTGATCGAGGGTCGCGAGCAGGACATCCGCCCCTGCGTCGGCGCCAACTACTGCCTCGACCGCATCTACCAGGGCGGCGCGGCCTACTGCATCCACAACGCCGCCACCGGCCGCGAGACCAGCATGCCCCACGACATCCCCAAGGCCGCGACGCGGCGCAAGGTGGTGATCATCGGCGCCGGCCCGGCCGGCCTGGAAGCCGCGCGGGTCGCCAGCGAGCGCGGCCACCAGGTGCTGGTGCTGGAGGCCGCCAACCAGCCCGGCGGGCAGATCCGCCTGACCGCGCAAAGCCCGCGCCGGCGCGAGATGCTCAGCATCGTCGAATGGCGCATGAGCCAGTGCGAGGCGCTGGGTGTGGAGTTCCGCTTCAACACCTGGGCCGACGCCGAAACCGTCCGCGCCGAGCGCGCCGACGTGGTCATCGTCGCCACCGGCGGCTTTCCCCACACCGAGATCCTCGGCGCGGGCAACGAGCATGTGGTGTCGGCCTGGGACATCATCTCCGGCGACGTCAAACCCGGCAGCAATGTGCTGCTGTTCGACGACGCCGGCGACCACGCCGCCCTGCAGGCCGCCGAGTTCATCGCCCAGAGCGGCGCCAAGCTGGAGATCATGACCCCCGACCGCGCCTTCGCCCCGGAAGTCATGGCGATGAACCTGGTGCCCTACATGCGCTCGCTGCAGAAGCTCGACACCACCTTCACCGTCACCTACCGCCTGGCTTCGGTGGCGCGCGACGGCGAAGGCCTGCTGGCCGAGATCGACAGCGACTACGGCGGTGTGCGCAAGCAGCGCCGGGTCGACCAGGTGGTGGTCAACCACGGCACCCGGCCGATGGACGAGCTGTATTTCGAGCTCAAGCCCTTCTCGCGCAACCTCGGCGCGGTCGAGTACGCCGACCTGATCGTCGGCCAACCGCAGACCCGCGACGACAACCCGGACGGCGAGTTCCAGCTGTTCCGCATCGGCGACGCGGTGGCCGCGCGCAACACCCACGCCGCCATCTACGACGCCCTGCGCCTGGTTAAGGACCTCTAGGCGCCTGGCCTTTAGGCCGGCCATCCGGCGGCCTGACCGCCGCACTGGTGGGTTACGCCGCTACGCGGTTAGCCCACCCAACTGACAGGCCACGGCTAGCGGACCTGCACGGCCGTGCGCACCAGCCGGTGGACAAGCCAAGCTTGTCCACCCTACCCAGCCCCCGCGATTGCGTAGGGTGGAAAACCGTGCAGCGTTTTCCACCGGAGGAACGCGAACGCCCCACTGGCAATCCCCAGCGACGCGCAAGGGCCATCGCCAGCGCAGCCGACATCCAGAAGACTCGGCCGACACCCGCCCCTTATTGTTTCCCGTCCCCGGCTCGCGCTAATCTCGACGCCTCTTCGGCCCCTCGCAAATGGAATTGTCCCGATGGTGCATAACACCCCCGCGCCCAAGCGCCCGCCGCCCAAGGCGCACGCCAGAGCCTTCCAGGCCCGCCCCCCAGAACGTTATCCGTCAAACGATGCGTTTAAACGCATCATTTGACGTCTAATTTTAGTTAGGCACACAAGAAAAATGAACGCAGCATACAAAATATTTACTGACTGTTCGTCAAAAGAAGCTGCGGCAAAAGTGGCTAAGCGCTATTTTTCTAGCATTGGGTCAGAACCAAGCACACTTACTATCGCCCCCTATCACAAGGGCGGTTTTTTGATTGCTGGGGCTATACCTATATCTGCCCATAATTGGTCAGAAGTAATATTTGAAACACTATCTATAGCCCAAAATGTAGGCAGAGCATGGGTAATAACAGGGAATATCGATGAAGAACTAGATGCTTGGTCAAACGACTCGGCCATTTCGGGTGTCTCATCAATACAACTACAGATCGTCCGTGCATGCGCCTAACAAGTCGCTTAAATCGCTCACTTCGTTCGCTGGGACGGGCTAAAGCCCGCCCCTTAGCTTAATCGTTAGGTAATTGAATGGATATCGAGAAAACCCTCAAAGATATCTCTTCAGGAGATAATCACCTCGCATGGTCTGCTGGGTGGTGCATAATTAAAGCAAATGCAATTGATCTTAATGAAATTCCACTAGACTCTATAGCCGTTATACGAACTGCCGTCGAAAAATTACCAGCACCAGAATGCCCATCAGTCGCTGATAGTCGTGAAATACCTAAACTGGCACTGAAAATATTAGAGCATAAAGAATCAAATACCTGCAGATGTAATCTATACAAATCTGCTCAAAGGTTCTTGCCAGAAGAAGAACAGGTTCGCGGCTACATACTAATTGAAAAGAAAAATGACATTCCATGGGAACCTGAATTTCACTGCAAATGTTTGAGCTGCGGCAAAAAATACTTTGTCCACGAAAGCCACAGTTATCATTACCCTTGGGCAGAATGGTCTGCAATCACCTAACTAGTGGTTCAAGTCGTTCGCTTCGCTCACTCGGGACGGGCTAAAGCCCGCCCCTTAACCAAACGTTGTGCCCCCAATCGAAAAGATGCGTACGTATGAAAAAATTACTATCGTGGCTCAAAGCTATTTGGAAATGGATAAAACAAGCCAACCATCTTTGGCGCGCCTTGTCAGTCGCCATTTTATCCGTCGCGTACATAAACCTTAACCCCGACGAGCAATCCATCCGGATCACCGGGCTAATATTACAAGTACTAGGAATCTTCACTGTCGCGTGGGGTATCAAAGAAACGAGGGAACTATTTGGCCAGCCAAGCCTTATAACAAAAGGCCTCCAATGGCTCAAAAACTTCCCGCCATACGGAGGAAGAGTCAACTCTGGGAGCGGTCATGCCACTTTTAGGGCTATGACAGGAAACTCTCGTGGCTGCACCTCCTTACCAATTGACGAAAACTCTAGTATCGAAGATCGCTTAGCGGCAATTGAAACAAATATCAATCATATATATAAGCGTATCCACGAGACTGAAATCAGCTTAGATAAACAAGAAAAATCCATGATTGAAGCAATTAGTCAGGAAACATTATTAAGAGAGCTAGCCGACAGCGAAACACATAAAAAATTAGAAGCTTCAAGCACAGGCGGCCTCCACATATCAGCAACAGGAGCATTATGGCTTCTACTTGGCGTTACGATGAGCACAGCACCAAATGAACTTCTTACTCTGGTGTGGTAGCACAACTATGCGCTCAAATCGCTCACTTCGTTCGCTGGGACGGGCTAAAGCCCGCCCCTTAGCTTAATCGTTAGCGGTTATGTATGCGCATCGAGCTAAAGAAAATATATAGCCTTGAGTACGGCAAACCTAACATCCCTGAAGAGCCAGACTGCTGCGCGATACTTATGCACGCAGACATAGGAACCATGGGCCATGAAGGGGCTGACTACTTTACTTTCACAGTTATCACACCTAAGTTTTTGGAAAAATGGCCAGAAACACGATGGGGGCGTAGTTATTTGCTAATGCCAGAATTCTCATGGCCAGAAGTCGAGAGAATGGTCAGCGGTCTTGTCTCAGCAATTTCGGCTGATAGTTGGGAAAATGCCGCCAACCAATTATGCAAGTACATGGAGTGGGAGTTTGAAAACTACCTACCATACACCGAGCAACCGCTAACAATGCGCTGAACGCCGCTCGTTTCACTCGCTGGACGTCCAAAAGCTGCGCTTTTGGCCGCCCGTTAGCTTAATCGTTGTGCACCAAGAGCAAGGAAGCCCGATGGAAGTCGTCATATCAATGCAAGACGCAATTGCGGAAGATGAAGTAGTTTCATTGTACTCCGCTAACGAATGGTCATCCGCCCAAAAACCAGATCAGCTACTGCCGGCGCTGCGTAATTCACACGCCCTCGTCACAGCCCGACTAAATGGCCAGCTAGTCGGTATTGGCAACGCAATTTCAGACGGCCATCTTGTCGTCTACTTCCCACACATGCTGGTGAAACCCAATCTTCAAGGCCAGGGTATCGGTAAGAAAATGATGCAGGCCATGCTTAGCAAGTACAAAGGCTTTCATCAGCTAATGCTAACCGCGGACGGGGACGCCATTGATTTTTACAAAGCTCTTGGGTTTAGCCGGGCAGGTAAAACGGAGCCAATGTGGGTATATGCCGGGACGGAGCATTGATGCACAACAATGCGCTCAACCTCGCTCACTTCGTTCGCTGGACAGTCAAAAGCTGCGCTTTTGCCTGCCGGTTAGCTTAATCGTTAGGCATTATGAACAAAGAACCCAGTTACCTCGCACATCTTGGAGAGTTCGCGACTCTCAAAAATGCTATTGGGTCCTGGTATCACCAAGATGCATATCTGGATTTCGGTACGGATGAGGAAATCTGGTCAGATATTTTCACCGGCCATGACAAAGAAGCCATGTCACGCATCCAGACTCAGCTATCCGAGCTCCTTGAAAGATCAGATGAAAATATTCTTCTCTTTTGGAATTCAGAGGCCCATTCGCATAATTTCATCAATGGCGCTGAAGCTCGTTCTTTCCTTAAAGCTATGTTGTCTTTTTTCAGAGCTACTAACCCAACAGCCTAACAAGTGGTATATGGACGCTCCCCACAAGTAGATGAGGAATCGCTTTTCAAGCCTGTCGTCAGTGCGGTTGCATTCGTATATCCGGCCTGTCATGGGCAGCATCGCCCTGGCCACTCTGTAGTTCGCACAGCGGGGGCCCAGCGTTCAATCGATCACGTGGATCATGATTGTTATCGGCCTTGTTCCGCTGCAGGACTCGCCTATTCCGACAGTCTCGCGTCTCACCACAACCACCCGAAACCCTTCATTCCCTCCTGATTACCCCCGCCGTCAGGCGGGCTTGGCGCTCTGCCAGTCGCCACTGAAACGTCGTTCGTGGCACCACACCGCCCAGCAGATCCGTACCAGTTTGTTGGCCAAGGCCACCGCCGCCTTGTTGTGGCCGATGCGCGCCGCCGTTTGCGTGGCCCAGCGCTGCAGCGCGGTCATTCGCTCGGGCGTATTGGCCTAGCAGCGCTGGGCCGCCAACAAGGCGGCGCGGGAGCCGTGGACCAGCAAGGTACGCACATAGACGTTGCCCTGGCAGCTGATATGGCCCAGCTTGCGCCGGTTGCCGCTGCTGAACTCGCGTGGGGTCAGGCCCAGCCAGGCACTGAGTTGGCGGCCGCTGGCGAAGCGCTGCGGATTGCCGACCGCGGTCTTCAGCGCGCTGGCGGTGAGCAGGCCGATGCCGCTGACCTCGTCCAGCCTGCGCACGATTTCATCCTCGGCATGCCATTGCTGAAGCTGCCGCTCGCAGTCCGCCATGCACTGCTGATAGAGATTGATCTCGCCCAGAACGATCTGCAGCAGGCCGCGCAGGCGCTCCAGCTCCGGGCGCTCGATCAGTTCGTTGGCCCGGCGCAGGAAGGCCGCGGCGCTGGCTGGCGCCTCGATACCCGCTTCGCGCAGGATGCCACGCAGCAGGTTGATGCGCTGGGTGCGGCTCTTCTTCCAGGTCTCGCGCAGGCCGTGCAACTGCTGCAGTTGCTGCTGCTCGTGGCTCTTCACCGGCACCGGATGCAGGCCGGCACAGCGCGCCGCTTCGAGCATCGCCTCACAGTCGTTGCGGTCGGTCTTGTTACGCCGCCGGTACGATCGCACATAGCGTGGATGCAGCAGCATCACCCGGTGCCCACGGGCCTGCATCAACCGCCCCCAGTAGTGCGCCGTGCCACAGGCCTCCATCAGCCACTCGACCGCCTCGGCCTGCTCCTGTATATATCGCCCGAACGCCTCACGACTCAGCCGCCTGCGCTGACTCACCACGCCGGCACGGACACTCTCGGCAACTTGGTAAACGGACTTGGCCAGATCAACTGCTATGCGTTTCATCACACCTCTCCCAATGCACAGTCACCACCGTTGTGGGTATAGAACCGTGGCGCGGGGAGTGTCCATTACAGCATTCAAACCGTTCGCTGCGCTCACTGGGACGGGCTAAAGCCCGCCCCTTAACCAAACGTTAGGCCCTGATGGAGCACGCCCTTGATATCAGAGCAATTTGAAACATTACAGGAACTATTTTCACTGATATCCGCCGGAATAAATCAGCCATATGAAAAATTAGAATTTGAGTCTGACGTATTTGAAAGCTATATGGTCATGGCGCTAGTATTAACAATAGATGGCAAAGACAAAGCCGACGTAGAAACAACTTATAATCACTCATTACTAAGCGATCTCATTAAGAAACTTCACAAGCAGTCACTTCAACAAGGCGATGACTGGAAGGTTCTTATAATTACATATGCCCCTGGCGAACAAGTAAAGACAAATTACATCTACCAACATCGCGAGGAAAACTTGTTATGACTTGCTACAAAATCACACCACAACACTCTACACAGATATTTCTTTTATATGCATGGCATTGAACAGCCTAACAATTGGTATATGGACGCTCCCCACAAGTAGATGAGGAATCGCTTTTCAAGCCTGTCGTCAGTGCGGTTGCATTCGTATATCCGGCCTTTCGCGGGCAGCATCGCCCTGGCCACTCTGTAGTTCGCACAGCGGGGGCCCAGCGTTCAATCGATCACGTGGATCATGATTGTTATCGGCCTTGTTCCGCTGCAGGACTCGCCTGTTCCGACAGTCTCGCGTCTCACCACAACCACCCGAAAACCCTCATTCCCTCCTGGTTACTCCCGCCGTCAGGCGGGCCTTACGCTCTGCCAGTTGCCGCTGAAACGTCGTTCGTGGCACCACACCGCCCAGCAGATTCGTACCAGTTTGTTGGCCAACGCCACCGCCGCTTTGTTGTGGCCGATGCGCGCCGCCGTTTGCGTGGCCCAGCGCTGTAATGCGGTCAGTCGTTCCGGCGTGTTGGCCAGGCAGCGCTGGGCCGCCAACAAGGCGGCGCGGGAGCCGTGGACCAGCAAGGTACGCACATAGACGTTGCCCTGGCAGCTGATATGGCCCAGCTTGCGCCGGTTGCCGCTGCTGAACTCGCGTGGGGTCAGGCCCAGCCAGGCACTGAGTTGGCGGCCGCTGGCGAAGCGCTGCGGATTGCCGACCGCGGTCTTCAGGGCGCTGGCGGTGAGCAGGCCGATGCCGCTGACCTCGTCCAGCCTGCGCACGATTTCATCCTCGGCATGCCATTGCTGCAGCTGCCGCTCGCAGTCCGCCATGCACTGCTGATAGAGATTGATCTCACCCAGGACGATCTGCAGCAGGCCGCGCAGGCGCGCCAGCTCCGGGCGCTCGATCAGTTCGTTGGCCCGGCGCAGGAAGGCCGCGGTGCTGGCTGGCGCCTCGATACCCGCTTCGCGCAGGATGCCACGCAGCAGGTTGATACGCTGGGTGCGGCTCTTCTTTCAGGTCTCGCGCAGGCCGTGCAACTGCTGCAGTTGCTGCTGCTCGTGGCTCTTCACCGGCACCGGATGCAGGCCGGCACAGCGCGCCGCTTCGAGCATCGCCTCACAGTCGTTGCGGTCGGTCTTGTTACGCCGCCGGTACGATCGCACATAGCGTGGATGCAGCAGCATCACCCGGTGCCCACGGGCCTGCATCAACCGCCCCCAGTAGTGCGCCGTGCCACAGGCCTCCATCAGCCACTCGACCGCCTCAGCCTGCTCCTGTATATATCGCCCGAACGCCTCACGACTCAGCCGCCTGCGCTGACTCACCACGCCGGCACGGACACTCTCGGCAACTTGGTAAACGGACTTGGCCAGATCAACTGCTATGCGTTTCATCACACCTCTCCCAATGCACAGTCACCACCGTTGTGGGTATAGAACCGTGGCGCGGGGAGTGTCCATTACAGCATTCAAACCGTTCGCTGCGCTCACTGGGACCGGCTAAAGCCGGCCCCTTAACCAAACGTTAGAACCCATGAATAAAAATTTCGCACCAGGTATTGCTATCGATGGAGGAGCAGAAACAGAGCTCCATGCCATTGCTTGGGCAGGAAATTTGCGCCGAGCTCGTCGCTTAGTTCGAAGAGGCGCCGATGTGAATCATATTGATTCGGCTGGCGAAACTCCGCTGCATGGAGCCGCTGCTTGGGGGCGAGCAAGCATGGTTCGTTTCTTACTATCAGTCGGCGCTCGCCACGACATAGCGGCATTAAATACAAATAATATGACTCCATTGCTATGGGCAGCCAGGGCAAACCTCAAAACAGTAAAGGTATTGCTTAAAGCCGGCGCAGATCGCGACGCCAAGGATGCCCAAGGCAATACCGCATACGACATTGCAAAAAAATATCTGAAACCAGAGATAATGGTATTTCTGGCTTCTAACTAGTGGTTCAAATCGTTCGCTACGCTCACTGGGACCGGCTAAAGCCGACCCCTTAACCAAACGTTAGGTATCATTGTGAAGAAATTCGTACTCGCAGTAACCATAGTCATATTTGTAATTGCTCAATCATTCTTCATCTATGCTTTTTTTCCAGCCCGAGACAGCCAATTATTTTACTAATCTCTGGTCAGGCTTTGGTGTTCAGCAAACGCCTTACTCATAATTTGTTTTCGAAACTATTCAGTGGTGGGCAGCGTTGCCAGTCATATGTTTAGCGCTTGGTGCACTTGCAATTAAACTCTCATCAAAACCAATATCGCTATTCGCCATCTCTACAAGCATACTAGGCACAATCGCTTTGTATTGGTCTGCGTACGCCCCAACATTATTCATCAGTATATGACACCTAACTAGTGGTTCAAATCGCTCGCTGCGCTCACTGGGACGGGCTAAAGCCCGCCCCTTAACCAAACGTTAGGGCATCCAATGCATCGCTCACTTGCTGCCTGCCTACTAGCCTTATCTATTGAGGCATACGCAGAACCTGAGAATAATATTGACTGCGCCAATGCATTCTCAACGCCTGACATTGAACAGTGCGCATCTATCTCTTTCGAAAGCACAGAGAAAGAGCTGAATTTAACGTATAAAAAATTGGTGACAAGTCTTTCCCAGCAAGACACTGAATACGAAAATTACACTGAATACAGGAACAAGCTTTTAACCGCGCAAAGAGCATGGATTACATTCAGGGAAGCGGATTGCGCTGCTCAATATGAAATGCACAGATCAGGGACTATTCGCAATAGCATCTATCTAGCCTGCAAAGAAGAGCGCGCCAAACAGCGAATAAAGGAGCTTCAAAACTATGCTCCGTACTAGCCCTAACAAATGTATATGGACGCTCCCCACAAGTAGATGAGGAATCGCTTTTCAAGCCTGTCGTCAGTGCGGTTGCATTCGTATATCCGGCCTGTCATGGGCAGCATCGCCCTGGCCACTCTGTAGTTCGCGCAACGGGGGCCCAGCGTTCAATCGATCACATGGATCATGATTGTTATCGGCCTTGTTCCGCTGCAGGACTCGCTTGTTGCGACAGTCTCGCGTCTCACCACAACCACAACCACAACCACAAGAAAGCCATCACACCTTCCTGATTACCCCGCCCTCGCCGCCAGGGAGGAAAAACGGACAGCGTGCCGGCATCCGCCGCCCCGGGCATGACGCAGCCCGCAGCACGTCATCGCCCTGTCCTGCTCAAGCAATACATTGCCGAATGGATTAAATCCGCTTATGGATAGCATTTGGCGAACTCGTTTGTCCTTAAAGTCGCCCCAGCCTACATTCCGCCTGCCCGCGACAGTTTTCCTGTACGTGACACATCACTGGGGAGCCGCTGATTCATTCGTTTTTTCGCACCGGAGGCGTCCTGCAAGCTCGTTCTATCAGGTTCGCAGCTTGGTAGTACGCCCGCCGCCGCGCCATGGCCTTCGCGCTGTCGCACCTGGGGATGCGAAAAACGCTTATTGAATGCGCAAGAGGCGCACCGCTGAAGGCGCCATTTCTTTGGTAGGCGTAGGCACGTCGAGAAACACGTGAATTGAGCGAAGCAGCACGCTGACTTTCAGTTGGGGCAGCGCTCTTTGCAGCCCGAATAGCGGCGGAAATTTCAGATCTTCCTTAGGGGAACACACTTGAACAACTATGTTTCTGGAATGGGGCTTCCCCAAGAAGCCATATTCGACCTTGATCGTGCCAAGCGTCTTTATTCAAAGAAATGGTTCTTCGCGGGCACCCGCGGTGACGTCCCGAAGCCAAGGGACTTCCTCAAGTTCTCCCTGTTCGACGACGAATATTTCCTGCTCCATGGTACCGATGGCGTGATCCGTTGCATGGCGAACCGCTGCTCGCACCAGAGCGCCCGCCTGCTGCGCGAGCCCCATGGGAAATGCCCGCCGATGATCATGTGCCCCAACCATCAGTGGGTCTATGAGCTCAACGGCGGCCGCCTGGTCAACGCCCCTGGATTCGCCCCCGACTTCCCCGGCTCGGAACTGGGACAATCGATGCATCTCGACAGCCTGCCGGTGGTCGAGGTACACGGCCTGCTGTTCGCCAGCCTGGACCCTGAGTGTGATCGCAGCGATCTCGAAGAGATCGAGAAGATCATCGCACCTTACGCGGCGCCGTTTGGCTTGCAGAACGGCGGCTACAAACTGGCCTATCACGAATGCGAAATTGTCGACGCCAACTGGTTCCTGGTGATGATCAACAACCGCGAGTGCTGCCATTGCAACCTGAACCACCAGGGCCTGGTCAAGCTATTCGACCCCTCCAGCTTCAATGGCGCGCAATCGCCAGCCTATGAACAAATGTTTGCCCGGGCGGTGCAACGCTGGGAGGCGCTTGGATTGGAGTGGAAAGAGCAAGCCTTCACGCCGAATGATTGCTGCCGCGTGGCGCGCTACCCCATGCAAGAAAATTTCCAATCCATCACCTTCGATGGCAAGCCGGCCAGCAAGAAACTGATCGGCCCATTCAAGGACTACGATCAAAGCACGCTGTCGATGTGGTTCAACCCCAACGCGTGGATTCACTTCACCTCGGACCACATTGCGACCAACTGGGTGTTGCCGCTTGGCAGTGACAAATGTGCGCTCTATACCAGCTGGATCGTTCATGAGGATGCCGTCGAAGGCGTTGATTATCACCCCGAACACATGAAGGAAGTCTGGCAGGTAACCAACGCGGAAGATGTCGCCCTGTGCCAATCGATGACCGCAGGCGCCAAGTCGGCGTTCTATCGACCGGGCCCCTTCGCGAAAGACGAGAAGTTTTGTGTTCAGCTAAGCGATTGGTACATGGAGCATTCCGGTAGCTGAAAACAGGTCGCGTCCTAGACGAGCGCTTGCCGATATCCGCGCGGTGGGGTTCGAGCAGCACGGGAACAAAACGTGCGCTCAAGCTCTACCCGCGTCGTACAGCGACTGCAGGGCTCGGCCCCGCCTTGCTCGGTAGCAGGACAGGGCCAGCTCAGGCCTGCGACTCCTGGGTTATCCACTGGTGGAACGCACGCACCCCGGGTCGCTCCAGGGCGTCGTCGCGGTAGACGATAAAGTACCCATAGCCCTCGAGTGAAAGATCGAAAGGCCGCACCAGACGCTTCAGGGATATCTCGTCGGCAATCAGCTCATCGGCCAGTGCCCAGCCACGCCCATCGATGGCCGCCTGCAGGTAGACATTCGGATCGTTGATTTTCATGTCGTACGCAGGGCCGGCATCGTCTATCCCCGCCAACTCCAACCATTTCGACCAGGCCTCGTAGTGCACGTCATCGCGCAACAGGGCCTGCTTGCGCAGTCCCTGGGAGGACGCCGGTGAACCTGGATTTTCCAGCAGGGCCGGACTGCAGACGGGGCTGACGGCCGAGGTGAACAATAGCCGGCTGTTAAGACCCGGTTCCGGCGACCAGTGACGCTCCTTCCAGACGATCGCCATATCGACGCCGTCGACACCTGGACGCGCATTGGTTTCCGGGTGCTGCAAGCGAAGCTGAATATCCGGGTGCAGGTGAGAGAAGTGTCCCAGGCGCCTGGACAGCCAATGAATGGCAAAGTACGTGCTGAGTGCGACGGTGAGTTTCTCTTCGCGGCTCACGGCGGAAAAAGCCTCAATGCCTTCGGCAATTTCCGAGAACGCCCGCTGTAGAACCGGCAGTAGCTGCTGTGCGCCCTCGGTCAGCACCACGCTGCGTTTCTCACGCACAAACAGCTGGGCGCCGAGCTCGTCCTCCAGCATGCGGATCTGGTAGCTGACGGCGGCCTGGGTGATATGCAGTTCCTGCGCGGCTTTGGTGAAGCTCAAGTGGCGCGCCGCCGCTTCGAAGGCTCGCAGCGCGGACAGGGAAGGCAATCTGGCCATTGGTCAATTTCGTCCAAGTAGATGGGCTGGATCATTCAGCGTAGCGGCCACCCGCTATTCCCCTCGCAGGCCCGATCGGTGCCGGCATTATCGCCATGCTGCGCTCCGCGCCTGGACAAGCGTGCACAGGCTTCGAGGTCGCGGCGCGTCCGCGCCGATCTCGGCGCTCGCACTGCTCACCCGAACATGCAAAGCCTGAGGCGGCGCAGCACCGCTGCCAAACACCTAGGCTTGTATATCCATCGCGCCTGTATGGGCTGGCCGAATGCGACCTGCGCGGTCCGATACCCGTCACCGCCTCTCTTTGACAGCCTGAGCCTAGGGTGCTGACGCGCGGCGACAGGGCGAGGATGCACGCACATTCGACGTGCAATGCATCGCAACGACAAAGGGGCGTGCCCACAGGAACGCCCCTCGTGGTGTGCTACTGCCGGGCCCGGCCTTTCGTGCGGCGGCGGAGTGGTGCTAGTCCCCCTCGTTCACCCCTTGCCTCGCCACCACCGCTTCCGGCACGGCCAGTTGCTCCAGCGCGCCGCCCTGGCGAGCCAGGATGATCGCCGCCGTCACCACCAGCAAGCCGCCGCCGAGCATACCGGCGCTGATATGTTCACCGATCAGCAAGACGGCGATGGTCACCGCCACCACCGGCTCCAGGGTCGAGAGGGTGGAGGCCGACGACGGCCCGATATGCGGTGAGCCGGCAAGAAAGGCGGCGATCGGCAGGATGGTGGCGAACAGGGCCAGCCCCAGCATCGACCACCAGGCCGGCGCCCCCGACGGCGTGGCCGCCCCCCAGGTGAACGCGGCCAGCGCGAAGGTCAGGGTGCCGCCCAGCAACACCATGGCCGCCGAGGCCAGCGGCTGCTCATGGCGAATGCTGTGGGTGCCGTAGACCAGTGCGGCGCCATAGCTGCAGGCGGCAAACAGCGCCCAGAGCACGCCGGTCAGCTCCCCGGAGAAGCTCATGCCCGCGGCCAGCAGCACACCGCCCAGCGCCAGCACCAGGCTGAGCAGCTTGAGCGCACTGGTGCGCTCACCCAGGTAGGCGATCGACAGGACGGTGACGAACGCCGGGAAGGAAAACATCAGGATCACCGCCAGGCTCACCGAGGTGCTGCGGCTGGCGCTGTAATAGCCCAGCGCCGCCATGGCATAGCCGATGCCCACCAGCAGGTTCTGGCGGGCCAGTCGCCCGGCCGGCAGGCGAATGCCACGCAGGCGCAGAAACAGCAGCAGCACCGCGGCGGCGATCAGAAAGCGCACCAGCAGCACGCCCACCGGGTCCGCGCCGCCGGCATAGGCGTACTGGGCGAACAGCGGCTGCAGGCCGTAGCAGAAGGCCGCCAGCAGCACGAGGAGGAAGCCCCTGGCGTAGTCACTGCCAGGCATCGGAAATGGCGAGCGCTGCATCGCTGGATGCTCCTGTTCTCAGAACCTTGCTGCTGCAGAAAGGCCCCGCATGACGAGAGGGCCATGCGGGGCACTTGCGTGGTGAGCTACCGCCGCGCGGCTAGTCGGCCAGCTTGCGCGCCATGGTGGCGCAGTACCAGTCGTCGAACTGGCACACGCCGTTCTCGGCGATTGAGGAGTAAGGCCCCGGCTCGTAGGCCGGCGAGTTGACCCCGGCCTGGGTGCCTTCGACCAGGCGGCGATCCTGGTCGTTGGTGGCCAGCCATACCCGGGTCAGGGTCTCCAGGTCGTAGTCGAGGCCTTCCTGGGCATCCTTGGGCACCAGCCACTTGGTCGTCACCAGGGTCTCGTTCGGCCCCTGGGGCAGCACGCGGAAGCTCAGGGCGTGGTCGCCGAGGAAGTGGTTCCAGGTCGAGGGGTAGTTGAAGTACAGCAGCGCGCCGATGTTCTCCACGCCGCTGCTGTCCAGGCGCCGGGCCACCGCCGGCTTGCCGTTCATGGTGTAGCTGACGGCGCCGGACGACAGCGGAATGCGGGTCATGCGGAACTGGCCGTTATCGTCCATCACCAAACGGCTGGGCAGGCCGCCGGCCTCGCAGCGGTTCCAGTGCTCGACCAACTCCGGATCGTCGTCGCCGCCGACCCCGGCCACCGAGAGGTTCTCGACGAAGGAGTTCATCAGCTCGGGGTGGGTGCCGTCGCAGTGGAAGCACTCGCGGTTGTTCTCGAACACCAGCTTCCAGTTGCCCTTCTCCACCAGGTTGGACTCGAAGGCCACCTTGCAGTCGTCGAGGTTGTGCGGGGCGATAAAGGGCGACAGGGCGGCGCGGAACTTCTGAAAGTCCGGCGCCTGCTCGGCGACGCAGACATAGATGTAGCTGTTGACCACCTCGCAGTGGGCGGCTTTGAGGCCGTACTCGGCGTTGTTGAAGTCCACGCCCATGTTGCCGGCGAACAGCAGCTTGCCGTCCAGGTCGAAGGTCCACTTGTGATAGGGGCAAACCAGCTTGGCCACCTTGCCGCTGGCCTCGCTGCAGACCTTGGAGCCGCGATGGCGGCAGGCGTTGTGCAGGGCGCGGATCTGCCCGTCGCCGCCGCGCACCACCACCACCGGGTAGTCGCCGATCTGCAGGGTCAGGTACTGGCCGGGCTTTTCCAGCTCGAAGGTGTGCCCGGCGAAGATCCATTCCTTGTGCCAGATCTGCTCGAGGTCCTGGCGGTATACCTCGAGGTCGCTGTACAAAGCGGTCGGCAGCGCATGACGCGGCTTACGCTGTTGAATGAGTTCTGCAACCTTCGCTTTGTTATTCACTTTCTAGGCACTCCAACACTAATCCGGATGATCCAGCGGGCGCTTTCCGATAACTTACGCGCCCCTATGCAGCCACCAGCGCCGCTTTTGGCACTGTCGAAAGTCTAGAGCGGGGCTATAGTCGGCAGAACCGACTTTTTATTCAGGAAATTGAATACCTGCCGTTATGGTTAAACACACAGAACCCGATCAGACGCTGATCAAGATGCCGTCGCTGCGCGCGGTCAAATCCTTCGTGGCGGCGGCCAAGTACCAGAACTTCACCCGCGCCGCCGAAGCCCTGTGCGTGACCCAGGCGGCCATCAGCCGGCAGATTCGCGAACTGGAGACCTACCTGGGCGCCGAGCTGTTCAAGCGCGCTGGCCGCGCGGTGGAGCTGACCGCCGCCGGGGCGATCTTCTTCGATGCCGCGCAGCTGTCCTTCGTCAACATCGCCCAGGCGGCCGAGCGCATCCGCAGCCGCAACGTCGGCAAGCGGGTGCTGACCCTGTGCTGCTCGCCGGCGTTCTCGGCGATGTGGTTGGCGCACCGCCTGCCGAGCTTCTTCAGCGCCAACCCGGATGTGGACCTCAACCTGATCACCACGCAGAACTTCCTGTCCATGGAGCCCGGGGTGCGCCCGGACATCTTCATCACCAAGATGGCCAAGATCCGCGCCGGCTACCGCAGCCTGCCGATGTTCCACGACGTCATCTACCCGGTGTGCACCCCGCGCTACCTCGAGCAGCACCCGGAGCTGAACAGCCTGGAGGGGCTGCGCGACAGCGTGCTGCTCAACCTCAGTCCCTACGGCCGCTCGCAGGTGGCCGAGCACGTCGACTGGGGCGTCTGGCTGGCCTTCCACGATGTCGATATCGAGGCGCGCGGCAGCGACAGCCCGCATTTCTTCAACGCCAACGACTACAACATGCTGGTGCAGATGGTCCTCAACCATCAGGGCGTGGCGCTCGGCTGGCACCACCTGGTCGGCCACCTGGTCGAGCAGGGCCTGCTGGTGCGCCCGGTGCCCGAGCAGGTGGTGCACAAGGAGAGCCAGCACTACCTGACCTTCAACGAAGACAAGGAAGACGACGAGGCCTGCGGCCGGCTGCGCGACTGGCTGATGGCGCAACTCTGATAACCGGGCGTTATTGTTAGATCGCACTTCCGGTTATTCAAAAAACCGCCAGAGGCAAGAACAACTTTCCGGCCCCGCGCCCGAACTATAAGAAAACCTGCCGAGTGCAGGTTTTTTTATGCCTGCAGTCCGCGCTTACGGCCCATCCATAACCTTTGATTATTAATTAACGGCCCTAAATGTTGCTTATTGCCCGGCGCCGAACGGCCGTAACCTTTTTCTCGAAATCGACAACAAATTCAACCTCTTCCACTCAGGTGAACGCATGAACTTCGATGGCATTTGGACTCCCGTGGTAACGCCCTTCAACCAGGACGGCGCGATCAACTTCGCCGCCCTGCGCGAGGTCATCGACAGCCTGATCGGCGACGGCGTGCACGGCCTGATCATCGGCGGCACCACCGGCGAGTACTACGCCCTGAGCAACGCCGAGCGCAAGCAGCTGTTCGACGCGGTCGCCGAGCAGGCCAAGGGCCGCATCACCCTGATGGCCGGCATCAACGCCACCAGCACCGAGGAAAGCCTCGACCTGGGCCGCTACGCCAAGGCCGCCGGCTTCGACTGCATCCTCCTGGCCGCGCCCTACTATTGCCAGCCGACCCAGGAGGAGCTGCTGGCCCATGCCCTGTGCGTGGACGATGCCCTGGACATGCCGATCATGCTCTACAACTTCCCGGCCCGTACCGGCACGCCGATGAGCTTCGAGTTCATCGACGCCCTCAAGGGCCGGCCGAACTTCCAGGCGATCAAGGAAAGCACCGGCTCGATCGAGCGCATGCACACACTGACCCAGGAGTACGCCGACCAGCTGCAGACCAGCTGCGGCATGGACGACCAGATCCTCGAGTTCTTCACCTGGGGCGCGCGCAGCTGGGTCTGCGGCGCCTCCAACTTCCTCGCCCGCGAGCACGTGGCGCTGTACCAGGCCTGCGTGGTCGAGCAGGACATGCTCAAGGGCCGCCAGCTGGCCCAGCGCCTGCTGCCGATGCTCAACCTGCTCGAAGGCGGCGGCAAGTTCTGCCAGTACATCAAGCACGGCTGCGAGCTGGCCGGCCTGCCGGTGGGCGTTACCCGTCGTCCGCTGCTGCCGCTGAACGACGCCGAGAAGAGCGCGTTCAAGCAGACCTACGAGCAGCTGATCGCCCATCGCGGCTAACCCCCTCGGCCTGGAGGCACTCCCCATGCAACTGCACTGCAACTTCCTGCCCCAGGCCGACGGGCGCTGCGGATGGTACGAAACCCTGCCGCCACCGCCGCCATGCACCCCGCTGCGTGGCACCGTGCAGGCCGACTGGGTGGTGCTCGGCGCCGGCTATGCCGGCCTGGCCGCCGCCCGCCGCCTGGCCGAGTTGCAGCCCGAGGCCTCGGTGGTGCTGATCGACGCCAAGCGCGTCGGCTTCGGCGCGGCCGGACGCAACTCCGGCTTCATGGTCGACCTGCCCCACGACCTGACCTCGCACAGCTACACCAGCAGTCACGAGGCCGACCACAAGATCATCCGCCTGAGCCGCGGCGCCATCGACTACACCCGCGAGATCGTCCAGCGCCACGGCATCGATTGCGACTGGCGCGAACAGGGCAAGCTGCATGGCGCCGCCAACGAGCGTGGCGGCCAGGCCCTGGAGGCATTCGCCAAGGGCCTGTCGGTGCTCGGCGAGCCCTATCGCCTGCTCGATGCCAAGCAGATGAAGGCCGTCACCGGCAGCGACTTCTACCAGGCCGGCCTGCATGCGCCGGGCGCGGTGCTGGTGCAGCCGGCGGCGCTGTCGCGTGGCCTGGGCCAGAGCCTGCCGGCCAACGTGCGGCTGTTTGAGGAAAGCCCGGTGCTGGACATCCAGGTGGGCACGCCTCACACCCTGACCACCGCCCAGGGCTGCATCAAGGCGCCGCGCATGGTGCTGGCGAACAACGCCTACGCCTCGAACTTCGGCGAACTCGGGCTCAAGGGCCGGCTGCTGCCGGTCTACACCTACGGCAGCATGACCCGCCAGCTGACCCAGGAGGAACTGGCACGCCTCGGCGGCGAGGACAGCTGGGGGCTGATCCCGGCCGACCCGCTGGGCTCCACGGTGCGCCGCCTGGCCAACGGGCGCATCTGCGTGCGCAACTCCTTCACCTACAACCCGGACGTGCATGCCTCGGCCGGCACCCTGCAGCGGGTGCTCAAGGCCCATCGCAAGTCCTTCGAGCGGCGCTTCCCGATGCTGCCGGAGGTCGATTTCGAATACACCTGGGGCGGCGCCCTGTGCCTGGCGCGCAACGCCGGCTCGGTGTTCGGCGAAATCGCCCCCGGGGTGTTCAGCGCGGTGTGCTGCAACGGCCTGGGCCTGACCCGCGGGACCATCTCCGGCAAGTTGATCGCCGAGTACGCCCTGGGAATGGACAGCGACCTGCTGCGCATCATGCTCGAACAACCGAAACCCAGCCGCAATCCACCCGAACCCCTGCTCGGGATCGGCGTGCGCTCCTCCATCGCCTGGAAAGAGTGGACCGCCGGCGTGGAGCTCTGAAACTGCCCCAACCTTCAGGAGAAAAACAATGACCGACGCCCTCACCCGCAGCGCCATCGACCAACAGCTCGAGCGCCTGGAATACCGCAACCAGGCCTTTATCGACGGCCGCTTCGTCGCCGCCCGCTCTGGCGCCACCTTCGCCACCCTGAACCCGGCCACCGGCCAGGTCATCACCGAGGTGGCCGCCTGCGACGCCGAAGACGTCGACGCCGCCGTACAGGCCGCCCGCGCCGCGTTCGACGCCGGGGTCTGGTCGAAACTGGCGCCGGCCGAGCGCAAGGCGATCATGCTGGAGTTCGCCAACCTGATCGACGCCCACCGCCTGGAGCTGGCAGTGCTGGAATCCCTGGAGGCCGGCAAGCCGGTGGGCGAGTGCTACGGCATCGACATCCCCGACACCGCCAACACCATCCGCTGGCACGCCGAGGCCGGCGACAAGCTGTACGACGCCATCTCGCCGTCCAGCCCGGGCAACGTCGGCATGATCCGCCGCGAGCCGATCGGCGTGGTCGGCGCCGTACTGCCGTGGAACTTCCCCTGCATGATGGCCGGCTGGAAGCTCGGCCCGGCGCTGATCACCGGCAACAGCGTGGTCCTCAAGCCCGCCGAGCTGACCTCCCTGGCCACCCTGCGCCTGGCCGAGCTGGCCCATCAGGCCGGCATCCCGGCCGGCGTGCTCAACGTGGTGCCGGGCCTCGGCCACAGCGCCGGCAAGGCCATCGGCCTGCACCCGGACATCGACCTGGCGGCCTTCACCGGCTCCACCGAGGTCGGCCGGCTGTTTCTCGAGTACTCGGCCAAGAGCAACCTCAAGCGTGTGGTGCTCGAGTGCGGCGGCAAGAACCCCCAGGTGGTGATGGGCGACGCCGGCGACCTCGCGGCGGTGGCCAGCAACGTGCTCGCCGCGGCCTTCTGGAACATGGGCGAGAACTGCTCGGCCGGCTCGCGGCTGATCGTCCACCGCTCGCTCAAGGACGCCCTGCTCGAGGAGATGCTCGGCCAGTTGCAGGACTGGGTCACCGGCGACCCGCTGGACCCGGCCGTGCGCCTCGGTGCGCTGATCGAAGAGGCGCACATGGAAAAAGTCCTGGGGCATATCGAGCAGGCCAAGGCCGAGGGCTGCAAGCTGGTCACCGGCGGCGTGCGCCTGCATGCCGAGAGCGGCGGCTATTTCGTCGCCCCGACCATCTTCGAAGCTCCCTCCAACGCCGCTTCGGTGGCCCAGGAGGAGATCTTCGGCCCGGTGCTGGCGGTGATCGCCTTCGACACCGAGGAAGAGGCCATCGCCATCGCCAACGACACCTGCTACGGCCTGGCCGCCTCGCTGTGGACCGCCAACATCAACACCGCGCACCGCATGTCGGCGGCGATCCGCGCCGGCACCGTGTCGGTCAACTGTTTCTCCGAGGGCGACATCTGCACGCCGTTCGGCGGCTACAAGCAGTCCGGCTTCGGCGGTCGCGACAAGTCGATCTACGCCCACGACCAGTACTGCGAACTGAAGACCACCTGGATCCAGCTGTCCTAGCGCCAGGCGCACCCGGCCGCGCGCGCGGCCGCCCCCCCCAAAAAATCGACAGTCCCCTCCCGGCAACCGACGGTGAGGGGGCGTTGCCTATTGCCGAGAGTCACCCATGAACCATCTCACCAGCAGTGAGTACCTCAATCCGGTCAGCACCCAGACCTGGGCCAACGGCCGCCATCTGGTGCGCTGCCTCAAGGTCATCCGCGAGACCGCGGACGTCATCACCTACTGCTTCAGCATGCAGGAGCCGGTGCTGTTCTTCTTCAAACCCGGGCAGTTCGTCACCCTGGAGCTGGAGATCGACGGCGAGCAGGTGATGCGCTCCTACACCCTCTCCAGCGCCCCTTCGATCCCCTACAGCTTCTCCATCACGGTCAAGCGCGTGCCCGGCGGGCGGGTGTCGAACTGGCTGCACGATTACCTCAGCGAAGGCGAGGTGATCGCCGTGCACGGCCCGGTCGGCCAGTTCAACTGCATCGACTTTCCCGCCGACAAGGTACTGCTGCTGTCCGGCGGCGTCGGCATCACCCCGGTGATGTCCATGGCCCGCTGGTTCTTCAACACCAACAGCGAAGTCGACATGGTGTTCGCCCACAGCGCGCGCACCCCGGCCGACATCATCTACCGCGCCGAGCTGGACTACATGTCCACGCGCATCGACAACTTCAAGCTGCACCTGATCTGCGAACGCAACGAGACCGGGCAGATCTGGGGCGGCTACCGCGGCTTTCTCAGCCGCGAGATGCTGCAGCTGATCGCCCCGGACTTCCTCGAGCGCGAGGTGTTCTGCTGCGGTCCGGCGCCCTACATGCGCGCGGTACGACGCCTGCTCGGCGAAGCCGGCTACGACATGGCGCGCTACCACGAGGAGTCCTTCGGCGCGACGCCGGGCGAGGATATCGCCACGGCCGAGGAACAGGCAGCGATAGCCCAGGCCGAGGAACCCCAGGCCAGCCACTGGGTAACCTTCAGCGAGTCCGGCAAGTCGGTGCAGGCCGCCCTGGGCAGCACCCTGTACGAGGCCGCCGCCAGCGCCGGCCTGACCATCCCCAAGGCCTGCGGCATGGGTATCTGCGGCACCTGCAAGGTGCGCGTGGTCAGCGGCGAGGCGGCCATGGAGCACAACGGCGGCATCAGCGAAGAGGAGATCGCCGAGGGCTATGTGCTGAGCTGCTGCACCCGGGTCAGCGGCGCCGTCGAGGTCGAGTACTAGGCGCCGCGCCGGTCACAGCAGGCCCAGCTGCGGGCTGGGCGTCGCAACGGCAGGCTCGGGCAGGTCGGGAAGACCGGGCAGGCGCAGCATCAGCTGGGCATGGAAGCGCCGCGCCAGCTGCGCCGCCAGGCGGTTGTCCGGGGTGTGCAGGAAGGCGTAGGGCGTGCGCCCCGCCTCGATCCAGGCGGCGAGCTTGTCCAGCCAGGGGGCCATGAATGCATCGTTGGCCGCCAGCTCCGGGTGGCCGATGAAGCGCAGCTGCGGCGTCTGGCTGAAGGCGGTCGGGCGCACCGGCAGGCGCGGCTTCTTCGCCTGGGCATGCAGCACGGCCGGATCGTCGGAACTGCAACTGAACAGCGCCCGCGAGTCCAGGCAGATGCGCTCGATGCCGCGCCCCAGCAGCAGACGGTTGAGCGCGCGCTCCTCCTCGCCTTTGGCGAAGAACGCCGGGTGACGCAGCTCCACCGCCAGCTCGTCCCCCGCCCAGTGCTCGATAAAGGCGGCCAGCTCGACCAGGCGCGAGGGGCCGAAGCTGGCCGGCAGCTGCAGCCAGAACGGCGCCACGCGACCACCCAGGGGCGCCAGCAGGCGGCGGAAGCTATCGGCGGCGGCCAGCTGCTCGCGCAGGTCGCCGCCGTGGCTGATGTCCCGGGGCAGCTTGGCGCAGAAGCGGAACTGCGCCGGCATCGCCTGGGCCCAGCGCGCCACCGTGTCGGCCGTGGGGCTGGCATAGAAGGTGGTGTTGCCCTCCACGGCATTGAACAGCTGGGTGTAGAGCGGCAGGAAGTCGCTGGTCCGGGCGGTTTCCGGGTACAGCGCGCCGCGCCAGGCCGGCTCGCTCCAGGACGGGCAACCGAGGAAATAAGGCAGCACTAGGCGTAGAGGTCGAGACCCAGCACCTGCTGCGCGTCGGACTCGCCGGCGAAGGAGGCGGTGCTGCTGTAGCTGGCAAGGGCCTGGGCGGCGCGGTTGCTCAGCGCCGGCCGGTAGTCGGGCTCCTGGCTACGCGCCGCCAGGTTGTCGCTGCCGCCGTTGCTGGCCTGCACGCGGCGCAACTGAGGCAGCTGCTCGAAACCCTGGCTGCTGGCCGGCGCGGCCGGCTGCTCGCGACGCGCCTCGACTTCCCGCTGGGCCTCGCGATAGGGCGTGACCGCGGTCCCCGAGCGGGGGCCGCGATCTGGCGAGAAGGGAGCGATTGAGCCGTCGATACGCATCAGTTACTGCTCGGCCGATTGGCCAACTGTGTGGGATTCGACCAATCTACCGCCGTCGACCCGGCTTGGCAATCGAGCATCCGGGCAGGCGTAAGGGCTGGATGGCCGGCGCGGGCTACTGCGGCGCCTTGGGCGTGGCGACCTGGTCGCGCAGGTACACCGGCTGCGCCTCATCGGCCGGCAGCGCCTCGCCACGGGCCCAGGCGAAGCGCGCCAGGCTGAGCAGGTCTTCGGCATGGGGCAGCATGGCGCCATCCTGGCCCGCCAGCATCGCCGGCAGCCGAATGGCGTGGGTACCCCAGCCGGTACCGGCACCGAACCAGTCGCCGGCCGCATCGCGGGGCAGGCCCGCCAGTTCCGGCGGCAGCACCGCCTCGGCGCCGAGCAGGCGCATCTCACCCTTCTCGGCCCGGTAGCAGCCCCAGTAGACCTCGTCCATGCGCGCGTCGATGGCCGCGGCCACCTGCTGTACACCATGCTCACGCAGGGCCCGCTGGGCCAGTACGGCCAGGTCCGAGACCGGCAGCACCGGCCGGTCCAGGCCGAAGGCCAGGCCCTGGACCACGCCGATAGCGATACGCACCCCGGTGAAGGCGCCGGGGCCACGACCGAAGGCGATCGCATCCAGCGCCGACAGGGCGACGCCCGCCTCTTCCAGCAAGGCCTTGATCATCGGCAACAGCCGCTGGGCATGCAGGCGCGGAATCACTTCGTAATGGCTGTACACCCGGTCGTCATGCAGCAGGGCGACGGAACAGGCTTCGGTGGCGGTATCAAGGGCCAGCAGAGTGGTCATTGCATTCGGAAAGGTGACGAAATGGATCGGCATTAGAACGGCTTGAGGCTTTTTTTTCCAGCGCAATCACCCTGGCCTGCCGGACAGCAAGCACGCGCCGGGCCAGTACGACCCGACGCAGCCTCAGCCAACAGCGGCTTACCAGGCCTCGATAACGGTCTCCGCTTCCCAGGCTTGCAGGGGCGCCTTGGACCAGGTGCCGTAGGTCGCATTGGGGAAGACGATCCACTCGGTGCCCCATTTGCCGCCTTCGGCGGCCACGGTGGCGCGCTGATCGGCCAGCGGCGTCTTGCGGAAACGCGCATCAAAGTCGTGCAGCGTATCGCCCAGCAGCAATACGATCTGATGATCGGCGCTGACTATGGCGCGTCGCTCGACCTTGGGCGGCCCCAGCAGCAGCACGCTCTGCGCCGAAATCTGCGGCAGGCCGAGCTTGCTCAGGGTGGCCAGGGTGTGCTGCTTCTGCTCGTCGGAACGGTCCGAGATATAGCGAATGGTCACGCCCAGGCTGTCGGCGTGCTGCAGGAACTGCTTGGCACCGGGGATCAGCTGCGGGGTGCCATCACGCTCCCAGGGCAACCAGGTGTCCCAGGCGTCATAGGTGTGACAGTTGGCCAGGTCCCTCGCCAACAGGGCGCTGTTATCGATAACGGTTTCATCCAGGTCAGTCACGATGGCCAACTTCGACGGATCTTTCGCGGCGGCCACGGCCGCATCCAGCTTCAGCGTCGCGATGTTGTAGGCCTGCAGCTGCAGCGCCTGAACTTCCGCCGATTGCTGCTGGAAACGCAGGCCCATGGCGAACTCGGCGACAGCGCACTCCGTCTTGGGCTTCGCAGATGTATCGGCAAAGGCCACGGGAATAGCCAACAGCGACACTGCAAGGCCCAGCCAGATAGCTCTCTTTGCTGCTTTTTCAGTCATTGAACGCGCCCTCTTCCTAAGTATGGGTTAAGACCTAAGGTCTAGGAGCATCTCGCGATGGTCTAGACCAGATATCGATGCTAGCTTAGGCGAACAAGGTTACTGTTCTGAGAACGACAGCAAATTGGCCGACCCAGCGCCAGAAACGACAACGGCCCGCAAGCGGGCCGTTGTTTCAAGGAGGGCGCAGGCTCAGCTGAGCGCGGCCAGTACCTTGGCGGTGATCTCGTCCACCGAACCGACACCGGCGATGGCGCTGTACTTCGGCGTGCCTTCACGGGCGGCCAGTTGCTGGTAGAAGTCCACCAGCGGCTTGGTCTGCGAGTGGTAGACCGACAGGCGGTGACGCACGGTCTCTTCCTTGTCGTCGTCGCGCTGGATCAGCTCCTCGCCACTCTCGTCGTCGATACCGGCGACCTTGGGCGGGTTGTGCTCGGTGTGGTAGACGCGGCCCGAGGCCGGGTGCACGCGACGGCCGGCGATGCGGCTGACGATTTCCTCGTCGTCGACGGCGATCTCGACCACGTAGTCGATGGTCACGCCGGCTTCCTTCAGGGCTTCGGCCTGGGGAATGGTGCGCGGGAAGCCATCGAAGAGGAAGCCATTGGCGCAATCCGCCTGGGCGATGCGTTCCTTGACCAGGTTGATGATCAGGTCGTCGGAGACCAGGCCACCGGCGTCCATGACGCTCTTGGCCTTCAGGCCCAGCTCGGTGCCAGCCTTGACCGCCGCGCGCAGCATGTCGCCGGTGGAGATTTGCGGAATGCCGAACTTCTTGGTGATGAAGCCAGCCTGGGTACCTTTACCGGCACCGGGCGCCCCCAGCAGAATCACGCGCATCGATGTGCTCCTCAAGATTTAAGTAGAAATCGTCGGACTCGCCTCATGGGGCCAATCTCAGAATAGTTTCGGCAGCACTGCGCACGGGTGCCTGACTGCCAGAAGGCCGATCAAGATACACAGCGCACCTCTGGCGCACAAGCCGCCAAAAGTCGCACACCGGGTCGCAGCCCGGGCGCCTGAAAGACGCCCGCCAAGCCACTTGCAGCCACCGCCCCGCGCCCCTGAGGGACGCAGGCACGGCCCCTTCAGCCGGTGTTGCGCAGCCCCGCGGCGATACCCGCGACGCTGACCAGCAAGGCCTGTTCCAAAGGGCTGTCGGCCTCATTCTGGCGCTGTCTGGAGCGGGCCAGCAGCTCGGCCTGCAGCAGGTGCAAGGGGTCCAGATAGGTGTTGCGCACGGTGATGTACTCGAGCGTCTCGGGACTGTGCGCCAGCAGTTGCGACTGCCCGGTCAGTCCCAGCACCGTCGCCACCGCCTGCGACAATAGGTCGCGCAGATGCTCGCCCAATGGTCGCAAATCCGATTGCACGAGGCGTTCGTCGTAGAGTCGGGCGATGGCCGCGTCGGCCTTGGCCAGGACCATCTCTAGCATGTCGATGCGGGTGCGGAAGAACGGCCAGTGCTCGCGCATCTGCCCGAGCAGCTCACCCTCGCCGCGCTTCAGGGCGTTGCCCAGGGCGTACTCCCAGCCGAGCCAGGCCGGCAGCATCAGGCGGGTCTGGGTCCAGGCGAAGATCCAGGGGATCGCCCGCAGGCTCTCCACCCCGCCCTCGCGGCGCTTGGCCGGGCGGCTGCCGAGTGGCAGGCGACCGAGCTCCTGCTCCGGCGTGGCCTGGCGGAAGTAGTCGACGAACTGCGGATGCTCGCGCACCACGCCGCGGTAAGCGCTGACACCATCGGCGGCCAGCCGGTCCATCAGCTCGCGCCAGGCCGGCTCGGGGGTTGGCGGCGGCTGCAGGGTGGCCTCCAGCACGGCGGCCAGGTAGAGGTTGAGGTTCTGCTCGGCAACGTCCGGCAAACCGAACTTGAAGCGGATCATCTCGCCCTGCTCGGTGGTGCGGAAACGCCCCACCACCGAGCCCGGCGGCTGCGACAGGATCGCCGCGTGGGCCGGGCCGCCGCCGCGGCCCACGGTGCCACCGCGACCGTGGAACAGCAGCAGCTCGACCCGATGGTGGGCGCAGACCTGCACCAGGCGCTCCTGGGCACGGTACTGGGCCCAGGCCGCCGCCGTGGTGCCGGCGTCCTTGGCCGAGTCGGAGTAGCCGATCATCACCTCCTGCGGCCCCTGCAGGCGCGAGCGGTAGCCGGGCAGGCTCAGCAGGCGGTCGATGGCCGGACCGGCGTTGTCCAGGTCGGCCAGGGTCTCGAACAGCGGCACCACGCGAATGGAGCGCTGCAGGCCAGCCTCCTTCAACAGCAACTGCACGGCCAGCACATCGGAGGGCGCGCCGGCCATGGAGATCACATACGAGCCCAGCGAAGCGGCCGGCGCGACCGCCACCTCGCGACAGGTGGCCAGCACCTCGGCGGTCTCCTCGCTCGGCTGGAAGTGTGCCGGCAGCAGCGGCCGACGGTTGTCCAGCTCGGTCAGGAGAAACTGCTGGCGAGCCTCTTCGTCCCACTCGGCGTAGCGGCCCAGGCCCAGGTAGTCGGTGATCTCGTCGAGCGCCGCGGCATGGCGGCTGGCATCCTGGCGCACGTCCAGGCGCACCAGGAACAGGCCGAAGGTGCGCGCCCGGCGCAGGCAGTCGAGCAGCGGACCGTCGGCGATCACGGCCATGCCACAGGCATGCAGGGACTGGTAGCAGAGGTTCAGCGGCTCGAGCAGCTCGTCGTTGTCCTGCAGCACGGCCGCAGGCGGCGTCACGGCGCCCTGCAGGGCGTCGTGGGCCCAGGCGCGGGTCGCCCGCAGGCGCTCGCGCAGCTGCTTGAGCAGGCTGCGGTAGGGTTCGGCGCTGTCGCCGACCCGGGCGCGCAGCTCGGGGCTGGCCTGCTGCATGGACAGCTCGGCCGCCAGCTGGTCGATATCGCGCAGGTACAGGTCGGCGGCCATCCAGCGCGCCAGTAACAGCACCTCGCGGGTCACCGTGGCGGTGACATTGGGGTTGCCGTCGCGGTCGCCGCCCATCCAGGAGGCGAAGCGTACCGGCGCGGCCTCCAGTGCCAGGCGCTGGCCGGTCGCGGCGTGCAGCGCGCGGTCGGCCTGGCGCAGGAAATTGGGTACCGCCTGCCACAGCGAATGCTCGATCACCGCGAAGCCCCACTTGGCCTCGTCCACCGGGCTGGGCCGGCTGCGGCGGATCTCCTCGGTGTGCCAGGCCTCGGCGATCAAGCGTTGCAGGCGCTGGGCGGCCAGCTCACGCTCGGCGGCGGACAGGTCGCTGTGGTCCTGGGCGGCCAGCTGGGCGGACATGGCGTCGTACTTCTGGATCAGGGTGCGCCGCGCCACCTCGGTCGGGTGGGCGGTCAGCACCAGCTCGATATCCAGGTTGCCGAGCTGGCGCGCCAGCTCTTCGGGGGCGTGACCGCTGGCACGCAGGCGCTGCAGCAGTTCCGGCAGCACCCGCGACTCGAAGGGCTCCGGCTCGTCGCTGCCACGGCGGCGGACGCGGTGGTACTGCTCGGCGATATTGGCCAGGTTGAGGAACTGGTTGAACGCCCGCGCCACCGGCAGCAGCTCATCGTCGTCGAGGCCATCGAGGGATTCGCTGAGCTGCTCGGCGCCGGCGGCCGAGCCACGGCGAGCCGCCTTGGCACCCTTGCGGATGCGCTCGATCTTGCCCAGGAAGGCCTCGCCCAGCTGGGCACTGATGGTGTTGCCCAGCAGTTCGCCGAGCTGGTGCACGTCCTCGCGCAAACGCGCGTCAATTTCCGTCACGGTCAGTCCTCCGTCAGTGCGTGGCTCAAGAGTGCCCAGCGCGGCGACTTCTTACAAGCGTGCGACGTCGAACCTGCGAACGCCAGGAGCGGTCTAGTCTAAAGAAGAGGGCGAGCCCGCAACGACTTGCCTCAGCAGCGGCTTACCAACCGCTTACCCGCAGCAGGCACAGGACGAGGTAGTTATGAAGATTCGCGAGCTTGTCCATCACTGGGAACAGAACTCCAAGGGCCGCCTGACCCGCAACACCTACCAGATCCACCTCGATCTGGAAGCGGCCGCGCGCCTGGCGGCGCTGACCGAGATGTACCCCAAGCACCACACCGAAGAACTGCTCGGCGAGCTGATCGGCGCGGCGCTGGAGGAATTGGAGGCCAGCCTGCCCTATGTCAAGGGCAGTCAGGTCGTGGCGACCGACGAACAGGGCGACCCGCTGTACGAGGACATCGGCCCGACCCCGCGCTTCCTCGCCCTGTCACGCAAGTACCTGCGCGAGCTGATGCAGCAACAGAACAGCGCCGAGCACTGACGCCGCACCGCTTTATTGCGCTGCCGCCGGGACTTGCTCGCCCAGGCAGCGCACGGCGCGCTTGCGATTGTCCACCAGCACGCCAGTCAGCCCCTTCTGCTGCAAGTCGAACATCACCAGCACGCCATCGATGCACTGCGCCACCTGTTCGGCCGGTTTGAGCGAGACCTTGTAGTCTTCGCCCGGGATGGTCTTGAGCATGGTGAAGTCGGACAGCAGCAGGGCGTCCTCGGGCTTGGCGATATGCAGGTAGCCGTAGTACCAGAGCACCGCGACCGTCGCGCAGACGCTGCCGATGGCGGTGAGAATCAGGGGAATGGGGTCGCGTTCACTCATGGTCGTTTCTCAGAATCGGGGAGTTCCGCCAGATGGCGCAGGCCGGCGAAGCCACGCGGGTCGCGCATGAACTGCAGCATGACCTGACGCCAGTCCGGGTCCTCAAAGGTTTGCACATGGCCGCCGCGGGTCGGCTGGAACACCCGTGGCGGCGGCGCAGCTTGATACAAGCGCTCGCCGTTGGAAAGGGGCACCAGCGCATCGTCGACGCTGTGATAGATCAGCAGCGGCAGGTCTTCCAGTCGCTCCATGGCGTGGATGGCGCTGTCGTCGTCGGGCACCAGCCAGCTCAGCGGCACCTGCAGCGGCCAGGTCAGCCAGTTGGCGTCCAGGGCATGGCGGGCGACCTCGCGATAGCTGGCCGGTACGCCGTCGAGGATCAGCGCGCTCAGGCGCCCTCGTCGGTGCGGCAGCTCGACCAGAAAACGAATGGCCAAGGCGCCCCCCAGGCTCTGGCCGAGAACGAACAGGGGTGCGCCCTGCACCTGCGGCGCCTGCTCCAGCCAGGCGAAGGCGGCCTCGATATCCTGATACACCGCCGGCAGACTCGGCTCGCCCTGGGACAGGCCATAGCCGCGGTAATCCAGCATCAGCACCTGGTAGCCCTGCTCCGGCAGCCACCAGGTGCCGCCCAGGTGGCTGGACAGGTTGCCGCCATTGCCGTGCAGGTGCAGCACCGTACCGCGCACCTCGACGCCGGCCTTGGCCGGCAGCCACCAGGCATGCAGGCGCGTGCCGTCTGCCGCCCGCAGGTATTGGTCGCGGTAGTCCAGGCGGGCATTGGCCGGGGTGAAAGGCAGCCCCCGCTCGGGGTAGAACAGCAGTTCGCTGCAGCCATGCAGCGACAGCAGCGCGGCCAGGAGCCAGGCGCGGCGGTTCACTTGCCGCCGGCGCGAGTTTCCTCACGCGCCTTGAAGGTGGCCTCGTAGACCCGCTCGGCCAGGCGCGAGAACGGCAGGCTCTGGATCCACACCGTGCCGCTGCCCTTGAGCGTCGCCAGGAGGATGCCCTCGCCGCCGAACAGCATGCTCTTGAGCCCGCCGGCCAGGGCGATGTCGTAGTCGATACCCGAGCTGAACGCCACCAGGCAACCGGTGTCCAGGCGCAGGGTCTCGTTGTTCAGTTCCTTGCGAATCACCGTGCCGCCGGCATGCACGAAGGCCAGGCCGTCGCCTTCGAGCTTCTGCAGGATGAAGCCCTCGCCGCCGAAGAAACCGGCGCCCAGGCGCTTGTTGAAGCTGATGCCCAGCGCCGTGCCGTGGGCGGCGCAGAGAAAGGCGTCCTTCTGGCAAATCAGCCGGCCGCCCACCTCGGCCAGCTGGATCGGCACCACGGTGCCCGGATAGGGCGCGGCGAAGGCCACCCGCGCCGGGCGCTTGCCGGCATTGCTGAAGTGGGTCATGAACAGCGACTCGCCGGTGAGCAGGCGCTTGCCGACGCCCCACAGCTTGCCCAACACCCCGCTGGTCGAGCCGTCGCCCATGCGCGTCTCGAAACGCACGCCCTCGGTCATGTAGTTCATCACCCCGGCTTCGGCGATCACCGTCTCACCCGGGTCGAGGATGATCTCCACGCTCTGCGCCGAGGTTCCGAGGATTTCGTATTCGAGCTGGTGGCTGGGCACTGCACAAGGCTCCGGCTATAGGGTTGAGTGCCTCCCGGATTTCATCCGGAACAGGCCCCCGCTGGAGGACCAGGCACTGCGTCTGAAGGCATCATGAACGCAGTTCAGGCTGGGCGAAGGTGGGGCCGAAAAGCGCCGTTTACCGGAGTAAGTAAGCGTTTTCGGCCTCCCCCTCAGCGCCGCATGCGGCAGCTTTCAGAGGATATTGGCGTAATCGGCCTCGATCCGATCCAGGCTCAGGTGGTTGAGGAAGTTGGAGAAGCACATCCAGGCCGACAGCGAGTTGAGGTCGCTGAACTGCGGCGGCAGGTATTTCGGCGCCACCACCAGGCCCTCGTCGACCAGCTGGCGCAGGGTGCGCATGTCCTCCAGGGTGGTCTTGCCACAGAACAGCAGCGGGATCTGCTCCAGCTTGCCCTTGCGCACGGCCAGTTGAATGTAGTTGTAGACCATGATGAAGCCCTTCAGATAGGACAGGTCCTTGGTGAAGGGTAGCCCGGTCGGCGACGATCCGCGAAAGGCGCGGCTGGCATTGCTGTAGCTGTCTTCCAGGCTAAAACCCTGCTCGCGGTAGAAACCGCAGACCTGGAGGAAGTCGGCGCCCTCCTCGGCCATGTGAATGGCACGGGTGCGATTGGTCAGCTTGCGCAGCCGGGTCGGGTAGGAGGCGAAGGCGATCACCTCCATGAGAATCGCCAGGCCTTCCTGGGTCACGGTGGACGACGGCGGCCCCTTGGCCAGGAAGGTGCAGATCGGCTGGTTCTGTCCGTTCAGCGTGGTGGCCACGTGCACCAGGCCCTCGTGCACCTCCAGGGCCCTGACGTCGCGCTCGTTGAACATGGCGTCGGTGCGGATCTTGATGTAGTCGGCGCCGGCCGCCGCATCGGCGAGGATGCCGTCGGACTCGAACACCCGAATGGTCTCCTCCGCCTCGCCGAACACCTTGTTCAGGCGATGCTGCAGCATATCGACCGCCTGCTTGGCCGTGAGGTCCTTCGGTTCGTCCTTGAGGTCGCCGCGGTCGTCGATGTTGTTCAGGAACTCGGAGAACATCAGCCCCAGGTCGGACAGGGTCGGGTCGCCGGCATGGAAGGCATCGGACGCCGCGCCATAGAGGTCCTGGGAGATCAGGCCGAAGTCCTCGGTGCCACGCGCCTCGAGCATGCGGATGACCATGCGGTATTCGCGGCACATGCGCCGCATGATCTGCCCGACCGGATTGAACTGGCCGAGCTGGCGGGTGATGTCGCGCTCGATGTTCTGGAACTCCAGCTTCTTCGCCGCGGTGTCGAAGGCCAGCGGGCGCCCGGCGTAGTAGTCGCGATCGACCACCGGCAGCTTCTTGCCCTTGTGCTTGAGAAAGTCAGCGCGGACGTTCTCATCCCACTTCACCGCATCCAGCACGCGAATCGGCGTCTGCGCCTCGACGATGCGGTCGGACAGCCCCCGCACGGTCATCTGATACTCGTCCAGCTCACTAAGACTGTTCATCGAATCCTCGGTGCAGCGCACGCTCATGGGTGAAGGGCCGGTTACTGGCCGACGCGCTGATAGCGCGCCACCTCGACGAACACGTCCGAGTTGGCCGGGTCGTCGAGGTAGGCGAAGACCTTGTCCAGCGGGCTGGTGATCAGCGCGCCGTCGCCCTGGGATGTCTCCACCACTTCACCCTCCAGCACGCCCTGCTCCAGCACCTGCAGGATGCGATCGACATCCAGGCTGTAGAGCACCAGCTCACTGCGCGGGGTCAGCTCGAACCCGGCGATGGCGAAGTTCGCCCCCAGGCGCTTGGGCAGGCCGAGCGACAGGTACCAGCGCCGACCGTGGTGGGCCACGGTGAAGCCATATTCCTTGCGACTGTCGAGGTTGTCCGGGTCGTCGTCATAGGTCTCGGCCTTGTAGGTATTGGCGCCGGAACGACTGATCTGCAGGAACTGTTCCTCACCCCACTCGTTGGTGCGCGCCCACTCGCCGAGCAGCGGGATCGGCGCCGCCTCGTTGGCCGGGATCGGGTCCTTGACGGTGACCAGACAGCCACTCAACAACAGGAAGGACACGGCGACTACCATGCGCCAGGCTCTCATTACGATCTCCTTGTGAAACGATTCGGCATTGCCCGCCGGACTCAGCCGGCTCGTCATATATGACAAACCCCGCCGTTGAGAGGTTCGCCACCAGCCCAAGGCTCACATATAACTTAAGCGTATAACACAGCCGCCTGCCCCGGGCCCACCTCGACGTGGCGTGGGCCGGGCGCTCAGAGGCCCAGGACCAGGTGCATATAGCGCTTGAGGGTGGCCAGCATGCCCTGGTTGTCCAGGTGCTCGACGCCGTCGAGCAGGCCCTGGTACTCCATGCGCAGGATGATCGCGGTCAGCAGCCGGGCATCCTGCTCCGGCTGTTGCGAACCGAGCACCTCGAAGAACTGGATGACGCCCTGGGCGAGGATCTGCGCGTGGGCACGCACCAGCCCGTGCAGCCGCGGGTTGAGCAAGGCCTCCTGCTGGAACGCCTGCTCGGCCAGCAGGTGATCGCGGCGATTGACCAGCTGATAGCGCACGTACTCCACCGCCAGCCGGGCGATCTCATCGGCCAGCTGGCGCCGCGCCTCGCGCGTGCCGTCGAGCTGGCCGACCAGCTCCTGCAATACGCCCTCGGTGCTGCTCCAGAACTTGGCCATGTAGGCGGCGCTGCGCTCGACGAACTGGGCGAAGGTGTCGGTGATCAGGTCGTTGATGTCTTTGAAATAGTAGGTGGTGGCCGACAGCGGCACCCCGGCCTCGGCCGCCACCGCGCGATGGCGCACGGCCCGCACTCCCTCGCGCACGATGATGCGCATGGCCGCGTCGAGAATCGCCTGGCGGCGCTGTTCGCTGCCGCGCCGGCTGGCCTTGCGCCCCTGGTACTGGACACTCTCGGCGACGGCGGTGGCCACGCGGGTGGCGTTTTCTTGAGCAGGCGTAAGAATCACGGTGGAACAATCCTCTGGCGCGAACGAACTGACTTCAGGTACAGCCTCTAGACCGCAGGATAGGCCATGGTCCGCTCACAAAAAAGCCGCCCTAAGGCGGCTTGCATTCCCGTCAGGCCTGTGGGCGCATGTGCGGGAAGAGGATCACGTCGCGGATCGACGGCGCGTCGGTGAGCAGCATGACCAGGCGGTCGATACCGATGCCCTCGCCGGCGGTGGGCGGCATGCCGTACTCCAGGGCGCGGACGAAGTCGGCGTCGTAGTGCATGGCCTCGTCGTCACCGGCATCCTTGTCGGCCACCTGGGCCATGAAGCGCTCGGCCTGGTCCTCGGCATCGTTCAACTCGGAATAGGCGTTGGCGATCTCGCGGCCGCCGATGAACAGCTCGAAGCGGTCGGTGACGCTCGGGTCCTGGTCGTTGCGCCGGGCCAGTGGCGACACCTCGAAGGGGTACTTGGTGATGAAGGTCGGCTGCTCCAGCTTGTGCTCGACCAGCTCCTCGAAAATCATCACCTGCAGCTTGCCCAGGCCCTCGAAGCCCAGCACCTTGGCGCCGGCCTGCTTGGCGATGGCGCGGGCCTTGTCGATGTCCATCAGGTCGGCGGCGCTGATCTCCGGGTTGAACTTGAGGATCGAGTCGAACACCGACAGGCGGGCGAAGGGCTCGCCGAAATGGAACACCTTGCCCTGGTAGGGCACGTCGGTGCTGCCGAGCACCAGCTGGGCCAGCTCGCGGAACAGCTCCTCGGTCAGGTCCATGTTGTCTTCGTAGTCGGCGTAGGCCTGGTAGAACTCGAGCATGGTGAACTCGGGGTTGTGCCGGGTCGAGACGCCTTCGTTACGGAAGTTGCGGTTGATCTCGAAGACCCGCTCGAAGCCGCCGACCACCAGGCGCTTGAGGTACAGCTCCGGGGCGATGCGCAGGAACATCTGCATGTCCAGGGCATTGTGGTGGGTCTCGAACGGCTTGGCCGCGGCGCCGCCGGGAATGGTCTGCAGCATCGGCGTTTCCACTTCGAGGAAGTCGCGCTGCATGAGGAAGTTGCGGATATGGGCGATCACCTGGGAACGCACGCGGAAGCTGTGACGCACTTCCTCGTTGACCATCAGGTCGACGTAGCGCTGGCGGTAGCGCAGCTCGGTGTCGGTCAGGCCGTGGTGCTTGTCCGGCAGCGGGCGCAGCGACTTGGTCAGCAGGCGCACGTCGGTCATCTCGACGTACAGGTCGCCCTTGCCGGAACGGGCCAGGGTGCCCACGCAGCCGATGATGTCGCCCAGGTCCCAGTGCTTGATGGCTTCCAGGGTCTCGGCCGGCAGGGTCTTGCGGTTGACGTAGACCTGGATGCGCCCGCTCATGTCCTGGATCACCATGAAGGCGCCGCGGTTGAGCATGATGCGCCCGGCGACCTTGACCGGGATGGCGGCCTCGGCCAGCTCTTCCTTGCTCGCGTCGACGTACTGTTTCTGCAGGTCCGCGCAATAGCAGTCGCGGCGGAAATCGTTGGGGAAGGGGTTGCCCTGCTGACGCGCGGCGGCAAGCTTTTCCTTGCGCTGGGCAATCAGCTTGTTTTCTTCCTGCTGCAGTTCTTGGTGGTCGTGCTGGTCGAGTTGTTGGTCGCTCATGATCGCTTGGTTCCGTGACTGGTTCGGCCCCTCTTTCCAGCGGAAGGAGGGTCGGGGTGAGGGGGCGGGCAGGAAACGCCAGGCTCCGGCCCCTCACCCCCGTCCTCCCCCGGCGACGGGGGATGGCGTAAAAAAGCCTTACAGGCCCTGTTTCAGGCTGGCCTCGATGAACTCATCGAGGTCGCCGTCGAGCACCGCGTCGCAGTTGCTGTTCTCGATGCCGGTGCGCAGATCCTTGATCCGCGACTGGTCGAGCACATAGGAGCGGATCTGGTGACCCCAGCCGATATCCGACTTGGAGTCTTCCAGGGCCTGGGAGGCGGCGTTGCGTTTCTGCATTTCCTGCTCGTACAACTTGGCCCGCAGCATCTTCATGGCGGTGTCCTTGTTGGCGTGCTGGGAGCGCTCGTTCTGGCAGCTGACCACGGTGTTGGTCGGCACGTGGGTGATTCGCACCGCCGAGTCGGTGGTGTTGACGTGCTGACCACCGGCGCCGGAGGAGCGGTAGGTGTCGATGCGCAGGTCGGCCGGGTTGATCTCGATCTCGATGTTGTCGTCGATCTCCGGGGAGACGAACACCGCGGTGAACGAGGTGTGACGACGGTTGCCGGAGTCGAAGGGGCTCTTGCGCACCAGGCGGTGCACACCGATCTCGGTACGCAGCCAGCCGAAGGCGTACTCGCCCTTGATATGCACGGTGGCGCCCTTGATCCCCGCCACTTCGCCGGCGGACAGCTCCATGATGGTGGCGTCGAAGCCGCGCTTGTCGGCCCAGCGCAGGTACATGCGCAGCAGCATGTTGGCCCAGTCCTGGGCCTCGGTGCCGCCGGAGCCGGCCTGGATGTCCAGGTAGGCGTTGTTCGGGTCCATCTCGCCGCTGAACATGCGGCGGAACTCGAGTTTCTCGAGAATGCCGCGCAGGCGCTCGACCTCGGCGGCGACATCGTCGACGGCGCCCTGGTCGCCTTCCTCGGCGGCCATTTCCAGCAGGTCGCGGGAGTCGGCCAGGCTGCCGCCCAGGTCATCGAGGGTCTCGACGATCAGGGCCAGGGAGGCACGCTCACGCCCCAGGTTCTGGGCGTACTCGGCATTGTTCCAGACGTTCGGGTCTTCCAGCTCGCGGTTTACTTCGATCAGACGATCATGCTTTTGATCGTAGTCAAAGATACCCCCGAATAGTCTGGGTGCGCTCGGACAGGTCCTTGATGCTGTTAAGGATCGGGTTGATTTCCATGGCTGGCGGCACTCGCAGGTAAAACTTCGGAAAAGCCGGCGAGTATACCCGACTCGGCCGGCGCCTGGCAGCACGGCGACCACCCTGTTTTGCCGCGATGCGGACCGACGGCGCTGCAAAATCCCGTGCACGGCAGCATAATCGCCGCCGCCAAGAATAAGTGCCCGCCCAAGGAGCCGAAGCGCCATGCATTCCTCGCAAAGCCTGCGCAGTCGTTTCGCGCTGCTCATCGCCCTGCTGGTCGCGGGCCTGAGCTGGCTGTTCGGCAGCCTGATCAGCCAGGACGCCAGCCGACGCATTGCCGAGGAAGTCGGCCGCGACCTGGCCGAAGTGTCCTACATGATGGTCGATCGCCTGGATCGCGACATGCAGAGCCGCGCCGGCATGCTGGCGGTGCTCGGCCGGCTGCGCGCCCTCACCTCCCCGCAGGACCTGGAAGAGATCGACGCCCTGCTCAACCGCCTGCAGGACAAGTTCCCGAGCTTCGCCTGGATCGGCTTCACCGATCCGCACGGCCGGGTCCTGGCGGCCAGCGACGGTATCCTGCAGGGCGTCAGCATCGCCCAACGCCCGGTCTACCTGCAGGGCCGCTCGGGTTTGTTCGTCGGCGACGTGCACGAAGCGGTGTTGCTGGCCGGCTTGCTGCCCAATCCGAGCGGCGAGGCCATGAAGTTCGTCGACATCAGCCTGCCGGTGCATGCCAAGGACGGCAGCCTGGTCGGCGTACTGGCCTCGCACCTGTCGTGGGCCTGGGCCGAAGAGGTCCGCCAGGCGATCCTCGAGCCCATCCAGCAGCGCCGCAATGTCGAGTTCTTCGTCATCGGCCAGGACCGCACCGTGCTACTGGGGGACAAGCAGATGGTCGGCCAGCGCCTGGACCTTGCCGCCCTGGATGGCCTCGGCAAAGGCCAGAGCCGCTGGAGCCTGGAGCGCTGGCCGGACGGCGGGCGCTACCTGACCGGCCTGAGCCTCAGCCACGGCTACCAGGACTACCCGGGCCTCGGCTGGACCGTGATCGCCCGTCAACCGGTGGACGAGGCCTACGCCCCGGCCCATGAAATGCAACGCAGCATTCTGCTCTGGGGCAGCGCCCTGGCCGCGCTGTTCGCCCTGCTCGGCTGGCTGCTGGCGGACTATGTCACCCGTCCCCTGCGGCAGATAGCCAAGGCCGCGGACCGCCTGAGCGCCGGCGTGATCACGGAAATCCCGGATATCCGGAGCACCCGCGAGATCAGCCGCCTGAGCCAGTCGATTCGCCATCTGGTGGACAGTCTGAGCCATCAGCAGGCGGCGCTCGGCAAGATGGAAAACCTTGCCCACCACGACCCCCTGACCGGCCTGCCCAACCGCGCCGCCCTGGAGAAGTTTCTGGCCAGCGCGGCCCAGCACTGCCCGGAGCAGAACAACCACCTGGCCCTGCTCTATCTGGACCTGGATGGCTTCAAACCGGTCAACGACCGATTCGGCCATGCCGCCGGCGACCAGCTGCTTCAGGAGGTCGCCGCGCGCCTGCGCGGATGCCTGCGCGACGGCGACCTGGTGGCGCGCCTGGGCGGCGATGAATTCGTCATGGTCCTGCGGGTGCCCGGCGCTGAAGCCCTGCCGCAGGCGCGCCTGATCGCGCAGCGCGTACTCAACGTACTGAGCGCGCCCCTGGACCTGGGCAAGCACCAGGCCAGCGTCAGTTGCAGCATCGGCGGCGCCATCTGGCCGCAGGACCACAGGGCAATCGAACAGGCACTGGAGCTGGCCGACAAGGCCCTGTACCGCGCCAAGCATGCGGGCAAGAACTGCGCCGAGTTCCACGTGCCGCCGTCACAGGAGGCTAATGCCTCAGCGCCGCCTGCGGCCCCGCACGGGACGCAGATCGCGCCGTCCTGAAGCCACAACGACGAACGCCCCGCCTCAGCGCGGGGCGATATGCGCGACCATCAGCTGCACGCTTTCCTGGCCGCGGTACTCGTTGACGTCCAGCTTGTAGGCCAGCTCGACCCAACGCACCGTGGGATTGGGCCAGACCTCGCGGTCGACGTTGAAGGCGATGCCGTCCAGGGTCTGGCCGCCGCACTCGGTCTTGAGCACCAGCTTGAGGTGCTTCTCGCCGACCACCCGCTGCTGCACGATCTGGAAGATGCCGTGGAACAGCGGCTCCGGAAAGTGCTGGCCCCAGGGCCCGGCATTGCGCAGCGCCCGGGCCAGCTCCAGATGGAATTCCTCCACCGCCAGGCTGCCATCGGAGAGCAGGCGCCCGGTCAGGTCGTCCTCCACCAGTTGGCGCCGCACCTCGGCATCGAAGGCCGCGGCGAAGGCGCCGAAATGCTCCTGCGGCAGGGACAGGCCGGCGGCCATGGCGTGTCCGCCGAACTTGCTGATCAGCCCCGGATGCTTGGCCGCCACCGCGTCCAGCGCATCGCGGATGTGGAAGCCCGGCACCGAACGCGCCGAGCCCTTGAGCACACCCTCGCCGGCATCGGCGAAGGCGATGGTCGGGCGGTGGTAACGCTCCTTCAGACGCGAGGCGAGGATGCCGATCACCCCCTGGTGCCAGTCCGGCTCGAACAGGCACAGGCCGAACGGCAAGCTTTCCACCGGCAGCTCCTTGAGCTGGGCCAGGGCTTCGCGCTGCATGCCCTGCTCGATGGCCTTGCGGTCCTGGTTGAGCTGATCGAGCTGCTGGGCCATGTCGCGGGCCAGCGCCTCGTCCTCGCAGAGCAGGCACTCGATGCCCAGGCTCATGTCGTCCAGGCGCCCGGCGGCATTCAGGCGTGGGCCGAGGATGAAGCCCAGGTCGGTGGAGGTGATGCGCCGATGGTCGCGGCCGGCCACCTCGAGAATCGCCCGCAGGCCCGGACGGGCGCGGCCGGCACGGATGCGCGCCAGGCCCTGATGGACGAGGATGCGGTTGTTGGCGTCCAGCGGCACCACGTCGGCGACGCTGCCCAGGGCCACCAGGTCGAGCAGCTCGGCCAGGTTCGGTTCGGCCGGACGCGACTCGGCCACGCCGGCCCGGGCGAACCAGTCCAGCTCGCGCAGGCGCGCGCGCAGGGCCAGCAGCACGTAGAACATTACCCCGACCCCGGCCATGGCCTTGCTGGGGAAGGCGCAGCCCGGCTGGTTGGGATTGACGATGGCGTCGGCCGCCGGCAACTCGGCCCCGGGCAGGTGGTGATCGGTGACCAGCACCTTGAGCCCGGCGGCCTTGGCCGCCGCCACGCCCTCGACGCTGGAGATGCCGTTGTCCACGGTGATCAACAGCTGCGGCCGGCGCTCCAGGGCCACGGCGACGATCTCCGGAGTCAGGCCGTAGCCGTACTCGAAGCGGTTGGGTACCAGGTAGTCGACATGGGCGGCGCCGAGCAGGCGCAGGCCCAGCACCCCGACCGTGCTGGCCGTGGCGCCGTCGGCATCGAAGTCACCGACGATCAACAGGCGCTGGCGTTGCTCCAGGGCCTGCACCAGCAACTCGACCGCCGCCTCGATGCCCTTGAGCTGCTGATACGGAAGCAACCGCGCCAGGCCCTTGTCCAGCTCGGCCGCCGATTGCACGCCGCGGGCGGCATACAGGCGGGTCAGCAGCGGCGGCAGTTCGCCCAGGTCGGGCAGGGTTTCAGGCAGCGGGCGGGGTTCGATACGCATCGGGGTTCCTGAATCGGGTTTAGACAAGCCAGCTGTAGGGTGGAAAACCGCGAAGCGTTTGCCACCTCAAGCCGGAGGAAGCAGATCGCAGCACCACTCGGCGCAGGCGCTCAGCGTTCGCCGACCAGCCACTCCAGGGGAATCTCGTGCTGGCCGCGCTCGTCGGTGACGAACAGCTCGCCATCGCTGATCATCACACTCCAGCTCAGCGCCCGCGGCATGTCCAGGGCCAGGCTAGCCAGGGCTTCCTGCCCCACCGCCACCACGTTGATGTTCTTCAGGCTGCGCACCGGATCGAGTTCCTTGGTCTGCCACACCCGCAGGTTGCCATAGGCCACCAGGCTGAACTTCTCGGTACGCCGCGAGCACCAGGTGATGCGCTCGCTGTCCGGCTGGCCGACCTCGATCCAGTGCAGCACGCGGTCGTCCAGGCTCTTCTCCCACAGCGCCGGCTCGTCGACATCCGACAGGCCGCGGCCGAAGGCCAGCTGCTCGTGGTAGAACAGCACGTAGGCGATCAGCCGGGCGGCCAGGCGCTCCTCGGTTTCCGAGGGGTGGCGGGCGACGGTGAAACGCAGGCTCTCGTAGACGCTGCGATCGATGTCGGTGAGGTTCAGGTCGATCTTGTAGGTGGTGGACGGCAGGGCCATGGGCGGGCTTCTTGGCTGGGCGAAAAGGCCGCAAGTCTAACCCGAAACGGCCGCCGCCGGATTGCCGGATCGCCGGACCGTCGAAGCGTCGGAACGCCGAACCGTCGAGTCAGCAGCGCATCTGCCGCTCGCTGCCGTCCTCGGGGTCGCGGTAATGGATGATTGCCTGACTGGTGCTCAGCTCGACCTGCAGCCGGCAGTAATGCTCGCCGTGACGCCAGGCCATGGCCAGGCTGCTGTCGCTGGACTGGATCAGCTCGAAGCGGCCGGCGAAGGCCGGGTGCTGGCAACGCAGGCGCATCAACCTCAGCAGGCGCTGCACCACAGGCTGCTGCAGGGCCGCCTGCGCTTCGTCGAGGCTGTAGAAGTGGCGATTGACGTCGCGTGCCTCGCCGCTGGCCTCGGCCAGCTCGAAATCGTTGCAGCCGGCCAGCAGGCCGACGTAGTAGACCTGGGGGATGCCGGGGGTGAAGAACTGGATGGCCCGCGCGGCGATATAGGCCTCCTCGTTGCGCATCAACGCCTCGAAGAAGGTGCAGGTCAGCTGATAGATGGCCCCCACGCTGTGCACGTTGACCGCCGAGCGGCGCATGATCGGATCGGCGCTGCGGGTCGAGACCTCGTCGACCAGGTAGCGGATCTCCGCCTCGGGCAGCACGCCCTCGACATCGGGAATGCAGATGCCGTCGTGGGTATCGAGCACCGTGACCTGGTTGCGCGGGCACATGCGCAACCACTGCTTGAGGTAGCGGCTGTTGCCGGCGAGAAAGGCATGCAGCACCAGCGGCGGCAGGGCGAAGGCATAGGGCCGCATGTTGCGCCGCGAGATGGCGTACTGGTAGCTGATGTGATCGTGCACCTCGGGGAGCATCTCGGCACCGTACTTCGCCCCGGTTTCGCGGAACCACTCGAGAATCCCGTAGACCTCCGGCTCCACCAGGAAGCAGCTGCTGCCGATGCGCTTGGTGGTGTAGCCGAAGGCATCCAGGCGGAACAGCTTGACCCCGCGCGCGGCGAGGAAGGCCATGTACTCCTCCATCAGCCGGTAGGTCTGCGGCGACTCGTAGTTCAGGTCGATCTGCTGCTCGGTGAAGGTGCACCAGACCCGGCATTGCGTGCCGTCGGCCAGTTGCACCTGGCGAAAGGGCTCCTTCTCCCGGCGGATATGGATCTTCGCCAGGTCCTCCAGGCTGATCTCGCCCAGCTTGTCGACCTGCACGAACAGCTCGGCATGGGGCGAATCCTGGCCGCGAGCGAGGAAGTCGAGGAACTGCGGCGACTCATCGGCGATATGGCTGATGATCAGGTCGACACACAGATCGAAGCGCGCGGAAATGCGCTCGACATCGGCCCAGTCGCCATAGCGCGGATCGACCTCCATGTGGGTCAGGGGCGAGAAACCGCCATCGGCGTTGGACGGATACAGCGGCAGCAGATGCACCCCACCCAGGGCATCGCCCAGGTGTTGATCGAGCAGCTGGTAGAGTTCACCGAGATTGCGACCAAGGCGGTCGGGATAGGCGATCAGTTGGACAGCGTTGCGCAAGGACATACGGCCTCCTGGTACGGTGGGAATGACTGACGCAGCGCCAGACCACGGGTTAACCCCTAGGTCAGCCTAGCGCCCCCCGTCAAGCCAGGCACGGCAATCGCCGCCTCGCTGCCGCGCCCAGGCCATGCCGCTAGAGCCGCTGCAGCAAGGCCTGCAGCGTCGCCTCAGGCTGCAGCGTCCATAGCGCGTAGCTCAGCGGCAGCGTCTCCAGCCCGGCGCGCGACAACAGCAAGTAGCGTTCGAGCTGAAGGAAACCCTCGGCCTCACCGGGGAAGCCGATCAGATCGATGGCCAGGCACTTGTCACCACGCTGGCAGAAGATATCCAGCAACTGCCCGGCCAACGGATAGCCTGCCCAGGTTGTCACCCCATGGGCCTGCAGGGCCCGGCAGACTCGCCGCTGGAAATCGTCCAGGCCGCCGGGCGGCGCAACCGGCCCGGATCGCCCGAGCCGTTCCAGATAGCGCCGCAGCAGGTGCTGCGGCGGCAACTGGCGTTCGTCACCACTGAACAACAGCAGTTGACGCTCGCGGGCGCGGGTGATGGCCACGTTGAACATATCGGCACGGTTGAGGTAAGCCGCCGCCTGGCTCGCCCCGCCATGGATGGCGAAGCTGATGATCATCAGATCGCGCTCCTCGCCCTGAAAGCCGTAGGGCGTCGCCACCAACAGGCGAAACTCATGCACCACCTGCAACGACAGGCTGGCCGCGATGCGCTGGCGGATCTGTTCGACCTGAGCGCGGAACGGCGAAAGCACGCCGACACTGGGTTTCAACGGGCTGTCGCGATAACGCTCGACATGCGCGCGCAGCACGTCCAGCACCCGCTCGACCTCGAGCGGATTGACGCCATCGCCACCCCGCTCACCCGCCATCCGTTCGAGTTGCAGGCTGTCGCAGTGCTCCTGGCCGGGGCGCTCCTTCATCACCTTGAGCCGACGCTGGTAGAACTCGTCGTTGCTGAACCGGATCAACGCCGGGCGGCTGCGAAAGTGCTCGTCGAGGAAGGTCACCGCTTGCTGGCTGCTCAGCCGCAGCCCCACCAAATCCAGCACGCTGTTGTCGCGATAGCTCCACTGCTCGCGCTCCTCCCCCCCACACCGGCCTGTTGCAAGAGGCGCAGCTCGCGGGCGCGAGAAAGGAAGGAGATATGCCGCAGCTGCCGAGCATCACCGCTGATCACCGCTCGCCGGCAGCGCTGGAAAGCCGGCAGGGCCGAGGCGATGTCGCATTGTGTGGCCTCATCCATGACCATCGCATCGAACAAGCCTGCGCGCAGTGGCAACAGGCGGTGCAATTCGTCCAGGGTCACCACCCAGATAGGAAAGGCCGCCAGCAACTGCGCTGGATCGATATCCTCGAACAAGGCCAGCTGGCGCTGCGAACTGCGGGCCCGCAGCGCCTGGTGGTAGCGCACGAAGGTACTCCGCTCGGTGCCCAGCAAGCGTCCCAGCCTGGTCGCGCGACGGCAGTTGATATGCTCGCGGCTCAACGCCTGGCGGCGCCGCTGGCACTCGCGCAACTCATCGAGCAGGTCCCAGGGGCGCGCGCTGCCGCGGGCCCGGCGCAGGGCCCAGGGCAGCTGCAGGTGGCGTTGCCAGAAACCCAGCGCCCCACGTTCGCCGCGGGCCAACAGCGCACTCCAGCGTAAGGCTTGCGCGCAGCGCTTCTGGAAGCCCTCGCGCAAGCGACGTTCGCGGGCCTCCAGGCGCTGCAGCTCGACGGCCAACCGTTCTTCTGCGCGACTCGATGCCTTCGGCAGGTCGCCCTGCAAAAGCCGCTGAAGCCTGTCGCGCAGGCTCGCGAGCATGCTCTGCCCATCACCAGCGAGAACCAGATCCTCGAGTCCGAAATCATCGCGCAGCTTCTGGGCAATCACGCGTACCGCCTGCTCGCTGCGGCTGACCAGCAACACCGTCTCGCCGTTGAGGTAGCGGTCCAGGGCCAGCGCTGCCAAGGTATAGGTCTTGCCGGTGCCCGGCGGCCCGGATAGCTGGCTCAGGGCAAAGCGCGCGGCATTGGCCAGCGCCTCGACCTGGGTCCCGCTGAGCTGCGCCGGCAAGCGCTCGGGCGTGCTGGAAGGTGCCGCGGGGTCAGCCCTGTCGGTCGCGCCGAGCAGCTGCAGCAAGGCTGGCGATAGCTGCGCGCATCCCTGCAACTCCTGCAGCTCATGGGCGATACCACGACTGCCGCTGCCACGCGGCACCAACGCCACCAGGGCCGCCGCCTGAAGGGACAGGAACTTGCGCCGCTGCGCCTGTTGCAGTGCCACGGCATGCTCCAGGCGTGGAAAAGCCGCGGCACCGGTCACATCCTGCACCCGGGTGTGCCGGCTGACCCAGCCGAGCAGATCGGCCAGACCAAGCGCGTCGAGCGGCTCCTGAGGCAGCGGCAAACCGTCCAGCTCCACATCTTGCTCGTCCGTCATCAGGCTGCGCAGCAAGCGCCAGTTGCCGTGGGGCTGCTGCAAATCGATGGAGAGGAAGTAGCTCTGGCCATCCGCGCCGGCCTCCAGCCGCGCCTCGTAATAGATCAGCGGCCCGCAGACCGAGCGTACCGGTGCATCTTCGGCCACCAGGCGCCCGCAGATCGGCAAGACCCCATAGACCAGCTGCAGTTCGCGCTGATAGAGGCTCTGCTGCTTGTCCAGGGCGGCCCCCAGGGCCGGCGGCAGCGGCAGCTTGGGCAAGGCGCCGCTGGCCAACTCCTCCGCCCCGGAGAACCAGGCCCAGCGCTCGCCCGGTAACTTGCCCAGGTTATCCAGATCCAGCTCACGGCTGTCGGCCAGGTAGCAGCTACGGTAGAAACCAATCAGTCGGCGGGCCCGCTCGGCGGCCTGTTCAGCTGCTGCCATCAATTATCCGCGTAGCGCCCCCAGAGGTCGTCGAACTCGCGACTGTAAGCCGCCACCAGCTGCGGGTGCTCGATTACCAGCAGGTTTTCCGCGTTACTGGTACTGGCACTGCGGGTCCAGTTGAAACTGCCGTTGAGCAGCAGGCGGCCGTCGAACAGGGCGAACTTGTGGTGCATATGGTGCGGGCCGGCATCGATGCGCAAGGGCACGCCCTGACTGCGCAGGCGCTCGATGTCACTGCCCGCATCGAACTGCTTTTCGTTGTCGCTGATCACTCGTACGGCAATGCCGCGCCGGTGACAGGCGAGGACCTCCTCGCTGAGCTGGTCGTCGGAGATGGTATAGACGCAGATATCCACGCTGCGGCGGGCCTGCCGGCACAGCTCACGGATCGTCCGGCGACAGCTTTCTCCGGGGCTGAAGTGGGCGCTGGCGCTGTCGAGGCGCGCTGGCGTGACACTGACATCCAGGGTCTTGACCACCTGCTCAAGCCATTTCAACGCCGCCTCGGTATTACCCGGGTCGGCGACCAGTTCGCGCACCAGGGCGAAGGCGCGATTGCGCATGAAACGCACCTGGTCCGGGGTCAGTTCGCTGCCGAGCTGGCGCAGCTCGGCGCGCTCCTCGTTGCTCAGGCGCAGGTCGGCCAGGCTGTCACGCAACTGCCGGTCGAGTTGCTGGAAATCCATGTTGACTCCTTGTCGTCAGCCCTGCCGCGGCCTGCGCGCGATTGCCGCATAGAGCACCCCGCACAAGGCACCGGCAAGATGGTATTCAAACGAAATGCCCTGATGCGGCAACAGGCCGAACCACCAGCCACCGTAATAGAACAGCACCAGCAGGGCCACCAGCAGGTTGCGCAGGCTGTGCTGGAACCAGGCGTTGGCCAGCAACAGCCCCCACAGGCCAAACAGCCAGCCGCTGGCACCGACATGCATGCCCGGGCGGGCGAACAGCCATACCAACAGGCCGCTACCGAGGATGATGAACAGACTGGCCAGGACGAAGCGCCGGCGCGAATCGAGCATGGCCAGCCAGCCGAGGACCAGCACCCCCGGCAGGTTGCCCAACAGGTGCAGCCAGCCACCATGTAGCCAAGGCGCGAACAGGATGCCCGGCAGGCTAGCCGGATGGCGCGGCAACAGCCCCCAGGCATTCAGCGCATTGCCGCTGACACTGTTGAACAGCTGCAGCACCAGCATCAGCGCCGCAATCCCCAGCAGCAGCTGCAGGCGCGGCGCCCACCAGGCGCTCATCGTTCGCCGGCTTCCGGCTCCGCCTGATCGGGCCGCTGGCCGACGAAGTGGCCAAGCTCGCGCAACCGCGCGGCCATCTCGCCCATGCGGTTGTGGGTGCGCAGGTCGATGTCGAGCTTCTTGTCCATTGCATTGATCAGCGGCATGAAGCTGTTCTGCAGGGTGTCGGCCAGCTTTTCCAGCAATACCTGCACCCCCGGTTGCGCTGGCGCCACTACCTCCACCGCCACCTGCGGCTGCGCCTGGCCGAAGCGTTCCAGGCTGGCGAGCAACTGTTCCCAGGGCAACTGTGCGGCCTGCTCAGGCTGCCGCTGCAGGCTGGCGCCGAGGGCGCGAACGCCTTCGACCAGGTCGTTGAGCTGGGCCACCACTCGCCCGCCAACGTCGCTGTCGCTGCCGCCCATGGCCTTGTTGCGCAGGAAGTCGCGCTTGATCTGGGTCCAGCGCTCGGCCTGCTCGGGGGTCTGATTGCCACGCAGCTCGGCTAGTTTCAGCAGGTTTTCCTCGGCGCCGGTGGTCAGCAACTGCGCCTCACCCTGGTAGTGGTCGGCGACCAGCTGCAGCAGCTCGGCATCATTCATCACCGCGCTGATCTTCTCAGCCATCTTGTTCATGTTGCGGTAACTGCCCTGCAACTTGAAAGGCGGCTCACTGCGGTAGTGATCGGCCTGGGCGGCGCTGGCGATGTACTGCTGATTGACCTTGAGCACCACGTCGCGCACCTGCATCAGGCGCTGCAAGGTGCTGACGATCTCGTTGATCTCTGCGCCGCTGTAGCTGTGGCTCAGTTCATTGCTGGAGAACGGCTTGCCTTCGGCCTTGGCGACGAAGCGATAGACATCGCCCATGTCGCGGGTGGCCAGCGGTGCCAGCACCGGATTGGAGGTCAGGCCGTTCTCGATATAGGACAGCGCGAAAGCTTCCTGCATGCCGCCCAGGGTGTCGCCGAGGTTATAGATATCGGCGCGGTTGGCCAGCATGTCGGGAATCTTGAAGACCTCGCCGGACTCGGTATAGGGGTTGCCGGACATCACCACGCAGAACTTCTTGCCGCGCATGTCGTAGGTCTTGGTCTTGCCCTTCCACACGCCTTCGATACGCCTGGTGCCATCACAGAGCGAGATGAACTTCTGCAGGAACTCCGGATGGGTGTGCTGGATGTCATCGACATAAAGCATCACGTTGTTGCCCATCTCCAGGGCCAAATTGAGCTTTTCCAGCTCCTGCCGCGAGGTGGCGTCCGGCGCCTGGGCCGGGTCGAGGGAGCGCACCTCATGGCCCAGGGCCGGGCCGTTGATCTTCATGAAGATCAGCCCCAGGCGGTGTGCCACGTACTCCATCAGCGTGGTCTTGCCGTAGCCCGGTGGCGAGATGAGCATCAACAGGCCCATCAGGTCGCTACGCTTGTTTTCCCCGGCGGTGCCCATCTGCTTGGCCAGGTTGTCGCCGATCACGCCCAGGTAGACATCGTTGATCAGCTTGTTACGGACGAAGGAGCTCAGCGGCCGCGGCTTGAACTCGGCCAGGCGCAGTGCCTCGCGCTCGCGGGTGACCACCTCCTGGCGCAGCGCCTGATAACGCTGCAAGCCAGGCAGGAACTGTGCGCGATGGGCGCGCAGGCGGGCGAAGTAATCATCCACCGCCAGCACCAGGCTGCGCTCCTGAATACGCGGGTGGTCGCCCAGCAACCCGGTCACCGTGAAACGCAGGTCGACCTCGGTTATGCGCCGCGGTACCTCCTCGGCCAGGAGCGACAAGGCCACCGCCTCGCCAACATAGCCGCGCAAGGCGGCGAACCCCGGGTCCATGCACAGGCCATGCAGCCAGTTCTCGACGAGCCCCCATTGCGCCGCCGGACGCTCGTGCAGGCGCGCCAATGCCTGCTGGAAATCGTCCCACATGCGCGCCTCCTGCAAGCGCGACTTGAGGCCATCCAACAGCTGCTTGGCGTACTTGCTGAAGGTGAACTCGATACGCTCGGCCGCCAGCTCCTGCACCAGATATTCGGCGGCCTCCTCGACCTGGTTTGGTGGCACGCCCAAGGGTTGCTCGACGAGAAACGCCTGCAGGGCCGTGGCGATTTCCGCCTGCAGGCCGAGCAGGCCGTCGCGCCGCCCGAATAGCTGAAGGATATGCCGGCTGGTACGCGCCCGCTCCGGCCACTGGCCGATTGCCGGTTGCCCCCGGCGCAGACTCCAGAACAGGCTGGCCAGCGCCCGCGACGGTGCCGCGTAGCGCAACAGCCCGGCGCTCTCGCGCAGCGGCAGCAGCTGGCCGAGCAGGGCCGCCGCGTCATGGTCGTGGATGCCTTTCTGGTAGCCCTCCTTGTAGCGCGGCGCGGCGAAGTCGCGGAGCAATTTGACCAGGCCCTCGGGCTGCATCAGCAGGCTCTTCACGTGCGCCAGATCGAGCCCGTCACGACCGGCATCGGCTGCCGCCAGCAGCTCACCGGCCAGGTACTCGGCGCGGTACAGGCTGGCCGACTCCGACTCCAGGGACACCTGCCAATAATCGCGCAGCGACTCCAGCTCCGCGTCGCGCAACGGCTCGAGGAAGTCGGTGCCGGTCAGGTGCAGGTACAGCTGGTCGCCGCGTGGCATCAGGGTCAGGTCGAGTTCCTGGGTGTTGACGCTGAAGCGATGGCGCGGCCCGAGCTTGATGACGTTACCGCCTTCCTCGAACAGCTCGCTCTTGTCGCGCAGGGCACGCACCGCTTGATCCTTGGCCCCCTTCAGGCGCGCCTCGACATCGTCGGCCTTGACGCTGTCCTTCAACTCGCGCAGGCGCTCGGCCAACTCGCGCAGTTTGAGGATCAGCGGGTCGGCGGCGAAGAAGGCATTCAGCTCCTCGGCCTGGGTGAACCGTGCGGTACGCCGGCCGAGGCTGTCGAGGATGCGCCGCGCGGCATCCTGCAGGCCCTGGGCCCTGCGCTGACGCTCGTCGAGCAGCGCCTGCTTGTGGCCCTCGAAGGTCTCCAGCAGCTCTTCGCGCTTGGCCATGATGTCGCCGAGGAACTGCTCATGATCGCCGAACTGGCTTTCCAGCTCCTCGAGCTGAACCAGCAGCCGCGACAGCTCCTCGTCGCAGCGCTCGGGGTCCTGGGCCATGGCCAGGGCGTTGGTGATGCCCTGGCTGAACAACTTGAACTGGGCGCCGAACTGCGCCACGGCTTCCGCCGAGCCGAGCCCCTTGCGCCGCTGCTCGGCACGGGCCTTGGCCTGGTTGAGACGAGCGTATATCTCCGAGATGGATTCGACGATGCGGGTGCGCTGAGTCGCATCGTCGATCTGCAACGAGGCCATCAGCCCGGAGAGCATGTCGAGGTTGCCGGCCATGGCCCGCAACTCGGCCAGCGGCTCGCTCAGTTGCGCCACGCTTTCGGCTTTCTGCGCCTGACCATCCAGTGCTTGCAGCTGTTCGACGTAGGGTTGCAAGGCCGCGTCGCTGGCGAGGAAGGCCGAGGTAGCCAGCGCCACCCGCTCCTGGGCGACGCGCAGCTCGGCTTCCATGGCGTCGATGCGCGCCACGTCGATGTAGCGGTAGTCGCGGATGGTCAACAACTGGCCGCGCTGGGCGGTGAGGCCATTGAGCGCATCGACGAAATGCTGCACCTGGTCCCAGCTGTCCGTCCGCAAGCTGCCCAGCAATGCCTGCTGCCGGGTCTCGGCCTCGCCCATGGCGCGACTGGATTGACGACGGATGCTCTCGACCTTCTCGAACTCATCCAGCACCAGTTCGCCGCTGCCGGCTATCTCGCGCAACAGCGGCGCCAGGCCCTGGCACTGGGCGTCGTCGAGCCAGTGGTAGATATCGAACAAGCGCCGGGTGTTCTGGCACAGTTGGGTATAACGGGCGACCGAGACCTCCGGGCTGTCGATCTCGCGACTGAGGTTGAAGAGATCGGACACCCCGCGCACCAGCTCGGCGTTGCCTATGCGCCCGAAGAAACCGCCGCGGGACGGTTGGCGGGCGGCGAACTCCTCGGTGAAGAAGGGCGTCTGCCAGATCTGCATGGGGTGAATGCGCGTCGGCTCCTCGCCCTCGGCGGCGAAGATCACCATGCGCCCGTCTTCCAGGCGCGCGTAGCCGTGGCCGAACAGCGGGTTCTGCAACTGGCGGGTGATCATGTTGTAGGTAAGCAGCACCGAACGGCCCTGCTCGGGGTGATAGAAGATGTACTGCACGTCCTCGCCATTGGGCGAACGTACTGCGCGCTTGAAGCGCATGCCCGCCATGGACTGCTCGAACGCCTTGCTTTCTCCGTTCTGCAGGTAGTAGCCGCCGGGAAAGATGATGCCGTGGTCTTCCGGCAACTGCACACAGGCTAGGCCTATGGCGTCGATGCGCTCGACCTTGCGCGTCAGACTGTTGAACACCAGGTAGCGCCACTGTTCTTCACGGTACGGCAGCACTTTGAGCAGGATCAGACTGCCCAGCCGGGCGAACTCGATCTGTGCATCATCCAGCGACTGGGTCTTGTCCAGTACCGCTTCGCGGTAGATGCCCAGGCCATCTTCGGTGTTGTTCTCGACCTTGACCGTGAGGTCGCCGCCGATGGTCTCGACGAACAGCGTATCGAGGATGTTCAGGTGCGGATGGCGGCCACTGACCACCATCTCGCGAGTGGTTTTCTGCCACTCGAAATCGAATGGTTCCGGCAAGGCGATGTCGCGCTCGCCGCGGTTGTCGATGTAGCGGATCTCCGTGCCGTCGACCGAGATCGACCAGCGGAACACCCGGATATCGCTGATGCGTTCGCCGATCTGGAAGCTGGCCAGCAGCTTGCCGTCGCGCACCAGCAGCTGCAGCAGGCGGGTGTTCTTGTAATAGGTGTAGAGCTCGTTGAAGTCGTTGACGAAGCTGCTCTGGGCCAGAAAGCTGCCATCCAGCGGCAGCGCTTCGGCCTCGTAGCCTTCGCCCTGCTCGCTCAGGCGATAGAGGGAAAACACGTCGCCGACGCGGGTTTCCTTCTTCAGCCCGAGAAACACGTTGTAGCCGAACAGCAGGCAGTCGCCGACCTGCACGATATCGCGCGCCGTGCAGTTGTTCTCGGTGCGGATGCGCACCCGCCCGACCACCGCCATCTGGCTGCTGCCGAACTCGTCAAGACGCTGCTGATTGAGCGTCTCGGTAATCTGGCGCAGGCGTTGCCCCTGCTCCTGCAGGCGCTTGTGCAGCACCTCGTAGGCGCCGCCTTCGGCGACGGCCTTGTCCAATACATCCTGTGGCTGGGCTACGGCTGGAGCATCCGACATCGTGGTCTTCCTGAATCTGCGCTGTCTGCAAGCAAAGACGCCCCACCAGGCGGGGGCAGAGGCCAGAGGGCAAGCCTTGGCTTGCCCCGAGGGCGAAACGAACGGCTTTGCCCCTTATTTATGCCCCGATTTTTCTCGCGATCTCGGCAAGCTTGTCGTGCATGGCCTGATCGATCTCCTCCGCTTTGATGTGACCGATGATCCTCTTCAGCACGCGAATCTCGTTGTCATCAATCACCCCGTCGCGCTCGGCGATATCCAGTAGCGCGCCCAACTCCTGCACATCCAGACGACCGTCATTGGCGAAGCACTGGATCGAACGGAAGGACATTTCCAAATAGTCTCTTGGTTCCGACATCAAGCTTTCCCTGTTCATTGCTGGTGGTATGAGGCTCGGCGTTCACCTGCATGGCAGGTGCCCAGCGAGCGACTCGTTCCTTGATCGACCAGCCTCCAGCGCCCTCAGCGGCGCTGGCGGCTCTGGCGCCTCAAGCCTCCTTGATATCCGCCACTGCCGGCGTCTTGGCCTCGGCCGAACGACCATTCAGCAGCCGCGCCAGCACGTCTTGAACCACCGGGCTCTTGCCTACCACGCCCTCGATGGCCTTGCCCACCGACAGCGACTTGGCGAAGGAGTTGAAGAAGTCGCCTTCGCCGCCGACGATCTCGATCTTCGCCTTGCCCAGTGCGGTGGCCAGCACTTCGGCCTGGTCCTTGGCGATGTCCTTGTTGGCCGCGATAGCCGCCATGGCTTCCTCGAAGCTCTTCTCCAGCTGCATGCGGAACTCTTCATGAGCCCGGGCGCTGTCACTCAGCGCATCGAGGGCACCGAACTTCTTGCCCAGGCCCTCGGCCTCGGCGTTCAAGCGCTCCAGCAGGACGTCCGCCTCGGCCATGCCCAGGTCCTTGGTCGCCTTGGCCTTGGCCACGCCGAGCTGCTCTTCGCCACGCGCCTGGGCGCCCAGCTTCTCCTCCAGCACCCTGGCCTCGGCCAAGCCATCTTTCTCCTTGGCCGCCGCCTGAGCTTCGGTAACCCGCGCCTCGGCCAGGCCTTTCTCCTGCTCGCCCTTGGCTTCGGCGATCAGTCGCTCGGCCTGCACCCGCGCCTCGGCAAGACCTTCCTTCTCCTTGGCCGCGGCGGTGACTTCGCGCACTCGGGCGTCGGCCAGGCCTGGCGCGGCACGCTCGGCCTCGATGCCTTCGGCCAGCTTCTTCTTGGCCTCGGCCTGCTTGGCCGCCGCTTCGAGTTCGGCCTGGGCCAGGGTGTTGATCTCCACCGCCTTGTGCTTGGAACGGGTCTCGTCGGCCTCGGCCTGCTTGACCTGGCGTACCAGCTCCTGCTCGGCTTCGGCCTGGGCCTGCAGGACGATGACCTGCTTGGCACGGTCGGCCTCGGAGACCTCGCGCACCTCCTTGATCCGCTCCTCTTCCTGAGCCACGGTCTTCTCCACCGCCACGCGCTCGCGGATCACCCCGGCGATGTTCTTGCGCTCTTCTTCAAGCGCCTTTTCCTTCTCGATACGCTGCAGCTCGACTTCGCGCTCGCGGGCCACCACTTCCAACTCCTTGGCGCGGGTCACCTTCTCCACTTCGATGACCACCGCGCGCTGGCGATTCTGCTGCGCCACCTCGACCTCGCGCTGATGGTTCTCGGCGCGGATGTCCAGCTCCTGCTGGGTCTGGATACGCGCCTGCTCCGCCTTAAGCCGTTCTTCTTCCTTGACCTTGAGCGTCTCGGCCTCCTCGCGGGCGCGAATGGTCTCGATCTCGCGCTTCTGCCGCGCTTCGGCGTCGGCCTGCTGGCGCTCCAGGGCCAGGGTCGCCTCGCGGGTCTCGACGTTCTTCTTCTTGATCGCCAGTTCTTCGTTGCGCTCCAGATCGTTGGTGATCACATTCTGCGCGGCGGTCAGCTCGGTGATCTTGCGAATGCCTTCGGCGTCGAGGATGTTGCTTGGGTCCAGGGAGGCCTTGGAGGTCTGCTCCAGGTAGTCGATGGCGACGTCTTCCAGGACATAGCCGTTGAGATCGTTGCCGATCACCTCGACGATGCGGTCACGAAAGTCCTGGCGGTTCTCGAACAACTGGACGAAGTCGAACTGCTTGCCGACGGTCTTCAGCGCCTCGGAGAACTTGGCATTGAACAGCTCGTTGACCGCGGCGCGATCGGAGGCGCGATCCACGCCGATGGCCTTGGCCACCTTGAGCACGTCTTCCTGGGTCTCATTGACGCGCAGGTAGAAGGCCACGGTGATGTCGGCGCGCATGTTGTCCTTGCAGATCAAACCGTCCTTGGCGCGGCGGTCCACTTCCAGGGTGATCAGGGAGATCTTCATGAACTCCTTGAGGTAGATCACCGGATAGACCAGGGCGCCGGTGAAATGCACCTTGGGCGTCGACGACATGTCGTTGACGATCAGTGCCGTGCCCTGCGGGACCTTGATATAGAAGGCCTTGAACAGCACGAAAAAGCCGAATATCAGCAAGAAGAACAGGCCAACACCGGTCAGGAAGGGCATCAGTAACTCGAGGCTCATTGCGATCAATCTCCTTTGATTCTGGGGTGAGTGGGGCCTTAGAGGCCCTTGAACTCGTCCTCGGTAATAACCCGGTAGGCATGCTCGCCCTCCAGATATTCCAACAACACGACTCGGTCGCCGCGTTTGAAACCTCTCGCCTCCTCGGCACGCACACGCAGGATCAGTCCCGCGCCACCGTCCTCCAACAGCGCCTCACCATGACTCAGGCTGACTCGCCCGCTGCGCACCACCGCAGTCTGACCCAGTACCGACTTGCTACTGGTAGCCTCCAGCTTGCGAAACAGCGGGCGCAGCGGGCGGCATAACGCCGCGCTGACCGGTACCGCCAACAGCAGTGCTACACCGGCCACCAGGATCCCCAGCGGATACCGCAACAGCTCCAGCGGCAGGTAACGCAGCACAAACAACTCGGCGAAGTAACTGACCAGCCAGGCGAAGAAACACAGCAGGGTCAGCACCAGGGTCACCGGCACGCCATTCAACCCCAGTTTGAGCAGCAGCCCGGCCAGGCCTTCCGGCTGCAGCGAATCGAGCGCCGAATCGGCCTCGATATCCAGCAGGTCGACCTCGAGTATCCCCAGGGCGGCGACACACCAGTAGAGAATTGCCAGGCTCAGCAGGAAGCTGAACAGCAGTGTGGGAAACGCCAGGGCGCTCTGCAGGAAAATATCCATATGGTTCCTATCCCGGTGCACGACGCGCCGGGGCCTTGCTGCCCCGGCGCCGCTTTAGCGAGCAATCAAGTCTTGGCCTTGCCCTTGAGGCGGGCTAACACGCTATCGGCGCTGGCGCCATCCGGCACTATGCCGGCGGCGCGCAGCTTGCTGTCCAGCGCTGCATCGCCACCTTCCGCGGCGGCCAGTTCGGCCGTGGCCTCCATCTTGGCCGCACGCTCGGCCTGCTGCTGCTTGATCCGCTCCAGCGACTCCACCGCGGTGTGCAGTTTGGCTTGCGAGCCTCCAAAGCGCTGGGCCACAGCCATCTGAGCTTTCTGCACGCTTTCTGTGGCCTTGACAGTGTCCACCTGTTGCTTCAAGCGCTTGATATTGCCCTCGGCCTGGCTCACCGCGTGACGCAATTGCGCAACGCTGGCGGCGTAGCCTTCGGCCTGCTCACGATCACTGGCCAGGGAGCTTTCCAGGTTGGCGATCTTCATCGCGACTTCCTTGGCCAACCCCTCGTCCCCCGCTTCCAGCGCCTTGAGGGCGTACTGCTCATACTCGGCGACCTTGGCTGCACCCTTACTGGCACGCTCGGCGGCTAGCTTCTGCTTGGCCATGATCTCGGCCAGAGCCTCCTTGGACTTGCGCAGCTCCAGATCGGCGTCGCGAATTTCCTGGTCGAGGATACGCAAGGCCTGCCCATCGACTATGGCCTCGCCCATTTCATTGGCACCGCCACGCAGTGCCGTCAGCAACTTGCTCCAGACGTTCATCGGACTCTCTCCTTCACAGTGGCTCTAAGCGCTAGCCTTGAGGAAGCCCTCGTAGGCTTCGGTTGCCTTGATCACATTGTCCGCCAACAACTCGATCTCCAGTACCACATCAGAGAGAGTCGAGGCCGCACTCAACGCGCCGAACATGGTGTAACAGTCCTGTCCATCCGGCAGGGTTTCCAGACCGATGCTCGACAACGGAAACAGCTTGTGGCTGCGCAGCACTTCTTCATTGAAGGCCTGAACGTCGCGCACATCGCTGGCGGGCCAGAGCAGCGCCTCGACGATAATCTGTTCGCCATACACGGCGACAAACAGCGGTAGATCGCCATATTCACGCATGGTCACATGCAGGCTCGCATCGGCGCCCTGTATCAGCTCGATTGAAGCGCCGCCTTCCTTGCACAGCTCGGCGGCCGAGAGCGCATCGAACAGTGCTTGTGCAGTCCAAACCTGAGGCATATGCATACCTCCCTCCTTCTCCATAGAGGCCAGCCTCGTTTGCGGCTGGCGCAGTTTCCGTTCAAAGGCCGCGAGCACCTGGGCGTGCTCGGGCAATATCCAGACTTCCTTCTTCACCAATCCCTGCTCGCGCAGGCGCTGGCGAAACAAACGCTGATAATGGGCTGACGATTTGCTTTCCATGACGCAGAGACTAGGCCATCACATGTAATGAATCAATGCATCACATGTAATTTCCTGAACAGACTCAGACGATGAACAACAAGGCCCCGCAACCACCAACGGACGTCGACCTGGAGACAGGAAAAGAGGCCGGACAGCGCCGAAGCAAGCCGACCTGCCACTCGTAAGCGCTGGGCGTCACGCCCCGGGGAATTTAACCGCAGAACCCCGCACGCACGTCCGACAAAAGTGCCAACTGCGTCTCATACAAACGCAAGATCGCCGCCCCGCACATAAGACATGGCAACCCTTAGCCTGCAGACACGCAATCGAATAGGCTAGGCGCGAAGCGCCATCCACACGGAGTCATGCATGAATCCCAGCAAACCCCTCGCCGGCCTCAAGGTCATCGAACTCGGCAGCCTGATCGCCGGCCCCTTCGCCGCGCGCATCTGCGCCGAGTTCGGCGCCGAGGTGATCAAGGTCGAGTCACCGGACGGCGGCGACCCGCTGCGCAAGTGGCGCAAGCTGTACGAGGGCACCTCGCTGTGGTGGTTCGTGCAGGCACGCAACAAGCGCTCGATCACCCTCAATCTCAAGCATGAGCAGGGCCGCGAGGTACTGCTGAAGCTGCTCGCCGAGGCCGACATCCTGATCGAGAACTTCCGCCCCGGGGTCCTGGAGAAGCTCGGCCTGGGCTGGGACGTGCTGCACGCGCTCAACCCCAGGCTGGTGATGGTACGTCTGTCCGGCTTCGGCCAGAGCGGCCCGCTGAAGGACCAGCCGGGCTTCGGCGCGGTGGGCGAGTCCATGGGCGGGCTGCGCTACATCACCGGCTTCGAGGATCGCCCGCCGGTGCGCACGGGCATCAGCATCGGCGACTCGATCGCCGCCCTCTGGGGCGTGATCGGTGCGCTCATGGCGCTACGCCATCGCGAGGTCAACGGCGGCCAGGGCCAGGTGGTGGACGTGGCCCTGTACGAGGCGGTGTTCGCCATGATGGAGTCGATGGTCCCGGAGTTCGACGTGTTCGGCTTCATCCGTGAGCGCAGCGGCAACATCATGCCGGGCATCACCCCCTCCTCCATCCACACCAGCGCCGACGGCCGGCACGTGCAGATCGGCGCCAATGGCGACGCCATCTTCAAGCGCTTCATGCAGGCCATCGGCCGCCACGACCTGGCCGACGACCCGCAGCTGGCCAGCAACGACGGCCGCGATGCGCGCCGCGACGAACTCTACGGAGTGATCGACCGCTGGGTCGGCGCACTGCCGCTGGAGCAGGTGCTGACCATCCTGAGCCGGGCCGAGGTGCCGGCCAGCCGCATCTTCAGCGCCGAGGACATGTTCACCGACCCGCAGTTTCTCGCCCGCGAGATGTTCCTCAGCGCCAAGCTGCCGGACGGCAAGCCATTCAAGATGCCCGGCATCGTGCCCAAGCTGTCGGACACCCCGGGCTCTGCCGAGTGGATAGGCCCCAGGCTCGGCGAGCACACCGAGGCCCTGCTCGCTGAACTAGGCTATGAGCAAGAGCAGGTCGCCGAGCTTCGGCGCAGCGGAGTCATCTGAAGGCGACCGGGAGGCATGCGATGCAGCAGGCCGAAGAGCAACTGCCGCCTGACGTGCTCCGGGCCCTGCACGCCGGTCACCGCGTGAGGGCCATCGGATTGCTGCGCGCCCACTCGGCCATCGGCGCCAAGGAGGCCGAAGCGCGCATCGACCGCTACCTGGAGGACAACCCGCCGATCCCCCTGCGCGGCCCCGGCATCGTGGCCTCCAGCCGGCTCAATGCCTTGGTGTGGGTCGCGCTGATCGTACTGATGGGCCTGGCGTACCTGTTGCTGGCCAGCTGAGGGGCGGAGTCCGCGCCCTACAGGCGATTGCTGAACAGCAGCAGAAGCACGCCCAGCAGCAGGCTCAACAGCACCCAGAAGCGCAGTCCATGCCGATGGCTGCTCGCGGGCCGAGCCGCAAGCAACTCCGGATGGGCATGCAGGTAAGCGTCCACCACCGCCTTGGCCTGCCGCAGCTCCAGCCCACGACTTTCGCGTAGCACCTTGATCGCCTCGACCTTGTGCCCCTGCTGCAACGCCGCCATCACCTGGGGCGGCAATTCATCGCGCTGCTCGTTCATGGCCTGCCTCGCGCCGCCACGCCTGTAACACTCTGAGCCTAGCCGGCCATGGCCGCCGGCGCCGCCCGCAGAAACGCGAAAGCCCGCTGCCGCCTGGGGCGACAACGGGCTTTGCAGGCGCTGGCGCGGGGCTTACAGCGGCTTGCCGCGATTGCCGTGGGCCGTGACGAAGCCCTGTACGGTCTTCAGATCATTGGCCAGCACGGTGCAACGCTCCTCGCGCTCGAACAGGTCGGCCAGGTGCGGCGGCAGCTGCGGCGACTGGCCGATGCCGGCCTTTTCCACCGCCTCCGGGAATTTCACCGGGTGGGCGGTACCCAGGATCACCATCGGCACGGCCAGGCTGCGCCGGCATTCGCGCGCCGCGCGCACGCCGATGGCGGTGTGCGGATCGAGCAACTCGCCGCACTCCTTGAACACCTCGGCAATGGTCTCGCAGGTGGCCCGGTCATCCACGGCCAGGGAATCGAACAGCTTGCGCGCCTCGGTCCAGCGATCCTGCTCGACGCTGAAACCGCCCCCCTGCTTGAAGTTGGCCATCAGCTCGGCGATCGCCGCGCCGTTGCGTCCATGCAGGTCGAACAGCAACCGCTCGAAGTTCGACGAGACCATGATGTCCATCGACGGCGACAGGGTCGGGTGCAGGGTGTCCTTGACGTACTGGTTGCCACTCATGAAGCGGTGCAGGATGTCATTGCGGTTGGTCGCGACGATCAGCTGACTGATCGGCAGGCCCATGTTGCGCGCCAGGTAGCCGGCGAAGATGTCGCCGAAGTTGCCGGTCGGCACCGAGAACGCCACCGAACGGGCCGGACCGCCGAGCTGCAGGGCCGCGTGGAAGTAGTAGACGATCTGGGCCATGATCCGCGCCCAGTTGATCGAATTCACCGCCACCAGGCGCGTACCCTTGAGGAAGCCCTGGTCGGCGAAGCTGTCCTTGACCATCTCCTGGCAGTCGTCGAAGTTGCCTTCCACGGCGATGTTGTGGATGTTGTCGCCGAGGATGGTGGTCATCTGCCGGCGCTGCACCTCCGACACCCGCTGGTGCGGATGGAGGATGAAGATGTCGACGTTGTCGCAGCGACGGCAGCCTTCGATGGCCGCCGAGCCGGTGTCGCCGGAGGTCGCGCCCATGATCACCACGCGCTCGCCGCGCTTTTCCAGCACGTGATCGAGCAGGCGACCGAGCAGCTGCAGGGCGAAATCCTTGAACGCCAGGGTCGGGCCGTGGAACAGCTCGAGCACCCACTCGTTGCCGTTCAACTGGCGCAGCGGCGCCACGGCGTTGTGGGCGAACACGCCGTAGGTTTCCTCGAGGATCTTCTTGAAGTCGCCGTCACTGATGCTGCCAGTCACGAACGGGCGCATCACCCGGAAGGCCAGCTCGTGGTAGGGCAGGCCGGCCCAGGAGGCGATCTCCTCCTGGGTGAAGCGCGGCAGGTTCTCCGGCACGTAGAGGCCGCCGTCGCTGGCCAGGCCGGCCAGCAGCACGTCTTCGAAATTCAGGGCCGGTGCCTGGCCGCGGGTACTGATATAACGCATGACTCTGTTCCTCAGACCAGTTGCTCGACACGGATGCGCACGACGCTGCCGACCACGTCGTCCAGCGCCTCCAGGGCGGCGATGGCCCCATTGATGCGCGCCTCGACCACCCGGTGGGTGACCAGGATCATCGGCACCAGGCCGTCATGCTCCTCGACTTCCTTCTGCATGATCGACTCGATGTTGATGCCGCGCTCGGACAGGATGCTCGCCACCTGGGCCAGCACGCCCGGATGGTCCTTGGCCTGGATGCGCAGGTAATAGGCGCTCTCGCACGACTCGATCGCCAGGATCGGGTGATCGGACAGCGAATCCGGCTGGAACGCCAGGTGCGGCACGCGGTTGGTCGGGTCGGTGGTCAGCGCGCGCACCACGTCGACCAGGTCGGCCACCACCGAGGAAGCGGTGGGCTCCATGCCGGCGCCGGCGCCGTAGAACAGGGTGCTGCCGGCGGCATCGCCGTTGACCATGACCGCGTTCATCACGCCGTTGACGTTGGCGATCAGGCGGTCGGCCGGGATCAGGGTCGGGTGCACGCGCAGCTCGATGCCGGCGTCGGTGCTGCGCGCCACGCCCAGGTGCTTGATGCGGTAGCCCAGGGCCTCGGCGTAGTTGACGTCGGCCGTGGTCAGCTTGGTGATGCCCTCGGTGTAAGCCTTGTCGAACTGCAGCGGAATGCCGAAGGCGATGGAGGCGAGGATGGTCAGCTTGTGCGCCGCATCGATGCCTTCGACGTCGAAGGTCGGATCGGCTTCGGCGTAGCCGAGGGCCTGGGCTTCCTTGAGCACGTCCTCGAAGGCGCGGCCCTTCTCGCGCATCTCGCTGAGGATGAAGTTGCCGGTGCCGTTGATGATCCCGGCCAGCCAGTTGATGCGGTTGCCGGCCAGGCCCTCGCGAATCGCTTTGATCACCGGGATACCGCCGGCCACGGCCGCCTCGAAGGCGACGATCACGCCCTTCTCGCGGGCCTTGGCGAAGATTTCGTTGCCGTGCACGGCGATCAGCGCCTTGTTCGCAGTGACCACGTGCTTGCCGTTGTCGATGGCCTTGAGCACCAGGTCGCGAGCCAGGGTATAGCCACCGATCAGCTCGATGACGATCTCGATCTCGGGATTGTCGACCAGCTCGAAGACATCCTGGGTAATCGCAATACCGGTAATGTCGCACTGCGGGTTCTGCGAACGCAGCGCAATCTGCGCCACTTCGATGCCACGCCCGGCACGACGCGCGATTTCCTCGGCGTTGCGCGTGAGCACGTTGAAGGTACCGCCACCGACGGTGCCCAACCCACAGATGCCTACTTTGACCGGTTTCACACTGAACTCCCCATCTGCACTGCGTAAAACGGCCGGAGCAAGCTCCGGCCGTGGAAAATGAGCCGCACCTTACGAAGCGGCCGATTATTAGTCAATCGAGTCGAGGCCCGGGGCTACTTGGCCTCCAGGGCCTGCTGGGCCAGCTGTGGCGCCGGTTGATAACCGGGGATCAGCTTGCCGTTGGCCAGGACGATCGCCGGCGTACCGTTGACCCCGATCATCTGCCCGAGGGCGTACTGCTGGGCGACCGGGTTGTCGCACTGCGCCTCGGGCACGTCCTTGCGGGCCTTGGCCAGATCCATGGCCGCCAGACGATCCTTGGCGCACCAGATACTGACCATCTCCTGGTAAGCCGGACTCTGCAAGCCCTGGCGCGGGAATGCTACGTAGCGCACCTCGACGCCGAGACGGTTGAGCTCGGGCACTTCGCTGTGCAGCTTCTGGCAGTAGCCACAGTCGGTATCGGTGAACACGGTGATGTGGGTCTTGGCCTGCTTGGCCGGGAACACCACCATTTCCTTGGCGGCAATGCCATTGATCTGCTTGGCGATGGCGCGACTCTCTTCCTGCTCGGTCAGGTTGATCGCCTGGCCGTCCTTGAACTGGTAGAGATAGCCCTGCAGGACGAACTGGCCGTCGGCGCTGGCATACAGCTGGCGTCCGCCCTTGAGCTGGACCTGATAGAGACCCGGCATCGGGCTCTCGGCGATCGCCTCGATCGGCATGTCGGGCTGGATCGACAGCAGGTTCTGGCGGATGGCCTGATCGGGATCTGCGGCCAGGACAAAGGTGCTGGCCAGGGCAACAGCCAGGGCCGCAGAAATGCGGGTCAAACGCATGGAAACTCCTGTCGAGCGAGGGACTAACGAAGATTTGCACAGCCTACCATAGAAGCCGGCAATGACAGACCACGGCAGCCGGACGGCCATCTCAGCCCCGTGGATGGTGCTGGGCGTGCAATTCCTGCAGGCGCGCACGGGCGATATGGGTATAAATCTGCGTGGTCGACAGGTCGCTGTGGCCCAGCAGCATCTGCACCACGCGCAAGTCCGCGCCATGGTTGAGCAGGTGGGTGGCGAAGGCATGGCGCAGGGTGTGCGGCGACAGCGATGAGGAAATACCCGCGACCCGGGCCTGCAGCTTGATGCGGTGCCAGAAGGTCTGGCGGGTCATCTGCTCGCCGCGCAAGCTGGGAAACAGCACGTCGCTGGGCCTGCCGTCGAGCAGCAGCGGACGCGCCTCCTTGCTGTAGCGCTCGATCCAGGCGATCGCCTCTTCCCCCAGGGGCACCAGACGCTCCTTGCTGCCCTTGCCGAAGACCCGCAGCACGCCCTGGCGCAGGTTGACCTGCTCCAGCGTCAGGCCGACCAACTCGCTGACCCGCAGGCCACAGGCATAGAGCACCTCGAGCATGGCCCGATCACGTAGGCCGAGTGGCTCGCCCAGCTCCGGGGCCGCCAACAGCGCCTCGACATCCGCCTCGGAAAGCGACTTGGGCAGCGGACGACCGAGTTGCGGCAGGTCGACCTGCAGGGTCGGGTCGAGCGCGATCAACCCCTCGCGCAACAGGAAGCGATAGAGGCCGCGGGCAGCGGAGAGGAAGCGCGCGGTGGAGCGCGCCTTGTAGCCTTCGTTCAGGCGCCAGGCGAGGTGGTCGAGAATCGCCTCGCGCCCGGCGCGCTCGAGCAGCAGGCCGCGCTCATCGAGCCAGCCGTTGAAGTGCGCCAGATCACTGCGATAGGCCGCACGCGTATGCGCTGACAGGCCCTTTTCCAGCCACAGGGCATCAAGGAAGCGGTCGATCAGGGGATGGTCTATGGCTGGCATGCGGGACTATGGCGGCGTCATAAAGCGGGTTAGTCTTTCACAGCCTGGCCAAGTACGGCCAGCGCCCTGCACTCCAAGGACACCCGATGAACGAACAGCAAATCCTCTTCGCCTTCGCCACCATTGGCGCCTCCGCCCTCGCCTGCCAGTGGCTGGCCTGGCGCCTGCGCCTGCCGGCGATCCTGTTCCTGCTGATCTGCGGCATTCTCGCCGGGCCGGTGCTCGGCTGGCTCGACCCACAGGCGCTGTTCGGCTCGCTGCTGTTCCCCATGGTGTCTATGGCCGTCGCGCTGATCCTCTTCGAGGGCAGCCTGACCCTGCACCTGTCCGAGTGGCGGGAGATCGGCAGCGTGGTCAAGCGCATGGTGACCGTCGGCGCCCTGGCCACCTGGGGCGTGATCGCCGTCGCCACTCATTACCTGCTCGGCTTCAGCTGGGAGATGGCCCTGCTGTTCGGCACCCTGACCCTGGTCACCGGCCCGACGGTGATAGTGCCGATGCTGCGCGTGGTACGCCCGAAGGCCTCGGTGGCCAATATCCTGCGCTGGGAGGGCATCGTCATCGACCCGATCGGCGCCCTGCTGGCGGTCGTGGTGTTCAGCTTCATCATCGCCAGCGGCGAGGGCGAAGGCTGGAGCCAGAGCCTGACCACCTTCGCCGGGGTCATCCTCTGTGGCACCCTGTTCGGCGTGGCGGGCGGCTGGGCCCTCGGCCAGGTGCTGCGCCGCCAATGGCTGCCCGACTACCTGCACAACCTCGCCGTGCTGGCCACGGTGCTCGGGGTGTTCATCGCCTCCAACGAGGTGATGCACGAGTCCGGCCTGCTCGCCGTGACCCTGATGGGCATGTGGCTGGCCAACATGAAGGGCGTGGACGTCCGACACATCCTGCACTTCAAGGAAAACCTCAGCGTGCTGCTGATTTCCGGCCTGTTCATTCTGCTCGCCGCGCGCCTGGACCTCAGCGCCCTGCTGGCACTGGGCCCGGCGGTGCTGTTGCTGCTGGCGATCATCCAGTTCATCGCCCGCCCACTGAACGTCGCCCTGTCGACCTTCGGCTCCAGCCTGAACTGGCGCGAGCGCGCCCTGCTCGCCTGGATCTCCCCACGTGGCATCGTCGCCGCCGCGGTTTCGGCGATCTTCGCCATCCGCCTGAGCGAAACCGGCCACGCCGGCGCCGAACTACTGGTTCCGCTAACCTTCGCCGTGATCATCGGCACCGTGGTACTGCAGAGCGCCACCGCTCGTCCCCTGGCGAGCCTGCTGAACGTAGCGGAGCCCGCCCCCAGCGGCTTCCTGATCATCGGCGCCAACCCGGTCGCACGGACCATCGGCAAGGCCCTGCAGCAGCTCGGTTGCCGCGTACTCCTGACCGACTCGAGCTGGGAGAACATTCGCGCCGCCCGCATGGACAACCTGCCGACCTATTTCGGCAACCCGGCCTCCCAGCACGCCGAGGCCCACCTCGACCTGGTCGGCATTGGCCACCTGCTGGCGCTGTCCCCGGCCGGCGAGCTGAACACCCTGGCGAGCATGCGCTTTCGCCACGAGTTCGGGCACACCCGGCTGTTCAGCCTGGCCAGCGGCCAGGAAAGCCGGCGCAGCGACAAGCACCGCGCCAGTGACGAGCACCGTGGCCGCCCCCTGGGCAGCCAGCCACTGACCTACCCCCAGGCAGCCAGCCGGCTGGCCAAGGATGCCGAGCTGTACAGCACGACCCTGACCGACGCGTTCAGCTGGGAGGACTACCAGGCCCTGCATGGCGCGCGAGCCACACTGCTGTTCGCCCGCGACCGCGAGGGCTGGGTGCACGTGATCACCCCTCAGGACACCATGCATCCGCAAGCCGGCTGGACCCTGGTGGCCCTGATAGAGCCCCAGACCACCGATACCGCGAAGGCCAAGCAGGAAAGCCTGCAGGCCTCCTGAACGAACCCGCGCGCCGGACTGCCGAGCGCCGCCGCCCAGGCGGCGCCCGGCTCGGCGCCTCCGGCGCAGAAACTAGGCAACACCGGCGTCGACCACCCCTACCAGCGATAGCAGCAATCCAGACCACGCCGGCCCTGGCGCCCTGGCGCCCAGGCGGCCGGCGCCGGCGCCGGCGCGACTCTCCACGCCCCCCAGGGGCCGATATCCCCGGCCAGCCAGCCAGCCAGCCAGCAGGAGAATGATCGAACGCGCTAAATCGATGGCCTCGACTGCCCCGGGATTTGCCCAGGCGCACGGGGAACAAGGTACGGGCAGGACAGGAGCCGAGCCCAGAAACAAAAAAGCAGCCCGAGGGCTGCTTTTTTCTGCAGGGAAGCGCGCCTTAGGCGAGCTTCTCCTTGATGCGTGCGGCCTTACCGGACAGGTCACGCAGGTAGTACAGCTTGGCCTTGCGCACGTCGCCGCGACGCTTGACAGCCAGGCTGTCGACCAGCGGGCTGTAGGTCTGGAAGGTACGCTCGACGCCGACACCGTTGGAGATCTTGCGCACGGTGAAGGCGCTGTTCAGACCACGGTTACGCTTGGCGATCACAACGCCTTCGAAGGCCTGCAGACGCTGGCGGTCGCCTTCCTTCACCTTGACCTGAACGACCACGGTGTCGCCCGGGGCGAAGGTCGGGATCTCTTTGGTCATCTGCTCAGCTTCGATCTGCTGAATGATTTTGTTGGTCATGCTGCGCTCCTAAGACAGGCCGTCGGGCCGGTCATCGATACGTTAACTATCGTCCCGCTGGCGGATGAATTCCTCCAGCAGCTTCTTCTCTTCTCCAGAAAGCGAGCGGCTATCCAGAAGATCGGCACGGCGCTCCCAGGTCCGACCAAGGGACTGCTGCAAACGCCAGCGCCGGATGTGTTCGTGGTTGCCACTAAGCAACACTTCGGGAACACGTTTATCCGCATACACCTCCGGGCGGGTGTAGTGCGGGCAGTCGAGCAGGCCATCCGTAAAGGAATCCTCCTCGGCCGAGTCCGCATGACCTAGTGCACCAGGCAATAGGCGCGTTACCGCATCGATCAGCACCATGGCCGGCAGCTCACCGCCGGACAGGACGTAATCCCCGATCGACCATTCCTCATCGACATGCGCCTCGATAAAGCGCTCGTCGATGCCTTCGTAGCGTCCGGCGATAAGGATCAATGCCTCCTCGCTCGCCAGCTCGCGTACCGCTGACTGGGTCAGCTGACGACCTTGCGGCGACAGGTAGATCACCTTCGCCTGACCACCTGCGGCCTGCTTGGCATCGAGCAAAGCATCCTCAAGCGGCTTGATCTTCATCACCATGCCGGGACCGCCACCGAAAGGCCGGTCATCCACGGTGTGATGACGGTCCGTCGTGTAGCTGCGCGGATTCCAACAGGACAGCTGCAACAGCCCCTGCTTCACCGCACGGCTGGTAATGCCGTAATCGCCGATGGCGGCAAACATCTCCGGGAACAGCGTAATGACTTCAACGCGCAAGCTCGGCATGGCGTTTAGAAGTCCGCATCCCAGTCGACCCGCATTTCGCCGGCAGCCAGATCAATCGACAGCACGCATTGCTCGGTATAGGGCAACAGGCGCTCGCGCTCATCCAGACTGTCGATGCAGGGTTTGACCACCATTACATCGTTGGCGCCAGTCTCGAACAGGTGATCGATCTTGCCGAGCAGCTGCCCAACCTGATCTATGACCCTGAGACCTTCCAACTGATACCAGTAGAACTCGCCATCGCTGAGTTCCGGCAGCTCGCTGCGGGGCACGCAAATATCGAAACCGGCGAAGGTACGAGCCACTTCCCGATCATCGAGCCCCTTGAGCTTTGCCACCAGGACCTTGCCTTGCAAGCGTCCACTGGCCAATTCGACCTGCTTTACCTCGTTGTCACGCCTGAGCGTCCAACGGTGGTATTCGAGCACGTTGTCCACTGGATCAGTAAAGGAGTACACCTTCACCTCACCTCGCACGCCATGCACCGAAACAATCTTGCCGAGTACAACCAGATCCTCGGCGGGCGCCGGCATCGTGCTCATAAGGAGTGCTTAGGCAGCAGCCTTGGCAGCTTCCTTGAGCAGCTGAGCAACACGCTCAGACGGCTGCGCGCCCTGGCTCAGCCAGTAGCTGACACGCTCCTGATTCACGGACAGCTTCACTTCGGCACCCGAGGCAACCGGGTTGAAGAAACCGACGCGCTCAACGAAGCGACCATCGCGCGCATTGCGGCTGTTGGTCACGGTCAGGTGGTAGAAAGGGCGCTTTTTGGAGCCGCCACGGGCAAGACGGATGGTTACCATTGAACTTCGTTCCTGTAGTCGGTGCTGCAAAACTGAAATGCACGCATAGGGCACTAGGCCCGAAAGGCCGCATATTCTAAGGATTATCCGGCCTTTTGCAAATCTCTTTTTCCGGCCGCCGGTCGGTGCCGGCGCCAAGCCCCGGGGCGCGGGGCGTGCAGCGGCCGCGCCACTATGCCCGAGGCCAGGCCGGGATCAAATCTTCGGCAGGCCGCCGCCGGGGAACATGCCACCCATGCCGCGCATCATCTTGGCCATGCCGCCCTTGGCGGTGAATTTCTTCATCATCTTCTGCATCTGCTTGTGCTGCTTGATCAGCCGCCCGATGTCCTGCACCTGGGTGCCGGAGCCCATGGCGATGCGGCGCTTGCGCGAACCGCTGATGATCTCCGGATCGCGACGCTCGGCAGGCGTCATCGAATTGATGATCGCCTCCATCTGTTTGAACTGCTTCTCGGCCGCGCCCTGGGCATTGCCCATCTGCGCCAGATTGACGCCGCCCATCTGCGGCAGCTTGTCCATCAGGCCACCGAGACCGCCCATGTTCTTCATCTGCTGGAGCTGGTCGCGGAAGTCTTCCAGGTCGAAGCCCTTGCCCTTCTTCAGCTTCTTGGTGAGTTTCTCGGCTTTCTCGCGGTCGAGGGTCTGTTCGGCCTGCTCGATCAGGCTGAGCACGTCGCCCATGCCGAGGATGCGCGAGGCGATCCGCTCCGGATGGAAGGGCTCGAGCGCCTCGCTCTTCTCCCCCATACCGATGAACTTGATCGGCTTGCCGGTGACGTGGCGCACCGACAGGGCCGCACCGCCGCGAGCATCGCCATCGACCTTAGTCAGCACCACGCCAGTCAGCGGCAACGCATCGGCAAAGGCCTTGGCGGTATTAGCGGCGTCCTGGCCGGTCATGGCATCGACCACGAACAGCGTCTCGGCCGGCTTGATCGCCCCGTGCAGCACCTGGATCTCGGCCATCATCTCGGCATCGATGGCCAGGCGACCAGCGGTGTCGACTATCACCACATCGATGAACTTGAGCTTGGCTTCCCGGATTGCCGCCTCGGCGATCGCCACCGGCTTCTGGGTGATGTCCGAGGGAAAGAAGGTCACGCCGATATCGGCCGCCAGGGTCTCCAGCTGCTTGATCGCCGCTGGCCGGTAGACGTCCGCCGAGACCACCAGCACGCTCTTCTTCTTACGCTCCTTGAGAAAGCGCGCGAGCTTGCCCACCGTGGTGGTCTTACCCGCGCCCTGCAGGCCGGCCATCAGCACCACCGCCGGTGGCGCGACATTCAACGCCAGGTCTTCGTTGGCCGCGCCCATCAGGCTTTCCAGCTCGGCGCGGACGATCTTCACGAACGCCTGGCCCGGCGTCAGGCTCTTCGACACCTCGGTGCCGACCGCCCGCTCTTTGACCTTATTGACGAAGTCCTTGACCACCGGCAGGGCGACGTCGGCCTCAAGCAGGGCCATGCGCACTTCGCGCAGGGTGTCTTTGATGTTGTCCTCGGTCAGCTTGGCTTTGCCAGTGACGTTTCGCAGGGTCTGCGAGAGGCGGTCGGTAAGATTTTCGAACATGCGCGTTCCTTTCAGGTTCTGCGGAACCGAGGCTGAGCTTGCGGCAGGCGGCGGATTATAGCGGAGACTCCCGGGCACCGACACCGCCAGCGGTCTTTCGTGGGGCGCCGGTTGTATGCCACACTCAGCGCCTTTCGGGCCTGCCTAACAAGGATTTATGCACCCTCTGCTGCCCAGCCTCGCAGCCGCCTGCCTTTACGCCGGCGCCACTGCCTACCAAAGCCTTCGACTCAGTCGGCGCAGCACGCCAGACAAACGCCTGCTGGCCCTGCTCGGCGTCCTCGCCCTGCTGTTTCATGGGGCCAGCCTGTTCGTGCAGATGAACCATGCGGCCGGCCTGGCACTGGACTTCTTCAACGCCGCCAGCCTGATCGCCTTCGCGGTGATCCTGCTCAGCCTGCTGGCCTGCGTGCGCATGCCGGTGGAGAACCTGCTGCTGCTGCTGTACCCCCTGGGTTGTCTGACCGTACTACTCGCCCAGCTCATGCCCAACGGCACCCTGCGGCCGATCAACGAGAATCCCGGCATCCTCGCCCACATCCTGCTGTCGATCATCGCCTACGGCATTCTCACCATCGCTGCCTTCCAGTCGCTGCTGTTGCTGCTGCAGGACTACCAGCTAAAGCACAAGCACCCGTCCGGGCTGATCAAGAGCTTCCCGCCGCTGCAGACCATGGAAAGCCTGCTGTTCGGCTTCCTCTGGGCCGGCTGGGCACTGCTGTCGCTGTCACTGCTGTCTGGCGCGCTGTTTCTCGACGACCTGTTCGCCCAACACCTGGCGCACAAGACCATCCTCTCCAGCTTCGCCTGGGTGGTCTTCGCGGTGCTGCTGTGGGGGCGCCATCAGCTCGGCTGGCGCGGACACAAGGCCATCCGTTGGACCCTGGCGGGCTTTTGCCTGCTGATGCTGGCGTATTTCGGCAGCAAACTGGTCCGCGAATTCATCCTGCATATCTAGGCCCTTCTCCGTGGACAACGTACACCCCGGTTTCCTGCTCGGCCTGCTGATCTTCCTGCTGGCCTGTTCGGCCTTCTTCTCCAGCTCGGAGACCGGCATCCTCAGCCTCAATCGCTACCGCCTGCGCCACCTGGCGAAAGAAGGGCATCGCGGCGCCAAGCGGGTCAGCGACCTGCTGAGCCGCCCGGATCGGCTGCTCGGCACCATCCTGATCGGCAACAACTTCGTCAACATCCTCGCCTCGGCCATCGCCACCGTGCTGGCCATCCAGCTGTGGGGCGAAGCGGGAATCGCCATCGCCACCATCGGCCTGACCATCGCATTGCTGATTTTCGGCGAGATCACCCCGAAGACCCTGGCCGCCCTGCACCCGGAGCGGGTCGCTTATCCGTTCAGCCTGCCGCTGCTGCTGCTGCTCAAGCTGCTCTATCCGTTGGTGGTGCTGCTCAGCTGGATCAGCAACGGCCTGCTGCGCCTGCTCGGCGTCGACCCCGCGAGCAAGAGCAGCGACAGCCTGACCACCGAGGAACTGCGTAGCGTGGTGCGCGAGTCCGGCCACGAGCTGCCGAAGAACCGCCAGAGCATGCTGCTGGGCATCCTCGACCTGGAGAAGGTCACGGTGAACGACATCATGATCCCGCGCCACGAGGTGGTCGGCATCGACCTGGAAGACGACCTCGAGACCATCATCGCCCAGCTGCGCACCACCCCGCACACCCGCCTGCCGGTGTTCCGCGAGGACATCAACCAGATCGAGGGCGTGGTGCACATGCGCCAGATCGCCCGCCTGCTCAGCCACGACCAGCTGACCAAGGAGGCCCTGCTCGGCGCCTGCAACGAGCCCTACTTCGTGCCGGAAAGCACGCCACTGTCGACCCAGCTGTTCAACTTCCAGAAGCACAAGCGACGCATCGGTATAGTGGTCGACGAGTATGGCGACGTGATCGGCATCGTCACCCTGGAGGACATCCTCGAAGAGATAGTCGGCGACTTCAACAACCAGGACAGCCTGCGCAGTCCAGACATCCACCCCCAGGAAGACGGCACCCAGGTGATAGACGGCGCCGCCTATATCCGCGAGGTGAACAAGGCCCTCGACTGGCACCTGCCCTGCGACGGCCCCAAGACCCTCAACGGCCTGATCACCGAGGCGCTGGAAAGCATTCCCGAAAGCACGGTATGCCTGAAAATCGGCCCCTACCGCCTGGAAATCCTGCAATCCTCGGAGAACCGCGTGAAGAGCGTGCGCGTCTGGCAGGCCAGCGCTACGCCGCAGCCGGAGTCCCCGGAAGAGTAAGGCGCTCGGCCAGCCCCTGCGCCCACAGCCGATAGCCCAGCGCGGACGGATGGTAGCCATCCAGCGCGAGGTATTGCGGGGAGAACGGCAGGCTCACCGAACAGTAGTCAGCCTCCACCAGCCGCGCCACCCGGCGCAGGCGCGCATCCAGCAACGCCGCCCGCGCACCGAGCAACGCCCGCAGCAGCCAGGGCAAGGCGCGAAAGTGCTGCAAGGGCGGCACCGCACTGAAGGCCACCCGCGCACCATGTGAGCGGAACGCCTCGGCCATCCCCCCAAGCGCCAGCTGCCAACGCCCCATCGAGGTCAGCCCGGTACTGTCGTTGACCCCGAAGACCAGCAGCACCAGCTCCGGCGCGTCCGCCAGCCCCTGCGGCAGCAGGCGCTGGCGGGCCTGTGCCGCGGTAATGCCATTTTCGCCGCAGGCGCGCCAGACGACCGGCCGCCCATGGCGCTCGCACAGGGCCTGCGCCAGGCAGCCGACCAGGGCATGCTGCAGGCAACTGACGCCGACCCCGGCCACCGTCGACTCACCGAGCACCAGCAGGCGAACGGGCTGCCCGGGCAATTCGGCACCCGCCATCCCGTGCGTCGGTCCCGCTGCCGGCGCCAAGCGCAGCGCCTGGCAACGGGTATGCAGGGCCAGCGGCACGAGCAGCGGCAGCGCCGGCACCAGCAGCAGCCACCAACCCAGTTCGCGCCAGCCCGTCACAGCTCGATGCTGACCGCCCGGGCCGCGCGGGCCGCCTTGTCACGGGCCGCCTGCAGCGACTCGTCGCGAGCCAGCAGCACGCCCATGCGGCGCTGGCCCCTGACCTCCGGCTTGCCGAACAGGCGCAAGGCGGTGTCCGGCTCGGCCAGGGCCATGCCGAGATTGCCGAAACGCACCTGCTGCGACTCGCCTTCGGCCAGCACCACCGCCGAAGCCGAGGGCCCCAGTTGGCGGATCGCCGGAATCGGCAAGCCGAGGATGGCCCGCGCATGCAGGGCGAATTCGGACAAGTCCTGGGAGATCAGGGTTACCAGACCCGTGTCGTGGGGCCGCGGGGAAATCTCGCAGAACCACACCTGGTCGCCCTTGACGAACAGCTCGACGCCGAACAGCCCGCGCCCACCCAGCGCGGCGGTAACCGCCAGGGCGATGCGCTCGGCTTCGGCCTGGGCCCTGGCGCTCATCGGCTGCGGCTGCCAGGATTCCTGGTAATCACCCCTGACCTGGCGATGACCGACCGGCGCGCAGAAGGTGGTGCCGCCGGCGTGACGCACGGTAAGCAGGGCGATTTCGTAGTCGAAGTCGACGAAGCCCTCGACTATCACCCGGCCCTTGCCGGCCCGTCCGCCCGCCTGGGCGTAGTCCCAGGCCGCCGGAAAATCGTCGATGCTCCTGAGCAGCGACTGGCCCTTGCCCGAGGAACTCATGATCGGTTTGATCAGGCAGGGAAAGCCCAACGCCTGCACGGCCTCACGGCATTCCTCGAGGGAATCGGCGAACTGGTAGGGCGAAGTCGGCAGTCCCAGTTCCTCGGCCGCCAGGCGGCGGATACCCTCGCGATTCATGGTCAACTGCGCGGCCCGCGCGCTGGGTATCACCGTATAGCCTTCGGCTTCCAGCTCGACCAGGGTCGCCGTGGCGATCGCCTCGATCTCCGGGACAATGTAGTGCGGCCGCTCCAGCTCGATAACCGCACGCAGCGCCGCACCGTCGAGCATATCCAGGACATGGCTTCGATGGGCCACCTGCATGGCCGGGGCGTTGGCGTAGCGATCCACGGCGATCACCTCGACGCCCAGGCGCTGCAACTCGATCACCACTTCCTTGCCCAATTCGCCAGCGCCACAGAGCAGGACGCGGGTCGCACTCGGCGACAGCGGGGTTCCGATACGGGGCATAACTCATCCTCGAGAGGTTACGTATATAAGAGGGGAACAACCATGTAGCGACAGGCAGGCCGCACTCCTACAGCAGCACGCCCTTGGCCCTGGCACGCTCATGACAGAGCGCCAGCACCTGTCGCCGCTCGCCGTCGTCCATGCGGCTCCAACGGGTAATTTCGGCGACATTGCGCTGGCAACCGATGCAGATGTCCTCGTCATCCAATGCGCAAATCTGCACGCAGGGCGAGGCGACCGGGCGATCCGCGCGGGTCATGGCGCCTGCTCGGCCAGCTCGCGGGCATAGCGCTGAGCGTTGCGTACATAGTGGGCGGCGCTGGCCTCGAGCATCTTCTTTTGTTCCGCGCTCAGGGTACGGATCACATTGCCCGGGGAACCGACCACCAGCGAACCGTCGGGAATCTCCTTGCCCTCGCCGATCAGGGTGTTGGCGCCGATGATGCAGTACTTGCCGATCTTGGCGCCATTGAGCACCACGGCATTGATGCCGATCAGGCTGTAATCGCCCACCGAGCAGCCGTGCAGCATGGCCTTGTGGCCGATGGTCACGCCCTTGCCGATGGACAGCGGAAAGCCCATGTCGGTGTGCATCACGGTGCCGTCCTGCACGTTGCTCTGCTCGCCGATATGGATCAGCTCGTTGTCGCCGCGCAACACCGCGTTGAACCAGACGCTGGCCTGCGCCTCGAGCCTGACCTTGCCGACCAGCGTGGCATTTGGCGCCACCCAACTGTCGGGGTGGGCTTCGACCTGCACCTGTCCCAGGCGGTACATCATGGGCTGCTCCTCGTCTTGCGGTTCAGTTGAGCGCGATGAAATGCGCGGGCGGCTGGTGCAGGGCAATCTCGGCGTCGTACAACAGGTTGACCAGCTCGACCAGCATGATCGCCGTCAGCCCCCAGATCTTGTATTCGCCATAGCGGTAGCTCGGCACATACCAGCTCTGGCCGAGGTAGTCGATGCGATGGGTCACCTCCCGCGGATCGTCGCGAAAAAACGCCAGCGGCACCGAGAATACCGAGGCGATCTCGCTGTCGTTGGCCTGGTACTCGACGTAGTCCGGCACCAGGCCGACATAGGGCGTGACGTGGATGCCGTGGCGCGACACCACGGAGCTGAGCGGCCCTATCACTTCGACCAGGCCAGGCGGCAGGCCGATCTCCTCCTCCGCCTCGCGCAGGGCGGTGTGGATCAGGTCAGGGTCTTCCGGATCACGGCGACCGCCGGGAAAGGCCACCTCGCCGCCGTGGGTGGACAGCCCGCTGGCGCGCAGGGTCAGCACCACCTCCGGCTCGTCGCTACGGGTTATCGGCACCAGCACCGCCGCCTCAGGAAAGTCGCGGTCGGCCTCCAGTAGACGCGGTCGGTGTCCGCGCACGCGGTGGAGTAACTCGTCCAGCATGGGCACTCTCGAGCTTGTTCTTCTGCCCCGGATAATCGCATGAAAGCCGACCGCCACCCAAGTCCCGCCGACCTGGCCGGTTGCTCCGGCCGCTCGAGCGCATCGCCCACGGCGCTTGCCGCCAGGCCTGCTGGCGCGCCAAGATAGCTCATGAGCCCGGAGGAATCGGCATGAAGTTCTGCAGCCATTGCGGCAACCCGGTCAGCCAGCGCGTTCCCGCCGGCGACAATCGCCTGCGCTACGTCTGCGAACACTGCCATACCATTCACTATCAGAATCCGCGCATCGTCGCCGGCTGCCTGCCGATCTGGGGCGAGCAGGTGCTGCTGTGCCGTCGCGCCATCGAGCCGCGGCGTGGCTACTGGACCCTGCCCGCCGGTTTCATGGAGAACGGTGAGACCCTGGAGCAGGCGGCGGCCCGGGAAACCCAGGAAGAAGCCTGCGCCCGGGTGCGCGACCTGTCCCTCTACACCCTGTTCGACCTGCCGCACATCAACCAGGTGTACCTGTTCTTCCGTGCCGAGCTGGTCGATCTGGATTTCGCCGTGGGCGAGGAAAGCCTCGAGGTACAGCTGTTTCACGAAGGCGATATCCCTTGGTCAGAGCTGGCTTTCCCGACCGTGGGCCGTACCTTAGAATGCTTCTTCGCCGACCGCCGGGAGCACGTGTATCCGGTACGCAACGAGCCCCTGGAAGCGTTGCGCGCGCATTACAAGAAACCACTCTGACCCCTGGATACCCCCATGCGCCGGTTGCTCGCCCTGCTCTGCCTGTCCCTGGCCCTACCCGCCCAGGCCAGCACCACCACCAGCCTCGACGGCCCCAGCGTGGACAAGGTGCTGGTGGTCAAATCCGAGCGCAAGCTGCAGCTGATCAGCCGCGGCCAGCCACTCAAGTCCTATCGCATCTCCCTGGGCAAGCAACCCAATGGCGCCAAGCAGCGCGAGGGCGACAAGCGCACGCCGGAGGGGCTCTACTGGATCGACTGGCGCAAGACCAGCGACAAGTACCAGCTGTCCCTGCACATCTCCTATCCCAACGCCCGCGACCTGGCCAGCGCTCGCGAACAGGGCGTGCCTGCCGGGGGCATGATCATGATCCACGGCACGCCCCTGGACGAGGAGTATCCGGAGTGGTTCTTCCACACCCTGGACTGGACCGAGGGCTGCATCGCCATGAAGAACGACGACATGCGCGAGGTGTGGCAACTGGTCAAGGACGGCACCCTGATCGAGATCCGCCCCTGAGCCCACGGCCTGAGCTGCGGGCATGAAAAAGGCGCCTTGCGGCGCCTTTCTTTGGCATTAGCCGAACTAGAACTGCAGATCGGACAGGCGCCACACCTCGAACGCCGGTGTCTCGTAGGGATGGCTGTGCTTGAGCGCCTTGACCGTGTCATGGATCAACTCATCGGCCACCACCAGCTCGACCTTCCACTCCGCCAGCTGCTCCAGCCGGCCGGTCTGCCCAAGATACGGCTGGCTGCCGGCCAAGGGGCGGAACTGGCCTTGCCCGAGGGCCTGCCAGCTGCAGCTGTCATAGCCGCCGATGCGCCCGCCGCCGGCAGCGAAGACTGCCTGCTTTACCGCCTCCAGGTGGCTTTCCGGCACGTAGAAACACAGCTTGTACATCGCGATCTCCGCAGCTGGGCCCAACAAGCCTCGCCGAACCGAGCGCAGCCGCCTGGCGGCGCCAAAGGTTGCCGGCGAGCCCGGACCTCCCTCACAGATTAAAGAGTAGACGAGCAGCGGAATCATTCCCCGGCAACCGGCAGGGCGGCGTGACAGTCATGGCGCGACGGCCGCCCTGTACCGACGGACGGGACGAACGCGCTCGAGAGGCGCGGAACCAGAGAACCTGATTCCGCGCCATGGGCATCAGTCCACCCATACCCGGGCGTTGCGGAACATGCGCAGCCAGCCGGCGTCATCCTGCCAGTCGTCCGGGCACCAGGAGTTCTGCACGGCGCGGAACACCCGCTCCGGGTGCGGCATCATGATGGTGACCCGGCCGTCACGGCTGGTCAGGCCGGTGATCCCGCGCGGCGAACCGTTGGGGTTGGCCGGATAGGTCTCGGTGACCTTGCCGTGGCTGTCGACGAAACGCATGGCCACGCAGCCCGACAGATCGGCCTCCAGCAGCGCCTCTTCGCTCTCGAACTCGGCATGGCCTTCACCGTGGGCGATGGCAATCGGCATGCGCGAACCAGCCATGCCCTGCAGAAAGATCGACGCCGACTCCTGCACCTGGACCATGGCCACCCGGGCCTCGAACTGCTCGGAGCGGTTACGCACGAAGTGCGGCCAGAACTCGCTGCCGGGAATCAGTTCATGCAGGTTCGACAGCATCTGGCAGCCGTTGCACACGCCCAGCGCGAAGCTGTCGCTGCGCTCGAAGAAGCCCTGGAAGGCGTCGCGCGCGCGGCTGTTGAACAGGATCGACTTGGCCCAGCCCTCGCCGGCGCCGAGCACGTCGCCATAGGAGAAGCCGCCGCAAGCCACCAGGCCCTTGAAGGCTTCAAGGTCGACGCGACCGGCGAGGATATCGCTCATGTGCACGTCGATGGCATTGAAGCCGGCGCGGTCGAAGGCCGCGGCCATCTCCACCTGACCGTTGACGCCCTGCTCACGCAGCACGGCGATCTGCGGACGCACACCCTTCTTGATATAGGGCGCGGCGATGTCCTCGTTGACGTCGTAGCCCAGCTTGGCGCTCAGGCCCGGATTGTCCTCTTCGAGCAGCGCATCGAACTCCTGATCGGCACACTGGGCGTTATCGCGCAGGCGCTGGATCTGGTAGCTGGTCTCGGACCACTGGCGCTGCAGCAGGCGACGCTCGCCGTCGAACACCGCCTGGCCGTCGAAGCTGATCCTGACCTCGGCGTTGTTGAGCGGCTGGCCGATCACCGCCACGCAGTCACCCAGGCCGGCGGCGCTGAACTGCGCCAGTACGTCCGGCGTGGCATCCTGGCGCACCTGGATCACCGCGCCCAGTTCCTCGTTGAACAGCACCGCGGCCAGCTCCTCGCGGCCATCGGCCAGGGCGTCGAGCTGCAGGTTGAGGCCGCAGTGGCCGGCGAAGGCCATCTCCAGCGCGGTGACCAGCAGGCCGCCGTCGGAGCGGTCGTGATAGGCCAGCAGGTGGCCGTCGGCATTCAAGCCCTGGATCACCGCGAAGAACGCCTTGAGGTCTTCGGCATCGTCGACATCCGGCGCCTGGCGGCCGATCTGCCCGTAAACCTGGGCGAGGATCGAGGCGCCCATGCGGTTCTGTCCGCGGCCCAGGTCGATCAAGATCAGGTCGGTCTCGCCCTTGTCCATGCGCAGCTGCGGGGTCAGGGTCTGGCGGATGTCGCTGACCGGGGCGAAGCCGGTAACGATCAGCGACAGCGGCGCGGTGACGCTCTTCTCGGCGCCCGCGTCCTGCCAGCGGGTCTTCATCGACATCGAGTCCTTGCCCACCGGAATGGTGATGCCCAGCTCCGGGCACAGCTCCATGCCGACGGCCTTGACCGTGTCGTACAGGCGCGCGTCTTCGCCCGGATGACCGGCGGCGGCCATCCAGTTGGCCGACAGCTTGATGTCGGAAATCTTCTCGATGCGCGAGGCCGCCAGGTTGGTCAGGGTCTCGCCGATCGCCATGCGCCCGGACGCCGGGGCGTCGAGCAGGGCCAGCGGCGTGCGCTCGCCCATGGCCATGGCTTCACCGGTGTAGACGTCGAAGCTGGTGGCGGTGACCGCGCAATCGGCCACCGGCACCTGCCAGGGACCGACCATCTGGTCGCGGGCGACCAGGCCGGTGATGGTGCGGTCGCCGATGGTGATCAGGAAGCTCTTGCTGGCCACGGCCGGGTGTCGCAGCACGCGGCTGACGGACTCTTCGAGGTCCAGGCTGCCGGCATCGAAGTCATCGCCCAGCTCGGCCTCGCGGGAGGCCGAACGGTGCATGCGCGGCGCCTTGCCAAGCAGCACGTTGAGCGGCATGTCCACGGCGTTGTTGCCGAAATGGCTGTCGGCGACGGTCAGGTGCGGCTCTTCGGTGGCCTCGCCGACCACCGCGAACGGGCAGCGCTCGCGCTCGCAGATCGCCTTGAAACGCTCGAAATCGGCGGCGTCGACCGCTAGCACATAGCGCTCCTGGGACTCGTTGCACCAGATTTCCAGCGGCGCCATGCCCGGCTCGTCGTTGGGCACGTTGCGCAGCTCGAATCGTCCGCCGCGGCCGCCGTCGTTGACCAGCTCGGGGAAGGCGTTGGACAAGCCGCCGGCGCCGACGTCGTGGATGAAGGCGATCGGGTTCTTGTCACCGAGCTGCCAGCAGCGGTCGATGACTTCCTGGCAGCGCCGCTCCATCTCCGGGTTCTCGCGCTGCACCGAGGCGAAGTCCAGGTCGGCCGAGCTGGTGCCGGTGGCCATCGACGAGGCGGCGCCGCCGCCCAGGCCGATCAGCATGGCCGGGCCGCCGAGCACGATCAGCTTGGCACCGACGGTGATCTCGCCTTTCTGCACGTGCTCGCCGCGGATGTTGCCCATGCCGCCGGCCAGCATGATCGGCTTGTGGTAGCCGCGTACCTCTTCGCCGCGCGGCGTGCTGATCGCCTGTTCGAAGGTGCGGAAGTAGCCGGTCAGCGCCGGGCGGCCGAATTCGTTGTTGAACGCGGCGCCGCCGAGCGGACCCTCGATCATGATGTCCAGCGCGGTGACGATGCGTTCGGGCTTGCCGTAGGGCACTTCCCAGGGCTGCTCGAAACCGGGGATCTGCAGGTTGGACACGGTGAAGCCGGTCAGACCGGCCTTGGGCTTGGCGCCGCGACCGGTGGCGCCTTCGTCGCGGATCTCGCCACCGGAGCCGGTGGAGGCGCCCGGGAAGGGTGCGATGGCGGTCGGGTGGTTGTGCGTCTCCACCTTCATCAGGATGTGCACCGGCTCTTCGACCGCGCCGTACTGGCGGGTCTCGCCGTTCGGGAAGAAGCGCCCGGCCTTGTGGCCGACGATCACCGCGGCGTTGTCCTTGTAGGCCGACAGCACGCCTTCGCTGTGCATCTGGTAGGTGTTCTTGATCATGCCGAACAGGGATTTTTCCTGGGCTTGACCGTCGATATCCCAGCTGGCGTTGAAGATCTTGTGGCGGCAGTGCTCGGAGTTGGCCTGGGCGAACATCATCAGCTCGATGTCATGGGGATTGCGCCCCAGGTCATTGAAGCTCTGCACCAGGTAGTCGATCTCGTCTTCGGCCAGGGCCAGGCCCAGCTCGACGTTGGCCTGCTCGAGGGCGGCGCGGCCGCCGCCGAGCACGTCCACTGCGGTCAGCGGCTTGGGCGCTGCATGGCTGAACAGCGCCGCGGCGCCTTCCAGGGTGTCCAGCACCAGCTGGGTCATGCGGTCGTGCAGCAGGGCGGCGACCTGCTCGGCCTCGACCGCGCTCAGCTCACCGGCCACGTAGTAGGCAATGCCGCGCTCGATGCGCTGGATCTTCGCCAGGCCGCAGTTGCGGGCGATGTCGCTGGCCTTGCTCGACCAGGGCGAGATGGTGCCGAAGCGCGGGATGGTCAGGAACAGGCGGCCGTTGGGCTCCTGCACCGGCACACTCGGGCCGTACTTCAGCAGACGGGCCAACACCCGCTCTTCGTCGGCGCCGAGCACATCGGTGACGTCGGCAAAATGCGCGAACTCGGCGTACAGCCCGGTCACAGCAGGTACTTTGCCGGTCAGTTGCTCGAGCAATTTACCGTGGCGGAAAGCAGAAAGGGCGGGAGCGCCGCGCAGGATCAACATCGGGGACAGCCTCTGGGAAGGGGGTGTACTTTGAGGCCGTGCATTCTAGCCTAAAGCAGCGCGCCGCGGCACCCGTAGCGCAGCCTGTGCGGCGCCTCGAGCGCTAGCAGAGAAGGTTGCTGCTGTCGAGATATGGCGCGCCGGGTGCTTTGCGTATACTGCGGTAATGTTTGCCCAATCCGCGTTCCGCTCCCGCTGCGCCAGCTGGCTGTCAGCGATCGGGATCCTCCTGCTGCTCGGCGGCTGTGTTGAAGAACCCAGCACCCTCGAGCGCGTCCAGGCGGACGGCGTGCTGCGCGTGATCACCCGCAACAGCCCGTCCACCTATTTCCAGGACCGCAACGGCGAAACCGGCTTCGAGTACGAACTGCTCAAGCGCTTCGCCAGCGACCTGGATGTCGAGCTGCAGATCGAGACCGCCGACAACCTCGACCAGCTGTTCGCCCGCCTCGGCGAGGCCAAGGGGCCGGTACTGGCCGCCGCCGGCCTGGTGGCAAGCGACGGACGGCAGCAGATCGCTCGGTTTTCCCGCCCCTACCTGCAGATCACCCCGCAAGTCATCTATCGCAACGCCCAGCAGCGTCCGACCCGCCCGCAGGACCTGCTCGGCAAGCGCATCCTGGTGCTCAAGGGCAGCAGTCACGCCGAGCAACTGGCGGCGCTCAAGGCCGAACTGCCGGAACTGAAGTACGAGGAATCGGCCGAGGTGGAGGTGGTCGACCTGCTGCGCATGGTCGACGAAGGACAGATCGACCTGACCCTGGTCGACTCCAACGAGCTGGCGATGAACCAGGTGTACTTCCCCAACGTGCGCGTCGCCTTCGACTTCGGCGACTCCCAGGGCCTGGGCTGGGCGGTCGCCCCCGGCGAGGACAGCAGCCTGCTGGACGAGATCAACGCCTTCCTCGCCCGCGCCCAGGAAAACGGCACCCTCAAACGCCTGACCGAACGCTATTACGGCCATGTCGACGTACTCGGCTATGTCGGTGCCTATACCTTCGCCAAACACCTGCAGCAGCGCCTGCCGCGCTACGAAAAGTACTTTCGCGAAGCCGCCCGCGTCGAGGGCGTGGACTGGCGCCTGCTCGCCGCCATGGGCTATCAGGAATCGCTGTGGCAACCCACCGCCACCTCCAAGACCGGGGTGCGCGGCCTGATGATGCTGACCCTGCGCACCGCCCAGGCCATGGGCGTATCCAACCGCCTCGATCCCAAACAGAGCATCGACGGCGGCGCCAAGTACATCGTCAAGGTGAAGAAGCAACTGCCCGACAGCATCGTCGAGCCGGACCGAACCTGGTTCGCCCTGGCCGCCTACAACGTCGGCGCCGGCCACCTGGAGGACGCGCGCAAGCTCACCGAGGCCGCGGGCCTGAACCCCGACAAGTGGCTGGACGTGCAGAAGATCCTCCCGCGCCTGGCGCAGAAGCAGTGGTACAGCAAGACGCGCTACGGCTACGCCCGCGGCGGCGAGCCTGTGCACTTCGTGCGCAACATCCGCCGCTACTACGACATCCTCACCTGGGTCACGCAGCCACAACTGGAAGGCACCCAGGTGGCCGAGTCCGGCATGCACGTGCCGGGCGTCAACAAGAACCCGCCGCGCGACGAGCTGCCCCCGCTCTGAGCCCTAACGCGCGCCGCGGCGGGCCTTGAAGAAGGCGCTGAGCAACTCGCTGCACTCCTGCGCCAGCACCCCGCCCTCGATCAGCACCCGATGGTTGAGAAAGCCCTGACTGAAGAACTCGCCGCGACTCATCGCCACCCCGGCCTTGGGCTCGGTGGCGCCGTACACCACCCGCTCGACCCGCGAGTGGACGATCAGGCCCGCGCACATGCTGCACGGCTCCAGGGTCACATACAGGGTGCTGCCGGGCAGGCGGTAATTGCCGAGTGCCTGCGCCGCCGCGCGAATCGCCACCATCTCGGCATGGGCACTGGGGTCGTGGGTGGAGATCGGGCAGTTGAAGCCGCGACCGATGACGGCGCCGCCCAGCACCAGCACGGCGCCGACCGGCACCTCGCCGAGCGCCGCCCCCTCGGCGGCTAACGCCAGGGCCTCGCGCATGAAATGCTGATCCTGGCTGCGGTCGATGATTTTCGGCTGACGCATCACACCACCTGAATCGCGGCCATCAGGCCGGTTTCCATATGATCGACGACATGGCAATGAAACATCCACACCCCGGGATTGTCGGCGACCAGGGCGATGCGCGCCGTCTCGTTCTTGCCCAGCAGGTAGGTATCGGTGAAGTACGGGGTGATCTGGCGCCGATCCGAATCCAGCACCTTGAAGGTCATGCCGTGCAGGTGAATCGGGTGCAGGTACTGGGCCATGTTGCGCAACACGAAGATGTAGTGGCCGCCGCGCTTCAGGGTGGCGATGGGCCGGTCTGCGCAGGTCTTGTCATTGATGTTCCAGGCCTGGCCATTGATCTGCCAATAGCGGTAGCCGGCCTGCTCGGCATTCTGCGAGAGCATCGCCGCCCACTCGAAGTTGAAGCTCAGGGTTTCCGCGCTGGCCAGGTCCGGTTCGGCCACCGGGTTGGCCGGCAAGGCCGGCGGCCAGTCGCCGAGCGGCGCATCGCTGGCCGTGCTCTGGATCGTCGCCAGGCGCAGCGGACCGTTACGCAGGGCCCGCTCGCTGCCGGCGGCCGGCACCTTGAGCGCCAGATCCAGGCGCATGCCGGGGCCCAGCCAGTACTCCTCGCCCAGCGGCCGCGGCTCGACCGGGTTGCCATCCAGGGCGTAGATGCGCGCCTCGGCGTCCGGCAGGTTGAGCCGGTAGGTCACGGTGTTGTCGACATTGATAAGACGCAGGCGCACCACCTGCCCGGCCGGCAACCGCAGCGTCGGCGCATGGGCGCCGTTGACCGTACTCAGGCGCCCGCGGGTGCCCTCGCGCGCCGCTAGGCGTGGCACGCTGAAGGCGCTGAAGGCGCCCTGCTCGTCCAGGTGCCAGTTCTTCAGGCACAGCGTGCGCTCGTGCACGAAGCCCGTCGGCTCACGCTCCTCGACGATCAGCGGACCGACCAGGCCACGGCCGAGCTGCTCGCTGCTGGTGGTATGGGGGTGATACCAGAAGCTGCCGGCATCCGGGGTCTTGAACTGGTAGTCGAAGTACTCGCCCGGCAGCACCGGCAACTGCGAGACATAGGGCACGCCGTCCATCTCCAGCGGCAGACGGATGCCGTGCCAATGAATGGTGGTCGGCACCTCCAGGCGATTGATGAAGCGCACCCGCAGCCACTCGCCCTGCCTGGCGCGGATCTCCATGCCCGACGCCTGCCCCCCGAAGGCCCAGGCCGGGGTGAGATGTCCCGGCACCAGCTCGAGGTCCAGCGGCGCGGCGATCAGCTGGTAATCGTACTCGGCGGCGACCAGCGGCCGCCCCAACCAATAGCGCACGCCGCCGGCACCGAGGCCGACCACACCGAGCCCAGCCAGGCCGGCCAGCATCTGTCTGCGGGTAAAGGACATGTTCAGTTCCGTGGCCCGAATGAAATCTGGGAAAGTCGCGTACCGGACCGTATCCGGACACTCAATTGCAACATCTTCTCATTTAAGCGGCGCCGCTGGCGAGCCTGATCGCCAGCGGCGGCCCGGCAATCTGCAGATGCGACAAGGGCAGCCTGGGCTGCCCTTGTCGTTCAGATCACTCCCACTCGATGGTGGCAGGCGGCTTGCTCGACACGTCGTAGGTGACGCGGGAGATGCCTTCGATCTCGTTGATGATGCGGTTGCTGACCTTCTCCAGCAGCTCGTAGGGCAGGTGCGCCCAGCGTGCGGTCATGAAGTCGATGGTTTCCACCGCGCGCAGGGCCACGACCCAGGCGTAGCGACGGCCATCGCCGACCACACCGACCGACTTGACCGGCTGGAACACCACGAATGCCTGGCTGGTCTTGTGGTACCAGTCGAAGTTGCGCAGCTCCTCGATAAAGATGTGGTCGGCGCGACGCAGCAGGTCGGCGTATTCCTTCTTCACCTCGCCGAGGATGCGCACGCCCAGACCCGGGCCCGGGAACGGGTGGCGGTAGACCATGTCGTAGGGCAGGCCCAGCTCCAGGCCGATCTTGCGCACCTCGTCCTTGAACAGTTCGCGCAGCGGCTCGACCAGCTTGAGGTTCATTTCCTCCGGCAGGCCGCCGACGTTGTGGTGCGATTTGATCACGTGGGCCTTGCCGGTCTTGGCGCCAGCCGACTCGATCACGTCCGGGTAGATGGTGCCCTGGGCGAGGAACTTGATGTCGTGCAGCTTGCTGGCCTCGGCATCGAACACGTCGATGAAGGTACGGCCGATGATCTTGCGCTTCTTCTCCGGGTCGGCCTCGCCGGCCAGGTTACCGAGGAACTGCTCCTCGGCGTTGGCGCGGATCACCTTGACCCCCATGTTCTCGGCGAACATGGCCATCACCTGCTCACCCTCGTGCAGGCGCAGCAGGCCGTTGTCGACGAACACGCAGGTCAGCTGATCACCGATGGCGCGGTGCAGCAGGGCCGCGACCACCGAGGAATCGACACCGCCGGACAGCCCCAGCAGCACGTTGGAGCTGCCGACCTGGGCGCGCACCTGGGCGATGGCGTCCTCAACGATATTCGACGGCGTCCACAGCGCCTCGCAGCCACAGATATCCAGGGCGAAGCGCGAGAGGATGCGACCGCCCTGCTTGGTGTGGGTCACTTCCGGGTGGAACTGCACGCCGTAGTAACGACGCTCGTCGTCGGACATCGCGGCGATCGGGCAGCTCGGGGTGCTGGCGAGGATATGGAAGCCTTCCGGCAAGGCGGTGACCTTGTCGCCGTGGCTCATCCACACGTCCAGACCGAACACGCCATCGTCGTCGACATGGTCTTCGATGCCGTCGAGCAGGCGACCCTTGCCGACGACGTCGACGCGGGCGTAGCCGAACTCACGGATGTCCGAGCCCTGCACCTTGCCGCCCAGCTGCTCGGCCATGGTCTGCATGCCGTAGCAGATACCGAGCAGCGGCACGCCGAGGTCGAACACCGCATGCGGCGCGCGCGGGCTGTCAGCCGCATGCACCGACTCGGGGCCGCCGGCGAGGATGATGCCGCGCGGGGCGAAGGCGCGGATGTCCTCGTCGCTCATGTCGAAGGGGTGCAACTCGCAATACACGCCGATCTCGCGCACGCGGCGGGCGATCAGCTGGGTGTACTGGGAACCGAAATCCAGGATCAGGATGCGGTGGGCGTGAATATCAGGATGGGCCATGGCCGTCTCTCGTAGCGGAATTCACAAATGACACGGGGCTGAATCGAACAGCCCCGTGACTTCATAGCAACTCTGTGGCGTTACCCAACACGGTAGTTGGGCGCTTCCTTGGTGATCTGCACGTCATGCACATGGGACTCGGCCATGCCGGCACCGGTGATGCGCACGAACTCAGGCTTGGTGCGCATCTCCTCGATGGTCGCGCAGCCGGTGTAGCCCATGGAGGCGCGCAGGCCGCCCATCAGCTGGTGGACGATGGCCGCCATGGCGCCCTTGTAGGGCACCCGGCCCTCGATGCCCTCGGGCACCAGCTTCTCGGCACCGGCGGAGGAATCCTGGAAATAGCGATCCGAGGAGCCCTGGGCCTGGGACATCGCCCCCAGCGACCCCATGCCGCGGTAGGCCTTGTAGGAGCGGCCCTGGAACAGCTCGACCTCGCCCGGCGCCTCTTCGGTGCCGGCCAGCATGGAGCCGATCATCACCGCCGAGGCGCCGGCCACGATGGCTTTGGACAGGTCGCCGGAGAAGCGGATGCCGCCGTCGGCGATCAGCGGTACGCCGCTGCCGGCCAGGGCGGCGGCGACGTTGGCCACCGCGGAGATCTGCGGTACGCCGACACCGGCGACGATGCGCGTGGTGCAGATCGAACCCGGACCGATGCCGACCTTGACGCCGTCGGCGCCGGCCTCGACCAGGGCCCTGGCGGCGTCGCCGGTGGCGATGTTGCCGCCGATCACCTGGACTTCGGGGAAGTTCTGCTTGACCCAGCGCACCCGGTCGATCACGCCCTTGGAATGGCCGTGGGCGGTGTCGACGATGATCACATCGACCCCGGCGGCAGCCAGCGCGGCGACCCGGTCGCCGGTATCGGCGCCGGTGCCCACCGCGGCGCCGACGCGCAGGCGAGCCTGATCGTCCTTGCTGGCCAGCGGGTAGGCCTTGGCCTTCTCGATGTCCTTGACGGTCATCATGCCCTTGAGGTTGAAGCCGTCGTCGACGATCAGCACCTTCTCGATGCGGTGCTTGTGCAGCAGCTCGCGCACGGTCTCCTTGTCGGCGCCCTCCTTGACCGTGACCAGACGCTCTTTCGGCGTCATCACTTCACGCACGGTGGCGTCCAGGCGGTTCTCGAAGCGCACGTCGCGGGAGGTGACGATGCCCACCAGGTCGCCGTTGGACAGCACCGGCACGCCGGAGATGTTGTTCTGCCGGGTCAGCTCGAACAGGTCGCGAATGGTCGCGTCGGCCTCGATGGTGATCGGGTCCTTGACCACGCCGGCCTCGAACTTCTTGACCTTGCGCACTTCGGCAGCCTGCTGCTCGATGGTCATGTTCTTATGGATGATGCCGATGCCGCCTTCCTGGGCCATGGCGATCGCCAGACGGGCCTCGGTGACGGTGTCCATGGCGGCGGACAGCAGCGGGATATTCAGCTCGATGCCACGGGTCAGGCGAGTCTTGAGGCTGACATCCTTCGGCAGAACTTCGGAATAACCAGGAATAAGTAGAACGTCGTCGAAGGTAAGGGCTTCTTGACTGATACGCAGCATGGCGGGGGCTCCCAGACGGGAAAATTGGAAGCGCGCCATTATACCCAGGCGACCTCGTCCACTCAATGCAAAGAATGCACCGTAGGCTCAGGGGCGCCAGGCCGGGCGACGAGCTGCAGCCCCTGCCGGCTACTCACAGGTCGACGTGGACCTGCGCGACGGGATGACCGAGGCGCTCGGCGAACTCATCGAGAAAGCTCTGCCTGAACCCGGCGGCGCCCCAGCCGTTGAAGACGAAGCCCAGGTTGGAGAAGGCGCAAGGCTGCAGGAACAGGAAGCCGTTGACGTCGTCCTCATGGCCGCACTCCGGGCAGATGAAGTTGTCGGTGCGCCCGGGCATCCACTCCTCCAGGCTGTCGAACAGCGCCTCGCCGATTTCCTGGCGACACTCGGGGCAGCCGGCTTCCTCGAGAAAGTCCCTGGTCGGGGTATAGATGCAACGTTTGCTGACGATCTCCAGGCCATTGGCCGGGCGGTCGAAGGGCAGCAGCTGCGGGCGTTCGACCACCCGCCGCGCGCCGGGACCGATGGCATGGGCCATGCGATTGCCCAGGCCGCCGCAGGTGCTCAGCCGCTCATCGACTATGCCCTGCTGCACCAGCCAGCGGACGATCGCCCGCGCCCGCGCCTCATGCCCGGGAAAGCTGGATATACGCGGCACGAGGATGGTCTGTTGTTCAGCCATGGAGCGACCCACTCTGCAGGAAAGGCGCGCAGCTTAATGCCACTGGCGCAGCGGTCAAGGCCGGCGGCCTATGGCCGGCCCGGCAAAGCCTTTATCATGCCGGCCATGATCAAAGACCCCTTCCAGCGCCTGAACCTCGACCGCGAGGTGCTCAGCGTCAGCCAGCTCAACAACCGCGCCCGCCTGCTGCTGGAGGACGTGTTCGCCAGTATCTGGGTCGAGGGCGAGATTTCCAACCTGGCCAAGCCAGCCTCCGGGCACATCTATTTCACCCTCAAGGACAGCCAGGCCCAGGTGCGCTGCGCGCTGTTCCGGCAGAACGCCGCGCGGGTGCGCCAGGCACTGCGCGACGGCCTGGCGGTGAAGGTGCGCGGCAAGGTCTCGCTGTTCGAGGGGCGCGGCGACTACCAGCTGATCCTCGATGCGGTGGAGCCGGCCGGCGACGGCGCCCTGCGCCTGGCCTTCGAGGCACTGAAGGAAAAGCTCAGCGGTGAAGGCCTGTTCGCCGCCGAGCGCAAGGTTGCCCTGCCCGCCCACCCGCGGCGCATCGGCATCGTCAGTTCGCCCACCGGCGCGGTGATTCGCGACATCGTCAGCGTGTTCCGCCGCCGCGCGCCGCAGGTCGAACTGACCCTGATCCCCACCGCTGTGCAAGGCCGCGAGGCTACTGGACAGATCGTTCGAGCCCTGCAACTGGCCGACCGCCGGGGCTTCGATGCGCTGATCCTGGCGCGCGGTGGCGGCTCCCTGGAAGACCTCTGGAGCTTCAACGAAGAAGCGGTGGCCCGCGCCATCGACGCCTGCGCCACCCCCATCGTCAGCGCCGTGGGTCACGAGACCGACGTCTCGATCAGCGATTTCGTCGCCGACGTGCGGGCACCGACGCCTTCGGCCGCCGCCGAGCTGCTGGCGCCCGACTCCAGCGAGCTGGTGCAGCGCCTGCACGGCCTGCAGCGTCGCCTGCTGCTCTACATCAAGGGCCGCCTGGCGCGCGAACACATGCAACTGGATGGCCTGCGTCGGCGCCTGCGTCACCCCGGCGAACGCCTGCGCCAGCAGGCGCAGCGCCTGGATGACCTGGAGATGCGCCTGCAGCGAGCCTTCACGCGCCAGCTGACCGCCCGCCAGGAACGCCTGGCGCGCCTGCAGACCCGCCTGGCCGGCCAGCACCCGGAACGCGCCCTGCAGCTCCTGCGCCAGCGCCTGGCCAGCCTCGCCGAGCGCCTGCCGCGGGCCATGCGCGAAGGCCTCAAGGAGCGCCGCCTGCAACTGCACAGCCAGATGCAGACGCTCAATGCGGTCAGCCCCCTGGCGACCCTGGGCCGCGGCTACAGCATCCTCCTCGACGAGCGCGGCCGGGCCATCCGCAGGGCAGGCGACACCCAGCCGGGCCAGCGCCTCAAGGCCCGCCTGGGCGAGGGCGAGCTGGACGTGCGGGTCGAAGACAACCATGTACAGCCGGCGACCCTGTCGCTGCTGGATTGACCCTTACCGATGGTGGATGAACAGCGCGTCAACCACCCTGCCCGGGAGTACACCATGCGCCTCATCCCACTGCTGATCACCCTCCTGCTCGCCTTGCCCACCCAGGCCGAGGGCTTCATCAGCCGCCTGCTGAACAAGCCCGTGCCGGGCGGGGTCGCCGTGGTCGATCTCGGCCCGGCCGCCACGGCGCCACGCGCCACCTACCAAGGCAAACCGCTGCTGGTGATTCACGAGGACGGCCAGCGCTGGATCGCCATCGTCGGCCTGCCCCTGAGCGTCCGCCCCGGCAGCCAGCAGATCGAGGTGGACGGCCGGCGGCACAGCTTCCAGGTCGGCGGCCGCGCCTATGCCGAGCAGCGCATCACCCTGAAGAACCAGCAGCAGGTCAATCCCAACCCGACCAACCTCAAGCGCATCGAGCGCGAGCTGGACGAACAGACCCGCGCCTATCGCCAGTTCAGCCCGCGCCAGCCGAGCAACCTGCTGTTCGACAGGCCGGTCGACGGGCCGCTGTCCAGCCCCTTCGGCCTGCGCCGCTTCTTCAATGGCGAGGAGCGCAACCCCCATTCGGGCCTGGACTTCGCCGCCGCGCGTGGCACCCCGGTCAAGGCGCCGGCGGCGGGCCAGGTGATCCTGATCGGCGACTACTTCTTCAACGGCAAGACGGTGTTCGTCGACCACGGCCAGGGCCTGATCAGCATGTTCTGCCACCTCTCGGCGATCGACGTGAAGCTGTGGCAGGAGCTGCCGCGTGGCGGCGTGCTCGGCAAGGTCGGCGCCACTGGCCGCGCCACCGGGCCGCACCTGCACTGGAATGTGAGCCTGAACGATGCGCGCATCGACCCGTCGATCTTTATCGGCGCCTTCAAGCCCTAGCTGCAATACCTCGCAAGACAGCGGTAACGGCAAACGCCGGCCCGCTTTGTTAAGGTGCGCCCTCGTCGCCCGCCTGCCCTCGACCTCCGCGCACTGAGCCAGACTCGAGGCGCTCGCCCTGCGCGGCCTTCACACGCAGCAAACGAGGATCGTCATGAAGCAACACTACGCCGCCACCCTCGAATGGCTCGAGCGCTACCCGCACCTGCACAGCCTGATCAGCCTGGGTCTGCTGGTGCTCGGCGCCTGGATCGCCAACTGGCTGGTCAAGCGCATCCTCCTGCGCGGCCTCTATCGCGCGCTCGAGGCCACGCCCCTGGGGCAGGACAAGGCGCTGTCGGAGTCGAAGATCAGCGCGCGCCTGGCCAACATAGTGCCGGCGCTGATTCTCTCCAGTGGCATCCACCTGGTGCCGCACCTGCCCGATGCCGCGGTGACCGTGGTCGACAACGTCTGCAGCGCCTTTATCGTGCTGACCGTGGCCCTGGCCATGAGCGGCACCCTGAGCCTGCTCAACACCCTTTACCAGCGCCGCCCGGACGCCCATCTCAAGCCGATCAAGGGCTACCTGCAGTTGCTCAAGATCGTGATCTTCGCCATCGCCGCGATCCTCATGGTCGCCAGCCTGATCGACCGCTCGCCGCTGATCCTGCTGTCCGGCCTCGGCGCCATGGCCGCGGTGCTGATGCTGATCTTCCAGGACACCCTGCTGTCGCTGGTGGCCAGCGTGCAGATCTCTTCCAACGACATCATCCGGGTCGGCGACTGGGTGGAGATGCCGCAGCTCAATGCCGACGGCGACGTCATCGACATCGCCCTGCACATGGTCAAGGTGCAAAATTGGGACAAGACCATCACCAGCATCCCGACCAAGCGTTTCATCAGCGACCCGTTCAAGAACTGGCGCGGCATGCAGGAATGCGGCGGCAGGCGGATCATGCGCAACCTGTACCTGGACCAGACCAGCATCGCCTTCCTCGACCAGGAGCAGATCGAGCGCCTGGGGCGCTTCCGCCTGCTCAGCGACTACCTGCAAGACAAGCAGCGCGAGCTGCAGGAATGGAACGACGCCCTGGCCGACGCCGGCCGCGAGCCGGTCAACACCCGCCGCGTCACCAATATCGGCACCTTCCGCGCCTACGTGGAGCAGTACCTGCGCCAACATCCCGGGGTCCATCAGGAGATGACCCAGCTGGTGCGCCAGCTCAGCCCGACCGCAGACGGCCTGCCGCTGCAGCTCTATTGCTTCACCAACACCACCGCCTGGGCGCGTTACGAGGGCATCCAGGCGGATATCTTCGACCACATGCTGGCGATCCTGCCGGAATTCGGCCTGCGCGTGTTCCAGCATCCGAGCGGCTCGGACATGCGCGAACTGGGCCGCCCGCTGCCGCCGGCAAGCGCCTCCTCTTGAGCGCCCACCTGAGCCCCGGCCCCGGCCCGGGCACAGGCCGCCCCGGGACAAAAGCGCCGCGCAATCGGTCGGCATTCCAGCGCGCCTTCTCGCAACTGGCAACCAACATAGACACTCAAACGACGACTTCTGCCAATTTTTCAACAATGCTTGCCAGCATTTACCTCAAATAGGTAGGGTTGAAGCCATGAACGCTACCCATACCCTCATCCTGCTGCGGCAACACGCCAACCTCTGCCTGGTCAGCCAGCGACTGCGTGACTAACGCCCCCCCTTCCTGATCTTGCCGATATTGCCTGGCCCTTCAGCGGCCGCCGCCCACAAGGATTTCCCCATGAGCATGCTCAAAGACCCGTCCAGCAAGTACCGCGCCTTTCCCGCCATCGACCTGCCAGACCGCACCTGGCCGTCGAAGACCATCACCGCAGTGCCGGTCTGGTGCAGTTCTGACCTGCGCGACGGCAACCAGTCGCTGATCGAGCCGATGGACGCGCAGAAGAAGATGCGCTTCTTCAAGACCCTGGTGCAGGTCGGCATCAAGCAGATCGAAGTGGGCTTCCCCTCCGCCTCGCAGACCGACTTCGATTTCGTCCGCGAGCTGATCGAGGGCGGGCATATCCCGAGGACACCACCATCCAGGTGCTGACCCAGGCCCGCGAAGACCTGATCACCCGCACCTTCGAGTCGCTCAAGGGCGCGAAGAAGGCCATCGTCCACGTCTACAACGCCACCGCGCCCTCGTTCCGCCGCATCGTCTTCAACCAGGACAAGGCCGGGGTGGTGAACATCGCGGTGAATGCCGCGCGGATCATCAAGGACCTGGCCGAACAGCAGCCGGGCACCCAGTGGACCTTCCAGTACTCGCCGGAGATCTTCACCTCCACCGAGCTGGAGTTCGCCGTCGAGGTCTGCGACGCGGTGCTCGACGTCTGGCAGCCAACCCCTGAGAACAAGGCCATCCTCAACCTGCCGGCCACCGTGGAAGTGTCCACACCCAACGTCTACGCCGACCAGATCGAGTGGTTCTGCCGCCATATCAGCCGCCGCGACAGCGTGCTGATCAGCCTGCACACCCACAACGACCGCGGCACCGGCGTGGCCGCCAGCGAACTGGGCCTGATGGCCGGCGCCGACCGCGTCGAGGGCTGCCTGTTCGGCAACGGCGAGCGCACCGGCAACGTCGACCTGGTCAACCTGGCGCTCAACCTCTACACCCAGGGCATCCACCCGGGCCTGGATTTCTCCGACATCGACGCGGTGCGCAAGGTGGTCGAGGAGTGCAACCAGATCCCGGTGCACCCGCGCCATCCCTATGTCGGCGACCTGGTCCACACCGCCTTCTCCGGCTCGCACCAGGACGCCATTCGCAAGGGCTTCGCCCAGCAGGACCCGGATGGTGTCTGGGAGGTACCCTACCTGCCGATCGACCCGGCCGACATCGGCCGCAGCTACGAGGCGGTGATCCGCGTCAACAGCCAGTCCGGCAAGGGCGGCATCACCTACCTGCTGGAGCAGGAATACGGCATCAGCCTGCCGCGGCGCATGCAGATCGAGTTCAGCCAGGTGGTGCAGAAGGAAACCGACCGCCTGGGCCTGGAGATGAGCGCCGCGCAGATCTACCAGCTGTTCGATCGCGAATACCTGCAAGCCAGTGCGCCCTACACCCTCAAGGGCCATCGCCTGCAGGAAGAGAACGGCACCAGCGCGGTCGACGTGGAAATCGTCAGCGACGGCGAAAGCCAGCACTGGCGTGGCATCGGCAAGGGCCCCCTGGAGGCACTGGTGGCCGGCCTGCCGGTGGACGTGGAGATCATGGACTACTGCGAGCACGCCATAGGCGCCGGCACCAACGCCAAGGCCGCGGCCTATATCGAGCTGCGGGTCAATGGCGGGCGAGCCCTGCACGGCGTGGGCATCGACGAGAACCTGACCACCGCCAGCTTCCGCGCCCTGTTTAGCGCCCTTAACCGGGCCATGGGTCAGGCCGCCGAACAGGCCGCCTGATAGCGCGGACTGCACCAAAAACGCCGGGCTCTGCCCGGCGTTTGCTTATATAACGCAATCCGGATTACGGGCGCTGCGTATGCTGGCTGGCGCTGTCGCATCTGCTGCATGACTCGAGCGCAGCGTTGCCACTGGCTTGGGATATCGCTACGCCACACCCAGGCTATGGCTGCAGCTCGAAGGCATCGGCATCCAGATAGGCGGGGAAACGTTCGCGGTACGCGGCCAGATCGGCACCCGACAGGGCCAAGCGGTATACGCCAGCAGCGGCTTCGGCGTTGAGCAGGGTCTCGCCCTGGAAATCCAGCACCTGGCTGTCGCCGCTGTAGGCATGGCCCTTGCCGTCCTCGCCGACGCGGTTGACCGCCGCCACGTAGCACAGATTCTCGATGGCCCGCGCCGGCAGCAGGCGGTTCCAGTGGTGACGCCGCGCGGCCGGCCAGTTGGCGGTATAGAGCAGCAAGTCGGTGTCGCGCGGATCGCGGCTCCACACTGGGAAGCGCAGGTCGTAGCAGATCAGCGGACGGACCCGCCAGCCCTTGAGCTCCAGCAGCACTTGCTGCTCGCCGGCGGCGTAATGCTTGTGCTCGCCGGCCATGCGGAACAGGTGGCGCTTGTCGTAGTGCGCCAGCGAGCCGTCCGGGCGCGCCCAGAGCAGGCGGTTGCGGTAGCTGCCGTCGGCCGCCTGGATGATCAGGCTGCCGGTGACCACCGCCTGCAGGCGGCGGGCCTGCTCCTGCAGCCAGACAGTGCTGGGACCGTCCTCGGGCTCGGCCAGGCTGGCCGAGTCCATGGTGAAGCCGGTGCTGAACATCTCCGGCAGCACCACCAGATCGGCGCCAGCGGCCTGTTCCAGCAGCGCCTCGAAGTGCGCCCGGTTGGCGGCCGGATCGTGCCAGGCCAGTGCACTCTGCACCAGGGCCAACTGCAGGTCGGGTAACGCCGTCAGATCGCGCATAGCTTCTCCGCGGCCTGGCGCAGGGTGTCCTCGCGCTTGGCGAAGCATAAGCGCACCAGGCGCAGGTCCTTGGGCGGCTCTTGGTAGAACACCGACACCGGGATGGTCGCCACACCATGCTCGCGGGTCAGCCACTCGGCCATGGCGACATCGTCCAGGTCATCACGGATCGCCGAATAGTCGGCCAGCTGGAAATAGGTGCCGGGGGCGCGCTGAAAGCTGAAGCGCGAGTCCTTGAGCAGGTCGCAGAACAGGTCGCGCTTGGCCTGGTAGAAGGCCGGCAACTCCTCGACATGCTCGGGGTGCTCGGCCATGAAGTCGGCCAGCGCCCACTGCAGCGGCGTCACTCCGCAGAAGCTCACGTACTGGTGCACCTTGCGCAGCTCGGCGGTGAGCGCCGGCGGCGATACCACGTAGCCGGTCTTCCAGCCGGTGACGTGATAGGTCTTGCCGAACGAGCTGACCACGAAGGCGCGCTGGTACAGCTCCTCGTGGGCCAGCACGCTGGCGTGCCGGGCGCCGTCGAACACCAGGTGTTCGTAGACCTCGTCGCTGACCAGGTAGATGTCGCGGTCGCGGATCAGCGCGGCCAGGCGGTCCAGGTCGGCGCGGGAAATCAGCGCGCCGCTGGGGTTGTGCGGGCTGTTGAGGATGATCAGCCGGGTCCTGGGGCTCAGCGCGTCGGCCAGGCGCTGCCAGTCGATGGCGAAATCCGGTAGCGCCAGGGGCACGTGCACGCAGCGGCCGCCGGCCAGCTCCACCGAGGGCTCATAGCTGTCGTAGCAGGGGTCGAAGACGATGACCTCGTCGCCCGGGTGGATCAGCGTCTGGATGGCGCAGAAGATCGCCTGGGTGGCGCCCGGGGTGATGGTCACCTCGCTGTCCATGTCGACCGTGCGGCCATAGCTGCGGGCGATCTTCGCCGCCACCTGCTCGCGCAGCGCCGGCAGCCCGGCCAGCGGTGCATACTGGTTGTGGCCGGCGGCAATGTGCCGGCCGACCGCGTCGCGCAGCGCCTGGGGGCCGTCGAAATCGGGGAAGCCCTGGGACAGGTTGAGGGCGCCGGTCTCGGCGGCGAGCTGGGACATGCGGGTGAAGATGGTGGTGCCGACAGTCGGCAGCTTGCTGTTGAACATGAGGTCTTCCTGCTGATCACCGCGAACGGCTGGCGGTGCCGATGAGCCAGGATAGCCGATCGACCGGACACGAAAAAGGCGCCCGCAGGCGCCTTCCGTTCGAGCCGGACGGGCAGAATCAGCGCTTCTTGTCCTTGCGCTTCTTCTCGGCCTTCTTGTGGTGGCTCATCAGCCGGCGCTTCTTGTTGACCTGACGGTCGGTCAGAGTGTTCTTCTTGTCCTCGTAGGGGTTCTCGCCGCCCTTGTACTCGATGCGGATCGGCGTGCCGACCAGCTTGAGCACGCGCCGGTAGGTGTTCTCCAGGTAACGCGAGTAGGCGCGCGGCACCGACTCGACCTGGTTGCCGTGGATCACGATCAGCGGCGGGTTGGCGCCGCCGAGGTGGGCGTAGCGCAGCTTGATGCGCCGGCCATTGACCAGCGGCGGCTGGTGCTCGCGCACCGCGTCCTCGAGGATCTGGGTCAGGCGGCTGGTGGGCCAGCGGGTGATGGCCGACTGGAACGAGGCCTGCACCGACTTGTACAGGTGGCCGACGCCGGTGCCGTGCAGCGCCGAGATGAAGTGGATGTCGGCGAAGTCGACGAAGAACAACCGGCGCTGCAGCTCGGTCTTCACGTAGTCGCGCTCGCTCGGCTCCATGCCGTCCCACTTGTTCAGGGCGATGACCAGGGCGCGGCCGCTTTCCAGCACGAAACCGAGCAGATTGAGGTCGTGGTCGACCACCCCTTCGCGGGCGTCCATGACGAACACCACCACGTTGGAGTCCTGGATCGCCTGCAGGGTCTTGACCACCGAGAACTTTTCCACCGCCTCGAAGATCTTGCCGCGACGGCGTACGCCGGCGGTGTCGATCAGGGTGTACTTCTCGTCGTCGCGCTCGAAGGGGATGTAGATGCTGTCGCGGGTGGTGCCGGCCTGGTCATAGACGATCACCCGGTCTTCGCCGAGCATGCGGTTGACCAGGGTCGACTTGCCGACGTTGGGCCGGCCGATGATCGCCAGCTTGATGCCGTCCTTCTCGCTCGGTCCGGGAATGCGCTTGGCTTCCTCGCCCTCGGCGACCACTTCGAGTTCCTCGCCTTCCTGCGGCTCGCCCTCGTCCTTGGGGAAACCGCCGAGCACCGCCTCGAGCATCTGGCTGATGCCGCGGCCGTGGGCGCCGGCAATGGCCAGGGCCTCGCCCATGCCCAGGGGGCTGAACTCGGCGCGAGCCAGGTCGGGGTCGAGGTTGTCGACCTTGTTGATCACCAGGAAGCTGTGCTTGTTACGCTTGCGCAGGTGCTCGCCGATCATCTGGTCGGAGGCCGACAGCCCGGCCCGGGCGTCGACCAGGAACAGCACGGCATCGGCCTCTTCGATGGCCTGCAGCGACTGCTCGGCCATCTTCGCGTCGATCCCCTCCTCGTCACCGGAGATGCCCCCGGTGTCGATGACGATATAGGTGCGCCCCTGCCACTTGGCTTCGCCGTACTGGCGATCGCGGGTCAGGCCGGAGAGGTCACCGACGATGGCGTCGCGGGTCCTGGTCAAGCGGTTGAAGAGGGTGGACTTGCCGACGTTCGGACGACCCACCAGGGCAATTACGGGAACCATTAGGCTCTCCACTACGTTATTTCAGAAAATACAAAGGCCGCTGCCAGGGCAGCGGCCGAATTCACAACTGGGGCCGCCCCGCTGCACGGCGTCGCCATGCAGCATAGCCAAGCCCTCTAGCGCTCGGTCACTTGATGGTCAGCGCGACCAGTTTGCCACCGTTGCCATAGGCGTACAGCCAGTTGCCGACCACCAGCGGGCGAGCGCGCAGGCCGTCGCTGTCGATCCGCTTGCGGCCGACGAAGCGACCATCGACCTGGCTGATCAGGTGCAGGTAACCCTCCAGGTCCCCGAAGGCGACATAGCTGGAGAACACTTCCGGCGCCGACAGTTGGCGACGGGCCAATGCATCGTTGTTCCACAGCGCCGAGGTGCTGCGCTCGTCGATGCCTTCGACGCTGCCGTTGGCTAGGCTGACGTAGACGTTGCCGAAGCCCTGGGCCACGCCGACCGAGCTGGACGCCTCGCGCTGCCAGAGCACGCGGCCGCTCTCCAGCTCCAGCGCCGCCACGCGGCCCTGGTAGCTCACGACATAGAGCGTGCCGCCGGACAGCAGCAGGCCACCGTCGATGTCTACCACCCGATCAAGCTCCGAGCGCCCCTGGGGAATCGCCACGCGCTGCTCCCAGACCGGCAGGCCGCGCTGGGTGTCGATGGCGATGACCTTGCCACTGGACAGCCCGGCAATCGCCAGACGGTTGGTCAGCACCGGGCTACCGGTGCCGCGCAGGGTCAGCACCGCCGGGGTGTTCTCGAAGATCCAGCGCTGATTGCCGGTGTCGGCATCGAGGGCGATCAGGCGATCGTCCTGGGTCTGCACCAGCACCACGTCGCCGTTGACAGCCGGCGCCGCCAGCACTTCGCTAGTCACCCGCGAGCGCCATTTCTCATCGCCGCTGGACGCGTCCAGGGCAATCACCTCGCCCTTCAGCGTACCCAGCAGGACCAGGCCATAGCCGGCGCCGACCGCGCCGGAAACCGGGGCGTCGAGTTCTTGCTTCCAGAGCACCTTGCCGCTCAGGCGGTCGAGCGCCATGACCAGGCCTTCGACGTCGGCGGCAAAGATGCGCTCGCCGTCGACGGCCGGAACCAGCATGTTGAAGGTGTCACCCTGGCCTTCGCCAATCGAGCGACTCCACTCCTCCTGCAGCACCACCTCTTCCTCGAAGTCGGTGAGTTCGGCCGGCGGCAATTCCTTTTTACTGTTGCTGCTGCAACCTACGGCCAGAACGGCCAGGGCCAGCAGTGCGGCATTCTTCCAGCGCATCACGTCACGCATCCCCTTTTGCCAGGTCGTCGAGCTTCATCTGTAAACCGCCCACGGCGGCGTCCTCCGCCAATGCGGCCTTGGCCTTCAGGTAGGCGGCATGGGCCTCATCGTCGCGCCCGAGCTTGGCCAGCAGGTCGCCCTTGAGCTCCTCGCGGCTGGCCAGATAGGCCGCAGCGGCGTCACCCTCGAGCAGCGCCAGCGCATCTTCGGTCTTGTCCTGCGCGGCGAGCACGCTGGCCAGACGCTGACGGGCCAGCTCTTCCAGGGTCTTGTCCGCCGGCTGATCGACGATCGCCTGCAACTCGTTCGCCGCGTCGTCCAGCTTGCCGGACTCGACCGCGACCTTGGCGACGAACAAGCTGCCGTACTGGGCGTACTGGCTGCCGCCGAATTCACTCTTGAGCTGATTGCCCAGCTCGACGACCTTGGCCGCGTCGGGCTCGCCACTCGGATTGAGTGCGGTTTCCAGCAGCTGCTGGTAAAGCATCGAGGCGTTCTGCGCCTGGCTACTCTGGTATCGCTCCCAGCCCTGCCAGCCGAATACCGCCACCAGGGCCAATAGCGCGCCGGTGAGCAACGGCATGCCGTTGCGCTGCCACCATTCCTTGATCAACGCCAGCTGTTCTTCTTCGGTACGCGATTCCACCCCAATACTCCTGTTCGCTAAATCGGCGTGTGCTTGATGCTTTAAGCCTGCTCGAGGCAGGGTGCCAGGCGCTCGACCAGAGCATCCCAGGCAATAGTCTGCTGCTCGCCCTGGTCGCGCAGCGGCTTGCAACCTACCACTCGCTGGGCCAGTTCGTCTTCACCCAGGACCAACGCATAGAGCGCGCCGCTCTTGTCGGCCTTCTTCAGCTGGCTCTTGAAGCTGCCGCCGCCGGCGTTGACCTGCAGGCGCAAGCCCGGCAGCTGGTCGCGCAGGCGCTCGGCCAGGGCCAGACCGGCCAGCTCGGCCGGCTCGCCAAAGGCGCACAGGTAGACATCGACCTGACGGGCGATCTCCGCTGGTACCTTGCCCAGCGTCTCGATCAGCAGCACCAGGCGCTCGATGCCCATGGCGAAGCCCACGCCCGGCGTCGGCTTGCCGCCCATCTGCTCGACCAGGCCGTCGTAACGGCCACCGGCACAGACCGTGCCCTGGGCACCGAGGCTGGCGGTGACCCACTCGAACACGGTCTTGCTGTAGTAATCCAGGCCGCGCACCAGCTTGGGATTGATCACATAAGGAATGCCGGCAGCATCCAGGCGCGCCTTCAGGCCCTCGAAGTGGGTGCGCGAGTCCTCGTCCAGATAGTCCGCCAGCTTGGGCGCATCGGCCAGCAGCGCCTGGGTTTCCGGCACCTTGCTGTCGAGTACGCGCAGCGGATTGCTGGTCAGGCGGCGGCGACTGTCTTCGTCGAGCTGATCGGCGCGCGCCGACAGGTAGTCGACCAGCGCCTCGCGGTAGACCGCGCGGGCTTCGCTGGTACCCAGGCTGTTCAGCTCCAGGGTCACCGCATCGCGGATCCCCAGCAGGCCCCACAGGCGCCAGGTCAGCACGATCAGCTCGGCGTCGATGTCCGGACCGTCGATGTTGAACACTTCCACGCCGATCTGATGGAACTGGCGATAGCGGCCCTTCTGCGGGCGCTCGTGACGGAACATCGGGCCGATGTACCAGAGCTTCTGGGTCTGCCCGCCACCAGCCAGGCCGTGCTCGAGCACCGCCCGCACGCAGGCCGCGGTGCCTTCCGGACGCAGGGTCAGGGAGTCGCCGTTGCGATCATCGAAGGTGTACATCTCCTTCTCGACGATGTCGGTGACCTCGCCGATGGAGCGCTTGAACAGCTCGGTGAACTCGACGATCGGCATGCGGATCTGCCGATAGCCGTAGCCATCCAACAGACGCGCCACCTTGTCCTCGAAATAACGCCAGAGGGGGGTCTGCTCGGGCAGGATGTCGTTCATGCCACGAATGGCTTGCAGGGACTTGCTCAATTCTATTCCTTAGCTGTTACGGGTGCGCGAAGGCTCAGCTGCGCACGATCAAGGCGGCGTCTGCGGCGACCTTCTCGGCCGCCTTCTGGCGGATCAGCCGCTCCAGCTCATCCACCAGATTGTCGTTGGTCAGTTTCTGTGCCGGTTTGCCGTCGATATACACCAGGTTGTTCGGCGTGCCGCCGGTCAGGCCGACATGTGCTTCCTTGGCCTCGCCCGGGCCGTTGACCACGCAACCGATCACCGCCACGTCCAGCGGCACCAGCAGGTCTTCGACGCGCGATTCCAGTTCGTTCATGGTCTTGACCACATCGAAGTTCTGCCGCGAGCAACTCGGGCAGGCGATGAAGTTGATCCCGCGCGAACGCAGCCGCAACGACTTGAGGATGTCGAAGCCGACCTTGATCTCCTCCACCGGGTCGGCGGCCAGGGAGATGCGGATGGTATCGCCGATGCCCTCGGCCAGCAGCATGCCCAGGCCCACCGCCGACTTCACCGTGCCGGAGCGCAGGCCGCCGGCCTCGGTGATGCCCAGGTGCAGCGGTTGCTCGATCTGCTTGGCCAGCAGGCGATAGGCCTCCACCGCCATGAACACGTCGGAGGCCTTGACGCTGACCTTGAAGTCCGGGAAGTTCAGGCGGTCCAGGTGTTCGACATGGCGCAGCGCCGACTCGACCAGGGCCTGGGGCGTCGGCTCGCCGTATTTCTTCTGCAGGTCTTTTTCCAGGGAGCCGGCATTGACCCCGATGCGGATCGGAATGCCCTTGTCCCGCGCGGCCTCGACCACGGCACGGACGCGATCCTCGCGGCCGATATTGCCGGGGTTGATGCGCAGGCAGTCGACCCCCAGCTCAGCCACGCGCAGGGCGATCTGGTAGTCGAAGTGGATGTCGGCGACCAGCGGCAGGGCGACCTGCTGCTTGATCTTGCCGAAGGCCTCGGCGGCGTCCATGTCCGGCACCGAGACGCGCACGATATCGGCACCCGCCTCTTCCAGGCGGCGGATCTGTGCGACCGTCGCGGCGACATCATTGGTATCGGTGTTGGTCATGCTCTGCACCGAGATGGGCGAATCGCCGCCCACCGGTACCGAGCCGACCCAGATCTTGCGCGACTGACGCCGCTTGATCGGTGATTCGCAATGCATGTTATTGCCCACCCAGTTTCAGGCGCGCGGTTTCGCCGGTTGTGAAGGGCGCCACATCGACCGCCTGGCCGTTGTAGGTGACTTGGGCGCCACGGGCAAACCCCAGGCGCAGTTCGAGCGGCGCCTTGCCAACCAGCCGCAGGCTGTCGCCGGCACGCTTGAGTGAGCTGACCAGGATCTTGCCATTGGCATCGGTCAGCTGGGTCCAGCAATCGGCGGAAAAGCTCAGCTCGACGACGCCTTCGCCGGCCGCCGCCACGGGCGGCTGCTCGGCGGCGGATGCCGGCGCGACCGGCTCGCCGGGGGTCGGTGCCACCGCCGCCTGCGGCGCAGGTTCGGCTGGACTCGGCGCCGGCGCGACTGGCGCCGCCACAACCGGCTCGGCCAAGCCCGCATCGCCGTTCGACTCGGCCGCCGACTCATCGGTCTGCGGTGCCGGCTCGAGCGCGGTAGCGGACAGATTGAGCTCGCTGGGCTGCTGGGCCTCGGCTACCGCCTGGTCTTCGGGTTCGTCCAGCACATGGATCTGGGTGGTACCGTCGGCGCCTTCCACTTCGACATGTTCGAAGCTGCTCGCCGGCTCCTCAGCCGCCCGCTGGGCCTGCTCCTGCCACCAGTACAGGCCGGCCCCGGCCAGGACCACCAGCACGGCCAGCACGGCGAAACGCAGGATGTGCTGCGAGTGGCTCAATGGTTGTTCGATGCGGCCGAGGCTGTGCACGCTGCTGCCCGCCGCGTTGCTGCCGGTGAACTGATCGAACTCCAGCACCAGGCGCGCCTGGTCCATGCCCAGCAACTTGCCATAAGCGCGGATGTAACCGCGGGCGAAGGTGTGCCCCGGCAACTTGTCGAAGGCACCGTCTTCGATCTGCCCCAGGCGCTGGGGCGTCAGGTTGAGCTGCGCGGCCACCTCGGCGATGCTCCAGCCCTTGCTTTCGCGGGTGATGCGTAAGGATTCGCCGGGATTGACCTGCTGGGCCACTGCTTCTTCGGAATGCGCCGCTTTCATCTTTGCTCCGACAGGTATTGCTGATATTCCGGGGTCCCCGGATAAAGACGTTTCAACTGCAGGCCGAGGCTGGCCGCCTGGTCGCGGTCCTCGAAGATCGCCGCCAGGCGGGCCCCCAGCAACAGGCTGCGAGCACTCTGCTCGGCCAGTGCGCTGTAGCTCTCGTAGTAGCGGCGCGCCGGCACGTACTGCCGATCCTCGAAGTGCAACTGCGCCATCTCCAGCAGCGCCCGCGGTTGGCGACTGTCGAGCCGCAGCGAACGCTCGAAATAGGTTTTCGCCTGCTCGCGCTGTTTGAGCATCATGGCGGTCAGACCGAGGTTCTCGAACACCCGCGAACGCTCCGGATAGAGATTGTCGCGAGCCGCCTCCTGGTAGCGCTGCAGCGCTTCCTCGTAGCGTTTCTGCTCGAACAGGAAGCTGCCGTAGTTGTTCAGCAGACGGGCGTCATCGCCGCGCTGCGACAGCGCCTTGCGATAGTGCTCATCGGCCAGCTTGGGTTCCATCTCGATCTGAAACACCAGGGCCAAGGCCGCGTGGGCGTCGGCACTCGAAGGATCGAGGGCCAGGGCCTTCTTCAGCGGCACCTTGGCACGCCCGCTGGCGCCTTGCTGGAGATAGCCGAGACCCAGCTGCACATAGGCATCACGCGCCTCGTCGCGCCCCTTATCGGTTCTCATCGGGTCGACATCGCCAGTCGATACGCATCCGGCCAGCAGGCCGGCGAACAACAAGAACAGCGCTGGGCGCAGGGTCATGGGTTTCCTCTCTTCAGGTTCGATCGGCGGCGGATGGCGAAGCATCCGCCTCGCTGCTCAATTCGCGCACGGCGATATAACGCGCACTGCGGCGGGTACGATCCATGACCTGACCGACCAGCTGACCACAGGCGGCGTCGATATCCTCGCCACGGGTGGTGCGCACCGTGACGTTGTGCCCGGCCTTGTGCAGCAGGTCCTGGAAACGGCGGATGGCATTATTGCTCGGCCGTTCGTACCCAGAGTGGGGAAAGGGATTAAACGGAATCAGGTTGATCTTGCAAGGCACATCCTTGAGAAGTGCGATCATTTCCTCAGCATGAGCCGGCTGATCGTTGACATCCTTGAGCAGGGTGTACTCGATGGTCAGCACGCGCTTCTCGCCGAGACGCGACACGTAGCGCTTGCAGGCTGCCAGCAACATGTCCAGGGGGTACTTCTTGTTGATCGGCACCAGCTGGTTGCGCAGTTCATCGTTCGGCGCGTGCAGCGACAGGGCCAGCGACACGTCGATGACCTCGCCCAGCTTGTCGATCATCGGCACCACGCCGGAGGTGGACAGGGTCACCTTGCGCTTGGAGATGCCATAACCGAGGTCGTCCATCATGATCTTCATGGCGGCGACCACGTTGTCGAAATTCAGCAACGGCTCGCCCATGCCCATCATCACCACGTTGGTGATGGCGCGATCGATCTTCGCCGGCACGGAGCCGAAAGACTTGTTGGCGATCCACACCTGGCCGATCACTTCGGCGGCAGACAGATCGCTGTTGAAACCTTGTTTGCCGGTGGAGCAGAAGCTGCAGTCCAGGGCACAGCCAGCCTGGGAGGAGACGCACAGGGTGCCACGCCCGCCCTGGGGAATGTACACGGTCTCGACGCAACTGCCGGACGCCACCCGCACGACCCACTTGCGAGTGCCGTCGGTGGAAATGTCTTCGCTGACCACTTCCGGACCGCGAATCTCGGCACAGGCCTTGAGCTTCTCGCGCAAGGCCTTGCCCACATTGCTCATGGCATCGAAGTCATCGACGCCAAAGTGGTGAATCCATTTCATCACCTGGCCGGCACGGAAGCGCTTCTCCCCGATGTTCTCGAAGAACTGCTCCATTTCTGGCTGGGTCAGACCCAGCAGGTTGATCTTGCCGGTAGCTTCAGTCATGGCTTCACCCTCGCATGGTTCGCCTTAGCGAATGCGTGCGCACACTTCGGTGGAAGCGAAGAAGTAGGCGATCTCGCGAGCGGCGGAAGCCTCGGAGTCGGAGCCGTGCACGGCGTTCTCGTCGATGGACACGGCGAAGTCGGCGCGGATGGTACCGGCGGCAGCTTCCTTCGGGTTGGTGGCGCCCATCAGCTCGCGGTTCTTGGCGATGGCGTCTTCACCTTCCAGCACCTGGACGATGACCGGACCGGAGGTCATGAAGGCAACCAGGTCCTTGAAGAAGCCGCGCTCGCTGTGCTCGGCGTAGAAGCCGGCGGCTTCGCGCTCGGACAGCTGGACCATCTTCGAAGCGACGACACGCAGGCCGGCTTTCTCGAAACGGGTGGTGATCTCACCGATGACGTTCTTGGCAACGGCGTCGGGCTTGATGATGGAGAAGGTACGTTGAACAGCCATGAAAAACTCCAGAAACAGGGATTAAAGCGAAAAATTAAACCCGCGAATTATACGCGGGTTCCGGTTAAATGCGTAGGGCGGCGCCGGCTCGGCGCCCGGCTCAGTCGATCTCTTCGAGCCAGGCGGCCTGGATCGCCTCGAGGACCTTCTCGCCGCCGCGCTGCGGATCGTCGGAGAACTCCGGCAAGTCCAGCACCCAGCGGTGCAGATCGACGAAGTTCACGTAGCGCGGATCGACTTCGGGCTTGGCTTCCGCCAGCTGGATGGCGATCTCCAGCACATCGGTCCATTTCAGACTCATGACCTGCTCCTTCACTAAAGGGTTCAGTGACCTTCGGAAACCTGGTTAATGGTGTACTTGGGAATCTCCACCACCAGATCCTGATCCGCCACCACCGCCTGGCAAGACAGCCGCGAATTGGGCTCCAGACCCCAGGCCTTGTCGAGCATGTCGTCCTCCAGCTCGTCGGACGGTTCCAGGGAGTTGAAGCCCTCGCGGATCACCACGTGACAGGTGGTGCAGGCACAGGACTTCTCGCAGGCATGCTCGATATCGATGCCATGGGCCAGGGCGGCATTGAGCACCGTCTCGCCCGATTCCACCTCGATGACCGCACCCTCGGGGCAGTGCTCGGCGTGGGGCAGAAAAATCAACTGCGGCATGCTTATTCCTCAATCTCGTTAAGACTACGGCCGGCCAACGCGGCCTTGACCGTGGCATCCAGGCGACGCGCGGCGAAAGCGTCGGTCAACTGGGTCAGGCGCTTGGTCTGCTGCTCGATGGCCAGGCCATCGTTGCCCGCCATCAGCTCACGCAACTCGTCCATCTGCGCCTCGATCGCCAGGCGCTCGTCGGCGCTCAACAGGCGCTCGCCATCGGCCTCCAGGGCCGCCTGCACGGCCTCGAGCAGGCGCTGGGCATCGACCTGCTGCTCACGCAGAACCCGGGCCACCTTGTCGTCGCTGGCATGCTGGAAGGAGTCCTGCAGCATGCGCGCGATCTCGCCATCGGTCAGGCCATAGGACGGCTTGACCTGGATGCTCGCCTCCACCCCGGACGCCAGCTCGCGAGCCGACACCCCGAGCAGGCCGTCGGCATCGACCTGGAAGGTCACGCGGATCTTCGCCGCGCCGGCCACCATGGGCGGAATACCACGCAGCTCGAAGCGCGCCAGGGAGCGGCAATCGCCGATCAGCTCGCGCTCGCCCTGCAGCACATGGATCATCATGGCCGTCTGGCCATCCTTGTAGGTGGTGAATTCCTGGGCGCGCGCCACTGGAATGGTGGTGTTGCGCGGGATCACCTTTTCCATCAGGCCGCCCATGGTCTCCAGACCAAGGGACAGCGGAATCACATCCAGCAGCAGCAGCTCTTCACCCTCGCCGCGCTGATTGCCAGCCAGGGTGTCGGCCTGGATCGCCGCGCCGATGGCGACCACCTGGTCCGGGTCGATATCGGTCAAGGGCTCGCGGCCGAACATTTCGCTGACGGCCTGACGCACCCGTGGCACTCGAGTCGAGCCACCGACCATGACCACCGCCTCGACCTGCTCCAGCTCGATGCCGGCATCGCGCACGGCGCGCCGACAGGCCTTGAGGCTGCGCGCCACCATGGGCTCGATCAGCGCATCGAACTGCTCACGACTGAGCACGCCACGCCAATCACCATGACTCAGCTCCACCTCGGCGTTGGCGCTCAGCGCCTCTTTCGCCGTACAGGCGGTGCTGAGCAGGCTGCGCTGGGCACCGGGGTCGAGGTCGGCGGACAAGCCGGCCTGCTCGACTATCCAGCCAGCGATGGCGTGGTCGAAGTCGTCGCCACCCAGGGCGCTGTCGCCGCCGGTCGCCAGCACCTCGAACACCCCGCGGGTCAGGCGCAGGATGGAGATATCGAAGGTACCGCCACCCAGATCGTAGATCGCCACGACCCCCTCGGCCTGCTGGTCCAGGCCATAGGCCACGGCGGCCGCGGTCGGCTCGTTGAGCAGACGCAGCACATTCAACCCGGCGAGGCGCGCGGCATCCTTGGTCGCCTGGCGCTGGGCCTCGTCGAAGTAGGCCGGCACCGTGATCACCGCGCCAACCAGCTCGCCACCCAAGGCCTCTTCGGCGCGCTGACGCAACACCTTGAGAATATCGGCGGACACCTCGACCGGACTCTTCGGCCCCTGCACCGTCTCGATGAAGGGCATGTGCGACTGGCCGTCGACGAAGCGATAGGGCAACTGTTCGCCCAGCTGCTTGACGTCTTCCAGGCCGCGCCCCATCAGGCGCTTGACCGACAGCACGGTGTTCAGCGGATCGCTGGAGGCGGCCGCCTTGGCGGCCTCGCCCACTTCGATTCGATCGGGGTGATAGCGCACCGCGGACGGCAGGATGACCTGGCCATCGGCGTCCGGCAGGGGTTCGGAGAGGCCACTGCGCAGGGCAGCGACCAGGGAATTGGTGGTACCCAGATCGATCCCCACAGCCAATCGACGCTGGTGTGGCTGGGGGCTCTGTCCGGGCTCAGCGATCTGCAGTAAGGCCATGATTAATAAATGCTTATCTGGATTTCAGGTGCACAGCCGAGCTGCGCAAGCGTTAGTCGTCGAGGCGCTCTTCCAACTGGCGCACCTCATGGGCGAGCTTGTCGAGAAACTGCATCCGGCGCATCAGGCGCTCGGCTTCCTCGCGCCGCACCGGATCGTCCCAGCAGCCGGCAAAGCTTTCGTTCAGCTCGTCCTGAGCGACCTTGAGGCGCCGCTTGAACGCTGCCACCCCCGCCAGATCGGCGCTGTCCTGCAGATCCTCGAGCTCTTCGCGCCAGTGCATCTGCTGCATCAGGAAACCCGGATCCTGCACCGTGACCTCCAGCGGCAGCTCGGGGCCGCTCAGGGTCAGCAGGTAGCGCGCTCGCTGCGGGGCATGCCTGAGCGTCTGGTAGGCCTCATTGAGACTCGCGGAGCGCTCCAAGGCCAACCGCTGCTCGCGCTCGGAGGCGTCGGCGAATCGATCCGGATGGACGGTGCGCGCCAACTCGCGATAACGCGCACCCAACTCGTCGAGGTCCAGACGGAAACTCGGCTTCAGGTCGAACAGGGCAAAATGACAAGGACTTCCCACAAGCGCCTCAGATGTTGAAGCTCTCGCCGCAGCCACATTCGCCGCGCACGTTGGGGTTGTTGAACTTGAAACCCTCGTTCAACCCTTCCTTGACGAAGTCCAGCTCGGTGCCATCGAGATAGACCAGGCTCTTCGGATCGATGATCACCTTGACGCCGTGACTCTCGAACACCTGGTCTTCGCTGGCCGGCTCATCGACGAACTCCAGCACATAAGCCAGGCCGGAACAGCCGGTCGTACGCACACCCAGGCGAATACCCTCGCCCTTGCCGCGCCCCTCGAGGGAGCGGCGCACGTGCTGCGCGGCAGCTTCGGTCATGCTGATAGCCATCGACATACCTCCTTAGAGCAAACCTTTCTTCTGCTTGTAGTCGCGCACGGCCGCCTTGATGGCGTCCTCGGCGAGCACCGAGCAGTGAATCTTCACCGGCGGCAGGGCCAGCTCTTCGGCCAGCTGGGTGTTCTTGATGGTCTCGGCCTCATCCAGGGTCTTGCCCTTCATCCACTCGGTAGCGAGGGAGCTGGAGGCGATGGCCGAACCGCAGCCATAGGTCTTGAACTTGGCATCTTCGATGACGCCCTGCTCGTTGACCTTGATCTGCAGACGCATCACGTCACCGCAGGCCGGCGCACCGACCATGCCGGTACCGACGCTGGGGTCTTCCGCGTCCATCTTGCCGACGTTGCGCGGGTTTTCGTAATGGTCGATGACCTTTTCACTGTATGCCATGCTGCTATTCCTCTCTCATCAGGTGCCGCTCTTCGGCAGCTCGCTAGTTAGTGTGCTGCCCACTCGATCTTCGACAGATCGACACCGTCCTTGTACATGTCCCACAGCGGCGACAACTCGCGCAGCTTGGTGACCGCCTCGCGTACCTTCTGCGCGGCGTAGTCGACTTCTTCCTCGGTGGTGAAGCGACCGAAGGTGAAACGGATGGAGCTGTGCGCCAATTCGTCGTTGCGGCCCAGGGCGCGCAATACGTAGGACGGTTCCAGGGAGGCCGAGGTGCACGCCGAGCCGGAGGAAACCGCCAGGTCCTTGAGCGCCATGATCAGCGACTCGCCTTCGACATAGTTGAAGCTGAGATTGAGATTGTGCGGCACGCGGGCCGTCAGGCTGCCGTTGACGTACAGCTCTTCCAGGCCATCGACCTGGGCGAAGAAGCGGTCACGCAGGGCCAGCACACGCTGGTTTTCCTGGGCCATTTCTTCCTTGGCGATACGGAACGCCTCACCCATGCCGACGCACTGGTGCGTGGCCAGGGTGCCGGAGCGCATGCCACGCTCATGGCCGCCACCGTGGGTCTGGGCCTCCAGGCGCACGCGCGGCTTGCGGCGCACGTACAGCGCACCGACGCCCTTGGGGCCGTAGGTCTTGTGCGCCGAGAAGGACATCAGGTCGACCTTGAGCTTCTCCAGGTCGATTTCCACCTTGCCGGTGGATTGCGCGGCATCCACATGGAACAGCACGCCGCGCGAGCGGGTCAGCTCGCCGATGGCGGCGATGTCGTTGATCGTGCCGATCTCGTTGTTCACGTGCATGATCGACACCAGCACGGTGTCATCGCGCAGCGCCGCCTCGACCATGGCCGGGGTGATCAGACCATCTTCGCCGGGCTCGATGTAGGTGACCTCGAATCCTTCGCGCTCCAGTTGGCGCATGGTGTCGAGGACCGCCTTGTGCTCGATCTTCGAGGTGACCAGGTGCTTGCCCTTGCTGCTGTAGAAATTGGCCACACCCTTGATCGCAAGGTTGTCGGACTCGGTGGCACCGGAGGTCCAGACGATCTCGCGCGGATCGGCATTGACCAGCTCGGCGACCTGACGGCGAGCATTCTCCACCGCTTCTTCGGCCTTCCAGCCGAACACGTGGGAGCGCGAGGCCGGGTTACCGAAGTTGCCATCGACCAGCAGGCACTCACTCATCTTCTGGGCGACACGCGGGTCGACCGGCGTGGTGGCGGAATAATCGAGGTAAATCGGAAATTTCATTGACTCTCTCCTATCAGGTCTCGGACCTCGCAGCCCGGCGCCCTTGCATTCAATCGACGGTGGACGCTTCAATCTTGTCCAAATGCGGCATCAAGCCACTGCTGCAGCGACGCTGATCCTGGCGCTGAGCAACCTCCTGCACCTCACGGCGCGTCACCAGGTCGGCGAGGCTGATGCCACTGAGGAATTCGTGAATCTGCTGACTGAGGTCGCACCACAAATGGTGGGTCAGACAGGTGTCGCCGGCATGGCAATCACCCTGCCCCTGGCAACGGGTGGCATCGACCGACTCGTTGACCGCATCGATCACCTGAGCCACCTGAATGCCGCACATGTCACGCGCCAGCTGATAGCCGCCGCCCGGGCCGCGCACACTGGAAACCAGGTTGCCACGACGCAGCTTGGCGAACAGCTGCTCCAGATAGGACAGGGAGATGCCCTGACGTTCGGATATGTCGGCGAGGGACACCGGACCATGCTGCGCGTGAAGCGCGAGGTCGAGCATTGCCGTGACGGCGTAGCGGCCTTTGGTGGTCAGACGCATGGAGGGTTACCACGGGATCACTGTGTGCCGCGAGTATGCAATTCCCGAGTATTTAAGTCAACTATAAGACCTATGGTTTTACTCGGGATTAGGCGACGCGAAGGGCGCGCAGCATAACAAAATGCCGCGCGCCGCGCATCACGCAGCCGGCTTGTCGTCCTGATCCTTGCAGACGCCAGCGAAGTCCTCGTCCCGCAGCGCCGGCAGCTCCTTCGCGCAGTAGTCGCTACCCAGAGCCGTCAGCGCGCTGCACATGCCCTCCAGGCGCCCGTCGACGGCCTGCAGGTGATCGAGCAGCTGGCCGATCGCGCGCGCAACCGGGTCCGGCATGTCCTGGCCGACACCATAGGCATCGAAGCCAAGCTTTTCGGCCATGGCCTGACGCTTGGCCTCCTGCTCGCCATCGACCTTGACGATGATCCGCCCGGGAATGCCCACTGCCGTGGCCCCGGCCGGCACCGCCTTGGTCACCACGGCATTGGAGCCGATCTTCGCGCCCGCACCGACCGTGAAGGGTCCCAGCACCTTGGCGCCGGCACCGACCACCACGCCATCTTCCAGAGTCGGATGACGCTTGCCCTTGTTCCAGCTGGTGCCACCCAGGGTCACCCCCTGGTAAAGCGTGACGTCGTTGCCGATCTCGGCCGTCTCGCCAATGACGATACCCATGCCATGATCAATGAAGAAACGCCGACCGATTTTCGCCCCGGGATGAATCTCGATCCCGGTCAACCAGCGACCGAAATTCGACACCACCCGCGCCAGCCACTTCCAGCCCGCCGCCCACAAGGCGTGCGCCACGCGATGCAGCCACACCGCATGCAAGCCCGGGTAGCAGGTCACCACCTCCAGCGTATTGCGCGCCGCCGGATCGCGATGGAACACGCTCTGGATATCTTCTCGCATGCGCTCAAACATCAGATTTCCCCTGCCTATGGTGCTGACCACGCGCGGCCTTGACGGTCTCCGTCAGAATGCCGCGCAAGATATTCATTTCCAGCTTGCTGACGCCGCTGCGCCCGTACAGCCGACGCAGACGACTCATCAGGTGCCGCGGCTTGGCCGGCTCGAGAAAGCCGATCTCCACCAGCGCCAACTCCAGGTGTGCATAGAAGGACTCCAGTTCGTCTGCAGTCACCGGCTGCATGTCGAGCATCGCCGTGGCCTCCACTTTGGCGACCTTGGTCGGCTGATTCTGCGCAGCCAGCCAGGCCATGCGCACTTCATACGCCAACACCTGCACGGCGGCCGCCAGGTTCAGCGAGCTGAACTGCGGGTCGGACGGAATATGCACATGGAATTGACAGCGCTGCAGTTCCTCGTTGGTAAGGCCGGCGTATTCGCGACCGAACACCAGCGCCACCTCGCCCCCTTGCGCCGCCTGTTCGCAGGCCGTCACACCGCATTCGCGCGGATCCAGCAGGGGCCAGGGAATGCGCCGATCACGGGCACTGGTGCCCATCACCAGACTGCAACCGACCAGCGCCTCCTCGAGCGTACCGACCACCTGGGCGGAATCGAGGATATCGGTCGCCCCGGAGGCGCGCGCGACCGCATCGCCACTGGGAAAGTCGATCGGATCGACCAGCACCAGGCGCGACAACCCCATGTTCTTCATGGCTCGCGCAGCACCGCCGATATTGCCCGGATGACTGGTATTGACCAAAACCACGCGAATGTTCTGCAGCAACGTAGACGCTCACATGAAAAAAGAAGGGGAGCAAATCTTACAGAACCCCCCTGATTAATGCCATGCACGGCACAGGCGGCACTTCAACCGCGTGGCTTTTCTGCTAGAATGGCCGGCTTTCTTTAACGACCCAGGTGAACATCCATGCAGCCCATGCTGAATATCGCGCTGCGCGCAGCCCGTAGCGCCGGTGAAATGATTTTCCGCTCGATCGAACGCTTGGACGTCATCTCGGTCGACGAGAAAGATGCCAAAGATTACGTGACCGAAATCGACCGCTCCGCCGAGCAGCTGATCATCCAGGCCCTGCGCAAGGCCTACCCGAATCACGGCTTCCTCGGCGAAGAGGGCGGCCTGATCGAAGGCAGCGGCGAGGGCGCGGACTACCAGTGGATCATCGACCCACTGGACGGCACCACCAACTTCATCCGCGGCGTGCCGCACTTCGCGGTCAGCGTCGCCTGCAAATACCGCGGCCGCCTCGAGCACGCGGTGATCATCGATCCGGTTCGCCAGGAAGAGTTCACCGCCAGCCGCGGTCGCGGCGCCGCCCTCAATGGCCGCCGCCTGCGCGTCAGCACCCGCAAGAGCCTGGAAGGCGCCCTGCTCGGCACCGGCTTCCCGTTCCGCGACAGCCAGCTGGACAACCTGGAGAACTACCTGGGCATGTTCCGCAGCCTGGTCGGCCAGACCGCCGGCGTACGCCGCGCCGGCGCCGCCAGCCTGGACCTGGCCTATGTGGCGGCTGGCCGCTTCGACGCCTTCTGGGAGTTCGGCCTGTCCGAGTGGGACATGGCCGCCGGTGCCCTGCTGATTCAGGAAGCAGGCGGCCTGGTCAGCGACTTCAGCGGCGGCCACGATTTCCTCGAGAAGGGCCAGATCGTCGCCGGCAACACCAAGTGCTTCAAGGCGGTGCTGACGGCGATCCAGCCGCACCTGTCGACCGCGCTGAAACGCTGATCGCCCCGCTTCAGAAAAAACCGGCCTAGCGCCGGTTTTTTATCGCCCATAGAAAAAGCGCCCCGCGGGGCGCTTTTTCGTTGCAACTGCCGAACGCCTTACTGTGTAGACGCCGCCAATACCAACTGACCGTCCTTTACCGGAATCTGGCGGCCCGGATCATGGTCCATGCGCACCTGGCCCACCTTGCCGTCCAACTGGTATTTCACGTCGTAGCCGACCAGCTTCTCGCTGGTATCGGTGACCGTATTGCAGCGCGTCTCGGTGGTGGTGTAGGTGTCATTGGCCTGCATGTTCTCCTGCACCTTGTTGCCGGCGTAACCGCCGCCAACCGCGCCGGCGACCGTGGCAATCTTCTTGCCATTGCCACCGCCCACCTGATTACCGAGCAAGCCGCCGACCACCGCACCGATCGCCGTACCGGCGATACGATGCTGGTCCTTGACCGGCTTCTGCCGGGTCACGGTGACTTCGCGACATTCCTCACGCGGGGTCTGGATGGTTTCCTTGACCGGTTGCACGGCCAGCACCTCGGCGTACTCCGGACCGCTGACCAATTTATAGGTCGCGACAGCACCCCCGGCAGTGACCCCTACGGCGCCCAATACCGCGCCCACGAGCATCGATTTGTTCATGGCTTCTCCTGGCTCACGCTCTAGCTATCCGGCGAATTTCGCCTTGTTCGCACGGTTGGACCGAGGCGACCTGCGGCAAGTTCCACCGCCGCCAATGCCGCTCGATCCAACTGCGACAGAGCGCACAGACTCAGGGACGCTCGTCGACCTCTTCGGCCACCACTGGCGGAATCAGGTCCTCGACCGTGAGGTCCAGCCACAGCAGCACGACGTTGGCGATATAGATCGACGAGTAGGTACCCGCCAGCACACCGATGAACAGCGCGATGGAGAAGCCGAACAGGTTGTCGCCGGCGAACACCAGCAACGCACCGATTGCCAGCAAGGTGGAAATCGAGGTCGCCAGGGTGCGCAACAGGGTCTGGGTGGTGGAGATATTGATGTTGTCGATCAGGCTGGTCTTGCGCAGCACGCGGAAGTTCTCGCGCACCCGGTCGAACACCACGATGGTGTCGTTCAGCGAGTAACCGATGATCGCCAGGATCGCCGCCAGCACCGTCAGGTCGAAAGTCACCTGGAAGAACGACAGGATGCCCAGGGTCACCACCACGTCATGGATCAACGAGACGATGGCGCCGACAGCGAACTTCCACTGGAAGCGAAACGCCAGATACAGCAGCACCCCGCCCAGCGCCAGGAGCATGCCGATGCCACCTTGGTCACGCAGCTCTTCCCCCACCTGCGGGCCGACGAACTCGACCTTCTTGACCTCCGGCGCAGCACCGGATTTCGCCAGCGCCTCGGCCACCTTGTTGCCCAGGTCCGGATCATCGCCCTGCATGCGTACCACCACATCGGTGGTGGCGCCGAAGCTCTGCACCACGGCATCGGCGAAGCCGGCAGCGGCGAGCTGCTGGCGAATCCCGCTCAAGTCGGCCGGCTGCTGGTAGCCCAGCTCGATCTGCGTGCCGCCAGTGAAATCCAGCCCCAGGTTCAGGCCCTTGAACGCCCAACTGCCCAACGCCAGCAGGGTGAGGAACAGCGTGAGGGCAAACGCAAGTTTGCGCACGCCCATGAAGTTGATCGTACGATTCATCTCGACCTCTTAAACCCAAAGCTTCTTGAAGTCACGCCCACCGAAGATCAGGTTGACCATCGCGCGAGTCACCAGCACGGCGGTGAACATCGAGGTGAGAATGCCCAGCGACAAGGTCACGGCAAAGCCCTTGACCGGCCCGGTACCCATGGCGAAGAGGATGCCGCCGACCAGCAGGGTGGTCAGGTTGGCGTCGATGATCGCCGAGAAGGCGCGATCGAAGCCTTCATGAATCGCCCGCTGCACCGACATGCCATTGGCGATCTCTTCGCGGATACGCGAGAAGATCAGTACGTTGGCATCCACCGCCATACCCATGGTCAACACGATACCGGCGATACCCGGCAGGGTCAGGGTGGCGCTCAACAGCGACATCAGCGCCAGCAGCATGATCATGTTGAAGCCCAGCGCGACGGTCGCCAGCACGCCGAAGAAACGGTAGATCACCATGATGAACAGCGACACGAAGAGCATGCCCCACAACGACGCATCGACACCCTTGGCGATGTTGTCGGCACCCAGGCTCGGGCCGATGGTGCGCTCTTCGGCGAAGTACATCGGCGCCGCCAGACCACCGGCGCGCAGCAGCAGCGCCAGCTCCGAGGACTCGCCCTGGCCGTCCAGTCCGGTGATACGGAACTGGCTGCCGAGCGGCGACTGGATGGTCGCCAGGCTGATGATCTTCTTCTCCTCGACGAAACTGGCTATCGCCACCTCCTGCTCGACGCCCTCGACCACCTGGCGCGCGTAACGGGTCACCGGCTTCTGCTCGATGAAGATCACCGCCATGCTGCGCCCGACATTGTTGCGCGTGGCGCGATTCATCAGGTCGCCGCCGTGGTTATCCAGGCGGATGTTCACCTGCGGACGACCGTTCTCGTCGAAACTGGCCTGGGCGTCGGTGACCTGGTCACCGGTGATGATCAGCTCGCGCTCCAGTTGCACCGGCGCGCGCCCTTCTTCGCGGAACTCGAAGGTTTCGGTCGCCGCCCTGGGCGCATCCAGTTCGGCGGCCAGACGGAACTCCAGGTTGGCGGTCTTGCCGAGAATCCGCTTGGCCTCGGCAGTGTCCTGCACACCCGGCAACTCGACGACGATGCGGTTGGCGCCCTGACGCTGGACCAGCGGCTCGGCCACGCCCAGCTCGTTGACCCGGTTGCGCACGGTGGTCAGGTTCTGTTTGATCGAATACTCGCGAATCTCGGCGAGCTTGGCCGGAGTCAGGGTCAGGCGCAGCACCTGCTGGTCGCCCCGCTCGACGGCATTCTGTTCGAAATCGATGAAATCACGACGAATCAGGCGCTGCGCCTGCTCCAGGGTCGCCTCATCGGCAAAGCCCAGCTGGATCGCGCCATTGGCTTCCGGCAGGCTGCGATAGCGCACCCGCTCCTTGCGCAGCAGGCTCTTGACCTCACCCTCGTAGACCTTGCGACGGGCATCCAGCGCCTTGTCCATGTCCACTTCGAGCAGGAAGTGCACACCACCGGACAGGTCCAGACCCAGCTTCATCGGCCCGGCGCCGATATTGCGCAGCCAGTCCGGGGTGGTCTGCGCCAGGTTCAGGGCGACCACGAAATCGCCACCCAACGCCTTGCGTACCACGTCCTTGGCCGGCAACTGATCTTCCTTGCTGACCAGGCGCAGCAGGCCGGCGCGGCCCTGATCGGCCAGGCTCACGCCCTTGACCTCGATGCCGGCATCGCTCAGGGCGCGACCGGCGCGCTCCAGGTCGGCCTGCTCGACGCGCATCGCCGTGCTGTTGCCACTGATCTGGATGGCCGGATCGTCTGGATAGAGGTTGGGTGCCGAATAGATAAAGCCGATCGTCAGCACAGCCGCGATCAGCAGGTACTTCCACAGAGGAAATTTATTGAGCATGACGCCGCCCGTTATGACGCGGGGCGCATTAAGCGCCCCGTCGAATGGTAATGATGTGTGACTCAGATGGCTTTCAGCGTGCCCTTGGGCAGGGTGGCGGCGATGGCCACCTTCTGGATCTTCAGCTCCACGGTGTCCGACGCCTCGATCACCACGAAATCGTCGCTGACCTTGGTCACTTTGCCGGCGATGCCGCCGCTGGTCACCACTTCGTCACCCTTCTGCAGGTTGCCGATCAGGTTCTTGTGCTCCTTGGCGCGCTTGGCCTGCGGACGCCAGATCATCAGGTAGAAGATGACCAGGAAACCGACCAGAAACACCCACTCGAAACCGGTACCGGCAGGACCAGCAGCCGGGGCAGCGGCATCGGCATAAGCAGCGGGGATCAAAAAGCTCATTTAACACTCCTGTTGGATAAGGTCTTTAGAACAGCGATAGATCAGGCGAGCGGCGGTGTCGGCAGCCCGCGTCGCGCATAGAAGGCATCGACAAAGGCGGCCAATGTACCCTGTTGAATTGCCTCGCGCAAACCAGCCATAAGGCGCTGATAGTGGCGCAAGTTATGGATGGTATTGAGCATGCTTCCCAGCATTTCGCCGCACTTATCCAGATGATGCAGGTAGGCCCGGGAAAAGTGCTGGCAGGTGTAGCAGTCACAGGTTGCATCGAGCGGCGAGTCGTCATGCTTGTGCACCGAATTGCGAATCTTCAGCACGCCGGTGTCGACGAACAGATGGCCGTTGCGCGCATTGCGCGTGGGCATCACGCAGTCGAACATGTCGACGCCGCGCCGCACACCCTCGACCAAATCTTCCGGCTTGCCGACGCCCATCAGGTAGCGCGGCTTGTCCGCCGGCAGCTGCGCCGGCAGATAGTCCAGCACGCGGATCATCTCCTCCTTGGGCTCGCCGACCGACAGCCCGCCGATCGCCAGGCCATCGAAACCGATCTCGCTCAAACCCTCCAGCGAGCGCATGCGCAGCTCTTCGTGCATGCCGCCCTGGACGATACCGAACAGCGCCGCGCTGCTGTCGCCATGGGCCTCCTTGGAGCGCCTGGCCCAGCGCAGCGACAGCTCCATGGAGCGCTTGGCGACGTCGAACTCGGCCGGATAGGGCGTGCACTCGTCGAAGATCATCACGATGTCCGAGCCGAGGTCGCGCTGCACCTGCATCGACTCCTCCGGCCCCATGAACACCTTGCTGCCGTCCACCGGCGAGGCGAAGGTCACGCCCTCCTCCTTGATCTTGCGCATGGCACCCAGGCTGAACACCTGGAAGCCACCCGAATCGGTGAGGATCGGCCCCTGCCACTGCATGAAGTCGTGCAGATCGCCATGGCGCTTGATCACCTCGGTACCCGGGCGCAGCCACAGGTGGAAGGTGTTGCCGAGAATGATCTGCGCGCCGATCGCCTCGATATCCCGGGGCAACATGCCCTTCACCGTGCCATAGGTGCCGACCGGCATGAACGCCGGCGTCTCGACCACGCCCCGGGGAAAACTCAGGCGCCCGCGACGGGCCTTGCCGTCGGTCGCCAACAGCTCGAAAGACATGCGACAGGTGCGCGTCATAGTGTTTCCTCGGGCCCGCGCGGCGCGGGATTGCGGGTGACGAACATGGCATCACCGTAACTAAAGAAGCGGTAGCCCTCGGCGACCGCGCTCTGGTAGGCCGCCATGGTTTCCGGATAGCCGGCGAATGCCGATACCAGCATCAGCAGGGTCGACTCCGGCAGGTGAAAGTTGGTGATCAGGGCATCGACCACATGCAGCGGGCGTCCCGGGTAGATGAAGATGTCGGTGTCGCCCCTGAACGCCTTGAGCACGCCATCCCGTGCGGCGCTTTCCAGCGAGCGCACGCTGGTGGTGCCGACCGCGATCACCCGACCGCCGCGAGCACGACAGGCCGCCACGGCGTCCACCACCTCCTGGCTGACCTCCAGCCATTCGCTGTGCATGTGGTGATCCTCGATGCGCTCGACCCGCACCGGCTGGAAGGTGCCGGCGCCGACATGCAAGGTGACGAAGGCGGTCTCGACGCCCATCTCGGCGATCGCCGCGAGCATTGGCTGATCGAAATGCAGCCCGGCCGTAGGCGCCGCCACCGCGCCGGCGCGTGCGGCATATACGGTCTGATAGCGTTCGCGATCGGCCGCCTCGTCTGGTCGGTCGATATAGGGCGGCAGCGGCATATGACCGATGCGCTCGAGCAGCGGCAGGACGTCCTCGCTGAAGCGCAACTCGAACAGCGCATCATGGCGCGCCAGCATCTGCGCCTCACCGCCGCCGTCGAGCAGAATGGTCGAGCCCGGCTTGGGCGACTTGCTCGAGCGCACATGGGCCAGCACCCGATGGTCGTCCAGCACGCGCTCGACCAGCACTTCGAGCCTGCCGCCCGACGCCTTTTGGCCGAACAGTCGCGCCGGGATCACCCGGGTATTGTTGAACACCATCAGATCGCCAGGGCGCAGATACTCCAGCAGGTCGCTGAACTGGCGATGGGCGAGCTGACCGCTGGGGCCATCGAGCACCAGCAGGCGGCTGGCGCGGCGCTCGGCCAGCGGATGACGGGCGATCAGGGAATCAGGCAGCTCGAAATGAAAGTCGGCAACACGCATGGCGGAAAGGGGTCGTATTTCGGGGCGGCAAAGCTTACCGGAAATCGCGCATACTGGCCACGCAAGTGGATTGACCGGGCGCAGCGCCCTCCCTATACTGCGCCGCCATTGTGCCCCGGTGGCGGAACCGGTAGACGCGGCGGATTCAAAATCCGTTTCCGAAAGGAGTGGGAGTTCGAGTCTCCCCCGGGGCACCAATAATCCAGTCGCTGCAACCAGCGCAAAGCGACACCCGGCAGCCCACCGAACTGCCCTCCAAAGCCCCAAGACTCCCTCTTGCACAGCTCTCTTCGATAGTCCGCAAACAACCTCGATCCGCCTTGATTCTCGGGCTCCGCAGGGGTTGGCATTTGCCCAAAAGTTAGCGTAGAGTGATTGAACTGTGTTTGCATGGGTCGCCGTGAATCGTGACCTGATGCAGTAGATCCTCTCGATCCGCTACATCCCGCTCGACTTCTATTACTCTTTGCAACCAGTCTCAGTCCTCTATTATTTAGGGGCTGTCATCAACTCTAGTTTCAAGGAAATAAGACATGTCGAATCGTCAGAACGGTACCGTCAAGTGGTTTAACGACGAAAAAGGTTTTGGTTTTATCACTCCAGAAAGCGGTCCGGATCTGTTCGTGCACTTCCGCGCGATCGAAGGCAACGGCTTCAAGAGCCTGAAAGAAGGCCAGAAAGTCAGCTTCGTTGCAGTGCAAGGTCAAAAAGGCATGCAGGCTGACCAGGTTCAAGTCCTGAGCTAATCCTGCCGCTTTGAAGAACCCCTGATGGCATCATCAGGGGTTTTTTTATGCCCATTTGTAGGCAAAAAAACCTGATATAGACCCAACCGCACTATTACCCGACGAGCCCTCCATGCCGAAACACCTGTTGCGCCCGCAGGGTGAATTTCCCGCTGCCGGCCTGATCCGACGCCTCGCGGCCATGTTCTACGACTTCCTGCTGTGCATCGCCCTGCTGATAGTGGTGACTTTCATCTACAAGCTGGTGCTGATGGGCTTCTATGGCGAGGCGCAGCTCAAGCGACTCTCCGACGCCGGCGCCCTGGACGGCGACCCGCTGCTCTCGACCCTTCTGCTGTTCAGCCTGTTCGGCTTCTTCGCCAAGTTCTGGACGCACAACGGCCAGACCCTGGGCATGCAGGTGTGGGGCCTGCGCATCCAGAACCAGGATGGCAGCGCCATCACCCTGTGGCAGGCATTGCTGCGCTTCCTGGTCGCCACCGCCTCCTGGCTCTGCCTCGGCCTGGGCTTTCTCTGGGTTCTCTGGGACAAGGAAAAACGCAGCTGGCACGACATCTATTCCGCCAGCCGGACCGTGCAGCTGCCGAAGAACATCCACAAGAAGTGAGGCTGCAGAAAAAAGCCGGCGCTGAGCCGGCTTTTTTCTGCGCGCGAATTAACTAGCCTGCCCTGCGCAGCAGCCCCATGCCCGCTACCGCACAGATGACCGCAGGAATCAGCACGGCGAGCAGCGGCGAAAAGCCGAACACCAGGCTCGACGGCCCGAGCAGGTCCTGGGCGATGCTGAAGACGAAACCGACCAGCACCCCGGTGAATACCCGCTGCCCCAGGGTCACCGAGCGCAGCGGGCCGAAGATGAAGGAGATCGCCAGCAGCACCAGGGCCGCGGTCACCAGCGGCTGCAACACCTTGGTCCAGAACGCCAGCCAGTACTGGCCATTGTTGAGGCCCTGCTCACCCAGATACTGGATGTAGCGCCACAAGCCCGTCACCGACAGCGCATCGGGCTCCAGCACCACGGTACCGAGCAACTGCGGATTGAGCTCGACGTCCCAGCGTTCGCTGAGCGACTTGACCACCTCGGTGCTGCGCTCACGGAAATGCGTGGTGGCGACGTTCTCCAGGCGCCAGTGATCGCCCTGGTACTGCGCCCGCCGGGCGAAGCTGGAGGACAGCAGGTGGCGCTGCTCGTCGAAACGGTAACGCGTCACCCCGTACAGCACGCCATTGGGTTGCACCGCGTTGATATGCACGAACTCCTGCCCCTGGCGGTGCCACATGCCGCGCTTGGCACTCTGTGCCTCGCCCCCGCCCTGGGCCATGGCGCGATTGGCCTGGGCCTGGTTCTCGCTCCAGGGCGCCAGGTACTCGCCGATCAGGATGCCGGCCAGCATGAGCACCAGCATCGGCTTCATCACCGCCCAGACGATGCGCCCGATCGATACGCCGGCGGCGCGCATGACGGTCAGCTCGCTGTTGCTGGCCAGGCTGCCCAGGCCGATCAGGCAACCGATCAGCGCCGCCATCGGCAACATCTCGTAGACCCGCCGCGGCAGGGTGAGAAACACGTACCAGGCGGCCTCGCCCAGGCTGTAATCGCCCTCGACGTCCCCCAGCTCATCGATGAAGGCGAACATCAGGGCCAGCCCGACGATGATCCCCAGCACGGAAAGAATCGCGACGAACACCTGGGTGCCGATGTACCTATCCAACCTAACCACGAGCCACCTCCGGCGCAGCACGACGAGCGGCCCACTTCAAGCGCAGCGGCTCCCAGTAAAGCAGCAACAGACCGATCAACATGAACACCCCATGCACCCACCACAAGCCCAGCTCCTGGGGAATCTTGCCCTTGTCCAGGGCGCCACGCGCGGCGATCAGCAGCGCCAGGTAGGCCATGTACAGGAGAATCGCCGGCAGCAGCTTGAGGAAGCGACCCTGGCGCGGATTGACCCGCGACAAGGGCACGGCCAGCAGGGCGACGACGAATACCAGCAACGGAATCGACAGGCGCCACTGCAACTCGGACTGCAGGCGCGGATTGTCGCTGCCGATCAGCTCCCGGGTCGGCACCGCCTCGCGCTCGCTGATTTCACCGCTGACCGAGGGCTTGGGCAGCAACACGCCATAGGTGTCGTACTGAATCGCCCGGTAGTCCGCCTGACCGGGATTGCCGTCATAGCGATAGCCGTTCTCCAGGATCAGGTAGCGACTGCCGTCGGCCTGCAACTCCTGGCGCCCGCTTTCCGCCACCAGCACGGTGATGCCGCGCTCCTTGCCACCCTCACGGGAGAAGCGCTTCTCGGAGATGAAGACCCCGGCCAGCTCGCCGCGGTCTTTCGACAGCTCCCGGGTGTAGGTCACTCGCGAGCCGTCCCGCATGGCCTGGAAGCGGCCCGGCACCAGGGTGTCGAACTCGGTCAGGGCGTCCTGCTCATTGAGGATGCGCATCTGCTCCGCCACGCCCTGCGGTGCCAGACTCAAGCTCAGCCAGGCCACCAGCAACGCCACCAGCAGCGCCGGCGCCAGGCTGTACACCATCAGGCGTTGCTGACTCATGCCGGTGGCCGAAAGAACGGTCATCTCGCTGTCCAGGTAGAGCCGCCCGTAGGCCAGCAGGATGCCCAGGAACAGCCCCAGCGGCAGGATCAGCTGGAGAAAGCCGGGCAGGCGATACCCCATAATCAGAAACAGCACCCCGGGATCGAGCAAACCCTGGGCGGCCTGCGCCAGGTACTTGATGAAGCGGCCACTCATGATGATCACCAGCAGCACGGCGCTCACCGCACTCAGGGTAATCAAGACCTCACGGGACAGATAACGGAAGACGATCAAACCAGACACTCCAGGGTTGTCAGGCTCAGGCGGCTACGATCAAACTAGCCGCACTGCATGCCGGCTCGCCCACGGACGAACCACTGAAAAAATAGCCGGCATTATCCTGCAATACCGACTTCTTGTCTTGGGGACACTACGCCATGGAATTTCTAGCCAAAAGCGCTCGCCCGGAAACCCTGAAAACCGCCACCCTGGTCATCGCCGTCGGCGAAGGCCGCAAGCTCGGTGAAACGGCGAGCGCTGTCGACAATGCCTGCGCCGGCGCGATCAGCGCCCTGCTCAAGCGTGGCGACCTGGCCGGAAAGCTTGGCCAGACCTTGCTGGTGCACAACCTGGCCGGCCTCAAGGCCGAGCGCGTGCTGCTGGTCGGCAGCGGCAAGGACGCCGAGCTGTCGGACCGCCAGCTGCGCAAACTGATCGGCGCCGCCCACGCGGTACTCAAGGGACTCGGCGGCAGCGACGCCGTGCTGGCCCTGCAGGACCTCGGCGTCAAGGGCCGCGACGCCTACGGCAAAACGCGCCTGATAGTAGAGAGCCTAGCCGACGGTGACTATCAGTTCGATCGCTTCAAGAGCCAGAAAGCCGAGCCGCGCGCCCTGAAGAAGCTGACCCTGAGCTGCGACAAGGCCAGCCTGGCGGAGGTCGAGCGCGCCACCACGCACGCCCGGGCCATCGCCGCCGGCATGGCCTTCACCCGCGACCTGGGCAACCTGCCGCCGAACCTCTGCCACCCCAGCTACCTGGCCGACCAAGCCAAAGATCTGGCCAAGGCGCACAAGAACCTCAAGGTGGAGATCCTCGACGAGAAGAAGCTCAAGGAGCTCGGCGCCGGCGCCTTCCTCGCCGTGGCCCAGGGCAGCGAGCAACCGCCGCGGATGATCGTGCTCCACTACCAGGGCGGCAAGAAGACCGACAAGCCCTTCGCCCTGGTCGGCAAAGGCATCACCTTCGACACCGGCGGCATCAGCATCAAGCCGGCGGCCGGCATGGACGAGATGAAGTACGACATGTGCGGCGCCGCCAGCGTGTTCGGCACCCTGAAAGCCGTGCTCGAACTGCAGCTGCCGATCAACCTGGTGTGCCTGCTGGCCTGCGCCGAGAACATGCCCAGCGGCCGCGCCACCCGCCCCGGCGACATCGTCACCAGCATGAGCGGGCAGACCGTGGAGATCCTCAACACCGACGCCGAAGGCCGCCTGGTGCTGTGCGACACCCTGACCTACGCCGAGCGTTTCAAGCCCCAGGCGGTGATCGACATCGCCACCCTCACCGGCGCCTGCATCGTCGCCCTGGGCGCCAACACCTCGGGCCTGATGGGCAACAACGACGAGCTGGTCGAGCAACTCCTGGCCGCCGGCCAGCACGCCGACGACCGTGCCTGGCAGCTGCCGCTGTTCGACGAGTACCAGGAGCAGCTGGACAGCCCGTTCGCCGACATCGCCAACATCGGCGGCCCGAAGGCCGGTACCATCACCGCCGGCTGCTTCCTCTCGCGCTTCGCCAAGCAGTACCCCTGGGCTCACCTGGATATCGCCGGCACCGCCTGGATCAGCGGGGGCAAGGAGAAAGGCGCCACCGGCCGCCCGGTGCCGCTGCTGACCCAGTACCTGCTCGATCGCAGCCAGGCCTGACCCGCGCCGGGGCGGCCCTGTCCGCCCCGGCCTCCGCCGTCCATCATCGAAGTCGCCATGCCCCGAATCGAGTTCTACGTCCTCTCCTCCGCCACCCCGGCCGAACGCCTGCGCGCCGCCTGCCAGCTGGCGATGAAGGCCTGGCGCGCCGGCCTGCCGGTGTTCCTGCGCGGCACCGATGCCCAGCAGTGCGCGGAACTGGATGAGCTGCTGTGGCGTTTCAAGGCGGAGGCCTTCGTGCCCCACGAGCTGCACCAGGACGATCCGCACGCCCCGGTGGTGATCGGTCAGGATGAGCCGCCGGCGGCCGAGCAAGGCGTGCTGATCAATCTCAATCCGAGCCTCTCGCCGCTCGTCGATCGCTTCAGCCGGGTCATCGAGATCGTCAACCAGGAAGCGGACCTGCTGACCGCCTGCCGGGAGAATTTCCGCAGCTACCGCCAACGCGGCTATGATCCCAAACGAGTCGACCTCTAGCCGCCCGCCATGGACAAACCGAAGCCGCCGCACAAACCCACCCAGCTGCTGAACGACCTGGAGTCGATCCGCGAACTCCTGGGCGACCAGGACCTCGAGCCGCCGCTGCTGGTCGACGCCCTCGACCCGGACAGCATCCCCGTGCTCTCGGACATCGTCAGCGCACCCGCGACAACCACCCCGGCTCCGGCGCCCAGCTACCGCCCCACGGCAACGGCCAAGCCGGCCCAGCCCAGCACCCCGGCAGACCTGCGCAGCGCCCTGGAGCAGGCGGTGCAACGCGACAGCGGCGCCGAGATGAAGCGCCTGGACAGCGAACTGCGTGCCGCCGCCCAGCTGATCCTGCAGGATGTCATCGACGATTTCGTGCCGCAGATCGAGGCCGAGCTCAAGCGCCGCCTGGAGGCGCGCCTGACCCGCCTGCTGCCGCCGCGCCGCAACTGACAGCCGCCGACGACGCTCGCCCCACCAGTCAGCTTCCCCGCGCGCGGCCTTACGCCCTCCACGCCTTCCCCGTTATACTTGCCGGCTTTTCCGATCAGCCGTCAAAAGGGTCCCGCCGCGCATGGACAAGACCTACCAGCCGCACGCCATTGAAACCGCCCTGTACGAGAACTGGGAGGCGAACAATTACTTCGCCCCACAGGGTTCGGGCGAGCCCTACACCATCATGATCCCGCCGCCGAACGTCACCGGCAGCCTGCACATGGGCCATGGCTTCAACAACGCGATCATGGATGCGCTGATCCGCTTCCGCCGCATGCAGGGGCGCAACACCCTGTGGCAGCCGGGCACCGACCACGCGGGGATCGCCACCCAGATGGTGGTCGAGCGCCAGCTAGCCGCCGACGGCATCGGTCGCCACGACCTGGGCCGCGAGAAATTCCTGGAGAAGGTCTGGGAATGGAAGGAGCAGTCCGGCGGCACCATCACCCGGCAGATCCGTCGCCTGGGCAGCTCGGTGGACTGGTCGCGCGAGCGCTTCACCATGGACGAGGGCCTGTCCGAGGCGGTCAAGGAAGCCTTCGTGCGCCTGCACCAGGACGGCCTGATCTACCGCGGCAAGCGCCTGGTCAACTGGGACACCAAGTTCCACACCGCCATCTCCGACCTCGAAGTGGAAAACCACGACGAGAAGGGCAGCCTGTGGAACCTGCGCTACCCGCTGGCCGACGGCCACAAGACCGCCGACGGCAAGAACTACCTGATCGTCGCCACCACCCGCCCGGAAACCATGCTCGGCGACGCCGCCGTGGCCGTGCACCCGGACGACGAGCGCTACCAGGCGCTGATCGGCACCTTCGTCGAGCTGCCCCTGGTCGGCCGGCGCATTCCGATCATCGCCGACGACTATTGCGATCCCGAGTTCGGCACCGGCTGCGTGAAGATCACCCCGGCCCACGACTTCAACGACTATGAAGTGGGCAAGCGCCACAACCTGCCGCTGATCAACATCTTCGACAAGAACGCCGCGGTGCTGGCGCAGGCCCAGGTGTTCAACATCGACGGCAGCGTCAACAGCCAGGTCGACGGCCGCCTACCGGGCGAATACGCCGGCCTGGACCGTTTCGTCGCGCGCAAGCAGATCGTTGCCGCCTTCGAGGCCGCCGGCCTGCTGGAGAAGATCGACGAGCATGCGCTGAAGGTGCCGAAGGGCGACCGTTCCGGCACCATCATCGAGCCGTGGCTGACCGACCAGTGGTACGTCAGCACCAAGCCGCTGGCCGAGAAGGCCATCGCCGTGGTGGAAAGCGGCGAGATCCAGTTCGTGCCCAAGCAGTACGAGAACATGTACTTCAGCTGGATGCGTGACATCCAGGACTGGTGCATCAGCCGCCAGCTATGGTGGGGCCACCGCATCCCGGCCTGGTACGACGACGCCGGCAACGTCTATGTCGGTCGTGACGAGGCCGAGGTGCGCGCCACCCACAACCTCGGCGACGCCAACCTGCGCCAGGACGAAGACGTGCTGGACACCTGGTTCAGCTCCGGCCTGTGGACCTTCTCCACCCTCGGCTGGCCGCAGCAGACCGACTACCTGAAGACCTTCCACCCCACGGATGTTCTTGTAACAGGCTTCGACATCATCTTCTTCTGGGTCGCCCGGATGATCATGCTGTCGACCCACCTGACCGGGCAGATCCCGTTCAAGACCGTGTACGTGCACGGCCTGGTCCGCGACAGCCAGGGGCAGAAGATGTCCAAGTCCAAGGGCAACGTGCTCGACCCGCTGGACATCGTCGACGGCATCAGCCTCGACGCCCTGCTGGAGAAGCGCACCAGCGGCATGATGCAGCCCAAGCTGGCGGAGAAGATCGCCAAGCAGACCCGTGCCGAGTTCCCCGAAGGCATCGCCGCCTACGGCACCGACGCCCTGCGCTTCACCAACCTGGCGCTGGCCTCCACCGGCCGCGACATCAAGTTCGACATGGGCCGGGTCGAGGGTTACCGCAACTTCTGCAACAAGATCTGGAACGCCGCGAACTTCGTCCTGGAAAACACCGACGGCCAGGACACCGGCGTGAATGGCGAGCCGGTGGAGCTGTCCTCGGTGGATCGCTGGATCATCTCCGCCCTGCAGCGCACCGAAGCCGAAGTGACCCGCCAGCTCGACGCCTTCCGCTTCGACCTGGCCGCCCAGGCCCTGTACGAATTCATCTGGGACGAGTACTGCGCCTGGTACCTGGAGCTGGTCAAGCCGGTGCTGTGGGACGAGAACGCACCGATCGAGCGCCAGCGTGGCACCCGCCGCACGCTGATCCGCGTGCTGGAAGTGGCCCTGCGCCTGGCCCACCCGTTCATGCCATTCATCACCGAAGAGATCTGGCAGCGGATCAAGGCGCAAGCTGGCGTCAGCGGCGAGACCATCATGCTGCAGGCCTGGCCGGTGGCCAATGAGAGCCGCATCGACGCCGCCGCCGAAGGCGACATCGAGTGGGTCAAGCAGCTGATGCTCGGCCTGCGGCAGATTCGCGGCGAGATGAAGATCTCCATGGCCAAGCGCATCGACATCATCCTGCAGAACGCCAGCGACGTAGACCAACGCCGCCTGGCCGACAACCTGCCGCTGCTGAACAAGCTGGCCAAGCTGGAGTCGGTGCGGGTGCTGGCGGCCGGCGAAGAAGCGCCGATGTCCGCCACCGCCCTGGTCGGCGAGATGCAGGTGCTGGTGCCGATGGCCGGGCTGATCGACAAGGACGCCGAACTGGCCCGCCTGGACAAGGAAATCGCCCGTCTGGACGGCGAGGTCAAGCGCGTCGGCGGCAAGCTCGCCAATGAGGGCTTCGTCGCCAAGGCGCCGGCCGAGGTGCTCGACAAGGAGCGCGCCAAGCTCGCCGAGGCGGAACAGGCCCTGGGCAAGCTGGTCGACCAGCGCGCCCGCATCGCCAGCCTCTAAGCCAAGTGAAAGGCCCGCCCCGTGCGGGCCTTTTTGCACCCGTGGCAGCGCCTAGCGCTTGGCCGCGAGGCGCCCAGGCGCGGCGCAAGCCTTTCCACGGACCCTGTGCTTGAGGCATGCTCCCCGCCGCTTTCAGACCCGAATAACAACAACCTGCTGACTGGAACCCGCCTATGTACGCCCTAATGGCCCTGATATTCATACTCGGCTACCTGTGTATCGCCCTCGAGCACCCGCTGAAGATCGACAAAGCGGCCTCGGCCCTGCTGACCGCCGTGTTGGCCTGGACCGTACTGGTGCTCGGCGCCGAAAGCATCACCCCGCTGATTGCCGCCGCCCTGGAGCATGGCAGTAGCGACGGTGCTCACTATGCAGTGAGCGAACTGCGTCATCACCTCGGCGAGATCTCGGAAATCCTGTTCTTCCTGATGGGCGCCATGACCATCGTCGAGCTGATCGACGCCCACGAAGGCTTCAAGGTCATCACCGACCGCATCCGCACCACCAAGCGCGTACACCTGCTCTGGCTGGTCGGGCTGATCACCTTCTTCCTGTCCGCCGCGCTGGACAACCTGGCCACCACCATCGTCATGATCTCCCTGCTGCGCAAGCTGATCGCCGACCAGCACGAACGCTGGTTCTACGCCGGCATCGTGGTCATCGCCGCCAACTCCGGCGGCGCCTGGTCGCCGATCGGCGACGTCACCACCACCATGCTGTGGATCGGCCACCAGATCACCGCCAGCGGTATCGTGGTCAAGCTGATCGTGCCAAGCCTGGTGTGCCTGCTGGTCCCGTTGATCATCATGAGTTTCGTGCTCAAGGGTGACATCAAGGCGCCAAAGCCCAAGGAAACCCTGGAGAGCCGCCGGGACCCCACGACCCCCTTCGAACGCAATCTGGTGTTCTGCCTAGGCCTGGCTGCGCTGGTGTTCGTCCCGGTATTCAAGACCGTCACCGGGCTGCCGCCTTACATGGGCATCCTCTTCGGCCTGGGCATCCTCTGGATCACCACCGAAATCATCCACCGCAGCAAGAACAGCGAAGATAAAGACCCGCTCTCGGTGGTCGGCGTACTGCGCCGCGTAGACGTACCCAGCGTTCTGTTCTTCCTCGGCATCCTGCTGGCGGTCTCCAGCCTGTCGACCGCCGGCCACCTGCTCGAGGTGGCGACCTACCTCAAGGACAGCCTGGGCAACATCTACAGCATCGCCATTTCCATCGGCCTGCTCTCGGCCCTCGTGGACAACGTGCCGATGGTCGCTGGCGCCATGAAGATGTACCCGCTGGTCAGCCCGCAAGCCCTGGCAGAGGCCGCCGCCGCTGAGGTGCCGTGGCTGAGCAATTTCGTGGTCAACGGCAACTTCTGGGAGATGCTCGCCTACTGCGCCGGCACCGGCGGCAGCTGCCTGATCATCGGCTCGGCGGCCGGCGTGGCCGCCATGGGCATGGAGAAAATCAACTTTCTCTGGTACCTCAAGTACATTACCGGCCTGGCCTTCGCCGGCTATATCGCCGGTGCGATGACCTATATGGCCATCTTCGCCCTCTAGCTCATGGAATAGCACGGGTGCTTCGCCAGGCGCCCGTTGCCTTTCTCAAGGTGCATGCCATGGAAATCAGCAAAACCCGCAGCAGTTTCTACCGGCGCCTGTACGTCGCCTGGCTGATCGACAGTGGCAACGCGCGCAGCGTGCCGGAGCTGATGGCCGTCACCGGCATGCCGCGACGCACCGCCCAGGACACCCTGAGCGCCCTCGCCGACCTGGATATCCACTGCGAATTCGTCCAGCAGGAAGGTGAACGCAACAACGCCGGCCACTATGCGATCCGCGACTGGGGCGCCATCGACCCGCAGTGGATCGCCAGCCACCTGGCGCAGATCAAGGCCATACTCGGGTATCCCTGATCCGGAGCCTGGCATGCGCAGCTCCCTCCGCCTGCTGCTGGTGGTCCTGTTCCTCCTCGGCCTGTTCCTGCTGTTCGAGGTCCTGGGCCTGCGCGCCCAGTTCAACCTGCAAGCGTTGCAGCAACTGATCCTGATGCACCCGGTGCTCGGCCTGCTGCTGTTCACCCTGCTGTTCGCCCTCGGCAACCTGATCCAGATCCCCGGCTGGCTGTTCCTCGCCGCCGCCGTGCTGGCCCTGGGCCGGGTCCAGGGCGGCCTGGCCACCTACCTGGCCGCCAGTTTCTCCTGCGTGTTCACCTTCTTCATCATCCGCCTGCTCGGCGGCAATGCCTTGCGCACACTCGACAGCCCCCTGGCCCAGCGCCTGCTGGCGGGCCTGGACCGGCATCCGCTGGCCAGCATCGTCGCCCTGCGCATGCTGTTCCAGACCGTTCCGGCGCTGAACTACAGCCTGGCCCTGGCCGGGGTGCCCTTTCGCCATTACCTGCTCGGCACCCTGCTCGGCCTGCCGCTGCCGATCGCCCTGTATTGCCTGTTCTTCGACTACCTGGCCATGTGGCTGAATATCGCCAGCGGCTAGCCACGGCCGCCGCATTGTGAATAATGCCCCGGCCAGTTCTCGTCCCCACGGATTACCATGTCTCGCCGCCAACGCCCCAGCCCGCCAAAACCCGCCGTCCAGGCAGACAAGGGCCAGCTGCACCCGCGCAACCGCCACCAGGGCCGCTACGACTTCCCCGCGCTGATCGCGGCCAGCCCGGAACTGGCTGAGTTCGTCATCCTCAACCCCTACGGCAAGCAGAGCATCGACTTCGCCAACCCGGCGGCGGTCAAGGTGTTCAACCGCGCCCTGCTCAAGCAGTTCTACGGCATCGATCACTGGGACATTCCGGCGGACTACCTGTGCCCGCCGATCCCCGGTCGCGCCGACTACCTGCACTACCTGGCCGACCTGCTGGCCGCCGGCAACGGCGGCGAGATCCCGCGCGGCGTCCGGGTGCGCGCCCTGGACATCGGCGTCGGCGCCAACTGCATCTATCCCTTGCTGGGGAACCGCGAGTACGGCTGGCGTTTCCTCGGTGCCGACATCGCCGCCAGCGCCATCGCCTCGGCCAGGGCCATCGTGCAGAGCAACCCGGGCCTGAGCGAGGCCATCGAACTGCGCCAGCAGGGCGACGCCGAGCACATCTTCCAGGGCCTGCTGCAGGCCGACGAGCGCTTCGACCTGAGCCTGTGCAACCCGCCCTTCCATGCCTCGGCCGCCGAAGCGGCCAGCGGCAGCAAGCGCAAGTGGCGCAACCTGGGCAAGCTCGACCCCAAGCGCAAGCTGCCGCTGCTGAACTTCGGCGGCCAGGCCGCCGAACTCTGGTGCCAGGGCGGCGAGGCGGCCTTTATCGGCCGGCTGATCCGCGAAAGCGCGCAGTGCCCGGAGCAGGTGCTGTGGTTCAGCACCCTGGTGTCCAAGGCCAGCAACCTGCCCGGCGTGCATGCCGCCCTGCAGAAAGCCGGCGCCCGCGAGGTGCGTACCGTGGAAATGGCCCAGGGACAGAAGCAGAGCCGTTTCGTCGCCTGGACCTTCCAGGGCGCCGAACAGCACCAGCGCTGGCGCCAGGCGCGCTGGCAGTAGGCCCTCTGCGCGACGCCAGGCGCTAGCTTGAGCGCCAGTAGCGCTGCATTTCCACGAAGAGGAACGAGGCCGTCCAGGTGATCAGCACCAGCCCGGTCAGCGCTTCGATCCCGGTCAAATAGCGCAGCTCGCCCAGTGGCTCGATGTCGCCGAAGCCCAGGGTGGTGAAGGTGGTGAAGGAGAAGTACACACAGGCCATGAAGCTGCCGTCGAAGTTGCCCTCCAGCCGGCCCCAGCCGTCGGCGCTGTGCATGAGGAAATAGGCGAAAGCGAATAGCCACACCTCGACCGCATGGGCCAGCAGCGCCCCGCCGACGCCCAGCACCAGGCGAAAACGATGGCGAACCCTGAGTTTCGGCAGCAACTGGGTGAGGCGATAGAGGAACTCGTAGTGGATGATCACCGCGGCGATCACCACCAGGCTGTTGACGAAAAATACGCTGAGCACGGAAGCCCCTGGTGCGGAGGGTTTGCAGGAAGGGCGCAGCTTGCCGGCCACGCTTTGGCCACCAGTATGGCGTCGGGCCGCGCGCCAGGCCACCGGCTCGACCGCAGAGGGCCGGCACGCGCGCTCCGCCGCAAAGGCCAGCCAGCGACATGCCACGTACCGCCCGCGCCCCATGGCTCGCCAGATGCCCCACGACTAGGCTATAAGCCCATATGCCAGCGAAGCCTAGCGACCGGCGACTTTCGTCGGTTGGACGCAAGCGGGTGGCTCGGGCGGCGGCGAACGTCGCCACCCTATGCCCAGAACTCAGGTGCAAGGAATGGCTGGAACCATGAGCAATCAGTCCGCTCGCCCCAAGCCGACAGCCAGGTCGAAGCGCCGCCTTCGAGGATGGGCGCGGTATTCCATTGCCCTCGGCTTCGTGTTCCTGTGGCTGATCGGCGCGCTGGCCATCTACCGTGACGCCCGGCACCTGGCGGTCGATACGCAAGCCAAGATCCGCACCGAGATGGCCATCGAAACCCGCGCCATGGCGCAAACCCTGGCGGGGATGCTCGAGCGCACCTACCTCACCATCAGGACCATCTCGCTGCTACCGGCGGTTCGCGCCGCGACACCGCTCAATCGTCAAAGCGACGACGAGGATGTCGTCGAGCAGGGCCACTTTCGCGACAGCGACGCCACCATCATCCAGCAGCTGTACAACCACATCGCCGCCGATATCGACCTATCGGAAATCTATCTGGTCTACGACGGCTTCGACCCTACGCGCGGCCAGGTGCCCTTCCTGATGTTCGACCAGGTGCTGCTCGAGCGCATCAGCCGGGCCAAGCAGGCCGAGCCCACCCACGACGCCGACGAACCCGAAGAGTACGAGGCGGCCGAATACGACGAATACGTGCGCCAGCTCGATCATTTGCGCCGCTTCGCGCCGATGCTGCCGGCCGAAGCCCCGCAGGGGATCGCCGCCGTCACCTCGGAGTTGCTGCGCACCTGCGACAACTCCCAGTACACCTCGCTGGCCAACGGCGACGAGCGCGACAGCCACGGCCTGCTGCTGTCCACCCCGATCTATGACCTGACCAGCAAGCGGTTCAAGGGACTGGTGACCGCCGTGCTGCGCGCCAACGTGCTGGAAGCCACGCTGCTCGGCTGGCCGCGGCTGCCGATCACCGAACTGGACCTCGAGATCCTGGCCCAGCAGCGGATCGACCTCGACGCTGCGCCGGGCGAATACGTGCTGGAGAATCGCGAGACCGGCGACCGCATCATGGACAGACGCAGTCACCTGCTGCCGCGTTTCCTCGCGGGCCTGGAGCAGCCGGCCATCCACCTCGAACAGCCGGTCGAGTTGCCCTACACCTCGGCCTGGCAGCTGCAGCGCTTCAAGTCGGCGGCCGACCTGGCCGCGGCGATCGCCCCCATCCAGCGTGAGATGTGGCTGCGCCTGGGACTGCTCAGCCTGCTCCTGGCCGGCCTGGGGCTGGCCGTGGCGCGGGTCTTCGCGGTGCAGCGGCGCTCCACCCGGACCCTGACCCGGATGGCCAACTACGACGCCCTGACCGGCCTGCCCAACCGGCGCCTGGTCGCCGAGCTGCTGTCCAGCGCGCTGAGCCGCAGGCCGCCCAGACGCGAGCGCTATGCCGTGCTGATGATCGACCTGGACGATTTCAAGGAGGTCAACGACACCCTCGGCCACGAAGTGGGCGATCGCCTGCTGATCGAGGTCGCGCAGCGCTTCGTGCAGAGCCTGCGGGCCTCGGACGAGGTGTTTCAGCTGCCCATGGACGAGGACACACAGGATGAGCACGCCTCGATGGTCGGCCGCCTCGGTGGTGACGAGTTCCTCGTGCTGTTGCCGGACCAGTCCAGCCTGGAGCAGATCCTGGGCATCGCCGAACGCCTGCAGCAGAGCCTGAGCGAGCCCATCAGCCTGGGCCGCGAGCAGATCTACGTGCACGCGAGCATCGGCATCGCCCTGTATCCGGAGCATGGCAACGACGGTACGGTACTGTTGCGCAGCGCCGATACCGCCATGTACCTGGCCAAACGCCAGGGCCGTGGGCAGACCGTGGTGTTCCAGCAGGACCTCGACGAGAAATCGCGGCAGCGCCTGCAGCTGCTCAGCGACCTGCACTCGGCCCTGGCCCAGGGGCAATTCACCCTGCACTACCAACCGGAACTGAACCTGGCCAGCGGCCAGATCGATTGCGTCGAGGCGCTGATCCGCTGGCAACACCCGACCCTCGGGCTGATCTACCCAGCGGACTTCATCACCATGCTCGAGCAGTCGGCGCTGATTCTCGACGTCGGCCAGTGGACCCTGGAAACCGCCTGCCGCCAGCTCAAGACCTGGCAGGACCAGGCGTCGCCGATCAAGCAGATGTGCGTCAACGTCTCGATCAGGCAACTGAACCAACCAGGCTTCGCCGAACGTCTGCGGGACACCATCCAGAGCACCGGCATCCAGGCCGAGGCCCTGAGCCTGGAGCTGACCGAATCGATGCTGATGCAGAATCCGCAAGCCAATATCTGCCTGCTGCACGAGCTGCGCGCGCTCGGCGTCAAGGTGGCCCTGGACGATTTCGGCACCGGCTACTCGTCGTTCAGCTACCTGCGCCAGCTGCCGCTGGACGTGCTGAAGATCGACCGCAGCTTCGTCACCGACACCCACACCGAGCAGGGCCTGGCCATCTGCGAAACGCTCGCGGCGCTGGCCCAGCGCCTCGGGCTCAAGGTCATCGCCGAGGGCATCGAAACCGCCGAGCAGTTCGCCAGGCTGAGCGCGGTCGGCAGCAACTGGATGCAGGGCTACCTGATCGCCCGGCCGTTGCCGCCGGAGCAGGTCGAGCCGTTCGCCCGGGGCTTCGACTGGACGGCTTTCGAGGCCGCGCATGAGCTGCATCAGCCCTGCCCCGACTGGACGCCAAGCCAAGGCCACGCCTCGCAGCCCACCTAGCGCCGCCGGCCGCTACAGGGCGAAGCGCTTGTCCAGGCCGCTGTAGCCCAGGCCGATGCCCTTGTGCACCTTCAGCTGCACCGGGATACGTTCCTTGAGCGCCTCGACATGGCTGATCACGCCGATCATCTTGCCGCTGGCATTGAGGCTGTCGAGGGCATCCAGGGCTACCTCCAGGGTCTCGCCGTCGAGAGTGCCGAAGCCTTCGTCGAGGAACAGCGAGTCGATGCTGGTTTTGTGGCTGACCAGATCGGACAGCGCCAGCGCCAGGGCCAGGCTGACCAGGAAGCTTTCGCCGCCGGACAGGGTCCGGGTGTCGCGGGCCACGTCGGCCTGCCAGGTGTCGATCACCTCGAGCTCCAGCTCGCCACCGGCCTTGCGCGCCAGCTGGTAGCGGCCGTGCAGGCGCTCGAGCTGACGATTGGCCAGGTAGACCAGGTGATCGAGGGTCAGGCCCTGGGCGAACTTGCGGTACTTGGCGCCATCGGCCGAGCCGATCAGGCTGTTGAGCTGCTGCCACAGGTCGTAGTCGGCCTGGCGGGCGTCGATCGCCGCGAACAGCGCCTGCTGGTTCAGCCGACGCGCGGCGTCGCCCTGCAGCTGCGCGCGGATTTCGCCCTGGCGCTGACTCAGGCCCTTCAGCTGCCCGCCGACCTCCAGCAGGCGCGCCTCCAGCTGTTCACGGTCCGACTCGGCCTGGCCACCGGCCTGTAGCTCGGCCACCTGCTGCCTGGCCGCCTGGGCCAGGGCCTGGGCCTCGTTCAGGGCGCGCTGCAGGCGCGCCTGCAGTTCGCGCAGCTCGCGGCGCTGCCGATCGTCCAGCACGGCCGCGAGAAAGGCCGCCTCATCGGCGAAGGGGCTGAGCGCCAGCGCGGCTTGCCAGGCGCCGGAGGCCGCCTCGAGGCCCTGGCGTTCGCTCTCGATGCGCCGCTGCAGCGACTGCGCGCCGCCTTGCAAGTGCAGATGGCGCTGCTGCGCCTGCGCCCAATCGCGCTCCAGCTGCTGCAAGGCGGCGTGCGGCTCGGCCACCGCCGGCAGCGCGGCGAGGTCGTCCCGCTGCTGGTCGCGCCAGCGCTGCTGCCAGAGCCGGGCCTGCTCGTCGTCACGGCTGAGCAGGTGCCGCAGTTCGCCTTGCTGCTGCGTCAGCTCCTGCAGCTGCTGGCGGTCCTGCTGCCAGGCCTGCCACTCGCGGCCGCGCTCGGCCAACCAGGCGGCGCCATCCTCCGGCAGCCGATAGTCCAGCTCGGCCAGGCTGTCAGCCAGACGCTGGCGCTCCGCGGCCTGGGCCACGGCCAGCTGCTCCAGGCGCTGGCCGGCGTCGCGCAACGCCTGCTCCAGGTTAAGCCGGTCCTTTTCCAGCATGGCCAGCTGATTGCGGCTGGCATTCAGCTCGCCGTCGCGCTGCAGCAGCGCCTCGCTGGCCTGCTGCAGCGCCGACTTGAGCCGGTCGAGCTGGCCGAGGCGCTGCTGCAGGGCGGCCTGGCGCTCGTCCGCACGCTGCTGCTCGAGCACCAGCGCCGGCTCATCGTCCAGCGCCAGGCCCGCCTGTCGGCATGCCTGCGCCCAGGCCTCATCGGTCTGCTGCGCCTCCTGCCGGCAACGCTCGAGGCCCTGCTGAAGCTGCTCGATCTGCGCCTCGACCCGGGCCAGTTGCTGGTTCAGTCGATCGCCCTGGCCATGCACCGCGTCGAGCGCCTGCTGCGTCTCCTGCAGCGCCTGCTGGGTGGCCGACAGGTTCAGCGCCTGGTACTCGGCAATCGCCGGGTGCTCGCAGGAGCCACACAGCGGGCAGGCCTCGCCAGGCTGCAGGGCGGCGCGGTACTGCTCGAGTTGCTGGATGCGCCGCTCCTGTTCGAGCAGCTTGTTCTGCTCCGCGAGCCGCTGGCGCAGTTCGCCGAAGCGCCGGCGCAATTCGTCGCGCGCGGCGCTCAGCCTGGCCCGCTCGGCCTGCTGCTCGGTCAGTTGCGGCTGCAGCTGGGCGAGCTGCGTGGCCAGCTGCCGGCGCTGGCCGGCCAACTGCGCCAGGCGCTCCAGCTGGCGCTGCTGCTCGAGCAGTTGCTGCCATTGCGCACGCAGCGCGGCGTCATCCTGGCCGTCCAGCAGCTCGTGCAACTGCGCCTGCTGGCTGGCCTGCAGCTGCTGCGCCGCGGCGCGCGCCGCCTGCGCCTGGTCCAGCGCCGCCTGCTGTTGCTGCAGGCGCTCGGCCACCTCGCCGAGCTGAACCTGCACGCGCTGCTGGCGGGACTCCAGCTCGAGCCGTTCTACTCGCCCCTTGTCCAAGGCTTCGAACTGACTGCCCCAGAGGCCGAGGAACTCGCCCAGGCGGCTGCGCTGCGGCTGCACCGCCAGGCGCTGCGACAGCTCGGCGCAGCGCTCGCCCAGCGTGTCCAGGCGCTGCTGCTGCGCCTGCAGCGCCTGCCGGCTCAACTGCTCGCCCTGCCAGGCCGAGCGGCACAGGGCCTCGGCCATGTCCCGCTGTTCATTCTCGATCTGGCGCAGCTCGGCCTGACTGTCCTGCAGCTGTCGCCGGGCGCGCTGCCATTCACGATGCGTCGGCTGCAACTCGGCCGCCGGTTCGCTCGCCGCCAGGCGCGCCAGCTGCGCCTGGACCGCCTGCCATTCGGCCTGGGCCTGCTGTTCGGCGAGGGCCGCGGCCTGCTCCTGGCTCTGCGCCTTGGCCAGGTCCTCGTGCCATTGCCGCTGGCGCTGCAACTCGGCCTGCTGCCGGCTCAAGGCGCCTTCCTCGGCACCAAGGCGCTCGGCCTCCGCCTGCAGTTCGCCACGCTGCTCCTCGCTCAGCAGCTCGACGCCCTCGGCCCTGGCGCGCAATTGTTCGAGGGCGGCCTTCGCCTCGCGGGTCTGCTCGAACACGCGCTGGGAGATCTGGCCATAGATGTCGGTGCCGGTCAGCTCCTCCAGCAGTTCCGCGCGCTGGTTGGCACCCGCCTCGAGGAACGCGGCGAAGCCCCCCTGGGCCAGCAGCATGGATTTGGTGAAACGCTCGAAATCCAGGCCGGTGAGGCGCTCGGTCTCGCGCAGCTTCTCGCTGATCTTGTCGCTGAGGATCTGCCCGTCCGCCGTCGCCAGCTCCACCTTGGGCGCCTGCAACGCGCCGTCGAGCTTGTCGCGTGCCCGGCGCTGGCTCCAGAACGCGCGGTAGGCGGTACCCTTGACCTCGAACTCGACCTCGGCCAGGCAGTCGGCGGTATGCCGGGTCATCAGCTCGTTGCCGCTGGCCGACAGCGTGCTCATGCGCGGCGTGCGGTGATACAGGGCCAGGCAGATGGCATCGAGCAGGGTGGTCTTGCCGGCGCCGGTCGGCCCGGTAATGGCGAACAGGCCATTGCCGGCGAACGGCTCGGCGGCGAAGTCGACCTTCCACTCGCCCTTGAGCGAGTTGAGGTTCTTCAGACGCAGGCTGAGGATCTTCATGCCTGGTCCTCGCGCAATTCGCCGACCACCTGGCGATACAGCGCCTGCAAGCGCGCCTGCTCGGCCTCGTCCAGGCTTTCGCCGGCCAGGCGCTGGGCGAACACTTCGTCCACGCTCAGTTCATCCAGGGTCTCGCGGGCCTGGCTGTACAGGCTCGCTACGGCATTGCCGCGTTCACGACGAATGCGCAGCACCTCCACCGGCAGCCCCTCGCACAGGGCCGCGATGCGCTGCTGCAGGTCGCTCAGGTAGTCGTCGCCACTGACCCGCACCTCCAGCCACACCGGCCGCTCGGCGCTGCCCTGGGCCGCCGCCTCGGCGATCGCCGGCGCCAGCTCGGCCAGCGTCCCGCCCAGCGACAGCATTGGCTGGAAACGCGGCACCGGCAGCGCCCTGACCTCGCGCAGGCCGCCGCCATCCAGCTCGACCAGCAGCACCTCCTTCTGCTGCCGCGCCTCGTCGAAGCTCAGCGCGATAGGCGAGCCGCAATAGCGGATGTGCTCCAGGCCGCCGACCTTCTGCGGCCGGTGGATGTGCCCCAGGGCGATATAGGCGGCCGGCGGGAAGGCGCTGGTGGGAAAGGCCTCCAGGCTGCCGACGTAGATCTCGCGCACCGACTCGCTGGCGCTGGCGCCCACCGTGGTCAGGTGCCCCGTGGCGATGATCGGCAAGTCGCCGCCCAACTCGGCGCGCCTGGCCTCGGCCAGGGCATACAGGTCGCGGTAATGCGCCTGGATCGCTTGCTGCAGGGACTGCTGCTTGTCCGCGGCGCTCTGCCCGGCCTGGCTCTGCAGCACATCGCGCGGGCGAATGAAGGGGATGCCGCAGAGAATGGCACCGGGCTGGCCATCGCGGCGCGTGAGCACCAGCAACTGCTCGGCTAGGTCCCCGCTCACCCCGGGAATCACCCGGGTTCCCAGCTGCTCCAGCAGGGTCTTGCTCTCGCCGAGCATGGCCACCGAATCATGGTTGCCGCCGAGCACCACCAGCGCGCAGCCGCTGTCGCGCAGCTCGACGATCAAGCGGTTGTACTGCTCGCGGGCATAACTGGGCGGCGCGCCGGTGTCGAACACATCGCCGGCGATCAGCAGCGCATCGACGCCGTGCTCGCGAACCCGCTCGATCAGCCAGGCGCAGAAGGCCCGATGCTCGGCCTGGCGGGTCTTGCCCATGAAGTGCTGGCCGAGGTGCCAGTCGGAGGTGTGGAGGATGCGCATGGAGCCACTCACATCGGCCAATCCGTGACCACCATATGGGTCTTGACCTTGTGCATGCCGGGGTAGTTTTCGATCTGTCCGCGGATCTCGCTGAGCCGCTCCATGGACGGCGCCTCGATGTACACCAGCATGTCGGTCTCGCCGCTGATGCCGCTACAGCGGCGCACTTCGCTGAAGCTGCGCATGCGCTGCACGTAGTTCTCGCAGCGCCCGCCCTGGTAGAACAGCTCCAGGTAGGCCTTGACCGCCGCGCCGGCGGGCTCGGCGACCCTGGCGTGGTAGCCCTTGATCACCCCGGCCTGCTCCAGGTGGCGAATGCGCTCGGCGACCGCGGAGCGCGACAGGTTGATGTCGCGGGCGATCTGGCTCACGGCCAGACGGGCGTCGGCGCGCAACAGGGCGAGTATCTGCTGATCGAACTTGTCCACTCGGGGGTCTCACGCAAAGAACAGATTGACGGGCAATACCGCCATTTTGCCGGTCAAAGCCGGCGCTTCGCCAGCCATCGAAGGTCGCTGGGCGGCGTAACATGGCAGGGCCAAAAAGGACGCACGAGCATACATCATGAGCCGCCTCAACCAAGAACTGGGCCTGCTGCAAGGGATCGGCCTGCTGAGCACTTCGCTGCTGGGCACCGGAATTTTCGTCGTCCCGGCCCTGGCCGCCACGGCCGCAGGGGAGGCCTCGCTGTGGGCCTGGCTGATCCTCATCGCCCTGGTGCTGCCGGTGGCCTTCACCTTCGCCCAACTGGGTCGCCACTTTCCCCATGCCGGTGGCGCGCCGCACCTGATCGGCCGCGCCTTCGGCCCACGCCTGGAACGCATCAGTGCCTGGCTGTTCCTGGCAGTGCTGCCGGTCGGCCTGCCGGCGGCGCTGAGCATCGCCAGCGGATTCTGGCTGGCGCTGTTCGACCTCGGCCACGGCCAGATCCTGGCCATTCAGCTCGCCACCCTGGGCGCCATCCTGCTGCTCGGGCAGCGCCCGGCCAAGGCCTCCGGGGCCGTGCAGGGCGCCATCGCCGTGGCGATCATCGCCACCATCGCGCTGATCTGGTGGGTCGGCGAACTGCCACTGGCGCGCCAGGAGCTGCTGCCGCCCATCGAGGGCTCCTGGCAGCTGCTGCCGGCGGCGCTGGGGGTGATGTTCTGGTGCTTCGTCGGCATCGAGGCCTTCACCCACCTGGGCGAGGAGTTCAAGCGCCCCGAGCGTGACTTCCCCCTCGCCCTGCTGCTCGGCGTGCTGCTGGCCGGTCTGGTGTACTGGGCCTGTTCGGTCGCCGTGCTGAGCTTCCAGGCCTATGGCGACGTGCACTCGGACGCCGCCTCGCTGCCACGCATGCTCGACCTGCTGCTGGGCGAGAAGGCCCGCTGGCTCAGCGCGCTGGTCGGCTACCTGGCCTGCTTCGCCTCGATGAACGTGTATATCCAGGGTTTCGCCCGGCTGATCTGGAGCCTGGCCGACGAAGGCAAGCTGCCCGCCGCCATGGCCCGGCGCAATCGCCATGGCGTGCCCGGCCGCGCCCAGCTGCTGGTGGTGTTGAGCTGCGCCCTGTGCGCGACCCTGGCCTGGAGCCTGTCGCTGTCGGTCGATCAGCTGATCCGCTACGCCAACGGCAACTTCGTGCTGATCTACCTGCTGAGCATGGCCGCCGGCTGGTATCTGCTCAAAGGCCTGTGGCGCTGGCTGGCGGGGCTCAGCACCCTGCTCTGCACCCTGGTGCTGGCGATGCTCGGCGTGGACGCCTGGTATGCCCTGGGACTGCTGGGCCTGCTGGCGCTGCTCGACGGCGCTCGCAACCTGCGGCCGCGCAAATTGCCGGGCGCCACGCGCACCACCCTCTAGCTACAGCCTGACGGGCTGCGGGATGACCGCGGACAGCAGCTGGTTCTATGCTTGGGGCGAACCCGCCGAAAGGATGCCCCATGCGCCGTGTGCTCAAAGACCTGAAGATCATCCTGCTGGCCAATCTGTGGATAGTGCCGGTGGTGGCCGGCCTGGTGGGCGCCCTGTTCTACTTCGTCGCGCCGCCGCCGCCGATGAGCGCCAGCATGGCCACCGGCTCGGAGGGCGGCGGCTACCGGGCCTTCGCCGAGAAACTCAAGGGTGAACTGGCCAAGCAGGGCTTCGAGCTGACCCTGCAGCCCAGCGCCGGCTCGCGGGACAACCTGCAACGGCTGCTGGCGGATGAGCCACAGGTGCAGATCGCCCTGGTGCAGAGTGGCCTGGAGCGCCCGCTCGGCAGCGCCGAGCGGGAGCGCCTGGAGAGCCTGGGCGCGGTGTATCAGGAACCCTTGTGGCTGTTCCTCCGAGCGGACCTCGACTTCCGCTCGCTCGCCGACCTGCGGCCCCTGCGGGTGGCCCTGGGCGGTGCCGGCAGCGGCACCCGCGCCGCCAGCGAGGCGCTGCTCGCGGCCAACGGCATCACCGCCGAGCAGTATCCGGGCAGCTGGCAGGCCCTGGGCGGCAACCCGGCCGCCGATGCCTTGATCGCCGGCGAGCTGGACGCCGCCTTCTTCGTCAGCCCGGCGGAGAATGCCCGGATACAGCGCCTGGCCGCCACGCCCACGCTGACGCTGGCGCACTTCGGCCGCGCCGCGGCCTACCAGGCGCACCTGCCCTTCCTCAAACGCGTCACGGTCCATGAAGGCCTGCTCAACCTGCGCCTGAACGCGCCGACCCGGGACACCGACATTCTCTCGCCGGTCGCCACCCTGGTGGTCAATCAGGACTTCCACCCGGGGCTGGCGCCGCTGTTCCTCGAGGCGGCGCGCCAGGTGATGAAGGACGGCAGCCTGCTGGACCCGGCCGGCAGCCTCCCCAGCGCCGAACCACGCACCTTTGCCCTGGCCGGCGATGCCGCGCACTACTACAACAACGGCCTGCCGCTTCTGCAGCGCTACCTGCCGTTTCGCATCGCCTCCCTGGCCGACCGCTACATCATCCTGCTGATCCCCTGCTGATGGTGCTGATCCCCCTGTTCAAGGCGGTCGGCCCGCTCTACCGCTGGCGCATCCGCGCACGCATCTACCGCTGGTACAAATACCTGCGCGAGATCGACCGGCAGCTGGACGCCGGCACCCTGCCGGAGCGCCTGGGCAGCGAGATCCAGCGCCTGGAGCGCCTCGAGGACAGCCTGTCCAAGGTCGAGGTGCCGCTGTCCTACTCCAACGAGCTGTACCAGTTGCACATGCACCTGCGCTACGTCATCGAACGCTTGCAGGCCTTGCAGCGACGACGGGCGACCCAGGGCGAGTCCGTCGGGTAAACTGCGCGCCCCAAGGTCGTGGAACAGCGCCCGCACGCCGCCACGACCGCGCTTACCGCTGAAGAATGCCGAGAGAGTCACCCATGCCGATCCGCCACTGCATCGTTCACCTGATCGACAAGAAGCCCGATGGCAGCCCCGCCGTGCTGCACGCCCGCGACAGCGAACTGGGCAGCTCCCAGGCTATCGAGAACATGCTCGCCGACCTCAACGAGAGCTATAACGCCAAGCAGGGCAAGGCCTGGGGCTTTTTCCACGAGGAGTCCGGCGCCTACCCCTTCAGCGGCTGGCTGAAGGCCTATCTCGAGGACGGCCAGGACTTCACCGCCTTCAGCCGCCAGGCGGTCGAGCATCTGCAGAAGCTGATGGAAGAATCCAACCTCTCGGTCGGCGGCCACGTGCTGTTCGCCCATTACCAGCAGGGCATGACCGAGTACCTGGCCATCGCCCTGCTGCACCACAGCGAAGGGGTGGCGGTGACCGAGGCCCTGGATGTCACCCCGGCCAAGCACCTGGACCTCGGTCAGCTGCACCTGGCGGCGCGGATCAACCTCTCGGAATGGCGCAACAACGCCAATTCCAAGCAGTACATCTCCTTTATCAAGGGCAAGAACGGCAAGAAGGTCTCGGAATACTTCCGCGACTTCATCGGCTGCCAGGAGGGCGTCGATGGCCCAGGCGAGACCCGCACCCTGCTCAAGGCGTTCAGCGACTTCGTGGAGAGCGAAGACCTGCCGGAAGAGTCGGCCCGGGAGAAGACCAAGACCCTGGTCGACTACGCCAGCAGCCAGGCCAAGCAGGGCGAGCCGATGACCCTGCAGGAGCTTTCCGGACTGATCGACGAGGAGCGCCCGCAGGCGTTCTACGAACACATCCGCAACAAGGACTACGGCCTGTCGCCGGAGATTCCGCCGGACAAGCGCACCCTCAACCAGTTCCGCCGCTTCACCGGTCGCGCCGAAGGCCTGTCGATCAGCTTCGAGTCCCACCTGCTGGGTTCGAAGATCGAGTACGACGAGGCCCAGGACACCCTGATCATCCGCAACCTGCCGACCCAGCTGACCGATCAGCTGAAGCGACGCAAGGACTGATCCACGGCGCGCGATGCTGAACTAGAGTCAGAGGATCGGGGTCCAGCCTCAGTCGCCAGGAACCGCAGATGAAATCCCCCGGCCACCGGGCAAGCATGTGCACACAAGGCCGCCAATGGCTGCTGCGGGGCCTGCTGGGCCTGCTGGCCTGGGCAGCCCCGGCCACGGTGATGAGCAGCGAGGAGCCGCCGCCGGCGGCGCTGCGCAGCGACACCGCGCGCTTCGTCGCGGTCAATGTCGAATTCACCCTGCTGCACGAGATGGGTCACCTGCTGATCGCCGAGCTGGGCCTGCCGGTGCTCGGTCGCGAAGAGGACGCCGCCGACCAGCTCGGTTTCATCAGCCTGTTCCTCTCCTCGGGGCGCCACCGCGACGCCGACTTCTACGCCAGGCTGCTGGATGTCGCCGACTACTGGCGCCTGGAATGGCAGCGCGCGAAGCCGGAGTCCGAGGAGGTCTTCGCCTGGGCCGCCCACGGCCTGGACGCCCAGCGCTTCTACAACCTCGCTTGCCTGATCTATGGCAGCGATCCGGACCGCCTGGAGTGGATCCCCAAGGTCACCGGCCTGCCGGTAGAACGCGCCCTGTATTGCGACCAGGAATACGCCCAGGTACGCACGGCCCTGGCCTGGGTCGAGCGGCAACATGGCCGTCGTCCCGACGAGGAGATCCGCCACACTATTCGGGTGATCTACGAGCCACCGAGCCTGCGCCTGGGCAATGGCCGTTACCTGCTCGAACAGCTGCGCCGCTCCGGCGAGGTGGAAGCCATCGCCCGCCGGGCCAGCGAGACCTACCGGCTACCCCGCGAACTGGTGCTGCGCCTGAGCAACTGCGGCGCACCGGACGCCTGGTATAACCGCACCGGCGCCGAGCTGGTGCTCTGCTACGAGCGCCTGGAGCACTTCCAGACGCTCGCCGCGCAACTGCCCGACCTGCGCCAGGCCCAGGTGCCCGGGCAATGCCCCCTCTGCCGCAGCCCCTAGCGGCCGCCCGACTGGCACACCTCGAGCACAGGGCTCACCGCAGCCGTCAACGCACCTGCCTCTACCTAGCGCGCCTCGATGCGAAAGCCGAAGCGCGGGAAGTGCACATGCACGCAGCCGGCGCGCGAATCCTCGCGGCGCAGGATCAGCTCCTCGGTACCGGAGAACAGCAACTCGCCCTCGACCGGGTCGACGCCGTAGTCGGTGGCGGCGATCGCCACCCGCTGACTAGGCTGGAAGCCATTGGCATCGTCGAAAGGCTCATCCGGCAAGGCCGCAGGGGTGGCCTCGCGCGCCACGGCGATGGCCTCTTCGGCGCTCATCTCGCTGAGCGAACCGTGGCCGAAGCCCAGCACCCGCGCCAGCCAGGCGGCGACCAGCGGGTAGTCATCGACCAGCGGTGCGGTCACCGGGGTGCCGCGCAGGAACCACAGCGGATGGGCCATGGCGAAGTCGGCCAGGGACGGCTCGCCGAACAGGAAATCGCCCTGCTCCCGGCTCAACTGCTGTTGCAGGCGCGCCATCAGGGTCGGCCACTGGTGCCTGGCCTGCTCGAGGGGCAGACGGGTGGCCTGGCCGCCGCTGAACAGGGCGCTGCGGTCGGCGACGAAGGCCTTGAGGAACTCCGGCGGCAGGGAGGCGAAACGCACCGCCACGGACTCGGGCTGAAACACCAGGCTCACCGCATGCTGGAACACCAGCGAGTCGGCCCACTGGGCGAAGCTGGCGACATTGAACTCCTGGCCCTCGGGGAACAGCGCCGGGGTGGCTTTCTCCGCCTCCAGGCGGCGGGCGATCGCGGCCGTGTCGCAGTAGATGTCGGCCCCTACTTGCAGCACCGGGGTCTTGCGATAGCCGCCGGTCAGCGCGGTCAGATCCGGCTTGGGCATGAGCGGCGGGATCATCACCGAACGCCAGGACAGCTGCTTGAAGCCCAGCATCAGGCGGGTCTTCTCGGCAAACGGCGAGGTCGGGTAATGGTGCAGGATCAGCTCGTGCATGAATGGCTCCGCAACGTATGGGATAAAGTCAAAGCTTACTCGGCTGCGCCGCGTCGGCCTACCCGGCTACCCTGATAGCCCGTCATCAGTAAGGCCGATAAGGCCGCCGCTGGCCACCAGGTTTTCCTTGGCGGCCTTGCCCAGGCGCTTGATCGCCCGCTCGCGGCGCAGCGCGTCACCCTTGCCGGCGCAGGCCTCGGTGTAGACCAGCGCCACCGCCGGACTGGAATGAAAGAAGCGCGCGCCCCTGCCGCGCTGGTGCTGGGCGAAGCGTCGCCGCGGATCGTCGCTGATGCCGCAGTACAGGGCACCATTGCCGGCACGTACCAGATAGACGAACCAGGCCTTGTCGGGGGTTTCAGGCATCGCTGGCGAACCATTCCCGGGCCGTGCGCCACAGACAGATGCCGACGAAGTAGGTCGATGCCAGCAGCCAGATCACCAGCAGCCAGGTCGGGTTGGCCGGGTACAGCAGAATCAGCACGCCGCAGGCGAGCATCCACACCAGGGTCACCGCGATATTGACCGCCATGAACTGCCTGACCCGGAAGGGGTGCAGGAACTTCATCCGCGACAGGGTCAGGCCGGACAGCAGCAGGATGGTGGCGAAGCTCAGCCAGGGCGTGAAGTCCAGCAGGTACAGGTACACCACCACCACGTTCCAGGCGGCCGGAAAGCCGACGAAGTAGTTGTCCTGGCTCTTCATGTTGACGTTGCAGAAACAGAACAGCGAGGACAGCAGGATCAGCCCGACCGCGGGCAACGGGGTGTATTCGGGCAGGGGGATGAAGCGGTAGACGAAGATCGCCGGGATGAACACATAGGTCAGGTAGTCGATCACCAGGTCCAGGGTCACCCCATCGAAATGCGGCAGCACGGACTTGACGTGAAAGTGGCGGGCCAACGTGCCGTCGAGGCCATCGACCAGCAGCGCGAGACCCAGCCACAGCAGGCACACCTGGGGCCGCCCATCGAGCACCGCGAGCAACGCCAGCAGCGCCAGGATCACCCCGCTGGCGGTCACCGCGTGCACGCTCCAGGCCTTGGCTTTGCTTATCGACTGCAACAATTCACTCACGGACGGCTTCCTGACCGGGGGATGGACTCATCGCGCAATTCGGCAGACATGCCACTGCCTGTCGACGATAAGGGCAGAGCACAAGACTAACACTGCGCCATCGCCGTCGCCGCCGCGGCGTTAGCCCTGCGCCTGACGCGCCGCCCGGAACTGCTCCAGGCCCCTGGCTGCCTGGCGCCGAATGGCACGTTGCACCGGCGGCGCCCAGCCCAGCAGAAGCCCCTTGCGACCCAGCGCCTGGCGCGCCCAACTCCACAGGTCGAACTGATCGCGATGCTCGATGATCTTGCCGTCGGCAAAGCGAAAATGCGCCTCGATATGGTTGACCACGTGGTTGCCGGTCTGACTGAACAGGTATCGGGCCGTCCAGCGCGCGCTGCCCTGGTGATCATCGGCCTGCACGGCGTCGAACGTGAGGGAAAAGTCCTGCGCCCGCGCCGTCAGCATGCGCCACATGTCCGCCGCCTCTTCGCCGCGCAGGTCCTGAAATACCGGATCGCCGAAGCGCACGTCCTCGGCGTAGCAGGCGGCCATCGTCTCGGCATCCAGTTGCTGGAAGGCCCGGTAGAACCGGCTGATCAGTTCGGCATTGGGATTACGCATAGGTCCGGCTCCAAAGATATGGGGCCCATGAGTATGGGGGCAGCTACGCCGCGACGCGATTGGCGCAATCGACAATCTTTTGTCAATAATCGCCAAACCCCTGTCGACGGCCCAGCCCATGCTCCAGATCGCGCTGCATGTCTGCCCGCAAACCTCGTGCTCCAGCCTGAGCACGGCCCACGATGCCTTCGCCCTGGGCAACCGCCTGGCCGGACGGCCATTGTTCAATCTGCAGCGCTTCAGCGCCGATGCCCGACCGGTCGAACTGGAGTTCGCCTGCATCCGGGTCGACGGCGGCCTGGAGCTGGCAGCCAGCGCCGAGCTGCTGATAGTGCCGGCGACCGGTAGCGCGATCGACAACAACCTGACTGCGCATTGAGGCCGCCCAGCGCACCTTGAGCGATCCGGCGCGATCACTGGAGCAGATTGCCGAGCAGGTCGGCTACGGCGACCGCGCGACCTTCGCCAAACGCTTCAAGCAGCTGTGCGGAGAGTCTCCGGGCGCCTTTCGCCAGCGCCTGCGCCAGACGGCCTGAACCGCGTTTGCGGTCCGCAAGCTCAGATACGGCCGCATAAAAAAGGGAGCCTCCTGGCTCCCTTTTTTATGCGGCACGTTACCGATTGGTCAGTGCAGGATCTGGCTGAGGAACAGCTGGGTGCGCTCGTTCTTCGGGTTGGTGAAGAAGGTGTCCGGGTCGGCCTCCTCGACGATCTCGCCCTTGTCGAGGAACAACACCCGATTGGCCACGGTACGGGCAAAGCCCATCTCGTGGGTCACGCAGAGCATGGTCATGCCGTCCTCGGCCAGGCCGACCATGGTGTCCAGTACTTCCTTGACCATCTCCGGATCGAGAGCCGAGGTCGGCTCGTCGAACAGCATGATCTTCGGTTTCATGCACAGCGCACGGGCAATGGCCACACGCTGCTGCTGGCCGCCGGACAGCTGTCCCGGGTACTTGTTGGCCTGCTCAGGAATGCGCACCCGCTCGAGGTAATGCATCGCCACTTCCTCGGCTTCGCGCTTGGGCAGCTTGCGCACCCACATCGGCGCCAGGGTGCAGTTCTGCAGCACGGTGAGGTGCGGGAACAGGTTGAAGTGCTGGAACACCATGCCAACCTCGCGGCGTACCGCCTCGATGTGCTTGAGGTCGTGGGTCAGTTCGGTACCGTCGATGACGATGCGCCCCTGCTGGTGTTCCTCCAGGCGATTGAGGCAACGAATGGCGGTGGACTTGCCCGAGCCGGAAGGGCCGCACAATACGATGCGCTCTCCCTGTTGCACGTTCAGGTTGATGTCCTTGAGCACATGGAACTGGCCGTACCACTTATGCACGCCGTCCATCTGGATGATTCCCGGCGCGGCGCTGATCGACTGCTTGATAGCTTCACTCATGACAAAACTCCTAACGCTTATGGCCGGTGTCCAGCTTGCGCTCCAGATGCATGGAGTAGCGGGACATACCAAAACAGAAAATCCAGAAAACCAGGGCGGCGAACACATAGCCTTCGGTGGCCATGCCCAGCCAGGCCGGGTCGGTGGTCGCCTGCTTGATGCTGTTGAGCAGGTCGAACAGGCCGATGATGATCACCAGGCTGGTGTCCTTGAACAGCGCGATAAAGGTGTTGACGATACCCGGGATCACCAGCTTCAGCGCCTGCGGCAGGATCACCAGGCCCATCATCCGCCAGTAGCCCAGGCCCATGGCGGCGGCCGCTTCGTACTGGCCCTTGGGAATGGCCTGCAGACCGCCGCGCACCACCTCGGCGATATAGGCCGACTGGAACAGGATCACCCCGATCAACGCACGCATCAGCTTGTCGAAGGAGAGGCCCTCCGGCAGGAACAGCGGCAGCATCACCGAGGACATGAACAGCACGGTGATCAGCGGTACGCCGCGCCAGAACTCGATGAAGGTCACGCAGATCACCCGGATCGCCGGCATGTCCGAGCGCCGGCCGAGGGCCAGCACGATGCCCAGCGGCAAGGCACCGACAATACCGACCGCGGCGATCACCAGGGTCAGCATCAGGCCGCCCCACTGGCTGGTTTCCACCTCGCTCAGGCCTAAGAAGCCGCCATGCAGCAGCCAGAAGGCCAGCAGCGGATACACCACCAGAAAGCTCAGGCCGTATATGGCCTTGCGCGGCATCTGCGGGATGAACAGCGGGGCTGCCCCGATCACCGCCATCCACAGCGTCAGGTCGACACGCCAGCGCAGCTCGGTCGGGTAGAAGCCGTACATGAACTGGCCGAAACGCTGCTGCACGAAGACCCAGCACGCGCCTTCCTTGGTGCAATCCGCGCGGGTGGTCCCGACCCAGTTGGCGTCGATCAAGGCCCACTGAATGATCGGTGGAACAATCAGCCAGACCAGATAGATGGCGAGAAAGGTCAGCAGGGTGTTGAACCAGTTGGAAAACAGGTTGGCGCGCAACCAACCGAGCACACCGACGCTCAGCACCGGAGGCTGCATGTCGGGTTTGAATGTATGAGTCTGCATGGGCTGCTCCTTACCGCTCGATCAGCGCAATGCGCTTGTTGTACCAGTTCATCAGCATGGAAATGCTGATGCTGATCGCCAGGTACACGCTCATGGTGATGGCAATGACCTCGATCGCCTGGCCGGTCTGATTGAGCACGGTACCGGCGAACAGCGAGACCATGTCCGGGTAACCGATACCGGCCGCCAGGGAGGAGTTCTTCGCCAGGTTCAGGTACTGGCTGGTCAGCGGCGGAATGATCACCCGCAGCGCCTGGGGAATCACCACGAAGCGCAGCGTAAGGCCACGGCTCAGGCCCAGGGAGTGGGCCGCCTCGGTCTGGCCATGGCTGACCGCCATGATCCCGGAACGCACGTTCTCGGCGATAAACGCGGCGGTGTAGATGGTCAGTGCCAGGGTCAGAGCGATCAGCTCGGGGATCATCACCCAGCCGCCGGTGAAGTTGAAACCGGTCAGTTCGGGCGTGCTCCATACCAGCGGATTACCCGCCACCATGATCGCCAGCCCCGGCAACCCGATGATCAGCGCCAGCGCGGCGATGGATACATGGAAGATCTTGCCCGTCGCTTCCCGACGTGCCTTGGCCCAGCGACCGATCAGCACGGTGCTGACGATGGCGATCAACACCGCGCCGATGAAGGTGCCAAAGGCCTCCGACGCGCCCGGGGCCGGCATGTACAGACCGCGACTGTTGAGGAAGAAGGTCTGGCCGATCTCGAGACTGCCCCGCGGTCCCGGCAGGGACAGCATGACCGCGAAGTACCAGAAGAAAATCTGCAGCAGTGGCGGGATATTACGAAACGTCTCGATGTAGATGGTGGCCAGCCGGCTGATCAGCCAGTTGTGAGACAGCCTCGCGACGCCGAGGATAAAACCCAGGATGGTCGCCAGCACGATGCCGATGACCGACACCAGCAGGGTGTTGAGCAGGCCGATAACGAAGACTCGTCCGTAGGTATCGCTTTCGGTGTACTCGATCAGGTGCTGAGCGATACCGAAACCGGCGCTGTTGCTAAGGAAGGAGAAGCCGGAGGTGATCCCGCGTTTCTCCAGGTTGGACTGGGTGTTGTCGAACAAGTACCAACCGATCGCCACGACGGCGATAACGGCAAGAATCTGGAATATCCATGCGCGGACCTTGGGATCGGTCCAGACCGAGCCTTTGGGGTGCGGGGTATCTGCGGTGTTTTGCATAGGAGCCCTCATGGAACACCCTTGCCCGCGTCCGCGGGCCAGGGGTTCACGTAATCAGAACGATGCTGGCGGCCCAGAATGGGACGCCAGCAAAGACGGTCAGCGCACCGGCGGTGCGTACTGCAGACCACCTTTGTTCCACAGGGCGTTGAGGCCACGCTCGATCTTCAGCTCGCTGCCGGCACCGACATTGCGCTCGAAGCTTTCACCGTAGTTACCCACTTGCTTGACGATCTGTACTGCCCAGTCTTTCGGCAGCTTCAGGTCCTTGCCGAACTCACCCTCGGCGCCCAGCAGGCGAGCGATATCCGGGTTCTTGGTGGATGAGGCCATTTCCACGACGTTGGACGAAGTCACACCCAGTTCCTCGGCATTGACCATGGCGAACAGCGACCAGCGTACGACGTTGAACCACTCGTCATCACCCTGGCGGACCACCGGGCCCAGCGGCTCCTTGGAGATCACTTCCGGCAGCACCACGTACTGCTCCGGGTTGGCCAGCTTGATACGCTGCGCGTACAGCTGCGACTGGTCGGAGGTCAGCACGTCGCAACGACCGGCCTCAACCGACTTGGCGCTCTCGTCGGAGGTATCGTAGGTGATCGGGGTGTACTTCATGCCATTGGCACGGAAGTAGTCGGAGAGGTTCAGCTCGGTGGTGGTACCGGCCTGGATGCAGACGGTGGCGCCATCGAGTTCCTTGGCGCTGGAAACGCCAAGCTTCTTGTTCACCAGGAAGCCCTGACCGTCGTAGTAGTTGACGCCGGCGAAGTTCAGGCCCAGGCCTGCGTCACGCGAGCTGGTCCAGGTGGTGTTACGCGAGAGGATGTCGACTTCGCCGGACTGCAGCGCGGTGAAGCGCTCCTTGGCGGTCAGCGGGCTGTACTTGACCTTGGTCGCGTCACCGAAAATGGCGGCTGCCACGGCACGGCACACGTCAACGTCGAGGCCCAGGTAGTTGCCCTTCTCATCCGCATAGGAGAAGCCCGGCAGACCATCGCTGATACCGCACTGCACGAAACCTTTCTTCTGCACTGCATCCAGAGTAGCGCCCGCCTGGGCGAAGCTGCTAACCCCGAGTACGGCTGCGGTAGTCAGTACCGCCAGGGTGGATTTCACCATCTTCATTAAAACCTCCAGTTGCTTTTTTTGTGTAGGAGTCTCGGCCTTACCACCATACCCTTTTGGGGCACGTCGAACGCGTCTGCAGCAACGCCTCCAACTGGCGGGTTAGACCTGTGCGAGAGTCTAGTTGGCGAATCTTCCTTCGGCCATAAAACTCTCGCTCACCCATTGGTCGAATGGGTCAGAGACGGATAGCCATTTGCTCATCGCCACACATGCAATGCTAGGCGAACCTTTGGAAACCCCATCAAATTGGCTTCCCATCTGTTCCGCGCCCGGCCTGGCACAATGTGTTACCGCACCGGGCAACGTCATCAGTCCACTTGGCTGTAGCAAAGCCCGTACCAGCACCTTGCCATTACCACCATACGGACAGGTCAAGCGCAAAACTTGTAACCTTGCGACATCTTCTTCCGATATTAGTCACTGGCCGAAAAGCCAGCCGCCCAATATGAGCGCGGCCGCACCAGACTGGAGCCACACATGAGCGAACCCCTGATTCTTCACCCCACACCCAGCGCCGACGCGTGCGTCATTTGGTTGCACGGCCTGGGCGCGGACCGCTATGACTTCCTGCCGGTGGCCGAAGCGTTGCAGGAGCGCCTGCCCAGCACCCGTTTCGTGCTGCCCCAGGCGCCTACCCAGGCGGTGACCATCAACGGCGGCTGGGCCATGCCCAGCTGGTACGACATCCTCGCCATGAGTCCGGCCCGGGCAATCAACCAGGAACAACTGGAAGCCTCGGCGCAGCAGGTGATCGCCCTGATCGAAGCGCAGCGCGACAGCGGCATAGACCCGACGCGGATCTTCCTGGCCGGGTTCTCCCAGGGGGGCGCGGTGGTCCTGCATGCAGCGTTCCTGCGCTGGCAGGGGCCGCTGGGCGGGGTACTGGCGCTGTCCACCTACGCCCCGACGTTCAACGACGACATCCAATTGACAGAGGACAAAACGCAGGTGCCGGTGCTGTGCCTGCACGGCACCTTCGATGACGTGGTGCAGCCCACACTGGGCCGCGCCGCCCATGACTATCTGACGGCCCAGGGCGTTGACGCGAAGTGGCGCGAGTACCCGATGGCCCACGAGGTCCTGCCGGAACAGATACGCGACATAGCCGCCTGGCTGGAAGAACGCCTCAGCCGCCGCACCCCGGGGTCCAGCACCGCGCCATGACGCCCCAACGGGCGCGCCGAGCGCCGAAACGTGACGGGGTAGTCAGAATCTCGGCCTCCGCTCGTTGAGTCGCGGCCTGAGGATTGCCAGCCCCGCCCGGCCGGCATACTGTCGGGATTGGAAATCGCCATACGACAGGGAGTGTTCGCGATGCCCACCATCCCCCATGGCCCGCGTCACTCGCGCCTGCGATGAACGAGGCGCAGTGGCAGGCCGACCTGCAGCACGCTCGCCAGCAGCGACTGTTCAATAACGTCGCCGCCGGCAGCGTGAACCAAGTACTCGAGGCGTTTCACGCCCGCGAGCTGGAAGCCGGCGAGATACTGCTCTCGCCGTTCAACCGCAACGAACACCTCTACCTGCTGGTCAAGGGCCGGCTCAGGGTCTACCTGGGCTCGCCGGACAACCAGCCGGTGGGCACGCTGAAGGTGGGCGACTGCGCCGGAGAAATCAGCCTCATCGACAACCAGCCGCCCTCGGCCTATGTGGTGGCCAGCGAGCCGAGCCGCGTGCTGCGCCTGCACCGCAGCGCACTGATCGGCTTGTTCGAGCAATCGCCGGACCTGATGCACAACCTGTTGAGCCTGCTCTGCGAGCGCGTGCGCACAGGCAACCGCAGCCTGCTGGACAGTGAGCAAAACGCCAATGTCGACAGCCTCACCGGCGCATACAACCGCCGCTGGCTGGAGCATGTGTTCGACCGGGAAAGCACCCGCTGCGCGTTCAACCGGCAGCCCCTGAGCATGCTGATGCTGGATGTCGATCACTTCAAAGCCTACAACGACCAGCACGGCCACCTGGCCGGCGACTATGCGCTGAGCCTGGTCGCCCAGACCCTGCGCGGCCAGCTGCGCCCCAAGGACAGCCTGATCCGCTATGGCGGCGAGGAGTTCGTCATCCTGCTGCCGGAGATCGGCGAGCAGGAAGCGCGGGGCATCGGCGAGCGGTTGCGTCTGGCCCTGCAGCACATCCCCTCCTTCTATGCGCCGATCGGCGTGCTGCCGGGGGTAACCCTGTCCATCGGCCTGGCGCAGATGCGCCACCAGGACAGCCTGCCGAGTCTGGTCGCCCGGGCCGACAGCGCGCTGTACCGGGCCAAGCAGCAGGGCCGCAACTGCCTGTGTGGATAGAGGACTGACGCACCGCCGACACCCGGCCAGTGCCGCACCTCACCTGGGCGAACCGAACGTGCCGCACATCGCCGCCGATTAGCGGCCAACGCGCTGCTATCGTCACACCCGCTCTTGTAGAGTGACCGGCAAAACGACAAGCCTGGATGGCCCGAACATGCGCAAACTGCTGATCGCCCTGCTCCTGCTGCTCATTTCGACCCTGGTGTTCTTCTCCCTGCCGCACATCCTCGACCGCACGCTGAACAGCGTCGCCAGCCCACCGCCCTACCCGACCGGTGATGCTGCCCGGCACTTGCATGACCGGCTGTTTGTCGCCGACCTGCACGATGACGCACTGCTCTGGCAACGCGACCCGCTGCAGCGCCACAGCTACGGCCATTCCGACCTGCCGCGCCAGCTCGAAGGGCGGGTGGCGCTGCAGGTGTTCTCCACCGTGACCAAGACCCCACGCGGACTCAACTACGAACGCAATGGCGCCGACAGCGACAACATCACCCTGCTGGCCATGGCCCAGCGCTGGCCGCGCGCTACCTGGAACAGCCTGCTGCAGCGCGCCCTGTACCAGGCCGGCAAACTCGAGGCGGCTGCCGCGAACAGCGCCGGGCGCCTGGTGCTGATCCGCACCCGCGGCGACCTGGCGCGCTTCGTCGAGGCCTGGCGCCAGGATCCGCAACGGGTCGGCGCCCTGCTCGCCACCGAGGGCCTGCATCCGCTCGAGGAGCGCCTGGAGAACCTCGACCGGCTCTACGATGCCGGCTTCCGCATTGCCGGCCTGACCCACTTCTTCGATAACGAAGTCGGCGGTTCGGCCCATGGCCTGGACAAGGGCGGCCTGACCCCCCTTGGGCGCCAGGTGATCACGCGCCTGGAGGAGAAGGCCATGCTGATCGACCTGGCCCACGCCTCCCGCGCCCTGATCGACGACGTGCTGGCCATGAGCACACGACCACTGCTGGTCTCCCATACCGGAGTGGAAGGCACCTGCCCCGGCACGCGCAACCTCAGCGACCGCCACCTCAAGGCCATTGCCGCCAGCGGCGGGGTGGTCGGCATCGGCTACTGGGACACGGCCGTGTGCGCCACCTCGATCGAGGCCATAGTCCGGGCCATCCGCTACAGTGCCGAGCTGATCGGCGTCGAGCATGTCGCCCTCGGCTCGGACTTCAATGGCACCGTGCATACGCCCTTCGACGTCACAGGCCTGGCCCAGCTGACCGAAGGGCTGCTGGCGGCCGGCTTCAACCAGAGTGAGGTCGCCGCGATCATGGGCGGCAACGTGCAACGGCTGCTGCTCGCCAGCCTGCCGGCGGACTGATCGAGCCGACTGGCGAGAGGATTCAGGCATATCGCGCGCCAGGCATTGACAAGCCCCCGAGCACGGTACTTCGCCGCGCCGGGTTCTTGCTTTACACTGGCCGCCGTTCACTCCTTAACCAATTGATGAGATGACCGTGCTCAAAGCACTCAAGAAGATGTTCGGCAAAGCCGAAGGCGAGCAGCCCAGCACGCCCGCCACACCCGCAACGCCGCGCGGCAATGACGCCTCGCCCGAAACGACCAGCCGCCCCGCCAAGCCCAAGCGCAGCGACGACGCGGCGCCCGCCAACACGGCCGGCGCAGAACCTGCGAGCAAGCCGGCCAAGCCGGCGCGCGATGGCAAGGACAACGCCGCCAAGCCCCGACGCGCGCGCGCGGCCAAGCCCGTCGACACCTGGAAGCTGGAAGACTTCAAGGTCGAGCCGGCCGAAGGCAAGACCCGCTTCCATGACTTCAAGCTCGCCCCGGAGCTGATGCACGCCATCCACGACCTCGGCTTCCCCTATTGCACGCCGATCCAGGCCGGCGTGCTGGGCTATACCCTCAAGGGCCAGGACGCCATCGGCCGCGCCCAGACCGGCACCGGCAAGACCGCGGCGTTCCTCATCTCGATCATCACCCAGCTGCTGCAGACCCCGCCGCCGAAAGAGCGCTACATGGGCGAGCCGCGGGCACTGATCATCGCGCCGACCCGCGAACTGGTGGTGCAGATCGCCAAGGACGCCACCGAACTGAACAAGTACACCGGGCTCAACGTCATGCAGTTCGTCGGCGGCATGGACTTCGACAAGCAGCTCAAACAACTGGAATCGCGCTTCTGCGACATCCTGGTCGCCACCCCGGGTCGCCTGCTGGACTTCAACCAGCGCGGCGAGGTGCACCTGGACATGGTCGAGGTGATGGTGCTCGACGAGGCCGACCGCATGCTCGACATGGGCTTCATCCCCCAGGTACGGCAGATCATCCGCCAGACCCCGATGAAGGGCGAACGCCAGACCCTGCTGTTCTCCGCCACCTTCACCGAAGACGTGATGAACCTGGCCAAGCAATGGACGATTGATCCGGCCATCGTCGAGATCGAGCCGGAAAACGTCGCCAGCGACACGGTCGAGCAGCATGTCTACGCCGTCGCCGGCGCCGACAAGTACAAGCTGCTGTACAACCTGATCACCCAGAACGACTGGAGCCGGGTGATGGTCTTCGCCAACCGCAAGGACGAGGTGCGGCGCATCGAGGAACGCCTGACCCGCGACGGCATCAGCGCCGTGCAGATGTCCGGCGACGTGCCGCAGCACAAGCGCATCCGCGCCCTGGAAGGCTTCCGCGAAGGCAAGATCAAGGTGATGGTGGCCACCGACGTGGCTGGCCGCGGCATCCACGTCGAAGGCATCAGCCACGTGATCAACTTCACCCTGCCGGAAGACCCGGACGACTACGTGCACCGCATTGGCCGCACCGGCCGCGCCGGCAGCAGCGGCACCTCGATCAGCTTCGCCGGCGAGGACGACGCCTTCGCCCTGCCGCCGATCGAAGAGCTGCTCGGGCGCAAGATCAACTGCGAGATGCCGCCGGACGAGTTGCTCAAGCCGGTGCCGCGCAAGCACTGACGGCGCGTGACAAGGCGAAGCGGATGCTTCGCCTTTTTTGTGCCCCGCAGCGGCGCAACCGGCGTCCATCAGGGAAAGGGAGGACCCACAGCATGTCCGTCAAGCTCACTGCCGCCGACCTCGACCGGGCGACCGCCGCCGGCATCCTGCAGCCCGGCCAGGCCCGGGCCCTGCTGCAGTTCCTCGAGCACAGCGCGCCGCCGCACGCCAGTTTCCAGCTCGCCCACGTCAGCTACTACTGCGGCGCCGTGCTGATCATCGGCGCCCTCGGCTGGCTGCTGACCGAGGCCTGGATGCAGGTGGGCGATGGCGCACTGCTGTTGCTCGCCCTCGGCTACATGGGACTGTTCAGCGCGTGCGGGCTCGGCCTGTGGCGCCACGGTCAGCAGATTCCCGGCGGCCTGCTCGGTGCCGTGGCGGTCAGCCTCACACCGCTGGCGGTGTTCGCCGTGCAACGCCTGAGCGGCCTGTGGCCACTGGAGGACGAGCAGCACGATTACCAGCATTACTACCGCTACGTACAGGGCGGTTGGCTGGCCATGGAGGCCGCGACGCTGCTGGTCGGCGCGCTGATGCTGCGCCTGCTGCCGTTTCCCTTCATCGTCATGCCGATGGCCGTGGCGCTCTGGTTCATGTCCATGGACCTCACCGAGCTCTTCTATGGCAGCCCGTTCGACTGGGAGCAGCGCCGCTGGGTGTCACTCTGGTTCGGCCTGGGGCTGCTGCTGGCCAGCCTCGGCCTGGATGGCCGCACGCGCCAGGACTATGCCTTCTGGGGCTACCTCGCCGGACTCGCCGCGTTCTGGGGCGGCCTGAGCCTGATGGACAGCGACAGCGAACTGGGCAAGGCCCTCTACTGCCTGATCAACCTGGTGCTGATGGCCCTGGCCGTGCTGCTGCGTCGGGTGCAGTTCATGGTGTTCGGCGCGCTCGGCGTGGCCGGCTATCTGGGCCATCTGGCCTACGAGGTGTTCGCCGATTCGCTGCTGTTTCCCATCGTGCTCAGCCTGATCGGCCTGGCGGTGATCGGCCTCGGCCTGCTCTACCAGCGCCATCGCCAGCGGCTGAGCAGCGGCCTGCGCACCCACCTGCCCAAAGGCCTGCTGGCCTTTCTGCCGGCGTTGCGCAATCACTAGACAGCGCCGGACCCCACGCAAGGAGCCATCGCCATGCATGAAGCGGACTACCTGATCATCGGTGCCGGCATCGCCGGCGCCTCCACCGGCTACTGGCTGGCGCCCCACGGCCGGGTGCAGGTGCTCGAGCGCGAGGCGCAGCCCGGCTATCACGCCACCGGGCGCTCGGCCGCGCTCTATACCGTGGCCTACGGCCCGCCCCATGTGCGCGCGCTGACCGCCGCCAGCCGGGCCTTCTACGACGCCCCGCCGCCCGGCTTCGCCGAGCAGCCGCTGCTCAGCCCGCGCGGCGAGCTGACGGTGGATTTCAACGGCGATCCGGAGGAGCTCGAGCGCCAGTACCAGGCCGCCCGGGCCTGCGTGGCCGAGACCCGGCGGCTGACGCCCGAACAGGCCTGTGCCCTGCTGCCGGCATTGCGCCGGGAGCGAGTCTTTGGCGCCTTCTACGACCCCACTGCCGCCGACATCGATACCCACGCCCTGCATCAGGGCTACCTGCGCGGCATCCGCCAGCATGGCGGGCAGATCAGTTGCAACCGCGAGGTGACCGCCATCGAGCGGCGCGGCGAAACCTGGCACGTGCAGTGCGGCGAGCAGCACTACCACGCCCGGGTCCTGGTGAATGCCGCTGGCGCCTGGTGCGACCGGATCGCCGAGCTGGCCGGGGTCAGGCCTCTGGGGCTGGTGCCCAAGCGCCGCTCGGCCTTCACCTTCGCCCCGCCGCCGCAGCTGGATGTGCACAGCTGGCCGATGCTGCTGGCCCTCGATGACAGCTTCTACCTCAAGCCCGATGCCGGCATGCTGCTCGGCTCGCCGGCCAATGCCGACCCGGTCGAGCCCCATGACGTGCAGCCAGAGGAGCTGGACATCGCCACTGGGATCTACCACATCGAACAGGCCACCCAGCTGCACATCCACCGCCCGCAACACAGCTGGGCCGGGTTGCGCTCCTTCGTCGCCGACGGCGATCTGGTCGGCGGCTACGAGTCCGAGGGACAGGGGTTCTTCTGGGTCGCCGCCCAGGGCGGCTATGGTATCCAGACTTCGGCGGCGATGGGCCAGGCCTGCGCCGCCCTGGTGCGCGACGAGCACTTGCCGGCGCAGCTGACCGGCTTCGGCGTCAGCGCCGAACGGCTGTCGCCGTCACGGCTGCGCGCCTGAGCGCTAGGCGTTGCGCCAGCGCTCGGCGGCATCCTGGTCGCTGACGCGGCCCTCGACCCAGCGCGGGCCTTCGCTGGTGTCCTCCTTCTTCCAGAACGGCGCGCGGGTCTTCAGGTAGTCCATGACGAAGGCGCAGGCATCGAACGCCGCCTGGCGGTGGGCGCTGCTGGTGCCGACGAAGACGATCGGCTCGCCCGGCTCCAGGCGACCGATACGGTGGATGATCTGGATATTCAGCAGCGGCCAGCGCTGCCCGGCCTCCTCGGCGATCTTGCCCAGGGCCTTCTCGGTCATGCCGGGGAAGTGCTCGAGGAACATGCCGCCGACCTCGCGGCCCTCGTTGAAGTCGCGCACGTAGCCGACGAAGCTGACCACCGCGCCGACGCCGACGTTGGCCGCATGCAGCGCATTGGTTTCGACACCCGGATCGAACGCCTCGACCTGCACTCGAATGGCCATGCTCAGCCTCCGGTCACGGTGGGGAAGAAGGCCACCTCGTCGCCCTCCTCCAGGGGTTCGTCGAGGCTGCACAGCTCCTGGTTGCGGGCGCACATCAGGTTCCGCTCGGCGAGCACCTGCCACACCCCGCCGCGGGCCAGCAGGTGCCTGCGCAGGTCGTCGAGGGTGGCGAAGTCCTGGCTGTCGCGCAGCTGCTCGCCGTCCAGGCCCAGGGTTTCGCGGTAGCGGGCGAAATACTGCACGCGGATCATTGTTCGTCCTCGGCCTTGTAGTGGCCGCTCTTGCCGCCGAGCTTCTCCAGCAGGCGCACGCTCTCGATGAGCATGCCGCGGTCCACCGCCTTGCACATGTCGTAGATGGTCAGCGCGGCGACGCTGGCGGCGGTCAGCGCCTCCATCTCCACGCCGGTCTGCCCGGTCAGCTTGCAGCGCGCGGTTATGCGCACCGCGTCGCCGCCCTCGGCAGCCAGTTCGACCTTGACGCTGGTGAGCATCAGCGGATGGCACAGGGGGATCAGGTCGGCGGTCTTCTTCGCCGCCTGGATGCCGGCGATGCGCGCCACGGCGAACACGTCGCCCTTGGGGTGATCGCCGTCGACGATCATCTGCAGGGTCTGCGGGCGCATGCGCACCCGGGCTTCAGCCACGGCTTCACGGACGGTCAGGGATTTATCGCTGACATCGACCATATTGGCGCGACCTTGGGAATCGAGATGGGTCAACACAGGCTTGCTCCAGACGGGTATCCGGCGATTGTAAACCCGCGAGTCAGCTTTCGGCACCTGCGAATGCCAAGGGTCGGGAAAGGAATGCAGGGTCTGGAGCGAGCGCCGCCGCGCCGGGAAAGCCCCGGCGCGGCGGATGGGTGGGAACGGGCGTCACATATGGCTTTCGGCGAACTCGGCGAGGATCGAGCGCGGCACCCCTTGCAGGGTGATGTGCACGCCGTGCTCGAAGTCCTTGAAGCGTTCGGTGAGGTAGGTCAGGCCCGAGCTGGGCGCCGACAGGTAGGGGGTGTCGATCTGCGCTAGGTTACCCAGGCAGACCACCTTGGAGCCGCTGCCGGCGCGGGTGATGATGGTCTTCATCTGGTGCGGGGTGAGGTTCTGGCACTCGTCGATGAGGATCAGGCTCTGCTGGAAGCTGCGACCGCGGATGTAGTTGAGCGATTTGAACTGCAGCGGCACCTTCTGCAGGATGTAGTCGACGCTGCCGTGGGTGTTTTCATCCTCCATATGCAGCGCTTCCAGGTTGTCGGTGATGGCGCCGAGCCAGGGCTCCATCTTCTCCGCCTCGGTGCCGGGCAGGAAGCCGATCTCCTGGTCGAGCCCCTGCACGCTGCGGGTGGCGATGATGCGCCGGTAGCGCTTGCTGACCATGGTCTGCTCGATGGCCGCGGCCAGGGCCAGGATGGTCTTGCCCGAACCGGCCGCGCCGGACAGGTTGACTAGGTGGATGTCCGGGTCCAGCAGGGCGTACAACGCCAGGGCCTGGTAGATGTCCCGCGGGCGCAGGCCCCAGGCCTCCTGGTGCATCAAGGGCTCCTGGTGCAGGTCGAGGATCACCAGCTCGCTGCCCTCGATGCCCTTGATCCAGCCGACGAAGCCCTGTTCGTCGACGATGAACTCGTTGACGTGCACCGCCGGCAGGTTGTCGGTGAGCTGCACGCGGTGCCAGGTGCGACCATGGTCCTGGCGGGTCTCCACGGTGCTCACGCGGTCCCAGAAAGAGCCGTCCATGCTGTGGTAGCCCTGGGACAGCAGAGACACGTCGTCGACCAGCTGGTCGGTGTGATAGTCCTCCGAATCGATGCCGCAGGCGCGCGCCTTCAGGCGCATGTTGATGTCCTTGGTCACCAGCACCACGGCCACGCCCGGACGCCGCGACTTGAGCTCGACCAACTGGTTGATGATCTTGTTGTCGTTGAGGTCTTCCGGCAGCCAGGTGATCGGCGAGGCGCTCTTGCTCATGAGAATCGACAGGAACCCGCAGGGCCCGCTCTTCTCCCGCTGGATGGGTACGCCAAGTTCGACTTCGTCGGGCGCGGCGCTGCCGAGAATCTTGTCGATCAGACGAATGGCCTGGCGACATTCGGCGGCGACGCCGGCTTTACCGGTCTTCAGTTTGTCCAGTTCCTCCAGCACGGTCATCGGGATGGCGACGTGGTGTTCCTGAAAATTCAGCAACGCATTGGGGTCGTGGATCAGGACATTGGTGTCGAGAGCGTAGAGGGTCGGAGCGGTGCGCGTGGAGCGTCCATGGTCATCCATACTCGGTCACCTTCTTCAAGAAGCCATGCGACGGAATGCCAGTGCAGCGCTCCGCCGCGGGAGGCCGCCGACGTCTCAGTTTGGGGCTGAGGAGGTGCAAGCAGGATGGGGGCCGGTGGCCGCCACCTGTCTGCAGGGTTCGGCGGTCTTGCTTTTTAATTACTCCAAAAAAGATGACAGGAAAACGACTTTTCAGTTTTTTGAAGTTTATTTTGCCTGTGGACGAATAATGCTTGGCGAGTACCCTGCGCCTCGTTAAAGTCGGAAGTCCTATCGGCGTAAATGACGCCAAAAAACTCACTTCCAGTCCGCTCAGCCCTCGACTTCGACACAGCGGTTGACCTCGACCGTGACGTGTACCAACTCGCGAATATTCGCCAGGCGCGCCTTGTAACGATCGGCCGAACCGTTGCCATGGGTCACCACGCTGACGATGCAGGCGAACTGCGCGCGCCCCACCCGCCACAGGTGCAGGTCCGCCAGTTCGGTATCCGGTTCCTGTTCCAGGGTCTGCCGCACCCGCGCCACCACCGGGCTGTCCATCTCCCGATCGAGCAGCACCTTGGCCGTGTCCAGCAGCAGGCCCTTGGCCCAGATCGCGATGATCACCGCGCCTATCACCCCCATCAGCGGGTCCAGCCAGTTCCAGCCGAACAGCCAGCCGCCGAGCAGCGCGACGATGGCCGCCACCGACGTCAGGGCATCGGCCAGCACGTGGAGAAAGGCGGCGTGGCGATTGAGGTCGCGGCCATGGGAATGGTCGTGGTCGTGGTCGTGGTCGTGGTCGCCGTGAGCATGGACGTGGCTGTGCTCGTGCTGATCGCGCAGCAGCCAGGCCGACGCCAGGTTGACCAGCAGGCCGATCACCGCCACCAGCAGGGCCAGGTCGAAGGCGATCACCTGCGGTTGCCACAGCCGCCACAAGGACTCGAAGGCCAGCATGGCCACCACCACCAGCAACAGCAGCGAGCTGGCGAATCCGGACAGCACCTCCACCTTCCAGGTGCCGAAGGCGAAGCGCGGGTCGTTGGCGTAACGCCGCGCCAGCAGATAGGCCAGGGCGGTCAGGCCGATGGCGAGCATGTGCGAGGCCATGTGCCAGCCGTCCGCCAGCAGGGCCATGGAGTTGAAGGCGTAACCGGCGGCGATCTCCACCAGCATGGTCGCCCCGGTCAGTGCCGCTACCTGCCAGGCCTGGCGCTCGGCGCGACTCTCCAGCGGACGGTAGTCGTGGGATGGTTCCCAGCGGGAATGGTTGCAAGCGCTCATCAGGACTCCTTGTTGGCCATGGGTTCCTGCCCACACTAAAAGGCCGGGGCGGCCCCCAGGTCAACCCATGCCGGCGGATCGGCGGGGCGACCATCGGGCAGTGCATCGCAGCGATAGGTAGAGCCATAGCCCCCACTCGGCCTAGAATCGCCGCCAAGACTTCAAGGAGCCGCCCGATGCTGATGGTGATTTCCCCGGCCAAGACCCTCGACTACGAGACGCCGCCGGCGACCCCACGCTACACCCAACCCGAACACCTCGACCACGCCCAGGACCTGATCGCCCAGCTGCGCGACCTCAGCCCCGCGCAGATCGCCGAGCTGATGCACCTGTCGGACAAGCTCGCCGGGCTGAACGCCGCGCGCTTCGGCAGCTGGACCCCGTCCTTCACCCCCGAGAACGCCAAGCAGGCGCTGCTGGCCTTCAAGGGCGACGTCTACACCGGGCTCGATGCCGAATCCTTCAACGAGGAGGACTTCGACTTCGCCCAGCGGCATCTGCGCATGCTCTCCGGCCTGTACGGCGTACTGCGCCCGCTGGACCTGATGCAACCCTACCGCCTGGAGATGGGCACCAAGCTGGCCAATCCACGCGGCAAGGACCTCTACGCCTTCTGGGGCGAGCGCATCAGCGGCTGGCTCAACGAAGCCCTGGCCGCCCAGGGCGACCAGGTGCTGCTCAACCTGGCCTCCACCGAGTACTTCGGCGCGGTCAAGCGCAAGGTGCTCGACGCGCGGATCATCGACACCGAGTTCAAGGACCTGAAGAACGGCCAGTACAAGATCATCAGCTTCTACGCCAAGAAGGCCCGTGGGTTGATGGCCCGCTATGTGATCAAGGAGCGCCTGAGCGACCCGGAAGGCCTCAAGGACTTCAACTGCCAGGGCTACCGCTTCGCCGCGGAGCAGTCCAAGGCGGACAAGCTGGTGTTCCTGCGCGACCAGCCGCAGGACTGAGTCTCGGCGAGGTTTTTCCCGCCGCCAGGCATGCCCGCCGGCCCGGCCTTGTGTAGGATGGATCGGTGTCCGTCCATCAAGGCCGCCCCCATGCTAATCGGCGTGTTTCTGCTGTTGACCTGGCTGATCCTGCTGCTCCGCTACCCGAGCAAGGCCCTGCCGATCTCCATGGCCGCCCTGCTCGGCCTGGGCCTGGTCGCCAGCTGGGTGGTCTGGCAGGAAAGCCGCGAATCGCAGCGTCTGGGCCAACTGCAGCTGCGCCTGGAGTACGCCCCCGAGCGCTGCCCGGGCAATCGCCCGCTGGCCCTGGAGCTGACCAATGGCAGCGACGCCACCCTGCAGGAGCTGCACTGGCAGGTCGCCGCCTACCGCCCCGGGGAGACCGTCAACCTGGCCCGCCAGCTGTATGAGTCGCCACGCTACAGCGGTCCCGGCGACCTGCTTCCCGGCGCCACCTGGCAGGACTGCCTGCCCTTGCCGACCCTGCGCAGCGGTTACCGCGCCAGCACCCTGGAGTTCCGCGCCGAGCGTCTGCAGGGCCATTTCGTCGACTGAACGGGCCGCCGCAGCGAGCCGCGTCCGCCATTTATCCCCCCCTGAAAGGAAGCCCCCATGAGCCAGCCCGTCGTCCTGATCACCGGATGCTCCAGCGGCATCGGCCGCGCCCTGGCCGATGCCTTCCATGGCGCCGGCTATCGGGTCTGGGCCAGCGCACGCAAGGCCGCAGACCTCGCCACGCTGGAGGCCGCGGGTTTCACCGCGGTGCAGCTGGATGTCAACGATGGGGCGGCGCTCGAGCAACTGGCCGCGCGCCTGCAGCAGGAAGCCGGCGGCCTCGATGTGCTGATCAACAATGCCGGCTACGGCGCCATGGGCCCGTTGCTCGACGGCGGCGTCGAGGCCCTGCGCCGGCAGTTCGAGACCAACGTGTTCGCCCTGGTCGGGGTCACCCGCGCGCTGTTTCCGCTGCTGCGCCAGAGCAGCGGCCTGGTGATCAACATCGGCAGCGTCTCCGGCGTCCTGGCGACCCCCTTCGCTGGTGCCTACTGCGCCTCCAAGGCGGCCGTGCATGCCCTGTCCGACGCCCTGCGGCTGGAGCTGGCGCCCTTCTCCATCGAGCTGATGGAAGTGCAGCCCGGCGCCATCGCCTCCAGCTTCGGCGCCAACGCCAGCCGCGAGGCGGAACAGCTGATCGCCGAAGGCTCGCCCTGGTGGCCGGTCCGCGCGGGCATTCGCGCGCGGGCCAAGGCCTCCCAGAACAACCCGACCCCTGCCGGGCGGTTCGCCGGCGACCTGCTGGCCGCCGTGCAACGGCGCAGGCGCCCGGCGCTGCTGCGCCTGGGCAACGGCAGCCGCAGCATGCCGCTGTTGGCCGCGCTGCTGCCCAGAAGCCTGCTGGCCCTGCTGCTGAAAAGGCGCTTCGGTTTGAACCTTCAGCTCTGAGCCAGGCCGCCCCCAGAGCCTGGCCAGGTCGGAAAAACCGGGTGTATAACAATGGCGCTACTTCGCCGCTGGCGCCGCTCGCCGCGCCAGCGGCTTTCGACCTGCCACCGCACGGGAGCCCCCAAGATGACCCAGCCATTCGACGCCGCCGCCAGCCGCCAGGCCGAGCAACTGGCCCTGACCTTTCTCGACCGGGTATGGCAGCCGCCCCATGACCTGGACGCCATCGACGAGCTGATGACCGAGGACTACGTCATCACCTCCGGTGGCCAGACCATCCGCGGGCGCGATGCCTTCAAGGCCTGGGTCAAGGCCTTTCAGACCCTGCTGCTGGATGCGCGCACCGACAGCCAGGACGTGTTCGCCAGCCCCGGCGGTGACCGCGTGGTATCACGCTGGCTGTGCTCGGGGCGCAACAACGGCATGCTCGGCACGCCGGCCGACGGTCGCGATATCTGCTTCAGCGGTGTCGCCATCTGGACGGTGCGTGATGGCCGCCTGGCCGAATGCTGGGTCGAGCGCAGCGCCTGGGAGCTCTACCAGCAACTGACCAGCGCAGCCTGAATCTCGGCAAAGGCGCGCGAGCCCCGTGAAGCCGAACCTGGCGGTGCTGCTTCTGAGCCTGATCCTGTGCGGCTGCGCCGTCGCGCCGGCGCCAGCATCTGGCCCGGCGATGACCGACGAAGGGCGGCTGGTTCTGCTGCTGGATCACGGCGTCCATGCCGGCCTGCTGATCGCCCGCAACGATCTGCTGCAGGCGCTTCCGGCGCTGGGCGAAACGCTCGGCGGCGGCGAGTGGGTCGAACTCGGCTGGGGCGACGAAGACTTCTACCGGACCCCGCAGGCCGGCCTCGGCCTGGCCCTCAAGGCGCTGCTCGGGCCAACGCCGGCGGTACTGCATGTACGCGCCATCAGCGTCGATCCGCGGCGCCTGGGTGAGCGCGATCCCGTCGCCGTGCACCTGGACGCACCAGGCTACCGGCGGCTGCTCGCGTTCATCGGTGCAAGCTTCAGTCGTCCGGCGCCAGACCGGCTGGACGACCTCGGGCCGGGGCTGTACCGCGACAGCCGCTTCTATCGGGCCGAAGGCCGCTACTCGCTGCTGCGCACCTGCAACACCTGGCTGGCCGAGGCCCTTGGCGCCAGTGGTTGCCCGCTGCAGCCGGCCACAGTCGTGACCAGCGGCCAGCTGCTCAGCCGCCTGCGGGCCATGCCGGCAACGGGCCCGGCCTGCCGCCCCGCCCCCTGGCCTGGCAGGCCATAGCGCGGCGTTCTGGGGCTGTTCCAAACTGGCATAAGCCGGCCCTGCCCCCCGGCTATCGTCGGCACTAGAATTCGATAGGACTCGATCGCTCAGCGCGCCCTCGGGTGCAGTGATTCCCGGGTTGCCTGCATGGCGATGAGCCCACCCGGCTCAACCCTGCAAGAGGAAACCATCATGAGCCACTTGAACACCCTCGCCGTTGCCCTGAGCGTGCTGGGCGCCACCTGGCTGACGCCTGCGACCGCGGCCGAAGAAGGCGCCTTGATCGCCGCCAAAGCGTCCGAACTGCAATGGTCCGCGGCGCCTTCGGTGGGTCCGGGCGCGATGATGGCGGTCATCGAGGGCGACCCCAAGGCCGCCGGCCCCTTCACCTTCCGCCTGAAGCTGCCCGCCAACTCGAGCGTAGGCGTGCATACCCACCCCACCACCGAACGGGTCACCGTGCTCTCGGGCAGTTTCTACCTCGGCACCGGCGACAACCTCGACCCGGCCAAGGCCACGACCTACCAGGCCGGCGACAGCCTGGTCATTCCTGCGGGCATGGCCATGTCCGCCGGCACCCGCGCCGAGGAAGCCGTCCTGCAGCTGCATGGCACCGGCCCCTGGGGCATCAGCTATCACGATCCAGCGGATGACCCACGCAACCAGTAGCAGAGGCCAGCGCCCGCAGAGGCGGGCGCGACCCGCTCGGCGCGCGGAACCCGGCACCAGCAGGGTGGCTCTATACTCAAGCCAGGTCGTGCATGGGTTGGAGGCCAGCCATGCCAGAGCCAAGCGCCACCAACCAGGAGCACCAGCAACTCACCCGCGCGCTGCGCACCCTCAGCGGCTGTAATCGCGCCCTGCTGCGCGCCAAGAACGAAGCCTGCCTGCTGCAGGACATCTGCCGGATCATCGTCGAGAAATGCGGCTACAGCCTGGCCTGGGTCGGCCGCGCCGAGGCGGATGCGGCGAAATCGATCACCCCGGTGGCCTTCGCCGGGGTCGAAAAGGCCTATATCGACTCGCTGAACATTTCCTGGGGCGACAATGAACGGGGCCGGGCGCCCACCGCCACGGCGATCCGCACCGGTCGCCTGACCCTGTCGCGCAACCTGTTGACCGACCCGAACACCGTGCGTTGGCGCGAGGGCGCCATCCAGCACAGGATCGCCTCGGTGCTGTCGCTGCCGCTGCGGGTCGAGGGCGAGATCTTCGGTGCCCTCGGCATCGGCGCGCCGGAGCCGGATGCCTTCGGTGAGCAGGAACTGGACCTGCTCGGCGAGGCCGCCGAGGACCTGGCCTTCGGCCTCCAGACCCTGCGCCTCGAGGCCCGCCGGGCCCAGGCGGAGCAGGAGGTGCAGCGCCTCAACCGCGCCCTGGCGACGCGGGTGGCGGTCAATCATGCGGTCATTCATGCCAGCGACGAACCGGCGCTGTTGCGGGAAATCTGCCGGGTCCTGGTGGACGACTGCGGCTACCGCCTGGCCTGGGTCAGCTACCCGGGCGAAGACCCCACGCAACCGTCCCGGCATGTCGCCTATGCCGGCGTCGACAAGGGTTTTCTCGCCATCGGCCAGGCCTGGGCGGCAAGCGCCGATGGCCAGGCCTATATCCGCAAGCTGGACCAGGAGCTGGCGGACGGCCGGCCGTTGGTGATCCGCGACCGTCCCGAGGGTCCGCCCCTGCCGCTGCGCGAGGAAGCCAGCCGGCGCGGCTTCGCCGCCTCGATCGTGCTGCCGCTGCGCCTCGACGGCGCGCCGCTGGGCAGGCTGGTGATCATGGCCTCGGAGGCCGACGCCTTCGACGCCCGGGAAGTCGACCTGCTGTTCGCCACGGCCAACGACCTGGGCTTCGGCATCGCCACCCTGCGCACCCGCGCCAGGGCGCTGCAGGCCGAGGCCACCATCAGGCGCATGGCCTTTACCGACTGCCTCACCGGCCTGCCGAACCGCCTGCGCCTGGGCGAACTGCTGGAAGAGGCGATCGCCCGCGCCAGGCAGGAGCACCACCCGCTCGGCCTGCTGCGCCTGGAGGTCGGCAGCAACCAGGAGATCAACGACACCCTCGGCTATCGCGAAGGCGACCGCCTGCAGCAGGCCATCGCCGCCCGTCTGCAACAGGCCGTCGGCGCCTGCTGCCCGGTGGCGCGCATCGGCGAGAAGGAATATGCCGTGCTCATGCCCAGCGGCGGCGCCGAGCAGGCGGCCCAGCTGGCGCAACAGATCCTGGTGGCTCTGTACGAGCCGGTCGACCTCTCCGGGCTGTGCCTCGATGCCCGCGCCAGCATCGGCATCGCCCTCTACCCCGGGCACGGCACCGACGCCGACACCCTGCTGCGGCGGGCCGGCAGTGCCCTCGACCAGGCCAAGCGCTCGAGCAACGGCTACGCCCTGTTCCACGGCGGCCTGGACCGCGAATGCGCGCAGCACCTGACCCTGATGAGCGACCTGCGCCGGGCCATCGACGGCAACCAGTTGCTGCTGTACTACCAGCCCAAGCTGCAGATCGCCAGCCGCCTGGTCTGCGGTACCGAGGCCCTGGTGCGCTGGCAGCACCCGCAGCACGGGCTGCTGCCGCCCAACGACTTCATCAAGCTGGCGGAAAGCTCGGGGCTGATCACCCCGCTGACCTACTGGGTGCTGGACAGCGCGCTGGGCCAGGGCTACGCCTGGCGCGAGGAAGGCGACAGCCGGCCGATCTCGGTCAACCTGTCGGCCCGCGACCTGCGCGATCCCAAGCTGGTGGAACGGGTGCGCGGCGCCTTCGCCACCTGGGGGGCCGAGCCGGACTGGATCGAATTCGAGCTGACCGAGAGCGCGCTGATGGACGACCCGGTGACGGCGCTGGAAACCCTGGTGCAGCTGAGGAACCTGGAAAGCCGCCTGACCATCGACGACTTCGGCACCGGCTACTCCTCCCTGGCCTACCTGCAACGGCTGCCGGTGGACTCGCTGAAGATCGACCAGTCCTTCGTCACCGGCATGCTCAGCGACGACGACGATTCGGCGAAGATCGTCCGTTCCATCGTCGAGCTGGCGCACAACCTCGACCTGGAGGTGGTCGCCGAGGGCGTGGAAAACCACGAGACCCTGACCCGCCTGGGCAACTTCGGCTGCGACATCGCCCAGGGCTTCTCCATCAGCCAGCCGCTGCCCGCCGACAAGTTCCGCGCCTGGGAAGCCCGCTCCAGCTGGCACTGAGTGCGGGTGAACGGGCCGCGGGGTGCTGGGTGCGCACGGCGCACCCTACCCGCGTGCTTCGCCTAGCGGCTCTGCGCCAGGCCCTGCGCCAACGGTGCGGCCGGCCTGGGCTTCCTGAACACCAGCACGTTGCCGAGCATCACCAGCAGCAGGCCGACCAGCGCCGGCGCGCTCCACTGATAGCCCTCGGCGAATACCGAGATATTCAACGCCACCACCGGGAACAGCACGGTGCAATAGGCCGCGCGCTCCGGGCCGAGACGGCCGACCAGGGTCAGGTAGGCGGTGAAGCCGATCACCGAGCCGGGGATGGCCAGGTACAGCAGCGAGCCGACATAGCGTGTACTCCACTCGAAGCCGAACGGCGTGCCGCTGACCAGGCAGATCGCCACCAGCATCAGCGCGCCGTAGAGCATGCCCCAGGCATTGGTGGTCAGCGGCTTGAGGCCGGCCTTCTGCTGCTGGCTGGAGAGCAGGTTGCCGGCGGAGAAGCACAGGGTGCCGAGCAGCGCCAGGCCGATGCCCAGCAGCGATTCGCCGCTGGCCGGATGGTCGGCCAGCTCCGGCCAGAACAGCAGGGCCAGGCCGGCCAGGCCCAGGGCGCCGCCGGCCAGCACGTTGGCGGCGATCCGCTGCTTGAAGAACAACCGGGCATTCAGCGCATTCCACAGCGTCGCGGTGGAGAAGATCACCGCCACCAGGCCGCTGGGGATCCACTGGCTGGCGGTGTAGAAACACAGGAAGTTGATGCAGAACAGGCACAGCCCCTGCACCAGGCAGATCAGCTGGCCGCGGCGGTCGAGCTTCTGCAGCCGGCCGCTGAGCAGCAGCACGGCGAACAGCACCGCCGCGGCCAGGGCGAAGCGGTAGGCGATGGACGCGGCGATCGCCACCTCGCCCATCTGCAGCTTGATGGCGATCCAGGTGGTGCCCCAGATCAGGACGGTCAACAGATACAACGACAGGCTCATCGCACGACTCCCGGTGAATGGCCGTCAGTCTGCGCCGCCTTGGCTGGTCGGCGCTTGCACAAAGTTGCGGCTTTCTCGACCCCGGGGCGCCAGCGCCCATACTGAGGGGTATATGGCCAGTTCCAGCAACAGCGCAGCGGCGGTGTTCCGCACCCGGGGGGTCACCAAGGTCTATGGCGAGGGCCCCTCGGCCGTGCGCGCGCTGCGCGGGGTCGACCTGGAGCTGCCCGGCGGCGAGCTGGTGGTGCTGCTCGGCGCCTCCGGCAGCGGCAAGTCGACGCTGCTGAACATCCTCGGCGGCCTGGACCGGCCGAGCGCCGGCAGCGTGCACTTCTTCGAGCAGGAGCTGACGGCCATGAGCGATGGCCAGCTCACCCAGTACCGGCGGCGGCATGTCGGCTTCGTGTTCCAGTCCTACAACCTGATGCCCAGCCTCACCGCCGAGGAGAACGTCGAGCTGGTCACCGAGATCGCCGACGACCCGCTGGCGCCGGCCGAAGCCCTGGCCCTGGTCGGCCTGCAGCAGCGCCTGCAGCACTTCCCGGCGCAACTGTCCGGCGGCGAGCAGCAGCGCGTGGCCATCGCCCGGGCGATCGCCAAGCGCCCGACCGTGCTGTTCTGCGACGAACCCACCGGCGCCCTCGACAGCGAGACCGGACGCGCCGTGCTGCGGGTGCTGCAGGACATCAACCAGGAGCTCGGCACCAGCGTGCTGATCATCACCCACGCCGCCGCCACCGCGGCCATGGCCGACCGCGTCCTGCACTTCGCCGACGGGCGCATCCGCCAGGTCGAACTCAACGCCCACAAGCGCCCGGCCGAGGAGATCGTCTGGTGAAGGCCGGACGGCGTCAGCCATGAGCCCCCTCGACCGCAAGCTGCTGCGCGACCTGTACCGGGTGCGCGGCCAGGCCCTGGCCATCGCCGTGGTCATCGCCCTCGGCGTACTGTTGCTGGTGATGATGGACGGCCTGGTCAACTCCCTGGAGGACAGCCAGCGCGCCTACTACCAGCGCTATCGCCTGGCCGAGGTGTTCGCCCCGGTCAAGCGGGCGCCGCGCCAGGTGCTCGGGCAGGTCGCCGGGCTGCCGGGCGTCGCCGCCGTCGAGGGACGCATCAGCGGCGGCGCGCTGATCGACCTGCCGGGGGTGGCGGTGCCGATCCGCGCCCAGGCCGTGTCGCTGCCGGCCTTGCGCCCGCCACGACTGAACGCGGTGCACCTGGTGGAGGGGCGCCGGCTCGACCCCGCGCGCCGCGACGAGGTCCTGCTGCTGCACGGTTTCGCCGTGGCCCGGGGCCTGGCGCCCGGCGACCCGCTGCGGGTCAATCTCAACGGCGCGCGGCGCACCCTGCGCATCGTCGGCCTGGCCCAGGCCCCCGAGTTTCTCTACGCCGTGGCGCCGGGCGAGCTGGCCCCGGACGACGCGCGCTTCGCCGTGCTGTGGATGAACGAGGAGGCCCTGGCCGCGGCCTTCGACCTGGACGGCGCGTTCAACCAGGCTCTGCTGGCGCTGAGCCGCGACGCCCGCCTGGCCGAAGTGCTCGAGGGCCTGGAGCGCCTGCTCGCGCCCTATGGCAGCAGCGGCGCCTTCGGCCTGGCCGACCAGCTGTCCAACCGTTTCATCAGCGAGGAGATCGAGGGCCTCAAGGCTTCCCGGCGGGTGGTGCCGCCGATCTTCCTCGGCGTCGCCGCCTTTCTCCTGTACATCGTCATCGCGCGGATGATCCAGGCCGAGCGCGAGCAGATCGGCCTGCTCAAGGCCTTCGGCTACAGCAGTCGGGCGGTAGGCCTGCACTACGCCAAGTTCGTCCTGGCCATCGCCGTGGCCGGCGCCCTGCTCGGCTGCCTGCTCGGGGTGCTGGCCGGGCGCAGCCTGGTGGACGTCTACCTGGCCTACTACAAGTTTCCCTTCCTGCTGTTCCGGGTCGATCCCGGGGTGTTCCTCGCCGGGGTGGCGATCAGCGTGCTGGTGGCCTCGGCCGGCGGCCTGCTGGTGCTCCGCCAGGTCTTTGCGCTGACCCCGGCCACCGCCATGCGGCCGCCGGCGCCGGCCGATTACAGCCGCTCCGCGCGCCTGGACAAGGCCCTGCTGCGCCTGCTCGACCAGCCCAGTCGCATGGTCCTGCGCCGCCTGCTGCGCCAGCCGGCGCGCACCCTCACCGCCGCCTGCGGGATCGGCGCCGGCATGGCCCTGTCGGTGGCGATGCTCAGCCTGATGAGCGCCTTCGAGCGCAGCCTGGAGCTGAGCTTCAGCGTCATCGACCGCAGCGACGCCACGGTCAGCTTCATCGAGCCGCTGTCCGACAAGACCCTCCTGGAGCTGGGGCGCATGGCCGGGGTGATCGAAGTCGAGCCCTTGCGCAGCGTGCCGGTGCTGCTGCGCCACGGCCGCCACAGCTACCGCGGGGCGATCAGCGGCCTGGTCGCCGAGCCGCGCCTGAACCGCGCGGTCGACGCCGACATGCAGGGCATCTTCATCCGCGCCGACGGCCTGATCCTCGCCGAATCCCTGGCGCAGATCCTCCACATCCGCCCCGGCCAGCACCTGACCGTCGAGGTGCGCGAGGGCCGCCGGCCACGGCTGCAACTGCCGGTGGCGGGGATCGCCCAGACCCTGCTCGGCGCCCCGGCCTACCTCGAGCTGGGCGCGCTGAACCGGGCGCTGGGCGAGCCCGGGCGGGTGTCCGGTGCCTACCTGCGGGTCGACAGCCTGCAGGGCGAGGCGCTCTACCGCGCTCTCAAGGACATGCCGGCGGTGGCCGGCGTCAGCCTGCGCAGCGACGCCCGGGCCGCCTTCAAGCGGCTGCTGGACAGCGGCGCCGGGGCGATCCGCTACGTGATGGCGGCCATCGCCGCGGTCATCACCTTCGGCATCGTCTACAACAGCGCGCGCATCGCCTTCGCCGAACGCGCCCGTGACCTCGCCAGCCTGCGGGTGCTGGGCTTCACCCGCGGCGAGACGGCCTTCGTCCTGCTCGGCGAACTGGCGCTGATCACCCTGCTGGCCCTGCCGCTCGGCGCGCTCCTCGGCTACTACTTAACCCAGGCGATATCGGCCGGTTTCAGCACCGACCTGTACCGCATCCCGCTGCTGCTGGTGCCGCAGAGCTATGGCAGCGCGGCCCTGGCGGTGCTGGCGGCGGCGGTGGTGTCCGGCTGGCTGGTCAAGCGCGACATCGACCGCCTCGAGCTGGTCGCGGCGCTGAAGACACAGGAGTGACCCGAACGGTGGCGCACAACGGTTCACGCATCTGGATCAGCCTCGGTCTCGGCGCCCTGCTCGCCGCTGCCCTGGCCTATGCCTTCTGGCCGCTCGCGCTGCCGGTCGACCTGGGCACGGCGCAGCGCGCGCCCATGCAGCTGAGCATCGATGAAGAAGGCCGCACCCGCGTGCGCGAGCGCTATGTGCTGTCGGCGCCGTTCGCCGGGCGCCTGCTGCGGGTCGAGGTGGAGCCCGGCGACCGGGTCGAGGGCGGCCGGAGCGTGGTCGCCCGCATGCTGCCGAGCCATCCGCCGCCGCTGGACCGCCGCGACCGCGAGCAGGCCCGCGCCCAGCTCGATGCCAGCACCGCGGCCCAGCGCGCAGCCGCGGCCGAACTGGCCGGCGCCGACGCCGAGCGGCGCCTGGCCGACCGCGAACTGCAGCGCGCCCGCCGCCTGCACGCCCGCGATGCCCTCGCCCAGGCCGAACTGGAGCGCTCCCAGCGCAGCGCCCGCACGGCTGCCGCGACAAGACAGCGTGCCGAAGCCGCCGTCGCCCGGGCCGAGGCCGAGCAGGCCAGTGCCCGGGCGCGCCTGGGCCAGGTCGCCCCGGACGCCGAGGAGGCTGGCGCGACGGCGGCCAACGGGGACGCGGTGCCCTTGCTCGCGCCGGTTTCCGGACAGATCCTGCGCCTGCTCCAGGAGAGCGCCACCAGCCTGGCCGACGGCGCGCCCATCCTCGAGATCGGCGACGTGGACAATGACCTGGAGGTGCTCGTCGAACTGCTGTCCAGCGATGCGGTGCGGGTCGCCCCGGGCAACCCGGTGATCATCGACAACTGGGGTGGCCCCGACCCGCTGCACGGCGAAGTCGAGCGGGTCGAACCGGCGGGCTTCACCAAGTTCTCCGCCCTCGGCGTCGAGGAACAGCGGGTCAACACCCTGATCCGCCTGAGCGACCCGCCCGCGCGCCGCGCCGGCCTCGGCCACGGCTACCGGGTGCTGGCACGGATCGTCGTCTGGCAGTCCGCCGAGACCCTCAGCGTGCCGTCCAGCGCCCTGTTCCGCGAGGACGGCGACTGGGCCCTGTTCGTCGTCGAAAACGGCCGGGCACGCCTGGTCCAGGTCGAGGTCGGTGCCAACAACGGCCGCCAGGCGCAGCTACTCGGCGGCCTGGACGCCGGCGCGCAGGTGATCCTCTACCCCGGCGCCGAGCTGAGCGATGGCGTGCGGGTGCAGCCGCGCCAACTCGCGCCAGCACGCTGAAGGCGGGCACCGCGCGCCGGCCGTTCGCCAGCGGCGTGCTAAGGTGCCAGTCGATAACCGCTTCGCACCACCCAGAGTATGCACCGCCATGCCGAAGATCGAGTCCCTGCTGCTCACCGCGGCGCGCATCTGCACCTACGACGGCCAGCGCCAGCTGACCAACGCCAGCGGCTTCTTCTTCGCCCGCGGCGAACGCCTGTTCGTGGTGACCAGCCGCCACGTGATGATCGACGAGCCGAGCAAGCATTTTCCCGATCGCATCGTCATCGAGGTGCACACCGCCGAGGCCAACATGGCCAGCTCCACCGGCTTCTCCATTCCGCTGTACCGCGACGGCAAGAGCCTCTGGCGCCAGGGCCTGGACAGCGCCGGCGAGATCGACGTGGCGGCCATCGAGCTGGACCGCGCCGCCCTGCCCGAGGACATGGTCTACAGCGCCTTCACCCCCGAGCACCTGCCGGGGCCGGAGGAGCCGGTCGAGGTCGGCTCGTCGCTGCTGGTGGTGGGCTTCCCCCTCGGCTTCCACGACACCCTGCACCACATGCCAGTGGTGCGCCACGCGGTGCTCGCCTCCTCCTTCGGCCTGCGTTTCCAGGGCCAGGGCTACTTCCTCACCGACGGCCGCACCCACCGCGGCACCAGCGGCGCCCCGGTGGTGCTGCGCCTGCCCGACCGCCAGGGCAAAGCGGACGAGCTGCCCTGGCGCCTGCTGGGTGTGCACTCGGCGCGCCTCGACCTGGGCACCCGCGACCTGGAGCTGGACGAGGCGCTCGGCCTGAACTGCACCTGGTACGCGGATATCCTGCTGACGCTGACGAAGTGACGACGGGCCTCGCGCGCTCCGTCTGGGTGCCGGCTGCCGTTTTCCCCGACGTAGTTCCAGGCTATTACCCGCCTGCGCACTCGAAGGCGGAAACTCGTCGGGTCATCAACCTGTCAGGAGGACAGCATGGCTGCGAAGAATATTTTGATGCTGGTCGGCGACTACGTCGAAGATTACGAAGTGATGGTGCCGTTCCAGGCCCTGCAGATGGTCGGTCACGTCGTGCATGCGGTCTGTCCGGACAAAGTCGCCGGGCAGAGCGTGCGCACCGCCATCCATGACTTCGAGGGCGATCAGACCTACAGCGAAAAGCCCGGGCACAACTTCGTCCTGAACTACGACTTCGCCAAGGTCGAGGCCGAGCATTACCAGGGGCTGTTGATTCCCGGCGGGCGTGCCCCGGAATACCTGCGCCTGAACGAGCAGGTGCTGGAGCTGGTCCGGGCCTTCGCCAGGGCCGACAAGCCGATTGCCGCGGTCTGTCACGGTGCCCAGCTGCTGACGGCGGCGGGCGTGCTCCAAGGCCGTGCCTGCAGCGCATACCCGGCCTGTGCCCCGGAAGTGCGGCAGGCCGGTGGCGAGTATATGGACATCGCCGTGGATCAAGCGCATATCCAGGGCAACCTGGTCACCGCACCGGCCTGGCCGGCGCACCCGGCCTGGCTGGCCGGCTTCCTCACGCTGCTGGGCACCAGGATCAGCCTGTAAGGGTAACGTTCAACTGTGGCAGCGGCCGCAGGACGGCCCGGTAAGCGACAATCGGGTCCCCTGCCAGCGACTGCGGTCGCCGCCACGGCATCCCGCTCGAGAGACCTTGGAATATGTGCGAGCTCTACGTCAAAGCCGACCCGATTCTCTACGAGTCGCGCTCCCGATCGCTGCGGATTCGCGGCGTGGTCACCACCCTGCGCCTGGAGAACCAGTTCTGGGACATCCTGCGCGAGATCGCCGAAGTCGATGGCATGACCACCAATCAGTTGATCACCAAGCTGTACGAGGAGGTCATCGACTACCGTGGCGAGGTGGTCAACTTCGCCTCCTTCCTGCGGGTCAGCTGCACACGCTTTCTCAGCCAGCGGCGCGGCACGGTCAGCGAGTTGAGTCTGGTGCCGGGGCGCACCCGGCCCTGAGCGCCAACCGCTCGACTATATTCAGCGGGCCCGCCGGGCATCGAACAGGTCGCCACAGCGTCGGTACCGGCTGCACACTGAGCGCCGGGCAACACCTCGAACTCGATCCAAGGAGGCTCCATGACCACCCCACCGCAAGCGCTGCGGATCGACATCGTCTCCGATGTGGTCTGCCCCTGGTGCATCATCGGCTACCGACAGCTGGCCACCGCGCTGCAGGCGACCGGCACGCCGCACGAGGTCCATTGGCACCCGTTCGAGCTGAACCCCGACATGCCGCCCGAGGGGCAGAACCTGCGCGACCATGTGGCCGAGAAATACGGCACCACCCGGGAGCAATCGGAGGACAGCCGGGCTAGGTTGACCGCGATCGGCGCAGAGCTCGGCTTCGCGTTCCGCTTTGCCGACGACATGCGCATGCACAACACCTTCAACGTGCATCAACTGCTGCACTGGGCCGATCAGCAGGGGCGCATGCACGACCTGGAACAGGCGCTGTTTACCGCCCACTTCACCCACCGCCGCGACCTGTCCGACCTCGGCGTGCTGGCGGACGTAGCCGCCGAAGTCGGCTTGGCGCGAGCCGAAGCCCTGGCGGTGCTTCAGGATCAGCGCTTTGCCTCAGCGGTGCGTGCGGCCGAGAGCGCATGGCTGAACCAAGGCATTCGCGGTGTGCCGGCGGTGATCTTCAACCGTCGCCACCTCGTCAGCGGTGCGCAAGGGGTGGAGAACTACACGCGCATCCTGGAACAGCTGGCCGCCGGGGATAATTGAGCGAGGTCGTCCACCCGGTACAGCGCGCGAGTTCGCCCAGGCTGGCACGCTGGCGCAACGTCTATCGACGCCCGAGCTGGAAAGATTCGACCGTTTGATTGCAGAGGAGACGCGGCATGGAGCGATTCACCGGCGGTTGCCTGTGCGGCAACGTGCGCATCGAGGCCTCGGGACGCCCCTACCGGGTCGGCCTTTGCCACTGTCTCGACTGCCGCAAGCACCATGGCGCGCTGTTCCACGCATCCGCGATCTTCCCCCAGGATGCGGTAACGATCGAGGGAGAAACCCGCGACTACGCCGGGCGGTATTTCTGCCCCCGCTGCGGCTCATCGGTTTTCGCCCGCAGCGCAGACGAGATCGAAGTGAACCTGGGCGCCCTGGATGCCCCCGACCAACTGACGCCCACCTACGAGAGCTGGACCGTCCGCCGCGAGTCCTGGCTGCCGGCGTTTCCCCTTAGCCGGCGATACGCCCACGACCGCGAGGCCACGGGGCGCTTCGAGGAGTAGCCGGCCCAAGGCGGACGCTCAGCGCAGGAAAAATAGATCTGCCCCCTTTGGCCGACCGAATACACTATGCGCCCGATTATCCTGGGCCATGCATATGGCTGCACCGAACAAGGAACTCGCCTCAATGGCCTCCCCAGACAAACAGAAGAAACGCGCCCAGCGGGCCAAAGCCAAGGCCAAGCAGAACCGTTCGGGCAAGTCCAAAGCCCATGCGGTTCATCCGCTGCTGGCCAATCCGCTGATCGACGAGCCCTTCGATGATGTCGAAATCGACCTGAGCACCTTCGACTTCAAGGACATCGAAGAGAACGGCTTCGACCCGGCGCACTTCGACGACCTGTTCCAGGCGATGAAAGTCGCCGAAAACACCAGCCTGCTGGCGATGTGCCTGGTGTTCCTGCAGTACCCGGTGCTGGAGCTGGTGGTCGCCGAGGAAGAGGAAGACCCGGCGATCGACTTCATGATGGGCCTGCTGATCACCTACCGGGGGATCTTCCACGATGAAGACGAAGACACGGCAGTGGACTGGATCAGCGGCGAGGCTTTCCAGAATGCCTACAGCGAAGCATCGATAATCCTGCAGAAGAAATACGCTCGCGGCGCCCCAGGGGCCCAAGCTTAAAAGCGGACAGGGTTGTTCACGTCATCAGGGGCAGACCACGATTCAGGAAATGGCGATCTGCCCCCAGTTGTTATTGGCCACGGGCCTTAACAGTCTCAGCGGATGGCTAGGGCAGCTGTCGCAGAGCGGCCGCTTTCGGCCAAAAGCTGACGTTCAAATACGTCTACCAAAACGGGGACAACTCAGAACATCGACGCGAAGGAGTGACGAAAAGGGTAGGCTCTTCCATTGTCTTTCCTTCAGCGTCCGTTTGCGTCCTCCAATCATGGCGGGGCGCAAGCGAGGTATTGCTCTTGAGGGCAGCTTGCAGAAACCTACTTTAACCAGTCCAGAATTGTCTTGGTTGTCTCTTTGGGCTTTTCCTCCTGAATCCAGTGGCCTGTGTCCAGGCTGACAATTTCGACGTTTGGCACAAAGTCACTCAGATTTGGGGACTTGGGTATCAGGTCGCGCTCTCCATAGATCATTAGGGCGGGATGGGGAACAATCGGATCCACGCCCGCCAAGAGATGCCAGTTGCGATCGAGATTTCTATACCAGTTGATACTGCCCGTGAAGCCAGAGACCTCAAACGCGGCGTCGAGGACAGACAGCTCGGCATCTGTCATGAGCGCCTCTCCAGTAGCAACCTCAGCCTTCGCCAGATTGATCATTGCCATTCCTGGTTCGGGTGTATGTGGTTGTTGGTTCTTGCGATACAGATTTCGAAGGAACCGTAGCCTGTTTTGATCCAGGATCGCATCCGCCACACCGGGGTGCTTATTGAAATGCACCATGTAATTGTCTGGCCCCATGAAGCCTTCGATCAACTCCACCCACGGGATATCACCCCGTTCCTGATAGGGAAGTGCGAGCGCGATGAGCTTACTCACGCGGTTTGGATGCAGTAGAGCCATGCCCCAGACAACATTTGCGCCCCAGTCATGACCAATAAAGACGGCGTCGTCGTATCCGAAGTGATCGAGCAAGGCGACAAGGTCACCGGTCAGGTGTGCGAGGTCATATGCTGTCACGTCATTCGGTCGCGCAGAATTTCCATACCCACGCTGGTTTGGCACGATGACGTGATAGCCAGCAGCCGCAAGTGCGGGGATTTGATATCGCCAGGAAAAAGCATGCTGTGGCCAGCCGTGACACAGCACGATCGGGTTTCTAGAGTTTTCACTTCCGGCTTCAAAGACTTCCAATTCCACACCGTTAACTGAGATCAAAGTGGGTTTGGGAAAGTCATCGGGGTTAAACATTTATCTTCCTTTTGTGTTTGGATGGGTGATCAGGCAGCGGCGCTACACTTGATGACCGGTAGGTCAGGGGGCAGCGCCGGACGTCAACTGGCGTCGACACTCGTAATCTACGAGGTAAAGGTGTCAAAATATGACACCTTTGATTATTGATCCAAAGAAGATGAATGTTCGCCTTCGACAAGAAGCCATCATACGCAGCCTGCGCCGCAATGGATCAGCGACCATTGCCGAGCTCGCAGGGCAGGTGGGGGCATCCCGTAGCACACTGCTACGTGACATTAGCCCGTTGCGAGAACAGGGTTTTGTCATTTGTTCTGAACCTGGTCGCGGCGGGGGGCTGCAACTTGACCCTCGTTCGGTTCAGACCGCGCCACGTCTTTCAGTGACCGAGGTTTTTGCCCTTTTGATCAGCGTGGCATCGATGCGTGCAGCGGGAAACCTACCATTTTCAAACTTTGCGGACACCGGGCTTGCAAAGATTGAAAAGGCATTGCCGCCAGATAAAATTCGGGATTTACGGCATTTTCTGGACAGCCTGTATATCGGAGAACTTGCCCCGCAGGTGGACAGGTCCAATATAGGAACAATGGACCCTGCTTTGCTTCCGGAATTCGAGGTGGCCTTTCTTCAGCGCCAGCATCTACGGTTCAATTATCGCGATGCGAAAGGTGAAAGCAGCATACGTGTGGTTGAGCCGCAGGCAATGCTGATTCTGCCGCCACTTTGGTATCTGGTGGCCTGGGATCCTGCACGTGAAGACTTTCGGCATTTCCGCATGGACCGGATCAGAGAACCGCACTGTATCGAAGGAACGACGTTCCGAAAGCGGCACGTCGTTTTCGATGATGGCGTTCGACCTCTAGATAATTTACAGCGCTAGAAATTCTAAATATGAGGCAGTACTAATCCTTACATCAGCACTCGCTATTAAGATTGCTCAGGCTTTCTAATGAATCGCCCCTACTTTTCTCGACACCTCCAAGTCACAGCTGTGGGCAGCTTATCTAAATCTGGATCGTCTGCTTTTGGCCGAAAGCGGGCATCTGCCCAAGGCCGGCGTCGACCCGAAGTAGACAATGCAGCCATGCATCTAAATCCGGCTTGCTGATGTCAGGACAGACAAGAGTGGCGCTAGCCATATTTCGCCAGCACCGCCTCGATAACCTGAACGACCTCTTGGCACTTCTGCAGATCCAGCGCGTCAGGGTGCGGCGCGGCGAAGCACCCGGCGTCATTGTCGAAGTATCGGCCGGAGGCTGTGGCGAACTCATCCGAGAGTGCCGCCCTGACCAATATGTCCGCCCCCGTACGCAGGTCCTTGCCGGCCATGCCGAAGCCTTCCTTGACCATCTTGGTGGCCAGCAGGGAGCCGGGATTCACCGCCACCAGCAACGGCCCCCTGCCCTTCAGCGCATGCGCCATGCCATGGGTCCACATGGTCAGGGCCAGCTTGCTCTGGGCATAGCTTTCGAACTGGTCGGCAATCGGCGTCCGCCCAGCCAGCGCATCCAGGTCAACGGGCGCCTGCGCGGCAGACGACAGGTTGACCACCCGGGCGTCCGGGCCCAGCACGGGCAGCAGCCGCTGGGTCAACAGGTAGGGGGCGAGGGTGTTGACCGCGAAGCGCACATCGAAACCCTCGGCCGTGCGGCTTTGCTCGGAGCGGAAGATGCCCGCGTTGTTGATCAGCACGTCGAGCCTGTCGTGCTGCTCGATGATGGCCTGGGCGAGCGCCACGACTTCGCTCGGGTCGGACAGGTCGGCCAGGTATGTCTCCGTGTAGCCGCCCGACAGCGCCTGCCGGGCCGCCTCCAGCTTTGCCGGATTGCGGCCATGCAACAGCACCCGATGCCCCTGGGAACACAGGAGCTTGGCCGTTTCCAGGCCGATGCCGTCCGTGGCGCCGGTAATCAGAATGGTCTTTTGCATGGGTCACCTCCTCACGCAGTAAAGTCCGGCAACAGCGCGTCGGCGATGCGCTGCAGCGTGGTTTCGATATCGGCCTGGTTGAAGCGCAGGTTCAGCGCCACATGGTTGATGCCGATGGATTCGAGCGATCTCAGGTAGGCCCGCAGGTAGTGGATGCCCGCGCGAAAGCCGAGGTGGATCGCCTGGGGCGGTGCATCATCCTTCTCGAGCAGGTCGATGTAGAGCGACTGCATGGCGGGCTTGATCCCATGGCCGGCGGCAGCTGCCCGTGCTCGCCAGTCGCCGATGATCTGCTGCTGAACCGCCACGGGCCGCGGGTAGGTAATCCAGCCGTCGCCATGACTGGCCAGCCAGTCCGGGTTCTGCTGGCTGGCGCCGGTGATCAGCAACGGCACTTTTTCTGCGACGGGTTTTGGCAGCATGTCCATGCCCCCGCCAGGGCTGCCATAGCGGTTGTCGAACGCAGGCGCGTGCTGCCAGATCCGCTGGATGTAGTCGAGGCTGTCGCGAAAGCGCGTGCCACGATCCTCGTAGTTCAGTTTGAGGGCGGGGTATTCGTCCGGCCGGTCGCCCGAGGCGACGCCCAGAAGCAGGCGACCGCCCGACAGGGCGTCGGCGCTGGCAGCGGCCTTGGCCACATGGGCCGGATGACGCAAGGGCAGCACGAGACTGGCGACGCCCAGAGCGATGCGTTCGGTCTGCCCGGCCAGCAGGCCCAGGTAGACAAAGGGATCGTAGAGCTGGCCGGCATCGCCGAATGACGGCACGTTGAACGGCACATCGCGCAGCCAGACCGCGGCGAACCCCAGCTGCTCGGCCAGCCTGACCCGCTCGAGGTGAGCGCGCATCGAGGGGACAGGACTGTCCGCATAGCGCTCGATGGGCACCACGAGGCCGAGGCTTAGCCTGTTCAGGCGAAAGACTGCCTCGTAGCCCTGATTGATGGGGGCGAACCCCCGTTGTTCGGACAGCATTGCGACACCTCTTGCCATGAGTGCGGCGGGCTCCAACCCTGGGCCCGCCCCACCGTGCGTGGTCAGGCCTCGACCACTACCTTGCCGATCGCCTGGCCGCTGCCCAGGCGTGCATGGGCCTGGCCGATGTCTTCGAGGGCAAACCGCGGGTCGTCCAGCAGCGGCTTGAGGGCCCCGGCATCGGCGATCTCGGCGAGCTTGGTGAGAATGGCGCCATGCTCTTCACGCTTGTGGTTGTGCAGCATGGGGATCAGCATGAACACCACGTGCACCGACAGGCCCTTGAAGTGCGCGGGCGTCAGGTCAAGCTCCAGCATGGAAACGGTGGTCACCACCTGAGCATTCAGCGCCGCGGCCTCGAAGGAATTGGCCATGTTGGCGCCGCCAACGCTGTCGAAGACGACCTCGAACCCCTTCCCGTCGGTGTGCTTCGCCACATAGTCGGCGACCGACTCGTTCCTGTAGTTGATCGGCGTGGCGCCATAGCCCTGAATCACGCTGGCCTGCTGCTCACCCGAGCAGGTGGCGTACACCTCCGCGCCCAGGTACTTGGCCAGTTGCACGGCCACGTGGCCAACACCACCGGCACCACCATGCACCAGCACGCGCTGCCCGGCGTGGGTGCCGGCGCGCTGCAGGCCTTCGTAGGCGGTGATGCCCACCAGTGGCAAGGCGGCCGCCTCACGCATCGACAGCGACTTGGGCTTGTGGGCCAGCAAGCGGGCGTCGGCCAGCATGTACTCGGCCAGCGTGCCTTGCAGGTCGGCCAGGCCACCGGCACAGCCGTACACCTCATCGCCTGGCGCAAAGCCGCTGACGCCTTCACCGACGGCCTCGACGGTGCCGGCGAAATCCATCCCCAGCACGGCGGGCAGGGCCGGCGACAGCGGCAGGTCCTGGCCCATCTGGCGGATCATGGTGTCGACGGTGTTCACGCTGGTGGCGGCGATGCGCACCAGCACATGGCCTGCCCTGACCACCGGCTTCGGCAGGTCGGCCACCTGGAAGGCGGCGTTTTCGCCGTACTGCTCGAGGATCATTGCTTTCATGGGGAAATCTCCTGCTTATATCGGGAAGTGGTCGAGGCACTGAGAGCAATACAGGCTGTGTGCGGACCACTCGGTGTGATGCTTCAGGCTGACTCATCCAGCCCATGATTCGAGCACCCTGAACTGACGGCTTGCCGTGAGCGCTGTGTGCTTGATGGGGTCAGCATATTTGACAGACAGACCATTGATAATCGACCATCTCAAGCAATAACTTTTTAGATTTCGCTGAATATCGACCATGAACATCGAGCATCTCAAGCTCTTCGTCAGGCTGGCGGTCACCCACAACATCAGCCAGGCCGGCCAGGAATTGGGCCTGTCGCCGGCGGTGGCCAGCGCCCATATCAGCAAGCTGGAGCAAGGGCTTGGCGTGCGTTTGCTGCATCGCACCACACGCAAGGTGTCGCTCACCCAGGAGGGCGAGGCCTTTCTGCCCTATGCCGAAGAAGTGCTGGCCAGCGTGGAGATGGCGCGCGCCTCGGTGGGCGCGGGCAGCACGGCGCCCAGGGGGACGCTGCGGGTCACGGCACCCGCTTCGTTCGGGCGCATGCATCTGCTGCCTTCGCTGAAGACGTTTCTCGCCCGTTATCCGCACCTGTCGCTGGATCTGCGGCTGTCCGACTCGATCGTCGACCTGGTCGAGGGCGGCTTCGATATTGCGATCCGCAATGCCGAGCTCAAGGACTCCAGCCTGGTGGCCCGCCGGCTGGCGCCGGACCGGCGCATCCTCTGCGCCGCGCCGGAATATCTGAAGCATTACGGAGAACCGCTCTCGCCCCAGGATCTGCTCAATCATCAATGCATCAATCTGCTGGGGCTGGAGACCTGGGTCTTCGCCACGGCGAATGGCCCGCTCAGCATCAAAACCCATGGCCAGCTGCGTACCGACAACGGTGAGGCCATGCGTGACGCCTGTGTCAGCGGACTGGGCATCGCCATCAGCTCGACCTGGAGCGTCTACCAGCACCTGGCGCATGGCGACCTGGTCCAGGTGCTACCGCACAGCCCGCTGCTTGCACAAACCGCGATCTGGGCGATGTACCCCAGTTCACGCCTGCTAGCCCCCAAGGTGCGGGCCTTTATCGATTTCTACGCCGAGTATTTTGGTGAGGAACCTTACTGGGACCAGGCGCTGCCGGGTGCGGAGTATTGAATCGGCCCGCGCGCCTGAATGCCTAGACGCCTCTATGTGAGCCCCGTTCAGCTTGGTACGGATCAGTTTGCTCTTGGCTGGCTTCTGCCGGCTCCCTGCCCCCGCTAGGGTCGTTCCCTTGATCAGACCGAGCGGGTGATGCCGCCATCGACCCGCAGGTTCTGCCCGGTGATGTAGCCCGCCCCCTCGCTGGCGAGGAAGGCGATGGTCGCGGCTATCTCCTCGGCGCGTCCGTAACGGCCCATGGGGATGCGCGCACGGAACTCCTCCTTCTCCGGCAGGCTGTCGATGAAGCCTGGCAGCACATTGTTCATGCGCACGTTGTCGGCCGCATGGCGATCGGCGAACAGTTTGCTGAACGCCGCCAGGCCGGCGCGGAAGACACCAGAAGTCGGAAACACCGGATCAGGCTCGAACGCCGCGAAGGTCGAGATGTTGATGATGCTGCCTGACTGCTGGGCGACCATGGTTGGCGTCACCAGGCGCGTCGGGCGGATCACGTTCAGCAGGTAGACCTCCAGCCCTCTGTGCCACTCTTCGTCGCTCAGCTCGAGCACCGGTGCGCGCGGCCCATGGCCGGCGCTGTTGACCAGCACATCGATGCGCCCCCAGCGTTCAAGCGTCAGGTCTACCAGGCGTTGCAGATCATCGTTCGACTGGTTGGAGCCGGTGACGCCCAGCCCACCCAGTTGCTTGGCCAGCTCCTCGCCCTTGCCCGACGCCGACAGGATCGCCACCTTGAAGCCGTCGCTGGCCAGCCGTTTGGCGGTGGCTGCCCCCATGCCGCTGCCACCGGCGGTAATGATGGCTACTTTTTCTATAGTCATGCTGCCTCCTCATGAATGCCGGAAATCGCTGCTGGAAATCCGTATGAATTGCATGAACTATAGGTATATGAGCGCCCACGTTCGAACCAGATCGACTGCCTTGTGACTATAGAAAAACTACATGACTACAACTAACTCAGCGCGGCTGCCGCCGCTCAATGCCCTGCGCGTCTTCGACGTGGTCGCGCAGCAGCTGAACTTCCGCCTGGCGGCCGAACAGCTAAACGTCACCCAGGGGGCGGTGGCACAGCAGATTCGCAAGCTCGAGGATGATCTGGGCATCCGCCTGTTCATACGCGAGGCGCATGGGGTGGCGTTGACGGACGCGGGACGGGCCTTCCTGCCTAACATCCGCCGGGCCTTCGAACTGATCGGCGACGCCACGGCAAACCTGCGCACCGCCCCCACTCGCCTGACGATCAGCGCGACCCCGACCTTTGCAGCCAAATGGCTGCTGCCCAGGCTGCCCGGATTCGTCGCCGCCCATCCGCTGATCGACCTGCGCATTCTGGCGAGCGAGCAGCTGTCGAGCTTCCACGCCGATGGCGTCGACCTGGCCATTCGCCAGGGACGTCCGCCGTTCGGGCCAGGGCTGGAAGTGGATTTTCTGTTTGCGCAGACACTGATTGCAGTCTGCAGCCCCGCCCTGCTTGCGTCCCTGGACGCACCGATGACCCCGGCGAACCTGCGCGGCCAGGTGCTGCTCGAGGACAGCCACAACCTCTGGCCCGAGTATCTTGAACGGGCCCTGGGCCAGGCCAATGCCCTCGGGAGCAAGCGCATGCAGTTCAACCAGACCAGCCTGGCCATAGATGCAGCCATTGCCGGCCAGGGATTCGCCCTGGCCAGCCGTTTTCTGGTGCAGGCAGAACTGGCCTCGGGTCTGTTGGTGCAACCGTTCACTGCTGTGATGCGCGGCACCCAGGACTTCTACGTCGTGGCCCCCCGCCGGCAACGCCACCCCGAGCCGACCCAGGCGGTTCGGCAGTGGCTTATGAGCGAGAGAGGGGCGGAACTACCCGACTTGCAGTGAATGCTTGCTCCTTGCCAGGCTTCGCGTCTGCTGCCTGGCGGAAGTCGCCCCAAGCCGCCTGTCGTATCAGGCGAAAACCAGCCAATAGCCGACACTCGGCTTCAGGCGGAGCCGATCTGTTTGAGCACTGCCGCAACGATCGCCTCCGGGCGATCCTCTTGCATGAGGTGCCCGGAGTTTTCAACCAGGAAACACGGCCGATCCGAGATCGACTCGGCGAGCACTTTGCCCTTCTCCGCTGGGATCCAGGCATCCTCCTGCCCCCACAAGACCCTGACAGGACAATCCATTGCGCCATAGAGGCCCTGAACCTCATCGGTAAACCGTTCATCCATCTGCGCAATCTGTCGATAGAAGGCCGCCTGGCCGACTGCTCCCACCCATGGATTGCAGTACAGCTGCATCGCCTCCTCGGACAGTGGATTACACGCGGCGGTTTGCAGATACGCCCTGAGCAAAGCCTGGTGCATGTAGTCCGGCATGCCGGCGAATGCGGCCTCATGCTGACGAACATGGCGGACGAATGGCGAGCCCCATGGGGCTAACGCCACAGCGTCGAAGATCGTGAGAGAGGAATAGCGAAGCCCGTTCAGGTAGTAGCCACGCAGGGCCGTGGCTCCGCCAAAATCGTGGGCCAGAACGTCAGGTCGGCTGATGCCCCACTCCTCGAAGAGGGCGGCGAGCACCTTGTTCTGGATTGCCAGGGAGACATCCTGGCCCGCCCGCATTTCGGACTGCCCGTACCCCACCAGATCGAAGTAATAAACCGTCCTCTGATCGACCAGATGGGGAATGATTCTGCGCCAGACCTGGGATGAGAACGGTGTGCCATGGATAGCGACCAAGGGGGCACCACTGCCACAGCGTCCCCACCTCACTGCATTCCCTTCAATCACCGACGTATATGGCAAATCCAACATAGCCTTGTCTCACAGGGTCATTTAGCTGAAAGACCAGTGTAGTGGTCTGCTGATCCAGGCGAACGCTGGGATTAACCCAGGAGCGCTCGCCTGAACTTGGACGCGACACTATGAGTCTTGCTGCCGTCGGCACCGACGCCGGCAATCAGGACGAAGTTCAGCATCAGCGAATGGGACGGCCTGATCTCCTTGGAGCGCACGAGTCTGCCGGCCATGGATACCGGCAAAAAGGCCTGGCAGAACCCTTCTTCGACGCCATCTCGCAGGGAGGCGACTGTCGCGGCCTCGAGCACCAGCTTGTGCTCACGGGGCACGGTCTTCAGGTCTTCGAGCGCGCGATCACGCAAGATGCAGTTGGTCGTCAGCACCCCCACCTTGGCTTTGCCGTCCTGGGTTCTTGCGCTACCAAACCAGGCGATTTCTTCCGACCAGAGATGAGCCCCCTCATCGGTTCCGGGCTCTTGCGCCACGATGGCCATATCCAGTGCACCGGACTGGATGCGTGCTCGCAGCGAGCGACTGGGTTCGAGAATGATGGTGGGAGTGAGCTTGGGGAACTCACGGCCAAAGATGGGCAGAAGTTTCTGCAGCAGCGTCGGCGCATAGTCGGTGGGGGTGCCGAAACTCAATTTGCCGAACAACTCGCCCTGGCGCAGATCGCTGAGCAGTTCGTAGTTCAGGCCCAGCAGCTTTTCGCCCTTCTCCTTGAGGATGTCCCCGGCCGCGGTCAGGGCAATCCCCTGGTTGCTGCGTTCCAGAAGCCGCTGCCCCAGCAGCTCTTCGAGCCGCTTGATCTGCATGCTGACAGCGGCGGGGGTTTTATTGAGTCTTTCGGCCGCGGGTTTGAAGCCACCTTCCTGCAGGACGGTCTGGAACGTCCGAATGAGTTCGAGGTCTAGCGCCGGCAACATGATTAAATTTCCCTTACCTACAAGGTAAAATTATTTAGTTTTTATTAACCATAGCAGCCTTCCATACTCGCCCAACAGCCTTCCTTTGGAGTGAGTCATGCTGGATCTGTCCGCCACCCTCGACCAGAAACGCGTCCGTGCCTATCGGCTCGAGCGCACGCGCGAACTGTTGGCCCACTTCAAGATGGACGCGGCGGTGCTCTTCGATCCGCTGAACCTGCGTTACGCGACCGGTTGTCGCAACATGCAGGTCTGGACCTCGCACCACCTGGCGCGCTACGTCTTCGTCCCGGCGGCAGGACCCGTGGTGCTGTTCGACTACGGCGGTGCGCTGCACCTGTCCGATGACCTGGAAACCATCGACGAGGCCCGACCGGCGAAGTCCTGGGATTACTTCGGCTCCGGCAGCCGCGCTGAAGAGCACGCCGGCAAGTGGGCCGAAGAGATCGTCGACCTGCTGCACACCACCTGCGGACGCGGCGCCACCCTGGGCATCGACCGGGCCGATCTGCTGCCGCTGTTGGCCCTGCAGAAGCGCGGTATCCAGATGATGGACGCCAAGGCGCCAATGGAGATCGCCCGCTCGATCAAGTCGGCCGATGAGGTGGCGATCATCAGGAACTCGATGCAGGTCTGCACCGATGCCATCGCCTTCATGCGTCAGCACGCCGTGCCCGGGGTGACCGAGAACTACCTGATGTCGCTGATGAACCAGTACAACCTGGAGCATGGCGGCGAAGCGCAGGAGACGCGCTTGCTGAGCTCGGGGCATCACACCAACCCCTGGTTCACCGAGACCTCGAGCAAGGTGATCGAGGCGGGCGAGATGCTGGTCTTCGACAGCGACCTGATCGGCCCGGACGGCGTCTTCGTCGACCAGACCCGCGCCTTCGTGATCGGCGACAGGCGGCCCACGGCGGAGCAACGGCGCCTGTATGCCCACGCCCATGAGCAGTTGCAGCACAACATGGCGCTGCTGCGCCCGGGCATGAGCTTCGCTGAATTCGGCGAACTGTCCTGGAAGATGCCCGACATCTATGTGCCCAACCGCTATGCCGAGATGGTCCACGGCATCGGCTTCGGCGTGGAGTTCCCGGTGATCTACTACCCCGAGGACCACGAAACCTGGCAGTACGCCGGCACCTTTCAGGAGGGCATGTGCGTGTGCGTCGAGAGCTACATCGGCGCGGTCGGTGGCGATGAAGGGGTGAAGCTCGAACAGCCCGTGCTGATCACCAAGGATGGTCCCGTGCCGCTGAGCGACTGCCCGTTCGAGGAGGACTATCTGTGAACAGCCGTTACGACTACATCATCGTTGGCGCGGGCACCGCCGGCTGCGTGCTGGCCCATCGGCTGAGCGAAAGCGGCGAGTATTCGGTGCTGTTGCTGGAGCATGGCGGCGATGACCGCAGCTGGATCATCCAGATGCCGGCCGGCTTGCGTTCGGCATTCAAGCCGACGAGCAAGTACAACTATTGGTTCAAGACCACGCCGCAGCGCCAGCTGAACAATCGTGCGATCGACCAGCCACGCGGCAAGGTGCTGGGCGGATCGTCCTCGATCAACGGCATGACCTTCTTGCGCGGCAATCCGCGCGACTATGACGACTGGGCGGATATCGAAGGCTGCAGCGGTTGGTCCTTCGCCGATTGCCTGCCGTATTTCAAGAAGCTCGAGCGGCGCGACGGTCCGGCGGACGACTACCGCAGTCATTCGGGCCCGGTGGGGGTGAAGACCCAGCAGGACCTCAACCCGTTGAACGCCGCGTTCCTCGAGGCGGGCCAGCAGGCCGGGCATGCGCTGACTGAGGATGTGAACGGCTATGCGCAGGAAGGCGTGAGCCGCTTCGAGATGTCGGTGGAAAAAGGCGTGCGCAGCAGCTCCGCGCGTTCCTACCTGCATGCCCAGGCCAAGCGCGCCAATCTGCATGTGGTCACCGGCGTCAAGGTCTTGCGGGTCATCGTCCAGAACGGCCGCGCAACGGGCGTGGAACTGGCCAAGGGCCGGCGCATCCACAGGGTGCAAGCCTCACGCGAGGTGGTGATGTCGGCCGGGGTGTTCGGCACGCCGCAGATTCTGATGCTCTCGGGGATCGGCCCCGAGAAGCATCTGCGCGAGCACGGCATCGAGGTCGTCCACCCTGCGCCCATGCTGGGCGAGAACCTGCAGGACCACCTGGAGGCGCATATCCAGGTGGAGACGGACCAGCCGGTGTCCCTGAATCGATACCTCAAGCCCCATCTGATGCTCTGGGCCGGGCTGCAGTGGTTCGGCTGGAAGGGCGGCGTGGCCTCGATCAACCAATGCAATGTCGGGGCGTTCCTGCGCACCGATGCGGATGTCACGCACCCGAATATCCAGTTCCACTTCTTCCCGGTGTTCTTCGGCGAAAACTGGATCCCGAACCCGGCGAAAAACGGCTATCGCCTGGGGGCAGGCCCGATGCGCCCGGAAAGCCGCGGCAGGGTCCGGCTGGCCTCGGCCAATCCGCTGGATGCGCCGCTGATCGACCCCAACTACCTCGCCACCGAGCGGGATTGGTACGAGATGCGCCAGGGCCTGAAGATGGGCCGCGAGCTGCTGTCGCAGCCTACCTTCAAGGACTTCCACCGACGGGAGGACCTGCCCGGCGTGAACGTGCGAACGGATGTGGAACTGGATGAATTCATCCGCAAGGATGCCTCCTCGGCCTTCCACCCCTGCGGCACGGCACGCATGGGGGCGAGCGGCGATGAGCGCGCCGTGGTGGACCTGAACCTCAAGCTGCGCGGCATCGAAGGGTTGCGCATCGTCGATGCCTCGGTGATCCCCGCCGTGCCCAGCGCCAATATCAATGCCTGCGTGTACATGATCGCCGAGAAGGCCGCCGACCTGATCCTCGGCAAAACGCCTCTGACTCCAGAGTTCGTTGCGTATCACCGTGCCATCTGAAAAGGAGAGCGTTATGACCCGTCTGCACGAACGTATCGTCGATTCCCGGTTCTTCAAGCGCCGCAAGGCCAGCGAAGACACCAAACGCAAGATCGCCAACTGGGCTACATGGGACTGTGCCGATCCCGAGTTCCAATACGCTTACGCGCGCAGGGTTTCGCTCTATGTGCATCAGGGAAGAGCCGACTTGACCTTCTCGGACGGCGAGGTGGTTGACCTGCAACCAGGCGATTTCCTGACGATCGAGGCGGGCGCCAGCGCAACCTGGAAGATCATCGAGCCCATCCGCAACAGCTACTGCTATCACGATACCTTTGAGTCTGCCTCCCGACGGGCCAGTCAGGTTCGCATGCAGGACAAGTAGCGCGGCCTGTCGCCCCGAAATCAGTTCTGCCCAGAAGTGGTTCTCAGCCGCGAGGGGCCGTTTCCGTTTCTTGGGGGCTCCTCCCGGTGAGCCGCCCTGGGGTTTCGTAGGCGCCCAGGGGCAGCGCCTGGCCGGTTGAGGCCAGTCAAGGCCGGCAGCGGTCGATGCATTGCGGCCAGCCGCAGAAGTTGGCGGACAAGGACACCTTGTCCACCCTGCCCAGCGCCATGGTCCGGCCGGTCTTGCGGCTGCAAGGAGCTCGCGCAGCGCCTGATGCCGCCCAGGTTCACTACCGAGAAACGTCGGCCTGCCTCTAGCCGGGGCCTACTTGAAGTGTTCCAGATGCGCCCTGGTGAACTCGTGCAGGTAGTGCATGAGCTCGGCAGAAGCCCCCACGGCGACGTCTTTGTCCTGATCGACCAGGGCGCGCATCTGCTTGATGTACAGCCGGGTGCAGTAGGCCTGATCTTCAGCCGTCGCGTAGTAGCACCAGAAGCGCCGGGAAAGGCCCTGGGTGGTTCTGATGCTCGAGAGAATGAACTCGTTCTTCGAGGAACGCGCCAGGATGTGATGCATGCGCCGCAGCTGGGCCATGAAGCCCTTGCGGTCATCGCTCGCCAGGCTTTCAAGCGCCTGGATCACCTCGCGGATCGGTGGCTTGTCGTCCTCGACCAGTCGTTCGACCGCTTTCTCGATACACAGGCGCTCGATCAGCGCCCGTGGCTCCAGCAGCTTGAGCATGGTCAGCGGGTTGAGTTCGGGGATCACCACGCCGGCGCGCGACAGGCGCACGAGGTTCTCGTTGGCCAGCTCGATCAGCGCCTCACGCACGGGGGTACGGCCCAGGCCGAGGTACTCGCTGATCTCGGTTTCCGTCATGACCGTGCCCGGGGCGAGGCGGCAATCGACTATCGCCGCCTCCAGTTCGTCATGGGCGATTTCAGCCTTGCTGCGTTTATCTACGGTGTTCTGCATGCGTCGATCAAGTCCCAGTTGAGCTCGAGTCCGAGCCCGTGTGCGCCTTCTTCGAGGGTGATCATACCCTGCTCGTCCGGGCGAAGTGGATTGACCACCAGCTGCCGGCGAAGAAGCGATGGACTGGTCGAATACTCCAGCGGCTCGATGCGCGCCTGCGTGCAGAGGAACTGGGCGTTTACCGCGATGGTCAGGTCGGTGTTGTAGGCGTGGGGCACGATGCGCTTGCCCTGCGGCGCCAGCAGATCGCGAAGCTTCATCACCTCGCTGACGCCACCGAACAGGGTGAGGTCCGGCTGGGCGATGTCGAATGCATCGGCCGCCAGGTAGGGCTGAAATTCCTTGCAGGTGGTGAAGCCCAGGTCGCCCACCCCCACCGGGATGGCGGTCGAGGTGCGCAGCCGCCGATGGTCATCGAGGTTGTCCGCATCGAAAGGGGCTTCGATCCATTTGAAGTCCAGCGCCTGCAAGGTGTCGAGGAACGGCTCGAGCTGCTCGAAACGGGTGAACTCCATGGCCACGTCCAGCATCAGCTCGATCTCGGGGCCGACGAACTCGCGCAGGCGCTGGAGGTTGCCGATGGCCTTCGCCGAGTCCTGCCACCAGGGCTCGACGCAGATCTTGATGCGTTTGAAGCCCTGCTCCAGGCAGGCGCCGACTTGCTGCTGGAACAGCTCCGGCTCCGCCTGCATCGGGTAGAGGGTGGCGTACACCGGCAACTGCCTGTGCTTCAGCCCGCCGAAGTAGCTGTGCAAGGGCCGCCGCTCGCTGCGCGCGAACAGATCCCACAGGGCGATATCCAGGGCGCTGATGGCATGGATGGCGACGCCGTAGCGGCCATGCCAGTTGCTGCCCTGGTACATCTTGCGCCACAGGCGCCGCGGGTCATCCAGCACTTCGCCGACCAGCACGCTGGCCAGTCCCGAAGACAGGTAGTTGTAGGGCCGCGACTCGATCAGCGCCTTGATCACCTGCGGCGGCGAGTCGGTCTCGCCGATGCCGTACAGGCCGTTGTCGCCGCGCACCACGACCAGGGCATTCTGGTAGCTGCCCTCGAAGCGGACGAAGTCCGCTTGCGGGTCCTGCAGGCAGATGACCTCGACGCTGTCGATCCGCACGCTCATTGTCCGCCCCCCAAGCTGAACTGGCGCTGCTGGTAGATGAAGGGCTCCAGCACCTCCCAATCCAGCTCGACGCCCAGGCCGGGCAAACCGGTGGGGTGGATGAAGCCCTCACTGTCCGGGCGAAATACCTGCCGGGCACCCACTTCGTACTTCTCGTAGGGCGCGGCCTGTTCGAAGAACTCGCAGTTGTCGTGGGCCAGCATCAGGTGCAGGTTGGCCGCCTGGGTCAGGGTATAGCCCCAGGACTGCAGTTCCGCCTTCAGACCCTGGGCGCGGGTCACGCCCATGACCTGGGTGGCGCCAGTGTAGCCGCCGATGCTGGTGACATCGAAGCGGCTGCGGTCCCAGCAGTGGTTCTGCAGGCCATGCTTGATCAGCTGCAGGTTGGGCAGCGAGTTGCCGCCGCTGATCACGTCCAGGTCCAGGGCCGCAGCCAGCTTCTTGTAGCCATCGAGGTCGGCGTCCGGCAGCGGTTCCTCGAAGAATTCCCACTGGTAGCGGTCGAGCAGGCGGCCCATCTGCAGGGCCTCCTGGAAACCGTAGTTGGCGTCGATATCCAGGCTCCAGCCGATATTGCGCTCGCCGAACTCCTCGTGCAGCGCATGGACCAGGGCGACGTCTTCAGCAAAGACGCAGCGCGGGTGGATCTTGATGGCGTTGAAGCCCTGCCCCAGCATCCGGTGGCAGTACTCGATGTACTCATCGACACCGGCCATGACCGGGCTGGAGGCATAGGCGCGGATCTTGTGCTTGGCGGCGCCGAGCATCTGGTAGATGGGCAGGTTCAGCGCCTTGGCCTTGGCATCGTGCAAGGCGATGTCGAACAGGGACATCGCCAGGTGCTTGAGCGGCACGTACTTGCCGGCCAAGGCCTTGGCGATCTGCGGCGCCTCGTACAGCCCCCTGCCCAGCAGGAAAGGCGCCATCAGCGCCAGGCTGTGGAAGGCCGTCTGGTCGAACTCGTGCTCGGTGTAGGTGGTCAGGCCGGCGATGCCCTGCAAGCCATCATCGAAGGTCAGGCGAGCGACGATCAGCGCTTCGTACATGGGCCCCAGGTGAGAAGACCAGCTGATCTTCTCCCCGTCCGGGCCAATCGCGAAGATCTCGATGTTTTTCACAATTGGCTGGGTCATATCAGGCGTTGTCTTCTTTGATGAATTTAATGGTGGTGAACATCATCAGCACCATGATCACCATCAGCGGCAAGCCGATGATCACCGAGGTAGTCTGCATGGTTTTCAGGCCGCCCAGAAACAGCAGCGCCAGGGGCAGGATGGCGATGGCGAAGCACCAGAACAGGCGGTTGGAGCGTTGCGGCTCCTGCCCCTCGCCAAGCTGCTTGGTGGTGGCGCAAGCCATCACGTAGGCGGCGGAGTCGAAGGTGGTGGCCAGCATCACGATCCCGGAGACCGCGACCGCCAGCAGCACCAGACCACTCATGGGCAGGGTCTTGAACATCTCGAGAATCGCCGGCGCGACGCCGTTGGTGTTCACCAGCTCGGACAGCGCCAGGGTCTCGGTCATTTGCAGGTTGATGCCATAACCGCCCAGCACGATGTAGAACAGCGCACAGCCGAACGTGCCATAGGTGAGCATGCCGACGATCACCTCGCGGATGGTACGGCCACGGGAAATGCGGGTGACGAACATGCCCATGAACGGCGCGTAGGCCACCCACCAGGCCCAGTAGAACACCGTCCAGGCCTGCGGGAAGCCGCTCTGGTTGACGCTGTCAGTCCAGGTGCTCATGCGGATGTAGTTCTCCACCATATAGCCGAGCGAGTCCATGCCCAGCCCCAGGATGAACTTGGTCGGCCCGACCAGTAGGACGTAGACCACGATCGCCAGGGTAACCACGGTGGCGAAGGTGCTCAGACGCTTGATCCCCTTGGCCAGGCCCAGGCCGCTGCTGATGGTGAAGACCGCGGTGCAGACGAGGATGATCGCCATGTCCAGGTAGATGCTGCCACTAATGCCCAGCACCTCGGCCAGGGCGCCGCCGATCATCGGTGTGCCCAGCCCCAGCGAGGTGGCGGACGCACCCAGCACGCCGAGAATGAACAGGTAGTTGATGAACGTCCCTACAGGACCGTCCACCAGGTCGCCTAGCGCCCCGCGACACGCCTCGCTGATCTTGTAGATGTGTTTCTGGCGCACGTAGTAGATGTACGACATGGCGATGGTCGGCACACAGTATATGGCCCAGGCGGTAGGCCCCCAGTGGAAGATGCCGTAGGCCTGGCCCACGGTGTACATCTCCTTGGTCTTGGCCTCCAGGCCGAACGGCGTCCAGGCGAAGTGGTAGCCCCACTCGGTACCGGCCCAGAGCATCAGGCCCGAGGCGATGCCGGCGAGAAACACCATGGTGCCCCAACCGAACCTGGTGAACTCGGGCGCGGCGTTCTTGTCGGCACTGAGCTTGATCTCACCGTATTTGGAGCAGGCCAGGGCCAGCATAAAGAGCAGTGCACCGAGGCCGACGGCGAGAAAGACGAAGTCGAAGGTGTGGGTCATCCATTTGAAAACGGCATTGATGGTGCTGGCGCCCTCGTCCGGGAACGCCACCAGCGGAATCGCCACAGCGCAGATGATCAACAGGCTGATGATCTGCATCTGCCGGTTGGTTTCGATGGGCATGGCGATGCGCTCGACCGCAGCCTCCTCGGCTGGAATATCCATTGCTTTTATGTTCACTGAAGCACCTCTTGTTGTTGTAGTTGCCACGAATTGTTTGAACAACCGGCCCGTCAACCGGACTGCTGCATCAGGAAGGCCATATGTCCGCCTTCGATGACCTGAAACGCCAGGTCTTCCTTGATCGCCAGGTCCGCCGCCAGCGCCGCCGCCCGGCCGTATTCGAAGCACTGCGCGGTGACCCGGCAGCTGGCCAGCGCCTCGTGCTCGCTGCTCAGGCAGCGACCGGCGACGATGATGTTCTTGCCGACCTTGGGCACCAGGGTGTGAAACGGCACTTCGTAGTAGTCGTCCACCAGCCACTCGGTCTTCGGCTTGGCGCCGTAGTGCAGTTCGATCGGCCAGGAGGTCCTGGCGATGGCGTCGCTGAACTTGCGCTTGCTGGTCACGTCGTCATTGGTCAGGCGCGCCACGCCGTCGATGGAACGGGTCTGGCGCACGCCGACCTCGGTGGCGTAGTCGATGAAGTAGCTGTCTTCGCAGCCCGGCAGGTTGGCCTTCATGAAGTCGAAGAAGGCCTTGGCCTGGTAGATGGAGAACTGCTCCGCCTCGCTGTGGTCGACCGGGTCGGTGACGTCCAGCGCCCGCTTGTCGAAGCCGGTGATCTTGGTGGCATTGACCAGCAGTTCACCGGGATTGACCGTGGGGAATAGCCAGACCTTCTTGCGCAGCAGTTCGTCCTGGGCTTCCAGCATGCTTACCACCTTGGGTGGCGAGATGGTGTCCTGGCCCCAGTAGGCGAGGTACTTCGGCAGGTTGACGTTGCCGACCTTGAACATCATCGAGGGGTTCTGGATGACGCCGTTGTTGCCCTTGGTGGTCTTCAGGCCCATCTTGTAGACCACATCGGCGTCGCCGCTGGCGTCGATGACCTTCCTGGCATACACCGCGGTGAACCCCGACTTGGTGTGCAGCACCATGCCCTTGAGCTCCTCCTCCTCGGCGATCACATCGATCATCTGGGTGTGGTAGAGCACGGTCACCCTGGCCGTCCGCAACATGTCGGTGGCGACCTTCTTGTACTTGGCGCAGTCATGGGTGGCGACCCAGGTCTTGCCGTAGATCTGCGGCTCGGTCAGGCCGCCCTCGCGGTACAGGGCATCGCGAAAGCGCTCGGCGAAGCCAAAGATGATCTGTTCGGGCGTGGCCTTGCTCGGGTCCTCGACCGTCATGTACAGGCCGCAGATGGTGCCGGACAGGCCAGCCACCGCGGCGCCGCCACAGAACCCCAGGCGCTCGATGAGCAGCACGCTGAGTCCGCGCTCGCCGGCGGTGACGGCGGCGGCGATGCCTGCCGGGCCTCCACCGACCACAACAACATCGAAGTGACCGAAGCAGTTCAGCTCGGCCTTGAATCCGGCGGGGAGATTTCGGGTGTAGGTCATGTCTGCGCTCATCTATCCAAACAATATTTAAAATATATTTTTGATATGCACAATAAACATCGCTTGCGATGGTCCTGTCAATGGCCGTTTATCCGCGATCCATTCGCGCACTCACCCGACCGCGCCGGGCGGCGAACAGGGTCCAGTGTTGTCGGAGGTGCAATTGGTCAGCGATGGGCGCTTATGGCGCCGGCCGGACAGGACGCTCGGGCCGAGGGCACGGGCGCAGATGGGCGATGGCGTGCGGGCGAGAATCCCGCCCCTGGCAGAAGCTGCGCTTTTCTCATCCCACGGGCTGGCGGTTGCGCCGCAGCGGCGTAGCATGGCCGGGTCAGAGGAACAGTCGATGGCAGCACTCGATCAGCTACAGGTCTTCCAGAGCATGAACAGCTCGCCGCACGCGCGTCTGCTGCGCAGCGCCGCGCTGGGCGACGGGCTGGGGGCGGCGCAGTGGAGCAACCACCACGACTGCCGGGACTACCAGGCGCCGAGCCACCACACCCTGTCCTGCTACCTGGCCGGCGGCACCGGCACCTTCCGCCGCGATCAGCCGCACAGCAAGGGCGGGCCGGACAAGCTGTGCATCCTGCCGGCCGGCCACGAGTCGGCCTGGGTGATCAATGGCGAGATCCAGCTGGCGCACCTGTATGTCAGCCAGGAGCAGTTCGCCCTCGGCGCCGTGCGCCTGCTCGACCGCGAACCGCGCGAGTTGCAGTTGCGCGAGCGCACCTTCCTCGATGATCCGTTGCAGGCCAGCCTGTTCCGCCGCCTGACCCGGCTGGACTGGGACGAGCCCGGCGAGCGCCTGCTGACCAGCAGCCTGGCCCACCAACTGCTCGATCGCGCGCTGCTGTCCCAGGTCCGCCGCCGCGACGGCCTGCGCCTGACCGGCGGCCTGGCGCCGGCGCAGCGGCGGCGGCTGCGCGAGTACATCGACAGCCACCTGGCCGAGCCCCTGAGCCTGGGCCAGCTGGCCGCGCTTTGCGCGCTGTCCGAATACCACTTCGCGCGGATGTTCCAGCTGAGCTTCGGCCTGCCGCCGCACCGCTACCTGCTCAACCAGCGCCTGGCCCGCGCCCAGGTGCTGTTGCGCCAGAGCGCCCTGCCCCTCGGCGAAATCGCCCTGGCCTGCGGCTTCGCCAGCGCCAGCCATTTCAGCAACCGCTTCCGCCAGGCGTTCGCCGCCACCCCGGGCCAGTACCGCAGCGCATTCGCCGGCTGACGCCCGCAAGGCGGCGCGGCTGTGTCAAAATCATCGGCTGTTCAGCGTTCGGCACCCGCATGCCAAGACTCGACCACATGCCCACGGGGCTCAGCCAATGAGCCTGGATATTCTGCACCTGCACCAGGATGACTGGCGGGCGGCCGTCGGCGACGGCGACTTCACCCGCGGCCTCGTCTACGCCCAGCAGGGCCGCAGCCGCCTGCTCAGCCTCAAGGACCATACCCTGTTGGCCAGCTGCCGCGGCTCCGGCGCGAATACCTACCGGCAACGCATCAGCCTGCATCCGCGCGGCCAGCACTGGGACGTGACCGGCCACTGCGACTGCCCGGTGGGGTTCAACTGCAAGCATGTGGTCGCCGCCCTGCTGACCCTGGAGCAGCAGCAACTCGCCGGCATCGACCTGAGCCCGCTGATCGTGCCGAGCAAGGACGCCGAGGAGCAGCGCCTCGAGGGCCTCGCGCCGCAGCCGGTGCTGACCCTCGGCAGCCACGTGCGGGTGCATTTCGATGCGCGCAAGGGGCGCATGCACGAGCAGACCCAGCACCGCGCCGCCCTGGCCTTCGACTACCAGGGCCACCTGGCGCACGGCAAGGCCACCAAGGACCTGGTGGTGCGCCAGAGCGCCAGGCTCAACCTGCGCATCATCCGCGACGCCGGCGCCGAGGCCGCGCTGCGCCAGCGCCTGCTCGGCAGCGGCGTGCAGGTGGCGCTGCGCCAGAGCGAGGCGCTGGCCGAGCACCCCGGCGAGCACTTCGAGCTGCTCGACGAGGCGGCCTGGCTGGCGTTCGTCCAGCAGCAGCTGCCGCAGTTGCGCGCTGAGGGCTGGCTGGTGCGCATGCAGCCGGACTTCCAGTACAACCTGGCGCAGGTGGATGATTGGTACGCCGAGGTCGAGGATGCGCCGGAGCACGACTGGTTCGACCTGGAGCTGGGCATCGAGGTCGAGGGCCAGCGCATCAGCCTGCTGCCGATCCTGCTGCAGGCGATCCGCCAGAAGCCCTGGCTGCTGACCGGCGACGCCCTGGCCCAGCGCGCCGATGAGGAGGTGCTGCTGGTCAACCTGCCGCACAGCGCCCGGCGCATCGCCCTGCCCTTCGCCCGCCTCAAGCCGCTGCTCGGCACCCTCGGCGAGCTGTTCTTCCGCGAGCCCGGCGAGCTCGGCCAGCGCCTGCGTCTGGGCCGCGCCGATGCCGCGCGCCTGAGCGGCCTGGAACAGGGCCCGGCACTCAACTGGCAGGGCGGCGAACAGCTGCGCGGCTTCGCCCAGCGCCTGCAGGCGCTGCCGAGCAAGCGGGTCAAGGCCCCGGCCGGCTTGCAGGCCAAGCTGCGCCCCTATCAGCTGCACGGCCTGGCCTGGATGCAGGCCCTCGCCGAGCTGGAAGTCGGCGGCGTGCTGGCCGACGACATGGGCCTGGGCAAGACCCTGCAGACCCTGGCACACATCCTCTGCGAGAAGCAGGCCGGGCGCCTGCAGCGGCCGGCGCTGATCGTCATGCCCACCAGCCTGATCCCCAACTGGCAGGACGAAGCCGCGCGCTTCACCCCCCAGCTCAGGGTGCTGGCGCTGCACGGGGCCAAGCGCCGGGCGCAGTTTCCGCTGATCGGCGAGCACGACCTGATCCTCACCACCTACGCCCTGCTGCCGCGCGACCTCAAGGTGCTGGGGGCGCAGCACTACCAGCTGCTGATTCTCGACGAGGCGCAGAACATCAAGAACCCGCGCAGCAAGGCGGCCCTCGCCGCCGGGCAGCTGCAGGCGCGGCAACGCCTGTGCCTGACCGGCACGCCGCTGGAGAATCACCTGGGCGAGCTGTGGTCGCTGTTCAACTGCCTGATGCCCGGCTGGCTCGGTGACAGCAAGAGCTTCACCCGCGACTACCGCACACCGATCGAGAAGCAGGCCAACGCCCAGCGCCTGGCGCACCTGCACGGGCGCATCAAGCCGTTCCTGCTGCGCCGCACCAAGGAACAGGTGGCCCGCGAGTTGCCGCCCAAGACCGAGATCACCCACTGGGTCGAACTGACCGAGGCCCAGCGCGATCGCTACGAGACCCTGCGCCTGGCCATGGACCAGAAGGTCCGCGCCGAGATCGCCCGCCAGGGCCTGGCGCGCAGCCAGATCGTCATCCTCGAAGCGCTGCTGCGCCTGCGCCAGGCCTGCTGCGACCTGCGCCTGCTCGGCGACGAGCCGGGGCAGCTGCACAGCGGCGACTCGGGCAAGCTCAGCGCCCTGCTGGAGATGCTCGAGGAACTGGTCGAGGAAGGCCGGCGGGTGCTGCTGTTCTCCCAGTTCACCTCGATGCTCGAGCTGATCGAGGCGGAACTGCAGGCCCGGCACATCGCCTACGCCAAGCTCACCGGCAGCACCCAGGACCGCCGCACCCCGGTGCAGCAGTTCCAGGCCGGGCAGTTCCCGGTGTTCCTGATCAGCCTCAAGGCCGGCGGCGCCGGCCTCAACCTCACCGCCGCCGACACGGTGATCCACTTCGACCCCTGGTGGAACCCGGCGGCCGAGGCCCAGGCCAGCGACCGCGCCTACCGCATCGGCCAGGACAAGCCGGTGTTCGTCTACAAGCTGATCGCCCGCGGCAGCGTCGAGGAGAAGATCCAGCAACTGCAGCAGGCCAAGGCCGGCCTGGCCAAGGGCGTGCTGGAGGGCGGCAGCCAGGCGCAGTGGCAACTGAGCGAGGACGACCTGCAGGCGCTGTTCGCCCCCCTGGACTGACTACCCTCAGCCCCGTAGCCCGGATGCAATCCGGGTGCGGTGTGCCGTCGAAATCTTTCCCGGATTACATCCGGGCTACGGTCAGCTCGAGAGTTGCGCAGCGCGCGACCTCTCTTGTCGCCCTATTTCCGTCGGAGCACCAGCCAGGTGGCAGCGTCTGCGCGGCCCGTGAATCATCTGTCCAGAACATTGTCCCCGACCACTTCCCCGGTCGCGTCGATCGCCTTGCTGGAAGGAAACTTGTATGACGCGAACCGGACCGCCACGACCGAGAGCGACAGCAGGAATATCCCGCCGCACAGGTAGAGCAGGCCGATATCCGGAGCCTTGTGGTGAGACACGTCACCGATCAGGTAGCGCGTCAGTGCGGTGATCGCGATGTACAGCAAGAAGCGGATGGGCAGATGGTTGGTCTTGAAATAGATGCCGACCATCGCCCCCAGCTCGAGGTAGATGAACAGCAGGAGGATGTCGTCGATGCTCGCGTGGCCTTTGTCGAGCATGTCCATGAACGCCATCACGGAGGCCCACGCGGTGGCCGCCCCGATGGCGAACAAGCCCAGGTAGTGAAACCCCTCGACCAGCAGATTCCCGATGGAATTTGCCCCATCATGCATACGCTTGCGGCTGCTTACGACCCACTTCATCCTCGGTTACCTCAAATCAGTCCAGAAACAGTGACAGCTGGGCTCGCCGGCCAGCAGGCTGCACGAAAACGCCGATTGGGGCATCGGCCAAGAAACCGCCCCCCAACAGGGCGTGTGCCGCGCGGATATGCACGTCGGCAGGTTGCACCGTGCCGTGTCGAGGCCCACACCCCAGGTGACAATGTCTTATGCAGCAACGGGGCCAGCCCGCCGCCGAACGGGCCGGCTCGCGCGGTCGATACTACGTGGAAGCAGCAGGAAGGCTCTGCGGCGCATCGCCGCAGAGTTCAAGAAAGGGGCGCCCTCAGCCGGACGCCGCCCGGGTCACTCGCTGATGGCGCCACACTGGGCGGTCGGCATGAGCTTGAGGAACTGCTTGGAGCTCATGTGCACCAGCCCCTCATGGTCGCCGGACTCGAAGTACAGGTCCTTGACCTCCTTGAGCGACTCGTCGATCACTGTGTCCATCTCGAAGGCACTGCCCACCGGCGGAATTGCGCCGTTGGCGCAGTCGCTGAAACGCGGGGTGAATTCGTTCTCCCGCGCCAGGCGCCAGTGCCGCTTGGTCAGCTTGCGTACCTTGTTGAGGTTGACCTGACGCGTGGCCGGTACCACCGCCATCAGCCAGTGGCCCTGGAAGTCGTCGAGGATCACCGACTTGGCCATCAGGTGCGGCGGCACGCCGGCACGCCGGGCCGCTTCGCGGCTGGTCATCGAGGGGTCGTGCTGGAGCATGTCGTAGCGCGAATGATGCTCCGACAGATAGTTTTGCAAACGATTGGCCATGGTCATGATGCACCTCCTGCCGCTGGCCTGAGGATTGACGCCGGCCCCATCGTCCCGATGAAACCTGCGAGAACCGGTGCTTGCGCCGCCGGTCGTGGTCGCCGCGCGCCGGTGGCGCGCCGCGGGAGGCTGCCAACCTCCCTGGCGAGCCTGGCGGCCATCGTCACCGCCCACTCTCTAAGTCTAGTGCAGCGAGCCGCCTACGCCGCGCCTCGGGTCGCCTGGACCATGGCGTCCACCATGCACCGGGCAGGCGCGGCCCGGCCCTAGGAGTACTCTTCGGCGGCCACCTCGAGGAAGGCCGCGACCACCTTGGGGTCGAACTGCTTGCCGGCGCGCTCCTGGATGTAGTCCAGGGAAGCGGACAGCGACCAGGGCTCCTTGTACGGCCGCCGATGCATCAGCGCATCGAACACGTCGATCACCGCGACGATACGCGCCGCCAGCGGTATTTCCTCGCCCCGGAGCCCCTGTGGATAACCGTTGCCATCGAAATGCTCGTGGTGGCCGCCGGCGATCTCGGCGCCGATCGACAGGTAGCTCTGGCCCTCCACCATGCGCGCCGAACGCTGCAGGATGGCCGCGCCGATGCTGGCGTGGCGGCGCATCACCTCGCGTTGCTCATCGTCATGAACCCCGGGCTTGAACAGCACCAGGTCAGGGGTCGCGACCTTGCCGACGTCGTGCAGGATGCTGGCCATGCCGACCAGCTCGAGGAAGCGTGGCGTCAGCAGCTCGAGGTAGTCGCCGCGCTCGGCCATGCGCTGGGCGGTGCGCGCGGTCCAGCGCTCGACGCGCAGCACGTGGTCGCCGGTGTCGCTGTCGCGGTACTCGGCCAGATCGGCCAGGGCCACCACTGTGGCCTCCTGGGCGCGGGTCATCTGCAGGTGATGGTGCAGGTTGTCGAAGGCCGAGGCGATGCGGCTGCAGAACACCTCCAGCAGGTCCTTGTCGACCGCGGTCAGCGGCCAGGGCGGGGTGAAGTAGAGGAGGAACTCGTGGCGGGTCTGGGTCGGGATGTAGAGCACCTCGTTGGGGTAGTCATACAGGCTCTGGCGAGTCTCGATCGCCTTCAGCATCAGCGGATAGGCCGGGTGCTGCTCGTCCAGTTCGTCGTGCTGGGCCATGTCCGAGAAGCTGCCGGTGGCGCCGAGCACCTGCAGGGCCACCGATCCCGAGCCGGCGCCGCGGCGCACGCAGAGGATGCCATGGGTACCGACATCGAGGATGGCGCCGATCTGCGCCAGCACGCCGGAGGCGAACTCGCGCAGCGAGTGCATCTGGTAGAGGTTGGCCGAGCCCTCGAGGATCTTGCTCAGGCCCTGGCGGCTGCGCTCGATGGCCAGCAGGCTCTCGTAGGCGCGCAGGGAGGAAATCACCGTGGTGTAGAGCTTCTGCAGGGTCAGCTCGGTCTTGGCTTTGTAGTCGTTGATGTCGTAGGCGACTATCACCTCCTGCTCCGGCGCCTGCCCCGGCTGGCCGGTGCGCAGGACGATGCGCACCAGCTGGTTGTCCAGCTCCTCGCGCACCCGTCGGACCAGGCGCAGGCCGGCGTCATCGGTCTCCATCACCACGTCGAGCAGGGTCAGGGCGATATCCGGCTGGTCGCGCAGCAGGGCAAAGCCCTCTTCGCCGGAATGGGCACTGAGCAACTCCAGGCCGCGGCCCTTGTATTCGATGCCGCGCAGCGCCAGTTGGGTGACCCGGTGTACGTCCGGCTCATCGTCGACTATCAGCAGCCGCCACGGCGCCAGCGGTTTGTCGGCGGCGGGTTCGACGCTGTCGTCGAGCAGCCAGTCGTCCGCCTCGTCAGGATATTCGTTGCTCACGTCGCCTCCTCCGCCGGGTGCGGGGCTGTGCGTGGCATGTGCAGGGTGAAGCAGGTGCCGCTGCCGACCGTGCTCGCCACTTGGATCTGCCCGCCCAGGCGCTGGGTCACAATGTTATAGACCACATGCAGGCCCAAACCGCTGCCGCCGGCGCCCCGCTTGGTGGTGAAGAAGGGCTCGAAGATGTGCGGCAGGTGCTCGGCGGCGATGCCCTGGCCGTCATCCTCGAAGCGCAGGACCACCCACTCGCCCTCGGTTCGGGCGCTGAGCTCGACCCGTCCGGCCGCGCCTGAGGGGTAGGCATGGGTCACCGCATTGACCAGCAGGTTGGTCACCACCTGGGCCAGGGCGCCGGGGTAGCCGTCCAGCTGGATGTCCGCCGGGCAGCTGTTGCTCACCTCGATCGGCAGGCGCTTGTAGGTCGGCCGCAGGCTCTCGACCACCTCGTCGAGGTAGCGGGCGAGGTTGAACTCGCGCCGCGCCTCGCTGGTCTGGTCCACCGCCACCTGCTTGAAGCTGTGCACCAGATGGGCGGCGCGGTTGGCATTGGCCAGGATCAGCTCGACGCTCTCGGCGGCGGTGCGCAGGTAGCCCTCGACATCGGACTTCCTGAGCTGTCCGGCCTGCAACTGGCTGTCGAAGCGGCGGGTCTGCTCGGCCAGCACGCTGGCGCCGGTCAGGGTGATGCCCAGGGGCGTGTTGATCTCGTGGGCGACCCCGGCGACCAGGCCGCCCAGGGCCGCCAGCTTCTCCGCCTGGATCAGCGTGGCCTGGGCGCGCTGCAATTCCTCGTAGGCCCGGCGGATATCGCCCTCGGCCTGGCGCCTGGCGTCCAGGTCTTCGGCCAGGCGCCGGGTGATGCGCTTGAAACCGCCGAGCACCTCGCCGAACTCGTCGAGAGGGGTGCTCGGCAGCTCCAGCGACTCGGGCGGGCCACGGTGCTCGGCCGCCTGGTTGAGTGCGTCGCGCAGCCCGGCCAGGGGCTTGAGCACCTGCAGGCGCAGGCTGAGCGACAGCGCCGCGACCAGCAGCACGTCCAGGGCGAGGATCTCCAGGAAGCGCCGCCACACCTGTTCGTTCAGGGTGTCGTGCATGGCCTGGCGCGACAGCAGCACCTGCGTCCGACCGAGCACCTGCTGCTCGTTGCGCCCCCGGTTGTACACCGGAAAGTTCAGCTGCTCGTAGTCGCCGGCACGACTGCGCGCCGGCTCCAGCACACCGACGGCGGCCACCTGCTCGCCGTGTTCGCTTTGCACCAGGATGCCCAGCACCGGGGGCTTCAGCTCGGCGGCCAGGTTTTCCTGCAGGGTGGTGGTGTCGAAATTCCACAATGGGTTGACCAGATTGGTCTGCAGGCGCTGCTGCACGCTGTCGCGGGTGCGCTGGTACTGCTCGAGCAACTGGCTGCGCATGCTCCAGTAGGCCAGCGCGCCGGAACAGCCGAGCAGCAGAGTGACCAGCACCACGAACAGGGCATTGAGGCGGAAAGCTATGCTGTTTCTCATCACCTACCCCCGCCGATCCCAGGCGTAGTCAACGGGCACCGGAATCGGCAGCGCGAGAAGGACGGGGTCAAGCCTTAGCTATCACCATAGTCCACAGGGGGTGGGGCCGAGCGCCTGAGGCGCGCGGGGGCGATGCCCGGCCGAGCCGATCGCCCCTATCGCCGCCGCATGGCCACCACCGAGGGAATCCGCCGATGCACGACATCAAGCCCTGGCGAGCCGGCTCGCTGCTGCTGAGCCTGCTGATGCTGCTGACGCCGCTGGCGCCGCGCGCCGATACGCTGGTGACCCTGCTGGTCGACGAGGCCTACCCGCCCTTCACCTACCGCACAGCCGAAGGTGGGGCCGCCGGCATCTATGTCGATGTGCTGCGCGCCGCCGCGCCGCTTCTGCGCGGCTACCGCCTCGAGTTCCAGCCCATGCCCTGGCGCCGGGCGATGACCGAGATCGAGTCCGGTCGGGCGCTGGCGGTGGTGCCGCCCTACTACCGGCCCCAGGAGCGGCCGTGGATCAACCCCTACTCGGAGCCGATCCTCCAGGAGCGGGTGGTGGTGTTCTGCCACCACGCGGTGTTCGCCGAGGCGCCGCGGCCGCGCTGGCCGGATGACTACCAGGGCCTGCGCTTCGGCAACAACCCGGGCTACCTGTCGGCGGACCCGGCCTTCTGGCGGGCAGTGGACCTCGAGCAGATCGAGGTCGAGGACGCCCCGGGCAACCGGGCCAACCTGCAGAAGCTGCTGCACCGGCGCATCGACTGCTACTTCAACGAACGCCTGTCGATCCTCGCCGAACTCACGCAGATGCGCCGCGAAGGCCTGTTGACCGACAGCGACGCCACGGTGATAGTCGAGGGCCCTACCATCTCGATGGAAAACAGCTACGTCGGCTTCAGCGCCCGCGGCGGCGGGCGTTTCCCCTACAAGCAGGACTTCGTCCGCCAGCTGAACGCGGCCTTGCAGCAGCTGCAGAAGTCGCACGAGATCGAGCGGATCGTCCAGCGCTACACCGACTGAATCGCCGTGCGCCCACCGGCGCGGCGTCGGCGCCTTGAGCGCCATGGGCTTTGCAGGCCGACGCGAGTGCATTACACTGCGCCACCACTGTATAAATAAACAGTTTCCAGCAACCCTATCAGCGTGAAGGCGTAGAGGTGATGAATGGCCGTCGAAGTGGTGTACCGCAGCAGTCGAGATCTGGAGCGTTTGTTTATGGATAAGGCCGAAGCCGACCGTCACGACAAGATGCTCGAACTGGCCGAGCTGCTCACCGAGGTGCTGCAGAAGGCCGTGCCCTCGCTGAACGAGCAACAGGGCGAGGAACTGGGCATCTACATGGCGAAGAACCGTGACATCTTCGCCAAGGCCTTCAAGAACCAGCCCGACGCCCTGAGCGAGCTGGGCCAGGACGACAGCGCCGAGTAACGCGCAGCGGCTGGTACTGGCACAAGCTTGTCATTTACCCGGGACTGCGGCAGGGTCACCAGACCAACGTCTCTGCCGCAGGAAGCCCCCATGTCGAAGCTCTTCCCCAGTATCGATCCCGACGGCCTGATCGAATATTCGGTGGTCTATACCGACCGCTCGCTCAACCACATGTCGCAGTCGTTCCAGCAGGTGATGAACGACATCTCGCGCACCCTCAAGCAGGTCTACAACGCCCAGGGCGTGGCGGTGGTGCCGGGCAGCGGCACCTTCGGCATGGAGGCGGTGGCGCGCCAGCTGGCGACCGGGCAGCAGTGCCTGGTCATCCGCAACGGCTGGTTCAGCTACCGCTGGAGCCAGATCTTCGAGATGGGCAACATCCCGGCCGCCTGCACGGTGCTCAAGGCCCGCCCTGTCGAGCCTGGCCGCCAGGCCGCGTTCGCCCCCGCGCCCCTCGACGAAGTGCTGGCGAGCATCGCCGCCGAGCGCCCGCAGCTGGTGTTCGCCCCCCATGTGGAAACCGCCTCCGGCATGCTCCTGCCGGATGACTACCTGCGCGCCGTGGCCGACGCCGTGCACGCGGTCGGCGGCCTGTTCGTGCTCGACTGCATCGCCTCCGGGACCCTGTGGGTCGACATGCAGGCCTGCGGCATCGACGTGCTGATCAGCGCCCCGCAGAAAGGCTGGAGCGGCTCGCCCTGCTGCGCCCTGGTGATGCTCAGCGAACGGGCCCTGGCGCGGGTCGAGGCCACCCAGAGCAGCAGCTTCGCCTGCGACCTGAAGAAGTGGCTGCAGATCATGCAGGCCTACGAACAGGGCGGCCACGCCTACCACGCGACCATGCCCTGCGACGCCCTGGCGCGCTTTCGCGAGGTGATGCTGGAAACCCAGGCCTACGGCTTCGCCAAGGTGCGCGACGAACAGCTGCAACTCGGCGAGCGGGTGCGCACCCTGCTGAGCGCCCGCGGCTTCAGGAGCGTGGCCGCCGAGGGCTTCCAGGCGCCCGGCGTGGTGGTCTGCTACACCGACGACGAGGGCATCAAGAGCGGCAGGAAGTTCGCCGCCCATGGCCTGCAGACCGCCGCCGGGGTGCCCCTGCAATGCGACGAGCCGGCCGACTTCCAGACCTTCCGCATCGGCCTGTTCGGCCTGGACAAGCTGAACAATATCCAACGCACCGTCGACACCCTGGAACAGGCGCTGGACCAGGTGCTGAGCGACTGAGCGGCAAAGACCCGCGGGGCGCTCAGCTGGCCGGCGCAGCCAGGCTGAACACCAGCGCCTTGAGCCCGCCCTGCGGATCGACATCGGCGAATTCGGGGGGATTGTCCAGGCGCTCGACGAAGTGCAGCGCCGGCGCCTGGCTGGCCATCGCCTCGATCAGGTACTGCGCGCCGATGGCCGGATCGTTGAGGCAGGCCAGCACCATGGCCTGCGGCGCCAGCAGGTCGGGCAGGCGCCGCAGCACCTTCTGGTAGTCCTGGGTCAGCACGAAGCTGCCCTTCTGGAAGGAAGGCGGATCGATGATCAGCAGGTCGTAGGGCCCGGACTTCCTCACCTTGCCCCAGGACTTGAACAGGTCATGGCCGAGGAAGCTGACCCGGGCGAGGTCGTGCCGGTTGAGCCGGTGGTTGTCCCGCCCCCGGCTCAGCGCCGCCTTGGCCATGTCCAGGTTCAGCACATGCTCGGCGCCACCGGCGAGCGCCGCCACCGAGAAGCCGCAGGTGTAGGCGAACAGGTTGAGCACCCGCTTGCCCCGGGCATGCTCACGCACCCAGCGGCGGCCATAACGCATGTCGAGGAACAGGCCGGTGTTCTGCTTTCGCCCCAGGTCCAGCTGGAAACGCAGGCCACCTTCGCTGATCTGCCATTGCTCGCGGGGCTCGCCCAGCAACCACTCGCCGGGGCTGTCCGGCAGGTAGCGGTGCTGCAGCACAATCGCCTGGGCCTGGCTGGCACGCCAGGCCGTCGACTCGGCCAGCGCCAGCAACGTCCGCCGCAGTCCGGCCAGCTCGTCCGCCTGCGGCTGGCGAAACAGCGCCACCAGCAGCACCCCCTGCAACCAGTCGACGGTGAGCTGCTCCAGGCCCGGCCAGCGTCGCCCGCGTCCGTGCAAGAACCGGCGTGCCTCGGCCGGCGGCGGATTCAAGGCGTCGAGCAGGTGTTGCTGCAGGGTGTCGAGGGCGGCAGGATTCATGACTCGCATTCACTAGGGCGTTGCCGGCGATTTTAACCGCAGTCAGCGCCCGCGGACGGCCAATCCATCGATCCGGCGGCGGAACCCGGCGCCGCCCTACAGCAATGAAGCGCCCGAACTCACGAAGCGGGAGAACGCCTGCGCCACCGGCGATGGCGGCTTGCTGCGCCAGCGCACCAGGTACCAGCGGTTGGGGATCGGGAACTGCTCCACATCCAACTCCACCAGATTGCCCGGCGCCGTATGCACCAGGGTATGGCGTGACAGGATCGCAATGCCCAGGCCGGCGGCCACCGACTCCTTGATCGCCTCGTTGCTTTCGATGGTCATGTGCGGCTTGAGGGTCCAGCCGCAGCGGGCGAAATGCTCCTCGATGGCGCGCCGGGTTCCGGAGCCGGCCTCGCGGCTGATGAAACGCTGGTCGGCCAGGTACTCCCAGCGCAGGTTGCGACGCTCGGCCAGCGGGTGGCGGGCCGGGGCGATCACCACCAACGGGTTGTCCGCCAGGGGCGTGGCCTGGATATCCAGGTGCTCGGGCGGCTGGCTGAACACGTAGAGGTCATCAAGGTTGTCCTGCAGGCGCCGGATCACCTCGGAGCGGTTGGCGACGTTGAACTGCACCTCGACATCCGGGTGCGCCTGGCAGAACGGGCCGAGCAGGCGCGGCACCAGGTACTTGGCGGTGGTCACCACGCCCAGGCGCAACTGGCCGGCGGTCAGGCCATGCAACTGACCGAGGCGCATCTCCAGGCGGTCGAGGGCATCGAACAGCTCGCGGGTACTGTGCAGCACCTCGCGTCCGGCATCGGTCAGGTACAGGCGCTTGCCGATCTGCTCGAACAGGCTCAGGCCCAGGGCCTGCTGCAGCTTGCCCAACTGGCTGGACACCGACGACTGGGCCAGGTGCAACGCATGGGCGGCCTCGGTAACGCTCAGGCGCTCGGCCACCTCGCGGAATATCTCCAGCTGGCGGAAGGTGGTCTGGCGAGTGTGAAAACGCAGTCTTTCCATTGCTTATCCGCGATGCTTGTTTGCAGTTAAATCGATTATCAACAATGAAGAATTCTTCCGAGAATAGCCTCGCCCACCCGAAACGACGAGGTTCCCATGTACAAGACGCCCATTACCGTGGCCTACGGCGACGGCATCGGCCCGGAAATCATGCAGGCCACCCTGCAGATCCTCGAGGCCGCCGGCGCGGCGATAGCGCCCGAGGTGATCGAGGTCGGCGAGGCCGTCTACCTGCGCGGCGAGAGCGCGGGCATCGCCCCCGAGGCCTGGGACTCGCTGCGACGCACCCGGGTGTTTCTCAAGGCGCCGATCACCACCCCCCAGGGCGGTGGCTACAAGAGCCTCAACGTCACCACCCGCAAGGCCCTCGGCCTGTTCGCCAACGTGCGCCCCTGCGTGGCCTACGCGCCCTTCGTCGCGACCCGCCACCCGAGCATGGACCTGGTGATCGTCCGCGAGAACGAGGAAGACCTCTACGCCGGCATCGAGCACCGCCAGAGCGACGAGGTCTACCAGTGCCTCAAGCTGATCTCGCGCCCGGGCTGTGAACGCATCGTCCGCTACGCCTTCGAATACGCCCGCCAGCATGGCCGGCGCAAGGTCAGCTGCTTCGTCAAGGACAACATCATGAAGCTCACCGACGGCCTGTTCCACCAGGTCTTCGATGAGATCGGCCGCGACTACCCGGAGCTGGAGCAGGACTGCTGGATCGTCGACATCGGCGCGGCCAAGCTGGCCGACACGCCGGAGCTGTTCGACGTCATCGTCATGCCCAACCTCTACGGCGACATCCTCTCCGATGTCGCCGCGCAGATCGCCGGCAGCGTCGGCATGGCCGGCTCGGCCAATATCGGCCAGCAGTGCGCGATGTTCGAGGCCATCCACGGTTCGGCGCCGCGGCGCGCCGGGCAGAACCTGGCCAACCCCTCGGGCCTCTTGCAAGGCGCCATCCTCATGCTCCTGCACATCGGCCAGGGCGAGGTGGCCACGCGCATCCACAACGCCTGGCTGCGCACCCTGGAAGAGGGCCTGCACACCTACGACATCTTCGATGCCGAGCACAGCCGGCAGAAACTCGGCACCCGCGAGTTCGCCGAGGCCATCATCGCCCGCCTCGGCCAGCGCCCCGAACGCCTCAAGGCCGTGGATTACCCCGACGACAGCCGCATCGCCCTGAAACCGCTGGCCGAGCGCCCGGCCGCGCGCAAACAGCTGGTGGGCGTGGACATCTTCCTGCACCACAAGGGCCGGGACCCCGATGCCCTCGGCCAGCGCCTCAAGTCCCTTGGCATCCCCGGCCTGCCGCTGTCGGTGATCACCAACCGCGGGGTCAAGGTGTGGCCCAAGGGCTTCCCCGAGACCTCCTGCGTCGACCACTGGCGCTGCCGCTTCCTCGCGGACTCAGGCGATACCCTCGACTTCGGCGAGCTGCTGTCACTGCAAACCCGCCTGTACATGGCCGGCTTCGAGCCGATCAAGACCGAGAACCTCTACAACTTCGACGGCGCACCCGGTTACGCCGCGGTCCACGGCTGAGGGGAACAACATGCAGACACTGGCCTTCCTGACCTGCCACGGCAAGGCGCCGCTGGTGGCCGAGCCCCTGGCCGCCTGCGGCTACCAGGTGCTGACGGTCGGCGACTACGACACCGACCGCTTCGGCACCTTCAGCCGCGAAGTCGAGCGCCCCGGCAGTGCCCAGGAAACCGCCCTGGCCAAGGCCCGCATGGCCGCCGAGCGCGCCGGCACACGCTTCGGCCTGGGCAGCGAGGGCAGCTTCGGCCGCGACCCGTATCTCGGCTGCCTGCCCTGGGACAGCGAGCTGCTGTGCTGGTGGGACCGCGAGCGCGGCTACCCGGTCTACGCCAGCCAGGGTTCGAGCGACACCAATTATGCGCAGCGCCTGGTCACCCGCCTGGACGAGGTGGAGCAGTTCGCCAGCCAGATCGGCTTCCCCGAGCACGGGCTGATCCTCGGGCGCAGCGGCGAGCCCTGGTTCAGCAAGGGCCTGCGCGTGGCCAGCGCCCTGCAGCAGGCCGCTGCGATACTCGCCGCACAAGGCGAGCTCTGGCTGGAAAGCGACATGCGCGCGCACCTCAACCCGAGCCGCCAGCGGGTGATCCGCAGCGCCGCGGGGCGACTGGCCGAGCGCCTCAGCTGCCGTTGCCCGCAATGCACGGCGCCGGGCTTCGCCCTGGCCCGCATCGACTCCGGCCAACGCTGCCGCGCCTGCGACTATCCGACCCGGAGGGCGACGCGCGAGCACTGGCTGTGCCCGGCCTGCAGCCATGGCGAAAGCCGCGAAATCCAGGGCTGGGCCGACCCAGCCGATTGCCAGCTGTGCAACCCATGAGGCTGCCATGAACGCCATCATTCATTCGCCAACGGTGCCCGCCGGCGCACCACAGCTGACCCACCTGCGCGCCCTCGAGGCCGAGGCCATGCACATTCTCCGCGAGGTGGTGGCGGAGCGGCAGAATCCCTGCCTGTTCTACTCGATCGGCAAGGACTCCACGGTGCTCCTGCACCTGGCGCGCAAGGCCTTCTACCCCGCCCCGGTGCCCTTCCCGCTGCTGCATGTGGACACCGGCTGGGAGTTCCAGGAGATGGGCGCGTTTCGCGACCGCCTGGCCGCCAAGCTGGGCCTGGAGATGCTGGTGCACATCAACCCCGACGGAGTGAGCGCGGGTATCACGCCCTTCTCCGCCGGCTCGGCCAAGTACACCGACATCATGAAGACCGAGGCGCTCAAGCAGGCCCTGGATCGCTATCGCTTCGACGCCTGCTTCGGCGGCGCCCGCCGCGACGAGGAGAAGTCGCGGGCCAAGGAGCGGGTGTTCTCGTTCCGCGACGCCAAGCATCGCTGGGACCCCAAGCAGCAGCGCCCGGAGCTGTGGAACCTGTACAACGGCAGGGTCGGCCCCGGCGAGAGCCTGCGCGTGTTCCCCCTGTCGAACTGGACCGAGCTGGACATCTGGCAGTACATCCACCTGGAGCAGATCGAGATCGTCGACCTGTACCGCGCGGCCGAGCGGCCGGTGGTCGACCACCAGGGCACCCTGATCTGCATCGACGACGAGCGCATCCTGCCGCACCTGACGGCGCAGCAGCGCGCCAGCGTCCAGCCGCGCTGGGTGCGCTTCCGCACCCTCGGCTGCTACCCGCTGACCGGCGCGGTGGCCTCCACCGCCCGCGAACTGCCGCAGATCATTCAGGAAATGCTCACCTGCACCACCTCGGAGCGCCAGGGGCGGATCATCGACCACGATCAGGAAGGCTCGATGGAGAAGAAGAAGATCGAAGGCTACTTCTAGCTCGCCGCCAACTGGCGCCGCTAAGCACCCGGAACCGGCCGCGCCTACCCCGGCGCGGCGCAAACAACCCGACAGCTGCCAGGCGCATGCAGAAAACACATATCATTCAATGAGATACCTATTAACCAAGGGAACCTCATCGAATGCTGGCTGCCGTCGCCCGCTACAAGCTGTTGCTCTCCGGGGCGCTGGCACGCTATTTCCCACGCACCACCGCCTACCTGCGCGCCGAGCGTGAGGCCGGCCTGGTCGAACCGCCTCCCGCCCGGCGCTCGAGCAGGCCCGGCGCCGCCAGTGCCAGGAAGCCGAGCACTCCCCGGAAAAAGGCGCCCGGCCCGAACAAGGCCACCCAGCAGGCCAGCCCCGGCATCTACGGCCCCGCCCCGCTGCCGGTCGCGGATGCGCAGGCTCAAGCGATGCGCGAGCGGGTCGCCGCCGCCGTGGCCGCGAGGGTGATCAGCCCGCCTTCCGAGGAGCAGTGGGCGATGATCCTCTGCCGCGCGCCGGCCACGCGCATCTTCGCCGGCGCCGGCTCGGGCAAGTCCACCACCCTGGTGCTGCGCGTGGTGTTCATGCTCTGTCACCTGGGAATCGAGCCCGGCCGGCTGACGGTGATCTCCTTCACCAACGCCTCCTGCGCCGAGCTGCGCGAGCAGTTGCTGCGGATCCTGGCGTTCTGGCAGCTCCCCTTCGACGCCGCCATGGCCCGGCAAACGGTGCGCACCTTCCACTCGGCGATGGCCGCCCTGGCCCGGGAAGTGCTCGACCAGCCGGCCTGGTTCGAACAGCTGGACGACAAGGCGGGCGGCGAGCCGGACAACCCGTTGACCGGTGCGCGGCTGCGCCCGGCCCAGGCGCGCCTGCTCAAGCAGGCGTATCAGGATTGCTACGACCAGGACCCGCAGTTTCGCCAGCGGGTGCACAGCCTGCTGGGGTTGCCGCCGCCCGCCGACGCAGGCCAGCGCCAGGCGGCCGCCAAGGCGCCCCTGGACGGCTTCAAGCTGGCTGGCGAGCTCACCCCGGCGCCCTTGTACGAGGCCTTCCATGCCCAGGCCGGGTTCATCGAAAGCATCGGCCTGCGCATCGAGCGGCTGCAGCCGGCGGAGCTGTCCGGCGCGGCCGGCGAGCGCACCTTCGTCGAGGCCCTGATCCCGTTCTGGCGCTGCTTCCAGGCCAGCCTGCAGGCCCAGGGCCTGATGACCTTCAACGGCGCCTTCCAGCGCCTCACCGACAGCCTCGCCGCTGGCGCGGCCGACGTCCCGGCCCAGGCCCTGGCGCCCTTCCAGCACCTGCTGATCGATGAGTTCCAGGACATCTCGCCGCAGATCGTGCAGTGGCTGCAGGCCCTGCACCGCGCCCTGCAGCGCCAGAAACAGGCGGTCAGCCTGATGGCGATCGGCGACGACTGGCAGTCGATCTACGGCTGGCGCGGCAGCTCGCCCGAACTGTTCATGGACTTCGACAGGCATTTCCCTGGCCGCGGCCGCTCGAAGCACAGCACCGTGCTCATGCTGGAAACCAACTACCGCTCCATCGAGCCGGTGATCCGCGACGGCGAGGCGGTGCTGGCAGGGGTGGAATTCAATCAGGCCAAGCGCAGCCAGGCGTTCAAGGCCGCGCAGCCGGGCGATCACGGCGTCAGGCTGGTAACGGGCTTCGACCTCAAGGCGCGCCTGCCGGAGCTGATCAAGGAAATCGAGGCGCAGTGCCGGCATGCTGCCGCACGCCCAAGCCGCGAACGCACCGCCGTGCTGGTCCTGAGCCGGCGCAACCAACCCCTGCAGGCCATCCAGGCCCAGCTGGAGCGCAAGCTGCCGGTCAAGGCCTACACCATCCACCGCGCCAAGGGCCTGCAGGCCGAGGTCGCCGTCATCGTCGACGACTGCGCGCCGCCGGAAAAGCACCCGCTGCGCAACGCCCTCTACGCCCAGTCGGGGTTCTTCCGCAACAGCTACGACCAGGCCATGCAGGACGAAAGCCTGCGCCTGGCCTATGTCGCCATCACCCGCGGCGTCAGCCGCGTGCTGTGGTTCACCCGCAAGCCCCGGGGCGCGAGCGAACTGCTGGCGAGGCGGGGCAAGGGCTGAGGCAGGCCCAGATGACCCGTCCAGATCCGCAAAGCCCTCAACCGACGCAGCCCTGCTCGCTGAACCGGACCCGCGCCACTGCACCGTACTTGTTGGCGTAGCTCGCCAGCAGTTGCTCGTCGCGCCACCACCAGCGCTTGGCGTTGGTCATCAGGCCGCGTTTGTATTCGATGCCGTGGGGCAGGTCGACCCAGGGTTCGATGACGCTGCCGTCGGGGTAGCTGAGCAATTCGCTCTCGGCCTCGGCGAAGCCCTCGATGCTCACCCGGCCCTGGCCGCCGGCGAACTCGAAGTCGATCGGCGCCACCTTGGTCGGCAACCACTGGCTGACCAGCTGCGTGCCGAACAGCTCGAAGATGCCGCCGCCGGCCTGGCCGCTGCCGATGGCCTGCAGGGCCTGGCGCTGCTCGGTGTCGGCGCGGCTGTCGAGGTACAGGCAGGCACTGCCCTGGCCCTCCTCGACCAGCCCGGGAAACTTGTAATAGAGGGCGAAGCGCAGGCCATCGAGCTTGAGCTCGGCGAACTGGCCAGTGAGGATGCTCCAGGCGCCCCAGCCCATGCAGCGCCCTTCGCTCGGTCGCGCGTTGAAGTTGCACGGGCAACCCCAGTCGCAGTTGCAGGCGGTGAAGTAGTCCGCCTCGAAGCTCCAGCGAGTCATCTGGCCTCCTCGGCTGCACGCAGCCTTGGCAAAACCGTCCAATCACCTGCCCGCCAACGCCGATACGTTGACTGAACAACTGCCCCCCGCTGACAGAGCAACCACAATCCCGATTTCAGTATAGGAGGTCCCGCTGTCGCCGCAGTGCTCGCGCCAGGCGCTTGGGCGGGCGCTAAGCCGGCTGGCGCTACCCGGGTTTTCGACCATGCTTGCAACGGAGATGATTGCCGAGCTGGGCAATCAGTGGCCCATGCCTCGCCATGGGCCGGCTCGCCCAGGAGGCCTGATGCCTGGAAAGTTGAAGTACTGCGACCTGGTGCTCGCTGCGCTGCTCCTGCTGCCGCTCTTGCTGGCCTGGCCGCGACTGTGGGCCATGCCTGGCGAGGGCGCCGCGCGCTGGCTGGGTTTGGCGGGCCTCCTGGCTGGCGTGGCCGGGTTGTGCAGCCTGCTGGTGACGGCTGCCATGTGCATTCGCTTGCCACGACTGGACCGCTGGCTCGGCGGTTTGCCGCGCCTTTGGCGGCTGCACCGGCGCCTGGGTTTCATCGCCTTCATCCTGATCCTCGGCCACGCCCTGCTGCTCGGCTTTGCCGCCTTGCCGGAGTCGCCGACAGCTGCCACCAAAGTGCTCTTCCCGCCACTCTCGGCCTACCTGATCTGGGTCGGCTGGCTGGCCCTGGCCGTGATGGTGGTGTTCCTTGCGCCAACCTTCCAACTGTCCGAACGCTTTCACTATCAGCGCTGGAAGCGCCTGCACCTGCTGTCTGCGCTCACCTTGCTGCTGGCCCTGCTGCACGCCCTGCCCCTCAGCCCGGACAACCCTGGAGTCTGGCTGCTGATCCTGCTCGCCTGGGCGGCGATCGCCTGGCGCAAACTGCTGGCGCCGACCTTCGCCCGCCAGAACTACCGGGTAACGGCACTGACCCGCCTCGCCCCGGACGTCATGGAGATCAGCCTGCGGCCGAGCGGTGCCGGCATCGCTCACCAGGCCGGGCAGTTCGTCTACCTCACCCCCCGGGAGCCATCACTCAGCGCCGGCTGCGGGGAGGAGCATCCGTTCACCATCAGCTCGGCGCCGGGCGCTGCCGAGCTAACGCTGGGCATCAAGGCCTTGGGCGATGCCAGCCGCGCCCTGCATGAGCTGCCCCTGGGCAGCCAAGTGCAGGTCGAGGGCCCCTATGGCCAGCTGTTCGAGCGCCGGGCACCGGCACGCGCTCAGCTGTGGCTGGGTGGCGGCATCGGGATCGCGCCCTTCGTCAGCGCCGCACGCGCCCTGGCCGGTCCTTCCGGGGCGGCCGGCCACGTCAGCCTGCTGTACCTGGCTGACCGAGCCGAACGGGCCTATTACCTCAAGGAACTGCAGGCCATCGCGGCCCACCAGCCGCGGCTGAGCGTCACCACCCATTACTTTTTCGACTGCGGCCCCCTCAGCGAGGCCTTCCTGCAGGCGCACTGCCCCGACTTTCGTGAGCGCGAGATCTACATCTGCGGGCCGCCGGCCATGCTCCGGCATGTCCAGGCGCTGCTGCGCGCGACCGGAGCCGACCCCAAGCTGATCCACACGGAGGCATTCGAATTCCTATGAACCTCAACAAAACCGCCTACACCGCCCTCGTCGCCTTCGTCAGCGCCGTGCTGACCCTGCTGGCGGCCCATCTGCTCGGAACCGGCGCGCCGCAGCATGCCGTCGCGGCCGACACGCCGCGATTGATCGCTCCGGACGAACTGGCCCGGCATGACCACCGCGACAGTTGTTGGAAGGCCATCGACGGCCTGGTGTACGACGTCACCCGCTACCTCGCCGAACATCCTGGCGACCCGCAACAGACACTTTCCTGGTGCGGTAAGGATGCCAGCCAGGCCTGGCACAACAAGCGCCCGGGCCAGCCCCACAGCGCCAGCGCCTCGCGGCTCTTGCAGCCGCTGCTGATCGGCCGCCTGGCGCCGGAGCAGGCCATGCCCACCGCCGCCACCGGAGCCGCCATTCCGCCGGCCAATGCCGCCTCGTCGCGGCCTTCTGCCAAGGTATTGCTCGGCCTGGCGCCGGGTAGCTACCTCGACGGCATCTACCGCGGCCACTTCTCCGACCGCGGCGAGATGCAGGTGAGCCTGCAGTTCCACCTGCGCGACCATCGGCTGCACGACATCGAGCTGCGCTACCTCGCCTATGCCGGTATCGATTATCTGAAACTGGCCGAGCAGGAGGCGCTCTACCCGGTGCTGCAACAATACCGCCAGGCCATCGCCCACCTGGAAGGCCAGCCCCTGGAAAGGGTCTTCGATCTCTATGAGCCGGCCCAGGTGGTACAGGACTACGATGGCCTGACCGGCGCCACCCTGCGCGGCGCAAAGATCATTTCCGCCGTGCGCGATGCCTTGAATCGCGGGGTCTACCAGTGGCGCTGACCGCCTGGCCGCAGGCGCCTATTCAGGCGCCTCCAGCGCCTGCACCAGCGCCTTGAGGAAGCGCGCCGCCTCGCCGCCGGTGACCGCGCGATGGTCGAAGGTCAGCGACAGCGGCAGGATCGGGTGCACCACCACCTTGCCGTCCACCGCCACCGGCTCGTCGCGGATGCCGCCGGCGCCGATGATCGCCACCTGCGGCGGCACCACGATGGGGTTGGCGTAGCGGCCGAACAGGGTGCCGAAGTTGGACAGGGTGAGGGTCGCGCCCATCATTTCCTGGGGCGGGATGGAGCGCGCCTTGACGTCCGCGCGCAGGCGCGTCGCCCCTTCGCGCAGGTCCTCGGCGCTGCGCGCGCCGACGTTGCGCAGCACCGGCACGAACAGGCCCTCGGGGCTGTCCACGGCGATGCCCAGGTCGAGCTGCTCGTGCTGCTTGATCGACAGGTTCTTGCCGTCGAACCAGCTGTTGAGCACCGGTTCCACCGCGCAGGCCGCGGCGATGGCCTGGGCCAGACGCACCAGCGGGTCGCGGGCCTGCTTCCAGCGATGCAGGTCGGCGTCGCCGACTATGACCACCGGCACCACCTCGGCGTGGGAGCGGGCCATGTTGATCGCCATGCTGCGCCGCACGCCGCGCAGCTTCTCGCCGCCGAACTTGTCGCGGGCGGTCTGGGTGGCGGCCTCGACGTCGGCGCGAGTGATCAGGCCGTCGCTGCCGGTGCCGCTCAGGCTGCCCAGGTCGACGCCCAGCTGGCGCGCCAGCTGGCGCACCGCCGGGGTGGCGCGCGGCGCCAGGTGCTCGCGGGTCGAGGGCGCGGCGCCGACGAAGAAGCTGTCGGCCTGGGCCTCACCGCCGCCCTCCAAGCGGCCGACCACGGTGCCGGAGTCGGCCTCGCCCTCGTAGGCCAACAGCGGCTCGCCGACATGCAGGATGTCGCCCTCGGCGCCGAAGGTCTTGTGCACCACACCATCGTAGGGCGCGGGGATGTCGACGATGGCCTTGGCGGTTTCCACCGAGACCAGCAGCTGGTCGGTCTTCACCGTGTCGCCGGCCTTGACGTGCCACTCGACGATCTCGGCTTCCTGCAGGCCTTCGCCCAGGTCGGGCAGCTTGAAGTATTTCATCGTTGCATCTCCTCGTTGGCCTTGTGCCCGCGTAGGGTGCGCTCTGCGCACCATCGTCCCGCGGTGGGGCTGCCGGTGCGCACGGCGCACCCTACGGTTTGCCTGAGTAGGGTGCGCTCTGCGCACCGTCGTCCCGCGGTGGTGCTGCCGGTGCGCACGGCGCACCCTACGGTTTGCCTGAGTAGGGTGCGCTACGCGCACCGTCGTCCTGCGGTGGTGCTGCCGGTGCGCACGGCGCACCCTACGGTTTGCCGGGGTAGGGTGCGCTACGCGCACCGTCGTCCTGCGGTGGTGCTGCCGGTGCGCACGGCGCACCCTACGGTTTGCCTGGGTAGGGTGCGCTGCGCGCACCGTCGTACCGCCAGTGTTGCCGGTGCGCGGGGCGCACCCTACGGAGGATGCGCCGTGCATGAGGGCGCATCGGCGCGGCGGCGTCTCAGGCGTAGTTCAGTACCGTCTCGCAGGCGGCGAGTATGTCCTCGACACCCGGAATGTAGAGTTGCTCCAGGCGGTACAGCGGCGGTGGAATGTCCGGCGCGGTGACCCGCTGGATTGGCGCCTGCAGGTCGAGCAGGGCCCGCTCGTAGAGGCTGGCGGCGATCTCCGCGCCGACCGCGCAGCTCTTCGGCGCCTCGTGGACGATCACGCAGCGCCCGGTCTTGCGCACCGAGGCCTCGAGGGTGTCGAGGTCCAGCGGCTTGACGCAGGCGACGTCGATCACCTCGGCGGCGATGCCCTGCTCGGCCAGCTGGCTGGCGGCCTGCAGCGTCTCGTGCACACTGGCGCCCCAGCTGATCAGGGTCAGGTCGCTGCCCTCGCGCAGGGTGAAGCAGCTATCGAGCGGCAGGCGCTTGCCGTCGTCGACCAGCACCTGGGGGTTCATCCGGTACAACCGGGTCGGCTCGAGGAAGATCACCGGGTCGGGGTCGTCGATGGCCGCCAGCAGCAGGCCATAGGCCCGCGCCGGCGACGAGGGCATGACCACGCGCAGGCCGGGCACCTGGGCGAACATCGCCTCGGTGCTCTCGCTGTGGTGCTCCGGGGCGCGGATGCCGGCGCCCATCGGCGTGCGCAGCACCATGGGGCAGGTCAGGCGGCCGCGGGTGCGGTTGCGCAGGCGGCTGGCGTGGGACACCAGGTGGTCCAGGGCCGGGTAGATGAAGCCCATGAACTGGATTTCCATCACCGGCTTGAGGCCCTGGGCGGCCATGCCGACCGCCAGGCCGGCGATCATGGTCTCGGCCAGTGGCGTATCGATCACCCGCTTGAAGCCGAAGGCCTCGCGCAGGCCGAGGGTGGCGCGGAACACGCCGCCGTTGACGCCGATGTCCTCGCCGAGGACCACGACATTCTCGTCCTCGGCCATGGCCCGGTGCAGGGCCAGGTTGACCGCCTCCAGCAGGCTCAGCTTCTGCTCACTCATGGCGCTTCTCCTCGCGGCGCGCGGCCCGCTCCCTGAGCGTCTCGCGCTGTTCGGCCAGGGCCGCCGGCCACTGCGCGTAGACGTAGTCGAAGACGCTGTCGACGGGCTGCTCGCCGGCCGCCTCGAAGGCTTCCACGGCCCGCTGCACCAGGCCCTGGCACTCGCCGACCAGTTCCTGCTCGCGCTTCTCGTCCCACACCCCCTGGGCCGCCAGGTAGCTCTGCAGGCGCTTGATCGGCTCCTCCTGCCAGGCCTGCTTGACCTCGGCGGCCGGGCGATAGCGGCTGGCGTCGTCGGCGGTGGTGTGGTCGCCCAGGCGGTAGCTGAGGCACTCCAGCAGCACCGGCCCCTTGCCCTGGCGGGCGCGCTCCAGGGCGCTGCCCATGCGGTCGTAGACGGCGAGGATATCGTTGCCGTCCACCTGCTCGCCGTGAAAGCCCGCGCCGATGGCCTTCTGCGCCAGGGTCGGGGCGCCGCACTGGATGCGTCGCGGCACCGAGATGGCCCACTGGTTGTTGTTGACCACGAACACCACCGGCAACTGCCAGGCGCCGGCGACGTTCAGCGCCTCGAGGAAGTCGCCCTTGCTGGTGGCACCATCGCCGCAGGTGGTCACCGCCACCCGGTGCTCGCCACGGATCTTCATCGCCGTGGCCACCCCGCAGGCATGCAGGGCCTGGGTGGCGATCGGCACGCACAGCGGGAAATCCTGCCCCACGGCCGGATCGACGTAGGCACTGCCGCGCTCGTCGCCGCCCCAGTAGAGGAGGATTTCCTCCATCTTCACCCCGCGCATGACCTGCGCCGCGGTGTCGCGGTAATAGGGCACCAGCACGTCCTCGGGGCGCATCCGCGCGCCGATGGCCACGCCGATGGCCTCCTGACCGACGGTCGGCGCGTAGGTGCCGATGCGCCCGGTGCGCTGCAGGGCCACGGCCTTCTGGTCGAACAGGCGGGTCAGCACCATCTGCCGGTACAGGCGGATCAGCAGGTCGAAGTCGTCGGCCCAATCCGGCAGCGCGCCGACCAGGCCGCCATGCGGATCGAGGTAACGGGTGTAGGGCAGTTTCAGACTCTCAGGCATGCGAAACCTCCTCGGCACCTGGTAGGTGGTTGAGCGGCACCCGCCGCTCGTGGCGGCGGGCTGACCCGGGGCACCGCCGGTAGGCGGGCATCCCGCTCTGTCGCAGGGCGCTCGGCGCGCCCCCTCAGCGGCCGTACAGCAGGCGCTCGGCCAGGCTGTCGGCGACCCGCGCCGGCGAGCGATTCTCGGTCTCGGCGTGGGCGTAGATTTCCGTCAGGCGCTCGCTGATCTTGGTCAGGTGCGCGGTAATGGTGGCCAGGCTCGCGCCACGGTGCTGCAGCGCCACGTAGATCAGCCCGCCGGAATTGATCACGTAGTCCGGCGCATAGAGGATGCCGCGGTCCTGCAGGGTGTCGGCGACCTCCGCACTGGCCAGCTGGGTGTTCGCCGCCCCCGCCACCGCGGAGCAGCGCAGCTGCTGAACCGTCTCGGCGTCGAGGATGCCGCCCAGGCCGCAGGGCGCGAGGATGTCGCAGGGCGTGGCGAGCAGGGACTCGCTGGGCACCGCCTGGGCGCCCAGCTGCTCGACCGCCAGCTGCACCCGGCCGGGGTCCAGGTCGCTGACCAGCAACTCGGCGCCGACCGCGTGCAGCTGCTCGGCCAGGGCATAGCCGACGTGGCCGAGGCCCTGGATGGCCACGCGCAGGCCCGTCAGGTCGTCGCTGCCCAGGCGGGCCAGGGCGGTGGCGCGAATCCCGGCGAACACGCCCATGGCCGTGTGCGGCGAGGGGTCGCCGCCGCGGGTGGTGCTGGTGACGTGATTGGTGTGCTGGGCGATGCAGTCCATGTCGGCGCTGGAGGTGCCGCTGTCCACGGCGGTGATGTAGCGCCCACCCAGGCTCTCGATCATGCGGCCGAAGGCCTCGAACAGCGCGCCGCGATTCGCCACATGGGCCGGGCGGATGAGCACCGACTTGCCGCCGCCCTGCTCCAGGCCCGCCAGCGCCGCCTTGTAACTCATGCTCCTGGCCAGGCCGATGGCGTCGCGAATGGCGCTCTGCTCGTCGGGGTAGGGCAGGTAGCGGCAACCGCCGAGGGCCGGACCCAGGCGGGTGCTGTGGATGGCGATCACCGCCTTGAGCCCGGTTGCCGGGTCCTGGGCGAGGTGCAGTTCCTCCAGCCGCGAGGCTTCCATCATGGCGAACATGCTGTGGCTCCTTGGGCTCGCGACGGCGCGGCGCTCGATCCGCTTGCCGCTCCGCCGAGCATCGTCGTTATCGCCAGTATAGGCAGGCCCTCCGCAGGCGCCGGGGCAAGCCGACACAAGACTGGACGCCAGCGTCCTGGCCGGCTACAAACCAGTGATTCGCCGAGGTGACCATGAGCCCCCGCCAATCCTGCCTTGCCTGCCTGGACCGTGAGCCGCCCGCCCTGTTCGAGGCGGCGCTGTGGATTGCCGCCGAGCACGACCCGGCGCTGCAGCCGCAGCTGCTGCTGCGCGAGCTGCACTCCTTGCAGCAGCTGGTGGCCAACGGCCTGCCCGACCTGCCCGCCCGGGAACTGGCGCAGCCGCTGCTGCGCCGCCTCAACGAGCTGGACTTCCACGAGGACGACGCCAGCCCGCCACAACCGCGGGGCGCCCTGCTGCACCTGGTGCTGCGCCAGCGCCGCGGCCAGCCGCTGTCGCTGGCGCTGATCGCCCTGGAGCTGGCCCGGCGCCTGGAGATCCCCCTGCAGGGGGTGAACTTCCCCGGACGCTTTCTGTTGCGCGTGCCGGGGGCCGACCACCTGCTCGACCCCTGCGGCGGGCGGCGCCTGTACACCCGCGATTGCCGCGAGCTGCTGCTGCGTCAGCTCGGCGGCCACGCCGAACTGACGGCCGCGCACCTGCTGGGCTGCGACGCCGGGGCCATGCTGCAGCGCCTGTCGCGTAACCTGCGCCAGCTGCATCAACTCAACGACGACCCGCTGGCCGCCCTCAAGGATGCCGAGCGGGTGCTGCAACTGGGCCCGCCGAGCGTCGCCGACCACCTGGCCCGCGCCGACCTCTACCACCAGCTGGACTGCCCCCAGGCCGAACGCTTCGACCTGCAGCGCGCCCTGCTGCTGTGCGATGAGCCGGCCCAGCGCCTGCAGCTCGGCGAGCGCCTGCGTCGGCTAAGCGCCAGCCCGGCGCTGCACTGACGCCGCCGCGCCGGGTGACGCACGAGAAGGAGCCCGCGATGCCGGCCCGGCCGCCGATCAGCCTGTGGATGGAGCAAGCCGACCCGCCCGCGCCGACCCGTGCGGCGCTGGCCGGCAGCCTGGAAGTCGACGTGGCGATCATCGGCGCCGGCTACACGGGCCTCTGGACCGCCTACTACCTCAAGCGCCAGGCGCCCACGCTGCGCATCGCCCTGCTTGAGGCCGAGTACGCCGGCTTCGGCGCCTCGGGGCGCAACGGTGGCTGGCTGCTGGGCGGCCTGCTGGGCGAGGAACGCCTGCTCGGCGACCTGCCGACCGAGCGCCGCCACGCGGCCTTCGAGCTGCTGCACGGCATTCCCGACGAGGTGGCGACGGTGCTGCAGCGCGAGGGCATCGCCTGCGACTACCGCAAGGGCGGTGTGCTGCACTGCGCGGCGCGCTATCCGGAGCAGGCCGGGCGCCTGCGCACCTGGCTCGACGCACTGCTTCGCCTGGGCCTGGGCGAGGCCGACTACCGCTGGCTGACGCCGGCCGAGCTGAACCGGCAGCTGCGCCTCAACGGCGCGCTCGGCGCCATCTACAGCCCGCACTGCGCCACCCTCCAGCCGGCCAGGCTGGTCCGTGGCCTGGCCCTGGCGGTCGAGCGCCTGGGGGTACGGCTGTTCGAGCAGAGCCGGGTCAGCCACTGGCAGCCGGGCCTGCTGCGCACCGCCCAGGGCGAGCTGCAGGCCGACTGGATAGTGCCGGCCGTGGAGGGCTATGCCGCCGAACTGCCGCCTCTGGGCCGCTATCAGCTGCCGGTGCAGAGCCTGATGGTGGCCACCGCGCCCCTGCCGCGCGCGCTGTGGCAGGAGATCGGCCTGGACCGCGGCCAGGCCTTCGCCGAGTTCAGCCGCCAGGTCACCTACGGCCAGCGCAGCGCCGACGACCGCCTGGTGTTCGGCGCCCGCGGCGGCTACCGCTTCGGCGGTCGGCTGCGCCAGGACTTCGCCCTCGATGACGGGGAAATCGGCCTGCGCCGCGAACTGCTCGGCGAGCTGTTCCCGCAGCTGCGCAATGTCGAGATCAGCCATGCCTGGGGCGGCAACCTCGGCATGGCCAGGCGCTTCCAGCCGCACATGCTGCTCGACCGACAAAGCCGCATCGCCCTGGCCGGCGGCTATGGCGGCGAGGGCGTGGGCGCCAGCAACCTGGCCGGGCGCACCCTGGCCGACCTCATGCTCGGCCGCGCCAGCCCCCTGACCGAACAACCCTGGGTGCTCGCCGGGCGGCCGCTGACCAGCCTGCGCGCCTGGGAGCCGGAGCCCTGGCGCTGGCTCGGCTACAACGCCATCGCCAACAGTTTCCGCCACGAGGACCGGGTGCTGGCGAATCCGCGCAGCCCGGCCTGGCGCCGCACCCTGGCGGCCCGGCTGGCGGACTTCATGGAACGCCTGATGGGCTGATCGGGCGCCGGGTGCGCCACCCTGGCGCGGACAGTCGTAGGGCAAGGCAGTCCGACCGTATCGATTTCGATACGTCGTAACGAAATCGACACAAAAGCGACGCACACCTGCCAAACCGCGACATCAGCGGCTCCTGCCCGTCGATTCGGCTCGCACCTATCCCAGCCGTATTGATTTCAATACAGAACATCGGCACACCACTTCATATGCCGAACGTTAACTTATTGATTTTATTGATTTTTTTATCAATGGCACTACCCTTGCTTAGTCTTCTGCCAGATGGCTCGCTGCCCGGCACGAGCGCCCCGATCACGCCCGCAGCAGAAACGGGCGAACCCGCCCACTTGAGGAGTTCACATGAGCGAATTGCGTTTTACCGTCGATCACGAATGGCTGCGTCAGGATGCCGATGGCCTGGTTACCGTTGGCATCACCGCCTATGCCCAGGAAGCCCTGGGTGACGTGGTGTTCGTGCAGCTGCCGGAAGCGCAGGGTTATGCCCAGGGCGACGAAGTGGCCGTGCTGGAGTCGGTGAAGGCCGCCAGCAACATCGCCATGCCGCTGGACGGTGAAATCGTCGAAGTCAACGCTGAGCTGGAAGGCAGCCCGGAGCTGGTCAACGAAGACCCGCTGAACAAGGGCTGGTTCTTCCGCTTCCGCCCCACCGATGCCAGCGCTGTCGCCGCCCTGCTCGACCAGGACGCCTACCAGCGTCTGCTCAAAGCCAACGACGAAGCCTGAGGGCCGCGCCATGTCTGAACTCACTACCCAGAACGAATTCATCGCCCGGCATATCGGCCCGCGTGACGCCGACACCGCCGCCATGCTCGCCACCCTGGGCTTCGACTCCGTCGAGGCGCTGATCGCCAGCGTCATCCCGGAGACCATCAAGGGCACCAGCGTGCTCGGCCAGACCCCGGGCCTGAGCGAGGCCGACGCCCTGGCCAAGATCAAGGCCATCGCCGCCAAGAACCTGCAGTTCAAGACCTACATCGGTCAGGGCTACTACGGCACCCACACGCCGAGCCCGATCCTGCGCAACCTGCTGGAGAACCCGGCCTGGTACACCGCCTACACCCCCTACCAGCCGGAAATCTCCCAGGGCCGCCTGGAAGCGCTGCTGAACTTCCAGACCCTGATCAGCGACCTCACCGGCCTGCCGATCGCCAACGCCTCGCTGCTGGACGAAGCCACCGCCGCCGCCGAGGCCATGACCTTCTGCAAGCGCCTGTCGAAGAACAAGGCCAGCAACGCCTTCTTCGCCTCGCAGCATTGCCACCCGCAGACCCTCGACGTGCTGCGCACCCGTGCCGAGCCCCTGGGCATCGAAGTGGTGGTCGGTGACGAGCGCGAAATCGCCGACGCCAGCGCCTACTTCGGCGCCCTGCTGCAGTACCCGACCAGCAACGGCGACATCTTCGACTACCGCGAGCTGGTCGAGCGCTTCCACGAGGCCAAGGCGCTGGTCGCCGTGGCCGCCGACCTGCTGGCCCTGACCCTGCTCAGCGCCCCGGGCGAGTTCGGCGCCGACGTGGCCATCGGCAGCGCCCAGCGCTTCGGTGTGCCGCTGGGCTTCGGCGGCCCGCATGCCGCCTACTTCGCCACCCGCGACACCTTCAAGCGCGACATGCCCGGCCGCCTGGTCGGCGTCTCGGTCGACCGTTTCGGCAAGCCGGCCCTGCGCCTGGCCATGCAGACCCGCGAGCAGCACATCCGCCGCGAGAAGGCCACCAGCAACATCTGCACCGCCCAGGTGCTGCTGGCCAACATCGCCAGCATGTACGCCGTGTACCACGGTCCCCAGGGCCTGACCGCCATCGCCCAGCGCGTGCACCAGCTGACCGCCATCCTCGCCGCGGGCCTGGCCAAGCTGGGCCTGGCCGCCGAGCAGGAGAGCTTCTTCGATACCCTGACCCTGGCCACCGGTGCGCGCACCGCGCAGCTGCACCAGCAGGCCCGCGAGATGGGCATCAACCTGCGCGAGATCGACGCCGAGCGCCTCGGCCTGTCGCTGGACGAGACCACCGACCAGGCCGCCGTCGAGCGCCTGTGGGAAGTCTTCGCCGAGCCGGGCCAGAACCTCCCGGACTTCGCCGAGCTGGCCGCCGCCACTGCCGCCCGCCTGCCCCAGGCCCTGCTGCGCCAGTCGGCGATCCTGCAGCACGAAGTGTTCAACCGCTACCACAGCGAAACCGAGCTGATGCGCTACCTGCGCAAGCTGGCCGACAAGGACCTGGCCCTGGACCGCAGCATGATCCCGCTGGGCTCCTGCACCATGAAGCTCAACGCCGCCAGCGAGATGATCCCGGTCACCTGGCCGGAGTTCGGCAACCTGCACCCCTTCGCCCCGGCCGAGCAGAGCCAGGGTTACCAGCAGCTGACCGACGAGCTGGAGGCCATGCTGTGCGCCGCCACCGGCTATGACGGCGTGTCCCTGCAGCCGAACGCCGGCTCCCAGGGCGAGTACGCCGGCCTGCTGGCGATCCGCGCCTACCACCGCAGCCGCGGCGAGGAGCAGCGCGACATCTGCCTGATCCCGCAGTCCGCCCACGGCACCAACCCGGCCACCGCCAGCATGGCCGGCATGCGCGTGGTGGTGACCGCCTGCGACGCCCGCGGCAACGTCGACATCGACGACCTGCGCGCCAAGGCCCAGGAGCACCAGCACCGCCTGGCCGCGCTGATGATCACCTACCCGTCGACCCACGGCGTGTTCGAGGAAGGCATCCGCGAGATCTGCCAGATCGTTCACGATAACGGCGGCCAGGTGTACATCGACGGCGCCAACATGAACGCCATGGTCGGCCTCTGCGCCCCGGGCCAGTTCGGCGGCGACGTCTCGCACCTGAACCTGCACAAGACCTTCTGCATCCCCCACGGCGGTGGCGGTCCGGGCGTCGGCCCGATCGGCGTCAAGTCGCACCTGATCCCCTTCCTGCCGGGCCACGACAAGATGGCGCGCAAGGAAGGCGCGGTCAGCGCGGCGCCGTTCGGCAGCGCCAGCATCCTGCCGATCACCTGGATGTACATCACCATGATGGGCGGCGAAGGCCTCAAGCGCGCCTCGCAGATGGCCATCCTCAACGCCAACTACATCGCCCGTCGCCTGGAAGAGCACTACCCGGTGCTGTACAGCGGCGAAGGCGGCCTGGTGGCCCACGAGTGCATCCTCGACATCCGCCCGCTCAAGGAAAGCAGCGGCATCAGCGTCGACGACGTGGCCAAGCGCCTGATCGACTTCGGCTTCCACGCCCCGACCATGTCCTTCCCGGTGGCCGGCACGCTGATGATCGAGCCGACCGAGAGCGAGTCCAAGGAAGAACTGGATCGTTTCTGCGACGCCATGATCGCCATCCGCGAGGAAATCCGCGCGGTCGAGCGTGGTGACCTGGACGCCGAGGACAACCCGCTGAAGAACGCGCCGCACACCGCCCTGGAGCTGGTCGGCGAGTGGACCCACGGCTACAGCCGCGAGCAGGCGGTCTACCCGCTCGCCTCCCTGGTGGACGGCAAGTACTGGCCGCCGGTCGGCCGGGTCGACAACGTGTTCGGCGACCGCAACCTGATCTGCGCCTGCCCATCGATCGAGGCCTACCAGGACGCCTAAGCAGCACCCCTGGCCCGGCGCATGCCGGGCCAGCCAACAGTGGCCTCGAGCGGCGTTGAGCGGCTCGAGGCCGGCAGGAGTTTGTGGGTGCGCGGTGTGCGTCCCTGTGTCGGCAAACCCATGGCACACAGCGCGCACCCACAACCGGTTCGTCGTTGCACGGCGGATCGTTTAGCGCAAAACAGCAATTCCCATCGCGGCACAACCGCACGACAGCCCTTATTCGAAGCAGGCCACCCCTGCGCCCTAACAACAAGAAAAGGAGCGTTACATGGAATTCATCACCTCTCTGGTCAATCAAATCAACGGCCTGGTCTGGGGCCCACCGATGCTGGTGGCGATCCTCGGTACCGGTCTGTTCCTCATGCTGCGCCTGAAGCTGATGCCGCTGAGCAAGATCGGCGCCGGCTTCGCCCTGATGTGGCAAGGCCGCAAGAAGGACGATGCGGCCAGCGGCGAGATCAGCCCGTTCCAGGCGCTGATGACCTGCCTGGCCGCCACCGTCGGTACCGGCAACATCGCCGGCGTGGCCACCGCCATCTTCCTCGGCGGCCCCGGCGCGCTGTTCTGGATGTGGTGCACCGCCCTGGTCGGCATGGCCACCAAATACTGTGAAGTGGTGCTGGCGGTGCATTACCGCGAGAAGGACGACCGCGGCGAGCACGTCGGCGGGCCGATGTACGCGATCAAGAACGGCCTGGGCAAGAAGTGGCTGTGGCTGGGCACCGCCTTCGCCATCTTCGGCGGCCTGGCCGGCTTCGGCATCGGCAACATGGTCCAGGTCAACAGCATGGCCCACGCCCTGGAAAGCACCTTCGACATCCCGCTGTGGGCCACCGGCCTGGTCAGCATGGTGCTGGTCGGCCTGGTGATCCTCGGCGGCATCCAGCGCATCGGCAAGGTCGCCGCGACCCTGGTGCCGTTCATGTGCGTGGCCTACATCGTCGCCGCCGTGGCGGTGCTGGTGGCCTTCGCCGACGCCATCCCCGGCGCCTTCGAGCTGATCTTCACCCACGCCTTCAGCCCGATCGCCGCTGCCGGTGGCTTCGCCGGCGCGGCGGTGATGGCGGCGATCCGCTTCGGTGTGGCCCGCGGCATCTTCTCCAACGAGGCGGGCCTGGGCACCGCCGGCATCGCCCAGGCGGCCGGCATCACCAACAGCGCCGTGCGCTCGGGGATGATCGGCATGCTCGGGACCTTCATCGACACCATCATCATCTGCAGCATGACCGGCCTGGCGATCATCGCCTCCGGCGTGTGGACCAGCGGCGAGAGCGGCGCGGCCCTGTCGGCGGCGGCCTTCGAAGCGGCCATGCCCGGCTTCGGCGGCGCCCTGCTGAGCATCGCCCTGGTGGTCTTCGCCTTCACCACCATCCTCGGCTGGAGCTACTTCGGCGAGAAGTGCTGGGAGTTCATGGTCGGCACCAAGGCGATCATGCCGTTCCGCATCATCTGGGTGCTGGCCGTGCCGTTCGGCGCCATCGCCCAACTGGACTTCGCCTGGTTGCTGGCCGACACCCTCAACGGCCTGATGGCACTGCCCAACCTGCTGTCGCTGCTGCTGCTCAGCCCGGTGGTGGTCAAGCTGACCCGCGACCATTTCGCCAACAAGGCCAGCGTCGGCGGCGCCGCTGTCGTACAACGCTAACCCCTCGCATGACCCTGGCGCGGCCGGTTCACGGTCGCGCCCTTCGCCAAGGACCTCTCCCATGTTCCACAAGAGCCTGACCCTCAACGACTACGATCCGGCCCTGGCCCACGCCATCGCCGCCGAAGAGAGCCGCCAGCAGGACCACATCGAGCTGATCGCCTCGGAAAACTACTGCAGCCCGGCCGTGATGCAGGCCCAGGGCAGCGGGCTGACCAACAAGTACGCCGAGGGCTACCCGGGCAAGCGCTACTACGGCGGTTGCGAGCACGTCGACAAGGTCGAGCAACTGGCCATCGAACGGGCCAAGCAGCTGTTCGGCGCCGACTACGCCAACGTCCAGCCGCACTCCGGCTCCTCGGCCAACGCCGCCGTCTACCTGGCCCTGCTCAACGCGGGCGACACCATCCTCGGCATGAGCCTGGCCCACGGCGGCCACCTGACCCACGGTGCCAAGGTCAGCTCCTCCGGCAAGCTGTACAACGCGGTGCAGTACGGCATCGACGAGAACGGCCTGATCGACTACGCCGAGGTCGAGCGCCTGGCCGTGGAGCACCAGCCGAAGATGATCGTCGCCGGCTTCTCCGCCTACTCGCGGACCCTGGACTTCGCCCGTTTCCGCGCCATCGCCGACCAGGTCGGGGCGCTGCTGTTCGTCGACATGGCCCACGTCGCCGGCCTGGTCGCCGCCGGCCTGTACCCCAACCCGCTGCCCTACGCCGACGTGGTCACCACCACCACCCACAAGACCCTGCGCGGCCCGCGCGGCGGCCTGATCCTGGCCAGGTCCAACGAGGAGATCGAGAAGAAGCTCAACTCCGCGGTGTTCCCGGGCGCCCAGGGCGGCCCGCTGATGCACGTGATCGCGGCCAAGGCGGTGTGTTTCAAGGAAGCCCTGGAGCCCGGCTTCAAGGCCTACCAGCAGCAGGTGATCGACAACGCCCAGGCGATGGCCGAGGTGTTCGTCGGCCGCGGCTACGAGGTGGTCTCCGGCGGCACCGACAACCACCTGTTCCTGCTCAGCCTGATCAAGCAGGGCCTGACCGGCAAGGCCGCCGACGCGGCGCTCGGCGCGGCGCATATCACGGTGAACAAGAACGCCGTGCCGAACGACCCACAGTCGCCGTTCGTCACCTCCGGCATCCGCATCGGCACCCCGGCGGTGACCACCCGCGGCTTCAAGCAGGGCGAGTGCCGTGAGCTGGCCGGCTGGATCTGCGACATCCTCGACGAGATGGACAACCCCAGCGTGATCGAGCGGGTCCGTGGTCAGGTCGCGGACCTGTGCGCCACCTTCCCGGTCTACGCTGAATAGATAAGGTCGCTTCCTGGCCCGGAGCGCGTCCATTCCTGGGCGCGCCGCCCGTACCGCCAGAAGCCGGAGATCAGCATGTCACTTAGCGTTTTCGATCTGTTCAAAATCGGCATCGGCCCCTCCAGCTCGCACACCGTCGGGCCGATGCGCGCCGCCGTGCGTTTCGTCGAAGGCCTGCGCCGCGACGACCTGCTCGCCAGCACCGAATCCATCAAGGTCGAGCTGTACGGCTCGCTCGGCGCCACCGGCAAGGGCCATGGCAGCGACAAGGCAGTCTTGCTCGGCCTCGAGGGCGAGCAACCGGACACCGTCGACACGCGCACGGTGGACTCGCGCCTGGCGACGATGCGCAAGGCCGGTGAGCTCAAGCTGCTCGGCGAAAAGGCGATCCGCTTCGTCGAGAAAGAACACCTGGCGATGATCCGCAAGCCCCTGCCCTACCACCCCAACGGCATGATCTTCCGCGCCTTCGACGGCGCCGGCCTGCAGATCCGTTCGCGCGAGTACTACTCGGTGGGTGGCGGTTTCGTGGTCGACGAGGAAGCCGCCGGCGCCGACCGCATCGTCGAGGACCGCACGCCCCTGACCTACCCCTTCACCACCGCCAAGCAGCTGCTGGCCCACTGCGCCGAGCACAACCTGTCGATCAGCCAGGTGATGCTGGCCAACGAGACCGCCTGGCGCCCCGAGGCGGAAACCCGCGAAGGCCTGCTGAAGATCTGGCAGGTGATGCAGGACTGCGTCGAGGCCGGCTGCCAGAACGAGGGCATCATGCCCGGCGGGCTCAAGGTCAAGCGCCGCGCCGCCGCGCTGCACCGCCAGCTGTGCAAGCACCCGGAAGCGGCCCTGCGCGACTCGCTCAGCGTGCTCGACTGGGTCAACCTCTATGCCCTGGCGGTCAACGAGGAAAACGCCAGCGGCGGCCGCGTGGTGACCGCCCCGACCAACGGCGCGGCCGGCATCGTGCCGGCGGTGCTGCACTACTACATGCGCTTCATCGCCGGCGCCAACGAGGACGGCGTGGTGCGCTTCCTGCTCACCGCCGCGGCCATCGGCATCCTCTACAAGGAGAACGCCTCGATCTCCGGCGCCGAGGTCGGCTGCCAGGGCGAGGTCGGCGTGGCCTGCTCGATGGCCGCCGGGGCCCTGTGCGAAGTGCTCGGCGGTACGGTGGCGCAGGTGGAGAACGCCGCCGAGATCGGCATGGAGCACAACCTCGGCCTGACCTGCGACCCGATCGGCGGCCTGGTCCAGGTGCCGTGCATCGAACGCAACGCCATGGGCTCGGTGAAGGCGATCAACGCCGCCCGCATGGCCCTGCGCGGCGACGGCCAGCACTTCGTCTCGCTGGACAAGGTGATCCGCACCATGCGCCAGACCGGCGCCGACATGAAGAGCAAGTACAAGGAAACCGCCCGCGGCGGCCTAGCGGTCAACATCATCGAATGCTGATTTGTAGGGTGCGCTATGCGCACCAATGCTCTACCCGTGCGCCCACGCACCAACGCCCTACCCGTGCGCACGGCGCACCCAGATCTTTAACGGTGCGCTCGGCGCACCCTACCGGAGACATTGCATGACCACCGAAACCCTGGCGAAAACCCCTCTGCATGCCCTGCACCTGGAACTGGGCGCGCGCATGGTGCCGTTCGCCGGCTACGACATGCCGGTGCAGTACCCGCTCGGCGTGATGAAGGAGCACCTGCACACCCGCGAGCAGGCCGGCCTGTTCGACGTCTCGCACATGGGCCAGATCGTCCTGCGCGGCGCCGAGGCCGCCAAGGCCCTGGAAACCCTGGTGCCGGTGGACATCATCGACCTGCCGGTGGGCATGCAGCGCTACGCCATGTTCACCGATGAGAACGGCGGCATCCTCGACGACCTGATGGTCGCCAACCTGGGCGACGACACCCTGTTCCTGGTGGTCAACGCCGCCTGCAAGCAGCAGGACCTGATGCACCTGCAGCAGCACATCGCCGGCCAGTGCCAGATCGAGTCGCACTTCGACCGCGCCCTGCTCGCCCTGCAGGGCCCGAAGGCCGTCGACGCGCTGGCGCGCCTGGCCCCGGAAGTGGCGAAGATGACCTTCATGCAGTTCGCCGCCGTGCGCCTGCTCGGCGTCGACTGCTACGTCAGCCGCTCCGGCTACACCGGCGAAGACGGCTACGAGATCTCGGTGCCGGCCGAGCACGCCGAGACCCTGGCCCGCAGCCTGCTGGCCGAGCCGGAAGTCGAGGCCATCGGCCTCGGCGCGCGCGACTCGCTGCGTCTGGAAGCCGGCCTGTGCCTGTACGGCCACGACATGAGCACCAGCACCACGCCGATCGAGGCCAGCCTGCTGTGGGCCATCTCCAAGGCCCGCCGCGCCGACGGCGCCCGTGCCGGCGGCTTCCCCGGCGCCGAGCGGATCTTCACCCAGCTGCGTGAAGGCGTCGCCAGCAAGCGCGTCGGCCTGCTGCCGCAGGAGCGCGTGCCGGTGCGCGAAGGCGCGGAAATCGTCGACGCCGACGGCCAGGTGATCGGCCAGGTGTGCAGCGGCGGCTTCGGCCCGACCCTCGGCGCGCCTGTGGCCATGGGCTACGTGCAGAGCAGCCATGTGGCGGTGGACAGCGAGGTCTGGGCGCTGGTGCGCGGCAAGCGCGTGGCCATGAAAGTGGCCAAGACCCCCTTCGTGCCGCAGCGCTACTACCGCGGCTGATCCCCCGGCCCTCGCCGCCTGCCGGCGAGGGCCTTCCGGCGCATCACTCGCGCTAGAGCCCCCGCTGCACGCCTCACGGCTTGCCCGATCGCAATCTGATGGCCAGAATGCAGGGTAAGTCCCCGCCACTGCGTGCCCGGACCTTTCGAGTCATTCTGCCCAACGCGATACCCGCCGCCACCGCGGACCGCTGGATCTTCGCCCGCTGCAATGGGGCGGCCCAAGCGGCCAAGGCCCGGTCGGGCTCCAGACATAACGCCGAGCCAGTGAGGCAGTACGTAGCGCCTATGGACACGAGCCCCTATTCGCCGCCCACCGGATTCATGGACCTGCTGCTCGATGCCGTGTGCGCGGTCGACGCCGAGGGCCACTTCGTGTTCGTCAGCGCGGCCTGCGAGCGCATCTTCGGCTATCGCCCGGAAGAAATGATCGGCATGAACATGATCGACCTGGTGTTGCCCGAGGATCGAGAAAGGACCCTGCAGACAGCGCGCGAGATCATGGCCGGGCAGGCCAAGCCCTATTTCGAGAACCGCTACCGACACAAGGACGGCCGGATCGCCCACATCATGTGGTCGGCCCGCTGGTCGGAGTCCGACCAGCTGCGCATTGCCGTGGCCCGCGACATCACCGAGCGCAAGCAGGCCGAGTCTTTGCACGCCGCGCTCTACGCCATCTCCGAGGCGGCGCACGTCGCCGAGGACCTGCTGGCCCTGTTCCGGCAGATTCACCAGATCATCGGCGAGCTGCTGCCGGCGCAGAACTTTTCCGTGGCGCTATACGATGCGCTCCACGACCGGCTGAGCTTTCCCTATCACGTCGATGAGCGCGACCAGTCCGACGCGTCCGGCAACTCGACCGCAGGCGCGCTCTGCGCCGAGGTGATCCGCAGCGGCCAGGCGCTGCTGCTGAGCCCCGGAACCCAGAGCAAGGCGGCCGAGCCGCTGCGGCCGAGCACCGACCAGGACGCCCTGTGCTGGCTGGGCGTGCCGCTCAATTCGCCGGGCGGCGTCATCGGCGCCCTGGCGCTGAAGAGCTACCGCGGCGGCGCGCAGTACAGCGAAAAGGACACCGAACTGCTGCAGTTCGTCTCCAATCAGGTGGCCGCCGCGATAGAGCGCAAGCAGCTGCAGGCCCGCCTGCGGCACATGGCGCAGTACGATCAGCTGACCCAGCTGCCCAATCGCGGCCTGCTGCATGATCGCCTGAAGACGGCCCTGGAACGGGCGCGGCGGGAACAGGACAGAATGGCCCTGCTGTACCTCGACCTGGACCGCTTCAAGCAGGTCAACGACAGCCTCGGCCATGCCGCCGGCGACTTGCTGCTGCAGGAGGTGGCCAGCCGCCTCAAGCAGTGCGTGCGCGGCGTCGACACGGTTGCCCGGATCGGCGGCGACGAATTCGTGGTGCTGCTCGAGAGCATACAGACGCCGGAGCAAGCGGCGCACCTGGCGGAGAAGATTCGCCGCCTGCTCAACCTGCCCATGGACCTGGGCGGCCAGCCCCTGTGCATCCTGCCCAGCATCGGCATCGCCCTCTACCCCGAGCACGGCGATACGGTCGAGCAACTGCTCAAGCACGCCGATGACGCCATGTACGGCGCCAAAGGCAGCGGCGGCAACTGCTTTCAGTTGCGCACCCTGCCTGGCCCCGCCGAAGACAACGGCGCAGCCACGCTCCCCGGCTAACCGCCGACGAGCCGATCAGCGCAGCGTGCCGACCATCGCCGCCGCCACGCTGAGCACATCATGGCCCAGACGTTTCGAGCGCCGACCGCTCCACGCCGTCAGCGGCTCGGGATTGTCGTCGTGGTCCTTGAACGGCATCTCGATGGTGAACGACAGGCAGTCGAACTCCTCGCCGACCGCGTTGCAGGCCAGGGTCAGGTTGGCCTGGCCCGGCTCGTCGCGGGGGTAGCCGAAGGCGGTCTGGAACTCCGCGCCGATGTCCACCAGGCGACGCCTGAATTCATCCTCCAGCGCCGCCAGGCGCGGACTGTAGCCGGGATTACCCTCGCAACCGGCGGTAAACACGTGGGGAATCTCCTCGTCGCCGTGGATGTCGAGGAACAGATCAACACCGACCCGGCGCATCTGCTGCTGGACGAAGAACACCTCGGGGCTCTCGGCCTCGCTGGCCGACTGCCAGGCACGGTTGAGGTCCTTGCCGGCGGCGTTGGTGCGCAGGTGCCCGCGGAAGGCGCCATCGGGGTTCATGTTCGGCACCAGGTACAGTTCGGCCTGAGCCAGCAGGGCATTCAGCTCGGCGTCGTCCGGGTCCTGCAGACGCTCGATCAACCCTTCCATGAACCACTCGGCCATGTGCTCGCCGGGATGCTGCTGGGCGATGATCCAGATCTTGCGCGTGGCCTGGGGCGTGCGGCTGATCCGCAACAACTGGATGTCCCGGCCCTCGATGCTCTTGCCGCAGGCGAACAACTCGGCCCCGGCCTTCTCCAACGCCTGGCCGATCAGCCAGTCGTGGCGGGCACGGCTGTAGGGCTCGAAGTAGGCGAACCAGACCTGGGCCTCGCGCGGCTCGAGCTCGAACTGCAGCGCCCCCTCCTCGAAGCGGCTGGGCACGCGGAACCAGTTGACCTGGTCATAGGAGGCGACGGCGTTGTAGCCGCTCCAGGCGTGGCTGTAGGCCGACTGGCCGGCGTTGCACAGGCTGAAGCCGTAGCGCTGGCCGGGGCTCATGCCCGCCACCTTGAAGTGGAACCACTGAAAATGATGGCTATTGAGGTCCGGGCGCATGGCGAGCCGAACCTGCCGTGGATTGCTGGCGTCGAGTACCTCGATATTGCCGCTGTCGAAGTCGGAGCTGATGAGCATGCTTACCTCAGGCGCAAGGGGTTGCCGAAGTCCGCGAGGATCGCAGTTCGGCCGGCCCTTGGAAACGTTGAATGCGACATATACCTGAGCACCAGGTCCCGTATCACGCTCGGGGGACAACTCGAGCGCCGCCGCAGTCCGCGGCAAAGAGCGCAAAGCGGGCCGCCGCATTCTTGTCGGCGAAGTTAGGCGAGCGGAAAGTCTCAAGAAAAATACCGTTGACTGCGGCGACAATATAACGACCGGGCGGTCACGCTACAGCCTTATCCCTAGCACGAATCAATATCGCAGTGTTACTTGGGCGATCGCCGGCAAACGATTTTCGTGACAGGCCACACACACTGTTCTTAACTGAATTCAAGACAGCGCTAGACTTTTAGCGAGTGTTCGCCATAATTATTACCGCGCCCATAGAAAGCGCCGTAATAAGCCCCGTAAACAACCTAAGTCGTTGTTTATTATTGGATTTATCACTCAATAAACCTGTTACAAATACACTCAATAAAATCAAAGCAGCTTTGACTGCACCGCAAACGGTGACCGTAGCAGTAAGGCAGGCAGCCTTACGTTGTCACCTCATAAGTTACAGACCATGGGTAACCACGTGACGAAAGACGAACTGCGCGCCGAACTCGAGCGCCAGGCGCAGCGTTACAAGGACGTATACGGCGGGGAAGTCATTACCTACGCCGCTCAACCTGATCCCGAGCGCAAGCCTTGGCGCAAGAAGGCCAATCTTCTCGATCAAGCATTCGAGAAAGAACTGGAAAAGATCGAAAAAGACCTGCAGAGCAAAGCCGAAAAATCGCAAGATTGACGGCGCCGACGCGCCGTTGCCGCGGGCACCGGCGACTGATCCGCATGACCGACCAGGCCCTGCCAGGGCCGGGCCGGCCTGCGAGGCTGCCTGATCAGCGGCGCTTACCGCCCAGCAACGAGCCCATCAGCCCCCGCACCAGCTGCCGACCGATCTGGTTGGCGGCCTGGCGCACGGCGCTCTTCACCGCCTGGCTGGCCAGGCTGCCGAGCAATCCACCGGCCATGCCGCCGATTCCAGCCGTCGACTTGTCGGCTTTCTCACTGACCTGCTGCGCCTGCAGTTCGGCGGCCTCGGCGCTGGCCTTGGCGGCACGGGCAGACAGCAGCTCATAGGCCGACTCGCGGTCGACCGCCTGGTCGTAGCGCCCACCCAGGGGCGACTGGCGGATCAGTGCGGCGCGCTCCTGCTCGCTCAGCGGGCCGATACGCGACTGCGGCGGGGCAATGGCCACGTGCCGGACCAGGGCCGGCGTGCCCTTGTCCTCCAGGGTGCCGACCAGGGCCTCGCCGATGCCCAGCTCGGTCAGCAGGCTCAGGGTGTCGAACGCCGGATTGGCGCGGAAGCCGTCGGCCACCGCGCGCAGGGCCTTGCGCTCCTTGGTGGTGAAGGCACGCAGGCCATGCTGGATGCGCAGGCCGAGCTGGGCCAGCACGTCATCGGGCAGGTCGCTGGGCGACTGGGTGACGAAATACACCCCGACACCTTTCGAGCGGATCAGCCGTACCACCTGCTCCAGGCGCTCCTGCAAGGCCTTGGGGGTGTCGGCGAAAAGCAGGTGTGCCTCGTCGAAGAACAGCGCCAGCACCGGCTTGTCGGCGTCGCCGCGCTCGGGCAGCTGCTCGAACAGCTCGGCCAGCAGCCACAACAGAAAGGTCGCGTAGACCTTGGGCGCTTCGTGCACCAGGCGACTGGCGTCGAGCAGATGAATGCGCCCGCGACCATCGCGATCGGGATGCAGGATGTCCTCGAGCTGCAGGGCCGGTTCGCCGAACAGGGCCTCGGCGCCCTGCTGCTCGAGGCCCGCCAGGCGGCGCAGCAAGGCCTGGGCCGAGGCTGAGGTGAACAATGCGCTGTCGTCGCCGAGCACCTCGGGATGGGCCTTGAGATGAGCCAGCAAGGCCTTCAGATCCTTCAGGTCGAGCAGCAGCAGGCCTTCGCGGTCGGCCACCTTGAAGGCGGCGTAGAGCGCGGCCTGCTGACTGTCGGTCAGCTCCAACAGCGCGCCGAGCAGCAAGGGCCCCATCTCGCTCAGGGTGGTACGCAGCGGGTGCCCGCTCTGGCCGTGGATATCCCACAGGGTGAGCGGGTAGGCCGTCGGCCGGTGGTCCAGCCAGGGCATGCTGGCGATGCGCTCGGCCACCTTGCCCTGGGGCGCGCCGGCGGCGCCCAGACCGCAGAGATCGCCCTTCACGTCGGCGGCGAATACCGCCACCCCGGCATCGCTGAAACCCTCGATCAGGCGTTGCAGGGTCACCGTCTTGCCCGTGCCCGTCGCCCCCGCGACCAGCCCGTGCCGGTTGGCCAGGCGCAGGGGCTGCGCAACCGGCTGGCCGGAACTGTCGGCGCCAAAAATGAACTGTTCGGATACGGACATTTCGGTGTCTCCCAAGTTAAAGCTTTCGTCCACGAATGCCGACACAAGGGGAGTGCTGGCCGCCTGGACAGCCCCCATTTCCGGCACCGCATGAAACCTCAAGCCAGCCCAGACTGGCAGCCGCCTCTAACGGACAGCATAAGCCATGACCCACAGCCTGAAGTTCAGCCACAAGATCCTGCTCGCCGCCTCGCTGGTGGTGATCGCGGCCTTCTCCCTGTTCACCCTGTACAACGACTACCTGCAGCGCAACGCGATCCGCGCCAACCTGGAGAACTACCTGCACGAGATGGGTGAGGTGACCGCCGGCACCATCCAGAACTGGTTGTCCGGACGCATCCTGCTGGTGGAGAGCACGGCCCAGTCGATAACCCGGGAGGCGGCAAATGACAAGGTCGTCAGCCTGTTGGAACAACGTGCGCTGGCCTCGACCTTCGCCTTCGCCTACCTGGGCGGCGACGACGGCACCTTCACCTCGCGTCCGGAAAGCGATCTGCCGGCGGGTTACGATCCGCGTACCCGTCCCTGGTACAAGGACGCCATGGCCGCCGGTGGCACCACCCTCACCGAACCCTACGTGGATGCCTCCACCAACGAGCTGACCATCACCATCGCCACGCCGGCCAAGCCCGCCGGTGTGGTCGGCGGCGACCTGGGCCTGAGCACCCTGGTCAACCTGATCAACTCGCTGGACTTCAACGGCATCGGCTACGCCTTCCTGGTCAGCGCCGACGGCAAGATTCTCGTGCACCCGGACCAGGCGCTGGTGATGAAGAGCCTCAAGGAGGTGTTCCCCCAGGACACCCCGCGTATCGGCAGCGACTTCAGCGAGACCGAAGTGGATGGCAATACCCGCCTGTTCACCTTCACCCCGGTCAAGGGCCTGCCTTCGGTTTCCTGGTACATCGGCCTGTCCATCGACAAGGCCAAGGCCTATGCGATGCTCAGCGAGTTCCGCGCCTCGGCCATTGTCGCCACCCTGATCGCCGTGGTGCTGATCATCCTGCTGCTGAGCATGCTGATCCGCGTGCTGATGCAGCCGCTGCGCGTGATGGGCAAGGCCATGCAGGACATCGCCCAGGGCGAAGGCGACCTGACCAAGCGCCTGGCGATCCAGTCCAACGACGAGTTCGGTGAGCTGGCCAAGTCGTTCAACCGTTTCGTCGAGCGGATTCACGCCTCGATCCGCGAGGTGTCCTCGGCCACCATCCAGGTCAACGAGGTGGCCAAGCTGGTGGTCAACGCCTCCAACTCCTCGATGCTCAACTCCGACGAGCAGGCCAGTCGCACCAACAGCGTGGCCGCGGCGATCAACGAGCTGGGCGCCGCGGCCCAGGAGATCGCCCGCAACGCCGCCGATGCCTCGACCCAGGCCTCCGATGCCCGCGGCCAGGCCGAGGACGGCCGCCAGGTGGTGGAACAGACCATCCGCGCGATGAACGACCTGTCGAGCAAGATCAGCAGCTCCTGCAGCCACATCGAGACGCTGAACGGCAAGACGGTAAACATCGGCCAGATCCTCGAGGTGATCAAGAGCATCTCCCAGCAGACCAACCTGCTGGCACTCAACGCCGCCATCGAGGCCGCGCGGGCCGGCGAAGCGGGCCGGGGCTTCGCCGTGGTCGCCGACGAGGTGCGCAACCTGGCCCACCGTACCCAGGAGTCGGCGCAGGAAATCGAGAGCATGATCGAGGAACTGCAGGTCGGCTCGCGCGAGTCGGTCACCACCATGACCGAGAGCCAGCGCTACAGCGAGGAAAGCGTGGAGATCGCCAACCAGGCGGGCCAGCGCCTGAGCAGCGTGACCCAGCGCATCGGCGAGATCGACGGCATGAACCAGTCGGTGGCCACCGCCACCGAAGAGCAGACCTCGGTGATCGAGTCGCTGAACATGGACATCACCGAGATCAACACCCTCAACCAGGAGGGTGTGGAGAACCTCCACGCCACCCTGCGTGCCTGCGGTGACCTGGAGCAGCAGGCCGCGCGCCTGAAGCAGCTGGTGGACAGCTTCCGCATCTGATCCCGCCGGGAAACGACAACGGGGCGCTCAGACAGCGCCCCGATTCATTTGCGCGGCGGTTTTGCTTCTTGCGCCTGCGCCTGTTCAGTCTGCAGCTGCTGCCACAGTTCGGCGGCACCGGGAAAATCGCTGCCGACGCTGTCATCCATGGACTCTGGGTCGTAACGCCGCACGCATCCCTCGCCGAGCGTCGGCGGCGGCCTGGAGGTGGCGCGTTCGAGTGGATCGGTCATGACTTCATTCTCGGTGGCTAACGGGGCGAGTCGCCTTGCAGCATCCGCCGCGCCCGGCTTCGGCGCAAGGCGCAGCCAATCCCAGTCGCGCGCCCAGTGGCCAGCGGGCCTACTCCTGCTTGGCGCCCTGCTCGTGCTGCGCGAACTCCTTGACCGCGCGCAACACATCGCTGCGACTGATCTGGCCGACCAGCCGACCACCCTCGATCACCGGAATGCGCCCGAGACGGCCGCGCAGGAAGCGCTGGGAGACTTCAATGATGTCGACCTCTGGCGAGATGGTCTCCACCTCGGTGACCATATAGCCGCTGACCGTGCCGCCGATGGCCTCGTAGTAGGCGCCGGAGAGTATCCCGCGCAGACAGTCGCCCTCGGACAGCAAACCGATCAGATGGCCCTGGGAGTCGACCACCGGGGCACCGGAAATGCGGTGCTCCAGCAGGCGGTTGATGGCGGTGAACAGATCGGTGTCGGACCGAAAGGTCACCAGGTGGCGCGTCATGTAATCCCGCACCTTGATTGACTTGAGCATTAGCGAACTCCTGTATCGTCCACCCCAAGCGGCCCACGTCAGCAAGTGTCAGTCGAACACCACCGTCTTGTTGTCGTGTACCAGCACCCGGTCTTCCAAGTGATAGCGTAGTCCACGGGACAGCACCATTTTCTCCACATCCTTACCCAGGCGAACCATTTCCTCGACACTGTCGCGGTGGCTCACCCGCACCACGTCCTGTTCGATGATCGGTCCGGCATCCAGCTCCTCGGTGACGTAGTGCGAAGTGGCGCCGATCAGCTTCACCCCGCGCAGCGACGCCTGGTGATAGGGCTTGGCGCCGACGAACGACGGCAGGAAGCTGTGATGGATGTTGATCACCCGCTGGGCGAACTCGGCGCAGAGTTGCTCGGGCAGAATTTGCATGTAGCGGGCCAGGACGATGGCATCGGCCGCATGCGCCTTGACCAGCCGTTCCACTTCGGCGAAGGCCGGCTGTTTGTCCTGGGGGTCGACCGGAACATGGAAGTAGGGAATACCATGCCACTCGACCATGCTGCGCAAGTCGTCATGATTGGAAATGACACAGGGAATATCGCAGTCGAGTTCATTGCTGTGCCAGCGGTGTAACAAGTCCGCCAGACAATGCGATTCACGGCTGGCCATCAGCACCACCCGTTTCTTCTGCGCCGAATCGGTAATCCGCCACTCCATGGAAAACTCCCGGGCGATAGGCGCAAACGCCTGGCGCATGCCGTCTATATCGAACGGCAACGAATCGGCACGAATCTCATGACGCATGAAGAACCAACCGCTCTGGGTATCCGAGTGATGGCTCGCCTCGGTAATCCAGCCGTTATAGGTCGCCAGGAAGTTACTGACCTTGGCCACGATACCGACGCGGTCCGGGCAGGCAATGACCAGACGAAAAGTGCGCATTAGAGACTCCAGAGTTTTCGCAAAGGCGGCCATTCTAGCCAGCACGCGGAAAAACTGCAGTAGCGCGGCGGTGGCGTCGAAAAAACACCTGCAATGGCCTGAGGCAACCGCCAAACCACGGACAAGACTGAGTCGCTGGGAGTTTGCCGTCGCGGCCACGAGGTTTACGCGCCGCAGACAATTACCTCAGCTGCCGCAGCCAGGAGTTAGTTCGCGGCTAAAAGCGCAACTAAATATGACGCCCACTGGCAATTTTCAACAAAGCAGTTTACTTGTGAAAAGTGCCTGACTATTATTACTGACACTTAGCCATCTGCCACTTGCGTACCAAGGAAATCCCATGTCGCTGATCAACGAATATCGCGCTGCCGAAGAAGCCATCAAAGAACTGCAAGAGCGCCTGAAAACCCTGTCGCAAGACGACAAACTGAAGAAAGAACTGGAATTCGAAGGCAAGCTGCGCACACTGATGGGCGAATACCAGAAGTCCCTGCGCGACATCATCGCCCTGCTCGATCCCGAAGCCAAGGTCAGCAAGGCCGGCCGCGCCACCAAGCCCGCTGGCGCCAAGCGCGCGCGCAAGGTAAAGCAGTACAAGAACCCCAACACTGGCGAAGTGATTGAAACCAAAGGCGGCAACCACAAGACTCTGAAAGAGTGGAAAGCCAAGTGGGGCGCCGACACCGTAGAAAGCTGGGCCACCCTGCTGGGTTGATCCCCGCTACTAGGTTGCTTCTCAGCACATAAAAAAACGCCGGCCATGCTGGCGTTTTTTTATGGCGGCAGGAATGTGCGCATCGACACTGGTTCAGCGACATCCGCGCGGGCTATCGCCATAACGGCTTGGCAGAAAGCCCCTCAGCGCAAACAGTAGGCCGACCGCGGCTATCGCCAATAGCGCAACTTCGTCCAGCACTGGAGCGAAGACTGCCTTAGTGCTCGAAGCAACCCGAAACGCAGGGAATATCCGACTCGCCGTTCGCCGGCGAGACTCCCGCAACAACAATGCGAGCGCTATTGACCGACCAGTATCGAACGCCGACCACGCAGTCTAATTATGGCGAGCCATGCACCAGCGCCAGTAACCCGCGCCGGCGTTCTTTTTAAAGCGCGTATCGCTCACGCAACTGCTGCGCGTAACCTTGCCATTCGGCCAATATCGCCTGCTGCTCCGGTGACGCCGTCGGGATTATTTCCGCCACCGCCGCTTCGAAATTCGCCAGGGTATTCGGCGCCCCGTACTCGGCCCGGCTTAATCGCAGCTGGCAGAACTCACGCCAGCGCTGTTGTTCGGCCTCGGTCAAACTGGAGAAACAATTCCGCGCACGATAGCGGAACAGCAACTCCGGCAGCCGCGCATCGTCAAACGGCCAACTCTGTCTGGCCAAGAGTTGCGGCTCGGCATTACGTACCTGCTCGCACAGTCGCCGGTCGCGATCGCCGATAAATCCCTCGTATAACTGCTGCTCCGGGTCCTCGCTCGCGGCGAAGTCTTCCTCGCGGTAAACCTGGGCAAGTTTGTCCTGCCATTGTGCTTGAGTGTCCGCGAGCTGCTTGGCCCGCGCCTGACAAGTCGACATATCCAACTGCAGGCGCTGAATATCCTCGTCGCGCAATACCTTCAACGGCGCCACCACCGGACAACGGTTGATATGCAACAACTTCAGCGGCACCGGTAGCTCACCTTCGGCCAACTGCTCGCGCCGGGTGTACAGACGCCGGCACAGGGTTTCCCCATCTTCCGCCAGCAGGGGCGTCGGATCGGCCTGCAGGTCGCAGACGATCAGGGCATTGCGATTGCGCGGGTGCCAGGCCAGGGGCAGGACCAGCGCCAGGTAATGGCGAGAGCCGGCGAAGCGGCCGGACACGTGCACCAAGGGCTGTAGCAGGCGAATCTGATCGAGCACGCGCTGCTTGCTGCGCAATTGATAGAGGTAGTCGTATAGCTTCGGCTGCCGGTCGCGCAGCAGACGCGCCAGGGCGATGGTCGCGCGCACGTCGGACAGGGCATCGTGGGCCTGGCCATGGTCGATGCCGTTGGCCTGGGTCAGGCGCTCCAGCTTGAGGCTGACGCGGCCCTCCTCCTCTGGCCAGACGATGCCCTCTGGGCGCAGGGCGTAGGCGGTGCGCAGCAGATCGATCAGGTCCCAGCGGCTGTTGCCGCCTTGCCATTCGCGGGCATAGGGGTCGAAGAAGTTGCGGTAGAGGCTGTAGCGCGTGACCTCGTCGTCGAAACGCAGGCTGTTGTAACCGGCGCCGCAGGTGCCGGGCTGCGCCAGCTCGGCGTGCACGCGGCTCATGAACTCGGCCTCGCCCAGGCCCTGCTGCGCCAGCCGCCCGGGGGTAATGCCGGTGACCAGGCAAGCAGCCGGATGCGGCAGGATGTCGTCGCTGGGCTGGCAGTAGATGTTAAGCGGCTCGCCGATTTCCCGGAGATTCTCGTCGGTGCGAATGCCGGCGACCTGCAAGGGGCGGTCGCGTCGCGGGTCGATGCCGGTGGTTTCGTAGTCGTACCAGAAGATGGAAGTCACGTGGCTGTCCTGAGTCAGAGGCCGCGGCAGTCTAGCATCCAGGCCACGACGGATCGTCGCCAGCGAACCTTGCGCCAGCGCACGCCGCACCGGCGCGCGCCTTGTCCTCGGCATGCCCGCGGGGCTAGAGTGCCTGCCTCGATCAACTCGCGCACAAGGATGTCCCATGAGCGAAATCACCAGCCCCAACCCCTACGCCGCGCCGACCAGCGACCTGCAGGAGGCCCGTGGCGATGCCCAGGCACCGAGCATCGAGCAGGCCCTGAGCCGCGGTTACGACTTCCGTATCGGCGAACTGCTGAGCGAATCCTGGCAGCGTGTCGAAGGCACCAAAGGCATCATCATCGGCGGTTTCATCGCCTGCTTCGTGGCCCTGATGTTGTGCGGATTGGTCCTCAGCCAGGCGTTCAGCTTCGTGCTGATGATCAGCCACGACGTGACGACCCTGATGGTCGCCACGATGCTGCTGTCCCTGCTGATCACCTCCCTGGCCTACCCCTTCATGGCCGGCATCAACATGGTCGGCATCCGCCGGGCGGCCGATCAACCGGTCAGGTTCAGCGAGGTGTTCGCCCACCTCGGGCGCAGCCTGCCGCTGATCATCACCGCCATCATCATGCTGGTACTGGTCAACCTGGGTTCTATGCTGCTGGTCATTCCCGGCGTCTATCTGTCCATCGCCTATCTGCTGGCGATCCCCCTGGTGGTCGAACGGCGCCTGTCGCCCTGGCAAGCCCTGGAAGCCTCGCGCAAGGCCATCAGCCAGCACTGGTTCAAGGTCTTCGGCCTGTTCCTGCTGCTTTGCCTGATCAACCTGGTCGCCGTCCTTCCCCTGGGTATCGGCCTGATCTGGAGCGTTCCGCTGTTCGTGGTCGCCATGGGCGTGCTCTACCGCACCATCTTCGGCGTGTTACCCGTGGCCAAGTGAGCACTGGCTCGCTAGCCACGCACCCGAGGCACCGGGCTCGTCACTGAGCCCGGTTGCTTACCCGCCTGCTGCTGGCTAGCATCGGGCTTTCTTCGACGCAGTCTGCCGATGCCGCTCTCCTCCGCCATTACCCCTTGCGCCGTGCAACGCCCGCCGCTGGACACCCGCTATCCGGTGGAAACACCGGAAGGCATCGACCTGAGCCTGCGCCCCGCCGGCCTGGTGCCGCGCGCCCTGGCATTCACCATCGACCTGCTGATCCGCGGTCTGCTGCTGGCGGCGCTGTTCATCGTCCTCGGTCTGCTCGGCCAGTTCGGCATGGGCCTGGCGACCATCATGCTGTTCCTGGTGACCTGGTGGTACATGGTGCTGTTCGAGGTGCTCAACCAGGGGCGCTCACCGGGCAAACAGCTGCTCGGCCTGCGCGTGGTGCACGATGACGGCACGCCGGTCGGATGGGCCGCCTCGCTGACCCGCAACCTGCTGCGCTTCGTCGATATCCTGCCGTTCGCCTATTTCCTGGGCATTCTCAGCTGCCTCAACCACCCGGCCTTCAAGCGCCTCGGCGATCTCGCCGCCGGCACCCTGGTGGTCTATCGCGACACGCCGCCAGCGCCGCAGAGCCTGCCGTCCGCCGAGCCCGTGCCGGCGCCCATCGGCCTCAGCCAGGGCGAACAGCGTGCCCTGCTGGCATTCGCCGAGCGCGCCGAGCAACTGTCCAGCGCCCGCCGCGGCGAACTGGCGGCGATTCTCGCCGAACCACTGCAGGTGCCGCCGGAGCAGGCCGAGCAGCGGCTTCACGGCATCGCCCGCAGCTTGCTGGGGTCGACATGAAGCAGAGCCTGTTCGAAAGCCGCCACCAGGCCGAATGGCAGGCCTTCGCCAGCCTGCTCGAGGCACTCGAGCGCGGCAAGGCGGACAGCCAGGACAGCCGTGGCTTTGCCGCCGCCTACCGACGTCAGTGCCAGCATCTGGCCCTGGCCCAAGCGCGCGGCTACAGCAGCCGCCTGGTCGAGCAGCTACAGCAGCTGGCCATGCGTGGCCATCAGCAGTTCTACCGCCACCGCAGCCCGCTCGGCGCGCAGCTGCTCGGTTTCCTGCTTGGCGGCTTTCCCCGCCTGGTACGGGAGGAATGGCGCTGCGTGCTCAGCGCCAGCCTGCTGTTCTTCGGCAGCCTGCTGGGCATGGGCGTGCTGGTCTACCTGTTCCCGGACCTGGTCTACAGCCTGGTCGACCCGGAGCAGGTGAGCAGCATGGAGCGGATGTACGACCCGGACGCCAGCCGCCTAGGGCGTTTCGCCGAGCGCGACTCGGGCGACGACTGGATGATGTTCGGCTTCTACATCATGAACAACATCGGCATCGCCTTTCAGACCTTCGCCAGCGGCCTGCTGCTGGGCCTCGGCAGCCTGTTCTACCTGCTGTTCAACGGCCTGATGATCGGCGCGGTGGCCGGCCACCTGACGCAGATCGGCTATGGCCAGACCTTCTGGTCGTTCGTCATCGGCCACGGCGCCTTCGAGCTCACCGCCATCGCCCTGGCCGGTGCCGCCGGCCTCAAGCTCGGCTGGGCACTGCTCGCCCCCGGCCGGCTGCCGCGCAGCGAAGCCCTGCGCCTGGCCGCCGCGCGCAGCGTGCGCCTGGTCGGCGGGGTCATCCTGTTCCTGCTGCTGGCGGCCTTCATCGAGGCCTACTGGTCGTCGATGACCCTGGCCGGCGCCCAACTCAAGTACCTGGTCGGCGCGGGGCTCTGGGCCCTGGTGCTGGCCTACCTGCTGCTGGCCGGACGAGGTCACCATGCGCCTGACTGACGCCAGCGTGGCGATCCGACCGCGCAGCGCCTGGGAGGCGCTGGACCTCGGCGTGCTCCTGGCGCGCCGCCATGCCGGGCTGCTGATGGCCAGCTGGGCGCTGGTCAGCCTGCCGGTGTTCGCCCTGCTCTGCCTGTTGCTGTGGGACTCCCCCGGCTGGGCCATGCTCGCCTTCTGGTGGCTGAAGCCGGCCTTCGAGCGGCTGCCACTGTATATCCTCGGCCGCGCCCTGTTCGGCGATACGCCGACGCTCAAGCAGGCCCTGAAGGCCTGGCCCGGCCTGCTCAAGCCGCAGCTGCTGGCCAGCCTGACCTGGCGCCGGCTCAGCCCCACCCGCAGCTTCGACCTGCCGGTGCTGCAGCTCGAAGGCCTGGCCGGGCAGGCGCGCAGCGCGCGGCTGGCGGTGCTGGGTCAGCGCGACTCGGCACCGGCGACCTGGCTGACCCTGGTCGGCGTGCACCTGGAAATGGCCCTGTGGCTGGGCCTGGTCAGCCTGTTCTATCTGCTGCTGCCGCAGCAAATCGAGCTGGACTGGAGCTGGCAGAGCCTGATTCAGGCCGATGCCGGCGACTGGCTGTGGCTGGAGCACCTGTCCAACCTGCTCTACGCCCTGGTGCTGGTGCTCTGGGAGCCCATTTATGTGGCCTGCGGCTTCAGCCTCTACCTCAACCGGCGCACTGCGCTGGAGGCCTGGGACATCGAACTGAGCTTCCGCCGTCTGCGCCAGCGCCTGACCGGCGTGGCCTATGCCCTGGTCCTCGGCCTGGGACTGCTGCTGGCGCAGACGCCGGGCGTGGCGCTGGCCGCCGGCAGCAGCTGCCCACTGCCGCAGGAGGATCCCCATGGCCCCGAGGCGCCGCGCCTGCTGCAGCAGCCACTGACCAGCCAGGCCGCGCAGCGGAGCATCGCCCAGCTGCTCGATGAGCCGCCGTTCGAGCACCGCGAAACCGTCACGCTCTGGCGTTTCGGCGCCCAGGAGGCGGCCGAACCGTCCGGGGAACTGGACCTGGAGGCCCTGCTGGAGAAACTCCGCGCGCTGATCGAGTTCTGGAAGCACCTGGACAGCGTGGCACTGTTCTTCGAGGTGCTGCTGTGGGCCAGCCTGTTCGCCCTGCTGGCCATGCTGGCCTGGCGCTACCGCGACTGGCTCGCGGCGTTCGCCGGCCGCCTGGGCGTGGCACCACGCCCCGCAGCCGCGCCGCCGAGCCAGTTGTTCGGCCTGGAAGTCGCGCCGCAAAGCCTGCCCGCGGATGTCCCCGGCGAAGCCGAACGACTGTGGGCCGAGCAGCCCCGCGCCGCCCTCGGCCTGCTCTACCGCGCCCTGCTCAGCCGCCTGCTGCATGACTATCGCCTGCCCTTGAGCGGCGCCCACACCGAGGCCGAGATGCTGCGCCTGGTGGCAACCCTGGAGCAGGGCGAACTGGATGGCTTCAGCCGGGCGCTGACCCAGCACTGGCAGAACCTCGCCTATGGCCATCGCCTGCCGCCGGAGGAGCTCAAGGCACAGCTGTGCGACGGCTGGCGGCGCCTGTTTGCGGGCGAGGTGCGGCCATGAACCGACAGCGCCGCTTCCTCCTAGTCTGCGCGCTGTGCCTGGCCCTCGGCTTGCTCGGCGTGTACCTGCTGGGGCGCCTGGAGCCCTACCAGGAAACCCTCGAGCACGGCCCGGCCCCCGAGGCGCGGGCCAACCCCTACCTGGCCGCCGAGCACTTCCTGCGCCGCCAGGGCCTGCAGGTGCAGCGCGCCGACAGCCTGCAGCAGCTGTCGAGCCTGCCCAGCGCCGGCCAGACCCTGCTACTGCTCGGCGACCGTCAGCGCATGACCCCGCGCCAGACCGACCGCCTGCTGGAGTGGGCGGCCAAGGGCGGCCACCTGCTGTTCGTCGCCGAACGCCTGTGGGACGAAGAGACAGGCGTCAGCGGCGACCTGCTGCTCGATCGCCTGGGCATCCAGCAGTACCAGAGCGACGCGCTCGACGAGGAGGACGGCGAGGCCGAAGCAGGCGCAGGCGCAGGCGATGCGCCGGCCGAGCCCCTCGAGGAGGCGAACCGCTACCCGCAGCTGACCCAGCTGTACCTGGAAAACGAAACCGCGCCGGCCTACATCGAGTTCGATACCGACTTCCACCTGTACGACGCGCAGAATCGTGCCCATGCCTGGGCCAACAGCGGCGCCGCCACGCACATGCTGCAGCTGTACCACGGCGACGGCCTGATCAGCGTGCTGAGCGACGCCTGGATCTGGCGCAACGACAAGATCGATCAATACGACAACGCCTGGCTGCTCTGGTACCTCAGCCAGGACAGCGCCGTGACCCTGCTCTACCGCGCCGACCGCGACGGCCTGGCGAGCCTGCTGCTGCGCCACTTCCCCCTGGCCCTGACGGCCCTGGGGCTGTTGCTGGTCCTCGGCCTGTGGCACGTCGGCATGCGCCAGGGCCCGCTGCAGCCGGCGGCCAGCCGGGCGCGCCGGCAGCTGCGCGAGCACCTGCGCGGCAGCGCCGACTTCCTGCTCCGGCGCAGCGGCCAGCACAGCCTGCTGCAAGCCCTGCAGCAGGACATCCAGCGCCGCGCGCGGCAACGACATCCCGGATTCGAACGCCTCGGCGTGGCCGACCAGTGGCAGCTGCTCAGCCGCCTCAGCCGCCTGCCACCCCGAGCCATCAGCCAAGCCATGCGGCCGCTGCCCCAGCAGCGCCTGGCCGCCGCCGACTTCACCCGTCAGGTCGCGCACCTGCAAACCCTCAGGAATGCCCTATGAGCGAATACACGCCCGAACAGCCCGACAGCCCGGCTGTCGACGCCCCAGTTGCCGCCACGGCGCCGGCGACCGCCCCGGTCAATCCGCCGCCCCAGCGCCAGCGCGCCAGCCAGCTGCTCCAGGCCCTGCGCCTGGAGCTGCAGAAGGCGTTGATCGGCCAGACCGCGGTGATCGACGACGTGCTCACTGCCCTGGTAGCCGGCGGCCATGTGCTGGTCGAGGGCGTGCCGGGCCTGGGCAAGACCCTGCTGGTGCGCGCCCTGGCGCGCTGCTTCGGCGGCGAGTTCGCGCGCATCCAGTTCACCCCGGACCTGATGCCCAGCGACGTCACCGGCCATGCCGTGTACGACCTGGCCAGCGAGCAGTTCAAGCTGCGCAAGGGCCCGGTGTTCACCAACCTGCTGCTGGCCGACGAGATCAACCGCGCCCCGGCCAAGACCCAGGCGGCCCTGCTGGAGGTCATGCAGGAACGCCAGGTGACCCTGGAGGGCCGCGCTCTGGCGGTGCCGCTGCCGTTCATGGTGCTGGCCACGCAGAACCCGATCGAGCAGGAAGGCACCTACCCGCTGCCCGAAGCCGAGCTGGACCGCTTCATGCTCAAGCTGCGCATGGACTACCCGGAGCAGGACGAGGAGCTGCGCCTGGTCCGCCAGGTCACCCGCTCGACCAAGGCCGACATGCTCGAAGTCACCCCGCTGCGCACCCTGCTGCAGGCCAAGGACATGCTGGCCATCCAGAAGATCGCCAGCGACCTGCCCATCGACGACCAGGTCCTCGACTACGCCGTGCGCCTGGCCCGCGCCACGCGCAGCTGGCCGGGCCTGGCCATCGGCGCCGGGCCACGCGCCTCCATCGCCCTGGTGCGCGGCGGGCGCGCCCGTGCGCTGCTGCGCGGCGGCGACTTCGTCCTGCCCGACGACATCAAGAGCGGCGCCCTGGCGGTGCTGCGTCACCGCGTGCGCCTGGCACCGGAGCTGGATATCGAAGGTCTGTCGGTCGACCAGGTGCTGCAGCAGTTGCTCGACCAGGTGGCGGCGCCGCGCCTATGAGCGACTCGAACAGGGAGGCGTCATGAAGCCGTCGCGCCTGCTGCTGGCGCTGGTCGCCGGTCTGTTCGGCCTGGCCCTGCTGCTCGGCGTCCTCCACGCCCTGGCGATCAAGCTGCCGCCGACGCTGCCGGCGCTCTGGTGGGCGCTGCTGCTGACCCTGCTCGGCGCGGCGCTGTTCGATGCCCTGCGCCTGCGCCGCCGGCCCTCGCCGCGCATCGAGCGCCAGCTACCGGGCAACCTGCCGCTGGGGCGTTGGCACGAGGTGCAGCTGTGCCTGCACCACGACTATCCGCGCGCGCTACAGCTGGAGCTGTTCGATCACGTTCCCGCCGGCATGGCCGTCGAGCACCTGCCGCAGCGCGTCGCCCTGCTGCCGGGCCAACTGACCCGTGTCGGCTATCGCGTGCGCCCGCTGCAGCGCGGCCACTTCCACTTCCCCCTGTGCGAAATCGGCCTGCCCAGCCCCCTGGGCCTGTGGCAGGCGCGGCGCCACCTGGCGCTGGCGGGGGAAACCCGGGTCTACCCGGACTTCGCCCGCCTCTACGGCGCCCAGCTGATGGCGGTGGACGACTGGCTCAGCCAGCTCGGGGTGCGCCAGCGCCCACGGCGCGGCCTGGGCCTGGAGTTCCACCAGCTGCGCGAGTTCCGCGACGGCGACAGCCTGCGCCAGATCGACTGGAAGGCCACGGCGCGCAAGCGCACGCCGATCGCCCGCGAATACCAGGACGAACGCGACCAGCAGATCGTCTTCCTGCTCGATTGCGGCCGCCGCATGCGCAGCCAGGACGGCGAGCTGGCGCACTTCGACCATGCCCTCAACGCCAGCCTGCTGCTCAGCTACGTGGCCCTGCGCCAGGGCGACGCGGTGGGCCTGGCGACCTTCGCCGGCGAGCACAGCCGCTTCCTGCCACCGGTCAAGGGCGCCGCCCAGCTCAAGGTGCTGCTCAATGCCGTGTACGACCTGCAGACCACCGGCCAACCGGCCGACTTCGCCGCGGCCGCCGACCTGCTGCTCAGCCGTCAGCGGCGCCGCGCTCTGGTGGTGCTGGTGAGCAACCTGCGCGACGAAGACGATGAGGACCTGCTGGCCGCGGTCAGGCGCCTGGGCCGCCAGCACCGGGTACTGATCGCCAGCCTGCGCGAGGAGGTGCTCGACCAGCTGCGCCAGGCCCCGGTGGAGGATTTCGAGGGTGCCCTGACCTATTGCGGCACGGTGGACTACCTCAACGCCCGCGCCAGCCTGCATGAACGCCTGGCCGCGCATAACGTGCCGGTGCTCGATGCCCGCCCCAGCGAGCTGGGCCCGCAGCTGGTCAGCCGCTACCTGGCCTGGAAGAAGGCCGGGGTGCTGTAGCGCAGGCAGAAAAAAGCCCGCGGCTGGGCGGGCTCTCGATTCGCTCGAGCGATCAGCCGCGGGCGGCCTTGATCACCTCGATATAGGGCTCGGCCTGGCGCTGATCCTGGATCAGGGCAATGAAGTCGTTGCCCTGCTCGTCCTTGGCGTCGAGGTCGTAGCCGGCCTCGACGAAGAAACCGACGAAGCGCTCGAAGTCGTCGACGCGCAGGCCGCGGTAGGCCTTGATCAGCTTGTGCAGCGCTGGCGGCGTGGCGTCGGCCGGCTCCACGTCGAGGAACAGCTTGATCGACTCGTCACCGATCTCTTCGCCAATCACCTGCTTCTTGTCTTTGCGCATCGTTCACTCCAGCTAACCAGGCCACACGGGGGGCGGCAGTGTACCTCCGCGACGCCCCGGCGCTCAACGCGTGACCACGTTCACGGAGCGCCGATCCCCCCAGCGCGCAGCTCGCTCCGAGTGGGCGAGCGGCAGGCGCAAGGCCCAGCGCCTCGTATACAATATCCGCATCACCGATCATTGCAGGACCTTCCCTTGCCGCTGCCCAGTTTCAACGCCCCCAACCTCGGCGTCACCCCGACCGCCTCGGAAGTCATCACCAAGCACCTGCGCGAGGCGATCATCGGCGGCCATTTCGCCGAGGACGAGCCGATCCGCCAGGACGACGTCGCGCGCCTGTTCAACGTCAGCAAGATCCCCGTGCGCGAGGCGCTCAAGCGCCTGGAGGCCGAGGGCCTGGTGGTGTTCCAGCGCAACAAGGGCGCGGTGGTGACGCGTATCTCCGAACCGGAACTGGCGCAGATCTTCGAGGTGCGGGTGCTGCTGGAGGTGCAGGCGATCCGCCTGGCGGTGCCGAACATGACCGAGGAAACCTTCGCCCGCGCCGAAAGCATCTGCCAGGAGTTCGTCGGCGAGACCGACATCGGCCACTGGGCCGAGCTGAACTGGAAACTGCACGCCTGCCTCTACGAACCGGCGCAACGGCCCTTCCTGGTCAACCTGATCCGCTCCATCCATGACAAGGTCGAGCGCTACCTGCGCATGCAGATGAGCCTGTCCGCCGGCAAGAACCGCGCCGACCAGGAACACCGCGAGATCCTCGCCGCCTGCCGCGCCGGCGATGCCGACAAGGCCGCGGAACTGATCGAGCAGCACATCATCGGCGTCTGCCGCACCCTCTACGAGCACCTGCCGAACCGGCTCAGCCCCAGCTGATCGCGCCGCCCAGGGCGGGCGCTCAGTCGTCCCGGGTCAGCACTTCGAGCAACTCGATCTCGAAGATCAGGTTCGAGTTGGCCGGGATATGCTCGCCGATCTGCCGCTCGCCATAGGCCAGGTGAGCCGGCACCAGCAGCTTGCGTTTGCCGCCGACACGCATGCCCATCAAACCCTTGTCCCAGCCCTGGATCACCCGCCGGGTGCCGATCACGCACTGGAACGGCTTGCCGCGTTCGTAGGAGGAATCGAACGGCGTGCCGTCCTCGAGAAAGCCGCGGTACTGGGTGGTGATCAAGGCGCCCTTGACCACTTCCTTGCCGTCGCCCAGCTGAATATCTATCACCTGCAATTCGCTGATCATCACACCCTCCTGTCAGTTCGCCGGCCGGTGGCCGCCTACCGGGCAGCGTTTTCTCAGGAAACCGGCGGCCTGGCAAGCGCCCGAACCGCTGTGCAGGCGCCGCCATCAAACTGAAACAACCCGGTTCTAGAGTGCCGGCACGCTTTCACAAGGACGATGGGCACGTGAGCCGAACAACCCGCACCCTCTGCAAGACCCTGGATATGGTGGCCGCCAATAACGAGGCCGGCACGGTCACGGTGATGCGCGCCGCCGAGCGCCTGGGCGATGAGGTGCTCCGCCAGCAACTGCTGAACCTGATCCAGCGCATGAATCAGGACGCCGCCCAGCTGCGCCTGGCCCGTGACGAGATTGCCGGCCAGGGCCTTAGGCGCGCCTGAGCCTGCCTGCTGCGAGGCCAGGCAAAGGCACGCTCACTAAGGCGTAAGCTGTGCCGATTTCGTCATCACGCACCACGAAAGCCATCAAGCCGGCGCTGCCTCGAGACGCCAGTCTTACAGGCATCCTTTCTGTGCAGGTGCCGGCAGCCATGAAACACATCCAAGTCATCGACTCTCACACCGGCGGCGAACCGACCCGCCTGGTAATCGACGGGTTTCCCGAGCTGGGCCGCGGCAGCATGCTCGAACGCCGCCAGCGCCTGGCCGAGCACCATGACGACTGGCGCGCCGCCACGGTGCTGGAGCCGCGCGGCAGCGACGTGCTGGTCGGCGCGCTGCTGTGCGAGCCGGCGGACCCGAGCGCCAGCGCCGGGGTGATCTTCTTCAACAACAGCGGTTATCTCGGCATGTGCGGCCACGGCACCATCGGCCTGATCGCCTCCCTGGCCCACCTGGGGCGCATCCAGCCCGGCCTGCACCGCATCGAGACACCGGTGGGTACTGTTGAGGCGACCCTGCACGCGGATCGCTCGGTCAGCGTGCGCAACGTGCCCGCCTACCGCTACCGCCAGGCGGTGCCCCTGGAAGTGCCGGGCCACGGCAAGGTCACGGGCGATATCGCCTGGGGCGGCAACTGGTTCTTTTTGATCGCCGAGCACGGCCAGCGCATCGCCGGCGACAACCTGGAGGCGCTGACCGCCTACACCTGGGCCGTGCGCCAGGCCCTGGAGGCCCAGGGCCTGCGCGGCGAGGACGGCGGCGAGATCGACCATATCGAGCTTTTCGCCGACGACCCCGAGGCCGACAGCCGCAACTTCGTGCTGTGCCCCGGCAAGGCCTACGACCGCTCGCCCTGCGGCACCGGCACCAGCGCCAAGCTGGCCTGCCTGGCCGCCGACGGCAAGCTGGCGCCCGGCGCCCTGTGGCGCCAGGCCAGCGTGATCGGCAGCCAGTTCGAGGCCAGCTATGAGTGGCAGGACCAACGCCGCATCGTCCCGACCATCCGCGGCCGCGCCCATATCAGCGCCGAGGCGACCCTGCTGCTGGAGGACGACGATCCCTTCGCCTGGGGCATTCGCGGATGAATGCCGACGTCATCGTCATCGGCGCCGGCATAGTCGGCAGCGCCTGCGCTTATGAATTCGCCCGCCGCGGCCTCGACGTGCTGGTGCTGGACAGCCAGCGCGGCGGCGCCACGGCGGTGGGCATGGGCCACCTGGTAGCGATGGACGACAACCCGGCGGAGCTGGCCCTCAGCCGCTACTCCATCGATTTGTGGCGCCAGTGGGCGCCGCAGCTCCCCGCCGACTGCGCCTACCACAACTGCGGCACCCTGTGGCTGGCCACAGACCGCGAGGAGCTGGGCGCCGCCGAGCACAAGCGCGACACCCTGAGCGCGGCCGGCATCGCCTGCCAGATGTTCGACGCCGCCGCGCTGCGTCAGGCCGAGCCGATGCTGCGCCAGGACCTGAGCGGCGCCCTGAAGGTGCCAGGCGACAGCATCCTCTACGCACCCAATGCCGCGCGCTGGCTACTGGAGCAGGGCGGCATGCGCATCCGCCAGCGCCGGGCGCGGGTCGTCGAGGTCGCCGGCAACCGCCTGCGCCTGGAGGGCGGCGAGTGGCTGCAGGCCCAGTTCGTGGTGCTGGCAGCCGGCATCCATGCCAGCGAGCTGTGCCCGGAACTGCCGATCCGCCCGAAGAAGGGCCACCTGCTGATCACCGACCGCTACCCCGGGCGCATCCAGCATCAGTTGGTGGAACTCGGCTATGCCGCCAGCGCCCACGCCAACAGCGGCAGCTCGGTGGCATTCAATGCCCAGCCCCGGCCGACCGGGCAGATCCTGCTTGGCTCCTCGCGGCAGTTCGACAGCCTCGACCCCGCCGTCGAGGGCCCACTGCTGGCGCGCATGCTGGCGCGCGCCCTCGACTACCTGCCGGGGCTGGCGAGCATGAACGCCATCCGCAGCTGGACCGGCTTTCGCGCCGCCACCCCGGATGGCCTGCCGCTGCTCGGCCAGCATCCGCAGCAGCCCGGCCTATGGCTGGCGGTCGGTCACGAGGGACTCGGCGTCACCACCGCGCCGGGCAGCGCCCGGCTGCTCGCCGCCCAGCTGTTCGACGAGCGCCCGGCCATCGACCTCGAGCCCTACCGCCCCGAGCGTTTCATCCACATGACTGTCCCCATGGAGCAAGGCGCATGATCGAACTCAGCCTCGATGGCCAACCCTTGCGCGTGCCCGCCGGCTGCACCGTGGCGGCCGCGCTCTGCCTGGGTGGCGACGGCAGCAGCCGCACCGCGGTCGGCGGCCAGCGTCGCGCGCCGCTGTGCGGCATGGGCGTATGCCAGGAGTGCCGGGTCAGCATCGACGGCCGGCGCCGCCTGGCCTGCCAGACCCTGTGTCAGCCCGGCATGCAGGTGGAGACCCGGCCATGACCCGCGACTTCGACCTGCTGATCATCGGCGCCGGCCCCGCCGGCATGGCCGCGGCCCTGGCCGCCGCCCCTAGCGGCGCGCGCATCGCCATCATCGACGACAACCCGGCGCCCGGCGGACAGATCTGGCGCGATGGCGTGCGGGCGCAGCTGCCGGACAATGCCCTGCGTTACCGCGAGGCCTTGGCCGCGGCGGGCAATATCCAGCTGTTCAGCTCCACCCGGGTGGTGGCCATCGCCGCCCCGCAGCTGTTGCTGCTGGAGGACGACAGCAGCGCCTGGCAGGCACGCTACGCCAAGCTGATCCTCTGTACCGGCGCCCGCGAGCTGCTGCTGCCCTTCCCCGGCTGGACCCTGCCCGGGGTGACCGGCGCCGGCGGCCTGCAGGCGCTGATCAAGGGCGGCGTGCCGGTCGCCGGCGAGCGCCTGGTGATCGCCGGCAGCGGTCCACTGCTGCTGGCCAGCGCCGCCACCGCGAAACAGGCCGGCGCACAGATCCTGCGCATCGCCGAACAGGCCCGCTTCGGCGCCCTGGCGGCCTTCGCCCTGCAACTGCCGCGCTGGCCCGGCAAGCTGCTGCAGGCCGGGCAACTGTTCGACCGCCACTACCGCAGCGGCAGCTTTGTGCTCGCCGCCCTCGGCAACAAGCGCCTGGAAGGGGTGCGCCTGTGGCAGAACGGCAAGGTAGCGGAGATGGCCTGCGAACGCCTGGCCTGTGGTTTCGGCCTGGTCCCCAACACCCAGCTGGGCCAGGCCCTCGGCTGCGAGCTGAGCGAGCAGGCCATCGCCGTGGATGCCTGGCAGGCCTGCAGCCTGGACGACCACTACGCCGCCGGCGAATGCACCGGCTTCGGCGGCAGCGAGCTGGCCCTGGTCGAGGGCGCCATCGCCGGCCACGCGGCAGTCGGCCAACAGGCCGAAGCCCGCGCCCTGTGGCCACAACGGCGGCGCTGGCAGGCCTTCGCCGCGCAGCTCGGCCGCCGCTTCGCCCTCGACCCGCGACTCAAGCAACTGGCCGATGCCGACACCCTGGTGTGCCGCTGCGAGGATGTGCCCTATGCCGCGCTCGCCGGGCGCAGCGACTGGACCGACGCCAAGCTGCACAGCCGCTGCGGCATGGGCGCCTGCCAGGGGCGCATCTGTGGCGGCGCCACCCGCTTCCTGTTCGACTGGCCGGCACCGACGCCGCGGCCACCCTTCTCGCCGGCGCGCATCGACAGCCTGCTGCAACTGGCCGACGTGCCCCAGACACGCCCGGCCGAGGAGCCGGCGCTTCCCCGAGCGCGGCGCGGGTCGTAGAGTAGGGCCGCGCTCGCCTCGCGAGCGCGCCCTTTCCCGCCCTGCCCGGACCTCGCCTGCGCATGCCCCTGCCGCTCCAGCTCCAGCACCTGCCCACGCCCCGCGACCTGCCGGAACTGCTCGGCAGCCTGCAGCTGATCGCCCCCCTGCTCGATGCCATGCCCGACCTGGTGTTCTTCATCAAGGACACCGAGGCGCGCTACGTGCTGGTCAACCAGACCCTGCTACAACGCTGCGCCCTCAAGGAGCGCCAGGCTTTGCTCGGCATGACCGCCGAACAGGTATTCCCCTCGCGTTTCGGCCCGCTCTATACCGAGCAGGATCGCCGCGTGCTGGAGGGCGGCGAGCAACTGCGCGACCAGCTGGAGCTGCACCTCTACCCCGGCCGCCAGCCCGGCTGGTGCCTGACCCACAAGCTGGCCCTGCGCGACCGTGACGGCGCGATCATCGGCATGGCCGGCATCTCCGCCGACCTGCAGGCGCCCCAGGCCAGCCACCCGGCCTACCAGAAGCTGGCGGCGGTGGACGCGCATATCCGCCAGTACTATGCCCAGCCCATCGCGGTGAAGGACCTCTGCGCCATCGCCGGCTTGTCCGTCGCCCAGCTGGAGCGCCTGTGCAAGCGCATCTTCGGCCTCAACCCGCGGCAGATGATCCACCGCGCACGCCTGGGCGCCGCTTCCCAGCTGCTGAGCGGCGAACTGCCGATCACCGAGATCGCCCTGCGCTGCGGCTATACCGACCACAGCGCCTTCAGCCGCCAATTCAAGGCCCTCACCGGCCTGTCCCCCAGCCAGTACCGCGAGCGCCAACGCGGCGCGTAGGGTGCGCTGCGCGCACCAAGCGCCAACCACCCTGCAACCGGGGCCGACGGTGCGCATGGCGCACCCTACGTCGACTCGGCGACCAACCGGCGGGGCGCCGCCGCAAGCCAGACATCCCAACCCGTAGGGTGCGCCGCGCGCACCAAGCGCCAACCACCCTGCAACCGGGGCCAATGGTGCGCATGGCGCACCCTACGCCGATTCGACGACCAACCGGCGGGGGCGCTGTCGTAAACCAAACATCTACCCCCCGCAGGGTGCGCCGCGCGCACCAAACACCATAAACCCCACACCCGGCGGCCCCTCGGTTTTGTCGTCGCCTGTTACCCCCGTGTCACCTTTGGGTGCAAACCCGCTTCGTCCTGCTTCATTTTGTGACGCCACGCCCCGCCACGGGCTCACCCGCGACGGCTGCTGGCACGCCTGCGACCCGGCCCGGGCCAGGCCTGACGCCCCGCGCTTCGGGGCCTGCGGCCCACGCCAAAGCCTCTCCCGGCGATTCGTGCCGACCCTGCCAGGTTTCTGGCACAGCCAGTGCATATAAAATATCGTATACGAAATCATCTATACGAAAGGCGTCCGTTACCCCATCCGCTCGACCCCACCAGACCACGAGGCCCCTATGAAAACACCAACAATCGCCGTAGCCCTCAGCGCTGTCCTGAGCACCTCCTTTATCAACCTGGCCCAGGCCGACAAGCTCGACGACATCATCGAGTCGGGCAAGCTGCGCTGCGCCGTGACCCTGGACTTCCCGCCCATGGGTTTCCGTGACGAAGCCAACCAGCCCGCCGGCTTCGACGTGGATTACTGCGCCGACCTGGCGAAGATTCTCGGCGTCACCCCAGAAGTCGTGGAAACCCCCTTCCCGGACCGCATCCCGGCGCTGATCTCCGGCCGCGCCGACGTCATCGTCGCCTCCACCTCCGACACCCTGGAGCGGGCCAAGACCGTCGGCATGACCGTGCCCTACTTCGCCTTCCAGATGGTGGTGCTGACCCGCGACGACAGCGGCATCAGCAGCTACCAGGACCTCAAGGGCCGCCCGGTCGGCAACACCAGCGGCACCTACGAGGCCATCGCCCTGGAGAAGGACGTCAAGGCCTGGGGCGGCGGCAGCTTCCGCGCCTACCAGAGCCTCAACGACACCATCCTCGCCGTCACCCAGGGTCACATCGACGCCACGGTGGTGACCAACACGGTGGCCGCCTCGACCCTCAAATCCGGCAAGTACAAGGGCCTGAAGATCGCCGGCGACGCGCCCTACACCATCGACTACGTGTCCCTGGCGGCCAAGCGCAACGAGTACGGCCTGCTCAACTACATGAACCTGTTCGTCAACCAGCAGGTGCGCACCGGTCGCTACCAGGAGCTGTGGAACAAGTGGGTCGGCGAAGAGGTCGCGCCAGCCAACCTGGCCGTACCGGGCGTGTACTACTGAGCCGCACAGCCAGCCAAACCCGCGCACATTCACCAATCAACGTGCGGCCCCACGGGTCGCACGGGAGCTACAGATGCCTGAACTGTCGATACAAGCGCGCAGCCTGGTTGCCGGCAACGCGCAAGGCGAATTGCTGTATGCCGATGTTGGCTTGAGCTTCTGGGGCGGAGTCGACCCCAGCAGCGGCGAGGTGATCGATCGCCATCACCCCCTGAGTGGCCGGGTCATCGCCGGGCGCGTGCTGGCGATCCCCAGCGGTCGCGGCTCCTGCACCGGCAGCAGCGTGCTGCTGGAACTGATTCTCAACGGTCATGGGCCCGCCGCCCTGGTGGTGGCGCAGCCCGAGGAGATTCTCAGCCTGGGCGTGCTGGTGGCCCAGGCCCTGTTCGAGCGCGACCTGCCGGTGGTTTGCGTTGGCGAGGAGGCCTTCGCCTGCCTGCAGGACTGCCGCTTCGTGCGAATCGAAGGCAGTCGGGTCGAGGCCTTCGACGCGCCGCCCGCCGACGCCTGGCGCCCGAAGCCGGACGATCTCGCGAGCCATCCCGTTGCCAGCAGCTTCACACTCAGCGACGGCGACCGCGCGCTGCTCGACGGCCACCACGGCAAGGCCGCCCAGGTGGCCATGCAGATCGTCCTGCAGATGGCCGAGCTGCAGGGCGCCAGCGAGCTGATCGACATCGCCCAGGCGCATATCGATGGCTGCATCTACACCGGCCCGGCCAGCCTGCGCTTCGCCCGTCAGTTGCTCGACTGGGGCGCGCAGGTGCGGGTGCCGACCACCCTCAACGCCATCTCCGTGGACCAGCGTCTCTGGCGCGCCCAGGGCATCGACCCGGCCTTCGGCGAACCGGCCAGCGCCCTGGGTGACGTCTACATGGCAATGGGTGCGCAGATGAGCTTCACCTGCGCACCCTACCTGCTGGACAGCGCGCCCAAGGCCGGCGAGCAGGTGGTCTGGGCCGAGTCCAACGCGGTGGTGTATGCCAACAGCGTGCTGGCCGCGCGCACCCAGAAATACCCGGATTTTCTCGACATCTGCATCGCCCTGACCGGCCGCGCACCACGTTCCGGTTGCCATCTCGACAGCGGCCGTGTGCCCAGCCTGCTGGTCGAGGTGACGCCGCCGGAGCGGCGTGACGATGCCTACTATCCGTTGCTGGGCTACCACATCGGCGCCCTGGCCGGCAGCCAGATCCCGCTGATCACCGGCCTGGAGCAGAGCGCGCCGAGCCTGGACGAGCTCAAGGCCTTCGGTGCGGCCTTCGCCACCACCTCCGGAGCACCGATGTTCCATATCGCCGGGGTGACCCCGGAGGCGGCGACGGCCGAGCAGGCCCTGGTCGGCATGCCGCCGCGCCGCCGACTCAGGATCACTGTGCAGGACCTGCTCGCCAGCTGGCGCGAGCTGAACAGCGCCGACAGCCCGCAGCTGGGCCTGGTGGCCCTGGGCAACCCGCACTTCTCCCTGAGCGAATGCGCCGCCCTGGCCCGTCTCTGCGCCGGCCGGCGCAAGCACCCCGACGTGGCCCTGGTGATCACCTGTGGTCGCCAGGTGCTCGAGCAGGCTAGCCAAGCCGGCCACGTCGCCGCGCTTGCGGCCTTCGGCGCGCAGTTCGTCACCGACACCTGCTGGTGCATGCTCGGCGAGCCGGTGCTGCCGGTGGCGGCCACAACCCTGATGACCAACTCCGGCAAGTACGCCCACTACGCCCCGGGCCTGGTCGGCCGCCGCGTGCACTTCGCCGGCCTGGCGGCGTGCGTCGAGGCCGCCTGCAGCGGCCAGGCCAGCGGCGCGCTGCCGGCCTGGCTGAACCCGGCCACCAGCAGCCAAGGAGGCCATTGAGCGATGTTCGACTACAGCTTCCACTGGCGCTCGGCCCTCAAGGCCCTGCCCGACATGCTCAGCGGCGCCTGGGTGACCTTCGAGACCGCCGCCCTGTCGATGATCTTCGGCGTACTGATCGCCCTGTGCCTGACCCTGATGCGACAGATGAAGAACCCGCTGACCCGCGGCTTCGCCGATGCCTGGGTGTCGGTGGCGCGCAACACGCCGTCGCTGTTCCAGATCTACCTGCTGTATTTCGGCCTCGGCTCCTTCGGCCTGCATATCAGCTCCTGGGCCGCGCTGCTGGCGGGCATCACCTTCAATAACGCCGGCTACCTGGCGGAGAACTTCCGCGGCGGCCTCAAGGCGGTGCCGGAGACGCAGATGCGCGCGGCCCGCTCCCTGGGCATGAGCGCCTTCAAGGCCTACCGGCTGGTCGTCGTGCCGCAGCTCCTGCGCATCGTCTTCTACCCGCTGACCAACCAGATGGTCTGGGCGGTGCTGATGACCTCCCTGGGGGTGATCGTCGGCCTCAACAACGACCTCACCGGGGTCACCCAGGACTACAACGTGAAGACCTTCCGCACCTTCGAGTACTTCGCCCTGGCGGCGGTGCTCTACTACCTGATCGCCAAAGCCATCGTACTGGCCGCCCGCCTGCTGGGCTGGCGCCTGTTCCGCTACTGAGAGGGCCATGGCCATGTTCGCTACCAGCCTTACCTCGACCGACCTGCTGTTCCTCCTGCAGGGCGCCTGGACCACCATCCTGTTGACCCTCGGCGCGATGCTCCTGGGCACCCTCGGCGGCGTGCTCTGCGGCCTGCTGCGGGCCACCCTGCCGCGCGCCAGCCTGCCGCTGGCCTGGCTGCTGGATGTGTTTCGCAGCGTGCCGCTGCTGATCCAGTTCGTCCTGTTCAACTCGCTCAAGAGCATCGCCGGCCTGGACTGGAGCGCCTTTTCCGTCGCCTGCGGGGTGCTCGGCGTGTATGCCGCGGCCTATTGCACGGAGATCGTGCGCAGCGGCGTGCTGGCGGTGTCGCCCAACGTGCGCCGCGCCGCCCGTTCGCTCGGCATGAGCTACTGGCAGGACCTGCGCCATATCGTCCTGCCGATGGCCACCCGCATCGCCTTTCCCGGCTGGCTCAACCTGTGCCTGTCGGTGATGAAAGACACCGCCCTGGTCATGTGGATCGGCATCATCGAGTTGCTGCGCGCCTCGCAGACCATCGTCACGCGCATTCAGGAGCCGCTGCTGGTGCTGTGCATCGCCGGGCTCATCTACTACTTCATCAGCCTGGTCGTTGCCCGCCTGGGCAACCAACTGGAGAAAAGGTGGCAGGAAAATGATTGAGATCGACAACGTACACAAATCCTTCGGCGACCTGGACGTGATCAAGGGCGTCAGCCTGACGGTGAACAAGGGCGAGGTGGTCTCGATCATCGGCGGCTCGGGTTCGGGCAAGTCGACCCTGCTGATGTGCATCAACGGCCTGGAATCGATCAAGCAGGGCAGCATCCGCGTCGACGGCACCGAGGTGCACGCCAAGGCCACCGACCTGAACAAGCTGCGGCAGAAGATCGGCATCGTCTTCCAGCAATGGAACGCCTTCCCCCACCTGACCGTACTGGAGAACGTCATGCTGGCGCCGCGCAAGGTGCTCGGCCAGAGCCGCGAGCAAGCCGAGGAAATGGCGGTCAGGCAGCTGACCCACGTCGGCCTGGGCGACAAGCTCAGGGTGTTCCCCGGCAAGCTCTCCGGCGGCCAGCAGCAGCGCATGGCCATCGCCCGCGCCCTGGCCATGTCGCCGGACTATATGCTGTTCGACGAGGCCACCAGCGCGCTGGACCCACAGCTGGTCGGCGAGGTGCTGGACACCATGCGCCTGCTCGCCGAGGAAGGCATGACCATGGTCCTGGTGACTCACGAGATCAGCTTCGCCCGTGAGGTGTCCGACCGCGTGGCGTTCTTCCGCAACGGCCTGGTGCACGAGATCGGCACGCCCGAGCAGGTGCTGGGCAATCCGCAGCGCGCGGAAACCGCCGACTTCCTCAAGTCCGTGCTCTAGCGAGCTGCGTAGGGTGCGCCCTGCGCACCAGCAACAATGTCAATGGTGCGCAGGGCGCACCCTACAGATGCCAAGCGCAGACGCTTGAACAACGGATCAGCGAGACAGCACACCAGGAGTCATTCATGCGTTCATCGAAGATCATCCATGTGGTCAGCTGCCATGCCGAGGGCGAGGTGGGTGACGTGATAGTCGGCGGCGTGGCGCCGCCACCCGGCGACACGGTCTGGGCGCAATCGCGCTGGATCGCCGAGGACCAGACGCTGCGCAACTTCATGCTCAACGAACCGCGCGGCGGGGTGTTCCGCCACGTCAACCTGCTGCTGCCGGCCAAGGACCCACGGGCGCAGATGGCCTGGATCATCATGGAGCCGGCCGACACCCCGCCGATGTCCGGCTCCAACTCGCTGTGCGTGGCCACCGTGCTGCTGGAGAGCGGCATCCTGCCGATGACGGAGCCCGAGACCCGCCTGGTGCTGGAAGCGCCGGGTGGCCTGATCGAGGCGCTGGCCCAGTGCCGCGACGGCAAGGTCGAGCGGGTCGAGGTGAAGAACCTGCCCTCCTTCGCCGACCGGCTCGACGCCTGGATCGAGGTGGAGGGCATCGGCTCGCTGCAGGTGGACACCGCCTACGGCGGCGACAGCTTCGTCATCGCCGACGCCCAGGCCCTGGGCTTTGCCCTGGGCGCCGACGAGGCGGCGGACCTCGCGACCATGGGCCTGAAGATCACCCGCGCGGCCAATGAGCAGCTGGGTTTCGTCCACCCGCTGAACCCCGACTGGGAGCATATCTCCTTCTGCCAGCTGGCCGGTCCGCTGCAGCGGCAGCAGGGTGTGCTGAGCGCCGCCAATGCCGTGGTGATCCGCCCCGGCAAGGTCGACCGCTCACCCACCGGCACCGGCTGTTCGGCGCGCATGGCGGTGCTGCATGCCAGGGGCCAGCTGGCGGTGGGCGAGCGCTTTATCGGCCGCTCGATCATCGGCTCCGAGTTCCACTGCCGCATCGACAGCCTCACCGAGGTGGCCGGGCGCCCGGCGATCATCCCCTGCCTGTCCGGCCGGGCCTGGATCACCGGCACCCACCAGCACCTGCTCGACCCGAGCGACCCCTGGCCGACCGGTTACCGCCTCTCGGATACCTGGCCGGTCGAGCTGTAGCGCTAAACCCTGTTCTTTGAAGATCTGAAAACCGCCGCCTCGCCGGCGCCATGAACCGGGCCTGGACCCAACCAATGGCAACAAGGGTTTATAACGGCCATTTATTTTCGTATACGAAATACTTTTAATCTGCCCAGGAGGCGACAGCATGAACAGCAACATCTTCACCGGCACCATCCCCGCCCTGATGACCCCCTGCACCGCCGAGCGCAAGCCGGACTTCGACGCCCTGGTGCGCAAGGGCCGCGAAATGATCGAAGCCGGCATGAGCGCGGTGGTCTACTGCGGCTCCATGGGCGACTGGCCGTTGCTCACCGAGGCCGAACGCCAGGAAGGGGTGGCGCGCCTGGTCGCCGCCGGCATCCCGACTATCGTCGGCACCGGTGCGGTGAACAGTCGCGAAGCGGTATCCCACGCCGCCCACGCCGCCAAGGTCGGCGCCCATGGCCTGATGGTCATCCCCCGCGTGTTGTCCCGTGGTGCTTCGCCAGCCGCCCAGGAGGCGCACTTCTCCGCCATTCTCGAAGCGGCGCCGCAGCTTCCGGCGGTGATCTACAACAGCCCGTACTACGGCTTTGCAACCCGCGCCGAACTGTTTTTCAAACTGCGCCGCCAATACCCCAATCTGATCGGCTTCAAGGAATTCGGCGGCGCCGCCGACATGCGCTACGCCGCCGAGCACATCACCTCGCAGGATGACGAAGTGATTCTCATGGCCGGCGTCGATACCCAGGTCATGCATGGCTTCGTCAATTGCGGCGCGACCGGCGCCATCACCGGTATCGGCAACGCCCTGCCGCGCGAAGTGCTGCAGCTGGTGGAACTGAGCAAGCAGGCCGCCAAGGGCGACGCCATTGCCCGCCGCCGCGCCCTGGAGCTGTCCGAGGCGCTGAACGTGCTGTCGTCTTTCGACGAAGGCACCGACCTGGTTCTCTACTACAAACACCTGATGGTGCTGGGCGGCGACCAGGAATACGCCCTGCACTTCAACGAAACCGATGCGCTCAGCGCCGCCCAACGTCACTACGCCGAGACCCAGTACAACCTGTTCCGCCAGTGGTACGCCAACTGGTCGGCCGAACAGAACCTCGCCTGATCGCGGTACTTCGGCCGGGTGCTTCCAGCGCAGTCGGCCGATCTGGCCTGCAATAACCGAGTTCAACCGAACATTCCGTACCTGTTTATAGGCCCCCAACAGGAGCTAGCAATGCCCGCTACCATCGGCCACAACTTCATCGCCGGCGACCGCAGCGCCGCCGGTGAGGTCATCCTGCAGAGCCTCGACGCCACGACCGGCGAGGCGCTGCCCTACAGCTTCCACCAGGCCACCGAGGCCGAGGTGGATGCCGCCGCCCGCGCCGCGGCAGCCGCCTACCCGCGCTACCGGCAACTCTCGGCCGAGCGCCGCGCCGAGTTTCTCGAGGCCATCGCCGACGAGATCGACGCCCTGGGCGACGACTTCGTTGCCCTGGTGTGCCGCGAGACCGCCTTGCCCGCCGCACGCATCCAGGGCGAACGCGGCCGCACCAGCAACCAGCTGCGCCTGTTCGCCCGGGTGCTGCGGCGTGGCGATTTCTACGGCGCGCGCATCGACCGCGCGCTGCCCGAGCGCCAGCCGCTGCCGCGCCCGGACCTGCGCCAGTACCGCATCGGCCTCGGTCCGGTGGCGGTGTTCGGCGCCAGCAACTTCCCCCTGGCCTTCTCCACCGCCGGCGGCGACAGCGCCGCGGCGCTGGCCGCCGGCTGCCCGGTGGTGTTCAAGGCCCACAGCGGGCACATGGCCACGGCAGAACTGGTCGCCCAGGCGATCATCCAGGCGGCGGAGAAGACCGGTATGCCGGCCGGGGTGTTCAACATGGTCTACGGCAACGGCGTGGGCGCCGACCTGGTCAGGCACCCGGCCATCCAGGCCGTCGGCTTCACCGGCTCGCTCAAGGGCGGCCGGGCGCTGTGCGACCTGGCGGCGGCGCGCCCGCAGCCGATCCCGGTGTTCGCCGAGATGAGTTCGATCAACCCGGTGCTGCTGCTGCCCGCAGCCCTGAAGCAGCGCGGCGCGCAGATCGCCAGCGAGCTGAGCGCCTCGGTGGTGCTGGGTTGCGGCCAGTTCTGCACCAATCCCGGCCTGCTGATCGGCATCCGTTCGGCCGAGTTCAGCGCCTTCGTGCAGGACCTGGCCGCCCGGATGGCCGAGCAGCCGGCGCAGACCATGCTCAACGCCGGCACCCTGCGCAGCTATGAGCGAGGCGTGGCGGCGCTGCACGGCCACCCGGGCATTCGCCACCTGGCGGGTCGCACGCAGGCCGGCAAGCAGGCCCAGCCGCAGCTGTTCCAGGCCGATGCCCGCCTGCTGCGCGGGGGCGACGAGCTGCTGCAGGAAGAGGTGTTCGGCCCGACCAGCATCGTTGTCGAGGTGGCCGACATGGCCGAGCTGACCCAGGCCCTGCATGGCCTGCACGGGCAACTGAGCGCCACCCTGATCGCCGACCCGGCGGACCTGGACAGCTGTGCACCACTGCTGGCGCTGCTTGAGCAGAAGGCCGGGCGCCTGCTGCTCAACGGCTACCCGACCGGGGTCGAGGTGGGCGACGCCATGGTGCATGGCGGTCCCTACCCGGCCACCTCCGATGCCCGCGGCACCTCGGTGGGCAGCGCGGCGCTCGAGCGCTTCCTGCGCCCGGTCTGCTACCAGAACTGCCCGGACGCGCTGCTGCCGGCCGCCCTGCAGAACGCCAACCCACTGGGCATCGCCCGCCTGGTGGACGGCGAGACCACGCGGCAAGCCCTGACCTGAAAGCTGTCGGCCAGGTCGTAGGGTGGGTTAGGCGCCTGGCACAGGTTGTTGGCTGCTACCGGATCTGTGGCGCCGTAACCCACCACTGCACTCGTCCGTTCCAACAAAGGACGTAGGGTGGGCGACACAGGACGGGTAGCTAAGCACCACCTATAGAATCGGCGTACCGCGTAACCCACCAGGCAATCCATAGGTCTGCCAAAGATGGTTTGCGGCTTTCGAGTCTGCGGCGCCGTAACCGAGCAAGGTTCTCGTCTGTTGGAACGCTGTGGTGGGTTACGCCGCTACGCGGCTAACCCACCCTACGGATATGCTTCTTATGCGCTCAGGCCGTCATCCGGCGACAAGCAATGCCTGGAGGTCGTCGTACAGCGCCTGGGGAATCTGCACACCCTGTTCGGCGCTGCGCGCCCGCGCCTCGTAGCGGCGCTGCGACGGCAGACGCGCGCCCTGGCCCTGGATGCTCTCGAACAGGGTTTCGGCCCGCGCCAGGTGCTGTGCGGCCGCGTCGCCGAGGAAGCGCCGCGGGTCGAGGGCGATGATCAGTTCGCCGTGATAGGGCGAGCAGTCGCCGCCGCCGTCAAAGGCCTTGGACTCGGCGCTGGTCAGATCGCCAATCAAGGGACCGGCGATCAGTTCGACCATCGCCGCCAGGGCCGAGCCCTTGTGTCCGCCGAAGGTCTGCATGGCGCCGCGCAGCACCGCCGCCGCATCGGTGCTGGGCCGGCCCTGCTCATCGACGCCCCAGCCCTCGGGGATCGGCTTGCCGGCGCGGCGGTGCAGCTCGATGTCGCCGCGGGCGATGACGCTGGTGGCGAAGTCGAAGATGAACGGGTCGTGCCCGGCCCGGGGCCAGCCGAAGGCGATCGGGTTGGTGCCGAACACCGGCTGGCTGCCGCCGGCCGGCGCCACCCAGGCATGGCTGGGGGTGCAGGCCAGGGCCACCAGGCCGGCCGCGGTCAGGGCCTCGATCTCCACCCACAGGGCGGAGAAATGTACGCAATGGTTGATCGCCAGGGCGGCGATGCCGCAGTCGCGGGTCTTGCTCAGCAGCACCGGCAGGCCGGCCTGGAAGGCCAGCTGGGAGAAGCCACCGCGGGCATCGACGCGGACGATCGCCGGCGCCTGGTCGAACACCTCGGGCGCGGCGTCGGCGACCACCTTGCCGGCCTTGAGCGAGCGCACGCAGCCGAGCAGCCGGTACAGGCCGTGGGAGGCGCAGCCGTCGCGCTCGCCGGCCAGCACCGTGGCGCTGACCGCCTGCACGTGGGGCTCGCTGAAGCCATTGCGGCGCAGGATGTCCTGCGCCAGTTCGCGTGCTTGTTCCAGGGTCAATCGAATCACGGTGCGGCTCCTCTGCTAACCAACGGCTAGCGTGGCGCCTCGGCCCTGCAGCGGCTTGAGCCGTTTAGCCGGGGAAACTGACGAATTCGGCACAGCCGCGCTCAGGCGAACTGCGCGCGCATCCACGCCAGGTAGGCCGCCGCGCCGGGCTCGCCTTCGTTTGGCGCCCAGGGCGCGCGCTCGCCCTCGCCGACCGGCCGGTAGGGCCCGGCCTTGCACTCGAACAGGATGCTGTCGGCCTGCAGCACCACCAGGGCGTGGAACACCCCCGGCGGCAGGTCGACGCCGACACAGTCGCCGCCGGCCTCCAGCACCCGCTGGTCCTGCAGCGCACCGGCCTCGTCGAAGATCAGCAGGCCCAGGCGCCCTTTGAGCACCAGCAGGGCCTCGGCCTTGTCCGCCGCAAGGTGGCGGTGCGGCGGGATATAGGTGTCCGGCTGCAGGCCCACGGCCATGCGGTGGCAGGGCTCCTCCATGGCATGGAAGTTGTGGTGCTGGCGCTGGCGCGGGTTGGCCGCGGCCTGTTCGGCCAGCTCGCTGAACAGGCGCCGGTCGAGCAGGCGCGGCGCGGCCATGGCGTTACAGGCCCTTGACCGCGAAGATGCCGGCGGCGTTGCGCCAGTAGCCCTTGTAGTCCATGCCGTAGCCGAAGATGTAGCGGTCGATGCATGGCAGGCCGACGTAATCGGCCTTGAGGTCCGGGCGCGCCTTGCGGTCGTGGTCCTTGTCGATCAGCACCGCGGTGTGCACCGCCGCCGCGCCGGCGTGGCGGCAGAAGTCGATGATCGCGCCGAGGGTGTGCCCCTCGTCGAGGATGTCGTCGATGATCAGCACGTCGCGGTCGATAAAGGAGATTTCCGGCTTGGCCTTCCAGAACAGCTCGCCGCCGCTGGTCTCGTTGCGGTAGCGGGTGGCGTGCAGGTAGGACAACTCGAGGGGGAAGTCCAGCTTGGGCAGCAGCTTGCCGGAGAAGATCAGGCCGCCGTTCATCACGCAGAACACCACGGGGTTGCGCTCGGCCAGCTCGCCGTTGATCGCCGCGGCGACCCGGTCGATGGCCGCTTCCACTTCGGCTTCGCTGTACAGGCAATCGGCTTCCGCCATGACTTGGCGAATGTGCGCGAGATCGGCGGGCATGATGATTCCTCTTGAGTGAATGGCCCTGCTCGAGGCAGAGAACCTGATCGGGTCGTCAAAATAAAAGTCGGCAAAGGTACGCATCCGGCCGGCGCGGAGCAAGCCCCGGCGGACAAACGTGGCCACAAGCCGGCTACCTCGGCGAACGGGGGGATATTAAACGCAATCCTCCGGCAAGACTCGGCAAACCGCGCACCACTTGCCCGGCGCAATGCATTACTCTAACGCCATTTTTCGCCAGCCCCGTCGGAGACCCCGCATGCCCACTCTCGAGATCCGCCACCCGCTGATCCGCCACAAGCTCGGCCTGATGCGCCGCGCCGACATCAGCACGAAGAACTTCCGCGAACTGGCGCAGGAAGTCGGCGCCCTGCTGACCTACGAGGCGACCAAGGATCTGCCCCTGGAAAGCTACGAGATCCCGGGCTGGGCGGGGCCGGTGCAGGTGGAGAAGATTTCCGGCAAGAAGATCACCGTGGTGCCGATCCTGCGCGCCGGCATCGGCATGCTCGACGGCGTGCTCAGCCTGATCCCGGGGGCCAAGGTCAGCGCCGTGGGCGTGGCACGCAACGAGCAGACCCTGCAGGCGCACACCTACCTGGAGAAGCTGGTACCGGAGATCAACGAGCGCCTGGCGATGATCATCGACCCGATGCTGGCCACCGGCGGCTCCATGGTCGCCACCATCGACCTGCTGAAGAAGGCCGGCTGCAGGGAAATCCGCGCCATGGTGCTGGTCGCCGCGCCGGAGGGCATCAAGGTGGTCAACGACGCCCACCCGGATGTGCAGATCTACACCGCCTCGATCGACGAGCGGCTCAACGAGCACGGCTACATCATTCCCGGCCTGGGCGATGCCGGCGACAAGATCTTCGGCACCAAGCAGAAGGACGCCTGAGCATGCAGGACCATATGCAGGACCCCACCTGGCGCCAGGCCCTGGCCGGCTCGCAGATGCTTTTCGTGGCCTTCGGCGCCCTGGTGCTGATGCCGCTGATCACCGGCATGGACCCCAACGTGGCGCTGTTCACCGCGGGCCTCGGCACCCTGATCTTCCAGCTGGTGACCAAGAACCAGGTGCCGGTGTTCCTCGCCTCCAGCTTCGCCTTCATCGCCCCTATCCTCGCCGCGAAGAACGACTTCGGCCTGCCGGCGACCCTCGGCGGCCTGGTGGCCGCCGGCGGCATGTACATGCTGCTGGCCGGCGCGGTGCGCCTGAAGGGCACCGGCTTCATCGACCGCCTGCTGCCGCCGGTGGTGATCGGCCCGGTGATCATGGCCATCGGCCTGGGCCTGGCGCCGGTCGCGGCCAACATGGCGATGGGCAAGGCCGGCGACGCCAGCGTGCAGCTGGTGCCCTATGACACGGCGCTGATGATCTCCCTGCCGGCGCTGATCACCACCCTGATCGTCGCGGTAATCGGCCGCGGCATCTTCCGCCTGATCCCGATCCTCTGCGGCGTCGCCGTGGGCTACGTGCTGGCCGTGCTGTTCGGCGTGGTCGAGTTCAGCGGCGTGGCCGCCGCGCCCTGGCTGGCGGTGCCGAATTTCGTCGCCCCGGAGCTACACTGGGGGGCGATCCTGTTCATCCTGCCGGTGGCCATCGCCCCGGCCATCGAGCACATCGGCGACGTGCTGGCGATCGGCACGGTGACCGGCAAGAACTACCTGAAGAAGCCCGGCCTGCACCGCACCCTGCTCGGCGACGGCCTGGCCACCTCGGCCGCCGGCATGCTCGGCGGCCCGCCCAACACCACCTACTCGGAAGTCACCGGGGCGGTGATGCTGACCAAGAACTTCAACCCCAAGGTGATGATCTGGGCCGCGCTGATCGCCATGGCCCTGGCCTTCATCGGCAAGTTCGGCGCCGCCCTGCAGAGCATCCCGGTGCCGGTGATGGGCGGCATCCTCTGCCTGCTGTTCGGCTCCATCGCGGTGGTCGGCCTGAACACCCTGATCCGCCACCAGGTCGACCTGTCCGAGGCGCGCAACCTGGTGATCGTCGCCGTGACCCTGGTGTTCGGCATCGGCGGCATGGTCATCGGCGCCGGCGACGTCAGCCTCAAGGGCATCTCCCTGTGCGGCATCATCGCCATCCTGCTCAACCTGCTGCTACCCGGCGGCCAGGGCTGGCGCAGCAAGGCGCTGAGCGAAGAGCAGGGCTAAGCGGCCCAGACGAAGCAGCCCCGCCGATGCGGGGCTTCTTCGTTGCACACGCCGCCTACAGCCAGTTCACGATTTCCCGTAGGGTGCGCCACGCGCACCAATACCCCCAGAAAAGATCGCCGCCAGGCTCTAGAGCATCGTCGGCGCGCGTTCGCACAGGCGCTTGAGGGCCGCCACCCAGCTCGGGTGATCGTTGAGACAAGGCACCAGCTGCAGGCTCTCGCCGCCGGCCGCCTGGAACTGCTCACGGCCGCGGTCGCCGATCTCCTCCAGGGTCTCGATGCAATCGGCGACGAAAGCCGGGCACATCACCAGCAGCTTCTTCACCCCCTGCCCGGCCAGCTCGTCGAGGCGGGTCTCGGTGTAAGGCTCGATCCACTTGGCCTTGCCCAGGCGCGACTGGAAGGACACCGACCATTGCTCGGGACGCAGCCCCAGGCGCGCCGCGAAGGCCTCGGCACTGCGCAGGCACTGGGCGCGGTAGCAGGTGGCGAGCACCTCGGCCGGTGCCGTGCGGCAGCAGTCGGCGCCCTTCAGGCAGTGGCCGCTGGGGTCGAGCTTGTGCAGGTGGCGTTCGGGCAGGCCGTGGAAGCTCAGCAGCAGGTGGTCGAAGTCCTGCTCCAGGTGGGGCTTGGCGCTGTCCACCAGGGCATCGAGGTACTCCGGCTGGTCGTAGAACGGCGGCAGGATGGCGAAGTCCAGCTTCAGGCGCTGGTCACGCACCACCCGCTTGGCCTCCTCGATCACCGTGGTCACCGTGCTGTCGGCGAACTGCGGATAGAGCGGCGCCAGGGTCACCTGGCGAATGCCCTGGGCGGCCAGCCGGGTCAGCACCGACTCGATCGACGGCTCGCCGTAGCGCATCGCCAGCTCCACCGGCCCCTGGCCCCAGTGCCCGCGCATCGCCTCCTGCAGGCGCCGGCTCAGCACCACCAGGGGCGAGCCCTCGTCCCACCAGATAGACGCATAGGCATGGGCCGACTGCGCCGGACGCTTGATCAGGATCAGCGACACCAGCAACCGGCGCAGCGGCCAGGGCAGGTCGATGACGTAGGGGTCCATGAGGAATTGATTGAGGTAGCGTCGCACATCGGCCACGTCGGTCGATGCCGGGGAGCCCAGGTTGACCAGCAGCAGGGCGTGATCGGTCATAAACAGTCCTATTCAATGGCGGCCGGCCAGAAGATCCTCGAGGGCCGCATCCAGATCGGTAAAGCGAAATCGAAAGCCCGCCGCCTCCAGGCGCGCCGGCAGCGCGCGCTGCCCACCGAGCAGCAGCTCGGACAGCTCGCCCAGGGTGGCGCGCAGCACGAAAGCCGGGGCGGGCAGGATCGCCGGGCGGTGCAAGGCTTTGCCCAGCGCCTGGGCGAACTCGGCGTTGCGCACCGGCGCCGGCGCGCAGGCATTATAGGGACCCGCGGCCTGCTGCTGGTGCAGGAGAAAATCAATCAGGCCGATTTGGTCGTCCAGGTGGATCCACGGCATCCACTGTCGGCCGTCGCCCAGCGGCCCACCCAGGCCGAGCCTGAACGGCAGCAGCAGGCGCTTGAGCATGCCGCCTTCCCTGGCCAGCACCAGGCCGGTGCGCACCAGCACCACGCGGATGCCCATGGCCTCGGCGCGCTGGGCGGTCTCCTCCCAGGCGCCGCACAGCTGGGCGGCGAAGTCGTCGGTGACTTGGGGGTTGTCCTCGAGCAGTTCGCGTTCGCCGCCATTGCCGTACCAGCCGACCGCCGAGCCGGACAGCAACAGCTGCGGTTTCTGCCCGCGTTGCCCCAGCCAGGCCAGCAGCTGCTCGGTGAGGCCGATCCGGCTGGCCCACAGCAGGGTCTTGCGCTTGCGCGTCCAGGGCCGATCGGCGATCGGCGCGCCAGCCAGGTTGATCACCGCATCCAGCGGCTCCTCACCCAGCTCCTCGAGGCGGCCGATGCCGCGCACCGCGGCGCCACACAGGCTCGATACCCGCTGCGGACTGCGGCTCCACACGGTCAGCTGGTGGCCCTGGGCAAGCCAGTGGCGGCACAGGGCACGTCCGATCAAACCGGTACCGCCGGTCAGCAATATGTGCATGGCATCTTCCTCGCATGGCGTAACAGCGGGTTATCGCCCTAGTCTGTTTTATAAGAGGGCACGTGCCTTTTATCCCCAGGCAGGTTGTCCTAAATATAGAGAGACGGCCGAGGAACCGCACAAGTTTATACACAACTATAATATTGTATAGCTTTTGTCTAAAGCGTAATCTCGCGCTCTAGCACATGAGGTAGACCATGACAGCACTCGCCCCCATCGCCATCATCGGCACCGGCATGGCCGGATTGTCGGCCGCCCAGACCCTGCACGCCGCGGGCCACGAGCTGCAGTTGTTCGACAAGAGTCGCGGCAGCGGCGGGCGCATGGCCAGCAGGCGCAGCGACGCCGGCGCCCTCGATCTGGGCGCGCAGTACTTCACCGCGCGCGACCGCCGCTTCGTCGAGGCGGTCCAGCAGTGGCAGGCCCGCGGCTGGGTCGCCGAATGGCAACCGAGCCTCTACCACTACCGCGACGGCCAGCTCGCCTCCTCGCCGGACGAGCAGCTGCGCTGGGTCGGCATCCCACGCATGAGCGCGATCACCCGCGCCCTGCTCGGCGCCCTGCCGGTGCACTTCTCCTGCCGCATCACCGAGGTGTTCCGCGGTGAACAGTACTGGCACCTGCAGGATGCCGACGGGCGCAGCCACGGCCCCTTCAGCCATGTCCTGATCGCCACCCCGGCGCCCCAGGCCAGCGCCCTGCTGGCCAGCGCCCCCAAGCTCGCCGCGGCCGCCGCCAGCGTGCCGATGGAGCCGACCTGGGCCGCCGCGCTGGCCTTCGACAGCCCCCTGGACACCGATGTGGAGGGCTGCTTCGTGCACGACAGCCCCCTCGACTGGCTGGCGCGCAACCGCAGCAAGCCCGGCCGCGAGACCACCCTGGACACCTGGGTGCTGCACGCCAGCAGCAGCTGGAGCAAGCAGCACCTGGACCTGCCCAAGGAAGATGTGATCGAGCACCTGCTCGGCGCCTTCGCCGAGATGATCGGCTGCACCGTGCCGGCGCCGTCCTTCAGCCTGGCCCATCGCTGGCTCTATGCCCGCCCGGGCAACGCCCACCAGTGGGGCGCGCTGGCCGATGCCGACCTGGGGCTGTATGCCTGCGGCGACTGGTGCCTGTCCGGTCGCGTCGAGGGCGCCTGGCTGAGCGGCCACGAGGCGGCGCGCAAGCTGCTCGGCCACCTGCAGTGAGCGGAGCCGGAGCGGGACGATGAACGCCGGGTTGCCGCGCCACCGCCTCAATCCGCGCAAGCTGCTGCTGTCCAAGTGGACAGCGGTGCAGCCACAGAACCGCGAGAAGCACTTCCTGGTCATCGAACTGCTGCGCGACGAGGACGACAACGTCGTCGCGGTCGAGCTGCAGGCGGTGCTCAGTCAACGCAACCAGCGCCTGCCCTGGCGCGCCCTGCAGGACGCCCGGCACTGGCGCATGGGCTGGCAGTAACCCCCCTCCCCACACACGACCTATACAAATCTTGTACAAAATACTTGTACAAGGCCAGCCCCACTCCTATGATGGACACAGGTTGTACAGGAAATATTACCTGTACAAGTCTTCATCGGAGGTCGCGCCATGTCCCTTGCCCAAGCCCACCACGCCAGACCCAAGCTCGGCATCAGCGCCTGCCTGCTGGGCAACACCGTGCGCTACAACGGCGGGCACAAGGAATCGCGCCTGTGCAGCCAGGTACTCGGTGAACACTTCGACTTCGTCCCCCTGTGCCCGGAGGTCGCCATCGGCCTCGGCACGCCGCGCGAACCCATCCGCCTGGTCGGTGATCCGCAGGCGCCGCGCGCAGTCGGCACGGTCGACCCGACCCTGGATGTGACCGAACGCCTGGCGGCCTACGGTGCGCGCATGGCCGAGGAACTGGACGGCATCTGCGGCTACATCCTGATGCAGAAGTCGCCGTCCTGCGGCATGGAACGGGTCAAGGTCTACCAGGACCGCGGCCGGCCCAGCGAGGCCAGTGGCCGGGGCATCTTCGCCAACGCCCTGATCGCACGGCACCCGGATCTGCCGGTGGAAGAAGATGGCCGGCTCAACGACCCGGTGCTGCGCGAGAACTTCCTCACCCGGGTATTCGCCTACGCCGAATGGCAGCGCCTGCTGCACGAGGGCCTGACGCGCAAGACCCTGATCGCCTTCCACTCGCGCTACAAGTACCTGCTGATGGCCACCGCGCCGTTGCAGTACAAGGCCCTCGGCCGACTGCTCGGCGACCTCGGCCGGCATGACCTGGCGCAACTGGCGCCGCGCTACTTCAGCGAGCTGATGGCCGCCTTGAAGCAGTGCGCCACCCGCGGCACCCACAGCAACGTGCTGCAGCACCTGTGCGGCTACCTGAAGCAGGGCCTGAGCCGCGAAGAGCGCCAGGAGATGCACCAGCTGATCGGCCAGTACCGCGACGGCATGGTGCCGCTGGTGGTGCCGCTGACCCTGCTCAAGCACCATTTCCGCCGCCACCCGGACGCCTACGTGGCGCAGCAGGCCTACCTGCAGCCCCATCCGGAAAACCTCAGCCTGCGCAACGCCCTATGAACGGCGAAGCCCGCCCTGCTGCCCCCGGCGGCGACCCGGCCAGCGAGGCGCTGGGCGAGGGCCTGCTGCCGATCCGCGAGGTGGCGCGGCTGACCGGCGTCAATGCCGTCACCCTGCGCGCCTGGGAGCGCCGCTATGGCCTGATCGTGCCGCACCGCACCGCCAAGGGCCATCGACTCTACTCCGAAGCGCACATCGCTCGGGTCCAGGCGATCCTTACCTGGCTCGAGCGCGGCGTCTCGGTCAGCCAGGTCAAGGGCCTGCTGCAAGCGGAACGCAGCGCGCCGGAGGAAAACCTGTCGCAGTGGGGTCAGAAGCGCGACCAGCTGCTGGCGGCCATCGGCGACCTGGCCGAACGCCGCCTCGACGACTGCTTCAATGGCGAAATGGCGCTGTACCCGCCGCAGACCCTGTGCCAGCAACTGCTACTGCCGCTGCTGCAGGCCCTGGAACTGCGCTGGCGCGGCCAGTTCGGCGCGGAGCTGGAGCGGGTGTTCTTCCTCTCCTGGCTGCGCAGCAAGCTCGGCGCGCGCCTGTACCACAACAACCGCCTGCATGGCGGCGCGCCGGTGCTGTTGATCAACCTATGCGAACCGCCGATGGAGCCCGGCCTGTGGCTCAGCGCCTGGTTGGCCAGCAGTGCCGGGCATGCGGTGGAAGTGTTCGACTGGCCGGTGCCGACCGCCGAGCTGGGCCTGGCCCTGGAACGCATCCGCCCCTGCGCCCTGCTGCTGTACGCCAGCCAGGCCCTCGACGGCCAGCAGCTGCCACGCCTGCTCGGCGCCGGCCGCTGCCCCACGGTGCTGGCCGGGCCGGCGGTACGCATTCATCGACAGGCCCTGGCCGAACTGACCGCCGCGCGCGCCGACCTGCGCCTGGCGGAAGACCCGCTGGCGGCGCTGCGAGCGCTGGACCAGCTCAACCTACAGGCCCCTTCACAGGTGACCCCATGCGGCAAATGATCTGGCTGCGCAGCGACCTGCGCGTACGCGACAACAGCGCCCTGGCCGCCGCCATGGCGGCCGGGCCGACCGTGGCGCTCTATCTGCTCAGCCCCGGCCAGTGGCAGCGGCACGACGACGCGCCGTGCAAGGTCGACTTCTGGCTGCGCAACCTGGCCGAGCTGTCCACCGCCCTGGGCCGGCTCAACGTGCCGCTGCTGATCCGCCAGGCCGACAGCTGGGACGCCGCGCCCGACGTGATAGGCGCGCTGTGCCGCGAGCTGCGGATCAGCACCGTGCGGGTCAACGAGGAGTACGGGATCAACGAGCAGCGCCGCGACCAGGCCGTGGCCCGGCGCCTCGACGAACAGGACGTGGCCTTCCACGGTCACCTCGATCAGCTGCTGTTCCAGCCGGGCAGCCTGCTGACCCAGTCCGGCGGCTACTTCAAGGTCTACAGCCAGTTCCGCAAGCTCTGCTACCAGCGCCTGCACACCGCCCTGCCGCCCCTGCTGCCGACCCCGGCGGCGCAGGCGCCCCTGGCGCTCGCGAGCGATGCCGTGCCCGCCGCTGTCGCCGGTTTCGGCCCGGCGGCCGAGGCGCTGCGCCAGCTCTGGCCGGCCGGCGAGGCCAGCGCCCATGAGCGCCTGGCACGCTTCGCCGACGAGCAGATCGACTACTACCAGGACGCCCGCGACATCCCCGCCAAGCCCGGCACCAGCCAGCTGTCGGCCTACCTCGCCGCCGGCGTGCTGTCGCCGCGCCAGTGCCTGCACGCCGCCCTGCAGGTCAACCAAGGCGAATTCGATGGCGGCAACAACGGCGTCGTCACCTGGATCAACGAGCTGCTCTGGCGCGAGTTCTACAAACACATCCTGGTCGGCTACCCGCGCGTCTCGCGGCACCGCGCCTTCCGCCCCGAGACCGAGGCGCTGCCGTGGCGCGACGCCCCGGACGAGCTCGCCGCCTGGCAGCAGGGCCGCACCGGCTTCCCGCTGATCGACGCGGCGATGCGCCAGCTGCACGCCACCGGCTGGATGCACAACCGCCTGCGCATGGTCGTGGCCATGTTCCTGACCAAGAACCTGCTGATCGACTGGCGCGCCGGCGAGCGCTACTTCATGCGCCAGCTGATCGACGGCGACCTGGCGGCCAACAACGGCGGCTGGCAATGGAGCGCCTCCACCGGCACCGACGCGGTGCCCTACTTCCGCCTGTTCAACCCGGTCAGCCAGTCGCGGCGCTTCGATCCCCAGGGCCGCTTCATCCGCCACTGGCTGCCGGAGCTGGCCGGGCTCGACGACAAGGCCATCCATGACCCGAGCACGGTGCGCGGCGGGCTGTTCGACTCGCTCGACTATCCACGGCCGATCGTCGACCTCAGCCACAGTCGCGAACGGGCCCTGGCGGCCTTCAAGAACCTGCCGCCGCTGCTTCGGGAGGCCAGCTGATGAGCGACTTCCTGCGCCGCTTCGCCAAGGACTTCGCCAGCCTCGACAAGGACAACCTCGAGCGCCTGGGCCAGCTGTACAGCGACGATGCGCTGTTCTGCGATCCACTGCACGAGGTGCGCGGGCTGGACAACCTGCACCGCTACTTCGCCCAGCTGTACGCCAACGTCAGCGACCTGCGCTTCGACTTCTACGGCTTCGACCAGGTCCGCGAGGGCGAGGGCTACCTGCGCTGGACCATGAGCTACCGCCATCCACGCCTGGCCGGTGGCCAGCTGATCCGGGTGGAGGGCTGCTCCCATCTGTTGTGGAACGGCAAGGTCCATCGCCACCGCGACTATTTCGACGCCGGCGCCCTGCTCTACGAGCACGCGCCCCTGATCGGCCGGCTGATCCGCTGGCTGAAGCGGAGGTTGGCATGAACAGCGAATCGCGACGCATCTGGCTCACCGGCGCCAGCAGTGGCATCGGCGCCGCCCTGGCCGAACTGCTGCTCAAGGCTGGCCACCGCCTGGCGCTCAGCGCGCGCCGCCCGGGTCCGCTGCGCGCCCTGGCCGACCGTTATCCACAACAGGTGCTGCTGGCCCCCGGCGATCTCGGCGACGCCGAGCAGGTGCGCGACATCGGCGAGCGCATCGCTTCGCGCTGGGGTGCCCTGGATACCCTGCTGCTCAATGCCGGCACCTGCGAATACGTCGATGCCCGGACCTTCGAGGCGGCGATGATCGAGCGGGTGATGCGGGTCAACCTGTTCGCCGCCAGCTACTGCATCGAGACCGCCCTGCCGCTGCTGCGCCGCGGCTGGCAGCCGCACCTGGTCGGCGTCGGCAGTTCGGTGACCTACCTGGCCCTGCCCCGCGCCGAGGCCTACGGCGCCTCCAAGGCCGGCCTGCGCTACCTGCTGGAGGCGCTGCGCATCGACCTGGCCGACGAAGGCATCGACGTCACCCTGGTCAGCCCAGGCTTCGTCGACACGCCCCTGACCCGGCAGAACGACTTCCCCATGCCGATGCGCTGGCCGGTGCAGCGGGCGGCCGCCCATATCGCCAGCCGCCTGGACAAGCGGCCACTGGAGATCGCCTTCCCGCGGCCGTTCATCGCCGCGCTGCGGCTGCTCGCCCACCTGCCGGGGCGCCTGCAACTGGCCATCGGCCGACGCATGGCGCGCCGCGAAACATCGTCGAAGGAACGCCCATGAAGATCGCCATCATCGGCAGCGGCATCGCCGGCCTGACCAGCGCCTACCTGCTCAACCGGCGTCACGACATCAGCCTGTTCGAGGCCGGCGACTGGGTCGGCGGCCATACCCATACCGTCGATGTGCGGGTGGACGGTCGCGACTACGCCATCGATACCGGCTTCATCGTGTTCAACGACTGGACCTATCCCAACTTCATCCGCCTGCTCGACCGGCTCGGCGTCGCCTCCAGAGCCACCGAGATGAGCTTCTCGGTGCGCGATCCGCACAGCGCCGTGGAATACAACGGCAACAACCTCAACAGCCTGTTCGCCCAGCGCCGCAACCTGCTGTCGCCGGTATTCTGGGGCATGCTGCGCGACATCCTGCGCTTCAACCGCGAAGCCCTCGCCGACCTCGGCACCGGGCGCATGGAGGCGCATGTCACCCTCGGTGATTACCTGCAGCGTGGCGGCTACGGCAGCCGTTTCATCGAGCACTACATCGTGCCAATGGGCGCGGCGATCTGGTCCATGTCCCTGGCCGAGATGCTCCACTTCCCCCTGCAGTTCTTCGTGCGCTTCTTCAAGAACCACGGCCTGCTGTCGGTCAGCGACCGCCCGCAATGGCGGGTGATCGAAGGCGGCTCGCGCAGCTATGTGGCGCCGCTCAGCGCCCCCTTCGCCGAGCGCATCCGCCTGAACTGCCCGGTGCAGCGCATCGAGCGCTACGAGACGGGCGTGACCCTGCACAGCGCCGCCGGCACGGAACGCTTCGACAAGGTGGTGCTGGCCTGCCACAGCGACCAGGCCCTGGCCCTGCTGGCCCAGCCGAGCCAGGCCGAGCGGGAGATCCTCGGCGCCCTGCCCTACGCCGACAACGATGTGGTGCTGCACACCGACACCCGCCTGCTGCCCCGGCGCCGCCTGGCCTGGGCCAGCTGGAACTATCGACTGGGCGGGCCGAGCGAGCAGGCGGCGGCGGTGACCTACAACATGAACATCCTCCAGGGCATCCACAGCGACACCACTTTCTGCGTCAGCCTCAACCAGACCGCGGCGATCGACCCGGACAAGATCCTCGGCCGCTACCGCTACGCCCATCCGCAGTACAGCCTGGCCGGCATGGCCGCCCAGGCGCGCTGGCAGGAGTTGCTCGGCGCCCAGCACAGCTACTACTGCGGCGCCTACTGGGCCAACGGTTTCCACGAGGACGGGGTGGTCAGCGCCCTGCGCGTGGCCCGCGCCTTCGGCGAGGAACTCTGATGCACAGCGCCCTGTACAGCGGCTGGGTGCAGCACCGGCGCTTCGCCCCCAGGAGCCATAGCTTCCGCTACCGCATGGGCCTGCTGTACCTGGACCTGGCCGAGCAGGAGCAGGTGCTGGCACTCTCGCCCCTGGCCGGCGGCGGTCGCTGGGCGCCCTTCGCCTTCCGCGAAAGCGACTACCTGCCGGAATTCACCAGGCACGGCATGCGCCTGGTCGACGCGGTACGCCAGCGGGTCGCCGAGGCCCTGGGCGAGGCGCCCGGGGGGGCGATCCGCCTGCTGACCCAACCGCGCAGCTGGGGCCTGGCGTTCAATCCGGCGAGCTTCTTCTACTGCTTCGAGGCCGACGGGCGCCTGGCGGCGGTCCTCTGCGAAGTCAGCAACACGCCCTGGCGCGAGCGTTACCACTACGTGCTGCCGGCACAAGGCGCGGGCCAGCAGCACGTCGCCGTGGCCAAGGCCTTCCACGTCTCGCCGTTCCTGCCCCGCGAACTGCAATACCGCATGAGCTTCGCCGCGCCCGGCCAGCGCCTGGGCCTGCACATGGCCGACTGGCAGGGCGAGGACAAGCTGTTCGACGCCAGCCTCAGCCTGCAGCGCGAGCCCCTCGACCGCGCCAGCCTGCACCGCTACCTGCTGCGCTTCCCCTGGATGACCGGCAAGACCCTCGCCGCCATCTACTGGCAGGCCCTGCGCCTGCTGCTCAAACGCACTCCCCTGTTCAGCCACCAGGTCGCGGACGACGGCTTCCGCACGGCCCGGGCACACGCGAAGGACGTATCCCATGAAAAGCACTAGCCCAACCACCGGAAAATACTCCCTGGTCGCCGGCCAGGGCCTCGGCGCCGGCCTGCTGCGCCGCGCCGTGCTGCACCAGCTGAGCCAGCTGCGCCATGGCCACCTGCTGATCATCGAGGGCGAGCAGCGCCTGGCGTTCGGCGACCCGCAGGCCAGCCTCAGCGCGCAGATCGAGGTGCTCGACGGCGCCGTCTGGGGGCTGGTCGCCGGCAACGGTTCGATTGGCGCGGGCGAGGCCTTTATCCATGGCTACTGGAGCAGCCCGGACCTGACCGCGGTGGTGCGCGTGTTCGTCAGCAACCTCGAGGTGCTCGATGCCCTGGAGGGCGGCCTGGCCCGCCTCGGCCGGCCGCTGATCCAGGGCCTGCACTGGCTCAACCGCAACACCCGGCGCGGCTCGCGCAAGAACATCGCCGCCCACTACGATCTGGGCAATGCACTGTTCGAGCAGTTCCTCGACCCGACCATGATGTATTCCGCGGCGCAGTTCGAGGGCCCCGACGACAGCCTGGAGCAGGCCCAGCTGAACAAGCTCGAACGCATCTGCCAGAAGCTGGCCCTGCGCCCCGACGACCACCTGCTGGAGATCGGCACCGGCTGGGGCAGCATGGCGATCTATGCGGCCAGCCACTATGGCTGCCGGGTCACCACCACCACCCTGTCCCGCGAGCAGTACGACTACACCGCCCGGCGCATCGCCGAGCAGGGCCTGGGCGAGCGCGTCACCCTGCTGCTGGAGGACTACCGCGACCTCGCCGGCCAGTACGACAAGCTGGTGTCGATCGAGATGATCGAGGCGGTCGGCCACCGCTTCCTGCCCACCTACTTCCAGCAGTGCGCGAAGCTGCTCAAGGACGACGGCCTGATGCTGCTGCAGGCCATCACCATCCGCGACCAGCGCTATGCGCAGGCCAGGCGCAGCGTCGACTTCATCCAGCGCTATATCTTTCCCGGCGGCGCCCTGCCCTCGCTGCAGAAGATGCTGGAGATAGTCGGCAGCCGCACCGACCTGAACCTGCATCACATGGAGGATTTCGGCCTGCACTACGCCCGCACCCTGCGCCTGTGGCACGACAACCTGCGCCAGGCGCGGCACAAGCTGGAGCAACTCGGCTACGACGAGCACTTCTACCGCTTGTGGGAGTTCTACCTGTGCTATTGCGAGGGCGGCTTCATCGAGCGCACCATCGGCACCGCTCAACTGCTGCTGGCCAAGCCGGCGGCGCGACCGCAACCGCTACTGGGACGCCTGGATGCCTAAACTGATCGCCAACGCCCTGCTGTTCCAACTCGGCTGGCTGGCCTGCGTGCTGGGCGGCGGCCCCTGGCTGCTGCTGGTGGCCCTGGCCGTCGCGGTGCACCTGCTGTGGACCGCCAGCTGGGCCGCCGAAGGCAAGCTGCTGTTCAGCGTGTTCCTCGCCGGCAGCGCCCTGGACAGCTTTCTGCTCAACCTCGGGGTGTTCGACTTCGGCGAGCCGCGCACCCTGATCCCGCTGTGGCTGGCGCTGCTCTGGCTGCTGCTGGCGACCACCCTCAACCACTGCCTGGCCTGGACGGCGCAACCCTGGTGGCGTGGCAGCCTGCTCGGCGCCGTCGGCGGGCCGCTGTCCTACTATGCCGGCGCCCAGCTGGCCGACGTCACCCTGCCCTATGGCACCTGGCCGACCCTGGCCCTGGTGGCGCTGATCTGGGCCCTGGTGATGCCCGTGCTGCACGGTTTCGCCAGGCTCTATCGCAGCCAGTACCAGCAGAGCCTGCGCGCGCGCCGGTCGGCTTGAGCGCCGCAGCGACCATGGCTGGCGTACACTGCGGCCCATGAGTCATCTCCCGCCCATTGCCCACACCCAACTGCCCGATGAGCCGGCCGTCAGCTGCTCGAACTGCGCCGCCTGCTGCTGCCAGCTGGAAGTCATGCTGATCAGCGACACCGGCGTGCCGCAACGCTTCATCGGCACCGATGCCTGGGGTGGCGAGGTGATGCGCCGCCTCGACGACGGCTGGTGCGCGGCCCTGGACCGCGACAGCATGCGCTGCAGCATCTACGAACAGCGCCCGCAGATCTGCCGTGATTTCGAGATGGGCTCGGGCGAGTGCCTGGAAGAACGCCAGGGCATGGCCGGCATCTATCGCTGAGGGTGCCCCGCCGAAACGAAAAAACCGGGCCATGGCCCGGTTTTTTTCGATCTGACGCCGCGCCTCAGAAACCCATGCGGTAATGCAGGGTATAGGCCTCGATGCCATTGTTCGGCTCCTTGAGCCCGGCATTGGAGTAGTGCCAGGCGCGCAGGCCAACCTCCTGGTCGGCGAAACGCAGGCCGACGCCGAGGCGATCCTCGAACTGGAAGGACGAACCCAGTTTGCTGCCCTCCAGCTCGGTGCTGGAGAAGAAGGCCACGCCGATGCCGGCCTCGATGTAGGGCCGCACGTTGTCCCCGGCGAACTCATAAACGAACACTGGCGAGAACGACAGGCTGTGGTTGCTGGCCGACTCATCGCCTTGCCAGTAGGTGTAGCCGGCATCCCAGTAGCCGCCGAGATGGCCGGTGCCGCTTTCCAACCAGCGGCTGCTGAAGTCGAACTGGGTACCGAGACGGTAGACCATGGTCGACTCGTCGGTGCTGCCTACGGAGAAGGTCACATCGGCCGCCTGCGCCGACACCACTGATCCCATGGTCACGGCTGCAAGGGCAGCCAAAGCGAACAACTTCTTCATTGTAAATTTCCTTTTATCACCAGGTCCGGGGCATCCCCGTGCAGTCACCTGAAAGTATCGAAGTCTTGGTTATTAATACAAGCAGACTATTGCATAACAGCATCGCCGCCCGGGGCTGTCAAAGCCGGCTGACGTCCGCCGCATCGCCCCAGAGCAGTGGCAGCACCGCCTGCATCTGCCCGGGATCGCCACTGCTCCAGAAGCGCCCGGCCCGCGCCGGACCAGCGGCCAGCAGCCGCTGCTCGTCGAGACGCCGTTGCAACTGCCGAGCAACCGCCGCGCCGGTATCGATCAGACTGACCGAAGCCGGCAGCAGTTCGCGCAGCAATGGCTTGATAAAGGGGTAATGGGTGCAGCCGAGGATCAGCGTATCGCAGCCCTCGGCCAGCAGCGGGGCGACGAAGCCCTGGAGCAGCTCGCGGGTCGCCGCGCCGTCCAGCTCGCCGGCCTCGATGCACTCCACCAGACCCGGGCAGGGCTGGGTCACCACCCGCACGTCGCTGGCGAAGCGGTCGAGCAAGGCGGCGAACCTGGCGCTCTTCAGGGTGCCGGTGGTGGCCAGCACGCCCACCACCCCGGCGCGGGTCGCCGCCGCCGCCGGCTTGACCGCCGGCTCCATGCCGATGATCGGCAGCTGCGGGTACAGCTCGCGCAGCTCGGCAATACCGGCCACGGTGGCGGTGTTGCAGGCCAGCACCAGCGCCTTGGCGCCCTGCCCGAGGAGAAAATCGGCGATCGTCCGGCAGCGCTCGCGGATGAATTCCGGGCTCTTCTCGCCGTAGGGCACATGGCCGCTGTCGGCCACGTAGAGCAGGGACTCAGATGGCAGCAGGGCGCGGATCTCGCGCAGCACCGAGAGGCCGCCGACGCCGGAGTCGAATACCCCGACCGGCGCGTTATCGGCCATGGCCACCGCCACAGACGCTGCAGGCCGGATCGCGCCTGACCCGCAGTTCGCGAAAACGCGAGCCCAGGGCATCGACCAGCAGCAACCGACCGATCAGCGGCTCGCCGAAGCCGGCCAGCAGCTTCAACGCCTCCAGCGCCTGCAGGCTGCCGACCAGGCCCACCAGCGGACCGACCACCCCGGCTTCGCTGCAGGTCAGCTCGGCCTCGCTGCCATGGCCGTACAAGCAGTGGTAGCAGGGGCTGTCGTCGCGACGCGGGTCGAACACCGACAACTGCCCTTCCAGGCGGATCGCCGCGCCGCTGACCAGGGGCTTGCGCGCGGCGACGCAGGCGGCATTGACCGCCTCGCGGGTGGCGAAGTTGTCGCAGCAGTCCAGCACCAGATCTACCGCCGCCACCGCCGCGGCCAGCGAGTCGGCATCCAGGGCGGTGCGGTGCGCCTGCAGGCGTACCTGCGGGTTGAGCGCCGCCAGCCGCGCCATGGCCGAGTCGACCTTGCCCTGGCCGATGCTCGGGCTGTCGTGGACGATCTGTCGCTGCAGGTTGGTCAGGTCCACCGCGTCGAAGTCCGCCAGGTGCAGCTCGCCGACACCGGCCGCCGCCAGGTACAGCGCCACCGGCGAGCCGAGGCCGCCGAGGCCGACGATCAGCACGCGGCTGCCCTTGAGACGCAGCTGCCCTTCGATATCGATCTGCGCCAGGAGAATCTGCCGGCTGTAGCGCAGCAGCTCCTCATCGTTCAGCGTGTTCGGCTCATTCATGGTGAAAACGTCCCAGACTGATGCGTTCATGGCCACCCAGGTCGCGCCGGCTCTGCACCTCGACGAACCCGCGCGCGCTCAGCAGGCTGCGGACCGCCGCGGCCTGCTGGAAACCATGCTCGAGCAGCAGCCAGCCGCCCGCTTCGAGGTGCTCCGGGGCCCGGGCGACTATCTCGCGGATATCGTCCAGGCCATCGGCGCCGGCGACCAGCGCGCTGCTCGGCTCGAAGCGCAGGTCGCCCTCGCGCAGATGCTGGTCATCGGCGGCGATATAGGGTGGGTTACTGAGGATCATGGCATAGCGCCCGGCGCCCAAAGCGGCGAACCAGTGGCTGGCGCAGAAGGCGGCATTGTTCAGTTTCAACCGCTGGCGGTTGCGTTCGGCCAGGGCCACCGCCTCGGGCACCCGGTCCACGCCGGTGACCCGCCAGGCCGGCCGTTCGGCGGCCAGGGCCAGGGCGATGGCGCCGCTGCCGGTGCCGAGGTCGAGCACGCTGGCCGGCGTCGCCGGCAGCAGCGCTAGGGCGGTCTCCACCAGCAGTTCGGTGTCCGGGCGGGGAATCAGGGTATGCGGCGCCACTTCCAGCTCCAGGCTCCAGAAGCCCTGCTGGCCGAGGATATAGGCCACCGGCTCGCCAGCGCGGCGGCGCGCCAGGTCGGCGGCAAAGCGCTCGGCCTGCGCGGCCTCGACTTCGCGCTCCGGCCAGGTGTGCAAGTAGCTGCGCGACTTGCCCAGGGCGCTGGCCAGGAGCAGCTCGGCATCCAGCCGCGGGGTCGGCGAGTCGGGCAGCTCGGCCGCGCTCAACAGGGATTCGATGCTGGCCATATTCCTCTCGTAGGGTGGTTGGTGCGCGCGGCGCACCCTACATGGCACGCCGTAGGGAGCACTATGCGCACCACTGGACTCAATCGCCCAGCGCGGCCAGCTGGTCGGCCTGGTACTCGGCCAGCAGCGGCTCGATCACCGCATCGACGCCGCCGGCGATGACCTCGGACAGCGAATACAGGGTCAGGTTGATGCGGTGATCGGTGACCCGGCCCTGGGGAAAATTGTAGGTGCGGATGCGCTCGGAACGGTCGCCGGAGCCGACCAGCAGCTTGCGCGTGTCGGAGATCTCCTTGTGCGCGGCGGCCTCCTGCTGGTCCTTGAGCTTGGCGGCGAGCCAGGCCATGGCCTTGGCGCGGTTCTTGTGCTGCGAGCGCTCCTCCTGGCATTCGACCACGATGCCGGTGGGAATGTGGGTGATGCGGATCGCCGAGTCGGTGGTGTTGACGTGCTGGCCACCGGCGCCGGAGGAGCGGTAGGTGTCGACCCGCAGGTCCGCCGGGTTGATCTCGATCGCCGCCTGCTCATCCGGCTCCGGCAGCACCGCCACGGTACAGGCGGAGGTGTGGATACGGCCCTGGGACTCGGTTTCCGGCACGCGCTGCACGCGGTGGGCGCCGGACTCGAACTTCAGCTTGGCGTAGACGTTGTCGCCCTCGACCCGGGCGATCACCTCCTTGTAGCCGCCGTGCTCGCCCTCGTTGGCCGACAGCACCTCGACCCGCCAGCCCTGCTTCTCGGCATAGCGCGAGTACATGCGGAACAGGTCGCCGGAGAAGATCGCCGCCTCGTCGCCGCCGGTACCGGCCCGCACCTCGAGGTAGACGTTGCGCCCGTCGTTGGGGTCCTTGGGCAGCAGCATGCGCTGCAGACGGTCTTCCAGCTCGAGCAGCTGGGCCTTGGCGCTGGCCACTTCTTCCTCGGCCATCTCGCGCAGGTCCGGGTCGCTGTCCTTGAGCAGCGCCTGGGCGCCCTCGAGGTCGCCCTGCACCTTGCAGAACTCGCGAAACGCCAGGATCACCGGTTCGATCTCGGCGTACTCCTTGGAATAGGCGCGGAACTGGCTCTGCTTGCTTATGACTTCGGCATCACCGAGCAGCGCGGTCAATTCTTCGAAACGATCCTGCAGCAAGTCGAGTTTGTTGATCAGTGAAGCTTTCATCACAGGCCTTTGTCGGACGGCACGCCCTCATCGAGGGCAAAGAGTTCCTGAGCCACGGCCAGCGCATCGATGCGGCCGTCGGCGGAGAGTTTCTTCAGCTGCACGCTGGGCGCGTGCAGCAGCTTGTTGGTCAGCCCGCGGGCCAGCTGGGCCAGCACCTCTTCGGCCGAGGCGCCCCGGCCGAGCAGGCGCACGGCCTTGGCCAGTTCCTCGTCGCGCAGGCGCTCGGCCTGCTGGCGATAGGCCCTGAGCACATCCACCGCGGCCAGCTCGCGCAGGCGCAGCATGAAGTCCTCGGCCCCGGCACTGACCAGCTCCTCGGCGGCCTGGGCGGCGCCCTGGCGGCTCTTGAGGTTTTCCGCGATGACCTCGTGCAGGTCGTCGACGGTATAGAGATAGACGTCGTCGAGCTTGCCGACCTGGGGCTCGATGTCCCGCGGCACGGCGATGTCGACCATGAAGATCGGCTTGTGCTTGCGCCGCTTCAGCGCGCTTTCCACCGCACCCTTGCCGAGGATCGGCAGCTGGCTGGCGGTGGAGCTGATGACGATGTCGCTGTGCACCAGTTCCTGGGGAATGTCCGAGAGCAGCACGGCGTGGGCGCCGAACTGCTCGGCCAGGCTGCTGGCCCGCTCCAGGGTGCGGTTGGCCACGACGATGCGCTTGACGCCCTGCTCGTATAGATGACGGGCAACCAGGGTGATGGTCTCGCCGGCGCCGATCAGCAGCGCCTGGCTGTCGTGCAGGTCGCTGAAGATCTGCTTGGCCAGGCTGACGGCGGCGAAGGCCACCGACACCGGGTTCTCGCCGATCGCGGTATCGGTACGCACCTGCTTGGCGGTGCTGAAGGTGGCCTGGAACAGCCTGCCGAGCAGCGGCCCCAGGGTACCGGCCTCGCGGGCCACGGCGTAGGCCGACTTCATCTGGCCGAGGATCTGCGGCTCGCCGAGCACCATGGAGTCCAGCCCGGAGGCCACCCGCATCATGTGGCGCACCGCCGCGTCGTCCTGGTGCACATAGGCACAGGCGCGCAGGTCATCGAGGCTGAGCTGGTGAAACTCGGCCAGCCAGGCCAGCACCGCGTCGGCCGCCAGGCTGTCCTGCTCGAGGTACAGCTCGCTGCGGTTGCAGGTCGAGAGGATCGCCGCCTCGCGGCTCGCCGTGCGCAGGCACAGCTGCTGCAAGGCTTCAACCAACTGCTCGGGGGTGAAGGCCACGCGTTCGCGGACGTCCACCGAGGCGGTTTTGTGGTTGATGCCGAGGGCGATGAAGGCCATGCAAGGTCGCTGACAGAAGAGGGAAGCGCGCAATTGTCCTACTTCGCCGGTACGAGAACAACCACCGCCGACCACTGTCCTAGCCAAGCGTGTGCGCCACTGCAGCGCCGTGAGGCCTGCCCCATGGGCTTGCCCTACGGCTTGTGTCATGATGCCCCGACCGCAGGTTAGTCGTCTTTGCCCCTATGAATAGATCCTTCGCGTTACTGACCGCCCTGGCCTTGCTGGGCGGCTGCCAAGTGCTCAGCCCTGCCGTTCCGGACGGCACGCCGCCCGTGGAGGAGGCCTCCCCGGCAACGCAAGCGCCGACGCCCAAGGAATATGCCTCGTTCAGCCAGGAAACCCTGTTCGCCCTGCTCACCGCCGAGCTGGCCGGGCAGCGCAACCGCTTCGATATCGCCCTGGGCAACTACGTGCAGCAGGCCAACGCCACCCAGGACGCCGGGGTCGCCGAGCGCGGCTTCCGCATCGCCGAATACCTCGGTGCCGAGCAGGCGGCCCTGGATACCGCGCTGATCTGGGCGAAGAACGCTCCCGACAACCTCGACGCCCAGCGCGCCGCCGCCGTGCAACTAGCCCGCGCCGGGCGCTACGACGAGTCCATGCACTATATGGAAAGCGTCCTGCAACGCCAGGGCGATACCCATTTCGACTTCCTCGCCCTGTCCGCCGCAGAAACCGACCCGGACACCCGCGCCGGCCTGCTGCAAAGCTTCGACCAGCTGCTGGAAAAGCACCCGGACAACGGCCAACTGCTGTTCGGCAAGGCCCTGCTGCTGCAGCAGGACGAGCGCCCCCAGGAGGCCCTAGAGCTGCTCGAGGAGCAGGCCGCCAAGCTCGACAACGTGGCGCCACTGCTGCTGCGCGCGCGCCTGCTGCAGGGCCTCGAGCGTGGCGATGAAGCGCTGCCACTGCTGGAGCGGGGCCTCAAGCGCCACCCGGAGGATAAGCGCCTGCGCCTGACCTACGCGCGCATGCTGGTCACCCAGGACCGCCTGGAGGACGCCAAGGGCGAGTTCGCCAAGCTCCTGCAGCAATTCCCCACGGATGATGACCTGCGCTTCTCCCTGGCACTGGTCTGCCTGGAAGCGGAAGCCTGGAAAGAGGCCATCGTCTACCTGCAGGAACTGGTCGAGCGTGGCAGCCATGTCGACGCCGCCCACTTCAATCTGGCCCGTGCCTATGAGGCGCTGAAGAAGCCGAAGAACGCGCTGATGGAGTACGCCCTGGTCGGCCCCGGCAACGACTACCTGCCGGCCCAGGCGCGCCAGACCGAACTGCTGCTGGCCGAGCAGCGCGGCGAAGAGGCCTCGACACGCCTGCGCAAGGCGCGCGAAGCGCAGCCCGACTACGCCATCCAGCTGTACCTGATCGAATCGGAAGCCTTATCCAAGCAGCAGCAGCACGAAACCGCCTGGACCCTGATCGCGCAGGCGCTCGAGCAGTTCCCGGACGACCTCAACCTGCTCTACACCCGCGCCATGCTGGCGGAGAAGCGCGACGACCTGGGCCAGCTGGAACGGGACCTGCGCTTCATCATCGAGCGCGAGCCGGACAATGCCATGGCGCTCAATGCCCTCGGCTACACCCTGGCCGACCGCACCACGCGCTACGCCGAGGCGAAGGAACTGATCGAGCTGGCCTACCAGATCAGCCCGGACGACCCGGCGATTCTCGACAGCCTGGGCTGGGTCAACTATCGCCTGGGCAACCTGGACGAGGCCGAGCGCCTGCTGCGCCAGGCCCTGCGCAGCTTCCCCGACCATGAGGTCGCCGCCCACCTCGGTGAAGTGCTCTGGGCCCAGGGCAAGCAGCGCGAGGCCAGGAAAGTCTGGGCCGGCGCCCTCAAGGATCAACCCGACAGCACCGTGTTGCGTAGCACCCTGCTGCGCCTGACCGGCTCCGAGACCCTGTGATGCTCGCCCGTACCCTCATCCTCCTCAGCCTGTCCATCCTGCTCGCCGGTTGCGCCGGCCTGACCTCCCGCGAAGCGCTCGAAGGCGCCGGCGATCCGGCCCGCTGGAAGCTGCACAAGCAGCAGGTCAGCACCCTCGACGCCTGGCAGATCAGCGGCAAGGTCGGCATCCGTGCCCCGCGCGACTCCGGCAGCGGCACGCTGTTCTGGCTGCAGCGCCAGGACTACTACGACATTCGCCTGTCCGGCCCCCTGGGCCGCGGCGCCGCCCGCCTGACCGGGCGGCCGGGGGCGATCCTCCTGGAAGTGGCCAACCAGGGCCGCTATCAGGCCGCCTCGCCGGAAGCCCTGCTGCAACAGCAGCTGGGCCTGAACCTGCCGGTCTCGCATCTACTCTGGTGGATCCGCGGCCTGCCCTCGCCCGACAGCAGGAGTCGCGTCACCCTGGACGGCGACAGCCGCCTGGCGCAACTGAAGCAGGACGGCTGGCAGGTCGACTACCTGCGCTACACCGAGCAGAACGGCTACTGGCTGCCCGAGCGCATCAAGCTCGACGGCCACGACCTGCAGGTCACCCTGGTGATCAAGGACTGGCAACCGCGCCAGCTCGGCCAATGATCCAGCCGGCCATTCCCGCCGCCGCCCAGCTGACCCTGCCGGCGCCGGCCAAACTCAACCTGATGCTGCACGTCCTCGGTCGCCGCGCCGACGGCTACCACGAGCTGCAGACCCTGTTCCAGTTCCTCGACCATGGCGACCAGCTGGGCTTCGCCCTGCGCGACGACGGACAGATCCGCCTGCACACCGAGATATCCGGCGTGGCGCACGACAGCAACCTGATCGTGCGTGCCGCCCGGCAGTTGCAGCGGCAGTCGGGCTGTCCACTGGGCGCCGACATCTGGCTGGACAAGCAGCTGCCCATGGGCGGCGGCATCGGTGGCGGCAGCTCGGATGCCGCCACCACCCTACTCGGCCTCAACCAGCTCTGGCAGCTGGACTGGGACGAGGACCGCCTGGCCGCGCTGGGCCTCGGCCTCGGCGCCGACGTGCCGGTGTTCGTGCGCGGCCGCGCCGCCTTCGCCGAGGGCGTCGGCGAGAGACTCACCCCGGTCGAGCTCGCCGAACCCTGGTTTCTCGTGGCCATCCCGCAAGTGCTTGTCAGCACAGCGGAAGTTTTCTCCGACCCCGAGTTGACACGCGATACGCCGCCCATTAAAGTTCGCAGCCTTCTTGAGGGGGGTGGTCGTAACGACTGCCAGCCGGTTGTCCAGAAGCGTTACCCAGCTGTTCGTAACGCTTTGATCTTGTTGAACAAATTTGTTCCAACTAGATTAACCGGCACTGGAGCTTGTGTGTTTGGGAGCTTCCCAAACCGGGACGATGCTGATAAAGTCGCCCGCCAACTTCCAGCCGCTTTGCCGAGCTTTGTCGCTCAAGGTCGCAACATCTCGATGTTGCATCGAAAGCTCGCAGCTCTGGCCAAGAAGTGAATGCGTAAGAGTGAGTTGTACTAGGGGCGTCGCCAAGCGGTAAGGCACCAGGTTTTGATCCTGGCATGCGTTGGTTCGAATCCAGCCGCCCCTGCCATCAACGCCACAGGCGTTGTGAGTACGACTGACAGCATTGGGTTACACACGATACAGGGGCGTCGCCAAGCGGTAAGGCACCAGGTTTTGATCCTGGCATGCGTTGGTTCGAATCCAGCCGCCCCTGCCATTTCTATACTCATCCAGGTATACCCTCAGCCGGCAGGTACTGCGCGTGTCCAAGATGATGGTCTTTACGGGGAACGCTAACCCCGATCTGGCGCGACGTATTGTTCGTCAGCTGCACATCCCCCTCGGCGATGCCTCTGTCGGTAAGTTCTCCGACGGCGAAATCAGCATTGAAATCAACGAAAACGTCCGCGGTAAAGACGTCTTCCTGATCCAGCCGACGTGCGCGCCAACCAACGACAACCTGATGGAACTGGTGGTAATGGCCGACGCCTTCCGCCGCTCCTCGGCCACTCGAATCACCGCTGTCATCCCCTACTTCGGCTATGCCCGCCAGGATCGCCGTCCGCGCTCCGCCCGCGTGGCTATCAGCGCCAAGGTAGTGGCCGACATGCTCACCGTTGTAGGCATCGACCGTGTTCTCACCGTCGACCTGCACGCGGACCAGATCCAGGGCTTCTTCGATATCCCGGTCGACAACATCTACGGCTCGCCCGTACTGGTCGACGATATCGAAGATCAGCGCTTCGACAACCTGATGATCGTTTCCCCGGATATCGGCGGCGTGGTGCGTGCGCGCGCCGTGGCCAAGTCCCTGGGCGTGGACCTGGCGATCATCGACAAGCGTCGCGAGAAGGCCAACCACTCCGAGGTGATGCACATCATCGGCGACGTGGAAGGCCGCACCTGCATCCTGGTCGACGACATGGTGGACACCGCCGGCACCCTGTGCCACGCGGCCAAGGCCCTGAAGGAACATGGCGCCGCCAAAGTCTTCGCCTATGCCACGCACGCCGTGCTGTCGGGTCGCGCCATCGAGAACATCGAGAATTCCGTGCTGGACGAGCTGGTGGTGACCAACACCATCCCGCTGTCCGCCGCCGCGCAATCCTGCTCGCGTATTCGCCAGCTGGATATCGCACCGGTAGTCGCTGAGGCGGTCCGCCGCATCAGCAATGAAGAATCGATCAGCGCGATGTTCCGTTAACCCGGAATCACCGCTGAACGAAATGCGCCCCGCCTCGAGCGGGGCTTTTTGCCCAACCGTCCGGTCGCTGGTCGCAAGCGTGAAGGACGGTTTGGTTATTTTGGAGAAATGAAATGACTGAATTTGCCCTGAATGCCGAAGTGCGTTCCGACCTGGGGAAAGGTGCGAGCCGCCGCCTGCGTCGTAACGCCAGCCTGGTTCCTGCCGTAATCTACGGTGGCGAGAAAGCCCCGCAATCGATCAGCCTGCTGGCCAAGGACTTCGCCAAGCTGCTGGAGAACGAAGCGGCCTTCAGCCACGTTCTGACCTTGAACGTCGCCGGCAGCAACGAAAGCGTCCTGATCAAGGCGCTGCAGCGTCACCCGGCCAAGGGCTTCGTCCTGCATGCCGACTTCCAGCGCGTGATCGCTGGCCAGAAGCTGACTGCTCACGTTCCGCTGCACTTCCTCAACGAAGAAACCGCAGTCGGCGTCAAGCAGAGCGGCGGCGAAATCTCCCACACCCTGGTGGAAGTGGAAGTTTCCTGCCTGCCGAAGGACCTGCCGGAGTTCATCGAAGTTGACCTGGCCAAGGTCGAGCTGGGCCAAGTCGTTCACCTGTCCGACCTGACCCTGCCGAAGGGCGTCGAGCTGGTGGCACTGGCTCACGGCAACGACCTGGCCGTGGCCAACATCCACGCTTCCCGCGTGGTGAAGGAAGAAGACGAAGCTGAAAGCAAAGTCGAAGACGAAGAAGGTGAAGGCGCTGCCGAGTAACCCTCGCACCGCCGAAAACAGCCCGGCCACCTCGGTGGCCGGGCTATTTTCACTAAAGGGCTCCTGACATGACCGCCGTACAACTGATCGTTGGCCTGGGTAATCCCGGCCCCGAATACGACCAGACCCGGCACAATGCGGGGGCCCTTTTCGTTGAGCGCCTGGCGGCCAGCCAGGGCGCCAACCTGAGCGTCGATCGCAAGTATTTCGGCCTGGTGGGCAAGTTCAGCCACCAGGGCCGCGACGTTCGCCTGTTGATCCCCACCACCTACATGAACCGCAGCGGCCAGGCCGTGGCGGCGCTGGCGAAATTCTTCCGCACCCCCCCGGAAGCGATCCTGGTGGCTCACGACGAACTCGACATGCCCCCCGGCATCGCCAAACTCAAACAGGGTGGCGGGCACGGCGGACATAACGGGCTGCGCGACATCATCGCCCAGCTCGGTAATCAGAATAATTTCTATCGCCTGCGGCTCGGCATCGGCCACCCCGGGCACAGCAGCATGGTTTCCGGCTACGTGCTCGGCCGCGCGCCGCGCAGCGAGCAGGAACTGCTCGATACCAGCATCGATTTCGCCCTCGGCGTGCTACCGCAAATGCTCGCCGGCGACTGGTCCAAGGCCATGCAGCAACTGCACAGCCAGAAAGCCTGACCTTCTCCCCACCGAATTCACCTCCGCGAGGAACACACCATGGGATTCAACTGCGGCATCGTCGGCCTGCCCAACGTCGGCAAGTCTACCCTGTTCAATGCCCTGACCAAGGCCGGGATCAGCGCGGAGAACTTCCCCTTCTGCACCATCGAGCCGAACAGCGGCATCGTGCCCATGCCCGATGCGCGCCTGGACGCCCTGGCGGCCATCGTCAAGCCGGAGCGGGTGATCCCCACCACCATGGAATTCGTCGACATCGCCGGCCTGGTCGCCGGCGCCTCCAAGGGTGAGGGCCTGGGCAACAAGTTCCTCGCCAACATCCGTGAGACCGACGCCATCGCCCACGTGGTGCGCTGCTTCCAGGACGACAACGTGATCCACGTGGCCAATACCGTCGACCCCAAGCGCGACATCGAAATCATCGAGCTGGAACTGATCTTCGCCGACCTCGACAGCTGCGAGAAGCAGCTGCAGAAAGTCCAGCGCAACGCCAAGGGCGGCGACAAGGAAGCCGTGGCGCAGAAGGCCCTGCTGGAGAAGCTGATCCCGCACTTCAGCGAAGGCAAGCCGGCGCGCACCCTGCTGAAGACCCTGGGCGACGAGGAGAAGCAACTGGTCCGGGGCTTCCACCTGCTCACCAGCAAGCCGGTGATGTACATCGCCAACGTCGCCGAAGACGGCTTCGAGAACAACCCGCTGCTCGACGTGGTCAACGCCATCGCCGCCGAGGAAGGCGCCATCGTCGTCCCGGTGTGCAACAAGATCGAAGCGGAAATCGCCGAGTTGGAAGACGGCGAGGAGAAGGACATGTTCCTCGAGTCCCTGGGCCTGGAAGAGCCCGGCCTGAACCGGGTGATCCGCGCCGGCTACGAACTGCTCAACCTGCAGACCTACTTCACCGCCGGGGTCAAGGAAGTGCGCGCCTGGACCGTTCGCGTCGGCGCCACCGCGCCGCAGGCCGCTGCAGTGATCCACACCGACTTCGAGAAAGGCTTCATCCGCGCCGAGGTCATCGCCTACAACGACTTCATCCAGTACAAGGGCGAAGCGGGGGCCAAGGAAGCCGGCAAGTGGCGCCTGGAAGGCAAGGAGTACATCGTCAAGGATGGCGACGTCATGCATTTCCGCTTCAACGTCTAAGCGCTTGATCGCGCGCAGAAATTTTCGCGAAACAGGGTTGACAGCAGCCCGCCTTCCGCGAATAATGCGCGCCACTCGGCTACGTAGCTCAGCTGGTTAGAGCATAGCATTCATAATGCTGGGGTCCGGGGTTCAAGTCCCTGCGTAGCCACCAAACAAAACAAGGGTTTAGCGAAAGCTAAGCCCTTTTTTGTTTGTCCGGCAGACTACAAACAGACTACATTCCGACCACCGCCGCTCCTATCAGGCGCTTGAGTAAACGGAATGACGATCGAGCTTGATCAAATCCTCTCCCGGTCCGCCGAATTTCATCGTGCCTACAGCAGACTACTTCTCGGGACTAAGCCCTACCCAACAGAGCGAGTGGAAGCAAGCTTCTGTATGTGCTCACTATCGCAGGAGCATGCAGAAGGTTTAAGAGCCCTGATAGCCCGAGGCCATGCGAATAGTGCAACTAGCCTGCTCAGGCTTCAGTACGAGACCCTGACTAGAGCTCTGTGGCTACTTTACTGCGCAAGCGACAAGGTAATCGAGCAGCTCTGCCAGCCACTCAGCGCCGAAAGTGAGCACGCCGCGAAGAAGCTACCCGGGCTGAATGAGATGCTTGGAAGGCTGCAGGCGATTGAGTCAGCACACCACGCCTACCTCAAACTCATTGAGTTCAAGAGCGTATCGCTCAATGCACTGAACTCCTTTGTGCATGGGGGCATTCATCCACTCAAGAGGCACACCGAAGGCTTTCCCGTAGAGCTAGCCATCGAGGTGGTCAAGAATTCAAATGGGTTGAGCCACATGACCGCAGTTATGATGGCGATGCACACAGGCGACATTACAGTGATTACGCCCGTACGAGAGATCTACTCGCAATACATCGACTGCCTGCCGCCAATCGTAGTCACCGCAGCTCATTGACCTTAGTCCTCCCGGAAGGCTCCGCTTTGCGCAAGAGGCGAAAGCCTCAACGCTGACTCCAGATGATCCGGCGACAAGTGCGCATAGCGCATGGTCATGGTGATCGAGGAGTGGCCGAGGATTCGTTGCAGGCTGAGGATATCCCCTCCCGCCATCATGTAATGACTGGCGAAGGTATGACGAAGGATGTGGGTTAGCTGCCCCGGCGTCTGGAAGCCACAGCGCTCATAGGCACTACGGAATGCGGCACGGCAGGACATGAAGAGCCGACCGTTCCCAGGCATGGCCACGTTGAACACGGCGTCCTCGACTTCCTTGGGTATCGGCACCGAGCGAGACTGCCGATTCTTCGTCCGATGGAAATGGGCCTTACCCCCGAAGATCGCACCCCGCGTCAGACTCTCCGCTTCATCCCAACGCGCACCAGTTGCCAAGCAGATTAGGGCAACCGGATAGGTGTGGTTGTTCGTCGACTTCCTGCACTCCTCAAGGAGCTGGCCTATCTGCTCCAGGGTCAGGAAGGACAGCTCGGTCTGATCGGTCTTGATCTGACGAACATTGGCCAAAGGGTTGATACCCGACCATGCGCCCAGGCGGATCAGCTCGGAGAACACGGCAGACAGGTAGCGCTGTTCATGATTGACCGTGCTGGGAGTGGCATCTTTCAGGCGTGACTGGCGATAGCGAGCCCAGGCCAGGGCATCGAAGTCAGATACGTGAGGGTCACCCAGGCGCTCCACCACAGCGAGAGTGCGCGAGAGGCGAGCCTTTTCGTCTTTTAACGAGCAGCCATGCAAGTCATACCAAACAGTGACGAGATCCGAGAGGCGATCATCGAGCGGCCTGCCAGTCAGTTTCATTGACGCGAAGAAGTCGGACTCGTAGCGCAGAGCCGCCGACTTGGTTAGGAATCCATACTTCCTGATACGGCGCCCGGTACGACCATTCTCATAAAAATCAGCAGTCCAGGTCTTGCCCTCCTTGCGTGCCGTCATACCGCCCTGCCCCACCTGACATTGCGCTCCTCGAGCAGCGCCTTGATGTGCTTGTACAGGTCGTGCTCGCTCATGTCCTTGGCGGCATAGTGGTCGCGGATCACCGGCCAGCAGTCCCACTGCTGGAGGGTTTCAAAGGCCTTTTTTGCGCCCACCCGCTCCCTTGCCAGTAGGCTGACGAAGTTTCCCAGGAACAGCTCGACGTTCTTCCCGGAGAAGCCCCGGCTGGTCTTGTAGTAACGCTTGTATTCGGTCTGATCGAGCAACGAGTCCACCGGCAGATCGACCCGCACGTCATCGCGGATCAGGGTCCATATCGGCTCGAAATAGCCGGGACGGGCTAGCAACTTGAACTGCCCCAGGCCATAGCGCCATAGGCCGTCCAGATGGCCCGAAAACGCCGCATAGGAGCGCGTGTCGATGGCTTCCCCCGTATGGACGTCGATAGAGCCGCTGGCGAATTGCTGGATGATTGAGTGGTGATAGCGCAGCTCTACGCGCCAGACGTCTTGCGCCGGATCGTAGTTCTCCGGGTCGCCTTCATCGAAGCTGTCACGGCGCTTCCAGACGCTTTCCCAGTAGTCGAGCTTGTCGGTGGCGCGGGCCTGTTCGGTCTTGTTGTAGATGGCCAGTTGAACGCCACCGGCGGAACCGAACATGGAGGTTTCGCCGCGACCGTAGACGCTGGATTTGGTGGACCAATGGACTTCATTGATGCCGGATATGTCGCGGTGCGTGCGCGCCTTGCAGTGCATCCGGGCGACCAGATCGGCAGGCGGCGTCCAGCCCTGCAGGTCCAACGCCAGATGGACCGCGCACTGGTTCATTTCCAGATGGGTCAGCACGGCGTCGGCGTAGTAGTCCAGGCGCTCTTGCAGACGCTCGGGCGAGAAGGCGTCGATGGCGTGAGGCGAGACTTCGATTTTCAGATGGGGGCCGATGCTATCGAGCTTGGAGTTGAAATTCTTCACCAACAGGATGATGCCCAGGTCGGCGTTCTGCAGCTTGTACTGGTAACCCGAATCACGGCCGACGCGACCGGAGTGCCAGCGCTGGCCGGCAAAATCGACCATGGCGCCCGGCGTCTCAAACAGCGCCATGATCTCCGGGCGGATCATGCCCCGGTACAGCTGACGCACCGTATCGACGCCACAGCGCAGCAGGCGAACGCCGGACAGGTCGACGAAGCCCATATGGCCCGGATCGACGAAAAGACGACTTTTCGAATTCTCCAAGCCGGTTTCTATATCGATGCGGGAGAAGTCCTTTGCTCTGGCCATTTCACACCCTTCAATCTGGTTTAGTCTGGTCGTTCACTTCTGTTTATCTGACGTGTTACAGGAACGTCAGCGCGCGCTTTTGGCGCGGCGCTCGTCCCTCGCGCCTGCGCCCAAAAGCGCCGAGCGAAGGCGCTGAGCAGTCACCATAGGAACTCGCCTTTCTCATAGGGAATACGCGTCACGGTGATTCCTGATGGCTTACCCTCAGCCGCAGCAGCGGGATTGCGCACTGGGGCTGATGGCCTCGGTTCGGCCTGGGCAAGCATTGGGTTTTCCGCTGGCTGGCGATCAGGAACGGTCGGATCGAAATAACCATCCCGGGCCACACCGATGCAGAAGTCGAACGAGGTCTGGTATTTGGTCGACTGCTGCGTGTAGCACTGGCAGGACACGCCATCCTTCACCGTCTGCGGCGGCCTTCTGGCCACCAGTTCGGGGTCACTACTGGACAGACAATAGAGCCTGGGGTGGGAGACTGGAGCGGTGAGGTGGTCATAGACTGGAGCCGAGGACGGTAGGTCGGGCACCCGAGGCAGGCGACTGGCCAAATAGCCAGCGACCGTTTGCTCCGGACTGGCCTGCTCAGGTGCGCCGACCGGCGTGATGAACGCGCCCACCGTGGACTTGACCTGTTCGACCACGCCCCCGGCTTCCGAGCTGGTAGCGGTGGCCGCCTGGGTTCCGCTGTCGGTCTTGGCATCTGCGTAGCGGTCGTAGGCGCGATAGACCAGCACGCCAGCGGCAAGGATGACTAGCGCGGCCATGATGAACTTGGTCGGTAGCTTGGTCTGGAAGTGGTGCTTGGCGTTGCTGCTCGTGTAGGCGGTGAAGTAGCGCTTATCCAGGCGCAGGGATTTCTTGTCGGCATCCTTGAAGCTGGTTTTCACTTCGACCTTTTCCACCACCGCTTCGGACTCGAAGCGCAGCAGTTGCTGGGATTTGAATACCCGCCAGTAGTGGACATGGCCGTTGCACAGGCGGCGCAGGTGCACATCGAGGTAGCGCGGGTCCTGGGTGACCAGATGCACTTCATGGCCCTGGTGACGCATGGTTTCGAAGCGGGTGATGTGTTCTGGAGGGCGCTGACGAGGGTCACGACTGCCAAACCATCCCTGGGCCTCATCCACCACGACAATGGCGTCATTGGGTAGCTCGTACCACTTCTCGGGATCTTCGAAGGGATACCAGGGCGCTTGCAGCTGCTCAGGCTTGAGGCCGTTGATGTTGTGGAAGTAAACCACCCGGCCTTCGCTATGGGCCTTCTGGTCGACTTCGCGGATGGTGTTGAGGGTCTTGCCGTGACCCGGTTTACCGGTGCGAATGTAGAGCATGGCTCGCTCCCCTTAGGCGTCGATGGAGGTGCCGCCCGGCTTGTGCCAGACCTGATTGCGTTTGCGGTCGGTGGCCTTGTCGATGCCCGCCAAAATGAAGCGGGTGGCGATCGCGGCGAAGAAGATGTTGATCACCACATCGAATTTGGCGAGGCCGAGAATCTGTTGAATGATCGGGCCGGCTTCGCCCATGCGGGCGAATACGTAGCTCTGCGCCTGACCAATGATCAGGTTGAAGCCAAAATAGGTGACGAAGCCGAAGCCCAGGATGCGCAGGACCATCTTTACCAAGGGGCCGACGATCATGATGAGCAACTGGGCGATGAACAGGTATTGCATCACTGACCTCCTACGGAGCGCCCGACATAGAGAGCGGCAAAGACACTGGCAGCCACCAGAAACAACGGACTGAGCGCGCTGGCGACATTGCACAGGGGTTCGTAGCTGATGGCGAACGTACGGCCGCCAGCAGTCGTCAAGGAGAAGCTTTCCGCCGCGGGGCAGCTGGAAGGCAGAAAGCGGGTGCCTTGGTTGATGAAGGACGGCAGTTCGATTTCGCCGCCGTCCTGCAGCTTGAATTTGTCACCCTGCAGGAGCGCTTCGATTTCAGGCTTCTGCTTGGCGAAGTCGTCTTGCTTCTCGACGTGGCAGCGCAGCTCTTTTTGCTGCTTGAGGATGGCGCACTGGATGATGTCACCCGAGCAGGTCAGAACCCCTTCGCAGCTTTCCCCACCGACGCTGGCTTCACCGCACTTGTTCGGGTCGGTCTTGGGATCGCAGGCGCCTTCATCCTCGCCGTCTCCTTCTCCGCCATCATCGCCCGATCCATCACCCGATCCGTCGCCGCTTCCATCACCGGGACCATCGCCACCACTACCGCCACCGCCACCGCCACCGCCACCGCTATCTCCAGATCCATCACCACCATCGCCAGGGTCCGACGGATCAGAGGGGTCGGACGGGTCGCCGCCGTCGCCAGGACTGCCACCGTCCGACGGAACGCAGGTTGTGCCAGACCAGCTGTAACCGTCGCCACAATTAGGCGGCGGCGGATCGTCGGGGTTGTTGGGATCGGTTGGAGGCGTACCGCCAGTGGGCTCATCGCCAGGAGAACAAGCAGCGCCTGTGAAGGTGCCGGTCCCATAACAAATGCCAGGCGTAGCCCCATCAGGCGTAGCGGCACAGGTGGAGGTGCCAAGGGAAATACGACAACTATCAGAGCAGCCATATTCGATATTGCCGAGGCCGTTGGTATCAGGCCGCAGCAATGACCAGGAGGTAGATTGACCGGATTTGGTTGAGCAATCGTCAGGCGATGGTGGCGGCTCTACAGGGGCAGGATCACATGCACCAGTGGCGGAGTTGTAGTTAGCGCCAGCCGGGCACGAGTCACCACCGCGCACCGCAACGACAGAACCGTATTGAAAGTTGGACGGCTGCGAATAGTATTCGCACTTGAACTGAGTGTCTGCCTGCTTAACCAGCTTGAATGTATTGTTGCTGACAAACTCGCCAGAACACTCGCTGTATTGGCATTGTCCAATTGTGGTGCGGTAGTAATTACAAAGAGCAGAAGGAGTAGCTTCCTGGCGCGGATAGCCTGGGCGCTGCCAGTAGAAATCCGCAGCACTAACCCCCTGAGCCCAGCACAACGATATCAACAGGCCAAGAATCAATAAAACCCGACTAATAGCGGCCATATTCAAACCCGCCCAAAGAACACGAGGTAAAACGCCAGGGTGCTGAGCAGCAGTACGTACAGTTGGTAGTCCATGGCGTCCTCCTGAAAGAGAAACCCCGCCGGAGCGGGGTTGGTTTGCTTCGGCACTGGTGAGGTGCGGTGTGGTCGGGTTACAGGGCGCGACGCATGTACTTGAAGGCCATGGCGGCGATCAGTACGGCGAACACGGCCCAGCCGATGGTGCCGACGTCGGTACCCGCGGTATCGAGCGCGGCCGTGGCTTCAGTCGGTACGGCGGCGTGCACCGAGCCGGCCAGTGCCAGGGAGCCAACGGCAGCGCCGGTAGCCAGTTGACGGGAGCGGCGGCCGAAGCCGGACGCGACGTTCTGCAGCTGAGTTTTCAGGTGTTTCATCGTGGTGTACCTCGCTATTTCAGGACTTTTTTCAGGACCAGGAAGCCAAACGCCAGGGCGAACAAGGTGATGACCTCGCCTTGCAGTTCGCTTACCTGATCCCAGGTGAGTGCAGAGCCGCTAAGGCCCTGCATTTCCTCGCGGGTGAGGGAGACCAAGGCGCCGGTGCAGATGGGTTCGCCAGCTGCGCCCTTCGACCAGTCGCCCTCACAGGCCAGGAAATTCATGCCCCGCCCTCAATCAACACGGGGCTTGATACTTCGCTGGAGTCCCAGCAATCCGGGCAGACGGTGAAGGCCGGGGCCAAACGCAGATCGGCCAGCAGATCGGCTTGGGGCGCGGGCTGGTGGTGCAGTTGGCCCATGTCGCCCAAGCACAGGTCGCAGATGACGCGATCGACGATCAGCACGGTCTGCCCTCCCCCTTAGCTCTTGGCCGCGTCAGGCGACGGCTGCTGGGCCGGCCGTTGCGGGCTGGCCGGGGTCTGGCGGGTGGTCGGGCGCGGGTCCACGGCTTCGATGTGCAGGGCGAGATTTTTGCCCTTGTTCTGCCCGCCTCGGGCTACGTCGAAGGTGATACGCACCTTCTGCAGCGGGTCGAACTGGGCGCCGGCGGCGAAGACTTCATCGGCCACGTCTTCGGCGATGGCCATGCCGATGATGGAAAGACCGTGCTCGCTTTTGCCGTCCGGTTCATCGCCATAGAAAATCTTGGCGTATTTGGCGTCATCGACCTGGGTCATCTGCGTGCCGAGAAATGCAACTTCCATAGTTGAACGTGCCATTGGTATTTCCTCGTTGAGTTGCGCGTTATTGCGCGGTTTGCCTATCAGCAGGCCGAGCGATCCCGAGCAGGTGAACTGTGAAGTTCGGCCTACTGGGTTATCTCGACTTGCCGGGGGTTAAAGCCGGGTCTTGCGTTGAGCTGTTACGGGGTCAGCACTGGGGCTGCTGGTCAGCCGCTCCATCGTCGGGGCGGGCTGGGGATCGGGGCATGGATGCGCAACCCGCGTTGCCTGGGACAGATACCCACCGGCTGCGCCCGTGGATATCTATCAGCCCTCGACCCCACACGTGGGGCCCCACTCGGGCCTTGGGCAAAGCGGGTTTGCACCTGGGAAGAAGGAAAAGCAAAAGCGCGCCGAGGTTCGGGTTTGACGAACCAGCAGGCCAGCCACTCGCGCCACAGGTAACGGGTGATGCCGTGGCCGACGATATAGGCAGCCGGCGCCAGTAAGATGAGCAGGGCGATCTGTTCAGAAGTCATAGAAGAGATCCACTGGCGGCAGCGATGGAATGGGGGCGCCGCTGTCCTGCACAACGCGCCAGTACTTCGGCGGCTGGAGCGGTGGCGTGTGTTTCTCGCAGATAAAGGCCGGTGTCACCGCCCAGTCCGAGAGCAGGACTTTCCAGGCGCCAGCTACGAAGCCCATCTTGATGACGCGAATCGGCAGCGCAGAGGCGCGGCGGCATAGGGCGCATGGTGTGGATGGGCAAGGATCGGACCTGGCCATTTCGGCCTTGGACCAGCAGACAGAGCAGGCGCAGTTCTCGGCATGCGGCTTGTGGCTGTAGCTGGACTGATTCATAGGTCATGCCCTCGCCTGGGCGCTCGGAAATGGCGTAGATCACAGCGAAGCCTCCTGCTTTGGTTCTCCCTGGGCGAAGTTCGCCTCAAGGCGGATGACGATTTCAGCGTTGAGAGAGCGGCGGGCCTGCTTGACGGCCTGCTCCAACTGAGCGCGAACGGATGCCGGCATGCGCAGCTTGAATTGCTGATCTGCCCTACTCATCGGCGTAATCCCCGGCGCAAAAGATGGTTTTGCCCTTCTCCAGGTCGCGGCGGATGCGGTGCAGGTTGATCACGCGCCGGCGGCCGATCTTCACGGTCGGGATGGCTTGCGACTCAACCCACCCGCGCACCACGTCCTGAGTGACGTCTTCGATGCCGAGCATTTCGGCGAAAACCAGCTGGGAGCAAAAAGGCGAATCACGGAAGTCGGTGATGCGCTCTGCGTTTCCCTGTGCGTTGAACCCCACTACTCCAGACTGTTCCATGTAAAAGCCCCTATAATCCGGCGAAATGGCTGTGCCCTTCACGGCAAAATATGTACTAGATACACATGTACATAGTACCCAAATGGCTCAGAGTGTACATAGAACATTCATGGCATTTTTTAATGAGCGAAGGCATTTCTGATAGAGGGCTTCAACTTCTCGAACGCGCGAGCTTGAAAGAGCTGGCGGAAAGCGGGGGGACGGAATACGTCCGCTGGCAGAACATCAAACGAGGCAAGGCAAGGATAGGAGCCAACGAGATCGAGATTCTCGGCCGTGTATTCCCACGCTACCGGTGGTGGCTGATTACAGGCGAGGTCATGCCAGAGAATGATCAAACAAGCCCGGACTACGACGAGGCCAACCGAAACTTGATCGGTCAAAACGCGGGATAGCAATCACAACGGAAGTGACTAAGCGCTGGTACGCCCGAAAGGTGGAGAGATCGAGTGAAAGAGAGCTTTGAAAACATCCGGGCCGAGCGCGAGGCGCCGACCTTCAGACGGCATCAGCCTAACCAATATGCGGGGCTCTGGAAGCAGATCGCCCTGGGCATCATCGTCGGCGGCAGCGTGCTGAGCCTGATCGGCACCCTGCTCTGGCTGATTTCGGTAGGCGCACTGCTGGGCGGCATGACCATAGCCTTGCCACAACCCTAGGCGGGCATACGAGTCGCGGTATTTCCGAAGGAACGGAGCAACATCATGAAGCAAGCACTTATCGCCTTACTCATCCTGGCAGCGCCCGCTTTTGCCGATGAGGAAAAGCCCGTCGCTACCCAGGCGGCAGAAGCCGTTACCCCCTATGCGGAAGCATTCAGTAAAAGCGTAAGCAGAACCTTCACTGAGATCATGGCCGGCGGCAAAGGCCCGATGGCCGAAGGTGCGCGCGCCAACCTCAGGATGCAGGATCAGCGCGAGCGGGAAGCCAATCGCGGCACCCGCAAGAGCATGAAAGAGTGCATCAAGCCTGGGAACGTCATTGATGATGATGTGAAGGAATGCATTGAAGGGCTACGCGAGAAAACATGGTGACTTATCCCCATAAAACTGCGACATATGCCCGAGCACTTCAGGAGAGCACTCAACCTTGCAGCATTGAAGAACAATAAAGAACCAAACAATATAACTACAACCTATAAGCACAATAACCAAACCCTTTACTCACTTACAGAGACAACGTAGTCTCACACTCGATTTGCCGCAATATTGTCTGCACATATATCTAGCATATCCTGATAATACTGGAGCACAGTTTTTGATGCGTCCCCCGGATGCAACTGCATAACCAAACCCGAGACCGTCGTACTTCTTTGAGTGCGCCCTAGTATTCTTGTTGACAAGGCATCCAACTGCGCCTGTGTAGAACTACTCAAATGAGCAGCGGCATTCCGAATAGTCCTCAAATCCGATAGCTCACTTGCTATTGACGATAGATTTGTAAGAAGTGGATTACCATCAACCAAATATATACCTGCAAGCCTCCTTACAATCTCATGATTCGCCCAGTCCACATACTTCTGAGTCCCCACTAAAATTTTTATAGCATGCTGCTTATCTGCAGGAGTAACAATTCCAGGAGCAGGAGTCCCCGCAGTTGACAACTCGCCCGCAAGATACTTCGCAAAAGAGTCTTCCAAAAAAGACTCCCAATATATAAACATTTTCAGAAAGGATGAAGAAATAACAAAATCCTTTTTTACATCATCAAATAAATCATTCCCATTTTGGTCTCGCTCATAAGCCATAGATACAAAACTATTAGTTAGAGCAATCCCCCTTCTGAATTCGGAAAGCGTATCAGCCAGCGACATAACCTACCCCGCAATGACCCCAGCTATGAAGTCACTTCTCCTGATGCGCACCGCTGTATCTGTAGTTGCCCGGCGACAATCTTCAAGAAACTGCCGTTCATCTCGGCTCAACAACTGCTTATCCTCCTCTTCAAAAATATAATCAATGCGCTCGAGATTCTGAGAGATTCGCGCATACCCAATACGATTCATATCTACCCTTGGGGAGGAAAGATTTTCAACTCCATACTGCATGTGATACAGAGTCATAAAGAGGGAGTAAAAAACGTGCGGCCGCCTAAACTCCCTCTTCTTGAAGTTATCATCAAAAAGCTCTTTAATAATATCTATTACAGACTGGAATCTAGCTTCTAAATCATCAGTATCATATTCAAACTCATGTTCATACTGCTCATAATATTTCCTTATTTGCTTTTTACTGCGCACCCCCTCAACCATACCGATTAGCAGATCCGCAGTCAGCTGAACATCATGCATGCGCAGAACATTCTGCTCGCTAACTATCTTATTATCGATCCAGAACGCGTTATTCTTATGAGCAACATTGTCAGCCAGTCGTTTAAATGGCCCAAAGTGATTGGCGTTTATTTTTTCCTGCTCGTTTAGCGTCACAGAGTAAGAATTCAATCGACTGAATATATCAAGAACATCGGGGTCCGACATATTCACTAATAAATCGACAGAAATCTCATAATTAAGTATTTGAGACTGGATATCGTCATCAACACCATCCAGCTGACTAAAATAGAGACCACCGTATACTTTATTGTGCCGCTTACTAATTACAAACCCATCCTTGACAAAAGACAGAATAGTTCTTAATCTCTGCTGCCCATCAACAACTTCACGAATAGATTTCCTGGTTTGCGGGTTTATTTTCTGACGAATAAAAACTTTAGGAATCGGCTTACCATCAATAATTGTGTCCATGAGGTAGGATCTGGCCGTATCTGTCCACACAGATCGCCTCTGGAACTTAGGAGACAATTCAAGCTGACCATTCTCATGCCATTCAATGAAGTCATTAATACTGTAAGTGCGCGAATCAAAATTCTTCATTTACGTCGTCCACTAAATTTAGGCAAAGGACTGAATCACACGATATCGGAAACATTATAGAGGTAGGCTATTAATCACTCAGAAGCCCTCAACCCGGAATCGTTCCACGACACTTAGGATACTGTACACAGCCCCAAAACACATTTCCCGCATTAGCGCCACGCTTCGCAGTCCGTTTCCGCATGACGGAATTACACACCGGACAACTGGGCGCGAGTGCCTGCTGAGGTTGGAGTGGTTTTATTGGAACTGGAGTAACTGCTGGAGGCTTGTTTTGCGTACTGCGGGATGCCGCAACCCAGCGATTGAGCTCGGCGCCTTCGACCAGGCGAATATTGCGGCCACTGGCAAAGGTCTTGGCCTCATCAGTAAAGGTGCCCGAGGTTACGACAAAACCGCCAGCCGCCCCTTCTGCCGCCATCACACCAAAGAACTCGCGAATCACGGCAACACCAACCTTGAGTGAGCGCCACTGCTTGCACTGAACCAGGTGCTTCTCGCTGCCTTTGCGCAGGATCAGGTCAATGCCACCGTCCGGGCCGTTACCGCCAGTTTCGGTGACGGTGAAACCCTGCCGGCGAAAGGCTTCGCCCACCAGTTGCTCGAACTGCTGCCAGGTGATGCCGTCGAGGGTCTTGCCCGGCTTGGTGGCGGAGGCGACGTCTTCCATCAGCTTGCGACGCTTGGCTCGGCCGAATATGGAGCCGATGGCGCCCAGCACAAAGGCAATGGGAATGATGTATTGAAGGAACAGAGCAAGGCTGCGCCACACCTGACCGGCGATGGCAGGGCCAAAATTCTTATGGTCTATCGCTGTAGGCGACAGGGTATTGGCAACAGAGTGGAAGTACAGCCCTGCGGCCAAGGCGATCAGCAGGCTTACCCACCAGGGCAAACGGCTGGCGATGAAGATAAGGTCTTCAAAAGGCGAGGTTTTCTTGCGACGTGCCATCCCTGGTTCCTACCTGTTCCTTGGCACATGGCCATTAGCGTTACCGGATAATGCCGCAAAGGCTGAAACATTGGAACTAGAGCGGTTCATTGCCGGTGGATAGCTCCACGGCGTGCAACAATTCAGGGTAGTCATTACGGGTGTTGTTGACCTCTGTGCTGACCGGGTGGGCGATGAGGTCATGCCTAGCCTGGGCCACCACTTGGCCAACCTGGTCAGTCGAGAGACTGGCCGACAACCACAGGTCGAACTGCTCCGGGGCCAGGACAACGGGCATGCGGTTGTGGATGGCATGAACGGACGGCGCCGCTTCCGTGGTGAGCAGTGCGCAAGACAAGACTTGCTGATCATCCGGGCCCTGCCAGCTGGACCATAGCGCGGCGAAGGCCAGCATCGAATCATCAGGGGAATGGATGTAGTACGGCTGCTTCACCTTGCGACCGCTCGGGCTGCGTGCCGATTCGTGAGCATTCCATTCGTACCAGCCCTGGGCGGGCATCAGGCAACGCTGGGTACGGTAGCTATGCCGCCACATGGGCTTTTCGGCGGCTTCTTCACTGCGGGCATTGAAGGTCAGGGTTGGCAGGCTGGGCTTCTTCCACCACCCCGGAATCAGCCCCCAGCGAGCGGGCACGACCTCGGGCGATCCGTCGTCGTTGTTCAGGACGATGGGCACCGTCATGGTCGGGGCTACATTGTAGATCCGCTGAATCCACCGCCCGGAGTTTCGCGCGCCGATGTGCCAGTAGCGCTCCATGGCTGCTTCATCGGGGCTGACGTATCGACCGCACATGGGCACCTCTTGGGCTCAATCCGGGGGTGACTACATCGGCCTGTTTTTCTGGAAAGCTCTGTTTTGACGAGGGCCGAGGCAGGCTGAAAGCCCCGGTTTATGGGCTTTCCTGGCTCAGAGTGTAGCCGCTCAGGTGATTCATAATGCTGGGGTCCGGGGTTCAAGTCCCTGCGTAGCCACCAAACAAAACAAGGGTTTACCGAAAGGTAAGCCCTTTTTTGTGGGCGCTAGTGACTACAAAGTGACTACGGCGCGCCCACACCTATCGATACGGCAGGATGCCGATGAAAACGACCGCCACGTTCATTTGCTGGGTCGCTCTCTCGTTGGGGGCTCTAGGATGGCTTGCCCTCATTGGGCTCTCAGCTGAATGCTACTTTCTCCCTCCTCCCGCGCCAGCCAGTGCAGTGCATTGCTACGCAGTAGCGTTAACAGTAAGCAAATTACTGCTCTATATTGCAACATCGCTAGCGACCATCGCATACCTCTGGATTCCCTGGAAAAAGCAGCGCTTAGCGTTTCTAACCGTTATCGCTCCCGCCCTTCTTCTATTCACTAATTCTTAAAACCACAGCCGCCTAGGAAAGATGGGTGGTACTACGTCTGAAAAGGAAAGCAATGAAGCTCCTAAAGCCAATCTTCGTTGTAGTCGCGTTGTATGGCGCCGCAACACTCCTATACCCCACACTTCCCCTGCATTACCAGCACGCGATTTCCGACTGGCATGCTCGCTTGGGCACCCCCACCTATTCAGAAGCGCCTGACTATTTCTCTGCACGAGACCAAGCCGCAGTCATCAGCGAGAATGAGGCTCGCGGCCACAAGTTGAAATGCTATGGCAATTTGGGCCCAGCAGAACGCATTAGCGCACAAGATGACTACCTGTGCTCAGCGCATATCAGCAATGCGTATGACAACATCCCTGCTCGACTGGTAACGTTCTTTTTCTCCAAGAATAAGCTGAGCAACGTACGCATCGAATTTGCGTCCGGAAGCTTTGACCGTCTGAATGACTATCTCATGAGAAAGCTTGCCGACTACCCACGCCTCGACAAGATGCCGGGCGCCAGATTTGGCACCGATTCATTCGGGAAAAAGTTAGTCGTATGGCGAGTAAAACACGGCCTAATTACCGCCGCTGCAGAAGATACGCCGGGGCAAAACCCGATAATTTTGTGGAGTGGTTATAGATACCACTCCGATAAAGTTAGCCGGAATCCCCCTGTGGCGGCAGTAACTCACCGAACACAGTGAGCACTCTGAATCAACGGAGATAGTCGTAGTGCCGACTCCAAGTGATCGGGCGACAAATGTGCATAGCGCATGGTCATCGTGATCGAAGAATGCCCGAGGATGCGCTGCAGGCTGAGGATGTCACCAACGGCCATCATGTAGTGACTGGCGAAGGTGTGCCGGAGGATGTGAGTGAGTTGCCCAGGAGTATCGAAGCCGCAGCGTTCATAGGCGCTACGAAATGCTGCGCGACAGGACATGAACAGCCGACCGTTCCCAGGCATGGCCACCTTGAAAACCGCATCTTCGACTTCCTTGGGTATCGGCACCGAGCGCGACTGCCGGTTATTGGTCCGGTGAAAATGCGCCTTCCCCCGAAGATCGCGCCCCGCGTCAGACTCTCCGCTTCGTCCCATCTGGCGCCAGTAGCCAAGCAGATCAGCGCCACTGGATAGGTGTGGTTGTTCGTCGACCTGCGGCACTCATCGAGCAGCTGACGAATCTGCTCCAGGCTCAGAAACGACAGCTCGGTCTGGTCGGTCTTTATCTGCCGGACCTTGGCTAACGGATTGTTGCCCGCCCAAGCGCCCAGGCGAATCAGTTCGGAGAAGACGGCGGACAGATAGCGCTGCTCGTGGTTGACCGTGCTGGGCGTCGCGTCTTTCAAGCGTGACTGACGGTAGCGGGCCCAAGCCAGGACATCGAAGTCGGAGACGCGAGGGTCGCCCAGGCGCTGGACCACTGCCATGGTCCGAGACAGCCGGGCCTTCTCATCCTTGAGCGAACAGCCGTGCAGGTCATACCAGACGGTGACCAGATCGGAGAGGCGATCATCGAGCGGCCTGCCGGTCTGCTTTAGCGCCGCGAAGTAATCCGACTCGAAACGCTGCGCGGCTGACTTGGTCGCGAAGCCCTTCTTGCGGATTCGCCGACCGGTGCGGCCGTTCTCATAGAAGTCCGCCATCCATGTTTTGCCGTTTTTGCGAACGGTCATACCGCCCTGCCCCACCTGACATTGCGCTCCTCGAGCAGCGCCTTGATGTGCTTGTACAGGTCGTGCTCGCTCATGTCCTTGGCGGCGTAGTGGTCGCGGATCACCGGCCAGCAGTCCCATTGCTGGAGGGTCTCAAAGGCCTTTTTTGCGCCCACCCGCTCCCTTGCCAGCAGGCTGACGAAGTTTCCCAGGAACAGCTCGACGTTCTTCCCGGAGAAGCCTCGGCTCGTCTTGTAGTAACGCTTGTATTCGGTCTGATCGAGCAACGAGTCCACCGGCAGATCGACCCGCACATCATCGCGGATCAGGGTCCCGATCGGCTCGAAATAGCCAGGCCGGACCAGCAACTTGAACTGCGCCAGGCCCATAGCGCCATAGGCCGTCCAAATGGCCCGAGAAAGCGGCAAACGACCGGGTGTCGATGGTCTCCCCCGTCTTGACGTCGATAGACCCGCTGGCGAACTGCTGGATGATCGAATGGTGATAGCGCAGCTCGACTCGCCAGACGTCTTGCGCCGGATCGTAGTTCTCCGGGTCGCCTTCATCGAAGCTGTCACGGCGCTTCCAGACGCTTTCCCAGTAGTCGAGCTTGTCCGCGGCGCGGGCCTGTTTGCACCTGGGAAGAAGGAGAAGCAAAAGCGCGCCGAGGCTCAGGTTTAACCAACCAGCAGGCCAGCCACTCGCGCCTCAGGTACCCGCAACGCCACAAATGCTCAAGCGAAGGTGAGCATGAGCGACGAGGCACCCCGGGTGACGAAGATCAGCAGGCACACTACGTAGAACAGAACCGGCAGCTCAAGCAGGTTCATGTAGTTGCGGTTGGGAATGCTCACATGCGGCGGCACGGTGGCCGACTCACCGTACTTAAAGTCGTTGGTGACGATCTCGCGTCGCTGGCCTGCCCGCATTCTCGCGATGGGAATCAGCAGCAGAACCAGGCTGGTCCAGAGCGCCAGGGCAAATATGGGGTAGAGAATGGTTGGGTTCGTCATGTGCAAGACCATAGATTTATTCCAAGAGTCGGGGTCACGTTCGCTACAGCTAGCACAACTCAGAACCTACCCCACAGAACAATCAATATGTAATCGGAACGTCTATCGAAATAGTGGTGTGATGAAGCCCTCCCAACTCAGTAACGTGCAGGCCAGGCTCAACCGCCGAGACGATCGATACAGTTGATAGATTTGGATAGTGCTTTTTCAACACATCCGAGTCCCTTTCCCGCTTATCACTAAAATCAACCTTGGCCCCAGTAACAGTTAGGCCCATGCGGGAAAGTTGAGTGAAGTGGAAATTGCCTATGTATGTCGCCTTGCCTGGGATGACGCTAAACAAGATTGAGAATGGCCTTGTTGGGCGCACGAAGGCGGCACCACTGCCAACACTCCAGGCGTCAATAACGTAGTCACCCGCAGGCAGTTCAGCAGCGATCAAATTACCGTTGATCCCCATAGTCTCAAATTCACCAGCCGGAAAATACGGAATCACCACATTTGACTGACCAGACTGAAAACGCCCAGAAGCCTCAGAGGGAGCCCGCCGGTACGACACGGCATATCCCGAATACGAACCATCATAGGTAATGGAGCCAACAACAAGCCCAGTCCCAGAATTCTCCTTCAGTGAGTAGTTCTTAGACACATTGGTCGTTACACAACCACAAAGCAGCAAAACACAAAATACCAAAACAGATACGCGACTCATCCCAGCCCTCTTTACCAAAACCCAGCGACTAACCTAAGCCATGGGTACTACATATTGACGACCAGTCCACTCCTGCTCGCCAACCTCTTGTAGTTTGGTGCCGCCATGCTTCAGCACTCCGGGGAAAGACGAAGCTTATTATCGCAACCATGAATCCACCTAGCACCTCGACAAGTATCGGACACTAGACGCCTCTGACTTTCGCACTCCAAAACACTTAAAACATAACAGTTAAATAATCGGCCCAGCGACAATAAACAACCCCTCCGTAATCGCAGTTGATATGACCGCAATCATGACACTTGGCCCAAATTTTGTTCCTAGAGCCACGCTAAAACCAAGCACATACGAGCAAAAGAACACCCCTAGCGCAGCAAGTGCCGAGATACCTGAGTACATAAACGCACCAGAGCCTGACGAAAACCCACTCAGCCCCAGCATCGCAACTACAGCAAATATGCAAGAGAGTGCTACGGCATTAAAGGACTCTCCCCAGGACGGAGAGCATCCAGATACCACCTTGGCACAGAGCTTCGCGACTCCGACCATAAGCAATATGGAAACAGCAGCTAACATGACCTTTTCCATTGGCGCGATGACTACAAAAAATATAAACGCAGCAGCAAGCAGCAGTTGGAGCATGTAGAACCTCTACCCTCTAGTTGATGGAAATGCTTAGACTGAGCTAATAAGCGAAGCAGTCATATCGTCAATGCACGCAGGCGCCATTCCGCTCAGCGCAAGCATCAAGGGAGTGTTGGGGGAAGTATTCGAAAGTGTATCTGAGGTGCGGTAGGTCATCCGTGACTCCTGCAGGTCGATGGGCATAATGCCACTAGTGCGGCGCGATGATGCCTTAGCGTCAGAAAAAAGGGAACTAGGCACGGTGACTACATCGGCCTTTTTTCTGAAAGCTCTGTTTAGACAGGGGTCTAGGAAGGCTGAAGGCCTGTTAATGGGCCTTCTGGGGTAAGGGTGTAGCCGCTCAGGTGCTTCGTATTGACGGCGGAGCGGAGCTGGACAGCAATCGCTAGATATAGATAACTCGGATTTGCTAGCTCCTTCAGTGGGCTATTTGCAAGAAGTGGATGCAACTGACAAAACTGACAGACAACACAGGCTACACCCACTACCGCTCAGCAAATGCTTTAAAAACTAGCTATTGCTCCCCACCGTAAATATTGCATTCCCAGTAGAACTACCATTGCCCGTGGTTTTAATTTCCAACGAGGTATCCGGCGGATAGCTAGAGGTGGCCCCGTCATGGAAATTATTATCCAAGTATATTGAGCTATTATTGAACGGCTCATTATTACTGAACGACATGTACATATTTGCCGTTAACAGCGGATCGAGCCCCCAGAGGTAAAAGTGCATTGTTATCGAAATCGCCGGACTTGCACCATCACAACCGTATGTAACAGTTGGATTAATACTTAACCGGCCCGTCTGCTTGAAGACAGGCGTTGTAGAGTGGGCAGGTATGGACTTAGGCCAATCCCCATCCCCTTGATTATCCTGATTCAACAGGGTCAAGGAGTAAGGGCTGTTATTAACAATCTTAAAGCTTTCGGTATACATAGACATGAGTTTATCATCCCGTATAGAACTGCTAATGAAACTTCCTGTTCATAGCTTTCACACTTAAAGCCTTTACAAGCTAGACCATAGTGACACCTCCTCATCTATTGACTATGACGGCAACCTGAACAGTGAATCGTATTAGCCAATACGATTGGCACTGTCTATGGGCACATCACCAATAAATTACAATTATTTATCCTCAAATCAGTACTGCCTATGCGGATACCGGAACAAGCCTAGCCAACAACACCCTACCTGCAAGTCATAAATCCCACATGAAATCTGAGCACTCTGGCCTCAGCACACAGAAGGACTCCTCTGATATAGGCCACGACTATGCGGTGAGCGTTTCTGAACACTCTGTACTGGTGAGGCACGCGCCGGCTGAAACCCAGACCCTGCGGGCCTATCGGGGTTGCAGGAGAGAGGGAAACGACCAACACCATTCATGAGATGTGCCGCAGCATCAGCCTGTTCTCTGGAAAGCATTGCCTGGATGAGGTCGGAGATGGGCAGACAGCCAGAATCAACACACTCCGTTGCGCCTCCGCTCCTGGCCAGCGTTAGACAACCCCTTCTTTAAGGCAGAGCGTCATGGACTGGACTAGCAAGGCCGAGCCGGGACGCAAAGGCTCAGTTGCACCACTTGGTACAAAGCCAGCCTTAAGGTAGAGGTGCGTCGCTGGGCCATTGTTCAGCGTGACGCCAAGGCAGACGGCAGTGGCATCGCGCGCTCGCGCCCATGAGATCACCGCTTGCAAAAGCTGCCTTCCCAGCCCTATGCCTCGGTGCACCGGGGGCGACCCACATCTGGAACAGGTTGATCTGAGAGGGGTTGGAGGGATCTGCCTTGGCCCAAGCAAGTCCAGCAGGATAGTTGTGCACGAGAGCCGGGAGGGGAAGATCCGAGGATGACGCGGCCCCGTTGGACGTACGACGCTGCCACTCTTCCGCGGAGCGCTGCTGCTCAAGTGCCAGGGTACTGCCGAAGGCGTCAGGCGACTCGGTCAGACCGCGCAGGCGCAGCTGACTATATAGCAGCCAATCTGTTGCTTCGAGCCTTCGTACATTACCCGTCGACTGCATGATGGATCTTTGCGCCGCCTAACGTCTGGAGGTAATTCACTATTATTAATGTTGTGACAGCTGGCATCCAACAGCCGCCTCTAGGGCAGCTACCTGAGGGTCCGCATCAACCGCATTTTTAAACGGCATCATGGTTCGAGTGAATACACGTTTGCCATTTATCTCCGCGTCTATGTAGACGATATACACGCTGGCGTGACTGGGATTTTCTCGCGCCGAGTACAGTGCCCGTTTGTATTCGGCCGATGCTAGCGACTCGAATCCAGCACGATCAACCGATGTACATGCTGTATTTGGAACCGTCGTCGGTAGCTGGCCCACTACTACTGCGCCCAAGGCACCCGCAAACACTCCGCCAAATGTGCTACGGCGAAGCTCTGATTGCAGGTTGCAGTACACAACAAAATGATGGACAACGAGTTCAAGGCTCGGCGTTGCCGCGCCGAATTTTTCATACGCACGATGGCGTAGGAGAATGGTACCGGGCGGTGAAACGGCGTCTTCAGCCACACGATAGGTCGCATACGCAGCGTTGCTGATTGAATAGCTAAACGTCTCTGCTTCCTTCTCCGACTCCGGCCGCCGATCGACTACCGAAAGGGTGCTGGACCGATCAACGTCGGCGACGTTGGGATTGGTGATTTGCCCCGCACAGCCAGCAAGCATCAGCACAAGGACCGCTAGCACAGTCTTCATTGGCCTTATCTCCACTAGTGCACAAACGAGACGGCGAAAGCACGTCATTTTATAGAATCGGCCCAACCACTACCGGCCAGATCCTGCCTGGCGAGTCGAAGGATTTCATTTCGAGTTTTCTCGTCATTGTTTAGTTGATGCAGAACACCACGGTAATGAACTGCCCCACCGAAGGACATGGCAAGCAGGCCAGTAGCCTCCCCAGGTGCGATTACATTTTTATAATGCTCTTGGGTCTCATCAGCCCCATCAAGCCCTACTGATGTGTTGACGACATAGCGCCCCATAACGACAAACTGATTCTCATGAACAGTGACAACTGACTGCTCTACAATCGCCCTGGAGAAATAGGTGGTGTAGGTACTTCTGGCTGCTTGCATGGGTGGCAAAAAAAACGCGCCAACCACAGCATAGGTACCTGGTCGTGCATTGAGTAGATAGGCTCGACCGTCCTTGACGAAGTTGGAGCGGATAATACTTTGTTGAAGAAGACCGTCTTGGTTATCGACCCTGACAAAATAGACCTGATCAGGTTTATTGGTGAATACACTGACCGGTGCATTCAAGGTTAAATCTACAACCAAGGCGGATGCGCTCGGTTGAGATATAGCAGGTATAGACGGACTGGTCGCGCAGCCAGCGAGAAGTACGGTGACAGCCAGAGTGAAGAGAGCCAGGCGTAGCGCACCTACCGGATTCATAGCATCACCTATACGTAATGCATCGAGGTAGCCCCCTACCGATAGAGGCTATTGGACCGCCTCTAACTGCACGCTGTCCGACCTAACGCGTCGAGCGTCCATGGAGTACACATCCATGGGTCAGCCGTAGCAGCGGCGGCCCTTCCGAGACTCTAGTAGGTCCGTGAGAACAAGGCCAATTGTCGAGCGTAGGCAGTGGCTGAAAACTCTCAATCAGTTCGGCAAGGCGCTTACTGTCGGTGGGGCTGCCTGGTCGGATGTTCATGGCGCTTAACCTCCGCTCAATGGCGGGATCAGTTGCCTGGGTCGCCGCCCGGTTCAGTTTGCCCTGATGAACAGCGACCTGCTCGGGAAACGGCTGCACTACTGTAGAGAAGCCGCGGCGATCGCCTCAGCCGATCAGGCTGACGCGGGCCAGATCAGGCCACAAGGCGGCGTGATGATCGGCGCCTTGATAGTCCGCGGCCAAATGAATGCGCGGACGTCGAACTGGCGCGGCTGGGCTCGCAACCAAACGCTCGACAAAGAACTCCACCCGGCCACTCGGTCCACCAGGCAACGGCCAGAGGCAGACCCGCTGCGCGAGCACCTTGTAGGCCGCCGCGCTCCTTGAACGGGGGTAGGCCTCATAGACTGCCCGCCCCTTCTGCGCGGCTCGGCGCACGAAGTTGTCGAAAGGTATGGCGCCGGCGTAGGACAGCAGTACCTCGGGGAGGTGCTCGCTGCTCTTCACCAGTTTTCTGAAGAGCAAGTGCGCCTCTTGAGGGCTGTGGGTCATGTTGGCCAGCACATGGAAACGCGTGGTGCCATGCTCACGATTGAGCAACTCGATCAGCGTGGACGCACTGGCAATCGAACTGGGCTCGTCACCGGCCACCACCAGCACTTCCCGGGAGGCGCCCACGAAACTCAGCACCGTGTCGCTGATGCCCGAGGCCGTATCGATAATCAGGTAGTCCATGGCGTCACCGATCTCGCTGAAGGCGTGAATCAGCCCGGCATGCTGCATGGCGCTGAGCCGCCCCATCGCGGGATCGCCAGAACTGCCGGAAACCACGCGAACGCCACTCCTACCCTCGTGGACCACTTCGCTCAGGCGGAACTTGCCGTTGATTACGTCTGCAAGGCTGCGCTCGGCTGCATGGCCCAGCAATACATTGAGGTTCGCCTTGCTCAGGTCGGCATCCAGCAACAAGACCCGATTACCCAGGTCGGCCAATGCCAGGGCGAGGTTGGCCGCAACATTCGTCTTGCCGACACCGCCCTTGCCGCTGGTCACGGCAACGACCTGAACAGGATTCCCCCCACGATTTGCCACAACGCTGCCCTCACTGGCGATGCCCTTACTGGTGAGCCCATCATTCGTCTCGCCTCGCAGCGGCCGACCGATCAGCATCAGCGAGCTCAACCGATGGCTCCGCAGCGCGCTCAACGCATCGCCCAGGCTGATCCAGGTCATCCATCACAAGCTGACCTCACGATTATGTCATAAATGCCTTTGATGCCAATCGTGACACTAATGGAAATCTACACACGCGTTTGATTCCCGATGGATGGCGACGCCTCCGGAAGTTTGGGAGGACGCAGGCCAGGCGAATCAGGCGGCAAGGGCTAGTTCAGTTTCTGGAGCAACGCGGAGTAGTCGTTGCGGGCGTCGTTGACCTCGGTGCTGACGGGATGGGCAATGAGGTCACGCCGAGCGTGGGTCAGCGCCTCGCCAACCCGCTCAGCCGACAGGTTGGTCGACAACCACAGGTCGAACTGCTGCGGGGCCAGGACAACGGGCATGCGCTGGTGGATGGCGTGAATGGCCGGTGACGCTTCCGTGGTGAGCAATGCGCAGGACAGGACTTGCCGCGCATCCGGGCCCAGCCAGGTGGACCACAGCGCAGCGAAGGCTAGCATCGAATCATCGGGGCAATGGATGTAGTACGGCTGCTTGACCTTGCGGCCGCTCGGACTGACTGCCTGTTCCTGAGCGTTCCATTCATACCAGCCCTGGGCTGGCATCAGGCAGCGGCGAGACCGGTAGCTTTGCCGCCACATGGTTTTTTCGGCCGCCTCTTCACGGCGGGCATTGAAGGTCAGGGTCGGCAGACTGGATTTCTTCCACCACCCCGGAATCAGCCCCCAGCGAGCCGGCAGCACTTCGGCTATACCCTCTTCGTTGCTTAGCACCACGGGCACGGTCATTGTCGGGGCGACGTTGTAGATACGCCGAATCCACCGCCCGGAGTTGCCTGCGCCGATGTGCCAGTAACGCTCCATGGCGGCTTCATCGGGGCTGACGTATCGACCGCACATGGACACCTCCGAAGCGTCGGGATTGGTCGAGATCGGCGTGTCGAGCCCACCGCTGTATTCAGGTTAGTCCGGTTGGATGGGAGACGAGGCGTGCCTGCAAGGCTCATCACGCCACTCGAGCAACCCAACCATCAGCGGCCGAAAATCATGAACCCCGCGGAAGAGAAGTAGAGCCGCGTCTGCCTCCGCCTGCGACCCGGCAACGCCTATTCGCCGTGGACCTCGGTATTGGCACGCGATGCACCGGCCAGGCCTCGGACCAGAGCGGATGGGGGCTGCCTGGCCGCTAAATAGCCAGTATTTCCGGCGCCCTGAACGGCACTACCGTTCGTCGCCGTCACTGCTCAAAAAATGAACAAACCGATTTCAGCCCGCTCTGAGAGTAGCCAGATGACGGCGGAGGCATTCGCCCCGCCTTCCAGCAAACCAGGAGCTTTTTCTCACAGGCACGAGTCATGTGCAGGGGGAGCTTTTACTTTTGAAAGAGGAAATCGAATGACTGAAGGCTCATTCGCCAGGTGGTAACCGGATCGACAGTTTCATCCTGAAACCGAAGACCGGCTCTGGAAGCGTTTCTTAACTGCAAATGTAAAAACCTAATGCCCACAACGCCCTGATTGTGAGGCTCACCTGATAAAAAGAGGCACCCATGGATTTCACTATCATTACTGCGCTGTTCGAGCAGAAGACCACCATGGAGTTTATGCGCCTAGGGATTGTTTATGCGCACCTGATCGCCTGCTGTGTCGCCATCGGCATGGTGTTGACCAGCGACTTCGCGATGATCAAAGAATTGTTCAAGGGTGGAAACTCCCACCTGCAAGACAGCCAGCATATGGAAAGCCTGCAGAAATCCGTTTCCGCCGCCCTGGCGGTCCTCTGGGTCAGCGGCGTGGCGATCATCTGGCTGGATATCAGTGCCAGCGGCTTGTCCTACCTGCTCAACCCCAAGCTGCAGGCCAAGATCACCATCGTGATGCTGCTGACCTTCAACGGCATGCTCCTGCATGGCCTGGTGTTGCCCGCCCTGCAGAAGGCCGGCTCGCTGCTCAAGCTGAACTTCAGCATGCGCATGTTCGCCCTGTTCGCCGGTGCGCTGTCGGGCGTGTCCTGGTTCTATGCGGCGATGCTGGGCATCGGCCGCCCGCTGTCCTGGAAGTATTCGCTGACCGAGATTCTCGCTGCCTATCCGGTGATGATCGTCGGTGGTTTCGCCGCGATGGTGCTGCTCACCCAGTGGGCGATGAAGCGTGAAGCCCGCGAAGAGCAAGGCGATCTCGCACTTGCCCCGGTCATTCGCAACCCGGCACTGGCAGCGGGATAAGCCACGCTGATTCCTTCGCCAGGCTGAACATCGGCCTGGCCCCTGACGCCCTCGAACGCCAAGCCGTTCGGGGGCGTCTTGCATTCTGTTCCCGCGCCGACATCGCGCCCGTGACCCGGCTGCCGAGGCTTGATAGCGCAGCGCTACCGGCTCAGCGAGTCTGCCAGGGCCCGCAGCAGCGCCGCGCCATCGCCTTTCCAGGCGCTGCCATGCATACAGGCCAGGGTGGTGGGCTTGGCGCTCGCCAGGTGCTCGAGCAACGAACGGGTATTTTTCGTGTGGGAGAAGTAGTCCAGTTCATGCCGGTAGGCTTCGCTGGGCCCGAGGATGTCCGACTCGGTGATGGGCGGCAGGTCGCTACCACCCTGGGTGAACAGGTCGCCGCAGAACAGGGTGCCGGTCCGCTCTTCCGCGAGAAAGCCGCATTCCCAGGCGTGGGGCAGGTGCGGTGCGTCGAACCAGCGCACGACCCGCGAACCCAGCGAGAGGCGCTCACCGTCGGCCATGGCTCGCGGACTGCGGTCGGCCAGGTCCTCGATGGAGACCATGGCGGCGATCACCCCGCATAGCGGCACGGAGTTCGGCGCGGCAGCCAGCCACTCGTTGAGCGAACCGCACTCGTCCGACTCCACATGGGAGAAGGCGATATAGCGCAGGCGCTCGACCGGCAGGATGCTGGCGACCGCCTCGCGCACCAGGGGAAACAGCTTGCGCGGGCCGGTGTGGAACAGCAGGGGCTCGTCGTCGACGATCAGGTACTGGTTGAACGAGAAACCACCGGCACCGGGGATGACCAGCGGCGTGTTGATGCGGTAGATGCCGTCGGCCACCTCATGCACATTGGTGCCGGACTGATGGTTGGTAACGGCCATGACGCCTCCTCGTTGTATCCGTGAATGTTCGCCTTGTATGGCTCTATATGCAGACAGTCCGAAACCTAGGCGATAACGCGCCACTCGCCGGGTTTCGCAGAGCCAGCCTACGCCCCGTCCGGAGGGAATGTCGGCCAATAAGCCCACACACCTGGCCATCAGGCTGACTATCCCCTGGCCATCCGTTTAACTGGGAGGTTGGCCGCCCAGGGTCGGCGTCCTCCCCGTTACTCAGCCCCACTGTTTGCCGAGTGCGTCGAGCCCGGCATGCTGCAAGTCCTGCGGACTCATCAGGATGCGGAACCGGCAGTCGGCCTGAAAGTTGAGGAAGAAAGGCTCCGCAATCGCCGGCACCGAGGAGGGTTCCTTCACCTCGATCACGAAGACGCCCGCGCGCCTGCCGCCCTCCTCCGTGAAGTAGGCGGCCTCGGGCTTGATGGTATCCAGGATTCGGCCGATGACCTCACCACAGGTGCCGTTGCGAACCAGCGCGTTGAAGGGTTCATGGGGGAACTCAACCGAAAGCAGCATCTTCATTGGGTGATGTCCTGCTGAGGCGGCATGCCAAGGCGCTGCCGCATACGCCCGGCTACTGCCCTGCAAGGCGGCAGCCAAGAGACGCCCAGCTGAGCCTCGCACTCAAGGCAACTGGAACGCCTCACCGATGGTGCTCGTCTGGAACAGCCGGAACTGTGCCGCGTCCACCTCCAGATATGGGTAGCGGCGCTTGACCTTCGCCAGGTAGTCCATGAAGGCTGGCGCGTCGCTCAAGTAGTAACGCCAGATCATCGGCTGCCCGGCCTGCAGACATTCGGGGCCGAAGTGGCCGACATAGACCACCTCATTGGCGGCCACGCTGAAGCTGCCCGCCAGAGGCGTGCCGCCGTCCAGCAGCTGAGTGCGCCGCGCCTGAAAGGCGCCGACGTCGTTGACCGACCTGGCGGCCTTGATATGGAACGCGGTGAGGGCGTACTCACCCGGCTCCACCAGCAGCGCATAGTCTTGCGACACCGGCTTGGCCAGCAGCCCGGGCCCCTCGAGCTCGATATCGGCGGCCGCCTGGTCGCCGAGTTTGCGCACCGGCATGCGGTCGAAGCCAAGGCTGCGCAGTTGCACATTCTCGAACCCACAATAGCCCCACGCCCGGCCCCAGCCCACTCCCAGCAGGATCACGCCCATGGACGAGCCGGCCCCGGCATAGGAGCGCTCGGTCAGTTCCTGGGCGGCAGATACCAGCGCTGCAGCAGCCCATCCGCACAGGATGATCGAGGTCCTAAGAAGTGGCCGAATGCCTTTGGTTCTCATGCTGCCTCACCCTGCTGGCTGTGCCCTTGGCTGTCGCATCAGCCCAGCGATGCCTCAACGGCCTCGCTATCACCCAGGCCGCACCTCGCGCCCTGGATTTGCCAGAGCGGTCCCTGGCGGCACGACTGCCGCTGTCGAACAGGCGCGAACTCACTCAAGAAGTAGAGACCAACCGGCGCGCCTGAGCGCCCAATCCGCGACGTCAGGCGGCTTTTTCCTAGACGGAGTTTTCCTATGGCCGGCCCTGCTCAGCAGTAACGGCAATTTAGCCCGCCAGGCGCCGTATGGAACCGCAGGTTGCGGCCGCTACCGCGTTAGCCCCTGACCGAGCGCTGCGTGCCGAGCAACAGGCCGGCGAAGATCAGGCCACCGCCGAACCAGTGGAAGGGCTGCAGCCCCTCGCCCAGCAGCAGCCAGCCGAGCACGGCAGTGAACACCGGCATCAGGTAGTTGGCCAGCGCCGCCTTGGCCGCGCCGAGCACCCGCACGCCATGATTCCAGGCCAGGTAGGCCAGCAGCGAGGCGAATACCGCCGTGTAGCCGATAGCGCCAAGGGTGCCCGGGGTGACCACGAAGTGCGCGCCACGGGCCAGCTCGACCAGGTAAAACGGCAGGATCAGCGGCAGGCCCAGCAGCATGAATGCGCCGAGCAAGGCCAGCGGCGGGATCGGCAGCAGGTAGCTGGCCCAGCGCCGCAACAGCAACGAATACAGCGCCCAATCGGCCACGGCCAGAAGCATGATCAGGTCGCCCGGGTTGAACGACAGCGCCATCAGCGCCGCCAGGCTGCCCTGGCCGATCAGCACCAGCAGGCCGATGGCCGCCAGACCCATGCCCCACCAGGCGCGCGGCTGTGGCCACTCGCCGAGCAACAGGCCGGCGCCGATAAAGGTCATCAGCGGCAGGCAGGTGTTGACCAGGGTGATGTTGATCGCCACGGTGGTCTGCGCCGCGCTGTACAACAGCGAGTTGTAGGCGGCGATGCCCAGGCCGCCGAGCACCAGCAGGCGCCAGCCGGCGTCGCGCAAGGCCGCGCGGTGGCGCCACAACGGCGCGGCGACGAAGGGCAGCAGCAGCGCCAGGGCCAGGCTCCAGCGCCAGAACGACAGGGCGAAGGGCGGGATCTCGCTGACGAAGGCCCGCGCCACCAGGGCGTTGCCCGACCAGCAGAGCACGGCCAGCAGCAGGCCCAGCGTGGCCATGCCGCGTGAACTGGTCATTGGCTTCAGACCTGACGCAGCGGACGCAGGCGGTATTGCGCCGGCAACTGCTCGATACCGCTGACGGTGACGTCGAGGTTCTTCCAGCGTCCGTCCTTGATGCCGTAGATGCAGCCGTGCACCGACAGCGCCTGGCCGCGATGCCAGGCGTTCTGCACGATGGTGGTATGGCTGACGTTGGCCACCTGCTGGATCACGTTCAACTCGCACATGCGATCGACCCGCGTTTCTTCGTCGGGCAGCTGTGCCAGGTCCTCGTGATGCTCGTAGTAGAGATCGCGGATCGAACGCAGCCAGCCATCGATCAGGCCGTACTGGGTGTCCTGCATCGAGGCGCGCACACCGCCGCAGCCGTAGTGGCCGGTGACCAGGATATGTTTGACCTTGAGCACGTCGACCGCGTACTGGATCACCGACAGGCAGTTGAGGTCGGTGTGCAGCACCACGTTGGCGACGTTGCGGTGGACGAACAGGTCGCCCGGCAGCAGACCGACGATCTCGTTGGCCGGCACCCGCGCGTCCGAGCAGCCGATCCACAGGTACTCCGGCACCTGCTGGCGGGCCAGCTTGGCGAAGAACTCCGGGTCTTCCTGGTTGATCGCCTCGGCCCAGCGGGCGTTGTTGTCGAAAAGGTGCTGTAGATCGCTCATGCCTTTTGCTCCGTAAATTGCCGATGCTCACCATACGGAGCGTTCGTGGCTTTTGACAGGTTACCGCCTCACGCAGTCACAGGTCGGGTTGCCGGCCATCACCGGTAGTTGCCTGCGAGCCACGGTCGGGCCTCTGCGGCGGGGCCGCCGGTCAGGCAGCGGCCGCGCACGCTTGCGCCACTGCTAGCGTAAACCCTAGGTAACCGCTGCAGAGGAGAAGGACTGATGCCTGTCACCCCACCCGCGAGCGGGTCCGGTTCGACCAAGAAGCCGCGAGAGGATCCGGTTCTGGACGACGTCGAAGAGCCGCTGCTCGATGAACTCGAGGATGAGCATGAGCTGATCGAAGAGTTCGAGCACATCCAGCGCCGCGAAGCCGGCCTGAGCGACGATGCCCCGCCGGGCCATGGCCCCGACAAGGACGATGCGGACCTGGAGGACCTGATCCACGAAGACGGCGCCCGCTCGCCCTACGAGGAAGGTGGCGACCAGCCGGCAGACCATGAACTGAGCATCATCGACGAGGATGACCTCGACTTCAGCCTGAAGGATGACGAACGGGCACCTCGAGGCGCCACGCCCAAGGAAGATCGCTAGGCGCTCAGTCGATCAGGGTGCAGGCCATCACCAGGGCATCCTCGCGCCCCCCGACTGCCGGGTAGTAATCGCGCCGCCGGCCGATTTCGTTGAATCCGTAACGCTCGTACAGACGGTAAGCCGCCTGGTTGCTGGCGCGCACCTCGAGGAAGCATTCGCCGGCCTTGAGCTGCATGGCCCGCTGCATGAGGAACTCGAGCAGACGCAGGCCCAGGCCGCGCCCCTGGCTTTGCGGCTTGACTGTGATGTTGAGCAGGTGGGCCTCGTCGATGATCACGTTGATCACCCCATGGCCGACCTGCTGGCTACCCTCGAACATCACCCAGCAGTCGTAGGACTTGATACTGTCGGTGAAGATGCCGCGGGTCCAGGGATGGCTGAAGGCGGCGTACTCGATTTTCAGCACGGCCTCGAGATCCGCCTCGGTCATCGGGCGGAAGCTTATTGCATCACTCATTGCGCCTGACTCATCCAGCGTTGGCGTACCCGCCGCATCGCCTGCCACAGTTCGCGCTTGCGCTGCGGCTCCTCCATCAGCAGCTCCAGGCCCGGCAAGGCCCAGGCCGCGCCCAGTCCCTCGATCTGCAACTCGCGGTTATAGGACTCGGCGTCGGCCTCGCCGGCAAAACGCACGGCCGGCAGGCCGACCAGCCACAGGCAGGCACAGGGCGCCTGCTCCTCGAGGCGGGCGCCGACGAAGCTCTGCACGAACTCCAGCGCCGCCTGCGGCCCCTGGTCCATATTGCCGCGCACCAGCAGCGGCCAGCGCACCGGCTCACCGACCAGCTGCGGGCTGTCCGGCAATCCGGCGGCGCGCAGCAGGTCCTTGAGCAGCAAATAAGCAGGATCACGCCCCTGCAGCGGCTCGCCGGTGGGCAACTCGACCAGCAGGGCGCAGTCGCCGGCGCGCAGCAGTTGCAGGGCAAAGCGCGGCGGCGCCACGGCCACAGGCCTGGCCGCCGCGGGCGCTTCGGCCGCCGATTCATCCGCCTCGGGCTTGGCGCCGCGGCCAGTAGCCGCGGGGCGCGGCACCTCGACCTTCGGCCGCTCGCTGGGTGGGACGACGGGAGTCGGTGCCACGCTCTCGCGCAGCGCCTGCATGGCCGGCGCCTCGTCGGCCGGTTGCGCAGGCTCGGGCGGCGCCAGCAGCTCCGGCCGCGACGGCGCGGCGAACGGCAGCTCCACCCGCGGCAGCCAGCTGGCCACCTGCATGGCGCTCAGATAGGCACGGCGGCGCAGTTCTGCGATCAAACGTCAGCCACCTGCGGATGGGCCTTCTGCCCGGCCTGCATCAGGTTCAGGGCATTGATATAGGCCTTGGCCGAGGCCACCAGGATGTCGGTGTCGGCGCCATTGCCGTTGACGATGCGCCCAGCCCTCTCCAGGCGCACCGTGACCTCGCCCTGGGAATCGGTGCCCTGGGTGATGGCGTTGACCGAGTACAGCTGCAGGTTGGCCGTGGACGCGGCGACCGACTCGATGGCCTTGAAGGTCGCGTCCACCGGCCCCGAGCCCTGGGCCTGGGCCGCATGCTCGGTGCCATCGACGCTGAGCACCAGCTTGGCCTGGGGCACGCTGCCGGTCTTGCTGGCAACTTCCAGGCTGATCAGCTTGAAGTGCTCCGGCGCTTCCTCGCCCAGGGTGTCGGAGACCAGCGCCTGCAGGTCCTCGTCGAAGATCTCGTGCTTCTTGTCGGCCAGCTCCTTGAAGCGGGCAAATGCCGCGTTCAGCTCGGCCTCGCTGGACAGGGCGATGCCCAGCTCGTCCAGACGCGAGCGGAAGGCGTTGCGCCCGCTCAACTTGCCCAGGGACAGCTTGTTGGTGTGCCAGCCGACCGACTGCGCCGACATGATCTCGTAGGTCTCGCGGTGCTTGAGGATGCCGTCCTGGTGGATACCCGACTCGTGGGCGAAGGCGTTGGCGCCGACGATGGCCTTGTTCGGCTGCACCGGGAAGCCGGTGATGCCGGAGACCATGCGCGAGGTGCTGAGGATGTGCGGGGTGTCGATGTTGGTGTGCACGCCGAGCAGGTCCGCGCGGGTCTTGATCGCCATGACGATCTCTTCCAGGGCGGCGTTGCCGGCCCGCTCGCCGAGACCGTTGATGGTGCATTCCACCTGCCGCGCGCCGGCCACCACCGCGGCCAGGGAGTTGGCCACGGCCAGGCCCAGGTCGTTGTGGCAGTGCACCGAGAACACCGCCTTGTCGGCATTGGGGATGCGCTGCAGCAGCTGGCGGATGGTCTCGGCGTACTGGTGCGGAATGGCGTAGCCGACGGTGTCGGGGATATTGATGGTGCGCGCGCCGGCGTCGATGGCCGCCTCGATGATGCGGCAGAGGAAGTCGATCTCCGAACGCCCGGCATCCTCGCAGGAGAACTCCACATCGCTGCACAGGTTGCGCGCGCGCTTGACCGCGTGCACCGCCTGCTCGACCACCTGATCCGGCTGCATGCGCAGCTTGTACTGCATGTGGATCGGGCTGGTGGCAATAAAGGTGTGGATGCGCCCGGAGTTGGCGTTCTTCAGCGCCTCGGCGGCGCGGTCGATATCGGCGTCCACGGCCCTGGAGAGGCTGCACACGGTGCTGTCCTTGATGCTGTCGGCAATCGCCTTGACCGCGGCGAAGTCACCCGGGCTGGCGATGGCGAAGCCGGCCTCGATCACGTCGACCCGCAGGCGCTCCAGGGCCTTGGCGATGCGCAGCTTTTCTTCGCCGGTCATGGACGCACCGGGGCTCTGCTCGCCGTCGCGCAGGGTGGTATCGAAAATAATGACGCGATCGCTGCTGCTCATGCTCGACTCCTCGTGGCCCGGCCTTGGATGCGGCGGGACTCAGGCAGATAGTGCCCGCTGGTGGCGGCACCCAATTGAGGAATTGTGGCGTGAAACCGGGCTCACGGAAAGCCTGCAACGGCTATGCGGTCAGCCCAGCTATCGATAAGCCGCGTGCTGGCGCTCACGACCGATGGCGCGGGCCATGCTCAGCAAGGGTCATACAGGCCGAGCAGATGCTCGGCAATCGCCGCCTCGATGGCCTGGCTCCGCCTTTGCGCGCGGAGCAACGCCTCCGATCGGCAGGGGTTCCGGCACGGGCCATGCGATGCAGTACAATCGGCGTTTTTTCCGACTGAGCGACCGGCCCTGCGATGATCGACCCCAAGCGCGTACTGCGCGCCCTCGCCGAACACTGGACCCTGCTCGAACCGCTGTGCGAGCGCTTCGATGCCGGCACTCTGAGCCTGGTCGAGCTGCGCAACCAGCTCAATGCGCAACTTCCGGACAGCACGCCGGTGGACATCACCGCCCTGCTCGACCAGTGGATCCGCCTGGACATCCTGGTGCCGGTGGCCAAGAGCCCCAATCGCTTCGAGCTCAACGCGCAGATCCACGACTTCCTCGCCTACCTGCGGCGTGAACACCGTTTGGGTTTGTGCCTGGAGATCGAGGCCTACCTGCGCCACCTCGAGCGCCTGGCCGGCTATATCAAGGATGCCTTCGAGGTGCGCGACGCCGCCGACCTGGCGCGCCAGCTGCGCCTGCTCGACATGCGCGTGCGCGACGTACTGAAGAAGCTGGCCAACGACGAACAGGCGCTGGTCGCCGTGGCCGAGCGGGCCAAGACCAGCGACCGGCAGATTCCGCTGCGCCAACGCTACGCCGAGGTGCTGGCCACCTGGGACGAGTACGTCGAGCCGATGATCCAGCTGGTCGCCGCCGACGGTGCCTTCGAGCAGGGCGTGTACCGCGTCGAGCACGTGCTGCTGCGCCTGCTCGGTGAGCAGCAGCGCCTCGGCCAGCTGGTCGACGACGACCTGCTGCTGCGCACCCACGCGCGCATCCTGGAAATGCAGACCACCGCCCAGCTGACCCTGCGCCGCGCCCGCGAACTGCTGCTGCCGCTGCGCGAGGAGGCACGCCGGCACAACGCGGTGACCCGTGGCGCCGCCCTGGCCCTGTCGGTGATCCGCAAGAAGGGCCTGGACGCCGTGCCCCAGGCCGCCCTGCCGCTGTTCAGCCGGCCGCAGAGCACCTTCCTCGGCAGCGCGTCCCAGGTCGAGGCCTATGTCTATGCCCTGGCCCGCTTCGAGCCCAAGCCCAGCCACTTCCCCAAGGCCAGCGGCACGCGCAAGCAGGTCGGCCCCAAGGCGCCGCGCACCGCCCGCGAGATGCTCGAACGCTGCGAGCAGGCCCTGCCGCTGCCGGACCTGATGCTCTGGCTGCTCGACCAGGAGCCCGAAGGCGCCACCGACGAGCTGCTCTACTGGTTCTCGCGCCTGTCCCGCGACGCCCGCTTCCAGCGCGAACGCCTGGAGCGCCGCGACTACCTGACCCACGAGCATCAGCTGAGCCTGAGCTCCTACGCACTGGTGGGCCGCCCCAATGCCTAAACTGCCCGTAGGGTGCGCCGTGCGCACCGCCACCGACGACAAGGTGCGCACGGCGCACCCTACGATTGCCTGTGAGCATCACCTATGAATATCGACCTGAAAGAACTCACCCAGCTGGCGCCGATCTTCCGCGAGCTGTTCAAGGGCTACCACCTGTCGCGCAGCGAGCCGGAGTGCTACGCCCAGCTGTCCAGCCAGCAGGACCAGTACCGCGCGCTGTTCAAGGCCCTCGGCTTCGAGCTGGTATGCGACCCGCGCGGTTTCTACTACTTCGTCCCCGAGCAGATGGGCGCCCAGGTCAACAAGACCGCCCAGCGCCTGGCGCTGTTCACCTTCATCCTGGTCGAGCACCTGGCCGACCAGGGCCGCGACCCGCTCAGCGTGCTGGACGGCGGCAGCATCGGCCGCGACGAGCTGCCGGCGCTGCTGGACAAGTACCGCGACCTGTTCCTCCAGGCCGAGGTCACCACCCAGGATGAGCTGGAGGACAAGGTCATCCGCCGCCTGACCCAGCTCGGTTTCGCCGCGGACAGCAACGGCGTGTACCGCTTCCTCGCGCCGATGCACCGCTTCCTCGATGTCTGCCTGGCGGTACAGCACGACCGCGACCTGGCCGCCAGCCTGCACAGCAACGACCTGCCCCTGCCGGCGCCGGTGCTGATCGACGACGACAGCGGCGAGGCGCTGATCGCCCTCGACGACGGCGCCGATGAATCCGACGAATCCGAAGAACAGGCCCTGGCCCGCGCCCTGGCCGAAGAACGCGCCCTGCAGGAGACCCTCGCATGAGCCAGGAACGCTACGGCATTCGCCGCTTCGCCCTGCTGAATACCGCCGGCTACAGCCTCGGCCTGTTCCCCCTGGAGAACCCGCTGTCGGTGTATGGCGCCAACAACCTGGGCAAGTCCGCCTCGATCAACGCCCTGCAGTTCCCGATCCTGGCGCGCATGTCGGACATGAGCTTCGGCAAGTACAGCCTGGAGCAGTCGCGCAGGTTCTACTTCGCCAGCGACACCAGCTACATCCTCGTCGAGGTCGCCCTGCCCCACGGACCCCACGTCATCGGCGTGGCCGGGCGCGGCCCCGGCGGCGGCTTCGGCCACCAGTTCTTCGCCTACCAGGGCGAGCTGGACCTGGAGCACTACCAGAACAACGGCACCTGCCTGCGCCAGCGCGAACTGTTCAACAACCTCGAGCGGGCCGGCATCAAGGCCTTCGAGCTCAAGCCGGACGAACTGCGCCGCCTGCTGGTCGGCGGCCACACCTCGATCCCCCTGGACCTGACCCTGATCCCGCTGCGCTCGACCAGCGAGCAGAGCCTGAAGACCTTCCGCGCGCTGTTTATCAACCTGCTGCATATGCGGGAAATTACCGCGGCCAAGCTCAAGCAGCTGTTCCTCGACGCCTTCGAGCACAGCCTGCGCTCGGGCAGCGTCGACTACATCGCCGCCACCGAGGAGGCCTTCCGCGACGTGCGGCGCATGGAGCAGGACTACCAGGCCCTGGTCGGCGCCGGCCCGCTGATCGAGGCCCTGGCCGCCGGCGTGGCCCAGCGCGAGCAGCTGCGCGGCAAGCTGCACCGCCTGTCGCCGCTGCTCGACTCGCTGCTCGGCACCTGGCAGGACTATGCCGGCGCCCGCCGCGAGGAACTGGTGATCCAGGCCGAGCACTACCAGCGCGAGCAGGATGGCCTGCAGCAGGAACAGCGTGGCGGCACCGCCGAGCTGATGCGCCTGGAGCGGGCGATCAGCGAGATCCAGCGCTGGCTCGGCGAGCTGTCCGTGCTGAAGAACCGTTTCGCCCTGATCGACAATGCCCAGGTGCTGGAGGCCCAGCTGCTGGCGGCCAAGGACGCCCACGACGAGCTGGCCGGCGCCTTGGCGCAGTCGCGGCAGTTCTCCAGTGAAGACCTCGACGAGCGCCTGCGCGACCTGGAAAAGCGCCTCAAGTCGGTCAGGCAGCAGCTCGACCACGCCGACAACAACAGCTACGCCAGGCTGCGCGAGGAGTTCAGCCAGGCCGACGTCGATCGCCTGATGCGCCTGTTCAACGGCCAGCTGTTCAGCCTGCCGCTGGGCGAGAAGGGCATCGCCCTGGACGACGGCGAGGCCTGGGTCAAATCCCTGGAAGCGGTGCTCGATGGCTTCAAGGGCGAGCGCTTCGAGGCCCCGGGCCTGTCCATCGACCTGTCCCATATCGAGCCGCCGGCCCTGCAGGCGTTGGCCGACCGCGCCGCCCTGCGCGACCAGAAGGACCGCCTGGAGCGAGAGCTCAAGCAGCTCAAGACCCAGCAGGCGGTGGCCGCCGACCGCGCCGCGAGCAAGACCCAGGCCGAGGCGCTGTACCAGGCCGTGCTGGATGCGCAGAAGGCCCTGGAGGATTACCGCCGCAGCCAGACCCTGGCCGTCGAAGAAGCCGGCAAGCTGGAGCAACTGGCGCAGCTGGAGGCCGCCCAGGACGAACTGCGCCGTACCAGCGACGCCTTCGCCGAGCGCGTGCAGCAGCTGTCGGCCAAGTTGCAGCTGGTCGGCCGCCAGCTGGCCGACCTGGAAGCCATGCAGCGCACCCTGGACGACGCCCTGCGCCGCCGCCAGCTGCTGCCGGCCGACCTGCCGTTCGGCACGCCCTTCACCGACCCGGTGGACGACAGCCTGGACAACCTGCTGCCGCTGCTCAACGACTACCAGGACGCCTGGCAGGGCCTGCAGCGCGTGGACGGGCAGATCGAGGCGCTGTATGCCCAGGTGCGCCTCAAGGGCGTGGCCAAGTTCGACAGCGAGGACGATGTCGAGCGCCGCCTGCAGCTGCTGGTCAACGCCTACGCCCATCGCCAGGACGAGGCCCTGACCCTGGCCAAGGCCCGCCGCGCCGCGGTCACCGATATCGCCCGCACCCTGCGCAATATCCGCAGCGACTACGACAACCTGGAACACCAGCTGGCGCTGTTCAACCGCGAGATCAACAAGCGCCAGGTCTCCAACCTGGCGAGCTTCCGCATCGTCCTGGCGCCGAACAAGGAGGCGCTCAAGCACATCGACCAGATCATCCACAGCGCCGGCCAGTACGAGGAAGGCGAGACCCTGTCGGTGTTCGACCTGCAGCAGAGCAGCGAGCAGGACGCCAGGAACGAGCAGGCCAAGGAGTACCTGGCGCGCCTGGTGGCGGCCAACCAGAACCAGCTGGGCCTCAAAGACCTGTTCGAGCTGGCGTTCGAGATCACCAAGGTCGGCGGCCAACCGGTGATCCACACCGACATCGACGGGGCGGCGTCCAACGGCACCACCATGACCATCAAGGCGCTGACCAACATGTACCTGCTGCTGCACCTGATGGACCGCGAGCAGGCCGGACGCGTGCGCCTGCCCTACTACCTGGACGAGGCGGCCGATATCGACGAGCGCAACCAGCAGGCGCTGATCGAGACCAGCCTGCAGCTGGGCTTCGTGCCCATCCTCGCCTCGGTCAAACCGCAGGTCTCGGCCCACGTGGCCATCGACCTGGAGGGCGGCAGCGGCCCGGCCGGCATCTACATCGACGAGGCCGACTGGAAATTTATCCGCCCCCGTGAACCGGCCAAGACCGAGGCCGTCCACGAAGAAGCCAGTGCCGAACCGGCCTGATCCTTCCGCCTCAATGAAAAGGGCCGCAGATGCGGCCCTTTTTCATCGCCTCACTGCGGCGCCAGGTCGATCTTCGGCGCCCAGCGCAGCCAGTGCTCCTCGGCCTCCTCGAACAGGGCGAAAGTCTGTCCCGGCAGGGCCCGCACGCCCATCTCCTCGCCCTCCGGCGTGGCGAAGGCCACCCCACCGGCGATGATGGTCTCCAGGGACTCGGTGCGCACCTTCAGCCCCTTGAACAGGCTCGCCTCGACGCCGATGCCGCTGCTGACCCAGAAGCGGCTGCCGCCGTGGACCAGGACCGCATAACGCGGCTCGATCAGCACGTGGACCAGCACCCGGTTGGCGCTGGGGCTCAGCTCGACGCCGGTTATCTTGCCCACCGGCACCTCGCGGTAGGTCACCGGCTCGCCGGGCTTCAGCGAGTTGCGGCTGGCGGCGCTGAGCACCAGGTGCAGCCCGGCTTCGCGCAGCGCCTGGTTCGGCGGCGCCGCCAGGGCGACGAACGCGGTCTGCTGGGGCCCAGCGCGCTCGGCCGGCAGCACCTCCAGGTACTGGCCACCGACCAGGGTGTCGAGGTTGGTCACCCGGCTCAGGCTCAGCTCCGGCTTGACCACCCAGAACTGCGAGCCGGCGCGGGCGATGCGCTCGGCCGCCAGGGTGATCCGCCCATGCAACATGACGCTCTGCAGGTCGTCACTGAGCTCGATGCGCTCGACCTTGCCGACGTCCAGGCCACGGTAGCGAATGGCCGTGCCCGGCCCCAGGCCGTCGCCACGTTCCAGGCGGACGCTGATCGCCACGCCGTTCTGCAGCGCGCTGTCGCGACTGTCGTACAGGGCGAAGCGCTGCACCCGCTTGGTCACCACCGGCGCCTGCGGGTCGCGGGTCTCGAAGGCGATGCCGCCGGCCAGCAGGGTCTGCAGCGACTCGCTCTTGACCTCGATACCGGACAAGCCGCCCTTTAGGGTGATACCGCTGGCGTTCCAGAAGCGCGTGCTGCTGTTGACCAGGTGGGCGTACTCCGGCTCGATGTGCACGCCGAAGGCCACCTTTTGGTCGTTGCGGGCCAGCTGCACGCTCTGCACCGAGCCGACCTTGACCTGGCGATAGAGGATCGGATTACCGACCTCCAGGGAGCCGCGACTGTCGCTCAGCAGCACCAGATGCAGGCCCGGCGCGGCCAGGTCCAGCGGCGGCGCCTTGGGCCGTGCCTCGAACTCGCGCTTGGCCGGGGCGCCCTTCTCGCCGGGGCGCACGGCGATGTAGTTGCCCTTGACCAGGGCTTCCAGGCCGGTGATGCCGGCCAGCGAGATGGACGGCTTGACCACCCAGAACTCGGCCCCCTCGACCAGATAGTCCTCGGTGCGCGGATCGAGGGTCAGCTCGGCAGTGGCCGAGGCCAGGTCGTCGCTGACCTTGAGGCTCTTCAGGCTGCCGGCCTGGATGCCGTTGTACAGCACCGGCGTGCGCCCGGCCTCCAGGCCTTCGAAGTCGCTGAACTTGACCTGCACCCGGATGCCGGCCTGGGCCGCGTCGAAGTCCTCGTAGAGGCGGAAGGGGAAGACCGGGTCGGTCGGCGGGCTGTCCTTGCGGTGCTCCGGCGTGGCGAAGGCGATACCGCCGGCGACGATGCTGGCCAGGGACTCGCTGCGCAGCTTGAAGCCCGACAACCCCGCGTTGATGCTGATGCCGCTGGCGTTCCAGAAACGCGTGTGCTTGCGCACCAGGCTGGCGTAGGTCGGCTCGATGAAGATCTTCACCTCGATGGTGCTCTGGTCGCTGGCCAGTTCGTAGCTCTTCACCCGGCCGACCTGGATCTGCTTGTAGAACACCGGGCTGTCACGGCTCAGGGAACCCAGGCGCTCGGCCTTCAGGGTCAGATGCAGGCCGGGCTGGTCATCCGCCAAGGGCGGCGCCTCGGGCAGCGCCTGGAATTTCCTCGCCGGCTCCCCGTCGCCCGGGCTTACGGCGATGTAGTTGCCCGACACCAGGGTTTCCAGGCCGGTGATCCCGGCCAGGCTGACGCTGGGCTTGACCAGCCAGAAGCGGGTGTTTTCGCGCAGCTGCTCGTCCAGTTCCTGGTTCATTTCGATGCTGGCGATCACCCCGCGCTGCTCGCCACTGTCGTCCAGGGCCAGGGCCTTGACCTTGCCGATCGGCATGCCCTTGTAGATGACCTCGGTCTTGCCGGCCTGGATGCCGGCGCCACTGTCGAAGAACACCTCGATCTCGATCCCCGCCTGGCTGTAGGCGCGCCAGCCCAGCCAGCCGCCGATCAGCAGGGCGAGGATGGGCAGCACCCAGATGGCCGACCAGTTGGAGGCCGGGCGGGTTTTGGCCAGAGGCAGATCATTCATGGTCGTGTTGCGACTCCGTGTTATCCCAGATCAGGCGTGGGTCAAAGGTCAGGGCGGCGAGCATGGTCAGGATCACCACGCTGGCGAAGGCCACCGCGCCCATCCCCGGCTCGATGCTGGCCAGGTTGCCGAACCGGACCAGCGCCACCAGGATGGCGATGACGAAGATGTCGAGCATCGACCAGCGGCCGATCCACTCGATGAAGCGGAACATGAAGATGCGCTGGCGCGGCGACATGGGCTGATGGCGCTGCACCGAATACAGCAGCAGGGCGATGCCGACCAGTTTGAAGGTCGGCACCAGGATGCTGGCGATGAACACCACCGCGGCGATCGGCAGCATGCCCAGATGGACCAGTTCGATCACCCCGGACATGATGGTGTCCGACTGGCCCTTGCCCAGCGAGTTGACCGTCATGATCGGCAGCAGGTTGGCCGGGATATAGAGGATCGCCGCGGTCAGCAGCAGCGCCCAGGTGCGCGCCAGGCTGTTCGGCCGCCGCGCGTGCAGCAGGCCGCCGCAGCGCTCGCAGTGCTGGTGGGCGACTCCGGCCTGCACGGGGTTGAGCAGGTGGCACTCGTGGCAGACCAGCAGCCCCGCATCAATCGCCCGCATGCAGGTCCTCCCCCGACAGCGCCTGCCAGATCTGGTGCGGCGCCATGCTCACCTCGAGCCAGGCCTGGATCAGCAGCAGCGCGACGAAACAGAACAGCCCGACGCCGAGGCTGAGTTCGGCCAGGTCGGCCAGCTTGACCATGGCCACCAGGATGCCCATCAGGTACACCTCGAGCATGCCCCACTCGCGCAGGTGGTGATAGATGCGGTACAGCAGCAGGCCGTAGCTGCGCCCCAGGTCCAGGCGGATGCTCAGCAGCACCGCCAGCTGGCACAGCAGCTTGAGCAGCGGCACCGCCATGCTGCAGAGGAACACCACCGCGGCGATACCCTGCATGCCGCTCTCGTACAGCCCGAGCACCCCGCTCCACACCGTGTCCTCGCTGCTCTGCCCAAGCAGGTTGAGGTGCATGATCGGGAGGAAGTTGGCCGGCACATAGAGCAACAAGGCGGTGATCACCAGCGCCAGGCTGCGGCGCACCACCTGATGCCGATGGGTATACAACTCGAAGCCGCAGCGCGGGCACTCGACCCGCTCGTCATAGCCGGTATCCGGCTTGCGCATCAGCAGGTCGCATTCGTGGCAGGCGATCAATTGCTCGACGGCAAGCGCCGGCAAAGGCTGAAGGTCGGCCGAATCGGACATAAACGGGTTCTCGCAAAAGTGCGCCTATTCTAGCCGAGCGCGACCGCCAGCAGGTGAAGAGCGAAGCGACGGTCGCGGGCGCGTTGCCCAGGACGAGCGGGCCTGGTCCACCCGTCTGCTGCCAGGCCCGGGCGCTTGCCGGTCACCCCGCCGATAGACTACTGTATTTATATACAGTTAACCGGCAAGCCCCACTCCGGGGCAACAACTCCTCCGGCAGTCCTCCCCATGCGCCTCATTACCCGCCACACACCAGTCATTGAACCGCGAGCCTGTTCCAGCGCCCTCACCCGGGCCGGCCGAGGCCCACGCCAATGAGCGCCGTGATCAGCCTCGACAGCTTGCTCGACGAGCGTCGGGTCTGGCGTGGCCGGCCGACGGCGCGGACGGCCGGCCGACAGCCGAGCGGCCATGCCGCGCTGGATGCCGCCCTGCCCACAGGTGGCTGGCCGGAGTCGGCGCTCTCCGAGATCCTCATGCCCGGACCTGGCCTCGGCGAACTGCACCTGCTGTGGCCGACCCTGGCGCGCCTGACCCGGGCAGCCGAACGGGTGATCCTGGTCGCACCGCCCTTCGTGCCCTACGCCCCGGCCTGGCAGGCCGCCGGACTCGACCTGCGCCGCCTCGAGGTGATCCAGGCGAGCGGCCGCGATGCCCTGTGGGCGGCCGAACAATGCCTGCGCTCGGGCAGTTGCGCGGCACTGCTGTGCTGGCCTGAGCGCGCCGACGACCGCGCCCTGCGGCGCCTGCAGGTCGCCGCCGAAGGCGGCCAGAGCCTGGCGTTCGCCTATCGCCCGCTGCGCGAGGCGCACAACCCGTCGCCGGCCGCCCTGCGCCTGGCCCTGGACGGCCGGCGGGGCCAGGTCCGGGTGCTCAAGTGTCGCGGCGGCCTGGCCCCGGCGGCGCCGCTGTGCTTCGCCGTCGGGGCGTGAGCCGCCATGCGCTGGGCCTGCATAGTGCTGCCGCAGCTGGCACTGGATGCGGTGCTGCGGCGCTGCGCCGATCCCGCCGCGCCTCTGGTGCTGCTCAGCGGGCCGGCGCAGCGACGCGTGCTGCAGGCGGTCAATCCGGCCGCTCGCGCCCTCGGCCTGCGTCCCGGCCAGTCGCTGAACGCAGCCCAGGCCCTGAGCCGCGACTTCGCCACGGCCGAGTACGACACGCAGCAGATCGAGCGCTGTCAGCGCTTCCTGGCGGCCTGGGCCTATCGCTTCAGCTCCCAGGTCAGCCTGCACTACCCGCGCGCGCTGCTCATGGAGGTCGAATCCAGCCTCGCCCTGTTCGGCCCCTGGCCGCGCTTCGAGGCACGCCTGCGCGCCGAACTGCAGGCTCTGGGCTTTCGCCACCGCATCACCCTGGCGCCGAACCCGGCCGCGGCCAGGGTGCTGGCCAATGCCCATGACGGCCTGGCAATCGCCGATGCGGCCGCGTTGCGCCAGCAGCTGGAACAACTGCCGATCGAGCGCCTCGGCCTGCCCCGCGAGGTAGCCAGCGCCCTGGCCCGCATGGGCCTGCGCACCCTGCGCCAGGTCCTGGACCTGCCCCGCGACGGCCTGGCCCGGCGTTTCCCCGCCGAGATGCTGCGCCACCTCGACACCCTGCTCGGTCTGCGCCCCTTGGCATTGGACTGCTACAGCCCGCCGGACCACTTCGATGAGCGTATCGAGCTGAACTTCGATGTCGAATCCCACCAGGCCCTGCTGTTTCCCCTGCGCCGCCTGATCCACGATCTGGCCGCCTACCTGGCCGGCCGCGACAGCGGCGTGCAGCGCTTCGTCCTGCACCTGGAACACCGGGCCCGCGCCGACAGCCTGGTGGCGGTCGGACTGCTCGGCGCCGAGCGCGACGCAACCCTGTTGTTCGAGCTGACCCGCGAACGCCTGGAGCGCCTGCAGCTACCCGCCCCGGTCGAGGCGCTGCGCCTGCAGGCCCGGGACCTGCCGGACTTCGTCCCGGCGCACGCCAACCTGTTCGACGAACGTGCGCAACAGACGCTGGCCTGGGAGCAGCTGCGCGAACGCCTGCGCGCGCGCCTGGGCGACGCGGCGGTGCAGGGCCTCGGCGTGCACGCCGATCACCGCCCCGAACAGGCCTGGCGGCCATACAGCGCAGCCGCGACGACTGTCCCCGGCGCGACCGGTCCCAGGCCCGGCTGGCTGCTCGCAGAGCCACTGGCCCTGGACGACGCGGCCCCGCGCCTGCTCGCCGGCCCGGAACGCATCGAGTCCGGCTGGTGGGACGGCAACGACCAGCGCCGCGACTATTACCTGATCGAGACCAGCTCGGGCCAGCGCGCCTGGGCCTTCCGCCCGGTCGGCTCGGCGGGGCCGCTGTGGCTGCACGGGTGGTTCGCATGAGCGTCGACTACGCCGAGCTGCACTGCCTGTCCAACTTCAGCTTCCAGCGCGGCGCCTCCAGTGCCGGCGAACTCTTCAGCCGCGCCGCCCGTCTGGGCTACCGGGCCCTGGCCATCACCGACGAATGCAGCCTTGCCGGCATCGTACGCGCCTGGCAGGCGGCCAAGGACAGCGGCGTGCCGCTGATCGTCGGCAGCGAACTGTGCATCGAGGAGGGGCCCAAGTTTGTCCTGCTGGTGGAAAACCTCGGCGGCTACCAGCACCTGTGCCGGCTGATCAGCAAGGCCCGGCGGCGCGCGCCCAAGGGTCACTACCGCCTGCTCCGCGACGACTTCGCCGAGCCAACCGAGGGCCTGCTGGCGCTCTGGTTGCCCGGTTCGCCTGGCGATGCCAGCGAGGGCCATTGGCTGCGCGGCATATTCGCCGAGCGCCTGTGGCTGGCGGTGGAGCTGCACCGTGGCGCGGACGACAGCCAGCGCCTGGCTGACCTGCAGGCCCTGGCCACCGAGCTGGAATTGCCGCTGGTCGCCAGTGGCGACGTGCACATGCACGCCCGTGGCCGCCGCGCCCTGCAGGACTGCATGACGGCGATCCGCCTGCACCTGCCGGTCGGCGAAGCCGGCTTGCGGCTGTTCGCCAATGGCGAACGCCACCTGCGCGCCCCGCAGGCGCTGGCCGAGCTCTATCCCCCGCAACTGCTGGAAGAGACCCTGCGCATTGCCCGGCGCTGTCGGTTCGACCTCAGCGAACTGCACTACCAATACCCGCGCGAACTGGTCCCCCAGGGCCAGACGCCGAGCACCTGGCTGCGCCAACTAACCGAGCAGGGCATGGCCTGGCGCTGGCCCCAGGGCGCTCCGCCGAAGGCCCGGCAGCTGATCGAGCGCGAACTGGCGCTGATCGCCGAGCTGGGCTACGAGAGCTACTTCCTCACGGTGCACGACATCGTGCGCTTCGCCCGCAGCCAGAACATCCTCTGCCAGGGCCGCGGTTCGGCGGCCAACTCGGCGGTGTGCTACGCCCTGGGCATCACCGAGCTGGATCCGGCGCGGATGAACATGCTGTTCGAGCGTTTCATCTCCCGGGAGCGCAACGAGCCGCCGGACATCGACGTCGACTTCGAACACGAGCGCCGCGAAGAAGTGCTGCATGCTGCAGTATGTGTTCCAGCGCTATGGCCGCGAGCGTGCCGCGCTCACCGCCGTGGTCAGCACCTACCATGGAGCCGGCGCCGTGCGCGATGTCGGCAAGGCCCTCGGCCTGCCACCTGACCAGCTCAACGCCCTGGCCGCCTGCTGCGGACGCTGGAGCGACCGACTGCCGCCGGCCGAGCAGCTGCTGGAGGGCGGCTTCGATCCCGACAGTCCGCTGCTGCGCCGGGTGCTGACCCTCAGTGCCGAGCTGATCGGCTTCCCCCGCCACCTGTCCCAGCATCCGGGCGGTTTCGTCATCTCCGAGCAGCCCCTGCATGGCCTGGTACCGGTGGAGAACGCAGCCATGGCCGAGCGCACCATCATCCAGTGGGACAAGGATGACCTGGACATGCTCGGCCTGCTCAAGGTCGACATCCTCGCCCTGGGCATGCTCAGCGCCCTGCGCCGCACCTTCGATCTGCTGCGCCGCTATCGTGGCCGCGACCTGAGCCTGGCCAGCATCCCGGCCGAAGACCCGCAGACCTACGCGATGATCAGCCGCGCCGACACCATCGGCGTGTTCCAGATCGAGTCGCGGGCGCAGATGGCCATGTTGCCGCGACTCAAGCCCAGGTGCTTCTACGATCTGGTCATCGAAGTCGCCATCGTCCGCCCGGGGCCGATCCAGGGCGACATGGTCCACCCCTACCTGCGCCGGCGCAATGGCGAGGAGGCGGTCAGCTATCCCTCGGAGGAACTGCGCAAGGTGTTCGAGCGCACCCTCGGCGTGCCGCTGTTCCAGGAACAGGTCATGGAGCTGGCAATAGTCGCGGCCGGCTACAGTCCGGGCGAGGCTGACCAGCTGCGTCGCGCCATGGCCGCCTGGAAACGCCATGGCGGCCTCGAGCCCCATCGCCAGCGTCTGACCCAGGGCATGCTCGCGCGCGGCTATAGCGGCGAATTCGCCGCGCGCATCTTCGAGCAGATCAAGGGCTTCGGCAGCTATGGTTTCCCCGAGTCCCATGCCGCCAGCTTCGCCCTGCTGACCTACGCCAGTTGCTGGCTCAAGTGCCACGAACCGGCGGCCTTCACCTGCGCCCTGATCAACAGCTGGCCGATGGGCTTCTACAGCCCCGACCAGCTGCTGCAGGATGCCCGCCGCCACGGGATCGAGACGCGCCCCGCGGACGTGTGTTGCAGCGACTGGGATTGCACCCTGGAGACCGACACTGGCCAAGCGGCCATCCGCCTCGGCTTGCGCATGGTACGCGGCCTGCGCGAATCCGCTGGCCGGCGTATCGAAGCGGCCAGAACAGCAGCGCCCTTTGAGGATGCGTACGACCTGGCCAGGCGCGCCGTGCTCGACTCCCGCGCCCTCGCCCAGTTGGCCGACGCCGGCTGCCTGCAGGGACTGGCCGGCGACCGTCACCGGGCTCGCTGGTCAGTCGCCGGTATCGGGGAGCAGACGCCCCTGTTCGCCCACCTGCCCGCTCAAGCCGAGGCGCCAGTACTCCTGCCTCAGCCCACGCAGGGGGAAAACCTGCAGGCCGACTACGCCACGCTGGGTACCACCCTGGGGCCCCATCCGCTGTCGCTGTTGCGCGGCGAGCTGGAGCGCAGGCGCTGTCGCAGCTCGCGAGAGCTACGGGCTATCGCCCATGGCCGCACCCTCAGCGTCGCCGGCCTGGTGGTCGGTCGCCAGCGCCCGCAAACCGCCGCCGGCGTGACCTTTGTCACCCTGGAGGACGAACACGGCATGATCAATGTGGTGGTCTGGCGCGATCTGGCAGAACGTCAGCGCCGCGTGCTGCTGGAAGCGCAGTTGCTGCAGGTCGATGGCCATCTGGAAGAGGCCTCAAACGTCCGCCATGTGATCGCCGGCCGCCTGCTGGACCTGACCCCGCTGCTGGCCGGGCTGGCGGTACGCAGCCGCGATTTCCAGTGAAGCCCGGCAAATTTTTCCAGCGCGCAAAGACAAACCCCCGACCTGCTTTCGCGGGTCGGGGGTTCGGGATAGGTGCTTGACGATGACCTACTCTCACATGGGGAAACCCCACACTACCATCGGCGATGCATCGTTTCACTACTGAGTTCGGGATGGGATCAGGTGGTTCCAACGCTCTATGGTCGTCAAGCAATTCAGCTGGGGATTCGCGGTTAAGGCGCTTCCCCGAATTGGGTATGTGATGTCTGGTATTGCGTGTTCTGGCAAATTTTCGGTTTGTTGTCGACTTCAACCGTCTGGCACACAAACAGCAAATTGTTTGGGTGTTATATGGTCAAGCCTCACGGGCAATTAGTATGGGTTAGCTCAACGCCTCACAGCGCTTACACACCCCACCTATCAACGTCGTAGTCTTCGACGGCCCTTTAGGGAGCTCGAGGCTCCAGTGAGATCTCATCTTGAGGCAAGTTTCCCGCTTAGATGCTTTCAGCGGTTATCTTTTCCGAACATAGCTACCCGGCAATGCCACTGGCGTGACAACCGGAACACCAGAGGTTCGTCCACTCCGGTCCTCTCGTACTAGGAGCAGCCCCTCTCAAATCTCAAACGTCCACGGCAGATAGGGACCGAACTGTCTCACGACGTTCTAAACCCAGCTCGCGTACCACTTTAAATGGCGAACAGCCATACCCTTGGGACCGGCTTCAGCCCCAGGATGTGATGAGCCGACATCGAGGTGCCAAACACCGCCGTCGATATGAACTCTTGGGCGGTATCAGCCTGTTATCCCCGGAGTACCTTTTATCCGTTGAGCGATGGCCCTTCCATACAGAACCACCGGATCACTAAGACCTACTTTCGTACCTGCTCGACGTGTCTGTCTCGCAGTCAAGCGCGCTTTTGCCTTTATACTCTACGACCGATTTCCGACCGGTCTGAGCGCACCTTCGTACTCCTCCGTTACTCTTTAGGAGGAGACCGCCCCAGTCAAACTACCCACCATACACTGTCCTCGATCCGGATAACGGACCAGAGTTAGAACCTCAAGGTTACCAGGGTGGTATTTCAAGGATGGCTCCACGCGAACTGGCGTCCACGCTTCAAAGCCTCCCACCTATCCTACACAAGTAAACTCAAAGTCCAGTGCAAAGCTATAGTAAAGGTTCACGGGGTCTTTCCGTCTAGCCGCGGATACACTGCATCTTCACAGCGATTTCAATTTCACTGAGTCTCGGGTGGAGACAGCGCCGCCATCGTTACGCCATTCGTGCAGGTCGGAACTTACCCGACAAGGAATTTCGCTACCTTAGGACCGTTATAGTTACGGCCGCCGTTTACCGGGGCTTCGATCAAGAGCTTCGCTTTCGCTAACCCCATCAATTAACCTTCCGGCACCGGGCAGGCGTCACACCCTATACGTCCACTTTCGTGTTTGCAGAGTGCTGTGTTTTTAATAAACAGTCGCAGCGGCCTGGTATCTTCGACCGGCATGAGCTTACGCAGTAAATGCTTCACCCTCACCGGCGCACCTTCTCCCGAAGTTACGGTGCCATTTTGCCTAGTTCCTTCACCCGAGTTCTCTCAAGCGCCTTGGTATTCTCTACCTAACCACCTGTGTCGGTTTGGGGTACGGTTCCTAGTTACCTGAAGCTTAGAAGCTTTTCCTGGAAGCATGGCATCAACCACTTCGCATTCTAAAAGAACGCTCGTCATCAGCTCTCGGCATTAAGCGCCCGGATTTACCTAAGCACTCTGCCTACCACCTTAAACACGGACAACCAACGCCGTGCTGGCCTAGCCTTCTCCGTCCCTCCATCGCAGTAACTAGAAGTACGGGAATATTAACCCGTTTCCCATCGACTACGCATTTCTGCCTCGCCTTAGGGGCCGACTCACCCTGCGTCGATTAACGTTGCGCAGGAAACCTTGGTCTTTCGGCGTGCGAGTTTTTCACTCGCATTGTCGTTACTCATGTCAGCATTCGCACTTCTGATACCTCCAGCAAGCTTCTCAACTCACCTTCACAGGCTTACAGAACGCTCCTCTACCGCTCATCCTAAGATGAACCCGTAGCTTCGGTGTATGGTTTGAGCCCCGTTACATCTTCCGCGCAGGCCGACTCGACTAGTGAGCTATTACGCTTTCTTTAAAGGGTGGCTGCTTCTAAGCCAACCTCCTAGCTGTCTAAGCCTTCCCACATCGTTTCCCACTTAACCATAACTTTGGGACCTTAGCTGACGGTCTGGGTTGTTTCCCTTTTCACGACGGACGTTAGCACCCGCCGTGTGTCTCCCGTGCTGACACTTGCTGGTATTCGGAGTTTGCATCGGTTTGGTAAGTCGGGATGACCCCCTAGCCGAAACAGTGCTCTACCCCCAGCAGTGATACACGAGGCGCTACCTAAATAGCTTTCGAGGAGAACCAGCTATCTCCGAGCTTGATTAGCCTTTCACTCCGATCCACAGGTCATCCGCTAACTTTTCAACGGTAGTCGGTTCGGTCCTCCAGTCAGTGTTACCTAACCTTCAACCTGCCCATGGATAGATCGCCCGGTTTCGGGTCTATACCCAGCGACTAAACGCCCTATTAAGACTCGCTTTCGCTACGCCTCCCCTATTCGGTTAAGCTCGCCACTGAATATAAGTCGCTGACCCATTATACAAAAGGTACGCAGTCACCCAACAAAGTGGGCTCCCACTGCTTGTACGCATACGGTTTCAGGTTCTATTTCACTCCCCTCTCCGGGGTTCTTTTCGCCTTTCCCTCACGGTACTGGTTCACTATCGGTCAGTCAGTAGTATTTAGCCTTGGAGGATGGTCCCCCCATATTCAGACAAAGTTTCTCGTGCTCCGTCCTACTCGATTTCACTTCTAAGATCCTTTCGCGTACAGGGCTATCACCCACTATGGCCGCACTTTCCAGAGCGTTCCGCTAAAATCAAAGAAGCTTAAGGGCTAGTCCCCGTTCGCTCGCCACTACTAAGGGAATCTCGGTTGATTTCTATTCCTCAGGGTACTTAGATGTTTCAGTTCCCCTGGTTCGCCTCACACACCTATGTATTCAGTGTGTGATACCCAGCTTATGCTGGGTGGGTTCCCCCATTCAGAGATCTCCGGATCAAAGTCTGTTTGCCGACTCCCCGAAGCTTATCGCAGGCTACCACGTCTTTCATCGCCTCTGACTGCCAAGGCATCCACCGTATGCGCTTCTTCACTTGACCATATAACCCCAAGCAATCTGGTTATTGTCTATAACGTGAAGACGACATTCGCCGAAAATTTGCACTTGAGAACAACGCAAATTTTACCTTGACCAAACTAATTACCAGTGAAAGTAATTAATCAGTCACTTCTATCACATACCCAAATTTTTAAAGAACGATTTTCGTACTGGTCAAAGACCAGAAATCAACATTCAACTGACAGTCTCAGGAATGTTCATTTCTGAACTCTACATACCGGTGCTGTAAGTGGTGGAGCCAAGCGGGATCGAACCGCTGACCTCCTGCGTGCAAGGCAGGCGCTCTCCCAGCTGAGCTATGGCCCCATATTCGTACAAGGCCAAACCCCACAACAATTGGTGGGTCTGGGCAGATTCGAACTGCCGACCTCACCCTTATCAGGGGTGCGCTCTAACCAACTGAGCTACAGACCCAATCGTCTTTCGCAATGAATCAAGCAATTCGTGTGGGAGCTTATAAGGAAGCTGATGTCGTCGATTAAGGAGGTGATCCAGCCGCAGGTTCCCCTACGGCTACCTTGTTACGACTTCACCCCAGTCATGAATCACACCGTGGTAACCGTCCCCCTTGCGGTTAGACTAGCTACTTCTGGTGCAACCCACTCCCATGGTGTGACGGGCGGTGTGTACAAGGCCCGGGAACGTATTCACCGTGACATTCTGATTCACGATTACTAGCGATTCCGACTTCACGCAGTCGAGTTGCAGACTGCGATCCGGACTACGATCGGTTTTATGGGATTAGCTCCACCTCGCGGCTTGGCAACCCTTTGTACCGACCATTGTAGCACGTGTGTAGCCCTGGCCGTAAGGGCCATGATGACTTGACGTCATCCCCACCTTCCTCCGGTTTGTCACCGGCAGTCTCCTTAGAGTTCCCACCATAACGTGCTGGTAACTAAGGACAAGGGTTGCGCTCGTTACGGGACTTAACCCAACATCTCACGACACGAGCTGACGACAGCCATGCAGCACCTGTGTCTGAGTTCCCGAAGGCACCAATCCATCTCTGGAAAGTTCTCAGCATGTCAAGGCCAGGTAAGGTTCTTCGCGTTGCTTCGAATTAAACCACATGCTCCACCGCTTGTGCGGGCCCCCGTCAATTCATTTGAGTTTTAACCTTGCGGCCGTACTCCCCAGGCGGTCAACTTAATGCGTTAGCTGCGCCACTAAAATCTCAAGGATTCCAACGGCTAGTTGACATCGTTTACGGCGTGGACTACCAGGGTATCTAATCCTGTTTGCTCCCCACGCTTTCGCACCTCAGTGTCAGTATCAGTCCAGGTGGTCGCCTTCGCCACTGGTGTTCCTTCCTATATCTACGCATTTCACCGCTACACAGGAAATTCCACCACCCTCTACCGTACTCTAGCTTGCCAGTTTTGGATGCAGTTCCCAGGTTGAGCCCGGGGCTTTCACATCCAACTTAACAAACCACCTACGCGCGCTTTACGCCCAGTAATTCCGATTAACGCTTGCACCCTCTGTATTACCGCGGCTGCTGGCACAGAGTTAGCCGGTGCTTATTCTGTCGGTAACGTCAAAATTGCAACGTATTAGGTTACAACCCTTCCTCCCAACTTAAAGTGCTTTACAATCCGAAGACCTTCTTCACACACGCGGCATGGCTGGATCAGGCTTTCGCCCATTGTCCAATATTCCCCACTGCTGCCTCCCGTAGGAGTCTGGACCGTGTCTCAGTTCCAGTGTGACTGATCATCCTCTCAGACCAGTTACGGATCGTCGCCTTGGTGAGCCATTACCTCACCAACTAGCTAATCCGACCTAGGCTCATCTGATAGCGTGAGGTCCGAAGATCCCCCACTTTCTCCCGTAGGACGTATGCGGTATTAGCGTTCCTTTCGAAACGTTGTCCCCCACTACCAGGCAGATTCCTAGGCATTACTCACCCGTCCGCCGCTGAATCAGGTAGCAAGCTACCCTCATCCGCTCGACTTGCATGTGTTAGGCCTGCCGCCAGCGTTCAATCTGAGCCATGATCAAACTCTTCAGTTCAATACTGCTTGGGTTTTGAGAAAACCCTAAACTTGGCTCAGCAATCGCAAATCTCTTACTTAAAAGAGTTAACTCTCGAATTAACGAGTGTTGCTTTGTGATGCTGATAATCAGTTGACTATCAGTCTTACCTCACAAGCACCCACACGAATTGCTTGATTCAGTTGTTAAAGAACAGTTGGTTAAGTCTTTCGTCTCAACCGAGGCGCGCATTCTACAGCAGCCTCATCTTCCGTCAAGCAGTTTCGAAAATTTCTTTTCTACTTCAACCACTTGGTGAAACTTAGCGGCTTTCGCCAGCATTCAGCTTCACGCCCAAGTACAAATCTTAGGCTTTCACTAAAAGACAAACCCCCGACCCGCTTTCGCGTGTCGGGGGTTTGGGATAGGTGCTTGACGATGACCTACTCTCACATGGGGAAACCCCACACTACCATCGGCGATGCATCGTTTCACTACTGAGTTCGGGATGGGATCAGGTGGTTCCAACGCTCTATGGTCGTCAAGCAATTCAGCTGGGGATTCGCGGTTAAGGCGCTTCCCCGAATTGGGTATGTGATGTCTGGTATTGCGTGTTCTGGCAAATTTTCGGTTTGTTGTCGACTTCAACCGTCTGGCACACAAACAGCAAATTGTTTGGGTGTTATATGGTCAAGCCTCACGGGCAATTAGTATGGGTTAGCTCAACGCCTCACAGCGCTTACACACCCCACCTATCAACGTCGTAGTCTTCGACGGCCCTTTAGGGAGCTCGAGGCTCCAGTGAGATCTCATCTTGAGGCAAGTTTCCCGCTTAGATGCTTTCAGCGGTTATCTTTTCCGAACATAGCTACCCGGCAATGCCACTGGCGTGACAACCGGAACACCAGAGGTTCGTCCACTCCGGTCCTCTCGTACTAGGAGCAGCCCCTCTCAAATCTCAAACGTCCACGGCAGATAGGGACCGAACTGTCTCACGACGTTCTAAACCCAGCTCGCGTACCACTTTAAATGGCGAACAGCCATACCCTTGGGACCGGCTTCAGCCCCAGGATGTGATGAGCCGACATCGAGGTGCCAAACACCGCCGTCGATATGAACTCTTGGGCGGTATCAGCCTGTTATCCCCGGAGTACCTTTTATCCGTTGAGCGATGGCCCTTCCATACAGAACCACCGGATCACTAAGACCTACTTTCGTACCTGCTCGACGTGTCTGTCTCGCAGTCAAGCGCGCTTTTGCCTTTATACTCTACGACCGATTTCCGACCGGTCTGAGCGCACCTTCGTACTCCTCCGTTACTCTTTAGGAGGAGACCGCCCCAGTCAAACTACCCACCATACACTGTCCTCGATCCGGATAACGGACCAGAGTTAGAACCTCAAGGTTACCAGGGTGGTATTTCAAGGATGGCTCCACGCGAACTGGCGTCCACGCTTCAAAGCCTCCCACCTATCCTACACAAGTAAACTCAAAGTCCAGTGCAAAGCTATAGTAAAGGTTCACGGGGTCTTTCCGTCTAGCCGCGGATACACTGCATCTTCACAGCGATTTCAATTTCACTGAGTCTCGGGTGGAGACAGCGCCGCCATCGTTACGCCATTCGTGCAGGTCGGAACTTACCCGACAAGGAATTTCGCTACCTTAGGACCGTTATAGTTACGGCCGCCGTTTACCGGGGCTTCGATCAAGAGCTTCGCTTTCGCTAACCCCATCAATTAACCTTCCGGCACCGGGCAGGCGTCACACCCTATACGTCCACTTTCGTGTTTGCAGAGTGCTGTGTTTTTAATAAACAGTCGCAGCGGCCTGGTATCTTCGACCGGCATGAGCTTACGCAGTAAATGCTTCACCCTCACCGGCGCACCTTCTCCCGAAGTTACGGTGCCATTTTGCCTAGTTCCTTCACCCGAGTTCTCTCAAGCGCCTTGGTATTCTCTACCTAACCACCTGTGTCGGTTTGGGGTACGGTTCCTAGTTACCTGAAGCTTAGAAGCTTTTCCTGGAAGCATGGCATCAACCACTTCGCATTCTAAAAGAACGCTCGTCATCAGCTCTCGGCATTAAGCGCCCGGATTTACCTAAGCACTCTGCCTACCACCTTAAACACGGACAACCAACGCCGTGCTGGCCTAGCCTTCTCCGTCCCTCCATCGCAGTAACTAGAAGTACGGGAATATTAACCCGTTTCCCATCGACTACGCATTTCTGCCTCGCCTTAGGGGCCGACTCACCCTGCGTCGATTAACGTTGCGCAGGAAACCTTGGTCTTTCGGCGTGCGAGTTTTTCACTCGCATTGTCGTTACTCATGTCAGCATTCGCACTTCTGATACCTCCAGCAAGCTTCTCAACTCACCTTCACAGGCTTACAGAACGCTCCTCTACCGCTCATCCTAAGATGAACCCGTAGCTTCGGTGTATGGTTTGAGCCCCGTTACATCTTCCGCGCAGGCCGACTCGACTAGTGAGCTATTACGCTTTCTTTAAAGGGTGGCTGCTTCTAAGCCAACCTCCTAGCTGTCTAAGCCTTCCCACATCGTTTCCCACTTAACCATAACTTTGGGACCTTAGCTGACGGTCTGGGTTGTTTCCCTTTTCACGACGGACGTTAGCACCCGCCGTGTGTCTCCCGTGCTGACACTTGCTGGTATTCGGAGTTTGCATCGGTTTGGTAAGTCGGGATGACCCCCTAGCCGAAACAGTGCTCTACCCCCAGCAGTGATACACGAGGCGCTACCTAAATAGCTTTCGAGGAGAACCAGCTATCTCCGAGCTTGATTAGCCTTTCACTCCGATCCACAGGTCATCCGCTAACTTTTCAACGGTAGTCGGTTCGGTCCTCCAGTCAGTGTTACCTAACCTTCAACCTGCCCATGGATAGATCGCCCGGTTTCGGGTCTATACCCAGCGACTAAACGCCCTATTAAGACTCGCTTTCGCTACGCCTCCCCTATTCGGTTAAGCTCGCCACTGAATATAAGTCGCTGACCCATTATACAAAAGGTACGCAGTCACCCAACAAAGTGGGCTCCCACTGCTTGTACGCATACGGTTTCAGGTTCTATTTCACTCCCCTCTCCGGGGTTCTTTTCGCCTTTCCCTCACGGTACTGGTTCACTATCGGTCAGTCAGTAGTATTTAGCCTTGGAGGATGGTCCCCCCATATTCAGACAAAGTTTCTCGTGCTCCGTCCTACTCGATTTCACTTCTAAGATCCTTTCGCGTACAGGGCTATCACCCACTATGGCCGCACTTTCCAGAGCGTTCCGCTAAAATCAAAGAAGCTTAAGGGCTAGTCCCCGTTCGCTCGCCACTACTAAGGGAATCTCGGTTGATTTCTATTCCTCAGGGTACTTAGATGTTTCAGTTCCCCTGGTTCGCCTCACACACCTATGTATTCAGTGTGTGATACCCAGCTTATGCTGGGTGGGTTCCCCCATTCAGAGATCTCCGGATCAAAGTCTGTTTGCCGACTCCCCGAAGCTTATCGCAGGCTACCACGTCTTTCATCGCCTCTGACTGCCAAGGCATCCACCGTATGCGCTTCTTCACTTGACCATATAACCCCAAGCAATCTGGTTATTGTCTATAACGTGAAGACGACATTCGCCGAAAATTTGCACTTGAGAACAACGCAAATTTTACCTTGACCAAACTAATTACCAGTGAAAGTAATTAATCAGTCACTTCTATCACATACCCAAATTTTTAAAGAACGATTTTCGTACTGGTCAAAGACCAGAAATCAACATTCAACTGACAGTCTCAGGAATGTTCATTTCTGAACTCTACATACCGGTGCTGTAAGTGGTGGAGCCAAGCGGGATCGAACCGCTGACCTCCTGCGTGCAAGGCAGGCGCTCTCCCAGCTGAGCTATGGCCCCATATTCGTACAAGGCCAAACCCCACAACAATTGGTGGGTCTGGGCAGATTCGAACTGCCGACCTCACCCTTATCAGGGGTGCGCTCTAACCAACTGAGCTACAGACCCAATCGTCTTTCGCAATGAATCAAGCAATTCGTGTGGGAGCTTATAAGGAAGCTGATGTCGTCGATTAAGGAGGTGATCCAGCCGCAGGTTCCCCTACGGCTACCTTGTTACGACTTCACCCCAGTCATGAATCACACCGTGGTAACCGTCCCCCTTGCGGTTAGACTAGCTACTTCTGGTGCAACCCACTCCCATGGTGTGACGGGCGGTGTGTACAAGGCCCGGGAACGTATTCACCGTGACATTCTGATTCACGATTACTAGCGATTCCGACTTCACGCAGTCGAGTTGCAGACTGCGATCCGGACTACGATCGGTTTTATGGGATTAGCTCCACCTCGCGGCTTGGCAACCCTTTGTACCGACCATTGTAGCACGTGTGTAGCCCTGGCCGTAAGGGCCATGATGACTTGACGTCATCCCCACCTTCCTCCGGTTTGTCACCGGCAGTCTCCTTAGAGTTCCCACCATAACGTGCTGGTAACTAAGGACAAGGGTTGCGCTCGTTACGGGACTTAACCCAACATCTCACGACACGAGCTGACGACAGCCATGCAGCACCTGTGTCTGAGTTCCCGAAGGCACCAATCCATCTCTGGAAAGTTCTCAGCATGTCAAGGCCAGGTAAGGTTCTTCGCGTTGCTTCGAATTAAACCACATGCTCCACCGCTTGTGCGGGCCCCCGTCAATTCATTTGAGTTTTAACCTTGCGGCCGTACTCCCCAGGCGGTCAACTTAATGCGTTAGCTGCGCCACTAAAATCTCAAGGATTCCAACGGCTAGTTGACATCGTTTACGGCGTGGACTACCAGGGTATCTAATCCTGTTTGCTCCCCACGCTTTCGCACCTCAGTGTCAGTATCAGTCCAGGTGGTCGCCTTCGCCACTGGTGTTCCTTCCTATATCTACGCATTTCACCGCTACACAGGAAATTCCACCACCCTCTACCGTACTCTAGCTTGCCAGTTTTGGATGCAGTTCCCAGGTTGAGCCCGGGGCTTTCACATCCAACTTAACAAACCACCTACGCGCGCTTTACGCCCAGTAATTCCGATTAACGCTTGCACCCTCTGTATTACCGCGGCTGCTGGCACAGAGTTAGCCGGTGCTTATTCTGTCGGTAACGTCAAAATTGCAACGTATTAGGTTACAACCCTTCCTCCCAACTTAAAGTGCTTTACAATCCGAAGACCTTCTTCACACACGCGGCATGGCTGGATCAGGCTTTCGCCCATTGTCCAATATTCCCCACTGCTGCCTCCCGTAGGAGTCTGGACCGTGTCTCAGTTCCAGTGTGACTGATCATCCTCTCAGACCAGTTACGGATCGTCGCCTTGGTGAGCCATTACCTCACCAACTAGCTAATCCGACCTAGGCTCATCTGATAGCGTGAGGTCCGAAGATCCCCCACTTTCTCCCGTAGGACGTATGCGGTATTAGCGTTCCTTTCGAAACGTTGTCCCCCACTACCAGGCAGATTCCTAGGCATTACTCACCCGTCCGCCGCTGAATCAGGTAGCAAGCTACCCTCATCCGCTCGACTTGCATGTGTTAGGCCTGCCGCCAGCGTTCAATCTGAGCCATGATCAAACTCTTCAGTTCAATACTGCTTGGGTTTTGAGAAAACCCTAAACTTGGCTCAGCAATCGCAAATCTCTTACTTAAAAGAGTTAACTCTCGAATTAACGAGTGTTGCTTTGTGATGCTGATAATCAGTTGACTATCAGTCTTACCTCACAAGCACCCACACGAATTGCTTGATTCAGTTGTTAAAGAACAGTTGGTTAAGTCTTTCGTCTCAACCGAGGCGCGCATTCTACAGCAGCCTCATCTTCCGTCAAGCAGTTTCGAAAATTTCTTTTCTACTTCAACCACTTGCACCTTCGATCAGCCTCAAGCTTCTCGTCAGCGGGAGGCGAATTCTACAGCGTTTCAAACCGCTGTCAACTGCCTCTTCTACCACTTTCGACCACCTTGGACCGAAGCACCGACAGGATCAACTTGCCACCCCGTCAGCCCGGCGCATTCTACGCAGCTTTCGCCGTGTTGCAACCCCTAACTCAAACTTAACTCTTTGTTTTGCAAAGCGTTTTATAGGGGACTTACGCCGGAGAAGGCGCGCATTATAGGCATCAAGCGCAGCAGGTCAACGCTTTATCGAGTTCTTTCCAATACACAGAGCGAAGGCCCTACTCCACCCCGCCAACCCCTCTCACCCGAACGCGAAGACACTGACGTCACCCGCGCGCCGGAAGCCCGGCGACTCAACCACAGCCCAAGCCGCCCGGGCTGCAGCATTCGTAGCCCCATACCAAGCAGCAATCCAATAGCGGCACTGAAGATATCCACAACCAAGCACCATGCATGGCAGCCCTGACGAGCGAAACAGACAGGAGCCCAACGAAGCCTAGCGAGGGGAAACCCAATGCGCACTAGCACGAAGACTGACAGCCCAGAGGGCAGAGAGAGGAACCACGAAAGGAATGGGCAGGACTAGCTCCTGCCCGCCGACGCCGCACTGCGGGTCGCGGCGTCGGCCGGACGCTAGATCACTTTACCGACTTGCGCCGACGCAGTTGCAGGAGGTACTGCAAAGGACCGGACGCGGCATAGGCCAGGAAGATGATCAGCAGTATGCGCGGCGGATCACTGAACACCACCGCAAAGAGCAGCACAACGGCAAGGATCGCAACAAAGGGCACGCGCCCCTTCAGGTCCAGATCCTTGAAGCTGTAGTACTTGATATTGCTGACCATCAGCATGCCGGCGGCCGCCACCAGCACCGCCACACCAAAGGCCATGTTGGACCCCTTGATGCCGAAGTCACTGAAAGCCCAGACCGTACCCGCGACCACACCGGCCGCCGCAGGACTGGCCAAGCCGATGAAGAAGCGTTTGTCGGTCGTACCGATCTGGGTATTGAAGCGCGCGAGGCGCAGCGCCGCTCCGGCGACGTATATGAACGCCACCATCCAGCCCACCTTGCCCATGCTGCCCAGGGCCCACTCGAACGCCAACAGCGCAGGCGCCACACCGAAGGCGACCATGTCGGACAGAGAGTCGTATTCGGCGCCAAAGGCGCTCTGCGTATTAGTCAGGCGTGCCACTCGACCATCGAGACTATCCAGCACCATGGCCACGAACACTGCGGCCGCGGCCACATAGAAATTACCGTTCATGGCATTGATGATGGCGTAGAAGCCGGCAAACAGGTTCGCCGTGGTGAACAGGTTGGGCAGCAGGTAGACCCCACGATGACGAACCTTTCGCCCCTCATCATCATGGCCTTCCTCGACATGCTCATCGATCGGTAGCAGGCTCTCTTCGTCGGGGGCCGCGTTGGGCGCTTCTGGACGCTCGCTCATGAACAACACCTTGCAACGTATAGGGAGAATTTCGCCAGACAGCAGCAGTGCCAACTCGCCACTGCCCAGGCTCAGCAATCAGGCTTTATACCAGAAGCCTTGCGGTAGAACGAAAAAACGCGGCCAGGGCCGCGTTCTTTCTCACACCGACAGGGCTTAGTTCTTGCTCTTGTCGACGATCTTGTTGGCGGAGATCCACGGCATCATCGAACGCAGCTGCTCACCGATGATCTCGATGCCATGGGCCGCGTTGTTGCGGCGCTTGGCGGTCATCGACGGATAGTTGGTAGCACCTTCGCTGATGAACATCTTCGCGTACTCACCGTCCTGGATGCGCTTCAGGGCGTTGCGCATGGCCTTGCGCGACTCCTCGTTGATCACTTCCGGACCGGTCACGTACTCGCCGTACTCGGCGTTGTTGGAGATCGAGTAGTTCATGTTGGCGATGCCGCCTTCGTACATCAGGTCGACAATCAGCTTCAGCTCGTGCAGGCACTCGAAGTAGGCCATTTCCGGGGCATAGCCGGCTTCGACAAGGGTTTCGAAGCCAGCCTTGACCAGCTCGACGCAACCGCCACAGAGAACGGCCTGCTCACCGAACAGGTCGGTTTCGGTTTCGTCCTTGAAGGTGGTTTCGATGATGCCGGTACGACCGCCGCCGACACCGGAGGCGTAGGACAGGGCGACGTTCTTGGCGTTGCCGGAGGCGTCCTGGTAGATCGCGATCAGATCAGGGATACCACCGCCCTTGACGAACTCGGAACGCACGGTGTGGCCCGGGGCCTTGGGCGCGATCATGATCACGTCGAGGTCGGCACGCGGGACGACCTGATTGTAGTGGATGGCGAAACCGTGGGAGAAAGCCAGGGTTGCACCCTGCTTGATGTTCGGCTCGATCTCGTTCTTGTACAGCTGGCCCTGGAACTCGTCCGGAGTGAGGATCATCACCAGGTCGGCAGCCGCGACAGCGGAGGCGACGTCGGTGACCTTCAGGCCGTGGGCCTCGGCCTTGGCGACAGTAGCCGAGCCCTTGCGCAGACCGATGGTGACGTCGACACCGGAGTCCTTCAGGTTGCATGCCTGGGCATGGCCCTGGGAACCGTAACCGATGATGGCGACTTTCTTGCCCTGGATGATGGAGAGGTCGCAGTCTTTGTCGTAATAAACTTTCATGTTCTTGGCTCTTTTGAATCGAAAGGAGTGGGGCGCAGAGGCGCCGTGACAAGAGGCACCTTAAGTGATCCTCACCGTTGCGTAAAATGATATATTTGCAACACAACATGCCGAAATACGAAATACAAATGGACAGCCACGCCCTCAAGCTTTTTCTTGCCCTGGCAGACAACCTGCACTTCGGCAAAACCAGCCACGAGCAGCACGTCAGCCCCTCCGCACTCAGTCGCTGCATCAAGCAGCTGGAAGATGAACTGGGCGCACCGCTGTTCCTGCGCGACAATCGCTCGGTCCGGCTGACCCGCGAGGGGCAGCAGTTCCGCGAATACGCCAGCGAGGTCATGAATGGCTGGCAGGCCATTCGCCAGGCGTTCCGGCAGGACCAGCTGGTTCTGCACGGCGAACTCTCCCTGTACTGCTCCGTCACGGCCAGCTACAGCTTCCTCTACGACATCCTCAGCAGCTTTCGGCAAGACTACCCGCGCATTGAAATGAAGCTGCACACCGGCGACCCGGCAAGAGCCGTGGAACGCGTGCAGCAGGGACTGGAAGATCTTGCCATCGGCGCCCGCCCCGACCACTTACCCGCCGGCATCGATTTTCAGTCGATCACTCGCTCCGAGCTGCGCTTCATCGGCCCGCAGTCGCCGCAGCTACTGACCGAAGACCAGCTGATCCACCCCGACGCGGAAAGCTGGAAAGATGTGCCGATGATCCTATCGGAAGAGGGCCTGGCCAGAACCCGCACCGACCGGTGGCTGAAGAGCCACAACATCAAACCGCGCATCTACGCCCAGGTGAGCGGCAACGAAGCTATCGTGAGCATGGTGAGTCTGGGGTTCGGTATAGGCGTGGTGCCGCAGATCGTGCTCGACAACAGCCCGCTGACCGCACGCATTCGCATCTACGACATTCAGCCGCCGTTGACCGCCTACGATATAGGCCTGTTCGCGCTGCAAAAGCGCCTCAAGGACCCACTGATCGCGGCCTTCTGGAATCGCCAGCAATAACCTGGGGCGAAAAAAAGCCCCGCACTGGGCGGGGCTTTCTTCAGCATGGCTGTCAGATACTCAGCACCTTGTCGCCCCGGGCGATGCCGGTGACACCACTGCGTACGGTTTCCAGGATCGACGCGGTGCCGATGGCCTGGATGAAGCTGTCCAGCTTGTCGCTCGTGCCGGCCAGCTGAATGGTGTACACGCTGGTATTCACGTCGACGATCTGCCCACGGAAGATGTCGGTGGTGCGCTTGACCTCGGCGCGCTGGGCACCGGTGGCCTTGACCTTGACCAGCATCAGCTCACGCTCGATGTGAGCGCTTTCCGACAGGTCGACCAGCTTCACCACCTCGATCAGCTTGTTGAGGTTCTTGGTGATCTGCTCGATCACTTCATCATGTCCCACAGTCGTGAGCGTCAGACGCGACAGGGTCGGGTCTTCGGTCGGCGCCACGGTCAGGCTTTCGATGTTGTAGTTGCGCTGCGAGAACAGCCCAACCACACGGGACAATGCGCCTGGCTCGTTTTCCAGCAGCAGGGAAATAATGTGTCGCATGGTTAGGTCCGCTCCGTCTTGCTCAACCACATATCGCGCATCGCCCCGTCCTTGATCTGCATCGGGTAGACGTGCTCGCTGGTGTCGACCTGGATATCGAGGAACACCAGGCGATCCTTCATCGCGAAGGCCTGCTCCATCATCGGCTTGAGGTCTTTCAGCTCGGTAATGCGCATGCCGACATGGCCATAGGCCTCGGCCAGTTTGACGAAGTCCGGCAACGACTCCATGTAGGAGTGCGAGTGACGGCTGCTGTACATCATGTCCTGCCACTGGCGGACCATGCCGAGGGCACCATTGTTCAGGTTGACGATCTTCACCGGCAGGTCGTACTGCAGGCAGGTCGACAGCTCCTGGATGTTCATCTGGATGCTGCCTTCGCCAGTCACGCAGGCCACGTGATCATCCGGGAAGCTCAGCTTGACGCCCATCGCGGCCGGCAGGCCGAAGCCCATGGTGCCGAGGCCGCCGGAGTTGATCCAGCGATTGGGCTTGTTGAAGCGGTAGTACTGCGCCGCGAACATCTGGTGCTGACCGACGTCGGAGGTGACGAAGGCGTCGCCCTGGGTGACCTCGCAGAGGGTCTCGATCACGGTCTGTGGCTTGATGATGCTGCCGTCACCCTTGTCGTAAGGGAACATGCCGCGACTGCCGCGCCACTCGTCGATCTGTTTCCACCAGCTGGACAGCGCTTCCTTGCTCGGAGCCTGGCCGATCTCCTTGAGGATCGCGACCATCTCGACCAGCACGCTGTCGACCGGACCGACGATCGGGATGTCGGCCTTGATGGTCTTGGAGATCGACGCCGGATCGATGTCGATATGGATGATCTTGGCATTCGGGCAGAACTTGCCGGCGCCATTGATCACGCGGTCGTCGAAACGCGCGCCGACCGCCAGGATCACGTCGGCATGGTGCATCGCCAGGTTGGCGGTGTAGCTGCCGTGCATGCCGAGCATGCCGAGGAACTGGCGATCACCGCCGGGATAACCGCCCAACCCCATCAGGGTATTGGTCACCGGCAGATTGAGCATCTGCGCGAGCTCGGTCAGGGGCGCCGCGGCGCCGCCCATGATCACCCCGCCACCGGAGTAGACCACCGGGCGCTTGGCGCTCAGGAGCAGTTCGGCCGCCTTGCGGATCTGCCCGGAATGGCCACGCAGGGCCGGGCTGTAGGAGCGCAGCTTGGCCTTCTTCGGGTAGACGTATTCGAACTTCTCCGCCGGATTGGTCATGTCCTTGGGAATGTCCACGACCACCGGACCTGGACGGCCGGACTGGGCGATATAGAACGCCTTCTTCATCACCTCGGGAATCTCCGAGGCGTGCTTGATCATGAAGCTGTGTTTCACGATCGGCCGGGAGATGCCGATCATGTCGGTTTCCTGGAAGGCGTCGGTACCGACCATGTTGCTCGGCACCTGACCGGACAGCACCACCATCGGAATTGAATCCATGTAGGCGGTGGCGATACCGGTGATGGCATTGGTCGCGCCCGGGCCGGAAGTCACCAACACCACACCGGCCTTGCCGGTGGCGCGGGCGTAGCCGTCAGCCATATGGGTTGCCGCTTGCTCGTGGCGAACCAGGATGTGATTGACTTCCGGTTCCTTGAACAGGGCATCGTAGATATGCAGCAGAGCACCGCCCGGGTACCCATAGATGTTCTTAACGCCTTCGTCACGCAAAAAGCGGACGACCATTTCAGCGCCGGATAAAAGCTCCACGTTGTTCACCTCTTGAACGCCAGAATGCCACCCGACAACGAGTGACTCTTAGTAGGTCTTACTGGTCAGCTGACTTGCACGACTGTGATCGTGAACTCTGGACATCGGCATGACGAGTAACGGAACAGCCCATGGTCTTGCGGGACTGGCCCTCCCAGCGCGAGGTAACGCGTTGCGGGTAACACGGTTCGGCACGGGTAGCGCCTCTTGTTGCTGAGCTGGAGGACACTTGCGGCGGACTCCACTACAGCGAACGTTGGATTGTTCGGATTCGGCGAAGGCAAGTCAAGCGGCGCGTGACGCTTTGCGCAATCTTCTGCTGTGACGTGGCGCAGGATGAAGATTCAGCCGATTTGGTTATAGTAGCCCTCAGCCTTCGCAGCACATCAAAAGGAAACAGCATGCGCCGCACAATCCTCATCAGCAGCTTGCTGCTCGCCCTGAGCGCAACCGCCATGGCCAGCCAGGTGTACAAGTGGGTCGACGCCCAAGGCGTCACCCACTTCGGCGCGCAGCCGCCGCAAGGTGCGCAGGCCACCACCATCAATACCGCCGCACCGCCGCCCAAGCCTGCCGAACCGGTGAAAGCCGCGCCGACCTTCGAGAGCATTGCCGACCCAGAGCAGGCCGCCATCGACGAGAAGGTCAAGCAGCAGGTCGCTGCCAAGGAAGCCGAGCGCAGGAAATACTGCGAAAACATGCGCACCAACCTGGCGCAACTGCAGAACAATCCGCGCGTGCGCGTCGAGGAAGGTGGCGAAGTGCGCCGTCTCAGCGAAAAGGAACGTCAGGAGCGTATCGGCGCGGCGCAGAAGGCGATTGCCGACAACTGCAAGTAAGGCGGCAAAATCGGCGCGGCGTCAGGCCGCGCCGCCGATCAACCGATCGAATTCGCCCAGCAGGCGAATCAGCTCCGTAGCCTGGGCACTGCGGTCGCTGTAGACCTGTTCCGCCATCGGCTGGATACCCGAGACACTGGGCAGCGCCGCCCCGGCCTCCAGCATCTGTTTCATCCGCGGCAGGAATATCCATTGCAGCCACTGCTCGAACGCCATGCTGTCGACACAGAATGGCTGCTGGCTGGCCAACGCCTGGGCACTGGGCGGCTGCTCGCTCCACCAGCCCTGCCCGCGCAGTTCGCGCTCGATCAGTAGCAACTGCTCCGCAATAGCCGGCACTCGCGCATCCATCACAGGCTGACCCGCGCCCGCTCGCGCGCCTGGGCGGCGCCGGCAGGGTCACCCTGACGCTCACGTGCCTGGGCGATCAGATTCCACAGGCTGGCCTGCAAGGCCGGCCGACCACTTGCATAGCTCAGACCGCGACGGGCGAATTGCTCGGCCTGCGCCGCATCGCCCTGGGCCAGGCGAACTTCGGCCAGACGATAGAGCACCTGCGGCTCGCGCGGGGCGATGCGCTGGGCGCGCTCGAGGCTGGAGGCCGCACCGTTCAGGTCTCCACTGCCCTGCTGCTGCTGCGCCGTGGTCAACAGCGCCAGTACCGGACCATCCAACTGCTCATCGGCAGCCAGCCCGCCACTGCTGGGAATCCCACTGGGCATCGAGGGCGCTGGCGCGCTGTAACCGCCCTGCGGCTCGCCGATGACCTGCGGTGAACTGTCGCTGGCACCGCCTATCGGCGCGCTCGGCGCCGGGAAGGTCTGGATGGGCGCAGAGCTGCCGGCGCCCTGGGGCACCATCACCACCACCCCGGAATCCTGCGGAACGGCCTGGGGCTGAGGCTGGATGGCCGGCTGACCATAGCTGCCACCACCCGCCTCCTGCTGGTCATAGACCGATCCGCTGGAGTCGACCACCGGGATCGAACCGCGCGGGACGCTGGCACAGCCACCCAGCACCATCGAGGCTGTCAGAGCAGGAATCCACCACTTAATCACTTCACACCCTCTCACTTAATTCAACCAGCCACGTACCCAGTCCATCACCGAATCGACCGGGGCCTGTATGCCACAGCCTGGTCCCGGCGCCGGCTCACTGCCGCGAATATACGGCATCTGCACGGCATTCGGGCAGCTGGGATCCGAGCCCTGGCCGCTATTGGCGTCGACCCAGGCCTGCACCACGTTGTCCGGCAGCGGCATGTCCAGCGGCAGCGGATCGGCCTTGCGCATGAAATCGGTCCACACCTGCAAGGCGCCAGTGGCCCCGGTCAGCGGCGTCGGGCCGTTGTCGTCCCGACCGAGCCACACCACCGCCAGCAGATCCTGGCTGAAGCCGGCGAACCAGCTGTCGCGCGAATCGTTGCTGGTGCCGGTCTTACCCGCCAAATTCAAGGAGCGGGGCAACTGGCTGTACACCGAACGGCCGGTGCCTTCGCTCATGGTGCGCTGCATGGCGTTCTGCAGCAGGTAGATGGCGCCGGCATCGAAGCGCTGCTGGATCTGGTAGGGGTAGCGCTTGAGCGGCTCGCCCTCGGCGGTCAGCACGCTGCGAATGCCGCGCAACGGGGTGTTGAAGCCACCATTGGCCAGGGTCTGGTACATGTCCGCCACCTCCATCGGCGTCAGCGCACCGGCCCCCAGCAACATCGAGGGATAGGCCGGCCACTTGCGCTCGACACCGAGACGCTCAAGAGTTTTGAGCACATTCGGTACGCCCAGTTCCAGGCCGAGCTTGGCGGTGGACAGGTTGTAGGAGTTGGCCAGGCCCTGATAGAGGTAGATCGTGCCATGAGCCTTGCGATCGTAGTTCTGCGGGCTCCAGACCTGGCCGTCCTGGCCCTTGATGGAGAAGGGCTGATCCTGCAGCAGGCTGGTCAGGGTGAACTGGCTGGGGCGCTCCAGGGCCGTCAGGTAGACCGCCGGCTTGATCAGCGAGCCGATCGGCCGCAGCGCATCCAGCGCCCGGTTGAAGCCGGCGAAGCGCGGCTGACGGCTGCCGATCAGCGCCTGGATCTCGCCGGTTTCCGGATTGGTCACCACCATCCCGGCCTCCACCTGGTCCACGCCCTTGCGCCCGGACAGGCGTTTCAGGGAGTCGGCCAGGGCGGTTTCGGCCTTGAGCTGGAGGATCGGGTCGAAACTGGTGAAGATGCGCAGCCCTTCTTCGGTCAGGTCCGCCTCGCGATAGTCCTGGCGCAGCTGACGCTTGACCAGGTCGAGGAAGGCCGGGAAAGAGCTGTCGGCTAGGCTGCCGCGCGGGGTCACGCCGAGCGGCTTGCGCTTGGCCGCCTCGGCCTGCTCGGCGCTCACCACGCCCTGCTCGACGAGCACGTCGAGCACCAGGTTGCGCCGCTCGAGGGCGCGCTCGGGATTGCGCCGCGGGTTGTAGTAGGTCGGCCCCTTGACCATGCCCACCAGCAGCGCCACCTGCTCGAGCTTAAGCTCCGACAGCGGCTGGCTGAAGAAGTACTGGCTGGCCAGGCCGAAACCGTGCACCGCGCGCTGGCCGTCCTGGCCGAGGAAGACCTCATTGAGGTAGGCCTCGAGAATGTCCTTCTTCTCGTAATGCAGCTCCAGCAGCACCGCCATCATCGCTTCGGTGGCCTTGCGAGTCAGGCTGCGCTCGTTGGTCAGGTAGAAGTTCTTCACCAACTGCTGGGTCAGGGTGCTGCCGCCCTGGCGCAACTGGCCGGCCGTGGCATTGATCCACACCGCGCGGGCGATGCCCTTGGGAGACACGCCGAAGTGGTTGAAGAATTCGCGATCCTCGACCGCCACCAGGGTTTCCACCAGATAGGGCGGCACCTGCTCCAGCTTGATCAGCACGCGGTCTTCCTGATGCGCCGGATACAGGCCACCGATCAGCATCGGCTCCAGACGCGCCACCGCCAGGTTGGCACCATTGCCCTGGTTGAGGCCGGCGACGTAATCGCCGGAGAAGCGCACGCGCACGCGCTGCGCCGGCTCGCTGCTCTCGTAGAACTGGAAGCCACGGGTGTGCAGCTCGATACTGTTGCCGGCCACCGCCACGGCGCCTGGGCCATTGGCGGCGCTCTCGCGGCGATAGCCGAGGGCGTCCAGCTCCTTGAGAAAGTCGTCCTTGGCCAGCTTCTGGCCGACGAACAGCTCGAGGGGCCTGGCATAGACCTTGGCGGGCACGGTCCAGCGCTTGCCGGAGAACTTCTCCTGGACCACGGCGTCGAGGTACACGGCAAAGCCGGCTAGGATGACCAAGCCAACCAGGCCGAGCTTGAAAGCCCAGCCAAGCCAGGGACGCAGGCCGCGCGAGCGACGTTTGGAGCGGGAACGGGGGGATCGGGTACGAGTCATGGCGCGGCATTATACGCACTTTGCCTGGCACGGGCAGGCGCTGCCAGGCGGTTTGCAGAGCGGCTCACAGCGGCCATAATGCCGGCCTCTTCTATTGCCCGAACGCCAAGGATCGCCTGTGAGCCAAGCCCTGATCGCCGCCCTGCAGAACCCGGCCCTCTACCCCCACCCGGTGGACGGGTTCCAGGTCATCGAGACGCATATCTCCTGGGTCCTGTTGACCGGCCCCTACGCCTACAAGATCAAGAAACCGGTGAATTTCGGCTTCCTCGACTTCACCGAACTGGCGGCGCGCGAGCACTTCTGCAACGAGGAGTTGCGCCTCAACCAGCGCCTGACCCAGGGCCTGTACCTGGAAGTCCTGCCGATCAGCGGCAGTGCCGAGGCGCCACAGCTGTCCGGCGACGGCCCGGTCATCGAGTACGCGCTGAAGATGCGCCAGTTCCCCCAGGAGCATCTGCTCGGCGAGGTACAGGGGCGCGGTGAGCTGAGCGAGGGCCATATCGAGGCCCTGGCCCGACAGATTGCCGAGTTCCACCTCAAGGCCCCACAAGTGCCGCAGGCGCATGAGCTCGGCAGCGCCGAGGCGGTCATGGCGCCGGTGCTGCAGAATTTCGAGCAGATCCGTCCACTGCTGTCCGACTCGGCCGACATGCAACAACTCGACGCCCTGCAGGCCTGGGCCGAGAGCAGCTACGCACGCCTCATGCCGCTGCTCGGCCAGCGCAAGGCCGAGGGTTTCATTCGCGAATGCCATGGCGATATCCACCTGGGCAACGTGACCCTGCTCGACGGCCAGGTGGTGCTGTTCGACTGCATCGAGTTCAACGAGCCGTTCCGCCTGATCGACATCATCTCCGATGCCGCCTTCCTCGCCATGGACCTGGAAGACCGCGGGCTCAAGTGCCTGTCGCGGCGCTTCGTCAGCACCTGGCTGGAATACACCGGCGACTACGCCGCGCTGGAGCTGCTGAACTTCTACAAGGCCTATCGCGCCATGGTCCGCGGCAAGGTCGCGCTGTTCCGCCTCGGCCAGGAAGAGGACGCGGTGCAGCGTGCGGTGATCCTGCGCCAGTACCGCCGTTACGCCGCCCTGGCGGAAAGCTACAGCGCCATTCCCACGCCCTTTCTGGCCGTCACCCATGGGGTTTCGGCCGTCGGCAAGAGTTCCGTGGCGATGCGTCTGGTCGAAGCCCTGGGCGCCGTGCGCCTGCGCTCGGACGTCGAACGCAAGCGCCTGTTCGGTGAGCAGTCGAATGCCGACCAGGGCCAGCTGAGCGCCGGCATCTACAGCGAGGATGCCAGCCTCGCCACCTACCAGCGCCTGCATCGCCTGGCCGAACTCGCCCTGCATGCCGGTTTTCCGGTGGTGATCGACGCCACCTACCTCAAGCGGGAGCAGCGCCAGGGCGCCTGGCAGATCGCCGAAGCCAGCGCCGTACCCTTCCTGATCCTCGACTGCCACGCCCCCGAGGACGTCATCGCCAGCTGGCTGGGCCAGCGCCAGGCCGCCGGCGTCGACCCGTCCGACGCCACCCTCGAAGTGATCCAGGCCCAGCAGGCCAGCCGCGAGCCGCTCAGCGAGGAAGAACAGGCCAACAGCCGCCGCGTCGAGACCCACGACAGTGCCAGCCTGGACAACTTGGTGAAGCAGATCCGTCAGCGCCTGCCGGGGCTGTAAGGGCTGTCGCAGCACGATCGGGCAGATCGCGCCGCGGCTTCTATACTGGCGGGGGACGCCACCCAGGAAGGTTTCCCCCATGAGCCAGCCACGCCAACTCGATAGCCCGCTCTACCGCCTGTTGCGTGAGGAGAACATCGCTGGCTTCAATGCCCAGCGTCCCCGGGATGTCGAAGTCGATCTCAGCGGCGGCGACTTCCGCGGCCTCGATCTGCGCGCCCTCGACGCCCAGGGCATCAACTTCCGCGACGCCTATTTCCGTGGCACCGACCTGCGCGGCCTGGACCTGCGCGAGGCCCTCCTCGAGGGCGCCAGCCTGGCTCACGCGCAGATTTCCGGCGCCTACTTCCCCGCCGACCTGTCCGCCGACGAACTCTTGATGTCGGTCAATTTCGGCACGCGCCTGCGCTACCGGACCCGCTGAGCATGAGCGAGGTGGCCGAGCTGTTCGGAACGGGCGCAGCGGCCTACGCCAGCTATCGCCCGCAGTACCCGGACGCCCTGTTCGACTGGCTGGCCGAGCACAGCCCGCAACGCCAACGCGCCCTGGACATCGCCTGCGGCAACGGCCAGGCGAGCCGCCCCCTGCTTCGGCACTTCGCCCAGGTACTGGCCTGCGATGCCAGCCTCGAGCAGCTGCGAGCCGGTCGCGACTGGCAGGGCATCCAGCTGTTCGCCGCCAGCGCCGAAGCGCTGCCCCTGCCATCCGCCAGCCTCGATCTGATCGTGGTCGCCCAGGCCCTGCACTGGTTCGCCGGCCCGGCATTCTTCGCCGAAGTCGGCCGGCTGCTCAGGCCCGACGGCCTGTTCTGCGCCTGGTGCTACGGCCTGATGCAGGTCGACAGTCGCCTGGACGCACTGATCGAGGATTTCTACGGCAACACCCTGGCCGGCTACTGGCTGGACGGTCGCGCCAGTGTCGATGCCGGCTACCGCGACATCCCGCTTCCCTTTCCCCGCCTCGAAGCGCCCGAACTGGCCCTCGAAGCGACCTGGAACCTCGGCCAGCTGACCGGCTATCTGGGTACCTGGTCGGCGGTGCAGCGCTGGCAGCGCAAGCACGGCCGCGACCCGGTCGGCGCGCTGAAGCCGGCACTGCAGCAGGCCTGGGGGGATCCCGACCAGCCACGCCCGATTCGCTGGCCGCTACACTTACTGGCAGGCATTGCACGCTGATCGCCTTCCATTCGTTATTCAGCTTCGCCCATTCGCGACGCAAGGAGGCTTGATGAACGACGAACTGCAACACCTGAAGAACCTCGGCAAGACTTCGGCCCTTTGGCTACATGCCGCCGGCATCCACAGCGCCAACGACCTGCGCCGGCTGGGCGCGGTGAGCGCTTACCAGGCCGTGCGGGCCCGGGGTTTTCGCGCCTCCAAGGTGCTGCTCTACGCCATCGAGGGCGCGTTGCTGAACGTGCACTGGAACGAGCTGCCGCCCGCCCACAAGGCGGAGCTGAACGGCCAGCTCGAAGCCTGCGTGGCACACAACAAGAGCTAGCTCACAACCTCTGCTTACGGGGATTTACCAGAAGCCGGGCGCCACCTATTGTGTCAGGGCCATCCGTGCGCTTCGTCAGTCCAGTCCGTTCAAGGAATTACGCCCATGTATCTACTCGGGGAGCAACCGGCTTACGCCGACCAGCTGATCAGCCGACTGCAGAGCATCCCCGCCCAGCTGCTGGACGGACTGCAACCCTGTGGTCCGGCGCTGCTGCTGGAACAGGTGGACGACCTGGCGCCGGAGCTGCCGAGCAACCAGCTGTTCATCATCGAGGATGGCCTGCTGCATGCCCTGGTCGATGGGCGCCCGCTGTTCTACCTGCAGGAGGGCGACCTGGTCGGCCTGCGCCAGGGCATCGACCTGCCCAGCTGCCGCTACCGCAGCGAGGAGCCCCTCAGCCTGCTGCCCTATTCGCGCAATGAAGTGTTCAAGCACATCTACGCCAGCGAGCAGCGCCAGGAACTGCTCATCCAGTACCTGATCGGTCATACCGCCCTGCTCTCCGATGCCCTGGCGCGCCTCAAGCAGCCGGAGCTGCGCACCTCGACCGGTTTCCAGCACTTCGCCGCCGGCGAAGAACTGATTCACCAGGGCGACGCCGCCGATCACGTGTTCATCATCATCGAGGGCCATGCCGAGGCCTTCGTCGACGGGCACAAGGTTGGTGACGTGCAGAAGGACGAGATCTTCGGCGCCATGGCCGTGTTCACCCGGGAAAAGCGCAGCGCCACCGTGCTGGCAACCGAGCCCTGCACGGTGATGGTGATTCCCAAGGACCAGTTCCTCAGCCTGATGCAGAGCAACCCGCGGATCGCCCATAGCCTGATCGAAAGCATGGCCAGGCGCATCGACCTGATGAACAAGGAAATCACCCAGCTGCGCCTGCCGCCGATCGCGCTCTAGAAACTGGCGCCCCGCGCCAACACACACAGCCGCGCAGAATTTCTCGCGAAAGAGCGTTGACATCGAAATGAGAATTGTTATTATTCACTCAACTGGTCGCGAGATCAGCCGATAAGCTCTAGGGCCCGGCAGTCGGACTCTTCAGATTATCTCCTCATCAGGCTAATCACGGTTATTGACCCGGCGCATGCCGGGTCTTTTTTTTGCCCGGCTGTTTTCGGCGTACGCCGAAGATCAATACTCGAGCTTGGCATAGAAGGTCTTCTGCGAAGCCTCGCGGGCCTGGCGCAGGGTGTGGATGCCGCGCTCGGCGAGCAACGGCAGCAGGCGCAGGAACACCTCGCCGGTGACCATGGCATCGCCCAGGGCGGTATGCCGGCCGATCACCTGCACACCGAGGCGCGCAGCGATCTGCTCGAGGCGGTGCTCATCGGGGTTGTGCCCGGGATGGACCAGGGCCGACAGCAGCAAGGTGTCGAGCACCGGCTGGATGAAGCGCACGCCCGTCTGCTCCTCCTTGAGCTGCAGGAAACGCATGTCGAACGCGGCGTTGTGCGCGACCAGCACCGTGTCCTCGGCAAAGCGCTGAAACAGCGGCAGCACCTGGGCGATGCCAGGCTGGCCGGCCAGCAGCTCCGGGGTCAGGCCATGCACCTGCTGCGATTCCCGCGGGATCGAGCGATGGGGGTCGATCAACTGCTCGAAACATTCCTGCTTGAGCAGCCGACCATTGACCATGCGCACCGCGCCGATGGAGATGATCTCGTCGCCCTCGGACGGCGCCAGGCCAGTGGTCTCGGTGTCGAACACGGTGTAGGCCAGTTCGCTCAGGGGCCGCTCATCCAGCTCCGGCGTCTGCCCCGGCTGGCTGAACAGGTCGAAGTCGTAGTACACCGGGCGGCCGTGGGCTGGCGACGACTGCGCCGGCTGCGGCTGAGGCTCGATGATCGGCAACTGCAGGCACAGGCGGCCGACGCCGGCGGCGTGGTCGGTCTGGCACCAGAGCTCGCCGCCGTGGCGCTCCAGCACCTCGCGCAGGGTCGAGGCGCCGGGGTCGTCGCCGCCCAGGCTGAACGGCCGCTCTTCCCACTCGTGCAGCACTTCCGGCTCCAGACCGGCGCCGTTCCAGCGCAGCCCCAGGCGGGCGAAACCGCCCTCGCCGGCCAGTTCCAGCTCGACCTCACGCACCCCGCAGGCGTTCGCCAGCGCGCCCATCAGCTGGGTCATGGCCTGCACCAGGGAATAGCTGTCCAGGCTCAGCCACAGCGGTCGATCATCGCCGCCGTAGTGCGCGGTGACCCCCAGTACCGTGGCGAAGTTGCGTTGCAGCGCCAGCAGCAGGTCGCTGGCCAGCATGTCCTCCAGCGGCCACTGCGGCCTGAGGATGTCGGCATGCCGGGCCAGGGTCTGCTGCAACTGCTGGGACAGGCGCTGCGCCTCATCCAGAATCACCGCGCCGAAACGCTGGCGTTGCTCGGCGTCCATCTGCGGGTACTGCTGCACCGTCTCGGCGGCGGCGCGGATATTGCCCAGGGCGGCGCGGCTGCCCTCGGTGAGCTGCAGCAGCAGGGCGTCACGACGGCTGTTGAGCTCCACCGAGCGGGTGATGTCCTCGAGGATCAGCACGAAGCCGATCAGCTCGCCCAGGGCATCCTGCAGCGGCACCATCTGCGCGCGCAGCAGATGGGCGCCGCGCGCCGTGACGAAATTGGCCACCGGCCGCGGGCTGTGCTGCGCCAGGCGCTGACGCAGGCGTTCCAGGGCGTGGACGATCAGCCGCTGGTCGAGGATGGCGAAGATCGAGCGCCCCAGGCCGACCGGCGTACCGACCGCCTCCGCGGCGCCCGGCTCCAGGAGCAGGCTGGCGCTGCTGTTGTAGAGCAGGATGCGCCCCTCGCGGTTGCACACCAGCACGCTCTGGGCGAGCTCCGACATCAGCGCGGCCAGGCGATTCTTCTCCTGCTCCAGATGGGCGTTGGCCTCGTCGATGCGCTGCTTCACCTCCTGCTGCAGGGCGCCATGGGCCTCGGCGAAGGCATTCAGCGCGCGGGCCAGGCGACGCATCGGCCGGGCTCCCACTGGCTTGAGACGATGGCCGCTGTTGACCCGGCGGATGATGTCGACTTCCTCGACCAGGCGCGCCGCCGCCTCCGGATAACCCGCCAGGCCGATTCGCAGGAGCACGGCGAAGGGCACCAGCAGCAGGCCGCCAAGCACCACCAGCAAGGCGCCGCGCCCTTCGGGCAACGCCAGCAGCGCGGCCCGCTCCGCCGCGTCCAGGTCGAGCCACAGCGCCGCGCCGGCCAGGCCGAGCAAGGCGCCCAGCAGCAGCCCCAGCCCGGCCAGCCAGGCGACGAACCTGAGGCGCGGGCGCATGACCTAGGCGTCCCCGAGCAGCGCGCGCACCTGGGCCAGCAGTTCCTGGGTGGAAAACGGCTTGCTGATATAGGCGTCGGCGCCCAGTGCCAGGCCCTTGCTGACCTCCACCTCGCGGCCCTTGGCGGTCAGCATGACGATGGGCAGCTGCTGCCAGGCCGGGTTCTCGCGGATCTTCTGGCAGACATCGAAGCCGCTCAGGCGCGGCATCATCACATCGAGCAGCACCAGGTCCGGCGGCTGACGCTGGATCGCCTCCCAGGCCTCCTGGCCGTCGTGCGCCACCTGCACCCGATAGCCCTCCTGCTGCAGGAGAAACTCCAGGGAGATGACGATGTTCGGCTCGTCGTCGGCGATCAACACGGTACGGCTCATGCCTGTTCCTCCGTCTTGCGGCCAGGGGCCGGCGTCTCGGCGTCGCCCCCTAAGGGAAGGGTAAAAGAAAAGCAGGCGCCCTGCCCACGCGCGCTGTCCACCCACAGGCGGCCGCCGAAGTGCTCGATGATCTGCCGGCTGATCGGCAGGCCGAGGCCGGTGCCCTGGGGTTTCTCGGTGAGGTGGTCGCCGGCCTGGCGGAATTTCTCGAAGATCGCCTCCTGATCGCCCGGGTCGATGCCGGCACCGTTGTCGCGCACCTCCACCCGCAGCGCCTCGGGCAGCTCGCGCAGGACGATGTCGATGCGCCCGTCCTCGGCGGCGCAGAACTTGACCGCGTTGGAGATCAGGTTGAGCAACACCTGCAGCAGGCGGTCGCGGTCGGCCTGCACCGGCGCGACCTGCGCCGGCAGGTCGAGGCCGAGGCTGATCCCCTTGTCGCTGAGCAGCTGGCTGGTGGTGGCCACGGCGTCCTCGATCACCTGCCGGAGGTCGACGGCGCTCGCGTGCCACTCGGCCCGGCCCGACTCCAGCTTGGCCAGGTCCAGCACCTGGTTGATCATCCGGGTCAGGCGCTCGCTCTCCTTGACGATGATGGCGATGAAGCGGGCGCGCTGCTGCGCCTCCAGCTCAGGATTGTCGTTGAGTATCTCGGAGAAGGCGCGAATGGAAGTCAGCGGCGTGCGCAACTCGTGTGTCACGGTGGAGATGAAGTCATCCTTCAGGCGGTCGAGCTCCTGCAGCCGGGCATTGGCCGCGCGCAGCTCGCCGGTGGCGGCCTCCAGCTCGCGGGACTGCTGCTCCAGGCGGCGGCTGTAGGCGAGCACCTGGGAGGCTTCATCGAGGATGCCGAGCACCTCGTCCATGCCCAGCGGCTCCTCCTCCACCACCGAGGCCAGCATCACCCGCGCCGAAGCGGCGCCTATGGCGCCGGCCAGCTGCTGCTCGGCGAAATGCACCAGCTCGGCGTCCGCCTCGAGCTCCTCGCTGGAGCGCAGCCCGCGCCGTGCCGCGTGCCCAGCGAAGGCTGCGGCGGCGCGCTGCGGGCCGAGGAAGCGGCCGACCAGGGCGCTGATCTCCGCCACCGAGGCCTTGCCGCGCCACAGGCTGGAGCCGCGTCCGGCGACCTTGAAGGCGTCGACGAACAGCAGCGCCTGGGCGTGTTCACGGGCGCTCTGCCGGCCCAGCAGCGACACCGCGACATAGCCGCCGAGGTTGGCGGTGAGGCTCCAGAACAGCGCGTGGCTGATCTCGTCCAGGCCGCTCAGGCCGAACAGCGCCAGTGGCTTGAGCCAGGCGATGGCCAGCGGCCCCTGCTCGATGAACGACAGCGGCAGCCAGCCGGACTTGGCGAACGCCGGCAGCAGCAGGGTATAGAGCCACAGCGCGAAGCCCAGCAGCAGGCCGCAGAGGGCGCCGGCGCGGGTACCCTGCTTCCAGTACATGCCGCCGAGCATCGCCGGGGCGAACTGGGCCACCGCGGCGAAGGACACCAGGCCGATCGACACCAGCGCGTAGGCCTCGCCGGCGGCGCGGTAGTAGACGTAGCCGAGCAACAGCAGCAGCACGATGGCGCCGCGGCGGATGCCCAGCAGCAAGCCGGACAGGTCGTTGCGCCGCGCCAGGCCCAGAGCCCGCCAGCGCAGCAGGAGCGGCATCACCAGGTCGTTACAGATCATGGTCGACAGGGCGATGCTCTCGACTATGACCATGCCGGTGGCCGCCGACAGGCCGCCGATAAACACCAGCAGGGCCAAGGCCTCATGGCCCAGGGCCATGGGCAGGGTGAGGACGAAGGTGTCGGCGTCGACCTGGCCCGGGGCGAAGTGCATCAGGCCGGCGAAGGTGATCGGCAGGACGAAGACATTGATCGCCAGCAGGTACAGGGGGAACAGCCAGATCGCCTTGGCCAGGTGCTGCTCGTTGACGTTCTCCACCACGCCGATCTGGAACTGCCGCGGCAGGAACAGGATCGACAGCATCGACAGCAGGATCAGCGAGGCCCAGGAGCCGTAGCTGCCGGCCGCACCGCCGAGGGTCAGCAGGCCGCTCACCTGCGGCAGGCGCCGCGCCTGCTCGAACAGGTCGGCGAAGCCGTGGTAGAGGCCGAAGGTGACGAAGATGCCCACGGCGAGAAAGGCCAGCAGCTTGACCAGCGACTCGAAGGCGATCGCCGCCACCATGCCCTCGTGACGCTCGGTGGCATCGAGGTGACGGGTACCGAAGACGATGGTGAAGGCCGCCAGCAGCAGCGCCGCATAGAGCGCGGTGTCCTGCAGCAGGCCGGCGCTGGCCTGCTGCGCTGGCATGACGATCTGCGGGTACTGCAGGAGGATAAGAAAGCTGGTCGACACCGCCTTCAGCTGCAGGGCGATATAGGGAATCACCCCGACCACCGCGATCAGCGTCACCAGGCCACCGAGCAGGGCGCTCTTGCCGTAGCGCGCGGCGATGAAGTCGGCGATCGAGGTGATGCGGTTGGCCTTGCTGATGCGGATCATCTTGCGCAGCACCAGCCAGAACAGCGCCGCCATCAGGGTCGGCCCGAGGTAGATGGGCAGGAAGCCGACGCCGCTGGCCGCGGCGCGACCGACGCTGCCATAGAAGGTCCAGGAAGTGGCGTAGACCGCCATCGACAGGGCGTAGATATAGGGGTTGGCGATGATCGAGCGGCCGGCGTCGGCACGCTTGTCGCCCCAGTAGGCGATGGCGAAGAGAATCCCCAGGTAGGCGCAGGAGGCCAGCAGGATCACGCCGCCATGCAGCATCGGCCGTGCCCCCTCTCAGCCCGAGCGTTCGATGACCAGGATCATCAGCCCGATCAGCGCGGCCCAGGCCAGAAACAGGTAGGCATAGAGCAACGGAATGCCCAGCAGCGTGCCGTCGACGTTGAACAGCGCGAGCAGCGGGTAACTGAACAGCAGCCAGCCAAGCGCAAAGAGCGCCACCAGCCGCTGGGTCCGCCGGGTCTGATCGGCCATGGTCCACACCTCCTGAGACTAGTGTGGACGAATCTCAGCGATCCGCCGCCTGACGAATGCGCGCGCAGTGGTCCTGCTCCACTTGCGCCGGGGTGTACCAGACGTAGTCGGCCTGCCCTGCCTCGACCCGAGTGCCGACCTCGGCCAGCAGCAGCACGCCGGTGTCCGGCGTAGCGCCCAGGTCGGCCAGGTGCAGGGGCACGCCCAGGTCGCGGCGCACGTGATAGGCGCCGGCCAGCAGCAGGCTCGGCTGCGGCGATGCCAACAGCGCCTCGGCCATGCGCCGGTCGCGCTGCTGCTGCACGGCGAGCATGGCCGGCAGCTGGCTCTGCGGCAGCTGGTCGCAATGGGCAGCGCGGATCTGCGCCAGCAGCGCCGTGCGCACCTTCGGCGCGGTAGAGGCCTTGCCGGCCAGCGGCGGCGGCTGGCGATAGACCTGCATGACCTCGTCACGCCCCAGGTTGGCCGGCAACGTCGGATAAGGCTGGGTCAGGGCATGGCGCATGATCGGTCCGTACAGCGCCCAGTCCCAGCCCGGCTGCCAGGCCAGGGCGGCGGGCAGGTCGGTCACCGCCTGGCCGCCGGCCAGGCGCCGGCGCGTCGCCTCGACCCGCTCCAGCTGGTCCGGGCCGAGCATCTCCAGCAGCAGGCTGCCCTGGACGCGCCGCGCCGCCAGGGCCTCGAGCAGCCACAGCTGCAGGGCGTGATGATCCGGGTTGTCGTGCCGCTCGCCGATCAGCACCCGTGGCGCCGCGGCCAGGCGCTCGACCAGCTGCGTCGGGCTCAGGCGCCGGCCGCTGGCCAGCTCGACGATCTGCCCCAGTTGCGCGTGCTGGCGCCCCTCGGGGCTCTGCCAGGCCGGCAGCGGCGGCAAGGCGGCCTGGCAGCCGGCAAGCAACAGCACCAAGGCGATAAGTAGCAGGCGCATGCGCGACTCCTCAGCGGGCGACTATCAGGGGGTGGCCGCGCTCGGGGTGGCGCTGCACCAGCACCTCCAGGCCGAACACCGCGCGCAGCGGCTCGGCACGCAGCACCTGGTCGGGCGTGCCCAGCACATGGGGGCGGCCGTCCGCGAGCAGCAGCAGTCGATCGCAGTAGCGCGCCGCCAGGTTGAGATCATGCAGGACCACCAGCACCGCGGCGCCCTGCTCGGCGAAGCGCCGGGTGGCCTGCAGGGTGATGTGCTGGTGCAGCGGGTCGAGCATCGATGTCGGCTCGTCCAGCAGCAGGCTCTGCCCCGCCCCGCCCGGCCACAGCTGGGCCAGCACCCGCGCCAGGTGCACGCGCTGGCGTTCGCCGCCGGACAGTTGCAGGTAGCTACGCCCGCCCAGGTGGGCGGCATCGGCGGCGTGCAGAGCCTCGGCGACTATTTCGGCATCGCGCCGCCGGCCACTGGCATGGGGCAGCCGGCCCATGGCCACCACCTCCTCGACGCGAAAGGCGAAGTTCAGCGTCGAGCTCTGCGGCAGCACCGCCAGGCGCCGCGCCCGCTCCGGCCCGGGCCAGTCGGCGAGCGGGCGCCCGTCCAGCAGCACCCGACCGTGGGCCGCCGGTAGCTCGCCGGCCAGGGCGCCGAGCAGGGTGCTCTTGCCCGCCCCGTTGGGCCCGAGCACGCCGAGCAGCTCGCCCGGGCGCAGCTGCAGGTCGATGTCCGCCAACACGGTGTTGTGGCCACGGCGAACGGCCAGCTCTTGCGCCTGCAGCATCAGGCTCGCCCCCGTACCAGCAAATAGAGGAAGAAGGGCGCACCGAGCAGCGCCGTGACGATGCCGATGGGCAGTTCGGCGGGTGCCAGCAGCAGCCGTGCGGCCAGGTCGGCGAGCAGCAACAAGGCGGCGCCAGCGAGCATCGCGGCCGGCAGCAACAGGCGGTGATCCGGGCCGGTGAGCAGGCGCACCAGATGCGGCACCACCAGGCCGACGAAGCCGATCATGCCCGCCGCCGCCACGGCCGCGCCCACCCCCAGGGCAGTGCACAGCACCAGCTCGCGCTTCAGCCGTTCGACATCGAAGCCCAGGTGGCGCGCCTCCGACTCGCCGAGCAGCAGGGCGTTCAGCGCCCGCGCCCGGCGCGGCAGCCACAGCGCTACGCCGAGGGTGATCAGCAGCAGCGGCCACAGCCGCGAATAACTGGCGCCGTTGAGGCTGCCGAGGTTCCAGAAGGTCAGGCTGCGCAGGGTGGCGTCGTCGGCCAGGTAGGTGAACAGGCCGATCGCCGCACCGGCCAGGGCGGTCAGGGCGATGCCGGCGAGCAGCATGGTCGCCACGTCGGTCTGGCCGTCGCGGCGGCCCAGGCGATAGACCAGGCTGGTCACCATCAGTCCGCCGCCGAAGGCGCAGGCCGACAGCAGATAGGGCTCGAGTCCGGCGGGCAGGCCACCGAACGCCGCCCCGCCGACAATGGCGACAGCCGCCCCCAGCGCGGCGCCGCCGGACACGCCGATCAGCCCCGGATCGGCCAGTGGGTTGCGGAACAGCCCCTGCATGGCCACCCCGGTCAGCGCCAGCACCGCGCCCACCGCCAGCCCCAGCAGGGTGCGCGGCAGGCGGATCTGGCCGAGGATCAGTTCGGCCTGCTGCAGCTCGGCACCGCCCAGCGGCAGGCCGACCAGGCGCAGGGCCGCCTGCAGCGTGTCCTGCAGCGGCAGACTGACCGGCCCCAGGGCCAGGGACAGCCAGAGGGCGAGCAACAGCAGCAGGCCCAGCGCGAGAAACAGCGCGCGCGGTGGAATGACAGGATGCATGGCGTGGACGGACCTGGCGGCCGGAAGTTGGCTGGCAGGATAAAAGGCTGGGGAGCTGGCCGCCAGCCCGATCACGGCGGCTCCGTCGCCCGGCGCTTGGCAAGCGGGCACGGCGCGGCATAATGGCCGCCTGCCGTGGAGAATCCGATGACGCGTTTATGCGCCCCGCACGAGCTGGCCGAGGGCCAGAGCCGGGGCTTTGAAGTTGCGGGGCGCAAGCTGCTGGCCGTGCGCAAGGCTGGCCAGGTGTTCGTCTACGCCAACCGCTGCCCGCACCGCGGCATTCCCCTGGAATGGCTGCCCGACCAGTTCCTCGACGCCAGCGCCAGCCTGATCCAGTGCGCCACCCATGGCGCGCTGTTTCTCATCGAGTCGGGCGAGTGCGTCGCCGGCCCCTGCGCCGGACAGGCGCTCGAGGCGCTCACCTGCGTGGAAGACGCCGAGGGAATCTGGCTCCAGTCCTAGCCCCACGCCGCGTAGGGTGCGCCGCGCGCACCGACGCTCGAGGCCATGGCGTCCATCTATCGGTGCGCATGGCGCACCCTACTAATCAGGGCCCAGCGTAGTCCATCGGTTGGGATGTCCATGCCACGTAGGGTGCGCCGTGCGCACCGGCGCTCGTCGCCATGGTGCCTATCCAGCGGTGGGCAGGGCGCACCCTAGCCTTGCACCTCGAGCCTGCGCACCAGGCGAATTTCCTCGGGGCCGATGTCGGCGCCATAGGCCAGCACCTCGACGCCAGCGGCGATGGCCTCACGCAGGGCCGCGGCATAGGCCGGGTCGATCTCCTCGGCCGGGCGCACCGCCTCGATCCCGCTCAGGTTGACGCAATACAGCTGCACCGCGCGCACGCCATCGCGGGCCAGCGCGGCCAGCTCGCGCAGGTGCTTGGCGCCGCGTTCGGTGCGCGCATCGGGGAAGGCCGCCACGGCCGAATCGGCGAAGCCCAGGGTCACGCTCTTGACCTCGACGAACGCCGGCCCGCCCGGGTAGTCCAGGCGAAAATCGATGCGGCTGCGCTCCTGGCCATAGGGCACCTCGCGCTTGAGTTCGGTGAAGCCGGCCAGCTCGGCGATCAGTCCGGCCCGCAGCGCCTCCTCCACCAGGGCGTTGGCCCGCGCCGTATTGATCACCGCCAGGCGTCCATGGGGCGTCTCGCCGATTTCCCAGGTGCCCGGCAGCTTGCGCTTGGGGTCGCTCGAGCGACTGAACCAGACCCGCGCGCCCTCGCTCATGCAGTTGAGCATCGAGCCGGTATTGGGGCAGTGGATGCACAGCTGCTCGCCGCTCGCCGTCTCGATATCGGCGAGAAAGCGCTTGTAGCGGCGCAGCAGGCGGCCCTGCTGCAGCGGCGGTTCAAAGCGCATCGGGGCGCCAGCTCTTCAGGCCGCGGGCGATGCGCTCGACCGCCTGCTGCAGCCGCGGCAGGTTCTGGGTATAGGCGAAGCGCACATGCTGGCCGGCCAGATGACGGCCGAAGTCCAGCCCCGGGGTAAAGGCCACATGCTCGGTCTCCAGGAAGTGCTGGCAGAAGGCGAAGGCGTCGCCGCCGAAGGCGCTGATGTCGGCATATAGATAGAAGGCGCCTTCCGGCTCCACGGCGATCCTGAAGCCCAGCTCGCGCAGCGCCGGCAGGAGGAAGTCGCGGCGCCGCTGGAACTCGTGGCGACGCTGCTCGCAGATCTCCAGGGTCTGCGGCTCGAAACAGGCCAGGGCGGCGTGCTGGGCCATGCTCGGCGCGCTGATATAGAGGTTCTGCGCCAGTTTTTCCAGCTCCGGCACCGCCGCCGGCGGCGCCACCAGCCAGCCCAGGCGCCAGCCGGTCATGCCGAAATACTTGGAGAAGCTGTTGAGCACGAAGGCCTCGTCGTCCACTTCCAGCACGCTGGCCGCGTCCACACCGTAGGTCAGGCCGTGGTAAATCTCGTCGACCACCAGATGGCCGCCATGCGCCTTCAGCGCCTGGGACAGCGCGGCCAGCTCCTCGCGCGGCAGCAGGGTGCCGGTTGGATTGGCCGGCGAGGCGACCAGGGCGCCGACGCTGTCGCGATCCCAGTGACGGTCGACCAGCTCGGGCGTCAGCTGGTAGCGCACCTCGGGGCCTACCGGCACCAGTTGCGCGGCGCCTTCGATCAGACGCAGGAAGTGGCGGTTGCAGGGGTAGCCCGGGTCGGCCAGCAGCCAGTGCTTGCCCGGGTCGACCAGCAGGCTGCTGGCCAGCAGCAGGGCGCCGGAACCGCCCGGGGTAATCAAAATCCGCTCAGGGTCTATGCTCAACCGGTAGCGTTGTGCGTAGAAACCGGCAATCGCCTCGCGCAGCGCCGGGATACCCCGCGCCGCGGTGTAGCGGGTATGCCCGGCAGCCAGCGCGGCCTGGCCGGCGGCGACGACGGGCGCGGCGGTGGTGAAATCCGGCTCGCCGATCTCCAGATGGATCACGTCGTGGCCATCGGCCTGCAACTGATTGGCGCGGGCGAGCAAGGCCATGACGTGGAAGGGTTCGATGGCACGGCTGCGCGCACTGTATGACTGGGCCATGGACCTGCCTTGAAAGAGGTTGAAAGGCGGATTCTAACCAAGCGCCCGGCGAAACGGCAGCAACCTCGACAACCGGGAGTGGCGCGGCTTCAATCGTTCTGGTAAGTTCGCCCGCTTGCAGCCGCAGGGCCGATGCGAAATCGGCAAAGGGACACCACTCCTGCGCAGTGGATTAGAGAGAGTGAGAGGCGGTCATCCATGCCCATCAAAGCAAAAGCAAAGAGCAGCCAACTGATTCGTGGCTTCGAACCCTACCAAGAGAGCAAGGGTGAGGAGTACATGAGCGAGCCGATGCGCGCCCACTTTACCGGCATCCTCAACAAGTGGAAGCTGGAACTGATGCAGGAAGTCGATCGTACCGTGCATCACATGCAGGACGAAGCGGCCAACTTCCCCGATCCGGCCGACCGCGCCAGCCAGGAAGAAGAGTTCAGCCTGGAACTGCGTGCCCGCGACCGCGAGCGCAAGCTGATCAAGAAGATCGACGAGACCCTCGAGCTGATCGAAGAGAACGAGTACGGCTGGTGCGATTCCTGCGGTGTCGAGATCGGCATCCGTCGCCTGGAAGCCCGCCCCACCGCCACCCTGTGCATCGACTGCAAGACCCTGGCGGAAATCAAGGAAAAGCAGATCGGTTCCTGATCTGATCACGGGGCGCTGAGGCGCCCCGCGTTGTTTCTGCCCCGCGCCCGCACACCCCGCCCCACGCTCTCCCGCGCCCAACCCTGCAGCCCGCCCGCATGAACGCTCCCCGCTACATCGGTCGATTCGCCCCCACCCCCAGTGGCTATCTGCACTTCGGTTCCCTGGTCGCCGCCCTGGCGTCCTACCTGGATGCGCGCGCCGTCGGCGGTCGCTGGCTGCTGCGCATGGAGGACCTCGACCCACCGCGCGAGGTGCCCGGCGCCCAGGACGCGATCCTGCGCACCCTGGAGAGCTACGGCCTGTACTGGGACGGCGAGCTGGTGCGCCAGAGCGCGCGGCATGCCGAGTATCAGGCCCTGATCGAGCGCCTGCTGGACAGCGGCCTGGCCTATGCCTGCACCTGCTCGCGCAAGCAGCTGGAGGGTTATCACGGGGTCTATCCGGGGTTCTGCCGCGACGCCGGCCACGCGCCCGATAACGCGGCGATCCGCCTGCGCGTGCCGCAGCTGAGCTACGGCTTCAGCGACCGCGTGCAGGGCGAGTATCGCCAGCACCTGGGCCGCGAGGTGGGCGACTTCGTCATTCGCCGCCGCGACGGCCTGTACGCCTACCAGCTGGCGGTGGTGCTCGACGACGCCTGGCAGGGGGTCACCGACGTAGTGCGCGGCGCCGACCTGCTCGACTCCACCCCGCGCCAGCTCTATCTGCAGGAGCTGCTCGGCGCGGCCCAGCCGCGTTACCTACACGTGCCGCTGATCATCCAGCCCGACGGCCACAAGCTGGGCAAGTCCTACCGCTCGCCGCCGCTGCCCGCCGACCAAGCCGCGCCGCTGCTGCTGCGCGCCCTGCATGCCCTGGGGCAAAAGGTCCCCGGCGAACTCGCCGAGGCGCGCCCGGCGCAGTTGCTGGAATGGGCCGCGCGGCACTGGGACGCCGGGCGCATTCCCCGCAGCCGCACCCTGGCCGAGGCGCAGTTGCGCTAGACGGTGCCCGGCGGCTCAGTGGCGCAGTGGGTCGCGGGCGAGCTCCGCCTCCTCCTCCAGCCATGACCAGAAGGCCTCGGCCTGGGGCGACATGTACTGGTGCGCCGGGCAGGCCAGGTAGAACGCCTCGGAGGTGGCAATCCGCTGCTCGAACGGCGCCAGCAGACGCCCGCTTTCGATCATCCCCGCCACCAGGGAGGTGCGCCCCAGCGCCAGGCCATGGCCGAGCGTGGCCATCTCCAGGGCGGTGATCAGGGTATCGAACTGCATGCCCTGGGACGGATCGACGTGAAGGAAGCCGGTCTGGTTGAGCCAGTAGCCCCAGCCCTCCTCGTAGCCGATCACATGCAGCAGGGTGTGATCGGCCAGGGCCTCGGGGGACGCGGGCGGCGCCTCGCCGTTGTTGAGCTGCGGGCTGCACACCGGAAACAGCTCGTCCCAGGTCAGCCGGCTGGACTTGTAGCCCGCCCAGACGCCCTGGCCGTAGCGGATCTCCATGTCCGCCTCCTTCTCCCGCTCGTCCAGCCAGATATTGCTGGTGAAGCGCAGGCCGACATCCGGGTGGCGCTCACGAAAGCGCGCCAGCCGCGGGGCCAGCCAGGTGGTGAAGAACACCAGGTTGACCCGCACGGTGAGCAGGCGCTTGCGCCCCTGGCCGAACAGTTCGTCGGTGGCCGCGGCCAGGCGTTCGACCGCCTCGTGCACCACCGGCATGTAGGCCTGGCCCGCCTCGGTCAGCTCCAGGCCGCGTGGCAGGCGCTTGAACAGGCTGACGCCGAGCTGCGACTCCAGGCCCTTGACCTGCTGGCTGATCGCCGCCTGGGTCAGGTTCAGCTCGGTGGCCGCCTGGGTGAAGTTCAGGTGGCGGGCGGACGCCTCGAACGACCGCAGCCAGTTCAGTGGGGGAAGCCTCTTCTTCATCGCTCACGCTCGAATTCAGTCCCTGACAACCTCCGTGTCATTGATCAGCTGACCCAACTCCCCGGCCGCCTCGCGTAACAACGGAGTATATGTCAGCAGCTCGCCCAGGCTCTTGCGTATAAGCGGCGCATGGGCGAACAGACAGGCGAACAAGCGACCATCGCGACCGCGGATCGGCACTGCGCAGGCCGCCAGGCCATCGACGAACTCCTCGTCATCGGTGCCCAGCTCCTCATCCCGGGTCTTGAGCAAGGCGGCTTCCAGCGCCGCGGCGCTGGTCAGGGTGTTGCGGGCGAAGCGCTGCAGCGGCAGGTTGTTGATGATGCGCTGGCGCCGCTCCCGGGGCAGCGAGCTGAGGTACAGCTTGCCACTGGCGGTGCACCAGATCGGCGTATGGCTGCCCACCGGCAGGTACACCTGCAGCGGCCGGTCGGTCTGCACCCGGTCGTAGTAGATCATCTCGGTGCCGTTGGGAATGGCGATGCCGCAGGTCTCGCCGATCTCCGCGGTCAGGCGCTTGAGGATGGCCTGGCGCGGCGCCTTGAAGCGCCCGCTATGCAACACGCCGAGGGCGATGTCGTGCATGCGGTCGCCGGGCACGATGAGCCCGCGCATGTTGATCTGCAGGTAGCCGTCGCCTTCGAGCTGGCTGAGCAGGCGATGGATACTCGGCTTGGGGATATCCAGCTGGTAGGCGAGGTCGGCCGGGGACATCGGCCGCTCGGCCCTGGAGACCGCCTCGATGATCTCCAGCACCCGGCTGATCGAGGAGCCTTTCTCGCGCGTCGTCGTAGTCATTCGTTCATTTCCCCCTGTACAGCGGGCAATCCCCGGGCATAAACGACGGAGGCCACGCCCCCCTTGCGTGGGCGTGGCCTCCGGCCTGCGCAAGGCGCAGGCTGCCCCGAGCTGGCGGCCGCTTACTTCATGGTCGGCATGGAGAAGGACACACCCTCGCGCACCCCGGCCGACGGCCAGCGCTGGGTGATGGTCTTGCGCTTGGTGTAGAAGCGCACGGCGTCCGGGCCGTAGGCATGCAGGTCACCGAACAGCGAGCGCTTCCAGCCGCCGAAGCTGTGGTAGGCCACCGGCACCGGCAGCGGCACGTTGATGCCGACCATGCCGACCTTGATGTTGTCGGAGAAGTAGCGCGCCGCCTCGCCGTCACGGGTGAAGATGCAGGTGCCGTTGCCGTACTCGTGGGCATCGATCAGGTCCATCGCCTCCTGCATGCTGTTGACGCGCACCACCTGCAGCACCGGGCCGAAGATCTCTTCCTTGTAGCTGAGCATCTCCGGGTTGACGTTGTCGATCAGCGTGCCGCCGACGAAGAAGCCGTTCTCGTGACCTTCGACCTGCGGATTGCGGCCGTCGACCACCACCTTGGCGCCCTGCTCTTCGGCGCTGTCGATGTAGCCGACCACCTTCTGCTGATGGGCCTTGGTGATCACCGGACCGAAGTCGTTGCTCTTGTCCGAGTAGGCGCCGACCTTCAGCGACTGCATGGCGGCCTGCATCTTCTCGACCAGCGCATCGGCGGCCGCATCGCCCACCGCCACGGCCACCGACAGCGCCATGCAGCGCTCGCCGGAGGAGCCGAAGGCCGCGCCGAGCAATTGGTTGACGGCGTTGTCCATGTCCGCGTCGGGCATCACGATGGCGTGGTTCTTCGCGCCACCTAAAGCCTGGCAGCGCTTGCCGTTGGCGTTGGCGGTCTTGTAGATGTACTCGGCGATCGGCGTCGAGCCGACGAAGCTGACGGCCTGGATGCGTTCGTCGCAGAGCAGCACGTCGACCGCTTCCTTGTCGCCGTTGACCACGTTCATCACGCCATCCGGCAAGCCGGCTTCCTGCAGCAGCTGGGCGATGAACAGGGTGGAGCTGGGGTCGCGCTCGGACGGCTTGAGGATGAAGCAGTTGCCGCAGACGATGGCCATGGGGAACATCCACAGCGGCACCATCGCCGGGAAGTTGAACGGGGTGATGCCGGCGACCACGCCCAGGGGCTGGAACTCGCTCCAGGAGTCGATGTTCGGGCCGACGTTCTTGCTGTGCTCGCCCTTGAGCAGCTCGGGGGCGCCACAGGCATATTCGACGTTCTCGATGCCGCGCTGCAGCTCGCCGAGGGCGTCATGGGCGATCTTGCCGTGCTCCTCGCCGATCATCTGGGCGATGCGCTCGGCGTTCTGCTCGAGCAGCTCCTTGAAGCGGAACATCACCCGCGCACGCTTGATCGGCGGGGTATTGCGCCATTCCGGGAAGGCCGCCTCGGCGGCGGCGATGGCCTGCTCGACGGTGGCCTTGGACGCCAGGGCAACCTGCTTGCTGACCTCGCCGGTGGAGGGGTTGTAAACGTCCTGCAGGCGCGCGGCGTCGCTGATGACTTGGCCGTTGATCAGGTGTCCTACTGTGTTCATCGCAACTGTTCCTCGATAAGGGGTTGAGGCGGCTGGCTCGCCACCGCTAATGGCTGATAGACGTGGGCTTACCAGAGCTTCTTGTAGAGCTCGATGATCTCTTCGGCGCTCGGCACGCGCGGGTTGTTGTTCGGCGAGCCGGAGGCCAGGGCCTGCTCGGCCATGACCTGCAGCTGGTCGAAGAAGTGCTGGCGATCGATGCCGAACTGCTCGGGCGTGGGCACCTGCAGCTCGTCGTTGAGGGCGCGCAGCTCGGCGAGCAGCTTGTCGTTGGCCACCTCGTCGCTGTCCTGGGCACTGGCCACGCCCATGGCGCGGGCGCAGTCGGCGTAACGCGCGGCGGCGGCCGGGATGGAGAACTCGGTGACGGTCGGCAGCAGCATGGCGTTGGACAGGCCGTGGGGCACATGGAAGTGTGCGCCGATCGGTCGGCTCATGCCGTGCACCAGCGCCACCGAGGCGTTGGAGAACGCCACGCCGGCCAGGGTCGAGCCGAGCATCATGGCCTCGCGGGCGGCCTTGTCCGCGCCGTCGTGGTAGGCGCGGCGCAGGTTCGGCGCGATCAGGCGCATGGCCTCCAGGGCCTGGCTGTCGCTGTACAGGCTGGCCTTCTTGCTGACGTAGGCCTCCATGGCGTGGGTCAGGGCGTCGATGCCGGTGTCGGCGGTGATGCGCGACGGCAGGCTGAGGGTCAGGCTGAAGTCGATCAGCGCCGCCACCGGCATGAAGCCGATGCCCACGCAGAGCATTTTCTCGTCGGTCTTCTCGTCGGAGATGATGGTCACCCGGGTGACTTCCGAGCCAGTGCCGGCGGTGGTCGGCACGGCGATGATCGGCAGGCCGGACTCGACGACGATGCGCGGGAACTTGTAGTCGCGCATCTCGCCGCCATGCTTGGCGAGGATGGCGATGGCCTTGGCGCTGTCGATCGGGCTGCCGCCGCCGAGGGCGATGATGCAGTCGTAGTCGCCGTTGCGCGCCTTCTCCACGCCGGCCTGGATCGACGCCACGGTCGGCTCCGGCACCGTCTCGTCGAACACTTCGGCGGTGATGTCGTGGGCCGCCAGGCGCTCCTGGATGGTGGCGGCGTAACCCAGCTTGACCATCATCTTGTCGGTGATGATCAGCGGCCGCTTGCAGCCCAGGTTGGTCATCACCAGCGGAATATCCTGACTGGCGTTCTCGCCAATCTGCATGATGCGGGGAAGGATCACTTGAGTAGCCATGACGACTCCATTATTTCCGAGTAACTGGGCCTGGAAACTCGGACTGAATAGTCCCAGGCGTTATTGTTCTGTCGATGTCGACCGCTTGGCTAAGCCGACGCGGGTGACGCAAATAAACTGTCGATGCGGGCCAATCTCGCCGTACTTGCTAAAGTGCCATCACGCCACTGGTAATAAAGCACCGTCACTATTCCAACAGGCGAAAGGCGACTTGCTTATCTATCCGCGGCGGAACTGCCGGCGCTGATAACGCAACGCCCGGCACTCTCAAACTTCGCCACTGCCCTGCCTTTCCCCCTCGCTCAGACGCTCACGGGGAGCGGCCCTCAGCGGTCGATCCCGGCCTGGCGAACCCGCGATATCGATACGAAATCTATTGTTATGAAGATAAAAAGCGCTGAAAAGCAAAAAAATAGCGGCCTATGAGCCGCTTTTTTTTATGGATCCATTAGCAAACTACCTCATGGACGGCAGCGGCGGCCGACGACATAGGTCGCATTGACAGCACCTCGGGCGCTCGAGTGACCGCCAGGTCACGCACTTATGCACCCATAAGCAAAACCCCGCCTTAGGTCCATTTTTTATTGCTGGTTAGCGCAATTCTTCATTCCTAATATCCGCCTCACCGAAGCAGACCAAGCACCTGCCGAACGCACCTATTGCCGCCAGCGATAGAGGCGACAAGCAGAACAGGCCGGTTCGGGAACTGAGCGGTGCGGCAATAACGGGCACAACTGCCCATCGATATTGATGCCCAGGTTATTGCCGGCCTCGCTCGAACCACAGCGCATCGAAAACGAGTCTCTCGTGCTCGATGACAAACCGCAAAGCTTGGTGGCAGTTCGCCAACTTATTAATAAAACAACCCAACTTGCCTGATTTGCACCAGCAGGCTGGATCGCTCCTCGAGGGATAAATTGAAATGAACAACAACAATCAATTGCCTTTAAACGGTGTCCGCGTCCTCGACTTCGGCCAGCAGATCGCCGGCCCGGCCGTGGCCATGACCCTCGCCGACCTGGGCGCCACCGTGGTGCACATCGATCCGCCGCAGGGCCCGCAGTGGGACCACCCGGCCAATGCCGTGCTGAACCGCAACAAGAGCTGCCTGCGCCTGGACCTCAAGTCCGATGCCGGACGCGCCCAGGCCATGGCCCTGATCGACAAGGCCGACATCGTCATCGAGAGCTTCCGTCCCGGCGTCATGCAGGAGCTGGGCATCGACTTCGCCAAGCTGCGTGAAGCCCGTCCGGAGCTGATCACCCTGTCCATCCCCGGCTTCGCCAGCAACGACGAACTGCGCCGCGAGTGGAAGGCCACCGAGGCCGTGGTCGCGGCGACCGCTGGCGCCTTCACCGACATGGGCTTCAACCGCGTGCTGCTGGGCCTGAACCCGAGCTTCTCGCCGCTGCCGCTGGGCTCCGCCTACGCCACCGCCCTGGCTGCCGCCTCCGTCGCCCTGGCCCTGCAGGCCCGTGAGCGCACCGGCCGTGGCGACGCCATCGAAGTGCCGGTGATCTCCGCGCTGATGGAAGGCCTGTCGTACAACTCCTACGTCATCGAAGGCCTGCCCGAGCGCTACAAGACCATGCGCGAGAAGGAGATCGAGTACCGCAAGGCCAACAACATCGCGATGGACCTGAGCTACGACGACCTGCAGGAATACCTGGACCCCTTCTACCGCACCTACAAGTGCGCCGACGGCCGCATGTTCTATTGCGTCTGCCCGTCGCACCGCAACCACGCCAAGCGCGCCCTGACCGTGCTGGGCATCTACGACGAGCTGGTCGCCGAAGGCCTGCCGGAAGTCAACGACCTGCACGCGCCGATCAGCGAGTGGGACGGCGAGACCTCCATCGGCGTCTACCCGCTGCCGAAGAAATGGGCCGACCACATCTCGGCGAAGATGAAGAAGGCCTTCCTGACCAGGACCTCCGAGGAGTGGGCGAAGATCTTCGGCGAAGGCCAGATCCCCGGCGCGCCGCACCGCACCACCCAGGAGTGGGTCAACCACGAGCACACCAACGCCGCCGGGCTGATCGTCGAGGTCAACGACCCCGAGTACGGCCTGATGAAGCAGCCCGGCCCGTTCGCCTGGCTGGAAGAGTGCGCCGGGCAGATGGTCAGCCCGCGGCCACGCAAGAATGTCAGCTTCGAGCAGGCCCTGGCCGAGCTGAGCGAAGTGGCCGCCGCCGAGGTGGTGACCCGTCCGGTCGGCGCCGCCATCGCCCCCGCCTCCAACGCCGGCTGGCTCGACGGCCTGCGCATCCTCGACCTGACCAACGTGATCGCCGGCCCGCACTCCACCGCCTTCCTCGCCCGCTTCGGCGCCGAGGTGATCAAGCTCGACCCGGTCAAGCCGCTGTACGATCCGCTGATCGGCACCCTGTTCAGCTTCCAGACCAGCATGGGCAAGCAGAGCGCCCTGGTCGACATCATGAGCGAGGAAGGCCGCGAGGTGTTCAACCGCCTGGTGCGCTCGGTGGACATGGTGGTGATCAACGCCCCCGAGCGTCAGCTCAAGCCCCTGGGCCTGGACCACGACAGCCTGCAGGCGGTCAAGCCGGGCGTGCTGTTCTGCCGCCTCGACTGCCTCGGCGGCCCGCTGCCGGGTCCGAAGACCAACTACATCGGCTACGACGACATCATCCAGGCGCACAGCGGCATCATGAGCCGCTTCGGTGGCCCGGAGACCCCGGAGGAGCACGCACACCTCGGCACCCTGGACGTCAACTGCGGCTTCGCCGCCGGCCTGGGCATGGCGGTGTCGATCTACCACAAGCTAAAGACCGGCCAGCCGAGCCGCTCGCGCACCTCGCTGTCGGCGGTCACCAACCTGGCGCAGATCACCTTCGCCTTCGATTACGAGGGGCGCGCGCCCTTCAACGAGCCGTCCGGTCGCGAAGTGCTGGGCCACCACGCCCTGTCGCACTTCTACAAGACCTCCGAGGGCTGGATCTACCTCGACTCCAAGCAAGCCGAACTGCCGAAGCTGGAGCAAGTCGAGGGCCTGGCCGGCATCAGCGCCGCGGCCGACGTCGGCGCGTTCCTGAAGAGCGCTCTGCAGGCCGCACCAGCCGCCTACTGGGCGGAGAAGCTGCAGGCAGCCGATATCGCCGCCGCGGTTCCGCAGTCGATCGAGTCGCTGCGCGAGCAGTACAGCCGCGAAGGCGATGGCACCGTGGGCATCGACAAGGGCAGCTTCGCCTTCTCGATCCACCGCAACCACCCGAGCGGCCACTGCCTGACCCAGATCGACCACCTGGCGATCCGCCCGAGCGAGGCCAGCATCAGGGCGGTCAGCCTGCCGGAGCGCTGGGGCCACTCGACCCGCGAAGTGCTGGCCGATGCCGGCTACAGCTCGAGCGAGATCGAATCGATGATCGAGCGCAACATCGCCAGCCTGGGCTGGGCCAAGGAGTTCCTGCCTAGCTAAACTCAGGCATCAGACCGGCGGGCGGGACAGTTTGGCTGTCCCGCCCGCTTTTGCATTTCTGGGCCGAGGCGCGGCGCGCTGCCCTCGGCCAGCCATTCTTCACGGCCTGGCCACGTTTTGCCGGTGCCGGCCCGGGTCGCAAGACGCGGCTGCGCGAACACGGTGGTGAGCATGTTTCAGCAGACAGTGCGGGCCGTCTGGCCCTTGTTCTTCGGCTTGGGCATCATCGGCCTGTGCATCGGCGCGCAGAACACCCTGCTGGGCATTCGCGCCGAGCTGGAAGGCTTCGACACCCGCGTCACCGGCCTGCTGATGTCCGGCTACTACGCCGGCTTCCTGCTCGGCTCGCTGCGCGCCCCGGCGATCATCCAGCGGGTCGGCCACGTGCGCGCCTTCGCCGCGCTGACCGCCCTGGCCTCCATGACCATCCTGATCCATTCGCTGTGGGTCGACCCCTGGGTCTGGGGCGTCATGCGCCTGCTCACCGGCTTCTCGGTGTCGGCCATCTATGTGGTCGCCGAGAGCTGGCTGAACCAGGCCGCCGACAACCGCACCCGTGGCCAGCTGCTGTCGCTGTACATGATCACCATGCTCGCCGGCCTGTCGGGCGGGCAGTTCCTGCTGAACATCTCCGACCCGGCCAGCTTCGAGCTGTTCACCCTGATCTCCATCCTCATCAGCCTGGCGGCGATTCCGATCCTGATCACCGCCACGCCGATGCCCTCGTTCGCCGCCGCCCGCCCGGTGAGCATCGCCACCCTGTATCGCCTGGCGCCGACCGGCCTGGTCGGCTCCTTCCTGATCAACGCCTGCTACGCCATGGTCCTCGGCATGGGCTCGGTGTACGCCAGCCGGCTGGGCATGCAGGTCAGCGACATCTCGCTGTTCATGGCCCTGCTGGTGGTCGGCGGCATGTTGCTGCAGTGGCCGCTGGGCCGGTTGTCCGACAGCATGGACCGGCGCACGGTGATCGCCGCGGCCGCCGCGGCCGCCGTGCTGTTCGCCGCGGCCAGCGCCCTGGTCGGCTTCGCCGCCAACCACAGCCACCTGCTGCTGGCCTTGCTGTTCGGCGGCAGCTGCTTCCCCCTGCTGGCCCTGTACCTGGCACTGACCAACGACCAGCTGGAGGCCGACCAGGCCACCGGTGCCAGCAGCACCCTGTTGCTGCTGGGCAGCGTCGGCGCCAGCATCGGCCCGTTCATGGTCTCCCTGACCATGGAGCAATGGGGCCCGGCCAGCTTCTTCTGGAGCCTGGCGGTGATGGCCGGCCTGATGGTCACCCACGCCGTCTACAAGCGCATCACCGACCCCTTCCCCGCCACCAGCGAGACGCCCACCCACTTCCAGATGCAGGCGCCCCTAGCGGTGGGCTCGGTGCTGATGGAGTCGATGCCGAACGACGACGAGCCCGACGCAGCAGCGGCGGCCGCAACCGAGGGCAGCGCGCAACCGCCGTCGCCAACGGCCTGAAGCAGCGCCGCTGGCGCCGCGGCCAGGTCGAATTCGGCTATCCTTGGCGCCCTTCTCCATCGCCCCAGGACCCACAGCATGCAAGCGCAACTCGAAGAACTGATCGGCAAGATAAGCTCGGGCTGCATGCTGGCCGAGGACATCGCCCGCATCGCCGCCGAGGCCGCCCAGGCCTATGCCGACCCGCAGGCCTTCCTCGCCGCCAACCCGGACATCAACTACGACGACGACTTCCCCATCCCGCTCGGCGAATGGGTGGTGGTCGGCAGCCTGCCGGACACCGTGCTGTTCCAGGCCGACAGCTACGACCAGCTGTTCCAGCAGATCACCGACTCCTTCGGCCCCAGCGTGAACTTCGTGCTCAAGCCCAAGCAGCTGCAGAAAGTCGAACCGCTCAAGGCGCTCAACCGCATCCAGGTGCAGCTCTCCAGCCTGTCACCGGAGACCCGGGGCTACGTCCTGCTCGACTTCAGCGAACCGCTGGATGACGAATTGCAGGCCGTGCTGGTGTACAGCACCGACCTGCCACGGGTGATGGAACTGGCGGTGGAAGTGGGCATCTATGCCGCGCCGGCCTATGAGGCGTGCAAGGCGGCGCAGGCCGAGTAGCCTGCGCTCCGCCGAGCTACCCGCAACAGTTGGCCATTCCACGGCGATAAGACGTACCAGGCTTGTGACCGGCATCGGAGGAAACCCTGGCAACGCCGGCCTCGAGGTCGGCCTCGCATTCGCTGCGCTCGGCCTGGTTGCCCCGCCGGCAGTCCCGCACAGGGTACGCATGCAGCCGCTTCACCCGGTGCCCCCACCCCCTCAATAGTTTGCCGTAGCGCAGGTCCCCATTAGCCACTCGACCGGCTCGGCTCGCTCCTGTATACATCGCCCGAGCACCCCACGACTCAGCCGCCTACGCTGACTCACCCCGCCGACACGGACACGCTCGGCAACTTGGTAAACGGACTTGACCAGATCAACTGCTATGCGTTTCTTCAGCACTCTCCCTGCGCACAGTCAGCCGCACTCTGTCGATAGAAGAGTGGCGCGTCGTCTGCGCGGTTGTATTCGTATATTCGGCCTGTAGTGCAGGTGAGGGCCTCACTCCGGAGGGGCCGGCCAGAGCTAAACCTTTAATCCAGGTACGGACCACAGAAGAAGCCATGCGAACCTTCGCTGCAACTGAAGACGCCCCGATAGAAATACGCGTATACGACCCTGCTTGGCCGCGAATTTTCGCAGAGGAGCAGGCGTTACTGGCCGAGGTTCTTGAGCCGTGGCTTGTTGGCCCCATCGAGCACGTCGGCAGCACTTCAGTGCCTGGCTTGGTTGCCAAACCGATCATCGACATTGCTGCGCCTGTCAGGTCGCTGGCAGAGTCCCGCGGAGCCATTGAAGCATTGCGCCATCTGGCCTATCAGCATTACCCGTATAAGCCCGAGGACATGCACTGGTTCTGCAAACCCTCCCCTGACTTACGGACGCATCACCTGCATATCTTGGTATATAACAGCCCGACGTGGCTTGATCGACTGGCCTTCCGCGACACCTTGCGCTCAAACCCTAAGCTCGCTGCGCAGTACGCCGCCTTGAAACTACAGCTTGCCGTTCAGCATCGCACTGACCGCGAAGCGTACACAGCGGCCAAAGCACCCTTCATACAGGCGGTACTCACTCACTGCCGGCGCGGCCAGGGCAATGAGGTCTAACAAGCCGCGCAGGCCGCACGCTGCGCTTACACAGGACGGGCGAAGAAAGGACTTTAACCAAGCGGTTACCTAGAGGAAGCACTCAATGGAATATGAGGCACTAAACCTTGAAAGAAAACTTGCTCTCTTTGACGAGCAATGGGCACCCAAAGTCATCGCAGAGATGAATGACTACCAGTTCAAATTAGTTAAAATCAAAGGTGACTTTGTCTGGCACGAACACAAGGACACAGACGAAACCTTTATTGTACTAGACGGAAAACTACGAATTGATTTTCGTGATGGACATGTAAACCTGTCGAAAGGCGAGATGTACGTCGTACCGAAGGGCAAGGAGCACAAACCTTTCGCGAAAGATGAAGCAAAGGTTCTACTAATCGAGCCCCGCGGGGTACTCAACACTGGCCATGCAGCCAGCGATCGCACCGCCACGAATGATGTGTGGATATGAAACAAAACAGTCAACACGACGGAGATCGCTCGTCTCACCCACAGGAGCAGGCTAACGCCTGCCTCTCAACCTAAACGCCAGACAACGGAGAGTGCAGATTAATGCGGCAGGACCTAAGAGAAAAAATAGTCAGCGTGTGCACCAAGAAAATACTTGCCAAGGGCGACTCGGTTGGCGTTTCTTTTTATGCGTTCTTTGCCAATAAAAATGACGATCCAGAACGACTCATGGAGGCTGCAACATGGTGGATACAAACCCACAAACTGGATCACTTCGAGAAAGCCACAAAAATAAGGCTGATGGCTGAATCCGGGCTCTGATGTATTCAGTCCATAACCAGAGCATCTGGTCTTACGCTGCCCCCTCCGACACGGAAACTCTCGGCGACTCGGTACATGGACTTGGCCAGCTCAACCAGCACCGCTGTGGGTGATAGAAGCGTGGCGCGAGATGTGCCCGCTCCGGCGTTCAGATCCTTCGCTTCACTCACTCGGATCGGGCCAAAGCCCGCCCCTTAATCTAACGCCAGGCATCGGAAGTCGATCATGCGTGTAGAACAAGAATCGCCCAATCAAACAGATGTCATCGCGCTCATCGCAGAGCTCGATGCCTATCAGGACTCTTTGTACCCGGCGGAAGCGCGGTATGCGCTCGACCTCACGTCGCTATCCAAGCCCAATGTACTGTTTGTCGTAGCCCGGAATGAACAGCGCGCAGCCCTCGGGTGCGGCGCTGTTGTGCTTAACGACCTCTACGGCGAGGTCAAGCGCATGTATGTGCGGCCGGAAGCGCGGAATATGGGCGTGGCGCGGCACGTCATCGCCGCCCTGGAAGCGGGTGCCTACAAGTCAGGCTGCCGAGAGCTCATGCTTGAAACGGGCCCGTATCAGCCAGAGGCGCTGCGGTTCTACGGGAGACACGGCTACATGCGACGGGGGGCGTTCGGCGCCTATCCGGAACATCCACTGAGTGTGTTCATGGGAAAGTCACTCTGTTCACCAACGGACCACAAGGATGACTGAACATTCACCGGGCGCCTGTTAGTAACTGCCGTCACTCGCGCCTGCGAAGGGGGGTGAACCCACGCCCGGTACCACGACAAATAGCCTACCCAATAGATTCGTTGCTTCAGCAGCGTCGGTCTTTCGCTTTCCCGTTGCTGCAACTACCGTATTGTCTTAGCTGCGCCTAACTCGCGGTTCAATTCGTTGATTTCGCTCACTTGGATGTCCAAGTATCGCGGCCACACCTTTAACCTAGTGCCAGAGCTAAGCCATGAAAACATCGAGCCTGTGCAAAGCCCTCGTGAAAGAGGCATGTGAAGACAATCTATCGTTCTACAGAAGCATGCTCACTACCCAAGATTTGGCCTCCGTGAGGAACGAAGAGTGGCAAGCCATCATTGGTTTGGCTCGTGAACTTAAGCCGCACCAGCAAGAAATACTTTTATCTTTTGCACGCATCGCGTCAACTGACGCCCTTTTAACCCTATGCAGCGCAATTGATGGCGTCACACCGATTGGGGGGCGTTTTGTTGCTTTCTCGCTCACTGATGAGTCAGGCACGGAACATGCCGGCTCCCTGCAAGAAAGCCTACTTTCTCTTATCTCCCAGTAGGTGGGTCAGCAATCGACATGGGCTGTTCTTACCTATAGTGCGTGATCGTTTCTCGAGCCTGATCTCCGCGCAGTGGCATTCGTATATCCGCCCAGTCCCGGGCTCTATCAGCATGACGAGCCTATCGTCCGTGCAGCCAGACCAGGCACAGGGATGGCGCTGCGCACGCCCTGCTCGACGAACCAAACGCAGCGCGATGTGGCGCTTGAGCCAACCTTCGACGCGCCAGGCGCAGCACGATGCCCCGCCTGGACACACTCCCCCGACGCGCTACAACGTCCCGCGCAGCGCCTTCTCGAACAGCTGGCTGTATTGCGCCGCGCTGAAGGCGATCGGGTTGGTGCCCGCCGACGGATCGACCTCGGCCATCTTCCCGACCTGCTCGATGCGGTTGTCGTCGATGCCGATCTCGCCGAGGCTGTGGGGGATGCCCACCTCGCTGCGCAGCTCCAGCACCCAGTCGAGCACGCCATCGAACCCCGGCTTGGCCAGGTTGAGGTAGCGCGCCAGGCGGTACATCTGCGGACCGATGCGCTCCTGGTTGGCCTGCAGCACGTAGGGCATCAGCACCGCGTTGAGCAGGCCGTGGTGGGCGTCGTACAGCGCGCCGAGCGGATGGGCCAGGGCATGCATGGCGCCCAGGCCGCGCTGGAAGGCGGTGGCGCCCATGCTGGAGGCCACCAGCATCTGCAACCGCGCCTCGACGTCCGCGCCGTGGGCCACGGCCCGCGGCAGGAAGTGCTGGATCAGGCGCATGCCCTCCAGGGCGATGCCCTCGGCCATCGGGTGGAACAGCGGCGAGCAGTAGGCCTCCAGGTTATGCGACAGGGCGTCCATGCCGGTGGCGGCGGTGACCTTGGCCGGCAGGCCGATGGTCAGTTGCGGGTCGAGGATGACCAGGGCCGGGAGCATGCGCGCGTGGAAGATGATGCGCTTGATCTGCGCCGCCTCATCGGTGATCACCGAGGCGCGGCCGACTTCCGAGCCAGTGCCGGCGGTGGTCGGCACCGCCACCACCGGCGCCATGTCGGCGACATTGACCCGCAGGTAGTTGTCGCCGACGTCCTCGAAGTCCCACAAGGGGCGATCCTGGCCGACCATCAGGGCGATGGCCTTGCCGGCGTCCAGCGCCGAGCCGCCGCCGAAGGCGACCACGCCGTCATGCCCGCCGGCCTTGAAGGCCGCCACGCCGTCCATCACGTTCTGGCCGGTGGGGTTGCCCTTGATCGCCGAGAACAGCCCGGCCTTGAGGCCGTCGTCGCGGCACTGCAGCAGGGCGTCGTCGATCACCGACAGCGCCGCCAGGCCGGGGTCGGTGACCAGCAGCGGTGCCTGCATGCCCAGCTCACGACAGGCCGCCGGCAACTCGGTGATGCGCCCGGCGCCGACGCGCACCGCGGTGGGGTAGTTCCAGTTCATCCGGTATTGCTTCAGGTCCATGGGGCGCCTCACAGCTGAGTCTTGAAGTGGAAGGATTTCGGCCGGGTCAGCTGCTCGTAACCGATGCTCGACAGGGTGCAGCCGCGGCCGGAGTGCTTGACCCCGGTCCAGGCCAGCGCCGGGTCGAGGTAGTCGCAGCGGTTGAGGAACACGGTGCCGGCCTCGACCCGCTCGGCCAGGGCCTGGGCGGCCTCGACGTCGCGGCTGAAGATGGCGGCGGTGAGGCCGAACTCGCTGTCGTTCATCAGCACCAGCGCCTCGTCATCGCCGCTGACCTTCTGGATGCCGACCACCGGACCGAAGGACTCCTCGGTCATCACCCGCATGCCGTGGTGCACGCCGGTGAGCACCTGGGGCGCCAGGTAGGGCGTGCCGCGCAGGTCCTGGGGAAAGTCGGCCGGGTCAATATGGGCGGTCGCGCCCTGGGCCACCGCCTCGTCGATCTGGCCCCGGACGAAGTCGGCGGCCTCGGCGCGCACCAGCGGGCCGAGAGTGGTCTCGGGGTCGTCGGAGCGGCCCAGCCTGTACTGGCGCACCAGCGCCACCGCCTGCTCGACGAAGGCGTCGTACAGCGACTCGTGCACGTAGATGCGCTCGATGCCGCAACACGATTGCCCGGAGTTGAAGAAGGCACCGTCGATGCTGGTCTCCACCGCGTGGGCCAGGTCGGCATCGGCGCGCACGTAGGCCGGGTCCTTGCCGCCCAGCTCCAGTCCGGTGCCGATGAAGCGCCCGGCGGCCGCCTGCTCGACCATGGCGCCGCCCGGCACCGAGCCGGTGAAGGCCACGTAGCGCACCGCCGGTGCCTTGATCAGCTGCTCGGTATCGGCGTGACTGAGGTGCAGGTACTGGAACACCCCGTCCGGCAGCCCGGCCTCGGCGAAGGCCGCGACCATGCGCTCGGCACACAGCGGGGTCTGCGCCGAGTGTTTGAGCAGCACCGCGTTGCCGGCCAGCAGCGCCGGCATCACCGCGTTCACCGCGGTCAGGTAGGGGTAGTTCCACGGCGCGATGACCAGCGCCACGCCCAGCGGCTCGCGACGGATAAAGCGGGTGAAGCCGGGCTTGTCCGGTAGGCGGATGTCGGCCAGGGCGCTCTCGGCGATGTCCGCCATATGGCTGGCGCGCTCGACGAAACCGCGGATCTCCCCGGCGGTGTAGCGAATCGGCCGGCCCATCATCCAGCACAGCTCCTCAGCCAGCTGGGTTTCCTTGGCGGCGAAGGCGGCGATGGCCTTGCGGCCGATGGCGACCCGCTCGCTCAGGGGGGTGTCTTTCCACATCCGCTGGGCCTGCTCGGCCTTGGCCAGGGCCACGGCGATCTGCTCGGGCGAAGCCAGTTCACGCTCGACGTACAGCGAGCCGTCGATCGGTGATATGCACTGCAACTTGCTCATTGCGACACTCCAGAACGGGACAGGGGCGCGGCGACAGCGTGCCGCCCCCGGCAATCAGATGATTTCGAAGTAGCGATCGAGCTCCCAATCGCTGACATGCCGACGGTATTCACGTTCCTCCCATTCGCGGCTGGCGGCGAAATGCTCGACGAACGGGTCGCCGAACAGCTCGCGCGCGGCGGTGGAGGCGCGCAGGCGCTGCGCCGCGTCCCACAGGGTGCGCGGCAGCGCCAGCTCCGGCGGATGTTTCTGCGCATAGGCGTTGCCGGACACCGGCTCGGTCGGCTGCCACTGCTGCATCACCCCGTACAGCCCCGAGCCGATGGCCACCGACAGCGCCAGGAAGGGATTGCCGTCCGCCGCGCCCAGGCGATATTCCTGGCGTTGCGACTTGTCGCTGCCGGGGATCACGCGCAGCGCCGCCGTGCGGTTCTCCACGCCCCAGGTGGCATCGGTCGGCGCCCAGAAACCGGGGATCAGGCGCCGGTAGCTGTTCAGCGTCGGCGCCACCATGCACAGGAACTCCGGCATCAGGCGCTGCTGGCCGGCGAGGAAGTGACGCTGCAGCGCGCTCATGTTGTGCGGCTGGCTGGGGTCGTGGAACGCCGACTTGCCGCTGCTGCGGTCGCGCAGGGAGACGTGGATATGCCCGCTCTGCCCCGGGTACTTGCCCGACCACTTGGCCATGAAGGTGGCCATCAGGCCGTTGCGCTGGGCCAGCACCTTCATGAAGGTCTTGAACAGCGCGCCCTTGTCGGCCGCGGCCTCGGCATGGTCATAGGCGATGGCCGCCTCGAGCACGCCGGGGCCGGTCTCGGTGTGCAGGCCTTCGATGGGAAAGTCCATCTGCTCGGCCAGTTCGAGGATCTCGTGGTACAGCTCGGCATGCACCGAGTTGCGGATGGTCGAGTAGCCGAACCAGTCCGGGGTGAACGGCTTGAGGTTGCGAAAGCCCTTCTCCCGCGCCGACTCCGGGGTCTCGTCGAACATGAAGAATTCGTACTCCAGCGCCGCGAAGGGGTCGAAGCCCATTTCCTGGCAGCGCTTGACCACCCGGCGCAGGGTGCCGCGCGGACAGACGGCCTCGGCCTGCTGGTCGAACTCGCAGATGAACAGCAGCATGCCGTTCTCGAAGGGAATGTCCCGGCAGGTGTGCGGCAGCACCCGCACCGGCGCGTCCGGGTAGCCGGTGTGCCAGCCGGTGTAGCTGGCGTTGTCGTACAGCTGGTCCTTGACGTCCCAGCCCAGGACCACGTCGCAAAAGGCGAAGCCCGAGTCCAGCGCCGAGAAAAACTTGCTGCGGCTCAGGTACTTGCCGCGCATCACCCCATCGTTATCGAACACCCCTACTTTGATATGGCTGAGCCCGCGCTCCTCGACGATACGCTTGGCGTCCTCAATGGTCTTCACTTCTCGCGGTTTGAGCATACTCGCCCCCTGTCTGTTGTTATGGCCGACGTCCCCTGTCGGTGGTTCTGCTTCGCTGCCAGCGACCGGCCGCAAAACGCACGGCGCCCGCGCCGGCGCAGACGCAACCGGGCACGGGCACCGGCCTGCGCCCGGCAGCGCAGGCAGTCAGTGTCAGTAACGGTAGGGTGGCCCAGCCTTGGCCATCAGGGCGTTGTACTTCTTGAAGATCTCCACCACCTTGGCGCTGCGCGGGCTGGTCTTGGCGATCTCGTCCCAGAACTTGTGCGCCTCCTCCTCGACGGTCTTCCACTCGGCATCGGGAATGGTGGTCAGCTGCAGCTTGCCGCCCTCCACCCGCAGCTGCGCCTCGCCGCCCCAGTACCAGTGCTGGCGGTAGTAGTGGGAGCTGTCCATACACAGCTTGAACAGGGTCTTGAGGTGCTCGGGCACCTCGGCCCACTTCTCCGAGTTGGCGAAATAGGAGCCGATCCAGGCGCCGGAGATGTTGTTGGTGAGGAAGTACTTGGTAACGTCGGCCCAGCCGACGGTGTAGTCCTCGGTGATGCCCGACCAGGTGATGCCGTCCAGCTCGCCGGTCTGCACCGCCACCTCGACATCCTCCCAGGGCAGCGTCACCGGGATCACGCCGAAGCGCGAGAGGAACTTGCCGGCGGTGGGGAAGGTGAAGATGCGCTTGCCCTTGAGGTCGGCCAGGCTGCGGATCGGTTCGACCGTGGCGAAATGGCAGGGGTCCCAGGCCCCGGCGCCGAGCCAGGTGACGCCCTCGACCTCGCCGTAGGCCTCCTCCCATATCTGCCGCAGGCCGTACTTCTCGAACAGCACCGGCACGTCCAGGCTGTAGCGGGTGGCGAAGGGGAAATAGCCGCCGAACACCGAGACGTCCACCGGTGCGGCGATCGAGTCGTCGTCGCTCTGCACCGCGTCGATGGTGCCGCGCTGCATGGCGCGGAACAGCTCGCCGGTGGGCACCAGCTGGTCGGCGTAGTACAGCTGGATTTCCATCTGCCCGTTGGCAGCCAGGTTGAAGGCGTCGATGGACGGCTTGATCACGTGCTCGGCAAGGGCCGGGCCGGCGTATGTCTGCAGGCGCCAGGTGATCTTCTTCGGCTCGGCGGCGTAGATGTGCGCCGAGCCCAGGGCCGAAGCGCCCACCGCGCCGGTGGTGACCGCGGCGGTCTTGAGGAACTTGCGTCTCGTACTCATGCTGTTATCTCCAATAGTGTCGATCCAGATGTCATACAACCGCATAGCACCACTGCGACCCGGCAAGGTCGGTGCAGCGTGTTCAGGTAGGCTCAATCCCCCTCATGGCGCCTGCGCCGGCCCTCTGTCGAGGTCGACCGGCCGCTCCTGAATTACATGGTTCATCGCGCGTAGTGCCACTGCGGCAGCCACAGGGCGATCTGTGGAAAGACCATCACCAGCACCAGGGCCAGGACCATGATCAGCACGAAGGGCGTGACCGAGACGTAGATGTCGCGCAGGGTCACCTCCGGCGGCGCCATGGCGCGCATGAGGAACAGGTTGTAGCCGAAGGGCGGGGTCATGTAGGCGATCTGGCAGGTGATGGTGTAGAGCACGCCGTACCAGATCAGGTCGAAGCCCAGGGCGCCGACCAGGGGCACGTAGAGCGGCGCGACGATCACCAGCATGGCGGTGTCGTCGAGGAACATGCCCATCAGGATGAACGACAGCTGCATCATGATGAGGATCTCCCAGGGCCCCAGGTTCAGGCGGTCGACGAAGAAGGCCTCGATCGCATTGACCGCGCCGAGGCCGTCGAACACCGCGCCGAAGCACAGGGCGGCGAGGATGATCCACATGAACATGCAGCTGATGCCGAGGGTCTTGCGCAGGGTTTCCTCCATCACCTTGGCGTTCAGCCGGCCCTTGACCAGGGCCGTGAAGGTGGCGGCCGCGGCGCCCACCGCCGAGCTCTCCACCAGGCTGGTGACGCCCATCAGGAACAGCCCGGTCATGCAGAAGAAGATGAACAGCGGGGCGATGCCGGCCTTGAGCAGGCGCAGCTTCTCGCCCCAGCCGATCTGCTCGCGCTCCTCCTCGGCCAGGGCCGGCCCCAGGTTGGGCTGCAGGCGACAGCGGATGACGATATAGAGGATGAACAGCCCGGCCATCATCAGCCCCGGAAAGACCCCGGCCAGCCACAGCTGGCCGACCGGCTGACGGGCGATCATGCCGTACAGCACCAGCACCACGCTGGGCGGAATCAGGATGCCCAGGGAGCTGCCGGCCTGGATCACCCCGGTGACCATGATCTTGTCGTAGCCGCGGCGCAGCAATTCCGGCAGGGCGATACTGGCGCCGATGGCCATGCCGGCGACGCTCAGCCCGTTCATCGCCGAGATCGCCACCATCAGGCCGATGGTGCCGATCGCTAGGCCGCCGTGCAGTGGCCCCATCCACACGTGGAACATGCGGTAGAGGTCTTCGGCCAGGCCGGACTCGGAGAGCATGTAGCCCATGTAGACGAACATCGGCAGGGTCAGCAGCGGATACCACTTCATCAGCTTCATGGCGGCGCTGAAGGCGATTTCCGAGCCGCCGTCGCCCCACAGCAGCAGGGCGGCGCCGACCGCGACGAAACCGATGGCGCCGAACACCCGCTTGCCGGTGAGCAACAGCAACATCATCGAGGAGAACATCAACAGGGCGATGAGCTCGTAACTCATTTAGAGCGTCTCCCCACGCGCCGTGGCGACATCCTTGAAGAAGGTGGCGATGCTCTGCAGCAGCATCAGCGCCACCCCGAGGGTCATGATGATCTTGATCGGCGCCATGGGCGGCGACCAGGCCGAGTAGCTGGTCTCGCCGTACTGCAGGGCGTACTGGGTCGAGGAGATGCCGCCGTAGAGCAGGAAGATCAGGTAGAAGATCAGGAAGCCGACGGTGAGTGCATCCATGATCGCGCTGGTGCGTGGCGACCAGCGACTGTAGAACAGGTCCATGCGCACATGGGCATCCAGTTGCATGGAATAGCCGCCGCCGAGGAGGAAGTAGGCGACCATCAGGAATTGCGCGGTTTCCAGGGTCCAGATCGCCGGATCGGCGAAGGTCTTGCTGACCGAGGAGTAGAGCAGCACCGCCAGCATGGCGAATATCAGGTACATGGCGAACCGGCCTATGACCCGGTTCATCGCATCCACCCCGCGCACGAAAACCCGTATGGCCCTTGGCATGCAGTTCTCTACGAAATAGTTGTTATCCCGTCAGCCTAGCCGAAGATTTCACAATGCCAACTTGCCCGGATCGCGCGCCTGCTGGGCGCTCTGTGATCACCGTGCGGAGGTGGCTACGCGGCCGACCACGTCTGCCAAGGCGCCGAAAAAAGTCGAGAAATATCAGGCAAAATCGGCGAATAGCGCCGACAAAACCGACAATCCAGCGCATCACCAACATCGATGGACACTATCGAAGCGCTCAACTTCTGCCGGCGTCGGCAAGCCCCTAGCATGGCCCTCCGTAACCCTTGTTCTCCAACCGGAGGAGCCATCATGAACTACCCATCGATCCTTGCCCTGGCCCTCGGCCTGTTCGCCACCAACGCCCTGGCCCTGCCGAGCCAGATCCCCCAGCCGTTGCTCGGCGAGCTCAAGGACAGCCAACAAAACGTGCGCCCGCAGGACCGCCACGTCGCCGAAGGCGGTGCCGAACGCACCCCCGGACAGCAGGGACTGCGCCTGGCCGAAGGCGGCGCCGAGCGTCTGCTGGAGCAGCACGGCCAGGGCTGAACGCAGGGCGGCGCCCGGCAGTAATAGCGCAGTGATCGGCGCAATCGCCCGATCAACTAAGATAAATCCATAGGCGCCATCACCACGCGCGCAGTCACTGACCAGCGGCAACACAGCGGGGCGCTCCGGCGCCCCGCTTCTGGCGTCCTCACGGAGGTATCCATGAACAAGCACACGCTGGGCGCCAGCCTGCTCCTGTGCACACTGGCCGGCTGCGCCGGTTCGCTGGGCAGTCCCACCGCCTACCTGAGCTATCGCGACGAACCCCTGGTGGCCAAGGTCGAACTCGACATGACCAAGCAGCAGGTCCTGGAGATCGGCGGCCCGCCATCCGGCGAGATGCCGCGCAGCGTCAGCCCGGGCAGCTGTCTCGACTACATCCTCACCCGCGACGGCCAGCCCCAGGCCTACCACATCAGCCTCGACTCGGCCGAGCGGGTCGACGGCAAGGGCTTCACCACCTGCGAACAGATGGAAAGCAACGCCCGCGCCCGAGCTCGCGCCCCCTACGGGATCGGCGGCGGAGGCGGCGGCTACTGAGCGGCGCGGCCAAGGCGGCTCGTCTGAGCAGTAAGAGTACAGCTGGCGGGGCGGGTCAATCCGGGCGCGCCAGGCCACCACGCTGGCACCTGGGCGGCCAATGCCCGGACTGTGCCGGTGGTCGCAATCGAGCCCTCGCCGATCTGCGCCAGCTTTGCCATAGTCGCAGCTCTGCTGCCTCAATCGACTGCACCGGAAGGGTCCATGCCGCGCCTCGCCCGCTTTCTCCTCGCCCCCTTGCTGCTGACCGCCATCGCCCTGCTGGCGCTGGCCCAGACCAGTCGCCCGGCTTCGCCGCCGGCGGTGCTGGCCACCTTCGGTGAGCGCCCGCTGGTGATCGCCCACCGCGGCGGCATGGGCCTGTGGCCGGAGAACAGCCTGTTCGCCTTCGAACGCGCCAGCGCCCTGGGCGTGGACATGCTGGAGATGGACCTGCACCTGTCCAGCGACGGCGAACCGGTGGTGATCCACGACAGCCGCCTAGAGCGCACCACCGACGGCCAGGGGCCGGTGGCGGCACGCAGCCTGGAGCAGCTGCAGGCCCTGGATGCCGGCTACCACTGGACTGCCGACGGCGGCCAGAGCTACCCCTACCGCGGCCAGGGCATTCGCATTCCGAGCCTCGCCGAGGTGCTCGAGCGCCTGCCGGACATGCCCAAGGTGATCGAGATCAAGGCGCCGGACGTTGGTCTCGAGGCCCGTCTGTGCCAGCTGCTGGAGGCCAGCGGTCAGCGCGAGCGGGTGCTGGTCGGCAGTTTCCACGAGCGCAGCCTGCAACTGTTCCGTGAGCAGTGCCCAGGCGTCGCCACCTCCGCCGGCCCCGGCTCGGTACGGCTGCTGGTGACGCTCGACTGGCTGGGCCTGGGCGGCCTGCTGTCGCCCTCCTACCAGGCGCTGCAGATCCCCGAGCGCCACAGCGGCGTACCGATCGCCAGTGCCAGCCTGCTGCGGACCGCCCGCGACTGCGGCCTCGACGTGCTGCTGTGGACCATCAACGAACAGCCGGCGATGCGCCGGCTGCTCGACCTCGGTGCCCGGGGGCTGATCACCGACCATCCGGAACGCGCCCTGCAGCTGCTCGGCCGCTCGACCCGGATCAGCTCGCTGAGCGACTAGCCGCGTCAGCCGCTCAAAAAACAGCCAGCGCCGGCCCCGCCTAGCGCTATCGGGGCTGGCGCCAATCACCCGCAGCTTATCCACAGCTCGTTCCACAGGCAGACTGGATAAGTTCCATAAGCCTTTTACAACCTGCTGATAAATTTAGATTTTTTGCTTGACTACAGGGCGGACAAGCGCCTCCCCCACGCCCGCCCGACGCCTGATCATAAAACGCACAACGGCCGCCAGGCCATGCACTGCCTGGCCCGGCCTCACTTACCCGACAGTTATCAACAGGGCTACCCACAGCAGTGGTGGACAACTTATCCGCACCGCTTCCATCCACTCTCGTCAAGCCCAAGTCGCTGTATTTACTGGAAAAACTCCGCAGCTCAAAAAACATGCAATTCCCCGCAAGGGCCGTGCATCGAGGCCTTGGCAACTCTGCCACCAGCTTACCCACAGGCTGATCCACAGGCTCTGTGGGCAACTGTCCGCGACCGCCTATTGCCCTGATCGAGACAATCAACCAGCCGCTGGCAGCGTCTTGGCCTAGCCTCATCCGCAGCCCTCAAGGAGAACGCCCATGCCACTCAACGACCTGATCCACAGCCTGCTCGCCGCCTACGCCTCGGGCGCCAGCGGCAGCAGCCACGAATAGCGCCAAACCGCCCTTGGTCGTGCCGGCCTGACTCGTTACCCTGAAGGCATCATTGCCCTAAGGAGTCGAGCATGACCTTGCGCTCAATCTGCGTATTCTGCGGTGCCAGCCCCGGTGCCCAGCCGATCTATCGCCAGGCGGCGGAGCACCTCGGCCGGCACCTGGCCGAACAGGGCCTGCGCCTGGTCTATGGCGGCGGCGCGGTCGGTCTGATGGGGGTAGTGGCGGACGCGGCGATGGCCGCCGGCGGCGAAGTCGTCGGCATCATTCCGCAGAGCCTGGAGCGCGCGGAGATTGGCCACCAGGGCCTGACCCGCCTGGAGGTGGTGGACGGCATGCACGCGCGCAAGGCGCGGATGGCCGAGCTCAGCGACGCCTTCATCGCCCTGCCCGGCGGCCTCGGCACCCTGGAGGAGCTGTTCGAAGTGTGGACCTGGGGCCAGCTCGGCTACCACAGCAAGCCCCTGGGCCTGCTGGACGTCGCAGGTTTCTACACCAAGCTCGGCGACTTTCTCGACCACCTGGTGACCGAGCGCTTCGTCCGCTCCCAGCACCGCGCCATGTTGCAGCTCGGCGAGTCTCCCAGTGAACTGCTGCAGGCGCTGCGCCAGTGGCAGCCGAATGCGGCGCCGAAGTGGGTCGATCGCAAGCCCGACTGAGTAGCCTCAGCTCGGCGCCACCGCCTCGGCCACCGGCAGCACGGTGACCTGCACCTCGGGGTCGTGGCTGCCGCCGCCGAGGATCACCCCGCGCAGCGGCGAGACGTCGGCGAAGTCGCGGCCCCAGGCCAGGGTGATGTGCTCCAGCGCCGGCCGGATATTGTTGGTCGGATCGAAGTCCACCCAGCCCTGGCGCGGGCAATACACCGAGATCCAGGCGTGCGAGGCGTCGGCGCCGATCAGCCGTGGCTGGCCGGGCGGCGGCTGGGTCAGCAGGTAGCCGCTGACGTAGCGCGCGGCCAGGCCACGGGAGCGCAGGCAGGCGAGCATCAGGTGGGCGAAGTCCTGGCACACGCCGCGGCGTTCCTCCAGCACCTGCAGCAGCGGCGTGGCCACCTGGGTGGCCACGGCATCGAAGGTGAACTCCTCGAAGATCTTGCCCATCAGCGCCTGCACCGCCAGGAGCAGCGGCCGGCGGGCCGGAAAACAGTCGTCGGCGTAATCGACGAAGGCCTGCTTGAGGCGCACATAGGGCGACTCGAAGCGGTAGCGGGCGGCATCCAGCAAGGCCGGCGAGAGCGCACGACCGCTGTAGCTGAGCGCGCCGCTGATGCTCTCCCAGGGCGGCGAGTCCGTCAGCGCCAGCGCTGGCCGGGCCAATACCTCGATGCGCAGGCGCGCGCCGACCACCAGGGCATCATGGGGGCGCTCGAACACCAGTCGGGTCAGCGGGTTGCCGAACACGTCCAGTTCGTCGCGGCGCTGGCAGGGCCGCGGGCTGACCTGCAGCTCGCGCTCGTCGCAGCGCTGCCAGGCGCAGGGCCGCGGCCACAGGTGCGCCAGCTGCTGGGCCAGGGAGACCGGCGCCGAGTAGCGGTAGTGGGTGTCGTGGATGATCTGATAGGCCGCGCTGTTCATGTCGACTGGGTCCGCTGGCTGGGGTCGACGTGCACGAAGAAGCGTAGACCGAGGTGTTCGGAGGCATCTTCGCCGGCCCCGGCGATGCGCTCCAGCAGATCGGCCAGGCCCAGCAGCACCGCCTTGACGCTGCTCGGGCCGAACAGCGGGTTCTCCAGGCTGGCCAGGCTGAAGTCGCTGAGCTGCTGCTCCAGCTGGCGCAAGGGCACCTCGTCCGGCAGCTCGTAGCGTTCGCCGAGACGGCCCAGCGCGCGCAGCAGGGTGCGCAGCTGGAACAGCACGGCATGGGGATTCTGCTCATCCAGCAGCAGCAGGTCGAGCACCGGGATGAGTTGCGCCGAGGCCAGGTAGCGGGTGCGGTAGGTGATGCTGCTGTTGCCCAGCTCCAGCAGCCAGGCCAGGGCCGACGAGTCGCCGACCGCATCGCTGCGCAGGAAGGCGGCGACACTCTCGGCCATGAAGTGCAGGCGCTCGATGCTGCGCCCGACCAGCAGGAAACGCCAGCCATCGTCGCGGGTCATGTCGTCCAGGGCGAAGCCGGACAGCGCCGCCAGGGAGATCAGCAGGCCGTCGAGGTAATCCAGCAGTTCGCCGAAGTCCGCGGCCTCGGCATCCAGCCGATGGGCCTCGCGCTGCAGCTCCAGCAGCAGTTGCCAGTTGCCCTGGGACAGCTTGCCGCGCACGCTGCCGGCGGTCCATTGCAGGCGCTGCAGGTTGGTCCGCAGGCTGGCCGGCCAGTCGGCGCCGAGCAGCGCCTGCAGCAGACGCTGCTCCAGCTCGCCGCTGGCCGCCTCCGGCAGCAGGCCGAGGCTTTCGCCCAGGGCCAGGGCGCTCTCCAGGGCCTGGGGATCGTCGTCATCGTCGACATAGCGCGCCAGCATGATGCGCAGCAGGCGCGCGCCATCCTCGCAGCGCGAGCTGTAGCGGCCGAACCAGAACAGGTTCTCCACCACCCGCGACGGCAGGAAGGGGTCGCTGCGCACCAGGTCGGCCACGCCGAGGGCGCGCCACCACTGCCAGGGCTCGCCGCCGGGATGACGCTCGCCGAGCACCCAGGTGTCCTTGCTCGCCCCGCCGCTCTGCATCGACACCGCTTCGGCATCGGCCGCGGCGGCCACCCGGGTCAGACCGCCGGGCATCACCCGGTAGCCCTCGGCGCTGGCCACGGCGAACACCCGCATGCCGATGGCCCGGGACTGCAAGCCATCCGCCTCGCCCAGCCATACCGGCGCCTGGGACAGTTGCGGGCGGGCCTGGGCGACATAGGCATAGGGCCGCGCCCGCAGGCGCTCGGCCAGCGCCGAGCGCTGGGCCTCGTCGAGGTCGCGGGCCAATACCGGGGGAAAGCTCTGCGAGGGGAAGCTGGGGCGCACCAGCAGCTCCGGCAGTTTCTTCAGGGCCTGTTGGAGCACGGGCGCCTCGCCGCACCACCAGCTGGCGATGCTCGGCAGCAGCAGCTTCTCGCCGAGCACTTTCTCGGCGATGGCCGGGAGAAAACCGGGCAGCCCCGGCGACTCCAGCACCCCGCTGCCCAGTGCATTGGCGATCAGCACCCGGCCGCGACGCACCGCCTCGAGCAGGCCGGGCACCCCGAGGGCGGAATCGGCGCGCAGCTCCAGCGGGTCGCAGAAGTCGTCGTCCATCCGGCGCAGTACCGCGTGCACGCGGCGCAGGCCGGCCAGGGTTTTCAGGTACAGGGTGGCGTCGCGCACCGTCAGGTCGCTGCCCTCGACCAGCGGGTAGCCGAGCTGGCGGGCCAGATACAGGTGTTCGAAGTAGCTCTCGTTGAAGCGCCCGGACGTCAGCAGCACCACCAGGGGCGTCTCGCCGTCGGCCGGGGCCTGGCGCGCCAGGGTCTCCTGCAGGGTGCGGAAGAAGCCGCCGAGGTACTGCACGTTCAGCTCGCGGTACAGCTCGGGCAAGGTGCGCGAGACGATCTGCCGGTTCTCAAGGGCGTAGCCGGCACCGGACGGCGCCTGGGTGCGGTCGTCGGTGACCCACCAGCGGCCATCCGGCGCGCGGGCCAGGTCCACCGCATACAGGTGCAGGAAGGTGTCGCCCGCCGGCCTCACGCCCTGGCACGGCCAGAGGAAGTTGTTATGACCGAATACCAGCTCGGCCGGCAGCAGGCCATCGGCGATCAGCTGCTGCGGCCCGTAGATATCGGCCAGCACGGCGTCGAGCAGCTTCGCCCGCTGGGCCACGCCGGCGGCGATCTGGCGCCACTCATCGGCGGGAATCAGGTTCGGCAGCAGGTCCAGCTCCCAGGGCCGGTCGGCGCCTTCGGGGTCGGCGTAGACGTTGTAGGTCACGCCGTTTTCCTGGATCTGCCGGGCCACCAGGGCCTGGCGCTGGGCCAACTGCTCGGGGCTGGCGCCCTGCAGGCGCTCGAACAGGCGGCGCCAGTGCGGCCGCACCCGCCCCTTGGCATCCACCAGTTCGTGGTAGGCCGCATCGCTCAGCGGGTAGTCGGCTAGCAGGTCGGGCATGAGTCACTCGAGAAAAGGTGGCCGTCTAATGACGACGCAGGTCCAGGGTCATCGGCAGCTCGGGGTTAATCTGCAGTGGGCCCACCTCACGCAGGCCTGGGCTGTGACCGAGCCGGAAGAAGCGCGCCAGGCGCCGACTCTCCGCCTCGTAGGCATTGACCGGCAGGCTTTCGTAGTTGCGCCCGCCGGGATGGGCGACATGATACTGGCAACCGCCCAGGGAACGGTTCATCCAGCTGTCGATCAGGTCGAACACCAGGGGCGCATGCACGCCGATATTCGGCTGCAGGCAGGAGGCCGGCTGCCAGGCACGGAAGCGCACGCCACCGACGAACTCGCCGACCGTACCGGTGGGCTGCAGCGGCACCGGCACGCCATTGCAGGTCAGCACATAGCGGTCGGCCGGCATGCCGTCGACCTTGACCTGCAGGCGCTCCAGGGACGAGTCGACGTAACGCACGGTGCCGCCGGTGGCACCCTCCTCGCCCAGCACGTGCCAGGGCTCCAGGGCCTGGCGCAGCTCCAGCTCGATGCCCTTGACGTTGAAGTCACCGACCTTGGGAAAGCGGAACTCGAAGTGCGGGGCGAACCACTCGGCCCGCAGCGGATAGCCGAAGGCATAGAGCTCCTGCATCACATCGGCGAAGTCCTGCTCGACGAAATGCGGCAGCAGGTAGCGGTCGTGCAGCTCGGTACCCCAGCGCACCAGCCGCGCCGGTGCGTAGGGCTGCTGCCAGAAGCGCGCGATCAGGGCGCGCAGCAGCAACTGCTGGGCCAGGCTCATTTCCCCGTGGGGCGGCATCTCGAAGGCGCGCAGCTCGAGCAGACCGAGGCGGCCGGTGGCCGAGTCCGGCGAATACAGCTTGTCGATGCAGAACTCGGCCCGGTGGGTGTTGCCGGTCACGTCCACCAGCAGGTGGCGCAGCAGGCGGTCGATCAGCCACGGCTGGCAAGGCTGCCCCGGCTCGGGGATCTGCGCGAAGGCGATCTCCAGCTCGTAGAGCGAATCGTTGCGCGCCTCGTCGACCCGCGGCGCCTGGGAGGTCGGGCCGATGAACAGGCCGGAGAACAGGTAGGACAGCGACGGGTGGTTGTGCCAGTAGCTGATCAGGCTGCGCAACAGATCGGGGCGGCGCAGGAAGGGCGAGTCGGCCGGGGTCGCGCCGCCGAGGACGAAATGGTTGCCGCCGCCGGTGCCGGTGTGACGGCCATCGATCATGAACTTCTCGCTGGACAGGCGTGACTGGCGCGCCGCCGCGTAGAGGAACTCGGTGCGCTCGACCAGCTCCGGCCAACTGGCGGCCGGGTGGATGTTCACCTCGATCACCCCCGGGTCCGGGGTGACCCGGAAAAACTGCAGGCGCGGGTCCTGGGGCGGCTCGTAGCCTTCGAGCAGCACCGGGCAGTCCAGCTCGACTGCGGTGGCCTCGATGGCCGCGACCAGCTCCAGGTAGTCTTCCAGGCGACTCAGCGGCGGCATGAACAGATACAGGCGCCCTTCCCGCGGCTCGGCGCACAGCGCGGTGCGCACCACGCGGTCGGCCGACTGCCCGCGGCGCGGGCGCTCGCTCGTCGTGTTCGGGCTCGCCGGCATGCCGCCGCGCAACTGGCGGGCGATCTGCCCTGCCGGCGGGAGTGGCGCCAGCAGCTGGGACGGATCCACCGGGTTGACATAGGGATAATCGGCCTCCCTGACCCAGGGCTGCGACTCCAGCGGCAGGCGGTAGCCCAGCGGCGAGTCGCCCGGCAGCAGCCGGCAGCGCTCGTCGCGCAGGAACCAGGCGCTGCTCTGCCAGGCGTCTTCGCTGGCGCTGCGGGCCAGCGGCAGGATATGCCCGACCACCTTGCCCAGGCCCTGCTCGAACACCTTGCACAGGCGCTCGCGCTCCAGCGGGTCGCTCAGCCGCGAATCCTCCGGGCTGACGTTGCTCGGCAGCTTGCGTTCGCGCCACAGGTAATAGAGGAAGTCCTCGTAGGCGGCGAAGCAGTGCTCGCCGCTCAGCCCCAGGCGCGGCGCCAGCGCGGCGAGAAAGCGCGCGGCCAGGTCGGCGTCGGCGCCGTAGTCGCTCTGCTCGTCGGCATACAGCAGCGGCTCGTGCCACAGCGGCTCGCCATCGCGGCGCCAGTAGCAGTTCAGCGACCAGCGCGGCAGTTGCTCGCCCGGGTACCACTTACCCTGGCCGAAGTGCACCAGCCCCTTCGGCGCGTAGTGGGCACGCAGGCGATGGAACAGCTCGGCGGCCAGGCGCCGCTTGTGCGGGCCAAGGGCGGCGGTGTTCCACTCCTCCTCGTCCGGGTAGTCGAGGGCGACGAAGGTCGGCTCGCCGCCCATGGTCAGGCGCACGTCGTCGCGCTGCAGGTCCTCGTCGACGCGCCGTCCGAGGGCGTCGATCGCCAGCCATTGCGCCTCGCTGTAGGGCCGGGTGACCCGCGGCGCCTCCCAGATGCGTTCGATGCGCATCTCATGGGAGAACTCGCACTCGCTCTCGTCCACCCCGCCACTGATCGGCGCCGCCGACGACGGTTCCGGGCTGCAGGCCAGGGGAATGTGGCCCTCGCCGGCGAACAGGCCGCTGGTCGGGTCCAGGCCGATCCAGCCGGCGCCGGGCAGGTAGACCTCGCACCAGGCGTGCAGGTCGGTGAAGTCCACCTCGGTGCCCGACGGGCCGTCCAGCGCCTTGACGTCGGCGGTGAGCTGGATCAGGTAGCCGGAGACGAAACGCGCGGCCAGGCCCAGGTGACGCAGCAGCTGCACCAGCAGCCAGGCCGAGTCGCGACAGGAGCCCGAGCCGTTCTCCAGGGTTTCCTCGGGCGTCTGCACCCCCGGCTCCAGGCGGATCAAATAGGCGATGTCGCAGGACAGGCGCTGATTGATCGCCACCAGGAAGTCGACGCTGGCCGTCGGCGTCAGGTCGATGCCGGCCAGGTACTCGGCGAACAGCGGCGTCGCCGGCAGCTGCACCAGATAGGGCGCCAGCTCGCGCCGCTCGCCCTCGGTGTAGGCGAAGGGGATCTGTTCGGCATAGGGTTCGAGGAAGAAGTCGAAGGGGTTGAACACCGCCATCTCGGCGACCAGGTCGACCTCCACCTTCAGCTCGCGGGTCTTCTCCGGGAACACCAGGCGCGCCAGGTAGTTGCCCTGGGGGTCCTGCTGCCAGTTGATGAAGTGCCCGCCCGGCTCGACCTTCAGGCCGTAGGACAGCACCCGAGTGCGACTGTGGGGCGCCGGACGCAGGCGCACGATCTGCGGCCCGAGCTGGACGTCGCGGTCGTAGCGGTAGTGGCTGACGTGGTGCAAGGCGATATGGATCGACACGGTAAACCTCCTGCGAGCCTGGGCGATACGCATCCCGCGCAAGTCTTGTGCCAGTGCTCTGCTATAGAGACTCTAGCCCCTCCCACCCGGCAGCGCGCAGCACCAGGCGACCGGCAACGCTGCACAATCTCCGTGCAGCCCGGGCCGGCCGTGCGCCCTGGCGCCCTACGCAGGCCGTCGCGCATCCGTTACCATCGCGCCACATCCCAGAAGAGCTGCGCATGTATATCTATCGATTGGTTCTGATCCTGGTTGTGGGGATCTACCTGTTTTCCCCGGCCATCATGGACTGGTGGACCGACCCCAACGGCGCCTGGTACCGGCCGTACCTGTTGTGGCTGATCCTGATCGTGGTGACCTTCATCCTGCAGAGCCAGCGAGACACCGATGAGCTCTGATGCGCAGCGGCGAACTGCAGCGACCGCCCTTTACTCCTTATTCGCCGAGCCGAACCGATGCTGATGAGTTTTAGCCTGAGCCAGCTGATCCTGATCAGCGCCGCCTACCTGCTGGTGCTGTTCGGCGTCGCCTGGGTCAGCGAGCACGGCCTGATCCCGCGCTGGATCATCCGCCACCCCCTGACCTACACCCTGTCGCTCGGCGTGTATGCCAGCGCCTGGGCCTTCTACGGCACCGTCGGCCTGGCCTACCAGTACGGCTACGGCTTTCTCGCCAGCTACCTGGGGGTGTCCGGCGCCTTCCTCCTGGCGCCGGTGCTGCTCTACCCGATCCTGCGCATCACCCGCACCTACCAGCTGTCGTCATTGGCCGACCTGTTCGCCTTCCGCTTTCGCAGCACCTGGGCCGGCGCGCTGAGCACGGTGTTCATGCTGATCGGCGTGCTGCCACTGCTGGCGCTGCAGATCCAGGCGGTGGCCGACTCGATCGGCATCCTCACCCAGGAGCCGGTGAAGGACCGCGTGGCCCTGGCCTTCTGCGGCCTGATCATCCTCTTCACCACCCTGTTCGGCGCCCGCCATATCGCCACCCGCGAGAAGCACGAGGGGCTGGTGTTCGCCATCGCCTTCGAGTCGGTGGTCAAGCTCGGCGCCCTGGCCATCATCGGCCTGTACGCCCTGTACGGGGTGTTCGACGGGCCGCAGGCCCTGGAGACCTGGCTGGTGCAGAACCAGGCCGCCCTGACCAGCCTGCACACGCCGCTGCAGGAAGGCCCCTGGCGCACCCTGCTGCTGGTGTTCTTCGCCTCGGCCATCGTCATGCCGCACATGTACCACATGACCTTCACCGAGAACCTCAACCCGCGGGCCATGGTCAGCGCCAGCTGGGGCCTGCCGCTGTTCCTGCTGCTGATGAGCCTGGCGGTGCCGCTGATCCTCTGGGCCGGCCTGCGCGTGGGCGCCACCACCAACCCGGAGTACTTCACCCTCGGCCTGGGCATTGCGGTGAACAGCCAGACCCTGGCGCTGATCGCCTACGTCGGCGGCCTGTCGGCCTCCAGCGGGCTGATCATCGTCACCACCCTGGCGCTGTCCGGCATGCTCCTCAACCATGTGGTGCTGCCGCTGTACCAGCCGCCGACCGAAGGCAACATCTACCGCTGGCTGAAGTGGACCCGGCGGGTGCTGATCTTCGCCGTGATCATGGCCGGCTTCGGTTTCTATCACCTGCTCGGCGCCGAGCAGGACCTGGCCAACCTGGGCATCGTCGCCTTCGTCGCCACCCTGCAGTTCCTCCCCGGGGTGCTCTCGGTGCTGTACTGGCCGACCGCCAACCGCCGCGGCTTCATCGCCGGCCTGCTGGCCGGCATCGGCGTCTGGGTGGTGGGCATGCTGCTGCCGATGCTCGGCAACCTGCAGGGCTTCTACCTGCCGATGTTCAACCTGGTCTACGTGCTGGACGACAGCAGCTGGCACTTCGCCGCGATCGGCTCGCTGGCGGCCAACGTGCTGGTGTTCACCCTGGTCTCGCTGTTCACCGAGGCCAGCGACGAGGAGAAGAGCGCCGCCGAGGCCTGCGCGGTGGACAACGTGCGCCGCCCGCAACGCCGCGAGCTGCTGGCCCTGTCGCCCCAGGAATTCGCCGCCCAGCTGGCCAAGCCGCTGGGTGCCAAGACCGCCCAGCGCGAGGTCGAGCAGGCCCTGCGCGACCTGCACCTGCCGTTCGACGAGGGCCGCCCCTATGCCCTGCGCCGCCTGCGCGACCGCATCGAGGCCAACCTGTCCGGCCTGATGGGGCCAAGCGTGGCCCAGGACATCGTCGAGACCTTCCTGCCCTATAAGGCCGGCAGCGAAACCTATGTCACCGAGGACATCCACTTCATCGAGAGCCGCCTGGAGGACTACCACTCGCGCCTCACCGGCCTGGCCGCCGAACTCGACACCCTGCGCCGCTACCACCGCCAGACCCTGCAGGAACTGCCCATGGGCGTCTGCTCGCTGGCCAAGGACCAGGAAATCCTGATGTGGAACAAGGCCATGGAGGAACTCACCGAGATCCCCGCGCAGCGCGTGGTCGGCTCACGCCTGGCGACCCTCGGCGAGCCCTGGCACGGCCTGCTCAGCGGTTTCATCGAGCTGCCCGACCAGCACCTGCACAAGCAGCAGCTGGACCTGGATGGCGAGACCCGCTGGCTCAACCTGCACAAGGCGGCGATCGACGAGCCGCTGGCGCCGGGCAACAGCGGCCTGGTGCTGCTGGTCGAGGACCTCACCGAAACCCAGATGCTGGAAGACAAGCTGGTCCACTCCGAGCGCCTGGCCAGCATCGGTCGCCTGGCCGCCGGGGTGGCCCACGAGATCGGCAACCCGATCACCGGCATCGCCTGCCTGGCGCAGAACCTGCGCGAGGACCGCGAGCAGGACGAGGAGATGGTCGAGCTGAGCGGGCAGATCCTCGAACAGACCAAGCGGGTCTCGCGCATCGTCCAGTCACTGATGAGCTTCGCCCACTCCGGCAGCCACCAGCAGGCCGACGAACCGGTGTCCCTGGCCCAGGTGGCGCAGGACGCCATCGGCCTGCTGGCGCTCAACCGGCTCGGCACCGAGGTGCAGTTCTTCAACCTGTGCGACCCGGAGCACTGGGCCGAGGGTGACCCCCAGCGCCTCGCCCAGGTGCTGATCAACCTGCTGTCCAACGCGCGCGATGCCTCGCCCCAGGGCGCGGCCATCCGGGTCAAGAGCGAGGCCAGCGAACACACCGTCGACCTGATCGTCGAAGACGAGGGCAGCGGCATTCCCAAGGCGATCATGGACCGCCTGTTCGAGCCCTTCTTCACCACCAAGGAGGTCGGCAAGGGCACGGGGCTCGGCCTCGCGCTGGTCTATTCCATCGTGGAAGAGCATTATGGACAGATAACAATCGACAGCCCGGCCGATCCCGAGCACCAACGCGGCACCCGCATCCGGGTGACCTTGCCACGGCATGTCGAGGCGACGTCCAAAGCGAATTGAACCTGCGACCTGAGACCGTCGAGAGAACAGATTAATGCCCCATATTTTGATCGTCGAAGACGAAACCATTATCCGCTCTGCCCTGCGCCGCCTGCTCGAGCGCAACCAGTACCAGGTCAGCGAAGCCGGCTCGGTACAGGAAGCCCAGGAACGCTACAGCATCCCCGGCTTCGACCTGATCGTCAGCGACCTGCGCCTGCCGGGCGCGCCGGGTACCGAGATGATCAAGCTGGCCGAGGGCACCCCGGTGCTGATCATGACCAGCTACGCCAGCCTGCGCTCGGCCGTCGACTCGATGAAGATGGGCGCGGTCGACTATATCGCCAAGCCCTTCGACCACGACGAGATGCTCCAGGCCGTGGCGCGCATCCTGCGCGACCGACAGACGGCCAAGAGCGCCCCGGGCGAGCCCGCCGCCAGCAGCGGCCGGGCCGCCAGCGACAAGGACAGCGGCAACGGCGAGATCGGCATCATCGGCTCCTGCGCGCCGATGCAGGAGCTGTACAACAAGATCCGCAAGGTCGCGCCGACCGACTCCAATGTGCTGATCCAGGGCGAGTCCGGCACCGGCAAGGAGCTGGTCGCCCGCGCCCTGCACAACCTGTCCAAGCGCGCCAAGGCGCCACTGATCTCGGTCAACTGCGCGGCCATCCCGGAAACCCTGATCGAGTCGGAGCTGTTCGGCCATGAAAAAGGCGCGTTCACCGGCGCCAGCGCCAGCCGGGCCGGCCTGGTCGAGGCGGCAGATGGCGGCACCCTGTTCCTCGACGAGATCGGCGAGTTGCCGCTCGAGGCCCAGGCCCGCCTGCTGCGGGTGCTGCAGGAGGGCGAGATCCGCCGGGTCGGCTCGGTGCAGTCGCAGAAGGTCGACGTGCGCCTGATCGCCGCCACCCACCGCGACCTGAAGGGCCTGGCCAAGATCGGCCAGTTCCGCGAGGACCTCTATTACCGGCTGCACGTGATCGCCCTGAAGCTGCCCGCCCTGCGCGAACGCGGCAACGATGTGCTGGAGATCGCCCGCGCCTTCCTGCTGCGCCAGTGCACCCGAATGGGCCGCGACGACCTGCAGTTCGCCCAGGACGCCGAGCAGGCGATCCGTCACTACTCCTGGCCGGGCAACGTGCGCGAGCTGGAGAACGCCATCGAGCGCGCGGTGATCCTCTGCGAGAACAGCAGCATCACGGCCGAGCTGCTGGGCATCGACATCGAGCTGGACGACCTCGACGAAGACGACGACGGCCCTTCCAGCGGTGCGCCCCAGGCCAGCAACAGCAGCCTGGAGCCCACCGAAGACCTGTCACTGGAAGACTATTTCCAGCACTTCGTACTGGAACACCAGGACCACATGACCGAGACCGAACTGGCGCGCAAGCTCGGTATCAGCCGCAAGTGCCTGTGGGAACGGCGCCAGCGCCTGGGCATTCCGCGGCGCAAGTCGGGGGCGGCGACCGGGACCTGAGTGCTCAGGGCGCGACAGGTGCGCCGAGCAAAGGTTCCCCGAGCTGTTACCCAATCAGTCTCGCGTAACAGAAGCCGGGTCTATCGGTAACGACAGCCCGGCTTTTTTGTCCCCGTCTCGCACCACAAGAAATCCTCAAGCCCTTGTTTTAAAAGACATTCTCAAAACTGGCACGGCATCTGCTTTATCGCTGGCACAACAACAATAACAAGCAGCACCCACGACAATAAAAACAAGACGTAACGACTCCAGAACAACAAGAACAACAAGACGGAGGCGCAGCTAACTGATCATTTTGGAAAGGAATTGCCTTTGGGGTTCGCCCCACAGCCAGGCCGAGAACAATAAAACTGCCACGAGGCAGCTCCTGTACTGGTTGGGTCACGCAAGGACCATGGCAGCGTCAGCATCCAAAGTAATCCGTTTGCTATTGGCTCCCACACTGGGAGGTTTTCCACGGGTCATTGACTCGGCGGAACGAGCAAGACGAAAACAACAACAAGCTCGCCATAACAATAAAAACAAAGCACGCACCTACTTGAGGGGGAGCCTAGGCTCCCCCAGTAGCTTCAGCCCCGGCCAGCCTGACTATCTCCCGCCGCTTCCTACACCATCTCCCGACTCGATGCTAGAATCCGCGCCAATCCTGCGGCCATCACGTATTCTGGCCAGTCATTCCGTCAAACAGTGCATCCCATGCTGAAAAAGCTGTTCAAGTCTTTACGCTCTCCCCTTCGCCGCGCCAAGCATTCGCACAGCACCCCCGAGGTGCTGAACAACAGCCAGCACCCGATCCAGCGCGGGGAAATCAGCCGCTACGCCACCAGCGTGGTGGAGCGCCTGCAGAACGCCGGCTACCAGGCGTACCTGGTCGGTGGCTGCGTCCGCGACCTGCTGCTGGACATCGACCCCAAGGATTTCGACGTCGCCACCAGCGCCACCCCCGAACAGGTGCGCGCCGAGTTCCGCAACGCGCGGGTGATCGGCCGGCGCTTCAAGCTGGCCCATGTGCACTTCGGCCGCGAGATCATCGAGGTCGCGACCTTCCGCGCCAACCATCCCCAGGGCGATGAGGAAGAGAACAGCAACCTGGCCTCGCGCAACGAGAGCGGACGCATCCTGCGCGACAACGTCTACGGCAGCCTGGAGGACGACGCCCAGCGCCGCGACTTCACCATCAATGCGCTGTACTACGACCCGAGCAGCGAGCGCATCCTCGACTACGCCAATGGCGTGCACGACATCCGCAACCACCTGATCCGCCTGATCGGCGATCCGACCCAGCGCTACCAGGAAGACCCGGTGCGCATGCTGCGGGCCGTGCGCTTCGCCGCCAAGCTGGACTTCGAAATCGAGAAACACAGCGCCGCGCCCATCTACAAGCTGGCGCCGATGCTGCGCGAGATCCCCTCGGCGCGCCTGTTCGAGGAAGTGCTCAAGCTGTTTCTCGCCGGCTACGCGGTCTACACCTACGAGTTGCTGGTCGACTACGGCCTGTTCGGCGAACTGTTCCCGGCCAGCGCCGCGGCGCTCAAGCAGAACCCGGACTACACCGACACCCTGATCCACAACGCCCTGGCCAACACCGACCTGCGCATCCAGCAGGGCAAGACGGTGACCCCGGCGTTCCTCTTCGCCGCGCTGCTCTGGCCGGCGCTGCCCGCCCGCGTGCTGAAGCTGCAGGAACGTGGCATGCCGCCGATCCCAGCCATGCAGGAAGCCGCCCACGAACTGATCAGCGAGCAGTGCCAGCGCATTGCCGTGCCCAAGCGCTTCACCCTGCCCATCCGCGAGATCTGGGACATGCAGGAGCGCCTGCCGCGGCGCAGCGGCAAGCGTGCCGACCTGCTGCTGGAGAATCCGCGCTTCCGCGCCGGCTATGACTTCCTCCTGCTGCGCGAGAGCGCGGGCGAGCAGACCGGCGGCCTTGGCGCCTGGTGGACCACCTATCAGGATGCCAGCGACAGCGAGCGACGAGCGATGATCCGCGAGCTCAGCAGCAAGGACGACGGCCCCGGCGCCCCGCGCAAGCGCAAGCGCAGCGGCGGCCGGCGCAAGCGCAGCGGCGAAGGCGCGGCAAAGCCGAGCAACGACTGATGGAACGGGTCTATATCGGCCTCGGCAGCAACCTGGCCGAGCCCCTGCAGCAACTGCATGGCGCCCTCGCCGCGCTGGCCGAGCTGCCGCAGTCGCAGCTCAGCGCCACCTCGTCCTTCTATGCCAGCGACCCGCTCGGCCCGGCGGACCAGCCGCGCTACGTCAATGCCGTGGCTGCCCTCGATACCGCGCTCGCCCCCCTGGCCCTGCTCGACGCCTTGCAGGCCATCGAGCTGAACCAGGGCCGCACGCGCAAGGCCGAACGCTGGGGGCCGCGCACCCTCGACCTGGACATCCTGCTGTTCGGCCAGCGCCGCCTCGATGAGCCGCGCCTGACGGTGCCGCATTACCACATGCATGCCCGCCCCTTCGTCCTCTATCCCCTGGCCGAACTGGCCCCGGACCTGGTGCTGCCGGACGGTCGCGCGCTGCAGCAGTTGCTCGACGCCTGCCCCTTCCAGGGACTGGAGCGCCTGGCCTAGAGCCTCTCGTCGCTCCGTCGCCAAGCGCCCGGGCGCGCCGCGACGGCACCACGGATGCTGCGTCCGCGCCCCGCACGCCGGCGCCGCACGGTAACGCCAGTAACGTGCCGGTAACACCCGCAATTGACTTCAAGCCGCCCCATCAGGACTATATGCGTCCCGTTGCCCCGCACCGGTGAAAACCGAGGCCAATGCAGGCCAACTTGAAGCAGCACGGCTGCTGGCTCGACGCCTGATTGAGGACGATTCTCATGCCTGACGTTACCCTGACCACCCTGCAGAGCCTCAAGCAGAGCGGCGAGAAAATCGCCATGCTGACCTGCTACGACGCCACCTTCGCCCAGGTCGCCAGCCAGGCGGGGGTCGAGGTGCTGCTGGTCGGCGACTCCCTCGGCATGGTCCTGCAGGGGCACGACAGCACCCTGCCGGTCAGTGTCGCCGACATGGCCTACCACACCGCCAGCGTCAAGCGCGGCAACCAGGGTGCGCTGATCCTCGTCGACCTGCCGTTCATGGCCTACGCCACCCCCGAACAGACCCTGGCCAACTGCGCCACCCTGATGCAGGCCGGCGCCCACATGGTCAAGCTGGAAGGCGCCGGCTGGCTCGCCGAACCGGTCCGCCTGCTCGCCGAGCGCGGCGTGCCGACCTGTGTGCACCTGGGGCTGACGCCGCAGGCGGTCAATCTGCTCGGCGGCTACAAGGTCCAGGGCCGCCAGGAGGCCCAGGCACGCCAGATGCGCGCCGACGCCATGGCCCTGGAGCAGGCCGGCGCGGCCATGCTGCTGCTCGAGTGCGTGCCCAGTGAACTGGCCGCGGAGATCAGCCAGGCGGTGAAGATCCCGGTGATCGGCATCGGCGCCGGCAGCGCCACCGACGGCCAGGTGCTGGTCCTGCACGACATGCTCGGCCTGTCCCTGAGCGGCCGCACGCCGAAGTTCGTCAAGGACTTCATGGCCGGTCAGAACAACATTCAGGCGGCGCTCGGCGCCTACGTCCAGGCGGTCAAGGCGCAGACCTTCCCCGCCGCCGAACACGGATTCTCCCTATGAACACGGTCAAGACCATTCGCGACCTGCGGGCCGCCGTGGCCCAGGCGCGCGCCGAAGGCAAGCAGATCGGCTTCGTGCCGACCATGGGCAACCTGCATGCCGGCCATGCCGCGCTGGTGACCAAGGCGGCCCAGCGCGCCGACTTCGTGGTGGCGAGCATCTTCGTCAACCCGCTGCAATTTGGCCCGAGCGAAGACCTCGACAAGTACCCGCGTACCCTCGCCGAAGACCAGGACAAGCTGCTCGAAGCCGGTTGCCACCTGCTGTTCGCCCCCGGCGTCGAGGAGATGTACCCGGACGGCATGAACGACCAGACCCGGGTCAGCGTGCCGCGGGTCTCCGAAGGCCTGTGCGGCGCCAGCCGCCCGGGGCACTTCGAGGGCGTCGCCACCGTGGTGACCAAGCTGCTCAACATGGTGCAGCCGGATCTCGCGGTATTCGGCCAGAAGGATTTCCAGCAGCTGGCGGTGATCCGCGCCCTGGTCCGCGACCTGAACATGCCGATCCAGATCATCGGCGAGCCCACCGTGCGCGCCGAGGACGGACTGGCGCTGTCGTCGCGCAACGGCTACCTGACCCCTGAACAGCGTGTCGTGGCGCCCACCCTGTATCGCAGCCTGCAGCAGATCGCCGCGGCGCTGCGCGGGGGTGACCGCGACTTCGCCAAGCTGATCGCCGCCGCCCAGCAGCAGCAGCTCACCGCCGGCTTCCGCCCGGACTATCTGGAAGTTCGCGAAGCCAACAGCCTGCGCCCGGCCACGGCTCAGGATCGCCAGCTGGTGATCCTGGTCGCCGCCTTCATCGGCAACACCCGGCTGATCGACAACCTGGCGCTCGACCTCGACGCCACCCCGTAACCCGCCAGCGGGCTCGTGCGCCGGCGCCCTGGGCTGCTGCGCACCGGCTCGCACAGCCACTGCAACCGCTTAGGAGAACGCCATGCACGCGATCATGCTCAAGGCCAAACTGCACCGCGCCGAAGTCACCCACGCCGTGCTCGACTACGAGGGCTCCTGCGCCATCGACGGTGAGTGGCTGGACCTGGCCGGCATCCATGAGTACGAGCAAATTCAGATCTACAACATCGACAACGGCGAGCGCTTCACCACCTACGCGATTCGCGGCGAAGCCGGCTCGCGGATGATCTCGGTGAACGGCGCGGCGGCGCACAAGGCCAAGGTCGGCGACCGGGTCATTATCTGTGCCTATGCCCAATACAGCGAGGCCGAGCTGGCCAGCTTCAAGCCGCGCATGCTGTACATGGCGCCGGGCAACGAACTGAGCCACACCAGCAACGCCATTCCGTTGCAGGTGGCCTGAGGCGGCGCCCCGCCGGTTACACTCAAAGCCCGGACACAGACAGTGCTCCGGGCTTTTTATTGCCCCTATCGATATCCAGAGAACGCACAAGCAGAAGGAAGCCCCGCAATGGCGTACTACCAGCACCCGCTCGATGTCACCGCCCTGCCCGCCTGGCAGGCACTGCAAAGCCATAGAGCCGGCTTGCAGGACTTCAGCATGCGCGAGGCGTTCAAAGCGGATTCGCAGCGTTTCGATCAGCTGTCATTGAGCAGCTGTGGCCTGTTTCTCGATTACTCGAAGAACCTGATCACCTACAAGACCCGCGACCTGCTGGTGCGTCTGGCCGAAGAGTGTGGCCTGCGGCAGGCGATTGGCGCGCTGTTCGACGGCGCACGGCTCAACGCCTCGGAGGGCCGCCCGGCCCTGCACACCGCGCTGCGCCGGCCGATCGGCGACAAGGTGCTGGTCGATGGCGTCGACGTGATGCCCGAGGTGCACCGGGTGCTGCACCAGATGACCGAACTGGTCGGCAAGGTGCACGACGGCCTGTGGCGCGGCTACAGCGAGAAGCCCATCACCGACGTGGTCAACATCGGCATTGGCGGCTCCTTCCTCGGCCCGCAGCTGGTCTCCGAGGCGCTGCTGCCGTTCGCCCAGCGCGGCGTGCGCTGTCACTACCTGGCCAATATCGACGGCAGCTCGTTCCACGAGCTGGCGGCCAAGCTGCGCGCCGAAACCACCCTGTTCATCGTCTCCTCGAAGACCTTCAGCACCCTGGAAACCCTGAAGAACGCCCAGGCCGCGCGCAGCTGGTACCTGGCCCAGGGCGGCACCGAGGGCGAACTGCACCGCCACTTCATCGCCGTGTCGAGCAACCGCGAGGCGGCGGTGGCCTTCGGCATCCACGAGGAGAACATCCTGCCGATGTGGGACTGGGTCGGCGGGCGCTACTCGCTGTGGTCGGCCATCGGCCTGCCGATCGCCATGTCCATCGGCATGTCCAACTTCAAGGAGCTGCTGTCCGGCGCCTACAGCATGGACGAGCACTTCCAGAACGCCCCGTTCGAGCAGAACATGCCGGTGCTCATGGCCCTGCTGGGCATCTGGTACGGCAACTTCTGGGGCGCCCAGACCCAGGCGATCCTGCCCTACGACCATTACCTGCGTAACATCACCAAGCACCTGCAGCAGCTGGACATGGAGTCCAACGGCAAGCGCGTGCTGCAGGACGGCCGCCCCGTGCCCTGCGCCACCGGCCCGGTGATCTGGGGCGGGGTCGGCTGCAACGGCCAGCACGCCTATCACCAGCTGCTGCACCAGGGCACCGCGCTGATCCCGGCCGACTTCATCGTGCCGGTGGTCAGCTACAACCCGGTGGCCGACCATCACCAGTGGCTCTATGCCAACTGCCTGTCGCAGAGCCAGGCGCTGATGCTCGGCAAGACCCAGGCCGAAGCCGAGGCGGAGCTGCGCGCCAAGGGCCTGGACGAGGACGAGGTGCAGCGCCTGGCGCCGCACAAGGTGATCCCCGGCAACCGCCCGAGCAACACCCTGGTGATGGAACGGGTCAGCCCGCGCCGCCTGGGCGCTCTGGTCGCGCTGTACGAGCACAAGGTGTTCGCCCAGAGCGCCATCTGGGGCATCAACGCCTTCGACCAGTGGGGCGTCGAGCTGGGCAAGGAGCTGGGCAAGAACGTCTACTCGCGCCTGCTCAGCACCGAGCCGGGGCCGGCCGAGGACCCCTCCACCCAGGGCCTGATCGACTTCTTCCGCGCCCGCCATCGCGGTTGAGCCCAGCCGCGCCCTGGCTCAGGTCGGGGCGCAGGCACGGGGTTGCGGCGCTTGATCCGGGGCGCCGCGGGGGTGCTAACCTTACCGACATCGCGGACACAACCAGACAAAAGGACCCGCCATGTTTGAGATCACCCGCCACCCCGTGGCTGACGCCGTGCGCCAGCGCGCGCACCTCGACAGCGCCGACTACCAGCGCCTCTATCAGCAGTCGATCGAGCAACCGGAGACCTTCTGGGCCGAACAGGCCAAGGCCTTTCTCGACTGGTTCAAGCCCTGGCTCAGCGTGCACCACGTCGACATGTACAAGGGCCAGGCGACCTGGTTCAAGGGTGCCCAGCTCAACGTCAGCTACAACTGCATCGACCGCCACCTGGCGCAGCGTGGCGACCAGGTGGCGCTGATCTGGGAGGGCGACGACCCCAGCGAATCGGCCAACATCACCTACAGCAAGCTGCACCAGCAGGTCTGCCGCCTGGCCAACGCCCTGAAGAGCCGCGGCGTGCAGAAGGGCGACCGGGTGTGCATCTACATGCCGATGATTCCGGAAGCCGCCTATGCCATGCTCGCCTGCACGCGCATCGGCGCGGTGCACTCGGTGGTGTTCGGCGGCTTCTCCCCCGATGCCCTGCGCGACCGCATCCTGGATGCCGACTGCCGCACCGTGATCACCGCCGACGAAGGCGTGCGCGGCGGCAAGTACGTGCCGCTCAAGGCCAACGTCGACAAGGCGCTGCAGAGCTGCCCGGACGTCTCCACCGTACTGGTGGTGCAACGCACCCAGGGCGAGATCGACTGGCACGCCGAACGCGACATCTGGTATCACGACGCGCTGCGCGGCGCCGGCGACGACTGCGCGCCCGAGCCGATGGAGGCCGAGGACCCGCTGTTCATCCTCTACACCTCCGGCTCCACCGGCAAGCCCAAGGGTGTGTTGCACACCACCGGCGGCTACCTGCTGATGGCGGCGATGACCCACAAGTACGTGTTCGATTACCACGACGGCGACATCTACTGGTGCACCGCCGATGTCGGCTGGGTCACCGGGCACAGCTACATCGTCTACGGCCCGCTGGCCAACGGCGCCACCAGCCTGGTCTTCGAGGGCGTGCCGAACTATCCGGACGCCTCGCGCTTCTGGCAGGTGATCGACAAGCACCAGGTGAACATCTTCTACACCGCGCCGACCGCCATCCGCGCGCTGATGCGCGAAGGCGAGGGCCCGGTCAAGAGCAGCTCACGGACGAGCCTGCGCCTGCTCGGCTCGGTCGGCGAGCCGATCAACCCGGAAGCCTGGGAGTGGTACTACAACGTGGTCGGCGACCAGCGCTGCCCGATCGTCGACACCTGGTGGCAGACCGAAACCGGCGCCATCATGATCGCCCCGCTGCCCGGCGCCACCGACCTCAAGCCAGGCTCGGCGACCCTGCCATTCTTCGGCGTGCAACCGGTCCTCCTGGATGAGCAGGGCAAGGAAATCGACGGCCCGGCCAGCGGTGTATTGGCGATCAAGGCCAGCTGGCCGAGCCAGATCCGCAGCGTCTATGGCGATCACCAGCGACTGATCGACACCTACTTCAAGCCCTACCCCGGCTACTACTTCAGCGGCGACGGCGCGCGCCGCGACGAGGACGGCTACTACTGGATCACCGGGCGGGTCGACGACGTGATCAACGTCTCCGGCCACCGCATCGGCACCGCCGAAGTGGAAAGCGCCCTGGTGCTGCACGATGCCGTGGCCGAAGCGGCAGTGGTCGGCTACCCCCATGACGTCAAGGGCCAGGGCATCTACGCCTTTGTCACGCCGATGAACGGGGTGGAACCAAGCGACGCGCTGAAGAAGGAACTGCTGGCCCTGGTCGGCAAGGAAATCGGCAGCTTCGCCAAACCCGAACTGCTGCAATGGGCCCCCGGCCTACCCAAGACCCGCTCCGGCAAGATCATGCGACGCATCCTGCGCAAGATCGCCTGCAACGAGCTGGACACCCTCGGCGACACCTCGACCCTGGCCGACCCGAGTGTGGTCGACGGCCTGATCGACCAACGCCTCAATCGCTGAGCACGCTCAGCCCCGCCCAACCGAAAGCCGCCAACACTGCGCGCCCAGCGCCGTGTTGGCGCCGGCAACCGCCCAGGCAAGGGCCGTTCGCGACCGCCCCCATCAGCCCGCACGACTGACCGCGAAAAATACTTGCGCGAGGACCTAAAGCTTTCTCTTGCCGCGACGACACATTTGTCGGAACCAGGAAAAAGCGAGCCGGCAGGTAATGCCCACAAGGAACGTCCAAGGCAGGGATACCCAACCATCTGCCGGTCTCGACGAGCCAGAGTGCGAGCATTCTTGACGCAGTAGGCAGCTCTGGGAAGCGAGATGTAGCGCCACTGAGACGTGGCACAACGCCACCAGTCCGATTTCGGCCACGACCATGTGGCCCCCTGGTACCATCCTGCGCATTTTGAGGCACTGGCAGATCGCGTCAGACGTGGATCTGTGCGGCATCCGGCGACGGGAATAACCAGCAAATTCCGGGCAGAGGACTAGGGCAAATGACCATCATCTCATCCTTCAAGAGCTATACCGTCGACCAGATCTCATCGCTGACGACCGACCAGATCAGGTCCGCTGACGCCAGCGCAATCAAGACGCTGACGGCGTCGCATATCCAGGCCCTGTCACCCGATCAGATCTCCGCCATCGGCTTGGACGACTCGGGGAACTACAAGCCCGATGTCATCGTCGCGCTGAGCGGCACTCAACTGGCCGCGCTCAACCCCTATCAGGTGCAGTACGGTCTCAAGGAAGATCAGATCAGCGCTTTCGGCGCGACTCAGCTCAAGGCACTGACCACCGCGCAGCTGGCCGTGATGACCTATCAGCAGGTCGACGCCATCAACACAGCGCAGATTGGCAGCCTCTCGGCCAACCAGCTCAAGGCCTTCTCCGCCGAGCAGATCCGAGCCCTGGAAGATGGCGCCGGCGACCAACTCAGCAACGCCCAGATCCAGGCACTTACCGTAGGCCAGCTGGATGCCGTGCAGGAGCTGAGCACCAAGCAGATCCAGGCCTTGACCACCAAGCAGGTGCAACTGCTTTCGGCGGATCAGTTGCGCGGCCTGAGCAGCGACCAGATCAACGCACTGACCTCGACCCAGGTGCAGGCGCTCAAGGGTAGCCAGTTCGACGCCATCGACGTTCTCGGCAGCAAGATCAGCTCCCTGACGACCGCGCAGATTGCCAGCTTGAACGCAGACCAACTGCAGTCACTCGAAACCAGCCAGCTGGCCGCGGTGACCGGCTCGCAGTTCAAGGCGCTGACCACCACGCAGATTCAGGCGCTGTCCGACACCCAGATCAAGAGCCTGAGCGCCAACCAGGCCAGGTCCCTCACCACCGCCCAGATCGGCGCACTGACCAGCGAACAGATAGGTGCACTCAGCACCGACTCGATCAGCGTGCTGAATACCACCCAGATCCGCGCGCTGTCGGCGAGCCAGATCGGCCAGATGTCCGACGTTCAGGTCGGTTCGCTGCTGGCCGGCCAGGTCAGCTCGTTGAAAACCGACCAGCTTGGTGCCCTGAGCACCGACCAGATCGCCACCCTCAAGACCGAGGCGATCGCCGCGCTGACCACCGCCCAGGTACAGCAGCTGAGCAGCGACCAGCTCAAGAGCCTGAGCAGCGATCAGGTCAAGGCACTGACCTCCGCCCAGGTGCGAGTCCTAACAGCCGACGCCGTGACCGGGCAGATCAAGGCACTGAGCAGCAGCCAACTGGCGGCGCTTTCGACCTCCGCCGTGGCGGCCCTGACCACCGCCCAGGTCCAGCAACTGTCAACCTCTCAGCTTGGCAGTCTCAGCTCCGGCCAGGCCGGCGCCCTCACCTCGTCTCAAGTGCGTGCTTTGAGCTCGGACCAGTTGCAGAACCTGACCAACGACCAGGTCGCGGCACTCTCCACTGCGGCAATTCGCTCGCTGACCGGCACGCAGATTCAGGCCCTGCGCACCGACCAGGTGCAGGCCCTGACCGACGGGCAGATCCAGAAGCTCAGTTCCACGGCGGTCCGCCAGCTCGATGGCAACCAGCTGAAGGCCATGGCCTACAGCGCGGTACAGGCACTGGCGCCGACCCTGCAAGCCAACCAGATCGCGGCCTTGAGCACCGACCAGGTGCAATCCTTCAGTACCGCGCAGATCGGCGCTCTGTCCACCGGGCAGATCGCCGCCCTGAGCAGCGAGCAGATCGCCGCGCTGAAAACCGATCAGATTGCGGCGTTGAGCTCCACGCAAGTGCGTGCATTGAGCAGCGACGGCGTGACCGGACAGATCAAGGCATTGAGCAATGAGCAGATTGCCGCGCTAAAAACTTCTGCAATCGCCGGACTGAAAACCGAACAGGTGCGCGCTCTCAGCACCGAGCAGATCCGCAGCCTCACCGACTCCCAGGCCGCCGGCCTAAGCGCAACAGCAGTGCGTGCGCTCGATGCAGGTCAGTTGAAGGCACTCGAGCAACAGGACCTGGTCGCCCTGGCCAGCAAGATCCAGGCGAGCCAGATCGGCTCATTGAGCACCGAGCAGGTTCAGTCGCTCGCCACGGCCCAAATCGCGGCGCTGACCACCGCGCAAGTCCAGTCCCTGGACACCACCCAGGTGGCGGCCCTGAGCGCCAGCCAGGCCGGAGCCTTGAGCACCGCACAAGTTCGCGCCCTGACCACCGGCCAGCTTCGCGCCTTGAGCACAGACGCCATCGCGGCGCTGACGACTGGCAGCACCGGCGCCATCGCCGCGCTGCGTACCGATCAGGTCAAGGCACTGGGGACCGAGCAATTGCGTGCACTGAGCGACGCTCAGATCGATAGCCTCAGCGCCACCCAGACCCAGTCGCTGAGCACCGACCAGGTCAAAGCCCTTGAGGCATACGACCTGGGCAAGCTCAAGGGCAACCTGCAAACCGATCAGATTCAGGCCCTCAGCGACGATCAGGTCCGCCAGCTCGCCGCCACCTCCGCGGGTATCGGTGCACTGAGCACTACCCAGGTGCGCGCGTTCAAGGCCAGCCAGATCGCCGCCATGACCTACCAGCAGGTCGAGGCGCTGAGCACCGCCCAAGTCCGCTCTCTGAGCACCAGCCAGCTGCAGGCCTTCACCGGCAACCAGATCGGTAGAATCGAAACCGAGGACCTGCAGGCCCTGCAGACCAACCAATTGGCCGCCTTGAGCGCCGGCCAGTTGCAGTTCCTGTCGTCGTCCCAGGTGCAGAGCCTGAGCGGCACTCAGGTCAAAGCCCTGGACAACACACAGTTGGGCGCAGTGCTGAGCAACCTGTCCACCTCGCAGATCCAGGCCCTGAGCACCGACCAAGTCGCTAACCTGAGTGCCGGCCAGCTGCAAAGCCTGACCAACGAGCAGATTTCCAAGCTGACCACCGGCCAGATGCGCGCGCTGAATACCGACCAGCTTGCAGTGCTCAAGGACCTGTATGCCAGCGACATCAGCGCCCTGACCACCGCCCAGGTGGCGAGCCTGAGCACGGGCGTGCTGGGAGGCCTGACCAGCAACCAGGTCAAGGCGCTGAGCTCCGACCAGATGCAGGCGCTGGGCAATCCGCAAGTGGCGGCCATCCTGCCCAAGCTCGCGGCCAGCGACATGCAGGAGCTTTCCACCAGCCAGGTCGGCAGCCTGAGCACTACCTCGATCGCAGCTCTGACCAGCAATCAGGTAGGCGGCCTGAGCAGCGTCCAGCTGGGCGCGCTTAACAGCGCTCAGCTGACCACGGACCTCTCCGCCGAAACCAAGTCGTTGCTCGAGGTCCTGGGCAGCAAGGTCGATCAGCTCTCGGTCGCCCAGATCAGCGGCCTGGCCGGCGACATCGACAAGCTGACCGGCAGCCAGGTCGGTGCCCTCACCGCCCAACAACTGCGCGCCCTGGATGCGACCCAACTGTCCGCCATGGCCACCGCCGATACCCTCAAGGACATCGGGGGCAATATCGCCGCCCTGCAGAACAGCCAGATTGCCGCCCTCGACGTCACTAAACTGGATAACAGCCAGTTCGGCAGCCTGACCGCTTCGCAGATCAGGTCGTTCGGCAATGCTCAGCTGGGCAACATGAGCAACGGCCAGCTGGGCGCGATTTCGGCAAGCAATCTCAGCGAGTTCACCCTCAGCCAGGTCACGGCCTTCTCGGTGGCCCAGCTGCAGGCGATGAACGATGTCAAGACCAACATGTCGGGCGAACAGAAGGAGGCACTGCTCGCGCACTTGGGCCAGACGGATTACGACACCGTATTCGCCTAAGCCTCAATGGCCAGGTCTTCCTGGCCATCGAGAATACCCACGGGTTTGTCCGGCTCCGCCCCTACTCCAGCGGAGCCGGACCTCGAGTAGACTCGCCCTCGGTGGGGCGCTCGCGCGCTCGTGGGTCTAACCGATCAGATGGCGAGAAACCATGCCCAAGAAGAATCAGAACGCGCCTGCCGGCCTCGACTTCACCCAGGCCACTCAGCAGGCCTGGGAAGGCCGGCTGAACCTGCTGCAACTGCTCGAGATCGCCGGGCAGTTTTCCGCCGAGGGCCGCAACGCCCTGGCTGCGGTGCTCTACCAGACCTGGCTCAAGCGCAATCAAACGACCCACAACCACCTGGCCTACTTCAACCTGGGCGTCATCCTGTTCAGCGAGGGCGACCTAGCAGGGGCAAAGGAGGCCTACAGCCATGCCCTGGGGTTGGCACCGCAGTTCCTCCAGCCGCGCTTCAATCTGGGCCTGGTCTATGAGCGCCAGGGCCAGCATGATGCCGCGACCGCTCAATGGCTGTGGATCGAGGCACATGCCAACCCGACCGACAGCGAGCAGCGCCCCCTGCTGCTGCTGGCGCTGAATAACCTCGGACGCCATTACGAAGAAAAGAGTCGCTATGCCGAGGCCCTCTCGGCCCTGACCAAGAGCCTGAGGATCGAACCGAACCAGCCGGATGTCATTCACCACTGGGTCTTTCTGCGCGCCAAACAATGCTGTTGGCCGGTGTACCAGAGCATCGACGGCATCAGTGAACAGATGTTCCAGCAGTCGACCTCGGCCCTGGCGATGATCAGCCTCTCGGAAGACCCACAGGCACAGCTCGAGGCAGCCCGGCAGTACGTCAGCCGCAAGGTCCAGTCCCAGGTACCCCGGCTCGCGCCAAAGCATGGCTATGGTCACCGCAAGCTGCGCATCGGCTATTGTTCGTCGGATTTCTGCCTGCACCCGGTGGCCATGCTGACCGTCGAGCTCTTCGAGCTGCACGACCGCGACCAGTTCGAGATCTACGGTTTCGACTGGAGCCGCGAAGACGGCTCGGCGCTGCGCCAGCGCGTCATCAAGGCCATGGACCACTTCGAGCACATCCATGCCTTGAGCGACGAGGCCGCCGCCCAGCTGATCCGCCAGCATGAGATCGACATCCTCATCGACCTGCAGGGCCAGACCCTGGGCGCCCGCGCCGGCATGCTGGCGTATCGCCCCGCGCCGATTCAGATCACCTATCTGGGCCTGCCGGCCACCACCGGCCTACCGTCGATCGACTACGTGATCGCCGATCGCTTCCTGATTCCGGAATCGGCCGTGGCGTTCTATTCGGAGAAGCCGCTGTACTTGCCGGACGTCTATCAGGTGAGCGACCGCCAGCGCCAGAGCGCGCCGGTGCCGTCACGGGAAAGCTGTGGCCTGCCGCCTGATGCCTTCGTGTTCTGCTCGTTCAACAACAACTACAAATACACCCCGGAAATGTTCCGCACCTGGATGAGAATCCTCGGCCGCGTACCGGGCAGCGTGCTCTGGCTGCTGGCCGACAACCCCTGGGCCGAGGCCAACCTCAGGCAGGAGGCGCTGGCCTGCGGCATCGATGAGCAACGGCTGATCTTCGCCTCGCGCACCCTCCCGGAGCAGTACCTGGCACGCTATGGGGTGGCCGACCTGTTCCTCGACTGCTACCCGTTCAACGGCGGCACCACCGCCAACGACGCCCTGTGGATGGGCCTGCCGGTACTGACGCGTAGCGGCCAGACCTTTGCCTCGCGCATGGCCGGCGCCCTGCTCACAGCCGCTGGCCTGGACGAGCTCATCACCTACGACCTGGCCAGCTACGAGGAAAAGGCCGTGGCACTGGCCAATTCGACCCGCGAATGCCAGCGCCTGCGCGCTCATCTGCAGCACACCCGCGAGCAGGGCGCGCTGTTCGACACCCCGCGCCTCACGCGCAATCTGGAAAAGCAGTTCAAGACGCTGCACGCCGAGCTGGCCTGAGGCCTCTCGGCGCACTGCCGTCTCGCCCCGAGCCGGCAGTTCTCCACTAGGCGCGCCGACGGCGGCACTGCCGCCCCGGACAGCGACCGCGGTCGCTTGCCGCGGCAAGCCGGCGACCGGCGCCAGCGCATCCGGCCGCAGACTGTTAGCCAGCCCCCCGCTGTGCGACCATGGCCGCCATTCGGATCATCCACTGACTGCGTTTTCGCCTTTGTGAGGATAGTTTCATGCAAGAAGTCGTCATCGTCGCCGCCACCCGCACCGCCATCGGCAGCTTCCAGGGCTCGCTGGCCGGCATTCCGGCCGTCGAGCTGGGCGCCGCGGTGATCCGCCGCCTGCTCGAACAGACCGGCCTGAACGGCGCCGAGGTCGACGAGGTGATCCTCGGTCAGGTGCTCACCGCCGGTGCCGGGCAGAACCCAGCGCGCCAGGCGGCGATCCATGCCGGCCTGCCCCACGCGGTGCCGGCGCTGACCCTCAACAAGGTCTGCGGCTCCGGCCTCAAGGCCCTGCACCTGGGCGCCCAGGCGATTCGCTGCGGCGACGCTGAGGTGATCATCGCCGGCGGCATGGAGAACATGAGCCTGGCGCCCCACGTCGTGCCCAACATGCGCAGCGGCCTGCGCATGGGCCACGGCAAGCTGATCGACACGATGATCCATGACGGCCTGTGGGATGCCTTCAACGACTACCACATGGGCATCACCGCCGAGAATCTGGTGGAGAAGTACGGCATCAGCCGCGCGGAGCAGGACGCCTTCGCCGCCGCCTCGCAGCGCAAGGCCGCCGCGGCCATCGAGTCCGGCCGCTTCGCGGAGGAGATCACCCCGATCCTGATCCCCCAGCGCAAGGGCGAGCCGAAGGCCTTCGTCACCGACGAACAGCCGCGCGCCGGCACCACCCCGGAGTCCCTGGCCGCGCTCAAGCCGGCATTCAAGAAGGACGGCAGCGTCACCTCCGGCAATGCCTCCAGCCTCAACGACGGCGCCGCCGCGGTGTTGCTGATGAGCGCGGCCAAGGCCGAGGCCCTCGGCCTGCCGGTGCTGGCGCGCATCGCCGCCTACGCCAATGCCGGGGTCGATCCGGCGATCATGGGCATCGCCCCGGTCTCGGCCACCCGTCGCTGCCTGGACAAGGCCGGCTGGAGCCTGGAGCAACTCGACCTGATCGAGGCCAACGAGGCCTTCGCCGCCCAGGCCCTGGCGGTCGGCAAGGAGCTGGGCTGGGATGCCGACAAGGTCAACGTCAACGGCGGCGCCATCGCCCTGGGCCACCCGATCGGCGGCTCGGGCTGCCGGGTGCTGGTGACCCTGTTGCACGAGATGATCAAACGCGACGCCAAGAAGGGCCTGGCCACCCTGTGCATCGGCGGCGGCCAGGGCGTGGCCCTGGCCATCGAACGCTAGGCCCTGCCACCGCGCGACTGAACGCCGGCGCCGCTTCGCAAGCAGGCGCCGGCGTTTTTCTTGCTAGACTGCGCGCCTCCTTTTTCCGAGTCGCCGCGCATGACCTCTCTCGATCAGGCGCTGCGCGCCGCCCTCGACAACCGCCAGGCACTGCTCGCCGAGCTGCACCAGCAGGGCACCGACTGCTATCGCCTGTTCCACGGCAGCCAGGAGGGCGCCGGCGGCCTGACCCTCGACCGCTACGGCCCGCAACTGCTGGTACAGAGTTTTCACCAGAGCCTCGAGCGCGCTCAACTGCTGCGCCTGGCCGAGCAGTGCCGCGAGCACCTCAACGAACCCCTGCTGCTGGTCTACAACGACCGCTCCCAGGGCAACTCGCGAGTCGACCGGCAGGACCCGGTCTACCGCGCCGAGGACGCTGCCCTGGACGATCTGCTCGGCCACGAATGGGGCCTCACGTATCGGGTACGTGGCCGCCATCCCGGTCAGGACCCGCTGCTGTTTCTCGACCTGCGCAATGCCCGCGGCTGGATCAAGGCGCACAGCGCCGGCAAGTCCGTGCTCAACCTGTTCGCCTACACCTGCGGCGTCGGCCTCGCCGCCAGCGCCGGCGGCGCCCGCGAGTCGCTCAACCTGGATTTCGCCGAAGGCAACCTGGCGGTCGGCCGCGAGAACGGCGCACTCAACCCGCAACTGCCGCCCATGCAGTTCATCCAGTCGGACTATTTCCCGGCGATCCGTCAGCTGGCCGGCCTGCCGGTGGCCCAGCGCCGCGGCCACAAGCTGCCCAGCTACCCGCGCCTGGACGCGCGGCAGTTCGACCTGGTATTCCTCGACCCGCCGGCCTGGGCCAAGAGCGCCTTCGGCACCGTCGATCTGCTGCGCGACTACCAGAGCCTGCTCAAGCCGGCGATTCTCGCCACCGCCGCCGACGGCGTACTGGTCTGCTGCAACAACCTGGCGAAGGTCGCCCTTGCCGACTGGCGTGAGCAGGTGCTGCGCTGCGCCGCCAAGCTCGGCCGCCCGGTACGCGACTGCCAGGTGCTGACGCCGGCCGCCGACTTCCCCTCGCAGGACGGCCAGTCACCGCTGAAGACCCTGATCCTGAGCTTCTGAATAGCCGTTCGGACGACGCAAAAGCCGCCACAGCTGGCATTTTGGAACCAGCGACGCATGCCATACTCCAAGGCACTTCTCCTCGGGAAAGTTGTCGCCTCACCATGCACAAAGGATTGAAACGCGCCGCCGGCGCCCTGTTGATCGCCACGCTGTTCTACGGCCTGCTGGGTTTTCTGATCCTGCCCGGGGTCGCCCTGCGCGTCGCCAACCAGCAACTGGCGCAGTACAGCAACCAGCCCGCCAGCCTGGAGCGCCTGCAGTTCAACCCCTTGAGCCTGGAGCTCAGCCTGTGGGGCCTGCGGGTCGGCGCAGCCGAGCAGGAGCAGCTGGCGCTGGGCCGGCTCAGCGCCGACCTGGAGATCGACAGCCTGTGGCGCGGCGCCGTGCACCTGGCGCGCATCGAACTGGAGCACCCCCGCGCCGAGGTGCGTTTCGATCGCCAGGGCCAGCTCAACCTCGTCCAGCTGTTCAGGCTGCCGGAGCCTGCACAGCCCAGCGAGGAGACCCGCGAGCCGATGGCCCTGCGTATCGATCAGCTGACGCTGAACGGCGGCAACCTCAGGTTTCAGGACCTGCGCCCAAGCGAGCCGGTCGAGCTGCACTATGACGACCTCAACCTCGAGCTGCGCGACCTCAGCACCCTGGCGGGCGACAGCGCCACGCTGACCCTGAAAGCCAGCGACGCGCAAGGGGCGCGCGTCGACTGGCGCGGACAGCTGAGCCTGGCGCCGCTCAGCTCCAGCGGCCACCTGCAGCTGCGCAAGGCGCACCTGAGGAGCGTCTGGCCCTATGTCCGCGACGTCCTGCCGCTGGTACTGGAAGACGGCCTTATCGACCTGTCCGGCGACTACCAGCTGCAGCTGGCCGACGGCCTGCGCCTGCAACTGGACAAGGCCCGGGCGCGCCTCGCACCTTTTGCCCTCAAGGCGCCCGATGGCCGCCCGCTGCTCAAGCTGGCAAGCCTGGAGATCGCCGACACCCGCGTGGACCTGGGCAAGCGCCAGGTGCGCATCGGCACGCTACGCAGCCAGCAACTGGAAACCTGGGCGGCGCGCGAGGCCGACGGCCAGCTGGACTGGCTGAAGCTGCTGGCGAGCAAAGCCGACTCACCAACCAAGCCGGCACCCACCCAGGCCGCGCCGACCAAGGCCTGGCAGGTGCTGCTGGCCGATGCGCAGCTGCGCGATTACCGCATCCACCTGGCCGACCGCGTCCCTCAACAGGCGGTCGAACTGCAGCTGGGCCCGCTGGATCTCGACCTGCAGGACTTCGACAGCCGCGGCACCACGCCCTTCCGCCTCAAATTGGACACCGGCCTGGGCGCCAAGGGCCGGCTCAAGGCCGAGGGCCAGGCGCAGCTGAGCCCCACCACGGCCACTCTGCAGATCAGCAGCCAGGACATCGACCTGCGCCTGGCCCAGGCCTACCTCACTCCACTGCTTCGCCTGGAGCTGCGCAGCGGCCAGCTGGCCAGCGACCTCAAGCTCAACCTCAGCGGCACAACACCGCTGGCGTTCGGCATCACCGGCAGCGCCCAGGTCAATCGCCTGCACAGCCTGGACACCCTCAAGGAGCGCGACTTCGTGCGCTGGGAGCAACTCGACCTGGACGGCCTGAACTACCAGCATGGCGAGGCCCTGAGCATCGACAAGGTAAGGCTGCAGCAACCCTATGGGCGCTTCATCGTCAATGAGGACCTGAGCACCAACCTCAACGACCTGATCATCAGCCAAGCGGCGGCGCCCGAGGCCCCGGCCGAAACGGGCGCGCGCGCCGGCGAACCGCTGGCGATCCGTATCGGCGAGATCACCATCGCCGAGGGCTCGGCCAACTTCGCCGACTTCAGCCTGACCCCCAACTTCGCCACCGCCATCCAGCAGCTCAATGGCCGTATCGGCACCCTGGACAGCCGCAGCGGCGCGCCGGCCAGCGTGGCCATCAGCGGCAAGGTCGATCGCTATGCCCCGGTCAGCATCAAGGGCAGCCTCAACCCCTTCAACCCGCTGGACAGCCTGGACCTCACCAGCCAGTTCAAGCAGGTCGAACTGACCACCCTGACCCCCTACTCCGGCAAGTTCGCCGGCTACCGTATCCGCAAGGGCCGGCTCAACCTGGACCTGCACTACCGCATCAACAAGGGCCAGCTGCAGGCCGAGAACAACGTGGTGGTCGAACAGCTGCAGCTCGGCCAGCAGGTCGACAGCCCCAGCGCCGTGGATCTGCCGGTGCGCCTGGCCGTCGCCCTGCTCAAGGACGCCAACGGCAAGATCGCCATCCAGCTGCCGGTGCAGGGCAACCTCAACAATCCCGACTTCGATGTCATGCCGATCGTCTGGAAGACCCTGCGCGGCCTGGTGCTGCGCGCCGTAAAGGCGCCCTTCAAGCTGCTCGGCGGACTGGTCAGCGGCGGCACGCAGATGGACCTCGGCCATGTGCCCTTCGCCCCGGGCAGCGCCGAGCTCGACGTCGCCGCCCAGAGCAGCCTGGACACCCTCGCCGGGGCCCTGCAGAAGCGCCCGGCGCTGCGCCTGGAGATCGAGGGCCTGAGCGCGCCAAGCAGCGACGGTCCGCCGCTGGCCGAACAGCGCCTGCAGCGCGCCTACCAGGCCAGCTACCAGAAGCTCCTGCAGGGCCGTGGCGAAGCCGTGCCGAACGACCCGGCGCAGCTGCAGGTGCCCGAAGACGAGAAGAGCGCCTTGCTCGAGGACATCTACCGCAGCCGCCTGAAACAGCCACCACCAGGCGAGTGGGCCGAACTGGACGGGCCACAGCGCGCCGACCTGCTGCGCGAGGCCGTGCTGCAGTCCTGGGCGCAGAGCAAGCTGCTGCTGCGCCAGCTGGCCCAGGAACGCGCCGCCCGCATCAAGGACTACCTGGTCGACAAGACCAGCCTGGCCCAGGAGCGCATCTACCTGCTCGACGTCGGCCTGGGCGAACCCGGCGCCGACGGACGAGTGGCCACCCCGCTGCACCTGGATAGCGAATAAGCTGAAGCGGTGATGAGCATGAAAACCATCAGCCTGGCCCTGCTTATGGGCTGCGCCGCCTGGGCCCAGGCCGACACCCTGCGCTGCGGCAGCCAGCTGGTCAGCCTCGGCGATCGCAGCTTCGAGGTGCAGCAGAAGTGCGGCGAGCCGGCCTTCCGTGACCTGGTCGGCTACACCCTGGGCCCCTATGACCGGCGCGAGTTCAAGATCGAGGAGTGGGTCTACGGGCCGAGCAATGGCGCGCTGAGCATCCTCACCTTCGAAGGCAACCGCCTGACCCGCATCGAAAGGCGCCGCCAGCGCTGACGTTCACGCGCCCAGGGTATAGGCTGGGGGCTCCATGACACTGCCCAGGTACACGATGAGAATCCCCATCCTGCTCGCAGCCCTGAGCCTGGCGAGCGCCGTCGACGCCGCCTCGACCCTGCGCTGCGGCAGCGCACTGGTCAGCCGCGACGACAGCACCGCCGAGGTCCTCGACAAATGCGGCGAGCCGGTCAGCCGCGACTTCCTCGGCTACCGCGAGGTGCTGGACTACTACGGTTTTCGCCACGAGGTGAGCGTCGAGGAATGGACCTACGGGCCACGCAATGGCATGTATCACTTCCTGCGTTTCGAGGGCAATCGCCTGGACCGCATCGACAGCGAACGTGGCAACTGACAATTTTTCAGGCGGCTGCTAGTCTCGCCGCTTCTTCTCTACCTGGAACAAGGAAGCTCCATCATGCGCAAACTCTCTCTGTCCATCGCCCTGCTGCTGAGCGTCACCTGCGCCGAGGCCTCGCTGCGCTGTGACAACGGCATCGCCAGCAAGGGCGACCGCAGCGTCGAGGTCCAGGCCAAATGTGGCGAAGCCGCCAGCCGCGCCCTGGTCGGCTACACCCAGAACGCCAACGGCGATCAGGAGTTGCCGATCGAAGAGTGGGTCTATGGCCCGCGCAGCGGCATGTACTACTACCTGACCTTCCAGGGCGGGCGCCTGCTGCGCATCGACAGCAAGCGCGGCAACTGACGCCGGCAGGATCACCAGCACATGCTCATCCTCCCCGCCGAACACCCGCTGGACTGGAAGAAACCGCCGGTCGCCACCCTGCTGCTGATCCTGCTCAACGTACTGATCTATTTCGGCTACCAGGGCGGCGACCAGGCGCGCGAAGCCCAGGCCGTGCAGACCTACCTCGATGGCGGCCTGCTCAACCGCGAGCGCGCGCTGTTTCTCGAGGCCTTCAGCGAGCGCCGCGAGCTGGACGCCGAACAGCGCCGCTACGTCGACAGCATGCGTCGCAGTGACCTGGCCCGCCTGGTGCTCTACGACCTGCAGTTCGAGAGCCGCCTGCGGCACAATCCCGACTACCTGGCCGACCCGTCCTGGCAGGCGGCACGCCAGCGGGCCGAGGCGGCGCGCGATCGCATCAGCAGCATGCGCTTCGGCTTCATCCCCGCCCGCTTCAGTGTCGAGGGGCTGTTCGGCGCCATGTTCCTGCACGGCGACTTCGGCCACCTGGCCGGCAACATGCTGTTCCTGTTCATCTTCGGCTTCGCCCTGGAAATCGCCCTGGGCCGCTGGCTGTACCTCGGTCTCTACCTGCTCAGCGGCGTGGCCTCGCACCTGCTGTGGTGGATCATGGACCCGGTCTGGATCACCGGAGTCGGCGCCTCCGGGGCGATCTCCGGGCTGATGGGCATGTACCTGGGGGTCTACGGCCTGCGCCGCATCAACTTCTTCTACTGGCTCGGGCCGCTGTTCGGTTACTTCCGGGCGCCGGCGCTGTGGATACTGCCGGTGTGGATGGGCAAGGAGCTCTACGGCCTGCTGCTGGCCGACGACAACGTCAACTACTACGCCCACCTCGGCGGCCTGGGCGCCGGCTTCCTCGCCGTGTGGCTGCCGCGCCTGGGCGGCAGGCTGCGGGTCGACCAGGCCTACCTGCACAAGGAAGACCCGGACGCGCCGTTCAAGCGCGAGCTGGATGGCCTGGATCGCGCGATCGGCGGCTTCGCCCTCGACCAGGCCGCCAGCCGCGGCCTGGAGCTGCTCGAACGCTACCCTGGGCGCCTGGAGCTGCTCGAGCGCCTCTACCCGCTGGCCCGCACCCGCCAGGACAAGGCCCTGCTCGGCGGCGTGCTGCGGCAGCTGTTCGGCCTGCCGGCGCAGCCCTCCCAGCTGCCGCTGTTGCTGCGCCTGGCCGAGGACAGTGCCGCCCCCGCGCAGCCGCTGCTGCAGCTCCCGGCCGTGCAGTTGCACCTGCTCCAACGCCTGCTGCAGACCGACCAGCACGCCCTGGCCCTGGCCGCCTGGCGCCGACTCAGCCGAGCCGCCAAACAGCCGGCCGAGCTGCCGGCGCTGACCCTGCGCCTGGCCAAGCAGCTGGGGCGCCGACAGGACATGGGCGGCCTGGCCGAGCTCGCCCAGTTCCTCGAACAGCGTTACCCGCAAGCCGAGCAGACCGCCCAACTGGGCCTGCTCCGGCAACATCTGGCCCGCTGACAGCCCACCCCGGCAGGTGCTGGCCTGCCGGGCATCACGCTCCTGGGCGGACTGCAGACAGCCCTTGAACGAGCCTCAGGCGAGACTGGCCAGTCGGTCCAGGGTCGCCTCCAGGCTCGCCACTTCGCCCAACAGGGGCGACTGCGGGTAGCGCAGGCGGATAAAGGCCAGCAGCTTGCGGGCCGGCTCGATCTGCCCGAGCCCCTCGGCGAAGCCACGGCTGGCCAGCAGATAGGCGCGGGGAATGTGCGGGTAGTCCGGGAAGCGCTGGTGCAGGTTGCGCAACAGTGCCAGCGCTTCGCGGGTCTTGTGGCGCTGCAACAGCGATTCGGCCACTCGCTCGCAGACCAGGGCGTCATCGGGCAGGTAGTCGACGCCGAGCTGCCGCGCGTTGAGCAGGGCACTGGCCGCCAGCGAGGGGTTCAAACGGGCGGCCAATGGCAGGTAATGGGCCAGATGGCGCTGGCAGCGCACCCGGTCATTCAGGCCGAAGAGCAGCTGGTGATAACGCTCGTTGAGCCCGAGGTCGTCGCCATCACGCTGCAGGGCCTTGCTCAGGGTGTCCAGGGCTTGCGCGCTCTGCCCTTCCTTGAGGCGTATCTGCGCCTCGGCCAAGGCGCGCCGCCGCAGGTATTCCGGCGCCGGGTAGGCCGCCGCGCCCTCATCGTCGGCGATCACGTAGCCCAGGGCGCCCTGATACTGAAACACCGCATAGCCCATCATCGCGCACATCACCACGCCGAAGTACCCGAACAGGAAGGCCGCGACAGGCATCAGCACCACCCGCGGCAGGCCGCTGGAGAGCATGTAGGTGACCCAGCCCGGCGACTGCCAGAGGATGAACAGGAAGGCGCACAGGATCAGGTATCTCCAGCCCATGGCGCCTATCACCTGGCCAACCTGCTCCGGGCTCAGCGCCGCGCCCAGCTCCTTGTCCAGCGCCAGGCGGATGATGCTGGCCGGCAATACCAGGAGCAGGCCGATATTCACCGTCCAGTACAGCGCCTCGCTGTCGAAGTCGCTGGCCAGCCAGAGCGCGGCGAAGGCGATCAGAAATACCGCCAGCTGCTTGCAGAACAGGCTGAAGCCTTCGCCGCTGAAGGCGCTAGCCAGGCTCGGCGCCTGTCGGTCGGCCTGGCTGCTGGCCTCGATCACGCTGTGGAAGTACTTGGTCGCCACGCTGAACAGGACGATCCACAGGACGATCCAGCGCGGCATGAACAGGCTCGCCAGCGCCAGCAAGGCGGCGAACGCCAGGGGGCCCGCCTGCAGGGCGTAGGTGAAGAAGCCGGGGATACGCTCCCAGAACGGCTGGGCGCTGTTCGCCGCGCCGAGAAACTGCAACGGCCCGGCGCACAGCGGGCAAGCCGGCGTATCGTCGGGGGCATCGGCATTCAACGGGATGCAACAGTCGCCATAGGCCCGCTGACAGGGCTGGCATTGCCAGGTGGCGGGCTGGGCGGGATGGTAGCGGCAGAGGGTCTTGTCCATAAGCGAAGAATCCTGGAACGGCTGACGAAAGCCGGCGGGTGGGCGCACGGCTGGCTGCGGCCACCGACCGATCCGCTCGGATGGCTGGCGCGCGGCCACTATTGTCCAGACAAAAAAAGAGGGCCGCAATGCGGCCCTCCGTTTCAGCGTGGCTGTTGCCCGCTATCAGACACCCGAGGCTTCGGCAGCCGCGACGTCCTTGATCGACAGCTTGATACGGCCGCGGTTGTCCACGTCCAGTACCAGTACCTTCACTTCCTGGCCTTCCTTCAGTACGTCGGTGACCTTCTCGACACGCTGATCGCTCAGCATCGAGATGTGCACCAGACCGTCCTTGCCCGGCAGGATGTTGACGAAGGCGCCGAAGTCGACGATGCGCTCGACCTTGCCGACGTAGATCTTGCCGATCTCGGCCTCGGCGGTGATGCCCAGTACACGCTGACGCGCGGCCTCGGCAGCTTCCTTGGTTTCGCCGAAGATCTTGATGGTGCCGTCGTCTTCGATGTCGATCGAAGCCTTGGTTTCCTCGCAGATGCCGCGGATGGTCGCGCCACCCTTGCCGATCACGTCGCGGATCTTGTCCTGGTCGATCTTCATCGCGATCATGGTCGGCGCGTTGGCCGACAGTTCGCTGCGCGACTCGGCGATCACCTGGTTCATCTGGCCGAGGATGTTCAGGCGCGCTTCCAGGGCCTGGCCCAGAGCGATTTCCATGATCTCTTCGGTGATGCCCTGGATCTTGATGTCCATCTGCAGCGCGGTCACGCCCTTGGCGGTACCGGCAACCTTGAAGTCCATGTCGCCCAGGTGGTCTTCGTCACCGAGGATGTCGGTCAGCACGGCGAACTTCTCGCCTTCCTTGACCAGGCCCATGGCGATACCGGCCACCGGCGCCTTCATCGGCACGCCGGCATCCATCAGCGCCAGGGAGGCACCGCAGACCGAGGCCATGGAGCTGGAGCCGTTGGACTCGGTGATTTCCGACACCACGCGGATGGTGTACGGGAACTCGTCGGGGCTCGGCAGCATGGCGGCAACGGAGCGACGGGCCAGGCGGCCGTGGCCGATTTCGCGGCGACCGGTGGCGCCCATGCGGCCACACTCGCCCACCGAGTACGGCGGGAAGTTGTAGTGCAGCATGAAGGGGTCTTTCTTCTCGCCTTCCAGGGTGTCGAGCAGCTGCGCATCGCGGGCGGTGCCCAGGGTCGCAACTACCAGGGCCTGGGTCTCGCCACGGGTGAACAGCGCCGAACCGTGGGTCTTGGCCAGCACGCCGACTTCGATGTTCAGCCCGCGCACGGTACGGGTGTCGCGACCGTCGATACGCGGTTTGCCGTTGACGATGTTCTCGCGCACGGTGCGGTATTCGATTTCGCCGAAAGCCTCTTTCACTTCACCGGCAGAAGGCTGACCTTCTTCGCCGGAGAACTTGGCCACGACCTGATCACGCAGCTCGCCCAGGCGCGCGTAGCGATCCTGCTTGATAGTGATGGTGTAGGCCTGGGAAATCGCCTCGCCGAATTCGCTGCGAATGGCCGCGAGCAGAGCGGTGTTTTCCGCCTTCGGCTGCCAGTCCCAGGTCGGCTTGCCGGCTTCGGCAGCCAGCTCGGTGACGGCCTGGATCACGGCCTGGAATTCGTCGTGGGCGAACAGTACGGCGCCCAGCATCTGGTCTTCGGTCAGCTCCTTAGCTTCCGACTCGACCATCAGCACGGCGTCCTTGGTACCGGCCACGACCATGTCCAGGCTGGAGGCCTTGAGCTGCTCGTAGGTCGGGTTCAGCAGGTAGCCGGTTTCCGGGTGGAAGGCCACGCGCGCGGCGCCGATCGGACCGTTGAACGGAATGCCGGAGATCGCCAGGGCAGCAGAGGTACCGATCATCGCCGCGATGTCCGGATCGGTCTTCTTGCTGGTGGAGACCACGGTGCAGATGACCTGCACTTCGTTCTGGAAACCTTCCGGGAACAGCGGGCGGATCGGACGGTCGATCAGGCGCGAGGTCAGGGTCTCTTTCTCGGAAGGACGCGCTTCACGCTTGAAGAAACCGCCGGGGATCTTGCCGGCTGCGTAGGTCTTTTCCTGGTAGTGCACCGACAGCGGGAAGAAGCCCTTGCTCGGGTCCGCGGTCTTGGCACCGGTCACGGCGACCAGCACGGCGACGTCGTCGTCGACGGTGACCAGCACGGAGCCGGAGGCCTGACGGGCCATACGGCCGGTCTCGAGGGTAACGGTCGACTGACCGAACTGGAATTTCTTGATTACCGGGTTCACGGTGTTTTCCTTCTCTCTGTTGCCTTTGGGGAAATCTGGATGTAGCAAAATTCGTGGGCAGCTACGGGAGTCGGACCCGCGCCTGTCCAAAATGCAGCAGGCTGAAACGCAAAAGCTGGAAGCGGGGACCAGCCCCACTTCCAGCTTCGGCATTCAGCTGCGCGCCAGCATTGCTTAGCGACGCAGACCCAGGCGACCGATCAGGGCGCTGTAACGAGTGGTGTCCTTGCCCTTCAGGTAGTCCAGCAGCTTACGACGCTGGTTAACCATACGGATCAGGCCACGACGCGAGTGGTGGTCCTTACCGTTGGCCTTGAAGTGGCCTTGCAGCTTGTTGATGTTGGCGGACAGCAGTGCAACCTGCACTTCCGGGCTACCGGTGTCGCCTTCAGCTTGCTTGTACTCGTTTACGATCTGGGCTTTTTCTTCAACGCTGAGTGCCATGTGGGCATCCTCTCAGTTAGGAAACTGCTGCAGAACAACAGTTTCAATAGGCCGGGAATCGCTTCCCGTGTTTTAAAGTGAGGTATGACCGTGCCTATTAACAGCCACCCTCGATACACGCGGGTCGGAGCCGAAACCCCGGTCCCGCGCTACGGTCATGCCGACCGAATCAAACGACGCGGCGCGATGCGCCCGTCTTCGCTCACTTCACCGATACCGATAAAGCGACCGGTGTGATCTTGCACCCGCACCATGCCGAACTTCGGCGCCTCCGGCGCGCGCACCGGCTGCCCCTGCAGCCAATAGAACGCACTGTGCTCGGAGAACTGCAACAGCGGCCAGTGCAGCAGGCCACTGTCCACCGGCAGCAGGAAGCGGTCGAGGGCCTCGTTGCCGCCCTCGGCGTGGGCCTGCTCCAGCTCTTCCAGGCTGACCGTCTGGGCCAGTTCAAAAGGACCGGCCTTGGTTCTGCGCAGCTCGGCGACATGGGCGCCACAGCCAAGCAGCTGACCGAGGTCTTCAACCAGGGTGCGAATATAGGTGCCCTTGCTGCAATCCACCGCCAGGCGCGCCTGCTCTGCCTCGCAGGCCAGCAATTCCAGGCGCGCAATAGTAACAGAACGCGGCTCGCGCTCCACTACTTCGCCGGCACGGGCCAGCTTGTACAGCGGCTGCCCGTCGCGCTTGAGGGCCGAGTGCATCGGCGGTATCTGACTGATTTCACCGCGAAAACGCGGCAACAGGGCCTCGATCTCGGCGCGACCAACGGTCACTGGACGCTGCTCGAGCACCTCGCCTTCGGCATCCCCGGTGCTGGTGGTAACTCCCAGCTGCATCAGGGTTTCATAGCCCTTGTCGGCATCCAGCAGGTACTGGGAGAACTTGGTCGCCTCACCGAAGCACAGCGGCAGTACCCCGGTGGCCAGCGGATCGAGGCTGCCGGTATGACCGGCCTTCTCGGCATTGAGCAGCCAGCGCACCTTCTGCAGGGCCGCGTTGGAACTGAAACCACGCGGCTTATCCAGCAGGATGATGCCGTTGACCTGGCGACGCACACGCTTTACCTGGGCCACGGGCTTACTCCTCGGTCTTGCCGGCGTCGTGCTGGCTGTCTTCGGCCACCGCACGATCGATCAGCGCCGACAGGTGGGCGCCACGACTGACGCTCTCGTCGTAGTGGAAGCGCAACTGCGGCACGCTGCGCAGCTTCATCGCCTTGCCCAGCTGCATGCGCAGGAAGCCACTGGCGTCGTTGAGCACCTTGAGACTCTGGGTGACATGATCGACGCCATTGTCGGCGGTCATCACGGTGATGAAGATCTTCGCATGACCGACGTCGCGGCTGACTTCAACGGCGGTGATGGTCACCAGGCCCAGACGTGGGTCCTTGACCTCACGGCGGATCAATTGCGCCAGCTCGCGCTGCATCTGGTCGCCGATACGCTGGGTCCGGCTATAGTCTTTTGCCATCTCTACTACCTTTCACTCGCCGCGACGCTTGGAAGGCATCGGGCTCAAAAGCGGCAAACGCCCGGCCGCGCGAAAAGCGGGGCCGGGCGTTGCATGTTGCAACTCGCTGCCTTACAGGCTGCGAGCCACCTGGACTTTCTCGAACACTTCGATCTTGTCGCCGACCTTGACGTCGTTGTAGCTCTTCACCGCGATACCGCACTCCATGCCGGCCCGCACTTCGGACATGTCGTCCTTGAAGCGGCGCAGGGATTCCAGTTCGCCCTCGAAGATCACCACGTCGTCGCGCAGCACGCGGATCGGACGGTTACGGTGCACCACGCCTTCGACGACCATGCAACCGGCCACCGCGCCGAACTTCGGCGAGCGGAACACGTCACGCACCTCGGCGATACCCAGGATGTTCTCCCGGACGTCGCTGCCGAGCATGCCGGTGAGGGCCTTCTTGACGTCTTCGATGATGTCGTAGATGACGTTGTAGTAACGCATGTCCAGACCTTCCTGCTCGACGATCTTCCGGGCGCCGGCATCGGCACGCACGTTGAAGCCGAACAGCACGGCGTTGGAGGCCAGCGCCAGGTTGGCATCGGACTCGGTGATACCACCGACGCCGCCACCGACCACACGCACCTGCACTTCGTCGTTACCCAGGCTGCCGAGCGAGCCCTGCAGGGCCTCCAGCGAGCCGCGAACGTCGGACTTGAGGACGATGTTGAGGGTCTTCTTCTCGTCCTGGCCCATGTTCTCGAAGATGTTTTCCAGCTTGCCGGCATGCGCACGGGCCAGCTTGACCTCGCGGAACTTGCCCTGACGGAACAGGGCCACTTCGCGGGCCTTCTTCTCGTCGGCCACCACGGTCATCTCGTCACCGGCTTCCGGCGTGCCGTCCAGGCCGAGGATCTCGACCGGAATCGACGGACCGGCTTCTTTAACCGGCTTGCCGTTCTCGTCGAGCATGGCGCGGATGCGGCCGTAGTTGGAACCGACCAGCACCATGTCGCCCTGGCGCAGGGTACCGTCCTGGACCAGCAGGGTTGCCACCGGGCCACGGCCCTTGTCCAGACGCGACTCGACCACCACGCCACGGCCAGGTGCCGAAGGCGTGGCCTTGAGCTCGAGGACTTCGGCTTGCAGCAGTACGGCCTCGAGCAGTTCGTCGACGCCGGTACCGAGCTTGGCGGAAACATGCACGTAGGGCGCATCACCACCCCACTCTTCGGGGATCACATCCAGCGCGGCCAGGCCGTTCTTGATGTTGTCCGGGTTGGCGTCGGGCTTGTCGATCTTGTTCACCGCGACCACGATCGGCACGCCAGCCGCTTTCGCGTGCTGCACGGCTTCCTGGGTCTGCGGCATGACGCCGTCGTCGGCTGCCACCACCAGGATGACGATATCGGTGGCCTTGGCACCACGGGCACGCATCTGGGTAAAGGCGGCGTGGCCTGGAGTATCGAGGAAGGTGACCATGCCGCGGTCGGTTTCCACGTGGTAGGCACCGATGTGCTGGGTGATGCCACCGGCTTCGCCCGCCGCCACCTTGGCGCGACGGATGTAGTCGAGCAGCGAAGTCTTGCCGTGGTCGACGTGACCCATCACGGTCACCACCGGCGCACGGGAAATCGCCTCACCTTCGAACTTGAGGGACGCAGCCAGCTGCTCCTCGAGCGCGTTATCGCTGACCAGCTTGACCTTGTGGCCGAGCTCTTCGGCGATCAGCTGTGCGGTTTCCTGATCGAGCACCTGGTTGATGGTCACCGGGGTGCCCATCTTGAACATGAACTTGATCACTTCGGCGGCTTTCACCGTCATCTGCTGAGCCAGCTCGCCGACGGTGATGGTCTCGCCGATCGCCACTTCGCGGACGATAGGCCCGCTCGGGCTCTGGAAGCCGTGCTGGTTGCGCTTCTTCAGCTTGGACTTGCCACGACCACCGCGACGGAAACCATCGCTTTCTTCGTCGACAGTGCGCGGCGCGACGCGCGGCGCCGGAGCCTTTTCCTTGACGGTCGGGCGGTGCTGGGTGGTCTTGCGCTCGCCGCGACGGTCGTCGTCACTGCGCACCTTGTCGGGGCGACGCGGCTCGTCCTTCTTGCGCTCCTCGACCACCGGCGCGGCGACCGGCAGTTCGACCACGGTCGCCGAAGCCGGCGCAGGCGCGCTTTCTTCGGTCTTGGCACTGACGGCCTTGAGCTTGGCTTCTTCCTCGGCGCGGCGCTTGGCCTCTTCTTCGGCCTTCAAGCGTGCTGCTTCGGCAGCGGCACGCTGCTCGGCGAGCTCGCGCTGCTTCTCGGCCTCGATCTCTTCGGCGCTACGCTTGACGAAGGTCTTCTTCTTGCGCACTTCAACGCTGATGGTCTTGCTGCCAGCAACACGCAGGGTGCTGGTGGTCTTGCGCTGCAGGGTAATCTTGCGCGGCTCTTCTACTTTATCGCCGTGGCTGCTCTTGAGATGGGCGAGCAGGGCTTGCTTCTCGTTATCGGTGACAACTTGCTCGGCACTGCTGTGCGGCAAACCCGCCTCACGCATCTGCTGCAGCAGGCGCTCTACCGGTGTGTCGACCACTTGGGCCAGTTCTTTCACCGTGACTTGCGACATGCATTTCTCTCCTCAGGCCGTAAAACTTACTCGAACCAATGGGCTCGGGCGGCCATGATCAGCTTGCCGGCACGCTCTTCGTCGATGCCGTCTATGTCGAGCAAGTCATCAATCGACTGCTCGGCCAGGTCTTCGCGGGTAATCACACCGCGCACTGCCAGTTCCTGCGCCAGGCCCTTCTCCATACCCTCGAGCGAGAGCAGGTCTTCGGCCGGGTGGGCGTCTGCCAGCTTTTCTTCTGTGGCGATGGCTTTGGTCAGCAGGCGATCTTTTGCCCGCGCACGCAGCTCGCTGACGATTTCTTCATCGAAACCGTCGATGCTGAGCATCTCTTCCATCGGCACATAGGCGATCTCTTCCAGGCTGGTGAAACCTTCTTCCACCAGCACCTGGGCCAGCTCCTCGTCGACTTCCAGCTCGTCGATGAAGCGCTGCAGAATATCGCCGGTTTCGGCCTGTTGCTTGGCCTGGATGTCCGCCTCGGTCATCACGTTCAGCGTCCAGCCGGTAAGCTGGCTGGCCAGGCGAACGTTCTGACCGCCACGGCCGATGGCCTGGGCCAGGTTGTCTTCGCCGACGGCGATGTCCATCGCGTGGGCATCCTCATCAACGATGATTGCTGCCACTTCCGCCGGGGACATGGCATTGATGACGAACTGCGCCGGATTCTCGTCCCACAGGACGATATCCACCCGCTCGCCACCCAGCTCGCCGGAAACGGCCTGCACACGTGAACCGCGCATGCCGATACAGGCACCCTGCGGATCGATACGCTTGTCCTTGGAGCGCACCGCGATCTTGGCCCGCGAACCCGGATCCCGGGAGGCAGCCATGACTTCGATCAGCTCTTCGGCGATTTCCGGCACTTCGATGCGGAACAGCTCGATCAGCATCTCCGGGGCAGTGCGCGACAGGATCAGTTGCGGGCCGCGGTTTTCGGTGCGGATTTCCTTGAGCAGCGCACGCAGGCGGGCACCGACCCGGAAGGTCTCGCGGGAGATGATGTCTTCGCGGGCCAGCAGCGCTTCGGCATTGTTACCCAGGTCGACGATGACGCTGTCGCGGGTAACCTTCTTGACCGTACCGGAAATGATCTCGCCCAGACGCCCACGATAGGCCTCGACCACTTGGGCACGCTCGGCCTCGCGCACTTTCTGCACGATGACCTGCTTGGCAGTCTGGGCGGCAATGCGGCCAAACTCGATGGATTCGATCTTCTCCTCGAGTACATCGCCGATCTTCGCATCGGCTTTGCGCGCCTGGGCCAGATCCAGGGTCAACTGATGCGCAGGGTCCTCAAAATCTTCCTCTTCCACCACTGTCCAGCAGCGGAAGGTCTCGTAGTTGCCGGTGAGGCGATTGATCGCCACTCGCAACTCGACTTCGTCTTCAAATCGCTTCTTGGTCGCCGTGGCCAGGGCCAACTCCAGCGCCTCGAAAATCACGCTGGCCGGCACGCCCTTTTCGTTGGACACCGACTCAACAACCAGCAGTACTTCTTTGCTCATCGTACGCCTCGCCTTTCGCAATCCATTGGATCCGCGGGATCCGCGTCTCAATCAAACCGGGGGATGACATTGGCCTTGTCGATCGAATCGATCGGCAACAGGAACTCGTGGTCATCCACCTGCACCACCACGTCCTGCTCCTCCACACCTCGGAGAAGACCCTGAAAGTTGCGGCGCCCTTCGAAAGGCGTGCGCAGCTTGATTTTCACCTGCTCACCGACATAGCTGGCAAATTGCTCCAGCGTGAACAGCGGCCGATCCATGCCCGGCGACGACACCTCCAGGGTGTACTCCGCACTGATCGGATCCTCGACATCGAGGACACCACTGACCTGCCGACTGACTTTCTCGCAATCGTCAATCAGAACGCCGTTGGCATGATCGATATAAATACGCAGCAACGAATGCCGCCCTTGCGACAGGAACTCGATACCCCAGCATTGATAGCCGAGTGCTTCGACTACCGGGGCCACCAAGGCCTGCAACTGTTCTAGCTTGCTCGACACCTGAACCCCTCGCGCATGCTGTGCAAATAAAAAATGGGCGAAACGCCCATCCCTTCGATTCGGCTCAAGAGGCCGAAAAACCTGTCTCCCAGCTAGCAAAAAGCCCCTTGAAAGGGGCTCCGCTACTACTGGTTGCGGGGGCTGGATTTGAACCAACGACCTTCGGGTTATGAGCCCGACGAGCTACCAGACTGCTCCACCCCGCGTCAAAGCTGGGGCCGAAGTATACGGCCGAACACCCGAAAGGGTCAACCGAAGCTCCAGCAACAACAAGACCCGCATGTAGCGGGCCTTCTTGTAAATTGGTACCGAGGAGGGGACTCGAACCCCTACAGCCTATGGCCACTACCACCTCAAGGTAGCGTGTCTACCAATTCCACCACCTCGGCAAAAACGCTTGAAACTTTTACCGCTGTTACTGCTGCTCTGGAGCCTGAGGTACGTCAGCTGTATTCACCGCTGACTTTTGCTCTTCGAGCACCGGCACATCTTCTGCCGCCGGCTTTTCTTGCTGCACTTCCTCGACCGCCGGAGCCGGCAAACCTACCTGACTCAGCGCATCAGCCTTTTCATTAGCAAAGAACGCTAAGCCCAGGCTGGTTAAGAAAAATGCGGTGGCGAGTATAGCAGTAACGCGACTCAAAAAGGTAGAGGAACCTTGACTACCGAACACGGTAGCAGAAGCACCCGAACCAAAAGACGCGCCCGCATCGGCACCCTTACCCTGCTGCAACAAAACCAGCGCAACCACGCCGATCGCACCCAGCAGATGAAGAACTACTACGACTGTTTCCAGCATCTTTTCAGCTTCCCGCGGCGCGACAGATCGCACCGAACTCATCCGCATTCAGAGAGGCTCCACCCACAAGCCCCCCATCGATATCCGGCATGCCAAACAACTCGGCCGCGTTGACGGCCTTGACACTGCCGCCGTACAGAATTCTTACCCCTTGCGCCACTTCGGCATCTGCTGCCGCCAGCTGCGCCCGAATGGCAGCATGCACTTCCTGCGCCTGATCCGGCGAAGCGGTCAACCCACTACCAATCGCCCAGACCGGCTCGTAAGCCACCACCGCCCGACCGAAGGCTGCGACGCCGCAGGCGTCTATCACAGCAGCCAGCTGGCGACCCACTACCTCGAGGGTCTCGCCCGCTTCACGCTGCGCCAGGGTCTCCCCCACACAGAGCACCGGCACCAAGCCGCACGACTGAGCCGCAGCGAACTTGCGCACCACCCACTCGTCGGACTCCGCCAGCAGCAGGCGACGCTCAGAATGACCTACCAGCACCAGGGCACAACCGGCATCCCGCAACTGGCTGGCAGCCACCTCGCCGGTCAGCGCACCCTGCGATGCCTCGACCGCGCAGTCCTGCCCGCCAACCATCACCGGCAGGCCGCTCAAACCCTCCACGACCTGGGCCACATGCAGACAAGACGGGAATACCGCAACCTCCACATCGACAGGCAACGCCTGTCGCCGAACACCTTCGATCAGCTCTGCGACGCTGGCGCGGGTACCGTGCATCTTCCAGTTACCAGCAACCATTGGGCGACGCATGCTTTACCTCGTCGGTCAAAGAGGGCGCAGATATTACCCAACAGCCGTTAGCCTGGCAAGCCGAATCAAGGACATACTTCGGCAACAACTTTAGCCAATTCATCGGCATAGCCACGAACCTGGGCTTCGTCGTCGCCTTCGACCATTACGCGGACCAGCGGCTCGGTGCCGGACTTGCGCAACAGCACACGTCCACGCCCCGCCATGCGCTCGGTGACACGCGCGCTGGCGTCCTGCACGGCCGGGTGTTCGAGGGGGTCTTCGCCGCCGGAAAAGCGCACATTCACCAGTACCTGGGGGCACTTTTGCATGCCCTGGCGCGTCTCGGCCAGGCTCTGCCCGCGCCGCTTGAGCGCCAGCAGGACCTGCAATGCAGCGATGACCGCATCTCCGGTAGTGGTGTGCTGGAAGCACACCAGATGGCCCGAGTTCTCCCCACCAAGCTGCCAGTTGCGCGCAAGCAATTCGGCGATCACGTAACGGTCGCCGACCTTGGCGCGGACGAAGGGTATCCCCAGGTCGGCGCACGCCAGTTCCAGTCCGAGATTGCTCATCAGGGTCCCGACTACGCCCCCCTGCAGCTTGCCGCGCTCCTGCAGATCACGGGCGATGATGAACAACAGTTCGTCGCCATCGACCAAGGCGCCGGTATGATCGACCATCAGCACCCGATCGGCGTCGCCATCGAAGGCGATGCCCAGATCGGCCTGCTGGGCAACCACCTCGGCCTGCAGCGCCTCCATATGGGTGGAGCCGCAGGCATCGTTGATATTCAGCCCGTTGGGCTGCGCCGAGAGCACCGACACCTGGGCACCGAGCTCGCGGAACACGCTGGGCGCCACCTTGTAGGCGGCGCCATGGGCGCAATCGATCACCATCTTCAAACCGGCGAAATCGGTGCTGGTCGGCACGCTGCTCTTGCAGAATTCGATGTAGCGGCCAGCCGCATCATGCACACGCGACACTTTGCCGAGCCGCTCCGACTCGACCACCGTCATCGGCGCATCGAGCAGCTCCTCGATCATCAGCTCGACTTCGTCCGGGAGCTTTGTGCCCTGTCCGGAGAAAAACTTGATGCCGTTGTCATGGTGAGGATTGTGCGAGGCGCTGATGACGATGCCCGCCTCGGCATGAAAAGTGCGCGTCAGATAGGCGATCGCCGGGGTCGGCATGGGGCCCAGCAACATTACATCGGCGCCAGCTGCTAGCAAGCCGGCCTCGAGGGCCGACTCGAACATATAGCCGGATATTCGTGTGTCTTTCCCAATAAGGATGCGGCACTTACCCTGCTTGCGAAATGCCATGCCGGCGGCCCAGCCGAGCTTGAGCATGAAATCCGGGGTGATGGGAAACTCACCAACGCGCCCGCGAATACCATCAGTACCAAAATATTTTCTAACCATAACCACGCTTCCTTCTGACTTATTCGGCCGCTTCGACTGCGGCAATCATGCGTACCACATCAACTGTCTCGGCCACGTCGTGAACCCTGAGAATGTGCGCACCCTTGGTCACCGCGAGAGCCGCAAGCCCCAGGCTGCCATAGAGACGCCCACCGACCTCGTGACCAAGCACCCGGCCGATCATACTCTTGCGCGAAACACCGACCAGCAACGGCCGCCCGAAGGCATGCAGCGACTCCAAGTGCTTGAACAGCCTCAGATTGTGCTCCAAGGTCTTGGCGAAACCGAAGCCCGGATCGAGCATCACCCGCTCGGCGGCAATTCCGGCGCGCGCGCAGGCGTCCAGTCGCTCCGAGAGGAAGCCGCGCACCTCATTCAGGATATCGGCGTAATGAGGGTCTTGCTGCATGGTGCTCGGTTCGCCGCGCATATGCATTAGGCACACCGGCAGCCCACTGGCCGCAGCGGCCTCAAGCGCCCCTTCTCGCTGCAACGAGCGCACGTCATTGATCAGCCCGGCGCCCAGTCGCGCAGCCTCGCGCATGACCGCCGGCGTCGAGGTATCCACGGAAATGATCACGTCGAGCTCGGCGGCTATGGCTTCGACCACCGGAGCGACCCGCTCCAGTTCCTCAGCGGGCGAGACCACTTGCGCACCGGGCCGGGTCGACTCGCCGCCGACGTCGATCAGCGTTGCACCGGCGCACACCATCTCGGCCGCATGGCGCAGCGCTGCATCACGCTGGCGATAGCGGCCACCGTCGGAGAACGAGTCGGGGGTTACGTTGAGAATGCCCATCACCTGCGGACGGGCCAAATCAAGAAACCGGCTGCCACAGGGCAGCCGGTTCTGTTCAAGCGAGAGAGGCATTGGCAACCTTAATGCTCGGCGGCGGGGCCACCGATTGGCTTCTCGGGACTATCGGCCTGGTCGGTCTTGGCCGATGGCTTGCCCGCTCCGCCGTCATCGCCCCAGCCCTTCGGCTCACGCGGCGCACGACCATTCATGATGTCGTCGATCTGCTCGGCGTCGATGGTCTCGTACTTCATCAGCGCCTCGGCCATGGCATCGAGCTTGTCGCGGTTCTCCTCGAGCAGACGCTTGGCGGTGCCATAGCACTGGTCGATGATGCTGCGCACCTCCAGGTCGATCATCTTCGCCGTGTCGGCCGAGACGTTGGTGTGCTGGCTGCCCATGCTGCGACCAAGGAACACTTCCCCCTCTTCCTCGGCGTACATCAGCGGACCGAGCTTCTCGGACAGGCCCCACTTGGTGACCATGTTCCGCGCCAACTGGGTCGCTCGCATGATGTCGTTGGACGCACCGGTGGTGACCCCCTCGAAGCCCAGGGTCATCTCTTCGGCGATACGGCCGCCAAAGAGGGAGCAAATCTGACTGACCAGCGCGCGCTTGCTCAGGCTGTAGCGGTCTTCTTCAGGCAGGAACATGGTCACACCCAGGGCACGACCACGCGGGATGATCGACACCTTGTAGACCGGGTCATGCTCCGGCACCAGGCGACCGACGATGGCGTGGCCGGCCTCGTGGAACGCTGTATTGAGGCGCTCCTTCTCGGACATGACCATGGTCTTGCGCTCGGCGCCCATCATGATCTTGTCCTTGGCCAGCTCGAACTCCTTCATCTCGACCAGACGCTTGCCGGCTCGGGCGGCAAACAGCGACGCCTCGTTCACCAGGTTGGCCAGGTCGGCGCCGGAGAAGCCTGGGGTTCCCCGGGCGATGAGCGCAGGCTGCACATCTTCGCCCATCGGCACCTTGCGCATGTGCACCTTGAGGATCTGCTCGCGACCGCGGATATCCGGCAGACCGACCACCACCTGACGGTCGAAACGCCCCGGACGCAGCAGCGCCGGGTCGAGCACGTCGGGACGGTTGGTGGCAGCGATGACGATCACGCCGTCGTTCATCTCGAAGCCATCCATCTCCACCAGCAACTGGTTGAGGGTCTGCTCGCGCTCGTCATGCCCGCCGCCCATGCCGGCGCCACGGTGACGGCCGACGGCGTCGATTTCATCGATGAAGATGATGCACGGCGCGTGCTTCTTGGCCTGCTCGAACATGTCGCGCACGCGGGAGGCGCCGACACCGACGAACATCTCGACGAAGTCGGAGCCGGAAATGGTGAAGAACGGCACCTTGGCCTCACCGGCGACTGCCTTGGCCAGCAGGGTCTTACCGGTACCCGGCGAGCCGACCATCAGCACGCCGCGCGGAATGCGCCCGCCGAGGCGCTGGAACTTGCCGGGATCGCGGAGGAACTCGACCAGTTCGCTGACCTCTTCCTTGGCCTCGTCGCAACCGGCGACATCGGCGAAGGTGGTCTTGACCTGATCCTCGGACAACAGGCGCGCCTTGCTCTTGCCGAAGCTCATGGGCCCGCCCTTGCCGCCGGCGCCGCCCTGCATCTGGCGCATGAAGAACATGAACACCGCGATGATCACCAGAATGGGGAAGCTGGCGACCAGCAACTGGGTCCAGATGCTCTGCTGTTCCGGCTGCTTGCCGACGATCTCGACATTGTTGTCGATCAGGTCCTTGATCAGGCCGTTGTCCTGAATGGCGGGACGCACGGTCTCGAAGCGCGTGCCGTCGATCCGCTCACCATTGATGATGTAGCCGTCAACGGTAACCCGCTGAACCCGACCATCCTGAACCTGCTCGATGAAGTCCGAGTAGTTGAGCTTGTTCGTCTCGCTCGGGCTGGAGAAATTGTTCATCACCGTGACCAGAACAGCAGCGATGATCAGCCACAGGATCAGATTCTTTGCCATGTCGTTCAATTAACTACCCTCTGAAGCAGGCCCCGTGCGCAAGCGTGCTTCGCATGACGACCAGTTATGTACCGATCTAACTTACTACACAACGCCTGCAGCTGGCAGACGCGGTCTGTAACCCTTTATTTGCGTCGCCGGAGCCGACGAGAACGCACAATGCATGCAGCCCTTTGGACTGACAAGCCCGCCCTTGGTTGCATCGACCTAGGCGCCGCGATAACCGCGGGCCAACAGGTACTGTTCGCGGGAACGATCGCGGGAGGACAGCGGCTTGCGCATCTGCACCTTGTCGAACATCTCGCGCACCTGCTTGTGGTACTGGTCGAAGCCCTCGCCCTGGAAGATCTTGATCAGGAAATCACCACCCGGACGCAGCACGCGCCCCGCCAGATCCAGGGCCAATTCGCACAGGTACATGGCGCGCGGCTGGTCGGCCGCCCTTACTCCACTCATATTGGGGGCCATGTCGGAAATCACAAGGTCCACCGGGTTGCCGCCAATCGCCTCGAGGATCTGGCTGAACACCGCATCCTCGGTGAAGTCACCCTGAATGAAGGTGACGTCCGGGATGCTGTCCATCTCCAGGATATCGGAGGCGATCAGCGTGCCCTTGTCGCCGATCAGTCGACTGGTCACCTGCGACCAGCCGCCCGGCGCGGCGCCGAGATCGACCACGGTCATGCCCGGGCGCAGGATGCGGTCCTTCTCCTGGATCTCCAGCAGCTTGTAGCTGGCGCGCGAACGGTAGCCGTCCTTCTGCGCCATTTTGACGTAGGGATCGTCGAAGTGTTCTTTCAGCCAACGGGGGCTGGTCTTGGAGCGAGCCACACGGCACCTCGATTTTACAAGTCGTGAATAACTGGGCGGGTCCGAAGGCGCTCGGGTAAACTAGCCGCCGCTTTTTACCAGATCAGACGCAGGGGTCAGATTATGCCGCTCACTCAGGAGCAGAAGAAACAATACAAATCTATCGGCCACCACCTGAAACCGGTATTGATCGTGGCAGACAATGGTTTGACCGAGGGCGTTCTGGCCGAACTGGAACGCGCACTGAACGATCACGAACTGATCAAGGTGCAACTACGCATCACCGAACGCGAGGATCGCCTCGCCGCGATCGACGAACTGTGCAAGGCGGCCAAGGGCGAACTGGTGCAGGTCATCGGCAAGATGGCGCTGATTTACCGCAAGAACCCCAAGCCGAACAAGAACCTCTCCAACATCAGCCGCTACCAGGGCTGAGCCGGCACCAGCCGACCGCCGCCAGACTGTCGGCTTGCCTCGCCGCTCAGGCGCGACGAGCCGGCACCGGCTGCAATACCAGCAACAGCCCGCAAAACGCCAGGACCAGATAGCTGAACAGCAGCCAGCCCTGGGCCTCCGGCCACCACTGGCGCACCAGCAAGTAGCTGCCGGCGATCAGCAGCACGGTCAGCAGCAGCTGACCGCGCAGATCCCGCCACAGACTGGCCAGCCGCTCGAAACGCACCAGCACGACAATCTGCAGCAGCGCACAGCAGGCCGTGAGGCCTATCAGCAGCGAACCCAGCAGCGCGTCGATTTCTGCGAGCAGCAATGGCGCCAGCCCCAGCTTGACCAGGGCCGGCAGCACCAGAAACTGCAGGAGCCAGAGGCCGCCGACCCACAGGGTCTGGGCCAGCAGCCAGCTGATCGCCCCGGCACTCAGGGTCGGTTGCTTAGATATGGCGAACCTCGACGATCTCGTACTCGACCACGCCGCTCGGGGTTTTTACCGCCACCACATCACCCTCCTCCTTGCCCACCAGGGCACGGGCGATCGGCGAGCTGACCGACAGCTTGCGCTGCTTGATGTCCGCCTCGTCCTCACCGACGATCTTGTAGGTCACGCTCTCGTCGGTTTCGACGTTGGCGATCTCCACCGTGGTGCCGAAGATCACCTTGCCGGTATGGGCGATGGTGGTCACATCGATGACCACCGCATTCTGCAGACGTCCCTCGATGTCACGGATACGCGCCTCGACCATGCCCTGCTGCTCGCGGGCGGCATGGTATTCGGCGTTCTCCTTGAGGTCGCCCAGCTCACGGGCGGTACCGATATCCTGACTGAGCTTCGGACGCACGACCTTGGTCAGGTGGGCCAGCTCTTCTTCCAGGGCGCGCGCGCCCTGGACGGTCATGGGGTATTTGATCATGCCTTGATTCCTGCATGGAGATCCTGCAAGCGGCGCACGGTCTTCTCGGGACCGAACTTGAGCGCCTCACAGATCGCCTGACCCGCCGCGATGGTGGTGGTGCAGTAGATCTTGTGCTGCAGGGCGTTACGACGGATCGAGTAGGAGTCAGCGATCGACTGACGCCCCTCGGTGGTGTTGATGATGAGGGTGACCTCATCATTCTTGATCATGTCGACCACGTGCGGACGGCCTTCGGTAACCTTGTTGACCCGGCGCACGGGCAGTCCGGCGGCCTCGATCAGCTTGGCGGTACCGGCGGTCGCGACCACCTCGAAGCCCAGGCCGATCAGGTCGCGAGCGACCTCGGCCACCAGGGGCTTGTCGTCGTCGCGCACGCTGATGAAGGCACAGCCGCTGTTCGGCAGCACTTCGCTGGCGCCCATCTGCGCCTTGGCGAAGGCCTCGCCGAAGGTGTCGCCCACGCCCATCACCTCGCCGGTGGACTTCATCTCCGGGCCGAGGATGGGGTCGACGCCGGGGAATTTGGCGAACGGGAACACCGCTTCCTTGACGCTGAAGAACGGCGGGATGATCTCCTCGCTGTAGCCGGCCTCGGCCAGCGACTTGCCCGCCATGACGCGGGCCGCCACCTTGGCCAGCGACTCGCCGACGCACTTGGAGACGAACGGCACGGTACGCGAAGCGCGCGGGTTCACTTCGATCACGAAGATATCCTCGCCCTGCACGGCCATCTGCACGTTCATCAGGCCGACCACGCCGAGCTCCAGGGCCATCTTCTTGACCTGGTCGCGGATCTCGTCCTGGATGTGCTTGGGCAGCGAGTAAGGCGGCAGCGAACAGGCCGAGTCACCGGAGTGCACGCCGGCCTGCTCGATGTGCTGCATGATCGCGCCGATCACCACGGTTTCGCCGTCGCACACCGCGTCGACATCGACTTCGATGGCGCAGTTGAGGAAGTGATCCAGCAGCACCGGGCTGTCGTTGGAGACCTTCACCGCCTCGCGCATGTAGCGCTTGAGTTCGTCTTCCTGGTAGACGATCTCCATGGCCCGGCCGCCCAGCACGTAGGACGGACGCACCACCAGCGGATAACCGATGGTCTTGGAGTGAGCCAGGGCCTCGTCTTCGCTGCGCGCGGTGGCGTTGGCCGGCTGGCGCAGGCCGAGACGCTGGACCATCTGCTGGAAACGCTCGCGGTCTTCGGCGCGATCGATGGCATCCGGACTGGTACCGATGATCGGCACGCCGGCTTCTTCCAGGGCGCGACAGATCTTCAGCGGGGTCTGGCCACCGTACTGCACGATCACGCCCTTGGGCTGCTCGACGCGGACGATTTCCAGCACGTCTTCCAGGGTCACCGGCTCGAAGTACAGGCGGTCCGAGGTGTCGTAGTCGGTGGAGACGGTTTCCGGGTTGCAGTTGACCATGATGGTCTCGTAACCATCTTCACGCATGGCCAGCGCCGCGTGTACGCAGCAGTAGTCGAACTCGATGCCCTGGCCGATGCGGTTGGGGCCGCCGCCGAGGATCATGATCTTCTCGCGGCTCGACGGATTGGCCTCGCACTCTTCCTCGTAGGTCGAGTACATGTACGCGGTGTCGGTGGCGAACTCGGCCGCGCAGGTATCCACACGCTTGTAGACCGGCAGCACCTTGAGCTTGTGGCGATGGCTGCGCAGGGTCTTCTCGGTCACACCCAGCAGCTTGGCCAGGCGGATATCGGAGAACCCCTTGCGCTTGAGCTTGTACATCAGGTCACGATCGATGGCCGACAGCGCCTGGGTCTTGATGCGCTCTTCGTCCTTGATCAGGTCTTCGATCTGCACCAGGAACCACTCGTCGATACGGGTCAGCTCGAAGACTTCTTCGATGGTCTTGCCCGCACGGAAGGCGTCCGCCACGTACCAGATACGGTCGGCGCTCGGCACGGTCAGCTCGCGGCGCAGGGTGCTTTCGGCTTCCGGATCGTTCAGGTCGAGTTTTTCGTCGAAACCGGCGACGCCGACTTCCAGGCCGCGCAGGGCTTTCTGCAGGGACTCCTGGAAGGTGCGGCCGATGGCCATGACTTCACCCACGGACTTCATCTGGGTGGTCAGGCGGGCGTCGGCCTTGGGGAACTTCTCGAAGGCGAAACGCGGGATCTTGGTCACCACGTAGTCGATGGCCGGCTCGAACGAGGCCGGGGTGCGGCCACCGGTGATGTCGTTGGACAACTCATCGAGGGTGTAACCCACGGCCAGCTTGGCGGCGATCTTGGCGATCGGGAAGCCGGTAGCCTTGGAAGCCAGGGCCGAGGAGCGCGACACGCGCGGGTTCATCTCGATCACCACCATGCGCCCGGTGTTCGGGCAGATGCCGAACTGCACGTTGGAGCCGCCGGTTTCCACGCCGATCTCGCGCAGCACCGCCAGGGAGGCGTTGCGCAGGATCTGGTATTCCTTGTCGGTCAGGGTCTGCGCCGGGGCGACGGTGATGGAGTCGCCGGTGTGCACGCCCATCGGGTCGAAGTTCTCGATGGCGCAGACGATGATGCAGTTGTCCTTCTTGTCGCGGACCACCTCCATCTCGTATTCCTTCCAGCCGATCAGCGACTCGTCGATCAGCAGCTCGCTGGTCGGCGACAGGTCGAGACCGCGGGCGCAGATTTCCTCGAACTCTTCACGGTTGTAGGCGATGCCGCCGCCGGTGCCGCCCATGGTGAAGGACGGCCGGATGATGCAGGGGAAGCCGACCTTCTCCAGCACGCCGTAGGCTTCTTCCATGCTGTGGGCGATGCCGGAAACCGGACAGGCCAGGCCGATGTCCTTCATCGCCTTGTCGAAGCGCGAGCGGTCCTCGGCCTTGTCGATGGTGTCGGCGTTGGCACCGATCATCTCGACGCCGAATTTCTCCAGCACGCCGTGGCGCTCCAGGTCCAGGGCGCAGTTCAGTGCGGTCTGGCCACCCATGGTCGGCAGCAGGGCGTCGGGGCGCTCCTTCTCGATGATCTTGGCCACGGTCTGCCACTTGATCGGCTCGATGTAGGTGGCGTCGGCCATCGACGGGTCGGTCATGATGGTGGCCGGGTTGGAGTTCACCAGGATGACGCGGAAACCCTCTTCCTTCAGGGCCTTGCAGGCCTGGGCGCCGGAGTAGTCGAACTCGCAGGCCTGGCCGATGACGATCGGGCCGGCGCCGAGGATCAGGATGCTTTTGATATCTGTACGTTTTGGCATGTCTCTTACTCGAATCCTTGGGTCAGTCGGCGTGGCTTAGCGGCGCTTGGCCATGGCTTCGATGAAGCGGTCGAACAGCGGCGCGACGTCGTGCGGGCCGGGGCTCGCCTCGGGGTGACCCTGGAAGCTGAAGGCGACCTTGTCGGTCCGCTCGATGCCCTGCAGGGTGCCGTCGAACAGCGACTTGTGGATGGCCCGGACGTTGCCCGGCAGGCTGCCCTCGTCCACGGCGAAGCCGTGGTTCTGGCTGGTGATCATCACCACGCCGGAATCGAGGTCCTGCACCGGGTGGTTGGCGCCGTGGTGGCCGTGGCCCATCTTCAGGGTCTTGGCGCCGGACGCCAGGGCCAGCAGCTGGTGGCCAAGGCAGATGCCGAACACCGGGATATCGGTTTCCAGCACGTCCTTGATGGCCTGGATCGCGTAATCGCACGGCTCGGGGTCGCCCGGGCCGTTGGACAGGAACACGCCATCGGGATTCAGCGCCAGCACTTCGCTGGCCGGGGTCTGTGCCGGCACCACGGTCAGGCGGCAGCCGCGCGCCACCAGCATGCGCAGGATGTTCAGCTTGACCCCGTAGTCGTAGGCCACCACGTGATAGGGCAGCTCGCCGGCCGGGATCTGCGGGTGGCTGTCGTCCTTCAGGTTCCAGGTGCTTTCGCGCCACTCGTAGGGCTCGGAGCAGCTGACCACCTTGGCCAGGTCCATGCCCTTGAGGCCGGGGAAGCTGCGCGCCAGTTCCAGGGCTTTTTCCTCGGTGGCGTCTGCGCCGGCGAGGATGCAGCCGTTCTGCGAACCCTTCTCGCGCAGGATGCGGGTCAGGCGGCGAGTGTCGATGCCGGCGATGGCAACGGTGCCGTTTTCCTTCAGGTAGTCGGGCAACGACTGCTTGTTGCGCCAGTTGCTGGCGGTCAGCGGCAGGTCACGAATGATCAGGCCGGCAGCCCAGACCCGATTGGACTCGGCGTCCTCCGGGGTGGTGCCGGTGTTGCCGATATGCGGATAGGTCAGGGTAACGATTTGCTGGGCATAGGAGGGATCGGTAAGGATTTCCTGATAGCCGGTCATGGCGGTATTGAACACCACCTCTCCAATAGTATGGCCATCGGCACCGATGGCCTCGCCGCGAAAAATGCTGCCGTCAGCAAGGGCGAGTATGGCTGGCTTAGTCAAGAAGACCTCCCGTCGATCAAGGCTTGAAGCAAACGCAGGTTGTAAAAAAGCGGGATGACGTATCGACCGTCACCCCGCTTTTTTATCTGATTCATTCTGCGTAACTTTTAGTGGACACACTAAAGCGGGAAGCTTACAGGAAAGTGACTTTTTGGTCCACATCCAGATAAGCCTCCGCCCAGTTGCGCGGGGCTCAGTTGAGCCCCAGAACGTCCTGCATGTCATACAACCCGGCATCCCGCCCCTGCAGCCACAGGGCGGAGCGCACCGCCCCCTTGGCGAAGGTCATGCGGCTGGAGGCCTTGTGGGTGATCTCCACCCGCTCGCCGTCGGCGGCAAACAGCACGGTATGGTCGCCGACCACGTCGCCGGCGCGCACGGTGGCAAAGCCGATGGTCTCGCGGGCGCGAGCGCCGGTCTGGCCTTCGCGGCCGTAGACCGCGACCTTCTGCAGATCACGCCCCAGGGCATTGGCCACCACTTCGCCCATGCGCAAAGCAGTCCCGGAGGGCGCATCGACCTTGTGCCGGTGGTGGGCCTCGATGATCTCGATATCCACCTCGTCGCCCAGCACCCGCGCCGCGGTATCCAGCAGCTTCAGGCAGAGGTTGACGCCGACGCTGAAGTTGGCGGCGAAGACGATCGGGATCTGCTTGCCCGCCTCGGCCAGCAGCTGCTTCTCCGCGACACTGAAGCCCGTGGTGCCGATGACCATGGCCTTGCCCGCCTGACGGCAGACCTCCAGGTTCTTCAGGGTCACCGAGGGGTGAGTGAAATCGATCAGCACATCGAACTGGTCCAGCACGGCAGCCAGGTCGCCGGACAACGGCACACCCAGCTTGCCCAGCCCGGTCAGCTCGCCGGCATCGGCACCGACCAGGCTGCTGTCCGGGCGATCGACCGCGGCACTCAGGCTGGCGCCTTCGGCCTGCTGCACCGCCTCGATCAGGGTCTTGCCCATGCGCCCCGCGGCGCCCATCACGGCAATTCGTTGCATATCTAGAAACTCCAAGCTGCAGGTCCGCCGCCGGGTATAGAGGGCTGACTCATACCATCATCAGCCCGAGCGCCCGGCCGGCCGACTCGTTACAAATCGCCAAAGAAGCGCTTGACGCCCTCGAACCAGCCACTGGCCTTGGGCGAGTGGGAACTGTCGCCAGCCAGGGACTGACGGAACTCCTCGAGCAGCTCGCGCTGACGCCGATCCAGATTGACCGGAGTCTCCACCGCGACCCGGCACATAAGGTCGCCAGCACCACCGCCGCGCACCGGCGCCACGCCCTTGCCGCGCAGGCGGAACAGCTTGCCGGTCTGGGTGCCTTCCGGAATCTTCAGCTTGACCCGGCCATCCAGGGTCGGCACTTCCAGCTCGCCGCCCAGGGCGGCGTCGGCGAAGCTGATCGGCACCTCGCAATACAGGTGCTTGCCGTCACGCTGGAAGATCGAGTGCTCGCGCACATTGACCACCACGTAAAGGTCGCCCGCCGGGCCACCCATGGCACCCGCCTCGCCCTCGCCGGACAGGCGAATGCGATCGCCGGTGTCGACGCCGGCCGGCACCTTGACCGACAGGGTCTTGTGCTCCTCGACCCGGCCGTGGCCGTGGCAGCTGCCACAGGGGTCGGTGATCATCTTGCCGTTGCCATGACAGCGTGGACAGGTCTGCTGCACCGAGAAGAAGCCCTGCTGCATGCGCACCTGGCCGATACCACCACAGGTGGTACAGGTCACCGGGCTGGTGCCCTTCTTGGCGCCCGAGCCATCGCAGCTCTTGCAGTTGACCAGGGTCGGCACGCGAATGGTCACCGTGGTGCCGCGCACCGCCTCTTCCAGGTCCAGCTCCAGGGTGTAGCGCAGGTCGCTGCCCCGCTGGGCGCCACCGCGCTGACCACCACGACCTCCGCCGAAGAAGTCGCTGAACACGTCGCCGAAGATATCGGAGAAGTTCGCGCCGCCGAAGCCGGCGCCACCGCCGCCACCCATGCTCGGGTCGACGCCGGCGTGGCCGTACTGGTCATAGGCGGCCCGCTTGCTGGCGTCGGACAGCACCTCGTAGGCCTCGTTGGCCTCCTTGAACTTCTCTTCCGACGCTTTGTCGTCGGGATTGCGGTCCGGGTGGTGCTTCATCGCCAGGCGCCGGTAAGCCTTCTTCAGCTCCGCCTCGCTGGCGCCGCGCTCGACACCCAGCACCTCGTAATAGTCACGTTTAGACATAGATCCTCAACACCCTCAAATCGCCTCCTCCAGACACGCCAACGCGGGAGCAAGCCCCCGCGCGGCGATTCATCCCGCCCGTGACGCGCGCCACGAGCGGATGGAGCAGCAGCAAGCCTGCGCTTACTTGTTGTCCTTGACCTCTTCGAACTCGGCGTCGACCACGTCGTCGCCAGCGTTCTTGGCCTGATCACCGGCGTCCGCTGCGGCACCCGCCTGCGGCTGCTCGGCGTACATCTTCTGCGCCAGCGGCGTGGTCGCCTCGGACAGGGCATTCATCTTGGCCTCGATGGCCGCCTTATCGTCACCCTTCACTGCCACTTCCAGCTCGCCCAGGGCCTTCTCGATCGCCGCCTTCTCATCCTCGGTAGCCTTGTCGCCAGCCTCGGTGAGCATCTTGCGGGTGGCATGCACCAGCTGGTCACCCTGGTTGCGCGCGGTCGCCAGTTCCTCGAACTTGCGGTCTTCCTCGGCATTGGCCTCGGCGTCGCGGACCATCTGCTCGATTTCCTCCTCGGACAGGCCGGAGTTGGCCTTGATCACGATGGACTGCTGCTTGCCGGTGGCCTTGTCCTTCGCGCCGACATGCAGGATGCCGTTGGCGTCGATGTCGAAGGTCACCTCGATCTGCGGCACGCCACGCGGAGCCGGCGGAATCTCGGCCAGGTCGAACTTGCCCAGCGACTTGTTCTGCGCGGCCTGCTTGCGCTCGCCCTGCAGCACGTGGATGGTCACGGCGCTCTGGTTGTCGTCGGCGGTGGAGAACACCTGGGACTTCTTGGTCGGGATGGTGGTGTTCTTCTCGATCAGTGCGGTCATCACCCCGCCCATGGTCTCGATACCCAGGGTCAGCGGAGAGACGTCCAGCAGCAGCACGTCCTTGACGTCGCCGGCCAGTACCGCGCCCTGAATGGCGGCGCCCATGGCCACGGCTTCGTCCGGATTGACGTCCTTGCGCGCTTCCTTGCCGAAGAACTCGGCAACGGTCTTCTGCACCAGCGGCATGCGGGTCTGGCCACCGACCAGGATCACGTCATGGATCGAACCGACGTCGATACCGGCATCCTTCAAGGCGATGCGGCACGGCTCGATGGTGCGCTGCACCAGGTCCTCGACCAGCGACTCCAGCTTGGAGCGGGAGATCTTCACGTTGAGGTGCTTGGGACCGCTGGCGTCGGCGGTGATGTACGGCAGGTTGACGTCGGTCTGCTGGCTCGAGGACAGCTCGATCTTGGCCTTCTCCGCCGCCTCTTTCAGGCGCTGCATGGCCAGCGGGTCGCCCTTGAGGTTCATGCCGGTTTCTTTCTTGAACTCTTCCACCAGGTAGTCGATCAGGCGCAGGTCGAAGTCCTCACCACCGAGGAAGGTGTCGCCGTTGGTGGCCAACACTTCGAACTGGTGCTCACCATCGACTTCGGCGATCTCGATCACCGAAATATCGAAGGTACCGCCACCCAGGTCATAGACGATCACGGTGTGATCGCCCTTGGCCTTGTCCATGCCATAGGCCAGGGCCGCGGCGGTCGGCTCGTTGATGATGCGCTTGACGTCCAGACCGGCGATGCGGCCGGCGTCCTTGGTGGCCTGACGCTGGCTGTCGTTGAAGTAGGCCGGTACGGTGATCACCGCCTCGGTCACAGGCTCGCCGAGGTAGTCTTCGGCGGTTTTCTTCATCTTCTTCAGCACTTCCGCGGAGATCTGCGGCGGCGCCATCTTCTGGTCCTTGACCTGCACCCAGGCGTCGCCGTTGTCAGCCTTGACGATCTTGTACGGGACCATCTGGATGTCTTTTTGCACCACGTTTTCTTCGAAGCGACGGCCGATCAGGCGCTTCACCGCGTACAGGGTGTTGTGCGGGTTGGTCACCGCCTGACGCTTGGCCGACTGACCGACGAGGATCTCGCCGTCGTTGCTGTAGGCGATGATCGACGGCGTGGTGCGAGCGCCTTCGGCGTTCTCCAGCACCTTGACGCTGCCGTTTTCCAGAATGGAGACGCAGGAGTTGGTAGTCCCCAGGTCGATACCGATGATTTTGCCCATATTCACTCTCCCGAAATTTCGATTTCCCCGCCGCCTTGCTTGACCGGCCGCGGTAGCACTAAAACGCTTGATTCAACAAATGGGGGCTCGCCGGCGAATTTCAAGCCTGCTCGTCGATGGACGGCGGCGCTTCGGCCGGGGCCTTGCTGACCACCACCATGGCCGGGCGCAACAGCCGACCGTTGAGCAGATAGCCCTTCTGGAACACCTTGAGCACGCTATTGGGCTCCACCTGGGTGCTCTCCTGCATGGCCATCGCCTGGTGCTGCTCCGGGTCGAACGGTGCGCCTTCCGGGTCGACCGCCTCCAGCTGGTGACGCTTGAGGGTGTCCTGGAACAGCTTGAGGGTCAGCTCCATGCCTTCGCGCACCGCCTTGATCGCCTCGTCGTTCGGGCTCGACAGCTCGAGCCCGCGCTCCAGGCTGTCGACCACCGGCAGCAGGTCGCTGGCGAACTTTTCCAGGGCGAACTTGTGCGCCTTCTCGACATCCTGCTCGGCGCGGCGACGCACGTTCTGCAGGTCGGCGGCCATGCGCAGGGCCTTGTCCTGAGCGGCAGCCAACTCCTCCTCGAGAACCTGGATACGGGCATCCAACTCGCCGCCCGCCGCCTCGACCTCGGCGGAAACCTCAGGAAGCTGGTTATCTTGGGTCTGTTCGTCTGCCATGCAACTCTCCTCTGATAATTCGGCACAGGTCGGAACCTGCGCACCTGCCGCCTATATGGGGCCTAAATTTCACGCTTCAAGGGCGGCGGGAGGATTGTCAGCGGCAAAACAAACACTGTATAAATAACCAGACTTCAACCTCGAGAGGCCTCGCCATGCTGGTGCACCTGTCCGTACACAACTACGCCATCGTTGAACATCTCGACCTGGAGCTGGACAGCGGGATGAGCGTGATCAGCGGCGAAACCGGCGCCGGCAAGTCGATCATGCTCGACGCCCTCGGCCTCTGCCTGGGCGACCGTGCGGACAGCGGCGTGGTGCGCCCCGGCGCGGACAAGGCGGACATCCTCGCCAGCTTCGACCTCAGCGACATTCCCGAAGCGCGGGCCTGGCTAGCCGAGCACGACCTGGAGCACGACGGCCCGTGCATCCTGCGTCGGGTGATCACTGCCGAAGGCCGCTCGCGCGGCTATATCAACGGCTCGCCCTGCCCGCAAGGCGACCTCAAGGCCCTCGGCGAGCTGCTGATCGACATCCACAGCCAGCACGAACACCAGTCCCTGCTCAAGGCCGACACCCATCGCCGCCTGCTCGACGAGTACGCCGGCAGCCAGGAACTGGCGCGCCAGGTACAGCTGGCCGCGCAACGCTGGAAGCAGACCAAGAGCGAACTGGAACGCCTCTCCGGCCTCGGCGACGAGCAGCGCGCCCGCCATCAGCTGCTCAGCTATCAGCTCGAGGAACTGGACAACCTGGCCCTCGGCGAACAGGAGCTGGAACAGCTCGAGCAGGAGCACAAGACCCTGACCAACGCCGAAAGCCTGCTCAGCGCCTGCCGCCTGGTGATCGAGCAATGCAGCGAGAATGATGCCGGCAACGTGCTGTCGGCATTGACCGGCAGCCTCAACCGCCTCAGCGGCTTCCAGGGCCAACCCGGCGCCCTCAACGAGGCGATCAACCTGCTGGCCAGTGCGCAGATCCAGGTGGAAGAGGCGGTCGGCGAGCTGAATCGCTTTCTCGACCACTTCGACGCCGACCCCGAGCGCCTGCAGATGCTCGAGGAGCGCCTCGACATCATCTACACCCTGGCGCGCAAGCACCGCATCCAGCCCAGCGAGATGGCCGCGCTGCAGCAGCAGCTGTTCGAGGAACTGGAAAGCCTCAACGCCGACGACCAGGCCGTCGAGCGCCTCGGCGAAGAGCTCGACGCCTATGCCCGCCACTACCAGGAAAAGGCCGCGGAGCTGAGCGCCCTGCGCAACGAGGCCGCCAACCGCCTCGCCACGGCCGTGGAGACGGAGATGCACAGCCTGGGCATGCCTGGCGGGCGCTTCACTATCCAGCTGCGCGGCAACAGCAGCGACGAGCCGCAGGCCAACGGTTTGGAGCAGGTCGAGTTCCTGGTCAGCGCCAACCCCGGGCAGCCGCTCAAGGCCCTGGCCAAAGTCGCCTCCGGCGGCGAGCTGTCGCGTATCAGCCTGGCCATCCAGGTGATCACCGCCCAGACCTCACGGGTGCCGACCCTGGTCTTCGACGAAGTCGACGTCGGCATTGGCGGGCCGACCGCCGAGGTGGTCGGCCAGCTGCTGCGCCGCCTCGGCGAGCGCGGCCAGGTCCTGACCGTCACCCACCTGCCGCAGGTGGCGGCACAAGGGCACCAGCACCTGTTCGTGCACAAGGTGCGGGAAAGCGACGCGACCCGCACCGCGGTGAGCAAGCTCGAGCGTCACCAGCGGGTCGAGGAGATCGCCCGCATGCTCGGCGGCGTCGACCTCACCGAGGAGTCCCTGGCCCACGCCCGGCAGATGGTCGCCAGCGCCCAGGCCTGAGCGAGTAGCGGCGCCAAGCAACAAAAAAGGCGACCCCCAGGGTCGCCTTTCTCATGCCGCGCCAGTGCGCCTACTTCTTCTTGCGCACGTAGAGCACCAGGTTGTGATCGACCAGCTCGAAGCCGTGCTCGCGGACGATCTCCTTCTGCCGCTTCTCGATTTCCGGGTCGAAGAACTCGATCACCTCGCCGGATTCGACACAGACCATGTGATCGTGATGGCCGCTGTCGGCCAGCTCGAACACCGCATGGCCGCCATCGAAATTGTGCCGCACCACCAGACCAGCCGCCTCGAACTGGGTCAACACGCGATACACCGTGGCCAGACCGACATCCTCGCCCGCCTCCATCAGCGCCTTGTAAACATCCTCTGCGCTCATGTGGCGCTGCTCGGCGGAATCGAGCATCTGCAATATCTTGACCCTCGGCAGGGTCACTTTCAGGCCAGCCTTGCGTAGTTCGCTATTTTCAACCATGGTCTGCTTTCTCGTGGAAGCGGTTTTGCAGCTTCCCTTATTACGGGTATGATCCGGGTTTACGTTGCCCAGCCAAGATAGTGGAAGTCACCCACCGATGCAAAATGCCAAGATCCTGCTGACCAGCCTCACCTTAACGGGGCTCTTCGCACTCGCCGGTTGCTCATTCCCCGGGGTTTACAAAATCGACATCCAACAGGGCAATGTCGTGACGCAGGACATGATAGACCAGTTGCGCCCTGGAATGACCCGCCGCCAAGTGCGGTTTATCATGGGCAACCCGCTGCTCACCGACACCTTCCACAGCAACCGCTGGGACTACCTCTACAGCATCCAGCCGGGGGGCGGTCAGCGCCTGCAGGAGCGCGTCAGCCTGGTCTTCGATGGCAACGACCAACTGGCCGGCCTGTCCGGGGACTTCATGCCGGGCGTCAGCCGCGACCAGGCGATCCTCGGCGAGGACGGCGATCCGACCACGCCGGTCAGCGCTGAGCCGCAGATCGAGGACGCCGCGCCGGCTCCGGGCTCGCTGCTCGAGCAGATCCAGCGCGAGGTCGACGAAGTCAGAACCGTACCAGTGCCGGTTCCCGAGCCCCTGGAAAGCTCGCCGCAGTAGCCGTTAGAAACAAAAAAGCCCGGAAGATCTCCGGGCTTTTTTTGTGGTCGGCGCTTAGACATCAAACGCCCTGCTCGTCGGCCTTGGCCTTGGCCGCTCGGGCGGCCCGCTGCTTGCGCACCTCCTTCGGATCGGCAATCAGCGGACGATAGATCTCCACGCGCTCTCCATCTTCCAGCACACGCTCATCGGGCTTGGCCACCGCCTTGCCGAAGATTCCCAGCGGGCTGCTCGCCAGGTCCAGGTCCGGGAAGTGCACATCCATTCCGGACTGCAACGCCGCCTGCCGCACCGTGGTGCCATAAGGCAGGCTCAGACGCAGCAGCTTCTGCTTGTCGGCCAAGGCATAGACCACCTCGACCACTATGGTTCTGCTATCCATACAACTCCTTGGCCCTCTGGCAGAAGGCATCCACCAGGGTGTTGGCAGCCTGGTTGAACAACGGCCCTAGGGTCGCACGCACCAGCGGTCCGGCGTAGTCGAAGGTCAGATCCAGGCTGATCTTGCAGGCCTTCTCCCCCAGCACCTTGAACTCCCAGCGACCCTGCAGCTGGGTGAACGGCCCCTCTTCCAGGTTCAGCTCGATGGACTGCCCTGCAACCAGCGTGTTGCAGGTAACGAAGCGCTGGCGCAGCGCACCCTTGGCCACGCCGAGGCTGGCGCGCATGTGGGTCTCGCTCAGCTCCAGCACTTCGCTGGCCGAGCACCAGGGCAGGAACTGCGGGTAGCTGGCCACGTCGTTGACCAGGTCGTACAGCGCCTGCGCCGGATAGGGCAACAGGGCCGAGCGGTGGATATGCGTACTCATAGACCGGCGACTTCACTCATCAGCTTGCGTGCCCTCATTTGCTCAACTCGGCGACGAACACCACCAGCACGCCGACAGGGGCCACCACGCGAATCAGCCAGTAAGCCAGATTGAACAGCAGCGGACTCTTGATCGCCAGCTCCTCGCGCACCGCTTCGCGGCTCAGCACCCAGCCGGCGAACAAGGCGAAGGCCAGGCCACCGAGCGGCAGGAGAATGCGGCTGGTCAGGTAGTCGATGCTGTCGAAGAAGGTCTTGCCGCCCTCGGCGCCCCACTGGAACAGATGGAAGCCATCCTCGGCGAAGACGAAGAACTTGGCCTCGGCACCGACATTGAACGACAACACCGTACCCATGCCGATCACCCAGCACAGCAGCGCCAGCAGCGCGGTGACCGTGGTCCGGCTGCGCCCACTGCGCTCGACGAAATAGGCCACCGCCGGCTCCAGCATGGAGATCGACGAACTCCAGGCCGCCACCGCCACCAGCACGAAGAACACCAGGCCCATCAACTGGCCGAAGGCGATATTGCCGAAGGCGATCGGCAGGGTGACGAACATCAGCCCGGGACCGGCGCCCGGCTCCAGGCCGGCGGCGAACACGATCGGGAACAACGCCAGGCCGGCGGTCAGGGCGACCAGGGTATCGAGCAGCCCGACCGCGATCACCGTCGCGCCGATGGACGAATTCTTCGGCATATAGGCACCGTAGACCATGATCGAGCCGACACCCACGCTGAGGGTGAAGAAGGCGTGGCCCATGGCGGCGAGGATGCCCTCGCGCACCTTGCTCGGGTCGAAATGGAAGAGGAAGTCGAAACCCTGCATGAAGTGCCCGGTGGTCAGGCTGTAGCCGAGCAGCACCAGCAGCAGGACGAACAGCAGCGGCATCATGATGCGCAGGCTGCGTTCCAGGCCGGCGACCACGCCGCGGGCGATGACCAGCGCGGTGAGGAACATGAACAGCGTATGCCACAGGGTCAGGCGCCAGGGGTCGCTGGTCAGCCCGCCGAATGCGGCGCCGGCCCCCTCGCCGCTGATCCCGACGAAGTCGCCGCCGGCCATGCCGAGGATATAGTCCAGGGACCAACCGGCGACCACGCTATAGAAGGACAGGATCAGCAGCGCGGCGATCATCCCCATCACCGCGGCCAGCGACCAGCCGCGGGACTTCCCCGCTTCGATGGCCAGGTTCTTCATGGCGTTGACCGGGCTCTGCCGGCCGCGACGGCCGATCAGGGTTTCCGCCAGCATGATCGGCACCCCGACCAAGGCGATGCAGATCAGGTACATGGCGACGAAGGCACCGCCGCCGTAGACGCCGGTCATGTAGGGGAACTTCCAGATATTGCCCAGCCCCACGGCCGAGCCGGTCGCCGCGAGAATGAAGACCCAGCGGCTGGCCCAGGCGCCGTGAATCGAGACCTTGTCGTTCGCCATGTGCGACTCGCCCGTTCTGATTGGAAAAAAGATCGGGCATTGTCGGGGATTCACCGAATCGGCTCAAGCGCAGCCGCCGCGGGCCGGTGAATATCCGTGATTTTGCCCTGCGCAGCGCATGGCGTCCGCGCAGGCGACTCCCTATAATGCGCGCCCTATGGCTAAACAAAAGAAACACCCTCAAGGCACCATCGCGCAGAACAAGAAGGCGCTGCACGATTATTTCGTCGACCAGAAGTTCGAGGCGGGCCTGGCCCTGGCCGGCTGGGAAGTGAAGAGCCTGCGCGCCGGCAAGGCCCAGTTGGTCGACAGCTACGTGCTGCTCAAGGACGACGAGGCCTGGCTGATGGGCTGCCACATCACCCCGTTGAAGACCGCCAGCACCCACGTGATCGCCGACCCGACCCGCACGCGCAAGCTGCTGCTGAACAAGCGCGAGCTGGACAAGCTGTTCGGCTCGGTGCAGCAGAAGGGCTACACCTGCGTGGCCCTGTCGCTCTACTGGAAGCAGCACCTGGTCAAGTGCGAGATCGCCCTGGCCAAGGGCAAGAAGGACTTCGACAAGCGTCACACCGAGAAAGAGCGCGACGCCGACCGCGAAGTGCAGCGCGCCATGCGCAGCAAAGGCAAGGACGAGTGAGCTCGGGAGCCAAGCGCTCCCGCCCCGCTGCTGGCCTCTACTAGCGCAGACTGCGCCGCTGCGCCCGCGCCACCCGCTGCACCTCCTGCTGCACCTCGGAAAGCACCTCCCGGACATAGTCGATATGCTGGTTCGACAGCTCCCGCGCCTCTTCGGCACGCCCCTCCATGATCGCCTCGAACAAGGCCCGGTGCTGAGTGATCAGCATGTCCCGGGTCTCGCTGCGCTGGGCGTACATGCCGCCGATATTGGTCACCACGTTGCGCTTGAGCAGGTCGAACAGGCCGCGAATGGTGTGCAGCAGCACCGCGTTGTGGCTGGCCTCGGCGATGGCCAGATGAAATCGCGCATCGGCCGCCCCCTCCTCGGCGCGGGTGACCTTGCCGCTGCGGCTGTAGCAGTCCTGCAGCGCGGCGAAGGCCTCGCTCAGGCGCTCGCGGTCCAGTTCGGTGGCGCGCAATGCAGCGTAGTAGGCGCAGGAACCCTCCAGGGTGTGGCGGAACTCCAGTAGATCGCGCTGCGCCTCGGGGTTGTTTTCCAGCAGTTCCAGCAGCGGATCGCTGAAGGTCGAACCCAGCGACTCGGCGACATAGTTGCCGCCGCCCTGGCGACTGACCAGCAGCCCCTTGGCCACCAGCTTCTGAATCGCCTCACGCAGCGATGGCCGCGATACGCCGAAGCGCTCGGACAGCACCCGCTCGGCCGGCAGGCGCTCGCCTGCCTTCAGCGAGCCCTCGAGAATCATGGTTTCCAGCTGCTCGACGATGGTGTCCGACAAGCGCCGCTGGCGCACCTGATCTACTTCCATTCCCCACTCTCCATTGGTTTTACCAGCTTTCCAGCAAGCCTATAGCGCACCGCATAGGCACACAAGGCCGCCCCCTCCTACCAAAGTCGCAGCACCGGAATTTGACAGCAACGGCCGCAGGCTTTTAACCTGACACGGTCGCCTTGTAAATTGGTCTTACCAATACAGCCCGACAACAAACAACAATTCCAAAAATAGCCACGCCGAGGTCTTCCCATGTCGGTCATGTCCATCACGCCGCTTGCTGCATTCCATCTGCCGAATCCATCGCGTCCCGCGCGCCACTGACCGGAGGTCCCGCCATGTCATCCGGTCTGCTCGCACTACTCGCCTTCTCCCCCATCCTGCTCGCCGCCATCCTGCTGATCGGCCTGCGCTGGCCCGCCAAACGCGCCATGCCGCTGGTCTACCTGCTCACGGCGGGCATCGCCCTGTACGCCTGGGACATGAGCCTCAACCGCGTACTCGCCTCCACCGTGCAAGGCCTGGTAATCACCGCCGGCGTGCTGTGGATCATCTTCGGCGCGATTCTGCTGCTCAACACCCTCAAGCATTCCGGCGGGATCACCAAGATCCGCGCCGGATTCGCCACCATCAGCCCGGACCGTCGCATCCAGGCGATCATCATTGCCTGGTTGTTCGGCTGCTTCATTGAGGGCGCCTCGGGCTTCGGCACGCCGGCGGCGATCGCCGCGCCCCTGCTGGTAGCCATCGGCTTCCCGGCCATGGCCGCGGTGATGCTCGGCATGCTGGTGCAGAGCACGCCGGTGTCCTTCGGTGCGGTCGGCACGCCGATCATCATCGGCATCAACAGCGGCCTGGACAGCGCCGCCCTGGGTGCGCAACTGAGCGCCCAGGGCTCCAGCTGGGAGATTTTCCTGCAGCTGATAACCAGCAACGTGGCGATCATCCACGCCCTGGTCGGCACCCTGATGCCGCTGATCATGGTGCTGATGCTGACGCGCTTCTTCGGCCAGCAGAAAAGCTGGAAGGCCGGCTTCGAGGTGCTGCCGTTCGCCCTCTTCGCCGGCCTGGCCTTCACCCTGCCCTACATGGCTACCGGCGTATTCCTCGGCCCCGAGTTCCCGTCCCTGGCGGGCGGCCTGATCGGCCTGGCCATCGTCACCTGTGCCGCCCGCGTGGGCTTCCTGGTGCCCAAGAAGACCTGGGACTTCGCCCCGGCGCAGGACTGGCCGAGCGAGTGGCTGGGCAGCGTGGAGATGAAGCTGGACGCGCTGAGCGCCAAGCCGATGAGCAGCCTGCGCGCCTGGTTCCCCTACGTGCTGGTCGGCGCCCTGCTGGTCATCAGCCGGGTCTTCCCGGACGTCAGCGCGGCGCTGAAGTCGGTGCTACTGGTATTCCCCGACATCCTCGGCGAGAGCGGCATCAAGGCCGACTTCATGCCGCTGTACCTGCCCGGCGGCATCCTGGTGACGGTGGTGCTGGCGACCTTCTTCCTGCACCGCATGAAGCTGCGCGAACTGACCGCCGCGATCGGCGAATCGAGTAAGGTCCTGCTCGGCGCCGGCTTCGTCCTGCTGTTCACCGTGCCCATGGTGCGCATCCTGATCAACTCCGGGGTCAACGCCGCCGACCTTCCGAGCATGCCGATCGCCATGGCCCGCTACGTGGCCGACAGCGTCGGCGGTGTCTACCCGCTGCTGGCGCCCAGCGTCGGCGCCCTGGGTGCCTTCATCGCCGGCTCCAATACCGTCAGCAACATGATGCTCAGCCAGTTCCAGTACGGCGTCGCGCACAGCCTGGGGATCTCCGGGGCGCTGATCGTCGCGGTGCAGGCCATCGGCGCGGCAGCCGGCAACATGGTGGCGATCCACAACGTGGTCGCCGCCTCGGCCACGGTCGGCCTGCTCGGCCGCGAGGGCAGCACCCTGCGCAAGACCGTCTGGCCTACCCTGTACTACGTGCTGTTCACCGGGCTGATCGCCCTCATCGCGATCTACCTGCTGGGCATCAGCGACCCGCTGGTGGCCCGCTGAAGCACGCTTGAATCCGCGCCCCGCTGACCCGCGGCGCGGCCGTATCCACAACCCGCAGAACCCGGCGCCGATATCGCCGCCGGGTTCTGCGGACCACCGGGCCCACCCGGAGCGCACAACCATGAGCCAGCTGTTCCACAACGCCGCGCCCAACGCCACCCGCGTCGCGCCGCCCCTGCCGCAACCGCGCCAGTATCCGCCGCACAAGCCCGAGCAGGTCTACCTGTTCGGCACCTGCGTGGTCGACCTGTTCTTCCCGGAAGCGGGGATGGACGCGATCCACCTGCTGGAGCGCGAGGGCATCCGCGTGCACTTCCCCCAGGACCAGGGCTGCTGCGGCCAGCCGGCCTATACCTCCGGCTACACCGCGGAGGCGCGCGAGGTGGCGCGCCGGCAGCTGCAGCTGTTCCGCGAGGACTGGCCGGTGGTGGTGCCGTCCGGCTCCTGCGCCGGCATGCTGCGCGAGCACTATGCCGAGCTGTTCAAGGACGAGCCCGACCTGCACGCCCGTCTCCAGGCCCTGGCCGAGCGCACCTATGAACTGGCCGAGTTTCTCCTCCATGTATGCAAGGTGCAGCTGCAGGACCAGGGCACGCCGACCAAGGTGGCCCTGCACACCTCCTGCAGCGCGCGCCGGGAGATGAACACCCACCTGCACGGCCGCGCCCTGCTGGCGCAACTGAGCCAGGTGGAGCGCGTCGAGCACGACCACGAGAGCGAGTGCTGCGGCTTCGGCGGCACCTTCAGCGTGCGCATGCCGGACATCTCCGGGGCGATGGTCGCGGACAAGACCCGCGCCCTGCAGGACTCCGGTGCCGCCCAGGTGGTCAGCGCCGACTGCGGCTGCCTGATGAACATCAACGGTGCCCTGGAGAAGCAGCGCGCCGCCCTGCGCGGCCAGCACCTGGCCAGTTTCCTCTGGCAGCGCACGAGGAGCGAGCGATGAACGGCGAGCAACGCATTCCCAGCGTGCAATTGGGTGACGAATCCGTCGCACCGGGCTTCAAACAGCGCGCCCATGACGCGCTGGGCGATGCCCAGCTGCGCAAGAACTTCCGCACCGCCATGGATTCGCTGATGGCCAAGCGCGCCAGCGCCTTCAGCGATGCCGACGAACGCGAGCGGCTGCGCGCCCTGGGCAACCAGATTCGCGCCCGCGCACTATCCAAGCTGCCCGAGCTGCTCGAGCAACTGGAACGGAACCTGATTCGCAACGGTGTGAAGGTGCACTGGGCGGAAACGGTGGACGAGGCCAACGCCATCGTCCTGCAGATCGCCCGCGCTCACGAGGCGCGACAAGTGATCAAGGGCAAATCGATGGTCAGCGAGGAAATGGAGATGAACCATTTCCTCGAAGGCCAGGGCATTGAATGCCTGGAATCGGACATGGGCGAGTACATCGTCCAGCTCGACCACGAGAAGCCTTCTCATATCATTATGCCGGCGATCCACAAGAATGCCGGTCAGGTCGCGTCCTTGTTCCACGACAAACTTGGCGTGGAATACACCAAGGACGTCGACCAACTCATTCAGATCGGCCGGCGCACCCTGCGCCGGAAGTTCTTCGAGGCCGACATCGGCGTGTCCGGGGTCAACTTCGCGGTAGCCGAGACCGGCACCCTGCTGCTGGTGGAGAACGAAGGCAACGGCCGCATGAGCACCACCGTGCCCCGGGTGCACATCGCCGTGACCGGTATCGAGAAGGTGGTGGAGAACCTGCGCGACACCGTGCCGCTGCTGTCGCTGCTGACCCGCTCGGCCCTGGGCCAGCCGATCACCACCTACGTCAACATGATCTCCGCTCCGCGCCAGGCCGACGAATTGGACGGCCCCGAGGAAGTCCACCTGGTGCTGCTGGACAACGGCCGCAGCCAGGCCTTCGCCGACAGCGAACTGCGCCAGACCCTGAACTGCATCCGCTGCGGCGCCTGCATGAACCATTGCCCGGTGTACACGCGCATTGGCGGCCACGCCTACGGCGAGGTCTATCCTGGGCCGATCGGCAAGATCATCACCCCCCACCTGGTCGGCCTGAACAAGGTCCCCGAGCACCCCAGCGCCTCGTCGCTGTGCGGCGCCTGCGGCGAGGTCTGCCCTGTGAAGATCCCCATCCCCTCGCTGCTGCGGCGCCTGCGCGAAGAGAACGTGAAAAAACCCGACGACCCGCAGCGGGTCATGCGCGGCCAGGGCAGCAAGTACTCGGCGGGCGAACGCCTGGCCTGGAAAACCTGGCGCACGCTCTACACCACGCCGCTGCTGTACCGCCTGTTCAGCTTCCTGGCCACCCGCCTGGGCGGCCTGACGCCGAGCAAGCTCGGCCCCTGGACCGAGCACCACAGCGCACCGGTTCCGGCCAAGCGCTCGCTGCATGAACTGGCCCGTCAGCACCTGGAGGGCAAATGATGAGTGCTCGAATCACCGGAGGGTGCGCCACGCGCACCATCACCGGAACGCCCGAGGTGCGCTCGGCGCACCCTACCGTTGCTGCATATACGGGAGCATCAGCATGAGCGCCAAAGCCAATATCCTCGCCAAGCTCAAGCGCAGCCTGGAAGGCACCACGCCGCTCGCCGACGACTTCGACGAGGCGCTGGTGACCCAGCCCTGGAGCTACCCGGCCGAACAGCGCATCCCGCGCCTGCGCCAGCTGATGGAGGCGGTGCATACCGAGACCCACCTGTGCCGCCAGGCCGAGTGGCCGGCGCTGGTCGAGCGCCTGCTGGCCGAGCGCGGCATCGCCAGCCTGCTGATCGCCCCGGGCACCGTGCATGGCCAGCAGCTCGCCGAGCACTGCCAGCAGAGTGGCAGCCCACTCGCGCTCAAGGCCTACGACCGGCCCATCGAGCAGTGGAAGGCCGAGCTGTTCGACGACACCCCGGCCAGCCTGACCGGCACCCTCGGCGCCATCGCCTCCACCGGCAGCCTGATCCTCTGGCCAAGCCGCGAGGAACCGCGCCTAATGAGCCTGGTACCGCCGCTGCACATCGCCCTGCTCAAGGCCAGCCAGGTGCGGGACAACCTCTACCAGGTGCAGCGGGAAATGGGCTGGGCCACCGGCATGCCGACCAACGCCCTGCTGGTGTCCGGGCCGTCGAAGACCGCCGACATCGAACAGGTGCTGGCCTATGGCGCCCACGGCCCGAAGGATCTGATCGTACTGATCCTGGAGGATGCATGAGTCTGCCGGCGACTTTTCTCCAGCAGGTCGAACGCCTGATCCCGCGCCAGCGGCGCTTCGACGACCCGCTGTCGACCCTGGCCTTCGGCACCGACGCCAGCTTCTACCGCCTTATCCCAAAGCTGGTCGTGCGCGTCGAGTCCGAGGAGGAAGTGGTGCAGCTGCTCCAGCTGGCCAGCGCCGAGCGCGTGCCGGTGACCTTCCGCGCCGCCGGCACCAGCCTGTCCGGCCAGGCCATCAGCGACTCGTTGCTGATCGTCCTGGGTGACAACTGGAACGGCCGCGAGGTGCGCAACCAGGGCGCGCAGATCCGCCTGCAACCGGGGGTCATCGGCGCCCAGGCCAACGTCGCGCTGGCGCCCTGGCAGCGCAAGATCGGCCCGGACCCGGCCTCGATCAACGCTTGCAAGATCGGCGGCATCGTCGCCAACAACGCCAGTGGCATGTGCTGCGGCACCGCGCAGAACAGCTACCACACCCTGGCCGGCATGCGCCTGGTGCTGGCCGACGGCAGCGTGCTGGACACCGAGGACGCCGCCAGCGTCGCCGCCTTCCAGGCCCGTCATGGCGAGCTGCTCGAGCAGCTCGCCCGCCTCGGCCGGCAGACCCGCGCCGACTCCGAGCTGGCCGCGCGCATTCGCCACAAGTACCGCTTGAAGAACACCACCGGGCTGTCGCTCAACGCCCTGGTCGACTTCGACCAGCCGCTGGACATCCTCAGCCACCTGCTGGTCGGCTCCGAGGGCACCCTGGGCTTCATCAGCTCGGTGACCTACCACACCGTGCCGGACCATCCGCACAAGGCCAGCGCCCTGCTGGTATTCCCCGACGTGGACAGTTGCTGTCGCGCGGTCAGCGTGCTGAAAAGCCAGCCGGTGTCGGCGGTGGAACTGCTGGACCGCCGCAGCCTGCGCTCGGTCGAGAACAAGCCGGGCATGCCCGAATGGGTCAGGGGCCTGTCGGCCGGCGCCTGCGCCCTGCTGATCGAGGCGCGGGCGGCCAGCCAGAGCCTGCTGCACGAACAGCTGGCGCAGATCATGGACTCGCTCGCCGACTTTACGCTGGAGAAGCGGGTCGACTTCAGCGAGGACCCGGCGGTCTACAACCAGCTGTGGAAGATCCGCAAGGACACCTTCCCCGCCGTCGGCGCGGTGCGCGAGACCGGCACCACGGTGATCATCGAGGACGTCACCTTCCCGGTCGAGCAACTGGCCGAGGGCGTCAACCGCCTGCTGGCGCTGTTCGACAAGCACGGCTACGACGAGGCGATCATCTTCGGCCATGCCCTGGAGGGCAACCTGCACTTCGTCTTCACCCAGGGTTTCGACAGCCCCGAGCAGGTGGCGCGCTACCAGGCCTTCATGGACGAGGTGGCGCAGCTGGTGGCGGTGGAGTTCGGCGGCTCGCTCAAGGCCGAGCACGGCACCGGACGCAACATGGCGCCCTTCGTCGAGCTGGAGTGGGGCACGGACGCCTACCAGCTGATGTGGCGGATCAAGCGCCTGCTCGACCCCCTGGGCATCCTCAACCCGGACGTGGTGCTCAGCGAAGACCCGCAGATCCACCTGAAACACCTCAAGCCGCTGCCGGCCGCCGACGAGCTGGTCGACAAGTGCATCGAGTGCGGCTTCTGCGAGCCGGTCTGCCCGTCCAAGGAGCTGACCCTGAGCCCGCGCCAGCGCATCGTCATCTGGCGCGACATCCAGGCCAGGCAGCGGCGCGGCGAAGACACCCGCGAGCTCGAGCGCCGCTACCAGTACCAGGGCCTCGACACCTGCGCCGCCACCGGCCTGTGCGCCCAGCGCTGCCCGGTGGGCATCAACACCGGCGACCTGGTGCGCAAGCTGCGCGGTCGCGACGCCAGCCAACAGAGGCGCGCCAACTGGCTGGCCACGCATTTCGCCGCCACCCTCAGCGCCGCGCGCCTGACTCTGCGCGCCGCCGACGGCGCCCGCCGGCTGCTCGGCGCGCCGCTGCTGACGAAAGTCTCGAGCGGCCTGCACACGGCCTCGGGCCAGCGCCTACCGCAGTGGAGCAGCGCCATGCCCCAGGCCGTGCAGCAGATCCGCATCGGCGCGGCGACCGACGACGCGCGACCGCGGGTGGTCTACCTGGCCGCCTGCGTCTCACGGGTCATGGGCCCGGCATTCGCCGACCGGGAGCAGATGCCGCTGATCGACAAGACCCGCGCCCTGCTGGAAAAGGCCGGCTTCCAGGTCGTCTTTCCGGAGGGCCAGGACAACCTGTGCTGCGGCCAGCCCTTCGCCTCCAAGGGCTATGCCGAACAGGCCGAACGCAAGCGCCAGGAACTGCTCGACACGCTGCTCGAGGCCAGCCGCGGCGGCCTGGACCCGGTCTACTGCGACACCAGCCCCTGCACCCTGCGCCTGCTACAGGACGGCCTGGACCCACGGCTCAAGCTGTTCGACCCGGTGAAGTTCATCCGCGAGAAACTCCTGGATAGATTGCAGATCACCCCGCAGCAGCAGCCCGTGGCGGTACACGTGACCTGCAGCACCCAGCACCTGGGCGAGGCCCAGGGACTGATCGACATCGCCCGCCGCTGCGCCCGCGAGGTGATTGTCCCCGAGGGCATCCACTGCTGCGGCTTCGCCGGCGACAAGGGCTTCACCACCCCGGAGCTCAACGCCCATGCGCTGCGCACGCTGCAGGATGCGGTGCAGCACTGCAGCGAGGGGCTGTCCACCAGCCGCACCTGCGAGATCGGCCTGAGCCAGCATGCCGGCATCGACTACCACGGCCTGGTCTACCTGGTCGATCGGGTCTCCCGGCCTAGAGTCTGACGCACTGCCCGCGGCCGCAGCGGGCAGCTGGCGCGGGCTCAAGCCCGCGCCGGCTCACACCTCTGCCGGCAGAAAGCGGACCGGCGGCCATTGGCCCCGCCCGCTGCTTTCTATACTGAAAAATCCCCCCCTGAAGGAGCGATGCCATGCGCCGCCTAGCCGTTTTCCTCGCCGCCGCCCTGCTCAGCGTCCCGCTCTGGGCCGCACACTGCCCGGCGGACATGGCCAAGATAGATGCCATGCTGGCCAGCAACCCGCCCAGCGATGCGGCGGTGCTGGCGCAGGTACAGAAGCTCCGTGCCGAGGGCGAGGCTCTGCACAAGAGCGGCGACCACGGCCAATCCGTGCAGGTCCTCGGCGAGGCGCTGCAACTGCTCGAAGCCAGCGAGTAACAGCCTGCTCGCCAGGGCGATGTGCCCTGGCGAGCCGTGAACGGCCCTCAGGTGCCGCTCAATCCTCGCTAGCGGCGGGCTGAACTGTCGTCTGGGGCGCAGCGGCGCTGGGCAGGTCGATCCAGAATCGACTGCCATGCCCGGCGCGGCTCTCGAAGCCCATTTCGCCGCCCATCAGGCTGGCCAGCTCGCGGCACAGCACCAGGCCGATGCCGGTGCCGGGGGTACTGGAGTTCTCCCGACCGAGACGCTGGAACGGCTGGAACAGCTGGGCCTGCTGCTCCTCGGTCAGCCCCGAACCATTGTCCTCGACCCACAGGCGCACGCCGCCAGGGAGCAGCTCATAGCCCATGCGGATGACGCCCCGGGGGCTGTTGTACTTGATGGCGTTGGACAGCAGGTTGAGCATCACCTGGCGTACACGGCGCAGGTCCGCCTGCACATAGAGCGGCGCCTCGAGCTCCGCCTGCACCTCCAGCTGCAGGTGCCGCTGCTGCACTTCCGGCTGCACCAGCTCGGCACAGCTGGCGAGCAGCTCGCCGATCGCGACCGGTTGCAGCTGCAGCTGCTGACGGCGACTCTCGATACTCGACAGGTCGAGGATATCGTCGACCAGGGAAGTCAGGTGACGACTGGCGTTGACGATCTCCCGCGCGTAGTCCGCCTCCTGCTGGGCGTCGGGCTTGTCCTGCGCCTCCATCTCGATCAACTGGCCGAAGCCATAGATCGCGTTCAGCGGCGTACGCAGCTCGTGGCTCATGCTCGAGAGGAAACGGCTCTTCGCCTGGCTGGCCGCCTGGGCCTCCAGACTGGCGCGGCGCAGCTCCTCCTGGGCCTGTTTGAGCCGGGTGATATCGACATGGGTGCCGGCGATGCGCAGCACGCGGCCGGCCGCATCGCGCTCGAGCACCTTGCCGCGGCTGAGCAGCCAGGCGTACTCGCCGCGCGCGTCGGCATAGCGGTACTCGGCCTCGAACTGGTCCTCGCCGCTGGTGACGAACTGTTCGCGCAGGTGGCGAATGCGCTCCAGATCATTGGGGTGCATGCGCTGGTTGAACTCGCTCAGGCTCATGCACTCCCGGGCCAGGCCGAAGCGTTTGAGGAAGCGGCCACTGAGCTTGATGGTGGCATTCGGCGAGTCCACCTCCCACAGGCTCTCCGTGGTGCTCTCCAGCACCAGGTCGAGAATCCGCTGGGCCTCGCGGCGCTCGGTCTCGCTCGCCTGCAACTGCTCGCCGGTGTGCTGCACCGCCTGCGCCATGGAGGTCAGCTCGGCGATCTGGCTGGTCGGCGCGCTGGGATGGAAATCCCCCTGACCGATCCGCCGCATCATGCCGCCGATACCGGCGATGGGTTGCGCCAGCTGGTCGCTCAGCTGCCGCGAGCGCATCCACATCCAGGCGAAGAACAGCAGATAGAACAGCGCCAGACCGGCGATCAGCAGGTAGCCGATCTGCAGGTAGCGTTCGGCCAGACGATTGGTTTCGCTGAAGATCTGCTCCTCGTCCACCACCAGCAGCAGACGCCAGCCGGTTTGTGGAATCTCGCTCCAGGCCACCAGGCGATTGCGCCCGCCCAGCTGGACCTCCTGCACATTGCCCTGCCCGGCCGCCATGGCCTGCAGCAGGGGCTGCATATCGGCGTACTTGTCCAGGCGGAAATCTTCCGGCTTGAGCACCTCGCGGCGCACCGCCTCGGCATAGGAGTACTCGGTCAGCTCGCGCAGGCCGAAATCGCGCTCGCCGGCCTGCGGCAGGGCCATGATGTTGTGGTCGCGGCTGACCAGCATGGCATAGCCCTGCCAGGGTACATCCAGCTCACCGATCTCCGTGAGCATCTGGCCGACGGTGATATCCAGGCCGACAACGCCCTCGAGGAAGTCATCGCGGTACACCGGGGCGACGGCAGACATCATCCAGCCGAGCCCGGCCGGATCCAGGTAGACATCGGTCCAGGCCACCTTGCGCTGCGGGTTGTGCTTGGCGTCGGCCAGGTAATAGAAGTTGTAATCGGGTATCACCATGTCGTGGGGATACTGCTCGGGAGTCATGAAGAACGGGTAGATGCGGTTGTAGCTGTCCCAGCTGTTGAAGTAGACCGCCGCTACCAGCGGATTGGCCGCGCGGATCGAACGCATCAGCGGATCGACCTGCGACAGACGCAGCGCCTTGGCACGGTCCTGACGCTCGGGCGGCGTGCTGTTGGCGTAGAAGGATGCCGCGCGACCATCGTCGCTGCGCGTGTAGTACACCCCGCTGGGGGTGGCGGCATGGCGCTGGCGCTCCAGCTGATCGGGCTGGAACTCGGTGTTCTGCAGTGCCTGCAGCGTCGCGTCGCGGAAAATCTGCACCTGCGCCTCGACGGCACGCAGGCGGCTGTCGATCACCTGCCCCTCACGAGCCACCGCCGCCGACAAATCGCCCAGCGCGCTGCGCTGCAGATAGCCGATCTGCGCATCGCGAATCGCCGCGTTACTCAGCAGGTAGACGGTAATCAGCACCGACTCGACGAGAATCAGCGGAATCAACGCACTCTGTACAAAGGCGCGCCAGATCCACTGACGCAGGGGGTAACGCGACGTGCGCGACATAGAAAAGGTCTCGTCCCAAAGACATGACTGCAGCTCAGGTGTCTAATCATAGCCGCACTCCGCGCCCGGCGTCCGCGCCGAGATTGCAAGGTCGACGCCAGGCAGCCGATGCCGTACACTTCGGCCTAGCTTCACCCATGACAGTTTTGGGGCCGATTAGGATTCGACGCCGGTAGCAAAACTTGAGGGGCATGCCGAGCTGGTAGCAGAACTCGTAAATTCGCTGCTGCAAACTTATAGTTGCCAACGACGACAACTACGCTCTAGCCGCCTAAGTGCCGCTAGCTGACCCTAGGGGATGCCTGTAAACCCGAAGATTTGGTCAGTCATATAGAACAGGATCGCCGCCAAGTTCGCTGTAGACGTAACGGCTAAAACTCATACAGCTCGCTCAAAGCGCCCTGCCACTCGGGCCGCGATGAGTTAACTCAATAGAGATGGCTAAGCATGTAGAACCGATAGCGGAGAACTGGCGGACGGGGGTTCAAATCCCCCGGCTCCACCAAATGAAAACAGCCTAAACCCTTGATAATCCTAGAGATTTTCAAGGGTTTTTGCTTTCTAGGGGCATCAACTGTCCCGAAAGTGTCACACCTGCCAACGGGCTCAGCTTGACCGCCTCGACCAGATGCTCGGGCGCAAGGTGTGCATAGCGCATCGTCATGGCCAAGCTCGAGTGCCCCAGAATTTTCTGCAACGTGAGGATGTTGCCGCCCTTCTGCATGAAGTGGCTGGCGAAGGTGTGGCGCAGCGCGTGGCTGGCCTGCCCTTTGGGCAGCTCGATGCCTGACCGCTTCAATGCACGCCGGAATGACGTTATCGCCCCAGTGAAGGGGCCATGCTGCTTCCAGTGGTTGCGGATCAACGTTTCCAGCTCTGCCGAAATTGGCACCGTCCTAACCTTGCTCGACTTGGTTTTGCTGTACGTGACAGCGCCGTTCCGCAATCGCGCCGGCATGAGTCCTTCCGCTTCCGACCATCGAGCACCAGTGGCCAGACAGAGCAGCACTATAGGTTCGACGTGCGGGTTGTCGCAGCCTTCACGAATGGCAGTCAGCAGATGGGCTATCTGTTCCTGGGTCAGCCAGGACAGTTCCCGTTCCTCAATCCTGTAGAGCTTCATCAGCTCCAGCGGGTTGGCATAGTCGATCTGACCCAAGCCTCGCAGCTCATTGAACACGGCACGGATGTAGCCCAGTTCGTTGTTCAACGTCTTGGGCGTGATGCCTGACTCAGCGCGCAAGCGGCGGTCATGGGCATAGCTGGCCGGGTCGAGCTTCATCGCGATGGGGTCACGCAGGCGCACGCACAGGGCGTCGAGCTTGGCCTTTCTTCGCTCGCCATCCTTGAGCATGTGACCATGCAGGTCGAACCAGAGCCCAACCAGCTCCGAAAGTCGACGCCGATCCTTGGCCTTGGGGTTCCAGGCAGGGTCGGCCGCCTTGTTGGTGATGATGTACTGTTCGTAGCGCAGGGCTTCCGCCTTGGTCGAGAACAGCTTACGGAAACGCTGACCACGGATTGGCTGAACATCTGCAAGCCAACGGCCATCAGGGCGCTTCTTTACTGTCATACCGCCCTGCCCCACCTGACCTGCCGTTCTTCCAACAGGTCTTTGATGTGCCGGTAGATGTCCCGCTCAGTCTTTTCCTTGGCCGCGTAGTGATCCCGTATAACGGGCCAACAGTCCCATTGTTTTAGGGTGGAGAACGCCTTTTTTGCGCCCACCCGCTCCCTTGCCAGCAGGCTTACGAAGTTTCCCAGGAACAGCTCCACGTTCTTGCCCGAGAAGCCCCGCGAGGTCTTGTAGTAGCGCTTGTATTCGGTCTGATCCAGCAGGGAGTCCACCGGCAGATCGACCCGCACATCTTCACGAATCAGGGTCCAGATAGGCTCAAAATGACCGGGACGGACTAGCAGCTTGAATTGACCCAGGCCATAACGCCACAGGCCGTCCAGATGGCCCGAGAATGCGGCAAACGACCGGGTGTCGATGGCCTCACCCGTCTTCACGTCAATTGAGCCGCTAGCGAACTGCTGGATTATCGAGTGGTGATAGCGCAGCTCCACCCGCCACACGTCTTGCGTCGGGTCGTAGTTGTCCGAGTCCGCTGCGTCGAAGCTATCGCGCCGTTTCCAGACGCTTTCCCAGTAGTCGAGCTTGTCGGTGGCGCGGGCCTGTTCGGTCTTGTTGTAGATGGCCAGCTGTACGCCAGCAGCCGAACCGAACATCGAGGTTTCGCCCCGGCCGTAGACACTGGACTTGCTCGCCCAGGAAATCTCATTGATGCCGGAAATATCCCGGTGTGTACGGGCCTTGCAGTGCATGCGCGCCACCAGGTCGCTGGGAGGCGTCCAGCCTTGCAGGTCCAACGCCAGATGGACCGCACACTGGTTGATTTCCAGGTGGGTCAACACGGCGTCGGCGTAGTGATCCAGGTGCTCTTGCAGCCGCTCCGGCGACAGCGCGTCGATGGCATGCGGTGACACCTCGATTTTCAGGTGCGGGCCGATGCTGTCGATCTTGGCGTTGAAGTTCTTGATGAGCAGAATCAGGCCCAAGTCAGCGTTTTGCAGCTTGTACTGGTAGCCCGAGTCGCGCCCTACTCGTCCCGAGTGCCAGCGCTGGCCGGCGAAGTCGACCATGACGCCCGGAGTCTCGAACAGCGCCATCACTTCCGGGCGGATCATGCCCCGGTACAGCTGACGCACCGTATCGACGCCACAGCGCAGCAGGCGGACCTTCGACAGGTCGGTGAACGTGTAGTTACCCGGATCGACAAACAAGCGACCGCGTTTGTCTTCCACTGCGGTCAAAGCATCCAAACGCATATGGTCAATTGCTTTTGTCATTTCTTCACCTATTGCCGATTAATGCGGAAGTTTCTTGGCTTTTATCTGACGTGTTACAGGGACGTCGCGCGGCGGCCTGCGCGCGCGAGGGCGCTCTGAACCGAGCCGCGCTTTCGCGTGCGCAGGCCGCCGCGTCGTAGGGCCAACCACTCAATTGAGGTTTTTCCGGTTTATGGCTGGCCACTGGTTCACTCCAGGGCGCGGCGAGGGTCAGTAGCAGAAGGAGCCCGAGCAGGACTGGACGAGCATCCGGCACGACCGGCAGATGCAGCAGGCGGGAAGGATCAGCAAGGCAAGCAGTGGCTTGGCGCGGGTGGTGGGCAGAAGCTATGCACACCAAGGGCTCTGCCCTTGTCATCCCGCTCTTGCCGCCGAGGGCTCGGGAGCGCGGGGCGGTGAAGCTGCCCCACTCTCCCGCGGTCAGGCTGCTCATCATGGCGCGGGGTCAAGGGTGCGCTTCGCCCGTGCTTCCGTTCATCGCGACAAAACAGCCGTCACGATGAGCCGGGAGCGCGGCCCCTGACCCTTCCGAATGGGTCAGAGTCATGCGGCCCAGTACGTTGCCGGAACCCTGCCGGTCGCGGTACCGCATAGCCCTGATAGTGCAAATATCGTCGAAGTAGATTTCGTTGGGAGTGCGCGTGCTGGAACTGAGCTCCACGCCCAAGAAATACGGCGAGCCTTTCATGTCCGCCGTGGGCAGGAGAACGCCAACGATGTGCGTGCATTGCCAGAAGGACTCCGGCTCAGCATCCCAGGCCATTTCGATCAAGACGGTCTGGCCGACATAGCTCAGGGCCTTGGCGGCATCGATTGCGATACGAGGCTTACGCATGGCGGCGCTCTCCTTCCTTGGGTCCGACTTGGCTCTGGATCAGATGAGGCAGTGGCAGGCTGCCCAGCACCTTGCTGGCTGCGCTACGGTCGCGAATGGCCCGGATGGTATTGATGCTGTCGAAGTAGATTTCGACCGGGAAGTCGTCGCTACCGCCGAAGGGCACGGTGAGGAAGTAGCCGTCTTCAAATACGCCCGGCACCGGTAATACGACGCCAATCACGTGGTAGCAGCGCCAGAGCATTTCGTTGTCGTCGTCCCAGCACAGTTCGACGAGGACAGTTCGGCCGATGTAGCTGATAGCGGTGATCGGATCGAACGAGGGAGCCAGGCTAGACATGGGCGTAATCTCCTTCCTTGAACTCGGTCTTGCCCTTCTCCAGGTCCGCGCGCAGGCGAGCGAGATTGACCATGCGAAAGTCCGCCAAGCGCAGGCTGGGAATGGTGCCGTTGTCCACCCAGTCGATGGCCTCTTCAACCGATATGCCGCTCATCTCGGCGAAGGTGATGACGCTACAGAGGTCCAGGCTTTCGTCAGTGGTGCTCATTGGTTGCCCTCCTTGGCAGTTTTCTCCTGGGCATAGCTCGCTTCCAGGCGAATGACGACTTCCGAATTCATCGAACGGCGGGCCGCGAAGGCGGACTGTTCGATCTTGGAGCGCAGCTTGGGCGGCACGCGCAGCTTGAATTGCGGGTCAGTTCGGCTCACAGCGTCCACTCCTGCTCAAGCAGCTGCTGGGTCAGCAGGGCAACGTTGACCATGGTGCGTTTGCCCACCTTCTGCGAAGGCAGGTAGTTCCGTTCCACCCAAGTGCGAACCACGATGGGTTCATTACCCATGCCGATCCACTCGGCGAACTTCTGCCACGGCATCAAGGGCGGGGCGCCGTGCAGCTTTTGCGGGTCGAGACCTTCCGTATCCATAAGCTTTAATCCACTATGTTCAGCAGTGATTACCAACCAACAGAATGGGTAATAGATACCCATGGAGTGATTGTTACCCATTCCCCACAATGGAGCAATTACTACTCAGGAAATATTTTCTATATGGCAAGCACTGCTGATAGAGCACGCACATTGATCAAGCTGGTGGGTCCAAAGAGAGCAAGCGAAGAAGGCGGTGCTTACGAACGCTGGAGAAACGTCAGCAAAGGCGCTGTACGAGTAGGCGCTGAGGAAATAGACGTGCTGGTGAAAATTTACCCTCAGTACGCCCTATGGCTGGCTAGCGGCCAGATCGCACCGGAGATCGGCCAAACCAGCCCGGCCTACGACGAGGCCAACCGAAACTTGAGCCAACCCAACGCGGGATAGCGATCACTCAGGAAGCAACTAGGCGCTGGTATGCCCGAAACAAGGATGAATAGTTTCACTCGCCATAGGAAATTAAAATGAATGATCTTGCCATTTATGGGCTTATTGCTTTAGGAGCACTCGCAATAGCCGGACTAGGGGTAAAAATAGCTATAAACTATAAAGGTGGCACTAAGAACAACCTTAAGAATGTCACCATTCATGGGCCGTATGCGGGGAGGGATAACCGTGGGATGGATTCTAAACAAGATACGGAACGCTAATTTCTTTGGCCCATATGCAGGCCGAGATATTATCAATCAAAACATCCTACCCAAACCCACACAAATGGACTTGCTGATCGACGTATATAAAGACGAGGTCAAAAACGGGAAAGAAGTGCAAAGCCTAATCGACGAGCTTATGCACTACAACAGCAAAAAATACGAAATCAGAAATCTAGAGACAAAGCTGACCGAAGTAAATCTAGAAGAACTAATAAAAGACGCCGAAGAGCTCAAACAGCTAATATCAATGCTGATTTTAAAAAATCAAAACTACAAATCAGCACAGAAAATTATTACTCTATTACTGGACGAAGTGGCAAGCATCTTCAATAGCAAAATCAAGCCACATATAACCTGCGACATAACAAGAGCAGCAGCAGAGCAGCTAATTTCACAGCATCTAGAAACAGAAGTACGCAAGCACCTGGGTGAAAACGTACTAGAAATTTATAATCGACAGATAAAAGGAATGCTTTTTTTCTTAACTGGAAACTGCCATTTGGAGTGGAAGTAATGCTCTTATATAACAAGGCATTTGATCCAATCCACACCATACTCCGACTGGCAGCAATTTGCCAAAACAGCCGTACCGATCAGATAGAATTAGAGCGACTGCAAATTTTCAATTTTCTGCTTGCCTTTCCTGCCCACATTGCGGACATGCCCTTGCCTCGAGAGCTACTGCAAGCAAAGAACAAGTTCAAGAAGTATCGATCCCCTTACAACAACTTTGAACCGTACACATTATTCAACAGAATGAATCCAACATTTTTTGCCTCGCTTCAAATGGCAGAAAATATTGGATTCTTACATGTACAAGACAATGGCACGATTCAACTAAACAAAGAACTCATCCCCACTGAGCTAAACTCCATCACACGCGCCGAAGTCAGCAGCATATCCAGGGAAGCCTTAGACTTTGAAATAGGTCATCTTTCAAAGATGCCTATACTTGGAAAAACAGGACTCAAAGCGGCAAGTAAACTAATGGATTATAAATATGATTATCCGCAAGCCGACAATTAAGATTAACCGCCTCCTTGCGGCAAAGTCAGGCAACCTTGTATATGACGAAAGGTTTCACACAGGTCTAAACATTCTTTCCGGCTGCAATGGCGGGGGAAAAACATCCGTTATACAGCTGCTTGTCTATGGGCTTGGATATGAAGTCCAAAACTGGAAGGAAGAGGCAGGCTCTTGTGACGAGGTATTCGTTGAATGCTCATTAAACGGACAAAGCGTGACGCTGAATCGTGCACTGCAAACTCAAAGAGCTAGCATGCAACTCTATTATGGCAACCTAGATGCAGGGCTAAAGGCCGGCCGAGGCGAATGGTTCTCGTACCCTTACAACACCGGCACTAAAGAAAGCTTCTCACAAAAGCTATTTGAAATATTAGGAATACCAGAGGTAAAGCTCGACGCAAGTGAGAACTTAACAATGCATCAACTGTTAAGGCTCATATATAGCAACCAAGCAAACCCACCTTCGAGCATATTTAACATAGAAGCATTTGACTCTGCCTTCAAAAGAGAGGCAATAGGAAAATATCTGTGCGGCCTCTATGACAACGATCTCTACAACGAAAAAATAGAACTCAGCACTAGTGAAAAATCCCTAGACAAAATAATCACCGAAATAAGAGCAATTACAAACATACTAGGGAAGACCGAAATATCCTCAGAGCTATTCACCACCGACCAACTTCGAAACTCATATCTCGATGAAATTAAGTCCATAAAAGCTGAGATAATGGCTAAACAGGAAGAAAATCGAGCAACCTACAAAGAAGAAAAACAGGCAACAAACCAATCCGCCAACGATATCACTAAGATCAAAGAATCCCTCTACGACACTGAAGTAACACAACGTGACCTTGAATTTGAAGTAGAAGACATCCGGCTCTTCCTAAGCGAATTAAATCAAAAGCTACAAGAAATTAATGATTCTATGGATGCTGGAAACGCCCTATCATCCATAGCATTTAAAGTTTGCCCCTGCTGCTTTTCCGAGCTACCTGAGTCGACTGAAGGTGCATGCTCGCTCTGCGGCAGCAGCGACTATCTAGAACGTAGAAACACCAACATGCTTAGAATGAAAAACGAGATAAGCATACAACTAAAAGAATCACATAAGATTTACGAAAGAAAGTCACAAACACTAGACGATATCGGAAAGAAAAAGAAAGAGCTCGAAACAGAGCTTAGAAAGAGCATAACTAAAACAGTAGCAACCGTGGCCGTACAGAACAGCCAGAGGGAAAAGGAGCTCTTTGCACTTTACACAAAAACTGGCGAATTAGAACAAAAGATAGCCGACCTCGAGCGCACAGAAGAGTTAAGGAATGCAATAAACGCCTTATCTACAAGGCGACAAGAAATCCAAGACAAAGTCTCTGCACTTAAAAATTCAATAGAACTAAAAGAAAGTCTTGCCAGAATTCGCCCCGGCGAAGTCCACAAGATAATATCCGAATGCGTCGTATCATTCTTAAAGTCCGACTCAGGGAGTGAAAAGGAGTTCCAAGAAGCAAGCGAGATAGAGTATGACTTTGCCGCCAGCAGAGTCTCTGTAAACGGAAAGACATACTTCTCAGAAAGCTCTATCTCATACTTAAACAACGCCTTCCACCTTGCCCTACTAAAACTATCTCTAGCCAAGGACTATGCTCGTTTCCCAAGGCTTCTCATATTAGACGGCATTGAAAACTTTGGATTAGAAGACCAGCGCTCACAAAATTTTCAAATGAGCATAAAAAATTACTTCGCAGAAGAGCAGGCGGAGCACCAAATAATTATTGCCACAAAAACCATCCATCCAGACTTAAACAATCCAGAAGTAAGGGTAGGCGATCACTTCACCAAAGAAGCAAAGAGCTTAAAGATGTAGGAATGCCAATTTAGTGTCACAAGCATTGCTGTGACTAGCAGAACATTGCGTGGTAGCCTGCTCGACAAATTGTTGTTTTATATACAAAAGCTGAAAATTGCCATGTTTTGCAGAGAGCATGTGACGGGTTCAAATCCCCCCGGCCCCCAAACAAACATCTAAAGACGTCCTCGGACGTCTTTTTTTGTGCCTGAAATCCAGTAAGTACGGGACTTTCAGCGCCACCGGCGCCCACGATGCTGCAGTCGATATCTACGCAGTTTGGTATTCCAAGCAGTACTCCAGCTCATTCACTGGTAATTCTTGGAATACCGAAACCGCCGACGAGCTGGTCAAGCAATGCCATCGACCTGAATGGCGTGGAGCAAAGCGCTTTCCCGCGCACAGTCCCCTTTTCCGGGCACTGTTCGGGCATCGGCGCACGGCCCGCCGCGCCGGACATAGTGAGTTGCCGCCCAGCCGCGCCTAGACTGGCCACTGCCCACCGCTGCGGATAGACCATGACCACTCGAACCCTGCTGCTGACCGCCCTGGCCATGCTCGCCTTCGCCGGTAATTCGTTGCTCTGCCGCCTGGCGCTGCGCGAGACGGAGATCGACGCCGCCAGTTTCACCAGTCTGCGTCTCTTCTCCGGCGCCCTGACCTTGTGGCTGCTGCTGCGCCTGCGTCCGACCAACGCCGCTGCGACCGGCAACTGGTTCGCCGCCGTGGCGCTGCTGGTCTATGCCGCCGCGTTTTCCTTCGCCTACCTGAGCCTGGATGCCGGGGTCGGCGCGTTGCTGCTGTTCGGTGCGGTGCAGCTGAGCATGATCGGCTGGGGCCTGTGGCGCGGCGAGCGCTTCGGCCGCAAGGCCAGCGCCGGCCTGCTGCTGGCGATCGGCGGCCTGCTGGCGCTGCTGTTGCCGGGCGCCAGCGCGCCACCGCTGGGCGGAGCCTTGCTGATGTTACTGGCAGGCGCCGCCTGGGGCGCCTATTCCCTGCTCGGTCGCGGCGTCACCGATCCGCTGGCGGCCACCACCGGCAACTTCCTGCGCGCCACGCCCCTGGCGTTGCTGATCAGCGCAGTGCTGCTGGGCCAGGCCAGCTGGGACCTGCCGGGGCTGATCTATGCCGTGCTGTCCGGCGCGCTCACCTCCGGTATCGGCTATGCCATCTGGTACACCGCCTTGCGCGGCCTTCAATCCTTCCAGGCGGCCACGGTGCAGCTCAGCGTGCCGATCCTCGCCGCCCTGGCCGGCAGCCTGCTGCTCGATGAAGCATTGAGCCTGCGCCTGGCGCTGAGCGCGGCGGCCGTGCTCGGTGGCATTGCCCTGGTGCTGGGCGCCAGGCAGCACGGACGCTAGAGGTCATCGCCCGCTGGTCTTCTATCCTCTACCTGGAGTCCGCCACGGAATATCGAACCATGCCTTCGCGTTCACGCCTGCTTCTGCGCCCGCTGTCCGTCCTCCTGCTGGCCTGCGGACTCGCCGCGTGCGCCAGCCTGCGCGACCCATTGCGTATCGACCTGGTCGGCCTGGAGCCGCTACCCGGCCAGGAGCTAGAAATGCGTTTTGCGCTGAAGCTGCGTGTGCAGAACCCGAACGACGCCCCGTTCGACTATAACGGCGTGGCCCTGGAGCTGGAGGTCAATGGCCAGCCACTGGCCAGCGGGGTGAGTGATCAGCGCGGTCAGGTGCCGCGCTTCGGCGAGGCGCTGCTCAACGTGCCGGTGAGTATTTCCGCCTTTTCGGCAATTCGTCAGGCCTGGGGCGCCGCCGGCTACCGGCCCGGCCAGGGCCTGCCCTATGAGCTGAGTGGCAAGCTGGCGGGAGGACTGTTCGGAACCATGCGTTTCAAGGATCAAGGCGTGCTGAACTGGCCGGAACCCTCGACCGCACGCTGAAGGCCACCCTGCTTTGGAGACACCGACTGCAGGTTCCGCGACCCCGCACCCACGTGTTGGTCTTTCGACCCGCTGCCTCAGCGCGGCCTGGGGCCGCGTCTGCTCGGCCCGACGCTCGGGCGCTTGAGGGGCGCAACGCTGCCCCAGGATGGGAACAGGTGGCGGGTGGAGCCGGAAGCGTGGCGCTTGAGCGCGAGCCAAGCGCAGCGCAGTTTCGCCGATAAGGAAATGCGGTAAGCGGCCAGACCGGATGACCAATGCCGAGCGCCGCGGCCCGTTCCCCTGTCGAGCGGGGCCTTGCCGGAATTGCCCTGGGACTGCAGCAGGCGGGCCAGGTAGTTCGCGGCAATCACCGGCGCATCGGCATCGCACCAGTGCGTAGCATCGTCCCCCGGATAGCGACTGGGCATCGCCCGTGACGATCGTGGATAGCCTGCCGGCATCCCGGTACTGCTCTTGCTGTCCATCACTCGTCCCGCCCTGTCGTGAGAACCATCGGATCGCCGACAAGGCGACCACTCTCATGCTCAGGCTTCCCAGCCGATGCCGCTTCTTCTCCGCCAACGGTGGACGCAAGCACAGCTGCCAACACCCCTACCGTTTTATTGGTTTAGTTGCGCCACCGGCGAACGTCAAGACTCCGACAATCGGCAGACAATGGCCTCTTCCACCAGTAAGCCATTGAAATTAAGCGAATTTAAAAAACATAAGAAATACACCGCGGCCCTTATAGCAAATAAGTAATGCCGTACATCTGCAGGGCGCGCCCCTGATTGGGCCAGCAGCCGCCCGGCTCCATCGGCGAATCAAGCGCAGCGCCGACAGGTGCAGGCGCCTTGCGGCGCAACTGGGCGCATCCTCGCCCTCAAGGCTGGACGGCCATAACGTGCTGACCCGTTCGCCGCATTAGCACGCGCCAGCCCTCGGGCGAAACCGGCCCCGCCAGCGCAATTAGCCCTCGGGGTCGGGTTGCCGCGGGCGGGGCTCGCCCACCGCCAGGCGCGGGTCCTCGCCCAGATCCAGGCGCAGGCTGCCAGAACGCAGGTGCAGGTCGCGCTGGGGAAAGGGAATCTCCACCTCGGCCAGGCGCAGCTGGTCCTCGATGGCCCACATGAAGCGCGCCTGGGTGGCACCGGGGGAGACCATCAGGTCGTGCTCGACCCACACCACCAGCTCGAACTCCAGGCTGCTGTCGCCGAAGCGGGTCAACCATACGTCCGGCTGGCGCCCGGGCAGGCTGGTGATGCACCCCGGCACGGCCTCCACCGATTTGAGTACCGCTGCCTTGACCTTGTGCTTGTCGCTGCCGTAGGCCACGCCGAAGGGCACGTGGATGCGCCGGTACTTCTCGTCGAAGCTCCAATTGGTCACCCGGCCGTTCACGAACTCGGAGTTGGGCACGATGATGTCGACCAGGTCGTTGGTGGTGATGCGCGTGTAGCGCATGCCGATCTCGGTGACCCGGCCCATCACCCCGGACTGCAGGTCGACGAAATCGCCGACCTTGAGGGTCTTCTCCAGCAGCAGGATCAGCCCGGAGATGAAATTGCTGAAGATGTTCTGCAGGCCCAGGCCGATGCCCACGCCGATGGCGCCACCGACCAGGGCGATGTTGGTCAGATCCAGGCCCAGGTAGCGCAGCCCCACCAGGGTGCCGATGATCCACACCGCATAACGGATGATGCGGGTCAGGGCATACATCCCCGAGGAGTTCATATGGGTGCCCTTGCCGCGCGCCGCCACGTTGTGCAGGCCGTGCTCGAGCAGGGAGGAGAACCACCAGGCGAAGAACAGGATCAGCCCCAGGCCGATCAGGCGCGCCAGGTGCAGGTCGGTCTCGCCGATCTGCAGCCAGGGCGTGGTCGCCCAGCGCCACAGGGTTTCGAGGATGTCGTCGGTAAGCTTGTCCAGTTCCATGCTCGGCGCCTGTGCTGCGGGTAGGGTCGCGGATCACGGCCCGGGCCGTCATCGCCTTGTTGAGAATAGCCGTCCGCCACCTTCTTCCAGGCCGTCGACGCACGGGGCGGTCGCGGCAGCGGCTTTACTATGCTCAAGGACAAGCCCTACCCCGAGTTATCAGGAGGCCCATGAGCACGGCCGTGGTTCGTATCACCCTCTACCGCTGGGCCGGCCGCTTCGGCCCGCTGAGGATCAAGATCCCCTGCGGCGAGTGCGCCCTGACCCGCGATGTGATCGAGGACACCCTGGCCAACGAGCTGGCGGGCATCCCCGTGGAGCTGCAGCTACGCGACTGGCTGAGCCAGTGGTGGCAGCCGCTGCTCAAGGGCGGCTGGCACGCCCCCATCGTCATGGTCGAGGGGCGGGTGATCAGTCAGGGCAACGCGCTCAACCGCGGGGTGCTGACCGAAGCGGTGATCGCCCACCACGCCGGGCGCAGTCCGGTCAGCGGCAACCACCTGTTCGGCAAGGCCAGCTGCCCCCATTGCCAGCGCGCCAAGGACTACCTCGGGCACGCCGGCATCGACTTCCGCTATCACGATGTGGTCAAGGACGCCCGTGCTCTCTACGAGATGCTGGCCCGGGTCAAACCGCTGGTGGGACCGAGCACGCCGATCACCGTGCCGCAGATCTGGCTGGACGGCCAGTACATCGGCGGCGCCGACCAGTTGAGCGCGCGCCTGCACAGCGCGGTGGACCCCAACCCCGAGCGCGGCCAGTCGTCCCTGGGGCTCCATGACCTGACCCGCCGCCATTGAGGCGGACGGCAAACGGCGCAACCCGAGGATCGCCCGCATGCCGCAACACCGAGTCGATCCCGCCATCACGGCCGTGCAGCTGCGCGCGCTGCACGAGCACGGCTTCGTCCTGCTGCCCGGCGTGCTGGCGCCGCCGCAGGTCGCCGAGCTGCGCGAAGCCATCGACCGCCTGCAAGCGCAGCACTGGGACTACAGCGGCCTGCTCGACCAGTACAAGTGCGTGTTCAACCGCGACCCGCTGTGGCTGCCCTACCTCGACCCGCCAGGGGTGATCGAGCTGGCCGAGGCGGCCCTCGGCAGCGACTGCCATGTCATCGGCCAGACCGCCTGGCGCTGCCACCCCGGCTTCGTCGGCGCCGAGCTGCATCTGGACTATCTGGTGATGCCGCTGCCGAGCTCGCTGCTGGCCGACCCGGCGTTCGAGCTGCCCATGCAGATCTGCACCGCCCACCTCTACCTCGACGACGTCGACGCCGACCTCTGCCCCACCCTGGTGGTGCCCGGCAGCCACCGCGCCGGACGCGCGCCGCGAGCGGGCGAGCGCAGCTGGCAGGGCCGGCCCGCGCAGCCGGTGCTGTGCCAGGCCGGCGATGTGCTGATGTTTCGCAGCGAGCTGTGGCACGCCGGCAGCCGCAACCGCAGCAACGATCGCTGCCGCTACCTGCTGCAGGTGCACTACGGCCGGCGCATGGTCGCGCAGAAGTTCTCGCCCTACCTGGCCTGGCGCTTCAATCCCGCCGTGCTGGCCGCCTGCACCCCGCGCCAGCGGCGCCTGCTGGGCGAACACCAGGAGGCGGAGTACGACTGAGCCGCCGGCCAGTAAACAGCGGCGCCTTTACACAAGTTTTACCTCGGTGCCGCGGATATCCGGCGCCAGGCATGGTCAAAAAATAACCAGACCCGAGCGTTCCGCGGAAGGAGGTTGACCATGCTTGGCCGCATTACTCTATTGAGCGCGCTGATCGCCAGCCTGATGCTGAGCGGCGCCGCCTCGGCAGACGGCTCCCGGCGTGATGCCGCGATCGCCGGGGTGCTGGTCGGCGCGGTGATCGGCGGCGCGATCGTCGCCAACAGCCGCTACGAGCATGCACCGCTGTATGTCGAGATCGGTCCGCCACCGCCGCGCGTCATCTACTACCAGCAGCCCCATTCGCGCTACTACTCGCCACCGCCGGTTTACTACCGGCCGTATCAGCCGGTGCTGGTGCCGCACCATTTCCATCGCCCGCACCACTACAAGCATCGCCATCACAAGCACTACCGCCGCCATCACCATCACGGCCATTACGAGCCGCGCTGGTAGCCGCCAGCGCGGGCGCGCCCGACCGAGGCGTGCCCGCACGGGCGGCAATCCCTATACACTGCGCGGCCTTTCGCCCGAACGTCGCCGAGGAGCCTCAGTGAGCACCCTGCCACCCTGTCCCCAATGTCATTCCCCATACAGTTACCAGGACGGCCAGCTGCTGGTCTGCCCGGAATGCGCCCATGAATGGTCCGCCAACGCCGAGGCGCCCGGCGCCGGCGACGAGGCCAAGGTGATCAAGGATGCGGTAGGCAACACCCTGCAAGACGGCGACAGCGTCAGCGTGATCAAGGACCTCAAGGTCAAGGGTTCGTCGCTGGTGGTCAAGGTCGGCACCAAGGTCAAGGGCATCCGCCTGGTCGACGGCGACCACGACATCGATTGCAGGATCGATGGCATCGGCGCGATGAAGCTCAAGTCCGAGTTCGTCAGGAAGGTCTGATCCAGCCGGGCTCCTGGCTTTTCCTGGTCGTCCGCGCAAGCCATTGAACCATAAGTAAAAATTGCGCAATAGGCGCACCCTCAGGCCCTCCAAAACGGCTATCATGCGCGGCTTTTTGCCCGAGCCGCCCATGTCCCGCCTGCTTGCCCTGCTGTGCCTGCTATTCGCCCTGCCCGCCCACGCCGACGCCCCGCAGTCCTTTGCCGCCGCCAAGAAGGTCGCCTGGAAGCTCTATGCCCAGCGGCAGACCACCTTCTATTGCGGCTGTGCCTACCAGGGCAAGCAGGTGGATCTGGCCAGTTGCGGCTACAAGCCGCGCAAGCAGCTGCGTCGTGCGCAACGTTTGGAGTGGGAGCATGTGGTGCCGGCCTGGGTGATCGGCCATCAGCGCCAGTGCTGGCAGCACGGCGGGCGCAAGAACTGCAGCCGCAACGACCCGGTGTTCCGCGCCGCCGAAGCCGACCTGCACAACCTGGTGCCGAGCATCGGCGAGCTCAATGGCGACCGCTCCAACTACGCCCTCGGCATGCTCCCCGCCGCGCCCGCACAGTATGGAGCCTGCCCGATGCGCGTCGATTTCAAGGCCAGGACCGCCATGCCGCCTGAGCAGGCGCGTGGCGCCGCGGCGCGCATCTACCTGTACATGGCCGATCATTATCGGCTGCGCCTGTCGCGTCAGGATCGCCGCACCTACGAGGCCTGGCACCGCCAGTACCCGGTCAGCCAGTGGGAGCGCTGGCGCAACCAGCAGGTCGGCTGCGTCATGGGCCATGGCAATCCCTATGTCGAGAAGCTCGATCGCCAGGCCTGCCCAATCCAGCAGCGTGCCGGCGGCGCGCGACCGAGCAGCGGCTGAGCCTCGGCAGGCGGCAAGGGACTAGGTTTCGAGCCCATCGCTACCGCCCATCGAGCCCCCGTTCCGGCGTTTGCCTAGTCACCCTCCAGGTGCCATGCTGCACTCCAAGCTCAAACGGAACACCCCATGCGCTATCTGCTGCTATGCCTGCTCCTGACCCTCGGCCCGGCAACAATGGCCGAGCCATGGAAGGTGGTCGGCGACGAACAGTTCGCCCCCTACAGTTTCGCCGCGAGCCACGATGCCACGCCCCAGGGTCTGGATGTCGAACTGGTCAGCACGGTGCTGCAGGCCGCCGGGATCGACTACGAGCTGCGCCTGTACCCCTGGCAGCGGGTCAAGCGCATGCTCGAACAGGGCGGCGTCGACATGGCCTTCCAGTTCGCCGGCACCGCCGAACGCCACGCCCAATACCTGCTGGTCGGCCCGATCCGCACCGGCTCCACCGTGTTCATGGCAGCCCACAAGAGCGCACTGGGCGACTGGCAGCAACTCAGCGATCTGGAGCCCTACGTAATCGGCCAGGTGAAGGGCTACGCCTACGACACGGACTACGACCAGGCCCCGCTGAAGCGCGACAGCAGCGCGCAGAGCCCGCGGCAGCTGGTGTCCATGCTGCTGGCCGGACGCGTCGACCTGATCGTCGGCGACCGGGTTCAATTGCTGCATTACGCCCGCGAGCTCGGGGCCGAAGATAAGGTCCGCATCCTGCCGCGGCCACTGGCGCACATGCCGCGCTTCGTCGCCTTCGCCAAGAACGACCAGGAGCGCGCGGCACGCTTCGCCGCGGCGCTGCACCTCCTGCAGCGCCTCGGCAGGCTGGAGGCGATCTATCAGCGCTGGGGGCAGCCGCCGCAAAGTTGAAGGCGCCACCTCTATCGACCGCAGTCCGAGCGTAGACGCCTGTTGTCGCTCAGTGCACGCTCAGCTCGAGCGTTGTCGCCTGCTCGCCGCTGCCGCTGAGCAGGACTATCCTGGCCTGGTCGCGGCCACTCTGCTTGGCGAGGTAGAGCGCGTCGTCGGCCAGCTTGTACAGGCTTTCCAGGCTCAGCGCGGCGCCGGCCTGGACGCAGGCGATGCCGACCGACACGGTCAGGCGCCCCGTCTGCTCCGGCTGCGAAACCTCGATGGCCAGGCTGCGCACCGCCTCGAGCAGGTGAGCGGCGAAGGCCTGCAGCTTGCCGCCGTCGACCTGCTCGGCGCTGGCGAACAGGGCGAACTCCTCGCCGCCCAGGCGAAAGCAATGATCCCCGGCGCGCCGATGCAGCGCAGAAAGGCACGCGCCGAGCTGGCGAATCGCCTGATCGCCGACCGCATGGCCATAACGGTCGTTGATCTGCTTGAAATGATCGATATCGAGAACCGCCAGAGTCGCCCACAGCGGCGTCGACTGCAGGCGGGCGAGGCGCGCCAGCTCCTGCGGCACCACCAACTGGAATTGCCGGCGGTTGTGCAGCCCCGAGAGCTCGTCGGTGATCGCCAGGGTGGCCAGGCGCTGGTTGGCCTGGGTCAGCGCCTCGGTGCGCGCCGCCACCTGGGCATCGAGGTCGCGGTTGGCCGCCAGCAATGCCTGGCGCGAGGCCTCGAGCTCGCTCGCCGTCTCGCGAAAGCGGCTGGCCAGCCGGCCGAACTCGTCGCGCCGGCGCGGCAGCTCGCTGCCCTGCAGCGCGCTCAGGCCTTCCTCGCCGACCTTTTCGGTGACCCGGATGAAGCGCCGCAGCGGCGCCAGCACATACTGCTCGATCAGCAGCCAGAGCACGGCGAACTCCGACAGCAGGCCAAGCAGGGCGATGCCGAGGATGATCGTGGCGGCTGCCATGGCCTTGTTCTGCAGCAACTGCTTGGGGTAGATGTTGACCAGGTACCAGTCCGGGCCGTCGATGCGGGTGTAGGCAAGAAAGGCCTCGTCGGTCTCGGTCACGCCGCTGCGGCGCTGCTGCCCGGTGACGGCAGCGAAGATGCCCTGCAACTGCGGCTGGTCGCCGTCGATTTTCAGCGTGCCGCCAGCGGCCTGGATCTGCGCCAACAACGGCTCGTAGGCGATCAGGCTGCCGTCGGCACTGAAGGCGATGTTCTCGGTGCCGTCCAGGGCATCCTTGAGGGTGCGCTGCATGAAGTCGTCGAGCAGGATGTCCTGGCCCAGCGTGGCCACCAGGCGGTCCTGCAGATAGACCGGTTTGAGGCTGCTGAGCATCCACATCTTGGCGGTGGCGTCGAAATAGAAATGGGTCCAGACCGCTTGCCGCTCGGGGTTCTGCGCTTCGTTGGCGCGGGCGACGAAGATTTCATCGGGGAAATAGGTGTCGGCCGGTACCTGGTGCAGATAGGGGACGCCGATGAATTCGCCGACCAGCAGGTTTTCCGGCGCCGAGACGAAGTAGTTGATGTACTGGCCCGTGGACGTCCAGGCGCTGCCATACCAGTCCAGCAGCGCCGCGATCAGCGCCGCGCGGTGGCGCAACTGGGGCGTCAGTTCGACGTCGCGGCCGATGAAGCCGGTGAAGCCGCGGTGCTGCAGACCATCCTTGAACAGTTGCCCCTCGTACCAGCCGGTCCGGGTGCGCCAGGTACCGTCGGGCCAGGGCTCGAAATAGTCATCGAACAATGCCGCACCGGTCGCCAGCGGCACCGACTGCAGCTGTTCGAGCAAGGCCTGCTCGACGGCCCGATGGTGGCGTTCGGTCTGCAGGAACGGCTCCGAATCGCGCCGGCCACGTTCGGCGATGAACTGCTCGAGCTGCTCGACCACGCCGTCCTCGAGCATGCCCGCCACATGGTAGTAGCTGGCCAGGCACAACAGCGCGGCGATCACCAGGCTGCGCAGGGCGCCGCGCACGATGATCTGGGTTCGCAGGGAGGTTCGCGCAGGCACGCCAGTGGCTTTGTCGACGGTCATCGGGGTGTCTCGGCTATATCGCCACAGGTTCGGATCTCGCCTCGATGCCGGCGCAGCATTGGCTATCGGAAATCCATCGCGGACAGCAGTTCGGTTGTCAGGGGCCCATCGAGACGCGCCGCTGCCGCAGGACGCGGACGAAAGCCGACATTGCAAGCAGTTAGCCATCAACCCGGAAAGGGCGCAAGCCCCGCCAGCCGGGCCGTTCCACTGTTCGCCACGCCAGCCGACCAGGTGCACGCCCGCCCGGCCCTGGCGCCGAGGTGGCATCCGCAGTATGGTCGAGGCACCTTCAGATCAAGGACGAGCCATGGCCACTAAACCCAGCTCAACCCGGCAACAGAAGCTGCTCGCCGTACTGATCGACGCCGACAACGCCTCGGCCGCCATCGTCGAGGGGCTGTTCGAGGAGATCGCCAAGTTCGGCGTGGCCAGCGTCAAGCGCATCTACGGCGACTGGACCCAGCCCAACCTGGGCAAATGGAAACAGGTGCTGCTCGACCACAGCATCCAGCCGATCCAGCAATTCGCCTACACCCGCGGCAAGAACGCCACCGACAGCGCGCTGATCATCGACGCCATGGACCTGCTCTACACCCGGCGTTTCGACGGCTTCTGCCTGGTCTCCAGCGACAGCGACTTCACCCGCCTGGCCGCGCGCCTGCGCGAGGAAGGCCTGACCGTGTACGGCTTCGGCGAGGAGAAGACGCCCTCGCCCTTCGTCTCGGCCTGCGACAAGTTCATCTACACCGAGATCCTCCGTGCCGACGCGGCAGACGCGACGGACGAGCAGCCCGGCAACGGCGACAAGAACAAGGCCGCCGCCGGCGACAGCCCCCCCGCCGAGCCGGCCAAGGCAACGGCCAGGAAGAAGCCGCAGAAGGTGCCGGTGGACTTTATCGCCAAGCTGATCGACGACATCGACGACGAGGACGGCTGGGTCGAACTCGGTGTGCTCGGGCAGAACATCAGCAAGCTGCGCCCGGCCTTCGACGCCCGCCTCTATGGTTTCAAGAAGCTCAGCGAGCTGATCAAGGGCCAGGCCAAGCGTTTCGAACTGCAGGTGCGCGGCAGCAGTGCCACCGGCGGCGAGGCGCTGTATGTGCGCAATCGCAAGGCGGGCAAATAGGCCGAGCGGCAGCGCTCACCAGACCGGACGCTGCCCTCAGCGCCTCTGCCCGTGCACACCCCGCAGGTCAGATGGAAGCCTGGCGGTGCATTCAACGAAAAGGCCAGTCGCAGGACTGGCCTTTCTCGATTCGCTTATCGGCAGCAGGCAACCCAGGCATCGATCAACGGTCGCGATGCGGGGGCTCAGTCAGCCACTCAGCAATATATTCCAGGGCCCACCGCTCGCGCTGCGCCCAGTCGCCGCCCAGCTGACGCAGCGGCTGCTGGTGGGTCTGCAGCCAATCGCGGCAGGCCTGGTGAAAACGCAGACGCTCGTCCAGCTGCGGCTGACAGCGCTGGCCATCGTCGACCCAGGGCACGCCGTGCGGGTCGAGCAGCAGGTGCAGGTCGTAGCGGCGCGCCAGCAGGGCCTGCTCGATCCAGGCCGGGCAGTCGCCGAACAACGTCCGGCTCCACAGCAGGTTGCTCAGCAGGTGGGTGTCGAGGATCAGCAGCGGCGGCGCCGCCGCGCGGGCCGCATCCTCCCACTGCAGCTGGCCGCGGGCGATCGCCTCGATGTCGGCGTAGCAGGTGTCGCGGCCCTGCTGCTCGATGAAGTGACGCACGTACTCACCGACCAGCAGGCCGCCGAAGCGCGCCTGAAGGGCCTCGGCCAGGCGGCTCTTGCCGCTCGACTCCGGGCCGGTCAGCACCAGCACCTTCATGCGCGGGCCAGTTCCGGGGCGCGGCGCCAGCTCTGCCAGCCGTGCAGCGCCAGCAGGCAGAACAGGCCGTAGAGGCCGGCGGTGAGGTACAGCTCCTTGTGCACGAACAGGCCGACGAACAGCACGTCCAGGGTGAACCACAGCGGCCAGCATTCCAGGCGCTTCTGCGCCATCCACACCTGGGCCACCAGGCTGAAGCCGGTCAGGGCGGCATCCAGCCAGGGCGCCGCGGCGTCGGTGTAGGTGGCCATCGCATAGCCCAGGCCGAGGCTGCCGGCGCCGCCTATGGCCAGGCTCAGGGCCAGGCCATAGGCGCTCAGGCGCGTGACCTCGCGGCCCTGATGGCGCTCGCCGCCGCGCTTCCACTGCCACCAGCCATACAGCTGCAGCACGGCGTAGACCAGCTGCAGGAGCATGTCCGAATACAGCTTCACCTCGAAGAAGATCCAGCTGTACATCGACACCATTACCAGGCCGATGGGCCAGCACCAGATGTTCTGCCTGACCGTCAGCCAGACGGCGATCACCCCGAGGGTGGCGGCGATGAGTTCAAGGAGGGACATGGACAACCTCGGTGTGCGGCGCGCCGGGCGTGGCGCGGATAAAAAAGAGCGGCGAATTGTACCCAATCGAAGGCACCGGCGCAGACCGGCCGCCGAATCGCCGCGCCCGGGCAGTTGCCCCTGCATTGTGGCGCGATCGCCCTTTGCCTCGGCCTCGGCCAATCCCTACTGTAATCCGGACGATTCGCCAGACCATGAGGAAGATCATGACGCGCACCCGCACTACCGCGCGCCTGCCGGCCAACGCGCAATGGCTGCACTGCAGCGACCAGGGCGTGCCGGCGCACTTCTACCACGCCAACGGTTTCCCGCTGCGGGTCTACGAGCCCCTGCTCGAGCGCCTGAGCGGCAGCCTGGCACTCAGTGGCCTGGCCTGCCGCGCGACCTGGCCGGACATTGGCCCGCCGCCGCGTCGGCGCGACTGGCAGCTGTATGCCGACGACCTGATCGCCTTCATCGAGCAGGAATACCAGCAGCCGATCGTCGGCATCGGCCACTCCCTGGGCGCCACCTGCACCATCCTCGCCGCCGCCAAACGTCCGGAGCTGTTCAAGGCCCTGGTGCTGATCGAGCCGGCCATGGTCTCCCCGACACTGGCGCGGCTGGTGCGCTGGCTGCCCAAGGCGCTGATGAACCGCACCGACCCGGCCCGAAGCACCCTGCGCAAGGCCGACCGCTGGCCCAGCCGTGAGGCATTCCTGCGGCAGTGCCAGAACGCCCGCGGCTACAAGCGCTTCGGCGCCGAAGCCCTGCAGGCGCTGGCCCGGCACGCCGTGGTGGAGGGCGCCGACGGCCAGCTGCAACTGGCCTTCCCCAAGCACTGGGAGGCGCACAACTACACCCAGCCGCCGAACGTGATGGCGCAGTTGCAACAGCTGGCGATGCCCTGCGTGGCGATCCGCGGCAAGCCCTCGGTGTTCTTCAGCGAGCAGCTGTGGCAGGAATGGCAACGGCGCTGCCCGCAGACCCGGTTCCTGGAAGATCTGCAGCACGGCCACCTGCTGCCGCTGGAAAATCCCGCCGGCTGTCACCTGCTGATCGAACGGGGCCTGCGCGCTATCGGCGTACTTCCCCCAGGCTGAGCTCGGCCTGGGGCTGCAACTGCTGCAGATAGGCGGCCAGCGCGGCGATGCGCCGGTCGCTGAAGCCGTCGGCGATGCTCATCATCACCGAGCCGGCACGGCGCGGATCCTTGTCGCGAAAACGGGTCAGGGCACGGCGCAGGTACTCGGCCGGCTGGCCGGCTAGGCGCGGGGTATTGTCGCGGCCTTCGGCGTTCATCCCGTGGCAGCCCGTGCATAGCGTCTTGAAGGTCGCCTCGCCGTCCTGGCGCAGCGCCGGGTCGACCGCCGCCTCATGCCCTTGCAACTGCTGCTGGCCGAAATAGATGGCCACGTTGACCCTATCCTCGAGGCTCAGGTTTGGCGCCAGCTTGGACATCACATAGTCGCTGCGCTCGCCGCTGGCGAACTTCTCGAAGGCATTGAACAGATACACCGGGTTCTGCTGGGCCAGATTGGGGATGTGCGGGCGCCGGCTGTTGCCGTTCTCGCCGTGGCAATTGCCGCAGAAACGGATGCGTTCGTGGCCGGCCTCGTAGGCCTGCTGGCGCAGCACCGGGTCGGCATTGAGCTGGGTGAAGCGCTGCATTGCCTCGTTGCTGGCCTTGGCCAGGCCGGCGAGGCAACAGAACAGTACGAGGGCGAGCGCACGCATGAGGGAAGTCCTTTTCTCGTTGATACCGGGCTGAAATTTAAGCGCCGGACTATAGGCCCCCGCGCCAGGGCAAACCCCGACACAGATCAAGCAAAGTGCAGATTCCGCCGATCGATCGCCGCAACCACAGGCTCCATATGGCGCCGTGACAGCATCCGCAGTATGTTCGGGACACGTACCGTTCAAGGACTGAGCAAGTAGCCTGGGTATCCGTAGGGTGGACAACGCGAAGCTTGTCCACCATCGACCTCGCGAAACTAACCTTGCCTTGACGTATCGTTATTCGCCCTTGCGACGGGCCCTCGCTTCGCGAAGCCCTTCGCTGGCGAGCCTAAAGGAGGCTCACCCGGGCAGTGCAAAAGGTACTCGCCGCAAAAGCGAAACGCGATGCCCAGGAGAGGCAAGTCGCACGGGTACACGCGGTGGAAACGCTGCGCAGTTCTCCACCCTACCCGCTGACCACGACCAGCACGGCCCGCAAACAAAAAGGCCAGTCTCACGACTGGCCTTTTTCGTTACCGCCCTAGCAAAGCTCAGCCATTGCTGGGGAAGGCGAACTGCGCCGCCTCGTGGCTGGCGCGCTGCGGCCAGCGCTGGGTGACGGCCTTCTTGCGGGTGTAGAAGCGCACGCCGTCCGGGCCGTAGGCGTGCAGGTCACCGAACAGCGAGCGCTTCCAGCCGCCGAAGCTGTGGTAGCTCACCGGCACCGGCAGCGGTACGTTGACCCCGACCATGCCCACCTCGATCTCGTCGACGAACAGGCGCGCCGCTTCACCGTCGCGGGTGAAGATGCAGGTGCCGTTGCCGTACTCGTGGTCGTTGATCAGCTGCATGGCCTCTTCCAGGCTGTCGACCCGCACGATGCACAGCACCGGGCCGAAGATCTCGTCGCTGTAGATGCTCATCTCGGGCGTGACCTTGTCGAACAGGGTGCCGCCGACGAAATAGCCATTGTCACAGCCGGCCACCTGCAGGCCACGGCCGTCGACCACCAGTTCGGCACCGGCGGCCACGCCCGCGTCGATGTAGCCGGTGACCCGCTCCTTGGCGGCGGCGGTAACCAGCGGGCCCATGTCCAGGCCACAGCTGGTGCCGGCGCCGATCTTCAGTTCCTGGATCTGCGGGGTGATCTTCTGCACCAGGGCATCGGCGATCTGGTCACCTACGCACACCGCCACCGAGATGGCCATGCAGCGCTCGCCGCAGGAGCCGTAGGCCGCGCCCATCAGCGCGCTGACGGCGTTGTTGAGGTCGGCGTCGGGCATCAGCACGGCGTGGTTCTTCGCCCCGCCCAGAGCCTGCACGCGCTTGCCGCGCTTGGTGCCTTCGCTGTAGATGTACTCGGCGATCGGGGTCGAGCCGACGAAGCTCAGGGCCTTGACCTGGGGCGCCTCGATCAGCGCATCGACCGCTTCCTTGTCGCCGTGCACCACGTTCAGCACGCCCTTGGGCAGGCCGGCCTCGTGCAGCAGTTCGGCGATGTACAGGGTGGAGCTGGGGTCGCGCTCGGAGGGCTTGAGGATGAAGCAGTTGCCGCAGACGATGGCCAGCGGGTACATCCACAACGGCACCATGGCCGGGAAGTTGAACGGGGTGATGCCGGCAACCACGCCGACCGGCTGCAGGTCGCTCCAGGCGTCGATGTCCGGGCCGACGTTGCGGCTGTACTCACCCTTGAGGATCTGCGGCGCGCCACAGGCGAACTCGACGTTCTCTATGCCACGCTTGAGCTCGCCGGCGGCGTCTTCCAGGGTCTTGCCGTGCTCCTCGCTGATCAGCTTGGCAATCTCTGCCTCGTGCTGCTCGAGCAACTGCTTGAAGCGGAACATAACCTGGGCGCGCTTGGCCGCCGGGGTCTTGCGCCAGGCCGGGAAGGCGGCCTTGGCGGCGTCGATGGCCTGCTGGATGACGTCGCGGTCGGCCAGGGCGACCTGCTTGGTCACCTCGCCGGTGGCCGGGTTGAAGACGTCGGCGCTGCGGCCTTGGCCCTTGATGCGCTCGCCGTTGATCAGGTGCGGGATGCTGGTCATGGGATCTCTCCGTCAATCGAATTCGTAGGGTGGATGGCGCGAAGCTCATCCACCTGGGATATGGGGGGCGATGGCGCAGGCCACCCAGCGGGTCAGTCGAGCTGGTTGAGGGTTTCGCCGACGGCGTCGAACATTCGCTCGAGGTCGTCGATCCGGGCGTTGAAGGTCGGCCCGAACTGCAGGGTGTCGCCGCCGAAGCGCACGTAGAAGCCGGCCTTCCACAGGGCCATGCCGGCCTCGAACGGGCGGATCACCGGATCGCCGTCGCGCGGGGCGATCTGCAGGGCGCCGGCCAGGCCGCAGTTGCGGATGTCGAGGATGTGCTTGGCGCCTTTCAGGCCATGCAGGGCCTTCTCGAACTGCGGCGCCAGCTCGGCGGCCTGCTGCACCAGGTTGTCGCGCTTGAGCAGCTCCAGCGAAGCCAGGCCGGCGGCACAGGCCACCGGGTGGGCCGAATAGGTATAGCCGTGGGTGAACTCGATCATGTGCTCGGGCGACGGCTGGTTCATGAAGGTCTGGTAGATCTCGCGGCTGGCGATCACCGCGCCCAGGGGCACGGCGCCGTTGGTGATCTGCTTGGCGGTGTTCATGATGTCCGGGGTGACGCCGAAGTACTCGGCACCGCTCCACTTGCCCATGCGGCCGAAGGCGGTGATCACCTCGTCGAAGATCAGCAGGATGTTGTGCTGGTCGCAGATCTCGCGCAGGCGCTGCAGGTAGCCGACCGGCGGCACCAGCACCCCGGCCGAACCGGACATCGGCTCGACGATCACCGCGGCGATGTTCGAGGCGTCGTGCAGTTCGATCAGCTTGAGCAGCTCGTTGGCCAGCTCGACGCCGCCGGTCTCGGCCATGCCCGGGGTGTAGGCCAGGTGCGGCTGCAGGGTGTGCGGCAGGTGGTCGACGTCCATGAACTGGCCGTACATCTTGCGGTTGCCGCCGATGCCGCCGAGGCTGGTGCCGGCGATATTGACGCCGTGGTAGCCACGGGCGCGGCCGATGAACTTGGTCTTGGCCGGCTGGCCCTTCAGGCGCCAGTAGGCCTTGGCCATCTTCACCGAGGTGTCGGCGCACTCGGAGCCGGAGCTGGTGAAGAACACATGGTTGAGCTCGCCCGGCATCAGGTCGGCGATCTGCTCGGCCAGCTGGAACGACAGCGGGTGGCCGTACTGGAAGCCCGGCGAATAGTCGAGGGTGCCGAGCTGCTTGGCCACCGCCTCCTGGATTTCCTTGCGCGAATGGCCGGCGCCGCAAGTCCACAGGCCGGACAGGCCGTCGTAGATCTTGCGGCCCCGATCATCGGTGAGCCAGCTGCCTTCGGCGGCAACGATCAGACGCGGGTCGCGCTGGAAGTTGCGGTTGGCGGAAAACGGCATCCAGTGAGCGTCCAGCTTGAGCTGGCTGGCCACTGGCAGGGGGGCGGTCTGCTGCATGTTCATGGGGGCGGCCTCGCGTGGCAGGGCGGGTTCTAGCTTGGATAAGCAGTTGCCAGTAAAGGTGCCACGGGGATAGATTCACAAAAACACGACTTTACTTATCTTTAGTTAATGGATAACTAAACAATGAGCACACGCCGCGCCGAACCCCTGGCCCAGGTCAGCGACTTCGAAATCCGCCTGCTCAAGCTGTTTCGCAGCGTGGTGGAGTGCGGCGGCTTCTCCGCCGCGGAAAGCGTGCTGGGCATCGGCCGCTCGGCCATCAGCCAGCAGATGAGCGACCTGGAGCAGCGCCTGGGCCTGCGCCTGTGCCAGCGCGGCCGCGCCGGCTTCGCCCTGACCGAGGAAGGCCGCGAGGTGTACCAGTCGACCCAGCAACTGCTGGCGGCGCTGGAGAGCTTTCGCACCGAGGTCAACGGCCTGCACCAGAACCTGCGCGGCGAGCTGAACATCGGCCTCACCGACAACCTGGTGACGGTGCCGCACATGCGCATCACCAACGCCCTGGCGCGGCTCAAGGAGCGCGGCCCGGACGTGCGCATCCATATCCGCATGACGCCACCCAGCGAGGTCGAGCAGGGGGTGCTGGACGGTCGCCTGCACATCGGCGTGGTGCCCCAGGCCGGCGCGCTGTCCGGGCTGGAGTACCAGAGCCTGTACGACGAACGCTCGCTGCTGTACTGCGCGGTGGGTCACCCGCTGTTCTATGTCGACGATCAGCAACTGGCCGACGCGCGCCTGGACGCCCAGGACGCCATCGCGCCGACCTTCCGCCTGCCGCCGGAGGTCCAGGGCCAGTATCAGCAGCTCAACTGCACGGCCAGCGCCTCGGACCGCGAGGGCATGGCCTTCCTGATCCTCACCGGGCGCTACATCGGCTACCTGCCCGATCACTACGCCGCGGCCTGGGTGCAGCAGGGTCGCCTGCGCGCGCTGAAGGCCGGCACGCGCTACTACGACCTCAGCCTGGCGGCGGTGACGCGCAAGGGCCGCCGGCCACACCTGGTGCTGGAGAGTTTTCTCGAGGCCCTGGCGGCAACCGGCTGAGCAAGGCAAAGCGCGCCCCGACGGACATCGGGGCGCGGGGTGGGGATTACTGCATCCAGGGCGGCGGCGGTTCCTCGCCGCGCGGCGCATCCTCGGCATTGAGCAGGGCCTGGCGGCGCGCTTCCTCGGCCAGGGCGGCCTTGATCTCGCGCATCACCGCGTCGACATCGGCGGCGTCCTCCGGGTCGGCGAACTCGCCGGTCAGCTGGCTCTCCGGAGTCAGCTTGCCCTCCTCGTACAGCGCCCACATCTCCTTGGCGTACTTGGTGTACTTCAACTCCGGGGCGAACTGGCCGAAGTAGGCGGCCATGTTGCCGACGTCGCGCTCGAGCATCTTGAACGCGTGGTTGTTGCCGGCCGCATCCACCGCCTGGGGCAGGTCGATGATCACCGGCCCCTCGGGACCGAGCAGCACGTTGAACTCGGACAGGTCGCCATGCACCAGGCCGGCGCAGAGCATCTTCACCACTTCCTGGATCATGAAGGCGTGGAACTCGCGGGCGTCCTCCGGGTGCAGGTCGACGTCGTTGAGCCGTGGCGCCACGCCGCCCTCGCCGTCGTCGACCAGCTCCATCAGCAGCACACCCTCGAGGAAGTCATAGGGCTTGGGCACCCGCACCCCGGCGTTGGCCAGGCGGAACAGCGCCGCCACCTCGGCGTTCTGCCAGGCGTCCTCCTGGCCCTTGCGGCCGTACTTCGAGCCCCGGGCCATGGCGCGGGCGTCGCGGCTGTTACGCACCTTGCGCCCTTCCTGGTACTCCACGGACTGGCGAAAGCCACGCTTGTTGGCCTCCTTGTAGACCTTGGCGCAACGCAGCTCCTCGCCACAGCGCACCACGAACACCGCGGCCTCCTTGCCGCTCATCAGCGGGCGTATGACCTCGTCGACCAGACCATCCTCGACCAGGGGTTCAATACGTTTTGGTGTCTTCATCGGCTTTGATCGCGGGTCCTGTGTTGCCCAATTCGCGTGTGCCGCCCGTTATACGGCAATCGGCGTCCATAACCCACCCTGGGGCGACCATTACCCGGCCGCGCATGCTCAATCTCGCAACAGATGCTGGCGCAGTGCCTCGAGGGCATAGCGCACCTTGGCCGGCTGGGCATCGCGGCGCGGGGTGACCAGGTAGATCCCCAGGGGCGGCAAACGCCAGCCCGGCAGCACATCGCGCAGCCTACCTGCCGCCAGCTCCTCGCGCACCTCGTGTGCCGGCTGCAGCGACACGCCCATCCCGGCCAGGGTGAACTGGCGTACGGCCAGGATGTTGTTGCAGCCGACCCGGCTTTCGATGCGCAACTTCTCCTGCTCGCCCGCCGGCCCCTGCAGGCTGAGGGTGTTGAAGCGAGCGTCGGTGTTCAAGGTCAGCCAGTCGAGGCCGATCAGCTCGGCGGGCAGGCTTATGGGCGCCCGCCGCGCCAGGTAGCTCGGCGCCGCGCACAGCAGCATGCGCGAGTCGCCGATATGCCGCGCCACCAGGCTGGAGTCCGGCTGACTGCCGGCGCGGATCGCCAGGTCGATGCGCTGTTCGACCAGGTCGATCGGCTCATCGTGAAAGAACAGCTGCAGGCTCAACCCGCTGTGTGCCTGCAACAGCGGCGCCAGGGCCGCGCAGATCGGGGCGCCGGCGAAGCCCACCGGGGCGGCGATGCGCAGCTCGCCGACCGGCGCATCACGCAGCTCGGCCAGGCGCTGCTCGGCCTCCTGAGCCAGGGCCAGCACCTGGGCACAACTCTGGTAGAAGGCGGCGCCGGCCTCGGTCAGGGTCAGCTTGCGGGTGGTGCGGTGCAGCAGGCTGACCTGGGTGCCGTCCTCCAGCTTGCGGATCTGCTGGCTGACCGCCGAGGGGGTCATGCCGAGCACCTCGGCGGCGGCGACCATGGAACCGCGCTCGACCACCGTGGCGAAGATCGCCATACGTTTGAGCTGCTCCATTAATTAGCCCTGCTTAATAGTTAAAGCGCTTTTAACCGATTTTTCCGACCTTTATCCAGCTGCGATTATCTCCCTCGACGAAAATCACCCGAGGAAACAGCCATGAATATCGCCCTGATCGGCGCCAGCGGCTTCGTCGGCGCCGCCGTTCTGCGGGAAGCCCTGAACCGGGGCCACCTGGTCACCGGCCTGGTCCGCCAGCCGCAGAATCTGCCCGCGCACCCGGCGCTGAATGCCGTGGCTGCCGATGCCTATGACACCGAGGCGCTGGCCGCGGCCCTGCGCGGCCATGATGCAGTGGTCCATGCCTTCAACCCCGGTTGGGGCCAGGCGAACATTCGCGAACGGTTCGTCCAGGGCACCCGGGCGATCTATGCGGCGACCCAGCAAGCCGACATCCAGCGCCTGCTGGTGGTCGGCGGCGCTGGCAGCCTGTATGTCGCACCGGGCCTGCAGCTGATCGACACCCCGGACTTCCCCGCCGAATACAAGGAAGGCGCCGAGGGCGCGCGCCAGGCCCTCGAGCTGATCCGGGCGGAAACTGCGCTGGACTGGAGCTTCATCTCGCCGCCAGCGCTGCTGCAACCGGGCGCGCGCAGCGGCCAGTTCCGCATCGGCGGCGACCAGTTGCTGATGAACGGCGAGGCGCCGGCGAGCATCAGCGTGGCCGACCTGGCCGTGGCCATCATCGACGAACTGGAACAGCCACAGCACATCCGCCAACGCTTTACCGTCGGCTACTGACTTCCCGACAGGCGCGGCCCCGCGCGCCTGTCCCGCCCACACCTGGAGACCCCATGACCCTGACCGCCACCACCCATGTCGTCACCGCCACGCCGGCCCGCTATATCAGCCGCCTGTGCAAGCACTTCGCCCACAAGATCCCGGTCAGCTTCGACCAACAGCAGGGTCGTATCGAGTTCGCCTTCGGCTTGGCGCTGCTCGCCGCCGAAGACGATGGCCTGCGCCTGAGCGTGCACGCCGAGGAACAGGAGCAGCTGGCCAAGCTCCAGCACGTGGTGGCCAGCCACTTCGAACGCTTCGCCTGGCAGGAGGCGCTGACGCTCGACTGGCAGTGAGCGACCCGCAGGCGATTTGAAAGCGCGATTCGGATTGGCGGCGCGCGCCCAAGGGCCGACAATCGAGGCATCACCCCACGGAGCCGCGCCATGCTCGACCCTGACCTCTGCTGGCAAGCCGTCTGCACCCGCGATGGCGCCTATGACGGCCGGTTCGTCTTCGCCGTGCGCTCCACCGGCATCTACTGCCGGCCGAGCTGCCCGGCGCGGCGGCCGCGACGCGACAACGTCAGCTACCATGCCGACCCGGCCAGCGCCGAGGCCGCCGGCTACCGTGCCTGTCGGCGCTGCGCGCCCCAGGGTGCCAGCCCGGCCGAGCAGCTCGACGCATTGGTGGCATCGGCCTGTCGCCTGCTCGATGAGCTGGAACCGACGCCGACCCTGGCACAGCTCGCCGCACGCATCGGCCTGTCCTCCTCGCACCTGGTGCGCGCGTTCAAGGCGCGCACCGGGCTGACGCCCAAGGCCTGGCTTCAGGCCCGCCGCCGCGCCGCGCTGGAGGCGCACCTGCCCGCGGCCGACTCGGTGCTGCAGGCGGCCCTGAGCGCTGGCTACTCCGGCACCCGCGCGCTGTACGAACAGGACGATGGACTGAGCCCGACGCAACGCCGCCGCGGCGGCGCCGGCGAAACCCTGCGCTTCACCACCGCGCCCTGCCCGCTCGGCCAGTTGCTGCTGGCCAGCAGCGCCAAGGGGGTCTGCGCCGTGCTGCTCGGCGACGAGTCGGCGCAGCTGGAGGACGAACTGCGCCAACGCTTCGCCACCGCCTGCCTGCAGCGCGACGACGCCGGCCTGGGCGACTGGCTGCAACAGGTGCTGCGGCAGATCGATGAACCCGAACGCGCCGCCCAGCTGCCCCTGGACCTGCGCGGCACCGCCTACCAGCAACGGGTCTGGCGCGCACTGCGGCAGATCCCCCCGGCCAGACCCGTGGCTATGGCGAACTGGCTGCCGCCCTCGGCAGCCACCCGCGCGCCGTGGCCCGGGCCTGCGCCAGCAACCCCCTGGGCCTGCTGGTGCCGTGCCACCGAGTGGTGAGCGCCAACGGCGCCTTGGGCGGCTACCGCTGGGGCGTGGAACGCAAGGCGGCGCTGCTGAGCCGCGAACGCGGGGAGGACTGAGCGGCGCTCAGCCCCGATACAGGGCCAGCAGCTGCGGCACAGCTTCGGCGATCAGGCTGGTCCCGGCCAGCAGCAGCAGGACGAACACCAGCCAGCGCACCGTGCGCAGCGAGAGCTTCGGCGGGTAGCGACGCACCAGCCAGCTGAGCAGCATGACCAATGGCAGTGCTTCAGCGCTGAGCCACAGGATATCCAGCGTCAGTTGCCCCTGCACCGCCACCAGGCCCAGGCGCATGGCCGCGTTGCAGGCGAATACGGTGATCAGGGTATTGCGGATCAACTCGTAGCCCAGGGGCTGGCGATACAGGTGATAGACGATCGGCGGCCCGCCACTGGAGAACAGGCCGTTGAGCAGCCCGCAGAGACCTCCGGCCAGCCAGAACGCCGACGATGAAGAGACCTGCGCGCGCGGTTCGCTCTGCACCACCAGCATCAGGCTGGCGAGGATGATCACGCCGCCCAGCAGCAGGCGCAGCCAGGCGATCTGCCGGCCATCCAGGGCACCGAGGCTCCAGATGCCCAGGCACACGCCAAGCAGGCTGCTGATCAACAGGGGGGCGAGTATCGAGCGGTCCAGCTGCGGCTTGGGCCCCGCCACCGTGACCAGGGCATTGCCCAGGGTGAGGATGCTGATCACCACCGCGACTTCGCCGAGGGGTATCAGCTCCAGGATCGCCACCAGGCCGATGAGAATCAGGCCGAAGGCGAAGCCGGTCAGGCACTGGGCGAAGGTGGCCAGGGCCACGCAGAGAAGAAACAGCAGGTGGAGCTGCAGGCTCATGCCGGCGTCCTCGTCGGAGTCGCAGGATTAGCTGGCTGGCATTCTCGGAGCGGGCGCATCGCAATCACCGGCCTACCTCTTTCAGACGTGTGCGCCGCAGCAGCATGGACGGCGCACAAACGAAGCGGCGCACGGTGCCATCGATCGAGGATCGGTGACGCCGTGCGCCGCCAGTGTCAGCCTAGCGCCGACCGCGACAGACTCCGGGACTTAGGCGCCCTGGGCCTCCCGCACGCAGAGCGACTCGCGCTCTTCCTGGTGCAGTGCACGCACCAGGCTGTAGCAGATCACCAGCAGCACCACGGAGAACGGCAGCGCCGCGGCGATGGTGGCCGCCTGCAGCCCCTTGAGGCCGCCGGCCAGCAGCAACACGCCGGCCAGCGCGCCCAGACCCAGGCCCCAGATGATGCGGAAGCGCTGCGGCGGGTTCTGGTTGCCCATGGACAGGATGGTGCAGATCACCAGAGTGGCCGAGTCGGCCGAGGTGACGAACCAGCTGACGATCATCAGGGTGGCCAGGCCGGCCATGGCCATGGTCGCCCAGGACACGTTCAGGCCCTCGATGGTCTTGTACAGCACCATGGTCACGTCGGAGTTGGCCACGGCATTCAGGTCGATGGCGCCGGACAGCTGCAGCGACACGCCGGTACCGCCCATGATCACGATCCACAGGAAGGCGCCCAGGGTCGAGGCGAGCATGCCGCCGAGCACCACCTGGCGCACGGTGCGGCCACGGGAGATGCGGGCGATGAACATGCCGACGAACGGGCCCCAGGACAGCCACCAGCCCCAGTAGAAGATGGTCCACCAGCCCTGCCACTGACGCTCGGGGTTGGAGTCGGTCCACATGCCCATGGGGATGAAGGTGGCCAGGTAGTCGCCCAGGCTGGTGGCGTAGAGGCCCAGCAGGAACACGGTCGGCCCGGCCAGCAGCAGGAACAGGAACAGAATGCTGCTCAGGCGGATGTTCCACTCGCTGAGCCAGAGGATGCCCTTGCGCACCCCGGACACGGCCGACAGGGTGGCGACCACCGCGGTGGCGGAGATCAGGATCAGCTGGTTGGTGGTGGAGATCTCGATGCCGAACATGTAGTTCAGGCCGGCGTTCATCTGCGACACGCCCAGGCCGAGGGTGGTGGCGGTGCCGAACAGGGTGCTGAAGATCGCCAGCAGGTCGACCGCATGACCGATCGGGCCATAGATGCGCTCACCGATCAGCGGATACAGCGCCGAACGCACGGTCAGCGGCAGGTTATGCCGATAGGTGAAGTAGGCCAGGATCAGGCCGACGATGATGTAGATGCTCCAGCCGTGCAGGCCCCAATGGAACATGGTCACGCGCAGGGCGATCTGCGCCGCTTCCGGGGTATTGGCGGCGACGCCGGCCATGTCCATGAAGGGATTGCCCTGCATGTGCATCAGCGGCTCGGCGATGCTCCAGAACAGCAGGCCGGTACCGACCGCGGCGCTGAACAGCATGGCGAACCAGGAGAAGTTGCTGAACTCGGGACGCTCGTCGTCGCGGCCCAGACGCAGGTTGCCGAAACGGCTGAGGCCGACCCAGAAGGTGAAGAACAGCACCGCACTGACCACCGCCACGTAGTACCAGCCCAGGGACCCTTCGATCCACTGCTTGGCGCCGGTGTAGAGACTGTTGGCCAGCTCGCTGTAGGTCACGGTGAACAGCACGAAGACCAGCACCATCACCAGGGATGAAATGGCCATCGTCGGATTTACGCCTGCGAACAGACGTTGAGAGCCTTGCATAGGATGTTCGCTCACGAGCGCGCCTCCTCCTTATTTTTGTATGGGACACACCGAAGTGTTTGTCGCCAATGTCGCCAGCAATCGCTCGGGCGATGAGTTTCCTCAGACGATGGCAGTCGTCCTCGGTCACTCCGGCAGCGCCCGAATGCGACCGCAGTGGATGCAGCAACATTCGCTTGTCATATGGTATACCATAGACCGGAATACAGAAGCAAAGCACTTGGCCTGAGAAAAATCAGCGCTCATTGATCGCTCCCGCTTCCAGCCAAGCCACCGGCGGCGCAGGGCCACCGGATCACTTGACTTGCCATAATGGTCTTATGGTATACCATAATACGACTACGGCGATTACGCCCCATCCGCAGCCCAGGAGAGCCTCATGAGCTTTGAAATCCGCAAGATCGTCAGCTACGTGGAAGAAACCCTTATCGAAGGTGGCAAGGCCACCGACAAGCCGGTGACCATGGTCGGCCTAGCTGTGGTAATGAAGAACCCCTGGTCCGGCCGTGGCTTCGTCGAAGACCTGCGCTCGGAAATCAAGGCCAATTGCTCCGAGCTGGGCGCGCTGATGGTCAAGCGCCTGGTCGACGCCATCGGTGGCGCCGAGAAGATCGAGGCCTATGGTAAGGCCGCCGTCGTCGGCGCCGACGGCGAGATCGAACATGCCTCCGCGGTGATCCACAACCTGCGTTTCGGCAACCACTACCGCCAGGCGGTGAACGCCAAGAGCTACCTGAGCTTCACCAACAAGCGCGGCGGCCCGGGCACCTCGATCCAGATTCCGATGATGCACAAGGACGACGAAGGCGCGCGCTCGCACTATGTCACCCTGGAGATGCAGATCGAAGACGCCCCGCGCGCCGACGAGATCGTCGTCGTCCTGGGCGCTTCCGACGGCGGCCGCCTGCACCCGCGTATCGGCAACCGCTACATCGACCTGGAAGAACTGGCCGCCGAGCAAGCCCAGTAATTGCCAGGCGCGCGCAGGAGCAACCCATGATTCGGCTCACCGCTGAACAGACCCCGGCCGGCACCAGCTACCTGGCGACCGGCCAAGGCCACCCCGTGGTGCTGATCCACGGGGTCGGCCTGAACAAGGAAATGTGGGGCGGGCAGATCGTCGGCCTGGCCCCGCACTTCCGCGTGATCGCCTACGACATGCTCGGCCATGGCGCCAGCGCCCTGCCGCCGGCAGACGCCGGACTGCCGGACTATGCCGAACAGTTGCGCGAGTTGCTCGAGCACCTCGACCTGCCCCGGGTCGCGGTGGTCGGCTTCTCCATGGGCGGCCTGGTGGCGCGGGCGTTTGCCCTGCAGCAGCCGGCCCGCCTGAGTGCCCTGGTGGTGCTCAACAGCGTGTTCAATCGCAGCCCCGAGCAGCGCGCAGGGGTGATCGAGCGCACCGCCCAGGTCGCCGAGTTCGGTCCGGCGGCCAACGCCGAGGCGGCCCTGGCGCGCTGGTTCAGCCGCGAATACCAGGCGGCCAACCCGGCGCAGATCGCGGCGATCCGCCAGGTCCTGGCGGGCAACGATCCCCAGGGCTACCTGACCACCTACTCGTTGTTCGCCACCCAGGACATGTATGGTGCCGACGAGCTTTCGAGCATCCAGGCGCCGACCCTGATCGCCACCGGCGAACTGGACCCCGGCTCCACGCCCGAGATGGCCCGGCAACTGGCCGCGCGGATTCCCGGTGCCCAGGCCGCCATACTCGAAGAACAGCGGCACATGATGCCGGTAGAGTCGCCGCGCCTGGTCAACCAGCTGCTGCTCGACTTCCTCGGCAATACCCAGCACGCAGCGCCCCCAGTAAAGGAGATCGTCGCATGAGCCTCGAACGCTTTCGCATGTGCATCGACGGCCAGTGGCTCGACGCCCTGTCCGGCAAGACCTTCCAGAGCCTCAACCCGGCCCTCGCCGAGCCCTGGGCCGAACTGCCCGACGCCGACGAAGCCGACGTCGAGCGCGCCGTTCAGGCGGCGCAGAAGGCCTTCGAAAGTGCGGCCTGGCGCGGCCTGACCGCCACCGCCCGGGGCAAGCTGCTGCGCCGCCTGGGTGACCTGATCGCCGAGAACAAGGAGCACCTGGCCCAGCTGGAAAGCCGCGACAACGGCAAGCTGATCCGCGAGACCCGCGGCCAGGTCGGCTACCTGCCGGAGTTCTTCCACTACACCGCCGGCCTCGCCGACAAGCTCGAGGGCGGCACCCTGCCCTTGGACAAGAGCGACCTGTTCGCCTACACCGTGCATGAGCCGCTGGGCGTGGTCGCCGGGATCATCCCCTGGAACAGCCCGCTGTACCTCACCGCGATCAAGCTGGCACCGGCCCTGGCCGCCGGCAACACCGTGGTGCTCAAGCCCTCCGAGCACGCCTCGGCGACCATCCTCGAGCTGGCCCGCCTGGCCCTGGAAGCCGGCATTCCGCCGGGCGTGGTCAACGTGGTCACCGGCTACGGCCCGAGCACCGGCGCGGCGCTGACCCGCCACCCGCTGGTGCGCAAGATCGCCTTCACCGGCGGCGCCGCCACCGCCCGCCACGTGGTGCGCAGCAGCGCGGAGAACTTCGCCAAGCTGTCGCTGGAGCTGGGCGGCAAGTCGCCGAACATCATCTTCGCCGACGCCGACCTGGACAGCGCCATCAACGGCGCCGTCGCCGGCATCTATGCCGCCTCGGGGCAGAGCTGCGTGTCCGGCTCGCGCCTGCTGGTGCAGGACGAGATCTACGACGAGTTCGTCGCCCGCCTGATCGAACGCGCCCGGCGCATCCGCATCGGCAACCCGCAGGACGAGCAGAGCGAGATGGGCCCCATGGCCACCGCGCAGCAGCTGGCTGTGGTCGAAGGCCTGGTCGCCGACGCCCTGGCCGAGGGCGCGACCCTGCGCCTGGGCGGCAAGCGCCCGCAGGTCGAGGGCAACGGCTGGTACTACGAGCCGACCCTGTTCGAGTGCGATAGCAACTCGATGAAGATCATGCAGGAAGAGGTCTTCGGCCCCGTCGCCTCGGTGATCCGCTTCAAGGACGAGGCCGAGGCCCTGGCCATCGCCAACGACTCGCAGTTCGGCCTGGCCGCCGGTATCTGGACCCGCGACCTCGGCCGCGCCCACCGCCTGGCCCGCGACGTGCGCTCGGGGATCATCTGGGTCAACACCTACCGCGCGGTCTCGGCCATGGCGCCGATCGGCGGCTTCAAGAACAGCGGCTATGGCCGCGAGAGCGGCATCGACTCGGTGCTCGCCTACACCGAGCAGAAGACGGTGTGGATCAACCTCTCGCAAGCGCCGATGCCAGACCCCTTCGTGATGCGCTGAGCCGCCACGAACCGCAACCCATAGGTAGTCAAAGATGATCGAACCAGGCATTTACAAAGAGGTGATGGGCTCGTTTCCCTCGGGCGTCACCGTGATCACCTGCCTCGACGAGGACGGCGGCATAGTCGGCATCACCGCCAGCGCCTTCAGCGCCCTGTCGATCGACCCGGCGCTGGTGCTGTTCTGCCCCAACTACGCCTCCGATTCCTACCCGGTGCTGCGCGCCAACAAGCGCTTCGCCATCCACCTGCTGTCCGCCGAGCAGCAGGCCGAGGCCTATGCCTTCGCCGGCAAAGGCAAGGACAAGGCCAAGGGCATCGACTGGCAGCTCAGCGCGCTGGGCAACCCGCTGCTGAGCAAGGCCACCGCAATCATCGAGTGCGAGCTGTGGCGCGAATATGAAGGCGGCGACCACGCCATCATGGTCGGCGCGGTGCAGAACCTGATCATCCCCGAGGTCGAGCTGACCCCGATGGTCTATCACCGCGGCAAGCTGGGCGCCCTGCCCGCCATCGCCTGAACGCCATCACCTGACAGTTTTTTTGGGTCGTCTGCCTCCACGTATTGCGCAGGCGACCCTTTTTTATTCCCGGAGCCGACATGACCCCAGCAGCCGCACACCTGTTCCGCCAGCAGGCCTTCATCGACGGTCAATGGTGTGATGCCCAGGACGGCACACACCAGCAAATCCACAACCCGGCCAACGGCGCGGTGATCGGCCAGGTGCCGAACATGGGCAGCGCCGAAGCCCAGCGCGCCATCGCCGCCGCCAATGCCGCCTGGCCCGCCTGGCGCGCGCGCACCGCCAAGGAACGCAGCAGCATCCTCAAGCGCTGGCACGCGCTGATGCTGGAGCATGCCGATGCCCTGGCCGAGATCCTCACCTTGGAGCAAGGCAAGCCGCTGGCCGAAGCCAAGGGCGAGATTCTCTACGCCGCCAGCTTCATCGAGTGGTTCGCCGAGGAGGCCAAGCGCATCTACGGCGACACCATTCCCAGCCACAAGGGCGATGCACGCATCGTCGTGAGCAAGGAACCGATCGGCGTCGTCGCGGCCATCACCCCGTGGAACTTCCCGGCCGCGATGATCACCCGCAAGGCCGGCCCGGCGCTGGCCGCCGGCTGCCCGTGCATCGTCAAGCCGGCCCCGGAAACCCCGTTCTCCGCCCTGGCCATGGCCGCCCTGGCCGAGCAGGCCGGCATCCCGGCCGGCATCTTCAACGTGATCACCGGCGACGCGGTGGCCATCGGCGCCGAGCTGACCGGCAGCCCGGCGGTGCGCAAGCTGTCGTTCACCGGCTCCACGGCCATCGGCAAGCTGCTCATGGCCCAGTGCGCCGACACCCTGAAGAAGGTCTCGCTGGAGCTGGGCGGCAACGCGCCGTTCATCGTCTTCGACGACGCCGACCTGGAGCGCGCGGTCGAGGGCGCGCTGATCGCCAAGTTCCGCAACGCCGGGCAGACCTGCGTGTGCGTCAACCGCTTCCTGGTGCAGGATGGCATCTACGAGGCGTTCGTCGCGCGCCTGGCCGAGCGCGTCCGCGAGTTCAAGGTCGGCGACGGTTTCGAGTCCGGCGTCACCCAGGGCCCGCTGATCAACGAGCGCGCCGTGGCCAAGGTCGAGGACCATGTGCAGGACGCCCTCGGCAAGGGCGCGCGCCTGCTCTGTGGCGGCGAACGCCACGCGCTGGGCAACGGTTTCTTCCAGCCGACCGTGCTCGCCGACCTGAGCCTGGAGATGAAGGTCGCCCGCGAGGAAACCTTCGGCCCGCTGGCCGCGGTATTCCGCTTCGGCAGTGAAGCCGAAGCCGTGCACCTGGCCAACGACACCGAGTACGGCCTGGCCGCCTACTGCTACACCCGCGACCTGGGCCGCGCCTGGCGCATGAGCGAGGCGCTGGAATATGGCATGGTCGGCATCAACGAGGGGCTGATCTCCACCGAGGTCGCGCCTTTCGGCGGCGTCAAAGCCTCCGGTCTGGGCCGCGAAGGCTCCAAGTACGGCATCGAGGACTACCTCGAGATCAAATACACCCTGATGGGCGGCCTGTGACGGCCCGCCCCCGAAGGAGCGCAACATGAGCAACGACAAGTACGAGAAGGGCCTGGCGATCCGCACCCAGGTGCTGGGCGAGGCCTACGTCAACAAGTCGATCGACAACGCCGACGACTTCAACCGCCCCCTGCAGGAACTGGTCACCGAGTACTGCTGGGGCCACGTCTGGGGCCGCGAGGGCTTATCCCTGGCCGAACGCAGCATGATAAACTTGGCGATGATTTCGGCACTCAATCGCCCGCACGAGCTGAAGCTGCATATCCGTGGAGCCCTGCGCAACGGCCTCAGCCGTGAGCAGATCCGCGAGATCCTGCTACAGGTCGGCATATACTGCGGCGTACCTGCAGCCGTGGACAGTTTCCGCATCGCCCGCGAAGCCTTTGCCGAGGCCGATGCTGAAAGCCAATCGTAACAACTGGCTTGAAGGAAGCATCCGGAGCACCCTCGATCCAGCGATCTGGGTGCTTTTTGCTTTTTAAGGACAGTCTCAACCAGAGCGGAACCCATGAAACGCTTGCCTCTCGACGATAGCTTCAAGGTCAATCGCAACCCCGTTACCCTGCGCGAAATCGTGCTGGAAAAACTGCGCAGCGCCATCATGAACTTCCAGCTGCTGCCCGGCGACCGCCTGGTCGAGCGCGACCTGTGCGACCGCCTCGGCGTCAGCCGCACCTCGGTACGCGAGGCCCTGCGCCACCTCGAATCCGAAGGTCTGGTGGAGTTCGCCGACGCCAAGGGCCCGCGCGTGGCGATCATCACCCTGGAGGACGCCCGCGACATCTACGAGCTGCGCTGCGTGCTCGAGGGCCTGATCGTCCAGCTGTTCACCCTCAATGCCAAGGCCAAGGACATCCGCGCCCTGGAGCGCGCCCTGGAGGCCAACCGTAAGGTCCTCGAGGAAGGCGAACTGCAGCAGGTGCTGGAGTCGGTGCAGGGCTTCTACGACGTGCTGCTGGAGGGCTCCGGCAACCACATCGCGGCGACCCAGCTGCGCCAGCTGCAGGCGCGCATCAGCTACCTGCGCGCCACCTCGGTGTCGCAGGCCAACCGCCGCGGCAGCAGCAACCAGGAGATGGAACGCATCGTCGAGGCGATCAAGAGCGGCGACCCGCTGGCCGCGCACCAGGCCTCGGTGGACCACGTGCGCGCCGCCGCCAAGGTGGCCCTGGACTACCTCAAGTCCAAGCAGGAAGAACCGGCCAAGGTACGTGACATCGCCGCGCCGATCGCCCTCAAAGACCCGCGCATAGGACGCTGAGCCCATGCCCACTCCGCGCTTCTGCCCCGGCTGCGGCGCCGACCGCCTGAGCCGGCGGCAGCCGCCAGGCGACACCCATGAGCGCCTGATGTGCGCGGGCTGCGGCTATATCCACTACGAGAATCCGAAGATCATCGCCGGCTGCATCATCGAGCAGGACGGCAAGTACCTGCTGTGCCAGCGTGCCATCGCCCCGCGCCCCGGCACCTGGACCCTGCCGGCCGGCTTCATGGAAAGCGGCGAGACCACCGAGGAGGCGGCCCTGCGCGAGGTCTGGGAGGAAAGCGGCGTACGCGCCGAGATCCTCTGCCCCTATTCGATCTTCAGCGTGCCGAAGATCAGCGAGGTGTACATCATCTTCCGCGCCGTGGCGCTGGAAGTGACCGGCCAGTTCGGCCCCGAGACCCTCGACTACCGCTTCTTCGCCCCGGAAGAGATCCCCTGGGAGAGCATCTACTACCCGGCGATCCGGCAGATTCTCGAGCGTTATATCGAGGAGCGCCAGGCCGGGGTCTACGGCATCTACGTCGGCAACGACGACACCGGCAAAGTGCACTTTATCCGCTAAAGCGAGCCACCCAGCCCACCAGCCTCACGTCGGCTCAGGGCGCAACGCCCTCGACTATGATCACCTCGGCAAGGGCCGCACCCTGGCGCTGGCTGCAGGCGTCCTGGTACTCGGCCGAACGGTAGCAGGCCAACGCCTGCTCGTAGGTCGCGAACTCGATCACCACGCTGCGCTGCGGCGTCGCCCGCCCCTCCAGCGCCTCGGAGCGCCCGCCCCGGGCCAGGATCCGGCCGCCGTGCTGGGCGATCGCCGCCGGTGCCCGGCGGGTGTATTCGCTGTACTGCGCGGGGTCGGTCACATCGACATGGGCAATCCAGTACGCCTTCATCTTTACCTCGGGTGTTCGTCAGAATTTCGTAATATGGTATACCATACAGCCGATCGAACAACCGTCACCCATCGCAAACCGTGAGAACACTGGCATGGCATTCAACAGCATCGAAGAAATCATCGAGGACTACCGCCAGGGCAAGATGGTCCTGCTGGTGGACGACGAGGACCGCGAGAACGAGGGCGACCTGCTGCTGGCGGCGGAAATGTGTACGCCGGCGGCGATCAACTTCATGGCCCGCGAGGCGCGCGGCCTGATCTGCCTGACCCTAACCGACGAGCACTGCCAGCGCCTCGGCCTGGAGCAGATGGTGCCGGCCAACGGCAGTGCCTTCTCCACCGCCTTCACCATTTCCATCGAGGCCGCCACCGGCGTCACCACCGGCATCTCCGCCGCCGACCGCGCGCGCACCGTGCTGGCCGCCGTGGCGCCGGACGCCAAGGCCGAAGACCTGGTGCAACCCGGGCACATCTTCCCCCTGCGCGCCCGCGACGGCGGCGTGCTCAACCGCGCCGGGCACACCGAGGCCGGCTGCGACCTGGCGCGCCTGGCCGGCTTCAGCCCGGCGTCGGTGATCGTCGAGGTGATGAACGAGGACGGCAGCATGGCCCGTCGTCCCGACCTGGAGAAGTTCGCCGCCCAGCACGGCATCAAGATCGGCACCATCGCCGACCTGATCCACTACCGCCTGAGCACCGAGCACACGGTGACCCGGATCGGCGAGCGCGAGCTGCCCACCGTGCACGGCGACTTCCGCCTGATCACCTACGAGGACCGCATCGAAGGCGGCGTGCACATGGCCATGGTGATGGGCGAGATCCGGCGCGAGGAGCCCACCCTGGTGCGCGTGCACGTGATCGACCCGCTGCGCGACCTGGTCGGCGCCGAGTACACCGGCCCGCAGAACTGGACACTGTGGGCGGCGCTGCAGAAGGTCGCCGAGGAAGGCCGCGGCGTGGTGGTGGTGCTGGCCAACAACGAGTCGTCCCAGGCCCTGCTGGAACGCGTGCCGCAACTGACCCAGCCGCGCCAGCAGTTCAACCGCTCGCAGTCGCGCATCTATTCGGAAGTCGGCACCGGCGCGCAGATCCTCCAGGACATCGGCGTCGGCAAGCTGCGCCACCTCGGCGCGCCGTTGAAGTACGCCGGCCTGACCGGCTACGACCTGGAAGTGGTGGAAACCCTGACGTTCGGCGGCTGACGCACCGCGGCAGTCGACTCCCAGCCGGCGCACCACCGCGCCGGCCAACACCCGCAGCCCCTTGCGCCTGCCGCCCAGGCCAAGGGGCTGTGTGTTTCCGGCCCCGATGCAAGCGCCTGGCGTCGACCCCACTCCCGCCCCCAGCCAACCGGCCCTGGCCGAGCCGATCGGCAGCGGACGACCGTTCGCCGCCGGCCACAAATAATTCTTGCGAACACCGTATTACGGTATACCATCATTCAAATCGAATCGCCGGAACAAGCCGGCGGTGCCAGCCCCACCATGGCTGCCGGTCGCAGCCACGCTCTGCCGAGGTACTCGAGATGATCGACGCAACTGCCTACAAACACGTCATGGGCTCCTTCCCCTCCGGCGTCACCGTGATCACCACCCTGGACGAAAACGGCGGCATCGTCGGCCTCACCGCCAGCGCCTTCAGCTCCCTGTCCATGGACCCGGCCCTGGTGCTGTTCTGCCCCAACTACAGCTCCGACTCCTACCCGGCGCTGATCAAGAGCCGGCGCTTCGCCATCCACCTGCTGTCCGCCGAGCAGCAGGGCGAGGCCTACGCCTTCGCCCGCAAGGGCAGCGACAAGGCCAACGGCATCGAGTGGAGCCTCAGCGAACTGGGCAATCCGATCCTGCGCAACGCCACCGCGATCATCGAGTGCGAGCTGTGGCGCGAGTACGAGGGCGGCGACCACGCCATCCTGGTCGGCGCGGTGAAGAACCTGATCGTGCCGGAGCAGGCGGTCGCGCCCATGGTCTACTGCCGCGGCAAGATGGGCGCCCTGCCCGCCTTTGCCTGAGCTATCCCCCCGATAGCCGCCCGGGGCCGGAGCGAGCCGGCCCCGGGCGCGACACACCTCAGGTCTTGAAGCGCCGGATCAACGCGCTCAGTTCCTCGGACAGGCCCGCCAGGGTCTTGGCATCCACGCTGGTGGTTCCCGCCAGGTCCGCCACCAGGCGGGCATCGGCGTGGATCTGGCTGATGTGCCGGTTGATGTCCTCGGCCACCTGATGCTGCTCCTCGGCGGCCGTGGCGATCTGGGTGTTCATGTCGCGAATCACATCCACCGCATCGCGAATCCGCTCGAAACTGGCACTCGCCTGGCTGATCGAGGCCACCGTCAGCTGCGACACCTCGAGGCTGCCCTGCATCTGCGTGCCCATCTGCTGGGTGCGCCGCGCCAGGCCACCGAGCAGGCCATCGATCTCCTCGGTGGAGTCGGCAGTGCGCTTGGCCAGGGCGCGAACCTCATCGGCGACCACCGCGAAACCGCGGCCCTGCTCGCCGGCGCGGGCAGCTTCGATGGCCGCATTGAGCGCCAGCAGGTTGGTCTGCTCGGCGATCGAGCGGATGGTGCCGAGAATCGACTGGATATCCTGGCTGTCCTGCTCCAGTTGGCGCATGGCGCCGGCCGACTGCTGAATCTCGCCGCTCAGACGGTTGACCCGCTCGACCGCCTCGTCGATCTGCCGCTGCCCGGCATGGGCCTGACGCTGTCCGCTGTCGGCGGACTCGGCGGCCTGGGTGCAGGAACGCGCGACCTCATTGGCGGTCATGACCATCTCATGGAAGGCGGTGGACACCATGTCCACCGCCTCACGCTGGCGCGCCGCCACCTCGGCCATCTCCCCGGCCACCTCGCTGGAGCTGCCGGAACTGCTGTGAATCTGCCCCGCCGCCTGGCCGATGCGCTGGATCAGCTGGCGGATGCTGCCGAGGAACTGGTTGAACCAGCCGGCCAGCTGCGCGGTTTCATCCGCACCGCGCACCGCCAGGCTGCCGGTCAGGTCGCCGTCGCCCTGGGCGATGCCCTCCAGGCCACCCGCCACCGAGCGGATCGGCCGCACGATCAGACCGGCGAACCAGGCGCCGACGAAGGCGAACAGCACGGCCAGGGCCAGGGCGATGGCGGCGATCAGCCAGGCCAGGCGAGTGGCGGAACCGAATACCTCGTCCTGGCGAATCAGGCCAACGAAGCGCCAGCCCAGCTGTTCGGACGGCCACACATTGGCCATATAGCGCTGGCCATCGATCTGCACTTCCACCAGGCCCTGCTCGGCCCGGGCCAGCTCGCTGTAGCCGCCACCCAGGTCCGCGAGGCGCTTGAAGTTGTGCGCCGGCTCGCTCGGGTCCACCAGCACGGTACCGTTGTCTTCCATCAGCAGCAGATAGCCACTGTCACCCAGCTTGATCTGCTTGACCAGATCGGTCAGCTGCTTGAGCGACACATCGATATTCACCACCCCACCCGGGCTGCCCAGCCGATTGGCGAAGCTGCGCACCGTGCTGACCAGCACCACATCGTCCGCCGCCCAGTAGTAGGCCGCGGTGCGCCGGGTCTTGCCCGGCTCGGCCATGGCGGCCTGGTACCAGGGGCGCGTGCGCGGGTCGTAGTTGCTCAGGTTCGGATCGCCCGGCCAGAACACATAGCCGCCCTCGCGGGTGCCCAGGGACAGGTAGGCGTAGGCCGGATGACTGGCGGCCAGGGCGGCGAACAGCTCGAATACCCGCTGGTCCTGCGCGCCCATCTCGACCCGCGCGGCGTCGGCGGCGAGATAGCGCTTGAGGTCGCCGTCGATCGCCGTGAGCTGCGGCTGACTGGCGAGAAAATCGACGTTCTGGCGGATGCTCTCGAAGAACAGCTGCATGGCATTGTCGACCTGGCGGATCTCCCGGGCGCTGCTGTCGAGGAACGCCGTGCGTGCTTCACTGCGCAGATTCAGGATGATCAGCAGCGCGACCAGGATGACCGGCACGCAGGCAATCACCGCGAACGCCAGGGTTAACTTCTGCTTGATGTTCATCCTCTCTCCTTGGGTACGGTGCGTTGGGCAGAAAAATTTTGTGGATACTGCGTATTATGGTATACCAACACACAACGTTCCGCTCAGCCATTTACTGGCCGTCTACCCGACGCAGCGGAATCAACCGCGATGCAGCGCCGCGCGCTCTTCACCCTTTCGGCCGACCACCGGGCTACGGCCGCTCAGCAACAGGTTCGAGGTAAATGCCATGAAGTTTTCTTTGTTCGTGCATATGGAGCGCTACGACGAGCAAGTCAGCCATCGTCAACTGTTCGAGAATCTCACCGAGTTGACCCTGATGGCCGAGGCCGGCGGCTTCAGCACCGTCTGGATCGGCGAGCACCACGCGATGGAATACACCATCTCGCCGAGCCCGATGCCGCTGCTGTCCTACCTGGCAGGCAAGACCACGACCATTCGCCTGGGCGCCGGCACCATCATCGCGCCGTTCTGGCACCCCATCCGCGTGGCCGGCGAGTGCGCCCTGCTCGACGTGATCAGCAACGGTCGCATGGAAGTGGGCCTGGCCCGCGGCGCCTACCAGTACGAATTCGACCGCATGGCCGGTGGCATGCCGGCCTCCTCGGGTGGCCAGCACCTGCGCGAGATGGTCCCGGTGGTCAAGGCCCTGTGGCAGGGCGACTACGCCCACGACGGCGAGCTCTGGAAGTTCCCCAGCTCCACCTCCTCGCCCAAGCCGGTGCAGCAGCCCGGCCCGCCCGTGTGGATCGCCGCCCGCGACCCCGACTCGCATAACTTCGCGGTGAAGAACGGCTGCAACGTGATGGTCACCCCGCTGATGAAGGGCGACGAGGAAGTGGTCGACCTGATGAACAAGTTCGAGACCGCCCTGGCCAACAACCCCGAGGTGCCACGCCCGCAACTGATGGTGCTGCGCCATACCCACGTGCACAGCAGCGACGACCCCGAGGGCTGGATGGTCGGCGCCAAGGCCATCTCGCGCTTCTACCGCACCTTCGACGCCTGGTTCGGCAACAAGCAGACCCCGGTCAACGGCCTGCTGCCGCCGAGCCCGGAGGAGAAGTTCAAGGAACGCCCGGAGTTCGAACTGGAGAACATCCACAAGAACACCATGATCGGCACCCCCGAGCAGATCATCGCCCGCATCCGCCACTACCAGGAGCTTGGCGTCGACGAGTTCAGCTTCTGGGCCGACAACGGCCTGTCCCACGAGGAAAAGAAGAAGTCCCTGGAGCTGTTCATCAAGCACGTGGTGCCGGCGTTCCGCTGAGCCCCACCTGAGCCACACAGCAAAGCCGGATCAGCAATGATCCGGCTTTTTTCGTTCAGCCGCGAAGATGCGCATCCGCGGCACGACGCTAATAACCAGATCGTATAAATGTGCGGCCGGTCTAGGCATGTATCACGGCATACTGGTATACCGAATCCCACAATTAGATCGCGATCGATCACTGGATGGATTCGCCGCACGAGTGGGGGTTGGTTATGGGGTTGGCAAGACCGGTTTTCGTCCTGTTGGGCGCCTTGTGGATGGGCTGCCAAGTCGCTGAGGCGCAAGAGAGCCTGACCTTCGTCAGTTGGGGCGGTTCGACCCAGTCCGCCCAACAAAAAGCCTGGGCGGAGCCCTTCACCCGGGCGACCGGCATCGCCGTGAAACAGGCCGGCCCCACCGACTACGCCGCGTTCAAGGCCATGGTCGAGAGCGGCGAGGTGACCTGGGACGTGGTCGACGTCGAGCCCGACTTCGCCCTGCGTGCCGGCCGCGAAGGCCTGCTCGAACCCATGGACTTCAAGCTGATCGCCCAGCCGCAGATCGACCCGCGCTTCGTCACCCTCTACGCCGTGGGTTCCTTCTACTTCTCCTTCGTCCTCGGTTACAACAGCGAGCGCCTGCCCGCTCAACCGCGGAACTGGGCGGCGCTGTTCGACACCGACAACTTCCCCGGCAAGCGCGCGCTGTACAAATGGCCGAGCCCCGGCGTGCTGGAGATGGCCTTGCTGGCCGACGGCGTCGATCCACAACGCCTCTACCCGCTGGACCTGGATCGCGCCTTCGCCAAGCTCGAGCAGATCAAGGCGGACATTCTCTGGTGGGACGGCGGCGAGGAGTCCCAGCGCCTGTTGACCTCGGGCGAGGCCAGCCTGGGCATGTTCTGGAACGGCCGGGTCAATGCCCTGCAGCAAAGCGGGGCGCCGGTGGGGATCGGCTGGCAGCAGAACCTGGTCAGCGGCGACTTCCTGGTGATCCCGCGCGGCAGCAAGAACGCCGCAGCGGCCAAGCGCTTCCTCGGTTTCGCCAGCAGTCCCCAAGCCCAGGCCGACTTCGCCATCCTCAGTGGCTATGCCCCGGTCAACCTGGAGAGCCAGGGCAAGGTGCCGGCGGTGCTGGCGGACAACCTGCCCAGCGCCCACAGCGACAGCCAGGTGACCCTGGATTTCAAATACTGGAGCAAGCACGGCGAGGCCATCGCCGAGCGCTGGCAGGCCTGGCAGCGGCAGTAAGGCGGCTGAACGCCGACGTCGCGGCCAGGCGGGCTCGGTTCAGGCACAAAAAAAAGGCGGCCCCAACCGGCGGGACCGCCCTCAATCATGGAGTTGCGTACATCGCGTGGCCGCGATGACGAGCGGCCACGGCTATTGGATTACCTTTCCAGGATCGCGGTCACACCCTGGCCGCCCGCCGCGCAAATCGAGATCAGACCGCGCCCCTGCCCGGCCACCGCCAGCAGCTTGGCCAGGTTGGCGACGATGCGCCCGCCGGTGGCAGCGAACGGGTGGCCGGCGGCCAGGGAACTGCCCTTGACGTTCATCCGCTGGCGGTCGATGGCGCCCAGCGGTTGCGCCAGGCCCAGGCGGCGCTTGCAGTAGTCGGCGTCCTCCCAGGCCCTGAGGGTGCACAACACCTGGGCGGCGAAGGCTTCGTGGATCTCGTAGTAGTCGAAGTCCTGCAGGCGCAGGCCGTTGCGTGCCAGCAACCGCGGCACGGCGTACACCGGAGCCATCAACAGGCCCTCCTGGCCGCCGACGAAATCCACCGCCGCCGCCTCGCCGTCCTTGAAATAGGCCAGCACCGGCAGGCCGCGGGCCTTGGCCCAGTCCTCGCTGGCCAGCAGCACCAGCGAGGCGCCGTCGGTCAGCGGGGTCGAATTGGCCGCGGTCAGGGTGCCGTTCAGCCCGCGGTCGAACACCGGCGAAAGGTCGGCGAGCCGGTCGAGGTCGATGTCCGGGCGCAGGTTCTGGTCGCGGGTCAGGCCGCGGAAGGGGGTGAGCAGGTCGTCCTGCCAGCCCTCGGCATAGGCCGCGGCGAGATTCTGATGACTGGCCACGGCCAGGCGATCCTGCTCGTCGCGCGGGATGCCCCAGGTCTGCGCCATCCGCTCGCAGTGCTCGCCCATGGACAGCCCGGTACGCGGCTCGCTATTGCGCGGCAGGGACGGCGCCAGGTGGCGCGGACGCAGCTTGAGCAGGCTCTTGAGCTTGTCGACGGTGCGCCTGCCGCGATTGGCCTCCAGGAGAATCTTGCGCAGGCCCTCGCTGACCGCGATCGGCGCGTCGGAGGTGGTGTCGACGCCACCGGCGATGCCGCAGTCGATCTGCCCGAGGGCGATCTTGTTGGCCACCAGCAGCGCCGCCTCCAGGCCGGTGCCGCAGGCCTGCTGCAGGTCGTAGGCCGGCGTCTCGGGCGCCAGGCGCGAGCCCAGCACGCACTCGCGGGTCAGGTTGAAGTCGCGCGCATGCTTGAGCACCGCCCCGGCCACCACCTCGCCGAGACGCTCGCCGTGCAGGTTGAAGCGCTCCACCAGACCGTCCAGGGCACTGCCGAGCATGTCCTGGTTGCTTGCCGTGGCATAGGCGCCGTTGGCGCGGGCGAAGGGAATGCGGTTGCCACCGACGATGGCGACGCGGCGCAGCGAATTCATGGCGGGTTCCTCGGGGTGCGGCACTGGCATGAGGCTCAGGCTAGTCCATGGGCGCCCGCTCGGGCGCTGGCCGGCACTCCGACCCCATGAAACAATGCGCCCTCAGCCGATCACTCACGCCGGAGCCCCATGGACCTCGCCGAACTCACCGCCCGCCTGCACGCCATCCGCGACCGCAACGACTGGCGCCAATTCCACAGCCCGAAGAACCTGGCCATGGCTGCCAGCGTGGAGATGGCCGAGCTGGTGGAGATCTTCCAGTGGCTCAGCGAGGAACAGTCGCGCCAGCTCGCTCCCGAGCAGCTGGCGCACGCCGGCCAGGAAGTCGGCGATATCGTGCTCTACCTGTTGCTGCTGTGCAGCGAGCTGGGCATCGACCTGGAGCAGGCGGTGCGCGCCAAGCTGGCCGACAGCGAACGGCGTTTCGCCCGATGAAGGACCGTCATTTCGACGAGCTGGCCACCCGTTTCGCCGAGAAGATCTACGGCGGCGCCAAGGGCGCGATCCGCCTGGCGGTGCTCCAGGCCGACCTGGCCGAGGCGCTGCCCGACCGGCCGCTGCGGGTGCTCGACATCGGCGCCGGCCTCGGCCACATGGCCCTGTGGCTGGCCGGCCGTGGCCACCTGGTGACCCTCGCCGAACCCGCCGCGCCGATGCTCGAGGGCGCTCGCGCGCGCTTCGCCGGCGCTGGCCAACCGGCCACCTTCATCCAGGCCCCCTGGCAGGACCTGCTCGGCCAGCTCAACCAGCCCTACGACCTGGTGGTCTGCCATGCGGTGCTGGAATGGTTGGCCGAACCCCAGGCCATCCTGCCGGTGCTGCACCAGCTCACGGCGCCGGGCGGCTGGCTGTCGCTGGCCTTCTACAACAAGGATGCGCTGATCTACCGCAACCTGCTCAAGGGCCACTTCCGCAAGCTGCGCAAGGCCGAGTTCGCCGGCGAGAAAAGCAGCCTGACGCCGCAACGGCCATTGGACCCGCGCGAGCTGGCGGTGCAACTCGACGAGTACTGGCGGGTCGAAAGCCAGAGTGGCGTGCGGGTTTTCCACGACTACATGAGCCAGGAGTTCCAGGCCAAGGCCGAACCGATCGACCTGCTGGAAATGGAGCTGGCCTACCGCCGCCACCCGAGCTTCGCCGGCCTGGGCCGCTATCTGCACTGGATCTGCCGGCCGCGCTGACCCGGAGGGAAGATGACCCGCTTTGCCCTGTTGTTGCTGTGCCTGTCCCTGGCCGCCTGCCAGGGCCCCAACCCCTATACCGCGCAATCCATGCCCCTGCCGCCGGCACCGGCCCAGGCGGCCACCCAGCTGGATCGCAGCGCCTACCCGGCGGCACCGCGTGATTACAGGCGCTACCGCAACTGGACCTGGCACAACGATCAGCCGCCGGCCGGCAGCGCCTGGGCCAGCGCCGAGCTGGTGCAGGAGGCCCTGAGCAACGCCCTCGATCAGCGCGGCCTGCGCCCGGCCCAGGGCGGGGCAGTGGCCGACCTCGGGGTGCGCAGCGAGCTGCGCCTGGAGCGGCGCATCCGCCAGGTGGTCGATCACTATGACGGCTATCACGATCGCGGCTACTACGCCGACTACCCGGGCTACTGGGGCCGCATTCCGGTGGAGCGCGCCTACGAGGTGGAGGTCCTGGTGGTCAGCATCGAGCTGTTCGACCGCCGTGACGGCCAGCCGGTCTGGCAAGGCCTCGCCGAGCTGCCCAGCGGCGGCAGCCAGGCCGAGCGCGCCGACGCCCTGCGCGCCGCCTGCAAGCGTGCCCTGCAAGACTATCCACCGGCCTGAGCCAACCCGAGCAACGCCGCGCGGGCTCGTCCCGGACCGCGGCGATGAGGAGACCCGAGCATGCGCCTGCCCCTGCTACTGATCGCCACCCTGCTGCTGACGACGGCTTGCCAGACCACCCGCCTCAGCCGCGACTTCGACCCGCAGCGCGACTTCGCCCGCTACCAGAGCTGGAGCTGGCAGGAGCCGGCCGTGCAGTACAGGCCCGACGACCCCAGGCTCAACAGCGGCCTGACCGAGCAGCGCCTGCGCGCGGCCATCACCGAGCAGCTGGAACAACGCGGACTGCGCGCCGCGCCGCCCGGCACCAGTGGCGACCTGCGGGTGCAGGCCTGGCTGATCGTCGACGAGCGCCAGCAGCAGGTCAGCACCAGCTACGGCGGCGGTTGGAGCGGACATTGGGGCGGCGTCTGGGGCGGCCCGGCCTATGTCGAGACGCGCACCCTCGACTATCAGGTCGGCACCCTGCAGATCGACCTGTTCGACGGCCAAGACAACCAGCTGGTGTGGCGCGGCAGCGCGGCGCAAAGCCTGCGCGGCGACTACCGCGACCCGCGCGAGCGCGACACGGCGATTCGCCAGACGGTGGCCAAGGTGCTCGGCCAGTATCCGCCGCACTAGCCCAAGTTGTGCCACGCGTGCGGCGCTGCTATCAGTAAACCCTTCATTGCACCGGCCAGCAGGAGCCTCCATGAATCACCCCGCCCGACCCAGCCACCGCCCCGCCAGCCCCGCCGATCTGGCGAGCGTGGTCGAGTTCCCGCAGAACGCCCAGGAGCTGTTCTTCAGCTACCCCAGGGCCAGCTGGCCGCTGAGCGTCGCGCAGCTGGCGACGGCCATGGCCGAGCGCAGCAACAGCACGGTGGCGCTGCTGGACGGCCGGGTCGCCGGCTTCGCCAATTTCTACCAGGCGCAGCCGAACGAGTTCTGCGCCCTCGGCAACCTGATGATCGCCCCCTGGGCCCGCGGCCAGGGCGTCGCCCACTACCTGATCGGCGAGATGGAGCGCCAGGCCCTAGAGGACTTCAATGCCGCCTGCATGCGCGCGTCCTGCCACAACGACAACGCCGCCGGCCTGCTGCTCTACGCCCGCCTCGGTTACCGCGCCCGCGACATCGTCGAACGCCAGGATTTTGCGGGCCGCCGGGTGGCCCTGGTGCAGATGGAGAAAAGCCTCGGCTAAGCAGGACGCCGGCGTAGTGCTGGCCATTGCGCGCATGGCGCTCCGTGCAGGCTCGTCGGCTTGCAACTGACCATCACCGGCATCCGGCCGATCCACCACGACCAGTCCCAATCGCGCCGGCCCTGCGGGTGCGGCGCAGGCCCCGCTGTGGTAGGGTATGCGCCCTTTTTGGCCCGCCGGGAACGTAGCCTGGCCAATCGCGCGGCTCCGAGCGTCACGCCAGCCGCCGATGCGCGCCTATGTTGTTCGTCCCCGCGCGCCGGGTGCGCGCCTGGTTCGGCCCGCACTCATGCCCGAGCCGGGCGCTGCCCCCTGATACCTTCTGTCGCTCACCCGCTCCACCCGCTGCCTGTTCACGCCGGCGGAGCACAGCCCTTGGAACAGCCGATGCTGCACAGCCTGAAACAAACCTGGTTATTCAACATCCGCGGCGACGTGCTCGCCGGCCTGGTGGTCGCCCTGGCGCTGATCCCCGAGGCCATCGCCTTCTCGATCATCGCCGGGGTCGATCCCAAGGTCGGCCTCTACGCCTCCTTCTGCATCGCCGTGGTGATCGCCTTCGTCGGCGGCCGTCCGGGGATGATCAGCGCCGCCACCGGGGCCATGGCCCTGGTCATGGTGACCCTGGTCAAGGACCACGGCCTGCAGTACCTGCTGGCCGCGACCCTGCTCACCGGGGTGCTGCAGATCGGCGCCGGTTACCTCAAGCTCGGCAGCCTGATGCGCTTCGTCTCGCGCTCGGTGGTCACCGGCTTCGTCAACGCCCTGGCGATTCTGATCTTTATGGCCCAATTACCCGAGCTCACGGATGTGACTTGGCATGTGTACGCCATGACCGCCGCCGGCCTGGGCATCATCTACCTGTTCCCCTACGTGCCCAAGGTCGGCAAGGTGATTCCCTCGCCGCTGGTGTGCATCCTGTCGATGACCGCCGTGGCCATGCTCATGGGCCTGGACATCCGCACCGTCGGCGACATGGGCGAGCTGCCGGACACCCTGCCGGTCTTCCTCTGGCCCGAGGTGCCGCTGACCTTCGAGACCCTGGCGATCATCTTCCCCTACGCCGCCGCCCTGGCCGTGGTCGGCCTGCTGGAGTCGATGATGACCGCCACCATCATCGACGACCTGACCGACACCGGCAGCGACAAGAACCGCGAGTGCAAGGGCCAGGGCGTGGCCAACATCGCCAGCGGCCTGCTCGGCGGCATGGCCGGCTGCGCGATGATCGGCCAGTCGGTGATCAACGTGAAATCCGGCGGTCGCGGACGCCTGTCGACCCTGGTGGCCGGTGCGGTGCTGCTGCTGATGGTGGTGTTCCTCTCCGACTGGGTCAGCCAGATCCCCATGGCCGCCCTGGTGGCGGTGATGATCATGGTGTCGATCGGCACCTTCAGCTGGGACTCGATCCGCAACCTCAAGAGCTTCCCGCTGTCGACCAACCTGGTGATGCTGGCCACCGTGGCGGTCACCGTCTACACCCACAACCTGGCCTACGGCGTGTTCGTCGGCGTGCTGCTGGCGGCGCTGTTCTTCGCCAACAAGATCGGCCACTTCCTGTATATCGACTCCGAAATCGACGCGAACGGCAAGCAGCGCAGCTACAAGGTGGTCGGCCAGGTGTTCTTCGCCTCCGCCGACAAGTTCGGCAACGCCTTTGACTTCAAGGAAGCCCTTGATAAGGTCAGCATCGACCTGTCGCGCGCGCACTTCTGGGACATCACCGCGGTCGCCGCGCTGGACAAGGTGGTGCTCAAGCTGCGCCGCGAAGGCACCGAAGTCGAGGTGCTCGGCCTCAATCAGGCCAGCGCCACCATCGTCGACCGCTTCGGCGTGCACGACAAGCCCGACGCCGTCGACAACCTGATGGGCCACTAAGGAGCAACAGCATGAGCCACGTAATGGCATGTATCGACGGTTCGCCGGCCGCCCCCGCAGTGTGCGACTACGCCGCCTGGGCCAGCCAGCGCCTGCAGGCGCCGCTGAGCTTCCTCCACGTGCTGGACCAGGTGCAGTACCCGCAGCGCCAGGACCTGTCCGGCGCCATCGGCCTGGGCAGCCGCGAACACCTGCTCGAGGAGCTGGCCGAACTGGACGAGAAGCGCAGCAAGCTGGCCCTGGAGCAGGGCCACCTGATGCTCGAGGCGGCCAAGGCCCGCGCCACCGCCGCCGGTATCGGCGACATCCAGTTGCGCCAGCGCCACGGCGACCTGGTCGACAGCCTCGGCGAGCTGCAGCAGGACATCCGCCTGCTGGTGATCGGCCGCCAGGGCGAGGCCAGCGCCAGCCAGACCGAACAGGTCGGCAGCCACCTGGAGAACGCCATCCGCACCCTGCAGCGGCCGATCCTGGTCAGCTGCGGTGAATTCCAGGCGCCCCGGAGCTACCTGTTCGCCTTCGACGGCAGCGCCACCGCGCGCAAGGGCATCGAGCTGATCGCCGCCAGCCCGCTGCTCAAGGGCCTGCCCTGCCACCTGGTGATGGTCGGCGCCGACACCGTTGAGGCCAGGGAACAGCTCAAGGCCGCCGAGCGCGCCTTGCAGGGCTCGGCCGCCGAGGTGCACCTGGCGATCCGTGCCGGCGAAGTCGAACCGACCCTGCACGCCTACCAAGCCGAGCATGGCATCGACCTGCTGGTGATGGGCGCCTACGGCCACTCGCGGATCCGCCAGTTCCTGGTCGGCAGCACCACCAGCCACCTGCTGCGCTCCAGCAATGGCCCGCTGCTGATCCTGCGCTAGGTCCCGCCCCTCCTCTATCGCCTCGGCCAGGCCGAACCACCCGGGTTCGGCCGCAGGACCGCCAAAAGGCCGTTCGACACTGCTGCCGCCACAGAAGCGCTATGCTCTAACTCGGCTGCTCTAGTGATCTCCTGCAATGACCTATAGCGAATTACCCCATGAGCCTGCCGCTTTCGCCCTCTGGCGCCAAGCACAGGACATACGCGCACGCTCCTTCCTCGCCGGCTTCTATTACCTGGTGGCCTGGTTGCTGGTGTGGCTGTTGAGCAACCAGCCGAGCGAGCAATGGCCCCTCGGCCTGGCCGGCATCGCCTACTTCGGCCTGCTGCTGCTCCTGCGCCTGGGCCATCGCCTGCCGGCGCAGAACGCCCAGCACCTGCTGCAGCGCTGGCTCAGTCGACACTGGGCGCTGATCCTGCTGAGCGCCCTGGGCTGGGGCCTGGCGCTGGGCTGGACGCTGTACAGCGCGGCGTTCGAGGGTTCGCGGGTCGTCGCGATGATGGCCACCATCGCCTTCAGCACCGCCAGCGTGTACCACCTGGCCATGCGCAAACACCTGTCCCTGCTGCTCCTGCCGCTGTTCTACCTGCCCGGCCTGCTGGTCCTGGCCCTGGACTGGCAGGCGCAACGGGGCCATTTCATCGCCCTGATCGTCTACCTCAGCTACCTGGTAATGGCCCTCAGCCGCAACCGTCAGGTCTATCACAACCATCTGAACCTGGAGCTCAAGCTGCTCGAGCAGCAACGCGACCTCGAAGAGCTCAGCCGCACCGACAGCCTGACCCAGCTGGGCAATCGCTATCAGTTCAACAGCCTGTTCCCGGTGATGGTGGCCAACGCCCACCGCCAGGGCGAGCCGCTGTCCCTGGTGCTGCTGGACATCGACTTCTTCAAGCGGATCAACGACGAGCACGGCCATGCCTGCGGCGACGCCTGCCTCAGCGCCTTCGCCGAGCGCATGCGCCAGGTGTTCCGGCGTGACAGCGACGCCCTGCTGCGCCTGGGCGGCGAGGAATTCGGCGTGCTGATGCCCAACACCCCGCTCGGCCAGGCCCAGCACCTGGCGGAGAGCTTTCGCCAGGAGTTGGAAGATAAGGGTTTCGACGTTCAGGGCAACACCCTGCCGCTGACCGCCAGCCTCGGTGTCGGCTGCTTCGCGCCGGAGCGCGACGCCAGCGCCGAGGCCTTCTTCAAGCGCGTCGACGACGCCCTCTACCTGGCCAAGGACGCCGGGCGCAACCGCCTGGCCCTGGCCTGAGCGAAGACAGGCCAGGCAGCCGATAGCGGGCTAGAGGCGGAAGCTGCCCATCTGCTTGGCCAGGTCCTCGGCCAGGGCGCTGAGGCTGCGGCAATCCTCGCGGCAGCCCAACACCTCGCCGGCGGTGGCGTGGGCCAGGTCGGCGATGCCCTGGACGTTGCGATTGATCTCCTCGGTGACCGACGACTGCTCCTCGGTGGCCGCGGCCACCTGGGTGTTCATGTCGCTGATCTTCTCCACCTGCTCGGTGATCGCGCCGAGCGACTGGCCGGTGCGCTGGCTGGCCTGCACGCCGGTGCCGGTGGCGGCCTGCCCGGCGTGCATCGAGCTGACCGCGGTGTCGGCGCCCTGCTTGAGGCGCTGGATCATGTCCTGGATCTCGTCGGTGGAGCTCTGGGTGCGGCTGGCCAGGGTACGCACCTCGTCGGCGACCACGGCGAAGCCACGGCCCATCTCGCCGGCGCGCGCCGCCTCGATGGCGGCGTTGAGCGCCAGCAGGTTGGTCTGCTCGGAGATGCCGCGAATGACCGCCAGCACCTGGTCGATCGACGCCACCTGGTTGGCCAGTTCGCCGACCGCCTCGGCCGCACCGCCGATCTCGCTGGACATTTTCTCGATATGGGTGATCGACTCGCCGACCACCTGGCGCGCCTGCTGCGCCTCGTCGCGGGCGCTGTGGGAGGCCTGCGCGGCGCTGCTGGCATTGCGCGCGATCTCCTGCACGGTGAGGCCCATCTCATGCACCGCGGTGGCCACCATGTCGGTCATTTCCTGCTGGCGGCCGGCACGGTCGGCGGTGTTCTCCACCACCTGGGCGACTTGGCCGACCGCGCTGCGCAGGCGCTCGCTGGTGGTCAGCACGTCGCCGATCAGGCTGCGTTGGCTGCCGATGAAGCGGTTGAAGCCACGGGCCAGGTCGCCCAGCTCGTCGGCCCGCGACTCGTCCAGGCGGCGGGTCAGGTCGCCGCCGCCGCCACCGATCTCCACCAGGGCGGCGGTGACCTGGCGAATCGGCCGCACCAGGCCCCGGGCCAGCAACACCACCAGGCCGAGGAACAGCAGGGCCACGGCTATGCCGATCAAACTGCTGGTCCACAGGGCCTGGCGCGCCTCGGCGTAGATTTCCGCCTCGGGAATCTCGCTGACCAGCAACCAGTCCAGGGCCTGCAAGGGCTGGGCGATGGCCAGGTAGGCTTCACCATCACGCTGGAAGCGCAGGGCCTCGCGACGCTTGCCGAGCAGGCCGCCAGCCGCCTCGGCGCCGACCAGTTGCGCCAGTTCGCGGCTGTCGTTGAGCTCCGACTGCGGGTGCACCTTGACCCGTCCATCGGCGCTGACCAGGTAGACCCGCCCGGCCTCGCCGAAGCGGAAGTCGCGGATCATCTCCGACATGGCGCTGAGGCTGAAGCCGAGGCCGGCCACCCCCAGGGTCTTGCCGCCGACCGCGACCCGCTGGTTGATGAACAGGGTCGGTTGGCGGGTGCTCTGGTCGATGTCGATATCCAGCGAGCGCTCCTTGCCGCTGTCGACGAAGCCGTAGAACCAGCCGTTGTCCGCCGGGCCGCGGGTCAGGGTGCGCTTGAGCCCCTGGCCGGTGAAGTAGTTGCCGCTGTCCAGGGCCACGATAAAGGTCACCAGGGCCTTCTGCTGCGCCTGCACGCCGGCCAGGTAGCGGGCGAAGGCGTCGCGCTGGGCGGAATCCTCGCCGCTGCCCAGCCAGTCCGCCACCAGGCTGTTCTGGGCGATGCCGCGCGCCGCGGTGAGGGGTTCGGCCAGGACCCGCTCGAGGTCGTTGCGAATGGCCAGGATGCTCGCCGGCAGCGCCTCCTCGACCAGGTAGCGCTCGGCCAGGCGATTGACCACCGCCGTGTAGATGCCCACCACGATGAGGATGCTGGCGAGCAGGGCCGCACCCATGCTGAGGATCAACTGCCACTGAATGCTGCGTTGCCAGAGGCGCATGGAAGGTCTCCCGTTGTTATTGTCGATTGACGGCTACTTTGGATACAGCATTGTGCACAAATAGCCGCCTGATGACAGCCTTGCCGGGTTATCGACTACCGAGAAACAGAGTTGAGCGCAGCGCGACCCGGGCCGACGCACGGTTGCCGAGCGCGGCCGCTACGAAACACCGGCCGGCCTGGCCGAGGGCAATCGGGCGTCGTGAATGGAACACCGGGCCCGCGCCCGGCGCCCTAAGCTTGTGCCGTGTCGTGCCGGCAAGGCGTCTCCCCACCACCGCATGCGCCGGCAGGCACCCACAGACAGGCAGCGTCAGGAGACAGCATGGCCCTCTCAGCACACCCGGCCTTCACCGCCGGCGCCAAGGCAGTCGCCCCGCTGCTTCCCGGGCTGATTCCGTTCGGCATGATCGCCGGCATCGCCGCCATCGACGCCGGACTGTCGCCCAGCGCCGCCCTGGCCATGTCGTTCGTGATCTTCGCCGGGACGGCGCAACTGGTGGCCGCGCAACTGATGGACCTCGGCACCCTGCCGCTGGTGATCATCCTCACGGCGCTGGTCATCAACGCGCGCTTCACCATGTACAGCGCCTCGATCGCCCCGCACTTCCAGGGCCTGAGCGGGCGCTGGCGCTGGCCCCTGGCCTACCTGCTCACCGATCAGGCCTATGCGCTGAGCATCACCCGCTACACCCTCGAGCCGAAGGCCCCGGCCAAGCACCTCTATTACCTGGGCGCGGGGCTGCCGCTGTGGCTGGTCTGGGTGGCCTCCTGCGCCGCCGGCATCTTTCTCGGCGCCGGGGTGCCGGCGAGCTGGTCCCTGGAGTTCACCATTCCGCTGTCCTTCCTGGTGCTGCTGATCCCCTCGATTGTCGACCGCGCGACCCTGGCCGCGGCCCTGACCGGCGGCGTGGTCGCGGTGCTGGCCGCGCGCCTGCCGTACAACCTGGGGCTGTTTCTGGCGGCGGCCAGCGGTATCACCGCCGGCCTGCTGGTGGAACAGCTGCAGCCACCCGCCCCGCCGCCCATCGACACCCGACCGCCCGCGAAGGACGCCCCATGACCAGCAACACCACGGCCTGGCTGATCATTCTCACCATCGGCGTCGGCACCTACGCCCTGCGCCTGTCGTTCATCGAGATGCTCGGCCGCCGCAGCCCACCGCCCTACCTGCAGCGCGCCCTGCGTTTCGTCCCGGCCGCGGTGATGGCGGCCCTGGTGCTGCCGGCCCTGGTCAACGTCGACGGCGCCGTCGACCTGTCCCTGGGCAATGAGCGCCTGCTGGCCGGCGCCCTGGCGGCATTCGTCGCCTGGCGCACCCGTCAGGTGCTGCTGACCCTGGCGGTGGGCATGGCGGCGCTCTGGCTGCTCCAGGCCTATGCCTGAGCCGCTGGGACTAGGACTGCGGACGCGCCTCGGCATCGAGGATATCCACCACCACCTTGCCGAGCGCCGCACCGCTTTCCAAATGGCGATGGGCCGCCGCCAGCTCCGCCAGGGCGAAGCGCTGCGGATCCACTAGCGGCGTGATCAGGCCGTCATCGGCCAACCGCGCCAACTCGCCGAGGATCTCGCCGTGGCGGGCGCGACCCAGGTCGTGCAGCATCGGAATCAGCATGAACAGGATATGGATGCTCAGGCCCTTGGCGAAGGCGCCGCCGAGGTCGTAGCTCTGCCGCGCCACCAGGGTCACCACCTGTCCCTGCGGACGTGCGGCCTGGATGGCGACGTTGAGGTTGTCGCCACCCAACGTATCGAACACCAGGTCGAAACCCAGCCCGTCGGTGAGGCGCTGCGCGGCCTGCTCGGGACTCTCCTCGCGGTACAGCACCACCTCATCGGCGCCCAGGGACAGGACCAGGGAGGCCTTGCTCGGCGTCGATATCGCCGCCGTCACGTGGGCCCCGCACGCCTTGGCGATCTGCACGGCGAGATGGCCGACGCCGCCACTCGCGCCGTAGACCAGCACGCGCTGCCCCGGCGCCAGCCGCGCGCGATCGATCAACCCTTCATAGGCGGTGATGCCGGCCAGCGGCAGCGCCGCCGCCTGACGCGGGCTCAGACGGCGCGGGCACGGGGCCAGCAGGCGTGCATCGGCGGCGATGTATTCGGCGTAGCTGCCATGCATGCCGCGCACCCCGCCGGCGCAGCCGAACACTGCGTCCCCTAGGGCGAACCCGCTGACGCCCGCGCCCAGCGCCACCACCTCGCCGGCCAGGTCGGCGCCGAGCACCGCCGGTAAATCCGGGGCCAGCGCCGAACCGCTGCGGCGCATCTTGCAGTCGGCCGGATTGACGCTGGTGGCGTGCAGTCGCACCAGCACCTCGCCCGGCCCCGGCTCGGGCTTGGGCCACTCCTGATAGCTGAACTGCTCGGGCTCGCCCGGTCGATAGAGTACCTGCGCTTTCATGGTCGCCTCTCCTGTATGGATGGCGACAGTGTATTAGCGGCAACAAGCAGCGATAATCAGGCAACCAGTGCCAGCTCTGTTCGATATTTTTTGAAAATGAACGAAGACGACCTCCAGCTGTTCCTGCGCATCGCCGCCCTCGGCAACCTCAGCGCCGCCGCCCGCGAGGCGCACCTGTCACCGGCGGTGGTCAGCCACCGCCTGGCCCAGCTGGAGAAACGCCTGGGCGCGCGCCTGTTTCACCGCAGCACCCGGGCCCTCAGCCTCAGCGAGGACGGCCGGGTGTTCGCCGACTACGCGCAACGCCTGGTCGACACCATGGCCGAGGCGCGGGCCGCCCTGAGCGCCCCGGCGCAGCAGCCGAGCGGCACCCTGCGCATCACCTGCTCGGCCTCCTTCGGCCGGCTGCACCTCGGCCCGGCGCTGGCGCGCTTCCTGGAGCGCTACCCGACGCTCAAGGTCGACCTGCAGCTGTCCGACCGGGTCGTCGACCTGGTGCAGGACGGCCTCGACCTCGGCATCCGCATCGCCCCGCAGGTCGACCCGGGCCTGGTCGCGCGCAGGCTGGCCGACAGCACGCGCATCCTCTGCGCCGCGCCGGCCTACCTCGCACGCCAGGGCACGCCGCGAGTGCCCGCCGACCTGGCCCGGCACCAGTGCCTGGTGCTGCACGAACAGCACAGCTGGACCCTGCGCCACGCCACTGGCGAGAAGTCCGTGGTGCGGGTCAGCGGCCCGCTACGCAGCAACCACGGCGAGAGCCTGCGCGACGCCGCCCTCAACGGCCAGGGCATCAGCATTCAGTCGCTGTGGAGCATCCATCAGGAGCTGGCCGACGGCCGCCTGGTGCCGGTGCTGCCCAACTACCCGCTCGAGGCGCAATCGAGCATCTGGGCGGTCTACCCCAGCGGCCGCCTGCTGGCGCCCAAGGTGCGCTGCTTCATCGACTTCCTGCTGGAACACTGGGCCGATCCGCACTGGCAGTCCGCCGGCCAAAACCGACCCCGCCCGACACCATGACCCGCCTGGCCCCCGCTCGGCGTTCAGCCTTCGGGGCCGTGGCCCGTGGCCTTCAACACCGGGTGGAAAAGGCGGCGATACTGGCTCGGGGTGAGGCCCGTGCAGCGTTTGAACAAGCGGCGAAAGAATGACGGGTCGTCGTAGCTGACGGCGGCGCTGATCTCGTCCACCGGCAGCGAGCCGGACTCCAGCAGGCGCTTCGCCTCCTCGATCCGCAGGTTCTGCAGGTACTCGATCAGCGAGCTGCCGGTAGCCGCCTTGAAGCGTCGCTTCAGGGTGCGCGCGGGCACCTGCGCCTGCTCGACCACGCCATGGATCACCCCGCTCGCCCGGAAGTGCTCGGCCAGCCACGCCTCGCAGGCGCGCACCACGGTATCCCCGTGCAAGGTCCGGCGGACCAGGGATTCATAGGGCAGCTGGCCCTCATCGTGCCACTTGAGCAGGTAGACCTTGGCCACCCGCAGCGCCTCCCCCGGGCTGCCGTGGCGGGCAATGATATGGATCGCCAGGTCGTGCCAGGAGGTCGTGCCCCCCGCGGTGACGATACGCCCCGAACTGTTGGCGAACACCAGGTTCGGCTCCGGGCGGAAGCACACCTTGGGATAGTGCTTGCTGAACAGCTCCCGATAGCCCCAATGGGAGGTGGCCTCGCAGCCATCGAGCAGGCCGCTCTCGGCCAGCATGACCGCGCCGGAACAGGCGGAGTAGAGGGTGGCCCCCTCGGCATACTGGCGGCGGATCCACGCCATCAGCTCGGGGTAGCGGCCGTGCAGGCCTTCATCGGGTCGCAGCCAGAGTTCGGGCAGGATCAGGATGCCCGCCCTGGGCTCGTCGGCGACCGCACAGGCGGGCACCACGGGAATGCCATTGCCGCAGGTGAAGGGCGCCCTGCCGGGCGAGACGATGCGCACCCGGAACAGCGCGCGGCCCGGTTCCCCGCTCACCAGGCTCTGCCACACGTGCCCCGCGGCCAGCAGCACATCCACCATGCCGTAGAGGGACGAGCCGGCGGTCTCGGCGACCGCGACGATCAGGACGTCCACCGGCCCCGTTTCTGAACGGTTCAAGGCGGCCTCCTCATTCAGTGGCACGATCGCCCCTGTTTTGGCCAAAAGCCATCTTACTGCCGGGTACTTACGCGCCTATCGTAGATGCGCCGCGACAAAAGCAAGCGGCGCCGGAGGACACCATGACAACCCTAAAAAGCCAAACGCGCAACGGCCTGAACGTACAGCAGATGACGCAGACCGTGGAGGCCATCAAGAACGATCCAAGCCTGGCACGTTTCGAGTTCCGCGCTCGCAACCAATGGATCGACGGCGGCGAGAACCGCTCGACCATCAAGGACTTCTATGGCGCCGGGGCCGAGGACACCTCGCGCAGCGTTTCATTCGAGTTCATCAATGGCGAACCGCCGGTGCTGCTCGGCGGCAACGAGGGCGCCAATCCCGTCGAGTTCCTGCTGCACGCCCTGGCCGGCTGCGTGACCACCACCACCGTGCTGCACGCCGCCGCGCGCGGTATCCAGATCCGCAGGCTATCCACCGAACTGCAAGGCAGCATCGACGTGCAGGGCCTGCTCGACCTGAATGCTGCCGTGCCGGTCGGCTACGAGCAGATCCGCATCAAGATGGACATCGAGGCGGACTGCAGCGACGCGGAGCTGGACGACCTGCTCACGTTCGCCAAGGAACACTCGCCGGTCTGCAACACCGTATGCCGCCCGGTGCCGGTGACGGTGGAACGGGTCAGGCATGCGAAGGCCGCCTAGTCCGCGAGCGGGCACGTTGTTGCACCAGTCGTGCCGCCTGACGCTGCGCCGTGGCGTCAGGCGGCTTGAATGACCTGACCGCCCGCCTACGCCGCCCGATCGGCAACAATCCACGCCCCCTTCGGCTCCTCGCCGCCCATAACCGCCCCAGGCGTGAACTCGCTCACAGCCAGCGCCGCCGCCGAGCAAATGGCTACTGGCCAGCACCCCTGGGCTTTTGTAGACTCCGCGGCCGATACAACAGGGCCTGGTCCCAGTCGCAGCCACGCTGTCGCCACCGCCCAGCCCCCCCAGCAACGCCCGGCCACCGCCCAGCGGGTGCGCCGATCAAGGACTCGATGGTCATGGACGCACCCGCAGCTGTTGCCCCAGCTCGCCTTCTACCGCCTGCCCGCAGCCGGCGGCTCGCGCATGCCATCCAGCTCCCCCCGGATCAATCCCCCGACGAGAACGCCTAGATGAGAAGAACCCTAATTGCCGTCAGCCTGCTCGGCCTGCTGAGCGGCTGCGCCACCGAGCAATCGCGCACCCTCGAGGTCGCCAAGGTCGCCTCGGCCCATAGCGTCTACCAGGGCCCCCGCAACCCGATCGCAGTGGGCAAGTTCGACAACCGCTCCAGCTACATGCGCGGGCTGTTCTCCGACGGCGTCGACCGCCTCGGCGGCCAGGCCAAGACCATCCTGATCACCCACCTGCAGCAGTCCAATCGCTTCAACGTGCTCGACCGCGACAACCTCGCGGAAATCCAGCAGGAAAGCCAGATCGCCCAGAAGAGCCAGCAGTTGCGCGGAGCCGATTACGTGGTGACCGGCGACGTCACCGAGTTCGGCCGCAAGGAAGTCGGCGACCACCAGCTGTTCGGCATCCTCGGCCGCGGCAAATCGCAGATCGCCTACGCCAAGGTCAACCTCAACATCGTCAACGTGCGCACCTCCGAGGTGGTCTACTCGGCCCAGGGCGCCGGCGAGTACAGCCTGTCCAATCGCGAAGTGATCGGCTTCGGCGGCACCGCCAGCTACGACTCGACCCTCAACGGCAAGGTCCTCGACCTGGCCATCCGCGAAGCGGTCAACAACCTGGTCGGCGGTGTCGACAGCGGCGCCTGGCGCCCGGCGCAATAACCCCAAGGAAAGGAATCCACATGCAGATGCACAAGTACGCCACGCTGCTCGCCCTGGCTTCGGCCACCCTGCTGGGCGGCTGCGTCAGCCAGCCCCAGCCGCTGTACCACTGGGCCGGCTACCAGGAACAGGTCTACGCACACTTCAAGAACGACGGCAGCGGCCCGGAGCAGCAGATCGCCGCCCTGGAAGCCGGCCTGCAGGAAGCCCGCGCGCGCAACGCCGTGCCGCCACCGGGCCTGCACGCCCACCTCGGCATGCTCTACGCCCAGGTCGGCAAGGCCGACCAGGTGCGCCAGCAGTTCGAAACCGAGAAGAGCCTGTTCCCCGAGTCCGCCGCCTACATGGACTTCCTGCTGCGTAACGCCGAGAGATAACCCGCCATGATCCGTTTCAACCCCTGCAAAGCCCTGGCCCTGCTGCTGTTGACCGGCCTGCTCGGCGGCTGCGCCACCCCCACGCCCTACGACTACACCGCGTTCAAGCAGAGCAACCCCGCCTCCATCCTGGTGCTGCCGCCAATCAACAGCTCGCCGGACATCAAGGCCAGCTACAGCGTGCTGTCCCACGTCACCCTGCCGCTCGCCGAGGCCGGCTACTACGTGCTGCCGGTGGCGCTGGTGGACGAAACCTTCAAGCAGAACGGCCTGATGAACGCCGCCGAAATGCACATGGCGCCGCCGGCCAAGCTGCAGGAGATCTTCGGCGCCGATGCCGCCCTGTACATCGAGGTCAGCGAATACGGCAGCAGCTACAAGCTGGTGAGCAGCGAGGTCGCGGTGACCGCCAACGCCAAGCTGGTCGACCTGCGCAACGGCCAGTTGCTGTGGGAAGGCAGCGCCCGCGCCAGCACCGCGGAGAACCAGAACAACAGCGGCGGCGGCCTGGTCGGCATGCTGATCACCGCCGCGGTCAACCAGATCATCAACACCCTGAGTGACCGCGGCCACGAAGTCGCCGGCATCGCCAGCCACCGCCTGCTGACCGTCTCCCGCCGGGACGGCATCCTCCCCGGCCCGCGCGCGCCCCTGGCCATGAAGCAACAACTGGCCGCGCAATAGCGCAGAGCGCCAACTGCCGCCAGACCGAATCGCCGCCGGCCTGGCAGCAAACCAGCCGGACAGAAAGAAAGAAAGAAAGAAAGAAAGAAAGAAAGAAAACGATAGTGTAAGTCTGTCGGTTGAGCCGGCAATAGCCTAGGGACACATCCGCCGACCTCCACCAGCAGGAAATCTCCACTTTGACGCCTGGCTGTGTGAACCCAGCACGTTTCCAGTGAAAGTGGCGCGCCGCTGATGGCGGGCGATAACCGAGACAGGAGTCCGACCGGTGCCAGTTGTAGCGACTCAGACACAGCAGCAGGTGCTGTGCTCGCTGCGCTGAGCTTTCGTAACTACGGGCATAGGCCCTCCCGTGCAGGCTGGTCTGGATGAAGCGCTCAGCCTTGCAGCTGGTCCTTGGCGTATACGGCTTGGTGCGCAGGTGACGCAACCCCAAGCGCCTAACCAAACGGCGGAATTTGCGTGAGCCATTGCGGCTTCCGTTGTCGGTCATGATGCGGGGGAAGTGAATGCCCGGGCAGCGGTACTAACGCAGCGCTTGAATCAAGACCTGACACGCACTGCGGCCCCGCTCTTCAGGATGCAAACTGCTGAAAGCGATACGACTAGCATCGTCGATGGCCACATTGACGAACTCCCAGCCCACTCCTCGCCCCGCAGGCCAGGGTGAATGCGCTGAACTAAAAGGGCTAGACTGCGAGGGGTAAGAAGGGCATGTATATGCAGGTTAATCTGGGGCTCCTAGAAGGCTTTGCTGGGCGCACATCCAGAACGCCGGGAATGCCACGGATGAACAACCTACTGAGAGATCACGCCGAGCGACACTATGAAAAACACTTCCCAAACCCGTTGAAATACGTCGCTCCCGCCACCCGAGCTCTTCCATAAAGCAGATGACCTTCTGCCAAAGCCGAGTATGCCGGCAAGCGCAAGCAGACCCGCAAGGAATTGCGTCTGATCGAGATGGGTCAGATGGTGCCGTGGAGGGGACTGATTGCTCTGATCGAGCCGTACTACACCAAGGGCGAAATCGGCCGACCGGCGGACGCGCTGCTGGCGATGCCGCGCATTCATCTGATGCAGAACTGGTTTGGCCACAGGGATCCGGCGATGAAAGAAGCGCTGTACGAGACCACTATCCTGTGCCGGTTTCCCGGTTTGCCGGGCTGAGCCTGGAACGCCCCCGGACGAAACTACCGTCCTGGCCGCGCTCAGGCCTCAGTCAGCCCCGACAACCTTCTGCAATAACACAGTCATCGCAGCTCGACTAGAAACCGCATCAAAATTGTCTTGAACATACCGTACCGCTCTGTTGCCCATATCGAGCCGGCGAGCCTCATCGCTCATCAACTCAAAGACAAGAGCTGAAAGCTGCTGACCGCTGCCTGGAGAGAAAATAACTCCAGCATGAGCAGCCTGAACGATCTCAGCAGCCTCCCCCCCAATACCGCATAGCACAGGACGACCGCAGGCCATGTAATCCAGCAATTTTGTAGGAATAGCGCCTTTGAACAAAGGAATATCCTGCAAAGTTACTAGACACAAATCCGCCGCATTAATGAACCCACGCGCCATATCTTTGGAAACCGGAGCCAACAACTGAATATTATTAATATTTAGCGCTGCAATACGACTTTCAACATGTGACCGCCTCATTCCATCGCCCACCAACAAAAAAAGGGTTCTCCGATCCTGACAACACATAGCGGCATCAATAATCACATCCAGATTATTGGCCTCACCCATTGCCCCAAAGTACAATACGATATTTCGCCCTTCCCAGCCATACATACGACGAATCTCAGCCCCCGCTTCAACATCCGGATAAAGCATCTGAGTATCGATACCGCAGGTAATAACTTCCAGCTTTTCTGCAGGCCAGCCACGCGCATGGATATCGTCGCGAATGCCATGGGTGAGTGTTACAATTCGCTCCGCCTTATTGTAGAGCAACCGTTCCATCCATGACATGACTGCGATAAGAGGGCGGTTCCGCAGAATGCCCATCTGAACGGCAGACTCCGGCCACAGGTCACGCACCTCGAAAACCATCGGAATACCGCGCATCTTGCAGACCAACCAGACGGATAACATTGGAAAAATTGGCGGGGAGGATGCCAGCACGACATCCGGCCTACTGACTTTCAATAGACCGAACGGAGCCGTCAACGAAAATGATATGAAGCTGAACAAACGCCCTAGGTAACTGCAATGAAGCTCACTGTAGGTGTAGGTGCGGATGATCTGCACGGCACCGTCCTGCTCCCAGCGCAAGAGGCGCCTGTACCAAGGCAAAACCGGCTTATCGCGGCGCATGTAGCCAGTTTCGCCAGAGACTACAGTAACCTCATGGCCATTTGCAGCGAGATGCTGAGTAAGCTCATACACCAACGAGTGCCCGGGCGAGGAGTGTCCCTGATAGTATTGGTAAACCACCGCTATTTTCATTTAAACGCTCGATAGAGCTGCTTGAAACTCTCACCTTCTTTCTGCCAGCTGAGCTCTTCGCGAACGGCAGCAAGTCGCTCACGCCAGCGTTGTAGGCGCAGTTCATCGGCAAAAAATGCCTCAATCATCTTTGCCATGGCCGACGGCGTGGAGAGGTCGCCGACACAACCGATTTGATTACCCTCAACCAAGCGCCGCAACTCCGGCAAGTCGCTTGCCAGAATGGGCAACCCTGCAGCAATGAACTCAAATAACTTGTTAGGCGTGCAGTAGTAGTTGTTCAGACATATAGACTGATAAGGGATCACACCAGCATCTGCTGCCGCCGTCACCTCAAGCAAACGAGCTTGGGCAACGGCCGGATGCAAATACACCCGCGACTGCAACCCCTTACGCTCAACCAGGCGCTGCAGAGCATTGACAAGCTGACCGTCGCCCAACAACACGAGATAAACCCTCGAGTCACGCAGCAACACCATAGCCTTAACCAACTCAACTAAGTTGCGTCCCGCTGAAAAGCCGCCCTGAAATAACAGAATGCGACCTTCACGAGGAATGCCGAAGCGCTCATGCAAATACCAAGAACGCGGACCGAGCGGACTGATGCGTTCAGCATTATGAATGACTGCCACCCCTGCCAGCCCATAGCGCGCCTCAAGCTCACGGGCAATCGACGGATTAACAGTAATCACCTGATCACAGGTTTTAATATGCCGGTGCTCAATCTTCGCCCAGCTCGCCTGCTGCTGGCGTGAGAACTCTTGCTCGGTATACAGTTCGTGGCTGTCATAGATCAAATAGGCCCTAAACTCATTGGCCAACGCCCGGCCGACGGCAAGCATCGGCAAATCGTGCGCCACCACGACATTAGCCACATGCTGGCGACCATTGGCAAGAAAAAGGTTTAGATAAAAGCGCTCCTTATCGACCAATAATCGCCAGGCAATAGACTTCAACAACCGCATCAATGGGCCATTCATCGGTAGATATTGACTGGCCAGTCGATATATCTCAAGCACGCGATTTTCCCGATGCGCGAATGGATTGGTCAGTGCACCGATTCTTACAACGCGCGGATCGTCCAATGCTACTGACTCGTCCAGCGGCATCGCCAGAATAGTGACCTGCCAACCGTCCTCCTCCAAACTGTCTGCTTGGAGAAGAATCCGTCTATCAATCTGCCGGTCATTACAGAGCATCAGTACCTGTCGAGTGGCCTGCAATGAATCAGATAACACTAGGTTTCATGTCTCCGTCAATAAAAATTCGCTGCCACAACTCTAGACACAACAGCCCCCAAACGACACGTCCGAACTCGCGCTCGTTACCCAAGGTCCTCTCCACCGCCGCCACGTCATACAGGCCGCGCTGACGCGCGCGATCGGAAAGCAGCATGTCGCGGACAAAATCACGCGCAACGCCCTTGGTCCACTGATTGAGCGGGGTCGGGAAGCCCATCTTATCTTTTCGTTCAATAATGCTCGGCGGAATAGCGCTGCGCACCGACTCTTTGAATAGATGCTTCATGCGCCCTTCGGCAAACTTGATATTCGGCGGAACGGTAGCCATGAACTCTAAAATGCGGTGGTCAAGCAGTGGCACACGGGACTCGATGGATGCGGCCATACTTGTACGGTCCTCAACATGGAGCAGCGCCGGCAGTGAACCCTTAAGGTCGAAATACGTCATTTGGTTGACTAGTGAGTGTAGTCCCGCTCTATTAAAAATTCGCTGGAACGACTCAAATGAGGAGTAGCCACTACTGGTTCGTAAAGCATCCTGATTGAACAGCTGCGCCATACCTTCTCTGCGATCCAACAAGCTAAAATAACGCTGGTCATGGGACGCAAACAACCCGTTCTTCCAAAGCTGCTGCAACATTGGCTGGTAGGTAGCCAGTAGAGGCAGGTTAGGGACGATCGACTCCAGCGAGACCGCATAGCGGTTTTGGTTGGCTGTCTGGTAAATAGCACCCGACAGGCACTTCTCCAGATACAACGCCATGTAACGAGCATAGCCGATAAACAGTTCATCACCGCCCTGCCCCCCCATCACCACCTTCACGTGCTGGCTGGCCAACTGCGACACGTAGTACTGAGGAATAACCCCTGGTCCAGCCAGCGGCTCATCCATACAATACATCAGGCGCGGAAGCGTCTCCGCAAGCTCATTTCCGGCTGGGATGTAGATCTCGTTATAGGTTGTGCCGGCGAACGCCGATACTGCCTTGGCGTAAGCCGTCTCGTCAAACTGCGGCCCCTCATTGAACGCACCTGTAAAGGTATGCATCTTTTCGCCTCCCAACATGCGCGAGGCCAAACACACGATGGCACTGGAGTCCAGCCCGCCAGACAAATGTGCACCCAGCGGCACATCAGAACGCATATGGAGGCGAATAGAGTCGTCGATCAGCCCTGACAGCGTGTCGATGAAGTAACGCTCATCGTGCTCTTCATCAATGTTGTAGCGCAGATCCCAATACTGGCGTGTCTGCACTTTGAGCGAATCGCCCTCATACCAAGCGGACAGGCAATAGCCCGGCTCAAGCTTGTCGATCCCTTTGAATAAAGTTTTTTGATCTAAGCAGAACTGGAACGTCAGATAGTCCTGCAACCCCTCGGGATCAACCTGAGCTTTAACCTTATCGTCGGCCACGATTGCCTTGATTTCCGAGGCGAACAACAAACGACGGCCATCAAAGTGGTAATATAAAGGCTTGATACCAACTCGATCGCGGGCACAGAACAGCCGCTGCTCATATTTGTCCCAGATCGCAAACGCAAACATCCCCAACAGCCGGTCTACAAAAGGTTCACCCCACTCACGATAGGCGTACAGCAGCACCTCGGTATCCGAGAAGCTGTGAAGCGGATGGCCCTTAGCAATAAGCTCGCGGCGTAACTCCAGATAATTGTAAATAGCACCGTTAAATACCACGACAAAGCGACCATCCTCGGTCACCATCGGCTGCTTTCCGTGTTCCGGATCGATAATCGCCAGTCGCACATGGCCGAACCCAACCGGTCGACGCTCATCCAACCAGACCCCTTCTCCATCAGGACCGCGGTGTCGGATGACTGCCAGCATACTCCTTACATCATCAACAACCTTCTGCTGATGACCAACTCCAGACAGAACACCTGCCAAACCACACATGCAAACTCCAAATCATTTAACATCCAGCTTTCGATACGCATCAAAATATTCTTGAATACCTGAATACCTACTTTTAACCTTTGCACCCAAATGAAAATCCGCCCCCTTATATCGCCACAACACCGGATTATATGTATCAGTGTAAAGCGCTGTGGAAAAATCACACCCTCCTGCCCGCATAGCCGAATTAGAACACAAATACAACGCACCTAAGGTTGGATCAGCAGTGTATTCCTCACCAAAGTAATCAATCTCGACGACAGCATGCTGGGCCTGCAAATTGGAAACTAAACCCAAAGCACTCCATCCATATCTACCACTTATCTCATATGCAAAAATATAGTTATAGTTCCCACAATGCAGAGAGCTTGCAGTTTTCAAGCTTGAAGCTAACGCATCAATATCTCTTGAATCTGTTTCGGTCACCCCCATACCATAAGGCGCAGTCAGTGATACACGATGAATGTCACGCAAAACTGGAGCAAGATCACTGCCAACGCGCGTTCTAAAAAACGGAGCGACCGCCCTAAGCAGCAACCTATCCTGCCCAGCACCCGCTACATAGTTCACACGAAACCTAGAAAACTTTGAGAGCGATTCAATACTAAGTTCGGAATAGAAAAACCCGGACAAAGACTTGACAACAAGAGGATTATCCTTCGCCCAGAGCACCTCAATCTCGGTCGTCCCTCGCCCCCCCGCAAGCCCTAACACCTCAATAGACTTAGGTGCTTCAGCCAGCGAATACCAGACGAGCTTCAAGCCAGCAAGCTGGGAAGCCTCATTTGTACTAAAACAAAAACTAGAACCCTGCGCGCTCACTGCCGCAACGTAGTCATCTAAATTAGCAGTATCTAACGCATCAACACCGTGCCCCGAGTAGTAGTTTGAGTCGTCACAAGAATAAAACTCCACAGCCCCCAGCAAATTAAATACAGTGTGGCTCCGGTATCCAAGATAAGCATGAACAACGCCTACCACCACTCCAATAAGAGCCAGAAACAAAAAAACAAAAATCCCGCACCGCCCCAACACACTGCGCCGAAATAGCATGACTAAGAAATCACTGCCGACATGCATCTAAAGACAACCCCACACACAGCAAACACTAATTGATTCCCAACCATCACTCACCCCCAACACAACCATTAAAACACACACGCATGCTCTACGTAGCCTTGCCAGACCATTACATACGAAAAACATATATCCACCCAAGAACATCTGCACCCCCGCTTAAAGCAAGTATCATTGCCCGGACGCTCTGGAAGGATCCATTAACGCCCCTTCCAAAGACACTGGAAGTGTTAAGCATAGCCATCACATATAAAAACCCACACACCTAGGAACAAAAGCCAAGTGTACCGCATTGACACTGCGCGATGCCCATACGGATCGCCACCGCACCCCAGGAATTCTTCATCGAATACTCAGAAAATTGAAAAAATCAAACCGCATGCCAGCGACACTTCACAACACCAAGCAAAAGCCGATAAGAATGCAGCAATAGATAACTTATCTGACTGCCGGAGCAGGCACGCCCCAAAGCATTAAGTTACCTCGGATTACCACATGCATAACCTCTTAACGCCTCCAAAAAATTAAACTCCAACACAGGCTCAGCGGAACGTTCCAAGCACCCGGGAAACTGATGAAATATAGATATCCCCCTGCCCACGCCATGCAAATTTGCTTCGACCGCACTTGATGTTGCTGCGCCACTCCGAAAAATCCCCGCTTGAGAAAGCAGAATCAATCGCCAGAGCGATTTTCCTCGGATTAGTCATCTTGGCCGAGCTGCCAAATTTATTAACCCGAACAAAGCGATTAAGCTCCGGCGAGTCATTAGCAAGTATCGGCAGCCCAGCCTGAATAAATTCGAACAACTTGTTTGGAGTACAGTAGTAAGAGTTTAAATCCACATGCGGATAGGGAATAATGCCAATATCCGCCGACGCGCTGTGCTGTAGAAGCTCACTCTGCGCTACTGCCGGCAGAAAATGAACTCGCGAGCCCAGAAGCTTGAGCCGTGCAGCCTTCGCCTTGAGCAGATCGCCGAACGTACCGAACCCCATCATGACCAGATCAACATCTGAGGCCCGCACATAAGCCATGGCCTCCACGAGAGCCTCCAGATTGCGATGTGGCGCAAAGCCTCCTTGAAACAGCAGAATACGCCTCTGCACAGGCAGACTGAGCTTCTCACGCAACAAGTCATAGCGCGCTTCAGGGTCGAACTCTACAGGAGGGTCGAGTGCATTTAACAATGTCACCGGTTTGGGTATCCGATAACGGCGGGCCATTTCATCGCCGATAGACTCATTGACGGCAAACACCAGATTCGCCTTCTTGATCAGGCGCGCTTCTGCTTGCGAGCAGATTCGACGCTGCGCCCAAGAGAACGACTTTTGCTCTGGATACAGCTCGTGAGCATCATATACCAGTGGCACATTCCAGGCCCCAGCCAACTCAGCCCCAGCCTCGAGTGCTGGCAAGTCATGTACTTGCACGAGATCGCTCGGATGTGCCAGACCGTGACTAACAAATGCCTGCCGAAACGGCAGCGGATCATGCAGGGCAACGTTGTGATATCGCGCCAATAACAGTGTCTTGTAGAGATTCCAGTTCAGCCGGCTCGCGCAGTTAAATATACGTTGAAAGCCCCCTACCCTGCGGGAGTAACGATTGGCAGCACGGGTGAACAGATCACTTAATCGATGCTGGCGTATCACATATGCTTTGTAAATCGAATTTTCAGGAACGATATGATTCAAGCCGATTCGTGTCAGCTGGATGCCTTCAGGCATCAGCTCATTAGTGGTCTCACCGTCGAATGACAATGCGAGAAGGTGCACAGAATGACCCTGCCCTATTAAGGTAGCAGCCTGCGCCACCACCCGACGATCCAGGCTCTGATCGTGGCACAGCATTAGAATGTGGGCCATGCACGCCCCCCCTACGATTTTTAGTCGGACTCGCCAGCGCGCCTCTGACGGCGATGCCCAACCGGCTTCTATTGTTGACTGAGCTGCGTCACCCGGGCTTGGTTGGCTAGCAGTTGCTCTTGCAGGTCCTACTGTGCACATCTTGCTTGTCAAGGCACACTGGATTCCCTTGTAAATGAGCATGCCCTTCTAAGGAGCGATGCTGAAACTCTTGCTGCTTACTATTGCAGCTGCTCGATCCGGGCTTTCGGCTACCACGAGCGCTCACTGCGCTCATCGCTTAGGTTCTGCAGGCGCACCGCGAGACTGTCTAGCATCATCGTCGCATTGCAGCAAGGCATTACGCTCTGCCCTCAGGTTTTGCACCTGTACCGCCAATTGGTCGGCCTCCATAGCGCGCTGCAGCAAGACATCACGCTCAGTGCTCAGGTTCTGCAACTGCACCGCCAACTGATCAGCTTCAATAGCGCGTTGCAACAGGGTATCACGCTCAGTGCTCAGGCTCTGCAACTGCACTGCTAACTGATCAGCCTCAATAGTGCGCTGCAGCAAGGCATCGCGCTCTGCACTCAGATTCTGCACCTGCACCGCCAACTGATCAGCCTCAATAGCGCGCTGCAGCAAGACATCACGCTCTGCACTCAGATTCTGCACCCGCACCGCCAACTGATCAGCCTCAATAGCGCGCTGCAGCAAGACATCACGATCTGCACTCAGATTCTGCACCCGCACCGCCAACTGATCAGCCTCAATAGCGCGCTGCAGCAAGGCATCACGCTCTGCACTAAGGTTCTGCAACTGCACCGCCAACTGATCAGCTTCAATAGCACGCTGCAGCAAGGCATCACGCTCTGCACTAAGGTTCTGGATATGCACCCGCAGCTGATTTTGCTCGGTAATCTGAGCCTCAATGGATGAGACAGCATTGCTGGCTTGCAGGGCGCGCTCGAAACAATCCTGCAGACTGTACAACACCTGCCACGGTGCAGCCCTCGCCGCTGGCGACCGCGGGCTCAGCGTTTGTGGGTCAAACCAGAGTGGCTGCGATACCTGAACGAATAGCGGGTTCTCTTCGCCGTTAAGGTGCAGATAACGGCATTTCCCACTATCGGCGGCCACAGCCCAGAGCACCGACGGACCCTGCCCCAACTGCAACGAAGCGAACGGCTCAGCACTTGAGCAGGACCCCAGCACGCCGTAGTAACCTGCCTGCGGCGGGCGTGGCAAACGGTGAACGCTGCGCTCCTGCCCGTCATCCAGCACGCAGCCGTTGAACAGGCAGCCGACCTCATCCTCCAGCACTAGGTGCAGCGCGCCCTGGCTACCTGGCTGGCGGCAGACTTCCAGCGTGGGTGATGCTTCGTAGAGTGGGAACTGTAGGCGCCAACGGCCGCCCGCACAGGCCACATGCTGGGCCACTTGGCAGAACGGCTGCAGATCGGCAGCCGGTAACTGCTCTAAAAAATCTATCTGGGATGCCGGCTGGGCATGAGTTTCCGCCAGTAACGGTTGCGGAAGGTCGAACGCCACCCCATTACGCTGGAATATCACCAGAACTTCGCTGTGGCTGCGACAGTAACGCTGTTCGGCAAGTGCCGGATAAAGGTGCTTGGCCAGCGCCTGCGCCAGCAAAGATTGCAATGGTTGCTCAGCAGTCGCGGCCTGGCCGCCGCTACCGCAGCAGGGACAGATTGCCAGCTCCCACCCCGCCCACTCGTTCAGGGCCGTTCGCCGCAGTATAGTTTCCGGCGGCAACGTGGCATTCCAGGGCTCGCCAGCTAGCACAGTGGCACGAACCGTCCACCCGACCGGGGCACGCTGATGAAGGTCTACGATGTCGTAGCTGCGCTGGTGCCAATTGACGTGGTAGCAATGGCCGCACTCTGCACAACGGGTGGTGGCGTCCAGCAGCTCCTCACGAAAAGGAACCGCGACCATTACCGCTTTGGCGGCTACGCGAAACAGCTCGTCCCAGGCGGAGACTTCCTCGGCGTCGGGCATATGTTCCAGGGTGTCGGTACTCATCACCAGGTCGAAGGCGGCGCTGGGAAACGGCAATGCCTGCGCCTTACCCAGCACCCCATCGAGCTGAAGGCGCGCGAGTGCCTCTCCACTGCTATCAAGCCCAACAATGGTCGGCGCCCCAGGCGCTCTCAATCGAGAAGTCAGCTTCCCGTCCCCGCAACCGACATCCAGCACCGAGGCGATCCCGGTCGGCCAGAAGTCCCGAATAGCCTGCAGCAGGTTGAATTGTCCGATCTGCAACGGCTGATCCCAAACTTGGGCCTTGTCATATAAGCGCCATAAGCGCCTATTTTCGATCACTTTAGTAACTCCCACTGGGCAGGCTGATTGACCAAGCCGATCTGCACATGAACGCCAGACGGCGGCAGCACCTTAAGAGCATGGCAACGGTCATGCAGATCGTAAGAGGACGGTTCCACCGCCGAAGCTAGGTTCAGCTCGCGGAACAAAGCCACCGACACCAGATAATCCCCAGGCCCCAGCAGCAAAGGCGAAAAGTCCACTCGAATACCTCCGCTGCCATCCAACTGAGAAAAGCGCTGACCGCTCAGACTCGCAATGACCTGCATCGCGCAGGTTCCGTCGGGGCGGTAGATGGCAACCACCGGGACAGGATCAAGCACCGCCTCACTGGCATCGAAAGCTATCACCGCAAAAGCCGGCTCGCCCGTAATCAGCGTGTGTCGGCGGACACCTTCAGCGTCGAAAAAGCCAAAGCCGGTAATACGCACTTCTCCGCTGCCGTATCGGTCGTCACTGCTGAGTTCCTGCAGATCCGCGAGCAGTTCGTCTCGCCGGTTACGACCCAGAGCGAATTCTGTGTGCAGCGGCACGCGCACGGTGGTCCACACCTCACCGCTGCCCGCGGCAATTTCTATCAGCTTGCAATACACGCCCTGCTCCGGATCGTACTGCTCGAGCAGCACCGGGTGACTGGAGCTTTGGCGCAACTGCAACTGCACCCAGGCACCGACAGGAATACCGTTCGGCCAGGCAAGCTGCAGCGGGGAATGCTGATAACGCCCACCGAAGTCGCCAAACGCCCAACAGCCAGAGTCCGCGGAAGAAGCGACACGCTGCCAATTCATGAATTGAGGGTCGACGATCAGGCAAGAGCCGCCGGTGTGCACGCCAGCCATATCAATGCTGCCCAACTGCCCACTGACATCGCCATATTCGACAGCACGCAGCAGCAGTGGCTGCCTAGGCGGAGTACCATCGAGACCGACCAATCGCAGCAAGCTGGTCTGCCCGCCAGTGGTGGTTAAGGCCGACACCTGCCCACGAGTCAACGACATGCTCTTGGCCCGCACGCGCCGCTCTTCTTCATCGCGAATACTAGCCAAGTACGCCTTGCTAACTGGAAGTAAGGGGCCGTCCTGGCGAATATGCCCTCCCTCTAGCCAGATGCCGCGATCACAAAGCACCTGCACTGAGCTGATATCATGGGAGACGAACAGTATTGTCGCGCCCTGATTAGTCAACGTCTTCATACGGTGAATGCACTTTCCTAGGAAGTAGGCATCGCCGGCGCCCAGAATCTCGTCGATAATTAGCACTTCGGGGCTGGTGGATGTGGCCACAGCAAACGCCAGTCGTGCATACATTCCAGCCGAATACTCCTTTACCGGGCGCTGCAGAAAGGTATCCAGCTCAGTGAACTCAGCTATTTCCTCAATACAATCTTCCACTCGTGACGGGGGGACGCCCTGGTAGGCAAGGGCCGAGCGAATGTTATCGATACCGCTGAAATCCGGATGAAATCCCGTGCCTAGCGTCATCAGCGCCTGCACTTGTCCATTCACGCGAATCTGCCCACAGTCCGCACGCATCAGTCCAGAGATCAGACGCAACAGTGTGCTTTTACCGGCGCCATTGCGTCCGATTAGGGCCACCTTCTCGCCCCTAGAGATGTTTAGATTAATATCCGTCAGAGCCTGGAAGATGTCATAGCGACACTTCGACACAGGCCAGCCCAAAGCATCAAGTGCCCTCCAGACGGGGTGCTGGAAGCGGCGAAACGTCTTGCTGACGCCAGTAAGAGAAATCGCAAAATCAGACATGATCAGCAAACAACGGTTTAAGTCGCAGGATGAGCGCTCCACCTACGGTGAAGAGCACGCAGGCAAAAAGCGCAAACAGACCAAGCTGTTCCAGCGGCGCCTCGCCACGCACCAGACAGGCCCGATAGAGTTCCATCAGCCAGGCCAAGGGGTTGAACAGCAGTAGCGCCTTGAGTCCTTCTGGAACCATATCTGCCGTGTAGCCGATTGGCGAGACCATCATCAGAAATAGTACAAGGATTGGGATAGCCTGCTGCAGATCACGAAAAAACACCGTCAGGGTAGCGGTGATCCACACCAGACCTATCACCATAATGATCTGCAGAAGATAGATCAGCGGCACCAGCAGGTGCGTCCACTGGGCACCATGAAAATGAAGGACCGCGCCCCAGAGCAGCAACATTCCCATGCCCATAGTGGCATGGCCAATAAGTACCTCGCGGGCAACAACTAACTCGATGGGGAAAAGGGTATTCATCAGCAGATCGCGGTTGGCGACGATACTGATGGTGCCAGTGCCGAATGCCTCGGAGAACGCCAGGAAGGGAACCAGACCGGAAAACACCACTAGAATGTACCCTATGGTGTCCAGCCCTGGAATGCGAACCTGCAGGATCTGCACGAAGACCAAGCCGTACATGCTCAGAAACAGCAACGGATAAAGCAGCATCCACAATGCCCCAAGCACATTGCCACTGGTGCGCTTCCTCAGCCCGTGAACCACAGTGGCGTAAAGAATGTGTCGATGCTTTAGCAGGCTAGCCAATGCGTCCATCTCATACGTCTCTCATAGATATTTTGAGGTTATTACGACTCGTAACCCTAGGGATGCTCTGAAGTAGCCCGGTATTTCCGAGCCACTTCAGCCATCGCCCATTTGAAAGCAAGGGGATCGATCAAAATCGACCAGCCCCGCCGCCACATTATTTGCATTTTTTGGCAGGCGCGCGCCCCTCGCGGCAGCCATCTCCTACATTTCGGGCGAACCTCTCCTGCGCTCGCCAGCAAACGTCGACGCGTCATCCACAGGTCCGACAATGCAAACAGCGTCACCAGTTGCGCTGTGCTCTTCACCAGGCCACGGAAGCGCGCTATCACACAACCGAACTGACGCTTGGCCACCCTAAACGGATGCTCGACCTTTGCGCGCATCTGCGCTTTGGCCTTCCCGGTCTTGCGCTTGGTTTTGTACAGGGCACTGCGCCTATCGAGTTTCTTATAGTTACTACGACGAGCTGCGATCAGCCAAATGACTGCGCGGCCTTCATGCTCGGGTCGTTGCTCGACGCCAGTGTACCGGCATCCGCACAGACCTCGTTCTCGCCAAGCAGCTGGTCGACCTGGGTCGACATCCACCACATTGTCCACTGTACCCACCAGGCCGTGCACCAGGCCCGATTCGTCATCGACGCCGATGTGCGCCTTCATGCCGAAGTTAGACTGGCTGCCCCTCTTGGTCTGATCCTTCTTTGGATCGCGCTTGCCGCTCTTGTTCTTGGTCGAACTGGACGCTGGATAAACGTGGCATCGACGATGGTGCCCAGGCGTCGCGACAGACCACGACCACCCAAATAACCAAGCACCCCGACCGCCATCTCGTGTTTCGCCAGCAGGCGCGTAAAATTGAGGGCGGTAGTTTCGTCCGGGATGCGCTCCAGTCTCAGCCCGGCAAAACGGCGCAAGATGGTGGCCTCGTACAGTGCTTCTTTCATCGCCGGATCCCTGTAGCCAAACCAGTTCTACATCAGATGAATGCGCAGCATCGCCAGCAACGCGTACGCCGGTCGGCCGGTTTCGCCCTGGGGTAGTACGGCTCGATCAGAGCAATCAGTCCCCTCCACGGCACCACCTGCCCCCTCTCGATCAGGCGCGCCTCCTTACGGGTCTGCTTCCGCTTGCCGGCATACTCGGCTTTGGCGAAGGTCATCTGCTCTAAGGAAGAACTCGGGAGGCGGGATCGACGTATTTCATCATACTTGGGAAGTGTATACAGGGCGCGCCTTGATCGTCGACATAACCGTTGGCTAACCGAATGAAAGCCCCTCCATAATGCACTCGTAAAATGCTCCGAACAGCTGAGTCTGGCCAAGCTAAACGGTCTCCTCCTATATCTGTTTCATCACCCAAGGCATGCACTGTACCTGATAGAAATAGGCTACCTTCTCCAGACTGTCGGAGCCCGGGAAAGTCACCTTGGCCGCCTACTCCACAAGCGCCGCCATTTCAGGGAGCGCAAGTAGTTCCACAAGGCACAACGGCTCAAAGAAGCCCTCCAACTCACACATCTAGATCATTCGCAGGAGCGAGAATTACGAGGCAGAACCAACTTAAGCACTGCTGCGGTAATTGCAGAACCTAAAGAACTCCCGGCAGTTGCTTGAGTTGAGTATGTCCGTATTTTCGGCAGGATGGCAGACTGTCAACCCACAGCTTTCTCACGAAGCCCGAGCAGCTAAGAATCCGGTAGGTGATAAGCGCGCCTAGCGTGACACATCGAACATTGCGCCGCCAACCTTTTCAATGCCCAGAGTAAGATCTTCGCGAGCCTGGCTCGCTACGGCCGTAATCGGCATCCTCGAGCTCGCGAATAGCGGAGGCTCTGGTTGTGCGAGTGGCGATAGCTGTCGCTGACCGCATCGCCACCGGCGCGCAGGCTCAACTGGTCGGCCAGGCCCAGCGGGCTGTCCCAGTCCAGGCCCAGGCCCAGGCCCCACTGCTGCTCGCCGGTGCTTGGCTGGCCGTCGTTGTGGCGCGTCAGGCTGGCGCGCCAGGGCTTGCTGCGCTGGCCCTTGAGCTGCACGCGGCTGCCACCGACCTGCTCGCCGGGCAGCAGCTCCAGCTGCGCCTGGCGCGAGGGCAGGCGGTTGAGCTGCTCGACCAGCTGCTCCAGCTCACGCAGGTTGAGCACCTCAGCGGTGCGTCCGGGAAAGCTCATGGCCAGCTCGCGCTCGCTGGCCAGCTCGGAGCTGTCCAGCCCCTCGAGCCGCCCTTCGACCACGATGACCTTGAGCGTGCCATCGGCCAGCTCCTGCGGCGGCAGGTAGGCGCGGGTGGTGACGTAGCCACGGCCGAGGTAGTGATTGGTGATGACCTTGAGCAGCTGGTTGAGCTGGCCGGCGGCCAGGCACTGGCCGACGAAGGGCGCCAGCAAGCTGGCCTGTTCGGCCTCGCCGAGCAGGCTGGCGCCGCTCAGCTCGATCTGCTGGATGTCGAAACAGCGTTCGCTGTCGCCAGCCGGCTCGGACGGCAGCTGCGGCGTCGCGCCGGGCAGCTGGCGCAGTTCTTCCAGGCGCTGCTGCTGCTCCTGCAGCAGGCGTTCCTGGCGCTCACGAATCAGCTCTCGATCGCCCGGGGTCTGCGCGGCCAGGGCAACAGGGGCGAGGGTAACGATCAGCCAGGCGGCCAGCGGCGTACTACGAAGCGCCATGCTTTCAATCCCTTGAGCGGCAAAAAAATCCGGCGCGCATTTAACCACATGGCATCCGGCCATCACCGCTAAAGCTTCGTGACACCCCTCACAGTTCTAGTCATCCACGCGAAACCCCAGCCGCGCGGTTTGCCCGCTTTCGTCCAGCACGCTGAGCCGATAGTGACCGCTGCGCGCGAAGGTTTGCTCGAGTACCGCCTCGGCGGCGCTCTCGCCGATCGGCTGGCCGTCGAGGAACCACCAGCGCCGGCCGCCGCCGCCCAGGGCAGAGAGGCTCAGGCGCAGCGGTGTGGCGCTGGTGGCGGGTCGGCGCAGGCGGTCGCCGTCGCTGACGCCGACGATCGACAGGGGCGCGGCGGCCGCTGGCTGGCTTGGCGGGCAGCGCGGGTCGACCGCCGGCAGGCGCGCGCTGCGCCGCTCGCGGCGCGGCAGCCAGGGCTCCAGCGGCGCCGGCCACAGGGCGATGTCGCGAGCCTCGGCGCCGGCACAGCCGGCATCGACACGCAGGCCCTCGGCATTGAGCCAGATGGTCTCCCGCAGGCCCAGGCCGAGGGGCTGGTCCAGCGCCTGCAGGGTCGGCGGCGTGGTGCCGGCCAGGGTCCAGGCGAAGCGCTGGCGCCGGCAGTTGGGGTCGCCCCGCTCCAACGGCTGGCCCAGGGGCCAGCAGATCGCCGCCACACCGACCTCGGCGGGCTGCGGGTCTGCGGGCAACGCAATGCCGCGCTGGCTGTCGCGGTTGCTCAGCAGGTCGTGCACCTGCAGCAGCAGCGGCGCAGCCGAGGCCAGGCCGAACTGACCGGGCACCGGGGTGCCATCCGGGCGACCGATCCACACGCCAATCACATGGCGCGGCGCCACGCCGATCGCCCAGGCATCGCGAAAGCCGTAGCTGGTGCCGGTCTTCCAGGCCAGGCTCGGGCGCTGCACCAGTTGCGCCCGCGGGTCGCGGTCGGGCCGCGCCTGGCCGCTGAGGATGCGCCGCACGATCCAGGCGGCGCCGGGGGACAGCAGGCGCCGCTCATGCAGGGCGTCGCCGGGCTGCAGGCGCAGGCGCGCGGCGCGCCCACCACGGGCGAAGGCGCTGTAGCCGCTGACCAGCTCTTCCAGGCGGCTGCCGGCGCCGCCGAGGATCAGCGCCAGGTTCGGTTCGGCCAGCGGCGGCAGGGCCAGGGGCACGCCGGCATGGCGCAGTTCGCCGGCGAAACGCTTGGAGCCGTAGGCCTCCAGCAATTGCACCGCGGGCAGGTTGAGGGAGCTGGCCAGGGCCTGGCTGGCCGATACCGCGCCGCTGAAATCGGCGGCGAAGTTGCCGGGGCGGTAGTCGCCGTAGCGCCGCGGCACGTCCTGCAGCAGGGATTCGGAATGGATCAGCCCGGCATCCAGGGCCATGCCGTAGAGGAAGGGCTTGAGGGTCGAACCGGGCGAGCGCACGGCACTGATCATGTCGACATGGCCGAAGCGCGCGGCATCGCCGATATCCACCGAGCCCAGGTAGGCACGCACCGCCATGCTTGGCTGCTCGACCACCAGGATCGCCGCCGAGGTACGCTCCGGCAGGCGCGCGCGCCAGCCCAGCAGCAGGTCCTCCAGGCGGCGCTGCAGCGCGGCATCGAGGGTGGTGCGGATCAGCGGCGGGCTGCCGGGTACATTCAGCCGCCGCGCCAGCAGCGGCGCCAGCGACGGCTGCCGGCGCGGCGCCAGCAGCACCGCCTCCTCCAGGGCGTCCTCGACCAGCGCCTGCGGCCACACGCCAAAGCCGGCCAGACGCGCCAGCACCTTGTCGCGCGCCGCCTGGGCGCGCTGTGGGTGACGGTCCGGGCGCAGGCGGCTGGGAGCCTGGGGCAGCACCGCGAGCAGGGCCGCCTCGGCGCGGGTCAGGCTGGCCGGCGACTTGCCCAGGTAGCTCCAGCTGGCCGCCGCCACGCCCTGCAGGGTGCCGCCGAAAGGCGCGCGGTTGAGATACAGGCCGAGAATCTCGTCCTTGGACAGGTGCCACTCCAGCTGCAGGGTGCGCGCCAGCTGCTTGAGCTTGCCGGCCAGAGAGCGGTCGTGGGGATCGAGCAGGCGCGCCACCTGCATCGACAGGGTGCTGCCACCGGACACCACTCGCCCGCCGCGCAGGTTCTGCCAGGTGGCGCGCACCAGGGCCAGGGGGTTGACCCCGGGATGCCGGTAGAACCAGCGATCCTCGTAGGTCAGCAGCGCCTGCAGGTAGTAGGGCGAGACCTGCTGCAGGCTCACCGGGTAGCGCCACACCCCCTTGGCATCGGCGAAGCGCCACAGCGGCGTGCCGTCCTCGGCCAGCACCACCCGGGCCAGGTCGTCGTGCGGCAGCGGCAGCGGACACAGCCGGTCGGCCAGCCACAGCGATGCTGGCACCAGCAGCAATGCTGCCATCAGCCAGGCTCGACGACGCGCCCTGCCGAGCCTGACAACCTGCCGCCACTGCGACCACCAGATCAAAGCGCTAACTCCTTTAAATTTAACGACTTATTGACTGATTGATTGCAATTAGCCAGCACTCGAAAAGTCGTAAAAATGACGCCAGCGAACAACCCAACCACTCGAAACATACCGATCGTCGGAATACTGTCACAAAGCACATTTTCCATCGATTCGCGGCTTTACAGAGTATCCGCGCCTGCCTAAACCCATATCACACTGATATCAGGTGACCGGGGCCGATCATCTGAATTAGTGACGCACTCAAAACAAGTTTCCGGCCCCCGAAAAAGACGACATCAGACTCAAGCGCTTAGCCAGGCATGCACGGAGCCGGCGCTCGCTGCTGCCTGGCTGACGGGATGACTCTCGAACTGATTCGCCTCACTTGGACGTAGACGCTTATCAACTCAAGGCAGGGCAGTAACCATGGATAGCAACTATTTTGAGCGTTCGCCGCACATCGCCAAAAAACTCAACAGGGTGACAGACGTGAGCCATTCCATGCCGACAGGCCAAACGCCTGATTCCGGCGCTTGTTGGGGCTCAGCCCGACTGGCCGGCCTTGCGACCCTGGCACTGGCCCTCTCCCTGCCGTCGGTGACCGCACAGGCCGCGCCGACAGTGACCCAGGGCTGCGTATTAGGCCAAGGTGAAACGCTGACGCTGAAAGGGTCGGTCAGTTATTTCAACCTCAGCAGCGGCGGCGGCGGGAAAGAAATATCGATAAGCGAATTGCCGGTGATCGCCCCAGCGGCGACAGGCGACGTCACATGGGAGACAGGCAAGGCCGTAATGTTCACCTATAACGGTGTCGGCAACTTGAGCACCGCCGTGGAAAGCTTGGGTCAGCCTATTACACGCAACCTATCCAATCTGGGCCCATTAAACTACCTGCAGATCACTATCACCAAGAACCAGACGCCTACCTCCATCAGTCTAAATAACGTGTCACTCGGAGGTGAGTCTCTGGGCAGTTTTACAAAACCAGTTGGCACTAGTGGCCCCACGTGCTGGAGCGTGACGGGGGTCGACATGGCCGCCGGCTTCACGCTCAGCGGTGCACTTGCCTTATCTGGAAGTTTTGGCGGAGGGGCGTCCAGCAATGTCACGATCAGCATTGGCCACCTGGAGGTACCGGACGTGGTAGTGCTGCCAGCCGACGAGGCCGGCCCCATCACGTCGGACGTAGCCGTTCTGCCGGATCCCATATATCTGAACGGCACTGCAACCGTCAGCGCGACGGTCGACGACAGCAGCACTGGCGGCAGCCTGATCGCCGATGCCGAATACAGTGTCGACAATGGCGCCTGGCTGCCCATGAGTGCGAAGGACGGTGCCTTTGATGGGGTGGCGGAGGATGTCGAGGTCAGCTTCGACGCGACGTCCGTCGGCAACCATGAAGTCTGTGTCCGAGGTACGGACTCTGCCGGCAATACCGGAGAGCCGCTGTGCCAGAGTTTCCTGGTGACCTACAAGTTCGACGGGTTCTTCAGCCCGGTGGACAATGGCCTGGTTAACGTCGCGAAGGCCGGGCAAACGATACCGATCAAGTGGCGCCTGACCGACGCCAACAACGTGCCAATTGCCTATGGCTCGAGTTTCAGTGGCATGTTCTCCTCGGAAAACCTCTGCGTCGGGGGCCAACCGACCGATGCCGTCGAGGAAACCACTTCCGGCAGCAGCGGCCTGCAGTACAACGGCGACGGCTATTGGCAGTTCAACTGGAAGACGCCCAAGGACTATGCGAGCAAGTGTCGCGTGCTGTACATGCAGTACAACAGCGGCGCCACCTCGCCGGTGGTGAAGTTCGAGTTCAAGAAGTAACAGTACGCAGAAATGGAGCAGCCCGGGGTCGTCCGTCCCCCGGGTTGTTCACTCCGAAAAAGCTCCGAGCCCCCAGCAGTAGCCCGAATGAAGTCCGCCACTCCTCGAAATACAACCCGCCCCCTTCTGTCGCGCCCCTGCCATCCCCCAGCTTTGCCTGCTGCACTCCGAGCCGAAGCCCTCCAGACCTAGACCTGCTCCTGCCACGCCGGACGACACTCCCATACGCAGTGCAAGACGTTGCCACGGATTGCATCCGTGCTACTGCTGGCACTTCCAGCAACGCGGGACTGATCCACGCGCCAGGCAGAACCGCCGCCTGGCAGCAGTCCGCCAAGCCTGCGGATCTGCTCTGCCGATGGCACACTAGGCGCCTTTGCCGCCGGCGCTCGCCGGCGATCACCCACTGCGCCGCAGGGCGGAAAGGATTTGTCGAATGCAGGTGGAAAGTTTTTTCGAGTGGCTGGGCCGAGCCTTTGGCGAGTTGATCCGCTTTGTCGTCGAGGCCCTGGGCGGCTTTTTCGAGTTGATGGGCAGCGCGGTCGCCGGCTTCATCTCGGGCCTGTCCCAGGCCCTCGGCATCACCCCGTCGCTGCTCGGCATCGCCGTGCTGGTGATCGGCCTGCTGCTGCTCTACGCCGCACTGCGCGCCTTCCTGCGCCGCTCGATCATCGCCGGACTGGTGTGGCTGTTCCTCGGCCTGTGGCTGCTCAGCGGCCTGATTCACTAGGCGTTGAATGGGTGCTGCCCCGGATTGCATCCGGGCTACGGGAGAGGCGTAGCCGGATGCAATCCGGGAGCGCTTACGCCCCCGCACGGCTGACCGCCCGCTCGTCTCCTCCAGCCCAATCGCGCGGCAACAGGCCGCGCTGCACATAGCGGTGGAAGCTGGAGTGCGGCCAGTCGCACACCCGCTCGACCAGGCCATGCTTCTGCGGGTTGATGTGGATGTAATCCACATGGGCGGCCAGGCCCCGTTCATCGCGGATCAGGTGTTCCCAGAAGCGCCGCTGCCAGAGATTGGCCTCCCCCCTGGCATTGAGCCTGATGGTGTGGTCCGGCTGGGCGCGCAGCGCGGCGACGAACATCGACTTGAGCAGGCGGAAGCGCGATGAAAAATCGGCATCGCGCCGGGGTAACGGCATCAGCATATGCAGGTGGTCCGGCAGCAGGACGATAGCGGGCAGCGCAAAGGGCTGTTGCCGGCGCCCCCGACGCAAGGCATCGCCCAGGGCTGCACGGTGCAGCAGCAGGGTATCCGCGCGCCTGTCCTGCAGCGCCAGGGGGAGGAAGTAACAGGCGCCGGGCACGCGGGCCCGGCGGTAGAGCACCATGCTGCAGACCTCCCTGCCTGAGTCTCGTCCCGGATTTCATCCGGGCTACCACGAGCACGCAGGCATGCTTTGTAGCCCGGATGCAATCCGGGAAGCCTTCTATCACCGCTCCCTGACCACCAGGCGCCCCGGCGACTCGCCCAGGGCCTGCCAGTTCGGCCGGTACATGGATTCGACCTGGGGCGGCGGCACCCGGTAGCTGCCCGGGGTCACGGCGCGCGCCAGGTACAGCAGGTGGGTGGTGCCGTGGCCATAGAGGTCCAGGGCGGCGACGTAGCGATCGCCGCGGAACTCCTGATGCTTGAGCCGCGCGCTCTGCATCGAACGCTGCCACTCCTGCACCGCACTGCCGGCATCGGCCAGGCTGGCGGCGCTCTGCGCCAGGTTCTGGTTTTCCAGCTCCAGGCCGGCCGGCAGCAGGTCGACCACCAGGGCATCGGGCACCCGCTGCTTGGCCGCCACCGTCAGGTGCACCAGCACCAGCTCGCCGCTGTTCAGCGCTCCCAGGTCCAACGGGCGGCCGTCCATGCCCAGGTACTCGCGGAAGATGCTGAGGTTCTCGCCGCCGGCCGCCGGCGCTTCGCGCGGGTAGCCGGACAGGGTCAGCTGCTGGTACAGCGGCGCCGCGCCGGCGTGACTGATGGTCAGCGGCGCGGCCAGTTGCTCGCCCTCGAGCTTGAGGCCCGGCTGGGCGTCACTCAGGCTGAACGCGAAGGCCCCGCTCTGCAGCTGGGCCGTCCAGGCCGCCTCGGGCTTGCCGAGCAGGGTGCGCCCGGCCAGGAACAGGGCGTTGCGCTCCTGGGTCGACAGCCAGCGCTGGCTGGCGACTTCGTCGGCCAGGGCGAACAGCCGTTGCTCGCGGCTGCCGGCGGCCAGTTCGTGCTCCTCCAGCAGGGCCAGGATCAGCGCCTGGTCGCGCAGCGCGCTGCCGTAGTCGGCCAGCCAGCGCTGGCTGTCGCGGCCGCGCGCCAGGCCGGCGGCCAGGGCCTGCTCGGCGCGCGGCGCATCGCCCATCTTCTGCAGGGCCACGGCCAGGTGCACCAGCGGCAGGCCGGACTGGGCGTCGCCGCGCCGCTCGAACAGGCTGCGCAGGGCGCCCAGCGGCGCCTGCTGGCTGCGCGCCAGGACGTAGCCGGCGTAGGCCTGCACGGCGAAGCGGCTGTGGTTGCCGTCCTGGCTGTAGTCGACCTCGATCAGGTTGCGTTCCTGCAGGTAGCGCAGCAGGCGCTCGCTGGCCTTTTTCAGTGCCTCGGCCGGCACGCCGAAGCCCTGCTCGCGGGCGCGCAGGAGGAAGTCGGTGACGTAGGCCGTCAGCCAGAATTCCTCGCTGCCGTCGGCGCCCCACAGGCCGAAGCTGCCGTTGTGCCGCTGCATGCCCAGCAGGCGCTCGATGCCCAGTTCGATGGCCCTCCGCCGCTGGGGCTCGGGCTCGGCCGCGATGCCGAGGCGCTGGAGGCTCGCCGCGTCGGCATAGAGCGACGGATACAGGCCGCTGGTGGTCTGCTCCAGGCAACCATAGGGGTAGGCCTTGAGCGCGCGGATGTGCTCGCCGAGGTTGAGCGGCGGGCGGCTGGACAGCTGCAGGCGCGCCTCCAGTCCGGCCGGCTCGAAGGCTTGCAGGGCGTCGTCCGGCAGGCGCCAGGGCTGGTCCTCGAGCACCGCGCGGAACTGCCGCAGCTGCGCCGGGTAGGCCGGGCGCACGCCCAGGGTCCACTGGCGCGCGAAGGGCGGCAGCGACTCGCCGGGCAATGTCAGGCCCTGCACCTCGACGCCGATGCGCCCCTGGCCGTAGCCGCCGAGGGCCCGCACCGGCAGGCGCAGAATGCGCCGCTCGCCCGCGTCCAGGCGAATGCCGTGCACCGCCTCTGCCGCGTCTGCCAGTTGCAGCTGGCCCTCGACGGCGAGCTGCACCTGCAGCTGCTGGGCCCGGCCGGACAGGTTGTGCAGGTCCAGCGCCAGGCGGGTTTCGTCGCCGCCGGCGAGAAAGCGCGGCGCCGACAGTTCGGCGATCAGCGGCGCGGCCACCAGGGTCTTGGCCTCGGCCATGCCGTAGCGCTCGTCGGTCCAGGCCTGGGCCATCAGGCGCAGTTCGCCGTTGAAGTCCGGGATGTCCAGGCTGACTTCGCCCTCGCCCTGCTCGTCCAGCCACAGCGGCTGGCTCTGCAGGGCGACGATCAGCACGCTGGTGTCCGGGCGCTTGCCGCCGGCGGCCAGGGCCGCATCGCCGCCGAAGGCCAGCTTGGCCACCCGGCCCTGGCCGGCCTCGATCAGCTGGCCGTAGACATCCAGCTGGTCGGCGCCGTAGGCCTTGCGCCCGAACAGCGCGGCGAAGGGGTCGGGGGTGGGGTAGCCGGTGATGTTGAGGATGCCGGCATCCACCGCGGCGACCAGCACCCGGGCGCGCCGGGGCACGCTGCCATCGGCGTTGCGCGCCTGCACCCTGATCTTCAGCGGCTGGCTGGGGCGCATCTTCTCCGTGGCCTCGAGGCGCAGCGCCAGCTTGCGCGGCGCGCGCTCGAGCGGCAGGTGCAGCAGGCCGACCGCGCGCTTGGGCGTGGCGTTGCCCTGCCGTTCGCCGGGGCGGATCACCAGGGCGCTGACGTACAGGTCGTGGCGCGCCCAGGCCTTGGCGATGGGAATCTCGAAGCGCTTGCCCTCGGCCGGCACCTCGATCTCCTGCCACCACAGCGGGCCGTCGCTGGATTCGACCAGCAGGTAGCCGTTGCCGGCGGCCGGCGGGGTGACCGTGACCTGGGCGGTGTCGCCCTCGACATAGGCCGGCTGGTCCAGGGCCAGCTTGACCTGATCCGGGCGCACCGCACCGCCGCCGGCGTTGTCCTGCCAGCGGTAGCCGGCCCAGAAGCGCAGGCTGCTGAGCAGGCCGGTCTGGCCGTCGATCACCTCGACCCGGTACGGGCCCCACTCCACCGGGAAGCTGACCTTCGCCGTGGCGCCGGCCGCGACACTGAGCGGCTGCTCGCTGAGGGTCAGGTACTTCTCGTTGTAGTGGTGGCTCCAGCCATCGCTCGCCGAGAAGTTCCAGTAGTAATCGCGGCGCTCGCGCACCAGGCGCACCGTCAGCTGCTCGGCGGCCAGCTTGCGCCCGGCGGCGTCGGCCACCAGCACCTCGAACTCGGCCAGGCTGTCGGCGTCGACCTGCTCGCCGTCGAACAGGCCGCGCAGCCCCGGCAGGCGCTCGGCCGGCCACACCGGCTGCACCAGGCGGCGGGTGATGGGGCGGCCACCGGACTCCTGCAGGCTGGCCTGGAGGATCAGTTGCAACGGCGACCTGGCGTCGCGCCAGCGGCTGTCGATCTCCAGCCGGGTCCGGCCCTGCTCGTCCAGGCTGGTTTCCTCCAGCTCGATATCCTGGCTCAGCTCCGGCTCGGTGACCGAGCCGAACTGATAGCCCAGCAGGCCGGCCACCGCCTCGCGCAGCGGTCGCACGTAGAGCTGGCCACTGAGGCGGTTGCCCGCGGCCGGGGCGCCATAGAGGTAGCGCCCGCTCACCGCGAACTCGGCCTGCTCGGCCGGGGCAAAGGGGCTGTCGCGGCCCTCGAGTTCCAGGGCCAGGCGCTCGGGGAGGAAGTCCTCGACGGCGAACTCGTAGAGCTGCGGCTGGCCGTCGCCAAGATCGAGCAGCAACTGCCAGCGCCCGGTCGGCGCCTCCTCGGCCAGCTGCAGCTGGTACTGGTAGAGGCCGGCGTCATCGGCCTGCCAGACGAACTTGCGACTGACCTGCTCGTCCGGCCGGCGCACCTCGACGCTGACCGGCTGGGCCGGCACCGCGCGGCCGTCGGCGTCGCGCAGCAGGGCATTGAGCAGCACGGTCTCGCCCGGGCGATAGAGATCCCGCGGGCCGAACACGAAGAACTGCAACGGCTGCGCCTTGGGCCCGGCGATATCGAACTCGGCCAGGTCCAGGGCCGGCCCGGCGAGGCGCAGCAGGCTGGTCTGCTCGCCCTGGCGCGCCAGCAGCAGGTCGGCCTTGGCCGGCAACGGCAGTTCGGCGTGGCCGGCGTCGTCGGTCTTGCCCGCGGCCAGCACCCGGCCCTTGTTATCGAGCAGCTCCAGCTCGACCTCGGCCAATGCCTGACCACCCGCCAGGGCCTGGGTGAACACGTCCAGGCGCTGGCCGTAGCGGTGGGCGGACAGGCCGATGTCGCTGAGGCTGAACAACGTGGCCGGCTGCGAGTAGCCGTAGCTGCCGGCCTCGCGCATCACCGCCAGGTACACCCCTGGCTGCTGGAACGGTGGCAGGCCGGCGAGCGGCAGCAGCAGGGTCTCGCGGGTGTTGCGCGCCGGGTTGAGGTCGAAGCGACCTCCATACACCAGCTCGGCCATCGGCAGCAGCTGCTGCGCCTCCCAGGTTTCCAGGTTGCTGCTGCGCCCCCACTGGGCCAGAAAGCGCGGCAGCGCCTGGGGCTTGATGCGGAAGAATTCGACGTTGACCCGGTCGACGTTCAGGGCGATCACCGGCAGGCCTTCGGCCAGCCGGGTCGGCAGCAGCGAGCCGCGGCTGGCGAAACCAACGCTGGGCTGCAGGTCGCGGGTCTGCACGCGGCTGATATGTTCATCGGCCAGCTCGGCGCCGTTGACCGCGCGCAGGCCGGCATCCACGGTCAGTACCAGTTTGCGTCGCGGCTCCAGGTGGCGCAGGCGCAGCTCCATCAGGCTGTCGGCCAGCTCCCAGGCACCATCGACCTTGCCGCTCTTGCTGTCGACCAGGTGCAGGCGCTCGGCGAAGTTCTGTTCGGGCTCCAGCGGCACCGCGAAACTCACCGACAGGGCACTGGCGCCGTCCAGCTGCACCTCGGAGACATCCACCACACTCAGCTCGCGACCGGCATAGCGCGCGGCCAGGGCCTCGCGGTCGACCCGGGGCGGCGCCTGCGGGACGCTACTGGCCGGTGCCGACGCCGGCGTGGCGCTGACCTGGGCCGGCTCGGTGGAGGAATCACAGGCGCTGAGCAGGCTCAGGACAAGTGCCAGAAGCAGTCCTTTGTTCGGCATTGCGGGCTCCAGACATGGCGGGTGCGGACGCCGGACACTATAGCCCAGGGCCCGCCCGGCAAGCTGCCAGGCCGTGCACAACCCGGGCCGGCACCCGGCTTATCGGCGCGGCGTCGCCTTCCGTATACTGCAGCGCTGTCCGGGAGCCCCTATGTCCTTGCTACGCGATGCCTGGCGTCACCGCCCGACCCACCAACGGGTCTGGGCCCTGGCGGCGCCGATGATCCTCTCCAACCTGTCCGTGCCGCTGGTGGCGCTGGTCGACAGCGCGGTGGTCGGCCACCTGCCCCACGCCCATCAGCTCGCCGCCGTGGCCGTCGGCGCCAGCCTGTATACCCTGCTGGCCTGGACCGTGGGCTTCCTGCGCATGGGCACCACCGGTTTCGCCGCCCAGGCCGCCGGCCGCGAGGACGGCGGCGCTCTGCGCCAGGTGCTGTGCCAGGGCCTGCTGCTGGCCGGCGGCCTGGCGCTGCTGCTGATGCTCCTGGCGTTGCCCTTCAGCGGCCTGGCCCTGAGCCTGATGCAGCCCTCGGCGGCCCTCGACGAGCTGGCCCGCAGCTACCTGCATATCCGCCTGCTCGGCCTGCCGGCGGCGCTGGCCAGCTATGCGCTGATCGGCTGGCTGCTCGGCACCCAGAACGCCCGTGGGCCGCTGGCCATCCTGCTGACCACCAACCTGCTCAACGTGGCCCTCGACCTGCTGTTCGTGCTCGGCCTGCAGTGGGGCGTGGCCGGCGCCGCCTGGGCCTCGGTGCTGGCCGAATGGAGCGGTGCGCTGCTCGGCCTGTACCTGGCCCGGCGCGCCCTGGCCGCCTATGCCGGCGGCATCGAGTGGCCGCTGCTGCGCCGCTGGGCCAGCTGGCGCCCCTTGCTGGCGGTCAATCGCGACATCTTTATCCGCAGCCTGGCGCTGCAGTCGGTGTTCTTCCTGGTCACGGTGCAGGGTACCCGCCTGGGCGACGCCACGGTGGCGGCCAACGCCCTGCTGCTCAACGGCCTGCTGCTCACCGCCCACGCCCTCGATGGCCTGGCCCATGCGGTCGAGGCGCTGTGCGGCCACGCCCTCGGCGCCGGCGACCGCCGGGCCCTGCGCCGCAGCCTGATCGTCGCCGCCGGCTGGTCGATGCTGGCCAGCCTCGGCTTCGCCCTGTTCTTCTGGTTCGGCGGCCACTGGTTCATCGCCCTGCAGACCGACATCGCGGTGGTGCGCGCCACGGCCCTCGACTACCTGCCCTACCTGGCCCTGCTGCCCGTGATCGCGGTATCGAGCTACCTGCTCGACGGCCTGTTCATCGGTGCCACCAGGGCGCGGGAGATGCGCGACGCCATGCTCCTGGCGCTGCTGCCCAGCCTGGCGCTGGGCTGGCTGCTGCAGCCCCTGGGCAACCACGGCTTGTGGCTGGCCTTCCTTGCCTTCATGCTACTGCGAAGCCTCAGCCTGGGTGGCTATGCGTATCGCCTGACCCGCCGCGACGCGTGGTTCGGCGCCCCCGGGCCGACCCATCCACGCCCAACCGACTGTTCCACCGAGTAAGGAAACTCCCATGGCCGAAGCCATTGCCGCCTACCTGCACTACCTGTCGATCTTCGTCCTGTTCGCCCTGCTGACCCTGGAGCACCAGCTGTTCAAGCTGCCCCTGGACCTGCAGCGGGCGCGCAGCCTGGTGCGCCTCGACGCCGCCTATGGCATGAGCGCCGTGCTGGTGCTGCTCACCGGCGCGGCGCGGGCCTTGTGGTTCGCCAAGGGCCTGGACTACTACCTGCACAACGGCCTGTTCCACGCCAAGCTCACCCTGTTCGTTCTGGTCGGCCTGCTGTCGATCGTGCCGACCCTGCTATTCCTCGGCTGGCGCAAGAGCCTGAAGGCCGGCCAGCTGCCCGAGGTCAGCGCGAGCCAGGCCCGCCGGGTGACCCTGGTCATCCGCCTGGAGCTGCTGTTGCTGCTGCTGATTCCGCTGCTGGCGGCGCTGATGGCCCGCGGCGTCGGCTACTTCGGCTGAGCGCCGGCGGAAACGAAAACGCCCGGCACGAGCCGGGCGTTTTCATTGGGCGGCGAAGCGTCAGGACGCCAGGTAGGAGGAGCGGGTCAGGCCCAGGCGCAGGGCGTCGAGGAACTGGGTACGCTCGCGGGCGCTGATCTTGGCGCTGGCCACCTTGTCGCGGTAGTGGGTCATCAGCTCCTCCGGCGACAGGTGCACGTAGCGCAGCATGTCCTCGATGGTGTCGTGGGTCTCGATACCGGCGTGGTACACACTGCCGTCCTGGTTCTGGTAGATGTTCACCGAGTCGGTGTCACCGAACAGGTTGTGCATGTCGCCGAGGATCTCCTGGTAGGCGCCGACCAGGAAGATCCCCAGCAGGTAGTCCTCGCCCTCGCGCAGGGCATGCACCGGCAGGCTGGTCTCGATGCTCTGCTCGTCGACGTACTGCTTGATCTTGCCGTCCGAGTCGCAGGTCAGGTCCTGCAGCACGGCGCGGCGCAGCGGCTCCTCGTCCAGGCGGTTGAGCGGCAGGATCGGCAGCACCTGATCGATCGCCCAGGTGTCCGGCAGGCTCTGGAACACCGAAAAGTTGCAGATGTACTTGTCGGCCAGCTTGTCGTTGAGCTCGTCGAGCACCTGGCGGTGCGAGCGCTGGCGCGCCTTCAGCGAGTCGTACAGGCGCCGGCACACGGCGAAGTAGCACTGCTCGGCCAGGGCCTTTTCGCGCAGGCTGACCTTGCCCTCGGCGTACTGCGCGGCCACGTCGCTGATGTAGTGGGTGGCGCGCCAGTAGGTCTCGGTGACCATCTCGATGTCGGTGGGGCCGAGCAGCTCGACCAGGTGCTGCACCGTCTCCGGCAGGCTGGCGACGTCCTCGATCACCGGCACCTCGTCGTTGTGCTTCTCCACATCGGTGACCTGCACGATCAGCATCGCGTGGTGCGCGGTCAGCGAGCGGCCGCTCTCCGAGAAGATGCGCGGGTGCGGCAGCTCCTGGGCGTCGCAGAACTCCTTGAGCATGCCCACCACCACGCCGGCGTAATCGTCCATGTCGTAGTTGATCGAGCTGGCGTTGCGCGAGTGGGTACCGTCGTAGTCGACCCCCAGGCCGCCGCCGACGTCGACGTGGTCGACCGGCAGGCCGAGGCCACGCAGCTCGCCGTAGTAACGGATGGCCTCGCGGAAGCCGTGCTGGTAGTCGGCCAGGTTGGCGATCTGCGAGCCCATGTGGAAGTGCAGCAGGCGGATGCCCTGGTCGAGCCCCGCCGCGCGGAAACGCTCGACCACCGACAGCAGCTGCGCCGCCGACAGGCCGAACTTGGACTTCTCGCCGCCGGTGTCGGCCCACTTGCTCGAGGCCAGCGACGACAGGCGCACGCGCAGGCCGATCTGCGGGGCGACCTTGAGCTCGGCCGCCTCCTCGATCACCAGCTGCACCTCGGATTCCTTCTCGATGACGATGAACACGCTGTGGCCGAGCTTCTGGCCGATCAGCGCCAGGCGGATGAACTCGCGGTCCTTGTAGCCGTTGCAGACGATGGTGCCGCCCTTCGGCGCCAGCGCCAGCACCGCCAGCAGCTCCGGCTTGGAGCCGGCTTCTAGGCCGATGGAGACGTTCTGCGTGGCGATGATGTTCTCCACCACCGCCTCCTGCTGGTTGACCTTGATCGGGTACAGCGCGGTGTACTGGTTCTCGTAGCCGAGGCGCGCGATGTTGGCGTCGAAGGCGCCGGTCAGGCCGCGCACGCGGTCCTGCAGGATGTCCGGAAAACGCACCAGCAACGGCAGGCTCAGGCCGCTCTCGCGCAGCTCCTCGACCTGGGCGAACAGGTCGATCGGCGTGCTGCCAGGGCCGTTGGGGCGCACCTCGACGCGGCCGCTTTCATTGATCGCGAAATACCCCGCGCCCCAATGCCGAATGCCGTAGACGCTGCGGCTGTCCGCGACCGTCCACTGGCTACCGTCATCTTTGCGTGTGCGTCGTGCAGACATCGAGTTCTCCCTTGCTAGAGATGGAGGCCAGGGGGTCAGCCCGGGCAACAGCAGATTAGAGTGAGCAAATGAACAAAGCCCGGCAGTCGACCCGCGACTTGCCGAGAAAGTTTAGAAGACTTGGGAAAAGAGCCCGGCTAGCCGCCGGACTTCTTCGCCTTGAAGCCGCGTTTGAGCAGTTCGTCGAGGAGCAGCTGGACGTGATCGCCCTGGATCTCGATCACCCCGTCTTTCAGCGCGCCGCCGCAACCGCAGCGCTTCTTCAGCGCGCTGGCCAGTTCCTTGAGCGGCTCTTCGGCCAGGGGCACGCCGCTGACGGTGGTCACCGTCTTGCCGCCACGGCCCTTGGTCTCGCGGCGCACACGGGCGATGCCGTCACCGGCGGGAATCTGGGTCTTGTGGCAGATGCAGGCGTCCACCGGCTGGCTGCAGTCCGGGCAATGCCGGCCGCTGTCGGTGGAATACACCAGGCCGCCGAGGGCGGACAATGACGAGGCTTTCTTGACCACCGGCTTGTCCTCGTAGGGGTCAGGATAGCGACTGGCTGATGGCTATCAGCCGCGAAGCCCCACTCTGGCAGGGGCAGCGCAGCCGAGCTGGACGGCTCGGGCTTAGAGGGCGCGCAGTGTAAAGGCAAAGCCCGCCGTTGCTAAGTACAAATTTGCGCCATTAGCCGACAGATTGGCGACCCCGTCCAACATAGCGCACGGCATTGCCGCGCTATGTTGCACAGTCGCCGTCGATCGACGGTCTCAGCCCGCCAAGTAGCGCCGCAGCGCCTCCAGCGAGTCCGGGCAGTAGGGCTTTTCGGCGGCTTCGGCCAGCGCCTGCTGCGGGGCGATGAAGTGCGCTTCCAGGACCTCCTCCGGCTGCAGCACCAGCGGCGCATCGGACTGCGCCGAATACACCGCGCACCACAGGCGATTGCCGGCCTGGTCGAAGAAGAAGCGTTCGTGCTCGCACAATTCGACCCCGGCGATGCCCAGTTCCTCGGCCAGCTCGCGGGTCGCCGATTCGGCGTAGCTTTCGCCGGCCAGCACCATGCCGCCGGCGGCCACGTCCCAGTAGCCGGGGTACAGCGCCTTGCTCAGGGTGCGCCGGTGCACGCACAGCTGACCGGCGGAGTTGAACAGCAGGATGAAGGTACCGCGGCCGATCAGGCCGCGCCGACTCAACTCGGCACGCGGCAGGCTGCCGAGCGGGCGGTCGTCTGCGTCGACCCAGGCCACCAGCTCGGCATCGGAGGCGGCGCGATGGGCCGCCTCGACTTCCGACACCGCCACTAGCCCTGGCTCAGCAGGGTACGCAGGTCGATGATCGCCGCATTGGCCCGCGAAATGTAGTTGGCCATCACCAGCGAGTGGTTGGCCAGCAGGCCGTAACCGCTGCCATTGAGGATCATCGGGCTCCACAGGGTTTCCTGGGCGGCCTCCAGCTCGCGAATGATCTGCCGCAGGCTGATGGTGGCGTTCTTCTTCGCCAGCACGTCGGCGAAGTCCACCTCGATGGCGCGTAGCAGATGAGACAGCGCCCAGGCCTGGCCACGGGCCTCGTAGAACACGTTGTCGATCTGCATCCACGGCGTCTCGTAGATGCCCTCGGCGATGCCGCCGGTGCCTTCCTCGGCCAGGGCCGGGTCCGGCAGGTCGGTGTTCAGGCGCACCTGGCCGACGCTGGCGGACAGGCGCTGCGACAGCGAGCCGAGGCGGGTCGCGGTGTCGCCCAGCCAGTTGTTGAGGTTGTCGGCACGGGTGAAGAACTGCGCGCCGGGCTTGCTCGGATCGGCCAGGCGGGCCAGGTAGCGGTCGAGCAGCCTGATCCCTTCGCGGTACTCGGACTCGGAGGCCGGCAGCGCCCAACTCTTGTTGTCGAAGTTGAAGCGCGGCTCGGCCTTGGCCAGGTCGACGTCTTCAGTGGACTGCGACTGCGAGCGGGCGAAGTCCTTGCGTAGCGCCCGCGACAGGTCGCGCACCTGCACCAGCACGCCGTACTCCCAGCTCGGCATGTTGTCCAGCCACAGCCCCGGCGGTGCCATGTCGTTGGCCAGGTAGCCACCGGGCTTGTCCAGCAGGGTGCTGGCGACCTGCTTGAGGGTCTCCACCGTGGTGTAGCCATTGACCATCTGCCGCTGGGCCTTCTGCGCCGCGGCCTGGGCCTGGGCCTGCACCGGGAACAGCTCGGGCTCCTGGCTCCAGTACCAGCCGACTACCAGCGCCGCCAGCAGGTAGAGGCCGACCAGGCTGCCGACCCCGCGGCCGATCCAGCCGCCCCCAGATTTCTTGCGTGCGTTGTCGCCCGAGTCTTCGAGGCTGTCGCGCACACCTGCTGCGCCCTTCTTCCAGTCCAGCATGGCAAAGTCCTTCATCTACGGCATTCGGTTGTCCGACCACAATCCCCGGAGGAGGTTGCGCGGCGGTCTTGCACTATAAGGGAAGCATAGGCCCCTGCGCAGCGCCGACCGGCAAACTCGATCGCCATGCGTCTGTGGATGCGCGCCAAATCGGCGGGACGGAAGGCCGGCGAAATGAGATCGGCGGCACTGGTGCGCCGAGCCGACGGTGATAGCATGCAGCCACCAGTCAGCCGGGCCTCAGCGCCACCAGAAGAGTCAGGGACATGACCGAGCACACCGACCCCAGCCGCGATCGACTCAAGCAGCACTTCGCCCAGCGCGTGATCAACCAGGCCCGCCAGGTGCTGGAGGTCTGGCAGCGCCTGCAGCGCCTCGACTGGAATGACGCCAGCATGCACGAGCTGCGCGAGGCGGCGCTGCTGCTGCAACGCTACGCCGAGCGCTTCGAGCAGGCCGAACACCTGCAGCTGGCCGAAGGCATCGGCCACTGCCTGCAGGCCGTGGCCGACAACCGCGGTCGCCTCAGCAGCGCCGTGATCAGTGAGCTCAACCAGCTGATGCAGCGCCTGTCACGCACCGGCCTGCGCCACGGCGACAGCTTCGAGCAGACCGCCCTGCCACCGCTGCGCAAGCCGGTGTACCTGGCCCTGCAACATCTGGAGCGCGCCGAACGCCTGGCACAGCAGCTGGAGTTCTTCGGCATGACCGCGCAACCGCTGGACAGCGCCAACGCCTTCCGCGCGGCGATGCTCGAGCGCCATCCTGCGGCCATCCTCATGGAGGTGGATTTCTCCGGCCCCGGCTGCGGTTTGCAACTGGCCGAGTCGGTGCAGCAGGGCCTGGAACAGAAGATCCCGCTGCTGTTCTACAGCCACCACGACACCGACACCCCGACCCGCCTGGCGGCGGTGCGCGCCGGCGGCCAGGAGTTCTTCACCGGCACCCTGGACGCCTCCACCCTGCTCGAGCGCATCGAGGTGCTCACCCATGTGGCCCAGTACGACCCCTACCGGGTGCTGATCATCGACGATTCACGGGCCCAGGCCACCCACACCGAACGGGTGCTCAACGGCGCCGGCATCGTCACCCGCACCCTGACCGAGCCGATCCAGGCGATGGCCGAGCTGGCCGAATTCCAGCCCGACCTGATCATCCTCGACATGTACATGCCGAACTGCACCGGTACCGAGCTGGCCAAGGTGATCCGCCACAACGACCGCTATGTCAGCGTGCCGATCATCTACCTGTCCGCCGAGGACGACCTGGACAAGCAGCTCGACGCCATGAGCGAGGGCGGCGACGACTTCCTCACCAAGCCGATCAAGCCGCGCCACCTGATCGCCACCGTGCGCAATCGCGCCGCCCGCGCGCGCAACCTCAAGGCGCGCATGGTGCGCGACAGCCTGACCGGCCTGTACAACCACACCCACACCCTGCAGCTGCTCGAAGATGCACGCTACCGCGCCCAGCGCGACGACCAGCCGCTGAGCTTCGCCATGCTCGACATCGACTTCTTCAAGAAGGTCAACGACACCTACGGCCACCCCATGGGTGACCGGGTGATCAAGAGCCTGGCGCTGTTCCTCAAGCAGCGCCTGCGCAAGAGCGACCACATCGGCCGCTACGGCGGCGAGGAGTTCGCCGTGGTCATGCCGGGCACCGACGCCCAGGCCGCGCGCCGGGTGCTCGACGAGATCCGCCAACGCTTCGCCGAAATCCGCTACCCGGCGCAACCCCAGGACCTGTCCTGCACCTTCAGCGCCGGCATCGCCGAGCTGAATGGCGAGCAGGACAGCAAGCGCCTGTCCCAGCAGGCCGACGAGGCGCTGTACCGCGCCAAGCACGGCGGCCGCAACCGGGTGGAGCTGTTCAGCGACTGACGCCGCGCCGGCAAAGTGTGAAGCCGCCCACGCTGTCACACCGGTGTCATCAAAACGCAATACGTTCATAGACTCAGCGGTCACCCCAGGACGGGGTGGCCTCCACCGTCTTATCGCCGGTCGAGTTCTATGCGCCTGAAGTCCCTCACCAACCTCAATACCCTGCTGCTGGTTGCCGTGTGCATCGCCCTCGGCGCCACGCTCTGGTGGTCGCAGCACGCCCTGGAGCGCCCCTACCAGTTGATGGCACGCTACCTGAGCCTGTCGCAACAGTTCCAGCAGCAGGTCGCCCGCAACACCCTCGATTACCTCGACAGTGGCGACGCCCTGCGCCACAGCGCCGCGCTGCAGGCCATCGACAGCCTGGAGCCGGCCGTCGCCGCGCTGCCGGGGCAACTGGCCGAGGACCTGCGCCCGAGCCTCGCCGCGCTGCGCGACTTCGCCGCCGGCGAGCTGCTCGCCGCCGGCAAGCTGGCCGGCGACCCCCAGGGCCTGCTGCTGCAGGCCGAACGGGAGATGGCTGGCACCCTCGAGCAGCTCGCCCAGTACGCCGACAGCGCCAACGCCGCCCCTGCCGCCGGCTACCGGCGCCCGCTGTTCGATGCCGCCCAGCACCTCGGACGCCTGGCCCATGCCCGCAACAAGCTGGTCGGCAGCGGGCGCGGCGAGCTGACCGCCGACGTCGAGCGCGAGCTGGCTGCGCTGCGACGCCAGGCCGAAGCCCTCGACGCCCTGCCTCTGCTCGGCGTAGCAGAGGAGCGGGAATCGGCCGGCGATGGCTTCGCCGCCCTGCTCGGCCTGGGCAGCGACGGCGCCAGCGAACCGGCGCAGGACCGCGGCATTGCCCTGAAGCGCGAGCTGGCCAGCCTGGTGGCACGCTACCCGGCGGAACTGCGCCGCACCCAGGCGCTGATCGAACAGCGTGGCCAGCTGCTCCAGCTCACCCGCCAGCGGCTCGACGCCGTGCAACAGGCCCTGGGCGCCCTGGAGCCGCTGGTGCGCGCCGAACACGGCCGCATCCAGGCGGAGGTGCGCCTGATCCAGGGGCTGATGATCGGCCTGATCCTGCTCATCGCCCTGACCATCGACCGCCTCCAGCGCCGCCTGACCCGCCTGCTCGAGCAACTGGTGCCGGCGCTGTCGGCCTGGGCCGAGGGCGACTTCGCCGGAGACATCCAGCTGGACACCCGCACCCCCGAGTTGTGCGACATCGAGGCCTCGCTCAAACGCCTGCGCGCCTACCTGGTCGAACTGGTCGGCACCATCCGCCTGCACGCCGAGCAGGTGGCCGGCTCCAGTCGCACCCTGGCCGATCTCAGCGGCGGCCTGCACGCCGGCGCCGAGCGTCAGGCCGGCGACACCGCGCAGATCCGCGATGCCCTCGGCGAGCTGGAGCGCACCATCCAGCAGGTGGCCGGCGACGCCAGCCAGGCGGCCGCCGCCAGCCGCGATGCCGACCTCGCCCTGGGCCAGGGCCAGCAGGTCATCGGCCAGAGCCTGAGCGGGCTGCACGCCCTGGTCGGCGAGGTTCAGGGCAACGCCCAGGCCATCGAGCGCCTGGCCGAGGAAACCGCCACCATCGGCAATGTGCTGACGGTGATCCGCGGCGTCGCCGAACAGACCAACTTGCTGGCGCTCAACGCCGCCATCGAAGCGGCGCGCGCCGGGCATGCCGGGCGCGGCTTCGCCGTGGTCGCCGACGAGGTGCGCTCGCTGTCGCAGCGCACCAGCAGCGCCACCCAGGAGATTCAGGAGCTGATCGCGCGCCTGCAGCAGGCCGCACACCAGTCGGTGGACGCCATGCGCGCCCAGGTCGAGCACGCGGAGACCACCGCCAGTCAGGCCGAGGCCGCCGAAGGCGCTCTCGACGATATAGTCGCGGCAATCCGCACCATCGCCAGCATGGCCGAGCGCATCGCCGCCGCCACCGCCCAGCAGAGCGACGCGGTCAGCGGAATCCGCGGCCACAGCGAGCGCATTCACCAGCTCGGCGGCGACAACCTGCTGCGCATCGGCACCGGGCGCCAGCAGGGCGAGCAGCTGCTGCGCCTGGGTGAGCAGCTGCACACCGCGGTGCAGGCGTTCCGCCTGTAGGCGGCCAGCGGCGCGGCCGACCATCCGCGCCTTGGACACGACCGCTTACAGCCTGCACCCTGCCCCCTCCGCGCCGGCTTGGTTATGATGCAGGCACCAGCCAAAGACGAGACTTCCATGCGCCGCCTGTTCTGCCTGCTTCTACTGCTGTTCGCCCTGCCCACCAGCGCCGGCCTGCTCGACAACCGCCCCGCCTCGGCGCCACTGGGCGCGGCACTGAACAACAGTGCCGATTTCCTGCCGGTGCGCGAGGCGTTCAAGTTGAGCCTGGTCGACAGCTCGGCCGATGCGATCAAGCTGCGCTTCGTCGCCGCCGAGGGCTATTACCTCTACAAGCACCGCTTCAAGTTCGCCAGCGAACCCGCCGATATCGGCCTGGGCGAGGCGCGCCTGCCGGCCGGCAAGCACAAGACCGACGACTACTTCGGCGACGTCGAGGTGTACTACGGCGTGCTCGACGTGGAGCTGCCCCGCAGCCGCCCCGGCCAAGCCCCGTTCGACCTGCAGGTGACCTACCAGGGCTGCGCCGACAAGGGCCTGTGCTATCCGCCGGAAACCGAGGTGCTGGCAATCGATGGCGGCCTGGCTGCCGGCGTCGCCCTCCCCGGCGGCACGCACTCCAGCTGGAACTGGCGCGATTTGGCGCTGTTCTTCCTCGCCGGCCTGGGCCTGACCTTCACCCCCTGCGTGCTGCCGATGCTGCCGATCCTCTCCGGCGTGGTGCTGCGCGGACGCCCGAGCAACGGCCGCGGCCTGGTCCTGTCGCTGGCCTACGTGCTGCCGATGGCCGCCTGTTATGCGGCGCTCGGCGCGCTGATGGGGGTGTTCGGCGCCAGCCTGAACCTGCAGGCCATGCTGCAGTCGCCCTGGGTACTGGTGCCCTTCGCCACCTTCTTCGCGCTGTTCGCCCTGGCCATGTTCGGCCTGTTCGAGCTGCGCCTGCCGGCCTTCATCCGCGAGCGCCTCGATCGCCAGGCGGCGCAGACCCGCGGCGGCACCGTCGCCGGCGCGGCCACCCTCGGGGTGCTCTCCAGCCTGATCGTCTCGCCCTGCGTTACCGCACCGCTGACCGGCCTGTTGCTGTATATCAGCAGCACCGGCGACGCCCTCGGCGGCGGCCTGCAGCTGTTCGCCCTGGGCCTGGGCATGGGCGCGCCCCTGGTGCTGATCGGGGCCGGCGGCGGCGCGCTGCTGCCCAAGAGCGGCGCCTGGATGACCGGCGTGCGCAACCTGTTCGGCGTCATGCTCCTGGCCGTCTCCGTGTGGCTGCTCGAACGGGTGCTGCCCGGCCCGCTTTCGCTGGCGCTGTGGGGCCTGCTCGCCGGCGGCGCCGCGCTGTTCCTCGGCGCCCTGGAATTCGGCCCGAAAACCCACGGGCAGAAGCTCGCCCAGCTGGCCGGCCTGGCGCTGCTGGCCTATGCCCTGGCCAGCTGGACCGGTGCCCTGCAGGGCCAGGACGACCCGCTGCGCCCGCTCGGCCGCCCGGCGGCGCTGGCGGGTGCGCCGGCCAGTCAGGTCGGCGTCGAGGGCTGGCAGACCGTCAGCAGCCCCGCCGACCTGGAGGCCGCCTTCGCCGCGGCGAGAACCAGCGCCCAGCCGCTGCTGCTCGACTGGTACGCCGACTGGTGCATCAGCTGCAAGGTGATCGAGCGCGAGGTGCTGAGCGAGCCGCGGGTCGGCAGCCAACTGGCCGGCTTTCGCCTGGTGCGCTTCGACATGACCGACAGCACCCCGGCGCAACGCGCCCTGCTCGACCGCTACCAGCTGTTCGGCCCGCCGGCGCTCCTGCTGTTCGACAGCCAGGGCGAAGAATGGCGCGACCTGCGCGTGGTCGGCGAGGTGGATGCACCGACCTTCGCCACGCGCCTGAGCCGGGCACGCGAACGCCTCTGAGCCTCTCAGTCACATATCTGCCGCAAACTACTGACATCGTGCCGGCTACTGCTGGCAACTGGACAGTCCTGCGCGTTCTGCGGCATAGTCGCGCGCAGCATTGGACACCTTAGGAACCCGCTCATGGCCACCTTGCTGGTACTGCACGGCCCCAACCTCAACCTGCTGGGCACCCGCGAGCCAGGGGTCTACGGCGCCACCACCCTGGAGCAGATCAACCTCGACCTGGAGCGCCGCGCCCGCGAGGCCGGCCACCACCTGCAGTACCTGCAGAGCAACGCCGAGTACGAGCTGATCGAGCGCATTCACGCCGCGAAAGGCGAAGGTGTCGACTTTATCCTGATCAATCCCGCCGCTTTTACCCACACCAGCGTCGCATTACGTGACGCATTGCTGGCGGTGAGCATCCCATTCATCGAAGTGCACCTGTCCAACGTGCACAAACGCGAACCTTTCCGCCATCACTCCTACTTTTCCGACGTCGCGGTGGGAGTGATCTGCGGCCTTGGCGCCAGCGGTTACCGCTTGGCCCTGGAGGCCGCGCTCGAACAACTTGAACGGCCCTGACCTCACCTGGGAGTGGAGCAACTATGGATATTCGTAAAGTCAAGAAACTGATCGAACTGCTGGAAGAGTCCGGCATCGACGAGCTGGAGATTCGCGAAGGCGAAGAGTCCGTGCGCATCAGCCGCCACAGCAAGCAGCCGGCCTTCATGCAGCAGCCGGTCTATGCCCAGGCCGCCGCGCCTGCCGCTCCAGCCGCCGCTCCGGCCGCGCCGGCAGCCGCCGAAGCCGCCGCTCCGGCCGCGCCCAAGCTGAATGGCACCGTGGTCCGCTCGCCGATGGTCGGCACCTTCTACCGCGCCTCCTCGCCAACCTCGGGCAACTTCGTCGAAGTGGGTACGAGCGTGAAGAAGGGCGACATCCTCTGCATCGTCGAGGCGATGAAGATGATGAACCACATCGAGGCCGAGACCAGCGGCGTGATCGAATCCATCCTGGGCGAGAACGGCCAGCCGGTGGAATACGATCAGCCCCTGTTCACCATCGTTTGAACCGGGGAGAGCCTGCGATGTTGGAAAAAGTCCTGATCGCCAACCGCGGCGAGATTGCCCTGCGCGTGCTGCGCGCCTGTAAGGAACTGGGCATCAAGACCGTGGCGGTGCACTCCACCGCCGACCGCGAATTGATGCACCTGGCCCTGGCCGACGAGTCGGTCTGCATCGGCCCGGCGGCCGGCGCCCAGTCCTACCTGAACATCCCGGCGATCATCAGCGCCGCGGAAGTAACCGGCGCCACCGCCATCCACCCTGGCTACGGCTTCCTCGCGGAAAACGCCGATTTCGCCGAACAGGTGGAAAACTCCGGTTTCGCCTTCATCGGCCCGAAAGCCGAGACCATCCGCCTGATGGGCGACAAGGTCTCGGCCAAGGAAGCCATGATCAAGTCCGGCGTACCGGTGGTTCCCGGCTCCGACGGCCCGCTGCCGGAAGACGAGGAGACCGCCCTGGCGATCGCCCGTGAAGTCGGCTACCCGGTGATCATCAAGGCCGCCGGTGGCGGTGGTGGTCGCGGCATGCGCGTGGTGCACAAGGAAGAAGACCTGATCAAGTCGGCCAAGCTGACCCGCAGCGAAGCCGGTGCGGTGTTCGGCAACCCGATGGTCTACCTGGAGAAGTTCCTCGGCAATCCGCGTCACGTGGAAGTCCAGGTGCTGTCCGACGGCCAGGGCAACGCCATCCATCTGGGCGACCGCGACTGCTCGCTGCAGCGCCGCCACCAGAAGGTCCTGGAAGAAGCCCCGGCCCCGTTCATCGACGAGCGCGCGCGCGCCCAGGTCCTCGACCGCTGCGTCAACGCCTGCATCGAGATCGGCTATCGCGGCGCCGGTACCTTCGAGTTTCTCTACGAAGACGGCAACTTCTACTTCATCGAGATGAACACCCGCGTACAGGTCGAACACCCGGTCACCGAAATGGTCACCGGCGTCGACATCGTCAAGGAGATGCTCAGCATCGCCGCGGGCAACAAGCTGTCGATCAAGCAGGAAGACGTGGTGATCCGCGGCCATGCCCTGGAATGCCGGATCAATGCCGAAGACCCCGACAACTTCATGCCCTGCCCGGGCAAGGTCAAGCACTTCCATGCCCCTGGCGGCTTTGGCGTGCGGGTCGACTCGCACCTGTACAGCGGCTACACCGTGCCGCCGAACTACGACTCGCTGATCGGCAAGCTGATCACCTACGGCGCCAGCCGTGACGAGGCGCTGGCGCGCATGCGCAACGCCCTGGAAGAGATCGTGGTCGACGGCATCAAGACCAACGTGCCACTGCACCGCGATCTGGTCATCGACAAGGGCTTCTGCCAAGGCGGCGTGAACATCCATTACCTGGAAAAGAAACTGGGTATGGACAAGCACTGACGCTTGCCGTGTCGAACCACAAGGGCTGCCCACGGGCGGCCCTTGTCATTTCAGGCCACGGTGAAACCGCCGCGGTGGAAGGCGCAACGCCCGTCAAGTAAGCTTGCCCACCTGTCGCACCATCCAATTCGCTCCATTACGTCGTATCGCAAGAGGTTTCCCCCATGCCCTGGCTGCAAGTCCGTCTCGCCATCACCCCGGAACAGGCGGAAACCTACGAGGACGCGCTGCTCGAAGTGGGCGCCGTATCCGTGACCTTCATGGACGCCGAGGACCAGCCGATCTTCGAGCCGGACCTGGGCACCACCCCGCTGTGGTCGCACACCCACCTGCTGGCGCTGTTCGAGGCCGACACCGACGCGGACAGCCTGATCGCCCACCTGCAACTGCTGACCGGCGGCGCACTGCCCGAGCACCAGTTGGAGCGCATCGAGGACCAGGACTGGGAACGCAGCTGGATGGACAACTTCCAGCCGATGCGCTTCGGCCGCCGCCTGTGGATAGTGCCGAGCTGGCACGCCGCGCCGGAGCCGGATGCGGTCAACCTGCTGCTCGATCCCGGCCTGGCCTTCGGCACCGGCACCCACCCGACCACCGCGCTGTGCCTGGAGTGGCTGGATGCCCAGGAACTGACCGATTGCAACGTGCTGGACTTCGGCTGCGGCTCCGGCATCCTGGCGATCGCCGCCCTGCTGCTCGGCGCCCCCCAGGCCGTGGGTACCGACATCGACCCCCAGGCCCTGGAAGCCTCGCGCGACAACGCCGGGCGCAATGGCATCGCCCCGGAGCGCTTCGCCCTCTATCTGCCCGCCGACCTGCCGCCGCAGCCGGCCGAGGTGGTAGTGGCCAACATTCTCGCCGGACCGCTGGTCGCCCTGGCCCCGCAGATCACCAGCCTGGTCAAGCCGGGCGGCCGCCTGGCGCTGTCGGGCATCCTCGCCGAACAGGCCGATGAGGTCCGCGCCGCCTACAGCGATGCCTTCGTCTTGGAGCCGACCGCCAGCAAGGAAGGCTGGGTGCGCATCAGCGGCGTGCGCCGCTGATGGGCCGCCCTGCTGCTATGCCGGGCACTTGCGTTAGACTGATCGCCCCGCTCCACCTGCCCTCAGGCCGCCGGACCCACGCATGAGCGAAAGCTTCATCACCCAGTGCCCCCATTGCCACACCAGCTTCCGGGTCAACCAGGCACAGCTGGGCGCCGCCCATGGCGTGGTCCGCTGCGGCGCCTGCCTGCACGTGTTCAATGCCGCGCAACAACTGCGCGAGCAGGGCCATCAGTTGGCCGGCGACGCCCCCGGCAGGGCGCCCATCGCCGCTCCTGCGCAGCCGGCGCCAGCGCCCGCGCGAGCAGACGAACAACCCCCTTCGCCGGCGGAGCGGAAAACCTCCGACGATACCCTGTGGATACACGACGACCTCGACCTGGACAGCCTCGACCTCGACGAGGAACTGGCCAAGCTGGAAGAACAGGAGCAGCAGCTCTCCCAGCAGTTCATGGCCCTCGAGCAACCGCCGCGCTACACCGAAGGCTTCCGCCCGCTGAGCGACAGCGCCCGCGAGCCCGACGACGAGCAATGGGCCGAGGCCCTGCTGCGCGAGGAGGCGCCCAAGGGGCCGCTGAGCCTGAGCCCGGACGCAGCCGAGGACGCGCCGGCCGCGCCGCTACCCGCGACTCCGCCAGCATCGCCCATCGCCCGCACCGAGCCCGCCGTCCAGCCGCCACGCAGCGAGCCGCGGTTCAACCTGAGCGATGCCGACACCGTCGAATCACTGCCGCTGGAGGACGAACTGCGCCTGAGCGCGGCACGCGAGGAGATCGATCCGGAGCTGGACGAACCTGCGGTCGAGCCGACCGCAAAGAGCCGCCGCAACGAGCCCGAACTGCGCGACGAACACCTGTTCGAGCTGGACGACGAACCGCTGCAACTGGACTGGCAGCCACCGCGCAAGCCCTGGGCGCGCTGGTTCGCCTGGGGCCTGCTCAACCTGGTCGCCGCCGGCGCCCTGGCCACTCAGTACGTGATCTATCACTTCGACGAACTGGCGCGCCAGGACGAGTACCGCCCCTGGTTCGAGCAGCTGTGCCCGAGCATCGGCTGCCTGCTGCCGTCCAAGGTCGACATCGAGCAGATCAAGAGCAGCAACCTGGTGGTGCGCAGCCACCCGCAGTTCAGCGGCGCCCTGGTGGTCGACGCGATCCTCTACAACCGCGCGCCGTTCGCCCAACCCTTCCCGCTGCTGGAAATGCGCTTCGCCGACATCAACGGCCAACTGCTCGCCAGCCGCCGCTTCAAACCCAACGAATACCTCGGCGGCGAGCTCGCCGGCCAGGCGGAAATGCCGCCGCAGACCCCCATCCACGTGTCCCTGGACATCCTCGACCCGGGCACCCAGGCGGTGAACTACAGCCTCAGCTTCCACTCGCCGGAATGAGCCACAGGCGGCGCCATGCCGGGCCGCCGCCGGCAACCTAACCCTTGGCGATAAGGCCGTAGCTGTTCAGAATTTGTTCAAAACAGCCTTTATCCGGTCACCCAGAGCGGGTATTATTCCCAGCCTTTTCGCACCCTCCTACTGGTCTCAACAGCACGTCTCTTGAGCAGGGAAGCCCTATGTCGGCGTTATGCATCGGCCCCTACAGACTGCCCAACTCGCTGATTCTCGCGCCCATGGCCGGAGTCACCGACCGGCCCTTCCGCCAGCTCTGCCGGCGCCTGGGTGCGGGCTTGGTCGTCTCGGAAATGGTCACCAGCGATGTGCGCCTGTGGAGTTCGCGCAAGTCCAGCCTGCGCCTGCCCCACGCCGGCGATCCGGAGCCGCGCTCGGTGCAGATCGCCGGTGGCGATCCGCAGATGCTCGCCGAGGCGGCGCGGCGTAACGTCGAACTGGGTGCGCAGATCATCGACATCAATATGGGCTGCCCGGCCAAGAAGGTCTGCAACAAGGCCGCCGGCTCTGCCCTGCTGAAGGATCAGGACCTGGTGCGCGAGATCCTCCACGCGGTGGTCGCCGCTGTGGACGTGCCGGTCACCCTGAAGATCCGCACCGGCTGGGACCGGCAGAACAAGAACGGCGTGGAGGTGGCGAAGATCGCCGAGCAGGCGGGAATCGCCGCCCTGGCCGTGCACGGGCGCACCCGCGCCGATCTCTACACCGGCGAAGCCGAGTACGACACCATCGCCGCGATCAAGCAGGCGGTGTCGATGCCGGTGTTTGCCAACGGCGATATCGATTCACCGGAAAAGGCCAAGGCCGTGCTCGCCGCCACCGGCGCCGATGCCCTGCTGATTGGCCGGGCGGCCCAGGGGCGGCCGTGGATCTTTCGCGAGATCGAGCACTACCTGCGCACCGGGGAAAAACTCCCGGCGCCGGGCCTGCTCGAACTGGAACGTATTCTGCTTGAGCATCTGGCCGCACTGCATGCCTTCTATGGCGAGGTGATGGGCGTGCGCATCGCCCGCAAGCATGTCGGCTGGTATCTCGCAACCCTGCCGGGCGCCAGGGAGTTTCGCGCCCAGTTCAATCGTCTGGACAGTACGGACGCGCAGTGCGCCGAGATTCGCCTGTTTTTCGGCGAGCGGCGAAACGATGGAAAGGGGGTGGCCGCATGACGTTGATGACCGAGAATTTAGTGAGTGGAATTGCACCCGTGAGCGACAGCACCAGCTTGAAACAGCACCTGACCACGCCGAGCGAAGAGGGCCAGACCCTACGCGGCAGTGTCGAGAAAGCGCTGCATAACTATTTCGCCCACCTGGAAGGTGCGGACGTCACCGACGTCTACAACCTGGTGCTCACCGAGGTGGAAGCCCCGCTGCTGGAGACCGTGATGAACTACGTCAAGGGCAACCAGACCAAGGCCTCGGAACTGCTCGGCCTGAACCGCGGCACCCTGCGCAAGAAACTCAAGCAGTACGACCTGCTCTAACCCCTTTTCCCCAGGCGGGGCGGCCCGATCACGAGCCGCCCCGCCTGCTGATTTCCCTGCTCTGATGGACTCTGAAATGACCGACCAGACCACCCGCCTCCCCGTCCGCCGCGCGCTGATCAGCGTCTCCGACAAGACCGGCGTCCTCGACTTCGCCCGCGAACTGTCCGCCCTCGGCGTCGAGATCCTCTCCACCGGCGGCACCTACAAGCTGCTCAAGGACAACGGCGTGGCCGCCGTGGAAGTGGCCGACTACACCGGCTTCCCGGAGATGATGGACGGCCGGGTGAAGACCCTGCACCCGAAGATCCATGGCGGCATCCTCGGGCGCCGCGCCCTCGACGGCGAGGTCATGGCGCAGCACGGGATCAAGCCGATCGACCTGGTCGCGGTCAACCTCTACCCCTTCGAGGCCACCGTGGCCAAGCCGGACTGCGACCTGGCCGATGCCATCGAGAACATCGACATCGGCGGCCCGACCATGGTCCGCAGCGCGGCGAAGAACCACAAGGACGTCGCCATCGTGGTCAACACCGGCGACTACGCCGGCATCGTCGAGGCCCTGAAGGCCGGCGGCCTGAGCTACGCCCAGCGCTTCGACCTGGCGCTCAAGGCCTTCGAGCACACCGCTGCCTACGACGGCATGATCGCCAACTACCTGGGCACCATCGACCAGAGCCGCGAGACGCTGTCCACCGAGGCCCGTGGCGCCTTCCCGCGCACCTTCAACAGCCAGTTCATCAAGGCCCAGGAGATGCGCTACGGCGAGAACCCGCACCAGAGCGCGGCCTTCTACGTCGAGGCGAAGAAGGGCGAGGCCAGCGTCTCCAGCGCCGTGCAGCTGCAGGGCAAGGAGCTGTCGTTCAACAACGTCGCCGATACCGACGCCGCCCTGGAATGCGTCAAGAGCTTCGTCAAACCGGCCTGCGTGATCGTCAAGCACGCCAATCCCTGCGGCGTCGCCGTGGTCCCCGAAGACGAAGGCGGCATCCGCAAGGCCTACGACCTGGCCTATGCCACCGACAGCGAATCGGCCTTCGGCGGCATCATCGCCTTCAACCGCGAGCTGGACGGCGAAACCGCCAAGGCCATCGTCGAGCGTCAGTTCGTCGAGGTGATCATCGCCCCGAAAATCTCCCAGGCTGCCCGCGAAGTGGTTGCCGCCAAGGCCAACGTGCGCCTGCTCGAGTGCGGCGAGTGGCCGGCCGAGCGCGCCCCGGGCTGGGACTTCAAGCGGGTCAACGGTGGCCTGCTGGTACAGAGCCGCGATATCGGCATGATCAAGGCCGAAGACCTGAAGATCGTCACCCAGCGCGCCCCCAGCGAGCAGGAGATCCATGACCTGATCTTCGCCTGGAAGGTGGCCAAGTTCGTCAAATCCAACGCCATCGTCTACGCCAAGAACCGCCAGACCATAGGCGTCGGCGCCGGCCAGATGAGCCGCGTCAACTCCGCGCGCATCGCCGCGATCAAGGCCGAGCACGCCGGCCTGCCGGTCCCCGGCGCGGTGATGGCCTCGGACGCGTTCTTCCCCTTCCGCGACGGCATCGACAACGCCGCCAAGGCCGGCATCACCGCGGTGATCCAGCCCGGCGGTTCGATGCGTGACGCCGAGGTGATCGCCGCCGCTGACGAGGCGGGGATTGCCATGGTGTTCACCGGCATGCGCCACTTCAGGCACTAAGATCGGCCGCGATCGGACGGGCATCAGCGGCATTGCCCGGCCCTTACCCCTGCTCATTGCCAGAAGGCAACAGTGCTGGGCGAAGGACCGGGCGCCCTGCATCTACCGGCCCGATCGCGACCTCGACATTCGCAGGGTGGATAGCGCTTTGCCTATCCACCGAACGGGCCCCAGGCCCGCCTCCCCCAGGAGAGAAACATGAACGTATTGATCATCGGCAGCGGCGGTCGCGAACACGCCCTGGCCTGGAAAGTCGCCCAGGACCCACGCGTGGCCAAGGTCTTCGTCGCCCCGGGCAATGCCGGCACCGCCCTCGAGGCCAAGTGTGAGAACGTCGCCATCGACGTGCTGGCCCTCGAGCAACTGGCCGACTTCGCCGAGCAGAACGTGCAGCTGACCATCGTCGGCCCCGAGGCGCCGCTGGTGAGGGGCGTGGTCGACCTGTTCCGCTCCCGCGGCCTGGACATCTTCGGTCCCAGCGCCGGCGCCGCACAGCTGGAGGGCTCCAAGGCCTTCACCAAGGACTTCCTCGCCCGCCACCAGATTCCGACCGCGGCCTACCAGAACTTCACCGAAGTGGAACCTGCCCTGGCCTACCTGCAGCAGGTTGGCGCTCCGATCGTCATCAAGGCCGACGGCCTGGCCGCCGGCAAGGGCGTGATCGTCGCCATGGACCTGGCCGAGGCCGAGGCCGCGGTGCGCGACATGCTCGCCGGCAATGCCTTCGGCGAGGCCGGCTCGCGGGTGGTCATTGAAGAGTTTCTGGATGGTGAAGAGGCTTCCTTCATCGTGATGGTCGACGGCGAGAATGTCCTGCCGATGGCCACCAGCCAGGATCACAAGCGCGTCGGCGACGGCGACAGCGGCCCGAACACCGGCGGCATGGGCGCCTACTCGCCGGCTCCGGTGGTGACCGCCGAGGTACACCAGCGGGTGATGGACGAGGTGATCATGCCGACCGTCAAGGGCATGGCCGCCGAAGGCAACGTCTACACCGGCTTCCTCTATGCCGGCCTGATGATCGACAAGAGCGGTGCGCCCAAGGTCATCGAGTTCAACTGCCGCTTCGGCGACCCGGAGACCCAGCCGATCATGGTGCGCCTGGAATCGTCCCTGGTGCTGCTGATCGAGGCCGCCCTGGCCAGGGCCCTGGACAAGGTCGAGGCGACCTGGGACCCGCGCCCCACCGTCGGCGTTGTACTGGCCGCCGGCGGCTATCCCGGCGACTACGCCAAGGGCGAGGTCATCGACGGCCTGGACGCCGCCGCCAAGCTGGACGGCAAGGTGTTCCACGCCGGCACCGCGCTCAAGGACGGCCAGATCGTCACCGCCGGCGGCCGGGTGCTGTGCGCCACGGCCATCGGCCCGAGCGTGGCCGAGGCCCAGCAGCAGGCCTACCGCCTGGCCGAGCAGATCCGTTGGAACGGCTGTTTCTACCGCAAGGACATCGGCTATCGGGCGATCGCCCGCGAGCGCGGCGAGAGCTGAGAGCGCACCAGCAAAGGGCGGCGACGCCCTTTGCATGGTCCTGGCGATCCCGGCATGGCTATAATCGGACCACCCATTACCGAAGGGATTTCACCGTGCGCCGGCTGAGGAATGCCACAGGATTGTTTTTCGGCTTGCTGCTGACGCTGCTGTGTCAGTTGCCGGCCCAGGCGGCGAGCGGATGGTCGGCGCTGAACGACGATGGCGCGAGCCTGCAACTCGACGACATCCGCACCCCCCTGCACAGCTCGCGCTTCGCCCCGACCGAGCTCGGCGACCTCTACACCCCCGGCGGCGACGCCGCGCTATGGCTGCACTACCGCCTGCCGGTGAGCCCGCAGGCGCGCATGCTGCGGATTTTCGCCCCCTACCTGGCCTACCTCGACCTGTACGTGCTGCAGGGCGATCAGCTGCTCGATCACACCCGCACCGGCAGCAGCCTGCCGTTCTCCAGCCGTCCCCTGGCCAGCCGTGACTACCTGCTGCCACTGCCCCAGGCCGATGCCCCCCTGGACCTCTACCTGCGCCTGGCCTCCGATCACGCCCTGCGCCCGACCATCAGCCTGCAGAGCACCAACGCCATCGCCGCCGACGACAGCCGGCCACTGCTGCTCGGCCTGCTGCTCGGCGGCCTCGGCATGCTGGTGTTCTACAACCTCGTGCGCTTCGCCTACAGCCGCGCGGTCACCAGCCTGTGGCTCGCGGCGACCCAGGCCGGCCTGCTGCTGACCGCCATCAGCGTGCTGGGCATCAGCAACCCCTGGCTGGGCGAATGGCAGCCGTTGCAACCGCAGATCGCCAACCTGTCGATGCTGGCAACCATGCTCTGCGCCCTGGCCTTCACCGCCAGCTTCTTCCATGGGGTCTGCAGCAATACGCCGCTGAACCGCCTGCTGCTCGGGGAAATCCTGGTGGTCGGCCTGGTCAGCCTGACCCTGCTGATCGCCAGCAACCTGCAGTTCAACCAGCTGGTCTACCTGCTCGCCGCGGTCAGCGGCCTGAGCATGCTGCTGGTCGCGCTGTACCACTGGAGCCACGGCTACCGCCCGGCGCGCCTGTTCAGTGTGGCGCTGCTGCTGTATTGCGCGGCCTTCGTCGGCGCCCTGCCGATCCTCTTCGGCTACTGGGCGGTGCAATCCGACTGGTTGGCCTACGGCCTGCTGGCCATCACCGTGGTCAGCGGCTTCATCGCCAGCATGGCGCTGAGCGAACGCCAGCGCCGCATCGTCCAGGATCAGTTCAGCACCAGCCGCGCCCTGGCCGCCAGCTCCGCCGAGTTGAAGGCCAAGGCCGAGTTCCTGGCCAAGATCAGCCACGAGATCCGCACCCCGATGAACGGCGTGCTGGGCATGACCGAGCTGCTGCTCGGCACCCCACTGTCGGCCAAGCAGCGCGACTACGTGCAGACCATCCACAGCTCGGGCAACGAGCTGCTGACCCTGATCAACGAGATTCTCGACATTTCCAAGCTGGAGACCGGGCAGATCGAACTGGACGATGTGCAGTTCGATCTCAATGCCCTGATCGAGGACTGCCTGGACATCTTCCGCGCCAAGGCCGAGCAGCAGAAGGTCGAGCTGATCAGCTTCATGCAACCCCAGGTGCCGCGGGTGATCAGCGGCGACCCGACGCGCCTGCGCCAGACCCTGCTGAGCCTGCTGGACAATGCCTTCAAGCAGACCGCCGAGGGCGAGGTGCTGCTGGTGGTGGCGCTGGACAATGGCGGGAGCCAGCCGCGCCTGCGCATCGCCGTGCAGGACAGCGGCCAGCCGCTGCTGGCCAGCGAACGCGAGGCGCTCCTGCATGCCGAGCTGCAAAGCCGCGACTTCCTCTCCGCCACCAAGCTCGGCGGCCGCCTGGGCCTGCTTATCGCCCGCCAGCTGGTGCGCCTGATGGGCGGCGAGTTCGGCGTGCAGAGCGGCGGCAAGCAGGGCTCGACCCTGTGGCTGACCCTGCCGCTCGACGCCGCGCGCCTCGAGCAGCCCACCGCCGACCTCGACGGTCCCCTGCAGGGTGCCCGCCTGCTGGTGGTCGACGACAACGACACCTGCCGCAAGGTGCTGATGCAGCAGTGCAGCGCCTGGGGCCTAAGCGTCAGCACCGTGCCCTCCGGCAAGGAGGCCCTGGCCCTGCTGCGGACCAAGGCGCACCTGCGCGAGTACTTCGACGTGGTGCTGCTCGACCAGGACATGCCCGGCATGACCGGCATGCAGCTGGCGGCCAAGATCAAGGAAGACCCCAGCCTCAACCACGACATCCTGCTGATCATGCTCACCGGCATCAGCAACGCACCGAGCAAGATCGTCGCGCGCAATGCCGGCATCAAGCGCATCCTGGCCAAGCCGGTGGCCGGGTACACCCTCAAGGCCACCCTGGCCGACGAACTGGCCCAGCGCAGCACCGGCGCGCCGCAGTTCGTGCCGACCACGGTGACCGCGCCACTGAACGTGCCGAACGATTTCCGCATCCTGGTCGCCGAAGACAACAGCATCTCGACCAAGGTGATCCGCGGCATGCTCGGCAAGCTCAACCTGCAGCCCGATACCGCCAGCAACGGCGAGGAAGCGCTCACGGCCATGAAGAGCCGGCATTACGACCTGGTCCTGATGGACTGCGAGATGCCGGTGCTCGACGGCTTCTCCGCCACCGAGCAGCTGCGCGCCTGGGAGCAGGCGGAGAAGCGCGACCGCACCCCGGTGGTGGCCCTCACCGCGCATATCCTCAACGAACACAAGGAACGCGCACGCCAGGCCGGCATGGACGGGCACATGTCCAAGCCGGTGGAGCTGTCGCAACTGCGCGACCTGCTCGAGCACTGGATCGCCGAACGCGAAGTCCGCCGCCAGCGCACCGCCCTGCCCTACTGATCCGTCCCTCGGCAAACCCGGCGTCGCACAGGCGCCCCCGTATCAGGCGAAGCGCAGCGCATGGATCGGCGGCAGGTGGCCGGCCAGCAGCTGCCAGCTGTCGCCCTGATCGGCCGAGTACCACAGATGGCCGGTGGTCGAGCCCATCGCCAGGCATTGCCCACGTTCGTCGATGGCCAAGCCATGCCGGTAGACCAGGTCGAAGCAGTGTTTCTGCGGCAGGCCGGCGCCCAGGCACTGGAAGCTCTCCCCACCATCCCGTGTGCGAGTCACCACCAGGCGTTGCTGCACCGGCACCCGACACTCGTCCTTGACCGCCGGCACGAACCAGGCGGTTTGTGCCTCGCGCGGGTGCACGACCACGGCGAAACCGAAGCTCGAAGGTTCGACGCCCTCGATCTCGCGCCAATGCCCGGCGCCATCGTGGGACAGGAAGATGCCGTTGTGGTGCTGCACCCAGAGGGTGTCCGGCTGCGCCGCACAGGCCACCATGCGGTGCGGGTCCTGGATCTCCGGCATCTCGGCCTGCTCCGGCGGCATGTAGGCCGCGCGCATGCCCTGGGTACAGCAGGCCCAGCTGGTCCCGGCGTCCTCGCTGCACCACACGCCGCCGCAGGACACCGCGACCTGCAGCCGCGCGCTGTCGCGCGGATCGACGCAGATCGAGTGAATGCCCGGCTCGTCGTAGCCGCCGCCGAACCACTGGGCGCGCTCCGGGCGCTGCCACAACGCTTCGATCAGCCGCCAGGACGCGCCACGGTCGTCGGAGCGGAACAGGCCGCCGGGAAGGGTCCCGGCCCAGAGCGTCTGCGGCTGGTCGACGCCGCCACACTCCAGCGACCAGATCATCGACACCGACGGCCCCTGCCCGTCAGCGCTGGCGGCGAACGCCGGCGCGACGACTTCTTCCCAGTGTTCTCCGGCATCTGCCGAACGCCACAGCTTGGGACCGAAATGCCCCAGGTGCAGGGCCGCGTAGAGATAGCCATCGCGCCGATCGGCCAGCACCATGCTTACCGGTTCCCCAAGGAAATCGCTGCGCTCGAGGCGCCACTCGCCCGCCTTGCGGGAAAATGTCAGCAAGCCCTTGCGCGTGGCCACATGCAGCACGTCAGCCATCTTCGCCTCCTCCTTTTATCCGCCGGAAAGCGCCTGCACCACGAAGATCTCGCTGCCGCTCGCCACCCGGTCACTCAAGCCGCGGCGGTCGCGCACCTGGCTGCCATCGACGAAGATCGCCACGTGCTGACGCAGCCGTCCCTGATCATCCAGCAGATAACTGCGCAGCCGCGGATTGCCGGCGAACACCTCGCCCAGTACCTCGCCCACCGTGGCACCGGCCGCCTCGCAGGCGGCCACATCCAGGTGGCGATGCAGGTTGCGGGTGAAGCTCACATGCGCCATCGTGCGGCTCCAGCGGCCAGTGCCGGCTAACGCCACAGGTATAGTCGAACTTGCGCGCCGGCTGGCGCCAGGGCGCCAGGCGGTCATCCACCAGCGAGCAACAAAATTGCCTGGCGCACTGGAGATCGCGCGACCAATCCCGGATCATTCCCCTCCGAGGCGACCGCCGGCACGGCCGCGCCCACCGCCTACCCCCGCCCCCCGGCCAAGAGACGAGTCCCGCCATGGCGTCCGAGCTGTTCAGTCTGTATCTCAAGTTGCTGGTGCTCTACAGCCCATTCTTCGTGTTGTCCTGCTTTATCGGCCTGAGCCGCGGCTACACGGTAAAGGAGCGCAAGAGGCTGGCCTGGAAGGTCGCCGCCGGCGTACTGGTGGCCAGCGTACTGCTGTACCTGTTCGGCAAGCACATCTTCACCCTGTTCGGCATCACCATCGACGCGTTCCGCATCGGCGCCGGCAGCGTGCTGTTCATCTCCGCCCTGGGCATGGCCCAGGGTAAGTCGGCGGTGCAGACCGACAACGTGCAGCAGGACGTGACCATCGTGCCGCTGACCATCCCCCTCACCGTCGGCCCCGGCACCATCGGTGCGCTGCTGCTGATGGGCGCCAGCCAGCCGCATTGGGACGACAAGCTGCTGGCGGTGCTCGGCATCGCCCTGGCCAGCCTCACCGTGGGGGTGGTGCTGTACCTGTCGAACCAGTTCGAGCGCCTGCTCGGCGACCAGGGCCTGCAGATCGTCAGCCGCCTGATGGGCCTGTTCGTCTGCGCCCTGGCGGCGCAGATCATCTTCACCGGGGTGAAGAACTACCTGGTGCTCTGATTCGCCGGCGCCGCGCGGCCGGTCGAGCGGGCGCCCTCAGCCCCGGAGGAGACGCTCGACGCCCGCCGCAGCCCCGACCTATATTCAGCCTCGCGGGCGACCGTACCCCCTGCATCGCCAAGGATTGCCATGAGCTACACGATCTGCGACGCCAACGCCGGCGACCTGCCCGGCATCCTGGCCATCTACAACGACGCCGTGCAGAACACCACGGCGATCTGGAACGAAACCCTGGTCGACCTGAACAACCGCAGCGCCTGGCTGGCCGAACGCCGGGCCGCCGGCTTTCCGGTCCTGGTCGCCCGTGATAGCGCGGGGCAAGTGCTTGGCTACGCCAGCTACGGCACCTGGCGCAGCATCGAAGGCTTTCGCCACACCGTGGAACACTCGGTGTACGTGCGCGGCGACCAACGCGGCCGCGGCCTGGGGCCCGCGCTAATGCAGGCGCTGATCGAGCGGGCGCGCGGCGCCGGCCTGCACGTGCTGGTCGCCGCCATCGAAAGTGGAAACACCGCCTCGATCCGCCTGCACGAGCGCCTCGGCTTCGTCACCACCGGGCAGATGCCCCAGGTCGGGCGCAAGTTCGACCGCTGGCTGGATTTGACCTTTATGCAACTGATTCTACCCACGGAAGGGAATACCCATGGATCCAGCGCTCCCGACGACCCAGCCACTGCAACCGACCCTGGTCGGGCCTGAGCAATTCGAAACCTATAGACAGGGGCTGGTCGAGCTGCTGCTCGACAGCGTGCGCCACGGCGCTTCGGTCGGCTTCCTCGCCGACCTCTCGGGGGCCGAAGCCAACGCCTATTACGACGAGGTGCTGGCGGGCCTGCAGGACGGCTCGCGCCTGCTGTGGGTCGCCGGCCGGCATGCCCTGCCGCTCGGCAGCGTGCAGCTGAGCCTGTGCCAGAAGCGCAACGGCCTGAACCGTGCCGAGGTGCAGAAGCTCCTGGTGCACAGCCGTGCGCGCCGGCGCGGTATCGCCCGCGCACTGCTACAGCGCCTGGAGGACGAGGCGCGCAGCCGGCAGCGCGGCCTGCTGTACCTGGACACCGAGGCTGGCAGCCCGGCCGAGGACGCCTACCGCAGCGCAGGCTATCGCTGCATCGGCGGCCTGCCCGACTACGCATGTGGCCCCGATGGCCAGTACCGGGCGAACGCCATCTACTACAAGACCCTGTCCACGCCCGCCCGATGACTGCCGGCCGGGGCCGCTGTCATGACACTGAGCTCATTTCAGCACTGGCCGAGGGATAGGGAAGACCGAGGCGCGAGCTAACGGCTGCCGCTGAGCAGCCATGCCGGCAGCGGCTGTTCGGGGAACCAGCGCCGGTAGATGGCGGTAAATTCGCCGTCCCGCTTCATCTCATCCAACGCCACCTGCCAGCGCTCGACGATGCTCCGCGCGGTGGCGAGGGAGAACGCCAGGTAGGTGTCGTGTTCGAGAAACACGAACTGCGCCTCGACCTGCTCCGGCCTCATCCCGACCATCGCCAGCAGCTCCGGCAAGGCGTAGTCGCTAGCCGCCAGCAGGTCGGCGCGATGCTTGCTGAACACCTGCATCATCTTGTCCGGCGCCGTCACCGTATAGAGGTTGGTGAAACCGCGCGCGAGCAAATACTCGTGGGTGTACCAGTTGCGCTGCAGGACCAGGCGACCGGCATGGGCGGCCTGCTCGAGGCTGTCGATTCGCAGGCCCGCGCCCTTGTGCGTGTAGAAACGGGTGCGCGTGTGCGTCAGCGGCCCCACCCACTGAAAAGCCTGCTCGCGCTCGGCGATGCGTGCCGTGGTAAAGACCCCGACGTTGGCGGTGCTCATCGCCTTGCCGTAGCCGCGGGTCCAGGGCCCCAGTTCGAGCCGAACCGTGTCGCCGGTGCGCACGGCCAACTCGCGAACGACCTCGGTGGAGAACCCCGTCAGTTCGCCATCGCGACTGAAGTTCATCGGCGGGTTTTCCTCAGTGTGCAACACCAGCTGCGCGGCCTGGGCCGGCAGGACCACGAGCAGGGCCAGGCACGACACGAGGGAAGCGTGCCGCACATTCAGGCGCAGCCATTGCCACAGCTTTCCCACTGTTTCCCCCCTGACGCCCATGCCGCGCCTTATCTGAGTTGACTGTCCTTGCTGCCGCGGCGGTTGTAGCCGCCACCGGCCTGCTGCGCCTTGTCCTGTTCGGACTGGCAGGCGACGCACAGGCGCACCCCCGCGATAGCCTGGCGCCGGGCCTCGGGAATGGCCGCATCGCACGCCTCGCAGTGATGCAGGCTCTCGCCCCTGGGCAGCTGGCTACGGGCGCGAGCGATGGCGTCCTCGATGCTGCTGTCGATCTGTTCCTGCACCGCCCCGTCACTCGCCCAACCACCGGCCATGTACACCTCTCAAACGTTCGTTGCCCTGCGCTAGATATGCGCGCCTGAGCCCGCTATTGCAAGGGCGGTTCATCGGCCTGCGCCGCACACGGCTACTCCTTCACATTCATGAAGTCCTCGGCCCAGACCATGTACTCCTCGGGCAGGCTGTACTTGTGCGCCAACTCGGAGGCGCTGAGTTCGGATGCCTCGCCACCGCGCTGCTCGCGCAGGCAGTCGTAGGTGGCCTTGATCGCGGCGAAGTAGGCGGCGTGGCCGTTGACCACGATGCGCACGCCGAGCTTGGCCAGGCGCGCGTCGTCACGCAGCCGGGGATTGCCGTAGGTCACCAGCATCAGCGGGATGCTCAGCGCGCCGGCGATCTGCTCCAGATGGGCGAAGTCCTCCACCCCGACCAGGCAGATGGCATCGGCGCCGGCCGCCTGGTAGGCCTGGGTGCGACGGATCACCTCGTCCGTCGCCAGCACGCCGGCATGGGTGCGCGCGATGATCGCCAGCTGCGGGTCGACCCGCGCCTCCAGCGCCGCGCGGATCTTGCCGACGCCCTCGTCGATGGAGATCAGGTCGGTGGACTTGCGACCGAACTGGGCCGGCAGCAGGGTGTCTTCGATGGTCAGCGCGGCGATCCCGGCGCGCTCCAGTTCGACCACGGTGCGCATCACGTTGAGCGCATTGCCGTAGCCGTGGTCGGCATCGGCGATCACCGGCAAGCGGCTGACCCGGCCGATACGGGTGGCCTGCTCGACGAACTCGCTGAGGCTGATCAGGGCGAAGTCGGGCGCGGCCAGCACCTGCAGCGAGGCCACCGAACCACCGAGAATGCCCACCTCGAAGCCGAGGTCGGCGGCAATCCGCGCCGACATCGGATCGAACACCGAGGCGGTGTGGTAGCAGGCATCGGCGCTCAGCAGCGCGCGAAAGGCGCTGCGCAGCTCATGGTGGGAAGCACGTTGCAGGTTCGACATGGGGGCATCATCCAGAAGCGATGGTGAGGTTGGACGGAGGAGCGGCCGGGGCCGGCACTCGCCAGGGCGCAAGCGCTGGCGAGCGACACCCGATGACCGGCCTAGGGCTGCTTGGGCAGCTGCAGCTGGGTCTTGATCCCGGGACTGTCGAGATTGTCCCGCGTCACCAGCACGGCGTCCAACTCGATCCGCCGCATACGCGGCTCGACGCGCCCCGTGCGCAAGGCGCGCTCGGCCAGCAGCACACCCTGATAGCCCATGGCATAGGGCTGCTGCACCATCAGTGCGTCGATCTGACCGGCCCTGAGCGCATCGAGCAGCACCTGATCGGCGTCGAAGCCGATGTGCAGCAGCTGCCCGGCCTCCTGCATGCGCAACAGCGCGGCGTAGGTTAGCCGGGTCGAGGAGCCGTTCGGGGTGAACAGCGCGTCGAGCCGCGGCAGCTGATCGTGCAAGGCTTCGAAGGTGGCTTGCGGCGGATCGCCCAGGGGGCGATCGAAGGCGATAGTAAGGCCTGCCGCCTCCACCGCCTGGATGAAGCCGCGCTGGCGGGCACTGGTCGAGGCGATCTCCGGCGTCATGCGAATCAGCCCGACCCGCCCCTCGCTGCCCAGACGCTGCGCGACGTGGCGCCCGGCCGCCTGGCCTGCCCGGTAGTTGTTGGTGGCGATCAGCGCCTGTACATCGTCGCCGCCGACGTCCCGGTCGATGTAGAAGGTCAGCACCCCGCGTGCCTCGAGTTCACGGGCCTTGGCATTGATCTCGGCACCGGCCGGGGCGATCACCAACGCCTTGCAGCCCTGCTCCAGGACCTTGTCGATCAGTTGCAGCTGGGTGGCGACGCTGCCCTCCTTGCGCGGGCCGCGCACATAAAGCTCGATACCGGCGTCGACCCCCGCACGGCGGGCACCGGCCTCCACCTGTTGCCAGAAGACGTGGGCGCTGGCGGGCACCACGCCGATGCAGTCCTTTGCCGAAGCCTGACCCGACTGCAAGACGCCCAGCGCGAAAAGCAGGCAGGCCCAGCGCACCACTTGAGGGGACTGCATGTTCGGACTCCCGCGGCCTCTGCGACCGCAACTTACCGCATGATGTCACATTAGTATCATATCCTTAGCGACGCCAGCTCGACACTGACCACTGCCAGCCAATATCCCGACGGTGGCCGCTCAGACCATTGCCTCGGAGCACCAGGCGGCCGGCCATTCGCACAACTTTGTCACAGTCCAGCCGACAATCGGGCTGGCGGCTGCCGCTCAGGCAGGCGATCATCGCCCTTCTTTCCAGCGCTTCGAACGAGACATGACCCAGACCACGCCAAGCCCCAGCGCCGCACACAAGCCGCGCCCACTGATCGACCTGCTGATCAGCATCCTGATTCCCTCGCTGATCCTGATGAAGCTCAGCGGCGAGTCGCGCCTAGGCGCCGACGGCGCCCTGGTCCTGGCCCTGGCGTTCCCCCTTGGCTGGGGTTCGTTCGAGCTGATCAAGTATCGCAAATTCAACTTCATTGCCCTGCTCGGCCTGATCAGCGTGCTGCTCACCGGTGGCATCGGCCTGCTCAAGCTGGACAACCAGTGGCTGGCGATCAAGGAGGCCGCGGTGCCCGGGCTGATCGGCATCGCCGTGCTGGTGTCGACCTACACCCGCTACCCGCTGATTCGCACCATGCTGCTCAACAAGTCGCTGCTGGATGTCGACAAGATCCATCAGCGCCTGGAACAGGGCGGCCACACCGCGGCGTTCGAAGCCCGTTTGCTGCGCGCGACCTACTGGCTCAGCGGCACCTTCTTCTTCTCCTCGGCGATGAACTACGTCCTGGCCAAGTGGATCGTCGTCAGCCCGGCCGGCAGCGAAGCCTTCAACGCCGAACTGGGGCGGATGAACCTGCTCAGCTACCCGATGATCGCCATTCCCTCGATGATCATGCTGATGGCCATCTTCTACTACCTGTGGCGCACCATCCACGGCCTCACCGGACTGAAGCTGGAAGAGATCATGACCCACGCCGGCCAGGAACAGCAGTCCTGAGCGCAGCGACTGGCGCGCCTACGAGCATGACGCGCCACCGCCAAACCCCGCCCTGATGCTGAGCCTTTCCGCCTACTTCGGGCTGTTCTTCACCGCACTCGGCGCCGCCACCCTGCTGCCGGTGCAATCGGAAGTGCTGCTGGTCGCCCTGCTGCTCAGCGAGGCTTACCCGGTCTGGGCGCTGCTGGCGGTGGCCAGCGCCGGCAATGTGCTCGGCGCCCTGGTCAACTGGCTGCTCGGCCGCTACCTGGAACACTTTCGCCACCGGCGCTGGTTTCCCATCAGTGAACGCAACCTGACGCGCGCCCAGGGCTGGTATGGCCACTACGGCCACTGGTCGCTGCTGCTCAGCTGGGCGCCCTTTATCGGCGACCCGCTGACCCTGGCCGCGGGCATCATGCGCGAGCCGCTGTGGCGCTTCCTGCTGATCGTCGGCCTGGCCAAGACCGGGCGCTATGCCGTGGTGGCGGCCCTGACCCTGGGCTGGGGCTGAGCCCGCCGGCATCCGTCGCCCGCACCCTGAACGGGGCAGCATTCTGCGGCCGCCTCGCATAGAATGCGCGGCCGTTTTTTTGGAACAGCGCGCAGCATGTCTTTCTCTTCTCCGGCCCGCGCCTGCGGCATCGATTTCGGCACCTCCAACTCCACCGTCGGCTGGCAGCGCCCCGGCGGCGACACCCTGATCGCCCTGGAGGACGGCAAGATCACCCTGCCCTCGGTGCTGTTCTTCAACTTCGAGGAGCGCCGCCCGGTCTATGGCCGCCTGGCCCTGCACGAGTACCTGGAAGGTTATGAAGGCCGCCTGATGCGCTCGCTCAAGAGCCTGCTGGGCTCCAAGCTGCTGAAGAGCGAAACCACGGTACTGGGCAGCGCCATGCCGTTCAAGGAGCTGCTCGGCCTGTTCATCGGCCAGCTCAAGCAGCGCGCCGAGACGGTGGCCGAGCGCCCCTTCGAGGCCGTGGTGCTGGGCCGCCCGGTGTTCTTCGTCGACGATGACCCGCTCGCCGACCAGGAGGCGCAGAACACCCTGGTGGCCGTGGCACACAAGCTCGGCTTCAAGGAGGTGTCCTTCCAGTACGAGCCGATCGCCGCGGCCTTCGACTATGAGAGCAGTATCGAGCGCGAGGAACTGGTGCTGATCGTCGACATCGGCGGCGGCACCTCGGACTTCTCCCTGGTGCGCCTGTCGCCCGAGCGCCGGCAAGTGGCCGATCGCCAGGCCGACATCCTCGCCACCGGCGGCGTGCATGTCGGCGGCACCGACTTCGACAAGCAGCTCAGCCTGCAGGGCGTGATGCCGCTGTTCGGCTACGGCAGCCGGATGAAGAGCGATGCGCCCATGCCGACCAGCGCGCACCTGAACCTGGCCACCTGGCACACCATCAATGCGGTCTACTCGGCCCAGTCGCAGCGGGCCCTGCAGAGCATGCGCTACGACATCCTCGACCCCACCGGCATCGACCGCCTGTTCAAGCTGATCGAGCAGCGCGCCGGACACTGGCTGGCCATGCAGGTGGAAGACAGCAAGATCGCCCTGACCGAGCGCGACGCCGCGCCGATCGATTTGCAGCGCATCGAGGCGGGCCTGCTCGCCGAGCTGACCCGCGAATTGTTCGAGGACGCGATCGAACCGCTGCTGCTGCGCATTCGCGCCAGCATCGGGCAACTGCTCGGCGATGCCGGGATCCGCGTCGAGCAGGTCGACACGGTGTTCTTCACCGGCGGCTCCAGCGGCATCCCGGCGCTGCGCCAGAGCGTCGCGGCGATGCTGCCAAACGCCCGCCATGTGGAGGGCAATACCTTCGGCAGCATCGGCAGCGGCCTGGCCATCGAGGCGCACAAGCGCTACGGCTGAAGCAGGCCGGCAACCTTCCTTAGCAGGTACAAAAACGCCAGCACGAAGCTGGCGTTCTTGTTAGCGCGGGGAATCAGCGCGGCGCCACCGGTCGCTTCGCCGGCTTCTTGCCGCCCTTCTTGTCCGCGCCCTTGCCGCTGCGCTCGGCCTTGGCCCGGGCTTCCGCCGCGGCCTTGGCCTGCTCGCGCTTGTCCCAGGGATTGCTGCCATCGCTGCCGCGCGGCGGCAGGCCGGTGTGCTGGGTCAGGATGCGGGTGGATTCCTTGCCGCCCGCGGCCCGACCGACCTTCTTGCTGCCGGCCGGGGTGGAGTTCTTGCGTCGCGCGCTGTGGTACTCGTCGACCTTGGGCTGATAGGCCGGCACCAGCTGCTGCTTGCCGTTGCCGATCAGGTCGCTGCGGCCCATGCGCTCCAGGGCCTCGCGCAGCATCGGCCAGCCCTTGGGGTCGTGGTAGCGCAGGAAGGCCTTGTGCAGGCGGCGCTGGGCCTCGCTCTTGACGATGGTCACGCCGTCGCTCTTGTAGGTCACCTTGCGCAGCGGGTTCTTGCCCGAGTGGTACATGGCGGTGGCGGTGGCCATCGGCGAGGGATAGAACGCCTGCACCTGGTCGGCGCGGAAGTCGTTGCGCTTGAGCCACAGGGCGAGGTTCATCATGTCCTCGTCGGTGGTGCCCGGGTGCGCGGCGATGAAGTATGGAATCAGGTACTGCTCCTTGCCCGCTTCCTTGGAGTACTTCTCGAACATCCGCTTGAACTTGTCGTAGCTACCGATGCCCGGCTTCATCATCTGATTGAGCGGGCCTTCCTCTGTGTGCTCCGGGGCGATCTTCAGGTAGCCGCCGACGTGGTGGGTGACCAGTTCCTTGACGTACTCCGGCGACTCCACCGCCAGGTCGTAGCGCAGGCCCGAGGCGATCAGGATCTTCTTCACCCCCGGTAGCTCGCGCGCCGAACGGTACAGCTGGATCAGCGAGCTGTGATCGGTGTTGAGGTTCTCGCAGATGCCGGGGAACACGCAGGACGGCTTGCGGCAGTGCCGCTCGATCTCCGGATCCTTGCAGGCTATGCGGTACATGTTGGCGGTCGGCCCGCCCAGGTCGGAGATGACCCCGGTGAAGCCCGGCACCTTGTCGCGGATCTCTTCGATCTCGCGGATGATCGACTCGTGGGAGCGGTTCTGGATGATTCGCCCCTCGTGCTCGGTGATCGAGCAGAAGGTGCAGCCGCCGAAACAGCCGCGCATGATGTTGACCGAGAAGCGGATCATCTCGTACGCCGGGATCTTCTCCTTGCCGTAGGCCGGATGCGGCACCCGCGCGTAGGGCATGCCGAACACGTAGTCCATTTCCTCGGTGGTCATGGGGATCGGTGGCGGGTTGAACCACACGTCCACCTCGCCGTGCTTCTGCACCAGGGCGCGAGCGTTGCCCGGGTTGGTCTCCAGGTGCAGCACGCGGTTGGCGTGGGCGTAGAGCACCGCATCGCCGCGCACCTTCTCGAAGGACGGCAGGCGGATCACCGTCTTGTCGCGCTCCAGGCGCGGGTGCGGCAGCAGCTGCACCACCTTGGCCTCGTTCGGGTCCTCGACCGGTCCCTTCTCCTGCTCGATGGCGCAGGCCTGGGTGTCCTGGGTGTTGACGTAGGGGTTGATGATCTTGTCGATCTTGCCCGGACGGTCGATACGGGTGGAGTCGATCTCCAGCCAGCCTTGCGGGGTGTCGCGACGGATAAAGGCGGTGCCGCGGATATCGGTGATCTCTTCGATCTTGTGCCCGTAGGACAGGCGCTGGGCGATCTCCACCACGGCGCGCTCGGCGTTGCCGTACAGCAGGATGTCGGCGCAGGCGTCGATCAGGATCGAGTGGCGCACCTTGTCCTGCCAGTAGTCGTAGTGGGCGATCCGGCGCAAGGATGCCTCGATGCCGCCGAGCACGATTGGCACATGCTTGTAGGCCTCCTTGCAGCGCTGGCTGTACACCAGGCTGGCGCGATCCGGGCGCTTGCCGGCCAGGCCGCCCGGGGTGTAGGCATCGTCGGAGCGGATCTTCTTGTCGGCGGTGTAGCGGTTGATCATCGAGTCCATGTTGCCGGCGGCGACGCCGAAGAACAGGTTGGGCTCGCCGAGCTTCATGAAGTCGTCTTTGCTGGTCCAGTCGGGCTGGGCGATGATGCCCACGCGAAAGCCCTGGGCCTCGAGCAGGCGGCCGATGATCGCCATGCCGAACGAGGGGTGATCCACATAGGCATCGCCGGTGACGATGATGATGTCGCAGCTGTCCCAGCCGAGCTGATCCATCTCTTCCCGGCTCATCGGCAGGAAAGGCGCCGGGCCGAAGCACTCGGCCCAGTATTTGGGATAGTCGAATAACGGCTTGGCTGCTTGCATGGACATGACCGAGGTTTCATGGGGATAAACGGCCGCGGAATATAGCACAAAATTTGACCAAATCCGACCGCTGTACTGGGTTTAACCAGGGCCGAACGGCAATATCAGAAGGCCATATATTTCCTGATCAGCGCTAGCGCGCACGGCTATACTCCGAGCGATATCGGATCAGGTAAAGCGCGGCAGCTGGGTCAAAGGAGTCTGTGCGGTGCAGCAGTTCGTCACCACAATAATCCTGCTGCTCATGGCGGTCGGGGCCTGCGCCTCGCCCATGGCGCTGACGGCGCAGAGCAGCGGCCAGCTGCTGAACGGGCAAATCGAACTGCTCGAAGACGTCGGTGCTCGCCTGGACATCGCCGAGCTGGCGGACCCGGCGGTGCAGGCGCGCTTCCAGCCCGCGGACGGACGCGTCAGCGTCGGCCAGAGTCGTCACCCCTGGTGGATCAAGGTACAACTGCGCCGCGCCACGGACGCCCCCCGCCAGTGGTGGCTGGAGGTCGGCGCGGTGACCCTGCTCGACCTGCAACTGTTCCTGCCAGACGATCGGGGCGGCTGGCGGCAGCGGCAGGCCGGCGAGCTAGTCAGCTTCGCCGACGGCCGTGACGCCCCCTACCGGCGCGCGCTGTTCCGGCTGCCGCCGCTCGACGAGCAACCGCTGACTCTCTACCTGCGCACCTACGACCCCGCCGGCAACTCCTTCCCCCTGCGCGCCTGGCAGCTGGGCGACCTCGAGCGCCACGCCAGCCAGGAAAACCTCGGCCTGGGCATGATCTACGGGGTGATCTTCGCCCTGCTGCTGTACAACCTGTTCATCCTCCTGGCGCTGCGCGATCGCGCCTACCTCTGGTATGTGCTGAGCATGGCCGCCTCCCTGGTGTTCATCGCCAGCATGAGCGGCCACGGCTTCCAGTACCTGTGGCCTGACGCGCCAGTGCCGGCCTGGCTCAATCGCATCACCCTGCCGGTACTGGTCTGCATCGGCATCCTGCGCTTCACCCAGGAGCTGCTGTACACCCGCAAAAGCCTGCGCTGGGCCCATCAACTGCTGAACGGCTGCATCCTGCTGTACCTGCTGGCCTTAATCGGCAACCTGACCGGCTTCCGCAGCGAAGCCGCCGGGCTGATCGGCCTGCTGCCCATCCTCAGCGTACCGACCCTGCTGATCTGCGCGGCTATCCGCTGGAAACAGGGCTTCACCCCGGCCCTGCTCTACCTGCTGGGATACGGCAGCGTGCTGCTGAGCTTCGTGATCCTGATGCTGCGCGCGGCCGGCGTGGTGCAACCCAGCGAACTGACCGCCTACCTGTTCCCCCTGGCCGTCGCCGCGGAGGCCATTCTGTTCTCCTTCGCCCTGGCCTATCGCATCCAGCTGCTCAAGCGCGAGCGAGCGCAGGCGCTACACGAAGCGGACCGCGAGAAGGCCGCGCGGCTGGCCCTGGTACAAGCCAACGCCGAGGAGTTGCAGCGCGCAGTGACCCAACGCACCGCCGAGCTGGCCGCCAGCAACACCCGCCTGCAGCAGCGCGAGCTGGAACTGCAGCATGCGGCCTTTCACGATCCGCTGACCGAACTGCCCAACCGGCGTTTCCTGGTCGAACGGACCGGCTCCGCCCTGGCCAATGCCGAGCGCCACAACGAGGTCGTGGCGCTGATGCTGATCGATCTCGATCATTTCAAGCCGATCAACGACAGGTTCGGCCACGACGCCGGCGACCTGATGCTGCAGGAGATCGCCAAGCGCCTGCGCCAGCATGTGCGCTGCGGCGACACCGTGGCCCGCCTGGGCGGCGATGAATTCGCCGTGCTGATCTGCGGCGCCGACGCCGAGGCCCACGCCCGGGATATCGCCGAGCGCCTGCTCGCCGAGCTGGCCCATCCGGTGCACTACGGCGCGGAGCGGCTCACCGTGACCATCAGCATCGGCGTGGCGCTCTATCCCCAGCATGCCCTGCAGTTCGCCGGCCTGTTCAAGGCCGCCGACGAGGCGCTTTACAAGGTCAAGGCCCGCGGCCGCTCGGGCTGGGCGCTCAGCGGTGAAGACGGCGAGCTGAGCGCCAGCGCGCGCCTGCACCTGGATGTGATCAAGGTCAGCAGCGGACTCTGAGCCTTTCCAGCGCCTCCGCCCCACCAGCACGACCTCAGCATGACGAGCTGAGCGGGCGCCATAGCGCGTCGGTGTCGCCGCAAAGTCTACTGACAGCAGGCTGTCAGCAGCCCCCGCGTAGAGTGATCTCAGCGGTCCGGAACGCGCCACGCGCGGCGGCGGCCAGCTGACCCGATAGCCCTACAAGGAGTGGCAACATGAACGCAATCAATTGGTTTGAACTGTTCGTCGAAGACTTTCAACGCGCCCAGAAGTTCTACGAGCAGGCGCTGGCTGCGCCCCTGCAAGTGATGGACGCCATGGGTGGGCCGGTGGCCTTGCTCCCCTACGACGCTGACCAGGGTGTCGGCGGCTGCCTGAGCGCCGAAAAGGGCCAGCGTCCGGGCACCGGGGGCACCCGGGTTTACCTGAACGCCGAGGGCCAGCTGGACGCGGTCCTGGACCGCGTGCCCGGCGCCGGCGGCAAGATACTCCAGACCAAGACCGATATCGGCTGCAGCGGTTTCATCGCCCTGATAGAGGACAGCGAGGGCAACCACGTGGGCCTGCACAGCAGGTCCTGAGTCGACTCGCCTTCTCGCCGGATCGATTCGACGAGAAGGCCAAGGGCGGGCCCGGAGAAGCGCTGTCTAGGCCGGACCAAGACCTCTAGACTGCTCCCGCCGAGCGGGCTTAGCGCCGCCTACAGGGAGTGAAGATGAGACGCGCCGACCGACTGTTCCAGATCGTCCAGTTCCTGCGCAGCCGCCGGTTGACCACTGCGCAGTGGCTGGCCGAGCGCCTGCAGGTCTCGGTACGCACCATCTATCGCGATATCCAGGACCTCTCGCTTTCCGGCGTCCCGCTGGAAGGCGAGGCCGGACTCGGCTATGTGCTGCGCCAGCCGATGGACCTGCCGCCGTTGATGTTCGAGCGCGAAGAGCTTGAAGCCCTGCTGATCGGCGCGCGCATGGTCAACGCCTGGGCCGATCCGCAATTGCAGCGGGCCGCCGAATCGGCACTGGCGAAAATTCACGGCGTGCTGCCCGCGTCCCTGCGCGACGAGTTCAACCGCAACCAGCTATTCGCCCCCGAGACCCGGCCCTACCCCTTGCATTTGCTGGGTCAGTTGCGCCAGGCGATCCGTGACGGGCACACGCTGCAACTCAGCTACTGCAGCGAAACTCGGCAAACCACCGAAAGACGCGTGCGCCCCCTCGGCCTGTTCTTCTGGGGCCAGGCCTGGACGCTGTGCGGCTGGTGCGAACTGCGCAACGATTTCCGCAACTTTCGAGTCGACCGGGTGCTGACCCTGCTGGACACCGGCGAGGCCTTCACGCCCGCAGCGGGTCAGCGCCTGGAGGACTATCTCGCCCGCCATGCCCGCGCCGAGCTCAGTATCCCGACTTACAAAAGCTGATCGCAGCGCACGCGCGGTCACTCGAGGAGGCGCGCGTACCTGCCGCGCCGCGCGCCACCCAGGGGCCGCTGCGCTGCTGCCGAAGAGGCGCTCGGCGTCCAGCTCGTTCGCCCCGGAGTCACGCAGGCCGGCATTGACCGGCTCCCCGTCGAGGCATCTGTCCGGGCGCGGCTCAAGGTTGAAATGAAAAAAGGCCACGGGGTTATCCGTGGCCTTTCTCTATCGCGCTATCGGTAACGGGTCAGAACGCCCAGCGCGCCTCGAGCGAGGCAGTCTGGTTGAGGAAATCCTGACGGTGCTCGGCATCGTAACGCAGCGACAGTTTCAACTGACTGTCGGCCTGGTAGGACAGCCCGACACCGCCACGCGCCAGCCAGGGATCGGGGTCGATGCCCTTGGTGGTGAAGGCCACGCCCGGCGCGCCGGCAAAGGTCGAGGTCAGCGAGGTGCGCTCGGCCAGGAAGTCGTAACCGACGCCCAGGTTGAGGTTCAGGGTCAGCTGCTCGCTCAGGCTCTGCGCCAGCTTGCCATCCACGCCCAGCACGAACTGGTCGGTGGTCTGGCTGTCGACATCGAGGCTGAGGGCACCAGCGCCCTTCTCCCGATAGGCCTCGTCCTTGATCCAGGTGTAGTCGGCGCGCACCGCGGGCGTGAAGCGGGTGCCCGGTGCCAGTTCGAAGCTGCGATCGAGGGCCACGCCGGCATGGGCCATCCAGCTGGAATAGTCCGATTCGGCCTTGAGCCCGGCGAAGCTGATGTCGCGCGCACCCTTGTTGCGGCTCTGGCCCACGTCGAGTTGGAAGCTCAAGGCACTATCGCCGGCCAGGCGGTAGGAACCGTAGCCGATCAACTGGTAGACATCGGCGTCCAGGCCATGGCGGGCGCCGCCGAACTGGCTGCGCGAGTCGGCGTTGGCATAGACGAAGGCCGAGCCCAGGGTCCAGAGTTCGCCAACGCTGCCATCGACGCCCAGGGCCAGGCCGGCCAGGTCGGAACTGAAGCCGGCGACGTTGTCGCGGTCTTCCTGGTCCGCCCAGGAGCCGAAGGGCTTGAGCCACAGATGGCGGTCGACGAAGAACTGCTCGCCGCTGGCGCGGCCGCTGGCCGCGTCGCTGCGGGCGCCGATCACCCGGTTGATGCTGCCCAGGGTGGAGCCGAGGACCAGGCCCGAGCCGCTGGTGAGCAACGGCATGCTCTGGCCGGCGGCGTCGGAAATCGCCGCATCGCCGTTCAATGGCTGAAAGTAGCTGGCCAACTGGCCATTGGGATCGCTGGCGAAGACCTGGTCCAGGGCCCGCGCGGCACCGACTGCTGGGCTGTTGTTCATGGCCCGCACGCTGCTCAGCACGCTGCTGCTGGCGCTGGCCACGGCGTTCAGGTCGACACTGGTGGGGTTGTAGATGGCCTGGAAATCGAACAGCTGGCTGTTATCGCTGACGCTGCTGAAGGTGCCGCTCACCGAGCTGGCCGTGACCACCCCGAGCAGACTTTGCCCGCTCCAGTTGAAGCCATTGTTGACATCCACTTCCAGCGCACCATCCAGGTACGCCCCCCCCAAAACGTTGAGTTTTCCGAATGCGCCCAGGCTGTTCGCGCCGATGGACAGCGTGCCGGCGCTGTTCTGGATAAAATCGTCACGCACGTTCAGCTGGGTGCCGGGCAGGGTGAAGTTGCTGAGCTGGACCATGCCGGAGTTGATCAAGTTACCGCCGATGTAGGTAGCACCGAGCTCGGAAATCAGGCTGGCGCCGACGTTTACGTCTACGGAGCCGGACACGCCGGCGAGATCGGTCAGGTACAGGGCGCCACTCTCCACCGTCCAGTCCTTGCCGGTAATGTCGGTGCCGCTCAGGCTCCATGAACTGTTGCCAATCTTTCGGTATCGCCCGAAGTTCTGATACTGCGCCGGCCCACCCAGGAAACCCAACTCGTCCAAGTCAAACGAATCAGACCCGGTGTCACCACCGAGGCTCAGTGTGTCGCTGCTGGTGCTGACCACGTTGCCGTTGATGATCGAGCCGACCTCCAGCACCAGGGTGTTGCCGCCACCGCTGAACTCGATGGCATTGGCCCGCGCGCCGCTGCCGCCATTGGCCAGCCCGCCTTCGATGGTGCCGGCGTTATAGATCGTCGAGCTACCGAGGGCGATCACGCCGACGCCGCCAACGCCAAAGCTGCCGCTAGCGCCATAGCTGCCGGAATTGCCAATACTGCCGGCGGAGCCGTTGGCTCCACCGTATGTGCCGGCGCCGCCGGCACCGCCACTGCCGGGAATACCGTAGTAACCACCGGCGCCGCCCACACCTCCGTTACCGCCGGTGATGGTGCCGCTGTTGCGCAGCACGAAATACGAGCCGAAGACACCGGTACCACCCTGGGCGCCAGCGCCGCCTGTGCCGCCGGTGCCGCCGTTGCCACCATTGCCGCCGTTGCCGCCGTTGCTGGTGTATTTGCCGCCATCGCCGCCGGTTCCGCCGGTGCCGCCGGTGCCGGCCATGCCGCCGGTGCCGCCATTGCCACCGGCCCCGCCGCGGATGGTGCCAGTGTTGGTCAGGGTGAAGCCTGTGCCACTGAAGCCGGTGCCACCGACGGCGCCATTGCCGCCAGTACCGCCAATGCCACCGTTGCCACCGTTGCCGCCATTGCCGCCGCTGCCGTAACCAAATGAGTAGCCAGCACCGCCGCTGCCACCGTTGCCACCGTTGCCGCCGTTGCCGCCGGTACCGCCGGCGCCGCCCGTGACACTGGCGCTGTTGATGATGCTGGCATTATCGGCCTCGACCCCCACACCGCCCGCACCACCATTGCCTCCGGAGTAGCCGGAGTAGCCGGGTAGACCGCTGGCGCCGCCATACATACCGGACATGCCATTCGCCCCGGAAGTCCCGCCAGCACCTGCCGTCCCCGGGCTACCGGTGAAAGTGCCGGCCGCGGCGAAGGTGAGACTGTTGCCGCTGGACAAGGTGAACGAGCTACCGCCACCGGTGATAGGCTGGCTCACGATCTCGACAGCGCTGTTGGGCTGCACTGTTACCGGCACGGTCAACACAGGCAGAGGGGCAGACAAGGTAATGCTGGTCACGGCCGCATCGATGTTGATGGTGCTAGCCCCATCGGCGTTGGCATCGAGGATCGCCTGGCGCAGCGAGCCGGGTCCCGAGTCCGCGCCCGTGGTCACGTTATAGGTGCCGGCCAGGGCGCCGTTGGCCGCGGCGATGCCCAGGGCCAGCGCGGCCAAGGGCAGGCCGCGACCCGGCCGGCGAGGAAAGCCGCTTCGGGCGCGGGGGCTGCCGCCGGGGCAGGCCCGGGCGATTTCGGAGACGGCCTGCAAGACGCCCAGGCTGCGGTTCCAGACCAGTCGATAAATACCTTTGTTCATCGAGGTGACCTTTCCTTGTGTGGATAAGCGGGTTCAGACGATGGTGACGTCGTTGGGGTTGAGTTGCGGGTTCTGCCAGAAGGCGTCGTGCTCGAAGCGGCGGAACACATCCGGCGGCAGGATGCTGCGCCGTGCGCGGGGCGCCACCTGCGGGCGTATCTCATGCAGGCCCGGGGTGCCGGCGCGGCGGTCGAATTCCTCGGCGTCGAAGCTGATCCGCTCGAAGTCGTGGGCGAAGGGCGGCTCGCCGATAAACTGGTAGATCGCCTGCATCACCTTCTGCGGTTCGCTGACCAGGGTTTCGTAGCGCACCAGCATCAGCCGCTCGCTGTGCTCGCCGTAGAAGGCCTGCTTGAGCGCGTTGTAGGCGCTGCCGAGCATGCCCTCGCCATTGGCCACCGCCTCGGCACGGCTGTACACGGTGCCGCCGGGCTGGAAATTGAAGATCGACGAGGGGCTGAAGGCATTGCGCTGCACCAGTTGCTCGATGCTGTCGACGATCCAGGGCACCTCGCGCACGCAGGCGATCACCCGGCTGGCCGGGAACAGGCTGCGCAGCACGGCCATGCGTCCGCACCAGCCGCGACTGGTATCGAAGATCACCTCGGCCGGGTATTCCGGGCCGTAGTACTGCTCGACCACCCCGCGCAGGATGCGCTGGCGCTGCTCGTCGCTGATGAACACGGAAAACTCGTTGCGGTTGCTCATGGCGCCGAGCAGCTCGTGCAGCAGGCCGGCCAACGGGCTGCTCATGCCGGCATGGAACCTGGGGTTCTGCCGCAGCAGGGCGGACAGCAGGGTCGAGCCGGAACGCGGCAGGCCAGAGATGAAATGCAGTGGACGCATTGGCGTGAACCTCGGTGCTGGTCGCTCAGGAGTGGGGGGAGGGTTTAGGCTTGCGCCTCGCCGTCCGCCGGCACGGCGAACCGCCGCTGCCAGACGCTTCTGCCCGCCTGATCTGCGCCGAGGCGGACGAACCCGAGGCGATTGAGCTGGCGTTGGCCGGCCGGGGCGTCGAGCTTGGCATTTTCGCTGACGATGATGACCCCGAGCGGCGCTCCGGCCTCGCCGGCGAAGGCGCCGGCCAGTCGCTCGACCGTATGCCTGACCATCCGCTGTGCCAGGCCATTGACCCGATGTTCCGGATCGATGAAGTTCCGGTAGAACCAGTAGGGCGCCCCCAGGGCCTGATGCTGGGCGCTGTACACCGAACTGACACCGGCGATTCGCCCGGCCTGATCGACGGCGATGCAGGCGACCTCAAAGGTTCGCCGCCAAGCTTCGTGGGCATCACTCAGGGCATTCTGCTCACGCCAGAAGGCGACAATCTGCGAGCGCAGTTGCGGGGAGCTTTGGCCATGCACCCAGTGCACTCGATAGCCGTGGAACTCGGTAGTGTCCAAGCTGCTGCCTCCGATGGACAATGGGCTGCGCTGCAGCCAGGGCTGTTCACGCCAGACTGAGGCACGCTATAAGGTGGTGGCGTTTAGCCGCCATTTATGCCGTAACTCACAGGTGCCTGCAACAGGGCTGAAGCAGCTCCTTGGCACGACTGCTGAACTGCCTTGACCGGAATAGCTCGGATCAGACGGGCGCTTACTCGTCGTCGAACTGGTAGCTGCCCGGCGCCAGGTTCTCGAAGCGCGAGTACTTGCCGAGAAACGCCAGGCGCGCGGTGCCCAGGGGTCCGTTACGCTGCTTGCCGATGATGATCTCGGCCACGCCCTTGTACTCGGTCTCCGGGTGATAGACCTCGTCGCGGTAGACGAACATGATGATGTCGGCGTCCTGCTCGATCGCCCCGGATTCACGCAGGTCGGAGTTGATCGGGCGCTTGTTGGGGCGCTGCTCGAGGCCACGGTTGAGCTGCGACAGGGCGATCACCGGGCAGTTGAACTCCTTGGCCAGGGCCTTGAGCGAGCGTGAGATTTCGGAAATCTCGTTGACCCGGCTGTCACCGCTGGAACCGGGAATCTGCATCAGCTGCAGGTAGTCGACCATGATCAGGCCGATCTCGCCGTGCTCGCGGGCCAGGCGCCGGGTGCGCGCGCGCATCTCGCTCGGAGAAATCCCCGCCGTATCGTCGATGAACAGCTTGCGGTCATTGAGCAGGTTGACCGCGCTGGTCAGGCGCGGCCAGTCATCGTCGTCCAGGCGACCGGCGCGCACCTTGGTCTGATCGATGCGCCCCAGGGAGGCGAGCATACGGATGACGATGGATTCCGAGGGCATCTCCAGGGAGTACACCAGCACCGCCTTGTCGCTGCGCATCAGGGCGTTCTCCACCAGGTTCATGGCGAAGGTGGTCTTACCCATGGATGGACGGCCGGCGACGATGATCATGTCGGCCGGCTGCAGGCCGCTGGTCAGGTTGTCCAGGTCGGTGAAGCCGGTGGACAGGCCGGTGATCGCATCGCCCGCGTTGAACAGGGTGTCGATGCGGTCGATGGCCTTGACCAGGATGTCGTTGATCCCCACCGGGCCGCCGGTCTTCGGCCGCGCCTCGGCGATCTGGAAGATCAGCCGCTCGGCCTCGTCGAGAATCTCCGCGCCGGTGCGGCCCTGGGGCGTGTAGGCGCTGTCGGCGATCTCGCTGCTGATGCCGATCAGCTGGCGCAGGGTGGCGCGCTCGCGGATGATCTGCGCGTAGGCCTTGATGTTGGCCACCGAGGGGGTGTTCTTGGCCAGCTCGCCGAGGTAGGCCAGGCCGCCGACCTGGGACAGCTGCCCCTCCTTGTCCAGCTGCTCGGACAGGGTGACCACGTCGAAGGGGTGGTTGCGCTCGGCCAGCTTGTAGATGGCGCGGAAGATCAGCCGGTGATCATGGCGATAGAAGTCACCATCGGACACCTGATCGAGCACCCGTTCCCAGGCATTGTTGTCCAGCATCAGGCCACCGAGCACGGCCTGCTCGGCCTCGATCGAGTGCGGCGGCACCTTCAGGGCGGAGGTTTGCAGGTCGTACTGCTCGGAAATGCTGATGTCGTTCATAAGGCTCTGGGAATAAATTCTGCAGTTGAAAAACAAAGGGCACGGCATCGCTTACGCAATGCCGTGCCCGATGTTAGCGAGCCTGCACCTGAGCGCAAGACCGCTTGGTCGCAAGCCTTAGGCGGCGACTACGACAACCTTGACGGTCGCCTCGACGTCGGTGTGCAGGTGCACAGCCACGTCGTATTCGCCAACCTGGCGAATGGTGCCGTTCGGCAGACGCACTTCAGCCTTGGCCACTTCCACGCCGGAGGCGGTCAGGGCGTCAGCGATGTCGTGGGTGCCGATGGAACCGAACAGCTTGCCCTCATCGCCCGCGGTGGCGGTGATGGTGACTTCCAGCTCGGCCAGCTGGGCGGCGCGAGTCTCGGCCGAAGCCTTCTTCTCGGCAGCCAGCTTTTCCAGCTCGGCGCGACGCGCTTCGAACGCAGCAACGTTCGCGGCGGTGGCGGCAGTAGCCTTGCCCTGCGGCAGCAGGTAGTTACGGCCGTAACCAGCCTTGACGTTCACTTTGTCGCCCAGGTTGCCCAGATTGGCGATTTTTTCCAGCAGGATGACTTCCATTTGGGTCTTACCTCTTAACTTTTAACCTTCACCGTCCGTGGGGCCAGCGCCGTGCTTGCGCGCAAAGCGACCACGAAAATCAAACAGACTGTCGACAATGGCCAGAACCACCAGTAACGGATAGGTCAGCTGCATGAACAACAGCAGCGTGATGTACAGCCCGACCAGCCAGAACTTGGCGAGTCGCCCTTGCGCCACCAGCCCGTGCAACAGGCCGATACCGGCAAACGCCAGCGGCACGCTGCACAGCGGTGTCAGCATTGCCATTTGCGGCCCGAGATTGGGGCCGAGCAGCAAGCCAACCAGCAACAACATCGCCGGCGCCGGCGGCAGTCGCAGGGCACGAAACTCGCGCCCGAAACCACCAGGGTTGTACAACAGCGCCTGCCAATAACGCCCAAGCATCAGGCTCAGCAGGCTGACGATCTGCAGCAAGGCTGCCAGCAATCCGGTCAGTACCGGTGCAATCAGGCTCTCCAGGCGCGCTCGCTCGTCCACCGACATCTGTTGGTGAACCCCATCGAGCATCTGCGGCAGGAGCTTCTGCAGCTCCCCCGCCATTGCCTCGATGGGTTCGCGGAACACCGCCCCCAAGACCAGCCCGTACACCAGGCCCAATGCCACGCTGCACAGCAGCACACGATTCCAGGACTGGCTGGCGCGCAACAACAACGCCAGCCCCAGCGCACCGAGCAACACCAACAAGGTGCGCGGTTCACCGAAATACCACCAGCCAATCGCCGGCAGCAGGGCCCAGGCGAGGATGCCCAGGGCATCACTCGAACCGCGCCGCAGAAGCACCAGGCTTCCCGCGGCAGCACTCAACCAGAACAGCAGCGGCAACGCCGCAGATCCCACCACCACCAGGGTGGCCTGCATGCGGCCGCGCATGATGAATTCAGCCAAGGCGCGCATGCGTTCTATCCCTTACTACTTGTCGAGCGTCCGATCTCAGCGGCCGTGGCTGTCGGTGTAGGGCAGCAGGGCCAGGAAGCGGGCGCGCTTGATAGCGGTGGCCAGCTGACGCTGATAACGAGCCTTGGTACCGGTGATACGGCTAGGAACGATCTTGCCGGTTTCCGAGATGTAGGCCTTCAGGGTGTTGAGATCTTTGAAATCGATCTCTTTCACGTCTTCAGCGGTGAAACGGCAGAATTTACGACGACGGAAGAAACGTGCCATGTGATTGGCTCCTCAATAGATCCGTGGATTACTCGTCAGCGTTGTCGCTGTCGTTGCTGTCGCTGTCATCGCTGCTGTCGTTGGACTCAGCGTTTTCAGGACGATCACGACGCTCGCGGCGCTCACTGCGGTTTTCTTCGGCCTTGAGCATCTCGGACTGACCGGTAACGGCTTCGTCGCGACGGATGACCAGGTTACGGATCACGGCATCGTTGTAACGGAAGTTGTCTTCCAGCTCGGCCAGGGCCTTGCCGGTGCACTCGACGTTGAGCATCACGTAGTGTGCTTTGTGGACGTTGTTGATGGCGTAAGCCAGCTGACGACGGCCCCAATCTTCCAGGCGGTGGATCTTGCCGCCGTCTTCTTCGATCAGCTTGGTGTAACGCTCGACCATGCCGCCGACTTGCTCGCTCTGGTCCGGGTGAACCAGAAAGATGATTTCGTAATGACGCATAAATGCTCCTTACGGGTTGTAGCCTGCCACGTGGCGCGGTCAGGCAAGGAGTGAATGACTCTGTGGGTCTTGCCGGCGGGAAGGCACGAAGGCGCCTGCCGCAGCGACAAGGGGCGCCATTCTAGAGAAGCCCCCCATCACAAGCAAGGCGCACTGGCGATTATTTGAACAGCGCGATAGCTACCGCCCCGCGCGAGCAGGGCGGTGCGACCTCAGGCCTTGGGCGCCTTGGCCCTGCGCTGGCGCAGCGCCTCGAACAGGCAGACGCCGGTGGCGACCGAGACATTCAGGCTGCTGACGCTGCCGGCCATCGGCAGGCGCACCAGGTAATCGCAATGCTCGCGGGTCAGGCGGCGCATGCCCTTGCCTTCTGCGCCCATGATCAGCACGGTCGGCCCGGTCAGGTCCTGCTGGTACAGCTCCTGCTCGGCCTCGCCGGCGGTGCCGACCACCCACAGACCGCGCTGCTGGAGCTTTTCCAGGCTGCGCGCGAGGTTGGTCACAGCCACCAGCGGCACCACCTCGGCTGCGCCACAGGCGACCTTGCGCACCGTGGCATTGAGCGTCGCCGACTTGTCCTTGGGCACGATCACCGCCAGGGCGCCAGCGGCATCGGCGGTGCGCAGGCAGGCGCCAAGGTTGTGCGGATCGGTCACGCCATCGAGCACCAGCAAAAGCGGCGGCCCCTCGGCGCGATCGAGCAGCTCCTCGAGCATCGCCTCGCCCCATACCTGACTGGGGCTGACATCAGCCACCACGCCCTGATGGACGCCCTCAACCCAGGCATCCATCTCGCGCCGCTCGCACTGACCGACGCTGACCCGCGCCTGCGCCGCCAGCTCGACCAGGACCTGCACCCGCGGATCGCTGCGCCCTTCGGCCAGCCATACCTGCTTCACCCGCTTGGGGTGGTGACGCAGCAACGCCTCCACGGCATGCAGGCCGTAGATCTTTTCCAACTGACTCATGATTTCGCCTTACGCTTGCGCGCCCCGCCTCCATTGCCGCCGGACTCCGCCTTCGGCGGCCCCTTGCGGTGCTTGCTGGGCTTGGCGCCCTTGCCCGCCTCGGCCTTGCCGGCGCGCCCCTTGGCGGACTTGGATTCGCTCAGCAGGGCCTTCTTCAGCTCACGACTTTTCTCGACGTCGGTGTTGCCCGCCGCCGCGCGCTCGCCACGGCGGCCACCCTTGGCCGGGGCCGACTCGAAGCCACCACGCCGGCGCCCGGCCGGCTCCGGAGTGGCGCTCACGACCAGTTCGAAGTCGATCTTGCGCTCATCCAGGTCGACTCGCATGACCTTGACCGCGACGCTGTCGCCGAGGCGGAAACTGCGCCCGCTGCGCTCGCCGGCCAGGCGGTGGTGCACCGGATCGAAGTGGTAGTAGTCGCCGGGCAGCGCGGTGACATGCACCAGGCCCTCGACGTAGATATCGGTCAGCTCGACGAACAGGCCGAAGCCGGTCACCGCGGTGATCACCCCAGGGAAGGTCTCGCCAACCCGATCCTTCATGAACTCGCACTTGAGCCAGTTCACCACATCGCGGGTCGCCTCGTCGGCGCGGCGCTCGGACATCGAGCACTGCTCGCCGAGCTGCTCCAGGGTCGGCTCGTCGTAGGGATAGATACGCGCCTTGGGCATGCTCACCGCGCCAGCGCGCTTGACGTGGGGGGTGTCCTGCTTGGAGCGGATCACGCTGCGGATCGCCCGATGGATCAGCAGATCCGGATAGCGGCGGATCGGCGAAGTGAAGTGGGCGTAGGCGTCGTAATTCAGGCCGAAGTGGCCGTGGTTATCAGCGCTGTACACCGCCTGACTCAGGGAGCGCAACATCACGGTCTGGATCAGGTGGTAGTCCGGGCGCTCGCGAATGTTCTCGAGCAGGGCCTGGTAGTCCTTTGGCGACGGCCCCTCCTTGGCCTTGCCACGATGCAGCGACAGCCCCAGCTCGGTGAGGAAGGCCTTGAGCTTTTCCAGGCGCTCGGGCGGCGGACCGTCGTGCACCCGGTACAGCGCCGGAATCTCATGCTTCTGCATGAACGCGGCGGTGGCCACGTTGGCCGCCAGCATGCACTCCTCGATCAGCTTGTGCGCATCGTTGCGCTGGGTCGGGCGGATCTCCGCGATCTTGCGCCCGGCGCCGAAGATAATGCGGGTTTCCTGGGTCTCGAAGTCGATGGCGCCGCGCTCATGACGCGCCGCCAGCAGCACCTGGTACAGCGAATAGAGCTGCTTGAGATGCGGCAGCACCTCCTTGTACTCACTACGTAGGGCCTTGCCTTCGCTGCTCTTGGGCTGCTCGAGCATGGCGCTGACCTTGTTGTAGGTCAGTCGTGCGTGGGAATGGATGACCGCTTCGTAGAAGCAGTAGTCGGTCATCTTGCCGGTCTTGGAGATACTGATCTCGCAAACCATCGCCAGGCGGTCGACCTGCGGATTGAGCGAGCACAGGCCGTTGGACAGTTCCTCGGGCAGCATCGGGATCACCCGCTCGGGGAAGTACACCGAGTTGCCGCGCACCTGGGCCTCGGCGTCCAGGGCCGAATCCACCTTCACATAGTGGGAGACGTCGGCGATCGCCACATAGAGCTTCCAGCCGCCAGAGAACAGGCGCCAGTTGCTACCGCTCTTCTCGCAGTAGACCGCGTCGTCGAAGTCGCGGGCGTCCTCGCCATCGATGGTGACGAACGGCAGGTGGCGCAGATCGATGCGCTTCTCCTTGTCCTTCTCCTCGACCTCTGGCTTGAGCTTGCGCGCCTCCTTGAGCACGGCCTCCGGCCAGACGTGCGGGATGTCGTAGCTGCGCAGGGCCACATCGATCTCCATGCCCGGCGCCATGTAGTTACCCACCACCTCGAGCACGTCGCCCTGGGGCTGGAAGCGCGGCGTCGGCCAGTGGGTGATCTTCACCTCGACGAACTGGCCCTGCTTGGCCCCGGCGTTGCGACCCGGGGTGACCAGCACTTCCTGCTGGATCTTCGGGTTGTCGGCGACCACGAAGCCGATGCCGCTCTCTTCGTAGTAACGCCCGACGATGGTCTCGTGGGCGCGGGCGATCACTTCGACAATCGCCCCCTCGCGGCGCCCGCGCCGATCGAGGCCGGAGACGCGTGCCAGGGCGCGGTCGCCATCGAATACCAGGCGCATCTGCGCCGGACTGAGGAACAGGTCATCACTGCCGTCGTCCGGCACGAGGAAGCCGAAACCATCGCGATGACCGCTGACCCGACCGAGAATCAGGTCCAGCTTGTCCACCGGCGCGTAGGTGCCGCGGCGGGTGTAAATCAGTTGACCATCGCGCTCCATGGCGCGCAGGCGGCGGCGCAGGGCTTCGATCTGCTCATCGGTGTCGAGACCGAACTCTTCGAGCAGCTGCTCGCGGTTAGCCGGCTCGCCGCGCTCGGCGAGATGCTGAAGGATCAGCTCGCGGCTGGGGATGGGGTTTTCATATTTTTCCGCTTCACGAGCGGCCTCGGGATCGAGGGATTGCCAATCGGCCATTAGAGGAGATTCACCTTTTCTATATAACTTCGGTTTGCCATATGTCTATTGAAGCGCGAAACCAGGGTTCGGGTCAGCCCGGCGCGCAGAATAAAATTTCTTGTCGCCTAGGGGTTTACAAGCCCCAAGAGCGACCGTATAGTTCGCGCCCACAGCGTCGAGCAGACGTTGTAACACGAAGTAGATGAGCAATCATCGATTTCAGTGCCCAGGTGGCGGAATTGGTAGACGCGCTGGTTTCAGGTATCAGTGATCGCAAGATCGTGGAAGTTCGAGTCTTCTCCTGGGCACCATTTTCAAACCGAGCTTAAGGTTCGGCGAGTAACAAACGGACGCAGTGATCCGTGTCGGCGACGATGAACATTGTAGCAGTGCCCAGGTGGCGGAATTGGTAGACGCGCTGGTTTCAGGTATCAGTGATCGCAAGATCGTGGAAGTTCGAGTCTTCTCCTGGGCACCAAATTTCAAAAAACCGAGCCAACGGCTCGGTTTTTTTATGCCTGTCATTTACCCCCTGCCCGCTCACTGCGCCACCAGCGCGGCGCAGTGAACAGCGCGCTACACGCGGAACTGCCCCAGACTGGCCCGCAGCCGCCCGGCCAGACCATCCAGCACTCGCCCGCTCTGCGCGGTCGCGGCCACCGCCTCGGCGGCACGCTGCGCCTCGGCATGAATCACCTCGACTCGCCCGCGCACCGCCTGCGCCCCCTCGGCCTGATGGGCCGCCGCCTGGGTCGCCGCATTGATGGCGCCATGCACCTCCTCCACCGCGGCCTGCACCGCCTGTTGCACGCGGGCACTCTCGCGCAGCGCCAGCAACCCCTTGTCGGCTTGCTGCCCCGCCTGAGCGATCACCCCGACAGCCTCTCGGGCGCCCTCCTGGAGCGCGCCGATATGGGCCTGGATATCCCCGGTCGACTGTTGCGTCTTGCTCGCCAGGGCCCGCACCTCGTCGGCGACCACGGCGAAACCGCGCCCACTCTCCCCGGCGCGCGCCGCCTCGATCGCCGCATTCAGCGCCAGCAAATTGGTCTGCTCGGCAATGCCATGGATCACCGTCAGCACCACCTCGATCTGCTCGCTCTGCCGCGCCAGGCGCTCGATCACCGCCGCGCCGTCACCGACCCGGCTCACCAACTCCTCGATGGAGCCTCCGACCCGGGTAGCGATGGCCGCGTTCTCGTCAGCCGCCTGGCGAATCGCCGCGACGCGCCGCAGCGCCTCCTGCATGGCCTGACTCTCCGCCTGCGCCTCGTCCGCCATCCGCTCCAGGGCCTGCAGGCTGCCGGCCACTTCATCGCGCTGACGCCCGGCAGCCGCCTCCGCCGCAACGCTGCGCGCCGCCAGCCCGGCAATCTCCTTGCTCGTCTGCACCGCCACCTCTCCTGCCTCGCGCACGATCGGCTGCAGCTTGGCGACGAAGCGATTGACCGCCGCCGCCATGTCACCAATCTCGTCACGACTGTCCAGCTCGACCCTCCGGGTCAAATCGCCTTCGCCCGCCGCCCAGTCGTTCAGCACGCCGATCAGGGTGTGCAGCTTGCTGACCACCCGGCGCCCCAGCACCAAGGCCAGCGCCAGAAGAATGCCCAGCCCGACCAGGGCCAACCCGAGACCGATATTCCAGCGCAGTTCGGCGGCGGCCGACTCGATCGCCTGGCGGCTGTTCTGACTCATGCTCTGCGCCACCTGTTGCGCACCGCCCAGGCGCGCCGCGAGGGCAGCGCCACTGTCGGCGGCCGCCTGACTCAGACCAGTAGACACCAGCTGGCCACTGCTGCCGATCAGCGCCGCGAAGCGCTGGTCCAGGGTCGCCAGCTCCTGCTCGACCTCGACGGTCGAGACACCCAGCACCACCTTGCCGATCGCCTCGCCCATGGGGCTGATGGCCGCCTCGGCGACATACACGCCCGCATCGCCGGCGGCGGCATTCAGCAGCTTGTCCAGGGCACCACGCCCTTGCCCCTTGGCGATCAACGCCTTGACCCGCGGGTCCTGCCGATTGACATGCCGGGTCAGGCGCTCGCCCTGGGCATCGAGATAGACCGCAAACAGCACACCTGGATTGCGATGGGCCATGCGCGACAGCTCGGTCAATGCCGGCACGTCGCCATCCCAGATGGCTTTAGGCGACACCGCAGCCAGCAGCTGCGCCTGGTCATCGGCCGACTGTCTGAGGTTACGCCCCAGAGCCTCGCGCACCTGATCCTGCTCGGCACTCAGGCGCTGCTTCAGGCCATCGGTGAGGCTGCCTTGCATGCGCACGGACAGCCCCTGCAGACCGCCCTGCACCTCCCGTCCAGCCGCTTCGAGGTCGGCCGACAGACGCTGGGTATCGGACCCCAGCCGCCCCCCAAGATCATCCACCAGCGCCCCTACGGTCGATCGCGTCAGCAGCACCGCAAGTACGACCTGCGCCAACAAGGCGACACCCAAGGCCAGGAACACCGGACGCAGCAGGCGGCTGCGCAGCAACAAGACGATGGCAGACACGGACAGGGCTCCTTCTCAGACCGTACAGACTGTAACGGCGACTTACGGGAATAATTGAATCCGGACAGCCGCGCAGCATATCGGCTCGCGGAAACGACAAAGGGCCGCACGAGGCGACCCTTTCCAGACAGCGTGCGCGCTATCAGGCGAATGGATGACGCAGCACGATGGTCTCGTTGCGGTCCGGCCCGGTGGAGATGATATCGATCGGCGCACCGACCAGCTCCTCGACACGCTTGATGTAAGCGCGCGCATTGGCCGGCAGCTCATCCAGGCTCTTGGCGCCGAGGGTCGACTCGCTCCAGCCCGGCACCTCCTCGTACACCGGCTGCAGACCGAGGTAGCTGTCGGCATCGGTCGGCGCATCGACCAGCACCTGGCCCTCGGCATCCTTATAGCCGGTGCAGATGCGGATGGTCTCCAGGCCGTCGAGCACGTCCAGCTTGGTCAGGCACAGACCGGAGATGCTGTTGATCTCGATTGCCCGACGCAGGATCACCGCGTCGAACCAACCGCAGCGACGGGCGCGACCAGTGGTGGCGCCGAACTCGTGACCACGCTTGGCGAGGAAGGCGCCGACGTCGTCGAACAGCTCGGTGGGGAACGGACCCGAACCGACCCGAGTGGTGTAGGCCTTGGTGATGCCGAGGATGTAATCCAGGTACATCGGGCCGAACCCGGAACCGGTGGCGATGCCACCAGCGGTGGTATTCGAGCTGGTCACGTAGGGATAGGTGCCGTGGTCGATATCCAGCAGCGAGCCCTGGGCACCCTCGAACATGATGTCCTTGTCCGCACGGCGCAGCTCATGCAGCACCGCAGTGACATCGGCCATCATCGGCTTGAGCAGCTCGGCGTATTCCATGCACTCGTCCAGAGTCTTCTGGAAGTCGATGGCCGGCTCCTTGTAGAAGTTCTGCAGGACGAAGTTGTGGTAATCCAGCAGCTCGCCGAGCTTGGCGGCGAAACGCTCGCGATGGAACAGGTCGCCGACACGCAGACCGCGACGCGCCACCTTGTCCTCGTAGGCCGGGCCGATACCGCGGCCGGTGGTGCCGATCTTGGCGTCGCCACGGGCCTTCTCGCGCGCCTGGTCGAGGGCCACGTGATAGGACAGGATCAGCGGGCAGGACGGGCTGATACGCAGACGCTCGCGCACCGGCACACCCTTCTCTTCCAGCTTGGTGATTTCGCGCATCAGCGCATCGGGCGCGACCACCACGCCGTTGCCGATCAGGCACTCGACGCCCTCACGCAGGATCCCCGAGGGGATCAGGTGCAGCACGGTCTTCTCCCCGTTGATCACCAGGGTATGGCCGGCATTGTGCCCGCCCTGATAACGCACCACCGCGGCGGCCTGCTCGGTCAGCAGGTCGACGATCTTGCCCTTGCCCTCATCGCCCCACTGGGTGCCCAGGACTACGACATTCTTACCCATAACACTTGTCCTCTTCGCGCAAGCTTGATGCCGACCGCAGCCGGCGGAAACGATTCAGGGCGCCAGCGGCGCCACCTGCCAACGGCCATCGCGCAGCAGCAACTGGCGATCGCAGCCAGCCTCATGCGCATCGCTCAATTCCTGGCCAGGCAAGGCCTGCACCACGCGCGAACCCTCGCCGCGCAGTCGCTGCACCGCCTGCCACAGAAATACATCATGGTTGTCCGGCGCCCAGATACCGGCCGGCTGCTCGCCGAGCGGCATCTGCCCCAAGCTGACCAGGGTCTTCAGGTCGGTGGAGAAACCGGTCGCCGGGCGCGCGCGACCGAAGTCGGCGCCGATATCGTCATACCGGCCGCCCTGGGCGATCGACTGACCGACGCCGGGGACGAACGCGGCGAACACCACGCCGGTGTGATAGTGATAGCCGCGCAGCTCGCCCAGGTCGAAGTACAGCGGCAATTCCGGATAGCGCAAGCTCAGCGCATCGGCGATCGCCAGCAGCTCGTCCAGCGCGGCATGCACCTCGTCCGGAGCCTCGACCAGACAGGCCTGCGCCAGGTCCAGCACTTCGCGGCCACCACACAGCTCGGCCAGGGCGCGCAGCATCTTGGCCATAGGCGCCGGCAGCGACTCGGTCAGCGCGGCGATTTCATCCACGGCCTTGCGCTGCAGCGCATCGAACAGCTGCTGCTCGATCTCGCCGGACAACCCGGCGGCGCGCGCCAGGCCGCGATAGATGCCGACATGGCCGAGGTCCATGTGCACGTCCGGCACCACGGCCAGCTCGAGGGTGTCCACCAGCAGGCTGATGACCTCGACGTCGCTGGCCGGGCTGGCGTCGCCGTACAGCTCGGCGCCGAGCTGGATCGGGCTGCGCGAAGTGGTCAGCGCACGCGGCTGGGCATGCAGCACACTGCCGGCGTAGCACAGACGACTCGGCCCCTCGCGACGCAGGGTATGGGCGTCGATGCGCGCCACCTGCGGCGTGATGTCGGCGCGAAAGCCCATCTGCCGCCCCGACAGCGGGTCGGTCACCTTGAAGGTGCGCAGGTCCAGGTCCTGGCCGGCGCCGGTAAGCAGCGACTCCAGGTACTCGATATGCGGCGTCACCACGAATTCATAGCCCCAGCGCTGGAACAGATCCAGCACCTGACGGCGCGCGACTTCGATGCGCGCCGCTTCCGGCGGCAGTACTTCTTCGATGCCATCTGGCAGTAGCCAGCGGTCTACCGTTGCCATTTCGCCATTCCCCTCTCGATCCGGGCGGCACAAGCCATCAGTGAAGCAAATAAAGGAGAGCCGTTCCCAGCAGCATGCTGGCCAGCCCCATCAGACGCAGTCGTCGATCCGACAGCCGTATCAGCTGCGCGACCGCTCCACGCCATTGGCGCGGATAGAGGAAGGGCAGGATGCCTTCCAGCACCAGCACGAGACAAATCGCGATGCCCAGTTCCTGCCACATGATTCCCACAGACGCAAAAAAGCCGGGATTTTCCCGGCTGCCGCATCATATCACGTTTTGCGCGATGGTCACCCCGACGACCGCCTGGCGGCCGTCGGGGGTCGGCCTCAGGGCTTGGACTTCTCCAGGTAACGGAAGAAGTCGCTCTTCGGGTCCAGCACCAGCACATCGCTCTTTTCCGCGAAGCTTTCACGGTAGGCCCGCAGACTGCGGTAGAAGGAGTAGAACTCCTGATCCTGACCATAAGCCTCGGCGTAGATGGCCGCTGCCTGGGCATCGCCATCACCGCGCAGCTCTTCCGCCTCGCGATAGGCTTCAGCCAGCAGCACCCGGCGCTGGCGGTCGGCGTCGGCGCGAATACCCTCGGCCAGCTCCTTACCCTTGGCGCGGTGCTCGCGGGCCTCACGCTCACGCTCCGAGCTCATGCGGTCGAACACGCTGCGGTTGACTTCCTTCGGCAGGTCGATGGTCTTGACCCGCACATCGACCACTTCGATACCCAGTTCGTTCTGCGCCGCGCGGTTCAGCGAAGCCGTGACGTCCGCCATCAGCGCATCGCGCTCGCCGGACACCGACTCGTGCAGGGTCCGCTTACCGAACTGGTCCCGCAGCGAAGCCTCCAGACGACGCGCCAGGCGCTCGTCGGCGATCTGCTTCATCCCCGAGGTGGCGGTGTAGTAGGCCTCGGCATCGAGCACCCGCCACTTGGCGAACGCATCGACCATCAGCGCCTTCTTCTCCAGGGTCAGGAAGCGTGAGCTGCTGGAATCGAGCGTCAGCAGGCGGCCATCGAACTTGCGCACCTGATTGACGTACGGAATCTTCACGTGCAGGCCAGGCTTCACATCCGGCTCGACGATCCGACCGAACTGCAACAGCACCGCACGCTCGGTTTGCGCAACGATATAGAAACTGTTCCAGGCGACGATCGCCAGCACGACGCCGACGATCAGGGCGATCAGCGATTTATTGCTCATCAGCGGCTCTCCCTCGTGCGCAGCTCAGGCTGACGCTGACCACTCGTACTCATGCGCGACCCCAGGTCGCCGACACCAGCACCCGAAATGGCGCTCGGCGCCGCACTGCTGCGGCCATCGATCATCTTGTCCAGCGGCAGGTAGAGCAGGTTGCTCTGGCCCTCGCCACCGGTGACCAGGACCTTGCTGGTGTTACCCATCATCTCCTGCATGGTGTCCAGGTACAGACGCTCGCGCGTCACCTCGGGCGCCTTGCGATACTCGGCGACCAGCTTGCTGAAGCGGTCCGCCTCACCCTGGGCGCGGGAGATCACCTCGTCGCGATAACCACTGGCATCCTCGATCATGCGCTGAGCCTGACCGCGCGCCTCGGGAACCACGCCATTGGCATAGGTTTCCGCCAGGTTCTTCTCGCGCTGCTCGTCCTCACGGGCACGGATCACGTCGTCGAACGCTTCCTGCACCTCACGCGGCGCCGCGGCGCTCTGCACGTTGACCTGGGTCACCAGGATGCCGGTGCGATAGGTGTCGAGGAAGCGCTGCAGGCGCTCCTTGACCTCGCTGGCCAGCAACTCACGACCTTCGGTCAGCACCTGGTCCATCTCGGTGGAGCCAACCACATGGCGCACGGCACTGTCGGTCGCATGCTGCAGGCTGATCTCCGGCTGATCGACATTGAGCACGAAGTCCTGCAGGTTGCTGATCTTGTACTGCACGGTCAGCGGCACCTCGATGATGTTCTCGTCCTCGGTGAGCATCTGCCCCTGCTTGCTGTAGGCACGCTCACGGGTGACGTTCTCCTGGAACTTGCGATCGATCGGCGGGAAATAGATGTTCAGGCCCGGACCGACTGTCTCGTAGTACTTGCCGAAGCGCAGCACCACCGCCTGCTCCTGCTCGTCGACCACGTAGATCGCGCTGTACAGCCAGACCAGCGCCAGCAGACCGAGGCCGACGAACAGCAGGCCGAAGCCGCCACTCTTGCCGGAGCCATCACCGCTGCCACGTTGCTTACCGCCACCGAACAAGCCGTTCAGGCTCTCCTGCAGCTTGCGGAAGGCCTCATCGAGATCCGGCGGCCCCTTGCGGTCGCCACCACGGCGTCCACCCCAAGGATCCTGATTGTTCGAGTTGCCACCCGGCTCATTCCAAGCCATAGCGCTCTCCATACTGATAAAGCAAAGACGCACCCACGGCGCGTCGGCCAATGCTACCGAATGCCCACCATCAGCGGCAAAGCCGCTGGTGCAGGCTTTATTGCAAAGTGTGTTGCTCGAGAAAGTCCTGCGGCTGCAGGCCCTCCCGACTGACCAGTCGATTCAGCTCGACGCGCGGCAGTCGCACCGCCAGCAAGCTGCTGCCATCCTCGGCATGTCCCTCGCTCTGCACCGCCCCCAACGCGAAGAACTGGGCGCGCAGGCGGCCCAGACGCTGGGGCAGGCACAATGTGCCGACGAACAGATCATTGCCCAACAGCTCGGCAATCGCCTGCTCCAGCAACGGCAGGCCCCGCCCGTCGCGAGCCGACAGCCAGACCCGCTGCGGCCGCCCATCGGCATCACGCTGGATCTGCGGCTCGACGCCTTCGAGCAGATCCAATTTGTTATACACCTCAAGCATAGGCAGTTCCTGGGCGCCAATCTCGCCCAGCACCGCGACCACCTGCTCGATCTGCGCCATGCGCTCAGGCTCATGGGCATCGATCACATGTAACAGCAGGTCGGAATTGCTCGACTCCTCCAGGGTTGCGCGAAACGCCTCGACCAGTTTGTGCGGCAGATGGCGAATGAAGCCCACCGTGTCGGCCAGGACGATCGGGCCGAGGTCATCCAGCTCCAGACGGCGCAAGGTCGGATCGAGGGTGGCGAACAACTGGTCGGCGGCGTAGACCTCCGAGGTCGTCAGGGCATTGAACAGGGTCGACTTGCCGGCGTTGGTATAACCAACCAGCGACACCGAGGGAATGTCCGCCCGCTTGCGCCCACGCCGGGCTTGCTCACGCTGGCTGCGTACCTTCTCCAGCTTCTGCTTGATCTGGCGAATACGCACCCGCAACAGACGCCGGTCGGTCTCCAGCTGGGTTTCACCCGGACCACGCAGACCGATACCGCCCTTCTGCCGCTCCAGGTGCGTCCAGCCGCGCACCAGGCGCGTACTCATGTGATCCAGCTGGGCCAGCTCGACCTGCAGCTTGCCCTCATGGGTACGCGCGCGCTGGGCGAAGATATCGAGAATCAACCCGGTACGATCGAGCACCCGACACTCGAAGACGCGCTCGAGGTTGCGTTCCTGACTGGGCGTGAGGACGTGATTGAAGATCACCAGATCGGCTTCGGCAGCCTTGACCAGGTCGCGCAACTCTTCGACCTTGCCGCTGCCGATCAGGTACTTGGCGGTCAGCCTGTTGCTCGGGACGCTAAGAAAAGCCACCGCATCAGCGCCGGCCGAGAGGGCCAGCTCCTGAAACTCTTGCGGATCTTCGCGCGCCTCGGAGTCTTGGCCTTCCAGATGAACCAGGATGGCCCGTTCACCACCTTCATGGCGCTCGAAGAACAATGCAGCCCCCTAATCAGGCGTTGCCAGGCTCGGCTTCAACCTGCTCGGACTCTGAAGCACTCGGCAGACGTACCGGGCGGCTCGGCACCACGGTGGAAATGGCATGTTTGTAGACCATCTGGCTGACAGTGTTCTTCAGCAGAATCACAAACTGGTCGAAGGACTCGATCTGACCCTGCAGCTTGATGCCGTTGACCAGGTAGATGGAAACCGGGACGCGTTCCTTACGCAGGGTATTGAGGTAAGGGTCTTGTAGCGAATGCCCTTTTGACATGTGCCGCACTCCTATAAAGGTCAAAAAACAATAATTTTTAATAAACCAACGAACGGCTTCAAGCAGTCTACCCCCCAAGGATAGACCGCCCATGGCAAGGTCTCAGGCCAATATGGAGACCGATGCCAGGTATTTCAAGGCGCGCGGCAGATTGTCGCAAGCCAGGCTGTCCAGCCAGTGCACGTCATCCCAGCCGCGCAGCCAGGTGAACTGCCGCTTGGCCAGCTGGCGCGTGGCGATGATGCCGCGCTCGCGCATCTGCGCCTCACTCAGGTTGCCATCCAGATATTCCCAGACCTGGCGATAACCCACCGCCCGTATAGACGGCAACCCGGCGTGCAAGTCACTTCGCCGACGCAGGCCTTCGACCTCTGCGACGAAGCCGTGTTCCAACATCGACTGAAAACGTTGCGCGATCCGCGCGTGCAGCACCTGTCGCTCTGCCGGCGCGATGGCCAACTGCGCCACAGTATAGGGGAATTGCCCCGCCGCGGGCCCTCCGCCGCCAGGAATTTGCGCCGCCTGACGCCGACGATGGGCGGTCATCGTCAGACCGCTCAGGCGATAGACCTCCAGCGCCCGGGTCAGGCGTTGCGGATCGTTGGGATGGATGCGCGCCGCCGACTCCGGGTCCACGGCCTGCAGCTCCCGATGCAACGCCGCCCACCCCTCGGCCTGGCCGCGCGCCTCCAGCTCGGCGCGCAGCTGCGGATCGGCACTGGGCATATCGGCCAGGCCTTCGAGCAGTGTCTTGTAGTACATCATGGTGCCGCCGACCAGCAGGGGAATGCGCCCCTGCGCGGTGATCTGCGCCATCGCCGCCAGGGCGTCGTCGCGGAACTCCGCCGCCGAGTAGCTTTCGGCCGGGTCGCGGATATCGATCAGACGGTGGGGGAATTCGGCCAGCACGGCCTTGTCTGGCTTGGCGGTACCGATGTCCATGCCGCGATAGATCAACGCCGAGTCGACGCTGATCAGCTCGCAGGGCAACACCCGCGCCAGCTCCAGGGCCAGGTCGGTCTTGCCGGCCGCGGTCGGCCCCATCAGGAATATCGCCGGCGGCAGGCGCTCAGACATGGTCAACCCTTTTCAGTGTGGCGCGGCCACCTAGCGACCACGCAGGAACAGCTTGTCGAGTTCGTCCATGCCCAGCTGCGTCCAGGTCGGCCGGCCGTGATTGCACTGGCCGCTGCGCTCGGTGTGCTCCATGTCGCGCAGCAACGCATTCATCTCCGGCAGGCTCAGACGGCGGTTGGCACGCACCGCACCATGGCAGGCCATGGTGCCGAGCAACTCGTTGAGATGCGCCTGAATCCGGTCGCTGCTGCCGTATTCGAGCAGGTCGGCCAGCACGTCGCGGACCAGCTGGGTCGCCTCGGCCTGTTTGAGCAACGCGGGGATCTGCCGGATCGCCAGACTCTCCGGGCCGAGGCGCTGCAGCTCGAAGCCCAGGCGCTGGAACCAGGCCGCGTGCTCCTCGGCGCAGTCGGCCTCGCGCTGACTGACGGCCAGCGACTCGGGCACCAGCAGCGGCTGGCTGCGCAAGCCCTCGCTGGCCATGGCGATCTTGAGCCGCTCGTAGGTGATGCGCTCATGGGCCGCATGCATGTCGACCAGCACCAGGCCCTGGACGTTCTCGGCGAGGATGTACACGCCCTTGAGCTGGGCAATCGCATAACCGAGCGGCGGCACCTCGCCCTGACTCTCGGGCAGTCCGGCAGGCGCCGAAGCCGACGGCAGTGGCGCGAAATACTCGCGATAGGCGCCGCGCGCCTCGGCCGCCGGCAATGCCGGCTCGGACCGCGGCGCCTGGTAGCCGGCGCCCGCCGATTGCCACACGGAAGCCCCCTGCGGACGCTCCAGCGTGCTGGCGGCCAAGCCGATCTCCCCCTGGGGGCCGAACTCGCCCGCCGCCTGGCCGCTCGGGCGTACCACGGCGTCGACCGCCGCCGGCGCCGCCAGCTGATCCTCGGGCCTCACCTCGCCCAGCGAGCGATGCAGGGTGCCGTAGAGGAAATCGTGAACCATGCGGCTGTCGCGAAACCGCACCTCGTGCTTGGTCGGGTGCACGTTGACGTCGACCACCGCCGGGTCGATGTCCAGGAACAGCACGAAGGTCGGGTGCCGACCATTGAACAGCACGTCGCGATAGGCCTGACGCACCGCGTGGGCGACCAGTTTGTCGCGGATCATCCGCCCATTGACATAGAAATACTGCAGGTCGGCCTGGCTGCGCGAGAAGGTCGGCAGCCCGACCCAGCCCCACAGGTGCAGGCCGTTGCGTTCGATCTCGATCGGCAGCGCCTGCTCGAGAAAGGCCGGCCCGCAGACGGCGGCGACCCGGCGCGCGCGACCCACTTCGTCATTGGCCTCATGCAGCGCCAGCACCGCCTTGCCGTTGTGACGCAGATGGAAGGCCACGTCGAAGCGCGCCAGGGCCAGGCGTTTGATGACCTCCTGCAGGTGTTCGAACTCGGTCTTCTCGGTGCGCAGGAACTTGCGCCGCGCCGGGGTATTGAAGAACAGGTCGCGCACCTCCACCGTGGTGCCGACCGGATGCGCCGCCGGCTGCACCCGCGGCTGCATGTCGCGCCCCTCGGTCTCCACCTGCCAGGCCTGCTCGGCGCCTGCGGTGCGCGAGGTCAGGGTCAGGCGGGCGACCGAGCTGATCGAGGCCAGGGCCTCGCCACGAAAGCCCAGGCTCATGACCTGCTCGAGATCGTCCAGCTCGCGAATCTTGCTGGTGGCGTGGCGCGCCAGCGCCAGGGGCAGGTCGTCCGGGGCGATGCCGCTGCCATCGTCGCGCACGCGCAGCAGCTTGATGCCGCCCTGCTCGACGTCCACCTCGATGCGCCGGGCGCCGGAGTCCAGGCTGTTCTCCAGCAACTCCTTGATCACCGAGGCCGGCCGCTCGACCACCTCGCCGGCGGCGATCTGGTTGGCCAGCCGCGGACTGAGCAGCTGGATGCGCGCCGCGCCACTCATGGCTGGGCCGCCAGCGCGGTGGCCGGAATCTGCAGGGTCTGCCCGGCCTGGATCAGGTCGGAACGCAGGGCATTGGCACTGCGCAGGGCGGCCAGGCTGATCTGGTAGCGCTGGGCGATCAGGGCCAGGCTCTCGCCGGAGCTGACCACGTGCTCGCGCGGCCCCTGGGCGATCTTGCCGTTGTCACGCAGCCAAGCGATGTAGGTGCCCGGCGGCGGATTCTGCTGGAAGAACTGCCGCACCCCGGTGAGGATCGAGCGCGACATAGCCTGCTGATAGCTCGAGGTGGCCAGCTTGCGTGCCTCGCCGGGATTGGAGATGAAGCCCGTCTCAACCAGGATCGACGGAATATCCGGCGACTTCAGCACCATGAAGCCGGCCTGTTCGACCCGACGCTTGTGCAGATGGGTGATCTGCCCCATGTTGCTCAGCACCTTCTGCCCGACGTTCAGACTCGAAGACAGCGAGGCGGTCATCGACAAATCCAGCAGCACGCTGGCGAGCATCTTGTCCTTGTCGTCGAGGCTGACGTTGCCGGCACCGCCGATCAGGTCCGACTGGTTCTCCGAGTCGGCCAGCCAACGCGCCGTCTCCGAAGTAGCGCCGCGGTCCGAAAGGGCATACACCGACGCGCCCGAAGCCGAGGCCCGCGGAGCCGCATCGGCATGGATGGAGACGAACAGGTCGGCGCCCTTCTTGCGGGCGATCTCGGTGCGCCGGCGCAGGGGGATGAAGTAGTCGCCGGTGCGCACCAGCTCGGCGCGGAACCCCTTCTCGGCATTGATCTGCCGTTGCAGTTCCTTGGCGATGGCCAGGGTTACATGCTTCTCGTACTGGCCCTTGACCGGCGACAAGGCGCCCGGATCTTCACCACCGTGGCCGGCGTCGATGGCGATGACAATGTCGCGCTTTCCCCCGGGCACCGGGGTGGGCTTAGGCGGCGCCTGGGTCGGCGTGACCGGCACCGGCGCGCTGCTGGCGGTCGCAGTCGAGGGCAGGCTGGGCGCTGCGCCGGATTCCTGGTCGTACAGGTCGACGACCAGGCGATGGCCGTATTGCTGGTTCGGCGCCAGGGTGAAGCTCTTCGGCGTGACCGGCGCCGCCAGGTCGATCACCACGCGCAGGTCATCGGCGGTGCGCTGGGCCGAGCGCACGCCGGTGATCGGCGTATTGCTCAGGGCCAGCTGGTCGAACTGGGTGGCCAGTTTGGCACCGCTGACATCGATGACGATGCGCTCCGGGGCGCTGAGGGTGAATACGCTGTGCTGCACCGGCCCGGACAGGTCGAAGACCAGGCGGGTGTTATCCGGGGCCCGCCACAGCCGGACGCTGCGTACATCCGAAGCGGCAAAAACCTCGGCGGCGAACGCCGCCATTACCACCCCTACCGCGATGAAACGCGCGCCTATGCGCATAGCCAACCCCATACGTTCTAATCATGCTCCGATGGCCAGGGCGGCACACCAGGCTTCGCCGCGCGCGCTGTGCGCCTGCAGGCGCAGCGAACGGCCGGCCGCTTGCGGGCTAATGGTAATGTCCAGGTCGGCCTTTGGCAAAATGCCCGCACCACGCTGCGGCCACTCCACCAGACACAAAGCATCCCCGGCGAAGTAGTCGCGGATGCCGAGAAACTCCAGTTCTTCCGGATCGACCAGGCGATACAGGTCGAAGTGATAGGCCCGCGCCCCATCGATTTCATAGGGTTCGACCAGGGTGAAGGTCGGGCTTTTCACCGCGCCGACATGGCCCAGGCCGCGGATGATGCCGCGCGCCAGGGTGGTCTTGCCGGCACCCAGGTCGCCGTGCAGGTAGATCACACCCACCCCCTTGCTGGCCTGGGCGATGGCCGCCCCCAGGGCGTACATGGCCGGTTCATCGGCGGCGTAGCGTTGTATTTCGGTCACGCGCACTGCTCCTGCATCAACTGACGAATGGCGTCGCACAAATCGCTCGCCGCCAACCCACACCCCTTATCGGCCAGCATTTCGCCGGCCCGCGCATGCAGCCAGACCGCCAGGCTGGCCGCCGCCAGCGGCGCCAGCCCCTGCCCCAACAGGGCGCCGATCAGCCCGGCGAGCACATCGCCCAGGCCGGCCCCGGCCATCGCCGGATGGCCGCGATCGCACAGCAGCAGGCTGCCGTCCGGGTCGGCGACCAGGGTGCCAGCGCCCTTCAAGACGCACACCGCCCGGTAACGTCGCGCCAGCTGCAGCGCGGCCGCGGGGCGGTCGGCCTGCACCTCGGCGGTGCTGACGCCGAGCAGGCGCGCCGCCTCGCCGGGATGCGGGGTGATCACGCAGCCGCTCGGCAGGCCGACCGCGCCGCTGGCCAGCAGGTTGAGCGCATCGGCATCCCACACCTGGGGCGCCGTCGCGGCGGCGGCGGCCGACAGCAGGCTGCGGCCCCAGGCGCCCTGGCCCAGCCCCGGGCCGACCACCCAGACGCTGGCGGCCGAGCCGAGCGCCAGCAACTGGTTGGCCGAGGCCACCGCCGCACTCATCACCTCGGGCAGACGCGCCTGCGCCGCCGCCAGGTGATCGCCACGGCTGGCCAGGGACACCATCCCGGCGCCGCCGCGCAAGGCGCTCTGCGCCGCCAGCAGGGCCGCCCCGGCATAACCACGCTCACCGCCCACCACCAGCACATGGCCGAGCAGGCCCTTGTGCACCGTGCGCGGCCGCGCCGGCAAGCGCGGCAGATTGCCCGGGGCCAGGCGCTGGGCGACCCTGGCCTGGCTCGCGACCAGCTGCGGGTCGGCCTGCAGGTCGTCATAGGCCAGCTCGCCGACCCAGTCCAGCGCCGCCCCGGTGAACAGGCCGATCTTCAGGCCGATCAGGGTCACCGTCAGCTGGGCGCGCACCGCCACGCCCAGCACCTGGCCGCTGTCGGCGCACAGCCCCGAGGGGATATCCACCGCCAAAACCGGCGCGCCACTGGCATTGAGCTGGCGAATGGCCTGGGCGTAGGGCTCGCGTACCGCGCCGCGCAGACCGGTGCCGAGCAGCGCATCGACCACCACCCCCTCCAGCGCCGCGCACTCGCTCCAGGCCTGCACCGTTACGCCGGCGCCCTGCGCCTCGTCGCGCGCGCGCGCCGCGTCGCCCTGCAGTTGCCCCGGATCGCCGAGCGCCAGCACCCGCACGCGCCAGCCGGCATGCTGGGCCAGGGCGGCGAGCAGATAGCCATCGCCGGCGTTGTTGCCGCGCCCGGCCAACACGGTGACCGCCCCGACGTCCGGCCAGCGACGGCGCAGGGCCCGCCACAGGCCATGGGCGGCGCGACTCATCAGCTCGAAGCCGGAGGTGCCGGCGGCGATCAGCCGGGCGTCGAGCGCGCGCACCTGGGCTGCGCTGTAAAGGGCAAGGGGAAGATTGTCTGGCGAATGCGGCATGCGTCGGCTCCGATGTCTGGCAGAATTATACCCACCTCCACTCAGGTTTCCCGCCCAGCATGTCCGTCTCCAGCGCCGATCTCGCCACCCTCGCCCAGTCGATCAAGGACTGGGGCCGCGAGCTGGGTTTCCAGCAGGTCGGTATCGCCGGCCTGGAACTGGGCGAGCACGAGGCGCACCTGCAGCGCTGGCTGGACGCCGGCTACCAGGGCGAGATGGACTATATGGCCGCCCACGGCAGCAAGCGCTCGCACCCCGAGCAGCTGGTGCCTGGCACCCTGCGGGTGGTGTCGCTGCGCATGGACTACCTGCCCGGCGACACCCGCATGGCCGAGCGCCTGGGCCAGCCGGAAACAGCCTACGTATCGCGCTACGCCCTGGGCCGCGACTACCACAAGCTGATCCGCAAGCGCCTGCAGCAGCTGGCCGAGCGCATCCAGCAGGCGATCGGCCCGTTCGGCTACCGCGCCTTCGTCGACAGCGCCCCGGTGCTGGAGAAGGCTATCGCCGAGCAGGCGGGCCTGGGCTGGATCGGCAAGAACACCCTGGTGCTCAATCGCAAGGCCGGCAGCTACTTCTTCCTCGGCGAGCTGTTCGTCGACATTCCCCTGCCGGTCGATGCGCCCCACGCCAGCGAGCACTGCGGGCGCTGCACGGCTTGCCTGGACATCTGCCCGACCGACGCCTTCGTCAGTCCCTACCAGCTGGATGCGCGGCGCTGCATCTCCTACCTGACCATCGAGCTGAAGGGGCCTATCCCCCTTGATCTGCGCGCGCCGATCGGCAACCGCGTGTTCGGCTGCGACGACTGCCAGATGGTCTGCCCGTGGAATCGCTTCGCCCGCCCCACCGGGCAGGGCGACTTCCAGCCCCGCCACGGCCTGGACAACGCCGGGCTGGCCGAACTGTTCCGCTGGAGCGAGGAAGAATTCCTCAGCCGCACCGAAGGCTCGCCACTGCGCCGCGCCGGCTATGAGCGCTGGCTGCGCAACCTGGCGGTCGGCCTGGGCAACGCGCCCTCGAGCATCCCGGTGCTCGAGGCGCTGGAGGCGCGCCGCGAGCATCCCTCGGCGCTGGTGCGCGAGCATATCGAATGGGCGCTGGCCCGGCACGCCGAGCGCGGCGCACCGGTAAAAGGCGCTTAGGCCTTGAGGAAGTGCTCGCGGTAATACTTGAGCTCGGCGATCGACTCGCGGATGTCGTCCAGCGCCTGATGGCTGGCCTTCTTCTGGAACCCGGCCTTGAGCTGCGGGGCCCAGCGATCGGCGAGGATCTTCAGGGTAGTGACATCCAGGTAGCGGTAGTGGAAATAGGCTTCCAGCTCCGGCATGTAGCGGTAGAGGAAGCGCCGGTCCTGAGCGATGCTGTTGCCGCAGATCGGCGAGCTGCCCTTGGGCACCCACTGCTCGAGGAAGGCCAGGGTCTGCGCCTCGGCCTCGGCCGGGCCGACCTTGCTGTCGCGCACGCGCTGAGTCAGGCCACTCTCGCCATGGGTGCGGGTGTTCCACTCGTCCATGCCGGCGAGCGCCTCATCACTCTGGTGCACCGCGATCACCGGCCCCTCGGCCAACACGTTGAGTTCGCTGTCGGTAACGATGGTGGCCATCTCGATGATGAGGTCTTTCTCCGGATCCAGACCGGTCATTTCCAGGTCGATCCAGATCAGGTTCTGTGGGTTCTGCATGTTGCGCTCCTCGGCTTGGATCGCCAGTTTAGCGAATTATTCGCCTGACGATGCGCCCGGCTCACCGCCCATGCGCCACAGCAGCAGGCGCGACTCACGCCAGTCGTGCAGTTCGATCGAGCGGTCCGCCGCCACCCCGGGCACCTCGAAGCTGTTGCTGATCAGCCAGGCGTCCGCTTTCATCTGTGCCCGGGCCTTATCCCAGAGAGCCGCCATGGGCGCTGGCGAGAGGAAGCAGTAGACCACCTCGAAGCGCGACAGGTCGGTGCGCCAGAGGCTGGCGTAGCGCACCCGGCAGTTGCGCTGGGGCAGGCAACGCAGCCAGGCGATGGCAAAGGTCAGGGGCGCGGTCTCGACGCCAACGAATTGCGCAGCGGGAAAGCGCCGGGCCAGGTGCAGCAGGGTGCCGGCCGGGCCGCAGCCGAGGTCGACGAAACGAAAGTCCGCCGGGCGCGTGGCAAGCAGCGCCACCAGCTGCTCCTGGCAGCGCGCACCGCTCAGGTACAACGGCACGCGCTCGACCAGGCTGTTCCAGTTGAGCAGCAGCACCAGCAGGAAGGCGAGGAAGAACACCCAGGACGGTAGCGACGCGCCACTGCTGAGCAGCACTGCGGGGACGAACAGCAGGTTCAGCCACCACCACCAGCGTGCCAGGCCCAGCCAGCTGCCCAGGCTGGCGGCCAGCAGCCCCTGGAGCAATCCGGCCAGCAGCCAGGGCGCGCGCCAGTCGGACAGTTGCGCCGCCAGATAGATCCCGCCGCCGACCAGCAGGGTCGCCAGCAGCTGCGCCAGCAAGGCGCGCAACGCCGGATTGTTTCCGATCACACTCGCGCCCATGCGCTCGTCCAGCCGTCCCAAGATGCCCCGCAGTGTACCGAGCGCCTCGGCCGGCTGCAGCAAGCGAGTCGGCCGCCCGCGCGTGCTAAACTCGCGGCCGGTTTTCCCCGCGACTCAACCCTCGAGACCCCCATGGCCAAACGCCAACTCAACCGCCGGCAAAGCTGGCGCATCGACAAGATCCAGGGCGAGCGTGCCGCCCGCGCCGCCAAGCGCGAGTCACAAGCCGTGCAGATTTTGGAAGGCGGCGACCTCGGCCCGGAACAGGTGGGCCTGGTGATCGCCCACTTCGGCGTGCAGGTCGAGGTCGAGGCCCAGGACGGCGAACAGCGCGGCCAGGTGTTCCGCTGCCACCTGCGCGCCAACCTGCCGACCCTGGTCACCGGCGACCGCGTGGTGTGGCGCGCCGGCAACCAGGGCATCGGCGTGATCGTCGCGCAGCTGCCACGCGACAGCGAACTGTGCCGCCCGGACAGCCGCGGCCAGCTGAAGCCGGTGGCGGCCAACGTCGACCTGATCGTCATCGTCTTCGCGCCGCTGCCCGAGCCCCACGCCAACCTGATCGACCGCTACCTGGTGGCCGCCGAGCATGCCGGCATCCGTCCGCTGCTGCTGCTGAACAAGGCCGACCTGATCGACACGCAGAACGGCCCGGCGCTCGAAGCCCTGCTCGCGGTCTATCGCCAGCTCGGCTACCCGCTGCTGGAGGTCTCGGCCCACCAGGGCGACGGCATGGAGAAGCTCAAGCAGCAGCTGGACGACCACGTCAGCGTCTTCGTCGGACAATCCGGGGTGGGCAAGTCGTCGCTGGTCAACAGCCTGCTACCGGGCGTGGACACCCGGGTCGGTGCGCTGTCGGAGCTGACCGGCAAGGGCACCCACACCACCACCACCGCGCGGCTGTTCCACTTCCCCGGCGGCGGCGAGCTGGTCGACTCCCCCGGCATTCGCGAATTCGGCCTGGTGCACGTCAGTCGCGACGACGTCGAGGCGGGCTTCATCGAGTTCCACGAGCTGCTCGGCCACTGTCGCTTCCGCGACTGCAAGCACGACCGCGAGCCCGGCTGCGCCCTGCTCAAGGCCCTGGAGGACGGGCGCATCCACCCGCAGCGCATGGCCAGCTACCGGCACATCCTCGCCAGCCTGCCGGAAGCGGACTACTGAAACGACAAGGCCGCGATCACCCGCGGCCTTGACCCGGCAGGTGCCGCTCACTGACCAGGCTGGTCGAGCCGCAGCACCCCGTCCTCGAAGATATTCAAGCGCTTGCGCAGCTCCTCCGCCGAGGCCGGCGGCAATGGCTCGTCCGGCGACGACGCGGCCGAGCCACCATCGCTCGCCGGCGCCGCCTCGCCGCCCTGCGGCTCGCCCTCGATGGCCCGCTGCGCCTTCTTGGTCAGCACGGTGATGTCGATGCGCCGGTTCACCGGGTTCAGCGGGTTCTTTCGATCGAACAGGGCCGACGAGGCGTAGCCGACCACGCGCGCCAGCTGTTCCTCGTCGTAGCCGCCGGCCACCAGCACGCGCCGGGCGGCGTTGGCGCGATTGGCGGACAGCTCCCAGTTGCCGAAGTCGCCAGCCCCGGCGAAGGGCTTGGCATCGGTGTGGCCGCTGATGCTGATCTTATTCGGCACCGCCTTGATGGTGTCGACCATGGCCAGCAGGATGTCTTCGAAATAGGGCTGCAGGCGCGCACTGCCGAGGTCGAACATCGGCCGGTTCTCGGCATCGACGATCTGGATGCGCAGGCCGTCCTGGGTGATCTCGAACAGGATCTGGTCCTTGAAGCGCTGCAACTGCGGATTCTCCTCGACCCTGTTCTGCAGCTCCTGTAGCAGCAGCTTCAGACGCTCGCGCTCCAGCTCTTCGGCCATGGATTCGGCCTGCTCCGGGTCGACCTCGACCGCCTCGCCATCGACCCGCTCGCTGTCGGCCGGTTCCTGGATCTCCGGGTTCAGGGTGCGGTCCGGTGACGGCGTGGGCGAGCCACCGAGATCGATCACATAGGGGCTGGCGCTCTCGCTGAAACCGATCGGGTCCTTGAAATAGCCGGAGATCAGCTTCTTCTGCTCCGGCGAGGCCGAGGACATCAGCCACATCACCAGGAAGAACGCCATCATCGCCGTGGCGAAGTCGGCGAAGGCGATCTTCCAGGCGCCGCCATGGTGGCCGCCGGCGGTCTTCTTGACCCGTTTGACGATGATCGGCTGATTATTTTCCATGACTCATCAGTTTCCGCGCATCGCCTGTTCCAGCTCGGTGAAGCTCGGCCGGTGCGCCGGGAACAGCGTCTTGCGCGCGAACTCGACGGCCAGCGTCGGCGGCATGCCGGACGCCGAGGCCACCAGAGCGGCCTTGATCGATTCGTAGACGTTGAGTTCTTCCTTGGCGTCGTGCTCCAGGGCATTGGACAAGGGACCGAAGAAGCCATAGGACGCGAGGATGCCGAGGAAGGTGCCGACCAGGGCCGTGCCGACCTTCTCGCCGATCTGCGCGTTATCGGCTTCGGCGAGGATCGACATGGTGATCACGATACCCAGCACCGCCGCCACGATCCCCATCGCCGGCATGCCGTCGGCGACCTTGGCCACGGCATGGGCGGGATGCTCGAGTTCCTCCTTGAGGCTGGCCATCTCCATGTCGAACAGGCCCTCCAGCTCATGGGGCGCCATGTTGCCGGACGACATGATGCGCAGGTAGTCGCAGATGTAGGCGGTCATCCGCTCATCCTTGAGGATCGCCGGGTACTTGCTGAAGATCGGGCTGGCGGCCGGCTCCTCGAGGTCGGCCTCGATGGCCATCATGCCCTCGCGCCGGCTCTTGTTGAGGATCTCGTAGAGCAGCTTCAGCACCTCCAGGTAGAAGGTATGGGTGAAGCGCGAACTGAACATCTTCAGCGACTTCTTGAAGACGTGCATGAAGGTGCTGCCTGGGTTGGCCTGGAGGAAGGCGCCCAGGGCCGCACCGCCGATGATCATCACCTCGAAGGGGTGCACCAGGGCCATGAACTTGCCGCCGGAAAGAATAAAGCCGCCGATCACGCTGGCGAGCACGACGATGATGCCGATGATTTTTGCCATATAGAGAAAACTTGCAGGAACCAGGAGTTGGGGTTTGTTGAATCAACCCTTCTATTTATCGGAAGGAATGCGCGAGACTATAGCCTGTTAAGTGCAAAAGCCAGTTTGGCTCCCCCATGCCGACGCCCCTACCCCGCAGTCTCGACGCCTGGCTCAAACAGCTGGACAAACAACCTATACCGGTGCCTGCCGACAGTCACCAGCGGGTATGTCGCGCCCTGGCGGACAGTCGCTGCTCGCTGCGCGACATCGCCGAGCTGATGCAAGCCAGCCCGGCGCTGTCACTGCGCGTACTGCGCGAGGCCAATCGCCATAGCGGCGGCCTCGGCGAGCCGGCGGAGAGCCTGGAAAGCGCCATCGGTCGCCTGGGCCTGCAGCGCACCGAGGAACTGGTGCAGCGCCAGCCGACCCTGCCGGCCGAGGAGGTTCCCCCGGCACTGCGGCAGATCCAGCTGGTCAGCCAGCATGCCAGCCAGCAGGCCAACGGCCTGTTCGCCGGGCGCCTGGCCCGGCTCTGGCAGGAAATCCACTGGGGCAGCCTGCTGTTTCTCGCGCCGATCTGGACCCTGCTTGCCGCGCGGCCGGAGCTGTTCGAAACCTGGGAGCAGCGCGTCCTGGTCAAGGGCGAGCCGGCCAGCCGGGTCGAGCAGGAGCTGCTCGGCGTGCCCCTGCTCGAGCTCTGCCTGGCCCTGGCCGAACGCTGGCGCCTGCCGGAGTGGATCGTGCAGGGCTATCGCCTGCTGACCCAGGATCGCCGCCTGCTGATCAAGGCGCTGCATATCGCCCGCGATAACGAGCACCCGCTGCACCAGCAGCAGATGCTCGATGCCGATCCCCAGCTGCGCCGCTGGCTGACCCAGCCGGCCAACACCATAGTGCTGGCCAACGGCCTGGCGCTATCGGCCCACCAGGCCTGGAGCAGCCCGCACAGCCTGCGCTGGCAGCGCCTGAGCGGACTCTACCTGCAGCTTCCGCTGGTCGAAGTGCAGCAGCAGATTCACCAGCAGGCCGCCCAGAGTGCGCGCCTGCATGCCGCCAGCGGCCTCTGGCACCCGGCCGAGGCGCTGCTGTGGCCGCCCACCGCCCGCCACCTGCGCAGCGCCGTGCCAGAGGCGCCGGCACCGGCACCGGCGAAAGCCACGGCAGTCGATGAATGGCGACGCCTGTGCACGCAGCTGCTCGCCCAGCCCAGCGCCTTCAACAACCTCGAGCAGCTCGCCAGCGGCGCCAGCCAGGCCCTGCAGGCCTGCGGCCTGGCGCGCGTGCTGCTGCTGCTGGCCGACCGCAGCCACAGCCGCCTGCGCGCACTGCAGCACGCCGGCCTGGAGCAGCCAGGCAGCGGACTGGCGCTCGACCCCCAGCACAGCCAGGTGCTGCGCCGCCTGCTGAAGGAGCCGGGGCAGTTGCGCCTGAGCCCCAGCAATATCGCCCAGTTCTCCGCCCTGCTACCCGGCGCGCTCAAGGCACTGTTTCCCAGTGAGCACCTGCTGCTCCGCTCGCTGGCCTGCAACGGCCGGGTGGCCCTGCTGCTGGTCGTCGACCGCAACGGCGGCGCCTTCAGCGACACCCAGCTGCAGGCCTTCGGCAAGACGGCCCAGTGCATCGAGCGGGCCCTGAACAGCTTTGCCAGACGCGCGCCCTAGGCTTTCCGCTACAATTCGCCCCTTCTCCGACTAAGAGGTCCAGCATGACTGCCTTCGCCGAGTTGCCGTTGGTTATCCAGCCGGCCGATCTGGCCAGCCGCCTGAGCGCCCCCGAGCTGATCCTGGTCGATCTGACCAGCGCACCGCGCTATGCCGCCGGACACATTCCCGGCGCCCGCTTCGTCGACCCGAAACGCACCCAGCTGGGTCAGCCGCCGGCACCCGGCCTGCTGCCGGAACAGGCACAGCTGCAACAGCTATTCGGCGAACTGGGACACAACCCGGACGCCGTCTACGTGGTGTACGACGACGAGGGTGGCGGCTGGGCCGGTCGCTTTATCTGGCTGCTGGATGTGATCGGCCACGGCCGCTACCACTACCTTGACGGCGGCCTGGTGGCCTGGCTGGCCGAGGAGCGCCCGCTAAGCGGCGATCAGCCAGCCCCACTGTCCGCCGCAGCGTCGCTGAGCTTCAGCACGGCGCCCAGCGCCACGCGCGAGTACCTGCAGAGCCGCCTGGGGGCCAATGACCTGGCGATCTGGGACGCCCGCTCCCCGGCCGAGTACCGCGGCGAGAAGGCCCTGGCAGCCAAGGCCGGGCACATTCCCGGCGCGGCAAACCTGGAGTGGACCGCCTGCATGGATCAGGCCCGAGCCCTGCGCCTGCGCCAGGACCTGCCCGAGCTGCTCGCCGACCTGGGCATCACCCCGGACAAGGAAGTGATCACCCACTGCCAGACCCATCACCGCTCCGGCCTCACCTACCTGGTGGCCAAGGCCCTCGGCTACCCGCGCGTCAAGGCCTATGCGGGTTCCTGGGGCGAGTGGGGCAACCACCCGGACACCCCGGTCGAACGTTGAATCGCCGCGCCTCGGCCGGCCCTTAAGGAAACCCGATGAAACAGCGTCTATTTATCCTCAGCCAGTACCTGCTGCCCCACCACCTGCTGTCACGCCTGATCGGCCATGCCGCAGAGTGCCGCGCGCCCTGGTTCAAGAACCGCCTGATCGACTGGTTCATCAAGCGCTACCAGGTCGACATGAGCGAAGCCCAGTGCGAGCAGCCGAGCGCCTTCGAACACTTCAACGCCTTTTTCACCCGGGCGCTGAAGGATGGCGCCCGCCCGCTGGACGACAGCCCGGACGCGGTGCTCTGCCCGGCCGACGGTGCGGTCAGCCAGTTGGGGCCGATCGAGCACGGGCGGATCTTCCAGGCCAAGGGCCACAGCTTCAGCGCGGTCGAGCTGCTCGGCGGCGATGCCGAGCGCGCCGCGCCGTTCATGGGCGGCGCATTCGCCACCATCTACCTGTCGCCGAAGGACTACCACCGGGTGCACATGCCCCTGGCCGGCACGTTGCGGGAAATGGTCTACGTGCCGGGGCGGCTGTTCTCGGTCAACCAGACCACGGCGCAGAATGTCCCCGAGCTGTTTGCCCGCAACGAGCGGGTGGTCTGCCTGTTCGACACCGAGCGCGGGCCGATGGCCGTGGTGCTGGTCGGGGCGATGATCGTCGCCTCGATCGAGACGGTCTGGGCCGGCTTGGTGACCCCGCCCAAGCGCAGCCTCAAGAGCGTGCGCTATGACGAGGCGGCGCGCGCACCTATCAGCCTGGACAAGGGCGCGGAACTGGGCCGTTTCAAGCTGGGCTCCACCGCCATCGTCCTGTTCGGCCCGGACCAGGTGCAGTGGGCCGAACAGCTCGGCGCCGACAGCCAGGTGCGGATGGGCCAAAGACTCGGCAGCAGCCGCCAGGCCTGAGACTCACCCATTTGCCGCCAGGGCCAGGCGCAGCCCTGGCCCTGGCGGCAAAACGCAAGCAATCTTGGTGATTCACCCCTCGCGCCGAACGCCGGCGGCGCCCAGCGGTCCAACTGCCGCCCCCTCACACTCCCCCGCGTGCGGGCCTGCATTCGGTCACAGCGTGAACGAAGGGTTCTAGCGATGGCTGCACCCCCGCGCGGATGCTGCTAGAGTCTGCAACATTATTATTAGATCGACCCGCCTCGGCCGCTGGCGTTGGAGTCTCCGATTTAGATGGATAGACAGAGTCCTCACCTGCTGCTCCGCGTCCCCACACCGGACAAGCAGAGCCTGTCGTTCTGCCAAGCGCACCCGCGCGACCTCAAACACTGGATTGCCGGCCTGCCCAAGGCCAACATCGGCGAAACGGCCCGTCAGCTCTATCAGGCCCTGGTCGAGCTCAACCAGCTGCAGACCCCCTCCGACATGCGCCTGCAACTGCTCGAGCTGCTGCGTCCCGAGGTGTACTTCGTCTGCAAGCACCTGGAGCGGCACTTCCTCAGCCAGGCCATCGTGCTCGACGAGCGCCCGCGCAAAGTCGCCAACCTGTGCCAAGCGCTGCAGAACCACCTGGCGGTCGGCTACAAGCTGATCATCGTCCGCCTCGCCACCCAGACCAGCCGCGAGCAGATCCAAGCCCTGACCCTCGCCCTGCAGCGCGCGATCCACAGCCTGTGCGCCCCGTTGATCCGCACCAGCCAGCTGTATTGCCCGGTGCCGGAAGGTCTCTGGCTTGAACTGCACCAGCTCTACCAGATCGCCCGGCAACGTAACCTGCATCAAGTGGCGATCCGCGACCCCCTGGGCACCCACACCCAGGGATTGAGCATCGAGCAGAACTACCTGGTGGCCCTGATGCTCGGCTCTGCTCGCTGCAACCAGATGCGCCAGAACAGCATCGCGCGCCTGGCAGAGGTCCTCGAACCCTGGAGCGCCCTGGTGCGCCTGCAGGCGGGCGACGCCCCCTCCAGCCTGTTCGCCGTGTCGCCGCAACAGGACGGTCCGCCACGCTACAGCTCGCTGTTCCAGCCCAGCGAACTGCACCATGCCCTCGGCATCGATCCAGGCCCGCTGGTCGATGCGATCAAGGAATACCTGCTGCTGCCAGCCGAAGACCGCGCCAGCGCGCGCCTGCTGGTTCCCGAGGGGCTCAGCCAGGACATGCTGCAACATCTCAGCGCGGCCTGGGGGGACATCGCCGAGCGCACCTTTCAGCGCACCCCCGGGCAGGGCTCGCTGACCCTGTGCATCGGCATGAGTGCACTGCATTTCTTCCTGTCCAGCCAGCGCGCCTTCAGCAAGACGCTGCAACTACCCGTCAGCAATTCGGTCGAGTTCAAGCCACGCAGCGGTGCTCCCGATGTCTGGGCCAAGGCGTTCGACGCCCAGCAAACGACCAACTGGGAGCAGGGCCTGCCGTTCGAGGAGATCGAGTACAGCAAGCCCCCATCGCCAACGGCCCAGGGCGGCCAGCCGCAGGCCGCCGAGAGCAAGGAGAGCTACCCGAGCTACGCGCTGCCCATCATCAACCACAGCCCAGGCGGCTACTGCCTGTCCTGGCCGAAGGAGGTGCCCAGCCAGCTGCAGGCCGGCGAACTGCTCGGCGTGCAGGACAACCCCGAACAGGGCTGGAGCGTCGCGGTGGTGCGCTGGATACGCCAGGTCCGCGGCGGCGGCACCCAGATGGGCATCGAGCTGATCGCCCCCCACGCCCAGGCCTGCGGCCTGCAACTGGTGCGCAAGGCCGACCAGAGCAGCCAGTACCTGCGGGCCTTGCTGCTGCCGGCAATCAGTGCCATCTCCCGTCCAGCGACACTGGTCACGCCCAGGCTGCCTTTTCAGGAAGGCAACAAGGTCATGATCAACCTCAATGGCACGGAACGCCGTGCCGTGCTCAGTCGCCGGCAGACCAGCACCGGCAGTTTCAGTCAGTTCGAGTACCGCAGCCTCGACCAGCCGGACACCCCCGCAGGGAAGCCCGTCACACCCTCGGGAAGCCGCGGCGCAGGCGGGGAGGAAGACTTTGACTCGCTCTGGAAGTCGCTGTAGATTGCCGGTTCTCTACCTTTTGTCGCCTTTTCGCGCCCGTTCGGCGCAGACCTGACCCCACCATGGCCATCGAAAAAAAGACTATTCGACTGCTGATCCTGGAAGACTCGCAGAATGAGGCCGAGCGCCTCGTCAGCCTGTTCCGCAACGCCGGCCGCGCGACCCGGGTGCACCGCCTGAGTTCGAGCGAGGACCTGGCCGACGCCCTACAGCAGAGCTGGGACCTGCTGATCGCCGCGCCCAGCAGCGAGCACCTCGCCCCCGGCGAGGCGATCAACGCCATCCGCCGCCAGGCCAAGGACATTCCGGTCATCCAGCTGCTCGACGGCAACGACTCCGACAGCATCACCGAGGCCCTGACCCTGGGCGCCCAGGACGCCCTGCCGCAAGGCGAGGACGAGCGCCTGATCCTGGTGGCCCAGCGCGAGCTGGCCAACCTAGAGGAACGCCGTGCGCGACGGGCCGCCGAAGTGGCCCTGCGCGAAGCGGAGAAGCGCTGCCAACTGCTGCTCGAGAGCTCGGTCGACGCCATCGCCTACGTCCACGACGGCATGCACATCTATGCCAACCGTTCCTATCTCGAGCTGTTCGGCTACGAGGACGCCGAGGAGCTGGAGGGCATGCCGATGATCGACCTGATCGCCGCCGCCGACCAGGCAGGTTTCAAGGACTTTCTTAAGGGCTACCAGGGCGCCGAAGGCAACGCCGAACTGGGCTGCACCGGGGTCAAGGCCAGCGGCGACAGCTTCAAGGTACGGATGAGCTTCTCGGCGGCCAGCTATGACGGCGAGCCGTGCATCCAGGTGGTGATTCGCGGCGAGGTCGGCAACGCCGAACTGGAGGAAAAGCTGCGGGAAATCAGCAGCCAGGATCTGGTCACCGGCCTGTACAACCGCAATTACTTCCTGGAACTGATGGACGCTGCCGCCGAGCGCGCGGTGAACATCGGCCAGCCGGCCAGCCTGGCCTACATCCGCGTCGACCAGTACGCCAGCCTGCTCGCCGAAGTCGGCCTGGCCGGCATCGACCTGCTGCTGACCGACCTGGCCAACCTGCTGCGCGCGCACTTCGCCGGCGAGGCGCAACTGGCCCGCTTCGGCGACGACGTATTCACCGTGCTGCAACCCGGCCTGACCCCGGAACAGTCGCGGGAAGGCCTGACGGCCGTGCTGAAGAAAGTCGAAAGCCATCTGTTCGACATCAGTGGCCGCACCGCCCAGACGACCCTGTCGATCGGCGTCGCCGGCCTCAGCGAGAAGACCACCAAAGCCCAGGACGTGGTCAACCGCGCGCAACGCTGCGCCGACGAACTGAGCGAAGGCAACGCCCTGAAACTGTTCGACCCGTCCGCCGAGCTGGCCGCCGCCGCCAACCGCGGCAGCATCGTGGCGATGGTCCAGCAGGCGCTTGAGAACAACAGCTTCCGCCTGCTGTTCCAGCCGATCATCAGCCTGCGCGGCGACAGTCACGAGCACTACGAAGTGCTCCTGCGCATGCTCAACCCCCAAGGACAGGAGGTGCCGCCACCGGACTTCCTCAACGCCGCCAAGGAGGCCGGCCTCGGCGAGAAGATCGACCGCTGGGTGATCCTCAATTCGATCAAGCTGCTCGCCGACCACCGCAGCAAGGGTCACAACACCCGCCTGTTCGTTCACCTGTCGAGCGCCAGCCTGCAGGACCAGACCCTGCTGCCCTGGCTCAGCGTCGCCCTGAAGGCCGCGCGCCTGCCTTCGGACTCGCTGGTCTTCCAGCTCAACGAGCCGGACGCCATCGCCTACCTGAAACAGGCCAAGGCCCTGACCCATGGCCTGCGCGAGCTGCATTGCAAGGTGGCCCTGAGCCAGTTCGGCTGCGCCCTGAACCCGTTCAACACGCTCAAGCACCTGCAGCTGGACTTCATCAAGATCGACGGCTCCTACTCCCAGGACCTCAACACGGCGGACAGCCAGGAAGCCCTGAAGACCCTGCTGGCCAGCCTGCATGCCCAGGCCAAGCTGACCATAGTGCCCTTCGTCGAGAGCGCCAGCGTCCTGGCCACGCTGTGGCAGGCCGGGGTCAACTACATCCAGGGCTACTACCTGCAGGCGCCGAGCCAGTCGATGAACTACGACTTCTCCTCCGACGACGAGTGACACCGCCCGCCGAAATGAAAAAGCCGCCCGTGGGCGGCTTTTTCATGTCGATTTCAGGCCAGTCCGTCGCGGTCGCGGAACCCCAGCAGATAGAGGATGCCGTCCAGCCCCAGGGTGGAGATGGCCTGCTTGGCCGACTGCTTGACCAGAGGCTTGGCGCGAAACGCCACGCCCAGCCCGGCTATCGCCAGCATCGGCAGGTCGTTGGCGCCATCGCCCACGGCGATGGTCTGCTCCAGGCGCAGGCCTTCCTGGTCCGCCAGCTGGCGCAACAGGTCGGCCTTGCGCTGGGCATCGACGATCGGCTCGACCGCCACGCCGGTGACCCGGCCATCGACGATCTGCAGTTCGTTGGCGAACACATAGTCGATGCCCAGCTTGGCTTGCAGCTGCTTGGCGAAATAGCTGAAGCCGCCCGAGAGGATGGCGGTCTTGTAGCCCAGCCGGCGCAGCTCGGCGAACAGCGTCTCCGCCCCCTCGGTCAGCCGCAGCGAGGCGCCGATATCGGCCAGCACGGTTTCCGGCAGGCCCTTGAGCAGCGCCATGCGCTCCCTGAAGCTGGCGGCGAAGTCCAGCTCGCCGCGCATGGCCCGCTCGGTGATCGCCGCCACCTGCTCGCCGACCCCGGCGGCCTTGGCCAGCTCGTCGATCACTTCCGCCTCGATCAGCGTGGAGTCCATGTCGAACACCGCCAGGCGGCGGTTGCGGCGAAACAGCGAGTCGCGCTGGAAGGCGATGTCGACATTCAGCTCCTGAGCGACACTGAGGAACTCGGCACGCAGCGCAGCCGGATCGGCCGGCTCGCCGCGCACGGAGAACTCGATGCAGCCCTTGCTCTGCTCGGCCGGGGTGTCCAGCGGCATGCGCCCGGACAGGCGGTCGATATGGTCGATATTCAGGCCGTAGCGGGCGGTGATCGCGCTGACCCGCTGCAGCTGCTCGGCGGTGACCTTGCGGGTCAGCAGGGTGACGATGTGCCGGGCCTTGCCCTGACCGCCCACCCACTGTTGGTAGTCCGCCTCCGAGACCGGGGTGAAGCGCACCTGCTGGTCCAGCTTGTAGGCGGTGAACAGCACATCCTTGAGTACCGAGGAGGCCTGTTCGGTATCCGGGATCTCGACCAGGATGCCGAACGACAGGGTGTCATGGATCACCGCCTGGCCGATGTCGAGGATATTCACCCCGCCCTGGGCCAGCACGCCGGTGATGGCGGCGGTGAGACCGGGGCGGTCCTCGCCAGTGATATTGATCAGGACGATTTCGCGCACGGCGCACCCCCAGGGCTCGGTTGAAAAATGGACCACCAGCCAAACGCTGAGCAGGCCGGAGAAAAGCCGCACATTCTAACCATTTTCGCAGCCGTACGGGCATGCGCGACGCTTTGCCCGCTGCAGGGCGGTCGCTATACTGCGCGGCAACTCCAGTCGACGAGAGCCGAGCTCTGTGAACCGGCCCGCCCCCGTAAAGCCCGACAACTTCTTCCTCCTGCTGTTTCAGGCCCTGCGCCAACGCCGGGTGCCGCTGGCCCTGCGCATCGCCAGCCACAGCCTGCTGCTGGTGGCCCTGGCGCTGGTGATCTATGCCTGGGTCATCGGCATGCAGTTCAAGCAGGCCATGCAGCAGCAGGCCGAGGCCCTGGGCACCAGCCTGATCACCCAGACCGCCGCCTCGGCCACCGAGCTGCTGGTGTCCAACGACATCCTCAGCCTCAACGTGCTGCTGAACAACCTGGTGAAGAACCCACTGGTGGCCCACGCCGCGATCTACAGCGTGGACAATCGCATCCTCGCCGAAGCCGGCGCCCGCCCCAGCAAGAACATGCTCGGCGAAACCGAGGGCCTGTACTCGACCCCCATCACCTTCCAGGAGGTCATCGCCGGCCAGCTGCGCATCAGCCTCGACATGCGCCAGTTCCAGCAGCCGATGACCATCAGCCTGCAGAGCATGGGCATCCTCAGCCTGATCCTGCTGGCGCTGACCCTCAGCCTGAGCCTGCGCCTGGGCCGGCATATCTCCACGCCGCTGCTGCAACTGCGGGTCTGGCTGCGCGACCCGGACGACCCGGCGCCCGGCGCCGGTCGCCAGGACGAGATCGGCGACCTGGCGCGCCAGCTGCAGGCCCGCCTGGTGCCGGAGAAGCCGGAGGTGGAGGGGCTCGACGATGAAGACCAGGGGTTCGAGGACGACGAGCAGTACCTGGACGACAGGCTCGACGACGAGCCCGGCTTCGCCGTACCCAACCTGCGCAACGAGCGCGTCGACGAGCTCGACGCCGACGATGACGAGCACCTCGACCCCTTCGCCGATCTGCGCGATGTCCCCGCGCAACAGCCGCCGGCACCGCCTGCGGCGCCGCAGCCCAGCGCCGTGCTGGCCATCCAGCTGGGCGCCCAGGAGCAACTGCGGCGCCTGCCACGGGCGCGCCTGCTCGATCTGCTGCAGCGTTACCGCGACTGCCTGAACCAGGCGGCCGAGCTCTACCAGGGCGAACTGCACACCCTCAGCGATGGCAGCAGCCTGATGCTGTTCCACAGCCGGGACAGCGGCGACGACTACCTGACCCACGCCATCTGCTGTGGCGAGCTGATGCGCGCACTCGGCCATGCCCTGCAGATCGAGGTCGCCGACAGCGGCATCACCCTGCAACTGCAACTGGGCCTGACCCAGGGCAGCGAATTGGTCGACCTCAGCCAGGGCGACCTGCTGCTCAGCGAAACCGCCCAGGACGCCCTGGCCCTGTCCCAGCACAGCCGCAATCTGCTGCTGCTGGAGCGGCGCATCGCCGAAGACCCGCTGGTTCGCCAGCGCAGCCGCATACGCGCCATCGCCAGCCCGGACGGCGCCAGTTGTGTGGAGCGGCTGCTGGAGCCTTACCCGTCACTGCTGGAGCGGCAACTGGCGCGCATGCACGAGAGCCACTGACCCCCAGGGCGGCGTCCAGTAAACAGCAGCCACAAAAAAGCCCCGCGCCAAGCGCGGGGCTTTTTTGTGCTCGAGCCACCGGCCCGACTGGCCCTGACGTCAGAAGCGAAACACCTCGCCCTCGTTCCTGAGCGGTTCGGCCACCGGAATCTTCGGCTTGGCCGGCTTCGCCGCCGGCGTGACCGGGGCCTTCTTGCGCGGCTCCTTGGCCACCTCCGGCGGCAGATCGCCGTACTCCTGCACCGCCAGCGCCACCTGCTCGACCAGTTGGCGCATCACCAGGCTCTGGGCCCGCACCTGGTCGGCGATGGAGCCCTCATGGGTCTCTTCCAGGCGCACCAGCCGGCCGTCGAGCAACTTCCCCTCGCCGCTCAGCAGGCGCCAGTGGGCCTCCAGCACGGCGGGACGCTGCGGGCCGGAGTCGAGGCGGCTGATGGCCAGCAGCACCTGGACCTGGGGGCTGAAGCCGGGCGTCGCCGGCGCCATCACCAGGCGCTGGCTGTTCAGCCGCGCCGCCAGTTGGCGCAGCAGCTGGCGATCGATGTCCGCCGCCAGGCTGCCGGCCCAGCGCCCGTCACGGGCCGCGGTCAGGCTGCCATCGGGCTGGCGTTGCAGCAGGGCCTCGCGCTGCAGGTAATCGGCAATCGACACCGGCCCCAGCAGCACCGCCACCCCACCCTTGTCGGTGGGCAGCGGGGCATTGCCGCCGTCGAGCTGATACAGCGGAACCGGTTGGTAGGCCGTGCAGCCGACCAGGCCGAGCAGGCCGGTCAGCAGCAGGATCAAGGGAAGGCGCACTACAGTCATTGCTCTCATCCGGCCGGCAGGCACTGCCGGCAGTCAAACCTGGGTTGGCGAATGCATTCAGCCGTCCTGATGCATCCCGCGGCCCACCATCATCCGCCAAAGCGGCGCACGACTCCAGCCTCGTGCGCCGCTTCGGCTCATCCGGCCTGTTCCACCAGCAGCCCATCGACCCGCTGGAAACCGCGCGGCAGCTTGTTGCCGCGGCGCCCGCGCTCGCCCTTGTAGTGCTCCAGGTCATCGGCCTTGAGCGACAGGGTGCGCTTGCCCGCCTGCAGCACCAGGGTGCTACCGGCCGGCAGCACCGCCAGGTCGCTGAGGTATTCCTCGCGACTGGCGACCCGCTCGCCGGGAATGCCGATGATCTTGTTGCCCTTGCCCTTGCCCAGCTGCGGCAGGTCGGCGACCTTGAACAGCAACAGGCGGCCCTCGGTGGTCACCGCCGCCAGCCAGTCCTCCTCGCGATTGGCCAGGGGCTTGGGCGCGATCACCTTGGCCCCCGCCGGCAGGCTGAGCAGGGCCTTGCCGGCCTTGTTCTTGGCCTGCAGGTCCTCGCCCTTGACCACGAAACCGTAGCCGGCGTCGGAGGCGATCACGTAGAGCGCATTGTCGTCCGGCAGCAGCACGCACTCGAAACTCGCCCCCGGCGGCGGCGCCAGGCGCCCGGTCAGCGGCTCGCCCTGACCGCGCGCCGACGGCAACGAGTGCGCCGCCAGCGAGTAGCTGCGGCCGGTGGAGTCGATAAACACCGCGAACTGGTTGGAGCGCCCCGGCGCGGCCGCCTTGAAGCCGTCGCCGGCCTTGTAGGACAGGCCGGTGGCATCGATGTCGTGGCCCTTGGCGCAGCGCACCCAGCCCTTCTCGGACATCACCACGGTGATCGGCTCGGTCGGCAGCAACTCGGTTTCCGACAGGGCGCGGGCCTCGGCGCGCTCGACGATCGGCGAGCGCCGCGCGTCGCCATAGGTCTCGGCGTCCTTGATGATCTCGTCGCGCACCAGCTTCTTCAGCTTGACCTCACTGCCGAGCAGGGCCAGCAGCTTGGCGCGCTCCTTGGCCAGCTCGTCCTGCTCGCCGCGGATCTTCATCTCTTCCAGGCGCGCCAGCTGACGCAGGCGGGTGTCGAGGATGTAGTCGGCCTGCACCTCGGTCAGGCCGAAACGGGCCATCAGCACCGGCTTGGGTTGGTCCTCGGTACGGATGATGTGGATCACCTCGTCGAGATTGAGGAAGGCCACCAGCAGGCCCTCCAACAGGTGCAGGCGCTTCTCCACCTTGTCCAGGCGGAACTGCAGGCGCCGGCGCACGGTGTTCACCCGGTACTCCAGCCACTCGCGCAGCAGCTGGCGCAGGTTCTTCACCTGGGGCTTGCCGTCCAGGCCGATGACGTTGGTGTTGACCCGGTAGCTGGACTCCAGGTCTGTGGTGGCGAACAGGTGGGTCATCAGCTCGTCGGCATCGACCCGGTTGGAGCGCGGGATGATGACGATGCGGCAGGGGTGCTCGTGGTCCGACTCGTCGCGCAGGTCGGCGACCATCGGCAGCTTCTTGGCCTGCATCTGCCCGGCGATCTGCTCCAGCACCTTGGCCCCGGAGACCTGATGCGGCAGCGCGGTGACCACGATGTCGCCGTCCTCGATGCGATACACCGCGCGCATGCGCACCGAACCGCGGCCGGTCTCGTAGATCTTCAACAGATCGCTGCGCGGGGTGATCACCTCGGCCTCGGTGGGGAAGTCCGGGCCCAGCACGTGCTCGCAGAGCTGCTCGACCGTGGCGTCCGGCTGATCGAGCAGGCGCACGCAGGCGGCGGCGACCTCGCGCAGGTTGTGCGGCGGCACGTCGGTGGCCATGCCCACGGCGATGCCGGTGGTGCCGTTGAGCAACAGGTTGGGCAGGCGCGCCGGCAGGGTCGCCGGCTCGTTGAGGGTACCGTCGAAGTTCGGCACCCAGTCCACCGTGCCCTGGCCCAGTTCGGTCAGCAGCACCTCGGAGTAGCGCGACAGGCGCGCCTCGGTGTAGCGCATGGCGGCGAAGGACTTGGGATCGTCCGGCGCGCCCCAGTTGCCCTGGCCGTCGACCAGGGTGTAGCGATAGCTGAACGGCTGGGCCATCAGCACCATGGCCTCGTAGCAGGCCGAGTCGCCATGGGGGTGGAACTTGCCGAGCACGTCGCCGACGGTGCGCGCCGACTTCTTGTGCTTGGCGTCGGCGTCCAGGCCCAGCTCGCTCATGGCATAGACGATGCGCCGCTGCACGGGCTTGAGGCCATCGCCGATATGCGGCAGGGCGCGATCCATGATCACGTACATCGAGTAGTTGAGATAGGCCTGCTCGGTGAAGTCGGCAAGCGAGCGGCGCTCAACGCCATCCAGGCTCAGATCGAGGGATTCGCTCATGAAAGTCTCATCGCAAGGTTGATTGGCGCAGCATCAGGGTGCCGTCGCGCTGGGTGAATTCGAGTTGTTTGAGGGCGCTCATGCCCAGCAGCACTTCCTCGCCATCCATGCCGGGGGCGATCAGCGCCTCGACGTCATGCAGCACGATGTCGCCCAGCCGCAGGCTGGCCAGTTGCGTGCGATGGGCCGTGGCGCGGCCATTGGCGGTGCTGATGGTGATCGCCGCGCCGGCACGCAGGCCCAGGCGCCGGGCCGCCTCCACGGGCACCGCCACCTGGGTGGCGCCGGTGTCGAGGAGGAAGGTCACCGGCTCGCCGTTGATCTGCCCGGTGGCGCGGTAATGCCCCTGGCGACTGCTGGCCAGGCGTACTTCCACGTAATCGCTGCCATGCAGCGACTCGGGCTGACGATTGGGGTTGCGCTGGGACTCCTCCCAATCGGCGAAGAAGCGCGTGGCCAGCAGCAGCGCGGCGAGCCAGGCGAGCACCAGCATCACCCGCCCCGCCCGGCGTCCCGGCGCTGGCGCGCTCACCGGCGGCCGCCCCAGCCGTGCTTCGGCGCGGCGACGCGCCAGACGATCGGCCGCTGCTCGCCATCGGCGCGGGCCTGGCCCTGATTGTCCAGGCCGATCCAGGCGCCTTCGGCATCGACCCACAAGGCCTCGGCCTGGCCTTGGCTCGACGGATAGCGGCGAGCGTCGGTGAGCGCCTCGGCGGCGAAGGACCAGCAGCGTTCGACCGCGCCGTCGCTCAGCTGGCGGCGGCAGATACGATGGGCCTGGCGTTCCAGGGTGAAGAGTTTCTCCTGATGGAAGGCCAGGCCGGAGAAGTCCCGGGGCCGCGCCTCGTCGCCCAGTTGCGCCGGCGCCGGCTCGCGGCCGCCTTCGCTGATCAGCACGCAGCCACCGCTGCAGCGCCAGGACAGGCCATTGCCGTGCAGCACCAGCAGACCGCGACGATTGCGCTCGGCGGCCAGCCACAGGCGCTCACCGGCCGGATCGACGGCGACGCCCTCCAGCAACGCGTTGAATTTCAGCAACATGCCGCTGGCCCGCGCCTGGCGCACCACGGCTTCCGGCAGGGCCAGCCAGCGCGCCTCGCCCAGGGGCGTAAGGCGCAACACGGCGGCCTGCGACTCGCTGACCAGGTAGCGATTGCCCTGCCGATCGCAGGACAGTCCCTCGAAGTCCAGGCCACCGCCCCGCACCTGGCCGGCGACCCAGGTGCTCATGCGCAGCCCCCAGGGCAGCGGCATGGGCGGTGACGGCGGGGCCGCGAAGGGCTCGGCCTCGGCCTGCCAGACCTCGGCGCCGGTCTGCAGGCGGTACAGCCGGTCATCCTCGCGGTCCGACACCGCCCACAGCGTGTCCTCGCACTGGGCCAGGCCGGACAGGTTGCCACCGGCCAGGCCCTCGACCGGGTACTCGCCGAGCAGGCTCAACTCCTCGAGGGGCGGCGCATCCGCCGATGCCGCCGCCGAGACCAGCAACAGCGCGACAGCCAGGCCACGCATCAGAGCAGCACCTCGGCCAGGTTGCCCTTGGACTCCAGCCAGGACTTGCGGTCGCCGGCGCGCTTCTTCGCCAGCAGCATGTCCATGATCTCCCGGGTGCCTTCGAAGTCGTCCAGGGTCAGTTGCACCAGGCGCCGGGTATTCGGGTCCATGGTGGTCTCGCGCAGCTGCGGCGGGTTCATCTCGCCGAGGCCCTTGAAGCGGGTGACCTGGGGCTTGCCGCGGCGCTTCTCGGCCACCAGGCGGTCGAGGATGCCGTCGCGCTCGGCGTCGTCCAGGGCGTAGAACACCTCCTTGCCCAGGTCGATGCGATACAGCGGCGGCATGGCCACATAAACGTGGCCGGCATCCACCAGGGGGCGGAAGTGCCGGACGAACAGCGCGCACAGCAGGGTGGCGATGTGCAGACCGTCGGAGTCGGCGTCGGCGAGAATGCAGATCTTGCCGTAGCGCAGCTGGGAGAGGTCGCTGGATCCCGGGTCGATGCCGATGGCCACGGCGATGTCATGCACCTCCTGGCTGGCCAGCACCTCGCCGCCGTCGACCTCCCAGGTATTCAGGATCTTGCCGCGCAGCGGCATGATCGCCTGGAACTCCTTGTCGCGCGCCTGCTTGGCGCTGCCTCCGGCCGAATCGCCCTCGACCAGGAACAGCTCCGCGCGCATCGGCTCCTGGCCGGCGCAGTCGGCGAGCTTGCCGGGCAGTGCCGGGCCCTGGGTGATGCGCTTGCGTTCGACCTTCTTGCCGGCCTTGAGGCGCCGGTTGGCGTTGCTGATCGCCAGCTCGGCGAGCTGCTGGCCGAACTCGGGGTGGGCGTTGAGCCACAGGCTGAAGGCGTCCTTGACCACACCAGAGACGAAGGCCGCGGCCTCGCGCGAGGACAGGCGCTCCTTGGTCTGCCCGGAGAACTGGGCATCCTGCATCTTCATCGACAGGACGAAGGCGATGCGCTCCCAGATGTCCTCGGGCGCCAGCTTGACCCCGCGCGGCAGCAGATTGCGGAACTCGCAGAACTCGCGCATGGCGTCCAGCAGGCCCTGGCGCAGGCCGTTGACGTGGGTGCCGCCCTGGGCGGTGGGAATCAGGTTGACGTAGCTCTCCTGCACGCCCTCGCCGCCCTCCGGCAGCCACAGCAAGGCCCAGTCCACCGCTTCCTTGTTACCACTGAGGCTGCCGCAGAACGGTTCCTCGGGCAGGCGCGGGTACTCGCTGACCGCATCCACCAGGTAGGAGCGCAGGCCGTCCTCGTAGAGCCACTCGACCCGCTCGCCGCTGGCCTTGTCCTCGAAACTGACCGCCAGGCCCGGACAGAGCACGGCCTTGGCCTTGAGCACGTGCTTGAGGCGGCTGACCGAGAACTTGTACGAGTCGAAGTACTTGGGGTCCGGCCAGAAATGCACGCTGGTGCCAGTGTTGCGCTTGCCGACCGTGCCCATTACCTCCAGATCGCTGGCCTTGAAGCCGTCGGCGAAGGCCATGCGGTATTCGCTGCCGTCACGCTTGACGCGCACCTCGACCCGGGTCGACAGGGCGTTGACCACCGAGATGCCGACGCCGTGCAGACCGCCGGAAAACTGGTAGTTCTTGTTGGAGAACTTGCCGCCGGCGTGCAGCTTGGTGAGGATCAGCTCGACCCCCGGCACCCCTTCCTCGGGGTGGATGTCCACCGGCATGCCACGCCCGTCGTCGAGCACTTCCAGGGAGTTGTCCTCGTGGAGGATCACCTGGATCGACTTGGCGTGGCCGGCCAGGGCTTCGTCGACGCTGTTGTCGATCACTTCCTGGGCCAGGTGGTTGGGCCGGCTGGTGTCGGTGTACATGCCCGGGCGCTTGCGCACCGGGTCGAGGCCGGAAAGGACTTCGATGGCGTCTGCGTTATAGGCGTTCTGCTGGGCCATGGGGTCTCGAATCGTATTAAAGGTCGGAGAAGTCGGCGTCGCGCCACAGGGTGGCGGGCACACCGGCAAAAGCAAAAAGCATCGGCAGGCGTGCGGCGAAGCCCTGGAAACCATGGTCGCCACCGGCCTGGATGCGCAGCGCGCAGGCCCGGTAGTAGGCCTCGGCCTGGCGGTAGTCGAGGGTTTCGTCGGCGGTCTGCAGCCACACCTGATAGCGCGCGGGGTCCTGCGGCGGCGGCACTTGCAGCTCACCCAGAGCCGTCACGTGCTCGGCGGTCAGCTCCCAGGTTTCATCGCTGTAGTAGTTCTTTTGCGGTCCCAGGTAGCCATCGAACAGCAGGTGCGGACGCACCGCCGGATTGATCAACAGCGCGCGCAAACCATGCCGTTCGGCCAAGTGGGTCGCATAGTAGCCGCCCAGGGAGCTGCCGACCAGCACGGGCCGACCGAGCTCGGCGATCAGCGCCTCGAGCTGGGCGATGGCCTGGCGCGGATGGTGATGCAGGGCCGGCACGCGCAGCTGCGCGGCCAGGCCCAGCCGCGCCATGGCCCGGCGCAGCAGGCTGGCTTTCAGCGAGTCGGGCGAGCTGTTGAGGCCGTGGATATAGAGGATGCTGGGACTGACTGCGGACATGGGTGACGAGGCTTGCGGCAAGGTACGGGAAGCCGAACGGTAGCAGTTTTACCGCCGCCGCCTCCAGCCCGTGGCTATCAATAGCCCTTGACGCTGTAGTCCACCTCGAACTGGATACCGGTGACCCGCGACACGCCGGTTTCCAGGCGGCCGTCGTCATGCAGGCGCAGCCAGCGGTAGCCCGGCGCGCAGCTGTCGACCTGGAAATCCTCGCTGCGCGGGGTGAATTGCACGCAGGTCGAGGGCGAGGCCAGCAGGCGCAGGTCGCCACGCTGCTGGTCGAACTCCTGGTGGATGTGCCCCCAGAGCAGCGCTCGCGCCTGGCTGTGGCGTTCGAGCACGGCGAACAGCGCCTCGGGGTTGCGCACGCCGATCGGCTCCATCCAGGCGCAACCGATGGACACCGGGTGGTGGTGCAGGCAGATCAGGTGATGGCGCTCCGGGGCTTCGCTCAGTGCGCGCTCGAGCAGCTCCAGCTGCTGGTCGGCAAGGTAGCCGGGCACCGCGCCGGGAATCGAGGAGTCGAGCAGGATGATGCGCCAGTTGCCCAGGTCGACCACCGGCTCCAGCAGGTCGCTGCCGGCGCAGGCGCTGTGCATCGCCGGCAGCTCGTCGTGGTTGCCGGGAAACCAGCGGGCCGGCGCCGGGATGGCCGCGGTCAGCTGGCGGAAGTGGGCGTAGGACGCCTCGCTGCCGTCCTGCGACAGGTCGCCGCTGGCCAGCATCAGGTCGATCCGTGGCTGCTCCTGAAGCACGAGCTCGATGACCCGTTGCAGGCTGTCCTGGGTGTCCATGCCCAACAGCTTGCCGCCCGCCTCGGCGAACAGATGGCTGTCGGATAGCTGCACCAGCAGCACCGAAGACTCAACAGCGGAAGTGGGCACGCTCGGCAAGGCCGTCTCCTCGAGCAGGGTGCTTGGATTATGCTAGCTAGCGCCGGCGATGGTAAACCCGCGAAGCGGGCTTGGGTCACAGAAAAACCGTCGTAATCGGGCGTAAACGCGACAACGCCCCGGGCGCCCCCTAGAACACCGGCGCCGGCTCGTGGCCGCAAGCCAGGCAGTGGCTCAGCCACTCGCCGAGGAACAGGTTGAGCTGGCTCTTTTCGTCCGGCTGGTGCATGGCCGCGTTCGGGTAGGGATAGATGCTGCGGAAGCGCCGGGCATTCTCGGCGCTGACCACCTCGGCCATGCGCGCATCGTGGTACACCCGCACTTGCAACTGCGGCACCGGCAACCAGGGCAGGCTGTGTTCCTGACGCACCAGCAGGGTGGTGGTGTAGGGGCAGGCCTCCAGCACCTCCAGCACCAGCACGCCCAGCACGCGGTCGCCCTGACTGAGGGCGACCCGGCGAGTCTTCTGCTCGCTGCGCATCTCCGGCAGCAGGCGCATCAGCCGGGCGTAGTTGGCCTCGCAGGCCGCCTGCAGCTCGACCAGGTCGACCCGGTAGCGCTCGCGCAACAGGTTCACGACCACAACCCCCTGACCTCGGCGCGGTTCAGCGCCAGCCATTGCAGGGCGATGATGCTCGCCGCATTGTCGATGCGGCCATCCTTCATCGCATCCAGGGCGTCCTCCAGCGGCCAGACATGCACGCGAATGTCCTCGCCCTCCTCGGCCAGGCCATGCACACCACCGGCGCCATCGCTGTCGCAACGGCCGATGAACAGGTGCACCCGCTCATCCGAACCGCCGGGCGAGGGGTAGTACTGGGTGATCGGCCACAGCGAGCTGAGCTTCAAACCGGCCTCCTCCTCCGCCTCGCGGCGAGCCACCTGCTCCGGTTCCTCGTCGGTGTCGATCAGTCCGGCGACCAGCTCCAGCAGCCAGGGATTGGCGCTCTTGTCCAGGGCGCCGACGCGGAACTGCTCGATCAGCACCACGACGTCGCGCTGCGGGTCGTAGGGCAGCACGCAGACCGCATCGTGACGCACGAACAGCTCGCGACTGAGCTCGGGCCCCATGCCCCCGGCGAACTGGCGATGACGCAGGCGCACGCGGTCGAGCTGGTAGAAGCCGCGAAAGCAGGCCTCCCGCTCGATTATTTCTACATCGTCCCGCTGCATAAGCACCCCCTGTTAACAGGAACGGGCCCGAAGGCCCGCCCTAGATCAGCTTCTCGCCACCGGCGCGGCACTGCGTCGGTGGCTGCATCCCCCATCACACCTTGTGATAGAGCTGCGCGCCTTGTGCCTTGAACTCCTCGGCCTTGGCCTGCATGCCCTGCTCGACCTCCTGATCCAGCTCCAGGGCGGCGATGCGTTGCTCTTCAGCATAGACCCGCACCTCCTGGGTGATCTTCATCGAGCAGAACTTCGGCCCGCACATGGAGCAGAAGTGCGCCACCTTGGCCGAGTCCTTGGGCAGGGTCTCGTCGTGGTAGCTGCGCGCCGTGTCCGGGTCCAGGCCCAGGTTGAACTGGTCTTCCCAGCGGAACTCGAAGCGCGCCTTGCTCAAGGCATTATCGCGAATCTGCGCTCCCGGATGGCCTTTGGCAAGGTCGGCGGCATGGGCGGCGATCTTGTAGGTGATGATGCCGGTCTTCACGTCGTCCTTGTTCGGCAGCCCCAGGTGCTCCTTGGGGGTAACGTAGCAGAGCATGGCGCAACCGAACCAACCGATCATCGCCGCGCCGATGCCCGAGGTGATGTGGTCGTAGCCGGGGGCGATGTCGGTGGTCAGCGGGCCGAGGGTGTAGAACGGCGCCTCGTCGCAGCATTCCAGCTGCTTGTCCATGTTCTCCTTGATCAGCTGCATCGGCACGTGGCCGGGGCCTTCGATCATCACCTGCACGTCGTGCTTCCAGGCGATCTTGGTCAGCTCGCCGAGGGTCTCCAGTTCGCCGAACTGTGCCTCGTCGTTGGCGTCGGCGATCGAGCCGGGACGCAGGCCGTCGCCCAGCGAGAAGCTGACGTCGTAGGCCTTCATGATCTCGCAGATTTCCTCGAAGTGGGTGTAGAGGAAATTCTCCTTGTGGTGCGCCAGGCACCACTTGGCCATGATCGAGCCGCCGCGCGAGACGATGCCGGTGACCCGCTTGGCGGTCATCGGCACGTAGCGCAGCAGCACACCGGCGTGGATGGTGAAGTAGTCCACGCCCTGCTCGGCCTGCTCGATCAGGGTGTCGCGGAACAGCTCCCAGGTCAGGTCCTCGGCCACGCCATTGACCTTCTCCAGGGCCTGGTAGATCGGCACCGTGCCGATCGGCACCGGCGAGTTGCGGATGATCCACTCGCGGGTCTCGTGGATGTGCTTGCCGGTGGACAGGTCCATCACGGTGTCCGAACCCCAGCGGATGCCCCAGGTCAGCTTGGCCACTTCCTCCTCGATGGAGGAGCCCAGCGCCGAGTTGCCGATGTTGCCGTTGATCTTCACCAGGAAGTTGCGGCCGATGATCATCGGCTCCAGTTCCACGTGGTTGATGTTGGCCGGGATGATGGCGCGGCCGCGGGCGATCTCCTCGCGGACGAACTCCGGGGTGATCTCCTTGGGAATCGAGGCACCGAAGCTGTGGCCGGCGTGCTGCTGCTCCAGCAGGCCGGCGGCGCGGGCCTCCTGCAGCTTCATGTTCTCGCGGATGGCGACGTATTCCATCTCCGGGGTGATGATGCCCTGGCGCGCGTAGTGCATCTGGCTGACGTTCTTGCCGGGCTTGGCGCGGCGCGGGTTGCGCACGTGGGCGAAGCGCATGGCGGTCAGTTCGGGGTTGGCCAGGCGTTCCTGGCCGAAATGGGAGCTCAGGCCATCGAGCAGCTCGGTGTCGCCGCGGTCTTCGATCCAGGCGCTGCGCACATCGGCCAGGCCCTGGCGCACATCGATGGTTACGCTCGGGTCGGTGTAGGGACCGGACGTGTCATAGACCAGCACCGGCGCGTTGATCTCGCCGCCGAAATCGGTCGGGGTGACGTCCAGGCTGATCTCGCGCATCGGTACGCGGATGTCCGGACGCGATCCCTGCACATAGATCTTCTGCGAGCGGGGGAAGGGCTGGATCGACTGCTGGTCGACCTGGGCGGACTCGCTCAGGTTCTTCTTTTCTTGTGCGCTCATCGGCTGGTGCTCTCCTGGATGAATGTCGGAGCGAACCTGGGATGGGCGAGGTGTGCGGGGAGCACCGGAGACGGCGCCGAGAGGACTCGCCGAAGGATGGGCGAGGACATCTTGTTCCCTACGCAGGCCTTAACCTGATCAGGTTCAACGGGATCCGGCAGCTGCCAATCTCAGCCCCGCATATGGGGCACCCCGACAAGAACCCGCCCAGTCTAATCAACCGCCGGCGATAAAACCAACCGGCGAGTCAAAAACGCCTGACCCATACGTCGGATAATGACGCCAAGGACGGGCGCCGCCGATTGTTGCAAGCAGGCAACATAGCTTGTCGCAAACTACACTCTCGGCGCCCTCGGCACGGCTTGACCCCTCCCGGCGGACCCGCTTAGCCTTGCCGATTACCGCCAAATCTAGGATTCCCCGAATGCTGCGCAGACTCTCCCTGGCGCTTGCCGTGGCCGCCGCCTCCGCCGGATTGGCCTGGGCCGAACAGGCTCCGCTGTCCACCAAGACCGACCTGATCACCGTCTATCAGGAAGCCGCCAGCAACAACGCCGACCTGGCGGCGGCGCGCGCCGACTACCAGGCCCGCCGCGAAGTGGTGCCCCAGGCCCGCGCCGGTCTGCTGCCGAACCTGTCGGCGGGCGCCAACCTGAGCAACACCCGCACCGAGGTCGACTCGCCGGCCAGCACCAGCACGCGCAGCGGCACGGTGTACCAGGCCAACCTCAGCCAGCCGCTGTTCCGCGCCGACCGCTGGTTCCAGCTGCAGGCCGCCGAGGCAAGCAGCGAACAGGCGGCCCTGGAACTGTCCGCCACCGAGCAGAGTCTGATCCTGCAGAGCGCCGAGACCTACTTCGCGGTGCTACGCGCCCAGGACGCCCTGGCCTCGACCCGGGCCGAGGAAGCCGCCTTCAAGCGCCAGCTCGACCAGGCCAACGAGCGCTTCGACGTCGGCCTGTCGGACAAGACCGACGTGCTCGAGGCCCAGGCCGGCTTCGACACCGCGCGGGCCAACCGGATCATCGCCGAGCGCCAGGTGGAAGACGCCTTCCAGGCCCTGATCACCCTGACCAATCGCGAACACGGCGCCCTCGAGGGCATCGACCACAGCTTGCCGATCCTCGCCCCGACGCCCAACGACGCCAAGGCCTGGGTCGACACCGCCGCCGCGCAGAACCTCAACCTGCTGGCCAGCAACTACGCGGTCAGCGCCGCCGAGGAAACCCTGCGCCAGCGCAAGTCCGGCCATGCGCCTAGCCTGGATGCGGTGGCCAGCTACCAGAAGGGCGACAACGACAGCCTCGGCTTCAGCAACAGCGGCGCCAGCGCCGCGCGCTTCAGCGGCGACGTCGAGCAGCGCTCGATCGGCCTGCAGCTGAACATCCCGCTGTACAGCGGCGGCCTGACCAGCTCCCAGGTGCGCGAGGCCTACCAGCGCCTGAGCCAGAGCGAGCAGCTGCGCGAGAGCCTGCGCCGTCAGGTGGTGCAGAACACCCGCAACCTGCACCGCGCGGTGAACACCGACGTGGAGACCGTGCAGGCGCGCAAGCAGTCGATCATCTCCAACCAGAGCGCCGTGGAAGCCACCGAGATCGGCTACCAGGTCGGTACGCGCAACATCGTCGACGTGCTCAACGCCCAGCGTCAGCTGTACAGCTCGGTGCGCACCTACAACGACGCACGCTACGACTACATCCTCAACAACCTGCGCCTCAAGCAGGCCGCCGGCACCCTCAGCCCGGCCGATCTGGAGGCCCTGGGCAGCTTCCTCAAGCCGGACTACGACCCGGACCAGGATTTCCTCCCGCCGGACCTGGCCAAGGCCGCGGAAGCGCAGCTGCAAGGCAACCCGGACTACTGAAGGACGAACATGAAAAAGCCGGCCCAGGTGGCCGGCTTTTTCATGGCTGTTCGGTCAGGCCGCAGAGCCGGCGCGGCGACTAACCGAGCAGGCGCCCCACGCCGGCGAGCAGGCGCTGCAGCGCGCCCTGATTGGCCCTCATCACCGCCAGGCCGGCCTCACGCATGCGCTGCGCCTGCTGCGGCTGCTGCCACAGCTCGGCCACCCTGGCGGCGAGCTGCTGCGCATCGGCCACTTCCCCCAACGCCCCGGCCTCGCGCAGTTGCGCGGCGATCTCGAGAAAGTTGAACAGGTGCGGGCCGCTGAGCACCGGCTTGCCCAGTGCCGCCGGCTCCAGCAGGTTGTGGCCGCCATTGGCCACCAGGCTACCGCCGACGAAGGCGCAGTCGGCCAGGGCATAGAGAAACAGCAGTTCACCCATGGTATCGCCGAGCAGCACCTGGTCGGCGTCGCTCACCGCCTCGCCGGTGGAGCGACGACGGGTGGCGAACCCCTGCCGCCGGCACAACTCGAACACGCCGGAGAAGCGTTCCGGATGGCGCGGCACCAGGATCAGCAGTGCGTCCGGGTACTGGTCCAGCAGCTGGCGATGAGCGATGAGGATGATCTCGTCCTCGCCGGCGTGGGTGCTGGCGGCGATCCACAGCGGGCGCTCGTTGGCGCCCCACTGCACCCGCAGTTCGGTGGCGCGATCGAGCAGGGCCGGGTCGACGTGCAGGTCGTACTTGATCGAGCCGGTCACCTCGACGCATTCGCCGCGAGCACCCAGCGTGCGAAAGCGCTCGGCCTCGGCGGCCGTCTGCGCGGCGATCAGGCTCAGTTCGGCGAGCATCGGCGCGGTCAGTTTGGCGAAGCGCCCGTAACCGCGTGCCGAGCGCTCGGACAGCCGCGCGTTGGCCAGGACCACGGGAATGCCGCGGCGGGCGCACTGGTGGATGTGGTTGGGCCACAACTCGGTTTCCATGATCAGCGCCAGACGCGGGCGCAGCCGCTCGAGAAAACGCGCGGCGGCCCAGGGCAGGTCATAGGGCAGGTAGCAGTGCTGCACGCGCCCGGCGAACTCCGGCGCGGCGAACAGCGCGCGGATGCGCTCCGAGCCGGTCGGGGTCATGCAGGTGACGGTGATCGGCAACTGCGGGTAGCGCGCCAGCAGCTCGCGGATCAGCGGTGCGGCGGCAATGCTCTCGCCCACCGAGACCGCATGCACCCAGATGCCGCCAGGGGCGAGCGCCGGCAGGCCGAAGGCGAAGCGCTCGCCGATGCGCCTGGCGTAGGCCGGCGCCCGCCAGGCGCGGTAGGCCAGGCGCAGGGCGACCAGGGGCAGGCCGAGATGGAACAGCAGGGTATAGAGGGTCCGATTCATGGGCGCGCAGCTTAGCAGAGCCGCGCCCGCCGATCAGCCAATGGCCTGCAGGTGCTCGGCCAGGCAGTCGGCCAGCCACAAGGCCGCCGGCCCCAGGGCCTCGTCGCGCCGGCAGACCAGCTCCACCACCAGGGGCGGCGGCGTCCAGTCGCTGCGCAATTCCACCAGCTGCCCCAGGTAGGTCGGGTACTGCGCCACATGGCGTGGCAGCCAGGCCCAGCCGAGGTTGCGCATCAGCAGTTCGGCCATGACGTAGAAACTGTCGGCGCGCCAGACCTGGGGACTGATCTGCTCGCCACCGGGGTAGCGGCTGTCCTGGGGCGCCATCAGCAGCTGACGGTGCCGGGCCAGTTCGCGGCGATCCACATAATCGTGCGCGGCCAGCGGATGGCCGGCGCCGCACACCGTGACCATGCCGATGGCGCCGAGGCGCTGGCGCTCCAGGGCCTCGGGCATCTGTTCGTGGTGGAACAGCAGGCCCAGGTCGGCGCGACGCTCCAGCAGCTTGCGCGCGACATCGCCCTGGGCGGCGCTGGCGACCTGCACCTCGAGCTGCGGAAACTGCCGGGCCAGCGCCTCCAGGCTATCGAGCACCGGCGGATAGGGCATCGCCTCGTCCTGGGCCAGGCGCAGCCGCGCCTCCTCGCCGCGGGCCAGGCCGAGGGCCCGCCCTTCCAGACGCTCGCACTGGCGCAGCACTTCGCGCGCCTCCTCGAGCAAGCTGGCGCCGGCTTCCGTCAGCTGCGGCTGGCGGCCGCTGCTGCGCGCGAACAACTGCACGCCCAGATCGACCTCCAACTGGGCAATCGCCGTGCTGACGGCCGACTGCGCGCGATTCATCTGCCGCGCCACGGCGGAGAACGAGCGGCCCTCGGCGACACTGATGAACAGGCGAATCTGCTCGAGGCTCCACTGCATGACCCATCTCCATTTCAGATAGGTAATAAGTTTATCCCATCATGAATCTCCCTAGAATGGCGGCAGCACCCACAGGAGTTCCACCATGACCGGCTATCTCTACCTCGCCATCGCCATTTCCGCGGAAGTCGTCGCCACCGCCTCGATGAAGGCGCTGGACGGCTTCAACCGGCCCCTGCCGCTGCTGCTGGTGGTGGGCGGCTACGTGCTGTCGTTCTGGATGCTCAGCCTGGTGGTCAAGACCATCCCGGTCGGCGTCGCCTACGCGGTGTGGGCCGGCCTGGGCATCGTCCTGGTGAGCGTCGCCGCCGCCGTGCTCTACCAGCAGCGCCTGGACCTGCCGGCCCTGCTCGGCATGGGCCTGATCGTCGCCGGGGTGGTGGTGATCCAGCTGTTCTCGCAAAGCGTCGGCCACTGAGCGAGGCAGCCACCACGACCTCGCGGGTTATACTGCGCGCCTGTTTTCCTATCGAGGCGCGCCCATGTCCCAAGCTCTGAGCACTGACGTCCTGATCGTCGGCGGCGGTATCGCCGGCCTCTGGCTCAATGCGCGCCTGCGCCGCCAGGGCTTCGCCACCCTGCTGGTGGAAAACGCCAGCCTCGGCGGCGGGCAGAGCGTCAAGTCCCAGGGCATCATCCACGGCGGCGCCAAGTACGCTCTGCATGGCGCGCTGAGCGGCGCCTCGGAAGCCATCGCCGACATGCCGCGGCGCTGGCGCGAGGCCCTGGCCGGCAGCGGCGAGCTGGATCTGTCCGGCGTGCGCCTGCTGTCCGAGGCCCACTACCTGTGGTCGCCCGGCAGCCTGGCCGGCAACCTGACCAGCTTCTTCGCCAGCAAGGCGGTGCGCGGCCGGGTCGACCAGGTCAAGGGCGAACAGCTGCCGCCGGCGCTGCAACACCCCAGGTTCAAGGGCAAGGTCTACCGCCTGGCCGAACTGGTGCTCGACGTGCCCAGCCTGATCGCCCGCCTCGCCGAACTGGCCGGTGACGGGTTGCTGGCGGCCGAGCGCATCGAACCGCTGCGCGAGCAGGACGAGCTGGTCGGCCTGCGCGTCGACGGCCGCGAGATCCGCGCCCAGCGCATCGCCCTCAGCGCCGGCCGCGGCAACGCCGAGCTGCTCGCGGCGCTCGGCCTGCAGCAACCGGCCCAACAGTTGCGCCCGCTGCACATGGTGCTGGTCAAGGGGCCGACCCTCAAGCCGCTGTACGCCCACTGCCTGGGCGGCGGCCCCAAGCCGCGGGTGACGGTCACCAGCCACCCGGCGGCCGACGGCCAGTGGGTCTGGTACCTGGGCGGCGACCTGGCCGAGGCCGATGGAGTAGCCCGCGAACCGGCGGCGCAGGTCCGGGCGGCGCAGAAGGAGCTGGGCGAGCTGCTGCCCTGGGTCGATTTCGGCAGCGCGCAATGGGCCACCCTGCGGGTCGAGCGCGCCGAACCGGCGCAATCCGGCCTGGTGCGCCCCGACAACGCCTTTCTCGCCGAACAGGGCCGCCTGCTGGTCGGCTGGCCGACTAAACTTGCCCTGGCCCCGGACTTCGCCGACCGCGTGCTGGCGACGCTGGCGCGCGACGGTATCCAGCCCGCCGGCCATCCGCCACTGCCCGAGCTGCCGCGCCCGGCCATCGCCCATCCCGCCTGGGAGGAACTGTTCTGATGCACACCCTGCACAACCTCCACCGCCCGCTCGGCGCGACCGGACTGCTGGTCTCCCCGCTGGGCCTGGGCACCGTCAAGCTGGGCCGCGACCAGGGGGTGAAGTACCCCAGCGGCTTTCGCATCCCGGATGACGCGGCGGCGCGCGCGCTGCTGGCCCAGGCTCACGAGCTGGGCATCAACCTGATCGACACGGCCCCCGCCTACGGCACCAGTGAGGCGCGCCTCGGCCCGCTGCTGCGCGGCCAGCGCGAGCAGTGGGTGATCGTCAGCAAGGTCGGCGAGGAGTTCGAGGACGGTCAGTCGCGCTTCGACTTTTCCCCGTCCCACGCGCGCCTCTCCGTGGAGCGCAGCCTCAAGCGCCTGGAGACCGATTTCATCGACCTGCTGCTGGTGCACTCGGACGGCAACGATGTCGCCATCCTGCAGGACAGCGGCCTCTACGAGACCCTCGCCGCGCTCAAGCGCGAAGGCAAGATCCGCGCCTTCGGCCTGTCCGGCAAGACCGTCGAGGGCGGCCTGCTGGCCCTCGAGCAGGGTGACTGCGCGATGGTCACCTACAATCTCAACGAGCAGGGCGAGGTGCCGGTGCTGGACTACGCCGAGCTGCACGGCAAAGGCATCCTGGTGAAGAAGGCCCTGGCCAGCGGCCATGCCTGCCTGCAACCGGGCGAAGATCCGGTGCGTGCCAGCTTCGAGCTGATCTTCGGCCACCCGGCGGTGAGCAGCGCGATCATCGGCACCATCAACCCGCAGCACCTGGCCGACAACGTGGCGACAGCCGCGGCGGTGATCCAGGACATCGCCTGAGCCCGCGCTCGCGGCCAGGCCACCCCGCGAAAGGAGCCGAGATGGCGCGCGCGCTGATCCGCAAGAATCCCAGCGTCTTCAAGACCCTGCCGCTGTTCGTCGAGGCGGGAGCGGACCGCCTGAGCTACCAGGGCATCGGCCAGCCACTGAACTTCAACCAGGTGCTGGCGCGACGCCAGGCGATCGCCATCGGCGACAGCCAGCACTTCGCCGTGGAACTGGCCAACCTCGGGGTCTCGGTACGCCTGACCCTGAGCTGGCAGGGCCGCGAATACTGGCTGCTGGTGCGCCAGCGGCGCCTGGATCGCGGCGACGTGGTGCTCAAGCTGATCTCCGGCTACGTCCCCACCCATGAACTGAACCTGCCATTGCACACCGCAATCCAGGAGGTCGCCGAGGAGTGCCTGGTGGAAACCCCGGAAGGCTGGCTGTACGGCCGCTTTGGCGACACCTGGCTGCCGGCGCCCTACCAGGGCGCGCTGCATTACCGCGAGGCCGCGCACTTTCGCCTGAGCCCGCTATCCGGCGCGGCGCGACCGGTGCAATGCGGCAACCTGACCCTGCTGGAGCGCCCGCGCGCCTATGTGCACCTGCCGACGGCCTCGCTGCAGCTGGTCTACGACCTGTGCCTGGAGCTGCCGAAGGAGGCCAGGCAGCCCAGCCTGTTCCACGTCGACGAGCACCTGGAGGACGGCCAGCTGGTCGCCCGCCTCGACCGCTCGCGCCCCGACCTGTACCTGATCCCGCTACAGGGCGGCAAGCCGACCGCGGAACTGCTGACCCTGGAAAACGGCCTGCTGACCCCGGCCAGCACGCGCGGCCTGTGGCTGGCGGAAAGTTTCGCGCCCCAGGACGGCTGGCTGGTGCGCGACGAACGCATTCGCTGGAAGGATTGGCTGAGCCTGCACGGGCTGAAACCGTCCAGCCCCGGCGGCGCGACGGACGCAGCGACGCCGCTGAGAGGCTGAGCGGTTCGCCGCGGTGACTATTTGCTGCGGATCTTCTCGACGATGGCGGTGGTCGAGCTGTTTTCCACCAGGCCGAGCACCCGCACTTCACCGCCATAGGCCGTGACGATCTCGGCACCGACCACCTGGTCGATGCCGTAGTCGCCGCCCTTGACCAGCACGTCCGGGCGCACCTGCTCGAGCAGCCGCTCGGGAGTGTCCTCGGCGAAGCTCACCACCCAGTCCACCGCGCCGAGGCCGGCGAGCACCGCCATGCGCCGGTCCACCGAGTTGATCGGCCGGCCTGGCCCCTTGAGGCGGCTGACCGAGGCGTCGTCGTTGACCGCCAGGACCAGGCGATCGCCCTGGGCACGAGCCTGCTCCAGGTAGGTCACGTGACCGGCGTGGAGGATGTCGAAGCAACCGTTGGTGAAGACGATCTTCTCGCCATGGGCGCGGGCGTCCTCGATGGCCAGCAGCAGCTGGTCCAGGCTCAGCACGCCGCGCTCGGAGCCCTGCTCACGCTGCACCGCGCGGCGCAACTCGGGGGCACTGATCGCCGCGGTGCCGAGCTTGCCGACCACGATGCCGGCGGCGAGGTTGGCCAGCGCCACTGCCTGCGGCAACTCCTCGCCGGCGGCTAGGCTGGCGGCCAGGGTGGAGATCACTGTGTCGCCGGCACCGGTGACATCGAACACCTCGCGGGCGCGGGCCGGCAGGTGCAGCGGTGCATGCTCAGGGCGCAGCAGGGTCATGCCGTGCTCGCCGCGGGTCACCAGCAGCGCGCCGAGGTCCAGCTCGCGCATCAGCGCCGCGCCCTTGGCGACCAGCTCGGCCTCGTCGGCGCAGCGCCCGACTATGGTCTCGAACTCGCTGAGGTTGGGGGTGATCAGGCTGGCGCCGCGGTAGATGGAGAAGTCCTTGCCCTTGGGATCGGCCAGCACCGGGATGCCGCGGGCGCGAGCGGCCTGCACCAGCACCTGGTGATTCTTCAGCGCGCCCTTGCCGTAGTCGGACAGCACCAGCACCTTGACCCCCTCGAGCAGCGCCTCGACTTCCCGGGCGATGGCGTCCGCATCGGTGCTGAAGGCTTCCTCGAAGTCCATGCGCAGCAGTTGCTGGTGACGGCTCAGCACCCGCAGCTTGACGATGGTCGGCTGGTCGGCGATACGCTGGAAGCGGGTCTTGACCCCCACCGCCTGCAGGCTGTTACTCAGGCTGTCGGCGGCCTCGTCGGCGCCGGTGACGCCGACCAGCACGGCCGGGGCCCCCAGCGCGGCGATGTTCAGCGCGACGTTGGCGGCGCCACCGGGGCGGTCCTCGATCTGCTCGACCTTGACCACCGGCACCGGCGCCTCCGGGGAGATCCGCGAGGTGCCGCCGTGCCAGTAACGATCGAGCATGACATCGCCCACCACCAGAACGGGGGCTTGGTCGAAACGGGGCATGGACAACTTCATGGGGACTCCGGGGCGGCAAAATCGCCGCAGATCATAGCATGTCGGGAATATCGGCCGATGCCGGCCAGGCGCGCGCCAGGTGCGGTGCCCTCCTACAGAGGACGCACCCAGAACAGCTCGTGGCGGCGCACCGCCTTGCGGAAAAACTCGTCCTCGCCACTGGCCGGCCAGCGGCGCCCGGCCAGCAGGCGCTGGATCAGCCGGCGCAGGCGTTTCTTGGTCGGCAGCGGCCCTTGCAGGTCGTGCTGCATGGCCAGGGCCATGGCCTTGTCCACCTGCACCTCGGCGCTCAGGCCCGGGCTCCACAGGCCATCGGCCGGCAAGGGCTCGATGGCCGGCGGCAGGGCGATGCCCTGGCCGGCAGGGCCCATGGGCCAGCGGTCGTTGTCGTGCAGGTGATTGGCGTAGAGCAGCAGGGTCGCGGGCTTCCAGCTGCTGCGCTGGATTGCCTCCTGCAGCGCGCGGGTCGCGGCGACATGATCGCTGTGCGGGTCCAGCTCGGGGTGCGGGGTGACCAGCAGCTCGGGGCGGTAATGCTCCAGCAGCGCCACCAGGTCCGCCACCAGGTTGTGCCAGCTGGGCACACCATCGGCATCGCCGGGCAATTGCAGCGGGTTGTGGCGGCGGGCACCGCGAGTATCGCACTCCCCGGATTCGCGAGAGCCGAAGGCCTGGGCGGGCTGCTCGGCCATGGCTGGCAGCTGCAGGCAGTAGTAGCCGAGCTGCACGCAACGCTCCGGGGTGACGCCGCCCCACAGCGGCACCGCCAGGCTGTCCCAGGTGCGCAGGCGGCCCTTGAGGCGCGCCGCCGCGGCCTGGTCCAGGCCGAGGCGCCGGTAGGCATCGGCCTCGATCTCGCCCTGGGTCAGGGTGACGATGCTCGCCTCGGCGGCGCGGCTGTACAGGCCGAATGCGGCCAGCTCGGCGTCGTCGGCATGGGGGGCGATGACCATCAGCCGCTGGCGGGCGTAATCGGGATTACTCAGGGCGTAAAACGTGGCACTGGCGCCCAGGCGACAGAAGCGCCCACGGATCGGCAGGCCGCCGGCGGCAAGGGCCTCGCCCTGGCTGGACAAGTTGAGGTAGCGCCGCCCACTGACGCCACGCTCGAAATCCTGGCGATCCTCGCCGACCAGCACATGGGGGTCGAGCCAGCGCCCCAGCCAGCCGGCCCGGAGCTCCAGCTGCAGGATCAGGGTGTCGGCGCTGGCGAAGTCGCCCTCCACCTCGAGCATCCCATCGGCCACGCGCGCCGGCAGCTGCCGCGTACCCGGCGGGAAGTCGTAGCGGTAGTCATCGGCCGGCGAGTAGAACAGGTGATCGGCGAACCAGGCCTCGTGGCCTACCCAGCCCAGCACCAGCAGCAGCGGCACCAGCCACCAGGCCAGCAGCACGCCGAGCAGCGCCAACAGCAGCATGCCCACCAGCAGGGCGATGCGCTTGTGCCGACGATGACGCTTGAGGAGCTGTTGCTTGCGGCCGGCCATGCTCACACCTGATAGACCGGCACGCGATTGCACCAGCGGTCCTTGTACTCGCGGTCGGCGCGACCGAAGGAGTAGCGCAGCGGCTTGCCCAGGGCCCGGGCCTCGACCCAGGCGGCTTGGGTATTGACGAAGCTGAGCACGCTGCCGGGGCTGAAGTCGCGGTTCTGCGGGTCGACCCCGCCGTTGATGTACTCCAGGCTGATCCACTGCGGCGCCTCGACCCGGTAGAGCACCTGGATGGCCACCGGCTCGTCGTTGAGGTAGATCAGCGAACCGGTCATGAACTCGCGCATCAGCGCGAAGACCTCTGCCAGGTGCGCCTTGCCGGTGGCCTCGAAGCCCCAGCGGCGCTGGAACAGGTCGGCGTAGATCGCCGCCTGCTCGGCGGCGCTGAGCTCCAGCATCGGCCGGATCACCCCGCCCGCCTCTTCCAGCAGACGCTGCTCGCGGCGCTGGTTGTAGCGGAACTTCTTGCTGTACTGCTCCGGCTCACGCGCCAGGGCTAGGCCCTCGGCCTGCTCGCGCAGCGAGGTGATGCGTTCGCCGTGCAGATCGGAAACGTAGCGCGCCTTGTGCCGCAACTGCACCCGCGCGTCAGGGGCCAGCGGCAGGATGATCTCGGCATTGCCCAGGTCGAACAGCCCACGCCGCCCGCGCTGCTTGAGCACATCCTTGGACAACGCCAGGTGGCGGCCCCAGGTCGCCACAGCCGCCTTCAGCTCACCCTGCTGCGACCAGCCCAGATAGCGCACCGCGATGCCGGCCAGGTCGGCCAGGCGCTCGATCACCTGCGGATGGGTGGCCACGCTGCCGCCGAAACGCTGCCAGAGCTCGGCATAGGTGGCGGCATCGATCGGGGTCCAGCCCTGCTCGCGCCAGAGGCGCAGATGACTCAGCATCAAACGTCCTGCTCCACCACGGTCTCGCCACCGACCTCGAACTGCTTGGCATGCAGGCGCGCGTAATAACCGTTCTGTTCCAGCAACTCGCGGTGGGTGCCGCGCTCGACGATACGGCCCTGGTCCATCACCAGGATCAGGTCGGCCTTCTCGATGGTGCTCAGACGATGGGCGATGACCAGGGTGGTGCGGCCCTTCATCACCTCGTCCAAGGCGGCCTGGATATGCCGCTCGGACTCGGTGTCCAGCGCCGAGGTGGCTTCGTCGAGCACCAGCAGCGGCGAGTCCTTGAGCAACGCCCGGGCGATCGCCAGACGCTGACGCTGTCCCCCGGACAGCAGCACGCCGTTCTCGCCCACCAGGGTGTCATAGCCCTCCGGCATGACGCTGATGAACTCGTCGGCATAAGCCGCCTCGGCCGCCTTGCGCACCTGTTCCAGCGGCGCGCCAGCGACGTCGCCATAGGCGATGTTGTTGGCCACGGTATCGTTGAACAGGGTGACGTGCTGGGTGACCAGGGCGATGTGCCGGCGCAGGTTGCGCAGGGTGTACTCCTCGACATCCACGCCATCGAGGAGGATCTGCCCCTGATCGTGGTGGTAGAAGCGCGGAATCAGGCTGGCCAGGGTCGACTTGCCGCTGCCGGAACGCCCGACCAGGGCGACCATCTGCCCCGGCTCGACGCTGAAGGAGATGTCGTTCAACACCGGCTTCTCCGCCCCCGGGTAGACGAAGCTCAGGTCACGCACCTCGAGACGACCACTGACGCGCTCGCGCTCCTGGGTGCCGTGATCGACCTCCGGCGCCTCGTCCAGTTGCTCGAAGATGCTTTCCGCACCGGCCACGCCTTTCTGGATGGTCGAACTCACTTCCGACAACTGGCGGATCGGCTTCGGCAACAGACCGGCCAGGGTGATGTAGGCCACAAGGTCCCCCGCCGAGGCATCGCCGCGCATGAACAGCACCAGGAACATCAGCACGGCCATGGCGCTGTAGATCACCAGCTGCAACATGGGCGTGTACACCGCGCCAGTCTTGGTCATGCGCAGCTGCTTTTCCGTGTTGCTTAGGCTGGAGTTGAGGAAGCGCTCCTGCTCGTAGGTCTCGCCGCCGAAGCTGCGCACCACCCGGTAGCCCTGGATGGTCTCGGAGGCGACATGGGTGACATCGCCCATGGCCACCTGGATCTTCTTGCTCTGCTTGCGAAACTTGCGGCTGGCGCTGCTGACCATCACGCCGATCAGCGGCAGGATGGCGACCATTACCAGGGTCAGCTTCCAGTTCATCCACAGCAGGGTGGCGAACAGGAATATCACCGTCATGCCTTCGCGTATGACCACCTTGATCGCGTCGGTCGCCGCCCCGGTGACCATGGTCACGTTGAAGGTGATGCGCGAAATCAGGTGTCCCGAGTTGTGGTTGTCGAAGTAGCGGTTGGGCAGCACCAGCAGGTTGTTGAACAGGGCCACCCGCAGGTCGTGCACCAGGCCCAGGGAAACCTTGGCGAGAAAGTAGTTGCCCAGATAGGAGCCGATGCCCTGCCACAGCGCGATCAGCACGATCAGCAGCGGCACCGCCTCGACCAGCTGCAGATCCTGCAGGTAGGGCACATTGGGAAACAGGCTGGCGTCGGGGTTGGACAGGCCATCGACGAAGTACTTAAGGATATAGCCAAGCATCGGCTGAGTAGAGGCAAAAATCAGGAACCCTAGAATGCTCAGCAGAAACAGCCCTATGTATGGCCGCACGTAGGCCAGCAAACGCAGGTATATCTTCAAACTTGAAGCAGGCTGGCGATCAGGATTGCTCATGGAGTAGGCACAGTCAAAAGGAGAGCATCATATCATGCCGTTTGCGCCGAGTTTCTCCTGCGCCCGTAGGCCAGAAACGCCTCAATATCATCGCAACACAACAAGCTACTGGCTTGTCGCACCTCGTTTTCCGGCCAGTCCCACCAGGCTATTTCAAGCAGCGCTTGGCGCGTACTCTCATCAAATCTCCAGCCAATCTGCCTGGCGGGGTTGCCCGCCACGATTGAATATGGCTCCACATCACGACTTACCACTGCCCCGGCAGCCACGACTGCGCCATGCCCGATAGTGACGCCAGACAAAATCATTACACGTGTGCAGAGCCAAACATCACTGCCGATAACGACATCGCCCCGGCTCCTCCCGTATCCCTCAATGCCAGCCGCCTGCGGAATCTTCGCTGGAAACGGATAAGTACTAACCCAGTCGGTGCGATGGTGACCGCCCAACAATATCTCGACGTCCTCGGCAACAGAGCAATATGCGCCAATGATCAGAGTACTGCCCTCCCCCCAATCCAGAACATTTGGCATTCCGTACGTGCCCACACCGATTTTATATGCCGGGTAGCGCATCAGAAATTTGGCTTGACTGCGATAGAACGCCGGTAGCTTGCTGATCCTTCGCTTCGCCCGCCGCTGCAAAATGCGATCGAGCCACCTAAGGACACTCTGAAAAAGACTTCCTGAATCCGGTGAAATAGGTCGAACCCGCCACCCGAGTTATTCCATGAAGCAGATGACCTTCGCCGACGCCGAGTACGCCGGCAAGCGCAAGCAAACTCGCAAGGAACTGTTCCTGATCGAGATGGATCAGGTGGTGCCGTGGAAGGGACTGATTGCCCTGATTGAGCCGCACTACCCGAAGGGTGAAGGCGGCCGGCCCGCCTACCCGCTGCTGGCCATGCTGCGTATTCATCTGATGCAGAACTGGTTCGGCTACAGCGATCCGGCCATGGAAGAGGCGCTGTACGAGACCACCATCCTGCGCCAGTTTGCCGGGCTGAGCCTAGAGCGCATTCCGGACGAAACCACCATCCTCAACTTCCGCCGGCTGCTGGAAAAACACGAGCTGGCGGCCGGGATACTGGCGGTGATCAACGGCTATCTCGGTGATCGCGGTCTGTCGCTGCGCCAGGGCACCATCGTCGACGCCACGTTGATCCATGCGCCCAGTTCGACCAAGAACAAGGACGGCAAGCGCGACCCGGAGATGCACCAGACCAAGAAAGGCAACCAGTACTACTTCGGCATGAAGGCCCACATTGGCGTCGATGACGCATCGGGATTGGTGCACAGCGTGGTCAGCACGGCGGCAAACGTGGCGGATGTCACCCAGGTCGACAAGCTGCTGCATGGCGACGAGAACGTCATCTGCGCCGACGCCGGCTACACCGGAGTCGAAAAGCGCGCCGAGCACGCTGGCCGGAACGTGATCTGGCAGGTCGCGGCGCGCCGTAGTACCTACAAGAAGCTGGGCAAGAACAATCCACTCTACAAAGCCAAGCGCAAGGTCGAAAAGGCCAAGGCGCAGGTGCGAGCCAAGGTCGAGCACCCGTTCCGAGTGATCAAGCGCCAGTTCGGTTACGTGAAGGTGCGCTTCCGTGGCCTGGCCAAGAACACTGCGCAGCTGATGACGCTGTTCGCACTGTCAAACCTGTGGATGGCACGTCGACATTTGCTAGCCACCGCAGGAGAGGTGCGCCTGTAATGTGGGAAATGGCCGTCGCGAGGTGCTCACGGCGGCGAAAAAGCGGAGAAATGAGTGGGCTATCTAGTCAATTTTGATCGACTGCCCGCTTTTAAAATCAGCGGAGGATGAAGTCGGCGGCAGAGACCGGGCTACTTCAGACCTTCCCTAAGCCTCATCATCCCTTCTCCAAAGGTAATAAATAGAGACGCACCAAACCTCGCAAGGTTTTCTTCGACCATGCGGAATAGGGAATTTTGGAAAGCAACTCACGGGCAAATTCCTTGTCGCGGCCCGCACATTTGAGAAACATGCCGTTGAGAAAGCGCCATCGCGCCTCATCGTAGAGCGGATGATCCGCGAAAAGCGCATAAGACCGCAGCACATTGTCAACCATAAAACGATAATTTTTATAGGTATTAGCGCCGTGAGTCCGATAGTGTGCGAACACTTGCGGAAGACAATCGATCGTGAAGCCGGCGTGGGTCACCTTCAACCAAATCTGCAGATCCTCCAAGCGGATACTTGGGTCAAATCCACCGGCCGCCTGCAAGGCCTCCCTGCGCAGGAGCATGGTCGCGGCCGGAGGCAGAGGCACACGATCCATGATGACATCGGCAAAGTCTAGGCGCCTAAACACTGTGCGCTTACCGGCACCTTTCGCCAGCTGCCGCCCCTCACCATCAATCAACTGGATATCACCTGCACATATGCCGACCTCAGGTTTATCCGCCATATAAGCCACCTGAATTGCTATACGCTCGGGTAACATCACATCATCCGAACCAAAAGGAGCAATAAACACCCCACTGGAACGGCCAATTGCCTCATTCAAGGTCTTAGACAAGCCTTGATTGGCCTGCACGCGAAAATCAAAGCCATACTCCGCCTGCAACCGCTGGATAATCAGCGGGCTGTCGTCACTGGAACCATCGTCAACGACCAACAGCTCTATATTTGGATAGGTCTGCGCGAGCACGCTTCGAATGGACTGCTCAATGTACTTGGCGTGGTTGTAACAAGCGATAATCACCGAGACCAACGGTTTGGCTTCATTCATAAACACACTCTCTCTCAAGCCCCTTCGAGGATCAGTACCGTTTTGCTTGAGGAGAATACTGAGTATCATCAGCCCCCCCTTTCAGAGCAGCGGCCATGCGACGTATCGACCCAACTGACTATGCGACCCTACGCTACGGCGCAGAAGTGCTGGAGGCCGACAGCTTTGGCGATAAGGTCCTGCGCCTGCGGGATGGAAATTTCATCAAACTGTTCAGGCGCAAGCGTCTTTTCTCATCAGCATTGATCTGGCCCTACGCCGCGCGTTTCGCCCGCAACGCCAAAGCCCTTGCCGCTGCTGGCATACGCTGCCCAACCGTTCTCGGAGTCTACCGCGCCCATGACATCGAGCGCGACATTGTCTACTACGCCCCCCTCCCCGGACAAACGCTTCGCCAGCTTCGGGAGAGCCAAGCTCCAGACCAATTGCATGAGGACCTCGGAAAATTTGTCGCTCATTTGCATGACGTAGGCGTCTATTTCCGCTCTTTGCACCTCGGGAATATCGTTCTAACGCCCGAAGGTGAGCTGGGCCTGATCGACATTGCCGACTTGCGGCAATATCGACACGCTTTAGGTAAAAGCAAACGCCTGCGAAATCTCCGACACCTGTTTCGAGACCCAGCAGATAGCCAGTGGCTAGAGTCGGGACCTTTTCTGCAGTCCTATAGGTCGAACAGCAAACTGATCATCGATAGTACGAAAATCGACAGCACGCAGAGACGATGAGCTGAAGAACAGCTACCTCAGTCTCCAATGATCAAGACGGTTTCACCTTTACGGTTTTCGAACTGACTGAGTATTTGTCTGCGCTCCCGATCCAACCATTCAGCCAGCCAGGGCTCCTCAGCCTCGGCCTCGATTAAAAAATAGCGGAACTTGCTGGCGTTCTTAACACTCATGGCCTGCTCACGGGTTAGATCCATGCGCGGATACCCCCAACCGGCGTAGTAGGCGATCCGTGAGTCGTCGTAGTAGATCCCCTCCCCTGGATCCACATGCGCGGACAGCCAGTGCCCCGCCTCAACATAATGGGTTTTCTTGGCACTGAGGGACACCACGTTATCCAACATGACAAGCACGGCAAGCGCCACCAGCACGCGAGCCATGCGGGAATGAGCACGCGCGAACAGCCACAGCCCCAGGCTCAAAAGAGGCACGGCAAGCAAGCCGAGGTAACTGGTGTAGCGCGAATTTATAAACCTTTCCTGAATAAAGAAGAGCAACAGCACTATGACATATATTGCCATCGCCAAAGCGAATGGCTTGTACGCCCGCCAGTACTGAAGAGCAGAGCCCCAAGCTAGACGACTAAGGTACGGCAAGGCGAAAGGGCCACACAGCTTGATGAAGCTTAGCGCGATCACCGTTAACATCCCCGAAAGAAGCAGAACAATTGCATCATCCGATGAGTACTTGTTCAAGACGGCATCAGACATCTCCTGCGCCATCACCAACAACTTGCTATGGACCTGGCCTGGATTGAGCATCGACAGGAAATACTCTATCCGTCCTTGGCTAAATCCGCCCTGCTGATACAGCACCGTAAGGCCGACCAGCGCCACAAAAATTGGCAAGGCATTAAGCTTAAGTAATGCCATCCAACCACCACGCCGACTCAGATCGGGCAACAGGCAGAAATTTATCGCCGCGATCAGCAATATAGCTTCCAGCCGAAATAAAGCCGCCATAACGATCGACACCTGAATTGCGACCGCACCAAACCAGCTTCTGCGCTCATACCAACGCAGCGCGAGCCAAAGCGCCAATACCGAAAAAAACCAGAACCCATACTCTCGCAGGATATCGCTACGAAAGGAGTTGAATGCCGGAACTGACAGCACAACGAGACAAGCCCATGGCGCCGCCCCAGGAAAGCTCCGCCGCACGCAGTCGACTAGCAGCGCACAGGTTCCAGCCAAGAAGAACGCGCACCAGAGGTAAGCACTGGCCTCAAGCGGTAGCCCTGTAAGCACATGAGTGCCCGCTAACAACAAAGGAAACCAAGGCCAGTTGAACACCTTGAACGCAACAAGAGGCCCCTGCTCTACCGAGCGCTGAGCAATGTCCAGATAGAACGCGGCATCTTTTCCGACCGTTGCCACGCCTAATACAGCGATAAAAGAGAGCAACAAACTGCCCCAAAAAGCCCAATGAGGCGAAGAAAGCATACCTATCTGTCTGATCAACACTTGCATTACCGCTCCATACATTACCGTTAGCGCCGATTGCGCGTTCCCCTTCCTAGCAACCGAAGCGCCTTGCGCAGATAGCTCCAACGCAGTGCCTGGTAAGGGTGCAGTTCTAAGGCATGCCAATAGAACCGTTTTGCTGCCTCCCGATCCCCCCCTAACACGGCTGCGCGAAACAAGGACAAGTAGCGCTGCGCTTCATATTGGCGGCGTAGCTGCTGGCACTCGTGCGGAAGGCCCGCGAAAACCTCCCGGACCATCCTTTGCGCGACGACCTCTTCATCCTCACGATTGTGTCGCAGGCTATCTGAATGCTTGTGGATTCTGGCCAGAGGACGCGCGGTTGTTACAACCAATGCATTGACCAAGAGATAGGCAAAAACCGGAACATCCTCGCCAGTACGCAAACTTTCGGGGTAAGGACGCTGCAACAAAAGATCACGCCGAAAGAGCGTACAGCAGTGAGATATCGATATTTTCTTTTCCAGCAAGTATCGCCGGGTCAACTCGCAAGGGGAGTGAGTGTTAGTAACCGGCGTGGGCAATCGGATCCGCTCACGACCGTCGGGATACACTGACACCTGCGCGCCAAGAACCAGCCCCGCCTCAGGGTTGTGGGCCAACACCTCCCTCAGGCAACTCAAAGCGCCCGGGAGCAGCTCATCGTCCGCGTCCAGCAATAATGCAAAGCGCCCACGAGCCAAGCGAATACCACTATTGCGCGCAGCGGCCGCCCCAGCGTTCACTTGGTGTTCGACTCGAAAACCTTGAATTTGTTGCCTTTGATATGCGGCCAAAACTTCGCCGGTATTATCCCGAGAACCATCATTGACCACGATCAACTCGACGTCCTCAGCCATCTGCTGAAATACCGAGTTTAGGGCTCTCGGCAGCAGATGGGCGTAGTTATACGTCGGGATGATGACGCTGATCAGCGGCTCAGGCCTGCTCATACCAGTCCTTGCCGTCCTTGACCACGAGGATGTCCTCCATGATCAGGTACTGCAGGTCGGAGCCGTGGAACATGTTCAGGGCATCGGTCGGCGAGCAGATCATCGGTTCGCCGCGGCGGTTCAGCGAGGTGTTCAGCGACACGCCGTTGCCGGTGAGCTTCTCCAGCTCCAGCATCATGTCGTAGTAGCGCGGGTTGTACTCGCGCTTGAGCACCTGGGCGCGGGAGGTGCCGTCCTCGTGCACCACTTCGCCGACGCGGGCCTTCCACTCCTCGTTGACCTCGAAGGTGAAGGTCATGAACGGGCTCGGGTGGTCGACCTTGAGCATCTGCGGGCCGACGGTGTCGAGCATCGACGGGCAGAAGGGGCGCCAGCGCTCGCGGAACTTGATCTGTTCGTTGATCCGGTCGGCCACCCCGGGGATGCTCGGGCAACCGATGATCGAGCGACCGCCGAGGGCCCGCGGGCCGAACTCCATGCGCCCCTGGAACCAGGCCACCGGGTTGCCGTCGACCATGATCCTGGCGATGCGCTGGGGCATGTCGGCGATCTGCTTGAACCTGGGCTTGCTCGGGTGGCGCGCGCAGGCGGCGATGACGTCTTCGTTGGAGTAGGACGGGCCGAGGTAGACGTGCTCCATCTTCTCCACCGGCACGCCGCGCTGGTGCGACACATAGGCGGCGGCGCCGACCGCGGTGCCGGCGTCACCGGAGGCCGGCTGGACGAACAGCTCCTTGACCTCGGGGCGGGCGATGATCTTCTGGTTGAGCTTGACGTTCAGCGCGCAGCCGCCGGCGAAGGCTATCTTGCCGGTCTCCTTGATGATGTCGCCGAGGTAGTGGTCCATCATCTGCAGCGCCAGCTTCTCGAACAGCGCCTGCATGCTGGCGGCGTAGTGGATGTAGGGGTCGTCGGCGATGTCGCCTTCGCGCTTGGGCCCCAGCCACTCGATCAGCTTCTTGGAGAAGTAGAAGCCCTTGCCCTTCTCCTTGTAGCGGCGCAGGCCGATTACGTTGGCGTAGTCGGTGTTGATCACCAGCTGGCCGTTCTCGAAGGTCGCCAGACGGGAGAAGTCGTACTTGCTGGCGTCGCCGTAGGGCGCCATGCCCATGACCTTGAACTCGCCGTCGAGCATCTCGAAACCGAGGAACTCGGTGATCGCGCCGTACAGGCCGCCGAGCGAATCTGGATCGTAGAATTCCTTGATCTTGTGGATCTTGCCGTTCTCGCCATAGCCGAAGAAGGTGGTGGCGTACTCGCCCTTGCCATCGATGCCGAGGATCGCCGTCTTCTCCTTGAAACCCGAGCAGTGGTAGGCGCTGGAGGCATGGGCCAGGTGGTGCTCGACCGGCTCGATCTTGACCTTCTTCGCATCGAAGCCCAGCTGCTCCAGGCACCAGACGATCTTCTTGCGGTAGCGCTTGTAGCGCCGGTTGCCCATCAGGATCGCATCGAGGGCGCGGTCCGGGGCGTACCAGTAGCGCTTGGCGTAATGCCAGCGGGCCTCGCCGAACAGGCTGATGGGGGCGAAGGGAATCGCCACCACGTCGACATCCGCGGGCTTGATCCCGGCCTGCTCCAGGCAGAACTTGGCCGACTCGTAGGGCATGCGGTTCTTGGCGTGCTTGTCGCGCACGAAGCGTTCTTCTTCAGCGGCCGCGATCAGCTTGCCATCGATATACAGGGCTGCCGACGGATCATGACTGAGGGCGCCGGAAAGGCCGAGAATGGTCAGTGCCACTGGTTTTGCCTCTATTCAGGGCAGGTGCCGGGCACCTGCGGTAAACGTTGGTCGAGCAACTGGTGAAGCGCCGAGTCGGCCGGCCAGTTGCGCAGGAATCGCGCGCGGTCGCGGGCATAGGCCCGGGCGAAACTGCGCATGCTGTGGTGCTGGCACATGGCATCGAGGTCGATCAAGGCCCATCTGCCGCCCTGTTCCTGGCCATCCCAGAACAGGTTGTGCCCCTTGAAATCGCCGTGGCTGATGCGCTCGCGCACCAAGGCGGCGAACAAGCGATCCAGCGCCAGGAGTTCGTGCTCAGGGGGCGAACTGCGCCCTTCTGTATCCAAGTACGGCCGAAAACGCGCGATTATATCCTGCCCGCCGCAGTATTCGGTAATCAGGTAGGCACGACCGCGCAGCCAGCACCAGCGCCGCTCCAGCACCGCCAGCGGGCGCGGCGTGGCGATGCCGAGCAGCTCCAGGCGATTGCCCTCGACCCAGCTGTGCCAGGCCCGGCTCGGCCGCCAGAAACGCTTCAGCCAGTGACCGAAGTGCTTGATGTTGTAGCGCTTGACCACCAGCGGGCGGCCGTCCAGTTCGACCCGCGCCACGGTGGCGGCGCCGCCGGTCTTGTAGACATGGCCCTGCTCGGTGAGGCGGTCGAGATCGGCCAGCAGCGGCTGCAGCGCCGCTTCCTGCTCCCGGCGTACCACCCGCAGACCGAAGGCGCCGACCTTGGCGCTGAACAGACTGCAGTCGCGGGCGACCTTGCGCAGGTAGTCGCGCAGGCGCCAACGGCGCACCTTGGCGGTCTCCTCGAGCAGCGCCTCCAGCGGCAGGGCATGCTCGCCGTTGACCAGCAGATAGTGCACCAGCAGCTCTTCGATAAAGGGCTCCAGCTCGACTGGAAGCTGGGCGAACAGTATCCCGAGATTCTCCAGCACCAACTCCCGCGACAGGGGTTGCCCCGGGACCTGCGCCTGCACCCCGCCGCCGTCGATGACCAGCAACCGCCCCCCATGCCGCAGCAGATTGTCCAGGTGCAGGTCGGCCTGCCACAGCCCCCTGGCATGCAGCTGCGCCACCGTCGCCAGGGCCTCGCCCAGCACCGCCTGCTGAGCGGCGCTGAGCAACGGCTGCGGCTCGACCTGACGCCAGGCGTCCCACAGGCTTTCGGCGCCCTCCAGGTAGTCGAACAGCAGCCAGCCGCCCTCACCCTCGCGCAGGCCGTCGGCCAGCAGCAGCGGCGTCGCCAGCCCCTGCCCGGCGAGCAGACGCGCACCGTCCAGCTCGCGGCGGAAATGTCGCGCCGCCCTGGCCCCGACCAGCAGCTTGGCCAGCACCTTGCGCCCGCGCCATTCGGCCAGGCCGACGTAGCGCTGGCCCGGCAGCACGCGCAGCAGGCTGCTCAGGGTCAGCACGGCCGGTCCGGCGGCATCTTCCAGCTCCAGCTGCAGAGGCAGTGTGGGCGTCCTGCCGGCGCGCGCCAGCTCGGCCAGGGTCATCGGCGCCCCTCCTTGTCCTGGCGACGCCGGCCCAGGCGGCTGCTCCAGCGCTCCAGTTCGGCGCCGGATGACAGGTAGGCCGCCAACAGCTGGCGCACCTCGTCCTCGCCCCAGGCGCCAGCGCGGCGCAGCAGCGGCTCGAGATCCTTGATCCGGTCGCGCTCGCCGAACAGCAGCGGCCGGGTCTTCTCCAGGTCGATCAACTGGGCGTCGAAGCCGCCGCCCGCCTCGCGCAGGAATATATGTTTGGGGTAGAAACAGCCATGCACCTGCCCCGCCCCGTGCAGGCGCCTGGCCAGCGCCCCGCAGGCGCGCAGAATGCCCTGGCGCCGAGGCTCGTCGAGGGCGGACCAGCCCTGCAGCCAGTGGTCCAGGTCCAGCCAGCCGTCCAGGGCGCGGGTCAGCAGCACCGCGCGGCGTTCTCCCGGCACACGGCGCTCGGCGAAGAAGGCGGCCTGCAAGGCCGGGATGCCCAGCCGGCGATAACGCTGGATGTTGCGGAACTCGCGGGCGAAGGTCGGCTCGCCCAGGGGATGCAGCACGCTGCGGGTCAGGTGGTTGCTCTGGCGCTTGAGGTAGAAGGCCGCGTCGCCCAGCTCCAGGCGATAGACGCTGCTCCAACCGCCGCGTTCGGTATTCGGCTCGTCCACCGCCTCCAGCTCCAGCGCCCATAGCGCGGAGAAGCTGGCCAGGCCATGGCGCTCGAGCAGTGCGCGGTCCTCGGCGGCGATAAAGTCGCTCATTCGCGGCCCTCGAAAAACCCGACGATCTGGCGGATGCGCCGCTTGTCCCGTGCGCTCAGGCGCCGGTGCCCGCGGTACTGCAAGTAGAAGCGCAGGCGCTGGCTGCGCGACAACGCGCGCTTGGCCACCTTGTCCAGGCAGGCCAGGTCCTTGATGACCCGGTAGCGCAGCAGGGGGCCCCACCAGAAGGCGCCGGTCGGGCAGTCGATGAAGAACAGCTCGGCCTGCTCGTTGACCAGCAGGTTGCGCCACTTCAGGTCGTTATGGGTGAAGTGGTGCCCATGCAGGGCGCGCGTCGCCGCGGCCAGCTGGCGGCTGATGCGGTCGACCCAGTGGCGATCGCGCAGCCAGGGATGGTCGCGCAGCGCCAGGTGGTTCATGTCCAGGGTGTCCGGCAGCTCGCGGGTGACCAGGGCGCCGCGGACGAAGGCGCCGAGCTGGCGCTCCAGGCCGTAGGCGACGATGGGCGCGGTGGGAATGCCCCACCTGGCGAAGTGCTTGAGGTTCTGCCACTCGGCCTTGACCCGCGGACGGCCGATATAGCGGCGCAATCCCTTGCCGGCGCCCCAGTAGCGCTTGACGTAGTAGCGCACCCCATCGCGCTCGATGCGGATCACCTCGGACAGCGGGTCACTGGTGATGCGCTCGCCCTCAAGGGCGAAGACCGCCTCCAGGCTGCCGAACTCGGCGGCCCGCCCGGCGTATTCGGGTTGCAGTGTCCAGCCAGCCATCAGAGCGCATCCCCATAACGCTGCTTGCGTGCGTAGAGCTTGTCGGCACGGCGCTCCAGCCAGGCGAGCAGGCGCGCCTCATCACGCAGGACCTGGCGCAGCGGCAGGCGGAAATAGGCCTTGAGGAAGCGCAGCTTGTCGCGCCGACTGAGGCCGATGTTCAGGGCGGAGAAGTACAGCCCGGCCAGGTCCTTGTCGCGCCAGCGGCGCGGCACCGCGGCGCGGGTCTGGGCGCGGTGCAGGTCGATCAGCGACAGGCGGAAATCGCCGGCCGCCACCGCTCGGTCGGTGTGCAACAGGAAGTGGCAGATATAGCAGTCGCGGTGGTTGACCCCGGCGCGGTGCATGGTGCCGGTCATGTTCGCCACTTCGGCGATCAATGCGCGCTTGAGCGCCGGCTCTGGCGGCTGGCGTTGCCAGTCGAGGCTGAAGTCTTCCAGGCTGACGGTCGGCGCCAGCTCCTCGGTGACGATAAAGGAGTGCTGGCTGGCCGGATTGCCACCGCGCTCGCCGTAGGCCACCGCGGTCATGGTCGGCACGCCGGCCTGGTGCAGACGCTCGAGGGCTCGCCATTCCTGGCCGGCGCCGAGCACCGGGAGCTTGGCGCTGAACAGGTTCTTGGCGATCTCGCCCCAGCCGATGCCGCGGTGGATCTTGACGAAATAGCCACGCCCGGCCACCTCGGTGCGCAGGGTGCGCCGGCCCTCCAGCTCGCGGTAGACCTGGCCCTGCAGGGCCTCGACCTCGACGAAGGGGTCCTTGCCGGCCCACAGACTCTTGAACGGCTCGTTCAACAACAACTTCATGGACGCTCCGCCAGAATCACATCGGCCGCCCGCTGCGGCATGGAATACAGGTCAGCCGAGTCGGCGTAGGCCAGGCCGTTGCGCTGCCACTGGCCGCGCTGGGCATCGTCCTCGAGCATCTCGCGCAAGTTGCGGTTGAGCTGCTGCTGCTCGAAGGGACTGCTCAGCACCCGGCCGGCGTCGGCCTCGGCGATGTAGTGGGCATAGCCGCAGACATCGGTGACCAGCACCGGCAGGCCGGCGACCAGGGCCTCCAGCAGCACGGTGCCGGTGTTCTCGTTGTAGGCCGGATGGATCAGCAGGTCGGCGCCGAGGAGGAAGCGCGGAATGTCGCTGCGGCCCTTGAGTATCTGCACCTGCTCGGAGATGCCCAGGGCCTTGATCTGCAGCAGGAAGGGCTTGGGGTCGTCCTGGCCGATGACGATCAGCCGGGTGCGCTGGCGCAGCTCGCGCGGCAGCGCGGCGACCGCCTTGAGGCTGCGATCCAGGCCCTTGGTCTTGAAGCCGGAGCCGATCTGCACCAGCAGCAGCTCGTCGTCCGCCAGGCCGAACTCGGCGCGGAACTCGGCGCGGATCTGCGCGGCATTGGCCGGCGCCCGGCGATCCTGGGCGATGCCCGGCGGCAGCAGGTGGAAGCGCTCGGCCGGGGTGGCGTAGTGCTTGACGAACAGCGGCTGCTGCACCTCGGAAATCATCAGGATCTCGGTCTTAGACTCGGGGGCGAACACCGCCCGCTCGTAGTCGGCGAAGTGCTTGTAGCGCCCCCAGCGGCGGTACAAGGGATTGCGCAGGGTCTGCGCCTTGTCCTCGAAACAGCCGTCGGCGGCGTAGTAGACATCCAGCCCGGGCATCTTGTTGAAGCCGATCACTCGCTCGACCGGGCGCCGGGCCAGGTCGGCCTCGACCCAGGCGGTGAGCTTCTCGTTGCGCCGGTGGTTGAACAGCGCCTTGACCGGCACCACCACCACCTCGAAACCCGCCGGCACTTCGCCCTCCCAGATCGGCGTATAGACGCGAATGGCGTGGCCGCGCTTCTGGCACTCCAGGGCGATGCGCATGAAGTCGCGCTGCAGGCCGCCGTAGGGGAAATACTTGTAGAGGATAAAAGCCAGCTGCATCAGACGATTTCCTCGGCCAGCAACAACGCCTGCAACTCGGTGGCCACCCGTTCGGGGCGCAGCTCGTCGAGGCAGGGTTTGTGGCGGTCGCCGAGGCCGGCATTGGGCCCGCTGGCGCACAGGTGGATCTGCGCCCGGCCATAGGCGCCGACGCGCCCCGGCAGGGTCGGTCCGTAGAGGGAGATGCTCGGCACATCCAGCGCGGCGGCCAGGTGGCCCAGACCGGTGTCCACCGCCACGCAGGCCTGGGCCCCGGCGATCACCTTGGCCACTCCGGCCAGGTTCAACCTGGGCAGTACCGCGGCGTTGTCCAGGCCGGCGGCGATGCGCTCGGCCCGCGCCCGCTCCTGCTCATTGCCCCAGGGCAGGCGAAGCGCCCAGCCCTGCTCGCTGAGCTGCTCGGCCAGCTCGCGCCAGTAGGCCTCCGGCCAATGCTTGCTCGGCCAGGTGGTGCCATGCAGGAACAGCACATAGGGCTGCGTCGCAGCGCCGGCGAGCTGGGCCCGGTTCAAGCCGTAATCGCCGAGGCCGGCCGGCAGCGGATAGTCCAGCGCCTGGGCGAACAGCTGGCGCACGCGTTCCAGGGCATGCTGCTCGCGGGGCACGTTATAGGTCCGGTCATAGAAACGGCTGGCGATGGGCTCGCGTGCCGAGTCGCGATCCAGGCCGGCCACCGGCGCCTTGACGTAGCGGGTCAGCCAGGCGCTCTTGAGCAGGCCCTGGGCATCGATCACCAGGTCGTAACGGGTCTCGCCCAGGCGCTGCTTGAAGCGGCGCCACTCGCCATTGCTCAGGGTCTGCCAGAGGTTCTTGCGCCAGCGGCGGATGGCCACCGGAATCACCCGGGCCACCGCCGGGTGCCAGGCCGGAATCTCGGCGAAACCCTCCTCCACCACCCAGTCGAACTGGATCCCGGGGATGGCCCGGGCCGCGTCGGTGAGCGCCGGCAGGCTGTGCACCACATCGCCCAGGGAGGACGTCTTGATCAGCAGCACCCGCATCAATCGACCTCGACCGGCTCGATCGGATCGCCGACCAGGCGATCCAGGGCCTCCAGCACTGGCTGCGGCGCCAGCTCGCGCAGGCAGTTGTAGTGACCGAAGCGACAGGTGCGGTCGAAGCAGGGGCTGCACTCCAGGCCCAGCCGGACGATCTCCACCTGCTCGGCCAGCGGCGGGGTGAACTGCGGCGAGGTCGAGCCGTAGACCGCCACCAGCGGCCGATTGAGCGCCGCGGCCACGTGCATCAGGCCGGAATCGTTGGACACCACCGCCGTGGCGCAGGACAGCAGGTCGATGGCCTCGGCCAGGCTGGTCTCGCCGGCGAGGTTGACCGCCTCCTCGCGCAAGCCGGGAATCAGCCGCGCGCGAATGTCCTCGCCGACCGGATGATCGTTCTTCGAGCCGAACAGCCAGACCTGCCAGCCGGCGCGGATCTTGGCCTCGGCGACCCTGGCGTAGTGTTCGCTGGGCCAGCGCTTGGCCTCGCCGAACTCGGCGCCGGGACAGAGCGCCAGCACCGGTCGATCCAGGCTCAGGGCGAAGCGGCCGAGGGCCGCGTCGCGACTGGCCGCCTCGATCTGCAGGCTGGGCCGCGGATAGGGACGCGGCAGCTGCGCGCCGGGTTCGAAGGCCAGCGCCATGAAGCGCTCGATCATCAGCGGGTAGCGCTGCTTGTCCAGCTTGCGCACATCGTTGAGCAGGCCGTAGCGCATCTCGCCCTTCCAGCCGGTGCGCTTGGCAATGCCGGCGAAGAACGGCACCAGGGCCGACTTGAGCGAGTTGGGCAGCAGGATCGCCTGATCGTACTGACCGACCAGGGACTTGCCGATGCGCCGGCGGGTCGCCAGCTGCAGCACGCCGTGGCCAAGGGGAAAACTCAGGGCTCGCCGCACCTCGGGCATGCGCTCGAGGATCGGCCGGCTCCATTCCGGCGCCAGTACGTCGATATCGCAGTCGCCGTGGCGCTGCTTCAGGCACTGGAACAGCGTCTGCGCCATCACCATGTCGCCCACCCAGCTGGGGCCTACGATCAGTATTCTCATGCCTATCCCAGAAACGACCGAGGAGGCTTGCGCCTCCCGGTTGTAGTTGCCTTGTCGCTCAGTGCGCGACCACCCACCGCATCGACGGGCGGCTGCCCGTCCCGCGAGCTTATTTGACCAGGGTGCGCCACTCGGCGTGGTTGCGGGTCTTGCCGGTCACCAGGTCGAAGTAGGCGGTCTGCAGCTTTTCGGTCACCGGGCCACGGCGCCCGGCGCCGATCTGCCGGCCGTCCACTTCGCGGATCGGCGTGACCTCGGCGGCGGTGCCGGTGAAGAAGGCCTCGTCGGCGATGTACACCTCGTCGCGGGTGATGCGCTTCTCGATCACCTTGATGCCCAGCTCCTCGGCCAGGGTCAGCACGGTGTTGCGGGTGATGCCGTTGAGGCAGGAGGTGACCTCCGGGGTGTACACCACGCCATCCTTGACCAGGAAGATGTTCTCCCCCGAACCCTCGGCCACGTAGCCTTCCGGATCCAGAAGCATGGCCTCGTCGGCGCCACCGGAGATGGCTTCCTGCAGGGCCAGCATCGAGTTGATGTAGTTGCCGTTGGCCTTGGCCCGGGTCATGGAGATGTTGACGTGATGCCGGGTGAAGGAGCTGGTGCGCACCTTGATGCCGACCTGCAGGGCCTCGTCGCCCATGTAGGCGCCCCAGTTCCACGCTGCCACGATCACCTGGACCTTCAGGCCGCTGGCGCGCAGGCCCATGGCTTCGGATCCGTAGAACACCATCGGGCGGATATAGGCGCTTTCCAGATTGTTCTCGCGCACCGCGGCGCGGGTCGCCTCGTTGATCTCGTCTTTGCTGAAGGGGATCTTCATGCCCATGATGTGGGCCGAATCGAACAGCCGATCGGTGTGCGCCTGCAGGCGGAAGATCGCCGTGCCATCGGGGGTGTTGTAGGCGCGCACGCCCTCGAACACGCCCATGCCATAGTGCAGGGTGTGGGTCAGCACATGGGTGGTGGCGTCGCGCCACGGCACCAGCTTGCCGTCATACCAAATCACACCATCACGATCGGCCATCGACATAGTTGCCTGCTCCTCAAATTCGCTTCGTACACTGCCACCGGCGGACGCTGCGCCTGCCGATCGGCACTCATTCAGTTCAAGCCAAGCGCCTGCCAGATGCGCAGCACGCTGCGTCGTTCGGCGTGGAACTGGTCGCCACTCACCACCCCGGGCTGCTTCTGCAGCGCCTGCCGGTGGGCCGCCGAGCGATAGGCCTTGTAGACCTCCTGCAACAGCAGGGCATCTTCTCCGGGCAGCAGGCCGACGCGCTCCAGCCCTTCCAGGATGCGGATGTTGTCGGTGAACTCGAGCAACTCCGGGTACTGTCGCGACCAGGCCAGGGCCGCGTATTGCACCATAAATTCGATATCGACGATACCTCCGGCATCCTGCTTGAGATCGAAGGGCGCCGAGGCCTCGAAGGCATTGGCCGCGGTGCCGGCGGCGGTGGCCTTGCTGCCGAGGTTGTCGCGCATCTTGGCGCGCATCTCGCTGACTTCCGCGCGCAGCTTGTCGAGATCGCGCTCACCCCCGAGCACCGCGGCGCGTACCGCCTCGAAGGCCTTGGCCACCCGCTGACAGCCGACCAGCACCCGGGCGCGCACCAGCGCCTGATGCTCCCAGGTCCAGGCCTCGTTTTCCTGGTAGCGCTGGAAGGCCCCGAGGGAGCTGACCAGCAAGCCCGCGGCGCCGGAGGGGCGCAGGCGCATATCCACCTCGTAGAGCTGGCCGGAGTTGGTCTGGGTGGTCAACAGGTGAATGATGCGCTGGCCCAGGCGAGTGAAGAACTGCGCGCCATCGATGGGCTTGGCGCCGTCGGTCTCGGCCTGGGGGTCGCCATCATGGATGAACACCAGGTCCAGGTCCGAGCCATGCCCCAGCTCGATGCCACCGACCTTGCCATAGCCGACGATGATGAAATCGGGGTCGCAGGGACTGCCATCGGCGCGGCGCGGCGCGCCGTGTTTGACCACGGTCTGGCGCCAGGCCAGGGCCAGCACCTGGTCGAGAATCGCCTCGGCCAGCCAGGTCAGGTAGTCGCTGACCTTCATCAGCGGCAGGGTGCCGGCGATCTCCGAGGCGGCGACGCGCAAGCGGTGGGCCAGCTTGAAGTGGCGCAGCGCCTCCATCTGCTGCTCCAGATCGTCCTCGGGGATGCGCATCAGCCGCTCGCGCAACTCGGCGGCCAGCTCGGGCGCCTGGGGCGGTTTGAACAGCCGGCCTTCGTTGAGCAGCTCGTCGAGCAGCAGCGGGAAGCGGGCGATCTGTTCGGCGATCCACGGACTGGCCGCGCACAGGGTCAGCAGGCGCTGCAGGGCCCCGGGATTCTCCGTCAGCAGGACCAGATAGGCCGAGCGCCGCGCCACCGCCTCGACCAGCGGCAGCACCCGCTCCAGCACCAGGTCCGGCTCCTCGTGCTCCACCGCCTGCGCCAACAATCGGGGAATAAAGGCGTCCAGGCGCTCGCGGCCGAGCCGCTGCATGGCCCGCACCTGATTACCGTTGCGCAGGCCGGCCAGGCGCTGCCGAGCCGCCGGGGCGTCGACAAAGCCGGCATCGCTGAGCTGGCGACAGGCGGCGGCCTCGTCCTGGGCGTCCTCCCACAGCGGCAGCCACTCGCCGCCGATCACCTCGTCGACCGCGCCATCCTGATCCTCGTCCGGATCGGCGATGACCTGGCGGAAATGCCAGTCGACCCGTCCGCGCCAGTGCATCAACTGCTGATGAAAGGCGTCCCAGCTGGCGAAGCCGAGCATGAAGGCCACCCGCGCCCGGTCCTGCTGGTTGTCCGGCAACATCTGCGTCTGCCGGTCGTCGATCGCCTGCAGGGCATGTTCGGTGTAGCGCAGGAACTCGTAGCCCTCGCGCAATTCCTCGACCACCGCGTCCGGCAGGTAGCCCTGCCCTGCCAGCGTGGCCAGCACCTTCAACAGAGGCCGCTGCTGCAGGCTGAGGTCGCGCCCGCCATGGATCAGCTGGAAGGCCTGGGCGATGAACTCCACCTCGCGAATGCCGCCGGCGCCCAGCTTGATGTTGTCGGCCATGCCCTTGCGCCGCACTTCCTGCTGGATCAGCAGCTTCATGCTGCGCAGCGCCTCGATGGCGGAGAAGTCCAGGTAGCGCCGATAGACGAAGGGGCGCAGCATTTCCAGCAGCTGCTCGCCGGCGAGCGGATCGCCGCCGACCACCCGCGCCTTGATCATGGCGTAGCGCTCCCAGTCGCGGCCTTGGTCCTGGTAGTACTGCTCCAGCGCATTGAAGCTGAACACCAGGGCGCCGGAGGAGCCGTAGGGGCGCAGGCGCATGTCGGTGCGGAACACGAAGCCCTCGACGGTGATGGCGTCCAACGCCTTGATTAACCGCTGGCCCAGGCGGATGAAGAACTCCTGATTATCCAGGGGACGCTTCACCCCTTCGGTCTCGCCGCCCTCCGGGTAGCCGAAGATCAGGTCGATGTCCGAAGACAGGTTGAGCTCATGGGCGCCGAGCTTGCCCATGCCGAGGATCACCATGTGCTGGGCCTGGCCACTGCGCCGCCCGATCGGCGTGCCGAACTGCGCGCAGTGGTGGGGATAGAGCCAGTGGTAGGCCAGGTCGATGCAGGCGTCGGCGAGGTCGGAAAGATCGCGGCAGGTTTCCTGCAGATCCGCCTGGCGGCCGATGTCGCGCCAGATGATGCGCAACTGCTGGCGGTTGCGGAAGCGCCGCAGACGCTGCCCCAACTCATCCTCGTCGGCACAGCCGTCTAGCGCGACGACCAACTGAGCGCGCAACTCCCCGGCCGACAGGCTGCGCTCCAGCTCCCCGGAATCTGCCAGCTCCAGCAGCATCAGCGGATCACGCAAGGCCTGCTGCAGGACGAAATCGCTGGCCGCGGACACCCGGCGCCAGGCGTCACGACGGGCCTGCGGCCAGGCGTCGAAGCGCGCCTCGGCAGCAGTGCCCAGATCGGCCAGAACCGCGCGCAAGGACTGCTCGGCGCGCAAGGCAAGGGAGTCGAGGGAAGCGGGCAAAGAGACCAGCACCGGCAAGCTCATGGTCTATCCTTTTCGGCGGGCTGCGGGTGGCGCCGGGAACAGCTGTATTCCACGGACCTCGCCGCGGGACACGCGACGAACAGCCAAAATAAAGTGTAGTTTTGCTACTAAAGATTGTATCCCAAGGGCTGAAATCGCCGTCGATATGTAGTAAAACTACACGGAGCCGGTCCTACCCCCGGTAAACAAGAATTTACGTGACCCGCTCACGAAGCCGGCCACGAACCCCTGGCCTCCGATTCTGGAAGCCTTTCCGCCCTGGAGCAAGCCATGCAAGACCTCGATCCCGTCGAAACCCAGGAATGGCTGGACGCGCTTGAGTCCGTCCTCGACCATGAGGGTGAAGACCGCGCACATTACCTGATGACCCGCATGGGCGAGCTGGCTACCCGCAGTGGTTCCCAGTTGCCGTACGCCATCACCACGCCCTATCGCAACACCATTCCGGTCACCCACGAAGCCCGCATGCCCGGCGACCTGTTCATGGAACGCCGCATCCGCTCGCTGGTGCGCTGGAACGCGCTGGCCATGGTGATGCGCACCAACCTGCAGGACCCGGACCTGGGCGGTCACATCTCCAGCTTCGCCTCCTCGGCGACCCTGTACGACATCGGCTTCAACTACTTCTTCCAGGCCCCGACCGAAGAACACGGCGGCGACCTGGTGTTCTATCAGGGCCATGCCTCACCCGGCATCTATGCCCGCGCCTTCATGGAAGGCCGGATCAGCGAAGAGCAGCTGAAGAATTTCCGCCAGGAAGTGGACGGTCAGGGCCTGTCGTCCTACCCGCACCCCTGGCTGATGCCGGACTTCTGGCAGTTCCCCACCGTGTCCATGGGCCTCGGCCCGATCCAGGCTATCTACCAGGCGCGCTTCATGAAGTACCTGGAAGCCCGCGGCTTCATCCCCGCCGGCAAGCAGAAGGTCTGGTGCTTCATGGGTGACGGCGAGTGCGACGAGCCGGAATCCCTCGGCGCCATTTCCCTGGCCGGCCGCGAGAAACTGGACAACCTGATCTTCGTCATCAACTGCAACCTGCAGCGCCTAGACGGCCCGGTACGCGGCAACGGCAAGATCATCCAGGAACTCGAAGGCGTGTTCCGCGGCGGCGGCTGGAACGTCAACAAGGTGGTCTGGGGCCGTTTCTGGGACCCGCTGCTGGCCAAAGACGTCGACGGCATCCTGCAACGGCGCATGGACGAAGTGATCGACGGCGAGTACCAGAACTACAAGGCCAAAGACGGCGCCTTCGTGCGCGAGCACTTCTTCAACAGCCCGGAACTCAAGGAGATGGTCAAGGACCTCTCCGATGACGAGATCTGGAAGCTCAACCGCGGCGGCCACGACCCCTACAAGGTCTATGCGGCCTATCACCAGGCGGTCAACCACAAGGGTCAACCGACCGTCGTCCTGGCCAAGACCGTCAAGGGTTATGGCACCGGTGCTGGCGAGGCGAAGAACACCGCCCACAACACCAAGAAGGTCGATGTCGACAGCCTGAAGAAATTCCGCGACCGCTTCGACATCCCGGTCAAGGACGACGAACTGGAGAACCTGCCGTTCTTCAAGCCGGCACCCGACAGCGCCGAAGGCAAGTACCTGCGCAAGAAGCGTGAAGCCCTGGGCGGCTTCGTGCCGCAGCGCCGGGTCAACAGCTTCGCCGTGCCGACCCCGCCGCTGGACACCCTCAAGGCCATCCTCGACGGCTCCGGCGACCGCGAAATCTCCACCACCATGGCCTTCGTGCGCATCCTCGCGCAGCTGGTCAAGGACAAGGAGCTGGGCGAGCGCATCGTGCCGATCATTCCCGACGAGGCGCGCACCTTCGGCATGGAAGGCATGTTCCGCCAGCTCGGCATCTACTCCTCGGTCGGCCAGCTGTATGAGCCGGTGGACAAGGACCAGGTGATGTTCTACCGCGAGGACAAGAAGGGCCAGATCCTCGAGGAAGGCATCAACGAAGCCGGCGCCATGAGCTCGTTCATCGCCGCGGGCACCAGCTACAGCTGCCACAACCAGCCGATGCTGCCGTTCTACATCTTCTACTCGATGTTCGGTTTCCAGCGCATCGGCGACTTGGCCTGGGCAGCCGGCGACAGCCGCACCCGCGGCTTCCTGATCGGCGGTACCGCCGGGCGCACCACGCTCAACGGCGAAGGCCTGCAGCACGAGGACGGCCACAGCCACCTGATGGCCGCAACCATCCCCAACTGCCGCACCTACGATCCGACCTACGGCTACGAGCTGGCGGTGATCATTCGCGAAGGCACGCGGCGGATGATGGAAGAGCAGGAAAACGTCTTCTACTACATCACCGTGATGAACGAGGCCTATCAGCAGCCGGCCATGCCCGAAGGTGTCGAGGAAGGCATCATCAAGGGCATGTACCTGCTCGAAGAGGACAAGAAGGAAGCCGCCCACCACGTACAACTGCTGGGCAGCGGCACCATCCTGCGCGAAGTGCGCGCCGCGGCGAAGATCCTGCGCGACGAGTACAACGTCGCGTCCGATGTGTGGAGCGTCACCAGCTTCAACGAACTGCGCCGCGAAGGCCTGGCCGTGGAGCGTCACAACCGCCTGCACCCGGAGCAGAAGCCGCAGCTGACCTACGTCGAGCAGTGCCTGAAAGGCCGTCAGGGCCCGGTCATCGCCAGCACCGACTACATGAAGCTGTTCGCCGACCAGATCCGCCAGTGGGTTCCGAGCAAGGAATACAAGGTGCTGGGCACCGACGGCTTCGGCCGCAGCGACAGCCGCAAGAAACTGCGCCACTTCTTCGAAGTGGACCGTAACTGGGTGGTCCTGGCCGCCCTGGAAGCCCTCGCCGACCGCGGCGATATCGAACCCAAGGTCGTGGCCGAGGCCATCGCCAAGTTCGGCATCGACCCGGAAAAACGCAACCCGCTGGACTGCTAAGGAGACGCACTGTGAGCGAACTAATCCGCGTACCCGATATCGGCAGTGGCGAAGGCGAAGTCATCGAGCTGATGGTCAAGGTCGGCGACCGTATCGAAGCCGACCAGAGCCTGCTGACCCTCGAGTCGGACAAGGCCAGCATGGAAATTCCGGCGCCCAAGGCCGGGGTGATCAAGAGCCTGAAGGTCAAGCTGGGCGACCGCCTGAAGGAAGGCGACGAGCTGCTTGAGCTGGAAGTCGAGGGTGCGGCCGAAGCCGCGCCCAAGGCCGAACAACCAGCCAAGACCGAGCCCCAGCAGGAGAAGCCTGCCGCGAAGGCCGAACAGCCCGCGGCTGCGCCGGCCAGCGAATCTGTGCAAGACGTCCATGTGCCGGATATCGGCACAGACGGCAAGGTCAAGGTCATCGAAGTCCTGGTCAAGGCCGGCGACAAGGTCGAAGCCGACCAATCGCTGATCACCCTGGAGTCGGACAAGGCGAGCATGGAGATTCCCTCTCCGGCCGCTGGCACCGTGGAAAGCGTGGAAGTCCAGCTGGACGCCGAAGTCGGCACCGGCGACCTGATCCTCAAGCTCAAGGTCACCGGCGCAGCCGCCGCCCCTGCAGCCGCCCAGGCTCCGGCGCCGGCCGCCGCCCCGGCGCTGCACAGCACGCCGCCCGGCGCCTCGCCGGAAGTGGCTGCCGAGGTCAGCGCCATCGCCAAGCTGGCGGCGGCCGCAGCCAACGTCAGCCCCGCGCCCAGGCGTGACGGCGCCAAGGTGCATGCCGGCCCGGCCGTACGCCAGCTGGCCCGCGAGTTCGGCGTCGAACTCGCCGCCATCAACGGCAGCGGTCCGAAGGGCCGGATCCTCAAGGAGGACGTGCAGGCCTACGTCAAGGCGATGATGCAGAAGGCCAAGGAGGCGCCGGCCGGCGCCACCGGCGCCACCGGCGGCGCCGGCATCCCGCCGATTCCGGTCGTGGACTTCAGCAAGTTCGGCGAAGTGGAAGAAGTGGCGATGACCCGCCTGATGCAGGTCGGCGCCGCCAACCTGCACCGCAGCTGGCTCAACGTGCCGCACGTGACCCAGTTCGACTCGGCCGACATCACCGAGCTGGAAGCCTTCCGCGTCGCGCAGAAGGCGGTCGCCGAGAAAGCCGGGGTCAAGCTGACCGTGCTGCCGCTGCTGCTCAAGGCCTGCGCGTTCCTGCTCAAGGAGCTGCCGGACTTCAACAGTTCGCTGGCGCCGAGCGGCAAGGCGGTGATCCGCAAGAAGTACGTGCACATCGGCTTCGCCGTGGACACCCCGGACGGCCTGCTGGTGCCGGTGATCAAGAACGTCGACCAGAAGAGCCTGCTGCAGCTGGCCGCCGAGGCCGCCGCCCTGGCGGAGAAGGCGCGCACCAAGAAGCTCTCGGCGGACGACATGCAGGGTGCCTGCTTCACCATCTCCAGCCTCGGGCACATTGGCGGCACCGGCTTCACGCCGATCGTCAATGCGCCGGAAGTGGCGATCCTCGGCGTGAGCAAGGCGACCATGCAGCCGGTCTGGGATGGCAAGGCCTTCCAGCCCAAGCTGATGCTGCCGCTGTCGCTGTCCTACGATCACCGAGTGATCAATGGCGCCGCCGCCGCGCGCTTCACCAAGCGTCTCGGCGATGTGCTGGCGGACATCCGCACCATGCTGCTGTAAGGCACCGCCTCAACTTTCGAGCATGCCACGCTCGTACCCTCAACCCCGCCTCATCGGCGGGGTTTTTTTTGCCTGGCCGCCGGCCTAGCCTTTCTGCAGGTTGCGGATCAGGAAGCTCAGGGCCTTGGCCAGCTCCGCGGCGCCCTGGTGATCGCGCACGATGCTCAGCAGCACACTGCCGTCCAGCGGGCTGAACAGCACACAGCTGATGCCACTGGGCGGGCAGTCGTAACGGATAAAGGGGTCGACGCCGAACAGCGCGATGCGCTGGTTGCGCACGGCGATATCGGTGCCCTGAGCGTTGCGGGTCTCTTCGCGCAACAGCAGCTCGCCGGGTGCGCCCAGACGCAGCTGGTAGAGACGGTCCTGACGCTGCGCCTGGCCGATCTGGTAGGCCGCGCTGAGGGCATAGGTCTTGAGCAGATCATTGCTGTGCGCCAGCAGCGCCTGGCGCTCATCCTGGGTCAGGTACAGGCGCTTGAGTTCGCTCAGGTAGCGCGCCTGCTCGGCGCCACCGAGGGTCGCCGCGGACTCGGCGGCAAACAGCGGGCCGGCCAGCAGGCAGCCGCCGAGGAGCACGGCGGGAATTAGTTTGCTTGTCAGTCGTAATAGCATCATGCACCCTTAGCCGACGCGATAGTGAAGTGGGCCGAGACCCCGACTCGGTCAGCATACTGGAAGCCAGCCTCCCAATGAAAAGCCATCCCGATGCCGCGAGCCAGCTGGCGGCCGAGGTTGTGACGCAGTTGCCAGTGCCTTCGCGGCTCGGCATGCTGCGCTTCGAGCGGCTGAACGAAGCCAGCTGGACCCTGCTTTTTCTCGATCCGGAGTGCGAGCAGCGGCTCGGCCTTCCCGCCAGCGAGCTGTGCTCGCTGATCGACGCCCCCTACGCCAGCCTGATGGAGCCCGTGGCACGCCATCGCCAGCACGAAGCGATCCAGCAGCAGCTCGCGCGGGACGCGCGCTACCTGGTGCACTACACCCTGCACACGCCCCGCGGCGCCCTCAGGCTCACCGAACTGGGCGAGCCGTTCAGGCAGCGCAACCGCCACCTGTTGCGCGGCTACCTGCTGGTCGCTGAGCCACCGACACCCGCCGAAACACCGCAGCCGTATCTCGACGGCCTGGCGCAAGCGGAACATCGCGAGCGGCATCGGCTGTCGCCGGAGCCGATCGCCGAGGCGCTGGAACAGGTTCGCACGCGCACCCAACAGGCGCTGCTCCAGCACCTGACGCTTCAGCGCTACAGCGCCGGCGATCCTCGGCGCGAAGCCGCTGAGCTGATTACCCGGGCGGCCTGCGAGGCCTACGGGGTGGCGCGGGCCGGCATCTGGAACCTGCAGGGCGCGACCCTCGAGCCGGTGACCCTGTACCGCCGCGACATCGACCTGCACGAGCCGGGCGCCAGCATGGACGCCGGCCAGTACCCGGTCTACCTGCATGCCCTGCACAGCGGCCGGGCGATCGACGTCCAGGACGCCCTGACCGACCCGCGCACCCGTGAAATGGCCGAGCACTACCTGCGCCCCATGGGCATCGGCGCCATGCTCGATGCCAGCATCCGCGTCGACGGCGAGGTAGTCGGCGTGCTCTGCCTCGAGCATGTCGGCGGGCCGCGCGCCTGGCAGGCCGACGAGGTCGCCTTCGCCAGTGAACTCGCCGAGCACTACGCCCAGGTCATCGGCAGCCACCAGCGGCGGCGCACCGCCGGCGCCCTGCACCTGTTCCAGCGCGCGGTGGAGCAAAGCGCCAGCGCCTTCATCCTGCTCGACCGGGACGGCCTGGTGGAGTACGTCAACCCGAGCTTCACCGCCATCACCCAGTACAGCGCCGACGAGGTCCAGGGCCGCCGCCTGTCCGAGCTGCCGGCCCTGGAAGCCCTCAACGACCTGCTGTTCGACGCCGGCACCGGGCTGTCCGAGCACAACAGCTGGCAGGGCGAGTTCAAGAGCCGACGCAAGAACTTCGAGCCCTACTGGAGCCAGCTGTCGATCTCCAAGGTGCACGCCGACGACGGCAGCCTGACCCACTACATCGGCATCTACGAAGACATCACCGAAACCAAGCACGCGCAGCAGCGCATCGAGCGCCTGGCCTTCAGCGACAACCTCACCGGCCTGGGCAACCGCTACGCCTTCATCCGCGCGTTGGAGGATCGCTTCGCCAAGGCCGACGGCAAGCCGATCAACCTGCTGCTGGTGGACATCGACAACTTCAAGCGGATCAACGACAGCCTCGGCCACCAGACCGGCGACAAGCTGCTCAGCAGCCTGGCCCGGCGCCTGCGCAACAGCCTCAACCCCAGCGGCGTGCTGGCGCGCTTCGCCAGCAACGAGTTCGCCATCCTGCTGGAGGACCACGCGCTCGAGGACGGCCAGCGCATCGCCCAGCAGATCCTGCAGACCATGGACAAGCCGCTGTTCGTCGACAACCAGCTGATCAGCGTCACCGGCTCGGTGGGCCTGGCCTGCGCGCCGCAGCATGGCCAGGACCCGCAGACCCTGATGAAGCACGCCGGCCTGGCCCTGCACAAGGCCAAGGCCAACGGCAAGCACCAGCTCCAGGTGTTCACCGAGGCGCTGAACGCCGAGGCCGACTACAAGCTGTTCGTCGAGAGCAACCTGCGCCGCGCCCTGACCCAGAACGAACTGGAAGTCTTCTACCAGCCCAAGCTGTGCCTGAAGACCGGCCAGCTGCTCGGCCTGGAGGCCCTGCTGCGCTGGCACCATCCGGAGAAGGGCATGATCCGTCCGGACCAGTTCATCAGCGTGGCCGAGGAGAACGGCCTGATCATCCCCATCGGCAAGTGGGTGCTGCGCCAGGCCTGCCGCATGAGCAAGGAAATGACCGCGGTCGGCCTCGGCAGCCTGCAGGTGGCGATCAACCTGTCGCCCAAGCAGTTCTCCGACCCCGATCTGGTCGGCTCGATCGAAGCGATCCTGCACGAGGAGCAGCTGCCCGCTTCGCTGCTGGAGCTGGAACTGACCGAAAGCCTGCTGCTGGAGGCCACCGACAACACCCGCGAGCAGCTGCGGCACCTGAAGAGCCTGGGCCTGACGCTGGCGATGGACGATTTCGGCACCGGCTATTCGTCGCTGAGCTACCTGAAGAAATTCCCCATCGACGTGATCAAAATCGATCGCAGCTTCATCAACGACATCCCGGACAACCAGGACGACATGGAGATCACCTCGGCGGTGATCGCCATGGCCCACAACCTCAAGCTCAAGGTGGTCGCCGAAGGCATCGAGAGCGCCGCCCAGCTCGGCTTCCTGCGCCGCCAGCAGTGCGACATCGGCCAGGGCTACCTGTTCGACCGGCCGATCGCCGGGCGCGAACTGATCGACAGCCTGAAGCGCTACCCCTGCCGCCCGCCGGGCTGAATGACCTGTAACGCCGCGCCCGCTGCGCGGTCTATCTGCACACACACTCTTCGCCGAGGACACGACCCATGGTTCTGCGTTCGCAAATACTCGCCCACAAACTCGAGCTGCCCAGCGCCGAGCAGGCCCTGCCCGGCCGCGCCACGCCGCTGCCGGTGCCCCCGGCCCACTATGTCAACGGCAACCCGCTGCAGCCGCCCTTTCCCGCCGGCCTGCAGCAGGCGGTCTTCGGCCTCGGCTGCTTCTGGGGGGCGGAACGACGCTTCTGGCAGCAGCCGGGGGTGTGGAGCACCGCGGTCGGCTATGCCGGCGGCCACACGCCGAACCCGACCTACGAGGAAACCTGCTCGGGCCTGACCGGCCACGCGGAAGTGGTGCTAGTGGTGTTCGACCCGCAACTGACCAGTTTCGAGGCCCTGCTCAAGGTGTTCTGGGAGGCGCACAACCCGACCCAGGGCATGCGCCAAGGCAACGACGTCGGCAGCCAGTACCGCTCGGCGATCTACTGCCATGGCCCCGAGCAGCTGGCCGCCGCCCTGGCCAGCCAGGCCGCCTTCCAGGCCGAGCTGGACAAGGCCGGGCTCGGCGCCATCACCACCGAGATCGCCGAGGCGCCGCCCTTCTACTACGCCGAGGCCTACCACCAGCAGTACCTGGCGAAGAACCCCGGCGGCTACTGCGGCCTCGGCGGCACCGGGGTGTGCCTGCCGGCCTGATGTGACGGCGCTCGCGGCTCAGCCCGGCGCCTTCTCCCCGATCAGCCAGTCCAGGCGCCAGCCGCCCTGGCCCTGGGCCAGGCGCTCGGCCAGCCAGGGCAGCAGCTGCTTGAGCTCTTCCTCCAGGCCCCAGGGCGGGTTGCTGATCACCAGGCCGGAGCCGTTCAGGCGCTGGGCCTCGTCAGTCGGCTGCACGTAGAGCTCGACCCGTAGCAGCTTGGGCGCCGCGCTCTTCTCCAGGTCGCGGTAGAAGCGCCTGAGCTGCTCCAGGGCCTTGATCGGGTACCAGATCGCCACCACCGTCTGGCGCATGCGGCCGATGGCCTCGTTCAGCGACTGCACGCAGCGTTCCAGCTCATCGGCCTTCTCGAAGGGCGGATCGATCAGCAGCAGCGCGCGTTTCTCCCGGGTCGGCAGCAAGGCGCGCGGCACATGCCAGCCTTCGCCCAGGTGCACGGCCACGCGGCGGTCGCCGGCCATGTTCTCCTTGAGCAGGCGGCCGTCTTCGGGGTGCTTCTCGTTGAGCTGCAGGCGGTCCTGTTCGCGGCTGAGCAGGCGCACCAGCTCCGGCGAGCCGGGGTAGTGACGCAGTACGCCATCCGGATTCATGGCACGAACCACCTCGAGGTAGTCGAGCAGCGGGTCGGGCAGGTCGTCGGCCTGCCACAGGCGGGCGATGCCCTGCTGCCACTCGCCGGTACGGCTGGCCTGGTCGCCGGCCAGGTCGTAGAGGCCGACGCCGGCGTGGCTGTCGAGGTAGGCGAAGGGCGCCTCCTTGCGCGACAGCAAGGCGACCAGGCGACAGAGGATCAGGTGTTTCAGCACGTCGGCGTGATTGCCGGCGTGAAAGGCGTGACGGTAGTTCATCGGGGCTCCCTCGGGACTGGGCCGCAGTGTAACCGCCAGCAGCCATCGGCGACGAACCGACACACAATTGTGGCAAGCTTGCGCGGTCACACAGCCCTGGCCAAGGAGGCCTCCATGAACCTGCAAGAACTGCTCGGCAGCGAACTCCCGATCATCCAGGCCCCCATGGCCGGCTCCCAGGATCACCGCCTGGCCGCCGCGGTCTGCCAGGCCGGCGGCCTCGGCTCGATCCCCTGCGCCATGCTCGCTCCGGCCGCCCTGCGCCTGGAGCTGGAAGCGATGCGCGCCTCGAGCGCACGCCCGTTCAACCTGAACTTCTTCAGCCATGTACCGCCCGAGCCGGATGCCGCACGCGAGGCGAACTGGCGCGAAGCCCTGGCGCCTTACTACCGGGAACTGGGCCTCGACCTGGCGAACATCGTCAGCGGGGCGGGCCGCCTGCCGTTCAACGACGAGGCGGCGGCACTGGTCGAGGAGTTTCGCCCGGCGGTGGTGAGTTTTCACTTCGGTCTGCCGGCGGAGTCCTTACTGGAGCGAGTGCGACGCAGCGGGGCGAAGATCCTCTCCAGCGCCACCACCCTGGACGAGGCGCTGTGGCTGCAGGCGCGCGGCGTCGATGCGGTGATCGCTCAGGGTCTGGAGGCCGGCGGCCATCGTGGTCACTTCCTCGACTTTGATCTCAGCCGCCAGCTCGGCACCTTCGCCCTGCTGCCGCAGCTAGTCGATGCGCTGAGGGTGCCGGTCATCGCCGCCGGCGGCATCGGCGACGCCCGCGGGGTGGCCGCCGCCATGGCCCTCGGCGCGGCCGGCGTGCAGGTCGGCAGCGCCTACCTGCTGTGCCCCGAGGCCAACACCAGCGCGCTGCACCGCGCCGCCCTGCAGAGCCCGGCGGCGCGCCACACGATGCTGACCAACCTGTTCAGCGGGCGCCCGGCACGCGGCATCGTCAACCGCCTGATGCGCGAGCAGGGACCGCTCAGTCCCATGGCACCGGCCTTCCCCCTGGCCACCGCGGCCATCGCCCCGCTGCGCGCGGCGGCCGAGGCCCAGGGCAGCAGCGACTTCTCGCCGCTGTGGGCTGGGCAGAACGTCGCCGGCTGCCGCCCCATCGGCGCCGCCGAGCTGACCCGCGAACTGGCCGCGGGCCTGGCCATGTGAGGCTGTATCACGCCCATCGATAGTGCTGGGCAGCCGCTTGGCGGCTGCCTAGACTCGGCCCCATCCATTGGAGGCCCGATCCATGTCCGAGACCCTGCTCAGCGCCCGCAACCTGGCCTTCGAGCTCTACGAAGTGCTCGATGCCCAAGCCCTGACCCAGCGCGAGCGCTTCGCCGAACACAGCCGCGAGACCTTCGATGCGGCCACCGACACCGCGCGCAACATCGCCGAACGCCTGTTCGCCCCGCACAACCGCAAGGGCGACGAACAGGAACCGCAGTACGTCGACGGCGCCGCGCAGCTGATCCCTGAAGTCAAGCCGGCGCTGCAAGCCTTTATCGACGCTGGCTTCCTCAACGCCACCCGCGACTTCGACGTCGGCGGCATGCAGTTGCCCAACCTGCTGTCCCAGGCCTGCTTCGCCCACTTCCAGGCGGCCAATATCGCCACCAGCTCCTATTCGATGCTGACCATGGGCGCGGCCAATCTGATCGAGAGCTTCGGCAGCGCGGAGCAGAAGGCGCGTTTCCTCACGCCGATGATCGAGGGCCGCTTCTACGGCACCATGGCCCTGACCGAGCCCCATGCCGGCTCCTCGCTGTCGGACATCCGCACCAAGGCCGAACCCGCGGCAGACGGCAGCTACCGCATCCGCGGCAACAAGATCTTCATCTCCGGCGGCGACCAGCCGATCTCCGAGAACATCGTGCACATGGTCCTGGCCCGGCTGCCGGACGCACCGCCCGGGGTGAAGGGCATCAGCCTGTTTATCGTGCCGAAGTTCCTGGTCGCCGATGACGGCAGCCTGGGCCCGCGCAACGACGTGCTGCTGGCCGGGCTGTTCCACAAGATGGGCTGGCGCGGCACCACCTCCACCGCGCTGAACTTCGGCGACCACGGCGAGTGCGTCGGCTACCTGCTGGGCCAGCCGCACCACGGCCTGTCGTACATGTTCCAGATGATGAACGAGGCGCGCATCGGCGTCGGCATGGGCGCCACCATGCTCGGCTACGCCGGCTACCTGTATTCTCTGGACTACGCCCGCCAGCGCCCCCAGGGCCGCCAGCCCGACGGCAAGGACCCGACCAGCCCGCAGGTGGCGATCATCGAGCACGCCGACGTGCGGCGCATGCTGCTGACCCAGAAGGCCTATGTCGAGGGCGCCTTCGACCTCGGCCTGTATGCAGCGCGGCTGTTCGACGACACCCAGACCCTGGACACCGAGGAAGAACGCCAGCGCGCCCTGCAGCTGCTCGACTTGCTCACCCCGATCGTCAAGTCCTGGCCCTCGGAGTTCTGCCTCAAGGCCAACGAGCTGGCGATCCAGATCCTCGGCGGCCACGGCTACACCCGCGAATACCCGGTGGAACAGTACTACCGCGACAACCGCCTCAACCCGATCCACGAGGGCACCCACGGCATCCAGTCCCTCGACCTGCTCGGGCGCAAGGTGGCGATGAACGACGGCGCGGCGCTCAAGCAGTTGTTCAGGCTGATCCAGGACGGCTGCCAGCGCGCCGCCGAGTACGCCTCCCTGAACGCCCTGCGCCAGCCGCTGGAGCAGTTGCTGGCGGGCCTGTCCAGGGTGACCCTGGCCCTGCTCGGCGACCTGCTGGCCGGCCGGGTCAACCAGGGCCTGGCCAATTCGGCCCTGTACCTCAAGGTGTTCGGCCACACGGTGATCGGCTGGCGCTGGCTGGAGCAGGCGATTCGCGCCGAACAGGGCCTGGCACTGCTCCAGCAAGGCGGGGGCAATGCCGCCGATGCCGACTTCTATCGCGGCAAGCTGCAGGCCGCACGCTACTTCCTGACCTGGGAAGTCCCCGGCTGCCAGCACGAACTGGCGCTGCTCGAGGCCCGCGACGACTGCACACTGGTCATGCAGGACGCCTGGTTCTAGCCCGCAGGCCAGCCAGCTACCAACACCCCGCCGAATGCGGGGTGTTTTTTTGACAGCGCGGCGAAGCTGCGGGTTAGAATCACTGGCACGCGCCATGCATAAGGCGCCCTCTCCTTATAACCCGGAGCAGCCCCGTGGACGCCAGCGCCATCAACAACCTGTTCCTGATCGGTGCATTGCTGGTGGCCATGAGCATCCTGGTCAGCGCCTTCGGTTCGCGTTTCGGCATTCCCATCCTGGTGATCTTCCTCGCCGTCGGCATGCTCGCCGGGGTCGACGGGCCCGGCGGCATCAACTTCGCCGACTATTCCCTGGCCTATCTGGTGGGCAACCTGGCCCTGGCGGTGATCCTCCTCGACGGCGGCATGCGCACCCGGGTCAAGAGTTTCCGCGTGGCGCTGTGGCCGTCCTTGTCGCTGGCCACCGCCGGGGTGCTGGTCACCGCCGGGCTGACCGGCGTCGCCGCCGCCTGGCTGTTCGGCCTGAGCCTGATGGAAGGCCTGCTGATCGGCGCCATCGTCGGCTCCACCGACGCCGCGGCGGTGTTCGGCCTGCTCGGCGGCCGTGGCCTCAACGAACGGGTCAGCGCCACCCTGGAGATCGAGTCCGGCAGCAACGACCCCATGGCGGTGTTCCTCACCGTGACCCTGATCGCCATGCTGGTGCGCGGCCAGACCGGCTTCGGCTGGGACATGCCCGTGCAACTGCTGCTGCAGTTCGGCCTCGGCGGCGTGCTGGGCCTGGGCGGCGGCTGGCTGCTGCTCAACCTGGTCAACCGCATGCACCTGGCCAATGGCCTCTATCCGCTGCTGGTGGTCAGCGGCGGGCTGATCATCTTCGCCATCACCAACGCCGTGGGCGGCAGCGGCTTCCTCGCCATCTACCTGTGCGGCCTGCTGCTGGGCAACCGGCCGATCCGCTCGCGCCACGGCATCCTGCACATGCTCGACGGCCTGGCCTGGCTCAGCCAGATCGGCATGTTCCTGGTCCTCGGCCTGCTGGTCACCCCCCACGAGCTGCTGCCCATCGCCCTGCCAGCCCTAGGCCTGGCGCTATGGATGATCCTGATCGCCCGGCCGCTGTCGATCTTCCTCGGCCTGCTGCCGTTCCGCGGCTTCCACGACCGCGAGAAGCTGTTCATCGCCTGGGTCGGCCTGCGCGGCGCGGTGCCAATCATCCTCGCGGTGTTCCCGCTGATGGCCGGCCTGGAGAACGCCCAGCTGTTCTTCAACCTGGCCTTCTTCATCGTCCTGGTCTCGCTGCTGCTGCAGGGCACCAGCCTGCCCTGGGTCGCCAAGTGGCTGCGGGTCACCGTGCCGCCGGAGCCGGCGCCGGTGTCGCGCGCCGGCCTGGAGGTGCATCCGACCAGCCAGTGGGAGCTGTTCATCTATTGTCTCGGCGCCGAGAAATGGTGCATCGGCGCCGCCCTGCGCGAACTGAAGATGCCCCCCGGCACGCGCATCGCCGCCCTGTTTCGCGGCCTGGAGCTGCTCCACCCGTCCGGCAGCACCACCCTGGAGGCCGGCGACCTGCTCTGCGTGATCGGCCACGAGCACGACCTGCCGGCCCTCGGCAAGCTGTTCAGCCAGGCGCCGACGCGGGGCCAGGACCTGCGTTTCTTCGGCGACTTCGTGCTGGAAGGCGATGCCGAGCTCAGTGCGGTGGCGGCGCTCTACGGCCTGAAGCTGGCCGGCCTCAATGGCGCGCAACCCCTGGGCCGCTTCATCGCCCACGAGATCGGCGGTGAACCGGTGATCGGCGACCAGGTCGAATGGCAGGGCCTGACCTGGACAGTCGCCGCCATGGAGGGGAACAAGATCCGCAAGGTCGGCGTCAGATTCCCCGAAGGCACGCGCCCGGGGCCGGGCCTGTTCCTCTAAACTCAGCACTTTCATTCGAGCCGCACGATCGCGACCATGCCCTTTTTCCGTACCCTGTTTGCCGCCGCACTGCTCGGGCTCTGCCTGGGCGCCCCCCTGCTCCAGGCCGCTGATTCGTCGAAGATCGCCGAGGTCAAGCGCAACCTGGACAACCTCGCCGAACGCAAGCTGCCGGAAGCCGAGCAACTGGCGCTCAAGCAGACGTTCGAGAAGACCCTGAGCCTGCTGACCGAACAGGTCGACAGCGAGAAGCGCCTGAATGAGCTCAAAAAGCAGCTCGAGCAGGCTCCGCGCCTGATCGCCGAGGCGCAACGCGAGCTGGCCCAGCTCAAGGCCAGCCAGCCACAGCCAGCGGCGCAGCGCCATGCCGGCGCCTCGGTGCCGCAGCTCGAGCAGCTGCTGGCCGAGCGCAGCAGCCAACTCGGCGAGTGGCAGAAGCAGTTGGGCGAGGCCAACAGCCTGATCATCACCGCCCAGACCCGGCCCGAGCGCGCCCAGGCCGAAATCAGCAGCAACCAGACCCGCGCCCAGGACATCAACAACGCACTGAAAAGCGGCAAGGAAAGCGGCAAGCCGCTGACCACCGAGCGCCGTGACCTGCTCAGCGTCGAGTTGGGCCAGCTCAACGCCAAGACCCAGCTGCGCCGCCAGGAACTGGCCGGCAACAGCCTGCTGCAGGACCTCGGCAACGCCCAGCGCGACCTGCTCGAAGAGCGCATCAAGCGCGCCGAGCAGGAGCTGCTCGACCTGCAGACCCTGGTCAACGAGAAGCGCCGCGCGCAATCGGAGAAGACCGTCGCCGAGCAGTCCCGCGAGGCCGAGAAGGCCGGCTCCGACAAGCTGCTGGCGAGCCAGAGCGCGCGCAACCTGAAGCTCTCCGACTACCTGCTTAACGCCACCGACCGGCTCAACGAGCTGACCCAGCTGAACCTGCAGACCAAGCAGAAGCTCGACAGCCTCAACCAGAGCGACCAGGCTCTTGAAGAGCAGATCAGCGTGTTGCAAGGCAGCCTGCTGCTGGCGAAGATCCTCTACCAGCAGAAACAGGCACTGCCCGCCCTCGAGCTGGACAACGGCCTGGCCAACGAGATCGCCGACCTGCGCCTCTACCAGTTCGAGCTGAACCAGCAGCGCGAGCGCCTCAGCAATCCGACCGCCTATGTCGAGCAACAGCTCGCCAAGCAGCCGCCAGATGAAGTCACCCCCGAGCTGCGCAACGCCCTGCTCGAGCTGATCAACACCCGCCGAGAACTGCTCGACCGCCTCAACCGCGAACTCAACGCGCTGCTCAACGAGTCGATCACCCTGCAGCTCAACCAGAAGCAGCTGCAGAGCACCGCCCAGGCCCTGCGCGCCACCCTCGACGAACAGATGTTCTGGATCCCCAGCAACAAGCCGCTCAACCTCGAGTGGTTCAGCAGCGCCCCGGGCCTGCTCAAGCGGCAGATCGCCGAGCTGCCCTGGGGCGCCAACCTGCGCGCCCTCGGCGCCGGCCTGATCGAGCGCCCGGTGCTGTTCCTGCCGCTGCTGCTGCTGATCGGCCTGCTGCTGTGGAAGCGCGGCTTCCTCTACCGCAAGCTCGGCGAGCTGCACCAGGACATCGGCCACTTCAAGCACGACAGCCAGCTGCACACGCCGATGGCGATCCTCCTCAACGTCCTCCTGGCCCTGCCCGGCACCCTGTTCCTGGCCCTCTGCGGCCTGGCCCTGCAGCTCGACGCCCGCGGCCAGAATGCCAACCTGGGCTCGGCGCTGTTCGGCATGGCCCTGGCTTGGCTGGTGTTCTACACGGTCTACCGCATCGTCACCCCGGGCGGCGTGGCCGAACTGCACTTCCACTGGCCACGCCGCCACGTGAGCTTCCTGCACCGGCAGCTGCGTTACCTGGGCCTGGTGGTGATGGCCCTGGTGGCGGTGGTCGCCGTGGCCGAGCACCAGCCGGCGAGCCTGGCCGAAGACGTCATCGGCATCACCGTGGTGCTGGCCTGCTTCGGCCTGATGGCCTGGCTGCTGAACAAGCTGCTGCTCAGCGGCCCGGCCCGCGAACACCCCTCGAACTTCCGCACCCTGGTCGGCCTGCTGTTCAGCCTGCTGCCCCTGGCGCTGATCGTCGCGGTCGGCTTCGGCTACTACTACACCGCGCTGAAGCTCAGCGATCGGCTGATCAGCACCCTGTACCTGCTGATCATCTGGACCATAGTCGAGGCCGCCTTCGTCCGCGGCCTGGCGGTGGCCGCGCGGCGCCTGGCCTATCAGCGCGCCATGGCCAAGCGCATGGCGCCGCCAAAGGAAGGTGCCGATGGCAGCGAGGCAGTGGTGGTCGAGGAACCGACCCTGGACATCGAGCAGGTCAACCAGCAGTCGTTGCGGCTGATCCGCCTGAGCCTGCTCGGCCTGTTCATCGCCGGCCTCTACTGGGTCTGGGCCGACCTACTGTCGGTATTCGCCTACCTGGACAACATCACCCTGTACGAATACACCAGCGGCAGCGGCGACAACGCCAGCATGGTGCCCATCAGCCTCGGCGACCTGCTCGGCGCCCTGGTCATCGTGGCCATCACCGTGGCCCTGGCGCGCAACCTGCCGGGCCTGCTCGAGGTGCTGGTGCTGTCGCGCATGCGCCTGGCCCAGGGCAGCGCCTACGCCACCACCACCCTGCTGTCCTACGTGATAGTGGGGATCGGCTTCGTGGTCACCCTGTCGACCCTGGGGGTCAGCTGGGACAAGCTGCAGTGGCTGGTGGCGGCACTGTCGGTGGGCCTGGGCTTCGGCCTGCAGGAGATCTTCGCCAACTTCATCTCCGGCCTGATCATCCTGTTCGAACGCCCGGTGCGCATCGGCGACGTGGTGACCATCGGCAACCTGTCCGGCACGGTCAGCCGCATCCGCATCCGCGCCACCACCATCACCGATTTCGACCGCAAAGAAATCATCGTGCCGAACAAGACCTTCGTCACCGACCAGCTGATCAACTGGTCGCTGAACGACACCGTGACCCGGGTGATCATCAAGATCGGCGTGGCCTACGAGACCGACCTGCCGCTGGCGCGCAAGCTGATGATGCAGGCCGTGCTGGAGAACCCGCGGGTGCTGCGCGACCCCGAGCCGCAGCTGTTCTTCCTGACCATCAGCGCCAGCACCTTCGACTATGAGCTGCGCTTCCACGTGCGCGAGCTGGGCGACCGCAACACCTCCACCGACGAGATCCTCACGCGCATCGCCCTGAGCTTCCGCGAACACAAGGTGGAGATGGCCTTCAACCAGGTCGAGGTGACACTGAAGAACCTGGAGGGCCAGGAACTCGACCTCGGCAGCGGCCGGGCCAACCTGGTGCAGCAGCCCCTGGGCCAGCCACAGCCGGCGGCGCCGGCAGTCGACCCGCAATAATCGGCGGTGTATGGTCAGGAATTAAGCCCCTGACCCCACCGCGCTGGAGAGTTGTTTTGAAGTCGCTCACCGATCTGACCTTCGATAATCGCTTCGCCCGCCTCGGCGACGCGTTTTCCACCGAAGTGCTGCCCGAGCCCATCGCCGAGCCGCGCCTGGTGGTGGCCAGCACGGCGGCCATGGCCCTGCTCGACCTCGACCCGGCGGAGGCCGAGCGCGAGGAGTTCGCCCAGCTGTTCGCCGGGCACAAACTGTGGAACGACGCCGAGCCACGGGCCATGGTCTATTCCGGGCACCAGTTCGGCGCGTACAACCCACGTCTGGGCGATGGCCGCGGCCTGCTGCTCGGCGAGGTGCTCAACGACGCCGGCGAGCACTGGGACCTGCACCTCAAGGGCGCCGGCCAGACGCCCTACTCGCGCATGGGCGACGGCCGCGCGGTGCTGCGCAGCTCGATTCGCGAGTTTCTCGCCAGCGAGCACCTGCACGCCCTCGGCATTCCCACCTCGCGGGCCCTGTGCGTCACCGCCTCGAGCACCCCGGTGTGGCGCGAGAAGAAGGAAAGCGCCGCGATGCTCCTGCGCCTGGCGCGCAGTCATGTGCGCTTCGGCCACTTCGAGTACTTCTACTACAGCCGCCAGCCGGAGCAGCTCAAGCAACTCGGCGAACACGTGCTGAACTGCCATTTCCCCGGCTGCCTGAGCGAGGACGAGCCCTACCTGGCCATGTTCCGCGAGGTGGTCGAGCGCAATGCCGCGCTGATCGCCCACTGGCAGGCCTACGGTTTCTGCCACGGGGTGATGAACAGCGACAACATGTCGATCCTCGGCATCACCTTCGACTACGGCCCCTACGCCTTCCTCGACGACTTCGACGCCAAGCACATCTGCAACCACTCCGACGACAGCGGCCGCTACAGCTTCAGCAACCAGGTGCCGATCGCCCAGTGGAACCTCGCCGCCCTCGGCCAGGCCCTGACGTCGTTCGTCGAAATCGACGCCCTGCGCGAGGCCCTGGCGTTGTTCATGCCGCTGTACCAGGCCCACTACCTCGACCTGATGCGCCGCCGCCTCGGCCTGCGCAGCGCCGAGGAAGGCGACGAGGCCCTGGTGCAGCGCCTGCTGCAACTGATGCAGGGCAGCGCGGTGGACTACACCAACTTCTTCCGCGAGCTGGGCGACAGCGCGCCAGCACAGGCCCTGGCGCGCCTGCGCGAGCACTTCGTCGACCTGGCCGGCTTCGACGCCTGGGCCGCCGACTACCAGGCGCGTGCGACCCGGGACGGCGACGACCAGCAGCAGCGCCGCGCGCGCATGCACGCGGTCAACCCCAAGTACATCCTGCGCAACTACCTGGCCCAGCAGGCCATCGAGGCCGCCGAGCAGGGCGACTACGGGCCGGTGCGCGAACTGCACGCGGTACTCGGCCGGCCCTTCGACGAACAGCCCGGCATGGAACGCTACGCCGAGCGCCCGCCGGAATGGGGCAAGCACCTGGCGATCAGCTGCTCCTCATAAACCCCGCCTCGAGTGAGTCGACTCCCGGCGCGGAACGCACGTCCCTGGACCACTCCAGGCGGATCGTGTTCGACGCACATCTCGGCTACGCTGCATCGACCGGCCAGCGAAGGCCCCCTCCCACCCAATGGAAGGCAGTCGAGCATGAGAGCCGAAATCTGCTTCAGCGCCTGCCTCAAGGCGTTCGCGTGCGCGGCGCTCATGCTCGCGTCCCCCGCCGACGCCGACGAGGCGGGGCTCAGGAACAAGATCATCACCGTGGCTTTCTATGAGGCCGGGCACCTCTATTCGAACGGCGCCGGCATCGATATGGATGTGATCACTGAACTGCAGCGCCGAGGTGGCTACCGCTTCAAGCTGGTCGAGCAGCCGCGCGTCAGAATATGGAAAGACCTGCAGAACGGCGTACTGCCCATGAGCGTCTCCGGGATCAGGAATGCCGAGCGCGATCAGTTCGCCTATTTCATTCCCTACCTGGCGCAGCGCAACAAGGCGCTGGTCAGCAACCCCGCGTATCGAAGCGCCGACAGCCTGGCGAACGACACCCGCGCGACAATCGCGGTGGTCAGGGGCTTCAGGCACGGCGAGTTCTTCGACGGCATCATCGAGCGCGTGCGCGCCCATGGCGGCGTGCGCGAAGTGCCGAGTATTCGCAACCTGTTCCTGATGCTCAAGGCCGGCAACAGGGTCGACATGATCATCGCCCTGCCGGTCTTCTATGACAAAGAGCTCGAGGAACACGGACTGGCATCCCGCCTCACGATCAACGACTGGGATCCAGACCCGGCGCCGATCCTGCACAACCTGATACTCAGCAAGGTGCATTTTTCGGCGCAGGACCGTGATGACATGCAGGCCATCATCGATGGCATGAAGGCCGACGGCACGCTCGAGAAGATATTCCTGAAGTACCTTCCCGCAGAAGAAGCCGAATACGCGGCCAACTTCTGACCCGGCCATCCCGCTATCGCGGCATTGGGCCCAGGCACCAGGCTCAGTCAGCTTGCGCGAACAGCCACTCCAGGCCCATGGCCACATGCCGCTCGCAACTGTCGAGCAACGGCAGCGGCGCGGCCACGCCCTCGAGCAGCAGGCCGATCTCGGTGCAACCGAGTATCGCCGCCTCGGCGCCCTGCTCACGCAGCTGCTCCAGGCATTCCAGGTAGAAGGCCCGCGCCGGGGCCCGGAACTCGCCGCGACAGAGTTCGGCGAAGATCACCCGATCGATCTCGGCCATAGCCTCGCTGCCGGGCACCAGCACCTCGATGGCGAAACGCTCGGCCAGGCGCTGGCGGTAGAAGTCCTCCTGCATGGTGAAGCGCGTGCCGAGCAAGGCCACGCGGCGCACCGCCTGCGCCTGCAGGGCCTGGCCGACGGCATCGCCGATATGCAGCAACGGGATGTCGAGCACCTCTTGGATGGCCGGCGCCACCTTGTGCATGGTGTTGGTCGCCAGCAGCAGCGCGCCGGCCCCGGCACGCTCCAGGCCCTGGGCGGCGACGCCCAGCTGGCGCCCGGCCTCGGCCCAGTCGCCCTGTTGCTGCAGCGCGGCGATTGCCGCGAAGTCCACCGAGTGCAGCAGCAGCGGCGCCGAATGCAGCCCGCCTAGGCGCTCGCGCACGCCCTGGTTGAGCAAGCGGTAGTAGCTGGTCGTCGACTCCCAACTCATGCCACCCAGAATGCCTAGAAGCCCCATATCACCTCCCCTGTGCAGAAACCCCGAGCCTAGTCGGCCGCCAGCCACAGGCACAGGCACAGCGACTTGGCAGGTGAGCGGTACAGCCTTATCGGGCCAGCAGAAAAGGCATATAAACCTTCTCAAACATTCTTAGACTATCTAAGCAAAGGCCACTATCTTGGCGACCTTGCGCGGCCGCCCATCGGTGAGCCTGCCCCCTCATACGAGATTCGCACGCTAAGGACGAAGATGTTCTGGGACTCTCTGCCGTTGCTGTTCGTCGGCGCTCTGCTGGTCTGGGTGCTGGTTGCCTTCATCCGCGAGAAGTGGAGCCCGGACGTGGTCGCGGCGATTGCCGTGGCCGCGCTGCTGGTGACCCAGCTGCTGGAGCCCAAGGAAGTGCTCAGCGTGCTGTCCAACTCGGCGCCGGTGACCATCGCCTGCATGTTCGTGCTGTCCGCGGCGCTGGAGCGCACCGGCTGCATCGACGCCCTCGGCAACTGGCTGGGCAACCTGGTCGGCACCAATCCGGTCCGCGTGCTCACCGGCCTGACCCTCACCGCCCTGGTGATCTCCGCCTGCCTGAACAACACCCCGGTGGTGGCTATCCTCACCCCGGTGGCCATCTCCCTGGCCCGCCGCGCCGGCACCCTGCCGTCCAAGCTGCTGATTCCGCTGTCCTACGCCACCATCCTCGGCGGCACCCTGACGATGATCGGCACCTCGACCAACATCTTGGTCGACGGTGTGGCGCGCAAGGCCGGCCTGGCGCCCTTCGGCATCTTCGAGATCACCGGCGCCGGGCTGATCCTCGCCGCCGTCGGCATGCTCTACCTGCTGACCATCGGCCGCCACCTGCTGCCGGAGCGCGAGACCCTGTCCAAGCAGCTGCGCCCGGACCTGGAGCGCACCTTCATGACCGAGCTGCTGGTGCCGCACGACTCGCCGGTGGTGGGCAAGACCCTGGCCGAAGCCAACCTCAACGGCGGCAGTGGCCTGCAGGTGCTCAAGCTGTTTCGCGAGGAACAGGAGCTCACCGAGCCGGACCACGGCACCCTGCTGGCCGGCGGAGACCGCCTGCTGCTGCACGGCCAGGTGAAGAACGTGGTCGAGCTGCGCGAGAGCGGCCACCTGTCGTTCAACCGCGGCGATGCCTTCGAAACCATCAGCAGCCACGACGTGATCCTCGCCGAGGCCATAGTCGGGCGTAACTCGCGCTACAGCCACCGGCCGATGCGCGATCTCGACCTGACCGCGCGCTACGGCATCGCCGTGCTCGCCGTGCACCGCCAGGACGAGAACATCCAGGGCAACCTCGATGACTTCGAGCTGCAGTTCGGCGACGTCATGCTGGTCGAGGGCACCCCGGCGCAGATCAAGCGCTTCGCCGACAACGGCGAGCTGATCAGCCTCAACGCCGTGCAGGAGCGCGCCTTCCGCCGCGACAAGGCGCCGATCGCGATCATCGCCACCCTGGCGGTGATGGTCCTGGCCGCCTTCGGCCTGATGCCCATCGAGGGCCTGGCGATCATCGGCGCGGTGACCGTGCTGGCCACCCGCTGCCTGGATGTCGAGGACGCCTACAAGGCGGTGGACTGGAAGATCCTCAGCCTGATCTTCGGCATGCTGGCCATCAGCATCGCCATGGACAAGGTCGGCCTGGTCAAGCTGCTGGTGGAGAACGTCATGGGCTGGCTGCCCTGGGCCGGGCCGCTGCTGATGCTGTCGTTCATCTACCTGTTCACCTCGATCCTCACCGAGATGCTGTCGAACAACGCGGTGGCCGTGCTGGTCACTCCGATCGCCATCGGCCTGGCCCAGCACCTGGGCGTCGACCCGCGGGCCTTCGTGGTGGCGGTGATGTTCGCCGCCAGCGCCAGCTTCGCCACGCCCATCGGCTACCAGACCAACACCTTCGTCTACAACGCCGGCGGCTATCGTTTCACCGACTTCATGAAGGTCGGCATTCCCCTCAACCTGCTGCTGTGGGCCGTGGCGTCCGTGGTGATTCCGCTGTTCTGGCCGCTGACGCCGGTCTGACGGGCGATACCCGGGCCCGTCCACAGAGGTTGACCGGGCCCGGACACTGTCTCCATGCTGCGCTCCTTGCCATCTACCTGAAGGAGCGCCCGATGAAACTGGAAACCCTGGCTATTCACGCCGGCTACAGCCCCGACCCGACCACCAAGGCGGTGGCGGTACCGATCTACCAGACCAGCTCCTACGCCTTCGACGACACCCAGCACGGCGCCGACCTGTTCGACCTGAAGGTCGCCGGCAACATCTACACCCGCATCATGAACCCGACCAACGACGTGCTGGAGCAGCGCATCGCGGCCCTGGAGGGCGGCGTCGGCGCCCTGGCCGTGGCCTCGGGCATGGCGGCCATCACCTACGCCATCCAGACCGTCGCCGAGGCCGGCGACAACATCGTCTCGGTGGCCAAGCTGTACGGCGGCACCTACAACCTGCTGGCCCACACCCTGCCGCGCTTTGGCATCCAGACCCGCTTCGCCGCCCACGACGACATCGCCGCCCTGGAGGCACTGATCGACGACAGGACCAAGGCGGTGTTCTGCGAATCCATCGGCAACCCGGCGGGCAATGTCGTCGACCTGCAGGCCCTGGCCGATGCCGCCCACCGTCACGGCGTGCCGCTGATCGTCGACAATACCGTGGCCACGCCGATCCTCTGCCGCCCCTTCGACCATGGCGCGGATATCGTCGTGCATTCGCTGACCAAGTACATCGGCGGCCACGGCACCAGCATCGGCGGCATCGTCGTCGATTCCGGCAAGTTTCCCTGGGCCGACAACAAGGACCGCTTCCCGCTGCTCAACACCCCGGACCCGTCCTACCACGGCGTCACCTACACCGAAGCCTTCGGCCCGGCCGCGTTCATCGGCCGCTGCCGGGTGGTGCCACTGCGCAACACCGGCGCGGCGCTGTCGCCGTTCAACGCCTTCCTCATCCTGCAGGGCCTGGAGACCCTGGCCCTGCGCATGGAGCGGCACTGCGAGAACGCCCTGAAGGTGGCCGAGCACCTCAAGGCCCATCCACAGGTGGCCTGGGTGCAGTATGCCGGCCTGGCCGACCATCCCGAGCACGCATTGGCCCAGCGCTACATGCAGGGCAAGCCGGCCTCGATTCTGTCCTTCGGCATCAAGGGCGGCCAGGAGGCAGGGGCGCGCTTTATCGACGCGCTGCAACTGGTGGTGCGCCTGGTGAACATCGGCGACGCCAAGTCGCTGGCCTGCCATCCCGCCTCCACCACCCACCGCCAGCTCAACGACGAGGAGCTGGCCAAGGCCGGTGTGCCGCGGGACATGGTGCGCCTGTCGATCGGCATCGAGCATATCGACGACATCCTCGCCGACCTCGATCAGGCCCTGGCGGCCGCCGGTTGACTTGATATTCGCCGCGGCGGCTCCAGATTAGGTCTATCCCGATCCGGAGCCGCACATGACCGACAGCCTGCTGATCCCCTGCCCCGCCTGCAATGGCCTCAACCGCATTCCCGCCCAGCGCCTGGGCGACCACCCCGTCTGCGGGCGCTGCAAGAGCGCCGTGCTGCCGGGCACGCCGCTGGAGCTGACCCAGGCCAACTTCGCCAGCCAGCTCAAGGGTGACCTGCCGCTGCTGGTCGATGTCTGGGCCGACTGGTGCGGCCCCTGCCAGGCCTTCGCCCCGACCTTCGCCCAGGCCGCCAGGCAGCTTCAGGGCAAGGCGCGCCTGGGCAAGCTGGACAGCGAAGCCAACCGGCAACTGGCCGGCCAGCTCGGCATCCGCTCGATTCCCAGCCTGATCCTGTTCAAGGGCGGTGAGGAAGTGGCCCGGCAGAGCGGCGCCCTGCCCCTCGCCCAGCTGCTCGCCTGGCTCAAGGGCCAGGGTATCTGAGCAACAGGCCAGCACGGACCGCGCACCCTCCGCGCCAGCCTAGGGGCGACCGCGAACCGTTGCGGCCAAGCTCGCGGTCAATTGCGGCCGCGCTGACGCCTGACCTTGCGATAGATCAATTCACCGGCTAAGCCTGAATGGATAATAAATTGCAGCCCCCTTCGGCCGGAGATTGCTCTGCCATGTTCAGCCACATCCTCGTCGCCCACGACCTGCGCGACACCGCCGACCTGGCCCTGTGCCGGGCCAGCCAACTGGCCCGGCAGCACGATGCCCGCCTGACCCTGCTGCACGTCCTCGACCCCAGCCACAGCAGCCCGCAACAGGAACAGGCCCGAGAGGCACTGGATCGCAGCCTGACCCGCTACGCACCGCCCGGCAGCGAACTGCTCCTGTGCAGCGGCAAGCCCGCCGAGGTGGTGCTGCAGCAGCTGCAGGCGCTCGGCTGCGACCTGCTGGTGCTCGGCGCCCACCACCAGCGCCACGACTTCTTCTCCGGCACCAGCCTGGACCGCATCGCCCGCAGCTGCCCGGTACCGCTGCTGCTGGTGGCGCGCAACGACTTCCAGCCCTACCAGCGCGCCATCGCCGCCATCGACTTTTCCCTCTGCGCCTGCAGCGCCCTGGGCCAGGCCTATCGCCTGCTGCCAAGCAGCGCCGAACTGCATGCCGTGCACGTGTTCGAGCCGGACAAGGGCACCACCCAGCAGGTCGAGACGCAGTTGCAGATTCAGCAGGCGCTGATCGACCAGCTGATGCAGGACGAAGCGCTGAACCTGCCCAGCCCGGGCCCGCGCCTCAGCCACGAAGTGCTCCACGGCGGCATCCTGCGCAGCCTGCAGGAGCAGCTGAAGGCGCGCCGCAGCGAACTGCTGGTGCTCGGCAGCCATGGCCGCAGCGCCCTGTCCCAGGCGCTGCTCGGCAGCCTGGCGCAACACTTCCTGCACCGCGCCCCCTGCGACATCTTCGTCGTCCGCTAGGGCGCCAGCCTGTTAACCCGCATAGCAAAAAGGCGCCTCACGGCGCCTTTTTGCTTGCCTGACGACTACTGGCCGGCGGCGTTGAGCAGGTCGTGCAGCTCGACAAACTGCTGGGTCAGCTTGTGCCGCGCATCCAGATGGATCAGCGGCGTGCAGGCCTGGTGTGACTCGCGCATCTTCACCGAACTCATCAGGTTCACCGGCAGCACCGGCAAGCCCTCGCTGATCAGCTCGTCGAGCAGCTGCTGCGGCAGGCTGGCCCGCGGCTGAAACTGGTTGACCACGATGCCCTCGACCTCCAATCCCTCGTTATGGTCCTCGCGCAGCTCCTCGATCTCCTGCAGCAGGCCATACAGGGCGTTGCGCGAGAAACTGTCGCAGTCGAAGGGAATCAGGCAACGATCGGCGGCGATCAGCGCGGAAACCGTGTAGAAGTTCAGGGCCGGCGGGGTATCCAGGTAGATCCGGTCGTAATCCTCGCCCAGCTCGTCGAGCAGTTTGCGCAGCTTGTTGATCTTGTGTTTGGCCTCGAGCTTGGGCTGCAGATCGGCCAGCTCGGCGGTCGCGGTGACCACGTGCAGGTTGTCGAACGGCGTCTCGTAGATATCGACCCGGCCCTTCTTGGCGAACGGCCCGCTGGCCAGGGTCTGCTTGAAGAACTCGGCGATCCCCATGGGGATCTCGGCGCCGGTCAGGCCGGTCAGGTAGTGGGTGGAGTTGGCCTGGGCATCCAGGTCCACCAGCAAGGTCCGATAGCCTTGCGCCGCGCTCACCGCCGCCAGATTGCAGGCGATGCTGGACTTGCCCACCCCGCCCTTCTGATTGAACACCACACGCCGCATCGCACACCTCCCTGAGCCCTAAGTGGGGCTGGATTCTATGCAAAGAGCGTGACAAGGGCGAGCCATTTGGTCATCCACTGACTGAGCATGAAGCGAAAGCCTACAGCCATGCTTCGACCACGACTCTTGTCCAGCCATCCAGAGCGCTTAGACATCACAGACGGTGGCCTGTCTGTGAGATCAAGGCCAAATGCCATCAAGCCATGCTAATCTTCGCCGCCGCCTATCGCGGCGGCTGGATAGAAGATAAACGCAAGGAGTTTTCATGAACATCAAACGCTTGGCGCTCGCCACCGGCTTCATCGTGCTTTGCTCGGGTTGTGCAACCGGCCTTAATTCACACCAGAAAGCAGAACTCAAACACTTCGAGGCTCGCGGCCAAGCGGTGAAGGAGAAGGAACCCGGCCTGGGTGCCGCCCTCGGCCTTCTTCCAGGTGGCGGCTCCTTCTATGGGCGCGAGTACGGCTTCGGCGTAGTGAACCTGCTGTTCTGGCCCCTTTCCATCCTATGGGACCCGGTCAGCGGCTACGATGCAGCTCAGTCAATCAACTACGAGGCCACCAAAGCACACCTGTATCGCCAGCAAGAGCGCGAGATGGGCGAACTGGACAGCAAGCTCCAGACCGGGCAGATCGACATCACCCAGTACACGCTGGAAAAGCGCAAGGTCGACCAAAAGTACCGGTACAACTAAGGCCGGCTGGCAGGGCCGAAAGCAAGCCCCCCTCGTCAGAAGGGGCGCTTGCGTTGACGGTGCGCTGAGCGACGCTAGCTAGCTAGCTGACAAGCTCGAACAACGGGCCAGCAGGTACTCGCCGCTGACCCTGCCTATGCAGTGAACTGGCCCTTGAGCAGCGGCAGGCGCGGGCCCGAGTAGCCCCGGCCCCAGCCAGCCCTGAACATGCAGCGCCATAGAGAGGCCGCATCTTCCCAAGGCCTCGCTACTAGGCCAGTGCCTATACGTGGTACTGCGCCGACAACTCGTGCACCGCCTCGAGGAAGGCGCCGGCGTGGGCCGGGTCGACTTCCGGGGTGATGCCGTGGCCGAGGTTGAAGACATGGCCGGAGCCCTTACCGTAGCTGGCCAGGATGCGCGCCACCTCGGCGCGGATGGCCGCCGGCTTGGCGTACAGCACCGTGGGGTCCATGTTGCCCTGCAACGCCACCTGAGCGCCGACCCGGCGACGCGCCTCACCGATGTCGCAGCTCCAGTCCAGACCCAGGGCATCGGCGCCGGTGGCGGCGATGGACTCCAGCCACAGGCCGCCGTTCTTGGTAAACAGGATCACCGGCACCTTGCGCCCGTCCTGCTCGCGGATCAGCCCATCGACGATCTTCTGCATATAGGCCAGGGAGAACTCCTGGTAGGCCGCCGACGACAGGTTGCCGCCCCAGGTGTCGAAGATCTGCACCGCCTGGGCGCCGGCCTTGATCTGGCCATTGAGGTAGCTGGTGACCGACTGCGCCAGCTTGTCGAGCAGGGCGTGCATGGCCTCCGGGTTGTCGTAGAGCATCGCCTTGGACTTGCGGAAGTCCTTGCTGGAGCCGCCCTCGACCATGTAGGTAGCCAGGGTCCAGGGGCTGCCGGAGAAGCCGATCAGTGGTACCCGGCCGTTCAGCTCGCGGCGGATGGTGCGCACCGCGTCCATCACGTAGCCGAGGTCCTGCTCCGGGTCGGGAATCGGCAGGGCCTCGATGTCGGCGGCAGTGGATATGACCTTCTTGAAGCGCGGCCCCTCGCCGGTCTCGAAGTACAGGCCCTGGCCCATGGCATGGGGGATGGTGAGGATGTCGGAGAACAGAATCGCCGCGTCCAGTTGCGGGTAACGGTCCAGCGGCTGCAGGGTGACCTCGCAGGCGAACGCCGGGTTCATCATCAGGCTCATGAAGTCGCCGGCCTTGGCCCGGCTGGCGCGGTACTCGGGCAGGTAGCGACCGGCCTGACGCATCATCCACACCGGGGTGACGTCGACGGGTTGCTTGAGCAGGGCGCGAAGGAAGCGGTCGTTCTTCAGGGCAGTCATGGCAGCGTCCGGTAGAAAAGTGCGGGCATTTTCTCAGACCGGAAAACAAAAGGCACGGCGAGTGCCGTGCCTTTTATCCATTGCGACGATTTGCCTCGCCCGCGCACTCGCCGAGCGCAGCGGCTAGGTCAAGGTGGTGCGCACAGCGCACCCTACCCATCAGACGCCGAGGTAGTCGAGGATGCCTTCGGCGGCGTTACGCCCCTCGAAGATCGCCGTCACCACCAGGTCGGAACCCCGGACCATGTCGCCACCGGCGAAGATCTTCGGGTTGCTGGTCTGGTGCTTGAACTGGCTCTTCTCCGGCGCCACCACGCGGCCCTGGCTGTCGGTCTGGATCTCGAACTGCTCGAACCAGGGCGCCGGGCTGGGGCGGAAACCGAAGGCGATCAGCACGGCTTCGGCCGGGATGACTTCCTCGGAGCCAGGAATCGGCTCGGGGCTGCGCCGGCCGCGGGCATCCGGTTCGCCGAGACGGGTCTCGACCACCTTGACGCCCTCCACCTTCTCCTCGCCGACGATGGCGATGGGCTGGCGATTGAACAGGAACTTAACGCCCTCTTCCTTGGCGTTCTTCACTTCCTTGCGCGAGCCCGGCATGTTCTCTTCGTCGCGACGGTAGGCGCAGATCACGCTCTTGGCGCCCTGGCGGATCGAGGTGCGGTTGCAGTCCATGGCGGTGTCGCCACCACCGAGCACGACGATGCGCTTGCCCTTCATGTCGATGAAGTCTTCCGGGGCCTTCTCGAAACCGAGGTTGCGATTGACATTGGCGATCAGGAAGTCCAGCGCGTCGTAGACGCCCGGCAGGTCCTCGCCCGGGAAGCCACCCTTCATGTAGGTGTAGGTGCCCATGCCCATGAACACGGCATCGTACTCTTCGAGCAACTGCTCCATGGTCACGTCGGTGCCCACCTCGGTGTTGAGGCGGAACTCGATGCCCATGCCGCTGAAGACCTCGCGACGATTGCTCATCACGGTCTTCTCGAGCTTGAACTCGGGGATGCCGAAGGTCAGCAGGCCGCCGATTTCCGGGTTCTTGTCGAACACCACCGGGGTCACGCCGTTACGCACCAGCACGTCGGCGCAGCCGAGGCCGGCCGGACCGGCGCCGATCACCGCGACGCGCTTGCCGGTCGGCTTGACCTTGGACATATCCGGGCGCCAGCCCATGGCGAAGGCGGTGTCGGTGATGTACTTCTCCACCGAACCGATGGTCACCGCGCCGAAGCCGTCGTTGAGGGTGCAGGCACCCTCGCACAGGCGATCCTGCGGACACACCCGGCCGCAGACTTCCGGCAGGGTGTTGGTCTGGTGCGACAGTTCCGCCGCCGCCAGGATGTTGCCCTCGGACACCAGCTTCAGCCAGTTGGGAATGAAGTTGTGCACCGGGCACTTCCATTCGCAGTACGGGTTGCCGCAGCCCAGGCAACGATGGGCCTGGTCGGCGGCCTGGGCCGGCTTGAAGTTGTCGTAGATCTCGACGAACTCCTTCTTGCGCTGACGCAACAGCTTCTTCTTCGGGTCTTTGCGCCCGACCTCGATGAACTGGAAGTCGTTATTCAGACGTTCAGTCATTTCAAAACCTCATCAAACTACTGCAGGCGCAAATCATTGCGGGTTGGCACGGGTGCTGGTGAGCAGCGACTTAAGGCTTGCCGCCTTCGGCTTGACCAACCAGAACTTGCGCAGATAGTCATCCAGGTTCTCCAGCAGGGTACGACCCCACTCGCTGGCAGTCTCCTCGACGTATTCGGCCAGCACGCGCTGCAGGTGGCTACGGTAAGCCTCCATCGCCTCGTTGTTGATCCGCTGGATCTCCACCAGCTCGTGGTTGACCCGGTCGTAGAAGCTGTTGTCCAGGTCGAGCACGTAGGCGAAGCCACCGGTCATGCCGGAGCCGAAGTTGTAGCCGGTCTTGCCCAGCACGCAGACGAAACCGCCGGTCATGTATTCGCAGCAGTGGTCACCGGTGCCTTCCACCACGGTGTGGGCGCCGGAGTTGCGCACGGCGAAGCGCTCGCCCGCGGTGCCGGCGGCGAACAGCTTGCCGCCGGTGGCGCCGTACAGGCAGGTATTGCCGATGATGGCGCTGTCCTGGGTCTTGAACGGGCTACCGGCAGGCGGAGTGATCACCAGCTTGCCGCCGGTCATACCCTTGCCCACGTAGTCGTTGGCGTCACCCTGCAGGTACAGGTTCAGGCCGCCGGCGTTCCACACGCCGAAGCTCTGCCCCGCGGTACCCTTGAAGCGGAAGGTGATCGGCGCCTTGGCCATGCCCTGGTTGCCATGCTTGCGGGCGATCTCGCCGGAGACGCGGGCACCGATGGAGCGGTCGCAGTTGCAGATATCCAGCTCGAACTCGCCACCACTGGCCGCATCGATCGCCGGCTTGGCCAGCTCGACCATCTTCTCGGCCAGCAGGCCCTGGTCGAACGGTGGGTTGCGCTCGACCCCGCAGAACTGTGGCTTGTCGGCCGGGATGTGCTCGCTGCCGAGCAGCGGGCTCAGGTCCAGGTTGCCCTGCTTGGCGGTCTCGCCCGGCAGCACCTCGAGCAGGTCGGTACGGCCGATCAGCTCTTCCAGGCTGCTCACGCCGAGCTTGGCCAGCCACTCGCGGGTTTCCTCGGCGACATAGGTGAAGAAGTTCATCACCATCTCGACGGTGCCGATGAAGTGATCCTTGCGCAGCTTGTCGTTCTGCGTGGCCACGCCGGTGGCGCAGTTGTTCAGGTGGCAGATGCGCAGGTACTTGCAGCCCAGGGCAATCATCGGCGCGGTGCCGAAGCCGAAGCTCTCGGCGCCGAGGATGGCCGCCTTGATCACGTCCAGGCCGGTCTTCAGGCCGCCGTCGGTCTGCACCCGCACCTTGCCGCGCAGGTCGTTGCCGCGCAGGGTCTGGTGGGTTTCGGCCAGGCCCAGCTCCCAGGGCGCACCGGCATAGCGGATGGAGGTCAGCGGCGAGGCGCCGGTACCGCCGTCGTAGCCGGAGATGGTGATCAGGTCGGCATAGGCCTTGGCCACGCCGGCGGCGATGGTGCCGACGCCGGCCTCGGCCACCAGCTTGACCGACACCAGCGCAGCCGGGTTGACCTGCTTGAGGTCATAGATCAGCTGCGCCAGGTCTTCGATCGAATAGATGTCGTGGTGCGGCGGCGGCGAAATCAGCGTCACACCGGGCACCGCGTAACGCAGGCGGGCGATCAGGCCGTTGACCTTGCCACCCGGCAGCTGGCCGCCCTCGCCGGGCTTGGCGCCCTGGGCCACCTTGATCTGCAGCACCTCGGCGTTGACCAGGTACTCCGGGGTCACGCCGAAACGGCCGGTGGCCACCTGCTTGATCTTCGAGCTGCGGGCGGTGCCGTAGCGGGCCGGGTCTTCGCCACCCTCACCGGAGTTGGAGCGCGCGCCGAGACGGTTCATCGCCTCGGCGATAGCCTCGTGGGCCTCCGGCGACAGGGCGCCGAGGGAAATACCGGCGGAGTCGAAGCGCTTGAGGATGGCCTCCAGCGGCTCGACCTGATCGAGCGACAACGGTTGCTCGGCCAGCTTGGGCTTGAGCAGGTCGCGGATCATCGACACCGGCCGGGTGTCGACCAGGGCGCTGTATTCCTTGTACTTCTCGTAGTTGCCCTGCTGCACGGCGGCCTGCAGGGTGCTGACCACATCCGGGTTGTAGGCGTGGTACTCGCCGCCGTAGACGAACTTGAGCAAGCCGCCCTGCTGGATCGCCTTGCGGTTGTTCCAGGCTTCGCCCGCCAGCAGCTTCTGCTCGGCCTCGAGGTCGACGAAGCGCGCACCCTTGATGCGGCTGGCGACGCCACGGAAGCACAGCTCGGTGACCTCGTCGGCCAGGCCGACAGCTTCGAACAGCTGGGCGCCACGGTAGGAGGCCATGGTCGAGATGCCCATCTTCGACAGGATCTTCAGCAGGCCCTTGGAGATGCCCTTGCGGTAGTGCTTGAACACCTCGTAGAGGTCGCCCAGCACCTCGCCGGTGCGGATCAGGTCGCCGAGCACTTCGTAGGCCAGGAACGGGTAGACCGCCGAGGCGCCGAAGCCGAGCAGCACCGCATAGTGGTGCGGGTCGCGGGCGGTGGCGGTTTCCACCAGGATGTTGCAGTCGCAACGCAGGCCCTTCTCGACCAGGCGGTGGTGTACAGCACCGGTGACCAGCGCCGCGTGAGCCGGCAGCTTGCCCGGGGCGATATGCCGGTCGGTCAGCACCAGCAGCACCTTGCCGCCGCGCACCGCTTCCTCGGCCTGGTCGGCCATGTTGCGCACGGCCGCCTCGAGCCCGAGGGTCTCGTCGTAGTTCATGTCGATCAGCTGGCGCTCGAAGCCCTGGCGCTCCAGGGTCATCAAGGCACGCCATTTGGCCGGCGAGATCACCGGGCTGCTGAGGATCACCCGCGCCGCGTGTTCCGGCGACTCGGCGAAGATGTTGCGCTCGGCGCCCAGGCAGACTTCCAGGGACATGACGATGGCTTCGCGCAGCGGATCGATCGGCGGGTTGGTGACCTGGGCGAACTGCTGGCGGAAATAGTCGTACGGCGAACGCACGCGCTGGCTCAGTACGGCCATCGGCGTGTCGTCACCCATGGAGCCGACCGCTTCCTGGCCCTGCTCGCCGAGCGGGCGCAGCACCTGGTCACGCTCCTCGAAGGTGACCTGGTACATCTTCATGTACTGCTTGAGCTGGTCGACGTCGTAGAAGGCCGAACCGTGGTCACGGTCTTCCAGGGTCGCCTGGATGCGCTGGGCATGCTTGCGCAGCCACTGCTTGTAGGGATGGCGCGACTTCAGGCGGTTGTCGATGTCGTCGGTGCCGAGCACCTGGCCGGTCTCGGTATCCACCGCGAGGATCTGCCCCGGGCCGACGCGGCCCTTGGCGATCACGTCTTCCGGCGCGTAGTTCCACACGCCGATTTCCGAGGCCAGAGTGATATAGCCGTTGGTCGTGGTGACCCAGCGCGCCGGGCGCAGGCCGTTGCGGTCGAGCAGACAGACCGCATGGCGACCGTCGGTCAGCACCACGCCGGCGGGGCCGTCCCACGGCTCCATGTGCATCGAGTTGTACTCGTAGAACGCGCGCAGGTCGGCGTCCATGGTCTCGACGTTCTGCCAGGCCGGCGGAATGATCATGCGCACGCCGCGGAACAGGTCGATGCCACCGGTGACCATCAGCTCGAGCATGTTGTCCATGCTCGAGGAGTCCGAACCGACGCGATTGACCAGCGGGCCCAGCTCATCCAGGTCGCCGATCAACTCGTTGGCGAACTTGGTGCGACGGGCCTGGGCCCAGTTGCGGTTGCCGGTGATGGTGTTGATCTCGCCGTTGTGGGCGAGGAAGCGGAACGGTTGCGCCAGCGGCCACTTCGGCAGGGTGTTGGTGGAGAAGCGCTGGTGGAACACGCAGATGGCGGTCTGCAGGCGCTCGTCACCCAGGTCCGGGTAGAACTGCTGCAGGTCGGCCGGCATCATCAGGCCTTTGTAGATGATGGTCTTGTGCGAGAAGCTGCAGATGTAGTGGTCGCTGTCCGCCGCATTGCTCACCGAGGAGCGGCGCCGCGCACTGAACAGCTTGATGGCGAACTCCTGGTCGCTCAGGCCCTCGCCACCGATGAACACCTGCTCGATCTGCGGCAGGCGCTCCAGGGCCAGGCGGCCGAGCACGCTGGTATCCACCGGCACCTTGCGCCAGCCGACCAGGCTCAGGCCGGCGGCGAGGATTTCGCGGTTCATGTTCTCCCGCGCTCGCTCGGCCTTCTCCGGGTCCTGATTGAAGAAGACCATGCCGACGGCATACTGCTGCGGCAGATCGGCGGCGAAATGCTCCCGGGCCATGGCGCGCAGGAAGGCATCCGGCTTCTGGATCAGCAGGCCGCAACCATCGCCAGTCTTGCCGTCGGCGTTGATTCCGCCGCGGTGGGTCATGCATGTCAGCGCTTCGATCGCGGTCTGCAGCAGGTGATGGCTCGCCTCGCCCTGCATATGGGCGATCAGGCCGAAGCCGCAGTTATCCTTGAACTCATCAGGACGGTACAAACCTGCTTTCATAGGGACTCTCACCAGACTGCCTTTTGCAAGGCAATTGCTTTCTAATTCAACCACTTACCGTACGCGCAGGGCAGAGCCCCGGCTTTGCGCAGGCAAAAGGGAGGTCATTGTACATATCCACCCGGCTCGTCACAAATCCTCGTGACGGGCCGATGAAAACTTATGTCGCGAAATCGAAGGAATAGACCGCCCGGTCGTGCTAACGACCGAGCGGTCTGCCAGGCAACGCCCCGCCCTAGCGCGCGGAAGCGATCTCCTGCTTGATACTGGCGAACGTACGCGGCCAGGGCTTGCCCGCCTGCACCTTCGCCGGCAACCCCCTGAGCGCCGCCTGCGCCGCCTCGCGGGTGGCGAAGCTGCCATAGGTCACCACGTACAGCGGCTGTCCCTGATGCAGCTTCTTGAAGTAGTGGTACTCGCCGCCATGCTCGCGCACGAAGGCCTGGGCACTGCTCTCCGCGCGCGCCCCAAGCACTTGCAAGGTGTAACGAGACGGCGCCTGCGCGGCATACCAGCCGGCAACTGCCGGCGCCTGAACCGGCGCCGCGGCGGCGACTTTACGCTCTACCGGAGCCGGCGCAGGCGCAGGCGCAGGCGGCGCTACGGGCTTTACCACCGGCGCAGCAGGCGCCGCGGCAACCACAGGCGCTGCAGCTAGGGGCTTCGGCGTAACTGGCGCCACCGGAACCGGATCGGCCTCGACACTGACGAGGATCTCATCCACCGCCCCCTCCACTTCCTCGGCCGAGCTCAACCCTGCGGCCTGCGCCAACGGCTGACGAATCACCGGCTGCGCCTCCCCAACCAGTGGCAGCGGTAACGGCTGACTGGCACCAGCAAATTCGATGGCCGGCGCCTCTACCGGCGCAACGGCAGGTGCCGCATCGGCTGACACCGCAGGCTGCGCCCCCTGCCCCAATGGCAACTGCGCCGTCGCCGGCGCCAACAGGTCGCCACCAGACTGGCCCTGCATCAGCCACGCAGCCAGCACGCCAACCGCCACCACCACCAGTGCCAGCAGGTGCTTGCGCGGCAGGTTCAAGCCCACCCCCGCGCGTCGCGTCGCACCCTTCTGAGCCAGCATCGCCTCGATCAGCGCCTCCCGCGCGGACTCGTTGATGCCGCCCGGCCAACCCGCGGAATGCTCATGGATCTGCGCCACCTGCTGGTCCGACAGCAACTCGATTCCCTGACCCGCACCCTCTAGGCGCTGCGCCAGATAGGCGCGCGTCTCGTCCTCGCTGTAGGGTTGCAGCGCCAACGCATGGAAACATTCCTCACCTTCGACCAGCGCCTCCAGCCTGGCGACCAATTGCGGCTCGGCGAACAGAAAGACATGCGCACGTCCCTCGGCATTGCCCTCGGCCAGCGCCAGCAGACTGGCCAGAGCCGCGTCACTCAGCTGCTCCGCATCATCGACCAGCACATAGACTTCCTGACCGGTCAGCGCCAACTGCCCGACCTGCGCCAGGATTGCCGAGGGATCGGCCTGCTGAATGTGCAAACCCTGGGCAACCTGACGCAGCACCGCCCCCGGCTCCGCCGCCCCACGGGCAGAAAGCACGACGCTGTGCACCGCCTGTTTGTTGGTGCTGGCCACCAGCGCCTGGCGCAGCAGGGTCTTGCCACTGCCCAGCGGCCCCGTCACCACCAGCAATAGCTGGCTGTAGCGCGCGAGGTGATGCAGCTGACCGAGCACGGGCTTGCGCTGGGCCGGGAAGAACTTGAAGCCCGGCACCCGGGCCGCGAACGGGTCATGGCTGAATTGGTAATGATCGAGGAAGGCCTCGTCAGCGTGCAGACTGGTCATTGGGCACTCATTGGTTTTTTAACTGATCCACCAGCGCCGCGTAATCCGCGCAGAGGGTGGCATGCAAAATCTCGCGCGAAAAATCGGCGGTCACCACCGCCTCGCCCAGGCGACGCAGCAGGACCAACCGCAGGCGGCCGTCGAGGACCTTCTTGTCCACCGCCATGTGCTCGATAAAGTCGTCGGGTTGCATATTACTCGGCGGAACCACCGGCAACCCGGCGGCCTGAAACAGCCGAATCGCCCTATTCTGGTCCGCGACGCTAATCCAGCCCAGGCGCATGGACATCTCCAGGGCCATGACAGTGCCCGCCGCAACAGCCTCACCATGCAGCCAGACGCCATAGCCTTGATGGGTCTCGATGGCATGGCCGAAGGTATGCCCCAGATTGAGCGTGGCACGCACGCCCGATTCGCGCTCGTCGGCCCCCACCACCCGCGCCTTGGCGGCACAGGAGCGCTCGATGGCCGAGGTCAGCGCCACCTGGTCCAACGCTCTCAGCGCCGCCATATTGTCCTCGAGCCAGGAAAGAAACGGCTCGTCGCAAATGAGTCCGTACTTGATCACTTCCGCCAGCCCCGCGGATAGCTCACGAGCCGGCAGGGTGGCTAGGCTGGCCGTATCGATCACCACCGCCTGAGGCTGATAGAAGGCTCCCACCATGTTCTTGCCAAGCGGATGATTGATGCCCGTCTTACCGCCAACCGAGGAATCCACCTGCGACAACAGCGTGGTCGGCACCTGAATGAAATTGACCCCTCGCTGATAACAGGCCGCGGCAAAGCCGGCCATATCGCCAATCACCCCGCCCCCAGGGCGATCACCGTGGTACGCCGATCATGCCGAGCGGTCAGCAGGCCATCGAAGATTTTCTGCAAGGTCTCCCAGGTCTTGTACGCCTCACCGTCTGGCAGGACGATGGAGGTCAGCGCATAGCCATTCAAGGCGGATTCGAGAGCATTGAGATAGAGCGGCGCCACCGTCTCGTTGGTGACGATGGCGACCTGCCGCCCGACTATGTGTGGTGCCAGCAAATCGGGGCGCAACAGCAAATCGGCACCGATATAGATGGGATAGCTGCGCTCACCGAGATCGACCTGAAGAGTTTGCATGGAGCCCCCGAGTTTAAAAGGGCCCTAGGATAGCGCAGTTCAGGCCGCGCTTTAACGGGGCGGCAACGCCTCCAGACGCTCCAGTATTTCCTGCACGACCATACGCGGCGGGCGCTCGTCGGTTTCCACGACTACATCGGCAATTTCCCGATACAGCGGGTCGCGTATCGCCAGCAGGTCGCTGAGCACCTTGGCCGGATCTGCGGTGCGCAACAAAGGCCGATTGCGATCACGCGAAGTGCGGTCGAGTTGCTGAACAACCGAGGCATGCAGGTAGACGACGCGCCCGCCCCGCCTCAGCGCCGCGCGATTTTCCGGACGCAACACCGCCCCGCCCCCGGTCGCCAGCACCATGCCATCGACCTCGCACAGCTCGGTAATCACCGCCTGCTCACGCTCACGAAACCCTTGCTCGCCCTCGACATCGAAAATCCACGGAATATCGGCCCCCGTGCGCTGCTCGATTTCCTTGTCCGAATCCTTGAACGGCAAACGCAGCTCTTTGGCAAGCAAGCGCCCGATGGTGCTTTTGCCGGCACCCATCGGGCCAATGAGGATCAAATTTCTCACAAACTATCGGCTCACAGATATGGCCTGATTGTTCATGATACGCGGAGTGAGAAAGACCAGCAGCTCCGACTTACTATCCTTTACAACATCTCGCCGGAACACGCGCCCAATGAAAGGAATATCACCCAGCAACGGAACCTTGTCGACCGACTTACTCTGAGTATTGGAGAACACGCCGCCGATAACAATAGTTTCGCCGTCCGCCACCAATACTTTCGCATTGACCTCGTTCTTATTGATCGCCGGAACGCCCCCACTTGCCGCAGCGTTAGAAAAATCAGGCGCATCCTTGGTAACTTTGACCTCCATGATAATCCGGTTGTCCGGGGTAATCTGAGGCGTAACCTCAAGGGAAAGCGCAGCCTCTTTGAACGAGGTAGTAGTCGCACCACTGGAGCTCGCCTCCTGATAGGGCACTTCGGCACCCTTCAGAATCTTGGCCGTCTCCTTGTCCGAGGTAACCACCTTGGGCTGCGACACCACCTCACCATTACCGGTTTTCTCCATAGCCGACAGCTCAAGGTCCAGCAAAGTATTATTGGTGATAAAGCCCAAATTGAGCCCGGTATTTGCTCCCGCCGCTCCTAGATCAACAAAGGTACCCGCCTGGAAGTCAACCGGGTCCGAACCCTTGATCAGACTGTTGCGCCCCCCAACGATAAAATTGTTATCAGCGAGACTTACGCCGCGCCACTCAACACCAAGGGCCTTATCGTAATCGACATTGGCCTCGACAATCCGCGCTTCAATCATCACCTGCCGAACCGGAATATCGAGCTGAGACACAATTCGACGCAACTCATCCAGCCGATCCTGGGTCTGATACGCAATAATACTGTTGGTTCTATCATCGACCGTAATAGAACCTCGCTCATCGGGAGCTCCTTCCACGCTAGTAACCGACTGAAACAACTTAGCCATATCCGCCGCTTTCGCGTAATTAACCTGAATCAACTCACGACGCAGCGGCGCTAGCTCGGCAATCTGCTTCTGGGCTTCCAGCTCCTGGCGTTCACGAGCAGCTATCTCATCTGCCGGCGCGACCAATAACACGTTGCCAACCTGTCGTTTATCCAGCCCCTTCGTTTTGAGCACCAAATCCAGAGCCTGGTCCCAAGGGACGTTCTGCAAGCGCAAGGTAATATTGCCCTGCACTGTATCGCTGGCAACCAAATTCAAATCCGTAAAATCAGCAATCAACTGCAACACCGAGCGCACATCGATGTCCTGAAAATTCAGCGAGAGCTTCTCTCCGGTATACGCAAAACGCTCTGTCTTGCGTTTTTCGACCTCATCTTGGGTTAAGGGTTTGATACTCAGCGTTAACTTATTATCTGTCTGGTAAGCCAGATAATCGTAGAGCCCGCTAGGCTCAATGATGATGCTCGCCCTATCGCCAGAGCCTGTGGCGCTAACAAACTGTACTGGCGTTGCAAAATCTTTTACGTCCAAGCGCACACGCAAAGCTTCAGGCAATTGCGTCTTTGCGAAGTCCAAACGAATCTTGCCACCCTGCTCTTGGATATCAGGGCTCACCGAAGCATCTGACAGGGTAATTACAACGTTACCCTCGCCTTGCTCGCCGCGCTGAAAATCGATATCACTAATAGCTTTTCGTTGAGGCGCATACACCTTGGCTGCAGGAGCCACAGCAACAGGCGCCGCCGAAGTCATTGACTGTGCAGCAACGGAACCTCTACCGGCTCCCTCCCCCACCAGCACGTACAGATTAGAGCCCTCGACGCGCGTACTATAAGGAGCGAGATTCGTCAGATTAATGATTAGACGCGTACGATCCTTTGCCTCGACCACCGTAACGCTGCGCGCATTGCCCACACCCAGCTCACGATTCTTCGCCCCTAGCTTGTTGGACACCCCGGGCAGATCCAATGCGATACGCGCTGGCTGCTCGATCGTGTACCCGCGCGGTGCGAGAACTGGTTCGTCGAACGTCAACTTTAATTCAACTCTATCACCCGGCAGGGCCGCCACATCAAGCGCCTGCAGGTCCGCAGCCAACAGCGCCGGCGATAGCAACATCGCCGACAGAGAAATACCTATACGTGAAAGGGAGCTATTCATTATCGTATTCCGTTGGGCAGACCAGTTATTTTTCTTCATACTCACTTCGCTCCCTCAAGAGCGCTCCTTAAGGGAGAGGCTTCGCGGCCGTTCCAACCAGCCACCCTCACCATCTGGAACGATTTCAACTACGTCAACTTTCGATTCGTCAATCGCAAGAATACGACCGTGATTGCGCCCAAGGTAATCCCCGACTTTGACACGGTGCACACCACCAGCACCGCTCACCAACGCATATACGGCTTCGTCTTTCGCAAGAGTACCGACCATCTCGAAAACCTCGATATTGAAGCCTTCAAGAAACTGCCTGACCCGCGCCTCATCCGGCTTAACTTCTTGCGAGCCCTTTTGACGGTTGGCCATATCTATCTTGATTGGCGGCTGAAACGGACTTCGCAATGCGGCAGCGCTGTAGGTAAAACTTTCATACGGCTGAAATTTTGGAAGCGGCTCAATTGCACCCTTGGGCCGAGCACGGACCTCGTCCATGTATGCCTGCAAATCGCCGAAATCGTTATCCGCCCCACAACCCGCTAACGACGAAACAAGCAGAAGCAGCGCAGAACGAATAATCTTCATGGCTGCACCCCCTTGTCGTTATAACGATATGTCTTGGCAAGGATACTCATGCGTAGCTTCGATGTACTATCAGTCTCAGCCGGCGTCAGCTCAAAGTCGTGCAAAGTCACAATGCGCGGAAGACTGGCCACACCACTGACAAAGGTTGCGAGGTCATGATAGGCACCCACCACTTTAATCTGGATGGGCAGCTCAATATAGAATTGCTGCGCGGCCTCTGGTAGAAGTTTGATCTCCTCAAACTCCAGGCCACTGCCCAAGCCGGTCCGGGTTATATCCTCCAGCAAGCCCGGCACTTCTGTATCTCCTGGAAGTTGCTTGAGCAGCGCCCCAAAGGAAACCTCCATCTCTTCCATTTGCGCCCGATATGCCTCTAGGTTGGCCGCCTGGAATGCCTTTGTCGCGAACTGCTGCTTGAGCACATCCTCCTGAGCCTGCTGCCCCTCCAATTGCACTTGTAAATCCTGCAAATGGAAGTTGTAGCCCAGCGCCAATACCGCCACAAACAAGATAACCCCAGCAATGAACTTTACTGCCGCTGGCCAAGAGCCGACATTATTAAAATCTAAATCACTGACATCAATTTTGCGTAAGCTCTCTAACGATTCGCTCAGGCTCATTTCACAGTCTCCTCAGCTTCAAGTCCGGGCTGAGTCTGCTGAACGGTCAGCTTGAAAACGTTAGCCTGATCGATCGCGCCAGCCGTGACCGCCTTGACCTCCGTCAAGTTTGGAGACTCCAGCCATTCGGAAGAATCCAAGTTACGCATCAAGTTGGAGACCCGGTTGTTTGACTCCGCAGCCCCGACAATGGCGATATTTTTTCCAGTCAGCTTAAGGCCCGTAAAATACACGCCATCCGGCAAGGTCCTGACCAGCTGATCGAACACTCGCCCAATGATCGGCCGATTACCTTGCAGGTCCTGAATGATCTTCATCCGCTCCAGCAATTGCTCGCGTCGGGTCTTCAGCTCGCTGATCTCCTTGATGCGGGCATCCAGCACGGCAATTTCCTTGCGCACGAACTCATTACGCGCATTCTGCTGCTCGATTGCCCCATTCAGATACTGATCACCGAGAAACACGATACCGGCCGCAATCGCCAAGACTCCGCCGAGCGCGACCAGGAAGCGCTGCTTGCGTTCCTCGCGCAATTGCTCGCGCCATGGAAGCAGGTTAATCCGTGCCATTAGTCAAAACTCCTCATGGCCAGCCCACAGGCAATCATCAACGATGGCGCATCACTGGCCAGCGCCCCGGCATTGACCCTGCCGCCCAGCGCCATGTCGGCGAACGGGTTGGCCACCAGCGTTTGAGTGCCGATCTTCTGCTGGATCAGGCGGTCCAGATCCGGAATGGAAGCCGTGCCACCCGCAAGCAGGATGTAATCGACATCGTTGAACTGACCCGCCGCGAAGAAGAACTGCAACGAACGCGACACCTGCTGCACGACCGCTTCCTTGAACGGCTGCAACACCTCGCTGTCATAGTCGTCTGGCAGGCCGCCCTGCTTCTTCGCGAGCCCCGCCTCCTCCACGGATAGACCGTAGCGCCGCTGGATCTCCTCGGTCAGCTGCTTGCCACCGAACAACTGCTCGCGGGTATAGATGGTGCGGCCGTTGTGCAGCACGCTGAGGGTCGTCATCGTCGCGCCGATATCGACCACGGCCACGGTCAACTCCTCCTGGCCGCTGCCCAGCTGCTCGGCAAGCAAGCCGTAAGCCCGCTCCAGCGCATAGGCTTCGACATCCACGACCTTGGCCGTCAGTCCAGACAGGGCCAACGCCGCCTCGCGGACCTCGACGTTCTCCTTGCGGCAAGCCGCCAGCAGCACTTCGACACGCTCGGGATTTCTTGGCGAAACGCCCTGCACCTCGAAGTCGATGGCCACTTCCTCAAGCGGATAAGGGATGTACTGATCAGCCTCGATCTTCAGCTGGTTTTCCAGCTCATCGTCGGAGAGCCCCGCCTCCATCTCGATGGTCTTGGTGATCACCGCCGAGCCGGCCACCGCAACGGCCACCGACTTCACGCCGGTCTTGGCCTTGCTGAGCACACGGGAAAGCGCCTGACCGACACCCTCCAGCTCGGCGATGTTCTTCTCGACCACAGCATTTGGCGGGAGCGGCTCGACTGCGTAAGCCTCTACCTTGTAGCGGCTTCCGGAGCGACTCAATTCGAGGAGCTTGACCGAGGTCGAGCTGATATCGATCCCCAGCAGCGTATTCGCATTCTTATTGAAGAGCCCTAGCACGACCGATTTCCTATTGGCATCCGCGACTTACGGACTATTTATGTTTTTTCACATTAAATAACAGTCTTGACAGAAGCGCAAATGGCTCCCCAGGAAAAAAAACGCTTATAATGTGAACAGTTTTCCCCTTTTGACTCCGCCTTCCGCTTAACTCGTTCTTTTATCTGGAAATCCAAGAATCTTGATGCGTCTGCTGAAGTTTTTCTGCTGGTCTTGTGTCGCCGTCTTTTGCGGGCTGTTACTCAGTTTGAGCGGCGCGTTCCTCTATCTTAGCCCGAGCCTCCCGTCCGTCGAGTCGCTGCGCAGCATTCAGCTGCAGATCCCACTGCGCGTCTACAGCAGCGATGCCAAGCTGATTGCGGAATTCGGCGAGATGCGCCGCTCGCCCATCGCCTTCGCGGACATCCCGGCGGACTTCACCAACGCCTTGCTCGCCGCCGAAGACGACAACTTTGCGAATCATTATGGCGTCGACGTGACCAGCCTGTTGCGCGCTGCCACGCAAATATTGAAAAGCGGGCACATCCAGACCGGCGGCAGCACCATCACCATGCAGGTGGCGAAGAACTTCTTCCTCACCAGCGAGCGGAGCTTCTCGCGCAAGATCAACGAGATTCTCCTGGCGCTGCAGATCGAACGCGAGCTGAGCAAGGACGAGATCCTCGAGCTCTACGTCAACAAGATCTACCTCGGCAATCGGGCATACGGCATCGAAGCCGCAGCCCAGGTCTACTACGGCAAATCGATTCGCGAGCTGAGCCTGGCGCAGATGGCGATGATCGCCGGCCTGCCGAAAGCCCCCTCGCGCTTCAATCCGCTGGTCAACCCGACCCGCGCCCAGGAGCGCCGCGACTGGATTCTCGGGCGCATGCGCCTGCTCGGCCGGATCGATCAGCAGCGCTATGAACAGGCGCTGGCCGAGCCGATCGACGCCAGCCACCACGTCCCCACCCCGGAAGTCGCCGCCCCCTACGTGGCGGAAATGGCCCGCGCGGAGATGGTCGGGCGCTTCGGCAGCGATGCCTACACCGAGGGTTTCAATGTCACCACCACGGTGCCGAGCGATCTGCAGGCCACGGCCAATCGGGCGGTGCGCGAGGGCCTGATCGACTACGATCAACGCCATGGCTATCGTGGACCGGAGAGCCGGCTGCCCGGCATGACCCAGCAGACCTGGCTGGGGGAACTGGCCAAGCAGAGCTCCCTGGGCGGCCTCGAGCCGGTCATCGTCACCCAGGTCGAAGCCAGTGGCATCCTCGTCCTCACCCGCAGCGGCGCGGAAGAAGCGGTCGCCTGGGACAGCATGAAATGGGCGCGCCCGTTCCTCAACACCAACAGCCTGGGCCCGCGACCGAAGCAGCCGGCAGACGTGGTCCAGGTGGGCGACCTGGTGCGCGTGCAGCGCCAGGAGAACGGCAGCCTGCGCTTCGTCCAGCTCCCCGCGGCGCAGGGCGCGCTGGTCTCGCTCGACCCGCGCAACGGCGCCATTCGTGCCCTGGTCGGCGGCTTCTCCTTCGAGCAAAGCAACTACAACCGCGCGGCGCAGGCCAAGCGCCAACCGGGCTCGAGCTTCAAGCCGTTTATCTACAGCGCCGCACTGGACAGCGGCTACACCGCCGCCAGCCTGGTCAACGATGCGCCGATCGTGTTCGTCGACGACTACCTGGATCAGGTGTGGCGGCCGAAGAACGACAACAACACCTTCCTCGGCCCGATTCGCCTGCGCGAGGCCCTGTACAAGTCGCGCAACCTGGTGTCGATCCGCCTGCTGCAGGCCATCGGCATCGAGCAGGCCCTGGACTACGTCAGCCGCTTCGGTTTCAACAAGCAGGATTTGCCGCGCAACCTGTCGCTGGCCCTGGGCACGGCGAATTTGACGCCCCTCGAGGTGGCCACCGGCTGGACGGCCTTCGCCAACGGCGGCTACAAGATCCAGCCCTACCTGATCGAGCGCATCGAGGACCGCCAGGGCCAGCCACTGTTCATCGCCAACCCGCCGAGCGTACCGAGCGCGCAAGCCGGCGAGGCGAAGCCGAACGAGGACGGCCTGATCACCACCGCCCACGCGAACGCCACGCCATCCAATCCCAGCGAGCCCGTGGTCGCCGAGCAGATCATCGACGAACGCACCGCCTACATCATGACCAGCATGCTGCAGGATGTGATCAGACGCGGCACCGGGCGGCGGGCCATGGCCCTGGGCCGCGACGACCTGGCCGGCAAGACCGGCACCACCAACGAGTCCAAGGACAGCTGGTTCTCCGGTTACAACGCCGACTATGTGACCACGGTCTGGACCGGCTTCGACCAGCCGGAAAGTCTCGGGCGCCACGAGTACGGCGGCACCGTCGCCCTGCCGATCTGGATGAGCTACATGGGCGAAGCTCTCAAGGACAAGCCCAGCCACCCGCCGGTGGAACCCAGCGGGCTGCTGACCCTGCGCATTGATCCACACAGTGGCCGTACGGCCCTGCCCGGCACGCCGGATGCCTACTTCGAGGTCTTCAAGAGCGAGGACTCGCCGCCGCCGATGAGCGAGCTCGATCCGGGGCTGGGTATTCCCGGCAGCCCGCTGCCCGCAGACGAAGTGGCGCCGCTGGACCTGTTCTAAACACCCGGAGGTGGTGCGCTTCGGCCCGAAGCGCCCGCCACCTTGAAGCCGAAAACAAAAAACCCGCCGAAGCGGGTTTTTTTATTGCGCCGGCCTTAGCCGTTGAACACGTCATCCACCGACTGCAGCGGGTAGTGCTTCGGGTAGGGCAGGGTCGCCACACCGCTCTCGATGGCGGCCTTGGCCACCGCATCGCACACCAGGGTGATCAGGCGCGGGTCCATCGGCTTCGGAATGATGTACTCGCGACCGAACTCCAGGCTAATGCCGCCGTAGGCGTCACAGACTTCCTGCGGTACCGGCAGCTTGGCCAGGTCGCGCAGGGCCAGGGCGGCGGCGATCTTCATTTCCTCGTTGATGCGCGTGGCGCGAACGTCCAGCGCACCGCGGAAGATGAAGGGGAAGCCCAGCACGTTGTTGACCTGGTTCGGGTAATCCGAACGACCGGTGGCCATGATCACGTCGTTACGCGCCTCATGGGCCAGCTCCGGCTTGATCTCCGGATCGGGGTTGGAGCAGGCGAACACGATGGGGTTGGCCGCCATGCGCTTGAGATCGTCCTGGCTCAGCAGGTTGGCGCCGGACAGGCCGACGAACACATCGGCACCCTCCAGGGCATCGGCCAGGGTGCGCTTGTCGGTTTCGGTGGCGAATACGGCCTTGTACTGGTTCAGGTCGTCGCGGCCGGCGTGGATCACGCCCTTGCGGTCGATCATGTAGATGTTCTCGACCTTGGCGCCCATGCTCACCAGCAGCTTCATGCAGGAAACCGCCGCGGCACCGGCACCGAGGCAGACGATCTTCGCCTCTTCCAGATTCTTGCCGGCGATCTCCAGGGCGTTGAGCATACCGGCCGCGGTAACGATCGCGGTGCCGTGCTGGTCATCGTGGAACACCGGAATATCGCACTGCTCGATCAACGCACGCTCGATCTCGAAGCATTCGGGTGCCTTGATGTCTTCCAGGTTGATGCCGCCGAAAGTGATGGAAATGCGCTTGACGGTATCGATGAAGGCCTGCGGGCTTTCCGAATCGACTTCGATGTCGAACACGTCAATGCCGGCGAAACGCTTGAACAGCACACCCTTGCCTTCCATGACCGGCTTGGACGCCAGCGGGCCGAGGTCACCCAGGCCGAGAATCGCGGTACCGTCGGAAATGACAGCCACCAGGTTGCCCTTGCCGGTGTAGCGGTAGGCAAGCTCGGGATCTCGGGCGATCTCACGCACCGGCTCGGCGACGCCCGGGCTGTAGGCCAGCGACAGGTCGCGGGCGGTAGCGGTGGGCTTGGTCAGCTCGACACTCAGTTTCCCGGGGCGGGGTTGGGCGTGATACTCGAGAGCGGCAGTTTTCAGATCAGACATAGTGGCATTTCCGCTTTTTGGCTGTTGAACAGGCTGGCGTGCGAGGATACGCAACTTGTATACAAGGGCACAAGACCGTCAGGTCAGCCTGACGACAGTGCGCTAATGCACGACCTTGACGCGATCACCGGGACGCGGCTCGCCCACCGGGTAGAAGTTGTTGAGCAAACGAAGGCTGGCCTCGGCATCCCCCGGCAGCTTGCTGCGCCTGGCCAGCTCGGCCATGGTCTGTCCTTGTTTCACCGTGACGATATCCAGGCGCAGCGGCTCGGCCAGCCTGCGTTCGGCGGCCGTGATCGGCCGAAAGCTGCCGATCACCTCGAGAAAGCGGGCATCCTGGCTTTCCAGCGAGGCACTCCCGCGCACGGCGGCGACGAACAGGTAGGCTCGCTCGCCGTGCAGCAGTGCCGCGACGCGCCGCGGGGCGCTGCCGGGAATGATCGCGCTGTATCCCGACAAGCCGGCCTGCCGCAGCTCGCGCTCCGCCGCGAGGGGCTGGCCGCCGACGCGCTGACGCAGCAGCTGCCTGGCACTCAGGCCCCTGGGATTGCCTTCCAGGGTCATGGCGATGAATGCCTGCTGGTCGACGGAGTGGCCGATCAGCGCATCCGCGCGATTGATGAGGCTCCAGCCATCGGGAAAGCCCAGGGTGATGCCCAGTTCGCCATGGTAGAAACGCTGCCCCCGGCGCACCCCAGTGGCCGCCGAATCACCGAACGGCAGACCGTCGAGGCGCTTGAGAAAAGTCTCGCGATTGACCTCCTGCTGCCCCGTTGCCAGCGCCCGGGCCGGGCCCAGCACCTGCCGCAGGCGCCGGTCATTGTCCGGATGGGTGTCGAACACCCCGTGGTAGCCGCTCGGCGGACTGGACTGGCCACGTTGGGCGGCCTGATCGCGGGCGAAATCCTCCTGCGCCTTGAGCACCTTGACCACCTCGATCATCGCCTGCGGATCGTAGCCGCTGCGCGCCAGATACTGCGCCCCGAGACCATCGGCCTCGAGCTCCATGTCGCGGCCGTAACCGCGGACGAAGGCCCCGCCGAGGACATTGGCCAGGTCGCCGGCGGCACCGATACCGGTGCCGATCGCCACCGCCTGGCCGAGGATGTTCCAGGCGCTCGACTGACTCTGCTGCTGCACGCTGTGGCGCGCGGTGACGTGCCCCACCTCATGCCCCAGCACGGCTGCCAGCTCGGCTTCCGAGTTGAGATAGGCCAGCAGCCCACGGTGTATATAGATGTAGCCGCCCGGCACGGCGAAGGCATTGATGTCGGGGCTGTCCACCACGGTGAACTGGTAGTTGAGCTGGCTGCGATGGCTGTGCCGGGCGACACGCTCGCCGACCTGCTGGACGTAGGCTTGCAGCTGTTCGTCGGGGTAGCGCGGGTACTGCTTGAGAATCTGCTGATTGTAGCGCCGACCCAGTTCCAGCTCCTGAGCCTCGCTCATCATCACGAAGTCACTGCGCCCGGTCGCGGGATTGACCGCACACCCCACGAGCTGCAGCAGCCCCAGCAGCACAAGCACGCAACGCAGCTTCATCGCACCACCTCCAGCATCGCCTCATGGCTCAGCGGCAAGAGCCAACGGGCCTGTCCTGGTTTTACGCCGCCGCGCCGTTGGCGGTCAACCACCCAGCCGCGGGCCTCGACCCGCTGCCCGACCAGGCCTTGCAGGCGCTGGGAGTCGAAATAGCGCAGGGCCGAGGGCGCCACGCGCAGCACCAGGGGGCCGTCCAGCTCCAGCCAGACGCCACCGCCGTTGCGCTCGACCCGCTCGACCCGCCCGCGCACCAGGGCAAAGCCGCTGCGCGCGAGCTGCTGCGGCGACAGCAGCGGCTCGCGCCGCCACAATCCGGCACGGGCGCCGCGCGCGGCACGCTCGGCGGCACGCTGGCACTCCAGCAGCGCCAGATTGGGCGGAATCGCCACCAGGTAACCGAGCCCCTCGGCCAACAACTGCGCCTCTAAATTATGCCCCCGGGCGTCGTAGGCATGGGCCAGTACGCGCCCATAACGGTCCCGGGCTTCGCGCCCCAGGCGCAGGCCGACACGCCCGTCGCTGGCCGCCACCAGTTCGACGAGGCGCCGCCTGGCTGTCTCGGCGAACGCCTCGGCGGAACGCCCCTGGCGCCCCAACTCGGGGCTGTTCAGGCCGATCAGGCGCACGCTGCGGCCGTCCAGCAGGCGCAGGGTGTCGCCATCCACCACCCGCTGCACCTCGGCGACCTGCAACGGCCCCGCCGGCGGGCACAACGCCTGCACCGGGGCCTGGAACACTGCACAAACGAAAAAGGCGCCCACAAGGGACGCCTTTCTCAGTAGCGCGGAACCAGCCAAGCGGCTCTTCCTCGCGGGTCGCCTGCTTACTTGCTGGCGCCGAACATGCCGAAGCGCTGCTTGAAGCGGTCAACACGGCCGCCGGTATCCAGCATCTTCTGCTTGCCGGTGTAGAACGGGTGGCACTCGTTGCACACGTCCAGGCTCAGCGGCTTGGCCAGGGTGGAGCGAGTTTCGATCACGTTGCCACAGCTGCAGGTAGCGGTGATTGCTTCGTAGTTCGGGTGGATATCGGCTTTCATGGTGCATTCCTCGGGGCTGACGTGCCGCCACCCAACACTATTGTTGGATACCGCACGGAAATAGGTCGCGGATGATACCAGACCGACAACCCGATGCAAGCCAGGGCCCCTGCCGGCCGTCGCGCGCGCCCATGCTAAGATCGCCGCACCCTTGCCTGGAGCCTCTGCGTGCCCGACGCCATTCTGCGCCTCGCCCTGCCGTCACCGCTGCGCCGCCTGTTCGACTACCGCGCGCCCCCCGGCGTGCCGCGCGCAGCCTTGCAACCGGGCATGCGCCTGCGCGTACCGTTCGGCCGCCGCGAGCTGATCGGCATCCTGATCGAGGTGTGCGACCACAGCGAGGTGCCGGCGGACAAGCTCAAGCCGGCCCTGGCGCTGCTCGACAGCCAACCGCCGCTGCCACCGGCGCTGTTTCGCCTGTGCCTGTGGACGGCGCAGTACTACCAACACAGCCTCGGCGACACCCTCAGTTGGGCGCTGCCGGTGCTGCTGCGCCAGGGCGAGCCCGCCGAGGCCCGCCAGGAGCGCTTCTGGCTGCTCAGCGAAGGCGCCCAGCCGGACGATCCGCGCCTGGTCCGGGCGCCGCGCCAGCGACAGGCGCTGAAGGTCATCGCCCAGCACCCCCACGGGGTCGCCCACCAGCTGCTCAGCCAGCTGCAGCTGAACAAGGACAGCCTCGAGCTGCTGCGGGAGAAGGGCCTGGTGCGCATCGAGGTGCGCCGCCACGCCGCCCGCGAGCGGCACGCCAGCTGGCTGGCGCAGCCCGAGCTGCCGCTTAACGCCGAGCAGCAGGTCGCCGAGCGTGCGGTGCGCGCCGGCTTCGGCCGCTTCGGCGCCTTTCTCCTGGCCGGAGTGACCGGCAGCGGCAAGACCGAGGTCTACCTGCAACTGATCCGCGCCACCCTGGAGGCCGGCAAGCAGGCTCTGGTGCTGATCCCGGAGATCAACCTCGGCCCACAGACCCTGGCGCGCTTCGAGCGGCGCTTCAATGCACGCATCGCCCTGCTGCACTCGGCGGTCAACGACCGCGAGCGCCTGGACGCCTGGCTGGCGGCGCGCGACGGCGAGGCCGACATCATCATCGGCACCCGCTCGGCGCTGTTCACGCCGATGCAGCGCCCGGGGCTGATCATCATCGACGAGGAACACGACGCCTCCTATAAACAGCAGGAGGGCCTGCGCTACCACGCCCGCGACCTGGCCCTGGTGCGCGCCCGCCAGGAGAACGTGCCGATCCTGCTCGGCTCGGCCACCCCCTCGCTGGAAAGCCTGCACAATGCCAACAGCGGTCGCTACCAGCTGCTGCGCCTCGAGCGGCGCGCCGGCGGCGCCCAGCCTCCGCGTTTCCTGCGCCTGGATGTGAAAAGCCTGCCGCTGGACTCGGGCATCTCCGGCCCGATGCAGCAGGCCATCCGCCAGACCCTGGCGGCCGGCCAGCAGGTGCTGGTGTTCCTCAACCGCCGCGGCTTCGCCCCGACCCTGCTGTGCCACGACTGCGGCTGGCTCTCCGAGTGCCCGCGCTGCGATGCGCGAATGACCGTGCACCAGCGCTCCAACGAACTGCGCTGCCACCATTGCGGCCACGTCGAACGCCGCCCCAGTCACTGCCCGAAATGCCAGAAGCTCGACCTGCGCCCGGTCGGCGCCGGCACCGAGCGCGCCGAGGAGCGCCTGGCGATCCTCTTCCCCCAGGTACCGGTGCTGCGCGTGGACCGCGACAGCACGGCGCGCAAGGAGGCCATGAACACGCTGTTCAACACCATCCAGCGCGGCGAGCCGTGCATCCTGGTCGGCACCCAGATGCTCGCCAAGGGCCATCACTTCCCCCGCGTCACCCTGGTGGCGATCCTCGATGCCGACGGCGGCCTGTTCTCCGCGGACTTCCGCGCCAGCGAACGCATGGCCCAGCTGATCGTCCAGGTCGCCGGTCGCGCCGGCCGCGCCGAGGAAGCGGGCAAGGTGATCATCCAGAGCCACCTGGCCGACCACCCTTTATTGGTGCAGCTGACCGAGCAGGGTTACTTCGCCTTCGCCGAGCAGGCGCTGAGCGAGCGCCGCGACGCCGGCCTGCCGCCCTTCTGCCACCTGGCCCTGCTGCGCGCCGAGGCGCACAAGCCGGGGCAGGCCGAGGGCTTCCTCGACGAGGCGTGCCACGAGGCCGAACTGCTGGTGAACGAGCTGCAACTGGACGGCATCGAACTGCTCGGCCCGGTGCCGGCGCCGATGGAGCGCCGCGCCGGCCGCTACCGCGCCCAATTGCTGCTGCAGAGCAGCGCCAGGGCACCGCTGCACCGCCTGCTGCACAGCTGGCTGGCGGCGCTGGAGCAGATGCCCAGCGGCCGCGCCGTGCGCTGGTCGCTGGATGTCGACCCGATCGATCTGTTCTGATCAAAGACGACAGCGGTTGGCAAGCCCGGATGGGCCACGGATAATGCGCAGTTTTCAACCAGCGCCCCAGGGCGCCGCCGCCCCACGCGGCCGGACGAGCAGACCATGAAAGACAGCATTCGCCACCTGATCCAGCAAGCCCTGACCCGCCTGACCACCGAAGGCGTGCTGCCCGAAGGCCTGAGCCCGGCGATCCAGGTGGAGAACACCAAGGACAAGAGCCACGGCGACTTCGCCAGCAACATCGCCCTGATGCTGGCCAAGCCGGCGGCCATGAAGCCGCGCGAGCTGGCCGAGAAGCTGATCGCCGCGCTGCCGGCCGACCCGCAGATCAGCAAGGTGGAGATCGCCGGCCCGGGCTTCCTCAACTTCTTCCAGAACAGCGACGCCCTGGCCGGGCGCCTGGAGGCGGCGCTGGCCGACGCGCGCCTCGGCGTGCGCAAGGCCGGCTCGGCGCAGCGCGTGGTGGTCGACCTGTCCTCGCCCAACCTGGCCAAGGAGATGCACGTCGGCCACCTGCGCTCGACCATCATCGGCGACGGCGTGGCGCGGGTCCTCGAGTTCCTCGGCGACGAGGTGATCCGGCAGAACCACGTCGGCGACTGGGGCACCCAGTTCGGCATGCTGCTGGCTTATGTGATGGAGCAGCCCAAGGGCTTCAGCTCGCCCGAGCTGGCGGACCTCGAGACCTTCTACCGCGCAGCGAAGAAGCGCTTCGACGAGTCGCCCGAGTTCGCCGACCGCGCCCGCCAGCTGGTGGTCCAGCTGCAGGCCGGCGACGGCGAATGCCTGCGCCTGTGGAACCAGTTCAACGACCTGTCCCTCGGTCACGCCCAGGAGGTCTACGACCGTCTCGGCGTCAAGCTGAGCAAGGCCGACGTCAAGGGCGAGAGCGCCTATAACGCCGAGCTGCCGGGCATCGTCCAGGCCCTGCGCGACAAGGGCCTGCTGACCGAGGACAACGGCGCCCAGTGCGTGTTCCTCGAGGAGTTCAAGAACGCCGAAGGCAACCCGCTGCCGGTGATCGTGCAGAAGGCCGGCGGCGGCTACCTCTACTCGACCACCGACCTGGCCGCCATGCGCTTTCGCAGCCAGGTGCTGAAGGCCGACCGCGCCCTGTACTTCGTCGACCAGCGCCAGGCCCTGCACTTCCAGATGGCCTTCGAGGTGGCGCGCCGCGCCGGCTTCGTCGATCCGGCCATGGAGCTGGAACACATGGGCTTCGGCACCATGAACGGCGCCGACGGTCGTCCGTTCAAGACCCGCGACGGCGGCACGGTGAAGCTGATCGACCTGCTCGACGAAGCCGAGCAACGCGCCTACGCCCTGGTCAAGGGCAAGAACCCGGAACTGGACGAGGCCGAACTGCGGCAGATCGCCCGCTCGGTGGGTATCGGCGCGGTGAAGTACGCCGACCTGTCCAAGCACCGCACCAGCGACTACAGCTTCAACTTCGAGCAGATGCTCAGCTTCGAGGGCAACACCGCGCCCTACCTGCTGTACGCCTACACCCGGGTGGCCAGCGTGTTCCGCAAGCTGGGCAAGGGCATCGACGAGATCGGCGGCCAGATCAGCCTGGTGGCCGAGCAGGAGCAGGCCCTGGCGGCCAAGCTGGCGCAGTTCGGCGAGGTGCTGAACAACGTCGCGGACAAGGGTACCCCGCACGTGCTGTGCACCTACCTGTACGACCTGGCCGGTCTGTTCTCCAGCTTCTACGAGAACTGCCCGATCCTCGCCGCCGCGGACCAGGCCACCCAGCAGAGCCGCCTGCGCCTGGCGGCGCTGACCGGCCGCACCCTGCAGCAGGGCCTGCAACTGCTCGGCCTGGAAACCCTGGAGCGCATGTAAGTGGCCGCCGCCCGCAAGAAGCCGGCCGCCAAGCGCGGCGCCAGCCGCTACAAGGCGCCGGCGAAGAAACCGGTGCCGGCCTGGATCTGGCTGGCCTGCGGTTTGGCGATCGGCGGCTTCATGACGTTCCTGTTCAGCCTCGAGCCCGGCCGCGACGAGATCAAGCGCGACAAGGCCGCGCAGGCCAGCGGCAAGCAGGGCGGCAAGCCGGCCCAGGACAAACCGGGCAAGGCCGAGCCGGCCAAGCCCAAGTACGACTTCTATACCCTGCTGCCCGAGTCGGAGGTCATAGTGCCGCCCCAGGCCCTGGAGCAGCCGGCGCCAGCGGCCGAACAGAAGCCGGTGAGCGCCGAGGAAGCGGCCAAGATCGACGCCGCGCGCGCCGAGGCGGCGCTCAACGGCGAGGTGCCGCCTCCGCCGCCGGTGGTCGCCCAGGCCCCACTGACCACCCAGTTCTTCCTCCAGGCCGGCTCGTTCCGCCGCAAGGACGACGCGGAAAGCCTGCGCGCGCAGATCATCCTGCTCGGCCAGAACGTGCGCGTGGAATCCGGCACGGTGCGCGAGGAAGTCTGGCACCGGGTGCTGATCGGCCCCTTCGCCGACCGCCAGCAGCTGGCCCAGTCGCAGAAGGCCATGGCCGCCAACGGCTTCAGCAACCTGCTGCTGCAGCAGCGCCAGGTGCGCTGAGCGTCGCGGGCCCCGCCTCGCCCGCGACGGGGCCGCGGTAATCCGCTGTTACAGCCGGGCCACGGCCATTCGGCCGAGAATCGCCCAGCGTCGGTTGAAAAGCGCCACACGCCACCCCATCTGAGTCTGCATTGGGCATTTTCGCCCCGCTGCGTGGAGACTCTCCCCTTGACCACCATCGTTTCAGTGCGCCGCCACGGCAAAGTCGTCATGGGCGGCGACGGCCAGGTTTCCCTCGGCAACACCGTGATGAAAGGCAACGCCAAGAAAGTCCGGCGCCTCTACCACGGCCAGGTGCTGGCCGGCTTCGCCGGTGCCACCGCGGACGCCTTCACCCTGTTCGAACGCTTCGAGGGCAAGCTGGAAAAGCACCAGGGCCACCTGATCCGCGCCGCCGTCGAGCTGGCCAAGGACTGGCGCACCGACCGCTCGCTCAGCCGCCTGGAGGCCATGCTGGCGGTGGCCAACAAGGACGCCTCGCTGATCATCACCGGCACCGGCGACGTGGTCGAGCCCGAGCACGGCCTGATCGCCATGGGCTCCGGCGGCGGCTATGCCCAGGCCGCGGCCATGGCCCTGCTGCAGCACACCGAGGAAATGAGCGCCCGCGAGGTCGCCGAGACCGCGCTGAACATCGCCGGGTCCATTTGCGTGTTCACCAACCAGAATCTGACCATCGAGGAACTGGACTCGGCCATCTGAGCCGCCGTCCGTTCAGGAGCCGTACCATGTCCATGACCCCTCGCGAGATCGTCCACGAGCTCAGCCGCCACATCATCGGCCAGGACGATGCCAAGCGCGCCGTGGCCATCGCCCTGCGCAACCGCTGGCGGCGCATGCAGCTGCCGGCCGAGCTGCGCGCCGAAGTCACCCCGAAGAACATCCTGATGATCGGCCCGACCGGGGTCGGCAAGACCGAGATCGCCCGCCGCCTGGCCAAGCTGGCCAACGCCCCGTTCATCAAGGTCGAGGCGACCAAGTTCACCGAGGTCGGCTATGTCGGCCGCGACGTCGAGTCGATCATCCGCGACCTGGCCGATGCTGCGGTGAAGATGCTGCGCGAGCAGGAAATGACCAAGGTCCGCCACCGAGCCGAAGACGCCGCCGAGGAGCGCATCCTCGACGCCCTGTTGCCACCGGCGCGCACCGGCTTCAACGAGGACCCGGTGCCGAGCGGCGACTCCAACACCCGCCAGCTGTTCCGCAAGCGCCTGCGCGAAGGCCAGCTGGACGACAAGGACATCGAAATCGAGGTGGCCGAGTCCGCCGCCGGCATCGAGATCATGACCCCGCCAGGCATGGAGGAGATGACCAACCAGCTGCAGAGCCTTTTCTCCAACCTGGGCAAGGGCAAGAAGAAGAGCCGCAAGCTCAAGGTCAAGGAAGCCCTCAAGCTGGTGCGCGACGAGGAAGCCGCGCGCCTCGTCAACGAGGAGGAACTCAAGGCCCGCGCCCTGGAGGCGGTGGAGCAGAACGGCATCGTCTTCATCGACGAGATCGACAAGGTCGCCAAGCGTGGCAACACCGGTGGCGCCGACGTGTCCCGCGAGGGCGTGCAGCGCGACCTGCTGCCGCTGATCGAGGGCTGCACGGTCAACACCAAGCTGGGCATGGTCAAGACCGATCACATCCTGTTCATCGCCTCCGGCGCCTTCCACCTGAGCAAGCCCAGCGACCTGGTGCCCGAACTGCAGGGCCGCCTGCCGATCCGTGTGGAACTCAAGGCCCTCAGCCCCGAGGACTTCGAGCGCATCCTCACCGAGCCCCACGCCTCGCTGACCGAACAGTACGCCGCGCTGCTCAATACCGAAGGGCTGAACATCGAGTTCGCCGCCGACGGCATCAAGCGCCTCGCCGAGATCGCCTGGCAGGTCAACGAGAAGACCGAGAACATCGGTGCGCGGCGCCTGCACACCCTGCTCGAGCGCCTGCTGGAAGAAGTCTCCTTCAGCGCCGGCGACCTGGCGTCCAAGCAAGAGGACGCGCCGATCATCATCGATGCGGCCTACGTCAACGGTCACCTCGGCGAACTGGCCGAGGACGAAGACCTGTCGCGCTATATTCTCTAGACCAGCCACCCAAACCGCCCGGAGCCTCTCCGGGCGGCGCCGCAGTCGACGACCATGACCCAGATCCCCAGCGCCATAGAGCTGCACAAAGCCTCGAAGACCCTGACCCTGAAATACGGCCAGGACAGCTACACCCTCTCCGCCGAGTTCCTGCGCGTGCACTCGCCCTCGGCCGAGGTGCAGGGTCACGGCACGCCGATCCTGCAGACCGGCAAGCTGCACGTCGGCCTCAGCCGCCTCGAGCCGGCGGGCAATTACGCCCTGAAACTGTGCTTCGACGATGGCCATGACAGCGGCCTGTACACCTGGGACTACCTGTACCGCCTGGCCACCCAGCAGGACGCCCTCTGGGCCGAGTACCTGGCCGCCCTGGCCGCCGCTGGCAAGACCCGCGACCCGGACGAGTCCGTGGTCAAACTGATGCTGTAGAACGCAGCAGGGCCCGGCACCTGCCGGGCCCACGTCCCGCTCGCCCCGCCTCAATAGCGCCTCGCACAAACCCGCCGCCGCTGCCGGCGGCACCCTACCTATCCGCCCGGTTAGAGCGCATTTTCTAATCCTTCCCGGCATACTCCCTGCATATTCGGCCCGAATCGCAGCCTGCTTGCGCAAATATAAAAACTCGGGTAACCAGGGAGCTGGCAGGTTCCCTGCATTTGCCGAACCGGCAAATGCAACAAAATCGCGGAATAGTCCGCCTTAGGTAACCCGAGCAATACCTGGCCCCTTGGCCTCGTGTCTCCGTGCACAGCAGTACGCCGGTATTCGCCTCAGGACAATGGAGCGTCGTTGATGACAGATAAACCCAGTGATGACCTGAAGAATCAAGCCTCCGAGAACACCCTCGGCCTGAGTCCGGTAATCGGCATTCGCGGCAAGGATCTGTTGAGCTCGGCGCGTACCGTGCTCACCCAAGCCATCAAGCAGCCCCTGCACAGCGCCAAGCACGTGGCCCACTTCGGCCTGGAGCTGAAGAACGTGCTGTTCGGCCAGTCCGAGCTCGCCCCCGAGGCCGGCGACCGCCGCTTCACCGACCCGGCCTGGAGCCAGAACCCGCTGTACAAGCGCTACCTGCAGACCTACCTGGCCTGGCGCAAGGAACTGCACGACTGGGTCGAGGAAAGCGACCTGTCCGAACAGGACGCCAGCCGCAGCCACTTCGTCATCAACCTGATGACCGAGGCCATGGCCCCGAGCAACGGCATGGCCAACCCGGCCGCGGTCAAGCGCTTCTTCGAGACCGGCGGCAAGAGCCTGCTGGACGGCCTCTCGCACCTGGCCAAGGACATCGTCAACAACGGCGGCATGCCCAGCCAGGTCAACATGAACGCCTTCGAGGTCGGCAAGAACCTGGCCACCACCGACGGCGCGGTGATCTTCCGCAACGAGGTGCTGGAGCTGATCCAGTACAGGCCGATCACCGAGCAGGTGCATGAGCGCCCGCTGCTGGTGGTGCCGCCGCAGATCAACAAGTTCTACGTGTTCGACCTGTCGCCGGAGAAGAGCGTGGCCCGCTTCCTCCTGCGCAACGGCGTGCAGACCTTCGTGATCAGCTGGCGCAACCCGACCAAGGCCCACCGCGAATGGGGCCTGACCAGCTATATCGAGGCGCTCAAGGAAGCCATCGACGTGGTCACGGCCGTCACCGGCAGCAAGGACGTGAACATGCTCGGCGCCTGCTCCGGCGGCCTGACCACCACCTCCCTGCTGGGCCACTACGCCGCCCTCGGCGAGCACAAGGTCAACGCCCTGACCCTGCTGGTCAGCGTGCTGGACAACCGCCTGGAGACCGACGTCGCCCTGTTCGCCGACGAGAAGAGCCTGGAAGCGGCCAAGCGGCGCTCCTACCAGGCCGGCGTGCTGGAAGGCAGCGACATGGCCAAGGTGTTCGCCTGGATGCGGCCCAACGACCTGATCTGGAACTACTGGGTCAACAACTACCTGCTCGGCAATGAGCCACCGGTGTTCGACATCCTCTACTGGAACAACGACACCACCCGCCTGCCGGCCGCCCTGCATGGCGAGTTCATCGAGATGTTCAAGACCAACCCGCTGATCCGCCCCGGCGCCCTGGAGGTCTGCGGCACGCCGATCGACCTCAAGCAGATCACTGCCGACCTGTACTGCGTCGCCGGCACCACCGACCACATCACGCCCTGGGAGTCCTGCTACAAGTCGGCCAACCTGTTCGGCGGCAAGGTGGAGTTCGTGCTGTCCAACAGCGGGCATATCCAGAGCATTCTCAACCCGCCTGGCAACCCCAAGGCGCGCTACATGACCAACACGGAAATGCCCCAGGACCCGAAGGACTGGCAGGAGAGCTCGACCAAGCACACCGATTCCTGGTGGCTGCACTGGCAGAACTGGCTGGCCGAGCGCTCGGGCGAGAAGAAGAAAGCGCCCACCCACCTGGGCAACAAGAAACACGCCCCCGGCGAAGCGGCTCCGGGTACTTACGTTCACGAGCGTTGATCGCCTGCGCACTGCGCGGCGCTGCCCGCGGCACCGGACGTGCCGCTCGTCCATCCGACCACTATGGCCGGGTGGGCGAACCAGGTTTCGCCCTGGTGGATCTGGGCACGACCTGGAAGGTATGACCCAGCGTTTTAATTGATAGGGCCCTTGCGCATGTCGCTACCTTTCGTATTTCGCACCATCGAGCTGGACGGCCAGACCCTGCGTACCGCCGTTCGCCCGGGCAACGGCAAGCTGACGCCCCTGCTGATTTTCAACGGCATCGGCGCCAACCTGGAGCTGGTCATGCCCTTCGTCCGCGCCCTCGACCCGGACCTGGAAGTGATCGCCTTCGACGTGCCGGGGGTGGGCGGCTCCTCCACCCCCAGCACGCCCTATCGCTTCCCTGGCTTGGCCAAACTGGCCGCGCGCATGCTCGATTACCTCGACTACGGCCAGGTCAACGCCATCGGCGTGTCCTGGGGTGGCGCGCTGGCGCAACAATTTGCCCACGACTACCCGGAACGCTGCAAGAAGCTGATCCTCGCCGCCACCTCGGCCGGCGCGGTGATGGTGCCGGGCAAACCCAAGGTGCTCTGGCGCATGGCCAGCCCGCGGCGCTACATCCAGCCGTCCTACGGCGTGCAGATCGCCCCGGACATCTATGGAGGCGCCTTCCGCCGCGATCCCAAGCTAGCCCTGGCCCATGCCAGCAAGGTGCGCTCGGGCGGCAAGATGGGCTACTACTGGCAGCTGTTCGCCGGCCTCGGCTGGACCAGCATCCACTGGCTGCACAAGATTCGCCAACCCACGCTGGTGATGGCGGGGGACGACGACCCGTTGATTCCCTTGATCAACATGCGCTTGCTGGCCTGGCGCATCCCCAACTCGGAGCTGCACGTGATCGACGATGGCCACCTGTTCCTGGTGACCCGTGCCGAGGCAGTGGCGCCGACCATCATGAAGTTTCTCGAAGAAGAACGGCAGCGCGCCGTGATGCACCCGCATCCGAGCAGTGCGCGCGGCCAGTGAGCGGGCAGGCTGCCGCACCAGCGCAGTGCGGCACTCAGCCACTTGACCCAACAGAGGGCTCAGGCTAATAACACTAACCCGGCAGCGGCGCTGCGCGCTGCCATTTGCGCGCCTTGGTACAGGCCTTGCTGCGAGCAGCGGTATTCGGATCTCAGCGGATAGACGACGGAGTGTTGCCCCATGCGAGAAAAGCCACGTATCGGCGCCTTACCAGCCCCTGCCACCTTCATGACTGCCCAGAATGCGGTGGTCGGCCTGCGCGGCCGCGACCTGCTGTCGACCCTGCGCACCCTGGCCCTGCAGGGCATCCGGCAGCCGGTGCACAGCGCCCGCCATGCCCTGGCCCTGGGCGGGCAGCTGGGGCGAGTGCTGCTCGGCGACACGCCACACAAGGTCAACCCGCAGGATACGCGCTTCGCCGACCCCACCTGGCAGCTCAACCCCCTGTACCGCCGTGGCCTGCAGGCCTATCTGGCCTGGCAACAGCAGCTCAATCGCTGGATCGACGAAAGCAGCCTGTCCGCCGACGACCGCGCCCGCGCCCGCTTCGTCACGGCCATGCTCAATGATGCCCTGGCGCCCTCCAACTCCCCGCTCAACCCGCTGGCACTCAAGGAACTGCTCAACAGTGGCGGCACCAGCCTGATCAAGGGCCTCGGCCAGCTGCTCGACGACCTGCTGCACAACCATGGGCTGCCCAGTCAGGTCAGCAAGCAGGCCTTCGAGGTCGGTCGCAACCTGGCCGCCACGCCTGGCGCGGTGGTGTTTCGCAATGACTTGCTGGAGCTGATCCAGTACAAGCCGATGAGCGAGAAGCAGTACCTGCAGCCCTTGCTGGTCGTGCCGCCGCAGATCAACAAGTACTACATATTCGACCTGTCCAACGAGAAGAGCTTCGTCCAGTACGCCCTGAAGAACGGCCTGCAGACCTTCATCATCAGCTGGCGCAACCCCGATGCCCGCCACCGCGAGTGGGGCCTGTCGACCTATGTGCAGGCCCTGGAAGAAGCCATGGACGCCTGCCGGGCGATCACCGGCAGCAAATCGGTCAACCTGCTGGGGGCCTGTGCCGGCGGCCTGACCATTGCCGCCCTGCAGGGCCACCTGCAGGCCAAGCGGCAACTGCGCAAGGTCGCCAGCGCCACCTATATGGTCAGCCTGCTCGACAGCCAGGTGGACAGCCCGGCCATGCTCTTCGCCGACGAGCAGACCCTCGAGGCCGCCAAGCGTCGCTCCTACCAGCAAGGCGTGCTGGACGGCCGCGACATGGCCCGGGTATTCGCCTGGATGCGCCCCAACGACCTGATCTGGAATTACTGGGTCAACAACTACCTGCTCGGCAAACAGCCGCCGGCCTTCGACATCCTCTACTGGAACAACGACTGCACCCGCCTGCCGGCCGCGCTGCACGGCGACCTGATCGACTTCTTCAAGTACAACCCGCTGAGCCACGCCGGTGGCCTGGAAGTCTGCGGCACCCCGATCGATCTGCGCAAAGTCGGCGTCGACAGTTTCAGCGTGGCCGGGATCAACGACCACATCACGCCCTGGGATTCGGTGTACCGCTCGACACTGCTGCTGGGCGGTGAGCGGCGCTTCATCCTGTCCAACAGCGGGCATATCCAGAGCATCCTCAACCCGCCCGGCAACCCCAAGGCGACCTTCCTGGAAAGCCCCAAGCTGACCGGCGACCCGCGCGCCTGGTACCACGACGCCCGCAAACACGATGGCAGCTGGTGGCCGCAGTGGCTGGAATGGATCCAGCAGCGCTCCGGCGAGCAGCGCGAGACCGACCCTGCCCTGGGCAGCGCGCAATACCCGAGCCTGGAAGCGGCGCCTGGCACCTATGTGCACGTGCGCTGAGTCGATCAACCGCTGCCCGGACATTTGCCCGGGCAGGCTGTACCCCCCTCACGCGGCCCTATAAGAACAGTCGATGAAAACTCGTGACCGCATCCTCGAATGCGCCCTGCTGCTGTTCAATCAGCAGGGCGAACCCAATGTCTCCACCCTGGAGATCGCCAACGAACTGGGCATCAGCCCGGGCAACCTGTACTACCACTTCCACGGCAAGGAGCCGCTGATCCTCGGCCTGTTCGAGCGTTTCAAGGAGGAACTGGCCCCGCTGCTCGACCCGCCCGCCGACGCGCGTCTGGATGTCGAGGATTACTGGCTGTTCCTGCACCTGATCGTCGAGCGCCTGGCCCATTACCGCTTCCTGTTCCAGGACCTGTCCAACCTGGCCGGACGCCTGCCCAAGCTGGCCCGCGGCATCCGCCAGTGGCTCAACGTGCTGAAGCGCACCCTGGCCACCCTGCTGGCGCGGCTGAAAGCGGAGGATCAGCTGGTCAGCGAGACCCAGGCCCTGGGCCAGCTGGTCGAGCAGATCACCCTGACCCTGCTGTTCTCCCTCGACTACCAGCGCATTCTCGGCGAAGAGGGCGAGAGCCGCCTGGTGGTGTATCAGGTGATGATGCTGGTGGCCCCGCACCTGACCAGCGAATCGCGACAGGCTGCCGAGCAGCTGGCCCGGCGCTACCTGGAAGCCTGAGCCCGGAAACGCAAACGCCCGACACGAGGTCGGGCGTTTGCGGGTAACACGCTCAGCCTCAGGACTGGCTGGTAGGCGTGGTTGCTGCTGGCGCATCGGCCGGCGCCACTGCGGCCGCAGGCACCGCCGGCTCGGAAGAAGCCGGCGCCACGACCTTGGCCAACGGCGTCTTCTTCACCGCCGGCTTCTTCGCCGCCGCCGGCTTGGCAGCCTTGGCTACCGCCTCGGCAACCGGCTCCGCCTTGGCCGCCGGTTTCGCGGCGGCTTTCGGCGCAGGCTTGGCCGCGGCCTTGGTCGCCGGCTTAGCGGCAGCCTTGGCGGCGGGCTTGGCCGCTGCCTTGGTGGCGGTCTTGCGGGCAGGCGCGACCGACTTGGCGCTGACGCCGGTCAGCTGCTCGATCTGCTTGGTCAGGCTCTCGACCTTGTCGTTGAGCGCCTTGACCTCGCTGCGGCTGGGTACGCCGAGACGCGAGATGGCATTGTGCAGGCGCTTGTCGAAAGCCTCCTCCAGTTCGCCCCACTTGCCGATGGCCTTGTCCTTGACTTCGTCGACCTTGGAGCGCGCGGAGCCCACTTTCGACTCGACAGTGGACTTCACCGCATCGACCTGCTTGTCGACGCCGCTCTTGGCCTGCTTCTCGGCCTTCTCGCCATCCTGAACCAGTGAATCGAAGAGCTTGGTGCCGTCCTTGCTGACCTTGGAGTAGGCACCCAAGCCGGCCAACCAGATCTGGCGCGAGTACTTCTCGACCTCGCCGATCCAGGAGCTGGTCTGTTTCTCGGATTTCTTCTTAACAGCCATCCTGCTCTCCTTTATTTGCTACGCGCGACATGCTCGAGCAATGCGCCCAGTTCATCCAGCTTAGCAGAGAGCTCTTCGATATCTTGCTTGGTCGGGATGCCGATACGCTTGAGGGCGCCGGCCACACGATTGTCGAAAGCCTTCTCGATCTTGTCGATTTGCACGTCGACCTTGCCCTTGACGCTGCTGACGCGGTTCTTCACGCCGTCGAGCTGGCTGTTGGCCGCCTCGACCTGCTCACCGACCAGCTTCTTGCCCTGCTCTTCGACGCCTTCACCGGCCTTGACCAGTTCCTTGAAGTATTCGGCGCCTTCCTGACCCGCCTTGGCGTAGGCTCCGAGACCGGCCAGCCAGACCTTGCGGGCGTAGACTTTGACGTCACCCAGCACGCCGGCTTTGGCTTCGGCTTCGACTTCGGCTTTCTTCTTGATTGCGACTTTCGACATGGTGCACCTCATGCGCGGTGATTTGAGGAAACGCCCACGGAATGCAGGCTTGGCACCAAGGTATCGAGGAAAATTAGAAACCGCATACTAGCCGCCGAAAATCGTGCGACGAACTCGTCTCAGGCCTTGAGACTCTTGTCCAGCACCTCTTCGATCTGCCGCTTGATGCTGCCGCCCATGGCCGACAGCAGCAGGCCGAGCTTGAGCTCCACGTGGACCCGGTCCTCGCCGACCTCGATACGCCCATCGGCGCCGCTGCGCTTGAACTCCAGGGTGTCGCCAGTCCAGCGATACTTCACGTCGAACTCGCGGGCCAGGCGCTCGGCCAGCTGTTCGGCTTTCGCCCGGGCCGCCTCGCGGCCGAGGCTATGGGGGCGTTCCACGGTGATTCTGGTCATGGCCTTTCTCCTCACTGCGACCTTCGATCGCGCGACTATATCAGCCCCGGGCCGGTCCTCGCGCGGCGCGGCGCCGCGCACGTCAAGACAAAGGTAGGCCGCAGGTTTAGAATGGCCGCCACTTTGATTCAGCCTCTCTTTAGGTAAGGGCGTCATGACCGACAAGCGCAGCGACAGCGAACCCACCACGCACTTCGGCTTCCAGGATGTTCCGGAAAGCCAGAAGGCGCAGAAGGTCGCCGAAGTCTTCCACTCGGTGGCCGCCAAATACGACCTGATGAACGACCTGCTCTCCGGCGGCATGCACCGCCTGTGGAAGCGCTTCACCATCGAACTGTCGGGCGTGCGCCTGGGCAACCGGGTGCTGGACATCGCCGGCGGCACCGGCGACCTGACCAAGCAGTTCGCCCGCCTGGTCGGCCCCCAGGGCGAGGTGGTGCTGGCCGACATCAACGAGTCGATGCTCAAGGTCGGCCGTGACCGCCTGCTCGACCGCGGCGTGGCCGGCAACGTCAAGTTCGTCCAGGCCGACGCCGAGAAGCTGCCGTTCCCGGACAACCACTTCGACTGCGTGACCATTGCCTTCGGCCTGCGCAACGTGACCCACAAGGAAGACGCCCTGCGCTCCATGCTGCGCGTGCTCAAGCCCGGCGGCCGCCTGCTGGTGCTGGAGTTCTCCAAGCCCTCCAGCGAGCTGCTGTCGAAGGTCTATGACACCTACTCGTTCAGCTTCATGCCGCTGATGGGCAAGCTGATCACCAACGACGCCGAGAGCTACCGCTACCTGGCCGAGTCGATCCGCATGCACCCGGACCAGGACACCCTCAAGGCGATGATGGCCGATGCCGGCTTCGAGCGGGTCACCTACCACAACATGACCGGCGGTATCGTCGCCCTGCACCGCGGTATCAAGCCCTGATGCTGCTGGACGGGCTGCTGGCCGGGGTCGAACACGGCCTCAACCGGGTACTGGCCATGGACGGCACGGCGCTGCCGCGCCTGGCCCGCCTGCGCGGCCGGGTGATCGAACTCGACTGCCGGCAACCCAGCCTGCAGCTGTTCATCCTGGCCGACGAGCAAGGCCTGCGCCTGGCGGCCAACTGGGCCGGCGACGCCGACTGCCGCCTGCGCGGGCCGGCCGCCAGCCTGCTGCGACTGGCCACCAGCGCGGACAAGAGCGCCGTTCTGCACAGCCCCGAGGTCGACCTGGATGGCGACAGCGCGGCACTGCTGGAGCTGGTCGGCATTCTCCAGGACCTCGAGCTGGACTGGGAGTACGAGCTGGCGCGCTGGCTCGGCCCGGTCGCCGGCCAGCTGCTCGGCAACCACCTGCGCAGCCGCGCCAGCTGGACCGCACAGAGCCTCGACAGCCTGCGCCTGAACCTCGCCGACTACCTCAGCGAGGAGTCGCGCAGCCTGGTCGGCCGCCGCGAAGCCGATGCGCGCTTCGCCGAGCTGGACGGCCTCAAGCTCGCCCTCGATCGTCTCGATGCGCGTATCGAACGCATCGCCCAACGCCATAAGCCCACCCCATGAAGCTGCTCGCCGTTCGCCGCCTGTTGCGCATTCAGCGCGTGATCATCCGCTATCAGCTGGACGATCTGCTGTTCGACCTGCCGTTGCCGCTGTGGCTGCGTGCCCTGCGCTATGCGCTGCCCTGGCACTGGCTGCCGCGCCGCGTGCATGCGCTGTCGCGCGGCGCCCGCCTGCGCCTGGCCCTGGAGGAACTGGGGCCGATCTTCATCAAGTTCGGCCAGCTGCTGTCCACCCGCCGCGACCTGTTGCCCCCGGACGTGGCCGACGAGCTGGCCAAGCTGCAGGACCAGGTGCCGCCCTTCGACCCGGCCCACTCCCTGGCCCTGATCGAGGCCCAGCTGGGGGCCAAGGTCGGCGAGGTGTTCGCCCGCTTCGACACCAAGCCGCTGGCCTCCGCCTCGGTCGCCCAGGTGCATGCGGCGCAGCTCAAGAGCGGCGAGGAAGTGGTGGTCAAGGTGATCCGCCCCGGCCTCAAGCCGGTGATCCGCCAGGACCTGGCCTGGCTGTTCCTGCTCGCCAAGCTGGCCGAGAAGGCCTCGCCGGATGCCCGCCGCCTGCGCCCGGTGGAAGTGGTCGGCGATTACGAGAAGACCATCTACGACGAGCTCGACCTGCTGCGCGAGGCGGCCAACGCCAGCCAGCTGAGGCGCAACTTCGAGGGCTCGCCGCTGCTCTACGTGCCCCAGGTGTACTGGGACCTGTGCCGGCCCAAGGTGCTGGTGATGGAGCGCATTTACGGCCTGCCGGTGACCGACCTGGCCAGCCTCGCCGACCAGCGCACCGACATGAAGCTGCTGGCCGAGCGCGGCGTGGAGATCTTCTTCACCCAGGTGTTCCGCGACAGCTTCTTCCACGCCGACATGCACCCCGGCAACATCTTCGTCAGCACCCACCAGCCGTGGAACCCGCAATACATCGCCATCGACTGCGGCATCATCGGCAGCCTCACGCCCGAGGACCAGGACTACCTGGCGCGCAACCTGATCGCCTTCTTCAAGCGCGACTACCGCCGCGTCGCCCAGCTGCACATCGATTCCGGCTGGGTGCCGGCCACCACCCGGGTCAACGACTTCGAGGCGGCCATCCGCACCGTCTGCGAGCCGATTTTCGAGCGGCCGCTGAAGGACATTTCCTTCGGCCAGCTGCTGCTGCGCCTGTTCCAGACCGCGCGACGCTTCAACATGGAGGTGCAGCCGCAACTGGTGCTGCTGCAGAAGACCCTGCTCAACATCGAGGGCCTGGGCCGCCAGCTGTACCCGGACCTGGACCTGTGGAGCACCGCCCAGCCCTTCCTCGAGCGCTGGATGCGCGAACGCATCAGCCCGCGCCATCTACTGCGCAACCTGCAACAGCAGGTCGAGCAGGTGCCGCACCTGTCACAGATGGCCCGCGACACCCTGGAACGGCTCAATCAGCAGCAGCCGCTGGTCCAGGTCGAAGCGCCCGACCACCGCCAGTGGCCCGCGCGCCTGCTCGGCGCCCTGCTGGTGGCCGGCGCCGCCGCCCAGGGCCTGGCGCTCAGCCTGCCGGCCTGGCCGAGCTGGGCCATGCTCGCCGGCGGGCTGTTCCTGGTACTGCGCCGATAGCCAGGCCCGAGCCGCACTGGCACACTAGACCTCTATCCAACAGGCCCGAAACGGGCGGAAGTAGCGATGAACGATTGGCTCGACGAGATCAACTGGAACAGCGATGGCCTGGTGCCGGCGATCGCCCAGGACCACCAGACCGGCCGCGTGCTGATGATGGCCTGGATGAACCGCGAGGCCCTGGCCCTGACCGCCAGTGAGCAGCGCGCCATCTACTGGTCACGTTCGCGCGGCAAGCTGTGGCGCAAGGGCGAAGAGTCCGGCCATGTGCAGAAGCTGCATGAGCTGCGCCTGGACTGCGACGCCGACGTGATCATCCTCAAGGTCGAACAGTTGGGCGGCATCGCCTGCCACACCGGCCGCGAGAGCTGCTTCTACCGGGTGTTCGACAACGGCGCCTGGAAAACCGTCGATGCGGTGCTCAAAGACCCGCATGCCATCTACAGCGCAGGACACCGCCATGACTGACACCCTCAGCCGCCTGGCCGAAGTGCTGGAGGCGCGCAAGGGCGCCGCGGCCGACTCGTCCTATGTCGCCAGCCTCTACCACAAGGGCCTGAACAAGATTCTCGAGAAGGTCGGCGAGGAATCGGTGGAAACCATTCTCGCCGCCAAGGACGCGGCCGCCAGCGGCGACTGCAGCGAACTGATCTACGAGACCGCCGACCTGTGGTTCCACACCCTGGTCATGCTCGCCGCCCTCGGCCAGCATCCGCAGGCCGTGCTGGACGAACTGGACCGGCGCTTCGGCCTGTCCGGGCACGCGGAAAAAGCCGCGCGCCCGCAAACCTGATCACCCCACTTATTACGGAGTACGCATCATGGGATTCGGTGGCATTAGCATTTGGCAACTCCTGATCATCCTGCTGATCGTGGTCATGCTGTTCGGCACCAAGCGCCTCAAGGGCATGGGCTCCGACATCGGCGACGCGATCAAGGGCTTCCGCAAGTCGATGGGCAACACCGAGGAAGACAAGCCGGCGGTGGACGAGCACAAGGGACAGACCATCGACGCCCAGGCGCGCAAGGTCGAAGAGCCGGCGAAGAAAGACTAAGAGCCGACCATCATGTTCGACATAGGTTTTAGCGAGCTGCTGCTGATTGGCCTGGTGGCCCTGCTGGTGCTCGGCCCCGAGCGCCTGCCCGGCGCCGTGCGCACGGCCGGCCTGTGGATCGGCCGGATCAAGCGCAGCTTCAGCGCGATCAAGGCCGAGGTCGAACGCGAGATCGGCGCCGACGAGATCCGCCGCCAGCTGCACAACGAGCAGATCCTCGAGCTGGAGCGGGAAATGAAGGCGATGAAGCAGGACCTGCTCTCCCCCGGCGCGGCGACCAAGAGCGAGGCCCCCGCCGGCTCCGAAGCTCCGGCCAAGGCCGAGCAGCCCGCTGCGACCGCTGAGCCCGCCGCCAGCGCCCCGAAAGAACCCAGCCAGGATAAATCCGCACAACCATGAGCCGACTAACGGAAGGCGACCAGGAGATGCCCCTGGTCTCGCACCTGACCGAGCTGCGCACGCGCCTGCTGCGCAGCGTCGTCGCCGTTCTGGCGCTCTTTGCCGGGCTGTTCTATTTCTCCCAGGACATCTACGCCCTGGTCGCCGCACCGTTGCGGGCCTACCTGCCGGAAGGCGCGACGATGATCGCCACCGGCGTCGCCTCGCCCTTCCTGACCCCCTTCAAGCTGACCATGATGGTCGCCCTGTTCCTGTCGATGCCGATCATCCTGCATCAGATCTGGGGCTTTATCGCGCCGGGGCTGTACAAGCACGAGAAGCGCATCGCCGTGCCCTTGCTGATTTCCAGCATCCTGCTGTTCTACGGCGGCATGGCCTTCGCCTATTTCGTGGTGTTCCCGATCATGTTCGGCTTCTTCGCCAGCGTGACCCCGGAAGGGGTGGCGATGATGACCGATATCGGCCAGTACCTGGACTTCGTCCTGACCCTGTTCTTCGCCTTCGGCGTGGCTTTCGAGATCCCAGTGGCGACCTTCCTGCTGATCTGGGTCGGCATCGTCGAGGTCGACAGCCTGCGCAAGAGCCGCCCCTACGTCATCGTCGGCTGCTTCGCCGTGGGCATGGTGCTGACCCCGCCGGACATCTTCTCCCAGACCCTGCTGGCGCTGCCGATGTGGCTGCTGTTCGAGGCCGGGGTATTCTTCGGCAGCCTGGTCAAGCGCCGCGCCGAGCACGACGCGGAAACCGAGGACAACGCCGAGGCAGCGGCGAAATCCGAAGACCAGCCGCCCGCGCCGCAACCGTGAACCTGCTGCTGCTGGAAGACGGCGACTTCGTCGCCGCCGATCGCGTGCGCCTCAGCGGCCGGCGCCTCAAGCATCTGCATGAGGTGCACCGCGCCGAAGCCGGCGACAGCCTGCGAGTCGGTCGCCTGGACGGCCTGATGGGCCGTGGGCAGTTGCTCAGCCTCAGCGCCGATGCCGCCGAACTGCAGGTCGAGCTCGATCAGGCTCCGCCGGCCAAGCTGCCCCTGACCCTGCTGCTGGCCCTGCCGCGACCGAAGATGCTGCGCCGGGTGCTGCAGACGGTCAGCGCCATGGGCGTACCGCGACTGATCCTGCTGAACAGCTACCGGGTCGAGAAGAGCTTCTGGCAGACCCCCTTCCTCGAGCCTGCGGCCATCCGCGAGCAGCTGATCCTCGGCCTGGAGCAGGCACGCGACAGCGTGCTGCCCGAGGTGATCATCGAGAAACGCTTCAAACCCTTCGTCGAGGACCGCCTGCCGCAGCTGGCCGCCGGCAGCCTCGGCCTGGTCGGCCACCCCGGGCCCTATCCGGCCTGCCCGCGAGCCGTGAGCGAGGCCGTGACCCTGGCCATCGGCCCGGAAGGTGGCTGGATTCCCTACGAGGTGGAAAAGCTGCAACAGGCCGGCTTGCAGCCGGTGCAGCTCGGCGAACGCATCCTGCGCGTGGAAACGGCGGTCAGCGCCCTGCTCGCCCGCCTGTTCTGAAGGCCCGGCGCGGGGGCCGCGCCGCCCTAGGTCGATTCGCCGCCGCGCGCTTGCTGCCAATGCGCCGGCAGCACCTGGCCCTCCAGCCCCGGCGCCTCCTCCAGGCGCACAGCGCCCGGCGCCAAGGCCTCGCCGCATTCCGAGCAGACCAGCACACCGTGCATCTGCCGACCGCAGCCGCGGTGCACATGCCGTAGTGGCGGCCCCTCGGTGCCACTCATATGCCGGTCGCCCCAGTTGGCCAGCGCCAGCATCACCGGATACAGGTCCAGGCCCTTGGCGGTCAGCCGATACTCCTCGCGCAACGGCCGCTGCTGGTAGGCCTCCTTGCTCAGCAGCCCCGCCTCCACCAGCTTCTTCAGGCGGTCCGCCAGCACGTGCCGGGTAATCCCCAGGCGCTGCTCGAAGCCGTCGAAGCGGCGTATGCCGAGAAAGCACTCGCGCAGCACCAGCAACGTCCAGCGGTCGCCAATCACCGACAGGGCGCGGGCCAGCGAGCAGGATTGTTGATCGAGTTCTTCCCAGCGCATGCACGGGTCTCCAGCAAAGAATGGCTCACCATAGCTTGACAGGTTCCAAAATGGAATTGACTATGCCTGTCAGTTCCAAAAAAGAACCAAGGAGAACAGGCATGAGCGAACGCAAGGCAATCCTGGTCATGGGCGCCGGCGACGCCACAGGCGGTGCCATCGCCAGGCGCTTCGCCCGCGAGGGCTACATCGCCTGCGTCGCCCGCCGTCAAGGCGAGCAGTTGCAGCCGCTGGTCGACGCTATCGAGGCCGAGGGCGGCCAGGCCCGCGCCTTCGCCTGCGATGCCCGGGAGGAGGCGCAGGTGCTCGAGCTGTTCGCCACCATCGAGCGCGAGGTCGCGCCGCTGACGGTGGTGGTGTTCAACATCGGCGCCAACGTGCAGTTTTCCATCACCGATACCACCGAGCGGGTCTACCGCAAGGTCTGGGAGATGGCTGCCCTGGCCGGCTTCCTCACCGGCCGCGAGGCGGCCAGGGTCATGCTGCCGCGGGCTCGCGGGACCATCCTGTTCACCGGTGCCACCGCCTCCTTGCGCGGCCGCGCCAACTTCGCCGCCTTCGCCGGCGCCAAGTTCGCCCTGCGCGCCCTGGCCCAGAGCATGGCCCGGGAACTCGGCCCCCAGGGCATCCATGTCGCCCATCCGATCATCGACGGCGCCATCGACACAGCCTTCATCCGCGACAACTTTCCCGAGCTGTACCAACGCAAGGAACAGGACGGCATCCTCGAACCCGAGCACATTGCCGATACCTACTGGCAGATCCACTGTCAGCCGCGCGATTGCTGGGTCCACGAACTGGACCTGCGCCCCTGGACGGAAAATTTCTAGTGGCAGCCGCCTTGATACCAGCGCCGCACAGCAAAGCCCCTCCACCACCCCAACCCAAGACGCCACGAGGATCACCATGAGCAAATCGTTTGAGTTCTTCTTCGACTTCGGCAGCCCCGCCAGTTACCTGGCCTGGACCCAGCTGCCGCGAATTGCCGAACAGGCCGATGCGCAGATCCATTGGCGGCCCATGCTGCTCGGCGCGGTGTTCAAGGCCACCGGCAACATGCCGCCGATAAGTGTGCCGACCAAGGGCCGCTACATGCTCCAGGACCTCAACCGCTTCGCCGCGCGTTACGGGGTGCCGCTGGTGTTCAACCCGCACTTTCCGCTCAACTCCCTGCCGCTGATGCGCGGCGCCGTCGCTTATCTCGACACGCCCCGCTTCGACGCCTACATGAGCGCAATCTTCGAGGCGGTCTGGCAGCAGAAGAAGCACCTCGACAAGCCCGAGGTACTGGCCGAGGTGCTCGAAGCGGCCGGTTTCGACAGCGCCGAGTTCGCCCGTTTGATCGGTGAGGATTCGGTCAAGCAGCGGCTCAAGGCCAATACCGAGGAGGCGGTCGAGCGCGGCGTGTTCGGCGCACCGAGCTTCTTCGTCGGCGACACCCTGTACTTCGGCCAGGATCGCCTGGACTTCGTCGCCGAAGCGCTGGCGCGCGGCTGACCCGTCAGCGGCACGCGCCTATTGCCGCCCGGCGGCGGCAATAGGCGCCGAACGGCATGACAGCGCCCCGCTCGCGAGGCTATTGTCGGGGCAGGACCCGACTCGGAGCACACCACCATGCGCCCCCTGACCCTCGACCTAGCACGTATCGAACAGGCCCTGCTGAGCCAGGCCGAACTCGAGCACTACCTCGACCTGGCCACCGGCAGCGTGCTGAGCATCATCCCCGGCGACCCGCCTCCGGGCGCCGACGAGAAGTACGACGTGCAGCCGGATCGCTACCTGGCCATCGAGCCCCTGCCCCACGGCCAGGCCCTGGCCCTGCGCGAAGCCTTCCTGTTCGGCCTGCACGACCCGCACGCACATACCCTGCTGCGCCACGCCCTGGCCGGGCGCAAGCCATTGCGTACCTTCGACTACCAGCTGGAAGCGCTGCCGCGGGTGCGCGACGCCTGGCTGGCCTTTCAGGCCCAGCAGGTTCGCGAGCTGGCACTGGAGTGGCTGCAGGACAACGGCCTGGAGCGGGCCGCACATGCGCCCATCGATGAGCTCAGACCTCGAGGAGGAAGGTCACCGGCCCATCATTGACCAGGTGCACCTGCATCTCGGCGCCGAAACGCCCGGTGGCCACCTGCGGGTGCCTGGCACGAGCCTGTTCGACCAGCAACTCGAACAGGGCGGCGCCCTGGGCCGGCGGTGCGGCGCTGGAGAAGCTCGGCCGCAGGCCGCTCCTAGTATCGGCGGCCAGGGTGAACTGCGAGACCAGCAGCAGGCCGCCGCCGACGTCGCCGAGGGACAGGTTCATCTTGCCCTCGGCATCGCTGAACACCCGGTAGTTGAGCAGCTTGTGCAGCAGCTTGGCGACGCTTTCGGGGTTGTCCTGGGGCTCCACGCCGACCAGCGCCAGCAAGCCCTGGTCGATGGCCCCGACCACCTCGCCGGCGACCTCGACACGGGCGCCGCGCACCCGCTGGATCAGCGCCTTCATGCTTCGTCCGGCGACAGGTTGAGCAGGCGCCGGGCAATCTGGTTGGCCGCCCGCACCAGGGCGTCGGTGATACCGACCTCGGCCGCCGAGTGGCCGGCGTCGCGGATGATCTGCAGCTCGCTGTTGGGCCAGGCCTGGTGCAGCTCCCAGGCGTTGTCCAGGGGGCAGATCACGTCGTAGCGGCCATGCACGATGACCCCCGGCAGGTGGGCAATCTTCGGCATGTCGCGGATCAACTGGTCGGCCTCGAGGAAGGCGTTGTTGACGAAGTAGTGGCACTCGATGCGGGCGATCGACAGGGCGCGGTGCGCCTCGCTGAAGCGCTCGACCACCTGCGGGTTGGGCCGCAGGGTGGCGGTGCGCCCCTCCCAGCTCGACCAGGCCTTGGCCGCGTGCATCTGGGCGATCTGGTCGGAGCCGGTCAGGCGCTTGTAGAACGCCTGCATCAGGTTGCCACGCTCCTCGACCGGAATCGGCGCCAGGTAGTCCTGCCAGTAGTCGGGAAACAGGCGGCTGGCGCCCTCCTGGTAGAACCAGTGGAATTCCTGGGGACGACACAGGAAGATGCCGCGCAGGATCAGCGCATGCACGCGCTCGGGATGGGTCTGGGCGTAGGCCAGGGCCAGGGTCGAGCCCCAGGAGCCGCCGAACAGCACCCACTTGTCGATGCCCAGGTGCTCGCGGATGCGTTCCATGTCGGCGACCAGGTCCCAGGTGGTGTTCTTCTCCAGGCTCGCATGGGGCGTTGAGCGCCCGCAGCCACGCTGGTCGAAGGTGACGATGCGGTACAGGTTGGGATCGAAGAAGCGCCGGCTCATGGCATCACAACCGGCGCCGGGACCGCCGTGGATGAACACCACCGGCAGACCGTCCGGCGAGCCGCTCTCGTCCACGTAGAGCACGTGCGGCTCGTCCACCGCCAACTCGTGGCGGGCGTGGGGTTTGATCTCCGGATACAAAGTCTGCATGGCATGCTCCTGAATGTATGCGTACGGTGCGTTCCAGGCGTCGACGAGAGCGCTTCGCGTCCTCGGGGCGCTATGCTGCCGGGTCCCGCTCTGCCCCGCATCATAACCATGAAAAAGGAGTTCGGCATGCCGATACGGCGATTTGCCCTGGCTTTCCTGGCACTTTTGACTCTGCTCACCGGCTGCAGCGAGCGGGACGACCCGCAGGCCGCCCTAGAGGCCGCCGTGCAGCAGTTGCAGGACAACTTGGAGGCGAAGGACAAGGCGGCAGTGCTGGAGCAGCTGCACCCGCAGTTCTTTGCCCAGCAGCAGCACGACCGTGAATGGGCCAGGCGCACCATGGCCCTGCTGTTCCTGCGACACAAGCAGGTGCGGGTGCTGCCCGTGAGCCAGGACAGTTACCTGGATTCGACCTATAGCGAGAAGGGCCACACCGAGGCGCGCCTGGCCCTGAGCGGCGCAGACGGGCTGATACCGGACAGCGCGCGCTATTACGCGGTCAAGCTGGAGTGGTGGCGGGATGACGGTGAGTGGCGGCTGGCGCGGCTGAACTGGCAGTGAAACCGCCACGCAGCCTTGCGCTGCGTGACGGTCCGGCGTCTTAGAAGTCCCAGTTGAGGGACAGGTTGACGCCGTGCTGGCGATCGGTGGTGCCGCGGAACTGATAGGCCGCACGCAACTGCAGCTCCGAGCTCAGAGCATGGCTCACGCCCAGGCCAGCCAGGGTCTGGCCGCTGGCCGGGGTGTGGCCCTGCAGCTCGAAGCGGTTGCCGGCCACCGAGTTGAGGCCCATGCGCAGCTGCCGCGGATCGTCCTCTAACTCGCGCTCGCGGGCGACTTCGGCGAACACCTGGGTCGCCGGGCTCAGCTGGTAGTTCATCTGCAGACCCAGGCCCAGACGCATGCTGTCACGCTGCTGGTCGTCGTAGTTCAGGGCCGTGGAGCTCATGCCACGCTCGCGGTAACCATCCACATCGACCCGGGCGTAGTCGGCGCTGATGAACGGACTGACCCGCCAGCCGGTGCCGGCATTGGCCAGGTCATAGCCCAGACGCCCAGACAGCGCCCACAGCTGGCCATCGGTGTCGCCCTTCTCGCTGCGCTCGGCAATGCCCAGGGCGAACTGGCGGTTGAGGTCGCCGTAGTCGAGATGGCCCAGGCTCAGGCTGGTATCGGCCCACACCCGGCCATTCTGGTACTGGGCGAAGGCGCTGAGCAGGTAGCTGCTCAGGTCGTACTCGGAATCGGCCTCGCCGGCCTCCAGGCTCTGCTCCTGCAGGCCCAGGGCCAGGCCCAGGCGCCAGCTGTCATCCAGCCGGTAGCTGCCACCCAGGTTCAGGCCCAGGCCATGGCTGTCGCCGCTGGCCACCGCCGCACCTTCCTGGAACTGCTGACGCTGACCGCTGGCGGCGACGAAGCTGCGCCACTGGCCCACCGCCTGCCAGGCACCGCGATCGGCCTGCCACTCGCTGCGCAGCTGCTGCTGGTGACCGTTGAGGCTGGCCATGGCCATCTCCGGCAGCAGGGAAACCTGCCAGGGTGCCGAGAGGATCGAGTAGGTGTAGTCGGCGGTGATCTGCTGTACAGCGGCGGTCGGGTGCACGCCGTCGTTGAACAGCAACTTGTTAGGGTTGGGCGAGATCCCCCCCAAGCCCCAGGTCGGATCGGCGGTGCAACCGCTGCCGCTGAAGCAAACATCAGTCTGCGCGACCAGCGGGTCGAAGCCAAAGGCTACAAGATCAGCCTGCACTTCGCTCAACAGGCCACGGTAGTTCAGGCGAATGACGTTGCCGCCGAGGGCCGACAGCTGGGTGGCTAGCGCATCGTTGAACAGCGAAGCCCCATTGGAAAAGAACGCGCGCATCCCCGACGGGAAGCCTGGCTGGGGTTCAAGTCCGAAAGGGGTCATACCCACGTCCGGCAGATCGGAGACGATGATGGTGCGCGCACCGGCTCGTTGCAGGGCGACGACACCATCGACCAGATTTTTGGCCGCGACCGCCGCACTGGTCTGATCGGTTATGAAACCCTGCAACACATCATTACCGCCACCGTTGATGTAGTAGAGCGCGTTGGCATCGGCACGGCCGAATTCGGCTAGATAGCCAGACCGCGATCGGAGGACGGTGCCTGCGCCGGGCTGGCCCACCGGAACAATCGTTTCAGATGTGGTAGTGATGGAGCTGAGGATCTGGCCCGTACGGTAGCCACCCACCGCGTAGTTGGTGCCGTCTGGATTACCGGTAACTGGCTGCAACAGGTATGGCGTGGACGGCAGGGCCTGAAGGCCGAGATGGGCGCCCAGGCGCTGGGTCGAAACAGCAGCGAAGTATTCGGTGCTATTGAAATTAGGGCCAGTGCGGTTGGTAAATCGGTTGCCACCGTTCGGAAATGCCGGGCCGCCAGAGTCGGGAAACTGGCCGCTATCGCTCAGCGAGTCACCGAATATCACCAGCTGCGAATAGGGCATGGCGTGGGCCGCGGCAGGCAGCCCGGCGAGGAGTACTGCAGCGGTCAAAGCTTTGAGGGGAAAAGTCATGGCTACTCCGTCATGTTAGTTTGCCAGCAGGCAAGCACGGCAGAGTAGCCAGTCCACACAAAATAGACGCTCACCCAAATGGGCGATTAAAAAAACACCTGAGCCGACTCATTCAGCCCCTTAATGAATGAAAAGACAGGGCTGGTCACAGCCTCCCCTGAGCTAGCGCCACTTCCATGACGACCGAACCACCTCCGGGTCGAATCACCAGACTCTTTGCGTCAGACGGCCCCACGCGATGCTCGGGTGGGGCCGTCTGCCAGGGTTGCGGCGTGAAGCTGTTACCCCGGCAGCTCACTGCCGGGCATCGAACCCCGTGCACAGTTCGCCCTGCACCAGCTGTTCACGCATGAGCTTCGCGGCGCTGGCGATATCCGGCGCCAGCCAGCGGTCCTGGTCAAAAGCCGGTACGCGCTGACGCAGCAACTTCCAGGCGTAGCCGGTGCCTGCGCCAAAGCTGTGTTCCTTGAGGAACTCGAACGCCTGGCCCGCCAACAGGTACTCGATGGCGAGGATCTGCGCGCAATTGTCCAGCAACCGATGCAGTTTCAAGGCGGCATTGGTGCCCATGCTCAGATGGTCTTCCTGCAGTGCCGAGGTCACGAAGTTGTCGATCACCGCCGGCTGAGCGAGTTGGCGATTTTCCGCACACAGCGACGCGGAAACGTACTGAACGATCATCATCCCGTTGTTCACGCCCGGCTGGCTGACCAGAAACGCTGGCAGGCCACTGACCAGGGGGTTGATCAAGCGGTCCTGGCGACGTTCGGAGATGCTGCCGATCTCGGCCATGGCGATCGCCAGCAGGTCGGCGGCCATCGCCACCTGCTGGCCATGGGGGTTGGCCTGCATGACCACCCGATAGTCGTCCGGGGTGCCCAGCACCAGCGGGTTGTCATTCACCGAATTGAGCTCGGTCTCGATCTGCCGGGCCGCATGTGCCAGCTGGTCCCGACAGGCGCCATGCACCTGGGGAATGGACCTGATGCTCAGCGCGTCCTGGGTGCGGATACCCAGATTGCGGGCGACGACCTCACTGCCGGCGAGCAGCGCGCGCAGGTTGTTACCCACTGCCTGCATGCCGGCATGCGGCTTCAGCGCGATGATCTCCGGGTCGTAGGCGTTGATCTGCCCACCCAGGGCCTCGAAGCTCATGGCACCGACCACGTCGGCCCATTCGATCAGGCGAGTAGCGTCCGCCAGCGCCAGACAACTCAAGCCAGTCATGCAGGGCGGGCCGTTGACCAGACTGAGTCCGTCCTTGGCGCCGAGCAGCACGGGCGCCAGCCCCTCGGCCTCCAGGGCCTGGCTGGCGGGTACGATCTGTCCCTGGTAACTCACCTCGCCAATGCCCAGCAGGCTGATGCCAACGTGGGCCATATGGGTCAGGTAGCCCACCGAGCCCTGTGCCGGCACCAGCGGGGTGATGCCGCGATTGAGCAGGTCCAGCAGCGCCTGGACCAGATGCCGCTGCAGGCCGGACTTGCCCTGGCTGTAGTTGCTGATGGCCGCGCAGATGATCGCCCGGGTCTGCTCCTCGGTAAGGGCCGCGCCGACACCGCAGGCATGGCTGACCAGCGTGTTGTAGGACAGCGCGGACAGTTGCTCGTCCTGCAGGGTGACGTTGCACAGTGCGCCGAGGCCGGTATTGACGCCGTAGGCGCGCTCGCCACTGGCGACAATGCGCTCGACGATCGCGCGGGCGTTGTCGATCCGCGCCCAAGCCTGCTCCGACAGCTCGAGCGGCGCGCGGTGGCGAGCCACCGCGACCACGTCCTGCCAGCGCAGCGGCGCATCACCGATGACGACGCGCTCAACTGTCGAGAGCGCTAGGTTTGCTTCCGAGCCAAGGGTTTCAGCTGACGACATCTAAGAGGTTTCCTTCGAGAGAGGTCACGTGGCGCTGAACGAAACGGTCTACGTATTCGTCGGCGGGCTGGTAGAGAATTTCCTTGGGGGTTCCCACTTGAATGAGGCGGCCATCCTTGAGGATGGCGATGCGGTTGCCGATGCGCACCGCTTCGTCGAGATCGTGGGTGATGAAGACGATGGTCTTGTTCAGGCCTTTCTGCAGTTCCAGCAGCTGATCCTGCATTTCCGCGCGAATCAGCGGATCGAGGGCGCTGAACGCTTCATCCATCAGGATGATGTCGGTGTCCGCGGCCAGCGCGCGCGCCAGGCCGACGCGCTGGCGCATGCCCCCGGACAGCTGGTGCGGGTAGGACTTCTCGTAGCCCTTGAGGCCGACCATGGCAATCCAGTGCTGCGCCCGCTCGGCGCAGCGGGCCTTGCTCTCGCCCCGCACCTTGAGGCCATAGGCGACGTTGTCCAGCACGCTCTTGTGCGGCAGCAGGCCGAAGCTCTGGAACACCATGCTGATCTTCTCGCGGCGAAACTGCCGCAACGCGTTCAGGTCATAGCGCAGGATGTCCTGGCCATCGATCAGTATCTCGCCGCTGGTCGGGTCGATCAGCCGATTGAAATGGCGCACCAGGGTCGACTTGCCCGAACCGGACAAGCCCATGATGACGAAGATCTCCCCCGGCTCGATGGCCAGCGACAGATCGTTCACCCCGACCACGCAGTTTGTCGCGGCCAGCACCTGATCCTTGCTCTTGCCCTCGCGGATCATGGCCAGGGCCTCATCGGCCCGCGAACCGAAGATCTTGAAGACGTGGTTGACCACTATCTTGCTCATTGGCTCACCTCATGCCGGGAACGGCCGTAGGCCTGGGTGATGCGATCGATGACCACGGCGAGGATGACGATGGCCAGTCCGGCCTCCAGGCCCTTGCCGACGTTCAGCGTCTGGATTCCGACCAGCACGTCTTCGCCAAGGCCGCGGGCGCCGATCATCGAGGCGATCACCACCATCGACAGGGCCATCATGGTGGTCTGGTTGAGCCCTGCCATGATGCTGGGCAGCGCCAGGGGCAACTGCACGCCGAACAGCTGTTGCCAGCGGTTGGCACCGAACGCGTTGACCGCCTCCATGACCTCGCGGTCGACCTGGCGGATGCCCAGATCGGTGAGGCGGATCAGCGGCGGTGCGGCATAGATCACCGTGGCGAAGATGGCCGGCACCTTGCCCAGGCCGAACAGCATCAGCACCGGAATCAGGTACACGAAGCTGGGCATGGTCTGCATGATGTCGAGCAGCGGCATCAACACGGTACGCAGACGGTCGCTGCGGGCAGAGAGAATCCCCAGGGGTATGCCGATCAGGACCGCAATCAGCGTAGCCACCAGCATCAGCGCCAGGGTCTGCATCAGCTTGTCCCACAGCCCCACCGCGCCGACCAGGAACAGCAGGCCGACGATCACCAGCGTCGGCAGCGCCCGACGGGTCGCGTGCCAGGCGATGGCGGCAAAGATGCCGAGCATCAGCCACCAGGGCGTCGCGCGCAGGCAGCTCTCGAGATTGACGATGGCCCACAGGACCGAGTCCGAAATCTGCCGGAACACATCGCCGTAATTGACCACCAAGGCATCAACCCAATCATTGACCAGGTTGGCGATAGAGAAAGTGAATTGCTCGGGAAACATAGAGTGCTCTCGATCGATAGACTTGGGGTGGCTGCTCATGCAACCGCCGGGAGGACCACCCTGGCCCTCCCGGTTTCAGCTTACAAGCTCGCTTCGATCTTCTTCGCCGCCTCAGCGCTCACCCAGCGGTGCCAGATTCCCGGGTTCTCCTTGAGGAACGCCTTGGCCAGTTCGGGCGACTCGATGCGCTCCTTGGCCATCCGTCCGAGGTTCTGGTTGAGCAGATCGATCGGTACGTTCACCTGCTCGAGTACCGCGACCAGTTCCGGTGCCTGCTCGTGGAACTCCTTGGACAGGCCGATCTGGATGGAAATGCTGTGGGCATGGCCCGGCTCGTCCTCCAGCTTGACCAGATCCACCTGGCCCATCAGCGGGGTCGGCGACCAGTAATAGAACAGGATCGGCTCGCCGCGCTTGTAGCTGGAAAGCACTGCGGCATCCAGTGCCGGACCGGTGCCAGGACGGAAGTTGGTGAACTTGCTCTCCAGGCCCGAGTCCTGCAGCTTCTTGCTGTTTTCCTGCTCGCAGCTCCAGCCGGCCGGGCAGTTGTAGAAGCGGCCCTTGGCCGGCTCCTCAGGATCGCGGAACACCTCGGTGTACTGGGCCAGGTCGGCGACCTTCTTGAGGTTCGGGGCCTTCGCCTCCAATTTGCGCTTGGCGTCCCCCTCCACCAGGTAACGCGGCACATACCAACCCTCATCGGCGCCGACGATGGGCGCGCCGACGCCGACGACCTTGCCGGCCGCCGCGGCCTTGTTCCACACATCGCTGCGGCCCACCCACTCCTCGGCGAACACCTGGATGTCGTTGGTACTCAGGGCCTGCTCCATGGTGATGGAGTTGCCCGGCAAGCTGTCGGTCGTGCAGCCGTAGCCTTCCTTGAGAACGATCTGGATCACGTCGGTGAGCAGCATGCCACTCTCCCAGTTGAGTCCGGCGAACTTCACCGGCTTACCGGATTCGCACCAGCCGGCAGCCTGGGCGGATACCGACCCAGCCAGCAGGCCAAGAGACAGCAGGGTGCTCAGCAGCTTTTTCTTACTTCCCATAGCGACACTCCTAATGCGTGGTGTTTAACGGTGGTGCAAATGCAGGCCTTGAGCATGGGCAGAGGTGGCGCGCGCTGCCGCACACCCCTTTACTTGTACACACAAGCATATGCAAGCAGAAGGCCAACCCCGTCTCGCTGCGAAGGATTTCATCGACGCATCGCTGAAGAGCGCGAAAAATCTGGAGAAAGGTGACCGGTCAGTCACCAAAATGGAAGACATGCCCGGAGTAGTGAGCTGTTACCCGAGCACAGCGGCGCACAGATAGGGAGCGCCGCGGGCCCCAGGATGGGGCCCGAGGTAACAAGCCCCTCAGTCGAGGGCCGCGTCGATACGCCCGGCCACCTCGGCCGGCACCCAGGTCGACCAGATATCCCGGTGCTCGCGGAAGAACTGCCGACTGACCTCTTCCGCCTCGCTGCGCTGCTCGGACATCCGCGCCAGGATGCCGTTGAACAGCGGCAGGGGAATCTGCACCTTGTCGAACACCTGAACCAGTTCGGGCGCGCGCTCGTGGAAGTCGCGCGACAGGCCGATGGAGATCTTCGCCGGCAACGAACGGGTCCCCACGGGGTTGGGGTGATTGCCGTCGATCAGGGTCTCCCAGGCCTCGGGGTCGAACGGCGGCTCCTCCAGCTGCACCAGCTTGTAGCGGCCCATCAGCGGCGTCGGCGACCAGTAGTAGAAGAGGATCGGCTCCTGGCGGCGGATCGCCGAGCTGATCGCCGCATCCAGGGCCGGCCCGGCGCCGGTGCGGAAGTTCACGTAGCTGTCCTCCAGGCCATAGGCCTTGAGCTTCTGCGAGTTGACCACCGCGCAGGTCCAGCCGCTCGGGCAGTTGTAGAAGCGCCCCTTGCCGGGCTCCTCGGGGTCGCGGAACAGCGCCTTGTAGCGCGGCAGGTCGCTCACCGACTTGAGCCCGGCAGCCGGCGCGTCGGCGCCGCCGACCAGGTACTCCGGTACCCACCAGCCCTCGGTGGCGCCCTGCACCGGCTCGCCGACGGCGAACACCTCGCCGGCCGCTTCGGCCTTGCGCCACAGCTCGCTGCGCCCGGCCCATTGCTCGGCGATCACCTGCACATCGTTCTGCTTGAGTGCGTTCTCCATGGTCAGGGTATTGCCGGGCAGGGCGTCGGTCTGGCAGCCGTAGCCCTTCTCCAGCAGATCGCGCAGCACCTGGGTGGCGAACATGCCGCTTTCCCAGTTGAGCCCGGCAAACACCACGGTGCTGGGATAGGGGCAGGTGGCCGGGGCGGCGTGGGCCGGGGCGCCGAGCCATGCGGCCACCAGGGCCAGGAATGCAAGCAGGGGACGAAACAGCGGCATGGCGATCTCCAGGTCAACCGCGAAGGGTGCGTCGCGCCGGCTGCTGTTGAGCACCGGCGGCAGACGACTACCTAGGGTTTAGACCGGGGCGCGGCGTTTGCCCAGTTTTCCGCCGCCGCCCCGCGCCACCTCGCAGGCCCACGGCCGGAGCGGTTCGGCTAAGGCGCGATCTCGCCGTCCGCCACCCGCCAGATCAGCGCGTCGGTGTCGTAGCCCTGCTCGCGCGCCACCTGCAGCAGCTTGTCGCGCAGCGCCGGGTCGACCTGCGGACTGCGCGCCAGCAGCCACAGGTAGTCACGATCCGGATGGCCGACCAGGGCGGTTTGGTATGCGTCGTCCAGGTAGAGCACCCAGTACTCGCCCTTGGCCATGCCCGGCAGCAGGCGGCTGAACCAGTTGTCGAAGCGCACCCACAATTTGTCGGTATCACCTGCCACCTGCGGCACGGCCACGCCCTCGACCTGCTGCCACTCGCCCTCGCGGCTGCGGCAGCGATTGACCACCTGCAGGCTGCCGTCGGCCTGCAGGCCATAGTGCGCCTCGGACTGGGCGCAATTGCGCTGGAAGAACATCGGCAGACGCGCCAGCTCGTACCAGGTGCCCTGGTAGCGCTGCAGGTCGACCCGCTCGACGGTTTGCGGCGGCACCGGCCCGGTGCCCAAGTTGGCGCAGCCGGCCAGCAGCGCCACCATCAACAAGCCCAACAAGCCACGCATGTCGACCTCCCTACTTGAGCCCCTTGCCGGAGAACATCAGCACCTGGTCGCCGGCGAACTGCACGCTGATCATGCTCTTCTCGTCGCCCCAGGTGCAGCTGGTGATGCCCAGGGCGCCGGCGCATTCGCTCGGTGCGCCGAGCAGTTGCTCGACCTCGGGCTTGCTCATGCCGGCCTGCAGTTTCGAGTAATTGGCCTGATTGACCTTGTTGCAGGCGACCAGCAGCACACAGGCGGCGATCAGGGTGAGGGCGCGAAACGACATGCAGGGACTCCGCTGGATGGATGTTCGGGCCCGACTGAAGTGAGGCCCGTGATTCGCTCGGTTGGACGTCAGAAACGCGAGCCGGGTTCCTCGAGAAAGCGCAACTCTTCCTCGCTCGAGGGGCGACCGAGAATGGCGTTGCGGTGGGGGAAGCGGCCGAAGCGGGCGATGATCCGCTGATGCTGCTCGGCATAATCGAGGAAGCCGGCGAACAGCGTGCGCTCGGCGGCGGGCGCCGCATCGAGCAGTCGGCTGAAGCGCCGCAGCGCTTCGTCCTGCAGCAGCAGGTCTTCGGCGTGCTCCAGCACCAGGTAGACGAACACCCGCTGGATCGGCGCCAGCGCCGCCTCATGCGCGCCATCCAGGCGGTCCAGCACCAATTGGCGGGCGCGGGCGTCGCCGGCGAAGGCGCGGGGGCTGTCGCGATGGATCATCCGCGGCAGCTGGTCGAGCAGCAGGACCAGGGCCAGCCAGCCTTCGGCCTGCTCGGTCCAGTCGGCGAGCTCGCCGGCCAGGGCCTGTTCGACCAGGGCGCCGAAGCGCTCGCGGGCCTCGGCATCCTGGCTGTCGCGCTTGCCAAACCACAGGCCGTTACGCGCCGCGGCCACCTCCCCCGCCGTCGTCAGGGGGCCGAACCACCAATCGAGCAAGGGCTGCCAGGGTGCGCTCATCGCCGCTCCTCTCGTGGGTTTACTCCTGATGGTAGGCGGTGACGCGCTCGACTTCCTGCTTGGAACCGAGGAACACCGCCACGCGCTGGTGCAGCGAGCTGGGCTGGATGTCGAGGATGCGCTGGGTGCCGTTGGTGGCGGCGCCGCCGGCCTGCTCGATGATGAAGGACATCGGGTTGGCCTCGTACATCAGGCGCAGCTTGCCCGGCTTCTCCGGCTCGCGGGCGTCGCGCGGGTACATGAAGATGCCGCCACGGGTGAGGATGCGGTGCACGTCGGCGACCATCGAGGCGATCCAGCGCATGTTGTAGTTCTTCTCCAGCGGCCCGGTCTCGCCGGCCAGCAGCTCGGAGACGTAACGCTGCACCGGCGCCTCCCAGTGGCGCTGGTTGGACATGTTGATGGCGAATTCCTTGGTGGTCTCCGGCACCTTGATGTTGTCGTGGGTCAGCACGAAGCTGCCCAGCTCGCGGTCCAGGGTGAAGCCCTTGACGCCATTGCCCAGGGTCAGCAGCAGCATGGTCTGCGGGCCGTAGATCGCATAGCCGGCGGCGACCTGCTGGGTGCCCGGCTGGAGGAACGCGTCCTCGCCGAGATCGCCCACATCGCCGTTGCGCTCCGGACAGCGCAGCACCGAGAAGATGGTGCCGACCGAGACGTTGACGTCGATGTTCGAGGAGCCATCCAGCGGATCGAAGACCAGCAGGTAGGCACCCTTGGGGTAGCGGCCGGGAATCTGGTAGGCCTTGTCCATCTCCTCCGACGCCATGCCGGCCAGGTGGCCGCCCCACTCGTTGGCTTCCAGGAGGATCTCGTTGGACAGCACGTCGAGCTTCTTCTGCACCTCGCCCTGCACGTTCTCGGTTTCCATGCTGCCGAGCACGCCGCCCAGGGCGCCCTTGGACACCTGATGGCTGATCGCCTTGCAGGCCCGCGCCACCACTTCGATAAGGAAACGCAGATCGGCAGGGGTGTTGTGGCTGCGGGTCTGCTCGATCAGATAGCGGCTCAGGGTAACGCGGGACATGGACGGCTCCGGGAAGGAAGAAAAATCGCGCGCAGTTTACCCCTTTATCACCTTCGGCGCCTCAGCAGCTGGATAGAAGGGCCCTGGGCTCGGCGCAAGGGCGGGCCATGTGCCTCAAGCCTCAGGCGCTTTGCGCAGCAGGCTCACGGCCATCAGCGCCAGCACGGCCACCCCCAGCAGCAGCACGGCCCAGAGCCCCCAGCGCTGCCAGTCGACCGTGCCGTCGGCCGGCGAGGCGGCCTGCGGCGTAGCGCCCGGCGACACCTCGGCCACGCCGAGCTGCGCCAGGCGCTCCGGGCGATAACCGGGGATCAGGGCCTGCACGGGCAAGGCGGCGGACAGCGCATCCGGGTTGCCCAGGGCCAGTCGATAGGGCGGGCTGCCGCGCAGGAGGAACACCAGCCGGGTGGCGCGCACGCCGACTTGCAGGCGTGGCTCGGGGGCGAGCCCGCCACCGCGTTGGTCGACCTGCAGGCGCAGCTGCTGCACAGTGAGCCCGGCCAGGGCCAGCTCATCCTGGCGCAACTCCCCGCCCTGCTCCGGCATGTGATAGAGCAGGCCGCCGCCCAGGGGGCGCCAGCGCCCCTGGGCGCCGCCCCGACCACTGACCTGGACAGGCACCAGACGGTTGTCCGTCCCCAGTTCGAGCCTGATCCTCTGCACCGGCAGCGCCAGCGGCAAACGCCACTGGTAGGCGCCGTCCGCGGCGCGATCCGCCGGCATCGGCTCGGACCACACCAGGGGCAGCGACAGGCTGTCATGGGGACGACTGAACAGCCGCGCGGCGATCAGCTGGGGGGCCTGCTGCGGGCTCTCCCACAGCAGGCGCAGGTAGCGGGCGCGGCGCCCCGGTAACTCGACCTGGCGCTGCTCGATGTACTCGTTGGCGAACGACAGGCGCGCCAGCTGGCCGTGCCCCCAGGATCTCCAGCTGCGCAGGTCGTCGCTGGCCTCGATGCGAAAGCGCTGGAAGCCCTCCTGGTCGCTGCTCCAGTCCAACGTCAGGCGCACCAGCGGCTGCTCCACGGCGCTGGCGTCGAGCAGCCAGCCGCGCAAGCTGGCCGGAGACGGCGCAGCATCCGCCTCCAGCAATTCGATCAGCGTGCCACTGGCGCTGCGCTCCACCCGCAGGCCGGGCAACCCGGCCTCGCCTTCGCCCTCGGCGTACAGCGGGAACCAGCGCACGTCCTGCTCATCCAGGCGTTCCTCGTGCGGGCTGCGCACCAGCGCATAGGCCAGCGCCTCGCCTTCGCCGTTGAACACCCGCAGGTCGCGCAGGTCGCCGTGGCGGGCGGCGAGGTGGGCGGCCATGGGTAGCTCCAGGCGATACCAGGGGCCCTCGCCATTCAGCTGCAAGGGCAGATGCCAGGTGTAGTCGGCGGGATGCTCCGCCGCCGCGGCGGCGAGGCTGCACAGCAGCCCGCTGAGCAGCAGCCAGGCGCCTGGTCGAGTTTTCGTGTTCATGCCTGCTCCTGTTCCATCGGCGCCTCTTCATCGCGCCTGGCCGGTGGCAAGGGGGCGAAGTAGCCGACCACCAGCAGCAGCACCCCGACCCCGATAAACGACACGATGCGCTCCAGCCCACCGCGATTGCCCAGTTCGACGAAGAACAGCTTGGCCACCACCACGGCGATCAGCGCCGCGCCGACCAGCCACAGCTCGCGGCGCCGGCGCAGATGACCGAAGACCATCAGCGGCAGGGCGATCAGGGTCCAGACGATGGACAGCCCGGCCTGCACCAGCATCGAATCGAGCAGCGGCTGCAGGCGGTAGGGCACGCCGCCCCAGTGGTGGGCCGTGCGCATCACCATGGCGGTGCACAGGGCAAACAGCGAGGCGCCGACCAGCACCAGGATCAGCCGGCGCCCGGGCAGGCCCTGCACACCCAGCTGCGGCAGGTTCGCCGACGACCAGAGGTACAAGGCGCCGAGGGTGAACAGCAGGCCCAGCTCCAGCGGGTTGAGCAGCGGCAGATAGGGCAGCGGCGCGGCGTCACCGGCGCTGAGGGCGTTGGCCAGCCAGAACCAGGCGAGCATCAGCAGGGCCAGCGGCAGCGCCGCCAGCACCTGGTACTCGCGGGGATACTCCGCCAGCGGCCAGGGCCGGCTGCGCGGGGTCGCCATCAGACACAGGTAGACACTCGGCAGCAGCGCCCAGCCGAGCCAGCGCCAGGCGTTGTAGTGCGTGGCCAGGGCGAGGAACTGGTACCGCAGCTCCAGGGCGATGACCGTCAGCAGCAGCCAGCAGCCGAGTACGTGGGCGGCGCTGCGGGCGCCGGCCGGCAGCAGCGGAGCCAGGCGCCGCAGCAGCCAGAAATGCACGGCGAACAGCGCCGCCCAGGCCAGCCAGCCGAATTGCGCCGACGGCTGGTAGCGCAGGTTCCAGGCCTGCAGCAGCACGGCCGCCGCCACCGGCATCAGCAGGCAGCAGAGCAGCGCCAGCTCTGGCCAGTGTTTGCGCCGGGCCAGCGCCCCGGCCAGCAGCGCGCCGAGCGCCGCCGCCAGCAGCAGGGCCGTGTCCTGCAGCGCGGCACCGGCGACGAAGCGCAGCACTTCGCCGGCCAGGGCCAGCCCGAGCCAGGCCACGCCCCACACCAGCGACAGCTGGGCCAGCGGCACGCCAAGCCGCTCCAGGAGCGGCGACGCCTCCGCGGCCAGCGCCTGCAGGCGCCAGGCGGCGAACAACGCGGCCGCCGCCAGGGCGGCCGGGGCCCAGAACTCGGCATGGGCCAGCGGTCGCACTCCGTCCGCGCCGCCCTGCACCAGCAGCAACGTGGAGGCGACAAGCAGGGCCAGGCCGGCCGCGATCTGCAGCGCCAGGGCCGAGAGGTACCCGGCGCGCCGCTGCAACTGCAGGTTGAACCAGACAACCAGTAACGCGCCGGCTCCCCACAACGCGTCGCCGGGAAGGACGAAGCGCTGCATCAGCCAGAGCCAGCCGAGGCCGGCCAGCAACAGCGCAGCCCAGCCCAGCACGCGCCGCCGGCCAGCCCCCAGCGGGGCAAGCCGGACCAGGCCGAACAGCCCGGCGATCAGCATCAGGCCCAGCAGCGCCGAGCCCAGCGTTACGCCGCCAACAGCGTTGGCACCAGCCAGGTGCAGCAGCGCCAGCAGGCCGCCGAGCAGTTGCACGGAGCAGGCCGCGAGCAGCAGCGCGCGCTCATGCAGGCGCAGGCCGAGCAGCAGGGTCAGCAACCCCGCGATCGCCCAGACGATGACCGTGCCGGCAGCGGCGAAGCTCAACGGCGCCATCAGGTAGAAGAAGGCCAACCCGCTGCAGGCCAGCAGTGGCAGGGCGCGGCGCTCCCAGCGACTGCTCGCGTCCGCCGGCGCCTGGCGCAGCTGCCAGGCACTGAACGACAGCGCCACGCCGAGCAAGAGCGCGCCCAGCACCGCGCCGCTCAGCAGGCTGTCGTGACCGTCGCGCAGCTCGCCCAGGTAGGCCAGCGCCGCGCCGCCCTGCAGCAACAGGGCGAAGGCCCGCGCCAGGCCACGACGCTGGTGCAGCCCCAGCCAGTAGACGCCGGCGCCCTCCACCGCCCAGGCCGCCGAGGTCCAGCGGGCATCCAGGCCCAGGGGAATGGCCAGGCTGGCGAACACCACGCCCAGGGCCAGGCAGGTCTCCACTAGCAGCAGCGCCCGGCCGGCGGTGCGTCCGGCCAGCAGGCGGGCCAGCGCCAGGTACAGCACGCCCAGGCCCAGGGCGCTGAAGGCCGCGGCGAACTCGAGGTGCTGCACCAGGGCGAACTGCAGGCCGAAGCCGACCAGCGGCGGGCCGAGCAATACGGTGGCGTCGATGTAGTCACCCTGCCCTGCCGACCAGCGCAGCAGCTCGCCACGCCCGGTTGGCGCCTGCGCCGCCTCGCGCAACTTGCGCCGGGCGAACAGCAGGCCGATCGCCAGGTACATCAGGAAGAACAGCCACAGGAAGGGCGCGGTGCTCCACAGCAGCTCCGGGGTATAGGCGCGCAGGCCCCAGGCCAGGCCGATGCTGAAGGTGCCGACGAAGCCGATCAGGTTGAGCAGGCGCCAGGCCTTGAACCAGGCGATGGCGAAGATACCGGCGTTGAGCAGGGCGAAGTAGCTGAACAGCGCCACATGGTCGCCGCTGCCGGTGGAGGTGAGGATGGGCGCGGCGAACCCGCCGAGGGCCGCCGCGGCAGCCAGGCCCAGGGCATTCTGCGCCACCGCGAGGATCGCCGAGGAACAGGTCACCAGCACCAGCAGGGCCAGGGCCAGGCCAGCGGGCAACAGTGGGTGCAGACGCATCGCGGCGAACACCGTGAGGTAGAGCACGCCGACCCCGGCGCCCTGCAGTATCAGGGCGTAGCCGGGATTGCGCCGGCGCAGCCACCAGCCCAGGCCGAGCAGGGCGATGGCACTGGCGGCGACCCCGGCATAGCGCAGCTCCACCGGCAGCACCAGGCCCTCGGTGGCGTAGCGCAGGAGGAAGGCCAGGCCGAGGAACAGCAGCAGCACGCCGACCCGCAGCAGGGTGTTGCCGCCCAGCAGCCAGGCCTTGGCCTTGCTCAGCGCACGGGCCAGCAGCCCAGGCTCGCCTGGCGCCTGGGACCAACCGTCCGGCGCGGCGGTTTGCGCCGCCTGCTCAGGTGTCGCCAGGGCCTCGGCCGCTGACGGCACCGCGTCCGATTCAGGTCCGGCGGCGGCCTGCGGCTGGACATCCAGGCTCCAGTCCAGCTCCGTCTCGGCCGCCGCGACAGGCGCTGGCGCGGGGAATTGCGCCGCAGGCGGCGGCGCAGCCTGCACCTGGTCCCGCTCGACCTTGAGCAGGCGCTCGTGAACCGCCGCGGTGCCGCGCTCGAAGCGCGCGGCGAAAGTCTCCAGCTGCGCCGTCAGCTCGGCACTCTGCCGGGCCAGCGCCTGCAGCCTGAACGCCTGGCCCAGGCTCAGGCCCAGCACGCCACCCAACAGCGCAGCGCTCGGCGACTCGCCGACCAGAGCCCCCAGCACCACGCCGACCAGCATGAATATCCATTGCATGCAGCAGTTCCCGATTTGCTAGACAGGTTCGCCCGCTTCCCTGCTCAAAAGCCCGGTGCCCGGGGCGATGCCCCAGTATAGGGGCCGACATCCTCGTCACCCAGGGAGACGTCCAAGGATTGCATGGCAGGCACACGAACCGCACCGACGGTGCGAAAAGCCGACCAACCGGCAGAAGTTTGTTCACTTTTTCACCAGCGCCGTTATCATCGCCCGCCGCACAGCCGATACCTGCCGATAGCCCGATGAAGAACAACCTGATCGCCGCCGCCGAACTCGACCGCCTGGACACCTGGGCCAAATACACCAGCGACATGTGCCACAGCTGCATGTCCAGCTGCTGCACCCTGCCGGTGGAGGCGCGCATCGGCGACCTGATCCGCATCGGCGTGGTCGACGAGTTCGAGCGCGGCGAGCCGGCGAAGAACATCGCCAAGCGCCTGCAGAAGGAAGGCATCGTCGAGCGCTTCAACCAGAAGAGCGGGGTCTTCACCCTGGCGCGCATGAGCAACAACGACTGCTTGTACCTGGATCGCAAGTCGCGCCTGTGCACCATCTACGACAAGCGCCCGGACACCTGCCGCAACCACCCCAAGGTCGGCCCGCGCCCGGGCTACTGCGCCTACAAGCCCAAGCCGCTGCAGTAACGGCGCAGAGCAGAATAGAAAAAGCCCCCGCCGGCCTGCGCCGACGGGGGCTTTTTCATTCAACCTGACGAATCAGTTCTTGGCTTTCTTGGCAGCGCGGGTGCGCTCGCCTTCGTCCAGGATCTTCTTGCGCAGGCGGATCGACTTCGGCGTGACTTCGCACAGCTCGTCGTCCTGGATGAATTCCAGAGCCTGCTCCAGGGTGAAACGAACCGGCGGCACCAGCGCGATGGTTTCGTCTTTACCGGAAGCACGCATGTTGTCGAGCTTCTTGCCCTTGGTGGGGTTCACGCCCAGGTCGTTGTCGCGGCTGTTCAGACCGACGATCTGACCGTTGTAGATTTCCTGGCCGTGCTCGACGAACAGCTTGCCGCGTGCCTGCAGGGTTTCCAGAGAATAGGTCAGGGCCTTGCCGGTATCGATCGAAACCAGTACGCCGTTCTGACGGCCGGACATGTGGCCGGACTTCATGGTGTCGTAACGGTCGAAGATCGAGGTCAGGATGCCGGCACCGTTGGTCAGGGTCAGGAACTGGTTACGGAAACCGATCAGACCGCGAGCCGGGATGTTGTACTCCAGGCGAACACGACCCTTGCCGTCCGGCACCATGTTGCTCAGGTCGCCCTTGCGCAGGCCCATTTCTTCCATGACCTTGCCCTGAGCCTCTTCCGGGATGTCGATGGTGACGTTCTCGAACGGCTCCTGCTTGACCCCGTCGACTTCACGGATGATCACTTCCGGACGGCCTACGCCCATCTCGAAGCCTTCGCGGCGCATGTTCTCGATCAGTACCGACAGGTGCAGCTCACCACGGCCGGAGACCTTGAACTTGTCGGCCGAGTCGCCCTCTTCGACGCGCAGGGCCACGTTGTACAGCAGCTCCTTGTCCAGACGCTCCTTGATGTTACGGCTGGTGACGAACTTGCCTTCCTTGCCACAGAACGGCGAATCGTTGACCTGGAAAGTCATGGAAACGGTCGGCTCGTCGACGGTCAGCGGCTTCATCGCTTCGACGTTGTTGATGTCACACAGGGTGTCGGAGATGAACAGCTCGTCCATGCCGCTGATGCAGACGATGTCGCCAGCGGTGGCTTCTTCGACGTCCACACGGTGCAGGCCGTGGTGGCCCATCAGCTTGAGGATACGGCCGTTGCGCTTCTTGCCTTCGGTGTCGATGGCGACGACCGGGGTGTTCGGCTTGACGCGACCGCGGGCGATACGGCCAACGCCGATGATGCCCAGGAAGCTGTTGTAGTCCAGTGCCGAGATTTGCATCTGGAACGGGCCGTCAACGTCGACCTTGGGAGCCGGTACGTGGTCGACGATGGCCTGGTACAGCGGGGTCATGTCTTCGGCCATGGCGGTGTGATCCAGACCGGCGATGCCGTTCAGGGCCGAGGCGTAGACGACCTGGAAGTCGAGCTGCTCTTCGGTAGCGCCGAGGTTGTCGAACAGGTCGAAGATCTGATCCAGCACCCAGTCGGGACGCGCGCCCGGACGGTCGACCTTGTTGATCACCACGATCGGCTTCAGGCCGGCTTCGAAGGCCTTCTTGGTCACGAAGCGGGTTTGCGGCATCGGGCCGTCTTGGGCGTCGACCAGCAGCAGTACCGAGTCGACCATCGACATCACGCGCTCTACTTCACCGCCGAAGTCGGCGTGGCCGGGGGTGTCGACGATGTTGATGCGGTAGTCGTTCCAACGGATGGCGGTGTTCTTCGCCAGGATGGTAATGCCGCGTTCCTTTTCCTGGTCGTTGGAGTCCATCACGCGCTCGTCGTTGAGCTCGCCGCGCTCCAGGGTGCCGGACTGACGCAGGAGTTTGTCTACCAGGGTGGTCTTACCATGGTCGACGTGGGCAATGATGGCGATGTTACGTAGATTTTCGATCACTTTTGTATCTCGATCAGAGGATTCGGTGTGCCGCGAAGTCTAGGCGGCGGAGATTAACTGATTGCGAATTCAGCCAGGCGGTGCAAAGACCTGGCGGCAGCTTCAGGCTGCCTCGCGGTCGGGGGGGCGATGGCGGATGCTGCCGCCATTCAGCCCTGGGGTCCTATGCCGGACGATAAACGCGCACATTGGCATGCCCCTCGCTCAGCAGGTGGTGGGCATGCAGGCGGCTCATCACCCCCTTGTCGCAATACAGCAGGTACTGGCGGGTCTCATCCAGCTCCTTGAACTTGCTGTTCAGGGCATAGAAGGGCAGCGCCTGCACCTCGATGCCGGGCAGCTCCAGCGGCTCGTCGTCGACGGCGTCGGGGTGGCGGATGTCGATCACCACATGGCCGGCCAGGGCCTCGTCGACTTCCTCGACCTGCACGTCCTTGCCGAGCTCGTCGATCACCTTGTCGATCGGCAGCAGGGTGGCGCGCTCTAGGGCGCGCTCGAGAATCGCCATGTCGAAGTGCGATTCCTCGTAGGCGATGCGCTCGGGCTTGGCCTTGGTGGTCGGGTTGACCGAGATCACCCCGCAGTATTCGGGCATGTGCTTGGCGAACTCGGCGGTGCCGATGGCGTAGGCGGTGTCGATGATGTCCTGCTTGTGGCTGGCGATCAGCGGGCGCAGCACCAGCTTGTCGGTGGCCGAGTCGATCACCGTGAGGTTCGGCAACGTCTGGCTGGACACCTGGGAAATCGCCTCGCCGGTGACCAGGGCATCGATCTGCAGACGCTCGGCCATGCGCGTGGAGGCCCGCAGCATCATGCGCTTGAGGATCACGCCCATCTGGCTGTTGTCGACCTTGCCGAGGATCTCGGCCAGCACTTCCTCGAACGGCACGCTGATGAACAGCACGCGCTGCGAGCGGCCGAACTTCTGCCACAGGTAGTGGGCCACTTCCATCACCCCCAGCTCGTGGGCGCGGCCGCCGAGGTTGAAGAAGCAGAAATGGGCGACCAGGCCGCGGCGCATCATCTGGTAGGCGGCGACGGTGGAGTCGAAGCCACCGGACATCAGCACCAGGGTCTGCTCCAGCGAACCCAGCGGATAGCCGCCCAGGCCGTCGTGCTGGCGATGGACGATGAACAGGCGCTGGTCGCGGATCTCCATGCGCACCTCGACCTCGGGCTTCTTCAGGTCGATGCCGGCGGCGCCGCACTGCTGGCGCAGCTGGCTGCCGACATAGCGCTCGATGTCCATCGAAGTGAACGCGTGCTTGCCGCCGCGCTTGCAGCGCACGGCGAAGACCTTGCCCGGCAGCTGGTCGGCGAAATGGGTCTTGCACTTGTCCAGCACGTCGTCGAAATCGCCCAGGGGGTACTCGTGGACCTCGAGGAAGTGGATCAGCCCCGGGGTGCAGCGCAGGCGTTCGATCATCTCCTGCAGCACCTTCGGCTCGGCGATCGCGGTTTCCACCTCGAGGTTGTCCCACACACCGCTGACCTGCAGCTGCGGATCGAGATCGCGCAGCACGGTACGGATGTTCTTGGCCAGCTGGCGGATGAAATGCTTGCGCACCGGCCGGCTCTTGATGGTGATTTCGGGGAAAACTTTAACGATCAGTTTCATGAAAACAGTGCGTGCCGGGGCAGCCGAAAAACAGGGGCGCGGATTATAGCGGAAATTGTTCAAGCTTTGATCAAAAATCCCACTCACCTGCCATAGCGCACCATTATTGTGCGAAGGATAAATTTACCGCTCTATATTGGTGCAAAAAATACCGCGATCTCGCCGCGCAGCCCGCGCCACTGCTGAGTTTCAGGCTTTACGCCCATTCCGGGGCACTGGCATGCAATTTGCTCCCTTGTGAGGCAGGTTGTCCTGGCCGACTATCGCGCCGGGCTTCATCGAACTATTGAGGGCTCGCATCCGAGCCTTATCCATCTGGAGGACAGCATGTCGAAGTCGATTCAACTGATTAAAGAACACGACGTGAAGTGGGTTGACCTGCGCTTCACCGACACCAAGGGCAAGCAGCACCACGTCACCATGCCGGCTCGCGACGCCCTGGACGAAGACTTCTTCGAGCACGGCAAGATGTTCGACGGTTCCTCCATCCATGGCTGGAAGGGCATCGAAGCCTCCGACATGATCCTGATGCCGGTCGACGAGACCGCCGTCCTGGACCCGTTCACCGAAGAGCCGACCCTGATCCTGGTCTGCGACATCGTCGAGCCGAGCACCATGCAGGGCTACGACCGCGACCCGCGCTCCATCGCCAAGCGCGCCGAGGAATTCCTCAAGACCACCGGCATCGGTGACACCGTATTCGTCGGCCCGGAGCCTGAGTTCTTCATCTTCGACGAAGTGAAGTTCAAGTCCGACATCTCCGGCTCGATGTTCAAGATCTACTCCGAGCAGGGCTCGTGGATGACCGACCAGGACGTCGAAGGCGGCAACAAGGGCCACCGCCCGGCCGTCAAGGGCGGTTACTTCCCGGTTCCGCCGTGCGACCACGACCACGAAATCCGTACCGCCATGTGTAACGCCATGGAAGAAATGGGCCTGGTCGTCGAAGTACACCACCACGAAGTGGCCACTGCCGGACAGAACGAAATCGGCGTGAAGTTCAACACCCTGGTCGCCAAGGCTGACGAAGTTCAGACCCTGAAGTACTGCGTGCACAACGTCGCCGACGCCTACGGCAAGACCGCCACCTTCATGCCGAAGCCGCTGTACGGCGACAACGGCTCGGGCATGCACGTGCACATGTCCATCTCCAAAGATGGCAAGAACACCTTCTCCGGCGAAGGCTATGCCGGCCTGTCCGACACCGCCCTGTACTTCATCGGCGGCATCATCAAGCACGGCAAGGCGCTGAACGGCTTCACCAACCCGTCGACCAACTCCTACAAGCGTCTGGTCCCGGGCTTCGAAGCGCCGGTGATGCTGGCCTACTCGGCACGCAACCGCTCCGCCTCGATCCGCATCCCCTATGTGTCGAGCCCGAAGGCCCGCCGCATCGAGGCGCGCTTCCCGGACCCGGCTGCCAACCCGTACCTGTGCTTCGCCGCCCTGCTGATGGCCGGCCTGGACGGTATCCAGAACAAGATCCACCCTGGCGATGCGGCCGACAAGAACCTGTACGACCTGCCGCCGGAAGAAGGCAAGCTGATCCCGCAGGTGTGCGGCAGCCTGAAGGAGGCCCTGGAAGAGCTGGACAAGGGCCGCGCGTTCCTGACCAAGGGCGGCGTATTCTCCGACGACTTCATCGATGCCTACATCGAGCTGAAGAGCGAAGAAGAGATCAAGGTGCGCACCTTCGTGCACCCGCTGGAATACGACCTGTACTACAGCGTCTAAAACCGCTGCGCGCCGCTCCGGCGGCGTGACGCACAAGGCCCCGCCCGGCTCAGCCGGCGGGGCCTTTTTTGTGGCCGACAGTCACAGGGCCGCGCGGCCGCGCTTGCCAGCGCGCCCCAGCGGTGCAAGGCTTAGCTGCACGATACCCGGGAGAATGGCCATGCGCCGGATGCTCACCTGCCTGCTGCTGTACCTGCCCCTGCTGGCCAGTGCACAGATCTACAAGTACACCGATGCCAAGGGCAATACGGTCTTCACCAACCAGCCGCCGGACGGCAGCGCCGCACAGAGCGTCGAACTGCCGCCGACCAACACCGTGAACATGCAACAGCCGCAGGCGACGCCCACCGGCAGCGCCGGCGCCGAGGTCAATGCCGCGCCGCCCTACAACACCCTCAAGTTGACCGGCCTGCCCGACGACGAGGCGCTGCGCGCCAACAACGGCACCTTCAGCGTCGGGGTGGCGCTGTCGCCGCGCCTGGCCGCCTCCCATCGCCTGCGCCTGCTGCTGGACGGCCAACCGTACGGCCAGCCGAGCAACGTGCCGCGCCTGCAGCTGACCAACGTCGACCGTGGCGAGCACAGCCTGGCGGTCGAGGTACTCAGCGGCGGCAAGCCGATCCAGCAAAGCGACGCGGTCACCTTTACCGTACAGCGGGTGCATACCAGTAGCCCGGCCCTGCGCCCACCTCCTCCGCCCAAGCCTGCGCCCTGACCATGAGAATCGCCCTGCTCTGCCTGAGCCTGCTCTGCTGCCTGCCGCTGCAGGCGGACGTCTACACCTATATAGATGCCGAGGGTAACCGGGTCTTCACCGACCGCCCCGGAACCGGCAATGCCCAGCGCATCCAGCTGGCACCCTCCAACAGCATGCCCGCGACCGCCCCCGCGCCGCCGCCCGTGAACGCGCCGAGCGCGCCCCAGGCGCCGGCCTATCAGCTGCTGCGCATCCTGGTGCCGCAACCCGATGCGACCATCCGCGACAGCGCCGGCAACCTGATCGTCACCGCCAGCAGCGACCCGGCCCTGCTCCCAGGCCACAGCTACCGCCTGCTGCTGGACGGCGAACCGCTGGGCGAGCCAAGCCGCAGCCCGGTCTTTCCCCTGGAGAACATCGACCGCGGCACCCACCAGCTGGCGGTGGAAATCATCGACGCGCAGGGCCGCACCCTCGAGCGCACCCCGAGTCAACCCTTCCACATGCTGCGCATCTCCCTGGCGCAGAAGCGCATGGTGCGGCCGTGCCAGAAAGACGATTACGGCGTGCGCCCGGAGTGTCCGTTGAAGGACAAACCGCCGGAGAAGAAAGACATCCCGTTGATCCCCTTCATCTGACCCTCAATGCCGGCGCACCATATCGGTGCGCCGCCGCCACTCCCTTCCTATACTCTCCCTGTTTTGGTTCGCCCACAGTTGCCGGCCATGCGCCGAAACACGGCGGCCGCCGTCCGCTGTCCGCGCCGCGCGCGTCTTTTCGGGGCTTTGGTTTGCTTCTTGCATTTTTCTGTTCATCGCCGCCAAGCCCTAGCCTATGACTATCAACGACGCACTGCACCGCCTGCTGCTAGACAACCTGACCACCGCCACCCTGCTGCTCAACGCCCAACTGCGGCTCGAGTACATGAACCCGGCGGCGGAGATGCTCCTGGCCGTCAGCGGCCAGCGCAGCCACGGCCAGTTCATCAGCGAGCTGTTCACCGAGTCGGCGGAAGCCCTGAGCGCGCTGCGCCAGGCGGTCGAACAGGCGCATCCGTTCAACAAGCGCGAAGCGGTGCTGACCGCCGTGACCGGCCAGACCCTGACCGTCGACTATGCGGTGACCCCCATTCTCAGCCGCGGCGCCACCCTGCTGCTGCTCGAGGTGCACCCGCGCGACCGGATGCTGAAGATCACCAAGGAAGAGGCCCAGCTGTCCAAGCAGGAAACCACCAAGTTGCTGGTGCGCGGCCTGGCCCACGAGATCAAGAACCCCCTCGGCGGCATCCGCGGCGCCGCCCAGCTGCTGGCCCGCGAGCTGCCGGACGCCGAGCTCAAGGACTACACCGACGTGATCATCGAAGAGGCCGACCGCCTGCGCAATCTGGTGGACCGCATGCTCGGCTCGAACAAGCTGCCGTCGCTGGCCTTGACCAACGTGCATGAGGTGCTGGAGCGGGTCGCCAGCCTGGTCGAAGCGGAAAGCCAGGGCGGCATCATTCTGGTGCGCGACTACGACCCGAGCATTCCCGACCTGCTGATCGATCGCGAGCAGATGATCCAGGCTGTGCTCAACATCGTGCGCAACGCCATGCAGGCCATCGCCACGCAGAAGCACGACCTGGGCCTGGGGCGCATCACCCTGCGCACCCGCACCCTGCGCCAGTTCACCATCGGCCACACTCGCCACCGCCTGGTGGCGCGCATCGAGATCATCGACAACGGCCCGGGCATCCCCCAGGAGCTGCAGGAAACCATCTTCTATCCCATGGTCAGCGGCCGCGCCGACGGCACCGGCCTCGGCCTGGCCATTACCCAGAACATCATCAGTCAGCATCAAGGCCTGATCGAGTGCGAGAGCCATCCCGGCCATACGCTGTTCTCGATCTTCCTGCCGCTGGAACAAGGAGCACCCGCTGCATGAGCCGAAGTGAAACCGTCTGGATCGTCGATGACGACCGCTCCATCCGCTGGGTCCTGGAAAAGGCCCTGCAGCAGGAAGGCATGACCACCCAGAGTTTCGACAGCGCCGACGGCGTGCTCGGCCGCCTCGGCCGCGAGCAACCGGACGTGATCATCTCCGACATCCGCATGCCCGGCTCCAGCGGCCTCGACCTGCTGGCGCGGATTCGCGAGCTGTACCCGCGCCTGCCGGTGATCATCATGACCGCCCACTCCGACCTGGACAGCGCGGTGGCTTCCTATCAGGGCGGCGCCTTCGAGTACCTGCCCAAGCCGTTCGACGTCGACGAAGCGGTCGCCCTGGTCAAGCGCGCCAACCAGCACGCCCAGGAGCAGCAGAGCCTGGCGGCGCCGGTGGAACAGCCACGCACCCCGGAAATCATCGGCGAAGCGCCGGCCATGCAGGAGGTGTTCCGCGCCATCGGCCGCCTCTCGCACTCCAACATCACCGTGCTGATCAACGGCGAGTCCGGCACCGGCAAGGAGTTGGTCGCCCACGCCCTGCACCGCCACAGCCCGCGCGCCGCTTCGCCGTTCATCGCCCTGAACATGGCGGCGATTCCCAAGGACCTGATGGAGTCGGAGCTGTTCGGCCACGAGAAGGGCGCCTTCACCGGCGCCGCCAACCTGCGCCGCGGGCGCTTCGAACAGGCCGACGGCGGCACCCTGTTCCTCGACGAGATCGGCGACATGCCGGCCGACACCCAGACCCGCCTGCTGCGCGTGCTGGCCGACGGCGAGTTCTACCGGGTCGGCGGCCATACGCCAGTGAAGGTCGACGTGCGCATCATCGCCGCGACCCACCAGGACCTGGAAAGCCTGGTGCAGGCCGGCAAGTTCCGCGAGGACCTGTTCCACCGCCTCAACGTCATCCGCATCCACATTCCGCGCCTGGCCGATCGTCGCGAGGACATCCCCACCCTGGCCCGCCACTTCCTCAGCCGCGCGGCGCTGGAACTGGCGGTGGAGCCCAAGTTGCTGAAGAGCGAGACCGAGGACTACCTGCAGCACCTGTCCTGGCCGGGCAACGTGCGCCAGCTGGAGAACACCTGCCGCTGGATCACCGTGATGGCCTCCGGGCGCGAGGTGCATGTCGGCGACCTGCCGCCGGAGCTGCTGGCCCAGCCCCAGGACAGCGCCCCGGTCAGCAGCTGGGAACAGGGCCTGCGCCAGTGGGCCGACCAGGCCCTGAGCCGCGGCCAGTCGAGCCTGCTCGACAGCGCGGTGCCGGCCTTCGAGCGGATCATGATCGAGACCGCCCTCAAGCACACCGCCGGCCGCCGCCGCGATGCCGCCGTGCTACTGGGCTGGGGGCGCAACACCCTGACGCGCAAGATCAAGGAACTCGGCATGAAGGTCGACGGCAGCGACGATGACGACAGCGACGACAACTGACGATCGCAGCAATGCACGACAAGCGGGCCGAGTGCCCGCTTTTTTATGCGCCGCTGTCACGCCCCGTCTCGGCGCCACGGGCAGCGCTGCTGCACCGTCGCGGTTCAGTCGCCGCCGGCGCCGCGCCCGCCGCAGCCCGGCTATGGCCCTACAGGCCGCTAATTACGGGCTTCAGCAACACTGCAATAAAACTGGCACAGCGAGTGCATAGAGTAAGACATTCCCAGTTTCGGGGACCTTGGTACAGGCAGGCCGGGGATTCCCCGCTTTTATTGCTCCTCCAGGCGGACCGTCAACCGCCAGCGCCCGTCCACTTGCTCGGCATGCCACTCGCCGCGCAGGGGACGGGCCGCCACCACCCGCAACAGCAACTCGCGGCGCTCGCGCTGCAGACGCCAGCTCACCAGCCGACCGTTCAGCCGCAGCTGCCCCTGCTGCTCGCGTCCGAGGGTTGCCACGCGCAGCACGAAGGCACCCTGGAAATGCCCGGCACGCACCTCGGGCCGCTCGTTGAACCACAGTTGCAAGCCCTGCTCCGTCGCCACCACCTCGCCCAGGCGCAACTCGGCCGGCTGCAGCAGGCGGCCGATCATCAGGCCGATGAGAAAGCCGAACAGCGCCAGCGAGGCGATCACCTTCAGCCAGGGACGCGGCCGCTCGCCGCTATCGGAGGTAGAATGCTGGCCGTCTTCAGGCCGGGAGCCGCGCATGTTTCACGTGATCCTCTTTCAACCGGAAATTCCACCGAACACCGGCAACATTATCAGGCTGTGCGCCAACAGCGGCTGCCAGCTGCACCTGATCGATCCCCTGGGCTTCGAGCTGGACGACAAGCGCCTGCGCCGGGCCGGCCTGGACTACCACGAGTACGCCACGCTCAAGCGCCATCCCGACCTCGACAGCTGCCTGGCGAGCCTCGGCCAGCCACGGGTATTCGCCTTCACCACTAAGGGCTCGCAGCCCTTCCATGAAGTGCAGTACCGCCCCGGCGACGCCTTCCTGTTCGGCCCGGAAAGCTGCGGCCTGCCCCAGGAGATTCGCGACGCCCTGCCGGTCGAGCGGCGCGTGCGCCTGCCGATGCGCGAGGGCTGTCGCAGCCTCAACCTGTCCAACACGGTCGCGGTGGCGGTCTACGAGGCCTGGCGCCAGCAGGGCTTCGCCATGGACTGAGGCCGCCGCCCGGCAATAAAAAACGCCCCGCGGGGCGTTTTTTATTGGGCCGTAGCAAACGCGGCTCAGTTGGTCGGGGCCTGCTCGGTGCTCTGCTGCATGCGCTTGAGCTCTTGGGCGTAGAGCGCATCGAAGTTCACCGGCGCCAGCATCAGGGCCGGGAAGGAGCCGCGCACCACCAGGCTGTCCAGGGTCTCGCGGGCGTAGGGGAACAGGATGTTCGGGCAGAAGGCGCCCAGGGTGTGGCTCATGGACGGGGCGTCCAGGCCCTTGATCAGGAAGATCCCGGCCTGCTGCACTTCGGCGATGAAGGCGGTTTCTTCGCCGTTCTTCACGGTGACCGAGAGGGTCAGCACCACTTCGTGGAAATCGCCGTCCAGGCTCTTCTGGCGGGTATTCAGGTCCAGGGCAACGCTCGGCTTCCACTCCTGGCGGAAGATTTCCGGGCTCTTCGGCGCCTCGAAGGACAGGTCGCGGATGTAGATACGCTGCAGGGAGAACTGCGGGCTCTGCTCGTCCTGTGCGGCTTCACTGCTGGCTTGTTCAGTCATGGAAAATCCTTGTTGTTTGGGGGTACTAGGTAGAGCGTATTGATCTCATGCCTCGAGCAGCGCGTCCAGCTTGCCGGCGCGCTCCAGGGCATGCAGTTCGTCGCAGCCACCGACATGGGTGGCGCCGATCCAGATCTGCGGCACCGAGGTGCGCTGCGCCTTGCGCGCCATCTCGGCGCGCAGCTCGGGCTGGCCGTCGACCTTGATTTCCTCGAAGTCGACGCCCTTGCTGGCCAGCAGCTGCTTGGCGCGGATGCAGTAGGGGCACCAATCGCTGGAATAGATGACGACGTCGGCCATATCACTTCACCAGCGGCAGGTTGTCGCCACGCCAGCTGGCGATCCCGCCGGACAGCTTGGCGACATTGAAACCGGCCTTCTTCAGCTCGCGGCTGGCGCCGCCGGCGTGCTGGCCCATGGCATCGACCACGATGAGCACCTTGGCCTTGTGCTTCTCCAGCTCGGCGACGCGCGCGGCCAGCTTCTCGTAGGGGATGTGCAGGGCACCGGCGATATGCCCGGCAGAAAAGTCCTTCTGCGCCCGCACGTCCAGTACCAGGCCCTGTTCGTTGTTGATCAGCGCGGTCAACTCGCGGCTGCTCAGGCTCTTGCCGCCCTTGTGCATCTCGGTGAACAGCAGCAGGGCCAGGAGGACGACGAACGATCCGCTCAGTACATAGTGGGTAGTGGCAAATTCAATCAGGTTGGCAAGCATTGCGCGGTTCCGGGACGGTAAAATGCCGGCCAGTATACACAGCCCCACAGGTCGGCCAAAGCCCGCCCGGCGGTGACGCCTCCGCCACTTGGCCGTAAAATGCCAAGCCTTTTTTGCCCCCTCAAGCAGAGCGAGCCAGCTTTATGAGCGCCACGCCCAAACCCCTGGTACTGATCATCCTCGACGGCTTCGGCCACAGCGACAGTCCCGAGCACAACGCCATCCACGCGGCCAACACCCCGGTCTACGATCGCCTGCGCGCCACCCAGCCCCACAGCCTGATCTCCGGCAGCGGCATGGACGTCGGCCTGCCGGACGGCCAGATGGGCAACTCCGAGGTCGGCCACATGAACCTCGGCGCTGGCCGCGTGGTGTATCAGGACTTCACCCGGGTGACCAAGGCCATTCGCGATGGCGAGTTCTTCGACAACGCGGCCATCTGCGGCGCGGTCGACCGGGCGGTGGGCGCCGGCAAGGCGGTGCACATCCTCGGCCTGCTTTCCGACGGCGGCGTGCACAGCCACCAGGAGCACATCGCCGCCATGGCCGAACTGGCGGCCCAGCGCGGCGCCGACAGGATCTACCTGCACGCCTTCCTCGATGGCCGCGACACCCCGCCGAAAAGCGCCCAGTCGTCCATCGAACTGCTCGACGCCACCTTCGCCAAGCTCGGCAAGGGACGCATCGCCAGCCTGATCGGCCGCTACTTCGCCATGGACCGCGACAACCGCTGGGACCGGGTCGAGCAGGCCTACCAGCTGATCGTCGACGGCCAGGGCCAGTTCCAGGCCGCCGACGCCAGCGCCGGCCTGGCGGCCGCCTACGCCCGCGGCGAGAGCGACGAATTCGTCAAGGCCACGGTCATTGGCGCACCGGTGCAGGTAGAGGACGGCGACGCCGTGGTGTTCATGAACTTCCGCGCCGACCGTGCCCGCGAACTGAGCCGCGCCTTCGTCGAGGCGGACTTCAAGGAGTTCGCCCGAACCCGCCAGCCGCAGCTGGCCGACTTCGTCATGCTCACCCAGTACGCCGCGAGCATCCCGGCGCCCAGCGCCTTCAAGCCGGAGGCGCTGACCAACGTGCTCGGCGAATACCTGGCCAAGCAGGGCAAGACCCAGCTGCGCATCGCCGAGACCGAGAAGTACGCCCACGTCACCTTCTTCTTCTCCGGCGGCCGTGAAGAGCCGTTCGCCGGCGAAGAGCGCATCCTCATCCCCTCGCCGAACGTCGCCACCTACGACCTCAAGCCGGAGATGAGCGCACCCGAGGTCACCGACCGCATCGTCGAGGCCATCGAGCAGCAGCGCTACGACCTGATCGTGGTCAACTACGCCAATGGCGACATGGTCGGCCACACCGGCGTGTTCAGCGCCGCGGTCAAGGCGGTGGAGTGCCTGGACAGCTGCGTCGGACGCATCGTCGAGGCCCTGGACAAGGTCGGCGGCGAGGCGCTGATCACCGCCGACCACGGCAACGTCGAGCAGATGGAAGACACCTGCACCGGCCAGGCCCATACCGCCCACACCTGCGAGCCGGTGCCCTTCATCTATGTCGGCAAGCGCCCCGTCAGCCTGCGCCACGGCGGCGTCCTGGCCGACGTCGCGCCGACCCTGCTGGAGCTGATGGGCCTGGCCAAGCCGGCGGAAATGACCGGCACCAGCATCATCAGCCTGCAGTAGCCGCGATAAATGGTTAAACGCCCCACTCCCTGCGGACTGGGGCGTTTTTTTTGCCCGTCACCCCGGGCATACTAAGGCCACTCCCCGCCCCCGGTGCCGTCGACTCCATGTTTCGCGCCCTCGCCCTGATTGTCCTGTCCTGCCTGCTCATCCCGGCCTTCGCCGATGACAAGGCCGATGCCCAGAAACAGCTGGAAGCCGCCCGCGCCGACGTGGCCGAGCTGAAGAAGCTGCTGCAGCAGTTGCAGCAGGAAAAATCCGGGGTGCAGCAGGACCTGCAGAAGACCGAGACCGAGATGGGCCAGCTGGAGAAGCAGGTCAAGGGCCTGCAGCAGGAGCTGCAGCAGGGCGAAGAGGAGATCCAGCGCCTCGACCAGGAGAAAAAAAAACTCCAGGGCGCGCGCCTTGAGCAGCAACGCCTGATCGGCATCCAGGCCCGCGCCGCCTACCAGAGCGGGCGCCAGGAATACCTCAAGCTGCTGCTCAACCAGCAGAACCCGGAAAAGTTCTCGCGCACCCTGACCTACTACGACTACCTCAGCGAAGCGCGCATGGAGCAGCTGGCCACGTTCAACGAGACCCTGCGCCAGCTAAACAACGTCGAGCAGGACATCGCCAGCCAGCAGCGTCAGCTGCAGGAGCACAAGAGCGCCCTCGACAGCCGCCGCGCAGAACTCGCCCAGGCCCGCCAGGAGCGCCAGCAGGCGCTGGCCAAGCTGAACCAGGAATTCTCCGCCCGCGACCGCAAGCTCAAGGCTCGCCAGCAGGAGCAGGAACAACTGGCGCGGGTGCTGAAGACCATCGAGGCGACCCTCGCCCGCCAGGCCCGCGAAGCCGAAGAGGCGCGCCAGCGCCCACGCCAGGACGGCCCGGCCAGCGCCAGCGCCAGCGCCAGCGCCAGCGGCCCCATGGTCAGCGCCGGCGCGACCTATGGCGGCCCGTTCGCCCAGGCCCGCGGCAAGCTGCCCTGGCCGGTCGACGGCCACCTGGTGGCGCGTTACGGCGCACCGCGCGGCGGCGATGCCCGGACCAAGTGGGACGGCGTGCTGATCGGCGCCGCCGCCGGCAGCCAGGTGCGTGCCGTGCATGGCGGGCGCGTGGTATTCGCCGACTGGTTGCGCGGCGCCGGGCTTCTGGTCATTCTCGACCATGGCAATGGCTACCTGAGCCTGTACGGGCACAATCAGAGCCTGCTGAAAGACCCAGGCGATCTGGTCAAGGCCGGCGAGCCCATCGCCACCGTCGGCACCAGTGGCGGCCAGGACACGCCGGCCCTGTATTTCGCGATTCGCCAGCAGGGCCGCCCCAGCGATCCGGCACAATGGTGCCGGGCGCAAGGATAGGCGCCACCTCATTCCGTAGGAGTTAGTTCGACATGCCGCATCTGCCCCGCCTCACCACTCTGACCCTGAGCATCGCCCTGCTCGGTGGCGCGCCCCTGCTGCACGCGGCGGAACCGGCGGAGGAGGCTGCTGCCACGGCAAGCGGCAAGGCACCGCTGCCGCTGGAGGACCTGCGCACCTTCGCCGAGGTGCTCGACCGCATCAAGGCGGCCTATGTCGAGCCGATCAGCGACAAGACCCTGCTGGAAAACGCGATCAAGGGCATGCTCAGCAACCTCGATCCGCACTCGGCCTACCTCGACATCGATGCCTTCCGCGAGCTGCAGGAGAGCACCAGCGGCGAGTTCGGCGGCCTGGGCATCGAGGTCGGCATGGAGGACGGCTTCGTCAAGGTGGTCTCGCCGATCGACGACACCCCGGCGTCCAGAGCCGGCATCCAGCCCGGCGACCTGATCATCAAGATCGACGGCCAGCCGACCAAGGGCCTGTCGATGCTCGAGGCGGTGGACAAGATGCGCGGCGAAGCCGGCAGCAAGATCCAGCTGACCCTGGTCCGCGAGGGCGGCAAGCCGTTCGACGTCGAGCTGACCCGCGCGGTGATCAAGGTACGCAGCGTCAAGAGCCAGCTGCTCGAGGACGGCTACGGCTACCTGCGCATCACCCAGTTCCAGGTCAACAGCGGCGACGAGGTGCTCAAGGCCCTGAACAAGCTGCGCAAGGACAACGGCAACAAGCTCAACGGCCTGGTCCTGGACCTGCGCAACAACCCCGGCGGCGTGCTGCAGGCGGCGGTCGAGGTCTCCGACCATTTCCTCAAGAAGGGCCTGATCGTCTACACCGAGGGGCGCATCGCCAATTCCGAGCTGCGCTTCTCCGCCGATCCGGCCGACCCCAGCGAAGGCGTGCCGCTGGTGGTGCTGATCAACGGTGGCAGCGCCTCGGCCTCGGAGATCGTCGCCGGCGCCCTGCAGGACCACAAGCGCGGCGTGCTGATGGGCACCGGCAGCTTCGGCAAGGGCTCGGTGCAGACCGTCCTGCCGCTGAACAACGACCGCGCGCTGAAGCTCACCACCGCGCTGTACTACACCCCCAACGGCCGCTCGATCCAGGCCCAGGGCATCGTGCCGGACATCGAGGTGGCGCGGGCCAAGCTGACCCGCGAGCAGGACGACGGCAACTTCAAGGAAGCCGACCTGCAGGGCCACCTGGGCAATGGCAACGGCGGCGCCGACAAGCCGAGCAAGGGCCAGAGCGCCCGGCCGACCCGGCCGCAGGACGACGACTACCAGCTGGCCCAGGCCCTCAACCTGCTCAAGGGGCTGAACGTAACCCGCGGCGAATAGTCGCCCGGCCAACAAAAAGCCCGGCACTGAGTCCGGGCTTTTTTGTTGCCTTGGCGGCTACAGGTAGCTGTTGGTCATGTCGTCGACGAAACCTTCGCTACGCAACTCGTCCAGGGCCTTCTGCAGACGCTGCACCACCTCGTCCGGGGTGTCCTTGTTCAGCGCCAGGTACAGCTCGGCCTCGTTGAAGCGCAGCACCGTGGTCAGGCCGCTGACGCCCTCCTGCTTGGCCAGGTAGCGGCCGACCGGATCGGTGGTGGCCCACAGGTCGATCTGCCCCTTGAGCAGCTTCTGCACGTTCTGCTGATCGCGCAGCGCGTTGATCGGCTGCAGCCCCTGGCTTTCCAGGTGCTGGCTGACCGCGTCGTTCTTGTAGGCGCCGACCTTGTACTGCGCGGCGTCCTTCAGGCTCTTCAGACTGAGGTTATTGCCCGGCGCGGCGAGCAGCACCCAGCCGCTCTTGGCGATCGGCCCGACCCACTTGAACAGCGGCTGGCGCTCGGGGGTGAAGGTGGTGGAGAACAGCCCGTAGTTGGGCTTGTCCAGGGTCAGACGGTACAGGCGATCCCAGGGAAAGCGCAGGGTCAGGCTGTAGTCGATCTTGGCCCGCTTGAACATGGCGCGGACGATCTCGGCGCTGATGCCGTCGATGCCGTCATCGCGGGCGAAGTTCTTGTCGTCCACCGCCATGTTGAACGGTGGGAAGTTCTCGGTCAGCAGCACCACCTTGTAGCCATAGGGCAACTCGGCCTGGGCCGTGCAGGCGCTGAGGATGAGGCCGAACAACAGGCCGATTTTCAGAGTTTTCAACATAAGTCTCCCCGCTCGCTTGATTTGTGATTATGGCTAGCGGCTTCCCTGCTCGGGCGAAGCCCCGGCGACGTATGACGCTCGGCGTCGGCCATCCTTGGCAGTGCGCCGGCTTGTGGCCGGCACACAGGTCTTACAGATACTTGTTGAGGACAGCGTCGACGAACCCCTCGTCACGCATCCTGTCCAGCTCGCCTTGCAGCTTGCGCACCACTTCGTCCGGCACCTCCTTGTTGAGAGCCAGGTACAACTGGGCGCTGTCGAAGCGCAGCACGGTCTTCAGCCCGCTGATGCCCGACTGTTTCGCCAGGTAGCGGCCGGCCGGGTCGCCGGTGGCCCAGAGGTCGATCTTGCCCTCCATGAGCTTCTTGGCGTTGAGCTGATCGCGCAGCGCGGTGATCGGCTGCAGGCCCTGCTCTTCCAGGTGCTCGGCGATCGCATCGCCCTTGTAGGCGCCAACCCGGTACTGCTTGGCTTCTTCCAGGCTGTTCAGACGGATCGAGCTGTCGCCCCGGGCCAGCAGCACCCAGTCATCCGGACCGATCGGCCCGACCCACTTGAACAGCGCCTCGCGCTCCGGCAGGCGCGCGGCGACGAACACGCCGTAGCCCGGCTTCTCCAGCGCCAGCTTGTAGATACGGGCCCAGGGGAAGCGCAGGGTCAGGTTGTACTGGATGCCGGCGCGCTTGAACATCTCGCGGACGATATCCACGGCGATGCCGTCGAGGTTCTCTTCACGGGCGTAATTCTTGCCATTGACCGCCATGTTGTAGGGCGGAAAGTTCTCGGTGAGCAGCACCATGCGGTAGTCCGGGTCGATGGCCGCCTGGGCCGCGCCAGTCGTCAGCATCAGGGTGCCGGCCAAGGCCAGCCACAGGCGTTTGAACATGGATGCTCCCGTAGTTATTAATGCACAGGCCGGCCAGCATACCCAGCCCGCCGCGCTTCGCCCAGCCTCCATCGGCAAATCGCGGCCATGCGCGCGACGGACCTCAGTAGCGCGCCACTATCGCGCCCAGTTCCCCCTCGGCGCGCAAGGCGTCCAGGGCCTCCTGCAGGCGCCCCACCAGGTCATCGGGCGTGGCCAGGTTCAGCGCCAGATAGAGCTCGGCCGTATGGAAGCGCTGCACCACCCTGAGGCCATCCAGGCCCTCCTGCTTGGCCAGGTAGCGCCCGCTCGGATCGGCGGTCACCCACAGGTCGATCTGGCCCTTGAGCAGCTTCTCCACGTTCTTGTTATCCCGCAGCGCGGTCTGCACCGGCAGGCCGCGGTCGATCAGGTACTGGCTGATGGCATCGCCCTTGTAGCCGCCGATGCGGTACTGCGCCGCCGCCTGCAGGTCGCCCAGCTGGATCGGGCTGTCGGCCTTGGCCATCAGCACCCAGTCGTTGCTGGCAATCGGCCCGACCCACTTGAACAGTTTCTCCCGCGCCGGCGTGCGGGCGGTGGAGAACAGGCCATAGCCCGGCTCGTTGAGCGCCTGCTGATAGACCCGTTCCCAGGGAAACCTGAGGATCTGCTGGCACTCGACCTGGGCGCGCTTGCAGACCGCGCGCAGGGTGTCGGAGCTGATGCCGGTGATGCCATCGTTCTTGGCGAAATTGCGGCCACTGACCGACTGATTGAAGGGGGCGAGGTTTTCGGTGAGCAGGACCAGGTTCTGGGCATGCGCCAGGCTGGCGCCAAGCAGCAGCACAACAACAGCGAGCAGCCGTACGGCAGGCATCGGGGACTCCGTGTCGAGAAACAGCGATAGGGGGCGCACGAGCGGCCTGAACGGCCGGTGCGCGGACGCTGAAATTTTAACGAAGCGGGTACGGCAGGTCTGTCGACTCCGCCGCACTCCATGCCGCTGGGCGTGCTCGGCCGGTCAGCGCACCACGATGCCACGGCTGGCCAGGTAGGCCTTGGCTTCCGGCACCGTGTACTCGCCGAAGTGGAAGATGCTCGCGGCCAGCACCGCGTCGGCCTTGCCCTCGAGGATGCCGGCGGCCAGGTGTTCGAGGTTGCCGACGCCGCCGGAGGCGATCACCGGGATGCCGACGAACTCGCTGATGGCGCGGGTGACGCCGAGGTCATAGCCGCTCTTCACACCGTCCTGGTCCATGCTGGTCAGGAGGATCTCGCCGGCGCCGAGGTCTTCCATCTTCTTCGCCCAGAGCACCGCGTCCAGGCCGGTGGGCTTGCGCCCGCCATGGGTGAAGATCTCCCAGCGCGGCGTCTCGCCGGGGCCGGAGACCTTCTTCGCGTCGATGGCAACGACGATGCACTGCGAGCCGAAACGCTGCGCCGCCTCGCCGACGAATTCCGGGTTGAACACCGCGGCGGTGTTGATCGACACCTTGTCGGCGCCGGCGTTGAGCAGGTTGCGGATGTCCTGCACGGTGCGCACGCCGCCGCCCACGGTCAGCGGGATAAACACCTGGCTGGCCATGCGCTCGACGGTGTGCAGGGTGGTGTCGCGGCCATCGACGCTGGCGGTGATGTCGAGGAAGGTGATCTCGTCGGCGCCCTGCTCGTCGTAGCGGCGGGCGATCTCCACCGGGTCGCCGGCGTCGCGGATGTTCTCGAACTGGACGCCCTTGACCACGCGGCCGTTGTCCACGTCGAGGCAGGGGATGATGCGTTTGGCGAGGGCCATGGCAATCTCTCTCGTAGGGTGCGCCGCGCGCACCGTAAACCGTCACAGGTGCGCGCGGCCTGGACGGCCGCGCACGCCCGACCTCAGCCGTTGTAGGCGTCGCAGTAGGCCTGGGCCTCGGCCACGTCCAGGGTGCCTTCGTAGATCGCCCGGCCGGTGATGGCGCCGATGATCCCCGGCGCCTTGGCGGCCAGCAGCTTGCCGATGTCGCCGAGGTTGTGGATGCCGCCGGAGGCGATCACCGGGATACGGCTGGCGGCGGCCAACGCGGCGGTGGCCTCGACGTTGCAGCCCTGCATCATGCCGTCCTTGGCGATGTCGGTGTAGACGATCGCCGAGACGCCATCGGCCTCGAAGCGCTTGGCCAGGTCGACCGCCTGCACGCTGCTGACCTCGGCCCAGCCGTCGGTGGCGACGAAACCGTCCTTGGCATCCAGGCCGACGATCACCTTGCCCGGGAAGGCCTTGCAGGCCTCGGCGACGAACTCGGGCTGCTTGACCGCCTTGGTGCCGATGATCACGTAGCTGACCCCGGCCTTGACGTAGTGCTCGATGGTTTCCAGGGAGCGGATGCCGCCGCCGATCTGGATCGGCAGGTTGGGATAGCGCTTGGCGATGGCGGTGACCACCTCGCCGTTGACCGGCTGGCCCTCGAAGGCGCCATTGAGGTCGACCAGGTGCAGCCGGCGGCAGCCGCCTTCCACCCACTTGGCGGCCATGCTCACCGGGTCGTCGGAAAACACCGTGGAGTCTTCCATACGGCCCTGGCGCAGACGCACGCAGGCGCCGTCCTTGAGATCGATAGCGGGGATAATCAGCATTGGGTGAACCTGTTCGAGTCTGTGGAAGTCGGTGCGGGTCAGCTCTTCTCGAGCGCCCACAAGTCGCTTTCGATGCTGTCGAACCTGTCCTTCAGGTGCGCCTGCACATCGAAGATCGCCTTGTTGTAAAACTGTGGGGCAATGTCACGGGCGAACAGGTCGAGTAGCTCCTGCACCTCGAAGCTGCCCAGTTGCAGCTCGAAGCGTTCGACCATGAAGCTCTGGAGCAGCCGCAGCGCGGCCTGCTCCTGCTCGCCCTCCAGGCGCAACTGCGGCGCCTGTAGCTTGCCCCGGCTCATCTACCAGCGGCCGTCCCAGGCGGCGAAGTTCTGCAGCAGCTGCAGGCCATGGGTGTGGCTCTTCTCCGGGTGGAACTGCACGGCGAAACGCGAGCCGTCGGCCAGCGCCGCGGCGAAGTCCTTGCCGTAATGGCCGCGACCGACCACCTGCTGGGCCTTGCCGGCCTCGACGTAGTAGCTGTGCACGAAGTAGAAGCGCGCCTGGTCGGGAATGTCGTGCCACAGCGGATGCCTGACCGACTGGCTCACCTGGTTCCAGCCCATGTGCGGCACCTTGAGCTGCTCGCCCTCTTCCACCAGGCCCTTGCCGAAGAAGCGCACCTGGCCGGGGAACAAGCCGATGCAGTCGACCCCGTCGTTCTCCTCGCTGCGCTCGAGCAGCGCCTGCATGCCGACGCAGATGCCAAGGAAGGGGCGATCCTGGCTGACCTCACGCACCAGCTGATCGAAGCCCAGGCGGCGGATCTCGGCCATGCAGTCGCGAATCGCGCCGACCCCGGGGAACACCACCCGGTCGGCCTCGCGGATCACCTGGGCGTCGCTGGTCACCAGCACCCGACCGGCGCCGACATGCTCCAGCGCCTTGGCCACCGAGTGCAGGTTGCCCATGCCATAGTCGATTACTGCAACTGTTTGCATTTACAGGCAACCCTTGGTCGACGGCATCTGCCCGGCCATGCGCTCGTCCAGGGTCACGGCCATGCGCAGGGCGCGGCCGAAGGCCTTGAATACGGTTTCGATCTGGTGGTGGGTGTTGCTGCCGCGCAGGTTATCGATATGCAGAGACACCAGGGCGTGGTTGACGAAGCCCTGGAAGAACTCCTGGAACAGGTCGACATCGAAGCCGCCGACCACCGCGCGGGTGAAGGGCACGTGCATCTGCAGCCCCGGGCGACCGGAGAAATCGATCACCACGCGCGACAGCGCCTCGTCCAGCGGCACGTAGGAATGGCCGTAGCGGGTCATGCCCTTCTTGTCGCCGATGGCCTTGGTGAAGGCCTGGCCGAGGGTGATGCCGACGTCCTCGACGGTGTGGTGGTCGTCGATATGCAGGTCGCCCTGGCACTCGATATCCAGGTCGATCAGGCCGTGACGGGCGATCTGGTCGAGCATGTGCTCGAGGAAGGGTACGCCGATAGCGAAGCGCGCCTTGCCGGTGCCATCCAGGTTGATCGAGACCTTGATCTGGGTCTCCAGGGTGTTGCGCTCGACGAATGCCGTACGTTCGGCCATCACCTGCTCCACAAAATCAGTGTGCGAAAGGGGCGACATTATAGGCCGATATGCTCGAAAGCTTGAAGCAAGCCGACCATTTGCAAGGAACTGCAGGCGCGCAACCCCAGCACCAGCCAGCCAGCGCTCGCGGACCGGGGAGGCGAGCATGCATCTGCTGAGCAGAAAAACCGCCTGTCCGAGGGGCCCGGGCGGTACGAGAAGAGCAGCCATAAGCGGTATTCTCTTGGCAGGCCCAGGGGCAGGCGCGACGGCGCAACAGTCGTCAGCAGTCTCTCCCCACCGGATGCCGAAGCCGCTACCTGCCTTGCCCACACCCCAACCGGCAAGGCGCCATCAATCAATCGAATAGCTACAGGTCGGAACATGCCCGTTATCGTCGAACGCCCCTCCCCTGCCAGCGCCCAGGACCTCATCGACCTGGCCAAGATCTACCGGGACGCGCCGGACTGGCTGCTGCCGCCCTATGCCGACGGCGAGGCGCTGATCCAGGCGAACCTCAACAGCGGCCGACTGCTCGCCGGGCGCTTCAACGACCGCCTGCTCGGCGCCGCCCTGCTCGAGCGCGGCGAGGACTGCTGGCGCCTGTCGCACCTGTGCGTGCGCGCCATTACGCGCAACCGCGGCGTCGCCCGGCGCCTGCTGGACGAGGCCAGCCGCATGGCGCGAGAGGCCGGCAAGCCACTGCACCTGGCCGCCCCCGAGGGCCAGCTGGAGGCCCGGGCACTGGCTGCGCGCCGCGGCCTGCCCCTGGACAGCCTCTGACCGCAGGACGCCCTCTTTCCAGGCGGCCGGCCAACCGGGAAGTGCCCGGGCTCTTGCTATGCTGTCGCCGCCCACGACCGCCGACACTCGAGGCGGCCTCCTCAGCCGCCCCCAGGAGCGACTGCGCCATGGACAGTATCGACACCCTGATAATCGGCGCCGGCGCCCTCGGCCTGGCCTGCGCCGCGCGCCTGGCCCGACCGGGACAGAGCAGCCTGATAGTCGAAGCGGAAAAGCTCATCGGCAGCCACACCTCCAGCCGCAACTCCGAGGTCATCCACGCCGGTCTGTACTACAGCCCAGGCTCACTGAAGGCCGAGCTGTGCCTGGAGGGCCGCGAGCGCCTGTACGCCTGGTGCGCCAAATACCGGGTCGGCCACCGGCGCCTGGGCAAGCTGCTGGTGGCGGTCAGCGAAGCCGAGCGCGCCAAGCTCGAGGCCCTCGCCGCCAATGCCGAGCGCTGCGGCGTGCGCGACCTGCAGGCGCTGGGCCACGACCAGCTGCACGAGCTGGAACCAGCGGTGCGCGGGGTCGCCGCCCTGCTGTCGCCGAGCACCGGGATCATCGACAGCCACGCCTACCTGCAGTCGCTGCTGGCCGCCGCCGAGCAGCGCGGCGCACAACTGGTCCTCGACACCCGGGTCGCGCACCTCGAGCCCGCTGGCGACGGCTGGATCGCCAGCGGCAGCAGTGCCGGCGAGCCGTTCCAGCTCAAGGCCCAGCGGGTGGTCAACGCCGCCGGCCTATTCGCCCAGCAGCTGGCGCGGCGTACCGCCAGCCTGGTAGCGACGCAGATTCCACCCCTGCACCTGTGCCAGGGGCGCTACTTCGCCTACAGCGGCCGCTCGCCCTTTCGCCACCTGATCTACCCGCTGCCGGAAGCCAACGGCGCCGGCCTGGGCATCCACGCCACCCTGGACCTGGCCGGCCAGCTGCGCTTCGGCCCCGACACCCGCTACCTCGAGCAGATCGACTACCGCGTCGATGAGCAGTTGCGCGAGCCGTTCGCCGAGGCGATCCGCCGCTATTTCCCGGCCCTCGACAGTGCCCGCCTGATGCCCGCCTACAGCGGCATCCGGGCGAAGCTCTGCGGCCCCGGGGAACCACCCGCCGACTTCATCATCCAAGGGCCTGGCGAGCACGGCCTGGCCGGGCTGGTCAACCTGTTCGGCATCGAGTCGCCGGGGCTGACCGCCAGCCTGGCCATCGCCGAGCGCGTGGCGCAGTCGCTTTGATCCACGCGGCGTTATACTTTCGCGTTCTCCCTCCATGCCATTCAAAACAAGGAATCGTCCATGAAAGCGCTCGGCAAGATCCTGGGTCTGTTTTTCCTCGGACTGTTGCTGATCATCGTGGCCCTGGGCTTCGCCCTGACCCACCTGTTCGATCCCAACGACTACAAAGACGAGATCCGTCAGCTGGCCCACGACAAGGCCAACCTGGAGCTGACGCTCAAAGGCGACATCGGCTGGAGCCTGTTCCCCTGGCTCGGCCTGGAGCTGACCGACGCCACCCTGGCCAGCGCCACCACGCCGAACCAGCCGTTCGCCGACCTGCGCCTGCTCGGCCTGTCGGTGCGCGTGCTGCCGCTGCTGCGCAAGGAAGTGCAGATGAGCGACATCCGCATCGACGGCCTCAACCTCAGCCTGCAGCGTGACGCCAAGGGCCGCGGCAACTGGGAAGACGTCGGCCGCCCCGCGCCTGCCGCCGGGTCCACGCCCGCGCCGAGCACGAGCGCCGGCAACGCGGCGAACGGCGAGGCGCCGGCCAGCCCGGCCGAACGCAGCCAGCCGATCAAGCTGGACATCGACAGCCTGATCGTCAACAACGCGCGCATCGACTACCGCGACGAGCGCAAGGGCCAGCAGTTCAGCGCCGAAAGCATCCAGCTGACCACCGGCGCCATCCGCGAAGGCACCAGCATCCCGGTCAAGCTCAGCGCCTTCTTCGGCACCAACCAGCCGCTGCTGCGTGCGCGCAGCGAACTGCAGGGCCGGCTGCGCTTCGACCGCGCGCTCAAGCGCTACCAGCTGGAGGGCACCCGCCTCTCCGGCGAGGCGTCGGGCGAACCGTTCGATGGCCAGACCCTGACCTACGCGCTGCAGGGCGAACTGCTGGTCGACCTGGCCGCCCAGGTCGCCGAATGGAATGGCCTGAAGCTCTCGGCCAACCAGCTGCGCGCCCTCGGCGAGCTCAAGGTGCGCGACCTGGACAAGACGGCGAAGCTGTCCGGCGGCCTGTCCATCGCGCCGCTCAACCTGCGCGATTTCCTCAGCGGCATCGGCCAACCATTGCCGCCGATGAGCGACGTCAAGGCCCTCGGCGAGTTCGAACTGGTCACCCGCCTGAACGGCACGCCGAACAGCCTGAGCCTGGACGAGCTGCAATTGAAGCTCGACGACAGCAGCTTCAGCGGCCAGCTGGCGGTCAGCGACCTGAGCAAGCAGGCCCTGCGGGTCAAGCTCAAGGGTGACAGCCTCAACCTCGACCGCTACCTGCCGCCGCCGGCCAAGGACACCGAGGATGCCGACAGCGCGCGCCGGGTCGAGGTCAAGGAAGCCGTCTCCCGTGCCGGCAGCAACGGCAGCAGTCCGCTGCCCGACGCGCCGACCCAGCAGGCCTGGAGCTCCAAGGCGCTGCTGCCGATCGACCAGCTGCGCAAGCTCGACCTGCAGCTGGCCCTCGACCTCGACCGACTGACCTTCGACCAGCAGGTGATCGACGCCTTGACCCTCAAGGCCAAGAGCGCCGCTGGCGTCGTGACCCTGGAGGAGTTGCGCGGCAAGCTCGGCGGCGGCAGCTTCGACGCCAAGGGCCGCATCGACGTGCGTCCGGCCATCCCCCTGCTCAGCCTGCAGCAGCGCCTCAAGCGGATTCAGCTCGAACCCTTCCTGAAGAGCGACGAGCAAGCCTCGCCGATCAAGGGACTGCTCGACCTGCAGGCCGACCTGAACACCAGCGGCAACAGCGAAAAGGCCTGGATCGACGGCCTCAATGGCACCGCCAGCTTTGCCCTCGCCGACGGCGTGCTGGTCGATGCCAACCTCGAGCACCAGCTGTGCCGGGGCATTGCCACCCTCAACCGCAAGGTCCCGAGCAACCCGCCAGGCGGCAAGGACACGCCGTTCGAGACCCTGCAGGGCACCCTGACCCTGCGCAATGGCGTGGCCAGCAACAACGACCTCAAGGCCCGCATCCCCGGCCTCAGCGCCAAGGGCGATGGCGACCTCGACCTGCGCGTACTCGGCCTCGACTACCGCGTCGGCGTCACCATCGAGGGCGACCAGCGCGCCATGCCCGACCCGGCCTGCCAGGTCAATGAGCGCTACGTCGGCATCGAGTGGCCGCTGCGCTGCCGCGGCCCCCTGGAACTCGGCGCCAAGGCCTGCCGGCTGGACCAGGAGGGCCTGGGCAAGATCGCCGCGCGCCTGGCCGGCGGCAAGCTCACCGAGAAGCTCGAGGAGAAGCTCGGCGACAAGGTCAGCCCGGAACTCAAGGACGCGCTCAAGGGCCTGTTCAAGCAATGAGTCCCGAGCAGTTTTCCGCGGCGGTACTCGACTGGTACGACAGCCACGGACGCAAGGATCTGCCCTGGCAACAGGGCATCAACCCCTACCGCGTGTGGGTCTCGGAAATCATGCTGCAGCAGACCCAGGTCAGCACCGTGCTCGGCTACTTCGACCGCTTCATGGCCGCGCTGCCGACCGTGCGCGACCTGGCCGAAGCGGCCGAGGACGAAGTGCTGCACCTGTGGACGGGCCTGGGTTACTACACCCGCGCCCGCAACCTGCAGAAGGCCGCGCGAATCGTCATGACCGAGCATGGCGGCGAGTTCCCCCGCGATGTCGAGACCCTGACCGCCCTGCCGGGCATCGGCCGCTCCACCGCCGGCGCCATCGCCAGCCTGAGCATGGGCCTGCGCGCGCCGATTCTCGACGGCAACGTCAAGCGCGTGCTGGCCCGCTATGTCGCCCAGCAGGGCTACCCCGGCGAGCCCAAGGTGGCGAAACAGCTGTGGCAGGTCGCCGAGCGCCTGACCCCGCAGGCCCGGGTCAATCACTACACCCAGGCGATGATGGACCTGGGCGCCACCCTCTGCACGCGCAGCAAGCCGAGCTGCCTGCTGTGCCCGCTGCGCGGCGGCTGCCAGGCGCACCTGCTCGGCCTGGAAATTCGCTACCCGATGCCCAAGCCACGCAAGGCCCTGCCGCAGAAACGCACGCTGATGCCGCTGCTGACCAATGGCGCCGGCGAGATCCTGCTCTACCGGCGCCCCTCCAGCGGCCTGTGGGGCGGCCTGTGGAGCCTCCCGGAACTCGACGACCTGCAGGGCCTCGACGCCCTGGCCGAACGCCACGCCCTGCGCCTCGGCGCGCGCCAGGAACTGGACGGGCTGACCCACACCTTCAGCCACTTCCAACTGACCATCGAGCCCTGGCTGATCCACGCAAAGGTCGCCGCCCACGCCGTGGCCGAGGCCGACTGGCTCTGGTATAACCTCGCCACCCCGCCGCGCCTGGGCCTCGCCGCCCCGGTGAAGAAACTGCTTAAGCGCGCGGCCGACACCCTCAATGCCCATCCCATTTCTGGAGAGCAGCCATGACCCGCACCGTGATGTGCCGCAAGCACAAGCAAGAACTGCCCGGCCTGGATCGCCCACCCTATCCGGGCGCCAAGGGCGAAGACATCTACAACAACGTCTCCAGGCAAGCCTGGGACGAATGGCAGAAGCACCAGACCCTGCTGATCAACGAACGCCGTCTGAACATGATGAACGCCGAGGACCGCAAGTTCCTCCAGGCCGAGATGGACAAGTTCCTCTCCGGCGAGGAATACGCCCAGGCTGAAGGCTATGTGCCGCCCAGCGAATAGGCCCTGAACGTAAACACCCGAAATAGTTAAATATTTTTCAATCTCGCGCTTGACAGGCATAAGCCAAAACCGTCTAATAGCGCCCCGTTGCCCAGGTAGCTCAGTCGGTAGAGCAGGGGATTGAAAATCCCCGTGTCGGCGGTTCGATTCCGTCCCTGGGCACCACCTTTCGTTTTCAGGTGGTGCCAAAACCACCCGAAAGCCCACAAGAAACCCGCCTAGTGCGGGTTTTTTGTTGCCTGTGATTCCCACCCCGGCCCTCGCCACCCCAGAACCTCGTGAGTAGATTCGTGAGTTGAACCGGTTCGGCCCAAGAATCTACTCACAGCAAGGCCACAGGGCGCCTGACTCGCAGGGCGTGCAAGGGGCGCCTCATGGCGCATACAGACGCCAGCATCCCACACCTCCACGCTGCCACAACCTGAAAGCAACCGAGTTGCGAATCCTGAAAAGGTGGGCACTAGCGCCACACGCCTGCCGGCAGAAGCCAGCCCCAGACCTTTGCCCCCGATGAAGACAGCCCCAATAGCGCCGCAGGCCCATGCGAGATACGCGCCGCGGCGACAGGTCGCTGGCCAGCCTGGATTTCTACCGCAGTTGATCTGAGTCAATCGCCGCGGCGCCTCCAACGAATAAATTTGGATCAGCCCGATTCAGAGGCTTTATGGGGGGAGCACCTCGAAAGCTGTTACAAAGAGCCATTCGTTTGCCTGAATGACCACCCGCAAACTGGCCCCCTACCTACTTGAAGTGAGCAAACTAGTGAAGAGAATTACTGCTTTCGTTTCTGCTGTAGCCACCATGGCCGCACTCGCAGGATGCTCCAGCCAGCCCAGTACCGCCGATCTGATGCGCGCCCATGCCGACGCCGCCCAAGCCAATGTCGATCTGCGCACGCAGTTGGCCAGCGACTGGGATAGAGGTTCAGAGCTGATCCGTAACGGCGAGAAGCGGGTAGAAAAAGGCGAAAAGCAGATCAGCTCTGCCGAAGAAAACCTGAGAAAAGGAAATGAGCAGGTTGCCCAGGGCAGAAATGAAGTTACTGAAGGGCAAAAGCTCATCCAAGAAAGCGAACAGAAGTTTCGCGAACTTTTCCCGACCCTTGAGCTTAAAACCGGCTCCTGATCAGACAGCCGCGGCTTAAAAGACGCTCCGGCGGGATCTCACCCGCCGGCCTCACTTGTGCCGACCAGGCGCGCAAATCCGAGCCCCAAATGGCTCTCCACCTCTACCACCGTCTCGGCTCACTTGAGGCCGGCGCTTGGCTTAGATACGCCCAACCCAGCCAGTCAGCTGTGGCTCTGATTCGCAATTCCAGAGCCGTTAGCCAGACGCTGCGACCGAAGCAACGGGAAAAGCGCCTAGACCAGAACCTGGCGCCTCGGAGCTGGCCGATGAACTACTGGCGCGAGAGTCGCGCCAATGTCGACGGAGAGGCGCTGCGAAACCCAGCGACATGGATAACACAGGCTGCTTCCCGGCATCGGTTAACGCCCGGGGAGGCCATTACTCGGCGCAGATCAGCGGGACCGCTGCGCAGGGCGCAAGCACGCGACACTCCCCCTCCACGCCAGCAGCCATCAGCCGCTCGAGTTCCTCGACGGGCATCGGCCGGCCGAACAGGTAGCCCTGGAAGCTCTGGCAGCCCATCCCCAGCAGCGCCCTGTACTGCTCATCGGTCTCGACGCCCTCGGCGATCACCTCCAGCTTGAGGCTGCTGGCCAGCGCGCAGATGGCGCGAATGATCGACGCGCTGTTTCCGTCCTCCGGCAAGGCTTTGACAAAGGACTGGTCGATCTTCAGCTGATCGAGAGGCAAGCGCTGCAGATAGGCCAGCGATGAGTAGCCAGTGCCGAAGTCGTCGATCGAGAATCGGATGCCCAGCGCCTTTAACGCGTTCATCCGGATGACCGCGCCCGGCAGATCGTCCAGCAGCAGCGTTTCGGTCAGTTCAAGCTTGAGCCGCTGCGGATTCGCGCCACTCTGCTCCAGGAGCAGGACCAGGCGCTCGACAAAATCCGCCTGATATAGAAACCGCGCACTGACGTTGACCGACAGGCTGAGCGACTCCGCTTGCGGATGGTTGCGCCATAGCGCCAGCTGACGACAGGTCTGCTTGAGCATCTGGAGATCCAGCTCATCGATCAGCCCTGCCTGCTCGGCGACCTCGATAAAGGCTACGGGGGAAAGCAGACCGCGCTGCGGATGCTGCCAGCGAGCGAGCGCCTCGGCGCCGATCAAGCCGCCCTTCCCATCCAGCTGCGGCTGCAGATAGAGGATGAAACCGTTCGTTTGCAGCCCCTCGCGAATCTCCTCCTCGAGGCGCAAGCGCTTGCTGACAGCCTCCTGCATCCGTGGATCGAAGAAGCGCACCGCATTTTTGCCCGCGGCCTTGGCGGCATACATCGACAGGTCGGCGCGCTTCATCAGCTCCTCGACCGGACAGGCGTCGTCGCTAAACAGCACGACACCGATGCTGGTGCTGCTGCGCAAGGTCAATGGGCCGATCCGGTAAGGCGCACCGACAGCCCTCAGCAGCTGTTCGGCTACGTGTTCAGCCTGAGCCGCTACCGCTTCCGGCGGACCGGCAAGACCCTCCAGCATCACCACGAACTCGTCACCACCCAGGCGCGCCACGGTATCGCTGGACCTCACGGCGCCAGTGAGGCGCTCGGCGGCCAGCCGCAGGAGTTCGTCTCCGGCTTGATGCCCATGAAAGTCGTTGATGTTCTTGAAATTGTCCAAGTCGAGAAACATCAGCGCCGAACTCTGCGCGCTGCGCACGCTGGTGGCCATCGCATGCTGCAGGCGATCGAGCAGCAGGCGCCTGTTCGGCAGCCCGGTAAGCGGATCGAAGAAGGCCAGTCGCTCGATATGCTCCTGGGCCGCTTGGCGCTCCGAAACATCGGCAAACGAGGCGACGTAATTGATGACCTGCCACTGCGCGTTGCGCACTGCGTTGATCGACAACCACTCGGGGAACACCTCGCCGTTTTTCCGCCGGTTCCACACCTCGCCATGCCAGGAGTCCGTCTCTTTGAGCTGTTGCCACATCGCCTGATAGAACGCCTGGCTCTGCCGCCCGGAGCTGAGCAGACTGGTCTTCTGGCCGATGACCTCCGCACGGCTGTAACCGGTGATGGCGCAGAACGCCTCGTTGACTCGCAGGATGCGATTGCTGGCATCGGTAATGAGCATGCCGTTCAGCGAATTGAAGGCGATGGCCGCTATCCGCAGCTCTCGCTCGTCATCTGTACGCTGCAATATCTCCTTGAGCATCAGCCCCAGCAACAGCGTGGCGACCGGCATCACCAGCAGCACCGGCACGCCCACTTGCTGCAAGGCGAACGCGACATACTCGCTGGGCAGCAGGCTGTAGAGCAGCAGACCCAGTACTTGCAGGATCAAGCCGAAGGCGAGCAATTGCGAGACCCCTACGCCGACTCGCCGGCGCAGGTAGAGTCGTCGGTAGACGAGACCCAAGCCTACCGATAAAAGGATCTCGGCAAGACCGGACCACATGCCGACGCCGCCCAGCCAGACCCGAAAGCCACTCGCTATCGCCCCAGCCACGCCGGCAACCAGCGGCCCGCTGAACAACGCAGCCATGCTCAGGATGACGCTGCGGGCATCCAGGATCAGTCCATCGGCCAGGGTGATCGGGGTCAGCATGCCGAACACGCTGGTGCCCCCAAACAACAGCGCCGCCATCAGCTGGCCGACAGTACTATTGGCGCCCCAGAAACGGACGTTGAGCGCTTGCAGCCAGCACAGTGACAGGAGCACTGCGGCGCCTTGAACAAGGTCGTAGAACAATTTGCGAGTCGCTCCACCTGAGCAGTGATATCAGTCGATTAGCTACAGGCTGAGATCCATTGCCAACCAGCATGTGCTCGCCACAGGCGCATTGGAGCATGCGCGCGGCGTGGCGCTACTGACCTGCGTCAGTCGAACAGCCTGGACAGGACACTTGAATCGCTCCCCGCCGACAGGCAGCGTTCCGGGCGCTGCCCGGCAGCGACTGACCGGTCGACCTGCCAGGCGAAGTGACTTGGAACACAGGCCCCAGCAATCCGGCACATAAACGAAAATGCGGAACGCATCACGTTTTGTCCGATCTAAAAACCCACGCGGCTGGTTTATCATCGCGCGACCGCAGACATTCGGGCGCCCACAAGCGCATACACCTGCGCGCTCAGCATCCGGCCGAGCGCGTAAACGCAACGGTAGGCCATTCAACATGCAAAGCACGGCATCGGAACAGCGCACGCTTCACTCGATGCGCCAACACATCGACCTGATGGTGGCGAAAGGCTGGTCGATCACTGGCCGAGATCCGCTGCGCCTCGAGTCCGCTGGTCGCACCTGCGTGGTCCGCCACGGCATCCTGATCAGCGAGCTCAAAGCCGCTTAGCTGCCCAGGGCCCGCAGGTTGCCGTTGCAACTGAGCGCAACTGGCCGCCCCCTTCCAGATAGAACATCGCGACTTGCCGCTGACAAATAGGGGCACCTACCCCAGCTGCGACCGATTGCCGGCCAACAGACGCACCTCGGCCATCGCTCAGCCCCCACGGGCAACACCGCATTAGCATTCTTGCATTCGCGCGACAGGCAGCTGCAACCAGGCGACACCCGTGACCGATCAGGCTAAAGCCGCCCAGTAAACGGCTTGGCGGTCAGCGAAACGCTATGCTAGCTTGGCGCCACGCCAGGAAGGCCTGACCATAGCCCGGAGCGCATCCGAACGAGAAGAGGACCCCCCATGGCCGAGGCCACGCCCGCGCTGGAAATTCGTAATCTGCACAAACGCTACGGCGACCTCGAGGTGCTCAAGGGCATCTCCCTCACGGCCAAAGATGGCGACGTGATTTCCATCCTCGGCTCCTCCGGCTCCGGCAAGTCGACCTTTCTGCGCTGCATCAACCTGCTGGAGAACCCCAACCAGGGCCAGATACTCGTCGCCGGAGAAGAGCTCAAGCTCAAACCCGGCAAGCAGGGCGAACTGGTCGCGGCGGACAACCGGCAGATCAATCGCCTGCGCAGCGAACTGGGCTTTGTCTTCCAGAACTTCAACCTGTGGCCGCACATGAGCGTGCTCGACAACATCATCGAGGCGCCGCGCCGGGTGCTGGGCCTGAGCAAGGCCGAGGCCACCGAGCGCGCCGAGGCCTTGCTGGCCAAGGTCGGCATCGCCGACAAGCGCCATGTCTACCCCAACCAGCTGTCCGGCGGCCAGCAGCAGCGCGCGGCCATCGCCCGCACGCTGTGCATGGAGCCCAAGGTGATCCTGTTCGACGAGCCGACTTCGGCCCTCGACCCGGAGATGGTCCAGGAAGTGCTCAACGTGATCCGCGCCCTGGCCGAAGAAGGCCGCACTATGCTGCTGGTGACCCACGAGATGAACTTTGCCCGCCAGGTGTCCAGTGAAGTGGTGTTTCTGCACCAGGGCCTGGTCGAGGAGCAGGGTCCGCCGGCGCTGGTGTTCGACAACCCGCAATCGGCGCGCTGCAAACAGTTCATGTCCAGCAATCACTAAAATGGAGCTACATCGCATGCAGAAATATAAGAAGATCCTGCTGGCTGCGGCCGCCACCCTGGCCTTCGGCACCAGCGCCGTGGCCGCCGACAAGCTGAAGATCGGTACCGAAGGCGCCTACCCCCCCTTCAACCTGATCGACGCCAGCGGGCAGGTGGTCGGCTTCGACATCGAGATCGCCCAGGCCCTGTGCGCCAAGATGCAGGCCGAGTGCGAAGTGGTCACCTCCGACTGGGACGGCATCATCCCGGCGCTGAACGCCAAGAAGTTCGACTTCCTGGTGGCCTCGATGTCGATCACCGAAGAGCGCCAGCAGGCGGTCGACTTCACCGAGCCCTACTACACCAACAAGCTGCAGTTCATCGCCCCGAAAGGCAGTGAGTTCAAGACCGACGAAGCCAGCCTCAAGGGCAAGGTGATCGGCGCCCAGCGCGCGACCATCGCCGGCACCTGGCTGGAAGACAACCTCGATGACGTGGTCGACATCAAGCTCTACGACACCCAGGAGAACGCCTACCTCGACCTGTCCTCGGGCCGCCTCGACGGCGTACTGGCCGACACCTTCGTCAACTGGGAATGGCTCAAGAGCGACGCCGGCAAGGGCTTCGAGTTCAAGGGCGAGCCTGTGTTCGACAACGACAAGATCGGCATCGCCGTGCGCAAGGGCGACCCGCTGCGCGAGAAGCTCAATGCCGCGCTGAAGGAAATCGTCGCCGACGGCACCTACAAGCAGATCAACGACAAGTACTTCCCGTTCAGCATCTACTGAGCAGCCTGTCCTGCGTCGCCGCTGCCGGCGACGCAGGCACCTGAGCCTCCATGACCCTAGACCTCTACGGATTCGGCCCCGCCCTGGCCGCCGGCACCCTGATGACCATCAAGCTGGCGCTCAGCGCGCTCAGCGTGGGTCTGGTGCTCGGCCTGCTCGGCGCCCTGGCCAAGACCTCGCCGTACAAGCCGCTGCAATGGCTCGGCGGCACCTATTCGACCATCGTGCGCGGCGTACCCGAGTTACTCTGGGTGCTGCTGATCTATTTCGGCACGGTCAACCTGATGCGCGAACTGGCCGACCTGCTCGGCATGGAAAGCCTGGAGCTGTCGCCCTTCGCCGCCGGCACCATCGCCCTCGGCCTGTGCTTCGGCGCCTACGCCACCGAGGTGTTCCGCGGCGCCATCCTGGCCATCCCCAAGGGCCATCGTGAAGCCGGCCAGGCCCTCGGCCTGTCCAAGCCGCGAATCTTCTGGCGCCTGATCCTTCCGCAGATGTGGCGCATCGCCCTGCCGGGGCTGGGCAACCTGTTCATGATCCTGATGAAGGACACCGCGCTGGTCTCGGTGATCGGCCTGGAGGAGATCATGCGCCGCTCGCAGATTGCGGTGACCTCGAGCAAGGAACCCTTCACCTTCTTCCTGGTGGCAGCGCTGATCTACCTCGGCCTGACCATCCTCGCCATGATCGGCCTGTATTTCCTCGAGAAACGCGCCAGTCGTGGCTTCGTCAGGAGCGCCGCATGAACTGGGAAGTCATCATCAAGTGGCTGCCACGCCTGGCCGAAGGCGCCCTGCTGACCCTGGAGCTGGTCGGCATCGCGGTGATCGCCGGGTTGATCCTGGCGATCCCCATGGGCATCGCCCGCGCGTCCAAGCACTGGTACGTGCGCGCCCTGCCCTACGGCTACATCTTCTTCTTCCGCGGCACGCCGCTGCTGGTGCAGCTGTTCCTGGTCTACTACGGCCTGGCGCAGTTCGACGCGGTGCGTGAAGGCCCACTGTGGCCCTACCTGCGCGACGCCTACTGGTGCGCCATCATCACCATGACCCTGCACACCGCGGCCTACATCGCCGAGATCCTCCGTGGCGCCATCCAGGCCGTACCGTCGGGTGAGGTCGAGGCAGCGCGAGCGCTGGGCATGGCACGCTGGCAGACCATGCTCTATATCGTCCTGCCGCGGGCCGCGCGCATCGGCCTACCGGCCTACAGCAACGAAGTGATCCTGATGCTCAAGGCCAGCGCCCTGGCCAGCACCGTGACCCTGCTGGAACTCACCGGCATGGCCCGCACCATCATTGCCCGCACCTACCTGCCGGTGGAGATCTTCTTCGCCGCCGGCCTCTTCTACCTGGGCATCGCCTTCGTCCTGGTGCGCGCCTTCAAGCTGCTGGAGCACTGGCTGCGCGTCGACGCCTGCCAGGGTCGCTGACGCTGTCGCCAGCGACCCTGCCCACCATGCCAGCACACCCCCTCAGTGGCGACGCCCTGCTCCAGCGCTTCCAGGCGCTGGATGCGTTGCTGACCGGGCATCAGCACCTCTGGCGACCGCAACCCTTCACCCAGCACCGGCTGCCCTGGGAAGACAGCCATCCCGAGCTGTCCCGCTGGTTGCGCGCCCGCAGCCTTGAACAGGCCGAAGCCGACCATGGCCAACCCCATCTGCTGGACGCCCCAGAGCCCTTTGCCGAACTCGCCAGACAGGCCAACGCACTGGCCCAGCTCGGCGAACTGCCACCACGGCCCCAGCCCGAACTGCCCGCCCGTTTCTCGCTCGATGTGCCGGGTCGCAAATGGCAGCAGATACAGGCCTTCGCCAGCCGCCTGCAGTTTCAAGGCGAACCACGGCACTGGCTCGACTGGTGCGCCGGCAAGGGCCACCTCGGTCGCCTGCTGGCCCATGATGGCCGCCCGCTGACCTGCCTGGAGCACGACCCACAGCTGGTAGAGAGCGGCCAGCGCCTCAGCCAGCGCCTGGGGCTCGCCGCCAGGCATCTGCGCCAGGACGTGCTGGCCATGGATACCGCTGAGCGACTGCTAGCCGAGCACACCCCGGTCGCCCTGCACGCCTGCGGCGATCTGCATATGCGGCTGATGCACCTGGCCAGCCAGGCCGGCTGCAGCCAACTGGCCATCGCCCCCTGCTGCTACAACCGCATCGCCACCCCCGACTACCAGCCCCTATCGGCCGCCGCGAAGGCCTCGGCCTTGCACCTGTCGCGGGACGACCTCGCCCTACCGCTCAAGGAGACCGTCACCGCCGGTGCCCGGGTACGCCGCCAACGGGACCTGTCCATGGCCCGGCGGCTGGCCTTCGACCTGCTGCAGCGGCGGCTGCGCGGCGTCGATGAATACCTGCCAACGCCCTCACTGCCACCGGCCTGGCTGGACAAGGACTTCTCCAGCTACTGCCGCGACCTGGCAACCCTCAAGGGGCTGGCCGACCCCGGCCCGACTCGCGACTGGTCGGGCCTGCTGGCACAGGGCTGGCAGCGCCTGGCCGAGGTGCGCAACCTCGAGCTGCTGCGCGCCCTGTTTCGCCGCCCGCTGGAACTGTGGCTGCTACTCGACCGCGCGCTTTACCTGCAGGATCAGGGCTTCGCCGTGCGCCTGGGCACCTTCTGCACCCGACAGCTCAGCCCGCGCAACCTGCTGCTGCTCGCCGAACGACCCGCCTGCGAGTTGCCCACACAATCTGTGGATAACTGTGTTGATAGATTCTGAGCAAACGCCTGCAAAGCCCTGCCTATCACCCCATGGGTTATCTGCTGCTTTTTTGGCCAGTTGATAAACATCAACAAAAACAGCCCCTTACACAAGTCCGTGAACGACCTCACAGTTCTTCTCGACCTCGGCCGCACTAGCCTATCCATTGTGCATAAGCACCTGACTGCTGATAGCCGGGACTGTTTCGATCTGCGCCGGAACGGCTTTACTCGCACAAACTAATGGATATAATGGCGGCCCTTCAGTGCCGGTATAGCTCAGCTGGTAGAGCAACTGACTTGTAATCAGTAGGTCCCGGGTTCGACTCCTGGTGCCGGCACCATCAAGATCAAAAGGGCTTGCAGCGATGCAGGCCTTTGTCGTTTCTGTGCCCCGAGTTGATTGGGGGCTCCGTGCCATCCTAAGCAACGCTTGCAGATGATGCACTCAGCCGACAAGCTAGGCAGCGCACCCGCGGCCTGGACTATGAGGCAAATCTTTCCCATGCGAATTCTGGTCACCGGCGGTGCCGGCTTTATCGGCTCGGCACTGATCCGCCATCTGTTGAACGAAACCGAGCACCAGGTGCTCAATCTGGACAAACTGACCTACGCCGGCAACCTCGAGTCCCTGGCCAGTGTCGCCGGCAACCCGCGCTATCAGTTTCTCCAGGCCGACATCGGCGACCAGGCCACGGTGGCCGAGGCGCTCGCCCAGTTCCAGCCGGATGCACTGATGCACCTGGCCGCCGAGTCCCATGTCGACCGCTCCATCGACGGTCCGGCCGAGTTCATTCAAACCAACATCGTCGGCACCTACAGCCTGCTGGAAGCCACCCGCGCCTACTGGTCGGCGCTGCCGGCCGAGCGCAAGCAGGCGTTTCGCTTCCATCACATTTCCACCGATGAGGTCTACGGCGACCTGCACGGTGTCGACGACCTGTTCAGCGAAACCACGCCCTACGCCCCCAGCTCACCCTATTCGGCGAGCAAGGCGGCCTCGGACCACCTGGTACGCGCCTGGCAGCGCACCTACGGGCTGCCGGTACTGCTGACCAACTGTTCGAACAACTACGGCCCCTATCACTTCCCGGAGAAGCTGATACCCCTGGTGATCCTCAACGCCCTGGACAGCAAGCCGCTGCCTGTCTATGGCAACGGTCAGCAAGTGCGCGACTGGCTGTACGTCGAGGACCACGCCCGTGCCCTGCTCAAGGTGGTGACCGAGGGCCAGGTCGGCGAGACCTACAATATCGGCGGCCACAACGAACAGAAGAACCTGCACGTGGTGGAAAGCATCTGCGCGCTGCTGGATGAGCTGGCGCCGCGCCAACAAGGCGGCGCCTACCGCGAGCAGATCACCTTCGTCGCCGATCGTCCCGGCCACGACCAGCGCTACGCCATCGACGCCAGCAAGATCGAGCGCGAACTGGGCTGGAAGCCCCAGGAAACCTTCGCCAGCGGCCTGCGCAAGACCGTGCGCTGGTACCTGGACAACCTCGACTGGTGCCGTCGCGTCCAGGACGGCAGCTATCAACGCGAGCGCCTCGGCGCCCTGACGGAGCGACAGCCATGAAAGGCATCATCCTCGCCGGCGGTTCCGGCACCCGCCTGCACCCGATCACCCTGGGCGTGTCCAAGCAGCTGCTGCCGATCTACGACAAGCCGATGATCTACTACCCGATCTCGGTACTGATGCTCGCCGGCATCCGCGACATCCTGATCATCTCCACCCCCCACGACCTGCCGCAGTTCGAGAAGATGCTCGGCGACGGCAGCCAGTTCGGCGTGCGCTTCTGCTATGCCGAACAGCCCTCGCCGGACGGCCTGGCCCAGGCCTTCCTGATCGGCGAGTCGTTTATCGGTAGCGACCCGGTGTGCCTGATCCTCGGCGACAACATCTTCCACGGCCAGCACTTCGGCGAACAACTGCAGCGCGCGGCCAGCCACCCTAGCGGTGCCACCGTGTTCGGCTACTGGGTCAGTGACCCCGAGCGTTTCGGCGTGGTCGAATTCGACGCCCAGGGACGCGCCATTTCCATCGAGGAGAAGCCGGCCAAGCCGAAGTCCAGCTATGCCGTCACCGGCCTGTACTTCTACGACAACGACGTGGTCGAGATCGCCAAGGCGGTGAAACCGTCGACCCGCGGCGAGCTGGAGATCACCGACATCAACAACGCCTACCTCAAGCGCGGCGACCTGCGCGTCGAGCGCTTCGGCCGCGGCTTCGCCTGGCTCGACACCGGCACCCACGACAGCCTGCTGGAAGCGTCGCAGTACGTGCAGACCATCGAGCACCGCCAGGGGCTGAAGGTCGCCTGTCTGGAGGAAATTGCCTACGGGCATGGCTGGATCGATCGCGACCAGCTGCTCCGCCAGGCCCAGGCCTTCGGCAAGACCGGCTACGGCCAGTACCTGTTCAAGCTGGCGGAGGAGCATGCATGAACGTCATCCAGACCGACCTTCCAGGCGTACTGATCCTCGAGCCCAAGGTGTTCGGCGATGAGCGCGGCTTCTTCTACGAGAGCTTCAACGCCCGCGCCTTCGCCGAGGCCACCGGCCTGACCCGCGAGTTTGTCCAGGACAACCATTCGCGCTCGCAGCGTGGCGTGCTGCGCGGCCTGCACTACCAGGTGCAGCAGGCCCAGGGCAAGCTGGTGCGGGTGACCGCCGGCGAAGTTTACGACGTGGCCGTGGATATCCGCCGCGCCTCGCCCACCTTCGGCCGCTGGATAGGCGTGCAGCTGTCCGCCGAGAACAAACGCCAGCTGTGGGTGCCGGAGGGCTTTGCCCACGGCTTCCTGGTGCTCAGCGAGTTCGCCGAATTCCTCTACAAGACCACCGACTACTACGCCCCGGCCCACGAGCGCTGCATCCGCTGGGACGACCCGAGCCTGGCCATCGACTGGCCGCTCGTCACCGCGCCGCAACTGTCGGCCAAGGATCAGGCCGGCCTCCCGCTCAACGAGGCGGAGCTGTTCCCATGAAAATCCTGTTGCTCGGCCAGCACGGCCAGGTCAGCCGCGAGCTGCAACTGAGTCTTGCGGGGCAGGCAGAACTGGTGGTGCGCGGACGCGACCAGCTCGACCTCGGTCAGCCCGAGCAGATTCGCCGGCAGGTCCGCGAACTGCGCCCGGCGCTGATCATCAATGCCGCCGCGCACACCGCGGTCGACCAGGCCGAAAGCGAGCCCGAGCTGGCCTTCGCGATCAACGCCACGGCCCCCGGCGTCCTGGCCGAGGAGGCGGCGGTCCTGGGCGCGCCGCTGATCCACTACTCCACCGACTACGTGTTCGACGGCGGCAAGGCGGCATCCTACACCGAGGACGACACGCCCAACCCGCTGGGCGTCTACGGCCAGAGCAAGCTGGCCGGCGAACAGGCCATCCGGGCCGCCGGTGGCGAGCACCTGATCCTTCGCACCAGCTGGGTGTACTCGCTGCACGGGCGCAACTTCCTGCTGACCATGCAGCGCCTGCTGCAGGAGCGCGACAGCCTCAATGTGGTGGCCGACCAGATCGGCGCGCCCACCTGGGCCGGCAGCATCGCCCGCGCCAGCGCCGAGCTGATCGCCCACTGGCGTGCCGGCCAGGCCGGCCCCTGGGGCACTTACCACCTGACTGGGCAGGGCGAGACCTCCTGGTTCGGCTTCGCCAGTGCCATCGCCGAACAGCTGCGCGCCCAGGGCAAGCCTGCCGCCCAGCTCGAAGCAATTCCGACCAGCGCCTATCCGACCCCGGCGCAGCGCCCGCTCAACTCGCGCCTGGACTGCACGCGCTTGCAGCACGACTGGCATATCCAGCTGCCGGACTGGGATGACGCCTTGCTGGAGTGCCTGGCCAGTCCGCGCTAGGAGTCGAAGCCAACCCCCCAGGCCGCAGCCCGGCGCGGCCCGGGCTTGATCGACCGCTCGAGCCAGCCAACGCCGGGTTGTCGAGCGCCCACCGTTGAACAGCAGGATCAGCCGCCGCTCGCGCGCCAGATCCAGGCCCCCCCGGTGGAGCGCCCTCCCTGGCGCCGCCTGGTCCGACAATTGCTTCAGGCTCGGTTCCGGGGCGCCTCGTCCCTTACTAAACTGAGCCTTACCGCGACCGAGTCATCCGCCCATGCCCTCCACCGCATTACACAGCCGCCCGCGCTGGCGCAGCCTGGCCCTGCTGGCGCTGATCCTGGCGTCGCTGCTCTGGCCCCTGCAGCAGTTGGCCGAACGCTATTACCGTGACGCACTGGACAGGCAGAGCGGCCAGACCCTCGACCTCTACGTGGCCAACCTGCTCGGCACCTTGCGCCGCTACGAGGTGCTGCCGCCGATCCTCAGCCAGCTGCCGGCCCTGCGCCAGCTGCTGCATGAGGGCGACCAGGCCCCGCTGCACGAGCGCGCCAACCGTCTGCTCGACGACCTGCAGCAGCAGACCGGCGCCGACGTGATCTACCTGATGGACGTCGACGGGCAGACCCTGGCGGCCTCCAACTGGCAGCGGCCGGACAGCTTCGTCGCGCGCAATTTTTCCTACCGGCCCTATTTCATCGAGGCCATGCAGGGCCGCGCCGGGCGCTTCTTCGGCCTCGGCACCACCTCGCGCAAGCGCGGCTATTTCTTCGCCTCGCCGGTACGCGAAGGCCAGCAGATCATCGGCGTGCTGGTGGTCAAGGTCGATCTGGACCACAGCGAAACCCTCTGGGGCAGTCGCCCGGAGCAGTTACTGGTGACCGACAACCATGGCGTGGTGATCCTCACCTCCAACGCCGATTGGCGCTTCCATGCCACCCGCAAGCTGGACAAGGCCGAACGGGCGACCATCGCCGACACCCAGCCCTACCTGATCCAGTCGCCGCCGCCGCTGCGCCTCGATGACAGTGCCTGGCTGCGCCAGGCGCGCGACCTGGAGGACATCGGCTGGACGGCCAGCATTCTCGCGCCGCGCAGCCTGCTCGACCGCCCCGTGCGCGCGGCCGTTGCCATCGGCGGCGCCGCGCTGCTGGTGCTCATCCTGCTGCTCGGCCTGCTGATGCAACGGCGCCGCCACTACCTCGAGCGCATCGCCCTGGACGCGCAAGCCCGTCAGCAGCTGGAGCAACGGGTACAGGAGCGCACCCATGACCTGGAACTGCTCAACAGCCGCCTGAAACAGGAGGTGCTGGAGCGCGAGCAGGCCCAGCAGGAGCTGGTGCGCGCCCAGGACGAACTGGTCCAGGCCGGCAAGCTGTCGGCCCTCGGCACCATGAGCGCGAGCATCAGCCACGAGCTCAACCAGCCCCTGGCGGCGATTCGCAGCTATGCCGACAACGCCGGCGTGCTGCTCGACCACCAGCGCGGCGCGGACGCCCGCGAAAACCTGCGCCTGATCAGCCAGCTCACCGAGCGCATGGCCTCGATCATCGCCCACCTGCGCGCCTTCGCCCGCCGCGATCGCCACGCCCCGGAGAGCGTCGCCCTGCAGCCGGCCATCGACGATGCCCTGGCGCTGCTGGCCAAGCGCCGGCGGGGCTTGCAGGTCGAGCTGATTCGCGACCTGCCGGACGCCACCCTGTGGGTCCAGGCCGGCGAGACCCGCCTGCGCCAGGTGCTCGGCAACCTCCTGGCCAATGCCCTCGATGCCCTGGCCGAAGTGCCGCCGCCGCGGCGCCTGTGGCTCAGCGCCGGGCGCACCGCCGAGGGCGTCGAGCTGCAGCTGCGCGACAATGGCCCGGGCTTCTCCGCCGAGGCCCTGCAACGCGCCCGCGAGCCCTTCTTCACCACCAAGACCAGCGCCCAGGGCCTCGGCCTGGGCCTGGCGATCTGCGATACCCTGATGCGTGCCCTGGGTGGCGAGCTGCTGCTGGCCAACCACCCCGCCGGCGGCGCCCTGTTGACCCTGCGCCTGCGCACCGCCGAGCACGGCGTGAATATCCAGCCGCCTGAGGACTCTGCCCCATGACCCTGCCCCTCGACGCCCGCACCCAGGTCCTGCTGATCGACGACGATCCCCACCTGCGCCAGGCCCTGAGCCAGACCCTCGACCTGGCCGGCCTCAAGGTCGCCAGCCTGGCCGATGCCCAGGGCGCCGCCGCGCGCATCGAGCGCGACTGGCCGGGGGTGGTGGTCAGCGATATCCGCATGCCGGGCATCGACGGCCTGCAGCTGCTCGAACAGCTGCACCAGCAGGACCCGGAGCTGCCGGTGCTGCTGATCACCGGCCACGGCGACGTGCCCCTGGCGGTGCAGGCGATGCGCGCCGGCGCCTACGACTTCCTCGAGAAGCCCTTTCCCAGCGAGCACCTGCTCGACAGCGTGCGCCGCGCCCTGGCCCTGCGCCGCCTGGTGCTGGACAACCGCAGCCTGCGCCTGGCCCTGAGCGACCGCAACGAGCTGTCGGCCCGCCTGGTCGGCCAGTCCGCCGCCATGCTGCGCCTGCGCGAGCAGATCGGCGCCCTCGCCGGGATCGCCGCGGACGTGCTGATCCTCGGTGAAACCGGCGCCGGCAAGGAGGTGGTGGCGCGCGCCCTGCACGATCTGTCCAGTCGCCGCGGCGGGCCCTTCGTGGCGATCAACGCCGGCGCCCTGGCCGAGTCGGTGGTGGAAAGCGAGCTGTTCGGCCACGAACCGGGGGCCTTTACCGGCGCGCAGAAGCGCCGTATCGGCAAGTTCGAGTTCGCCAACGGCGGCACCCTGTTCCTCGACGAGATCGAGAGCATGAGCCTGGAGGTGCAGGTCAAGCTGCTGCGCCTGCTGCAGGAGCGGGTGGTCGAACGCCTCGGCGGCAACCAGCTGATTCCCCTGGACATCCGGGTGATCGCCGCGACCAAGGAAGACCTGCGCCAGGCCGCCGATCAGGGGCGCTTCCGCGCCGACCTGTACTACCGGCTGAACGTTGCGCCGCTGCGCATCCCGCCGCTGCGCGAACGCGGCGACGACATCCTGCTGCTGTTCCAGCACTTCGCCGACGCCGCCGGCAGCCGCCACGGCCTGCCGCTGCGCGAGCTGCAATCGGCCCAGTGCGCGCAGCTGCTGCGCCATCCCTGGCCGGGCAACGTGCGCGAGCTGCAGAACGCCGCCGAGCGCTTCGCCCTGGGCCTGGACCTGGACCTCGGCCTGGAGCTGCAGCTCGAGTCCCCGGCTCCGGGCGACGACGCGGCGCCGAGCGGCAACCTCAGCGAGCAGGTAGAAGCCTTCGAGCGGGCGCTGATCGCCGCCGAGCTGGGCCGCCCCCACAGTTCGCTGCGCAGCGTGGCCGAGGCCCTCGGCGTGCCGCGCAAGACCCTGCACGACAAACTGCGCAAGCACGGCCTGAGCTTCGCCGATGCTGGCGGAAGCTCGCCAGACGAGGCCGGGTGACTGGCGGATATCCGCCAAATCCGCCGGGGCAGCCCTCCAGTTGGCCGCCCTGCTCCCCCCGATATACGCCTCGCGCGCGCCCCTGGCGCGCCATGTGCCAGCCTGAACAGCACCTGGCGCAGCGCTTGCCCCTGGACTGGCATGGCGGTTGCTCTACTCCTCTCAGGCGATCCACCAGGCTCGAGTCCAGGCCATAGCTGCCCAGCGTCCGTCGTGTTCCGACAGGCCGCCTAGACTTGAACCTGTTCGCCCGTTTCCGGCGCTGCGGCGCTCAACGCGATAAGCACAACAAGAGGAAGCACTCACATGTTCAAACTGACTGCCAAGGCGCTGGCGTGCGCCCTGTCCCTGACCATCGCCGGCCTGGCCCAGGCGGCCGATCCCATCGTCATCAAGTTCTCCCACGTGGTCGCCGAGAACACCCCGAAAGGCCAGGGTGCGCTGCTGTTCAAGAAGCTCGCCGAAGAGCGTCTGCCGGGCAAGGTCCAGGTCGAGGTCTACGCCAACTCCTCGCTGTTCGGCGACGGCAAGGAAATGGAAGCCCTGCTGCTCGGCGACGTGCAGCTGATCGCCCCGTCCCTGGCCAAGTTCGAGCAGTACACCAAGCAGCTGCAGGTATTCGACCTGCCCTTCCTGTTCAACGACATCAATGCGGTCGACCGCTTCCAGCAGAGCGCCGAAGGCCAGGCGCTGCTCAAGTCGATGGAAAGCAAGAACATCACCGGCCTCGGCTACTGGCACAACGGCATGAAGCAGCTGTCGGCCAACAAGGCCCTGCGTGAGCCGAAGGATGCCCGCGGCCTGAAGTTCCGCGTGCAGGCCAGCGCCGTGCTCGAGGAGCAGTTCAAGGCCGTGCGCGCCAACCCGCGCAAGATGAGCTTCGCCGAGGTCTACCAGGGCCTGCAGACCGGCGTGGTCAACGGCGCCGAGAACCCCTACTCGAACATCTACTCGCAGAAGATGCATGAAGTGCAGAAGTTCATCACCGAGTCCGATCACGGCGTCCTGGACTACATGCTGATCACCAACACCAAGTTCTGGAACGAGCTGCCGGCCGATGTGCGCAGCGAGCTGGAGAAGATCAACGTCGAAGTCGCCGCCGAAGTGAACAAGCAGGCCGACGCCCTGAACCAGGAAGCCAAGCAGGCCATCGTCGCCGCCGGCACCAGCGAGATCATCACCCTCACCCCGGAGCAGCGCGGTCAGTGGCGCGACGCCATGAAGCCGGTCTGGAGCAAGTTCGAAGCGGAAATCGGCGCCGACCTGATCAAGGCGGCCGACGCGGCCAACCAGCAGTAAGGGCAAAGCCGCCCGCGGCCGGACTTCCCGCCCGGGCGGCATAGCGGCGCTGTCGCCGACAGCGCCTCGCCACACCCGGTGGGTCGGCGCATGCGCCCGACCCACCCCGCGCTTTTCCTTTCTGTTCACCGGGAGACTCGAACGATGAACGCCTTGCGGCGCGTCTGGGACCACTTCGAGGAGGGCTTTATCGCCTTCCTGCTGGGCACCATGACGCTAGTGACATTCGTCTATGTGATCCTCAACAACCTCTACACGGTGTTCTACAGCCTTGGCGACAGCTGGCCGGCGGCCAGCGACCTGTTCTTCGCCATCGGTGACAGCGTGATCGAGATGGCCCAGGCCATGACCTGGAGCATCGCCCTGACCAAGGCCCTGTTCGCCTGGCTGATCTTCTTCGGCCTGGCCTACGGCGTGCGCACTGCCGGCCATATCGGCGTGGACGCCCTGGTCAAGCTGGCCAACAAGCCGACCCAGCGCATCATCGGCCTGATCGCCTGCCTGTGCTGCCTGGGCTACGCCGGGCTGATCAGCGTGGCCAGCTTCGACTGGGTGCGCACCCTGCTGATCGCCGACATCGGCGCCGAAGACCTCGGCCACTACGGCATCCAGCAGTGGTACATCAATGCCATCGTGCCGTTCGGCTACGCCATGGTGTTCATCCGCTTCCTCGAAATCTTCGTGCGCATCCTGCGCAACCAGCAGACCGGCCTGGGCCTGGCCGACGAGGCCGCCGAGGCGATGAAGCTGACCGAGCACGACGACGACACGAAGAAGGACTCCAAGCCATGACCATCCTGTTCCTCTTCGCCCTGCTGTTCCTGCTGATGTTCATCGGCGTGCCGATCGCCGTGTCCCTCGGCCTGGCCGGCTCCATGACCATCATGCTGTTCAGTCCCGACTCGGTGCGCTCGCTGGCGATCAAGCTGTTCGAGACCAGCGAGCACTACACCCTGCTGGCCATTCCGTTCTTCCTGCTGTCCGGCGCCTTCATGACCACCGGCGGCGTGGCCCGGCGCCTGATCGACTTCGCCAACGCCTGCGTCGGCCATATCCGCGGCGGCCTGGCGATTTCCGCGGTGCTGGCCTGCATGCTGTTCGCCGCGCTGTCCGGCTCCAGTCCGGCCACGGTGGCCGCGGTCGGCTCCATCGCCATCGCCGGCATGGTGCGCTCCGGCTACCCCCAGGCCTTCGGCGCCGGCATCGTCTGCAACGCCGGCACCCTGGGCATCCTGATTCCGCCATCGATCGTCATGGTGGTGTACGCCGCGGCCACCGAGCAGTCGGTGGGCAAGCTGTTCATGGCCGGCGTGGTGCCCGGTCTGCTGCTCGGCGTGGCGCTGATGGTGGCGATCTACATCGTCGCGCGCAAGATGAACCTGCCGGCCATGCCGCGGGCCAGCCTGCGCGAGCTGATCGCCACCGGGCGCAAGGCGATCTGGGGCCTGCTGCTGATGGTGATCATCCTCGGCGGCATCTACTCGGGCATGTTCACCCCCACCGAGGCGGCTGCGGTGGCGGCGGTCTACGCCGGCTTCGTGGCGCTGTTCGTGTACAAGGACATGACCATCCGCGAGTGCCCCAAGGTGCTGCTGGAGTCCGGCAAGCTCTCCATCATGCTGATGTTCATCATCGCCAACGCCATGCTCTTCGCCCACGTGCTGACCACCGAGCAGATCCCCCAGACCATCACCGCCTGGGTGATCGAGATGGGCCTGCAGCCCTGGCAGTTCCTGCTGGTGGTGAACATCGTGCTGCTGATCGCCGGCGCCTTCATGGAGCCTTCGGCGATCATCCTGATCCTTGCGCCGATCCTCTTCCCGATCGCCGTGCAGCTGGGCATCGACCCGATCCACCTGGGCATCATCATGGTGGTGAACATGGAGATCGGCCTGATCACCCCGCCGGTGGGGCTGAACCTGTTCGTCACCTCGGCGGTGACCGGCATGCCGCTGACCTCGGTGATCCGCGCGGCCTGGCCGTGGCTGATGCTGCTGCTGAGCTTCCTGCTGGTGATCACCTATATCCCGGCCGTGTCCATGGCCCTGCCGAACTGGCTGGGGATGAACTGAAACCCGCTTCCTTGGTAGCTTTTGTACCCACTCCGCCCGGCCTTAGCGCCGGGCTTTTTTTCGCTGACATCCAGACCCAGTAGCCCGGATGCAATCCGGGGCGGCGGTGCCATGCCGCCAACCAACCCCGGATTGCATCCGGGCTACCTGTAGCAGCAGAGCCGTCGCTCGGCCGTGCGGCGGACCGCGCCGCCTAGGCCGCCGTCTGCCCGCCCGCCGCCATGGCCCTGGCCTGCTCGCGCAGGACGAACTTCTGCACCTTGCCGGTGCTGGTCTTCGGCAGGCTGGTGAAGACCACGCAGCCCGGCGCCTTGAAGCGTGCCATGCGCTCCTGGCAGAAGGCGATCACCGCCTCGGCGCTGAGTTCTGCGCCCGGCTTGAGGGTGACGAAGGCACAGGGGGTCTCGCCCCACTTGGCGCTGGGCATGGCCACCACCGCGGCCTCGAGAATCTGCGGATGGCGGTAGAGCACGTCCTCCACCTCGATGGAGGAGATGTTCTCGCCGCCGGAGATGATGATGTCCTTGGAGCGATCCTTGATCTCCACATAGCCATCGGCGTGCCACACCGCCAGGTCGCCGGAATGGAACCAGCCGCCGGCGAAGGCCTCGGCGGTGGCCGTGGGGTTCTTCAGGTAGCCCTTCATCACCACGTTGCCACGCATGAAGATCTCGCCGATGGTCTGGCCGTCCTTGGGCACCGGCTGCAGGGTATCCGGGTCGGCGACCATCAGGCCGTCGAGCAGCGGCGCGCGCACGCCCTGACGGGACTTGAGGCGCGCCCGCTGCTCAGGGCTCTCGCCGTCCCACTCGGCCTTCCACTCGCAGGCCACGCTGGGGCCGTAGGTCTCGGTCAGGCCGTAGACGTGGGTGACGCGGAAGTCCAGGGCCTCCATGGCCTCGATCACCGCCGCCGGCGGCGCCGCGCCGGCGGTCAGCACCTTGACCGGCCGGGTCTTCAGCGCCTTCAGTTCATCGGCGGCGTTGGCCAGCATGTTCAGCACGATGGGCGCACCGCAGAAGTGGTCGACGCCATGCTCGGCCAGCAGCGGGTAGATTGCCTCGGCGCGCACCTGGCGCAGGCATACGCTGGTGCCGACGTAGGCGGCCAGGGCCCAGGGGAAGCACCAGCCGTTGCAGTGGAACATCGGCAGGGTCCACAGGTACACCGGGAAGCGCTGCATGTCCCAGCACAATGCATTGGACAGTGCGTTGAGGTGCGCGCCGCGGTGGTGGTAGACCACCCCCTTGGGGTTGCCGGTGGTGCCGCTGGTGTAGTTGAGGGCGATGGCCTGCCACTCGTCTGCCGGCATCTGCCAGGCGTATCCGGGATCGCCCTCGGCCAGCAGCGCCTCGTAGTCCAGCTCGCCGAGCAGCAGGCCTTCGGCGTACTCCGGGTCGTCGATGCCGATGATCAGCGGCGGATTGCTCAGTTGGGCGACGGCGCGCTGCACCAGCTCGCCGAACTCCTTGTCGACCAGCAGCACCCTGGCCTCGCCGTGCTGCAGGATGAAGGCGATGGCCTCGGCATCCAGGCGCGTGTTGATGGCATTGAGCACCGCGCCGCACATGGGCACGCCGAAGTGCGCCTCGAACAGTGCCGGGCCGTTGGGCGCGATCAGCGCCACCGTGTCGCCCAGGCCGATGCCGCGCCCGGCCAGGGCCGAGGCCAGGCGGATGCAGCGGCTGTAAGTCTCGCCCCAGGACTGGCGCAGACTACCGTTGATCAGCGCCAGGCGCTGCGGATAGACGCTGGCCGCCCGCTCGATAAAGCTCAAGGGGCTGAGCGCCTGGAAGTTCGCCGCATCGCGCGGCATGCCGTGTTCGTAAGGGTTGACGCTGTTCATTGTTGTTCTCCAGCTCAAGCTTGGGCGCCATTAACCCTAGCAGCCGTAGGGCCTTATCCAAGCCCTACCTTGGTCGAAGCCGTGACTCACAGGTCATTAACCTCGTCAGCATAGGCATCCGAACAGTCGAGCCGGCGCTCGCCCTTGCGGCCCTTGCGCGGGCCAGAGGGCTCCCGTTCCGTGCGACAAGCCGGCTCCGCGTCAGCCGCGCCTGTCCTGACGAATTCATTTGAAGGAGTTTTCCACGTGATATCTCGCTTACCCGTGATCGTTGGCTTTGGTGGTTACAACGCTGCCGGGCGCAGCTCCTTTCACCATGGCTTCCGTCGCACCGTGCTCGAGTCCATGGACACCCAGGCGCGCCAGGAAACCCTCGCCGGCCTGGCGGTGATGATGAAGCTGCTGCGCGTGGTCGATGGCGCCTACCAGGACCAGGACGGCAAGACCCTGAGCCTGGCCGAGATCGACGCGCGCCTGGGCGAGCAGATCCTCGCCTCGACCCTGGTGCGGCGCATCGAGAAGAGCTACCTGGACGTCGACGCCGCCCACTGGCAGAAGAGCATCACCCTCAGCGAGACCTCCGGCAGCCAGCTGAGCTTTATCGCCAGCCGCAAGCAGTTGCCCGAACCGCTGCCGGCCAACTGGACGGTCGAGCCGCTCAACGCCGCCGAGGTACGCGTCACCCTGCACGACAACTGCGAATTCAAGGTCGACAGCTACCGCGCCCTGCCGGTCAAGTCCGCCGGCCAGCTGCCCAGCGGCTTCGAGCCGGCCGAGCTGTACAACTCGCGCTTCCACCCGCGCGGCCTGAGCATGGCCGTGGTCGGGGTGACCGACGCCCTGCGCTCCACCGGCCTGCCCTGGCAGTCGATCGTCGACCGCGTGGCCCCGGACGAGATCGCCGTGTTCGCCAGCTGCATCATGAGCCAGCTGGACGAGAACGGCTTCGGCGGCCTGATGCAGTCGCGCCTCAAGGGCGGCCGGGTCACCGCCAAGCAGCTGGCCCTGGGCCTCAATACCATGCCGGCGGACTTCATCAACGCCTACGTGCTCGGCAGCGTCGGCACCACCGGCGCCATCACCGGCGCCTGCGCCACCTTCCTCTACAACCTGCAGAAGGGCATCGAGCAGATCGCCGCCGGCAAGGCGCGGGTGGTCATCGTCGGCAGCAGCGAGGCGCCGATCAACCAGGAGTGCATCGAGGGCTACGGCGCCATGGGCGCCCTCGCTACCGAAGACGGCCTGCGCCAGATCGAGGGCAAGGAGCAGGTGGACTTCCGCCGCGCCAGCCGCCCGTTCGGCGAGAACTGCGGCTTCACCCTGGCCGAGGCCTGCCAGTTCGTGGTGCTGATGGACGACGCCCTGGCCCTCGAGCTGGGCGCCGACATCCACGGCGCGGTGCCGGACGTGTTCATCAACGCCGACGGCTTCAAGAAGTCCATCTCCGCCCCTGGTCCGGGCAACTACCTGACCATGGCCAAGGCCGTGGCCAGCGCCGTGCAGCTGCTGGGCAGCGACGCCGTGCGCCAGCGCAGCTTCATCCACGCCCACGGCTCCAGCACCCCGGCCAACCGGGTCACCGAGTCCGAACTGCTCGACCGCATCGCCGCCGCCTTCGCCATCGAGCAATGGCCGGTCACCGCGGTCAAGGCCTTCGTCGGCCACTCCCTGGCCACCGCCAGCGGCGACCAGCTGATCGCCGCCCTGGGCAGCTTCAAGTACGGGGTGATTCCGGGGATCAAGACCATCGACGGGGTCGCCGACGACGTCCATCAGCAGCACCTGAGCATCGCCACCGAAGACCGCAAGGTCGGCGCGCAGGCGCTGGACGTGTGCTTTATCAACTCCAAGGGCTTCGGCGGCAACAACGCCAGCGGCGTGGTGCTGGCGCCCCATGTGGTCGAGCGCATGCTGCGCAAGCGCCATGGCGAAGCGGCCTTCGCCGACTACTGCGCGCGCCGCGAGCAGACCCGCGCCGCCGCCCGGCAGTACGACCAGCAGGCGCTGCTGGGCCAGCTGGACATCATCTACAACTTCGGCAACGACCTGATCGACGATCAGGCCATCGAGCTGGGCGACACCCAGGTCAAGGTGCCCGGCTTCGCCCAGCCCCTGGTGTTCAAGCAGGACGACCGCTACCGCGACATGCTCGACTGATCCGCGCAGGGTGCGTCCTGCGCGGCGCATTGATTGCCGCTGCTGTGGTGCGCGCGGCGCACCCTACGGCGGTCGTGTTGAGCGCGGCGAAACCCCGTAGCCCGGATTGCATCCGGGCCACCTCATCCCACTGAGTCTCAGTCGAGGGCGCGGGCCAGCTGGATCAGTTCGGCGCGCCATTCGGCGGCAGCCGGCAGGGCCAGGAAGGACGGGTTGAGCAGGGACTCGCGGGCCTCGTAGGTCAGCGCCTCGCCCTTGAGCGTCAGCACCTCGCCGCCGGCGCCTTCCAGTACGCCCTGGGCGGCGGCGGTGTCCCACTGCGAAGTCGGCGCCAGGCGCGGATAGCAGTCGGCCAGGCCCTCGGCCAGCTGGCAGAACTTCAGCGAACTGCCGACACTGGTCAGCTGCAGGTCGCCGAAACGCTCGACGAGCCCCTCCAGCAGGCGCTCCTGGGCCGGGCTGGAATGGCGGCGGCTGGCGACCAGGGTGAAGGCTTCCGCCGGCGCCAGGCGCACGCTGATCGCCTGCTCCGTGCCATCGGCCTCGGCACGCCGGGCTCCCAGCCCGGCGCCGCCGTAATAACAACGGCCACTGGCCGGGATGCCGACCACGCCGAACACCACCCGCCCGCGCTCGATCAGCGCGACGTTGACGGTGAACTCCTCCGAGCCGGCGATGAATTCCTTGGTGCCGTCCAACGGGTCGACCAGCCACCAGCGGCTCCAGCCGCTGCGCTCGCTCAGGGGAATGTTGGCCGCCTCCTCGGACAGCACCGGGATGCTCGCGTCCAGCTCCCGCAGGCCATCGGCCAACAGATGGTGGGCGGCCATGTCGGCGGCGGTCACCGGCGAGGCATCGGCCTTCTCGGTGACGGTCACGCCGGCGCGCCAGTGCGGCAGGGTCGCCTTGCCGGCGGCGCGGACCAGCTGGATCACCGCGGGAATCAGGGGGTGGTTCACAGGACGAAGTCTCCTCGTTGGCTAAGCAGGTCGCGCGCCAGGTACAGGGCGGCCAGGGCGCGCCCCTCGCTGAATTGGGGATGTTGCATCAGGCTCGACAGCTCGCGCAGGTTGACCCGGTCGACCCGCATCGGCTCCGGTTCATCGCCCGGCAGGCGCTCCTCGTAGAGGTCGCGGGCCAGCACCACCTGGATCTTCTGGCTCATGTAGCCGGGCGACAGGCTCAGCTCGGTGAGGTGCTCGAGCTGGCGGGCACCGAAGCCGGCCTCCTCCTTGAGCTCGCGGTTGGCCGCCGCCAACACGTCCTCACCCGGCTCGATCAGGCCCTTGGGCAACGACAGCTCGTACGCGTCGGTGCCGCCGCAATACTCCTCGACCAGCAGCGCATGCTCGGCGTCGGCCATCGCCACCACCATCACCGCGCCGTAGCCGACGCCCTTGCCAACCAGGCGCTCGTAGGTGCGCTCCACGCCGTTGGCAAAACGCAGCTGCAACTCCTCGACGCGGAACAGGCGACTGCTGGCGACTATCTCGCGGGCGAGTACGGTGGGCTTCTGGCGCATGGTGCGGCTCCTTGGCATGACCGGGCGGGTTATCATACCCCGGCTTTTTCCATTAGCCCCGCCGGAGATTGCGCGATGGACGACGGCCGCCGACCGAATCGCGACAGACTCCGCACCAGACGCCGAAGACCCTGCCATGCCGCCGTTACCCTGGAGCGAGATCGACACCGTCCTGCTGGACATGGACGGCACCCTGCTCGACCTGCACTTCGACAACCACTTCTGGCTCGAGCACCTGCCGCAGCGCTACGCCGAGCACCACGGCATCAGTCGTGAACTGGCCGACGCCGAACTGCTGCCGCTGTTCCGCGAACATGCCGGCCAGCTGACCTGGTACTGCACCGACTTCTGGACCCGCGAGCTGAAACTGTCGATCCGCGAGCTCAAGCGCGAGGTGGCCGAGCTGATCGCCCTGCGCCCGGATGCCGACACCTTCCTCGCCGCCCTGCGCGCCGCCGGCAAGCAGGTGGTGCTGATCACCAACGCCCACCGCGACTCGCTATCGCTCAAGCTCGAGCGCATCGAGCTGGCGCCCTACTTCGAACGCCTGATCAGCTCACACGACTACGGCTTCCCCAAGGAGAACCAGCAGTTCTGGCACGCCCTGCGCCAGGACCTGACCTTCGACCCGGCGCGCAGCCTGTTCATCGACGACAGCCTGCCGGTGCTGCGCAGCGCCCGCGAGTTCGGCGTCGCCCACCTGCTGGCGGTGCGCCAGCCGGACAGCCGCCAGGGGCCGAAGGACACCGAGGAATTCGCCGCGGTCGAGGATTACCGCGCGCTGCTGCCATGAAGCGCGCCCGGCCGTCGGCAAAAGCGACCCGCGGCTGCCTGCGCTCGGCATCGCCGCGCGCAGCATTAGACGCCCGCGCCCCACGGGCTTAGGCTAGGCCCATAACCCTTACGGAACGCCGAACATGCCGCGCGCCGCACTCGACTCGCCGACAGGCGAAAGCGCCAACGACCAGCCCCGGGATGCCTACGCCTACCAGGAACTGGATGGCGCCGGCGCGCGCGGCGAGGCGGTGCTGGCCGAGGAATGCGCCCTGGCGATCAGCTACAACGGCATCAGCCACGCGGTGATGATGGTCTCGCCCTCGGCGGTGGAGGACTTCGTCGCCGGTTTCAGCCTCAGCGGCGGCTTGGTCGACGGCCTCGACGACATCTACGACATCCAGGTCAAACGCGCCGGCGCCGCCCTGAGCGCCGAGGTGCAGATCAGCAGCCGCGCCTTCTGGGCCCTGAAGCAGCATCGGCGCAACCTGGCCGGCACCAGCGGCTGCGGCCTGTGCGGCGTCGAGGCGCTGGAGCAGGCACTGCCGCAACTCGACACCCTGACCGCCAGCCCGCTGCCGCCGGCCGAACACCTGCAGGGGCTGCGCGAGCGCATCGGCAGCGCGCAGCGCCTGGCCCGGCAGACCGGCGCCCTGCACGCCGCGGCTTTCGTCGACGGCAGCGGCGAGATCCGCCTGTGCCGCGAAGACATCGGCCGCCACAACGCCCTGGACAAGCTGATCGGCGCCCTGCTGCGCGAGCGCCTCGAGCCGCAGCTAGGCTTCGCCCTGGTCACCAGCCGCTGCAGCCTGGAACTGATCCACAAGGCGGTGCGCGCCAGGATCGGCACCCTGGTCAGCCTGTCGGCGCCGACCAGCCTCACCGTGCAATGGGCACGCCGCCACCACCTCAACCTGATCCACCTGCCGCACCACAGCGCCCCGCGGGTATACAGCCCGGCGCCGTTTGCCGGCGGGGGCTAAACCCGGTCTGGTCCAGACAACAAAAAGCCCGCATCGCGCGGGCTTTTTGTTGTAGGCAACACCTGAACCAGGCCAGGTGCCGACCGATCGATCAGGCGCTCCGGGCCACCGGCTCGATATGCTCGCGCTCACCCTGCATGGCCTCGAGGACGAAGGGGCTCAGGCCCTCGCCGCTGCTGGCGTCGATGTGCGCGTAGAGCGCGGTGCGCATCTGCGGGTCCCATTGCTTCTTCAGGTGCAGGGCGAAATCCGCGCGGGCCTGCGCGGGATTCGGCTGGGAAGCGAAGAAGGCGCCGATCTGGTTGGCCATCTTGATCAGTTGCGTGGCGTTCATGCCCATCTGCGAACCTCTTTGCGCTCGAAGAGTGGAGGAAGAATGTCGGCGGGCCCTCACCCGGAGGGCCCGCCGGCGTCGGTCAGAGCTGGGTCACCTTGATCCGCGGCAGGAAGTCGAGCTGCTCCTGGGTGAAGCTCTGGAACTCCTTCTGCCATTCGGACGGCGCCTCGACCTTGCTGACCTGCACCGCGGTGACCTTGTACTCGGGGCAGTTGGTCGCCCAGTCCGAGTTGTCGGTGGTGATCACGTTGGCGCCGGACTCCGGATGGTGGAAGGTGGTGTAGACCACCCCCGGCTGCATGCGCTCGGTCACCACCGCACGCATCACGGTCTCACCGGCACGGCTGTTGATGCCGACCCAGTCGCCGTCCTTGATGCCGCGGTCCTCGGCGTCCACCGGATGCAGTTCGAGCACGTCCTCGGAGTGCCAGGAGCTGTTCGAGGTGCGGCGGGTCTGCGCGCCGACGTTGTACTGCGAGAGGATGCGTCCGGTGGTGAGGATCAGCGGCCGCTTGCGCGAGGTGCGCTCCTCGGTGGGGATGTACTCGGTGACCATGAAGCGACCCTTGCCGCGCACGAAGGCGTCCTCGTGCATGATCGGCGTGCCGTCCGGCGCCTCGTCGTTGCACGGCCACTGGATGCTGCCCATGCGGTCGAGCTTGGCGTAGCTGACCCCGGTGAAGGTTGGGGTCAGGCTGGCGATCTCGTCCATGATCTGCGACGGGTGGGTGTAGTTCATCGGGTAGCCGAGGGCGTTGGACAGCGCCACGGTCACTTCCCAGTCTTCCTTGCCGGCCAGCGGCGGCATCACCTTGCGCACCGGCGAGATACGCCGCTCGGCGTTGGTGAAGGTGCCGTTCTTCTCGAGGAACGAGGCGCCCGGCAGGAACACGTGGGCGAACTTGGCGGTCTCGTTGAGGAACAGGTCCTGCACCACCACGCATTCCATTTCCTTCAGCGCGTCGGTGACGTGCTGGGTGTCCGGATCGGATTGCGCCGGGTCCTCGCCCTGGATGTAGATGCCCTTGAAGGTGCCGGCATGGGCGGCGGCCAGCATGTTGGGGATGCGCAGGCCCGGCTCGTCGAGCAGGGTCACGCCCCAGGCCTGTTCGAACTGCGGACGGATCACCGGGTCGGAGACGTGGCGATAGCCCGGCAGCTCATGGGGGAAGGAGCCCATGTCGCAGGAGCCCTGCACGTTGTTCTGCCCGCGCAGCGGGTTGACGCCGACGCCAGCGCGGCCGATGTTGCCGGTGGCCATGGCCAGGTTGGCGATCGCCATCACGGTCGAGGAGCCCTGGCTGTGTTCGGTCACGCCCAGGCCGTAGTAGATCGCCGCGTTGCCGCCGGTGGCGTACAGACGCGCCGCGGCGCGCACCGAGGCGGCCGGCACGCCGGTGTTGGCTTCCATGGCCTCGGGGCTGTGGCGCTGGTCGGCGACGAAGTCGCGCCACTGTTCGAAGGCATCACGCTCGCAGCGCTCGGCGACGAAGGCTTCGTTGACCAGGCCCTCGGTGACGATGACGTGGCCCAGGCTGTTGAGCAGGGCGACGTTGCTGCCGGGGCGCAGCTGCAGGTGATGCTCGGCCTTGATGTGCGGGCTGCGCACCAGGTCGATGCCGCGCGGGTCGGCGACGATCAGCTTGGCGCCCTCGCGCAGGCGGCGCTTGAGCTGGGAGGCGAATACCGGGTGGCCGTCGGTGGGGTTGGCACCGATCACCAGCACCACGTCGGCTTCCAGCACCGAGTCGAAGTCCTGGGTGCCGGCCGACTCGCCGAGGGTGACTTTCAGGCCATAGCCGGTCGGCGAATGGCAGACGCGGGCGCAGGTGTCGACGTTGTTGTTGCCGAACGCGGCGCGCACCAGCTTCTGCACCAGGTAGGCTTCTTCGTTGGTGCAGCGCGAGGAGGTCAGGCCGCCGACCGCGTTCTGCCCATACTGCGCCTGGATGTCCTTGAAGCGCTTGGCCGCGTAGCCGATCGCCTCGTCCCAGCTGACGGTGCGCCAGGGCTGGTCGATGCTGTCGCGGATCATCGGCGCCTTGATGCGGTCCGGGTGGGTGGCGTAGCCCCAGGCGAAGCGGCCCTTGACGCAGGAGTGGCCGTGGTTGGCGTGGCCATCCTTGTTCGGCACCATGCGCACCACTTCGTTGCCCTTGACCTCGGCCTTGAACGAGCAGCCGACGCCGCAGTAGGCGCAGGTGGTGGTGACGCTGCGCTCGGCCTGGCCCATCTCGATCACCGACTTTTCCATCAGCGTGGCGGTCGGGCAGGCCTGCACGCAGGCGCCGCAGGACACGCACTCGGAGTCGAGGAAGTCCTCGTCCTGGCCGGCGGCCACCCGCGAATCGAAGCCGCGACCGTCGATGGTCAGGGCGAAGGTGCCCTGCACCTCTTCACAGGCGCGCACGCAGCGGTTGCAGACGATGCACTTGGCCGGGTCGTAGCTGAAATAGGGGTTGGACTCGTCCTTGGCCTCGGCCAGGTGGGTCTTCACCGGGTCGTAGCGCACCTCGCGCAGGCCGACCACGCCGGCCATGTCCTGCAGCTCGCAGTTGCCGTTGGCCGAGCAGGTCAGGCAGTCCAGCGGGTGGTCGGAGATGTACAGCTCCATGGTGCCGCGGCGCAGTTCGGCCAGCTTCGGGCTCTGCGTGCGCACCTTCATGCCCGGCTCCACCGGGGTGGTGCAGGACGCCGGATAGCCGCGGCGGCCTTCGATTTCCACGGTGCACAGGCGGCAGGAGCCGAACGGCTCGAGGCTGTCGCTGGCGCACAGCTTGGGCACGGCAATACCGGCCTCCTGGGCCGCGCGCATCACCGAGGTGCCGGCCGGCACGGTGATGGCGGTGCCGTCGATTTCCACCGTTACCGGGGCGCCGGTGCGGGCGGGGGTGCCATAGTCGAGTTCACGATACAGGGCCATGAGAGTGCCTCCGGATCAGCGGGCTTCGGTGGTGTCTGGCGACACCCCGAAGTCCTCGGGAAAGTGGTTGATAGCGCTCATCACCGGATAGGGCGTCATGCCGCCGAGGGCGCAGAGCGAGGCGCCGAGCATGGTGTCGCAGAGGCTCTTGAGCAGCTCGATGCGACCCGGCTGCGGGCCTTCGGAACGGGCCACGATGATCTGCTCGAGCAGCTCCTCGCCGCGGGTCGAACCGATCCGGCACGGGGTGCACTTGCCGCAGGACTCCACCGCGCAGAACTCCATGGCGTAGCGGGCCATGTCGGCCATGTCGACGGTGTCGTCGAACACCACGATGCCGCCGTGGCCGAGCACCGCGCCGAGGGCGGCGAAGGCCTCGTAGTCCAGCGGGGTGTCGAACTGCGACTCCGGCAGGTAGGCGCCCAGCGGGCCGCCGACCTGTACCGCGCGGATCGGCCGGCCGCTGGCCGAGCCGCCGCCGTATTCGTAGAGGAGCTCGCGCAGGGTGACGCCGAAGGCCTTCTCGATCAGGCCGCCGCGGGCGATGTTGCCGGTCAGCTGGATCGGCAGGGTGCCGAGCGAGCGGCCCATGCCGTAGTCCTTGTAGTAGGCGCCGCCCTTGTCGAGGATGATCGGCACCGAGGCCAGGGAGATCACGTTGTTGATCACCGTAGGCTGGCCGAACAGGCCCTCGATGGCCGGCAGCGGCGGCTTCGGCCGCACGGTGCCGCGCTTGCCTTCGATGCTCTCCAGCAGTGCGGTTTCCTCGCCACAGATGTAGGCGCCGGCGCCGCGGCGCAGCTCCAGGTGGAAGGCCTTGCCGCTGCCGAGCACGTCGTCGCCCAGGTAGCCGGCGGCGCTGGCACGGCTGATGGTCTCAAGCAGCACCGCCTCGGCATGCGGGTATTCGGAACGCAGGTAGATGTAACCCTTGGTCGCGCCGACGGCGAGACCGGCGATGGTCATGCCCTCGATCAGCACGTAGGGGTCGTCTTCCATCACCATGCGGTCGGAGAAGGTGCCGGAGTCGCCCTCGTCGGCGTTGCAGACGATGTACTTCTGCTCAGCCTGGCAGCCGAGCACGGTGCGCCACTTGATGCCGGTGGGGAAGGCCGCGCCGCCACGGCCGCGCAGGCCGGACTCGGTGACCTCGGCGACGATCGCCTCGGGGCTCATGCCCAGGGCGCGCTTGAGGCCGCGGTAGCCGTCGTGGGCGATATAGTCCTCCAGCGACAGCGGATCGGTGATGCCGGCACGGGCGAAGGTCAGGCGCTCCTGACGCTTGAGGTAGTCGATCTCCTCGGTCAGGCCCTGGCCCAGGGCATGTTCCTTGCCTTCGAGGAAGCCGGCGTCGAACAGGCCCGGCACGTCCTTGGCCTTGACCGGGCCATAGGCCACGCGGCCGGCCGGAGTCGCCACTTCCACCATGGGCTCGAGCCAGAACAGCCCGCGCGAGCCGTTGCGCACCAGCTTGATCTCCAGGTTGCGCGCCTTGGCCTCGGCGGCGATGGTCTGGGCCACGCGGTCGGCACCTAGGCTCAGGGCGGTGGCGTCACGCGGCACGTAGACGGTCAGGGTGCCTGCTTTCATGTTCGCCTCGCTCATGCCTGTGCCTCCTGTTCTGCCAGCAGGGCCAGCAGGTCCTCGGCGTCGACCCGCCCGTGCAGCTCACCGTTGAGCATGGCGTTCGGCGCGCAGGCGCAGTTGCCCAGGCAGTACACCGCCTCGAAGGTCAGGCTGCCGTCCTCGCGGGTCTCGCCCAGTTGCAGGCCCAGCTTGTCCTCCAGTTCGGCGGTCAGCGCCTTGACCCCCATCGACTGGCAGGCCTCGGCCTGGCACAGCTTGAGGTGCTGGCGCCCGGGCGGGCTGGCGCGGAAGTCGTGGTAGAAGCTGACTACCCCATGCACCTCGGCGCGCGACAGGCAGAGGTCCTCGGCGATCATCGGCAGCAGCTCGGGCGGCACGGCGCCGAGGCGGTCCTGGATGTCGTGGAGGATGGGTAGCAGTGCGCCGGGCTGACCACGGTGGGCGGCCAGTACCTCACGGGTAACGGCCTGGCACTGCTCGGGGTCGAAGCGCTGGGGAAGAGTGGCCATGTTCGTTGCTCCAGCCGGCAGGCATAGCCGGTGCTGTCGGGGAGACGACTCGATCCATTCACGGTATATGGACCGGTTATCTCTGGCGGTGCCTATTGGCTCGCCACATATGAAATAAAGTTCTTATACTCGGGCACAGAAAAGCCCCGATGAGGCAAAGTATCATGGGCCACCCCCCGATCAAATATGAAGTACCGAGCATATGATCCGTATCGAAATCCAACCCCGCTGGCGCTTCCACCAGGGTGACGGCAGCAGCCTCGACCCCCAGGGCCTGGAGCTGCTGCAAGCGGTGCACGACACCGGCAAGCTCACCGAGGCCGCCGCCCGGGTCGGCTACTCCTACCGTCACGCCTGGAACCTGCTGGGCAAATGGCAAGCGTTCTTCGGCAGCCCGCTGATCGACCTGGAGCGCGGCAAGGGCGCACGCCTGGCGCCGCTGGGGGAGAAGCTGCTGTGGGCCGACCAGCGGATTCGCGCACGCCTGTCGCCGCAACTGGACAACCTGGCCGGCGAGCTGGAACTGGAGCTCAACCGGGTGCTGCAGGCTGGCAACCCGGGCCTGCGCATCTTCGCCAGCCACGGTTTCGCCGTGGCGGCGCTGCGCGAATGGCTGGAACAGGACCCGAGCTGGGAGTGGGACGTGCAGTTCCGCAGCGGCAGCGAGGCGATGATCGCCCTGCACCGCCGCGACTGCGAGGTGGCCGGCCTGCATGTGCCCTTCGGCCCGCTCGGCGCCCTGAGCATGAGCCGCATCCAGCCCTGGCTGCGGCCGGACCTGCGGGTGATCACCTTCGTCATGCGCACCCAGGGCCTGATCCTCGCCCCCGACAACCCACGCGGCGTCCAGGGCCTGGCCGATCTGGCGGGCGGCGACCTGCGCTTCGTCAACCGCGAGCAGGGCTCGGGCACGCGCATGCTGCTGGAGAGCCTGCTGCGTCGCGACAACCTGGACAGCGCGGCGATCAAGGGTTTCCACAACGAGGAGTTCACCCACGCCGCCGTGGCCGCCTACGTGGCCAGCGGCATGGCCGACGCCGGCTTCGGCGTCGAGGCGGCGGCGCGCCAGTTCGGCCTGACCTTCATCCCCATGGCCCGGGAGAACTACTGCCTGCTGTGCCGCGAGGACAGCCTCGGCCTGCCGGCCATGGGCGCCCTGCTCAAGGTCTTGCAGAACCCGCAGTTCCAGGCGCAGATCAGCCAGTTGCCGGGCTACGCCCTGAGCCGTCCCGGCGAGGTGCTGCCACTGGCCCAGGCCCTGGAGCAATGGCGCAAGGAAAACCTGCTCTAGCCGCGCGCGCCACTCGCCCAGCTCCGGCAAGGCCTGGGACATTCCGACAGGTGCCGGGAGCGGGCCGAGGGTAGCCATCAGTACGCCACTGCCGGCGCGGCGAAAAACGCCCCATCCTGGCCGGACCAAGAAGCCTCAGACCGCCACAGATCGCCGGAGTTCTCCGCAAAAAACAAATATTTATGAACTGCGAGCAAAGTCGTGCAGCTCGTCGGCAGGCGCTTGCGCGGACCGTCACGCGGCCCGAGGATCGCCGCCATGTTCACCAAGAGGTCCTCCCAGCCATGAAGTATTTCTCGATCCTCCTGATGTCCCTGGGCCTGGTCAGTGGCGCGGCCATGGCCGGCACCAGCGAAGCCGGAATCGGCGGCGCCCTGGGCGGGGTCCTGGGCGCGGTGGTCGGCCAGCAGGTCGGCGGCAACACCGGCGCGACCATCGGTGCCGGGGTTGGCGGCGCGGCCGGTAGCGTGGTCGGCGCCGACCGCCGCAGCCGCACCGAGGCGGCCATCGGTGGCGCCCTGGGCGGCGCCGGTGGCAACGTCATCGGTCGCCAGGTCGGCGGCACCACCGGCGGCCTGATCGGCGCCGCGATCGGCGGCGGCGGTGGCGGCGCCCTGGGCAACTACTACGGCAACAAGAGCCGCTACGATGACCGCCGCCACTACCGCGACGACCATCACCATGGCCACCGCCACAAGCATAAGCACCACAAGCACGGCAAGCGCCACGGCTGGCATCACGGTCACGACCACGACGACGACTGAAACCGATCGCCCCCGGACCAAGCCCTTTCCACCTTAGCGAGATCGACCCTATGCGCACACTTCTCACCGCCCTGGCATTCTGCGCCCTGGCGTCCCCGCTCGCCTTCGCCGGCGACAGCACCAAGGTCGCCATCGGCAGCGGTGTCGGCGGCGCCCTGGGCAACGTCATCGGCCAGCAGGTCGGCGGCAGCACCGGCGCGGCCGTCGGTGCCGGCCTCGGCGGCGCCGCCGGTGGGGTGATCACCGCACCGCGCGGCAACAAGACCGAGGCGGCCATCGGCGGCGGCCTGGGCGCCGCCGGCGGCTCGGTGATCGGTGGCAAGGTCGGCGGCAGCACCGGCTCGACCATCGGCGCCGGCCTCGGCGGCGCCGCCGGCGGTGCCCTGGGCAACGTCATCGCCAACGACAACCGCCAGGATGACCGTGGCCACTACCATGACGGCCATCGCCACTCCCACGGCGACCACGGCCATCACCATGGCCACAAACACAAGAAGCACAAGAAGCACAAACACCACTGAGCCACTCGGCCGACACACAAAAAGCCCGCCTGCTGCGGGCTTTTTGCTGGGCGCGATTGCCGGGCTCAGCCGGCCAGCAGCAGCCGATCCGCCTCATCCAGCTGCTGCAGCAGCACCGCCCGCGCCTTGTCGCGCAGCTTGATCGCATCCAGCCAGTCGTGACCGTCGGCCAGCAACTGGCCGCACAGCTTGACCCGGACCTCGCCCCGGTGAGGGAACCACTGGCCGTCGCGCAACACCATGCGCGTGCCGCCCAGGGCTATCGGCAGCAGCGGCACATCGGCACGCGCGGCGAGGACGAAGGCGCCCATGCGAAACGGCTGCAGCCCCGGCTCGCGGCTCAGGGTGCCCTCGGGGAAGAACAGCAGCGACTGCCCACTGGCCAGGGTCGCCGCCAGGGCCTCGGCATCGGCGGCGCCGCGCTGGACGTCGAAGCGCTCGACGAAGCAGGTGCCGAGCCGGCGCAGGAAGCGCCCGGCGACGAACTGCTCGGCCAGCTCGCGCTTGGCGACGAAACTGAAGGTCGGCGGCAGCACGGCGCACAGCACCACCCCGTCCAGGTAGCTGGCATGGTTGGCGACCAGCACCCGTACCTCGGACGCGCGCAGCTGGGCCAGGCCGCTGGTGCTCAACGGCACCCCGGCCAGGCGCAGGAAGCCCCGCGCCGCCACCCGGGTCAGGCGTCGGCACCAGCTGCGCCGCGGCAGCAGCGCCACCGCCAGCCAGGTCAGGCTGGCGATGATCAGCAGCAGGGCCCAGAAATAACCGGCGTAGAGCAAGGCGCCCAGCGCCCGCAGCAGACGTCCGGCCTGGGCACCCAGCGCCGCCTGGCCCAGGCGCAGCAGCTGCCGCCACACGGCGCGGCGCGGCTGGCCGACCTCGCCGCGCTCGTACAGCTCGCGACTGGCGGCGCGGCGGATCTTGCCGCTGGAGGTCTTCAGCACGCTGTGCGGCGGCGCCAGCACCACATCGTCCGGCGCCACCCCGGTGAGGTCCACGGCGACGCGGCTGATCGCCTGCTGCAGGTCACGCCGCGCCGCACTGTCCTGCTCGTGGGTCTCGGCCAGCACCACCAGGCGCTCGCCGCCATGGCTGGCGGCGCCGCTGCCGAACACCGCCACGCAGCCCTTGCGCAGGCCCTGCAGGTTGCCGACGGCGGTCTCCAGGTCATAGGGGTAGATGTTGCGCCCGCCCCGGATGATCAGGTCCTTGGCGCGGCCACTGAGGTAGAGCTCGCCGCCCGCCATGTAGCCGAGATCGAGGGAGTCCAGCCACTCGCCATGCCGAACCCGCGCGCTCTCCTGGGCATTGCGGAAATAGCCGGCGGTGGTCGAAGGCCCCCTGAACTGCACATGGCCCTCGGTGCGCTCGGGCAGCTCCACGTCGCGGCCGTCGACCACGCGCACCTGATGCCCCGGCAGCGGCCGCCCGCAACAGACGAAGCGCAGCGCATCGGCGCTGTCCGGCTCGACCGGCTGCGCCTGGCCGCTGGCCTGGAATGGCCCGCGGCTTACCCAGTCGATCAGCGGGCCACGCTGCAGCGGCGGGAAGGTCACCCCCAGGGTGCCCTCGGCCAGCCCATAGACCGGCATCAACGCCGCCGGTGACAGGCCGTAGCCGGCGAAGCGCTCGGCGAAGCGCTTGAGGGTATCCGGATTGACCGGCTCGGCGCCGTTCAGCGCCAGGCGCCAGCTGCTCAGGTCGAGGCCTTCGAGGTCGCGTGCATCGAGCTTGCTCAGGCACAGCTCGTAGGCGAAGTTCGGCGCCGCCGACAGGGTCGCGCGGTACTGGTGGATAGTCCGCAACCAGCGCGCCGGGCGAGCGAGGAAGGCCAGCGGCGACATCAGCACCAGGTTGAAACCGTAATACAGGCTGCCGAGCCAGGCACCGATCAGGCCCATGTCGTGGTACATCGGCAGCCAGCTGACGAACACGTCCTCGGCGTCGACCTTCAGGGCCTTGCCCATGGCGCGCAGGTTGGCCAGCAGGTTGGCGTGGCTGACCATCACCCCCTTGGGCTGGCCGGTGCTGCCGGAGGTGTACTGCAGGAAGGCCAGGTCCCCGGCCTGGCGGGGCTGGGCGCGCAGGGCGCCGCTGCTCGCGGACAGTTCGGCGACGCTGGCGATCTCGCCCAGGCTCGGCACCTGGGGCTTGAGCAGATGGGCGAGCAGCTTGGCCTCGCTGACGGTGATCAGCATGCTGGCCTCGGCGTTGCCGAGGATGGCGGCCTGGCGGCGCAGGTGGTCCTCGATCTGCGACAGGCGCATCGGCGGATAGATCGGCACCGGCACGCCACCGGCCAGGAGAATGCCGAAGAAACCGAAGAGGAAGTCGCGCCCGGTCGGCAGCATCAGCGCCACCCGCTGCCCGGCCTCCAGGCCGCGCTGCTGCAGGCCGACGGCGACCGCCTGGGCACCCCGCTGCAACGCCGCGTAGCTGATGTCGTCGCTCGCCTCGCCGTCGCCCAGCAGGCGCACATGGCAGCGTTGCGGATGCGCGCGCACATGCCAGTCTAGCACCTCCATCAGCGTCTGCGCCTGCTCCGGGGTGCGCCGATCCGCCGCCGTTGCGACCCTCTCGGGTTCGCTGGCGGGCTCCGGCTCGGGCACCACCCCGCGCTCGACGCGCAGGGCCACGAGCAGGTCCTGGGGGGTGTCAGCGCTGGCGAACAGCGCTTCGGGCAGGCGCACGCCGAACTCGCGCTCGATGCGCGACCACAGCTCGACCCGGCCCAGGCTGTCCAGGCCCAGGTCGCGATCGAGCACGCTGTGCAGGCTGATGGCCGCCTCATCGGCGGCATGCGGGCGCAACTCGAGCACGGTTTGCCGGACTATCTCCAGCAGCTTCTGCGCCGTCCCTCGGTCATCCGCATCGTTGGCTGTGGCATGAGGCAGGCGACTCATCGGCGACTCCTCAGCAATGGGCGGTCGTTGGCGAACACCCTCGCCTAAGCACCATAAGCCTTTGCCGGCCAGGGCGATAATAACTCTGGCCCATAACAGGCCCGTGGTTATAGCCGCAGCCCCTCTCGCCGCCTGCGTCAGCCGCGGCTAGGCTTGCCCCATCGCCGCAGCCAAATGGAGATTCCCCATGTCAGCCAGCCTCGCCCGCGGCGTCGACCGCCGAGAAGCCTGGGCCTGGGCGATGTACGACTTCGCCAACTCCGGCTACACCACGGTGGTGATCACCGCGGTGTTCAGCGCCTATTTCGTCGCCGTGGTCGCGGGTGGCGCCAGCTGGGCGACCCTGGCCTGGACCAGCGGCCTGTCGCTCTCCTACGCCCTGGTGATCATCGGCGCGCCGCTGCTGGGCGCCTACGCCGACGCCTTCGCCTGCAAGAAGCGCCTGCTGCTGTACAGCACCCTGGGCTGCGTCGCCGGCACCGCCGCCCTGGCGCTGGCCGGACCGGGCGCCCTGGGCCTGGCGCTGCTTTTTCTGCTGCTGTCGAACTTCTGCTTCGGCTGCGGCGAGAACCTGATCGCCGCCTTTCTCCCGGAAATCGCCCGCGAGGACGCCATCGGCCGGGTCTCCGGCTGGGGCTGGGGCCTGGGCTATATCGGCGGCCTGGTCAGCCTCGGCAGCTGCCTGGCCTATGTCGCCTGGGCCCAGGCCCAGGGCCATACGGCCGCCCAGTTCGTGCCGGTGTGCATGCTGATCACCGCGGCGCTGTTCGCCCTGGCCAGCCTGCCGACCTTCCTCTTCCTGCGCGAGCGCAGCCTGCCGCAGCTGCAGCCCGGCGCGCGGCATGACGCGGGCGTGGCGTGGCGGCGCTTCGCCCGCACCCTGGGCGAGACCCGGCGCTACCGCGACCTGCTGCGCTTTCTCGCCTGCACCGTCTGCTACCAGGCCGGCATCGCCGCGGTAATCACCCTGGCGGCGATCTACGCCAACCAGGCGATGGGCTTCTCCACCCAGGACACCCTGCTGCTGATCCTGCTGGTCAACGTCACCGCCTCCATCGGCGCGGTGCTGTTCGGCTATCTGCAGGACCGTCTCGGCCATCGCGCCACCCTGGCCCTTACCCTGCTCGGCTGGCTGCTGATGGTCGGCCTGGCCTGGGCCGCCGAGGGGCCGCCGCTGTTCTGGCTGGCGGCCAATATCGCCGGCCTGTGCATGGGCGCCAGCCAGTCGGCGGGGCGCGCCATCGTCGGCCTGCTGGCGCCGCCGACGCGATTGGCTGAGTTCTTCGGCCTGTGGGGCCAGGCGGTAAAACTGTCGTCGATCCTCGGCCCGATGACCTACGGCCTGACCAGCTGGCTGTCCGGCGGCGACCACCGCCTGGCGATCCTGATCACCGGCGGCTACTTCGTCCTCGGCCTGCTGATCCTCGCCAGCGTCGACCTCAAGCGTGGCCGCCGCGCCGCCCTGGCCGATCTGCCGGTCAGCGCAGCGACAGCCCGCTGACCCACGGGGTACCGGGGCTGAGCCCCCTGGGCTGGACCAAGGTGGCAAAAAGGCAGCTACGCTTGAACAACGCCGATAGCTATAACAGGGACGCCTAAGCATGCAGAAAAACCGCTTCCTCCTATGCACCATTCTGGTGCTGTTACCGCTGCTCGGCCAGGCCAGCCAGCGCCAGCTGACGATCCTCAACTGGGGCGATTATCTGGCTCCGGAAGTGGTCGAGGCCTTCGAGAAGGCGCATGGGGTCAAGGTGGTGGAGAGCCTGTACAGCTCCGACGACGACCGCACCCGCCTGCTGATGGAGAACGACGCGGTGGGCTACGACCTGATTCTGGTCGCCGGCAGCGACCTGGCCAGCTACGCCAAACGCGGCTGGATCGCCCCGCTGGAGCATGCCCGCCTGCCCAACTTCAAGCACCTCGACGCACGCTGGCTGCAGGCCTTTCCCGCCGCGCAGGACTATGGCGTGCCCTATTTTTGGGGCACCCTGGGCATCCTCTATCGCAGCGACCTGGTGAGCACGCCGATCACCAGCTGGCTGCAACTGCTCCGGCCGGCCCCGGAATTGCAGGGCAAGATTGCCATGCTCGAGGACGGCCGCGAATTCATCGGTGCCAGCCTCAAGGCCCTCGGCTACTCGCTCAACAGCAGCGACCCGGCGCAACTCAAGGCCGCCGAAGCGCTGCTGCTCGAGCAGAAACCCCACGTGCGCACCTACGACGCCGTGTCCCTCGACGAGCACTCGCCGATTCTCAGCGGCGAGATCGTCGCCACCATCATCTACAACGGCGATGCACTCATGCTCAGGGAATACAACGACAAGCTGCGCTACGTGCTGCCCCAGGAGGGCGGCAACCTCTGGGTCGACTACTTCACCCTGGGCGCCAAGGCGCAGGACGTCGACCTGGCCTATGCCTTCCTCGACTTTCTCAACGAGCCGACCCAGGCCGCCCGGCAGGCGCTGTTCGCCCATTACGCATCGCCCAACCACGCGGCCCGGGCCCTGTTGCCCAAGGCCATGCTGGACGATCCGAGCATCTATCCCGATGCCGGCAGCCTGACCACATCCGAGTTCTATACCGAGCAGCCAGCCCGCGCCCAGCGTTTGCGCAACCAGATCAGTGCCCGCGTTCTGAACTAGGCGCCCGCGCCTTTGAACCCTAAAGCTCCGGCCATGTGAGGCCATGATGAAGCTGCGCATACGCCTGCCCCTGCTGGTCGTGCCCCTGATCACCGCCCCGCTGCTGCTGGCGGGCTTCCTGGCCTTTGTCGAGCTCAAGCACAGCGCCCAGCAGCGCGGTGACCAGCAGACCCAGTTGCTGCTGGATCGGGTCGACGCCCAGTTGCGCCAGCTGATCGACAGCGCCGGCGCCAACGTGCAGCTGTTCGCCGAAGACCCGCTGCTGCAGAAGTACCTGCTGGCCGGCGATGCGCAAGAGCGCTATGCCCTGCTGCAGCGACCGTTGCAGCGCAAGCTCAGCAGCATCCAGGGGGTATTCCCGCAGTACTACGAGATCCGCGTGCTGTTGCCGGACGGCTTCGAAGACCTGCGCGTCGACGACGGCGCGCTGGCCAACCTGACCGAAGAGGAAGGGCAGAGCCCCTTCTTCCTGGCCATGCGGGGCGCCAAGCGGGACGCCAACGTCAACCTCATCGCCATCAACCCGGACAATCGACAGCTGGCGCTCTATGTGACGCGGGCCGTCCACCTGATCGACCTCTCGCTCGACTCCTATAACGCCACGCCGCAGTTGCGCGGCTACCTGAGCCTGACCGTCAGCCTGCAGGCGCTGCTCGACACCCTGTCGCCCTCGCCCTGGCCCCAGGGCGGCATGCTCCTGAGCGACGCCCGTGGCCGGCCTCTGGCGGCCTCCCGGGAAATCGAGCATCTACCGGGGCTGAGCCAGCTCGACCTGTCGCCGCTGACCTCGACGGAAAACGCAGAGCGCTGGGTCCAGCTCGCCGACCAGGATTACCTGCACCGCGCCAGGCGCCTGAGCGATGACCTGTGGATCCACCTGCTGATCCCCGAGGCCGTGCTGCTCGACGAATCGCGCACCATCGGCAATCTGGTGCTGCTGATCTGCCTGGCGGCCATCGGCCTGTCCGTGCCGCTGCTGTTGCTGGTGATCCGCAGCCAGTTCCTGCGGCCGGTGGAGCGCCTCAACAAGGCCCTGGCATCGCTCGGCCAGCGCCAGCAACTGGTGCAGGTGCCGGTGCAGAACGACGACGAGATCGGCGAGCTGAGTCGCTCCTTCAACCAGATGAGCCTGGCCCTGTACCAGTCCAACGAGCAGATCCGCAGCCTGGCCTACAGCGACAGCCTGACCGGGCTGCCCAACCGCCTGATGTTCATCAAGACCCTGCGCCGCGAGATCGAGCAGGCGCGCCAGCACGGAGGGCGCTTCGCCCTGCTGTTCCTCGACCTGGACAACTTCAAGCACGTCAACGACACCCTCGGCCACGCCGCCGGCGACCGCCTGCTGGTGAAGGTGACCGAGATCTTCCAGGCCAACCTGCGCGGCTACGACTACCTGAGCCGCCCCGTAGGCATCGAGGTCGGCCGCGACATGGCGCGCCTGGGCGGCGACGAGTTCACCCTGCTGCTCTGCCACCCGGAGGCCGATCAGCTGGCCGGCCCGGTGGCCGAGCGCATCATCGCGGCGCTGGCCGAGCCGATCGACCTCGAAGGCAGCGAGTGCTATATCGGCTGCAGCATCGGCATCGCCATCTACCCCGACGACGGCAGGAGCGTGGAAGACCTGGTCAAGCATGCGGACCTGGCGATGTATCAGGCCAAGACCCGCGGCAAGAGCACCTACCAGTTCTTCTCCAGCGCCATCGCCGCGCGCTCCCAGGAGCGCGTGCTGCTCGACCAGCGCCTGCACAGCGCGGTGGAGGCGCTCAACTTCCACCTGCAGTTCCAGCCCATAGTCGACAGCCGCAGCCTGCGCATGAAGTCGGTGGAGGCGCTGATCCGCTGGAACGACCCGGAGCTGGGGATGGTGCCGCCGGACCAGTTCATTCCGATTGCCGAGGAGAATGGCCTGATCCTGCCCATTGGCGACTGGGTGCTGGAGCAGGCCGCGCGCCAGCTGGTCGCCTGGAAACAGCGCGGCCTGCCGCGGCTGCGGGTCGCGGTCAACGTCTCCAGCGTGCAACTGGCCCAGCCGGGTTTCGCCAGGCAGATCTCCCGGCTCCTGCGCAAGCACCAGCTGGGCGCCGACGAGCTCTATATCGAACTGACGGAAACCGCCGTCCTGCAGGGCCGCGAACAGGTACTGGGAAACCTCCACGCCCTGCGCGAGCTCGGCATACAGATCGCCCTCGACGATTTCGGCACCGGCTATTCCTCGCTCAGCTACCTGCAGACCCTGCCGATCGACATCCTCAAGATCGACCGCAGCTTCATTCTCAACCTGCAGGAGAACAACAACGGGGTGATCCTCTCGGCCATCATCACCATGGCCCATTCGCTCGGCATGCAGGTGGTCGCCGAGGGCGTGGAGGACCAGAGCCACCTGTCCTTCCTGCTCGCCGAAGGTTGCGACCTGCTGCAAGGCTACCTGTTCAGCAGCCCGCGCCCGGCCGAAGAGATCGAGCAGCTGATCGGCCAGCCGCTACCCGAGGCGCGCCAAGACACCGCCCAGACCTGCGGGCTTGTCGGGCCCGGCTAAGGCGCCGGAGCGCCGGACCGCCGGGACGCCGGACCGCCGGAGCCCGCGCACAGGCGGCGCCGCCGGCAGTCGAGGCGCCTCAATCGGCGAAGCTGACGGCGCTGAAGCCTTGCTCGAACTCCGCCAGGCACTGCGGCCGGCCATACAGATAGCCCTGGTAGTGGTTGCAGCCGATCTCGTGCAGCAAGGCGCGCTGCGCCTGGGTCTCGACCCCCTCGGCGATCACGTCCAGGCCCATGGTCTCGGCCAGGGCGACGATGGTCTGGGCGATGGCCAGGTCGTTGCTGTCGCGGAGGATGTCGCGCACGAAGCTCTGGTCGATCTTCAGCTGGTTGAGCGGCAGCCGCTTCAGGTAGGTCAGCGACGAGTAGCCGGTGCCGAAGTCATCCAGGGAAAAGATCACGCCGTGGCGACGGATCGCCGCCATCTGCGCGGTGATCCGGTGGATGTCGCTGGCCAGCAGGCTCTCGGTGATTTCCAGCTTGAGCCGCGCCGGATTGGCGCCTGTCTCCCGCAGCACGGCGAGCACCGTCTGCTCCAGGTCCTCGCGGAGAAACTGCGCCACGCTGATGTTCACCGCGATGGTCAGCGCCGATTTCCGCGCGTCCGCCGCCCAGCGCGCCAGGCAGCGGCACGCCTCCTCCAGCGCCCAGCGACCGATGGGCACGATCAGCCCGGTTTCCTCGGCCACCGGAATGAAGTTCGCCGGGGATACGAATCCCTGCTGCGGGTGGCGCCAGCGCAACAGCACCTCGGCGCCGACGGTGGCCCCGGACTGATCGACCTGGCGCTGGTAGTAGAGCTCGAACTGGCGCTGCTGCAGGGCATCGTGGAGATCCCTTTCCAGACTGATCCGGGTCATCGCCGCGACCTGCATCGCCGGATCGAAGAAGCGGATGCTGTTGCGGCCCGAGGCCTTGGCCTGATACATCGCCATGTCGGCCTGCTTGAGCACATCCTCGCTGCTGGAGCTGCCCTGGAACAGGGTGACGCCGATACTCGGGGTGCTGTGATACTCGTTACCCGCCAGGTCGAAACTTCTGCTCAGCGCCGCGAGGACTTTCTGCGCGATATGCTCGGCATGGTTCACCGTCTCGTCCACATCGGCGCCGAGCTCCTCGATCATCACCACGAACTCGTCGCCGCCCAGGCGCGATACCGTATCGCCCTCCCTGACCGCGCGGCGCAGGCGCTCGGCCACCTGTTGCAGCAGCAGGTCGCCCTGGGCATGCCCGGCGGTGTCGTTGAGCTTCTTGAAATTGTCCAGGTCGAGGAACAGCAAGGCGCCGTAGCGCCGGTGCCGCTTGCTGGCCGCCAGGGCCTGCTCCAGTCGGTCCAGCAGCAGCCGGCGGTTGGGCAGCATGGTCAGGGCGTCGTAGAAGGCCAGCTGGCGAATCTCATGCTCGTCCTGGCGGCGCTGGGTGATGTCGCGCACTATCACGATGAACAGCAGCTCGCTGTCCTGCTGAACCTGTGACACCCCTATTTCCGCGGGGAATCGCTGGCCGTTCGCGCGCACGCCGTCCAGCTGCAACTGGGTCCCGGCGATGCCGCGCATATAGTTGGCCAGGTAGTTCTTCACGTAGAAGTCCTGGCGCGGGTGGTGGTGCTCCGGCATCAGCATGCTGATGTTCTCCCCCAGCACCTGGGCAGCGGAGTAGCCGAAGATCCCTTGCGCCGCGGCGTTGAACGACTTGATCGTGCCTTTGGCGTCGATCGAGATGACGCCATCGAGCATGTTGTCGACGATGACCCGCATGCGCTCGGACTGCTCGCGCAGACTCTGCTCGGCGTGCACCTGGCTACTGATGTCGAAGTGCGTGCCCAGCATGACCTCGATCTTGCCGGCCGCCGTCCGGGCCACCACGCGCCCGCGCATGTTGATCCACACCCAGCGTCCATCGGCGTGACGCATGCGCACATTGGCCTGGAAGTAATCCTCGGATTGCCGGCCAAAACCCTGCAGAAGCGCCTTGCACTGGGCGACATCCTCGGGGTGGGTCAGGCGCTCCCAGGTGTCCATGCTGATCGGCTGCAATTGCTCGAGCGTATAGCCGAGCAGGCCAGCCCAGATACGGTTGACGGTCAGCTCGCCGGTCTTGAGGTTGACCTTCCAGGTGCCGATGCTGTTGGCGTCCACCACGGCGCCGAGCAGGCGCTCGCTGTTGGCGATCCGCTCGGCGTCGCGCTTCTCCTGGGTAACGTCGGACTCGATGGCGATAAAGCCGTCGAAGTTGCCGTGGCGGTCGAGCAGGGGGTTGCAGGCGATGCGCACCCAGTAGGCCGCGCCGTTCTTGTGGTAGTTGAGTACGTCGAGCTTGAAGCTGCGCCGCGCCCGCAAGGCCTGGCGCATGTGCACAACCGCGTCGGGGTCGGTGTCCGGCCCCTGCAGGAGATCGCCGGGACGCCGCCCGAGCATCTCGTCGAGGGTGAAGCCGGTGAGCTGGGCAAACGCCTCGTTGATCCACACCACCCGACCATCCGCTGCGCAGATCACCACGCCATTGGTGGTCTGCCGGGCCACCTCGGACAGGCGCCCCAGCTCGGCCTGGGCGCGGGTGATGTGCGAGGTGTTGCGCACGATCAGCACCGCCTCGTCGGGATCGATACGGGTGATTCTCGCTTCGAAGCTGGCGCGCCCAGCGGCGACCTCCAGCTCGTAGTCGAAGCAGACCAGTCGCCCCGTGGCGAAGGCCTCGTCGAGCTTGCTGGAAAGGACCTGGGCAGCGGCGGGCGGCAGCACCTCGGCGAGCGTGCGGCCGATCAGCTGTTCGGGCGCCGCCGGCAGGTCCGGATGCTCCATGCACTCGATCAGCCGGGTGTCGCGACTCACCAGCAGGACGATGTCGGGCAGGGCCTGCAGCACCGCCGCACTGCGCTCGCGGCTGACGGCCAGCTGTCGCTGCAGGGCGTTGTCGCTGAGCAGGTTGATCTCCTGCTCGACGCAATCGGCGAAGTCGCGCAGCGCCCGCCGCTGCGCCGCACTCAGCCGCCGGGGCCGGCTGTCGACCAGGCACAGGGTGCCGAGCGCATGGCCGCTACGCGACCTGATTGGCGCACCGGCATAGAAGCGGACGAAGGGCGCAGCGGTCACCACCGGGCTGTCGGCGAAGCGCGGGTCGAGCAGGGTATCGGGAACCTCGAGAATATCGGTGCCGAGAATGGCATGGGCGCAGAAGGAAAGGCGCCTGGGGGTCTGCTCCTCGTCCAGCCCGTGCCTGGACTTGAACCATTGCCGCTCAGCATCGACGAGGGACACCAGGCAGATGCCCACGTCGAAGAATTGGGCGGCGAGCCTGGTGATCCGGTCGAAGCGCTCCTCGGCCGGGGAGTCCAGCAGGCCAGTGGCCTGGAGCGCGGCCATGCGCTCGGATTCGTTGTTCGGCAGCTCTGGTTCTTTCATTGTTATCACCTGCTGCTCTATAGATCGACTAAACCCTCGAGCCATGACCGCCAGTTGGAGCACAAGACGGCGGACCTGGCGTAAACAAAGTTACGCAAATTATTGACGCCATGATTATGCCATTCATGACAGATGACGCCACAGTGCGTCGGTCCTTGCTCGGCCAGGCACCACGCGGCGCTCCCGCGGGCGCCGCTCGGCTATGTACGCGCCCCGCACAGTGTCTGCAGTTCGGTGCGTAAGGCGTCAACCCGTCAATGGTCGTAGCACCGAAGGGAACACTTCCATGGGTGCAGCGGAGGTCCTGCCCAGGGAACGACGCGGCGGCCCATGAAAAAGGGGTTCCCACCTGCGTGGGAACCCCTCTTGCTAATCAGTTGGATAACTGGGAAGGGGCGCGTTACGCCCGGTCCAACTCTTCCTGCTTGGCCAGAAACTCTTCCTGCAGCAAGGCGTCGACCGGCTCCTCTTCGCCGTTATCGAGGCGTTTGGCCGAGGTCGCCCTGGCCTCCAGCTTGCCGACCAGATGCTCGAGCGCGTGACGCATTTTTTCGCTGGCGCCGTCGACGGCCTGCTCCAGGTCCTGAGCCTTGTGGGTCACCGAGATCGCCTGCTGCCCCTTGGGGCGGGCCTCGATCTGGCAGCGCTTGTCATCCGGCCCGGACTTGTGGGCGTTCTCGTCGCTGATGTGCACTTCTATGCGGGTAAGCAGATCGGAGTAGCGCTCGAGCCTGTCGGTTAGGGTCGAACCTATCCACTTCTGAAGTCGGGCGTCGCCTTCGATCTGATGAATGTTCACTTGTACTTGCATAGGGCTTCCTCGTTTTGACCTGGGTGTTCGTTCGAGGTGTTGCGGGGCCGGGGTTACAGTCGATTGCATGCCCTCCTGTCGCGGCGCCGGCTGCGTGGGACTGCAGCGCACGGCTCTAGCCAGATGCAATCGGCCAACAAACACCGACGCCTCCATGATTAACAGATGCGCGCCGAACAAGCCAGTGCCGCAAGCGGCCGACCCGCAATCGCCGGGCCGGACGCTTCGGCCAGCCAATCAGGCGAAGACGAAGTACTTGCGCACGGTCTCGACCACTTCCCAGGTGCCGGTCATGCCCGGCTCGACCACGAAGATATCGCCGGCCTTGAGGTGGATCGGCTCCTGACCGTCCGGGGTGATGATGCAGTAGCCTTCCTGGAAGTGGCAGTACTCCCACTTGTCGTAGGCCACCCGCCACTTGCCGGGGGTGCAGATCCAGGTGCCCATGATCTTCTTGCCGTCTTCCGAGGTGTAGGCATTAAGGTTGACGGTGTGCGGGTCGCCGCCGATGCGCTCCCACTTGCAGGCGTCGAGGACCGGGACGGGGGTGGTGTCGCGAAGAACGGTGATCGGTTGCATGTCTGCTCCACGTTGTCGGGCTGAAATAGCACCCGGCTAAGCTAGCGCTGCAACGCGTGACGCGAATGTCTGAAGTCGACCCCCAACTGCCTGGAAACGCGCAGCCCATCGACCGCCCACCATCGAGCTCTCCGCCGGCCACAAGCGCCAACGAAAAAGGGCACGCCCGCGGCATGCCCTTTTTTGTTCGAGTTGCACGGTCGATGTTCACCCCAGCGAAGCCGGCATCCGCTGCGGGCGCCGCGACCGGGCTAATGCGTCGGGGTTAGGAAGATCTCGCGGTCGCAGCTGCGCGAGTATTGCATCGGCCGGAGCGAGCGCCGAGGCGCCGCCGGCCATAGGCCAGGGTGCATCAGCGCTCGGGAGGGGAAGTCAGGCGGCGAGGTCTTCGCTGATCAGCATGCCGTGGTTGACCACCCAGCTCTTGCGGCCCTTGCGCAGCGCCAGCGGATTGCGGCCGGCAATGACCCAGCCCTTGCCGAGCAGTTGGTCGATGTGCGCGCGTAGCGCCGGGAGTTTGCGTTGTTCTTTCATGGTCGAGTCCTTTCTTCCATTGCCAATCGAACAGGTGGGTCGGCCGTGCAGCAGGCCGAGTTGTGACGCACGTCGCGCAGGATAGCCGACCCGCCGCCGCCGGCAAAGTCCCCCAATCGGGTGAGCGCAGGACTCATCGGCCGGCAAGCAAGTGCCCTGGCCACGGCGCCATCGATAGCCCCGCATGCCGTCGAACCGTCGAACCGTCGCAGGTGACCACCGCGAACTAAGCTTGGGCCTATGAGCACCACCCCGTACATCACCCCGTGCCAGTCGCGCGGTAGGCACGCCGCACCGGGCCTGCGGATCGGCGGCGACTGGACCCTGGTCCATTACACCGCACTGCAAGCCCAGGTGCAGGCGCTGCGCGGCAGCCTGCCGGACGCCGCGGCGGTCGAGCTGGGCGGACTGGGCGCGCTCGACACCGCCGGCGCGGCGCTGCTGGTCGAACTGCTCGGCAGCCAGCGCCTGGCCGAGCTGGCGGCCAGCGCCCCGGGGCTGCCCGAGGAGCGCCGCGCCCTGCTGCAGGTGGTGTGCCAGGCCATGGCCGGCGTGGCGGGCGGGCAGCCGGCACGGCGGCCCTCGACCCTGCTCGAGCTGCTCGGCACCATAGGCGCGGCCCTCGAGGGGCTGTGGCGACAGAGCGGCGCCCTGCTCGGCTTCATCGGTCTGACCCTGGCCACCCTGTTCGCCACCCTGTGGCGCCCACGTCGCTGGCGCGTCACCTCGCTGGTCGTGCACCTGGAGCAGAGCGGGCTCAACGCGCTGCCCATCGTCGCCCTGCTGACCTTCCTGGTCGGCGCCGTGGTGGCCTTCCTCGGCGCCACCGTGCTCGCCGGTTACGGCGCGACCCTCTATACGGTCAACCTGGTGGCCTTCTCCTTCCTGCGCGAGTTCGGCGTGCTGCTCACCGCGATCCTCATGGCCGGCCGCACGGCCAGCGCCTTCACCGCGCAGATCGGCTCGATGCTGGCCAACGAGGAGATCGACGCGATCCGCGCCCTCGGCCTCAGCCCCCTGGAGTTGCTGGTGCTGCCACGGGTGCTGGCGCTGCTGATCGCCCTGCCGATCCTGACCTTCGTCGCCATGCTCAGCGGCATCCTCGGCGGCGCCGTGGTCTGCGCCCTGAGCCTGGACATCACGCCAAGCATGTACCTGGCCATCCTGCAGGAGAACATCGCCGTGCGGCACTTCCTGGTGGGCATGGCCAAGGCGCCGCTGTTCGCCTTCCTGATCGCGGTGATCGGCTGCCTGGAAGGCTTCAAGGTCACCGGCAGCACCCAGTCGGTGGGCGAACGCACCACCTCCAGCGTGGTCCAGTCGATCTTCGTGGTGATCGTGCTGGACGCCGTGGCTGCGCTGTTCCTGATGGAGATGGGCTGGTGAGCGCCGAGCCGATCATCGAGGTGCACGACCTGTGCAACCGCTTCGGTACTCAGGTGGTGCACCAGGACCTGCACCTGCAATTGCTGCGCGGCGAGGTGCTCGGCGTGGTCGGCGGCTCGGGCACCGGCAAGTCGGTGCTGCTGCGCAGCATCCTCGGCCTGCGCCAGCCCACTTCCGGCCAGATCCGCGTGTTCGGTGAGGACCTGCTGCACCTGCCGCCGGCCCGGCGCGCGCGCATGGAACGACGCTTCGGTGTGCTGTTCCAGCGCGGCGCGCTGTTCTCCTCGCTGACGGTGACCGAGAACATCGCCCTGCCGCTGATCGAACATGCCGGCCTGCCCCGTCCGGCGGCCGAGCGCCTGGCCCGGGTCAAGCTGGCGCTGGTCGGCCTGCCGCTGGAGGCCGGCGGCAAGTACCCGGGCGAACTGTCCGGCGGCATGGTCAAGCGCGCCGCCCTGGCCCGCGCCCTGGCCATGGACCCGGAGATCCTGTTTCTCGATGAGCCGACCTCGGGCCTCGACCCGATCGGCGCCGGCGCCTTCGACCAGCTGCTGCGCACCCTGCGCGATGCCCTGGGGCTGAGCGTGCTGCTGGTCACCCACGACCTCGACGTGCTTTACAGCCTGTGCGACCGGGTGGCGGTGCTGGCGCGGCAGCGGGTACTGGTGGCCGACCGCCTGGAGCGGGTCGCCGCCTTCGACGACCCGTGGATTCGCGACTACTTTCACGGCCCGCGTGGACGCGCGGCCGAACGGGCCGCCGCCGGCGCGCCGGGGAGCCCTTGAATGGAACCGCGCGCCCACCATGTGCTGATCGGCCTGTTCGCCGTGCTGAGCCTCGCCGCCGCACTGCTGTTCGCCCTGTGGCTGAACAAGTCCACGGTCGACCAGGCGCTCAGCGACTACGTGGTGGTCTTCGACGAGACCGTCAGCGGCCTGTCCAAGGGCAGCGCGGTGCAATACAGCGGCATCACCATCGGCGAGGTGGCCAGCCTTGAGCTCGATCCCGAGGACCCGCGCAAGGTGCACGCGCGCATTCGCGTGCTCAGCCAGGCACCGATCAAGCAGGACACCCGCGCGCGCCTGACGATCACCGGCATCACCGGCATCGCGGTGATCCAGTTGCTCGGCGGCACGCCGCAGAGTCCCAGGCTCCTGGGCGACGGCGAGCAGCCGCCGCAGATCATCGCCGAACGCTCGGTACTGGCACAGCTGATGAGCAATGGCGACGACCTGCTGCTGAGCCTCAGCGGCCTGCTCAAACGCGCCGACCGGCTGCTCTCCGACGCCAATATCGAGCGCGTGTCGCGCACCCTCGAACACCTGGAACGGACCACCGCCAGCGTCGCCGAGCGACGCGACCAGTTGCGCCTGACCCTGCAAGAGTTCGGCGCCGCCAGCCAGGAAACGGCCAAGCTGATGCGCAGCGCCAACCAGCTGCTGGACGGCCCGGGCCGCCAGACCCTGGCCAACACCGAGCGGCTGATGGCCTCGCTGGAGCGCAGCAGCCGGAACCTCGAGCGCCTGCTCGGCGACAATCGCGAGGCGCTCGACAGCGGCCTGCAAGGCCTCGGCGAGCTGGGCCCGGCCATCCACGAGCTGCGCGACACCCTCGGCGCGCTGCGCTCGTTCTCCCGCCGCCTGGAGCAGGACCCCGCCGGCTACCTGCTGCGCGGCGAGCGGCTACAGGAGTTCCAGCCATGAGCCGGATGCTCTGCGCCCTGCTGCTGGGCGGCCTGCTCGGCGCCTGCTCGGTACTGCCCGAAAGCGAACCGCTGGACCTCTATCGCTTGCCGGCCAGCGCCCTGCCCAGCCAGGCGCACGCCGGGGTGCGCAGCGACTGGGCATTGCGGGTCAACACTCCCGCGGCCAGCGCCCTGCTCGACAGCACGCGGATCGCCGTGCTGCCCCAGGGCGACCGGCTCAGCGCCTACCAGGGCGCGCGCTGGGTCGACCGCGCCAGCCTTCTGCTGCGCGACCGGCTGCTAGATGGCTTTCGCGACGACGGCCGACTGGCCGCGCTGAGCAGCGACAGCAGCGGCCTGCGCGCCGACCTCCTGCTGGACAGCGACCTGCGCAGCTTCCAAGGCGACTACCACGGCCAGCGGCCCGAGGCCCACATCCGCCTGGAGGCGCGTCTGGTACAGGGCGGCAGCCGGCGCATCCTCGCCAGCCGCCGTTTCGAAGTGCGCCAGGCGGCGTCCGGGCGCTCGGTGGCGGCGATGGTGAGCGCCCTCGGCGCGGCCGCGGACCGGCTGACCGCGCAGCTGGTGCAGTGGGCCCTGGAACAGGGCCAGGCCACCCGCGCCCGGGATTAGTCGGCAGCCGGCTGCAGCCCGTCCCGCACCCAGTCGCGCACCGCCGCGTAGGGGTAGGCCTGCAGCGCGGCGAAGCCGGGCAGGCTGCGCGCCTTGAGTTTGGTCAGCAGCGGCGCGCTGACGCCACAGAGAAAGCGCGTCAGGCATTCGCCGCTGGGCGCCTCGCCACGGGCCTGGCGGTAGCGCTGGATGAAATCGCCACACAGCCGGTCGAGGTCCTGCCCGGCCAGCGCCGGCAGATCCGGTGGCGGCGGCAGCCGGGCGACCCGGCCGGCGCATACGGAACAGTGGCCGCAGCGCTCCGGCGCCTGCTCGTCGCCGAAGTAGTCGGCCAGGCGCCGGCTCAGGCACTGCGCGCTCTCGAACAGCGCCAGCATGGCCTGGATGCGGGCGATCTCGCTGCCCTCCTGCTGGCGGAAATACCGATGCAGCTCGGCGCCCAGCGCCTCCGGGTCGAAGTGCGGGTCGAGCAGCGCATAGACCTCGGTCATCTGCTTGCTTTCCAGCTCGATCCAGCCCTGTTCCTGAAAATAGTCCAGCGCCTTGACCACCCGGCTGCGCTCGGCCCGGTGCCGCTGATACAGCGCCTCGAAGTCCAGGGTGCACCAGGTGCGTGCCCGCGTCGCGCTGGCGACCAGGGCCTCGACGAACTGCCGGCGCTCGCCGTCGAAGCGGTCCAGCAGGGCTTGCGGCTCGATCAGGTACTTGAAGCGGTACTCGGCGAAATAGGCGTAACGCGGAGCGATGATGCCACGCAGCTCCAGCTGCACCAGCAGGGTCTTGAGCGGCAGCGGGCGGATGTTGCTCTGCTCGCTGAGGGCATTCAGCATCAGCTCCCACTGGCCGTCCTGCGCGCAGCCCAGCAGCTCCTCGAGCACCCGCTCGATGCCCGCAAGCTCCGGGGTGTCGCCGTAGACGAAGTTCTCCAGCAGGCTGAGGCTGTCGCGATTGGCCAGCACCAGGCAGTCCGAGGGGCGGCCGTCGCGCCCGGCACGGCCGATCTCCTGGCTGTAGTTCTCGATCGACTTGGGCAGGTCGAAGTGCACCACATTGCGGATGTCACTCTTGTCGATGCCCATGCCGAAGGCGATGGTGGCGACGATGCAGCTGTCCTGGCCGGCCATGAAGCGGCGCTGGATCGCCTCGCGCTGCTCGTGAGCCATGCCGGCGTGGTAGGCGCTGGCCGCGATGCCGTGCCGGCTCAGGTGCTCGGCGATCTGCTCGGCGCTCTTCTGCTGAGTCACGTAGACGATGCTCGGCTGCCCGGCCCGGGGCGCCAGCCATTCGACCAGGCGGCGGCGCTTGTCGTCGCCGCGCACCGGCTCGACCAGCAGGTTGAGATTGGCCCGGTAGAAGCCGGTGGTGATCACGTCCTGCGCTTCGATGGCGAACTTGCGCTGCATGTCGGCCACCACCTGCGGCGTGGCGGTGGCGGTCAGCAGCAGCACCTGGGGAATGGCGAACTGGCGCTGGTAGTCGGGCAACTTGAGGTAGTCCGGGCGAAAGTTGTGGCCCCACTCGGAGATGCAGTGAGCCTCGTCGACCACCAGCAGGGAGATCGGCACCTGGCCGATGAAGTTACGGAAGCGCTCGTTCTTCAGGCGCTCCACCGAGATCATCAGGATCTTCAGCTCGCCGGCACGGGCGCGCTCCATCACCTCGGCGGTCTGCTCGCGGCTCTGCGCCGAGTCGATGCTGGCGGCATTGATGCCGTGACGGGCGAGAAAGGCCAGCTGGTCCTGCATCAGCGCCAGCAGCGGCGACACCACCAGGGTCAGGTGCGGCAGATGCAGGGCCGGCAGCTGGTAGCACAGCGACTTGCCGGAGCCGGTGGGAAAGATCGCCGCCGCCGAGCGCCCGGCCAGCACCGCGCCGATCGCCGCCTCCTGACCGGGACGCAGTTGGTGAAAGCCGAAGACTTCGGCGAGGCTGTGCAGCAACATCGGGCATTCCTCGTGGCTGGCCGGAAACAGGCGCCCGGCTATTGTAAGAGCATTCCCCGGTGCTGGCCCGGCACACACGCCCAGACAGCCAGAAGCCGGGCGACAGCGGCTTTACCCCAGGTAGATGGCCAACTAACCTTGTGCTGTTGACCACCCGTCAGGGGGACTGCCCATGAAGGCCTGGCTTGTTGTTCTGTTGGGCTTTTCAATCAGCCTGTCGGCCGAGGCTCTGAGCCTCTGCGTCGAAGATGCCGACTACCTGCCCCTGCTGCTCAAACAAGATATCGATGGCCGTTCCGGCCTGCTGCCTGACATCGCCCGCGCCGCGGCGGCCGAACACGCCGAGCCGGTGACGCTGCTGCGCCATCCATGGAAACGCTGCCTCGCCATGCTGCGCAAGAACCAGGTCGATGCCATAGCGGCTGCCTTCTGGTCGAGCGAGCGCGACGCCTGGGGCGCCTTCCCTAAGGCCAATAAACGGGCGCAGTCCGCGCCAGACCCCGAACTGCGCCTGTGGCGCGAGGAGTATCGGGTGTTCGTCCCCTTGGCCGGCGAGCTGCGCTACGATGGCCAGCAGTTCAGCGGTATCAAGACCGGCCTGGGGGCGCCGCCTGGCTATGTGGTCTGGCACAGCCTGAAAAAGGCCGGCGTACTCGACGAGACGGTGCGCTCGGTGAAGATCGGCCTGCAGCTGGTGGCGCTGAACCGCCTGGATGGCTATGTCAGCGAGCGCAGCATCGGCCTCAATATGCTGCGTACCCTGGGCCTCACCGAGCAGGTCAAGCTGCTGCCACAGACGTACTACGAGGATGACTCCTATCTGGTGTTCTCCCACCAGTTTCGGCAACAGAACCCGCAACTGACTCAGGCCATCTGGCAATCCCTGCCGGCGATCCGCGAGCAACAGCTAAGAAAGCTGCTGGCTGAGTAAGCCCCGGCGCCTCCCCCTGCAACGGACAACGGCCGTCGCGAGGCAGACAGTTCAACACCCCGGCGTGATAGGCAGCACAGGCTGTCGACCGATTCACCGCAACAGTTCTTCCGGTGCTGGCTCTACCTGGCAGACGCATACAAAAAAACCGCCCGAAGGCGGTTTTCCGTGACGCGCTGACGGCTTAGAGCTGCGGGCCGGCGTTCTTGATCGCGTCGCTGACCTCGAACTTCTGGAAGTTGTCGATGAACAACTTGGCCAGGGCCTTGGCGGCCTCGTCGTAGGCGTTCTGGTCGGCCCAGGTGTTGCGCGGGTTGAGCAGGTTGGTTTCGACGCCCGGCACCGACTTCGGCACGTTGAGGTTGATGATCGGCAGGTGCTCGGTCTCTGTGCCGATCAGCGCGCCGCTCTGGATGGCGGCGATCACCCCACGGGTGGTGGGGATGTTGAAACGCTTGCCGACGCCATAGCCGCCGCCGGTCCAGCCGGTGTTGACCAGGTAGACCTTGGAGCCGAAGCCGCGGATGCGCTTGATCAGCAGCTCGGCGTACTCGCCGGCCGGGCGCGGGAAGAACGGCGCGCCGAAGCAGGTGGAGAAGGTCGACTTGATGCCGCTGCCCGAGCCCATTTCGGTGGAGCCGACCAGCGCGGTGTAGCCGGACAGGAAGTGGTAGGCGGCCTGCTCTTCGTCGAGGATCGACACCGGCGGCAGCACCCCGGTGAGGTCGCAGGTGAGGAAGATCACCGCGTTCGGCTCGCCGCCGAGGTTGCGCTCGCTGCGCTTCTCGACATGGCTCAGCGGGTAGGCCGCGCGGCTGTTCTGGGTCAGGCTGTCGTCGGCGTAGTCCGGGTTGCGCTGCTCATCGAGCACCACGTTTTCCAGCACGGCGCCGAACTGGATGGCCTTCCAGATCACCGGCTCGTTCTTCTCCGACAGGTCGATGCACTTGGCGTAGCAGCCACCCTCGATGTTGAACACCACGCCCTCGCCCCAGCCGTGCTCGTCGTCGCCGATCAGGTAGCGCGACTCGTCCGCCGACAGGGTGGTCTTGCCGGTGCCGGACAGGCCGAAGAACAGGGTGACGTCGCCGTCCTCGCCGATGTTGGCGGCGCAGTGCATCGGCAGCACGTCGGCGTCCGGCAGCAGGAAGTTCTGCACGCTGAACATCGCCTTCTTCATTTCACCGGCGTAGCGCATGCCGGCGATCAGCACCTTCCTGGCGGCGAAATTGATGATCACGCAACCGTCGGAGTTGGTGCCGTCACGCTCGGGCACGCACTCGAAGTTGGCGACGTTGAGCACCTGCCACTCAGCCTTGGCGGCCGGGTTGTACTGCGCCGGCTCGATGAACAGGCAGCGGCCGAAGAGGTTCTGCCAGGCGGTGGCGGTGGTCATTTTGACCGGCAGGTAGTGCGCTTCGGCGGAGCCTACGTGAACGTGGGAGACGAAGCTGTCCTGGGCATCGGAGAACGCCTGCACACGGTCCCACAGGGCATCGAACTTGTCCGCCGGGAATGGCCGGTTGATCGGGCCCCAGGCGATCTTCGCCTCGGTGCTCGGCTCCTGAACGATGAAGCGGTCGGCCGGCGAGCGGCCGGTGCGCTGGCCGGTGCGGACCACCAGAGAACCGTTGGCGGCCAGTTCGCCTTCGCCGCGACGGAGGGCTTCTTCGACCAGTTGGGCGGCGCTGATGTCGGTGTACACGGCGTTGTTGGCTTGCGTCATGTGAGTCCCCGTCGGCCCGCGGGCCGAGTCTTCCAAACGTTTTGTAGTAAAGGTTTGCGCACTACTACAGCGATAAAAAGTCGCGGGAGTATGCCAGAAAGCACATTCCTTGGCAGTACCCGATCCGCCAAGCGGGCCGATAGGCGCCCGCTATCGCCTCAGTGGCGCGTATCCGAGGGTTCCTCGCTGCCGCCGCCGGCGAACAGCTGGGCGACATCGGCGGCATCGAAACCGTATTGCTGGTTGCAGAACTGGCAGTCGATCACCACCCGCCCGGCATGCTCGCTGAGCAGCAGCTCGGCGTCGGCCTGCCCCAGGCTGATCAGCGCCCGGGCCGAGCGCTCGCGCGAACAGCTGCAGCGAAAGCACAGCTGGCGCGGCTCGAACAGGCGCAGCGCCTCCTCGTGATAGAGGCGGTGCAGCAGGGTTTCGTTGTCCAGGCCGAGCAGTTCCTCGGTGGTCAGGGTACTGGCCAGGGTCACCAGGTGCTGCCAGCTGGCCTCGCGGGCCTCGGCTTCCTTCAGGCGGTCGGCCGGCAGCTGCTGCAGCAGCAGACCGCGGGCGCGCTGACCGTCGGCGCACAGCCAGAAGCGCGTGGGCAGCTGTTCCGAGGTGGCGAAGTAGTTGGTCAGGCAGTCGGCCAGGGTGGCGCCTTCCAGGTCGACGATGCCCTGGTAGCGCTGGCCATTCTTCGGGTCGACGGTGATCGCCAGCACGCCATCGGGCATCAGCTCGGCCAGCCCGGCATCGCTGGCCACCTGCTCGGCGTGGTAGCGGGCAATGCCACGCAACTCGCCATCGCTGGAGCACTCGACCATCAGCAAGGGCACCGCGCCGGACGAGCGCGCCTGCAGCACCAGCAGGCCGTCGAACTTCAGGGTGCCGATCAGCAGCGACGCCGCGGCCAGCAATTCGCCGAGCAACTGGGCGACCGGCTGCGGATAGGGGTGCTTGGCCAGCACATGCTGGTAGCTCGCGCCCAGGCCGACCAGCTCGCCGCGGACATCGGTATCGTCGAACAGGAAACGCTGGGTGTGATCGAAATCGTGCATGGGGCAACCAGATGTGAACAACAGATGACAAAATGGCGCTGCATCTATATAAAGCGCGGCGCCATTACGATCAGGGAAGATTAAGGAGCGACATTCTATGAATAAAGACAACCGTATCCAAGCCACTTGGCGATGGCCGGCCCTGCTCGGTCTCAACCTGCTGGCCGCCGCCTTGCTCGCCAGCTGGTTGCTGCCAGCCACCCGCGCACTGTGGGACGCCGCCGACCTGTGGCTGTTCCAGAGCCTCAATGGCTCGCTCAATCACTACCCGCTATGGGACTGGTTCTGGGCCTTGACCAGCCTGCGCCCCAGCGACGCCTTGATCGGCGGCCTGATGCTCAGCCTGCTGCTGCACACGCGCTGGGCGTTCCGCACAGGCGAGTTGCGCCCGGCGCTGTTCACCTTCATTGCCCTGCTGGTGGTGCTGCTGGTGGTGCGCGTGGTGTTCAGCAAGCTGGTCACCCTGCTCGGATGGCAGCACGAAAGCCCCTCGATGCAGGTGCCTGGCAGCTTCCATCTGAGCGGCGCCTTCCCCGAGCTGGAGCGCCTGTTCGAACTCAAGGACCGCTCCAGCCGCAGCTTCCCCGGCGACCATGCCTCGGTGCTGCTGCTCTGGGGCCTGTTCATGGCCCTGTTCAGCCGTGGCTGGAAGCTGGCGGTGAGCCTGGCACTGGTGGTGCTGTTCATGCTGCCGCGCCTGGTCGCCGGCGCCCACTGGCTGGTGGACGTGGCGGTCGGCGGGCTGTTCATCGCCCTGGTCAGCTTCGCCTGGGGCTACTGCACGCCGCTCGCCGGGCATATCGCCAGGGGCCTGGAATGGGCCTGTCAGCCGCTATGGGCGCCGCTGCAACGGCTGCCGCTGATCAACCGACTGCAGGTGGTTTCGCCGCAGCACACGCCACAGTCGGGCGCGCCTCAGTCGTCCTGACTGCCGCGAAACTGGTGCAGCTGGCGCCGCTGTTTCTTGGTCGGCCGACCATCGGTCTGCACGCCCAGGGCGCCGGCCTTGCGCTGCGCCGCGGCTAGCTCGCGGCGGGCAAGGCTGTCGGCGGTCTCGGTGTACAGCTCCTGGGCCTGCGGCGCCCCCCGCCGCACCACCGACAGCGCCTGGATCACCACCGTACGCTCGTCGAAGCCGCTGCGGATCTGCAGTTCATCGCCGACCTTCGGCTCCTTGCTCGGCTTGCAGCGTTCGCCCCGGCAATGCACCTTGCCGCCCTCGATCGCCGCCTTGGCCAGGGCGCGGGTCTTGTAGAAGCGCGCCGCCCACAGCCACTTGTCCAGGCGCACCCTGTCGTCGTCTTTCTCGCTCATCGCTCTCTCGATCAAAAAATGCTGCCAGGCCACGATTCTGCCTGATGCAGTTGTCCCGGGGCACAACTAGAATGCCGGGACCATAGGCCAGTCAGGCCCAACGGAATCTGCCCAGTGTGAAGACCTTCGACCATCTCAGCGTGATCGGCCTGCGCGAATGGATCAACCTGCCGGAACTGGGCATGGTCGGCCTGCGCGCGAAGATCGACACCGGCGCCAGCACCTCCTGCCTGCACGCCAGCGATATCCAGCCGTTCGAGCGCGACGGCGCCGACTGGGTGCGCTTCACCGCGCACCTCGGCACCCTGGTGCAGCGGCGCCATCGCTGCGAGGCGCCGCTGGTGGCGGTCAAGCGCATCAAGAGCTCCACCGGCCACGTGCAGAGCCGCTACACGATCCGTACCCTGCTGATCCTCGGCGACCGCCACTGGCCGGTGGAATTCACCCTGACCTGCCGCAAGACCATGCGCTACCGCGTGCTGCTCGGCTCCAAGGCGCTGATCGACGGCCAGCTGGTGGTCAACCCGGCGCTGACCTATGTTCAAGACAAACCCTCGCTTCTCGACCTTCCGGGTGCCCCATGAAAATCGCTGTCCTGTCGCGCAACCCGCGCCTCTATTCCACCCGCCGCCTGGTCGAAGCCGGGCAGCAGCGCGGCCACGAGATGGTGGTGATCGACACCCTGCGCGCCTACATGAACATCGCCAGCCACAAGCCGCAGATCCACTATCGCGGCCAGCCGCTGGAAGGCTTCGATGCGGTGATTCCGCGCATCGGCGCCTCGGTGACCTTCTACGGCTGCGCGGTGCTGCGCCAGTTCGAGATGATGGGGGTGTTCCCGCTCAACGAATCAGTGGCCATCACCCGCTCGCGGGACAAGCTGCGCTCGCTGCAGTTGCTCTCGCGCAAGGGCATCGGCCTGCCGGTGACCGGCTTCGCCCACTCGCCGGACGACATCCCCGACCTGATCCAGATGGTCAACGGCGCGCCGCTGATCATCAAGGTACTGGAGGGCACCCAGGGCATCGGCGTGGTCATGTGCGAAACCCAGAAGGCCGCCGAGTCGGTGATTGAGGCCTTCATGGGCCTCAAGCAGAACATCATGGTGCAGGAGTACATCAAGGAGGCCGGCGGCGCCGACATCCGCTGCTTCGTGGTCGGCGACAAGGTCATCGCGGCGATCAAGCGGCAGGCCAAGCCGGGCGAGTTCCGCTCCAACCTGCACCGCGGCGGCGAGGCCAGCCTGATCAAGATCACCCCGGAGGAGCGCATGACCGCCCTGCGCGCGGCCAAGGTCATGGGTCTGTCGGTCGCCGGGGTGGACATCCTGCGCTCCCACCACGGCCCCCTGGTGATGGAGGTGAACTCCTCCCCAGGCCTGGAGGGCATCGAAACCACCACCAGCAAGGACGTCGCCGGGATGATCATCGAGTACATGGAAAAGACCGCCATGCCGCACCTGACCCGCACCAAGGGCCGCGGCTAGCCCCGCCTCCAGGGTCGCTGCAGCGCTCTGCCGGCGCTCACGCCGCGTCGCGCGGCAGCAGCAGGCCCAGCGGCAGGCACACCCGCGCTTCCAGACCGCCGCCGGAGCGGTTGCGCAGCTCGACGCTGCCGCCGTGCAGGGCGGCGATGCGCTTGACGATGGCCAGGCCGAGCCCGGCGCCCTGCCCACCGCGGGCACGGTCGCCGCGAATGAAGGGATTGAAGATGCTGCTCAGTTCCGCCGGATCGATGCCCGTGCCACGGTCGAGCACGCTCAGCACCACGTAGGGCGCGTTGTGCGTGCCGGACAGCGAGGCGGCCACCTCCACCGCATCGCCGCCGTAGCGCAGGGCGTTTTCGATCAGGTTGACCAGCAGGCGCTTGATCGACACCCGGCGCACGGGAATCACCGGCAGCGGCTCCAGGCACAGGCGCACCAGCTCCCGCTGCTGGTTGTAGGGTGCGACCACCTCGCGGATCAGCTCGCGCAGGTCGATCTCTTCCAGGGGCTCGTCGCGCCCGTCGCGGATAAAGGCGAGGAACTGGTCGAGAATCGCATCCATGTCCTCGATGTCGCGGACCATGTCGTCGGTCAGCTCCGAGTCGCTGTTGAGGAACTCCATGGACAGGCGCAGGCGGGTCAGCGGCGTGCGCAGGTCGTGGGACACCCCGGCGAGCATCAGCTCACGCTCGCGCGCCGCCTGTTCGACATCCTCGGCCATCTGGTTGAAGGCGCGGTAGACCTCGGTCATCTCGCTCGGCGTGTCGCTCACCGGCAGGCGCACGCTGCGCCCCTGGCCGATCTGCCGGGCGGCGAACACCAGGCGCTTGAGCGGCGCGCTCAGCTGGCGCACGAAGATCCAGGCCGCGGCGGTGGACAGCAGGCCGATGCCGAGGAACCAACCGAGCACGCTCCAGATCCGCTGGCCGCGCAGCGGGTGCGGATACAGCGGTACCCGCAGCCAGTCCTCGCCCAGCGCCGGCGCCCGCACCCAGAGCGCCGGCGGGCTCTTGGCACGCACCCGCACCTCGGTATCCGGGCCCAGTTCGGCCTGCATCTGGCGCTGGAAGATCTCGCTGTAGGGCCAGTGCTGCTCGCTGGCCGGCACCCGATGCTCGGCCACCCGTTTGAGGCCGGCGGCGCGGGCGATGGTCTGGCGATCCTCCGGGTCGGCCGCCCAGTAGGCGCGCAGGGTCAGGGCCGCGCCGTGGCTGTACTGGCGGTCGACCAGCACGTCCTCGTTCATCATCAGATAGACCAGGGTCAGTGCCTTGGAAAACAGCACCACCACCAGCACCAGCCAGAGGGTGCGGGCGAAGAAGCTTTGCGGGAACCACAGCGGGGTCTTCATGGCTGTTCGACGACCGCCTGACGGCGGCCCGCAACGCAAAAGAAGGGAGCGCCCGGCACTACTTGTTACCGTCCGGGACGAAGACATAGCCCACGCCCCAGACCGTCTGGATATAGCGCGGCTTGGACGGGTCCGGTTCGATCAGCCGGCGCAGGCGTGAGATCTGCACGTCGATGGAGCGCTCCAGGGCGTCCCACTCGCGGCCGCGGGCCAGGTTCATCAGCTTGTCGCGGGTCAGCGGCTCGCGGGCATGCTGCACCAGGGCCTTGAGCACGGCGAACTCGCCGGTGGTGAGCATGTGCACTTCCTCGCCCTTCTTCAGCTCGCGGGTGGCCAGCGACAGCTGGTAGTCGCCGAAGCTCACCGTCTCGTCCTCGCTGCCCGGCGCGCCCGGCACCACCGGCGCCTGGCGGCGCAGCACGGCCTTGATCCGCGCCAGCAGCTCGCGCGGGTTGAACGGCTTGGCCAGGTAGTCGTCGGCGCCCAGTTCCAGGCCCTGGATGCGGCTGGCCTCGTCGCCCTTGGCGGTGAGCATGATGATCGGCACCTGGTTGTTGCTCTCGCGCAGGCGGCGGCAGGCGGACAGGCCGTCCTCGCCGGGCAGCATCAGGTCGAGCACCACCAGGTTGAACAGCTCGCGCGACAGCAGGCGGTCCATCTGCTCGACGTTCTCCACCGTGCGCACCCGGTAGCCCTGCTCGTCGAAGAAGCGCTCGAGCAGGCGACGCAGGCGGGCGTCGTCGTCGACGACGAGGATTTTCTCGCCTTCAAGGGAGGGGGCGGTGCTACTCATAGAGGCTCCTTGACCGGGGATCTGTCTGGCCCGAGGGAGGCGCAGACAGCTTGCATGCTCGGCATTATGGCTCAGCCACCGGGCGCGGCGGGCCGGCCATTGTTAGCAGATTTTTCCCCGAACGGTTCCCAGCAGCCTGGCGGGCGGTGTTTATAATGCGCCGCTTCTTGTCTGGCCCGTGGTCTGCGTGGCCGGTTTTTCGTTTCAGTGTGGGTAGCTCTATATGGACAGCATCAACAACCGCATCGCCGAAGAACTGGGCGTGCGCCCGCAACAGGTCGCCGCCGCCGTGGCGCTGCTCGACGAAGGCTCGACCGTGCCCTTCATCGCCCGCTACCGCAAGGAAGTCACCGGCAGCCTGGACGACACCCAGCTGCGCCATCTGGAAGAGCGCCTGCGCTACCTGCGCGAGCTGGACGATCGCCGCGCCAGCATCCTCGCCAGCATCGAGGAGCAGGGCAAGCTGACCCCGGAACTGGCCCGCGAGATCAACCTGGCCGACACCAAGACGCGCCTCGAAGACCTCTACCTGCCCTACAAGCAGAAGCGCCGCACCAAGGGCCAGATCGCCCTGGAAGCCGGTCTCGGCGAACTGGCCGATGCGCTGTTCAACGACCCGAGCCTGACCCCGGACCAGGAAGCCGCACGCTTTGTCGACGCGGAAAAGGGCTTCGCCGACGTCAAGGCGGTGCTGGAAGGCGCCAAGTACATCCTCATGGAGCGCTTCGCCGAGGACGCCACTCTGCTCAGCAGCCTGCGCAGCTTCCTCAAGGACCACGCCACCCTCAGCGCCCGGGTGGTGGCCGGCAAGGAAGAGGAAGGCGCCAAGTTCCGCGACTACTTCGAACACGACGAGCCGCTCAAGAGCGCGCCGTCGCACCGCGCCCTGGCGATCTTCCGCGGGCGCAACGAGGGCATCCTCAGCGCCAGCCTGAAGGTCGGCGAGGAACTGCCCGGCACCCTGCATCCGTGCGAGGTGATGATCGCCGAACGCTTCGGCCTCGAGCAGCGCGGCCGCGCCGCCGACAAGTGGCTGGGCGAGGTGGTGCGCTGGACCTGGAAGGTCAAGCTCTATACCCACCTGGAAACCGACCTGCTCGGCGAGCTGCGCGAAGCGGCTGAAGACGAAGCCATCAATGTCTTTGCGCGCAACCTGCACGACCTGCTGCTGGCCGCCCCGGCCGGCCCGCGCGCCACCCTGGCGCTGGACCCGGGTCTGCGCACCGGCTGCAAGGTGGCGGTCGTGGATGCCACCGGCAAGGTACTGGAAACCGCCACCGTGTATCCGCATGCGCCGCGCAATGACTGGGACGGCACCCTGGCGGTCCTCGCCAAGCTGTGCGCCAAGCACGCCGTCGACCTGATCTCGATCGGCAACGGTACTGCGAGCCGCGAGACCGACAAGCTGGCCGCCGAGCTGATCAAAAAACTGCCGGGCCTCAAGCTGACCAAAGTGATGGTCAGTGAAGCCGGCGCCTCGGTGTACTCCGCCTCGGAGCTGGCCGCCAGAGAATTTCCGGACATGGATGTCTCGCTGCGCGGCGCGGTGTCCATTGCCCGCCGCCTGCAGGACCCGCTGGCCGAGTTGGTGAAGATCGACCCGAAATCCATCGGCGTCGGCCAGTACCAGCACGACGTCTCCCAGCTCAAGCTGGCGCGCAGCCTCGATGCCGTGGTGGAGGACTGCGTGAACGCCGTCGGCGTCGACGTCAACACCGCTTCCGCCGCCCTGCTGGCGCGCATCTCCGGGCTCAACGCGACCCTGGCGCAGAACATCGTCGCGCACCGCGACGCCAACGGCGCGTTCAAGACCCGCGACGAACTGAAGAAGGTCTCGCGCCTGGGCGAGAAGACCTTCGAACAGGCCGCCGGCTTCCTCCGCGTGATGAACGGCGACAACCCGCTGGACGCCTCGGCGGTGCACCCGGAAACCTATCCGCTGGTGCAGCGCATCGCCGCCGACACCGGCCGCGACATCCGCTCGCTGATCGGCGATGCGGCCTTCCTCAAGCGCCTCGACCCCAAGCAGTTCACCGACGAGCGCTTCGGCCTGGTGACCATCGGCGACATCCTCGCCGAGCTGGAGAAGCCCGGCCGTGACCCGCGCCCGGAGTTCAAGACCGCCGCGTTCCAGGAAGGCGTCGAGACCCTCAAGGACCTGCAGCTGGGAATGATCCTCGAGGGCGTGGTGACCAACGTCACCAACTTCGGCGCCTTCGTCGACATCGGCGTGCACCAGGACGGTCTGGTGCACATCTCGGCGCTGTCGGAGAAGTTCATCAAGGACCCGCACGAGGCGGTCAAGGCCGGCGACGTGGTCAAGGTCAAGGTGATGGAGGTGGACATCCCGCGCAACCGCATCGCCCTGTCCATGCGCATGGGCGACACCCCCGGCGAGAAGGTCGACGGGACGCGTGGCGGGCAATCCCGCGGTGGCGGCAAGCGTGGCAACACGCCGCGCAGCGAGCGCCATTCCAGCCAGGACAAGCCGGCCGAGGGCAACAATGCCATGGCCGCGCTGTTCGCCAACGCCAAGCAATTGAGGAAGTAAGCCATGAGCACCACCTCCCCGGTCGGCCAGGACAGCGCGTTCAGCAAGCTGCTCGGCATGACCATCGACAAGGCCGAGAACGGTGAATCCCAGGTGCGCATGAGCATGCAGGATCACCTGCTCAACCTGCACGGGCGCATGCACGGCGGCGCGCTGTTCTCGCTGATCGACACCGCGCTCGGCCAGGCCAGCCACAGCCTGTTCGGTGGCCAGGCCGGCAGCATGACCCTGGAGTGCAAGGTCAACTACATCCGCGCGGTCGAAGAAGGCGAGATCGCCTGCAACGCCCGCGTGCTCAATGCCGGGCGCAAGGTGCATGTGCTGGAGGCGCGGGTGCAGCAGGGCGACAAACTGGTCGCCACGGCCCAGGCCACCTTCATCTGCAAATGAGCCGCACCTGGGGCCGGGATGGATCGGGGCGAGAAGCGGGTCGCTGAGGCGCAAGCGACCTTCGCCTGGGTATAACTGCATCCGTCCCGGCTGGTCTAGGGTAGGCAGACGGCAGTCCGCTCCGGCGGGCCACGGCGCAAATCGCCGTTACCGATTCCCCCTTGTAGAGCAAGCGTTCCACCCCCATATTGGGCCGATCGACGCGTGAAGGAATGCAATCTTGAGCGACCTGTTCTCCCGCCGCCTGGCCCTGCTCGGCGAGCGCGCCAACCTCTCCCTGCTTTCCCAGTGCTTGCACGGCATCGAGCGCGAATGCCTGCGCGTCGACAGTGACGGCCAGCTGGCGTTGACCCCGCACCCGCAGAAACTGGGCTCGGCACTGACCCACCCGCAGATCACCACCGACTACTCCGAGGCACTGCTGGAGTTCATTACCCCGGCCGAGCCCGACCCGGCCACCACCCTGGCCGACCTCGAGCAGATTCACCGCTACGCCTACAGCAAGCTCGACGGCGAATACCTGTGGAGCCCGTCGATGCCCTGCGCCCTGCCGGACGAGGAGACGATCCCGATCGCCCGCTACGGCGACTCGAATATCGGTCGGCTCAAGTACGTGTACCGCAAGGGCCTGGCGCTGCGTTACGGCAAGACCATGCAGTGCATCGCCGGCATCCACTACAACTTCTCCCTGCCAGACCGGCTGTGGGCCGTGCTGCAGCAGGCCGAAGGCGACCCGCGCAGCCCGCGCGACTACCAGTCGGCGCGCTACATCGGCCTGATCCGCAATTTCCGCCGCTACAGCTGGCTGCTGATGTACCTGTTCGGCGCCTCACCGGCGCTGGACGCCGGCTTCATGCGCGGCCGCCCCCATGGCCTGCAGCAGCTCGACGCCGACACCCTGTACCTGCCCTACGCCACCAGCCTGCGCATGAGCGACCTGGGCTACCAGAGCAACGCCCAGGCCGGCCTGACGCCCTGCTACAACGACCTCGGCAGCTATATCGACAGCCTGCGCCAGGCCGTCGCCACGCCCTACCCCGCCTACGTCGAAGCCGGCACCCACAAGGATGGCGAGTGGCAGCAGCTCAACACCAACATCCTGCAGATCGAGAACGAGTACTACTCGAATATCCGCCCCAAGCGCGTCACCGCCAGCGGCGAACGGCCGATCCAGGCGCTGATGGCTCGCGGCGTGCAGTACGTCGAGGTGCGCTGCCTGGATATCAACCCCTTCCTGCCCCTGGGCATCGACCTGAACGAAGCGCGCTTCCTCGACGCCTTCCTGCTGTTCTGCGCCCTGCAGGACAGCCCGCTGCTGGAGAGTGACGAGTGCCACGCCTGCACCGACAACTTCCTTTCGGTGGTCAAGGAGGGTCGTCGTCCCGGCCTGCAGCTGCAGCGCCAGGGCCAACCGGTGGCGCTGCAGCAGTGGGCCGAGGAACTGCTCGCGCAGATCCAGCCACTGGCCGAACTGCTCGACCACAACCTGGGCGGCGACGCCCACGAACAGGCCCTGCAGGCGCAGCGCGCCAAGGTCGCCGACACCAGCCTGACGCCCTCGGCCCAGGTGCTGGCCCAGCTGCAGCAGGGCGAAAGCTTCACCCAGTTCGCCCTGCGCCAGAGCAAGCAGCACGCCGAGTACTTCCGTAGCCAGCCGCTGAGCGCCGAGCAACAGGCCGCACTGGAGGCGGCAACCGCCCGATCGCTGCGCGACCAGGCGGAGCTGGAGGCCCAGGAAGAAGGCGACTTCGACAGCTTCGCCGCGGCCTACCAGGCCAGCATCCTGGCCCTGGCGGTTTAGTCGATCCGGTCACAAAAAACGCCAGCGGCGTCAAAACCGGGACCGGCGGCCCGGTAATCACCGGCCGGCGCGGCTAGCATGGGCACAGTGAACGTAACGCGAGCTGTGCCCATGGCGTCCGACGCCCAACCCGACGATGACCGCCAGTGGAGCCTGGAGAGCCTGAACAAGGCTTACCAGCAGGGCTACATGGCCGGCCTGACCGGCCAACCCACCAGCAACCTGCCCTATACCGCGGAAGTTCCCAGCGCTGCCTGGGAGGCCGGCTGGGATGACGGCCACGGCCAACTGCTGCGCCAGCAGAAGAGCGCCTGAACCAACGCCGCTCGCCCTGGCCCATCAAGCTGCAGACCTACAGCCCCCCGCGCTGTCGCCGAGTGCGCAATTTATTGCGCACCCCACCTCACACAAGACTGTGGATAAGCCCGCCGAGCGCCTGCCCTGGCTGCCCCTTAGCGGTACTGCGCAAGCTCCTGCGCAGGCCTGCGCCAGACTCTGCGCAATATTTCGTGACGCCCTTCGCAACAGCCTGGCAAGGCAATCGAACAGATATCGCAAGTAATTGTTTTTAAATGATTTTTAATTGATGGCACGGTACTCGCTATAGACCCGGCTCCCGGATCAACTGGATCCATGAACCAGGCAAGGAGAGCACTCATGCCAACACCCGCGTATCTGTCCCTCGAAGGCACCAAACAAGGTCTGATCACCGCTGGCACCTTCACCGAGGACTCGGTCGGCAACATTTTCCAGGAAGGTCACGAAGATCAGATTCTGGTTCAAGCCTTCAACCACCAGGTGATCATCCCGCGTGACCCGCAGTCCGGCCAGCCGACCGGCCAGCGCGTGCACAAGCCGCTGATGATCACCAAGGTGTTCGACAAGTCCTCGCCGCTGATCTTCAACTCCCTGACCTCCGGTGAGCGTCTGAGCAAGTGCCGCCTGGAGTGGTACCGCACCTCCTCCACCGGTACCCAGGAGCACTACTTCACCATCGAACTGGAAGACGCGGTGATCGTCGACGTGCAGTCGCGCATGCCGAACTGCCAGGACCCGAACATGTCCCACTTCACCCACCTGGAAGACGTCTACTTCACCTACCGCAAGATCGTCTGGACCCACGAAGTCTCCGGCACCTCCGGCTCCGACGACTGGCGTACCCCGATCTCCGCCTAAGGTGATCGAGCGGTAATGCTGACCTCGGCCAGGCATCGTCCTGGCCGAGGTGTTTCAGCAGCAAGGAAATCCGCGAAAAAGTCGAGTCCGCACGTTCACCTGGCTGCGCCTGGGTTATAACGGCGGCGCTGCGCGCACTGACGCGGCTCATGGAACGATGGAAGAGGAACAACGGATGTTCGCCCAGGCCAACCAGACCCATTTCAGCCTGGAGATCGCGGGCGTGGCCCACGATTTCCAGGTCCTCGCGTTCAGCGGCCGCGAGGCGCTCAACCAGCCCTTCGAGTTCGAGGTGGAACTGGTCAGCGAACGCCCCGACCTCGACCTGGAAGCCCTGCTGCATGGCCCGGCCTTCCTCGCCCTGTCGCCAGCCGGTAACGGCATCCACGGGCAGATCTACCGTATCGCCCAGGGCGAGTCCGGCAAGCGCCTGACCCGCTACCACCTCAGCCTGCGCCCGCAACTGGCCTACCTGGCCCATCGCATCAACCAGCGCATCTTCCAGCACCTTTCCGTTGTGAAGATCATCGGCCAGGTGCTCGAGGAACACGGCATCCAGGCCAATGCCTACCACTTCCAACTCGGCTCGGTGTACCCCGAGCGCGAGTACTGCGTGCAGTACGACGAGTCCGACCTGCACTTCGTCCAGCGCCTGTGCGAGGAAGAAGGTATCCACTACCACTTCCAGCACAGCACAGACGGGCATGTACTGGTCTTCGGCGACGACCAGACGCCCTTCCCCAAACTGGCCCCCACCGCCTACCAGCAGGACAGCGGCCTGGTGGCCGACGAACCGGTGATCAAGCGTTTCGGCGTGCGCGTGGAAACCCGCACGAATCGAGTGACGCGCCGCGACTACGACTTCGAGAAGCCCAAGCTGCTGCTCGAGGCCGGCGCCAAGAGTGCGTTCGTACCCGACCTCGAGGACTACGACTACCCCGGCCGCTTCGTCGAACGTGAGCGCGGCAAGCACCTCAGCCAGCGCGCCCTGGAACGCCACCGCCACGACTTCGAACTGGCTGAGGGCGAGAGCGATCAGAGCCTGCTGGTCAGCGGCCACTTCCTGGCCTTCACCGACCACCCACGGCCCAGCTGGAACGACCTCTGGCTACTCACCGAAGTGCACCACGAGGGCAAGCAGCCGCAGGTGCTGGAAGAGGCCGTGACCAGCCACACCGATAAGGCCGACGGTTTCCAGCGGGGCTGCCTTCAGCAGGGCTACCGCAACCGCTTCAGCGCCACGCCCTGGACCGTGCCCTACCGCCCGCGCGTGCGCCACCCCAAGCCGCGCATCCTCGGCAGCCAGAGCGCCGTGGTCACCGGCCCGGCGGGCGAAGAGATCCACTGCGACGAATACGGCCGGGTCAAGGTGCAATTCTTCTGGGACCGCCACGGCCAAGCGGACGACAAGACCAGCTGCTGGCTGCGCGTGTCCAGCAACTGGGCCGGCGACCGCTACGGCGGCATCGCCATCCCGCGCATCGGCATGGAGGTGCTGATCACCTTCCTCGAAGGCGACCCCGACCAGCCGCTGGTGACCGGCTGCCTGTACCACAAGGAACACGTGGTGCCCTACGACCTGCCGGCGAACAAGACCCGCACTGTATTCAAGACCCTGAGCAGTCCCGGCGGAGGCGGCTACAACGAACTGCGCATCGAGGACCGCAAGGGCCAGGAACAGATCTATATCCATGCCCAGCGCGACTGGGACGAGAACATCGAGCACGACCAGAAGATCCGCATCGGCTCTGAGCGCCACGACACGGTCGAGGCCAACAGCTACAGCGAGTTCAAGGCCGAAGAGCACCGCACCACCCACGCCGACCGCAAGAGCGAGATCAAGGCCAACGACCACCTCAGCGTCGGCAACAACCAGCACATCAAGATCGGCACCGGCCAATTTATCAACGCCGGTAGCGAGATTCATTTATCCAGCGGGCAGAAAGTGGTGCTCGAAGCCGGCAGCGACCTGACCCTCAAGGCCGCCGGCAGCTTTATCAAGCTGGATGCCGGCGGCCTCACCCTGGTCGGCCCGGTGATCAAGATCAACTCCGGCGGCGGGCCGGGCAGTGGCTCGGGGGCAGCGCCGATATTACCGATCACTCCCAAGCCCGCCGATACCGCACCGACCGGGGAAAAGACCGGCAAGGCCAACGTCAATCCGCTGTTGCCGCTGGCGAACCTGGGCGAGCAAGGGGCACAACAACTGATTGTCGATGTCTGGGGCGACCCCGGCATGGGTGGCCAAGTACAACTGCTCGACCCGGAAGGTGATGCATGAGCGAGCTAAAAGATCAGCCCATCAAGCAGGGCACGCGAAAACGTGCGGAGTACGAAAATACGCGCCGTGCTCGATTAGCTCTGAATATCGAGCGCAGCGATGGCGGCACGCTGAAGATCCCCGTTGAATCAGATATGCGCAGTCACGAAGAAGAGCCGGAGGTTCAGCAGAACACCTTTCTCGCCGTTGTGCCCATGGCGCGGCTGCCGGGTTATGAGAAATACGATGAGGCCCCAAAAGGCGGACTGCTGCGCCCAGGTCGCCTATATATCTTCCGGCAGGGCAAGCTATGGCGCGAGTTGGAAAGTGATGGTCAGGGCCAGCTGTTTGAGGTTGATGTTGCGCACTGGCGCAAAACGGCACAGAGCGGCGGCAAGGCGGATGAGCGTAAGCCTGTTGGGGCTAAGCAGCATCTGATTCTTGTGCCCATGTTGTTACAAGGGCGTTTTGTTGGTGACCAGCTTGCCATGGCCTACAGCGAGTTGCCCTGGACTTGGGAGTACATCGAGTGGCTAGAAGCCAGCTCCGGACGGATCAAGCAACGTTGCCAGAACATCGCACCTGCTTGGGCTGCTGCTGTTGTAGGTCCTGAGCAATGGAAAGCCACTCAAGCGATGCCAATTATTCAGATCACACGTATTAGCAAAGGTATGTGTGCCCGTGAGTTGCATCTTGAAACCCTGCTTGAAGACCCTCTGCTATTCAATGCAGGTCTCACTGAGCTGCCAGCTACCTCGTTGGTTAAACAACTTGAACAGCGACAGAAAGAACTGGCAGGTTTTATTCGGACCACGCCACCCGACCCATTGCCCGTACTGCCGCCCAGCAAAGACTTGCTGGCGGAGTACCAGTTGCGCGGTCATCCGCAACTGGTTGGCGTGATGCTCGATGACCCCATTTTCGCCCTGCGCCATGCTGTCGCTCAGTCGCGGTTATGTGCTGAGCTGTTGCAGACCCTCAACGCCTTGGTTCCGCATCAGCCCTTCGGCCGTTATGCCGAGGTGCTTTACAGCGAGGCCATGCCTGTAAACGGTCCGCTGCAAGAGTTCAAAGAGCACATCGATATTGCCGCGCTTAAAAAAGCCACCTTGCATGCTGAGCGCGAGCAAGCCCGTGGGCAGCTCTATCGTCAGCAGGAGCGTGTGCTCAAGGTGGTCGAACGACTGCCTGCAGTGTGGAACGACTTTCTCCACAGCCACGATGAACGTCTGCTGGAACCCTATGCCCAGCTGAGCGAGTTGCTGGAGGTGCTCAACCGCTCGCCCAAGGGCTGCGACCCGCGCTGCATTGAAGCCCAGGATATGAAGGTCAGTGCTAACGTGGAGAAACTCAGCCGTCAGCTGATCAAAGCTACCCATGCGCTAACCAAAGGTTTATTGGCCAATACCCAGGGTGAGCTGCCAGAAACTGCCAAACGCCTACAGGCCCTTGCGGCCAGCGGTATGGCCGTCAACCCTGAGCGTTTAGGCCTGAGTGCCCTGAGCTTTCTCAACAACGCCTATATCGGCCAGAACTTGGCAGCAGCCCTCGACGAGTTGCTCAACCATGTCGCCACGGCCAGTGCGCTGGCGGTCAAGCGCATCAGTGCGAGCAGCAGCGTTACTCAGGTACAACTGCACCGCAGCTTCGCCCCGACCTTCGATGTGCTGAGCCACCTGCACAGCCGGGCCAAGAGGCTGAAACTGATGCCTCAAGGCGAGGCCCTGGCCAAGAATATGGTGGTACTGGGCGTGCACGGCGACGGCTTCAGTTTCGGCATCACCGCGGCCGAACGCGCCACGTTGACACGCGACAATTACCTCTACGCCAACCTAGAAGCGAAAAATGGCAAGGTGCAGACGACCAGCAGCGACAAGCTAGCGGAGCGTTTGGGCTTTGCCCGGAAAGACCTGGGGCAGGTCATGGTGGTGGCTGCGGAGGCTAACGATCCGCTGGTCGCCGACTACAAACAATGGCGTGCCATGGCTGGTCACCTGGATACGGCCAAGGCCCTCGCCAACAGCAAGTCGATACCCGTACTGGCAACCGTGTGTGCGGGGTTTAGTTTGTATGCCAATACTGTTGAAGCGAGGACACTACTGAAAAACAAGGAAGATTACCGCTATTTGGGAGGCTTCTTGAGCGGCTTAGCTGATCTTGGCCTGGCTGCCAATAACGTTGCACTTAAATTGCTAACCGATGCAAAAAGGACCGGAAACCCCTGGCATGTGTTCTGGGAACGGGGGCGTTTCCAGACATCCGGCTTCTGGGCAGACAACCTGCTAAAGCGCACCGGTAGCACATGGCTCAATGTGTCGAGTGTCGGCTCATTTATCGCGATGGGCGTTTTTACCGCTGGTTTGTTTGTCTGGGACGCCGGGCGCGCTCTATGTGACGGCGACGACGATGTCGCCATGGCCAATATGATCGCTGCCAGCGGCTCGGGTATCTGGGCACTCTATACCATTGGCCTGCTGGCCAGCCCCTGGTTGCTCGGGCTGGGGGTCGGCTTGCTGGTGGCCGGGGTTATTGGCAGCGTGTTACTGGCCGATAGCGCGGTAGAACAGGCCATCAAGCACGGCCCCTTCGGCACCAAGCAGCGCCTGCCACAGATGACCGATCCGCTGCTGGCCTACCAACAGCTGCTCGGCGCACTGGGTGAGCCCCGCGTGCATATCGAGCGCTTGCAGCATTGGCAGGAAAAAGCCAGCGCGGCAGACAATGCCCGCTTGCAAGATGCACAGAACGAAGCACGCATATACCTGAGGCCGAAAGACTGGGTGGTGGAACTGCGCACCCCGTTGCTCGGTCAGTTCCGCAATGGCGTCGACTTCAACCTGTTCGCGAGGGAAGTACTGCGTACCCGCAGCCATGCCTCTGGCTGGTCCTATCGTTATCAGCCCATTTCCAAGCAAAAACTCGGGGCGGTTGTGCTGGACGGCAACCGCTTGCTCTTTGTATTGCCCGCGCATTACGCCGTGCCCACGGAAAGCGATCCGTTGCGCTACCGGCAGGCGATTGAATTCAGCCTCAAGGTCTACGGCCAGTTCCAGTTGGGCGAAGCAATGTGCCGTGCGGACGACCCCTTTCCCGGTTATAACCGCATCACCTTGCCCCAACCAAAACCGCGCAACTGGCAACCGCTTGCTGCGAGTACACCCAGAGACCGCGACGACGCCGATGACGTAGCCTATTGGCTGATCACCCAAAGGGACTTTGCCAAAGTATGAATGCCCCCATAACTCCAGAAGCGGCCTATGCCGCTTCGGCTTATCGCAGCAATGCCATCCCCGCCCAGCCGCCGCATAAATGGTCGCAGGATGCCAATCGTACTGGCCCAACCCGCACCCAGTTGCTCTGGGGGCATTACGCCAATCTGGAGCCGTGGCAGAATGTAGATGCCCAGTTGCAGTCCGGCATGCGTGACTATCTAGACGAAAAAAAGGAAGACGATCTTTATATCAATCAAAAGCGCTGGAACTTTGATAGCGCCAGCAAATGGATGATTTTATTTCCGTACCTAAAATGGACATCAATTTTATATGCCCCGTGGGCCATATGGGGGGGGCCATGACTGGTGCATTCTCACCGCAACTTCAGAATATGACAGCGCAGAGCGGCACTACAACTCCAGCAGTTTTACTCAGTTCGCTCGGCTTGTTTGCATTCATAATGATTGGATTAAGTCATTGGTATATTTGGGGGCGGGACAAGCCGCGCTATAAAAACTACTTGGCGCAGACCTGTGCAGGGTTTGTCGTGGCTCTATTAGCATCGCTGCTTAATTTCCCACAATTAGAAGATGCAACTAGTCTCTGGTTATGTTTCTTCATGGCCTTTAGCGTCTTTATGGGCCTGATCGGCTGGGACTACTTACAAGACCTCTACCTGCGTGTATTTGCCCATGACGGCAGCGGCTTTAATCGCCAGACCGGTATGCTCACTATTGGCCGGCGCTTTCAGAAGCCTTTCAGCGCGCCGTTCTATGAGTTCGACGCCACCCTGGAGTTTCGCCCCGGCCCCCACGGCAACAGCGGTTTCGCCATCTGGCTGCACCACCGCTATACCTCGGTCGAGGTGTTTCTCGGCGCCAAAATTCAATCCCTGGGCATGAGTCTGGAAGAGGCCCTGGCGTTCTGGGATACCCTGCAACGCTATATGGACGTAACTCAACCCTTACCGGAACTGCCCATACTCGAACAGTTCCGCCACCTCGACCCCACCACCGCGGAACACGACCGCCAGAGCAAACGCGACCCGCGCTGCTGGCGCGATATGCCTTATCGGGCCTGGGAGCGCCGTGGCCGTGCAGAGATGATAAAGCGTAACCGCGATTACAACTGGCAAGAGCAGCCCTGCATCCTTCAGTCCAAGATCGACCATAACCTAAGCATCGAAACCTATTACCGCCAGCAGGAAGCCAAAGGCATCCACGCCACACCCAAGGGCGATGACTACGACAATATCCACCGGGGCTGAACATGAAAGTCAATCGTGTCCCGGCAAGCTGCACAAGGACCTGTTCCCCGTTTATTTCGACGCCTACCGGCTGAATGAGCTGAACCCCTACCGTGGCATACAGGAAATCACCTACCTGATCCTGCGCCTGCCCGGCCAAGCCGCCCTGACCGACGATATGCTCCACTTCAAGGGCGAAGAAATTTGGGGCGGTCTGTTCGGTTTCGGCAGCCTGCGCAAGCCGGTGGAATGGACCGGCAAGGACTTCGACCGCCATGCGGGCACCCGGGTCAGCACCGAACCCGGCGTCGCCACCTACAGGCGCGTCTACCATCAGGACCGCGACGGACGCGATCTCAATAAAATCAGCGGCAAACTAAGTTACTCACCCCTGGAAGGCCTTACCCTGCCCCCAGTCGACATCGAGGACATCGCATGGCTCTAAGAGACCTTATCCAGCAGGCGCGGGAAAGATACGGCCAAGTACCTAGCGTAGTGTTGACGGCCAGCCAGGCCACGGGCGAACAGCCCCTGGAGCTGTTTATCACCGATGAACACACCGAGCATTACCTGACATTACAGGCAGGCGGCGATAGTGATAGAGGCATGGCAACAGGCTTACTTGGCGGAATTGGAGGGGCCATGCTCTTTTTCTGCATACTAGTTTTAGCGTTGTTTTCCGGAAAATGGAGCCTTGTACCTTTCTCACTCTGGTTCTGCGTCCCTGCCTTTGTGATTCCCTTTGTTTGGGAAATCAGCCGCCCCCTCCCACTACCTATCCTCTTTAACCGCCGCACCCGCGAGGTCTATTTCGACCATAACGGCGAGCTCTACCACAGCCCCTGGGACGGCATCCAAGCCGTCGCCTGCGAGTTTCAGATCGTCGGCCCTTACACCGCCGGCATGAACAACGCGTCCCTGGAGCTACTCGTGCGCCGTCTCGGCGAGCCGGACAACGCTCTGATGGTCAGCCTCGGCGCGCCCATGGGCAAGTCGCTGGCCATGCAGAAAGGCTTCTGGGAATACATCCGCGCCTATATGAACAACGGCCCCTGGTTCGACAAGGACGGCAACCACAGTGAGTCGGATGCCTTTGTCAAAAGCCAGCTGGCGGCCCATACGAAACCCACGGGTTTCCTGGTGCACTCGCGCAAGACCATAGCGGAGAAGAAAGCGGCGGCAGGCAGCAAGAACTACCTCAGCGGGATCGATGTCGCCTTGTTCCTCGGAGACCTGCTCTTCTACCCGATGAACTGGATTCAGGAGTTCACCTACAACGTCGCCAAGCGCCGCTCGCGCAACCGCTGGCCGCAGATCGTCACCGAGCGCCTGCAACCCGACGGCCCCACCACCCGGCTGATCGATCTTGAACGCGAGCGCGGGCTGGACGTATAGAGGCCGGAGCTTTAGCGGCCCCGCCCGACTACAACGCCTTCTCGAACACCTGCGAGTTGCGCTGGAAGTTGTAGAGCGAGGCGCGCGCCGCCGGCAGGCGGTCGACGCTGCTGGGGACGAAGCCGCGTTCGCGGAACCAGTGGGCGGTGCGGGTGGTGAGGACGAACAGGGTCTTGATGCCCTGGCTGCGGGCGCGTTCCTCGATGCGCTCGAGCAGTTCGTCGCCGCGGCCGCCGTGGCGGTAGGACGGGTTGACCGCCAGGCAGGCCAGTTCGCCGAAATCCGAGTCGGCGATCTGGTACAGCGCCGCGCAGGCGATGATCATGCCGTCGCGCTCGACGATGCTGAACTGCTCGATCTCCCGCTCCAGCACCTCGCGCGAGCGGCGCACCAGGATGCCCTGCTCTTCCAGCGGGCTGATCAGCTCGATCAGCCCGCCGACGTCCTCGATGGTCGCCTCGCGCAGCGATTCGAACTGTTCCTGGTCGACCAGGGTGCCGCCGCCGTCGCGGGTGAAAAGCTCGGTGAGCAGCGAGCCGTCGTCGGCATAGCCGACGATGTGCGCGCGCTTGACCCCGCCGCGGCAGGCCTGGGCGGCGGCATCGAGCAGCTCGGCCTGGTAGCTGTTGCCCAGGCGCGCCAGGTAGGCCGGCACCTGCTGCGGGCGCAGTTCACGCACCAGCTTGCCCTGTTCGTCGAGAAGGCCGCGCTCGGGGCTGAACAGCAGCAGCTTGTCGGCGCCCAGGTCGATGGCGGCGCGGGTGGCGACATCCTCGCAGGCCACGTTGAAGATCTCCCCGGTCGGCGAATAGCCGAGCGAGGACAGCAGCACGATGCTGCGCTCGTCGAGCAGGCGGCCGATGCCCTTGCGGTCGATGCGGCGCACCTCGCCAGTGTGGTGGTAGTCGATGCCATCGACCACGCCGATGGGACGGGCGGTGACGAAATTGCCACTGGCCACCCGCAGCCTGGCGCCATGCATGGGCGAGGCGGCCATGTCCATCGACAGGCGCGCCTCGATGGCGATGCGCAGCTGGCCGACAGCGTCGATCACACACTCCAGGGTGGCCCCGTCGGTGACCCGTAGATCGCGGTGAAAGTGCGGGGTCAGGCCGCGCGCGGCCAGGCGCGCCTCGATCTGTGGTCGCGAGCCGTGCACCAGCACCAGGCGCACGCCGAGGCTGTGCAACAGCACCAGGTCGTGGACGATATTGCCGAAGTTCGGATGGGCAACGCCATCGCCCGGCAGCATCACCACGAAGGTGCAGTCGCGGTGGGCGTTGATATAGGGCGAGGCGTGGCGGAGCCAGTTGACGTAGTCGTGCATTGCTGAGGAAACCTGTAAGCCGTGAAAGGAACGCATGAACGGAGCGCGGCACGCGCCCGGTGAAGCAGCCGGCGGCACCCGCTTTATCGTCGCAGTTGGGGCAGCATCACGCGTTCTCTCCTTCCGCTGGCAAGGGTCGGGGCCGGGCTCAAGGGGCCGGGCTCAGGCAGTAGTGTTGGATCAGTTCACGCAGCAGACGCACGCTCGGCTCGATGCGTGACATCTCCAGGTATTCGTTGGGCTGGTGGGCGCAGTCGATGTCTCCCGGGCCGAGCACCAGGGTCTGGCAGCCGAGCTGTTGAAGATAAGGCGCTTCGGTGGCGAACGCCACCGCCGTCGCCGGATGGCCGGTCAACTGCTCGGCCAGGCGCACCAGTTCGGCATCGGCGGCCTGCTCGAAGGGTGGCACGCTGGGGAACAGCGGCGCGAAATCGATCTTCACCTGATGCTGCTCGGCCAGCGGCTGCAGCTTCTGCCGAATCGCCGCACGCAACGCCTCCGGCTGCATGCCCGGCAGCGGCCGCAGGTCGAACTCCAGGGAGCACTGGCCGCAGATGCGGTTGGGGTTGTCGCCGCCGTGGATGCAGCCAAGGTTGAGGGTCGGCTGCGGCACGCTGAACTGTGGGTTGCAGTACTGGCGCTGCCAGTCGCGGCGCAGCTGCATGAGTTCGCCCATCACCCCGTGCATCGCCTCCAGGGCGCTGTGGCCGAGGCTAGGGTCGGAGGAGTGGCCGCTTTGTCCGAGGATGTCGATGCGCTCCATCATGATGCCCTTGTGCAGGCGGATCGGCCGCAGGCCGGTCGGCTCGCCGATCACCGCGGCGCGGCCCAGCGGCCGGCCGGCCTCGGCCAGGGCGCGGGCGCCGGACATCGAGCTTTCCTCGTCGCAGGTGGCGAGAATCAGCAGCGGCTGCTGGAAGCGCTGGGTCAGCAGGGGCTGCACGGCCTCGATGATCAGGGCGAAGAAACCCTTCATGTCGCAGCTGCCGAGGCCGAACCAGCGGCCATCGGCTTCCGTCAGTTTGAGCGGGTCGGTCTGCCACAGCTCGGCGTCGAAGGGCACGGTGTCGCTGTGCCCGGCCAGCACCAGGCCACCCGCGCCGCTGCCGTAGCTGGCCAGCAGGTTGAACTTGCCGGGCTCGACCTCCTGCACTTCGCAGGCGAAGCCGAGATCGGTGAGCCAGCTGGACAGCAACTCGATCACCGGGCGATTGGACTGGTCCCACTGCGCCTGGGTGCAGCTCACCGAGGGCGCGGCGATCAGCGCGGCGAATTGCTCTTTGAAGGAAGGCAGGGTCATCGACGGTCTCCGCTGGCGATGCTCCCATCATAGGACCATCGCCAGCACAGATGAAACCGCCGAGTCGGATCAGACGCCGCCGAAGATGGCGCGCAGGGTCAGGAAGAACAGGATCGACAAGGCCGCGCCGACCGGCAGGGTGATGATCCAGGACATGAAGATCTTGCCGATCACGCCCAGGTTCAACGCGCCGATGCCGCGGGCGATACCGACGCCCAGCACCGCACCGACCAGGGTGTGGGTGGTGGACACCGGCAGGCCGATGGCCGAGGCGCCAACCACGGTGGTGGCGGTGGCCAGCTCGGCGGCGAAGCCGCGGCTCGGGGTCAGCTCGGTGATTTCCTTGCCGATGGTGGCGATCACCTTGTAGCCGTAGGTGGCCAGGCCGATGACGATACCGATGGCGCCGAGCAGCAGCACCCAGCTCGGCAGGGCTGCCTTGGCACCGACCGCTTCGCCGCCGGACTGGATCACCCCGACGATGGCCGCCAGCGGGCCGACCGCGTTGGCCACGTCGTTGGAGCCGTGGGCGAAGGCCATGGAGCAGGCGGTGAAGATCATCAGCACGGCGAAGACCTTCTCCACGCTGGCGTAATGGAAGCCCTTGTCGGCCTCGATGTCGATCTTGATCCGGCTGAGCAGGGCGATGCCGAGCAGCATCACCGCGGCGCCGACGGCCAGCGACAGGAAGAAGCCCTCGCTGGCGGACAGGTTCAGGCCGATGTGCTTGAGGCCCTTGGTCACGGTCATGATCGACACCATGAAACCGGTGAGGAACATGTACACCGGCACATAGCGCTTGGCGTTGAGGAAGGGCTTGTCGGTGTCGATGATCAGCTTCTGCACGCTGACGAACACGCCGAAGGCCACCACGCCGGACAGTACCGGGGAGACCACCCAACTGGCGACGATCGGCCCGACCTTGCTCCAGTGCACCGCATCCATGGACACGCCGAAGGCGGCGAAGCCGATCACCGCGCCGACGATGGAGTGGGTGGTCGAGACCGGCCAGCCGCGGGTCGAGGCCACCAGCAGCCAGGTACCGGCCGCCAGCAGCGCCGACATCATGCCCAGCACCATCAGCTCGGGGCTGATTATCGATGCGTCGACGATGCCGCTCTTGATGGTTTCGGTGACCTGGCCACCGGCCAGGTAGGCGCCGCAGAACTCGAAGACCATGGCGATGAGAATCGCCTGCTTGATGGTCAGCGCCCGGGAGCCGACCGAAGTGCCCATGGCGTTGGCGACATCGTTGGCGCCCACGCCCCAGGCCATGAAGAAGCCGAACAGGCAGGCCAGCAACAGGAGTACGAGGCCGTAGTCCGCAATCAGAGACATAATTTAGATTCCGTTGATCCCAGAAAGGACACTGGCGCTTAGCGCGCCAGCAGTTGTTCCAGTCGGTTGCCCACTCGTTGGGCACGGTCGGCTACATCGCCGATCCAGTCGATGATCTGATAGAGAAACATCACATCGACCGGCGGAAGCTCCTTCTCCAGCTTGAACAGTTGGCGGCGCACGTCGATCTGCAGGTTGTCGGTGTCCTGTTCGATGACACCCAGCTCCTCGATCAAGGTTTCCACCAACACCGCTTCACGACCGGCGAAGCCGGTTTCCAGCAGCTCGTCCAGCTCGTTCATGGCCTTCAGCGCCTGGGCGCTGGCGTCCACGGTGCGCTGCACGTAGCTGCGCATGATCGGCTGCAGAGCCTGAGGAATCATCATCTCGCGGCCCAGCACGAGCCCGGCGATGTCCTTGGCGCGGTTGGCGACTTTGTCCTGTACACTCAGCAGCTCGAGCAGATCCGAGCGCGGTACGGGCAGGAACAGGCTCTTGGGCAGGTGCAGGCGCACGCTTTTCTTGAGCTTGTCGGCTTCGTGCTCCAGGCGCGACATGTCCTGTTGCACTTGCTCTACCTTGGCCCAGTCTTCGGCCATCACGGCCTCGAAAAAGGGTACGAGATTCGCCGCACACTCGTGGGCCTTGGCAATGTGCTGCTGCATCGGTCCGATCGGCGAACGACCAAACAGGCTGACAAAGGGATTGACTGGCATAGGGTGAACCCTGGTTTTTCCAAAGGCGGCAAGTATACGGATCGTTCCCGGTGCCCGCCATCGCACGTCATCGCACCGTCACAATTTCATAGTAGGCGCTTAAGTTTCCCACCATGGTCAAAGAAACCGAAATCAAACTGCGGGTCAGCCGCGACACCCTGACCGCCCTGCGCGAGCACCCGTTGCTGAAGAAGCGTAACAAGAGCGGCTGGGAGCAGTGCGAGCTGTTCAACCAGTACTTCGACACCCCCGAGCGCGCGCTGGCCCAGGCCAAGGTCGCGCTGCGCCTGCGCCGCGATGGCGAGCAGTTCATCCAGACCCTGAAGACCCGTGGCCAGAGCGTCGCCGGGCTGTCCGAGCGCAACGAGTGGGACTGGTCCCTGGGCAAGGCCAAGCTGGACCTGAAGAAGCTCGACGACAGCTGCTGGCCGGCAAGCCTGGCCGAACTCGACAAGCAACAGCTCAAGCCGCTGTTCACCACCGACTTCGTCCGCCAGCGCGCCGAGATCGCCTGGGGCCGCGGCAAGGCCAAGGTGGTGATCGAGGCGGCGCTGGACCTCGGCCAGGTGGTCGCCGGCGACCAGCAGGAGGAAATCTGCGAACTGGAACTGGAGCTGCGCCAGGGCGAGCCCGGCGCGCTGCTGGAGCTGGCCGCCGAGCTGGCGGCCGACCTGCCCTTGATGCCGTGCGACATCAGCAAGGCCGAGCGCGGCTACCGGCTGTTCGATGCCGGCAGCTACGCCCTCAGCCTGCCGGCACCGCAACTGACGGCAGAAACCAGCCTGGACGATGGCTTCGCCGCCCTGGCCTGGCACCTGCTGGGCAGCAGCCAGCGCCTGGCCGAACAATACCGCTTCAACGGCCACTGGCGCCTGCTGGTGGACTGGCTGGAGCAGCTGGTCGACTTGCGCGCGCTGCTCGGCAGCCTTGGTCAGGCGGCGCCGCGAGCCAGCAGCAGCGAGCTGCGCCAGCGTCTCGACGCCCTGCTGAATGACTGGCGCCCGCGGCTGCTGGCCGGCCAGCACGACGAGACCGTGCGGCAGAACGCGCCGGGACAATTCGCCGCCGAGCTGGACGACACCCGCTGGGGCCAGTTTTCCCTGCACGCCTCGCGCTGGCTGCTGGCACGCAGCTGGACCGCCGAGCGCAACAACCGCGGCAACCGTCAGGGCGCCGCCCCGCTGGGCAACTGGCTGCCGACACTGGTCGCCGAGGAAGGCGCCGCGCTGCAGCTCAAGCGCTACCAGCAGCAGCCGGAAGACCTCGGCGAGCAGCTGCCGCGCATCGAGCGCCTGCTCGTCTGGCTGCGTCTGGCCAGGGACCTGCTGGAGGTGCCGGAGGTCGACCGCCTGTACGGCGAGTTGAACAAGTACCACCTGCTGGCCCTGCAGCCGCTGGACGAGGAGCAGCGCCAGCTGCGCGCCAGCCAGGCGCAGATCCTGCAAAGCCTGAAGGCCTGGAAAGCGCTGGTCAGGTAGCCCCGCACGCTGCGCCCAGGCGCACGCCGGCGCCCTCTCGCCAAGGGGGGGCGCCGCCCCCTCTGCTGCCCTAGCCCAGGGGCAGGCTGGTGGTGGACTTGATCTCCGACAGGGCGACGATGGAGTTGACCTCCTGGATCCCCGGCAACAGTGACAGCTTCTCGAAGAAGAAGCGCTCGTAGGCCTCGATGTCGCGGGTGACGATGCGCAGCATGAAGTCCATCGAGCCCATCAGCACGTGACACTCCAGCACCTCGGGAAACTCCTCCATGGCCGCGGCGAACTCGGTGAGGTTGGAGCGGCCGTGGGCGTTGAGCTTGATCTGGGCGAACACCTGGGCGTTGAGGCCGACCTTCTTGCGCTCGAGCAGGGTCACCTGGCGGCGGATCACCCCTTCCTCCTTGAGCCGTTGAATGCGCCGCCAGCAGGGCGATTGCGACAACCCGACGCGTTCGGCGATCTCCGCGGTGGAAAGCCCGGCATCTTCCTGCAGCAGGGCGAGAATGCGCCGATCGTAGGCATCCAGGACAACGGACATAAATTTTCCTCGAAATCGACAATATCCGGCAAGACTACCCACAAACCTGCCCGCATGACAGATAACCAGGCAGAACTTTCGCCCCTGAAAGGACGAAACTGGAAAAAAGTCACCCCGAGATACCGCCATGCCCGACACCACGCCCTTGCCCACCCCCTGCAATCGCCGCGATCCCTGGCAGGAGCGCCCCGAGCACAGCATCGAATACCGGCTGCGCACCGAGGCCGACGCCGACGTGCTGTGCCGCCTGCTCGGCCTGTTCGCCCAGTTGCAACTGCTGCCCCAGCACCTGCAGGCACACCAGCAGGACGGCGACCTGCATGTTCAGCTACGGCTGCCGGGCCTGTCGCTGCACCGCGCCGGGGTGCTGGCGAACAAGCTGCGCGGCCTGGTCTGCGTCTGGCAGGTCGACTGGCGACGCCTGGATCACAGCCTGGCGCCGGGGGCCGCTCGCACTGGGTAATGGGTCACGTCGCAGCACTTCGCTCCAGCCGGGTTTTTCGGGCATCCTAGCGCTAGCCACGGAAGACGCCCCCCCTGGCTATGCTTGACCCCAGGCCGCGCTACCGAGGAGCCCGCATGTCCGCCTTTGCCCCCACCACCCAAGACCGGGTGCTCGAACTCAACGACCTGTTGCGTGAGCTGGTCGGCCAGGGCCGGGTCGATCAGGACAGCGCCGAGCAGTGCCTGGCGATCCGCCGCAGCGCGGTGAAGAACCAGCAGCATCCCCTGGAGTTCCTCGCCGCGCAGCAGCTCGACGACCTCAAGCGACCGGGCAAGAAGCTCGACCTGGAAAGCCTCACGGTCTGGCTGGCGGAATTCGCCGGCCAGCCCTACCTGCGCATCGACCCGCTGAAGATCGATGTCGCCGCCGTCACCCCGCTGATGTCCTACGCCTTCGCCCAGCGCCACAAGATCCTCGCCGTGGCGGTGGACAGCGAGCAGGTCACCATCGCCAGCGCCCAGCCCCTGGTACACAGCTGGGAAGCCAACCTGACCCATGTGCTCAAGCGCCCGATCAAGCGGGTGGTGGCCAACCCGGCGGACATCCAGCGCTTCACCGTGGAGTTCTACCGCCTGGCCAAGTCGGTCAGCGGCGCCACCGCGGTGGACCAGAAGATCAGCGGCAGCGGCAACTTCGAGCAGCTGCTGAGCCTCGGCGCCCAGGACCAGGAGCCTGACGCCAACGACGCGCACATCATCAACATCACCGACTGGCTGTTCCAATACGCCTTCCAGCAGCGCGCCAGTGACATCCACATCGAGCCGCGCCGCGAGCAGGGCAGCGTGCGTTTTCGCATCGACGGCGTGCTGCACACCGTCTACCAATTTCCGCCCCAGGTGACCATGGCGGTGGTCAGCCGCCTGAAGAGCCTGGGGCGGATGAACGTCGCCGAGAAGCGCAAGCCCCAGGACGGCCGGGTCAAGACCAAGACCCCGGAAGGCGGCGAGGTCGAGCTGCGCCTGTCCACCCTGCCCACCGCCTTCGGCGAGAAGATGGTGATGCGCATCTTCGATCCCGAGGTGCTGCTCAAGGGCTTCGACCAGCTGGGCTTCTCCGCCGATGACCTGAAGCGCTGGCAGAGCATGACCAGCCAGCCCAACGGCATCATCCTGGTCACCGGGCCGACCGGCTCGGGCAAGACCACCACCCTGTACACCACGCTCAAGCAGCTGGCCACCGACGAGGTCAACGTCTGCACCATCGAAGACCCGATCGAGATGATCGAGGGCGCGTTCAACCAGATGCAGGTGCAGCACAACATCGACCTGACCTTCGCCAGCGGCGTACGCGCGCTGATGCGCCAGGACCCGGACATCATCATGATCGGCGAGATCCGCGACCTGGAGACCGCCGAGATGGCGATCCAGGCGGCGCTCACCGGCCACCTGGTGCTCTCCACCCTGCACACCAACGACGCCCCCAGCGCCATCACCCGCCTGCTCGAACTCGGCGTGCCGCACTACCTGCTCAAGGCCACCCTGCTCGGGGTCATGGCCCAGCGCCTGGTGCGCACCTTGTGCCCGCACTGCAAGGCGCCGCACGACCTGGACGAGAGCGACTGGCTGAGCCTGACCAAACCGTGGAAAACCCCCATGCCGAGCGGCGCGCACCAGGCCGTGGGCTGCCTGGAATGCCGCGACACCGGCTACCGCGGTCGCGCCGGGGTCTACGAGATCATGCTCCTCGGCGACTCGATCAAGCCGCTGATCACCGCCGACACCGATCTCATCGCCCTGCGCCGCCAGGCCTTCAAGGAAGGCATGCGCAGCCTGAGGCTGTCCGGCGCGCAGAAGATCGCCGCGGGGCTGACCACCATCGAGGAAGTGCTGCGCGTCACCCCGCAGAGCGAGCAGCGCTGATGAGCAGGCGGAGCGCCCCATGAGCGCACACCTGCTCCGGCTGTTCTGCCTGGCCTGGCTGCTGTGTCTACCAGCCCAGGCCCTGGCCTGGCTCGAAGTCGCCGAGCAGACGCAGCCCCTCGGCCGGCACCTCAGCCTGCTCAGCACGCCCGAGCCCATCGGCCTCGAGGCCGCCATCCGCGCCCGCCAGGCCGGCGCCTTCCAACCTTCGCCGCACGCCGTGCCGCGCCTGGGCATCGGCGCAGCCGCCCACTGGCTGTACCTGCCGCTGATCAATCCGTCCGATCAGCCGCTGCGGCGCACCCTGCAACTGGGCAAGGCCTGGATCGACCAGCTGGATGTTCACCTGCTGAGTGACGGCCGCGTGCTGCATCAGACGCACGCCGGGGACGGGCAACTGCAGGGGCTGCAGGCCACCCCCGGCATGGACTACCTGCTGACGCTGGAGCTGCCGCCGGGGCGCTCGGAACTCTACGTGCAGGCCTACAGCGCGGACCCCTTGATCCTTCCCGTGCGCCTGCTGAGCGACAGCGCCCTCGAGCACGCGCGCACCAGCACGCAATACGGTTACGGCGCCCTGTACGGTTTCATGCTGGCGCTTATGGCCTACAACCTGATGCTCTATGCCGGCCTGAAGGATCGCAACAACCTCAACTACTCGCTCTACCTCGCCGCCTTCATCCTGCTCAACCTGTCCTACACCGGCCATGCCGGGACCTGGCTGTGGCCGGACTCTCTGCTGCTCAAACGCTACGCCAACCCGGCCCTGATGAGCGCCGTCGCCTGGCTCGGCCTGCACTTCGCCCGTCATTTCCTCGACCTGGATGCCCATGCGCCGCGTCTGGCCCGCGCCGTCAGTCGTGGCGCCACGGCCAGCGTGCTACTGCTGTTGCCCTGCATCGCCTTCGACTGGCACGCCACGGCCCTCTGGCTGGCCTTCGCCAGCGTGCTGATCTACACCCTGCTGATGGTGGTTCTGGGCGTCATCAGCCTGCGCCGCGGTCGGCTAGCCGCCCGTTACTTCCTCGCGGCGACCCTGTGCGGCATGCTCGGGACCGCCCTGACCGATCTCAGCGTATGGGGCCTGCTGCCCTTCACCGAGCTGACCTACCGCGCCGTGGATATCGGCATTGCCCTGGAAGCCACCCTGCTGGCCCTGGCCCTGGCCTACCAGATGCGCCAGCACCAGCACGCCCGGCGTCAGGCCGAATCCCTGGCGCGCACCGACCCGCTGACCGGCTTGCTCAACCGCCGCGCCTTTCTCGAACAGGGCAATGCCCTGTGGAGCACGACGCGGCGTCATGCGCAGCCGCTGGCGCTGATCATGTTCGACCTGGATCACTTCAAGGACATCAATGACCGCCATGGTCACGACACGGGCGACAGTTGCCTGATCGCCACCGCCCGCCTGCTCACCCAGCAATGCCGCACCGGCGACCTGCTGGCGCGCTGGGGCGGTGAGGAATTCCTGCTGCTGCTGCCCAATACCAGCCTCGACGAGGCCCTGGTGCTGGCCGAGCGACTGCGCCAGGCCATCGCCAGCCTGAGCCTGCATGGCCGCGATGCGCCCTTGACCCCGAGCGCCAGCTTCGGCGTGGTCAGCCGCGAGCAGCAGCCCCACCTGGAACAGCTGATCAACACCGCGGATGAGCGTTTGTACCAGGCCAAACAGGACGGCCGTAACCGGGTTTGCGGCCCCCAGGCGAGCTACAGCTGAACGCCGGAATCAGCGCAGGGTGGCGAGCTGCTGGGGCCGGCAGTTGAGGTAGGCGGAACTGCGCAGCCAGCCCTGGTCGGGATACCAGGCGAACATGAACTGCCCGCCCTTGAGCTGGTCGACCACCAGGCGCGCCACCTGCGGGCGCACCGCGGGGCAGCCCAGACTGCGGCCGATGCGCCCCTGGGTGCTGGCCAGGCGTGGATCGACGTAGGCGGCGCCGTGGATGACGATGGCCCGTTCCCGGGCGCGATCGTTGACCCCCGGCTCCAGGCCATCCATGCGCAATGAATAGCCATGTTTGCCGCGGTAGCTTTCGGCGGTGCGGAACAGGCCCAGGCTCGACTGGTAGCTGTCGACCACATTGGAGAAGCGCCTGGCGTGGTTCTCCCCGGTCTGGCGTCCGTGAGCGACCAGGTCGTGCAGCACCAGTTTCTTGCGCTCCAGGTCGAAGATCCACAGGCGCTTGGCCGTGGACGGCAGCGAATAGTCGATCACCGCCAGGCGCCGCGCCGGGGCGGCGCCATGGTTGACCGCGCACTGCATGGCCGCCACCGCATGTTGCAGAACCTGACGGTCCAGGCCGGGGGCAACCCGTGCCAGGCTATCCGACAGACCGGCAGCCGGGACTCCGCCAGCCTGCAGTGGCGACGAAAACAGGAATAGCCACGCACCGTAAAGGCACAGGCGCCGAAGCAGTCTGGTCACACTCCCCCCAACTAAGCCTTGCTCCTGGTCCCGCCCCCAGTGGGCGCCGGGCTCCGATCGACTGCGGCCATGGTTTGCGTAATGGATGGAAGCCTGTTCGACTAGGCTTGCTAGCGAACCATGGGCTGGAGTCGACAAGTGTACAAAAAAACCGCACATGGCCTCATCACCGGCTGTCTGCTGGCCGTCGTCGCCCTCGCCTGCGCGGCCAGCGAGCCGCTGCAGGAGCGCATCCGCCTGACGCTCGAACAACGTGCCGAAGCCTGCGCGCCCTGGCTCGCAGCCAGCGAGCCAGGGGTCTCAAGCCAGCTCCATGAGTTTTACCAGCGCCGCGCCTTCACCCCGCTCTGGCAGGAGCCCAGCCGACGAGCGGCATTGCTGCGCGAGCTGGAGCAGCTGCGCGACGACGGTCTCGACCCGGCTGACTATCCCCTGGACCGAGCCGCCCCGGCCTCTTCATCCGCCGAGCAGCACAGCGCCTGCGCCGAGCTGCTGGCCAGTCGCAGCTACCTGCAGGCATTGCAGCACCTGTCGCGCGGGCGCCTGCCGCAGGACGCCCTCGAGCCATTCTGGCGCGCCCCGCAGAGCGCCTCGCCAACGCCGCAGCCCACGCTGCTCGAGCTGGCCTGGCGCGGCCTGGATGAGCCGGCGGCGGCCTTCGCCGCCGCGCGCCCACAACTGGCGCAGTACCAGGCACTGCGTCGCGCCTACGCCGAGCGTCGGCGCCAGCCCCTGAACGAATGGACGCCGGTTCCACCCGGGCGCCTGCTGCGGCCGGGCATGCGTGACGAGCGGGTGGCACTGCTGGCGGCGCGCCTGGAGGCCGGCGGCTACCTCGGGGAGCGCCCGCAGGCCGACGACGCGCTGTACGACCCTGCCGTGCTGGCGGCAGTAGAACAGTTCCAGAGCCGCCACGGCCTGCAGGCCGATGGCCTGGTCGGCCCCTACACCCTGAGCGCGCTGAACACCCCTGCCGCCGACCGCCTCGGTCAGTTACGGGTCAACCTGGAGCGCTGGCGCTGGCTGGCCGGCGACATCGAGGCGGAGACCCTGCTGGTGGATATCGCCGGCGGCCTGCTCAGCTATTACCGCGATCGGCAGCTGCGCTGGCAGGGCCGCACCGTGGTCGGCCGCGCGGACCGGCAGACGCCGCAGCTCAAGTCGCTGGTCAGCCGCCTGACGCTCAACCCCACCTGGAGCGTGCCGCCAACCATCCTGCGCGAGGACAAGGTCCCGGAGATCCTCCGCGACCCGGACTATCTGCAACAGCACAACATGCGCGTGCTCGACTATGCCGGCAATCCACTCGACCCGGCCGGCATCGACTGGGAGAACCCGGGGCGCATCATCCTGCGCCAGGACGCCGGGCCGGATAACCCGCTCGGCCAGCTGGCCATCCGCTTTGCCAACCCCTTCGCCGTGTACCTGCACGACACCCCGAGCCAGCACCTGTTCGCCAAGTCGCCACGGGCCTTCAGTTCGGGTTGCGTGCGCATCGAAGGGATTCTGCAGTTGCTGCAGACCCTGCTGCCGGCCGAGGACTGCGCGGAGATCCTCCGGCGCCTGGCCAGCAAGCGCACGCAGAACTACCCGATCAAGCGGCGCCTGCCGATCGTCATGGCCTACTGGACCGCCCACGTGGACCCGGACGGCACCTTGATTCTGCGCAACGACATCTATGCCCGCGACGCCCGCCTGCTCGCCGCCCTGCAAAAGCCTGGGCACTGAATCACAGCCCGGCCTGGCGCTCCGGCAAAGCAGCGACTATAGGCATACAATCGCGCCCGATCCGCACAGCACAAGGAGTTCGCGTTTAATGGAAATCGGCAGTGTCATCTTTCTCTTCGTCGGCCTCGCCGTGGCCGTGGTCTTCATGGGTTTCAAGGTGGTGCCCCAGGGCTCCCAGTGGACGGTGGAGCGCTTCGGCCGCTACACCACCACGCTGAAACCGGGGCTCAACATCATAGTGCCGGTGATGGACCGCATCGGCCGCAAGCTCAGCGTCATGGAGAGCGTGCTGGACATCGAGCCGCAGGAGGTGATCACCTCCGACAACGCCACCGTGCAGATCGATGCGGTGTGCTTCTTCCAGGTGATCAATGCGGCCCAGGCCGCCTACGAGGTGAATAACCTCGAACATGCCATCCGCAACCTGGTGATGACCAATATCCGCACCGTGCTCGGCTCCCTGGAACTGGACGCCATGCTCAGCCAGCGCGATGCGATCAACGAGCGCCTGCTCAAGACCGTCGACGAGGCCACCGCGCCCTGGGGCATCAAGATCACCCGCATCGAGATCAAGGACATCAGCCCGCCCGAAGACCTGATGGCCGCCATGTCCGGGCAGATGAAGGCCGAGCGCATCAAGCGCGCGCAGATCCTCGAGGCCGAAGGGCTGCGCCAGGCCGCGATCCTCACCGCCGAAGGCAAGAAGCAGGCGCAGATTCTCGAGGCCGAGGGTGAGCGCCAGGCCGCCTTCCTCGAAGCCGAGGCCCGCGAACGCGCCGCGGCGGCGGAAGCCGAAGCCACTCGTGTGGTCTCCGACGCCATCGCCAGCGGCAATGTGCAGGCGGTGAACTACTTCGTCGCGCAGAAATATGTCGACGCCCTGGGCAAGCTGGCTTCGGCCAACAACAGCAAGGTGATCCTCATGCCACTGGAGGCCAGCCAGGTGATCGGCGCGGTGGGCGGCATCGGCGAGATCGTCAGAGCCACCTTCGCCGGGGCGGACCATGCCGGGGCGGCCCCGGGCGAGCGGAAGGGCTAAGCGATGTGGGAATACCTGCAACACCTGTCGTTCTGGGACTGGCTGGCCTTCGGCACCCTGCTGCTGATCCTCGAGGTATTCGGCGCCGGCGGCTACCTGCTGTGGATCGGCATGGCCGCCGCCGGCGTCGGCGTGCTCACCTACCTGTTCCCGGCCCTGCCCTGGGCGGTGCAGTTTCTCCTGTTCGGCAGCCTCTCGGTGCTCACCGCGGTGTTCTGGTGGCGGCGCCAGCGCACCGCGGCCAAGCCGTCCGATCAGCCCGGGCTGAACGATCGCGGTAGTGAACTGCTGGGCCGCCGGTTCGTCCTGCACGAGGCGATCAGCGGCGGGCGCGGCAAGATCAAGGCCGGCGACTCGCTGTGGCTGGTCAGCGGCCCGGACCTGCCGGCCGGCAGCACGGTCAAGGTGATCGGCCAGGAGGGCGTGCTGCTCAAGGTCGAAGCGGCGGCATGAGGGCTCTACGTTTCACACTGCTGTCGGACATACAGCATGCGGCGGCGCTCGACCTGCTCGATACGGCCTTCGCTCGTGATCCAACAATCGGCTGGTTCCTGTTTCGCGAGCGCCCTGGCTTCGACCAACGCCGTCGCTCCTATCTCGCCGCCTACCAGCGCTTCCATCACGGCCAGGCATTACCCGCCCTTGCCGCTTGGAAGGACGATCACCTGCTCGGCGTGAGCTATTTCAGCCTGGGCAATGAACAGCCCGAAGCGGCCAGCTCGGAAGCGCTTGGAATGACCATTCGCGAGCAGTGCGGCGAGGACTGCCTGGCCCGCTTGGACCATCTCCTAGAAACATTCAACTTGCAAGGGGGCTCGCCCGGCGTCGCCCGAATCGAGTTCATAGCAGTGGCTCCCGAGCACCGAGGCCAAGGTCTCGGGGGCCTGTTACTCAATCACACCCTGAGCCATTGCAAGCTGCATGGCAGCCTCGCGGTGGCCCTTGAAACGGGTGAGCCGCGAAACCTGCCGCTATACCACCGCCTAGGTTTTCAACGGAGCGCCGACTTGCACATATCTGGTCTGCATCAGCACTACCTCCAGCTCTCCTGGGAAAGCGGTTCGCGCTGAAAAAAGCCAACCTCAACCGGCTACAGTGCGCAGTTGGTCATGCCGCCGGAACCCGCGACTCACTTGGGACTCTGAGCTATATCACCACCGCCCGGGAGTCATTCGCATGCACCGTTTCAGCCTGCCCCTCCTTGCCGCCTTGTCCCTGGCCACCGCGCCGGCATTCGCCGAAACCACTTGGCGCGACATTCTCTCGTCCGGGGCGACCACGGCCTCGACCTACCTGACCTTCAAGGACAAGAAGCTGATCGTGCCGGCCCAGGACGATGCGAGCAGCTTTATCGCCAGCGCCGGGCAGATTCGCGGGCCCTACCTGGAGGCGGCGCTGCAGCAGGTGCGCCGCGAGCATCCGGACCTGCAGGCCAGCGACATGGAACTGGCGGGCGCCATCCTCGCGAGCGAGCCGCGCTGAGCCCGTAGCCGCCTGATAGAAGCCCGCCGCCTGGCCGCGCTCAATTGTCGACTCTGTACTGGGCATGGATGCGCTGCCAGGTACCGTCGGCGCGCATTGCCTGCAGTACCTGGTCGACCTCTTCGAGCCGCGACGCGAAACTCGACGCCTTGCCGATGTAGAGCAGCATCTCGGTTCGATGGCCGGAGAGCGATGTCTCGCCGATCTCGGCGGCATACCCGCCGCGCTTCAGGAGATGGTGTATCACGTAGGGATTGTCGGGAATCACGTCGAAACGCCCGGCCAACAGCGTGGGTGGCAGCTGTTCCATCTTCGCCAAGTATTGCACCTGCAGATTGCCCAGCTTGTCCTTGACCCAGGCATTGCCCAGCAGGGTACCGATGCGCAAGGGGGCGAGCTGCTCCAGCGATCTGATACCAGCCAGGCGCCGGTCCCCCTTGCGGAAGAACAATGAGAGATCCCAGTAGGACACCGGCTCGCGGCTGGCCACGGCATAGACCAGGCGTGCCGGGCTTGGGCTGGCGACGAAGGCGTCCGCCAATCCACTCCTGACCTGTTGCTGGGCGCGCTCCCAGGGCAGCACCTTGTGTTCCAGGGTGATTCCGAGGCGCTTGCGCAAGGCTTCTTCCAGCAGATCGACTTCCAGGCCGATCACCTGGCTGCCCTCCTCCCAGCTGTAGGGCCGGTAGTCGGTATAGACGATCTTCATCGTCGCGGGCTCGCTGGCCGAGAGGGCCGCGCCCGGGCACAGGATCGAGAGCAGCAAGCCAGATGCGCCGATCAAACGTCTCATTGCCAGCCTCTTCCCGTACTCAGCCCGGAGTGTGCTCCGAGCTTGGGCCCGGGTAAAGGGTACCGGCGAGCGCGTCGAGCTGCTCGGCCAGCGCCGGCGACAGCTGGTCAGGTCAGCCCTTGCACCTTGAGCGGCCCGCCTGGCCACTCACCTCGAGGATCGGTCACTCCCGGTAGGCGTCCAGCGGCACGCAGGCGCAGAACAGGTTGCGGTCGCCATAGACGTTGTCCACCCGGTTGACCGTCGGCCAGTACTTGTGGGCCCGGCAGTGGGCCGTCGGGGTCACCGCCTCCTCGATGCTGTAGGGCCGCTGCCAGGGCCCGACGACGTCGGCCAGGGTATGCGGGGCGTGCTTGAGGGGGTTGTCCTCGGCCGGCCATTCGCCGCGCTGCACCTTGGCGATCTCCTCGCGAATGCTCAGCATGGCCTCGATGAAGCGGTCCAGCTCGTGCTTGTTCTCGCTTTCGGTCGGCTCGATCATCAGCGTGCCGGGCACCGGGAAGGACATGGTCGGGGCGTGGAAGCCGTAGTCGATCAGGCGCTTGGCCACGTCCTCCTCGCTGATCCCGGTTTCCGCCTTGAGCGGGCGCAGGTCGAGGATGCACTCGTGGGCCACCCTGCCGTTGCGGCCGCTGTACAGCACCGGGAAGGCGCCACCCAGCTGGTTGGCCAGGTAGTTGGCGCCGAGGATCGCCAGTTCGGTGGCGTCGGCCAGCTGCGGCCCCATCATGGCGATGTACATCCAGCTGATCGGCAGGATGCTGGCGCTGCCCCAGGGCGCCGCGCTGACCGCGCCGTTCTGCGGGTTGGGCCCCTGCAGCTCGACCACCGGGTGGTTGGCGACGAAGGGCGCCAGGTGCGCGCGCACGCCGATCGGCCCCATGCCCGGGCCGCCGCCGCCGTGGGGAATGCAGAAGGTCTTGTGCAGGTTCATGTGCGACACGTCGGCGCCGATATCGGCCGGACGGGTCAGCCCCACTTGCGCGTTCAGGTTGGCGCCGTCCATGTACACCTGGCCGCCATGGTTGTGAATCACCTCGCAGATCTCGCGGATACCTTCCTCGTAGACGCCATGGGTCGAGGGGTAGGTGGCCATCAGGCAGGCCAGCTGCTCGCCCGCCTCGGCCGCCTTGCGCTTGAGGTCGTCGAGGTCGACGTTGCCCTCGGCGTCGCACTCGACGATCTGCACGCGCATGCTGGCCATCTGCGCCGAGGCCGGATTGGTGCCGTGGGCCGAGGCCGGGATCAGGCAGATGGTGCGCTGGCTGTCGCCGCGGCTCTCATGGTAGCGGCGGATCGCCAGCAGCCCGGCGTATTCGCCCTGGGCCCCGGAGTTGGGCTGCATGGACACGGCATCGAAGCCGGTGATGGCGCACAGCCAGGCCTCCAGCTCGTCGATCATCGCCTTGTAGCCTAGGGCCTGGTCCCGCGGCACGAAGGGGTGCAGGTTGGCGAATTGCGGCCAGGTGATGGGGATCATCTCGCTGGTGGCGTTGAGCTTCATGGTGCAGGAACCGAGCGGAATCATCGCCTGGTTCAGCGCCAGGTCCTTGTTCTCCAATTGCTTGAGGTAGCGCAGCATCTCGGTTTCGCTGTGGTGGGCGTTGAACACCGGATGGATCAGGTAGCCGGAGCTGCGCAGCAGCGTGGCGGGAATGCCGTCGGCGATCTCGCCCTGGTCCAGCTTGGCCACGCTGAGGCCGTGGTCGGCGCCGAGGAAGACCGCGAACAGCTGCATCACCGTGCGCTCGTCGCAGGTCTCGTCGAGGCTGACGCCGAGCTTGCCGCGGCCGAGGATGCGCAGGTTGATCCGCGCCTGCTTGGCCGACTCGATGATCGCCGCCTGGCTGCCGCCGACATCGAGGGTCAGGGTGTCGAAGAAATGCCGGTTGTCACGGGCAATGCCGTTCTGCGCCAGGCCGGCGGCGAGGATCGCGGTCAGCCGATGCACGCGCTGGGCGATGCGCTTGAGGCCCTCGGGGCCGTGGTACACCGCGTAGCAGCTGGCGATGTTGGCCAGCAGCACCTGGGCGGTGCAGATGTTGGAGTTGGCCTTCTCGCGGCGGATATGCTGCTCGCGGGTCTGCAGGGCCATGCGCAGCGCGACGTTGTCGCGGGTGTCCTTGGACACGCCGATGATCCGCCCGGGCATGGCCCGCTTGAAGGCGTCGCGGGTGGCGAAGAAGGCCGCGTGGGGGCCGCCGTAGCCCATCGGCACGCCGAAGCGCTGCGCCGAACCGAATACCACGTCGGCACCCAGCTCGCCCGGCGGGGTCAGCAGCAGCAGGCTGAGCAGGTCGCAGGCGACGCAGGCCAGCGCCTGCTGGGCGTGCAGCTGCTCGATCAGTGGCCGCAGATCGCGGATCTCGCCGTGGGTATCCGGGTACTGCAGCAGCGCGCCGAACACCTGCTGCTCGCCGAGCTTGTCCACGGTTTCGACCACCAGGTCGAAGCCGAACGCCTCGGCACGGGTCTGCACCACGGAAATCGTCTGCGGATGGCAGTTCTCGTCGACGAAGAACAGGTTGCTCTTGCTCTTGGCCACGCGCTTGGCCAGGGCCATGGCTTCGGCGGCGGCGGTGGCCTCGTCGAGCAGCGAGGCGCTGGCCAGCTCCAGGCCGGTCAGGTCGATGGTCAGTTGCTGGAAATTCAGCAGCGCCTCCAGGCGCCCCTGGGCGATCTCCGGCTGGTAGGGCGTGTAGGCGGTGTACCAGCCCGGGTTCTCCAGCACGTTGCGCAGGATCACCGTGGGGGTGATGGTGCCGTGGTAACCCATGCCGATCAGGCTGGTCCACACCTGGTTCTGCTCGGCATAGCCCCACAGCTTGGCCAGGGCGGCCTGCTCGTCCAGGGCCGCCGGCAACTCCAGCGGCCGCTTCAGGCGGATCGCCGGCGGTACCGTCTGTTCGATCAGCGCGGCGCGACTGGGCAGGCCGAGGCTCGCCAGCATGGCCTGCTGTTCGGCGGCATCCGGGCCGAGGTGGCGACGCAGGAAGGCGTCGGGCTGCTGCAACTGGGCAAGGCGGGGTGTCTGGGGCATGGCCATCACTCTGCTAAAAAGACAAAGCCTCGACGATGCGAGGCTCTATCAGCTTAGGAAAAACTCAGCGTTCTGCCCGGACGATTAGGCGTCCGCGTCGGCGTTGGCCTTGTAGCTGGCGGCGTCGAGCAGCTTGTCCAGCTCGCTGACATCGCTCGGCTTGAGCTTGAAGAACCAGCTGCCGTAGGGGTCGCCGTTGACGCTCTCGGGGCTGTCGGCCAGGGACTCGTTGATGGCGATCACTTCGCCGCCGATTGGCGAGTAGATGTCGGAGGCGGCCTTGACCGACTCCACCACCCCGGCTTCCTGGCCGGCGGACAGGGTCTTGCCGACTTCCGGCAGCTCGATGAAGACCACGTCGCCGAGGGCTTCCTGGGCATGGTCGGAGATACCCACGGTGACGCTGCCATCCGCCTCCAGACGGGCCCATTCGTGGCTGGCGGCGTAACGCAGATCGTCGGGGATAGTGCTCATGTGTCGTTCCTCATCTGACATGACGGCGACCGCGCCGTCTGGAAAATTTAGCAGGCGCCGCTGATCGCGCCGGCCCTGCCTTTAAGAATTCGAGCCGCTGGCCCTTGGCCAAGCCTAGATCAAGGCTTTGCCATGGCGCACGAAAGTCGGCTGGACCACGCGCACCGGGTACCACTTGCCGCGGATTTCCACCTCGGCGCGCTCGGCGGTGGCCGCCGGTACGCGGGCCAGGGCGATGGACTTGTTCAGGGTCGGCGAGAAGCTGCCACTGGTGATCTCGCCCTCGCCCACCCCCTCTACCCGCACCACCTGGTGGGCGCGCAGCACGCCACGTTCCTCGAGCACCAGGCCGACCAGCTTGGCCTGGCTGGCGCCCGCGCGCTGCGCCTCCAGGCTGACACGCCCGACGAAGCGGCGCGCGGCCGGCTCCCAGGCCACGGTCCAGGCCATGTTGGCGGCCAGCGGCGAGACCTGCTCGTCCATGTCCTGGCCGTACAGGTTCATGCCCGCTTCCAGGCGCAGGGTATCGCGGGCGCCGAGGCCGATCGGCGAGATGCCGGCACCCACCAGGTCGTTGAAGAAGGCCACCGCCTGCTCGGCCGGCAGCATGATTTCCAGGCCGTCCTCGCCGGTATAACCGGTGCGGGCGATAAACCAGTCACCTTCGGCCAGGCCCTGGAAGGGTTTCAGCTCGTGGATCAGCGCGGCGCGCGCCTGGGTCACCAGCTCGGAGGTCCTGGCCCGCGCCTGCGGGCCCTGGATCGCCAGCAGGGCCAGCTCCGCGCGCTCGTCCAGTGCGACGGCGAAGCCGGCGCTCTGCAGACGCATCCAGGCCAGGTCCTTGTCGCGGGTGGCCGCGTTGACCACCAGGCGGTAGCTGGGCTGCTGCGCCGAGACACCGGTGAGGTAGACGATCAGGTCGTCGACCACCCCGCCCTGCTCGTTGAGCATGGCGCTGTAGAGGGCCTTGCCCGGTACCTGCAGACGCTCGACGTCGTTGGCCAGCAGGTGCTGCAGATAGACCTTGGCCTGCTCGCCAGACACATCCACCACGGTCATGTGCGACACGTCGAAGACCCCGCAGTCGCGACGCACCTGATGATGTTCCTCGACTTGCGAACCGTAGTGCAGCGGCATGTCCCAGCCGCCGAAGTCGACCATCTTGGCCCCCAAGGCGAGGTGCAGGTCGTAAAGAGCTGTGCGCTGTCCCATAGGTATCTCCTTCCGGGCTTGGCAGGGCTGCGAGCAGGCGCTGAAATCCGCGCAACGCCCGTGAATCGGGCGTTTGCGGGGATTCCGCCCTCCCGATGGCAATGACCGGTCGCAGCGAATGGCGCGCATTGTAGCCGCAAGGTCGGGGCGGGTCATCTCGACCGACGGCTCACCGGTCGGAGCCGCTCATGACCCGCCCGGAAAGGGGCGGCGGGGACGCCGCCCGCTGCGCCTAGCCGATGCGCCGGGCGGAACGGCGAATCAGCAGGATCACCGGCAGCAGGCCGACCAGCACCAGGGTCAGGGCCGGCAGCGCGGCGCGCGCCCATTCGCCCTCGCTGGTCATCTCGAAGACCCGCACCGACAGGGTGTCCCAGCCGAAGGGGCGCATCAGCAGGGTGGCCGGCATCTCCTTGAGCACGTCGACGAACACCAGCAGCGCCGCGGACAGGGCGCCGGGCACCAGCAGCGGCAGGTAGACCCGCAGGAACAGGCCGACACCGCCGACGCCGAGGCTGCGCGAGGCCTCCGGCAGCGACGGGCGGATTCGCGCCAGGCTGTTCTCCAACGGCCCATAGGCCACCGCCAGGAAGCGGATCAGGTAGGCCAGCAGCAGCGCCGACAGGCTGCCCAGCAACATCGGTTGACCGGCTCCGCCCAGCCAGCCGGACAGCGGTATCACCAGATGGCGATCCAGATAGCTGAACGCCAGCATGATCGCCACGGCCAGCACCGAGCCGGGCAAGGCATAGCCGAGATTGGCCAGGCCGACCGCCGAGCGCATCAGCCGGGTCGGCGCCAGACGCCGGGAGAAGGCCAGCAGCAGGGCCACGCCGACGGTGATCAACGCGGCCAGGCCGCCCAGATAGAGGGTGTGCAGGATCAACGCGCTGTAGCGCTCATCCAGATCGAAGCGCCCACGCTGCCAGAACCACACCAGCAGCTGCAGCACCGGGATGACGAAGGCGCAGGCGAACACCAAGCCGCACCAGGCACTGGCCGCCAGCGCCCGGCCGCCCGTGAGCTGATACAGCACCTTGCCGCGCGGGCGTTCGTTGCTCGGTCGCACCGCGCCGCGGGCGCGGCGCTCGCCATACAGCGCGAGCATCACCGCGAACAGCAGCAGGCTGGCCAGCTGGGTGGCGCTGGTCAGGCTGTAGAAGCTGTACCAGGTCTTGTAGATGGCCGTGGTGAAGGTGTCGAAGTTGAACACCGAGACCGCGCCGAAGTCGGCCAGGGTCTCCATCACCGCCAGGGCCAGGCCGGCGCCAATGGCCGGTCGCGCCACCGGCAGGGCCACCCGCCAGAACGCCTGCCAGGGACTCAGGCCCAGCACCCGCGCCGCCTCCATGAGGCCCTTGCCCTGGGCCAGGAAGGCATTGCGCGCCAGCAGGTAGACGTAGGGGTAGAACACCAGCACCAGGACGATGATCACCCCGCCGGTGGAGCGCACTGGCGGCAGCCGCAGGCCGCTGCCGAACAGCTCGCGCAGCAGCGTCTGCAGCGGCCCGGCGAAGTCCAGCAGGCCGACGAAGACGAACGCCAGCACATAGGCGGGAATGGCGAACGGCAGCATCAGCGCCCAGTCCAGCCAGCGCCGCCCGGGGAATTCGCAGAGGCTGGTGAGCCAGGCCAGGCTGACCCCGAGCAGGGTCACCCCGACACCCACCCCGAGCACCAGCACCAGGGTATTGCCGATCAGCCGCAGCAGCTGGGTCTGCCACAGGTGGGCCCAGATCTGCCGGTCCACCTCGTGCCAGCTGAACAACAGCACGCTCAGTGGCAGCAGCACCAGAAGGGCGACGGCAAAGGCGATGGGGTACCAGCGACGCTGGGCAGGGTGGGCCACGCAGAATCCTCGGAACTGAGAAAGCACAACGCCCCGGTCAGGCCGGGGCGTCGGGAGTATAAAGCCGGTTGGCTGCAGGGTGGATGCCAAAAGCGCCATCCACCCTACCCGGCCGTCATCAGTTCCAGCCGGCGCGATCCATCAGCATGGTGGCCTCGGCCTGGCGCTTGCCCGCCACCTCGACCGGCACGCTGTCGGCCTTGAAGCGGCCCCAGGCGGCGACATCCGGCGACGGATCGATCTGCGGGTTGGCCGGGAACTCCTGATTCAGGTTGGCGAAGATCGCCTGGGGTTCGGCGGTGGTCATGAACTCCAGCAGCTTCTGCGCCGCCTCGGCATGCGGTGCGTGCTTGGTCACGCCGGCGCCGGACAGGTTGACGTGCACGCCGCGGCCGTCCTGGTTCGGCCAGAACAGCTTGGCCTTGAGGTCCGGCTTCTGCTTGAGCAGGCGCACGAAGTAGTAGCTGTTGACGATGCCCACGTCGCACTGGCCGGCATCGATGGCCTTGATCAGCGCGGTGTCATCCGAGAACACGTCGGTGGCCAGGTTGTTGACCCAGCCCTTGACGATCTCCTCGGTCTTGGCCGCGCCATGGTTCTCGATCAGGGTGGCGGTCAGCGACTGGTTGTAGACCTTCTTGCTGGTGCGCAGGCACAGGCGGCCTTCCCAGTTTTCGTCGGCCAGGGCCTCGTAGGTGGTCAGTTCGCTCGGCTCGACCCGCTCGGTGGAGTAGACGATGGTGCGCGCGCGCAGCGACAGGCCGGTCCAGCTATTGGTGCTGGAGCGGTACTGCGACGGGATGTTCTGCTCGATGACGGCCGACTCGATCGGCTTGAGCACGCCTTCCTGCTCGGCCTGCCAGAGGTTGCCGGCATCCACGGTGATCAGCATGTCGGCCGGGGTGTTCTCGCCCTCGGCCTTCAGGCGCGCCAGCAGCGGCGCCTCCTTGTCGGTGATGAATTTCACCGGCACACCGGTCTTGGCGGTGTAGGCGTCGAACACCGGCTTGATCAGCTCGTCGATACGCGCGGAGTAGACCACCACTTCGTCAGCGGCCTGCACGGCGCCGGCCAGCGCGGTGAGGGTGAAGGCGGCGAACAAACGCTTGCTTACTTGCATGGATCTGCCTCTTGGTCGAAGGTGAACTCAGTCGGCAAATAGTAGTGAATCCTATTTAGTTTCTCAACCAGGCATTTCCGACGGCGCCATCCCAGCAACGACAAGATCGCGAACCGAGGCGATCGGCCACTGGAGGCGTCAGACTAGGCCAGCGGCGACCCTGCCGCGGATCAGGGGCGCGCCAGCTCCGGCAGGTCGCCGGACAGGCCGAGGGCCTGACGCACGAACAAGGCCTTGGCCTCGGGCTGGCCGTCGACCCAGTTGAGCCCGGCATTGCGCAGCCAGCGCAGCGGTAGCGGATCGGCCTGGAACAGCCGCTCGAAACCCTCCATCGCCGCCATCATCGCCAGGTTGTGGGGCATGCGCCGGCGTTCGTAGCGGCTCAGCACCCGCTCCTCGGCCAGGCGCTCGCCACGCCCCAGGGCGTGCAGCAACACCTCGGCAAGCACCGCGGCATCGAGAAAGCCCAGGTTGACCCCCTGCCCGGCCAGCGGATGAATGCTGTGGGCGGCATCGCCGATCAGCGCCAGGCCGTCCTCGACGTAACGCTTGGCATGCCGCTGGCGCAGCGGGATGCGCAGGCGCCGATCGGCCTGCAGCACCCGCCCCAGACGATGCTCGAAGGCCTTGCCCAGCGCCTCGCAGAAGGCCTCGTCCGGCAGGTTCATCAGGCGCTCGGCCTCGTCCGGCACGCAGGACCAGACGATCGAGCACCAGTGCTGCCCGTCGCCCGAATCGAGGGGCAGGAAGGCCAGCGGGCCGTCATCGGTGAAGCGCTGCCAGGCCGTGGCCCGGTGCGGCTCGCTGCAGCGCACGCTGGTGACGATGGCATGGTGCAGGTAGTCCCATTCGCGGGTGGCGCAGCCGGCCAGGCGGCGCACCGCCGAGTTGGCGCCGTCGGCGGCCACCAGCAGCGGCGCGCGCAACTCACGACCATCCTCCAGGTTCAGCAGCCAGCCGTCGCCGGAGCGGCGCAGGCGTTCCAGGCGCGCACCGGCCAGCAGGCCCACCCGGCTGTCGTGCAGGCGCTCGAGCAGGGCCTCCTGCACCACCCGGTTCTCGACGATATGGCCGAGGGTCTGCGCGTGCACGCTGGCCGCGCTGAAATGGATATGCCCGGTGCCGGCGCCGTCCCACACCTGCATCTCGCCGTAGGCACTGGCGCGCCGTGCGGCGATGCCCGGCCATACGCCGAGGCGCTCGAGCACCCGCTGACTGGCCGCCGAGAGTGCGCTGACGCGCGGCTCGAAGGCGCCGTTGCGGTCGAACGGCGCGACACTCAGCGGCCCGCCATCGACCAGCAGAATTTCCAGGCCCGCATCCTGCAGCGCCAGCGCCAGGGCGCTGCCGACCATACCGGCGCCGACGATGATCAGATCCGCATCCATGTCCATTCCTTAGGCGGCTCGCCGCGTGGGGCTCGAGTCGCAAGTAGAGAGTCTTGGGTACCCATACCAGCGCCTGACCACCGCACGGGTACCAGGGGTAGAACGGCGCGCTCTAGGCGACCTGGCCCTTGCGCAGCCCTTGTCCATGCGCCGGCTCAAGGCTGGGCGCGAGTGCCCAGGCCCATGGCCTGGCGGGCGAACCAGCGCTTGGCCGGCGGCAACAGGTCCAGGCCAAGCAGGCCGAGGTTGCGCCCGGCGGCAAGCAGCGGCTCACCATTGCTGAACAGGCGCGTGACCCGGTCGGAGAAGCCCAGGGTCAGCTGCTGATCGCTCTGCTGGCGCTGCAGGTAACCCTGCAGCACGGCGAAATCGCCGAGTGGCGCGCGACTGGCCAGCAGCGCCTCGGCCAGCGCCTGGGTGTCGCGCAACGACAGGTTGTAACCCTGGCCGGCGATCGGGTGCAGGCTGTGCGCGGCATTGCCCAGCACCACCAGGTGCGGGCGCACCTGTTCCTGGGCCTCGATCAACGCCAGCGGATAGAGATGGCGGGCGCCGACCTGGCCAATGGCGCCGAGGCGGTAACCGAAGGCCTGTTGCAGCTCAGCGCGAAAGGCCGCCTCATCCAGGCGCAGCAAGCGCTCGGCATCGGCCTCGGCCCGGGTCCAGATCAGTGCACAGCGGTTGTCCGGCAGCGGCAGCAGGGCCATCGGCCCGTCTTCGGTGAAACGCTCGAAGGCCTGGCCGCGATGGGCTTCCTGCGGGCTGAGGTTGGCGATCAGCGCACTCTGCCCGTAGGGGCGGTGGCTGACGCCGATGCCGAGTTGTTCGCGCAGACCGGAGCGGCCGCCTTCGGCGAGCACCGCCAGCTCGCACTCCAGGCTGGAGTCGTCGTCCAGGGTCAGGCGATAGCCTGCCGGCAGCGCGTCGAGACGCGTGACCTGGGCCGGGCTGCGCCAGCTGACCACCTCCGGATCCAGGGCCTGCCACAGGCACTGGCCGAGCCAGGCGTTCTCCACCACGTAGCCGAGCGCCGGCACGCCCTCCTCCATCGCACTGAGGCGCGCCGCGGCGAAGCGGCCGCGGTCGGAGACGTGGATCTGCCGGATAGGCTCGGCGCGCTTGGTCACCTGCTGCCAGATGCCCAGGCGCTGATAGATCTGTTGCGAGCCGTAGGACAGCGCGGTGGAGCGCGCGTCATAGCTGGGCTGGTAACCGTCGCCAGGGGTAAAGGCCTCGATCAGGCAGATCTGCCAGCCGCGCGCCTTGGCCGCGCCCTGCAGGGCCAGGGCCAGGCTGGCGCCGACCAGGCCGCCGCCAATGATCGCGAGATGGGCGCGCTGCATGGCCTCAGGCGACCTCGCGCTTTGCCGCGGCCATCAGCGCCTCGATCTCCGCGACTGTCTTCGGCACGCCGGTGGTGAGCACCTCGCAACCCTCCTTGGTCACCACCACGTCGTCCTCGATGCGCACGCCGATGCCGCGCCATTTCTTCGCCACGTTCTGGTTATCGACGGCGATATAGATGCCCGGCTCGACGGTCATGGCCATGCCGGCCTCCAGCTCGCGCCAGACACCGCCGACCTTGTAGTCGCCGACATCGTGCACGTCCATGCCCAACCAATGGCCGGCGCGGTGCATGTAAAACGGCTTGTAGGCCTCGCTGGCGATCAGCTCGTCGACTTCGCCCTGCAGCAGGCCGAGCTCGACCAGGCCGGCGGTGATCACCCGCACCGTCGCTTCATGGGCCTCGTTCCAGTGCTTGCCCGGGGCGATGTGCTTGAACGCCTCCTCGTTGGCCGCCAGCACCAGCTCGTAGATGGCTTTCTGCTCCGGCGAGAAGCGGCCGTTGACCGGGAAGCAGCGGGTGATGTCGCTGGCATAGCAGTCGATCTCGCAGCCGGCGTCGATCAGCACCAGGTCACCGTCCTTGAGCGGCGCGTCGTTCTCGCGGTAATGCAGGATGCAGGCGTTCCGGCCGGCGGCGACGATCGAGCCGTAGGCCGGCATCTTCGCCCCGCCCTTGCGAAACTCGTAGTCCAGCTCGGCTTCCAGGTGGAACTCGTGCAGGCCGGGACGGCTGGCCTGCATGGCGCGGATATGGGCGCGGGCGGAAATCTGCGCGGCCTCGCGCATCACCTTGACCTCGGCGGCGCTCTTGTACAGGCGCATGTCGTGCAGCAGGTGGTCGAGGGCGACGAACTCGTTCGGCGGCTGGGCGCCCTGGCGCGCCTTGGAGCGGATCACGTTGATCCACTCCATCAGGTGGCGGTCGAATTCCTGGTTGGTGCCCATGGCGTAGTAGACCCGCTCGCGGCCTTCGATCAGGCCGGGGAGGATGTCGTCGATGTCACCGATGGGAAAGGCATCGTCGGCGCCGTACTGGCTGATCGCACCGTCCTGGCCGGCGCGCAGGCCGTCCCACAGCTCGCGTTCGGGATCGCGCTCACGGCAGAACAACACGTATTCGCCGTGTTCGCGCCCCGGAATCAGGGCGATCACCGCTTCGGGCTCGGGAAAGCCGGAGAGGTACTGGAAGTCGCTGTCCTGGCGGTACACGTGCTCGACATCGCGGTTGCGGATGTACACCGGCGCGGCCGGCAGGATGGCGATGCTGTTGGGCTCCATCTGCTCCATCAGCGCCTTGCGCCGACGGGCGTATTCCGACTTGGGGATGCTGGTCATGGGCAGGCAGGGTCCGGTGTGGGGGGCATGAAGAATCAGTGCAGCGACGGTTTGGCGGCCGCCACCGGCTTGGCGCATTCGCTGAACAACAGCAGCGGCGCGACGCGCAGGTATTCCATCACTTCCATATAGTCGTTCTCGCCGTCTTCCGACTCTTCCAGGGCGTTCTGCACCTGGGCGATGGCCGACAGGTCCTGCAGCACCTCCATGGCTTCGGCGCTCAGCGCGCGGTCGCCGGCGGTCAGGCCGAAGCCGCCGAGAAAGCCCTGGCACCACAGGCCCAGCGCCTTGGCCCGCTCCTGCAGCGGCGCCTCGTCGGAAGGCAGCAGCAGGACCACGGTGACCTCTTCGCCGGTCAATTCGCCCTTGACCATTTCCTGCAGGCCGATCAGCGCCTGGCGCACATTGTCCTCGGGGGCGCCACCGAGCAGCTCGGCGGCATCGGCCAGCCAGGGTGCGATCTCGAAGCCGGCACCGGCGCAACTGCGCCCCAGCAGCAGGCCGTGCAGTTCGGCGGGAGAAACGGGATTGGCGCTGCTGGCGAGCAACGCGGCGAAGGCGGCATAGGCGGAACTGGAAGTCGGCATAGATAACTAGGCGCCAGACGGCGCAATCACTAGAATGAAGGCCTCGTATCCTAGCACCGGCAGGCGCGGCAAGACCATCCGAGGGTTTGACCCCGAGGCCGCCCGCTCCTATATAGTCCGGTCAATCCTTGCCTTAGCGAGAACCCATGGAAGACGCCGATCTGCACGCCCTTACGACCAAGCTGGACCTGCTGATCCAGCGCGTCGAGCAGCTTAAGGCCCACAACCGACTTCTCCTGGCGAATGAAAAGGCCTGGCGCGAGGAACGCGCCCATCTGATCGAAAAGAACGAAATGGCCCGGCACAAGGTCGAATCGATGATTTCGCGCCTAAAAGCCCTGGAGCAGGACTCATGACCCAGTCGAATACCGTCACCGTCCATATCCTGGACAAAGAATACTGCATCGCCTGCCCGCCGGATGAGCGCGCCAACCTGGAAAGCGCCGCCCGCTACCTGGACGGCAAGATGCGCGAGATCCGCTCGAGCGGCAAAGTCATCGGCGCCGACCGCGTGGCGGTGATGGCCGCCCTGAACATCTCCCACGAGTTGCTGCACAAGCAGCAGCACCTGGAACAGCACACCAGCAGCACCCGCGACCACGTGCGCAGCCTGCTCGAGCGGGTCGATACCGCCCTGGGCAGCGACGGCGATGGTCACAATGGCTGACGCCAGCCTCGATTCGGGTATACTGGCCGCCACTCCCTGGGGTGTGCGCCAGTTGGTGATGTCCCTGAGCCGATACGCACAAACCCGGGGGTTGCATGTTGAGGCAGGTGTGCATGTCCGCCTGACGGAAAGCCTTAACGCCTCCTGCAACCTCCACCTTGAACTCTCGGGTTCAAGGGCTAAACCGACAGCGGCACGTCGGGGAGTCACCCTTCTTCACCCAGCGCCCGTTCGCGGCGATGGACTACCCGCCTGAATCATGCACGACACCAACGACCTGTCCCGCGCGCAACTGCGCCGCCTGCTACGCCAGGCCCGCCGCCGCCTCAGCCCCCAGGCCCAGCGCCGCGCCGCCCAGGACCTGTATCGCCAGCTGGCGCAGCACCCGCTGTTCCGCCGCGCCCGACACATTGCCCTGTACCTGCCCAACGACGGCGAGATCGACCCCAGGCCCCTGCTGCGCGCCGCCCAACGGCGGGGCAAGGCCACGTATTTGCCGGTGCTCAACCCCTGGCCGAGCACCAAAATGGTGTTCCAGCGGGTGCGCCAGCGCGACAGCCTGACGCCCAACCGCTTCCGCATTCTCGAACCGAGACGCGACCCGGCGCGGCAGCGCAAGGTCTGGGCGCTGGACCTGATTCTAATGCCGCTGGTCGGTTTCGACCGCCATGGCGGTCGCCTCGGCATGGGCGGCGGCTTCTATGATCGCAGCCTGGCCTACCGCAGCATGCGCAAAAATTGGCACAAGCCGACCCTCTTGGGCCTGGCCCATGAGTGTCAGCAAGTGGATCGACTGGCGCTGGCCAGCTGGGATGTGCCGCTCGAGGCGACGGTAACGGATAAGGGTTGGTACTGACGGCAGGCGCCAGCCTGCTTCCCGATGCGGCCCCGGGCGAGGGCCTCAGGGCTGCTCAGCGGCCTCGACCGGCGGCTGGTTCTGGCGATCCCAAAGGCTCTGGGTGTAACCCGTGGTAACCATGCCCAGGCTGAACAGGATGACCAATACCCACAATAGATCTGGCTTGCGTTTCATCGAATGCCTCCTCCTTCAAGGCACACTGCGCACGGTGGACCGGCGGCGTTATTTTTATCGGTCGCGCGAGGTGCCTGGCACGAGGCCGGGCATTGTCGACCAACCGCGGCGGCGTCGCAATATCAGGCGCCAAACGGTTGTCGGTGGCTCGTACGACCATCAGCCCGATAAACGGACCGACCAAATGGAGCAAAGTTCATGCCTTATTGGCTGATGAAGTCAGAACCGGATGAATTATCCATCCACGACCTGCAGCGTCTCGGTGAAACCCGCTGGGACGGCGTACGCAACTACCAGGCACGCAACTTCCTGCGCGCCATGCAGGCCGGCGACGCATTCTTCTTCTATCACTCCAGCTGCCCCGAGCCCGGCATCGCCGGCATCGCGCGGATCAGCCGCCCGGCCTATGCCGACCCGAGCGCGCTCGACCCGCAGAGCCACTACTTCGACGCCAAGGCCAGCGCTACGAAGACCCCCTGGAGCGCGGTCGACGTGAGCTTCGTCGAGGCCTTCGCCCGCGTCATCCCGCTGGCCGAGCTGAAGCAGCAGAGCGCCCTGCTCGAGCTGCCCCTGGTGCAGCGCGGCAGCCGCCTGTCGGTAATGCCGGTCAGCACCGAGCAGTGGGCGGCGATCCTGGCCCTGCGCTAGGCACAGGCCCTCGTCAGCGCTGCAGGATCAGGTTGTTGAACAGCAGGTCCTCGACCACCGGCTGGCCCTCTTCCTGGGTCAGCACCTGCTGCACCTGCTTCAACGCCTCCTGGCGCAGCACCTCTTTGGCATCCGCCGCGCTCAGGCCCTCCTCGGTCTGCTGGGCGAACAGCATCACCAACTGGTTGCGGATCAGCGGTTCGTGGTGCTTCAGCTTGGCCTGGGCCTCGGGACCACTGACGCGCAGCGCGACATCGGCCTTGTAGAACTTCAGCTTCGGCCCGCCGCCGAAGTTGCCGACCAGTGCCGGGAACAGGTTGTGGTAGATCACCTGCGGCTTGGCGGCGCTTTCCTCCTCTTCGGCCAGGGCCGACATCGGCAGCGACAGGGCGAGCAGTGCAGCGATAAGGACTTTCACGAGCGAGATCTCCACTAGATTGCGGCCTAGCATAGCCATTGCCGGGCCGGCACCCAAGCCCGGCGCTTATGCCGCGCAATCAGGGTCGACCATGCTCGTTGACCGCCGCCGCCGGCTTCCTACACTGCGGGGCATCACCACAGAGGACAACGCCCGATGAAAGCCGTGCTGTGCAAAGCCTTCGGCCCCGCCGAAACCCTGGCCCTGGAAGAAGTCGCCAGCCCCGAGCCGAAGAAGAACGAAGTCCTCCTCGAGGTACATGCCGCCGGGGTCAACTTCCCCGACACCCTGATCATCGAGGGCAAGTACCAGTTCAAGCCGCCCTTCCCCTTCTCCCCGGGTGGCGAAGCCGCAGGCGTGGTTCGCGCGGTCGGCGAGAAGGTCGGCCACCTCAAGGTCGGAGACCGGGTGATGGCCCTGACCGGCTGGGGCAGTTTCGCCGAGCAGGTGGCCGTGCCCGGCTACAACGTCATGCCGCTCCCGTCGAGCATGGACTTCCTCAGCGCCGCCGCCTTCGGCATGACCTACGGCACCTCGATGCACGCGCTCAAGCAGCGGGCCAACCTGCAGCCCGGCGAGACCCTGCTGGTGCTTGGCGCCTCCGGCGGCGTCGGCCTGGCCGCGGTGGAGATCGGCAAGGCCATGGGCGCCAGGGTGATTGCTGCGGCCAGCAGCGCGGAGAAACTGGAAGTGTCCAGGGCCGCGGGCGCCGACGAGCTGATCAACTACAGCGAGCAGAGCCTGAAGGACGAGGTCAAGCGCCTGACCGGCGGCCAGGGCGCCGACGTGATCTACGACCCGGTGGGCGGCGACCAGTTCGACGCGGCCATCCGCAGCATCGCCTGGAACGGACGCCTGCTAGTGGTCGGCTTCGCCAGCGGACGCATCCCCGAGCTGCCGGTCAACCTGGCCCTGCTCAAGGGCGCCGCGGTGGTCGGCGTATTCTGGGGCGCTTTCGCCCAGCGCCAGCCCCAGGACAACGCCGCCAACTTCCAGCAGCTGTTCGCCTGGCATGCCGAGGGCAAGCTCAAGCCGCTGGTCTCGCAGACCTTCCCACTGGAGCAGGCCGGCGCAGCGATCGACTGCCTCGGCCGGCGTCAGGCCGTCGGCAAACTGGTGGTCCGGGTCAGGTAGGCCGGGCCAACGAAAAAGGCCGCCATCAGGCGGCCTTTTTCATGAGCGGCGCTCAGCCCCTGGGCGCATAGGCGAACACATCGGCGCGCATCTGGTGCGCGTCCATGCCGGCCTCGACCAATGCATCCAGGGTCGCATAGACCATCGCCGGCGACCCGCTGGCATAAACGTGCAGTGGTTTGAGGTCGGCGAAGTCCTCGCGCACCGCCTCGTGCAGCAGGCCGCAACGGCCCGACCAGCCGCACTGGTCGCTGACCACCTGGTGCAGGAACAGGTTGTCCAGCTGCTGCCAGTCGCTCCAGCAGGGCAGCTGATAGAAGTCCTCTGGACGCCGGGCGCCCCAGTACAGGTGCACCGGGTGCCTGAAGCCCGCCGCGCGGCAGTGCTCGATCAGACTGTGCATCTGCGCCATGCCGGTGCCGGCGGCGATCAGCACCAGCGGGCCCTCCGGCAGCTCGGCCAGGTGGGTATCGCCGAACGGCAGCTGCACCCGGGCGAAGCCCTGGCCACGGAGGAAGGCCAGCAAGCCGCGGGTCGCCTCGTCGCGGGCCAGGATATGCAGCTCCAGCTCACGGCCGCAGTGTGGCGCCGACGCCAGGGAGAAGGCCGCGTACTCGCCATCTTCACGCTGCAGCAGCAGGTACTGGCCGGCGTGGTAGCGCGGGATCTTGCCGGCCGGCGCGCGCAGGCTCAGGCGATGGACGTCGCCGCCCACCGCCTGGCAGTCGATCACCTGGCAGCTCAGCTCGCGCACCGCCAGCTCGCCGGGCGCCATCACCCCGTCCCAGTGCAGCACGCAGTCGCCCAGCGGCTCGGCCAGGCAGGTGAGCAGCTCGCCATGGTCCAGCTCGGCGCCGGCCTGCTGCACGCGCCCCTCGACCAGCAGCGCCGCGCAGATATGGCAATTGCCGTTGCGGCAGCTTTGCGGGCAGTCGTAGCCCAGGCGCCGGGCGGCATCGAGGATGCGCTCACCCGGCTGAGTCTCGAGCACCGCACCTGAAGGTTGCAGAGTGACACGCATCAATCAATTCCCAACTCGTTCCACAGTTCATCGACCCGTCGCTTCACCGCCTCGTCCTGGACGATGGCGCGACCCCATTCGCGAGTGGTCTCGCCCGGCCACTTGTGGGTGGCATCCAGGCCCATCTTTGAGCCTAGCCCCGAGACCGGCGAGGCGAAGTCGAGGTAGTCGATCGGCGTGTTGTCGATCAGCACCGTGTCGCGCTTGGGGTCCATGCGCGTGGTGATGGCCCAGATCACGTCGTTCCAGTCCCGCGCGTTGACGTCGTCATCGGTGACGATAACGAACTTGGTGTACATGAACTGTCGCAAAAACGACCAGACCCCGAGCATTACGCGCTTGGCATGGCCCGGGTACTGCTTCTTCATGGTCACCACCGCCATGCGGTAGGAACAGCCTTCGGGTGGCAGGTAGAAGTCGGTGATCTCGGGGAACTGCTTCTGCAGGATCGGCACGAAGACTTCGTTCAGCGCCACGCCGAGGATCGCCGGCTCGTCCGGTGGCCGCCCGGTGTAGGTGCTGTGGTAGATCGGCTGCTGGCGGCGGGTGATGCGCTCGACGGTGAACACCGGGAAACGATCCACTTCGTTGTAGTAGCCGGTGTGGTCGCCATAGGGTCCCTCGTCGGCCATCTCGCCCGGATGGATCACCCCCTCGAGGACGATCTCGGCGCTGGCCGGCACCTGCAGGTCGTTGCCGCGGCACTTGACCAGCTCAGTCTTGTTGCCGCGCAACAGGCCGGCGAAGGCGTATTCGGAGAGGCTGTCGGGCACCGGGGTGACGGCGCCGAGGATGGTCGCCGGATCGGCGCCCAGGGCCACCGCCACCGGGTAGGGGCGGCCCGGGTACTTCTCGCACCAGTCACGGAAATCCAGGGCGCCACCGCGATGGCTGAGCCAGCGCATGATCAGCTTGTTGCGGCCGATCACCTGCTGGCGGTAGATGCCGAGGTTCTGCCGTTCCTTGTTCGGCCCCTTGGTGACGGTCAGACCCCAGGTGATCAGCGGCCCGACATCGCCGGGCCAGCAGGTCTGCACCGGCAGCTTGCCCAGGTCGACATCCTCGCCCTCCTCGACCACCTCCTGGCAAGGCGCGTCCTTGAGTACCTTGGGCGCCATGGCCAGGACTTTCTTGAAGATCGGCAGCTTGGACCAGGCGTCCTTCAGGCCCTTCGGCGGCTCAGGCTCCTTGAGGAAGGCCAGCAGCTTGCCGATCTCGCGCAGCTCGGCGACCTCTTCGGCGCCCATGCCCAGGGCCACCCGCTTGGGCGTGCCGAACAGGTTGCCGAGCACCGGCATGGCGAAGCCCGTGGGGTTCTCGAACAGCAGCGCCGGGCCGGCCTTGCGCAGGGTGCGGTCGCAGATCTCGGTCATTTCCAGCACCGGGGAAACCGGGGTATGGATTCGCTTGAGTTCGCCGCGCTGTTCCAGACCGCGAATAAAGTCGCGCAGGTCGCGATACTGCATGCAGGAGCCTCGTCTCGGGCAGGCCAGTAGGGGGCGCAAAGTTTAGCGCCGAACTGGGTTATTCAGAAGGATAGCGGGGATGCAGATGCACAAAAGCCGGGTTTCCCCGGCCTTTGCGACAGCCCAGCGACTTACTTGCGACGCATCGACAGGAAGAACTCGTCGTTGGTCTTGGTCGCCTTCAGCTTGTCGATGAGGAACTCGATGGCGGCGATCTCGTCCATCGGGTGCAGCAGCTTGCGCAGGATCCACATGCGCTGCAGCTCGTCCTCGGCGGTCAGCAACTCTTCGCGGCGGGTGCCGGAACGGTTGATGTTGATCGCCGGGAACACGCGCTTCTCGGCGATACGCCGGTCCAGCGGCAGCTCCATGTTGCCGGTGCCCTTGAATTCCTCGTAGATCACCTCGTCCATCTTCGAGCCGGTCTCCACCAGCGCGGTGGCGAGGATGGTCAGCGAGCCGCCTTCCTCGATGTTGCGCGCGGCGCCGAAGAAGCGCTTGGGCTTCTCCAGGGCGTGGGCGTCGACACCACCGGTGAGCACTTTGCCGGAGCTCGGGATCACGGTGTTGTAGGCGCGCGCCAGGCGGGTGATGGAGTCGAGCAGGATGACCACGTCCTTCTTGTGCTCGACCAGGCGCTTGGCCTTCTCGATCACCATCTCGGCGACCTGCACGTGGCGGGTCGGCGGCTCATCGAAGGTCGAGGCGACCACTTCGCCGCGCACGGTGCGCTGCATCTCGGTCACTTCTTCCGGGCGCTCGTCGATCAGCAGGACGATCAGGTGGCACTCGGGGTTGTTGCGGGTGATGTTGGCCGCGATGTTCTGCAGCATGATGGTCTTGCCGGCCTTCGGCGGCGCCACGATCAGGCCACGCTGGCCCTTGCCGATCGGCGCGCAGAGGTCGATCACCCGACCGGTGATGTCTTCGGTGGAGCCGTTGCCGGCTTCCATGACCAGGCGCTTGTTGGGGAACAGCGGCGTCAGGTTTTCGAACAGGATCTTGTTCTTCGCGTTTTCCGGGCGATCGTAGTTGATCGTATCGACCTTGAGCAGCGCGAAGTAACGCTCGCCTTCTTTCGGCGGACGAATCTTGCCGACGATGGTGTCGCCCGTGCGCAGGTTGAAGCGGCGAATCTGGCTGGGCGAGACGTAGATGTCGTCCGGGCCGGCCAGGTAGGAGGCGTCTGCGGAGCGGAGGAAGCCGAAACCGTCCTGGAGGATCTCCAGCACGCCATCACCGGAAATTTCCTCGCCGCTTTTCGAGTGTTTTTTCAGCAGCGAGAAAATCACGTCCTGCTTGCGCGAACGGGCCATGTTCTCGATGCCCATCTGTTCGGCCATTTCCAGCAGTTCGGTGATCGGCTTTTGCTTGAGTTCGGTCAGATTCATAGGAATGACGTAATCATGAAGGAGGGAGAATAAGCTATTAGCTTGGGAGGCCGCGCCGCTGAGAAGGCGAACGGATCGCCTACTGGTGTAGCGAAAGTATTCGAGTAGGAATGCGTCGGCGACGGCTTGCAGAGGGCTGCATAGGAAATGCAGCGAGGCCGAATGTAACACCGGCCTGACGAAGGCGTCTAGCCTTCAGACGGAAAAAAGCCCCGCATATTCGGGGCCTTTTTGCCACACAGCGACTTTAGATGTTGCTGTCGAGGAAGGCGGCCAGCTGCGACTTGGACAGTGCACCAACCTTGGTCGCTTCGACGTTGCCGTTCTTGAACAGCATCAGGGTCGGGATGCCGCGCACACCGTACTTCGGCGGGGTATCCTGGTTCTCGTCGATGTTCAGCTTGCACACCTTCAGCTTGCCCTGGTAGGTCTGGGCGATCTCGTCGAGGACGGGGGCAATCATCTTGCATGGGCCGCACCACTCAGCCCAGTAATCGACCAATACCGGACCCTCAGCCTGGATAACTTCTTCATCGAAGCTAGCATCGCTGACGTTGGTGATGAATTCGCTCATGGAAAGTCTCCGTGTTCGGAAGCAAAAAGTGATCGACATCATAGCCCGGCTTGCCTGGCACAGGAAGGCAGACGCCATTGAGCTTAACTATGGACCCGCACAAATTCACCTGCCCGCAGGCGTCGCCGGCTGAGCCCGGTGGCGGCCGATTGCGCGGGCCACGGGGACGCCTGCGGCGTCGGTATGCGTTGGCTCACCCGGGCTATCGTGGCAGGATGGCATGGATCCGCACCGAGACCTATGCCCCATGCCGCACACTCCAGCCGAGTCTTTTCCCTTGATTGCAGCTATCGACCTGGGCTCCAACAGCTTCCACATGGTTCTGGCCAAGGCCGATCACGGCGAGATTCGCGTGCTCGAACGCCTCGGCGACAAGGTCCAGCTGGCCGCCGGCATCGACGAACAGCGCCTGCTCAGCGAAGAGGCCATGGTCCGCGGCCTCGACTGCCTGCGCCGTTTCGCCCAGCTGACTGCCAGCCTGCCGGAGGGCGCGCTGCGCATCGTCGGCACCAATGCCCTGCGCGAGGCGCGCAACCGTGGCGAGTTCATCCGCCGCGCCGAGGAGATTCTCGGCCATCCGGTGGAGGTCATCTCCGGCCGCGAGGAGGCGCGCCTGATCTACCTCGGCGTGTCCCACAGCATCGCCGCCACCCCGGGCAAGCGCCTGGTCGCCGACATCGGCGGCGGCAGCACCGAGTTCATCGTCGGCCTGCGCTTCGAGCCCCTGCTGCGCGAGAGCCTGCAGATGGGCTGCGTGAGCTATACCCAGCGCTTCTTCCGCGACGGCAAGATCACCCCGGCGCGCTACGCCCAGGCCTACACCGCGGCGCGCCTGGAGGTGATGGGCATCGAGCACGCCCTGCGCCGGCACAAGTGGGAAGACGCGGTGGGTGCATCGGGCACCATCAAGGCCATCGGCCTGGCCATCCAGGCCGCCGGCCTGGGCAGCGGCGAGGTCAATCCGGAAGGCCTGGCCTGGCTCAAGCGCAAGATCTTCAAGCTCGGCGAAGTGGACAAGCTCGATCTGGACGGCATCAAGCCGGACAGACGCGGCATCTTCCCCGCCGGCCTGGCAATTCTCGAGGCGATCTTCGATGCCTGCGACATCCAGCGCATGAGCCACTCCGAGGGGGCGCTGCGCGAAGGCGTGCTCTATGACCTGCTCGGCCGCCACCATCACGAGGACGTGCGCGGGCGCACCCTCAGCGCCCTGATGGAGCGTTACCACGTCGACCTGGAGCAGGCCGCGCGGGTCGAAAGCAAGGCGCTGGAGGCACTGGAGCAGGTGAAGGACAGCTGGGGCCTGAGCGACGACTGGCACCGCGAACTGCTGGTGTGGGCCGCGCGGGTCCACGAGATCGGCCTGGACATCGCCCACTACCAGTACCACAAGCACGGTGCCTACCTGGTCGAGCATTCCGACCTGGCCGGCTTCTCACGCCTCGACCAGCAGATGCTGGCGCTGCTGGTGCGCGGCCACCGGCGCAACATCCCCAAGGACAAGCTCGCCGACTTCGGCGCCGAGGGCGTGAAGCTGGTGCGCCTGTGCGTGCTGCTGCGCTTCGCCATCCTCTTCCATCACATCCGCGGCACCCAGGAAATGCCCAAAGTGCAGCTGCGCGCGGCCGAGAGCAGCCTGGAGATCCACTTCCCGGACGACTGGCTGGCCGCCAACCCGCTGACCCAGGCCGACTTCACCCAGGAAGCGGAGTGGCTCAAGCGCGTCGGCATCGACCTCAGCGTGCGCTGACCACCGGCGCCGTCAGCTTCTCCAGCAGACCCGCCTGGGCACTGCGCGGGTTCTGGTTGCCGGTCGGGCTGCAACGCAGGTAACGACCGTCGGGCTGCAGCACCCAGGCCTGGGTGTTGTCGGTCAGGTAGCTTTCCAGCTCCTTCTTCACCCGGGTGACCAGTTTCTTGCCCTCCACCGGGAAACAGGTCTCGACCCGCTTGTCCAGGTTGCGCTCCATCCAGTCGGCACTGGATAGGTAGATCTTCTCCTCGCCCTCGTTGAGGAAGTAGAACACCCGGGTGTGCTCGAGGAAGCGGCCGATGATCGAGCGCACCTGGATGTTGTGCGACACCCCGGGAATGCCCGGGCGCAGGCAGCACATGCCGCGCACCACCAGGTCGATCTTCACCCCGGCCTGGCTGGCCTTGTACAGCGCGCGAATGATCTTGGCGTCGGTCAGCGAGTTGAACTTGGCGATGATGTGCGCCGGCTTGCCCTCGCTGGCCAGCGCCGTCTCGCGACCGATCAGGTCGAGCAGGGTCTTCTTCAGGGTGAAGGGCGCGTGCAGCAGCTTCTTCATGCGCAGGGTCTTGCCCATGCCGATCAGCTGGCTGAACAGCTTGGCCACGTCCTCGCCGAGGGCCACGTCGGCGGTGAGCAGGCTGTAGTCGGTGTACAGGCGGGCGTTGCCGGCGTGGTAGTTGCCGGTGCCTACGTGGGCGTAGCGAACGATATCGCCGTTCTCGCGACGCAGGATCAGCATCATCTTGGCGTGGGTCTTGAACCCGACCACACCGTAGATCACCACCGCGCCGGCGGCCTGCAGGCGGCTGGCCAGGGCCAGGTTGGATTCCTCGTCGAAGCGCGCGCGCAGCTCGATCACCGCGGTGACCTCCTTGCCGTTGCGCGCCGCCTCCACCAGCGCATCGACGATCTCCGAGTTGGCCCCGCTGCGGTACAGCGTCTGCTTGATCGCCAGCACGTGCGGGTCCTTCGCCGCCTGGCGCAGCAGGTCGACCACTGGGGTGAACGACTCGAAGGGGTGCAGCAGGAGGATGTCCTGCTTGCTGACCACGCTGAAGATGTTCTCGCTGTTCTGCAGCAGCTTGGGAATCACCGGGGTGAAGGGGGTGTACTGCAGCTCTGGATGACTGTCCAGGCCAGTGATGCTGAACAGCCGGGTCAGGTTGACCGGGCCGCCGACCTGGTACAGCTCGCCCTCGGTCAGGCCGAACTGCTTGAGCAGATAGTCGGACAGGTTCTTCGGGCAGCTGTCGACCACCTCCAGGCGCACCGCGTCGCCGTAGCGCCGGGAGAACAGCTCGCCGCGCAGGGCGCGGGCCAGGTCCTCGACGTCCTCGGTGTCCACCGACAGGTCGGCGTTGCGGGTCAGGCGGAACTGGTAGCAGCCCTTGACCTTCATGCCCTGGAACAGGTCGTCGGCATGGGCGTGGATCATCGAGGAGAGGAACACGTAGTTGGCGCCCGCGCCACCCACCTCCTCCGGCACCCGGATCACCCGTGGCAGCAGGCGCGGCGCCGGGATGATGGCCAGGCCCGAGTCGCGGCCAAAGGCGTCGACGCCCTCCAGCTCGACGATGAAGTTCAGGCTCTTGTTCACCAGCAAGGGGAACGGGTGCGTCGGATCGAGGCCGATCGGCGTGATGATCGGCGCGATCTCGTCGCGGAAGTAGCGGCGCACCCAGGCCTTGACCTTGGTGTTCCAGTGGCGGCGGCGGATGAAGTTGATGTTGTGCTTGGCCAGCGCCGGAAACAGCACGTCGTTGAGGATCGCGTACTGGCGGCCGACCTGCTCGTGCACCAGCTCGCTGATCCGCGCCAGCGCCTGGTGCGGCTGCAGACCGTCGGCACCGGCCTGCTCGCGGGCGAAGTTGATCTGCTTCTTCAGCCCGGCGACGCGAATCTCGAAGAACTCGTCGAGGTTGCTGGAGAAGATCAGGAGGAACTTCAGCCGCTCCAGCAGTGGATAGGACTCGTCCAGCGCCTGCTCCAGCACGCGGATGTTGAACTGCAGCTGCGACAGCTCGCGATGGATGTACAGGCTGCTGTCGTCCAGGCTCGGCACCACCAAAGGCGGCGCCGGGGTGGGCGCCTCGATCGGCGCCGGCTCCGGCACTTCCGGCAACTCGACGGTTGGCGCCTGCGGCTCGAGCACTTCGCTCTGGGAGAGTCCTTCGGTATTCATCGTCTGGTCCTGGGGGACTACTGCCCCTGCTGCAAGAGTTCTGCCGCGCGAACGGCGAAATAGGTGAGGATGCCATCGGCGCCGGCGCGCTTGAAGGCGGTCAGCGACTCGAGGATCACCGCCTCGGAGAGCCAGCCGTTCTGGATCGCCGCCATGTGCATGGCGTACTCGCCACTGACCTGATAGACAAAGGTCGGCGCGCGAAATTCGCTTTTCACCCGGGCGACGATATCCAGGTAGGGCATGCCCGGCTTGACCATGACCATGTCGGCGCCTTCGGCCAGGTCGGCGGCCACCTCGTGCAGCGCCTCGTCGCTGTTGGCCGGGTCCATCTGGTAGCTGTACTTGTTGCTCTTGCCGAGGTTGCCCGCCGAGCCGACCGCATCGCGGAACGGGCCGTAGTAGGCGCTGGCGTACTTGGCCGAATAGGCCATGATGCGCACGTTGCTGTGATCGGCCAGCTCCAGCGCCTCGCGGATCGCCTGCACGCGGCCGTCCATCATGTCCGAGGGCGCGACCACCTGGGCCCCGGCCTCGGCATGGGACAGCGCCTGCTTGACCAGGGCATCGACGGTGATGTCGTTCTGCACGTAGCCGCTGTCGTCGAGGATGCCGTCCTGGCCGTGGGTGGTGAAGGGGTCCAGGGCCACGTCGCTGATCAACCCCAGCTCCGGGAAGCGTGCGCGCAGGGCGCGGATCGCGCGCTGGGCGATGCCGTCCGGGTTCCAGGCCTCGGCGCCATCCAGGGACTTCATCTCCAGTGGCGTCACCGGGAACAGCGCCAGCGCCGGAATGCCCAGGGCCACCCACTTTTCCGCCTCCTGCAGCAGCAGGTCGATGGACAGGCGCTCGACCCCGGGCATCGACTCCACCGCCTCGCGGCGGCCTTCGCCGTCGAGGACGAACACCGGCAGGATCAGGTCGTCGACGCTCAGGCGATGCTCGCGCACCAGGCGCCGGGAGAAATCGTCGCGACGATTGCGGCGCAGGCGAGTGGCAGGGAACAGGCGATTGGCGGGGGTAAAGCTCACGGCAGACTCCAGAGCCCGCGCGAACGGGCGAGTGTGACAGTTATAAGCGGTCATTATGACCAATAGATGACAGCGGAATCGAGTCTGCGACGGCGGGTCGCAGCGGCCGGAGCCGCATTGTGGCCATGCCGGCGTGTATCCGTCGAGTCGCCCGGAGTTTTCCGCCCGGTTCCGAGGGAGTAGGCTGAATGCCCCTTCCCGCGGTTGTTCCCATGCTCGAAGACCTGCTGCAGCAATACGGTTACCCGGCCCTGGTCCTGGGCACCTTCCTCGAAGGCGAGGTGTCGCTGCTGCTGGCAGCCTACCTGGCCCTGCGCGGCTACCTGAGCCTGGAATGGGTGGTGCTGTGCGCCTTCTGCGGCACCTATGCCAGCGATCAGCTGTGGTACCACCTGGGCCGGCGCCACGGCCGCGAGATTCTCGATCGCCGGCCACGCTGGCACGCCCTGGGCGACAAGGCATTGCGCCACCTGCGCCGCTACCCGGACCTGTGGGTGCTGAGCTTTCGCTTCCTCTACGGCATGCGCACGGTGATGCCGCTGGCCATCGGCCTGTCTGGCTACTCCTGGCGCCGCTACCTGCTGCTCGACGGCATAGGCGCAGCGCTGTGGGCCGGCGGCCTGGGCCTGGCCGCCTACCACCTGGGCGCGGCCCTGGAAACGCTGCTCGGCGATCTGCGTCGCTATCAGCTGTATGTGTTCGCCGCCCTGCTGCTGGTCGCCGTGGTGCTCTGGCTGCGCCGGCGCCTGCGCCGAGGGGCCGATTCCGAACGCTAGGTTGCCTGCCGGCCGGGCGCGGGCGAATTCACCCCGGCGCGTATCGCGCGGCGCAGTCTGCGACTAGGATTGCTAGGGATGGCAAACCCGCCGCCGGCGCCTCAGGCGAGGCCCGGCGACCGCCCGAGTGACACGTGAAGACAGTATGCGCAGACCCCTTCGCTGGCTCCTGATCGCCCTGGCCCTGCTGAGCATTGCCGCCCTGCTCGGCCTCTACCCCTATCGCACGGCGCTGTTGCCGGAAGCCGACGACCTGGCCAGCGCCAAGGCCCGCCTGGCCCCGCACCTGCGCCTGTTCACCCCGGCCGGCAGCGGCCCCTTCGCCACCGTACTGGTGTTCCACGGCTGCAGCGGACAGCACCAGGCGCTACTCGACAGCGTCAACGACTGGCTCCTGCCGGCCGGCTACGCCGCGCTGTTCGTCGACAGCCACGGGGCCCGCGGCATCGACGACTGGCGGCCGGTGTGTGCCGGCAAGCAGCTGTGGGGCAACCAGCGCGCCCTGGACGTGTATGCCGCCATCGAGCTGGCCGCCGAGCTGCCCCGGGTCGACGGCCGGCGCCTGGCCCTGCTCGGCTTCTCCCATGGCGGCTGGAGCATCCTCGATGCCCTGGCCTATGGCGGCGCGGCCGGCCATGGCTTCGCCGCCCCCGGACGACAGGGGCTCGAGCGGGTCAGGGCGGCGATTCTCTACTACCCCTATTGCGGCTTTCCCGCCCAGCTGCGCCGGCACATGAGTGCGCAGCCGCCGCAGCTGATGCTGCTGGCCGGCGAGGACCACATCACCGATCACCGCCAGTGCCTCGAGGCCCTGCGGCAGCTGCAACCGGGGGCGATCCAGGTGCAGCGCTACGCAAACGCCGATCACGTGTTCGACCACCTCAGCGATCTGGCCACCTACCAACCACAACTCGCCAAGGATGCCCAGCAGCGGGCCAGAAGCTTCCTGCGCAGCCACCTTGGCCCAGCCCCATGACCAGGAGTATTCGATGAACAAGAAAGTGGCAGTGATTCTTTCCGGCTGCGGCGTCTACGACGGCGCCGAGATCCATGAGAGCGTGATCACCCTGCTGCGCCTCGACCAGCGCGGCGCCCAGGTGCAGTGCTTCGCGCCGAACGTGGAGCAGCTGCACGTGGTCGATCACTACAGTGGCGACGAGATGGACGAGACCCGCAACGTGCTGGTGGAATCCGCGCGTATCGCCCGCGGTAAGATCAAGGACGTGCGCGAGCTGCACGCCGACGACTTCGATGCGCTGATCATGCCCGGCGGCTTCGGCGCGGCGAAGAACCTCTCGGACTTCGCCCTGAGCGGCGCCAACCTCAAGGTGCAACCGGACGTGCTGAACGCCGCCAAGTCCTTCGCCAGCGCCGGCAAGCCGGTCGGCCTGATCTGCATCTCGCCGGTGCTGGCGGCGCGGATCTTCGGCAATGGCGTGGAATGCACCATCGGCAACGACCACGACACCGCCGCGACCCTGACCCAGATGGGCGCCGTGCACCGCGAATGCGAGGTCAGCGAGATCATCGAAGACGGCCCGCGCAAGCTGGTCAGCACCCCGGCCTACATGCTCGCCCAGTCGATCAGCGAGGCCGCCTCGGGGATCAACAAGCTGGTCGACCGCATCCTCGAACTGACCCACCACGACTGAGACGGCCGACCGCGCAGGTCGATCCGGCCAATGCGCGCGGCACTCCCGCCGCGCCACTGGCCAAGTCCACCGCCGTGCGGCAGCGTGTCGGGCAAACTGCACAGGTACGCTGGCCATGACCCAACCCTATGAATTCACCGCAGAGCTGCAGGAGGCGGTGAGCAGCTTCATGCAGCGCATCCCGTTCAACCAGGTGCTCGGCATTCAGCTCGAGCAACTGTCGCCGGAGCGGGTGACGATGGTCCTGCCGATGAAGGACGAGCTGATCGGCAACTTCCTCCACGGCATCCTCCATGGCGGCGTGATCGCCTCGCTGCTCGACGTCGCCGGCGGCGCCATGGCGCTGATCGGCGCCTTCGAGCGGCACCATCAGCTGCCGGGCGCCGAGCGCCTGACACGGCTGTCCAAGCTCGGCACCATCGACCTGCGCATCGACTACCTGCGCCCCGGTCGCGGCCGCAGTTTCACCGCCAGCGCCGTGCTGCTGCGCTCGGGCAACAAGGTGGCGGTGGTACGCAGCGAACTGCACAACGACGAGGGCGTCCTGGTCGCGGTGGGCACCGGCACCTATCTGTGCGGCTAAGCGCGGCTCAAGCGGGTGAGGATGCGGTCCAGGGCGTTGGCGAAGGCCTGGCGGTCCTTGTCCGAATAGGCGCCCTGGCCGCCGCCGACCTGGCCCTGCTCGCGCAGCTCGGTAAAGAGGTTACGGGTGGCCAACTTGTCGCCCATATTGCGCTCGTCGAACTCGCGACCACGCGGATCGAGGGCGGCGACGCCCTTCTTCACCAGGCGGTCGGCCAGCGGCACGTCACTGCAGATCACCAGTTCGCCGGGCACCGCATGCTCGACCAGGTAGTCGTCGGCCGCATCCGGGCCGCTCGGCACCACGATCAGGCGCACGCAGGCGAAGCTGGGCCGCGCCACCGGCTGCCCGGCCACCAGCACCACCTCGTAGCCGCGCTTCAAGGCGAACTTCACCACCTGATCCCGCGCCGCCCGCGGGCAGGCATCGGCATCTATCCAGATACGCATCGACCGGCACTCTCCTCTGACTGAAATGGCGAACGGGTGCGCCCGCCAGGCGCCCATGATGCCGGCTTTCGCCGATGAGTCCATACTGGCCGACGCAACCGGCGGCCCACCTCTGGCCGCCGGGCGAGCGACAGGAGTAAGCCCCATGCCCTACTGGCAACGCCTGGATGAGCCCGCGCAGGTGCTGGTATGCGGCGCCAGCCGCGGCATCGGCCTGGCCCTCTGCGAACAGCTGCTGGCCCGCGCCGACGTAGCCGGTGTGTGGGCCCTGGCCCGCCGGGCCAGCCAGTCCGAGGGCCTCGCCGCGCTGGCCCGGCAGCATGGCCAGCGCCTGCACTTGCTGGACGTCGATGCCACGGACGAGGCGCAGCTGGCCGAACTGGCGCCTCGGCTCAAGCCACGTATTGCCCGACTGCACCTGCTGCTGTGCACGGTCGGCGTGCTGCAGGATGGCACGGCGAAGGCCGAGAAGGGCCTGGCCCAGCTCGATCTGGCCGGGTTGCAGGCGACCTTCCGGGTCAACGCCTTCGCCCCGATCCTGCTGCTCAAGCACCTGCTGCCGCTGCTGCGCGGGCGCCACCCGTGCACCGTGGCGACACTCTCGGCGCGGGTCGGCTCGATCGGCGACAACCGCCTCGGCGGCTGGTACAGCTACCGGGCGAGCAAGGCGGCGCTCAATCAGCTGCTGCACACCGCCAGCATCGAGCTGAGCCGCCTCAATCCGCAGAGCACGGTGCTGGCGCTGCACCCGGGCACCACCGACACCGAGCTGTCGCGGCCCTTTCAGGCCAATGTGCCGGCTGCGCAGCTGTTCCAGGCGAGTTTCGCCGCCGAGCGTCTGCTGGAGCAGGTGGCGCGCCATGGCCCCGAACAATCCGGCAGCTTCTGGGCCTGGGACGGTCAGCCGATCGAGTGGTAGGCGGGCCGCGCCTCAGGCCGTGGTGCGGCGCACCGTGGCCAGCAGCGCCGCGGCGCCGACGAACAGGGCGCCGAAGCTGCGGTTCATCAGCCGCTGCTGACGCGGCGTGCGCAGCAGGCGCAGGACCCGCGAGGCCAGGCCGGTATAGCCGGCCATCACCAGCAGGTCGACGCAGATCATGGTCACGCCCATCAGCAGGTATTGCGCCAGCAGCGGCGCCTGCGGATCGATGAACTGCGGCAGTACCGCGAGCATGAAGATGATCGCCTTGGGGTTGCTGATATTGACCAGAAAGCCGCGCAGCACCAGGGTCAGCGGCCGACCGATGGGGCGCTGCTCGGGCGCCGTGGCCAGGTCGGCGGGCAGCGCCTGCCACTGCCGGTAACCGAGATAGACCAGGTACAGCACGCCGAACCACTTGATCAGGCTGAAGGCCAGCGCCGAGGTGGCGAGGATCGCCCCGACCCCGGCGGCGACGATGGCGATCTGCAGGGCCAGGCCGAGCTGCAGACCCAGGGCGGTCCAATAGCCGCGCCAGAAGCCGTACTGCAGGCCGGACGACATCGAGGCGATGGCCCCGGCCCCGGGCGACAAGCTGATCACCCAACAGGCGACGAAAAACGCGAGCCAGGTCTGCAGGGCCATGGCGAATACCTCGAAACGAATGGTTGAAGGACGGCCCAGAAAAAAGGGGCAGGCTTCTCAGCCTACCCCTTGCTACAGGCGACGACCAGCCTCGCGGATCAGTCCGGCGAGCCCTTGCGCAAGTGCACCGGCTCCTGGCCGCGCTTGCGCGCCATGGCGCCGCGCAGGCGGATGTTGATCGCCTCCACCGCCAGCGAGAAGGCCATGGCGAAGTAGACGTAGCCCTTGGGCACATGCACGCCGAACGACTCGGCCACCAGCAGGGTGCCGACCATGATCAGGAACGACAGGGCGAGCATCTTCAGGCTCGGGTGCTTGTCGATGAAGTCACTGATGGTGGCGGCCGAGAGCATCATCACGATCACCGAGATGACGATGGCGGCGACCATCACCGGCACATTGTCGACCAGGCCGACGGCGGTGATCACCGAATCCAGGGAGAAGACGATGTCGATGATGGCGATCTGCACGATGATGCCCATGAAGCCGTAGGCCTTGCCGCCGGCCTGCTGCGCCTCCTCGGCGCCCTCCAGGCTGTGGTAGATCTCCATGGTGCTCTTGAACAGCAGGAACAGGCCACCGAAGAACAGGATCAGGTCACGCCCGGATACACCCATGCCGAAGAGCTGGAACAGGTCGTCGGTCAGGCGCATCACCCAGGTGATAGACAGCAGCAACGCGATCCGCGTGCCCATCGCCAGGGTCAGGCCGAAGAAGCGCGCATTGGGCTGCTGCTCCTTGGGCAGGCGGCTGACCAGGATCGAGATGAAGATGATGTTGTCGATGCCGAGGACGATCTCCAGGGCGGTCAGGGTGAGAAATGCGACCCAGATTTCCGGGCTAAGTAGCCATTCCATGATGCGTTAGATCTCGTAATTGCGGGATGTGGGATAGGTGCCGTTGCGCCAGCGGCGCACGGCTTTCTGGAAGAACAGGCTGTTGGGCACCTGCACCAGCGCCCCTGGGCTTTCGCCACCCTGGTCTTCCAGGGTGGTGTAGAACAGGTTGATGGCCAGCACCCGGCCCTTGACCCCGGGTTTCTCGGCGCTCTCGATGATCTCGACACTGTCGCCCAGGCGGAACGGCGCCAGGGTGAAGATCAGCAGCGCGCAGAACAGGTTGGACAGCACGCTCCAGATGGCGAAGAAGGCGATCGCCGCCACCGCCATGAAGCCGGTCAGCGCGGTCCACAGCACCTGGGCGGACACGCCGAGGCGCTCCAGCACCAGCAGCACGGCGCCGCCGACGACCAGCCAGCGCAGGCCGTTGCGCAGGGACACCAGCGCCGTCGCCGGCACCTGCGGGTAGCGTGCGCCAAGGCGCTTCAGGCCGCGCGCCAGCAGGCGCTGCAGCAGCCAGGCGAGCAACAGGATCAGCAGCACCTGGCCCGCACGCAGCAGCGGCTCGCTCCAGGCGGCCAGCCAGGGCCACTCGAGCAGCAGCGGATTCAACTGGCGGCCTCCAGCTCGGCCTGCAAGGCTTCGAGGCTTTCCAGGGCGAGCATCCAGCGCTCCTCGAGGTCGGCCTCGCGGCCCTTCAGCCTGGCCTGCTCGGCCAGCAGGTCGCGCAGCTCGTCCTTGCGTGCCGCCTCGTACAGTGCGCTGTCGCCCAGGCGGGCTTCGACCGCGACGAGCTGCTCGTGCAGCTGACCCAGCTCGCGCTCCAGCTTGTCGGCCTCGCGCTTGTGCGGCGCCAGCTGCTGGCGCAGGGCCGCCGCGGCCTGGCGCTGGGCGCGCTTGTCGGTCTTGTCCAGGCCGCCCTCGGCGGCGTTCACCGGCGCCGGCGCCTGGCGTGCCCGGTAGTCGAGCAGCCAGCGGGCGTAGTCCTCGAGATCGCCGTCGAACGGCTGCACCCGGCCATCGGCGACCAGGAGGAACTCGTCGGTGGTGCTCTTGAGCAGGTGGCGATCGTGGGACACCACCACCACCGCCCCGGCGAACTCCTGCAGGGCCAGGGTCAGGGCCAGGCGCATCTCCAGGTCGAGGTGGTTGGTCGGCTCGTCGAGCAACAGCAGGTTGGGCCGCCCCCAGGCGATCAGCGCCAGGGCCAGGCGCGCCTTCTCGCCGCCGGAGAAATTCAGCACCGGCTCGTCGCAGCGGGCGCCGCGGAAGTCGAAGCCGCCGAGGAAGTCGCGCAGGGTCTGCTCGCGCTCGCTCGGCGCCAGGCGCTGCAGGTGTAGCAACGGGCTGGCCTTGTCGTCGAGGGCGTCGAGCTGGTGCTGGGCGAAATAACCGACCACCAGGTTCTCGCCACGCTGCAGGCGACCGCCGATAGGTTGTAGCTCGTCGGCGAGGTTCTTGATCAGGGTCGACTTGCCGGCACCATTGGGCCCGAGCAGGCCCAGGCGCGCGCCCGGCGCGAGGCTCAGCTTGACCTGCTCCAGCACGGCCTTGTCGCCATAGCCGAGGCGCCCCTCGGCCAGGTCCAGCAACGGGCTGGAGATCTTACTGGCCTCGCGGAAGCGGAAGTCGAAGGGCGAGTCGACATGGGCCGCGGCCAGCTCCTCCATGCGCTCCAGGGCCTTGATCCGGCTCTGCGCCTGGCGCGCCTTGGTCGCCTGAGCCTTGAAGCGGGCGATGTACTTCTCCATGTGCGCGCGCTGCGCCTGCTGCTTCTCGTAGGCCTGCTGCTGCTGCGCCAGGCGCTCGGCGCGGGTGCGCTCGAAGGCCGAGTAGCCACCGCGATAGAGCGTCAGTTTCTGCTGATCCAGGTGCGCCACGTGGTCGACCACGGCATCGAGGAAGTCACGGTCGTGGGAGATCAGCAGCAGGGTGCCGGGGTAGCTCTTCAGCCAGCCTTCCAGCCAGAGGATCGCGTCCAGGTCCAGGTGGTTGGTCGGCTCGTCCAGCAGCAACAGGTCCGATGGGCACATCAGCGCCTGGGCCAGGTTCAGGCGCATCCGCCAGCCGCCTGAGAAGTCGCCGACGCGGCGGTCCATCTGGGCATGCTCGAAACCCAGGCCGGCCAGCAGCTTGCGCGCGCGAGCGGCAGCCGTATAGCCGTCGGCGCTGTCCAGTTCGGTATGCAGACGGGCAATCGCGGCGCCATCCTGGGCGGCCTCGGCGGCCGCCAGCTCGGCCTGCAGACCGCGCAGGTGGACGTCGCCGTCGAGCACGTAGTCGACCGCCAGGCGCTCGAGGTTGTCGACCTCCTGGCGCATGTGGGCGATGCGCCAGTCCGCCGGCAGCAGGCAATCGCCCGCGTCGGGACCGAGCTCGCCGCGCAGCAGGGCGAACAGGCTGGATTTGCCGGCGCCATTGGCGCCGATCAGTCCGGCCTTCTGGCCGGCGTGCAGGGTCAGTTCGGCGCCTTCTAGCAGGCGCTGCGGACCACGCTGTAGAGTGAGGTTCTGGAGTCGGATCATAATGGCGGCGAAGTCTATCAGAGTCGCCCGCCGCACACCCGGAAAGCACCATGCCCGCTGATCTGTGGCGTTTCGCCGAAGAGTACTACCAACGCCCCGGCGTCGAGGCGGCCTGCCTGCGGCTGCAGGCGCGCGGCGCCGATGTCTGCCTGCTGATCTGCGCCATCTGGCTCGGGAGCCGCGGCGTCGCCTGCAGCGCAGCGCGCAGCGGACAACTGCAAGCGCTCGCGCAACCCTGGCAGCGCCAGGTGGTCGAGCGCTTGCGCCAGGTACGCCAGGATTGGCGAGAAGCCGCCCACGGCGACGAGGCACTGGCCGCGCTGCGCGAGCAGGTCAAGCGCCTGGAACTGCAAGCCGAACAGGTGCAACTGCAGCGCCTGGCGGCGGCCAGCCACGACTGGCCGACCGTCGCCGGGCAAACGCTGGATGCCTGGCTGGGCGCCTTGGCGCCCGCTGGCCTGAGCGCGGACGACGAGGCGCTGCGACAGCTACGCCACGCCGCCCTGCAAACTTAGGACTCGGCCGGCGGCGTATCCGGCGCCGCACCCGATGCGGCTGCCGCGGGCTGCGCAGCCGGGGCCGCCGACGAGCTGGTGACAGGCTGGGCCGCCGCCGGCTTGCGCGCCGCCGGTTTCCTCGGCGCCGGCTTGGCGGCCGGTTTGGCCGCAGGCTTTGCAGCAGTTTTCCGCGGTGCCTTGCTGGCGACCGCTTTGCCGGCGGCAGCCTCGGCTGGCGCGCTCGCGGCGGCGGTTTTGGCCGCCGCGGGTTTGGCGGCTGGCTTGGCCGCAGTGCGCGGCGCGGGTCTGGCGGTGGTCTTGGCTGCCGCCGGCTTGGCGGGTGCCTTGGCGGCAGTGCGGGCGCCGGACTTGGCGGCCGGTTTCGCCGCAGTCGCGCCGCTCGCCACCGCGGCGGCCGGTTTGGCAGCCGCTGGCTTCTTCGCCGCCGGCTTGGCCGCGGCCCTGCTCGCAGGCTTGGCGGCTGCCTTGGCCGTGGCAGTGCTGGCCACCGCCCTGGCTGGCGCCTTCGCGGCCGGGACCTTGGCAGCGGCAGGCTTGGCGGCCTTCTGCGCGGCGGCCGGCTTGGCTTCACGGCTGCTCAGCGCCTTGCTCGCCGCTTCCTTGACCTTACCCACGCCCTGGGCGAGCTTGAGGCTCTCCTGGGCATCTCGTTTGAGCTGCTGGATATAGCTGCGGGTCTCGGTCTGCCGGGTCTTCAGGGTGTCGAGCAGGTCTTCCAGCTCGGCCACCACGGCCTTCGCCTTGGCCTGGGTTTTGGCCTTGCCGGCCGCGGCGGCGTCCTGCAGCTTGCCGCGCGCCTTGTGCAGTTTTTCCTGGGCGTTGCCGCGCTGCTTCTCCAGCTTGGCCAACAGCTTTTCGGCATCGCTCAGCGCTTGCGTACAGGCCTTTTCCAGATGCTCGAGCAAGCTGTGGGATAGCTGCTGAAGCAGGTGCAGGGGGGTACCAACCGCAGTCTTCTTAGGGTTTTTCTTGGCCGACATGTCGCGCCTCCTGGCGGGTGTAGATGCTGCCCATACTAGACGCCCGCACCGGGGGTCGCTAGTTCAGCCATTGCCTGGGCGCACTGGCCCAGCCAGGCGCACGGGCGCGGCAATGCGGAATGGATGCTGGTATTCGCCGCCAACGGACAGGCGTCGCGACTCGCAAGCACGTCGAAGAAGAAGCTCGGGGCGAAGGTATGGTCAAGAAGGGCAAACGGCGTCAGGCGCGGCGCCCGGCCAGGGACTGCACGCGCCGTATCGCTTCGGTGCGGAGTGAGCGTGGGCGCATGACAGCGCCCGGCAGTCACCTGTTCGAGTCGGCGAAGGCGGCATGCCCTGATCCCAGCCTTCAGCGCGAAGGGTTCTCAGCGGCGCCGCGAGTGAGTCAAAGGGCGGCTTCGGCCTGTTGCTGGTGGGCGTTGTGCAGCACCTCGATCAGGCAATCCTCCAGCTCGAAGCGCTCATGCAACAGCTGGCCGAGACGCTGCACTTCCTCGCCCAGCGACACGCTGTCGCGGCAGTCGCCATTGTCGCAACGGTCGTTGAACGACAGCGCCACCTCGGTGATCGCCTCGATTCGCGGGTAGATCTGTTTGGCCAGCTCGAGACCGCGCTGATCGTCGAAAGCCTTGGCCTCGTTGGTCAACTGCTCGTAGACCTCGAAATGCCCGGCCGACACGTAGTCGACCAGCACTTCGCAAAAGCGCTGCAAGCTTAGCGCATTGGCACTGGGGGCTCGCCCGGAGTCGCTGATGGCCGCAAAGGCGGCGATCAGTTCCTGGCGCTCCTGCAACCAGCGGTCGATCAGCAGGTGAACCCCACCCCAACGTTCCTGGGCGTTCTGACAACTCTCGAGCATGACGACCTCTCTTCCCTTATCGGTATTCCTGTTATTCGTCCGATCCGAGACGGTTTTTTGTCAATCGGTGCGTGGTCTTGGGAAGGCAACCGCGTGATGGCAACTTTCCGGCGGTGCGTGCGAGCCAGATTATGCCCGGGGGCCGCCATCGACAAGGCACTGGCGGGAGAAAATTTCATACGAGCGTTTAATCGGCGCTCCGCATCGTGCCTGGCTTTCTGCTCGCGAAGGGCCGTGCGCCGGCGTGGCCGGCAATCTCGCGACAGGATCAGTCGCGACGCAACAGCTGGAGCAACGCGAAACCCAGCATGGCGACGAATCCGAGCAGGCTCCACTCCGGGATACTCAGGCCGAACAGGGTCCAGCTGACCTCGGCGCAATCGGCCGAACCGTGCAGCACCAGGCGCACGATTTCCTGGAACGGCAGGGCCTCCATCATGTAGTCGAGGCTTGGCAAACAGGCGGGCAGCTGGTCTGCCGGCACCCCTTGCAGCCAGATCTGCCGAGCGGCCGTGCCGCCACCCGCTGCGGCGAACAGCAACCCCAACCCGGCATAGGCGCGGCGACCGGCACGGCCCGGCGCGTGCAGCGCGGCGACCAGACAGACTAGGCCGAAGCCGATCACGCAGACGCGCTGGACGATGCACAGGGGGCAAGGCTCCAGGCCGACCACGTGCTCCAGATAGAGCGCCGCGCCCATCAGCGCCAGGCAGCCGAGAAACGCGAGGGAGTAGAGAGAACGGGGGCTGGCCAAGGGCATGACGGCTCCGGGGTGGAAAACGAAGCCGCCTACGGTAGAGGAAAGCGCCTCGGCCGATCAAGGCAAACCAGCCGGCCAGTGCGGCTAGCCATCGGCCGAAACGTGCCGTACGTCCAGTGGCGGGGGCGATCTGCCCCCCGCGACTAGTTCAGGGCCGGCTGTGGCAGCGCCAGGCCGCCCAGGCGCTGATCGAGCAGGCCGAGGCCCTCCTGGAACAGCTGGTTGCTGCGCTCGACTTCACCGAGCCGCGCCAGCAGACGCGCCAGCTCCGCGCAGGTTTCCGGGTCACGCTGGAACACCAGGCTGCTCTCGAAATACTCCCTGGCCTTGCCCCACAACTGATTCTGCAGACACAGCCGGCCGACGGTCAGCAGCAGGCCGGCGTCCTGCGGGTGCTGCTTCAGCCAGCCTTCGGCCGCCTGCAGCTGACGCGCCGGATCCTTGCCGCGGAGCAGCCCGTAGAGGCGCACCAGGCGGCCGTCGTAATCGCGCTTCAGGGCGTGATGCAGGAGCGCCTCGGCCTCCTGCTCGGCGCCCAGCACGCGCAGCTGTTCGGCGTACACCGCGAGCAATTCGGGCTCCTGGCGATGCGCTGACGACAGCTGCTCCCAGGCTTGCTTGAGCGTCTCCAGGGCGCCCGGCAGATCGTCCGCGGCGCCCTCGCCGACGGCAGTCAGGCGACCGCGCCAGGCCTGGCGCTCGAGTTCGGACAGCTCGGCGGCGCCGAGGACCTTGTGCTTGTGCAGCTCCGGCAACAGACCGAGCAGCGCCGACCAGTCGCCGGCCTGCAGGTACAGGCGCTGCAGCTGGCGCAGCACCTGGCGATTCTGCGGGTAGCGCTCGCGCATGATCTCCAGGGTCTCCCGGGCCGAATCGCTCTGCCCGCGAGCGTGCTGCAGCCTGGCATGGGTCAGGGCAATCGCCAGTTCGGCATCCGGCTGACGCTTGAGCGCCCGCTCCAGCAGCGCGTCGCTGTCCTCGTGCTGCCCCAGCTTGTGCGCCGCCCGCGCCGCGCTCAGGTAATACATCAAGGGCTGCGGGTCGCTTTCGGCCGCCCGGCGCAGGTAGCGCAAGGCCGGCACCCAACGGCCTTCCGCCAGGTCGACGAACCCCTGCTCGGAGGCCACACGCACGCGGCGGCTGCGGTGCAGGCCCGACCAGGGGTTGATCAGCCGCCCGGAGGTCACCAACAGGCGCAGCAGCAGACGCAGTACCCGCAATAGCAGCCAGATCGCCACCAGCAGGGCGAGGAAGGCCCACAGGCCGGATTCGTAACGGAAGCCCTGATAGGCGAACAGCACGTAGCCCTTGTGCTCGACGATGGCCACGCCGAGCAGCGCCACGCCGGCCACTACCAGCAGCACGGCGAGCAATACCAAGACACGCTTCATGGACGCGCCTCCTCGTCACCCTGGGCGCCCTCGGGCGCCAGCGACTCACGCGCCGACTGCTTGCGCTCCAGGTAGGCCTGCACGGCAGTCAGCGAGTTACCAAGGTCCGGCGCCACGACCTCGACGGTCTGGCCGATCAGCTCATCGATGCGCGTGCGCAGGGCCCGGCTCGCCGGATTCTCCCGGTCGAAATGGGCATCCAGCACGTCGGCGGCCTGCAGCAGGGCCTGCCGGTAGACCGGGGTCTGGCCATGCAGCGCGGCCCACTGCGCTTGCTCCAGGGCCAGGCTGAGCGCCAGGCGCACCTGGGTCAGGCTCTGCCCGGCGAGCAGCGGCCGGATGTTCTGGTCGGCGCTGAAGTCGATACGGAAGTACTGCGACAGGGTGTGCAGCCCCTGGGACCACCAGCTGGCGCCATCGCCCTCGGCGGCCAGCTCACTCAGCACGCCGCCCTGGCTTTCGAACACCGGGTTGAGGGCGCTGAGCTGTGCGGCCTGGTCACGCAGGGCGCCGAGCTGCAGGAACAGCCCGGTGCGATCCGGGTTGCGGGTCGCGCGCAAGGCCTCCAGGCTCTTGGCCAGCTGCTCGCGGGCGGCGAACGCCGCCGGATCGTCCTGGTCGCGGAGGATCTCGTCGGCGCCTTGCACCAGCGCCTTGGCGCTGTCGATGTCCTGCAGGGCAGACAGGCGCAGGCTGGCCAGGCGCAGCAGGTGCTCGGCCTCGGCCAGGCGCCAATCCTGGCGACTGGCACCTAGCACGGTCTCCAGCCGCTTGTTGAGCAGCTGCTGATCCCCCTGCAGCTGGGCAAGCAGGCGCCGGCGCTCCTCCAGTTCCGCCGCCGCGGGCAGCTGCTGGAGCCGCGCGCTCAGGCCATCGGCCCGCTGCGCCGCAACCCCGGCCTGCTCGCGCGCCGCCTGCAATTGCTCGAGGCGCTGCTGATCCCTGGCCTCCAGGGCGCGCAACTGCCACAGGCCCCAGCCGCCGGCCAGCACCGCGGCGATGGCCAGCAACAGGGCCAGAATGGCCAGCAGCAGGGCAACCTTGCCCGGCTTGGACGGCTCTTCGGCCTTGCCTGCCGGCGCAGCCTCGGGTACGGCCGGCGTCGGCTGCTCTTGCTCGTTCGGGGAAGTCGCTTCGCTCACGTGTCCATCCTTTGCATCAGAGGTCAGGGGCAGGTTGCGCCTGCAACGCCGCCAGCAACGCCGCGGCGCTGGCGCCGCGACAGTCCACAACAATCTCGGCGCCCGCGGCGCGCGCCTGCTCGGCGACGCGCGGGCTGGGTACAAACAAGGGTAGCCGAGCCAGCTCGGGCCAGTGCTCGGCCGCCAGCTGGCGCAGATGATCGAAGCCCTGGCCGCTGCTGACCACCAGGCCGTTCAGACGCTCGACACGCACCCGCTCCTGCAGGACGCCCTCGGGATAGTCCGGCAGCCGCCGGCGATACAGCGGCAGATAGTCCACCTGCACACCCTGCTCGCGCAGTCGCTCGGCGAGCAGCTCGCGGCCCTCCTCGCCACGCAGGATCAGCACCCGCGGCGTGAAGGCCGCGCGCAGCGCCTGCTGCAGCTGCGGCAGGGCCAGCAGGCTCTCGCTGTCGTCGCCCGCGTCCGGGCAATGCACCGGCAGACCGTAGTCGCCGAGGATCTGCGCGGTGGCCGCGCCGACGCTGAACCAGGGCTGTTCGGCCAGCGGTTGCGGCCAGTAGCGATCGAGCAGTTCCAAACCGAGCCTGGCCGCGGGCTTGCTCACCACTATCACCGCGCAATAGCGATCCAGGTCGAGGATGGTGGCGCGCTGCTCGGCGGTTTCCGCCAGCGCCTCGATGGCCAGCAGCGGCAGGCTGCTGCTGTGGATGCCCTCGGCGGCCAGCGTCGCCGCCAGTGCCGGGCACTCCTCGGCCGGACGGGTCAGCAGCAGGCGCCAGGCACTCACTCGGGATCGGCCTCGCCGTAGATCGCCTGCAGTATGCCCGCCGCCCCCTGCGCCAGCAGGGCTTCGGCGACCTGCACGCCAAGCTGCTCGGCTGCCGTCTCCGGCGCGCGACCCTCGGCGCGCAGCAGCAGCCCGCCGTCCGGCTGACCGACCAGGCCGCGCAGCCACAGCTGCCCGCCTTCGAGCACCGCGTAGCAGGCGATCGGCACCTGGCAGCCGCCGTTCAGGCGCTTGTTCAGCGCGCGCTCGGCGGTCACCCGCAGGGCGGTGTCGACATGGTGCAGGGGCGCCAGCAAGGCGTGGATCTCGCTGTCGGCGCTGCGGCATTCGATGCCCACCGCGCCCTGCCCGCCCGCCGGCAGGCTGTCCTCGACACTGATCGAGGCGCGGATGCGTTCGGCGAAACCGAGACGGATCAGCCCGGCGGCGGCGAGGATGATGGCGTCGTACTCGCCGGCATCGAGCTTGGCCAGGCGGGTGTTGACGTTGCCGCGCAGGAACTGGATCTTCAGGTCGGGGCGCCGGGCCAGCAACTGGGCCTGGCGGCGCAGGCTGGAGGTGCCGACCACGCTGCCGGCCGGCAGCTCGTCGAGGCTGTCGAAGCGATTGGAGACGAAGGCGTCGCGCGGGTCTTCACGCTCGCAGATGCAGTACAGGCCCAGCCCCTGGGGGAAGTCCATCGGCACATCCTTCATCGAATGCACGGCGATGTCGGCCTGATCCTCCAGCAGCGCGGTTTCCAGTTCCTTGACGAACAGGCCCTTGCCGCCGATCTTCGCCAGCGGCGCATCGAGCAGCTTGTCGCCGCGGCTGACCATGGGCACCAGACTGACCTTGAGGCCCGGGTGCGCCTGCTCCAGGCGGGCCTTGACGTGTTCGGCCTGCCACAGGGCCAGGGCGCTTTTACGGGTGGCAATGCGAATTTCGCGGGGCATGGGCAATTCCAGAATTCGAACCGCCGAGGATGATAACAGGCTGATCCGCCGGAAGCCTGCGGCCGAATGCCATGCATGGCCACGCGCCGGCGGCCGCCTGACTCAGCGGGGCGCGGGCCGGTGCGCGCCGCTAGAGGCTGTTCATCAGTTTGCGCACCCCGGCCACATGACGGCGGCTGACGATCAGCGCGTCGCCATCCAAACCCTTGAGGTACAGCTGGAAGTGGCCGAGCGGCGTGCGCTGCAGGCGTTCGATGCGGTCGCGGGCCACCAGGGCATTGCGATGGATGCGCACGAAGCGCTCGCCGAATTCGTCCTCCAGGGCCTTCAAGGGCTCGTCGAGCAGCACCTCGCCGCCCTCGTGGCGCAGCGTCACGTACTTGTGGTCGGCGATGAAGTAGATGACCTGGTCGAGCGGAATCAGCTCGATGCCCTTGCGGGTACGCGCGCTGATGTGGGTGCGCGGTCCTCCGCCGGTCTCGGCGGCCGGTCGGGTGAGGGCGGCGAGCTGCACGCGGTTTGGCCGTTCGGCCTTCTTCAGCGCCTCGCTGAGACTCTCCGGGCGCACCGGTTTGACCAGGTAGCCCACCGCGCTGACCTTGAACGCCTCCAGGGCAAATTCGTCGTGGGCGGTGCAGAAGATCACGGCCGGCGGCGCCTCGCGCTCGCAGAGTTTCGCCGCGACCTGCAGACCGTCGAGGCCCGGCATGCGGATATCCAGCAGCACGATATCCGGTCTCAGGTTGTCGATCAGGGTCAGCGCCTCTTCGCCGTTACTGGCAGCAGGCTCGAGGACTCGGTAGCCATCGAGGTCGCCGACCATACGGCTGAGGCGGTCACGGGCCAAGGGTTCGTCATCGACTATCAGGACATTCATAATGCACTGGCTTCCTGCATGAGTCTCGCACAAGGATAGCGTAGACAGGTGTAGTGGCGGCCGTCACGGCGCTCCACGCTGAGGCTGGCGCGTGACCCGAAGAGTGCGGCGAGGCGCGCATCGATATTGTTCAACGCCTGGTGCGTCCCGCGTGAAGCCTGCGGCTCCCCCTGCTGCTCGTAGGGATTGCTGACGCACAGGCGGAAGATCCCATCCGTGTAGCTCGCCTCGACCTGCACCAGCCCCCCTTCGATGCGCGGCTGGATACCGTAGACCAGGGCGTTTTCCAGCAACGGCTGCAAGGTCAGCTGCGGTATCGGCAAATCATTCGGCACGTCGGCTACCTCCCACTGCAACTGTAGCCGCTCGCCGAGCCGGTAATGCTCGATCGACAGATAGCGCTTGGCCAGTTCCAGCTCCTCAATCCAGGGCACCAGGCTGCCCGGCTTGGCCAGGCTGGCGCGAAACAGGTCGGACAGATCCAGTACCGCCTGTTCGGCTTTGTACGGATCGACTGCGACCAGGCTGGCGATGCTGTTCAGGCTGTTGAACAAGAAATGCGGGCGGATCCGCGCTTGCAAGGACTCGATGCGCGCACGCAATTCAGCCTGCTCCTGCCGACGCCATTGGCTCTGCAGATAGAAGTAGCGTAGCAGCAGTGCCGACATGATCATGCTGATCAGGGCGTGGCGCAGGTACAGGTTGACCTCGCCGTCGTGCGGCAGCGGCCCGCCGAGCTGGTAATAATCGGCCACCGCGGTGCAGGCCAGGGTCAGAGCCACCACTATCGCGCAGGACAGCCCCCCGGCCAGCGCCGCGCGCAGGCGCGCCAGCAATGGCCGCAGGCGACACAGGAGGGCCGCCGACAGCAGCACGATCCACTGCACGAACAGCGATGTCAGCGCCAGCCGTACCCAGTTGAAACCGGGCAGCATGGGTTCGGCGAGCACCAGCACCAGTACCAGCAACTCGGCGAGCAGGACCATGCTCAGCAGCGCTTCCGGTTGGCAGAGCTCCGGGATGAAGAAGTCATCGTCCGGCTCGTCGCTATTTTTATTGTTGAACCATTGAATATGCATCGGCGCAGTTTCCGTTTAGCGCGCCCGGGCGGCAAGCTGGCCGGCTCCGGCCGGGTGAAATAAATCCCTGAAAACACGTGCCGGCACCCGGATTTGTGATCCGCCCTACACTGGACGCGCCTCAGCCACCGCCTGAGCCAGGGGAAAAGCGGCGCGGCGAATTTGCCCGCGACCCTGTTATTATCGACGGACTTTTTCCGCCGCGCCGGCCGTTATCCACGGCCCGCACGAATCTGCGCACCAGCCGAGCGAATCCCATGAGCACAGAGAAGACCAACCAATCCTGGGGCGGCCGCTTCAGCGAGCCCGTCGACGCCTTCGTCGCCCGTTTCACCGCCTCCGTCGAGTTCGACAAGCGCCTGTACCGCCACGACATCATGGGCTCCATCGCCCACGCCAGCATGCTGGCCCAGGTCGGCGTGCTCACCGACGCCGAGCGCGACAGCATCATCGACGGCCTGACGCAGATCCAGGGCGAGATCGAGGCCGGCCAGTTCGACTGGCGCGTCGACCTGGAAGACGTGCACATGAATATCGAGGCCAAGCTCACCGAGCGCATCGGCGTCACCGGCAAGAAGCTGCACACCGGACGCAGCCGCAACGACCAGGTGGCCACCGACATCCGCCTGTGGCTGCGCGACGAGATCGACCTGATCCTCGCCGAGCTCACCCGCCTGCAACAGGGCCTGCTGGAGCAGGCCGAGCGCGAGGCCGAGACCATCATGCCCGGCTTCACTCACCTGCAGACCGCCCAGCCGGTGACCTTCGGCCACCACCTGCTGGCTTGGTTCGAGATGCTCTCGCGCGACTACGAGCGCCTGGTCGACTGCCGCAAGCGCACCAACCGCATGCCCCTGGGCAGCGCCGCCCTGGCCGGCACCACCTACCCGATCGACCGGCAGATCACCGCCCAGCTGCTGGGCTTCGACACCATCGGCGGCAACTCGCTGGACGGCGTCTCGGACCGTGACTTCGCCATCGAGTTCTGCGCCGCGGCCAGCCTGGCGATGATGCACCTGTCGCGCTTCTCCGAGGAGCTGGTGCTGTGGACCAGCGCCCAGTTCCAGTTCATCGACCTGCCGGATCGCTTCTGCACCGGCTCCTCGATCATGCCGCAGAAAAAGAACCCGGACGTGCCGGAACTGGTGCGCGGCAAGACCGGCCGGGTGTTCGGCGCCCTGACCGGCCTGCTGACCCTGATGAAGGGCCAGCCGCTGGCCTACAACAAGGACAACCAGGAAGACAAGGAACCGCTGTTCGACGCCGCCGACACCCTGCGCGACAGCCTGCGCGCCTTCGCCGACATGATCCCGGCGATCAAGCCCAAGCACGCGATCATGCGCGAGGCGGCGCTGCGCGGCTTCTCCACCGCCACCGACCTGGCCGACTACCTGGTGCGCAAGGGCCTGCCGTTCCGCGACTGCCACGAAATCGTCGGCCATGCGGTGAAGTACGGCGTCGACAACGGCAAGGACCTGGCCGAGATGAGCCTGGACGAACTGCGCCAGTTCAGCGACCAGATCGAGCAGGACGTGTTCGCCGTGCTGACCCTGGAAGGTTCGGTGAATGCCCGCAACCATATCGGCGGCACCGCCCCCGATCAGGTGCGCGCGGCGGTCAAGCGCGGCCAAACGTTGCTGGCCACCCGCTGACAGCGGCCTGAACGGCGGCGCGCTCAGCTGGCCGGTGGCCCGGAGCGCTGGCGCCGGGTCGCGGCGAAGGCGCTGGTGCCCAGCCAGCGCCACAGGCTCCGGGCATCGTCCGCGCGCCCGTCGACACGCAGCTCTTGGGCGCCGATCACCTCTTTCGGCGTGCGATCGCCCGCCCACACCTCGGTCAGCGCCCGCACCGTGGCATCCACCACCAGGGTCAGCTCGCGCCCCGGATCGTCGCGGCACAGATCCGCCAGCCCCTCCTCGACCACCAGCCACCAGCTGCCCTCACCCGGGCGCGCGTCACGAAAGCTGAACTGGATGACCACCGGACAGGCGGGAAAGGCCTCGAGACGGACGAAGCGGCGCACGTCCCACATCAACAGGCCGGCATCGAGCTGGTCGTCGCGCAGGCGACTGCCGATCCACTGCGCGCCCCAGTGGCCGAGGGCCATGACGATCGGCCGCAGGTCCTCGCCGGCCGCCGTCAGGCCGTACTCCCAGGCATTGCCGACGGCCGTGCGCTGGACCACGCCGATCTCCTCCAGGTGGCGCAGGCGCTGGGTCAGCAGGCTGCTGGACATGCGCGGCACGCCGCGATGCAGGTCGTTGAAACGCTTGCTACCGCACAGCAGCTCACGCACCACCAGGGGCGTCCAGCGACTGCACAACGCCTCGGCGCCGCGGGCGACGGTGCAGAACTGCCCGTAGCTGTCGTCCATCGTCGATCCTCCGGGTAGCAACACTTCAGATTCTGGACTAGTTGCCCGATTAAACCAGGCGCAGGCTGAAGCTCATGAGTTCACCCCAATGAGGAGCACGACCATGAGCATGATTGCAATCATCCAACGTCCGTCGGTACTGCTCGATCGCCAGGCCACCCTCGCCCGGGCCCTGGAGTCGGTGGCCGAGGCCGCGGCGGCGGGCGCCGAGCTGGTGGTCCTGCCGGAGCAGTTCATCCCCGGCTACCCCGCGTGGATCTGGCGACTGGCGGCCGGCAAGGACGGGGCGCTGATGGGCCAGCTGCACGAGCAACTGTTGGCCAACGCCGTGGATATCGCCCGCGGCGACCTCGCCCCCCTGCAAGAGGCCGCCCGCCGCCACGGCCTGACCATCGTCTGCGGCCTCAACGAGTGCGAACACAGCCGCGGCGGCGGCACGCTGTACAACAGCGTGGTACTGATCGGCGCCGACGGCGCCCTGCTCAATCGCCACCGCAAGCTCATGCCGACCAACCCCGAGCGCATGGTGCATGGCCTGGGCGACGCCGCCGGTCTGCGCACGGTCGACACCCCGGTCGGCCGGGTCGGCACGCTGATCTGCTGGGAAAGCTACATGCCGCTGGCGCGCTATGCCCTGTATGCCGAGGGCGTACAGGTCTATGTGGCGCCCACCTACGACAGCGGCGAAGGCTGGCTGGCGACCCTGCGCCACATCGCCCTGGAGGGCCGCTGCTGGGTCCTGGGCAGCGGCACCCTGCTGCGCGGCAGCGATGTACCCGACGACCTGCCCGGACGGACACAACTGTTCCCCGACCCGGCCGAATGGATCAATGACGGCGACTCCGTGGTGATCGACCCCCAGGGCCGCATCGTCGCCGGGCCGCTGCACCGCGAGAGCGGCATTCTCTACGCGCAGCTCGACAGCTCCCGGGTGGCGCCGGCGCGCCGAGCCCTGGACGTGTGCGGTCACTACGCACGTCCGGACATCTTTGAGCTGCAGGTGCGCCGCACCCCATCCCAGGCGGTGCACTTCATCGACCGATGAAACCGGGCCAACCGGGCACAGGGCCCGGCAAGCGCCCGACCTTCGACAGGAGACAACAGATGAACAGCCAAGCTAGCTATCAAGGGCAGTGCCTTTGCGGCGCAGTCCGCTTCAGCGTCAGCGGCGAGCCCGCAGCCATGGGCTATTGCCACTGCCAGTCATGCCGACACTGGTCGGCCGGACCGGTCAACGCCTTCACCCTGTGGCCCAAGGAGGCCGTCGAGGTGACCCAGGGCGCCGAGCACATCGGTCGCTACAACAAGACCCCGCAGAGCACGCGGCAATGGTGCAAGGCGTGCGGTGGACACCTGTTCACCGAGCATCCGGACATGGCCCTGGTCGATGTCTACGCCGCGCTCATCCCGGCGTTCGCCTTCAGCCCGGGCGTGCATGTGCACTACCAGGAGGCCGTACTGCGGATCAAGGATGGCCTGCCCAAGTGGCGGGACGTACCCGAAAACCTGGGCGGCTCGGGCATCAGCCTGGCCGAATGATGCCCCCGCCCTCAGCGCTGGAGGCCGACCGGATGCACACGACAGAGGCGACAGGCTCGTCGCAATCGAGGCGTCAATAAACCATACGTCAGAATCGTGACGCAGTACCGTGCAACAGATCGCCTTAGGCTCTAGGCTGACTGCCAAGCAGGCCCGGATCGTCCGGGCCCTTCTCGCGCGAAACGGCGCCTGCCCGGGAGTACAGCGCAATGAAACGGATCCTCCTCAGCCTTGTTCTGTTCGCCGGCCTCGGCCTGCTCCCGGCCTGCGCCACGCCGCTGGTGATTCCCAGCCAGGTGAGCTGGCACATGCAACTGGACGGCAGGCTGCAGAAACCCGACCGTCAGCTATACGACATCGACCTGTACGACACGCCGGCGAAAACCATCGGTGACCTCAAGGCCGTCGGGCGCATCGTCATCTGCTACTTCAGCGCCGGCACCTGGGAAGACTGGCGCGCGGACGCCGCGGACTACCCCGCCGCCGCGCTCGGCGCACCGCTGGCCGACTGGCCGGGCGAGCGCTGGCTGGATATTCGCCGCGCCGACGTGCGTGCCCTGCTCAGCAAGCGCCTGGACCTGGCGGTCAGCAAGGGCTGTCACGGCGTCGACCCGGACAATGTGGATGGCTACAGCAATGCCAACGGCCTGCAACTGACTGCGGCCGATCAGCTCGACTTCAACCGTTGGCTGGCCCGCGAAGCGCACCAGCGCGACCTCGCCGTCGGCCTGAAGAACGCCGTGGAACTGCTGCCGCAACTGGTCGACGACTTCGACTTCGCCGTCAACGAAAGCTGCTACGTCTACAAGGAATGCGACGGCTACCGGCTGTTCCGCCAGCAGGGCAAGGCGGTGCTGATCGCCGACTACCGCGCCTACAACAGCAACCTGTGCACGCAGGCCGCGGCCTCGGGCTACCGCCTGCAGTTCTTCAAGCGCTCGCTGAAGGGCGTTGGCACGCCCTGCAAGTAAGCGCGGCGGTTACTCGAAGCAGATCTCGATGATCGCGCGGCCGAACTTCGACTCGAACGGCATGTAGATGCGCGGCCCCTGGGCATGGTGGCGGATGCTGTGATCGGCACCGGCCACCACCATCGGGGTGGCCATCTCGAAGTCGAAGCCCTGCTCGGCCAGGCGGCGCTTGGCCCCCCCGGTGACCATGTTGGTGATCTCGCCGACCATATCGGTCACCTCGTCGTTGATCTCCGTCGGCGCCTCGCCCAGCATGCGCCGCATGGCCTCCAGGGCCAGCGACTTCTGGAAGGTCACCGACATCGAGCCGCGGGTCTGCGGGGCCAGCATGCCGATCAGCCCGGAGACATCGCCCAACGCTCGCTCGTCGGTCTTGCGCTGCGGCTTGCCGGGCGTCAGCTCGAGATTGGCCATGGTGCTCATCACCTCGAGCATCGAGGCCAGAAAGGGGTTGACGAATTCCGCCCGCATGGGTGCTGCCTCCAGGTCTGCAGCCGCGCCAATGCCGGGCACGGCGTCCGCTTCGAGAATAATCAGGTTCACAGACTACGCCGAGCACGCGGCCATTGGCCAGCGTCGGCCCGCCCAAGCACTGGGGAGAATGCCAGGGCGCGCCGGCGCCGGCCGTGGCACACTGTCCGCTCAGCCCCAGGACGCACGCCATGAGCGAACACCCAGAAGCAGAAGACGAAGCCTTCGCCGAAGCAGCCTTGCTGCAGGCCATCGAAAACCAGATCGAAGCCGGAGAGCCACCCGCCACCCTCGCGGTGCTGAACAAGCTGACCCTGGTCGGCTTCGAACGCGAAGAAATCCTGCAGATGATGGCCCTGGTCCTGGCCCACGAGGTCAAGGCCATGCTCGCCGCCGACCGTCCGTTCGACGGCGCCGCCTACGAGCAGGCCTTGCGCGCGCTGCCCGAGCTGCCGGATGATCCGTCTGAGCCGGCGTGAGTTCGCCCCGCTACGCTAGTCGTTGCAGCCGGCACGCCAGCGCCGGGCTCGCTACACTGCACGCACCCGACGCGGCGAAAGCCCGCAGGGGGCACCTACCAGCCGGGCACCCGCGGTGTCCGGCGCAAGACAACAAGAACCGGGAGCATCTATGACCTTCACCCCTGATCTGGTCGCCGAACTGGAACTGCTTGCGCTGTTCAACCTGGGCAACACCCAGGAAGGCCTCAAGGTTCATCACGTCGCCGCACCCCAGGCCATCGCCGCGGCCCAACGCCTGCACGACAAGGGCCTGGTCACCCAGACCGACGGCGGCTACCTGACCAGCCTCGGGCTGGAAGCGGCCGAACATGCACAGAGCCTGCTGACCATCCTCACCGTAAGCGAAACGGCCTGACCCACTGCGCCAGACAAGCCGCCGCTCGACAGCGCGAGCGGTGGCTTAAGCGCATGCCCATAATGCGCCGCGAGGCTCTGGCGGCCGCTAGCCCCAGCGTCTTGCCCCGCAGAGCCCCGACATGAGCAGCAGCCAGGAAATCCGCCCGGACCTCGACGACGGCATCGACCGCAAGGTGCTGGCGCAGCTGCGCGCGCGCTTTCTCAAGGTCAATGACGGCCGCCTGCAGCGCGCCCTGCAGGCACTGTCGAGCCGCCAGCAACTGGTACTGCGCCTGCTGCCGTTGCTGTTTCACGTCAACCACCCGCTGCTTCCCGGCTATGTCTCGGGCCTGACCCCGGCCGGGCTGTCCGGTTTCGAGCCCGACGACGCCCTGCTCGCCGAGACGCAGCGCCTGACCCGCTCCTTCGCCTACAAGCCGCGCCGCGGCCCGACGCCGCAACCGATTCACGGGCTGTTCCTGATGGGCAGCCTGGGCACGGTGGCCCAGGCCGAGCAGAGCGACATGGACCTGTGGGTCTGCCACGCCCCAGACCTCAGCCCCCAGGAACTCGTCGAGCTGGGCAAGAAATGCACCCTGCTCGAGGCCTGGGCCGCGACCCAGGGCGCCGAGGCGCACTTCTTCCTGGTCGACCCGGCCCGCTTCAGCATCGGCGACCGCGACGCCCAGCTGACCTCGGACGACTGCGGCACCACCCAGCACTACCTGCTGCTCGACGAGTTCTACCGCTCGGCGATCTGGCTGGCCGGGCGCACGCCGCTATGGTGGCTGGTGCCGGTGTACGAGGAGGCGCGCTACCACGACTACACCCGCGCCCTGCTGAGCAAGCGTTTCATCCGTGCCGAGGAGGTGCTCGACCTCGGCCATCTGGCCCGCATCCCGCCGCAGGAGTTCATCGGCGCCGGCATGTGGCAGCTGTACAAGGGCATCGAGTCGCCCTACAAGTCGGTGCTCAAACTGCTGCTCACCGAGGTCTACGCCAGCGAGCATCCCCAGGTCGAATGCCTGTCGTTGCGCTTCAAGCAGGCGGTCTACGCCAACCGCCTGGACCTCGACGAACTGGACCCCTACGTGCTGGTCTACCGGCGCCTGGAGGAATACCTGAGCGGGCGTGGCGAAACCGAGCGCCTGGCCCTGGTGCGGCGCTGCCTGTACCTGAAGGTCAACCGCAAGCTCAGCCGCGCGCCGCGCGACTCGCGCAAGAGCTGGCAGCGCCTGCTGCTCGAACGCCTGATCGACGAGTGGCAGTGGGACCCGCAGCAGCTGGCGCTGCTCGACAGCCGCAGCCAGTGGAAGCTGCGCCAGGTCAGCGCCGAGCGGCGCATGCTGGTCAACGAGCTGACCTACAGCTACCGCTTCCTCTCGCAGTTTGCCCGCCGCGAACAGGCCGGCAGCTCGCTCAACCGCCGCGACCTCGGGGTGCTCGGCCGGCGCCTGTACGCCGCCTTCGAGCGCAAGGCCGGCAAGATCGAGATCATCAACCCGGGCATCGCCCCGGACCTGGGCGAGGACATCCTCACCCTGGTGCACTGTCCGAGCCCGCAAGCGCCCAAGGACAATCAATGGGCGCTGTTCCGCGGCAGCCTGGGCGCCCAGGAGTGGCCGGATTTCGCCCCACTCAAGCGCGCCGGCGAGCTGATCGAGCTGCTCGCCTGGTGCCACCGCAACGGGGTGATCGACAGCGGCACCCGGCTGTCGCTGCACCCGGGCAGCAGCGACCTCAGCGAGTCCGAACTGAACAACCTGCTGGGCAGCCTGCAACAGGCCCTGCCGCTGCCCCTGGCGCCGCTCGAGGAAACCGCGCTGCTGCGTCCCAGCGCGCCATGCGAGGTCCTGCTGCTGGTCAATGTCGGCCTCGACCCGCTGCGCCAGCACAGCCAGATGGACCTGCACATGACCAGCGAACGGACCGACGCGCTGGGCTACTCGGGGACCCGGGAAAACCTGATTCTGACCCTCGATCAGGTCAGCCTGAACAGCTGGAACGAGCTGACCGTGCGCCGTTACGCCGGGCCGAACGCCCTGCTCGAGTGCCTGCGCGGCCTGCTCGACAGCCTGCCGGCCGGCGCGACCAAGCCGCGCCTGCAGGTGCGCTGCTTCTGCCGCAACCGCGCCATGGCCATCGCCGAGCGGGTCGACGGCCTGTTACGCGACATTCTCCAGCACCTCAGCGCGAAGCAGCGTAACCGCTACCTGCTGCAGATCCAGCAGCACTACCATGTGCTCGAACTGGTCCCCGGCCAGACGCGCCACACGGTGCTGCACGACCTGCCCGCGCTGCTCGCCCACCTGGGCCACGCGCAGCCGGACTACAGCCCGCTTTACCTCGACCGCAACGCCCTGGAAGGCGAAGACCTGGCGCTGATCCTGCCCCTCGGCCGGCCCCAGTGCATCCAGGTGTTCTACCGCCTGCACGAGAGCGAGGCGACGGCGGAGCTGACCGTACTGGACGAGCACAACGCGCTGTGGCGCCAGTCGGTGCCGTTTCACGACGAGCAGAGCCTGCTGACCCCGCTGCAGCGCTTCCTGCGCGCCTTCCTGTACCGGCGCAACGCCGTGCTGCCGCTGGACAGCCCGGTGCCGCAGGCGCCACCGGAAGTGCTCTATTACCAGGTGCTGCCGGACGCGCCGCTGCGCGCGCAACGCCTGGAGCGGCGCCCGCCGCCGCAGGCGCCGGCCAATCACCCGTTCTATGACGTCCAGGCGATCGTCGAGCCGGCCGCAGGGCGACGCCCCAGCGTCACCCTGTACTGCAATCATCGCGAGTTTTCCGAACTGGAATACCGCGGCGGCCTGTTCGCCGCCGCGGCCCGCCACATTCTCGCCCAGCGCCGCACCGGCGAGCGCTATCGCTGCTACATCACCGACCTGGACCTGTCCGCGGTGCTCGGCAACGGCCAGGCCCAGACCATTCAGTACCTGCGCTACAAGGCCGAACTGGAAGCGGCGCTGAACAGCGCCCTGGAGCGGGTCTGAGGCGCGCCTGAGGAGCCGGGTAGCGCCGGCGCCAGGCGCTCAACCCTGGCGGCGATACTCGCCGGCGGCCTCGGGCTGGTACTCCACCGCCAGCAGGGCCAACTTCAGCGACTTGCCGCCCGGCCCCACCCAGTCGATGTGCTGGCCGACGCTGAGACCGAGCAAGGCGCTGCCGACCGGGGCGAGGATCGACACCCGGCCCTCACCGCCGGCATCCTGGGGATAGACCAGGGTCAGGTGATAGTCCTTGCCAGTGCTCTGCTCACGACAGTGCACCCGCGAATTCATGGTCACCACCCCGGCCGGCACCTCGTCGTGACCGACCACCTCGGCGCGATCCAGCTCGGCCTGCAGGGCGACGGCGCCCGCGCCGAAGTCCTCCAGGCTGTCGAGCAGACGCTCCAGACGCTGCAGGTCGAGGCGGGTAATGGTGATCGGCGGTGCGCTGTTCATGGTCGTGCGGATCTCCTTGTCGGGAGGCGAAAAAAGCAAAACCCCGCCAGGACGGCGGGGTTTTGCGAGTGATTTCGAGCGACCGTAACACAGCCGGGCAAATAAACAAGACCAGCCGGTCAGCGCCGCGCCTGCAGGCGCGCCTGGGCCTCCTGGCAGATCAGCCGGCGCCGCGCATTGTCGGCGCGGCCCCATTCGAGGATCTCCGCCAGCAGCCGCCCGCAACCCATGCACATGTCCCCAGGGTCCAGGCAGCACTGGCGCCGGCACGGCGAGGCGACCACCTCGGTTGCGGCGCCTCGCCCCTCAGAGTTCGTCGAACTCAAGATCGGCCCCGGCCTGGTCGAGGGTGATGCGCGCCAGCATCTCGCCGAGCTGCTCGTCGCTGCTGTCGCAGATCCAGCGTTCGCTGGCCGCGTCGTAGTCGAAGTGGAAGCCGCCGGAGCGGGCCGCGACCCACAGCTGGCGGATCGGCTCCTGACGGCTGAGGATCAGCTGGCTGCCGTTCTCGAACCGCACGGTCAGCACCCCGGCGGAGTTCTCCAGGTCGAGGTCCAGGTCGCTGTCATCGAAGATGTCTTCCACCGCTTGCTGCGTGGCGTCGACCAGGTCGTGAAAGCGGGCTTCGGTCAAACTCATTGGGCTGTCCTCGGAATAATTCGGGTCTATCAGGCGGGCTCTGGAGGCGCCGACCAGTACGGCGGGCGATCACGCCAGGCTGCAAGGCCTGGTCGGCGCACAGTTGCCGCACCGGCCGCCGGCCTGTCGCCTCCGGCAACTGGCGGAAGGATAAACCGACTTCGCCCAACTGGCGCCCCTGTTTTAGCAGCCGGCGACTGCACGGCCGCGCGCACGGTGCCGTTGCCCGGCGATTCGGCGCCTGCTCGGCGAGGCCTGGCGAACAGCGGCAAAGCCCCGCCGGACGGGAATCCCAGCGCATAGGCAAGGCCTCGGGGGGCCGGTATACTCCGGCCCAATCATGCTTTTTTACAAGGATTTCCCCATGAAGCGGCTGCTAACTGCCCTCATTGCGCTCGTCGCCGTCACCTCCCTGCTCGCGGGCTGCGGCCAGAAAGGCCCGCTGTACCTGCCGGACGACAGTCCATCCGCCTCCACGCAAGACGAATAAGGACGGCTCATGGAAGTCTTCAACTACCGCGACGGCGAGCTGTTCGCGGAGGGCGTGGCCTTGTCCGCCATCGCCCAGCGCTTCGGCACGCCCACCTACGTCTACTCGCGCGCACACATCGAGGCGCAGTACCACGCCTACGCCGATGCCCTGCAGGGCATGCCGCACCTGGTCTGCTTCGCCGTCAAGGCCAACTCCAACCTCGGCGTGCTCAATGCCCTGGCGCGCCTTGGCGCGGGCTTCGACATCGTCTCCCGTGGCGAGCTGGAACGCGTCCTGGCCGCCGGCGGCGAGCCTGGCAAGATCGTCTTCTCCGGCGTCGGCAAGAGCCGTGACGACATGCGCCGCGCCCTGCAAGTGGGCGTGCACTGCTTCAACGTCGAGTCCACCGATGAGCTGGAGCGCCTGCAGCAGGTCGCCGCCGAGCTGGGCCAGACCGCCGCCATTTCCCTTCGGGTCAACCCGGACGTCGATGCCGGCACCCACCCCTATATCTCCACCGGGCTGAAGGAAAACAAGTTCGGCATCGCCATCGCCGACGCCGAGGCGGTCTACGCCCGCGCCGCCGCGCTGCCAAACCTGCAGATAGTCGGCGTCGATTGCCATATCGGCTCGCAGCTGACCAACCTGCCGCCCTTCCTCGATGCCCTGGATCGCCTGCTGGGGCTGATCGACCGCCTCGCCGAACAGGGTATTCAGATCCGGCATCTGGACCTCGGTGGCGGCCTCGGCGTGCAGTACCGCGACGAACAGCCGCCGCTGGCTGGTGACTACATCAAGGCGGTGCGCGAGCGCATCGCCGGCCGCGACCTGGCCCTGGTATTCGAGCCGGGCCGCTCGATCGTGGCCAACGCCGGCGTGTTGCTGACCCGCGTGGAATACCTCAAGCACACCGAGCACAAGGACTTCGCCATCGTCGACGCGGCGATGAACGACCTGATCCGCCCGGCCCTGTACCAGGCCTGGATGGACGTGGTGGCGGTGCAGCCGCGCGACGGCGCCGCCCGCGCCTACGACATCGTCGGACCAATCTGCGAGACCGGCGACTTCCTGGCCAAGGAACGCGAGCTGGCCCTGGCCGAGGGCGACCTGCTGGCGGTGCGCTCGGCCGGCGCCTACGGCTTCGTCATGAGCTCCAACTACAACACCCGCGGCCGCGCTGCCGAGGTGATGGTCGATGGCCAGCAGGCCTTCGAGGTGCGCCGCCGCGAAACCCTCGACGAACTCTTTGCGGGCGAAAGCCGCCTGCCGGAGTGACCTCGATGCTATTGCGCTTTACCAAGATGCACGGGCTGGGCAACGACTTCATGGTCCTCGACCTGGTCAGCCAGCACGCGCACATCCAGCCGAAGAACGCCAAGCAGTGGGGCGACCGCCACACCGGGATCGGCTTCGACCAGCTGCTGATCGTCGAGCCGCCGAGCAACCCGGACGTCGACTTCCGCTACCGCATCTTCAACGCCGACGGTTCGGAAGTGGAGCAGTGCGGCAACGGCGCGCGCTGCTTCGCCCGCTTCGTGCTGGACAAGCGCCTGACGGTGAAGAAGCAGATCCGCGTGGAGACCAAGGGCGGCATCATCGAACTGGACGTGCGCAACGATGGCCAGGTCAGCGTCAACATGGGCGCGCCGCGCCTGGAGCCGCAGCAGATCCCCTTCCAGGCCGACTACGAGGCGCTGAGCTATCCGGTGCAGGTGGACGGGCAGACGGTCGAGCTGGCCGCCGTGTCCATGGGCAACCCCCACGCAGTGCTGCGCGTGGACAGCGTCGACAGCGCGCCGGTGCATGAACTGGGGCCGAAGCTCGAGCATCACCCGCGCTTTCCGCAGCGGGTCAATGTCGGTTTTCTCCAGATCATCGACCGCCAGCGCGCGCGCCTGCGGGTGTGGGAGCGCGGCGCCGGCGAGACCCAGGCCTGCGGCACCGGCGCCTGCGCCGCGGCGGTGGCGGCGATTCGCCAAGGCTGGATGGATTCGCCGGTGCAGCTCGAGCTGCCCGGCGGGCGCCTGTCCATCGAGTGGGCAGGCCCCGGCCAGCCCGTTATGATGACCGGGCCCGCAGTCCGCGTCTTCGAAGGACAGGTTCGCCTATGACCGACCAGCAGAGCTCGCCCAAGCCACTCGATTCGGAGACGGTCGCCGCCTACCTGCGCCTGCATCCGGAATTCTTCATCGACCACGACGAGCTGATCCCCGAGCTGCGCATTCCCCATCAGCGCGGCGACACCGTGTCGCTGGTCGAGCGCCAGGTCAAGCTGCTGCGCGAGCGCAACATCGAGATGCGCCACCGCCTGTCGCAGCTGATGGACGTGGCCCGGGAGAACGACCGGCTGTTCGACAAGACCCGCCGCCTGGTGCTCGACCTGCTCGATGCCGGCAGCCTGGAAGAAGTGGTCAGCGCCGTCGAGGACAGCCTGCGCAGCGAGTTCAAGGTGCCCTTCGTCAGCCTGATCCTGTTCAGCGAAACGCCGCTGCCGGTCGGCCGTACGGTCAGTGGCGCCGAGGCGCACCAGGCCATCGGCGGCCTGCTGGCCGGCGGCAAGACCATCTGCGGGGTACTGCGCAAGCATGAACTGGCGTTCCTGTTCGGCGCCGAGGACGCCGAGCAAGTCGGCTCGGCCGCCGTGGTGGCCGTGGCGCACCAGGGCCTGCACGGCGTGCTGGCCATCGGCAGCGCCGACCCGCAGCACTACAAGAGCTCCCTCGGCACCCTGTTCCTCGGCTATATCGCCGAAGTCCTGGCCCGCGTGCTGCCGCGCTTCGCCACCCCGCTGCGCTCGGTGCGCTAGCCCGCGCCCGACGCGGGGTCGCTGCCGCTCAGCTCCAGCACCACGAGAACCCCGTATGAAGCTCAGCAGCACCACGCCCATCCTGCGGATATTCGACGAGGCCAAGGCCCGCGCCTTCTACCTCGACTTCCTCGGCTTCCGGGTCGACTGGCAGCACCGCTTCGAACCGGGCCTGCCCCTGTACCTGCAGATTTCCCGGAGCGGCTGCGTGCTGCACCTCTCCGAGCATCACGGCGACTGCTGTCCCGGCGCGGCGCTGCGCATCGAATCCGACGACGTGCAGGCGCTGCACCAGGAGCTGCTGACCAAGGACTATGGCTATGCCCGGCCGAGCATCGCGCAGATGCCCTGGGGCAGCTGCGACATGCCGATCTGCGATCCCTTCGGCAATCGACTGATATTCACCAGCTCGGCCGGCGGCTGAGCCGCCCCGTCGGGAGCCTCCATGCACAGCCAGCTCGACGCCTACCTCGAACACCTGCGCAGCGAGCGCCAGGTCTCCGCTCACACCCTGGACGGCTATCGCCGCGACCTCGGCAAACTGCTGGCATTCTGCGAGGCCCAGGCGCTGCCTGCCTGGACCGACCTGGATAGCTGCCAGCTGCGCCGTCTGGTGGCCCAGCTGCACCAGCAGGGCCAGTCCAGTCGCAGTCTGGCGCGCCTGCTCTCGGCGGTGCGCGGCTTGTACCGCTACCTGATCCGCGAAGGCCTGGCCGAGCATGATCCGGCCAGCGGCCTGAGCCCACCGAAGGGCGAGCGCCGGCTGCCCAGGACCCTGGACGCCGACCGCACCGCACAACTGCTCGACGGCGCGGTGGAGGACGACTTCCTCGCCCGGCGCGACCAGGCCATGCTCGAGCTGTTCTACTCCTCGGGGCTGCGCCTGTCCGAGCTGGTCGGCCTGAATCTCGACGGCCTCGACCTGGCCGCCGGGCTGGTGCGGGTCTGCGGCAAGGGCAACAAGACCCGCGAGCTGCCACTCGGGCGCATGGCCCGCCAGGCCCTGGAACAATGGTTGGCCCTGCGCGCCCTGGCCGGCCCCATCGACGGCGCGCTGTTCATCAGCCAGCAGGGCCGGCGCCTCGGCCCGCGCGCCGTGCAGTTGCGCGTGCGCCAGGCCGGGGTGCGCGAGCTCGGCCAGCACCTGCACCCGCACATGCTGCGCCACTCCTTCGCCAGCCACCTGCTGGAGTCCTCCCAGGACCTGCGGGCGGTGCAGGAGCTGCTCGGCCATGCCGACATCGCCACGACCCAGGTCTACACCCACCTGGACTTCCAACACCTGGCCACGGTGTATGACCGTGCTCACCCCCGGGCCAAACGCAAAGGCGGCGCAGAATGACCATCGAACTGATCACCTTCGACCTCGACGACACCCTGTGGGACGTGACCCCGGTGATGCAGGATGCCGAAGCAGCGCTGCGCAACTGGCTGACCCTGCACGCCCCGCGCCTGGGCACCATGCCGGTGGATCACCTGTGGACCATTCGCGCCCAGCTGCTGGATGACGAGCCGGCGCTCAGGCACCGCCTCAGCGAACTGCGCCGGCGCATCCTGTTCAACGCCCTGGAGAGCGCCGGCTACCCCCATGAGGACGCTGCCACCCTGGCCGAATGTGGCTTCCAGGTATTCCTCGCCGCGCGCCATCAGGTCGAGCTGTTCGCCGAGGTGCATCCGACCCTGGAAGCCCTGGCCAGCCGCTTCAAGCTCGCGGTGATCACCAACGGCAACGCCGATGTGCGCCGCCTGGGCCTGGCCGACTATTTCCAGTTCGCCCTGTGCGCCGAGGAGCTGGGCGTCGGCAAGCCCGACCCCAAGCCCTTTACCGAAGCCCTGGCCCGCGCCGGGGTGAAGGCCGAGCACGCGGTGCATATCGGCGATCACCCCAGCGACGACATCGGCGGCGCCCAGGCCGCCGGCCTGCGGGCGATCTGGTTCAATCCCGAGGGCAAGGCCTGGCAGGCGGCCGGCACGCCGGACGCGGAAATCGCCAGCCTGGCCGAACTGCCGGCGCTGCTGCAGCGCTGGACCTGAGCCCGGGCGCCGGCGAGGCATAAAAAAGCCCGCCGGCAGGCGGGCTCTGACAGCGCGGCACAGCCCTCAGATGGGGCGGCTGCCGTACTTGTTGTCGGGCTTCTTGGGCGGGTCGGAGACCACATTGGGCTCGACCTCCTGCACCTTGCCGCCGCGCGCGAGAAATTCTTCCATAGCGCGCGCCAGGGCATCGCGCTCCTTCTGCTTGGCTTCGACGCTCGGCAGTTCCTCGACGTCGGCCGCGGCCTTGCTCTTGGCCTTGCTCTTGACCGGCGTTGCCGCCTCGTCGTCGCCGTCATCACCGCTGTCGCCGGTGTCCGCTGCGGCCAGCTCCTCGCCGTCGTCCTCGTCGGCCCCGTCCAGGTCGTCTTGTTCCAGATCGTCGTCGCTCATGTTCAACCTCATGACTTGCAAAAGCAGGTTAGTTATAGCCCAGCTGCGTAACCTATCGCACACCGCCGGAAAATTTCCAATGCCCTTGCCCGCTACCACAGCCGGGGGCAAGTCGCCTCCAAGGCGCCGCTGCCAGCTGCAGCGTGCTCAACGACGGGCATTCTAGCGCGCCGTGAGAAAAAACAAAGGGCGCCCGAAGGCGCCCTCGTGGAAAGCCCGGCCGATCAGGATTTGGTGAACTCCGGATAGGCTTCCATGCCGCATTCGGCGAGGTCCACACCTTCGTACTCTTCCTCCTCGCTGACCCGCAGGCCGATCACCGCCTTGAGGATCGACCAGACGATCAGGCTGGCGACGAAGACCCAGGCGAAGATGCAGGCGATACCCAGCAGCTGGGCGCCGAGGCTGGCATCGCCGTTGGTCAGGCAGACCGCCAGCAGGCCCCAGATGCCGACCACGCCGTGCACCGAGATGGCACCGACCGGGTCGTCGATCTTCAGCTTGTCCAGACCGAGGATCGAGAACACCACCAGCACTCCACCGACGCCGCCGATCAAGGTCGCCTGCATCGCGCTCGGGGTCAGCGGCTCGGCGGTGATGGCCACCAGGCCGGCCAGGGCGCCGTTGAGGACCATGGTCAGGTCGGTCTTGCCGAACAGGATGCGCGCCACGATCATCGCCGCGATCAGGCCGCCGGCCGCCGCCATGTTGGTGTTGACGAACACCTGGGCCACCGCGTTGGCGTCCTCGACGGTGCTCATCTTCAGCTGCGAGCCGCCGTTGAAGCCGAACCAGCCCATCCACAGGATGAAGGTGCCGAGGGTCGCCAGGGGCAGGTTGGAACCGGGGATGGCGTTGATCTGGCCGCCGGCACCGTACTTGCCTTTACGCGCACCGAGCAGCAGGACCCCGGCCAGGGCGGCAGAGGCACCGGCCATGTGCACCACACCGGAGCCGGCGAAGTCGAGGAAGCCGGCCTCGTTGAGGAAGCCCGAGCCCCACTTCCAGAAGCCCTGCACCGGGTAGATAAAGCCGGTCATGACCACCGCGAAGGCGAGGAACGCCCACAGCTTCATGCGCTCGGCCACCGCACCGGAAACGATCGACATACAGGTGGCGGCGAACACCACCTGGAAGAAGAAGTCGGAGCGCGCCGAGTAGTAAGGCGCATCGTCAGCGCCGCCGAGTACCGCGTCGGCGCCATTCTCCGCGCCGAGCAGGAAGCCCAGGCTCGGCAGGATGCCGCCCTCCGGGCTGGAGTACATGATGTGGTAGCCGATCAGCAGGTACATGACGCTGGCGACCGCATACAGGGAGATGTTCTTGGTGAGAATCTCGGTGGTGTTCTTGGCCCGCACCAGACCGGCCTCGAGCATGGCGAAACCCGCCGCCATCCACATCACCAGGGCGCCGCAGACCAGAAAATAGAAGGTATCGAAACCGTACTGCAAAGCAGTCAATGCCGTGTTGTCCATGATTCACCTCTTGCCGTGACGCGTCATCGCGCCGTTCGGTTAGGGCGCCCGTCCAGATGACGGACGCGCTCCGTGTGCTTACAGGTTGTAGCCACGCTCGTTGTGCAGGGCGAGGTCGAGACCGACCGTCTCCTCCTCGTCGCTGACACGCAGGCCCATTACCAGCTCAATCACTTTCAGGATCAGGAAGGTCAGCACCGCGGTGTAGACCACCGTGAAGACCACGCCCTCGACCTGTACCCAGAGCTGTGCCGGGATGTTCTCCACCTCGCCGAAGCCCCCCAGGGCCGGTGCGGCGAACGCACCGGTAAGAACGGCCCCGACCATGCCGCCGACCGCATGCACGCCGAAGACGTCCAGGGAGTCGTCATAACCCAGCTTGCGTTTCAGGCTGGTGGCGCAGAAGAAGCAGATCACCCCGGACGCCAGGCCGATCGCCAGGGCGCCCATGGGCCCCGCGGTGCCCGAGGCTGGGGTGATCGCCACCAGACCCGCCACCGCCCCGGAGGCGATGCCCAGCACGCTGGGCTTACGGTGGGTGATCCACTCGGCGAACATCCAGCCCAGGGCGGCCGTGGCCGTGGCGATCTGGGTGACCAGCATGGCCATGCCCGCGGTGCCATTGGCGGCGACCGCCGAGCCGGCGTTGAAGCCGAACCAGCCGACCCACAGCATGCTCGCGCCGATCAGGGTGTAGCCCAGGTTGTGTGGCGCCATGGCGGTAGTCGGGAAGCCCTTGCGCTTGCCCAGCACCAGGCAGGCCACCAGGCCGGCGATACCGGCATTGATGTGCACCACGGTGCCACCGGCGAAGTCCAGCACGCCCCAGTCCCACATCAACGCGCCATCACCGGCCCAAACCATGTGCGCGATGGGCACGTAGACCAGGGTGAACCAGATCGCCATGAACACCAGCATGGCCGAGAACTTCATGCGCTCGGCGAAGGCGCCGACCATCAACGCCGGGGTGATGATGGCGAAGGTCATCTGGAAGGTGATGAACACGCTCTCCGGCACGCCGGCCACCAGGCTGTCGAGGGTCAGGCCGGCGAGAAAGGCCTTGGACAGGCCGCCGACGAAGGAGTTGAAGTTGACCACCCCCTGCTCCATGCCGGTGGTGTCGAACGTCATGCTGTAGCCGTAGACCACCCACAGCAGGCTGATCAGGGCACAGATGGCGAAGCACTGCATGAGCACCGACAGCACGTTCTTGGAACGCACCATGCCGGCGTAGAACAGCGCCAGACCGGGTATGGTCATGAACAGTACCAGGACGGTCGCGACCAGCATCCAGGCTGTATCGCCGCCGTTCAGGCCTGCCTCGTCGGCCAGGGCCAGGCCCGGAACGAGAGACAATAGGGCTCCTAGCCCTGCGAATGTTCGCAGAGTCATGGTTTAACTCCTGGGGCTTTGGGGGGTTCGAAGGGCGCTTAGATCGCGTCGGTATCGGTTTCGCCGGTACGGATGCGGATGGCCTGCTCCAGGTTGACCACGAAGATCTTGCCGTCACCGATCTTGCCGGTGTTGGCGGCCTTGGTGATGGCCTCGATCACGCGATCCAGTTGGTCGTCGGCGATGGCCACGTCGATCTTCACCTTCGGCAGGAAATCGACCACGTATTCGGCGCCGCGGTACAGCTCGGTATGACCCTTCTGCCGACCGAAGCCCTTGACCTCGGTGACGGTAATGCCCTGCACGCCGATCTCCGACAGTGACTCACGGACGTCGTCCAGCTTGAACGGCTTGATGATGGCAGTGACTAGCTTCATGTAACTTTCTCCCGTGTAAGGTGGACTTGCCCCAGGAATTACGAACCCGGCTCAAGTCTATGCGCAGTGCCTGGCTTTTGTAATGCATCGACCGCCCTAACTCGGCCGCTACGGCACCAATCTCCGTCAACCGCTGCAGTCGAGGCACTCCACCGCCTCGACTGGCGCACCGAAACCGCATTGGTGCATGGTTAACAAGGCATAAGCAGAAACCTTGCCAGTTCATTGAAATACGCCTTTTTTCAGGCAGTTAACCCCTGCGTGTGGCTTTCGCCCTGGGTTTGCCGCACGGCAAACGCACAATATCGGTGCATGCCCCCGGCGCCGGACGCGCGATAATCGTGCGCGGCGCTGGCCTACCCGGTGGCCGGCGCCCAGCTGCGGGGCGCGTGCTACACTGCCGCCGTTTGTCACTGGAACCCCCGTCATGCTGCCACCCAAAGCCCTGCTCGACGCCCTCGGCGCCCATGCCTCGCGCCTGTTCAACGGCGACACGCCGCTGCCGCGCAGCGAATTCGAAGCCCAGTTCAAGGCGCTGCTGCAGAGCGGCTTCAGCAAACTCGACCTGGTCAGCCGGGAAGAGTTCGACAGCCAGATGACCGTGCTGGCGCGCACCCGCGCCCGCCTGGAGGCGCTGGAGGCCAAGGTGGCCGAACTCGAAGCCCGCCTCGCCAGCGAGCCGCAACCGCCCGCCGAGTAACGCGCTCCCGCGAGGCAGACGATCAAGGAGTGATCGATGTCCCTGGCCATAGTCCATAGCCGCGCCCAAGTCGGCGTCGAGGCGCCCGCCGTCACCGTCGAGGCGCACCTGGCCAACGGCCTGCCGTCCCTGGCGCTGGTCGGCCTGCCCGAGACGGCGGTGAAGGAGAGCAAGGATCGCGTGCGCAGCGCCATCCTCAACTCGGCCTTCGACTTCCCGCCCCGACGCATCACCCTGAACCTGGCCCCCGCCGACCTGCCGAAGGACGGCGGGCGCTTCGACCTGGCCATCGCTCTGGGGATTCTCGCCGCCAGCGGCCAACTGCCCGGCGCCGCGCTGGAGTCGCTCGAGTGCCTCGGCGAGCTGGCCCTGTCCGGCGCCGTGCGCCCGGTGCAGGGGGTGTTGCCCGCCGCCCTGGCGGCCCGCGCCGCCGGCCGCACCCTGGTGGTGCCCAGGGCCAATGCCGAGGAAGCCAGCCTGGCCTCGGGGCTGACGGTGATCGCCGTCGAGCACCTGCTGGAGCTGGCCGCCCACCTCAGCGGCCAGACGCCCCTCGAGCCCTTCCAGTCCCGTGGCCTGCTGCGCCAGACCCGCCCCTATCCGGATCTGGCCGAGGTGCAGGGCCAGGCCGCCGCCAAGCGCGCCCTGCTGGTGGCCGCCGCCGGATCGCACAACCTGCTGTTCAGCGGCCCGCCCGGCACCGGCAAGACCCTGCTGGCCAGCCGCCTGCCCGGCCTGCTGCCGCCGCTGGACGAGCAGGAGGCCCTGGAAGTGGCGGCGATACACTCGGTGGCCAGCCACGCGCCGCTGGACGCCTGGCCGCAACGGCCGTTCCGCACGCCCCACCACAGCGCCTCCGGGCCGGCCCTGGTCGGCGGCGGCAGTCGCCCGCAACCCGGCGAGATCACCCTGGCGCATCAGGGCGTGCTGTTTCTCGACGAACTGCCCGAGTTCGACCGCAAGGTCCTCGAGGTGCTGCGCGAGCCCCTGGAAAGCGGGCAGATCGTCATCGCCCGGGCCCGCGACAAGGTGCGTTTCCCGGCGCGCTTCCAGCTGGTGGCGGCGATGAACCCCTGCCCCTGCGGCTACCTCGGCGACCCCAGCGGCCGCTGTCGCTGCACCCCGGAGCAGGTCGCCCGCTACCGCGGCAAGCTCTCCGGCCCGCTGCTCGACCGCATCGACCTGCACCTGACCGTGGCCCGCGAAACCACGTCCCTGCAGGCGCCAGCCAGCGACGGTATCGACACCGCCAGCGCCGCCGCCCGAGTCGCCGCGGCGCGGCAACGACAGTTGGCGCGCCAGGGCCTGGCCAACGCCTTCCTCGACCTGGCAGGGCTGCGCCAGCACTGCGCCTTGGCGACCGAGGACCAGCGCTGGCTGGAGGGCGCCTGCGAGCGCCTCGGCCTGTCCCTGCGCGCCGCCCACCGGGTGCTCAAGGTGGCGCGCACCCTGGCCGACCTGGAGCAGGCCGAGCACATCGCCCGCAGCCACCTGGCCGAGGCCCTGCAGTATCGCGACGAGCCGCAGCGCTGAGGCTCGCCGGCACTTGCCGGCCGTCAGACGCGCCGCTCGACCGCCGGCAAGTGCATTGCCGCCACCTCGGCCAGGAGAAAGTCACGCAGCAGACGGAAACGCTCCTGGCCACGCCGGGCCTTGGGCCAGACCAGGTAGTAGCTGCTGCCACTGGGCACGGCGCAGGGCCAGGGCAGCGCCAGGCGACCCTGCTCGACGTCCTCGGCGACCATCACCAGGTCGCCGATCGACACGCCATAGCCACGCGCCGCGGCGACCATGCCCAGCTCCAGGGTGTCGAACACCTGGCCGCCCTTGAGCGGCACCTGCTCGCTCAGGCCCATGGCCTGCAGCCACTGGCGCCAGTCACGGCGGTCCGGGGTCGGGTGCAACAGCTCCGCGCCCTGCAGGCGCGCCAGATCCCAGGCCCCGGCGCGAGCCAGCTCGGGCGAGCAAACCGGGATCAACCACTCGGCGAACAGCAGGGCGCTCTCCCACTCCTCGGGAAAGCCGCCGCTGCCGAGCAGCACCGCACAGTCGAAGGGTTCGTGCAGGAAGTCCACTCGGTCCACGTCCATCCAGGCGCTGGTCAGTTGCACCTCGATGTCGCTGTGCTGCAGGCGCAAACGCGACAAGCGCGCCAGCAGCCAGCGCATGGTCAGGGTCGAGGGCGCCTTCAGGCGCAGGATGGCGTCGTCCACCCGCAACGTGGTGCAGGCCCGCTCCAGGGCATCGAAGCCGTCGCGTAGCCCCGGCAGCAGCAGGCGCGCCGACTCGGTCAGCCGCAGGCTGCGCCCGCGCCGCTCGAACAGGCGGCAGGCGAAGTGCTCCTCCAGGGTGCGGATATGCCGGCTGACCGCACTCTGGGTGATGGCCAGCTCCTCGGCGGCGCGGGTGAAGGAGCTATGTCGAGCCGCGGCCTCGAAGGCGCGCAGGGCATAGAGCGGCGGCAGGCGCCGGCTCATCGCCCGCAACCATGAGTATTAGTCATCCAAGGCATCGTATTTATCCCTTTGTGCCGGCCTCATCCAGCCCAGCAAAATAGCCGCTACTCGTCCCATGCCGGGAACCCCCGGCAAGCCTAACACTGAGCCAGACTCATGATGAAGCAAGCCCTTCGCAGCGAACTCCTGGCGATCCTGCGCCTGGCCGGCCCGCTGATCGCCGCCCAGCTGGCCCATGTGCTGATGGTCTTCACCGATACGGTGATGATGGGCCTGCTCGGCCCCGATGCCCTGGCCGGCGGCGGCCTGGGCGCAGCCAGTTATTCCTTCGTGTCGATCTTCTGCGTCGGCGTGATCGGCGCGGTCGGCAACCTGGTGGCCATCCGTCATGGCGCCGATGACAGGGCCGGGGTCATCCACCTGACCCAGAATGGCCTGTGGCTGGGTTGGGCCTTGGCCCTGGGCGCCGGCCTGCTGCTGTGGAATCTGGGACCGCTGCTGCTGTATTTCGGCCAGGCGCCGCAGAGCGTGGCCGGCGCCACGCAGTTTCTGTCCACCCTGGTGTTCGCCCTGCCCGGCTACCTGAGCTTCATGGCCCTGCGCGGCTTCACCAGCGCCATCGGCAACCCCGGCCCGGTGATGGCCATCAGCATCGGCGGCGCCCTGGCCAACTTCGTCCTCAACTACGCGCTGATCGAGGGCTGGTTCGGCCTGCCGGCCTTGGGCCTGGCCGGCATCGGCCTGGTCACCGCCCTGGTGATGAACGCCATGGCGCTGCTGCTGGCCTGGCAACTGCTGCGCGGGCCGGGCGCGGCCGCCTACCCGCTGTTGCGCGGCCTGCTGCGCCCGCAGTGGGCCGAGCTCAAGGAGCTGCTGCGCCTGGGCCTGCCGATCGGCGGCACCTACGCGGTGGAGTCCGGCCTGTTCGCCTTCGCCGCCCTGTGCATGGGCGCGCTCGGCAGCGATCAGCTGGCCGCACACCAGATCGCCATCCAGTCGGTGTACGTGGCCTTCATGGTGCCGGTGGGCATCTCCTACGCCATCACCTTCCGCATCGGCCAGCATTACGGCGGCGGCCGCCTGCGCCAGGCGCGCCTGGCCGGACGCCTGGGCATCGGCCTCGGCGCCCTGTGCATGTTCGCCTTTGCCGCGCTGTTCTGGCTGGCGCCGCATTGGGTGGTCGGGCTGTTTCTCGACCCGCACGACCCGGCCTACCGCGAAGTCGTCGCCCTGGCGATCGGGCTGCTGGCCATCGCCGCCTGGTTCGAGCTGTTCGACGGCATCCAGACCATCGCCATGGGCGCCATTCGCGGCCTCAAGGATGCCAAGACCACCCTGCTGGTCGGCCTGGCCTGCTACTGGGCGGTCGGGGCACCCCTGGCCTGGACCCTGGCCTTCCCGCTGGGCTGGGGCGCCGCGGGGGTGTGGTGGGGCCTGGCCGGCGGCCTGGCCTGCGCGGCGCTCGGCCTGAGCCTGGGCTTCGAGTGGAAGACCGCACGCCTGCTGCGGCCGGTGCCAGCGCGGGCGCTGCCCGGCTAGCGGACGCCTAGGCGATCGGCATGCCGAGCAAGGCCTGGCGCTGGCCGAATACCAGGAAACGCGCCAGCTCGCTGAGCGGCAGTGGCTTGCTGATCAGGTAGCCCTGCACCTGGTCGCAGCCGAACTGGCGCAGCAGTTCGAGCAGCTCGGGAGTTTCCACCCCCTCGGCGACCACCTGCAGCTCGAGGTTGTGCGCCAGGTTGATCATCGCCCGCACCAGCTGGCGATTCTCCGGGCGCACGGCCATGCCGGCGACGAAGCTCTTGTCGATCTTCAGCAGGGTGATCGGCAGGCTGTTGAGGTGGACGAAGGAGGAGAAGCCGGTGCCGAAGTCGTCCAGGGAGAAGCGCACGCCGAGCCGGCCCAGGGCCAGCATGGTCTGCTGCACCCGATCGCTGCGCCGCATCACCGCGGTTTCCGTCAGCTCGAATTCCAGCCACTGCGCGTCCACCCCGCGCGACTCGATCAGCCGGGCCAGGGTGGCCAGCAACTGGCCGTCCTGGAACTGACGGAACGACAGGTTGACCGCCATGTGCAGGGGCGGCAGACCACGCCCGCGCAACCACTGCATGTCGCGCAGGGCGCGGGCGATCACCCAGTAGCCGAGCGGCACGATCAGGCCACTCTCCTCGGCCAGCGGTACGAACTCGCTCGGCGCCAGCAGGCCGCGTTCGCCGTGGCGCCAGCGCACCAGCGCCTCCAGGCCGAGGATGCGGCCACTCTTCAGGCACAGCCGTGGCTGGTAGTGCAGCTCCAGCTCGTCACGGCGCAGGGCCCGGCGCAGTTCGCTTTCCTGCTCGGCCTGGCTGCGCGCCGCGCGATGCAGGCGTTCGTCGAACACATGGAAGGTGCAGCCCTGCTGACTCTTGGCCTGCTGCATGGCGATGTGCGCGTGCCACATCAGCGCATCGGCGCCACCGCCGGCGCGGGCCTGGGCCAGGCCCAGGCTGCTGCCCAGCAGCAGGCTCTCGCCATCGACCCAGTAGGGTTCGCCCAGGGCCTCGCCAATACGCTCGGCCAGGCGCTCGACGTAGCCGGGGCCACGGCGAGCGTCGAGCAGCAGGGCGAATTCGTCGCTGCCCAGGCGAGCCAGCTGGTCGCCGGGCTGCAGCTGGGCCCGCAAACGCGCCACCACCTGCAGGATCAGGCGATCACCGGCCTGATAGCCGAGGGCATCGTTGACGCTGCGAAAATTGTCCAGGTCCAGATGGCCCAGCACCAGTCCGCCGCCACCGGTCTCGGCCAGGCGGGCCGCCAGCAGGTTATGGAAGCCCTGGCGGTTGGCCACCCCGGTCAGGGCGTCCTGCTCGGTCAGGCGCCGCAGGCTGGCCTGCAGGCCGCTGCGCTCGCCGGCATAGCGCAGGCAGCGGCGCAAGGCGTCGGCGCCGAAGGACTCGGCCACCAGCCAGTCGCTGACTCCGGCCGGCGTCTGGCCGGCCTCGGGCTCCCGCTCGAGCAGCAGCACGATCGGCAGGTCGCAGCACCCCGCCGCCGGCAGGTGCGCGGGCGTGCACAGCAGCAGCGCCTGGCCGGAGCCCTCGAACAACCCGCGGGCCGCCGCCCAGGACGGAGCGGTGATCAGCCCCTGCTCGGCGCCCAGGGCGATCAGCTGCGCGCGCAACCTGGCGGTCCAGTGCGCCGAATCGGTCAACAGGAGCAAACGCAGGGGTTGAGCTGACGCGGCCACACGACTTCCTTGGCTGGATGGGGGAACTGACGGCGCCGGCGCTCGGCGCTGTCCCACCCGCACCTCCTGGTGACGGGCCCGGCCTTGGGTGCCGGAAAGTGCGACAAGTTACCGAACTGCGCCGATGGCGGCCAGCGACAGGACCGCAAGCTGTGAGCGAGATCATGCCCGGCGGGCAGATCGGCCGCCGGAATCGGGGGAAGCGGCGGGTTCGACTCAGCCCAGCGAGAGGCTGAGCAACGGCTCCTCACGCCGTGGCTGGCGCAGGAGAAACTGCTGCAGCTCGGCCAGCGGCAGGGCCTTGCTGATCAGGTAGCCCTGGCCCTGATCACAGCCGAACTGCTGCAGCAGCGCCAGTTCCGCCTCGCTCTCCACCCCCTCGGCGACCACTTCCAGGCCGAGGTTGCGGGCCAGGCTGATCATCGCGTTGACCAGCCGCGACTGCTCCGGGCGCACCGCCATGCCCGAGACGAAGCTCTTGTCCAGCTTCAGCAGGGAGATCGGCAGGCTGGCCAGGTGCACGAAGGAGGAGAAGCCGGTGCCGAAATCGTCCAGGGAGAAGCGCACGCCCAGGTCGCCGAGGGTGCTCATGGTGTCCAGCACGTAGTCGCTGCGGCGCATCATGGCGGTTTCCGTCAGCTCGAATTCCAGCCAGCGCCCGTCGACCCCGCAGCTCTCGATCAGGCGCTTGACCGTGGGCAGCAGCTGGCTGTCCTGGAACTGGCTGAACGACAGGTTGATCGCCAGGTGCAGCAGCAGGTCGCGCTCGGCCAGCCAGCGCAGGTCGCGCAGGGCGCGGTCCACCACCCAGTAGCCCAGGGGCACGATCAGCCCGCTTTGCTCGGCCAACGGAATGAAGTCCAGCGGGTAGAGCAAGCCGCGGCTGGGGTGGCGCCAACGGATCAACGCCTCGACGCCGACTATCGCCCCACTGACCAGGTCCTGGCGCGGCTGGTAGTGCAGCTCCAGCTCGTCGCGGCGCAGGGCCCGGCGCAGCTCGGCCTCGACATCGGCGAGGCTGCGCACCTGGCTGGAAATGCGCTCGTCGTACAGGTGATAGGTGCAGCCTTCCTTGTGCTTGGCCTGCTGCATGGCCATATGGGCGTGCCACAGCAGCGGGTCGGCGTCCTCTCCGGCGCGGCCATAGGCCAGCCCCAGACTGCAGCCCAGGGTCAGGCTCTCGCCCTGGATCCAGTAGGGCTCCGCCAGGGCCTGCATCAGCGCCTGGGCCGTGGGCTCGACCCGGGCACTGGACTGACTGACGTCCAGCAGCAGGGCGAATTCATCGCTGCCCAGGCGGGCCAGGCAGTCGTGGGGGGCGAGCACATCGCGGATGCGCTGCGCCACCTGCTGGATCAGCTGATCCCCGCCGCGGTGCCCCAGGCTGTCGTTGGCATGCTTGAAATTGTCCAGGTCCAGATAGCCGAGCAGCAGTCCGCGCCCACGGTTGTGCTGCAGACGCTTGTGCAGCAGGTTCTGAAAGCCCTGGCGGTTGACCACCCCGGTGAGCGGGTCGCGGTCGGCCAGGGTTTGCAAGGCCTGGCGTTGTCGACTGTAATCCAGGCAGCGGCGCAGCACCTCGGCGCTCAGGCTGTCGCGCGACAGCCAGTCCTGGGCGCCGAGCAAGGGGCCCTGGGGCGGGCGCTCGAGCAACAGGATGGGCAATTGCGCGCACTGCTCGGCGGCGGGCTGGCACTGCAGGGTGGTGAAGACGAAGTCGGGGGGGCAATGGGCGTAGCGCTGCTGGGCTTCCTGCCAGCTGCCGGCGACCAGCAACCAGGCGGGCTCGTCCTGCTCCGCCAGCATGGCGTCAAGCAGGCTTACCCAATGGTTTTCTGTCGTCAGAACCAGCAGTCGGCAGAAATCGCTTTGGCAGGACACGACACCTCCGCAGCTCACAACCTAAGAACTTACTTTAACTTATAGCTGCACCAACCTAATTAAGCATCAAAATTTATACGCGAGATTCCTCAGGCGACCAACCGCCCGGGTCGCCGCCTGCGCCGCAGCGTGCATTGCTGATAGAATTTGCGACCTTTTTACCAGACCCCATACCGCCCATGTCCCGACTGAACCCTCGGCAGCAGGAAGCCGTGAACTACGTCGGCGGCCCTCTTTTGGTGCTCGCCGGCGCCGGCTCCGGCAAGACCAGCGTGATCACGCGCAAGATCGCCCATCTGGTGCAGAACTGCGGCATCCGCGCCCAGCACATCGTCGCCATGACCTTCACCAACAAGGCCGCCCGCGAGATGAAGGAGCGGGTCGGCAGCCTGCTCAAGGGCGCCGAGGCACGCGGCCTGACGGTGTCGACCTTCCACAACCTGGGGATGAACATCATCCGCAAGGAGTACGCGCGCCTCGGCTACAAGCCGGGCTTCTCGATCTTCGACGAAGGCGACATCAAGGCGCTGCTGTCGGACATCATGCAGAAGGAATATGCCGGCGACGACGGCATCGATGAGGTGAAGAACTACATCGGCAGCTGGAAGAACGACCTGATCCTGCCCGATCAGGCCCTGGCCGAGGCGCGCAACCCCAAGGAGCAGACCGCGGCCATCGTCTACCTGCACTACCAGCGCACCCTCAAGGCCTACAACGCGGTGGATTTCGACGACCTGATCCTGATGCCGGTGAAGCTGTTCCAGGAGCACGCCGACATCCTGGAGAAATGGCAGAACCGCATCCGCTACCTGCTGGTCGACGAATACCAGGACACCAACGCCAGCCAGTACCTGCTGGTGAAACTGCTGGTGGGCACGCGCAACCAGTTCACCGTGGTCGGCGACGACGACCAGTCGATCTACGCCTGGCGCGGCGCCCGACCGGAAAACCTGATGCTGCTGAAGGAGGACTACCCGTCGCTGAAGGTGGTGATGCTGGAGCAGAACTACCGCTCCACCAGCCGCATCCTCAAGTGCGCCAACGTACTGATCGCCAACAACCCCCACGCCTTCGAGAAGCAGCTGTGGAGCGAGATGGGCATGGGCGACGAGATCCGCGTGATCCGCTGCCGCAACGAGGACGCCGAGTGCGAGCGGGTGGCCCTGGAGATCCTCACCGAGCACCTGCGCACCCAGCGCCCCTACAGCGACTACGCCATCCTCTACCGCGGCAACTACCAGGCCAAGCTGATGGAGCTGAAGCTGCAGCACCACCAGATCCCCTATCGCCTGTCCGGCGGCACCAGCTTCTTCGCCCGCCAGGAGGTGAAGGACCTGATGAGCTACTTCCGCCTGCTGGTCAACCCGGACGACGACAACGCCTTTCTGCGGGTGATCAACGTGCCGCGCCGGGAGATCGGCTCCACCACCCTGGAAAAGCTCGGCAACTACGCCACCGAGCGCAAGATCAGCATGTACGCCGCCGCCGGCGAGATCGGCCTGCAGGAAGTGCTGGATAGCCGCTTTACCGAGCGCCTGGCGCGCTTCACCCGCTGGATGGACGGGGTGCGCCAGCAATGCGCGCAGAACGACCCGATCGCCGCGATCCGCAGCATGGTGATGGACATCGACTACGAGAACTGGCTACGGCAGAACGCCTCCAGCGACAAGGTCGCCGACGCGCGCATGGGCAACGTCTGGTTCCTCGTCGACGCGCTGAAGAACACCCTGGAGCGCGACGAAGACGGCGACATGACCATCGAGGATGCCATCGGCAAGCTGGTACTGCGCGACATGCTCGAGCGCCAGCAGGAGGAAGAGGAAGGCGCCGAAGGCGTGCAGATGATGACCCTGCACGCCTCCAAGGGCCTGGAGTATCCCTCGGTGTACATCCTCGGCGTGGAGGAAGACATTCTGCCCCACCGTTCCAGCATCGAGGCCGACACCGTCGAGGAAGAGCGGCGCCTGGCCTACGTCGGCATCACCCGGGCCAAGCGCAACCTGACCATGACCTTTGCCGCCAAGCGCAAGCAGTACGGCGAGATCATCGAGTGCTCGCCAAGCCGCTTCCTCGACGAACTGCCGCCCGAGGACCTGGTCTGGGAAGGCCAGGAGGACGCACCGGCGGAGGTCAAGGCCGCCACCGGCAACTCGGCGCTGGCCAATATGCGCGCCCTGCTGAAAAAATAATCAACCGCCGTAGCCCGGATTGCATCCGGGCTACGCGAAGTCATAACCATGGGAGTTACCGCGTGGAAGCACTGAAGCAGAAGATTCGCGAAGAAGGCAGCGTACTCTCCGAGCAGGTGCTCAAGGTCGACGCCTTCCTCAACCACCAGATCGACCCGCTGCTGATGCAGCAGATCGGCCATGAGTTCGCCCGGCGCTTCGCCGGCCTGGGCATCAGCAAGATCGTCACCATCGAGGCCTCCGGCATCGCCCCGGCGGTGATGGCCGGCCTGGAACTGGGCGTGCCGGTGATCTTCGCCCGCAAGTACCAGTCGCTGACCCTCAAGGACGACCTGCTGACCTCCAAGGTGTTCTCCTTCACCAAGCAGACCGAGAGCACCATCGCCATCTCCGCCAAGCACCTCAATGCCGACGACCATGTATTGCTGATCGACGACTTCCTGGCCAACGGCCACGCCGCCCGGGCGCTGATCGACCTGATCGGCCAGGCCGGCGCGAGCATTGCCGGGGTCGGGGTGGTGATCGAGAAGTCCTTCCAGAGCGGCCGCACCGACCTCGACGCCCGCGGCTACCGGGTCGAGTCCCTGGCACGCATCAGCTCCCTGGCAGGCGGCACCGTCAGCTTTCTGGAATAGTCGCGTGCAGGCCGGCCAGCACTAGGCGCTGGTACAGCTCCTCGCGCCAGCCATCCGGCTGCGCCAGGGCCATGCGCGCCAGGTGACGGGCGAAGTCGGCCGGCGGCGGCGCCTCCAGGGCGGCCTTGCCCAGCTCCAGCGCCTCGCTGAGCTTGAACTTGCCCTTCAGCCAGTTCAGCGCCCGCAGCAGGTCGCGCTCCTCGCGGCCGAAGTCGCTGCCCAGCGGGTACTCGTCGAACAGCCGCGGATGGCGCGCCTGCACGGCCTGCAGGCGCTCCGGGCGGTTGTCGCGCAAGTGCGGGGCGAGGCGGAAGTCCCGCGGCAGCTTGCCGGCCTGCTGCGCCTGCTCGATCAGCTCGGGCTGGAAGCGCGAATCGCTGATGCCCAGCAGCGCCTCGATCACCTCGGCGTCGGTCTTGCCACGCAGGTCGGCGATGCCGTACTCGGTCACCACTAGGTCGCGCAGGTGACGGGGGATGGTGACATGGCCGTAGCGCCATACGATGTTGGAGCTCAACCGCCCGCCCGACTCGCGCCAGCTGCGCAGCAGCAGGATCGAGCGCGCGCCGTCCAGCGCCTGGGCCTGGGCGACGAAGTCGTACTGCCCGCCGACGCCACTGAGCACTCGCCCATCCTCCAGCTGGTCGGCCACCCCGGCGCCCAGCAGGGTCATGCAGAACGCGCTGTTGACGAAGCGCGCATCGCGGCGCTGCAGGCGCTTGAGCGCCTCCTCGCCATACAGCTGGTTGACGTAGCCGATGCCGGTCATGGCGATCTGCCCGAGGCGCTCGGGCGCCAGCCCGCGCAGGCGCTCATAGAAATCGGCGGGGCCGAGGAAGAAACCGCCGTGCAGCAGGACGCCGCCGCGCGCCGAGCCCAGGTGGGGCTGCAGCGCGGACTGGGTATAGGGGTCCTGCAGGTCGGTCGACAGCTCGCATCCATCGGCCAGGCGCAGGCGCTCGTCGCGCACCTGCAGGGTTGCGCCCAGCAGGCCGTTGCCCTGCAGCCAGGCTAGGCCGGCGGCATCCAGGCGGGCCGGCAGGCCGGCGTCGAGCAGCGCCTGCACGCTGTGCGGCCGCCCTTCCCCATCCAGCGCACCGGCGCTGGCCAGCTGCTGCAGGCGCAGCTCGGGGTAGACCCGCCGGCGCAGCACACCGGCCTCGAGCAGCGCCAGCAGGCCATTGACGAACATCTCGCTGCAGCCGTACAGGCCCTCGGCGAAGGGCTCTCGGCCGCCCACCGCGTCGACCTGCGCGGCCCAGGCGTCGCCCTGCAAGGCCTCGAGTCCGGCCCGGTAGGCCGCGTTGTCCACATGCCGGGCCAGCAGCGCCGCGGTCAACCCGTCGCCCATGGCACCGATGCCGATCTGCAGGGTGCCGCCGTCGCGCACCAGGCTGCTGGCATGCAGGCCGATGCACTGGTCCTGCAGGCTCACCGGCAGGTTCGGGGTGGAGAACAAGGTGCTGCGCTCCGGCTCCTGCAACAGCAGGTCGAAGCACTCGCGGGGGACCTCCGCCGGCCCCGGCATATAGGGCAGGTGCTCATGCACCTGGGCCAGGCAGAGGATGGTTTCGCCGGCCGCGCGACGCCGCTCCAGCAAGGGCAGCAGGTCGAGGGTGATGTCGGGGTTGCAGCTCAGGCTGAAGTAGCCTGGGCGCTGCGGGTCACGGGCGACCAGCTGGGCGATCAGGTTGATGCCCTTGGCATCGAGGTCGCGGGTGACCTGGCTGTAGTTGCAGCTGTTGTAGTCCTGCTGCGCCGAGGCGCAGTCCAGCAGGCTGCCGGGCTGCAGGAAGAACTGCTCGATGCGCACATTGGCCGGCAGCCTGTCGGCATGCAGGTCGGCGAGAAAATCCAGCTCCGGATAGTCGCCGTAGACGCGCTCGACGAAGGGCTCGAGAAAGCGTCGCTGCAGCTCCTGGGTGGCGCGCGGGCGACCCAGGCACAGCGCGGTGTAGATAGTCAGCTGGCGCTGCGGCTGCTGCCTGACCCGCGCGTACAGGGCGTTGACCCAGCGGTTCGGCTTGCCCAGGCCCAGGGGCAGGCCCAGATGGATCGGCCCATCGATCGCACTGAGCACGCGATCAACGGCCTGCTCGATGGAACAAACTTCTGGCATCTGGCGACTCCTGACGGCATCCCTGGCATGTCAGGTTGGACTATGGATCGCGGGCTTTTGCTGCACTACAACCGGCACAATGCAAAAAGCCGCCCGAAGGCGGCTTTGCGAGAACGACGGCCGGGCCTTACAGGCCGGACATCTTCTCGATGGCGGCGCGCAGCTCGTCATCCGAGCAATCGCCACAGGTGCCTTTCGGCGGCATGGCGTTGATACCGGCGATGGCATTGGCCAGCAGGCCATCCACACCGTTGCTGGCGCGCGCCTGCCAGGCGGCAGTGTCGCCGATCTTCGGCGCGCCCAGCACGCCGGCGCTGTGGCAGGCGCTGCAGTTCTTGGCGACGATATCGTCAGCGGTGCGTGCACCGCCGCCGGCGGAGGCCGCGACCGCTTCGACGCCCTTGCACTCCTCGCCCATCACGCAGACTTCACCGACCGGCTTGAGGCGCTCGGCGATCTCGTCATTGGTCGTGGCCTGAGCAGTCACTGCCCACAGGGCCAACACGGCGGCAGGCGCCAGCAGCATCTTGTTAAGTAGGTTCACGGATACACCCTCATCGTGGCTAGTCACGCCCGCGGCCACGGTTTCGCGAGCGGGCGACAGTATAACGGGAAGGCCGCCGGGCCGAAACAACCCAGTTTGTCGCAGGGTTATTGCGGCGAACGGTCAGAAATTCGCGGGGGTGGTGGCGCTGATCAGCCGCGCCGGCTCGTCGAACGGGTTGCGGAATCGGTGCGGTTTGCTGCTCTCGAAGTAGTAGCTGTCGCCTGGCTCGAGGATGAACACCTCGCCGCCCACGGTCAGCTCCAGACGCCCCGCGACCAGTATCCCGGCCTCTTCGCCGTCGTGGGTGTACATCTCGTCGCCGGTATCGGCGCCAATCGGATAGGTCTCGTCGAGGAACGCCAGGGCGCGGCTGGGATGGGCCTTGCCGACCAGCTTCATGGTCACCGCACCATCGGAAATGTCGATCAGCTCGCCGGCCTTGTAGACCACCTGGCTGTGACCGTCCTGCTCCATCTCCAGGGAAAAGAACTCCACCAGGGACATGGGAATGCCGGCCAGCACCTTCTTCAGCGAACTGATCGAGGGACTGACGCTGTTCTTCTCGATCATCGAAATGGTGCTGTTGGTGACGCCCGCGCGCTTGGCGAGTTCACGCTGGGAAAGGCCTTTGAGCTTGCGAATGGATTGCAGTCGTGCACCGACGTCCAATGCTGGAGTCCCCCTGGGGAAGATACGGAAAGAGTGCCCGTATCATGGCAACAGCGTTCAGTATTTACAACAGTCCAGTTGCAAATCCTGCCCGGCGCCCGGTTCAATCCCCGGAGTAGATCAGCGGCACCCGACGCAGGTTGCAGAACAGCTGGTAGGGAATGCTGCCCGCGCGGATTGCCACGTCACTGGCCAGCACCTGCTTGCCCCACAACTCGACCCGGCTGCCGAGGCCGGCCTGGGGCAGGTCGCTGAGGTCGACGGTGAGCATGTCCATCGACACCCGGCCGATCAGGCGGCTGGGCTGACCGTCGATGGTCACCGGGGTGCCGGTCGGCGCGTGCCGCGGATAGCCATCGGCATAACCCATGGCGACCACCCCGACCCGGGTCGGCCGTTCGGTGACGAAGCGGGCGCCGTAGCCGACCGGCTCGCCGGCCGGCAGCTCGCGTACGCTGATGATCTTCGATTCCAGGGTCATCACCGGCTGCAGGCGCGCGGCCAGCGCCTGCTCCTGCTCGAACGGGGTGGCGCCGTAGAGCATGATGCCGGGGCGTACCCAGTCGCTGGGGATGTTGGGCCAGCCGAGCACGGCCGGCGAGTTGCGCAGGCTGACTTCCGCCACCAGGCCCTGACGGGCCTGCTCGAACACCGCCAGCTGCTCTTCGCTGCGCGGACAGTCCAGCTCGTCGGCCCGGGCGAAGTGGCTCATCAGCACGATCTTGCCGACCTTGCCGCTGGCCAGCAGGCGGCGGTAGGCCGCCTGATACTCGGCCGGCGCCAGGCCGACCCGGTGCATCCCGGAGTCCATCTTCAGCCACAGGGTCAGCGGCTTGCTCAGGGCGCTGCGTTCGATCGCCTCGATCTGCCACTGGGCATGCACCACGCACCACAGCTCGTGCCGCTCGATCAGCGCCAGTTCGTCGGCCTCGAAGAAGCCCTCGAGCAGCAGGATCGGCGCGCGGATGCCGGCCTCGCGCAGCTGCAGGGCCTCCTCGATACAGGCCACGGCGAAGCCATCGGCCTGCTCCTCCAGCGCCTGGGCGACACGCACCGCGCCATGCCCGTAGGCATCGGCCTTGATCACCGCCAGCGCCCTGGCGGCCGAGACTTCGCGGGCCAACTGGTAGTTGTGACGCAGGGCTTGCAGGTCGATCAGGGCGCGGGCTGGACGCATGGCTCTCACACTTCTAACGGGGCACGGTGAATAAAAAAGCCCGGCAGAGCCGGGCCAAGCAGGATTGTGCGTCGCATTCGTGGCCGAGGGAACGCGACGGCTATTCGCTCATGATGGCGCAGACGCTTGCCGCCGCCATCATCTCGACCCGCCTGTCCATGGGGAACATGCGGGTCCCGACGCCTGGCCGGTCTCAGTGCGCGGGCACCGGACTGCCGTGCTTGGGCGTCTCCTGTTTGTTGCTGTAGCGGAAGATGTCCAGGCCTTCGGGGCTGATCTGCGGACGCTTCTTGGCCATCAGGTCGGCGAGCAAGCGACCGGAGCCGCAGGCCATGGTCCAGCCCAGTGTGCCGTGACCGGTGTTGAGGAACAAATTGCGGAAGCTGGTGGCGCCGACGATCGGCGTGCCGTCCGGGGTCGCCGGGCGCAGGCCGGTCCAGAAGTCCACCTGGCTCAGGTCGCCGCCCTGGGGGTAGAGATCGCCGACGATCATCTCCAGGGTCTCGCGCCGACGCGGGTTTAGGCTCAGGTCGAAACCGGCGATCTCGGCCATGCCGCCGACCCGGATGCGGTTGTCGAAGCGGGTGATGGCGACCTTGTAGGTCTCGTCGAGAATGGTCGAGGCCGGCGCCATGTCCGGGTTGACGATCGGCACGGTCAGCGAATAGCCCTTGAGCGGGTAGACCGGCGCACGGACACCCAGTGGCTTAAGCATCTGCGGGCTGTAGCTGCCGAGGGCCAGCACGTAGCGGTCGGCGGTTTCCAGCTTGCCGTCGATCCACACGCCGTTGATCCGGTCGCCGGCGAAGTCCAGGTGCTGGATGTTCTGGCCGAAGCGGAACTCGACGCCCATCTGCTTGGCCATCTCGGCCAGCTTGGTAGTGAACACCTGGCAGTCGCCGGTCTGGTCGTTGGGCAGACGCAGGGCGCCGGCCAGCTTGTCCTTGACCTGGGCCAGGGCCGGTTCGGCGCGGGCGATGCCATCGCGATCAAGCAGCTCGAAGGGCACGCCGGACTGCTGCAGCACGGCGATATCCTTGGCGGCGTTGTCCACCTGGGCCTGGGTGCGGAACAGCTGGGTGGTACCCAGGCGACGGCCTTCGTAGGCGATGCCGGTTTCGGCGCGCAGTTCGTCGAGGCAGTCGCGGCTGTACTCGGACAGGCGCACCATGCGCTCCTTGTTCACCGCGTAGCGGCTGGCGGTGCAGTTGCGCAGCATCTGCGCCATCCACAGGTACTGGTCGATGTCGGCGGTGGCCTTGATCGCCAGCGGTGCGTGCTTCTGCAGCAGCCACTTGATGGCCTTCAGCGGCACGCCGGGCGCGGCCCAGGGCGAGGCATAGCCGGGCGACACCTGGCCGGCGTTGGCGAAGCTGGTCTCCATGGCCGGCGCGGGCTGGCGATCGACCACCACCACCTCGAAGCCCTGACGAGCCAGGTAGTACGCGCTGACCGTACCGATGACACCGCTGCCCAGAACCAGAACCCGCATGCTTCACTCCTCGCCGCGACTATGCGCTGGCGTTTGTTGTCCAGAGAGTTGATGGGCGCAGTATATTGAGCAGCAGCCAGTGTTTCTCACTATATTGACTACTATATTTGGCGAGATTTCTCGGCAAAAACCACTTTCACGGAGGGGCATCCACCATGCGCACCCAGCACCAGAGCCGGCGCGAGCTGGACAAGATCGACCGCAACATCCTGCGCATCCTCCAGGAGGACGGGCGCATCTCCTTCACCGAGCTGGGCGAGCGCGTCGGCCTGTCCACCACGCCCTGCACCGAGCGGGTGCGGCGCCTGGAGCGCGAGGGCATCATCATGGGCTACCACGCGCGCCTCAACCCGCAGAACCTCAAGGCCAGCCTGCTGGTGTTCGTCGAGATCAGCCTGGACTACAAGTCCGGCGACACCTTCGAGGAGTTCCGCCGCGCGGTGCTCAAGCTGCCCCACGTGCTGGAATGCCACCTGGTGTCCGGCGACTTCGACTACCTGGTCAAGGCGCGGATCAACGAGATGGCCAGCTACCGCAAGCTGCTCGGCGACATCCTGCTCAAGCTGCCCCATGTGCGGGAATCGAAGAGCTATATCGTCATGGAAGAAGTGAAGGAGTCCCTGGCCCTGCCGGTGCCGGAATAGCCGGCACGCTCAGACCAGCACCTGACGGGTACTGGCGATCAGCCGGTGGACCTGACGCTCGACGGCGGCCTCGGTCGGCTGCTCCGGCCCGCGGCCGCGCGGACAGGGCAGGCTCGGGGTGGTGCCGAACAAGCGGCAGATCAACGGTCGCTGGTCGTACACCTGGCAGCCCTGGGGGCCGAGGTGCACGCAGTTGAACTCGGCCAGCGCGGCGTCGTGCTCGGCAACGCTCTTGACCGGCAGCCGCGCCATCTCCTCGCTTGAGGCCGTCACCGGGCCACAGCAGTCGTGGCAGCCCGGCTCGCAGGTGAACGAGGGAATCTGCAAACGCAGGTAGTCGATCTTGCGGCTGGTGCAGCTCATCGCAGAAGGGTCCGGGAGAAAATCCGCGCATCTTACCCCCGGTTGTCCCTGGAGGCTGCCCGCTCGGCTGATTTGCCGACCAGAGTCCAGTTTTTTGCCCCTGCCCCTTGGCGCCGGACGGAAACCGCGCTTATCCTTCGTAAAATTTTCCAAACACAAAAATCAGGATTTCACACATGAACGCCCGCGTTCGCCAGCCCGTGCACAGCACCCAGCATGCCGCCTCCTACTACGCCGCCAGCACCAATCGCCAGCTCGACTTCCCGCCCCTGGGCGGCGAGCTGCGGGCCGACGTCTGCGTGGTCGGCGGCGGCTTCTCGGGGTTGAACACCGCCATCGAGCTGGCCGACAAGGGCTTCTCGGTGGTGCTGCTGGAAGCGCGCAAGATCGGCTGGGGCGCCAGCGGCCGCAACGGCGGCCAGCTGATCCGCGGAGTCGGCCACGGGGTCGAGCAGTTCGCGCCGGTGATCGGCGTCGACGGCGTGCGCCGGCTCAAGCTGATGGGCCTGGAGGCGGTGGAACTGGTCCGCCAACGCGTCGAGCGCTTCGCCATCGACTGCGACCTGACCTGGGGCTACTGCGACCTGGCCAACAAGCCCAGCCACCTGGCCGCCTTCGCCGAGGATCTGGAAGAGCTCAGGTCTCTCGGCTACCGCCACGAACTGCGCCTGCTGCAGGCCGAGCAGGTGCATGAGGTGGTCGGCTCCAGCCGCTATGTCGGCGGCCTGATCGACATGGGTTCGGGGCACCTGCACCCGCTCAACCTGGCCCTCGGCGAGGCCGCCGCGGCGCAGGCCCTGGGGGTGCAGCTGTTCGAGAACTCGCCGGTGACGCGCATCGACTACGGCCGCGAGGTCAAGGTGCACACCGCCCACGGCACGGTGCGCGCCGCCCAGCTGGTGCTCGGCTGCAACGCCTACCTGGGCGAGCTGAACCCCACCCTGGGCGGCAAGGTGCTGCCGGCCGGCAGCTACATCATCGCCACCGAGCCGCTCTCCGAAGACCAGGCCAGGGCGCTGATTCCGCGCAACATGGCCCTGTGCGACCAGCGCGTGGCACTCGACTACTACCGCCTGTCCGCCGATCGCCGCCTGCTGTTCGGCGGCGCCTGCCACTACTCCGGACGCGACCCGGCGGACATCGCCGGCTACATGCGACCGAAGATGCTCGAGGTGTTTCCGCAGCTGCGCGATGTCCGGATCGACTACCAGTGGGGCGGCATGATCGGCATCGGCGCCAACCGTCTGCCGCAGATCGGCCGGCTCAAGGAGCAGGCCAATGTGTTCTACGCCCAGGCCTATTCCGGTCACGGGGTCAACGCCACCCACCTGGCCGGCAAGCTGCTCGCCGAGGCCATCGCCGGCCAGGCCGGCGGCGGCTTCGAGCTGTTCGCCAAGGTGCCGCACCTGACCTTCCCCGGCGGCCGCTACCTGCGCTCGCCACTGCTGGCCCTGGGCATGCTCTGGCACCGGCTCAAGGAACTGGCCTAGACACCGCAACGAAGCGGGCGCCGACGCCCGCGCCGAGACGGGCGCCACCCTAGAGCGTCCAGAACGGCCGCAGGGCTTCCTGCCGCGCCTGCGCGCGGGTCAGGCCGATATCCCGCAACTGCGCGTCATCCAGCTCGAGCAGGGCGCGACGGGTGCTCAGGCGTCGCCAGAACGCCTTCCAGCGCCTTTGCGCCTGGCCCTCCTGAGGCGCCGGAACCAGGCGCAGCGGCTCCCCCGCCGCCAACAACTCCTGCTGGGAAAGCGTCAGCCTCACATCGCTCAATCCGCCCATGATCATGTTCTCCGATACGCCAGCCTTGTGGGAGATCATGATGCGTGGTGGGAGAAGATCATTACAGATTCAGAGTTTTCGTTTAATCACCATACAGACTAGAATCAGGTACGGCTGAATCCTGTTTTTCTCACGGATCTGTATTGCTTTAGATAGAACCCACGGAATTCAAAAAAGCCCGAGGCAGCGACCATGACCCTCTACCTTGACCTCGCCGAACTGCTCGGCGCGCGCATCGAGCAAGGCCTCTACCGCCCGGGCGATCGCCTGCCCTCGGTGCGCGCCCTGAGCGTGGAGCATGGCGTCAGCCTGAGCACGGTGCAGCAGGCCTATCGCCACCTGGAAGATCACGGCCTGGCCACCCCACGGCCCAAGTCCGGCTACTTCGTCCCGCTGTCCCGACACACGCCCGCCCTGCCCCAGGTCGGGCGCGCGCCGCAGCGACCGGTCGACGTCTCGCAATGGGACAACATTCTCGAGCTGATCAGCCTGCCCCCGGGCAGCGACGTCCTGCAGCTCGGCCGCGGCATTCCCGATATCAGCAGCCCGACCCTGAAACCCCTGCTGCGCTCGCTGTCGCGCCTGAGCCGGCGCCAGTCGATGGAAGGCTTGAGCTATGGCTGCATCCATGGCGACCCCAAGCTGCGCGAGCAGGTGTCGCGGCTGATGCTCGATTCCGGCTGCCAGATCCCGCCCGACGAGATCGTCATCACCACCGGCGGCCATGAGGCGTTATCGGCGGCGATCTGCGCGACCTGCAAGGCCGGCGACATCGTCGCCCTCGACTCGCCGAGCTTCCATGGCGTGATGCAGGCCCTGAAGGGCTTCGGCATCAAGGCCCTGGAGCTGCCCACCGACCCGCTCAGCGGCATCAGCCTGGACGCCCTGGAGCTGGCGCTCGAGCAGTGGCCGATCAAGGCCATCCAGCTCACCCCGACCTGCAACAACCCGCTCGGCTACATCATGCCGGAGGCCAACAAGCGCGCCCTGCTGACGCTGGCCCAGCGCTACGACGTGGCGATCATCGAGGACGATGTCTACGGCGAGCTGGCATACAGCTACCCGCGCCCGCGCACCATCAAGTCCTACGACGTCGATGGCCGCGTGCTGCTCTGCAGTTCGTTCTCCAAGACCCTCGTGCCGGGACTGCGCGTCGGCTGGATAGCGGCCGGGCGCTACCAGCCGCAGATTCTCCACCTCAAGTACATCGGCACCGGCATGACCGCACAGCTGCCGCAGCTGGCCCTGGCCGAGTTCATCGCCGCCGGGCACTACGAGCCGCACCTGCGGCGCATGCGCAGCCAGTACGCGCGCAACCGCAACCGGATGACCGACTGGGTCAGCCGCTACTTTCCCGGCGGCACGCGGGTCAGCCAGCCCCATGGCGGCTTCATGCTCTGGGTCGAGCTGGACAGCGCCTTCGACAGCCAGCAGCTCAACCGCGTCCTGCTGCCGCACAAGGTGCAGATCGCGCCGGGCAGCATCTTCTCGGCCGCCGGCAAGTACCGTAACTGCCTGCGCCTGAACTATGCCGCGCCAGCGACGACGGAACTCGAAGAGGCCGTGCGCCGCGTCGGCGCAGCTGCCGGCGAGCTGCTGGCGGAGCTGCGCCGGACGGATTAGTCGCCGCGCACCGGCGCGGTGGCGAGTGGTGATTCGAAGCCGCTGTCGCGCCAGGCCAGCACCACGAACACCGCCGCGCCGAGGGCCATCAGCATGGGTAGCGCATGGCTGTTCAGCCACTGGCTGGCCGCTCCGGTGGCCAGCGGGCCGAGCAGGCAGCCGATGCCCCACAGCTGCGCCACATGGGCATTGGCGCGCACCAGCTGGTCGTCGCGGTAGCGCTCGCCGATGAGGATCAGCGACAGGGTGAACAGCCCCCCGGCGCTGGCGCCGAACAGCACCAGCAGCGGCCAGATCAGCGGCGAGTGCAGCAGCGGCGGAATCGCCAGGCTCGAACCCAGCAGGATCACCCCGCAACCGCGGAACAGGCTGCGCCGCGACAAGCGGTCGGCCAGCAGGCCGATCGGCAGCTGCAGAGCCGCATCGCCGACCACCACCACGCTGACCATGAACAGCGCCACCTCCTGGCTGAAGCCCTGGCGCAGGCCGTAGATCGGCAGCAGGGTGAGCATCATCGCCTCGAACGCGGCGAACAGCATCACCGCCCAGGCGATCGCCGGCAGCTTGCGGCAGAAGGCCGGCAGGCCCCGCCCCGAGGCGCTCTGCGCATCGACCCGGGGCGCCCCGCTGCGCCCCACCAGCAGCAGCGAGCCGCCGATCAGCAGCGCGGTGCCGGCCCAGAAGCCGCGGTCGCTGGCGGTGCCCAGCGCGGTCAACAGCAGCGGCCCACAGAGCTGGCTCAAGGCGTAGCCGGTGCCGTACAGCGCCACCAGGCGGCCGCGCCACTTCTCCACCGCCAGCTGGTTGATCCAGCTCTCGCCGAGGATGAACACCAGGGTCAGGGCCACGCCGATCAACAGGCGCAGCACCAGCCAGATAACGTAGTCCTGCAGCAATGCCAGCACGGCCACCGACAACGCGCTGCACAGCAGGCTCGCCTGCATCAGCCGGGTGGTGCCCAACCAGCCGGCCAGGCGACCGGCCAGCGAGGCTCCAAGCAGTACCCCTACCGCCGGCGTGGCCGCCATCACGCCGATGGCGAAGGAGCCGTAGCCCCAGCCCTCCAGGCGCAGCGACACCAGCGGCATGGTCACGCCGAGAGCCAGGCCGATGCTGATCACCGCCGAACAGACGGCGAAATAGGTACCCCAACGCATTACCCGACTCCTTCCTGTCGTCGTGGCCGGTGAAAACGAAACGGCCGGGCTTCCCAAGGGAACCCGGCCGCAGGTGTGGCTCATCGGAGCCGGCCCCGAAGGGCGGACCTTCAGGCGGTTGCCCGCCCGTCGTAGTCCGAGCTTACAGCTTGATCCAGGTGGCCTTCAGCTCGGTGTACTTGTCGAACGCGTGCAGCGACTTGTCGCGGCCGTTGCCCGACTGCTTGAAGCCGCCGAACGGCGCGGTCATGTCGCCACCATCGTACTGGTTGACCCACACGCTGCCGGCGCGCAGCGCCTTGGCGGTCAGGTGAGCCTTGGACAGGTTGCTGGTCCACACCGCCGCCGCCAGGCCGTAGGGCGTGTCGTTGGCGATGCGCACGGCTTCTTCGGCATCGGCGAAACCGATCACCGAGAGCACCGGACCGAAGATCTCCTCGCGGGCGATCTTCATCGCGTTGCTCACGCCATCGAAGATGGTCGGCTCGACATACACGCCGCCGGTCTCCTCGAGGGTGCGCTTGCCGCCGGCGACCAGCTTGGCACCGTCGGCCTGGCCAGCCTCGATGTAGCCGAGCACGGTATTGAGCTGCTGCTGATCGACCAGAGCGCCGACGTTGGTCTGCGGGTCCAGCGGATGCCCCGGCTTCCAGGCCTTGAGCGCCTCGACCACCAGCGGCACGAACTGCTCCTTGATCGAGTTTTCCACCAGCAGGCGCGAGCCGGCGGTGCACACCTCGCCCTGGTTGAAGGCGATGGCGCCGGCCGCGGCTTCGGCGGCGGCCTTGAGGTCCGGGGCGTCGGCGAAGACGATGTTGGGGCTCTTGCCGCCGGCTTCCAGCCACACCCGCTTCATGTTCGACTCGCCGGCGTAGACCATCAGCTGCTTGGCGATCTTGGTCGAGCCGGTGAACACCAGGGTGTCGACGTCCATGTGCAGGGCCAGGGCCTTGCCGACAGTGTGGCCGTAGCCCGGCAGCACGTTGAACACCCCGGCCGGGATGCCGGCGTCGATGGCCAGCTGGGCCAGGCGGATGGCGGTCAACGGCGACTTCTCGGACGGCTTGAGGATCACCGAGTTGCCGGTGGACAGCGCCGGGCCGAGCTTCCAGCAGCTCATCAGCAGCGGGAAGTTCCACGGCACGATGGCGGCGACCACGCCGATCGGCTCGCGGGTCACCAGGCCCAGTTCGTCATGCGGGGTGGCGGCCACCTCGTCGTAGATCTTGTCGATCGCCTCGCCGCTCCAGCGAATGGCGCGGGCGGCGCTGGAGACGTCGATACCCAGGGAGTCGCTGATCGGCTTGCCCATGTCGAGGGTTTCCAGCAGGGCCAGCTCCTCGCCGTGCTGCTCGATCAGGTCGGCGAAGCGGATCATCACGGCCTTGCGCTTGACCGGTGCCAGGCGCGACCAGACGCCGGAATCGAAGGTCACCCGGGCATCCTGCACCGCCAGCTCGGCGTCGGCCACATCGCAGCTGGCGACATTCGCCAGCAGGCGCCCATCCACCGGGCTGATGCACTCGAAGGTCGCAGCGGACGCCGCCCCGCGGTATTCGCCGTGGATGAAGGCACGCCCTTCGATGTTCAGGGTCTTGGCGCGTTGTTCCCAGTCGGCGCGAGTCAGGCTAGTCATGCAAGCATCCTCTTATCAGTAAAAAGCGCGATGGAGCAGGCTCCCGCACTGTCAATAATTCTGCAAGGCCCGAGCGGGCCGAATCCTGCTGGCAACACTAAACCAGAGGGCCACAGCTTTTCAATATTTTTGACAAAGCCGCCATCGACCCTCTTGTAATGTTCATTATATCGAACATAGACTGGGCAAAATCACTTTCCCACGCTCCTCTCTCGCTCGCTCGGACAACCCGCATGACCACCGATAGCCACCAGCAGATGAACAGAAAAACCCACGGCCTCGACGATTTCTGGATGCCCTTCACCGCCAACCGCCAGTTCAAGGCCAGACCGCGCCTGTTGAAGAGCGCCGCCGGCATGTATTTCACCAGTGACGACGGCCGTCAGGTATTGGACGGCACGGCCGGACTTTGGTGCTGCAACGCCGGCCACGGTCGTCGGGAAATCAGCGAAGCGGTCAGCCGGCAGATCGCCACCCTGGACTTTGCCCCGACCTTCCAGATGGGCCACCCGCTGCCCTTCGAGCTGGCCAGCCGGTTGGCCGAGATCGCCCCGGCCGGGCTGAACAAGCTGTTCTTCACCAATTCCGGTTCCGAGTCGGCCGATACCGCGTTGAAGATCGCCCTGGCCTACCAGCGCGCCATCGGCCAGGGCACCCGCACCCGCCTGATCGGCCGCGAGCTGGGCTACCACGGCGTCGGCTTCGGCGGCATCTCGGTCGGCGGCATGGTCAACAATCGCAAGGCCTTCGCCCTGCAGCTGCCCGGCGTCGACCACCTGCCACACACCCTGGATATCGCCCGCAATGCCTTCAGCAAGGGACTGCCGGAGTTCGGCGTCGACAAGGCCGACGAGCTGGCGCGCCTGGTGGCCCTGCACGGCGCCGAGAACATCGCCGCGGTGATGGTCGAGCCGATGTCCGGCTCGGCCGGCGTGGTGCTGCCGCCGGTGGGCTACCTGCAGCGCCTGCGCGAGATCACCCGCAAGCACGGCATCCTGCTGATCTTCGATGAGGTGATCACCGGCTTCGGTCGCGTCGGCAAGGCCTTCGCCGCCCAGCGCTGGGGCGTCACCCCGGACATCATCACCTGCGCCAAGGGCCTGACCAACGGCGCCATCCCCATGGGCGCGGTGTTCGTCGACGAGAAGATCCATGACGCCTTCATGCAAGGGCCGGACGGCATCGAGCTGTTCCACGGCTACACCTATTCCGGCCACCCCGTGGCCTGCGCCGCGGCCCTGGCGACCCTGGACATCTACCAGCAGGAAGGCCTGTTCGAACGGACCATCGAGCTGGAGAACTACTGGCAGGATGCCCTGCTCAGCCTGCGCGATTTGCCCCAGGTGATCGACATCCGCGCCGTCGGCCTGGTCGGCGGGGTGCAGCTCGCGCCCAGCGACCAGGGCATCGGCAAGCGCGGCTATCAGGTGTTCGAGCAATGCTTCCACGACGGCCTGATGGTCCGCGTGACCGGCGATACCCTGGCCATGTCGCCACCGCTGATCGTCGAGAAGACCCAGATCGACACCCTGGTGGAGAAGCTCGCCGCTTCGATCCGCAGGGCCCAATAACCCGTTCAAAGGACACGCCGATGACTATCCAGCAGATCGTCGATTTCGCCCAGGCCAACAGCACTGCCGAGCACTACCGTCCGGCGCCGGAAAAGGTCCTCAAGGGTGACCCCGAGCAGAGCGTGCGCAACCACTACGCCAGCCCCTGCGCCCAGTTCAGCGCCGGCGTCTGGGAAGGCGCGGTGGGCCAGTGGAGCGTCAGCTACAGCGAGCACGAATACTGCGAGATCCTCCAGGGCGTGTCCGTGCTGCGCGATGCGGACGGCAACGCCAAGACCGTACGCGCCGGCGACCGCTTCGTCATTCCCGCCGGGTTCACAGGCACCTGGGAGGTGCTGGAGACCTGCCGCAAGGTCTACGTCATCTTCGAACAGGCCCAGTCCTGAGCCCCCCGTCATGCGTCAGCCTTGGGCCCGCCTCGTGCGGGCTTTTTTATGCCGACGCGGTGATCGGTTGATGCGGCAATACCCCAGCGGCAGCAGTGCGGGTGATGACGCGGCATTCGGCGCGTCCAGCGGACTGTCCGGCGACACCGGGGGCGCCCAGAATGCGCAGACAACAATTAAGGAGGACCGCGTCATGGAGTTCCTGCGCACGCCAGAGGCCTGCTTTGCCAACCTGCCTGGATACCCCTTTGCCCCGCACTACCTGATGGTCGATGACACCGAAGGTGGCCAGTTGCGGGCGCACTACCTGGACGAGGGGCCTGCCGCGGCGGCCCCCGTGCTGCTGATGCACGGCGAGCCTTCCTGGAGCTATCTGTACCGGAAAATGATCCCCATCCTGGTGGCGGCCGGGCATCGCGTGATTGCCCCCGACCTGGTGGGCTTCGGTCGCTCCGACAAACCCAGCCGGCGCGCCGACTACAGCTACCAGCGCCACGTGGACTGGATGCAGTCGCTGCTCGAGCAGCTGCAGCTCACGGACATCACCCTGGTCTGCCAGGACTGGGGCGGACTGATCGGCCTGCGCCTGGTGGCGGACAATCCCGCGCGCTTCGCCCGGGTGGTCGCCGCCAACACCATGCTGCCGACGGGCGATCACGATCCTGGCGCGGCGTTCCGCAGCTGGCAGAAGTTCTCCCAGGAAGTAGCGGTGTTTCCGGCCGGCGGCGTCATCAAGGGCGGCACCACCACGGAGCTGCCCCAGGCCGTCATCGACGCCTACGATGCCCCCTTCCCGGAAGAACGCTACAAGGAAGGCGCACGCCAGTTCCCCTTGCTGGTGCCCATCACCCCGGACGACCCGGCGGCCGCCAAGAACCGCGAGGCCTGGACCCAGTTGCGGCAATGGCAGAAGCCATTCCTCACCGCCTTCAGCGACTCGGACCCCATCACCGCCGGCGGTGACAAGCTGATGCAGAAACTGATTCCCGGCACCCGGGGCCAAGCCCATATCACCATCGTCAATGGCGGTCACTTCCTGCAGGAAGACCAGGGCGAAAGGCTCGCAGAGGTTGTGGTGCAGTTCATCGCCGCGACGAGCTGATTGCCGGCAGCGAAATCCGACCAAGAAAAAGCCCGCCATATAGGCGGGCTCTCTCGGCAAGGTTGCGGATCAATTACTTGATCTTGGCTTCCTTGTACATCACGTGCTTGCGCACGACCGGATCGAATTTCTTGATTTCGATCTTGTCGGGGGTGGTGCGTTTGTTCTTGTCGGTGGTGTAGAAGTGGCCGGTACCGGCACTGGACACCAAACGGATCAGTTCGCGCATGATTTGCTCCTTAAACCTTTTCGCCGCGAGCGCGCAGCTCGGCCAGCACTACGTCAATGCCACGCTTGTCGATGACGCGCATGCCCTTGGCAGATACGCGCAGACGCACGAAGCGCTTCTCGGACTCGACCCAGAAGCGATGGTGCTGCAGGTTCGGCAGGAAACGACGACGGGTTTTGTTGTTTGCGTGGGAAATGTTGTTCCCGGTTACCGGACCCTTACCGGTAACTTGACAGACTCTCGACATGCCTCAGCCCTCTAAAACCACATGCCCAACCCGGCATGGGTTGGCCGCTTAAACTCAGTGTCATTGGCGCTCTGCGCCGCGTTTCTCGAGGGTCTTACCGGTCACACCTGAAAGCGCAACAACCGGGCCCCTAGAAAAGAGCGCTGCTTTATACCAGAAACCCCCCGGAGCAACAAGGCGAAACGCATTTTCCGCGTTTTTCCACGAACACTCTATCCTCGCCATCCGGCCACGGGCATGGGCCGCGACGCCTCTCGACCGCTCGTCGCACCGACGGACCTACAACCAGCCGTACTCCGCCAGAGACAGCGGCTCGCCGTCGCCAACGATGAAGTGGTCGAGGACCCGCACATCCACCAGCTCCAGCGCATCCTTCAATCTTCGGGTCAGCAGGCGGTCCGCCTGGCTCGGCTCGGCCACGCCCGAGGGGTGGTTGTGGGTCAGGATCAGCGCCGCCGCATTGTGTGCCAGCGCGCGTTTGACCACCTGGCGCGGGTAGACGCTGGCGCTGTCGATGGAACCGTGGAACAGCGCCTCGAAGGCCAGCACCCGATGCCTGGCATCGAGGAACAGGCAACCGAACACCTCGTGGGGCTCATGGCGCAACAGCGCCTTGAGGTAGTCGCGCACCGCCTGCGGACTCTCCAGCGCCGAGTCCCGCCGCAACTGTTCGGCCAGGTGACGGCGGGCCATTTCCAGCACCGCCTGCAACTGGGCGAACTTCGCCGGCCCCAGCCCCAGGCGCCGACTGAAGGCCGGCAGATCGGCCTGCAGCAGGGCTCGCAGGCCGCCGAAATCGCCAAGCAGATGGCGCGCCAGGTCCACCGCGCTCTGCCCGGCAACACCGGTCCGCAGGAAGATCGCCAGCAGTTCGGCGTCGCTCAGGGTAGCCGCCCCCAGGGCCAGCAGTTTCTCCCGCGGACGCTCCGCCGCGGGCCAGTCGCGAATGCTCATCGCACCTCCGTGTCGAGCTGGGCGCCGCTACTCCGCTGCGGCCGCTGTGCTATCGTAGCCCATCTTTTTGCGCGGCGATCGGCCTGGGGAGGCGGCATCGCCGCGGCGCACATCCACCTCATATAAAAGGCAGGCCTATGCAGCGGCTTTATCGCAAACGCATCATCGTCGGCGTGGGGGGAGGCATTGCCGCCTACAAGAGTGCCGAACTGGTCCGCCGCCTCAAGGATCAGGGCGCGGAAGTACGGGTGGTGATGACCCAGGGCGGCCGCGAGTTCATCACCCCGCTGACCCTGCAGGCGCTGTCCGGCCACCCGGTGCACCTGGACCTGCTCGACCCGGCCGCCGAGGCCGCCATGGGCCATATCGAACTGGCCCGCTGGGCCGACCTGGTGCTGATCGCCCCGGCCACCGCCGACCTCATGGCCCGCCTGGCCCAGGGCGTCGCTGACGACCTGCTGACCACCCTGGTGCTGGCCACCGATGCCGTAGTTGCCCTGGCGCCGGCGATGAACCAGGCGATGTGGCGCGACCCGGCAACCCAGACCAATGCGCGCACGCTCACCGAGCGCGGCCTGCGCCTGTTCGGCCCGGCTGCCGGCGAGCAGGCCTGCGGCGACGTCGGCCTCGGCCGCATGCTCGAAGCCGAGAAGCTGGCCCAGTGCGCCGCCGACTGCTTCGAGCGCCAGTCGCTGACCGGCATGCATGTCCTGATCACAGCCGGCCCGACCCAGGAAAACATCGATCCGGTGCGTTACATCACCAACCACAGCTCCGGCAAGATGGGCTTCGCCCTGGCCGAGGCGGCTGTCGAAGCCGGCGCCAAGGTCACCCTGGTCAGCGGTCCGGTGCACCTGCCGACACCGGACCGGGTCCAGCGCATCGACGTGGTCAGCGCCCGCGACATGCTCGCCGCCTGCGAAGCCGCGATGCCCTGCGACCTGCTGATCGCCGCCGCCGCCGTCGCCGATTACCGCCCGGAAGTGGTCGCCCAGCACAAACTGAAGAAGGACCCGGCCAACGGCGACGGCCTGCTCCTGCAGATGGTGCGCAACCCGGATATCCTCGCCACCCTGGCGCGCCGCGACGACCGCCCGTTCAGCGTCGGCTTCGCCGCCGAGACCGAGAACCTGCTGGAATACGCCTCGCGCAAGCTCAAGGACAAGAACCTCGACCTGATCGTCGCCAATGACGTGGCCAACCCGAGCATCGGCTTCAACAGCGAGGAAAACGCCATCACGGTGATCGACCGCGAGCTGCAGCAGAACGGCTTCGCCCAGACCAGCAAGAGCAAGATCGCGCGCCAGCTGGTGGCCTTCATCGCCGAGCGCCTGCCCCGCGCCTGACGCCCCAATCACCGACCACAGAGCCCGACATGCACGCCCTACAAGCCAAGATTCTCGACCCGCGCCTCGGCGACCAGTTCCCTCTGCCGCAGTACGCCACGCCCGGCTCGGCCGGGCTCGACCTGCGCGCCATGCTCGAGCAGGACCTGATCCTGGGCCCCGGGCAGACCGTATTGATCCCCACCGGCCTGTCGATCTACATCGGCGATCCGGGCCTGGCGGCGATGATCCTGCCACGCTCGGGGCTCGGCCATAAGCACGGCATCGTGCTGGGCAATCTGGTCGGCCTGATCGACTCGGACTACCAGGGCGAACTGATGGTCTCCTGCTGGAACCGTGGCCAGAGCGCCTTCACCATCGCCGTCGGCGAGCGCATCGCCCAGCTGATCCTGGTGCCGGTGGTGCAGGCGCACTTCGAGCTGGTCGAGGAGTTCGACGAGAGCCAGCGCGGCGCGGGTGGCTTCGGCCACTCGGGCAGCCATTGAACGCACTTAACCCTTTCAGGATGAACCGCCGAGGAGCCCTTCGATGAAACTCTTCAAGCGCACCGCCAAGGACACCCACGCCGGCACCTCGTCCGGCAAGACGGCGAAGAGGCCGGCCGATGCCAACCGGCAGCCCCTGCGGGCACTGCTGCCCGGCCTGCTGGCCAGCACGGTCGGCGTGGTCCTGGCCGCAGGACTGCTCTGGTTCGGCCTACAGGGCAGCGCCCAGCAGCATCAACAGCAACTGGTCCAGGCCTGGGGCGACGGGCAGGCCGCGGCGCTGCGCCAGGCGCTGATCCGGCTGGCCGGCGACACCCACAGCGCCGCGCGCAACCCCAGCCTGCTGGAAGCCCTGCAGAGCCAGGAGCCGGAGCGGATTCGCGCCGCCGAGCGCGACCTGCGCCACTGGGGCGGCGTGATCGACGCCCATCTCAATGGTCGCGGCCAGGCAACCCAGGACATGCAGCACGACGCGCCGATGAACTTCGCCGCCCTGGACCTGCTGCGCCGGGCTGAGAACGGCCAGACGCCCGCACCGGAAGCCTACAAGGTCGGCGACCGCTGGCTGGTGTACAGCGTCGCGCCGGTGCGCCTGAGCGACGACCAGCCGCTGCAGGGCACCCTGCTGCTGGCGTTCGACCTCAACCACCTGCTGAGCAGCCTGCCGCCGCTGCCCACCGAGGTCGGCCAGTTGCAGCTGTTCCAGCACTTCAGCGGTGCTGCCCCACAGCTGCTGGCCCAGCGCGGCCAGGCCCAGGGCACCGGACAGAGCTTCGACAGCGGCAACCGCAACTGGAAGCTCAGCTTTACCCCTGGACAGGCCCTCGAACCAGCGCACGTTTCCCTGCCACTGCTTGCCCTGGCTGCCTTGCTGGCCTGGGCCGGCGCCATCACCGGCCTGTTCATGCTGCACAGCGGCCTGCAACGCCGCCTGCGCGCCGACGTCCGGCAGCTCGGCTACCTGGTCGGCGAACTCTCGGCTGGCAAGGCCGTCAAAGCCTTCAGCCTGAGCCTGCCGGCACTGGACGGCCTGGCCCAGACCCTGGCCCGCATGCCGCGCCGTACCCATGAGGGGGCGCAGGGCACAGCGGCAAAAGAGCGCCCCCAGGGCGCCCCCTCCGCGACTGCCGCGACGGCAGCCCACACGCCGGCGGATCTGGTCGATCCGCTGTTTCAAGACACCGATATCCTCGATATCGACATTCTCGACGACGACCAGGATCTCCTGGGACTGGAGCAGACACCCGCAATGAGTACTCCGCAAACCGCCCCGACCCTCCCCGCCGATATCTTCCGCGCCTACGACATCCGTGGCGTGGTCGGCAGCAGCCTGACCGCCGAGACCGCCTACTGGGTCGGTCGGGCGATTGGCTCACAGAGCCTGGCGCAGGGCGAAGCCAATATCGCCGTGGGTCGTGACGGCCGCCTGTCCGGGCCGGAACTGATGCAGCAACTGATTCAGGGCCTGCTGGACTGCGGCTGCAACGTCAGCGACGTCGGCATGGTGCCGACCCCGGTGGTGTACTACGCCGCCCACGTACTCAGCGGCAAGTCCGCGGTGATGCTCACCGGCAGCCACAATCCGCCGGACTACAACGGCTTCAAGATCGTCATCGCCGGCGACACCCTGGCCAACGAGCAGATCCAGGCGCTCAAGACGCGCATCGACAACAACGACCTGGCCAACGGCGTCGGCACGGTCGAGCAGGTCGAGGTGCTGCAACGCTACTTCCGCCAGATCCGCGACGACATCGCCCTGGCCAAGCCTCTGAAGGTGGTGGTCGACTGCGGCAACGGCGCCGCCGGGGTGATCGCCCCGCAGCTCATCGAGGCCCTCGGCTGCACGGTGATCCCGCTGTACTGCGAGGTGGACGGCACCTTCCCCAACCATCACCCGGACCCGGGCAAGCCCGAGAACCTGGTCGACCTGATCGCCAAGGTGAAGGAAGAGCAGGCCGATGTCGGCCTGGCCTTCGACGGCGACGGCGACCGTGTCGGCGTGGTGACCAACACCGGCACCATCGTCTACCCCGACCGCCTGCTGATGCTGTTCGCCAAGGACGTGGTGTCGCGCAACCCCGGCGCCGACATCATCTTCGACGTCAAATGCACCCGCCGCCTGACCCCGCTGATCAGCGGCTACGGCGGTCGCCCGGTGATGTGGAAGACCGGCCACTCGCTGATCAAGAAGAAGATGAAGGAAACCGGCGCCCTGCTGGCCGGCGAGATGAGCGGGCACATCTTCTTCAAGGAGCGCTGGTTCGGCTTCGACGATGGCATCTATGCCGCCGCCCGCCTGCTGGAGATCCTCAGCCAGGACAAGCGCGACGCCGAGCAGGTATTCGCCGCCTTCCCCAGCGACATCTCGACCCCGGAGATCAACATCCAGGTCACCGAACAGAGCAAGTTCGGCCTGATCGACAGCCTGCAGCGCGACGGCGTATGGGGCGAGGGCAACATCACCAGCCTCGACGGCGTGCGCGTCGACTACCCCAAGGGCTGGGGCCTGGTGCGCGCCTCCAACACCACGCCGGTGCTGGTCTTGCGCTTCGAGGCCGACAGCGAACAGGAACTGGAACGCATCAAGGCCGTGTTCCGCGGCCAGCTGCAGCGCGTTGCCGCCGACATTAATCTACCGTTTTGAATGAGCGATTCAGCATTGGAGTCCCGCATGACCCTCGAGCGTGATGCCGCCACCCAGGTGGCCAAGGTTCTATCCGAAGCCCTGCCCTATATCCGCCGCTTCGTCGGCAAGACCCTGGTGATCAAGTACGGCGGCAACGCCATGGAGAGCGAAGAGCTCAAGGAAGGCTTCGCCCGCGACATCGTGCTGATGAAGGCGGTCGGCATCAACCCGGTGGTGGTGCATGGCGGCGGTCCGCAGATCGGCGACCTGCTCAAGCGCCTGTCGATCGAGAGCCATTTCATCGATGGCATGCGTGTCACCGACACCGCCACCATGGACGTGGTGGAGATGGTCCTTGGCGGCCAGGTCAACAAGAGCATCGTCAACCTAATCAACCAGCACGGCGGCAGCGCCATCGGCCTGACCGGCAAGGATGCCGGGCTGATCCGCGCCAAGAAGCTCAAGGTCAGCCGCCAGACCCCGGAGATGACCCAACCGGAAATCATCGACATTGGCCATGTCGGCGAGGTCACCGGGATCAACACCGACCTGCTGAACATGCTGGTCAAGGGCGACTTCATCCCGGTGATCGCGCCGATCGGCGTCGGCGCCGACGGCGAGTCCTACAACATCAACGCCGACCTGGTGGCTGGCAAGGTCGCCGAGGCGCTGAAGGCCGAGAAGCTGATGCTGCTGACCAATATCGCCGGGCTGATGGACAAGCAGGGTGAGGTCCTGACGGGACTGACCACCCAGCAGGTCGACGGCCTGATCGCCGACGGCACCATCTACGGCGGCATGCTGCCGAAGATCCGCTGCGCCCTGGAAGCGGTGCAGGCCGGGGTGACCAGCGCGCACATCATCGACGGTCGGGTGCCCAACGCGGTACTGCTGGAGATCTTCACCGACAGCGGCGTCGGCACCCTGATCTGCAACCGCAAGCGTCCCTGAGCCAAGGACAGCGGCCGACCAGTCTTAAATGAGGGTTAAGGGCGTGCCCCCAGCAGTTCGCTGAGGCGCGCCCGGTCGGCGGCAAAGCTGGCCTGGGCCCGCTTGCGCGCGTCCTGATAACGGGCGATGTCCTTCTTCAGCCGCTGCTGCTCGGCGATCTGGTTGTCGATCTGCATGATCAGGTGCTCCGGCACCTCTCGGCCGGCGCGCTCATGCTCGGCCGCCTGGCTCTGCAGGTTGCCCTGCTGGGTGCGCGCCGACTGCAGGTTGCCGCGGGCCACACCAATCAGGGCATCCAGCTCAGCCAGCTTGCGCCCGAGGGCCCGATCGACATCCTCGGGACTGGTATACAGGCGCAGCAGCTGCGCATCGGTGCCGGCGCGAGCCTTCTCGGCGAGTAGGCGCCGGCGCTCCTCGGCGCTCGGTGCCGGCGGCACCACCTGGATGACCCGCCCCTGCTCATTCAGCACCTGGTAGCCCTTGGCGATGAATTCCGGCGGCACGCCCTGACGGCTGAGCACCGTGACACCCTGATCGTTGACATAGCGATAGAACTCGGCAGCACCTACCGCCAGCGGCTGCGCCAGTCCGAGGAGCAGCAGGCAACGCGTCACGACCAGTCTTGGCATCGAAGCAACACCCTATGTGCGCAGGTTAGATTCCATATTCGGCGCGATACGCCTCAACTGCCGGTAGATACTGCTTGAGTTGCGCATCGCCTGCCAGATATTCAAGCACCTGTTGCAGTGACACGATACTCACTACCGGCATGCCGAAGTCGCGCTCGACCTCCTGGATCGCCGACAACTGGCCCTGGCCGCGCTCCTGGCGGTTCAGCGCGATCAGCACCCCGGCGGCCTCGGCGCCCTGGGCGCGAATGATCTGCATCACCTCGCGGATGGCGGTGCCGGCGGTGATCACATCGTCGATGATCAGCACCTTGCCGGCCAGCGGCGCACCGACCAGGGTGCCGCCCTCGCCATGGTCCTTGGCTTCCTTGCGATTGAAACACCAGGGCAGATCGCGTTGATGGTGCTCGGCCAGGGCCACCGCAGTGGTCGCCGCCAGGGGGATACCCTTGTACGCCGGACCGAACAGCACGTCGAAGGGAATCCCGCTATCGACCACCGCCGCCGCATAGAACCGCCCGAGCTGGGCCAGCGCCAGACCGCTGTCGAACAGCCCGGCGTTGAAGAAATAAGGGCTGGTGCGCCCGGACTTGAGGGTGAACTCACCGAAGCGCAGCACCCCGCGCTCGATGGCAAAACGAATGAATTCGCGCTGGTACGCTTGCATGGAAAGTCCCGGACGGCACGGATTTGGCTAGGAATTTAGCTAATTGAAGTCGAGCTCGGGTATCATACACGCACGTGTTTTTGGGGGCCATTTATGCGGATCATCAGTGTGAACGTGAATGGTATTCATGCTGCAGTCGAGCGCGGTTTGCTCAGTTGGCTGCAAGCACAGAATGCCGACGTCATCTGCCTGCAGGACACCCGCGCCTCCGCCTTTGAGCTGGACGACCAAGCCTTCCAACTGGATGGCTATTTCCTCTATGCCTGCGATGCTGAAGTGCCAAGCCAAGGTGGCGTGGCACTCTATTCGCGGTTGCAACCCAAGGCGGTAATCAGTGGACTCGGCTTTGAGATGGCCGATCGCTACGGGCGCTACCTGCAGGCCGATTTCGACAAGGTGAGTATCGCCACCCTGCTGCTGCCATCCGGGCAGAACGGGGACGAGGGCTTGAACCAGAAGTTCAAGTTCATGGACGACTTCACCCATTATCTGGACAAGCAACGGCGCAAGCGCCGCGAGTACATCTATTGCGGCTCGCTCTACGTGGCACACCAGAAGCTGGACGTGAAGAACTGGCGCGACTGCCAGCAGTCACCGGGCTTCCTGACACCCGAGCGTGCCTGGCTGGATGAGGTGATCGGCAGCATGGGTTATGTCGACGCCTTGCGCGAAGTCAGTCGCGAAGGCGACCAGTTCAGCTGGTGGCCGGACAGCGAGCAGGCCGAGATGCTCAATCTGGGCTATCGCTTCGACTACCAGCTGCTGACCCCGGGCATGCGCCGCAGCGTGCGCACCGCGCGTCTGCCGCGCCAACCGCGCTTCTCGCAGCACGCGCCGCTGATCGTCGATTACGACTGGATTCTCAGCCTGTAGGATGAGCACCCACAAAAAAGCCGGCGGTTGCCGGCTTTTTTGTGCCTTGCAGCGCGCCTACTTGATCAACCGCCAGTTGAAGGGGTAGCGGTAGGCCTGCCCCTCGTTGACCTTGATCCCGGCGATGATGGTCAGCACGATGGCGCCGATGGAGACCAGGCCGGCCAGCAGGAAACCGACCACCACCAGCATCAGCAGCACGCTGAGCATGAAGGCAATCGCCACGCTGATCTGAAAGTTCAACGCCTCCTTGCCCTGGGCGTCGACGAAGGGGTCAAGATCCTTCTTGATCTGCCAGACGATCAGCGGGCCGATCAAATTGCCGAAGGGGAAGACGAAGCCGAGAAAGGCGGCGAAGTGACAGAACATCGCCCATTGCCGCGCTTCCTGGTTCGGGGTCGGCACCGGCGCCTGTGCATGCTCGTCCATCGTCACCCTCCCTCGATCGGTAAAAGGCCTCAGTCGGCCAGCGCCGCCCGCTGCAGTTCGAACAGTTCGGCCATGCCTTTCTGCGCCAGCGCCAACATGGCGTTCAGCTCCTCGGACTGGAACGGCGCGCCTTCGGCGGTACCCTGCACCTCGATGAAGCCGCCGGCGCTGGTCATCACCACATTCAGGTCGGTCTCGGCGGCGGCGTCCTCCAGATAGTCCAGATCGAGCACCGGCTCGCCCTGGTACATGCCCACCGACACCGCGGCGATCATCTGCTTGAGCGGGTCGCCAGCCTTCAGACCGCCGCGCTTCTTGATCACCTTCAGCGCATCGACCAGGGCGACCATGGCCCCGGTGATCGACGCAGTGCGGGTACCACCATCGGCCTGGACCACGTCGCAATCGATGTACAGGGTGTTCTCGCCGAGCTTGGACATATCCAGCGCCGCGCGCAGCGAACGGCCGATCAGCCGCTGGATCTCCAGGGTGCGCCCGCCCTGCTTACCGCGGCTGGCCTCGCGCAGGTTACGCTCGCCGGTGGCCCGCGGCAGCATGCCGTACTCGGCGGTCAGCCAGCCCTGGCCCTTGCCCTTGAGAAAGCGCGGCACTCCCGACTCGACGCTGACCGTGCAGATCACCTTGGTATCACCGAACTCCACCAGCACCGAACCCTCGGCGTGCTTGGTGTAGTTGCGGGTGATGCGGATCGAGCGCAACTGGTCGGCCGCGCGGCCACTGGGACGTTTCATCAAGGAATACCTGCTCTGGAGTTAAATCTGCCGAGCATTATAGGGGCCATGGCCCGGCGACGACATGACCAATTGGGAGGGACCGACGCACTGCGCTACAATCCTGCGCCTTTCGTCCCGACATTCCGCGAGGTTCGCCCCCATGATCCACAGCATGACGGCCTTCGCCCGCGCCGAGCAGGCCGGGCCAAACGGCACCCTGAGCTGGGAGCTGCGCTCGGTCAACCATCGCTACCTGGAACCGCACCTGCGCCTGCCGGAGGCCTTCCGTGACCTCGAGGGCGCCGTGCGCGAGGCGCTGCGCCAGGGGCTATCGCGGGGCAAGGTCGAATGCACCCTGCGCTTCGCCGAGGACAGCGCCGGCAAGCCGCTGCAGGTCGACCGTGAACGCGCCGCGCAGCTGGTCGCCGCAGCGGAAAGCGTCGCCAGCCTGATCCAGCAGCCGGCACCGCTCAACCCCCTGGAAGTGCTCGGCTGGCCGGGCGTGCTGGTGGCCGATGCCGCCGACCCACAGGCGCTCAACAAGGCCGCGCTGGCGCTGTTCAACCAGGCCCTGGGCGAGCTCAAGAGCGGCCGCTCGCGCGAAGGCGCAGAACTGGCCAAGCTGCTCGGCGAACGCCTCGACGGCATCCTCGAGGAAGTGGCGGCCCTGCGCGAACTGGTGCCGCAGATGCTCGACGCGCAGCGGCAGAAGATCCTCGAGCGTTGCCGCGAGATGCAGGCCGACCTCGATCCCCAGCGCCTGGAGCAGGAACTGGTGATACTCGCGCAGAAAAGCGATGTCGCCGAGGAACTCGACCGCCTCAGCACCCACGTCAGCGAAGTGCGCCGCGTGCTCAAGGCCGGCGGAGCGGCCGGCCGGCGCCTGGACTTCCTCATGCAGGAACTCAACCGCGAGGCCAACACCCTGGGCTCCAAGGCCTTCGACCCACGCAGCACCCAGGCGGCGGTCAACCTCAAAGTGCTGATCGAGCAGATGCGCGAACAGGTACAGAACATCGAGTAGCCGCGCCCCGAAGCCCGGCCGAGCACGCCGCCACCCTACGACCCACGCTTTTTCCAGGACCCAGCCATGAGCCTCACCACCGGCACCCTCTACATCATTTCCGCGCCCTCCGGCGCCGGCAAGACCAGCCTGGTCAAGGCACTGATCGACAGCGAGGCGATGATTCGCGTCTCGGTCTCGCACACCACCCGCGCCATGCGCCCCGGCGAGGTGGACGGGGTGAACTATCACTTCGTCAGTCACGAACAGTTCCACGGCATGCTCGACCAGAATGCCTTTCTCGAGCATGCCGAGGTATTCGGCAACCTCTACGGCACCTCCCAGCACTGGGTCGAGCAGACCCTCGCCGAAGGCTACGACCTGATCCTCGAGATCGACTGGCAGGGCGCCCAACAGGTGCGCAGGCTGATGCCGCAGTCCAAGTCGATCTTCATCCTGCCGCCGACCCAGGAGGCCCTGCGCCACCGCCTGACCAACCGCGGCCAGGACAGCGGCGAGATCATCGAGCGGCGCATGCGTGAGGCGGTCAGCGAGATGAGTCACTACGTCGAGTACGACTACCTGGTGATCAACGACGACTTCGCCCACGCCCTTAGCGACCTGAAGTCCATCTTCCGCGCCAACCAGCTGCTGCAGGGGGTACAACAGCAGCGTCACAGCGGCCTGCTCGGCGAGCTGCTGGCCTGAGTCCGGGCGGCCGCGCAGAAAACAGTGCTTCCCTTAATGCTGGTGATTTTTTAGACTATTCAGTCCGCTCGCCCATTCGGGCCCAGCTCTTTATTTGCATTTGCTACGAGGAACACCATGGCCCGCGTAACCGTCGAAGATTGCCTGGACAACGTTGATAACCGCTTCGAGCTGGTCATGCTCGCCACCAAGCGTTCGCGCCAGCTCGCCACCGGCGGCAAAGAGCCGAAAGTGGCCTGGGAAAACGACAAGCCGACCGTGGTCGCCCTGCGCGAAATCGCCGCTGGCCTGGTCGACTATGACGTCATTGCCCAGGACGAGATCGTCGAAGAAGAGCCGCTGTTCGCCGCCTTCGAGGAAGAGGCCAACGAGCCTCTGTAAGCCATGCCTGGTCGAAGCGGCACGACGCGGACTCACAAGGCTCGCCAGGGGGAACACCCATGGCGAACATAGACGCCCTCGCCGATCGCCTTTCGACCTATCTCGACGGCGACCAGGTCAACCTGGTCCGCCGCGCCTATTTCTACGCCGAACAAGCCCACGACGGCCAGCGCCGCCGTAGCGGCGAAGCCTACGTCACCCACCCGCTCGCCGTGGCGGGGATTCTCGCCGACATGCACATGGACCATCAGAGCCTGATGGCGGCGATGCTGCATGACGTGATCGAAGACACCGGCATCGCCAAGGAAGCGCTCAATGCGCAGTTCGGCGAAACCGTGGCCGAACTGGTCGACGGGGTCAGCAAGCTGACCCAGATGAACTTCGAGACCAAGGCCGAGGCCCAGGCCGAGAACTTCCAGAAGATGGCCATGGCCATGGCCCGCGACATCCGCGTGATCCTGGTCAAGCTGGCCGACCGCCTGCACAACATGCGCACTCTGGAAGTGCTGTCCGGCGAGAAACGCCGACGCATCGCCAAGGAAACCCTGGAAATCTACGCCCCGATCGCCAACCGCCTGGGCATGCACAGCCTGCGCGTGGAGTTCGAGGACCTGGGTTTCAAGGCCATGCACCCGATGCGCTCCGAGCGCATCCGCGCCGCCGTGCGCCGGGCCCGCGGCAACCGCAAGGAAATCGTCAACAAGATCGAGGAGTCGCTGGTCCACTGCCTGGCCCGCGACGGCCTGGAAGGCGAAGTGGTCGGCCGCGAGAAGCACCTCTACAGCATCTACCAGAAGATGCGCGGCAAGCGCCGAGCGTTCAACGAGATCATGGACGTCTACGCCTTCCGCATCGTGGTCGACAAGGTCGACACCTGCTACCGCGTGCTCGGCGCCGTGCACAACCTGTACAAGCCCCTGCCCGGACGCTTCAAGGACTACATCGCGATCCCCAAGGCCAACGGCTACCAGTCGCTGCACACCACCCTGTTCGGCATGCACGGGGTGCCCATCGAGATCCAGATCCGTACCCGCGAGATGGAGGAGATGGCCAACAACGGCATCGCCGCCCACTGGCTGTACAAGTCCGAGGGCGACGACCAGCCCAAGGGCACCCACGCCCGCGCGCGGCAGTGGGTCAAGGGCGTGCTGGAGATGCAGCAACGCGCCGGCAACTCGCTGGAATTCATCGAGAGCGTGAAGATCGACCTATTCCCGGACGAGGTCTACGTGTTCACGCCCAAGGGCCGTATCATGGAGCTGCCGAAGGGCTCCACCGCGGTGGACTTCGCCTATGCGGTGCACACCGACGTCGGCAACACCTGCATCGCCTGCCGCATCAACCGCCGCCTGGCGCCGCTGTCCGAGCCGCTGCAGAGCGGCTCGACCGTGGAGATCGTCAGCGCGCCTGGCGCGCGTCCTAACCCGGCCTGGCTCAACTTCGTGGTCACCGGCAAGGCGCGCACCCACATCCGTCACGCCCTCAAGCTGCAGCGCCGCTCCGAGTCGATCAGCCTCGGCGAACGCCTGCTGAACAAAGTGCTGGCCAGCTTCGACAGCCACCTGGAGAAGATTCCGGGCGAGCGCGTCAAGACGGTACTCGGCGAGTACCGCCTGGAGCTGATCGAGGACCTGCTGGAAGACATCGGCCTGGGCAATCGCATGGCCTATGTGGTGGCGCGGCGCCTGCTGGCCGAGGGCGGCGACGAACTGCCGAACGCCGAAGGCCCGCTGGCGATTCGCGGCACCGAAGGCCTGGTGCTGAGCTACGCCAAATGCTGCACGCCGATCCCCGGCGACCCCATCGTCGGCTACCTGTCGGCGGGCAAGGGCATGGTGGTGCACCTGGAGAGCTGCCGCAATATCGGCGAGATCCGCCACAACCCGGAGAAGTGCATCCAGCTGTCCTGGGCCAAGGACGTCACCGGCGAGTTCAACGTCGAGCTGCGCGTCGAGCTGGAGCATCAGCGCGGCCTGATCGCCCTGCTGGCCGGCAGCGTCAATGCCGCCGACGGCAACATCGAGAAGATCAGCATGGACGAGCGCGACGGCCGCATCAGCGTGGTCCAGCTGGTGGTCAGCGTACATGACCGCGTACACCTGGCCCGGGTGATCAAGAAGCTGCGCGCCCTCCCCGGGGTCATCCGCATCACCCGCGTGCGCGCCTGACGCCCGACTGACAAGTCATTTTCCTCGCAGCTGTACTTTGACAGCGCCCCCGGCTTTCGCCGACCCTAGTCGCCCGCGGCTGCGCGGCGCGCACCCGGCGCGACGCAGCGCCCCATTCAAGCAACCGTTTCAGGAGTTCCCATGAGCAAGAGCGTCATCACCAGCGACAAGGCCCCTGCCGCCATCGGCACCTATTCCCAGGCGATCAAGGCCGGCAACACCGTCTACATGTCCGGGCAGATTCCGCTGGACCCCAAGACCATGGAACTGGTCGAAGGCTTCGAGGCGCAGACCGTCCAGGTGTTCGAGAACCTCAAGGCAGTGGCCGAGGCTGCTGGCGGTTCGTTCAAGGACATCGTCAAGCTGAACATCTTCCTCACCGACCTGGCCCACTTCGCCACCGTCAACGAGATCATGGGTCGCTACTTCCAGCAGCCATACCCGGCTCGCGCCGCCATCGGCGTCGCTGCGCTGCCGCGCGGCTCGCAAGTGGAAATGGACGCTATCTTGGTACTCGAATAAGTCCGCCGGCGGGGCACGACGCCCCGCCTTTCTCCTGCGTGCAAGGAGTCACCGATGCGCCCGCTCCTCATTTCGCCGCTGTTCATCTGGCTACTCGCCGGCTGCGCCAGCCAGCCCGGCGACCCCGGCGGCATCTGGATCAATCAGGCGGCAATCGATGCCGCGCGCCACGGCGGCCATCTGCGCGAGGCCCTGCTCGCCTACGGGCCGAACCTGGAGTGGCGGATCGAACCGCAACGCCGGCGCGCCAGCTTCAGCAATGGCTACGAGCACGACGAAGGCCAGCTGGTGAGCGAAACCGAGCAGCGCCTGCGGGTCGACTTCTACGGCGACTACCACGAATACCTCAGCCTCGATGATGCCGAACTGGTGCAGGCGGCCAGCGGCACCTGGCCCGAGCAGCGCTTCGTCCGCGCCCCGAGCGCCGACAACAGCTACGCCCCGCCCGGCAGCCGCTTCGAGCAGGCGCTGTACGGCGCTTACCTGGGTGGCACCTGGACCATTCGCCAGGGCCTGGGCGAAGGCGGCCTGGTGCTGTTCCATGCCGACGGCCGGGTCGAGGGCCTGCCCGGCGCCGAGCGCTACGCGCTGTGCCTGGCCGGCGACTGCGCGGCCATGAGCGGCGAATTCGACAGCCTGTGGCTGCAGCTCGGCGAGCAGGGCCAGACCTGGCTGTTCGAGCGCGACGGCGAGCGCTTGAGCATCTTCGATGCCGTCAACCAGGCGCAGCTCGACGACATGCCGGAATACCGCAAGGGGCCGCAACGCTGGCAGCTGGAGCGCCAATAGGCACTCGCAGGAGCAAGCGCCGCGCGACTGACCGCCCTAGGCGCTGAACGAGGCATCCGCCAGGATCGCCCCATAGCCTTCCCGGTAGCTCGGGTAACTCGGCGCCCAGCCCAGGGCGCGGGCGCGGGCGTTGCTGCAGCGCTTGCTGCCGGCGCGGCGCACCGTCGCCTCGGGCGCCCAGTGGCTGACGCCCAGCTGTTCGCGCAGCCAGGCCACCACCTCATGCAGCGGCGCCGGCTCGTCGTCGACGCCGAGGTAGCAATCGGCCAACGCCACGCCGCGGGCATCGGCCTGCAGCAGGAACGCCAGCAGGCCGGCGGCATCCTCGACGTGGATACGGTTGGCATACAGCGGCGGCTCGCTGGCCACCCGGTAGCCCTGGCGCACCTGGCTGAGCAACCACTGGCGGCCCGGTCCGTAGAGCCCGGCCAGGCGCACCCGGGTGGCGGCGATGCCGCTGTGCAGGGCCAGCTGCTCGGCCTCGCGCATCACCTGGCCGGAGAACCCCGCGGCCTGCGCCGGGGAATCTTCATCGACCCATTCGCCCTGCTGCTGGCCATAGACCCCACTGCTGGAGACGAACAGCAGGCGCTTGGGCCGCTGCCCGTGCTGCGCCAACCAGTCCAGCACCCGGCGCAGCCCCTCGACATAGATCGCCCGGTAGCCCGCCTCGTCGCGCTGGTTGGCCGCCGCGCAATACACCAGGTAGTCCAGCTCGCCTGTGGGCCAGCCCGGCGGACAGCCGTCTGCCTGCAGGTCAGCGGCGACCGGCCGGATCGCGGCGGGCAGGCACGCCACCGAGCGGCGCAGGCCATGGACCTCCCAACCGCCCTCGGCCAGGCGCACGCCGAGGCGGGAGCCGACATCCCCGCAGCCGGCTATCAGCACCCTGGTAGAACTCGCCATCCGCACCTCCACAATTTCGCCGTGAGCCAGTGTAGCGCGGTTGGTTCGTCGCAATGCAAAGGCTATGCTTAGGCGCAATTCAATGGATATTCACTATGACCCTCACCGAACTGCGCTACATCGTCACCCTCGCCCAGGAACAGCACTTCGGGCGCGCCGCCGAGCGTTGCCACGTCAGCCAGCCGACCCTGTCGGTGGGGGTCAAGAAGCTCGAGGACGAGCTCGGCGTGCTGATCTTCGAGCGCAGCAAGAGCGCGGTACGCCTGACCCCGGTTGGCGAAGGCATCGTCACCCAGGCACAGAAGGTGCTGGAGCAGGCCCAGGGCATCCGTGAGCTGGCCCAGGCCGGCAAGAACCAGCTGACCGCGCCGCTGAAGATCGGCGCCATCTACACCGTCGGTCCCTACCTGTTCCCCCACCTGATTCCCCAGCTGCACCGCGTCGCCCCGCAGATGCCTCTGTATATCGAGGAAAACTTCACCCATGTGCTGCGCGACAAGCTGCGCACCGGCGAGCTGGACGCCATCATCATCGCCCTGCCGTTCCAGGAAGCCGACGTGCTGACCAAGCCGCTGTACGACGAACCCTTCTATGCCTTGATGCCGGCCGGCCACCCCTGGGCCGCCATGCAGAGCATCGACAGCAAGCTGCTCAACGACAAGAGCCTGCTGCTGCTGGGCGAGGGCCATTGCTTCCGCGATCAGGTGCTGGAGGCCTGTCCGACCCTGCGCAAGGGCGGCGAGGAGCACGCCAAGCACACCACGGTGGAATCCAGCTCGCTGGAAACCATCCGCCACATGGTCGCCTCCGGCCTCGGCGTATCGATCCTGCCGTTCTCCGCGGTGGACAGCCACCACTACGCTCCCGGGGTGATCGAGGTGCGCCCGCTGAGCGCGCCAGCGCCGTTCCGCACCGTGGCCATCGCCTGGCGCGCCAGCTTCCCGCGGCCCAACGCCATCGAGGTGCTGGGCGACTCGATCCGCCTGTGCTCGGTGGCCAAGCCCCAGGCCCAGCCCGCTTAAGTCCGGCCCATGAGCGAACTGGCCAGCATCTCCGTCACCGCGCTGAAAGGCGTCGGCGCCGCCCTGGCCGAGAAGCTCGCCAAGGTCGGCCTGGAGAACCTGCAGGATTTGCTGTTCCACCTGCCGCTGCGCTACCAGGACCGCACCCGCATCGTGCCGATCGGCGCCCTGCGGCCCGGCCAGGACGCCGTGGTCGAAGGCCAGGTGGTCGGCGCCGACGTGGTCATGGGCCGGCGGCGCAGCCTGCTGGTGCGCCTGCAGGACGGCAGCGGCACCCTCAGCCTGCGCTTCTACCACTTCAGCCAGGCGCAGAAGGACGGCCTCAAGCGCGGAACCCAGCTGCGCTGTTATGGCGAAGTGCGCCCCGGCTCCTCAGGCCTGGAGATCTACCACCCGGAGTACCGCGCGCTCAGTGGCGCCGACGCGCCGCCGGTGGAGCAGTGCCTGACGCCGATCTACCCCAGCACCGAAGGCCTGACCCAGCAGCGCCTGCGAGCCTTGAGCGAGCAGGCCCTGGCCCGCCTCGGCCCGCGTAGCCTGCCCGACTGGCTGCCCGAGGAGCTGGCCCGCGACTACCGCCTCGGCCCGCTGGATGAGGCGATCCGCTACCTGCATCGACCACCGCCGGACGCCGACCTCGAGGAGCTCGCCGAAGGCCGCCACTGGGCCCAGCACCGCCTGGCCTTCGAGGAGCTGCTGACCCACCAGCTGTCGCTGCAGCGTCTGCGTGAACAGGTGCGCGCCCAGCAGGCGCCGCCGCTGCCGCCGGCCAAGCGCCTGCCGCCGCAGTTCCTCAGCAACCTGGGCTTCCCGCCCACCGGCGCGCAGCGCCGAGTCGGCGCCGAGATCGCCTACGACCTGAGCCAGGACGAGCCTATGCTGCGCCTGGTGCAGGGCGACGTCGGCGCCGGCAAGACGGTGGTCGCCGCCCTCGCCGCCCTGCAGGCCCTGGAGGCCGGCTACCAGGTGGCCCTGATGGCGCCGACCGAGATCCTCGCCGAGCAGCACTTCCTCAACTTCAGCCGCTGGCTGCAGCCGCTCGGCCTCGAGGTCGCCTGGCTGGCCGGCAAGCTCAAGGGCAAGGCCCGCGCCAGCGCGCTTGCGCAGATAGCCGACGGCGTGCCGATGGTGGTCGGCACCCATGCCCTGTTCCAGGACGAGGTGCAGTTTCGCAACCTGGCCCTGGTGATCATCGACGAGCAGCACCGCTTCGGCGTGCAGCAGCGCCTGGCCCTGCGCCAGAAAGGCGTCGGCGGCCGCCTCTGTCCGCACCAGCTGATCATGACCGCCACGCCGATTCCGCGCACCCTGGCGATGAGCGCCTACGCCGACCTGGACACCTCGATCCTCGACGAGCTGCCGCCGGGCCGCACCCCGGTCAACACCCTGGTGATCGCCGACAGTCGCCGCCTGGAAGTGATCGAACGGGTGCGCTCGGCCTGCAACGAGGGGCGCCAGGCATACTGGGTCTGTACCCTGATCGAGGAATCCGAGGAGCTGACCTGCCAGGCCGCCGAAACCACCTTCGCCGACCTCGCCGCCGCCCTCGGCGGCCTGCACGTCGGCCTGATCCACGGGCGCATGAAGCCAGCGGAGAAGGCCGCGGTGATGGAGCAGTTCAAGCTGGGCCAATTGCAGTTGCTGGTCGCCACCACGGTGATCGAGGTCGGCGTCGACGTGCCCAACGCCAGCCTGATGATCATCGAGAACCCCGAGCGCCTCGGCCTGGCCCAGCTGCACCAGCTGCGCGGGCGGGTCGGCCGCGGCAGCGCGGCGAGCCACTGCGTGCTGCTCTACCACCCGCCGCTGTCGCAGCTGGGCCGCGAGCGCCTGGGCATCATGCGCGAGACCAGCGACGGTTTCCTCATCGCCGAGAAGGACCTGGAGCTGCGCGGCCCCGGCGAGATGCTCGGCACCCGCCAGACCGGCCTGCTGCAGTTCAAGGTCGCCGACCTGATGCGCGACGCCGACCTGCTGCCGGCGGTGCGCGATGCCGCCCAGGCCCTGCTGGCGCACTGGCCGCAGCACGTCAGTCCGCTGCTGCAGCGCTGGCTGCGCCATGGTCAACAATATGGGCAGGTGTGATGCCAGGCGCGGGACTGCCGTCGCCTCGTCGTGCGTCCGCCGGCCCGCTGGTTATACTTCGGAGCACCCGCTCCCTCCACGTCGGATGCCCTCATGACTGAAGCCGCCCTCGCCCCCGACTCCGCAGTGCATGCGCCCCAGGTGATCGTGCAGCTGCTCGACAAGCTCGCGCTCGCCTACCGGGTGTGCAGCGAGACCCCGCAGCTGCCCGCCGCCCAGCGCGTGCAGGCGGTGCTGCTCGACGACGCGGTGGGCGCCCTGCTGGTGCTCTACCCGCATAGCCAGCTGCTCGACCTCAGTCGCCTGGCCGAGCTGACCGGACGCCAGCTCGCCGCGGTCAAACCCGAGCGCCTCGAGCGCATGCTCGCCAAGCACGAGCTGCGCGAGCTGCCGGGCCTGCCGCCACTGACCAGCTCGCCCTGCCTGTACGATGAGCGCCTGCTGCAGGAGCCCACGCTGTACCTGGCATCAGGCCAGCCCGGGGTGCTGCTGGAGATCGCCAGCGAGGCCTTCAAGGGCCTGCTGAGCAAGGCCAGCGCGGCACGCTTCGGCGAGCCGCTGAGCAATATCCGGCCGAACCTCGACCGCCCGGACGACGACCGCGAGGAGATCAGCCAGGCGGTCCAGGCCTTCACCGCCCGGCGCATCCAGCAGCGCCTGGAGGAGACCATCGAGATCCCGCCGCTGCCGCAGACCGCCCAGCGCATCATCAAGCTGCGGGTCGATCCGGACGCCACGGTGGACGACATCACCGGGGTAGTGGAGACCGACCCGGCGCTGGCCGCCCAGGTGGTCAGCTGGGCCGCCTCGCCCTATTACGCCGCGCCCGGCAAGATCCGCTCGGTGGAGGACGCCATCGTCCGCGTGCTGGGCTTCGACCTGGTGATCAACCTGGCCCTCGGCCTGGCCCTGGGCAAGACCCTGAGCCTGCCCAAGGACCAGCCGCAGCAGGCCACGCCCTACTGGCAGCAGGCGATCTACAGCGCCGCGGTGATCGAAGGGCTGACCCGCGCCATGCCCCGGGCACAGCGCCCGGAAGCCGGGCTGACCTACCTCGCCGGGCTGCTGCACAATTTTGGCTACCTGGTGCTGGCCCACGTCTTCCCGCCGCATTTTTCGCTGATCTGCCGCCATCTGGAGGTCAATCCGCACCTGTCGCCCGGCTATATCGAGCAGCACCTGCTGGGCATCACGCGCGAGCAGATCGGCGCCTGGCTGATGCGCTACTGGGACATGCCGGAAGAGCTGGCCAGCGCCCTGCGCTTCCAGCACGACCCGGACTACGCCGGCCCTCACGCCGCCTACCCGAACCTGGTGTGCCTGGCCGTCAGGCTGCTACGCAACCGCGGCATCGGCGCCGGCCCACAGGGCGAGATTCCACAGCAACTGCTCGACGCCCTCGGCCTGAGCCGGGACAAGGCCGAGGAGGCGGTGGACAAGGTGCTGGCCGCCGAGGTGGCGCTGCGCGAGCTGGCGGCGCAGTTCCACCCGCTGCACTAGCGCGGGATGCGTCGTCGCCAATGACCAAGGGGCCCTCGGGCCCCTTTGTCGTTTCGTTGGAGTGTTTACCTGAACGCGGCGCGACGCGCGGCGAACAGCTGCGGCAGCACCTGCACGCTGCTTTCCAGCAGATGGCTGACCGCCGGGTGCTCGTACAGCGCGGCATAGTCGGCCAGCTGCTCGCTGGGAATCTGCCGGTAGGCATAGAGCATGAAGGATTCCACCGCGGCGGCGCTGGAGGTTTTCAACGCCGCGACCTGGACCTGGGTCTGGCTGCTCAGGGCCTGCTCGTCGAGGGTCTCGCCGCGCGCCTTGAGCGCCAGCAAGGCCTGGGTCTTGCCGGCCTCGTAGCGCAGCACGGTGGCCAGTGCGGTGGTGCGTGCGGCCGCGTCGAGACGTCGTACCAGGGCCAATCTGTCCTGGCGCGGCGGGCGCGCGGCCAGTTGCTCGCGATAATCGGCCAGCGCCGTGCCGTCCCCCTCGCCCACCGCACGCTCGGCCGCGGTGAAACGCCGGGCCAGGGGGCTGTCGAGCAATTGCCGGGCCTGCTCGAGCTGGTCCCGATCGAACTTACCGGCCAGCTGCTCGGCCAGATCGCGGCACAAGCCATCGGCGGCGAAAGCCCGGCCCAACTGGGCCTGCTGCGCCGGATTCATGCCGCGCTGCACCAGCGGCGCGCTCTGCTCGCATAGCAGGCGCAGCCCGGCCAGTTCGAGCACGGGGGCGAAATCGTCGGCCTTGGGCGGCGCGGCGTGGGCCATGCCGACGGACAGCAGCAAGGCAGCAATGATCAAACGCATGAGGGGGCTTCCACTGTGGCAGCGCCCAGCCTAGCGAATGTGCCGGGCGCCAGCCAGTGGCGTGTTCAGGCGGCTTTCTTCTCGACGCGCTTCTTCGGCGCCAGGTACTTGGTCAGGCCCTGGAACCACAGCACCAGCGCCGGGTCGCCCTGGATCTGGATATCCTTGTTCTGGATGCCCTGCATGAACGCCAGCTGCTTGTTCTTCGCGTTGAACGTGGCGAAGCCGTAGGCACCATCGCGAAAGCCCAGGGCAAAGGCCGGCTGGGTGGCCGCGCCGCGCTTGCTGCTGACGCGCTGGTTCTTGACGACGAAATGGCGGGCGATCTTGCCGTCCAGGGTGTGCAGCTGGAACACCATGTCGCGGTCGGCGAGTTGTTGCTGGAAGGCGGGATTTTCGCGGCTGGCCTTGGCCATCAGGCGGCCCAGCATCCACAGGAGAAAACGGAACTTCATGCGCACGGCCTCGGCGGGTGTCGTAAATGGCGGCGCATTGTAGCGGTGTGTGGCGGGGCTGACAGCCAAACCAAAGCATGGTCGTGGCGGCGCAGCGGGTATTGCTCGGGCGAGCCCGGAGCCGGGAGGCTCCGGGCGGGCCAGGCTCAGTTGACCGCGTCTTTCAGGGACTTGCCCGGTTTGAAGGCGACGGTGTTGCTGGCCTTGATCGTGACCGGCTGGCCGGTCTGCGGGTTTTTGCCGGTGCGGGCACCTCGATGACGCTGGACGAAGGTACCGAAACCGACCAGGGTCACACTGTCCTTGCGGTTCAGTGCACCGGTGATTTCTTCGAGCACGGCGTTGAGTACACGACTGGCCTGATCCTTGGTGAGATCGGCCTTTTCGGCGATGGCGGCGGCGAGTTCCGGTTTACGCATAGTTGCCTCTTAGACGGTTATTGTTGTTGTGTCCGTGCTGTTCTTCCAGAACAGCGGCCAAGGCGCCGCAACGGCTCTACGCTGCGGCAGACCCAGGGAGGATGGCATGTGATCTGGCCCTGCGCCAGTGTCACTCGACGGTTAAAGCGAGCCAGGCCAGGGCAAATCCGCCAGATCGGGAGGCGCTCAGGCCAGCAGCGGCGGCAGCTGCTTGTTCAGCGCCAGCTTCTCCTGCACGGCGGCGCCGGTCAGCGCGTAGCCCAGCAGGTTGCCCTCGGCATCGCGGCACAGGGCCTTGATGTCGCTGCCGCTGCCTTCCACCGTCCACTCGCCCTGGCGGCCGCGCGGCGGCGGCGAGACCACCAGCGGGCACACCGGGGTCTTCACCGTGACCGGCATGGGGCCGTAGCTGACCTGGGTCGGCTTGCCGGCAAGGGTCTGGGCCAGGGCGCGGGCGCAGCTCATCAGGGGCATCACGTAGAGCAGGTTGAGGCCGTCGACCTCGGCGCAATCGCCCAGGGCGTAGATATTGGCGTGGGAGGTGCGCAGCTGGCGATCGACCACCACCCCGCGGTTGACGGCCAGGCCGGCGGCGGCGGCCAGCTCGATGCGCGGGCGCAGGCCGACGGCGGAGACCACCAGGTCGCAGGCGATCTCGCTGCCGTCGGACAGCTGCGCCAGCAAGCCATCGCCCTGGTGCTGGACGCTGCTCAGCACCGGGCCGAGGTAGAAGCGCGCCCCCAGGCTTTCCAGGCCGGCCTGCACCGCGGCGGCGGCGGCCGGATGCAGCAGCCCCGGCATCACCTGTTCGCAGGGGGCGACCAGCTCGACCTGGTAGCCGCCGACGCTGAGGTCGTTGGCGAACTCGCAGCCGATCAGCCCGGCGCCGAGCAGCAGCACCCGACGCTTGCCGGCCGCCGCGGCGCGAAAGCGCGCGTAGTCCTCCAGGTCGTTGATCGAGAAGATCGCATCCTCGGCATCGCCGGCCACCGGCACGCGGATCACCTCGGCGCCCCAGGCCAGCACCAGGTCGCGATAGGCCACGGCCTCCTCGCCGATCCACAGGCGCTGGTGGCCAGGATCGATGCCGCTGATGCGGGTATGAGTGCGGATCTCGGCGTTCAGCTGCTCGGCCATGGCGCCGGGTTCGGCCATGCTCAGGCCGTCGGCGTCCTTGTGCTTGCCGAACCCGGTGGAGAGCATCGGCTTGGAGTAGGAACGGCCATCGTCGGCGCTGATCAGCAGCAGCGGCGTGCTGCTGTCGAGCTTGCGGAACTCGCGGGCGAGGTTGTAGCCGGCCAATCCGGTGCCGACGATCACCACGGGTGCACTCATCATCCCTTCCTCTGTTGTGCTGGGGCGCGTTGGCCGAGCGGCTCGCTCAGCCAACCTCGATCATCTCGAAATCGGCCTTGCTCGCCCCGCAATCCGGGCAAAGCCAGTCGGCGGGAACATCCTCCCAGCGAGTACCGGGCGGGATGTCCTCGTCCGGCAGGCCTTCGGCTTCGTCGTAGATGAAGCCGCAAACAACGCATTGCCACTTGCTCATGGGGCCTCCTTGCGGGGTCATTTCAACAGACCCTACTGCAATTGCCGGCCCCCGGCCAAGCACGGCCCACGCATAAAAACGGCGGCCAGGGCCGCCGTGGGAAATTCTCGGGCTCAGGCGATCTCGATCATCTCGAAATCCATCTTGCCGACACCGCAGTCCGGACACAGCCAGTCTTCCGGCACGTCCTGCCAGGGCGTCCCGGCGGCGATGCCTTCATCGGGCCAGCCCTGGCTCTCGTCGTAGATCAACCCACAGACCACACATTGCCACTTCTTCATTGCTACCTCTGGCGAGTCTCACAGTGTTGCGCGGGGCACGCTACCGCAATTGCGCAGATGCGCCAAGTCGCCGGGCGACGAATGTCATCCGGCGGCTTGGGCAGACCAGGTCGGTGGCTGCGCGCCAGGCGGCGGGCAGCCACGCCGGCGCTTAGCGCGCCTGCAGCAGCGGATCGCTGATGCCCATGCCGTACATGGCGATCATGGTCAGGCCACCGGCCGCCACGAGGTAGTAGAGGGTCGGCAGCATGGTCTTGCGCAGGGTGATGCCCTCGCGACCGAGCAGGCCGACGGTGGCCGAGGCCGCCACCACGTTGTGGATGGCGATCATGTTGCCCGCCGCCGCGCCAACCGATTGAGCGGCCACCATCATCGCGCCGGAAACCCCGAGCAGGCCCGCCGCGTTGAACTGGAACTGCGACAGCATCAGGTTCGACACGGTGTTGGAACCGGCGATGAAGGCCCCCAGGGCGCCGACCGCCGGCGCGAAGAACGGGTAGATGCCGCCCACGCTGTCGGCCACCAGCTGGGCCATGGCCACCGGCATGGACATCAGGTCGGAGGCGTTGACCCCTGAGTTGATCAGGATACGCACCATCGGGATGGTGAAGATCAGCACGAAGCCGGCGCCCAGCAGGGTGCGGCTCGACTCGTGGACCGCCGCGCCCAGTTCGGACAGGCGCATGCGATGCAGCAGGCAGGTGACCAGCACCACGGCGCAGAGGATGCCGCCCGGCAGGTACAACGGCTGGATGGCACCGGAGACGCCGGTCTCACCGAGGATATCGGTCCAGCCGAAGCTGACGCTCATCAGCGCGGCCTTCAGCTCCGGGAACACCCGCGAGGCCACCAGGAACAGCGCCAGCAGCACGTACGGGGCCCAGGCCATGCGCACGGAGATCGGCGCCTTGCCGACGATGTCTTCGAGCTTCATCTCGATCTTGCCCATCCACTCGGCCGGCCAGTCTTTGGCGTCGGCGAAGTCCCAGGCCTGCTTGGGCAGCAGGAAACCGGCCTTGGCCGCCGGAATGACGATGGCCAGGCCGACCATGGCGCCGATCATCGAGGGGAACTCGGGGCCGAGGAACACGCCGGCGGCCATGTAGGGCAGGACGAAGCACAGGCCGGTGAAGATGGCGAACGGGGCCATTTCCAGGCCTTCCTTCCAGGACTGATTCTTGCCGAAGAAGCGGGTCATGATCGACAGCATGATCAGCGGCATGAGGATGCCGATCAGGCCGTGGGTGATCGCCACCCGGGAGAAGATCAGGTGGAAGAACACCTCCCAGCTGCTGTTCAGGGCGGTCAGCTGGGCGCTCATGCCGGCCTGATCCAGACCACCGGCGACACCGACCAGGATCGGCGTGCCGACTGCACCGAAGGACACCGGCGTGGACTGCACCATCATGCCCAGCACCACCGCGGCCAGCGCCGGGAAGCCCAGGGCCACCAGCAGCGGCGCGGCCACTGCGGCCGGCGTACCGAAGCCCGAGGCGCCCTCGATGAAGCAGCCGAACAGCCAGGCGATGATCAGCGCCTGGACCCGGCGGTCGGGGGTGATGGTGGCGAAGCCGCGGCGGATGGCGGCGATGCCGCCGGAATGCTTGAGGGTGTTGAGCAGCAGGATCGCGCCGAAGATGATCCAGAGGATCGACGCGGTGAGGATCAGGCCCTGCAGGCTGGAGGCCAGAACCCGGTTGAAGGACATGTCCCAGGCCGTCAGGCCGATGAGCGCGGTGAGCAGGAAGACCACCGGCATGGCGTACTTGGCTGGCCAGCGGAAGCCGATCAGCAGCACACCCGCCAGTACCAGCGGCACGAAGGCCAGGATCGACAGCAGTGTTTGACTCATGGGTTTGGTTCCTAGTTGTTTTTGTGAACCACAGTTACCGGGGTGACCCGGTGCCACGCATCTGGGCGGCCCGGGCAGTTGGCCCGGGCCGACCTTCGGCCGCCCGCTCCGGGTCCCCCCGGGCGGGCGTCCATGCTCGCCAGCCCGAACGTCGGCGACGCCCGCGGCTGTCTATCGTTTGACCTGAATCAGCCCTGCTGCTTGAAGCGCAGACGCCAGGCGTGCAGCAGCGGCTCGGTGTAGCCGCTGGGCTGCTCGCGGCCCCTGAACACCAGGTCGCTGGCCGCCTGGAAGGCCGCCGACTGGGCGAAGTCCGCCGCCATCGGCCGGTAGTTGGCATCGCCGGCGTTCTGCTGGTCGACCACCTTGGCCATGCGCTCGAGGGTCTCGCGCACCTGCTCCGCGCTGACCACGCCGTGGTGCAGCCAGTTGGCGATGTGCTGGCTGGAGATGCGCAGGGTGGCGCGGTCTTCCATCAGGCCGACGTTGTGGATGTCCGGCACCTTGGAGCAGCCGACGCCCTGTTCGACCCAGCGCACCACGTAGCCGAAGATGCCCTGGCAGTTGTTGTCCAGCTCTTCCTGGATCTCGCTGGCGCTCCAGTTGCGCTCGGCGGCCACCGGCACGCTGAGCAGGCCGTTGAGCAGTTCGTCACGCTGGCTGTTGAGGTCGATGGCCTCCAGCTCGCGCTGCACCGCCTGCACGTCCACCTGGTGGTAGTGCAGGGCATGCAGGGTGGCGGCGGTTGGCGACGGCACCCAGGCGGTGTTGGCCCCGGCCTTGGGGTGGCCGATCTTCTGCTCGAGCATGGCGGCCATCAGGTCCGGCATGGCCCACATGCCCTTGCCGATCTGCGCGCGGCCGCGCAGGCCGCAGCTCAGGCCGACCAGCACGTTGTTGCGCTCGTAGGCCTGGATCCAGGCGCTGCTCTTCATGTCGCCCTTGCGCAGCATGGCGCCGGCTTCCATGGCGCTGTGCATCTCGTCGCCGGTGCGGTCGAGGAAGCCGGTGTTGATGAAGGCCACACGCGCGCCGGCGGCGGCGATGCAGGCCTTGAGGTTGACGCTGGTGCGCCGCTCCTCGTCCATGATGCCCATCTTCAGGGTGTGGCGCGGCAGCTTGAGCAGGTCCTCGATGCGGCCGAACAGCTGGTCGGCGAAGGCCACTTCGGCCGGGCCGTGCATCTTCGGCTTGACGATGTAGACGCTGCCGGTGCGCGAGTTGCCGCGGCGCTGCAGGTCATGCAGGGCGATCAGGCTGGTCATCACGCCGTCGAGGATGCCCTCGGGGATCTCGTTGCCCTCGCCGTCGAGGATCGCCGGGTTGCTCATCAGGTGGCCGACGTTGCGCACGAACAGCAGCGAGCGGCCGTGCAGCGTCAGCTCGCCGCCGGCGGCGGCGGTGTACTGGCGGTCCGGGTTGAGGCGGCGGACGATGCGCTTGCCACCCTTCTCCAACTCCTCGCTCAGGTCGCCCTTCATCAGGCCGAGCCAGTTGCGGTAGACCAGCAGCTTGTCGTCGGCGTCGACCGCGGCCACCGAGTCCTCGCAGTCGAGGATGGTCGATAGCGCGGACTCGACCAGCAGGTCCTTGACCCCGGCGGCGTCGGTGGCGCCGATCTGGCTGTTCGGGTCGATCTGGATTTCCACGTGCAGGCCGTTGTTCTTCAGCAGCACGGCCTTCGGTGCGCTGGCCTCGCCCTGGAAGCCGACGAACTTGTCGGCCTGGGCCAGGCCGGTCTGGGTGCCGTCTTCCAGGGTCACCTGGAGCTGGCCGTCGACCACCCGGTAGCTGACCGAGTCGGCGTGGGAGCCGCTGGCCAGCGGGGCGGCCTGGTCGAGGAAGGCGCGGGCGAAGGCGATGACCTTGGCGCCGCGGGTCTGGTTGTAGCCCGGGCCTTTCTCGGCGCCGCCTGCTTCGGAGATGGCGTCGGTGCCGTACAGGGCGTCGTACAGCGAGCCCCAGCGGGCGTTGGCGGCATTCAGCGCGTAGCGTGCGTTCATCACCGGCACCACCAGCTGCGGGCCGGCCTGGCTGGCGATCTCGCTGTCGACGTTGGCGGTCGTGGCCTGCACGCTGTCCGGCTGGGCCAGCAGGTAGCCGATGGACTCGAGGAAGGCACGGTAGGCCGGCATGTCGCTCACCGGGCCCGGGTTCTCGCGGTGCCAGGCGTCCAGCTGGGCCTGCAGCGCGTCGCGCTCGGCCAGCAGCGCGCGGTTCTGCGGCGCCAGGTCATGCACCAGGGCGTCGAAGCCGGCCCAGAACGCCTCGCGCTCGATGCCGCTGCCCGGCAGCACTTCCTCGTCGACGAAACGTTGCAGGTTGGCGGCCACTTGCAGGCGCTGGCAGTTCACGCGATCGGTCATTTTCCACTCTCCAGAAATCGTTGCTTGTGCGGCGCCCGGCGCCCGGCGCCGGCAGCGGCCCCCTGGGGGCCGCGTCGCTATTCGAATCAGCCCAGGGCGGCGATGCCGGCCTTGGCCACTTGCGCGTCCTGCTCGGCCTTGACCCCGGACACACCCACCGCGCCGACCACCTGGCCGTCGACCAGCACCGGCACGCCGCCTTCCAGAGAGGTCACCAGCGGGGCGGAGAGGAAGGCGCTGCGACCGCCGTTGACCATGTCCTCGTAGCCCTTGGTCTCGCGCCGGCCGATGGCCGCGCTGCGGGCCTTCTCGGTGGCGATGTAGGCGCCGATCGGCGCGCAGCCGTCGAGGCGCTCGAGGGCCAGCGGATGACCGCCGTCGTCGACCACGGCGATGGCCACGGCCCAACTGTTCTGCTGCGCTTCGGCGCGGGCGGCAGCAAGAATGCGGGCGACCTCGGCTTGACCCAGTACGGCTTTGCTTTGCATCTGTAGTTCCTCGTGATTGTTTGTCGCGTAGTGCGTGAATTCGTGGCCCGGATGCAATCCGGGAGCTTGTGGCCGCCCCGGATTGCATCCGGGCTACGGCAACGCGGCCGTGGTTGTTAGCTCATGGCCTCTTCGACCAGTTCGATCCAGTGCCGCACGGGGGTACGGCCGGCGCCATCGAGGTGGGTCTGGCAGCCGATGTTGGCGGTGACGATCACCTCCGGCTTGCCGCTCTCCAGGGCATCGAGCTTGTTGTCGCGCAGCTGCCTGGACAGCTCCGGCTGGGTCAGCGAGTAGGTCCCGGCCGAGCCGCAGCACAGGTGGCCGTCCGCCACCGCGGTGAGGCTGAAGCCGAGGCGGCCGAGCACGCCTTCGACCGCGCCGCCGAGCTTCTGCGCATGCTGCAGGGTGCAGGGGCAATGGAAGGCCAGGCGCCTGTCGGCGCGCACGCCCAGTTGCTCCAGGGGTTCGGCGCCGAGCACCTCGACCAGGTCCTTGGCCAGGGCGCCGACGCGCTTGGCCTTGTCGGCATAGGCCGGGTCCTGGGCCAGCAGGTGGCCGTATTCCTTGACGAAGGCGCCGCAGCCGCTGGCGGTCTGTACGATGGCCTCGGCGCCGGCCTCGATGGCCGGCCACCAGGCGTCGATGTTGCGCCGGGCGCGCTGCAGGCCGGCGTCCTGGGCGTTGAGGTGGTAGTCCACCGCACCGCAGCAGCCGGCCTCGAAGATCGGCGTGACGCTGATGCCGAGGCGATCGAGCACCCGCGCCGTGGCGGCGTTGGTGTTGGGCGACAGGCCCGGCTGCACGCAGCCTTCGAGCATCAGCACACGACGGGCGTGACGCGGCTCGGGACGCGGCTTGGCCGGGCGCGCGGCGTGCGGCAACTTGGCCTTGAGCGCTGCCGGCAGCAACGGGCGCAGCACCTGGCCGACCTGGGTCAGGCCCTTGAACAGGCTGGCGTTGGGCACCACCGCGCGCAGGCTCTCGCGCAGCGCACGCTGGGCCAGCGGCCGCGGCACGGCGGCGTCGACCACGGCGCGGCCGATGTCCAGCAGGTTGTGGTACTGCACGCCGGAGGGGCAGGTGGTCTCGCAGTTGCGGCAGGTCAGGCAGCGGTCCAGGTGCAGCTGGGTCTTGGCGGTGACCTCGTTGCCCTCGAGCACCTGCTTGATCAGGTAGATACGCCCGCGCGGCCCGTCCAGCTCGTCGCCGAGCAGCTGATAGGTCGGGCAGGTGGCGTTGCAGAAGCCGCAGTGCACGCAGCTGCGCAGGATGCTCTCGGCCTCCTCGCCACGCGGCAGACTTTTGGCGTGTTCACTCAGGTTGGTCTGCATCTTAGGTCGTGCTCGCAGTAAATGGCATTTCGCGTTGGCTCTGTGCTCGCGCCAGGCAAGGCGCGGAACGCAGGCGATGGTGAACCCTCGGCAAGTTCTGCAACACCGCATGACGCGAGCACAGGGCCAACCCTTCGGGCCGCGCTCCGAAAAACGCAATTCGTCGTTGTTCGTCGTTCATTTGGAGTAACCAAATTTCTCTCCTCACGCCTAGCCTTGCGCCTTTCGGAGCGGCGGCGCGGCTGCCATTTACTGTGAGCACGACCTACACCTCGGAGTACATGCGGCCAGGGTTGAACAGCCCCTGGGGATCGAGCTGGGCTTTCAGCTGGCGGTGGTAGCGCAGCAACGGCGCGGCCAGCGGCTGGAAGGGGGTGTCGCAGTGACCGGCGCTGAAGCAGCTGGCGTGGCCACCGACCTCGCCGACGATCTGCCGGATCGCCGCGGCATCGGCGTCGGACTTCAGCCAGCGCTGGGCACCGCCCCAGTCGATCAGCTGCTCGCCGGGCAGGGCCAGCACGCCGCTGTTGCTCGGCACGGACAGGCGCCACAGCGGCCGTGGATCGGCGAAGAAACCCAGGCGCTGCTCGCGCAGGTCGGCCCAGTAGTCGCTTTCCAGCAGCTCGCCGCCGAGGCGCTCGCGGGCCGCGGCCACCGAGCCCTCGCCGCCTTCCAGGCGCAGGTGCAGGGCCTGGCCGTCATGGCTGGCGGCACTCAGCGGGATCGGCTGCTGGCCCCATTCGGCGAGCTTCTGCAGGGCCTGGGCGGCGTCCATCTGCAGGCGCAGGCTGAGGGTCTGGCGCGGCTTGGGCAGCACCTTGAGCGACACCTCGGTGATAACCCCGAGGCAGCCGAAGCTGCCGGCCATCAGGCGCGACAGATCGTAGCCGGCGACGTTCTTCATCACCTCGCCGCCGAAGCGCAGGTGCTTGCCCAGGCCGGTGATCACCCGGGTGCCCAGGACCAGGTCACGCACCGCCCCGGACCAGGGCCGGCGCGGGCCGGACAGGCCGGCGGCGACCATGCCGCCGACCGTGGCGCCCTCAGTGAAATGCGGGGCCTCGCAGGTGAGCATCTGCCCGGCCTCGTCCAGCGCCGCTTCCAGTTCGGCCAGCGGTGTGCCGGCGCGGGCGGTGATCACCAGCTCGGTTGGGTCGTAGCTGACGATGCCGCGGTGGGCACGGGTGTCGAGCACCTCGGCGTCCACCTGGCGGCCGAGAAAGGCCTTGCTGTTGCCCCCCTGGATGCGCAGCGCGGTGCCGCTGTCGAGGGCGTGGTTGACTTGTTCCAGCAGCGCCGCACTGGCGTCTGCGTCGTGACGCATGACCATTAGAAACGCTCCAGTTCGGGGAAAGGCAGCTGACCGTGATGCACATGCATGGCGCCGAACTCGGCGCAGCGGTGCAGGGTCGGGATGTTCTTGCCGGGGTTGAGCAGGCCGCTCGGGTCGAAGGCCGCCTTCACCGCGTGGAACAGGGTCAGCTCGTCGCTGTTGAACTGGGCGCACATCTGGTTGATCTTCTCGCGGCCCACGCCGTGTTCGCCGGTGATGCTGCCGCCGACCTTGACGCAGAGTTCGAGGATCTTGCCGCCCAGGGCCTCGGCGCGCTCCAGTTCGCCGGGCTGGTTGGCATCGAAGAGGATCAGCGGATGCATGTTGCCGTCGCCGGCGTGGAACACGTTGGCCACGCGCAGGCCGAACTCCTCGGACAGCTCGCCGATGCCCTTGAGCACGCCGGGCAGTTCGCGGCGCGGGATGGTGCCGTCCATGCAGTAGTAGTCCGGCGAGATGCGCCCGACCGCCGGGAAGGCGTTCTTGCGCCCGGCCCAGAACTTGACCCGCTCGGCTTCGTCGCGGGCCAGGCGCACCTCGGTGGCGCCGGCCTGCTTGAGCACCGCCTCGACCCGCGCGCAGTCGTCCTCCACGTCGGCTTCGACGCCGTCCAGCTCGCACAGCAGGATGGCTTCGGCCTCCACCGGGTAGCCGGCGCGGATAAAGTCTTCGGCGGCGCGAATCGCCAGGTTGTCCATCATCTCCAGGCCGCCGGGGATGATGCCGGCGGCGATGATGTCGCCCACGGCGCGGCCGGCCTTTTCCACCGAGTCGAAGGCCGCCAGCAGCACCTTGGCCACCTGCGGCTTGGGCAGCAGCTTGACCGTGACCTCGGTGACGATGCCGAGCATGCCCTCGGAGCCAGTGAACAGCGCCAGCAGGTCGAAGCCGGGCGAGTCCAGGGCATCGCTGCCCAGGGTCATGCGCTCGCCCTCGACCGTGAGGATCTCCACCTTGAGCAGGTTGTGCACGGTCAGGCCGTATTTCAGGCAGTGCACGCCGCCGGCGTTCTCGGCGACGTTGCCGCCGATCGAGCAGGCGATCTGCGAGGACGGGTCGGGGGCGTAGTACAGGTCATAGGGCGCGGCGGCCTGGGAAATCGCCAGGTTGCGCACGCCGGGCTGGACCCGGGCGAAACGTCCTGCGGGATTGACCTCGAGGATCTGCTTGAAGCGCGCCATCACCAGCAGGATGCCCTGTTCCAGCGGCAGCGCGCCGCCGGACAGGCCGGTGCCGGCGCCACGCGCCACCACCGGCACCTGGCGCTGGTGGCAGAGCTTGAGCAGACTCTCCACCTGCTCGACGCGCTCGGGCAGCACCACCAGCATGGGGGTGGTGCGGTAGGCCGACAGGCCGTCGCACTCGTAGGGTTTGAGGTCCTCCTGGGTATGCAGGATTTCCAGGCCCGGCAGGCGCGCCTGCAGCTCGCCCAGCAACGCGGACTTGTCGACTTTGGGCAGCGCGCCGTCGACGCGCTCGTCGTACAAAATGCTCATGGCAGTCTCAATCAGGCAGCGTCATTGTTCTAGGCGGCCCGGGCGCCAGCACCCGGACCGCGATGTGGCGCCAATCTTTAGGCCCGGCGGGCGTCGGCGTCCATCGCGGCAAACACTGGTACGACCAGTTTTTTTCGCAGACTTGAACTGACTGAGCAGCGACAGACCTTATGGATACTGGCTTTCAGGTTTATAGTGATCGGCCTGTGGATATCTCTTTCCAACTGGTCCTACCAGCACAGCGAGGTTGCCCATGAGCGAACCCACCTCCCCCGCCCGCCGCCAGGTCAGCGACGTGGTCGCCGAGCGCATCGAGCGCCTGATCGTCGACGGCGTGCTCAAGGTCGGCCAGCCGCTGCCCTCGGAACGCCGCCTGTGCGAGAAGCTGGGCATCTCCCGTTCGGCCCTGCGCGAGGGCCTCAAGGTGCTGCGCGGCCGCGGCATCATCGAGACCGCCCAGGGCCGCGATTCACGGGTCGCCTCGCTGAGCGGGCCGCGCGACGCCAGCCCGTTGATGAGCCTGTTCAGTTCGCAGCCGCGCACCCTCTACGACCTGCTGGAGGTACGCGCGCTGCTCGAGGCCGAATCGGCGCGCCTGGCGGCCCTGCGCGGCACCGATGCCGACTTCGTCCTGCTGACCCGGCGCTACGAGGAGATGCTCGCCGCCCACGACCACGCCGATGGCGTCGAGCCGCGGGAGCACGCGCGCCTCGACCACGCCTTCCACCTGGCCATCTGCGAGGCCTCGCACAACCCGGTGCTGCTGCACACCCTGCAGTCGCTCACCGACCTGATGCTCAGCACGGTGTTCGCCTCGGTGAACAACCTCTACCACCGGCCCATGCAGAAGCGTCAGATCGACCGCCAGCACGCGCGCCTGTACCACGCGGTGATCGAACGCCTGCCGGAGCAGGCCCAGCGCGCCGCCCGCGAGCACATCCACGGCATCCGCGACAACCTGCGCGACATCGAGCAGGAGGAGCAGCGCCTGGTGCGCGCGACCATGCGCCTGGAGGGCTGGAACTAGGGCAAGCGGCCGCGCCGCCCTGCACCGAGGATGGTTCGGCGTCAACCGGCGGCGGAGGCCGTGCTAGACTCGCGCGCTGGTGATTTGCCCCGAGCCCGTCCGTGTCCCACGCCTCCCTTGCCCACCCGCCGCGCTGGTACAGCGCCGGCCAGTTGCATCCGGCGCCCGTCGCCGGGGTGCGCGACTGGCTGTTCAACCAGGACTCGCTGACCCGCCGCCTGACCGCCCTGGCCGACGGCCAGTTCAGCGTCACCCCGCTGGTCGAAGGCTGGCAGCGCCTGCGCAACGACGAATGCGCCGCCCTCGGGGTGGCCGACGCCAGCCTCGGCTGGGTGCGTGAAGTCTTCCTGCGCGGCCACGGCCAGCCCTGGGTGTTCGCCCGCAGCGTGGCCGCGCGCAGCGCCCTGGAAGGCTCCGGCCTGGCCCTCGACCAGCTCGGCAGCCGCTCGCTCGGCGAACTGCTGTTCAGCGACCGCGCCTTCGACCGCGGCGCGCTGCAGGCCTGCCACTACCCGGCCCCCTGGCTGCCCAGCGAGGTGCGCGCCGAACGCCTGTGGGCGCGGCGCTCCTGCTTCAGCCGCGGCGCCCTCGGCGTGTTGGTGGCCGAGGTGTTCCTGCCGGCGTTCTGGCCGGCGGCGGGAATCGATGCCTAGGCTGGGTGGCCACCCCATGGAAAACCGCGCAGCGTTTTCCACCGAGTCCTCTCACCCCGCACCTCACCATCGAGCCTGTAGCGCTGGATGAGCAGAGCCTCATCCACCCTACGCTTCGATCATCCGTATAATCCGCGGCAGCCCGCACGGAGACGCGCCCGATGTATACCCGCCTGCTGAAATTCTTCGATCGCCTGCACCCCCGCGCCTGGGACTTCATCCAGCTGATGCGCCTGGACAAGCCGATCGGCATCTACCTGCTGCTGTGGCCGACGCTGTGGGCGCTGTGGGTGGCGGCCGAGGGCGTGCCGAGCGCGAAGAACCTGTTCATCTTCGTCACCGGGGTGATCCTGATGCGCGCCGCCGGCTGCGTGATCAACGACTACGCCGACCGCGACTTCGACGGCCACGTCGCCCGCACCCGCGCGCGCCCGCTGGCCAGCGGGCGGATTCAGCCGCGCGAAGCCCTGCTGCTGTTCGCCGTGCTGGTGGCGGCGGCCTTCGTGCTGGTGCTGCTGACCAACGCCGCGACCATCTGGCTGTCCTTCGGCGGCCTGGCCCTGGCCGCCTGCTACCCCTTCATGAAGCGCTACACCTTCTACCCCCAGGTGGTGCTGGGCGCGGCCTTCTCCTGGGGCATGCCGATGGCCTTCACCGCCGAGACCGGTGGCGTGCCGCCGGAGGCCTGGCTGCTGTATATCGCCAACCTGCTGTGGACCGTGGCCTACGACACCTACTACGCCATGGCCGACCGCGACGACGACCTGAAGATCGGGGTGAAATCCACCGCCATCCTGTTCGGCGACGCCGATCGCCTGATCATCGCCAGCCTGCAGGGCCTGGCGCTGGTGTGCCTGCTGCTGGCGGCGGCACGCTTCAAACTGGGCCTGTACTTCCACCTCGGCCTGCTGGTCGCCGCCGGCTGCTTCGCCTGGGAGTACCACAAGACCCGCAACCGCAAGCCCATGGCCTGCTTCAACGCCTTCCTGCACAACCACTGGGCCGGCCTGGCGATCTTCCTCGGCCTGGTCGCCGACTACGCCCTGCGCTGAGCCCCCGCCCGCGGCGCGGCGGCCGGGGCGCCGGCGGCGCGGTGTAGACTGGCTCCATGCGGCTGTCACATAGCTGCAATAATTCCGTTATCTAATGCGGCGCTAGACAGTTCAACGAGCCGAGGCGGGACCCATGGTTGGCAAAAACATCCTGATCGTCGATGACGAAGCACCGATCCGCGAGATGATCGCGGTGGCCCTGGAGATGGCCGGATACGAGTGCCTGGAAGCGGAGAATACCCAGCAGGCCCACGCCATGATCGTCGACCGCAAGCCCGACCTGATCCTCCTCGACTGGATGCTCCCCGGCACCAGCGGCATCGAGCTGGCCCGGCGCCTCAAGCGCGACGAGCTGACCGGCGACATCCCGATCATCATGCTCACCGCCAAGGGCGAAGAGGACAACAAGATCCAGGGCCTGGAAGTCGGCGCCGACGACTACATCACCAAGCCGTTCTCGCCGCGCGAGCTGGTCGCCCGTCTCAAGGCCGTGCTGCGCCGCGCCGGCCCCAGCGACAGCGAGGGGCCGATCGAGGTCGGCGGCCTGCTGCTCGATCCGGTCAGCCACCGCGTGACCATCGACGGCAAGCCGGCCGAGATGGGCCCCACCGAATACCGCCTGCTGCAGTTCTTCATGACCCACCAGGAGCGCGCCTATACCCGCGGCCAGCTGCTCGACCAGGTCTGGGGCGGCAACGTCTACGTCGAGGAGCGCACCGTCGACGTGCATATCCGCCGGCTGCGCAAGGCCCTCGGCGAGGCCTACGAAAGTCTGGTGCAGACCGTGCGCGGCACCGGCTATCGTTTCTCCACCAAGAGCTAGCAGCCAGACCTTTTGGGTTAGGCTACCCGGCCCGTATCAGCGGATGGCTGTAAGGATCGATTGGCGGATGACTTTCACGTGAACCAAAACTGGCATGGCGCCCTGACGCGCCGCCTGGTGCTGCTGCTCGGCGCCTGCCTGCTGCTGGGCCTGGTCACCGGCCAGACCGCCTGGGTGCTGGTGCTCGGCCTGGCCAGCTACCTGGCCTGGACCCTCAGCCAGCTGCTGCGCCTGCACAAGTGGCTGCGCGAGCACAAGCCGGACGAGCCGCCGCCGGACGGCTACGGCCTGTGGGGCGAGGTGTTCGACAGCATCTACCACCTGCAACGGCGCAACGAGAAGGCCCGCGGCCGCCTGCAGGCGGTCATCGACCGCGTGCAGGAATCCACCGCGGCGCTCAAGGACGCGGTGATCATGCTCGACCGCGACGGCAACCTGGAGTGGTGGAACCGCGCCGCGGAGACCCTGCTTGGCCTGCAGACCCCGCAGGACAGCGGCCAGTCGATCAGCAACCTGGTGCGCGACCCGCGCTTCAAGGAATACTTCGAGCGCGAGAACTACCGCGAGCCGCTGGACCTGCCCTCGCCGGTCAACAGCCGCCTGCGCCTGCAGATCCAGATCACCCAGTACGGCAACAACGAGCACCTGATGCTGGTGCGCGACGTCACCCGCCTGCATCAGCTGGAACAGATGCGCAAGGATTTCGTCGCCAACGTCTCCCACGAGCTGCGCACCCCGCTGACGGTCATCACCGGCTACCTGGAAACCCTGCTGGACAACGCCGAGGCGCTCGGCCCGCGCTGGCTGCGTGCGCTGCAGCAGATGCAGCAACAGGGCGCGCGCATGCAGACCCTGCTCAACGACCTGCTGCTGCTGGCCAAGCTGGAGGCCACCAACTACCCCACCGACAACCAGCCGGTGGCGGTCGACCTGCTGCTGCTGTCGATCAGCAACGACGCCCAGGCGCTGTCCGGCGAGCGCGGCCATCGCATCAGCCTGGACGCCGACCCGCACCTCAAGCTCAAGGGCAGCGAGGCGGAGCTGCGCAGCGCCTTCTCCAACCTGGTGTTCAACGCGGTGAAGTACACCCCGGACGCCGGCGACATCCACATCCGCTGGTGGGCCGACGAACAGGGCGCGCACCTGATGGTGCGCGACAACGGGCCGGGCATCGAGGCCAAGCACCTGCCGCGCCTGACCGAGCGCTTCTACCGGGTCGACGCCAGCCGCGCCAGCAACACCGGCGGCACCGGCCTCGGCCTGGCCATCGTCAAGCACGTGTTGCTGCGCCATCGCGGACGCCTGGACATCAGCAGCACCCTGGGCAAGGGCAGCGCCTTCACCTGCCATTTCGCCAGCGCCCAGGTGGTCCAGCGGAGCAACTAGCGTCGGCGCTTGCAAAGCCCGGCGACAACCCCCACCCTTTAGCGGTCTCTGGTCAACCGAACCCTTTATGGACCCCTCCTCTAGTTACTCCGCCGCTGCCTATTTCGCCGATTTCGGCCTTGTTCTATTCGCCCTCTTCCTCGTCCTGCTCAACGGCTTCTTCGTCGCCGCGGAGTTCGCCATCGTTCGCCTGCGCGCCACCAAGGTCGAATCCCTGGCCGAGCAGCACGGCTGGCGCGGGCACATCCTGCGCACCGTGCACGAGCAGATGGACGCCTACCTGTCGGCCTGCCAGCTGGGCATCACCCTGGCGTCCCTGGGCCTGGGCTGGGTCGGCGAGCCGGCCTTCGCCCACCTGCTCGAACCGCTGCTCGGCGCCATCGGCATCGAGTCGCCGAAGCTGGTCAGCGGCATCGCCTTCTTCAGCGCCTTCGCGATCATTTCCTACCTGCACATCGTGGTCGGCGAACTGGCGCCCAAGTCCTGGGCGATCCGCAAGCCCGAACTGCTGTCGCTGTGGACCGCCGGGCCGCTGTACCTGTTCTACTGGCTGATGTACCCGGCGATCTTCCTGCTCAACGCCAGCGCCAACGCCATCCTGCGCATCGCCGGCCAGGGCGAACCGGGGCCGCACCACGAGCACCACTACAGCCGCGACGAACTCAAGCTGATCCTGCATTCGAGCCGCGCCCGCGACCCCGGCGACCAGGGCATGCGCGTGCTGGCCTCGGCGGTGGAGCTGGGCGAGCTGGAGGTGGTGGACTGGGCCAACTCCCGCGAGGACCTGATCTCCCTCGAGCTGAACGCGCCCCTGGAGGAGGTGTTCAGCGTGTTCCGCCGGCACAAGTACAGCCGCTACCCGGTGTACGACACCGAGGCCGAGGACTTCGTCGGCGTGCTGCACATCAAGGACCTGCTGCTGCACCTGTCGCTGCTGGAGATGCTGCCCTCGGCGCTGAAGATCTCCGAGCTGATGCACCCGATCGAACGGGTCACCCGGCACCTGCCGCTGTCCAGCCTGCTCGAGCAGTTCCGCCAGGGCGGCGCGCATTTCGCCCTGGTCGAGGAGGCCGACGGCAAGGTGATCGGCTACCTGACCATGGAGGACGTGCTCGAGGCCCTGGTCGGCGACATCCAGGACGAACACCGCAAGGCCGAGCGCGGCATCCTCGCCTACCAGCCGGGCAAGCTGCTGGTGCGCGGCGACACGCCGCTGTTCAAGGTCGAGCGCCTGCTCGGGGTCAACCTCGACCATGTCGAGGCGGAAACCCTGGCTGGGCTGGTCTACGAGACCCTCAAGCGGGTACCGGAGGAAGAAGAGGTGCTGGAGGTCGAGGGCCTGCGCATCATCGTCAAGAAGATGAAGGGGCCGAAGATCCTCCTGGCCAAGGTGCTGCGCCTGGACTGACCCGCTCAGCCGGCCTGGGCCGCCGGCCCGCGGCGCCAGCCCAGCAGGCTGTGGCCGCACAGGGTGAGGAAGATCAGGCCGCCGCCGAGCAGCACCTGGCTGCTCGGCGCCTCGCCCAGCAGCCACCAGACCCACAGCGGCCCCAGCACCACCTCCAGCAACAGCAGCAGGCCCACCTCGGTGCCACTGATCCAGCGCGGTCCGAGCTGGATCAGCATGAAGGCCAACGGCAGCAGCACCCCCGCCATGAAGGCCAGGCCGGCCCACTGCGGCACGCTCAGCTCCGGGCTGCCGCCGATCAGGAAACCCAGCAGCGACACCAGCAGGGCGCCGGGAAGCAGCGCCGGACTCATGTCCACCGTCGGGCGGCTGCGCGCCAGGGTGAAGTTGCCGGCCAGCAGGGTGGCGGCCGCCAGGGCCCAGGCGTTGCCGACCAGGCTGTTGCCCGGCGCCTCGTCGGCGACGATCAGCAGCACCCCGCCGACGCAGATCAGGATCGCCAGCAGGGTGCGCAGCGCCAGGCGTTCGCCGAGGAACAGCCAGGCCAGGGCCGCGGCGATCAGCGGGGCGATGCTGAGGATCAGCAGGGTATTGGCCGCCCCGGCCAGGGTGATGGCCTGGACGAAGCCGATGGTGCTGCCGCAGTAACACAGCCCGCAGCCCAGGCCGACCCAGCCGCAACGGCGGACGGCGGCCGGCAGCCCGCCACGGTAGCGCCAGGCCAGCAGCAGGCCCAGGCCGATGGCCATGAGCAGGCCGCGCCAGGCCAGGACCTGCATGGCATCGGCGGCCAGCCAGCGCAACACTAGGGCGTCCGGGGACAGCACCAGCACCCCGAACGCGGTCAACAGCAAGCCCTTCTGTCTGTCCTGCACCTCAGACTCCCCGCTGCAGCACGCTGGCCGGGCGCGTGCGTGCGCCCTTCAAGCCAACGCGTAGCTGTCGGTCAGCAAGGTACCGAAACCCTGGGGCCGGTGCACGCAGCCGGCCAGTTGCAGGGCATGCCAGAACATCGCCTGGTTGCTGGAGATCACCGGCAGGCCCAGGCTGCGCTCCAGTTCAGCGAGCATGCCCAGGGTGCGCAGGTTGGTGCAGGAGAGGAACAGCGCGTCGACCCGCTGGCCGATCAGCAGCTCGCGCGCCGCCTGCTCGATGGCCGCCTCGGGAATCCGCGGGATCTCGGCATCCTCCAGCACGCCGAAGGTGCCGAAGGCCGCCACCTCGTGGCCGGCCTGCTGCAGGCCCTGGTAGATCGGGTAGTTGACCTCGCCGATATAGGGCGTGAGCACCGCGATGCGCCGCGCGTCGAGGCCGCGCAGGGCCGCCTTGACCGCGCTCCAGGGGTTGGTCACCGGCACGCCGGGGTGCGCCTGGTTGAGCAGCCGGGTCACCTCCTGTTCACCGATCAGCATGCTCCCCGAGGTGCAGCCGAAGGCCAGCACGTCCAGGGGCATGCCCGGCACCAGCAACGCGCTGGACTGGCTCAGGCCCTGGGCCAGGCCGCGCAGCCCGTCCGGGGTCACGGTCGGGCTGCAGGGGGTGCGGGTGCTGTACAGCTCGACCCGCTCGCCGAGCAGCTGGCGCCACTCGTTCTCCAGGGTGAAATCACTGGCCAGCTGCACCAGGCCGATGCGCACGTGGCCGTCATCGCAGGCGCGCACGTGCTCGAAGGTCTGCTGCAGGGCCTGGAACTCGGCGAAGGACTGGATCATCTCAGGCCTCCTCGAGCAGGCGCGCGGCGTAGTTGGCGATGGCGGTGTCCTGCACCCCGGTGCCGGTCAGGTCGCACACGGTGATCTGCTCGGCGCCGCTGCGCGCCTTGCGCCCCGCGGCGATCAGGCTGCCCAGCTCGAACACCTCGCGCTCCAGGGCCGGGGCGTGGTGCAGCTCGCCGAGGGCGCGGGACTGGCTGAGGCGATCGACCACCACGACATCGGCGCTGGCCAGGATGGTCGGCTCCAGCTCGTTCTTGTGCGGGTTGTCCGAGCCCATGGCGGTGACGTGCACGCCCTTGGGCAGGTCGCTCCAGCGCAGCACCGGCTCGCGGGCCGGGGTGGTGGTGACCACGATGTCGGCCTCGGCGCAGGCCGCGGCGGCGCTGTCGTGCACCGCCACCGCCAGGCCGTACTGCTCGCGCAGGCGCGCGGCATAGGCCTCGGCCTTGCTGCGGTCGCGGGCGTGCACATGCACCTCGCGGATGTCACGCACCAGGCGCAGGGCCGCGACCTGCAGCTCGGCCTGCAGGCCGGCGCCGATCACCGCGACGCGCTGGGCGTCCTCGCGGGCCAGGTGCTTGGCGGCGATGGCGCCGGCCAGGGCGGTGCGGATGTCGGTCAGGTAGCCCTCGTCGAACAGCACCGCATCGACCAGCCCGGTCTTGGCCGAGAACAGCAGCATCAGGCCGTTGAGGCTGGGCAGGCCGAGCTTGGGGTTGTCGAAGAAGCCGGGGCTGATCTTCACCGCGAAACGCGGCCAGCCGCGGATGTGCGCGGTCTTCACGTCGACCTCGCCGTTGCTCTCGGCGATGTTCATGCTGAGGATCGGCGGCATCGCCACCTCGTCGCGGCCGAGGGCGGCGAAACCGGCCTCGACGGCTTCCAGGGCGGCCGGGTCGAGCTTGACCCGCTCGGCGATCTGCTGGCGGTTATAGATTTTCATAAGGGCGTTCTCCGGCCAGGCGGCAGGCCTCGGCAAAGGTGGCGGTGGACAGGTTCTGGCCGCTGACCACGAACGCCACGCGGCGTCCGCTCAGGTCCAGCTGGTGCTGCTCGACGGCGGCCACGCCGACGGCGGCGGCGCCCTCGACCAGGAGTTTTTCTTCGCGCAGGAAATGCACCATGGCGCGGGCGATCTGCGCCTCGTCGACCCGGTAGCCGCGGTCCATGTAGCGCTGGGTCATGGCGAAGCTCCAGGCGTTGTCCAGACCGACGCCGCCGCCCAGGCTGTCGGCCAGCGACGCCACCTCGGGCACCTGCACCGGATGGCCGGCGGCCAGGCTCTCGAGCATCGCCGCGCCCTCGTTCATGCTCACGCCGATCACCTCGGCCCGCGGGTTGATGCTCTTCACCGCCAGGCCGATGCCGGCGATCAGGCCGCCGCCGGACAGGCCGGCGAACAGCATGTCGATGTCCGGTTGCTCCTCCATGATCTCCAGGCCGCAGGTGCCCTGGCCGGCGATGACCAGCGGATCGTCGAACGGCGAGACATAGGCCAGGCCCTGCTCGTCGCGCAGGCGCCGCGCCTCGACGTCGGCCTCGTCCTGAATCTGCCCGTGGATCACCAGATCGGCGCCACTGCGGCGCAGGGCCTCGACCTTGTTCTCCGGCACCAGGCGCGAGATGCACACCTTGACCGGAATGCCCAGGTGCTGGCCGGCGTAGGCCAGGGCGCGACCGAAGTTGCCGGTGGACATGGTCACCACGCCGCGCTGGCGCTGCGCCGCATCCAGGCCGAGCAGGGCGTTGACCGCGCCGCGCAGCTTGAAGGCGCCGGTGGGCTGCAGGCAGTCGAGCTTGAGCCAGGCCTCGCAGTTCCAGCGCCGCGACAGCGATTCGGAACGCACCAGCGGGGTGCGCAGGGCCAGACCGGCGATGCGCTGGCGGGCCCGGTAGATGTCTTGCAGGGTCAGTTGCTCATTCATGTTCAAAGTCCAACCTGTGAACGCAAGCGGGGGCCACCGTCTCGATGCCCCCCGCGTTGACCTGGCCGGTTACTTGGCCTGCCAGGCGCCGCTGCTGATCAGCTTGTCGGTGACCTTGTTCACCGCCCGCTCGGCGCGGGCGACGATGTCATCGATCTCGCCACGGGTGACCACCAGCGGCGGGGCGAAGCCGAGGATGTCGCCGTGCGGCATGGCCCGGGCGATCAGGCCCTCTTCCAGGCAGGCCGCGGAGATCTGCGGGCCGACCTTGAGGTTCGGGTCGAAGTGCTGACGCTTGCTGCGGTCGCTGGAGAACTCCAGGGCCGCCAGCAGGCCGATGCCGCGCGCCTCGCCGACCAGCGGGTGGTTGCCGAAGGTCTCCTGCATGCGCTGCTGCAGGTAGGCGCCGGTGTCGCGGGCGTTGGCGGTGAGGTTCTCGCGCTCGATGATGTCCAGGTTGGCGATCGCCGAGGCGATGCCCATGGGGTGGCCGGAGTAGGTGTAGCCGTGGCCGATGGCGCCGTAGGTGTCGGTGCCCTGCTCCAGCACCTGCCACACGCGCTCGCCGACGATCACCCCGGACAGCGGCTGGTAGGCCGAGGTCAGGCCCTTGGCCACGGTGATCAGGTCCGGCTTCATCTCGTAGTACTGCGAGCCGAAGTCCACGCCCAGGCGGCCGAAACCGCAGACCACTTCGTCGGCGATCAGCAGGATGTCGTACTTGTCCAGCACCTTGCGGATCTCCGCCCAGTAGCCCTGCGGCGGCGGCACGATGCCGCCGGTGCCGAGCACCGGCTCGCCGATCATCGCCGCGACGGTGTCCGGGCCTTCGGCGAGGATCATCTCCTCGAGCTTCTGCGCGCAGTAGCGGGAGAACTCCAGCTCGCTCATGCCGTCGTCGGGGCGGCGGTAGTAGACCGGCGCGACGGTGTGCTTGATGCGCTCGAGCGGCAGGTCGAAGTGGGCGTGGAACACCGGCAGGCCGGTCATGGAGCCGGAGGCGATGCTCGAGCCGTGGTAGCCGCGGTCGCGGGAGATGACCTTCTTCTTCTCCTTACGGCCGAGGATGTTGTTGTAGTACCAGACCAGCTTGAGCTGGGTCTCGTTGGCGTCCGAACCGGACATGCCGTAGTAGACCTTGCTCATGCCCTGGCCGGCGAGCCTGACGATGCGCTCGGACAGGGTCGCCATGCCCTCGGTGGTGTGGCCGACATAGGTGTGGTAGTAGGCCAGCTGCTTGGCCTGCTCGTAGATCGCCTCGGCCATCTCGGTGCGGCCGTAGCCGATGTTCACGCAGTACAGGCCGGCGAAGCCGTCGATGAACTCGTTGCCCAGGGAATCCTGGATGCGGATGCCCTTGGCGCCGGTGACGATGCGCGCCGGGCTCTCGCCGTGGGCATGCTGCTTCAGGTGGGTGGAGGCGTGGAACACGTTCTGGCGGTCGATCTCGATGATCTTCTGGGTGTCGATGGTCATGGCATTGCCCTCGTTCGATTCGGTTTCGGGTGGCGTTCAGGCAGCTGAGCGCGATTAACTTCCGCTGGCGCTGGGCAGGTTGCCCAGGCAGTAGTACTTGATCTGGCTGTATTCATCGAGGCCGTGGCGCGAGCCCTCGCGGCCGAGGCCGGACTGCTTGACGCCGCCGAAGGGTACGGGCGGGCCGGTCATCTTCACCGAGTTGACGCTGACCATGCCGAACTCCAGGCCGCGCAGCAGGCGCCACACCTGGCGCATGTCGTAACCATAGACATAGGCGGCCAGGCCGTACTCGGTGTCGTTGGCCTGGGCGATCAGCTGCTCCAGGTCGTCCCAGGCCAGCACGCCGGCCACCGGGGCGAAGTTCTCCTCGCGGTAGACGCGCATGTCCGCGGTCACATCGGCCAGCAGGGTCGGCATGAAGTAGTTGCGCCCCGGCGCCTGGTCCTGTTCGCCGACCAGCAGGCGGGCGCCCTTGGCCACGGCGTCGTCCACCAGCTCCTGGGCCTTGGCCACCGCCTTGGCGTTGATCAGCGGGCCCTGGTTGACCCCGCGGATCAGGCCGTTGCCGACGGTCAGCTCGCCCATGCGCCGGGCGAAGGCGGCGAGGAACGGCTCATACAGCGAGCGATGCACGAAGATGCGGTTGGCCGCCAGGCAGTCCTGGCCGGTGGTCTGGAACTTGGCGTCGATCGCTGCCTGGGCGGCCTGCTCCACGTCCATGTCCGGCAGCACGATGAAGGGTGCGTTGCCGCCCAGCTCCATCGAGCACTTCTTCACCGTGGCCGCGGCCTGCTGCAGCAGCAGGCGGCCGACCCGGGTCGAGCCGGTGAAGGACAGCGCCTTGACCTTGTCGCTGGCGCAGAGCACCTGGGAGACCATTTCCGGCTCGCCGGTGATGACGTTGAACACCCCGGCGGGGAAGCCGGCACGCTCGGCCAGTTCGGCCAGGGCCAGGGCGGAGAACGGCGTCTCGCCGGCCGGCTTGACCAGCACAGTGCAGCCCACGGCCAGGGCCGCGGCGGCCTTGCGGGTGATCATCGCGCAGGGGAAGTTCCACGGGGTAATCAGCGCGGCGACGCCGATCGGCTCGCGTACGCTGCCCAGCTGGGCGTTGCGGATGTGGCTGGGGATGGTCTCGCCATAGGCGCGGCGCGCCTCCTCGGCGAACCAGCGGACAAAGGAAGCGGCGTAGTCGATCTCGCCGCGGGCCTCGTCCAGCGGCTTGCCCTGCTCCAGGGTCATCAGCCGGGCCAGGTCTTCCTTGTTCTCCAGCAGCAGGTCGTGCCACTTGCCGAGGATGGCGCCGCGCTCGTCCACCGAGCGGGCGCGCCAGGCCGGAAAGGCCGCCTCGGCGGCGTCGATGGCGGCGGCGACCTGATCCTGGTCGAGCAGGGTGCAGCGGCCGATGATTTCTTCGCTGGCCGGATCGATGACCGCCTCGTCGCGACCTTCGTTGCCGGCGACCCATTTGCCGTTGACGTAGGCCAGCTGGCGAACCAGGCGCGGATCTTTCAGTGTGTGCATGGACGGCGTCCCCTCTGCGGGCCCTGGCGCAGCGAGTGCGTGCTGCAGGGCGTGGTGCGTGTTTACGGCTTCCACTTTAGGGGGGATGGGCGCGCGGTTTTTTCTCTTAGCCGGGGCTGCGCGCCTGGTTTTTTTTCTTTGCCGGGCCCTGCAGACGATTTTTTTCGGCGCCGCCCAGGGCCCGGCGGTTTTGGCCGGATCGGGGCGCAGATTGGCTAGTACGCGGCTTTGGCCCGGGCGACGAGCCGGGATCACGACGCTTGGCGACGCCCTCGGGCATGCAGCGGTCGCTTTGACTGGCCAGGATGGTGCCGGCATCGACCACGCCAGGCGTGGTCGGGTGCGAGACGTCACTCCAACAAGAAATTGCCGCCGAGTCGAACGAGGGACCGCTCGCTCACGGCACATGAGGGCTCTATGAATCTGATTCTATCGGGGGCGATCATCGCCTTGCTTGCGGCCACCCTGCTGGTGCTGGTGCGTTGGGGCAACCTGCGTTGCACCGGCCCGGAGCCGGTGGGCCTGTTCACCTTCCTGGCCATCCTCTTCACCTCCGGCCTGGACATGGGCCTGATCATCTTCCCGCTGACCGAGTTCCCCACCTATGCCGAGGAGGCCCAGTACCAGTTCTCCAATCCCCTGGCGGTGGAGTTCGGTTTCTGGGGCTTCCTGATCTGGGCCTTCTACTTCATCACCACCTTCTATTTCTGCGTGGTCGAACCGCGGGTCAAGCTGTTCGAGCTGCGCCCGGTGAAGCTGGTCAACAACCTGGTGATCGTCTCCACCTGCGCCTTCACCGCCTACCTGTTCCTGGTCAACATCGCCTGGTACGCGCCGGAGCTGGGGGACACCCTGGCCTACCTGGTGGTGGTGGGGATCATCCTCGCGGCTGTCTATTCCAGCACCGACATCCGCTACCTGAAGATCCTCAGCGTCGGCTCGACCTGGCTGTTCTTCGCCCTGATTCTCGGCATGTGGTGGGCAGGCGATCTCGGCGTGGGCTACTTCGCCGACGCGGCGGCGAAGATCGGCAGCGGCTACTTCGCCGAGCTGCACGGCTTCATCCTGCCGCTGGGCGACTACCACGCCTTCTACCTGTTCTGGTGGTTCGCCTGGAGCGTGATGATCGGCCAGTTCGTCTCGCGCTTCGTCGGCGGCCTGCGCACCTGGCAGCTGCTGCTGGCGCTGCTGGTGATACCGTCGATTCCCCTGGCGATCTGGTTCTCCGTGCTCTACGGCTACTTCGACCTGGGCATCGAGGTCAGCCAGTTCTGGAAGCTGGCCATGCTCGGCGTCGGGGTGATCTTCGTGATCAACTCGGTCGACTCCCTGGTGCGCCTGTACACCGACAACCTCGGCATCACCGTGGCCAAGCTCGGCCATGGACGCTTTATCGCCCTGAACGTCGGCCTGCTCACCGCCCTGGTGCTGCTGTTCAAGTTCACCCCGTTCGAGATCCAGTGGGTGGGCCTGGTGGTCATCGGGCTCTATGCCGTGACCCTGGGGCTGCTGATCTACCGCCATCGCCCGGCGCTGCAGAGCATCGGCACCAGCCGCTGACCGCCCGGGGCCGGCAACCGGCCCTGCTCGCCGTGGTTAATCGCCGTCGCCGGACTCCAGCTCCAGCGGCGGCTCGGCGCATTTGATGGTCTTGGTGACGATGTAGGTGAAGTAGCGTTCGATGCCCAGGTCGGCCATCAGCCAGCGATCGACCAGGCGCTGGTACTGGTCGATGTCCTCGGCCATGACCTTGACGATGTAGTCGACGCCGCCGCCGGTGGCGTAGCACTCGGTCACCTGCGGGCAGTCCAGCATGGCCTTCTCGAAACGCGCGAAGGCCTCGCGGTTGTGCTGCTTGAGGGTGATCTCGACCATCACCGCCGCGCGCTTGAGGAGAATCTCGGTGTTCAACTGGGCGCCATAGCCGCGGATGATGCCGGCTTCCTCCAGGCGCTTGACCCGCTCCCAGCACGGGCTGACCGACAGGTTGATGGCCTCGGCCAGGCTGGACTTGGTGATGCGCCCGTTGTGCTGGAGGATGCGCAGTATCTTCAGGTCGTAACTGTCCAAACGCATAGAACCGCTCCGGCGCAGAACTGCCCTGCGCTCCAGGTATGACAAAGCCGGCGGGACAAGCCCCGCCGGCTCACGCTCGACTCGCGCGTCTTAGTACTTCTTTTCCAGCTCGGCGATCTCCGCCTCCAGCGCCTCGAGGGCAGCCCCGGCTTCCGGACCGGCCAGCTCCACCAGCTTGTCACGCATGGTCTGGCTGGCCTCGCGGAAGGCGGCCTGCTCTTCCTCGTTCAGGCGCACCAGCTGGATGCCCGGCTTGGCCTGCTGGATCTTCTCCAGGCGCTCCTGGTTGTACTTGGCCTGGGTCTCGAAGATATAGGGCGCCAACTCATCCACGGTCTCGTCGATGATCTTGCGCTGCGCCGCCGGCAGGCCCTGGTACCAGGATTCGTTGGACAGCACGGCGACGGTGAACTGCTGGTGGCCGGACCAGGTCAGCACATCGGTGACCTCGTAGAACTTCATCTCCTCGATGGCGAAGATCGGGTTCTCCTGGCCGTCGACCATCTTCAGTTGCAGGGCGCCGTAGACCTCGGAGTACGGCAGCGGGGTGGGCACCGCGCCGAACGACTTGTAGGCTTCGACCAGCATCGGCGAGGCCATCACGCGCATCTTCACGTTGGCGAAGTCGGCCGGCTTGCGCACCACCTTGTTGGTGGTCCAGACCATCTCGCCTTCCGGGTACATGCTCAGCAGGCGCAGGTTGCGGGTCTTCAGCTTGTCGGCCATGGGCCCGTAGATGGTCGGGCTTTCGGTCAGCAGCTCGAGGTTGACCTTGTTGTTCTGCGACAGCAGGTAGGGCACGGAGAACACCTGCATGCCCGGCGCGGTGGAGCCGAGGATGCCGGTGGAGCCGTGGGTGAATTGCAGGACGCCGTTGGCCACCAGCTCGGTGAGGTCTTCCGACTCGCCCAGGGCGCCGTACGGATAGACGGTGACGGTGATGTCGCCGCCGCTCTTCTCTTCCACCAGCTGCTTGAACTTCTGCGCGTAGGCGTCCTGCACGCTGCCGCTGATCTCCTCCAGGGCGAACTTCCACTCCTCGGCCGCCGTCGCCAGGCTCGCCTGACCCGCCAGGGCCAGGCCCATTGCCGCGGCCAGGGCCGCCTTCTTCAGTGTGCTGAACTTGCTCATGGTGAGGTCTCCGCTTGTTTTTCTAAGGAATTCGCGACTGAGCCCGCTTGTCTTCAGCCTTCGATTACGTCGGCGATCACCGCCAGGGTGTCGCCTATGTCCACCAGCGCGGGGAAACGCCGCGCCACCAGCATCCCGTCACGCTCGGCGCGGTATTCCACCGCCGGCGTGCCGGTACGCTCGAAGGCATGCACCCGCGCCACCAGGTCGCCGCGCCGCACCCGATCGCCCAGGCTCAGGGCCAGCTCGAGAATGCCGCGGTGCACGCTCTGCACGTAGCAGCTGGCGTCGGGCATATCCAGCTGCAGCGCCGGCTCGTCCGCCAGTTCCAGTTCGCCTTCGATGATTCCGGCGAACTTGAGGAAGTTGCGCACCCCACGGTCGGCCAGGGCCATGGTCTGCGGCGTACTGGTGCCGCCGCCGCGCAGCTCGGTGGTGACGAACACCTTGCCCTGGGCTTCCACGGCGGTGTCGTACAGTGAGGCCGCATCCAGCTCGAAGAGGATCATGCTGGCGGCGGTGCCGAACAGCCGGGCGCCCTCGATACACTTGGCTTCCTGCTCGGGGTCGGGCAGCCGGTGGGCCGCGGCGAAGGGCAGGATGTCCAGGGTCTTGCCACCGGAGTGGATATCCAAAGCGTAGTCACACAGCGGGATCAGGTAGCGCTGGAAGTAGTCGGCGATGCGCTCGGTCATGGCCCCGTGGGGGTTGCCGGGGAACGAGCGGTTCATGTTGCCCTTGTCGATCGGCGAGGTGCGACTGCCGTTCTGCACCGCCGGGTAGTTCATCGCCGGGACGATGATCACCCGGCCCTGGACGTCCTCGGCACGCAGCTCGCCGGCCAGCTTGAGCAACGCGGTGATGCCCTCGTACTCGTCGCCGTGGTTGCCGCCGGTGAGCAGCGCGGTGGGACCCGCGCCGTTCTTCACCACGGTGATGGGGATCATGATGCAGCCCCAGGCCGACTGGTCGTGGGAGTACGGCAGCTTGAGGAAGCCGTGCTGCACACCGTCGCGCTCGAAGTCGACGGTGCTGCTGATGGTGCTTTCGCCGACCTCGGCGATAGTCGAGAGACTGGTCGCCTGCAGGTCGGATTCGGGAGAAATATTCATCTGTGCTGCACTCATCTCAAGCCTTCACGAACAGTTGGCGCGGGAAGTCGCAAAGGGTTTCCACGCCGCTTTCGGTGATCAGGATGCTTTCGGTGGTCTCCAGCCCCCAGTCGTCCAGCCACAGGCCCGGCATGAAGTGGAAGGTCATGCCCGGTTGCAACACCGTGGTGTCGCTTTCGCGCAGGCTCATGGTGCGCTCGCCCCAATCCGGCGGGTAGCTCAGACCGATCGGGTAGCCGCAGCGGTTGTCGCCGCGGTCGTAGCCGTAACGGCGCAGGGTGCTGTTCAGTTCGCGGGCGATGTCGCCGCAGGTGTTGCCCGGCTTGGCCACCGCCAGACCGGCCTCGAGGCCGGCGTTGATCGCCTCCTCGGCCTTGCGGAACGCCGCCGAGGGCTCGCCCAGGTAGACGGTGCGCGACAGCGGGCAGTGGTAGCGCTTGTGACAGCCGGCGATCTCGAAGAAGGTGCCTTCGCCCTTCTTGAACGGCCGGTCGTCCCAGGTCAGGTGCGGCGCCGAGGCGTCCTTGCCCGACGGCAGCATGGGCACGATGGCCGGGTAGTCGCCGAACTTGCCGTCGTGACCGACGCAGGCGACCCGGTAGATCTCGCCGACCAGCACGTTCTTCGGCAGGCCCGGCTCGATCATCTCGATGATCGCCCGGTGCATGTTCTCGACGATACGCGCGGCGACGCGCATGTACTCGACTTCCTGCGTCGACTTGATCGCCCGGCACCAGTTGACCAGGCCGGTGGCGTCCACCAGCTGAGCCTTCGGCAGGCCCCGCTGCAGCGCCTGGTGCGAGGTGGCGCTGTAGTAGTAGTTGTCCATCTCCACGCCGATCACCCCGGCGGTCCAGCCCCGGGCCGGCAGCACCTGCTCGCACAGGTAGTCGAGGGCGTGGTGCGGCGGGTTCATCACATAGCGGTCGCTGTAGGAGGCGATGTCCTCCTCCGGCAGGTAGACGGTACGGCGGGCGCCGTTGGCGTCGATGCCGCGGCCGTACCACAGCGGATTGCCGCTCTGGCCGACCACCACGCACTGCGGTGTATAGAAGGACCAGCCGTCATAGCCGGTCAGCCAGGCCATGTTCGACGGGTCGTGGACGATCAGCGTGGCGATCCCCCGCTCGACCATGGCGGCGCGCACCTTGGCCAGTCGCTGGGCGTACTCTTCACGGCTGAAATTCAACGCGATTTCACTCATGACAGCATCTCGATAACGAACGCCGTGGCGTTCAGGCCTCTATCAGCCCGCCGGGCAACAACCGGGCGGACGACATCGCTGCAATGCGGGGCGGCCATGACAGCCCTTCCCCGCACCCTCCAGGAGCCATGCCGTTCCGGCACCGCGGTCAATCGACCACCCTGGAGAAATTGTACTGAAACCTGCTAAAGTGACCGCTACAAATACAGGTCAATAGCGTTCGAGACCCATATTATGATCATTACAATCATCGTCAAGGAATTTATTGTTCTATGACAATTGATCTGAAGCCCTTTATCCGTTCCGGCCAACCGAAATACCTGGCCATCGGCAACGCCCTGACCGAGGCGATCAACAGCGGCGCGCTGCTGCCCGGCAGCAAGCTGCCGACCCACCGCGAGCTGGCCGAGACCCTGGGCGTCAGCGTGCAGACGGTGAGCAACGCCTATGCCCATGCGGAGAAGCAGGGCGCCATCTACGCCCAGGTCGGCAGCGGCACCTTCGTGCGCAGCCGCCACGTCAGCCACGAGTCGGACTACCTGTCCACCGACGAGCACGAGGACCCGCACCGTGGCATCGACCTGTCCACCGCCCACCCGGTGTGCACCCAGCGCCACGTCAGGCTTTACCGCGAGGGCCTGGAGCGCCTGGCCCGGGAGGGGCGCGATGACTTCATCACCTCCTTCCACCCGACCCAGGGCCTGACCCAGCACCGCGAGGTGGTCTGCACCTGGCTGGCGCAGCAGAAGATGCCGGCCAATCCCGACCACATGCTGTTCTGCAACGGCGCCGCCCACGCCCTGACCATCGCCATGGCCACCGTGCTCAAGCCCGGCGACACGGTGCTGTGCGAGCGGGAGACCTGCATGCTGCTGCTGGCGCTGGCGCAGACCCTGCACTTCAACCTCAAGGGCATCGCCACCGACGACCAGGGCCTGCTCCCGGATGCGCTGGAGGCGGCCTGCAAGCAGGGCGGCGCGCGGGTGCTGTTCTGCACCCCGACCATGAACAACCCGACCACCGACACAATGGGCCTGGAGCGCCGCCAGGCGATCGCCGAACTGGCCCGCCGCTATGACCTGACCGTGGTCGAGGACGATGTCTACGGCGCCCTGCAACCGGACCGCCACCCGCCGCTGTCGGCGCTGATCCCGGAGCGCAGCTTCTACGCCACCAGCCTGACCAAGATCACCCTGCCGGGCATGCGTGCCGGCTACCTGATCACCCCGCCGCACCTGGTGCAGCAGGCCATCGGCCGCCTGCGCAGCACCACCTGGATGGCCACCCTGATGCCCTTCGAGATCGCCAGCTGGTGGATGCAGGACGGCACCCTGGAGCGCATGGTCGCCTTCCAGCAGCAGGAGTTCGCGGCGCGCCAGCAGATCGCCCGCGAGCTGCTCGACGGCTGCCGCTTCAGGGCCCATCCCAACGGCATGCACATCTGGGCCGAGCTGCCCTCCCACTGGCAGCCGGAGAAGTTCGCCCGCCGCGCACGCCAGGAAGGGGTGATGATCTTCCCCGCCGAACCCTTCCTGGCCACTGCCGACCGCAGCAACCAGCACGTGCGCATCAGCCTGGGCGCCGAGCAGAGCCGCTCGCGCCTGCAGGCCGGGCTGGCTACGCTCAATGGGCTGTTCGGCGAGACGCCGCCGCCCATGCACTTCGTGTTCTAAAACAGGGCAGAATCATTACATTTGCACAAATATGGCACACATGTACTGATTCAAATATTAATTGACATGATTTTTGACCGGGGATAAGGTCTGGCTTCCACAACAAGAACAATGTCCGTCGACTCGACGTCTCGACGACGGGCTGGAGGTGGCTATGTCTTGGTTGCACAAGTTGGATTGGTTGCTGGAGAAGCTCGAGGCTTTCATCCTCGCCAGCGCCATCCTGCTGATGGCGCTGAACTCGGTCGGCAACGTGTTCGGCCGCTACCTGTTCAACCAGAGCATCTATTTCTCCGAGGAGCTCAACCAGTTCCTCATCATCTTCGTCACCTTCGTCGGCTGCAGCTATGCCGCCCGGCATAGCCGGCACATCAGCATGAGCGCCTTCGTCGAGCAGCTGACCGGCAAGCCGGCCGCCGCCAGCCTGCTGCTGATCAACCTGCTCACCGCCGCACTGATGCTCTGGCTGACCTGGGCGGCGGTCGGCTACGTGGAGTCGGCCGCCCGCGTCGGCCGCGCCTCCTCGGCGCTGCAGATGCCGCTGCACTACATCTACCTGGTGATCCCCCTGGGGCTGGGCATGACCGGCCTGCAGTTCCTGCGCCACGCCTTCACCCAGTTGCTGGTCCTGCTCGGCCGGCGCGAGGCGCCGCCGCGCCACGTCGACACCCCCCTTCCGCCGCAACCCTGAGTGCCGTCGCCATGGATATGACCACCGCCCTGCTGCTCATCATGCTGGTCCTGCTGCTGGCCGGCTTCCCCATGATGACCACGCTGCTGGCCGCCGCCGCCGCCGGCTTCACGTTCTTCTTCACCATGGGCCCGGAGTTCATCATCCAGCAGATGATCGCCGGCATCCGCCCGGCCGCCCTGGTGGCGGTGCCGATGTTCATCCTCGCCGCCGACATCATCACCCGCGGCGCCACCGCCAATCGCCTGCTGGACGTGGCCATGGCCTTCGTCGGCCACGTGCGTGGCGGCATGGCGGTGACCACGGCGCTGAGCTGCGCGCTGTTCGGCGCCCTCTCCGGCTCGACCCAGGCCACGGTGGTCGGTGTCGGCAGCATCATGCGGCCGAAGATGCTGCAACAGGGCTACAAGGACAGCTTCGCCATCTCGCTGATCATCAACGCCTCGGACATCGCCCTGCTGATTCCGCCGAGCATCGGCATGATCATCTACGGCGTGGTGTCCGGCACCTCGGTGGCCGAGCTGTTCATCGCCGGCATCGGCCCGGGCCTGCTGCTGATGACCCTGCTGGCTGGCTACTGCTACATCTACGCGCGCGTCACCGGCATCCCCAGCGGCGAGAAGTTCAGCTGGATGGAGCGCCTGGTCACCTGCCGCCGCGCCATCCTCCCGCTGCTGTTGCCGGTGCTGACCATCGGCGGCATCTACTCCGGGGTGTTCAGCCCCACCGAGGCGGCCGCGGTATCGGTGCTCTACGCGCTGATTCTGGAGGTGCTGATCTACCGTCGGGTGAAGTTCGGCGATCTGTCGTCCATCGCCCTGTCCACCGGGTTGATCACCGCCGTGGTGTTCATCCTGGTGGCGGCCGGCTCGGCGTTCTCCTGGGTGATCTCCTTCGCCCAGATTCCCCAGGCGATCCTCAGCGGCATCGGCATCATGAGCGCCTCGCCGACCGAACTGCTGATCATCATCTCGATCGCCTTCTTCCTCGGCTGCATGTTCGTCGACCCGATCGTGGTGATGCTGATCCTGGTGCCGATCTTCGCCCCGGCGGTGCGCCTGTCCGGCCTCGACCCGGTGCTGGTCGGCACCATCATCACCCTGCAGGCGGCGATCGGCTCGGCCACGCCACCCTTCGGCTGCGACATCTTCACCGCCATCGCGGTCTTCCGCCGCCCCTACGTGGACGTGGTGCGCGGCAGCCTGCCGTTCTTCATCATCCTGCTGCTGATGTCGGTGCTGCTGATCATGTTCCCGCCGATCACCCTGTTCCTGCGCGACCTGGCGTTCCGCTAGCGCGGCTAGCAGCAGGCACAGGAAAACCCCGTTGCCGGCTCGAGCGCTATCGAGCCGGCAGCGGGGTTTTTCATTCGCCGCCGACGGCGAAGTTGGGCAGGCTGTCGACCGGCTGGGCGAAGCTGAACGGGATCGACTCCAGGGCCAGGCCGACATTGCGCTGCACCACGAAGTGCAGGTGCGGCCCGGTGCTGTTGCCGGTGTTGCCGGAGCGGGCGATCTGCTGGCCGGCATTCACCCGGACGCCTTCGTGGACCCTGACCGAGCCCTTCATCAGGTGCAGGTAGACGCCCATGGTGCCGTCGTCGTGGAGGATGCGCACGTAGTTGCCGGACGGGTTGTTGCCGCGCCCGCTCTGCTGGTTCTCGGTCTTCACCACCACGCCGCTGCGCGCCGCGACGATGGGCGTGCCCTCGGGCATGGCGATGTCCAGGGCATAGCGGCCCTTGGGCGTGAAGTGGCTGTACTTGCCGTTGGCGCCCTGGGTCAGGCGGAACGGCCCGCCGCGCCAGGGCAGCGGATAGCGCTGCTCGCTCGGCACCAGGCGCGGATCGCCGAGGGCGTAGCGCAGCTTGGGGGTGTAGCGCAGCGGCTGGCTGGCATCGCGCGGGGCCAGGGTGGCCAGGCGGATCTTGCTGCGCGGCGGCAGCACCCAGTTGATCGGCTCATCCGGCGCGCCGACGGCGTTGTCGACATCCACCAGCTTCAGCTCGACCTGCACCGGGGCATAGAGGTCGTTGCGCACCAGCAGGGTTTCGCCGGCGGCGTGCTTGCGGGTCTCCAGCTTCACCTGGTTGTCCAGGCGCTCGACCATGCGGTCGCGGAACACGAACACCTGGGCCCCCGGCGCGGCCTGGTCGGAATAGGTGACCACGCCGTTGGCATCGGTGTACTTGTAGATGGTCAAGGCCGCAACCTGGCCGGCTGCGGACAATAGACTGCAGAGTAGAATCAGACGCCCTAGCATAACGAACTCGGATCTTATGGCTTTTTGATATCCGGAGTTTGGAGACTAGCAGTCCCCCATCTGTGGCGCGAGGCGAGCGACTCGGCGTTGTGAGCCAGCTCCCGCCACCGCGCCGCGCGGCGACCGGCGGCGCACTCAGGCGCCGGGGCTGAAATGCTTCTGCGCGGTGCCGCGGGCGATCAGGCGCGACAGGTAGTCGAGCTTCTGCGGATCCTGGTCGACGAAGCGCAGGGTCAGCTGCAGCCACTCGCTGTCGGGCTTCGGCTCGAAGGCCGCGACCGCATGCAGGTAGCCGTTGAGCCGGGCCACTTCGCCGCCCTCGCCCTGCTCCAGGTCGAGCACCGCACTTTCCAGCACCTGGGGCAGCAGGCCGCCGCGCTTGACCAGCAACAGCGCCTCCTTGAGGCTCAGCGCCTTGATCACGCAGGCCATGGTGCCACCCGGCAGGCGCAGCTGCCCCTGGCCGCGGCCGGCGCTGATCGCCCGCGCCGCGGGCTTCGGCGGCACGGGCTGGGGGCTGGCGGCGGGTTTCGCTTCATCGCCCGCGACGGGCTTGATCACTTCGGCCTTGCCGCCGGTCAGGGCGGCCAGCGAGTCGTTGGCGAAGCCGCTGGCCAGGGCCTTCGGCGCCTGGGCCTGGAGGGCCTGCAGCTTGCCGGCGCGGCTCAGGGCCTTCTTCACCTTGGTCACCAGCTGCTCGTTGGAGAAGGGCTTGCCGATGAAATCCGAGACCCCGGCCTGGATCGCCTGCACCACGTTTTCCTTGTCGCCGCGGCTGGTGACCATGATGAAGGGGATGGCCTTCAGGGGCTCTTCCTCACGGCACCAGCTGAGCAACTCGAGCCCGGACATCTCGGGCATTTCCCAGTCGCAGAGGATCAGGTCGATGGCGACCCGGCCGAGCAACTGCTGGGCCTTGCGCCCGTTGATGGCTTCGTGGATCTGTACGCCCGGGAAGTGATCGCGCAGCCCCTTCTTCACCAGGTCGCGAATGAAGGTCGCATCGTCCACCACCAGTACGTTGACTTTACTCATCGGCCACTCCCTTTCGAATGGCCCCTAGCATAGTCGCGGCAGCTGGCAGCTGGCCAACCCTAAAGCGGCGAACGGCGACGCAGGTCCGCCCGTGGCGCCGCCAGCGCCGGCCTCAGGCGTTCTTGCCGGTGCCCTCGACCTCTTCCCGCATGCGGGTCAGGCCCATGTGCTTCACGTCGGTGCCGCGCACCAGGTAGATCACCAGCTCGGCGATGTTGCGCGCGTGGTCGCCGATGCGCTCCAGCGAACGCAACGCCCAGATCACGTTGAGCACCCGGGAGATCGAGCGCGGATCCTCCATCATGTAGGTGACCAGCTCGCGCAGGGCGGTCTTGTACTCGCGGTCGACGGTCTTGTCGAACTGCGCCACCGACAGGGCCAGTTCGGCGTCGAAGCGGGCGAAGGCGTCCAGCGCCTGCTGCACCATCTTGCGCACCTGGTCGCCAATATGGCGGATCTCCACGTAGCCGCGCGGCGACTCGCCTTCCTCGCACAGGAGGATGGCGCGCTTGGCGATCTTGGTCGACTCGTCGCCGATGCGCTCCAGGTCGATCACCGACTTGGAGATGCTGATGATCAGGCGCAGGTCGGAGGCCGCCGGCTGACGGCGGGCGAGGATGCGCACGCATTCCTCGTCGATGTTGCGCTCCATCAGGTTGATCTGGTCGTCGACCTCGCGCACCTGCTGGGCCAGGCCGGAATCGGCCTCGATCAGCGCGGTAACCGCATCGTTGACCTGCTTCTCGACCAGGCCGCCCATGGCCAGGAAGTGGCTGCGCACCTCCTCCAGCTCGGCGTTGAACTGCTGGGAGATGTGATGGGTGAGGCTGTCTTTGTTGATCATTCCAATTCACTCCGCGAATGCTGCGTGTAGGGTGCGCTATGCGCACCGGCCCTGTGGTGCGCATGGCGCACCCTACGGAATCCGCTTAACCGTAACGACCGGTGATGTAGTCTTCGGTCTGCTTCTTCGCCGGGTTGGTGAACAGGGTGTCGGTGTCGCCGTACTCGATCAGCTTGCCCATGTACATGAACGCCGTGTAGTCGGAAACCCGGGCGGCCTGCTGCATGTTGTGGGTAACGATGACGATGGTGTACTTGGATTTCAGTTCGTAGATCAGCTCTTCGACCTTGAGGGTGGAGATCGGGTCGAGTGCCGAGCAGGGCTCGTCGAGCAGCAGCACTTCCGGCTGCACCGCCACGGTGCGGGCGATCACCAGGCGCTGCTGCTGGCCGCCGGACAGGCCCAGGGCCGAGTCGTGCAGGCGGTCCTTGACCTCGTCCCACAGCGCCGCGCTCTTCAACGCCCACTCCACGGTCTCGTCGAGCACACGCTTCTGGTTCACGCCCTGGATGCGCAGGCCGTAGACCACGTTCTCGTAGATGCTCTTGGGGAAGGGGTTGGGCTTCTGGAACACCATGCCGACCCGGCGGCGCAGTTCGGCCACGTCCTCGCCCTTGCGGTAGATGTTGCGCCCGTCGAGGTTGATCTCGCCTTCCACGCGGCAGCCATCGACCAGGTCGTTCATCCGGTTGAAGGTGCGCAGCAGGGTCGACTTGCCGCAGCCGGACGGGCCGATGAAGGCGGTCACGCGCTCGCGCGGGATGTTCAGCTTGACGTCGAACAGCGCCTGCTTGTCGCCGTAGAACAGGTTCAGGCCGGGCACTTCGATGGCCACGGTCTCCTTGTTGATGTCGAGGCTCTGCTTGTCGCGGCCCAGGGCGGAGATGTCGATGCCGTGTGCTTGTGCTTGGTGCTGCATGGGAGACTCCCTACGCTAACAATTCGTTGACCGCGCCGCCTCGAGGCTGGCGCCGGCGATATAGAAACCTTAGTGATCCAGCGCCTTGTACTTCTCGCGCAGGTGGTTGCGGATATACACCGCACTGAGGTTGAGCAGGGCGATCACCAGCACCAGCAGCAACGCGGTGGCGTACACCAGCGGTCGCGCGGCCTCGACGTTGGGGCTCTGGAAGCCGACGTCGTAGATGTGGAAGCCCAGGTGCATGATCTTCTGGTCCAGGTGCAGGTAGGGGTAGTTGCCGTCGACCGGCAGCGCCGGCGCCAGCTTGACCACGCCCACCAGCATCAGCGGCGCCACTTCGCCGGCGGCGCGGGCCACGGCGAGGATCAGGCCGGTCATCATCGCCGGGCTGGCCATCGGCAGCACCACCTTCCACAGGGTCTCGGCCTTGGTCGCGCCCAGGGCCAGGGAACCCTCGCGCAGCGCCCGCGGAATGCGCGCCAGGCCTTCCTCGGTGGCGACGATGACCACCGGCACGGCGAGGATCGCCAGGGTCAGCGAGGCCCACATCAGGCCCGGCGTGCCGAAGGTCGGTGCCGGTGCGCTCTCGGGGAAGAACAGGCTGTCGATCGAGCCGCCCAGCACATAGACGAAGAAGCCCAGGCCAAACACGCCGTAGACGATCGACGGCACCCCGGCCAGGTTGTTCACCGCGATGCGGATGATCCGGGTCATCGCCCCCTGCTTGGCGTACTCGCGCAGGTAGATCGCCGCGACGACGCCGAACGGCGTGACGATCACCGCCATGATCAGGGTCATCATCACCGTACCGAAGATGGCCGGGAAGATGCCGCCCTCGGTATTGGCCTCACGCGGGTCCTCGCTGACGAACTCCCACACCTTGGCGAAGTAGAAACCGAGCTTGTCCATGACGCCCATGGCGTTCGGCTGATAGGCGCGCACCACCTTGCCCAGGCTGATCTCCTGCTCGCGGCCATCGACCGTGCGGACCGTGACGCTGTCGCGGTTGAACTGCTGGTTGAGTTCGATCAGCTGGGCTTCGAGGACCTTGTACTCGGCGTCCCACTGCGCCCGCTCGGCGTCCAGGTCGGCCTGGGCGGCGGCGTCCAGCGTGCCTTCCAGCTCCAGGCGACGGGTCTTCAGGCGCAGGCGCTCGAGGCCGTAGTTGATGCGGCCGATGTCCTTCTTTTCCAGCCGGGCGATCTGCTGGTGCAGGTCGTCGATACGCGCGATGCGCTGCTGCAGCTCGCTCCAGGCGCCATCACCCTCGGCGACCAGCTGGCCGCCCTGCTTGACGTTGACCAGGTAGCCGTAGAAGTTGCCCCACTCGCGGCGCTCCATCACCAGCAGGTTGGCCGGGGTGGCGGAGTCGTGCAGCCATTCGGCGACCACCCAGCTGAAGTCGGCGCCGAACGTCTCGCGGTTGCCCACTTTGAGCAGCTGACGCGTCATGAACTCGGCGCCTTCGGTTTCCACGGGCAACCCTGCGGCCTTGAGCCGAGCTCGCGGCACCTCCTCGGACTGCACCAGCTCGCCGGCCAGCAGTCGCGGGGCTTCGCCCGGCACCTGGTAGCTGGACTCGATCACGTCGGCCGGCCAGAAATGCGCCAGGCCACGGGTGGCGATCACCGACAGCAGGCCGAGGGTCATGATCACCGCGATGGCCACGCCGCCGGCGGTCATCCAGACCCAAGGCGCGCCGCTCTTGAACCAGGACTTGAGGTTTTGCTCTTTGGTTTTCACGGACATCTACCTTCCCAATTCTCAGAGCGACGCATATTTCTTGCGCAGGCGGGTACGGATGACCTCGGCCAGGGTATTCATCACGAAGGTGAAGGACAGCAGCACCAGCGCGGCGAGGAACAGCACGCGGTAGTGGGTACTGCCGACTTCCGACTCCGGCATCTCCACCGCCACGTTGGCGGCCAGGGTGCGCAGGCCTTCGAAGATGTTCATTTCCATGATCGGCGTGTTGCCGGTGGCCATCAGCACGATCATGGTTTCGCCGACCGCGCGGCCCATGCCGATCATCAGCGCCGAGAAGATGCCCGGGCTGGCGGTGAGGATCACCACCCGGGTCAGGGTCTGCCAGGGCGTCGCACCGAGGGCCAGGGAGCCGAAGGTCAGGCTCTTGGGCACGCTGAACACGGCGTCCTCGGCGATCGAGTAGATGTTCGGGATCACCGCGAAGCCCATGGCCAGGCCCACCACCAGGGCGTTGCGCTGGTCGAAGGGAATGCCCAGGTCGTTGCTCAGCCACAGGCGCATGTCGCCGCCGAAGAACCAGTTCTCCAGGTGACCGCTCATGCTCAGGGAGAAGGCCGCCACCAGCAGGATCACCGGGATCAGCAGGGCCGCTTCCCAGCCATCCGGCACCAGCAGGCGGATGCGCTCGGGCAGGCGGCTCCAGCCATAGGCGGCCAGCAGAATACCCAGCGGGGTGAGCAGCAGCAGGCTGAAGATGCCCGGCAGGTGGCCCTCCACATAGGGCGCGAGGAACAGGCCGGCGAAGAAGCCGAGGATCACCGTCGGCAGCGCCTCCATCAGCTCGATCACCGGCTTGACCTTGCCGCGCAGGGCCGGGGCCATGAAGTAGGCGGTGTAGATCGCCGCGCAGATGGCCAGGGGCGCGGCCAGGAGCATGGCGTAGAAGGCCGCCTTCAGGGTACCGAAGGTCAGCGGCGAGAGACTCATCTTGGGCTCGAAGTCGCCATTGGCCGAGGTCGACTGCCAGACGTACTTGGGCTCGTCATAGCTCTCGTACCAGACCTTGCCCCACAGCGAACTCCAGGACACCTCCGGGTGCGGGTTGTCGACCACGAAAGGCTGGATCTGCCCGTTGGACTCCACCAGTACGCGGCTGGCGCGCGGCGACAGGGTGGCGATGGCCGGCCCCTCGGCGACCTGCTCGACCAGCAGGGTGCGGTGCGCGGTGCTGTGGAAGATGCCCAGCTTGCCGTCGGCGTCCAGGGCGATGAAGCCCTTGCGCCGCTCTTCCGGGAGGAACTGGGTGATCGCGCTGTCGCCCAGCTTGAAATCGCGGATACGGGTCAGCGCCGACTGGCCGTCCTCGTCACGCACCATGAACCACTGGCGGATGCCGCCCTTGCTGTCGCCGACCAGCAGCGAAATACCGCCCAGCAGCGGGCTCACGACGCTGACCCGGGCGTCGCCCTCGAGCAGCTTGTAACGGCCATTGAGGCTCTTGCTGCGCAGGTCGAAGACATCGGCCGTGGCCCGGCCGTTGAACACATAGAGCCACTGGTGGCGCGGGTCGATCAGCAGCTCGCTGATCGGCTCGGCGATCTGCGGCAGCTCGATGCGGCGCTCCTCCTGGGTCACTTCGCCGGTGAAGTCATTCTCTTCCCGACTCATCGACAGCACGTGCAGTTCGGCGCCGGTAGACGCGCTGAGCAGCAGGGTATCGCCGTTCTGGCTGATCGCCACATGCTCCAGGGCGCGGCCCTGGGGGTCCAGACTGATCGGCGCCTCGCCGAAGGGATACTCCAGGGTCGGGGTGATGGTCTTGACGTTGTCCGGGTAGGTCACCCGGTAGTTCTGCTTGAACACCAGCACCTGGCCGTTGGACAGGCCCAGGGCCACACGGCGGCTGCCCGGCTGGTCCTCGCCGAGCGAGACGATGTCGACGCCGGCCGGCAGCGGCAGCTCCACGCTGCTCAGCGCCGCGCCACTCTTGGTCGCGAAGAACTGCACCTGCCCCGAGCGATCGAGGCGCATGGCCACCTTGTTCTGCTCCTCCACCGCCAGCAGCAGGGCGTCGCCCCGCTCGGCCAGCCAGGCCGGCCGCTGCGCCGGCTGCGCTTCCAGCTCGGCGCCGGAGAAGATCGGCAGCACCACGTGGGCCAGGTAGAAGAAGATCAGGGTGATCGCGCCCAGCACGGCCAGGCCACCGATCGACACGTACCAGTGCGCCAGGCGGTCCTTGATGGCCCGTCTGCGGCGCTTGCGCTGCAGTGCAGGAGTATTGAAATCCAGCCGTTGGCTGCTGTTCTGAGGTGCGGTCATGGGGTCAGTGGCCAAGTCGGTCATACGAAGATCTCTGGGCGGTTACGCACGCGCGCCGCTGGTTAAGCGGGACCTTAATCTAACTGTCTTATATGACAAAAAAGTTACAGCGCGGTGACGTGACGACGCCCGCCACTCCACAGGGAGGGGCGGGCGCGTTTGCCGCTTGCCGCGGCTCCCAGCCGCGGCAAACCTGTCAGTCTAGTTACAGACCAAGCTCCTTCAAGGTCTTTTCGGCAACCTTGGACGGCACCGGAATGTAACCATCCTTGACCACCACTTCCTGGCCCTGCTTGGACAGCACCAGCTTGATGAACTCGGCCTCCAGCGGGTTCAGGGCCTTGTTCGGCGCCTTGTTCACGTAGACGAACAGGAAGCGCGACAGCGGGTACTTACCGGCCAGGGCGTTGGTTTCGGAGGCTTCTTCAGCCACGCCGTTCTTGTCCACCAGCGGTACAGCGCGAACACTGGAGGTCTTGTAGCCGATGCCCGAGTAGCCGATGGCGTTCAGGGTGCTGGAGATCGACTGCACCACGGAGGCCGAACCCGGCTGCTCGTTGACGTTGGCCTTGAAGTCGCCCTTGCACAGGCCTTCTTCCTTGAAGTAACCGTAGGTGCCGGATACCGAGTTACGGCCGAACAGCTGCACCGGCTTGACCGCCCACTCACCGCTCAGGCCGAGGTCGCCCCAGGTCTTGACGTCCTTGGCCTCACCGCACAGACGGGTGCTGGAGAAGATGGCGTCGACCTGCGGCATGGTCAGGCTCTTGATCGGGTTGTCCTTGTGCACGAACACCGCGAGGGCGTCGATAGCCACCGGAATGGCGGTCGGCTTGTAGCCATACTTCTCTTCGAAGGCCTGCAGTTCGGCATCCTTCATCTTGCGGCTCATCGGGCCGAGGTTGGCGGTACCCTCGGTCAGCGCCGGTGGCGCAGTGGACGAACCGGCCGCCTGGATCTGGATGTTCACGTTCGGGTAGAGCTTCTTGTAGTCCTCGGCCCACAGGGTCATCAGGTTGGCCAGGGTGTCGGAACCTACGCTGGACAGGTTGCCGGATACGCCCGAAGTCTTCTCATAGGTCGGCAGAGCCGGATCGACAGCGGCGACCGCGGTAGCGGTGGCAGCACCAGCGGCAACAAAAGTCATGGCCGCCATCAAACGCGTAAGTTTCATGCCTTGCTCCTAACAAATTAGGGTGGGGTTGGGTCGAGGCCAAGTATCAGCAGGCCGTGTGACCAATCTATGAAACCAATGTGACAGTTAGATGACCGTAGCCGATTTCGCGCACAACTCCGGCAAATGCGGACGAACGCACGGCGCCGGCGCGCCATGGTCGCCCGCCGACCACTCAGTCGGTATACTCGGCGAACCCGCACCCCTGTGGACTCCGCGCCCACAACAACAACCGCGCCGCGAGCCGTAATCGACATGAACGAATTCGAACAGGATGATCCGATTCCCCAAGGCGACCTGGCCCTGCAGATCACCGCGCTGCCGCGCGAGACCAACGGCTTCGGCGATATCTTCGGCGGCTGGCTGGTAGCGCAGATGGACCTGGCCGGCACCGCCATGGCCAGCAAGGTCGCCGGTGGCCGCGTCGCCACGGTGGCGATCGACCGCATGGCGTTTCTGGTGCCGGTGGCCGTCGGCGCCCAGCTGTCCTTCTACACCCAGACCCTGGAAGTCGGCCGCAGCTCGATCCAGATGCTGGTCGAGGTGTGGAGCGACGATCCGCTGTCCAGCGAATGGCGCAAGGTCACCGAGGCGGTGTTCGTGTTCGTCGCCATCGACGGCAGCGGTCGCACCCGTCCGGTTCCGCCGCGCCGCTGATCCGCTGCGCCCCTGCGAGCGAACACATTAAAACGCCGGCTCGAGAGCCGGCGTTTTGCTGTGGCGCGAAGATCAGCCGCGGATGTTGTACATGATCTTCTCGTTGACTTCCGCGTACTCGAACAGGCGCTGCAGGTAGGCCTTCTGCTGCGCCCACACCTTGGCCGCCGCGGGATCGGCGGCGGCGCTGGCTTCGACCACTTCGGCAGCCACTTCCTTGAGCCTGGCCAGCACATCGTCCGGCAGGCTGCGCACTTCGACGCCCTCGGCCTTGAGCTGCTCCATGGCCTCCATGTTGCGCGCGTTGTAGTCGTCGAGCATGTCGGCGTTCACATCGCGGGCAGCGGCGCGGACGATGGCCTGCAGGTCGGCCGGCAGGGTTTCCCAGGCCTTGAGGTTGACGTCCAGCTCGAAGGTGACGTTCGGCTCCTGCCAGCCCGGGGTGTAGTAGTACTTGGCAGCCTTGTGCAAGCCCAGGGCCTGGTCGTTGTACGGGCCGATCCACTCGGTGGCGTCGATCGCACCGGTCTGCAGCGCGGTGAAGATTTCGCCGGCCGGCATGTTGACCACGGTACCGCCCATCTTGGTCAGCACTTCGCCGCCCAGGCCCGGGGTACGCATCTTCAGGCCCTTGAAGTCCTCGACCGAGTTGATTTCCTTGTTGAACCAGCCGGCGGTCTGCACGCCGGTCGCGCCGCAGGCCATCGGCAGCACGCCGAACGGCTTGTAGACCTCCTCCCACAGCTCGATGCCACCGCCCTTGTGCAGCCAGGCGTTCATTTCCTGGGCGTTCGGGCCGAATGGCAGGGCGCAGAAGAACTGCGCAGCCGGCACCTTGCCTTTCCAGTAGTAAGGCGCGCCATGGCCCATTTCCGCGGTACCGCGGGAGACGGCGTCGAACACCTCGAGCGCCGGCACCAGTTCACCTGCCGCATAGATCTTGATCTTCAGGCGGCCCTGACTCATTTCCTCGACCAGCTTGGCGAAACGCTCGGCACCGACGCCGACGCCGGGGAAGTTCTTCGGCCAGGAGGTGACCATTTTCCAGTTGAAGGTCTCTGCGCCCGCGCCCTCTTGGGGCTTGGCAGCGGTTTCGGCCTCCTTGTTGCAGCCTGCCAGTGCGGTGGCGGCCAGGCCTACGCCCGCTGCTGCGAGAATCTGACGACGTTTCATGCAATGCTCCTTTTTGTTGTATTGGTCTGACCACAGGATCGCTGAAGTTAGACCGTGCTCAAGTAACATAAGGCCTCGTGACCCTCAAGCCTAGTAGATACGACTAAAGTTGTAGGGTCATTGCCGCCTTCGCCCGGGCCCGCCTAGAATCCGCGGCTGCCTGCAACTCTCACCCACAACGACAAGGACTCCACATGTCCGACACCCCTCCCATGCCGTTGCGCATTGCTCGATTGATCGACGCGCTCAACACCCGCCTTGGCCAGGGATGCGCCTGGCTGACCCTGTTCCTGGTGGTCGGTACCGCCATCGTGGTGGTGCTGCGTTACGGTTTCGGCATCGGCGCCATCGCCCTGCAGGAATCCGTGCTCTACGCCCATGCCCTGGTGTTCATGGGAGCCGCCGCCTGGACCCTGATCCGTGGCGCCCACGTGCGCGTGGACATCTTCTATCAGAAGTTCACCAGCCGCCGCCAAGCCCTGGTGGAGGTCTGCGGCAACCTGCTGCTGCTGCTGCCGCTGTGCCTGTACCTCGGCTGGGCCAGCTGGGACTACGTCGCCAACTCCTGGTCGACCCTGGAGGCCTCCAGCGAGTCCGGTGGCCTGAAATTCGTCTACCTGCAGAAGAGCATCATCCTGGTGCTGGTCTTCAGCCTCGCCCTGCAAGGTGTTGCCGATCTGATCAAGGCGGCCTACCTGCTGGCCGGCCGCCTGCCCGAGTCCGAGGTGAAAAATGGTTGAGTTGATGGCGATTCTGCTGTTCGTCTGTATCTGCCTGGCCCTGATGGCCGGCTTCCCCGTGGCCTTTACCCTCGGCGGTGTATCGCTGATCTTCGCCGGCATCGGCGCGCTGACTGGCACCTTCGACGCCGGTTACCTGAGCGCCCTGCCCAATCGCCTGTTCGGCATCATGAACAACCAGACCATGCTGGCCGTGCCGCTGTTCGTGTTCATGGGCGTAATGCTGGAGAAGTCGCGGGTCGCCGAGGACCTGCTGGAATCCATGTCGCGGCTGTTCGGCACCCTGCGCGGTGGCCTGGCGATTTCCGTCTGCGTGGTCGGCGCGCTGCTCGCCGCCAGCACCGGCATCGTCGGCGCCACCGTGGTCACCATGGGCCTGCTGGCCCTGCCGACCATGCTGCGCCGCGGCTACGATCCGGCCATCTCCACCGGCACCCTGGCGGCGACCGGCACCCTGGGGCAGATCATCCCGCCATCGATCGTCCTGGTGCTGCTGGGTGACGTGATGTCCAGCGCCTACCAGCAGGCGCAACTGAAGATGGGCATCTTCTCGCCGAAGACCGTGTCGGTCGGCGACCTGTTCGTCGGCGCCTTCATCCCCGGCCTGCTGCTGGTGGGCCTGTACATCCTCTACATCGTCGGCACGGCGATCTTCCAGCCGAAGAAACTGCCGGCGCTGCCCCAGGAGGAGCTCGGCCCGATCGAGTGGGGCAAGCTGACCGCCGCCCTGCTACCGCCGCTGGCGCTGATCGCCGCAGTCCTGGGCTCTATCCTCGCCGGCTACGCCACGCCCACCGAAGCGGCGGCCCTCGGCGCCCTCGGCGCCATGCTGCTGGCCTTCGCCAAGGGCAAGCTGAACTTCGGCCAGCTGCGCGAAGTGGCCTACGGCACCACCGAAATCAGCGCCATGGTGTTCATGATCCTGATTGGCGCCTCGCTGTTCTCCCTGGTGTTCCGCGGCTTCGGCGGCGAGACGATGATCGAGGAGGTGTTCGCCCAGCTGCCCGGCGGCGTGCTCGGCGCCTTCTTCGTGGTGATGCTGGTGATCTTCCTGCTCGGCTTCATCCTCGACTTCATCGAGATCACCTTCGTGGTGGTACCGATCGTCGGCCCGGTGCTGCTGGCCATGGGCCTCGATCCGGTCTGGCTGGGGGTGATGATCGCACTGAACCTGCAAACCTCCTTCCTCACCCCGCCATTCGGTTTCGCGCTGTTCTACCTGCGCGGGGTCACCCCCGCTTCGATACCGACCAGCACCATCTACCGCGGCGTCATTCCGTTCATCCTGATCCAGATGCTGTTGCTGGTCATCGCCTACCAGTTCCCGGGGCTGATCACCTGGCTGCCGGAACAGGTCTACGGCAAGTAACAGGCAACGCAACCGGCAAAACGCCCGTCCTCGTGACGGGCGTTTTGCTATCTGCCCCTTGGACTGCCGGGCAAGCTGCGTTCCAATAGGGTCATCTTCACTGGCGACAAGGCATAGCAATGGCCACTTCCAACGTTGAACGGATCGAAATGGGCGCCCTGACCTGCTGGCGCATCCGTCATGCGGACGCCGAGCTGCTGGTCGCTCAGCAAGGAGCCCAGCTGCTGAGCTACCAGCGCGACGGCGAACGGCCGCTGATCTGGCTGAGCGAGCAGGCGGCCTACGAAAGCGGGCGCAGCGTACGCGGCGGCGTGCCGGTGTGCTGGCCCTGGTTCGGCGACCTGCGGCGCAACCCGCAGGCGGTGCAAGCGATGCACACAGGTGGCAACCTGATGCCATCCCACGGCCTGGTGCGCGACCTCGAGTGGAACCTGCTGGGCATCGACAAGCGCGACGACGGAGTCAATCTGGACTTCGCCTTCAACAGCGCCGAGCAGCCGTTGCCGAACTGGCCACAGGCCGCCGAACTGAAGCTGCGCATCCGCCTCGACCAGCACCTGCACCTGGACCTGGTCAGCCGCAACCTCGGCGACGCGCCCTTGGCGCTGAGCCAGGCCCTGCACAGCTACTTCGCCGTCGGCGACGTGCGCCAGGCCCAGGTCGAAGGTCTGCAGGGCTGTCGCTACATCGACACCCTGGACGACTGGACGGAGCGTCAGCAGCTCGACCCGCTGCGCTTTGCCGGCGAAACCGACCGCATCTACCTCGACACCCCCGCACAGCTGAGCATCCTCGACCCCGTCTGGCAGCGGCGCATCCAGTTGCGCAGCAGCGGCTCGCGCTCGGCGGTACTGTGGAATCCCTGGACCGACAAGGCGCAACGGCTCTCGCAGTTCGCCAGCGATGCCTGGCAAGGCATGCTGTGCATCGAACACGCCAATGTCATGGAAGACCTCGTGGTGCTGGCGCCCGGCGCCGAACATCGCCTCAGTGTCAGCCTGTGGAGCGAGCCGCTGGCGGGTTGAGACCAGCCGGGGGGAGGCTCTGAAGCCTGCCACCCGGAAGCGCCGCAAGCGCCTGGCCACAGCAAACACGACAATCGATCCCGGCGCCCGCTCACAGCGCCGGACGAACTTCTGCGCGCTTTGTGATGCGCCACTAATTTGCCAGTAAGTATTTACTTACAGCACCGGTAGCGAAACGACTTACAGCCGCTATTGGCCATCCTTAATTGCCAAGTGCTGCGCGAAATTCACAGAAACTAATTGCCGCTTATTGGTTCGGTCTTTGTTTACAGCTGGTACAGGCTTCACACTTTTGCCGGTTGCCCATCGCCACTCATCGGACTAGGATGCCCACCCCATAAGGGCTTTGCGCAACTTATTGCACATTGATGTGCGCAGAAAGTTGCACAACTCAGGTTATTGGTTAGTCCGCGCCTCTCTATATAGAGAGGCGCACCTGAGTTGCACGGACATATATTCGAGTCATGGAATGACCTATTCAAGTAAGCTCACCGCCCACTATTTGGCGCTGGCAAAACTCCCTATTGAACAGGGGGATTTCGCCGGTAGCGATGTCCGCTATTCCAGCGAATACGAAAGCCTGGAAAACGAACTGGGCAAGGCCAGTGCGCTGCATGACGCCGGCGCCATCGACTGGCAGAAAGTCCGCGAAGGCAGCGAGACGCTGCTCAGCGCCCACTCCAAGGACCTGCGTGTCGCCGCCTGGCTGATCTGGGGCCTGTACCAGCGCGAATCCTTCGCCGGGCTGCAGGCGGGCCTGAGCCTGCTGCATTACCTGTGCCTGAACCACTGGGCGGACCTGCACCCGCGCAAGCCACGCACCCGTGCCGCCGCCATCGGCTGGCTGCTGCCGCGCCTGGAGCAGGCACTGGCCGAACATGTACCGATCGGCGAGCAGCTGGCGCTGTTCCGCAGCCTCGCCGAACAGTTGCGCGCCCTCGAAGCCTGCCTGTCCGGGCACCTCGGCGAGCACGCCCCGCTGCTGCTGCCGTTGTGCCGGCGCCTGGACGAGCTGGTGAGCCGCGCCAGCCAGGGCCAACCGGAGCCCGGCAGCGTCGGCGCGGCACTGGCCCAGGTCAAGCAGGCCGCCTCCCAGATCCTCACGCCCGGCGCACCAGTGGACAACGAGAAGGATGCGCACAAGAGCCTGCGCAGCCTGCAGGACCAGGCCCGCCCCCTGTGCGCCTACTGGCTCAAGCAGAAGGCCAGCGACCTGCGCGCCCTGCGCCTGGCGCGCACCCTGCTGTGGCTGCCGATCGACAGCCTGCCGGAGCGCAACGCCGAGCAGGTCACCGCCCTGCGCGGCCTGCCGGCCGACAAGCTGGCCAGCTATCGGGAACGCTACCAGCAGGGCCAGTACGCAGACCTGCTGGTCGACCTGGAGGCCAGCATCGCCCGCGCGCCCTTCTGGCTGGATGGCCAGCACCTGGCCTGGCAATGCCTGCAGGGCCTCGACGCCGAGCAGGCGATGCGCGAGGTGGAGATCCAGCTGGCGCTGTTCCTGCAGCGCATGACCGGCCTGGAGGAGCTGCGCTTCCATGATGGCAGCGCCTTCGCCGACGCCCAGACCCGCGCCTGGATCAGCTCCCATGTGCTGCCACACCTGCAGGCACCGGCGAGCGAGAGCGCTCCCGCCCATGACCAGGGCAGCGACCAGCCGGCCTGGGAGCAGGCCCTGCAGGAGACCCTGCCGCAACTGCGCAAGCAAGGCCTGAAGGCCTCGGTGCAGCAACTCAAACAGGGCCTGGCGAAAGCCCGCGGCGGCCGCGAGCGCTTCTATTGGCAGCTGAGCCTGGCGCGCCTGTGCTTCGCCGCGAAGAAATACGAACTGGCCAAGACCCAACTCGACTCGCTCGACCAGTTGCTGCAGACCTCCGGTCTGGGCGACTGGGAGCCCGATCTCAGCCTCGAGGTGCTGCGCATGCTGCACAGCTGCTGCGAACTGCTGCCGCAAAACCATGCCGTGCGCGAGCACAAGGACGAGATCTACCGCAGGTTGTGCCACCTCGACCTCGAAGTGGTACTGGACTAGGCCCACGGGCCATAACCGCAACGGAGAATGACCATGGCCAAAGAAGGCTCGGTAGCCCCCAAGGAACGCATCAACGTCACCTTCAAGCCCGCCACCGGCGGCGCCCAGGAAGAGATCGAACTGCCACTGAAGCTGATGGTGCTCGGTGATTTCACCCAGCGCGCCGACGAACGCAAGATCGAGGATCGCAAGCCGATCAGCATCGACAAGAACAGCTTCGACGAGGTGCTGGCCAAGCAGGAGCTCAACCTGACCTTCGGCGTCGCCAACCGCCTGCAGGACGAGCCGAGCGACGACGAGCTGGCCGTGCAGTTGCGCATCAACTCGATGAAGGACTTCAACCCCGCCAACCTGGTCGAACAGGTGCCCGAGCTGAAGAAGCTGATGGAGCTGCGCGACGCCCTGGTCGCCCTGAAGGGCCCGCTGGGCAACGCCCCGGCCTTCCGCAAAGCCATCGAGAGCGTGCTCGCCGACGACGACTCGCGCGACCGCGTGCTCGGCGAACTCGGCCTGGCCGCCCAAGCCACCCTGGACTCCTGATTTCCACAGACAAGGACGCTGACCAATGAGCACTAGCGCAGCACTAGAGAGCGGCCACAGCGCCGCGGACCTCGGCATTCTCGACCGCATCATCGCCGAGACCAAGCTGACCCCCGACGACGAGGCCTACGACATCGCCAAGCGCGGCGTATCGGCCTTCATCGAAGAACTGCTCAAGCCGCACAACGAGCACGAGCCGGTGAAGAAGGCCATGGTCGACCGCATGATCGCCCAGATCGACGCCAAGCTCAGCCGGCAGATGGACGAGATCCTCCACCACCCGCAGTTCCAGGCCCTGGAATCCTCCTGGCGCGGCCTCAAGCTGCTGGTGGATCGCACCAACTTCCGCGAGAACATCAAGCTGGAGATCCTCAACGCCTCCAAGCAGGACCTGCTCGATGACTTCGAAGACAGCCCGGAGGTCGTCCAGTCCGGCCTGTACAAGCACATCTACACCGCCGAGTACGGCCAGTTCGGCGGCCAGCCGGTCGGCGCCCTGATCGCCAACTACTTCTTCGACCCGAGCGCCCCGGACATCAAGACCCTGCAGTACGTGGCCAGCGTCGCCACCATGTCCCACGCGCCGTTCATCGCCGCCGCCGGGCCGAAGTTCTTCGGCCTGGAAAGCTTCACCGGCCTGCCGGACCTCAAGGACCTCAAGGACCACTTCGAAGGCCCGCAGTTCGCCAAGTGGCAGAGCTTCCGCGAGCAGGAAGACGCCCGCTACGTCGGCCTCACCGTGCCGCGCTTCCTGCTGCGCAACCCCTACGACCCGGAAGACAACCCGGTGAAGAGCTTCGTCTACAAGGAAAACGTCGCCGGCAGCCATGAGCACTACTTGTGGGGCAACACCGCCTACACCTTCGCCAGCCGCCTGACCGACAGCTTCGCCAAGTTCCGCTGGTGCCCGAACATCATCGGCCCGCAGAGCGGCGGCGCGGTGGAAGACCTGCCGCTGCACCACTTCGAGAGCATGGGCGAAATCGAGACCAAGATCCCCACCGAAGTGCTGGTCTCCGACCGCCGCGAATACGAACTGGCCGAGGAAGGCTTCATCGCCCTGACCATGCGCAAGGGCAGCGACAACGCCGCGTTCTTCTCCGCCAACTCGGCGCAGAAACCGAAGTTCTTCGGCATCAGCGAGGAAGGCAAGACCGCCGAACTGAACTACAAGCTCGGCACCCAGCTGCCGTACCTGTTCATCGTCAACCGCCTGGCCCACTACCTCAAGGTGCTGCAGCGCGAGCAGATCGGCGCCTGGAAGGAGCGCACCGACCTGGAACTGGAACTCAACAAGTGGATCCGCCAGTTCGTCGCCGACCAGGAAAACCCCAGCTCCGAAGTACGTAGCCGCCGCCCACTGCGCGCCGCCCAGGTGATCGTCAGCGACGTCGAAGGCGAGCCGGGCTGGTACCGCGTCAGCCTCAACGTGCGCCCGCACTTCAAGTACATGGGTGCCGACTTCACCCTGTCGCTGGTCGGCAAGCTGGACAAGGAATAAGCATCCTTATGGCCGGGTACGGAAGCCTGTTCGAACGCCTCGGTGGCGAGGCCGGCCAGCGCGCCGGCTGGGACCGCGAGGTCGCCGCCATGGCATCGGTGGCTGCCCACCTGGCCAAGATGCTCAGCACCCGGGCGGGCAGCGTGCAGACGCTGCCCGACTACGGGTTGCCCGATTTGAACGATATGCGCCTGTCGCTGCACGACTCGCTGCAGCAGGCGCGTATCGCCATCGAACGCTTCATCGAGGCGTACGAACCGCGTTTGCGTCAGGTGCGGGTGATCTCCCTGCCGCGCAGCCACGACCCGCTGAGCCTGTCCTTTTCCATCGAGGGCCTGCTGCAGGTCGACGGCATCAAACGCCAGGTCAGTTTCTCCGCGCGCCTGGATGGCAGCGGACAAGTGAACGTCCATTGAGGAGCGACAAGGATGTCCGGTAAACCCGCCGCCCGCTTGAACGACCCCACCGCCTGCCCGATTCCCGGTCACGGCAACAACCCGATCGCCGCCGGCTCCCCCGACGTGCTGTTCGACGGCCTGCCCGCCGCCCGCCAAGGCGACCCCTCGGCCTGCGGCGGCGCCTTGGCCAGCGCGGTGATTCCCACCGTGCTGATCAACGGCAAGCCGGCGACCACCATCGGCACCGTGGGCAGTCATGGCAATGTGGTGACGGCGGGTTCCGGGACTGTGCTGATTGGCACCAGTGGGGGGGGGGCAGCTTTTACCGCGCCAGCGCCAGTGGTAATGGCTGGTGTCTTTAATGAGCATTTCGTTTTGCGCGACGCTAGCAGCGGGCAGCCACTAACCGGTCACGCCTATCGTCTTGAAACCGACTCAGGGAAGGTGATTCACGGCGTAACAGACGAGCAAGGCAAAACTCAGCTGATCTCAGCCGGAAAAGCCGAAGGCGTAACCCTGACTCTGGAGCCGCAAACAGCTCTGGTGATCGCTTAATGAGCCAGCCGATGACCACTACCCTGTCCAAGCTGACCCCTGCAAGCCAAGTGGCAGGCAAGGAAACTCCTGTAGAGACCTTCAAGATCACCGACATCCCTCTTGCAATGGATACGTTGGGTTGGAAAGAAGGCGCCCGCGTAATGCGTAAATGGTTCACTGGTCCTGCTTATGAGCTGCCCAAGGACGTGAAACGCGGCAGCGTCTCACCCAGCAACCTGGCCCCCGCTCAACTGCTCACCGACCTTCCTTTCGACTGGCTGTTCAGCAGCTCGACTAGGGTTCAGCGCCATGTCGAGGAACTGATCTCCGAGCTGAGCAATGTCACCGAATTCAACGCCACGGTAGGACGTTTAAAGACACCACTCGACCAGCTTTCCAAAGGGTTGATCGTATTAATGACTCGCTTGCAGCGCATCGGCCATCTCGACGGGAAGGCTCGCACGTTGAAGAACGCGTACGAGGACTTCAGCGGTCTCTCCGCAATTCAGCTGGAAGACACCTCTCAGTTCAACCTAATCCGCATCGGCGCAAGCACTTGGGAAAAGGCTACCGACGACCTTGACGACGTATACGGCGCATTGGGCAGTTTCGCCATAAAGATTGCCGCCACCAAATTTCGCACAATGGCTAACGATCACGGATTCCCTGCTATTGAGATTGAGGAAATCGGCCTGTACGTCCGAGATACCTATGACTTCCTAAATGTCGATGGCGATCAGCTACTGGGCTATTGGAATAAGAAAGCTGTCATCCGACCTGGCCCCATCGATTACTTGGCTGAGCCGGACTACATCGACAAAGCCGACGATCGATACTTCAAGGTTACCAATGGCAGCTTCAACAGTTATCGAAAGAAATGGAACAAAGGCGGCGACTTCCTCATTTTTTCGACCGTCAAACGCTACCCCGTGTCCATCGTCGTACACCTAAACGATGTCGACTTTGATGAATTCAAAGCGCGTGCCTCGAGCATCTGAGAACCCCATGCCCAGCAGACTTCGGAACAAGATTGTTTTGCTTATTGCGGCAGTGGTTATGCTGGTGCCGTTGGCCATCTGGTTGTACGTAAAGACCAACCTCAGCCGAAACACCGAGCCCTATGCAACGACTTGGAGCGAATCCCGCGCCTGCTATATCAACGCCTACATTCCAAAATTCTCCTCTCTGGGTGTACCCGGGAAACTCATCAAGCTCTTTAGCAGTGACGCCTACTTCCGGGTGTACCGCAAGGATGGAACGCTGCTGAAGAGTTCTGAATGGCTGCTTTGGCAACGCGAATTCGCCGACAGCGAAAGCGAGAAGTGGGTGAACGGAAACGCCATCTACCCTACCGACGACGGTTATGCAGGCTGGTCTCTGCGAGAGTGCGGTTGACTAAGTGTTATTTCGCAACCGAACGCTAGAAGAACAGGCCATACGGCTCTAGAAAATCAGGGATTGATCAGTGTCTTTCAACCATTACTACCAGAGCGAACTCACCGCCCTGCGCCAACTGGGCAAGCGCTTTGCCGAGCGTAGCCCGGCGTTGGCGCCGTTTCTCGGGCAGAGCGGGCGCGACCCGGATGTCGAGCGCCTGCTGGAGGGCTTCGCCTTTCTCACCGGGCGCCTGCGGCAGAAGCTCGACGACGAGCTGCCGGAGCTGACCCACTCGCTGATGCACCTGCTGTGGCCGAACTACATGCGTCCGCTGCCGGCCTTCAGCATGCTCCAGTTCGACCCGCTCAAGCGCCCCGGTCCGGCCCTGCCGGTGCCGCGCCATACGCCGGTGGAGTCCAGGCCGATCCAGGGCGTGACCTGCCGCTTTCGCACCGCCTTCGCCACCGAGGTGCTGCCGCTGGCGCTCAACGGCCTGGATTATTCGGTCAAGGGCGACGGCGCGCTGCTCAGCCTGCGCCTGGGCATGAGCGCCGACGGCCACCTCGGTGAGCTCAACCTCAAGCAGCTGCGCCTGCACCTGGCCGGCGAGCGCTATATCAGTCAGCTGCTCTACCTCGGCCTGCTGCGCCATCTGAGCGGCATCCAGCTGGTGCTGCTCGGCGCCGACGGCCAGGCCCTGGTCAAGGACACGGGCGGCCAGGCGGTGGCCAACCTGCGCCTGGGCGCCGAACAGTTGCAGCCGGTGGGTTTCGACGAAGATCAGGCGCTGATCCCCTATCCGCTGAACACCTTCCGTGGCTACCGCTACCTGCAGGAATACTTCGCCTTCCAGGACAAGTTCCTGTTCGTCGACCTCAAGGGCCTGGATGCGCTCAAGCGCCTGCCCGCGGAGCTGCTCGAGCAGGCCCGCGGCCTGGAACTGCGCTTCGACATCGTCAAGGCCGGGGTGCAGCGCATTCGCCCGACCCTGGACAACGTGCGCCTGTACTGCACGCCGGTGGTCAACCTGTTCGCCCACGACGCCATCCCGATCCGCCTGGACGGCAAGCAGGACCAGTACCTGCTGCTGCCGGCCGAGTTCGATTCGCAGCACTGCGGGGTGTTCTCGGTGGACCGGGTCACCGGCTGGAAACCCGGCGGCCAGGGCTACGAGGAATACGTGCCGTTCGAGTCCTTCGAGCACGACCCGAGCTTCGACGTGCCCCTGGCGCGGCCGCACTACAGCGTGCGCCAGCAGCCGTCGCTGCTCGGCGACGGCCTGGAAACCTACCTGAGCTTCGGCCTGCGCAACCTCGACCAGCACGAGACGCTGTCGATCGAGCTGACCTGCACCAACCAGAACCTGCCCCGGCAACTGGGCCTGGGCGATATCTGCATGCCCAGCGAGGACACCCCGGAGTTCCTGACCTTCCGCAATATCAGCGCGGTGACGCCCAGCTACGCGCCGCCGCTGCACCGCGACTTCCTCTGGAAACTGATCAGCAACATGTCGCTGAACTACCTGTCGCTGGCCAACGTCGAGGCGCTCAAGGTGATCCTCGAGACCTACGACCTGCCGCGCTACTACGACCAGCACGCCGAAAAGGTCAGCAAACGCCTGCTCGGCGGTCTGCAAGGCATCCGCCACCAGCACGTCGACCGCCTGCACCGCGGACTGCCGGTGCGCGGGGTGCGCACCGAGCTGACGATGAACCCCGAAGGCTACGTGGGCGAGGGCGACCTGTTCCTCTTCGCCTCGGTGCTCAATGAATTTTTCGCCCTCTACGCCAGCCTCAACTCGTACCACGAGCTGCGCGTGCAGAGCACACAGGGAGAGGTGTACCAATGGACGCCGCGCATGGGGCAACAGCCCCTGCTCTAAGCCGCTTGAGTCGGGGCATCCGCGAGTACAGCCTGTTCCAGGGTGTGCAGCTGGTGCTGGATCGCCTGCGGGCCGCCCATCCCCAGCTGGATGACGAGGCCCTGCAGCAGCGCCTGGAATTCCAGGCCAATCCCAGCCTGGGCTTTCCCGGCAGCGATATCGATCGCGTGCAGTTCTTCGAGGAGCACGGCGAGCTGCGCGCGCGCCTGCGCATCAACCTGGTCAGCCTGTTCGGTGCCGGCTCACCGCTGCCGGCCTTCTATGGCGAGCAGGCCCTGGGCGACAGCGAAGACGGCAACCCGACGCGCGACTTCCTCGACCTGTTCAACAACCGCCTGCAGCGCCTGCTGCTGCCGATCTGGCAGAAGTACCGCTACCACGCGCGATTCCACAGCGGCGCCCTGGACCCCTTCTCCGAGCAGCTGTTCGCCCTGATCGGCCTGGGTGGCGCGCAGATTCGCGCCGCCACCGAACTGAACTGGAAGCGCCTGCTGCCCTACCTCGGCCTGCTCAGCCTGCGCGCCCATTCGGCGGCGCTGATCGAGTCGGTGCTGCGCTACTACTTCAAGCACGCCGAGTTGCATATCGAGCAATGCCTGGAGCGCCAGGTGGAGATCCTCGGCGAGCAACGCAACCGCCTCGGCCTGGCCAACAGCCAACTGGGCGAGAGCCTGGTGCTGGGCGAGTTCGTGCGCGACCGCGGCGGCAAGTTCCGCATCCATATCCGCCAGCTCGGCTGGCAGCGCTTCCACGAATTCCTGCCGATCGGCAGCGGCTACCAACCCCTGTGCGCGCTGGTGCGCTTCACCCTGCGCGACCCGCTGGACTACGACATCCGCCTGGAGCTGCGCCAGGACGAGATCCGCGAACTGTGCATCGGCGCCGACAATCCCTGCCGCCTCGGCTGGACCAGCTGGCTCGGCCGTGACCGGGCCGACGGCCTGGTCACCCTCGGCAGCAAAGCTCACTAAGGACAGAGAGACAATGATCAACGTCGACTTGCAACAACTGGTACAGGCCCTGGACGCCGAGACCCGCCGCGACCTGGAGGCCGCCGCCGAGCGCTGCGTGATCCGCGGCGGCAGCAAGATCCTCGTCGAGGACCTGCTGCTCGGCCTGCTCGAGCGCCCCGATGGCCTGCTCGGACGGGCCCTGCAGGACGCCGAGGTGGACCCCGGCGAACTGGCCCGCGCCCTGCAACCACGCGGCGAGCACAGCGAGTCGCGCAACCCGGTGTTCTCCACCGAACTGGTGCAATGGCTGCAGGACGCCCTGCTGGTGGCCAGCCTGGAGCTCGGCCAGAGCCAGGTGGCGCAGGCCGCGCTGATCCTCGCCCTGCTGCGCAACCCGATGCGCTATGCCGGTAGCCACTATCAGCCGCTGCTGGCCAAGCTGAACGCCGAGCGGTTGCGCGACTTCGCCCTGGCCCAGCAGCCTGAAACCGGCGGCGCTAGGCCAGTCGCCGCGGGGGAGTCCAACCTCAAGCGCTTTACCCACAACTTCACCCAGCAGGCCCGCGACGGCAAGCTCGACCCGGTGCTGTGCCGCGACGCGGCGATCCGCCAGATGGTCGACATCCTCGCCCGCCGGCGCAAGAACAACCCGATCGTGGTCGGCGAAGCCGGCGTCGGCAAGACCGCCATCGTCGAGGGCCTGGCCCTGCGCATCGCCAGCGGCGAGGTGCCGGAGGCGCTCAGGGGCGTCGAACTGCTGTGCCTGGACCTCGGCCTGCTGCAGGCCGGCGCCAGCGTCAAGGGCGAGTTCGAGCGCCGCCTGCAAGGGGTGATCGACGAGGTCAAGGCTTCGCCCAAGCCGATCATCCTGTTCATCGACGAAGCCCACACCCTGATCGGCGCCGGTGGCCAGGCCGGCAGCGGCGACGCCGCCAACCTGCTCAAGCCGGCCCTTGCGCGCGGCGAGCTGCGCACCATCGCCGCCACCACCTGGAGCGAGTACAAGAAGTACTTCGAGAAGGACCCGGCCCTGGCCCGGCGCTTCCAGCCGGTGCAACTGCACGAGCCGACAGTCGCCGAGGCGCTGACCATTCTCCGTGGCCTGGCTCCGGTCTACGAGAAGAGCCACGGCATCTACCTGCGCGACGATGCGGTGGCCGCCGCCGCCGAACTGTCCGCCCGCTACCTGGCCGGTCGCCAGCTGCCGGACAAGGCGGTGGACGTGCTCGACACCGCCTGCGCCCGCGTGCGCATCAGCCTGGCCGCCGCGCCGGAGGCCCTGGAGCGCCTGCGCGGCGAGATCGCCGAAGGCCAGCGCCAGGACCAGGCCCTGCGCCGCGACCGCGACGCCGGCCTGGCGATCGACGCAGACGCCCTGGCCCAGTTGCAGACGCGCCTGGGCGAAGCGCGCGCCGAACTGGAGCAGCTGGAAACCCGCTGGGCCACGCAGCGTGCCCTCGCCGAGCGCCTGCTGGAACTGCGCCAGCTGTGTGCAACTGCGCGCCAGGGCTCCGGCAACGAGCAAGCCGACGCCGAACCGGCAGCCGACCTGCAGCAACTGGAAGCCGAGCTGTGCGAGACCCAGGCGCAGCTGGCCGCCGCCCAGGCCGCCGAGCGCCTGGTCAGCCATGAAGTCTGCCCGCGCCTGGTGGCCGAAGTGATCAGCCATTGGACCGGCGTGCCGCTGAGCCAACTGGCTCGCGAGCACAACAGCAAGGTGCTCAGCTTCGCCAGCGACCTGGCCCAACGGGTGCGCGGCCAGCCCCAGGCGATCGCAGCCCTGGACCGCGCCACGCGCGCCACCGCCGCCGGCCTGAACAAGCCCGACGCGCCGGTCGGGGTGTTCCTGCTGGTCGGCCCCAGCGGCGTCGGCAAGACCGAAACCGCCCTGGCCCTGGCCGACCTGCTGTACGGCGGCGAGCGCTTCCTCACCACCATCAACATGTCCGAGTTCCAGGAGAAGCACACGGTATCGCGGCTGATCGGCGCACCACCCGGCTACGTCGGCTACGGCGAGGGCGGCATGCTCACCGAGGCGGTGCGCCAGAAGCCGTACTCGGTGATCCTCCTCGACGAGGTGGAAAAGGCCGACCCGGACGTGATGAACGTCTTCTATCAGATCTTCGACAAGGGTGTGGCCAACGACGGCGAAGGGCGCGAGATCAACTTCCGCAACTGCCTGATCCTGATGACCAGCAACCTCGCCAGCGAGCGCATCGATGCCCTTTGCCAGGCCGGCCAGCGCCCGGCCAGCGAGGACCTGGAGCTGGCCATCCGCCCGACCCTGAGCCAGCACTTCAAGCCGGCGCTGCTGGCGCGCATGCGCGTGGTGCCCTACTACCCGGTGGGCGGAGAGGTGCTGAACGAGCTGGTCACCCTCAAGCTGGCGCGTTTCGGCGAGCGCCTGGCGCGCCGCCAGCTGCACTTCAGCCACTGCCCGGCCCTGGTGACGCACCTGGCCGAGCGCTGCAGCCAGGGCGACAGCGGCGCGCGTCTGATCGACCACCTGCTCGACCAGCACCTGCAGCCCCTGGTGGTCGACCGTCTGCTCGCCGCCATGGCCGGCGGCGAGGCGCTGCAGCGGGTACACGCCACCCTCGATGGCGAAGGAGCGCTGGTCTGTGAATTCGCCTGAACTGCCGCCGCTGTTTCATCAGGTCCCGCGGCCGCTGCACTTCGCCGAGGCCCTGCTGCAGCGCTACGCCGGGCTGGTGCGCACGGCCGATGTCGACAGCCTGCTCGGTGGCCTGGTCGAAGCGGCGGCACAGCTGGCCGACTGCCAACTGAGCCAGCTGTACCTGCTCGACAGCACCCACACGCGCCTGACCCTGTGCGCCGAATGGCTGGACGGCCTGCTGCAGCCACGCCAGGCCGACAGCCTGCCGAGCGACTACGACGGCGAACAGCTGCTGCAGTTCTGCCTGTGCCAGAACCAGGTGCTCAGCCTCGCCGAGCTGGACGCCAGCCTGCACCAGAGCGGCTTTCTGCCGGATGCCGCACGGCCCTGGCGCAGCCTGCTGTGCCTGCCGCTGCTGGACGAGCGCAAGCGCGTCAGCGGCCTGCTGCTGTGCGCCGACCACGCCCCCCGCGAGCTGCTCGGGTTCGCCGGCGCCCTGGGCCAGCTCGGCGCCTTCGCGATCGCCCAGCTGCACCTGCTGCAACGCCTGCGCGCGCCCAGCGGCGACAAGCCGCCGGTCGCCCAGCCCAGCCCCTGTGCCAGCGGCTATGGCCTGATCGGCGACAGCCCGCGCATGCGCGACGTCTATCGGCTGATCGGCAAGGTGCTGCACAACCCGGTCAGCGTGCTGCTGACCGGCGAGACCGGCACCGGCAAGGAACTGGTGGCCCGCGCCATCCACGACTGCGGCCTGCGCCGCAGCAAGGCCTTTATCGTGCAGAACTGCGCCTCGCTGCCGGAGAACCTGCTGGAAAGCGAGCTGTTCGGCTACCGCAAGGGCGCCTTCACCGGTGCCGAACGGGACCGCAAGGGCCTGTTCGATGCGGCCGATGGCGGCACCCTTTTCCTCGACGAGATCGGAGACATGCCCCTGAGCCTGCAGGCCAAGCTGCTGCGCGTGCTGCAGGAGGGTGAGGTACGCCCGCTGGGCTCGACCTCGACGCACAAGGTCGACGTGCGCATCGTCGCCGCCACCCACCGCGACCTGCGCAGCCAGGTCGAGCAGGGGCGCTTCCGCGAGGACCTGTTCTATCGGCTGTCGCACTTCCCCATCGAGCTGCCGCCGCTGCGCGAGCGCGACGAAGACATCCTGCGCCTGGCCCGGCATTTCGCCGACAAGGCCAGCGCCTTCCTCCAGCGCGACCCGTGCCGCTGGTCCGACGCCGCCCTGGCGCAACTGGCCAGCTACGCCTTTCCCGGCAACGTGCGCGAGCTCAAGGGCCTGGTCGAGCGCGCCGTGCTGCTGTGCGAAGGCGGCGAACTGCTGCCCGAGCACTTCAACCTGCAGCACGACAGCCAGGCCGACGACGCCTGCATGAACCTGCGCGAACGCCTGGAGCGGGTCGAGCGCAACCTGCTGCTCGACTGCCTGCGCAAGAACCGCGGCAACCAGAGCCAGGCCGCCCGCGAACTGGGCCTGCCACGGCGCACCCTGCTGTACCGCATGGACCGGCTGAGCATCAGCCCGGCGGACGTATAAGGCTCAAGGAGACGAGCATGTTCAATGCAGCCAACCAGACCCACTTCAGCCTCAACCTCGGCGGTGCCGAGCACGACCTGCAGGTGCTCGCGTTCAGCGGCCGCGAGGCGCTCAACCAGCCCTTCGAGTTCGAGCTGGAGCTGGTCAGCGAGCGCCCCGATCTCGACCTGGAAAGCCTGCTGCACCAGCCGGCCTTCCTCGCCTTCGCGCCGGGCGGCGGCATTCACGGGCTGGTCTACCGCGTCGCCCAGGGCGACTCCGGCCAGCGTCTGACCCGCTACCACCTCAGCCTGCGCCCGCAACTGGCGTACCTGGCCCACCGCCTCAACCAGCGCATCTTCCAGCACCTGCCGGTCGCGAAGATCATCGGCCAGGTGCTCGAGGAGCACGGCATCCAGGCCAATGCCTACCGCTTCCAGCTCGGCTCGGCCTATCCCGAGCGCGAGTACTGCGTGCAGTACGACGAGAGCGACCTGCACTTCATCCAGCGCCTGTGCGAGGAAGAGGGCATCCACTACCACTTCCAGCACAGCGCCGACGGCCATGTGCTGGTGTTCGGCGACGACCAGACGGTGTTCCCTCGGCTGGCGCCTACCGCCTACCAGCAGGACAGCGGCCTGGTGGCCGACGAGCCGGTGATCAAGCGTTTCGGCCTGCGCCTGGAAACCCGCAGCAGCCGGGTCGGCCGCCGCGACTACGACTTCGAGAAGCCGCGCCTGCTGATGGAGGCCGCCTTCACCAGCGAGTTCAGCCCGGACCTGGAGGACTACGACTACCCCGGTCGTTTCGTCGAGCGCGAGCGCGGCAAGCACCTGAGCAGACGCGCCCTGGAACGCCACCGCCATGACTACGAACTGGCCCGGGGCGAAAGCGACCAGCCGCTGCTGGTCAGCGGCCACTTCCTCGACCTCAGCGGCCATCCGCGCGCGGACTGGAACCAGCTGTGGCTGCTCACCGAGATCGAGCACGAGGGCAAGCAGCCCCAGGTGCTGGAAGAGTCGGTGACCAGCGACGTCGAATCCGCTGACGGCTTTACCCAGGGCTACCGCAACCGCTTCAGCGCCACGCCCTGGGACGTGGCCTTCCGCCCGCCCCTGCGCCATCCCAAGCCCCAGGTGCTGGGCAGCCAGAGCGCCGTGGTCACCGGCCCTGCGGGCGAGGAGATCCACTGCGACCAGTACGGCCGGGTCAAGGTGCAGTTCCACTGGGACCGCGAGGGCCAGGCCGACGACAAGACCAGCTGCTGGCTACGGGTGTCGAGCAGCTGGGCCGGCGACCGCTACGGCGGCATCGCCATCCCCCGTGTCGGCATGGAAGTGCTGGTGACCTTCCTCGAAGGCGACCCCGACCAGCCGCTGGTCACCGGCTGCCTGTACCACAAGGAACACGTGGTGCCCTACGACCTGCCGGCGAACAAGACCCGCAGCCTGTTCAAGACCCTCAGCTCTCCCGGCGGTGGCGGCTATAACGAGCTGCGTATCGAGGACCGCAAGGGCGCCGAGCAGATCTACGTCCACGCCCAGCGCGACTGGGACGAGAACATCGAGCACGACCAGAAGATCCGCGTCGGCCACCAGCGCCACGACAGCGTCGAAGCCAACAGCCACAGCGAGTTCAAGGCCGAGGAACACCGCACCACCCACCTCGACCGCAAGGTCGAGGCCCGCAGCGACGACCACCTGACGGTCGGCCAGAAGCAGCACGTGAAGGTCGGCAGCGGCCAGTACGTCGAGGCCGGCAGCGAGATCCACTACTACGCCGGCAGCAAGGTGGTGATCGACGCCGGCATGGAACTCACCGCGGCCGGCGGCGGCAGCTTCCTCAAGCTCGATCCCGGCGGCGTCACCCTGAGCGGCGCCAATATCAAGATGAACTCCGGCGGCAGCCCGGGCACAGGCTCGGGCATCAAGATCAAGCCGCCGCTCATCCCCAATGCGGCGGATCAGGACAAGGCCGGCGAGCGCACCCAGCAGGCCCTGCTCAACAGCGTGCCGCCCGCGCCGAAGCGCACCAGCCTGAACCCACTGCGCCTGATCTCCGCCGCCGAGCAGGCCGTGCCCTTCTGCAAGGAATGCGCGGAAAAGCGCGCCCAGGCAATGGCAGGTAGTGCGTCATGAAGTCGTTTCAGGACTGGCTGACCGACTGGCAGCAACGCGCGGCTGACGAACAGCAGGTGGTCTACGCCCTGCTCGACGGCGCCCAGGACGCCAAGCTGCTGCAGCACATCTGGACCGCGCACCCCGACCCGCAGGCGGAGAGCCTGTTCCTGCACACCCCACGCGCCGAACTGAGCGAACAGGGCCCCTGGCTGCTGCATCTGGATGGAGAACCGGCACCGTGGCAGGAGTTGCTGGCCCAACTGGAACAGCGCCCGCTGGGCATCCTGGTCGCCAGCCCGGCCCCGCTGGCCGAACTGGCCGAGCACCTGCGCCATCTGCTCGACGCTCGCCTGGCCGATGGCGAGCTGGCGCTGATGCGCTACTACGACCCGCAGGTGATGGCCGGCCTGCAAGACCCTGCCTGCGCCTACTGGCGCGCCCAGGCCATCCGCGCCGGCGAAGCTTGGGCCGCCTGGCTGCCGCTGGAGGCTCGCGACTGCCACCTGCAAGGCCCCGCCCGCGACGCCGCGCCGCTGCCCTTGGCACCCGCCGAAATCGCCATAGACGCGGACATGCAACAGGCCCTGGCCCGCGCCAGTGCGATTCCGCGCCTGCTCGGCCAACTGCACCAGCACTACCCCGAGCCCCTGGCGCAGTGGACAGCCCAGGATCAATACCAGTGGGCCGCGCAGTTGGATAAGCGCCTGCAACAGCACGGCATCAGCGACCGCCAGGACCGGCTGTTTCTCGCCGTGCTGGCGCTCGAGCAAGGTGAGCAACTTTGGTTGGAGCCTCAGATACAAGCGGCACTGGAGCGTAAGCAATCAACCCCAGATATCGCGTTGAGCGAACTACTGCTGGCCTGCCCCCCGACAGTGCAAACAGACCTTAAAGAGCAAATCTAGATGAGCATATTGAGAATCAACTTCAAATTGACAGGCGTGCTACTTGCACTCTTTTCGCTTATTTCGAATACCGGATGCGCCAGCAAGAGCCCAGCAAGTGACGTGGACCAAGCTCAATACAATATACAGATAGGTTCTAGCGCGCCGATCCATGGGCAGGCTCTTACGCTCCGAAACGGAGCCCAGGTATTTCACAGCCCAGTTGGCGGTGGTGCCCTGTCCGGCGGCTGGGAAAATCCAGAAACACTGGAGGAAACCTTTGACGGAACGCGCATCGCACTGTCTGGCAAAAACATAGTTCCAAGGACAGCACAAGCGAATTGGTTTTCGTATCAGACACAGAAGTACTACACAGCGCAAATTGCGCTATCACCTGACCTGCCCGACCTTATCAAGGCCCACGCAAAAGCCTTTGGAGAGAACACTACTGAACCTGCATTAATATTCGTTCTCGGCCCCAGGGGTGAAATGAAATCGGCTCTAAAGTCGTCCTGTTCCTACAGATACGTTTGCGGGAGAAATGAAAAAGTCACCGTTATTGGATATGGAACTGGGGAGGAAACAGCCGGCGATCCCAAGGTATACCTCAAGGGCACTATAAAAAGAATAAAAAAAGGAAGAATACAACCAATACCCGGGATCGAGCAATAACACTATGGACATCCTAAAAGCCTACGAAACGAGTAAAAAAATCTCTGCCGGGATAGATAACGGCTCGCTTTGCTGCGAAATACCGCAAATAGTCATTGGCGTATTCTTTGACGGCACTGGAAATAACAAAGACAACGACCGCGGTAGCTCAACCAGAGCTATGACAAATATCGCAAAACTCTCCGATATCTATGATGAAATCCCCAGCAACCATCAATACAGGATATATATTGAAGGCATCGGAACGGTTAACGATGGTGACGATAGCGTTGTTGGCCTTGCTTTTGCGATGGGTGCAACAGGTGGTGAAGCAAGACTGCATAGCGCCCGCAAGCAGTTGCACGAATTAATCGAAAAAATACCGGAGCACCCTGGCGAAATTGTTTTCGATGTCTTCGGCTTTAGTCGAGGCGCCGCTCTGGCTCGCCATTTCGTCAATATGATCAATCATGGCCTGCCTGATTTTAACGGCAAGAAAGAAACCGTTTCGCTGTGGGACGTCCAGCTCAACCCCAATCTATTGATGGCTCGCAAGCCATATAGCCAACACCGGGGCAGCGGCAAAGGTCCAACGCGGCGCGTGGTGGATATGTACCCGCGCAGCACGGTCAGAGCCCGGGTGCGCTTCGTCGGCCTGTACGACAGCGTCGGCTCCTTCTACTGGCCGGGCAACGATGATGAGGGCAACTTCAACCTCAACCTGAAGGCCGAGTCCGCCCAGTACGTCTACCACCTGGTCGCCGGCCAGGAGGTGCGCGAGAAGTTCCCGCTGACCTCGGTGAAGAATGGCCCCTCGGCACCCGCGCATTTCGTCGAACTGACGGGCGTGGGCGTGCATTCGGATATCGGCGGCGGCTATGCCGACCCCGCCCGCGACCCGGCGAATATCGAGCGCGTGGTTCGCGAGCGCTACAGCCTCAGCGGCTTCGAGCCCAAGGAGCGGGCGCAGAAGCATGCGGTCATCGCCCATGCCCGCGCCAAGGCTGACGCCAATGGCTGGACGTGCGAGGTGCGCGGCAACACCGTCTACCTGGTCGAAGAGCGCCATACCCGCCCGCAACTGGCGCACTTGGGCCTGCACCGCATGCATCGGGAGGCGCTGTCGCGCCAGGTTCCCTTCGACGAACTGCCTGACAACGAGCTGCATCGCATTCCCGACGACCTCAAGCCCTATGCCGAGCAGTCCTTCGACCCGGCGGGGCATGCCCGTGCCTTGGCGGCGATCGAGGCGCTCGATCCGCCCTATATCCACACCTCGGCCTTCCGCTACCCGCTGGGTGTCGAGCAGCTGCCGCACACCCCGGAAAAGTCCGGCACGCGGCGCATCTTCCCCAACCTGCCGGAGAAGGCCAGCTGATGCCGCGCCTGCCATCCGCCCCGCCCCCATTCGAACCGCAAGGAGCCCCTTCGATGTTGCACCGCACCTACTCCTCCGCCCTGCTCGCCCTGGCCCTGTGTCTGGCCGGCTGCAGCGGCAACTACAAGTACAGCGACGACGCCTACCGCCCCCTGGGCGATCCGCAAGCCGAAACTCGCGGCAACTGACCGCCAGGAGCAAAACACCATGGAACTGGTCTTCGATGTGGTCAGTGCACAGCAGTTCGTGCCAGGTCTAATGACCACCAAAACCTTTAAGCAGGCCGGCGGCATTATCGGCCGGGCGCAGGACTGCGACTGGGTGATCCCCGATCGCAAGCGTGTGCTGTCCGGGCGGCATGCCGAGGTGAGCTACCGCGACGGCGCCTTCTACCTGACCGACACCAGCAGCAACGGCGTGCAGCTCAAGGACAGCGGCGCCAGCCTGCGCAAGGGCGAGCCGCAGCGCGTCGAGCATGGCAGCGTGTACTGCCTCGGCGACTTCGAGATCCGCGCGCGGCTGATCCGCGACCCGGCGCTGTTCGAGGGCGATATCGGTCGGCCGCAGCCGGCCGGCAGCATCATCCCCGACGATGCCTTCCTCGACCTCGACCCGCTCACCGCCCTGGAGCAGCAGGAGCGGGTGTACGCCGAGGTCGACGACCTCACCGCGATCATCCGCCCGCGTTCGGTGCCGGTGCAGCAGCGCGACTACGCGCAGATCGACGAGGAGAACCTGCGGGTGCCGGAACTGGTGATGCCCACCCCGGCGCCGCAGCCCAAGCCCGCCCCCGAGCCGCAGCGCCTGCCGCCGAGCTTCTGGGAGAAGTTCGGCGAGGCCCTGGGGGTGCGCCTCGACGACCTCGACGACGACGCCCGCGAAGCCCTGGCGCTGAACGCCGCCAAGCTGCTCAAGCAGAGCGTCGGCAGCCTGCAGCAGAGCCTGCGCACCCGCAGCGAGCTGAAGAACGAGATGCGCCTGGCCCTGACCACGGTGCAGAGCGCCGGCAACAACCCGCTCAAGCACAGCGGCGATGCCGGCGAGGCGCTAAGCGCCCTGCTGCGTGGCGGCAAGGCCGGCCAGCTGCCGGCCGAACAGGCGATCAACCGCGGCTTCCGCGACCTGCAGGCGCACCAGGTGGCGCTGCTGGCGGCCAGCCGCGCGGCGGTCAAGGGCCTGTTCGAGCAGCTGTCGCCGGAGCAGCTGGCGCTGCGTTTCGAGCGCGAGGGGCGCAAGCCGCTGATCGCCACCGCCGGCAGCCGCTGGCGGGCCTACCGGCGCCTGCACGGCGCGCTGCAACAGAACGACGACTGGAGCGAACGCCTGTTCGCCCGTGATTTCGCCCAGGCCTACGAAGAACAGGTGCGCCTGATCGCCACCCTCAACACCGACGCTCAAGGATGATCCCCATGTTCCGCTTACCCCTTTTCGCCCTGCTCGCCAGCCTGCTGGCCCTGGCCGGCTGCTCGGCGCTGTCGCCCTACTCGAAGATGACCAAGCTCGACCTCGAGCTCAGCGGCAGCGAGCAGCTCAACCCGGACCTCAATGGCCGGCCCTCGCCCATCGTCCTGCGCCTGATCGAGCTCAAGCACCCGGTGGCCTTCGAGAACGCCGACTTCTTCTCCCTCTACCAGCGGCCGAAGAAGGCCCTGGCACCGGACCTGGTGACCCAGGAAGAGCTTGAGTTGCGGCCGGGCGAAACCCGCCGTCTGAGGCTCTCCGTACAGGACGGCAGCCGCTACGTCGGCGTGCTCGCCGCCTACCGTGACCTGCCGGAAACCAGCTGGCGCTACGTCATCCCGCTGCAGGCGCAGGCGCGCAACCAGATCGCCCTGACCCTGGATGCCCAGGGCATCCAGGCGCTCGACGACAACCAGGACGAGGACTGAGCCATGACCATGCACAAGGTGGTCTGGCAGGAAGGCATGCTGCTGCGCCCGCAGCACTTCCAGCAGAGCGACCGTTACTACGAGCACCAGCTCAAGACCCGCACGCAGAAGCTGGCCAGCTACGCCTGGGGCTTCTTCGAGCTGGAGATCGACCGCCAGTTCCTCAACATGGGCAAGCTGGTGGTGAGCAAGGCCAGTGGCGTGCTGCCCGATGGCAGCCTGTTCGACATCGGCGCCGAGCGCGAGCCGCTGGCCCTGGACGTGCCGCCGAATACCGGCAATACCCCGGTGTACCTGGCCCTGCCGCTGGTCACCGGCAACCATATCGAGAGCCGCCGCCCCGAGCAGCAGGACGTGCTGGCGCGCTACACCGCCTTCGACGAGGAAGTGGCCGACTCCAACGCCGGCGACAGCGCCTCCAGCCAGGTCAGCTGCGGCCGTCCGGACTTCCGCCTGCTGCTCGGCGAGCAGCAGAGCGACCAGGCCTACGTCAAGCTGCAGCTGTGCGAGGTGCTGGACACCACCCCGGACGGGGTCATCAGCCTCGACCCGGAGTTCATCCCCACCTACGTCAATTTCCAGGCCTCCGGCTACCTGCTGTCCTGCCTCAAGGAGGTGATCAGCATGCTCGGCCACCGCGGCGACATCCTCGCCGAGCGCATCCGCGCCACCGGCAAGGTCGGCGGCGCCGAGGTCGGCGACTTCATGATGCTGCAGCTGATCAACCGCTTCGAACCGGTGCTGCGCCACTACCTGGGCATCGAGCAGGTGCACCCGGAACAGATCTACCGCGAGCTGCTGGGCCTGCTCGGCGAACTCGCGACCTTCTCCAGCGAGACCAAGCGCCCGCGCCTGGACAGCCGCTACCAGCACAGCGACCAGGGCTTGAGCTTCCGCAAGCTGATGGACGCGATCCGCCAGGTGCTGTCGATGGTGCTGGAGCAGCATGCCATCGAGCTGCTGCTGCAGCAGCGCCAGTACGGCATCCAGGTGTCGCCGCTGCACGACCACAAGCTGCTCGGCACCTCCGCCTTCGTCCTCGCCGCCAGCGCCCAGTGCGATTCGGAGGAGCTGCGCCAGCGCCTGCCGGCGCACCTGAAGATCGGTCCGGTGGAGCGCATCCGCCAGCTGGTCAACCTGCACCTGCCGGGGATCAAGGTCAAACCGCTGCCGGTGGCGCCACGGCAGATTCCCTTCCACTCCGGCAAGACCTACTTCGCCTTGGAGCTCGGCTCCGAGGACCTGGCGCAGCTGGAAAGCTCCGGCGGCTTCGCCTTCCACGTGTCCGGCGAGTTCTCCGGGCTTGAGCTGAAATTCTGGGCGATCAGGAACTGATATGACGACCAAGGACATGGAATACGGCCAGGACGACAAGACCGTCATCCTCAACCGCCAGGGCGACGCCCCGGCGCACAGCCCGCTGACCGACTTCGCCGCGGCGCCGAAATTCGAGCAACTGGAGGAGCGGATGATCTACGCCGCGCGCCTGCGCCCGGCGGAGAGCTTCAACATCAGCCTCAACCCGCTGGTGGCCGCGGCCTCCGCGCTGCTCTCGGAGGTGGTGCGGCTCAAGCACAGCTTCGACAGCGAGGACCTGCACAGCCTGCACCAGCGCCTGTCCGGCGCGATCAAGCTGTTCGAGCACCGCGCCCTGCACGACGGCGCCGAGAGCAGCCAGGTGATGGCCGCGCGCTACGTGCTGTGCACCGTGGTCGACGAGGCGGTGGTGACCACCCCCTGGGGCAACGAGAGCGAATGGTCGCAGATGAGCCTGCTGTCCTCCTTCCACAACGAGACCTTCGGTGGCGAGAAGTTCTTCCAACTGCTCGAGCGCCTGTCGCGCAACCCGGTCAAGCACCTGCCGATGCTCGAGCTGATGTACCTGTGCCTGTCGCTCGGCTTCGAAGGCAAGTACCGCGTGCTGCCACGCGGCATGCTCGAGCTGGAGGCGGTGCGCGACAGCCTGTACCGGCAGATCCGCCAGATGCGCGGCGACGTGCCGCGGGAGATCTCGCCGCACTGGCAGGGCCTCAAGGACACCCGCCGGCGCCTGGTGCGCATCGTCCCCTGGTGGCTGGTGGCGCTGCTGACCCTGGTCAGCCTCGGGGTGATCTATGGCGGTTTCGCCTGGGTCCTGGGCGAGCAGCGCGCGACCGTTCTGCAGCCGTACGAGCAACTCGACCCGTCCGCGGGTGCACTCATGGATGATCTGAAATGAAGAGCTTTTTCGGCAAGTTAGCCGCATTTTTCCGCAAGACCTGGGTCTGGAGCCTGTGCCTGGTGCTGCTCCTGGCCCTGCTGGTGTGGTTCGTCGGTCCGCTGCTGGCGGTCGACGACTACAAGTTCTGGGAACCCGCCACCAGCCGCCTGCTGAGCATCAGCGCGCTGTTCCTGCTGTGGGGCCTGGCCATGGTCTTCGCCAGCTGGAAGGCCACGGCGCGCAAGAAGGCCGCGCAAGACGACGCCGACGCCCAGGAGCGCCTGCGCCGCGAGGGCCTGATCGACGAAGAGCAGCTCGAGCTGCGCAACCGCTTCAATGACGCCCTGCGCACCCTCAAGCGCTCCAGCCTGTACCGCGGGCGCAGCGAGAAATGGCGCAACGAGCTGCCCTGGTACCTGCTGCTCGGCCCCCAGGGCAGCGGCAAGACCAGCCTGCTGGACTTCTCCGGCCTGGACTTCCCGCTCAACCGCGGCGACAACCAGCGCCTGACCAAGGATGTGTCCGGCACCCGCTACGCCGACTGGTACTTCGCCGACCACGCGGTGCTGATCGACACCTGCGGCCGTTACCTGAGCCAGCCCGACCCGCTGGTCGACGGGCGCGCCTGGGACTTCCTGCTCGGCCTGCTGCGCAAACGCCGCGCGCGGCCACTGAATGGCGTGCTGGTGAATATCCCGGTCGAGCAGCTGCAGGGCGGCAGCGAAGTCGAGCTGGAGAACCTGGCGCGGCAGACCCGCCAGCGCCTGCACGAGATCCACCAGCGCCTGGGCGCCAGCGTGCCGGTCTACCTGGTGCTGAGCAAGGCCGACAAGGTGCTGGGCTTCGACGAGTTCTTCGACCAGCTGTCGCGCGAGGAAAGCGAACAGGTGCTCGGCGCCAGCTTCCGCAAGGAACAGGACGCCACCGACGTCACCGTGGTGCGCCAGGAATTCGAGGAACTATTGCGTCGCCTCAACAGCCAGGTGATCCTGCGCATGCATCAAGAGCGCGACACCCAGCGCCGCGGCCGTATCCTCGACTTCCCGCACCAGCTCGGGCAGATCGGCGAGCGCCTGTGCCTGTTCATCGAGCTGGCCTTCAGCGGCAACCGCTACCAGCGCGCCAGCCAGTTGCGCGGCTTCTACCTGACCAGCGCCCCGCAGCTCGGCGACCAGCTCGACCCGAGCACCAGCGGCATCGGCCGCAACCTCGGCCTGGCCAGCAGCGCCCTGCCGACCTTCCGCAGCGGCCGCGCGCGCTTCATCCACCAGCTGCTCGACCGGGTGATCTTCCCCGAGGCCGAGCTGGCCGGCCTGGACCAGAAGGAGGTGCGGCGCATCGACTGGGGCCAGCGCGCCATGTACGCCGGCGCCTTCGCCGTGCTCGCGCTGTTCGGCGCCCTCTGGGCGAGCGGCTTCTCGAGCAACCACGGGCGCCTGGAGCAGCTGCGCGAGATCGCCCAGCAGCTAACCCGCCAGCATGATGCGGTGGCCGCCCAGGACGACGCCCTGCGCACCCTCGAGGCGCTGGACAGCAGCTATGCCGCCACCCGCGTGTTCCCGCCGGTCGACCAGCTGTCCTACCTGCAGCGCGGCGGCCTGTACCAGGGCGAGGCGCTCGCACCGACCCTGCAGCGCGCCTACCGCGGCGAACTGGAGAACCTGCTGCTGCCACGGGTCGCGCGCCAGCTGGAGGCGCAGATCCGCGCCAACCTCGGTGATCGAGAGCGTCTGCTCAACAGCCTGCGCGCCTACCTGATGCTCAACCTGGAAGAGCGTCGCGACGTGGCCTTCCTGCAGGAATGGCTGGCGGCCGACTGGTCGCTGCGCTACAGCGGCAACAGCGCCGCCCAGCGCGGCCTCAACCAGCACTTCGAGCGCCTGCTGGCCGAGCCCTTCGCGCCCTACGCGCTGAACGCACCGCTGGTGGCCCAGGCGCGCCAGGTGCTGCGCAGCGAGTCGCTGGCGGCGGTGGTCTACCGCATGCTCCGCGAGCAGGCGCGCAGCCTGCCGGACTACCGCCTGAGCCAGAAGCTCGGCCCCCAGGCCGGACTGTTCGTCGGCAGCGACTACGCCATCCCCGGCTTCTACACCCAGGCCGGCTACCAGAAACTGTTCGTCGCCCAGGGCGGCGACCTGGTGCGCGACATCCTGCGTGACAACTGGGTACTCGGCGAAGGCGACAGCCTGAGCAGCAACGACCTCGGCCGCCTGCTGGTGGAGATGGAGCAGCTGTACTTCCGCGACTACGCCAACTACTGGGGCGAGGCCCTGGCCCAGCTGAGCCTGGAGCCGATCGCCAGCGCCAACCAGGGCGCCCTGCAGCTGGCCGGCCTGACCGCCGCCAACTCGCCGCTGCTGCAACTGCTGGTGGAGGTGCGCGACAACACCCGCTTCAAGGGCCTGGCCGAGGCCGCCGATGACGCCGGCGCCGCCGCCGAGGCGTTGCAGGGCGCCAAGGGCAAGCTGGGCAAGGCCGCCAAGCTGGCCAGCGCCGCGGCGCAGCAGGCCCAGGCCGCCCTGGTCAAGAACCTGCCGGACACCGCGCGCAAGACCCTGGAACGGCGCTTCGAGCCGCTGCACCGCCTGCTCGACGACAACGGCGGTGCCGGCGCCGAACTGGCCGGCAGCCTGCAGGCGCTCGACGCCCTGCAGCTGCAACTGGCCGGCCTGGCCCACTCCAGCGCCCCGGAACAGGCCGCCTTCGAGCTGGCCAAGGCACGCATGAGCGGCCGCCGCGACGCCATCAACCAGCTGCGCGGCAGCGCCGCCCGGCTGCCCCAGCCGATCGGCAACTGGCTCGCTTTGCTCGCCGAGGACAGCTGGATGCTGGTGCTGGGCGACGCCTACCACTACCTCAACCAGCGCTACCAGAGCGAGCTGTACGCCGCCTACGACGGCGCGCTGAAGCAGCGCTACCCGTTCAGCGCGCACAGCGAGAGCGAGGTGGCGATCGCCGACTTCCGCGAGTTCTTCAAGGGCCAGGGCATCGCCCAGCGCTTCTTCGACGGCTACCTCAAGCCCTTCGTCAGCGGCAGCGCCGGCCAGTACCGCCTGCGCCAGGTCGATGGCCGCGGCCTGCCGCTGTCGCGCGAGTTCCTGCTGCAGATGAGCCACGCGCAGACCATCCGCCGCAGCTTCTTCGCCGAGGACCCGAACGAACCCAAGGTGCTGTTCAAGCTCGAGCCCTATTCGCTGGACTCCAGCCTCAGCCGCGCCGACTTCCGCTTCGGCAGCCAGCAACTGGAGTACCGCCACGGACCGATCGTGCAGACCGCCTTCCACTGGCCGGCCGAAGCCGACGAGGGCCGCACCAGCCTGGTGGTCGAGGAGCTCGGCGGGCGCCGCGTGGGCATCGAGAAGAACACCGGGCCCTGGTCGCTGTTCCGCCTGCTCGACCTGATGAAGGTCGACTACCACAGCGGCCGCGACGTGCTGATGCTCAAGGCCGACCTCGGCGGCCTGCGCGCCAACTACCTGCTGCACAGCCAGCGCTCGCCGAACCCCTTCGACCTCGGCCTGCTGCGCAGCTTCAAGCTGCCGGCGACGCTCTGATGCCGGCAGTCGCCGTGAGCACCTGGCGCAGCGCCGCGCGCACCGACACCGGCAAGGTCCGCGCGCGCAACGAGGACGCCTTCCTGGCCCTGCCGGAGCAGGGCCTGTGGGCGGTCGCCGACGGCATGGGCGGCCACCAGAACGGCGCCCTGGCCAGCCGCCTGATCGTCGAGCAGCTGGCCGAGCTGCCCGCCGAGGGCGGCCTGCAGCAGCGCCTGGGACGGCTGCGCCAGTGCCTGCACGGGCTCAACCGGCACCTCAGCCAGGCCCTCACGGTCACCGCCGAACGCCCGGACACGGTGATCGGCAGCACCGTGGTCGCGCTGCTGGTGGAGGGCGCACGCGCCGCCTGCATCTGGGCCGGCGACAGCCGCTGCTACCTGTGGCGCGGCGGCCGCCTGTATCAGCTCAGCCGCGACCACTCGCTGCGCCAGCAGCTGATCGACGAACAGGGCCTGGCGCCCCAGGAAGCCGCGCGGCATCCGGCGGCCCATGCCCTGACCCGCGCCATCGGCGCCAGCGAGACGTTGCAGCTGGACATCCTCGAGCTGGACGTGCTGCCCGGCGATGCCTTCCTGCTGTGCAGCGACGGCCTGTACCAGGGCCTGTCGGTCGACGAACTGAGCGCCGCCCTCAACCTGCCCTCGCCGCAACTGGCGATGAACCGGCTGTTCCAACAGGCCCTCGACGGCCCGGCGCGGGACAACCTGAGCGCCGTGGTGATTCGCCAATGAGGACCGAGGAATGAGTGAAGCCTTGCTCGACGGCACGCCGGCACTCGGCGGCGAAGCCAGCGACCTGACCTACTTCGCCCTGGCCGCCACCGCGGCCCCGGCGCAGGCGGCGCCCGCCCACGAGCCGGTGCGACTCGGCGAGCTGCCGGAGGTACTCGGCGGCCGCTACCGCATCGAACGCCTGCTCGGCGTCGGCGGCATGGGCGCGGTGTACCGTGCCCGCGACCTGCTGCGCGAACAGTTCGGCGACCCCGAGCCCTATGTCGCGGTCAAGACCCTGAGCGACGACTTCGCCGAGTACCCGGACGCCAATACCCTGCTGTACAGCGAGTTCGCCCTCACCGCGCGGCTCAGCCACCGCCATGTGGTGCGCCTGTTTGGCTTCGAGGTGGACCTGCCGAGCCAGCGCGCCTTCCTCACCCTGGAACTGCTCAAGGGTCCGACCCTCGATCAGCTGCTGGGCGAGCGTCCCGAGGGCCTGAGCTGGGCCGAATTGCACGAGATCGCCATCGCCCTGCTCGAGGCCCTGAGCTACTCGCACGACCAGGGCGTGCTGCACGGCGACCTCAAGCCCAGCAATGTGATGCTCGCCGCCGACGGCCTGCGCCTGTTCGACTATGGTCTCGGCCAGCCGCTGGAGGGGCTGCTGCCCGGTCTGCCGCGCCTGTGCCGCAGCCGCTTCGCCGCCTGGACGCCGCGCTACGCCGCGCTGGAACTGCTCGACGGCGCGCCGCTGTCCGCCGCCGCCGATGTCTATGCCCTGGCCTGCGTGCTGTACGAGCTGAGCAGCGGTCGCCACCCGTTTCGCCGCCTCAGCGCCAAGCAGGCCAAGGCCATGCAGCTGGACAACGACCTGTCACGGCCGCCCCAGCTGCCGCCCCACTGCTGGCACGCCCTGCGCACGGCCCTGGCGTTCGATCCGGCGCAACGCAACATCGGCTGCGCCGAGCTGCTCGAAGCATTTCGCACGCCGCCGCCAACGCGGCTGCAACGCTGGCTGCGCCCGGCGCGCTGACGGCCCCCATGGATGAGTTCTGCACAAGGAAATCGCAATGTTCAACCCGGCCAATGAAAGCCATTTCAGCCTGAGCATCGAGGGCGTCGAGCACGACCTGCAGGTGCTCGCCTTCAACGGTCGCGAGGCGATCAGCCAGCCCTACGCCTTCGAGCTGGAGCTGGTCAGCGAACGCCCCGACCTCGACCTGCAGAGCCTGCTGCACCAGCGCGCCTTCCTCGCCTTCAGCCCGGATGGCCCGGGCATCCATGGGCTGATCCATCGAGTGGCCCAGGGCGAATCCGGCAAGCGCCTGACCCGCTACAGCCTGCGCATCGTGCCGCAGCTGGCCTACCTGGCCCATCGTCACAACCAGCGCATCTTCCAGCACCTGACGGTGCCGCAGATCGTCGCCACGGTGCTGGAGGAACACGGCATCCTCGCCGACGCCTACCGCTTCCAGCTCGGCCCCACTGTCTACCCCGAGCGCGACTACTGCGTGCAGTACGACGAGAGCGACCTGCACTTCGTCCAGCGCCTGTGCGAGGAGGAAGGCATTCACTACCACTTCCGGCACAGCACGGACGGCCATGTACTGGTGTTCGGCGACGAGCAGAGCGCCTTCGCCAGGCTCGGCCAGCCCACCGCCTACCTGCAGGACAACGGCATGACCGCCGATGAGCCGGTGATCAAGCGCCTGCGGGTACGCCTGGAAACCCGCACCAGCCGCACCACCCGCCGCGACTACGACTTCGAGCAACCACGCCTGCTGATGCAGGCGGCGCACAAGGCCGAGCGCGACCCCGAGGCCGCGCCGCTGCCGGACCTGGAGGACTACGACTACCCCGGGCGCTTTGTGGACCGCAAGCGCGGCAAGCACCTGAGCCAGCGCCAGCTGGAGCGACATCGCGCCGACTACCGCCTGGCCGAAGGTCGCAGTGACCAGCCCAGGCTGGTCAGCGGCCACCTGCTGGAAATCTCCGAGCACCCGCGCCGCGAGTGGAACGACCTGTGGCTGCTCACCGAGGTCGTCCATGAGGGCAAGCAGCCCCAGGTGCTGGAAGAGTCGGTGACCCACGACGTGCAAATCGCTGATGGTTTCACTCAGGGCTACCGCAACCGCTTCACCGCCACCCCCTGGGACGTGCCCTTCCGCCCGCCGCTGGCCCACCTCAAGCCGCGCGTGCTCGGCAGCCAGAGCGCGGTGGTCACCGGCCCGGCCGGCGAGGAGATCCACTGCGACCAGTACGGCCGGGTCAAGGTGCAGTTCCACTGGGACCGCCACGGCCAGGCCGACGACAAGACCAGCTGCTGGCTGCGCGTGTCCAACAGCTGGGCCGGTGACGGCTATGGCGCCATCGCCATCCCGCGCATCGGCATGGAAGTGCTGGTGACCTTCCTCGAAGGCGACCCCGACCAGCCCCTGGTCACCGGCTGCCTGTATCACAAGGAACACGTGGTGCCCTACGACCTGCCGGCGAACAAGACCCGCACGGTATTCAAGACCCTGAGCAGCCCGGGTGGCGGCGGCTACAACGAACTGCGCATCGAGGACCGCAAGGGCGCCGAGCAGATCTACCTGCACGCCCAGCGCGACTGGGACGAGAACATCGAGCACGACCAGCGCATCCGCGTCGGCCACGAACGCCACGACACCGTCGAGGCCAACAGCTATACCGAGCTGCAGGCCGAGGAGCACCTCACGGTGCACGGCGACCGCAGGGTCCAGGTCAAACCCGACGACCACCTCACGGTCGGGCAGAACCAGCACATCAAGCTCGGCAGCGCCCAGCTGACCAAGGCCGGTCGGGAAATCCACCTCAAGGCCGGGCAGAAGATGGTGATCGAAGCCGGCACCGAACTGACCCTCAAGGCCGGCGGCAGCTTCATCAAACTCCACCCCGGCGGCATCACGATTTCCGGCCCCCTGGCCAAGATCAACGCCGGCGGCGCGCCGGGCAAGGGCTCGGGCATCAAGATCAAACCGCCGGTACTGCCGGGGGCAGCGGACAGCGACAAGGCGGGCAACCTGCTGGACGAGGCGCTGCTTAACCGGCTCGAACAGACCAAGAAGAAGCCCAAGCGCATGCTCAATTTCTCCGGCTGACAGGGATAGACGCAAGCCACCGCATGGCCTGCACACAAGGATTAGGGATTCGGAAAAATCATGGCAGACAGCAAACCGATCAACTGGGCGTATCCGTTTCCAAACACGGGGACAGCGATCAACCCTCTGCAGTATCTGACCAATATGGCCAAGGCCAGTGGTGGCTACTACCCGACTGGCGAAAACGGCCTATGGCATGGCGGCGTGCATTTCGACAAAGGCACCGCCGCAGTCTTCGATCAATCCAGCGTGCGCTGCATCGCCGACGGCGAGGTGATCGCCTACCGAATTAATGACAGCTACCCGATCAGCGAGTACCGCGACGATGTTCCCATGGTCAAGCGCGCACCATTTTCTTCGGGGTTCGTCCTGGTCAAACATAAGCTTCAGCCCCCCCGGCCGAGCAACGGAGGCGCAACAACCAGCGAACAGTCCCCCCCCGCGCTGACCTTTTACAGCCTGTATATGCACCTGCAGGATTGGGCCGCCTATCAGGCCAAATCAAGCCTCCCCCGGCCAACATTCTGGGGGGCGGACACGTATATAGTCGACACCAAGGATCAAGGCCTCAATGTCCGTGCCGAGCCCAACACCAACGGGGCGAAATTGGCGGTGCTAAGCAAAGGTGCGCAGGTTACCGTCAGCCATTCAGGGGGCGATTTCTGTAAGTTGCTCAGCATCGTCAGCGGTGCAGCCGAAGCGGCCCTGACGCCAGACAGCGAAGGCAAGCTACCCGGCTTTGTCGCCTTCAAATTGCTCAAAGCCCAGCTCGAACCCAAAGCCAAGGACAGTGTGGTGGTGCTGGACACAGGCATCGCGATCAAGGCCGGCGACCTGATCGGTCATCTAGGCACCTATCAAAACCACAACGGCGCAGCACAACCTCTGCTGCATCTGGAAGTGTTCAGCTGCGAAGACGTGCCTGGCTTTATCAGCAAAAGCCGAGCCTGGGCCCGTACCCTGCCAGATGCCGATAAAACCCTGCTCAAGGTCCACAAGGATGCCAGCCGGCTGATCGCGCACCGTGACGATATCAAGCCCGACAACCCACCCAAACAAGGCGATCCGGGCAACCGGATCGGTGTAGACCTGATCATTCCGCAAGCCTTGCTGGACGGATTGCCGGCCACCCACAAAATCAAGGTCAGCAACGCGGCCTCCGGCAGCAGTACGACCAACACAACCAACTGGTGGCGCCTGGACGGGCTGTTCGCCGACAAGGATGGCAACCCCATCAACGGCTGGCTTGCTGAACAGGACCTCATCACCACGCGCCATAGCCCATGGGAATGGCCAGGTTTCCAATGCATCGAAGACACTGGCACACCGGTCGAAAAGCTCGCCTATACCTTCAACGCCAAAGGCATGCTGAGTGAGGAGGAAAAGCAAAACTATCGCACCCAGATCAACAAGGCCGACGGCGGCCCTGTCCTCGCCATTGCCCGTCTCTTCGACATCGTCGACAGCGACAAAGACGGCGTACTAACCAGCGACGAAATTCGCGCAGCCCTCGGCAAACCCTGGCACGCCCAAGTGCTGGGTCAACTCATCACCAAGTACGAGAGCGAGTGGTACTGGGACAAGAGCAAATGGGACGAACTCGACCCGTTGCTGGCAGAGGAACCCGGCAAGCCGAACCAAATCTGGGAGATTGAGAAACAGCGGATCGAGAAGCTGAGTTGGTGGAGCGATCTGGCAGGCCAGCATGGGATTAGCGGGGATGGGAAGGCGTGGCATTTTCAAGTAATAGGGCTAATTGGTAGTTTCAGCCTCCTAGACGATGAGAATGATCTTAAGTGGCTAAAAGTTCCGCGTGGACAGCTAACATTCGACGTAGAAGGAAATGACATTACCAACTCAATTCATTTCAGCCGTGTGGCTCACTGGCCCAGGGGTGCTTCAGGGGTGACCATCGGGAGAGGCTATGACCTTGGCCAGCGCCCTAACCCAGAAGCTGATCTTACAGAAGCAGGTGTGCCAGAGCCTCTATTTAGCTGGCTAATAGGTGCCAAAGGCTTAAAAGGACAAGCTGCAAAAACATATTTAGATGGCGCAAGCGACGAAATTAAAAAATTCCAAATTACAAGAAAGCAGCAATATAAATTATTTATACCAGTTTATGAATTCATGAAGAGCGAAGTAATACGAATATCTGGATCACCCTCGAACATTGAAAGTTACGGATATCTTAACTGGAATGACATCAATAGTAAAATTCAAGACATTGCCGTCGATTTAATATATCGAGGCGACTACACTCCAAGCACCAGAAAACTAGTACAGCAACATATTGTTGACAATGACCTACCTGCGCTAAGCACAACAATCGCTGATAACTCAAAATGGCCTGGCGTACCAAGCGATCGATTTAATAGACGAGCAAGCTACCTGAGATAATACATGAGAAAAATATCCGAATTATTTATCCTGGCATTTCTCCCAACAGTAGCCATTGGCGGTGAGGTTGATTATTCAAAAATAGCCGAAGCAAGCTCTGCGCGAATCGGAGATACACTCGTACGATACTCCAGGCTATATGAAGAACCATGCGCATACATTCAAATAATTAACCCGAAAAACTGGCAAGCAACAGAAACAGCACGTATTTGCGAATTTAACGGCCTGTCTTTTGCTACGGAAGTTGCTGATGCATATTTTAGCAACCCTGAATTCTCCAAAAACGGCGTCCATCTACAGCTAAGCATAACGCCCTTGGAGCCTACAGGAGAACAAAACAAAAGATGCTTCGTACCGATTCAAAACAAACACATCGGGACTCTCGAATGCATAGATAGCAATTAGACTAGCCGTCCCGAATCAACAGAACAATAAGAGGCAAGGAACAGAGGACAGACCACGACTTATTAGGGAAAGGGGACAACTCTATTTGTGGCAGGTGGCGCACGCTTCTGGATAAATAAATCTTCCTACACTCCCAACATAGCGGCATTCTTCTAATAAGCCAGAAAATCCATATACGGATAAATATACGAATGGAAAAAGATAGATTTATTTATACGACTGCCCACATTCCAAACAAATGAAACTGCAATTTTTCTCGCCTCCGGATTTTTGCCCACAGTTGAGTTTAATTAATGCGCAATATCAGTATGTGCTTTGTTATTATTTTTCTTACAGCCGCGCAGGCAATGGCTGCATGCCGTACGCCTACAGATGATTTCAATGGGTTGCGCTGCTTAAGTGAAGCCTATAAAAACTCAGACATATCTCTAAATCAATCTTATACCAAACTCATATCGTCGCTAGACATGAAAGGCAAGCAGGTTGCTAGAGAAAGCCAGCTAAGTTGGATCAGATTGAGAGATGGTCAGTGCGGATATAGGCAGCCTTATCAGTTTTTATTTGATATGGACTGTGCAATAAAAATCACCCAAGAGCGAAATTTATATCTGCGGGAACTGCAGAATGAGTGCAGAGGACCAGATTGCCTCTACAGCGATCCAGGTCTGGCCCGGCGCATCGACATAAAAACTGCATTCTTGACCGGATTTCTGAGCTCAATAAAATCAAAAGATGTGAAGCGTTTTATGCAACACATGAACAAGGAATATCTTGAAGAACAACTCTATGGTTTTCTAAAAGGTGATTATGAATATTTTATTAATTCATTTCTTTGGGGTAGAAATACCCTTGACAATAGCTATGCCAATATAGCGATTGACTCAATAGAAGAAATCGAAATCACCTCATACAAAGCAAATCAAGACAACCCTTTAGCATTCAATGTTAAAGTACTCGTTTTTTGGAGGGAGGGAAAATCAGAGTGTGAATTCGTCATGCGTTTTGACCCTGATTCAGGAATATTTTCGATAATAGGAAGCTATGGTTAGACGCCAGGATTAAATGGGACAAAAAGGGGAAAGATTTATTAATCAAACAAATCTGCCCCCATTACTCATACAGCAACCACCACCCCGCCGCCCTGACCTCCTCACCGTCCACGGCAAACAGCAACTGGTCGTGTTGTCCGCGCCACTCATAGGCCCAGAGTTCGCCGCTAGGTTGGCCTTGCCAGTTGGTCTGGCGCAGGCCATCTGCGTATTCGGCCGCGGCGGGGGCTAAGACCCTATCCGGGGCGCCGAACAGGGTACGCAGTTGGCTGGCGTCGTAGCGCTCGGTCCAGGCTAGGTCGAGCAACTGCTGCATCAATTGGTGCTTGGCGCCCTGCCATTTGTCGACCTGGTCGTCCCACGCGCCGCCGGTGAAATGCCCCGGTTTGGCGCGCATCGCTTGCCACTTGTGGGCCAGGCGCTGGGCTTCGGTCGACAGCTGCGGCGCGGGTTCGGCGACGGCGCAGGCCGTCAGCAGGGCGGCCAAGCCACAGGCCGCCAGCTTGTCGAGCAGGCTGCCCAGCGCCGATCTTCGTGAATGCGACATATCCTTATATCTCCGTGATCGATTCGACACTTCCCGCGCGCGAAGTAACGGCAATTTAAGGCGCCGGCGCGGCCGTCATTTATCTGGCTGCCAACGCCGCGAAATCCTTCGCCATCCATCGGCGGCGCTAACCGATTGATTCGAAAAACCAGGCAATGCGCTCGACCGCGCCGCGGTTTCTCTGCGCCACACGCAGGCTGTCGCTTATAGCGTACCGAATGCCCAAAAAGCCTTATTTTCTGCGGACTTAGCCGGAAATTGACAGCAAATTAGAGCACTTCTACTTTGCAACGGTTCCCTGCCCGCGCTGGCACCAGTAGCCGATCGGGATCAGTTGAGGAAGTACTGACCCGTTCCCGGCTGGCAGCGGAATGCATGCCCTAGCCGTCCTGAGTTCCACAAGAACTCTTCCCATCGCGAAGCCCATCCCGCTTCGCCGAGCAACTTTATTCGAAGGAAATGAATAATGAAGACAGCTCTACACACCTTCTCTGCCATCGCCCTGCTGGTGGCCAGTGTCAATACCGGCCTGGCGTTGGCTGCCCCCAACGCCTCGCAGGACGACTTTCTCCTGCTCGAGCAGGAGAAGGCCTCCAACAAGATCTACAAGGCGTTCTTCCCCAACAAGGAGGTGGCCCGCAAGGCGGCCATCAGTTTCCACGGCCAGATGCTCGAGTCGCATTACAACGACGGCTACCTGGTGATGGAGTTGAACGACGAAGAGATGCAGAAGCTGCAGGTGTTCGGCTTCACCTTCGCCCCGGCCAGCGAGTTCATCGAGAAGCGCAATCAGGTGCTGACCAACATGCAGAACCGCCTGCTGCTGAAACAGCAGGCGAAGTCGAGCGACAGCATGAGCACCAGCAGCGCCGCCGCCAGCGGTATTCCCGGCTACTCCTGCTACGCCACGGTGGAGGAAACCTTCGCGGTGGCCGCCGGCATGGCCAGCAGCAAGCCGACCCTGGCGCAGTGGCTGGATGTCGGCGACTCCTGGGAGAAGAGCAGCAACCTGGGCGGCCACGACATGCGCGTGCTCAAGCTGACCAACCAGGCCAAGACCGGCAACAAGCCCAAGCTGTTCATCAACAGCGCCATCCATGCCCGCGAGTACACCACCGCGGCGCTGACCCTGGACTTCGCCCGCTGGCTGGTCGACGGCTATGGCCAGGATGCCGATGCCACCTGGATTCTCGACCACCACGAGGTGCACATCATGCTGATGGCCAACCCGGACGGCCGCAAGAAGGCCGAGACCGGGCTGTCCTGGCGCAAGAACACCAACCAGAACTACTGCGGCGCCACCAGCAACAGCCGCGGCGCCGACCTCAACCGCAACTTCACCTTCGGCTGGAACAGCACCAACGGCCAGGGCTCCAGCGGCAGCCAGTGCAACGACACCTACCGTGGCCCAAGCGCCGGTTCCGAGCCGGAGATCCAGGCCCTGGAGAACTACGTGCGCGGCCTGTGGCCGGACCGTCGCGGCCCGGGCAAGAACGACGCGGCGCCCAGTGACACCAGCGGCATCCACCTGGATATCCACAGCTACAGCGAACTGGTGCTCTGGCCCTGGGGCGACACCAGCACCCCGGCGCCCAACGGCACAGCCCTGCAGACCCTGGGACGCAAGTTCGCCTTCTTCAACGGCTACAGCCCGCAGCAGTCCATCGGCCTCTACCCCACCGACGGCACCAGCGACGGCATCAGCTATGGCGAACTCGGCGTGGCGGCCTTCACCTTCGAGCTGGGCACCCAGTTCTTCCAGAACTGCAGCACCTACACCAACACCATCAAGCCGAACAACCTGCCGGCGCTGATCTACGCCGCCAAGGTGGTGCGCAGCCCCTACCTCACCCCGTCCGGGCCGGACGTGACCGCCCTCAGCCTCAGCGGCAGCGCCGCCACCACCGGCGTACCGGCCGGCACCGCGGTGACCATCAGCGGCACGGCCAGCGACGCCCGCTTCAACAACAGCAACGGCAGCGAAAGCACCCAGGCGATCAACGCGGTGGAGGTCTACATCGACAAGGCGCCCTGGGAATCCGGCGCCACGCCTGCGGCCCTGCAGGCCAGCGACGGCAGCTTCAACAGCGCCACCGAGGGCTTCACCGGCAGCCTGGTGACCGCAGGGCTGAGCGAAGGCAAGCACCTGGTCTATGTGCGCAGCCGCGACAGCTCCGGTGCCTGGGGCGCGGTCAGCGCCAGCTTCCTGGTGATCAACAAGGATGGCGGCACCCCGCCGGCGCAGTACTGCAGCGCCGCCAGTGGCAGCGCCAGCTACGAGTGGATCGGCAAGGTGCAGGTCGGCAGCTTCAGCAACAGCTCGGGCGCCAGCAGCTACAGCGACTTCACCGGCCAGCAGATCAACGTGCTGCGCGGCAACAACAGCCTGACCCTCACCCCGCAGTTCGCCGGCACCGCCTACAAGCAGTACTGGAAGGTGTGGATCGACCTCAACCAGGACGGTGATTTCAGCGACGCCGGCGAGCAGGTGTTCAGCTCCGGCAGTGCCAAGACCACGGTGATCAACGGCACCCTGAACATCCCAACCGGAGCCACCAGCGGCAAGACCCGCATGCGCGTGGCCATGCGCTACAACACCGCGCCCAACGCCTGCGGCACCTACGACTACGGCGAAGTGGAGGACTACAGCGTGCTCATTCCGTAAAGCGCCTGAGGGACCGTGGCTCCTCTCCCGGTCCCGCCCCTTCCACTGGACGGGCCCGGGTGATGGCGCGCGCCGCCTTCACCTGGGCCACCTGCCTCGCCCGAACAGCCCCCGAACGCACCCTCACCGACACCAAGCCCCGCCAGCGCACAGCCCACTGCGCAGCGGCCAGCGCCCTAGTCTTTTCGATCCAGCGCGTCGGCGCGACCACGGGCCAGCTCGAACATCTGCTGCTCCACCCGTTCGATCAGCTTGCGACTCTCCGCCGGCTCCAGCACGCCCTCGTCCGCCAGGTGCTGCACCGCCTCGCGCTGGCGGTTGAGCAGCAGGCGCAGCGCCGTATAGGTCTCCAGCTGGCCGACCGCGGCGCCATGCTCACGCCGCAGTTGCTCCAGGCAGTGCCGGGCCTGCTCCAGGTTGGCGGCGATCTGCCGCTGCGCGGCCGCCGCCATGGCGGGGTCCGGGGCCAGGTCGGCGGCCAGGCTCAGCAACGCCTGCTGGGCCTGCAGGTAGCCGCGCAGGGTGCCGTAGACCGCGGCCAGGTGACGAAAGCGCGTGCGATGCAGCCAGCCCCAGCGGGCCAGGCGCTCGAGCCAGGGCGGATCGGACCAGAGCGTCTGCAGCTTGCGCCGCGGCCCCAGGTCGGGCGTGCCGTCGAGCGCCGCCTCCACCGCCTCGACCAGCCGCCCCGCGGCGCCATGGTCGAGCAGCCCCAGGCCGAACTGGTTCCAGTAGTTCTGCCGCTCGCTCTCCAATAGCTGGCGCTTGTAGAAGATCTCCAGGTCCTCCTCCGGCCCCGGATCGCTGGCCTGGAATTGCGGGCTCAGGCGCAGCCCCTGCAGGCTGCGCTCGATGCTCGCCCAGTCGGCGTCGGCGAGCAGCTCGTCCCGGCGCAGGAAGCTGAGCAGGTCGGCCACCTCGCTGTGAATCAGCCCCTCGGCCTTGAGTACCGTGGCGCGCTTGGCCGCCGGCAGCTGGGCCAGGCCGAGGTAGCGCAGCAGGGCGCTGATGGTGCCGCCGTTGATCACGATGGTCAGCACCACCAGGCCGGCGGTGAGGAACAGCACCTGTTCACGGATCTCGGCGTCGATCTGGCTCTGCTGCGCCACCGACAGCGCCAGGGCCAGGGCCACCGCGCCGCGCAGGCCGCCCCAGGTGAGGACGATGGCCTTGTCGCGGGTCAGGCCGATGCCCAGGCGCGCCAGCAGCGGCGAGAGCAGCGCGATGGTGGTGCCGCGGATCAGGTTCACCCCGAGATAGAGCAGCAGCAGGCTCAGCCACATGCCCAGCGACGGCGGCGCCACCAAGCGGGCGATGATGATGCCAACCAGCAGGAAGATCAGGGTGTTGAAGATATAGGCGAGCATTTCCCAGAAATGCCGCAGGTAGTGCATCACCTCCGGGCTGAAGCGCGTGCGGCCGACGCCGGCCAGCAGCACCGCGGTGGTCACCACCGCCACCACCCCCGAGGAATGGAAGCCATGCTCGGCGACGATGAAGCCGAGGTAGGCCGCGGCGATGGTCACCACGGTTTCCAGCACCGCATCGTTGAACACCTTGCCGACCCAGAACACCACCGCGGCCGCCACCAGCAGGCCGACCAGGGCGCCTACGCAGACCACCCGCAGGAACTCCAGGCTGACCGAGCCGATCCCCGTATCGACCGCGCCGCCCACCAGCATGCTGTAGAACAGCACGAAGAAGACGATGGCGGTGCCGTCGTTGAGCAGGGATTCGCCCTCGATCAGGGTCTCCAGGCGCTTGCGCGAGCTTTGCTCCTTGAGCAGCGACACCACGGCCACCGGGTCGGTGGCGCTGACCAGGGCGCCGAACATCAGCGCCACCGGCCAGCTCCAGTCCAGGGGCAGGGCCAGGCGCACCAGCAGCGCGGTGAGCAGGGTCGCGATCAGCAGGCCGGGCACCGCCAGCAGGGCGATCTGCACCAGCATGCGGCGGAACAGGTGCACTTCCATGGCGAAGGCCGATTCGAAGATCAGCGCCGGCAGGAACAGGAACAGGATCAGTTGCGGCTCGATACCGGCCACCTGCTCGATGCTCTGACCGAACTCCGCCGCCCACGCCGGCAGCCAGGCCTGCTGGGCCAGCGCGCCCAGGAGCAGGCCGAGCAGCAGCAGGGCCACCGAATAGGGCACCTTGCTGCCGTGCAGGAAGAAGCGCAGCAGGGCGCCGCTGAGCAGGGCGAAGACCGCGAACAGCAGAATCGCCAGACCTTGTGTCATGGCTCGCTCCCCGAGTCCGGGCAGGCGCAGGCCGATCCGTGCTCAGGAAGCCAGGCAGCCGGCACGAAAGGGACACCTGGCTTCAAGCATAGGCAAAGGGAGGGTCTTGCGGCGCGCCAGGCCCGACGCTCGGACCCGGTAGGGTGCGCCATGCGCACCACCGGCAACCAGGTGCTTGGTGCGCGCAGCACACCCTGCGAGCCTGACGACCGGGCATTCCGTAGGCTGCGCCAGGCGCACCACCGGCAACCAGGCATCTGGTGCGCGCAGCGCACCCTGCGGGTCTGACGACCGGGCATCCCGTAGGGTGCGCCATGCGCTCCACCGGCAACCAGGCATTTGGTGCGCGCGGCGCACCCTACGTGCGTGGAGCGCCGCCCCTTAGAGGTCCGCCTCCTCCACCAGGCGCACCGAGCCGGCATCCAGGGCGTAGGCCGCATCGGCCAGTTCGTTACTCACCGGCTCGACCTTGAGGGTGCCGCTGACCCACAGCGGCGCGTAGATGTCTTGCAGCTCGATGCCCTGGGGGTAGCGCACCAGCACCAGCTGATTGGGCGGCGGCGGCGGCACGTGGATGCAGGCGCCGGGATAGGGCACCAGGAAGAACAGGGTGCTGCGGCCCTCGGCGTCGCTTTCCAGGGGTACCGGGTAGCCACCCAGGCGGATCGACTTGCCGTCCAGCGCCGCCACCGTGCTGGTCGAGTACATCACCGCCGGCAGGCTGTTGTCCTGCTGCTTGAGGCCGCCGGGAGCATAGAAGGCGCTGTCCTGCTCCGCGCCGTCGTGGCTGATCTCCGGCATCGCCTCGAGGGCCTGGCGGTCCTCCTCCGGCATCAGCTCCAGCCAGTCGGTTTCGGCCGGCTCGGCCAGCGCCAGGCGGCTCAGTACAAGCAGAATCAGCAGCAGATAACGCATAGGGAATACTCGCAGATGCCGTCAGGGGCCTGGCTCAGCCCTTTTTGATCGCGCCATAGATGATCAGCAGGACCACGGCGCCGACCACCGCGCCGATAAAGCCCGCCGTCTGGCCAACCTCGTAGATGCCCAGGGCCTGGCCTCCGTAGGTCGCGGCGATGGAGCCGCCGATGCCCAGCAGGATGGTCATGATCCAGCCCATGCCGTCGTTGCCGGGCTTGAGGAAACGTGCGATCAGGCCAACGATCAGGCCGATGAAGATGATACCGATGATGCCCATGGCGTGCCCTCCGGACAGATGGAAAGCCACGGTCCAGATGACCGTGGCGCTAGGCCATCAGACGGGCAGGCGCCCCAGAGGTTCCGCATGAGCGCCCCGGCGCCGTCGCTGGACGGCGCCGGGGCAGGCCGCATCAGGCCCCGGCGATCAGCGCCTGGACTTCGCCGATGCGCGCATCCAGGGTCGCCCGGTCGGCGCAGCGCAGGGTGGCGTGACCGACCTTGCGGCCGATCTTGAAGGCCTTGCCGTAGTGGTGCAGGTGGCAGTCGTCGATGGCGATCACCTTGTCCACCGCCGGCACTTCGCCGATGAAGTTGAGCATGGCGCTCTCGCCGAGCTTGGCGGTCGAGCCCAGCGGCAGGCCGGCAACGGCGCGCAGGTGGTTCTCGAACTGGCTGCACTCCGAGCCCTCGATGGTCCAGTGCCCGGAGTTGTGCACCCGCGGGGCGATCTCGTTGGCCTTGAGGCCGCCGTCGACCTCGAAGAACTCGAAGGCCAGCACGCCGACGTAGTCGAGCTTGCTCAGCACGCGGCCGACGTAGTCCTCGGCCAGGGCCTGCAGCGGGTGGTCCGTGCTGGCGATCGACAGGCTGAGGATGCCGTTGTCGTGGGTGTTGTGCACCAGCGGGTAGAAGCGCGTCTCGCCATCGCGGCCACGCACGGCGACCAGCGACACTTCGCCACTGAACGGCACGAAGCCTTCGAGGATGCACGGCACGCTGCCCAGTTCGGCGAAGGCATCGACCACGTCTTCGGGCTTGCGCAGGACCTTCTGGCCCTTGCCGTCATAGCCCAGGGTGCGGGTCTTGAGCACCGCCGGCAGGCCGATGCTCAGGGCCGCGGCGTCCAGGTCGGCCTGGCTCAGCACGTTGGCGAATTCCGGGGTGGGAATGCCCAGATCCTTGAACATCGACTTTTCGAACCAGCGGTCGCGGGCGATGCGCAGCGATTCGGCGCAGGGGTAGACCGGCACGAACTGCGAGAGGAAGGCCACGGTCTCGGCCGGCACGCTCTCGAACTCGAAAGTCACCAGGTCGACCTCGTCGGCCAGCTGGCGCAGGTGGTCCTGGTCGCCGTAGTCGGCGCGGATGTGCTCGCCCAGGGCCTGGGCACAGGCGTCCGGCGCCGGGTCGAGGAAAGCGAAGTTCATGCCCAGCGGAGTGCCCGCCAGGGCCAGCATGCGGCCCAGCTGACCGCCACCGATTACACCGATTTTCATCTAGAAAGCCCCTTTCAATGGGTGGCGAGAGCAAGCAGGTGTGCGTCGCGCGCCGCCCAGCACGCGGATTCTACACCCAGCCCCCGGGCATGCCGAGCCAGGCACGGCGCGCGGAGGCGCCGTGCCGCAGCCACTCAGGCCTGACGCGGGTCCGGGTTGTCCAGCACGGTCTCGGTCTGTTCCTGGCGGAACTTCTTCAGCGCCGCGTGGAACTCCGGGTGCTGGTGGCCGAGGATGCTCGCCGCCAGCAGCGCCGCGTTGACCGCACCGGCCTTGCCGATGGCCAGGGTGGCGACCGGGATGCCGGCCGGCATCTGCACGATCGACAGCAGCGAATCGACGCCCGAGAGCATCGACGACTGCACCGGCACGCCGAGCACCGGCAGGTGGGTCTTGGCCGCGCACATGCCCGGCAGGTGGGCGGCGCCGCCGGCACCGGCGATGATCACCTGGATGCCACGACCTTCGGCCTCTTCGGCGTACTGGAACAGCAGGTCCGGGGTGCGGTGGGCGGACACCACCTTGACCTCATGGGGAATGCCCAGCTTGTCCAGCATCTCGGCGGTGTGGCTAAGGGTGGACCAGTCGGACTTGGAGCCCATGATCACGCCAACCAGTGCGCTCATCGTCGTGCCTCTTCATCTGGCGCCTGTCGGCGCGTCAAAAACCAACAAGCCACGCACAGGGGCGTGGCTTGTCATGTTTGGGTCAAACCCGCGAGCCGGCGGATTTGAAGGCGGCGCAGTATAGCGTAACGACACAAATAGCGCCCCCCCTGCATGACCGTCCGTCGCCAGACGCCGGGCGCGGGCTGTGTGGCCTTTCCGCTATGAGGACGCGGCGCAACGAGTAGCCTGCCACTCACGGTGGAAAGGCTTCGCCGTTTTCCACCCTCAGGCCGCTGCGGTGGTGGGTGGAGGCGCCGGGGGCGTAGGGTGGGCAACGCGTTGTTTGCCCACCAGGTTCTTGGGCGAAGCGAAAAGGCAGACAAGCTCAATTATGCTGAACCTATAGGCCTGCCCCGCGGACACCAGAGAGAACAGCACGATGAACCAGCACGAAAAGCTCAACTACGTCGAATTTCCGGCCAAGGACCTGGCCGCGACCAAGGCCTTCTTCGAGGCGGCGTTCGCCTGGGCCTTCACCGATTACGGCCCGGAGTACACGGCGTTTGCCGACCAGGGCCTGAATGGCGGGTTCTTCAAAGCGAACTTGTGCGCGGAGCAGGACCAGGGCAGCGCCCTGCTGGTGTTCTACAGCGCCGCCCTGGAAGAAACCCAGGCCAAAATCGAGCGGGCCGGCGGACGGATCAGCAAGGCCATCTTCGCCTTCCCCGGCGGCCGGCGTTTCCATTTCATCGAGCCCAGCGGCAACGAGTTCGCGGTGTGGAGCGATATCGACGCCTAGGACGTCGAATCACCAAACAAGAAGCTGAATAACTCCGCTGGCAGAGGCTGCGCCTCCTTCCACTGTTCGTTGCCTGTAACCGTGCTGGGCAACAACCGGAGTATCAAGTTTTGCCTGGGCCTCAGTAGGCTGGGTGACGCGCTGTTGGCCCACGAACTGCCAACGGTTTACCCATAAGTTACGGACGAAGCCGATCAACCTTGGCTCGCGGTATGCTTCTTGCTGTTTTTCAGTCATCCGAAGCGCACGGAATCCCCCCATGCTGCACGCCCACCTGACCACCCTGCACGTGGTGTCGCTGATCCTCGAGCTGTTCGCCGAGCGGCCCGACGCGGCCGAGGCCCTGTTGGCCGGCAGCGGCATCCAGGCCGGCGACCTGGACGGCGACGATCTGCGCATCACCCGCACCCAGGAGTTGCAGGTATGCGCCAATGCCCTGGCCCTGCGCAGCGATCTCGGCCTGGAGCTGGGCCGCCGCCTGCATGTGTCGTCCTACGGTCTGCTCGGCTACGCCGCCCTGTCCAGTGCCACCCTGGGGGACGCCTGGCGGCTGATGCTGCAGTACCCGGCCCTGCTCGGCACCTATTTCAGGCTGGATCTGAACGTCGAGGGCGAGCTGGCCTGGGTCAGCGCCGCCGGGTACCGCCACGCACCGGCGCTGGAACAGTTCAACGTGGAGATGTGCCAGGCCTCGCTCAAGCTGATCTGCGACGAGCTGCTCGGCCAGCCGCTGCCGCTGGTCGCGGCGCAGTTCCGCCACGGCCGGCCGACCTATGTCGAGCGCTATAGCGCCAGCTTCCCTTGCCCGCTGCAGTTCGACGCCACGCGCAACGCTTTCGCCTTCCCGGCCGAGTGGCTGCAGCGGCGCCTGCCGCTGGCCGACCCGGTCACCCACCAGGACATGCTGGCGCGCTGCCGCAAGCAGAACGCCGAGTTCACCACCCGCCAGGCCTGGCTGCAGCGGGTGCGCGAGGAGTTGACCAGCCAGCTGGCCGCGCCGCCGGGACTCGAGCAACTGGCGCAGCAGATGCACTGCTCGCCGCGCACCCTGCGCCGGCGCCTGCGGGAACTCGGCACCCACTACCAGGAGCTGCTCGACGAGCTGCGCTTCGAGCGGGCCAAGGCCCTGCTGGCCCAGGAGGACTGGCCGATCTGCCGCATCGCCGAGGCCCTGGGCTTCAGTGAGAGCGCCAGTTTCCGCCATGCCTTCCAGCGCTGGAGCGGGGTCGCACCCAGTCGCTTTCGCGCCTGATCAGCCTGGCCCAGCGATATCGACCTGCCCCTAGGGTGCGGTAAGCACCCAGCCGTTTGCGACCCGGCCCTGGTGCGCACGGCGCACCCTACGAGCCAAGGCAAGCGCCGGCCAACACTTTTGGCCACATCGATCCCCTATTGGCCGTTGCCAGCGTTCTCCTGCCGGCCCACGCGGCGAACAATGACTCCTACAACAACACAGGCGAGACCGGGAGCCGTTCACCCATGCTGACCTACTACAGCGACGACCATCACCTGCACCACGGCAGCTGCGAGCTGATCGACGGCCAGTTGCTGCCCTGTTTCGAGAAGCCGCAGCGCGCCGACCATATCCTCGCGCGGGTTAGGGAACGCGACCTCGGCGAGGTGCGCGCGCCCAAGGACTTCGGCCGCGCGCCACTGGCGCGCATCCACTCGCCGGCCTACCTGGACTTCCTCGAAGGCGCCTGGGCGCGCTGGCAGGCTCAGGGCGGCAAGGGCGACCTGCTGCCCTACACCTGGCCGGCACGCACCCTGCGCCAGCAGCTGCCCAGCAGCCTGCACGGCCAGCTCGGCTACTACAGCTTCGACGCCGGCGCGCCGATCACCGCCGGCACCTGGCAAGCCGCCTACAGCGCCGCCCAGGTGGCCCTCAGCGCCCAGGCGGAGATCGCCGCCGGCGCCCACAGCGTGTTCGCCCTGTGCCGGCCGCCGGGTCACCATGCCGCCGCCGAGGTGATGGGCGGCTACTGCTACCTGAACAACGCCGCCATCGCCGCCCAGGCCTTCCTCGACCAGGGCCGCGCCAAGGTGGCGATCCTCGACGTCGACTACCACCACGGCAACGGCACCCAGTCGATCTTCTACCAGCGCAGCGACGTGGTGGTGGCCTCGATCCACGGCGACCCGGCGGCCGAGTTTCCGTTCTTCCTCGGCCATGCCGACGAGTACGGCGAGGGGGCCGGCGAGGGCTGCAACTTCAACTACCCGCTGCCCGCCGGCAGCGACTGGGTGACCTGGAGCGCGGCGCTGGAACAGGCCTGCCAGCGCATCGCCGAATCGGGCGCCGAGGTGCTGGTGGTGTCGCTGGGGGTGGACACCTTCAAGGACGACCCGATTTCCCAGTTCAAGCTCGACAGTCCGGACTACCTGCGCATGGGCGAACGCATCGAGGCCCTCGGCCTGCCGACCCTGTTCGTCATGGAAGGCGGCTACGCGGTGGAAGCCATTGGCATCAACGCCGTGAACGTACTGGAAGGTTTCGAGGGCGCCTGAGCCCTGCTCGACGCCCAGGCTCGTAGCTTCGTAGGGTGGACGACGCTCTTTTCGTCCACCGGATCTCCCCAGGTGGATGGATAAAACGTCATCCACCCTACGACAATCCCGCGCTCCCGGGCGCGGTGATTGAATCACAAGAAAAATGGAGTGACCGCGATGAACAGACTCACCCGCACCCTGAGCGCCACCCTCTGCGCCGGCGCCCTGCTCGGCGGCCTCGGCCAGGCGCAAGGCGCCGACAAACCGCGCGAGCTGCGCGTGTACAACTGGGCCGACTACATGCTGCCCTCGGTGCCCAAGGCGTTTCAGGAGAAATCCGGCATCCAGCTGACCTGGGACGTGTTCGACACCAACGAGGCCCTGGAGGCCAAGCTGCTTACCGGCAACTCCGGCTACGACCTGGTGGTGCCGACCAACACCTTCCTCGACACCGAGATCCGCGCCGGGGTATTCCAGAAGCTGGACAAGAGCAAGCTGCCCAACTGGCAGCACCTGGATCCGGCGCTGCTGCAGCTGATGGCCGCCAACGACCCGGGCAACGAGCACGCGGTGCCCTACATGTACGGCACCGTGCTGCTCGGCTTCAACCCGGAGAAGGTCAAGGCCGCCCTCGGCGCGGACGCCCCGGTGAACAGCTGGGAGCTGATCTTCAAGGAGGAGAACATCGCCAAGCTGGCCCAGTGCGGGGTGACCATGCTCGACTCGCCGGGCGAGATCCTGCCCATCGCCCTGCACTACCTGGGCCTCGATCCCTCCAGCACCAGGCGCGAGGACTACGACAAGGCCACCGACCTGCTGCTGAAGATCCGCCCGCACGTGCGCTACTTCCACTCGGCCAAGTACATGAACGACATCGCCAACGGCAACATCTGCGTGGCGGTCGGCTACTCGGGCAGCTTCTACCAGTTCGCCAACCGCGCCAAGGAAGCCGGCAATGGCGTGGTGGTCGACTGGCGCCTGCCCAAGGAAGGCGCGCCGCTGTGGTTCGACTCCTTCGCCATCCCCGCCAGCGCGCGCAACGTCGAGGAGGCCCACGAGTTCCTCAACAACCTGCTCGACCCGCAGGTGGTGGCGCCGATCAGCACCTTCCTCGGCTACCCCAACCCGAACAAGGACGCCATGCCGCTGGTCAGCGCGGAGATTCGCGACAACCCTGATCTGACCCCGAATGCGCAGGCGCAGAAGACCCTGTTCGTGCTCAAGCCGCTGCCGCAGAAGGCCGAGCGCCTGCGCACCCGTGCCTGGACGCGGATCAAGTCGGGGACCTGAGGCTGCCAAAGGCCGCCTGCCCGGCTCGCCGGCGGCCCAGCTAGCCCTGCCCGCTGCGGTAGTGGCTGTTGAAGCGCCGGCGATAGGCTCCGGGCGAAATGCCCACCCGCTCTTTGAAAAGCCGGCGAAAGGAGCTGGCGTCCTCATAGCCCACTTGCTGGGTTATCCGATCGAAATTCTCCGCCCCCGCTTCCAGCAAATGCTTGGCCCGCTCGATGCGCAGGTTCTGCAGGTACTGTCCGGGTGTCTGCCCCGTCGCCTCCTTGAACCGGCGGATCATGTTGCGCAGGCTCAGGGCGAACTGGTCGGCCAGCTGCTCCAGGACGATGGGCTGCCCCAGGCGCTTTTCCAGCCAGATCTGGATCTTCAGTATCTCGACATCCTGGTGCGTCTTGTCGAAATGGGGGCTCATGTAGGGGGTCTGCAGGCGCTCGGCGCTGTCGACCAGCATCTTCTTCGAGCATTCGGCCGCCAGCTGGGGCGAGGCGAAGCGGCGAATGATGTGCAACAGCAGATCGCTACCGGTCGTAGAACCGGCGGAACAGAGCATCAAGCCATCGTCGGTCACGCTGCGTTCGGCCTGCAGTTGCACCTTGGGAAAGTGCCGGGCGAACTGCTCGCTGAAGATCCAGTGGGTGGTGGCGCGCCTGCCGTCCAGCAAGCCCGCCTGGGCCGTGACGAATGAGCCGGTGCACATGCTGGCGATATAGGCACCCTGGCGATGATGGTGCTGCAGCCAGGCGCTCACCGGCGCCATGCCGGGCAACACCGAGAGGATGTTGAACATAAAGCCGGGGACGATGATCAGGTCGGTCTGCTCGACTTCGGCCAGGGCCCTGCTCGGCGTCAACCGCAGCCCTCCCGTGCAGGTGACTGGCGCCCCGTCGATGGACGCGCTTTGCACCGCGAACGGCTGGCGCCCCGGCTCCGCCCCGGCACCGGCCGCCAGGCCATGCAGCACATTGGCGCACTCGAGAAACTCCAGGGCCGCCGAGACGCTGGTGGCCGAACAACGGTCGGCCATCAGAACGGTCACCTTCATCGCCATCCCTCCCTGGGCTACGCGGGAAAATCTCGCATGCAATTAGTCATTTCTGCCCATGGTGGGCAGCGCAGCGGGTGCCTAGCATGGCGCCACTCCAGAGACGCAGCGTGCTGCGGCTCGAGCTGTCCCAACCCCTCAAGCGACAGAGGCGCGGCGATGAAAAATACAGCCTATCGAATCTTCAAGAAACCCTTCTTCGGCCGCTTCATGAAACCCTGGCGCTGGCCGGAAGACGTCGACCAGGCGCAGTGGCAGCGCCTGACCATCGACAGCCGTTCGGGTGCCAGCCTGGCGGCGCTGCTGGCCCAGGCCCGTACGGCAACGGCCAAGGGCGCGGTGCTGATGTGCCATCCCATGGGAACGGCGGCCAAGGGCTTCTGGCTGAAATACGGCCACGCCGAATTGCTCCGCGCCGCCGGTTACCACGTCATGCTTTTCGACCTCAATGGCTTCGGTGAAAGCAGCTCCACCACCATGGACTTCCCCCTGGACGTGCTGGCCGCCGGCCAGGTCCTGCAAGCCCGTTACCCGGACCTGCCGGTGGCGGTCGCCGGCGCCTCCATGGGCGCGGCCATGAGCGTCTGTGCGCTGGCTGAACGGGACCATCCATTCAGCGCCGCGGTGCTCGAGTCCTCCTTCCCCACCCTATTGCATTTCTGGAGCCGCTACCCGATTCCCAAACTCGGCATCCAGCTCTCGAAGTTGCTGTATCCGGCCGGTGAGCGCCGTCTGCGCCCCCTGCATGCGGCCGCCAGGCTGGTGGGTCAGCCCAAGCTGCTGCTGATCTACGGCGAGGACGACATCTACACCCCGGTCGAGGACGGCAAGCAGTTGCATGCCGCGCTCGCCTCCAGCACCCACACCGAGTTCTGGCAGGTGCCGGGGGCCAAGCACACCCACGCCTACGAGGCGCAGCCGGAGGCGTACGCACGGCGGGTCATCGCCTTTCTCGACAACCACCTGGCCTGCCACGCCTGACGACGGCCGCCAATCACAACCCGACCCTCTTCAAAGGACTGACCATGACCCTGCATAACATCCTGCTCGGCGCTGCCGATGCCGCTTCGCCGCACCTGGAGATTCCCCAGCAATGGGGCCAGGGCCGCGCCACCTTCGGCGGGCTGCTGGCCGCCTGCCTGTTCGAGAAGCTCAAGCCGCAAGTGGCCGCGGACCGGCCGGTGCGTTCGCTGTTGGTTTCCTTTGTCGCCCCGGTGGCGCCGGGGCCGATGGAGGTGCGGGTCAAGGTGCTGCGTGCCGGCAAGGCGGCGACCCAGGTCCAGGCGACGGCCTATCAGAACGATCAGGCCTGCGTGGTCATGCTCGCCAGCTTCGGCGGCGACCGCGCCTCCGCGGTTCGGCTGGACGCCGCCCCGGCTCCGACCATCAAGGCCCCGAGGCCGCGACCCAGTTTCCCTTCATCGCCGGCCTGACGCCCGACTTCACCCAGCACTTCGATTACCGCTATGGGGTCGGAACAATGCCGTTCATGGGTGGCAAAGAGCCGCGCCTGGGCGGCTGGATCAAACTGCGCGAAGCGGCGCCACGCGGCGCTGGCGTTGCCGAGCTGCTGGCCCTGCTGGATGCCTGGCCGCCGGCGGTGTTCACCCTGCTGAAAGGGCCGGCCGCCGGCAGCTCGCTGACCTGGACCGTCGACTTCGTGCAGGTACCCGAGGACTGCACGGCCGGCGACTGGTGGCAGTACCAGGCCGAGATCCGCCACTCGGCCAACGGCTACAGCCATATCGACGCCTGGCTGTGGGACCAGCACGGGCGGATGGCCCTGAGCAGTCGCCAGACCGTGAGCGTATTCGCCTGAGCCGCCCCGGCGAGCGGCTCAACGCCCCACTTCACCGCTTTCCAGCTTGCGCCACAGCAGGCGCACCGCGGCCTTGCGCACCAGGGCGCAGCGGTACAGGCGGATTTCCAGCGGCGCCTGCCACTGCTCGTCGCCGCATACCGCCAGCTCGCCGCGGGCCAGTTCCATGGTCACCGACAGGCGCGGCACCCAGGCCACGCCCATGCCTTGCAGGGCCATGCTCTTGAGGCTGTCGGCCATGGCCGTCTCGTACACCGTGGTCGAGCGCAGCGCGCGCTGGCGCAGCAGCAGGTTGACCGAGCGGCCGAGGAAGGCCCCGGCCGTGTAGGCCAGCAGGGGCACGCTCTGGCCGCTGGCCAGGTCGAACAGCGGCCGCCCGCCCTCGTCCACCGCGCACACCGGGAGCATTTCGGTGCGCCCCAGGTGCAGCGAGGGGAAGATCTCCGGGTCCATCTGCAGCGCCGCATCCGGGTCGTAGTAGGCGAGGATCAGGTCGCAGGCGCCCTCGCGCAGGGCGTGCACCGCCTCGCCGACGTTGGTCGCCACCAGCCGGGTGTTGAGCGGCAGGCCCTCGCGGCGCAGGCGGGCGATCCACTCGGGGAAGAAGCCCAGGGTCAGCGAGTGCGCCGCGGCGATCTGCAGCACCTCGCCCTGCTGGCCCTCGAGGTTGTGCAGATGCCGCACCACCTCGCCGAGCTGCTCGACCAGGCTGCGCGCGGTGACCAGGAACAGCTGGCCGGCCTCGGTCAGCTCCACCGGGGTGCAGGCGCGGTTGACCAGGACCAGGCCGAGCATCTGCTCCAACGCCTTGATCCGCCGGCTGAACGCCGGCTGGGTGACGTGACGCTTCTCGGCCGCCTGGGAAAAGCTGCGGGTGGCGGCCAGGGCGATGAAGTCCTCCAGCCATTTGGTTTCCAGGTTCATGGGATATCCCTTGCTATTGCGCGCCATGCGTAGGGTGGATGAGGCGCTTTTCATCCACCGCATCGGCCATCCCCTGCTCCGGTGGATGGGTAAAGCGTCATCCACCCTACGCCCGCCGACACTTCGGCGTCACGCCGACATTATGCCGAATGTGCATACCCCAGCGTTTAACAGCATTGGCCGAGAACGCCCCGCAACCCTACTCTTAAAGGCATCGCGGCCTGCGCCGCCTATCCAAGAGACGCCCGCCATCATGTCCGCTGCTGCATCCTTCCGCATCGAAAAAGACCTGCTCGGTACCCTCGAAGTCCCGGCCGACGCCTATTACGGCATCCAGACCCTGCGGGCGGTGCACAACTTCCGCCTGTCCGGGGTGCCGTTGGCGCATTACCCGAAGCTGGTGGTCGGCCTGGCCATGGTCAAGCAGGCCTCGGCGGACGCCAACCGCGCCCTGGGTCATCTCTCGGCGGCCAAGCACACGGCGATCAGCACCGCCTGCGCGCGCATCATCCAGGGCGAGTTCCACGAGCAGTTCGTGGTCGACATGATCCAGGGCGGCGCCGGCACCTCGACCAATATGAACGCCAATGAAGTCATTGCGAATATTGCGCTGGAGGCCATGGGGCACGAGAAGGGCCAGTACCAGTACCTGCACCCGAACAACGACGTGAACATGGCGCAGTCGACCAACGATGCGTATCCGACGGCCATCCGCCTGGGCCTGCTGCTCGGCCACGACAGCCTGCTCACCGCCCTGGACAAGCTGATCCAGTCCCTGGCGGCCAAGGGCCTGGCGTTCGGCCATGTGCTGAAGATGGGCCGCACCCAGCTGCAGGACGCCGTGCCCATGACCCTGGGCCAGGAGTTCCGCGCCTACGCCACCACCCTCGGCGAAGACCTGCAGCACCTCAAGCTGCTCGCCCCGACCCTGCTCACCGAGGTCAACCTGGGCGGCACCGCGATCGGCACCGGGATCAACGCCGACCCGGCCTATCAGGCCCTGGCGGTGCAGCGCCTGGCCGTGATCAGCGGCCACCCGCTGACCCCGGCCGCCGACCTGATTGAGGCCACCAGCGACATGGGCGCCTTCGTGCTGTTCTCCGGCATGCTCAAGCGCACCGCGGTCAAGCTGTCGAAGATCTGCAACGACCTGCGCCTGCTGTCCAGCGGCCCGCGCACCGGGATCAACGAGATCAACCTGCCGGCGCGCCAGCCGGGCAGCTCGATCATGCCGGGCAAGGTCAACCCGGTGATCCCCGAGGCGGTCAACCAGGTGGCCTTCGAGGTGATCGGCAACGACCTGGCGCTGACCATGGCGGCCGAGGGCGGCCAATTGCAGCTCAACGTCATGGAGCCGCTGATCGCCTACAAGATCTTCGACTCGATCCGCCTGCTGACCCGCGCCATGGATATGCTGCGCGAGCTGTGCATCGACGGCATCACCGCCAACGAGGCGCGCTGCCGCGAACTGATGGAGAACTCCATCGGCCTGATCACCGCCCTCAACCCCTACATCGGCTACGAGAACGCCACGCGCATCGCCAAGCAGGCGCTGGACAGCGGCCGCGGCGTGCTGGAACTGGTGCGCGAGGAGAAACTGCTGGACGACGCCGAGCTGGACGACATCCTCCGCCCGGAGAACATGATCGCCCCGCGCCTGGTGCCACTGAAGGCCTGAGCCGGCTAGCCGTCCCTGGCGCCTGGCTCGACCAGGCCCAAGCGCTCGGCGAAGTAGTCGCGCAGGTGCTCCACGGTGACCCGCACCTTGGCCGAACGGGCCAGGGGCGCGGCGTACACCGCCCAGATATTCGCCGGCTGGCTGTAGGCCGGCAGTATCTGCACCAGCCTGCCCTGCTCCAGGCTGTCGTACAGGTCCCAGTACGAACGCAACAGAATGCCCCTGCCGTCGATGCCCCACTGGTGGGCGATCTCGCCGTGGTTGGCCGACAGCGGCCCGGTCACCTTGACCTGCTCCACCCCCTCCGGCCCCTGCAGGCGCCATAGCCCCAGCGGGTGCTCGCGCTCCTTGATCACCAGGCAATCGTGCTGGGCCAGCTCGTGCAGGCTGCGCGGCTGGCCGTGCTCGGCCAGGTAGGCCGGCGCGGCGCAGAGAATCCGGCTGTTGGCCGCCAGGCGCCTGGCGATCAGGTGCGGTTCGATGCTGTCGCCGACGCGGATGTCCAGGTCATAGCCTTCGGCAATCAGGTCCACCGCGCGGTCGAACACCTCGAAGTGGATGTCCAGCTGCGGGTAGCGCGCGGCCAGCGCCGACAGCGCCGGCGCCACGTGACGCCGACCCAGGCCGAAGCTGCTGACGATGCGCAACTCGCCGCGCGGCTCCTCGCGCAGGGAGGAGACGTCATCGGTCATGCGCTCGACCGCATCGAGAATCTTCTGCGCCCACTGGTAGGCCCGCTCGCCCTCCTCGGTCAGCGCCACCCGGCGGGTGGTGCGGTGCAGCAGACGGGCGCCGAGCTGCTCCTCGAGCAGGCGGATGCGCTTGCTGACGAAGGCCGCCGAATGCCCCTGCTCAACGGCCACCGCGGCGAAGTTGCAGCGCCGCACCACCTGCATGAACAGGCGCAGGTCGGCGAGATTCGGCAGATTATTCACGATTCGTGTCCTATGAATGCACATTTGTACTGATTATCTATCGACTGCGCCTGTATAGCATCCACCGCCATCGGCAATCAGCGACAGGAGCAACGCACACATGAGCAAAGCATTCAGAATCGCCGCGATTCCCGGCGACGGTATCGGCCAGGAAGTCCTCCCCGAAGGCCTGCGGGTGCTGCAGGCGGCGGCACGGAAGTGGGACCTGAACCTGCAGATCGAGCTGATCGACTGGGTCAGCTGCGACTACTACCTGGAACACGGGCAGATGATGCCGGACGACTGGTTCGAGCGTCTCAAGGGCTTCGATGCGATCTACTTCGGCGCCATCGGCTGGCCGGACAAGGTGCCCGACCACATCTCCCTGTGGGGCTCGCTGCTCAAGTTCCGCCGCGACTTCGACCAGTACGTCAACCTGCGCCCGGTGCGCCTGTTCCCCGGCGTGCCCTGCCCGCTGGCCGGCCGCGAGCCGGGGGAGATCGATTTCCTGGTGATCCGCGAGAACACCGAGGGCGAGTATTCCTCCCTGGGCGGGCGCATGTTCGAGGGCACCGAGCACGAGTTCGTCCTGCAGGAATCGGTGTTCACCCGCCGCGGCGTCGACCGCATCCTCAAGTACGCCTTCGAGGTCGCCCGGCAGCGCCCGCGCCAGTTGCTGACCGCCGCCACCAAGTCCAACGGCATGGCGGTGAGCATGCCCTACTGGGACGAGCGGGTGGCGGCCATGGCCGAGCGCTACCCCGAGGTGAAGTGGGACAAGCAGCACATCGACATCCTCTGCGCGCGCTTCGTCCTGCAGCCCGACCGTTTCGACGTGGTGGTGGCCTCCAACCTGTTCGGCGACATCCTCTCCGACCTGGGCCCGGCCTGTGCCGGCACCATCGGCATCGCGCCCTCGTCCAACCTCGACCCCGAGCGCCGCTTCCCCTCGCTGTTCGAGCCGGTGCACGGTTCGGCGCCGGACATCTTCGGCCAGAACATCGCCAACCCGATCGCCATGATCTGGTCCGGGGCGCTGATGCTCGACTTCCTCGGCAATGGCGACGAGCGCTACCGCGCCGCCCACGACGGCATCCTGCAGGCCATCGAGCAGGTCATCGCCAGCGGGCCGAAGACCCGCGACCTGGGCGGCAACGCCTCGACCCAGGAGGTCGGCCAGGCCATCGCCGCCGCGCTCTGAGCCACCGGCGCACCGGCCCACAGGGCGGCGCGGTCACACCAGGGGCGCATCCATGGATGCGCCCCTTCCTTTTATTGACGGCGCGCCACTCGCGTCCCCGGCCGCCAGTCCCCGACCGTTCATCAAAAAGTCCCGGCACGGGCCTGCCCAGGCGTGCCTGGAGCTCTTGCACAGCGGTCGGACTTTACGCATACTGTTAACCCTCAGTGATCGTTAACTGTTAGTTAACCAAATCACCCCCACAATAAATATGCATTCCAACGTAGGGCCTAGTGATGAGTGATTTCGAACAGCTGCCAGCCGACCTCGGTAACAACCAAGAGCAGGCTTACATCATCCCGCCGAGCCACCTCCGGGCGAAGGATACTTTCGAAAAACTGCCGGTCGACTTCTGCGCCAATCCGGAAGAGGCCTACACCATCCCGGCCTACTACTACACCTCGCCCGCCGTATTCGAGGACGAGAAGGAACGCATCTTCGCCAAGAGCTGGATCTGCGTCGGCCATGGCAGCGAAGTGCGCGAAGCCAACGCCTACATCACCCGCGAGATCATCGGCGAGAGCATCATCATCGTGCGCGGCCGCGACATGGTCCTGCGCGCCTTCTACAACGTCTGCCCGCACCGCGGCCACCAGCTGCTGAGCGGCGAAGGCAAGGCCAAGAACGTCATCACCTGCCCCTACCACGCCTGGGCCTTCAAGCTCGACGGCGAGCTGGCCCACGCGCGCAACTGCGACAACGTGGTCAACTTCGACAAGGAAAACTCCAGCCTGGTGCCGCTGAAGGTCGAGGAATACGCCGGCTTCATCTACATCAACATGGACCCCAACGCCGGCACCGTCGAAGACCAGCTGCCGGGCATGGGCGCCAAGATGCGCGAAGCCTGCGCGGTGATCGACGACCTGCACCTGGCCGCCCGCTTCGTCTCCAACACCCCGGCCAACTGGAAGTCCATCGTCGACAACTACCAGGAGTGCTACCACTGCGGTCCGGCCCACCCGGGGTTCTCCGACTCGGTGAAGATCGAGACCTACTGGCACAAGCTGTTCCCGAACTGGAGCCTGCAGTACGGCGAGGCCAAGTCCTCGGAGAAGTCCTTCCAGTTCGACGAGAGCGCCGGCGGCGCCAGCTTCAACGGTTTCTGGGCATGGCCGTGCACCATGTTCAACGTACCGCCGAGCGCCCAGTTCATGACCGTGATCTACGAGTTCCCGGTCAGCGCCGACGAGACCGTGCAGCACTACGACATCTACTTCCTCAACAAGGACCTGACCGAGGAGCAGAAGAACCTGATCGAGTGGTACCGCAACGTGTTCCGCCCGGAAGACCTGAACCTGGTCACCAGCGTGCAGAAGGGCCTGAAGTCCCGCGGCTACCGCGGCCAGGGCCGGATCATGGTGGACAAGCAGCGCAGCGGCATCAGCGAGCACGGCATCTCCCACTTCCACAGCCTGCTGGCCAAAGCCCAGCACGCCTGACTGCCCGCGGCCGGGCAAGCCTGCCCGGCCTTCGCACCTGAATGGGAATGCCCTACGTGAAACTCAAAGACCCCCAACTGTTCCGCCAGCAGTGCTACATCAACGGCAGCTGGTGCGACGCCGACAGCGCCGCACGCGTCGAAGTCACCGACCCGGCCACCGGCGAACTGATCGGCCATGTACCGCAGATGGCCGGCGACGAGACCCTGCGCGCCATCGAGGCGGCCGACGCCGCCCTGCCGGCCTGGCGCGCGCTGCCGGCCAAGGAGCGTGCACGCCTGCTGCGCCGCTGGTTCGACCTGGTCCAGGAGCATGAGCAGGACCTTGCCGCGCTGATGACCTGGGAACAGGGAAAGCCGCTCAACGAAGCCCTCGGTGAGATCCGCTACGCCGCCTCCTTCATCGAGTGGTTCGCCGAGGAAGGCAAGCGCGCCTATGGCGACATCATTCCATCGCCCAGCGCCGACAAGCGCCTGCTGGTGATCAAGCAGGGCATCGGCGTGTGCGCCGCCATCACCCCGTGGAACTTCCCGGCGGCGATGATCACCCGCAAGGTCGCCCCGGCCCTGGCCGCCGGCTGCACCATCGTGGTCAAGCCGGCCAACGAAACGCCGTTCTCCGCCCTGGCCCTGGCAGAACTGGCCGAGCGCGCCGGGCTGCCGGCCGGGGTGATCAACATCGTCACCGGCGACGCCGTGGCCATCGGCAAGCAGCTCACCGAGCACCCGCAGGTGCGCAAGTTCAGCTTCACCGGTTCGACCCCGGTCGGCCGCCTGCTGATGAGCCAGTGCGCCAGCACGGTGAAGAAGGTCTCCCTGGAGCTGGGCGGCAACGCGCCGTTCATCGTCTTCGACGACGCCGACATCGACGCCGCCGTCGAAGGCGCCATGGTCTCCAAGTACCGCAACGCCGGGCAGACCTGCGTCTGCGCCAACCGCATCTTCGTCCACGACAAGGTGCACGACGCCTTCGCCCAGGCCTTCGCCGCCCGGGTCCGCGACCTGCAGGTGGGCAACGGCTTCGAGCCGGGCACCCAGGTCGGCCCGCTGATCAGCACCAAGGCTGTGGCCAAGGTGCGCAGCCTGATCGACGACGCCCTGGGCAAGGGCGCCCGCCTGGTCACCGGCGGTCACGACCTCGAGCTCGGCGAGCAGTTCTTCGCCCCCACCGTGCTGGCCGACGTCCAGCCGGGCATGCAGATCCTCGACGAGGAAATCTTCGGGCCGGTGGCGCCGATCGTGCGCTTTTCCAGCGACGAGGAAGTGGTGCGCATGGCCAACGACACGCCCTACGGCCTGGCCGCCTACTTCTACAGCCGCGACATCGCCCGCGTCTGGCGCATCGCCGAGCAGCTGGAGTACGGCATGGTCGGCGTCAACACCGGGCTGATCTCCAACGAGGTGGCGCCATTCGGTGGCCTCAAGCAGTCCGGCCTCGGTCGCGAGGGCTCCAGGTACGGCATCGACGACTACCTGGAAATCAAATACCTGTGTCTAGCGGTGTAATGCGCGGCTGAGCGCGCAGTGGAGGAAACCATGTCCAACAAGTATCAGATGATCGACGTGCGGGTGACCGCCGTGGAGCAGGTGACTCCGCTGATCAAGCGCTTCACCCTGTGTGCCCTGGATGGCAGCGCGCTGCCCGCCTTCACAGGCGGCAGCCACATCATCGTGCAGATGCACGATGGCGATAAGCTGTACAGCAACGCCTACTCGCTGATGAGTTCGCCGCGCGACACCGCGTCCTACCAGATCGGCGTGCGCCGCGAGGAGCAGTCCAAGGGCGGCTCGGCGTTCATGCACGACAAGGTCGAGGTGGGCAGCCAGCTGACCATCGCCGCACCGAACAACCTGTTCGCCATCGACCCGGCGGCCGGCCGTCACGTGCTGATCGCCGGCGGCATCGGCATCACCCCGTTCCTCTCGCAGCTCTATGAACTGCAGGAGCAGGGCGCCGAGTACGAACTGCACTACGCCTTCCGTGCGCCCGAGCATGGCGCCTTCGCCGACGAACTGCGCGATGGTCCCCATGGCGAGCGCACCCGTTTCTATATCGACAGCCTGCAGCAGGGCCTCGACCTCGCCGCGCTGATCGCCGGCCTGGAGGCCGACGCCCACCTCTATGTCTGCGGGCCCAAGCCGCTGATCGATGCGGTGATCAACACGGCCAAGGCCCAGGGCATCGCCGATACGCGCGTGCATTGGGAGCAGTTCGCCGTGGCCCCGGCCGAAGGCGCCGCCTTCACCCTGGTGCTGGCGCGTTCCGGCACGGAAATCCGCGTCGAGGAAGGCGTGAGCATTCTCCAGGCCATCGAGAAATCCAACGCCGCCGAGATCGAGTGCCTGTGCCGCGAAGGCGTGTGCGGCACCTGCGAGACCGCCATTCTCGAAGGCCAGGTCGATCACCGCGACCAGTACCTCAGCGACGACGAGAAGGCCCTGCAGAAGACCCTGATGGTCTGCGTCTCCCGGGCCCGCACGCCGCGCCTGGTGCTGGACCTGTAACGCCGCCAGGGGCTCGGGGCCACTGTGTATAATCGCCGACCACAGTCGCCCCGGCCTGCCGCAGCAGCCAGTCCGGGTGCTTTCCTGACCCTGCGCCGCGCAAGCATGGCGCCCCCGAGAAGGTCGTGCGATGGAACCTGACAGCTTTGCCTTTCGCCTCAAGGAACTGCTCGAGCTCAAGAAACTGAGCCTGCAGGCCGTGGCCAATGCCCTGGGCATTTCCCGCACCGCGGTGCACAAGTGGACCCGCGGCGGGGCGATCGACGAGGATCGCCTGCGCAGCCTGGCCGAGTTCCTCGAGGTCAACTGGATCTGGCTGCGCTACGGCGAGCAGGGCCAGCTGGAGGCCGACAGCGCCGAAGCCGTCGAGCTGCCGATGACCGACGTGCGCCGCCAGTACGCCGCCGAGATCATGGAAAGCGAGTCGCGCATGCGCCTGGCGCTGCAGAACGCCAACGTGGTGATCTGGGAGTGGAACCTGCTCAGCGACGAGGTCACCTACTCGCACAACGTGGAGAAGATCTACGGCTGGCCGGTGAACCGCAACGACGACTTCTGGCCCCACGTGGTGCCCGAGGATGCCGAGCCCCTCAGGGCGGCGATCGACCAGGCCATCGCCACCGGCGAACCCTACGAGCTGGACTTTCGCATCGTCACCGGCAGCGGCGAGGTGCGCTGGATCTCCTCGCGCGCCACGCCGATCCGCGACAGCCAGGGGCGGGTGCTGCGCATGACCGGGGTGAGTACCGACAGCACCGAGCGCAAGATCGCCGAAGAGGCCCTGCGCGACAGCGAGGAGCGCTTTCGCACCATCTTCGAACAGGCCTGCGGCGCCATGGCCTATATCGACCTCGACGGCACCTGGCTGAAGGTCAACCAGCGCCTGTGCAGCCTGCTCGGCTACAGCAGCGAGGAGCTCTGCGGCCAACGCTTCCAGCTGCTCAGCCATGAGGACGAGCTGAGCCACAACCTGGACCTGCTGAAGCGTCTCAAGGCCGGCGAAGTGGACATGTACGAGATCGAGAAGCGCATGCGCCACCGCGCCGGCCACTTCATCTGGATTCGCGCGCGCACCTCGCTGCAGCGCAATCCGCGCAGCGGCGAGGCCGAGCACCTGATCACCTTCCTCGAGGACGTCACCGAGCAACGGGCGCAACGCGAACGGCAAGAGGCCGAACTGGCGCACTGCCGCGCACAGCTGGCGGCCCTTGGCGCGGCGACCCAGGCCGCTTCGTAGCAAATCCCGCACAAGGGCGCGGCGGCCCGGCCATGCAGGCGACACAGGGGCCAGGAGCGCATCCGCTCGCCCGGCCTTGCCGCTGGCCGCTCGAACCCGCGCCTCGGTCGCTGCCCGTCAGCCGAGCTGACCGGCCTTCAGCCCATGCATACCCTGCGCCCCGCTCCTGGTGTCACCGGGCCTGATCGGCTGCCCGTCCCTCCCCTTGAAAACCCGCAAATATCCGACGAACACGCGCCCCGTGGGGTTGTGCTGGGGCAAGGCTATAGGCTAATGTTAACTCACAGTATATGTTAACCATTGGTTAACCGCTGCACGGGAGCCCCACTTGCGCAGGAGCGCAGAGCAGACGAACGATCCTTTGCTGCAGCGAACCGAGCACAGCAGCGCGCACTTCGCCACCGTTGCCTGACGACCGAAGCTCGCCATGCCCCCGGCTCAAGCTGCTGCGCAAAGGCCGTAGAAAATAATAAACAAGCACGGACAGGCACGCCTGGCCTGTCCGCGAGGTAACGAGTGGATGAATAACAACAACCTTGCTGGCAAAGGTATCGAGCAGACGATCTTCTGGCCCGCCGTGGTCGCCGTGCTCTGTACCAGTATCCCCCTCATGCTCTTTCCGGAAGCCGGATCGAAAGTCGTCAACAATCTGTTCGCCTGGATCACCGGCACCTTCAGCTGGCTGTTCCTGGCCGGTGGTGTCGCCGCGTTCGCCTTCATGGGCTGGCTGGCCTTCGGCCCGCTCGGCCGCATCAAGCTCGGCGCGCCGGAAGACAAGCCCGAGTTTGCCAACGGTGCCTGGATCACCATGCTGTTCTGCGCCGGCATCGGCATCTCCATCTGCAGCTGGTCGTTCGCCGAGCCGATCTACCTGCTCGACGGCCCACCCCTGCACCTGACCAAGGGCACCAGCGCCGCCACCGAGTGGGCCGCAATGTACCCGATGTTCCACTGGGGCCTGATCCCCTGGGCCATCTACCTGCTGCCGGCCGTGCCGATGGCCTACTACCTGTACGTGCGCAAGGGCAACGTGCTGCGCCTGTCCGAAGCCTGCCGCGGCGTGTTCGGTGGCCTGGTCGATGGCCCCCTGGGCAAGCTGATCGACGTCATCGTGATGTTCTCCATCATCGGCGCCGTCGGCACCTCCCTGGGCCTGTCGGTTCCACTGGTGTCCGCCCTGTTCCAGGAAATGTTCGGCCTCGAGGACTCGTTCCTGCTGCAACTCGGCGTCCTCGCCCTGTGGACCGTGATGATCGCCTGGAGCGTTTGGAACGGCCTGAATAAAGGCATCCAGACCCTGTCCAACATCAACGGTGTGTTGGCCATCCTGATGCTGGTATTCGTCCTGGTCGCCGGCCCGACGCTGTACCTGATCGGCATGTGGACCAACAGCATGGGCCTGTACCTGGACAACTTCTTCCACATCTCGCTGTGGACCGACCCGGTCGAGAAAGGCGGCTTCCCGGAAGGCTGGACCGTGTTCTACTGGGCCTGGTGGGTCGCCTACGCACCGATGATGGGCCTGTTCGTGGCGCGCATCTCCCGCGGCCGTACCATCAAGGACCTGGTGCTCAATGGCGTGGTCTGGGGCAGCGTCGGTTGCTGGGCGTTCTTCGCCATCTGGGGTGGCTACGCCGTGCACCTGCAGACCAGCGGTACCGTGGACGTGCTGAGCATCCTCAACAACCAGGGCATGCCGGCCATGGTGGTCGCGGTGATCAAGTCGCTGCCGTTCTCCGGCCTGATCATCCCGGCCTTCACCGTGCTGTGCTTCGTGTTCCTGGCCACCACCGTCGACTCGTCGGCCTACACCCTGGCCTCCACCAGCACCCGCGAGCTGACGGGCTACGAAGAACCGGCGCGCGCCAACCGCATCCTCTGGGCGGTCATGCTGGCCCTGTTCGGCGTCGGCCTGCTGGCTGTCGGTGGCCTCAAGGCCGTGCAGACCTCGACCCTGGTCGTGGCCCTGCCGATGCTTCCGGTGATGATCATCATGTCCGTGTCCCTGGTCCGTTGGGCCCGCGAGGACTTCGGCGCAGCCCTGGACACCAAGGTCTGCAGCCTGCGTCTGAACAACGGTCGCCATGAAGTCGTCGACCAGCTCGACGCGGCGCCTGTCGCGCCAGCTGCACCGGCCAGCGTGATGGCCAAGGCGCAGCCCGCCGGCAACTGATACCGCGTTGAAAACGGACGCCTGCCCGCCGTGGCAGGCGTTCGCCTGACGGTCCCGGTCTCGCCTCCGCCGAGCCATCCTCCCCCGCCTTTCCCTGCCCATCCCGGGCCCCTCGCTTTCCTACCCGTCACCGTGCAGGTCAACGGCGTCCAGGCGCTGCTGCACCGCGTTCTAGGCGGCACGCGCCGCTACAACTTCCAGGCCCTGCGCAGCGCCTGCAAAGCCTCGGCGATCCGCGCCTCGGGCACCGCGGCGAACCCCAGCACCAGTCCGGCGCGCCGGTCCTCCGGCACTTCGCTGTTCACCAGCCAGTAGTCGCTGAGACCGTTGACCTCCACCCCCACCTCCCCGGCGGCGGCGACCAGCTCGCGCTCGCGCGCCAGGCTGTCGACCCGCACGCACAGGTGCAGGCCCGCTTCCACCACGGGCAACGGCGCGCAGCCGGGCACCTGCCGCGGCCAGCCGGCCAGCAGGGCGTCGCGGCGACTGCGCGCGGTACTGCGCATGCGCCTGATGTGCCGCTGGAAATGGCCGGCGGCGATGAATTCGGCCATCACCGCCTGGGTGCCGATCTCCGAGTGACGCATGTCCAGGGCGCGGCGCCGGGCGAAGGGTTCGACCAGCGTCGCTGGCAGCACCAGGTAGCCGAGGCGCAGCGCCGGGAAGGTGATCTTGCAGAAGGTGCCGACATAGAGCACCCGGCCGCGGCGATCGAGGGCGGCCAAGGGCGCCAGCGGCGTGCCGCTGTAGCGGTACTCGCCGTCGTAGTCGTCCTCGACTATCCAGGCGTCCTGGCGCTCCGCCCAGTCCAGCAGCGCCAGGCGCCGCGCCAGCGACAGGGTGACCCCGGTCGGGTACTGGTGCGAGGGCGTGACATAGGCCAGACGGCAACGGCCTGCCCGCGTCAGGGCCGCCGTGTCCAGCCCTTCGCCGTCCACCGCGATGCCCTGCAATTGCGCGCCGGCCACCGCGAAGGCGTGGCCGGCGGCACGGTAGCCGGGGTTCTCGATGGCCACCCGGTCGCCCGCCTCGACCAGCAGCTGCGCGCACAGGCTGATGGCCTGCTGGGCGCCGCAGGTGATGACGATCTGCGCCGGGTCGCAGTGCAGGCCGCGGCTGTGGCGCAGGTAGGCGGCGACCAGCTCGCGCAGCTGCGCGTCGCCGGCCGGGTCGCCATAGCCCAGGCGCGCAGGGTCCGGTCTACGCCAGAAACGCGCACTGAGGCGCGCCCAGGTCTCGAAGGGAAACAGGTCGAAGGCCGGCACGCCGACCCGGAAGGCCCGCGGGGCGCCCTCCAGCGGCTGCCCCAGATGGTGCTGCTGCAGGCGCTGCAAGGGCCCGCTGGCCGGCGCTGCGCCGCAGAGCGCCGATGGCGGGCGCACCACCGCGGCCAACTCGGCGACATAGGTGCCGGCGCCGACGCGCCCTTCCACATAGCCCTCGGCATACAACTGGTCGAAGGCGCGGATCACGGTGTTGCGGGCGATGCCCAGCAACGCGGCGAGGTCGCGGCTGGCCGGCAGGCGGGTGCCGCTGGCCAGGCGTCCATCGAGAATCCGCTCGCGCAGGGCCTGGTACAGCTGGCGCGCCAGGCCCAGGGCCGGGTCGAGGCGAATACCGGAGAGGTCGACGGGCAGTGGCGCAGGCAATGGCACGGATTGGCTCCATCAAAGTCGCAGTTAATGGATCTTACAACAGACCAATACCTTGCCTAACATGGCAATACCCCATTCGGAGACTCGCCATGCACACTCCTGCGATCTTTCGCCAGCACGACCTCCCCACCCTGCACCAGCAGATGGCCGCCAGCGGCCTGGCCACGGTGCTCAGCCAGGGCGCGAACGGCCTGCAGGCCAGCCACCTGCCGCTGCTGCTGGCCCCCGAGGAGGGCGAGTTCGGCACCCTCTACGGCCATTTTGCCCGGGCCAACCCACAGTGGCGCGACCTCGAGGGTGGCGGCGAGGTCCTGGCGGTCTTCCAGGGCCCGGATGCCTACGTCAGCCCAGGCTGGTACCCGAGCAAGGCCGAGCACGGCAAGGCGGTGCCGACCTGGAACTACATCGCCGTGCACGCCCACGGCCGCGCCGAGGTGTTCGATGATGCCGAGCGCCTGCTGCAACTGGTCAGCCGCCTCAGCGAGCACCACGAGGCGGGCCGGGCCCAACCCTGGGCGGTGAGCGACGCGCCGCGCGACTATATCGACGCCATGCTGCGCGCCATTGTCGGCTTCGCCCTGCCGATCCAGCGCCTCGATGGCCAATGGAAGCTCAGCCAGAACCGCAACCAGGCCGACCGCCAGGGCGTGCACCAGGGCCTGACCGGCAGCGATGCCCACCGCGACCGCGCGCTGGCCGCGCGCATGGGCAACGACCACTGAGCCGAGGAACCAGCATGGCGATCGAGATTCACCCCATCGGCGCCGCCGACCACGCCGCCTGGCTGGCGCTGTGGCAGGGCTATCTGGACTTCTATCGAACCGCGCTGCCCGCCGAAACCAGCGCGGTCACCTGGCAGCGCTTTCTCGACCCCGCCGAGCCGACCCATGCCGCCCTGGCCTGGCGCGACGGACAGGCCGTGGGACTGGTGCAATGGATCTTCCACCGCTCCAACTGGTCGGTGGAGAACAGCTGCTACCTGCAGGACCTGTATGTCGCCGCGGACAGCCGCGGTAACGGCATCGGCCGGCGGCTGATCGAGCACGTCTACGCCCAGGCCCGCGACGCCGGCGCCAGCCGGGTGCACTGGCTGACCCAGGAGAGCAACGGCAATGCCATGCGGCTGTACCAGCGCATCGCCGAGCGCTCCGGCTTTGTCCAATACCGCAAGAACCTGTGAAGGGAGCCGCGCCATGACCCGCCCCGACCTGAGCGACTGGCAACCCCGCCCGCTGCCGCAGCGCGCCCCGCTACAGGGCCGCTACGTACGCCTCGAGCCGCTGGATCCGGCGGTCCACGGCGCAGACCTGTGGCAGGCCCTGCAGGGGGCGGGCGCCGATTTGCTGCTGTGGGACTACCTGCCCTACGGCCCCTTCACCGAGCGCGCCGACTTCGATGCCTGGCTGGCGGCCAACGCCGCCAGCGCCGACCCGCTGTTCTTCGCCGTGATCGACCTGGCCGGCCAGCGCGCCGTCGGCCTGCTGAGTTTTCTGCGCCTGGCGCCCAAGGACGGCTGCATCGAGATCGGCCATATCGCCTTCGGCGGCGTCATGCAGCGCTCGCCGGCCTCCACCGAGGCGGTCTTCCTGCTGGCCGAGCTGGCCATGGGCACGCTCGGCTACCGCCGCCTGGAATGGAAATGCGACGCCCGCAATGCCCGCTCCATGCGCGCCGCCGAACGTCTGGGCTTCGTCTACGAAGGCACCTTCCGCCAGCATAGGGTGGTCAAGGGGCGCAACCGCGACAGCGCCTGGTTCGCCATCATCGACGCCGACTGGCCAGGCTGTCGCGCCGCCTTCCGGCGCTGGCTGGCGCCCGACAACTTCGATGCCCGGGGCCGGCAGATACGCAGCCTGGAGCAGTTGCGCGAGGATGGCGGCCAGGCCTGAGCCCGCTCACTCGATCTCGAACAGGCCGTCGCGCAGGTGGGCCGCGGCCAGGCGCTGGCGCACGTCGGCATCGATGCGCGGATCGTCCGGGCCATAGAGCATCACCTGGCGGTAGGCGTTGACCCGATTGACCTCCACCCCGAGAAACTCCCACACCACCCGGGTGCAGGCCGGGGTGCGCCGGTCGCCACTGGAGACCCCGGTCTTCAGGCCGTTGAGGCGGGTGATGCGGCTCTTGAAGCTGGGAATCAGGATGGTCTGGCTCATCTCGTTGCCGGTCAGCGACTCATAGTCGATCAGAAACAGCCGGTCCTGCAGGTAGAAGGCCGCGCCCAGGTAGCGGCAGCGCACCGAGTCGTCGGCCTCCGGGCCGGGGCCGTGGGGGCGGCCCTGGCGCTCCTGGCGCTCGAACAGGTAGCTGCCGCGTTCCTCGCGCAGCTGCACCAGCGACACCAGGATCTGCCCCGGCACCGACATGCAGTTGGCGTACTCCAGGTAGTAGCCGCAGTAGCGCGACAGGCTGCTGCCCTGCTCGCGCAACGGCTGCAGCAGCTCCAGCAGCGGATCGCCGGCCGCCGCGCGCTCCTGGCCGCCGCTGCGGGCGCCGATCAGGCCGGCGAACTGCTCCGCCGGCAGGCCCAGCTCGTAGTCCTCGACGCCGAAGAAGTCGCAGATGCGCTTGAGGTTGTAGGGCGTCGGCCGGCTCTGGCCGCTCAGGTACTTGTTGAACTGGCCGCGGTTGATCGCCAGCTGCCGACAGACCTCGGCGATCGAGCGGTAGTGGCTGCACAGCAACTTGAGGTTGTGACTGAAGTGATCGGACATGGGACCTGCGAGGGGTGATGCGAGCGGCGCGACTATAGCATCAACTCGCATCGGATCGCCGCAACCCGCGAAATTGCCTGGCGCGGGACTTTACCCAACCATGCCCCCGTCACCCGCCAGCGTGGCCTCCCCGCACAACTACAAGAGAGACACTCTCATGCTCGACCTTCTGAACGACCTGCTCTGGAGCAAGCTGCTGATCGTCATGCTGATCGGCCTTGGCCTGTATTTCACGGTGCTGTCGCGCTTCGTGCAGTTCCGCTACTTCGGCCGCATGTTCCGCATCCTCGCCGAAGCCTTCCAGCGTCAGCCGGGCCAGCTCAGCTCGTTCCAGGCCCTGATGCTCAGCGTCGCCGGGCGCGTCGGCGCCGGCAACATCGCCGGGGTTTCCGTGGCCATCATGCTCGGTGGCCCGGGCGCGATCTTCTGGATGTGGATAGTCGCCCTGGTCGGCATGGCCACCAGCTACTTCGAGTGCGCCCTGGCCCAGCTGTACAAGCGCCGCGAGGCCGACGGCAGCTACCGTGGCGGCCCGGCCTTCTATATCCAGCACGGCCTCGGCCAGCGCTGGCTGGGCATCGTCGTTTCGATCCTGCTGCTGGTGACCTTCGGCTTCGGCTTCAACGCCGTGCAGTCCTTCACCGTGGCCAGCTCGCTGCATGACACCTTCGGCGTGCCGACCCATATCAGCGGCCTGGTCCTGACCGCCGTCATCGGCCTGATCATCTTCGGCGGCATCAAGCGCATCGCCAAGATCGCCGACGTGCTGGTGCCGGTGATGGCCTTCGCCTACCTCGCCCTGGCGCTGTTCGTGATCGGCAGCAACGTCGGTCAGGTCCCGGAAACCCTGGCACTGATCGTCAAGAGCGCCTTCGGCCTGGAGCCGGCCTTCGCCGGCGGCATCGGCGCGGCGATCATCATGGGCGTCAAGCGCGGCCTGTTCTCCAACGAGGCGGGCCTGGGCAGCGCGCCCAACGTCGCCGCGGTGGCCGAGGTCAAGCACCCGGTGGCCCAGGGCATCGTGCAGTCGCTCAGCGTGTTCATCGACACCATCATCCTGTGCAGCTGCACCGCGCTGATCATCCTGCTCTCCGGTGTCTACCAGCCGGGCATGGAGATGGCCGGCGTGGTGCTGACCCAGACCGCCGCGGCCAGCGTGGTGGGCGAGTGGGGCCGGGTGTTCGTCAGCGTCGCCCTGCTGCTGTTCGTCTTCACCACCCTGATCTACAACTACTACCTGGGTGAGAACGCCCTGGGCTTCTTCAGCAGCAAGCGTGGACCGGTGATGGTCTACCGCGCCCTGGTGGTGGCCCTGGTACTCTGGGGCTCGGTGCAGGACCTGGGCACCGTGTTCGCCTTCGCCGATGTGACCATGGGCCTGCTGGCGGTGGCCAACCTGGTGGCCCTGGCGCTGCTGTTCAAGGTCGGCCTGCGCCTGATGCGCGACTACGACAGCCAGGTCAAGGCCGGCGTCGAGTCGCCGGTATTCGATCCCAAGCAGTTCGCCGACCTGGATCTGGACCCGGCAGCCTGGCCCGCCAACCCGCCGAGCGCCGCCCCGGCGGCGGATGCCGAGATCGCCCACGCCGCGCATCAGCGCTGATCGGTCAGCGCAGTGATACAACAGGGGCCGAAATGGCCCCTGTTGCTTATTGAGGAGACGCCAATGCCTACGACAAAAATTCTGGTGCTCTACACCGGCGGCACCATCGGCATGCAGCAGACCGCCGCCGGTCTGGCGCCGGCCTCCGGTTTCGAGTCGCGCCTGCGCTCGCAACAGGCCCTGGAAACCGCCCGCCAGCTGCCCGACTGGGTATTCCGCGAACTGCTGCCACCGATCGATAGCGCCAACATGAGCCAGGCCAACTGGCTGGCGATGGTCGAGGCGATCCGCGCCGGCGTCGAACAGGAGGGCTGCGACGCGGTGCTGGTGCTGCACGGCACCGATACCCTGGCCTACAGCGCCGCGGCCTTGAGCTTCCTGCTGCTGGGCCTGCCGGTGCCGGTGGTGCTGACCGGCTCCATGCTGCCGGCCGGCGCCCCGGACAGCGACGCCTGGAGCAACCTGTTCGGCGCCATGCAGGCGCTGCACCAGGGCATCGCCGCCGGCGTGCACCTGTATTTCAACGGCCGGCTGATGCAGGGCAACCGGGTCAGCAAGCTGGGCAGCGCGGTGTTCGACGCCTTCAGCGAACTGCCGCGCCGGCGCAGCGCGGCACGGGCCGGGGTGATTCCCGCCGAGCTCGACTACCGCCGGCCGCGCCAGCCGGTGAGCCTCGCGGTGCTGCCGCTGTACCCGGGCATCCAGGCCGCCCAGGTCGAGGCGCTGCTGGCCGGCGACGTGCGCGGGCTGCTGGTCGAGTGCTACGGCAGTGGCACCGGACCGTCGGACGATGCCGCGCTGCTCGCCGCGCTCAGGTCGGCCCACGAGCGTGGCGTGGTGCTGGCGGCGATCAGCCAGTGCCCCCACGGCCATGTCGAGTTCGGCGTCTATGCCGCCGGCAGCCAGCTGGCCAGCGCCGGCCTGGTCTCGGCCGGTGGGATGACCCGCGAAGCGGCCCTGGGCAAGCTGTTCGCCCTGCTCGGCGCCGGCCTGGACCAGGCGCAGGTGGAGCAGTGGTTCGCCGTCGACCTGTGTGGGGAAAACGCCGACTGAGGCCCGCTGTGCCCTGCGCCGGCGCACCGCCGGTTCGGGGCGCACGGCCCACTGCGGGCTTGCAGCCTGGGCCCAAGGGTTTCAGGATGACAGCTCAGCCCCCCAGGAGCCCGCTCCCATGCCCATTCGTATCGACGTTGAGATCCGCCCGGTCGGCGCCGACGACCATGCCGCCTGGCTGCCGCTGTGGCAGGGCTATCAACGCTTCTACATGACCGAAATCCCCAGCGCCGCCAGCGACCAGGCCTGGCAGCGCTTCCTCGACCCCGGCGAGCCCATGCACGCAGCCCTGGCCTGGCACGACGGCCAGGCCGTGGGCCTGGTGCACTGGATCTACCACCGCTCGACCTGGACCGCCGGCGACTACTGCTACCTGCAGGATCTGTTCATCGCCAAGGACCTGCGCAGCAGCGGCGTCGGCCGCCAGCTGATCGAGCATGTCTACGACCAGGCGCACCAGGCCGATTGTGCGCGGGTCTACTGGCTGACCCACGAGAGCAACAGCCGCGCCATGCTGCTGTACGAGCGCGTCGCCGAACGCTCGGGCTTCGTCCAGTACCGCAAGCTGCTGTAGGGTGGATCGCCCGTTCTCGATCCACCAGACCCCGTGCTGGATGTGAACGGCGACATCCACCCTAGGACTCAGTCGCCGGGCGGCGGCGGACTCAGAACACCGACCAGCCGATGCGCTGGCTGAGCAGCTCCAGTGCTGCCATGCCGGCCAGGGAGTTGCCGGCGGCGTTCAGCTCCGGCGACCAGACGCAGACGCTGAAGCGCCCCGGCACCACCGCGACGATGCCGCCGCCAACCCCACTCTTGCCCGGCAGGCCGACCCGGTAGGCGAAGTTGCCGGCCTCGTCGTACAGCCCGCTGGTGGCCATGATGGCGTTGACCTGCTTGGCCTGGCGGGCGCTGAGCACCTGTTCGCCGCTGTGCGGACAGAAGCCGTCGTTGGCCAGGAAGCTGAAGGCCCGGGCCAGGTCGACGCAGCTCATGCGCAGGGCGCAGTGGCTGAAGTAGCTGCGCAGCACCGCCTCGACGTCGTTGTGGAAGTTGCCGAAGGCCTGCATCAGGTAGGCCATGGCGGCGTTGCGCGCGCGATGCTGGTACTCCGACTCGGCGACCCGGTTGTCGATCACCAGCTCGGGGTTGCCGGCCAGGCGGCGGACGAAGTCGCGCATCGACAGGGCCGGAGCGGCGAAACGCGACTGGTTGATGTCGCAGATCACCAGGGCACCGGCGTTGATGAACGGATTGCGCGGCCGGCCACGCTCGAACTCCAGCTGCACCAGGGAGTTGAACGGTTGCCCGGAGGGTTCGTGGCCGAGACGCTGCCAGATCGCCTCGCCGGAATGGCCGATGGCCTGGACCAGGCTGAACACCTTGGAAATGCTCTGTATCGAGAAGGCCGTACGCGCATCGCCGGCCAGGTGCAGCTCGCCGTCGTTGCCGTACACGGCGATGCCCAGTTGGTTCGGCGCGACATCGGCCAGGGCGGGGATGTAATCGGCCACCTTGCCCTGGCCGATCAACGGGCGGACTTCGTCGAGTATCTCGTTCAGCAGTGCTTGCATGGTCGGGTTCGCAGCCATCCCCGGACGGCGCCCGGGCTATGGCTGCTAGACGCTCGCGGGCCGGCGCTGATCACAGCGCCGGCCCGCGGTGGCCGCGGATCAGAACTTCTGCGGGCGCAGCACTTCGACCTCGGCCAGGTAACAGATCATCGCGTAGTCGGCGTAGTAGCGCTGCTGCAGGTGCCCGGCCAGCTGCTCGGCCCGCTCGCGGGTGCAGATGATCTCCACGCGGATGTTGCCCTCGGTGTCCCAGCCGGCGCTGCGCACGCCGTGGGCGCCGCGACCGCGCGCATCGGCGATGGTCCAGCCGGGCGCGCCGAGGTGTTCCAGGTCGGCCACCAGCTTCTTCTCCAGGGCCGCCTCGCAGATCACGGTGAGCAGGGTACGGGTCGATGCATTCATGTCAGATCCCCCAGGCGATGAGTTTTTCGGCCAGCGCGTGATAGAGCGGAATGCCGATCAGGATATTGAAGGGGAAGGTGATCCCCAGGGACGCGGTCAAGGATAACGAGGGATTGGCCTGGGGCAAGGCCAGGCGCAAGGCCGCCGGTACGGCGATGTAGGAGGCGCTGGCCGCCAGGGTGGCGAGCATGGCCGTGCCGCCGAGCGACAGGCCCATGAAGCGTGCCAGCAGGGCGCCGATCAGCGCGCCGAGCAGCGGCATCAGCAGGGCGAAACTCACCAGGCGCAGGCCGAACTGCTTGAGTGAGCCCAGCTGGCCAGAGGCGATCAGGCCCATCTCCAGCAGGAAGAACGCCAGCACCGGCTTGAACATGCTGGTGTACAGCGGCTCCAGTGGCTTGATCGCCTCCTTGCCGGCCACCGCGCCGATGATCAGGCCGCCGAGCAGCAGCATGATGCTCTTGCCGAGGAAGATCTCCCGACCCAGCTCGCCCCAGTGGGTATCGCGGCTGATGCCCTTGGCCAGGATGATGCCGACCAGGATCGCCGGGACCTCGAGGATGGCCACGAACAGCGGCATGTAGCTCTCGAAGGCGATCTCCCGCGAGACCATGTAGGCGACCACCACGGCGAAGGTACCGGCACTGACCGAGCCGTAGTGCGCCGCCACCGCCGCCGCGTTGATGCGGTCGAAGCGCAGGCCGCGCAGCATCACGAAGGCCAGCAGCGGCAAGCCGATGCCCAGCAGCAGTACCAGCGCCGACTGGCCGAGCAGTTGCGCGCTTGCCTGCTCGGCCAGCTCCACCCCGCCGTGCAGGCCGATGGCCAGCAGCAGCACGATCGACAGCGTCTCGTAGAGCGCCGGTGGCAGCTTCAGCTCGCTCTTCAGCAGGCCGGCGGCCAGACCGAAGACAAAGAACAACACTACGGGATCGATACCCATTTCACGCTCCTGAATCGGCCGACACCCATCGACCGGGCAAAAAAAGGGAGCCTTGCGGCTCCCAGAGGACTCACTCGTTACAAGACGTTGGAAAGCCTAGATGACGATACATGTCGCGGCCTTCACTCGATCTCGATCAATACTTCGCCCGGGTTGACCCGGTCGCCCTTGGCCACATGCACGGCCTTGACGGTGCCGGCGATTGGCGCCTGCACCTCGGTTTCCATCTTCATCGCCTCGGTGATCAGCACCGCCTGGCCGGCCTTGACCGCATCGCCTTCCTTGACCAGGACCTCGACGATGTTGCCCGGCATGCTGGTGCTGACGTCGCCCGGCGCCGCGGCGGCCTTGCGCTTGCCGCCGGCACCGGCGACGAACTCGTTGAGCGGCTCGAACACCACCTCCTCCGGCATGCCGTCGATCGACAGGTAGAAGTGGCGCTTGCCGTCACCCTTGACGCCGACGCCGGTGATATCCACTCGGTAGCTCTCGCCGTGCACGTCGACGATGAACTCGGTCGGCACCCCTTCGCCGCCCGCCGCCGCCACGCCACCCGCCTCGGGAATCGGCAGCAGCGCTTCGGGGGTCAGGGTGCCGGCTTCGCGCTCCTCGAGGAACTTGCGGCCGATGTCCGGGAACATGGCGTAGGTCAGCACGTCTTCCTCGGACTTGGCCAGGGCGCCGATCTCGCCGCGCAGCTTGACCATCTCCGGCTTGAGCAGGTCGGCCGGGCGCACGTCGATCACCTCTTCGCTGCCGATCGCCTGCTTGCGCAGCTGCTCGTTGATCTTGCCCGGGGCCAGACCGTAGCGACCCTGCAGGTAGAGCTTCACCTCGTTGGTGATGGTCTTGTAGCGCTCGCCGGCGAGCACGTTGAACACCGCCTGGGTGCCGACGATCTGCGAGGTCGGGGTGACCAGCGGCGGGAAGCCGAGGTCCTCGCGCACCCGCGGGATCTCCTCGAACACCTCGTTGATGCGGTCCAGGGCGCCCTGCTCCTTGAGCTGGTTGGCCAGGTTGGACATCATCCCGCCGGGCACCTGGTTGACCTGCACGCGGGTATCCACGGCGGTGAATTCGCTCTCGAACTGGTGGTACTTCTTGCGCACCGCGTAGAAGTACAGGCCGATCTCCTGCAGCAGCTCCAGGTCCAGGCCGGTGTCGTACTCGCTGCCCTTGAGCGCGGCGACCATCGACTCGGTGCCCGGGTGGCTGGTGCCCCAGGCCATGCTGGAGATGGCGGTGTCGATATGGTCGGCGCCGGCCTCGATCGCCTTGAGCTGGCACATGGCGCCGAGCCCGGCGGTGTCGTGGCTGTGCACGAACACCGGCAGGTCGACCTCCTCCTTCAGCGCCTTGACCAGGTCGAAGGCGGCGTAGGGGGTGAGCAGGCCGGCCATGTCCTTGATCGCCACCGAGTCGATGCCCATGGCCTGCATGGCCTTGGCCTGCTTGACGAAGGCCTCGACCGTGTGCACCGGGCTGACGGTGTAGGCCAGGGTGCCCTGGGCGTGCTTGCCGGCGGCCTTGGTCGCCTCGATGGCCACGCGCAGGTTACGCACGTCGTTCATCGCATCGAAGATGCGGAACACGTCGATGCCGTTGACCGCCGCCTTGGCCACGAAGGCCTTGACTACGTCGTCGCTGTAATGGCGGTAGCCGAGCAGGTTCTGCCCGCGCAGGAGCATCTGCAGGCGGGTGTTGGGCAGCGCGGCCTTGAGCTTGCGCAGGCGCTCCCAGGGATCTTCCTTGAGGAAGCGGATGCAGGCGTCGAAGGTGGCGCCGCCCCAGACTTCCAGGGACCAGTAACCGACCTTGTCCAGCTTGTCGCAGATCGGCAGCATGTCCTCGGTGCGCATGCGCGTGGCGAGCAGCGACTGATGGGCGTCGCGCAGGACGGTATCGGTGACGGTGATCTTCTTGCTCATGTTCTGATCCTTCCCTTACAGGCCAGCGTGGGCCGCGATGGCAGTGGCGATGGCGATGGCCAGGTGCGACGGGTTGCGTTTGATCGAGTACTCGGTCAGTTCCGGATGGCTCTCGACGAAGCTGGTATTGAACTGGCCGCTGCGGAATTCCGGATTGCGCAGGATTTCCTGGTAATAGGCGGCGGTGGTCTTGACCCCCTGCACGCGCATGTCATCCAGGGCGCGCAGGCCACGGTCCATCGCCTCTTCCCAGGTCAGCGCCCAGACGATCAGCTTCAGGCACATCGAGTCGTAGTAGGGCGGAATGGTGTAGCCGGTGTAGATCGCAGTGTCGGTGCGCACACCGGGGCCGCCGGGGGCGTAGTAGCGGGTGATCTTGCCGAAGCTGGGCAGGAAGTTGTTCTTCGGGTCCTCGGCGTTGATGCGGAACTGCAGGGCGAAGCCACGGTGGATGATGTCTTCCTGCTTGACCGACAGCGGCAGGCCGCTGGCGATGCGGATCTGCTCGCGGACGATGTCCAGGCCGGTGATTTCCTCGGTGATGGTGTGCTCCACCTGCACCCGGGTGTTCATCTCCATGAAGTACACCTCGCCCTCGGCCAGGAGGAACTCCACGGTACCGGCGTTCTCGTAGCCCACCGCCTGGGCCGCGCGCACCGCCAGGTCGCCGATATAGGCGCGCTGCTCGGGGGTCAGCTGCGGGCTCGGGGCGATCTCGATGAGCTTCTGGTTGCGCCGCTGGATCGAGCAGTCGCGCTCGTACAGGTGCACGGTGTTGCCGTGGCTGTCGGCGAGGATCTGCGCCTCGATGTGCTTGGGGTTGACGATGCACTTCTCGAGGAACACCTCGGCGCTGCCGAAGGCCTTGGTCGCCTCGGAGATCACCCGCGGGTAGGCCTGCTCCAGCTCCTCGCGGCTGTTGCAGCGGCGGATGCCGCGGCCGCCACCGCCGGAGGTGGCCTTGAGCATCACCGGGTAACCGATGCGCTCGCCTTCGCGCAGCGCCTCTTCCAGGTCGGCGACGTTGCCTTCGGTGCCGGGGGTGACCGGCACGCCAGCCTTGATCATGCTGCGCCGGGCCTCGGTCTTGTCACCCATGCGGCGGATCACCTCGGCGCTCGGGCCGATGAACTTGATCCCGCGTTCTGCGCAGATCTCCGCCAGCTCGGCGTTTTCCGAGAGGAAGCCGTAGCCCGGGTGCAAGGCGTCGCAACCGGTTTCCACCGCCAGATTCACCAGCTTGCGCGGGTTCAGGTAGCCGGCCAACGGGTCGTCGCCGATGCCGTGGGCCTCGTCCGCGCGCTTGACGTGCAGCGCCATGCGGTCGGCGTCGGAGTAGATGGCCACCGAGCGGATGCCCATCTCGGCGCAGGCACGCACGATGCGGACGGCAATCTCACCGCGGTTGGCAATCAGGATTTTCTTGATCACAAGCGTTTTCCTCGGCCAGGCTCAGATAGATCGTTGCTGGCGCGCCGGCATCAGCCGGTCTGCGCGCGACTGCTATCCAGCTAGCGGTCGCGTCATCACCCTACGCCGAACAACCAATTACCCAAAATTAATAATAATTTGATTAGCTATAAGTAATAGCTAATACACTCTGCCTGGCAGCCCGCCCGAATCGCTCGAAAACGAGGTACAAAGTGCGTAAGTCTTTGATGCGCATGACATTGCGCCAGCTCCAGGTGTTCCGCTCGGTGTGCCAACAGCGCTCCTACAGTCGCGCCGCGGAAGAGATGTCACTGACCCAGCCGGCGGTCAGCCTGCAGATTCGCCAGCTGGAGGAACTGCTCGGCCAGCCGCTGTTCGACTACGTCGGCAAGAAGCTGCACCTGACCGACGCGGCCGAGGCCCTGCAACTGGCCAGCGCCGACATCTTCGGCCGCCTGGAGAGCCTCGACATGCAGCTGACCGACCTGCAGGGCTCCCTGCAGGGGCAGTTGAGCCTGGCGGTGGAATCCAGCGCGAAGTACTTCGTTCCTCACCTGTTCGCCGCTTTTCGCCGGGATTACCCCGAGGTCAGCCTGCAACTGGTGGTGGTCAATCACGCCCAGGCGCTCAAGCGCCTGAGCGCCAACCGCGACGACCTGCTGATCATGTCGCTGGTGCCGTCGGACATGGCCCTGGAGTTCCTGCCGTTTCTCAACAACCCCATCGTCGCCGTGGCGCCACCCGAGCACCCGCTGTGCGGCGCCGAGCAACTGCGTTTGCAGGACCTGACCGGCTGGCCGCTGCTGGTGCGCGAGCCCGGCTCGGGCACGCGCAAGGCCTGCGAGGAATACTGCCACCAGAAGCGCGCGCACTTCGCCCACACCCTGGAGGTCGGCTCCCTGGAGGGCCAGGCGGAAGGGGTGATCGCCGGCCTCGGCCTGGCCCTGCTGCCACGCCACGCGGTGCGCCGCGAACTGGCCCAGGGCGTGCTGCGCGAGCTGCCGGTCGCCGAGCTGCCGCTGATGCGCAGCTGGTGCGTGGTGCACCCGCGGGGCAAGTACCTGTCGCCGGTGGCCCAGGCCTTCTTCGCCTATGTGCGCAACCAGCGCAGCCAGATCAGTGCCCTGGCCGAGCGCTTCGCGGCTCCAGGGCCTGACGCGACGCCGGGTAGCTAGCGGCGATCAGCTCGGGATAGTCGGCCAGCAGCGCCTGCAAGCGGCGTTGCTCGGCATAGCTCTCGATGGCCCGGCGATAGGCCATGCGGCGCTGGTCCAGCGCCTTGCGGCGGGCCTTGGCATCGAGCTTGGCGCAGGACTGCGCCTGATCCACATAACCAGACATGCTGTGACTCCCAGACCGAGTAGCGGGAGTTCCAGCCTGCTTTTGCTTGATGACGCGATGACGGCAGCGCGATGAAGCTGCGATGACCGATGCCGGTAGGGTGCGCCTCGCGCACCGAGGCCCTGGATTGTTTAAGGTGCGCGCGGCGCACCCTACTGCAGGAGTCGTTGCTTCATGGCCGCCGCTGCCGCCCTAGTGCTCCTCGACCACCTTCACCGACTTGGGCGACAGGCGCAGGCTGCGCAGGCTGCGCTTGACGCTCTTGAGGTGGTTGACCAGGCTCGGCCCGCGGGCCATGGCCACGCCCATGGCCAGCACGTCGATTACCACCAGGTGGGCGATGCGCGAGGTCAGCGGGGTGTAGATCTCGGTGTCCTCCTGCACGTCGATCGCCAGCACCACCGAGGCCAGGTCGGCCAGCGGGGTCTGGCTCGGGCACAGGGTGATCAGGGTGGCGCCGGTCTCGCGGACCAGGTTGGCGGTGATCAGCAGGTCCTTGGAGCGGCCGGACTGGGAGATGCAGATGGCCACGTCGGTGGGCTTCAGGGTCACCGCGCTCATCGCCTGCATGTGCGGGTCGGAATAGGCCGCGGCGTTCAGCAGCAGGCGGAAGAACTTGTGCTGGGCATCGGCCGCCACCGCGCCGGAGGCGCCGAAGCCGTAGAACTCCACGCGCTGGGCCTGGGCACAGGCGGCGATGGCCTGCTGCAGGGCCTGGGGGTCGAGGTGCTCGCGCACCTCCATCAGGGTGTGCAGGGTGGTGTCGAAGATCTTCAGGCTGAAGTCGGCGACCGAGTCGTCCTCGTGGATCGCGAACTGGCCGAAGCTGGCGCCGGCGGCCAGGCTCTGCGCCAGCTTGAGCTTGAGGTCCTGGAAGCCGCCGCAGCCGATGGCCCGGCAGAAGCGCACGATGGTCGGCTCGCTGATGCCGACGTTGTGCGCCAGCTCGGCCATGGAGCTGTGCATCACCGCAGCCGGATCGAGCAGTACGTGGTCGGCGACCTTGAGCTCCGACTTGCGTAACAGGTGGCGGGACTGGGCGATGTGCTGCAACAAATTCACAAGATTAGGCTCGGCTTGATGGATGGCGTATCCGGCGACCGCCCCTCATCCAAGTGGCGACTCGGTTATGATCGGAACAGCCGGGTTGTAGTGAGCTTGTAGTTATACTACATGCCCGCCTCCCCCGCACGGCCAAACCGAGTCGGAGTTCCTGCTTTGAGCATTTCCTGTGACATGCTGGTCTTTGGCGGCACCGGCGACCTCGCCCTGCACAAGCTGCTGCCCGCCCTCTACCACCTGCATCGCGAAGGCCGCCTGCACGCCGAGGTGCGCATCGTCGCCCTGGCGCGCAGCCAGCACAGCCGCGCCGCCTACCAGGCCCTCGCCGAGCGCCGCTGCCGCGCCCAGGTGGCGCGGGCCGATTTCGACAACGACACCTGGCAGCGCTTCGCCGAGCGCCTCGACTACTTCGCCATGGACGCCGGGCAGAGCGCCGACTTCGGCCGCCTGGCCAAGTACCTGGGGGGTGACGAGGCGCGCGTGCGGGTGCACTACCTGGCCACCGCACCGGACCTGTTCGAGGACATCGCCGCGCACCTGCAGCTCGCCGGCCTGGCCGGGCCCAAGGCGCGCATCGTGCTGGAGAAACCGATCGGCCACTCGCTGGAGTCGGCTCAGGCGATCAACGCCGCCATCGGCGCGGTGTTCGACGAGTCACGGGTGTTCCGCATCGATCACTACCTGGGCAAGGAGACCGTGCAGAACCTGATGGCGCTGCGCTTCGCCAACGCCCTGTTCGAGCCGGTGTGGCGCGCCGGGCATATCGACCATGTGCAGATCAGCGTCTGCGAGACCCTCGGCGTGGAGAACCGCGGCGCCTACTACGACCATGCCGGGGCCATGCGCGACATGGTGCAGAACCACCTGCTGCAGTTGCTCTGCCTGGTGGCCATGGAGGCGCCGGTGCGCTTCGACGCCGAGGCGGTGCGCAACGAGAAGGTGAAGATACTCGAGGCGCTCAAACCCATCGGCGGCCTCGACGTGCAGGACAAGACCGTGCGCGGCCAGTACAGCGCCGGGGTCCTCGGCGGGCATGACGTGCCGGCGTACTACTTCGAGAAAAATGTCGACAACGACAGCGATACCGAGACCTTCGTCGCCCTCCAGGCGGAAATCGACAACTGGCGCTGGGCCGGCGTGCCGTTCTTCCTGCGCACCGGCAAGCGCATGGCGCGCAAGGCCTCGGAGATCCTCATCCAGTTCAAGCCGGTGCCGCACCGCCTGTTCGGCGACGGCGAAGCCAACCGCCTGCTGATCCGCCTGCAGCCGGAGGAACGCATCAGCCTGCAGCTGATGGCCAAGCACCCCGGCAAGGGCATGCGCCTGAAACCGGTGGAGCTGGACCTCAACCTGGCCGCGGCATTCAGCAAGCAGCGCCGCTGGGATGCCTACGAGCGCCTGCTGCTGGACGTGATCGAAGGCGACTCGACGCTGTTCATGCGCCGCGACGAGGTGGAAGCCGCCTGGGAGTGGATCGATCCGATCATCAAGGGCTGGCACCAGCACTACCAGAGCCCGCGCCCCTACCCGGCCGGCAGCAACGGCCCGGAGCAAGCGCAGAGCCTGCTGGAGCGGCATGGCCGGCAGTGGGCGGACTGAGCCCGGGCGCCGGGGCGGCGGCCATGGGCATCAGCACGTAGCCGCCTGCGCCCGCCGGAAATACAGCGGCAGCAGCCCCAGCACCAGCAGGCCCAGCGCGCCGGCGCACAAGAACAGTCCGGCATAACCCAGCCAGGCGGCCAGCAGCCCGCTGGTGGCGCCGACCAGGCCGCCGAGCAGCAGCTGCGCCGAGGCCTGCAGGGTGAAGTCGGCGCCTTCGTGCTCGGCGCGGCACTGGCGCATCATCGCGGCGAACAGCGCCACCGTGGACATGCCGTCGGCCGCCTGCTCGAACAGCGCCAGCAGATAGACCAGCGCGTGATCGCCACCAGCCTGCGCCAGCGCGGCCATGGCGCCGATGCCCAGGGCCTGCAGGGCACCGAACAGCAGCAGCGCCCGCAACGCGCCGAGGCGCGCGTAGAGCAGGCCGCCAAGCAACGCCCCGGCGATCCCCACCAGGCTGCTGATCAGGGTCAGCCGGCCCAGCTCGGCCGTGCTCCAGCCCTGGTCCACCAGCATCGGCTTGATCATCGGCGAACCGAGGGCGTCCCCCAGCTTGAAGCTCAGCAGCACCGCCAGCCACAGCAGCATGCCTGGCTGCACCAGCAGGCCGCGGTAGTGCCGCAGCAGCAGGCCGGGGCCGGACGGCTCGGCCAGCGCCGGGCGAAAGGGCAGCTGCTGGCGCTCGGCGAAGCGCCAGATCGGCACCAGGGTGAGCAGCAGCAACAGCAGCAGCAGGCCCATCGACAGGCTCCAGCCGAGGCTGTCGTAGACCAGCAGCAGGCCGCTGCCGCTGACCAGCATGCCGACCTTGTAGCCGCCCACCTGCAGGCTGTTGCCCAGGCCGCGCCAGCGCTCCGGCAGCAGGCGCACGGTGAGACCGTCGGTGGCGACGTCCTGGGTCGCCGCCGCCAGGTTGACCAGCAGCAGCAGGCCCAGCAACAGCGGCAGCTGGCTGCCGAACAGCTCGCCCGGCGCCAGCAGGGCGAGCCCGGCGACGACCAGGGCGATGCCGCCCTGCAGCGGCAGGATCCAGCCGCGATGATGGCCCAGACGCGGGGAGGACAGGCGGTCGACCCAGGGCGCCCAGAGCACCTTGAGCAACCAGGGCAGGGCCAGCAGCTTGAGCAGACCGATCAGCGCCAGATCGACGCCGTGCTGGCGCAGCAGCACCGGCAGCGAGTGGGCGATCAGCCCCGAGGGCAGGCCCTGGGCGCAATAGAGCGAGGCCAGCAACAGCAGGGTGGCGTTGGCGGGGCGACTATCGGATGTCGACATGGGTGCGTCTCGCGGTGCGAAGCACGCGACAGTAGCGGGCCGCGACCCGTCCGGACAATAGCTGTAACCGCGCCCAACCTGCGGCCGGGCCGCCTTCGGTCGCCACGGCTTGCATCATCCCGAGCAGCTGCTATCGCTAAGAGAAGGACTCACCTAGCGAAGGGACTTCGCCATGTTCAAATATCCCCTGATCGCGCTCCTCGCCCTGCTCCTGCTCACTTCCGGCTGCATGCTGGACCGTTCCGGCCTCGGCGGCGCACCGGGCGCGTTCGGCGTGCGCCCGACCCTGGCCTGCCCGGGCGACAGCGTGCTGATCGACTGGGACCTGCAGGTCCGCGCCGACCCCGGTTTCTGTCGCTTCGCCAACGGCAACACCCCCAGCCTGCAGAGCTGCAGCAGCTCATCCGATTGCGCCAGCGGCGCCTCCTGCGTGGACGGCCAGTGCAATGCCTGCGCGGCTATCGTCAATGTGCGTAACCGCACCACCGATTGCGCAACACCCAGCAACGCCGGCTGCCTGCCCAACATGAACGCGCGCCTCGAACTGACCCCCGAGCCGACTCCGCCTCTGGAGCGGGCCAGCGATATCTGGAACGAGCACCGCGGCGAACGCCAGTTCGTGGTCGAGCAGACCACCCGCATCGGCTTCTTCAGCGAGGTGATCGACATCGACGGCCAGCGCGCCGGAATACCCGGTTCGCTCGGCCGCTTCGATGCCGGCGCCACCGTGGTGGTGGTCGATCCCAACCTGACCCGCACCTCGCCCCACCCCTACGAGTGCCGCGGTACGCCGTTCTGGGCCGGCACCGTGCTGGAAGAACTGTTCGCCGGCGCCTCGGACAGGCTGCGAGTGGTCGCGGTGCGCAACCCCAACAGCTTCGCGGTGGAGGTCAGCGGTCTGACCCCGACGCCCCTGATCTTGCCGGCCCGGGCCACCCAAGGACTCGACCTTGCGATTCGTGGCCGCGTCGACGCACGCCCCGACCCCGCGCACCTGGCAACCCTGCCGCCGGTGATGTGCACGGCGGTGCAGGATAACGGACGTTACCCCGATGCCCCCCTGGAACTGACTGTCGGCTGCCTGCCGTGACCTCGGCGCGGCTCAAGCCTGCAATGTGACCGCCGCCTGCTCGCTCAGCAGGCGCGCGAACGCCTCGGCGGGTACCGGCTTGCTGATCAAATAGCCCTGGATCTCGTCGCAATGCTGGGCCTTGAGGAAGTCCATCTGCGCCTGGGTCTCCACCCCTTCGGCGACCACCTTGAGCTCCAGGCCGTGGGCCATGGCGATGATCGCCCGGGTGATCGCCGCGTCTTCGCCGCCGATCGCCAGGTCGCGGATGAAGCTCTGGTCGATCTTCACGTAATCCACCGGGAAGCGCTTGAGGTAGCTGAGCGAGGAGTAGCCCGTGCCGAAGTCGTCGATCGCCAGCTTGACCCCCAGCTCGCGCAACTGCTGGAAGGTGGCGATGACGCTCTCGACGTTGTCCAGCAGCTGGCTCTCGGTCAGCTCCAACTCCAGGTTGTGCGCGGCCAGGCCGGTGTCCTCCAGCACCTGGCGCACCAGGCTGGTCAGGTTGCCCTTGCGCAGCTGATGCACCGACAGGTTGACCGACACGCGCAGGTCGGCCAGGCCCTGCCGCTGCCACTCGCGCGCCTGCTGGCAGGCCTGGCGCAGGACGAACTCGCCGATCGGCGCAATCAGGCCGGTTTCCTCGGCCAGGCCGATGAACTCGCCGGGCGGCACCAGGCCCAGGCTCGGGTGGCGCCAGCGCACCAGCGCCTCGGCGGCCTTCACGCTGTCGTCGGCCAGGCACAGCTTGGGTTGATAGAACACCTCCAGCTGGCCTTCCTCGATCGCCTTGCGCAGCTGGTTCTCCAACTGCAGGCGCTCCAGGGTGCAGGCCTGCAGGTTGTCGGTATAGAACTGGAAGGTGTTGCCGCCCAGGTGCTTGGCATGCTGCATGGCCATGTTGGCCTGGCTGATCAGCGCGGAGATCTCCCGCGCGTTGTCCGGCAGCAGGCTGATGCCCACCGAGGCGCTGACCACCAGCTCCTCGCCGCCGACCAGCAGCGGCAGGCGCAGCTTGGCCAGCAGACGGCTGGCCATGCGCGCCAGGCTCGACAGGCTGCCGTAGGAATCGAGCAGCACGGCGAACTCGTCGCTGGACAGCCGCGCGATGGTGTCCGCCTCGGGCACGGCCTGGGCCAGGCGGCGACTCATCTGCCGCAGCAGCTGGTCGGCCAGCTCGTGACCGAGGCTGTCGTTGAGCAGCTTGAAGCGGTCCAGGTCGATGTGCAGCAGGGCCAGGCTGCGGCCGCTCTGCCGCGCGCGCTGGCTGGCCTCGTGCAGGCGCTGCTTGAACAGGCTGCGGTTGGCCAGGCCGGTAAGCTCGTCGTAATGCGACAGGTAGCGCAGGCGCTCCTCGGTCTCGCGCCGCGCCGACAGGTCGGCGAAGAAGCCGACGATGTGGCTGGCCTGGCCCCTGCCGTCGCGCACCACCTTGAGCTGCAGCCACTGCGGATACAGCTCGCCGTTCTTGCGGGTCTCGATCAGCTCGCCCTGCCAGCTGCCGACCGCCTCCAGCTCGAGGCGGATCATCTGGTACTGGCGGCGCGACTCGCGGCTGCCGATCAGGGTCGCCACGCTCTGGCCGACCAGCTCGTCCTGGCGATAGCCGGTGACCTGGCGGAACGCCTGGTTGACCGCCAGCAGGCGGTAGTCCGGATCGAGGATGACGATGCCTTCGCTGGCCGCCTCGAACACCGTGGCGGCCAGGCGCTGCTGTTCTTCCTGGAGCTTGCGCGCGCTGATGTCGCGGCGGGTGCCGAGCATGCGCAGGACCCGGCCCCTGGCGTCGCGCTCCACCGCGCGGCCACGGTCCTCGATCCACACCCAATGGCCGTTGGCGTGCTGGATGCGGTACTCGATCTGGTAGCCGTCGCTGCGGCCCTTGAAGTGCTCGACCAGGGCGCGGCGCAGCAGCGGCAGGTCGTCCGGGTGCAGCCGCGGCTTGAGGTCGCGCAGCATGATCTGCACGGCTTCCGGCTCCAGGCCGAAGATCTCCTTGAGGTGCGAGTGGTGCACCTCGTCGCTCTCCAGGTTCCAGTCCCACAGGCCCAGCTCGCTGGCCTCCAGGGCCAGGGCCAGGCGCGCCTGGCTCTTGCCCAGGGCCTGGGTGGCGGCGTCCAGCTCCAGGGTGCGCTCGGCCACGCGCACTTCCAGCGCGCCGTGGGCCTCACGCAGCTCGTGCTCGGCGCGCCAGCGCTGCTCGACCTCCCGCCCCAGCTCGGCATTCAGCCCCTCGGCCTGGCGCATGGCGTCCTCGAGATTGTCGATCAGCGCCAGGTTCTGAAAGCGCTGCAACAGGCTGCGCTGCAACAGGCGGTTGACCTGCCAGGCCACCACCAGCAACGCCAGGGCCAGGATCGAACCGACCAGGCCCCAGCCGCGCAGCAGCTGGTGGTCGCTCAGCAGCAGGTAGCCCAGGGTCGGCACCAGGCAGGGCAGCACGAAGGTCAGGAAGGCCGGCAGGCTGACCGCATAGGCGACACTGGCGGAGAGGATCGCCGCGGAGAGCAACCCCAGGAGCAGGGCCTGCTGGAAGAACTCGTCGGGCGGCACCAGGACGATGGCGGCGAAGGCCAGGGTCAGGCCGGAGACCCCGGCGCCGACGAGAAAGCGCCAGCGCCAGTGCGACTGGGCCTGGGCCTCGGCCGGCGCGGCATTGAAGGCGGTCACCTGGACCAGGCGCAGCAGCGCCAGCAGCACCAGCCAGACCAGCCAGACGCTCAGCAACAGGCGGTTGTGCGGCGCCCACAGCAGGAAGACACAGGCCAGGCCGGTGAGCAGCATCAACAGGGTCGGCACCCGCGAACCGTGATAGAGCAGGCGGGTGCGCTCCACGGCGATATCGGTGGCGAACGGGCGACGGCTGGGGCTGCCCTCGTCCAGCGGAGGCTGCGTGACGGCGGCATGTGTGGTGGCGGTCATAGGCGATGTTCTTGTAGTGGTTGCCTAGGCGTCGGCGGAGCATACCCGAGGCAGACGCCTGGCCCAACCGTCCGCTGCAGCCATTTCGTCGGTTGCAAGAGCGACTTTGGTCGTGGCCAGAGGCCCGACACGGCACCCGGCCTGGTGACCAGCCGGTCGTCCACGCCAGCCCGACATGCGTCGCGGTTTGCCCTGCCTGGCCCCGCCCCCTAGAATGCCGCGATGCATGACGACCTCTCGCTTCTCCTCAATTCCCTCAACGATGCCCAACGCCAGGCCGTAGCCGCCGGCCTGGGCCGTCAGTTGGTCCTGGCCGGCGCCGGCTCCGGCAAGACCCGGGTGCTGGTGCACCGCATCGCCTGGCTGATCCAGGTCGAGCGTGCCTCGCCGCACAGCATCCTGTCGGTGACCTTCACCAACAAGGCCGCCGCCGAGATGCGCGCGCGCATCGAACAGATGCTCGGGATGAATCCGGCCGGCATGTGGGTCGGCACCTTCCACGGCCTGGCCCACCGCCTGCTGCGCGCGCACTGGCAGGAAGCCGGGCTGGCCGAGAACTTCCAGATCCTCGATTCCGACGACCAGCAGCGCCTGGTCAAGCGGGTGATCCGCGAGCTGGGCCTGGACGAGCAGCGCTGGCCGGCGCGCCAGGCTCAGTGGTTCATCAACGGGCAGAAGGACGAGGGCCTGAGGCCGAACAACATCCAGCCCGGCGGCGACCTGTTCCTCGCCACCATGCTGAAGATCTACGAAGCCTACGAGGCGGCCTGCGCCCGCGCCGGGGTCATCGACTTCTCCGAGCTGCTGCTGCGCGCCCTGGACCTGTGGCGCGACAAGCCCGGCCTGCTCGAGCACTACCAGCGGCGTTTCCGCCACATTCTGGTCGACGAGTTCCAGGACACCAACGCCGTGCAGTACGCCTGGCTGCGCCTGCTGGCCAAGGGCGGTGACAGCCTGATGGTGGTGGGCGACGACGACCAGTCGATCTACGGCTGGCGCGGCGCGCGGATCGAGAACATCCAGCAGTTCTCCGACGACTTCAAGGACGCCGAGGTGATCCGCCTGGAGCAGAACTACCGCTCCAGCGCCGGCATCCTCAAGGCCGCCAACGCGCTGATCGCCAACAACCAGGGGCGCCTGGGCAAGGAGCTGTGGACCGAAGGCGGCGACGGCGAACCGATCAGCCTGTACGCGGCGTTCAACGAACACGACGAAGCCCGCTACGTGGTCGAGACCATCGAGGACGCCCTGCGCAAGGAAGGCCTCAAGCGCAGCGAGATCGCCATCCTCTACCGCTCCAACGCCCAGTCGCGGGTGCTGGAAGAGGCGCTGCTGCGCGAGAAGATCCCCTACCGCATCTACGGCGGCCAGCGCTTCTTCGAGCGCGCCGAGATCAAGAACGCCATGGCCTACCTGCGCCTGCTCGACGGCCGCGGCAACGACGCGGCGCTCGAACGGGTGATCAACGTGCCGGCGCGCGGCATCGGCGAGAAGACCGTCGAGGCGATCCGCGAATACGCCCGCGCCCATGAGGTCTCGATGTGGGAGGCGATCCGCCTGATGGTCGCCGCCAAGGCCCTGCCGGGAAGAGCCTCTGGCGCGTTGGCCGGCTTTATCGAGCTGATCGAGAACCTGGCCGCCAAGGTCCTGAGCATGCCGCTGCACCTGATGACCCAGACGGTCATCGAGCAGAGCGGGCTGATCGCCTACCACAAGGCGGAAAAAGGCGAGAAGGCCCAGGCGCGCATCGAGAACCTCGAGGAACTGGTCAGCGCCGCGCGGGCCTTCGACAACGACGAAGACGACGAGCTGTCGCCGCTGCAGGCCTTCCTCAGCCACGCCTCGCTGGAGGCCGGCGACACCCAGGCGGCGGAGAACGAAGACAGCATCCAGCTGATGACCCTGCACAGCGCCAAGGGCCTGGAATTCCCCCAGGTGTTCCTGGTCGGCATGGAAGAGGGCCTGTTCCCGCACAAGATGAGCCTGGAAGAACCCGGGCGCCTCGAGGAAGAACGACGCCTGGCCTACGTCGGCATCACCCGCGCCATGCACAAGCTGGTGATCACCTACGCCGAGACCCGCCGCCTGTACGGCAGCGAGACCTACAACAAGGTGTCGCGCTTCGTCCGCGAGATCCCGCCACAACTGATCCAGGAAGTGCGCCTGTCCAACAGCGTCAGCCGCCCCCTGGGCGCGAGCAGCCGCAACATGAGCGGCGCCAGCATGTTCGCCGGCAGCGCCGTACCGGAAACCGCCTTCAGCCTCGGCCAGCGCGTGCAGCACTCGCTGTTCGGCGAGGGCACCATCCTCAACTTCGAGGGCGCCGGGGCCCAGGCCCGGGTCCAGGTGAACTTCGAGAACGAAGGCAGCAAGTGGCTGATGCTCAGCTACGCCAAGCTGCAAGCGCTTTAACAAGACCAACAACCACACCACCGCGCAATTGGGGAGATATTCGATGAACCGCCGTTTCCTGTTCGGCGCCGCTGCGGCGCTGCTCGCCGCCATCGGTCTGGCCGGCTGCAATGACGAAAAAGCCACCACTGAGCAAGCCGCGACCGAGCAAGCACAGACCTATCAATGGAAGATGGTCACCGCCTGGCCGAAGAACTTCCCTGGCCTGGGCACCGCCGCCGAGCGCCTGGCCGAGCGGGTCGCGACCATGAGCAACGGCCGCCTGACCATCAAGGTCTACGCCGGTGGCGAACTGGTGCCGCCGCTGGAGGTGTTCGATGCGGTGTCGCGCGGCACCGCCGAGCTCGGCCATGGCGCCGCCTATTACTGGAAGGGCAAGGTACCGGCGGCGCAGTTCTTCACTGCCGTGCCGTTCGGCCTGTCCACCCCGGAGATGAACGCCTGGCTGAGCAAGGGTGGCGGCCAGCAGCTGTGGGACGAGGCCTATGCCCCCTTTGGCGTGAAGCCACTGGCGGTGGGCAATACCGGCATGCAGATGGGCGGCTGGTACAACAAGGAAATCAACTCCCTGGATGACCTCAAGGGCCTGAAGATCCGCATGCCGGGTCTCGGCGGCGAGGTGCTCAGCCGCCTCGGCGCGACCACCGTGAACCTGCCCGGCGGCGAGATATTCACCGCCCTGCAGACCAACGCGATCGACGCCACCGACTGGGTCAGCCCCTACAACGACCTGGCCTTCGGCCTGCACAAGGCGGCCAAGTTCTACTACTACCCGGGCTGGCAGGAGCCCCAGGCGGTGCTCGAGCTGCTGATCAACCAGAAGGCCCTCGACAGCCTGCCGGCCGACCTGCAGGCGATCCTCACCGAGGCGACCCGCGCCGCCAACCAGGACATGCTGGACGACTACGTCTACCACAACGCCATGGCCCTGGATCAGCTCAAGCAGCAGGGCACCCTGCTCAAGCGCTTCCCCGACGAGGTGCTGCAGGCCATGCAGTTCCAGTCCGAGGAAGTACTCGGTGAGCTGGCCGCACAGAGCGAGCTGAACGGACGCATCTGGGCCTCGATGAAAGCCTTCCAGGCCCAGGTCGCCCAGATGCACCAGCTGTCCGAGAAGGAGCTGTACAACTGGCGTTGAGCGCACCCGCGCCTGACTGCCACACCATGCAAGCGGAGCCTTCGGGCTCCGTTTGTCGTTTCCGCCCTGCCCCTCTGCGCGCCCGGCCCATACTCTGAAACGAGGTGAGCCGATGAAGAAAACCACCGTCACCGCGCCGAAGATCCTCGACGCCGCGCTGGAACTGGCCGATGTCTGCGGTTGGGAGCGCCTGCACCTGTTCGACGTCGCCGCCCAGTTGGGCGTCGGCCTGGACAGCATCGCCCTGCACTACCGGGAGAAGGATCAACTGGTCGAGGCCTGGTTCGACCGCGCCGACCACGCCTTGTTGACCCGGGCGACGGCCGCCGACCTGATCACCCTGGACCCGGCCAGGCGCCTGGAAGAACTGCTGATCGCCTGGCTCGACTGCCTCGCCGCCCACCGTGAGGTGACCGGGCAGATGCTGCTGTACAAGCTGGAACCCGGGCACATCCACCTGCAGGTGCTCGGCCTGCTGCGCGTCAGCCGCACCGTGCAGTGGTGGCGCGAGGCGGCGCAGCGCGAGGCCATTCACCTGCATCGGGTCGCCGAAGAGAGCCTGCTCAGCGGCGCCTACCTGCGCACGGTGCTGCACTGGCTTCGCCACCCCGACGAGGAGCCGGCCGAGCTGCGCGCCTACCTGCGCCGGCAGCTGCGCATCGGCCCCTTGCTGATGCTGTTGCGGCCCTGAACCTGATTCGGCGCCTCTCTGCGAGCCCCTAGCGCGATGGCCAGCGGCGGCGGAACCGACAATAGGCAAAAGTCCGAAACACTCTGCGGCTGGCCTTAATCGCCCTGGCCGTGCAAGATGCCGTGCAGCGTTCCAACCACCAAGAGACGACCGATCATGCAGCGTTTCCTCAGCATCGCCCTGGCCATGTGCCTGAGCCTGGGCCTTACCATGAGTTTCGAAGCCGAAGCCAAGCGCCTGGGCGGCGGCAAGTCGTTCGGCTCCGCGCCGAGCCACCAGACTCGCCAGGCTGCGCCACAAGGCCAGTCGGCCGCCACCGCGCCGACCGCCGGTCGTCAGCCTGCCGCTGCCAGCGGCGCCTCGCGCTGGCTCGGCCCACTGGCCGGCCTGGCCGCCGGTGGCCTGCTGGCCTCGATGTTCATGGGTGACGGCTTCGAAGGCCTGCAGATCATGGACATGCTGATCTTCGGCCTGATCGCCTTCCTGCTGTTCCGCTTCCTCGCCGCCCGCCGCCGTCAGGCCCAGCCGGCCATGGCCGGTGGCGCGCCCTACCAGCGGGAAATGCCGGCCGCCGCCAACCCGGTGTTCGGCGGCGGCAGCGCCGCGATCAAGCCGGTGATCAACGCCCCGGCCTGGTTCAACGAGCAGAGCTTCGTCAGCGCCGGCCGCGAGCACTTCCTCAGCCTGCAGCAGCACTGGGACGCCAACGAGATGGACAAGATCGCCGAGTTCGTCACCCCGCAGCTGCTGGACTTCCTCAAGCGCGAGCGCGCCGAGCTGGGCGACGGCTTCCAGTCGACCTACATCGACAACCTCGACGTGCAGCTGGACGGCGTCGACGACATGAGCGACAAGACCGTGGCCACCCTGACCTTCAGCGGCGTGTCGAAGACTTCGCGCTTCGACCAGGGCGAGGCCTTCAGCGAAAGCTGGCGTCTGGAGCGTGCCGTCGGCGACAACCAGCCGTGGCTGGTGGCGGGCATCCGCCAGAACTGACCGGTTCCCGGTACAGCGCGAACCCCAGGCCTGCCTGGGGTTTTTTATGTCCAGGCGTCAGCGCCGGCCAGCCTGCTTCTTGCCTGTGCCATGACGGCGCCGACAGGCGATGGAGCGACGCCGATAGTAGATCGGCGGCCGCGGCGCCTCAGGCCTGCGGGCACAGCTCGCAGACTTCGGCACGGGGCACCAGCTTGAGAAACTGCTCGGTGCTCATGTGCACCAGGCTCTCGTGATCGCCGGCCTCGAAGTAGATGTCCTGCTGGCGGGTCAGCAGCGGATCGACCCGCATGTTCATCCCGTAGGGCTCGCCAACCGCCGGCACCGCACCGAGCTCGCAGTCCTTGAACAGGCCGGCGATGTCCGCTTCGCTGCTCAGCTGCCAGAGCTCGTCGCCCTTGCAGACCATGCTCATGTCCAGGTGACGGTTGGCCGGGAGCACGGCCATCAGGTAGTGCCCCTTGCGGTCGTCGAGGATCACCGGCTTGGCCAGACGCTCGGCCGGCACGCTGGCGACTCGCGCCGATTCCAGGCTGCTCTCCGAATGCGGGTGGGGCACGATATCGAATTTAATCTGCGCTCGCTCCAGGCTGCGCTGGACTGTTGCTGCCATATGCATGATGCACCTCCGGTTCACGCCCGCGCTGCGGGCTGCAAATGAGCGACCGGCTCATGCTTGAATTCTAGTTGCCGGGGCCCCATCAGGCAGAACACTTGATGCTAGCAGCGGCCGCCAACAGCAGTTACGGGCCTATGCGCGCGAAGGCATTGGCCCGCCGCCCGGACCAGGGGTGAGCACGGACACCGACTGTGCTTTATCCTCGCGGCATCGGCTGCTGTATAAAGCCCATCCCCATGCATGAGGACCTGTTGTCGTGGAAGAAGTGATCGATCAGCTGCGCGAATTGAACGAGCCGGTACCGGTGCCGTTGGAACTTCCGGACGAGGAAACCCTTGTGGATATCCAGGAACAGATCCTCATCCACCTGCCCTATGCCCTGCGCGAATTCCTGCTCACCGTCAGCGACGTGGTCTACGGCCGCCTGGAGCCGGTGACCGCCGCCGACCCGCAGTCACACACCTACCTACCGGAAGTCGCCGCCACCGCCTGGTCCCTCGGGGTTCCGCGAGAGTATGTGCCGCTGTGTGAAGACCAGGGCAACTACTACGTCGTGGAAGAAGACGGCACCGTATTGTTGTGGGAGGCCGACACCGGCGAGATCAATGAGGATGAATCCTGGGAGTCGGTGTGGCACTGGGTCCGCGACGTCTGGCTGGAGAGCTGAGCGGCTCAGCAGTCAGCAACTGGTACAAGGGGGTAGCAGGCAACGGGCCGTCGGTTGCCCGGCCTCCAAGCGAGGGTCCAGACAGCACAGAAAATTTCCGGATGGCAGATATCAAATGGCCATATTTTTGGCTACTATCCGCGCGCTTTGTCCGGGGCGTCTCGCCACTAGGCCTGACAACCGACGCAACCCTCCACAGATGCCTCGCACGGAAGCGATTGAAAACGATCTCGCACCCAAGGATGAACAATGCCGTCTGTCTCTTTCTGCAAGACCCTCCTCGCCCTGGCCGTGACCGGCGCAGTCACGCCGGCCCTCGCGATAAGCCTTTCTCTCACCAACCTCGGGATCGAGCTAAACGAGGATAGCTTCAACGAAAGCGTCGAAGTCATCGGTGCTTTTACCAGCAGCAACAGCGACCAAGATGCGATCGAACTCAACAGCATCGACATCGACGGCGACCTTATCCTCAACGCCACAATCGATGCCTACGGCGATAACGCTGGCGGCCTGGGTCTGGGCCTGACCAATGACGCGACGCCAGTGCCGTATATTAGCGGCAGCCTGATCAACAAGGGCAGCATCTCGGTCACCGGCGGTGGCGCCGCCGCCATGCTTTTGGATCCCGCAAACATCGAAGGTAACCTCGTCAACCAAGGCATCCTGAGCGCCACTGGTGGCGTGCATTGGGGCGAAGGCGTCCGAGCGCTCGAGTTCTCCGGCATGTCTCAGATCAGCGGAAACCTGATCAACACCGCCAGCGGTAAGATCCTGGCGGAGGGCCAAAAGGCCAAGGGGATGCTGCTGATGGGCAGCGATCTTGAAGGCAAACTGATTAACCACGGCCTGATCCAGGCCATTGGTGAAGATGCCCGCGCTATCGATGTAACCGCTACAGAGTCGGCCACTCTCGTCATGCCTTTCTTCATGGGCGAAATCGAAAACAGCGGCCGAATCATCGCGCTGGGTAAGAACTCGATTGGCCTGCTGCTCGACGGTATGACATACGACAGCAACGAACAAACTCATGTGAGCAACACCGGTTCGATCGAAGGGCAAGGCGCCGCTATTCAAATCGGCACTTTCAGCATCGAAGGCGGCACAGCTCGCTCTCCGCTGCGAATCGCCAACAGCGGCGTCATGTCTTCCCAGAGTCGCGCCATTGATGCAAGCGAGGCAAGCGGCCCGGTCTATCTGACCGCAACTGGCGGCAGTATCACCGGCAACCTAATCGACCTGAGTAATATCGAAATTTACGGCAATGTGACCTTCACTGGCAGCGACAGCGAAGACGCCCATATCCGCATGAAGGATATGGCACACAGCGGTTGGATCGATGTTGGCAGCACCTCCGACAAGCGCGTCGGTCATTTCGAGCTGGGCCTCCCCCATACCCGCCTGGACGGCAACATCTATGTCGCCGGTAACTCCTCGCTTGGTCTGAACCTGAGCCGCACAACCGACCCGAGCAAGGCCATTTTGGATGTCGCTGGCACGGCTGAGTTCGCCCAAGGGGCGCTAATCAAACTGGCTGCCCAGGGCAGCGACTTCAGCGCTCAGGCCAAAGAATACAAGCTCATCAAAGCCGGCGCCCTCGAGCACAATGGCCTGTCGGTGACCAGTAGCTCGGCCTTTCTGAATGTCGATAGTTTTGTGGCACAAGGCAACGAGGTGACCGCCAAAGTCAGCACCAAGAGCTCTGTCCAGGTAGCCGAAGCCATCAGGCAGACAGGTGCCACCGGCAACGCGCAGGTCGCTACCGCGAGCTTCGTCACTGGTATGAATCAGCTGGCCCTGAGCAACCCGAACGATCCGGTGCTGCAAGCCTTTATTGCTGCCGGTAACGATCCGGTAAAGCTGGCCAAGCTGGCCGAACAGTTGCAGCCACAGAATACCGCTGGCGCGGTTCAGGCAGCGGCAGGCAGCCAGAACAAGGTGGCAGGTGCCACTGGCGCGCGCAGCAGCTCCACTCGCGGCATGGCGTCGGGTGACGCCTTTAAGGAAACCGGTGTCTGGCTCCAGGGTCTGCACAGCGAAGCCAACCAAGACCTGCGTGACGGCGTGGCGGGCTATACGGCTCGCACCGACGGCGTCATTGTCGGCGCCGATGGCAAGATCGACGACCGGACCACACTTGGCGTGGCCTACAGCTACCTCGACAGCCGCGTGAACGGCGATAACGGAAACACCACCCAGGTGGATAGTCACGCCATCACCCTGTACGGGGGCTATAGCGAGGGCAACGTCTTCGTCGATGCCAGCGTGACCGCCGGTTTCAACGACAACGCGAGCAAGCGCCAGATCGCTACCACGGTTGCCAAGGGCAATTACGACACTAATCTGCTTGGCCTCAATCTGATGGCTGGTTACGCCTACCCCCTGAGCAGTGCGTTGCTGGTCGAACCACGTCTTGCCGCACGCTTCAGCCAGATAAAAATCGACGGCTACAGCGAGTCCGGCTCGTCGGCCGCGCTGAAAGTTGATGGCCAGACACATGAGGCGGCAGAACTCGGTGCTGGTGTGCGTCTGGCAGGCAACATGGATGCAGGTCAGGGCACGCTGGTTCCCGAGATCAGGCTGATGGCATACCACGACTTCGGCGCCGACAAGAGCGAGAGCACCTCCAGCTTCGTGCTCGGCGGAACACCGTTTTCCACCTCCGGCGCAAGGCCAGCACGCGACAGCTATGAAGTTGGCATCGGCGCGGACTACAGCCTCGGCGCGCTGACAGTAGGCGCCAGCTACGATCGCCTGGAGAAGAGCGACTACGCGTCGGACACCTTCACGGCCAAAGTTCGCTACAACTTCTAGGCATGAAGTGCACAAGCTTCGGCCCGCGCTCGCGGGCCAGAGTTTGGCTGTAGGCACTCACCAGTCGACGATACCCGCCTACCCCAGCAGGCGGCACAATTTCCCCCGGATGCTTGGCGCTCCTGCCAGGCCCCTTTCGAAATCACAAGTCCGCGTCTACATCGAAGGCCATGGCGACAGCGCCAACTGAGCAAGCAGCATCGGCCAAGTTGAACAAGCCTAGGTCAACGCATTGGGTATCTGAATGTCCCGCCTTATAGTCTGTGGCACAGCGCGCGAAGCCTAAGCATTGACACAACCGGAACCGCGAACAGATGATGTGCTGATAATCGAACATTTCGTTCAAAATAATATGGCTCCCTGATCGCAAGAATTTGAAACAGCGAGCGCCTACTCGACGCAGCAGTTCACCCCCCAAGGAGGCTCGCCCGGCCAGCCAGGCGACGCTAAGTGCTTGCACTTTCCTAGACTTGATTGAATTTAGCCCAGGAGGACCGCCCCATGAGCACGCCCGTTATCCTCATCACCGGCGCCGCCGGCGGCCTCGGCCGCGCCATCGCCAAGCGCTTCTCGCAGAGTCACTGGCGGGTCACGGCCACCGATGTCGACAAGGGCGGCCTGCATGCGCTCAATGGCCAGGTGCCACTGGATTTCAGCAGCACCGCCGACCTGCGCAGCGCCGACAACTGCCATGAACTGATCGCCAAGGTGATGGCCAGCACCGGGCGCCTGGACGCGGTGATCAATGCCGCCGGGGTCTGGCGCGAGGGGCCGGTGGCGCAGTTCAGCGAAGAGGATTTCGACCTGGTCATGGGCGTCAACCTCAAGGCCGCCTTCTACCTCAGCCAGGCGGCCATCCCGCACCTCAAGGAATTTCGCGGCTGCATCGTCAATATCGCCAGCGACGCCGGACGCCAGGCCTATCGCGGCTCGGCGGCCTACTGCGCGAGCAAGGCGGCGCTGGTGATGCTGAGCAAGACCCTGGCCCTGGAGCTGGCCGAGCACGGGGTGCGGGTCAATGCGGTGTCGCCCGGCGATATCGCCACGCCGATGCTCGACTACCAGGCCGAGCGCTACGGCAACGGCAACCCCACGGCCTACAAGCGCGAGCTGCTGAGCCTCTACCCGCAGGGCCGGGGGGCGCGCTTCCTGCGTCCGGAGGAAGTCGCCGAGATGGTCTGGTACCTGTGCCAGCCCCATGCCGAGGCGATCACCGGCGCCGACCTGGCCATCGACTTCGGGCTTTCCGCCGGCAAGTAGGCGCAGACGGCTCGGCCGCGCCCGGACTTGCCCAGCTCGAGCGTGACCCGCGGTCCCCCTGATTCGTTCAGAAGGGTATCCCCTCAGCCACACAGAGCCCAACCATGGAAGCCGGAAACGCCCAGCTGTCGATGACCGTACTGATGACCCCGGACATGGCCAATTTTTCCGGCAACGTGCACGGCGGCACCCTGCTCAAGTACCTCGACGAGGTCGCCTACGCCTGCGCCAGCCGCTACGCCGGCTGCTACGTGGTGACCCTGTCGGTGGACCAGGTGACCTTCCGCGAACCCATCCACGTCGGCGAGCTGGTGACCTTCCACGCCTCGGTCAACTACACCGGCCGCAGCTCCATGGAGATCGGCATCAAGGTGGTGACGGAGAACATCCGCGAGCGCTCGGTGCGCCACACCAACAGCTGCTTCTTCACCATGGTCGCAGTGGACGAAAAGGGAAAGCCCATCGCGGTGCCGGTGCGCCAGCCGCAAACCGTCGAGGAGCAGCGGCGCTTCGCCCAGGGCCGGCAGCGCCGGGCGATTCGCCAGGAACTGGAGCAGCGCTACCAGGAGCTGAAGGACGAGGACTGAGGCCACGGCCAAGACAGCCACCCCGGCACCCTGGCAGAATGCGGGCTATCCGCAGCAGATGCACGCGGCTACCTGGAGCTCACCATGCTGACCCTCGGCAATATCTTCGTCCTGATGCTGCTGGCCACCGCCGGCGCCTGGCTGTGGCACGCCCACGGCCTGCGCGAGCGCGCCCTGGCCCTGGTCAAGCAGCACTGCGCGAAGGCCGAGGTCGAGCTGCTCGACGGCAATGTCGCCCTGCGCAAGATCACCCTGCTGGCCGACGCCCGCGGCCGCAAGCGCCTGGCGCGGGTCTATGGCTTCGAGTTCACCGTCACCGGCGAACAGCGCCATGTCGGCAGCATCGTCATGTTCGGCCAGCACCTCGGGCGCATCGAACTGGAGCCCCATCCATTCAACGCCCCGCCGCCGGACAATCCCCAGGTGATCGAGCTGGAGCGCTGGCGCCGCGAGCGCGAGGGCTGAGGCGCGCACCTTCCGACCAAGACAGCGCAGCGCCCTGGACCACTTCAGGGCACGAGAAATGCGAGCACCCGCTCGGCGCAGTCATCGGGCTGCTCCTGCATGAAGCAGTGGCCGCCCTGGACCACCTGGGCGTGGACATGAGCATTGCTGGCGCACCAGCGCGCCACCGACTTGGCGACGAAGGGATAGCTGGCCTGGCCATAGAGCACCTGGGTCGGCGTCACCACCTTGGCCAGCGACGGCCACAGGCGCTTGGGGAAGGAGGAGAAGATGTCCGCCTCGCGGCTCGGCCGGCATTTCAGCTCGACGCCTTCCTCGGTGTCGCGCAGGGCATGATTGATATAGGCCTCGAACGCCGCCTCGGTCCAGCCGCGGAACATGCCGCGGCCGTGCAGGGCGGCATGGGCGGCGAGGCGATCCGGCCACTTTTGGCGCCGCTTGCGCGCCTTGCTGGCCAGGGTGTTGCGCTGACTCAGGCCAACCACATCGGACAGCGCCATGACGCCGATCATCGCCGGGGTGAACAGCACCGGATCGAGCAGCACCGCGCGCTGGAACAGCTGTGGCTGCTGGGCCAGCATCAGGCCGGTCAGCACGCCGCCGAAGCTGTGTCCGGCGGCGAAGGCCGGCACCTCGGCAAACTGCTCACGCCCGGCGGCGAAAGCCTCCAGGGCCAGCTCGGCGCTGCGGTTCCAGCCGTGGAAACGGCCGCCGTGGTCGCTGTCGCCATGCCCCTGCACATCGCACAGCCACAGGTCGAAATCCTCGGCCAGGCGTTCCAGCAGCGGCTCATAGACCCGCCCGCAATAGCCGTTGCCATGCAGGAAGTGCAGCAGCGGCTTGCCCGAGGGCGGGCTGTTCCAGCCACGCAGGGTAAAACCGGCGGAACAGGCGTGGGACCAGGACTCTAGATGCATGGCTGTATTCGGCGGTGGGAACGACGGGCAAGCTTATCAGGCCGGCGCGGATGACCAATCGGTTCTGCTTGTCGGCTTCGGCGCCGCCGACAAGCCGTGGACACTAGCCCCTGCAGGCGGCCATGGCCTGACGCAGCGCGTCGACGTCCTGGGGGGCGGCGAAGATCAGCTCCAGGCGCGAGTCCTTGCGCCAGGCGCTGGCCTGCCAGCGCAGCGGCTGACCGTCGAGGGCGTTGGCCGAGCACCAGCCAGCGTCGCTGTGCAGCACCAGCTTGGCGCGGCGCCAGGATAGGGTCGCCAGCCACTGTTGCACGGCGCGCTGGGCGAAGCGCTGGCTCGGGTGCCAGGACCAACCGATACTCCAGCCCTCGGGCAGCGCCTGGACCTGGCAGATCGGCTCGGCAGGCGTGCGCCAGATGCGCGGCAGCGGCGCAGACGCTTCCGGCAATCCCGCCAGATCGCCGCCGTCCGACACCTCGCGGGCATATCCGGGCAACTGCGCCAGGTCCAGCGCCGCCTGGCTGGTCCAGTGCAGCGCGCACGCGGGTAGCTGGGCCTGCACCCTGGCCCTGGCCGCCTCGTCCAGGTCCTCGGCCTTGTTCAGCAACAGCAGCCCGGCACTGGCCAGCGCCGCCTGCTGGCTGTCCGCCAGGGCCTGACCGGCGGCCAGCGCCGCAGCGTCCAGCACCAGTACCGGGGGCTGCACGGCCAGGACCCCGGCCCAGGGCGGCTGGCGCAGTTGTTCGAGGAGCAGCACGGGATGGCCGAGGCCGGAGGGCTCGATCAGCAGGCGCTGCGGCCGGGCCTTGCGCAGCAGGCGACCCAGCCCGACCTGGAAGGGCACGCCGTTGACGCAGCACAGGCAGCCGCCGGCCACCTCGCCGAGGGCCACGCCCAGGGCGTCGGTTTCCAGCAGGGCGGCATCCAGGCCGATCTGGCCGAATTCATTGATCAGCACCGCCCAGCGTTCATGGGCCGGCCGCTGCGCCAGCAGCTGGCGAATCAGGCTGGTCTTGCCGGCCCCCAGGGGGCCGCCGATCAGGTGCGTGGGGATGTGCTTCAGCATGGGCCTATGGTGCGGTCAAAGGGCCGGGAGGAGAAGCCCCGGCGTGCTGCGCAGACGCGGAAATCGCGTCGTGCTAGAGTCGCCGGCATCTTCACCGGGAGTCGATTCGATGCGTCGTCTAGCGCTGCTGAGCCTCTGCGCCCTGTCCACCCTGGCCTGGGGCGAGGCCTGCGTCATCCACAGCCAGGCCGAGCGCCTGGACGTCAAGGTCTGCCAGCAGAACCGCAGCATCCCGCCGCAGCTGTTTCGCAACGGCTTCTGCCAGCCGCAGCTCAAGGGGCAGAAGGTCGAAGTGGCCTTCGTCGAGCAGTGCCCGATGGGCGCCTTCGGCGTCTGCCGCAATGCCAGGGTCGGCGGCACACCGTACCAGCAGGATATCCACTACTACGGCGTGAGCAGCGACGCCACCTACCTCAAGCCCTTCTGCGAAGGGCAGAACAAGGGCGTGTGGATGGCCCGCTAAAGGCCGGCCCGACTACGCCAGCCAGTCCAGGGTCAGCAGCAGCCGACGCTCGCCACCGAGCGGCTGCGGCGAGCGGTGGATCAGCCCACGGCCCTCGTTACCCGACCATTTCTCGCCCTTGGCCAACAGCACATGCCCGGCCTGGCTGCCGTTGATCAGCGCCGGGTCCTGCGGCTCCGCGTTGGGATCGCCCAGCCGCTGGCGCAGCATCGCGCCTTCCGCCAGCCACTGACTGCCCGGCCCCGCATAGCTGGTGATCAGCCGCACGGGCACATGGTCGACGTGAAAGCGCGGGCACATCGCCCGGTCCAGCGCACGCAGGCGCAGGCCGATGCGCCTGGCATCGAACAGGCAGGCGAAGGCGCCGACCAGCCAGGCAATATCGGCCAGACAGACGGCCTGACCCGGCAGGTCGCTGTACTCGGCAAGCAGGCCGGTCAGCTCGGGCTGGCTCTCGCTGGTCGCCAGGTCGAGGACCAACGTCTGCCCCAGGGCATGCCCCTGGGCCAGCAGCAGGCCGGCGAAGTCGGCGATCTGCGCCGGCAGGCGACGCTGCCAGATCGCCAGGTTGACCTCGTCGCGCAGCACTTCGGTGAGCACCTCCAGCTGCTCGCCGAGCATCTGGGTGGGCGGCTGTCGATACAGGAGCGCATGCATCAGGCGGCGTCCTCCTCGACCCAGGGACCGAAGGGGTCCGCCAGGCTGGTCCAGGACTGCTCGCCCTGGGCCATTTCCGTGTCGTCGAGCAGGCAGGCGTCCAGCTCGGCATGCAGCCGGGCGAAGTCGATGTGCTGGCCGATGAACACCAGCTCCTGGCGACAATCGCCGACATCCGCCTGCCAGTTCTGCATGATTGCCTGCAGCCCCTGTTCATCCTCTGGCCACTGGCTTTTCGGCACGAAGCGCCACCAGCGCCCGGCAAAACCGTGGCGCATCAGGCCACCGGCCTGGGACCAGCTGCCGGCTTCGCGCGGCTTGCTCGCCAGCCAGAAGAAGCCTTTGGAGCGTAACAGCCGGCCATTGCTCCACTCGCGGCCGAGGAAGTCGAAGAAGCGCTGCGGGTGGAACGGACGACGCGCGCGGTAGGCGCTGGAGACGATGCCGTACTCCTGGCTTTCCGGCACGTGCTCGCCACGCAGTTCCTTGAGCCAGCCAGGCGCCTGGGCCGCACGCTCGAAATCGAAACGCCCGGTGTTGAGGACCTTTTCCAAGGGCACCGCGCCCATGCTCATCGCATGCACCTCGGCATGGGCATTGAGGCTGCGCAGGATGGCCGTCAGCTCTTCACGCTCGGCCTGGCTGATCAGGTCGATCTTGCTGATCAGGATGACATCGGCGAACTCCACCTGCTCGATCAGCAGGTCGGTGATCGAACGCTGGTCCTCCTCGCCGAGGGTTTCGCCACGGCTGCCCAGGTCTTCGGCCTCATGGTAGTCGCGCAGAAAATTCAGCCCGTCGACCACGGTGACCAGGGTGTCGAGACGCGCCAGGTCGGCCAGGCTCTGGCCCTGTTCGTCACGGAAGGTGAAGGTCTCGGCCACCGGCAAGGGTTCGGAGATGCCGGTGGATTCGATCAGCAGATAGTCGAAGCGCCCCTCCGCCGCCAGCCGCGCGACTTCCTTGAGCAGGTCTTCGCGCAACGTGCAGCAGATGCAGCCGTTGCTCATCTCCACCAGCCGCTCCTCGGCGCGGCTCAGGCTGACATCGCGCTGGACCTCGCGGCCATCGATATTGATCTCGCTCATATCGTTGACGATCACCGCGACCTTGAGCCCCTCGCGGTTCCTCAGCACATGGTTGAGCAGGGTGCTCTTGCCGGCGCCGAGAAAGCCGGACAGCACGGTTACGGGTAGACGGTTATCCATTGGGGGTTCCTCGCACATCACGGATATGGCGTTCGCGTTGTTCCTGACGCTCCTTGGCCTCGACGCAGAGGCTGGCGGTGGGCCGCAGCAGCAGGCGGCGCAAACCGATCGGCTCGCCGGTCTCGCTGCACCAGCCGTACTCGCCGCGGGCCAGGCGCTCCAGGGCTTCGTCGATCTTGTCCAGCAGCTTCTTCTCGCGCTCAAGCTGGCGCAGCTGCCACTGCCGCTGCTCCTCGGCACTGCCAAGGTCGGCCGGATCGCTGGCCTGCTGCTGTTCGCGCAGCTCACCGAATTCCTCGTCGATGCGTCGTTGCAGTTCACCGCGCTGCACGATCAGGCGCTGGCGGAAGAACGCCTTCTGCGTGTCGTTCATGTAGGCACTGGCGGGCATGGCGAGCAGTTCGGATTCGCTGAGCACGGTCGGGTCTCGTCAGGGTTGCATCTTTTATCTGTTATAACATAACACTTTAGTTCACAACCATTCCGGAAATACGATGACCGACCTCAGCCTGCCCGATATCGCCGCCCAGACCAGCCCCCGGGCTCTGCCCACCTTGGATTTCGTCGGCATGCAGCAGATAGCCTTGCCCGTATTGTTCGCCGGCAAGCCGCTGGACTGTCGGGTGGACGCCGGGGTCAGCCTGGACGATGCCAATGCGCGGGGCATCCATATGTCGCGCCTGTACCTGGCGCTGGAGGCCCTGGAGCAGCAGGAGCTGAGCCTTCCGACCCTGCAAGCGGTGCTGCGCCAGTTCCTAGGCAGCCACGCTGGCCTGTCGCAACGTGCCTATCTGAACCTGCGCGGTGAACTGCTGCTCAAGCGCCCGGCGCTCGTCAGCCCGCTGGCCGGATGGAAGGCTTACCCGCTGGCACTCAACACCCGCCTGGACGACACGGGGTTTCACGTGGAACTGCAGCTGACGCTCGGCTATTCCTCGACCTGCCCGTGCTCGGCGGCGCTGGCGCGGCAACTGATTCAGCAAAAGTTTCTCGCGGATTTTGCCCAAGGACCGCTCGAGCATGCCGACATAGTCGCCTGGCTTGGCGCTTCCAGCGGCATCCTTGCCACCCCCCACAGCCAGCGCAGCGAGGCGCGCCTGCAGCTGTGCCTCGAGCCGACGCTGGAGACCCTGCCAGTGCTTCGCCTCGTGGATGCTGCCGAAGCGGCACTGGGTACCGCCCTGCAGACGGCGGTCAAGCGCGCCGACGAGCAGGCCTTCGCCCTGGCGAACGGGAAGAACCTGATGTTCTGCGAGGACGCCGCTCGCCGCCTGCACCAGGCGATGCGCGAGCAGCACGGGATTCGCGCTTTCACCCTGCAAGTGATCCACGCCGAGAGCCTGCATGCCCACGACGCGGTGGCCAAAAGCCGCTGGGACGGACAGGCATGAGCCACTGCCGGGCCCGGCAATGAAGGGCCCGCGGACCGGCCAGCAATCTCGCGTCGGCGCAGCGCAGCAGGCACAATGACGCAATAGCGGTTAAGGTCTTGCCTTGACCCGAGACATCAGCCTACGAGGAGCGCATGCAGGTCGAACAGATCGAAATTCGCGACCACCTGAGCCGCCATGCGCCCTTCGATGCGCTGCCGGAGGAAACCCTCGACGAGATCGCCCGCCAGGTGGAGGTCGGCTACTTCAAGGCCGGCAGCGACATCCTCAGCTACGGCGCGCCGATCGAGGATCTGCACTACATCCGCAGCGGCGCGGTGGAGATCTACCGGCGCAACGGCGAACTGTACAACCGCCTGGCCGAGGGCGAAGTGTTCGGCCAGTTCGGCCTGCTGCGCGGGCACAAGGTACGCCTGCCGGCCCGCGCCATCGAAGACAGCCTGATCTACTTCATCCCCGGCGCCATGTTCGAGCAACTCTGCGAGGCGAATGACGCCTTTGCCGACTTCGTCGAAGCCGAGGGCGTGTCACGCCTCAAGCCACGCGAGGCGCCCCAGGGCAACGCCACCGAGCTGATGAGCACGGAGGTGCGCAAGCTGATCACCCGGCGCACCGTCAGCGTGCCCCTGGGCACCTCGGTGCAGGACGCCGCGCGGATGATGACCGAGCACGGCGTCTCCTCCCTGGTGATCTTTGGCACCAAGGCCGCCGGCGACAGCGGCCCGACCCAGGTTATGGCCGGCATCACCACCGACCGCGACCTGCGTACCCGGGTACTGGCCGAGGGCCTGGCCCTGGACACGCCGGTGGACCAGGTGATGTCACCCGATCCGATCACCATCCAGGCCGAGGACTCTGTGTTCGAGGCGATGCTGTGCATGCTGCGCAACAACATCCATCACCTGCCGGTGGTGCACCGCCAGCGGCCGGTCGGGGTGATCAACCTCTCCGACATCATCCGCTACGAATCCCAGAGCAGCCTGTACCTGGTCAACAACATCTTCAACCGGCAGTCGGTGGCGGAGCTGCAGGGCCTGCTGCCGGACCTGCGCGCGACCTTCCTGCGCCTGGTCAACGAACAGGCCAACGCCCATATGATCGGCAGCGCCATGTCCGGCATCGGCCGCAGCCTGACCCAGCGCCTGCTCGAGCTGGCCGAGCAGGAGCTCGGCCCGCCACCGGTGCCCTACTGCTTCCTGGCGCTGGGCTCGATGGCCCGGGATGAGCAGCTGATCGTCACCGACCAGGACAACGCCCTGGTGCTGGACAACCGCTTCGACCCGCGGGTGCACGACGAGTATTTCCTCAAGCTGGCGACCTTCGTCAGCGACGGCCTGGCGGCCTGCGGCCACAGCTATTGCAAGGGCGGGATCATGGCCACCAACCCCAAATGGCGCCAGCCGCTGCGGGTGTGGAAGGGCTATTTCACCCAGTGGATCGAACGCCCCAACCCGGAAACCCTGCTCAACGCCTGCATCTTCTTCGATCTGGACAGCGTCTATGGCGAAGCCGCGCTGGCCGAAAGCCTGAAGGCGCTGCTGGCGGAGAAGGCCAGCAGCAACCCGCTGTTCCTCGCCAGCCTGGCGCGCAACGCCCTCAACCGCACGCCGCCCCTGGGTTTCTTCCGCACCTTCGTGATGGAAAAGGATGGCCAGCAGAACAACATCATCAACCTCAAGGGCCGCGGCACCGCGCCGCTCACCGACCTGATCCGCGTGCATGCCCTGGCCTGCGGCTCCAAGGCGCAGAACTCCCTGGAACGCCTGGACGCCATCGCCGAGACCAAGCTGCTCACCGAAGAGGCCATCACCCAGCTGCGCTATGCCCTGGAGTTTCTCTCCATCGTGCGCATACGCCACCAGGCCATGGACATTCAGGAAGGCCGCGAGCCGGACAACTACATCGAGCCGGAGCACATCTCCGCCGCCGACCGGCACAGCCTCAAGTCGGCCTTCCAGGTGCTGAGCAATGCGCAGAAGTTCCTGCGCTTCCGCTATCCGGGACAGGAAGCGGGGCGGCCACTGTGAGCCTGCCAGGCACCCTGCTCAGGGACGGCAAATCGAGCATCCCCGACTGGCAGAACATCCTCGGCGAACTCGCGGCCAAAACCCGTGATGAACGGCTATCGCGCTTCTATAAGGCAGGCACCGTAAGCGCGGATACGCCGCTGGAAGACGTACCTCTGCTGGCCCTGGACGTGGAAACCACCGGCCTCGACAGCCAGCGCGATTCGATCGTCAGCCTCGGCCTGGTGCCGTTCAACCTGCGGCGCATCCGCTGCGGCCAGGCGCGCTACTGGGTGGTCAAGCCGGCGTGCGAGCTGAGCAGCCAGTCGGTAACCTTCCATCACATCACCCATTCGGACATCCGCGACGCACCGCCGCTGGCCAGCGTGTTCGACGAACTGCTGGCCGTCATGGCCGGCAAGGTGATGGTGGTGCACTACCAGCGCATCGAGCGCGGCTTTCTCGATCAGGCCATGCGCCAGCTGATCGGCGAAGGCCTGCATTTTCCGCTGATCGACACCATGCAGCTGGAAGCCCGGCTGCACCGCGGCAAGCATCGGCCCGGCTGGCTGGACCGGATGATGGGCCGCAAGCCGGTGTCGATCCGCCTGGCCGACAGCCGCCTGCGCTACGGCCTGCCGCTGTACCAGGCACACCATGCCCTGACCGATGCCCTGGCCACCGCCGAATTGCTGCAGGCCCAGGTGGCGCGAATGGACGCCGGGAGCATCGCGGTCGGCGAACTCTGGCAATGAAAAAAGGCGCACCCGCCTGGGTGCGCCTTTATCGGTAGCGCGTGCTAGCGAACAGCCTCAGCTGCCCACTCAGCGCGGCTCGGACATCAGTCCCTTGACGATGGAGATACAGCCGACCAGCAGCACGATGGTGAAGGGGAAGCCAGCGGACACCGCCATCGCCTGCAGGGCCACTAGGCCACCGCCGAGCAGCAGGGCGATGGCCACCACACCCTCCAGAATCGCCCAGAAGGCGCGCTGCGGCACCGGCGCATTGACCTTGCCGCCGGCGGTGATGGTATCGATCACCAGGGAGCCGGAGTCCGACGAGGTGACGAAGAACACGATCACCAGGACGATACCGACGAACGAGCTGATCTCGGTCAGTGGCAGCTCGCCGAACATGGCGAACATCTTCAGCTCCAGCGCGGCATCCTGCACCCCGGTGAAGCCATCACCGAGCAGTTGGCTGAGCGCCGTGCCGCCGAAGGCGGTCATCCACAGCACCGATACCAGCGAAGGCACCAGCAACACTGCGATAAGGAACTCGCGCACGGTACGGCCGCGGCTGACGCGGGCGATGAACATACCGACGAACGGCGACCAACTGATCCACCAGGCCCAGTAGAAGGCGGTCCAGCCCTGGCTGAAGTTGGCATCTTCGCGGCCGATCGGGTTGGATAGGGCTGGCAGGTTGACCAGGTAGCTGCCCAGATTGCTGAAGAAGCCGGTGATGATCGCCAGGGTCGGACCGACCACGATGATGAACAGCAGCAGCAGCGCCGCCAGCACCATGTTGATTTCCGACAGGCGCTTGACCCCCTTGTCCAGGCCGGCCATCACCGAGACCAGGGCGATCGCGGTGATACCCACCACCAGCAACACCATGCTGGTGTCGTTGGACTGGATGCCGAACAGATACTCCAGCCCGGCCGATGCCTGCTGCGCGCCGATGCCAAGGGAGGTGGCTAGGCCGAACAGGGTGGCAAGCACCGCGAGGATGTCGATGAGGTGCCCCGGCCAGCCCCAGACCCGCTCACCGAGCAGCGGATAGAAGATCGAGCGGATGCTCAGCGGCAGGCCCTTGTTGAAGGAGAACAGTGCCAGGGACAGGGCGACGATGGCGTAGATCGCCCAGGGGTGCAGGCCCCAGTGGAAGATGGTGGCGGCCATGCTCAGGCTGGCGGCGGCCTGCTCGTCGCCGGCCGCGGCACCCAGGGGCGCCCAGTCGGTGCGTACACCGTCCTCGCCGACACTGGTACCGCCCAGGGACGAGCCGTAGTGCGACATCGGCTCGGCCACGCCATAGAACATCAGGCCGATACCCATGCCGGCAGCGAACAGCATGGCGAACCAGCCTTTGTAGGTGTAGTCCGGGGTGGCTTCCTTGCCACCCAGGCGCACCCGGCCCAGCGGCGAGAAGATCAGGCCGACGCACAGCAGCACGAAGATGTTCGCCGAACCAAGGAAGAACCAGGCCAGGTTGCTGGTCAGCCAGTTGCGCAGGGCGGTGAACAGCGGCTCGACCTCGCTCTGCAGGGCCAGGGTCAGGACCACGAACAGCACGCTGAGCAGCGCCGAGATGGTGAACACCTTGCCATGGATGTCCAGGTTGAAGAGGAAGCGACCCTTGATGTTGTCCTGGCCGATGACATAGTCGGTGTCGATCAGGTTCGCTGCCCCGGTCGGGGCTGGAATGCTATCCAGGCTCTCTGCTGGCGGGGCTTTCCCCTGCGCAGGATCTTTTGCCATGTGACGTGCTCCTTTTTTGTTTGACTCGCAGATAGACGCAAACACTGGGCTGCGCCCTGCACGTTTCGACCGATTTTCAGCTCGGCTGCCCATAAGCGTAACAGCCCAGCCGACACCCTGCCGGTCCGAACGCGGCACGCCCCTAGGCGCAGGCGTCAGATCTTGCCGCCTGGCCCCCGGTTGATGCGACACTGCACGCTGTGACTGGCCTGCTTTACACCGGTTTCTGCCGCACAGGAATGCGCATGCTCACGGACCTTGGCATCCCCCACCTGCTGACCTACCTGCTCGCCGCGATCCATACGCTCGGCGTACTGGCCGCCATCCACGCGGTGTTCACCGTGCGCACCGCCCAGGGCGCCATCGCCTGGGCGGTATCGCTGTTCTTCATGCCCTACCTGACCCTGCTGCCCTATCTGGTGTTCGGCCGCAGCCGCTTCGATGCCTATATCAAGGCCCGGCGCCTGGCCGACCAGGAGATGCACAGCGCCATCGCCGCGCTGAACTGGCGGCCCTGGGTCGAGGAAGCCATCACCGCCCGCGCGTCCAAGGCCTTCCGCCGCCTGCGCGCGCTGCCGCGCCTGGGCTCAATGCCCTGCCTGGCGAACAATCAGGTGCAGCTGCTGATCGACGGCGAGGCGACCTTCGCGGCGATCTTCGCCGCCCTGGCCGAGGCCCGCCAGGTGATCCTCCTGCAGTTCTTCATCGTCCGCGACGACGTCCTCGGCCGGCGCCTGCATGAGCGGCTGCTGGAGCGCGCGCGCGCCGGAGTGCGGGTGTACATCCTGTACGACGGCATCGGCAGCCACGCCCTGCCCCGCCACTACATCGACAGCCTGCGCAGCGCCGGCGTGCAGATCCATGCGTTCCCCACCCGCGGCGGGCTGTTCAACCGCTTTCAGCTGAACTTCCGCAATCACCGCAAGGTGGTGGTGGTGGACGGCGAGCGCGGCTTTCTCGGCGGCCTCAATGTCGGCGACGAGTACCTCGGGCGCAAGCCGCCACTGGCGCCCTGGCGCGACACCCACGTCGAGGTGCGCGGCCCGGTGGTCGCCTGCCTGCAGGAATCCTTCGCCGAGGACTGGTTCTGGGCCACCCGGCAGATCCCGCCGCTGCTGCTGCCCGAGGCCTACCCGAGCAGCGGCATGCTCTGCCAGCTGATCACCAGCGGCCCGGCCGACCCCCAGGAAACCGGCTCGCTGCTGTTCGTCGAGGCGATCCACGCCGCGCGTGAGCGGATCTGGATCACCAGCCCCTACTTCGTGCCCGACGAGGCGCTGTTCAGCGCCCTGCGCCTGGCCGTGCTGCGCGGCGTCGACGTGCGCATCCTGCTGCCGGCGCGCCCCGACCACCGGGTGGTCTATGCCGCCTCCAGCCTGTACGCCTTCGAGGCCCTGCGCGCCGGGGTCCGGGTGTTCCGCTACCTGCCCGGGTTCCTCCACCAGAAGGTCATGCTGATCGACCAGGGCGCCTGCGCCATCGGCAGCGCCAACCTGGACAACCGCTCGTTCCGCCTGAACTTCGAGATCACCCTGCTCACCGTCGACGACGCCTTCGCCAGCCAGGTCGCGCAGATGCTCGAGGCCGACTTCGCCCGCTCGCGCGAGCTGGTCCGGGCCGACCGCCACAAGGTGCGCCACCTGCAGCGCCTGGCCATGCGCGTGGCGCGGCTGATCTCGCCGATACTCTAGGCCGACAGAAAAACCCCGAAGGCCGGCGTCACTGGCTATGGTTAGTGCTGAGTCGCGAGCTTTGCATTACGGAGTCTCAACGAGTCGCTGCCGATGAACTTCCGCCTGCCGGTCATCTTCTGCTTCAGTCTGTTGGCCGGCGCCACTGCGCTGCACGCCGAACAGTACCGCGTGGGCGTCGAGCGCCAGCCCTACCTGCCCTACTTCACCGTCGAAGACGGCCAGTACCGGGGCTACGCCCGCGAACTGCTGGACGCCTTCGCCGCCGACCAGGGCCACCAGTTCACCTACGTGGCGCTGCCGGTCAAGCGCCTGCTCGGCGACTACCTGGCCGGCAAGCTGGACTTCAAGTTCCCCGATCACCCGCACTGGAAAACCCGGCAGAAGCAGGGCCACCGGGTCCACTACAGCCAGGCCGTGGCGCCTTATACCGACGGCGTGATGGTGCTGCGCGCCCACGTCGGCCTGGGCAAGGCGCGGATACGCCGGCTCGGCACCCAGCTGGGCTTCACCCCCTGGCCGTACCTGGCGGACATCGAGGGCGGGCACATGAGCCTGACGCAGAGCAATCACATCGACTCGCTGCTGCGCATGGCGGCCAGCGGCCGGGTCGATGCGATCTACCTCAATCCGCGGGTGGCACGCCTGGCGCTGCGCGCCGCCGGCCTGGCGGAGGACGCATTGCGGTTCGACCCCGGACTGCCCCATGTCGACGGCGACTATTACCTGTCCAGCCGCCTGCATCCCGAGGTGATCGCCGCCTTCGACCGTTTCCTGCAGCAGCAGCCGCAGCTGGTGCAACGGCTCAAGGCCAAGTACGAAATCGACTGAGCACCGCGGCAGCGCCGTTCGGCAAGCTGCAGACGAACAAAACCCCCAGTGGCCAGGCCGACTGGGGGTTTTCCTCTTGCAGCAGCCCGCGCTTGTGGCGCCGGGAGCGGGCGCGGCCTCAGCCGTCACCCTGGCCCTTGTCCACCGGGGACAAGGGGGAGCCGAGCTCACAGCTCCAGAGTTCCAACGCCGGCTGGCTCGCTTGTGGCGGGCCGAGCCAGTCACTCATTGGGTGACAACGCTGGTCGAAACACAGTTGGTAGTCCCCTGCCTCGGGGGTTCGCCCCAGGCGCAGCGGTTGCAGGGGCGGTAACTGGCGGCGGTAGTGCCAGCTGCCCTCATGCAGTTCGGCATCGGCAGGAATCTCCATGCCGGCGCCCGAACCCTTGACCCGCGCCTCGCCGAGCAACAAGCCCTCGGCGGCGACGCGGTAATCCTCTTCCCAGCGAATCTTCTCGATGCTGTGCCGCCAGGCCAGGGTGAACGCCGGAACCGGCAGTTCGGCCCAGATCGCCCCGGCCAGGCCCATGCACAGCCCGATCACGCGGCGGCCGCCTGGACGCGGCGACCGCGCCAGAAATGCACGGCGAGGAACAGCACGGCCAGGGCGAAGCCGATCTCATCGCTCATCGGCGTGGCGAGGATCAGGCTGGCGCCGGCGGCGAAACCCAGCGCGCGCTCCCACCAGGGCATCTTGCACTGCAGGAAGCCGGTGAACACCGCGCCCCACAGGCCGATCGCCACGGCCGCCTTGAACAGGATGTACAGGGTCGCCAGCCAGCCGCCGCTGCCTTGCAGCATCAGCGCCGGGTCGTAGACCGCCATGAACGGCACGACGAAGCCGGCGATGGCGATGCGGATGGCCCACAGGCTGATCTTCAGGCCCTTCTCCTTGGCAATCGGCGCGGCGGCGAAGCAGGCCAGCGCCACTGGCGGGGTGAGGTCGGCCATGATGCCGAAGTAGAAGACGAACATGTGCGAGACGATCAGCGGCACGCCCAGCTCCAGCAGGGCCGGCGCGGCGATCGAGCTGGTGATGATGTAGTTGGGGATGGTCGGGATGCCCATGCCCAGCACCAGGCAGGTGAGCATGGTGAGGATCAGCGAGAGGAACAGGTTGTCCTGGCCGATGGCCAGGATGTAGCCGGCGAAGGTCGAGGCCACCCCGGTCAGCGACACCACGCCGATGATCACCCCCACCAGGGCGCAGGCGATACCCACCGGCACCGCATGGCGTGCGCCTTCGACCAGCGCGTGCAGGCAGATGACCAGGGTGTCGCGGCCGCCCTTGATGAACCAGCAGATCGCCACCAGCAGCGCGACCACGGCGAACACCACGCCGATGCCGAGCTGGAAGAAGCCGGCACAGAGCAGGCCCAGGGCGATCCAGAAGGCCATGCGCAGGCCGAACGAGGACACCCGCAGGATGATCGCCGAGCCGAGGATGACGATGGCGGTCAGCGACAGGCCGACCATCCCGGAGAACAGCGGGGTGCGCCCGGTGAACAGCAGGTAGATCAGGATGAACAGCGGGATCAGCAGGAACCAGCGCGCCTTGACCGCCGCCCAGGGATCGGGGCACTCGGCTTTCGGCAGGCCCTGCAGGTTGGCCCGCTTGGCCTCCAGGTGAACCATCCAGAACACCGAGCCGAAGTACAGCAGCGCCGGCACCAGGGCGGCCTTGGCCACCTCGAAGAATGGCACGTTGATGGTCTCGGCCATGATGAACGCCACCGCGCCCATGATCGGCGGCATGATCTGGCTGCCCATGCTCGAGGTGGCCTCGACGCCGCCGGCGAAGGCCGCGCGGTAGCCGAAACGCTTCATCAGCGGAATGGTGAACTGGCCGGTGGTGACCACGTTGGCCACGCCGGAGCCGGTGATGGTGCCCATCAGCGCCGACGACACCACCGAGACCTTGGCCGGGCCGCCGAGCTTGTGGCCGAACAGGCCCATGGCGAAGTCGGTGAACAGCTTGATCATCCCGGCCTGCTCGAGGAAGGCGCCGAACAGGATGAACAGGAAGATGTAGGTGGCCGACACATAGGTCGGGGTGCCATAGAAGCCCTCGGTGCCGAAGGACAGCTGGTTGACGATCTGGTCCAGGCCGTAGCCGCGGTGCGCCAGGTCGCCCGGCAGGTACTGGCCGAACAGGCCGTAGGCGAGGAACAGGCCGCAGATCAGCGGCAGGGCGATGCCCATCACCCGGCGCGCCGCCTCGAACACCAGCACCGTCAGCGTCAGGCCGATGACCATGTCCATGTCGGTCAGGTCGCCGGAGCGCTGGATCAGGTCGGCCTCGAAGTACCATTGATAGCCCGCGGTGGCCATGCCGGCCAGGCCGAGCAGCCAGGCCAGGGGTTGCCAGGGCTTGTCCTTGCCATCGGCGGGAAAGCTGAGAAACACCACCAGCAGCAGGAAGCCCACGTGCACCGCGCGCAGGATCTGGCTGGATACCGGGTGGAAGGCGGCAGTGATGATCTGGAAGCTGGAGAACAGCAACGCCACGTAAAAAAGCGCCTTCGGCCAGTCGCCCGGACGCGCAGCAAGGCCTTGGTTGTGTTCACTCATGGAGGTCACGCCCTCAATACAACATCGATAAAGCGGAAGAGTCGCTAGCAAAACCTGCCGTGGACGCGGCGCGCCGCCGCTCGGCAGCTGCCTAAGCGGCCGCCGGCGAAACAGGCCGCCACGCTGGTTTTACTAGCGTCTCTGTGGAGAACCAGCGGGCGAACGGACGGCCGCCGCCAGGGCGACCGTTCGTTCGCCGGTGTGGCTTACAGCGCGCCGACTTCCTTGTAGAAGCGCTCGGCACCCGGGTGCAGCGGGATCGGCAGGTTCTTCGCCGCAGTTTCCAGCTTGATGTCCTGGGCCGCGGAGTGGGCGGTGCCCAGGCGCTCGAGGTTGTCGAACATCAGCTTGGTCATCTGGTAGGCGACCTCGTCGGACACGCCCTCGTGGCTGACCAGGATGTTGGTGATAGCCACGGTCGGTACTTCGGCGTCCTGGCCGTCATAGGTACCGGCTGGGATGGCGGCGGCCTGGTAGGCGGCGTTGCCGATCTTCGCGGTCACTTCGCCCGGGATGGCGACGAAGGTGATCGGCAGGGTCGCGGCCAGGTCGCGGATCGCCGCCATGCCCAGGCCCGAGGACTGCAGGGTGGCATCCAGCTGGCGGTTCTTGATCAGCTCGACCGACTCGGCGTAGGGCAGGAACTCGACCTTGCCCATGTCCTCATAGCTCAGGCCGGCGGCCTCGAAGATGGCGCGGGCGTTCAGCTCGGTGCCGGACTTCGGCGCGCCGACGGAGATGCGCTTGCCCTTGAGGTCTTCCAGGCTGGTGATGCCCGACTCCTGGCTGGCGACGATCTGGATGTAGTTCGGGTAGGTGGCGGCGATCGCCCGCAGCTTCTTCAGCGGCGTCTTGAAGCCGGCGTCCTCCACACCTGTCCAGGCGTCGGCGACCGAGTCGCCCAGGGCCAGGGCCAGCTCGCCACGCCCTTGCTGCAGCAGGTTGAGGTTCTCCACCGAGGCCTTGGTCGCCTGCACCGAGGTCTTGGCGCCTTCGATGCCGTTGCTGTACAGCTGCGACAGGCCGACGCCGATCGGGTAGTACACACCGCTGGTGCCGCCGGTGAGGATGTTGATGAAGGTCGGTGCGGCGAGCACCGCGGTGCTGGCAGTCAGGGCCGCAGCAGCGGCGAACAGGCTGAAACGCTTGGTCAATCGCATGGAAGAATCTCCGTCGTTGTTATGACTTGTGCAGAGTTTTCACTGTAGACGATGCCCGTCCGCCGCAGCTTCGGGGCCCGTCCGGGGACTAGCGGATTTCGCGAAAGCGGCAATCGCCGACACCGGGCCAGGGCCTGGCGCGCAAGAGGAGGCGCGGAACAGCGGGGCGAGACAAGCTCGCGGAGCGGCAGTGGCGGTTCATTGGCTGACCTCTTGTCTTTCTTATGGTCGCCCGCGCTTGCAGAGGCGCGTGGCTGACAAGAGCTATAGCAGGTAGCGTGCCAGGGCAGGAAAGCCCCGTAATAGAGGGGTCAAGCCCAAACAACGCGGGATAGACAAGCAACTTTCCGCCCATTCATAACCGACAATAGGCGGAAAATTGCCTATTCGTCGTCGGGGCTGCCGGCTGGCCGATAGCTGCTGCGCTGCAGGCCGTGTCGTTGCATCTTCTCGTTGAGGGTGCGCCGCGGCAGCTGCAGCAGGGCCATGACCTGGGTGATATTGCCCTGGCAGCGCAACAGCGCGTTGTGCAGGCACTGGGCCTCGAAGGCCTCCATCTGCTCGGCCAGGGACTGCGCCCCGCCCTCCGCCTCCGCCGTGCTGAGGCCCAGGGCGTGGCGCTCGGCGGCGTTGATCAGCTCGCGCACGTTGCCCGGCCAGTCGTGGCCGAGCAGCTTGGCCAGCTCGCCCGGCGCCAGCGCCGGTGCCTCGCGGCCGTTGCGCAGCGCCGCCTGGCGGGCGAAGTGCTCGAACAGCAGGGGGATGTCCTCGCGCCGCTCGCGCAGCGGCGGGATGCGCAGGGTCGCCACGTTCAGCCGGTAGTACAGGTCCTCGCGAAACCGCCCCGCGCGCACCTCGTCCATCAGGTCCGGCTTGACCGCGCTGATCACCCGCAGATCGACGCGGATGCTCTTGTTCGAGCCGAGGCGCTCCAGGGTCTTCTCCTGCAGCACGCGCAGCAGCTTGACCTGCTGGGCCAGCGGCAGGCTCTCGATCTCGTCGAGGAACAGGGTGCCGCCGTCGGCATGCTCGATGCGGCCGATGCGCTTGCCCTGGGCGCCGGTGAAGGCACCACTCTCGTGGCCGAACAGCTCGCTCTCGAACAGGTTCTCCGGAATGGCCGCGCAATTGAGGGCGACGAAGGGCTTGCCGGCGCGCGCGCTGAAGTCGTGCAGGCAGCGGGCGACCCGCTCCTTGCCGCTGCCGGTATCGCCACGGATAAGGATGTTGACCGAGGTGGCGGCCAGCTCGAGGATCTGCCGGCGCAGGTTCTCCATCGGCTTGGACATGCCGAGCAACTGCCCCTCGATGCTGTCCTTGAAGGCGAACTGCTGGCGCAGCTGGCGGTTCTCGCAGACCAGGCGACGCTTGTCCAGGGCGCGGCGCACGCTGTCGAGCAGGCGCTCGGGGGTAAAGGGTTTCTCGATGAAATCGTAGGCACCGTTGCGCAGGGCCTGCACCGCCATCGGCACATCGCCGTGGCCGGTGACCAGGATCACCGGCAGGTCGCGGTCCAGCGCCACCAGCTTGTCGAGCAGCTGCAGGCCGTCGCTGCCGGGCATGCGCACATCGCTGACCAGCACCCCGGGAAAGTCGCGGTCGACCAGGGCCAGGGCCTGTTCCGCGCTGGCGCAGCTCTGCACGCGAAAGCCGGACAGCTCCAGCCACTGCTGCACCGCCTCGCGGATCGCCGCCTCGTCATCGACCACTATTACCTGACCGCTCATCACGCCTCCTCAGTCCATGGTTCCAGTGTATCGCGCAGGCCGGTTGCCTCGCAGCCGCAAAGGCCCGCCTAAGGCGCGGGGGCCAGCGGCAGGCGCAGGGTGAACAGCGCGCCCTCGGCGTGGTTCGCCGCCTCCAGGCTGCCGCCCAGTTCGCGGACGATGCCATAGGACACCGCCAGCCCCAGGCCCAGGCCCTGGCCCACCGGCTTGGTGGTGAAGAACGGCTCGAACACATGACCCAGGTGCTCGCTGGCAATGCCACCGCCGCTGTCGGCGACCCGCAACAGGCAGTGCTCGCCATCACGCTGCAGCGACAGGCTGAGCACCCGCTTGTCGACCCCGGCCATGGCGTCCAGGGCGTTGTGCAGCAGGTTGAGCAGCACCTGCTCGAGGCGGATGGCGTCGCCCAGCACCTGCACGCTGGCGTCGATCTCGCGGCGCAGCTCCACGTCTTCGTTGCGCAGACGCGGCGCCAACAGCTGCAGGGCCTGCTCGAGCACCTCGCTCAGGCGCAGGCGCTCGCTGAGGCCGGCCGGGCTCTTGCGGGCGAAGGTCTTCAGGTGGCCGGTGAGCCCGGCCATGCGCTGCAGCAGGCCGTCGATGCGCTGCAGGCCCTCGCGCACATCGGCCTGGCGGCCGCTGTCGAGCAACAGGCGCAGGCTGCCCAGCTGCATCTGCATGGCGGTCAGCGGCTGGTTGATCTCATGGGCCATGGCCGCCGACATCTGCCCCAGGGCGGCCATCTTCGCCGCGTGCACCAGGCCTTCCTGAGCTTCGCGCAGCTCCGCGGTGCGCAGCGTCACCTCGCGCTCCAGGCGCTCGCGGATGCCCGCCTGCAGGCGCTGGTTCTTGCGCCGCTGGGCGAGATAGAGCAGGAGGAAGGCCAGGGTCATCCACACCCCGGCGGCGGCCAGGCGATAGCTGCGCACGCTGTCGACCAGGGTCTGCGGCTCGACCAGCAGGTGCAGGGTCCACTCATCCTCGGCCAGCGTCAGGCTCTGCCAGAGGTAGTCACGGGGCCCTTCCGGCCCGCTCACCCGGCGCCACTCGGCGGCGGTATCGATCTTGCCGCGCAGCTCGCTGGGCAAGGGCTGGAGCGCCTGCTCGGCGTACTTGCGCACCTCCACCAGCTCCGCGCGGTCCTGATCGCTCAAGGCCTGCAGGGCACGGAAGCGCCAGGCCGGACGATTGCTGAGGATCACCACCCCATAGCTGTCGGCGACCAGCAGCACCCCGGGCTGGGCGGCCCACTCGCGCTGCAGCTCCTCCAGCTCCAGCTTGACCACCAGCACCCCGAGCACCCCGCCATCGTCGTCGCGTACCACGTGGGAGAGGAAATAGCCGGGAATCCCGGTGGTCACGCCGACCGCGAAATAGCGCCCGGCCGACTGGCGCAGGGCATCCTGGAAATAGGGGCGAAAGGCGTAGTTGTTGCCGACGAAACTGGTCCAGTCGCGCCAGTTGCTCGCCGCCAGGGTGTCGCCGCGCTGGTCGAGCAGGTACAGCACGTTGGAGCCGGCGGCGGCGTTGAGCTGTTCCAGGCGCTGATTGAGGCGTCCGCGCAACAGGCGGTCGCTCGGCGCACGCAGCAGCGACTTGATGTCGCTGTCCAGGGCCAGCACCTCGGGCACCGAGCGGAAACGCTCGACCAGGGTGTGGATCGACTGGGCATACAGCTGCAGCTGGCCGCGGGCCTCACCGCTGCGCTCCTCCCAGGCACGCCGCTCGGCATAGCGCCCGGCCAGCCAGATGCTGGCGGACAGGCCGAGGAGAATCAGCGCAACGATCAGGACGACGCGATAACGCAGGAGGAAAGCGGGCATGCACGGCTCGGCTCAGGGCAATGCCGGCATGGTAAGGCAATGCGTCACCTGTTGCAGGCCGGGCTTTGTGCCCTGGCCTGGCGCGGCTATAGTCGCGGACGACAGGGACGAGGGAGCGAAGCGACATGGCACAGGCACACCCGGCGAGCACACCACGCTTCTGGCGCGACCCCGCACTACCCTTCGTCGAAGTACGGGATGTAGTGGATGGGCGACGGGTGTGCTACGCCAAGCATTCCCACGACACCTTCTCCATCGGCGCCATCACCACCGGCCGCAGCACCTACCTCAACGAGAAGGCGCGCGAGCGCATCGGCGCCGGCAGCGTGGTGCTGATGAACCCGGGCGACGTGCACGCCTGCAACCCCATAGAGGGCCAGCCCTGGTCTTACCAGATGTTCTATGTGGACACCGCCTGGCTGACTGAGCTGCAGCACCAGCTGGGCTTCGACCGCAACCATCCGCTACGCCCCTTCGCGGCTATCCTCAGCCAGGACCCGGCGCTCCATGCCGGCCTGACCGGCCTGTACCACCTGCTCGTCGATCCGCAGGTCGAGACTCTGGCCAAGCACTGTGCCCTGCTGGAGTTCTTCAGTGGCCTGCAGCAGCGCCTCGAGCCAACGCCCGCCAGGCGCCGCGCAGACAACCCACGTATCCACCTGGCCGCCGAGTTCATCCGCGCACATTGCACCCGCCCCTTGAAGCTGGAGGACATCTGCGCGGCGGCCGGCCTCTCGGCCTCCTACCTGACCCGCTGCTTCCGCCGCCACTACGGCATGACGCCCCATGCCTACCTGGTCAACTGCCGCATCCAGTTTGCCCAGGCCCGGCTCAGGCGCGGCGAGGATATAGTCGAGGTGGCCCTGGCGGCCGGCTTCGCCGATCAGGCCCACCTGCAGCGCACCTTCAAACAGCTGCTCGCCGCCACCCCGGGGCAGTACCGCCGCGCCAGCTGATCAGGCCCACAGCAGGTAGACCGCCGAGCCCAGCAACAGCAGCGCCAGGCCGCGATTGAACAGGCGCATGCGCCCGGCCTCCTGCAGGTACTGGCCCATGAACGTGCCCGCGTAGGCCCAGCAGGCGATGGACAGGTAACAGATGACGAAGTACAGCGCGGCGAACTGGCCGACCAAGCCAAACTCGCCGCCCGCCGCATAGGCCCCCATGCCGGCCAGGGACGCCAGCCACGCCTTGGGGTTGAGCCATTGCATCAGCGCCCCGGTGAGCAGCGAGGGCGGTCGCTGCGCCTTGCCGCCGTCCAGCCGGCCATCGTCGCGCGCCAGACCGTAGGCCATGTACAGCAGGAAGGCCACCCCCGACCAGCGGATCAGCACATCCAGCGCTGGCCACTGACTCAGCAGCTGGTGCAGACCCAGGCCCATGGCCAGCAACAGCAGGGTGAAGCCCAGGGTCGCCCCGGTCACATGACGCAGGCTGGCGCGCAGGCCATAGTTGGCACCGCAACTCAGCGCCACCAGATTGACCGGGCCCGGGGAAATGGAGGCCGCCAGGGCAAAGGCCGCCATGGAAAGCTGGAGGTTCATCGCACACCTATCGGGGTCGTCAGAGAGAAGGCGCAGACTGACGCCCGCGAAGGGCTGCGGTATTGAAGAAAAATGCCCTGACCGGGGATAGGGAGCCGGTGCGCGGCTCAGCGATACAGGTCGGCGCGGGTCCAGGGCAGATCGTGGCGGCCATCGGCGTGCGGCTTGACCGCGAGGATCTGGTGCAGGTTCATCCAGCCGTGGGCGAAGCCATAGGCGCAGCCGGCCAGGTACAGGCGCCAGATGCGCAGCGCCTGTTCCGGCACCAGCCGCGCCGCCTGGTCCAGCTGGGCCTCCAGGCGTGCGCTCCAGTGATCCAGGGTGCGCGCGTAATGCAGGCGCAGGCTCTCCACATCGACCACCTCCAGGCCGGCCTCGCTGATCCGCGCGGTCATGGTGGCCAGGTGCGGCAGTTCGCCCTCGGGGAACACGTAGCGGTCGATGAACTCGCCGCCGCCGCGGGCCACCGGGCGGCCGTCGGTGTAGCGGGACGTGATGCCGTGGTTCATCACCAGGCCGCCACTCTTCACCGCGCCGAACAGGCGCTGGCAATAGAGCGCCAGGTTGGCGTGGCCGACGTGTTCGAACATGCCGACGCTGACCACTTTGTCGAAACGGCCGTCCTGGGGCAGGTCGCGGTAATCCAGCAGTTCCAGTTGCACCTGCTGGTCCAGGCCCTCGGCCGCGACCCGCTGGCGGGCCAGCTCCAGCTGCGCCTGGCTGAGGGTGATGCCGTACACCTCGACGCCGAACTCGCGGGCGGCGAAGCGCGCCAGGCCGCCCCAGCCGCAGCCGACATCCAGCAGTCGCTCGCCCGGGCGCAGGCGCAGCTTGCGACACAGGTGGCGCAACTTGGCCTGTTGCGCCTGGTGGATGTCTTCGGTGCCGGTCTCGAAATAGGCGCAGGAATAGACCAGCTCGCGATCCAGCCAGAGCCCGTAGAAGTCGTTGGACAGGTCGTAGTGGTAGCTGATCGCCGCGGCATCGGTGTCCTTGTCGTGGGGCTGGAACTCCGGCTCGGCCGATGCCTCATCGCCGATCAGCGCCTGGCTGAGGGCATCGCCGACGGCGATTACCTCGCTGATCGGCCCTTCCAGGTCGATGCGCCCCTCGACGTAGGCGCCACCCAGGGCGTCCAGGCTCGGATGGGCCAGCTGCGTCACCAGGCTCGGGTCCTTGACCACCAGGGTGACCCGTGGCTGGGGGCCCAGATCGATCTGCTTGCCGTCCCACAGGCGCAGGCGCAAGGGCAGTTGCAGGTCACGCAGATTTGCCGGCAGATAGGCGAGCATGGCACCTCCCTCCTCTCCAGATCACTGGAAAGAGTAGTTCAGAAGACTGCTCAGTCAGGCCATCGGTTCCCCATAAGCTGGCTATCGGCCATGCCGCTGCAGCAGCCCGTCCTGCAGCCACTGGCGCAGCCAGCTGGCGGCCTGCAGCGGCGCGTTGTCGCCGAACTCGCCGAGCTGTTCGCAGAGTTCGGCGAAGCTCCAGCCCTCGATCGCCATGCCGCGCAGGGCGGCCTCCTCGGCCGCGCCGAGGCTGCGGTAGTGGCTGATCAGGCCGTGCCGCCAGATCAGGCAGACCTGGGCCAGGGGCAATTCCAGGCTGCCAGGGAATGCGGCCTGCTCCTTGTACGCGCGCCAGATCGCCAGGCTGTTGAAGCGACAGGCCTGCCATTGCACGCCGGGTAGCAGGCGCACCTGCAGGGCGGGCCAGTCCTCGGGCGCCAGGGCGGCCATCTGCTCCAGGGTCAGGGGCTCGCCCGCCGGCGCATCGAAGGCCAGGGTGAAGGCCCACTCCAGGCGCGCCAGTTCGCCGAGCGGCGCGGCCTGCTCTGGCACCAGGTGGCCGTCGATGAATTCGCCTAGGCGCTCGCCCAGCCAGCGCAGGCTGAAGTGCCGGGAGGGATGACGGTCGATGTAAGCCTGGGCCAGGGCGTCGAACTCCTCGTCACCTAGCCAGCCGTGCAGGGCGCCGTAGTCACCGCGCAGGGCTTCGAGCAGCCGCGCCCGATAGGCGTTGTGATAGATCGCCAGGCCTTGCTCGGCGTCCAGCGCCGGACTGCCACGCAGGCTGTCGCGCAAGGCCGGGCTGGGCCTGGGGTCGGCGCCGAGCAGATAGTCCTCGATTTGCCGCTGCCAGTCGTTCAGTCGCATAACGGCGTGACCTCCAGCGCCTCGGCGGCGACGGCGCGGGCCTTGCCCAGTTCGTCGAGCAGTTCCGCCAGCGGTGGGTAGTGGTCGTCGCGCTCGAGCAGGGTCGCGACCGGCCCGAGATGGCGCAGGGTGCGCCGGTACAGCTGCCAGACCGGGTCGGCCACCGGCTGGTCATGGGTGTCGATCAGGTAGCTGCCATAGTCGCTGTGCCCGGCCAGGTGCAGCTGGCGAATGCGCCGCGGTGGCAGGCCGCTGATGAAATCCCAGGGCTCGAAACCAAGGTTGCGCGCGCTGACGTAGACGTTGTTGACGTCGAGCAGCAGCTCGCAGCCGCTCAGCTCGCTCAGCGCGGCGAGGAACTGCCATTCGCTGAACTGATCGTCGGTACTGCGCAGGTAGCTGGAGACGTTCTCCAGCACCAGCGGCCGCTCGATCACGTCCTGCACCTGGCGTACCCGCGCGGCCACGTGCTGCAGGCTCTCCTCGGTGAAGGGCAGCGGCAGCAGGTCATGCAGCTGGTGGGCGCTGCCACGGCTCCAGCACAGGTGGTCGGATATCCAGGCGGGATTGACCCGCTGCGCCAGCTGCTTGAGGCGCTGCAGGTAGTCTCGATCCAGTGGGTGGGGGCCGCCGATCGACAGCGATACGCCGTGCATGACCAGCGGGTAGTGCTCGCCGATGGCGTCCAGGTAGTAGAGCGGCTTGCCACCCTCGACCAGGAAGTTCTCGGTGACGATCTCGAACCAGTCGACCGGCGGACGCTGCTCGACGATCTGCTGGTAATACGGGGTGCGCAGACCCAGGCCGAAGCCCAGGCAGGCTGCATCAGTGGACATGCCGAACTCCTTTGCTGACAGGATCGGGGCGACCCGGCCGGGGCCGCCCTATTCCTTTCACTCGCCGACCGTGCCGCCGGCGTCATTGCACTCGGTCAGGGTCATGCTCTTGAAGCCCTGGCCCTTGCACGCGCCCTGGCCCTTGCAGGCGTTGTTGGCGGTCTTGCAGTCGTTCTGGCCCTTGCAGGCATTGACGCCGTAGCAGTTGACCATGGCCTCCTCGGCCATGACCAGGGTCGGCAGGCTGGCGAACAGGCCGGCGGCGGCGAGCGCCAGGGCGGCGCCGGCGGCAGTGGTCTTGATGGACATGCTGGTAATCCTCTTGTGGTGGGATAGCTCGGTCCGGTACGACGGGATCTGGGCCGACACCTTTTAGAGTCGGCGCGCTCGGCACCGTTACAAGCCCGCGACGGAATTATCGAGACGGCGCGCCGGAGTCCAGGCTCAGCACCTGCCGGGCAGTGGCCTGCACCAGCTCACCGATCAGTTGCTCGTCGGCCACCGGCGCGAGCTCGGCCGGGCCGCCCCGGGCACCGGTCGGCTTTGCCTGCAGTCGCTCATCGGCGCCGTCCTCGAGGCGATACTCGCCGCCGCAGGAACGGCAATAGAGGTGCTCGCCGGCCTGCTGCCCGCGACGCTGCACCAGGGTCGGCCCGCACATGATGCAGGTCTGCAGGGGAATGCCCAGGTCGCTGTGCCCGACGATGTGGTCGAGCGCACCGGCGCGGCCCAACTGGATGAAACGGGCGCCCAATTCGGCGTCGAACTGCCGGCCTAGATTCGCCTCGATGATGCCCAGGGCCTGCTCCACCGGCATGCCGACTCGATAGGGACGGCTGCTGGTCATGGCGTCGAAGGCGTCGCCAATGCCGACGATGCGCGCCATCGGCGGAATCTCGCCGCCCTTGAGACCGAGCGGGTAGCCACGGCCATCCGGGGTTTCGTGGTGCAGGCGTACCGCATCGCTGACCAGCCCGGCCAAGGGATGGCCGTGCAGCATGCGGAAGCCGACCTCCGGGTGGGTCTTGATCACCGCGTACTCCTCCTCGCTGAGTCGCGCGCGCTTGTTCAGGATCGCATCGGGAATCCCGATCTTACCGAGGTCGTGGAGAAAGCCGCCGAGGCTGATCCGCGCGGTCTCGGCCTCGGCCAGGCCGGCCTGGCGCGCCAGCAGCTCGGAAAACCGCGACACCCGCCACAAGTGCCCGCCGGTATAGGGGTCGCGCGCCTCCACCACCCAGGCCATCCCCAGCAGGCTGGCCAGCACTTGAGCCTGGGCCTCGCCATCTGGCCGCGGGCTGCTAGGCTGCCCCATGGCCCGCCCCAGGAAACTCAGCAATCCCATCACAGACTCTCCGCGCGAAACGTTCAGACAGCCTAGTTGCTCATCGGCCTGGCAGCTGTGGTGCGAGGCAAAAGGGCCGGCCGCTCGGCCGGCCCCCATCGCTCACTCGCCTACGCGGCCCCTGGCAAGGTTGCACTCGGCCAGGGTCATGGTCTTGAAGCCCTGCCCCTTGCACGAGCCCTGGCCCTTGCAGGCGTTGCTGGCGGTCTTGCAGTCGTTCTGACCCTTGCAGGCATTGACGCCGTAGCAATGAATCTGCGCCTCTTCGGCCACGGCGACGGTACTGGTCAGGCCGGCGAACAGGGTAGCGGCGGCAAAAGCCAGGGCGGCGCCGGTGGCGGTGGTCTTGGTATTCATGGAGTGATCCTCGAACAGTCTGATTGAGCCGATGACCTTCGATCTGGGCCATCGGTACAGAACTAGAGGACGGTCTGCGGCTGGCGTTACAGGCCGACGATAAAATGCCCGCCCCGGCATGGCTGTCGGCGACGGGCATCTCTTGGCGCACCCGGCGGGCAGCGCTCCATCGTGCCGCCCACCGATGGATCAGGCGGACAGCCCGGGCTTCAGGTTGATGTGCTTGAACTCGGTGAAATGCTCGATCGCCGAGGGGCCGTTGAGGCGACCGAGTCCGGACATCTTGGTGCCGCCTTCCTCGAACTCATCGTGCACGCAGGCCCAGTCGTTGACCCACACGGTACCGACATCCAGCGCCCGGGCCAGGCGCAGCGGCCGGTCGATATCCCGGCTCCAGACGCTGGCGGCTAGGCCGTAGGCGCTGTGGTTGGCCAGGCGAATCGCTTCCTCGTCCGAGTCGAACACCTGCACCGTCATGACCGGGCCGAAGGTCTCGTTGGCCACGATGGCCGCGTCCGGGTCGAACACCTTGAGCAACACCGGGCGGTAGAAGGCGCCCTGGGGGTGAGCGCCCGCCTCCGGGCGGCCGCCCCGGTAGATGACCTGCGCGCCCTGGGCAATGGCCTGCTCGACCAGCCCATCGACCCGCTCGACCGCCGCCTGGCTGATCATCGGCCCCATGTCGCTGCCCGGGTCGCTGGCGGGGCCGACCCGGACCTGGGCCAACCGCGAGGCCAGCAGGTCCAGCACCCGACCCTCGAGGGAGCGGTGCACCAACAGGCGCGAGCCGGTCATGCAGAACTGCCCGGCGAACACCGTGACCGACTTCTCCAGCACCGGCAGCGCGGCCTCCACGTCGGCATCGTCCAGCAGGATGATCGGCGTCTTGCCGCCCAGCTCCAGGCTGAGGCGCTTGAGCGTCTTGCTGCCCGCCTGGGCGATGGCCTGGCCAGTCTGGGTGCTGCCGGTAAAACTGATGGCCGCCACATCGGGAGAATCGACCAGGTGCTTGGCGCCCTCGGCGCCGGACTCGGTGAACAGGTTGATCACCCCGGTCGGCAGCGACGCCACTTCGGCGATCACCCGGGCGATCAGGGCATTGGTCAGCGCCGTTTCCCCCGGCATCTTGGCCGCCACCGTGGCGCCAGCCGCCAGCGCCGGCGCCAGGGAGCGCACCAGCAGCACCACCGGCGAGTTCCACGGCACGATGATGCCGGCCACACCGATCGGCTCGCGCAGCAGAATCGACAACTTGCCCGGCACCGCGTCGAGCGCGCGACCATAGTCGGTTCTGACCAGCGAGGCGTAGTAACGCAGCTTGTTCGGCACCATCGTCACCTCGAAGGTGGCTTCGGCCCGGGTCTTGCCATTCTCCAGACACAGCTGGTCGATCAGGGCATTGGCGTACAGCTCGAAGGCATCGGCGAGGTCGCTGAGGACCCTCGCCCGCAGCTGCCTGTCGTGCTTCCACGCGGGTTCGGCGAAGGCCAGCTTGGCAGCGGCGACCGCCGCCCGGGCCTGCTCCGTGCCGCCGTCGGCATAGACGCCAAGCGGCTCCCCGTTGGCCGGGTTGAAGGACTCCCGGGTGGTGCCAGAGTCCAGCCACTCGCCACCAATCCAGTGCAAGGCTTTGTTCGTGCTCATCGATAACTCCACAGGGTATTCAGGCGAGGGCGCCCGGCGTCTGCCGGGTGCCGTTCGCGGGAGAGTCGGGGAGTGCCTGAATGGTCTCGGCGGCACTCCCGATCGGCCGCATCAGCGGAACAGGGTCCACGCCTCAGTGGCGGTCCAGGGCATCGAAGGCATAGGTGAGCGCCTCGACGATCTTGTCGCACTCCGCGTCGTTGATCACCAGGGGTGGCGAGGCGATCAGCTTCTGTCCGGCCGGACGGATGATCACCCCCGCCTCCATCACCTTGCTCGCCAGTTGCTGGACGAAGCCCTCATCCACCGACTCCTTGGTCTTCTTGTCGCTGACCAGCTCGAGGCAGACCATCAGGCCCATGCCGCGCACGTCGCCCACCGACTTGTAGGTCGTCGCGAAGTGCTTGACCGCCGACAGCATGCGCTCGCCCTGGCGCTTGGCATTGCCCGGCAGGTCTTCCTTCTCGGTGATGTCCAGGCAGGCCAGGGCCGCCGCGCAGGCCACCGGGTGGCCGCCGTAGGTGTAGCCGAGGGTCAGAATGCCGGCATCGGAGGTGCTGTTTTCCCAGGCCGAGGTGACCTTCTCGCTCAGCACGGTGGCGCCCAGGGGGATGTAGCCGCTGGAGATGCCCTTGGCCAGGGTCATGATGTCCGGCTTCACGCCCCAGGCGCGCACCCCGAACATCTCCCCGGCACGGCCGAAACCGGTCACCACTTCGTCGGCGATCAGCAGGATGCCGTACTTGTCGCAGATCGCCCGCACCATCGGCCAGTAGCTGGCCGGCGGGATGATGATGCCGCCAGCGCCCTGGACAGGCTCGGCGATGAAGGCGGCAATGGTCTCCGGGCCCTGGAAGACGATCTCCCGCTCCAGCAGGTCGGCACAGATCGCCGCCAGCTCCTCCGGGTCCTGGGTCCAGGGATTGCGGTACAACCAGGGCGTCGCCACGTGATAGCAGCCCGGCAGCAGCGGCTCGTAGTTGCTGCGGAAGAAGGTATTGCCGTTTACCGAGGCGCCGCCGATGTGGATGCCGTGATAGCCCTGCTTGAGCGAGAGGAACTTGGTGCGTTCGCCCTTGCCCTGCACGCGCCAGTACTGCCGGGCGATCTTCAGGGCATTCTCCACGGCGTCCGAGCCACCGGAGGAGAAAATCACCTTGTCCATGCCCTCCTGGGCGGTCATCTCGATGAGCTTCTTCGACAGCTCGATCGACGGCGGCGTGGTCGTGCCGAGGAAGGAGGCGTAGTACTCGATCTGATCGAGCTGATCGGCAATTGCCTGCTTGATCTCCGGGCGGTTGTGGCCGACGTTCACGCACCACAGGCCGGCCAGTCCGTCGACATAACGCTTGCCGTCGATATCCTCGACATAGCAGCCGTCGCCCTTGGCGATGACGATCGGCCGCCAGTCCTTGTCGCGTCCTGGCTGAGTGTGGGAGTGCCATTGATACTTGGTGTTGTTGTCGCGAATAGATGCTTTATTGAGCGCTTTCATGATTGTTCTCCGGTTCAGCGGTTATCAATGCGTTAATCCGTGCGGTGTTAAACACCGACTTCCTGTTCACCCAGACGCACCCCGGACTTGGCCAACTGGTAGCCCGCCAACCAGCTGAAAGCGATCAACATGGGGAAGGAATACGCGACCCAGGATTCGGATCCGCTCAACAGGTTGAGATTGGCAATGACCAGCACCAGACAGGCGAGCAGACAGAGCGCTGCCAGGCCCGGGGCCAGCAGCCCTCGGCGCATCGAGACCTGGTGCTTGTTTCTCAGGAAGTAACCAATGACCGCGACCATCACCAGCAACTGAACGAACAGCAGGCCGATGGTGGAAATGGTGCTCATCCACGAGTAGAGGATGGCGAAGGGGTCCTGCTGCATCACCGCGAAGCCGCCTACCAGCAAGAGTGCGGTAATGGATTGCAGGGCACCGGCATTGGTCGGAATTTGATGAACCGGGTTCACCTCGGCGAACTTCTTCGGCAACACACCCACTTTGGCCAGGGCGTGGTAATAACGCACCAGGGCGTTGTGGAACGACAACAGCGCGGCAAACAAGCTGGTCACCAACAGCACGCTCATGATCCGCGTGGAGAACTCGCCGACATAGGCGGTATTGATATCGAAGACGAAACTGGCCGGTGCATTCTTGGCCGCGTCCACCACTTCATGCACGCCATATCCGAGTACCAGCGACGCGGTGCTCAGGGTGTAGACCAGGGCAATGACGATGACCGAGATATAGGTGGCCTTCGGTACGTTGACTTCCGGATTCCTGACTTCCTCGGCGTAGATGGCGGTGGCTTCGAAGCCGAGGAAACAGGTCACGGCGAAGATGATGGTGATGCCGAGTCCCGGAGAGAAAATATTGGACAGGGCAACCACCTCGCCAACCACTTCTGCGTGGCCGTCCGCGCTCAGCAGCGCGACCAGGTCGAACAGCAGCAGCGAGGCCACTTCGCCGGCCATCAGGACCAGCAGCAGTTTCGCGTTGAAGTCGATGTTGCGGCTGCCGCACAGGTGCACCAGAAACAGCGCGCCCAGCGAGTACACCCACCAGGGAACCTGCACCCCTAGCGGGCCGGAGAGCATTTCCTCCAACATCAGACCGAACAGGCCGTAGATCGCGCACTGCACCGTGGTATAGGTCACCACCGCGACAAACGCCGCGCCCAGTCCCGAGGCATTGCCCAGACCCAGGGCGACATAGCTGTAGAAGGCGCCGGCACTCTTGACATGCTTGCTCATGGCCATGAAGCCAATGCTGAAGATCAGGTACATGAGACCGACGAAGGCGTAGACCGCCGGCACGCCCAGACCGTTGCCGAAAGAGAAGGCGGCTGGCGATGCACCGACCGTCGCGGCCAGCGGGCCGGCAGCGGCAATGACGAAACACACCAATTGCATGGGGCCGATTGAGTTTCTTCTTAACTCATAGTTCTTGTCGTTCATCTGCTCACCTCATTGTTTTCGTCGCGACATCACGGCGTTCGCCTGCACGTCGGAATGTTGTTTGTCGGGCCGCACTTAGTTGTCTTTCGGTATTTCCGGTAAACCGTGGTGATGTTGTAGGCGCTTTGTTCTACCTTGAATATGCGCATCCTTCTGTCTAAGATGATCTAATTTTTAGATTAAGTGCCGAGTGTCCAACATGAACATTGAAGGCCTCTCCCTCGACCAATTGCGGGTGTTGTTGACCATCGTCGAGGAAGGCAGTTTCGGCGCCGCCGCCAGGCGTTTAAGGCGCGCGCAGTCGGCCGTCAGCTACTCAATATCGACACTTGAGTCGCAACTGGATGTTGAACTTTTTGATCGCAGCGGATATCGGCCGGTACTGACCGCAGCCGGAAAGACACTACTGGGAGAAATAAAAGAAATTATCGCCAGAACTGACCGACTCAAGACTCACGCCCGGGCAATGTCTGCCGGACTGGAGGCGGAAGTTTCAATTGTCAGCGACTTGGTTTATCCGCTCATCCCCCTGAGTTCACTCTTCAATGAGTTCAATCGACAGTTTCCCGAAGTATCGTTGAGAATCTATTCCGATTCGCTCGGCGGAGTTGCCGACCTGGTGCTAAACGGAACCTGCGCCCTCGGTATTCTCGCCACCCTTCCCGAAGTTCCCGCGGGACTTATCGGCCATGCCTTGTCCCCCATCGATACCCAAGTGGTGGCGGCTCCCGATCACCCACTGGCGCAAGTTGACGGGCGCATTTCCACCCACCTGCTCCGTGACCACCCGCAAATCGTCTTGTCCGACCGCAGCAACTTGACCAGCGGCCGCGACTTCAACGTGTTCTCCTCCAACAGCTGGCGGGTGACCGACATCCAGATGAAGCTGCAACTGATCCGCGCCGGTGTGGGCTGGGGCAGTCTGCCGGGACACCTCACCCGCCCACATCTCGACGACGGATCACTCGTCGCCCTGCAACTGGAAGCCCTTCCCGTGGCCGGCGAAACGCTCGCCGCCCATGTGGTGCAGCGCGTCGGCTCGGAACTCGGTCCCGCGACCAGCTGGCTGCTGGAACATATCCGCCGACACTAGCCTGCGTACTTGCCCCGGCCGCGGCAGGATCGCGCTCGGCGGCGCATCAGCCCGGTGGATGACCGACTGGCCGAACGCGCGCCTCGCCGACTAGCCGACGTAGTCGGGTTGATTGGCCGGCGCCGCCGCCTGGAATGCCGGTTGAGCGAGGCAGTGTGCATAGACCGCCAACACTCGCGGGTAGGCCTGCAGGTCACAGCCCATGCGCTGGGCATTGGCCACCTGCGGCACCAGGCAACAATCGGCCAGGGTCGGGGTGTCGCCCAGACAGTAGGGGCCGACCTGGCCCCGGCGCTGCAGCAATTGCTCCACCGCGCCCAGGCCCTCCGCCACCCAGTGCCCGTACCAGGCCTTCTGCTGCTCGGGCGAGCAGTCGAATTCCCGCTTCAGGTAGTTGAGCACCCGCAGGTTGTTGATCGGGTGGATGTCGACGGCGATCAGGCAGGCGATCTCCAGCACGCGAGCCCGCGTGGACGGGTCGAGCGGAATCAGGCGCGGCTGCGGATAGCGGCCATCGAGGTAGTCGATGATCGCCAGCGACTGGGTCAGCTCGGCGCCGTCTTCGCTGATCAACACCGGTACGCCGCCGATCGGGCTTCGCTCACGATGCTCCGGGCTGTACTGCTCGCCGCCGCGCAGATTCACGCCGTGGTAGTCGTAGTCCAATCCCTTGAGTGCCAGCGCGAGGCGCACCCGGTAGGACGTCGAACTGTTAAAGAAACCGTAGAGCTGCATGGCCTGCCTTCCCCATAGTTAGGCCTTCCTGCCGGCTCGATCGTCGGTCGAGCCGGATGGCCTGATACGACTTGGTTGGACGGCGTGTTACACCACGCGCACCTGGATTTCCCCAAGGCCATCCACGCCGCCGACCATCAGGTCGCCGGGGCCGACCGCGCCCACGCCTTCAGGGGTGCCGGTCATGATCAGGTCGCCGGGTTGCAGCTCGAAGAACCGCGACAGGTAGCAGATCGTCTCCGGCACCGACCAGATAAGCTTGGCAATGTCGCTGCGCTGCTTGTCGATGTCGTTGACCTGCAGCCAGATGCCGGCGTCCTTAAGCGGACCGACCTGCGCCGCCGGATACAGTGGCGCGATGGGCGCCGAGGCGTCGAACGCCTTGCCCAGCTCCCAGGGTCGGCCCATTTCCCGCATCTTTATCTGCAGGTCGCGACGGGTCATGTCCAGGCCCACGGCATAACCGAAGATGTGCGCTTCGGCTTGCTCCAGGGAAATGTCGCGCCCCGCCTTGCCGATGGCCACGACCAGTTCGATCTCATAGTGGTAGTTGCTGGTTTCCGTTGGATACGGCAGCTCCAGCGTCTGGCCATGGGTCACGGCGACCACGGCATCGGCGGGCTTGCAGAAGAAGAACGGTGGCTCACGGTCTGGATCGAATCCCATCTCGATGGCATGGGCGGCATAGTTGCGGCCTACGCAATAGACCCGGCGCACCGGAAACTGTTGATCACTGCCGACAACCGGGAGCGTGGTCGGGGCCTGCGGTGGAAATACATAGGTCATGGTCTTCTCCTCCTGTCACTGGGGTTCGCGCAGCTCGCGCAGAATGCCGAGCGCTTCCTGGACCGGGCGGTCGGAGTAGCTGAACAGCACGCAGTCTTCATCCGTCTGGAAGCTCACAGCAGCCCAGCTCGGCACCACGAAGATGTCCTTGTCCTGGAAGTCGAACCGCTCACCGGCGATCCTCACGCTGCCCTTGCCCTCGACGACCGAGAACACGGTGGCATCGGTGCTGCGATAGGTCTGTCCGCGGAAACCGCGCGGCAGGATCTGCATGAAGGTGGCGATGGTCGGCATGGCCCAGCCACCGGTAGTCGGGTTGACATAGCGCAACTTGACGCCGTCCCAGGCATCCACCTCGCCCTGCCTCAACAAGGTGTCGAGGGCCTCACGGGTGCGGACGTAGGGGTAGTTGAAGATTGGCGAAGTGTGGGACCTGCTCTGCTGCCGCACCGGCAGCAGGTTCATGCCGTAGCGGGCCATGCTGTTGCCTTCCTGGCGAGTCAGTGGCTGCACCGCCTGCTCGGCGTCTTCCGTGAAGGTGGCGCCGAAGAAGCGCACCAGCGGAATATCCAGGCCATCGAGCCACACCACCGGCTCGCCGCCCTCGACAACCGCCGGGTTGCCGTGGTCGTGCCAGGTCCAGGACGGGGTGATGATGAAATCACCCGGCTCCATGGTGGTCCGTTCGCCGTCGACCGCGGTATAGGCTCCCCGCCCCTCGACCACGAAGCGCAGGGCCGATTGGCTATGGCGGTGGCTCGGGGCGATCTCGCCCGGCAGGATCAGCTGCAGGCCGCCGTAAAGCGAAGGGGTAAGCGCCGCCTGACCGCGGATCGCCGGGTTCTCCAGCACCAGCACCCGACGAATCGCTTCCTCCGCGGTAATCAACTCGCCGGCCTCCATCAGGAAAGGGCGCAACTCGCGATAGCGCCACAGGGCCGGCACGCAGTGGCCTGCCGGTTGCGCCGGCACCAGGCTGTGGAGCTGCTCCCAGAGCGGAAACAAGGCGTGGGCATCGATACGGCGATAGAAGTCTGGCCGTGCGGCGCCAATGGTCTCGTGGCTGTCCATTCCTCATCCCCTCATGCAAACAAGTTGATCGTCTGCCCGCGCATCGCGCTCGGCTCCAGATGCACCGGCTTGGCGGCAAGCGCAATGCGTTCGATGGGGGATTATTCAACTCGAACACATATCCTAATAATGATATTTTGATATGCATCCATACCATTTACGGTATACGAAGACATGAACTGGACTCGACGCCTGCGGCTGCATCACTTGAACCTGCTGACCGTCCTCAGTGAAACCGGCAGCCTCAGTGAGGCCGCGCGCGTGGCCCACACCACCCAACCCGGGCTGTCGAAGTGGCTCAAGGAACTTGAGGAGGATGTCGGCGCCACGCTGTTCGAGCGCCATGCCCGCGGCCTGAAGCCCACCGCCGAGGGGCAATTGCTGCTCAACCACGCGCGGCGCATCCTCAGCGAGATGGAGCGTGCCCAGCATAATCTGGCGGCCCTGCAGGAGTTTGGCGCGCCCCAGGTCGCTCTCGGCACCTCCCCGGCGGCGGCGCCCAGTCTGGTTCCCGACGCGGTCATGGCCTTCCTTCGCCGCCACCCCAAGGGCCGGGTAGAGCTGCAGGAAAACACCATGAACACCCTGCTGGAGAAGCTCGAGCAGGGCGAACTGGACGTAGTGGTGGGTCGCCTGGACAACTATCAGCCGCGCGCCAACCTGCACAGCGAGATGCTTCAGCGCGAGCCGATGCGCATCGTCGCGCGCCCCGGGCACCTGCTCGCCGAGCGCAAGCAGCTTCAATGGCAGGACCTGCAGGCCCAGGACTGGGTACTCTGGCCAACCGGCACGCCCATCCGCAGCCGCCTCGATGCGGCGCTCAGCAGCGCCGGACTCAAACCCCTGTCCTGCCGCGTCGAGTCAACCTCGCTGATGGCCAACCTGTGGCTGCTGCAAAGCAGTGACATGCTGTCGGCGGTTTCCGGACGGGTGGCAGAGCACTTCACCGGGCGCGGTCTGGTCAAGATCCTCGACTTCGAACTGGACGGCGAGGGCATGCTCGGCATGTGCTGGCGCGATGAGCCGCATCAGGACCCGGCGCTGGATGATCTGCTGGAAAGCCTGCGGGAAGCCGCACACATGCCGGCTACCGGTGTGCCGCCGGCAACCTGAACTCCGGCTGGCGCCGAGAACAGGCGCCGAATGAAGACTGGGAGTGAACCCGCTCCCCGCCGCGGCCAGGGGCGATTATCCAGACACCCGCCGGCTTAGAGGCCGATTCGTCTGGGCGATTGGCAAGCGGCCGCCCGAAGGAGCTCGGCTACTCCATCGCGCGCTTGAGGTGTACCTGGCGAATCCGCTCCCGGGTTTCCGCATTGGCGCCGGGACCTGCGCATACGCCAATCTCCTCCAGGCTGACTTCCTGACCGTCCTGGTCACAGAACTTCACCTGAGTCAGAGGCGACCCCGTCTTCCTGTTGATCAGGACAACGGGCGGCCCTTCGGCGTGGGGATACCAGCGATCCCCCCACTGCAGCATGCTCATGATGATCGTGTTGATTTCCTGACCTTTCTCCGTGAGGAAGTAGTCGACACTGCCGCCGCGGTTTTCCTTCTGCAGCACTTCATGCTCGAGCAGCAGTTTCAACCGCTTGGAGAGGATGCTCTTCGACATGCCCAGGTTGCGCTGAAAGTCATCGAACTTGCTCGCGCCCCACAAGGCCTCCCTGACGATCAGCACATTCCACCAGTCGCCGAGAACATCGAGCGACCGCGCCAGCGAGCAATTTCGCCCTTCAAAGCTCACTCTTTCCATAAACAACCACCTAACACCTTGAAAAATATGGGCCCCTGATCGAGCGCGCAAAATGCCTTGACAGGTTCTATTACAGAACCTAGGCTGGCGCTGGTTCTATTATGGAACCACACGCACAGCATGGCAAATATTGGAGCGATCGACATGAGCAGAATCCGGCCTCTCGGCCTCGTGGCCGCCATCACGGCGTCCCTGGTGGGCTACGCCTCGGCAAGTCAAGAGCAAGTCGAACACGTCTGCCTTACCAATGAAATTGATAAGGAACTGATCAGCAGCAGCATGGCCATTACGGCTGGCGAGTGTCACCTGAGCGCTGCAAACAGCGGCAAGCAACTTGCCCTGCAGCACGCGCAGTTTGCCTACAGCTGGTTTTCCTATGCCCAACAGATATCCACTGGGATCAGCCCGAGCTATCTGAAACTGGCCGCGGCGAAAATTGATGAACTGCAGGTGAAGTAAGATGAAAAATACCATTCTGTTTGCTTTGCTGTTGCTCGGCAGTGGGGCTGCTCATGCGCAGGAACTGACCGCGCTGGGCGCTGAAGTGGCGGCTAACGCCGACGGTTCGATCCCCGCCTGGAGCGGTGGACTCAAAGTGTCCGGCGCCGAACTGTCCGATCCGTTTGCCAACGAGTCCTCGTTGCTGCGCATCACCCCTGAAAACTACCAGGCGCATAAGGGCCATCTGACCGATGGCCAGATCGCCATGTTTCAGCGCTACCCGGACAGCTACTTTATCAATGTCTATCCGACCCACCGTACGGCTGCGCTACCTGAGTCCGTGCTGGAGGCCGCCAGGTACAACGCGCGTCACGCAAAGTTGAGCGCCGACGGCAACGGGGTGGAGGGCTACAAGGGCTACTACCCCTTCCCCGAGCCGAAGAACGGCGTCGAGGCCGTCTGGAACCACTTCATGCGCTACCGGGGGGGCAGCCTGGTCCGCGATCAGTTGCAGGTCATCACCCAGGCCAATGGCAGCTTCAGCGAAGTCAGGATCAAAGAGGAGGGGGCGTGGCCGGAAAAGCTCGATGGCTATGACGAGGTCGATGACAAGAACGTCCTGTTCTTCGCCCGCCAGGCCGTACTCGCCCCGTCGCGCCTTGCCGGCAACATCCTGCTGGTTCATGAAACCGTCAACCAGGTGGAACAGCCGCGCCTGGCCTGGATGTACAACGCCGGTCAGCGCCGGGTGCGGCGCGCGCCGCAGGTTGCCTATGACGGCCCCGGCACCGCGGCGGACGGTCTGCGCACGTCGGATAACGCCGACATGTATATCGGCTCGCCGGATCGCTACGACTGGACGCTGGAAGGGAAAGAGGAAATCTACATTCCCTACAACAACTTCCGCCTGACCGACCAAGCGCTTACGGTCGCCGATGTCGCCGGCAAGGGCCATGTCAACCAGAACCTGACCCGCTACGAGAAGCACCGGGTGTGGAAGGTAGTCGGCAAACTGAAGCCCGGCATGCGCCACATCTACAGCAAGCGCGTGTTCTACCTCGACGAGGACACCTGGCAGATCGCCCTGGCCGAGCAATACGACAACCGCGGCGAGCTGTGGCGATTCTCCGAGGGGTTCCACGTGCAGTTCCATTACGCCGACGTGCCCTGGTATGCCGGGGAGGCGATCTACGACCTGAACAGCGCGCGCTACCTGATCTACGGACTGCTGGTGGATGCCCAGCATCCCATCCAGTTTGGCGTCAGAACGTCCAAGAGTGAGTTCCAACCTGCGGCCCTGCGCCGTATGGGAGTCAAATAAGCCGGCCTCGTCCGCTGATGACGGCGCAACTCATCGGGATGACGTCTGAAACGACCGATGAGTTGCCCATCACCTGGGTTCGACAACCTTCCTGAGCAAACCGAGCGCGTCCCGATGGAATGAAACCGCGGAAGACCGCGCTCGGCCAGTGCTAACGATACCTCCCCTGCTCCAGCCGGCTGGCCGTCCTCGGCGTTCGACAGCCCCTCAGTCGATTCGCCCTATTCCACCGTGACGCTCTTGGCCAGGTTGCGCGGCTGGTCGACATCGGTGCCCTTGAGCACGGCGACGTGGTAGGACAGCAGCTGCAGCGGAATGGTGTAGAGGATCGGCGCCAGCACCTCGTGGATGTGCGGCATGTTCACCACATGGGTGCCCTCGCCATTGCTCATGCCCGCCTGTTCATCGGCGAAGACGATCAGCTCGCCGCCGCGCGCACGCACTTCCTGCAGGTTGGACTTGAGCTTCTCCAGCAGTTCGTCATTCGGCGCCACCGTGACCACCGGCATGTCACTGTCGACCAGCGCCAATGGGCCGTGCTTGAGTTCGCCGGCCGGGTAGGCTTCGGCGTGGATGTAGCTGATCTCCTTGAGCTTGAGCGCCCCCTCCATGGCCACCGGGTACTGCGCACCACGGCCGAGGAACAGGGTGTGGTGCTTCTCGGCGAAGTGTTCGGAAACCTTCTCCACCACCGTGTCCATGGCCAGGGCTTCGCCGAGGCGGGTCGGCAGGCGACGCAGCTCTTCGACCAGCTCGGCCTCCAGCTGCGGATCGAGGGTGCCGCGCACCCGGCCCAGGGCCAGGGTCAGCAGCAGCAGGGCCACCAGCTGGGTGGTGAAGGCCTTGGTCGAGGCCACCCCGATCTCCGGTCCGGCCTGGGTCAGCAGGGTCAGGTCGGACTCGCGCACCAGGGAACTGATGCCGACGTTGCAGATAGCCAGGCTGGCCAGGTAGCCGCCCTGCTCGGGACTCAGGGCCTTGGCGTTGCGCAATGCGGCGAGGGTATCGGCCGTCTCGCCGGACTGGGAGATGCTGACGAACAGGGTGTCGGGCTGCACCACCACCTTGCGGTAGCGGAACTCGCTGGCCACCTCGATCTGGCAGGGCACGCCGGCCAGCGCCTCGAGCCAGTAACGGGCGACCATGCCGGCGTGGTAGCTGGTGCCGCAGGCGACGATCTGCACATTGCGCACCTTGGCGAACAGCTCGGCGGCCTGGGGACCGAAGGCCTGGGTCAGCACATGATCGGCGGCCAGGCGGCCTTCCAGGGTGCGCTGCACCACCTTGGGCTGCTCGTGGATTTCCTTGAGCATGAAGTGGCGGTATTCGCCCTTGTCGGCCGCCTCGGCGCCCTCGTGGTACTGCACGCTCTCGCGCTGCACCGGCTGGCCATCGACCGTCCAGATCTGCACCGAATCGCGGCGGATCTCGGCGATGTCGCCCTCTTCCAGGTACATGAAGCGGTCGGTCACCTGGCGCAGCGCAAGCTGGTCGGAGGCCAGGAAATTCTCACCCAGGCCCAGGCCGATCACCAGGGGGCTGCCACTGCGGGCGGCGAGCAGGCGGTCCGGCTGCTTGGCACTGATGACCGCCAGGCCGTAGGCGCCGTGCAGGTCCTTGACCGCGTCCTTGAGCGCCGCGGTGAGGTCCGGCTGGCTCTTCAGCTTGTGGTCGAGCAGGTGGACGATGACCTCGGTGTCGGTGTCCGAGCTGAACACATAGCCCAGGTCCTTGAGCTGGGCACGCAGCTCCTCGTGATTCTCGATGATACCGTTGTGCACCACCGCCAGCTCGCTGCCGGAGAAGTGCGGGTGGGCATTCTTCTCGCTCGGCGCCCCATGAGTGGCCCAGCGGGTGTGGGCAATGCCCAGGCGACCGGCCAGGGGCTCGGCGGCCAGGGCCTGCTCCAGCTCGCTGACCTTGCCCACCCGGCGGCGGCGCTCGAGCTGGCCCTGAGCGTTGAGCAACGCCACCCCTGCGCTGTCATAGCCACGGTATTCCAGGCGCTTGAGGCCCTCGACCAGCACAGCGGTGATGTTGCGTTCGGCGACGGCGCCTACGATGCCACACATAGTGTTCTCTCCTTAGCCTTCCACGGCTGCGCAGATCAGCTTGATCCCGCGCGCCAACAGTTGTTCACGAGCCTCGGCAGCGAGGCGCTCGTCGGTGATCAGGGTATGGACGCTGCTCCAGGGCAGCTCCAGGTTGGGAATCTTGCGGCCGATCTTGTCGCTCTCGACCATGACGATGACTTCGCGGGCGACCTCGGCCATGACCCGCGAAAGCCCCAACAGTTCGTTGAAGGTAGTGGTGCCCCGTGCCAGGTCGATGCCGTCGGCGCCGATGAACAGCTGGTCGAAATCATAGGAGCGCAGCACCTGCTCGGCGACCTGTCCCTGAAAGGACTCGGAATGGGGGTCCCAGGTTCCACCGGTCATCAGCAGCACCGGCTCATGCTCCAGATCGCGCAGGGCGTTGGCCACGTTGAGCGAGTTGGTCATCACCACCAGACCGGGCTTGTGTCCCAGCTCGGGAATCATCGCCGCGGTGGTGGTGCCACTGTCGATGATGATCCGCGCGTGCTCGCGAATACGCGCCACGCCGGCGCGGGCGATGGCCTGCTTGTAACGGGAGACCGGCTGACCGCCCTCGCCTATGAGCTCCTGGGGCATCGGCACCGCACCGCCGTAGCGGCGCAGCAGCAGGCCGTTCTTCTCCAGGGCGGCGAGGTCCTTGCGGATGGTCACCTCCGAGGTGGCGAAGGCTCTGGCCAGCTCGTCGACACTGACCTCGCCCTGCTCAGCGAGCAGGGCGAGGATGGCGTGGCGACGCTGCGGGGTGTTGCGTTTCGACATGGATAAGTTTCGATTCGAAAGTTAATGGCGCGAATCAAAACCTAACGGAGCTTTTGCGTCAAGCGCGAGATGGGCAAATGGCGGAATCCCGGGCCGGGTCATCACTCGGCGCGTGAAAGGACCTGGTTGGGGTCGAGGTAGAACATCTTCTTCCAACCCTGGGTCGTATCGTCCATTCGCCATGGCAACGGCAGCAGGCTGACCACTGAATAGTGCAGGTGCGCAGGCTTGCCCCGCGCATTGCCGCTGTCGCCGACCCTGCCCAGGTAAGTGCCACCAAGCAGCGGCTGCCCAGGATAGACGTCATAGGCTTGCAGATGGGCATAGTAGTGAATGCGCCACTTCGGCCCGAGGGCGAGGATCACCTTGCCGCCCCGCTCGAGCTCACCACGGTACAGCACCACCCCATAGCTGGCAGAACGTACCACAGTGCCGGGCTTGGCGAAGATATCGATGCCCTTGTGCACGCCGGAGCGGCCCCAGGGTTCGTACCAGAAGGTCTGCGCGTTCCAGTCTCGGGGGCCGGCACCCTCCACCGGAATTTTGGGCCATTCCGGCAGACCAGCCCACAGCAGCGCAGCCGCCACCCCTAGCCAGGCTTTGCGTAACGGCATCCTTGCCTCCTCCGGCACTCAGCCCTTGCGCTTGGTCGGTCGCTTCCAGCCGTCGATATTGCGTTGCTTGGCCCGGCCCACCGCGAGGCTGTCGGCCGGCACGTCGCCGGTGATCACCGAACCGGCGCCGGTGGTGGCACGATCGCCGAGGGAAACCGGGGCCACCAGGGCGCTGTTGGAACCGATGAACACATCCTCGCCCATCAGGGTGCGGAACTTGTTGGCGCCGTCGTAGTTGCAGGTGATGGTGCCGGCGCCGATGTTGCTGCGCGCGCCGATCTCGGCATCGCCCAGATAGCTCAGGTGACCGGCCTTGGCGCCCTCACCCAGCACGGCGTTTTTCAGCTCGACGAAGTTGCCGACATGGGCCTTGGCGCCGAGCACCGCGCCCGGACGCAGGCGGGCGAAGGGGCCGCAGTCGGCGCCCTCGCCAAGCTCCGCACCGTCCAGGTGGCTGTTGGCCTTGACGATCGAGCCCCTGCGCAGAACGCTGTCCTTGATCACGCAGTTCGGGCCGATCTCAACACCGTCCTCGATCACCACCCGGCCTTCTAGAATCACGTTGATGTCGACCAGCACGTCGCGGCCGACCGTGACCTCGCCGCGCAGGTCGAAACGCGCCGGATCGCGCAGGGTCACGCCTTGGGCCATCAGCTGGCGCGCGGCGCGACGCTGGTAGTGGCGCTCCAGTTCGGCCAGCTGGATGCGGTCGTTGGCGCCCTGCACCTCCATCGCGTCCAACGGCTGCTCGGTGGCTACCGGCAGCCCGTCGGCGACCGCCATGGCGATCACGTCGGTCAGGTAGTACTCGCCCTGGGCATTGCTGTTGGACAACCGCCCCAGCCATTCGCCCAGGCGCGCACCGGGGACCGCGAGAATGCCGGTGTTGCCTTCGCAGATCTGCCGCTGCTCGGGCGTGGCGTCCTTGTGCTCGACGATCGCCTGCACCGCACCACTGGTGTCGCGAACGATACGGCCGTAGCCGGTGGGGTCGTTGAGGTCGACGGTGAGCAGGGCCAACTGATCGTCGCCGACCTTCTGCAGCAGACGCTCCAGGGTGGCCTGCTCGATCAGCGGCACGTCGCCGTAGAGGATCAGCACCCGCTCGGCGGACAACGCCGGCAGCGCCTGGGCCACCGCATGGCCGGTGCCGAGTTGTTCGCGCTGCAGGACGAAGTTCAGGTCGTCCGCCGCCAGGCGCTCACGCACCGTCTCGGCGCCATGGCCGATCACCACATGGATACCCTGGGGCGACAGCGCCCGCGCGGTGTCGATGACGTGGCCGAGCATGGACTTGCCGGCGACCGGATGCAGGACTTTCGGCAAGGCGGAGCGCATGCGGGTGCCTTGGCCAGCGGCGAGGATGACGATATCGAGAGACATGGGCGGGGCTGATCCAGGAATGACGGAAAAGAAAAAGGGTAGCCAAGGCTACCCTTTTACTGACTTGCGATGAAGCCTGGCGGAATCAGCTGCCGCCGAACTTCTTGCGCAGCTGCTGGACGGTGCGCAGCTGAGCTGCGGCCTCGGCCAGACGTGCTGCGGCGGAGCCGTAGTCGAACTCGGCACCCTGTTCGTGCAGAGCCTTCTCGGCCGCCTTGACGGCTTCCAGGGCAGAGGCTTCGTCCAGGTCGGCGGCGCGCTGCACGGTGTCGGCGAGAACCTTGACCATGTTCGGCTGCACTTCCAGGAAGCCGCCGGAGATGTAATACACCTCCTCTTCGCCACCCTGCTTTACCACACGGATCGGGCCCGGCTTGAGGTCGGTGATCAGCGGCGCGTGGCCCGGAGCGATACCAAGATCACCCAGGTTGCCGTGCGCAATCACCATCTCCACCAGACCGGAGAAGATTTCCGCTTCTGCGCTGACGATATCGCAATGGACTGTCATAGCCATACGCTTGCCTCACATTACAGGCTGTGGATAACACTTTATCCACAGCCTGATGCGCCCGTTGCCAGGCGCATGGGGTGATTACAGTTTCTTCGCTTTCTCGATGGCTTCTTCGATGCCGCCGACCATGTAGAACGCCTGCTCCGGCAGGTGGTCGTAGTCGCCTTTCAGGATACCGCTGAAACCAGCGATGGTGTCCTTCAGGGAAACGTACTTGCCTGGCGAGCCGGTGAAGACCTCCGCCACGAAGAACGGCTGGGACAGGAAGCGCTGGATCTTACGGGCGCGGGATACCAGTTGCTTATCCGCTTCGGACAGTTCGTCCATGCCGAGGATCGCGATGATGTCCTTCAGTTCCTTGTAACGCTGCAGCACGTACTGCACGCCGCGAGCGGTGTCGTAGTGCTCCTGGCCGATCACCAGCGGGTCGAGCTGACGGCTGGTGGAGTCCAGCGGATCGACGGCCGGGTAGATACCCAGCGAGGCGATGTCACGGGACAGTACCACGGTGGCGTCCAGGTGGGCGAAGGTGGTCGCCGGGCTCGGGTCGGTCAGGTCGTCCGCCGGTACGTATACCGCCTGGATCGAGGTGATCGAGCCCTTCTTGGTGGAGGTGATGCGCTCCTGCAGGACGCCCATTTCCTCGGCCAGGGTCGGCTGGTAACCCACCGCCGACGGCATACGGCCGAGCAGTGCGGATACTTCGGTACCGGCCAGGGTGTAACGGTAGATGTTGTCGACGAACAACAGTACGTCACGGCCTTCGTCACGGAACTTCTCGGCCATGGTCAGGCCAGTCAGTGCCACGCGCAGACGGTTGCCTGGCGGCTCGTTCATCTGACCGTAGACCAGGGCTACCTTGTCGAGAACGTTGGAATCCTTCATCTCGTGGTAGAAGTCGTTACCCTCACGAGTACGCTCACCCACACCGGCGAACACGGAATAACCGCTGTGCTCGATGGCGATGTTACGGATCAGTTCCATCATGTTTACGGTCTTGCCGACACCGGCACCACCGAACAGACCGACCTTACCACCCTTGGCGAACGGGCAAACCAGGTCGATAACCTTGATGCCGGTTTCCAGCAGCTCGTTGGAGCCTGCCTGCTCGGCATAGGAGGGCGCAGGGCGGTGGATTTCCCACTGCTCTTCTTCGCCGATCGGACCGGCTTCGTCGATCGGGTTGCCCAGCACGTCCATGATCCGGCCCAGGGTCGCTTTACCGACCGGTACGGAGATGGCCTTGCCAGTGCTGCCGACGTCCAGGCCACGCTTGAGGCCTTCGGTCGAACCCATCGCAATGGTACGTACCACGCCGTCGCCCAGCTGCTGCTGAACTTCCAGGGTGGTTTCAGCGCCGACTACTTTCAACGCTTCATAAACACTCGGCACCTGATCACGCGGGAATTCCACGTCGATAACGGCGCCGATGATTTGAACGATACGTCCGCTACTCATCTTTGGTTCCTCTGAATATTTGAACCGTTCTTAAACCGCGGCAGCGCCGCCGACGATTTCCGAAATCTCTTGGGTGATCGCTGCCTGACGCGCCTTGTTGTAGATCAGCTGCAAATCGCTGATCAGGTCACCGGCGTTGTCGGTGGCGTTCTTCATCGCGATCATCCGCGCAGCCTGCTCGGCCGCGTTGTTCTCGACCACCGCCTGGTACACCTGCGACTCCACGTAACGCACCATCAAGCCGTCCAGCAGCTCCTTGGCGTCGGGTTCGTACAGGTAGTCCCAGTGGTGCTTGAGTTCTTCATCCGGAGTCGCCACCAGCGGAATCAACTGTTCCACTGTCGGCTGTTGCGTCATGGTATTGATGAACTTGTTCGAGACCACGGACAAACGGTCGATGCGACCCTCGAGGTACGCATCGAGCATCACCTTGACGCTGCCGATCAGATCATTGATCGACGGTTCCTCGCCCAGGTGGCTGATCGCAGCGACTACGTTGCCACCAAAGTTGCGGAAGAAAGCCGCACCCTTGCTGCCAATCACGCAGAGATCGATCTCCACGCCGCGCTCGCGATTGCTCGCCATGTCCTTGACCAGAGCCTTGAACAGGTTGGTATTCAGGCCACCGCACAGACCCCGGTCCGAACTCACCACCACATAACCGACGCGCTTGATTTCGCGGTCGATCATGAACGGGTGACGGTATTCCGGGTTGGCGTTGGCCAGATGACCGATGACCTGGCGGATACGCTCCGCATAGGGACGGCTCGACGCCATGCGCTGTTGAGCCCTGCGCATTTTGCTGACCGCCACCTTTTCCATGGCGCTGGTGATCTTCTGCGTGCTTTTGATGCTCGCAATCTTGCTGCGAATCTCTTTTGCGCCTGCCATTTGACACCTATCGGGTTAGCAGGCGGGGGCCGCGAGGCCCCCGCTGCGGCTTACCAGGTTTGGGTGGCCTTGAACTTCTCGATACCGGCTTTGAGCTGGGCATCGATGTCGTCGTTGAAGTCACCCTTCTCGTTGATCTTCGCCAGCAGAGCGGCGTGATCCCGGTTGAAGTAAGCGATCAGGGCCTGCTCGAAAGCGCCGACTTTGGCGACTTCGATGTCCCGCAGGAAACCACGGTCGGCGGCATACAGCGACAGCGACATGTCAGCGATGGACATCGGCGCGTACTGCTTCTGCTTCATCAGCTCGGTGACGCGCTGACCATGCTCGAGCTGCTTGCGGGTGGCTTCGTCCAGGTCAGAAGCGAACTGGGCGAAGGCCGCCAGTTCACGGTACTGAGCCAGGGCGGTACGGATACCACCGGAGAGCTTCTTGATGATCTTGGTCTGGGCTGCACCACCGACGCGGGATACCGAGATACCGGCGTTGACGGCCGGACGGATACCCGAGTTGAACATGGCCGATTCCAGGAAGATCTGACCGTCGGTGATCGAGATCACGTTGGTCGGAACGAACGCGGAAACGTCGCCAGCCTGGGTTTCGATGATCGGCAGGGCGGTCAGGGAACCGGTCTTGCCTTTCACTTCGCCGTTGGTGAACTTCTCCACATACTCTTCGGAAACGCGTGAGGCGCGCTCCAGCAGACGGCTGTGGAGATAGAACACGTCACCCGGGTAGGCTTCACGGCCTGGCGGACGGCGCAGCAGCAGGGAGATCTGGCGGTAGGCCACGGCCTGCTTGGACAGATCGTCATACACGATCAGCGCGTCTTCGCCGCGGTCGCGGAAGTACTCGCCCATGGTGCAACCGGCGTACGGTGCGATGAACTGCAGTGCAGCGGATTCGGAAGCGGAGGCGGCCACCACGATGGTGTTGGCCAGGGCGCCGTTCTCTTCCAGCTTGCGTACCACGTTGGCGATGGTCGACTGCTTCTGACCGATGGCCACATAGACGCAGCGGATGCCGCTGTCTTTCTGGTTGATGATGGCGTCGACGGCCAGGGCGGTCTTACCGATCTGACGGTCACCGATGATCAGCTCACGCTGGCCACGGCCTACCGGGATCATGGCGTCAACCGACTTGTAACCGGTCTGCACCGGCTGGTCGACCGACTTACGCCAGATCACGCCCGGTGCAACCTTTTCAACCGCGTCGGTGGCGACGTTGTTGAGCGGGCCTTTGCCGTCGATCGGGTTGCCCAGGGCATCGACCACACGGCCCAGCAGTTCCGGACCAACCGGAACTTCCAGGATGCGACCGGTGCACTTGGCGCTCATGCCTTCGGCCAGGCTGGTGTAAGCACCCAGCACAACGGCACCGACGGAGTCCTGCTCCAGGTTCAGTGCCATGCCGAAGACGCCGCCCGGGAACTCGATCATTTCGCCGTACATCACATCGGCGAGACCGTGAATGCGCACGATGCCGTCGGAAACGCTGACGACGGTGCCTTCGTTGCGGGCTTGGGAAGAGACGTCGAGTTTCTCGATACGTCCCTTGATGATTTCACTAATTTCGGAAGGATTGAGTTGCTGCATAGCTCTGCTGCCCCTTCAAACTCAAGATTTCAATGCTTCGGCCAGCTTCGCGATCTTGCCGCGAACTGAGCCATCGATAACCAGGTCGCCGGCGCGAATGACGACACCACCGATCAGGGCGGCGTCCTCCGCGGCGTGCAGACGCACTTCTCGGCCGAGCCGTGCACTGAGAACCTTGGCGAGTTTGTCTTGCTGTTCATCGCTCAATGCGAAGGCACTGGTGACATCCACGTCAACCGTCTTCTCCTGCTCGGCCTTGTAAAGCTCGAACAGCTCGACGATCTCCGGCAACAGGGCCAGGCGATCGTTTTCGGCTAGGACGTGGATGAAATTGCGTACCTGGGCGTCGAACTTGTCACCACACACCTCGATAAAGGTGGTGGCCTTTTCTGTACTCGTCAGACGCGGGGCCTTGAGCACGCGCTGCAGGGTGTCGTCTTGCGACACTGCAGACGCCAGGCCGAGCATGGCTGACCAATTGGCCAGCTGCTGGTGGGCCTGGGCGTACTCGAAGGCAGCCTTAGCGTAAGGTCGGGCCAGCGTGGTCAGTTCTGCCATGATCGCGCCCTCGCTTAAATTTCGGCTGCCAGTTTGTTAACCAGCTCCGCATGCGCGTTTTGGTCGATGGATACGCTCAGGATTTTCTCGGCGCCGCTGACCGCCAGGCTGCCCACTTGGGCGCGCAAGGCGTCTTTGACACTGTTCAGTTCCTGTTCGATCTCGGCCTGAGCCTGAGCCTTCACGCGGTCAGCTTCGACACGAGCCTGTTCACGGGCTTCGTCGACAATCTGGGTACCGCGCTTCTTGGCCTGCTCGATGATCTCGGCTGCCTGGGTTTTCGCCTCGCGCAGTTGCTGGGCCACTTTTTCATGGGCCAACTCCAGGTCACGAGCCGCACGGCTGGCAGCGTCCAGGCCATCTGCAATCTTCTTCTGACGCTCCTGCAGAGCCGTAATGACCGGAGGCCATACGAACTTCATGCAGAACATCACGAAGATGAAGAAGGCAACGGCCTGGCCAATCAGGGTTGCATTAATGTTCACGCCAACACCTCGCTCGTTCGTTGTCCGGCAAACCAATCACTCGAATAGTCGAGTGATTAGCCAGCGATTTGACCAACGAAGGGGTTCGCGAAGGTGAAGAACAGTGCGATACCAACACCGATCATGGTCACGGCGTCGAGCAGACCGGCGACGATGAACATTTTCACTTGCAGCATCGGAACCATTTCCGGCTGACGCGCAGCGCCTTCCAGGAACTTGCCGCCCAGCAGGCCGAAGCCAATGGCGGTACCCAGGGCACCCAGGCCAATCAGCAGAGCAACAGCGATCGCGGTCAGACCAACTACAGTTTCCATTTTTCCTCCCGACTTTTATGTCGTATTGGTTAAGGTTTTCTAAGGTAGAGCGGTAAAGCTAAATCGTTTCCAGCTTGCCCTTGCGGGCTGCCACCGACATCACCGGCCCCTCGGCCGACTCCCGTTCAGGAACCGGCTGCAGGGTACGTAAGTGCTGTTAGTGGTTGTCTTCGTGCGCCATCGACAGGTAGACGATGGTCAGCATCATGAAGATGAACGCCTGCAGGGTGATGATCAGGATGTGGAACACCGCCCAGGCCCAGTTCAGGACGACGCCCAGGCCACTGAGCAGGAACAGGCCACTGCCGAACATCACGGCAATCAGGATGAAGATCAGTTCGCCGGCGTACATGTTGCCGAACAGACGCAAGGCCAGGGAAATCGGCTTGGCGATCAGGGTGACGAACTCGAGCAGGAAGTTCACCGGAATCAGCAGCGCCTGGACCAGCAGGTTCTTGCTGCCGAACGGGTGCAGGGTCAGCTCGCCGATAAAGCCGCCGATGCCCTTGACCTTGATGCTGTAGAAGACGATCAGGCCGAATACCGACAGGGCCATGCCCAGGGTGGCGTTCGGGTCGGTGGTCGGTACCACGCGGAAGAACAGGTGCGAATCACCGCTGATGGTCGCGGCCAGCAACGGCAGGAAGTCGACCGGTACCAGGTCCATCAGGTTCATCAGGAAGATCCAGACGAAGATGGTCAGGGCCAGCGGGGCGATCAGCGGGTTACGCCCGTGGAAGGTGTCCTTGACGCTGCCGTCGACGAACTCCACCAGCACTTCGACGAAGTTCTGCAGGCCGCCGGGCTGACCGCTGGTGGCGCGCTTGGCGGCCATGCGGAACAGCAGGATAAAGACCAGGCCCAATACGACGGACCAGCCCAGGGTATCCACGTGGAAGGCCCAGAAACCCATTTCTTTGGCTTCCTGTGCGGTGTGGGCAAAGCTCCAGCCGTTCACCGGGTGCTGACCGAAGGTCAGGTTTTGCAGGTGGTGCTGGATATAGCCCGAAGCGGTTTGTTCTGCCATGTTTGCCTCAAACGCCCTAAGGTCTAAAAAGTCTTATTTTCAACAGCAGGGGCGCGAACCAGTTGACCACCTGGGTCAGGAGGAACACGCCGAATACCGCCAGCGCTTCCAATGGCTTCACGCCTGCGAACGTCAGCGCAAACAGCACTGCCGTCAGAATCAATTTGCCCGCCTCACCGGCATAAAACGACCGGACGATGGCTTGAGCGGCCCGCGCCCCGGAAAACCGGAACGCCTTGTGGGCAAAATACAGGTTCGGCAGCCAGGCAATCAGGCCACCCAACAGCCCCGAGTAACCGGCCACCGGGCCACGCCATTGCCACAACACGGCAGCGGCGAGCGAAGCCACGACCAGTTGCGCCACCAGCACCGGGATTACCGGTAGACGATGGAAGGGCAGGCGATTCGGCGTGCGAGCATCCATCGTGTTCTGTTCCTGGAAGCGGACCTCTGGCGTCAGCGCCAAAACAATCAATGACTTGGCATACTTTGTGCCGACGAAATGCGCGCAGAGTATAGGGGTGGTTCCCCCCCATTCAACCTTCGGCAGTGATTTCCGACTACTCGTTACACCTGCAAATGTTTCAGCGAATGTGGGCCAGCACACCTTGCAACTCGTCCAGCGAGTTGTAACGGATAACCAGTTGCCCCTTGCCCTTCTGCCCATGCTTGATCTGCACCGGCGAGCCCAGGCGTTCAGCCAGACGCTGTTCGAGGCGGCTGATGTCCGGATCGGGCTTGACCTTCTCGACAGTTTTTTCCTGGGTGTTCAGCCACTGCCTGACCAGTGCCTCGGTCTGGCGCACGGTGAGTCCGCGTGCGACAACATGTCGCGCCCCGGCGACCTGCTGCTCGGCGGGCAGGCCCAGCAACGCACGGGCGTGGCCCATCTCCAGATCGCCGTGGGCGAGCAGGGTCTTGATCTCTTCCGGCAGGGCAATCAGGCGCAGCAGGTTGGTGATGGTTACGCGCGACTTGCCGACGGCTTCGGCCACCTGCTGCTGGGTCAGCTGGAACTCCTGCTGCAGTCGCTGCAGGGCGACGGCTTCCTCGATCGGGTTGAGGTCCTCGCGCTGGATGTTCTCGATCAGCGCCATGGCGATGGCGGCCTCGTCCGGCAGCTCGCGGACCATCGCCGGAATCCGCTCCAGCCCGGCCTGGTGGCAGGCGCGCCAGCGGCGTTCGCCGGCGACGATCTCGTAACGCCCGCCGTCGATCGGCCGCACCACGATCGGTTGCATCACCCCCTGGGCCTTGATCGACTGGGCCAGTTCCTCCAGGGCGGTGGGGTCCATGTCGCGACGCGGCTGGTACTTGCCGCGCTGGATCAGGTCCAGCGGCAGGTGCTGCAGCTCCTGGCTGTCGGCCCGGACGGCTTCCTCCTGCAAGGCGTTGACGCTGGTCCCCCCCAGCAGGGCGTCCAGGCCTCGTCCTAGCCCTCGTTTCTTGGCGGCCATGCGGAATTCCTTATGCGGTTGCGGTGTGGGCGCTGGCGCGCTGACGGCGAACCAGTTCGCCGGCCAAGGCCAGGTAGGCGATGGCTCCACGGGATTGCTTGTCGTATACCAGCGCCGGCATGCCGAAGCTCGGCGCTTCGGCCAGGCGCACATTGCGCGGGATCACGGTCTGGTACAGCTGGTCGGCGAAGTGATCCTTGAGCTGCGCCGAAACGTCGTTGGTCAGGCTGATGCGCGGGTCGTACATGGTGCGCAGCAGGCCTTCGATCTTCAGGCTCGGATTGAGCATCTGGGCGATGCGCTGGATGCTGTTGACCAGGTCGCTGAGCCCCTCCAGGGCGTAGTACTCGCATTGCATGGGGATGATCACCCCATCGGCGGCGACCAGGGCGTTGACCGTGAGCATGGACAGCGCCGGCGGACAGTCGATGAGGATGTAGTCGTAGTTCTCGCGGATCGGCGCCAGGGCGTAGCGCAGGCGACTCTCCTTCATCTTCATTTCGAGCAGCGCAACCTCGGCGGCGGTCAGGTCGCGGTTGGCCGGCAGCAGCTGGTAGCCGCCGTGTTCGGAGAGCTGCATGGCCTCGGCCACATCGCATTCGCCGATCAGCACGTCGTAGATCGAGTGCTCCAGACCGTGCTTGTCCACGCCGCTGCCCATGGTGGCGTTGCCCTGGGGATCGAGGTCGATCAGCAGCACGCGGCGCTTGGTCGCCACCAGCGAGGCGGCCAGATTGATGCAGGTGGTGGTCTTGCCCACGCCGCCTTTCTGGTTAGCGATTGCGAATACTTTAGCCATCTGCCGTTCCCCCTAGACCGAGCGCCGCAGTATCAACAGATGGCGCTGACCTTGGCAACCGGGAACCTTGAGCACCTCGGTGGCGGCGAGACGGAAGTCCTGCGGCAATGCCTGCAACTCGTCGTCCGGGTGCACGCCCTTCATCGCCAGCCAGCGGGTCTGCTCGTCGCCGAGGTGGCGGGTCCAGTTGGCGAAATCTTCCAAAGCGCTGAAGGCCCGAGAACAGATGCCGGCGAATGGCTGCTGCGGCCGGTAGGCCTCCACCCGGCTGTGGATAACTTCCAGATTGGCCAGCTTGAGCTCGAGCTTCACCTGGGTGAGGAAGCGGGTCTTCTTGCCATTGGAGTCGAGCAGGGTGAAGCGCCGCTCGGGAAACAAGATGGCCAGGGGAACGCCCGGCATGCCGCCGCCACTGCCGACGTCCAGCCAGCTGTCCCCGGCCTCGGCGACGAAGGGCACCACGCTGAGGCTGTCGAGCAGGTGACGCGAGACCATTTCATCGGGATCGCGCACGGCGGTGAGGTTGTAGGCCTTGTTCCACTTGATCAGCAGGGCCAGGTAGGCGAGCAGTTGCTCCTGCTGCGCCGCGGACAGTTCGACGCCTAGCTCGCGGGCGCCCTGGGCCAGTTCTTCGGCATGGCGATGGGTGACCACTTGCATCAGGCACTGTGCTCCAACTGGCGGCCGGCGTTGCGTTTCTTTAGGTGGATCAGCAGCAACGAGATCGCCGCCGGAGTCACCCCGGGGATCCGCGAAGCCTGACCGAGGGTCTGCGGCCGGGTCTCACCGAGCTTGTGCTGGATCTCCTTGGAGAGGCCGGAAATGCTCGAGTAGTCGATGTCGGCCGGCAGTTGCACGTCTTCGCTGGCGCGCAGCCGGGCGATCTCTTCCTGCTGACGGTCGATATAGCCGGCGTACTTGGTCTTGATCTCCACCTGCTCGGCGACCTGGGGATCTTCGGCGCCGCCGCCGGTCAGCTCGACCAGACCGGCGTAATCGATTTCCGGGCGGCTGAGCAGGTTGAGCAGGTTGTATTCGTGGCTCAGCGGGGTACCGAAGCGCGCGGCGATGGCCTCGCCCTGGGGGGTGTTCGGCCGCACCCAGGTGCTCTTCAGGCGCTGTTCTTCCCGGGCAATGCCTTCGCGCTTGGCATCGAAGGCGGCCCAGCGCTCGTCGTCGACCAGGCCAAGCTCACGGCCCTTGGCGGTCAGGCGCAGGTCGGCGTTGTCCTCGCGCAGGATCAGCCGGTACTCGGCGCGCGAGGTGAACATGCGGTAGGGCTCCTGGGTGCCCAGGGTGATCAGGTCGTCGACCAGCACGCCGAGGTAGGCCTCGTCGCGTCGTGGACACCAGCTGCCCTTGCCCTGGGCCCGTAGCGCGGCGTTGGCGCCGGCCAGCAGGCCCTGGGCACCGGCTTCTTCGTAGCCGGTGGTGCCGTTGATCTGGCCGGCGAAGAACAGTCCGCCGATCACCTTGGTCTCCAGGCTGTACTTGAGGTCGCGGGGATCGAAATAGTCGTACTCGATGGCGTAGCCAGGACGGACGATATGGGCGTTCTCCATGCCGCGGATGGAGCGCACCACTTGCAGCTGCACGTCGAACGGCAGCGAGGTGGAGATACCGTTGGGGTACAGCTCGTGGGTGGTCAGGCCCTCGGGCTCGATGAACACCTGGTGGCTGTCCTTGTCGGCGAAGCGGTGGATCTTGTCTTCGATCGACGGGCAGTAGCGCGGCCCGATGCCTTCGATCATGCCGGAGTACATCGGCGAGCGATCGAGGTTGGCGGCGATGATCTCGTGGGTGCGCGCATTGGTATGGGTGATCCAGCAACTGATCTGCCGCGGCTGCTGTTGCGCCTTGCCGAGGAAGGACATCAGCGGCGTCGGGGTATCGCCGGGCTGTTCAGTCATCACCGAGAAGTCCACGCTGCGGCCATCGATGCGCGGCGGGGTGCCGGTCTTCAGACGACCGACCCGCAGCGGCAATTCGCGCAAGCGTCGGGCCAGGGCGATCGAGGGTGGATCGCCGGCGCGGCCGCCGGAATAGTTCTGCATGCCGATGTGGATAAGTCCGCCGAGGAAGGTTCCGGTGGTCAAAACCACCGAATCGGCGAGAAAACGCAGGCCCATCTGGGTAACCACGCCCTTGACCTCATCCTGCTCGACAATGAGGTCGTCCGCCGCCTGTTGAAATATCCACAGGTTGGCCTGGTTTTCCAGCGTTTCGCGAATGGCCGCCTTGTACAGCACGCGGTCGGCCTGGGCACGGGTAGCGCGCACCGCCGGGCCCTTGCGGCTGTTGAGCACGCGAAACTGGATGCCACCGCGGTCGGTGGCTTGGGCCATGGCCCCGCCGAGGGCGTCGATTTCCTTGACTAGGTGGCTCTTGCCGATGCCGCCGATGGCCGGGTTGCAGCTCATCTGCCCGAGGGTTTCCACGTTGTGGGTCAGCAGCAGGGTTTTCACGCCCATGCGCGCGGCGGCCAGCGCCGCCTCGGTACCGGCATGGCCGCCGCCGATGACTATCACCTGAAAACGGGAAGGGAAATCCACCACGCACCTCGTGCCTGTTGAGAATTTGGGGGGCTTTTGGGTCGAAAAGCTGGAAAGCCGGCAAGTATAGGCAGTTAGCCGGGCTGAAAGAAGCCTTTTGCACAAAAAATAGCCAACCCGGAGGGGGAGAGGAATCGGGTCGGTTAATAAAGAATATATGAATGAATTTTTATAAAGCTTTGTTTTTATGTTTATTACTTATGAAGAGCTTTTCTGTGGATAGATGGCGCCAGGCCTAGTCGCACGCTGTATTGAGCGATGTATAAGACTGTGCCATTCCGGTCAGCAGGCGGTGGGAGAGCTGGGCTCAACCTGTGGATCAAAGTGTCAGTTATGCACAGGCGGGTTTATCCTCAGTTTTGTGACCGGGTTATCGACCGGGCTCAAGGGCAGTTTTCCACAGGGCTTAGGTGGCCTGTGGATTACCGTTTCGGCGACTCGCGCGCAGGCAAAAGCCCTGCGACGCAAAAGCGCCGCAGTGGGGAAATGGATTGGATGGTGACGCCTGGCGAAGCGCTGGGGGCGCTATTTGCCGATGCAGAAGCTGGAGAAGATCCGTCCGAGCAGCTCGTCCGAACTGAAGGCCCCGGTGATCTCGCCAAGGGCGTGCTGAGCCTGGCGCAGGTCTTCGGCCAGCAGTTCCCCGGCCCCGGCCAGGGTCAGTTGGGCGTGGCCGTGATCGAGACTGGCGGCGGCCTGACGCAGGGCCTCGAGGTGGCGGCGGCGGGCACTGAAGCCGCTCTCTGCGGTCTGCTCATAGCCCATGCAGGCCTTCAGGTGGTCGCGTAGCAGTTCCAGGCCGGTACCGGACTTGGCCGACAGGCTGAGGGTCACATGGCCGTCGTCGCAGACGTCCAGCGCCACCGGTTCGCCAGACAGGTCGGCCTTGTTGCGGATCAGGGTGACCCTGGCCGGATCCGGGCGGCGCTCGAGAAACTCCGGCCAGAGGGCGAAGGGGTCGGCAGCCTCCGGTGCCGTGGCATCGACCATCAGCAGTATCCGGTCGGCCTCGGCTATGGCCTTCAGCGCGCGCTCCACGCCGATCCGTTCGACCTGGTCCTCGGTATCCCGCAGGCCGGCGGTATCGACCACGTGCAGGGGCATGCCGTCGATGTGGATGTGTTCGCGCAGCACGTCGCGGGTGGTGCCGGCGATCTCGGTGACGATGGCCGCCTCGCGGCCGGCCAGGGCGTTGAGCAGGCTCGACTTGCCGGCGTTGGGCCGGCCGGCGATCACCACTGTCATGCCGTCGCGCAGCAACGCACCCTGACCGGCCTCGCGCAGTACTGTGGATAAGTCTTCGCGCACGCCCTGCAACAGCGCCAGGACATGACCGTCAGCGAGGAAGTCGATTTCCTCCTCGGGGAAGTCGATGGCGGCCTCGACATAGATGCGCAGCTGGATCAGGCGTTCGGTGAGGGCGTGGATGCGCCGGGAGAACTCCCCTTGCAGCGAGCGCAGGGCGTTGCGCGCGGCCTGTTCGGAGCTGGCCTCGATCAGGTCGGCGATGGCCTCGGCCTGGGCCAGGTCGAGTTTGTCGTTGAGGAAGGCCCGTTCGCTGAACTCGCCTGGCCGCGCCAGGCGCGCGCCGAGTTCCAGGCAGCGACGCAGCAGCAGGTCCAGCACCACGGGCCCGCCATGTCCCTGCAGTTCGAGTACATCCTCACCAGTAAAGGAGTTCGGGCCCGGAAAGTACAGCGCCAGGCCTTCGTCGATCAGTTGCTCGGGGCCGGCGTAGAACGCGCCGTAGTGGGCATAGCGCGGCTGCAGCTGGCGTTGGCAGATGGTCAGGGCGATCTGCTCCGCCAGCGGGCCGGAGACGCGCACGATGCCGACTCCGCCCCGTCCTTGAGCGGTGGCGACGGCGGCAATGGTTTCACGGGCTGTTTGCATGCTGGACTCCGAATGCTGGATAGCAAGACGCCCCACTGCGGGGGCGTCTTGTTTAGCGCTCAGAAGCTGGGGCGGGTCAGGCGGCAGCGGCCTTGCTCGCGGCTTCGATCTTGCGGGTAATGTACCACTGCTGGCCGATCGACAGGACGTTGTTGACCACCCAGTACAGCACCAGACCGGCGGGGAACCAGAGGAAGAAGAAGGTGAAGATGATCGGCATCATCTTCATCACCCTGGCCTGCATCGGATCCGGCGGCGTCGGGTTGAGCTGCTGCTGGATGAACATGGTGGCGCCCATGATGATCGGCAGGATGAAGAAGGGGTCCTTGATCGACAGGTCGGTGATCCAGAGCATCCAAGGGGCCTGGCGCATTTCCACGCTTTCCAGGAGCACCCAGTAGAGGGCCAGGAACACCGGCATCTGCACCAGGATCGGCAGGCAGCCGCCCAGCGGATTGATCTTTTCCTTCTTGTACAGCTCCATCATCGCCTGGGACATCTTCTGGCGGTCGTCGCCAAACTGCTCCTTCAGCGCCTGCAGCTTGGGCGATACCGCACGCATGCGCGCCATCGACTTGTAGCTGGCGGCCGACAGCGGGAAGAACGCCAGCTTGATGATGATGGTCAGGACGATGATCGACCAGCCCCAGTTGCCCAGCAGGTCGTGGATATGGCCGAGCAGCCAGAAGATCGGTTTGGCGAGGAACCAGAGGATGCCGTAGTCGACGGTCAGGTCCAGGCCCGGCGACAACGCCTCGAGGTTTTCCTGGGTCTTCGGGCCGGCGTAGAGGATCGCGCTGGTCTCGGCACTGGCGCCTGCCGGGACGTTCAACGCCGGGCCGGTGAAGCCGATGATGTAGTTACCCTGGCTGTCCTTGCGGGTCTGCACCAGGTTGGTGCTGTCCTTCGCCGGGACCCAGGCGGTGACGAAATAGTGCTGCAGCCAGGCGATCCAGCCGCCGGTCACCGTTTCGCGCAGGTTCTTGTCGTCCATGTCGCCCGTCGACACCTTGGTGTAGGGCTTTTCCTTGGTCCAGAGCGCGGCACCCAGGTAGGTGGCGGTGCCGGTAGCGGTGCTCGAGGATGGGTCACCGCTGTCGTCGCGCTTGAGCTGGGCGAACAGGTTGCCGGTCCAGGCCTGGGCACTCTGGTTATCGATCAGATAGCTGACGTTCAGGTCGTACTGGCCGCGTTCAAAGGTGAAGCGCTTGGTGTAGTTGACCCCGGCTTCGCTGAACTGCAGTTCTACGACCAGCTGGTCCTGATCCTCCGCCATGCGGTACTCGCGCTGCTCGCTGTTGTACAGCGGTCGGCCGCTGGCGCGCGCATCGGGGCCGTTGGCGCCGGTCAGGCCGCTCTGGGCCAGGTACAGGCGCTCGCCGCCGTTGTCGAACAGCTGAAACGGGACATCCGGGCGATCCTGGCGACGCGGGTACTGCAGCAGATGCAGCTGCACCACGTCACCGCCGCGCGGGTCGATGGACAGGTCCAGCACGTCGGTCTTGACCCGGATCAGCTCTTCGCTGACCGGGCTGCTGATCACGCTCGGTTCGCTGACCTCGGTGCCAGCCGTCGGCACGTCGTCACTGCTGGTGGCCGCAGCCGTTTCCGGCAGGCCCGGTACGCTGCTGCTGGATGTGGCGGTCTGAGTCGGCAGGGCAGCTTGGCCGTAGTCCTGGTTCCACTGGAGAACCATCACATAGGACACGATTGCCAGGGCGACGATCAGGATCGTGCGTTGAATATCCATGATTATTCGGCCATCGAAGAGGAACGGGAGGTATTCGAGAGGGGTACCGGGTCGTAGCCACCGGGATTCCACGGGTGACAGCGACCGAGCCGACGCAGGGTCAGCCAGCCACCACGCAGAAGACCATGATGCTCGATGGCTTCCTGCGCGTAGCAAGAACAGCTGGGATAGAAACGACAGTGGTTGGCCATCAGCGGGCTAATGGCGTAGCGGTAGAACTGGATTGAAGCTAAAGCCAGTTTACGCATGGGGACCGTCGTTCACCCCGGGTTGGGCATTGGCCTGCTGGCCGGGCTGGTTGCGTGCCAGACGCTTCCAGAGCTTGCCGAACTGTTGAGCCAGTTCGGCATTCTGCAGATCGCCCAAGCCTTTACGCGCAACCACCACGATGTCCCAGCCTGCCAGGTTGTCCTGGTTGAGGCGGAACGATTCGCGGATCTGGCGTTTCAGGCGATTGCGCTCAACCGCGAGCTTGACGCTCTTCTTGCCGATCACCAGACCCAGACGGGGATGATCGAGCTCGTTGTTGCGCGCGAGCAGCAGGACATTTCTGCCCGGAGCCTTGCCGCTGGGGGAGTCGAAGACTGCCTTGAACTGGCGGGGAGTTAGCAGACGCTTTTCCCGACCGAAGCCTCGACTCACCACAAGACAGAATGCTTAGACGGCCAGACGCTTGCGGCCTTTGGCGCGACGACGCGACAGGACTGCGCGACCGTTCTTGGTGGCCATACGGGCACGGAAGCCGTGGGTGCGAGCGCGCTTGATGGTGCTGGGTTGGAAAGTGCGTTTCATGGTGCGGTACCTGGTGGTCGTCGACGGGCCGGAATGGCCCCGGTTTTAAGAGACCGGCGATTGTAGAGAAAGCCGGGGGCAGGTCAATTTCCAACCAGGCTTTCTTCCGATCAGAAGAAATATAAAGAAGAGAATATTTAAAGATGTTTAGAAGTGTTTGTAATGATTAGGACACCCGTCATCTGTGGATAAGCGCTTCTAAGCCCCTGGATTAGCGGGCTTCGCGCTGGAGTAAGTCTGTCAGAAAACGGTGCTGGGCCTGTGCGGTTGGCGCGGATAAGCTGGGGATGAAATGTCTGGTTATCCACAGACGATTTATACCATGGGTTATCCCTGGGGTTGTCCGCTGGTTTCCGTGGCGGTTATCCACAGACTTCAGGGGCGTGATTGACTTTTTCAGGAATGGGCGCAAGCGCCTGATTTGGTTGGATGACGCGACGCTTTCATGTGGATAACTCGTGCTCCGGCGGCTACAATGGCGGCTGTTTTTGCCTCACCGCCTTACGACTTAGGGGATATCCGTGTCCGTGGAACTTTGGCAGCAGTGCGTGGAGCTTCTGCGCGATGAACTGCCTGCTCAGCAATTCAACACCTGGATCCGTCCACTGCAGGTCGAAGCCGAAGGCGACGAGCTTCGTGTCTATGCGCCGAACCGTTTCGTGCTCGATTGGGTCAATGAGAAGTACCTGGGCCGTCTGCTCGAGCTGTTGGCAGAACGGACCAACGGCCTGGTGCCGGCGCTTTCCTTATTAATAGGTAGCAAGCGCTCCGCGGCTCCACGAGTTGCGGCGGGCGGCGCCAGCATTCGGCAGCCAGCCAGCGCAGTGGCGGCCAGCCCTGTGCCGGTCAATCCGCCGCCGGTCAATCCTGCGGCAGTCGAGCCGCCGTCGCGGGCGAAGTTCGATAGCATGGCGCAGTCCACGGCGGTCCAGCAGCCGGTACGCAGCGAGCGCACGGTGCAGGTCGAGGGGGCGCTCAAGCACACCAGCTACCTGAACCGCACCTTCACCTTCGACAACTTCGTCGAGGGCAAATCCAACCAGCTGGCCCGAGCGGCTGCCTGGCAGGTTGCCGATAATCCCAAGCACGGCTACAACCCGTTGTTCCTCTACGGTGGCGTGGGCTTGGGCAAGACCCACCTGATGCACGCCGTGGGCAACCACCTGCTGGCCAAGAATCCCAATGCCAAGGTGGTCTACTTGCACTCGGAGCGCTTCGTCGCCGACATGGTCAAGGCGTTGCAGCTCAATGCGATCAACGAGTTCAAGCGCTTCTACCGTTCGGTGGATGCCCTGCTGATCGATGACATCCAGTTCTTCGCCAAGAAGGAGCGCTCCCAGGAGGAGTTCTTTCATACCTTCAATGCGCTGCTCGAAGGCGGCCAGCAGGTGATCCTCACCAGCGATCGCTACCCGAAGGAGATCGAAGGGCTCGAGGAGCGTTTGAAGTCGCGCTTCGGCTGGGGCCTGACCGTGGCGGTCGAGCCGCCCGAACTGGAAACCCGGGTGGCCATCCTGATGAAGAAGGCCGACCAGGCCAAGGTCGACCTGCCGCATGACGCCGCGTTCTTCATCGCCCAGCGCATCCGTTCCAACGTGCGCGAACTGGAAGGGGCGCTGAAGCGGGTGATCGCCCATTCCCACTTCATGGGCCGCGACATCACCATTGAGCTGATCCGTGAGTCGCTGAAGGATCTGCTGGCCCTGCAGGACAAGCTGGTCAGCATCGACAACATCCAGCGCACGGTGGCCGAGTACTACAAGATCAAGATTTCCGACCTGCTGTCCAAGCGCCGCTCGCGTTCGGTGGCACGGCCACGGCAGGTGGCCATGGCGCTGTCGAAGGAGCTGACCAACCACAGCCTGCCGGAGATCGGCGATGCCTTCGGCGGCCGCGATCACACCACGGTATTGCACGCATGCCGTAAGATTGCTGAACTTAGGGAATCCGACGCGGACATCCGCGAGGACTACAAGAATCTGCTGCGTACACTGACCACTTAATTACGCATTTCCACTAGGCAAGGGACTAGACCATGCATTTCACCATTCAACGAGAAGCCCTGTTGAAACCGCTGCAACTGGTCGCCGGCGTCGTGGAACGTCGCCAGACCTTGCCGGTATTGTCCAACGTGTTGCTGGTCGTCGAAGGCCAGCAGCTGTCGCTGACCGGCACCGACCTGGAAGTCGAACTGGTCGGACGGGTCACCCTCGAAGATGCCGCCGAACCGGGCGAGATCACCGTGCCGGCGCGCAAGCTGATGGATATCTGCAAGAGCCTGCCGAGCGATGCGTTGATCGACATTCGCGTCGACGAGCAGAAGCTGCTGGTCAAGGCTGGCCGCAGCCGGTTCACCCTGTCCACCCTGCCGGCCAACGATTTCCCCACGGTCGAGGAAGGTCCGGGTTCGCTGACCTTCAGCCTGGTGCAGAGCAAGCTGCGCCGCCTGATCGAGCGGACCAGCTTCGCCATGGCCCAGCAGGACGTGCGCTATTACCTTAACGGCATGCTCCTGGAGGTGCAGAGCGGCGTGCTGCGCGCGGTGGCAACCGACGGTCATCGTCTGGCGATGTGCTCTATGGAGGCGGCGATCGAGCAGGTCGAGCGTCACCAGGTCATCGTGCCGCGCAAGGGCATCCTAGAGCTGGCGCGCCTGCTCACCGAGCAGGATGGTAGCGTCAGCGTGGTGCTCGGGCAGAACCATATCCGCGCCACCACCGGCGAGTTCACGTTCACCTCCAAGCTGGTAGACGGCAAGTTCCCGGACTACGAGCGCGTGTTGCCGCGCGGCGGTGACAAGCTGGTGGTGGCCGACCGTCAGGGGCTGCGTGAAGCCTTCAGCCGCACCGCGATTCTGTCCAACGAGAAGTACCGGGGCATCCGTCTGCAGCTGGCGGCGGGCCTGCTGAAGATTCAGGCCAACAACCCGGAGCAGGAAGAGGCCGAGGAGGAGATTGCCGTCGACTATAACGGCAGCGCCCTGGAGATCGGCTTCAACGTCAGCTATCTGCTGGACGTGCTCGGCGTGATGACCACCGAGCAGGTGCGCCTGATTCTCTCCGATGCCAACAGCAGTGCGTTGGTTCAGGAGGCAGACAACGACGATTCCTCCTACGTCGTGATGCCGATGCGCCTGTAACCCTTAAATGTCCCTGACCCGCGTCACGGTCACCGCGGTGCGCAACCTGCACCCGGTGACCCTCTCCCCCTCCCCTCGCATCAATATCCTTCACGGCGCCAACGGCAGCGGCAAGACCAGCTTGCTCGAGGCCATTCATCTGCTGGGCCTGGCCCGTTCCTTTCGCAGCAATCGGCTGCTGCCGCTGATCCAGTACGAGCAACCAACCTGCACCGTGTTCGGCCAGGTCCAGCAGGCTGATGGCCGGTTGTGCAACCTGGGCGTGTCCCGTGATCGTCAGGGTGAGCTGCAGATACGCATCGACGGCGAGAGTGCCCGCAGCGCCGCGCAACTGGCCGATGCGCTGCCGCTGCAGCTGATTAATCCGGACAGTTTTCGCTTGCTGGAGGGGGCGCCCAAGGTTCGTCGACAGTTTCTCGATTGGGGGGTGTTCCACGTGGAACCTCGCTTCCTTGGAGCCTGGCAGAGGCTGCAGAAGGCCCTGCGGCAGCGGAACTCATGGCTGCGGCATGGTACACTTGACGCCGCTTCGCAGGCGGCCTGGGACCGCGAACTGTGCCTGGCCAGCGACGAGATCGACGGCTATAGGCGTGCCTATATTCAACTGCTCAAGCCGGTGTTCGAGGGCGTGTTGAGTGAGTTGGTCGAGCTACAAGGACTGACACTCAGCTACTACCGGGGCTGGGACAAGGAGCGTGAGCTGAGTCAGGTACTGGCCACTTCGCTGCCCCGCGATCAGCAGATCGGGCATACGCAATCCGGCCCGCAGCGCGCCGATCTCAGGTTGCGGCTGGGCGCCCATAACGCCGCGGATATCTTGTCCCGTGGCCAGCAGAAGTTGGTTGTCTGTGCCCTGCGCATTGCCCAGGGGCATTTGGTTGATCAGGCCAAGCGCGGCCAGTGCATCTATCTGGTGGATGACTTGCCGTCAGAACTGGACGAGCAGCACCGTCGCGCGCTTTGCCGTTTATTGGAAGATTTGCACTGCCAGGTGTTTATCACCTGTGTAGACCATGAATTGTTGAGGGAAGGCTGGCGCACGGATACGCCGGTTGCCATGTTCCACGTGGAACATGGCGGCATCACCCAGACCCACGACCACCGGGAGTGAAGGCATGAGCGAAAACCAAACGTACGACTCCAATAACATCAAGGTCCTGAAGGGCCTGGATGCCGTACGCAAGCGACCTGGTATGTACATCGGCGATACCGACGATGGCAGTGGTCTGCACCATATGGTCTTCGAGGTGGTCGACAACTCGATTGACGAAGCGCTCGCCGGCCATTGCAGCGAGATCACCATCACCATCCACCCGGATGAGTCCATCAGCGTGCGTGACAACGGTCGTGGCATTCCGGTGGACATCCACAAGGATGAAGGGGTCTCTGCCGCCGAAGTGATCATGACCGTGCTGCATGCCGGCGGTAAGTTCGACGATAACAGCTACAAGGTCTCCGGCGGGCTGCACGGCGTGGGTGTCTCGGTGGTCAACGCGCTGTCCAAGGAACTAATCCTGACCATTCGCCGTCACGGCAAGATCTGGGAGCAGACCTATGTTCATGGCGTTCCCCAGGCACCGCTCGCGGCCGTGGGCGATACCGATGGCACCGGCACCCAGATCCACTTCCGCCCTTCGGAAGAAACCTTCCACAATATTCATTTCAGCTGGGACATCCTCGCCAAGCGCCTGCGCGAACTGTCCTTCCTCAACTCCGGCGTGGGCATCGTCCTCAAGGACGAGCGCACCGGCAAGGAGGAGTTGTTCAAGTACGAGGGTGGTCTGCGCGCCTTCGTCGAGTACCTGAACATCAACAAGTCCACCGTTAATCAGGTGTTCCACTTCAGCGTGCAGCGCGATGATGGGGTCGGTGTCGAAGTCGCCTTGCAGTGGAACGACAGCTTCAACGAGAACCTGTTGTGCTTCACCAACAACATTCCGCAGCGCGATGGCGGTACCCACCTGGCCGGCTTCCGCTCCGCGCTGACGCGTAACCTGAATGCCTATATCGAGCAGGAAGGCCTGGCCAAGAAGCACAAGATTTCCACCACCGGGGACGATGCCCGGGAAGGCCTCACCGCGATCATCTCGGTGAAGGTCCCGGACCCCAAGTTCAGTTCGCAGACCAAGGACAAGCTGGTCTCCTCCGAGGTGAAGACCGCGGTCGAGCAGGAAATGGGCAAGTACTTCTCCGAGTTCCTCCTGGAGAACCCCAACGAAGCCAAGGCCGTGGTCGGCAAGATGATCGACGCCGCCCGCGCCCGTGAGGCGGCGCGCAAGGCCCGCGAAATGACCCGTCGCAAGGGCGCCCTGGACATCGCCGGTCTGCCCGGCAAGCTGGCCGACTGCCAGGAAAAGGACCCGGCGCTCTCCGAACTCTACATAGTGGAGGGTGACTCCGCGGGCGGCTCGGCCAAGCAGGGGCGCAACCGCAAGACCCAGGCGATCCTGCCGCTCAAGGGCAAGATCCTCAACGTCGAGAAGGCGCGCTTCGACAAGATGATTTCCTCCCAGGAGGTCGGCACCCTGATCACCGCCCTGGGCTGTGGCATCGGCCGCGAGGAATACAACATCGACAAGCTGCGCTACCACAACATCATCATCATGACCGATGCTGACGTCGACGGTTCGCACATCCGCACCCTGCTCCTGACCTTCTTCTTCCGTCAGTTGCCGGAACTGGTCGAGCGTGGCTACATCTACATCGCCCAGCCGCCGCTGTACAAGGTCAAGCGGGGCAAGCAGGAGCAGTACATCAAGGACGACGAGGCCATGGAGGAATACATGACCCAGTCGGCCCTGGAGGACGCCAGCCTGCACGTCAACGAGAGCGCCCCCGGCCTGTCCGGCGAGGCCCTGGAGCGCCTGGTCAACGACTACCGCACCGTGATGAAGACCCTCAAGCGCCTCTCGCGCCTGTACCCGCTGGAACTGACCGAGCATTTCGTCTACCTGCCGGCAGTAAGCCTCGAGCAACTGGCCGACAAGGACGCCATGCAGGCCTGGCTGGAGCTGTTCGCCGCGCGCCTGAAGACCATGGAGAAATCCGGCCTGGTCTACAAGACCAGCCTGCGCGAAGACCACGAGCGCCACCTGTGGCTGCCGGAGGTCGAGCTGATCTCCCACGGCAACTCCAGCTATATCACCTTCAACCGTGACTTCTTCTCCAGCAACGACTACAAGACGGTCACCAGCCTGGGCGATCAGCTGAACAATCTGCTCGAGGAAGGCGCCTATGTGCAGCGTGGCGAGCGCAAGAAGCCGGTCAGCACCTTCAAGGACGCCCTGGGCTGGTTGATGACCGAGAGCACCAAGCGCCACAGCATTCAGCGCTACAAGGGGCTCGGCGAGATGAACCCGGACCAGCTGTGGGAAACCACCATGGATCCGGAAGTCCGGCGCATGCTCAAGGTGCGTATCGAAGACGCGATTGCCGCGGACCAGATCTTCAATACCCTGATGGGCGACGAAGTCGAACCGCGCCGCGACTTTATCGAGACCAACGCCCTGGCGGTGTCCAACCTCGACGTGTAGGCCTTATCACGGGGCATTAGTTGCCGTGCGATGAGTAGAAAACCCGGCCCAGAGCCGGGTTTTCTATTGCTCGGCAACGCTGTGTAGCACAAGGCATTGTGCCGAGAGCGCTTAACCGGACTCTAGCGATAGGCATGAGACGAGATCGGGTTGCCTGGGCCGATCTTCGTTGGTGCATATAGCGCCCGGAGCGTTTGCCGTCCGCCTGGAGGACTCGGGCAGATGAGATAGGCAGCTCCCTTGACCCCTATCTAGCCCGTGCGTCGTCATCCGAGATCAACGGCCTGCTCTGTCAGGCGCATGCTTAGCCGTGTGCCGTCGCAGGCTGCCGTCAGCACGCCGCCGCAACCAGGGTGTGAGAAGTTGACCCTTATGGGCGTTGCAGTTGGCCCTCGGCTTGTGCGGAGGGCAACACTTCAACCACTCTCAAGTCACTGCAGCCATGACACCAGCCCAATGCCGATTGCATGGTGACCCTGGTTTCGCCATCTAGATAAAAGCGGTACACCCAGCTGAGTGAGTCCCAGCGACTGAAATCGCAAGCGCTACATTCATGGGTGACAACAGTCATCGACATACAGCGCTTCCTTGAATCGAGCCCCGCGCGGCAGGCGCAGTTAGAGCTGCCGGATCACAGCGCGCAGCGGGTGTAACGTGCCGGATCGTGGCGTTAGCCCGACTGAATAGCCAATGGCTTACATGGACTGGCGGCGTTTGGCACTATCTCCCGACCCGGGTGGAGATTAATCTACACCCAATCCACTGAGCGAAGGACTCGCTCGGAATCAAGGATGATTGACCATCGCTAGGATGCGCCGACAGGATGTCGAATGGTCAGGAAAGAACCCGCCTCGGCGGGTTCTTTGTTTTTACGGATGAAGCTACCGGCCTTGTCGGCGCCTGCGTACTTGAGCTGCACCCGGGCAAAAAAAACCGGCCAAACTGGCCGGCTTTTCTATGCCTGGAAAACTTACCCACCAAAATCGAAAATTCGCCTGATCGAATAAAATTTATATAAATCAGCTTGTTACATAACAAGCTGGTGGTCGGTCGAGTTATTTACACACAGCTTATCCACATTTCGCTCAGGCGGACTCGACGGGCTCGCTTGGCGTCGCATCGGCGCTCAGGGCGCCGATCTCGCGCTGGGTCTGGGCGACCCAGGCGAAGGCGCGGTCATTCAGTTCGGCAATCGCCCGTGGCCCGCTCCCTTCTGCGTACATCAGCGGGCCGAATACCACCTGAATGGTGCCTGGCGTCTTGCTCCAGCCTTCCTTGGGCCAGAACTCGCCGGCGTTGTGCGCCACCGGCAGCACCGGCAGTCCGGCATTGACCGCCAGCGCCGCGCCGCCTCGCGAGAACTTGCCGATATGCCCCGTGGGAATACGCGTGCCTTCCGGGAAGATCAGCACCCAGGCGCCCTGCTGCAGGCGCTCGTGGCCCTGTTTGGCGAGCTGCTTGAGGGCTGCCTTGGGGTTGCTTCGGTCGATCGCAATGGGGCTGAGCATGGCCATCGCCCAGCCGAAGAACGGCACGCGAAGCAGCTCGCGCTTGACCACCTGGCTGAGCGGCTCGAACAAGGCCGAGAGGAAGAAGGTTTCCCAGGTGCTCTGGTGCTTGGCGAGGATCACGCACGGCTGCTGCGGGATGTGCTCGAGGCCTTTGACCTCATAGCGAATGCCCACCACCACCTTGGCCAGCCACACGGCGCAGCGGCACCAGGTCTGGTTGACGAAGCGGTAGCGCGCGCGGAACGGCAGGAAGGGCGCGACGAACATGCTGAGGATGCACCAGAAGCAAGCACTGGCAGACAGCAACAGGTAGAAAAGGACGGTTCTGATGGACTGCACTGTCGACATGGGAGCTCTTACCGTGGCAGGCCAGGCCTGCGTTATCTGAGGAGAAGCTGCGCGGCCACGGCCGGCAGATCATCGAATACCAGGGTACCCGCTGGCAGCGGCTTGGCGAGGGTCCGCTGACCCTTGCCGGTCTTGACCAGCACGGGCTGACAGTCGACGGCGCGGGCGGCGTCGAGGTCACCGCTGCTGTCGCCGACGAACCATACGCCGGCCAGCGACACCTGGTAATGCTCGGCAATGGTGCGCAGCATACCGGGCTTTGGCTTGCGGCAATCGCAGCCGTCGTCCGGACCGTGCGGGCAATGGACGACCAGGCCCAGCTCGCCGCCCTGCTCCGCCACCAGCTCGCGCAGCCGCGCATGCATGGCGTCCAGGGTCGCCAGGTCGTAATAGCCGCGGGCCAGACCGGACTGGTTGGTGGCCACGGCCACCGTCCAGCCGGCCTTGGACAGACTGGCGATCGCCTCAATGGCCCCGGGCAGGGGAATCCATTCCTCGAGGTTCTTGATGTAGGCGTCGGAGTCGTGATTGATGACGCCGTCGCGGTCGAGAATCAGCAGTTTCATATCGGTCGCTTCGAGCTGAGGAGCGCGGATTCCAGTCGGCAGACCCGTGGTCTGCCGACCGGCACCCTATTCCGTCTTGGCCGGGCTTCAGCCCAGCACGGAGATGTCGGCCACGCCGAGGAACAGCCCGCGCAGGCGTGCCAGCAGGGCGTAGCGGTTGGCCCGCACGGCCGTGTCGTCGGCATTCACCAGCACCGCCTCGAAGAAGCTGTCCACCGGTTCGCGCAGACTGGCCAGCTGCTCCAAGGCCTCGCGGTAGCAGCGCGCGGCGGCCATCGGCAGCACCGCCTGCTCCGCCTGCGCCACGGCCGCGGCCAGGGCCTGTTCGGCCGGCTCCTGCAGCAGCGCGGCGTCGACCTGGGCGGGAACCTGGCCGTCGAACTTGCTCAGCAGGTTCGACACGCGCTTGTTCGCCGCGGCCAGGGCCTCGGCCTCGCTGCGTGCGCGGAAGGCCTGGACCGCCTGCACGCGCTGATCGAAGTCCAGCGGCGCGCTGGGACTCAGGGCGCGCACCGACTGGTACACGGCCACGTCGACGCCTTCGTCTTCGTAGCGCGCGCGCAGGCGGTCGAAGACGAAGTCCTGCACCTGGACCGCCAGCCCCTCGGCCTTGACCTTGTCGCCGAACTGCTCGATAGCGACCGCCACGGCTTCGTTCAGATCCAGGTCCAGGCCCTTCTCGATGAGGATGCGCAGCACACCCAGGGCCGCTCGGCGCAGGGCGTAGGGGTCCTTGCTGCCGGTGGGCAGCATGCCGATGCCGAAGATGCCGACCAGGGTGTCGAGCTTGTCGGCCAGGGCCACCGCGGCGCCGGTCAGGGTGCTCGGCAACTCGGCGCCGGCGCCACGCGGCATGTATTGCTCGTTCAGCGCCAGGGCGACGTCTTCGGCCTCGCCGTCATGCTTGGCGTAGTAGTAGCCGGCAATGCCCTGCATCTCGGGAAACTCGCCGACCATCTCGCTGGCCAGGTCGCACTTGCAGAGGATACCGGCGCGCGCCGCGCGCTCGGCGTCGCCGCCGACCCGTTCGGCGATGAAGGCGGCGAGCGTCGATACCCGCTGGGCCTTCTCATAGACCGAACCGAGCTGGGCCTGGAACACCACGCCGGCCAGGCGCTGGTTGAAGTGCTCGAGCTTGTGCTTCTGGTCCTGCTTGAAGAAGAACTCGGCATCGGTCAGGCGCGGGCGCACGACCTTCTCGTTGCCGCTGATGATCTGCGCCGGGTCCTTGCTCTCGACGTTGGCCACGGTGATGAAGCGCGGCAGCAACTTGCCATTGGCGTCCAGCAGGCAGAAGTACTTCTGGTTGTCCTGCATGGTGGTGATCAGCGCCTCCTGGGGCACCTCGAGGAAGCGTTCCTCGAAGGCGCAGACCAGCGGCACCGGCCACTCGACCAGGGCGCTGACTTCATCGAGCAGGCCTGCCGGGACAATTGCCGTGCCCTGCTGCTCGGCAGCCAGCTCGGCAATTCGCTGGGCGATCAGTTCGCGACGCTCGGCGAAGTCGGCCAGCACGTAGGCGCTGCGCAGGTCTTCCAGGTAGGTGGCCGGCGTGCTGATGCGCACCTTGCTCGGGCTGTGGAAGCGATGGCCGCGGGACTCGCGGCCGGCCTTCTGGGCGAGGATCTCGCAGTCGATCACGTTGTCGCCAAACAGCATCACCAGCCACTGGGTCGGCCGCACGAACTCGTCGCGGCGCGCCGCCCAGCGCATGCGCTTGGGAATCGGCAGCTCGTTCAGCGAGGTTTCGACGATCGCCGGCAGCAGGGCGCTGGCCGGTTGCCCGGGAATGCGCTGGGTATAGCGCAGCTTGGGGCCGCTGCGGTCGATCTGTTCCAGCTCCACGCCGCACTTCTTGGCGAAGCCCAGGGCCGCCTGGGTCGGCTGCCCTTCGGCGTTGAAGGCGGCCTGCAGCGGCGGGCCGTCGAGGGTGTTGCTGCGATCGGGTTGCTGGCTCGCCAGCTGGTCGATCTGCACGGCCAGGCGGCGCGGCGCGGCGTAGAAGCGGCTGGCCTGGTAGTCCAGGCCGGCGGCCTTGAGGCCCTTCTCGATGCCGGCGAGGAAAGCCTCGCCGAGGCTCTTCAGGGCCTTCGGCGGCAGCTCTTCGGTGCCCAGTTCGACGAGGAAATCCAATGCACTCATTCTGCAGCCTCCAGCTTGGCCAGTACTTCGTCACGCAGTTCGGGGGTGGCCATGGGGAAGCCGAGTTTGCGTCGCGCCTGCAGGTAGCTCTGGGCCACGGCGCGGGCCAGGGTGCGCACGCGCAGGATGTAGCGCTGGCGCTCGGTCACCGAGATGGCGCGGCGGGCGTCGAGCAGGTTGAAGGTGTGCGAGGCCTTGAGCACCATCTCGTAGGTCGGCAGCGGCAGCTCCAGCTCGATCAGGCGGTTGGCTTCGCTCTCGTAGAAGTCGAACAGCTCGAACAGCTTGTCGACGTTGGCGTGCTCGAAGTTGTAGGTGGACTGCTCCACCTCGTTCTGATGGAACACGTCGCCGTAGGTGACCTTGCCGAACGGGCCGTCGGTCCACACCAGGTCGTACACCGAATCGACGCCCTGGATGTACATGGCCAGGCGCTCCAGGCCGTAGGTGATCTCGCCGGTCACCGGGTAGCACTCGATGCCGCCGACCTGCTGGAAGTAGGTGAACTGGGTGACTTCCATGCCGTTCAGCCAGATCTCCCAGCCCAGGCCCCAGGCGCCCAGGGTCGGCGATTCCCAGTTGTCCTCGACGAAGCGGATGTCGTGCACCAGCGGGTCGATGCCGATGGCCGCCAGCGAGCCCAGGTAGAGCTCCTGGAAGTTCTCCGGATTGGGCTTCAAAACCACCTGGAACTGGTAGTAATGCTGCAGGCGATTGGGGTTCTCGCCGTAGCGGCCGTCGGTGGGGCGGCGGCTGGGTTGCACGTAGGCGGCGTTCCAGGTTTCCGGGCCGACGGCGCGCAGGAAGGTGGCGGTGTGGAAGGTGCCGGCGCCCACTTCCATATCGTAGGGCTGCAGCACCACGCAGCCCTGCTCGGCCCAGTACTGCTGCAGGGTCAGGATCAGGTCTTGGAAGGTGCGCACGGCAGGCGTAGTCTGGCTCACGAAAAATTCACCTGTTGAGGCTGCGACAGAAAGGGCGGGAGTATACCCCAATCCTGGCGGCCTCCGCCGCCCGGGAAGGCCCTATGCCACGCTGCTTCTGGTGCACCGAAGACCCCCTCTACCAGGCCTATCACGACCAGGAATGGGGGGTGCCGCAACGCGATCCCCAGGCCCTGTTCGAGCTGTTGCTGCTGGAAGGCTTCCAGGCCGGCCTGTCGTGGATCACCGTGCTGAAGAAGCGCGCCCGCTACCGCCAGGTGCTGTTCGGTTTCGACGCCGAGCGCCTGGCGCAGCTGAGCGACGAGGAGATCGAGGCCCTGATGCAGGACCCGGGGATCATCCGCAACCGCCTCAAGCTCAGGGCCGTGCGGCAGAATGCCCAGGCCTGGCTGAGGCTGGAGGACCCGGTGGGGTTGCTCTGGTCCTTCGTCGGCGGCGCACCCAAGGTCAACCACTTCAGCGAGCGCAGTCAGGTGCCGGCCGTCACCGCCGAGGCCGAGGCCATGAGCCGGGCGCTGAAGAAGGCCGGCTTCACCTTCGTCGGTCCGACCATCTGCTACGCCTACATGCAGGCTGCCGGCATGGTCATGGACCACACCACCGACTGCGACCGCTACCCGGTGCTGATCGCCAATTAACCGCCTCGGTAGCGGAGCCCGGGCGGCATCGCCGCGCGGTCCCGCAGTTGCCGCCTGCCAGGCGCGCCGCCGCCTGGTTACAATAGGCGCTTTGCAATTTTCGGGAGTTGCCTGTGGAGAAGCTCAAAGGAGCGTTGGTGGTGGGCTTTCTGCACCTGCTGGCTCTGTTGCCCTGGCGCGCCGTGCAAGGCCTGGGCGCCGCCATCGGCTGGCTGATGTGGAAGCTGCCCAACGGCTCGCGCGATGTCGCCAGCATCAACCTGAGCAAGTGCTTTCCCGAGCTGGATGCGGCGGCCCATCAGCGCCTGTTGCGCGACACCCTGGCGGACATCGGCAAGACCCTCACCGAAAGCGCCTGCGCCTGGGTCTGGCCGGCGCACAGGTCGCTGGCCCTGGTGCGCGAGGTCGAGGGCCTGGAGGTGCTGCAGCAGGCCCTGGCGTCCGGCAAGGGCGTGGTCGGCATCACCAGTCACCTGGGCAACTGGGAAGTGCTCAACCATTTCTACTGCGCGCAGTGCAAGCCGGTCATCTTCTACCGCCCGCCCAAGCTCAAGGCGGTGGACGAGCTGCTGGCCCGGCAGCGGGCGCAGATGGGCAACCGCGTGGCGCCCTCGACCAAGGAGGGCATCCTCAGTGTCATCAAGGAGGTGCGCCGCGGCGGTGCCGTGGGTATTCCCGCCGATCCGGAGCCGAGCCGGTCTTCCGGTGTATTCGTGCCCTTCTGCGGCGTGCCGACCCTGACCAGCAGGTTCGTGCCCGGCATGCTCGCCGGCGGCAAGGCCCGGGGCGTGTTCCTGCATGCGCTGCGCCTGGACGATGGCAGCGGCTACAAGGTCATCTTCGAGGCCGCGCCCGAAGGCATGTACAGCGAGAACGTCGAGGAAGGCGTGGCCGCCATGAGCGCGGTGATCGAGCGCTACGTGCGCGCCTATCCGAGCCAGTACATGTGGAGCATGAAGCGCTTCAAGAAGCGCCCGGACGGCGAGGCGAAGTGGTACTAGCCGCCATCCCATGGCGCCGGAGGAAATCGACCCACGATGGCGGTTTTTCTGCCGGCGCCACTGGGCGTGGCCGGCAACTTGCGCTATTAACCTTAGGACCCATGCCAAGGATCGCCGCACCCATGTCCAACCAGCGCCAACACATCCGTACGTCGATGAAATGCCGGATCAAGATCTGTCACCCGAGCTTCGGCGAGCTGGTGGCGCAGACCCGCGATCTCTCCGATGGAGGGGTCTACGTCAAGCACCCGCAACTGGCCAGTCTGGAGGCCGGCACCCGGGTCACCGGACAGGTCCAGGACCTGCCGATCGAGGCGCCGGTGCTGCAGATGGAAGTGATGCGCGTGGACAGCGAGGGCGTGGGCCTGCGTTTCGTCGAGGACTGAGGCTCAGTCCTGCGGCGCCTGGCGCTGCAGGCGCTTGAGAAACACCGTCATCTCCTTTTCCGCCTGCTTGTCGCCGTGGCTCTGGGCCGCGGCGATGCCCTGCTGCCAGGCGTGCTCGGCGGCCGCCCGGTCACCCAGTTCCAGGTGCGCCTTGCCCAACAGCTTCCAGGCCGCCGAATAGTTCGCATCGAATTCCACGCAGCGCTGGAAGTGCTCGGCGGCGCGGGCGAACTCTCCCGCATCCAGGTAGCCCTTGCCCAGGCCGAAGCGCAGCAGGGCGTTGTCCATGCCTTGCGCGAGCATTTTTTCCAGGGATTCCAGCATGGTGACTCCTGTTTGCAGGTGGACCGAGGACCACGCAAGCGGTGGCTCTTAGAAAAAGGTTAGTCCGACCTGGAACAGGCTTTCGGCGTCGCGGATGTATTTCTTGTCGACCAGGAACAGGATCACGTGGTCGCCGGACTCGATCACCGTGTCGTCGTGGGCGATCAGCACCTCTTCGTCGCGGATGATCGCGCCGATGGTGGTGCCCGGCGGCAGGGCGATCTCCTCGATCGCGCGACCGACCACCTTGCTCGACTTGGCATCGCCATGGGCGATCGCCTCGATGGCCTCCGCTGCGCCGCGGCGCAGCGAATGCACGCTCTCGATATCGCCGCGGCGCACGTGGGTCAGCAGGGTGCCGATGGTGGCCAGCTGCGGGCTGATGGCGATGTCGATCTCGCCGCCCTGGACCAGGTCGACGTAGGCCGGGTTGTTGATGATGGTCATCACCTTGCGCGCGCCGAGGCGCTTGGCCAGCAGCGAGGACATGATGTTGGCCTCGTCGTCGTTGGTCAGGGCGAGGAAGATGTCGGCATCGTTGATGTTCTCCTCCACTAGCAGGTCTCGGTCCGAGGCGCTGCCCTGCAGCACGATGGTGCTGTCCAGGCTCTCCGACAGGTAACGGCAGCGGGCCGGGTTCATCTCGATGATCTTCACCTGGTAGCGGCTCTCGATGGCCTCGGCCAGGCGCTCGCCGATATGCCCGCCGCCGGCGATCACCACCCGCTTGTAGCTGTTCTCCAGACGGCGCATCTCGCTCATCACCGCGCGGATGTGGGCCTTGGCGGCGATGAAGAACACCTCGTCGTCGGCCTCGATCACCGTGTCGCCCTTGGGCATGATCGGCCGGTTGCGGCGGAAGATCGCCGCCACCCGGGTGTCCACGTTGGGCATGTGTTCGCGCAGCTGGCGCAGCTGCTGACCGACCAGTGGCCCGCCATAGTAGGCCTTGACCGCCACCAGCTGGGCCTTGCCCTCGGCGAAGTCGATCACCTGCAGGGCGCCGGGGTATTCGATCAGGCGCTTGATGTAGTTGGTCACCACCTGTTCCGGGCTGATCAGCACGTCGACCGGGATCGACTCGTTGTTGAACAGGCCGCTGCGCGACAGGTAGGCGGCCTCGCGCACCCGGGCGATCTTGGTCGGGGTGTGGAACAGGGTGTAGGCCACCTGGCAGGCGATCATGTTGACTTCGTCGCTGTTGGTCACCGCCACCAGCATGTCGGCGTCTTCCGCCCCGGCCTGGCGCAGCACCGCGGGAAAGGAGCCGCGGCCCTGCACGGTGCGAATGTCCAGGCGGTCGCCGAGCTGACGCAGGCGGTCGCTGTCGGTGTCCACCACGGTGATGTCGTTGGCCTCGCTGGCCAGGTGTTCGGCCAGGGTGCCACCGACCTGGCCGGCGCCGAGAATGATGATCTTCATCCGCTCTGTTCCTCAGCCGCGATCGGCGGCGATCTTGATCAGCTTGGCATAGTAGAAACCGTCATGACCCTCTGCCTGGGCGAGCAGCTGGCGGCCATGGGGTTGTTTCAGGCCGAATGGCCCGGCGATATCCAGCTCGCGGGCACCGGGCGTGCGGGCGAGAAAGCCGGCGATCACCTCGGTGTTCTCCGTGGGCAGCGTCGAGCAGGTGGCGTAGAGCAGGATGCCGCCGACCGCCAGGGTCGGCCACAGCGCGTCCAGCAGCTCGCCCTGCAGCTGCGCCAGGGCAGGGATGTCCTCGGCCTGGCGGGTCAGCTTGATGTCCGGATGGCGGCGAATCACCCCGGTGGCCGAACAGGGGGCATCCAGCAGGATGCGCTGGAAGGCCTGGCCATCCCACCAGGCATCGACCGCGCGCGCATCGGCGGCGATCAGTTCGGCCTGCAGGCTGAGCCGGGCGAGGTTCTCGCGCACCCGCACCAGGCGCTTCTCTTCCAGGTCCACCGCCACCACCGCGGCCAGCTGCGGCTGGGCCTCGAGCAGGTGGCAGGTCTTGCCGCCCGGGGCGCAACAGGCGTCCAGCACGCGCTGGCCGGGGGCCAGTTCGAGCAATTCTGCGGCCAGCTGGGCGGCTTCGTCCTGCACGCTGACCCGGCCCTCGGCGAAGCCCGGAAGGCCGGTCACGTCGCAGGCCTGCAGCAGGCGGATACCGTCCTGACTGAAGGCGCAGGGCTCGGCTTCGACCCCCGCCGCGCGCAATTCGGCCAGGTAGTCATCGCGGCTGCCGTGGCGCCGGTTGACCCGCAGGATCAGCGGCGGGTGGGCGTTGTTGGCCGCGCAGATGGCTTCCCAGTGTTCCGGCCAGTGGGCCTTGAGGGCTTTCTGCAACCAGCGCGGGTGGGCGGTGCGCACCACCGGATCGCGTTCCAGCTCGGCCAGCAGCTGTTCGCCCTCGCGCTGGGCGCGGCGCAGCACGGCATTGAGCAGGCCCTTGAGCGAAGACTTCTTCAGCTTGTCGACGCAGGCCACCGTCTCGCCAATTGCCGCATGGGGCGGAATCCGCGTGTAGAACAGCTGGTACAGGCCGATCAGCAGCAGCGCCTCGACATCGCGATCGGCGGCCTTGAAGGGCTTCTGCAGCAGCTTCTCGGCCAGCAGGGCCAGGCGCGGCTGCCAGCGGGCGGTGCCGAATGCCAGGTCCTGGGTCAGGCCGCGGTCGCGCGGCTCGACCCGGTCCAGCTGCTGCGGCAGGCTGCTGCCCAGGGAGGCCTTGCCGTTGAGCACGGCGGCCAGGGCGCGGGCGGCGGCCAGGCGCGGGTTCATGCCCCGGCCCTCATCACAGCAGCACCTTGCCGGGGGCGAACTGCTCGCGCCGGCTGTTGTACAGGTCGGCGAAGGCCAGGGCCTTGCCGCCCGGCAGCTGCAGGCGGGTCAGGCGCAGGGCGCCCTCGCCGCAGGCGACCGTCAGGCCGTCCCTGTCGGCGGCGAGCACCTGCCCCGCTGCGCCCTGCCCGTCTGCCAGCTTTGCGGCGAGCACCTTGAGCGGCGCACCATCGAGGGTGCTGTGGCAGATCGGCCAGGGATTGAAGGCGCGGATCAGGCGTTCCAGCTCCTCTGCCGGACGCGTCCAGTCGAGGCGCGCCTCGTCCTTGTTCAGCTTGTGCGCGTAGGTGGCCAGGCCATCGTCCTGCACCTCGCCAATCAGGGTGCCGGCGGCCAGGCCGTCGATGGCCTCGATCACCGCGCGGGGGCCGAGGGCGGCGAGGCGGTCGTGCAGGCTGCCGCCGCTGTCGTCCACGCCGATCGGGGTGCTGACCTTGAGCAGCATCGGCCCGGTATCCAGACCGGCTTCCATCTGCATCACGGTCACCCCGCTCTCGCCGTCGCCGGCCTCGATGGCGCGCTGGATCGGCGCCGCGCCGCGCCAGCGCGGCAGCAGCGAGGCATGGCTGTTGATGCAGCCCAGGCGCGGCGTGTCGAGCACCACCTGGGGCAGGATCAGGCCGTAGGCCACCACCACCATCAGGTCGGGCTCGAGCGCGGCCAGCTCGGCCTGGGCCGCCGGGTCGCGCAGCGTCAGCGGCTGGTAGACGGGAATATCGTGCTGCAGTGCCAGCTGCTTGACCGGACTGGGCGTGAGCTTCTGCCCACGGCCGGCCGGGCGGTCCGGCTGGCTGTAGACCGCGATGATCTGGTGGCGGGTGTCGAGCAGGGCCTTGAGGTGCTCGGCGGCGAATTCCGGGGTACCGGCGAAGACGATGCGCAGTGCTTCAGTCATGGGGTCTCGCTAAAGAAAAAGGCTTGCCGCAGCAAGCCTTTATACAGGTGGAGGCTCACGCCCGCTGGCGATGTTGCTTTTCCAGTTTCTTCTTGATGCGGTCACGCTTGAGGGTAGACAGGTAGTCGACGAACAGCTTGCCGTTGAGGTGGTCGCATTCGTGCTGGATGCACACCGCCAGCAGGCCTTCGGCGATCAGCTCATAGGGCTGGCCGTCGCGGTCCAGCGCCTTGATCCTGACCTTCTGCGGGCGGTCGACGTTCTCGTAGAAGCCCGGCACCGACAGGCAGCCTTCCTGATACTGGTCCATCTCGTCGGTCAGCGGCTCGAACTCGGGGTTGATGAAGACCCGCGGCTCGGACTTGTCTTCGGACAGGTCCATCACCACCACGCGCTTGTGCACGTTGACCTGGGTCGCGGCGAGGCCGATGCCCGGAGCTTCGTACATGGTTTCGAACATGTCGTCGATCAGCTGACGCAGGGCGTCGTCGACCACATCCACCGGCTTGGCGATGGTGCGCAGGCGCGGATCGGGAAATTCGAGGATGTTTAGGATCGCCATATGCGTTTGTGATGCACTTGTGGAATAAAGTCAAAATCCGCTGCTAAGATGATGAGCAGCATTGAAAAACGGCTTCAAGCCGCTGTTTCACTGGGTTTCAGTCGCGGCGCTAGGGCGCTCCACGTGAAGACACATGATAAAGGGATTCACTGTATGAGGAAATCACTACTCGCCCTGCTGCTGCTGGCCGCAGGTGGCTTGGCCCAGGCGGAAGTGCAACTCAAGGAGGGCCACCCCGACCGCTACACCGTGGTCAAAGGCGATACCCTCTGGGATATTTCCGGTCGATTCCTCAGTCAGCCGTGGAAATGGCCGGAGATCTGGCACGCCAACCCGCAGGTGGAAAACCCTCATCTGATCTACCCCGGCGACGAGCTCAGCCTGGTCTACGTCGACGGTCAGCCGCGCCTGATGCTCAACCGCGGCGAGTCGCGCGGTACCATCAAGCTGTCGCCGAAGGTGCGCGTCACGCCGATGGCCGAAGCCATTCCGACCATTCCGCTGGAGGCGATCAACAGCTTCCTGCTGAGCAACCGCATCGTCGATAACCCGGAACAGTTCCAGAGCGCGCCCTATGTGGTCGCCGGCAACGCCGAGCGCGTGGTCAGCGGCGCCGGCGATCGCGTCTATGCCCGTGGCCAGTTCGACGAGCACGCCCCGGTGTACGGCATCTTCCGCCAGGGCAAGACCTATATCGATCCGGAGACCCAGGAATTCCTCGGGATCAACGCCGACGACATCGGCGGCGGTGAGATCGTCGCCGAGGAAGGCGACATCGGCACCATGACCCTGACCCGCTCGACCCAGGAAGTGCGCCTCGGCGACCGCCTGTTCCCCACCGAGGAGCGGGCGATCAACTCCACCTTTATGCCGAGCGAGCCGTCCCGCGAAGTTCGCGGCCTGATTCTCGACGTGCCGCGTGGCGTCACCCAGATCGGTCAGTTCGATGTGGTTACCCTGAACAAGGGCGCCCGCGACGGCCTGGAAGTGGGCAACGTGTTGGCCGTGTACAAGACCGGCGAAACCGTGCGCGACCGGGTGACCGGCGAATCGGTGAAGATTCCCGATGAGCGCGCCGGCCTGCTGATGGTGTTCCGCACCTACGACAAGCTCAGTTATGGTCTGGTCCTTGGCGCCACCCGCCAGCTCGCGGTGCTGGACAAGGTCCGCAACCCGTAACGCCGAAAGCCCCGCACTCGCGGGGCTTTTTTCTGCCTGCCATTTTCCTGCCGCCTGAGCGGCGCGACCGATCAAGGATGATCAATATGTCGCAGCGCATCAGCCATTGCCGTTCCCCCGCCGAACTCGAAGCCCGCTTGCGCCTGCATTGCCTGCCGGAGCTCGGCCCGCGGCGTTTTCGCAAGCTGCTGGCGGCTTTCGGGACGGCCTCGGCCGCCCTCAGTGCGCCGGCCAGCGCCTGGCGGGCCCTGAGCCTGCCGGCGGCCAGCGCCGAGGCGCGGCGCAGCAGCGAGGTGCGTGAACGGGCCGGCGCCGCCCTGGCCTGGTTGGAGAGCCAGGACCAACACCTGCTGATGTGGGACGATCCGGCCTATCCGGGGTTGCTCGCCGAACTGAGCGATGCACCGCCGCTGCTGTTCGTCGCCGGCGATCCCGGTCTGCTCGAGCAGCCGCAGCTGGCTATGGTCGGCAGCCGTCGCGCCTCGCGCCCCGGCCTGGATACCGCACAGGGCTTTGCCCGCAGCCTGGCCGCCGGCGGTTTCGTGATCACCAGCGGCCTGGCCCTGGGGATCGACGGCGCGGCCCATCAGGGGGCGCTGGATGTCGGCGGCAAGACCGTCGCGGTGCTCGGCACCGGCCTCGAGCAGATGTACCCGGCACGCCACGCCAGACTGGCGGCGGCGATAATCGAGGGCGGCGGTGCGCTGGTCTCCGAGCTGCCGCTGGACTGCCCGCCCCAGGCCGGCAACTTTCCCCGGCGCAACCGCATCATCAGCGGCCTGTCCCTCGGCGTGCTGGTGGTCGAAGCCAGCCCCTCCAGCGGCTCGCTGATCACCGCCCGCCTGGCCGCTGAGCAGGGCCGCGAGGTCTATGCGATCCCCGGCTCCATCCATCACCCGGGGGCGCGCGGCTGTCACCAGCTGATCCGCGAAGGCGCCACCCTGGTGGAAAGCATCGAGCACATCCTCGAGGCCCTGCGCGGCTGGCAGGCCGTGCCTGCGCTCGCGGCCGCACCGGTGGCGCAGCCGGCTCATCCGCTGCTCGACCTGCTGCACGCGGCGCCGCACAGCAGCGAAGCGCTGGCCGCGGCCAGTGGCTGGCCGTTGTCCAAGGTGCTGGCGGCGCTGACCGAGCTGGAGCTGGAGGGACGCATCGCTTGCGAAGGGGGGCGCTGGATCGGCCGCGCCGGCTGAGGTGCGCGCAGGGTTGCGCAGGGGACGGCAGGCGTGGATACACTGCCTCCAAGTGGATCGGTGGAGGGCAGTGGATGACCAGCGACTGGCAGGTGCAGCAGGCGGCGCGGGTGGTGAGCCAGGGCGGGCTGATCGCCTACCCGACCGAGGCGGTGTGGGGCCTGGGTTGCGATCCTTGGGACGAATTGGCGGTGGCGCGCCTGCTGGCCCTCAAGCAGCGGCCGATGGACAAGGGCCTGATCCTGGTGGCCGATTGCATCGAGCAGTTCGATTTCCTCCTCGAGGACCTGCCGGACGTCTGGCAGGAACGCCTGGCCAGCAGCTGGCCGGGACCGAACACCTGGCTGGTGCCGCACCAGCAGCGCCTGCCGGAGTGGATCACGGGGCGCCATTCCAGCGTGGCCCTGCGGGTCAGCGATCATCCCCTGGTGCGCCGGCTCTGCGCCCTCACCGGCCCGCTGGTGTCGACCTCGGCCAACCCGAGCGGTCGCCCGGCGGCACGCAGCCGCCTGCGGGTCGAGCAGTATTTCCCGCGGCAGCTGGACCAGGTGCTCGGCGGCGCCCTCGGCGGGCGCAGCAATCCCAGCCTGATCCGTGACCTGCGCAGTGGCGAGGTGATCCGCCCGTCCTGAAGGTTTCCGCTTGCGTAGGGCGGGTCAGCAGCGCATTGCCACGAAATCGACAGTTGTGCGGTGTGTGGGCGCTGCGTAACCCACCATTCAGGCGCCGCAGATGGCCATGGTGGGTTACGGCGCGGCAGGCATTTGACTGTGCCGGTGAAACCAGTTGGGGCGCCTAACCCACCCTACGGATTCACGGCAGCAGAATGGTCGAACCGGTGGTCTGCCGCGCGCTCAGGGCGGCTTGCGCCTGCGCGGCGTCCTTGAGCGCGTGGCGGCTGCTGATCTCCACCTTGAGCTGGCCGCTGGTGATCATGGCGAACAGCTCGTCGGCCATCGCCTGTAGCCGCTCCGGGGTATCGGCATAGCCGGCCAGGGTCGGGCGGGTGACGTACAGCGAGCCCTTCTGCGCCAGGATGCCCAGGTTGACCCCGGTGACCGCGCCGGAGGCGTTGCCGAAGCTGACCAGCAGGCCGCGCGGGGCGACGCAGTCCAGCGAGGTCTCCCAGGTGTCCTTGCCGACGCCGTCGTAGACCACCGGGCACTTCTGCCCGTCGGTCAGCTCCAGCACCCGCTGTGCGACGTTCTCGTGGCTGTAGTCGATGGTCGCCCAGGCGCCCTGCTCCATCGCCCGCGCGGCCTTCTGCGGCGAACTGACGGTGCCGATCAGCTTGACCCCCAGGGCCTTGGCCCACTGGCAGGCGAATGAGCCGACGCCGCCGGCGGCGGCATGGAACAGGATGGTTTCGCCGCCCTGCAGGGCGAAGGTCTGGCGCAGCAGGTACTGCACCGTGAGGCCCTTGAGCATGACGGCGGCGGCCTGCTCGAAGCTGATCGCCTCCGGCAGCCTGACCAGCTTGCTGGCCGGCAGCACGTGCAGCTCGCTGTAGGCGCCGAGCGGGCCGGTGGCGTAGGCCACGCGGTCGCCGACCTGGAACTGGCTGACCCCCTCGCCCACCGCCTCGACGATGCCGGCGCCCTCGGTGCCCAGGCCGGACGGCAGCGCCGGTGGCGGATACAGGCCGCTGCGGTAGTAGGTGTCGATGAAGTTCAGGCCGATCGCCTGGTTCTGCACCCGCACCTCGTGGGGGCCGGGCGCGGCTGGCTGGTAGTCGCCGTACTCGAGGACTTCGGGGCCGCCGTGGCGGCTGAACTGGATTCGCTTGGCCATATCAGGCTCCTGTGCATAAGGGGATCGCGCAACCCGAGCATGATGCCGCCGGGCGCTGGCGTGGGCACCTATCCAATCGTCCCTATTGACCGGCGTCAACTGCGGGGCCCCGGTGGCAAATGCTATGCTGCCCGCCGATTTCGCCGACAGCGCCGCGCGTTGCCGGCCTGACTCGTTTTTCAAGGTGCCGCCGTGAGTGACCGTACTGAGGCCGTGAAGGCCTATCTGCTCGACCTGCAAGACCGTATCTGCGCAGCCCTGCAAGCCGAAGACGGCAGCGCCGACTTCATCGAGGACGCCTGGCAGCGCCCCGCTGGCGGCGGTGGCCGCACGCGGGTGCTGGAGAACGGCGCGCTGATCGAGAAGGGCGGGGTGAACTTCTCCCACGTCTACGGCAGCGGCCTGCCGCCCTCGGCCAGCGCCCATCGCCCGGAGCTGGCCGGGCGCGGCTTCGAGGCGCTCGGCGTGTCCCTGGTGATCCATCCGCACAATCCGCATATCCCCACCTCCCACGCCAACGTGCGCTTCTTCATCGCCGAGAAAGAGGGCGAGGAGGCGGTCTGGTGGTTCGGCGGCGGCTTCGACCTGACCCCCTACTACGCCAACGAGGAAGACTGCGTGCACTGGCACCGGGTCGCCCAGGCCGCCTGCGCGCCCTTCGGCGAGGGTGTCTACCCGCGTTACAAGGCCTGGTGCGACCGTTACTTCCACATCAAGCACCGCGACGAACCGCGAGGTATCGGCGGGTTGTTCTTCGATGACCTGAACGAATGGGACTTCGACACCAGCTTCGCCTTTATGCGCGCCATCGGCGATGCCTATCTGGAGGCCTACCTGCCGATCGTGCAGCGGCGCAAGAGCACCCCCTTTAGCCAACGCCAGCGCGAGTTCCAGGCGTTCCGCCGTGGCCGCTACGTCGAGTTCAATCTGGTCTACGACCGCGGCACCCTGTTCGGCCTGCAGTCGGGCGGGCGCACCGAGTCGATTCTCATGTCGCTGCCGCCCCAGGTGCGCTGGGGCTATGACTGGAAGGCCGAGCCGGGCAGCGAGGAGGAACGCCTGACCGCGTACTTCCTGCAGGACCGCGACTGGCTGCAGCTGGGAGCGAGCTGATGGACCGCTACGGTGTATTCGGCAACCCCATCGGCCACAGCAAGTCGCCGCTGATCCACCGTCTGTTCGCCGCCCAGACCGGCCAGCAGCTGAGCTACGAGGCGCTGCTGGCGCCGCTGGACGACTTCGCCGGCTTCGCCCGGGCCTTCTTCGTCGAAGGCAGGGGCGCCAACGTCACGGTGCCGTTCAAGGAGCAGGCGTTCCAGCTGGCCGACGCGCTGAGCGACCGGGCGCGCCGGGCCGGTGCGGTCAACACCCTGATGAAGCGCGACGACGGCAGTCTGCTCGGCGACAACACCGACGGCGCCGGGCTGGTGCGCGACCTGACCGTCAACGCCGGCTGCGAACTGCGCGGCAAGCGCATCCTCTTGCTCGGCGCCGGCGGCGCGGTGCGCGGCGTGCTCGAGCCGCTGCTGGCGCAGCAGCCGGCGGTGCTGGTGATCGCCAACCGCACGGTGGCCAAGGCCGAGCAACTGGCCAGCGAGTTCGCCGACCTGGGACCGCTGGTGGCCAGCGGCTTCGACTGGCTCGACGCGCCGGTCGACCTGATCATCAACGGCACCTCGGCCAGCCTGGCCGGCGAGTTGCCGCCGATCGCGCCGAGCCTGATCGCCCCCGGCCATACGCTTTGCTACGACATGATGTACGCTAGGCAGGCCACCGCCTTCAACCGCTGGGCCGCCGAGCACGGCGCCGCGCGGACCCTGGATGGCCTGGGCATGCTGGTGGAACAGGCCGCCGAGGCCTTCTGCCTGTGGCGCGGCGTGCGCCCGGACAGCGCGCCGGTGCTCGCCGAGCTGCGTCGCCAGCTGCAGCTAGCCTGAATCGTAGGGTGCGCCCCGCGCACCGAAGTGGTGGTACCGGTGACAGGGCTGGCGCCGGTTCTGGTGCGCATGGCGCACCCTACGCCTTAGCGCTCGACGCGCACCGGGCAGTGCTGGCCTCTTCCAGCTTGTGGATTTCCTCGATCACCTGGGGCCACGCGCGGCACCGTGTGGACGTTGGGTCGATTCCGTAGGGTGCGCCGCGCGCACCGAAGCGGTGGTACGGGCGCCCGGGCTGGCGCCGGCTCTGGTGCGCATGGCGCACCCTACGACTTAGTCCTCGACGCGCACCGGGCAGTGCTTGGCCTCTTCCAGCTTGTGGATTTTCTCGATCACCTGGGGCCACGCGCGGCACCGTGCGGCCGCTGGCCTGACTCCGTAGGGTGCGCCGCGCGCACCGAAGCGGTGGTACGGTTGGCAGGGCTGGCGTCGGTCTGGTGCGCATGGCGCACCCTACGACTTAGTCCTCGACGCGCACCGGGCAGCGCTCGGCCTCTTCCTGCTTGTGGATTTCCTCGATCACCTGGGGCCGCGCGCGGCACCGTGCGGCCGCTGGCCTTACTCCGTAGGGTGCGCCCCGCGCACCGAAGCAGTGGTACGGGTGGCAGGGCTGGCGCCGGCTCTGGTGCCATGGCGCACCCTACGCTTTAGTCCTCGAACAGCACCGGGCAGCGCTCGGCGCCTTCCAGCTTGTGGATTTCCTCGATCACCTGGGGCCGCGCCCGGCGCATGATCAGGAAGCGGTTCTGCGCCTTTAGGCGGCGCGCCTCCTGATGGAGCATCTCCACCCCGGCATAGTCGATGAAGTTGACGTGGTGGGCGTCGATGACCACGCGCCCTTTTCGGGTGCGCTGTAGCAGCTGCTGCAGGTAGTGGCAGGCGCCGAAGAAGATCGAGCCCTCGACCCGCAGCAGTTCCTCCTCGTCCTCCTGCCACATCTTCACCCGCGGCTGCGAGGTGCGCTTGAGGTAGAAGAACAGCGAGGCCAGCACTCCGGCGTAGATCGCCGTCTGCAGCTCCAGCAGCAGGGTCGCCAGCAGGGTCAGGGCCATCACCAGGAACTCGGCGCGGCTGACCCGGTAAAGCGCGCGCACCCCGGCGACGTCGATCAGTCCCCAGCAGATCAGCAGGATGCCGGCGGCCATGCACGGCAGCGGGATCAGCGCGATCAGCCGCGCACCGAAAAAGGCGAACAGCGCCACCAGCAGCGCCGAGCACACCCCGGCCAGGGGCGAGCGGGCGCCGGCCTGCAGGTTCAGCGCCGAGCGGGTGAAGGAGCCGGCCGACAGGTAGCCGCTGAACCAGGGGCCGACCAGGTTGGACAGGCCCTGGGCACGTACCTCCTGGTTGGCATCGAGGAACTGCTGGGACTTGCCGGCCAGGGCGCGGGCGATCGACAGGCTGGTGACCAGGCCGAGCATGCCGCAGGCCACCGCCGCCGGCAGCAGCTGCAGCAGGCTGGAGAGCTCCAGGCGCAGCGGGCTGAATGGTGGCAGGCTGCCCTCGAAGGCGCTGACCAGGGCGATGCCGGCGGTCAGCCGCTGCGGCAGCAGCAGCACCAGCAGGCTGCCGGCCACCAGGCCCAGCAGCAGGGCCGGCGCCCGCGGCCACAGCCGGCGGATCAGCAGGCTGACGCCGAGGGTGAACAGGGCCAGGGCCAGGGCCCGCCAGTCGCTGTCGAGCAGGTGTTCGCCGAGGTTGAGCAGGGTGGCCAGGGCCGTGCTCTGGCCCGGCACCTCGATGCCCAGCAGGTTGGGCAGCTGGCCCAGGGCGATCACCACTGCGGCGCCGAGGGTGAAGCCGAGCACCACCGAATGGGAGACGAAGTTGACCAGGGCGCCGAAGCGCAGCAGGCCGAGCAGCCACTGGAACAGCCCGGCGACGAAGGTCAGCAGCAGCACCCGGGCGATGAACTCCTCGCTGCCCGGGGCGGCGAAGGGGCTGACGCTGGTGAAGATGACGATGGAGATCGCCGCGGTCGGCCCGCAGATCAGGTGCCAGGACGAGCCCCACAGGCAGGCGATGATCACCGGCACGATGGCCGCGTACAGGCCGTATTCGGCCGGCAGGCCGGCGATCAGGGCGTAGGCGATGGACTGTGGCAGGGCCAGGATGGCGCCGCTGAGGCCGACCAGCAGGTCGTTGCCGAGGCTGCGGCGGCTGGTGTTGGGCAGCCATCTGAGGAAGGGCAGCAGGGTCTGGCGGCTGGGTAACGGCATGGGTGTGGTTCTTTGCGAGGGTGGGCTGCGGCCCACCACGTGCGACAAGGGTAGGCCGAAGCCTACCCTACGCCAAGTCTACCGAGCGCTTTAGAGGCGCGCCTGCACCGCGGCCAGCGCGTCGCCGCCGTCGCGGGTGGTCACCCCTTGCAGCCAGCCGTCGAGCACCGCCGGGTTGGCCTTGAGCCAGGCCTTGATGGCCTCGGCGTTGCTCGCCTGCTTGCTCAGCACCTGGTTCATGATGCTGTTCTCCATCTCCTGGGTGAAGGCGAGGTTGCTCAGCAGCTTGCCGACGTTCGGGCACTGGCTGGCGTAGTCCTTGCGGGCCAGGGTGTTGACGCTGCCGCTCTCGCCGAAGTACTTCTCGCCGCCGCGCAGGTACTGCATCTCGTAGTTGACGTTCATCGGGTGCGGGGTCCAGCCGAGAAACACCACGAACTCGTTGCGCTTCACCGCCCGGCCGACTTGCACCAGCATGGCCTGCTCGCTGGATTCCACCAGCTTCCAGTCGCCCAGGCCGAATTCGTCGGCTTCGATCATCTGGCGGATCGACTCGTTGGCCGGCGAGCCGGAGGCGATGCCGTAGAGCTTGTGGCCGAACTTCTCGGCGTGCTTGTCCAGGTCGGCGAAGGTCTTCACGCCGGCCTCGTAGGCGTAGCTCGGCACGGCCAGGGTGTACTCGGTGCCGTCCAGGTTCTGCGCCAGCTTGGCCACCTCGCCACTGGCGACGAACTTGTCGTAGTTGCTCTGCTGGGCCGGCATCCAGTTGCCGAGGAAGGCGTCGACCTGGCCCTTCTGCAGGCCGGCGAAGATGATCGGCACCGCCAGGGTCTGGCTCTGCGCCTTGTAGCCGAGGCCCTCGAGCAGGAAGCTGGCGATGCCGTTGGTCACCGCGATATCGCTCCAGCCCGGGTCGCCGAGCTTCACCGTGGCGCACTTGGCGTCTTCGGCCTGGACCTGCAGGGCGGCGCTGGCCAGGAGCAGGGCGCCGGCCAGGGTGGTGGTCTTCTTCATGGTTCTTCTCCGCATGTTCGCTGTTCGTGTCGTCAGAACCCGGGAGCGGCTCTTGCCGCCCCCGGCTGGGCCAATGACTCAGGGCTGGGGATAGCGGGCGCGCCGCTCCAGGTCGTCCAGGTCGATGTGGTTGCGCATGTACTGCTGGCTGGCGTCGACCATCGGCTGGTGGTCCCAGCTCTTCAACTTGCCGTGGGTCAGGGCTTCGGCGACCAGGCGCCGGCGGCGCTGGCTGGCCAGGGTGGCCTGGTGGATCGCCGGAACATCCCAGCGCGCGCGCGCTTCTTCGACGAAGGCGTCGAGCAGCTCCTGGTGGTCGGGCGACTGCGCCAGATTCTCGCGCTCCTGGGGATCGTTGGCGACGTTGAACAGCAGCAGCGGGTCCACCTCGGAGTAGACGAACTTCCACTCGCCGCGGCGGATCATCATCAGCGGGCCGATGCTGCCCTCGGCCATGTACTCGCCGAGCACCTCGTCGTGCCCGCCCTCGCCCTGCAGGTGGGGCAGCAGCGAGCGGCCGTCCAGGGCCAGGCCCGGTTCGAGGCTGCCGCCGGTCAGTTCCACCAGGGTCGGCAGCAGGTCCATGGTCGATACCGACTGGCTCACCCGCCGCGCGGCGAAGCGCTTGGGGGCGTGCACCAGCATCGGCACCCGGGCCGACATCTCGAACCAGTGCATCTTGTACCAGAGGCCACGCTCGCCAAGCATGTCGCCGTGGTCGCCGGAGAAGACGATGATGGTGTCGTCGGCCAGGTCGCAGTCCTTGAGGGTCTTCAGCAGCTTGCCGATGTTCGCGTCGATATAGCTGCAGGCGCCGAAGTAGGCGCGGCGGGCATCCTTGATCTTCTGCTCGGGCATCTGCTTGCCCCACAGGTCGATGACCTTGAGGATGCGCTGCGAGTGCGGGTCCTGTTCGGCCTGGTCGATGGTCTGGCTGGGCAGCGGGATGTCCTCGTCGCGGTACAGGTTCCAGAACTCCTCGGGGATGGTGTAGGGGTCGTGGGGGTGGGTCATCGACACCGTCAGGCAGAACGGCTGGTCGGCGTTGCTGCGCACGTGGTCGTAGAGGTACTGCTGGGCCTTGAACACCACCTCCTCGTCGAAGTCCAGCTGGTTGGTGCGCACGCACGGGCCGGCCTGCAGCACCGAGGACATGTTGTGGTACCAGCTCAGGCGCTCCTCCGGCGCGTCCCAGTTCACCGCCCAGCCGTAGTCGGCCGGGTAGATGTCGCTGGTCAGGCGTTCCTCGTAGCCGTGCAGCTGGTCCGGACCGCAGAAGTGCATCTTGCCCGACAGCGCGGTGCGGTAGCCCTGGCGGCGCAGGTAGTGGGCATAGGTCGGCACGTCGCCGGGGAAGTCGGCGGCGTTGTCGTAGGCGCCGATCTTGCTGGGCAACTGGCCGCTGACCAGGGTGAAGCGCGACGGCGCGCACAGCGGGCTGTTGCAGTAGGCGGAATCGAACAGCACGCCTTCGGCGGCCAGGGCCATCAGGTTGGGCAGCTTGATCGGCGAGGCGGCATCGTGCAGCGGCAGGATCGGCGCGGCCATCTGGTCGGCCATGATGAAGAGGATGTTCGGACGTTTCATGGCGAGCCTGTATTCCATATGAGGGATTTATGCGAAATTGCTGGTTCGATCATCACGCCTCAAGGCTAGCGGGTAAACCCGCTGGGAATACATGACTCGGATAAGCTCTGCTTATGTTTAAACACTTCGATGGGCTGTCCCTGGACGCGCTGCTGGTGTTCGAGTCCGCCGCGCGCCACCTGAGCTTCACCGCGGCGGCCAGCGAGCTGGGCAGCAGCCAGCCGGCGATCAGCCAGCAGATCAAGCGCCTCGAGCAGCAGCTGGCGACCCGCCTGTTCGACCGGGTCTACCGCGGCATCGTCCTTACCGAGGCCGGCGAGCTGCTGCTGCGCCATGTGCGCGATGGCCTGCAGAGCCTGGATGACGGCCTGGCGGCGGTCACCGCCCAGCCGCAGCACGAGGTGCTGCAGGTGGCCACCGACTTCGCCGTCGCCGCCTACTGGCTGATGCCGCGCCTGCACCGTTTCAACCAGCGCTACCCGGAGCTGGACGTCAGCCTGATCACCACCAATCGCGACCTCGGCGTGCTGCCCCCGGAGATCGACGTGGCCATCGCCTTCGGTGACGGCCGCTTCAAGCATGGCGAGTGCCACCTGCTGTTCGCCGAGGAAGCCTTTGCGGTGTGCAGCCCGCAGCTGCTGCGCGAGCGCCCGCCGCCCTTGCCGCCCGCGGCCCTGGCGCAGTTGCCGCTGCTGCACCTGCGCCCGGACAGCCGCTCGCGCTGGTTGGACTGGAACGGCCTGTTTCGCGCCCTGGCCATCGCCGAGGCGCCGAACCCCGGCAGCCTGCGCTTCGACAACTACACCCTGCTGATCCAGGCGGCCATCGCCGGCCAGGGCGTGGCCATCGGCTGGCGCCACCTGGTCGACGAGCTGCTCGAGCAGAACCTGCTGTGCCGCGTGTGCAGCGAAGTGGCCCATACCGAGTTCGGCTATTACGTGGTGCTGCCCGAACGCAAGCGGCGCCAGCGCCTGACCGCGCTGTTCGTCGACTGGCTGCAGGCGGAGCTGGCCAGCGAGGGTCGGCCCGGCTGATCAGGCGGGCGTCGCTGGCGTGCATCGAGGCGACGGAAGGTGGGCCGATCCTCCAAGGCGGCGGAGGGATTCCCTATACTTGCTGGGGCGAAACCCGGGGTTTCGCCGTCCTCCATTCAACCCAGTGAAGCCATTCGTGAAAATCCGTCATTCGATAGTAAGCCTGCTGCTGATCTGCAGCTGCGTTGTAGTTGCATCGAACAGCCTTGCCGCGCAGAAACTCCCCCGCCAACAGGAACTCGCCGCCGGCAGCGCCCTGCTGGTCGACCTGAAGACCGACGAGGTGCTGTATTCCAGCCACCCCGATCTGGTGGTGCCGATCGCCTCGGTGACCAAGCTGATGACGGCCATGGTCAGCCTGGATGCCAAGCTGCCCATGGACGAGGTCCTGTCAGTCACCATCCGCGACAACCCGCACATGAAAGGGGTGTACTCGCGGGTACGCATCGGCAGTGAGATCAGCCGAGCCAACATGCTGCTGCTGACCCTGATGTCATCGGAGAACCGCGCCGCCACCAGCCTGGCGCACCATTACCCGGGCGGCTACGCGGCCTTCATCGCGGCGATGAACGCCAAGGCCAGGGCCCTGGGCATGAGCAGCAGCCGCTTCGTCGAGCCCACCGGCCTGTCCGAGCGCAACGTCTCCAGCGCCCGGGACCTGGTGCGCCTGCTCAAGGCCAGCCTGGAGTACCCGCTGATCGGCGAGCTCAGTACCACCACGGAGAAGACCGTGGCCTTTCGCAAGCCCGCCTACAGCCTGGGCTTTCGCAATACCAACGCCCTGGTGCGCAAGGCCGACTGGAGCGTGCAGTTGAGCAAGACCGGCTTCACCAACAAGGCCGGCCACTGCCTGGTGATGCGCACCGTCATGGCCAAGCGCCCGGTGGCCTTCGTGGTGCTCGATGCCTTCGGCAAGTACACCCATATGGCCGACGCCAACCGCCTGAAGAAATGGTTGGAAACCGGCCGGGTATCGCCGGTGCCGGCGGCGGCGCTCAGCTACCGCAAGCAGAAGCAGGCGGAGCGCCGTCTGCAGGTGGCGCAGTAACCCCGCCCGTTGGTCGACAAGCCCGTCTGGTCTAGACCGTCCCAACCTTAGTTGGGTAGATGGGCCAATAGCGACTGCGCTTTAGTTGGAGTCCGGCGTTGTCATGGTTTTGCCATCGGCGCCGGTTAGCAATGCTCGACTCCAACAACAAAAGAGCGCCCTGCCCATGAAAACGATCTCCACCCTGGCCCTTGGTCTAGGCCTGGCCTGCTGCGCCGGTCAGGCGGCCGCCTGGTCGCAACCCACCCACAAGAACATCGTCAAGGATGCCCTGGCGTTCATGAACTCAGGTTCGGCCAGCGCCGAGATGCGCCGCGCCTACCAGTTCTATGTCGGCGCCGCCGGCAGCGAAGCCCGCGCCGGCGAGATCCTCGGCCAGGCCGCCTACGATGTCGACGACTTCAAGGACACCCGCCTCGGCGGCTGGTGGATCGGCTACGAGCACGCCCCGGTGGGCGGCGCCGCCGCTTCCATCGTCAACTACACCTCCTACTGGCACTTCATCAACATGGCCCGCCAGGGCGACAGCCACGGCAACGACCATGGCGGCTACGACTACCGCTACCGCAAGGTGGACGGCAGCTGGAGCGGCGACGTCGACTGGTACGCCATGGTCTACCTGTACAACCGCGAGCTGAAGAAGAGCGACTTCGACAGCACCGAGGCGCATTACCGCCAGGGCAGCCGCTCGAACTGGCAGGAGCACTACGGCGACTTCCAGACCGCCGCCTTCCAGCCGATCGACAACCTGGCCAAGTACTGGTTCGACCAGTTCAAGACCGCGCCCTCGCTGCAGACCATCGGCTATTCGCTGCACGCCACCGGCGACGTGGCCCAGCCGCACCACGCCTGGGTCACCTCGGGCAACGGCCACTCCGGCTGGGAAGGCTGGGTCGACGACCATTACTTCCGCGAGCGCCTCAACGACCCGGCGGCGGTGGCCAACCTGGTCGGCCGCTACGATCCGCAGAAGCCGTTGCGCGACCTGCTGACGCAGACCGCCCAGGTCGCCTACCAGCATCCCGAGCCGCTCTACGACACCAGCTACGCCACGCGTCTGCGCGTGGCCAAGTCGCTGATTCCGGAGTCCATCGCGTTGACCGTCAACGTGCTGACCAAGGGGGCGAACAGCTTCTACGGCCAGGGCGGGCTCTGAGGTGGCGGCTTTCCTGAGCCGTGCCCTGATCGTGCTGGGGCTGGCGGGCATTGGCCTGCCGGCCCTGGCCGCGCAGGATCTGCGCGTCGACGGTGAACGCCTGCCGGGCAAGAGCATCGAGCTGCTCGAACGGGCCCTGACCCGGATCAAGTTCAACACCGACCCGGCGCAGCTGCGCCGCGGCCTGGTGGAGAATCGCCTGCTGGCCCGCGTGGTCGAGGCCGAGCTGCTGCCGAACTACCGCACCGAGCTGGATGGCCTGGTCGAGGTCGAGGCGGCCAACCTGATCGAGCAGGTCCATGGCCGCCGCTTCGAGCATGACGTGCGGCCCTTCCTGCGCCAGCCGCAACCACTGAGTGCCGGGCAGCTGCGCCAGGTGCTGGCGCCCGCGCAGCAGGGCGTGGTGCTCGACAGCCTGCAACTGAGCGCGGCGCAGCAGGCGCAGGCGGCCGAGGTGGCGCTGATCGCCTGGCAGTTCCCCGGCCAGCCGGAGCGGCGCCTCGACCTGCTGGCGCTGTACCAGGGCGACAATGTCCAGGGCCGAGTGGAATTGCAGCAGGGCAACCTCGCCTACCTGGCCGAGCAGGTGCGTCAGCATGTGCTGCGCGACTACCTCTGGTACCAGCTGGCCGGGCAGGGCTTCGACGTGGCCGAGCGCGAGGGCCTGCGACAGCTGGTGCGCGACAAGCTGATCCGTCACCAGTACCTGCACCAGATCGGCCTGCACAACGACTTCCACCACGAAACCGAGAGCCTCAAGCAGCTGGCGCGCCAGGTCAGCGATGCCGAGGCCGAGGCCTACTACCGCCGCCACCTGGGGCAATACCGCAACGTCGCCGAGGTGCAGGCCGCGCACATCCGCCTGGCCGACCAGGCCAGCGCCGACCGGGTCTACGCCGAACTGCAGGCCGGCCTGGCCTTCGACGAGGCGGTGCGCCGCTACTCCCTGGCCGCTGACAAGGACCGTGAGCCAGCCGGCGATCTCGGCCTGATCCGCCCGCAGGACGGCCAGCTGGACTTCCTGCGCAAGACCGCCCTGCTGCAGAAGGCCGGCACCCTGTCCCAACCGATGCTGATCGACGGCGCCTTCGAGATCGTCCAGGTGCGTGCACGTGAGGATCGCCAGCTGCCCCTGAGCGACCCCAGCGTGCGCTACGAGGTCAACCAGGCGGTGGCCAAGCAGCAGCTGGCCGCGCAGTTCCAGGCGCGTCTGCAGGCATTGCTGGACGAGGCCCGGGTGGAAGGCCTGTGAAGCGCTGGCTGGGTGCGGCGCTGCTCGGCTGTGCCGGCGCCGTGGCCCTGACCCTCTGGTTGGCGCCAGGGGCGGCGCCGGTTCGCCAGCCCGCGCCGGCCCAGGCCGTGCAAACGCCCGAGCTCGTCCCGCCGGCGCCTGTCGTGGCGGCGCCCGCTGCCGCCAAGGCGCCCGCGACAGTCAGCGCCGCCGCGGAGCAGCCGCCTGCCGAGGCGCCGCTTCCGCCCGGCCTCGATCCGCTGGAGGCCCAGCTGCTGATGCAGCTCATGCTCGAACGCGGCGACCCGCGCAGCCCGGCCCTGGGCGAGCTCGAACCGCGCCCCACGCCATCGCCGGCGGTGCTGGCCGATCCGGCGCAGTACCAGGCCTTCGAAGACCAGCACAGCCGCGCGCAGATCCAGGCCTACGTCGGCGGCGTGCAACAGATCCCGGCCATCCGCGAGCGCATCGAGCAGGCGGCGCAGTCGGGCGAGCGCAATGCCGCCGAGCTGGACGAGGCCCGCGCCGCCCTGGAACAGCTGGAGATGCTCCAGCGCAAACTGCAGCGCGAGGCGCCGGAACTGCTGCAGGGCGTGCCCTAGTCTGCCCTGTGGATGGGGCGGACGCGGCTGGTGCCGGCGCGCAGGTCTATACCTACAGCTGTCCCCTCTTGTTGTCGCCTGTACGGGAGTCCGCCATGACCCACTCACTTATGCCTGCACCCGAGTGGCAGGTGCAGCGCTGGTTCAATACTCAGCAGGCGCCGAGCGTGGCGGGCCTGCGCGGCAAGGTAATCGTTCTGGAAGCCTTCCAGATGCTCTGTCCGGGCTGCGTGAGCGAAGGCCTGCCCCAGGCGCAGCGGGTGCACGCCACCTTCTCCCCGGAGCAGGTGGCCGTGATCGGCCTGCATACGGTATTTGAGCACCACCAGGCCATGACCCCGACTTCCCTGGCTGCCTTCCTGCACGAATACCGCATCAACTTTCCGGTCGCCGTCGACTTGCCGGACCCGCAGGGATCGGTGCCATGCACCATGCGCGACTATGCGATGCAGGGCACGCCCACGCTGGTTCTGATCGATGCAGAGGGCTACATCCGCCAGCAGCATTTCGGCAAGGTCAGCGACCTGGCACTCGGCGCGGAGATCGCCATGTTGCTGGCCGAGGCTGCTGAGCCCAGCTAGATCGGCAGGCGCGAGCCGGGTGGCGTTCGCGGGAAAGCGTTGGGCGAGTTGCCAGCCTCGGCGAACGCGATGGCTGGGTAGGGTGGACAACGCTTGCTTGCCCAGCAACAGAACGGCCGACATGAAAAAGCCGCTGCCTCCCAAGGGAAGCAGCGGCTTTCTTGTGCCTGTCGGCGTGTCTTAGCCCCGCGCGCCGCGTACCCCTTCGGCCAGCTGGCGGCACAGGTCGAGTACGCCGTCCACCGCCTGCTTGTCGTCCTGGGCGTTGGCGATCTGGTCGATCAGTGCCGAGCCGACCACCACGCCGTCGGCCAGGCGGGCGATGGTCGCCGCGTGCTCGGGGGTGCGGATGCCGAAGCCGATGCTGATCGGCAGCTCGGTATGCCGGCGCAGCCGCGCCACCGCTTGCTGCACGTGCTCCAGGGTGGCCGAACCGGCGCCGGTGACGCCCGCCACCGAGACGTAGTAGACGAAGCCCGAACTGCCACCCAGCACTATAGGCAGGCGCGCATCGTCGGTGGTCGGGGTGGTCAGGCGGATAAAGTCCAGGCCGGCAGCCTGGGCCGGGTCGCAGAGGTCGGCGTTATGCTCAGGCGGCAGGTCCACCACGATCAGGCCATCGACGCCCGCGTCCTTGGCATCGGCGATAAAGCGCTGGACGCCGTACTTGTGAATGGGGTTGAAGTAGCCCATCAGCACCAGCGGCGTGTTCTGCTCGCCTTCGCGGAATTCACGGACCATCTGCAGGGTCTTGCTCAGGTTCTGCTTGGCCGCCAGGGCGCGAATATTGGCCAGCTGAATCGCCGGACCATCGGCCATGGGGTCGGTGAAGGGCATGCCCAGTTCGATCACATCGGCGCCGGCACCCGGCAGGCCCTTGAGGATCGCCAGGGAGGCGTCGTAGTTCGGATCGCCGGCGGTGACGAAGGTCACCAGGGCGGCGCGGTTCTGCTGTTTCAGCTCGGCAAAGCGGCTCTGCAGGCGGCTCATGCGTGCTTCTCCTGTTCGCTCATATGGTGCATCACGGTCTGCATGTCCTTGTCGCCACGGCCGGACAGGTTGACCACCATCAGGTGATCCTTGGGCAGCGAGGGCGCGCGCTTGAACACTTCGGCCAGGGCGTGGGCGCTTTCCAGGGCCGGGATGATGCCCTCCAGGCGGCAGCACTGGTGGAAGGCGGCCAGGGCCTCGTCGTCGGTCACCGAGGTGTATTCGACGCGGCCGATGTCATGCAACCAGGCGTGCTCCGGGCCGATGCCGGGGTAATCGAGGCCGGCGGAGATCGAGTGGGCGTCGATGATCTGGCCGTCGTCGTCCTGCAGCAGGAAGGTGCGGTTGCCGTGCAGCACGCCCGGTACCCCGCCGTTCAGGCTGGCGGCATGCTTGCCGGTTTCGATGCCGTAACCGGCCGCTTCGACGCCGACTATCTTCACGCTGGCATCATCGAGGAAGGGGTGGAACAGGCCCATGGCGTTGGAGCCGCCGCCGATACAGGCAACCAGGGAATCGGGCAGGCGGCCTTCCTGGGCCTGCAGCTGGTCGCGGGTCTCCTTGCCTATCACCGCCTGGAAGTCGCGCACCATGGCCGGGTAGGGGTGTGGGCCGGCCACGGTGCCGATCAGGTAGAAGGTGCTGTCGACGTTGGTCACCCAGTCGCGCAGGGCCTCGTTCATCGCATCCTTGAGGGTGCCGGTGCCGGCGACGACTGGAATGACGGTGGCGCCGAGCAGCTTCATGCGAAACACGTTGGCCTGCTGCCGATCGATATCGGTGGTGCCCATGTAGATCACGCATTCCAGGCCGAAGCGCGCGGCCACGGTGGCGGTGGCCACGCCGTGCATGCCGGCGCCGGTCTCGGCGATGATGCGTTTCTTGCCCATGCGCCGGGCCAGGAGAATCTGGCCGATGCAGTTGTTGATCTTGTGCGCGCCGGTGTGGTTCAGCTCTTCGCGCTTGAGATAGATCTTCGCCCCGCCGCAGTGCTCGGTCAGGCGCTCGGCGAAGTACAACGGACTGGGCCGGCCGACGTAGTCGCGCTGGAAGTAGGCCAGTTCCTCGGCGAATGACGGGTCCTGCTTGGCCTTCTCGTACTCGGCGGCCAGTTCGTGGATCAGCGGCATCAGGGTTTCGGCGACGTACTGGCCGCCGAACGAGCCGAACAGGCCGTTGGCGTCGGGGCCGGTGGTCAAAGAGGTCATGGCGTTCTCCTGGGGAGCGTGCGAATGGGCGATGGGCAGAGGATAAGGCTGTGGGACCGATCATAAAAGCGATAAGATCGCCTGGACATGTCAGGAAATCTCACATATGAGTCAGGAGCTTCCCCCACTCAATGCCCTACGCGCCTTCGAAGCGGCGGCGCGCCTGCAGAGCGTCAGCCTGGCGGCGGACGAGCTGCATGTAACCCACGGTGCGGTCAGCCGGCAGATCCGGGCGCTGGAAGAACACCTGGGGTTGGCGCTGTTCGTCAAGGAAGGGCGCGGCCTAAAACTCACGGATGCCGGGCTGCGCCTGCGCGATGCCAGCGGCGAGGCGTTCGCCCGCCTGCGCGCGGTGTGCGCCGAGCTGCAGCAGGGGCGGGCCGAGGCGCCCTTCGTCCTCGCCTGCCCCGGCAGCCTGCTGGCACGCTGGTTCATTCCGCGTTTGGATCGCCTGCAGCGCGAGTTGCCGGAGCTGCGCCTGCAGCTGTCGGCCAGCGAGGGCGAGCTGGACCCGCGCCGTGCCGGCGTCGATGCCACCCTGCTGTTCGCCGAGCCGCCCTGGCCGGCGGACATGCAGGTGTTCGAACTGGCCGCCGAGCGCATCGGCCCGGTGCTCAGTCCGCATTACGGGCGCTTCGCCGAGCTGCGCCAGGCATCGCCGGCGGCGCTGCTGAACGAGCCACTGCTGCACACCAGCTCGCGGCCCCAGGCCTGGCCGAGCTGGGCGGCCAGCAGCGGCCTGGATTCGACCGCGCTGAAACTGGGCCAGGGCTTCGAGCACCTCTACTACCTGCTGGAGGCGGCCGCCGCCGGCCTGGGCGTGGCCATCGCCCCGCAGCAGCTGGTGGCCGACGACCTGGCCAGCGGCCGCCTGGTCGCGCCCTGGGGCTTCGTCGAGACGCCGGCACGGCTGGCCTTGTGGGTGCCGGCGCGGCAGCTGGATGGGCGCGCACGGCAGCTGGCCGAGTGGTTGCGTGGCGAGCTGGGTGGGTGAGCGCTGCAGCCTGCCACTGCCGAATCCGCACCGCACGGCCGGCACTTCTCGTCTAGCGTTTAACTATCGCGCAGAGGAGGAATCGCCATGTCGAACCATCACACCTACAAGAAGATCGAGATAGTCGGCTCGTCGCCCATCAGTTCCGACGAGGCGATCAACAACGCCCTGGCCGAGTGCGCCAAGTCCATTCGCAATCTGGAGTGGTTCGAGGTGGTGGAAACCCGCGGCCACATCGACAATGGCAAGGTCGGTCACTATCAGGTGACCCTCAAGGTCGGTTTCCGCATCGCCGATAGTTGAGTTTTCTGCCTGGTCGGGCGAGGCGCGGAGTGGGCCCACCGAGGGCCCCGAAGCCTGCGGCGGCGAACGCAGCCGCTCGGCGGCAAGCGCTCGACTGGTCGCCTGCCCTTGGAATTTCGTCATCAAGCCCCACTATTACACTCGGGTATTGGCGCCGCCCCGGCGCCGATCAGCAGGTGTCTACGACCAGGCGGGCCGATGAGCGTACTAGCACAGACCAGGATTTCCATTCTCGACCTCGCACCGATCCGCGACGACGGCGATCCTGCCCAGGCCCTGGGCAACTCGCTGAAGCTGGCCCAGCACGCCGAGCGCCTTGGCTTCAGCCGCTTCTGGGTCGCTGAGCATCACAACATGGACGGCATCGCCAGTTCGGCCACCGCGGTGCTGCTCGGCTACCTGGCCGCCGGCACCAGCAGCATCCGCCTCGGCTCGGGCGGGGTGATGCTGCCCAACCATGCGCCGCTGGTGATCGCCGAACAGTTCGGCACCCTTGCCACCCTCTATCCGGGGCGCATCGAGCTGGGCCTGGGTCGAGCTCCGGGCGCCGACCAGTTCACCGCCCGGGCCCTGCGCCGCGAGCGCTCCGGCAGCGCCGACGATTTCCCCGCGGATGTCGCCGAGCTGCAGCGCTACCTGGGCCCGCGCTCGGCGGACCAGCGAGTGATCGCCATGCCCGGCAGCGGCACCCAGGTGCCGCTCTGGCTGCTCGGCTCCAGCCTGTTCAGCGCCCAGCTGGCCGGCGAGATGGGCCTACCCTACGCCTTCGCCTCGCACTTCGCGCCGCGCTACCTGCACGAGGCCATTCGCGTCTATCGCAACAGTTTCAAGGCCTCGGCGGTGCTCGAGCGGCCCTATGTGATGCTCGGCGTGCCCCTGGTGGCCGCCGACAGCGACGAGCGGGCGGAGTACCTGGCGACCTCGGCCTACCAGCGCGTGCTTGCGCTGTTGCGTGGCCAGAGCCTGGTGCAGCGCCCGCCGGTGGCGAGCATGGATGGCCTCTGGCTGCCCCATGAAAAGCAGGCGGTGGGCGACTTCCTCGGCCTGGCGGTGATCGGCGGCCCGCAGAAGGTGCGAGCCCGGCTGGAGGTGCTGCTGGAACAGACCGGCGCCGACGAGCTGATCTTCACCGGCGACCTCTACGACTTCGATGATCGCCTGCGCTCCTTCGAACTGCTGGCCGAACTGCGCCAGGCCGCATAGCGCGCCTTACCGGCTAGAAGGTGCCGCAGCGCAGCACCCGGCCACGGGCCAGCACGTTGCGCTGGTCGTCGTACAACCAGGCCTGGGCGTTGTACATGATGGAGCGCGCCTCCAGGCGGTAGCGCTTGCCGGCGGCGAAGTCGGCGTAGCGCACGCGGATCTCGCAGGTGCGCTGGATCGGCTCGGACATCATGTCGGAGCCGTTACCGCCACCCGGTACATCGAACTGGAAGCGGCTGATCAGCTCGTGGGCGCCCGGCGATACCTGGAAGTAGCGGCCGTCGCGGAGACGCTTGCCGTCCAGCTCGTCGGCCATCAACAGGTCGCTGGCCGGGCTGTACAGCTCGACCCAGGCCTGCCCCGGGTCGTGGGGCGGCAGCGGTGAGGCGCAGGCACCGAGCAGGGACAGGCTGGCGATCAGGGCGAAGCGACGCATGGGGTTCTCCGAAAAGGGGGTCATGGAACCAGCCTACGCCGATCCCGAACTGGAGGCAGTGGCGCCGATGCGCTAGCGTGACGGCATGACGCGCGCCTCTGCCCTCTTCCTTATCGACTCGTCCGCCTGGCGCTGGGTTCCGCTGCTGGCGGCGTTGCTTCTGGGCGGCTGCAGCACCCTGGACTATTACGCCCAGCTGGCCCGCGGCCAGCTCGAGCTGTTGCGCGCGCGCCAGCCCGTCGAGGCCCTGCTGGCCGACCCCGCCACCGCCGCGGCGCTGCGCGAGCGCCTGGCCCTGGCGCTGCAGGCGCGCCGTTTCGCCAGTGCCGCGCTGGGCCTGCCGGACAATCGGAGCTATCGCCTGTATGCCGATGTGCAGCGGCCCTATGTGCTGTGGAACCTGTTCGCCACCGCCGAGTTCTCGGTCGAGCCCGAGTTGCACTGTTTTCCCGTCGCCGGTTGCGTCGCTTACCGCGGCTACTACCGCCAGGGCCGCGCCCGCGGGGCCGCGGCGCTGCTGCGCCATCAGGGCTTGGACACCTATATCGGTGGCGTCGAGGCCTATTCGACCCTGGGCTGGTTCGACGACCCGCTGCTCAACACCATGCTGGCCTGGAGCGACGAGCGCCTGGTGGCGGTGATCTTCCATGAGCTGGCCCACCAGCAGCTGTACGTGGCCGACGACACCGCGTTCAACGAGTCCTTCGCCAGCTTCGTCGAGTACGAGGGCCTGCGTCAGTGGCGTGCGGCGCGGGGGCTGGCCGCGGTGAATGCGCAATCGGAGCAGCAGCGCGCGCAGTTCACCGAACTGGTGCTGGCCAGTCGCGAGCGCCTGCGCGCCCTGTATGCCAGGGATCTGCCGGCGCCGGCCATGCGCACCGCCAAGCAGGCCGAGTTCGAACGCCTGCGCCGCGACTACCGGACGCTGCGCGAGCGCCAGTGGGGCGGCGTGGGCCGCTACGATGCCTGGATCGAGGGGCCACTGAACAACGCCAAGCTGCTGCCGTTCGGCCTCTATGATCGCTGGGTGCCGGCCTTCGCCCGCTTGTTCGGCGAAGTCGGCGGCGACTGGCCGGCGTTCTACAGGCGCGTCGCCCTGCTTGGCGAGTTGTCGCCAGAAAAACGCAGCGAGGCGCTGCAGGCCCTGGCGGCCGCCGGACAGAACCGGTCGTCGGCGCCGGCGGTCCAACCCTAGGAATCGTCCGAACGAGAGAGGTGCCGTGCCATGAACAGATGCATCGTGGTCTTGCTGCTCGGCCTGCTGAGCGCGGCCAGCTGGGCGGCGCCCAAGCCCTGCGAGGAGCTGAAGCAGGAGATCGAGGTGAAGATCCAGGCCGCCGGGGTGGCCAGCTACACCCTGGAGATCGTGACCAACGACGAGGTGCACGACCCGAGCATGGTGGTCGGCAGCTGCGACAACGGCACCAGGAAGATCATCTACCAGAAGAACGGCTGAGCCCGGCCAGCCAAAGCGACGGCACCTAGGCCGCGAAGGCCCGGCGCAGTTCGTCCAGGGTGGCGAAGTGGTAGGTCGGCGCCTCGGCCTGCAGTTCCTCGGCGCTGCCGAAGCCATAACCCACCGCCGCCGCGTCCAGGCCGTTGCGCCGCGCGCCGATCAGGTCGTGCTTGCGGTCGCCGATCATCAGCGTGGCCGCCGGGTTCAGGTCCTCCACCCGCAGCAGATGGCCGATCAGTTCGGCCTTGTCGGTGCGCGTGCCGTCCAGTTCGCTGCCATGGATCGCCTGGAAGTGCCGGGCGAAGCCGAAGTGCGCGGCGATCCGCTCGGCGAACAGGGTCGGCTTGCTGGTGGCGATATACAGGCGACGATCCTGTGCGGCCAGGGCCGTGAGCAGGGCGTCGACGCCGTCGAACACGCGGTTCTCGTACAGGCCGACCTCGCTGAAACGTTCGCGGTAATGGCCGACCGCCTGCCAGGCCGTGGCCTCATCCAGGTTATAGCTGTGCATAAAGCACTGCAGCAGCGGCGGGCCGATAAAGTGCTCCAGGCTGGCCAGATCAGGCTCGTCGATGCCCAGCCGCGCCAGGGCGTGCTGCACCGAACGGGTGATGCCCTCGCGCGGGTCGGTCAGGGTGCCGTCGAGGTCGAACAGGAGGTTCTGGTAGTGCATGGACAACCTTGTGCGGGGCGGGATCAGTTGGAGGAAAAGCCTTCCATCAGGTGCTGGTCTTTCAGGCGCACGTAGTTGTCGGCGCTGTAGCGGAAGTAGCTGCGTTCCTGCTCGGTCAGCGGGCGGGCCTGCCTAGCCGGGCTGCCGACGTACAGGTAGCCGCTCTGCAGGCGCTTGCCTGGCGGCACCAGGCTGCCGGCGCCGAGCACCACCTCGTCCTCGATCACCACGCCGTCCATGACGATGCTGCCCATGCCGATCAGCACCCGGTTGCCGACGCTGCAGCCGTGCAGGGTGACCTTGTGGCCGACGGTCACGTCGTCGCCGATGTTCAGCGGATAGCCGCCGGGGTTGAACGGCCCGGCGTGGGTGATGTGCAGCACGCTGCCATCCTGCACGCTGGAGCGCTCGCCGATGCGGATGCTGTGCATGTCGCCGCGGATCACCACCAGCGGCCAGACCGAGCTGTCGTCGCCGATCTCCACGTCGCCGAGGATCACGGCGGAGGCGTCGACGAACACCCGCTCGCCGAGTTGCGGGGTGAACTGTTGGTAACTGCGAATCGCCACGATAGAAACCTCTTGAGCTGCGGTGAGCGGTGATTGTAATTAAGATAGCCGGCAAATCCGCTGAAACCCGGCTTTGCAGGCTTTTTGCCAGCGCCGGGCACAGCATGAATTCCTCTTGGTTACAGGTGACTCAGTCGTGACTGCGAACAACCCCCTGCTGCAAGACTTCGACCTGCCACCCTATTCCGCCATCCGTCCCGAGCACGTCGAGCCGGCGATAGATGCCATCCTCGCCGACAGTCGCGCGGCCATCGCCGAGCTGCTCAAGCAACAGTCTGGCACACCGAGCTGGGACGGCCTGGTGCTGGCGCTCGATGAGCTGCATGCGCGCCTGGGGCGCGCCTGGGGCCCGGTCAGCCACCTCAATGCGGTGTGCAACAGCGCCGAACTGCGCCAGGCCTACGAGGCCTGCCTGCCCAAGCTGTCGGAATACTGGACCGAACTGGGCCACAACCGCGCGCTGTACCAGGCCTACCAGGCCCTGGCCGACAGCCCCGCCGCCGCCCGGTTCGAGGTGGCCCAGCAGACCATCCTCAAGCACGCGCTGCGCGACTTCCACCTGTCCGGCATCGACCTGGCGGAGGCCGACAAGCAGCGCTTCGGCGCCATCCAGAGCAAGCTCGCCGAGCTCGGCAGCCGCTTCTCCAACCAGCTGCTGGATGCCACCCAGGCCTGGACCAAGCACGTCACCGAGGAGGCCCAGCTGGCCGGCCTGACCGAGTCGGCCAAGGCGCAGATGCAACAGGCGGCCGAGGCCAAGGGCCTGGACGGCTGGCTGATCAGCCTGGAGTTCCCCAGCTACTACGCGGTGATGACCTACGCCGACGACCGCGCGCTGCGCGAAGAGCTGTATGCCGCCTACTGCACCCGCGCCTCCGACCAGGGGCCGAACGCCGGCGAGCACGACAACGGCCCGGTGATGCAGGAGATTCTCGACCTGCGCCAGGAACTGGCCCGGCTGCTCGGCTTCGCCAACTACGCCGAGCTGAGCCTGGCGACCAAGATGGCCGAGTCCAGCGAGCAGGTGCTGAGCTTCCTGCGCGACCTGGCCGTGCGCAGCAAGCCCTTCGCCGCCCAGGACCTGGACGAGCTGCGCGCCTTCGCTGCCGAGCAGGGCTGCGCGGACCTGCAGAGCTGGGACGTCGGCTACTACGCCGAGAAGCTGCGCGAGCAGCGCTACAGCATTTCCCAGGAAATCCTGCGGCCCTACTTCCCCATCGACAAGGTGCTCGGCGGCCTGTTCGCCATCGTCGAGAAGCTCTACGGCATCCAGATCGAGGAGCTCTCCGGCTTCGACACCTGGCACCCGGACGTGCGCCTGTTCGAGATCAAGGAGAACGGCGTGCACGTCGGGCGCTTCTTCTTCGACCTCTACGCCCGCGCCCACAAGCGCGGCGGCGCCTGGATGGACGGCGCCCGCGACAAGCGCCGCGGCGCCAGCGGCGAGCTGATCAGCCCGGTGGCCAACCTGGTGTGCAACTTCACCCCGGCCGCGCCCGGCAAGCCGGCGCTGCTGACCCACGACGAGGTCACCACCCTGTTCCACGAGTTCGGCCACGGCCTGCACCACCTGCTGACCCGCGTCGAGCAGGCCGGTGCCTCGGGCATCAACGGCGTGGCCTGGGACGCGGTCGAGCTGCCCAGCCAGTTCATGGAGAACTGGTGCTGGGAGCCGGAAGGCCTGGCGCTGATCTCCGGCCATTACGAAAGCGGCGAGCCGTTGCCCCGGGACCTGCTGGACAAGATGCTGGCGGCGAAGAACTTCCAGTCCGGGCTGATGATGGTGCGCCAGCTGGAGTTCTCGCTGTTCGACTTCGAGCTGCACGCCCACCACGGCGACGGCCGCAGCGTGCTGCAGGTGCTCGAGGGCGTGCGCGACGAGGTCTCGGTGCTGCGTCCGCCGGCCTACAACCGTTTCGCCAACGGCTTCGCGCACATCTTCGCCGGTGGCTACGCGGCCGGTTACTACAGCTACAAGTGGGCCGAGGTGCTGTCGGCCGACGCCTTCTCGCGCTTCGAGGAAGAGGGCGTGTTCAACGGCGACACCGGCCGCGCGTTCCGCGAGGCGATCCTCGCCCGCGGCGGCTCCGAGGAACCCATGGTGCTGTTCGTCGACTTCCGCGGCCGCGAGCCGCGCATCGACGCCCTGCTCCGTCACCTCGGCCTGAGCCAGGAGGCCGCGTAAGCGGATCGACCATGAGCATCTCCACCAAACGTTTTATCGCCGGTGCGGTATGCCCGGCCTGCAGCGAGATGGACACCATCAAGATGTGGGACGAGGACGGCGTGCCGCACCGCGAGTGCGTCAGCTGCGGCTACGCCGACACCCTGGACGAGCGCGGCAACTCGGTGCCCAAGGAACTGCCGACCCGGGTCAACGTCAGCGCGCTGAAACCCAAGGCCGCCGATCCCAAGGTCAAGGCCGTGCAGTTCTTCCCCAACCCCAAGCTGAACAAGCCCAAGGACTAGCCGCCCGGCCGCGCCGCTAGTCGCGAAAGAATTCGCCGGGGGTGCGGCCGAACTGCTGGCGGAAGGCGGCGATAAAGGCCGAGGTGGAGTCGTAGCCGCTGGCCAGGGCCACGTCGGTGACCCGCTGGCCCCGCTCCAGCGGGGTCAGCGCCGCGAGCAGGCGCAGGCGCTGGCGCCAGGCGCGAAAGGTCAGCCCGGTGTCGCGCAGCAGCAGGCGGCTCAGGGTCTTCTCCGACAGCGCCAGCTCGGCGCTCCACTGGCCGAGACTGCGGCCATCGTCCGGCTGCGCCTGCAGCTGGCGGCACATGGGCTGCAGGCGCGGGTCGCGCGGCAGCGGCAGGGACAGGCCGACTTCCGCGGCGCCGCGCAGCTGATCCAGCAGCACCTGGGCCAGACGGCCGTCCGCGCCCAGTTCGTCGTATTCCACCGGGCCGGCGCAGAAGCGGTTGATCAGCTCGCGGGTCAGCCGGTCGATTTCCAGCACCCGGCACTGCTCTGGTGCCCAGGCGGTGACGGTGGTGTCCAGGTACAGGCTGCGCATCTCGGTATTGGCCGAGCTGATCACCCCGTGCTCCAGACCGGCGGGCACCCAGATCGCCCGCTGCGGTGGGGCGACGAAGCTGCCGGCGCTGGTGTGCACGTGCAGCACCCCTTCGATGGCATAGGACAACTGGACCCAGGGGTGGCTGTGCCAGGCGGTGCCGACCTGGCGCGGCAGGGATTCGTTGCGCGCGTAGAGCGGCCGTGGCAGCTGGTGCAGTGCGGGAATCTGCCGTTCGGGCAGTGGAGGTTGTCCGTTTGGCGACATTATCTGCCCCGATGGCGTTAGTCGGCATCCAGTGGCCAAGGTAGTGTGGGCGTGCCCAGCGTGGCAAGCCCCGTATTCCTGCTTCGGACTCATCGCCATGGCCCGTTCCCGCCTGTTGCCCGACAACTTCACCCTGACCCTGATCGCGGTGGTCGCCGCCGCCTCCCTGCTGCCGGTCAGTGGCCAGGCGGCGGTGGCCTTCGGCTGGCTGACCAATGCCGCCATCGCCCTGCTGTTCTTCCTGCATGGCGCCAAGCTGTCGCGCGAGGCGATCGTCGCCGGCGCCGCCCACTGGCGCCTGCACCTGCTGGTGTTCGCCTGCACCTTCGTGCTGTTCCCGCTGCTCGGCCTGGCGCTCAAGCCGCTGCTGTCGCCGCTGGTCGGCGAGCAGCTGTACCTGGGCATGCTCTACCTCTGCGCCCTGCCGGCCACGGTGCAGTCGGCCATCGCCTTCACCTCCCTGGCCCGTGGCAATATCCCGGCGGCGATCTGCAGCGCGGCGGCCTCCAGCCTGTTCGGCATCTTCCTTACCCCGCTGCTGGTGGCGCTGCTGCTCGACGTGCAGGGCGGCGGTGGCTCGACCCTGGACGCCATCGGCAAGATCACCCTGCAGTTGCTGGTGCCCTTTATCGCCGGGCAGGTCGCCCGACGCTGGATCGCCGCCTGGGTCGGGCGCAACAAGGACTGGCTGAAGTACATCGACCAGGGCTCGATCCTGCTGGTGGTCTACGCCGCGTTCAGCGAGGCGATGGTGGCGGGCATCTGGCAGCAGGTAGCAGCGCTTGAGCTGCTCGCCCTGGCGCTGGCCTGCGTCGTGCTGCTGGCGCTGATGCTGTTGCTGACCCAGCTGCTCGGCAGGTGGCTGGGCTTCGACCAGGAAGACCGTATCACCATCCTCTTCTGCGGTTCGAAAAAGAGCCTGGCCACCGGCATTCCCATGGCCCAGGTGCTGTTCGCCGGCGGCCCGCTGGGCCTGCTGATCCTGCCGCTGATGCTGTTCCACCAGATCCAGCTGATGGTCTGTGCGGTGCTGGCCCAGCGTTACGCCAAACGGCCGCTCGACGCGGCTCTGGGCGCGACTCGGGCGTCCTGAGCGGCTGGCGGGCGACGGCGACGACGGACACTTGGTGAAACGACTGAATAACTGTATTTTTGTACAGTATTCCGTCGGAGTCGCGCCATGTCCGTTCCCCTGCCGCCGCGAGGCCGCGGCACCGCCAGCAACCCCGCCAATCGCTTCGCCCCGAGCCGCTCGGTGGCCGAGGACGACGGCTGGCTGCAGGAAGTGCCGCCCAGCCGTGCCACCGAGGTGCGGGTGGAGATGGCCAAGAGCATCATCACCCGCAACCAGTCGCCGGACCTGCCCTTCGACCGCTCGATCAACCCCTACCGCGGCTGCGAGCATGGTTGCATCTACTGCTACGCGCGGCCCAGCCATGCCTACTGGGACCTGTCGCCGGGGCTGGATTTCGAGACCCGGCTGATCGCCAAGACCAACGCGCCGAGCCTGCTCGAACAGCAACTGGCCAAGCCCGGCTACGTCTGCGCGCCGATCAACCTGGGTTCCAACACCGACCCCTACCAGCCGATCGAGCGCCAGCAACAGCTGACCCGGCGCACCCTGCAGGTGCTGCTGGATCACCGTCATCCGCTGACCATCGTCACCAAGGGCTCGCTGATCCTGCGTGACCTCGACCTGCTGATCGAGCTGGCGCGCCAGCGCCTGGTGGCGGTGATGATCAGCCTGACCACCCTGGATGACCAGCTCAAGCGCACCCTTGAGCCGCGCGCGGCGGCGCCGGCGGCTCGCCTGCGGGCGATCCGCGTGCTGCGCGACAACGGCATACCGGTGGGGGTGCTCTGTGCGCCGATGATCCCGATGATCAACGACATGGAGCTCGAGCGCCTGCTCGAGGCGGCCAAGGAGGCCGGCGCGCAGCGCGCGAGCTACATGTTCCTGCGCCTGCCGCGCGAGGTCGCGCCGCTGTTCGCGGAGTGGTTGCAGGCGCACTACCCGCAGCGCGCCGAGCATGTGCTGAGCCTGGTGCGCCAGAGCCGCGGCGGCGAGCTGTACGACAGTCGTTTCGGCGCGCGCATGCGCGGCGAGGGGGCATTCGCACAGCTGCTGGCGCAACGCTTCGCCGTGGCCAGCAGGCGCCTCGGCCTGCAAGGTCGCGAAGGCTTCGACCTGGACTGCTCGCGCTTCTGCCCGCCGGGTGGACAGCTGGCGCTGCTGTGAACGCCATGGTGCATTGGTCCGGTGAAGGGATGTGCTTAAATTAATGGATGAGGCTGACGAGCTGCGTGGCGCACGGGAGTTGCCATCCAGCGTTGCCGAGGCCGAGCAGCAGCCCGCCAGCTGTGCCACTTGGGCCACCACGAAGCTACCACGAACCATGACCCGTTATCTGCGCGTACCCGAACCCTCCTTCGAACTGATGGATGACCACGAAGGCCACTCGCTGATCTATCGTCAGCATGGTTTTCCGTCGCCGCTGGTGCGCTGGCATTTCCACAAGGAGTACGAGCTGCACCTGATAGTCGCCAGCTCCGGCAAGGTGTTCATCGGCGACTACATCGGCAACTTTTCCCCGCACAGCCTGTTCCTCACCGGGCCCAACCTGCCGCACAACTGGATCAGCCAGGTCGAAGAGGGCGAGCACTTCGAGCAGCGCGACATGCTGGTCAACTTCACCGACAAGGTGCTGGACAGCGGTATCGCGGTGTTCGACGAGCTCAAGAGCCTGGCGCCGCTGCTGGCGCGGGCGCAGTTCGGCATCGAGTTTCGCGACCCGCGCTGCATTCGCGAGGCGCGGCAGCTGCTGCAGAAGATCGCCGACTCCGAGGGTGCGACCCGGCTCGGTCACTTCTTCATCCTCCTCGAGTTGCTGGCGGCCTGCGAGGACTACCAGTTGCTCTCCGGCCGGCTCCCCGACCAGCCTGCCGACGAGCAGCACGTCGACCGCATCAACCGGGCGGTGGACTACATCTTCCAGCGTTACGCCCAGGACCTGAGCCAGGAAGAGGTGGCGGAGTATCTGGGCATGACCCCGACCTACTTCTCGCGTTTCTTCAAGCAGGCCACCGGGCGCGGCTTCGTCGAGTTCGTCAATCGCCTGCGGGTGAGCAAGTCCTGCGAGTTGTTGAGCAAGAGCGACATGCCGGTGACCGATATCTGCTTCGAGTCCGGCTTCAGCAATATTTCCAACTTCAACCGACGCTTCCTGCAGCTCAAGGGGGTGACCCCGTCCGACTACCGCAAGCTGGTGGTCCAGCGCTTGACCGAGCAGAACCTGTACTGATTCGGTCAGTCGCTAGCGCCACTATCCCCGCTACAGACCTGGTTTCAGAGGCATTGAGCCTGATTTCGGGGTTTGCGCGCGCTCGTTTCAGTGCAAAAAAGTATTGGTTGAGGTGCAGTCGAGGCTTTGTTCGAGGTTTTACGTAGAGGTGTAATGCAGGTCGACTAATACAAAAACAATATCGATCTCCGGTCGCTTCGGCGATGCAGGAGGGGAGTTCAAAACAATGAACAAATTAGCTACAGCATTAGTTGCCGTTTCCTGCCTGTCCCTCTCGGTGTCTGCCCACGCCGCCGAAAACCTGACCATTGCCACGGTCAACAACAGCGACATGATCCGCATGCAGCGGCTCGCCAAAACCTTCGAAGAGCAGAACCCGCAGATCAACCTGAAGTGGGTGGTGCTCGAAGAGAATGTCCTGCGCCAACGCCTGACCACCGATATCGCCACCAAGGGCGGCCAGTTCGACGTGCTGACCATCGGCATGTACGAGGCGGCGCTGTGGGGCGAGAAAGGCTGGCTGGAGCCGATGACCAACCTGCCGGCCGACTACGCCCTCGACGACGTGTTCCCCTCGGTACGCGAAGGTCTGTCGGTCGACGGCAAGCTCTACGCCCTGCCGTTCTACGCCGAAAGCTCGATCACCTACTACCGCACCGACCTGTTCGAGCAGGCCGGCCTGAGCATGCCCGAGCAACCGACCTGGGAGCAGATGCGCGAGTTCGCCGCGGCCCTGCACAAGCCGGAGCAGGAGCAGTACGGCATCTGCCTGCGCGGCAAGGCCGGCTGGGGCGAGAACATGGCGCTGATCAGCACCGTGGCCAACGCCTACGGCGCGCGCTGGTTCGACGAGCAGTGGCAGCCCGAGTTCACCGGCAGCGAATGGAAGCAGGCGCTCAACTTCTACGTCGATACCCTCAAGCAGTTCGGCCCGCCGGGCGCCTCCAGCAACGGCTTCAACGAGAACCTGGCGCTGTTCAACAGCGGCAAGTGCGCGCTGTGGGTCGACGCCAGCGTGGCCGGCTCCTTCGTCACCGACACCAGCCAGAGCAAGGTCGCCGACAAGGTCGGCTTCAGCCGCGCGCCGCAGCAGGTCACCGACAAGGGTTCGGCCTGGTTGTATTCCTGGGCGCTGGGCATCCCCACCAGTTCCAACTCCAAGGCGGCGGCCAAGCTCTTCAGCGCCTGGGCCACGTCCCAGGCCTACGCCCAGCTGGTCGCCGACACCGATGGCGTGGCCAACGTGCCGCCGGGCACCCGCGCCTCGACCTACAGCGACGCCTACATGGCGGCCGCACCGTTCGCCAAGGTCACCCTGGAGTCGCTGAAGCGGGCCGACCCGACCGATCCGACCCTCAAGCCGGTGCCCTATGTGGGTATCCAGTTGGTCACCATTCCCGAGTTCCAGGCCATCGGCACCCAGGTCGGCATGCAGTTCACTGCAGCGCTTACCGGCCACATGTCGGTCGACCAGGCGCTCATGGCGGCCCAGCAGTCCACGGCGCGCGAAATGAAGCGCGCGGGCTATCCCAAGTAGCCCACCTCACCTAGACCGTCCTGGCACCGCGCTTACTGCCCCGTAGGCCGGTGTCCGACCGTCCGTTCTCGCCGAATCTACACGGAGTCGCCATGACTACTTCGACCCTCGATACGCACCTGAAAAGTGCGCCCGCGCCGGTCAGCGGCAAGCGCTGCGCGCTCAAGCCGGGCTGGTTTCTGGTCAGCCCTTCGGTGGCCCTGCTGCTGCTGTGGATGATCGTGCCCTTGGGCATGACCATCTATTTCTCGCTGATTCGCTACAACCTGCTGTATCCCGGCGAGAACCAGTTCGTCGGTCTGGAGAACTTCGAGTACTTCCTCAGCGACGCCGGCTTCATGCCGGGTGCACTCAATACCCTGTTGCTGGTTGGCAGCGTGCTGCTGATCAGCGTGGTGTTCGGCGTGCTGATCGCCGCGCTGCTGGAAGCCTGCGAGTTCTGGGGCCGGGGCGTGGTGCGGGTGCTGCTGATCTCGCCCTTCTTCATCATGCCGACGGTCAGTGCACTGGTGTGGAAGAACCTGATCCTGCATCCGGTCTCCGGGATCCTCGCGGCGATCTGGAAGTTCTTCGGCGCCGAACCGGTGGACTGGCTGGCCCAGTACCCGCTGCTGTCGATCATCTTCATCGTGTCCTGGCAGTGGCTGCCGTTCGCCATCCTGATCCTGATGACCGCCATGCAGTCGCTGGACCAGGACCAGAAAGAGGCCGCGCGTCTCGACGGCGCCGGCTCCCTGGCGATCTTCTGGCACCTGACCCTGCCGCACCTGGCCCGGCCTATCGCCGTGGTGGTGATGATCGAGACGATCTTCCTGCTCTCGGTGTTCGCCGAAATCTTCACCACCACCAGTGGCGGTCCGGGCTTCGAGTCCACCAACCTGGCCTACCTGATCTACAACCACGCGCTGCTGCAGTTCGACGTCGGTATGGCATCGGCGGGCGGGCTGATCGCGGTGGTCATCGCCAATCTGGCGGCGATCGTGCTGATCCGAATGATCGGCAAGAACCTCACCAACCAGCAATGAGGCCTTGATCATGCTGACGCTTAAACAATCCCGTCGCCTGCAGAGTGTGCTGGTGGGTACTTCGGCCTGGGCTATCGCCGCGCTGATCTTCTTCCCGATCCTGTGGATGATCCTTACCAGCTTCAAAACCGAAATCGCCGCGTTCGCCACGCCGCCGCAGTTCGTCTTCATGCCGACGCTGGAGAACTACCTGCTGATCAACGAGCGCAGCGACTACTTCAGCTTCGCCTGGAATTCGCTGCTGATCTCCTCCGTGGCGACCCTGCTGTGCATGCTCATCGCGGTGCCGGCGGCCTACTCCATGGCCTTCTTCGAGAGCCGCCACACCAAGCGCACGCTGCTGTGGATGCTGTCGACCAAGATGCTGCCGCCGGTGGGCGTGCTGATGCCGATCTACCTGATCTGCCAGAGCCTGGGCCTGCTCGATTCGCGCATCGCGCTGATCGTCATCTACACCCTGATCAACCTGCCGATCGTGGTCTGGATGATTTACACCTACTTCAAGGACATCCCCGTCGACATCCTCGAAGCCGCTCGCCTGGACGGCGCCACCACCCTGCAGGAAATCGGCCGCGTACTGCTGCCGATCGCCCGCGGTGGCCTGGCCTCGACCATGTTGCTGTCGTTGATCCTGTGCTGGAACGAGGCGTTCTGGTCGCTCAACCTGACCTCCTCGGCCGCCGCCCCGCTGACCGCGCTGGTCGCTTCCTACTCCAGTCCGGAAGGCCTGTTCTGGGCCAAGCTCTCGGCGGTTTCGACCCTGGCTTGTGCGCCCATCCTGATCTTCGGCTGGATCAGCCAAAAACAACTCGTACGCGGCCTGTCCTTCGGCGCAGTCAAGTAACAAGAGGATTTCCCCATGGCAGATTTGAAGATTCGCAACCTGAAAAAAGGCTTCGACGGCACCGCCATCATCAAGGGCATCGACCTGGACGTACGCGACCGCGAGTTCGTCGTGTTCGTCGGGCCGTCCGGCTGCGGCAAGTCCACCCTGCTGCGACTGATCGCCGGGCTGGAGGAAGTCACCAGCGGCACCATCGAACTGGATGGCAAGGACATCACCGACACGGCCCCGGCCAAGCGCGACCTGGCCATGGTGTTCCAGACCTACGCCCTGTACCCGCACATGACCGTGCGCAAGAACCTGTCCTTCGCCCTCGACCTGGCCGGCGTGGACAAGCGCGAGGTGCAGGAGAAGGTCGACAACGCCGCGGCCATCCTCGAGCTCAAGCCCCTGCTCGAGCGCAAGCCCAAGCAGCTCTCCGGCGGCCAGCGCCAGCGCGTGGCCATCGGCCGCGCCATCGTGCGCAATCCGAAGATCTTCCTGTTCGACGAGCCGCTGTCCAACCTCGACGCGGCCCTGCGGGTGCAGACCCGCCTGGAGCTGGCGCGTCTGCACCAGGAGCTGCAGGCGACCATGATCTACGTGACCCACGACCAGGTCGAGGCCATGACCCTGGCCGACAAGGTGGTGGTGCTCAACGGCGGGCGCGTCGAGCAGGTCGGCTCGCCCATGGAGCTGTATCACCATCCGGCCAACCTGTTCGTCGCCGGCTTCCTCGGCACGCCGAAGATGGGCTTCCTGCGGGGCCAGACCGCCAAGGTCGACGCTGCCGCCTGCGAAGTGAAGCTGGAGTGCGGCGCGCAGCTGAGCCTGCCGCTGGCCGCCGCCGGCCTGGCCGCGGGCAGCGCGGTGACCCTGGGCGTGCGTCCCGAGCACTTCGACATCGTGCCGGCCGGCCAGGGCCAGCTGCGGGTCACCGCCGATGTCAGCGAGCGCCTGGGCAGCGATACCTACTGCCACGTGCGCTGCGCCTCCGGGGAGATGCTGACCATCCGCGTACGTGGCGATTTCGCCCCGCGCGCCGGCGAAGTCCTGGAGCTGGCTTTCGACCCGGCCCACTGCCACCTGTTCGACGCCGATGGCCAGGCCATTGCCAAACGACTCCAGCAGGCGGCCTGAGGCCGCCCGCCAGACCCATCCAGGAATGCACAGATGAAACTCAATCGCCAGCACCTTGACCAGTTGGCGGCGCCTATCGCGCTGCCCGCGTACCGTGCCGACACCACCCAGCAGGGCATCGTCCACATCGGTGTCGGTGGTTTCCATCGCGCCCACCAGGCGTACTACACCGAGGCCCTGATGAACCAGGGCGAGGCCCTCGACTGGAGCATCTGCGGCGTCGGCCTGCGCGGCGCCGACCGCGCCATGCGCGATGTCCTGGCCGCCCAGGACTACCTCTACACCCTGGTCGAGCTGGGCGACGAGGCGGGCAACGCGGTGCAGGTGGTGGGCGCCATCAGCGGCATGCTGCTGGCCGAGGATTCGCCCCAGGCGCTGATCGACAAGCTGGCCGATCCGGCGATCCGTATCGTCTCGCTGACCATCACCGAAGGCGGCTACTGCATGGACGACAGCAGCGGCGAGTTCCTCGCCGAGCTGCCGGACATCCAGAACGACCTGGCCCATCCCGAGGCGCCGCGCAGCGTCTTCGGCTTCCTCTGTGCGGCATTGGCTCGGCGCCGCGCCGCCGGCACCCCGGCGTTCACCCTGATGTCCTGCGATAACCTGCCGCACAACGGCACGGTCACGCGCAAGGCGCTGCTCAGTTTCGCCAATCTGGCCGACCCCGAGCTGGCCGCCTGGATCGAGGCCAATGTCAGCTTTCCCAACGCCATGGTCGACCGCATCACGCCCATGACCAGCGATGCGCACCGCCAGCAACTGGCCGAGCGCCACGGCATCGAGGACGCCTGGCCGGTGGTCTGCGAGCCTTTCGCCCAGTGGGTGCTGGAGGACAAGTTCGTCAACGGCCGGCCGGCCTGGGAGAAGGTCGGCGTGCAGTTCACCGACGACGTCACGCCCTACGAGGAGATGAAGATCAAGCTGCTCAACGGCAGTCATCTGGCGCTCACCTACCTGGGCTTCCTCCAGGGCTATCGCTTCGTCCACGAGGCGATGAACGACCCGCTGCTGCGGCGTTACGTGCGCACCTTCATGGACCTGGACGTGACCCCGCAACTGGCGCCGGTGCCGGGCATCGACCTGGAAGCCTACAAGGACACCCTGATCGAGCGTTTCTGCAACCAGGCCATCGCCGATCAGCTGGAGCGGATCTGCTCCGATGGTTCGTCGAAACTGCCCAAATTCATCGTGCCGACCCTCAACCGGCTGCTCGAAGACGGCGCCGCGCTGGAGCGTGGCGCCCTGGTGGTGGCGGCCTGGGCGCTGTACCTCAAGGGTGTCGACGAGAACGGCGAGCAGTACCGGATCGTCGACCCACGCGCCGAGCACTGCCAGGCGCTGATCGATGACGACCAGCAGCTGACCGCCCGGGTACTGGGTGAGGAGACGATCTTCGGCAGCGCACTGGCCGCCTCCCCGGCCTTCGTCGCCGCCTTCGAGCGCAATCTCGAGAGCCTGCGCAGCCAAGGGGTGAGCGCCACCCTGCAGGCCCTGCTCGCCTAACCCCCCATGCCCGCGAAGGCGCCTTCCCCTGATAAGGAGTCAGTTATGTATCTGGTATGTGGCGAGGCTTTGTTCGATGTCTTCAGCCTGGACGAAGGCGCGCGCAGCAGTCAGCTAGAGCTGCAGGCGATTGCCGGCGGTTCGCCGTTCAACGTGGCCGTCGGCCTGCGCCGCTTGGCCGCCGATTCGGCGCTGTTCGCCGGTATTTCCACGGATTTTCTCGGCGAGCGCCTGCGCAAGGTGTTGCACGAGGAAGGCGTGAGCGACGCCTACCTGGTGCCCAGCGACGCGCCGACCACCCTGGCGATGGTCGCGGTCGACGCCCAGGGCGTGCCGCAGTACAGCTTTCGCGGCGAGGGCTGTGCCGATCGCATGCTGGGTCTCGAGCATCTGCCGGCGCTGGAGGCACGGGTGCGCGGTATTCATGTCGGCTCCTACTCCCTGGTGGTGACGCCTGTCGCCGATACCCTGTTCGAACTGGTGCGGCGCGAGAGCGATCGGCGGCTGATCAGCCTCGACCCCAATGTGCGCCTCGGCGTCGAGCCCAGCATCGAGCTGTGGCGCCAGCGCGTCGAGGCCTTCGCCGCTCAGGCGCACCTGATCAAGGTCAGCGAGGAAGACCTGGCCCTGCTCTATCCGCAGCGCCGGCCCGAGGACGTGGTCAGCCAGTGGCTAAGCCAGCGCTGCCAGCTGGTGTTCCTCACCCACGGCAGCGATGGCGCCAGCGTGCACAGTCGCCAGCACGGGCGCTGGGCGGTGCCGGCGCAGGCGGTGGACACGCGCGACACGGTCGGCGCCGGCGACACCTTCCAGGCCGCACTGCTGGCCTACCTGAGCCGCCACGGCCTGGACAGCCCGCAGGCGCTGGCCACGCTGTCGCACAGGCATATCGAGGCGATGCTCGGCTACGCCGTGCGCGCGGCCGCGGTGACCTGCTCGCGAATCGGGCCGGACCTGCCTTACGCCCATGAACTGGAACAGCCTTGAGCCGCGCCGGGGCCTCAAGCCTTTCGTCCAATAACTTTCCAGGAGTTGACATGCCGCACCCTCAGCCTTCCCACGATGTCACCCAGTTGCCCGCCTGGCAGGGCCTGGCCGCGCACCGCGAGTGCTTTGCCGAGTTCAGCATGCGCGACGCATTCGCCGAGCAGCCGCAGCGCTTCGCCGAGTTTTCCCTGAACGACTGCGGGCTGTTCCTCGACTACTCGAAGAACCTGATCACCCGCGAAACCCGCGACCTGCTGGTGCGTCTGGCCGAAGAGTGTGGCCTGCGGCAGGCGATTGGCGCGCTGTTCGACGGCGCACGGCTCAACGCCTCGGAGGGCCGCCCGGCCCTGCACACCGCCCTGCGCCGGCCGATCGGCGACAAGGTGCTGGTCGACGGCGTCGACGTGATGCCCGAGGTGCACCGGGTGCTGCACCAGATGACCGAACTGGTCGGCAAGGTGCATGACGGGTTGTGGCGCGGCTACAGCGAGAAGCCCATCACCGACGTGGTCAACATCGGCATCGGCGGCTCCTTCCTCGGCCCGCAGCTGGTCTCCGAGGCGCTGCTGCCTTTCGCCCAGCGCGGCGTGCGCTGCCACTACCTGGCCAATATCGACGGCAGCTCGTTCCATGAGCTGGCAGCCAAGCTGCGCGCCGAAACCACCCTGTTCATCATCTCCTCGAAGACCTTCAGCACCCTGGAAACCCTGAAGAACGCCCAGGCCGCGCGCAGCTGGTACCTGGCCCAGGGCGGCACCGAGGGCGAACTGCACCGCCACTTCATCGCCGTGTCGAGCAATGTGCCGGCGGCGGTGGCCTTCGGCATCCGCGAGGAGAACATCCTGCCGATGTGGGACTGGGTCGGCGGTCGCTACTCGCTGTGGTCGGCCATCGGCCTGCCGATCGCCATGTCCATCGGCATGTCCAACTTCAAGGAGCTGCTGTCCGGCGCCTACCGCATGGACGAGCACTTCCAGAACGCCCCGTTCGAGCAGAACATGCCGGTGCTCATGGCCCTGCTGGGCATCTGGTACGGCAATTTCTGGGGCGCCCAGACCCAGGCGATCCTGCCCTACGACCACTACCTGCGAAACATCACCAAGCACCTGCAGCAGCTGGACATGGAGTCCAACGGCAAGCGCGTGCTGCAGGATGGCCGCCCGGTGCCCTGTGCCACCGGGCCGGTGATCTGGGGCGGGGTCGGTTGCAACGGCCAGCACGCCTACCACCAGCTGCTGCACCAGGGCACCGCGCTGATCCCGGCCGACTTCATCGTGCCGGTGGTCAGCTACAACCCGGTGGCCGACCACCACCAGTGGCTGTATGCCAACTGCCTGTCGCAGAGCCAGGCGCTGATGCTCGGCAAGACCCAGGCCGAAGCCGAGGCGGAACTGCGTGCCAAGGGCCTGGACGAGGACGAGGTGCAGCGCCTGGCGCCGCACAAGGTGATCCCCGGCAACCGCCCGAGCAACACCCTGGTGATGGAGCGGGTCAGCCCGCGCCGCCTGGGCGCCCTGGTCGCGCTGTACGAGCACAAGGTGTTCGCCCAGAGTGCCATCTGGGGCATCAACGCCTTCGACCAGTGGGGCGTGGAGCTGGGCAAGGAGCTGGGCAAGAACGTCTACTCGCGCCTGCTCAGCAGCGAGCCGGGGCCGGCCGAGGACCCCTCCACCCAGGGCCTGATCGACTTCTTCCGCGGTCGTCACCGTGGCTGACGGCTCGTCGTCCAGGCCGACCTGAAGGGCAGCGCCGCCCCCAAACCTCATGGACCCTCATCGCCGAGCGATTCGTCGCTCGGCAGGGGGAGTGTGCGCCCGAATGTTTCGCAAGAACCCGCTGCCGCGGCGGTTATCCGCAGCATTTCAGACAATAAAAACAATCAGGAGCAACCATGAAGACCAGTCTCAAGCCTCAGTCATCGCCGCTAGTCAGTGCTGCGCGTGGCGCCCCCTACCTGTTCGCCCTGGCGCTGGTTCTGCCCCAGGCCCAGGCCCTGGAGTTCAGCGGCTATGTGCGCAGCGGCGCCGGCAGTTCCGACGGTGATCGCCAGTCGTGCTTCCAGCTGCCCGGCGCGCTGTCGAAGTTCCGCCTCGGCAACGAGTGCGAGCAGTACGCCGAGCTGGACCTGCGTCAGGACCTGCTGACCCTGGACGATGGCTCTGTGCTCAGCGTCGAGGGCATGGCGCAGTTCTTCAACGAATATGGGCATACCCCGACATTCACCGGCGAGCATGGCTTCACGCGGATGAACCAGGCCTTCGTCGAGTGGAGCAAGGTACCGGCGCTGAACGGCGGCTCGCTGTGGGCCGGGCGGCGCTTCTACAAGCGCAACGACATCCATATCAGCGACTTCTTCTACTGGAACCAGAGCGCCACCGGCGCCGGCATCGAGAACTACGAGCTGGGCGGGCTGAAGTACAGCTACGCCTTCTCGCGCAAGGACAGCGTGTTCCAGAAGGAATACATCAACCGCCACGACTTCAACGTCGCCGGCTTCGACACCAACCCCAATGGCGAGCTGGAATTCGGCCTGAGCTTCATCGACAAGCCGCGCCACATCGAAGGCGCCCACAGCGGCTGGTCGATCACCGCCCAGCACAAGCAGCAGGACTTCCTTGGTCTCGGCGGCAAGAACACCTTCGCCCTGCAGTACGGTCCCGGCCCGGGCACCGCCCTGGGCTCGACCGGCGACGTGATGCTCGATGACAGCGCCAAGCGCTATCGCCTGGTGGAGCACTTCGACTGGCAGATCACCCCGCGCCTGGGTGGCCAGTTCCTGGTGGTGTACCAGAAGGACGAGCGCGCCAACCAGGACGACGAGAACTGGCTGTCGGTCGGCGGGCGTACCAGCTACGCCTTCACCGAGCAGTTCAAGCTGGTCGGCGAGCTGGGCTTTGATCAGGTCGATGCCAGCGGCGGCACGCGCAAGCTGAGCAAGTTCACCGTGGCGCCGACCTGGTCGCCGGCGGGTCCGGGCTTCTGGACCCGCCCGGAGCTGCGCCTGTACTACACCTACGCGACCTGGAACCAGGCGGCCCAGGATGCCGCCAACGCAATGGCGGCCGGCTCGGCGCTGTCCGACAGCGGCGTGTTCGGCAGTGCGCGGCATGGCTCCAACTTCGGCGTACAGGTAGAGTACTGGTGGTGATCGGCGGTTGCTTGCGGGTCGCTGCGGCCAGGTGGCAGCGCTCGTTGCGCGCCTAGATACGCGCACCGACCCCCGTCCAGGAGAGGGCAGCGCGCCTCTTCCGGACGGCCTGTCGCTGGCGGCAGCCGATCGACTCCGCGCTTTCAGACCACTATTGGCCGGGTGAGTGGTGACCCGAAATGCGCGACGAAAGTCCAGTAAAGGTTCGCCGTCGCTCGCCCGGCATGCTGGCCGGGCCATGTCGATGCGTCCCCACAGCTTTTTCGAGGTAGGCCAAATGGATAAGCAAGAACAGCAGAACAGCGGCGCGGCGGAAAGCGCCGAGGATGCGCTCCGCCATATCGTCGAGGGTTTCCGACGCTTTCGTCAGGATGTCTTCCCACAGCAGCAGGCGTTGTTCAAGAAGCTCGCCCACGCCCAGGCGCCGCGCGCCATGTTCATCACCTGCGCGGACTCGCGCATCGTCCCCGACCTGATCACCCAGAGCGATCCTGGCGACCTGTTCGTCACCCGCAACGTCGGCAACGTGGTGCCGCCGTACGGGCAGATGATGGGCGGGGTATCCACCGCCATCGAATACGCGGTGATGGCCCTCGGCGTGCATCACATCATCGTCTGCGGGCACTCCGACTGCGGTGCGATGAAGGCGGTGCTCGACCCGCAGACCCTGGAGCGCATGCCGACGGTCAAGGCCTGGCTGCGCCATGCCGAGGTGGCCAAGACGGTGGTGGCGGAAAACTGCGGCTGCGCCGATCACAACACCCTGGAGATCCTCACCGAGGAGAACGTCGTGGCCCAGCTCGACCACCTGCGCACCCACCCCGCGGTAGCCGCGCGGCTGGCCAGCGGTCAGCTGTTCATCCATGGCTGGGTGTATGACATCGAGACCTGCGCGATCAGGGCCTACGATGCGGAGAAGGGCGAGTTCCGCGCGATCGACGAGGGCCCGCTGCCAATGGCGACGCCGCGGGCACGTTATCTCCAGAGCTGAATGCTGCATGCCGACGGCGGGGCGGCAAGCGCCCGCGCCGTCGGAATTCGCCCCAAGGATCGATCAGCTTGCGGCGCGGGTCTGATCCAATTGCAACTCCACACCCAGCTGCCGCGACAGGCAGGGCCAGCGCTCCCAGGCCGCCTCGGTGTGCGGGTCGCTCAGGCGCTCGCGAAAGGCGCGCACCGAAGCCTGGGTAAAACTGTCCTCGTCGAGCATGCCGTCCACCGCGTGGTGCACGGCCTCGTCCAGCTGGTTGGCGAAGGGCTCGCCGATCAGCTGGTGGGCGATCAGGTTGGCCACCGTGGTGTCCAGCGGAATCAGCGGCTGGCCCAGGTGGCTGCTGTAGCGGTCGTTGACCTCCTCGATCAGGCGGTGGGCCAGGTAGGCCTCGTCGAGCAGCCCATCGAGCCCTTCGTGGCCCTCCATCAGTGCCGGCGGTTGCAGAAAAAACTGCTCGGCCACCTTCAGCACCGGCTTGACTGGCGCCTCTATGCCGGCTTCCCGGGCGACCTGACTGGCCGCGTCCAGCATGTCCGGTACCTGCTCGATATAAGCGCTGACGAAGCGCGTCAGTACGCCGAGGGCGTCCTGGCTGGGTAGGCGTATGGAGGGGTGCAGGCGTTCGAGCTGGCCGTGCAGTTGGCGCGCCAGTTGACCGCTGCTGGCTTCGTGCTGGTGGGCGCGCTGGATAAGTTCGCGCAAGGCGGCAGTGTTCATGACAACTCCTGAGGTGGGTCATGGGCGAGAACCATAGCTGGCTGGACGGGCCAGCTAAGATGCAATTGTCATAATTCTTAAATGCTTATGCGAGCACGCTATATCTCTCGCTGGCGGATTGACGCCCGCCGTGGTCGCGCGTGGCGTTTAGGACAAGGCTTGCGCGGCTTCGGACTTTTTCGCTTGCGCGTTGCCAGCTAGAAGTCGCCGTCTATACTCGAACGCGAAAGGCTTTATCTGATGGAACCGGACGGGCTTCGGCACGGAGAGGTTTCGACAGTAGTCGCCAGCAGTTATGGCAGTCGATCCCTTTGCCGCAGGCTCCGCCGGCGGGATAACAAGAACCATAAGGGGAACCCGCAATGATGCGACATCCACGAGTCTGGATGGGCCTCCTGCTGTGGTTGGCAATCGGCTCGGCGCAGGCCGAGTGGGGCGTGAACATCGCGCCCGGGGCCACCGAGGTCAGCCGCTCAGTTTTCGACTTGCACATGACCATCTTCTGGATCTGCGTCGCCATCGGCGTGCTGGTGTTCGGCGCCATGTTCTGGTCGATGCTGGTCCATCGCCGCTCCAACGGCCAGGAACCCGCGCACTTCCATGAGAGCACCACGGTGGAGATCCTCTGGACCGTGGTGCCGCTGGCGATTCTGGTGGTGATGGCCATTCCGGCGACCAAGACCCTGATCGACATCTACGACAGCAGCGAGTCCGAGCTGGATATCCAGGTCACTGGCTACCAGTGGAAATGGCACTACAAGTACCTGGGCCAGGACGTCGAGTTCTTCAGCAACCTGACCACGCCCCAGGCACAGATCAACAACCAGGCGAAGAAAGGCCCGAACTACCTGCTCGAGGTCGACGAGCCGCTGGTGGTGCCGGTGGGGGCCAAGGTGCGCTTCCTGATCAGCTCGGCCGACGTCATCCATTCCTGGTGGGTGCCGGCGCTGGCGGTGAAGAAGGACGCCATCCCCGGCTTCGTCAACGAATCCTGGACCCGCATCGACGAGCCCGGCATCTTCCGCGGCCAGTGCACCGAGCTGTGCGGCAAGGACCACGGCTTCATGCCGGTGGTGGTGGAGGCCAAGTCCAAGGAGGACTTCGCCGCCTGGCTGGCCGAGCGCCAGCAGGCCGCCGCCGCCGAGAAGGAGCTGACCAGCAAGGTCTGGACGCAGGACGAGCTGATGGCCCGCGGCGAGAAGGCCTACAACACCAGTTGCGCGGCCTGCCACCAGGCGGGCGGCGAAGGCCTGCCGCCGATGTTCCCCGCGCTCAAGGGCTCGCCCATCGCCATCGGCCCGGCCCAGGACCATATCGACATAGTGGTCAACGGCAAGCCGGGCACCTCCATGGCCGCCTTCGGCAAGCAACTGTCGGAAGTCGACATCGCCGCCATCATCACCTACGAACGCAACGCCTGGGGCAACAAGGTCGGTGACATGGTCACCCCGCAGGACATCGTCGCGTTCAAAAAGGCTCAGGAGTAAGGACATGAGTGCAGTGATCGATCACGGTCATACTGACCACCACCATGGCCCGGCCAAGGGTCTGATGCGCTGGGTGCTGACCACCAACCACAAGGACATCGGCACCATGTACCTGTGGTTCAGCTTCGCCATGTTCCTGCTCGGCGGGTCCATGGCGATGGTGATTCGCGCCGAACTGTTCCAGCCCGGCCTGCAGATCGTGCAGCCGGAATTCTTCAACCAGATGACCACCATGCACGGCCTGATCATGGTCTTCGGCGCGGTGATGCCGGCCTTCGTCGGCCTGGCCAACTGGATGATTCCGCTGATGATCGGCGCGCCGGACATGGCCCTGCCGCGGATGAACAACTTCAGCTTCTGGCTGCTGCCGGCCGCCTTCGGCCTGCTGGTCAGCACCCTGTTCAGCGCCGGCGGTGCGCCGAACTTCGGCTGGACCTTCTATGCGCCGCTGTCGACCACCTACGCGCCGGAGTCGGTGACCTTCTTCATCTTCGCCGTGCACCTGATGGGCATCAGCTCGATCATGGGGGCGATCAACGTGGTCGCCACCATCCTCAACCTGCGTGCCCCCGGCATGACCCTGATGAAGATGCCGCTGTTCGTCTGGACCTGGCTGATCACCGCCTTCCTGCTGATCGCGGTGATGCCGGTGCTGGCCGGTTGCGTGACCATGATGCTGATGGACATCCACTTCGGCACCAGCTTCTTCAGCGCCGCCGGCGGCGGAGACCCGGTGCTGTTCCAGCACGTGTTCTGGTTCTTCGGCCACCCCGAGGTGTACATCATGATCCTGCCGGCCTTCGGTGCGGTCAGCGCGATCATCCCGGCCTTCGCCCGCAAGCCGCTGTTCGGCTACACCTCGATGGTCTACGCCACCGCCTCGATCGCCTTCCTCTCGTTCATCGTCTGGGCCCACCACATGTTCACCGTGGGCATCCCGCTGACCGGCGAGCTGTTCTTCATGTACGCCACCATGCTGATCGCCGTGCCCACCGGGGTGAAGGTGTTCAACTGGGCCAGCACCATGTGGCAGGGCGCGATGACCTTCGAGACGCCGATGCTGTTCTCCGTGGCCTTCGTCATCCTGTTCACCATCGGCGGCTTCTCCGGCCTGATGCTGGCGATCGCCCCGGCGGATTTCCAGTACCACGACACCTACTTCGTGGTGGCGCACTTCCACTATGTGCTGGTGCCCGGGGCGATCTTCGGCATCTTCGCCTCGGCCTACTACTGGCTGCCCAAGTGGACCGGGCACATGTACGACGAGACCCTGGGCAAGCTGCACTTCTGGATGAGCTTCGTCGGCATGAACCTGGCGTTCTTCCCCATGCACTTCGTCGGCCTGGCCGGCATGCCGCGGCGCATTCCCGACTACAACATGATGTTCGCCAACTTCAACATGGTCTCCTCGATCGGTGCCTTCATGTTCGGCACCACCCAGTTGCTGTTCCTGTTCATCGTCATCAAGTGCATCCGCGGCGGCAAGCCGGCCGCGGCCAAGCCCTGGGACGGCGCCGAGGGCCTGGAGTGGACGGTGCCGTCACCGGCGCCCTACCACACTTTCCAGACGCCGCCGGATGTGAAATAGGGACGGGGAGAGGCTGCCATGAGCGACATCGTCGGCACTCGCCGTCTGGTCCTGCGCCTACTGGCCGTGGTGGTCGGCATGTTCGGCTTCGGCTTCGCCCTGGTGCCGATCTACGACGTCATGTGCCAGGCCTTCGGCATCAACGGCAAGACCGCCGGGGCCTACGACGGCGCCCAGGTGGCGGATGAGCGGCGCCAGGTGCGGGTGCAGTTCCTCGCCACCAACGCCGCCGGCATGGCCTGGGAGTTCCGACCGCTGGACGACGAGTTGCTGACCCATCCCGGGGCCAGCAACCAGATGCTGTTCATCGCCTACAACCCCACCGACAAGCCGATGACCGCCCAGGCGGTGCCCAGCGTGGCACCGTCCAAGGCCGCCGCCTATTTCCACAAGACCGAATGTTTCTGCTTCACCCAGCAGGTGCTGCAACCCGGCGAGCGGATCGAGATGCCGGTGCGCTTTATCGTCGACAGGGATCTCCCCGAGGACGTGCATCACCTGACCCTGGCCTACACCCTGTTCGATATCACTGCGCGCAAACCGCCTGTCGCCCAGGTGGACCTTGCCCGGACGGCTCCATAAGGAGAACAACAATGTCGAGTCACGAGCAGTACTATGTTCCGGCCCAGAGCAAATGGCCGATCATCGCCACCCTGGGCCTGCTGATCTCGGTCTACGGGGTCGGCACCTGGTTCAACGACATGAAGGCCGAGCGGGCGGACTCCAGCGGTCCGCTGATCTTCTTCATTGGCAGCCTGTTCCTCGCCTACATGCTGTTCGGCTGGTTCGGCAACGTGATCAAGGAAAGCCGCGCCGGCATGTACAGCGCGCAGATGGACCGTTCGTTCCGCTGGGGCATGAGCTGGTTCATCTTCTCCGAGGTGATGTTCTTCGCCGCTTTCTTCGGCGTGCTGTTCTATGTGCGCACCTTTGCCGGTCCGTGGCTCGGCGGCGAAGGCGACAAGGGCGTGGCCAACATGCTGTGGCCGGGTTTCGAATACAGCTGGCCGCTGCTCAATACCCCGGACCCCAAGCTCTATCCGGCGCCCAGCGGCGTCATCAGCGCCTGGGGGCTGCCGCTGCTCAACACCGTGCTGCTGGTGACCTCCAGCTTCACCCTGACCTTCGCCCACCATGCCCTGCGCAAGAACCAGCGCAAGCCGCTGACCCTGTGGCTCGCCCTCACGGTGATTCTGGGTCTGGCCTTCCTGGTGTTCCAGGTCGAGGAGTACGTGCACGCCTACACCGAGCTGGGCCTGACCCTGGGCTCGGGCATCTATGGCGCGACCTTCTTCATGCTCACCGGCTTTCACGGCGCCCACGTGACCCTGGGGGCGCTGATGCTGACGGTGATGCTGGTGCGCATCCTGCGCGGTCACTTCACGCCCGAGCAGCACTTCGGCTTCGAGGCCGCCGCCTGGTACTGGCACTTCGTCGACGTGGTCTGGATCGGCCTGTTCGTCTTCGTCTATGTGCTGTGACGGCCTTACCAGGTGACCTGGGGAATCAGTTGGCCGCTGTAGAAACCCCAGGCGATCAGGCCGACGGTCAGCGCGGTAAGGGTCACGCGCAGGGTCAGCGCGTTGACCAGGCGCGAACTGCGGCCCTCGTCCTTGACCAGGAAGAACAGGCCGCTGAACAGGCTGGCGATGGTGGCCAGCAGCAGGAGGATGATCGCGGCCTTGAGCATGTGGGACTCCGGGGAAGGGAAATGCACGTTAGACCCAGTATACCCAGCTTGATCGGTGCTTTTGCGGGGTGCCCATGAACGGCTTCCGTCCCGGCCTGCTGCCCAGCCTGGTGGTCCTGGCGCTGTTGCCGCTGCTGCTCGGCCTGGGTGCCTGGCAACTGTCGCGGGCCGAAGACAAGCGCGCGCTGCTCGACGCGCAGCAGGCTCGCCGGCTCGCCGCGCCGCTCAGCGTCGATCAGCTGGCGCAGCGGCAGGACTGGGCCTATACCCGGGTCAGCCTGCGTGGGCGCTTCGATGGCGAGCACGCCCTGTTGCTGGACAACCGCATCCGTGGTGGTCAGGCCGGGGTGGAAGTCCTGCAGCCCTTCTACGACCAGGCCAGCGGCCTGTGGCTGTTGCTCAATCGCGGCTGGCTGCCCTGGCCCGATCGCCGCGTCGCGCCGACGTTCGCCACCCCTGACGACACCCTGAGCCTGACCGCCTGGGCCTATGTACCCCTGGGCGAACCCTTCCTGCTGCAACAGGACGCGCCGGTTCAGGGCTGGCCAAAACTGATCACCCAGGTCGAGCCCCAGGCGCTGTGGCAGCGCCTCGGGCGCGCCGGGCTGGGCCATGAACTGCGCCTGGAACCCGGGCCGGCGGCCTTCGAGGTCGACTGGCCGGTGGTTGCCATGAGCCCGGACAAGCACCTGGGCTATGCCGTGCAGTGGTTCGCCCTGGCGGCCACCTTGCTCGGCCTGTTCATCTATTTCGGATTGCATAACGCGCGGGAGACTCGCCATGAACCCAGCCATCGCCATGCCTGACGCCTCAACCAGCCGCCGTCGGCGCGGCCGCCTGCAACTGGTCCTGCTGCTGGCCGTGGTCATCGGGCCGATGATCCTGGCCAGTGCCATGTACCAGTGGCGTTTCTGGGTGCCGGACAGCCGCAGCTACCACGGCGAGCTGATCGGCAACGGCCTGACCCGCGCCGACCTGGGCGTGGCGGCCGAGGAAAGCCGCTGGCAGCTGCTGGTGACCACTCCGGATGCCTGCGCCGCGGACTGTCAGCAACTGGTGTTCCTCGCCCGGCAGATCCATATCGGCCTCAATCGCGACGCTCCGCGCGCCACCCACGCCCTGGCCAGCGGCCAGGCGCTGGAGGCCGACTACGATGCCAGGCTGCGCCGCGAGTACCCGCAGCTGGCGCGCTATGCCCTGCAGCCCGCGGCCCACGCGCGGACAGCCGGTGAGGGCGCCGGCGCCCAGCTGTGGATAGTCGACCCCCACGGCAATCTGGTGTTGCGCTATGACAGCCGCAGCAAGGGCAAAGGCATCCTCGACGACCTACGCTATCTGCTGAAGATCTCGCAAATCGGCTAAGGATTCACGATGCGCAAACCCGGATACCGCCTGGCCCTGTTCGCCACCCTGCTGGCCATGCTGGTGGTCATGCTCGGCGCCTATACCCGGCTCAGCCACGCCGGCCTCGGCTGCCCGGACTGGCCCGGTTGTTACGGCTTCCTCGGCGTGCCCATGAGCGAGCAGAGCCAGTCCCTGGCCGAGGCGCGCTTCCCCGAGGCGCCTCTGGAAGTGGCCAAGGGCTGGTACGAAATGGTGCATCGCTACTTCGCCGGCAGCCTCGGCCTTGTGATCCTCGCCCTGGCCGTGCAGGCGCTGCGCCGTCGCGGCACACCGGGCCAGCCGCTGAAGCTGCCGTTGCTGCTTCTGGGGCTGGTCACCCTGCAGGCGGCGTTCGGCATGTGGACGGTGACCCTCAAGCTGTGGCCGCAGGTGGTCACCGCCCACCTGCTCGGCGGTTTCGCCACCCTCAGCCTGCTGTTCCTGCTGACCCTGCGCCTGTCCGGCACGGCCGCGCGGCGGCCTCGGCCGCCTGCGGGGCTGCGCGCACTGGCGGCGGTCGCCCTGGCCGTGGTGATCGGCCAGATTGCCCTCGGCGGCTGGGTCAGCAGCAACTACGCGGCGGTCGCCTGCGTCGATCTGCCTACCTGCCACGGCCAATGGTGGCCGGCGATGGATTTCGCCAACGGTTTCCACCTGACCCAGCACATCGGCCCCAACTACCTGGGAGGCCAGCTCGACAGCGACGCCCGCACCGCCATCCACATGACCCACCGTCTCGGCGCCCTGGTCGTCACCCTGGTATTGCTGCTGCTGGCCTGGCGCCTGCGCGCCGCCGGCCTGTCGCGCCTGGCCGGCTTGCTGCTGCTGGCGCTGGGCGTGCAGCTCGCCCTGGGCGTCAGCAACGTCGTGCTGCACCTGCCGCTGGCGGTGGCGGTGGCGCACAACGCCGGCGGCGCCCTGCTGCTGTTGTGCCTGGTACTAATCAATCAGCGGTTGTACCTCGCGCTGACGGCGAGGGCCGCCGCGCCCCGCCCGCAGCGCGACGGACAACCGGGCAGCGTCGGTTTGAACGCGCTGCCAAGCGAATAACAAGAACGATCGAGGAGAAACGCCGATGGCTACTCTATTGCGCAAGCAGCATGTCCACGCCGGCTGGCGCGACTACCTGGAGCTGACCAAGCCCAGGGTGGTGGTGCTGATGCTGATCACTTCGCTGGTCGGCATGTTCCTCGCCACCCGCGCCGGGGTGCCCTGGCAGGTGCTGCTGTTCGGCAACCTGGGCATCGGCCTGTGCGCCGGCGCGGCGGCGGCGGTCAACCACGTGGTGGATCGGCGCATCGATTCGATCATGGCCCGCACCCACAAGCGCCCGCTGGCCGAGGGCCGCGTCTCGCCGGCCGCGGCCCTGAGCTTCGCCCTGGTGCTGGCGGTGGCCGGCCTGGCGCTGCTGCTGAGCTTCACCAACCAGCTGGCGGCCTGGCTGACCCTGGCCTCGCTGCTCGGCTATGCGGTGATCTACACCGGCTTTCTCAAGCGCGCCACGCCGCAGAACATCGTCATCGGCGGTCTGGCCGGCGCCGCGCCGCCGCTGCTCGGCTGGGTCGCGGTGACCGGCCAGCTGTCCGCCGAGCCGCTGCTGCTGGTGCTGATCATCTTCGCCTGGACCCCGCCGCACTTCTGGGCCCTGGCCATCCACCGCAAGGCCGAGTACGCCAAGGCCGACATCCCCATGCTGCCGGTGACCCACGGCGAGCACTACACCAAGGTGCACATCCTGCTCTACACCTGCGTGATGTTCGCGGTGACCCTGCTGCCCTACGCCATCCACATGAGCGGCCTGCTCTACCTGGTCTGTGCCATCGGCCTGGGCGCGCGTTTTCTCCACTGGGCCTGGGTGTTGTACCGTGACAGCCGGCCGCACGCGGCGATCAACACCTTCAAGTACAGTATCTGGTACCTGTTCCTGCTGTTCATCGCCCTGCTGGTCGATCACTACCTGCTGCTCAACCTGTAAACCGTTGGTGTCATGACTCGAACCCAGAAAACCGTCTTCATCCTCGTCGCCCTGGTCGCCCTGATCCTCGGCCTGACCGTCAACAAGGTGCTCACCGCCAAGGGCCAGGCCGACCCCACCGCCCTGCTCGACGCCGGCATCGTGCTGCTGCCGCAGAGCCGCAACCTGCCGGAGCTGAGCCTGGTCGACCAGGACGGTCAGGCATTCGAGCTCGACCAGCTCAGGGACCGGTGGAGTCTGCTGTTCTTCGGCTACACCTTCTGCCCGGACATCTGCCCGGCCACCCTGGCCGAGTTGCGCCAGCTGCGCGGCCTGTTGCCCGAGGAGGCACGGGCCAACCTGCGCGTGGTGCTGGTCAGCGTCGACCCGCACCGCGATACCCCGGAGCAGTTGAAGAAGTACCTGGGCTATTTCGACGCCGACTTCATCGGCCTGACCGGCGAGCCGGAGGCCATCCAGAAGTTGGCCAACGCGGTGAGCATTCCCTACATCCCGGCCGACACCAGCGAAGAGAACTACACCGTCAGCCACAGCGGCAACCTGGTGATCCTCGGCCCGGATGGCACCCAGCGTGGTTTCATCCGCGCACCGTTGAACAACCAGAAGCTCGCCGTGCAACTGCCCGAGCTGCTCAAGCCTGCCGGCTGATTCCATCCCGCCTACTGGACGAATCCCTCCGCCGCTCCGTATGTACGGCAGCGGCGGAGGGTTCCGTCTGCGCTGTCGGCAGCTTGGCTGTGGCTACTTGGCGAACAGCTGGGCGATGTCCTTGAAGGCCTTGAACTCCAGGGCATTGCCGCAGGGGTCGAGGAGGAACAGGGTGGCCTGCTCGCCGACCTGGCCCTGAAAGCGCACATGGGGCTCGATGACGAAGCGCGTGCCCTTGGCCTGCAGCCGCTGCGCCAGCCGCTGCCAGTCGTCCCACGCCAGCACCACGCCGAAATGCGGCACCGGCACGTCGTGGCCGTCCACCGGATTGCTGTGCGCCGCTTCCTGATAGGCCATCTTCGGCGCCTGGTGGATCACCAGCTGGTGGCCGAAGAAGTCGAAGTCCACCCATTGCTCGCTGCTGCGGCCTTCGGCGCAGCCGAATACCTCGCCGTAGAAATGCCGGGCGGCGGCCAGGTCATGTACGGGGATGGCCAGATGAAAGGGGGCGAGTGGCATGGTGTGGCTCCTTGTCGGCTAGGTGTGCTGCCCATTCTAGTAACGACGAAACTGATTAAAAGCGAATATCCTTGCGCGCAAGCACAAACAAAATCGATCAGTCGAGGCATCGATGCTGCGTGAGCTGAAAACCTTTCTGATGGTCGCCCGCCACGGCACCTTCGCCGCCGCCGGCCAGCACATCGGCCTGACCCAGTCGGCGGTCAGCGCGCAGATGCGCGTGCTGGAGCAGCATCTCGGCGTGCGCCTGTTCGACCGCAGCGGCCGCGCCGCGGTGCTCAACGCCGCCGGTCGCCACGCCCTGCCCCTGGCCGAACAGATCCTCGCGCTCTATGCGCAGATGGCGCTGCCCACCGCACTGGCGCAGTGGCAGGGCGAGCTGCGGGTCGGCGCCATCGCCACGGTGCAGACCGGCCTGCTGCCCGAGGCCCTGCCGCGCTTTCGCGCCGCCGCTCCGCGGGTCGAGCTGAAGCTGGTGCCGGGCGTGTCGTTGCAGTTGCTGAGCCAGGTGGATGCCGGCGAGCTGGACCTGGCGCTGCTGATCAGGCCGCCCTTCGAGCTGCCCAAGGAGCTGCTGCAAGTCAGCCTGGCGCGGGAGCCCTTCGTGCTGATCGCGCCCCTGGACGTCGAGGGCGATGAGCCCCTGCGCCTGCTCGCCGAGCAGCCTTTCGTGCGCTACGACCGCAGCTCCTTCGGCGGCCGGCGGGTTAGCCAGTTCCTGCGCGAACAGCGCCTGAACGTACGCGAGGCGCTGGAACTGGACGAGCTGGAGGCCATCGTGCGGATGGTCGAGTGCGGCTTGGGGGTGTCGCTGATCCCGCGCGCGGGCCTGTGGCTGCAGCGGACGATCCGGCTGCGGGTGATCGACCTGGGCCCGCTGACCTTCCACCGTGAACTGGTCGCGGTGATGCGCCGGGCGCAGCGCCAGCCGGCGCTGGAGTGTCTGCTGGACTGCCTGCGCGGTGAGGCGGGTGCGCGTGGCGCACCCTACGCTTCAGAGTAGGGTGCGCCGAGCGCACCATTGTGCAGTGGCCGACATGAAAGAGCCCGCACGCGGCGGGCTCCTGGTGGTGTGGGACGTGCGTGCGGCTTAGAACGCCGGCACCACGGCGCCCTGGTACTTCTCTTCGATAAAGGCCTTCACTTCGGCGCTGTTCAGCGCCTTGACCAGCTTCTGCAGGGCCGCGCCGTCCTTGTTGTCGGCGCGGGCGACCAGGATGTTGACGTAGGGCGAGTCGCTGCCCTCGATGGCCAGGGCGTCCTGGGTCGGGTTGAGCTTGGCTTCCAGGGCGTAGTTGGTGTTGATCAGCGCCAGGTCGACCTGGTTCAGCACGCGCGGCAGGGTGGCCGCTTCCAGCTCACGCACCTTGATGCCCTTGGGGTTCTCGGCGATGTCCTTGGGCGTGGCGAGGATGTTGCTGGCGTCCTTGAGGGTGATTACCCCGGCCTTCTGCAGCAGCAGCAGGGCGCGGCCGCCGTTGGTGGCGTCGTTGGGGATCACCACCTGGGCGCCCTCGGGCAGGGCATCGAGGCTCTTGATCTTGCTGGAGTAGGCGCCGAAGGGCTCGACGTGCACGCCGGCGACGGCGACCAGTTCGGTGCCGCGGCTCTTGTTGAACTCATCCAGGTACGGCTGGTGCTGGAAGAAGTTGGCGTCCAGGCGCTTCTCCGCCACCTGCACGTTGGGCTGCACGTAGTCGGTGAACACCTTGATCTGAAGCTCGACGCCGTCGGCGGCCAGGGCCGGTTTGACGAACTCGAGGATTTCCGCGTGGGGCACCGCGGTGGCGGCGACGCTCAGGCTTTCCGCCTGGGCGGAGAGGGCGGCGAAGGCCGCGGCGGCTACTAGCAGTTTTTTCATGATCGACTCCTTGTGGGAAAGGTGCAGGCGGCGGCGGATGGCCGCGCGGCTGCCGTTCTATTTACGGGAGAAATGCACCACCAGCTTGTCGCCGGTGCTTTGCAGTATCTGCACGAGGATCAGCAGCAGCACCACGGTGACCAGCATCACGTCCGGCTGGTAGCGCTGGTAGCCGTAGCGCACGGCGAGGTCGCCGAGGCCGCCGCCGCCGATAAGGCCGCTCATGGCGGTGTAGGACACCAGGGTGATGGCGGTGACGGTGATGGCCGCGATCAGGCCCGGCAGGGCTTCGGGCAGCAGGGCGTTGAGGATGATCTGGCGGGTGCTGGCGCCCATCGCCTGGGTCGCCTCGATGATGCCACGATCGACCTCGCGCAGGGCGGTTTCCACCAGGCGCGCGAAGAACGGCGTGGCGCCCACCACCAGCGGCGGAATGGCCCCGGCGACGCCCAGGGAGGTGCCGGTAACCAGCACGGTGAGCGGGATCATCAGGATCAGCAGGATGACGAAGGGCACCGAGCGCAGCACGTTGACCAGCAGCGAGATGACGCCGTACAGGGCCTTCTGCTCGAACATCTGCCGTGGCCCGGTGAGGAACAGCAGCACGCCCAGGGGCAGGCCGAGCAGCACGGTGAACAGCAGCGAGCCGCCGAGCATGCTCAGGGTGTCCAGGCTGGCCTGCCAGATTTCCGGCCAGTCGACGTTGGGGAACAGGGTGTCCATCAGCGCAGCACCTCCAGGTGCACGTCGGCGGCTTCGAAGCGCGCCAGCGCGGCGTTCAGGTCGCCGCCGGTGAGGGCCAGGGTCAGCTGGCCGTAGGGCGTGTCCTTGATCCGGTCGATGCGCCCGGCCAGGATGCTGTAGTCCACCCCGGTCTCCCGGGCCACGGTGCCGAGTAGCGGCGCGTAGGTGGCTTCACCCTGGAAGGTCAGGCGCAGGATGCTGCCTTCGACATGGGCGAAGTCGTCGTGCTGTTCGTGCTCGTCGACATGCTCGGACTCCAGCACGAAGCGCCGGGTGGTGAGGTGTTGCGGGTGCAGGAACACCTCGGCCACGGGACCCAGCTCGACTACCTGGCCGGCGTCCATCACCGCCACGCGGTCGCAGACCCGGCGGATCACATCCATCTCGTGGGTGATCAGCACGATGGTCAGGCCCAGTTCGCGGTTGATCTCGGCCAGCAGCTGCAGCACCGAGGCGGTGGTCTGCGGGTCGAGGGCGCTGGTGGCCTCGTCGCACAGCAGGATCTTCGGCTCGGTGGCCAGGGCGCGAGCGATGCCGACCCGCTGCTTCTGCCCGCCGGACAGCTGCGCCGGGTACTTGCCCGCGTGCTCCTGCAGGCCGACCCGGGCCAGCAGGGCGGCGACGCGCTGGTCGATCGCGCTGCGCGACAGCTCGCCGGCCAGCTTCAGCGGCAAGGCGACGTTGTCGGCCACGGTCTTGGAGGACAGCAGGTTGAAGTGCTGGAAGATCATCCCCACGCGCTGGCGGAAGCGCCGCAGGCCGTCGGCATCCAGGGCGGTGGTGTCGACGCCGTCGACCTCGATGCGCCCGCCGCTGGGTTCCTCCAGGCGGTTGATCAGGCGCAGCAGGGTGCTCTTGCCGGCGCCGGAATGGCCGATGATGCCGAACACCTCGCCGCGGGCGATGTGCAGGTCGGTCGGCTGCAGGGCCGGAATGGCGCGTCCGGCGACGTGGTACGCCTTGTGGACTGACTGGAATTCGATCACGCGGGAAACCTTTTGGGTTCGTCGAACGGGCGGGTAGGCCGGAAAGGCCGGCTAGTCTACCCGTCGCTGTTTAGGCCGCAAAAATCTTTATAGGCCTATGGATATAGCTGAATTGAATTAATGAGGTGGGCCGCCCGAAGCAGTCTAGTCAGCGCCAATGCAAACGGCCGGGCGAACCCGGCCGTGCCTGCGCAGCGATTGGCTAAGGCCGGCGGGTCGGGCTGAGCACCAGTTGCGGCGTCTGCGCCGGCTTGACCACCTGGGTCAGGCGCGGGCTGAAGGTCGGGTCGAGACGCTTGACCCGCGCGTTGAGCAGGGCGGCGACCCAGTGGAAGTCCTTGGCTTGGCGCACTTCGATGCTGACCGTGCAGCGGAAGGTCACCACGTCCTCGGCGACCTGGTCGAGCAGATCGCGCAGGCTGTCGTTGTCCTGGCGGTCGAGCATCGGCAGCGGCACCGGGGTGCTGGCGGCGTTCGGATCGATCAGCCGGGCCTGGGGCGGGCTCGGTGGGGTCGGGGTGTTCGGCAGCTGGGTCGCCTGGATGGCGGCGGCTTGCCGCTCCGCGGCCTGGCGCAGCTGGCGGGCCTGTTCCTGGCGGGCTTCCTCGGCGCGCGCCGCGGCCTGTTCGGCGGCGCTGTGGGCGCGGTCGGCGGCATCCAGTTCGGCATCCCGGGCCTGGGTGATGGCGCCATCCAGGCCGGTGGTCAGGGCCGGCGCCTGGGGCATCAGGCTGCGGGCGTGGCTCAAGGCCTTGGTGGCGCGATCCAGGTCGCCGCTCTGCAGGGCCTGCTGGCCGCGCTGCAGGTAGGCTTCGGCCAGCTGGCGCTGATACTGCTCCAGGCGGGTGTCGCCGCTGGCACGCTGCTGCAGGGCCGCGAGCTGGCCCTCGGCGGCGTCCAGTTGGCCAGCGGCCAGGCTGTGGTCGAGCTGGCGAAAGGCACTGACCAGTTCGTCGGTCGGCGGCGCGGCGACCTGCGGGGCCTGCTGGCAGGCGGCGAGCAGCAAGGACGCCGCGACCAGGGCTAGACAACGTGAGGCGAACGACTTCATTGCTGCGAGTCTCGGGTTGCGCAAAAAGTGCGCAATTCTACACCCCCTGACCGGGCGGCACCAAACCGTATCATGCGCCGCCGTCAGGCCGTGCGCCGCGGCCAGGCCAGGCTCAGCAGGAACAGGCTGGCGGCGCTGACCACGATCGAGGGGCCGGCCGGGGTGTCCTGGAACCAGGACAGGCTGAGCCCGCCACACACCGCGACGACGCCCAGCAGGCTGGCGCCCAGGGCCATCTGCTCCGGGGTGCGGGCGTGGCGCTGGGCGGCGGCCGCGGGAATGATCAGCAGCGAGGTGATCAGCAGCACGCCGACTATCTTCATGGCCACGGCGATCACCACGGCGATCAGCAGCATCAGGCTCAGGCGGATCGCGGCCACCGGCAGGCCCTCGACCCGGGCCAGCTCCTCGTGCACGGTGATCGCCAGCAGCGGGCGCCAGAGCAGCGCCAGGGCCAGCAGGACCAGGGCGCTGCCGGCGAGAATCCAGGCCAGATCGCTCGGGCCGACCGCCAGCAGGTCGCCGAACAGGTAGCTCATCAGGTCGATGCGCACCTCGCGCATAAAACTCAGCACCACCAGGCCGAGGGACAGGGTGCTGTGGGCGAGGATCCCCAGCAGGGTGTCGGAGGCCAACGGCTGGCGGGTCTGCAGGGTCACCAGCAGCACCGCCAGGAGCACGCAGCCGACGGTCACCGCCAGGGTCGGGCTGACGTCCAGCATCAGGCCCAGGGCCACGCCGAGCAGCGCGGCGTGGGACAGGGTGTCGCCGAAATAGGCCATGCGCCGCCACACCACGAAGGAGCCCAGGGGGCCGGCGACCAGGGCGAGGGCCAGGCCGGCGAGCAGGGCGTTGAGCAGAAAATCAGCCATGGTTGCAGCCATCTCCGTGGACGTGCGGCTTGAGCGGGCCCTGGATGCTCAGGCCGCCCGGCTCCTTGACCACGGCGCCATGCAGGTCGTGCTCGTGGTCGTGGTGGTGGTGGTAGACCGCCAGGCTCTTGGCGTCCTGGCCGAACAGCTCGACGAAGGCCGGGTCGAAGCTGACCTGCTCCGGGTGGCCGGAGCAGCAGACGTGACGATTGAGGCAGACCACCTGGTCGGTGGTGCTCATCACCAAATGCAGGTCGTGGGAGACCATCAGCACGCCGCAGCCGTGGCGGTCGCGCAGGCGGGTGATCAGGCGGTACAGCTCGGCCTGGCCTGCGACGTCGACGCCCTGCACCGGCTCGTCGAGCACCAGCAGCTCGGGTTTGCGCAGCAGCGCGCGGGCCAGCAGCACACGCTGCAGCTCACCGCCGGAGATGCCCTGCAGCGGGCTGTCGAGCACCTGGCCGGCCCCGACCTCGGCCAGCGCGGCCTGGGCGCTGGCGCGATCGACCCCCGGCACCAGGCGCAGGAAGCGCAGCACGCTGAGCGGCAGGGTGGCGTCGACGTGCAGCTTCTGCGGCATATAGCCGATACGCAGTTTGGGCTTGCGCCAGACGCTGCCCGTCTCGGGCTTGAGCAGGCCGAGCACGGCGCGCACCAGGGTGGTCTTGCCGGCGCCGTTGGGGCCGATCAGGGTGACGATCTGTCCGGGCTCGACGCTCAGCCGCACGTCATGCAGCACGGCCTGCCCGGCGAAGCGGACCCCCACGCCGTCGAGGCGGATCAGCGCATCGCTCATTCGACCTCCCGGCATCCGCTGCACAGCCCGACCACTTCCACGGTCTGGCCTTCCACGCTGAAGCCCACGTCGGCGGCGGCGCCGACGATGGCCTGGCTGATCGCCGTCTGTTCCAGCTCGATCGCCGCGTGGCACTGGCGGCAGATGAGGAACTGGCCCTGGTGGGCGTGCTCCGGCCGGTTGCAGCCGACGAAGGCGTTGAGCGAGGCGATGCGGTGCACCAGGCCGTGCTCGAGGAGGAAGTCCAGGGCGCGGTACACGGTCGGCGGCGCGGCGCGGCGACCGTCTTCCTCGCTCAGCACAGCGAGGATGTCATAGGCACCCAGCGGCTTGTGGCTTTGCCAGACCAGCTCCAGTACGCGCTTGCGCAGAGCGGTCAGGCGCAGGCCCTGGCGCGTGCAGATGCTCTCGGCCTCGGCCAGGGCCTGGCTGACGCAGCGCGAGTGGTCGTGGGGGCGTGAGGCCAGCGGAGTGAGGATCATGGGCGGCGACGCCTTGGCTGGGAGACGTTATTATATTACCTGTTTCTTCCTGCCCGGGTGTTCTTCGTGTCGCGTCTACTCTCAGCTGCCAGCCTCTTGTGTGTCCTCCTCTCGTTCAGTGCTGCGGTGCAGGCCGAGGTCCGCGTGCTGACCTCGATCAAGCCGCTGCAGCTGATCGCCGCCGCCGTCCAGGACGGTGTCGGCAAGCCCGAGGTGCTGCTGCCGCCGGGCGCCTCGCCGCATCACTACGCCCTGCGGCCTTCCGACGTGCGCCAGGTGCGCAAGGTGGAGCTGCTGTACTGGGTCGGTGCCGACCTGGAGAGCTTCCTGCCGCGGGTGCTGGAGGCGCGGGACAAGCCCAGCGTCGCGGTGCAGGACCTGTCCGGGATGCAGCTGCGGCATTTCGGTGACGAGCACGCCGCACACGATGAGCACGATGAGCACCACGGACACGAGGGGCATGGCGGGCATGACGATGCAGAGCATGCACATGGCCGGCACGAACCAGAGCATCAGGCCGAGCCGGACGAGCACGACCACGCCCACCGTCCCGGCAGCCTGGATGCGCACCTGTGGCTGCTGCCGGCCAATGCCCGGGTGATCGCCGCACGCATGGCCGCCGACCTGACTGCCGCCGACCCGGCCAACGCCGCGCGCTACCAGAGCAATCTCGCCGGCTTCGAGCAGCGCCTGGCGGCCCTCGATGAGCGTCTGCGCGCGCGCCTGAGTGGCGTGCGCGGCAAGCCCTACTTCGTCTTCCACCAGGCCTACGACTACTTCGAGGCCGCCTATGGCCTGGAGCATGCCGGGGTGTTCAGCGTCTCCGGCGAGGTGCAGCCCGGCGCCCGCCATGTGGCGGCGATGCGCGAACGGCTGAAGGCGAGCGGACCGGCCTGCGTGTTCAGCGAACCGCCGCTGCGCCCGCGCCTGGCCGAAACCCTGAGCGCCGGCCTGCCGGTGACCCTGGCCGAGCTGGACGGCATGGGCGGCAGCCTGGCGGTCGACGCAAGCGGCTACGAGCGCCTGCTGGCGCAGCTGGGCGAGACCCTCGCCGGTTGCCTCGAGCCGCTGTAGCGCCGCCTGGCGCCTGGCCTGGAACTGCTGCCGGCGGGCCGAACAACGTCGCGGCGGTCGCGCAGGGGCTAAGGTAAAGGTCAGCGACCCTGCTGTTCGCCCGCCGGCTGCCGACAGGTCGGGGCGGTCGATCCCGCACCGGGTCGCTCGGCTCGGCGACGGGAGGACCGCACATGGCCAAGCGCGGCAAGTCCCCAGCGACGACGGCCCCTGACATTCCCCTGCAGGCCGCCGCGCTGGACATCTGGGCGCAGAAGTACTGCCTGCGCGACGGGCACGGCAAGCCGCTGGACGCCAGCATCGACCACGGCTGGCAGCGCATCGCCCGCGCCGTGGCGGCGGTGGAGCAGCCCGAGCGGCGTGAGCACTGGTACCGGGAGTTCCTCTGGGCGCTGCGCCACGGCGCCATCCCGGCCGGGCGCATCGTCGCCAACGCCGGTGCCGAGGCCTACAAGCCGGCCACCTCGACCATCAACTGCACGGTATCGGCGACCCTCGAGGACTCGATGGAGGCGATCCTCGGTCGCCTGGTCGAGGCCGGGCTGACGCTCAAGGCCGGCTGCGGCATCGGCTATGAGTTCTCCACCCTGCGCCCGCGCGGCGCCCGGGTTTCCGGAGCCGGGGCGCAGACCAGCGGGCCGCTGTCGTTTATGGATATCTACGACAAGATGTGCTTCACCGTCAGCTCGGCCGGCGGCCGGCGTGGCGCGCAGATGGCCACCTTCGACATCGCCCACCCGGACGTGCAGGCGTTTATCGAGGCCAAGCGCGAGGACGGCCGCCTGCGCCAGTTCAACCTGAGCCTGCTGGTCGGCGACGACTTCATGCAGGCGGTCGAGCAGGACGCCGACTGGCCGCTGCTGTTCCCGGTGCATCCCAAGGAGCGCGCCGACCTCGACTTCGACGATCCGGCCCAGGTGCGCTGGCGCGACTGGCCGCTGCAGCAGGGCTACTGCGTTGACGACGAAGGCCGGGTGGCCTGCAAGGTCCACGGCAGCCTGCCGGCTCGCGAGCTCTGGGACCAGCTGATGGCCGCCACCTACGCCTATGCCGAGCCGGGTTTCATCCTCATCGACCGGGTCAACCAGTGGAACAACAACTGGTGGTGCGAAAATATCCGCGCCACCAACCCCTGCGGCGAACAACCGCTGCCGCCCTACGGTTCCTGCCTGCTCGGCTCGGTCAACCTGACCCGTTTCGTCCTCGACCCTTTCGGCGCCGCGGCGCGCTTCGACTGGGACGCTTTCCGCCGGGTGGTGCGCATCTTCACCCGCCTGCTGGACAACGTGGTGGAGATCAACGGCCTGCCGCTGGCCGAACAGCGCGCCGAGATCCTCGGCAAGCGCCGCCATGGCATGGGCTTTCTCGGCCTGGGCTCGACCCTGGCGCTGCTCAAGCTGCGCTACGGCGGCGCCGAGGCCTGTGCATTCACCGAGGAGGTGGCGCGGGAAATGGCCCTGACCGGCTGGCAGGTGGCGCTCGAGCTGGCCGAGGAGAAGGGCCCGGCGCCGCTGCTGGCCGAGGAGTTCGAGGTGACCGCGCAGATGCTGCGGCTGCGCCCGGAGCTGGCCCGCGATGGCCACAAGGTCGGCGACCGCCTGCCCGGGCGGGTGCTGCATGCGCGCTACTCGCGCTACATGCAGCATCTGGCCGGGCAGGCGCCGGAGCTGGTGGATGCCCTGGCCGAGCGCGGCGCGCGTTTCACCCACCACAGCTCCATCGCCCCCACCGGCACCATCAGCCTGAGCCTGGCCAACAACGCCTCCAACGGCATCGAGCCGAGCTTCGCCCAGCACTACTGGCGCAACCTGATCCGCCCCGGGCGCAAGAGCAAGGAGCGGGTCGAGGTGTTCAGCTACGAGCTGCTGGCCTACCGCAGCCTGGTCAACCCGCGGGCCATGCCCGGCTCGCAGGACCCGGCCGAGCGCTTGCCCGACTACTTCGTCAGCAGCGAGGACATCGGCCCCACCGAGCATGTGGACATACAGGCGGCGGCGCAGAAATGGGTCGACTCGTCGATCTCCAAGACCGCCAACGTGCCCACCGACTACCCCTTCGAGGCCTTCAAGGACATCTACCGTTACGCCTGGCGCCAGGGCCTCAAGGGCTGCACCACCTTCCGTTTCAATCCGGCGGCGTTCCAGGGGGTGCTGGTCAAGCAGGCGGACCTGGCGCGCACCCGCTACCGCTTCGAACTGGCGGATGGCAGCCAGGTGGAACTGCAGGGCGACGAGCAGGTGGAGTACGACGGCCAGCTGCACAGCGCCGCCAACCTGTTCGAGGCGCTGAAGGAAGGCTATTACGGCAAGTACTGAGCGGCGCTGCAGCGACCCTGGGCAGCCCGGCGGAGAAGAGCATGGTGGTGAAGATCGAACAACGCATCACGGGCTTCCAGCTGGTCGACGAGGCGCCGCCCTCGCCGGCCGCCGAGGTCGAGGCGACGCCCGCCCCGGTGCAGATGGACGAGACCCTGCAGCGCCCGGAAACCCTGTTCGGGGTGACCTACAAGATCAAGTCGCCGCTGTTCGAGCATGCCCTGTACGTCACCATCAACGACATCCTGCTCAACGCCGGCACGCCCCACGAGCAGCGCCGGCCCTTCGAGATCTTCATCAACTCCAAGGGCATGGAGCACTTCCAGTGGATTGTGGCGCTGACCCGGATCATGTCGGCGGTGTTCCGCAAGGGTGGCGACTGCACCTTCCTGGTCGAGGAACTGAAGGCGGTGTTCGACCCGCGCGGCGGCTACCTCAAGCGCGGTGGGGTTTACATGCCGTCGCTGGTGGCGGAGATCGGCGCGGTGCTGGAGCGCCACCTGACCGCCATCGGCCTGCTCGAGGGTCATGAGCTGGATGAGCAGCAACGGCGCCTGCTGGCGGAGAAGTGGGCGGTCTACCAGGCCAGCCAGGACGCCGCCTCGGTGGAACCCGGCGAAGGCTTCCCACCCGGGGCGCAGCTGTGCGGCAAGTGCCAGACCCAAGCGGTGGTGCAGCTGGAGGGCTGCGCCACCTGCCTCAATTGCGGCTATTCCCGGTGCGGCTAAGGCAGCTGCCGTAGGGTGCGCCGTGCGAGCCGGTCACACCGTAACCGGCAAGCGGTGCGCAGGGCGCACCCTACGGGCCGCTACAGGGCGAACGGCAGGGGCAGGTCGACCCGCTGGCGCTGGGCAAGGCGGCGGAGGAACTCGTTGGGGTCGTGGATCAGCACTTCCTGGCCGGCGAAGGACTCGGCGGCGATCAGCCGCGACAGCCAGAAGCGCACGCAGGCCACACGTAGCATGGCTGGCCACAGCTCGGCCTCGGCGGCGCCGAACGGCCGCAGCGCGGCATAGGCGCCGAGCAGGGCCTGGGCGCGGGGCTGATCGAGGCTGCCGTCGGGCTCCGAGCACCAGTCGTTGAGGGTGATCGCCAGGTCGTAGAGCATCGGCCCCGAGCAGGCGTTGTAGAAGTCGATCACCCCGGTCAGGTGGTTGCCGTCGAACAGCACGTTGTCGCGGAACAGGTCGGCGTGCAGGTTGGCCCGCGGCAGGGCGAGAATCCTCGCCTTGAGCGCGGCGATTTCGGCCAGGGCGTCGCGCAGCAGCGGCAGGTCGGCCTCCGGCAGCTTCAGGGCCAGGCTCGGGCCTTCGGCGAGCATCCAGTCCAGGCCGCGGTCGCTCTTGCGCTCGAGAATGCGCCCGCGGGTGGCCAGGTGCAGGTGGGCCAGCAGGCTGCCGACCTCCGCGCAGTGATGCGCATTGGGCTGGGTGATGTGCTTGCCGGGCAGGCGCGGCTGCAGCAGCGCCGGCTTTTCCGCCAGCTCGCGCAGCGCCTCGCCGGCCTCGGTACGCAGGGCGTAGGGCACCGGCAGGTCGGCCTCGTGGAGCACGTCGAGCAGTTCGATGAAGAACGGCAGGTCGCCGCTCGGGCCGCGCTCTATCAGGGTCAGGACGAATTCGCCCTGCTCCAGGCTGACGAAGAAATTGCTGTTCTCGCTACCGGCGGCGATGCCCTGGAAGTCGCGCAGGCGACCGAGCCCGTAGGGCGCGAGAAAGGCTTCCAGTTCATGGCGTTCGAGGGGGGTGAAAACCGACATATCAGGATCGCTTTACCATTTGAAGATTTCCCACGCCGGAATCAGCATGTCCGGATGGTCGGAGCGCACGAAGTTGCCATCGCTGCCATCGGCACGCACCAGGAAGTAGGGTTTGCCGCCTTTCGGCGTGACCTTGATTGCATAGAGGAAGCCATTGACCCGGTATTCCTCGATGGTCTTGTCGCCCTCCTGGCGAATGGTCACGTCCGGATCGCCGGACACCGGGTCCTCGGCGTGGACCGCGACGGAACCAAGCGCCAGCACGCAGGCCAGCATCAGGCGATTGAGTGTGTGCATGATAACCTTGTCCTTTTGTCGTCATTGGTGCAGTCATTCTAGCGCTGCCCCCGCCGAAAAGGTTGATCCTGCTCATGAGCCAAGCCCCTCTCGTCCTGGTCGACGGGTCCTCGTACCTGTACCGCGCCTTCCACGCCCTGCCGCCGCTGACCACCTCCAAGGGCCTGCCCACCGGCGCGGTCAAGGGCGTGCTGAACATGCTCAAGAGCCTGCGCAAGCAGTACCCGGACAGCCCCTTCGCGGTGGTCTTCGACGCCAAGGGCGGGACCTTCCGCGACGAACTCTATGCCGAGTACAAGGCCAACCGGCCGTCGATGCCCGATGACCTGCGGGTGCAGGTCGAGCCGCTGCACGCCAGCGTGCGCGCCCTGGGCCTGCCGCTGCTGTGCGTCGAGGGGGTGGAGGCCGATGACGTGATCGGCACTCTGGCCCGGCAGGGCGCCGCCCAGGGCCGCGACGTGGTGATTTCCACCGGCGACAAGGACATGGCGCAGCTGGTCTGCCCGCACGTTACGCTGGTCAACACCATGACCGGAAGCGTCTACGACGTGGATGGCGTGAAAGAGAAATTTGGCGTCGGTCCCGAGCTGATCATCGACTACCTGGCGCTGATGGGCGACAAGGTCGACAACATTCCCGGTGTCCCCGGGGTCGGCGAGAAGACCGCCCTGGGCCTGCTGGTCGGCCTCGGCGGCGGCCTCGACGTGCTCTACGCCAACCTCGACAAGGTCGCGGAACTGCCGATCCGCGGCGCCAAGACGCTGTCGGCCAAGCTCGCCGAGCACCGCGAGATGGCCTACCTGTCCTACGAGCTGGCGACCATCAAGCTGGACGTGCCGCTGAACATCGAGATCGACGCCCTGCACCCGGGCGAACCGGACCGGGCGGCGCTGGCCGAGCTGTACGCCGAGCTGGAGTTCAAGAGCTGGCTGGACGAGCTGCTGCGCCAGGACAAGCGCCTGGCCGAGCAGGCCGCGGCGCCGGCCGGCGACCTGTTCGCCGCGCCAACCGACGCGGCGGCAGATGAGGCCGCCGCCGTCGAGTCGGACTACCAGATCGTCCTCGAACAGGCGCAGCTCGAGGCCTGGCTGGACAAGCTCAAGGGCGCCGAACTGATTGCCTTCGACAGCGAAACCACCAGCCTCGACCCCCAGCAGGCGCAGCTGGTCGGCCTGTCCTTCGCAGTCAGTGCCCACGAGGCGGCCTATATCCCCCTGGCCCACTCCTACATGGGCGTGCCCAAGCAGCTGGATCGCGACGCGGTGCTCAGTGCGCTCAAGCCGATCCTCGAGGACCCGACCAAGGCCAAGGTGGGCCAGCACGCCAAGTACGACATCAATGTCCTGGCCAACGCCTCCACGCCGATCCATGTGCAAGGCGTGGCCTTCGACACCATGCTCGAATCCTATGTGCTGGACGCCACCGCGACCCGTCACGACATGGACAGCCTGTCCCTCAAGTACCTCGGCCACAGCACCGTGCGTTTCGAGGACATCGCCGGCAAGGGCGCCAAGCAGCTGACCTTCGACCAGATCGCCCTGGAGCAGGCCGGGCCCTACGCGGCGGAAGACGCCGACATCACCCTGCGCCTGCACCAGTGCCTGTGGGCCAAACTCGAGGCCGAGCCGTCCCTGGCCAAGGTGCTGCGCGAGATCGAGATGCCGCTGGTGCCCGTGCTGGCGCGTATCGAGCGCCAGGGCGCGCTGGTCGACGCCAAGCTGCTCGGCCAGCAGAGCCAGGAGCTCGGCGACAAGCTGGTGGAGCTGGAGCGCCAGGCCTTCGCCATCGCCGGCGAGGAGTTCAACCTGGCCTCGCCCAAGCAGCTGGGGGTGATCCTCTACGACAAGCTCGGCCTGCCGATTCTCAGCAAGACCGCCAAGGGCCAGCCGTCCACCGCCGAGGCGGTGCTCGCCGAGCTGGCCGAGCAGGACTTCGAGCTGCCCAAGGTGCTGATGCAGTACCGCTCCTTGAGCAAGCTCAAGAGCACCTACACCGACCGCCTGCCGGAGCAGATCAACCCGCGTACCGGGCGCATCCACACCAGCTACCACCAGGCGGTGGCGGCTACCGGGCGGCTGTCCTCCAGCGACCCGAACCTGCAGAACATCCCGATCCGCACCGCCGAGGGCCGGCGCATCCGCCAGGCCTTCGTCGCGCCCAAGGGCTACAAGCTGCTGGCCGCCGACTATTCGCAGATCGAGCTGCGCATCATGGCCCACCTGGCCAAGGACGCCGGCCTGCTGGACGCCTTCCGCCATGACCTCGACGTGCACCGCGCCACCGCCGCCGAGGTGTTCGGCGTGGCCCTGGACGAGGTGAGCACGGACCAGCGGCGCAGCGCCAAGGCGATCAACTTCGGCCTGATCTACGGCATGAGCGCCTTCGGCCTGGCCAAGCAGATCGGCGTCGACCGCAAGCAGTCCCAGGCCTATATCGACCGCTATTTCGCCCGCTATCCGGGGGTGCTGGCCTACATGGAGCGCACCCGCGAGCAGGCGGCCCAGCAAGGCTTCGTCGAGACCCTGTTCGGTCGCCGCCTGTACCTGCCGGAGATCAACGCGAAGAACCCGGCCCTGCGCAAGGGCGCAGAACGCACGGCGATCAACGCGCCGATGCAGGGCACCGCCGCGGACATCATGAAGCGCGCCATGGTCGCCGTGGACGCCTGGCTGAGCGAGTCCGCGCTGGACGCCAAGGTCATCCTGCAGGTGCACGACGAACTGGTGCTGGAGGTGCGCGAGGACCTGGTCGAGCAGGTCGGCGAGCGGATCAAGGCGCTGATGGGCGGCGCCGCGGAGCTGGACGTGCCGCTGCTGGTCGAGGTCGGGGTGGGCGACAACTGGGACGAGGCGCACTGAGCCCCGGGCTGGTGGAGCCGGCGCCCGGGGCACAGGGCGCGGGCTCTTTAGAATCAGAATCTCTCAACTATTGGGGTTTTTATTACCAATAGATTTTAAAAAGCGCCTGAACTTTGCGTTTGCGCGGGCAGTCAGAGTCTAGGAATGGCCGACAGGCCCTTCGATGCTCCTGATGTTGTGTTAAGTGTTGGCAGACATCTGAACCCCGCCCTAGCGGTTCAGAGCCTTAAACCCCGAACTTCTCCCTCCCCATACGAAGCTCGGGGTTTTTTTTGTCCGCAAGAAAGTCTCCGCGCCCCTCCGGCTGCCTGCTCAGTCCTCGGCCGCGGCCGTCTGGCCCAGCTCCAGCCAGTTGGCCAGCACCGCCTGGGCCTCTTCCACGCCCTGGCGCTTGGGCGCCGAGAACAGCTGGATGCTGACCCGCTCGCCCCAGCCCTTGCGAATCTCCTGCTGGACCTTGAGCAGGGCGTTCTTGGCCGCGCCGAAGGCCAGCTTGTCGGCCTTGGTCAGGAGGATGTGCATGGGCATCTGGCTGGCGCCCGACCAGTCCAGCATCATCTGGTCGAACTCGGTCAGGGGGTGACGGATATCCATCATCAGCATCAGGCCGCGCAGGCTCTCGCGGCTGCCCAGGTAGGCCTCCAGGTGTTTCTGCCAGTGCTGCTTCAGCGGGATCGGCACCTTGGCGTAGCCGTAGCCGGGCAGGTCGACCAGGCGGCGCTCGTCGTCGAGGCGGAAGAAGTTCAGCAGCTGGGTACGCCCCGGGGTCTTCGAGGTGCGCGCCAGGCTGGCATGGGTCAGGGTATTCAGGGCGCTGGATTTGCCGGCGTTGGAACGGCCGGCGAAGGCCACTTCATAGCCGAGGTCGTCCGGGCACTGGTCGACCTTGGCGGCGCTGATGAGAAAGCTGGCCTGTTGGCACAGACCGATAATGGGGTTCTTGGCTTGCATCGGGGCATCCGTTGAGGGCGGGCGTGGGAGGTGGGACAGCGCGTGGCCCTTGCGACATTTGCGCGCAGCCTGCCGGGCGCAGCGGCGCGCGGCAAGTGGCGTCGTTTCCGTTTCAGTGGCGCCAGTATATAATGCCGGCGATTTTGTGTGCGCTTTGTCCCAACTGCTGGATAGGTGTTCACGGGAACGCGATAGATCATCTGCCCGTAGAAAGCAGGCCGTTCCCCTCCCCGATGAGGCTGATCTCATGAAAAAAATAGTGCTAGCCGCCGTTGTGTCGATGCTGTCGCTCCAGGTCCAGGCCGCTCAGGACCCGGAGGCCGTGTACGCTCGCGCCTGTGCGGCCTGTCATAACGGTCAACTGCCGATGGCGCCGAAACGGGGTGACAAGGCTGCCTGGGAGCCGCGTCTGGCCAAGGGCATGGACGTACTGGTACAGAACGTCACCAATGGTCTGAATGCGATGCCGCCCCGCGGTTTGTGCATGGACTGCACCGCAGAGGACTACCAGGCGGTCATCGAATTGATGGCCGAGTAGGTCCGACGCAAAACTCTTTCTCTCTTAGCCGTAGTTGGATTAGCTGATGAACAAAGTACTCGTGAGTCTGCTGTTGACCCTGGGCATCACCGGCCTGGCCCAAGCCGCTGGCGGTGACGCTACCGCCGGTCAGGGCAAGGTCGCCGTGTGTGGTGCCTGCCATGGCGCCGATGGCAACAGCGCTGCACCGAACTTCCCGAAACTGGCCGGTCAGGGCGAGCGCTACCTGCTCAAGCAACTGAACGACATCAAGTCCGGCAATCGTGGCGTGGTGGAAATGACCGGCCTGCTGGACAACCTCAGCGAGCAGGATCTGGCCGACATCGCGGCCTACTACGCCAGCCAGAAGATGAGCGTCGGCGCGGCGGACCCGAAGCTGGTGGCTCGGGGCGAAGCCCTGTTCCGCGGCGGCAAGCTGGACCAGGGCATGCCGGCCTGCACCGGCTGCCATTCGCCGGACGGCGCCGGCCTCGACGCGGCCGGCTTCCCCCAGCTGGGCGGCCAGCACGCGGCTTACGTGGCCAAGCAGTTGACCGACTTCCGCGAGGGCAACCGCACCAATGACGGCGACAGCCAGATCATGCGCGGCATCGCGGCCAAGCTCAGCAACAAGGACATTGAAGCGCTGTCCAGCTACGTGCAAGGCCTGCACTGATGCGGAAACAGCCTGCAATGCTGTGACAGGGAAAGGGTGGCTTCGGCCACCCTTTTTCGTTTGTCGCCCCGCTACAATGCTTGGAACCCGGAACCGCCCCGGCGGGTCGAACGCTGGTCGCCACAGGGCGCCGCTCAATCGTCAAGGAGTCACACATGCGTAACCTGATTCTCAGTGCCGCCCTCGCCACCGCCAGCCTGTTTGGCATGGCTGCTCAGGCCGAGCCGATCCAGGCCGGCAAGCAGTACGTCGAGCTGACCAGCCCGGTGCCGGTGTCCAAGCCGGGGCAGATCGAAGTGGTCGAGCTGTTCTGGTACGGCTGCCCGCACTGTTATCAGTTCGAGTCGACCATCAATCCGTGGGTCGAGCAGCTGCCCGAGGACGTCAACTTCGTGCGCGTGCCGGCGCTGTTCGGTGGCGTGTGGAACGTCCACGGCCAGGCCTTCATCACCCTGGAAAGCATGAAGGTCGAGCAGAAGGTACATGACGCGGTGTTCGAGGCCATCCACAAGCAAGGCAAGAAGCTGGCCACCCCCGAGGAATTGGCCGAGTTCCTCGCCACCCAGGGCGTCGACAAGGACAAGTTCCTCAGCACCTACAACTCCTTCGCCGTGAAGGGGCAGATGGAGAAGGCCAAGAAGCTGGCCATGGCCTACCAGATCAGCGGCGTGCCGGTGATGATCGTCAACGGCAAGTACCGCTTCGATATCGGCAGCTCCGGCGGCCCGCAGCAGGCCCTGCAGGTGGCTGACCACCTGATCGCCCAGGAGCGTGCCGCGCAGTAAGCGGCACGCCGCGAGCGCCGAGCATGTTGCGCAGATGGTCCAACGCACGCCAGGCAGGCTTGTGTGATCCGCGGGTCAACCCGGGCTGCGCACCTGCCGCCGACTGGCCCAGTGGCGGCCGTCTGCGTCTGCTCAGCTTCAATATCCAGGTCGGCATCAGCACCGAGCGTTATCGCCACTACCTGACCCGCGGCTGGCAGCACCTGCTGCCGCACCCCGGGCGCGCCGGCAACCTGCAGCGCATCGGTGCCCTGCTCGCCGACTACGACCTGGTGGCGCTGCAGGAGGCCGACGGTGGCAGCCTGCGTTCCGGCTTCGTCAACCAGGTCGAGCACCTGGCCCACCTCGGCGCCTTCCCCTACTGGTACCAGCAGCTCAATCGCAACCTCGGCCGCCTGGCCCAGCACAGCAACGGCGTGCTCAGCCGCCTGCGCCCCAGCCTGCTGGAGGACCACCCGTTGCCGGGGCCGCCCGGGCGCGGGGCGATGCTCCTGCGCCTCGGCGAGGGGCCCGATGCCGTGGTGGTGGTGATGATGCACCTGGCCCTCGGCGCGCGCACCCGCACGCGCCAGCTGGCCTATATCCGCGAGCTGATCGGCGACTACCGTCACCAGGTGCTGATGGGCGACATGAACACCCATGCCCGCGACCTGCTGCAGCACTCGCCGCTGCGCGATCTAGGCCTGCTGGCGCCGCAGCTCGAGGCGACCTTTCCCAGCTGGCGGCCGCAGCGCTGCCTCGATCACATCCTGCTGAGTCCGCAGCTGCAGCTGGAGCGTTTCGAAGTGCTGTCGCTGCCGATCTCCGATCACCTGCCGGTGGCCGTGGAGATTCGCCTGCCGAACGGTGCCGAGTCGCGCCGCACGCCGGTGCTGAGTGGTACCCGCGCGGGGGACCTGAGATGAGCGACGACGCGCAGCGCTGGAAGGACAAGTACCTGGCCAGCCTCGAGCAGCAGGAAAAACTCGAGCGGCGCTGGGACGCCCGCCTCGACCTGATGCGCCGCGGCCTGGTGCGCAGCAGCCTGGCCGCCGAGGGCGCCGACAAGGCGGTCGATCAATGCATGCAGGATCTGCGCGAGATCCTCCGCCGCGACGACATCGATGTCGGCCTCGCGGCCCTGGTGCCGCGCCTGGAACGGGCGGTGCTCGACTCGGAAAAACAGCGCCAGCAGCGCATCGCCCAGGTCGCCGGCGCGCTGGCGGGGCTGGTCGAGCCGCTGCTCGAGCTGGACCTGCCGCGCGAGGTGCACAAGCCGCTGAAGCGCTTCGCCAAGGGCCTCGACGCGCGCGTCGGGCAGATGCGCGAGCTGCCGGTGCTGCTCGCCGAGCTGGCGCAGTTGCAGCAGCGGGCGCTGGCCGAGCGCAGCCAGGGCCAGCCCGCGCGGCCCGGCCTGCTGCAGCGCTGGTTCGGTGGACGTGACGGCAGCGAGCCGTTGGCGCCCGGCGCCGCGCCAGGCGCTGCCGCTGCTGCGCCTGCGCTCGAGGCGCCGGCAACCCGGCAGGCGCCGCCCCAGGCACTGCCGCCGGGCGCGGCGGCCCTCGCACCGGCGGCAGCCGTGGCCTCGTCGGCACAGGCAGACGCCGCGCCCATGGCCGAACGGACGCCTGGCCTGCCGCCGCTGGACAGCCTGCCCGCGCCGGCGGACCTGCTGCCGGGCGCGCAGGCTGTGGAGCCAGAGCCAGAGCCAGAAGCGGAGCAGCTAGCCGATGCCGGGCTGGTGGAGCCCGCGCCAAGCGAGCCGGTGGCGGATGTCGAATATGCCTTGCCGGCGCCGCCCGAACCCGGCTACAGCGCCATTGCCGAGCGTGTCGAGGCGAGCCTGCTCGGCCTGCTGGATGAGCTGCCCCTGCCGGAGCGTCACCAGGCCCAGGCCGACCTGCTGCGCGAGCGGATCCGCGCCGGCCTGAACCTCTACGAGCTGGTGCCGGTGCTGGACGACCTGGCCGTGCTGATGCTGGCCATCGCCGATGTCGGCCAGCGCGACTTCGAGGTCTATCTCAAACAGCTCAACGAGCGCCTGGCGACCTTCCAGGGCTCCCTGCAGGACGCCCACGAGGACTACGCCGAGTCCCTCAGCGTGGTGCGCGGGCTGGACAGCGAACTGCGCCAGCAGGTCGACGGCCTGCACAGCAGCGTGCGCCAGGCGACCGACCTGGGCAGCCTGAAGGAGCTGGTGGAGAGTCGCCTCAATGGCCTGCTCGACACCATGCAGCAGTACCAGCGCCAGCGCGATGAACGCGACCAGCAGGTGGGCGGGCGGCTGCAGACGCTGGTCGAGCGGGTGGCGCACATGGAGGAGGAAGCCAAGGGCTTTCGCCAGCACCTGGAAGAGCAGCGGCAGAAGGCCCTGCTTGACCCGCTCACCGGGCTGCCCAACCGCGCCGCCTGGGGCGAGCGACTGGACCTGGAGCTGGCCCGCTGGCAGCGCTACGGCGGCGACCTGCTGCTGGCGATAGTGGACATCGACCACTTCAAGGGAATCAACGACGCCTACGGTCACCTGGCCGGGGACAAGGTGCTGAAAATCATCGCCCAGGAGCTGCGCAAGCGCCTGCGCAAGATCGACTTCATCGCCCGCTTCGGCGGCGAGGAGTTCGTCCTGCTGCTGCCCTCGACCCCGCTCGACGGCGGCCTGCAGCTGCTGGAGACGCTGCGCGAGGGAATCCAGGGCTGCCCGTTCCACTTCCGCGGCGAGCGGGTGGGCATCACCCTGTCGGCCGGCATCAGCGCATTCGCCGAGGGCGAGCGCAGCGACCAGGTCCTGGAGCGCGCCGACCAGGCGCTGTACCGGGCCAAGCGTGGCGGGCGCAACCGCATCGAGCGCGGCTGAGGCACGCCGCCTGCGGCGTCAGGCGGCCTTCGGCAGGTAGGGCCGCCAGGTCTCCGGGATCTGTTCCAGACGTGGATAGTTCAGTGCCTGCAGTTGCCGCTGCGGCAGCAGGAACGGCGTGTGTCGCAGGTGCGGGGGCAGGTGGCGCAGCTCCGGCAGCCAGAGGCTGACGTAGGCGGCGTCGCGGTCATAGGCGCGGGCCTGGCGCAGGGCGTTGAACATCCGGCTGCGCTGCGGGTCGCAGGCGACCCCGGCGAGGTAGGCCCAGTTGCCCCAGTTGCTGGCCGGGTCGTAGTCGAGCAGGTGCTCCTCGAACCAGGCGGCGCCATGCCGCCAATCCTGTTGCAGGTCGTTGATCAAATAACTGGCGACCACCTGGCGGCCGCGGTTGGACATGAAGCCGGTGGCCGCCAGTTCGCGCATGTTGGCGTCCACCAGCGGCAGGCCGGTGCGCCCCTGGCACCAGCGCTGGAAGCGCTGATCGAGCCGCCGCGGCGCGCGCTCGGTGGCCTTCACCCCGCCGGCGCGGAACAGCGCGGCGCCGTGGCGCACCAGGGTCCAGCGGAAGAACTCGCGCCACAGCAGCTCCAGCCACAGCGCATAGGTCGAGTCGTTGCGCCCGGCCTGGGCCTCATGGCGGCGCAGCTCGGCGACGATACGCCGGGGCGACAGGCTGCCGTTGGCCAGCCACGGCGAGAACTTCGACGAGTACTCGCTGCCGAGCAGCTGGTTGCGGGTCTGCTGGTAGTGACGCACCGCCTGGCTGTCCCACAGGTAGTCACGCAGCCGCGCCTGGCCGGCTGCTTCGCCACCGGAGAAGGGAAAGGCGCTGGCCGGCACGCTGAGCGGCTCGCCGAGGCCCAGCCGGGACAGGCCGGGCAACGGCTGCAACAGCGCCTCGGCACCTTCGGGCAGCGGCGGCATTCGGCTCGGCGCCGGTTGTGGCTGAAACACCTGCAGGCGCTGCTCGAGCAGTTCACGGAACTGGCTGTACACCGCCGGCAGCTGGTCGACCGCGCAGGGCAGTTCGGCGCTGCGCAGCAGGCCGTTACCCTCCAGTCGTTGCAGCGGCACTTCGCCGAGGCCACGCTGCACCCGCTCGAGCTGGGCGCGCTCGTCCGGGGCGATCTCCTCCAGGGTCAGCACCCGGTCCAGGCCCAGGCGGCTGACCAGCCGGGGGATCACCTGCTCGGCGCGGCCCGGCAGCACCAGCAGCTGGGAGCCGCGCTGGCGCAAGGCGCCATTGAGCGCGGCGAGACTCTCCAGGAGGAAGCGCGTGCGGTGCACGCCGAGGCGGCGCATGCCGTATTCGCCCGGCTGCAGCAGCGCCGGGTCGAAGACGAACAGCGGCAGCAGGCGTTCGGCGCTCAGGGCGGCCTGCAGGGCCGGGTGGTCGTCGAGTCGCAGATCCTGTTTGAACCAGAGCAGGGCGTGCATAGCGGGGTCCTCGCAAGCCTGACAAAGCCCAAAGGGAAACTACTGCAGGGGCGTCCCTACTCTGTCCCACTGCTGCCGCCCTGTCAGCCACGGGCTGACGGGCGTGGCCGATCCGCCGGCTGAAGGACGCTTTACCGACAGACGGACGCCGCGCTTGTCACTAAACTGTGGCGATGCGTTAAGGAGTGCAGCATGGAAATTTTCGGCATCGCCGCGTTGATCTTTCTGGTCACCGACCCCTTCGGCAATATCGCCATCTATATCGCCGCCCTGAAGAACGTCGCGCCCAAGCGCCGCCTGTGGGTGGCCGGCCGCGAGCTGCTGTTCGCCCTGGCCCTGCTGCTGCTGTTCCTCACCTTCGGCGACAAGGTGCTCAGCGGCCTGGGCCTGTCGCGCGAGGCGACGGCGATCGCCGGCGGCATCATCCTCTTCGTCATCGCCATGCGCCTGATCTTTCCCAGCCCCCAGGGCCTGCTCGGCGACGTGCCGGACGGCGAGCCGATGCTGGTACCGCTGGCCACGCCGGCGGTGGCCGGGCCCTCGGCCCTGGCGGTGCTGATGACCCTGCGCAACACCCACGAGGGGCCGCTCTGGGAGCTGTACCTGGCGGTCGTCCTGGCGTGGGCGGCCACCGCCTTCATCCTCCTGCAGGCCTCGTTCCTGCAGCGTTTTCTCGGCGCCCGCGGGCTGACCGCGGTGGAGCGGCTGATGGGCATGCTGCTGATCATGCTCAGCGTCGACATGCTGCTGGACAACCTGCAAAGCGTGCTGCACATCCGCCCATGAGAGTGCTGTGTCTTGCCCTCTGTCTGGCCCTGCTCGGCGGCTGCGTCCACGGCCCGCGCGTCGATACTCAGTACAGCGCCTTCGGCCAGAGCAGCCGGGTGCAGTACGTCATCCTGCACTACACCTCGACCGACATGGCGCGCTCGTTGCGCCTGCTGACCGAGGGCGAGGTGAGCAGCCACTACCTGATCGGCGATGCGCCGGCGACCATCTACCGGCTGGTCGACGAGGACCGCCGCGCCTGGCACGCCGGGCAGAGCCAATGGCAGGGGCGGACCTGGCTCAATGGCACCTCGATCGGCATCGAGCTGGTCAACCAGGGCTATAGCGAGGGCCCCGACGGGCGCACCTGGCAGGCCTATCCACCGGAGCAGATCGATGCGCTGATCGCGCTGCTCAAGGACATCGTGCAGCGCCACCAGCTGGCGCCCGGCAGCATCATCGGCCACAGCGACGTGGCGCCGCAGCGCAAGGTCGATCCGGGCCCGCTGTTCCCGTGGAAGCGCCTGGCCGAGGCCGGCCTGCTGCCCTGGCCGGACGCCCAGGCGCTGGCGCGCCAGCGGGCGCTGTTCGCCAACAGCCTGCCGAGCGTGGCCTGGTTCCAGGCGCAGCTGGCGCGCCAGGGCTACGAGGTGCCCGCTCACGGCGAGCTGGATAAGGCCACCCGCAACGTGCTGGCGGCCTTCCAGATGAAATACCGGCCGCAGCGCTACGACGGCGAGCCGGATGCCGAGACGGCGGCGTTGCTGCTGCTGCTCAACGAGCAGGCCTGAGCCGCGGCGCCTAGACCGGCAGCTCCAGGTAGAAGCGCGCGCCCTGCCCCGGTTGCGACTGCACGCCGATGCGCCCGCCGTGCAGCTGCACGATCTCCTTGCACAGCGCCAACCCGAGGCCGGCACCGCCGGCCTTGCCGCCGACCTGGACGAAGGGCTCGAAGATGCGCGCCTGCTGGCCGTAGGCAATGCCCTCGCCGTCATCCTCGACGCTCAGCTCCAGCCGTTCGCCGCGGCGTTGCGCCTGCAGGCGGATGCAGCCGCCGCTGTGGCCATGGCGCAGGGCGTTGCCGATCAGGTTGTCCAGCACCCGTTCGATCTGCAGGCGATCGAGCGGCACGCGCGGCAGCCCCTGCGGCACTTCCAGGGTCAGCGTGATGCCGCGCTGTTGCGCCCGCTCGGCGAAACGCTGACGGGCCTGGCCGAGCAGCTCACCCGGGTCGCAGGGCGCGCGCTCGAGCTTCTGCAGGCCGTTCTGGTAGCGGGAGAAGTTCAACAGGTCGTCGATCAGGCGCAGCAGGCGCTGCATTTCCTCGTCGAGGGTCTGCAGCAGGTCGGCTTCGCGCGAGTCGGCGGGGAACTGCAGGCGCTCCTGCAGCAGCCCGAATGCCATGTGCATGCCGGTCACCGGGGTGCGCAGTTCGTGGGAGGCGCGCAGCACGAACTCGCTGCGCACCCGCTCGAAGGCGCGCTGCTCGGTGACATCGTGCAGCACCATCACCGCGCCGAGCAGGTGGCCCTGGTCGTGGCTCACCGGGGTCAGGTTGTAACTCAGCAGGCGCGATTCGCCGCCGGCTTCGATCGCCAGGTCGGCAGGTGCCTGCCGCAGGGTTTCGCCCTGCAGCACCCGGTGCACCTGCTCATCCAGTTCGGGGTGTTGCAGCGCCCGCCCGAGGGGCTGGCCGAGCTGCTCCTGCTGCCAGCCGAGCTGGCGCCGGGCGACCGGGTTGAAGTGTTCCAGGCGGCCGCGCCGGTCGACGATCAGCAGGCCGTCGCTGATGCTGTCGAGCACCGCCTGCAGGCGCCGCTGCTCGGCCAGCAGCGCCTCGACATTGCTGTTGCGCACCTGGCGCAGGGTCTCGGCCATGAGGCCGAAGCGCCGACTCAGGGCGCTCAGCTCGGCAATCGGCGACAGCGGCAGGGTGACCTGGAAGTCGCCCTGGCCGATCTGGTCCGAGGCGCGCGCCAGGGCCTCGATCGGTTCACCGAAGCGCTGGGCAAAGCTGTGGGCGCTGATGAAGCCGAGCAGCAGCACCGCCAGCCCCACCAGGCCGAGCAGCACGGTGACCAGCCAGGCGTGGCGCCGGGCGTCCTGCTGGGCGCTGTCCACCGCCGCCACGTAGCGCTGCTGCACCGCGTTGATACGATCGCGCAGGGTCTGCAGGGCCTGGACGAAGGTGTCGTCGTTGAGCAGTCCGCGGCGCACCGCCAGCGGCTGGTCCAGCAACCGCTCGAACAGCGCGTAGGCGCTGGCGATCGCATCCAGCGCCTGGCGGTCGCTGGCGCTCACCGCGCCCTCCCGGGCCTCGTCGAGCCAGCCCTGGAAGCGCCGGTTGGAGGCCTCCAGGGCCGCGCGGTCGAGGGTGTCGCTGAGCATCAGGATCACCTGGGTGCCCATCTCCTGGCGCAGGCCGAGGGAGGCCTCGATGATCGCCAGGTTGCGGGTCATGGCCTGGCTCTGCGCCTTGGTCAACTGCCACACGCCGAACATGCCCAGCAGCAGGCCGAGCAGGGCCAGGGTGATCAGCGCGCTGCTGCCGAGGAACAGCTGGCCGCGCAGCTTCACAGGCCCAGCTGCTTGCGCTTGCGGTACAGGGTCGAGGCGTCGATGCCGAGGGTCCTGGCGGCCTGCTCCAGGGTCGCGCTGTCCGCCAGCACCGCGGCGATATGGGCCTTCTCCAGTTCGTCCAGGCTCAACTCGGCGCCGACCCGCGGCGCGCTGCTCGGCGGTTGCTCGCCGAGGCCGAGGTGGGCGAGGCCGACCCGCTCCTCGGGGCAGATGATGCTGGCCCGCTCGACGACGTTGCGCAGCTCGCGGATATTGCCCGGCCAGGCGTAGTCCAGCAGCGCGGCGCGGGCCTCCTCGGCAAAGCCGCGTGCGGGGCGGGCGTACTCCTTGACGAAGCGGGCGAGGAAACGCTCGGCCAGGTCGAGGATGTCCTCGCGGCGTTCGCGCAGCGGCGGCAGGGTCAGGCTGATGACGTTGAGCCGATAGAGCAGGTCCTCGCGGAACTGGCCCTGCGCGACCATGGTCGCCAGGTCGCGGTTGGTCGCCGCGAGGATGCGCACGTCGGCCTGGCGGGTCACCGGGTCGCCGACCCGTTCGTATTCCTTGTCCTGGATGAAGCGCAGCAGCTTGGGCTGCAGGGTCAGGGGGAAGTCGCCGATCTCGTCGAGGAACAGGCTGCCGCCGTCGGCCTGGCTGACCCGCCCCTGGGTGCTCTCGCTGGCGCCGGTGAAGGCGCCGCGGCTGTGGCCGAACAGCTCGCTTTCCATCAGCTCGGCGGTCAGGGAGGGGCAGTTGATGGTCACGCAGGCCTTCTTCGCCCGTGGGCTCCAGGCGTGGATGGCGCGCGCCAGCTCGCCCTTGCCGGTGCCGGATTCGCCGAGGATGAGAATGTTGGCGTCGGTGTCGGCGACCTGGCGGGCGGTCTCCAGCACCGCCATCATCGCCGGGCTGTTGGAGTCGAGCTCGTTGCGCGTCTTGCGCACCTCGCCCTCCAGCGCCTCCAGGCGCGCCGCCAGCTGGCGCACCTCCAGTTGCTTGGCCGCCGCCAGGCGCAGCTGTTCGGGGCTGCACGGCTTGACCAGGTAATCGCAGGCGCCGGCCTGCATGGCGTCCACCGCGCTATCCACTGCCGAGTGGGCGGTGACGATGACCACGCGGGTCCAGGGCGCCTGGTTGCGCATCTGGGCGAGCAGGTCCAGGCCGTTGTCGTCGCCCAGGCGCAGGTCGAGGAAGCACAGGTCGAAGACCTGGCGCTGCAGCAGGGCCTCGGCCTGGGCCGCGCTGCTGGCCGTGGCCACCTGGTAGCCCTGGTCCTCCAGGCAGTAGCGGAAGGTGCGCAGGATCGCCGCTTCGTCGTCGACCAGGAGGATGCGTCCGTTCTGTCGTTCTGCTGCTTGCATGTGCCTGCTCCGATGGCTGGGTGAACAGATTAGTCCAGGGATCGTCTTGCAAGTTGCACGGTGCACGAGGGGGAATCTTGCAATCTGCATGTCGATGGAGCAAGGGATGGCTTACTAACGTATTGATAAATATAGGTTTTGGTGTTCGTTCAAGGCTGGCACAGGGCTTGCGATGTTATCCGTAGCGGCTGCCACAAGCGGCCCGAACATGGATAGCAAAATGGAGGAACCGCCATGCATCAGTTGAAATCCCTGGCCCTGGCCACTGCCACCGCCGGCCTGCTCGGCCTGACGCCACTGCTCGCCCAGGCCGGCGACGGTGACATGACTCGCCAGCTCAGCGAGGCACGGCAGGAAGGCTCGATTTGGACGGCCTACGCACTGAACCGTCACCTCAATCCGTTCAGCCTGGAGGTCGAGGTGGAGAACGGGCGCGCCACCCTCACCGGCACCGTGGAAAGCGAGGTCGAACGCGACCTGGCCACGCAGCTGGCCCTGGGTATCGAGGGCGTCAGCGAGGTCGACAACCAGCTGCGGGTCGACCCGGATGTCGAGCCCAAGGACGCCAGCAAGCCGAGCCTGGCCCAGCGCTTTGACGACGCCACCCTGGCGGCCACGGTCAAGTCGCGCCTGCTGTGGAACAGCAACACCGAGGGTCTGGACATCCAGGTCAGCGCCGAGAACGGTGCCGTGACCCTGCGCGGTAACGCCCAGACGCCGGCGGCCAAGGAGCTGGCCGGGGCCCTGGCCGGCAACACCGAGGGCGTGCGCGAGGTGTTCAACCACCTCAGCGTCAGCCGGGCCGACAGCAGTGCGGCCCAGGTCGAGGATGCGGTGGAGGACGCCGGTGCGGCGATCAGCGATACCTGGATCACCAGCAAGGTGAAGTCCAGCTTCCTCTACAGCCGCAATCTGGACGGCCTGAACATCTCGGTGGCCACCGACAACGGCCTGGTCAGCCTCAGCGGCACGGTGCTCAGCGATGCCGAGAAGCAGCTGGCCATCGAGACCGCGAGCAACATCCGCGGCGTGCGCGGGGTGGACGCCGACGCCCTGCGCGTCGACAGCTGACCAGGCACGCGCCATCACTCGCGCCGGCCGTCCCTCGGCCGGCGACTGCAAACCGGCGCCGCCTGGCGCGGCGCCCAAGCACTCAGGAGAAACAGCATGAGCAACAAGACCGCGCAACTCAACGAGCTGATCGAGATCACCCGCGACGGCCAGCGTTTCTACGAGCACGCCCTCGACGAGGTCAAGGATGTGCGCCTGCAGGCACTGTTCCGCGACATGTCGCGCAGCAAGCAGCAGATGATCGAGGCGCTGGCGGTGAAGGTCGCGGCCAATGAAGAGGCGCCGGCCACCGGCGGCACCCTGCTGGGCAAGCTGCGCCAGGTCTATGCCGACTCGCGGGCGACCCTGTCCAGCGACGAGGAGGCGACCTACGTGGCCCAGTTGGAAGAGGCCGAGGATCGCATCCTGCACGCCTTCGAGGACGCCCTGGAATGTGCCGAGACGGATGTGCAGGCGCTGATCGCGGTGGAAATGCCCAAGGTGCGCGCCTGTCACGACCGCATGCGCGGCCTCAAGCACGAGATGCAGTGAGACGCAGGCCGGGACAGGGAGGTCCCGGCCGGCCCGGCCATCGTGCAAAACGCCCGATGGTCATCGGCCAATCCTGCAAGATGCCCGATTCCGCCGATCCCTATTTTTTATAAGTATCTGAATTTGTTTGTCTTTTATTTTATAGGCGGCTGGCATGCCGGCTGCAACGATTGCTCTGCAACGAGCCCCCGCCGACGACAAGGAGCTTGAAGATGACGAGCCGAAACCTATCCGTTGCCCTGATCGGCAAGGGCCTGCTGGCCGGCGCCGCACTGATCCTGCTGCTGGTCGGCGAACAGAGCCTGGATACCCGGCCACAGTGGCAGTCGCGGCCACAGCCGAGCGCCGCGCTGTTGCCGGTGCGCCAGGCGCCCGAGGTGGACCGCATCAGGCGCTTGCCCGAGCCGCGCGAAATGCCGCGCCAGCGCAGCTGGGTGTTCTAGTCCGGCGTCGGCGGCGCCGCCCATGGCGCACCGCCGGCCCGCCCTGAAGTAGCAACAAGCCAAGAGGAGAACCGCCATGCTTAGCTGGGCCATAACCTTCCTGATCATCGCCATCGTCGCCGCGGTACTGGGCTTCGGGGGTATCGCCGGGGCCGCCACCGGCATCGCCAAGATCCTCTTCGTGGTGTTCCTGGTGATGTTCGTCGTCTCCTTCATCATCGGCCGCCGTCCGCGCGGCTGAGCCCGCGCAGCCGGGCGCTGCCCGGCTCCTGCCTGCCCGCCATGGCGCGCCATTCGTGCGCGCCAGCACCCTCCACGTACAGTCCCCGTTCCTGCAGCCCTCAGGCACGCTATTATCCGCCGCATCGTTTGGGGGGATGAATCATGCTCAATGGCCTGTGGCTGAGTTTTTTCCTGGTGGCGGCGGTGGCCGGCCTGTCGCGTTGGCTGCTCGGTGACGACCCGGCGGTGTTCGCCGCCATGGTCGAGAGCCTGTTCGCCATGGCCAAGCTGTCGGTGGAGGTGATGGTGGTGCTGTTCGGCACCCTGACCCTCTGGCTCGGCTTCCTGCGCATCGCCGAGAAGGCCGGCCTGGTCGATCTGCTCGGGCGCGCCCTCGGTCCGCTGTTCGCGCGGCTGATGCCCGAGGTGCCGCGGGGCCATCCGGCGCTGGGCTTCATCACCCTCAATTTCGCCGCCAACGGCCTGGGCCTGGACAACGCCGCCACGCCGATCGGCCTCAAGGCCATGCGCGCGTTGCAGGAGCTGAATCCGAGCCAGACCGTGGCGAGCAATGCGCAGATCCTCTTCCTGGTGCTCAACACCTCGTCGCTGACCCTGCTGCCGGTGAGCATCTTCATGTACCGGGTGCAGCAGGGCGCCGACGACCCGACCCTGGTGTTCCTGCCGATCCTCCTGGCCACCAGCGCCTCGACCCTGGCCGGCCTGCTGGCCGTGGCCCTGGTGCAGCGCCTGCGCCTGTGGGACCCGGTGGTGCTGGCCTACCTAATTCCCGGGGCGCTGCTGCTCGGCGGCTTCATGGCCCTGCTCGGCGGGATGAGCGCCACGGCGCTCGCGGCGTTGTCCTCGCTGCTCGGCAACCTGACCCTGTTCGGCCTGATCCTGTTGTTCCTGCTGGTGGGGGCGCTGCGCCGGGTGCCGGTGTACGAGAACTTCATCGAGGGCGCCAAGGAAGGCTTCGACGTGGCCAAGAGCCTGCTGCCCTATCTGGTGGCGATGCTCTGCGCGATCGGCGTGCTGCGGGCTTCCGGCGCCCTGGACATGGGCCTCGACGGGGTGCGCGCGCTGGTCCAGGCGCTCGGCTGGGACACCCGCTTCATCGACGCCCTGCCCACTGCGCTGATGAAGCCCTTCTCGGGCAGCGGGGCGCGGGCCATGCTCATCGAGACCATGCAGAACTTCGGCGTGGACAGCTTCCCGGCCCTGGTGGCCGCCACGGTGCAGGGCAGTACCGAGACCACCTTCTACGTGCTGGCGGTGTACTTCGGCGCGGTGGGCATCCAGCGCGCGCGCCATGCGGTGGGCTGCGCGCTGCTGGCCGACCTCAGCGGGATCATCGCCGCCGTCGCGGTGTGCTACTGGTTCTTCGGCTGAACCGGCAGCGCCAGCTCATCGACCTCCAGGGCCGCGTCCGTCGGCGCGACGGGCGCGGCTGACGGCGCGGCAGCCTTAGGCGCCAGGACCTGGAAGCGCAGCACGCCGATCATCTGCCCGGCCTCGGTGACGACCTGGACCTGCCAGCGACCGAGGGCGTCGCCGGGGAAGTTCTGCTTGCGGGTCCAGGCACGATAGCCCTGCTTGCGCCCGCCGTGGATGGTCAGGGCGATGCGCTCGATCTCCTTACCCTCGTGCAGCCAGACATGGTAGATGCGCTCGTCCAGGCCGCGCGGCGCGCTGATCGCGGCGTAGGCGTAGAGGCCCTGGCGGCGCAGCTGCTCGAGGTCGAGCTGCTTGACCCGCTTGCCCGGCGCGCGCCGGTAGCCGTCGAACTCGCTGGACAGCGCCACCTCGGTCAGCCACAGGGTCGCCGGCGGCACCCAGAAGCGCGCCAGCCAGCCGCCGGCGCCGAGTGCCAGGGTCAGGCCGAGCAGCAGCAGGCCGCGCCACCAGCGCGCCACGTTGATGCTGCCGTACAGGCTGGGGAACGACAGCAGCACCGCCACCGCCAGGGCCAGCTGGTAGCTCTGCGCCGTGGTCAGCTTGAGGATGATCGGCAGCGCCGTGAGCAGCACGACGAACAGCGTCAGGGTGTGGAACGCCAGGAACAGCCAGCGCCGCGGCGCTAGCCAGCGGTAGTACAGCGGATCGATGATCGACACCAGCGCGGCGCCGGCGAGCAGGCCGCTGAACAGCGCCTGACCGCTGTTCCAGGTGGTGGTGATGAAGAAGAACGGCAGGACGAAGAACAGGCTCTCCTGGTGGATCAGCTGGGTCGCGTAGCGCAGCAGCGGCGGCGGCAGCTCGAGGCCGAACCAACGGGCGATGCTCGCGCGCAGCAGGTTCTCCAGGGTCAGCCACAACCAGCTGACCAGCATCACCAGGGCCAGCACGCTGGCCAGCTGCGCCTGGCGCTCGACCAGCAGGAAGCTGGCCAGGCCGGAGGCGAAACCGAAGATCGCCACCAGCCACGGGTGGCGCTGGATCAGGGCGATGAGTCGCGGCAGCTTGGCGATGCCGCGGTGGAGCATGGACGGTGGCAAGGGCAGGCTCACGGCGAAGGGCGACGGACGGGCCAAGGATACTGCATCCGCCACCTCCGGACGGCGACGGCCTGACCTATGCTGTGAGCACGCGGAGCCGATCCGGCGGGTGCGGCAGATCACTTTCGGGCGAGGGCAGGTTGCATGCGTGTACTGATCACCGGCGCCGCGGGCTATATCGGCCAGCAGGTGCTCAGCGATCTGGCCATCCAGCATCCGCAGTGGATGCTGATCGCCGCCGACATCCGCCCGGTCACCCTGCAGGGCCTGCAGCTCAATGTCGAACCGGTGCGGCTGGATATCGGCCGTCCCGCCCAGGTGCGGGCCTGCGTCGCCGACTACCGGCCGCAGGCCATCCTGCACCTGGCCACGGTCGTCAATCCACCCGCGGCCATGAGCGAGGCGCAACTGCACGCCATCGAGGTGGGCGGCACCCAGGCGCTGCTGGAGGCGGCCCTGGCCTATGGTGTCGAGCACCTGACCGTCACCAGCTCCGGTGCCGCCTATGGCTTCTGTCCGCAGAGCGCCGAATGGCTCGACGAGGACCAGCCGCTGCGCGGCGATGGCGCGTTCGCCCATGCCCGCCACAAGCGCGAGATCGAGCTGTTGCTGGCCACCGCCCGGGCGCGTCATCCGCGCCTCAGGCAGTTGGTCCTGCGTCCCAGCAGCATCCTCGGCAAACGCATCGACAGCCGGGTCGGCGAGCTGATCAGCACGCGCACGGTGCTGGGGGTGAAGGGGCACGACAGTCGATTCGGCTTCATCTGGGATCAGGATGTGGTGAACGTCATTCGCCAGGGTCTGGAGCAAGGGTGCGAGGGCATCTACAACCTGGCCGGCGATGGCGCCCTGTCGCTGCGCGAGATCGCCGCCCTGCTGGGCAAGCCCTACCGGGCGTTGCCGGCCGCGGTGTTGCGCATGGCCTGGCGCCTGTCCAGGCCTCTGGGACTGAGCCGCCATGGCGTCGAGCAACTGGATTTCCTGCGCTATCGACCGCTGCTGGCCAATCGGCGACTGAAGGAGGCCTTCGGCTATACGCCGCGTTACACCAGTCGCCAGGCGTTCGTGGCGTTTCTCCAGGCCCGGGGCATCGCGGCGCAGGGCTGATTGTCCGGGGGGACGGCCCCGCCTCGCGGCGGACGGCGAGCACTGCCGGGCATGGCCCGGTGCCGTGCTAGACGCTCCGCGGCCGTGCAAATTCTGTCCGAGCGGTTAGACTTGTTGGGTTCCGGGTGCCGCCCAGAAGGCGCGCCCGGCCCAGAAATCAAGAAAAAGGAGAATTCCCATGAAAGGCAAACCCCTCGCATGGGTCCTGTCGGCTGCTCTCGCGGGTATCACCCTCGGCGGCGCGGCGCAGGCCGAGGAGAAGTTCGTCACCATCGGCACCGGCGGTCAGACCGGCGTGTATTACGTGGCAGGCCAGTCGATCTGCCGCTTCGTCAACCGCGGCGCGACTGAACACGGGATCAAGTGCAACGCCCCGGCCAGCGGCGGCGGCGTGGCCAACGTCAATGGCCTGCGCAGCGGCGAATTCAACCTCGGGGTCATGCAGTCGGACCACCAGTACAAGGCGCTCAAGGGGCTGGCCCCGTTCGAGGCCGAGGGCGCGATGGACGACATTCGTGCGCTGTTCTCCCTGCAGAGCGAGGTGTTCACCATCCTCGCCCGCCGCGACGCCAACATCGCCGGCCTCGACGACCTCAAGGGCAAGCGCGTCAACGTCGGCAACCCGGGCTCCGGGCAGCGCGACACCCTGGAAGAGATCATGCGCGTGAAGGGCTGGGACAAGTCGGTATTCGCCCTGTCCGCAGAGCTCAAGCCGGCCGAGCAGGCCTCCGCCCTGGGCGATAACAACATCGATGCCATGACCTACTTCGTCGGTCATCCCAACGGCGCGATCCAGGAAGCCACCACCACCACCGATGCCGTGCTGGTACCGGTGACCGGCGCGGACATCGACAAGCTGCTGGCCGAGAAGAGCTACTACACCAAGGCCGAGATCCCCGGCGGGCTGTACAAGGGCAATGACGCCGCGACCCCGTCGATCGGCGGCAAGGCGGTCCTCTCGACCACCGCCAAGGCCGACCCGGAAGTGGTCTACCAGCTGGTCAAGGCGGTGTTCGACAACCTCGACCGCTTCAAGCGCCTGCACCCTGCCTTCGCCGATCTCAAGGCCGAGGACATGATCACGGTCGGCCTCACCGCGCCGCTGCACGAAGGCGCCGTGCGCTACTACAAGGAACGCGGCTGGCTGTAACGGCAGCGCTCGCCCGCTCGCGCCCGGCAGCGTCCGGGCGGCAATCTTGACTAAGCTTGAACCAAGCCCGCGCGCCGCCAGGCCGCGGGTTTTGCCGTTCTTTTCACCTCCCGAATGCAGGTTGCACCCATGCATGACAAGCAACTGTCCACCGAAGAACTGATCGCCCAGGACGTCGGTGCGCGCACCCCAGAGGGCGCCATGGCCCGGGTGATCGCCGGCCTGGCGCTGCTCTGGTCGCTGTTCCAGCTGTGGATCGCTTCGCCGCTGCCGTTCATCTTCAACTTCGGCGTGCTCAACAACACCGAGACCCGGGCCATTCACCTGGCCTTCGCCCTGCTGCTGGCGTTTCTCGCCTTCCCGGCGTTCAAGCGTTCGCCCCGTGAGCGCGTACCGCTGGTGGATATCGCCCTCGGCCTGGTCGCCGCGGCCAGCGCCGCCTACCTGTTCATCTTCTACCAGGACCTGGCCCAGCGCCCTGGCAGCCTGACCACCGCCGACCTGGTCACCGCCTGCATCGGCATTCCGCTGCTGCTCGAGGCGACCCGCCGTGCCCTCGGCCCGCCGCTGGCGATCATCGCCCTGATCTTCCTGATCTACAGCCTGGCCGGTCCCTATATGCCCGGCCTGCTGGCCCATCGCGGGGTGAGCTTCACCGCCCTGGCCAACCACCAGTGGATCACCACCGAGGGGGTGTTCGGCATCGCCCTCGGCGTGTCCACCAGCTTCGTCTTCCTCTTCGTGCTGTTCGGTGCCCTGCTCGAGCGGGCCGGCGCCGGCCACTACTTCATCCAGCTGGCCTTCAGCCTGCTCGGCCACCTGCGCGGCGGCCCGGCCAAGGCGGCGGTGGTCGCCTCCGGGCTGACCGGGATGATCTCCGGCTCGTCGATCGCCAACGTGGTCACCACCGGCACCTTCACCATCCCGATGATGAAGCGCACCGGCTTCTCCGCCGAGAAGGCCGGCGCGGTCGAGGTGGCGTCCTCGGTCAACGGCCAGATCATGCCGCCGGTGATGGGCGCCGCGGCCTTCCTGATGGTCGAGTACATCGGCATGCCCTATGTCGACATCATCAAGCACGCCTTCCTGCCGGCGGCGATCTCTTATATCGCCCTGCTCTACATCGTCCACCTGGAGTCGCTCAAGCTCGGCCTGCAGCCGATCGGCGGCCACCAGCCCAAGCCCTGGCTGCGTCGCCTGACCGGCTTCGCCTTCGGCGCGGCGCTGATCAGCGGCCTGTCCCTGGCGGTGTACTACGGCCTCGGCTGGCTCAAGCCGGCGCTCGGCGACTACGCCCTGGAGGGCATCGGCGCGCTACTGGCGCTGGTCTACCTGGGCCTGCTGAAGGTCGCCGCCAGCGTCGCCCCGCTGGAGCCGGAAGACCCGGACGCGCCCCTCGACGCCCTGCCGCAGACCCGCGCGGTGCTGCTTTCCGGCCTGCATTTCGTGCTGCCGGTGGTGGTGCTGGTCTGGTGCCTGATGATCGAGCGCCTGTCGCCCGGCCTGTCGGCCTTCTGGGGCAGCGTCATGCTGGTGATCATCCTGCTGACCCAGCGCCCGCTGCTGAGCTGGATGCGCACCGATGGCCTGCACGAGCACGGCACCTTCATCGATGGTCTGGTCGACCTGCGCGAAGGGCTGCTGGCCGGCGCACGCAACATGATCGGCATCGGCATCGCCACCGCGGCGGCGGGGATTATCGTCGGCGCGGTGTCGCAGACCGGGGTCGGCCTGGTGCTGGCCGACCTGGTCGAGCTGCTGTCTATGGGCAACCTGCTGCTGATGCTGATGCTCACCGCGGTGTTCAGCCTGGTGCTGGGCATGGGCCTGCCGACCACCGCCAACTACATCGTGGTGTCCAGCCTGTTGGCGCCGGTGGTGGTCACCCTGGGCCAGCAGAACGGCCTGATCGTGCCGCTGATCGCGGTGCACCTGTTCGTCTTCTACTTCGGCATCATGGCCGACGTCACCCCGCCGGTGGGCCTGGCCTCGTTCGCCGCCGCCGCGGTGTCCAAGGGCGATCCGATCAAGACCGGCATCACCGCCTTCTACTACAGCCTGCGCACCGCGGCGCTGCCGTTCCTGTTCATCTTCAACACCGACCTGCTGCTGATCGACGTGGACTTCTGGCACGGCCTGTTGATCTTCCTGGTTGCCACCTGCGCCATGCTGATCTTCGCCGCCGGTACCCAGGGCTTCTTCCTGGTGCGCAGCCGCTGGTACGAGGGCCTGCTCCTCCTCCTGGTGGCCTTCACCCTGTTCCGCCCGGGTTTCTGGATGGACCTGCTGCACGACCCCTACCGCGACATTCCGCCGGCGCAGCTGGAGCAGGCGCTGGGCGATGTCGAGGCCGGCAGCCAGCTGCGCCTGCGCATTCGCGGTGAGGATGCGGTCGGCGATGCGCGCGAGTTCGCCCTGCTGCTGGCGGTGCCGGACGGCGCCAGCGGCGCCGAGCGCCTGCAGGCATTGGGCCTGCTGACCTACGAGGACGGCGACAAGGTGCTGATCGACAGCGTCGCCTTCGGCAGCCCGGCGGCCGAGGCGGGGCTGGAGTTCGACCAGCAGATCCTGGTGGTGCGGGCGCCGACCGAGCGCTGGGCCAAGGAGCTGATGTGGCTGCCGGGCTTCGCCCTGTTCGGCCTGGTGATCTGGCTGCAACGCCGGCGGCGGCAGCCTTCTGCGCCTGGCGCCGGCGGCGTCTGAGTGCCAACCCGGCGCCCCGCAAGGGGGCGCCGGTTCAGGCGCCCGGCTCGGCGTTCTTGCGGCTGGCGGCGAGTATCGCCGCGCTGTCCACCCGTTCGTCGTCCAGCGGCAGTCGGCGCAAGGTTTCCGAGGTCAGCCGCAGCTGATCGAGATACAGCTGGCAGCGATCGCACTTGCGCGTGTGCATCAGCACCGCCAGGCGCGTTCGCCAGCCCAGGCGGCGGTCGATGATGTCCGACCCCAGTTCCGACATTTCCTGGCAGCTCAGCATGTGCCTACCTCCTCGAAGTGCTCCAGCATGGCGTGCAGGCGCTGGCGTCCGCGGTGCAGCAGCACGCGCACGTTGCCTTCGGCCAGCTTCAGCGACTGGGCGATTTCGCTGAAGTCCAGGCCGGCGACCTCACGCAGCAGCACCACCGATTGTTGGTCGTGGGGCAGCTTGTGCAGGTGCTCGCGGATGCACTGGTAGAGTTCTTCCTCGGTCAGCAGGGCCTCCGGCGAGTCGTGGTGCCAGCGGATCGGCGGCCGGGTCCAGCTGCCATCGCGGTTGAAGCGGCCCTCGATGGGTGAGCCGCCGTCGGCACCCCAGGCGTCCCAGGTCACCTCGCGCTTGTATTTGCGCAGCATCGCCCGGGCCTCGTTGAGGGCGATGCGCGCCAGCCAGGTGCGCAGCTTGGAGCGGCCCTGGAATTGTTCGATGGCGGCGAAGGCCTTGATCCAGGTCTCCTGCGCCACATCCTTGGCCAGCTCGGGACCCGCCAGCGGCGTGGCCATCAGCACGAGAAAATGGTGATGGGCCTGGATGGCGGCCTCGAAGGCTTGCGGGTCGCCCCGTTGCATGCCGCGGATCAGCTCTTGCTCGTTGTCCATCGGGTCCTCCTGGGCAGGACACTGCCGCAGAGGGCGGGCGGTACGGCTGGACTCGACCCGTCCTGATATTCGAGGGCACGCAGCGGCCCTTGTTACACCTTCGGTCCGCGCGCCGGCTATTCGCCGACGGGCTCCTCGGCTTTCAGCGCGCCGGTTTCGCCGGCCTCCAGCACCACGTAGGCACTGCTGCAGAACAGTGAATTGAGGCGTTTCATGTCGCCGATCAGTTCCAGGTGCAGGGCGCTGGTCTCGATGCTCTGCACCACCTGGCGGTGCAGGCGGCCGACGTGGGCGTGGGCCAGGCGCCGCTCCTGGGCGCGGAAGCGGCGCTTCTCGCGCAGCAACTGGCGAGCGCTTTCGGCATCGCCGGAAAGGAACACACTCAGGCCCAGGCGCAGGTTGGCCATCAGCTGCGCGTGCAGAGTCGCCAGCTCCTCCAGGCCACTCTCGGAGAACGAGTGGCGCTGGGCGGTCTTCTGGTTCTGCACCTTGCCGAGCATGCGCTCGATAATGTCGCCGGCCTGCTCCAGGTTCACCGCCAGTTCGATGATCTCCGCCCAGCGCCGGCTGTCGCGCTCGCCGAGTCCGTCGCGGGACACCTGGGCCAAGTACAGCTTGACCGCGCTGTACAGCGCGTCGACATCGTCGTCCAGGCGTCTGAGCTCCTTGCTCAGGGCCGGCTGGTTGCTGCGCAGCACTTCCAGCAGATGGCGCAGCATGGTCTCGATCAGGTCGCCGATGCGCAGGGTCTCGCGCACCGCGTTGGCCAGGGCCAGGCTCGGCGTCGCCAGGGCGGTGCGGTCGAGGTGGCGCGGGCTGGCCACGCCGGAGTCCTCGGGGCGGTCCGGCAGCAGCCAGTTGCAGAAGCGCGCCATGGGCCCGACGCTGGGCAGCATCAGCACGCAGCGCAGGCTGTTGTAGAACAGGTGGAAGCCGATCACCAGCTCCGCCGGCCTCCACTCCAGGCTGTCCAGCCAGTCGACCAGGGTGCCGAGGATGGGGATCACCAGCAGCAGGCCGATCAGCTTGTACAGCAGGCTGCCCAGGGCCACTCGCCGGCCGGCCGGGGTCTGCAGGCTGGCGGTGAGGAAGGCCAGCAGGCCGCTGCCGATGTTGGCGCCGATCACCAGGCCGATGGCCACCGGCAGGCTGATCAGGCCCGCGCCGGCCAGGGTCGCGGTGAGCAGCACGGCCGCCAGGCTGGAGTAGGAGATCAGGGCGAACAGCGCGCCGACCAGGGCGTCGAGCAGCAGGTCGCCGGTCAGCGAAGCGAACAGCACCTTGATGCCCTGGGCCTGGGTGATCGGCGTGGCGGCGCTGACGATCAGCTCCAGGGCCAGCAGGATCAGGCCCAGACCGATGCTCACACGGCCGAGCTGGCCGGCGCGGGTCTGCCGGCGCGAGAGGAAGAAGATCACCCCGAGGGTGATCAGCAGCGGCGACAGCCAGCCTAGGTCGAGGGTCAGCACCCGCGCCATCAGCGCCGTGCCGACGTCGGCGCCGAGCATGATGCCCAGGGCCGGCGGCAGCGCCATCAGGCCCTGGCCGACGAAGGAGGTGACCAGCAGGGCCGTGGCATTGCTGCTCTGCACCAGGGCGGTCACGCCGATCCCGGCGGCGAAGGCCATCGGCAGCCGGCTGACGTTGTGGCTGAGTACCTTGCGCAGGTTCGAGCCGTACACCCGCAGGATGCCGGTGCGGACGATATGGGTGCCCCAGATCAGCAGGGCGACGGCCGATAACAGATTGAGCAGGGTCAGCATCGTGCATCTCCCTGTCTTGGGTCGCCCAAATACGGGCAACAACCGGATGTGGCGCACCTGGGCAAAGGCCTCGAACCGGTGGCGGACACGCCGGGCAGGTGATTGATATGGCCTTGATGGTTTTCTACCGGCCCCTTCTTAAGCTGTAGACGGCGAATGGCCGCGGCGCCAGCCGCGGGTCGCCGTTCGGCATGTTCAGTCGGCCAGGCGCGCGGCCAATTCCTCCAGGCTGGCGACCTGCAGATCGGGCTCTGTGCCCCAGGGGTCGAACCGCGCCTTGGCGCTGCGCCGGACCCAGGCCGTGCGCAGCCCGGCATGGCCGGCGCCGAGCACGTCGAAGGGGTTGCTGGAGACCAGCCAGGTGGCCTCGGCCGCGCTGCCGGTGCGGCTCAGCAGGTGCTGGTACACCGCCGGGTCCGGCTTGAAACTGCGCACCTCCTCGACGCTGACGACATCCTGAAAATACCCGGCCAGGCCGGCCTGCTGCAGCAGGGCGCTGACCGCCTGGTGGCTGCCGTTGGAGAAGGCGTACAGGCGCGCGCCCTGCTGCTGCAGCTGCCGCAAGCCGGCAGCGCTGTCGGCGAAGGCCGGCAGGCTCGACCAGGCGTCCAGCAGCTGCTGTTGCGCCTGGGCGTCGAGCGGCGCCTGGCTGCTGGCGCAGGTGAAGGCCAGGGCCTCGCGGGTGCACTGGGAGAAGTCCACGTAGGCGCCCATCAGGCCGCGGCGAAAGCTGTATTCCAGCTGCTTGTCGCGCCAGCGCTGGTAGAAGTCCTCGGCCTGCTCGCCGAGCCATGTGCGCAACTGGCGGGTGACGTCGCTGGGGTCGATCAGGGTGCCGTAGACATCGAAGGCCAGGCAGGGAGTCATGGGCAATACCTCGGTTGTGAATCCGGCTTCAGGGTTGCAGAGTCAGCCGCAGGCGACACTTGGCCATTGGTCGCAGATCGCGGGTGGTCGGTCGGCGACACAAGCTGTCGGCCGACCCCGGCACGCTGGGCGAACTGGTAACCTAGCCCGATTGAACGGAAGCGACCCTGCCCGATGCTCAGCCTCTACCATGCCCCCGACCTGGAAACCCTCGGCGAACTGGCCACCACCCTGCTCGCGCAACCGTTGCGCGAGCCGTTCGCCGCCGCCCAGGTGGTGGTGCCGAGCCAGGGCATCGGCCGCTGGCTGACCCTGGAATTGGCGCGCAAGCAGGGCATCGCCATGCAGTTGGACGTGCAGCTGCCGGCCAAGTTCGTCTGGGAGCTGTCGCGCCAGGTGCTCGGCCAGTTGCCGGAGCAGTCGGCATTCTCCCCCGCCACCTTGACCTGGCGGCTCTACGACTGGCTGTGCGAGCCGGCCCGGCTGGCCGAGGCGCCGCGCCTGGCGCACTACCTGGAGGGCGGCGACGAGCGCCGGCGGCTGTCGCTGGCCGGCAAGATCGCCGACGTGTTCGACCAGTACCTGCTGTACCGCGACGACTGGCTGGCCGCCTGGGAGCGCAACGAGTTGCTCGGCCTCGGCCCGGACGAAGCCTGGCAGGCCCTGCTGTGGCGCGAGCTGACCCGCGATGGACACCCGCACCGCGCCCGCCTGCTCGAGGAGCTGCTGCGTCGCCTGTACGCCGATGAGCCCATCGCCGGGCTGCCCGAGCGCCTGCTGCTGTTCGGTATCAGCGCCTTGGCACCACACCACCTGCGCGTGCTCGACGGTTTGGCGCGGCACACGCAAGTGGTGGTGTTCGCCCTCAACCCCTGTCGCGAGGCCTGGGGCGAGATCCGCGACATCCGCGAGCTGGCGAAACAGCCGGAGGCCAGCCCGGACGACTGGTACCTGGACGTCGGCCACCCGCTGCTGGCCAGCCTGGGCAAGCAGGGCCGGGACTTCTTCGATTCGCTGTTCGCCCTGGCCTCCAGCGAGGGCGCCGAGGAAACCGGCATCTACTCGGAAGACGCCGACCTGCACGATGGCAGCCTGCTGCAGGCCCTGCAGAACGACATCCTGCGCCTGCGCACCCGCGCCCCCGAGGAGCGCCTGCTGCTGCGCGAGGACGACCGCTCGCTGGAGGTGCACATCGCCCACTCGCCGCTGCGCGAGGTGGAAATCCTCCACGACCAGCTGCTGACCCGCTTCGCCGCCGACCCGGCCCTGACCCCGGACCAGGTGGTGGTGCTGACCCCGGACATCGAGCGCTACGCCCCCTATATCGAGGCGGTCTTCTCCGCCAGAGGCGGCGCCCCCCGCGAAGCCGTGGGACGCAGTGGCGCGGCGTATATTCCCTTCACCCTGGCCGACCGCAGCCTGCGCGCGGAAACCCCGCTGATCGAGGCCTTCCTCGGCCTGCTCGCCCTGCCCGACAGCCGTTTCACCGCGGAGGAAGTGCTGGGCTGGCTGGAGCAGCCGGCCCTCGCCCGCCGCGCCGGCATCGAGGCCGAGGACCTGAGCCTGCTGCGCGACTGGCTGCGCGAGGCCGGCGTGCGCTGGGGCCGCGACGCCGGCCACCGCGCCCAGCTCGGCCTGCCGGCCGATGCCGCCTTCACCTGGCGCCAGGGCCTGGACCGCCTGCTGCTGGGCTTCGCCGCCCCGCCGCAGCTGGCCGGTGAGGGCGCGCCGCTGCTCGGCGACAGCTGGCCGCTGGATGCCCTGGAAGGCGGGCGCGCCCAGCTGCTCGGGCGCCTGGCCGCCTTCGTCGAGCGCCTCGCCGCCCTGGCCCGGGACCTGCAGCGGCCGCGGCCGCTGGCCGAGTGGGCGCAGACCCTGGTGGCGCTGGTCGACGCGCTGTTCGACGAACGCGAGGCCGGCGATACCCTGCTGCTGCTGTCCAAGGCCTGCGCGGCGCTGGCCGAGCAGGCCGAGGCGGCCGGCATCGAGCGGCCGCTGGAGCTGGCCCTGGTGCGCCAGCAGCTGACCGCCGCGCTGGAGCAGGGCAGCGGCGCCTCGGGCTTTCTCTCCGGCGCGGTGACTTTCTGCACCATGGTGCCGATGCGCAGCCTGCCGTTCCGCCAGGTCTGCCTGCTCGGCCTGGACGACGGCGCCCTGCCGCGGCGTACTCCGGCCGCCGGCTTCGACCTGATCGCCCAGAAGCCGCGGCGCGGCGACCGCGCGCGGCGCCTGGACGACCGCTACCTGCTGCTCGAGACCCTGCTCTCGGCGCGCGGCGGCCTGTACCTGAGCTACGTCGGCCGCGACCCGCGCAGCAACGCCGAACTGCCGCCCTCGGTGCTGGTCTGCGAGCTGCTGGAGGTGGTCGACCTCACCGCCGCGTGCGCCGACGGCGGCGCCGCCAGTGCCCACATCACCCTCGAACACCCGCTGCAGCCCTTCGCCCCGGACAACTTCGCCGCCGGGCGCCGGGCCGGCTTCGCCGCGTCGTGGTTCCGCGCCGCCCAGCGCCTCAGCGAGCCGGTGCAGGCGCAGCCCGAGCCCTTCGCCAGCGCCCTGCCCGCGCCCGGTCCGGACGGGCCGGGCGGCGATCCGCTGACCCTGGAGCCCAGCCAGCTGATCCACTGCTTCAAGCACCCGGCGCGCTACCTGCTGGAGCAACGCCTCGGCCTACGCCTGGCGCAGAGCGAGGAAGCCCTGGCCGGCGACGAGCCGTTCAGCGTCGAGTGGACCAGCACCCATGGCCTGCGCCAGCTGGCGCTGCAGGCCATCGAACGGGGCTGGAGCGAGGCCGAGGAACGCGCGGTGGCGGCCGCCTCGGGCTGGCTGCCGGTGGGCGAGCTGGGCCAGGCCCATTGGGGGCAGATCCGCGGGCCGATCCGCGCCTTCGCCCCGACCCTGTTCGACGAGCGTCCCGACGACGTGGCGCAACCGCTGCTGGTCGACCTCGAACTGGCGGGCGTGCGCATCCACGGCTGGCTCGACGGGGTCACGCCCGACGGCCTGTTCGACTACCGCCTGCGCGATCTCGGCGCCTGGGAGCTGGCGCCGTTCTGGCTGCGCCACCTGCTGCTCAACTGCGCCGCCAGCCCGGGCATCGCCCGTGACAGCCGCCTGTTGTCGCCCAAGAGCGAATGGCGCCTGGGGCCGCTGGCCGATGCCCGGCAGCTGCTCGAACCCTGGCTGGAGGCCTACAAGTCGGCGCTGTGCGAGCCGCTGCCGGTGCTGGCCAAGTGCAGCTACGGCTTCGCCAAGAAATGGCGCAAGCCCGGGCGCAAGGAACCGATCGACGCGGCGCGCAGCGAGGCGCGGCTCATGTGGCAGGGCAACGACTTCATGACCGGCGAGAGCCAGGACCCCTGGAACGCCCTGGCCTTCCGCGACCGCGAGCCGCTCGACGAACGTTTCGAGGCCCTGGCCGAGCAACTCTACGGCCCGGCCCTGGATGCCCTGCAGGGCGAGGAGGACGACGCATGAGCAGCGCCACCCTGGACCTGCTGCAGGACAGCTTCGCCGGCCGCTCGCTGATCGAGGCCAGCGCCGGCACCGGCAAGACCTGGACCCTCACCGCGCTCTACGCCCGCCTGCTGCTGGAGAAGCGGCTGTCGGTGGCGCAGATCCTGGTGGTCACCTACACCACCGCGGCCACCGCCGAGCTGCGCGAGCGTATCCGCCGGCGCCTGGCCGAACTGCTGGCGGTCTACGAGCAGGGGCCCGGCGCGGACGAGCTGCTCAACCGCCTGCACGCCCAGTACCCGGATGACGCCAGCCACCGCCGCCTGCTCCTGGCGGTGCACGGTTTCGACGAGGCGGCGATCTTCACCATCCACGGCTTCTGCCAGCGCGCCCTGCAGGATGCCGCCTTCGAGGCCGGCGGCGATTTCGACAACGAGCTGACCCAGGACGACCGCGAGGTGCTCGACGCCCTGCTCGCCGATCTCTGGCGCCATGAGCTGGCGCTGGCCGAACCGGAGTGGGCGGCCTTCCTGGTGCAGCACAAGCTCACCCCGCAGCGCCTGCGCCAGCGCCTGCGCAGCCACCTGGGCAAGCCCTACCTGCGCATCGAGCCGGCGCCGGGTGCATCCAGCGACCTCGGTAGCCTGCGCGCCGCCTGGCAGCAGGCGCGCGCCGCCTGGCAGCGTGACAGCGGCGAGTGGCTGGAGCGGCTCAAGGCCTTCGACGGCTTCAAGGGCAACATGGTCGACGCGACCAAGCTGGGCGCCTGGCAGCAGGCGCTGGACGGCTATTTCAGCGACGCCGCCGCGCTGTTCGCCGGCCTCGACGCGCTGCCGCGGCTGTCCCGCGAGGGCTTGCTCAAGGCCTGCAAGAAGGGCGCGGCGTTGCCGCCGAGCCCGCTGGGCGATGCCTTGCAGGGGCTCTGCGAGGCGCTGGAGGCGGCGCGCCCGCAGGCCGAGCAGCGGCTGATCGACCTGCAGGTGCGGCTGATCGGCCAGCTCAACCAGCAGCTGCCGCAGCGCAAGGCGGCGCAGCGCCTGCTGGCCTTCGACGACCTGCTCAACAAGCTGCAGCAGGCGCTCTATGGCGAGGGCGGCGAGCACCTGGCCGGCACCCTGCGCGCGCAGTATCCGGTGGCGCTGATCGACGAGTTCCAGGACACCGACCCGATCCAGTACCAGATCTTCCGGCGCATCTATTCGAGCCCCGACGCGGCCGGCGACGCGGGCGGCAGCCAGGGCGGCGACCTGTGCTTCGTCGGCGACCCCAAGCAGGCCATCTACGCCTTCCGCGGCGCCGACCTGGCCACCTACCTGCAGGCGCGGCGCGAGGCGGCGCGCCAGTACAGCCTGGCCACCAACCACCGTTCCACCCCCGAACTGATCGCCGCGCTCAACCAGCTGTTCGACCGCCCCATGCCCTTCGCCGAGCCGGGCCTGGAGTATCCGCCGGTCGGCGCCAGCCCGCGGCCGCGGCCGCGGCTGGTGCTGCCGGACGAGGACCAGGCGGCGCCGCTGGCGCTGGTCTGGCTGGACGACGAACACCTCGGCAAGGGCCAGGCCGGCGCCCTGGCGGCCCGCGACACGGCGCGGCGGATCGCCGCCGTGCTGGCGGCCAGCGGCCGCGGCGAGGCTTATTTCGAAGAAGAGAACCCTGCGGAGTCCGTGCAAAGCGTCGCGAGCACCGTGAGAGCAAGGAAGGATCGCAGCGACAAGCGAGACAGTACTGAAGGTACGGCGAGCTTGGTGCGAGAACCTGACGCAGCTATCGCGGGGCGCAGCAGCTTTAAGCGGACTCCGCTGGCCGGCGGCGATATCGCCGTGCTGGTCGCCAGCCATCGCCAGGCCGCCGAGGTGGCCGCCGAGCTGGCCGCGCGGGGGGTGCCCAGCGTGCGCCGCGGCAAGGAAAACGTCTGGCACAGCGAGGAGGCCGAGGCCCTGGCCGCGGTGCTCGCCGCCTATGCCGAACCGGGCCGCGAGGGCGCCCTGCGCTATGCCCTGGCCACCCGCCTGCTGGGCCGCAGCGCCCGCGACCTGGCCGCCTGCCAGGACGACGCGCGGGCCTGGGACGAGGAGCGCGAGGCCGCCGAACGCTACCACCAGCTGTGGCAGCAGCAGGGTTTCATGCGCGCCTTCCGCGCCTGGCTCGACGAGCAGCGGGTGGCCGAACGCCTGCTGGCCCTGGCCGATGGCGAGCGCCGCCTGACCAACCTGCTGCACCTGGCCGAGCTGCTGCAGGCCGAGAGCCTGCAGCGCCCGGGCCTGGAGCAGCTGCTCGCCTGGTTTGACGACCAGCGCCGCGCCGAGGCCCATGGCGAGGATGCCCTGCTGCGCCTGGAAAGCGATGCCGAGCGGGTGCAGATCGTCACCATCCACACCTCCAAGGGCCTGGAGTATCCGCTGGTGTTCTGCCCCTTCCTGTGGGACGGCGCCCTGCTGCGCAAGCAGGAGGACATCAGCTGCCACGCCGACGACGGCACGCCGCTACTCGACCTCGGCGGCGAACGGCTCGACGAACATCGCCAGCGCGCCCGCCAGGAGCGTTTCGCCGAGCGCCTGCGCCTGACCTACGTGGCTCTGACCCGGGCCCGCGATCGCCTGTGGCTGCACTGGGGGCCGGTGGACTGCAAGGCGAAGAAGGACGGCAGCCTCGGCGAGGAGGGCCTGCACAGCAGCGCCCTGGCCTGGCTGCTGCACGGTCGCCAGCTGCCGGGCGAGGATGCCCTGGGCGAACTGGCGGCGCACCTGCAACAGCTGGGCCCGGCGGCGTTGCGCGGCGAGCTCGAGGCGCTGGTCGCCGCCAGCGCCGGCAAGATGGCCCTGCAGCCCTTGCTCGAACAGGAGGCCAGCGCCGCCGGCGAGCGCCGCGCGCCGGCCCCGCAGGGCCTGGCCAGCCTGCAGCGCAGCCTGCACAGTGCCTGGCGCATCGGCAGTTTCTCCGGCCTGGCCGCCGGCCTGCACCTGGAGGCGCCGGACCGCGACGGCCTGGTCATGCCGGATGCCGGCGAGCCGGGCAGCGGCTTCTTCGCCTTCCCCCGCGGCGCCCGTGCCGGCACCTGCCTGCACGCCATCCTCGAGGACTGGGCGCGGGGCAAGGGCGCGCTGAGCGAGCTGGTCGAGCCGGCGCTGAGCGGGCACGGGATCAGCAGTGACTGGCGCGAGGTGGCGATCGCGCAGCTGCAGACGGTGCTCGACGCCGACCTGGACGGCAACGGCCTGCGCCTGTCCGCCCTGGAGCCGACGCGGCGCCTGCCCGAGCTGGGCTTCACCTTCCCGGTGGCGAATCTGTCGGTGCAACGCCTGCGGGCGATACTCGCCGACCCGGACCATGGCCTGCCGACGGCGATGCGCGAGGCCGCCGCGCGCCTGGAGTTCGACGACCTCAAGGGTTTCCTCAAGGGCTTTATCGACCTGACCTTCGAGCATGACGGGCGCTGGTACATCGCCGACTACAAGTCCAACTGGCTCGGCCCGGATGCCAGCTACTACCAGGGTGAGCGGCTGGTGCAGGCCCTGGCCGGCGAGCACTACTACCTGCAGTACCTGATCTACCTGGTGGCGCTGCGGCGCTTCCTGCGCCAGCGCCTGGCCGACTTCGACGACAGCCAGCTCGGCGGCGCCTATTACCTGTTCCTGCGCGGCATGCCACAGGCCGGGGTGTATTTCGCCCGCCCGGCCGACAGCCTGCTGGACGCCCTGGATCGACTGTTCGAGGGTTTGCACTGATGCCCGAGCGCATTCAAGCCGTAGGGTGCGCCGCGCGCACCACTGCAGGCGTTTTCACTGTGCATCGCCCAAGCGGCCCCGCGGCACCCGATAGGAGGGTTGCATGAACCTCGATGACCTGCCTTTGGGCCCGCTGGAGCGCGCCCTGGTCGACAGCCTGCGGCGCCTCGAGGCCGACGCCGAGCCGCTGGTGCTGCTGTCCGCGGCGCTGCTGTGCAGCGCCCTGGACGAGGGCGACGTGTGCCTGCCGCTGGCGCGCCTGGCCGGCCGGCGGCCCTGGCCCGAGCATGACTGCGTGCTGCCGGCCCTGGACGACTGGCGCAAGCGCCTCGAGGCCTCGTCCCTGGTCGGCGCAGCGGGCGATTTCACCCCGCTGATCCTCGACGGCGAGCGCCTGTATCTTGCGCGCTATCACGCCTACGAACGGCGCCTGGCCGAGCAGCTGCTGAGCCGCGCCGGCGATCGCCCGGCGGTGGATGAGGCCCGCCTGGGCGAGAGCCTGGCGCGGCTGTTCGCCTTCAACAGCCAGCAACCCGACTGGCAGCGCCTGGCCGCCGCCCAGGCGGTGCGCCGGCGCCTGGCGGTGATCTCCGGGGGGCCCGGCACCGGCAAGACCACCACCGTGGTGCGCCTGCTCGCCGCGCTGCTGGAGCAGGGCGACCAGCGCCTGGCCATCGGCCTGGCCGCACCCACCGGCAAGGCCGCGGCGCGCATGGCCGAGGCGATCCGCGGCGCCAAGGCGGCGCTGCCGGTTGACGAGGCGATCAAGGCGGCCCTGCCGGAAGAGGCGCGCACCCTGCACCGCCTGCTCGGCAGCCGTGGTGATACCCCTGCCGTGCGCCATCACGCCGGCAACCCCCTGGCCCTGGATGTGCTGGTGGTGGACGAGGCCTCGATGGTCGACCTGGCGCTGATGGCCAAGCTGGTCGATGCCCTGCCGCCCGGCGCCCGGCTGATCCTGCTCGGCGACAAGGACCAGCTGGCGGCGGTGGAGGCCGGCGCGGTGTTCGCCGAACTGTGCGAGGGCCGCGGCTTCGATGCCCAGGCGGCGGCCGAGCTCGAGCGCATCACCGGCCAGCAGGTGGCGGTGGAGCAACCCACCTCGGCCCTGGGCGATGCGGTGGTGCTGCTGAGCCACAGCCACCGCTTCGCCGGCGACAGCGGCATCGGCGAACTGGCGCGACGGATCAACGGCGGCGATGTCGCCGGCACCTTCGGCCTGTTGCGGGAGAATCGTGGCGACCTGGCGTGGATCGCCGAGCCGACTCCGCAGGCCCTGCTCGAGCGCCTGGAGCAGGGCTACGCGCCCTTTCTCGGCGCCGCGCGGAGTGGCGATCCGGCCGCGGCCTTCGCCGCCTTCAATGCCTTCCGCGCCCTGTGCGCCCAGCGCGAAGGGGCCTGGGGGGTGAGCGGCATCAACGAGGCGCTGGAGGCGCGGATCAAGCGTCGCGCCCAGGTCGCCAGCCGCGATCGCTGGTACGTCGGGCGGCCGGTGATGGTGCGGCAGAACGACTACGCCCTGGGCCTGTTCAATGGCGATATTGGCATCTGCCTGCACGGCGAGCACGGTCTGCGGGTCTTCTTCGAAGGAGAGGGCGAAGGCGAGGACGGCTTCCGCCCCTTCGCCCCGGCACGCCTGCCCAGCCACGACAGCGCCTTCGCCATGACGGTGCACAAGAGCCAGGGCTCGGAGTTCACCGAGGTGCTGCTGGCGCTGCCCGAGCAGCCCAGCCCGCTGCTGACCCGCAGCCTGTTCTACACCGGCATCACCCGGGCCAAGCAGCGGGTGGAGATCTGGGGTCTGGCCCCGCGCCTCGGCGAGGCGGTAGCGACCCGCGCCGAGCGGGCGGCGGGCTTGGCCGAGCGCCTGGCGCGGCGCCCCGCGACCCCGGCAGAGGAGTCGACAGTCGTGGCCACCGGTCAGCTGGGTTTGTTCGACTGATCGCAGTATCAGCACTTCGGTCGATGGGGGCGGCGAGGAATGGTGCGTACACTCGAGCGATACGAACGGACTCTGCCGGCTGGCGGGTTCGTTGCCCGATGGTTTCGAGGAGTGCAGGGTTATGCGGGGTCGTGTGCTGTGTAGCGGCTTGTTGAGTCTGTGTTTCTGCGGCGCGGTGTGGGCCGAGGTCGACAAGGTGAGCCTAGTCACCGGGGACGGCTATGCCCCCTTCACCAGCCAGGAGCTGCCCGGTGGGGGCCTGCTAACGCAGATGGTCGAGCAGGCCCTGGGCCAGGAGCACGTCGCCATCAGCCTCGATTGGCTGCCTTGGAGCCGCGGTCTGCAGATGACCCAGCAGGGCAAGTACGATGCCACCTTCCCTTATCTACGCTCTGAGGCGCTGGCCGAGCATTTCCTGTTTTCCGAACCGCTGCTGATGGTCAGGCAGCACCTGTTCAGCCGGGCCGGCACCGCCTACGAGGTCGACGACCTGTCGACCCTGAATGGCGCGCGCTTGTGCTATCCGCTCGGCTGGCAACTGCCCGTTGCGATTCAGGCACTGGTCGAGCAGCGCCGGATGATTCGTCATGCACCCAAGGGCTTGAACGAATGCGCCCGGCTGTTGCTGCTCGGGCGCGACGATTTCTTCATCGCCAATGGCCCCATTGGGGCCGCCGCGCTCAGCGCCACCGGTCAGCCCGCCAGCCGCTTTCGCCGCTCGCAGGGCAGTTTCGGCGAGACCAGCCTGCATGTCATCGTTTCGCGTGAACACCCGCACGCCGAGCAACTGCTGCAGACCATCAATAAGAGCCTGGCGCGGTTTCGCGATGGCGACCGCTTCCAACGCCTGCTCGGGAGCTATCTCGAGGCCCGCGACCGCCAGGCTCAACGCTGAGCCCTGGGTTCAGGCCGCCAGCAGCATCAGCACCAGCGGCAGGCTGGCCGCCGCCAGCAGGGTCTGCAGGGTGATCAGGCCGGCCATCAGCTGGCTGTCGCCGCCCAGCTGGCGGGTCAGCACATAGGCGGTCGGCGCCGTCGGCAGGGCGAAGAACAGCACCAGCACGCTGCTTTCCACGGCCGGCAGGTCGAGGCCGTAGGCCACCGCCCAGGCCAGCAGCGGCATCGCCAGCAGCCGTAGCAGGCTGTTCCAGCCCAGGGCCGGAATCTCCCCACCCAGTTGCTCGGGCTTCAGCGCCGCGCCGACGCAGAACAGGCCCAGCGGCAGGCTGGCGGCCGCCAGCAGGCCGAGCAGTCGCCCGGTGCCGCCGGGCAGGCCGAGGCCCGCGAAGTTGACCAGGGCGCCACCGAGGCAGGCGAGGATCAGCGGGTTCTTGAGGATCGGCAGCAGCAGGCTGCGGGCGCTGACGCCGCGCTCGGCGGTCAGCGACCAGACCGACAGCACGTTTACCGTCGGCACCATCAGCGCCAGCATCAGCGCCGCCAGGGTCAGGCCTTCTTGGCCGAACAGGCTGGCCACCGCGGCCAGGCCCAGGTAGGTGTTGAAGCGCAGGGCGCCCTGGGTAAAGGCGCCGAAACGCGCGGCGCGCCAGCCGCGCAGACGGCGCGTGAGCAGCAGGGCCAGCCAGGCGATGCCCAGGGCGAGCATCACCGCCAGGGCCAGGCGCGGCAGCGCCGGGTTGTCCAGCGGCGCGTTGGCCAGGCTGCTGAACAGCAGGGCCGGGAACAGGATGAAGTAGTTCAGCCGCTCCGCGCCGGGCCAGAAGGCTTCGTTGGGAAACGCCCAGCGGCGCAGGTAGTAGCCGGCGACGATCAAGGCAAACAGGGGCCACAGGGCCAGCAGCAACTCCAGCACGACAGCCTCGTCCGCAGAAAAGCGGCCATATTGGCCAGGGGCGCGCGGCGGCGCAAGGCCGCTGTCGCTGGCGGCAGGCCGTGAGGGTGGCCGGCTTCAGGGCAGTTGCAGGCCGCCGCCGGCCTCGTGCAGGGCGCGCAGCCGGCTGCGCAGTTCGCCCAGATTGGCCTCGGCGGCCTGCAGTTCGGCCAGCAGCGCCGGCTCCAGCAACTGGCGCACCTCGCGGTCGAGGTCGTCGCTGAGGCGGCGCAACTGTTGCTGGCGGGCCTGGCTCTCGGTCTGCAGGCGTTGCCACTCGCCGGCCTGGGGCAGGCCGTAGCCGCCGTCGAGCAGTTCCGCCGGGCGGCTGAGAAAGCCGCTGTTGGCGAGGATCTGCTGCAGCGCGCCGCCGGCCCGCTGCAGGCTCGGCTCGGCGCTGCCGGGCTCGCCCAGATAGCGCTGCTTGAGCTGGTCCTGGGCCAGCAGCAGCTGGCGGCGCAGGGCCGCCTGCTCCAGCAGCAGCAGGGCGGCGCTGGCGCGCAGGTCGGCGCGGGCGAACCAGGCGCGCCGCTCCGCGGCGGGCAGCTGCAGCCAGTCCTCGACCCGCCGCTGGCTGATCGGCAGGCGCTCGCCCAGCACCTTGAACATGGCCTGGTAGCGTTCGCGAAAGGAGTCGAAGCGATAGCCCAGGCGCAGGGCCTCGCGCGGATTGTCGAGCACGCTCGGCTCGGCCAGCCCGCGCGCGACCAAACCGTCGAGCAGGCCGTTCGGCAGGATGCTGTCGAAGGCTTGCAGCGCCGGGGTCTGGATTCCGCTGCGCAGCAGCTTGAGGGTCTCCACCGCGCAGTTGTTGGCGATGAAGTAGTAGTCGCCGTCGTAACTCCAGTGCTGCTCGGCGGCGCGGGTGACCAGCGCCTCCAGCTGCGCGCGCTCGAGCTTGAGCGGCACCGAGGCGAGGCTGCGCAGCTCGACCTTGGTGTATTCCTCGATCACCTGGGCCAGGGGCAGGACGAACAGCCGCGAGGGGTAGGCGCCGGTCAGGCCGTCCCAGGTGGACAGTTGCAGGTCGCCGACGAAGGCGCGGTAGGACAGCACCAGGTGCTGGTCGAGGTCCAGCCGGCAGGCCGGCCCCCGCGGCCGGCCGGGGGCGCAGATCACCAGGCGCAGCATGCTGTGGCCCCAGCGGCTGGCCCAGGCCTGGTTGGCCTCGGCGAGCAGGTAGTCGACCTGGTAGACCCGCTCGGGGTCCAGGCTGGCCAGGGGCTGTCGGGCGAAATCGCGGCCGGCGTTGAGGTAGGCGTAGCCGTTGGCGCAGGGTTGGGAGTGCGGCGGCGTCCAGGCGAAATGGGCACGGAAGTAGCGCGCCAGCGAGGGCCGGCGGCAGGCGTAGCCGGGGTCGAGGAGGAAGTACTCGAGGTTCACTGCTACGTACTCGCGCGGATTGCGCAGCTCGTAGACATCCGGGCTACGCGCCAGCTGGGCGTTGTCGCGCTCGCGCTGGCCGCGGCTGCCGACCCGCTGCGGCCAGCCGGCCAGGTCGAGCAGGTAGGGATCGTCGCTGAGGGTGAAGCGCCGGGCCGCCTGGCCGCGGCAGTCGGCTGGCTGGCCGACCGGGCCAAGGCTGGCGGCGAGGCGGCGGCAGCGTTGCAGCTGGCGGCGTTCGGCGGCTGGCCAGAGGCGGGCGCGGTCGTACAGGTGGGCGAGCTCGTGCACCAGGGTCGCCAGCAGTTCGCGGCGCAGGGTGCCGTGGCTGCGCCCGCTGGACGCGCGGGCAGCGCTGCCGTCGCTCAGGGCCGGCAGCAGCGCGGCGTTCAGCTCGATGCCGGTGAAGCGTCCGGCGCGACCGTAGACCTGTCGCGGCATCTCGCGCCAACGCACCGCCACGCGGCGGTCGAGCCCCTGAAGCAGGCGCGGGGGCAAGGCGGCGACGGCTTCGTTGAGCAGGTCGAGGCTGGCCTGGCGCTGCCCGCTGTCGAGCGCGTCGCCCTCCAGCGCCAGGCTTAGCGCGGCGTGACCGACGCCGCTGGCCAGCAGCGTCAGGGCCAGCAGCCAGCCGCGCAGGATGTTCACTGCGCCAGGATGGCTTCGGCCAGCTCCAGGTCGGAGGCGGCCTGGGCTTCGGGCACGCGGCTGCGAATGGCGACGAGCGCCGCCTGCAGATGGGCGCCGCGAATCGCGCCCTGGCTGGCGACGAAGCTGGCGGCGTCGTCGCGGGCTTCGATCACGACCTTCATGTCGCGGATCGAGGTGGTGGTGTCCGAGGTGAAGTCGAGGCTGCGATCCAGCGCGCGGACCAGGATGTTGCTGGTGGCGACCAGGGTCTGCGCCTGGGCGCTGCCGACGGAAAGGGCGAGGCAGGCAAAGGCGGCAAGCAGCGGGCGATGCATGGAGGATCTCCGGGAGGCGAGCGGTGGTTATTGGACGCGGGGCGGCGGGCGCGGTTCCAGCGCCAGCCTGGCGGCGGCAAGGCTAGCCGAATGCGTGTCGCCCGGCCAGAGGCATCGCGGCACGGCTGCTGCGGTGCCCGAGAGGGGGGCGAAGCGGATTCAGAGGCTGAGGATGGCCCTGGCCAGTTGCAGGTCATCGGCCAGCAGCGTGGGGTGCTGTTGGCGGATGTGCGCCAGAGCCGCTTCCAGGTGCACGCCGCGGATCTGTCCGGCGCTGGCGACGAAGCTGGCCGCGTCGTCGCGGGCGTCGAGTACCACCTTGTCATCCCGCAACGAGGAGGTGGCATCCGAGCTGGCGTCCAAGGTGCCCACCAGGGCATTGCCGATGGCATCGGTGGTGCCGACGAAGCTGGAGGCCGCCGCACCGCCGCTGATCAGCAGCAGCGCGCTCAGGCCGAATAGAGCAATGGGGTTCATGGTGCGGACTCCCGAGAAGTCGTCGCCAGGCTCGGCGATCGACTGTGTGCGATCGCCCTAAGCCTAGCCCAGCGACGCCCCCGCCGCACCACGGCTCAATGCCAGAAGGCCTTGTCCAGCTCGCCGCGCCGCTCGCTCGGGGAGATGCCGGCGTCGGACAACAGGCGGTCATCGAGGGCGGCCAGCTGCCGGCGGGTACGGGCGTTGCGCTGCCAGAGGGCGAAGGCGGCGCGCAGCTGGCTGAGCCATTGCGGCTGACTGGTCTGGCGGGTCGGTGAGGTGCTGCTGAATGTGTGCTCCATGGCGCTGACCTTCCCGCGTCCGGCGGGGGTGGGGTATGGAGCACCATGGTCGCGCCGTGGAGGAGCGCTTTGCAGCTACAGCGGGGTTTAATTGTACTGGTCCAGTATTGCGCTGATTGAATCTGTTCTGCTGGTGGCCGCGCCAACTGTACCGCCGCAGCCGGATGCCTGGTCCTGAAACGACAAGACCCGCCGACGCTGAGCGTGGGCGGGTCTTGTCTGCGAGCGCGGTCGGCTATTCGCCGCGGCGCTTAGCGCCAGAACGGCTTGCGCAGTTCGGCCTGGCGCTGGCTTTCGCTGATGCCGGCGTCGGCCAGCAGGCGGGCATCCAGGCGCGCCAGTTGGCGGCGGCTGACGATGCGGCGCTGCCACAGCAGCAGGTTGGCGAGCAGACGCAGGGGCTGGGAACCGGCGGCGTTGGCGGTGCTGTTGTCGTAGAACAGGTCGGAACTGAGTGTACGTTCCATGGTGACATCCTTCCGCTTGTGGCGGGTCTAGAGAGTGTTTTGACTGGAGGCCATTTTCCGCTCCTGGCCAATAAATCAGTAGTCACAGCTGATACTGATTGTTCGGCTATTAGATAGCTCGCTTTGTAACTGTTGCAGTTGTTTTGGTAAAAACTGTAACGGCCGTAAGTGAAATATCGTGTTTATGTGAAATTGGCAGTGGATTCATCTGATTTTTAAGCTGATATTCAGCGACTATCTATAGGTACAGTTTCAAATTGACTGCTATGTGTGCCTGACCTGGAGTTCAGCTTTTACGCAAAACGGCACCTGAAACGGTGCGGCTCTGTATCTCTATGAAATGCTTGAGAAAAACCCTCAGGCATGAAAAAGCCCGGCGCGGGGCCGGGCTTTTTCATCGAGTGCTGGCGGCGGGTCAGTCGACTGCCTTGACCATGTCCTCGATCACCTTCTTGGCGTCGCCGAAGACCATCATGGTCTTGTCCAGGTAGAACAGTTCGTTGTCCAGGCCGGCGTAGCCGCTGGCCATCGAGCGCTTGTTGACGATCACGGTCTTGGCCTTGTAGGCCTCGAGGATCGGCATGCCGGCGATCGGCGACTTCGGATCGTTCTTCGCCGCCGGGTTGACCACGTCGTTGGCACCGAGCACCAGCACCACGTCGGCCTGGCCGAACTCGGAGTTGATGTCGTCCATCTCGAACACCTGCTCGTAAGGCACTTCGGCCTCGGCCAGCAGCACGTTCATGTGGCCGGGCATACGGCCGGCAACCGGGTGGATCGCGTACTTCACGTTGACCCCGCGATGGGTCAGCTTCTCCGCCAGCTCCATCAGCGCGTGCTGGGCGCGGGCCACCGCCAGGCCGTAGCCGGGAACGATGATCACGCTGTCGGCGTTGGTCAGCAGGAAGGCGGCGTCGTCACTCGAGCCGGACTTCACCGGACGGGCTTCCTGGGCGCCGGCAGGACCGGCGGCATCCGCCGCGCCACCGAAACCGCCGAGGATGACGTTGAAGAACGAGCGGTTCATCGCCTTGCACATGATGTACGAGAGGATCGCGCCCGAAGAGCCGACCAGGGAACCGGCGATGATCAGCATCGAGTTGTTCAGCGAGAAGCCGATACCGGCCGCCGCCCAACCCGAGTAGCTGTTGAGCATCGACACCACCACCGGCATGTCGGCGCCACCGATCGGGATGATGATCAGCACGCCGATGACGAAGGCCAGGGCCACCAGGATGGCGAAGGAGGTGAGGTCACCGGTAAAGGTGTACACCAGGCCGAGGCCGACGATCGCCAGGCCGACCGCCAGGTTGAGCATGTGCTGGCCGGCGAACTGTACCGGTGCACCCTGGAACAGGCGGAACTTGTACTTGCCCGACAGCTTGCCGAAGGCGATCACCGAACCGGAGAAGGTGATGGCACCGATGGCCGCGCCGAGGAACAGTTCCAGGCGGTTGCCGGAGGGAATCGCATCGCCCAGGGCGGCGACGATACCCAGGGACTGTGGCTCGACCACGGCGGCAATGGCGATGAACACCGCGGCCAGACCGATCATGCTGTGCATGAAGGCGACCAGCTCGGGCATCTTGGTCATTTCCACGCGCTTGGCCATGACGGTACCGACGCTGCCGCCGATCAGCAGGCCGACGATGACGTAGCCGATGCCGGCGGTGGCCAGCTCGGCGCCGAGCTTGTAGATCAGGCCAACGGTGGTAACGATGGCGATGGCCATGCCGACCATGCCGAACAGGTTGCCGCGCCGCGAGGTGGTCGGGTGCGACAGGCCCTTGAGCGCCTGGATAAAGCAGATCGAGGCGACGAGGTAGAGAACAGTGATCAGGTTCATGCTCATGGTCAGTGCTTCTCCGCAGCCGCTTTCGGCGCCTTCTTCTTGAACATTTCCAGCATGCGTCGGGTGACCAGGAAGCCACCGAACACGTTGACCGCGGCCAGGGCCACGGCCAGGGTGCCCATGGCCTTGCCCAGCGGGGTGACGGTCAGGGCAGCGGCCAGCATGGCGCCGACGATGACGATCGCGGAAATCGCGTTGGTCACCGCCATCAGCGGGGTATGCAGGGCCGGGGTGACGTTCCACACCACGTGGTAGCCGACGTAGATCGCCAGGGCGAAGATGATCAGGTTGTAGATGCCATCGGAAATCATATCCATGTGCGCGTCTCCCCTTAGCCGTTGTTGCGGACGACCTGGCCGTCGCGGCACATCAGGCACGCGGCGACGATGTCGTCTTCGAGGTTGAGGTGGAACTGGCCGTCCTTGTCGATGACCAGCTTGAGGAAGTCCAGCAGGTTGCGCGCGTACAGCGCCGACGCATCGGCCGGTACCATTGCCGCCAGGTTGCTGTGGCCGACGATGGTCACGCCGTGCTGGATGACCACCTGCTCGGCGACGGTCAGCGGGCAGTTGCCGCCCTGGGCCGCGGCCAGGTCGATGACCACCGAACCGGGCTTCATCTCCTGCACGGTGGCTTCATGCAGCAGGGTCGGTGCCTTGCGGCCCGGGATCAGCGCGGTGGTGATGACGATGTCGGCCTGCTTGGCGCGCTCGTGCACGGCCTTGGCCTGGCGCTCCATCCACGACTGCGGCATGGGCCGGGCATAGCCGCCGACGCCCTGGGCGCACTCGCGCTCCTCATCGGTCTCGAAGGGCACGTCGACGAACTTGGCGCCGAGCGACTCGATCTGCTCCTTCACCGCCGGACGCACGTCCGAGGCCTCGATCACCGCACCCAGGCGCTTGGCCGTGGCGATGGCCTGCAGGCCGGCGACGCCGGCGCCGAGGATCAGCACGCGGGCGGCCTTCACGGTACCGGCGGCGGTCATCAGCATCGGCATGAAGCGCGGGTAGTGGTTGGCGGCGAGCATCACGGCCTTGTAGCCGGCGATGTTGGCCTGCGACGACAGCACGTCGAGGCTCTGCGCGCGGGAGGTGCGGGGCGCCGCTTCGAGGGCGAAGGCGGTGATGCCGCGGGCGTTCATCCGCGCGATGGTTTCGTTGCTGAACGGGTTGAGCATGCCGACCAGCACCGCGCCAGTCTTCATGTGCGCCAGCTCGCTTTCGCTCGGCGCCACCACCTTCAGCACCAGGTCGGCGCCGAACGCCGCTGCGTCGCTGCCGATCGAGGCACCGACGGCCGCGTAGGCGCTGTCCGGAATGCTGGCGCTGACCCCCGCGCCGCTCTGTACGGTTACCTGATGGCCTTGGCCGATCAGCTTCTTGATGGTCTCCGGCGTCGCGGCCACCCGCGTCTCACCGGCTTGGGTTTCGAGAGGAACACCGATGTGCACTTCTTTTCTCCTGCGTGATCTTTTTAGTGGACCGGCGCACTGCGGGTGGCACGCGGGCATTGGGGAGGATCAGCACAAAACCGCCCGAGCAGTCGCTTCTCAAGGGGCGGGCGCGGCATTTTGCAGGCGAAGCACCAGGCCTTCAAGAAGTTCTGGAGCAAAACCTTGCGATAACTACAGGTCATAGCGTGACCAGCTGTTCTGCATTTCCGAGCGCCAGCCGATGGGCTGGGCCTTTCAGACGGTACAGGCGGTTTTTTTCAGATAATGGCGACATTGCCGTGGGCGCGGCTGTCTGAGCGCGACATTTTCCTGTCCGTTTATCGTCAGCCCAGAATCGTCGGGGCTTGGACGAGCCTTTCTGTGCAGGAAATCGAACATCGGCAAGGGTAGCGGTGGGGCGAAGTGTAGCGCCAGTATTTGCTGACTACGGGGTCAACTATGCTGCAGGTCCGAGTCCAGCGGCCCCGCGCTGGCGACGATGACGCAATCGGCAAACAGGATGTCGCCGCCCAAGAGCCTAACTACATGCGCGGTCCCGGCGCAAAGCCCTATCGCAGGTCGCTGGCCGCGGCATAATGTCGCGCCTCGGCCACCAGCCAGTCCCGAAAGCTCTGCAGCGCGGCGGATTCCACCTTGCGCTCGGGAATCATCAGGTAATAGGCCTTGTCGCTGCGGCAGGCATGTTCCAGGGCCAGCACCAGACGGCCCTCGGCCAGCTCGCGCTGGATCAGGAAGGGCGGGATCAGGGCCACGCCCATCTCGTGCATGGCCGCCTGGGCGAGCATGGAGAACAGCTCGTAGCGCGGCCCGCTGAGGTCCCTGGCCACGTTCATTCCCAGCGAGCCGAACCACTGGCGCCAGGCATAGGGGCGGGTGGTCTGCTGCAGCAGGGGCAGTTCGGCGATCCGCTCGGCGCTCAGCTGCTGGCGCCCGGCGAGCAGCGCCGGGCTGCACACCGGCATGGGGTTCTCGCGCATCAGCAGGTGCGAGTCGGTGCCGGACCAGTCGGCGTCGCCGAAGTAGATCGCCGCATCGAACGGCGTGTCGGCGAACAGGAACGGGCGGGTGCGGTTGGTCAGGTTGACCGTGACCTGGGGGTGCAGGCGCTGGAAGTCCTTCAGCCGCGGCAGCAGCCACTGGGTGCCGAAGGTAGGCACCACCGCCAGCTCGATGCTCATCGCCCCCTGCTGGCCCATTACCGCCAGGGTGTCGCGCTCCACCGCATCCAGTTGTGAGGCCACCCGCCGGGCATAGGACTGCCCGGCCTCGGTCAGCTTGACCCCGCGCCGCGAGCGACGGAACAGCTCGATGTTGAGGAATTCCTCGAGGCTGGCGACCTGGCGGCAGATCGCGCTCTGGGTCAGCGCAAGTTCTTCGGCGGCCTTGGTGAAGCTCTGGTGGCGGGCGGCCGACTCGAAGGCGACCAGGGCAGCGGTGCTGGGGATCTTGCGGCGCATCTGTGCGGCCCTCTCACTTTATTCTGCTGGTTTAGGCGATCAAAACTATCGCGAAGTGATAAAACCGCACAACAGCGTGCGAATAACTCGTTTGCCCGGCCTGCCATTGGCGCCTAGGATCAATGCCATCTCTGTTGCAGGCGAGCGGCGCTCGTCCTGCGGCGTCACCGACCCCACTCGAGGTTCCCGGCATGGCCAAGGCAAGTTTCAACTGGATCGACCCGCTGCTGCTCGACCAGCAGCTGACCGAAGAAGAGCGCATGGTGCGCGAAAGTGCCCAGCAGTTCGCCCAGGACAAGCTGGCGCCACGGGTGCTGGAAGCCTTCCGCAACGAACAGACCGACCCGGCGATCTTCCGCGAGATGGGCGAAACCGGCCTGCTCGGCGCGACCATTCCCGAGGCCTACGGCGGCAGCGGGCTGAACTACGTGAGCTACGGCCTGATCGCCCGCGAGGTGGAGCGCATCGACTCCGGCTACCGTTCGATGATGAGCGTGCAGTCTTCCCTGGTGATGGTGCCGATCTTCGAGTTCGGCAACGAGGCGACCCGGCAGAAGTACCTGCCCAAGCTGGCCAGCGGCGAATACATCGGCTGCTTCGGCCTGACCGAGCCGAACCACGGCTCCGACCCGGGCGCCATGGTCACCCGGGCGAAGAAGGTCGACGGCGGCTATCGCCTGTCCGGCAGCAAGATGTGGATCACCAATTCGCCAATAGCGGATGTATTTGTGGTCTGGGCCAAGGATGACGCCGGCGAGATTCGCGGCTTCGTCCTGGAGAAGGGCTGGCAGGGCCTCTCCGCGCCGGTGATCCACGGCAAGGTAGGCCTGCGCGCCTCGATCACCGGCGAGATCGTCATGGACAACGTGTTCTGCCCGGAAGAGAACGCCTTCCCCGAGGTGCGCGGGCTCAAGGGCCCGTTCACCTGCCTCAACTCCGCCCGCTACGGCATCAGCTGGGGCGCCCTGGGCGCCGCCGAGTTCTGCTGGCACACCGCCCGCCAGTACTGCCTGGACCGCCAGCAGTTCGGCCGCCCGCTGGCCGCCAACCAGCTGATCCAGAAGAAGCTGGCCGACATGCAGACCGAAATCACCCTGGCCCTGCAGGGCTGCCTGCGCCTGGGGCGGATGAAGGACGAAGGCACGGCGGCGGTGGAAATCACCTCGATCATGAAGCGCAACAGCTGCGGCAAGTCCCTGGACATCGCCCGCATGGCCCGCGACATGCTCGGTGGCAACGGCATCAGCGACGAGTTCGGCGTGGCCCGCCACCTGGTCAACCTGGAGGTGGTGAATACCTATGAGGGCACCCACGACGTCCACGCGCTGATCCTCGGTCGCGCGCAGACCGGCATCCAGGCGTTCTTCTGAAGCTAGGGTGCGCCGTGCGCACCCCGCTTTGACGGCGCTGCGCACAGCCGCTATCAGATCGCCCTAAGGGTTAGCTCGCCTGGCGGCTAACCCAACCCACGTCCTGTTTGTTGTCGGTGCGCGTGGCGCACCCTACGGAGTTTCCATGCCCGGCGCCCTGTCCCATATCCGCGTGCTCGACCTGTCCCGTGTGCTCGCCGGGCCCTGGGCCGGGCAGATTCTCGCCGACCTCGGCGCCGAGGTGATCAAGGTCGAGCGCCCCGGCAGCGGTGACGACACCCGCCATTGGGGCCCGCCCTTCGTCAAGGATGGCGAGGGCAACGACTCGCGCGAGGCGGCCTACTTCCAGGGCGCCAACCGCAACAAGCAGTCGCTGACCCTGGACTTCACCCAGGCCGAGGGCCAGCGCCTCGTGCGCGAACTGGTGCAGAACTGCGACGTGCTGCTGGAGAACTTCAAGGTCGGCGGCCTGGCCGCCTATGGCCTCGACTATGCCTCGCTGAAGGCGCTCAACCCGCGCCTGATCTACTGCTCGATCACCGGCTTCGGCCAGACCGGGCCCTACGCCAAGCGCGCCGGCTACGACTTCATGATCCAGGGCCTCGGCGGCCTGATGAGCCTGACCGGCCGCCCCGAAGGCGAGGAAGGCGCTGGCCCGGTCAAGGTCGGCGTGGCCCTCACCGATATCCTCACCGGCCTGTATGCGACGGTCGGCGTGCTGGCCGCGCTGAACCAGCGCGAGCAGTCGGGCATCGGCCAGCATATCGACGTGGCCCTGCTCGACGTGCAGGTGGCCTGCCTGGCCAACCAGGCGATGAACTACCTGAACACCGGGGTCGCGCCCCAGCGCCTGGGCAACGCCCACCCGAACATCGTGCCCTATCAGGATTTTCCCTCGGCCGACGGCAACTTCATCATCGCCGTGGGCAACGACGGCCAGTTTCGCAAGCTTTGCGCGGTCGCCGGCCTTCCGGCTTTGGCCGACGACCCGCTTTTTTCCACCAACAAGGCCCGCGTCGCCCACCGCGCCGAGTTGATCCCGCTGCTGCGCCAGGCCACGGTGTTCAAGAGCACCGCCGAATGGATCGCCCTGCTGGAGGAGGCCGGCGTGCCCTGCGGACCGATCAACGACCTGGCCCAGGTCTTCGCCGACCCCCAGGTGCAGGCCCGCGGCCTGAAGATCGAGCTGCCCAATGGCCTGGGCAGCAGCACGCCGCTGGTGGCCAGCCCGCTGCGCCTGTCGGCCACGCCAGTGGAGTACCGCAACGCCCCGCCGCTGCTCGGCGAACACACCGAGCAGGTGCTGCAACGGCACCTGGGGCTGACGGCGGAGCAGATCGAGGCCTTGCGCGCGGCCGGGGTGATCTGAGGCGGACGCCCACCGGCGCCGCTGCGCAGCGGGTGCGATGCAGGCTTTACAGCATATGCGCGAACTCATATATTCGGTTACCCATATATATTCGGCGTCCGACCTCGGCGGGCGCCCCTGCGAGCCCTGCCATGGCCGACCAGCCGACCCCGACCGCCCTGTTCAAATCCCTTGCCGATGACACCCGTGCGCGCCTGATGCTGCTGATCCTGGGCGAGGGCGAGCTGTGCGTGTGCGAGCTGACCTGCGCCCTGGGCGAGAGCCAGCCGAAGATTTCCCGTCACCTGGCGCAGTTGCGCAGCGCCGGCCTGCTGGCCGATCGGCGTCAGGGGCAGTGGGTCTACTATCGGCTGCATCCCGAGCTGCCAGACTGGGTGCAGGCGCTGCTGCGCACCACGCTGGAGGCCAATCGGCCCTGGCTCAGCCCCGCTGCCCAGCGTCTCGAGACCATGGGCGAGCGCCCGCAGCGGGCGGCGGCCTGTTGCTGAGCGGCGCCCCGCCGGGCAAGCGAATCGACTGCAATCCACACCGGAGCATCACATGAGCATCAAAGTAGGCATCAATGGTTTCGGCCGCATCGGCCGCCTCGCCCTGCGCGCCGCCTGGGACTGGCCGGAGCTGGAGTTCGTGCGGATCAACGATCCGGCCGGCGACCCGGCGACCCACGCCCACCTGCTGAATTTCGACTCGGTGCATGGCCGCTGGCAGCACGAGGCCGGGGCCGACGGGGACAGCATCCTGATCGGCGGCAAGCGCATCCGCGTCACCGCCAACAAGGCCATCGCCGACACCGACTGGTCGGACTGCGATCTGGTGATCGAAGCCAGCGGCAAGATGAAGACGGTCGCCGTGCTGCAGGCCTACCTGGACCAGGGGGTCAAGCGCGTGGTGGTCAGCGCCCCGGTCAAGGAGGCCGGCGCGCTGAACGTGGTCATGGGGGTCAACCAGGACCTGTTCGACCCGGCGCAGCACCGCATCGTTACCGCCGCCTCCTGCACCACCAACTGCCTGGCGCCGGTGATCAAGGTGATCCACCAGCACCTGGGCATCCGTCACGGCTCGATCACCACCATCCACGACCTGACCAACACCCAGAGCATCCTCGACCAGCCGCACAAGGACCTGCGTCGCGCCCGCGCCTGCGGCATGAGCCTGATCCCCACCAGCACCGGTTCGGCCACCGCCATCGCCGAGATCTTCCCGGAGCTGCGCGGCAAGCTCAACGGCCATGCCGTGCGCGTGCCCCTGGCCAACGCCTCGCTGACCGACTGCGTGTTCGAGGTCGAGCGCGCCACCACCGTGGAGGAGGTCAACGGCCTGCTCGCCGCCGCCGCCGCCGGCCCGCTCAAGGGCATCCTCGGCTACGAGGAGCGGCCGCTGGTGTCCATCGACTACCGCAGCGATCCGCGCTCCTCGATCATCGACGCGCTGTCGACCCTGGTGGTCAACGGCACCCAGGTGAAGCTGTACGCCTGGTACGACAACGAATGGGGCTACGCCAACCGCACCGCCGAACTGGCGCGCCTGGTCGGTCTGGCCGGCTGAGCCCAGGGGCGGGAAGGGCCTGCGGCCTTTCCCGCCCCGATCCGCGCGCCTGGTCGCTGCGCGGGTATTTCCACCCTTCATCCGTTTCCGGGGTTCACCCATGCACGCCTTGTCCCGCCTGGCCCCCGAGGTCCGCCAGTACCTGCTGGTGACCGCCAACTACTGGGCCTTCACCCTCACCGACGGCGCCCTGCGCATGCTGGTGGTGCTGCACTTCCACAGCCTGGGCTATTCGCCGTTGCAGATCGCCGCCCTGTTCCTCGGCTACGAGCTGTTCGGCGTGGTCACCAACCTGCTCGGCGGCTACCTCGGCGCGCGCCTGGGCCTGAACCGCACCATGCATATCGGCCTGGCCCTGCAGGTGCTGGCCCTGCTCATGCTGACGGTGCCGACAGCCTGGCTGGGCATCGCCTGGGTGATGGCCGCCCAGGCCCTGTCCGGGATCGCCAAGGACCTCAACAAGATGAGCGCCAAGAGCTCGATCAAATTGCTGGTGGCCGATGGCGAACAGGGCCGGCTGTATCGCTGGGTGGCGCTGCTCACCGGGTCGAAGAACGCGCTCAAGGGCGTCGGCTTCTTCCTCGGCGGCGCCTTGCTGGCGCTGCTCGGCTTTCGCGGCGCGTTGCTGCTGATGGCTGGTGCCCTGGCGCTGATCTGGCTGGGCAGCGTGCTCAGCCTGCACCGCGACCTGGGCAAGGCGCGCGCCAAGCCGAAGTTCCGCGAGCTGCTGTCCAAGAGCCGGGCGATCAACAGCCTCTCGGCGGCCCGGCTGTTCCTCTTCGGCGCCCGCGACGTGTGGTTCGTGGTGGCCCTGCCGGTGTACCTGGCGACCACCTTCGGCTGGGACTTCTGGCAGGTCGGCGGCTTTCTCGCCCTGTGGATCATCGGCTATGGGCTGATCCAGTCGCTGGCCCCGGCCCTCACCGGCAAGCGCCGCGGGCAGGTTCCGGATGGGCGCGCCGCCTGCGCCTGGGCCCTGGCCCTGGCCGGGCTGCCGGCTGCCATCGCCCTGGGCCTGGGCGGCGACTGGCCGGCGCAGACGGTGCTGATCGGCGGCCTGCTGCTGTTCGGCGCGCTGTTCGCGGTCAACTCCTCGCTGCACAGCTACCTGATCGTCTCCTACGCGCGGGAGGACGGGGTGTCGCTGGACGTCGGCTTCTACTACATGTCCAACGCCCTCGGCCGCCTGCTCGGCACCCTGCTCTCCGGCTGGGTCTACCAGGCCCATGGCCTGCCGGCCTGTCTGTGGGTCTCCTCGGCCTTCGTGCTGCTGGCGGCGCTGATCTCCATCGGGTTGCCTCGTCACGCCGCGGATGCCTAGGGCGCGTCCCTCAACCTGCCGCTGAACGCGCCAAGGCCCAGGTTTTTACCTGGGCCTTTTGCTTTGTGGCGCTCCCGGCGAAGCACCGTTTGCGCCTCTGGAACCCGGCGCGCGAATGCCGGCGAGCCTTCGCCAGGAACAGGATTTTCCTATCTCCCGCGTTTGTTTTTATTAGTTGGACGCGCCAAGTCCTCGGCACAAGAATGCACAAAAGCCGGCTGCACGGGCGCTTCCGGGCAGCGATAGCGGCAACTGTCGTCCCAGGTCGACCCATTGGCCCGGGCCAGCCGGAACAGAGTCCGGACGATATCTGCCCAGGGCTTTTTCCAGACAGCGATGCCGCTGCACGCCTGAACCTGCGGATGCTCGAAGCAGTCGCCAGGCGCTGCAGAGGGTTTATCCGGATCACGACTCGGAGCATGCCGTTGTTATCGAGAAGGTTTGATTACCGCCAGAGCTAACCAGATGGGCGCTTCGAGGGAGGTGGGACTCGCTGCGCTGGCCTGACCCCTACTCACCGGATAGGACTGAATATGAAAACAATAATTGCTGCACTCGTCAGTACAATGATCATCGGTTCTGCAAGTGCAGAGGACCTTCCCAAAACCAAGTTGCAGGTGGTCGGCGGCGTGAGCAATCTCACCGCTTACGCCGACTTCGAAAAGCCGTTCTGGAGCAATGAAATTCCAGCCGTCTCCAATGGCCAGATCAGCGCCGACATCAAGGGCTACAACGAGATGGGCCTGAAAGGGCCGGAGATGATGCGCCTGATGTCGCAAGGTGTGATCGAGTTCGGTACTGCCACGCTCGCCTACTTCGCCAGTGACAACCCGATCAACGAGGCCATCGACCTGGCTGGCTTGTCGCCGGATGCCGATACCGCTCGCGCCGTGACGGATGCCTTCTCGCCCGTCTACGCCAAGCACTACAGCGGCGATTCCGGCATCAAGTTGCTGGGCATCTCGACCTACCCGGGTCAGGTGCTGTTCTGCAATGCCGATATCCAGGGGCTGGCCGATATCAAGGGCAAGCGGGTGCGCACCAGCAGCCGTACTCAGGCGGACTTCATCGAGGCACTGGGGGGCACCAGCGTGACCATGTCCTTTGGCGAAGTGGTGCCGGCCCTGCAGAACAACCTTGTCGATTGCGCCATCACCGGGTCGCTGTCCGGCTACTCGGCGAAGTGGTACGAAGTGTCCACCCACCTGTACGCCCTGCCGATCAACTGGAACCAGCAGATCCACGCGGTCAACCAGAAGGCCTGGGACAAGCTCGATCCGAAGGTTCAAACCTTCCTGGAAGGCCGCATCAGCAACTTGGTCGACAACATCTGGAGTGCCGCCGCACGTCAGACCCAGGAAGGCTACGCCTGCAATACCGGCGCCGCGAGCTGCCCGTATCCGGACAAGGGCACCATGACCCTGGTACAGCCGAGCGAGGCGGATCGTCAGTTGCTGCTGAATATCCGCGAAGGCGTATTGAGCAAGTGGGCGGCGCGCTGCTCTGACCAGTGTGTGGCCGACTTCAATGCCACAGTGGGCAAGACGCTGAATCTCGCTGCCAACAAGTAAGTCCCAGTAAAGCCGTGCCGCGAGGTTTCCCCAGGGAAGCCTCGCCCAACTAAATACGGGGCGTTCAGCCCTCGGATACTGCCATGCTCTCCCGTAATTTAGCCTTTATCTCGTTCCTGATATCGAAGGCAGCCCTGCTGTCGCGCGCCGCTGTTTGGGTCGGCGGCGGCTTGACGATCGCCAGCGTATTGCTGATTGCCTACGATGTCAGTCTGCGCCGGCTGTTCAGCATTACCGTCGGTGGCGCCGACGAACTGTCAGGCTATGCGTTCGCCATCAGCAGCAGCTGGGCCCTGGCGTTTACCGCATTGGAGCGTGCCAACGTTCGCGTGGACGTGCTCTATCAATATCTGCCGATCCGTATCAGCGCACTGGTGGACTGGCTGGCGCTGGTCGCGCTCGGCGTATTTTCCGTGCACCTCACCTATTACGCCTACGACGTCGTCATGAGTTCCTGGGTGCAGAACTCCGCGGCGAATACCCCGTTGGCGACGCCTTTGTGGCTGCCACAAGGGCTCTGGCTGATCGGCCTGGCCTGGTTCTCGATCGTGCTCGCCTTGATGCTGCTGCGCGCTTCCATTGCCCTGATCTGCGGCGATGTCGAAGCCGTCAAACAGTTGTGCGGAGTCAAGTCGGCGAAGGAAGAGGCGGCGACTGAAGTTGCCATGGGCGAGCGTAATGTTCGGGGAGTAACCGTATGATTTCTGTCGCACTGATTATCCTGCTCACACTGATCGGTCTGAGCATTCCGATTGCCGCCGCCCTGGGCGTGCTGGGCCTGATTCTCGACCCCCTCTACTCCATGCTGCCGCTCACTCGGGCCATCGGCGAGCTGACCTGGAGTTCCAGCACCGAATTCCTGCTGGTGGCCATTCCGCTGTTCATCATGCTCGGCGAAATCCTGCTGCGGGCCGGCTTTGCCGAGCGCATGTACAGCGCCATGAGCCTGTGGCTGTCCTGGCTGCCAGGTGGCCTGATGCACGCCAATATCGGCGCCTCGACGCTGTTCTCCGCCACGTCCGGTTCCAGCGTGGCGACGGCCGCCACCGTGGGCACGGTGGCGCTGCCGCAGATCAAGCGCTATGGCTACAACGAGCCGCTGTTTCTCGGCAGCATCGCCGCCGGCGGCACCCTGGGCATTCTGATTCCGCCGTCCATCAACCTGGTGATCTATGGCGTGCTGACCAACACCTCGGTGCCCAAGCTGTATCTGGCGGGGATAGTGCCGGGCCTGTTGATGGCCGCCATGTTCATGCTGATGATCATCCTGTGCTGCCTGGTCAAGCCGAAATGGGGCGGGCAACGGATCCAGGCGAGCTGGTCGGAGCGCCTGAGCAAGCTGGTCGATCTGGCGCCGCCGCTCGGTATCTTCCTGCTGGTGGTGGGGTCGATCTACGCCGGCATCGCCACGCCAACCGAGGCCGCCGCCCTGGGCGTGGTCGGCGCCCTGGTACTGGCCGCCTGCTTTCGTACCCTGAGCGTCAAGATGCTGCGCGAGGTGGTGGAGGGCACCATGCGCGCCAGTGCGATGATCATGATCATCGTCATCGGCGCGGCGTTTCTCAACTTCGTCATGTCGGCGACCGGGCTGACCAACGCGATCACCGAGAGCATTGTCGGGCTCAACCTGTCACCCATGCTGATGCTGTTGGTGGTGGTGATCTTCTATGTGGTGCTGGGCTGCTTCATGGAAACCCTGTCGATGATGATCACCACCATTCCCATCGTCGCCCCCATCATGATCGCCCTGGGCTTCGACCCGATCTGGCTGGGCGTGGTGATCATCGTCCTGGTCGAGACCGCCCTGATCACCCCGCCGGTCGGGCTCAATCTGTTCGTCGTGCAAAGCCTGCGCAAGAGCGGCTCGATGCAGGCGGTATTTCTCGGCGGCATGCCCTTCGTCGTCGCGCTCTTCCTGATGGTCGCCCTGCTCGCCGCATTCCCGGGCCTGGCCCTGTGGATGCCTTCGGTCTTTGCCAACTAGCGCCCCTAGCCTGCCGAGCGGTGGCCCGCGGGTCGCTGCTCGGCCGGGCACGGACTGAACGGGTTAGCCCTTGTGGAGGCAGCCGTTCTTCTCCGATCTGAGCCATGTCCCTTGTCGAGCCTGTGCAGGGGCGGCCGTCGCCGTCGCCGGCTGGCTCCATGCTTCACCGAGCGCCGGCTGTCTTGCCTGCGGTGTTCGCGCGGCGACCGGTACCCCGGACGACTTCAGACTCTCCCCCACAGGCCCGCGAGCCATTAACGTGGAGCTAGAAGATGACCCTTAGCAATGCCCTGCGCGTTCTCCTGATCCCGCTTCTCGTTGTCGTCACCCAGGCCTCAGCCGGCCAGGACCACATTGTGCTGACGGTCACCGACTCCGGCGGGACTTCGGTCGACTACGACCTGGCCGCGCTCGAGGCCATGGACAGCACGAACCTGTTGACCCACACCTCCTGGACCGACGGTCTGCAACGCTTCACCGGGGTGCGCGCCAGTCTGCTGCTGGCGGCAGTCGAGCAGCCGGGTGCGAGCGTGCGGGCGCTCGCGCTCAACGACTACGAAATCCGCATGAGCGTGAAGGACCTGACCGACTATCCGGTGATCATCGCCTACAAGCGCAATGGCGAGTACATGGCCATCCGCGACAAGGGGCCGCTGTGGATCATCTTCCCCCAGGATGACCACCCCGAGCTGACAGGCCTGGAAACCGACCAGAAGATGGTCTGGCAGCTGCGCCAGCTGGTCGTCGAATAGTGGCCGGCGGGCGGCGCCCCATGCTCAGGCACTGGTGGCAGCAAAGCGGGATGTGGCGTCTGGCGCTGGCCTTGGTGGTCTTCATGACGTCGCTGTACTTCTCCTATCGCGACCTGGGCCAGGCCAACAACCTCGCCGGTTTGCGCATCGCCCACCATACCCACACCCTGTTCAAGACCTATGAGGACGTCGAGCGGCTGATGCGCAGCCTGCGCCACTACGCGATGAATGATCCGGTCTATGACGTCGGCCTGGAGAGCGTGCAGCTGGACTACGAGCTGCTGGTCAGCCGCCTGCCGGTGTTCTATCACGGCGAGGCCAACCGCGAGCTGGCGGAGTCTGCCGAGGTGCGCGCGGCGGTCGACAGTCTCGCGATCATGCTCGATTCGATCGAGCCGCTGATCGCCAACCTCAGGCCCGACCGGTATGACCCCGCCTATGCCCACATCCAGTCGTTGCTGCGCACGCCGCGGGTCAGGTTCCTGGACCTGACCAAGCAGTTCATGATGAACGCGCAAGTGCGCAACGATCAGATTCTCAAGCACCTTGCCCACACCCGGAGCGACTGGGTGATCGCCGCGCCGGCGGTCAGTGGCGTGACCCTGCTGCTGCTGTTCTTCCTGCAGCTGCGACAGTCGAGGGCCCTGGCCAAGACCCTCGAGGCGGAGTCGCACAAGCTCGCCCATCAGGCCGCCCACGATCCCCTGACGGCGCTGCCCAACCGGGCGTTGCTGCAGGAACGGCTTGGCCAGGCTATCCGCCGCAGCCGTCGCGCCGGCGGGCGCTTCGCGGTGATGTTCCTCGACCTGGACCGCTTCAAGGCGGTGAACGACAGCCTCGGTCATGCTGCCGGCGACGAACTGCTGAAGACGGTGGCCGAGCGCCTCGGCGCCTGTGTGCGCGAAGGCGATACCGTGGCGCGCATAAGCGGCGACGAGTTCGTCCTGTTGATCGAGAACATCGGCGACGACAACACGGTGCTCGACGCCGTCGCCAACCGGGTCGCCGGGCAATTGCGCACGCCTTTCCTGCTGGCCGGGCAGGAGCTGCTGGTCACCGGCAGTATCGGCGTCAGCCTGTATCCCGAGCATGGCGAGGAAGCGGAGCTGCTGCTGCTCAATGCCGATGTCGCCATGTACAGCTCCAAGGCGAACGGGCGCAACAGCATCCACGCCTACCAGGCAGAGATGAACGTCGGCAGTGTGGCGCGGCTGGAGTTGAACCGCGACCTGCACTTTGCCCTCGAGCGCGGGCAGCTGGTGCTGCATTACCAGCCCCTGGTTCGCCTCGCCACGGGGCAGATCTTCGGCGTCGAGGCCCTGCTGCGCTGGCAGCACCCGAGCCGTGGCCTGCTGGGCCCCGACGAGTTCATTCCCTTGGCCGAGGAGAACGGCCTGATCCTGCCGATCGGCGAGTGGGTGATTCAGGCGGCCTGTGCCCAGGCCATCGCCTGGCACCAGCAGGGCCTGCCGCTGCTGAAGATGGCGGTGAACCTGTCCGCGCTGCAGTTCCAGCAAGCAGAGCTCGCCCAGCGGGTCGGCGCGACGCTGGAGGCCTCAGGCTTTCCGGCCGAGCTGCTGGAGCTGGAGCTGACCGAAACCCAGCTGATGCGCAACGTCGACCTGGCGATTGCCGCGACCCAGGCATTGCGCGAACTGGGTGTGGGCCTGGCGGTCGACGACTTCGGCACGGGCTATTGCTCGCTGATCTACCTGCAGCGCTTCCCGGTTAGCAAGCTCAAGCTCGATCGCAGTTTCGTCCAGGATGCGCTCAGCAAGCCGCGCTCCGCGGCCATTGCCCGCAGTGTCATCAGCCTGGGCCGGAGCCTGGGTCTCGAGGTGCTGGCCGAGGGCATAGAAACGCCGGAGCAGCTGGTGTTCCTGCGCGCCCATGGCTGTGACTACGGCCAGGGCTATCTCTTCAGCCGACCGCTGGCGGCCGCCCAGATCGCCAGGCTGATCCGGGCCAACCTGGCGGCCGAGAGCGAGGACAACGAGATGCGCCCCATCGGTCCCGGGGCGCTGCTGCTGGGCGCCTGAGCCAGTGGCTCGAGCCGGTTCAGGCGCTGACAGCGGGGGGGCGGCATCGAGCGGGCTTGCAGCGCACAGCGAAGCGCTGCCGATTGCCCCGCTTCTGTCTGCGCCTGGCACTGCGCCGACAGTCGAGGCCCCCAGGGGCGGTGACCTGCGCGCCCGCTGGACTCAGGCGATGCGAAATTGCCGCGCACTGCGGCTCAAGGCCTCGACCTGTGCCGACAGGCCTTGGGTGTGCTGGTCCAGTGTCAGGCGCAGATCCTTGGTCCCGCCCACGTGCAGGTTGATTTCCTCCATCTTGTCGGCGATGTCCTCGGTGGTGCAGGAGATCTCCTCGATGGCGACCACCACCTGGTTCATTTCCGCGGTGAGCTGTTCCATCGAGCAGGAGATATCTTGTATGGCCTCGGCCACCTGGCCGGCGTGCTGTTCGCTTTCCGCCGCCAGGGCCAGGCCGTCGGTCATCAGCTCGTCCATGCTGCGCGTCTGCTGTTTGAAGTCGCCGACGATGCGCGCGATATCGGTGGTGGCCGAAACGGTTTTCTGGGCGAGCGTGCGCACCTCGTCGGCCACCACCGAGAAGCCACGACCGGCTTCGCCGGCGCGGGCCGCCTCGATCGCCGCATTCAGCGCGAGCAGGTTGGTCTGGTCGGCCAGGCTGTTGATGACATCGATGATCCCCGCCACCTTGCCACTGGCGCGATTGAGCTGTTCGACCTGCGTGTGGGTTGCCTGGATCAGCTTCGACAGGCGGCCCATGCGCTCGACGCTGGCGCCAATGATCGCGGTGCCCTTGCGTGCCGAGTCGTAGGCCGACTGGGTGGCGGTGCCGACGTCTGAGGTGCGCTGCGCCATTTCGTTGATGGTTGCCGAGATCTGCTGGGACGCCGAGGCGGTCTGCTCGGTCTGCATCTCCACCTGGGTACTGTTCTCGCCGAGGTGGCGCATGGCGTCGTTCAGGTAGCTGTGCAACTGACCCAGTTGCTGGTTGGTGTCGACGACATGGCCGACGATCTGCCCAATGCCGCGGATCATCCGGTTGGTCGCCTCGCCCAGCTGGTTGAATTCATCCTTCGAGTTGCGGCCTACCGGCATGCTACCGGTGAGGTCGCCGGAGGCGACCCGGGTAAGCAGCTGGGTGACCGTGCCGAGCTGGCTCAGCAGCGTTCGCGAGGCCTGGCTCAGGGTGATCAGCAGGAACAGCGCTACGCCGGCGAAGGTGATGCCCATCATCAGGCTCGAGGAGCTGCGCGCTTCCTGCGCCTGTCTTGCCGTGCTGGTGAGGAGGCCTTCCTCCAGCAGGGTGATCTGTTCATCGGCATGCTGCTCGATCTGCTGCCCCAGCTGCTCGAGTTGCGCGTCGAAGCCGCGAATCTGCTGGATCAGGCCATGGGCCTGGGCGAATGTCTCGGCGTACTTGGTGACCGCCTGACCGATCTGGTTCTCCTGCCAGTTCAACTCCTGGATCTTGGCCTGCATGTCGGCAATGGCCGCCTCGGTCCTGCGCGCGTACGTGAGGTCCGCGGTCGCCAGGTAGTTGCGTTGGCCGCTCAGGGCCGCGGCGATGAACGGCTGGATCAGGCCGATGCTGACGTCCTCCAGCGCTTCGCCGCTGGCCGACAGTTCCTGGCGCACGCCTTCGGTGGGGTTCAGGCCCAGCTGTTGGCGCAGCGCCAGCCAGGTGCGCTGCAGATCGGCTTCCTTGTGCATCAGCGCCTGCACCTCCTGGGCACTCTCGGTCAGGGCCGGCTGATCCAGCCCCTGGGCCTGAGCCAGGAGTTGCTCGGCGAGTTGCTCGAGGCCGGCCAGGCGCTGCTGAAAGTCGTCGGCATTGTCGGCGCTCAGCGCCTTGCGCATGGCGCCCTGCTTGAGCCAGGCGTTCATCAGGGTGAACGAGTCACTGGCGTAGCTGGTGGCGGCTTCGCGCGCGTGAAACGAGTCGTTCAGCCGCTGGCTGGCCCAGAACGACGAGGCGGCCATCAGGGCCAGGCTCGCCAGGGCGATCGCGATCAGGATGTGGAACTTATGTTTCCAGGAAAGAGAGAGGTGCATGCTGACTCCTCACCGCACGAGTACGGACGCCTGGGGCTGAAGAGTCGGCGGGCTTTAGGGCAGGGCGAGCGCCGAATCTTCAGTTCCATTGGCTGTCGGCGGAATGATTGAAAGGACCGACGGCGCAGTCGCCGCCGGCCGTGGCGTGCCTTACCAGAGCGGCAGGGTGTAGCTCATGATCAAACGGGCTTCGTTGAGGTCATCGCCAAAGGTGGTGCGCAGGGTCGAGTTGCGCAGCTTGATACCGAGGTTCTTCAGCGGGCCGTCCTGAATCACATAGCCGATGTCGGTGTTGCGCTCCCACTCCTTGCCGCTGTTGCTCGTGCCGACACGGATATTGTCACCGGACAGGTAGCGGCTCATGAACGTCAGGCCGGGGATGCCGATCGCGGCGAAGTTGTAGTCATAGCGTGCCTGCCAGGAGCGCTCGTTGGTGTTGCCGAAGTCGCTGATCTGCACGGAGTTGACGAGATAGGCATCGGTGCCGGCGATGGACGGGTAGGGGTCGTCACCGTTCATGCGCTGGTAGCCGGCACCGAAGGAGTGGCCGCCCAGGGTGTAGGTGAACATGGCGCCGAAGGCCCGGTTGTCGAGGTCGCGGAAATTGCCGTCGTCCTGGCTCTTGGCGTAACGCAGGTCGGCCTTGAAGGATTGGCCGTCGCCCAGGGGACGCAGGTAGGTCAGGCCGGCGACGTACTGCGAATAGATGTCTTCCAGTTGCCCGTAGTGGAGGCTGGCGGTGAGTTCGGGGGTCAGCTTGTAATCCGCGCCGGCGAAGGTGAAGGAGTCACTGCTGCCGCCAATCCGCCGTACGCTCATCTCCGTGTAGTCGCTGGAGTTGAGCGCCTTGATACGGTTTAGCTGGCCACCCTGCAGGGACAGGTTCTCGACTTCCTGGACATTCAGCAGGCCGCCCTGGAACAGGCCTGGCAGCAGTCGCGCATCGGAGGCCTGGACCACCGGGTTGCGGACATGCAGGTCGCCCAGCTTCAGCGTGCTGTTGGAGTACTTGATCTTGCCGGTCAGGCCGAGCTTCGAGTACTCGTCCTGGGAACCACCCGAGCGGTCGGCCGGTAGCAGTCCGCTGCCGGCGGTGCCGTCGCCGGAGTCGAGCTTCAGCCCGAGCATGCCGATGGCATCGATGCCGAAACCGACCGTGCCTTCGGTATAGCCGGACTCCATGCGCAGGATGAAGCCTTGCGCCCATTCCTCGGCCTTGTCGCGGGAGTTGTCCTGGCGGAAATCGCGATTGAAATAGAAATTGCGCAGCTCGAGGCTGCCTTTGCTGTCGCTGATGAAGTCGGCGTTGGCCAGCCCGGGAAGGCCGCTGCTGAGGATCAGCAGTGCAGCCATGCGATTGCGAGGTGTCATGCGGGGTACTCCTGGAAGCAAAAACGCGCGGCGGTGGTTCACCACTGTTTGGCAAGGCGCATTTTCTATGCCTGTTGTTTTTGTGGGCTTGCCCGTTCCCTCGCGCATTCTTGGAAGGGGATGGCGTCATCGTCTAACGATAAAAAACAGCACCCCCCGATAAGAAAACGCTATGGCCCGTGCCTCGGCAAAGGCGCGTAGGTCTGCCTACTTCCCCGGTGTATGATCGGCTAGCCCTGCATTTTCGACTGGCCTGAATCACTGAGAGGTTCGATACGGCTGTGAACCTGAAATTTCTCGAGACCCTGGTGTGGGTGGCTCGTCTGAAGAGCTTTCGCCTGACCGCAGAAAAGATGTTCACCACCCAGGCGTCGGTTTCCAGTCGAATCGCCGCGCTGGAAGACGAGCTGGGCACCCGGCTGTTTCTGCGGGACTCCAAGGGCGTATCGCTGACGCCCGCCGGGCAGAAGGTGCTCGAATACGCCGAGCACATGATCAACACCACGCAGGAGCTCAAGCAGTCGATAGGCGACAGCGGCAACGTGCAGCGCAGCATCCGCATCGGCGCCATCGATGTGGTCATCAATAGCTGGCTGAGTTCGTTTATCGCCAAGGTCATGGAGCGCTACCCGGCGCTGGAGATCGAGCTGACGGTCGACACCACGCGCAACCTCAACGACCAGCTGCAGAAGGGCTACCTGGATGTCAGCTTCCAGATCGACATGGTTCGCAGCGACAGCGTGCGCAACCTGGAACTGGCGAACTTTCCCGTGCACTGGATCGTGCCGGCCGACTCGCTGTATCACCGCGGCTATGCGTCGATCGCCGAGCTGAGCAAGGAGCGCATCATCACCTTCTCGAAGAACTCCCGGCCGCACCTCGATACGCTCAGCCTGCTGCACGCGGCGAACGTCAGCGCGCCGCGGATCAGTTGCGTGAGTTCCGTGGCGGCCATCACCCACCTGATTCGCACCGGCTTCGGCGTCGGCCTGCTGCCCGGTGCGGTGGTCTGCGAGGATCTGCGCCGCGGCGTGCTGGCGACCCTCGACGGCTTGCCGCTGCCGCCGCCGCTTGGGCTGGTGGCGACCTGGCACACCGGGCCGGGCCTCGAGCTGAACGAGGACATGGTCGCGCTCGCCTGTGAGGCGCTCTGCGAATACGGAGCGCAGATGGGCGAAGGGATGATTTCCATCCTGGTGCCCGACCCGGATCAGGAGACCACCTGAGTCCTGGCCTGCCCAAGACGCGCCTGGCGCGTTCCCCTCTGACACCGGCGCAAGGCCGGTGCCTCCCGTACCTGGCGGCGTCGCCGCTGGCGGGCTGAAGTCCTGGACAGCGCCTCATTCCCCCGTGCAGCCTGATCGAAACCAGGCCCGTCACCCGCGCCTTTTCCCATGCCTCGCCTGGCCGACGCTGGCCCACCGCCTGGGCCGCCAGCGATGCCCTGAGCCTGTCCCGCGCGTCGCTGGGCCTGCTGCTCCAGGCCCATGGCGACGCGGCTTGGCGCGGGGGCCACAGGATTTTTCTATCCCCTGCGTACGCATTTATTAGTTGGACTGGTTCGCCGAGGCCCCACAAAAATGTTGCCAAGTTAAGGGCATCGGCCTGATCGGCGCGGTGCGCACGACAGCCTGCACATCAGCATGTGATCGGAACCCAACGCCATGAGTGACCCCGCTTTCTCCGCCTGGATCGGCCGTACCGAAGAGTCCCGCGATCAGCTCAGTCTCAACCTGGTCAGGCGCATCGCCGCGACCCTGAGCGAGCCGACGCCTGCCTACGGAGAACCGTTGCCGCCGCTGTGGCACTGGGCATTTTTCCAGGAGCCGGCCGACGAGGACGGCCTCGGCGAGGACGGTCATCCGGCCCGCGGGGGGTTCCTGCCGCCGGCGGACAACCGCAACCGCATGTGGGCCGGTGGCCGCCTCGAGTTCATCGCCCCGCTCAGGGTCGGCCTCGAGGCCAGGAAGGTGTCGACCATCACCCATATCGAGGAGAAGCGCGGTCGCACCGGCGCCCTGCTGTTTGTCACCCTGCGCCACGACTACCTGCAGGACGGCCACCTGGCGATTCGCGAGGAGCAGGACATCGTCTACCGCGAACCGACGCCGCCCAAGCTCGGCAGCGGTGAGGCGCTGCTGGGCGGCGACTGGCAGGAACGCGTGACGCCCAGCCCGACCCTGTTGTTCCGCTACTCCGCGGTGACCTTCAACGCCCACCGCATCCACTACGACTGGCCCTATGTCACCGAGGCCGAGGGCTACCCGGGCATGGTGGTGCAGGGACCGCTGATCGCCACCCTGAATCTGCGCGCCTTCTGTCGCGCCAACCCCGAGGCGCGCCTGCGGCGCTTCGCCTTTCGCGGCGTGCGCCCGCTGATTGCGCCGCAGCCGTTCACGGTTGGTGGCCGCAGGGTCGGCGCCAACAGTGCCGAGTTGTGGGCCGGTGACCAAGGCGGTCTGGCCCACCGCGGCGAGGTGCATTTCGACTGATTTCCAGCAGGCGAGTGCGCTGCCCTCGCCCCATCCATCGCAGGCAGGAGCCGCTCCTGCACCGACCTGAGAGCCAAGTGATGAACCCCAACCAGAACGAAGAACTCAATGCCATCCGCGAGGGCGTGCGCGCCCTGTGTGCCGAATTCGATGCGGCCTACTGGCGCCAGGTCGATGAAGAAAAGGGCTTTCCGGAAGCCTTCGTCGAGGCGCTGACCCGCGCCGGCTGGCTGGCGGCGATGATTCCGGTCGAGTACGGCGGTTCGGGCCTGGGCCTGGCGGAAGCCTCGGTGATCCTCGAGGAGGTCAACCGCTGCGGCGGCAACTCCGGCACCGTGCACGGGCAGATGTACAACATGTTCACCCTGCTGCGTCACGGCAGCGAAGAGCAGAAGCGCTACTACCTGCCGAAGATCGCCGCCGGCGAGCTGCGCCTGCAGTCCATGGGCGTGACCGAGCCGACCACCGGCACCGACACCACCAAGATCAAGACCACCGCGGTCAGGCGTGGCGACAAGTACGTGATCAACGGGCAGAAGGTGTGGATCTCGCGCATCCAGCATTCCGACCTGATGATCCTGCTGGCGCGCACCACGCCGCTGGCCGAGGTGCAGCGCAAGTCCGAGGGCATGTCGATCTTCCTGGTCGACCTGCGCGAGGCCATCGGCAACGGCATGACCGTGCAGCCGATCGCCAACATGGTCAACCACGAGACCAACGAGCTGTTCTTCGACAACCTGGAGCTGCCGGCCGACAGCCTGATCGGCGAGGAGGGCAAGGGCTTCCGCTACATCCTCGACGGCCTCAATGCCGAGCGCACGCTGATCGCCGCCGAGTGCATCGGCGATGGCCGCTGGTTCATCGACAAGGCCAGCCAGTACGCCCGCGACCGGGTGGTGTTCGGTCGGCCCATCGGCCAGAACCAGGGGGTGCAGTTCCCGATTGCCGAGGCGCATATCGAGATCGAGGCGGCCGACCTGATGCGCTGGCGCGCCTGCGAGGAATACGACGCCGGGCTGAACGCCGGGGCCAGCGCCAACATGGCCAAGTACCTGGCGGCCAAGGCGTCCTGGGAGGCGGCCAATGCCTGCCTGCAGACCCACGGCGGCTTCGGTTTCGCCTGCGAATACGATGTCGAGCGCAAGTTCCGCGAGACCCGCCTGTACCAGGTCGCGCCGATCTCCACCAACCTCATCCTGTCCTACGTGGCCGAGCACCTGCTCGAGCTGCCGCGTTCGTTCTGAGGCGCCGGCCATGAGCAACAGTACCCAGACCCTGGCGGCGTTCCTCTCGGCACTGAGCTACGACGACCTGCCGGAGGCGGTGATCGAGCGCAGCGAGGCGCTGTTCCTCGACTGGCTCGGGTGCGCGCTGGCCAGCCAGGGCATGCACCCGATTCCGCTGTTCGAGCGTTACGCCCGGCAGATCGGGCCCACCACCGGGCGCAGCCAGATCCTGGCCAACGGCGAGCGCAGTTCGGCCTACTTCGCGGCTCTGGTCAACGGCGCCAGTTCGCACATGCTGGAGCAGGACGATGTGCACAACGGCGCGGTGCTGCATGCCGGGGCGGTGGTGTTTCCCGCCGCGGTCGCCGCGGCGCAGGACCTCGGCAGGTCGGGGCGCGAACTGATCCTGGCCGTGGTCGCCGGCTATGAGGCGGGCATCCGCATCGGCGAGTTCCTCGGTCGCTCCCACTACCGCATCTACAACACCACCGCCACGGTGGGCACCCTGGCCGCCGCGGTGGCGGTCGGCAAGCTGCTGGGCTTCAACCGCGAACAGTTCATCCACCTGCTCGGCAGTGCCGGCACCCAGGCCGCCGGCCTCTGGCAGTTCCTGCGTGACGCCGCGGATTCCAAGCAGCTGCACATCGCCAAGGCCGCCGCCGATGGCCTGCTCGCCGCCTACCTGACCGCGGAGGGCCTGACCGCCGCGCAGAACATCCTCGAAGGCGAGCAGGGCATGGCCGTGGCCATGTCCACCGACGCCGACCCGCGCCGCCTGACCGATGGTCTGGGCAGCCGCTGGGCGCTGAGCGAGACCTCGTTCAAGTTCCACGCGTCCTGCCGGCACACCCATCCGGCGGCCGACGCCCTGCTGAGCCTGATGCAGCGCGAGGGGCTGAGCCATGAGCAGATCGCCGCGGTTACCGCCCGCGTCCACCAGGGGGCTATCGACCTGCTCAAATGGCCGGCGCCGCAGAACGCCTACCAGGCCAAGTTCTCCATGGGCGCGGTGCTGGGACTGGTCGCCGTGCACGGCCAGGCCGGGGTCGAGGCGTTCGCCCAGCATGCCTACCGCGACCCGCGGGTCGTGGCGTTCAGCGGCAAGGTGCGCATGCAGCTGGATGCCGAGGTGGACGGCGCCTACCCGAAGCGCTGGCTGGGCCGGGTCGATGTCGTCACGCTCGACGGCCGTCAGCTGCGCGGCGCCATAGACGCTGCCAAGGGCGACCCGGGCAACAGCCTCAGTCGCCAGGAACTGGAGGACAAGTTCCGCCGCCTGGTCGCGTTCTCCGGCGCCGTCAGCGCCGACCGGGCCGGCGAGCTGATCGCCCGCGCCTGGGCGCTGCGCGAGGCCCCGGACGTTGCCCTGCTGATCTGAGTGCGCGCTTCGCTGGCGCAGGCGTCGGGCGGTTGGCCGGCCCCGAGCCGTCAGGACTTGTTGTTGCCACGACCCGGACAGCCCGCCGCAGCGGCGGCTACCTGGCTGGGTCGCGGTCCACGCGTTTGGTCGAGTGGCCGGGGTGTTCCCTGCATAGCCTGTCCGACGGTGCCACGCCGCCGCCATGCGCAGGGACCGCCCACTCGGCCATCTAACTCCCGCGGTCGTGGCCGGACGACCGCGGCGCTGCGGCCGGCCGCAGCCTGCGCTTGACCGCAGCAGTGTCCTCCGTTGCGTGCCCGGCGATTCGCCACCCCTCACCGAACCCATTGTTGTGCTGATGAGATGACGCCATGGATACCCCTAAACCGATGATTCGTTCCGCCCTGTTCGTTCCCGCCACGCGTCCGGAGCGCATCCCCAAGGCGCTGGCCAGCGGTGCCGACGTGGTCATCGCCGACCTCGAGGATGCCGTGCAGGAAAGCCTGAAGGCCGAGGCGCGGGCCAATCTCGAGGCCTTTCTGACGTGCAACCCGAATGCCCGTCTGCTGGTGCGCATCAACGCCCCGGGTCATCCCGAGCAGGCGGCGGACCTCGCCCTGTGCAAGCGCCAGCCCGGGGTGATCGGCGTGCTGCTGCCCAAGGTGGAGAGTGCCGCGCAGGTCGCCCAGGCCGCGGCCAGCGGCAAACCGGTGTGGCCGATCATCGAGAGCGGCGAGGGCCTGCTGCAGTTGGCGCAGATCGCCCAGGCGCCAGGTGTCGAGCGCCTGTCGTTCGGTGCCCTGGACCTGGGGCTCGACCTCGGCCTGGCCAGCGGCACCGGCGCCGCCGAGCGGATTCTCGACCAGGCGCGCTATGCCATCCTGCTGCAGTCGCGCACGGCCAACCTGGCCGCCCCGCTGGACAGCGTGTTCCCGGCGATCGAGGACCAGACGGGGCTCGACCGGGCCAGCCGAGATGCCCGCGACATGGGCTTCGGCGGCCTGCTGTGCATCCATCCCAGTCAGGTCGCCGTCGTTCATCAGGCGCTGATGCCCGGCGCCGAAGAGCTGGCCTGGGCGCGCCGCGTGCTGGAGGCCGGCAGCGGCGGCGCGGGGGTCTTCGTGGTGGATGGACAGATGGTCGATGCGCCGGTGATCGGGCGCGCCCGCAGGCTGCTCCAGCGGGCGGGCAGCAACCCGTACTGAGGACTGGGCCGCGCGCCCCCGTGTTTTCTGGTGTACAGAGTGGCTATGTAAATGTAGGTAGTCCTGTAGACCCCTATTGGAAAGAGAGTTTCGAGGCGACCAATGAGTGCTATTACCCAGTTGCTGGACCATGTGAGTGAGACCAGCTATGACGACCTGCCAGCGGCGGCCATCGCGGCCGCCAAGGTGTTCATCCTGGACAGCATCGCTGTGGGCATTTCCGGCTCCCGGCATCCCTGCAACCCCATGGTCAAGCAGGTGGCCCTCGGCTGGGGCGGCGCGGCCGATGCCAGGGTGCTCGGCTCCGGGGAGCGCCTGCCGGTGCCGTCGGCCGTGATGCTCAACGCCTACCAGATTCACAATCAGGAGTTCGACTGCGTCCACGACCGCGCCGTGGTGCACACACTGGCGTCGATCCTGCCGGCCTTGCTCGCCGAGGCCGAGCGCAAGGGCGGCGCGACCGGCAAGGAGCTGATCCTCGCCCTGGTGCTCGGGGTGGATGTGGCGGCCTTCATCGGCATGGCCCAGGGCGCGCCGATGCGCTTCTTCCGGCCGGCGATGTGCGGGGCCCTGGGCGCCACTGCGGCCTTGAGCAAGCTCGCCGGCTTCGACCGGGCGACTTTGCATAACGCCCTGGGCATCATGTACAGCCACCTGTCCGGGACCATGCAGGCGCATATCGAGGGGACACCGACCGTGGCCTTGCAGGTCGGGCTGAATGCCCGCGCGGCGGTCACGGCATTCGATTTCGCCCGAGCCGGCTTCGTCGGCCCCAAGGATATTCTTGAAGGGCAGTACGGCTACTTCGCCCTGTTCGATGGCCAGCCCGACTGGGCCAGGGTCAGCGACAGCATTGGCCGCGACTTCCAGATCGCGCGCATGAGCCACAAGCCCTTTCCGACCGGCCGCGCCTGTCACGGCGGCATCGACGGGGTCATGACCCTGCTTGCCCAGGACAGGTTCAATGCGGCGGACGTCGAGAAAGTACGGGTGCTGGTGCCGCCGCTGGTGGTGCGCCTGGTCGGGCGACCCGCGGTGCGAGGGATGAACGTGGGCTACGCCAAGCTGTGCCTGGGTTACTGCGTCGCCACCGCCTTGCTCACCGGCAGCGTGGGCATCGAGGACTTCGATGCCGACCAGCTGGTCGATCCCGAGCGGCTGGCCCTGGCCCAGCGGGTCGAGGTGCTGGACAACGGCATGCGCGACGAGAATGCCCTGGGGCCGCAGTCGGTCGAGGTGATCCTCAAGGATGGCCGCACACTGCGCATCGAACTGCCGGCGGTCCTCGGCCATCCGCAGCGCCCGCTGGTGCGTGAGCGCCAGGTGGAAAAGTTCGACGCCTGCCTGCGTTCGGCGCCGGCGGTCATCGGCGCGGCCCAGCGCGCCGAACTGCTGGCCACCCTCGACGACCTGGAAAACCTTGCGGATGTCCGGCGCATTCTCGACCTGAGCACGGCGCCGGCCTGACTGGCTGCACGAGTGGCGGTATTGGTATATTTATGACTCGCTCAGATATCCAATATCCGCCACGAGTCCAGGAGAGAGGCACCAGTGAAGGCAGCTGAACGCATCAGGCTAGCGATCGAAGATGGCATTCGCAGCGGCGACCTGCCGCCGGGCACGGCCATCGACGAGGCCGAATTCATGCGCAAGTACCAGATCTCGCGCACGCCACTGCGCGAGGCCATGCTGCAGTTGCAGGCGCAAGGACTGCTCACCAGCCAGCCGCGTGGCGGCATGATCGTCACCAAGATGAACCTGCAGCAGTTGCTGTCCCTCTGGGAGCTGCTCGCGGAGATGGAAGGGCTGTGCGCCCGGCTGGCCTGCGAGCGCATGACCGAGGATGAGCGCAACCAGCTCGCGCAGGTGCTGGACGCCGCCATCCCGGTCGTCGAGGCCAACGATCTCGAGGCCTGGAAGGCGGCCAATAAGGAGTTCCACGAGCGCATCTACCGCGGCTCGCGCAATCCGTTCCTGCGCGAGCATATCTTCCAGATCCGCGCGCGAACCGGGGCCTATCGGCAGCATGCCTTCGGCGCTATCGGCCACCTGCAGGCCTCGTGGGCGCAGCACATGGACGTGGTCAAGGCGATCCTGAACCATGATGGCGCGGCCGCCTATACGGCGATGGTGCGCCACCTGAGTCCGGGGCTGGGCGTGCAGGGGTTCGCCTCTTTCGTGGCAACCCTGCCCCAGGAGCTGCTGGCCTGATGGCGGCGTGCCGGTGCGGCACAGCCCCTTGATCTGAGTCCCCTGCGCGGCCGGCCATTCGCCGCCGGCGCCATGCGGTTTTCTGCCTCGATGGCGGGACGACGACGCCCCCCGCCTGATCCCTCCGCCTTATCCCGGGTGCGCTGACTGTCCGCGGCGCGCCACCGAGCGCCTGCTCGGCCGCTGGCCTGGAAATCCCCGCTCGCGCTGTCCGTCCTTCTCCCCATCAACGCCGCTGCCGTGCCCGCCACCGGCGTGCGCCCGCGTGCTCGCGGATCCATGCTCTGGAGACGCGGTCTACCGATCATTCGTCCGCTGCGGTAAAAAAAACGCTGGTAAATGTAAAAAAACAGTTTATAAATATATTTATAAACGGAATCCAGCCTTGGCCATGGCCGTCGGGCGCAGTCCCGGGTTCATGTTCCGATGCATCCCGCCACAGGAGGCAGCCATGACCATGGCGACTACCACGGGCTCAGGCCCGTCCTCGAGCGCCGGTGAACCCGCCGTTTCGATGGAGGCGACCTATCGCAAGATCGCGCTGCGGCTCGTTCCATTCCTGGGGCTGCTGTTTCTCCTGGCCTGGATCGACCGGGTGAACGTCGGCTTCGCCAAGCTACAGATGCTCGACGACCTGCAGTTCAGCGAAGCCGTCTACGGTCTCGGCGCGGGCATCTTCTTCATTGGTTATTTCCTCTTCGAGGTGCCCAGCAACCTGCTCCTGGAGAAGATCGGGGCGCGCCGGACCCTGGCCCGCATCGCGATCCTCTGGGGGCTGACCTCCATGGCCATGATGTTTGTGACCACGCCTGGGCAGTTCTACCTGGCGCGCTTCCTGTTGGGCGTGTTCGAGGCCGGCTTCTTCCCCGGCGTGATCCTCTACCTCACCTACTGGTTCCCGGCGCGCCGGCGGGCCTCGATCAATGGCCTGTTCATGACCTCCTTCGCCGTGGCCGGGGTGATCGGCGGCCCGCTGGCCGGACTGATCATGAGCGGCATGGAGGGCGTGGGGCCCTACGCCAGCTGGCAGTGGCTGTTCCTGATCGAGGGCGTGCCCTCGGTGCTTGCCGGCATCGCCGCGCTGTTCTATCTGCCGGAGAAGCCGGCGAACGCCACATGGCTGAGCGCGGCGCAGAAGCGCGCGGTGGCCGCCGCCCTCGAGCAGGAAAATCAGGCGGGGCACAAGCATGCGTCGCTACGAGCGGCCTTCACCAACCCACGGGTGTGGCTGTGCGCCGCCATCTACTTCTGCATCGTCAGCGGCAACGCCACCATCGCGTTCTGGTCGCCGTCGATCATCAAGGAGTTCGGGGTCGACAGTAAGTTGCAGATCGGCCTGCTGTCGTCGATCCCCTTCATCCTCGGTACCGGCGCCATGCTCTGGAGCGGTTTCCACTCCGACCGGAGCGGTGAGCGCCGCCTGCACTGCGCGTTCGCGACCCTGCTCGCCGGTGCGGGACTAGCGCTCACCGGCCTGTTCCTCGGCAGCCCGCTGATCGCGCTCTGCGCCCTGTCGCTCTCGGCCATCGGCATTCTCGCGGCGTTTCCGGTGTTCTGGTCGCTGCCGGCCGCGTTCCTGACCGGCACCGCCGCCGCCGGCGGGATCGCCCTGGTGAACTCCGTCGGCAACCTGGCCGGGTTCGCCGCGCCCTATCTCATGGGGTCCCTGAAGACCGCCACCGGCAGCTTTTCGGCCGGCCTGTACGTGGTGGCAACGCTTCAGGTGATCGCCACCTTGCTGGTCCTGGCCTTCGTCCGGAGGGAAAAATGAAAGCCGTCGCACCTGTTCTCCCAGTGGCTGTACAGTCCCCGGCGCTTCCCGCCGGCGAGCCGTCGCCCGTGGCACTGGACGTGCCGTTGTCCGAAGAGCTGCTGGCGCTGATCGGCAAGCATGCCAGCAGCCTGTCACGGGAGGTGAGGGTTGGCCTCGAACTGATTCAGGAGGCCACCGGAATCACCGCGCCGGCGGCGTTGCGGGCGCCCGTGGCACGTGCTCCGGGCTACTCCCTCGAAGCTGCATTCGCCACCTTGAATGTGCCGCTGTCCAGTGAGGAACTGGTGATGGTGAGCAAGGTCAGCGCCAGGCTGGCGCGGGTGTTCCCGGGCGCCGAGGAGGATTCGGGCGGGCGCTTGGGCGGCGTTGCCGGTTCGCCGCAGGGGCGCTCATGAGCGCGCTATTGCCGGCGACCCTGAGTGGTCTGCGCAAGGCCCTCGCCGCCGGACGGCTCAGCGTGCAAGAGGCCCTCGACGCGCAGGTGGCGCACCTGCGCGCGAACGCCTCGAAGTATCGCTGCGTCACGGCCATCCATGAGTTGCCCGGCGCCGAATCATCTCGCCCGAGGCAGTCTGCGGCCGTCCGCCGTCCGCTGGACGGCGTCGGCCTGGCGCACAAGGACATCTTCCACCGCCTCGACCGGCCGGCCAGCTGTGGCCATCGGCTACCGCCGCCGGTGAGCCGGCGTGCCTTGAGCGCCCCGGCCTTGACCCGGCTGGATGCCGCCGGCGCCAGCGAGTTGGCCTCGCTGTGCATGGCCGAGTATGCCTGCGGCGCCACCGGGCAGAGCGAGCAGGGCGATGAGCCGGTCAACCCGCTCGACGCGGCGGCCGTGGTCGGCGGTTCGTCCAGCGGCTCTGCGGTGGCCGTGGCGGCCGGGCTCTGCTACGCCTCGCTGGGGACGGATACGGCCGGCTCGGTGCGGATTCCCGCCGCGACCTGCGGGGTACTGGGGCTCAAACCCACTCGCGGCCTGATCCCGAGCAGCGGCGTGTTTCCCCTGGCGCCCAGCCTGGACACGGTCGGGGTGATTGCCCGCTCGGCCGCCGATGCCGCGCACCTGTTGGCCGTCACCGCGACGCGCGGGCTGCGCACGCTACGGGCGGCGCTGGAGAGTCCGCAGCAGCTGGAGACGGCATTGCTCGCCAGCCCTGCGCCGCGCCTGCGCTACTGCTTCGACGCCGCGCCGGTGCGCGAGGACGTGCTGGCGGTACTCCTCGACTTCACACGGAATTTACCCCGTGCGTGGCAGATCACCCCGCGCGCCGCGCCCTGGCTCAAGGAACTGACCGGCTACGCCGAGACGCTGCTGCATGTCGAGGCCGCCCAGGTGCACCTGCCACGGCTGCGGCAGTCGCCAACGGCGCTCGGCCCCATGGTGCGTGCGGTGGCGTTGCCCGGCATCGCCCTGCCGGCGGTCTGGTACGCCGAAGCGCTGGCGCGCCGCGCGCAGTGGGCCAAGCGCCTGGTGGCCGAGTATTTCGAGGCGGCCGACATCCTGCTGATGCCGGCGCTGCCAGAGGGGGTGCCCAACTGGGATGAGGTGCATACCCGGTCGCCACGCTTCAACGGTCGTGCCCTGGGCTCTTTGTACCGCTTGATGCCCTTCGTCAACTACCTCGGCTTCCCCTCCGTCGTCTTTCCCGTCGGCACCGATGCACTCGGCCGGCCGGTTTCTGTGCAGGCAATTGGTCGCCCCTTCAGCGAGACAACCCTGCTTTCGTTTGCCTACCGGGTCGAGCGCGACCTGTTCGGCGCAGAGGGCTTCGCCCCCCTGCCCCTGACCCCGGACGGCAGTTCCACTCGGATAAGTACCAAGAGGTAATCATGGCCAAGATCAGTGCTTCCAACGCCCTCGCCCGGTTTCGTGTTCTCGATCTTTCGCGAGTCAGGGCAGGCCCGACCTGCGTGCGCATGCTGGCGGACTTCGGCGCCGATGTGATCCGTATCGAGCCGCCCAAGGGGGTCGACCCGAACGAAGGCATGTTTGCCGCCGATCGGCTCGGCGGCGACTTCCAGAATCTCAATCGCAACAAGCGTTCGCTGACCCTGAACCTGAAGAAGCCGGAAGGCCTGGAGATTTTCCGCAGCCTGGTGAAGGACGCGGATGTGGTGGTGGAGAACTGGCGCCCGGATGTGAAGGCCCGCCTCGGCGTCGACTACGAGTCGCTGCGTGCGATCAACCCGCGGATCATCCTGGCGAGCATTTCCGGCTTCGGCCAGAGCGGTCCCTATGCGCGCCGGCCGGGCTTCGACCAGATCGTCCAGGGCATGGGCGGGCTGATGTCGGTGACCGGATTTCCCGAGCAGGGGCCGGTTCGCGCCGGCCTGGCCGTGGCCGATTCCGCCGCGGGCCTCTACTCGGCGCTGGGCATCTTCATCGCGCTGCTCGAGCGGGAGGTCTCCGGGGAGGGGCAGTGGGTCCACACCTCGCTGCTGCACACCATGATCGCCATGATGGACTTCCAGGCCGCCCGCTTCCTGAACGAAGGCGACATTCCCCGGCAGGCCGGCAACGATCACCCGACCAGCAGCCCGATGGGCCTGTTCGAGGCCTCGGATGGTTCGTTCAACCTCGGCGCCTCGGGGGAAGGCAGCTGGCAACGGCTGTGCGCCGCGCTGTGCCAGCCGGGCTGGCTGGAGGACCCGGACTACGCCGATGAAAAGCTGCGGGTGAAGAACCGCGCCAAGCTCAATGCCCAGTTGCAGAAGGTCTTCTCCAGTCACTCGGTGGCCTATTGGGTCGACCTGCTCAACCAGGCGGGCGTGCCGACCGGCCCGGTGTATTCGGTGCCCGAGATGTTCGAGGACCCGCAGGTGCAGCACCTGGGTGTGGTGCAAGAGGTGATCGCGGAAACCGGGATGGCGCGCCGGGTGGTGACCCAGCCGGTGCGTCTGGCGCGTACGGAAAGCGCCATCGCCTCGGCGGCGCCGGGCTGGGGTGAACACACCGACGAGATTCTCAGCGCCCTCGGCTACGGCCGTGAGCGCCAGCTCGAACTGCGCGAGCAGGGGGTGGTGTAGATGGAAGCGGGCACGATCAAACTGAACCTCGACGGCAGGATTGCACGCATTGCCATCTGCAACCCGCAGCGCCACAACGCCATGTCCTTGGCGATGTGGCGCCAGCTGGGCGATATCGTCAGCGAGCTGAACGGGCGCGGCGATATCAACCTGATCGTCCTGCGCGGCGAGGGCGGCAGGGCCTTCGTCTCCGGCGCGGACATCCGCGAATTCGCCACGCTGCGCTCCAGCGACGAGGCGGTGAAGGCCTACGACGAGGCCGTCGATCGCGCGCAGAGCGCCCTGCAGGACTGCGTGCACCCGGTCGTCGCGGTGATCGAGGGCTACTGCTTCGGCGGCGGTATCGGCCTGGCGCTGTCGTGCGACCTGCGTTACGCGGCGGCAAGCGCGCGGTTCCGCATGCCGGCGGCGCGACTGGGACTCGGCTATGCCCTGCGTGGCATGCAGCGCGCGGTGAGCATTCTCGGTGCGGCGCAGGCGACCGAGCTGTTCTTCTCTGCCAGCGAGTACAGCGGCGCAGAGGCCGCCCAGCGCGGTCTGGTGCATCGGGTGTTGGGCACCGAGACCTTCGATGACGCGGTCGAGGCGCTGATCGGCCGGGTCGCGGCCAATGCGCCCTTGTCGCTGCGCGCGGCGAAACTGGCGATTCGCAGTGCGGCGCATATCGAGGTGCCGGCGGCTGTCGCGCAGGCCGTTGCCCGGCAGGTGGAGCAGTGCTTTCGCAGCGAGGACTACGCTGAAGGGCGGCGGGCCTTTGCCGAACGCCGCGAGCCAAGATTCGAAGGGCGCTGAGCGCGCCCTTGCCGTTAACCGAGACCCTCACCGTCTCGCATTCTAGAGAGCTAAGTTCGTGGCAAATCCAAGAATTCCCTATGCAATGCCTGCCGAGCGGCCAGCGCTGCGCGCCCCGGCCTCGGGTTCCATCATGGTCCATGTCGTGGTCAACGTTGAGCATTGGTGCTTCGACCAGGCCATGCCGCGGACCCTGCTCACCCCGCCCCACGGGCGCCAGTCGGTGCCCGATATTCCGAATTTCTCCTGGGTCGAATATGGCATGCGCTGCGGCCTGCCACGGATGATCGAGGCCCTGCGCAGCCGTGGGATCCCGGCCTCGACCAGCTTCAACGCCAGTGTCATCGACGCCTATCCGCAGGCAGCGGAGGCCCTGCTCGACGCCGGCTGGGAGTTCATCGGCCATGGCATGCACCAGCGCGGGATGCAGGACGAGCAGAACGAGGCGCAGGTCATCGCCGGGGCGCTGGACAAGATCCAGGCGTTTACCGGAACCCGCCCGCGGGGCTGGTTGAGTCCGGGGTTGCGCGAGACCAGCGAGACGCCGGAGTTGTTGAAACAGGCCGGGATCGATCACGTCTTCGACTGGGTGCTGGACGATCTGCCCAACTGGATGTCGACGCGCCAGGGCCCGCTGCTCTCGGTGCCTTACAACCTGGAGCTGAATGATTCGGTCATCTACGCGGTGGAAAAGCACGCCTCGGCGGAGTTCTTCGAGCGCCTCGCCACGACCCTCGCGTTGTTCGAGCGCGAAGCGCAAGCGCAGCCGCGGGTGCTGGCATTGGGGCTGCATCCGCACCTGATGGGCGTGCCCCACCGCTTCGCCTATTTCGAGCGGATGCTCGACCTGCTGCAAAGCTCCCCCAGGGTCTGCTTCATGACCGGGACGCAGATCGCCGATTGGTATGTCGAGCAGGTGCCTGCGGAGCCGGGCGAGGCCAGGTAGGCATCGATGTCGGTCCTGAGCGCTCAGGGTCGAACACCATGGGGCGATGACTGCACCGGCGCGCTGTCCGCGAAAGCGCTCTGATGTGTCGCGAAAAAGATCGTTGTCTGTCGTGTCGCCGGCCAGTCCGACTGGTCGGCATTAGCCTGCTGAGTAAAAGCCAATGCAACAGTCCGTTCGAGTCTCGTCCGCCCGCGCCAGCTGCGCGCCGGCTTCTTCGCTGGCGCCGGCCAGTGACCAGGTGCGCGTGGTCGCGCTTGAGCTGTTCGTGACGCAGGGCTTCAACGGCGTCAGCGTACGCAGGCTGGCCAGCGCGATCGGCGTGCAGGCCGGCTCGCTCTACAACCATTTCGACAGCAAGCAAGGCCTGCTTTACGAGCTGATCGAGGACTACGAGGAGGCGCTGCTGTACGTGCTGCGCAAGCAGCAGTGCCACGGCCATGATCCACGGCAAGCGGTGCGCAGCTACATTGACGCCTACATCCGCTTCCTGCTAGCCAACCACTTGGGCGCGGCCCTGACCCGGTTCGAGTTTCGTAGCCTGAGTTCTGCTCAGCAGCGCCATATCCAGGGAGTGCGCCGCCGTTACCACGACTTGCTCGGCGAGATGATCCGCGAGGGCATGCGCCGGAGGCTGTTCGCCATTGGCAATGTGGTCGCCGTGGTACATGCGCTGATCGCCATGCTCGAGGGGGCGCCAGATTGTCCCCCCGCCGAGGGGGCGTCCTCAATCGAGTGGCTGATAGAGCACTTCCAGGCGCTGGTGCTGAAGTCCCTGGTGGCCGATAGCGCCGCGCTGACTTGAGTCGTTGGCTCGCGACAACTTCGCCTGGCGAGCCTGAAGCCCCGCGCCAACTTACAACGAAGGTATTGCTGCGCCTTTGCGCCGTGATCGGCTTCCGCCTGCCCAGCGCTTTTCGGGTGGCACTCACGCTTACTGACTGGAATCAGTTACCGACAGGATCTGCATATGAAACAAGGACACACCGTCAGCGGGCCGCTTGGCCCGGTTCTGACCCGTACGACGATCTGCCGGGAGCGCAGGCCGTGCTGAATGCCCATCTGTGCATGCTGCTCTGGGCGTTGCTGGTGGCGCTGTCATTCTTCGCCGTCGCCGAACTTGGCCCGACCCTGGATGCGCTGCCACTGATCGCCCTGCGCCTGCTGCTGTCCGGCCTGCTGTTCCTGCCCCTGCTGTGGCGGCGACGCAGTGCGATAGGCCGGCCGGCCGTGGCCGCTCACACGTTGCTCGGCGGACTGCTGGCGATACATTTCGCCAGCATGTTCGAAGCGCTCAAGCATACCGGGGCGTTGGACATCGCCATGCTGTTCGTCACCATACCGTTGCTCACGCTCGGGTGCGAACGCCTGCTGCTGGGCACGCCGGTGCTGCAACGACTCTGGCCGAACCTGACCGCCGCCTGCGGCGCTCTGGCGCTGCTGGCCCTCGACCAAGCCCGGTTCGATGCCTACGCCTACGGACTGTACGGGATCGGCTGCCTGGCGCTGGCGCTCTACGCGCCGCTGACCCTGCGCTGCAAACCCTGGCTGGGCGCGCAGCGCAGCGCCGCCTCGCTGGCCTGCGGCAACATGCTCGCCGGCGGCGTGCTGCTGGCGTTGCTGAGCCTGCCGGGACAGCGCTGGCAGAGCCTGCAATGGATGACGGCGGCTGACCTCGGCTGGGTGGTCTATCTGGCCGTCAGCGCCACCCTGGTGACCTTCTGGCTGCTGCACCGCGCCATCTACCACCTGCCGCCTGCCACGGTAATCGCCTACAGCTACATGGCCAGCCTGTTTGCCCTGCTGCTGCAGGCCATATGGTTCCAGGAGGCCCCCTCCGGCATGGCCTGTGGCGGCGCCGTTCTGATACTGCTCGGCATGGCCTGGCTGGCCTACCCAACCGTTGGCGGGTCGAGGCGTGAGCCGGTCTGAGGCGCTGGAGTCGTCCGCCAGCAGCGTGCTGGCGCGTCCTGAAGACGAAAAACAAAAAGGCCCAGGTTTTCACCTGGGCCTTTTTGTTTGAGATGGCGCACCCGGCGGGATTCGAACCCACGACCCCTGCCTTCGGAGGGCAGTACTCTATCCAGCTGAGCTACGGATGCAATGCGGGCGCAATCATACGCATCTAGCCGGCAGGCGTCCATGCTGGCGCGATGTTCGCGATTCTGCACGAGTGCCCCGAGCCTGCCCTGGACCGACCGGTACTTGCCAGCTGGCGCTATGCGTCGTTAATTTTTTCGAACAGCCTATTGCCCTTTACCCCAGCCGACCCTAGGATTCGTTTGAGATTTCAAACGCAGAGATTGAAACTGTGCGGAACTCTGTGCGCCGCCAGCCGTTCGAACTCTGCATGGGCCCGTCAGGGCCGCCAGCTCGCGCCATCGCGAGGGCTAGACTTTTCGACGGGCACCGCCCCGTGACTCCAGTAACGACCGTCCGACGCCTGGGTGTCGGGACTTGAAGGAGACTGCCATGCAACTGAAAGACACCCAGCTGTTCCGTCAGCAGGCCTATATCGATGGCCAATGGCTCGACGCGGACAGCGGCCAGACCATCAAGGTCAACAATCCCGCCACCGGCGAGATCCTCGGCAGCGTGCCGAAGATGGGCGCCGCCGAGACCCGCCGCGCCATCGAGGCCGCCGACCGTGCGCTGCCGGCCTGGCGTGCGCTGACCGCCAAGGAGCGGGCGACCAAGCTGCGTCGCTGGTTCGAGCTGCTGATGGAGAACCAGGACGACCTCGGCCGCCTGATGACCCTGGAGCAGGGCAAGCCGCTGGCCGAGGCCAAGGGCGAGATCGCCTATGCCGCCTCCTTTATCGAGTGGTTCGCCGAGGAAGCCAAGCGCGTCTACGGCGACGTGATTCCCGGCCACCAGTCGGACAAGCGCCTGATCGTGCTCAAGCAGCCGATCGGCGTTACCGCCGCCATCACCCCGTGGAACTTCCCGGCGGCGATGATCACCCGCAAGGCCGGCCCGGCCCTGGCCGCCGGCTGCACCATGGTGATCAAGCCGGCCTCGCAGACCCCCTTCTCCGCCCTGGCCCTGGTGGCCCTGGCCGAGCGCGCCGGCATTCCCAAGGGCGTGCTCAGCGTGGTCACCGGCAGCGCCGGCGAAGTCGGCGGCGAGCTGACCAGCAACCCGATCGTGCGCAAGCTGAGCTTTACCGGCTCCACCGAGATCGGCCGCCAGCTGATGGCCGAGTGTGCCCAGGACATCAAGAAGGTGTCGCTGGAGCTGGGCGGCAACGCGCCCTTTATCGTGTTCGACGACGCCGACCTGGACAAGGCGGTGGAAGGCGCGCTGATCTCCAAGTACCGCAACAACGGCCAGACCTGCGTCTGCGCCAACCGTATCTACGTGCAGGATGCGGTCTACGATGCCTTTGCCGAAAAGCTGGCCGCCGCGGTGGCCAAGCTGCAGATCGGCAACGGCCTGGAGGAGGGCGTCACCACCGGCCCGCTGATCGACGACAAGGCCGTGGCCAAGGTCCAGGAACACATTGCCGACGCCGTGGGCAAGGGCGCCAAGCTGCTCACCGGCGGCAAGCCGCACAGCCTGGGCGGCAGCTTCTTCGAGCCGACCATCCTCACCGACGTGCCGCGCGACGCCGCGGTGGCCAGGGAGGAGACCTTCGGTCCGCTGGCGCCGCTGTTCCGCTTCAAGGACGAGGCCGAGGTGATCGCCATGTCCAACGACACCGAGTTCGGCCTGGCCTCCTACTTCTATGCACGCGACCTGGGCCGGGTGTTCCGCGTGGCCGAGGCCCTGGAGTACGGCATGGTCGGCATCAACACCGGGCTGATCTCCAACGAGGTGGCGCCGTTCGGTGGGGTCAAGGCCTCCGGCCTGGGCCGCGAGGGCTCTAAGTACGGCATCGAGGATTACCTGGAAATCAAATACCTGTGCCTGGGTATCTGATCGTCCTTTCGTAGGGTGCGCCGCGCGCACCTTGGCTAAATTTTCGGTGCGCACGGCGCACCCTACGCATAACTTTCCGGTGCGCCTTGCGCACCCTACCCCGAGGAAGTCATGAGCAAGACCAATGAATCCCTGATGCAGCGCCGCACCGCCGCCGTTCCGCGTGGCGTGGGGCAGATCCACCCGATCTTCGCCGACCGCGCGGAGAACGCCACGGTCACCGACGTCGAGGGCCGCGAGTTCATCGACTTCGCCGGCGGCATCGCCGTGCTCAACACCGGCCACCTGCACCCCAAGATCATCGCCGCGGTGCAGGAGCAGCTGACCAAGCTCAGCCACACCTGCTTCCAGGTGCTGGCCTACGAACCCTATGTCGAGGTCTGCGAGCAGGTCGCCGCGCGCGTGCCGGGCGACTTCGCCAAGAAGACCCTGCTGGTCACCACCGGCTCCGAGGCGGTGGAGAACGCGGTGAAGATCGCCCGCGCCGCTACCGGCCGCGCCGGGGTGATCGCCTTCACCGGCGGCTACCACGGCCGCACCATGATGACCCTGAGCCTGACCGGCAAGGTCGCGCCCTATTCGGCCGGCATGGGCCTGATGCCCGGCGGCGTGTATCGCGCCCAGTACCCCTGTGCGCTGCATGGGGTCAGCAGCGACGACGCCATGGCCAGCATCGAGCGCATCTTCAAGAACGACGCCGAACCCCGCGACATCGCCGCGATCATCGTCGAGCCGGTGCAGGGCGAGGGCGGCTTCTACGTCGCGCCCAAGGACTTCATGCAGCGCCTGCGTGCGCTGTGCGACCAGCACGGCATCTTGCTGATCGCCGACGAGGTGCAGACCGGAGCCGGGCGCACCGGCACCTTCTTCGCCATGGAGCAGATGGGCGTGGCCGCCGACCTGACCACCTTCGCCAAGTCCATCGCCGGCGGCTTCCCCCTGGCCGGCGTGTGCGGCAAGGCCGAGTACATGGACGCCATCGCCCCGGGTGGCCTGGGCGGCACCTATGCCGGCAGCCCGATCGCCTGCGCCGCGGCCCTGGCGGTGATGCAGGTGTTCGACGAGGAGAAGCTGCTGGAGCGCTCCAAGGCGGTCGGCGAGCGCCTGGTCAGCGGCCTGAAGGAGATCCAGGCCAAGCACAAGGCCATCGGCGACGTGCGCGCCCTGGGCTCGATGATCGCCGTGGAGCTGTTCGAGGACGGCGACCTGCACAAGCCCAATGCCGCGCTGACCGGGCAGATCGTCGCCAAGGCGCGGGACAAGGGGCTGATCCTGCTGTCCTGCGGCACCTACGGCAACGTGCTCCGGGTGCTGGTGCCGGTCACCGCGCCGGATGCCCAGCTGGACAAGGGCCTGGCGATCATCAAGGAGTGCTTCGACGAACTGGCCTGAGGCCGGTGATGCAAGAAGACCCGCTAAGGCGGGTCTTTTTTTGCCCGGTCTTCGGAGTCGGACGAGCCCCTCCAGGGGTGCAGAATTTGTAAAACAAAAGCCCGCAGCCCGGGACGGGTCTGTAACAAAAGCGCCGGAGCCTCCTCTATAGTCGGTATTTGCCAAGGAGTTAACCGTGCGCGCCATGCTCCCCCTGCTCGACCAGCTGGCCTTCCCGGCGATCCGTCGTGGCCACCTGGAAGCCCTGCAGATCAACCTGACCTATCGCTGCAACCAGCGTTGCCTGCACTGCCACGTCAATGCCGGGCCGACCCGCACCGAGGCCATGACCGACGAGAGCCTGGCGCTGCTGCACCAGGTCATCGACGCCCACCCGGTGCATACCCTGGACCTCACCGGCGGGGCGCCGGAAATGCACCCGCGTTTTCGCGAGATCGTCACCCATGCCCGGCGCGAGGGCCTGCGGGTGATCGACCGCTGCAACCTGACCATCCTCAGCGAGCCAGGCTACGAAGACCTGGCCGGGTTCCTCGCCGAGCAGGGTGTGGAGGTCACGGCCTCCTTGCCCTGCTACTCGCGCGACAACGTCGACAAGCAGCGCGGCGATGGCGTGTTCGACGCCAGCATCGAAGGCCTGAAGAAGCTCAACGCCCTGGGCTACGGCCAGGACGGCAGCGAGCTGCTCCTCAATCTGGTGTACAACCCCCAGGGTCCGCGCCTGCCGCCACCCCAGGCGGCGCTGGAGGCCGACTACAAACGCCACCTGCGCGAAGACTTCGGCATCGTCTTCAACCATCTGCTGTGCATCACCAACCAGCCGATCGCCCGTTTCGGCAGCACCCTGGTCAGCAAGGGCCAGTTCAACGACTACATGCAACTGTTGCGCGACAGCTACCGTCCCGAGAACCTCGACACGCTGATGTGCCGCAGCCTGGTCAGCGTCGACTGGCAGGGCTACCTGTACGACTGCGACTTCAACCAGATGCTCGAACTGCCGCTGCAGTTGCAGGGCCAGCTGATCGGACGCGAGCGCGCCCACCTGCGCGACCTGCTTGGCCGCGAACTGGATGGCAACCCGATCGTCACCCGCGACCACTGTTTCGCCTGCACCGCCGGCCAGGGCTCAAGCTGCGGCGGCGCCCTCAATGACTAGCGCCGGTAGGGTGCGCCGTGCGCACCACCAGAGCATGCAGCGGACGCTGGTGCGCACGGCGCACCCTACGGAGCTGTTCGCGCTTGGTGCGCATGGCGCACGCTACGGGGCTGCTGGCGCCCTCAACTGATAAGGACTGACGTATGGATGGAAGCGGCGTGATCGGGCTGTTTTTCTGGGGCTTTCTGCTGGCTTACGGGGTGCTGATGGTGGCGTTGTCGCCCCGGGCGGTGACCCTCGGCGGCTTCTTCAACGGCGAGGACAGCCAGGGCCGCAGCGCGGCGCCCTGGCTGTTGACCTCGAGCATCTTCATCAGCTGGATCTTCGCCAAGTCGGTGACCAACGCCGCCAACCTGGGGGCCAGCTACGGCCTGGTCGGCGGCCTGGCCTACGCCACCTACTGGCTGTCGATCCCGCTCACCGGCCTGGTCATCTACCGCCTGCGCCGGCGCTTCGCCGCCACCAGCCTGGTCGGCTTTCTCAGCAGCCACTATGGCCGCGGCGCGGCCCTGGCCTTCTCCGCGGCCATCCTTATCCGCCTGTTCAACGAGGTGTGGAGCAACACCGCGGTGGTCGGCGGCTACTACGGCGACTCCGGCAGCGCCGAGTTCATCGGCGCCGCCCTGCTGTTCACCGCCGTGACCCTGGCCTACAGCCTGCGCGGCGGCCTGCGCAGCTCGATCCTCACCGATGCGGCGCAGGCGGCGATCTTCGTCGTCGCCCTGGTCTGGGTGCTGGGCCTGGTGCTGCCGCAGCACTCGCCAGCCGAGCTGGCCAGCACCAGCCACTGGGCCCTGGACGCCGGGGTCGACCTGCTGCTGGTGGCCGGCCTGCAGATCTTCAGCTATGGCTTCCACGACCCGGTGCTGACCGACCGCGGCTTCATCAGCGAGGAGCAGACCATGCGCCGCTCCTTCATCGTCGCCGGGGTGCTGGGCTTCTTCGCCATCCTCGCCTTCAGCCTGATCGGCGTACACGCCCAGCTGAGTGGCCTGGCCGCCAGCGACAACGTGCCGGCGGCCCTGGCCAAGAGCATGGGCATCGGCGCGTTGCTGGTGATGACCGTGGTAATGGTCTCGGCCGCCGGCTCGACCCTGGACTCGACCTTCTCCAGCCTGGCCAAGCTGGCCGGGCGCGAGCTGCCGCTGCTGGCCGGCCGCGACCTGGGGCAGAAGGCCATCGGTGTGGGCATGGCGGTGATGGTGCTGTTCGCCCTGCTCGGCAACCTGCCGATGATCGCCGGCACCGACATTCTCAAGGCCACCACCATCAGCGGCACCATGGTCATCGGCCTGGCCCCGGTGTTCATCCTCCACGGCCTGGTGCGGCCGACTCGCCTGGGTTTCCACCTGAGCTTCTGGTGTGGCCTCGGCCTCGGCCTGGCCCTGACCCTCGGCTGGATTCCCCAGGCCTGGGCCATCGGCGAGGGCAAGTACGCCCTGCTGCTGGGCACCAACCTGTATGGATTGGGGTTGTGCGTGCTGGGCTACCTGCTGCCCGGCTGGTTACGGAGGACTGCCTGATGCTGCTTGGCGTCGTGGGGTACGCCGTGCGCACCAGGCATCTGCCTGCGGAATGGGTGCGCACGGCGCACCCTACCGCTCATTGGCTGGGGGCTGAAGCCTGATGCGCGCCGGTCGCGACTGCCCGTTGGACTACCGCCTGCCGCGCGAGGCCTTCGCCGGCGCGCCGCTGTTCGACTGCGACACGCTCTATGTGCTCGGCGGCCTGTATGGCAACCGCCAGGCCCTGGCCGCCGCGCAACGCCTGCTGGCCGCCGAGCCGGCGGCGCGCGCCGTGTTCAACGGTGATGCCCACTGGTTCGACCGCGATCCGGCCATCTTCCAGGCCGTGGAACAGGGCCTGGCCGGCCACCTGGCCCTGCGCGGCAACGTCGAGACCGAGCTGGGTCGAGGCGCCGACAGCGGCGCCGGCTGCGGCTGCGCCTACCCGATGAGCGTGGATGACGCCGTGGTGGCGCGCTCCAACGCCATTCAGGCCGAGCTGAACGAAACGGTGCGGGGGCTGCCGGGGATGGCCGCGTGCCTGGCGGAGAGGCCGGTCAGTGCCCTGGTCAGTGTCGGCGGCCGGCGGGTGGCCATCAGCCATGGCGACGAGCGCTCCCTGGCCGGCTGGGGCTGCTCGCGCGAATCACTCAGCGCGCCGGCGCGCCGGCAGCAGCTGGATGCCTGGTTCGCCGCCAGCGGCGTGCAGGTGCTGGCCACCAGTCACACCTGCGCCGCCGTCGCCCTCGACCTGGCCAACGGCGCGCTGATCAACAACGGCGCCGCCGGCCTGCCGAACTTCGCCGACGGTCGTTACGGCCTGCTCAGCCGCATCGCCACCCGCCCGCATCCGCATGCGCTGTATCGCTGCGAGCGCGATGGTCTGTTTATTGAGGCGCTGGCCCTGGATTACGCCCATGATGCCTTTGTCGCCGACTTCGACCGCCAGTGGCCGGCGGGCAGCCCGGCTGCCCTGTCCTATCGTGCGCGGCTGCTCGGCGTCGGCCTGGAGCCGCCCGCGGCGGCCCTGCTGGGCGGCTTCACCCTCAACTCGCACAGTGGCTGTGCACCGGAGACCCACATCGGATGAACCTTCGCAAACTGCTGCTGGTGGCGCTGATCGGCGCCCTGATCGCCGCGTTCTTCGTCTTCGACCTCGGCCAGTACCTCAGCCTGGAGGTGCTCAAGGCCCAGCAGGCGGCGCTGAATGCCCAGGTCGCGGCCAGTCCCTGGCAGGCCGCCGGGCTGTTCTTCCTCGGCTATGTCGCGGTCACCGCCCTGTCGCTGCCCGGCGCGGCGCTGATGACCCTGCTGGCCGGTGCCCTGTTCGGCCTGCTGGAAGGTTTCGTGCTGGTGTCGTTCGCCTCCACCCTGGGGGCCAGCCTGGCCATGCTCAGCAGCCGCTTCGTGCTGCGCGACTGGGTGCAGGGGCGCTTCGGCCGGCGCCTGGCCAGCATCGACGCCGGCATCGAGCGCGAGGGCGCCTTCTACCTGTTCGCCCTGCGCCTGGTGCCGATCTTCCCGTTCTTCCTGATCAACCTGGCCATGGGCCTGACCCGCCTGCCGCTGCGCACCTTCTGGTGGGTCAGCCAGGTCGGCATGCTGCCGGGCACCCTGGTCTACGTGAACGCCGGCCGCGAACTGGGCCAGCTCGAGACCCTGGGCGGCATCCTCTCGCCCGGGCTGCTCGGCGCCTTCGTCCTGCTCGGCCTGTTCCCGCTGCTGGCGCGCAAGCTGCTGGAGCTGATCAAGGCGCGCCGGGTCTACGCCGGCTGGAAGAAGCCCAAGCGGTTCCAGCGCAACCTGCTGGTGATCGGCGCCGGCGCCGGTGGCCTGGTCAGCGCCTATATCGCCGCCGCGGTAAAGGCCAGGGTCAGCCTGGTGGAGAAGCACCAGATGGGCGGCGACTGCCTGAACACCGGCTGCGTGCCGTCCAAGGCGCTGCTGCGTTCGGCCAAGCTGGCCCACGAGTTGAAGAAGGGCGAGGCCCTGGGCCTGCGCGGGGTGAGCGGCGAGGTGGATTTCGCCGCGGTGATGCAGCGCGTGCAGCGGGTCATCGGCGACATCGCCCCGCATGACTCGGTCGAGCGCTACACCGGCCTGGGCGTCGAGGTGATCGAGGGCGAGGCGCGCATCACCTCGCCCTGGACGGTGGAGGTGGGCGGCGAGACCCTGAGCAGTCGCAACCTGATCATCGCCGCCGGGGCGCGCCCGCTGGTGCCGAGGATTCCCGGCCTGGAGCAGGTGCAGGCGTTCACCTCGGACACCATCTGGACCCTGCGCGAGCGGCCGCGCTGGCTGCTGGTGCTGGGCGGCGGGCCGATCGGCTGCGAGCTGGCTCAGGCCTTCCAGCGCCTCGGCAGCCAGGTGATCCAGGTGGAGATGGCCGAACGCCTGCTGCCACGCGAGGACAGCGACGCCAGCGCGGCGCTGCTGGCCAGCCTGCAGGCCGATGGCGTCGACGTGCGCCTGCAGCACCAGGCCGAGCGCTTCGAGCTGGTCGACGGCGAGCAGCGCATGGTGGCCCGCCGCCTCGACACCGGCGAGCAGGTGACCATCGCCTTCGACTGCCTGCTGCTGGCCCTCGGCCGGGTGGCCAACGTCAGCGGCTACGGGGTCGAGGAGCTGGGCCTGGTGGTGCGCGACAACGGCACCCTGGAGACCGACGAGTACCTGGCCACGCGCTTCCCCAATATCTATGCGGTGGGCGATGTCACCGGCCCCTACCAGTTCACCCATGTCGCCGCGCACCAGGCCTGGTACGCCGCGGTCAACGCGCTGTTCGCCCCCTTCAAGCGCTTCAAGGCGGACTACCGGGTGATCCCCTATTGCACCTTCACCGCGCCGGAAGTGGCGCGGGTCGGCCTCTCCGAGGGCGAGGCGCAGCAGCAGGGGGTGGCCTACGAGGTGACCCGCTACGGTATCGACGACCTCGACCGGGCCATCGCCGACGAGGCCGCCCACGGCTTCGTCAAGGTGCTCACCGAGCCGGGCAAGGACCGCATCCTCGGCGTCAGCATCGTCGGCGAGCAGGCCGGCGAACTGTTGGCCGAGTACGTGCTGGCGATGAAGCACGAGCTCGGCCTGAACAAGATCCTCGGCACCATCCACAGCTACCCGACCCTGGCCGAGGCCAACAAGTACGCGGCCGGCGAGTGGAAGCGCGCCCATGCGCCCCAGGCGCTGCTGCGCTGGGTCGAGCGTTTCCATACCTGGAGACGCAACTGATGCGCCGGCTGCTAAGTGTTCTGCTGCTGGTCGCGCCACTCACTCAGGCGGCGCCAGACAACGTCCTCACGCCCTGGACGGCCGGACCGCCGGCGGCCGAGTGGTCGCCGCCCTGGCGTGTCGCCGATATCCCCAAGCTGCAGGCGCCGACCCGCAGCCTGGTCGAGCGGGACGGTCGCCTGGTGCTGCACATCGACGCCGATGCCGCGGCCGGCGGCCTGCTGCACCCGCTCGATCTGCCCGGCGACCGGCCCTGGCAGCTGAGCTGGCAGTGGCGCAGCGAGCGGCGCCTGGAGCAGGCGCGCTTCGCCACCCGCGAGGGTGACGACTATGCCGCGCGGGTCTATGTGCTGCTCGACTACCCGCTGGCCAGCCTGCCGTTCCTGACCCGGCAGAAGCTGCGCCTGGCGCGCACCTTCTACGACCCCAGCCTGCCGGCGGCGACCCTCAGCTACGTCTGGGACAACCGCCAGGCGCCCGGCAGCCATGCCCGCAGCGCCTACACCGAGCAGGTCGAGATGCGCGTGCTGCGTGGTCCGGACGCGCCGCTCGGGCAGTGGCTGAGCGAGCGCCGCGACCTGCGCGCCGATGCCATCGCCGCCTTCGGCAGCGCGCCGTCACGCATCCTCGGGGTGGTGTTCGCCGCCGACAGCGACAACACCGGCGAGCGCGCGCAGAGCTACTTCGCCGATCCGCGCCTGCAGCCCGCCGCGCCTTGAATGAGCCTTGCGCGACGGCGCCCGCTGCCGCCATCCTCTGCGCCTGGCCAGCCTTGAAGAGCCGATAGCGCGATGAACCACTATGACCTGATCCTGCTCGGCGCCGGCCACGCCCACCTCGGCGTGCTGCGTCGCTGGGCCCTGGTCGAGCGGCCGCCCGGGCGTATCGCCCTGCTCAGCGCCGGCCCGCAGGCCTGGTACTCGGGCATGCTGCCGGGGCTGCTGGCGCAGCGCTTCAGCCCGGAGGACTGCCGCATCGAGCTGGACCCGCTGTGCCGCGCGGCCAAGGTCGAGCTGATCGTCGCCCAGGCCGCGGGTCTGGACCCGCAGCAGCGCCAGGTTCGGCTCGACGATGGCCGGCGCCTGGCGACCCGCTGGCTGTCGCTGAACGTCGGTGCCGAGGTGGCCGCCCCGCCGCAGCGCGGCGCCGCCATGCAGGTCCTGGCGGTGAAACCCTTCGCCACCTTTCTCCACGGCTGGCGGGCCTGGCAGGCCGAGCCGCAGCCGCTGGCGATCCTCGGTGGCGGCGCCGCCGGGGTCGAGCTGGCCCTGGCCCTGGCCGGCCAGGTGCCCGAGCTGTCGCTGTTCTGCGCCGGCCAGTTGCTCGATGGCCACAACCCCGGCCTGCATATGCGCGCCTGGGGACACCTGCGCCAGCGCCGGGTGCGGGTGCGCGAGCACTGCCCGATCGAGCAGATCGACGGCGAGCGCCTGCTCAGCGGCGCCGAGCCGGTCTGGCGCGGCAGTCGCCTGCTCCTGGCCAGCGGCGCCCGGGCCCTGCCCTGGTTGGCCGGCAGCGGCCTGGCCTGCGACGAGGGCGGCTTCGTGCAGATCGGCGCGACCCTGCAGAGCCACTCCCACCCCTGGACGTTCGCCGTCGGCGACTGCGCCAGCCTGCCCGGGGCGCGCAAGAGCGGGGTCTACGCGGTGCGCCAGGGGCCGGTGCTGGCGGCCAACCTCGGCGCCGTGCTGCGTGGCCAGGCGCTGCGCCGCTACCAGCCGCAGCGCCACAGCCTGGCGCTGCTCGCCACCGGCGATGGCGGCGCCCTGATGGGCTGGCAGCAGTGGAGTGCCGGCGGCCAGCTGTTCGGCCGCTGGAAGGATTACCTGGACCGGGGCTTTATCCGCCGCCACAGCATTTCCGGCTGAGCCTGGACGACCAGGGGGCGAGGGCCGGGGGCGCGGCATTGTTTAGTGCGGGCGCAACCGAGCGTGCGAACAATCGCATTTAATCGCCCCCGAGCGCCGTGCGAGCCTGCTGGCCATGAATTCGCCAGCCCGTCGTTGCGCCCTGTCCCCCACCTGCCCGGTCCGCCGGGTCGGCGGTGCGCTCGGCGTCGACGGGCGCAACTCCCGCCTGCCTGAAATCCTCGCCTTCTGGGCGCTGTGGCATTGCCGCCACGCGCGCCCGCCGGACGCCCCTCTCGGCTATATCTGAATAGGACGGCCGCAACTCGTTGCGGCCCTTTCCATCAGTGACCTGCCGCCTGCTGCCGCGTTCGCGCCGCAGCTTCGCGGGCACAGTGCGCCATGCCGGCGCTAACGAGAGTCCCATGTCATTCGCATCCGTGCAGGACGCCCAGGATTTCCTGGCGCACAACCCCGATATCGAGCTGTTCGAGCTGTTCATCCTCGACGCCAACGGCGTGCCGCGCGGCAAGCTGTTGCACCGCGACGAGCTGCTCGCCGTGTACCAGAGCGGCCGGCCGCTGCCCAGCACCATCCTCGGCCTGAGCATCAATGGCGACGACGTCGAGGACTCCGGGCTGGTCTGGGAGGTCGGCGACATCGACTGCCGCGCCTACCCGCTGCCCGGTAGCCTGGTGCGCCTGCCCTGGCGACGCATCCCCACCGCCGCGCTGCAGGTCAGCATGCACCCGCAGCAGGGCCTGCCGGCCACCGTCGCCGATCCCCGGCACGTCCTGGTGCGGGTGATCGAGCAACTCAAGGCCGACGGCTTTCACCCGGTGATGGCCTGCGAGCTGGAGTTCTACCTGCTCGACCAGCGCCGCGACGCCGAGGGCCGGCCGCAGCCGGCGCGGGACGCCGATGGTGGCCGGCCGCGCAGCACCCAGGTCTACGGCCTGCGTGAGCTGGAGCAGCTCGAACCCTTCCTCAAGGACCTCTACGCCGCCTGCAAGGCCCTGGGCATTCCGGCACGCACGGCGATCTCCGAGTACGCCCCGGGCCAGGTGGAGATCACCCTGGAGCATGGCGAGGCGCTGGCGGCCATGGACCAGGCCGTGCGCTACAAGCGCTTGGTCAAGGGCGTGGCCAACAGCCACGGGATGCAGGCCTGCTTCATGGCCAAGCCCTTCGACCACCTGGCCGGCACCGGCATGCACATGCATGTCAGCCTGGCCGACGCGGCCGGGAACAACCTGCTGGCCGGCCGCCCCGATGACTTCGACGGCCCGGCCGGCAGCCTGCTCAAGCAGGCCCTGGGCGGCATGCTCGCCAGCCTGCTCGACTCCCTGCTGCTGTTCTGCCCCAACGCCAACTCCTACCGGCGCTTCCAGGCCAACAGCTACGCGCCGCTGGCGCCGACCTGGGGCGTCGACAACCGCACCGTCAGCCTGCGCGTGCCGGGCGGGCCGGCCGCCAGCCGGCATATCGAGCACCGCATCTGCGGCGCCGATGCCAACCCCTACCTGGCCGCGGCGGCGATCCTCGCCGCCATCCACCGCGGCATCCGCGAGAACCTCGACCCGGGCGCGCCCATCGAGGGCAATGGCTATGCCCAGGCCAAGACGCTGCTGCCGACCGACTGGCTGACCTCGATCCAGGCCTTGGAAGGCTCCGCCTGGGCCCGCGAGGCCCTGGGCGAGGACTTCCTCAAGGTCTACCTGGCGGTCAAGCGCACCGAGTACCGCCAGTTCATGGCCGAGGTCGGCGAACAGGACTGGCGCTGGTACCTGACCCAGGCCTGAACCCGGTTTCGATGCGTCGGGTGCGCGGGGGCGCCCAGCCTGTGCGCACCGATATATCTGTGTGCGCAGGGGCCAGGCGTCTCCGCGCGCCCTAAGACCTGCGGTGCGCACGGCGCACCCTACGGTAACGAGGATTACTTCATGAATGCTGTCACCCAGGCCGCACTGCCGGCCGCCGAGCGCTGCCCGTCCTACTACAGCGCCACCCTCAACCAGGAAACCCACTACCCGACCCTGCAGGGCCACCACAGCGTCGATGTGGTGATCATCGGCGGTGGCTTCACCGGCGTGGCCAGCGCCGTGGAGCTGGCCGAACGCGGCCTCAAGGTGGCCCTGGTCGAGGCCCGGAAGATCGGCTGGGGCGCCACCGGGCGCAGCGGCGGCCAGGTCACCGGCAGCCTCTCGGGCGACGCCGCCATGCGCAAGCAGATGGGCAAGACCCTGGGCGCGGAGGTGGACGATTTCATCTGGCAGCTGCGCTGGCGCGGCCACCAGATCATCCAGCAGCGCGTGGCCAAGTACGGCATCGCCTGCGACCTCAAGCACGGCCACCTGCACGCGGCGATGAAGCCCAGCCACATGGCCGAGCTCGAGGCCGCCTGTGAAGAGGCCGTGCGCCGCGGCATGGGCGCGGAGGTCAGCCTGCTCGATGGCGCCGGGGTCCGTGAGCACCTGGGCAGCGAGCTGTACTGCGGAGCGCTCAAGAACACCCGCAACATGCACCTGCATCCGCTCAACCTGTGCCTCGGCGAGGCCCGGGCGGCCGAGGGCCTCGGTGCACTGATCTTCGAACATTCCGAGGTGCTGCAGATCGTCCACGGCGCCAAGCCGGCGGTGATCACCGCCGAGGGGCGGATCGATGCCCAGCAGGTGCTGCTGGCCGGCGACGTCTACCACAAGCTGGAGCCGCAGAAGCTCAAGGGCATGATCTTCCCGGCCATGGGCGGCATCGTCACCACCGCGCCGCTGGGCGAGCTGGCCAAGGCGATCAACCCCCAGGACCTGGCGGTCTACGACTGCCGCTTCGTCCTCGACTACCACCGCCTGACCGCCGACGGCCGCCTGCTGTTCGGCGGCGGCGCCAACTACTCGGGGCGCGACTCGCGGGACATCGCCGCCGAGCTGCGCCCGGGCATCGAGCGCACCTTCCCGCAGCTCAAGGGCGTGCCGATCGACTTCCAGTGGAGCTGCGCCATGGGCATCGTGATCAACCGCATCCCCCAGCTCGGCAAGCTCTCGGACCACGTCTGGTACTGCCAGGGCTACTCCGGCCACGGCATCGCCACCAGCCACATCATGGGCGAGATCATGGCCGAGGCGCTGACCGGCAGCCTGGCGCGCTTCGACACCTTCGCCGCCTGCCCGCAGATCAAGGTGCCGCTGGGCGAGCAGCTGGGCAACCCGATGCTGGCGGTCGGCATGTGGTACTACCAGCTGCTGGAGAAGCTGCGCTGAGTCGCGGGTAGCGCGCTACATGGTGCTGGCGCGGAGAAGGGATCGTTTAGACTGGGCCGGTTTCAGCACATAAATAGGATGGGTTGAGTGAAACGCTACCCATCAGATACCCAGACAAACCAAAGTGCTGAGCCGGCGGCAGCATGGGTATCGCTGTGCTTAACCCATCCTACGAACTCTCAGGAGTGATGCTTGAATCCGGGCTGGCTTCAGCGGCCAGTTTTAACCGATCGGCTTTGCTTATGTACGTGGATTTTTTCTTGGGTGCCTTTTTGGCATTGGCCTTTTTGGCGTGCGCCTCGAGTAGCTGTTTGATTTTCTTGCGGCGATTCATGGGTTTAAGCCGTGTTGGTTAATAAGGGCATGCAAATAAAACGGGTTGCGTGAGTTGTCTAGCGGCTCGATGTCTCTGAGCTGATCATAAGTAGATCACTCCGCTCCCCCTCTAGTTGATCATGGTTTGCTCCGGCTAGGACGGTAGTCGCTTGGAAGCGAATGGCGACTATCGGCCAAAAGCAGCCTGTCGCCTGCGTCAGCTTTAACAGCCAACATCAGCCCTTCGAGCAAATGCATGGCGGTGTCTACGAAATCAGGGGCAATTCACCCCTTTAGAGGCGTGCAGCTTCGCACCTATAAACCGGTGGCCTAGCGCGCTGACTTGTCACCAATCGTCAGCGCGCCGCCGGCCTGTGCCTGCTGCGCCGCGTGGCGTGCGGCGTCGCGGTCCTCGACGAAGCTGACCGGCGCCGAGCCGTCGGCGTTGAGCTGGATGATTTCCTTCGGCTGCCCTTGCTCGTCGAAGAACACCTGGCCGAGGCCGGCGCCGTTCCACAGGCGTTCGCCGGCCTTGCTGCGGCTGGGGATGCGCGGCACCACCCGCATGCGCCGGCGCTTGGTCAGCCAGTTGAGCGGCGAGCGTGGCGAGTAGAGCCAGCGGTTGAGGCGGTCGAACCAGTCGAGCAGGCGCGGCGGGAATTCGTTCTTCAGGCCGCTGCTGGTGATCTGCCAGATATGCGGGGCGCTTTTGCGATGGCGGATCAGCACCTGGTAGACGAAGGAGTAGTGCACGTCGCCGGACAGCACCACGTAGCAGCCCGGGGTGCGCGAGTGGCGGAAGATGTTGAGGATCACCTGGGCGGCGCCGCGATGGGCCATCCAGTTCTCCGCATCGACCATCAGCGGGTGGCCGATCCAGGTGAACAGCCGCTGCACCGCCTCGATCAGCTTGACCCCGAAGATCGGCGCCGGCGAGACGATGATCGCGGCCCGGTGGTCGAGCAGCGCCTGCTGCAGTTCGCACAGCGCCTCCCAGTCCATCAGCCCGGACGGCCGCTTGCGCCTGCGCTCGCTGCGCCAGCGCCGGGTGCGGGTGTCGAGCACCAGCAGCGCCGGCTCGCTCGGCAGCACGTAGTGCCAGTGGTGAAAGCGCAGCAGGCTGTCGATCAGGGCGTCCTGGGCGCCGCTGTCGATGTGGTTGCGCCCGTCGCGGGCGGCGCTCATCGCCTCGATCCGTTGCAGCACCTCGGCGAACGGCTGCGGGTCGTTGCCCCAGCCCTGGCACAGCAGGTAGGCGATCAGGGCGTTGCCGATGATGCGCTTGGAGAAGGCGTGGCCGTAGGCCGTCTCCTCCCACTGCGCCGACAGGTTCCAGTCGTCGGTGACGTCGTGGTCGTCGAAGATCATCAGGCTCGGCAGATGGGCCAGGGCGCGGGCCACCCGGTCGAGGCCGTCGCGGAAGTCCTCGACGTGCTGGCGTTCGCTCTCGTAGCGCCGCGCCCGTTCGGCGTCCAGTTGCGGCCGGTGGCTGCCGAGCAGGGTCCAGGGCGTCGGCGACCAGACCAGCAGGTACATGGCGAGCATCTCGGCCAGGGTGACCAGGTGGTTGTCGGCGCTGCTGGTGGTGAAGATCGGCTTCTTCACCCCGCCGAAGAAGCGTTCGCGCAGGCTGTCGTTGTGCTCCAGCGCCGGCAGCAGCTCGGCGCGCTGGTAGTAGCCGACCTCGTGGGCATAGAGCGCGTCGCTGTCCTCGACCAGGGCGCCCTCGAGGCGTTCGCCGAACAGGCCGAGGCGCTCGATCAACTGGTGGATCGCCCGCAGCATGGGGCCGCTGACGTCGTCGGCGTACACCTGGTCGCCGCTCATCAGCAGCAGCGCCGGGCGCTGCTCGGGTTCGTGGGCCTGGGCCAGCAGGCGGTCGGCGCACAGCAGGCCGTCGGCGGCGGGGTGGTGCGGCTTGCGGCAGGAGCCGTGGAGCAGCTGGTCGAGGCGTGCGCGCAGGACGAAGTTCGGCCGCGCGGCCCCCTCGTACAGCAGGTGCGGCGCCCACTCGGCGATGCCCTGGGCGGGGCCGTCGGCGCTGGCGATCAGCAGGTCGTAGTCGATCCGCACGTCGCAGGGCAGCGGGCTGTCCAGCTGCAGGTCGATCAGGTGGACGAAGGCGTGCTCGCCGACCTGCAGCACCCGGCATTGGCTGTCGTCGAGGACATGGTCGCGCTGCTCGGGCGCCTGGCCCTGTTCGCCGTAGCTCAGCTGCAGGCGCAGCGACAAGGCCCGCGAGCCGACCAGCCAGAGCACCAGGCGCTCGGGCTGCAGGCGCCGCAGCAGGGGGCCGGCGAGGACGGGGGGCAGCGGTGGATTGGCGGTGGCGGACATCGGCGCATCGGGCTCTGGCTGGCGGGAAGGTCGAGGTAGCGGGGTCGAGGATACACCCTCGCGGCGCTGCGTCAGCGGGCGGCCCGGCGCAGGCGCGGCAGGTCGAGCAGCTCGATCTCGCCATAGTTCAGGCGCACGATGCCCTGGGCTTCCAGCTCCTTGAGCAGCTGGTTGGTGGTCTGGCGCGACAGCGCGAGCATCAGCGCCAGCTGCTCCTGGGCCAGGTGCAGCACCCGCCGCGGCTCGCCTTCGCCGTAGTTCTCGGCGATCAGCAGCAGGCGTCGGGCCAGGCGCGGCGCCGCCGGCAGCAGGCTCATCTCCTCCAGGGCGGTAAAGGTCAGGCGCAGCTTCTGGCTCATCAGCAGGGCGAAATCGCGCCAGTGCTGCGGCTGGCGCTGGAGCAGGGCCAGCAGTCGCGCCTGGGGCACCAGCAGCAGGGTGCAGGGGCATTCGGCGAAGGCGTCGTGGGTGCGCGGCTGGCCGTCGAACAGCGACACCTCGCCGAACCAGGACGGCGGCTCGATCAGGCTCAGCAGCGCCTCCTTGCCGTTGGCGTTGACCGCGCCGATGCGCAGGGCGCCCTCGACCAGGGCGTACAGGCCGCTGGGCGGATCGCCGCGGCGGAACAGCGGCTGCCCGGCCGCCAGCCGCTGCACCTGGGCGTCGGCCAGCAGGGCGTCCTGCAGGGCCGCGGGCAAGGCGCTGAACCAGTGACCGGCCAGCAGGGCGGCGCGGTAGCTCTCGATCATCGGCGGTCTCCGGGGGTTTGTCGGCTAGCCGACAGAGTGGCGCGGTGCGCCGGGCGCATGATGGGCGCATCTGTGCAGCCCGAGGATCACCCGCATGAAAAGCCTAGTCGAGCACCTGGCGCAATACGCCGCCTACCACCGTGACCGCCGCAACATCGCCAGCCACTTCATCGGCGTGCCGCTGATCGTCCTGGCGGTGGCGGTGCTGCTGTCGCGCCCGGGGTTCGAAGTGCTGGGCCTGTGGCTGTCGCCGGCGACCCTGGCGGTGCTGGTCGCCGGGCTGTTCTACCTGCGCCTGGACCTGCGCTTCGGCCTGCTGATGGCCGCATTGCTGGGGCTATGCCTGTGGCTCGGCGCGATCCTGGCGGCGCAGGCCACCGGTCTGTGGCTGGGCGGCGGCCTGGCGCTGTTCGTCATCGGCTGGGTGATCCAGTTCGTCGGTCACTACTACGAGGGGCGCAAGCCGGCCTTCGTCGACGACCTCATGGGCCTGGCGATCGGCCCGCTGTTCGTCGCGGCCGAGGCGGCCTTCCTGCTCGGCCTGCGCCGGGAGGTGGAACGGGCGGTGGTCGAGCGGGCCGGACCGACCCGCATCCGCGCGCCCAAGGCCGGCGCCTGATCCGGCGCCGGTGAGCTGGCTCAGGGGTTCGTCGCCATCCACTGCTGGCTCAGGGCGCGGCTGTGGCGATCCACGGTGATCGGCGCGAAGGGCCGGCCCGAGACGCTTTCCAGGGTGTTGCTCTGGCTGTTCATGTCGCTCAGGGCGGCCTTGAGGTATTCCCAGCGCACCTTGAACTTGCTGCCCTGCGCGCCCAGCGCCGCCAGCTCCTGGTCGACCGCCGGGATCAGCAGGCGTTCGTCCTGGCCCAGGTAGGTGCCCGGTTGTTCGCGGGCGATCTCGAAGCTGCCCATGTAGGAGCGGCTGAGGTACTGCACGGCGAGGTATTCGATCTTCGCCGACAACTCGCTTTCGCCGCTGGACGGCAGCTGCCGGGCGGCATGCAGGAAGTCACGCAGGGCCTTGCTCAGCTCCTTGGGGTAGCCCCAGGGCATGTTCTCCTCGCCGGGGCCGAAGGACACCCCGCGGCGCAGCTGGACCACCAGCTCGAGATGGCTGGCGCGCAGCACGTCGCTGGACTGCGGCAGGCTGTGCACCGCGGCGGCGAGGGTCTGGATATCGTTCTCCAGGCGCTGCCGGTGGCTCTTCTGGAAGCCTTCGCCGCGTAACAGCATCAGGCTGCTGGTGGCGCGGCTGGCGTACACCTGCACTTGCACCTGAGCGCTGGCGGCCTCGGCGTAGGCCAGGGGCGGGAGAGTGGCGAGGACGCCGAGCGTCCATATCAATAGCTGTCGAAAAAACGACTGAGTACGCATCCGGGGTGCTCCTTATTTTTTTTGTGAGCAGTGCGGAAAAGGTTGCGCGTCGTGACGCGCCGCACGGAAGAGTACTGCGAGTGCCGCTGCCTGACATGCCCCTAAAGAGTGATTTCGTCGGAAAAATGCCGCCAGGCCAATGGCCAGGCCCCCTTCCGGTTGGCCCGGCCATTGGCCTGGTGCGTGGTTGGCGTCGCGGCCCGGCGGCCTCAGCCGAGGGCCGACGCCTGGGCGATGCGCGGCTGGAAATACAGGGTGGCGCCCCGCACCAGCCGCTGCAGGCAGGCGTGGTCCTTGGCCACTTCCGCCTCGATCGGCTCGGCCTGGCTGGCGACGCGCAGGGTCACCCGGGTGATGGCGCCGAGCGGGCGGATATCGCGCACCTCGGCGGCCAGGTGACCGGCCTCGGCCAAGTGCGACAGCGAGATCTCGTGGGGGCGGAACAGCAGTTGCCGGTCGCCGGAGAGCTGCAGGCGGTTGGCGTCGCCGAGGAAGTGGTAGACGAAGTCGCTGGCCGGCTGCTGGTAGACCTCGGCCGGGGTGCCGATCTGCTCGACCACGCCCTTGTTCATCACCACGATGCGGTCGGCCACCTCCATCGCCTCTTCCTGGTCGTGGGTGACGAACACGCTGGTCAGGTGCACCTGCTCGTGCAGACGCGCCAGCCAGCGCCGCAGTTCCTTGCGCACCTTGGCGTCGAGGGCGCCGAACGGCTCGTCGAGCAGCAGCACCTTGGGCTCCACAGCCAGGGCGCGGGCCAGGGCGATGCGCTGGCGCTGGCCGCCGGACAGCTGCTCGGGGTAACGCTCGGCCAGCCAGTCCAGCTGCACCAGCTCGAGCAGCTCGTGGACCCGCTTGGCGATCTGGGCCTCGCTCGGGCGCTGCTTCTTCGGCTTCATGCGCAGGCCGAAGGCGACGTTGTCGAACACCGTCATGTGGCGGAACAGGGCGTAGTGCTGGAAGACGAAGCCGACGTTGCGCTCGCGCACATCGCGGGCGCCGACGTCCTCGCCGTGGAAGGCGATGCGGCCACTGTCCGGGGTCTCCAGGCCGGCGATGATGCGCAGCAGGCTGGTCTTGCCGCAGCCGGAGGGGCCTAGCAAGGCCACCAGTTCGCCGCTGCGGATGTCCAGGTTGATGTCGCTGAGGGCCTGGAAGGCGCCGAAGCGCTTGTTGACGTGGCTGACTTCGATGCTCATGACGTTATTCCTCACCGTTACGGCTGTGCTGGCGCTCTAGGCGCGACTCGCTCCACTGCTTGAGCAGCAGGATCAGCAGGGCCAGCAGCAGCAGCAGGCTGGCGACGCTGAAGGCGGCGACGTGGTTGTATTCGTTGTAGAGAATCTCGACGTGCAGCGGCAGGGTGTTGGTGTAGCCGCGGATATGCCCGGAGACCACCGACACCGCGCCGAACTCGCCCATGGCCCGGGCGGTACAGAGCACCACGCCGTAGATCAGGCCCCAGCGGATGTTCGGCAGGGTCACGTACCAGAACATCTGCCAGCCGCTGGCGCCGAGCAGGCGCGCCGCCTCCTCCTCCTGGGTGCCCTGCTCCTGCATCAGCGGGATCAGCTCGCGGGCGACGAAGGGCACGGTGACGAACAGGGTGGCCAGGACGATGCCGGGCAGGGCGAAGATGATCTGGATGTCGCGCTCGGCCAGCCATTCGCCGAACCAGCCGTGGGCGCCGAACAGCAGCACGTAGATCAGCCCGGCGAGCACCGGCGACACCGAGAACGGCAGGTCGATCAGGGTCACCAGCAGGCTCTTGCCGCGGAACTGGTATTTGCTCACGCACCAGGCCGCGGCCACGCCGAACACCAGGTTGAGCGGCACGGCGATGCCCACGGCGAGCAGGGTCAGGCGCAGGGCGGCCAGGGCGTCGGGCTCCAGCACCGCGCTGAAGAAGGGCCCCAGGCCCTGCTTGAGCGCCTCGCTCAGCACCACCAGCAGCGGCAGCAGGAGGAACAGGGCGAACACCAGCCAGGCGGCGCCGATCAGCAGGCGGCGGCCCCAGGCCGGGTCGCGGCGCGCGGCACTGGCCGGCGCGATGATCAGGGTGGCAGTGGACATCTTGGCTTCCTCAGGCGCGGGCCAGACGACGCTGCAGCAGATTGATCGCCAGCAGCAGGATGAAGGAGACCAGCAGCATCAGCACGCCGATGGCGGTGGCGCCGGTGTAGTCGTACTGGTCGAGCTTGACCATGATCAGCAGCGGCAGGATCTCGGTCTTCATCGGCATGTTGCCGGCGATGAAGATCACCGAGCCGTACTCGCCGACGCCGCGGGCCAGGGCCAGGGAGAAGCCGGTCAGCCAGGCCGGCAGCAGGGCCGGCAGCAGCACGTGGCGCAGCACCTGCAGCGGCCGGGCGCCGAGGCAGGCGGCGGCTTCCTCGACCTCGCGGGGGATGTCGGCCAGCACCGGCTGCAGGGTGCGCACCACGAACGGCAGGGTGACGAAGGTCAGCGCCAGGGTGATGCCCAGCGGGCTGTAGGCGATCTTCAAGCCCAGCTGGGCGGCCCACTGGCCGATCGGCCCGTTCGGCGCGTACAGCGCGGTCAGGGCGATGCCGGCTACCGCGGTGGGCAGGGCGAAGGGCAGGTCGATCATCGCCTCGATCACCTTGCGTCCGGCGAAGCGGTAGCGCACCAGCACCCAGGCCAGCAGGGCGCCGATGACGCCGTTGAGCAGGGCGGCGCCCAGGGCGGTGGCGAAACTGAGTTTGAGCGCGGCCAGCACCCGGGGGGCGGTGACTATGGCCCAGAACTCGCCCCAGCTGAGCTTGGCGGCATGCAGGAACAGCGCGGCCAGGGGAATCAGCACCAGCAGGCTGAGGTACACCAGGGTGTAGCCCAGGGTCAGGCCGAAGCCGGGAATCACGGGGGAAGTGCGGCGGTGCATGGCGAATGCCTTCAGGTGAGTCAGGGTAGGGTGCGCCGCGCGCACCGCTCTGTTGCGGTGGGTATAGGCGCTACGCGCCTGCACCCAGCCTCGGGTTGCTCAGTGAGTTCACTGCACCTGGTAGATCTGGTCGAACACCCCGCCGTCGTTGAAGAACTTCGGCTGCGCGCGCTTCCAGCCGCCGAACTCGCCCTCGACCGTGACCAGCTCGAGGTCGGCGAACTGCTTGGCGAACTCGGCGGCCACCGCCGGGTCACGCGGGCGGTAGAAGTGCTTCGCGGCGATGCGCTGGCCTTCGGCGCTGTACAGGTAGCCTAGGTACGCCTCGGCGATCGCGCGACTGCCCTTGCGCTCGACGTTCTTGTCGACCACCGCTACCGGCGGCTCGGCGAGGATCGACAGCGACGGCGCGACGATCTCGAACTGCTCGCCGCCTTGCTCGCGCAGCGCCAGGTGCGCCTCGTTCTCCCAGGCCAGCAGCACGTCGCCGATCTGGTTGTTGACGAAGGTGATGGTCGAGGCGCGGGCACCGCTGTCGAGCACCGGCACGTTCCTGTAGAGCTTCTCGACGAAGTCCTGGGCCTGCACCTCGCTGCCATAGTGACGCTGGGCGAAGGCCCAGGCGGCGAGGAAGTTCCAGCGCGCACCGCCACTGGTCTTGGGGTTGGGGGTGATCACCTCCACACCCGGCTTGACCAGGTCGTCCCAGTCCTGGATGCCCTTGGGGTTGCCCTTGCGCACCAGGAACACGATGGTCGAGGTGTAGGGCGTGCTGGCCTGGGGCAGGCGGCTCTGCCAGTCCTCGGGCAGCAGCTTGCCGAGGCGATGGAGCTCGTCGATGTCGCCGGCCAGGGCCAGGGTCACCACGTCGGCACGCAGGCCGTCGATCACCGCGCGGGCCTGTTTGCCCGAGCCGCCGTGGGACTGCTGAACCTGCACCGCCTCATGGCCCAGGGCCTGCCAGTGACGGTTGAATGCCTGGTTGTACTCGGTGTAGAGCTCGCGGGTCGGGTCGTAGGACACGTTGAGCAGGGTCTGGCTGGCGGCGGCTGGGCCGGCGATCAGGGCGCTGGCGAGGGCGGCCAGGGCGAAACGGCGAATGGACATGGTGCAGCTCCTGAGCAAGAAAGTGATGTCGATGCAGGGGGATGGGGCGGGGCGTTCAGCGCCACATTCGCTGACGACATCGGTAGCTGCTGTGCGGCTTCATCGGGTGCCTCCTCGGCGGCAGTGCTCAGGTTGCGGTGGGTTGCGGGCCAGCCGTTGGGCTGAACGTGGAGCGGATGCTAGGCAGGATTCGTTATTCCTAAAAATAATATTTAAGAACATATATATGTTTTTTAGATATATTAGATTGCGCCACGCAACGCGCTACGGAATAAGCGGAATTGCATAAATAAATAATTTTTTATTCTTTTTTGTCCTGTTCTGGTCGCGCCTACACTGCCCGCCGCAGCACGCCGTCGGAGGCCTTATGCACAACCCAAACATGCGTTACCTGATAGTGCCGGGCTGGCAGGGCTCGCCCACCGAGCATTGGCAAAGCCACTGGCAGCGCAGCCTGGCGGGTAGCGCCCGGGTGGAGCAGGGCGACTGGCTGACGCCGCGTCGGGATGCCTGGGTCGCCGAGTTGCAGCGCAGCATCGCCGCCGACCCGCGGCCGACCCTGCTGATCGCCCACAGCCTCGGTTGCATCACCGTGGCGCACTGGGCGGCGCAGGCGCCGGAGGCGTTGTTGCGGCGGGTGCGTGGCGCCCTGCTGGTGGCGCCGGCGGATGTCGAGCGCGATAACTGCCCGGCGGCCCTGCGCAACTTCGCGCCCATCGCCCGCCGGCCCCTGCCCTTCGCCAGCCTGCTGGTCGGCTCGGACAGTGACGCCGCCGCCAGCGCCGCGCGGGCCCTGGAACTGGCCGCCGACTGGGGCAGCGAGGCGCTGATCCTGGCCGGTGCCGGGCATATCAACGTGGCCTCCGGGCACCACCGCTGGGAGCAGGGCTTCGAGTACCTCTACCGCCTGCAGGGGCTGATCGCCCGCCAGGCCCGTCTGCGCGCCTGAGCCAGCGCCTCAGTCGGAGGCCAGCAGCGATACCGACTTGATCTGCAGCCACAGCGCCTGCTGCTCGTGAATGCCCAGCTTGTCGAAGGAGTAGCGGGTGATGCGGGCGATCAGCCGTTCATCGCCGACCCGCAGCGTGACCAGCATTTGCCCGGGGTCGCCCGGCACCTGCCAGTGCTCGACCCGCGCCGGCAACAGGTTGAGCAGGCTGCTGCCCTCGGCCCGCTGCAGGCTCAGGCTGACGTCCCGCGCCTTGACCTTGACCCGCACCGCCTTGCCATTGGGCAGCGGCGCGTGGGTCAGCTGCAGGCGCGCCTCGCCGCCGCCGAGCTCAAGACTCAGCAGCCGGTAGGCCGGGTCGTAGGCGCAGACCCGGCCATCGACCACGGCTTCGGCATCGTCTTCCAGAATGAATGGCAGGTCGCGGCGCAGCAGGGTCTGCTTCAGCGGCCCGCTGGCCAGCACCCGCCCCTGCTCCAGCACCACCAGGTGATCGGCCAGGCGTGCCACCTCGTCCGGCGCATGGCTGACGTAGAGGATCGGGATCTGCAGCTCCTGGTGCAGGCGCTCCAGGTAGGGCAGCACCTCCTGCTTGCGCTTGTGGTCCAGGGAGGCCAGCGGCTCGTCCATCAGCAGCAGGCGTGGGCTGGTCAGCAGGGCGCGGGCGATGCCGACGCGCTGGCGCTCGCCGCCGGACAGGCGCGCCGGCATGCGCTCGAGCAGCGCGGCGATGCCGAGCAGTTCGGCGGCCTGCTCCAGCTGCACCCGTCGCTGCGCGGTGGCAATGCGCTTGAGGCCGAACTCCAGGTTGCCGCGCACCGACAGGTGGGGGAACAGGTTGGCGTCCTGGAACACATAGCCCAGGGCCCGTCGGTGCGGGGCGAGAAAGTGCCCGCGGGCGCTGTCCTGCCACAGCTCGCCGTTGACCCGCAGGTAGCCCTCGGCGGGCCGCTCCAGGCCGGCGAAGCAGCGCAGGCAGCTGGTCTTGCCCGAGCCGGAGGGGCCGAACAGGGCGCTGATGCCGCGTCCCGGCAGGCGCAGGTCGAGGTCCAGGGAAAAGTCGCCGTGATCGACGCGAAAGCGCGCCTCGATCAGCCGCTCGCCGTCATCGGCGGGCGCGCCGGCCTGGCCGCCGCTCATCGCCAGGCCCGCCGGGCATGGCCGCTGGAGTAGAGCGCCAGCAGCACGACGAAGGAGAAGGCCAGCATGCCGCCGGCCAGCCAATGGGCCTGGGCGTACTCCAGGGCCTCGACATGGTTGTAGATCTGCACCGAGGCCACCTGGGTCTTGCCGGGGATATTGCCGCCGATCATGAGCACCACGCCGAACTCGCCGACGGTGTGGGCGAAGCCGAGAATGGCGGCGGTGACGAAGCCCGGCCGGGCGAGGGGCAGGACCACGCTGAAGAAGGCGTCCCAGGGCCCGGCGCGCAGGGTCGCCGCGGCTTCCAGGGGGGCGCGGCCGATGGCCTCGAAGGCGTTCTGCAGCGGTTGCACGACGAAGGGCAGCGAGTAGATCACCGAGCCGATCACCAGGCCGCTGAAGCTGAAGGTCAGGGTGCCGAGGCCGAGGCCCTGGGTCAGCTGGCCGAGAAAACCGTGGGGGCCCATGCTCACCAGCAGGTAGAAGCCGATCACCGTCGGCGGCAGCACCAGCGGCAGGGCGACGATGGCGCCGACCGGGCGCTTCAGCCAGGAGCCGGTGCGCGCCAGCCACCAGGCCATGGGCGTGCCGAGCAGCAGCAACAGCACCGTGGTCAGCGACGCCAGCTGCAGGGTCAGGAGGATGGCGTCGAGGTCGGCTTGGCTCAGGGGCATCGAGGGCTCCGGGCTCAGAGCTGGTAACCGTAGCGGCGAATGATAGCGGCCGCCGCCGGACTCTTCAGATAGTCGAGCAGGGCCTGGGCGGCCGGGTTGTCGGCGCCTGGTCGCAGCAGCACGGCATCCTGGTGCAGCGGCTGGTACAGCGTGGCGGGCACCAGCCAGGCCGAGCCCTCGGCGATCTCGCCGTCCTGGTAAACCTGGGACAGGGCGACGAAGCCCAGCTCGGCGTTGCCGGTGGCGACGAACTGCAGGGCCTGGCTGATGCTCTGCCCCTCGACCAGCTTGCCGGCCACGGCCCGGCGCAGGCCGAGCTGCTCCAGCACCTGATAGGCGGCCAGGCCGTAGGGCGCGGCTTTCGGGTTGGCCAGGGCCAGGTGGCGGAACTGGCCGTCCCTGAGCACCTGACCCTGGTCATCGACGTAGCCGGCCTGCGCCGACCACAGCACCAGGGCGCCGGTGGCGTAGGTGAAGCGCGAGCCGGGCACGGCCAGGCCGTCCTGCTCCAGTCGCGCCGGGGTCGACTGGTCGGCGGCCAGCAGCAGCTCGAAGGGCGCGCCGTTGCCGATCTGCGCGTAGAGCTGGCCGGTGGCGCCGTAGGCGGCGAGCACCCGGTGGCCGCTGTCCTGCTCGAACTGCCGGGCGATGGCCTGCATCGGCGCGGTGAAGTTGGCGGCCACGGCCACCTGCACCTCGGCGGCCAGGGCGCTGCCGGTCAGGGCTGCGGCTGCCAGGCCGAGCAGGGTGCGCAACAGGCGATGAGGCATGGGCTGTTTCCTCGTGAGCCCCGGCAATTCGCGCGGCGGGGACGGTGTCAGGCGGCTGGCTCGGGCATCAGGGGCGATGGTCGAGGCGTCGATTGTGCTGGGCGCATCTTGGAAATAGCTGACCATCGAGTCAAGCGCTGCCTGCGCCGCCATCAGGCGCGGCGCCAGACGCTGGCCAGCCAGGGTTGCTGGGCCCGCGGCAGGCCGGCGGGGCGATAGTAGTGCTGCAACTCGGCGAAGCCGGCGGCCTCGAGCAGCGCACGCCAGTTGGCCAGGTCGTAGTAGGCGCCGTAGCGGTCGCCGTTGAAGCCCTCCTGGTTGTCGCCGCGCGGGTTGGAGCTGAACAGCACGCCACCGGCTTTGAGCGTGGCGTGCAGCTGGCGCAGCACGCGGGGCAGCTCCTGGCTGGGAATGTGGAACAGCACGGCATTGGCGAAGATGCCGTCGAAGCTCGCCGGCGGCAGCTCGAGGGCCAGGAAGTCCTGCAGCCATACCTCGCAGCCGCTGTCGGCCCTGGCCATCTCGACGAAGCGCGGACAGCCGTCGAGGCCGACCGGCTCATGGCCGAGGGCCTTGAAGGTACGCAGGTCGCGCCCCGGGCCGCAGCCGAAATCGAGGAGGCGCCAGGGCGCCGGCGCCTGGATGTGCTGCAGCAGGGCGGCGATGTTCTGGCTGACGTCGTGGTCGCGGGTGCCCTCGCGAAAGCCCTCGGCGTTTTCCTGGTAGTGGGCCAGGGTCAGGGCGCTGATCTGCTGCAGTTGCTCGGGCGTCAGGGGCATGCGGAGGCACCGGGGGGGCGGGGTGGGCGGCGTGAATGTGCCTATTTAACCCCATCGCGTGGCGCAGGTTATAGTGCGCGCGCCCTCCCGCCACAGTGGATGTACTGGACATGGCCGCGCCGCACCTCGAACACCATACCCCGCCACCGGTCAGCCTGCTGCAGGCCCTGCTGTTCTGGTTGAAGCTGGGCCTGATCAGTTTCGGCGGCCCGGCCGGGCAGATTTCCATCATGCACCAGGAGCTGGTGGAGCGGCGCCGCTGGATCTCCGAGCGGCGTTTCCTGCATGCGCTGAACTACTGCATGTTGCTGCCGGGGCCGGAGGCGCAGCAGCTGGCCACCTACCTCGGCTGGCTGATGCACCGGACCTGGGGCGGGCTGATCGCCGGGGCGCTGTTCGTGCTGCCCTCGCTGCTGCTGCTGATCGGCCTGTCCTGGGTCTACCTGGCGTTCGGCGACGTGGCGCTGGTGGCCGGCATCTTCTACGGGATCAAGCCGGCGGTCACCGCCATCGTGGTGCAGGCGGCCCAGCGCATCGGTTCGCGGGCGCTGAAGAACAACTGGCTGTGGGCCATCGCCGCGGCGGCCTTCGTCGCCATCTTCGCCTTGAACCTGCCGTTTCCGTTGATCGTGCTCGGCGCCGCGCTGCTCGGCTACCTGGGCGGGCGCCTGTTTCCGGACCAGTTCAGCGTCGGCGGCGGCCATGGCGCGGCGAACAAGTCCTACGGCCCGGCGCTGATCGACGACGACACGCCGACGCCGGCGCACGCGCGCTTCCGCGCCTCGCGCCTGCTGCTGATCCTCGCGGTGGGCGGCGCCCTGTGGCTGTTGCCGATGGCCCTGCTGTACGCGCTGTACGGCTGGCAGGGCACCCTGACGCAGATGGCCTGGTTCTTCACCAAGGCCGCGCTGCTGACCTTCGGCGGCGCCTACGCGGTGCTGCCCTACGTCTACCAGGGCGCCATCGGCCACTACGGCTGGCTGAGCCCGGCGCAGATGATCGACGGCCTGGCCCTGGGCGAGACCACGCCGGGGCCGCTGATCATGGTGGTGGCTTTCGTCGCCTTCGTCGGCGCCTACCTGCAGCCGATGCTGGCCGGCGACTCGGCCTTCGTCAGCGGCGCCGTGGCGGCCTGCCTGGTCACCTGGTTCACCTTCCTGCCGTCGTTCCTGTTCATCCTCGCCGGCGGCCCGCTGGTGGAGTCGACCCATGGCCAGCTGCGCTTCACCGCGCCGCTGACCGGGATCACCGCCGCGGTGGTCGGGGTGATCCTCAACCTGGCGCTGTTCTTCGCCTACCACGTGCTCTGGCCCCAGGGCTTCGCCGGCCACTTCGACTGGGTTTCGGCGCTGATCGCCCTGGCCGCGGCCGTGGCGCTGCTGCGCTACAAGCGCGGGGTGATGGAGGTGCTCGGCGCCTGCGCGGTGGCCGGCCTGCTGCTGCAGCTGGCCCTGGGCTGAGCAACCTGCCGGCCGCGCCGCCGGCTCAGAGAAACCAGCGGTATTCCCGCGCATTCAGGTGGTGCATGAACTCCAGGTGGTCGTGGCGTTTGTTCTCGCAGTAGACCATGACGAACTCGCTGCCCAGGCCCTGCTTGACCACCGGGTGATCCTGCATGGCCGCCACCGCGCCGAGCATGTCCTGGGGGAAGTCGATGCCGCTGGCGCGGTCCTGGTTGAGCGGGGCGATGGGTTCGCGGGCGGCGTCCAGGCCGTGCTCCATGCCGACGAGGATCGCCGCCAGGACCAGGTAGGGGTTGGCGTCAGCGCCGGCCAGGCGGTGCTCGAGGCGCAGGTTGCCCCCGTCCGACTCGGGGATGCGGATGCACGCATCGCGGTCCTCGAAGCCCCAGCTGGCGCGGCTGGCGGCGTTGACCATGGCGCCGTAGCGGCGGAAGGCGTTGTGGTTGGCGGCGAAGATCGGCATGCAGTGCGGCAGCAGCTCCAGGCAGCCGGCCACCGCGTGGCGCAGCGGGCGCTGCTGCTCGGCGGCCAGCAGGTTGTTGCCGTGTTGGTCGTAGAGGCTGACGTGCACGTGCATGCCGCTGCCCGGCGCGTCCAGGTAGGGCTTGCTCATGAAGCTGGCCCGGTAGCCATGTTTCAGCGCCACGCCGCGGCTGCTGCGGCAGAACAGCGCGGCCCAGTCGGCGGCGCGCAGGCCGTCGTCGCAGTGGCCGAAGTTGATCTCGAACTGGCCGGGGCCGAGCTCGGCGGTGATCACGTTGGCGTCGACGCCCTGCTCATTGGCCGCCAGCACCATCTCGTCGAGCACGGCGGAGAAGCGTGACAGGCGCTCGATATGCATGTTCGGCTGGTCGTCGGCGTCGCCGGTCTGCAGGTCGCGGGGGAACTGCGGCAGGCCGTCCTTGAGGGCGCGGTCGAACAGGTAGAACTCCAGCTCGAAGGCCACCACCGGGCGGATGCCGCGCGCCGCCAGGCGTCCCAGCACCCGCGCCAGCACCTCGCGCGGCTCGAACTCGATGGGCGCCGCGGTGCCGTCGGAGCTGATCAGCATCTGGCCCATGGGCTGGCTTTCCCAGCGCACCGGCTTGAGGGTGCCGGGGATCAGCCGGCGCGGGGCATCCGGGTCGCCGTCGTTGAAGCAGTAGTCGCCGATCGGGTGCAGGCCGCCCTGGGCGCCGAGCAGCACGCAGTTCTGCGGCAGCTTCAGCGGGCTGCCGGCGGCGACCTTCTCGAGCATGTCGATGGGGTAGCGCTTGCCGTAGAAGTGCCCGGGTATGTCCAGGCAGATCAGGTCGACGTAGCGCACGCTGGGGTGCTGGGCGCGGAAGGCGCGCACTTCGCTGAGCAGGTCGGGAAAGGTCGTGGTGGTCATGCTGGGTTGTCCTGCGGGCCTGGGTCAGCGAAACACCCAGAGCACCCGGGTCGGTTGGTCGGTGAGGTTGGCGTAGCGGCATTGGGTATGCGGCGGCAGCTGGAAGGCATCGTTGGGGCCCAGGGTCACCGGCTGTTCGGCGTCCGCCAGCCAGATCGTCAGCTCGCCCTCGAGGACGAAGCCGCCCTGCTCGTCGCTGTCGTTGAGGTGGCCCTCGCCGCTGCTGGCGCCGGGCTCCAGGTAGCTGTCGAGCATCGAGAAGCCGGCCGACATGTTCGGCGACAGCAGCACGTCGGTGATGCCGCCGCCGTAGTACAGGGTGCGGCGCTCGCCGGGACGGGTCACCCAGGGCAGCGCGCGCGGCTTGCTCAGGCTGTAGAAGTAGGTGGTCGGCACCCCCAGGGTCTCGCTGATCGCGGTCAGGTCGGCCACGGTGGGGCGCGACAGGCCGCGCTCGACCTGGGAGAGGAAGCCCACCGAGCGACCGATGCGCTCGGCCAGTTCACCGAGGGTCAGGTTCTTGTGCTTGCGCAGGTCGCGAATCAGGATCGCCAGGCCTTCGACTTCTTCTTGCATGTCCATGATGGGGTCCTCTGTCTCAGATCAGGTCGCGCAGCCGGTACCAGGCCTTGCCGGCGGCCTCCAGCGGCGCCGCGAGCCAGGCCCCGCCGGGGAAGCGCGGGTTGTCCAGGCCCTGGTACAGCGCCAGCAGCTCGGTGTCGCCGAGGATGGCATCGGTTACCGCCCGGGCGCCGGCCAGGGTCGGCAGCACGCCGTGGCCGGAGAAACCCTGCAGCCAGTAGCGCTGGCCCTGGCGGCCGATATCCGGGGTGCGCTTCATGCTCACGTCGATATGTCCGCCCCAGGCGTAGTCCAACTGCACGCCGCGCAGTTGCGGAAAGACCCGCTCCAGGTAGGGCCGGGTCGCCGCGGGGATGTCCTTGGGGATGCCACCCAGGTAGGTGCAGCCGCCGCCGAACAGCAGGCGGCGGTCCGGGGTCAGGCGGAAGTAGTCGGGGACGAACTGGTTGTCGATCACGCAACTGTTGCGTGGCAGCAGCGAGCGGGCCAGCTCGGGGTCCAGCGGTGCGGTGGCCACCTGGTAGGAGCCGACCGGCAGCAGGCGGCTGGCCAGGGCCGGGTCGAGGCGGTCGATATAGGCGTTGCAGGCCAGCACCAGCACGTCGCCGCGCACCTCGCCGCTGGCGGTGCGCGCCACATAGCCGGAGGCGGTTTCGCGGTAGTCGAGCACCCGGCTCTGCTCGAAGAGGCGCCCGCCAGCCTGTTCGATGGCGGCGGCCAGGCCCTGGGCCAGTTTCAGCGGGTTGAGATGCGCCCCCTCGGGGTCGCAGAGCGCGGCCCGGTAGCGCGGGCTGCCGATCCACTCGCTCAGCTCCTCCCGCGCAATCAGGCGCAGAGCGTGGTAGCCCCATTTCTCCTCGGCCTCGATCCGCGCCTGTTCCAGCTGGCTGACGCGGCGCTGCTGCACCGCGGCCCACAGGCTGCCCTGGCGATAGTCGATGTCGAAGCCATGGCGCTGCGGCAGCGCGCGCAGTTCGGCGGCGGCCCAGCGCATGCTGTCCCACAGCCGGCGGGCCCGCTCCAGGCCCAGGGCCTTCTCCAGCGGCTGCATGTCGCAGGACCAGCCGAGCAGGGCCTGGCCACCGTTGCGCCCGGAGGCCGCCCAGGCCAACCGGCTGGCTTCCAGCAGGCACACCCGCTTGCCGGCCAGGGCCAGGCGCAGGGCGCTGTGCAGGCCACTGAAGCCGCCGCCGATGATCAGCACCTCGCAGTCCTGGCGGCCTTCCAGGGTCGGGCGCAAGGGAATGGCAGCGGCAGAGGTGGCGGCGTAGTAGCTGGCTACATGCTGGGCGGATTGCTTGAACACGGCGCGCTCATGAAATTATCTAAATAAAATTTCATGAAAATATACGCGCGTTAATTCACGTAGCCAAGCCGTCGTCGACTTCAGTCGGCCAGACGGACCTGGTTGCGGCCGCCGTGCTTGGCCGCGTAGAGCGCCCGGTCGGCGCGCTCGAGCAGCTCGCCGGGGCTGCTGTTGACGTCGGTGCAGGCGATGCCGGCGCTGAGGGTCACGGAGAACTCGTCGCCGTCGGCAATGAAGCGCAGCTCGGCGAAGCGCTCGCGAATCTCGTCGACAATCCGCCGGGCCTGCTCCGGCTGGCAATCGGGCAGCACCGCGAGGAACTCCTCGCCGCCATAGCGGCCGAGGCTGTCGATGCGCCGCAGGCGCTGGCGCAGCAGGTTGGCCAGGGCGCGGATGACGCTGTCGCCGGCGGCGTGGCCGTGGTTGTCGTTGACCTTCTTGAAGTGGTCGATGTCCAGCATCACCACGCTGGCGCGGCTGCCGTTGCGCAGTGCGCGCTCCAGCTCGAGGGCGACCTGTTCCTTGATGTCGGCGTGCTTGAGCAGGCCGGTCAGGCTGTCGCGGGCCAGGGCATTGCTCAGCAGGCGGGCGCGCTGGGCGCGGGTGAACACCGTGGAAATCAGCGCATGGTCGGACAACGGCTTGGTCACGAAGTCGTCGCCGGCCATGGTCAGCGCGCTCATCTGCCGGGCGATATCGGTTTCCGCCGACAGGTAGATGATCGGCACCCGCAGCCAGTCGTCGTTGAAGCGGATGATCTGCGCCAGCTCGGGGCCGGTGCAGCCCGGCATGTTGACGTCGAGCAGCACCACCTCCGGGTTGAACGTCTCCATGCGCCGGAAGATGTCCGCCGGCTCCTGGCTGACTTCCACCAGCATGTTGGCGTTGCGCAGCACCAGGCTGTAGCGGGCGGCCAGCTCCTGGTCGTCGTCGATGATCAGCACCCGGTAGGGTTCGCCCTGTTGCTTGGCGAAGCAGCGCTCCAGGCGGTTCTCCAGCTGCGGGATGTCCACCGGCTTGGTGAAGAAGCCCAGGGCGCCGACGCGCACGGCTCGCAGGTGGGTGGCGAAGTCGTCCTGGGTGCTGATCACCAGCAGCGGCAGCGGCGCTTCGAGGCGTTGCTGCAGGGCGGCGGCGTAGTCGAGACCGCTCTGCTCCGCGTCGCGCAGGTTGACGTCGACGATCAGGGCGTCGGGCAGGCGCCGGCCGATGGCGGCGTCGAGCGCCTCGGGGCGGTCGAAGTGCTCGGCGTCGTAGCCGAAATTCTCCAGGGTCAGGCGCATGTTCTCGCCGACGCTGGAATCGTCCTCGAGGATATAGATGCAGTAGGGCTCGAGATCGGACCTGCCGCCTCGCAGCGTCCTGTCCAGCTGGTGCGCCGGTGCTTCGGCCTGGTGCTGCTGGCGGGCGAGCCGTTGCAGTTCGTCGATGAAGCCCTGCAGCTCCTGCTGTTCCTGCTGCAGGGTGGCCAGCCACCGCTCGGCCTGCTGTTCCAGTTGGCGGGCGCGCTCGCCGAGGCTGGCGAAACCGAAGGTGCCGGCCGACCCGGCCAGGCGGTGCAGCTGGTTGCGCAGGCTGTTCAGGTGCCGGCGCTGGTCGGCCGGGGTGCAGGCGCGCAGCAGCAGCTGGGCCTGTTCGTCCAGCAGCGGCAGTTCTTCCTTGAGGCGCTCGGCGAACTGCTCGCCGAGCTGTTGCAGGTGGCGCTGCAGCGCGCTGCTCGGTTGTGGTTGATCAACCATGGGCCTGGTTCCAGATCTGCCGCACCTGGGCGGCCAGTTGCATTGGGTCGAAGGGTTTGATGATCACGTCGCGGGCGCCCAGGCTGCGGTAGTGCTGGATCTCCGCCGGCTGCACCTTGGCGGTCATGAAGGCCACCGGGACCAGGCCGATGTCCACCAGCAGGCGCAGCTTCTCCAGGGTCTGTGGGCCGTCCATGCCGGGCATCATCACGTCCAGCAGGATGAAGTCCGGGGCGAAGCCCTGGATCTGGTCCAGCGCCTCCTGGCCGGACGAGCAGCTGAGCACCTTGAACCCGCCCACGGCTTCCAGGGCGACCTTGGCCACGGCCTGGATCGAGGGGTCGTCTTCCACATGCAGGATGCGGGTCAGTTCAGGCATGCCGATTCTCCTTGGCGGGCAGCAGGCGGCCGAGCAGTTGCAGGAAGTGTTGCCCATTGCTGCGCGACTTGGCTAGGGTCGCCGCGACCCGCCCGAGCTAGTCGGTGGGCAGTTCCTGGGCCGAAAGTACCACGACCGGCAGGCCGGGGTGTCGTCGATGCAGCTCCTCGAGCAGTTCCAGGCCTTCGCCATCGGGCAGGCCGAGGTCCAGCAGGACCAGATCGTAGGGCCCTTCGCCGAGGCGCTGGCGGGCCTCGGCGAGGCTGCCGGCGGCGACGAACTCGGCCAGCTCGCGGGCCTGCTCGGCGACCACCTGGCGCAGATCGGCGTCGTCCTCGACGTGGAGGATGCGCGATCGGACGGGCGGGCCCGGCAGCGGCGGGGCGCTGGCGGCCTGACCCTCGGGCAGCGGCGCCCCGCGCCCGTCGTCCGCGGCGCTGGGCAGTCCGGAGCCGGCGGCGGGCAGCGGCAGTTCGAACCAGAAGGTCGTGCCCTGGCCCTCGAGCGAGTCGAAGCCGATACGTCCGCCCATGCGTTCGATCAGTTCCTTGCTGATCGCCAGGCCCAGTCCGGTGCCGCCCTTCTGCCGGCTGTCGGCGGCATCGGCCTGGGAAAACTTCTGGAATATGCGGGTGTGGAATTCGGCCGGTATCCCGGGGCCACGGTCCTGCACGCTGATGCGCACCTGTGGGCCGTGCTGGGCGGCGCTCAGGCGCACGCTGGCACCGCGCGGGGAGAACTTGACGGCATTGGAGAGCAGGTTGGTCAGCACCTGTTGCAGGCGCATGGCGTCGACACGCACCTGCAGCGCCGCGCAGTCCGCCGCCGCCAGGACCACCCCGTGCTGGTCGGCGAAGGCCTGGTTGCTCGCCAGGCTTTCGCCGAGCAGGGCGGACAGGTCGAGCAGCTGCAGGTCGAGGGTCATCTTGCCGGCGACCAGCTTGTCCATGTCCAGCAGGTCGTTGATCAGGTGGCTCAGGCGCAGGCTGTTGTGGTGGGCGATCTCCAGCATCTGCTGCATCTTCGCCGGCAGTGCGCCGAGGGCGCCGCCCTGGATCAGGCCGAGGGAGCCGGCGATCGAGGTCAGCGGGGTGCGCAGCTCGTGGCTGACCGCGGAGACGAACTCGCGCTGCAGGCGCTCGATGCGCTTGTGCTCGGTGATGTCGTGCATCACCGCGACGGCGCCCAGCTGGCGGCCGTCCGGGGCGTACAGCGGGTCGGCGTTGGTGCTGACCAGGCGCGGGGCCTGGCCCTTGGCGACGATGCTGATCTGCGCCTCGCGCACCCGCTCGCCGCGCAGGGCGCGCAGCAGCGGCACGTTGTCGCCCAGCAGCGGGGTCAGGCCGTCGGCCTCGAACAGGTCGTAGTGCCGGCTCCACTGCTCAGGCGGCAGGCGGCTGATATCGGTGCCGTGCCATTGCCGTGCGGTGTCGTTGAACAGGGTCAGTTCACCCTCGGCGTCGCAGGCCACCACCCCCTCGGCGAGGGCCTCGAGCAGGCGCCGGTTCATCTCCTGCTGCTGCTCCAGCTCGGCTTCCTGGCGCTTGCGTGCCGTGACATCGCTGATCACCCCATGCCAGACCACCGAGCCGTCGGCCTGGCGCTGCGGGGTGGCCTTGCCCTCGACCCAGATCAGGCCCTTGCGCGGATGGCGCACGCGGTACTCCTGGTGCCACTGGCCGAGGTTTCTCGCCGAGTCGAGGATGGCGGCGCTGAGCCGGGCGCGGTCGTCCTCGTGGATCAGGTCGTATAGCGCCTTGGTCTGCTCGAGGACATCGGCGGGGCTCAGCCCGTAGATGTCGGCGATGCCCTCGCTGGCATAGGGGAAGCGCAGCGTGCCCTGGAGCGGCAGGTGTGCCTGGAAGACCATGCCGGGCAGTTGCGCGGCGATCTGCTGCAGGCGCTGCTGGGCCTGCACGCGTTGGCTCAGGTCCTGGGCGATGGTGATATAGCCGAGCAGCGCGCCGCCGTCGTCGAGGACCGCCGAGACCGTCAGCAGCACCGGCAGGCGGCTGCCGTCGCGGCGCAGGTAGGTCCATTCGCGCGGCGGCCGGTCGCCCCGTGCCTGGGCGCTGAGCAGCGAGAAGTCGGCCGCGCAGGCGTGGCCCAGCTCCTGCGTGCGGGCCTCGGCGCGGCTGGCCAGTTCCTGCGGATCGAGCAGCGCCTCGGTCAGTGGCCGTCCGAGCAGGGCCTGGCGGTCATAGCCGAGCAGGTGTTCGGCGGCCGGATTGATGCGGGTGACGCGGCCTGCCGGGCAGGTGGCGATCATCGCGCTGCCGGCGCTGTCGAGGATGGCGCGTTGCAGCGCCGCCTGCTCGGCGTGCTGGCGCGCGCTCAGGCGCAGCTCGAAGAGACGCTCGACCTGGCGCGCCAGGCGTTGCAGGCCCTCGCGCTGCGGCATGCTCAGTTGCCTGGGGCGGCGGTCGATCACGCACAGGGTGCCGAGCTTGTGTCCGGTCCGACTGTTCAGCGGCATGCCGGCATAGAAGCGGATATGCGGCGGCCCGGTGACCAGCGGGTTGTCGCGAAAGCGTGGGTCCGCCAGGGCGTCGGGCACCTCCATCAGCTGAGGGGCGAGAATGGCATGGGCGCAGAAGGCGAAGTCGCGGGGCGTCTCGCAGGCGTCCAGGCCGACCCGGCTCTTGAACCACTGGCGCTGCGCGTCGACCAGCGAGATCAGTGCGATGGGCACGTCGCACAGCTGCGCGGCGAGCTGGGTGAGGTCGTCGAAGGCCTCCTCGACGGGGCTGTCGAGCAGCGCATAGCGCTCGAGCTCGGCGAGGCGCGCGGCTTCGTCTAGGGGCTCGGGGGCGTTGCCGGGGACCGGTGACTCGCGTCTCATGCGGACTGCTCCTGTGCGGCGGCCTCGGCCAGTGGCAATTCAATCCAGAAGGTAGCACCCAGGCCCTCGGCCGAGTCGAAGCCGATGCGTCCGCCCATGCGTTCGATCAGCTCCTTGCTGATCGCCAGCCCCAGGCCGGTGCCGCCGCGCTGGCGGCTGTCGGAGGCATCGGCCTGGGCGAATTTCTGGAAGATGCGCCCATGGAAGGCCGGGGCGACGCCGGGGCCGTGATCGCGCACGCTGATCCGCACCCAGGCGCCGCGGCGCTCGCAGCTGACCTCGACCTCCTGCTCTGCGGGCGAGAATTTCGCGGCGTTGGCCAGCAGGTTGCTCAGCACCTGTTGCAGGCGCTGGCCGTCGACCCTGACCCGCTCCGTGCAGACCCCCACCTGGTGCAGGCGCACGCCGTGTTCGGCGGCATAGGCCTGATTGCACTGCAGCGCCTGCTCGATCAATGGCTGCAGTGCCAGCTCCTCGCAGGCGATGGGCATGCGCTCGGCCTCCAGCTTGCCGATGTCCAGCAGGTCGTTGATCAGCAGGCCCAGGCGCCGGCTGTTGTGCCGGGCGATCTGCAGCATCTGCTGCAGGTGCTCGGGGACTTCGCCGAGGGCGCCGGAGTCGATCAGCTCCAGGGGCCCGCTGATGGCGGTCAGCGGCGTGCGCAATTCATGGCTGACGGTGGCGACGAACTCGTTCTGCAGGCGCTGCAGGCGCTTGCTCTCGCGGATGTCCTGGACGTGCAGGATCCAGCCGGCGGCGCCAGACGAGCCGTGGCCGAGGACGGCGACACTGAGCTCGACATCGACGGACTCGCCATGGGCGTCGAACAGGCATCCCTGCCAGCTGCGTACCGTCTGCTCATCGGCGGCGCCGAGCACGGCGTCCAGGCCGGCACCCAGTTGCGGGTCGGCGAAGCGCGCCAGGGGCTGGTCGAGCAGGTCCTCGGCGCCGCGCCCCAGCAGCCGGCAGAAGGTCGGGTTGACCGTCAGCAGGCGACCCTGGGGGTCGAGCAGGGCGAGGCCCTGGGGGGCCATCTCGAAGGCCTGGCGAAACTGCCGCTGGCTGTGATTGAGCGCCAGCAGCAGGCTGGCCTGGCGATGCTGGCCGTGCAGGGTCAGGGCGATCAGGGCGCTGATCGCCAGGGCCAGGCTCCAGCCGATCAGGCGCAGCCAGCCGAGCTGCGGCGCCTCGGCATGGCCGTCGCTGGCGCCGAGCCGCCAGTGCGTCCCGGCCAGGCGCACCGTCAGTTCGACGTTGGCGGCCCCGTCGGGGACGGCGCTGCCCTTGATCAGTTCGCCGTCGGCGGCATCGCGGTGCCTGAGGCGAATGACCAGGTCGAGCTGGCGGGCCGCCCGCTCGACCTCGGCATACAGGCGGTCGAAGTCGATCACCGTGCTGACCAGCCCCCAGTAGCTGCCGTCGCCGAGGAACACCGGTACCCGGTAGATCAGCCCGCTGCCGCCCTGGACCAGCGGCAGCGGGCCATCCAGGCCCGGCTCGCGGCTGGCGATGATGCGCTGCACCGCCGACCACTGCTTGGGCAGGTCGGGGTAGTACAGGCCGAGGGCGGCTTCGTTGCCGGCCAGGGGATAGACGAAGACGATGCGGTTGCCCGGCGCCAGGCCGATGTTGCGGATATGGCGACCGCGGCGCAGCAGGCCGTCGAGCCAGGGTTGCAGCTCCGGCGGCTGCACCTCGCCTTGGCGGGCGCCGATATAGGAGGCCAGGCCGGTGGCCAGGTGCAGGGTGGCGTTGAGTTCGCTCAGCAGCACCGCGCGTACCTCGCCGGCGCGGGCGGTGAGGCGCTGCTGGTGGGCGTCGAACTGGCGCAGGGCGTATTGCCGCAACAGCAGTTCGACGCCCAGCCCGAGCACCAGCAGCAGGGCCAGGCTGATCGCCCAGTTCCTGTTGCGGCGGCGCCGCGAACGGGCCTGCTGGCGGGTCAATGCATTCATGCTGGGGACGCCTCGGGCAGTTCGAACCAGAAGGTGGCGCCGCGGCCTTCGCCCGAGTCGAAGCCGATGCTGCCGCCCATTCGTTCGATGATTTCCTTGCTGATGGCCAGACCGAGTCCGGTGCCGCCCTTGTTGCGCGTGTCGCTGGCGTCGGCCTGGGAGAACTTGGCGAACATCTGCTCGCGGAAGGCTTCCGGTACGCCGGGGCCCTGGTCGCGCACGCTGATTCGCAGTCGCCCGGCGCGCGCCTGCACGCTCAGTGTCACGGCCTGGCCGGGCGGGGAAAACTTCGCCGCATTGGACAGCAGGTTGGCCAGTACCTGCAACAGGCGCTGGCCGTCGACCACGACCCGGGCGTCGTCGGCCCGTTCGCGCAACTGCAGCGCCACGTTGAATTGCCGGGCGTAGGGCTGGTTGTGCTCCAGGGCCTGCTCGAGCAGCGGCATCAGCGGTTGTTCGCGCAGCTCCAGGTGCATCTTGCCGGCCGCCAGCTTTTCCATGTCGAGCAGGTCGTTGATCAGCTCGCCGAGCCGCTGGCTGTTGCTCTGGGCGATCGTCAGCATCTGGCGCATCGCGGCCGGCACCTCGCCGAGGGCGCCACCGTTGATCAGCCCCAGGGAGCCGGCGATGGCGGTCAGCGGGGTGCGCAGCTCATGGCTGACGGTGGAGACGAAGTCGTCCTTCAGTTGCTCGATGCGTTTGCGCTCGCTGATGTCGCGGATCACCGCGATGAAGCGCTGCTCGCCCTGGTGGCTGATCTGCGAGACGGCCAGCTCGATGGCGAACTGCTCGCCGTTGCTGCGCCGCCCGGTCAACTCGCGCACACTGCCGATCAGGCGCGCCTCGCCGCTGGACCGATAACGCGCCAGATAGCCATCGTGGGCCGCCGCCTCGGCGGCGGGCATCAGCAGCTTGACGTTGCACCCGGCGACCTGCGCCAGGCTGTAGCCGAACAGCTGCTCGGCGGCGCGGTTGAAGGTCTCGATGCGGCCGTGCTGGTCGATGGTGACAATGGCGTCGAGGACGTTCTCCAGCAGGGTGCGCAGGTAGTCCTCGCGCTCGCGCAGCGCCCGTTCGGCGGCGATTCGTTCGCTGAAGTCCTGCACCTGGGAGACGAAGTGCAGCGGCCGACCGCGGGTATCGCGCACCAGCGAGACGCTGAGCAGCGCCCAGACCGTGGCGCCGCGCTTGTTCAGGTAGCGCTTCTCCATCTGGTAGGCGTTGATGCGCCCGGCCAGCAGGTCCTCGACGTTCTGCAGGTCGAGCGCCAGGTCGTCGGGGTGGGTGATCTGCTGGAAATCGCCGCGCAGCAGTTCCTCGCGGCTGTAGCCGAGCATCCGGCACAGCTCGTCGTTGACCTCCAGCCACTGGCCCTGCGGCGATACCAGGGCCATGCCCTGGGGCGCGGTGCTGAAGGCGCTGCTGAAGCGTTGCTGGCTGACCTGCAACTGGTCCTCGACCGCCTTGCGTTCGCTGATGTCCCAGATGAACCCGGAGATCCACAGCAGCTCGCCCTGGCTGTCGTATTCGCCGCGGCCCTTCTCGCGCACCCAGACGCTGTGGCCGTCGGCATGGCGCAGGCGGTAGGTCAGCTCGAAGGCCTCGCGGCGCGCCAGCGCCTCGGTGGCGCGGTAGGTGGCCGGCAGATCGTCCGGGTGAATGACGCTGGCGTAGCTGCGCCTGTGGTTGTCGACGAAGTCGCCGGCCGGGTAGCCGCACAGGGCGAAGATGTCCTCGCTCATGTAGCGCATGGTCCAGTCGGCGTCGTTGTGGCAGCGGTAGACCACCCCGGGCAGGCTGCTGACCAGGCCGCGGAAGCGGCTTTCGCTCTTCTGCAGGGCGCGGGTGGCCTGCAGCAGTTCGCTGATGTCGCTGGCGATGCCGAGGAAGCCGGCGACACCGCCAGCCCCGTCGGGGATGGCGCTGACGGTGAGGTTGACCGTGCGGCTCTGGCCGTCCTTGCGGAGGTAGGTCCACTGGCGCGTTTCGGCCGTGCCCTTGCGCGGGTTGTGCACGAACACCTCGAAGCCCTCGATGGGCTGCCCGGCGGCCTGGCTGAGTTGCTCGCCGCGCTGGCGTACTTCGTCGGCCCGATGGAACACCGCCGGGCTGCAGCGCCCGACCATTTCCGCGGCCCGGTAGCCGAGCAGGGTCTCGGCGCCGGAGTTGAACAGGGTGATCAGGCCGTGCGGGTCGGTGGCGATGATCGAGACGCCGGTGGCCGAGTCCAGCAGCGCCTGGAGGAAGCTGCGCGCCTGATGCATCTCCAGGTCGCGCTGCTTGCTGTCGCTGATGTCCTGCACCGTGCCGACCAGGCGCAGCAGCTGACCCTGCTGGTTCGGTTGCAGGCGGCCCAGTTCGTGGACCCAGCGGATCTCGCCGTCCGGGCGGATGATGCGGTGCACCACGTCGTGCACGCCACCGGCCTCGGCGGCGCGCTGGCTGGCCTGCACCTGCGCGCGGTCCTCGGGGTGCACGCACTGGTAGAAGGCCGCGAGGCTGGGGCTGAAGTGCTGCGGGTCGCGGCCGAAGATGTCGAAGATCACGCCGGACCAGCGCAGCTCGCCGCTGCCCAGGTCGAATTCCCAGTGGCCCAGGCGGGCGATCTGCTGGGACTCGTCGAGGCGTTCGAGCAGGGTCTGCTGCGCCTGTTCCTGCTGCTGACGCTCCAGGGTGGTGCCGACCCAGCGGGCGAACAGGCGCAGGAATTCGTGATCGGCCTCGTCGAACGGCTGCTCGCGGGGCTCGGCGGCGGAGAAGTTCAGGGTGCCGAAGCGCCGGCCGCCGACCCAGACCGGCAGGCCGATATAGCACTCCAGGGCGAACTGCCGGTAGCAGGGATGGCTGGCGTGGGGCGACTGGGCCATATGCTCGATGGCCAGCACCTCGTCGCTGTCCAGGGCGATGCTGCAGTAGGTGTCACCGAGCGCGAAGCACTGGCCGTCGCGCAGGCTGTCGGCCGGCGAGACCTGGACCAGCACGCGATAGTCCTCGCCCTCTATCTGGCTGATGATCGCCAGCGGCAACTGGTAGAAGCGCGCCCCCAGTTGCAGGGCCTGGCGCAATTGCTCCTGGCTGCTGACCTTCGGCAAGGCGGCAATTTCGTTCAGCGCGCGCAGGGCCGCCTGCTGACGCTGCAGGCGGCGCTGCTCGAGTCGGCGCTGGCCGTCGCGGCGCAGCGCCTCGACCAGTTGGCCGAGGGTGGCGAGCAGCGGATGCAGCTGTTCGATCAGCTCGTGCGGGTAGCCGCCGGCGCGGTTGGCCAGGCCGAGCAGGCCGACCATCTGGCCGCGACTGAAGATCGGCAGGCCGGCACCGGTGCGCACGGGCGGATGGACCAGTGGCAGGCCGCTCGGTGGGGCAGCGGCGCCGCTCTCGTCGACGATCAGCGGTTGCGCATCGCTCAGGACGCGGCCGAACAGGCTGTGGCGGTCGCGAATCTCCAGGCCACCGGTCGGCTGATCCGTCTGCTCGGCGAGGCCACAGATGGCGTAGCTGCGCAGGTAGGGCGCGCCGGCCTCGTCGTCCAGCACCTCGCCGATGAAGCCGAATTGGCTGGCGCTCAGTTCGAGGATGCGCTGCAGCAGGGCGTCGAACACCTGGTGCTGGTTCTGGGCGTCGATATAGCCGGCCTGGGCCTGGGTGATGATGGTCAGCAGCTGGCGCGACTGCTCGCTCTCATGGTGCCGCTGTTGCAGGGCGTGCTGGTGGCTGCGCATCAGCGCCTGGGTGCTGTTGCGGGTGGCCAGCAGCAGCGCCAGCAGCAGGGCCTCGGCGCCCAGCCAGGCCAGCAGCCATTTGCCGACCAGCCAGCGCTTGTTCTGCTGGTGCACGGCGAACTGCTCGCTGACATCGCGCCAGACCAGGGCCATGGCCAGGTTGGGCACGGCGGACTGCTGCCGGTGCTGGTAGGCGGGCAGGACGATCTGGTTGAGCAGGTAGGTCTGGCCCTGGTCGTCGACCAGCTTGAGGGCGTTGCCCGCCGTCGGGTCCGGCAGTTGCTGCTGCTGTTGCCAGCGCCGCACCTCGGGGCGCGAGGCGTCCAGCAGGTGCCAGCCGCTGGAGCGTCGCGGCAGGCCACGCAGCTGCTCGCCGCTGTCCGGCGCATCGAGCAGGCGGCGACGGACCAGCAGCGCCACGCCGGCCTGCAGTTCGTGATCCAGGCGCTGCAGGTCGTCGAGTATGCCGAAGCCCACCTCGATGGCCCCGACCGTGGTTTCCCCGCCCGGGCTCTCGGCCCGCAGTGGCGCGACCGCGGCCATGCCGGGCTGGTCGGGCAACAGGACCAGGCCGGAGCGGCTGCGCCCATCGCTCAGGGCGTCGCGCAGCATCGGCCGCTCGGTAGCCTGGCGCTCGCCGAACCTGGTTGGCGCATGGACCCGCAGCAGCACGTCGGCCTCGGGCGCCAGGTGGACGGAGAGACGGAACGGGTGGCCGGTCTGCAGGCTGCGCCAGCGTGGCGCCAGGCGCGTGTACAGCTGATTGCGGATATGGCCGAGGCTTGCGCCGTCGGCGTCCTGGCCCGACAGGCTGTGGGCCTGGCGTACCAGCTCGACCAGCCAGGCGTCGGCGGCAATGGCGTCGGCCAGCATCGTCGCCTGTTCCCGCAGCTTGTCCTGGGTGCTCAGTTGGGCCAGGCGCTGCAGTTCGCCCTGCCGGGCCATCTGCAGTCGCCACAGGGCGTCGTGCTCCTGCAGCGCCTGCCAGCTGAGGGTGCTGAACAGCAGGGCGAGGATCAGGCTGCCGAGGCCGACTATCCAGTAGAGCGCCCGGGCCCTGGCGGCAGCGATCATGGACAGTTTCCTGGGGAGACCGGCGGCCGTCACGCTCAGGTCAGTCCGGCCAGGCGGCGCAGGCGCGCCAGGTCTTGGTGATCGGGTTCGGGGAGCAGCTCGCAGACGGCCAGGCGCATGACAATGGTTTCTCGTTTGACGTTATTGCTGGCCAGACCATAGCAGGCGCCGATCAGCTCGCGCAGGGGGGTGGGCAGGCGCCAGTGGGCTTTCAGACGATAGGCCAGCACGTTGCTGGACTGGTCCAGTGCCTGCTGCAGTTGCTCGCTGTCCAGGGCCCGGTCGGCATTCTTCCACAGCTGGGCCTGGTGCAGCACGCACAGTTCGCCCATGCGCTGCAGCACCGCGGCGCTGTGCAGCGGCGTGGGATCGAGGTGACACTGCTCGGCCAGCCGGGACACCCGCTCAGCGAGGCGTTCGATCTGCTCGACATAGGCAATGGCCTGCAGCTTCAGTTCGGCGTCCTCGAGCTCCGCCGCCGGGCGCAGGCCGAGGCCCAGGCCGAGATTCAGGCTGGTGGCCGGGCCGAGGCGGTGCAGCGCCTCGGCCAGGCTCAGGCAGGCCTGGTTGGCGTGATTGTATTGGCTGCTGTTGGCCGCGGCGATCAGGCGCGCGGTCAGCGCCGGGTCGTGCTGCCAGCGCTCGTTGAGCAGTTGCAGGCTCGGCGCCTCTTCCCCCGTCTGCTGCAGGCCGTCGAGCGTGCCGGCCTGCAGCGGCAGGTCGAGGGCACTGGCCGGCAGCGTGGCCAGGTGATCGACGAACGTGTCGCCGGCCAGGGGCGCGACGCACGCCTCGGCCTCGTCCGCCGGCAGCAGTTGCTGCAGGCATTCGAGCACCTTGGGCACCTGGAACGGCTTGCTGATGAAGGCGCTGACCCCGATCGCCTTGACCGCCAGCACGCTGTCGCGATCGGCGCGGCCGGTGACCATCACCAGGGGGACCTGGTCGTTGTCGCGGTGTACCTGTTCCAGCAGCTGGGTGCCCGAGTCGTCGGGCAGGTTCCAGTCGGCGATCACCAGGTCGGCGGCGTGCTGTTGCCAGTCCTGCAGTGCGGCCGCCACGCTGTCCAGGCACTTGACCTGGGCGGCCGGGCGCAGACTGAGCACGATCTGCTTGAGCAGGTCTGCGATCCAGGGGTCGTCTTCGAGAATCATCACGCGCATGACAGCTCCTTGGTGGCGTTTGCTGGCAGCCCCGGCCACCGTCCGTCGCCTGGACAGATCCGCAGTGCGGTCTCCCGGCCATGGGCCGGAGGCGGTGTCAGCAGCAGGATAGGCTGGTGTTGCGGCGGCACGTTCAACTCCGTTTGCGTGCACAGCAGTATAGGTATCGACAGGGTCGTGGCATTCGTATCCAAAAGACCAACTGGTTTTCTGCCCTGAGGCGGGGATAATGGGGCACGGCCTGCTGCTTGAGGGCAGGCTGCGTCACCCTTTTGAGAGGCACTCGACCCTATGTGGTACAACGGAATTCTCGACCTGTCGGTCTGGCAACTGATCGCGGTCACCCTGCTGATGACCCACGTGACCATCGTCAGCGTCACCGTCTATCTGCATCGCTACTCGGCGCACCGCGCCCTGGAGCTGCATCCGGCACTGAAGCACTTCTTCCGCTTCTGGCTGTGGCTGACCACCGGGCAGAACACCCGCGAATGGACGGCCATCCATCGCAAGCACCACGCCAAGTGCGAAACCGTCGATGATCCCCACAGCCCGGTGGTCAAGGGCCTGAGCACGGTGCTGCGCAAGGGCGCCGAGCTGTATCAGGAGGAGGCGAAAAACCAGGAAACCCTGCGCATCTACGGCAAGAACTGCCCGGATGACTGGGTCGAACGCAATGTCTATTCGCGCTACCCGATCGGCGGCGTGACCCTGATGGCGATCATCGACCTGGCCCTGTTCGGCGTGCTCGGCATGACCGTCTGGGCGATCCAGATGATGTGGATTCCGGTCTGGGCCGCCGGGGTGATCAACGGCCTCGGCCATGCCGTCGGCTACCGCAACTTCGAGTGCCGCGACGCGGCGACCAACCTGCTGCCCTGGGGCATCCTGATCGGCGGCGAGGAGCTGCACAACAATCACCACACCTACCCGAACTCGGCCAAGCTGTCGGTGCGCAAGTGGGAGTTCGACATGGGCTGGGCCTGGATCAAGCTGTTCAGCCTGCTGGGCCTGGCCAAGGTGCAGCGGGTGGCGCCGATCGCCCACCGGATCGAGGGCAAGCGTCAGCTGGACATGGACACCGCCATGGCGATCCTCAACAACCGCTTCCAGATCATGGCGCAGTACCGCAAGCTGGTGATCGCGCCACTGGTCAAGCAGGAGCTGCTCAAGGCCGACGCCTCGGTGCGGCACCAGTTCCGCCGCGCCAAGCGCCTGCTGGCCCGCGAGCCGAGCCTGCTGCAGGACAAGCAGCAGCTGCATATCGACGCCATGCTGGCGCACAGCCAGGCGCTCAAGGTGATCTACGAGAAACGCCTGGCGCTGCAGCAGATCTGGGCCCGGACCAGCTCCAACGGCCACGAGATGCTCGAGGCGATCAAGCAGTGGGTGCACGAGGCCGAGGCCAGTGGCATCCAGTCGCTGCGCGATTTCGCCGAACAGCTGCAGAGCTACTCGCTGCGCCCGGCCGCCGCGCGCTGACCGGAGTCGGCGTAGCCACCTAGAAGCCCGCCATTTGGCGGGCTTTTTCGTTGGCCGCCGCGGCGAGGCTCTATGCTGAAGGTGTCGCCCATGCATTTATCAGAGTGGCGCCTCTATGGACGAGCAGGGTCCTGTCCCGAGCGAGCTGGAAGAATTGACGCTGGCGCTGTTGCACTGCCGCGGCGAGGTCACCCGGCTGCGAGAGCGCGAGCGCCTGTTCAGCACCCTGGTGGGCAGCCTCAACGCCGTGCTCTGGGCTTTGGATTGGTACAACCATCGGATGATCTACGTCAGTCCGGCCTATGAGCGTGTATTCGGTCGCTCGGCCGCGCTGCTGCTGGCCGATTACCAGGAGTGGCGCAACAGCATCTACCCGGATGACCTCGACTACGCCGCCGAGAGCCTGGCCAAGGTCCTCGAGACCGGGGCCGTGGAGACCCGCGAATACCGCATCATCCGCGGCGACGGGCAGCTGCGCTGGCTTAGCGACAAGTGCTTTATCGGTCGCCAGAGCGAGGCCGGTGATCCGCACATCATCGTCGGCATCGCCGAGGACATCACCGAGAAGAAGCAGCTGGAGGGCGAGCTGCAGCGCCTGGCCACCACCGATGTACTGACCCAGAGCAGCAACCGCCGGCACTTCTTCGACTGCGCCCTGCGCGAATTCGAGCACGCCCGCCAGTTCGGCACGCCGCTGGCGTTCCTGCTGCTGGATATCGACGACTTCAAGCAGATCAACGACAGCTACGGCCACCAGGTCGGCGATCAGGTGCTGCAGCGCCTGGCCCAGTGCGGCGCCACCGTCCTGCGGCGTGGCGACCTGTTCGGACGCATCGGCGGGGAAGAGTTCGCCGCGCTGTTTCCCGGTTGCGAGCCGGCCCTGGCCAAGCAGATCGCCGAGCGCCTGCAGCGCGAGGTCAAGCGCCTGGGCTTCAGCCACCAGGGCAAGACCTTCGGCATCACCGTCAGCCAGGGCCTGACCAGCCTGGCCCCGACCGACCTGAGCCTGGATGCGCTGTTCGCCCGCGCCGACGCGGCCATGTATGTGGCCAAGCGCCAGGGCAAGAACCAGATCGTCTTCGCCTGAATACCCCAGCTGGCTGCGTCGACGGCGTTGGCGACTTATCGCCAACGCCGTGCGGGCGCTCGGCGGAATCTCGCCTATTGCGGGGGGGCAAACCGCACCCTGGCGATTCGTCCTCGCGAAAAAGCCGCGCCCCAGAGCCATCGCCAGTCGGATCGAGGCGCTTGGCACGGTTGCTGCCTTAGCCATCCCACGGCCAGTGCGCGTCTCGACGACCCTTATCCTTTCGTCGAATGTCGCCTTCTCCTCGATTGACGGGGTAAACGTCGGCCATCTACGATATTTCGACGATATTGGAATTGGTATGACCAATATTCTCGAGGGACATAACAAGAACTTCAAGAAAGCTGTCGAGGTCCTCCATGCCGGTCCTGCTCATTGCCCCGTCCTGCCGCCTTGCCGATTCGCCGGGTACACCGCGATCGATTCCCTTGCCGCGTATCGCCGGGCCGTTGCCGCCTACTCCGAACCCCTGATTACGGGCGCTCCCCGCCGTGCTCGGCGCCTGGCTTGCCGCGGCAGCAGGGAGAGTGCCCCCGATTTCGGTGCGTGACCGCCGCTTCGTCAGCGAGGCTGGTGTCCGGACCGATGTGCCACCCTTACAACACTGGAGCAAATCACAATGACAAAGACCTCCCTGGCTCTGGCCATCGCTGCCGGCACCCTGTCCCTGAGCCCCCTGGCCCAGGCCGAGTTCATCAAGGACAGCAAGGCCAGCCTGGAAGCGCGCAACTTCTACTTCAACCGTGACTTCCGTCAGGATGCCCGTCCGACTCCCAGCCAGGCCAAGCAGGAAGAATGGGCGCAAGGCTTCATCCTGCGTATGGACTCCGGCTATACCGAAGGCACCGTGGGCTTCGGCCTCGACGCCATCGGCATGCTCGGCTTCAAGCTCGACTCCGGTGATGGCACGGCGGGCAGTGGCCTGCTGGTTCCGGACCGCTCGGGCGGTTCCCAGGACTATTCCTCCGACCTGGCCGTCGCCGCCAAGGTCTAGGCCTCCAAGAGCACCCTGCGCGTCGGCAGCATGCAGTTCAAGAACATGGCCATCGCCTCCAGCGACAGCCGCCTGACCCCGCAGGTGTTCCAGGGTGGCCATCTGCTCTCCCAGGAAATCAATGGCCTGACCCTCGATGGCGGCTACCTGCGCGAAGTCAACCATCGCAACTCCGGTGACTTCGAGGACATCGCCATCACCAGCGGCGGCCGGCGCGGCATCACCACCAGCGGTGGCACCACCACTGATTCCTTCCAGTTCCTCGGTGGCAGCTACAAGCTCAGCCAGGACCTGACCGCGGCGTACTATCACTCCCAGCTGGAGGATCTGTACAAGCAGAACACCTTCAACCTGGTGCACGTGCTGCCGATCGCCGACAAGCAGAGCCTGAAGACCGACCTGCGCTACACCCGCTCCACCGACGATGGTTCGCGCAGCAACGTCGACAACAAGGCGCTGAATGCCATGGTCACCTACAGCCTGGAAGGCCACAGCTTCGGCCTGGGCTACCAGAAGATGAGCGGCGACACCGGTTATGCCTACGTCAACGGTACCGACCCGTACCTGGTGAACTACGTGCAGATCAGCGACTTCGCCAACAAGGACGAGCGCTCCTGGCAGGCCCGTTACGACTTCAACTTCGCCTCCATCGGCATTCCCGGCCTGACCTTCATGACCCGCTACCTGACCGGCGACAACGTCGAACTGGGCGCCGGCCGTTCCGAGGGCAAGGAGTGGGAGCGCGATACCGAGTTGATGTACGTGTTCCAGGAAGGCGCGCTGAAGAACCTCGGCGTGCGCTGGCGCAACGCGGCGGTGCGTTCGAACTTCGCCAACGACATCGACGAGAACCGCCTGATCGTCAGCTACACCCTGCCACTGCTCTAAGCGCAAGGCCTGCCGCGCGCCTGACCCCGCGCGCTACAGGGAAAAAGCCCGCCAACTGGCGGGCTTTTTCGTTGATCCGGCAGGAGCCGCCCGTCGGACCGGGAAGCGGGCTTGCTCCGCAGTACACTATATTGAAAGATATATTGTTAATGGCTTAAGTGAGTGCCGTCCCATGACCACCCCCGACGTGCCCCTGGATACCCAGCGACTGCGGGCCAACGCCGATGCGGCCGGCCAGTTGCTCAAGGCTCTGGCCAATCCCGACCGCCTGCTGCTGCTCTGCCAGCTTGCCCAGGGCGAGCGCAGCGTCGGTGAACTGGAGGCCCAGCTCGGCATCCAGCAGCCGACCCTGTCGCAGCAGCTGGCGGTGCTGCGCCGCGAGGGCCTGGTGGAGACCCGCCGGGACGGCAAGCAGATCCACTACCGGATCAGCAGTCCGGCGGCCCTGGCGGTGATCGACACCCTGTACCGCCTGTTCTGCGCGGAGCAGCCGACATGAGCCTCGATTGGCTGCACTTCACGCCCTGGTCGGCCCTGGCCGGCGGCGCGCTGATCGGCGCGGCGGCCAGCCTGTTCATGCTGCTCAATGGCCGCATCGCCGGGATCAGCGGCCTGCTGGGCAGCGCCCTGGAGGGCGGCGAGGGGCGCACGGAGAAGCTGCTGTTCCTCGCCGGGCTGCTGCTGGCGCCGCTGCTCTGGGGCCTGTTCGCGCCGCTGCCGGTGCTGGAGTTCCCCAGCGACGGTCTGGCGCTGCCGCTTGCCGGCCTGCTGGTCGGCCTCGGCACCCGCTACGCATCCGGCTGTACCAGTGGCCACGGCGTGTGCGGCCTGTCGCGGCTGTCGCCGCGCTCGCTGGCGGCGACCCTGGCCTTCATGGCCAGTGGCTTCGCCACGGTGTATGTCCTGCGTCATCTGCTGGAGGTTTGAGCATGGGCAAGTTGACTGCGCTGCTGGCCGGCCTGCTGTTCGGCCTCGGCCTGCTGCTGTCGGGCATGGCCAACCCGGCCAAGGTGCTGGGCTTCCTCGACCTGGCCGGCGCCTGGGACCCGTCCCTGGCACTGGTCATGGCCGGCGCCATCGCCGTCGGCTATCCCGCTTTCGCCTGGGCCAAGCTGCGCCGCGAGTCGCTGCTCGGTGCGCCGCTGCGCCTGCCGACCGCGCGTCAGCTGGACCGCCGGCTGATCGCGGGCAGCCTGCTGTTCGGCGTCGGCTGGGGCATCGCCGGCATCTGCCCGGGACCGGCGCTGGTGGGCCTGGCGGCGGGCTACGGGCAGATGGCGCTGTTCGTCGTGGCCATGCTCGTTGGCATGGCCCTGTTCGCTGTCCTGCAGCGCCGCGGCGGCGCCTGAGCCGGCGCTGCATTATCGGGTGCGCCCGGCTATGCTGGCGGCCCACGGAGGAGTCCCCATGTCACCCGAAATAGCCGCCTTCTTCGATCCGGCCACCTCGACCTACAGCTACGTGGTCAGTGACCCGGCCAGCAAGCGTTGCGCCATCATCGATGCGGTGCTGGACTACGACGCCGCCGCCGGGCGCACCTCCGCGGACGGCGCCCGGCGCTTGGTCGAGCATGTGCGCGAGCAGGGCCTGCAGGTCGACTGGCTGCTGGAAACCCATGTGCATGCCGACCACCTGAGCGCGGCGGCCTACCTCAAGGCCGAGCTGGGCGGGCAGCTGGCCATAGGCGCGGGCATCACCGCGGTGCAGGCGACCTTCGCCAAGCTGTTCAACGCCAGCGACGAGTTCGTCGCCGATGGCCGCCAGTTCGACCACCTGCTCGAGGATGGCGAGTGCTTCGGCGTCGGCACCCTCGAGGCGCGGGCGCTGCACACCCCGGGTCACACCCCGGCGTGCATGACCTACCTGATCGGCGATGCCGCCTTCGTCGGCGACACCCTGTTCATGCCCGACTACGGCACCGCCCGCTGCGACTTTCCCGGCGGCGATGCGCGCAGCCTGTATCGCTCGATCCACAGGCTGTTCGCCCTGCCGGACGACACCCGCCTGTTCCTCTGTCACGACTACAAGGCGCCGGGCCGCGACGAGTACCAGTACCAGACCAGCGTGGCCGAGCAGCGTGCGCACAACGTACATGTACGCGAGGGCATCGACGAGGACGCCTTCGTGGCCATGCGCCGCGCCCGCGACGCCGAGCTGAGCATGCCCAGGCTGATGCTGCCGGCGGTGCAGGTGAACATGCGCGGCGGGGAACTGCCGCCGGCCGAGGGCAACGGCACCCGTTACCTGAAAATCCCGTTGAACCTGTTCCGATGAGCTGGCGTCCGGACTGGTTGCGCGGCTACGACCGCCGAGTGGCCGGCCAGGATGGCCTGGCCGCGCTGATCGTCACCCTGATGCTGATCCCGCAGAGCCTGGCCTACGCCATGCTGGCCGGCCTGCCGCCGCAGACCGGGCTCTACGCCAGCATCCTGCCGCTGCTGGCCTACGCGCTGTTCGGCTCCAGCCGCAGCCTGGCGGTCGGCCCGGTGGCGGTGGTGTCGCTGATGACCGCCGCGGCGCTCGCGCCACTGTTCGCGCCGGGGAGCGCCGAGTACCTGGGCGCGGCCATGCTGCTGGCCCTGTTGTCGGCGCTGCTGTTGTTCGGCATGGCGCTGCTGCGCCTGGGTTTTCTCGCCAACTTCCTCAGCCATCCGGTGATTTCCGGCTTTATCAGCGCCTCGGGCCTGCTCATCGCGCTGGGCCAGCTCAAGCATATTCTCGGCATCCAGGCGGCGGGCCAGGCCCTGCCCGAGCTGCTGCCGGCGCTGCTCGAGGGGTTGCCGGCGACGCACCTGCCGACCCTGCTGATCGGCGCCAGCAGCCTGCTGTTTCTCTGGTGGGCGCGGGCCCGCATGAAGGCGCTGCTGGTGGGTCTTGGCGTCAGTCCGGCGCTGGCGGCGAACCTGGCCAAGACTGGACCGGTATTGGCCATCGTGGTGTCGGTGCTGGTGGTCGGCGCCCTGCAGCTGGAGCAGGCCGGCGTCGCGGTAGTCGGGGTGATTCCCCAGGGGCTGCCGCCGCTGACCCTGCCGCCGCTGGACCTGGCGTTGATGCGCCAGCTGTTGCCGGCGGCGGCGCTGATCAGCCTGATCGGCTTCGTCGAGTCGGTCTCGGTGGCGCAGACCCTGGCGGCCAAGCGCCGCCAGCGCATCGCCCCGGACCGCGAACTGCTCGGCCTCGGCGCGGCCAACCTGGCGGCCGCGGTCAGCGCCGGCATGCCGGTGACCGGTGGCTTCGCCCGTTCGGTGGTCAATTTCGAGGCGGGCGCGCAGACGCCCATGGCCGGCGCCCTGACTGCCGTGGGTATCGCCCTCAGCGCGCTGCTGCTGACGCCCTGGCTGCACGACCTGCCCCAGGCGGTGCTGGCGGCGGCGATCATCGTCGCGGTGCTCGGCCTGGTCGACCTCGGCGCGCTGCGTCACACCTGGCGCTATTCGCGCCAGGACGGCGCGGCCCAGGCGGCCACCCTCGGCGGCGTGCTGCTGTTCGGCGTCGAGGTGGGCATCCTGCTCGGCGTCGGCCTGTCGCTGCTGCTGTTCCTCTGGCGCACCAGTCGCCCGCACCTGGCGGTGGTCGGCCAGCTGCCGGGCAGCGAGCACTTTCGCAACGTCCTGCGCTACAGCGTGGTGCAGAGCCCCAGCGTGTTGTCGCTGCGGGTCGACGAAAGCCTGTACTTCCCCAATGCGCGCTTTCTGGAGGAGCGCGTCGGCGAGCTGATCGCCGCGCGGCCCCTGGTGCGGCATCTGGTGCTGATGTGTTCGGGGGTCAACCTGATCGACGCCAGCGCCCTGGAGAGCCTGGAAGCCATCGCCGAGCGCCTGCGCAGCGCCGGGGTGCAGCTGCACCTGTCGGAAGTGAAGGGGCCGGTGATGGACCAGCTGCAGCGCTCGGCCTTTCTCCAGCAGTTCGGCGGCCAGGTGTTCGTCAGCCAGTACCACGCGCTCTGCGCCCTGGACCCGGACAGCACCCACCGCGCCCTGCAACAGACGGCCTAGCGCGGGCGGCGTGGCGCCGCCCGGCCTGGCCCGGGCTCAACGCCGTTGCGGCGCGGGCTGCTGCTGGGTGATGCAGTGGATATTGCCGCCGCCGAGGAGGATTTCCCGGCCCGGCACCATCACCACCCGGTGCTCGGGGAACAGCGCCTGGAGGATAGTGCGGGCCTGCTCGTCCAGCGGGTCGTCGAAGCTTGGCGCGATGATGCCGCCGTTGACGATCAGGAAGTTGACGTAGGAACCGGCCAGGCGCACCTCGGGGCTGCGTTCCTGACTGCCGGCGACCAGGTCGACCCCGGCGCACTCCTCTTCGCTGGCATGCAGCGGCCCGGGGATCGGCATCTTGTGCACGATCAGCTGGCGGCCCCGGGCATCGCGGGCAGCGGCCAGCACCTGCATGGCCGCCTGGCAGCGGGCGTAGTTGGGATCCTGCGGGTCGTCGGTCCAGGCCAGCAGCACCTCGCCCGGGCGCACGTAGCAGCAGAAGTTGTCGACGTGGCCGTCGGTCTCGTCGTTGAACAGGCCGTCCGGCAGCCAGATCACCGTGTCGACGGCCAGGTGGTCGCGCAACATCTGCTCGATCTCCGCGCGGCCCAGCTGCGGGTTGCGGTTGCGGTTGAGCAGGCATTCCTCGGTGGTGATCAGGGTGCCTTCGCCGTCGACATGGATCGAGCCGCCTTCGAGGACGAAGCCATCGGTGCGATAGCGCGCGCAGCGCTCGATCTCGAGGATCTTGCGGGCCACCTGGTCGTCGCGCTGCCAGGGGAAGTACAGGCCGCCATCGAAGCCGCCCCAGGCATTGAAGGCCCAGTCGACACCGCGCACTTCGCCCAGGGCATTGCTGACGAAGGTCGGCCCGGTGTCGCGCACCCAGGCGTCGTCGGTGCTGATCTCGACCAGGCGGATGGCCGGGTGATCCAGGCGCGCGCGGGCGTTCTCGTACTGCTCGGCGCTGACGCAGACGGTCACCGGTTCGAATTCGGCGATGGCCTTGGCCACCGCGCTGAAGGCGGCCTGGGCCGGCTTGCCGCCCAGACGCCAGTTGTCCGGCCGCTGCGGCCAGACCATCCAGGTCTGGCTATGGGGTTCCCACTCGGCCGGCATGCGGAAACCGTCGGCGCGTGGGGTGCTGTTTAGGGTGGTCATCGCGTTTACCTTTTTCAGATTCGGCCTGGTAGTGCGTTACGGAAGCCTACCTGTCCCGGCGTCGCTGCGACAGCCGGGACGTTCGTTTGACGAGGCGCGATCAGGACTCCAGCACGCCGTCGAGGGTCTTGATCGGCGCGTAGAGGTTCGGCCGGCGATCGCGGAAGCTGCCCCAGGCGCTGCGGATGTGCTCCAGCTGGTCGAGGTCGAACCGGTGCACCAGCACGCCTTCCTCGGTCTCGTTCAGTTCCTCGACCTTCTGCCCGAACTGGTCGGCGATAAAGGAGCTGCCGTAGAAGGTGATGTGGTAGCCGTCCTGGTCCTCGCGGCCGATGCGGTTGCTGGCCACCAGCGGCATCAGGTTGGCGCCGGCGTGGCCCTGCTGCACGCGCTGCCAGTGGTCGCGGGAGCTGATGCTCGGGTCGTGGGGCTCGCTGCCGATGGCGGTCGGATAGAAGAGGATCTCGGCGCCGAGCAGGGCCATGCTGCGCGCGCATTCGGGGAACCACTGGTCCCAGCAGATGCCCACGCCGATCTTGGCGTAGCGGGTGTTCCACACCTTGAAGCCGGTGTCGCCCGGGTTGAAGTAGTACTTCTCGTGGTAGCCGGGGCCGTCCGGGATATGGCTCTTGCGATAGATGCCGAGGTTCTCGCCGTCGGCGTCGATGATCGCGATGCTGTTGTAGCGCGCCCTCCCGGCCAGCTCGAAGAAGCTGATCGGCAGCACCACCTGCAGCTCCTTGGCGACCTGCTGGAAGTGCGCGATGGCCGCGTTGGCCTCGACCGTGGTGGCCAGCTGCAGGTAGTCCGGGTTGGGCTTCTGGCAGAAGTACGGGGTCTCGAACAGTTCCTGGATCAGGATGATCTGCGCGCCTTGGGCGGCGGCCTGGCGCACCAGCTTCTCGGCGTTGGCGATATTGGCGGCGCGATCCCAGGAACAGGCCATCTGGGTGGCGGCGACGGTGACGATGCGGGACATGGAACACCTCTTCAGAGCAGTAGGCGGTGGCCGTTACAGGCGAGCAGACGGCCGAATGCGGTGGCGGCTCGGCGAGTCTGTGACGGCCGAGCGGCTGCTGACTTTATAGTCGATAAAAATCGGCTTTAGAAGCTATTTTTTTCTTAAGAATGATAATTATCGATTAAAACACCGATAGTTATCCGTTTGTTGCGGCGAAGGGCTGCCCCGCCAGCGCCTGAAAACCCGGGGCGGGCAGGCTGCGGGCGTCACCCGGCCGAGAGCGGAGCGTCCCGTTTCGGCAGGCAGGGCGGCAGGTACAGGCCCAGGTAGGCGTCGAACACGCGCATGCCCTCTTCGGCCAGGCGCGGGCTGATATGGCCATGCAGTTGCACCGAGCGGGCGTAGACCCGGTCGCCCAGCTCCATGGCCAGGGCGAACACGTCGATATCCGTCGGCAACGGCGGCAGGAGGAAATGCCGGGCGAACAGCGCCTGCATCAGCTGGCCCAGTTCGATGTCGTGCTGGCGGTCGGCCTGGGTCACCTCGGCCAGGCCGTGCTGGGCGAGGATCAGCTGGCGGGCGGCGGCGTCGCCGGCGTAGATCGCCAGCATGCGCAGCTCGACGGTGCGCGACAGGTCGCGCCAGTCACGCAGCTCGGCGTGCGCCACCGGCTGCTGCAGGCTGGCGCGGAAGGCGGCGTGGATGTCCGCGGTCAGGGCTTCCAGCAGGGCCGGCACGCTGGCGAAGAAGTGGTACACCGAGGACGGCGGGATGGCCGCGCGCTCGGCCACGCTGTAGATCGACAGGCTGGCCACGCCCTGCTCGGCGAGCAGTTCGCGGGCGGCGGCGAGGATCACGGCGATGCGTGCCTGGCTGCTGGCGCGGGGCTTGCGGGCGGTACTGGGACGCGACATGGCGGAGATCTCGGCAAGGGACGGCCTATTGGACGTCAGCCGTCGCTGCCCGCGCAAGCCGAGCGGGCGCCCGCCTGCGCGTCAGTCGCCGCCGCGGAACTGGCGCCAGACCCGGTCGCGAACCTGCGCGTGCTTCTCCGGCATGGCGTCCAGGGCATACAGGCGGCGCTTGGTGGCGCGATCGGGATAGAGGCCGGGGTGGTCGCGCAGGTGCTCGTCGAGATGCGCCTGGGCGTCGGCATTGCCATTGGGGTAGAGCACTTCCTCGGTGATCAGTGCGGCGACCTGCGGGCGCATCAGGTAATCGATGAAGCGGTGGGCCAGATCGGCGCGGCGGGCGCTGCGCGGAATCACCAGGTTGTCGATGAACAGCACCGAGCCCTCGGCGGGCACCAGGAAGCGCACCGGCTGGCCGGCATCGGCGGCGGCCAGGGCGTCGCCGACCCAGGCCATGGCGACGCACAGGCGGCCCTGGTTGAGGTCGTCGATATAGCGTTCGCTGTCGACGTAGCGCAGGTTGGGACGCAGGCCCGCGAGCACGTCGGCGGCGCGCTCGATGCGGCTCGGGGCGCTGCGGGTCAGGCTGCGGCCCTGGTAGTTGAGCAGCAGCGACAGGGTCTCGTCGGGGGCGTCCAGCACGCTGATGCCGCAGCTCGCCAGGCGCGCGCTCTGCGCGGCGTCGAACAGCAGGCTCCAGCTGTCCGGCAGCGGGCCGCCGAACGCCGCTTCGGCCTGCGGCGTGTTGATCGCCAGGCCGACCGCGCCCCACAGGTAGGGCACGGCATGGCGATTGCCGGGGTCGACCGCGGCCAGCTTGCTCAGCAGTTCCTTGTCCAGGTGGCGGCGATTGGCCAGGCGCTGGAAGTCCAGGGGCTGCAGCAGGCCCTCGTCGATCAGCCGCGGCAGGTCGTTGTGCGAGGGCACGATGAGGTCGATGGCCTCGTTGCCGCGGATCGCCGCGTGCATTTCCCCGGCGGTGCTGAAGGTGCGGTACTCGACGCGGATGCCGGTGTCGGCGCTGAACCGCTCCAGTACCTGGGGGGCGATGTAGTCGTTCCAGTTGTACACGCGGATGACGTCCTCGGCGCTGGCCAGCAGGGGCGTCAGGCTGAGCAGCAGCGAAGCGAGCAAGCGGGGCATGGGGTGTCTCCCTGTCGGCATGGGCGTGCGCGCCATCCGGCGCGGCCGTCGAGTGCAGCAGGCGCAGGCCTGGGCAATGCTGCCCGGGGCCGGCTGAATAGAACGACGCCGGCTCGGGGCCGGCGTCGGGGGTGTTGCTTACACGGTGTGCAGGTACCAGTTGTACTCGAGGTCGGAGATGGTGGTCTCGAACTCCTCCAGCTCGGCTTCCTTGCACGCGACGAAGATGTCGATGTACTCGGGGCTGATGTACTGGTTGAGCACTTCGCTGTCGTCCAGCTCGCGCAAGGCATCGCGCAGGTTGTTCGGCAGGCTCTGTTCCAGCTGCTCGTAGGAGTTGCCCTCGATCGGCTCGCCCGGCTCGATCTTGTTGGTCATGCCGTGGTGAATGCCGGCGAGGATCGCCGCCATCATCAGGTAGGGGTTGGCATCGGCGCCGGCGACCCGGTGCTCGATGCGCACCGCGTCGGCACTGCCGGTCGGCACGCGCACCGCCACGGTGCGGTTGTCCAGGCCCCAGCTCGGCGCGTTCGGTACGTAGAACTGCGCGCCGAAGCGGCGGTAGGAGTTGACGTTCGGGCAGAGGAAGGCCATCGACGCCGGCATGGTGTCGAGGATGCCGCCGATGGCGTGGCGCAGCACGTCGCTCTGCAGCGGGTCCTCGGAGGTGAAGATGTTCTGTCCGGTCTTCTTGTCGAGCAGCGAGATGTGCACGTGCAGACCATTGCCGGCCTGGCCCGGGTAGGGCTTGGCCATGAAGGTCGAGTCCATCTCGTGGTCGTAGGCGATGTTCTTGATCAGGCGCTTGAGCAGCAGCGCATAGTCGCAGGCCTTGAGCGCATCGTTGGTGTGATGCAGGTTGACCTCGAACTGCGCCGGGGCACTTTCCTTGACGATGGCGTCGGCCGGCAGGGCTTGCTCCTTGGCGGCCTCGAGCATGTCCTGCAGGCAGTCGACGTATTCGTCGAGGTCGTCGATCAGGTAGACCTGGGTGGAATGCGGGCGCTTGCCGGAGATCGGCGAGCGTGGCGGCTGCGGACGGCCGTTCACGTTCTCCTGGTCGATCAGGTAGAACTCCAGTTCGAAGGCGGCGCAGATGGTCAGGCCTAGTTCGTCGAACTTCTGCACCACCTGGCGCAACACCTCCCGTGGATCGGCGAAGAAGGGCGTGCCGTCCAGTTCGTGCATGGTCATCAGCAGTTGCGCGGTGGGGCGCTTCTGCCAGGGCTCGTTGCACAGGGTGTTGGGGATGGGGAAGCAGATACGGTCGGCGTCGCCGATATCCAGGCCCAGGCCGGTGCTTTCCACCGTCGAACCGTTGATATCCAGGGCGAACAGCGAAGCCGGCAGGTTGATGCCTTTTTCATACACCTTGTGGAGGCTGGCGCGTTCGATGCGCTTGCCGCGCACCACGCCATTCATATCTGCAATGAGAAGGTCGACGAACTGGACCTCAGGATGTTCCTTAAGGAACGCGTTCGCTTCATTAAGCTGAACGGCACGCGGGGGTACCGACATGATGCAACACCTTTTTTGTTAAAAATATCAATCATGCGACTGCACGACAGTGAGTCAATCCTAAACGTCAATGCCTGTCAAGAGAGGCAAATGGTGCCCCGAAAAAGAGCTTCGTGGCCATTTATAGGGCGTTTCAGGGCAGTCCTGCTTCGTGCGCGACCAGGCCTGGCGCGCTGCTCAGTCGGGTGTGTTCGATTTTTTACATGGCTATTGTGTAAAAAAATGAACAACGCTAAGCTCCGCTGAAACCCATAACAGCAATAAGACGGGTGTCCCATGTCGCGCCTGCCGTTGATCGGTGTTACCGCCTGCACCAAGCAGATCGGTCTGCATTCCTACCATATAACCGGCGATAAATACGTTCGTGCCGTGGTTGTCGGAGCCGGTGGTCTGCCACTGATCATTCCGGCTCTGGGCGAACTGATCGACCAGCCGAGCCTGCTCGATAATCTGCACGGCCTGCTGTTCACCGGCTCGCCGTCGAACGTCGAGCCCCAGCATTATAGTGGCCCGCCGAGCAGCGCCGGCACCCAGCACGATCCGGCGCGGGACCAGACCACCTTGCCGTTGATCCGCCAGGCGGTCGATGCCGGCATCCCCGTGCTGGGCATCTGCCGCGGTTTCCAGGAAATGAACGTGGCCTTCGGCGGCAGCCTGCACCAGAAGGTGCACGAGGTCGCCGGCATGCTCGACCACCGCGAGCCGCAGGAGCAGCCGCTCGAGGTGCAGTATGCGCCGAGCCATGCCCTGCAGGTGCAGCCGGGCGGGGTGCTCGCCGGCCTCGGCTTGCCGGCGGAGATAGAAGTCAATTCCATTCATGGCCAGGGCGTTGAGCGTCTGGCGCCTGGCCTTCGCGTAGAGGCCCTGGCGCCCGACGGGTTGATCGAAGCCTTCTCCGTCGAGGGGGCGCCGAGCTTCGCCCTCGGGGTGCAATGGCACCCCGAGTGGCAGGTAGTATCCAACCCGAATTATCTCGCCATCTTCCAGGCCTTTGGTGAGGCTTGCAGGAAGAGGGCGGGGCAACGCTGAGCCGGCTATAAAGGATTCGGCTCTTTCCAACCCTGAGGTCTCTATGAGCACCAAATTGGACCAGCTTTCGAGCTGGCTGAAAGAACGCAAAATCACCGAAGTTGAATGCCTGGTCAGCGATCTTACCGGCATTGCCCGTGGCAAGATCTCGCCGACCAACAAGTTCCTCGACGAGAAGGGCATGCGCCTCCCCGAGAGTGTGCTGCTGCAGACCGTCACCGGCGACTACGTCGAGGACGAGGTCTATTACGAGCTGCTCGACCCGGCCGACATCGACATGGTCTGCCGCCCGGACGAGAACGCGGTATTCCTGGTGCCCTGGGCCATCGAGCCGACCGCCCAGGTGATCCACGACACCTATGACAAGCAGGGCAACCCGATCGAGCTGTCGCCGCGCAACCTGCTGAAGAAGGTGCTCAAACTCTATGCCGACAAGGGCTGGCGGCCGATCGTCGCGCCGGAAATGGAGTTCTACCTGACCAAGCGCTGCGAGGACCCGGACTTCCCGCTGCAGGCGCCGCTGGGCCGTTCCGGCCGCCCGGAAACCGGCCGGCAGTCGTTCTCCATCGACGCCGCCAACGAATTCGACCCGCTGTTCGAGGACATGTACGACTGGTGCGAACTGCAGGGCCTGGACCTCGACACCCTGATCCACGAGGAAGGTCCGGCGCAGATGGAGATCAACTTCCGTCACGGCGACGCCCTGGCCCTGGCCGACCAGATCCTGGTGTTCAAGCGCACGATGCGCGAGGCGGCGCTCAAGCATGACGTGGCGGCCACCTTCATGGCCAAGCCGATCACCGACGAGCCGGGCAGCGCCATGCACCTGCACCAGAGCATTGTCGACCGGGAAACCGGGCGCAACGTCTTCTCCAACGAAGACGGCTCGATGAGCGAGCTGTTCCTCCATCACATCGGCGGCCTGCAGAAGTTCATCCCCGAGCTGCTGCCGCTGTTCGCGCCGAACGTCAATTCGTTCCGCCGCTTCCTGCCCGATACCTCGGCGCCGGTGAACGTCGAGTGGGGCGAGGAGAACCGCACGGTGGGCCTGCGCGTGCCGGACTCCAGCCCGCAGAACCGGCGCGTGGAGAACCGCCTGCCCGGCGCCGACGCCAACCCCTACCTGGCCCTGGCCGCCAGCCTGCTGTGCGGCTACATCGGCATGGTCGAGGGCATCGAGCCGAGCGCCCCGGTGGTCGGGCGTGGCTACGAGCGGCGCAACCTGCGCCTGCCGCTGACCCTGGAGGCGGCGCTGGAGCGCATGGAGACCTGCAAGACCGTGGAACAGTACCTGGGCAGCAAGTTCGTCAGCGGCTACGTCGCGGTCAAGCGCGCCGAACACGAGAACTTCAAGCGGGTGATCAGCTCCTGGGAGCGCGAGTTCCTGCTGCTGTCGGTCTGAGTGAGTGGGGGCCGGCCTCGGATGCATCCGGCCCCCGATCAATGCATGAATTTGAGGTGTGTATGAGCAAACCCGTGAGCAACCCGAAAACCCGCGAATGGCAGGCCATGAGCCGCGAGCATCACCTGGCGCCGTTCAGCGACTTCAAGCAGCTGGCGGAGGTCGGCCCGCGCATCATCACCAAGGCCGAAGGCGTGTACCTGTGGGACAGCGAGGGCAACAAGATCCTCGACGGCATGGCCGGCCTGTGGTGCGTAGCGCTGGGCTACGGTCGCGAAGAGCTGGTCGAGGCGGCCGCGGCGCAGATGCGCGAGCTGCCGTTCTACAACACCTTCTTCATGACCGCCCACCCGCCGGTGCTGGAGCTGGCCAAGACCATCGCCGAGATCGCCCCGGCGGGGATGAACCATGTGTTCTTCACCGGTTCCGGTTCCGAAGGCAACGACACCATGCTGCGCATGGTCCGCCACTACTGGGCGATCAAGGGCCGGCCGAACAAGAAGGTGATCATCGCCCGGGAGAACGGTTACCACGGCTCCACCGTGGCCGGCGCCAGCCTCGGCGGCATGAAGTACATGCATGAGCAGGGCGACCTGCCGATTCCCGGCATCGTGCACATCCCGCAGCCCTACTGGTTCGGCGAAGGCGGCGACATGAGCCCCGACGAGTTCGGCGTCTGGGCCGCCGAGCAGCTGGAGAAGAAGATTCTCGAAGTCGGCGAAGACAACGTCGCCGCCTTCATCGCCGAGCCGATCCAGGGCGCCGGCGGGGTGATTGTGCCGCCGGACAGCTACTGGCCGAAGGTCCGCGAGATCCTCGCCAAGTACGACATCCTGTTCGTCGCCGACGAGGTCATCTGTGGCTTCGGCCGCACCGGCGAGTGGTTCGGCAGTGACTACTACGGCAATGCACCGGACATGATGACCATCGCCAAGGGCCTGACCTCCGGCTACGTGCCGATGGGCGGCCTGATCGTGCGCGACGAGATCGTCGAAGTGCTCAACCAGGGCGGCGATTTCAACCACGGCTTCACCTACTCCGGGCATCCGGTGGGGGCCGCCGTGGCCCTGGCGAACATCCGCATCCTGCGCGAGGAGAAAATCGTCGAGCGGGTCAGGGAAGAGACGGCACCCTATTTGCAGAAACGCCTGCGTGAACTGGCCGACCACCCGCTGGTGGGCGAGGTGCGCGGCGTCGGCCTGCTCGGTGCCATCGAGCTGGTGCAGGACAAGGCGACCCGCGCGCGCTTCCCGGGCGAGGTGGGCGTGGGCATGATCTGCCGCGGTCACTGCTTCGACAACGGCCTGGTCATGCGCGCCGTGGGCGACACCATGATCATTTCGCCGCCGCTGGTGATCAGCAAGGCGGAGATCGACGAGCTGGTGGACAAGGCCCGTCTGTGCCTCGACCTGACGGCCAAGGCAGTACTTAACTGAAGTGAGTGACGTAAGCGCTTTCGGACCCTTAGGCCTGAAAGTTGTAAAAAGTGCCATGACCTTGCCAGACTGCGTCCGCGCGTTGGCCAGGCTCACCGGTAGGTGTCGCAGTGAGGCTGCGCCGCCCACCGGAATACTTCTACGACAACAGGAGCTGTACGCATGAACAAATTCGGCAAAACCCTTCTCGCGCTGTCCCTGGCCGGCGCCGTAGCCGGTGCCGCTCAGGCCGAGGACAAAGTGCTGCACGTCTACAACTGGTCGGACTACATCGCCGAGGACACCCTGGACAACTTCCAGAAGGAAACCGGCATCAAGGTGGTCTACGACGTCTTCGACAGCAACGAGACCCTGGAAGCCAAGCTGCTCTCCGGCGGTTCGGGCTACGACGTGGTGGTGCCGTCCAACCAGTTCCTCGCCAAGCAGATCAAGGCCGGGGTGTTCCAGCCGCTGGACAAGTCCAAGCTGCCGAACTGGAAGAACCTCAACGCCGACCTGATGAAGGCCCTGGAAGCCGCCGACCCGGGCAACCAGTACGCCTTCCCCTACCTGTGGGGCACCACCGGCATCGGCTACAACCCGGAGAAGGTCAAGGCCGCCCTGGGCGTGGACAAGATCGATTCCTGGGGCGCGGTGTTCAAGCCGGAGAACATGGAGAAGCTCAAGTCCTGCGGCGTCGCCATGCTCGATGCGCCTGAAGAGATCTATGCCGCGGCGCTGCACTACCTGGGCAAGAACCCGATCGCCCAGAGCCCGGCGGACGTGAAGGCGGCCGAGGAGCTGTTGCTGCAGGTGCGTCCGCATGTCACCTACTTCCACTCCTCCAAGTACATCTCCGACCTGGCCAACGGCAACATCTGCGTCGCGGTCGGCTGGTCCGGCGACGTGTTCCAGGCCCAGGCCCGCGCCGAGGAAGCGAAGAACAACGTACCGGTCGCCTACGCCATTCCCAAGGAAGGCGCCGCCACCTTCTTCGACATGATGGCCATCCCGGCCGACGCCAAGAACACCGAGGCGGCCTACACCTTCCTCAACTACATCCTCACCCCGGAAGTGATCGCGCCGATCTCCGACTACGTGGCCTACCCGAACGGCAACGCCGCCGCCACGCCGCTGGTCTCCGAGGAAATCCGCAACAACCCGGGCATCTACCCGACCGAGGAAGCCTCGAAGAAGCTCTACACCTTCACCGAGCTGAGCCCGAAGGTGCAGCGTGCCATGACCCGCAGCTGGACCAAGGTCAAGTCCGGCCGCTAAGCGACACCAAGCCAACCGGCTTCTGGCGGGGCGACCCGCCAGAAGCGCTAACAACAAAAAAGGAAGCTTGTATGCGTGATCCCACTCTTCTGCCCGGCCTGCTTGCCGGGGCTGTCGGCGGTGCGTTTTACGGCGCCCGGCTGTCTGTTGCCTGGCGTCGCCGGGTCATCGCCATCGCCTAGCGTTAGGTGGCTCAACAGCAACGGTCTTTTCCGATAAAGTGCCGGCCTTTTCGCGGGCGGGCCGATGAAGAAAGAGGACACACGCATGCGCATCTGCTTCGCCAAGGCTCTGCTCGTCAGCGCCCTGGGCCTCGTCGCGGCGAGCCTGGCTCAGGCGGCCGGGACCCTGCACATCTACAACTGGAGCGACTACATCGGCGAAACCACGCTCGCCGACTTCGAGCGGGCCAGCGGGATCAAGCCGGTCTACGACGTCTTCGACTCCAACGAAACCCTCGAAGGCAAGCTGCTGGCCGGCCGTTCCGGCTATGACCTGGTGGTGCCTTCCAACCATTTCCTCGGCAAGCAGATCAAGGCCGGCGCCTTCCAGAAGCTCGACCGCAGTCTGCTGCCCAACTGGGACAACCTCGATCCTGCGCTGCTCAAACAGCTGCAGAAGAACGATCCGGGCAACCAGTACGCCGTGCCCTACCTGTGGGGCACCAACGGCATCGGCTACAACGCCGAGAAGGTCAAGGCGGCCCTCGGCGTCGAGCGCATCGACTCCTGGGCGGTGCTGTTCGAGCCGCAGAACATGCGGAAGCTGGCCAGTTGCGGGGTGAGCTTCCTCGACTCGGCCGACGAGATGATCCCGGCGGTGCTCAACTACCTGGGGCTGGACCCCAACAGCAGCCGTGCCGAGGACTACGCCAAGGCCGAGGCCAAGCTGCTCGAGGTGCGCCCCTACGTCACCTATTTCCACTCCTCCAAGTACATCGGCGACCTGGCCAACGGCAACATCTGCGTGGCCGCCGGCTACTCCGGCGACATGCTGCAGGCGGCCGCCCGTGCCGAAGAGGCCGGCCAGGGCGTGGAGATCCGCTACGCGATCCCCCAGGAGGGGGCGAACCTGTGGTTCGACATGCTGGCCATCCCCGCCGACGCCGGCAACGTCAGGGAGGCCCACGCCTTTATCAATTTCCTGCTGGAGCCGGCGGTGATCGCCGGGGTCAGCGACTACGTCGGCTACGCCAACCCCAATCCCAAGGCCTCCGAGCTGATGGATCCAGCGGTGCGTGACGACGAGCGGGTGTACCCGCCGCAAGCGGTTTTGGACAGGTTGTTTATCTCGGCGGAGTTGCCGAGCAAGGTGCAAAGGCTGATGACCCGCAGCTGGAACAGGGTCAAGTCAGGCCAGTAAATTCGCTCGTCCGGCCGCAGGGGTTGGGCGCTATTTTCCGGGAGTTTTGGTAATGGCAGTTGCTTCGAGTGCCTACAAGAAGATCCTCGAGGGCGATCAAGAGCCCAAAGAGGTGCTGGTCAAGATCGAGCGGGTCACCAAGAAGTTCGACGAGACGGTCGCCGTCGACGACGTCTCGCTGACCATCCACAAGGGCGAGATCTTCGCCCTGCTCGGCGGCTCCGGTTCGGGCAAGTCGACCCTGCTGCGCATGCTCGCCGGCTTCGAGCGGCCCACCGACGGGCGCATCTTCCTCGATGGCGAGGACATCACCGACATGCCGCCCTACGAGCGGCCGATCAACATGATGTTCCAGTCCTACGCCCTGTTTCCGCACATGAGCGTGGCCGAGAACATCGCCTTCGGCCTCAAGCAGGACCGCATTCCCAAGGCCGAGATCGACGCCCGGGTCGAGGAAATGCTCAAGCTGGTGCAGATGACCCAGTACGCCAAGCGCAAGCCGCACCAGCTCTCCGGCGGCCAGCGCCAGCGCGTGGCCCTGGCCCGTTCCCTGGCCAAGCGGCCCAAGCTGCTGCTGCTCGACGAACCCATGGGCGCGCTGGACAAGAAGCTGCGCTCGCAGATGCAGCTGGAGCTGGTGGAGATCATCGAGCGGGTCGGCGTGACCTGCGTGATGGTCACCCACGACCAGGAAGAGGCCATGACCATGGCCCAGCGCATCGCCATCATGCACCTGGGCTGGATCGCCCAGATCGGCAGCCCGGTGGACATCTATGAGACCCCGACCAGTCGCCTGGTCTGCGAGTTCATTGGCAACGTCAACCTGTTCGACGGCCAGGTGGTCGAGGACATGGAAGGCCACGCGCTGATCGACAGCCCGGACCTGGAGCGCAACATCTTCGTCGGCCACGGCGTCAGCACCTCGGTGCAGGACAAGAGCATCACCTACGCGATCCGCCCGGAGAAGCTGCTGGTCACCACCGAGCAGCCGAGCGGCGAGCACAACTGGTCGCGCGGCAAGGTGCACGACATCGCCTACCTGGGCGGTCATTCGGTGTTCCACGTCGAGCTGCCGAGCGGCAAGATCGTCCAGTCCTTCGTCGCCAACGCCGAACGGCGTAATGCGCGGCCGACCTGGGACGACGAGGTCTTCGTCTGGTGGGAGGACGACAGCGGGGTGGCGCTGCGCTCATGAACATTTCCCGAAGCATTAGCCGCCGGCTGCCCAAGGGCCGCCACTTCGTCATCGGTGTGCCGTTCGTCTGGCTGTTCATGTTCTTCCTGCTGCCCTTCATCATCGTGCTGAAGATCAGCTTTGCCGAAGCCGAACTGGCCATCCCGCCCTATACCGATATCTACACCTGGGCCGACAACCAGCTGTCGCTGGTGATCAACCTGGGCAACTACATCTTTCTCAGCGAGGACGACCTGTACGTGTCGGCCTACCTAGGCTCGCTGAAGATCGCCCTGATCAGCACCCTGCTGTGCCTGCTGATCGGCTACCCGATGGCCTATGCCATCGCCCGCGCGCCGAGGGAGATGCAGACGGTGTTCCTGCTGCTGATCATGATGCCGACCTGGACGGCGATCCTGATCCGCGTCTACGCCTGGATGGGCATCCTCAGCAGCAACGGCCTGCTCAACAGCCTGCTGCTGAGCCTGGGCCTGGTCGACGAGCCGCTGCGCATCCTCAACACCAACGTCGCGGTGTACATCGGCATCGTCTACTCCTACCTGCCGTTCATGGTCCTGCCGCTCTACGCCAACCTGGTCAAGCACGACCAGAGCCTGCTGGAAGCGGCGGCCGACCTGGGTTCGAGCAACTTCAACAGCTTCTGGAAGATCACCGTGCCGCTGTCGAAGAACGGCATCATCGCCGGCTGCATGCTGGTGTTCATCCCGGTGGTCGGCGAGTTCGTCATCCCCGAGCTGCTCGGCGGCCCGGAGACCCTGATGATCGGCAAGGTGCTGTGGCAGGAGTTCTTCAACAACCGCGACTGGCCGGTGGCCTCCGCCCTGGCGGTGGTGATGCTGCTGATCCTGATCATCCCGATCATCCTGTTCAACCGTAACCAGGCGAAGGAAATGGAGGGCAGGGCATGAAGCGCGTAAGTTTCTCCACCCTGATGCTGTGGGCCGGGCTGGTGTTCATCTACCTGCCGATGGTCATTCTGGTGATCTACTCGTTCAACGGTTCGCGCCTGGTCACGGTGTGGGGCGGCTGGTCGGTGAAGTGGTACGTCGGCCTGCTCGACAACACCCAGCTGATGAGCGCGGTGCTGCGTTCCCTGGAGATCGCCCTGTACACGGCGATCGCCGCGGTGGCGCTGGGCACCCTGGCGGCCTTCGTGCTGACCCGGGTGACCCGCTTCAAGGGGCGCACCATGTTCGGTGGCCTGGTCACCGCGCCGCTGGTGATGCCCGAGGTGATCACCGGTCTGTCGCTGCTGCTGCTGTTCGTGGCCATGGCCCAGCTGATCGGCTGGCCGGCCGAGCGCGGCCTGCTGACCATCTGGATCGCCCACACCACCTTCTGCACCGCCTACGTCTCGGTGGTGGTGTCCTCGCGCCTGCGCGAGCTGGACCTGTCCATCGAGGAGGCGGCCATGGACCTGGGGGCGCGGCCGTGGAAGGTGTTCTTCCTGATCACCATCCCGATGATCGCGCCGTCCCTGGCGGCCGGCGGCATGATGTCCTTCGCCCTGTCGCTGGACGACCTGGTGCTGGCCAGCTTCGTCTCCGGTCCCGGCTCCACCACCCTGCCGATGGAGATCTTCTCCGCCGTGCGCCTGGGCGTGAAGCCGGAGATCAACGCCGTGGCCAGCCTGATCCTGCTGGCGGTGTCGCTGGTCACCTTCCTGGTCTGGTTCCTCACCCGCCGGGCCGAGGAGCGGCGCAAGCGCGCCATCCAGCAGGCCATGGACGAAACCACCGGCGCCAGCCAGCAGCGCGGTCCGGACAGCCGCCGCGACCCGTCGCAGCAGCCTGCGGTGGTCTGATCGAGCCGGGTTGGGCGCATTGAAAAGGGGTCACTCAGGTGGCCCCTTTTTTGTGCTGTGGATTTTAGGCGGGTGGCGGCTGTTCTGCCGCGATCACGGCGCGGCGGTTTCCGCCCAGTCGCAGAAGCAACCCAGCGCCAGGGTGTTGCTGGCGTCGACCGTCCGGCCTGCCGCCAGGGCTTCGAGGATCGGTTCGATGAAGCTGTTGCTCGAGTTGCAGGTGAGGCCTTCGCTGTAGGGGCCGAAATAGGCCAGCTGGCCGTGGGTGTCCCAGATGGCCACGGCCGGGCTGGCGGGTATCCCTGCGGCGCCGGGCAGGGTCGTCAGTGCCTGCAGGTCGCCCGGGCCGGCCGTCAGGCGGCCCTGGCTGCCGGGCTTCTGCACCGCGTAGAAGGCCACGCCGCGCGGGGCGAACTCGGCGATCAGTTCGCTCAGGTGCTGCTGATTGCCGACATTGCAGGGGCAGGCGGGGTCCCAGAAGTGCACCAGGCGAATCGGCCCGGGGCCGGCCAGGCTGTCCGGCAGGCGCAGTTCGGCGCCGGAGAACAGCGCCGCGCGCTCGTCGAAGGGGCGCAGGTAGCGTTCCTCGAACCAGCGAAGGGCCAGCGCCAGGGCGGCGACCAGCAGCAGCGTGAGCAGGCAGGCGAGCAGGGTCTTGCGGCTGGGGCGGGACATGGCATGGCGGTCGCGGAAGGGGCGCCTAGCTTGCCATGTCGCGCGTTGCAGCTGAACATCTGAGCGCGCCTGCGGCACAATGGCGCCCTGCGCAATGTCCCACCCAGTCCACGGAAAGCCTTATGCCAGAGCGTTTCGATCCCGAGCACCTGCGTCCCTTGCTGCGCCCCCTGGCCGCGGCGACGCTGGAGTTGCCGGCGGTGCAGGCCTATCGGAGCTTCTATGGCATCGATCTGGCGCAGCGCCACGCGCGTCTGGACTGTCGTCTGGGCGGCTTCTCCGTCGCCGGCTACCAGATCGCTGCGCACCTCTGGGCGCCCCCCGAGCCGCAGGCGACCCTGCTGCTGGTGCACGGCTACTACGACCATATGGGGCTGTACCGTCACGTGGTCGACTGGGCGCTGCAGATGAACTTCGCGGTGCTCGCCTGCGACCTGCCGGGGCACGGCCTGTCCAGCGGCGCCCGGGCCAGCATCGATGACTTCGCCGAGTACCAGCAGGTGTTGCACGGCTTGCTCGAGGAGGCGGCGCTGCTGGACCTGCCGCAGCCCTGGCACCTGTGCGGGCAGAGCACCGGTGGCGCGATCCTGCTGGACTACCTGCTCAACGGCGCGCCACGGCCGGAGATCGGCCAGAGCATCCTCCTGGCGCCGCTGGTGCGGCCGCGGGCCTGGACCTGGTCGCAGCTCAGCTATCGCCTGCTCAGCCCCTTCGTCAAGGCGATACCCCGGCGCTTCAGCGAGAACTCCAGCGATCCCGCGTTCATCGACTTCGTGCAGAACCGTGACCCCCTGCAGCCGCGCAACCTGCCGACGGCCTGGTTCGCCGCCCTGCGCGACTGGGTGCCGCGCATCGAGGCGGCGCCGCGCAGCGCCCACAGCCCGCTGATCATCCAGGGCGAGGCGGACATGACGGTGGACTGGCAGCACAACCTCGAGGTGCTGCAGGACAAGTTCGCCACGCCGCAGATTCTGCGCCTGCCCGAGGCGCGCCATCACCTGGCCAATGAGGTGCCGGCGCTGCGCCAGCGCTATTTCGACTTTCTCCGCGAGCGCCTGGCCTGAGGCTCAGATGCCCTGGGGCGCCGGCTCCAGCTCGGCGCTGCTCTGGCCCACGGCCAGGCCGGAGCGGATCGCCGTCAGGGCGGCGCGGTAGTAGGCCTGGCCCGCAGGAGACTGGGCGAAACTGACGAACTCCTCCAGCTCCGGATCGGACAGCTCGCGGTAGACGTGCAGCAGGGTGTTGTCGAGGTCGGCACCAATCTGCTCGATCAGGTGCTGACGCTGGGTATCGAGCAGGGTCTGGGCCGCACCGCCGCCGAGCAGGCCGGGCAGCATCTGGCTGAGGCTGTCGGCGGCGACGCCGGCCAGGGCCAGGCTGATCTCGGCGCCCGCCTCTTCGGCCGGCAGGGCCTGGGCCAGGTGGCGGATCAGCAGGCGCCGGGTGGCGCTGGCCTCGCTGCGCGGCAGGCCGTCGACGTGCAGCGCCAGCTGCTCGCGGCTGGTGGCGAGCAGTTCGGCGGCGACTATCTTGCGACCCAGCGGCGACTGGAAGAACTGCAGGGCCGGCGCCGGATCGGTCAGCTGCTGGCGCAGGCTGTATTGCGCGCGCTGGTCAATGGCCCGCGGGTCGAAGCGACGGTTGCTGTTCTCCACCAGGGCCTGGTAGACCGCCGGCGGCAGGCTGCGGCGGTAGCGTTCCTGGGCGGCGCGCAGGGCGTCGTTGAAGTGCGCGCGCTGCTGCGGCCAGCCGGCGGCCTGGTACAGCTGCAGGTGCACGTCGGCCAGGCTGGGCAGGCTGAAGATCAACAACAAGACAACGCAAAGGGCGCGCATACAGACTCCTGTGTAGCGGGCGGCTATTTTCAATGGCCAGTCGAAGCTTGTCGAGGCGCGCGGCCTTGCCACGCTGTAGAATCGCCGGCATGCCGACCGACGCCCAAGACCTGCCCCTATCGAACATCGTCGACGACCTAGCCGAACAGGGCTGGTCGTTGCAGCCGCTGTTCGCGCCTAATGCTCTGACCCTCGAGTTGGCCGAAGAGTGCCGCAGGCGCGCGGCCCGGGGCGCCTTGACCCCCGCCGGCGTCGGCAAGGCCCAGGAGGTCCGCGAAGGCATTCGCGGCGACCGCATCGAGTGGCTGGACCCCGGCCAGTCGGCGGCCTGCGATCGCTACCTGGCGCTGCTCGACGAGTTGCGCCTGACGCTCAACCGCGGGCTCTTCCTCGGCCTCGAGGACTACGAGAGCCACTTCGCGCTGTACCCGCCGGGCGCCTTCTACCAGAAGCACCTGGACCGCTTTCGCGACGACGACCGCCGTGCGGTGTCGGTGGTGCTCTACCTCAACCCGGACTGGCAGCCCGAGCATGGCGGCGCCTTGCGCCTGTATCTGGCCGACGGCTCGACGCGCGATATCGCCCCCCAGGCCGGCAGCCTGGTGGCATTTCTATCGGCGGAGATGCTCCATGAGGTGCTGCCGACCACCCGCGAGCGGCTGTCGCTGACCGGCTGGTTCCGCCGTCGCGGCGCCGACCCATTGCAGCCATGAGCGCTGCGCCGAGGCGCGGCAGAGGAGAGAATATGCAGAAGGTTCTGGTCAGCCGTTGCCTGCTCGGCCATCCGGTGCGCTACGACGGCGGCGCCCACGGCCCCATCGGGCTGCTCGAGCGCTGGCAGGCCGAGGGGCGCGTGGTGGGCCTGTGCCCCGAGGTGGCCGGTGGCTTGCCGACGCCGCGGCCGCCGGCGGAAATCCCCGGTGGCCAGGGCGCCCAGGTGCTCGACGGCCTGCTGCCGGTGCGCAGTGTGGACGGCGAGGACTTCAGTGCCGCCTTCCTCGCCGGCGCGCAGCAGGCGCTGGCACTGGTCGAGCGCCAGCAGATCCGCCTGGCGGTGCTCAAGGCACGCAGCCCGTCCTGCGGCAACCGCGAGAACTACGACGGCAGCTTCAGCGGCCGCAAGGTCGCCGGCGAAGGGGTCACGGCGGCGCTGTTGCGCCGGGCCGGGGTGCAGGTGTTCAGCGAGGAGGAGCTGGCCGAAGCCGAGGCGGCGCTGCGCGCGCTGGAAAGCGTTGAGGCGGGATTCGCGGCGGAATGAAAAAAGGGAGGCCTATGGCCTCCCTTCTTCGTTGCCCGGCGGGCTAGAACAGCACGCGGCTGCGGATGGTGCCGTGCACGTGCTGGAGCTTTTCCAGGGCCAGGTCGGAGTACTCGGCGTCGACGTCGATCACCACGTAGCCGACCTTGTCATTGGTCTGCAGGAACTGACCGGAGATGTTGATGCCGTTGTCGGCGAACACCTTGTTGATCTCGCTCATGACGCCCGGCACGTTGGCGTGGATGTGCAGCAGGCGGTGCTTGCCCGGGTGCGACGGCAGGGCCACCTCGGGGAAGTTGACCGAGGACACCGAGGTGCCGTTGTCGCTGTACTTGACCAGCTTCTCCGCCACTTCCAGGCCGATGTTGGCCTGTGCCTCGGCGGTGGAGCCGCCGATGTGCGGGGTCAGGATCACCCGGTCCAGGCCGCGCAGCGGGCTCTCGAACTCCTCGTCGTTGGACTTGGGCTCGACCGGGAAGACGTCGATGGCCGCGCCGATCAGGTGCTCGTCCTTGATCGCCTCGGCCAGCTTGTCCAGCTCGACCACGGTGCCACGGGCGGCGTTGATCAGGATGCCGCCCTTCTTCATGGCGCGGATTTCCTTCTCGCCGATCATCCACTGGGTGGAGGCCAGTTCCGGCACGTGCAGCGAGACGATGTCGCACATGCCCAGCAGTTCGTAGAGGTTGCCGATCTGCGTGGCGTTGCCCAGTGGCAGCTTGGTCACCACGTCGTAGAAGAACACCTGCATGCCCATGGCCTCGGCCAGCACCGAGAGCTGGGTGCCGATCGAACCGTAGCCGATGATGCCGAGCTTCTTGCCGCGGATCTCGAAGGAGTTGGCCGCGCTCTTGATCCAGCCGCCGCGGTGGCAGGAGGCGTTCTTCTCGGGGATGCCGCGCAGCAGCAGGATGGCCTGCGCCAGGACCAGTTCGGCCACCGAGCGGGTGTTCGAGTAGGGGGCGTTGAACACCGCGATGCCGCGCTCGCGGGCGGCGTCCAGGTCGACCTGGTTGGTGCCGATGCAGAAGCAGCCGACGGCCACCAGCTTCTTGGCGCAGTCGAACACTTCGGCGGTCAGCTGGGTGCGCGAGCGGATGCCGATGAAGTGGGCTTCGGCGATCTTCTCTTTCAGCTCGTCGCCTGACAGGGCGCCCTTGAGGTACTCGATGTTGGTGTAGCCGGCGGCCTTCAAGGTGTCCACGGCATTCTGGTGGACGCCTTCGAGGAGAAGGAACTTGATCTTGCTCTTGTCGAGAGAGGTCTTGCTCATCGGAGTACCTGTTGTCCCACAAATAGTGTCAGGGAAGCGTCAGCGGCGTTGCTGATCGCGCCCGCGCAAGGGCCTGGGGGGCGCGATTCGCGGGGTGCGTATGCTAGCATGATCTCCTTTTTCCATGCTTGGTTGCGACCTGAATGGTTCTCAGGGCGACCATGAATCGTTTGAGAGTTCACTTGATGACCACAGCTGCCCTGATCGAAGAACTTAAGACCCTGGTCGAGCCCGGCAAGGTGCTCACCGATGCCGATTCACTCGCCACCTACGGCAAGGACTGGACCAAGCACTTCGCGCCCAATCCCGCTGCCATCGTCTTCCCCAAGAGCGTCGAGCAGGTCCAGGCCATCGTGCGCTGGGCCAACCAGCACAAGGTCGCCCTGGTGCCGTCCGGCGGTCGCACCGGGCTGTCCGCCGCCGCAGTGGCGGCCAGCGGCGAGGTGGTGGTGGCCTTCGACTACATGAACCAGATTGTCGAGTTCAACGAATTCGACCGCACCGTGGTCTGCCAGCCGGGGGTGATCACCCAGCAGCTGCAGGACTTCGCCGAAGACAAGGGGCTGTACTACCCGGTGGACTTCGCGTCCGCAGGTTCCAGCCAGATTGGCGGCAATATCGGCACCAATGCCGGCGGTATCAAGGTGATTCGCTACGGCATGACCCGTAACTGGGTGGCCGGCCTGAAGGTCGTTACCGGCACCGGCGAGCTGCTGGAGCTGAACAAGGACCTGATCAAGAACGCCACCGGCTACGACCTGCGCCAGCTGTTCATCGGCGCCGAGGGCACCCTCGGTTTCGTCGTCGAGGCCACCATGCGCCTGGACCGTGCGCCGCAGAACCTCACCGCGATGGTCCTCGGCACCCCCGACTTCGACTCGATCATGCCGGTGCTGCATGCCTTCCAGGGCAAGCTCGACCTGACCGCCTTCGAGTTCTTCTCCGACCGCTGCCTGGACAAGATCCTCGACCGCGGCGACGTGCCGGCCCCCTTCGAGACCCGCACGCCTTTCTATGCCCTGCTGGAGTTCGAGGCGACCACCGAGCAGGTGGCCGAGGCGGCCCTGGCCACCTTCGAGCACTGCGTCGAGCAGGGCTGGGTGCTCGACGGGGTGATGAGCCAGAGCGACCAGCAGCTGCAGAACCTGTGGAAGCTGCGCGAATACATCTCCGAGACCATCTCGCACTTCACTCCGTACAAGAACGACATCTCGGTCACCGTGTCGAAGGTGCCGGCCTTCCTCGCCGACATCGACAACCTGGTCAACAGCAACTACCCGGACTTCGAGGTGCTCTGGTACGGCCATATCGGCGACGGCAACCTGCACCTGAACATCCTCAAGCCGGACGCGCTGAGCAAGGACGAGTTCTTCGCCAAGTGCGCGACGGTGAACAAGTGGGTGTTCGAGGTGGTGCAGAAGTACAACGGCTCGATCAGTGCCGAACACGGCGTCGGCATGACCAAGCGCGACTACCTGGGCTACAGCCGCTCCGCGGCGGAGATCGGCTACATGAAGGCGATCAAGGCGGTGTTCGACCCGAACGGCATCATGAACCCGGGCAAGATCTTCCCGCTCTGACCGGCGCGCCTGCGCCTTTGGTAGCAGTGACAGCCCATGTCGGCCAGGCCAGCATGGGTGATCGAGCATTGAACAGACCCAGCTTTGTAGGGTGGAAAACCGCGCAGCGTTTTCCACCATTAGCCGCAAGGAGTCCCCATGAGCTACCAGCACCAGTATGTCGACGGCACCCATATCCACTTTCCCATGGGCAAGGTGGTGTGCATCGGCCGCAACTACGCCGAGCATGCGCGGGAACTGAACAACCCGGTGCCGACCGAGCCGCTGTTGTTCATCAAACCCGGCAGCTGCGTGGTGCCGCTGGATGACGGCTTCAGCATTCCCGAGGACCGTGGCGCGGTGCATTACGAGGCGGAGATCGCCGTACTGATCGGCAAGCCGCTGTCGCGTTGCCCCGATGCGGAAGAGGTGCGCGACGCGATTTCCGGTTTTGCCCCGGGCCTGGACCTGACCCTGCGCGAAGTGCAGGCCCAGCTGAAGGAAAAGGGCTATCCCTGGGAAATCGCCAAGTCCTTCGATGGCGCCTGCGTGCTGGCGCCGTTCGTGCCGGGTGATGCCATCGAGGCGCTGGAGGACATCGGCATCCGTCTGAGCATCAATGGCGAGGTCCGCCAGGACGGCAACAGCCGCGACATGCTCAACCCCATTCTGCCGCTGATCCAGCACATCTGCGGTCACTTCAGCCTGCAGCCGGGGGATGTCATCCTCACCGGCACGCCGGTCGGTGTCGGTCCCTTGCACAAGGGTGACGAACTGGTGCTGGAACTGGTCGGCCACTCGCGCTTCAACAGTCGCGCGCTGTAAGGCGCCTGGCCCTATCGGGGCGCCCCCGGGCGCCTTTCGTCGCGGCAATCGAACCTTAATGCCGGGACGTTAGTCTGACGGGAGTTCTTTTCCCGAGCAGTGCCCGATGCCTGTATTGCCGTCCCCCCTGCTGCGCCCGCGTCGGCTGGCGCTGTTGTCGCTGCTCCTGCTGCTGGCGCTGGCGCTCGACTACCTGCAATGGCACAAACGCGGCTATTTCTGGATCAAGGAGCAGGGCTTCAGCCTGGTCGAGCGCCAGGCGAGCATCTGGTTGCCCGACTACCGGGCGGTCCTGCGCGGCAAGCCGCTGGCCGGCCTGGAGGACGACGAGACCTCCGGGCTGACCTATCACCCGGGCCGCGACACCCTGTTCACCGTCACCGGCAAGCATCCGCAGCTGGTCGAGCTGTCGCTGGATGGCGAGGTGTTGCGGCGCATCCGTCTCGAGGGCTTCGCCGATCCGGAGGGCGTGGAGCTGGTGGCGGACGGGCGCCTGGCGATCATCGACGAGCGCCGCCGCACCCTGACCAGCTTCCATCTGGCCGATGATGCGCAGAGCATCGATGCGCGCGATTACCCGGCCTTCGACCTGGGTTTCGCCGACGCCGGCAACAAGGGCTTCGAGGGTATCGCCTGGGACGCGCGCCAGCAGCGCGTGCTGCTCGGCAAGGAGCGCGGTCCGCTGGGCCTGTTCAGCTTGCCGTTTCCCGGCGAGGACGGCGTGTCCGGCACCCTGCAGCCCCTGCCGATGGGCAACCTCTTCGTGCGCGACATTTCCTCCCTGACCCACGACGCGCGCACCGGCCACTCCCTGGTGCTCTCCGACGAATCGCGGTTGTTGCTGGAGCTGGATGAGGGCGGCGAGCCGGTCAGCTTCATCAGCCTGACCGGCGGGCGCAACGGCTTGCTCGAGGGTATCGAGCAGGCCGAAGGCGTGACCATGGACGCGGACGGCAATATCTACATAGTCGGCGAGCCGAACCTGCTGTACGTGTTCAAGCGTGGGGCGAAAACCTAGCCCGCCGCTCAGTCAGCGCTCGGCGACAGCGTTCAGCGGGTGAGGCGCTTGACCCCTTCGGCAGTGCCCAGCAACAGCAGGTCGGCCGGGCGCGCGGCGAACAGGCCATTGGTGACCACGCCGACGATGTTGTTGATCTGCGCTTCCAGCTCGCTCGGGTTGACGATCGACAGGTTGTGCACGTCGAGGATCTGGTTGCCGTTGTCGGTCACCACCCCTTCGCGGTACACCGGGTCGCCACCCAGCTTGACCAGTTGGCGGGCGACGTGGCTGCGCGCCATGGGGATCACCTCCACCGGCAGTGGGAAGGCGCCGAGCACCGGTACCAGCTTGCTGGCGTCGGCGATGCAGATGAAGGTCTTGGCCACCGCCGCGACGATCTTCTCGCGGGTCAGCGCGGCGCCGCCGCCCTTGATCAGGTTGAGGTGCTCGTCGCTCTCGTCTGCGCCGTCGACGTAGAACTCCAGGTCGCTGACCGCGTTCAGCTCGTACACCGGGATGCCGTGGCCCTTGAGGCGCGCGGCGGTGGCTTCCGAGCTGGCCACGGCGCCATCGAACTCCATCCGGTGCTTGGCCAGGGCGTCGATGAAGCAGTTGGCGGTGGAGCCGGTGCCGACCCCGACGACGCTCTTGGCGTCGAGCTTGGGGAGGATGAAGTCGACGGCGGCCTGGGCGACTGCCTGTTTCAGTTGATCCTGGGTCATCGCGGTTTCTGCGCCTGATTGAAGTCGGGAGGCGCGAATTATAGCCGTTTGCGCCGGCAAAACCCCGCCATTCGTATGGTCGCTCGGCGCGGGCCTGGGGTAGACTCCGGGGTCCCCTAGCGCAACCGCCTGCGATATCGCCATGCTCGAACAGTACGTCAAGAAGATCCTCACCTCGCGCGTCTACGACGTCGCGGTGGAAACCCCCCTGCAAGCCGCCAACCAGCTCTCCGAGCGTCTGGGCAACCAGATTCTGCTCAAGCGCGAAGACCTGCAGCCGGTGTTCTCCTTCAAGATTCGCGGCGCCTACAACAAGCTGGCCCAGCTGTCGGCCGAGGAGCAGGCCCGCGGCGTGGTCACCGCCTCGGCCGGCAACCACGCCCAGGGCCTAGCCCTGGCGGCCAAGGTGCTGGGGGTCAAGGCGACCATCGTGATGCCCAAGACCACCCCGGAAATCAAGGTCAACGGCGTGCGCTCGCGTGGCGGCAAGGTGGTGCTGCACGGCGACAGCTTCCCCGAGGCGCTGGCCTATTCGCTCAAGCTGGTGGAGGAGAAGGGCTACATCTATATCCACCCCTACGACGATCCGCACACCATCGCCGGCCAGGGCACGGTGGCCATGGAGATCCTCCGCCAGCACCCGGGCCAGCTGGATGCCATCTTCGTCCCGGTGGGCGGCGGCGGGCTGATCGCCGGCATCGCCGCCTACGTCAAATACCTGCGCCCCGAGGTCAGGATCATCGGCGTCGAGCCGGACGACTCCAATTGCCTGCAGGCCGCCATGGCCGCCGGCGAGCGCGTGGTGCTGCCGCAGGTCGGGCTGTTCGCCGACGGCGTGGCGGTGGCGCAGATCGGCGAGCACACCTTCGCCATCTGCAAGGACCACGTCGACGAGGTGATCACCGTCAGCACCGACGAGATCTGCGCGGCGATCAAGGACATCTACGACGACACCCGCTCGATCACCGAGCCGGCCGGCGCCCTGGCCGTGGCCGGGATCAAGCGCTATGTCGAACGCGAGGGCTGCCGCGACCAGGTGCTGGTGGGCATCGATTCGGGGGCCAACGTCAACTTCGACCGCCTGCGGCACGTCGCCGAGCGCGCCGAGTTGGGCGAGAAGCGCGAGGCGATCATTGCTGTGACCATTCCCGAGCAGCCGGGCAGCTTCAAGGCCTTCTGCGAGGCGATCGGCAAGCGCCAGATCACCGAGTTCAACTACCGCTACCACACCGACAGGGAGGCGCACATCTTCGTCGGCGTGCAGACCCACCCGGAGACCGACCCGCGCGCGGCGCTGGTGGCGAGCCTGCGCGAGCAGGGCTTCCCGGTGGTCGACCTGACCGACAACGAACTGGCCAAGCTGCACATCCGCCACATGGTCGGCGGCCATGCCGCGCGGGTCAGCGACGAGGTGGTGCTGCGTTTCGAGTTTCCCGAGCGGCCGGGGGCGCTGTTCAACTTCCTGCAGCGCCTCGGTGGGCGCTGGAACATCTCGATGTTCCACTACCGCAACCACGGCGCGGCCGACGGCCGGGTGGTCGCCGGCCTGCAGGTGCCCCAGGCCGAGCGCCACCTGGTGCCGGCGGCGCTGGACGAGATCGGCTACCCCTACTGGGACGAGAGCGACAATCCGGCCTACAAGCTGTTTCTCGGATGAGCCGGTGCGCCGGCAGGAAGGCTGAATGGAACACTATCAACTGCTGAAACTGGCCCACAGCCTGCCTGGCATCCTGCTGCTGCTGGGTGTGCTGGCCCACGTGCTGATGCTGTGGAAGGCGGCGCGCGGCGGCGATGCCCAGGTGCTGCAGCGCAAGCTGGCGCGCACCCGCTCGATCAGCCTGCCGCTGCTCGGCCTGCTGGCCCTGAGTCTGCCGGTCAGCGGCTGGTGGCTGGTCGATCTGGCGGGCTGGCCGCTGGGGCAGACCTGGTTGCTGGCCAGTAGCCTGCTGTTCGCCTTGCTGGTGATCGGCGGCCTGTTGCTGAGCGGGCGTCTGACTGCCTGGCAGGCCCTGGGCGAGACGCCGGCGCCTGCGCGGTTGATGCGCTTCACCGCCGGCTATGCCGGGCTGATCCTGCTGGTGCTGTTGCTGATCCTCGGGCTGATGGGCGCCAAGCCGGCCTGAGGGCCGTGGAGAAACCAGAACGCCGCCCATCCGGGCGGCGTTTTCGTTGGCGCGGGGCGACGTCTAGCGTAGCGAGATGATCGGCCAGCCGCGGCTCTGCGCTTCGGCGCGCAGCTTGGCATCGGGGTCGACCGCCACCGGCCGGGTCACCCGCTCGAGCAGCGGCAGGTCGTTCATCGAGTCGCTGTAGAAGCAGCTGTCGTCCAGGCTCAGGCCGGTTTCGGCGAGCCAGCGGTTGAGGCGGGTGACCTTGCCCTCCTTGAAGCAGGGCACGTCGGTGGTGCGGCCGGTGTAGCGGCCGTCGGCCATCTCGCATTCGGTGGCCAGCAGGGTGTCGACGCCCAGGCGTGCGGCGATCGGCGCGGTGACGAAGCGGTTGGTGGCGGTGATGATCAGCAGCTTGTCGCCGGCGGCGCGGTGCTCTTCCAGCAGGGCTTCGCCCTTGGCCAGGATGATCGGTTCGATGCAGTCGCGCATGAACTCGCGGTGCCACTGTTCGAGCTGGGCCATTTCGCTGCGCCCGAGTATCTCCAGGCTGAAGTTCAGGTAGTCGCGAATGTCCAGGCGACCGGCCAGGTAATCCTCGTAGAAGGCGTCGTTGCGCGCCTTGTAGGCCACGCCGTCGAGGATGCCGCGCTCGCACAGGTAGTCGCCCCAGGCGTGGTCGCTGTCGCCGCCGAGCAGGGTGTTATCGAGGTCGAAGAGGGCCAAGCGCACGCGGATCACCTTTTATTGCAGAAGCCGAGGGGCGCCAGAATAGCGGCTTTTCCGGGGCATTCCTACTTAGCGGACGGCCGCGTTGCCGCTGCCGCGGGCTTTGTGGAACAATGCCGAAACATGCGTTTACGAGGTTGTGCGCCGTGATCGACCCTGATGGTTTTCGCCCTAATGTCGGCATCATCTTGACCAATGATGTCGGCCAGGTGCTCTGGGCGCGTCGGATAAACCAGGACGCCTGGCAGTTCCCGCAAGGCGGGATCAACGACCATGAGTCGCCGGAAGAAGCGCTGTTTCGTGAATTGAACGAGGAAGTCGGCCTGGAGCAGGAGGATGTGAAAATTCTCGCCTGCACCCGTGGCTGGTTGCGGTATCGTCTGCCTCAACGTCTGGTCCGCACCCACAGCCAGCCGCTGTGTATCGGCCAGAAACAGAAATGGTTCCTGCTGCGCCTGCAGTCGGACGAGAACAAGGTGCGCATGGACCTGACCGGCAAGCCGGAGTTCGATGGCTGGCGCTGGGTCAGTTACTGGTATCCATTGGGCCAGGTGGTCACATTCAAGCGCGAAGTCTACCGTCGCGCCCTCAAGGAACTCGCTCCGCGCCTGTTGGCGCGGGACTGACACTGACTAGAGCCGAGCCATGCTCAATACGCTGCGCAAGATCGTCCAGGAAGTTAATGCCGCCAAGGACCTCAAGGCGGCGTTGGGCATCATCGTGCAGCGCGTCAGGGAGGCCATGGGCAGCCAGGTCTGCTCGGTCTACCTGCTCGACCCGGAAACCAACCGCTTCGTCCTGATGGCCACCGAAGGCCTCAACAAGCGTTCCATCGGCAAGGTCAGCATGTCGCCCAGCGAGGGCCTGGTCGGCCTGGTCGGCACCCGCGAGGAGCCGCTGAACCTCGAGGACGCCGCCGCCCATCCGCGCTACCGCTACTTCGCCGAGACCGGCGAGGAGCGTTTCGCCTCCTTCCTCGGCGCCCCGATCATCCACCACCGGCGGGTGATGGGCGTGCTGGTGATCCAGCAGAAGGAGCGTCGCCAGTTCGACGAGGGCGAAGAGGCCTTCCTGGTGACCATGAGCGCGCAGCTCGCCGGGGTCATCGCCCACGCCGAGGCGACCGGCTCGATTCGCGGCCTGGGTCGCCAGGGCAAGGGCATCCAGGAAGCCAAGTTCATCGGCGTGCCCGGGTCGCCCGGCGCCGCGGTCGGCACCGCGGTGGTGGTGCTGCCGCCGGCTGACCTGGAGGTGGTGCCGGACAAGGCCATCGATGACATAGACGCCGAACTGGCGCTGTTCAATACCGCCCTGGAAGGGGTGCGCGCGGACATGCGCAACCTCTCGAGCAAGATGGCCAGCCAGCTGCGCCCGGAAGAGCGCGCGCTGTTCGACGTGTATCTGATGATGCTCGAAGACGCCGCCCTGGGTAACGAGGTGGTCAACGTCATCCGCACCGGCCAGTGGGCCCAGGGCGCCTTGCGCCAGGTGGTCGGCGAGCACGTCAACCGCTTCGAGCTGATGGACGACGCCTACCTGCGCGAGCGCGCCTCCGACGTCAAGGACCTCGGCCGCCGCTTGCTCGCCTACCTGCAGCAGGCGCGCCAGCAGACTCTGGAATACCCGGACAACTGCATCCTGGTCAGCGAGGAGCTGTCGCCAACCATGCTCGGCGAGGTGCCCGAGGGCAAGCTGGTCGGCCTTGTCTCGGTGCTCGGCTCGGGCAACTCCCATGTGGCGATCTTCGCCCGCGCCATGGGCATCCCCACGGTGATGGGCGCGGTCGACCTGCCCTATTCGAAGATCGACGGCATCCAGCTGATCGTCGATGGTTACCACGGCGAGGTGTTCACCAACCCCAGCGAGCTGCTGCGCAAGCAGTACGCCGATGTGGTCGAGGAAGAACGCCAGCTGACCCAGGGCCTCGATGCCCTGCGCGCCTTGCCCTGCGAGACCCTGGACGGCCACCGCATGCCGCTGTGGGTCAATACCGGCCTGCTCGCCGACGTCAAGCGGGCCCAGGAGCGCGGCGCCGAGGGTGTCGGCCTGTACCGCACCGAAGTGCCGTTCATGATCAAGGAGCGCTTTCCCAGCGAGAAGGAACAGCTGGCCATCTACCGCGAGCAGCTGGCCGCCTTCCATCCGCTGCCGGTGACCATGCGCAGCCTGGACATCGGTGGCGACAAGGCACTGAGCTATTTCCCGATCAAGGAAGAAAACCCCTTTCTCGGCTGGCGCGGTATCCGCGTGACCCTCGACCACCCGGAAATCTTCCTGGTGCAGACCCGTGCCATGCTCAAGGCCAGCGAGGGCCTGAACAACCTGCGCATCCTGCTGCCGATGATCTCCGGCATCCAGGAGCTGGAGGAGGCCCTGCACCTGATCCACCGCGCCTGGGGCGAGGTGCGCGACGAGGGCACCGACGTGCCGCTGCCGCCGGTCGGGGTGATGATCGAGATTCCCGCGGCGGTCTACCAGACCCGCGAGCTGGCGCGCCAGGTGGACTTCCTCTCGGTCGGCTCCAACGACCTGACCCAATACCTGCTGGCGGTGGATCGCAACAACCCGCGGGTCGCCGACCTCTACGATTTCTTCCACCCGGCCGTGCTGCAGGCGCTGGGCAAGGTGATCAGCGACGCCCACGCCGAAGGCAAGCCGGTGAGCATCTGCGGCGAGATGGCCGGCGACCCGGCGGCGGCGGTGCTGCTGATGGCGATGGGCTTCGACAGCCTGTCGATGAACGCCACCAACCTGCCCAAGGTCAAGTGGCTGCTGCGCCAGATCAGCCTGGGCAAGGCCAAGGAACTGCTGGCCCAGGTGATGAGCATCGACAACCCGCACCTGATCCACAGCACCCTGCAGCTGGCCCTGCGAAATCTGGGCCTGGGCCGCATGATCAATCCGGCGTCGGATATCCAGGCCTGACAGCGTGCCCGGCGTCCGCCCCGCCGGACCTCCTCAGCATTCGAACTCGATCTCGCCCAGCGGCTTGCCATAGGGGCCATAGCGCCGCTCGACCAGTTGCCGTGAACCGTCGGCGCGCACCAGCAGCGCCGTGCTGGCGAGGGTGCCGTAGCTGCGCGTGGCGATGAAGATGCCCGAGAGCAGGCGCTCGGTATTCAGGCCGACGCCGGTGTCGGGCAGCGCGGAGTCCGGGGGTTGCTGGGGGTCGTGCAACAGGTCCAGGAGTGAAGGCGGCTGGGGTTCGATCAGGCACTCGCTGAGCAGTGCCTTGCCCTTCTCGACCTTTGGCCAGGGCGTGTCCAGGGCGGCGTTGGACAGGCCATAGATGCCTTCGCAAAGCTGCTGCGGGGTGCCTTCGCGGGAGTTCAGCAGCCACAGCTGCCGGGCGTCGCCGACCAGCAGGTTGAACGCCGAATAGTCCTCGGCGCGCTCGGCCAGTTCGCCCAGGAACGCCTCGGGGCCAAGCTCACTGCGCAGAAACTGCACCGGTAGCTCGCCGCGCGAGCGGCCGAAAGGCGGCTGCCGCGGGTCGCGAATATTGGTCAGGGCGGCGTAGCGGCCCTGGGGGCCTACCGCCAGCCAGGTACCGCCGGCTTGCAGGTCCCGTCCGCCGTAAATGCCCGGGGCGTCCTCCCAGGGCGCCAGTGGCTGGCTCGGCCGGTCATAGAATTCGTCGCGGTTGGCGGCCAGCACCAGTGGCAAGGGGTGCGAGGGGCGCCAAGCGAATACGATCAGGCACATAGAAACTCCTTGAGTGACGGGACTCTGAAGGTGTGTCTCGGTAGCCGACCGTGACCTCACTGCGGCCCAGGCGGGCCAGAGTCCAGTTCCAGCAGATGCGTTTTCTTGTTGTGACAGTTCGCTCCTGAAGCGCCCAACATTTGCCCGACAGCTTAGGGCTGACAGCCGGCAAGGGAAAGGGGGAACGGGCCAATTTGCGAGGTCGAACGGCTACCCCCTCATGGCCGCAGGCGCGACCTGGCGGACCGGGCAGGGCGACAAGGGGCCTGCTGCGGTCTGCGGCGGTGGAGTGCGGATGCCCGCTTCCGTTACCATGCCGCTTTGTTTTCGGGGGCGTCGATGGAGCTGTTGCTGTATTTGCTGCTGGGCGCGGCAGCGGGGGTACTGGCGGGCCTGTTCGGGGTCGGCGGCGGGATGATCATCGTGCCGGTGCTGGTGCTGAGTTTCAGCGCCCAAGGGTTCGATCCGCTGGTGCTGACCCACCTGGCGGTCGGCACCTCCCTGGCGACCATCGTCTTCACCTCGGTCAACTCGGTCGTCGAACACCATCGCAAGGGCGCGGTGCGCTGGCCGGTGTTCGCCTGGATGACCCTTGGCATCGTCCTCGGCGCCGGCCTGGGCTCGCTGACCGCCGCGTCTATCCAGGGACCGATGCTGCAGCGGATCATCGGCGTGTTCGCGATCTGCGTGTCGATCCAGATGGCCCTGGACCTGCGGCCCAAGGCCAGCAGCACGGTGCCGGGCAAGGTCGGCCTGGGCGCTGCCGGCGGCCTGATCGGCTGGGCCTCGGCGATCTTCGGCATCGGCGGCGGCTCGCTCAGCGTGCCCTTTCTGGTCTGGCGCAGTCTGTCGATGCAGCAGGCGGTGGCGACCTCGGCGGCCTGCGGTCTGCCGATCGCCGCGGTCGGGGCGCTGAGTTTCATGTGGCTGGGCCGGGACAATGCCGGGCTGCCGGCCTGGAGCCTGGGCTATGTGTACTTGCCGGCGCTGGCCGGGGTGGCCGGTACCAGCATGTTTTTCGCGCGCTTCGGTGCGCGCCTGGCGCATCGCTTGTCGCCGCGCGTGCTCAAGCGTCTGTTCGCCCTGCTGCTGTTCGGCGTGGGCCTGAATTTCCTGATTTGAGGAGTGTTGCATGCTGCCTTACCCGCAGATTGACCCGGTGGCCATCGCCCTGGGGCCGCTGAAGATCCATTGGTACGGCCTGATGTACCTGATCGGCATCGGCGGCGCCTGGTGGCTGGCTTCGCGCCGGCTGCATGCCTTCGAGCCGCGCTGGAACAAGGAGAAGCTTTCCGACCTGGTGTTCTGGGTGGCCATGGGGGTGATCCTCGGGGGGCGTCTGGGCTATGTGCTGTTCTACGACCTGGCCGCCTACCTCGAGCAACCGAGCCTGATCCTCCAGGTGTGGAAGGGCGGCATGTCGTTCCACGGCGGCTTTATCGGCGTGCTGCTGGCCACCTGGTGGTTCGGCAGCCGCAACGACAAGGGCTTCTTCCAGCTGATGGACTTTATCGCACCGCTGGTGCCGATCGGCTTGGGTGCCGGCAGGATTGGCAACTTCATCAACGCCGAACTGTGGGGCAAGGCCACCGACCTGCCCTGGGCCATGGTCTTCCCCACCGACCCGCAGCAGCTGGCTCGCCATCCCTCGCAGCTGTACCAGTTCGCCCTGGAGGGCGTGGCGCTGTTCACCATCCTCTGGTTCTACTCGCGCAAGCCTCGGCCCACCATGGCGGTCTCGGGCATGTTCGCCCTGTGCTACGGCATCTTCCGCTTCATCGTCGAGTTCGTCCGGGTGCCGGACGCCCAGCTCGGCTACCTGGCCTGGGGCTGGCTGACCATGGGCCAGGTGCTGAGCCTGCCGATGATCCTCGGCGGCCTCGGCCTGATCGCCTTCGCCTACCACCGTCAGGGAGCCACCCGATGAAACAGTACCTCGACCTGATGCGCCTGGTGCGCGAGACCGGCACCTTCAAGAGCGACCGCACCGGTACCGGCACCTACAGCCTGTTCGCCCAGCAGATGCGTTTCGACCTGGCCGAGGGTTTTCCCCTGGTCACCACCAAGAAGTGCCACGTCAAATCCATCATCCACGAGCTGCTGTGGTTCCTGAAGGGCGACACCAACATCAAGTACCTGAAGGACCATGGCGTCAGCATCTGGGACGAGTGGGCCGACGAGAACGGCGACCTCGGTCCGGTGTACGGCTACCAGTGGCGCAACTGGCCGGCGCCGAACGGCGAGTCGATCGACCAGATCAGCCAGCTGATCGAGATGATCAAGAAAAACCCGGATTCGCGGCGGCTGATCGTCTCCGCCTGGAACCCGGCGCTGGTCGAGCAGATGGCCCTGCCGCCGTGCCACGCGCTGTTCCAGTTCTACGTCGCCGAGGGCCGGCTGAGCTGCCAGCTGTACCAGCGCTCGGCGGACATCTTCCTCGGCGTGCCCTTCAACATCGCCAGCTACGCCCTGCTGACGATGATGGTCGCCCAGGTCTGCGACCTGCAGCCGGGCGAGTTCGTCTGGACCGGCGGCGACTGCCACCTGTACGCCAACCATCTCGAGCAGGCCGACCTGCAGCTGACCCGCGAGCCGCTGCCGCTGCCGACGATGAAGCTCAATCCGGCGGTGAAGGACCTGTTCGCCTTCCGCTACGAGGACTTCGAGCTGGTCGGCTACCAGTCCCATCCGCATATCAAGGCGCCGGTCGCGGTATGACCGGCGGGGCGCCGCAGGCCTGATGCTGGGCGCCCTGCCGCGGGCCTTCGGCCGGTGGGGCGGGGCTGGGCGTTATCACCTGGTGGTGGCGGTTCGCCCCATCGCGGGTGGGCAGGGGCGGCGCATTTGTTACCCTGACGGCTTTGTGGGTTGGGGAGGAAGCTGTTTATGTCGAGGATTCTGAGCGCCTTACTGCTGTTCTGGCTGGCCCTGCCGAGCTGGGCGGCCGAGCCGTCCGGGCCGCTGCTGCGCGTGGGTATCAGCGAAGTGCCGCCCTTCGTCATCCAGGAGGAGAACGGCGAGTGGCGCGGCATCAGCATCGACCTCTGGCAGGAAATCGCCGCCCAGGCCGGCTATCGCTTCGAGTTGCAGCCGATGGCGTTCCAGGAGCTGCTGCCGAGCCTCGAGGCCGACAGGCTCGACGTGGTGGTCGGCGCCCTGACCATGACCGCCGAGCGCGAGGCGCGCTTCGACTTCACCCACCCCTTCTACCAGACCGGCCTGGCCATCGCGGTGCCGCGCGAGGGCGAGGGTGGTGGCTGGCATGCCCTGAGGGCGCTGCTGTCCTGGCAGTTCCTCAGCCTGGTGCTGGGGCTGGCGGCCCTGTTGCTGCTGGTCGGCGCCTTGGTCTGGCTGTTCGAGCGGCGGCGCAACCAGGAGCAGTTCGGCGGCAGCCCGGCCCAGGGCCTGGGCTCCAGCTTCTGGTGGGCGGCGGTGACCATGACCACGGTTGGCTATGGCGACAAGGCCCCGGTGACCCTCGGCGGGCGCCTGATCGGCCTGGTGTGGATGTTCGCCGGCCTGATCATGGTGTCGACCTTCACCGCGGCGGTGACCAGCACCCTGACGGTGGGCAACCTGCAGGGCGGCATCCAGGGCACCGATGACCTGCGCCGGGCCCATGTCGCCACCATCGACAAGACGGTCAGCGCGCGCTACCTGGAAAACCAGCGCATCCGCCACAGCGACTACCCGAACCTGCTGAGCGCCATGCGTGCGGTGCAGCAGGGCGAGGCCGATGCGGTGGTCTATGACCTGCCGATCCTGCAGTACCGCAATGGCGAACTGGGCCAGGGCGGCCTGCGGGTGCTGCCCGGTACTTTCGAGAACCAGTCCTACGCCTTCGCCCTGGCCAGCGGCAGCCCCTACCGCGAGCAGCTCAGCCAGGCGATCCTGCGGGTCACCGGCAGCGATGACTGGCGCAAGCTCAAGGAACTCTACCTGGGCCGCCCCTGAGACTGGGCAGCGCCGGTGAGCAGCTGGTGTCCGAGCTGTTCGACCGCTTCGCGCCGCTCGTCGGAGTCGCGCCAGCGGCCCGGCGCCAGGCTCGACCACTGCGGGTGGGCGCGGGCTCTGCGCAGCGGCTCTGGCAGCGGCTCGTCGCGCCAATCCGCGTCGGCCGGAGTCTCCAGGCGCAGGGTCGTGGTGGCCGCGTGGCCGCGGGCCGCCAGGGCGTCCAGTAGCTGGCGCTGACGCAGGGCCAGCAGGCGCAGCACCGCGTCGTCCACCGTCAGTTCATGTTCGCCGCGAAGCTTGCCGAGCAGACGGGTGCCGTAGTTGCGCGCGGTCTGCAGCCCGCCGCCGGCCAGGGCGCCGAGCAGCGCGGCGGCGCCGAGGGTGATGCCGCCCACCAGCAGGTCGATGCCGGCGCCGGTTGCCGCGCCGGCGGCCATGCCGCCGCCGACCTTGAGACCGAGCTGCCGCAGGGTTTCCGGGTTGAACAAGTCATCGCCCCAGCGGCCGTCGAGCAGCGGCAGCTCGCCGGCCCGGGCATCTTCCGGGCGGAAGGCGTAGAGCCGCAGCAGGGCCTCGACGCAGCGCTGTTCGCGCTCACGGATGGCCTCGCGTAGCTGTTCGATCGCCTGGCGCTCCGGCTCGGCCTGCGCGGCGACGCTGCGGCGGCAGGCGGCGCAGTCGATCAGCAGTTCGGCGATCAGCCGGGCGCCGGCGTGTCGGCGGCTCGCGCGTTGCGCCTGGTGATCGTCGATCAGCCGCTGCAGTGGCGCCTGGGCCTGGTCCAGCAGCAGCGCCAGGCTCTGGTACAGGCGCCGCTCGCCGTCTTCGGGTGGCGCCACCGTGTCGAAGGCGACCCGGGCATGCAGGCCCAGGCGGGCCAGGACCGTGGCCCAGTCCGCTTCGCGATGCGCGCCGCCGGCGACGAAGTTGAGCACCGGCAGCAGCGGGCGGCCGGTCATGCTCAGCACCGCCAGTTCGTCGCGGTACTTGGCCAGCACCGGCTCGCGGGCGTCGATCACGTAGAGTCCGGCGTCGGAAGCCAGCAACTGGCGCAGCACCTTGGCCTCCTGCTCGAAACGCTGGCGCGCTTCGCTGCCGTCGAGGAAACGCGCCAGGCGCGCCGGGCCGTCGAGGCGTTCGCCGGGTCGGTCCTGGCGCTCCAGGTAGTCGAGCAGGGCGATGGCGTCCTCCAGGCCGGGGGTGTCGTACAGCTCCAGCAACGCCTCGCCGTCCACCGACAGCCGTGCGCCCTCGACGTGACGGGTGGTGCTGGCCCTGGGCGACACCTCGCCGAAACCGACGTCGCGGGTCAGGGTGCGCAGCAGCGAGGTCTTGCCGACATTGGTGTGGCCGACCACGGCCAGTCTCAGGGGGCTAGTCATGGCCCGTCTCCAGCCAGGTCAGGGGCGCCGCGTCGCCGTGGGGCAATTGCAGCTGCGCCAGGGCGTCGTGCCAGTCGGCCAGACGCGCGGCGTCCAGGGCTTCCCCGGGCGGCGCCGGCAGCAGCCAGATGCGCGTGGCGCCGGCGCTGCGCGCCAGCTCGCCAAGCAGCGCCAGGCTGCCGCGGTCCGGCGAGCGGCGTGGGTCGCAGGCCACCAGCAGGCGCGCAGGCGGAAAGCGGCTGAGCTGTTCGAGCAGGCGCTGGCGCTGTTCGCGGCTGTCGATCACCCCGGCGTCGCCGACGCCGGCAGGCAGGCTCGGCGGCCAGGGACGGCGCTCGTCCAGCTCGACGGCTACCAGCAATGCCCCGTCGCTGCCCTGCGGGCCCGCCGCTGCCGGCGCTCGGGCTGTGGACGCGGGCGCCGCGTCGCACACGCCGAGGCGCTCGCTGCCCGGCAGCAGGCGCTCGCGCAGCAGGTCGTAGCCGGGCAGCCCGGTGTCCAGGGTCAGGCGCGCACTGCCGCGGCGCCAGCGCCACAGGCACAGCAGCATCAGCAGCAGGCGCGGCAGCAGGCCGTAGACCAGCAGCACGCCGAGCAGCCAGGCCGCCCAGCCGTGGCGCGCCGCCTCGCTGGTCAGCGCGCCGGCGCCGCTGGCGCGGATCAGCTCGGCGTCCGGCAGGGCGAAGCCGAGCAGCCCCGGCAGAGCGCCCAGGGCCTGGGTCAGGGCGATGAAGGTGTCGCCGCCGAGAATCGTGCTTTCCCAGACGAAGCCGTAGCGGCGGGTGGCGAGCAGGGCCAGCAGACTCAGCAGGGCGGCGAGCAAGGCCAGCAGCCACAGGCCGTGCACCAGCACGCCGAGTCCCCAGCGGCCCAGGCGTGCGCGCTGCAGCAGCAGGAGCAGGGCCGGGGCCAGTTGCGCGGCGCGGGCGTCGCGGGCGAGCTTGTCGCTGAGCCACAGCCACAGGCGGCCGAGGGCACTGGCGTTGTCGCCGGCCAGCAGCAGGCCGAGAAACCAGCCGAGCAACAGCAGCAAGTCGAGGCCCAGCAGGCTGCCCAGGGCCCAGAACACGTTAACCGGGCGCTGGCCATCGCCCAGGGCGGCCAGGGCCAGTCCGGCGCCACTGAGCAGGGCCAGCAGCAGCAGGGCGGCCAGGGCGAGGCGGGCCCCCTGCAGCCAATGGCGCAGCGCCAGCAGCAGGCCGTCGCGTTCGGCGAGCAGCAGGGCGCGGGCCTGGATGCGTGCGGCCAGGTTGCCCCCCGTGGCGCGGGCCCGGCGGTTGGCTTCGCCATCCTCCAGCGGGCCGGCCTGCTCCTCGCGCAGGCGAATCGCCTCGCTCAGCCACAGGCGTTGCAGAAGATCGAGGCTGGGCTTCTCGGTTGGGCTCACGCGACGTTCCAGTGGCAGGTGGAAAACAGAGCATAACCGCACAGTCACAGCCATGGCACAGTCACGCCGCTATACTCCGCCGGCCAGACCGCTCGGCCCGGCGGCGGGCCGCCCGCTGCCGACTGTCCAACCTTACAACGCTAATGCGAGTGCCGTCGTGAAGTTACCGCACCTGGATTGGGTCAATCAGGATTCCCCCTATCTGCGCCAGCATCATCAGGGCTTCAATACCCTGGGTTTCGAGGGCGAGCTGGAGCCGGCGTTCCGCCGTTATCACGCCGACCTGTTCCTGCGGCGCATGCGCTGGGCGCTGCTGGTGGCCATGTTGCTGGCTCTGCTGTTTGTCGTGCTGGATATCTTCAACCTGCCGGAGCCGCTGCGCGGGCAGATCCTCAGCCTGCGCCTGGGGGTGATCCAGCCGGCGCTGCTGCTCGCCTGGCTGGCGACCTATCGGCGGGCGCTGCGCGACTACCTGCAGTTGATCGGCGGCGCGGTGGCCCTGCTGTGCGGGCTGGCGGTGGCGGGCATCATCGGCATTGCCCGCTACCATGCCTTTCCCCTGCCCTATGAGGGCATCATCCTGGTCACGGTGTTCTTCTACTTCCTCGCCGGTCTGCGTTTCGCCACCGCGGCGCTGTGCGGCTGGCTGACCTTTATTGCCTACCTGGCGGCGGAGTTGATCATCGGCTCGGCGGGTGAAACGCTGGTCAGCAACGCCCTGTTTCTCGGGTTGGCCAATGTCATCGGTTCGGTCGGCTGTTACTTCCAGGAGTACGCCACACGGCTGAACTTCCTCGCCCACGGTCTGCTCCAGGATCTGGCGGACAAGGACTTCCTCACCGGTCTGCTCAATCGCCGCGCCTTCACCGAGCGGGCCGAGCGCAGCTGGCGGCAGGCCCAGCGCGAGGGGCGCGCCTTGGGGCTGGTAATGATGGATGTGGACTTCTTCAAGCGCTACAACGACCACTACGGGCACGCCGCCGGTGACGAGGCGCTGCGCCAGGTCGCCAGGGTGATAGGTGAGCACGTCAGGCGTCCGCTGGACTGCACGGCCCGCTATGGTGGCGAAGAGTTCGTCGGCTGCTGGTACGACCTGGGTGAAGAGCAGATGCTGCTGATTCTGGAGAAGATCCGCAGCGCCATCGAGGCCCTGGGCCTGCCCCATGTGCAGTCGGATGCGGCCGCCGTGGTCACCCTGAGCATCGGCCTGGCCTACCTGACCCCGCAGCCGCACCAGAGCCTGGAGGACGCCCTGCGCGTGGCCGACGTGGCCCTGTACCTGGCCAAGGAACAGGGGCGCAACCGGGTGGTGTGCAAGAAGCCCTGACGGCGGTGTACGGCGCCGAGGCTTCAATCATCGGCGCCGAGTGGGTATCCTCGCGGTCATGAAAACCTCCCTGCCTCTCTGTCTGATCGCTGCCCTCGCCGATAACCGGGTGATCGGCCGCGACAACCAACTGCCCTGGCACCTGCCGGCCGACCTCAAGCACTTCAAGGCGCTGACCCTGGGCAAGCCGATCATCATGGGTCGCAAGACCTGGGACTCCCTCGGCCGGCCGCTGCCGGGCCGCCTCAACTTGGTGGTCAGCCGCCAGCCGGGGTTGCAGCTGGAGGGGGCCGAGGTGTTCGCCTGCCTCGATGGGGCGTTGCAGCGGGCCGAGGCTTGGGCCCGCGAAACCGGCGCCGAGGAGCTGATGCTGATCGGCGGCGCGCAGCTCTATGCCCAGGGCCTGGAACGCGCCGATCGCCTGTATCTGACCCGCGTGCGCCTCAGCCCCGAGGGCGACGCGTTCTTCCCCGAGTTCAGCGAGCGCGACTGGCAGCTGGATTCGAGCAGCGAACAGGTGGCGCAGGACGCCGCGCCGGCCCACGCCTTCGAGACCTGGAGCAGGCGCTAGACTTCGCGCCTAGGCAGAAAAAAGCCCGGCCATTGGCCGGGCTTTTTCATGGACTCGGCATTCAGCCGTCGAGCAGGCTCTTGTCGCGAACCGCGCCCTTGTCGGCGCTGGTGGCGAGCAGGGCGTAGGCCTTGAGCGCGGTGGTGACCTTGCGCGGGCGGGCCTCGACCGGCTTCCAGCCCTTCTTGTCCTGGGCGTGGCGGCGGTGGGACAGCTCTTCATCGCTGACCAGCAGGTTGATGCTGCGGTTGTGGATGTCGATCTTCACCTTGTCGCCTTCCTGCACCAGGCCGATGGCGCCGCCGGCGGCGGCCTCCGGCGAGGCATGGCCGATGGACAGGCCCGAGGTGCCGCCGGAGAAGCGGCCGTCGGTGAGCAGGGCGCAGGCCTTGCCCAGGCCCTTGGACTTCAGGTAGCTGGTGGGGTAGAGCATCTCCTGCATGCCCGGGCCGCCTTTCGGCCCTTCGTAGCGGATGATCACGATGTCGCCGGCCTTGACCTCGTCGGCGAGGATGCCGCGTACGGCACTGTCCTGGCTCTCGTAGATCTTCGCCGTGCCCTCGAACTCGAGGATCGACTCGTCGACCCCGGCGGTCTTCACCACGCAGCCGTCCAGCGCGATGTTGCCGTAGAGCACGGCCAGGCCGCCTTCCTGGGAATAGGCGTGCTCGACGCTGCGGATGCAGCCGTTCTCGCGGTCGTCATCCAGACTGTCCCAGCGGGTGCTCTGGCTGAACGCGGTCTGGGTCGGGATGCCGGCCGGGCCCGCCTTGAAGAAGGTGTGCACGGCCTCGTCCTGGGTCTGGGTGATGTCCCACTCGGCGATGGCGTCGGCCATGCTCGGGCTGTGCACGGTGGCCACGTCGGTGTGCAGCAGGCCGCCGCGGGCCAGTTCGCCGAGGATGCCGAAGACGCCGCCGGCGCGATGGACGTCTTCCATATGGTACTTCTGGATGTTCGGCGCCACCTTGCACAGCTGCGGCACCTGGCGCGACAGGCGGTCGATGTCCTTCAGGTCGAAGTCCACCTCGCCTTCCTGGGCCGCGGCCAGCAGGTGGAGGATGGTGTTGGTCGAACCGCCCATGGCGATGTCCAGCATCATGGCGTTCTCGAAGGCCTTGAAGTTGGCGATATTGCGCGGCAACACGCCTTCGTCGCCTTCGCCGTAGTAGCGCTGGCACAGTTCGACCACCAGGCGGCCGGCGCGCAGGAACAGCTGCTCGCGGTCGCTGTGGGTGGCCAGGGTCGAGCCGTTGCCCGGCAGGGACAGGCCCAGGGCCTCGGTCAGGCAGTTCATCGAGTTGGCGGTGAACATGCCGGAGCAGCTGCCGCAGGTCGGGCAGGCGCTGCGCTCGTACTCGGCGACCTTCTCGTCGCTGGCGGTGTCGTCTGCCGCCACCACCATGGCGTCGACCAGGTCCAGGCCGTGGCTGGCCAGTTTGGTCTTACCGGCTTCCATCGGCCCACCGGAGACGAACACCACCGGGATGTTCAGGCGCAGGGCGGCCATCAGCATGCCGGGGGTGATCTTGTCGCAGTTGCTGATGCAGACGATGGCGTCGGCGCAGTGGGCGTTGACCATGTACTCCACGGAGTCGGCGATGATCTCGCGGCTCGGCAGGGAATAGAGCATGCCGTCATGGCCCATGGCGATGCCGTCGTCGACGGCGATGGTGTTGAATTCCTTGGCCACGCCGCCGGCCTTCTCGATCTCGCGGGCGACCAGCTGGCCCATGTCCTTCAGGTGCACGTGGCCGGGCACGAACTGGGTGAAGGAGTTGGCAACGGCGATGATCGGCTTCTTGAAGTCCTCGTCCTTCATCCCGGTGGCGCGCCAGAGGGCGCGGGCGCCGGCCATGTTGCGGCCGTGGGTGGAGGTTTTCGAGCGGTAATCGGGCATGGCGGTCAATCCTGGGGAGGCTGTTCAGGTCACGGGTTCGAGTCCCGCTGATCATACGTATGTTGAGCGCGATGCGCGCCGCTGGCAAACGCCCGTGAGCGTCTGCGAGGGGGCGGGGCCGATTGGCTGGGCGGGATCACCGCTCGCTCGGCCTGGGCTCAGGAGTCCGCCTGGGTTGGGGCAGGGTAGAAGGATTCTAATCCCAGGCGGCGCGCGGGTGAAAGCGTGGTCCGACGTCGGGTTACTCGATCAGCTCGATGCCGCGCAGGCGCTCGGCGCGCCGGCGCAGCAACTCGATGGTCACCAGCAGGGCGATGGACACCAGGATCAGCAGCGTGGCGATGGCCAGGATGCTCGGGTTGATCTGCTCGCGCAGGCCCGAGAACATCTGCCGGGGGATGGTGCGCTGCTGGGGGCCGGCCATGAACAGGATCACCACCACCTCGTCGAACGAGGTGATGAAGGCGAACAGCGCGCCGGAGATCACCCCGGGGCGGATCAGCGGCATGATGATGTCGAAGAACACCCGCAGCGGGGTGGCGCCCAGGTTGATCGCCGCGCGCACCAGGGAGTAGTCGAAGCCGGTCAGGGTCGCGGTGACGGTGATGATCACGAAGGGCGTGCCCAGCGCCGCGTGCGCCAGGATCACCCCCAGGTAGCTGCCGGCCAGGCCCAAGTCGGCATAGAAGAAGAACATGCCGGCGGCGGTGATGATCAGTGGCACGATCATCGGCGACAGCAGCAGGGCGGTGATCAGCCGGCGCTGGGGCATGTCGTCGCGCGACAGGCCGACCGCGGCGCAGGTGCCCAGGGCGGTGGCGATCAGGGTGGCGAAGAAGCCGATGAAGAAGCTGTTCTGGATCGCCAGGATCCATTTCGGGTCCTTGAAGATCTGCTCGTACCAGCGCAGCGAGTAGGCCTCGGGCTGCAGGCGCAGCATGCCCTCGGTGAAGCTGAAGAACGGCTCGACGTTGAACGACAGCGGCACTATCACCAGGATCGGCAGGATCAGGAACAGCAGCACCAGCCAGGAGCTGGTCTGCAGCAGCCAGGCACCGAAGCGGTGCCAGAAGCCGAAGTAGGCGGGAATCTTGCTCATCGGTTGTCTGCTCCTAGCCCAGCTTGATATTGCTGGCGCCGACGAAACGGTCGTACAGCCAGTACAGCACCAGGATCAGGCCCAGCAGCAGCGAGCCGAGCGCGGCGGCCAGTTCCCAGTTGTTCGAGCGCTGCATGTGGAAGGCGATGATGTTGCTGATCATCTGGCCGTCGGTACCGCCGACCAGCGCCGGGGTGATGTAGTAGCCGACCGAGATGATGAACACCAGCAGCGCCCCGGCGCTGAGCCCCGGCAGGGTCATCGGGAAGTAGATGCGGGCGAAGGCCGGAATCGGTCGGGCGCCCAGCGACATGGCGGCGCGCAGGTAGCTCGGGTCGATGCCGCGCATGACGCTGTACAGCGGCAGGATCATGAACGGCAGGAGGATGTGGGTCATCGCCACCACGGTGGCGAACGAGGTGTAGAGCATCTCGAAGGGTGCGCCGATCAGGCCGGTACCGAGCAGGAAGGAGTTGATCACCCCGTTGGTCTGCAGCAGGGCGATCCAGGCCGTGGTGCGCACCAGCAACGAAGTCCAGAAGGGCAGCAGGACCAGCACCAGCAGCAGGTTGGCGCGGTTCTCCGGCAGGCCGGCGAGGTAGTAGGCCAGCGGGTAGCCGAGCAGGGCGCAGAGCAGGGTGATGACCAGCGCCATGTTCAGGGTCTTGGTGTACAGCTGGACATAGATCTGCGTGTCCTCACGCATCTGGATGCCGTGCTCGGGGTGCAGCTCCAGGTCCAGGGCGGTGAGGTAGTAGTCGTAGGTGTAAGCCTGGCCGGCGCGCTGGATGGCGAACCACAGCTCCGGCTTCTGCCAGTTGCGATGGGCCTTGAGCACGGTTTCGGCGCCCTGGCTGGGAAGTTGCTCGGCATCGAGCCGGCGAACCTTGCGCGCGGTGGACTTGACCACGCTGGACATGCCGGCATAGGCACGGTTGAACTCTTCGGCCAGCTTGCCGGACAGACGCTGTTCGGCCAGGCCCTGCAGTTCCGTGGCGAACACGGCGAAGGTCTGTGGGTCGGGGGTGGTCTTGCCGTCCCAGCGCTCGAGTTCGGCCAGGGTCTGGGGGATCAGCTCGGCCACGGTCGGGTGGTGCACGCTGCGCCAGAGCATGGTGCCGATCGGGGCGACGAAGGTCAGCAGGATGAAGGCGAGCAGCGGTACGACGAACAGGAAGGCGGTGATGCGCTTCTTGCGTCGGGCGCTGGCGGCTTGGCCGGCTTCGGTGGTGGTCAGGGAAGACAAGCGGCGACTCCTAAACGACGCGGTGGCGCCCCTCATCCCCAGGGCGGGGATGAGGGGCTGGGAGTGTTACTTGAGCAGCCACTCGTTGAACTTCTCGCCGAGGGATTCGCCGTAGTCGGCCCAGAACTCCGAACCGGCCTGGATGCCGACATCTAGGTGAGCGGTCGGCAGGTGCGGGGCGGCGGCCGGGTCCATCATCGGCGCGGAGGACTTGCGGGTCGGGCCGTAGGCCACGTCCGACATGCCGGCCAGCGGCTTGGACTGGGTCGCGTAGGCGATGAACTTGAAGGCCAGGTCCTTCTTCGGCGAGCCCTTGAGCACCGCCCAGGCGTCGAGGTCATAGACGTGGCCATCCCAGACGATCTCGAAGGGCTTGCCTTCCTGGCGGATGGCGTCATAGAAGCGCCCGTTGGCCGACTGCACCAGGACCGCGCCGCCGTCGTTGAGCAGTTGCGGGGCCTGCGACCAGGAGTCGAACCAGACGATGTCGTTCTTGATGGTGGCCAGCTTGTCGAGGGCGCGCTGCTGGCCTTCCGGGGTGGCCAGCACCTCGTAGACCTCTTCAGGCGCTACGCCATCGGCCAGCAGGGCCCATTCCATGTTGACCTGCGGGCGCTTGCGCATGGCGCGCTTGCCGGGAATCTTCTTGGTGTCGAAGAAGTCCTCGATGGAGGCGGCGGGGGTGCCGCCGATGGTGTCCTTGTTGTAGGCGAAGACCACCGACCAGACGATGTTGCCGATGGCGCACTCACTGGCCAGGGCTTCCGGGATGAAGTCCTTCTCGGCCGGGGTGCCGTCGGCGCCGGCCGGCAGGATGTCGCGCGGAATGGTTTCCAGCAGGCCTTCGGAGCAGGCGCGCTCGAGGTCGATCACCTCGACGTCGACGACGTCCCACTGGATGTTGCCGGACTCGACCTGGGCCTTCATTTCCGCCACGCCGCCGGAATAGTCCTCGAACAGCACCTTGATCCCGGTGTCCTTCTGGAAGGGGTCGATCATGTGGTTTTTCTGCGCCGCGCCATACGCGCCGCCCCAGGACACCACGGTCAGGCTGTCTTCGGCGCTGGCGGCGAAGGACGCCGTGCCCAACGCCGCAGCCAGGGCGAATGCGGAAAAGCTGGTAGTCAGTGATCTAGCCATTGCTGTGCTCCATTGCCTGTTGTTGTGTTATCACGACGCCGTCGGAACGGCGGGGCGGTCCAGGGCCTGGCTGTCCTGTGGCAGCCAGGCCAGGGCGACCTCGTCCTTGGCGCTGAGTTGCGGGGCTGAACTGTCGTTCAGGTTCTTTACCACCAGCTCGGTGCCGTCGGCGGTCTCGAAGTGGTAGCGGATGTATTCGCCGACGTAGTGGCGGGTGACGAAGCGCGCCTTGACCTGATTGCCGGCGCTGCCGAGGCGGTCGGTGAAGGTGAGCTTCTCCGGGCGCACCGACACCATGGTCGGCAGGCCGACTTCGGTGCAGTTGGCCTTCAGGGTGCTGACCTGGGCGCCGTCTTCCAGGCGCACGCTGACGGTCTCGTCGCCGACCGCTTCGATGGTGCCCTTGAGCTTGTTGCTCTCGCCGATGAAGTCGGCCACGAACAGGTTGGCCGGGCGCTCGTAGAGCACGTCGGGGGCGGCGCACTGTTGAACGATGCCGTTATTGAACACGGCGATGCGGTCGCTCATGGTCAGGGCTTCGGTCTGGTCGTGGGTGACGTAGATCACCGTGAAGCCGAGTTGCTCGTGCAGGCGCTTGATCTCGAACTGCATCTGCTCGCGCAGTTTCTTGTCCAGGGCGCCGAGGGGTTCGTCCATCAGCACGATGTCCGGGGCGAAGATCAGCGCCCGGGCCAGGGCCACGCGCTGGCGCTGGCCGCCGGACAACTGGCCGGGGTAGCGCCCGCCGAAGTCCTGCAGTTCGACCAGGGCCAGGTATTCGTCGACCTTGGCGCGGATCTCCTCCTTGGGCCGTTTGCGGATCTTCAGCGGGTAGGCGAGGTTTTCGCGCAGGGTCATGTGCGGGAACAGTGCGTACTGCTGGAACACCATGCCGATGTTGCGCTGATAGGGTGCGATGCTGGTGACCGAGCGGCCGTTGATGAGGATCTCGCCGCTGGTCACGTCTTCGAAGCCGGCGAGCATCATCAGGCAGGTGGTCTTGCCCGAGCCGGAGGGGCCAAGCAGGGTGATGAACTCGCCCTTGGCCACGTCCAGGTTGAAGTCTTTGACCACCAGGGTCTTGTGGTCGTAGGTCTTCTTAACATTGGTGAATTGCAGGAACGCTTTTTGCCCAGCCTGATCCGCCATATCCCTCCCCAGCCTCCGATCAAAACAGGCACCCGGCTCGTGGCCTTCGCCTGACTGCTTGAGTCGACCTTTACGTTCGTAAGTGTTACGAACGGCCGTTATATCCATAACCAAAAGCAATAAGCAGGCCAGCCAAAGAGCACAATTGGTGGCAGCGCTACCGCTGCAGCTAAGCGTAGTTCAGCTTCTGTTTTGTGCGAGGGGGATGTGCAATGCGGTAACAGGGCGCGCTCGGTTGGGCATCGGACGACACGCGAAAGGAGAAGGGCGGCGCGGTTGCCGAGCGAAATTCGGCAGCGTAAGTGAATGTCGAAGGGCAGGCTGCGCCGGCCGGAATCGTCCGCGAATGCGGACGATTCCGGCCGGGCGGACGATCAGCTGTTGGGCAGCAGGCGGCAGGTCAGGCTCTTGATGTAGCGGGTCTCGGCGATGGCCGGGTGCACCGGGTGGTCCGGGCCCTGGGCGCCGCGTTCGAGCAGCTGGATGTTGCGGTCCAGGTGGCGGGCGCTGGTCAGCAGGATGTTCTGCAGGTCGTCCTCGGGCAGGTGCATGGAGCAGGAGGCGCTGACCAGGATGCCGTCCTTGCCGAGCAGGCGCATGGCCTGTTCGTTGAGGCGGCGGTAGGCCGCCTCGCCGTTCTTCAGGTCCTTCTTGCGTTTGATAAAGGCGGGCGGGTCGGCGATCACCACGTCGAAGCGCTCCTCGGCGGCCTTGAGCTCCTTGAGGGCGGCGAACACGTCGCCTTCCACGCAGGTGACCCGTTCGGCTAGGCCGTTGAGCGTGGCGTTGCGCTCGACGCCATCGAGGGCGAAGCCGGAGGAGTCCACGCAGAACACTTCGCTGGCGCCGAAGGCGGCGGCCTGCACGCCCCAGCCGCCGATGTAGCTGAACAGGTCGAGCACACGCTTGCCCTGGACGTAGGGCGCCAGGCGCGCGCGGTTCATGCGGTGGTCGTAGAACCAGCCGGTCTTCTGCCCTTCGATCACCGGCGCCTCGAACTTGACCCCGTTCTCCTCCAGGGCGACCCACTCCGGGACCACGCCGAAGGCTGTCTCGACGTAGCGCTCCAGGCCTTCGGCGTCGCGTGCCGCGGAGTCGTTCTTGAGCAGGATGCCGCTGGGCTTGCACACCTGGATCAGGGCGGCGAGCACCTCGTCCTTGTGCTGCTCCATGGTCGCCGAGGCCAGCTGCACCACCAGAATGTCGAAGAAGCGGTCGACCACCAGGCCGGGCAGCAGGTCGGAGTCGCCGTAGACCAGGCGGTAGCAGGGTTGCTCGAACAGGCGCTCGCGCAACGACAGGCAGACGTTCAGGCGGTGCACCAGCAAGGACTTGTCCAGCGGGTGCTTGAGGTCGCGCGACAGCAGGCGCGCGCAGATCAGGTTGTTCGGGCTCAAGGCGACGATGCCCAGGGGCTTGCCGCCGGCGGCTTCGAGTACGGCCTGGGCGCCAGGGGCGAAGCCGTGCAGCGGGGTGGCGGCGACGTCGATCTCGTTGCTGTACACCCACAGGTGGCCGGCGCGCAGGCGTCGGTCGGCGTTGGCTTTCAGGCGCAGGCTGGGCAGGGACATGGGGCGCTCTCCGGAAAAAAGAGCGGGATTATAACCCAGGCGGCAGGTGCAACGCTGCTTGCCGGGGACGGCTGCACAGCGCCCGCGACAATCGCTAGACTGTGCCCTTCCTCACACTCCAGTAGTTGCCCAGCATGGCCCACGAACTCAGCGCAGAACAGATCCAGAAGGCCCTGCAGGGCATCAGCGTGCCGCCGCAGCCGCAAATCATGGTCGATCTGCAGATGGAGCAGGTCATGCCCCACCCGGATCTGCGTGTCATCGCCCGGCTGATCAGTCAGGACCCGGGCCTGTCCGGCGCGCTGCTCAAGCTGGTCAATTCGCCGTTCTTCGGCCTGGCCAATCGCATCGCCTCGATCCAGCAGGCGGTCAACCTGCTTGGCTGCGACTCGGTGATCAACCTGATCAATGCCCAGTCGATCAAGGGCGAGCTGACCGACGAGGCGATCGTCACCCTCAACCGCTTCTGGGACACCGCCCAGGATGTGGCCATGACCTGCCTGACCCTGGCCAAGCGCATCGGCTACCAGGCGCCCGACGAGGCCTATACCCTGGGGCTGTTTCACAACTGCGGCATCCCGTTGATGGTCAAGCGCTTCCCCGACTACATGACGGTGCTGGAGGAGGCCTACTACAGCGCCGGCGGCGAGCGCCGCGTGGTGGATACCGAGAACCGCCTGCTCAACACCAACCATGCGGTGGTCGGCTACTTCACCGCCAAGTCCTGGAACCTGCCGCTGCACCTGTGCGAGGCGATCGCCAGTCACCACAACGCCCTGTCGATCTTCAGCGATGACTCCGGTCGCGATGCCCAGCTCAAGACCCTGCTGGCGATCCTGAAGATGGCCGAGCATATCTGCCAGACCCACCAAGTCCTCGGCAACCAGGCCGAGGACCACGAGTGGCAGAGCATCGAGCAGCTGGTGCTGGAGTATGTCGGCCTGTCCGAGTACGACTTCGAGAACCTGCGCGAGAGCATCCGCGAGCTGGGTACCGTCTGACGCCCCGGCTGGGGCGGCACTGGGCCGCCCTGTTAAGCTGAACCTGCGTATTTCCTGTCATTGTTCCGATCGATAGCCCATGCCCGAATTGCCAGAAGTCGAAACCACCCGCCGCGGCATCGCACCCTACCTCGAGGGCCAGCGGGTCAGTCGGGTCATCGTGCGCGAGCGGCGCTTGCGCTGGCCGATTCCGGAGGACCTGGATGTGCGCCTGTCCGGCCAGCGCATCGAGTGCGTCGAGCGCCGCGCCAAGTACCTGCTGATCAAGGCCGAGAGCGGCAGCCTGATCAGCCACCTGGGCATGTCCGGCAGCCTGCGCCTGGTCGAGTGTGGCCTGCCGGCGGCCAAGCACGAGCATGTGGACATCGAGCTGGAGTCCGGGCTGGCGCTGCGCTACACCGACCCGCGACGTTTCGGTGCACTGCTCTGGAGCAGCGACCCGCTGCAGCACGAACTGCTCAGCAAGCTCGGCCCCGAGCCGCTGACGGAACTGTTCGACGGCGAGCGCCTGTTTCAGCAGTCCCGTGGTCGGGCCATGGCAGTCAAGCCGTTCATCATGGACAACGCGGTGGTGGTCGGGGTCGGCAATATCTACGCGACCGAGGCGCTGTTCGCCGCGGGCATCGACCCGCGGCGCGAGGCCGGCTCGATCTCGCGGGCGCGTTACCTGAAGCTGGCGGAGGCGATCAAGCGCATCCTCGCCCATGCCATCGAACGTGGTGGCACCACCCTGCGGGACTTCGTCGGCGGCGATGGCCAGCCGGGCTACTTCCAGCAGGAACTGTTCGTCTACGGCCGTGGGGGCGAGTTCTGCAAGCAGTGCGGCAGCACCCTGCGCGAGGTCAAGCTGGGCCAGCGCGCCAGCGTCTACTGCCCGCGCTGCCAGCGTTGAGTCCTGGTGGTCAGCCAAGAAGTGGCAGGGGGCGCACCTTGGCCGCCTAGTCCGCATACGCCTTTCATGGCGATTGACGGCCATCACGCTGACAATTGCCGGCGCGCTGTTATAGTTACCCTCACTGCCTCCTAATAGCTGAAGGATCGCCCCATGAATCTGTTTCGCTCGACCGCTGTTGTCCTGGCGCTGACCACTGGCCTGCTGGCGCTGCCGGCACAGGCGGAAGTGATGCAGCAGAACACCAGTGGTGACCCTGTGTATACCGTGGAGGCCCCTAGGGCGTTCTCCATGATCGGCGACCTGCTGATCGCCCGTCCGCTTTTGATCGGTGCCACCGCGATCGGTGCGGTCGCCTTCGTCGTCAGCCTGCCGTTCACCGCAGCGGGCGGCAATATCGGCGAAGCCGGCAAGGCCCTGGTGGTCGAGCCGGGCAAGGCCGCCTTCGTGCGCTGCCTTGGCTGTACGTCCACGGGCTACAAGCGCGACTGACCCCAGGCTCGAACAAGAAAGCCGGCAGAGATGCCGGCTTTTTTATGCCTTGAGAACCGGGAAGCGGGTGCTACTTGGCTAGGACAGCCGCGGTGCCGATGCCGCGCGGGTCGCTGGCCGCCTCGACCCGCTGGCCCGGTTTGTCCCAGAGCAGGACCTGCTGGTTGCCGTACTGGCGATTCACGCTCTTGAGCACATGGCCGCGGGCCTTGAGCGCAGCGACCTGCTCAGGGCTGAAGGTGTCGGGCTCGTGCTCGATCTGGTCCGGCAGGTACTGATGGTGATAGCGGGCGACGCTGGGCCAGCGCGCGACAGGCTGGCCGTCGAGGTACTCGAGTATGGCCAGCAGCACCATGCTGGGGATGCGGCTGCCACCGGGCGTACCGAAGCTGGCAAAAGCCTGCGGGCTCTCGATGAAGGTCGGGCTCATGCTCGACAGCGGTCGCTTGCCGGCGGCGATGGCGTTGGCCTGGCTGCCGGCCAGGCCATAGGCATTGGCGCCGCGTACGTCGGCGGCGAAGTCGTCCATCTCGTCGTTGAGCAGCACCCCGGTGCCCGGCACGGTGAAGGCGGCGCCGAACGGCAGGTTGATCGACAGGGTGGCGGCCACCGCGTTGCCGTCGGCGTCCAGCACCGAGAAGTGGGTGGTGTGGTTGCCTTCATGCCAGTCGCCGGCCGGCGGCAGGCTGGCGCTGGGCGTGGCGCGCAGGGGGTCGATGCTCGCCGTCAGCCGCTCCAGGTAGGGGGCGGCGAGCAGCCGCTGCGTCGGATTGGCGACGAAGTCCGGATCGCCCAGCAGGCCGCGGTCGCGATAGGCGCGGCGCAGGGCTTCGACGACGAAGTGCACGCGCTGATCAGGCTCGGCCTCGCGCCAGGGCACGCGCTGCAGCATCAGCAGGCTCTGGCCCAGGGCCAGTCCGCCGGCCGAGGGAGGCGGCGCGCTGATCAGCTCGCGACCCTCGGCGAGCGCCACGCGCAGGGGCTGGCGTTCCACCACGCGATAGTCATCGAGATCCTGCTGTGACCAGATACCGCCGGCCGCCCGCACACCGGCGACCAGGCGCTCGGCCGTTTCCCCCGCGTAGAACCCGTTGCGGCCGTCCCGGGCCAGGCGTTCCAGGGTGCGCGCCAGTTCGGGCTGGCGCAGCAGGCCCAGTTCCTCGGGAATTTCCCCCTTGTCGAGGAAGATGCGTGCGCTTTCCGGGTCGTCGCGCAGGGCCGCCAGGCGCCAGGCGGCGCGCTCGCGGTAGACCCGGTCGATCCCCACGCCGTCGCGCGCCAGGCGAATGGCCGGTGCCAGCGAATCGCGCAGCGGCAGTCGACCGAAACGCTGCGCCAGTTCGACCAGCGCCGCCGGCAGGCCGGGAATCGCGGCGGCCAAGGGGCCGTTCAGCGACAGCGCCGGCTGGACTTCGCCATCGCGGCGGTAGAGGTCGGCGTGGGCGGCCAGTGGCGCCCGTTCGCGGGCATCGAGGAAGCGGTAGTTCGGCTGCTCACCGGCCTCGCGCAGCAGGAAGAAGCCGCCGCCGCCGAGGCCTGAGCTGTAGGGCTCGACCACCGCCAGGGCGGCGCTGATGGCGACCGCCGCATCGAAGGCGTTGCCGCCCAGGGCCAGGGTTTCCTGGCCGGCGACCGTGGCGGCGGGGTGGGCGCTGGCGATAGCCGCGCGGCCGGGTTGCTCGGCCGCCTGCGCGCAGAGGGCGAGCAGCAGGAGCAGGCTGCTGGTGAGCGCTCGCCAACCGAAGGTGGTGCCGTTCGCGCGCCTCACCGCTCAGGCCTTGCCGGTGATGATCAGGTACTTTTCCATCAGCTCATCCTTGCTTTCGACATGGTTCTCGTCGAGGGGGATGCAGTCCACCGGGCAGACCTGCTGGCACTGCGGCTCGTCATAGTGACCGACGCATTCGGTGCACAGGTTGGGGTCGATCACGTAGATCTCCTCGCCCTGGGAGATCGCGCCGTTCGGGCATTCGGGCTCGCAGACGTCGCAGTTGATGCAGTCGTCGGTGATGATCAGGGACATTGAATAAGCGCTCCAGCCGAGGCCCGCGGCCGCGACACTGTCAGACAACGATGGGCGAATTGTGCCGGATTGTCGGGGCAGGCGCCATGTGTCGAGGGGGCTGGCCGACGACACATCGGCACAGCAGGGTCAGCGCTTGAAGCGCTGGGCCAGCGCATCGGCGACTGCCGGGTGGACGAACTTGGAGATGTCGCCACCCAGGGCGGCGATCTCCCGCACCAGGGTCGAGGAAATGTAGGAATACTTCTCCGACGGTGTGAGGAACAGGCTCTCCACATCCGGCGCCAGTTGGCGGTTCATGTTGGCCAGCTGGAATTCGTACTCGAAGTCGGACACCGCGCGCAGGCCGCGCAGAAAGGCGTTGGCGCCCTGTTCGCCGGCGAAGTTCGCCAGCAGGCCGGAGAAACCCATGACTTCGACATTGGGCAGGTGCTTGGTGACTTCGCGGGCCAGTTCCACGCGCTGGTCCAGGGGAAACAGCGGGTTCTTCTTCGGGCTGGCCGCCACGGCGATGATCACGCTGTCGAACAACCGCGACGCACGCTCGACCAGGTCACCATGGCCCTTGGTGATGGGGTCGAAGGTGCCTGGGTATAACACTCGATTCATCGTGACATCCTGGCGCGATCCGTTCGGGACTCGGATGGTAGCGCAGCGCTGCGTGACGGCCAAGTCACGCCGGCCCGGCGCCAGGCCGCGGGCGCAGGCCGGCCGGCGGGGCCCGGTGCCATCAGGTGACCTGCAGGCGTTCGGCCAGCCGGGTCGCCAGCTTGGCCGTGAGGGCGTAGATCGACAGCTGCGGGTTGGCGCCGATGCTGGTTGGGAACAGCGAGCCGTCGTGGATCGACAGGTTGGCCAGCTGGTGGTGCCGGCCGAGGCTGTCGGTGACCGCCTGGCGCGGGTCTTCGCCCATGGCGCAGCCGCCCATCACATGGGCGCTGCTCAGGCGGGTGCGGTACAGCTCCAGGGGCAGCGCGTCGATCAGCTGGCGTGCCTGCTGCAGCGTGCTCACGTAGCCGGCGTCGGCGTGCAACGGCAGCACGGTCTTGGCGCCGGCGGCGAACTGGATCTCGGCCATGCTGTGGAAGGCGCGGCGCACGCCGTCCCAGCTGTAGGCGGTCATCCGGTAGTCGAGCACCGGGCTGCCGTCGCCACGCAGCTCCACCCGGCCCTCGGCGCTGTCCGGGTGAAAACCGTCGCGCAGCAGGGCGAGCATCACATTGGTATGGGGCAGCTGTTCCATGCGCAGGGCGTTGTCGACACCTAAGCGGCCGAGCAGGGTGGCGGCCAGCGCCGGGTGCAGGGGCGGCACTTCCAGCTTGTAGGACAGGCGACCAGTGGGGCCGTCCTGCCATTGGAAGTGGTCGGAGTAGATCGACTGCGGGGCGCCGTAGAAGGGGTTGATCACCTGCTCGAACTGGGCGGCGGAGAAGTTGACCAGGTGCAGGAAGGTGCGCCTGCCGGTGCGCTCGTACGGGTCCGGGGCGCCCGAGCGCAGGAGCAGGCCGGGCGTGTTGATGCCGCCGCCGGCGAGGATGTAGTGCCTGGCCTTGACCCGAATCGTGCGGCCTGTGGGGCTCACGCCGCGTTCGTCGAGCGCCAGGCACTCGATGCCGCTGACCCGCTCGTTGTCGATCAGCAGTCGTTCGGCGCGGGCCAGGTAGAGCAGCTCGCCGCCCTTGTCCAGGGTCGCCGGGATGGTGGTGACCAGCATCGACTGTTTGGCGTTGGTCGGGCAGCCCATTCCGCAGTAGCCCAGATTCCAGCAGCCGCGCACGTTGCGCGGAATCACCTGCCAGCCGTAGCCGAGCTTGTCGCAGCCGTCACGGATCACCTGGTTGTTGGCGTTCGGCGGCACGGCCCAGGGGGCGACGCCGAGGTGCTGCTCCATGCGCTCGAACCAGGGCGCCATGTCCGCCACGCCATGGCCTTTGACGCCGTGCTCCCGGGCCCAGTGCCGCAGGGTCTGCTCCGGGGTACGAAAGCTCGAGGTCCAGTTGACCAGGGTGGTGCCGCCGACGGCGCGCCCCTGGAGGATGGTGATGGCGCCATCCTTGCTCATCCGGCCGATGCCCTCCTGGTAGAGGCTGGCGTAGGCCTCGGCCTCCTGCAGCTTAAAGTCGGTGCTGGTCTTCAGCGGCCCCTCCTCGATCAGCAGCACCTTGAAGCCAGCGGCGCTGAGAATCTCCGCGCTGGTGCCGCCACCGGCACCGCTGCCGACGATGGCGACGTCGGCTTCCAGGATCAGGTCCCGTTCTAGGCGCGAGCCGTCATGGGTTTTCCAGCCGCGGGCCAGGCCTTCGGCGAACAGATCGGGTACGGGCATCTAGGCAACTCTCGAGCGGATTCATTGGGCGCAAGGCGGTTTGCTGGGGCTGGGTCAGACCCTCGGCGGCCCTGGGTAGCCGCAGTGGGCCCAGGATTGGGCGCGGCTGTACCAGGCCATCATCACCAGTTGCAGCAGGGAGGCATGGCCCATTCTCAATAGGTCCAGCGAGCTGTTCTGCCAGCGCTCGAGGAAGCGCTGCATCTGTGTGCTCGAGGCGCCTTCCCAGCTGCCCCACACCCCGGTCAGCGGACCACGGGTGAGCGGCAGGGCGAGCACATCGAACAGCTGCAGGGTGAGCTTGAGCATTGCCGGTGACAGGTGCGCGAGGCTGTAGTCCAGGTTTTCCAGGGTACCGGCGAGCGCCTGGTCCATCTCGGCGGCCGGCACCGCGCCTGCCAGCATCACCGGGATCAGGGCCTGCAGAAAGGGCAGGTCGGTTTCGCGGATCACCACGAAGCCCGCGTGCGGCGTGCTGGTCGAGCAGCCGCTGAGCGTGGCGGTGAGTCCGGCGCCGGCCAGCAGGGTCGAGCCGAACAGCCCGATCTTCAGCAGGTTGCGGCGTGACAGCTGCGGTGCGGCGACTGGGGTGGCGGTCATGGTTGGGTTCACCCGCTGCTTTCGGTGGCGCGCTCAGCGCACGAAGAGTTTGTAGACCAGCTTCTGAAGCGTCTTGCCATAGGGCGGGTAGATCAATCGGGCGGCGTTGAAGCGCTGCTTGCTCAGCACCCCCTTGGCCTTGCTGAAGGTCAGGAAACCCTCGTGGCCGTGGTAGTGGCCCATGCCCGACGGACCGATGCCGCCAAACGGCAGGTCGTCCTGGGCGACGTGCAGCAGGGTGTCGTTGAGGCACACGCCGCCCGAATGGGTCTCGTGCAGCACCCGTTGCTGCTCGCCCTTGTCGTAGCCGAAGTAGTACAGGGCCAGTGGGCGGGGGCGCTGGTTGATGTAGGCGAAGGCGTCGTCGATGTGCTCGTACGGAACGATCGGCAGTAGCGGGCCGAAGATCTCGTCCTGCATCACCTGCATCTCGTCGTTGACGTCCAGCAGCAGGCAGTGGGGCATGCGCCGGCCCTGGGCCTCGGCGAACAGCGGGACGACCGTGGCGCCCTTGCTCCGCGCGTCCTCCAGGTAGCCGTCGAGGCGCTGCTGCTGGCGCTCGTTGATGATCGCGGTGTAGTCGGGATTGTCCGCCAGCTGCGGATAGAAGCCCTGCACCGCGGCGCGGTAGGCTTCGACGAAGCCCTCGACGCGCTCCCTGGGCACCAGCACGTAGTCCGGCGCCACGCAGGTCTGCCCGGCGTTCAGGGTCTTGCCGAAGGCGATGCGCTCGGCGGCGTCGCGCAACGGCACCTCGGCGGAGACGATGGCCGGCGACTTGCCGCCCAGTTCCAGGGTCACCGGGGTCAGGTTGTCGGCGGCGGCGCGCATCACATGTCGGCCTACGCTGGTGGCGCCGGTGAACAGCAGGTGATCGAACGGCAGCCGGGAGAAGGCCATGCCGACCTCCGCCTCGCCCAGCGCCACGCTGACCAGGTCCTCGGGAAAGACCTGCGCCAGCAGCTCCTTGACCAGCTGCGAGGTCGCCGGAGTCGATTCGCTCATCTTGATCATCACCCGGTTGCCGGCGGCCAGGGCACCGACCAGCGGGCCCATGGCGAGAAACAGCGGGTAGTTCCAGGGCACGATGATGCCGACCACGCCCAGCGGCTGGTAGATCACCTTGGCCGAGGCCGGCATGAACTGCAGGCCCACGCGGCGCCGCGAGGGCTTCATCCACTTCTTCAGGCGCTTGGTCGCGTAGTGGATGCCATGCAGGCTGGGCATCAGCTCGGCAAGCAGGGTTTCATCGGCCGAGCGATTGCCGAAGTCCGCGGAAATCGCCTGCACCAGGGCGTCCTGCTGGGCGAGCAGGGCCTCGCGCAGGCCTTTCAGCCACTGGATGCGTTGCTCGGCGGAGGGCATCGGATTGGCCGCGAAGGCCTGGCGCTGGCGGGCGAAGCTGGCTTGCAGGGCGCCGATCTGCTGCTGGCTCGACTGCAGGCTTTGTTCCAGATAGGCGATGTCGGCGACCATGGTGCGGCTCCTCGGCGATCCAGCCGTTCAGTCACCGACCCGGGGCGAGTGGGTGCTTTGCTGGATTTTTAGAGCAATTGCTCTAAAGTGTCAACTGGCCGGTGGTTGCGGCGGGTGTATGAGGCTCAAGCGACCGGACGGGTGGGTGTCGGGGCTGCGCCGGGTTACCCCCGTGCAGCGGCACCTGTACCCTTGGCGGATCGTTTGTATCCAAGTCGAGTTGTTTATGGCGTCTGCCCCGAAGACCCGCGAGCGCATCCTGCAAGCCAGCCTGGCGCTGTTCAACGCCCAGGGCGAGCGTAGCGTCACCACCAACCACATCGCCGCCCACCTGGAAATCTCGCCAGGCAACCTCTACTACCACTTCCGCAACAAGCAGGCGATCATCGCCGAGCTGTTCGGCCAATACGAGCAGCAGGTGGATGCCTTCCTGCGCCTGCCGGAAGGCCGAACGCTGACCCTGGCCGACAAGCCCCTCTACCTGGAGGCGTTGCTGGCGGCCATGTGGCAGTTCCGTTTCCTCCATCGCGACCTCGAGCACCTGCTCGACTGCGACGTCGAACTGGCCGCGCGCTACCGGGCCTTCGCCCAGCGCTGCCTGCACAGTGCCCAGGGGATCTACCAGGGATTCGTCGAGGCCGGCATCCTGTCGATGCGCCCCGCGCAGATCGAGGCCCTGGCACTCAATGCCTGGATCATCATGACCTCCTGGGTGCGCTTTCTCAGCACCGCCGGCGGCCATGTCGATGGCCTCAGCGAAGAGATGCTGCGCCGCGGCATCTACCAGGTGCTGGCGCTGGAGGACGGCTTCATCGAGCCCTCGGCCCGGCCTGCCGTCGAGGAGTTGCAGGGCAAGCTGTTCGTCCCCTTGGTACAGATGTTCTAATAGCCGGCGTTATATATGCAGTGGTTGCGCATTGAGTTGGTGCCGCGCACGCGTTCCCAGGATTAAGAGCGCGTGAGTCGCTAAGGCGCTGGAGTCGTACCCGGGATCAAGGTCGGTAATGAATGGCCGATACGCGTGTTTCGGCATTCTGGATACTAGGGGGCTGTCATTGGGGGCAGTCAGGTGGCTATTTGATGGCTTGGTGCTAGCATTCGCTGCTCGAAATTGTAATCAAACGAATAATTACCTGTAGGTGCCGGTAGCGGCGCCTCGAGCGATCTATGTCCTTCTCTGTCGGCTATGGAAGCGGCCTCAGCTTTGTTTTCGCATCAGCTTGCGTGGCCCTGCGCGTCTGGTGTCTGCGGGTTTCGTTTGCCTGCGGGCTGATGGTGCTAGGCGCCTCCTTGGGCCTTGGCCTGTCCGAGGCCTTGGCCGGTGCGCCGGAAAAGCCGAGCAGTCCGCAGAGCGTGGCGTTCTGGTACGCCGACAACCCGCCGCTGGCAGAGCTCAGCCAGTTCGACTGGAGTGTGCTCGAGCCGGGGCACGCCGACCGCAAAGCCGTGGCCTTCCTGCGTGCTCAGGGAAGCCAGCCGTTCGCCTACCTGTCCATAGGGGAGTTCGATGGCGACCAAGCTGCGCTCGAAATGGGTCGGCTCGACGACGCCGCCAGCGCCGTGCGCAATCAGGCCTGGAACAGTCAGGTCATGCGCCTCAGCTCGCCGGTTTGGCGGGAGCACCTGCTGCGCCGCGCGGGCGAACTGCGCGAGCAGGGCTACAGCGGCCTGTTTCTCGATACCCTGGACAGTTTTCAGCTGCTGCCCGAGGCCGAGTGGGCGGCCGAGCGAACTGCACTCCGGGATTTTCTCGCCGAGTTGAAGCGCAAGGAGCCCGGGCTGCAGTTGTTCTTCAACCGGGGCTTCGAGGTCCTGCCGGAGTTGCCGGGGGTCGCGGCGGCGGTGGCCGTCGAGTCCATTCATTCGGGCTGGGATGCGGCCAACCGCAGCTACCGTCCGGTGCCCCAGGGCGACAGGGACTGGCTGGAAGGCCATCTGGCGCCGCTGCGTGCCCAGGGTGTGCCACTGGTGGCCATTGACTACCTGCCACCCGAGCGTCGCGCGGACGCGCGCAAGCTGGCCAAGCGCCTGCAGGAAGAGGGCTTCGTGCCCTTCGTCACGGTGCCCGAGCTGGACTACCTGGGCATCAGCAGCATCGAGGTGCAACCGCGGCGCATCGCCCTGATTTTCGACCCGCGAGAAGGGCCCTTCAATGAAGGGGCCGGCCATCGGTACCTGGGTGGCCTGCTCGAGTACCTCGGCTTTCGCGTGGATTATCTGCCCGCCGACCAGTTGCCCGCCCGCCCGGCCAGCGACCTGTATGCCGGGGTGGTCCTCTGGATGACCAGCGGTCCGCCGGCGAATTCGGTGGCATTCAATCGCTGGCTGGCGGCACGCCTGGATGAGCAGGTTCCCCTGGCGGTATTCGCCGGGCTGCCCATCGACAACGACAGCCTGCTCAAGCGCATGGGCTTGCGTCGCGTGGCGCAGCCCCTGCGGGGTAAGGCCAGCCTGGTAGGCTACGACGCCGAGTACCTGGGGCATTTCGAGGCGCCGCTGCGCCTGCGTACGCGCGGGCTGCCGGCGCTGACCGTAGTCGAGCCGGCGGCAGAGGCATTGCTGACCCTTGCCGATAGCCAGCAGCACGAGTACGCCCCGGTGGTGGTGGGCTCCTGGGGCGGCTTGGCGCTGTCGCCCTACCTGCTCGAGGAGGGTGCCGATTCGGACTACCAGCGCTGGATTCTCGACCCCTTCGCCTTCCTCCAGCGCGCCCTGCGCCTGCCGGTATTTCCGCGCCCGGATGCCACCACCGAAAATGGCCGACGCATCGCCACCGTGCACATCGACGGCGACGGCTTCGTCTCGCGGGCAGAGGTGGTTGGGACGCCCTACGCGGGCAAGCAGGTACTGAACGACTTCATCAGACCCTACCCGTACCTGGCCTCCGTGTCGGTGATCGAGGGCGAGGTCGGGCCCAGGGGCATGTACCCGCACCTGGCCCGTGAACTGGAGCCTATCGCCCGCGAGATATTCGCCGAGCCCAAGGTGGAGGTGGCCACCCACACCTACAGCCACCCGTTCTTCTGGCAGCCCGAGCGGGCCCAGCAGCGCGAGGGTTTCAAGGCCGAGTACGGCCTCAATATGGCCATCCCCGGTTACGACAAGATCGACTTCCATCGGGAGATCGCCGGGTCCGCGGCCTATATCAACGCGCGCCTGACCACGCCGGACAAGCCGGTGAAGATGGTCTTCTGGTCGGGTGGTGCCATGCCGGACGAGGCGACCATCAAGCTGGCCTATGACAGCGGCCTGACCAACGTCAACGGCGGCAATACCATCCTGACCAAGGCCTATCCCTCGGTGACGGGCCTCTATCCCTTGATCCGGCCGACCTCGGGCGGGCTGCAGTACTACGCGCCGGTGATCAACGAGAACCTCTACACCAACCTCTGGCAGGGTCCCTATTATGGCTTTCGTGATGTCATCGAGACCTTCGAGCTGACCGACAGCCCGCGGCGCCTGCGCGGCCTGCACCTGTATTACCACTTCTATGCCGGCACCAAGCAGGCGTCGATCCGGGTGATGCACCAGATCTATCGTTTCATGGATCAGCAGCAACCCTTGTCGCTGTGGATGAGCGACTACATCACCCGTATGCATGGCCTGTACCAGGCCAGCCTGGCACGCGCCAGCGACGGCAGCTGGCAGGTGCGTGGCCTCGACGGCCTGCGTACCCTGCGCCTGGACCCGGACCAGGGCTGGCCCGACCTGCTGCGCTCCAGCGGCGTGGCGGGGGTCCGCGACCTGCCCCAGGGTCGCTACCTGCACCTGAGCGCCGATCGGGTTCGCCTGGTCCTGCGCGACAGTCGCGATCCGCACCCGGCCCTGGAGGAGGCGAACACGCCGCTGACGGCCTGGCGCTACGCCAGCGACGGGCGGGTGCGCTTCTCCTTCGCCGGCCAGATTCCCCTGGATTTCACGGTGCGTGCCCAGGGCAGCTGCAGCGTCGAGCTCGACGGCAAGACATTCCCGGGCAGCCGTCAGCAGCAACTCTGGCGCTTCAAGCTGCCAATGACGCGGGTGCAGGATGCGCAACTCGTCTGCCGCTAAGCCCACCCGCCTGCTCAGTCCCTGGGCCCTGCTGCTGCTGGCCCTGGTGGTGGGCGGGCTGTTGTACCTGACCCACAGGAGCGAAGAGGTGTTCCTGCCGGCGGGCAAGCAGCCCGACGCCGTGTGGGTCAGCTACGCCGAGTTGCTGCTAGAAGCGCGTCCGGAGAATGACGAGCTGCGCCTGACCTTGATCGAGCAGCTGATCAAGCTGGGCGATTACCCGCGGGCGCGCCGCCACCTGCGCGAGCTGCAGCTGGATGAAACCGACCGCTTGCGCTTCTACCGGGTCGAACTGGACGTGCTCCAGGCCCTGGCCAGCCGCAAGGGTATCGAGCGGCCCAGGCGCGTGGCCCTGGTCGAGCGTCTGAGCGGGCTCAGCCGTGACGGGCTGTCCACCGAGGTGTTGCTCCGCCATGCCCGCTACGCCCTGTCGCTGTCGGCGCCGGGGCTGGCCGCGGACATCTACGTGGAACTGGCCGGGCGTGAGCCGGAGAAGTCCGCCGAGTGGCTCGGGGAGGCGGCCAGGTGGTATCTGGCGAGCGGTCAGCAGACGCGGGCCGCCGGCCTCTATCTCCAGCTGCTGGAGCAGGCCGCAACTGCGCAGCAACGTGCGCAGTGGCTCGCGCAGGCCTTCGCGGCCCTGCGTGCGGGCGACCGCGGCGAAGCCGCCGTGGAAATGCTGGCGCGCCACTTCGCCGAGTTGCGCGATGGTGATCCGCGGCTACTGGCCGAGGCTGTCGAAACCGCCATCGGCAGTCGACGCCTGGACCTCGCCACGCAGTTTATCCGCACCTGGCGCGCCTGGCGCCCCGATGACCCGCAGGCCATGGCGCTCGACTTTCGCGTACGCCTGGCCGAGGGCGACTTGCAGGAAGCCTGGCGGGTCGGCCAGGCGCTGGTCGAGGCCCGTGCAGACGATCCAGAACTGCTCAGGCAGATGGCCCAGCTGGGCGAATGGGTCGGCGAGACGCAAGCCGCGCTCGGTTACTGGATACGCCTGCTGCAGCTGCGCGAAGATGACGAGACCCGCGAGCACGCCTGGCGCCTGGCGACCCAGCTGTTCGATTTCGAGCGGGCGATTCCGCTTCTGGAAGGGCTCAGCGAGCGACGCCGCCTGAACGACGTCGAACTGGATGCGCTGATCTACAGCCAGCGTTCGCTCGGCACGCCGGAAGCGCTCGAGCGCTGGCTGCGCGGCTACCTGCGGCATCATCCCGAGCACCGCAAGGCCTGGGATGGGCTGCGGCTGCTGCTCGAGCACAATCAGCAGTTCGCCGCCGAGACCCGGGTCTGGGCGGACATGGACAAGCGTTTCAGGCTAACCGTCGCCGAGCGCCTGGCCTGGGCCGAGGCCCATTGGCGCCTGTTCGATCCGGCGGCCGCCTGGCAGGTCCTCGACGCCATCGATGCCGATACCATCGACGATGAGGACTACTGGCGCATGCGCGCCGCGCTGGCCTGGGATCTGGAACAGGATGACGATGCGCAGCGGGCCTACGAGCGTCTGCTGGCCCTGCAGGTGACCCTGGGCAATGGCGATGAGCAGCAGCTGATCAGCCTCTACCGCGAGTCGGCGCCGGACCAGGCCCTGGCATTGCTGGTCAAGAGCTGGCAGCGCACACGGGATAGCGCCACCCTGACCGACGCCCTGCAGCTGGCCGAGCAGCTGGCCGCCTGGGTGCAGCTGCAAGCCCTGGTCGACGAAGCCATGGCGCTGCCGGGCGGCAGCCGGGTGCCAGCCCTGTGGCAGGCCCGCGCCCTGCTGGCGGAACGCGGCGGCCGCCAGGAGGAGGCCGAGCGCCTGTACCGCCAGGGCTTGAGCCTGTTCCCCCAGCAGACCGTGTTCCGCGAACGCCTGCTCTGGCTGTATATCGATCAGGGCCGGCGCGACGAGCTTTCGACCCTGCTCCAGCAGTGGCGCAGCCTGGCGCGCGAGGACAGCGTGCTGTGGTTGCCGTTCGCCAGTGCCAACCTGCTGCTCAACCGTACCGAGCAGGCCCTGGCCTGGTACCGCCTGTACCTGCGCAGCAAGCCTGGCGACTGGCTGGTACAGGCGGCCTATGCCGATGCCCTGGACAGCGGCGGCTACGCCGACGCCGCGCAGCGCCTGCGCCGCCATCTGTTGAACCGGGTCGCCGAACCCCAGCTCGCCGGCGCCATCGAGCGCTACCGCGTGTACCTGCGCCTGGTCAGCAGCGCCCAATCCGGGCGCCGCGCCCTGCAGCAGGCCTGGCAGTGGCAGGACGGCTCGCAAACCATGCTGCAGCTGTGGTTCGAGCAGCTCCTGGCGCGACTCGACGGCACCCGGCAGGAGGCCATGAAGGACGAGTGGCTGGCCTGGGCCCGCAGCCAAGGCCTGGAAATCGGCCGCTACGAGCTGTTCCAGGAAGCCATGCGTGCTCAGGATCGTGACGCGCTGGAGCGGCTGCTGGCCGGCGGCGGGCTGGATCAGGCCCAGCGGGTCGAGGCGCTCACCCGCCTGGGCCGGGGCGGCGAGGCGCTGGGCGAGGGCTTGGCCGGCCTGTCCGACGAGCAGCCCGGCAGCATCCGTGGACAACTGCTGCGCCAGACCGTCGAGCTGCATCAACGCACGCCGCAGGGCGTGCAGCTGAGCTGGCAGCACCGGGATTTCGGTGGCTTCGACCTGGGCGGGCCGGGTGCCAGGATTGCTCGCCATCTGGGTAACGACTGGTATGCCGACCTGCGCCTCGGTCAGGGCAGCTACGATGCGCCGACGCTGGATGAGCGGGTGCTGGGGGAGGAGCGCAACCTGCAGCTGCTGCTGCAGCGCGAACTCAGTGACGGCGCCCTCGAGCTGAGCGTCGATGGTAGCTGGCGGGACGATCAGGATCGCCTGGGCTTCGGCCTGGCGCGGCGGCTGCAGTTGTCGTCACGCGATGAGCTGGAGGTCAGCCTGGGCTGGCATCGCGAGGCCGACGAAAGTGGCCTGATGCGTGCCTTGGGCATGCGCGATGGGCTCGGCGTCGCCGGTCGCCACAGTTTCGGTGCGCGGGACCAGCTGAGCTGGTCGCTGGCTCACCAGCGCTACAGCACCCGTCAGGGCGACGCCCTGGGCAGCGGGCAGCAGTTCAACCTGGAAGCCACTCACGCGCTGTTCTTCGAGGGGCCGACCTGGTTGCTGCGCAGCGGTATCAGCTATCAGCAGAACAGCCTGGAAAGCGCCCTGCCGGATGATCTGCTGGCGCTGCGCGAGGTCGACGGGACGAGGGCGACGCCGGGCGATCTGCTGCAGGAGCGTTTCGGCCAGCTGTATCTGGGCAGCACCTGGCGGCGCGGCTTCCCCGGCACGCTCAACCGCGAGCGGGCACAGTACACCTGGCTGGTCGATGTCCTGGCCGGCTGGCAGTGGACCGAGCAGGAGTTCGGCTACGCCCTCAACACCGGGGTCGGCCTGGAGTTGTTCGGCGACGACGAATTGGCCTTCACCTTCGGCTACCAGTCCGCACCGCGCAGCGGTGGCGGCGAGCCGGGTGGAACCATGGGTATCAGCTACAGTGCCCGTTTCGGGCGCTGAGCACGGATTCAACAGGAGGATCGAATCATGCAATCCCTACGCAATCTGGCCCTGGTGGCCATTGCTCTGCTGGTCGCGGGCTGTTCCAGCTTTACCCGTGAGAGCGGCCCCGCCTTCCCGCAAGGTGCTCAGTGGGGGCTGTTGCCGCTGGTCAACTTTTCCCAGGCGCCCCAGGCCGGCGAGCGGGCCGAGCAGATCCTGCTCAGCGTGCTGGCCGAGCAGGGGCTGCGGCCGCGTCTGTATCCGGCACTGCCCCAGGCCGACATGACCCTGCTGGACGACCGCGAGCGCCTCACCCAGGCGCTGGCCTGGGCGCGTCAGCAGGGCCTGGACTACGTGGTCAGCGGCAGCGTCGAGGAATGGCAGTACAAGAGCGGGCTAGACGGTGAGCCCGCCGTCGGCATCAGCCTGCAGGTGATCGAGCCCGCCAGCGGCCGGGTGCTCTGGAGCAACAGCGGCGCGCGTGCCGGCTGGTCGCGGGAGAGCCTGGCGGGGACCGCGCAGAAGGTGCTGCGCGAGCTGGTCGGCGACCTGCAGTTCGACTGATGGCGATGGAATCGGCCCACAAGGACTTCACCCTGGCACCACGGGCCAGCAGCCGTGTGTCCTGGCTGGAAACGCTGCTGCTCAGCGCGCTGGCCATCGGCCTGGGCTTCTGGCTGTCGCCGGAAGACCCGCTGATGGTCGAGGCGGCCTTCCCCTGGGTGATCATGGCGCCGTTGTTGCTGGGCATGCGCTACGGCTTCATGAACGGCCTGGCCAGCGCCGCCATGCTGGTGCTGGCGCTGTTCCTCTGCCGCGCCTACGGCGAGGCGCTGTACCAGGACATGCCGGCCTCGTTCATCGTCGGCGTGCTGATCAGCGGCATGCTGGTCGGCGAGTTTCGCGACATCTGGGAGCGCCGCCTGGAGCGCCTGGACCTGGCCAACGACTACCGCCAGCTGCGCCTGGATGAGTTCACCCGGGCGCACTACATCCTGCGCATATCCCACGACCGACTGGAGCAGCGTGTGGCCGGCACCGACCAGAGCCTGCGCAGCTCGCTGCTGGGGTTGCGCAGCCAGTTGCGCGCGCTGCCGCGCGGCGATGATGCGCTGGTCGCCCTGGCCGGTTCGATCCTCAGTCTGCTGGCGATGTACGGCTCCTTCCGCGTCGCCGGGCTCTACCGCGTCAGTGCCCAGGGGCGGATCGACGCCGAAGCCTTGAGCAGCATCGGCGAGGTCTCGGCACTGCGCCATGACGACCTGCTGGTGCGCCTGTGCCTCAAGCGCGGGGAGCTGGTCAGCGTGCGCGAGGCCCTGCTGGAGCGCGGCGAGCATCGCCAGCACTCGTTGTACCAGGCGTGCATCCCCCTGGTGGACACCGAAGGACGCGTGCTGGCGATCCTCGCCGTGGAGCAGATGCCCTTCTTCGCCTTCAACGAGCGCACCCTGAGCCTGCTGATGATTCTCGCCGGGCATATCGCCGACCTGCTGCTCAGCGACCCGCTGGCCCTGCAATTGCCGGACAGCGACGCCCAGGCGTTCAGCCAGAACCTCAAGCGTTCGCTGATCGATGCCGAGCAGCACTCGCTGGAGGCCTACCTGTATGCGTTCGAGCTCGAGCCTGCGGCCCACCACGATGAGCTGCTGCGGCTGATCGAGGGCAGCCAGCGCGGTCTCGACCTGCAGCTCAAATTGACCAACCAGCGGGGCAATACCTGTGTGCTGGTGCTGCTGCCGCTGACTTCGGCCGAGGGCGCCGAGGGCTACCTGCTGCGCCTGAACAGCCTATTGCGCGAGCGTTTCGGCCTCGACCAGGGGCTCGGCAGCCTGGGCGTGACCACCCATGCCTATGACCTGGACGCCCGCAACGAGCGCCAGGCCCTGCGCCATTTCCTCTTCAACGAGTGCGCCTTCAGTGACCAGCAAGTGGCTATTTAGCGGCGCCTTCCTGTTCGAGCTGAGCAGCTGGGCGAGCCTGTCCGCGCAGCTGCCGGTCGGCCAGGCGGCCCTGCTGTATGCGGCGGCCCATGCCCTGGGCAGCCTGCTGCTCAGCGCCGGAATCTGGCTGTTGCTGCCGCGCCGCTACAAGTTCCCCTTGCCCTGGAGCCCGCTGTTCATCTTCGCCCTGGCGTTCTTCGTGCCGCTGCTCGGCGCCATCGGCGTGATCCTCGCGGTGTTTCCGGCGTTGTACCTGCCGCGCAAGCAGCAGGAGCAAGCGTGGGATGCGATGGCGGTGCCGGATCTGCCGTTTCGCCCGCAGGATCAGCGCGGCGACCTGATGTTCAGCGATGGCGGCCTGCAGGACGTGGTGCGGCACGCCCCCAGCACCGAGAAGCGCCTGAATGCGCTGTTCGCCACCCGGCGCATGGACGGGCGCGACTCCATTCCGATCCTCAAGCTGGCCCTGCGCGATCCGGCCGATGACGTACGCCTGCTGGCCTACTCGATGCTCGACCAGCAGGAGAGCCGGATCAACCAGCGCATCGAGGCGGCGCTCGGCGAGCTGGCCGCGGCGGCCGAGGAGCAGCGGCCGGCGCTGCACGCCACCCTGGCGCGCTGGTACTGGGAGCTGGCCTACCTGGGCCTGGCCCAGGGCAGCGTCCTGGAGCACGTGCTCAATCAGGCCCGCGAGCATGTCGAACAGTCCCTGGTTGGCGCCAATAGTGGCGAGTCGCACCTGCTTGCCGGGCGTATCGCCCTGCAGCAGGGCTTGCTGGATCAGGCCGAGGCGCACTTCCAGCAGGCCGAGGCGGCCGGCATCGACGCGCAGAAGCTGGTGCCGTTCCGCGCCGAGATCGCCTTCCTGCAGCGCCGCTATGGCGATATTCCCGCGCTGCTGGCGACCCTGCCGGCGCAGCTGCTGCAGCGTCCGCCCTTCGCGGAGCTGGCGAGATACTGGCTATGAAGAAAACCGCCGAGCCCTTGCCGACCGCCGATATCTGCCTGCTGCTCGAGGGCACCTGGCCCTACGTGCGCGGTGGCGTCTCGAGCTGGGTCAACCAGCTGATCCTCGGCCTGCCCGAGCTGACCTTCTCGGTATTCTTCATCGGCGGTCAGCGCGAGGCCTATGGCAAGCGCCAATATGCGATTCCCGCCAACGTCCTGCATATCGAGGAGCATTTTCTCGAGAGCGCCTGGCAGCCTGGAGCGGCCGTTTCCGCGGCGGGCCGAGAGGGGCCGCGAGCGGTGCTGCGCGACCTGCATCAGTTCCTTCACCATCCCGATGCGCCTACCGCGGAGCAAGGTCAGGCGATGCTCGAGATGCTCGCCAGCGGCACCCTGAGTCTGGACGACGTGCTGCACAGCAAGGCCAGCTGGGAGGCCATCACCGAGGGCTACACCCGGCATTGCAGCGATCCGTCCTTCGTCAACTATTTCTGGACCCTGCGCACCATGCAGGCGCCGCTGCTGATGCTCGCCGAGGCGGCGCGGCGACTGCCGCGGGCGCGAGTGCTGCATTCGATCTCAACCGGTTACGCCGGGCTGCTGGGCGCCATTCTCCAGCACCGCTGGCAGTGCAATTACCTGCTCAGCGAGCATGGGATCTATACCAAGGAGCGCAAGATCGACCTGGCCCAGGCCAGCTGGATCTCGGAAAACCCGGACCAGGCCCTGAGCACCGGACTGGATGCCGAGGTCAGCTACATCCGCCGCCTGTGGATCCGCTTCTTCGAGCGCATCGGCCTGCTCGCCTACCGCTCGGCCGAGCCGATCATCGCGCTGTACGATGGCAACCGGCAGCGGCAGATCGCCGATGGCGCCGCCGAGGCGCGCACCCGGGTGATTCCCAACGGCATCGCCATGGGCGGCTGGGCCAACGCCATGGCGCAGCGGCCGGAGGGCATACCGCCGGTGGTGGGACTGATCGGCCGGGTGGTGCCGATCAAGGACCTGAAGACCTTCATCCGGGCGATGCGCTCGGTGGTCAGCGCCATGCCCGAGGCCGAAGGCTGGGTGGTCGGGCCCGAGGAAGAGGACCCGGACTACGCCCATGAGTGCCATAGCCTGGTGACCAGCCTCGGCCTGGAAGGCAAGGTGAAGTTCCTCGGCTTCCAGAAGATCCAGGAGATCATGCCCAAGCTCGGTGTGATGGTGCTGACCTCGATCAGCGAGGCCCAGCCCCTGGTGATTCTCGAGGCCTGGGCGGCCGGCACGCCGGTGGTCAGCACCGACGTCGGCTCCTGCCGCGAGCTGATCGAGGGCGCCGGCGAGGAGGATCGCGCCCTCGGCAGTGCCGGCGAGGTGGTGGCCATCGCCGACCCGCAGGCGACGGCGCGGGCGATTCTCGACCTGCTGGGCAACCCCCAGCGCTGGCGGGAAGCCCAGGCCGTCGGTCTGACCCGGGTCAACCGCTACTACACCGAGGAGCTTATGCTCGACCGCTATCGCAGCCTCTATCAACAGGCCATGGAGACCGTCTGAAATGGCCGGAATCGGTTTCGAACTGCGCAAGATCCTCGCCCGTGACTCCTACTCGGCCACCCTGCGCGCCTACGTCTACGCCGGCCTGATCAGCTCCGGGCCCTGGGTGCTGTCGATCATCAGCGTGATGCTGATCGGCGTGCTGAGCCTGGGCGTGGTGGTGCCGGAAATCCTCATCCGCCAGTTCCTAGTGACGGTCACCTACCTGATGGCCGGCTCGCTGATCTTCACCGGCGGCGCCCAGCTGTTCTTCACCCGCTTCATCTCCGACCGGCTGTTCGAGAAGCGCAGCGACCTGATCCTGCCCAACCTGGTCGGCATCCTCCTGCTGGTGACCCTGTCGTCGGGGGCGCTGGCGGTGCTCATCCTGGCGCTGCTGTTCGACCAGCCGCTGCTCTACCGCCTGCTGGTGCTGGCCAATTTCGTGGTGTTGTGCAACCTGTGGCTGGTGATCATCTTCCTGTCCGGGATGAAGGCCTATAACCGCATCCTGCTGGTGATGCTGGCGGGTTATTCGCTGATGGTGGTCTGCGCGTTGCTGTTGCGTTTCATGAAGATGGACGGTTTGCTGCTGGCGCTGCTGATCGGCCACGCCAGCCTGCTGTTCATGTTCCTGTTCGACATCCTGCGCGAGTACCCGGCGCCGCGCCTGGTGGCGTTCGACTTCCTCGACCGGCGCCAGGTGTTCGTCAGCCTGGTGGTGACCGGCCTGTGCTACAACCTGGGCATCTGGATCGACAAGTTCTTCTTCTGGTTCAACCCGCACACCTCGGACGCGGTGATCGGCCCGCTGCGTGCGTCGATCCTCTACGACCTGCCGATCTTCCTCGCCTACCTGGCGATCATTCCCGGCATGGCGGTGTTCCTGGTGCGCATCGAAACCGACTTCGCCGAGTGGTACGAGCGGGTCTATGCGGCGATCCGCGGTGGCGAAACCCTGCAGCACATCGGCCAGCTGAAGGAGCAGATGATCCTGGCGATCCGCCAGGGCCTGCTGGAGATCTGCAAGGTCCAGGGGCTGACCGTGGTCCTGCTGTTCCTGCTCGGGCCGCAGTTGCTGGAGTGGCTGGGGATCTCCTCCTACTACCTGCCGCTGTTCTACGTCGACCTGATCGGCGTCAGCGTCCAGGTGGTGTTCATGGCCCTGCTCAACGTGTTCTTCTACCTCGACAAGCGCGTCATCGTCATGCAGCTGTGCCTGCTGTTCGTGGTGCTCAACGGCGCGCTGACCGCCCTCAGCCAGTACCTGGGGCCGAGCTTCTTCGGCTATGGCTTTACCCTGTCCCTGCTGGCCTGCGTGCTGCTCGGCCTGGCGCGCCTGACCCGCTCCCTCGACGATCTCGAATACGAGACCTTTATGCTTAGTCGCTAGTCGGCGGCGGGGACCAGCTACTGGTCGCCGCGCCTGGCGGCCAGCCACTGCGGAATGCGCCGCTCCAGGTAGTAGCCCGGGCGTCGCGGCGAGCCGTCGACGAAGCCGACGTGACCGCCGTGGGCGTGCAGCTCGAACTGCACGCTCGGCGCCAGCTCGCTCGGTTCCGGCAGGCTGTGGCGGAACACGAAGGGGTCGTCGGCGGCCTGGATGATCAGGGTCGGGGTGTGGATACGGCCGAGGAAGTAGCGGCTCGACGAGCGCTGGTAATAGTCCTGGGCATCGCTGAAGCCGTGCAGCGGCGCGGTGATGCGGCCGTCGAAGTCCCAGAAGGTGCGCATGCCGTCCAGCGGACCGAGCTGCTCCAGGGTCGACAGGCGATCGGCCTGGCCCAGGTCGGCGAACAGGCGCTGCTTGCTGCGCACGTAGGCGACCATCTCGCGCATGAAGTGCGCCTGGTAGACCCGTGAGAAGCCCTGGCCGATGCGGTCGGCGCACTGGTCCAGACGAAACGGCACGGACACCGCCACCGCGCCGCGCAACTGGCTGTCGCTGCCGGCTTCGCCGAGGTGCTTGAGCAGCACGTTGCCGCCCAGGGAATAGCCGACCGCATAGAGCGGCGCCTGTGGCCGCTGGGCGCGCAAATGGCGCACGGTTTCCGCCAGGTCCTCGCTGGCGCCGGAGTGGTAGCCGCGCGGCAGCAGGTTGGGTTCCCCGGAGCAGCCGCGCCAGTTCAATGCCACGCTCGCCCAGCCCTGGGCGGCCAGGGCCAGTTGCAGCCCCACCACATAGCGCGAGTCGGACGAGCCGGTCAGCCCGTGCAGCACCAGTACCAGGGGCGCGCTGGCGCTGTGCGGGCCGTGCCAGTCGAGGTCGAGGAAATCGCCGTCCGCCAGCCACAGGCGCTCACGCCGGCGCCGCAGCGCCGCCGGCTTGCGGCACAGCGGATTCCACAGGGTCTGCAGGTGCGGGCCGGGCAGCCACCAGGCGGGGGTGAAGTTCGTGCTCATGTCGCAGTGTACCGCCGGGGTGGCGTCATCGCCCTAGGCGCCGCGGTGCCACAGTGCGTAGTACACCTGACCGGCCTGCTTCTCCCGGTGCAGCCGCCAGTTGCCCGGCAGGCCGAGGGTTGAGGGCGGCGTTTCGCTCTCGCTGTAGATCCAGGCGTCGGCGCCGAGCCAGCCGCGCTCCTCCAGCAGGGTGCAGATGGGCGACAGCAGCCCCTGGTGGAACGGTGGGTCGAGAAATACCAGGTCGAAGGGCGTGGCCGGCTGCTGCTGCAGGTAGGCCAGGGCGTCGGCCTGCAGCAGCTGGCCATGCTCGCAGCGCAGGGTCTGCAGGTGGCCGCGCAGGGCGGCCACCGAGTCCGGGTTGAGGTCCAGGGCCAGGGCGCTACTGGCGCCACGCGACAGGGCCTCCAGGTACAGCGCGCCGCTGCCGGCGAAAGGGTCGAGCACCCGTGCCCCTTCGACATAGGGCGCCAGCCAGTTGAACAGCGTCTCGCGCACGCGGTCGGGGGTCGGGCGCAGGCTCGGGCCATCGGGGAAGGCGAAGCGGCGCGAGCGCCACTGGCCACCGATGATGCGCAGCTGGCCCTGGCCGCCGTGGGCCTTGGCGGGTTTGGCGGTGACTCTGCGCATCAGTGCTCCGGTACGCCGGCAGGCGCTTCGCTGGGTTTGTCCGTCGGTGGCGGCAGTTCCTGCTGCGCCACGCTCGGTCCGGCGGTGACGATCACCAGGGCCTCGGGGTCGAGGTGCCTGGCCATCGCCGCCTTGACCTGTTCGACGCTCAGGGCCTGGACCTGGGCCACGAAGGTCTCCAGATAATCCAGCGGCAGGTCGTAGAAGCCGATCGTGCCGAGCTGGCCGACGATCGCCGAATTGCTCGCGGTGGAAAGCGGGAAGCTGCCGGCCAGTTCGCGCTTGGCGTCGTCCAGTTCCTTCTGCGTCGGGCCCTGCTCCAGGAACTCGCGCAGCAGGTCCTTGACCAGTTGCAGGGTGCCGGCGCTGAGCTCGGCGCGGGTCTGCAGGTTGATCATGAACGGGCCGCGCGCCTGCATGGCGCTGAAGCCGGAATAGACGCCGTAGGTCAGTCCGCGTTTCTCGCGCACCTCTTCCATCAGGCGGGAGCCGAAGCCGCCGCCGCCGAAGACCTGGTTACCCAGGTAGAGCGCGGCGTAGTCGGGGTCGCGGCGGTCGATGCCGAGCTGGGCGAGCATCAGATGGGTCTGCTTGGAGGGAAAGTCGATGTGGCTGCTGCCGGGCTGCGGTGACTCCGGCTGGGCAATGCGCGGCAGCGCCGGCCCTTGCGGCAGCGCCGCCGAGACCTGGGCGGCCATGGCCTCGGCTTCGCTGCGCGAGAGGTCGCCGACCAGGGCGATCACCGCGTTGCCGGCGGCATAGGCCTTGGCGTGGAAGGCGCGCAGCTGCTCGGGGTCGATCGAGGGGATCGACTGCTCGGTGCCGTCGCTGGGGTGGGCATAGGGATGCTCACCGTACAGACGCTGGAACAGTTCCAGGCTGGCCAGCTTGCCCGGGTCCTGCTTCTGGTACTCGAGGCCCGCCAACACCTGGTTCTTGATCCGCGCCAGGGCGTCCTCGGGGAAGCTCGGCTGGCCTACCACCTGGTCGAACAGGCGCAGTGCCGGCTCACGGATCTCCGGGGCGCTGAGGGCGCGCAGGCTGGCCACCGCCATGTCGCGGTAGGAACCGTTGCCGAATTGCGCGCCGAGGTTCTCGAAGCCGGCGGCGATGGCACCGGCATCCAGGCCCGGCACGCCCTCGTTGAGCATGGCGTTGGTCAGCATGGCCAGGCCGGGCACGCCGTCATCCTGACTGCTGCCGGCGGCGAAGAGCAGGCGCAGGTCGAACATCGGCAACTGGCGGGCCTCGACGAACAGCACCTTGGCGCCTTCGGCCGTCCGCCAGGTCTGGATCTGCAGGTCGCGGCGCGTCGGCGCCTGGCCGTTCAGTTCGGCGAGGGACTCGAGCTTGCTGTTGGCGACCGCAGCAGGCACGGGTGCGGCGCTGTGGTCGGAGGCGACCACCAGCAGCAGGACCGCCAGCAGCGCTGCGAGTGCCAGGCCGAGCAGGCCGTAGCGTAGACCGTTGCGTTCACTCATTGCGCGCCTCCTCGGGCAGGACATGGGCGACGCTGAGGCGGTCGCGGGTGAAGAAGGTGCGTGCGGCATGCTGGATATCGGCCGGGGTCACGGCCTCCAGCTCGGCCAGTTCCTGATCGATCAGCTTCCAGGACAGGCCGACGGTTTCCAGCTGGCCGATGGTGGTGGCCTGGCTGGTGATCGAGTCGCGGTCGTAGACCAGCCCGGCGATCACCTGGGCGCGCACCCGCGCCAGCTCCTCGGCGGAGGGCGGAGTCTGTTGCAGGTCCTGCAGCTCGCGCCACAGGCCGGCCTCGGTCTGCTCCAGGGTCTTGCCGGTCTGCACGTTGGGCGTGGCGGACAGCACGAACAGGCTGTCGCCGCGGGCGTAGGCGTTGTACCAGGCGGACGCACCGGACACCAGTTCCTCGCCGCGCTCCAGGCGCGTCGGCAAGCGTGCGCTGTAGCCGCCGTCGAGCAGGGCGGCGATCAGGCGCAGGGCATGCACCTGGCGCGGGTTCCTGGCGGTGGCCAGGCCCGGTACGTTGAAGCCCATCAGCAGGTTAGGCAACTGGGTCTTCAGGTGCAGGGTGAGGCGTCGCTCGCCCGGTGCCGGCAGCTCGCGCGGGGCCTTGGCGGTTGGCACCGGGCGCCGCGGAATGGGGCCGAAGTAGCGCTCGGCCAGCGTCCTGACCTCATCGGCCGTGACATCGCCGACCACCACCAGGGTGGCGTTGTTCGGCGCGTACCAGGCCTGGTACCAGGCGCGCAGCTCCTCGATGTTCATGCGTTCGAGGTCGGCCATCCAGCCGATGGTCGGGGTGTGGTAGCCGCTGGCGGGGTAGGCCATGGCCTTGAAGCGTTCGTAGGCCTTGCTCGACGGCTTGTCGTCGGTGCGCAGGCGGCGCTCCTCCTTGATCACCTCGATCTCGCGCTGGAACTCGTCGGCCGGCAGCTTGAGGCTGGCCAGGCGATCGGCCTCCAGCTCCAGGGCCACGGCCAGGCGATCGCGCGCCAACACCTGGTAGTAGGCGGTGTAGTCGTCGCTGGTGAAAGCGTTCTCCTCGGCGCCCAGCTCGCGCAGGATGCGCGAGGCCTCGCCGGGACCAAGCTTGCGACTGCCCTTGAACATCATGTGCTCCAGGGCATGGGACAGGCCGGTCTGGCCGGGCGTCTCGTAGCTGGAGCCGACCTTGTACCAGAGCTGGGAAACCACCACCGGCGCGCGGTGGTCTTCGCGGACTATGACCTTGAGGCCATTGTCCAGGCTGAATTCGTGGGTCGGTTGGGGGGCGGCGGCGAGTGCCATCAGCGGCATACAGAGCGCGCCGAGGACTGCGCCGACGGCGCGGCGGGCAATCATATTCATTAACTGTCGACCTGTCGGGCGGCCCGCTTGAACTTAGCGTCGGCGGGCGCGGAGGTGCTAGGATACTCATCCGTTTTACTGGCGGCCATGCCTGTTAAGCCTGCTGAAAACCGCTGCGCAGCGTCGTGTGGGTTTGCCTGCCCAGCCTTTGCGATGTTTTCAGACCTGCCTATCGGCGCGTCGCTCCTTTGAGATAGCCGTCCTCCATGTTTGGTTCCAACGACGACAAGAAGACTCCCGCCGCACCCGCGGCCGAGCAATCTGCCGAGAAAGGCGCGGATCAAGCCGCGGAAAAGAAGGGCCTGTTCGGCTGGCTGCGCAAGAAGCCGCAGGCGTCTGCCGACGCCGCCGCACCGGCCACCCCCGAGCCGGCCCCTGCGGCCGACGTGGCGCCAGCGCCGCCAGTGGCCGAACCGGCAGCGGCGCCGGTTGCTCCGCCTGCCGATAGCACCGTGGCCGCGGCCGCTGAGCCGTCGCCCCAGGCCGCTGCCGCTGAGGCGCCGCCAGCAGCCGAGGCGCCTGCGGCGCCTGTTGCGCCAACCACCGGCTACCTGCCTGAGGCGCCGGCCGCTCCGCAATCGGCACCGGCACCGGCACCGGCGTCGACGCCAGCCGCAGCGCCCAGCGCCTCGCGCTTTCGCATCAATGCCGGTAGCGAGGTGCTGCACACCCCGCTGCCGACGCCGGCGCCCGAGCCGGTCGCGCCGCCCGCCCCCGTGGTCGCGCCGCCAGTCGAGCAGGCCAAGCCGGGCGACAACCAGGGCGGTTGGTTCGCCCGCCTCAAGCAGGGCCTGTCGAAGACCAGCGCCAGCCTCGGCGAGGGCATGGCCAGCCTGTTCCTCGGCAAGAAGGCGATCGACGACGACCTGCTCGACGAGATCGAGACCCGCCTGCTGATGGCCGATGTCGGCGTCGAGGCCACCACCGCGATCATCCAGAGCCTGACCCAGAAGGTCGCGCGCAAGCAGCTGACCGACAGCGGCGCGCTGTACAAGGCCCTGCAGGAAGAACTGACCGCGCTGCTCAAGCCGGTCGAGCAGCCCCTGCACATCGACCACGCCAAGCGCCCCTATGTGATCCTGGTGGTCGGGGTGAATGGCGTCGGCAAGACCACCACCATCGGCAAGCTGGCGAAGAAGCTGCAGCTGGACGGCAACAAGGTGATGCTGGCGGCCGGCGACACCTTCCGCGCCGCTGCGGTGGAGCAGTTGCAGGTGTGGGGCGAGCGCAACCAGATCGCGGTGATCGCCCAGCATACCGGCGCCGACTCCGCCTCGGTGATCTTCGATGCCGTGCAGGCCGCCAAGGCGCGCGGCATGGACGTGCTGATCGCCGATACGGCCGGGCGCCTGCACACCAAGGACAACCTGATGGAGGAGCTGAAGAAGGTCCGTCGGGTGATCGGCAAGCTGGATGACAGCGCGCCCCACGAAGTGCTGCTGGTGCTGGACGCCGGCACCGGGCAGAACGCCATCAACCAGGCCAAGCAGTTCAACCAGACGGTCAGCCTCAGCGGCCTGGTGCTGACCAAGCTGGACGGCACTGCCAAGGGCGGGGTGATCTTCGCCCTGGCCAAGCAGTTCGGCCTGCCGATCCGCTATATCGGCGTCGGCGAAGGCATCGACGACCTGCGCACCTTCGAGGCCGAGGCCTTTGTCCAGGCGCTGTTCGCGGAGAAATAGGGATGATTCGATTCGAGCAGGTCGGTAAACGTTACCCCAACGGTCACGTCGGGCTGCACGAGCTGAGTTTTCGCGTGCGCCGCGGCGAGTTCCTGTTCGTCACCGGCCATTCCGGTGCCGGCAAGAGCACCCTGCTGCGCCTGCTGCTGGCGATGGAGCGGCCGACCAGCGGCAAGTTGCTGCTGGCCGGGCAGGACCTGGCGCAGATCACCAGCGCACAGATTCCCTACCTGCGCCGGCAGATTGGTGTGGTGTTCCAGAATCATCAGCTGCTGTTCGACCGCAGCGTGTTCGACAACGTCGCCCTGCCGTTGCAGATCCTCGGCCTGGGCAAGGCGGAGATCGGCCAGCGGGTCGGCGCCGCGCTGGAGCGGGTGGCCTTGTCGGACAAGGTCGAGCTGTTTCCCGGCGACCTGTCCACCGGCCAGCAGCAGCGCGTCGGCATCGCCCGCGCCATCGTCCATCGCCCGGCCCTGCTGTTGGCCGACGAACCGACCGGCAACCTCGACCCGCGCCTGGCGGCGGAGATCATGGGCGTGTTCGAAGACATCAACCGCCTCGGCACCAGCGTGCTGATCGCCAGCCACGACCTGGCCCTGATCGCGCGCATGCGCCACCGCATGCTGACCCTGCAACGCGGCCGCCTGATCGGCGACGGGGAGGCAGTCTGATGAGCGCCACGCGCATTCCGCCACCACAGCCGGCCCAGCGTGTCGGCGCGGCACCGAAGAAGACCGAGCACACGTCCGCCGACGAGGGGCCGGATTTCCGTACCCAGCTGCATGCCTGGCTGGAGAGTCACCGCGCCAGCCTGGCCGACAGCCTGCGCCGCCTGGCCAAGCAGCCGATCGGCAGCTTCTTCACCAGCCTGGTGATGGCCGTTGCCCTGAGCCTGCCGATGGGTCTGGCCCTGCTGCTGGATAACGTCGAGCGCCTCGGCGGCTCCTGGCAGCGCGCGGCGCAGATCTCCCTGTTCCTGCAGATCGACGCCAGCGAGGTCGAGGGTGAGGGCCTGCGCGAGCTGATCGCGGCGATGGAGGATGTCGCCGAGGCCGAGTGGATCAGCCGCGAACAGGCACTGGACGAGTTCCAGCAGCAGTCCGGGCTCGGCGAGGCGCTCAAGGAACTGCCGGAAAACCCCCTGCCGGGCGTGGTGCTGGTCACCCCCAAGGAAATCGACAAGGCCACCCTGGAGGCCCTGCGTCTGCGCCTGGCCGAGCTGCCCAAGGTGCAGCAGGCCCAGCTCGATCTGCTCTGGGTCGAGCGCCTGACGGCGATCCTCAACCTGGGCGACCGCTTCGTCTTCGGCCTGACCCTGCTGCTGGTGCTGGCCCTGCTGCTGGTGATCGGCAACACCATTCGCCTGCACATCGAGAATCGCCGGACCGAGATCGAGGTGATCAAGCTGGTCGGCGGCACCGACAGCTACGTGCGCCGGCCCTTCCTCTATATGGGCGCGCTGTATGGATTCGGCGCCGGGCTGCTGGCCTGGCTGGTGCTGGCCTATGGCCTGGGCTGGCTGAACGATGCCGTGGTGCGCCTAGCCGGTCTGTATGGCAGCGACTTCGCCCTGGCCGGGGTGCCCACGGCCGATGGCCTGTCGCTGCTGCTCGGTGCGGTGCTGCTGGGCTACATCGGCGCCTGGCTGGCCGTCGCACGCCATTTGAGCGAGCTCGCGCCCAGGTAGTAACTGATTGATTTCTTTAATATTGACTATCTGTAACGGAACTTGTATACGCGTTCCTAGTCGTATTGCGCAGTGCTACACTGCACGCGTTTCGTGAGTCGGAGGGTTCAAATGTCAACGTCCTTGCAACCTGTTCATGCCCTAGTCCCAGGCGCCAACCTGGAGGCTTACGTGCACGCGGTCAACAGCATCCCGCTGCTGACGCCGGAGCAGGAGCGCGAGCTGGCCGAGAGCCTCTACTACAAGCAGGATCTCGAGGCCGCCCGGCAGATGGTGCTGGCCCACCTGCGTTTCGTCGTGCACATCGCCCGCAGCTATTCCGGCTATGGCCTGGCCCAGGCCGACCTGATCCAGGAAGGCAACGTCGGCCTGATGAAGGCGGTCAAGCGCTTCAACCCGGAAATGGGCGTGCGCCTGGTGTCCTTCGCCGTGCACTGGATCCGTGCCGAGATCCACGAGTTCATCCTGCGCAACTGGCGCATCGTCAAGGTCGCCACCACCAAGGCGCAGCGCAAGCTGTTCTTCAACCTGCGCAGCCAGAAGAAGCGGCTGGCCTGGCTGAACAACGACGAAGTGCATGCGGTGGCGGAAAGCCTGGGCGTCGAGCCCCACGAGGTGCGCGAGATGGAGAGTCGCCTGACCGGCCACGACATGGCCTTCGATCCGGCCAACGATGCCGACGACGACAGCGCCTTCCAGTCGCCGGCCCAGTATCTGGAAGACCACCGTTACGACCCCGCGCGTCAGCTGGAGGATGCCGACTGGAGCGACAGCGCCACCGCCAACCTGCACGAAGCGCTGGAAGGGCTCGACGAGCGCAGTCGCGACATCCTCTACCAGCGCTGGCTGGCCGAGGAGAAAGCCACGCTGCACGACCTGGCCGCCAAGTACAATGTCTCCGCCGAGCGCATCCGCCAGCTGGAGAAGAATGCGATGAACAAGCTCAAGGGCTCGATCGCCGCCTGAGCGCCGCACCTGAACAAGCCGCACCCGGGTGCGGCTTTTTTCTGCCTGGAGATTAGCCGTGAAGTTGCCACCCCTCGGGCCCCGGCAATGGCTGGTGTTTGCCGCCGTCGCCCTGCTGTTCTTCGCCTGGGGCGCCTTTCTGGTGCGCACGCCCCCGCCGGACGAGCCGCTGCCCTGGCTGGCCGAGTGGCAGGTCCTGGTGCTGGAGCCGCTGGCCGATGAGCGCCTGCGTCTGGCGGAGTTGAGTGTCCTGGTCGCCGGCGAGCTGTGGTTGCAGCCGCGGCCGCAGGGCGCGCGCCTGCTCTACCGCGGCGAGTGGCTGGACGCCGGCGTGCCCTGGCGCCTGGAGGCGGAGCTGGCGCTGAGCGAGACCGAGCGCAGCAGTCTGATGGCGGCGGCCGGGTTGGGGGCGGAAGACGCCGAGCAACCGCTTGCTGCACAGCTCGTCGCGCAGCTGGGCGGTCATGGCATCGTCGGGCTGACTCTCGAGCCGCAGGATGCAGTGCCGGCCGCGCGCCTGGCCAGCAGTCTCGGTCAGCCGCGCCTGCGCCTGCAGCTGGACGACGGTGAGGCCTGGGTCTACCCGCAACTGGGCCTGACCGCCCATGCCGACGGTGAGCGGCTGCGCGTGCTGCAGGCTGTGCCACAGCGGGTCCTGGGCTCGCGCTGAGCCGGTTGGACTACCGGCGGCTGTCTGTGCTCACAGCCAGACGGGCCACCAGTCCGGGCGCGCGCCTCGCAGCTGATTGAGGTAGTGGCTTCCCCCCAGCTGCCACATCTGCTGGCGAATCCAGGCGGCGCGGCGGCTGACCCGGCTGCTCGGTCGGCTGGCGCTCCACTGGCGCGGGTTAGGCAGTACCGCGGCCAGCAGGCTGGCCTGCTGGCGTGACAGGTAGGGCGCGCCCTTGTCGAAGTGGTGCCGGGCCGCGGCTTCGGCGCCGAACACCCCTTCACCCCATTCGACGCTGTTGAGGTAGACCTCGAGAATCCGCTGCTTCGGCCAGAGCAGCTCGATCAGCGCGGTGAACCAGGCCTCCACGCCCTTGCGCAGCCAGCTGCGGCCGGACCAGAGGAACAGGTTCTTGGCCACCTGCTGGCTCAGCGTGCTGGCGCCGCGCAACGAGCCGCCCTGGCGATTGTGGCTGAGTGCCGCGCGGATCGCCGCGACATCGAAGCCCCAGTGCTCGGCGAACTTCTGGTCCTCGGCGGCGATCACCGCGAGCTTGAGGTCGTCGGGCAGCTCGCGCCAGGGGCGCCAGGTGCGTTGCAGGTCGATCGGCTGGTCATTGACCCAGGATTGCACCTTGCGCTCGACCATCAGCGCCGTTCCTGGCGGCGGCACCCAGCGAAACAGCAGGACCAGCACGGCCGTGGCGGCCATGAAGTAGAGCAGCAGTTTCAGCAGTTGGCGGCGGATGGAGCGGAACATGGGAGCTTGGCCGGGAGGGGGTTGGCGGGCCATTATAGCGGCCGCCTTCGAAATGTCTGGAGTGACGCATGGCTCGTCTGTGGTTGTTGCTGGCCGCTTTTGCCGGATTCACCGGGGTCGCCCTCGGCGCCTTCGCCGCCCATGGCCTGAAGGCTCGGCTCAGCGCCGACCACCTGGCGGTGTTCCAGACCGGCAGCCACTATCAGCTGATCCATGCCCTGGCCCTGTTCGGCGTCGCCCTGCTGGCCCTGCAGGCGCCCGGGCGCCTGGTCAACCTGGCCGGGGGGCTGTTCGCCCTGGGCATCCTGCTGTTTTCCGGCAGCCTGTACCTGCTGGCCCTGAGCGGCTACGGCAGGTTTGGCATCGTCACCCCCTTCGGTGGCCTGGCCTTTCTCGGCGGCTGGCTGTGCCTGGCGCTGGCGGCCCTTCGCCTGACCTGACCCGCGCGTCAGGAAAGCTGGACGAATGGCGCCCTTTAGCCTTGGTCGGCGCCGATGATCGGGCTAGAATGCCGTCCCTTTCTCAAGATGTGACCGCTCCGTCATGCGCATTCAGTTGAACGGTGAAGCATTCGAGCTGCCCGATGGCCAGACCGTCGCCGACCTGCTCGGCCGTCTGGACCTGGCCGGCCGGCGCATTGCGGTCGAGCTCAATCTGGACATCGTGCCACGCAGCCAGCACGCCAGTACCGCGCTTCGCGACGGTGACCGGGTCGAAGTGGTGCATGCCATCGGTGGCGGCTGAGCCCGCCGCCCCGTCCCCCGTCATTAGTCCCGAGGAGTCTTCGATGAGCCACGTTCGCAGCGACAAGCCCTTCACCCTGGCCGGCCGCACCTACCAGTCGCGCCTGCTGGTCGGCACCGGCAAGTACAAGGACCTCGACGAAACCCGCGCGGCCATCGAGGCCTCGGGAGCGGAGATCGTCACGGTTGCCGTGCGCCGCACCAATATCGGCCAGAATCCCGGCGAGCCGAACCTGCTCGAGGTGATCTCGCCGGAGCGCTACACCATTCTGCCGAACACCGCCGGTTGCTACGACGCGGACGAGGCCGTGCGCACCTGCCGCCTGGCCCGCGAGCTGCTCGATGGCCACAAGCTGGTCAAGCTGGAGGTGTTGGCCGACCAGAAGACCCTGTTCCCCAACGTCATCGAAACCCTCAAGGCCGCCGAAGTGCTGGTCAAGGATGGCTTCGACGTGATGGTCTACACCAGCGACGATCCGATCATCGCCCGCCAGCTGGCCGACATGGGCTGCATCGCGGTGATGCCGCTGGCCGGCCTGATCGGCACCGGCCTGGGCATCTGCAACCCCTACAACCTGCGCATCATCCTCGAAGAGGCGACGGTGCCGGTGCTGGTCGATGCCGGCGTGGGTACCGCCTCCGACGCGACCATCGCCATGGAACTGGGCTGCGAAGCGGTGCTGATGAACAGCGCCATCGCCCATGCGCAGAACCCGGTGCTGATGGCCGAGGCGATGAAGTACGCCATCGAGGCCGGACGCCTGGCCTACCTGGCCGGGCGCATGCCGAAAAAACTCTATGCCAGTGCCTCGTCGCCACTGGAAGGCCTGATCCGTTGATCTGTGGCCGCCCCAAGCCCCATCGTTCTTAAGAGCCCCCGATGACTGAATCCCACGATCCCTCGGCACCGGCCGAGGAACAGCGCCACCTGCGCACCATCAAGAGCTTCGTCATGCGCGCCGGACGGATGACCGAAGGCCAGCAGCGTGGCCTGGACCAGGGCTGGCCGAAGTTCGGCCTGGAACTGCAGGCCGGCGCGCCGGATTTCGACCAGGTGTTCGGCCGCAGCGCGCCGCGCACCTTCGAGATCGGCTTCGGCATGGGTCACTCCCTGTTGGAGATGGCCGCCGCCGCTCCGGAGCAGGACTTCATCGGCGTCGAGGTGCACCGGCCGGGTGTCGGCGCCCTGCTCAACGGCCTGATGACCCAGAACCTGAGCAATGTGCGGGTCTACAGTTGCGATGCCCTCGAGGTGCTGCGCCAGTGCGTGGCCGACGCCAGCCTCGATCGCCTGCTGCTGTTCTTCCCCGACCCCTGGCACAAGGCCCGTCATCACAAGCGCCGCATCGTCCAGCCGGCCTTCGCCGAACTGGTGCGGCAGAAGCTCAAGGTCGGCGGCGTGCTGCACATGGCCACCGACTGGCAGCCCTATGCCGAGCACATGCTCGAGGTGATGCAGGCCGCGCCGGGTTATCACAACCTGGCGGCGGACGGGGACTACGTGCCGCGGCCGCCGGAGCGGCCGATCACCAAGTTCGAGCGCCGCGGCGAGCGCCTCGGGCACGGCGTGTGGGACCTCAAGTTCCAGCGCAGCGCCTGAATCGCACGCACCAGACTATCGGCGCTGGCTCCACGGCGCCGCCATCGGGACGATGGCAGATGATCGGGACCACCCGACGCCAGGACGGCTCCTCACCGTGATGACTCCGATAAGGCGCAGCCTCTTTAGCGCGAAATAATAAAAGGCGGCGCCCGCTCGACGGCGCCGCGAGGAGAATGTTGTGTTGCGAACACTTTCACTGCTGCTGCTGGCGACCCTGGCGCTGCCGGCGCAGGCCAAGTTGGACGCTGCCCAGGCCGCCCGCCTGGGCCAGGACCTGACGCCGCTGGGCGGCGAGCGGGCAGGCAATGCAGAGGGCACCATCCCGGCCTGGCAGGGTGGGCTGGCCCAGCCACCGGCCGGCTATCGGCCCGGGATGCACCACCCCGACCCCTACGCCGGCGACGCCCCGCGGTACCAGGTCGACGGCGGTAATCTCGAGCAGTACCGCGCTCGCCTGTCGGCGGGGCACCAGGCGCTGCTGGCGCGGCATCCCGATTACTACCTGCGTGTCTATCCGACCCGCCGCAGCGCCGCGGCGCCGCAGCGTATCTACGACGCCACCCGCTTCAACGCGCAGAACGCCGAGCTGATCTCCGGCGGCAACGGCGTCGCCGGGGTCGCGGCCGGAGTGCCCTTCCCGCTGCCGGAAAATGGCCAGCAGGCGATCTGGAACCACATCATGCGTTACCGCGGTGAGCAGGTCAGCATGGTCACCAACCAGGCGGCGGTGCTGGCCAATGGCGCCTACACCCTGCTCAAGCTGGAGCGCGACGTGTATTTCCGTTATGGCCGCGAAGGCGTCAGCCCGCAGGACCTGGACAACACCCTGTTCCATTACCGCTACAAGGTCGTCGCCCCGGCCAAGCTGGCCGGTTCGGCGCTGCTGGTGCAGGAGACCCTCGACCAGGTCCTGGCGATCCGCAAGGCCTGGCGCTTCAGTCGCGGCGAGCGCCGCGTGCGGCGCCTGCCGATGCTGGCCTACGACAGCCCGCAGCCGGACACCAACGGCATGGCCACCGCCGACATGGTCGACACCTACAACGGCGCGCCGGATCGCTACAACTGGAAGCTGCTCGGCAAGCGCGAGCTGCTGGTGCCCTACAACAGCTATGCGGTGCACCAGCAGGGCATCCCCTACGACAGTATCCTGCAGCGCAACACGGTCAATCCCGGGCTGCTGCGCTATGAGCTGCACCGCGTATGGCTGGTCGAGGCGGAGCTGCGCAAGGGCTTCCGCCACCCCTACGCCAAGCGGCGTTTCTATCTGGACGAGGACAGCTGGCAGATCCTCGCGGTCGACCTGTACGACGATGCCGGCCAGTTGGTCGGCCTGCAGGAGAGCCACCCGATCAGCTACTACGAGGTGCCGATGTTCGGCAGCACCCTGGAGGCCCTCTACGACCTCGAGAGCGGGCGTTACTTCGTCGATGGCATGGACAACAACGAGCCGATGTACGACTTCGCTGCGGAGCTGGGGCCGCGCGACTTCACCCCGCAGGCGCTGCGCCGCGTCGGCAACTGAGGCCGGGCTCGCCGCACTGAACAAGCCGCCGCTTCAGGCGGCTTTTTCTTGTGCGCAGGGAATTGGCGGCGGGCTGGCGGGGCTAGTTGCGATCGGCCAGCACGCCGATCAGGAAGAACACCAGCAGCAGCACCGGCGCCAGGGTGTAGTTGTTGAAGTGGCCGAGGCCCTGGGACAGCCAGGGGGTGAGGAAGACGATCGCCAGGCCGTAGCCGACCGCGCAGACCAGCACGAAGATCAGCGTGCGCAGGAAGAAGTTGAGATTGCCGATGCTGCGCTGCACCCAGGCGTTGATCCCCGGGCCGAACAGCACGAACAGGGTGGCCATGATCGCCAGGGAGATGTCGTACAGATGGCCACGGCTCCAGCGCGAGAGGGTGGCGATCAGCTCGAGTAGCAGGTCCATGCGGGGTCCTTAGCGCCGCGGGCGCACGAATAGTCGGTCAGGGCAGGAAGTGTTGCAGCAGGTCGTTGAGAAACAGCTGACCCTCGCGGGTCGCGCTCAGTCGTGCCGGGTCGCGGTGCAGCAGGCCGCGGCGCTCGGCCTCGGCGCGGGCGCCGGCGAGCATCGCCAGCGGCAGGCCGGTGCGCGCGCTGAACAGTTCGCTGGCCACGCCGTCGGTGAGGCGCAGCACGTTCATCAGGAACTCGAAGGGCAACTCGTCGGCCTCCAGCAGTCGCTCGCCGGCGCTGAAGCGTTTGTCTGCATCCAGGTAGTCCTTGGGCAGGCGGGTCTTCCAGCTGCGCTTGATAATGCCCTGCGGGCTGCTCAGCTTGGCGTGGGCGCCGGCGCCGATGCCGAGGAAGTCGCCGAAGGTCCAGTAGTTGAGGTTGTGCCGCGCCGCCCGGCCCGCTTGGGCATAGGCCGACACCTCGTACTGGGCGTAGCCGTGCTCGGCCAGCAGCGCCTGGCCGGCCTCCTGGATGTCCCAGAGGATGTCGTCTTCCGGCAGCGTCGGCGGCTGGCTCCAGAACACCGTATTCGGTTCCAGGGTCAGCTGGTACCAGGACAGGTGCGTCGGCGCCTGGGCGATGGCGGTGCGCAGATCGCTCAGGGCGTCGTCGAGCGACTGATTGGGCAGCCCGTGCATCAGGTCCAGGTTGAAATTGTCGAAGCCGGCGGCGCGGGCCATGTCGGCGGCGCGGATCGCTTCAACGCCGTCGTGGATACGCCCCAGGGCCTGGAGCTTGTCGGCCTGGAAGCTCTGCACGCCGATCGACAGGCGATTGATGCCGAGGGCGCGGTAGGCGGCGAACTTGGCCTGTTCGAAGGTGCCGGGGTTGGCCTCGAGGGTGATCTCGATGTCGGGGGCGAACGGCACGCGGCGCTCGACCCCCTCCAGCAGGCGGCCGAGGGCCTGGGCGGAAAACAGGCTGGGGGTGCCGCCACCGAAGAAGATCGAGGTCAGCGGGCGACCATGGACCTGCGGCAATTCTTCATCGAGGTCGGCCAGCAGGGCGTCGACGTACGCCTGTTCCGGCAGCGTCGGGCCGGCGGCATGGGAGTTGAAGTCGCAGTAGGGGCACTTCTTCACGCACCAGGGAATATGGATGTAGAGCGCGAGTGGCGGGAGCTGAAAGCCCCCGCCGGCGGCGGTGCTCATACGAGCCCCAGGCGCTGCTTGAGCAAGGCCATGGCGCGGGCGCGGTGGCTCAGCTGGTTCTTCTGCGCCGGTGCCAGTTCGGCGCTGGCGCACTGACGCTCCTCGACCCAGAACAGCGGATCGTAGCCGAAGCCCTGGTCGCCGCGCGGCTGGTGCAGGATGCGCCCGTGCCACAAGCCTTCGCAGAGGATCGGCAGGGGGTCTTCGGCGTGCCGCAGCAGGGCCAGGGCGCAGACGAACTGGGCGCCGCGCTGTTCATCCGGGACGTCCCGCAGGGCTTCGAGCAGCTTGGCGTTGTTGGCCGCATCGCCCTGCCCGTCGGCGTAGCGCGCCGAGTAGATCCCCGGGGCGCCGCCGAGGGCGTCCACCGCCAGGCCGGAATCGTCGGCCAGGGCCGGCAGGCCGGATACCTGGGCGGCGTGGCGGGCCTTGAGGATGGCGTTTTCGATGAAGCTCAGGCCGGTTTCTTCCGGCTCGACGCTGCTGAACTCGCCGACCGAGCGTACGCGCACGGCGTCGCCGAGCATGGCCTGGAGTTCCTTGAGTTTGCCGGCGTTATGGCTGGCGAGTACGAGTTCGCTGATGGGCATCATTCGTCCGGAAAGAATTCCTGGCTGAAGTCGAAGCTGTGGGCGACGCCGTCGCCGGCCTTGACGTTGATGGAGAAGCGCAGCACCTCGCGGCTCTCGAAGGGAAACTGCGCCAGGTAATAGATCGCCGAGCCTTCGTTGACCTGCTTGAAGTTCAGCGGGTGGCTCTGCCCGAGCAGGTTCTTCACCTCGCCGTCGACACTGGCGGCCATGGCCGCGCCGGCCTTGAGCACGGAGATGTTGACCACACCCTGGCGCTTGCTGCGTACCAGGCCGGTGGCGGCGGCGATATCCGGCTGGAGGAAGCTGGAGTTGAAGGCGATGTAGTGCACGTCCAGCTCGCCGAAGCTTTGCTTGCGTTCGGCAAGCGCCGGCAGGCTCAGGCACAGGGCGATAAACAGAATGGCGATGCGGCGCATGGTGGCTCTCCTGCAAGGTTGGGCCCGGAAGGGCGGGCGGCTCAGCCGGCCGGCGGCGTTTCCAGGGCGGTGGGCCCGCTGATTCGGTAGATGCCGATCTCACCTAACAGATTAGGCCAAATACGGCTGGCCCAGCCGTGGCGATGGTCGCGGTCGACCGCCAGGCGCTCCTGGATGCTGGCGTGCTGCGCGTGGCACAGGCGCTCGAAGTCCTCGAAGGTGCAGAAGTGGATGTTCGGCGTGTTGTACCAGGTGTAGGGCAGGAAGTCGGAGACCGGCATGCGCCCCTTGCTGGCCAGGTACCAGCGGCAGCGCCAGTGGCCGAAGTTGGGGAAGGTGATGATGCAGGTGCGGCCGACCCGCAGCATCTCCGCCAGGACCCTGTCGGGGAAATGCAGGGCCTGCAGCGACTGGGTCATCACCACCACGTCGAAGCTGTCGCTGGCGAAGTTGCCCAGGCCCTCGTCGAGGTTCTGCTCCACCACATTGACGCCGCGCTCGATGCAGCGGGCGATCTTGTCCGGGTCGATCTCCAGGCCGTAGCCGCTGACCGCCTTGTGTTCGCCCAGCCAGGCCAGCAGTTCGCCGTCGCCGCAGCCGAGGTCGAGCACGCGGCTGCCGGCGGGAATCCACTCCTGGATGATGTCGAGATCTGCACGCATGGCGGGGTTACACCTGGATTCGGTTCATATAGCTGGAAAAGGCCTGCAGGTAGCGCGGGATCGGCATGAGGAAGGCGTCATGGCCCTGGGGCGCGTCGATCTCCAGGTAGCAGACGTTCTTGCGCGCGGCCATCAGTGCGTCGACGATCTCCCGCGAGCGCGCCGGGGAAAAGCGCCAGTCGGTGGTGAAGGCCATGACGCAGAAGTCGGCGCTGGCCTTGGCCAGGGTCTTGGCCAGGTCGCCATCGTGCTCGGCGGCCGGGTCGAAGTAGTCCAGGGCCTTGGTCATCAGCAGGTAGGTGTTGGCGTCGAAGCGCCCGGAAAACTCCTCGCCCTGGTAGCGCAGGTAGCTCTCGACCTGGAATTCGACGCTGTGGAAGTCGTAGTTGAGCTTCTCGCTCTTCAGGCCGCGGCCGAATTTCTCGCCCATGGCGTCATCCGACAGGTAGGTGATGTGGCCGACCATGCGCGCCAGCATCAGGCCGCGCTTGGGGATCACGCCCTGTTCCTGGAAGTGCCCGCCGTGGAACTCCGGGTCGGTGAGGATGGCCTGGCGCGCCACTTCGTTGAAGGCGATGTTCTGCGCCGACAGCTTGGGCGCCGAGGCGATCGCCAGGCAGTGGCGCACCCGCTCGGGGTAGCTGATGGTCCACTGCATGGCCTGCATGCCGCCGAGGCTGCCGCCGATCACGGCGGCCCATTGCGCGATGCCCAGGGCGTCGGCCAGGCGCGCCTGGCTGTGTACCCAGTCCTCCACCGTCATCACCGGGAAGTCCGCGCCATAGGGCTTGCCCGTGGCGGGGTTGAGGCTCGAGGGGCCGGTCGAGCCGTTGCAGCCGCCGAGGTTGTTCAGGCTGACGACGAAGAACTTGTTGGTATCGATGGGCTTGCCCGGGCCGATGCAGCTGTCCCACCAGCCCGGTTTGCGGTCGTCCGGGCTGTGATAGCCGGCGGCATGGTGATGGCCGGACAGGGCATGGCAGATCAGCACGGCGTTGCTGCGTGCCTCGTTCAGCCGGCCATAGGTCTCGAAGATCAGCTGATAGTCGGCCAGGCTGCGCCCGCACGCCAGCGCCAGGGGCGCGGCGAACTGCAACACCTCGGGCGTCACCAGGCCAACGGAATCTGGGGGAAAGGCAGTCGGCATCGACCCTGCTCGCGAAATGGGAAGAAAAAAACGAAGGGCAGCAGTCTAAAGAGCGCCGCCCCCTGCGGCAAGCACAGGGGGCGCAGCGCCGTTGGCTATTCGGCGGCGCCGAGCGCGCGCCGGGCACCCGGCAGGCTGACCACCTTGCCCTGGCGCTGGATCGGCGCCGGTCGGCGCAGGGTGCGCAGCATCTCGCCGGCCTGGGCCAGCTGCTGCTCCAGTTCGCCGCGGTAGTGCGCCAGTTGCTGGCTGCGCTGGCGGCTCTGCTGGGTTTGCTGGGCCAGGGCCTTGAGGCGCAGCATGTGGGTTTCCAGCAGCTGCTTGTGCTCCAGGGTGTGCTGCATCAGCGGCAGCAGCGCGTCGCCGGCCCATTGCTCGGCTTCCTGGCGCAGGCGCTGGTGCAGGCCGATGACCTCCTGCACCAGGGTGGCGAAGAAGCGCCGGGTCAGGCTGCGCTGTTCGGTGAGCAGGGTCTTGAGGTGCAGGCGGAACTGGTCGGCCTTGGCCTGCTGCTGCTTGAGCTCGCGCAGGTAGCGCTGGACGTCGAACTGCGGCGCGTCGACGCCGTGCAGCGGGTTCTCCTCGTTGTGCCGGCGGTAGATGGCGGCGACCATGCGGTTGGCCATCTCGGCCTCGTGGGACAGGCTGTGCAGGTCGCTCTCCACCGAGCGGAAGAAGTGCAGGATGGCCTGGTTGATGCCCAGGGTGGTCCAGCTGCCGGTGAGGTTCTTGCGCACCTTGTTCAGGTGCTCGTCGAGGCGTTCCGGCCGCGCGGCGGCACGCAGCAGGTCGCCCTGGCGCTTGAGCAGGCGCTGGTTGGTCTTCAGGCCGAGCAGGCGGCGATGGTGCAGGCCGTGATCCTCCTTGGTCTTGGCGGTCAGCTCGAAGAGCATCTGGCCGTTGTCCTGCTGGTGGCTGCTGAGCAGGGCCTGCTGTTCGTTGACCTTCTCCAGGCGCAGGTTGAGCACATGCTGGCTGTTCTGCACCAGCGCCAGCACCTGGTTGACCACGCGCTCCTCGATCAGGCGTTCCTTCTGCCTGACGATGCGTTCGCAGAGCAGGGTTTCCAGGCCGCTCATCTGGCTGCGGGCGAGCAGCGCCGAATCCTTGCGCACCTTGGCCAGCAGCGCCTGCTTGGCCGAGAGCGGCAGCACGTCCTCGCCCTTGATGCCGAGCTGCTTGGCGGTGGTGGACTGGATGCGCGCGATGGCCTGCTGGACGAAGGCGTCGCCGGCCAGGTCGTCCCATAGCACATCGATCTTGTTGAGCACGGCGAACAGGCTGGTCTGGGTGTCGTCGTCGAGCTGGCGAATATGCTGCTGCCAGATGTCCATGTCGCTGGCGGTGACGCCGCTGTCCGCCGACAGCAGGAAGATGATCGCCTGGGCGTTGGGCAGCATCGACAGGGTCAGTTCCGGCTCGCTGCCCAGGGCGTTGAGGCCGGGCGTGTCGAGGATGCGCAGGCCCTGGCGCAGCAAGGGGTGGTCGAAGTTGACCAGGGCGTGGCGCCAGGCCGGCACCAGCACCTGGCCTGGCTTGCCGGTGCGCTCCAGCATGTCCGGGTGGAAGCCCAGCTGGATCGCCTGCTCCACCGGCATCGGCTTGGTTCGGGCGACCTGGATGAAGGCCTGGACCATGTTGTCCGGGTCGCTGGGGTCCAGCGGTATGTTCACCCAGTGCCGGGGGATGCGCTTGAACTGCGAGACATTGGCCTCGGACAGGCGCGTCTCGATCGGCAGCAGGCGGATATAGGAGCGCTCCGAGCGCGGGTCGAAGAACAGCTCGGTGGGGCACATGGTGGTGCGCCCGGCCTGCGACGGCAGCATGCGCTGGCCGTACTCGGAGAAGAACAGGGCGTTGATCAGTTCGGTCTTGCCGCGGGAGAACTCGCCGACGAAGGCCAGGGTGATATGGTCGGTGCGCAGCAGGCGCAGGGCGCGCTCGAGCTTGGCCTCGACGGCGTCGGAAATCAGCCGGTTGGTCACCAGCCAGCTGCGATAGCGGGTGATCTCGCGCATCAGTTCGCGCTTCCAGGCGACGTAGGCATCGACCTGTTGACTGAGACGTTCCATGCTCATCCGGGCGTTCCTCTCGGTAGCGCATCCTTGGAAAGCGGCCACGGCGCAGGTCTCATCCGGGCCATCGGAGTATCCGTTGCGGTGTTCTGTGGCTGTCGTCGTGCTCGGCGCGGCATGCCAGCCTGGCGGGCATTATGCGGGTCCCGCCGCATGCGTCAATCGGCCCGCGTCACAGTCCCGCCTTGTGGTCGCCCAGGCCGGTCGAACGGTCGGGTCTGGTTCGGGAAGCAGGCCAGGGCCCGCGCCGGACGTGCCGGCGCGGCGCGCGAGGCCGGTCAGATCGCCAGGCTGAGTCCGCTATACATACCGGTCATCATCGCCAGGTTGCGAATCACCAGCATGTCGATCAGGTTGAGCGCCAGGAAGGCGACGATGGGCGACAGGTCCAGGCCTCCCAGGTTCGGCATGAAGCGGCGGATCGGCGCCAGCAGCGGTTCGCACATCTGGTTGATCAGCTCCACCGCCGGGTTGTGGCTGCCTTGGGCGACCCAGGAGAGGATCACGCTGATGATCAGGGCGAAGAAGAACACCTTGAGGAACAGCGCGGTGACGCCGATGATCGACCAGACCAGCAGTTGCAGCGGGTTGCCGACGCCGTAGCCCATCAGCATCAGGGTCAGGGTCATCAGCAGCAGCTGCACCAGGATCGCCAGCACCAGCGAGGCCAGGTCGAGGCCGGCGAGGCCGGGGATCACCTTGCGCAGTGGCTTGAGCAGCGGCTGGGTGGCGCGCACGATGAACTGGCTGAGCGGGTTGTAGAAGTCCGCGCGCACCAGTTGCAGGATGAAGCGCAGCAGCACCACCAGCAGGTACAGGCTGCCGAGGGTCTGCAGGATATACACCGCAGCGGTATCGAGTCCGATCATCATGAGCTCCTTATTGACCAAGCTGTTCGGCCAGCTCCGCCGAACGGCGGGCGGCGGCATTCAGGGCCTGTTCGACCAGGGTTTCGAAGCCGCCGGCCTGGAAGGTCTTGATGGCCGCCTCGGTGGTGCCGGCCGGGGAGGTCACGCGGCGGCGCAGTTCCGCGGCGTCGACGTCGCTGCTCACCGCCATGCGCGCGGCGCCGAGCGCGGTGTGCTCGGCCAGCTGGGCGGCGGTCTCGCGGGGCAGTCCGAGCTTCTCGCCGGCGGCGGTCATCGCCTCGATCAGCAGGAAGAAATACGCCGGGCCGCTGCCGGATACCGCGGTGACCGCGTCGATCAGTCGTTCCTCGTCCAGCCACATGACCAGGCCGACCGCGCCGAGCAGGCGCTCGGCTTGCTGGCGCTGTTCGTCGGAGACCCGGGTGTTGGCATACAGGCCGCTGACGCCTTGGCGCAGCAGCGCCGGGGTATTGGGCATGCAGCGCACGACGGCGCGCGGCCCCAGCCAGTTTTCCAGGCTGGCGCAGGTGATGCCGGCGGCGACCGAGACGATCAGCTGGCCGGCTTCCAGATGCTCGGCCAGTTCCTGGCAGACACCCTTCATGACCTGCGGCTTGACTGCCAGGACGATGACGTCGGCACCGGCAACCGCATCGGCGTTGGCGGCGAAGGTCTCGATGCCGTGTTCGGCAGTGATCCTGGCGCGCTGCTCGGCGCCGTGGTCGCTGGCGCGAATGGCGCTGGCCGCGACGCCTTGGGCGCGCATGCCGCCGATCAGGCTGGCGGCCATGTTGCCGGCGCCGATAAAGGCGATCTTGGGGTCGTTCATGTGGGCTTCCTTATTCATTGCGAGGGGCGCCGTAGTCGCGGGCGCCGAACAGGGCGGTGCCGATGCGTACCCAGGTCGCGCCCTCGCTGATGGCGGCCTCCAGGTCGTGGCTCATGCCCATGGACAGGGTGTCGAGGTCGAGGTCCAGGCCGCTCAGCAGCTCGCGCACGCGGGCGAATGCCACGCGCTGGGCGGCCGGGTCCTCGGTGGGTTCGGGTATGCACATCAGGCCGCGCAGCTTCAGGCTGGGCAGCCGGGCGACGGCCTGGGCCAGCGCCGGCAGCTCTTGCGGGGTGCAGCCGGACTTGCTGGCCTCGCCGCTGATGTTGACCTGCAGGCAGACATTCAGTGGCGGCAGCTGCGACGGGCGCTGGGCGGACAGGCGCTCGGCGATCTTCAGGCGATCGACCGAGTGGACCCAGGCGAAGTGCTCGGCGATGGCGCGGGTCTTGTTCGACTGGATGGGGCCGATGAAGTGCCAGGTCAGCGCCAGGTCGCCCAGCTCGGCCTGCTTCTCCAGGGCTTCCTGCAGGTAATTTTCGCCGAAGTCGCGCAGTCCGGCGGCATGGGCCTGGCGAACCGCCGCGGCGGGTTTGGTCTTGCTCACGGCGAGCAGGCCGATCGAGGCAAAATCGCGCTGCGAGGCTTGCGCCGCCTCACGGATGCGCGCTCCGACCTTTGCAATATTCTCTGCTATCGTGGACATTACTCGCGCTCTGTAGCCCCGGTCGTTAAGCGTTCGCGGCATTCTACCTGCTTGCTTGTCATTAGGGAGTCCCATGGATATCACTGAGCTGCTTGCCTTCAGCGCCAAGCAAGGCGCGTCGGACCTGCATCTCTCTGCTGGTCTGCCGCCGATGATTCGGGTCGACGGCGACGTACGCCGGATCAACCTGCCGGCCCTGGACCACAAGCAGGTGCACGCGCTGATGTACGACATCATGAACGACAAACAGCGCAAGGACTTCGAAGAATTCCTCGAGACCGACTTCTCCTTCGAGGTCCCAGGGGTCGCACGCTTCCGGGTCAACGCCTTCAACCAGAACCGTGGCGCCGGCGCGGTGTTCCGGACCATTCCGTCCAAGGTGCTGACCATGGAAGACCTCGGCATGGGCGATGTGTTCCGCAAGATCACCGACGTGCCGCGCGGCCTGGTGCTGGTCACGGGGCCCACCGGCTCGGGCAAGTCGACCACCCTGGCGGCGATGCTCGACTACCTCAACAGCACCAAGTACCACCATATCCTGACCATCGAGGACCCGATCGAATTCGTCCACGAGTCGAAGAAGTGCCTGGTCAACCAGCGCGAGGTGCACCGCGACACCCTGGGCTTCTCCGAGGCCCTGCGCTCGGCGCTGCGGGAAGACCCGGACATCATCCTGGTCGGCGAGATGCGTGACCTGGAGACCATCCGCCTGGCGCTGACCGCTGCGGAAACCGGTCACCTGGTATTCGGCACCCTGCACACCACCTCGGCGGCCAAGACCATCGACCGGGTGGTCGACGTGTTCCCCGCCGAAGAAAAATCCATGGTCCGCTCGATGCTCTCCGAGTCGCTGCAGGCGGTGATCTCCCAGACCCTGCTGAAGAAGATCGGCGGCGGCCGGGTGGCGGCCCACGAAATCATGATCGGCACCCCGGCCATCCGTAACCTGATCCGCGAGGACAAGGTGGCGCAGATGTACTCGGCGATCCAGACCGGTGGCTCGCTCGGCATGCAGACCCTGGACGCCTGCCTGAAGGGGTTGGTGGCCAAGGGCCTGGTCAGTCGCGAGAGCGCCCGGGAAAAGTCGAAGAACCCGGAAAACTTCTGATTCATCATGCCCCTCCGCCACCAGGCGCGCGGGGTTCGGGCCAGTGGCGAGTCACGCGCCTCGGCAGCTGGCCCTCGAGTAGGCGCGTGACGCAGATGGGCGAGACAACGCATGGAATTTGAAAAACTGCTGCGCCTGATGGTGGAGAAGGGCGGCTCGGACCTGTTCATCACCGCCGGCGTGCCACCGTCCATGAAGGTCAACGGCAAGATCATGCCGGTCACCAAGATGGCCCTGTCGCCGGAGCAGACCCGGGAAACCGTGTTTGCGGTGATGAACGAGCAGCAGCGCCGGGAGTTCGCCGAGAATCACGAGTGCAACTTCGCCATCAGCGCCCGTGGCGTTGGGCGCTTCCGCGTCAGCGCCTTCTATCAGCGCAACCTGGCGGGCATGGTGCTGCGCCGCATCGAGACCAACATCCCGACCCTGGATGACCTCAAGCTGCCGGAAATCCTCAAGAAGCTGGCGCTGACCAAGCGCGGCCTGGTGCTGTTCGTCGGCGCCACCGGTACCGGCAAATCCACCTCGCTGGCGGCGATGATCGGCTACCGCAACAAGAACAGCAGCGGCCACATCATCTCCATCGAGGACCCGATCGAATACATCCACCAGCACCAGAACTGCATCGTCACCCAGCGCGAGGTGGGCATCGACACCGAGTCCTACGAGGTGGCGCTGAAGAACACCCTGCGCCAGGCGCCGGACGTGATTCTCATCGGCGAGGTGCGCACCCGCGAGACCATGGACCACGCCGTGGCCTTCGCCGAAACCGGCCACCTGTGCCTGGCCACGCTGCACGCCAACAACGCCAACCAGGCCCTGGACCGGATCATCAACTTCTTCCCCGCCGACCGGCAGAACCAGGTGTGGATGGACCTGTCGCTCAACCTCAAGGCCATCGTCGCCCAGCAGCTGATTCCGACCCCGGACGGCAAGGGGCGGCGCGCGGTGATCGAGGTGCTGATCAATACCCCGCTGGCTGCCGACCTGATCCGCAAGGGCGAGGTGCACGAGCTCAAAGCTTTGATGAAACGCTCCACCGAACTGGGCATGCAGACCTTCGACCAGGCGCTGTACAGCCTCTACAGCCAGGGCGAGATCACCTACGAGGATGCGCTGCTGTACGCCGACTCGGCCAACGACCTGCGCCTGATGATCAAGCTCGGCTCGGAGACCGATGGCGATCACCTGTCCCAGATGAGCGAAGGGCTGTCCCTGGAGACCGCGCCGGAAGATCCGGGGCGGCGTTTCCGCTGAGGCCCAGTGGTTTCACCAGCCCGCGATCGCGGGCTTTTTTATCGGCAGGTTACGCTCGGTCTGCCGGGTCATTCGCCGCAAACTGCAGTCGAAGGAGTACGGCATGGACGTGAAGCACGACACCCATAGCAAGGTCATCGGCTATCTGTTGTGGATTTTCGGTTTCCTCGGTTCCCATCGCTTCTATTACGGCAAGCCGGTGACCGGCACCCTCTGGTTCTTCACCCTGGGCCTGCTGTTTATCGGCTGGATCATCGACCTGTTCCTGATCCCGGCGATGGACCGTGAGGCGGACCTGCGCTTCAGTGCCGGGGAGACCGACTACAACGTGGCCTGGATCCTGCTGACCTTTCTCGGCGTGTTCGGTGTGCACCGCATGTATCAGGGCAAGTGGATCACGGGAATCCTCTACCTGCTCACCGGCGGCCTGTTCCTGGTCGGCGTGCTGTACGACTTCTGGACCCTGAACAGCCAGATCTCGCTGAAGAACGCCGAGCGCGGCTGACTCCGTCCGCAAACAACAAGCCCGCCATACGGCGGGCTTGTTGTTTCGGCCGATTGCTTAGGCCTGGTAGCTGAGATGCCCGTCGACCAGGGTGTAGCGCACCGCGCCAGGCAGGCAGTGGCCGATGAAGGGGCAGTTTGCGCCCTTGGAGTACCAGGTTTCGCCGGCGAGGGTCGAGGCCTGCGGATCGAACAGCAGCAGGTCGGCTGGGGCGCCCACGCTCAGGCGGCCGGCCGGCAGGCGCAGGGCGTCGGCGGGGCCGGCGCTCAGGCGCGCCAGCAGCGTCGGCAAGTCCAGCAGGCCATCCTGCACCAGGGTCATGGCCAGGGGCAGCAACAGCTGCGCGCTGCTGATACCTGGCTCGGTGGCGCCGAAGGGCGCCAGCTTGGCGTCCCGTTCATGGGGCTGGTGATGGCTGGCGATTGCCTGGATCACCCCGGCCTTCACCGCCTCGCGCAGGCCTTCGCGGTCGCCGCCAGTGCGCAGCGGCGGCTGCACGTGGTACAGGCTGGAGAAGCCGCTCAGCGCCTCGTCGGTCAGGATCAGCTGGTACAGGGCGACGTCTGCCGTCACCGGCAGGCCGCGGGCCTGGGCGTTGGCGATCAGCTCGGCACCGCGGGCGCTGGTCAGCTGGCTGAAGTGGGCGCGTACGCCGGTCTGCTCGACCAGCAGCAGGTCGCGGGCCAGGGCGACCGTCTCGGCGGTCTCGGGGATGCCGGGCAGGCCGAGGAAGCTGGCGGTCGGGCCTTCGTGGGCCAGACCACCTTCGGCCAGGTCATGGTCCTGGGAGTGGAAGATCACCGTCAGGTCGAAGGTGGCGGCGTACTCCAGGGCGCGGCGCAGGGTGCGGCTGCTGCGGAAGTTGTCCAGGCCGTTGCCGAACGCCACGCAGCCGGCGTCGCGCAGGGCCACCAGCTCGGCGAGCTGCTCGCCGGCCAGGTTCTTGCTCAGGGCGCCGATGGGGAACACCTTGGTGTGGCCGGCCTCGCGGGCGCGGTCGAGCACCAGCTCGGCCACCGCCGGGGTGTCGAGGATCGGCTTGGTCAGCGGCGGGCAGCACAGGCTGGTGACACCGCCGGCGGCGGCCGCGAGGGTCTCGCTGGCGATGCTGCCCTTGCGGCTGTAGCCCGGCTCGCGCAGGGCGACGGACAGGTCGACCAGGCCGGGGGCGGCGACCAGGCCCTGGGCGTCGATGCTCTGTTCGGCGTCGAAGGCGTCCGGCGCCTGGCCGATGGCGGCCAGCTTGCCATCGGCGATGTACAGGTCGGCCAGCCGGTCGAGGCCGCTGCTCGGGTCGATGACGCGGGCGCCGAGGATACGGGTGCGCATCAGTTCTGCTCCTCGGTATTGAGTTGACGTTGGGCGGTCTGCCCGCTCATGGCCATCGACAGCACGGCCATGCGCACGGCGATACCGTAGGTGACCTGGTTGAGAATCACCGACTGCGGCCCATCGGCCACCGCCGACTCGATCTCCACGCCGCGGTTGATCGGCCCCGGGTGCATCACCAGGGCGTCCGGCTTGGCCAGCTTGAGGCGCTGCTCGGTGAGGCCGAACAGGCGGTAGAACTCGCCCTCGCTGGGCAGCAGGCCGCCCTGCATGCGCTCGCGCTGCAGACGCAGCATGATCACCACGTCGACATCCGCGAGGCCCTTGGCCATGTCGCTGAAGACGCTCACCCCGTACTGCTCGATGCCGACCGGCAGCAGGGTCTTCGGCGCGATCACGCGGATGTCCCGGCAACCCAGGGTCTTCAGGGCCAGCATGTTGGAGCGGGCGACCCGGGAGTGGAGGATGTCGCCGACGATCGCCACCGAGAGATTCTCGAAGCCGCCCTTGTGCCGGCGGATGGTCAGCATGTCGAGCATGCCCTGGGTCGGGTGGGCGTGGCGGCCATCGCCGCCGTTGATGATCGCCACATCCGGGCAGACGTGCTCGGCGATGAAGTGGGCGGCGCCGGAGTCGGCATGCCTGACCACGAACATGTCGGCGGCCATGGCCTCGAGGTTGCGCAGGGTGTCGAACAGGGTCTCGCCCTTGCTGGTCGAGGAGGTCGACACGTTGAGGGTGATCACGTCGGCGGACAGGCGCTGGGCGGCCAGTTCGAAGGTGGTGCGGGTGCGCGTGGAGTTCTCGAAGAACACGTTGCACACGGTCTTGCCGCGCAGCAGCGGGACCTTCTTCACCGCGCGGGCGCCGACTTCGAGGAAGGAGTCGGCGGTATCGAGCAGCTCGGTCAGCAGCTCGCGGGGCAGGCCGTCGAGCGAGAGGAAATGGCGCAGCTGGCCTTGGTCGTTCAGCTGCAGCGGGCGCTGGGCGTCAATCGGCGTCATCGCGGGGGGTCTCAGTTGGCGAGCGTCTGGAGTTCGAGGGTGAGCGGCGTAGGGCCGGACAATTTTACCCGCTGATCGGCGGCCAGCGACAGGGTGGCGCCGACCACGTCGGGACGGATCGGCAGGTCGCGGGCGTTGAGGTCGAGCAGGCAGACCAGGGTCACGCTGGCCGGGCGTCCGTAGTCGAACAGCTCGTTGAGGGCGGCGCGGATGGTCCGCCCGCTCATCAGTACATCGTCGATCAACACCAGGTGCTGGCCCTCGATCTCGAACGGCAGCTCGGAGGGTTGTACCTGGGGGTGCAGGCCGCTCTGGGTGAAGTCGTCGCGGTAGAAGGACACGTCGAGCACGCCCAGCGGCGCCGGCTTGCCGAGGGCCTCGAGCAGGGCCTGGGCGACCCAGACACCACCGGTGCGGATGCCGATGAAGCGCGGCTCGCTGATCTGTCGCTGGTTGAGGTGGCCAATCAGCGCGCCGGCCATTTGCGGCAGCAGTTCGGCGGGGGACGGTAGGGGCATGGATAACTCCTTGTGGGCCAGGCCCGAGCTCAGCTCGGGAGGTGTTCGGCCAGCCAGCCTTCGAGTAGCAGCGCGGCGGCCAGGGCGTCGACCGGGCGCTCGCGGTAGCCACCGCTCTGTCCTTGCTGCAGGCGCTCGCCCTTGGCGGCATAGGTGGTCAGGCGCTCGTCGTGGGTGTGTACGGGCAGGTTGAAACGGCCGTTGAGGCGGCGGGCGAATTTCTCGGCACGGGCGCTCATCTCGCTCGGCGTGCCGTCCATGTTCAGCGGCAGGCCGACCACGATGGCGTCCGGCTGCCACTCGCGCAGCAGGGCCTCGACCTTCTGCCAGTCCGGCACGCCGTTCTGCGCCTTGAGCACGCAGAGCTCGCGGGCCTGGCCGGTGATGGCCTGGCCGACGGCGACGCCGATCTGCTTGCTGCCGTAGTCGAAACCGAGCAATAGGCGCAGCGGCTTTGCGCTGGCATCGGCCATCAGGCGTGACCGGCTTGCGAGGTGAGCAGGCTGAGGTCCACGCCCAGGCACGCGGCCGCGGCATTCAGGCGCTGGTCGAAGGGCAGGTCGAAGAGGATGGCGCTGTCGGCCGGGCAGGTCAGCCAGGCGTTGTCGGCCAGCTCGGCCTCCAGCTGCCCGGCTTCCCAGCCGGCATAGCCCAGGGCGATCAGGTACTTGGTCGGGCCGCTGCCGTCGGCGATGGCGAACAGCACGTCCTGGGAGGTGGACAGGCCCAGCTCGCCCAGTTCCAGGGTGGCCTGGAACTGCAGGCCGGCCGGGTGCAGGACGAAGCCGCGGTCGGTCTGCACCGGGCCGCCGGAGAAGATCGGCAGGGCCTGGCAGAGGCTCGGCGGTTCGTCGTCCGGGCGCAGCTGCTCGAGGACGTCGGCCAGGTTGAGGCCGTTGGGGCGGTTGATCACCAGGCCCATGGCGCCTTGCTCGTTGTGCTCGATCAGGTAGATCAGGGTGTGCGAGAAGTGCGGATCGGCCATGTGTGGCATGGCGATCAGGAAGTGGTGCTTGAGGAAGCTCGGGTTGGCGTCTTTCATGCGCGTTAGCTTAAAGCCTGCGGGCGGAGCCTGGAAGCTAAAACGCCAAGTGGCGGTGTCGCCCCGGCTCAGTTGCTCGACAGTCGGTCGCCGCGCTCGAAGCGCCAGGTGCGGATGATCTCCAGGCGGTCGACATCGGCCAGGTCGCCGGTGAAGGGGGCGAAGGGCGCGGCCAGGCGGACGATGCGCAGGGCGGCCTGGTCCAGCACGCGCTGGCCGGAGGATTCCAGCACCTGGACCTCGTAGAGGGTGCCGTCGCGGTTGATCGACACCAGCAGGCGCAGGCTGCCATAGATCTGCTGGCGGCGTGCATCGTCCGGGTAATTGAGGTTGCCGATGCGCTCGACCTTCTTGCGCCATTCGTCCTTGTACCAGGCGCCCTTGTCGCGCATGGTCGAGGCGGCGTTGAGGCGATGGATCTTCGGGCGCTTGGCGTACTGCTGGATCTCCTGGGCCAGTTCGGCTTCCAGGCTGGCGATCTCCGCCGACAGCTGGGCGCTGTCGAACACCGGCGCCGGGCGGGCCTGCGGCGTTGGCTCGCTCTCTTCGCGCTTGACCGGGGTCTTCTGGGGCTGCGGCGTGCGGGTGGCGACCGCGGCCTTCGGCGCCTCCTGGCGGGCTACCGGCGGCGGCGGTGTGGTCGGTGGGGTCACCCGCTTGACCTGGGTGTCCTGGAACAGCGCCTGCTCGGTCGTCTTGGGCGCGGCCTTGTGTTCCAGGGTGCCGCTGCCCTGCTGGTTGTCCTGGGCGAGGAAGTCCGCGTCCTTGGGCTTTTCCTCGCTCTTGAAGGTGGACAGGGTGATTTCCAGGGTCTTGCTGATCTGGCTGGGCTCGGCCAGGGAGAAACCCAGGCCGAGGATCAGGGCGGCATGCAGCGCCGTGGCGAGGAACAGGGTGAACCCCAGGCGGTCCGCCGGGCGGACGCCGGCGGACGGGGTTGCGGTGGGCTTGGCGGCTGCGGTCATCGCGATTCGGGTCGGTTCAGGTTGCCGCGCAGTCTGCCGACGGCTCGGACAAAAGTCTATGAAGCACTGCGCGCATTGAGTCGGTCGGCGATCTTGTCCATCAGGCGCTCGCCGATGCGGGTGTCGTAGGCGGCGTCGATCTCGCGGATGCAGGTCGGGCTGGTCACGTTGATCTCGGTCAGGTAGTCGCCGATCACGTCCAGGCCGACGAACAGCAGGCCCTTCTCGCGCAGGGTCGGGCCGACGCCGGCGGCGATCTCGTGGTCGCGCTCGCTCAGCGGGCGGGCCTCGCCCCGGCCGCCGGCGGCCAGGTTGCCGCGGGTCTCGCCCTGGGCCGGGATGCGCGCCAGGCAGAAGGGCACGGCTTCGCCGTCGATCATCAGGATGCGCTTGTCGCCTTCGCTGATCGCCGGCAGGTAGCGCTGCGCCATGATCTGCTGCTGACCATGGGCGGTGAGGGTCTCGAGAATCACCGAGAGGTTGGGGTCGCCCTCGCGGTGGCGAAAAATCGAGGTTCCGCCCATGCCATCGAGGGGTTTGAGAATGATGTCACGCTGCTCTTTGGCAAACTCGCGCAGAATGTCGGGTCTGCGGCTGACCAGGGTCGGCGGGGTGTATTGGGGGAACAGGGTGGCGAATAGCTTCTCGTTGCAGTCGCGCAGGCTCTGCGGGCGGTTGACCACCAGCACGCCCTCGCGCTCGGCCTGCTCCAGCAGGTAGGTGGAATAGACGAACTCGTTGTCGAAGGGCGGATCCTTGCGCATCAGGATCACGTCCAGCTCATTCAGCGGCAGGTCCTGCTCGTCGCCCAGCTCGAACCAGCGCTCGGGGTCGTTGAAGACCTTGAGCGGGGACAGGCGGGCGCGGGCCTGGCCTCTGATCTGATAGAGGTCGCGCTGCTCCATATAGTAGAGCGACCAGCCGCGCGTTTGCGCGGCCAGCAACATGGCCAGCGAACTGTCCTTCTTGAAGGCGATTTGCGTGATGGGGTCCATGACTATGCCGAGGCGAACGCTCATGGGGGAACTCTCCGTGAAAGGGCGGTAGCTGAGAAGGCGCAGAGACTCGCGTGTGGCGCCAGGGTGGCGCCGAGTGGACGGGCGGTCAAGGGGAAAGCCCGGCCTTGCGCGGCTTATGGCTTGCATGGGGAGAGTGTGCTAAAAAGGCCCGACGATCGGGTTGCGGCCCGTCGGCGGCAGGGCCTCAGGCGCACTGGTTCAACGCGATAATAACGACTCACCGAGGCGATGGTAGGGCAAACATGGAACAGCATTCCGAGGGTTTGAGGGTGATGGTGATCGACGACTCGAAGACGATTCGTCGTACCGCAGAAACCCTGCTGAAGAAGGTGGGTTGCGAGGTAATCACCGCGGTAGACGGTTTCGATGCCCTGGCAAAGATCGCCGACAGCCACCCGAGTATCATTTTCGTCGACATCATGATGCCGCGGCTCGATGGCTATCAGACCTGCGCCCTGATCAAGAACAACAGTGCGTTCAAGTCCACGCCGGTGATCATGCTGTCCTCCAAGGACGGCTTGTTCGACAAGGCCAAGGGGCGCATCGTTGGCTCCGATCAGTACCTGACCAAGCCCTTCAGCAAGGAAGAGCTGCTCGGGGCGATCAAGGCTCACGTACCCGACTTCGTTCCAGTGGATCAAGCATCCTGACCACCAAGTGGCACAGTCCTAGACGCCTATTCATGTATTGGGAAACACCATGGCTCGAATTCTGATTGTTGATGACTCGCCGACCGAGATGTACAAGCTGACCGCCATGCTGGAGAAGCACGGGCACCAGGTACTCAAGGCGGAAAATGGCGCCGACGGCGTCGCCCTGGCGCGCCAGGAGAAGCCCGATGCGGTGTTGATGGATATCGTCATGCCGGGGCTCAACGGCTTCCAGGCGACTCGCCAGCTGACCAAGGACGCCGACACCAGCCACATCCCGGTGATCATCGTCACCACCAAGGACCAGGAAACCGACAAGGTCTGGGGCAAGCGCCAGGGCGCCAAGGACTACCTGACCAAGCCGGTCGACGAAGAAACGCTGCTGAAAACCATTAATTCGGTATTGGCCGGTTGATCCCGGCTCAGTCCGCTATTAGATAAGAAGAAGGCCAAGGCTGGCATGTCGGACGCGCAGACACCCTTTCAACTGCTCCTCGAAATCGACCAGCGCTGTCGGCAGCTGGCGGCTGGCCTGCCGTTGCAGCAGACCGCGGTGCAGACCTGGAGCGGCATCGGCTTTCGCATGGGCGAACGCATGTTCGTCGCGCCCATGGGCGAGGTCGGCGAAGTGCTGCACGAACCACGCTATACCCTGCTGCCTGGCGTCAAGAGCTGGGTGAAGGGGGTCGCCAACGTGCGTGGCCGGCTGCTGCCGGTGATGGACCTGTGCGGTTTCTTCGGCAACGAGTTGTCGCCGCTGCGCAAGCAGAGGCGTGTGCTGGTGGTCGATCATCAGGAGGTCTTTGCCGGCCTGACGGTCGATGAAGTGTTCGGCATGCAACATTTTCCAGTGGACGCCTTCTCCGAGCAGCTGCCGCCGCTCGAAGCGTCCATCCAACCCTTTATTCATGGCGTGTTTCAACGCGAGCAACCCTGGTTGGTCTTCAGCCCTCATGCGCTGGCCCAGCATCAGGGGTTTCTCGACGTGGCGTATTAACAGCTTTTCGGTGGGGCCGGCGTTGTCGGCCTTTTGGCGTTACATGGGAACCGTAGTGCGGTCGGTCCAGGCGGGGGCCAGATAATGAAAAAACTCAATACAGGCAATCTATTCGCGGGTACGCGCAGCAGCACGCTGATCGCCGGACTGTTCATCGTCCTGATCGTCTCCATCGTGCTGCTGTTCGCCAACTTCGCCTATATCAACACCCAGTCCAACTACGATACCGAGTACATCAGCCACTCCGGTGAGCTGCGCGTGCTGTCCCAGCGGATCGCCAAGAACGCCTCCGAAGCCGCGGCGGGTACCGCCGAGGCGTTCGGCCTGTTGCGCGAAGCGCGCAACGACTTCCAGACTCGCTGGGGTTACCTGACCGACGGCAACAGCGCCAGCGGCGTACCCGCGGCGCCTGACGCCGTGCAGGCGCAGATGGCCGCCGTGCAGCAGGACTGGGACAGCCTGCGGCAGAACACCGACGCCATTCTGGCCAGCGAACAGACGGTACTTTCCCTGCACCAGGTTGCCGTGACCCTGGCGGAGACCATCCCGCAGCTGCAGGTCGAGTATGAGGAAGTGGTCGACATCCTCCTGGAGAGCGGGGCCCCGGCGGCCCAGGTCTCCGTGGCCCAGCGCCAGTCGCTGCTGGCCGAACGTATTCTCGGTTCGGTGAACAAGGTCCTGGCCGGTGACGCGGACTCGGTACAGGCCGCCGACATGTTCGGTCGCGATGCCAGCCTGTTCGGCCGTGTGTTGAGCGCGATGCTCGAAGGCAACGCGGCGATGGAGATCGCCAAGGTGACCGATGCCGAGGCTCTCGAGCGTCTGGCCGAGATTTCCGAGCTGTTCGAGTTCGTCTCCGGTTCGGTGGACGAGATCCTCGAAACCTCGCCCGAGCTGTTCCAGGTGAGGGAGTCGGCCAACACCATCTTCAGCGTGTCGCAGACCCTGTTGGACAAGGCCTCCGAGCTGGCCGCCGGCTTCGAAGACCTGGCGGGCGGGCGGGCCCTGAACACCCTCGCCGGCTACGTGCTGGGCGCCCTGGCCCTGGCTGCGATCATCCTGATCGGCCTGGTGATGGTGCGCGAGACCAACCGCCAGCTGCGCGAAACCGCGGAAAAGAACGACCGCAACCAGGCGGCGATTCTGCGACTGCTCGATGAGATCGCCGACCTCGCCGACGGTGACCTGACCGTGGCCGCGACGGTAACCGAGGACTTCACCGGTGCCATCGCCGACTCCATCAACTACTCCATCGACCAGCTGCGTGACCTGGTAGCCACGATCAACCTGACCGCCGTTCAGGTAGCCGGCGCGGCCCAGGAAACCCAGGCCACGGCGATGCACCTGGCCGAAGCTTCCGAGCACCAGGCCCAGGAAATCGCCGGTGCTTCTGCGGCGATCAATGAAATGGCCGTGTCGATCGACCAGGTATCGGCGAACGCCTCGGAGTCGTCCGCGGTAGCGGAGCGTTCCGTAGCCATCGCCAACAAGGGCAACGAAGTCGTACACAACACCATCACCGGCATGGATAACATCCGTGAGCAGATCCAGGACACCTCGAAGCGGATCAAGCGCCTCGGTGAATCGTCCCAGGAGATCGGTGACATCGTCAGCCTGATTAACGACATTGCCGACCAGACCAACATCCTCGCCCTGAACGCCGCGATCCAGGCCTCCATGGCCGGTGATGCGGGTCGAGGCTTCGCCGTGGTAGCGGACGAAGTACAGCGCCTCGCAGAACGTTCTTCCGCGGCAACCAAGCAGATCGAGGCGCTGGTCAAGACGATTCAGACCGACACCAACGAAGCCGTTATCTCGATGGAGCAAACGACTTCCGAGGTGGTGCGCGGTGCGCGTCTGGCGCAGGACGCCGGGGTGGCACTGGAAGAGATCGAGAAGGTATCCAAGACCCTTGCGGCGCTGATCCAGAACATCTCCAACGCGGCGCGCCAGCAGGCCTCCTCGGCCGGCCATATCTCCAACACCATGAACGTGATCCAGGAGATCACCTCGCAGACCTCCTCCGGTACCACCGCCACGGCCAAGAGCATTGGTACCCTGGCCAAGATGGCCAGTGAGATGCGCAAGTCGGTCTCCGGCTTCACCTTGCCGGAAGCCGGGGAGCAGGCATAAGCGAATGCGCGGCGGCGACCGGAGACGGTCGCCAGAGCCGGCCGATGGCCATCAGCGAGGGGCACGACATGCAGTCAGGCGTCTGGGCCTTGCAACCCGTGGTGGACATGTCCGCCGCGGAGTTTCGCGATTGGCAGAGCCTGCTCGAAGAGCGCACCGGGGTGGTGATCACCGAGCAGCGTCGGGCATTTCTACAGACCAACCTGAGCGCGCGCATGCGCGAGCTGGGGGTCGGCGATTACGCCGCCTACTACCGCCAGGTTACCGATGGCCCGCGCGGTGCGGTGGAATGGTCGACCCTGCTGGACCGTCTGACCGTGCAGGAGACCCGCTTCTTTCGCCATCCCGCGTCTTTCGAGGTGCTCGAACGCCACCTGGGTGAACAGCTTGACCGGGGGCTGCAGCGTCCCTTGGCCTTATGGAGCGTGGGTTGCTCCAGCGGTGAGGAACCTTACTCGCTGGCCATCAGCGCCGCTCAGGTGCTGCGTGACAGCGAATGGCCGGAGCATTTCGGCGTGACCGGTACGGACATCAGTCTCAATGCCCTGAGCAAGGCCCGCGAGGGCCTGTATGGGGCACGCAAGCTCGAACAGATGGAAGAAGACCTGCGTCAGCGCTATTTCGCGACGCAGGCCGATGGACGCTTCAAGGTACTGCCGAGCCTGGCCGCGCGTGTCTGCTGCGCCAGGCTCAACGTGCTGGAACTGGCCAAGGCGCCAATGTCCGGCATGGACGTTATTTTTTGTCAGAACTTGCTGATCTATTTTCGCCGCTGGCGTCGCCGCGAGATCCTCAATCGCCTGGCTGAGCGCCTGGCACCCGGAGGGCTGCTGGTGGTCGGTGTAGGTGAAGTGGTCGGTTGGCAGCATCCGGAGTTGATCCCGGTGGCCGACGAGCGAGTGCTGGCGTTTACCCGCAAGGGATAGGGCTTTATGAGTGGAGTGGCTATGGGTGATCGGCACGACTATGTCGCCCTGGAGTGGGTCAAGGGCGAAATCGCGGAAACCCTGAAGCAGGCGCGTCAGGCCCTGGAGGCGTTCGTCGAGAATCCGCAGGACTCGACGCGCATGCGTTTCTGCCTGACCTATGTGCATCAGGTGCACGGCACCCTGCAGATGGTCGAGTTCTACGGTGCGGCCTTGCTCGCCGAGGAAATGGAGCACCTGGCCCAGGCCCTGATGGAGGGCCGCGTGGCCAACCAGGGCGAGGCGCTGGAAGTGCTGATGCAGGCGATCCTGCAGCTGCCGACCTATCTCGACCGCATCCAGGTCGCGCGCCGTGACCTGCCGATGGTCGTGCTGCCGCTGCTCAACGACCTGCGAGCCGCCCGCGGCGAGAAGCTGCTGTCGGAAACCAGCCTGTTCTCCCCGGACATGTCCGCGCGTGCCCCGGCCCTGTCGGTCGAGTCCCTGGCCCAACTGCGCACCGCCGAGTTGCCGGTGCTGCTGCGCAAGCTGCGGCAGATGCTGCAGATGGCCCTGGTCGGGGTGATCCGCAACCAGGACCTGGGCACCAACCTGGGCTACATGGCGCGGGTCTTCGCGCGCCTGGAAACCCTGTGCAAGGGGGCCCCGCTCGGGCCGCTGTGGCAGATCGCCTCCGGCCTGGTCGAGGGCCTGGCCAATGGCAGCGTGGTCAACGGCACCTCGGTGCGCACCCTGCTGCGCCAGGTCGACAAGGAACTCAAGCGCCTGCTGGAGCAGGGCGCCGACGGCATCAACCAGCCGGCGTCCGACGAGCTGACCAAGAACCTGCTGTTCTATGTCGCCAAGGCGCCGGCGCAGTCGCCGCGCATCCGCAGCCTCAAGGAGCAGTACCGCCTCGACGACGCCCTGCCGAACAACGAGGTGGTGGACGAGGAGCGGGCCCGCCTGGCCGGCCCCGATCGAGACGCCATGCGCTCGGTGGTCGCGGCCCTGTGTGAGGAGCTGGTACGGGTCAAGGACAGCCTCGACCTGTTCGTGCGTGGTGATCGCAGCCACGTGGCCGAACTCGATGCTCTGCTGGCGCCGCTCAAGCAGATCGCCGACACCCTGGCGGTGCTGGGTTTTGCCCAGCCGCGCAAGGTCATAGTCGACCAGATCGACGTGGTCCACGGCCTGTCCCTGGGGCAGCGCCAGCCCGACGATGCCGTGCTGATGGATGTCGCCGGCGCCCTGCTGTACGTCGAGGCGACGCTGGCGGGCATGGTCGGCCCGGTTGAGGATGGCGGCCGCGAGGAGAGCCATCTGCCGACCACCGACGTGGCGCAGATCCACCAGCTGGTGATCAAGGAGGCGCGCAATGGCCTGGAGCAGGCCAAGGACGCGATCATCGAGTTCATTGCCTCGCAGTGGAACCACGAGCATCTGGCCCGGGTGCCCGGGCTGCTGACCCAGGTGCGCGGCGGACTCGGCATGATCCCGCTGCAGCGCGCAGCGGACCTGCTGAAGGCTTGCAATCGCTACATCGAGGAACAGCTGCTGGCGCGCAAGGCCGTGCCTAACTGGCAGCACCTCGACACCCTGGCCGACGCCATCACCAGCGTCGAGTATTACCTCGAGCGACTGGCCGAGGACCACGCCAGTCAGGGCGATCTGATCCTCGACGTGGCCGAGGAGAGTCTCGATAGCCTCGGCTACCCGCTCAAGGAGAAGCCATCGATTCTCGATCGGGTCGAACCGTCGGAGCCAGCCCCCGCCCCCCTGGCCGACCCGCTGGACGAGATCGAGGTGCTGGCCGCAGAAGCGGCTCCAGCCCTGGAGCCTGAGTCGTCGGAGCCCGAGGAGGGCGCCCAGCCGTTTGAAGTGCTGGCCGATGATGAGCTGAGCGCGGAGTTCGCCGAGCTTGGCGCCGTCCCGGTCGCCGAGGATTCGCCGGCGGATGAGCCGCCATTGCCGTCCGAGCATGCCGAGGCTGTACCGGGCGAGCTCCTCGAGGCCGCGCCCGAGACCGAGGCGGAAAGCTTGCCGGCACTGGAAGACGAGGCGGCCGGCGACGAGCCGCTGTCGTTCGACGGCCTGCAACTGGATGAGCTCGACCTGCAGGAGCCGGCCAGCCCTGGGCACTGGGACGAGGCCGAACTGGCGGCTCTGGAGATTCCCGAGGTCGAACTGCCCGCTGCGCCGGCATTGAGCGAGAGCGCCGCCGAGGAACAGGTGCCTGAGGCTGACAAGCCGCTGTCGCTGGCCGACGTCATGGCCGCTCCGCAGCAGGCGATCAACCCGCCTGCCGGCGAGGTGCCGCCCAGCCTGCTGCCGCCGCCGGCCGATGAGGAGCCGATCGACGAGGAGCTGGCGGAAGTCTTTATCGAGGAGGCCGGGGAAGTCCTGGAGACTATCGGCCAGTTCCTGCCGCAGTGGTGCGCCGATACGGCCAACAAGGATGCCCTGGTCGAGGTGCGCCGCGCCTTCCACACCCTCAAGGGCAGCGGGCGCATGGTCCGTGCGCTGGTCATCGGCGAGCTGGCCTGGTCGATCGAGAACCTGCTCAACCGCGTGCTCGATCGCAGTATTCAATCCGATGCCGAGGTGCAGCGGGTGGTCGGCGAGGTGGTCGAGGTGATGCCGGCGCTGGTCGAGGAGTTCGCCGCCAATGCCCAGCGCCAGCGCGATGACGTCGATCTGCTCGCGGCCTCCGCCCATGCCCTGGCCAAGGGTGAAAGCCTCCCAAAGTCTGACGCCCCGGTAGCGCCGGTAGCCGCGCCAGTGGGCGAAAGCGAGGCTACCGCCGCGCTGGCGGAAATCGGCGAGACGCTCGACCCGCAATTGCTGGAGATCTTCCGCAACGAGGCGGAAACCCACCTCGATACCCTGGTCGGCTTCCTCGCCGATTGCGCCCAGGAACTGCCGCAGCCGGTCACCGACGACCTGCAGCGCGCCCTGCATACGCTCAAGGGCAGCGCCTACATGGCCGGTATATTGCCGGTGGCGGAGATCGCCGCGCCGCTGGAGAAGCTGGTCAAGGAATTCAAGGCCAATCTGATCCCGATGGACATGGCCGAGGCCGAGCTGCTGAGCGCCGCCGAGCAGCTGTTCCGCGTCGGCCTCGAACAGCTGGAGAGTCAGCCCCTGGCGCCGCTACCCGGTGCCCCGGAGTTCCTCGAACGCACCCAGAAGCTGCACCAGGAGCGCCTCGCCGCCGCCGAGGACGGTCGCAAGAGCGAACAGGGCGAAACGCGCGACCCGCAGCTGATCAGCATCTTCCTCGCCGAAGGCATGGACATCTTGCTGGATGCCGAGGACCTACTGCGCCGCTGGCACCAGCACCCGTCCGAGCGTCAGGAACTCAGCGCGCTGCTGGAGGAGCTGACCACCCTGGGGCGTGGCGCCGATATGGCCGAACTGCCGCAGATCGAGGAGCTCTGCGAGGCCCTGCTCGATCTCTACGGCGCGGTCGAGGAGGGCAGTCTGGCGGTCAGCGAGCGCTTCTTCAGCGAAGCCGAGCAAGCCCACGAAGCGCTGATCGGCATGATGGACCAGGTCGCCGCGGGCCTGCAGGTCAGCGCCCAACCGGAACGGGTCGCGGCGCTGCGCAGCTTGCTTGGCGAGGCTTTGGACCCGAGCGCCCTGGCCCTGTTGTCTGACGACGGCCAAGACGGGCTGCAGATAGTCGAACTGGACGAAGCCACCGCCGCGGCCGAGCTGGAACGCTGGACGAGCGACGGCGACGATGAGCTGGCGACGGAAGTCGAGCTGCAGCTCGAGCAGGCCGAGGACGAAACGGAAAGCGCTGCGTCCTATGATGTGCTGGACGAGGAGATGGTGGCGATCTTCCTCGAAGAGGCGGTCGATATCCTGGAAAGTGCCGGTAAGGCACTGGAGCGCTGGTTGGCTGAGCCTGAGCAGAAGGCGGCGCTTTCATCCTTGCAGCGCGACCTGCATACCCTCAAGGGCGGCGCCCGGATGGCGCAGATCGGCCCGATTGGCGACCTCGCCCATGAGCTGGAATCCCTGTACGAGGGGCTGCTGGATCGGCGCTATAGCCATTCGCAACCCCTCGCCGAGCTGCTGCAGCAAAGCCATGACCGCCTGGCCGTGCTGCTTGAGCAGTTGCAACGCCGCGCCGAGCTGTCCGAGCCGGCTGACCTGATCGAGGCGATTCGTGGGTTTCGCCAAGGCCGTACACCGGACTTGACCCCGCCACCGCACCTCCCCGAGCCTGCTTGCGAAGCCGAAGCCGAAGCCGAAGCCGAAGCCGAAGCCGAAGCCGAAGCCGAAGCCGAAGCCGAAGCCGAAGCCGAAGCCGAAGCCGAAGCCGAAGCCGAAGCCGAAGCCGAAGCCGAAGCCGAAATCCCGGAGCCTGAGGATGCGCAGGCGGCCGAGCTCGAACCCGAGCATCAGGCCGAATCCGAGTCTGAGTCTGAGTCTGAGTCTGAGTCTGAGTCTGAATTGCAGTCCCTGCCCGGGCCGCAGGAAAGCGCCGAAAAGTTGGAGTCGGCAGCCCCGCAGCCGCAAGGTGCTTGTGAGACTGACGAGGCGCCGGGCGAGCCCCAGCCGGCGGTCGACGAGCGCGATCCGGAGTTGGTTGAGATCTTCCTCGAGGAAGGCTTCGACATCATCGACAGCGCCGGTGCGTCCCTGCAGCGCTGGATCGACGACGTCGATAACAGCCTCGAGCTGGAGGCCCTGCAGCGCGACCTGCACACCCTCAAGGGCGGTGCGCGGATGGCGGAGATCCGCGAGATCGGCGATCTGGCCCATGAGCTGGAGTTTCTCTACGAAGGCCTGTGCGGCGGGCGGCTTCGGGCCAGTCCGGCGCTCTTCGGCCTGCTGCAGACCTGCCACGACAGCCTCGCCGAGATGCTCGAGGCGGTGCGCGGCCAGCGCGCCGTGCCCAATGGACAGGCGCTGATCGAAACCATCAAGGGCTTTCGCGCCAACCCGGACGAGCAGCTGAGCATGCCTTCGGCGGTCCAGCTCAAGGCCGTGGACGTCGTCGACGATCACTTCGCTGCCGAGGCGGACATCCTCGACATCTTCATGGAAGAGGCCGACGACCTGGTGGAGGCCATGGAGCTGGCGCTCGGCCGTTGGGAGGCGGGCCGCGAGGATGCCGGCGCCATCGACGACATGCTGCGCGTGCTGCACACCCTCAAGGGTGGTGCGCGGTTGGCCGGGCAGAAGCGCCTGGGCGACCTGACCCATGACCTGGAACAGCACCTGACCGAGATCCAGCAGCAGGGCGCCCCCTGGCCCGAGAGCCTGTTCCTCGACGTGCAGTCGGGTTTCGAAGGCCTGCAGGCCGAGCTCGACCAGCTGCGCCAGCAGCTGCGCGACAGCCTGCCGGCGGATGCAGCCGCCCCGGCCCCCGCAGAGGAGCCGGTGCAGGACAGTGCGCCGCGTGCGCCGCAGTTGGCGACACCGATAGTCGCGGCCAGCGAGCGTCCGGCCCAGGAGCTGGTGGCCAAGGTGCTGCCGTTCATGCAGCGTGCCGAGCAGGCCGCCCAGGACGCCGCTGCGCGCCGTGCGCCGCAGGAGCTGGTCAAGGTGCCGGCGGATCTGCTCGAAGGGCTGGTCAACCTGGCGGGCGAGACCTCGATCTTCCGCGGCCGGGTCGAACAGCAGGTGAGTGATTTCGGCTTCACCCTCAGTGAGATGGAGGCGACCATCGACCGGGTGCGCGATCAGCTGCGGCGCCTGGACACCGAGACCCAGGCGCAGATCCTCAGCCGCTACCAGGCCGAGGCCGAGCGCGCCGGTTATGAAGATTTCGACCCGCTGGAGATGGACCGCCACTCGCAGCTGCAGCAGCTGTCCCGGGCCCTGTTCGAATCGGCCTCCGACCTGCTCGACCTGAAGGAGACCCTGGCCGCGCGCAACCGCGATGCGGAAACCCTGTTGCTGCAACAGGCGCGGGTCAACACCGAGCTGCAGGAAGGCCTGATGCGCACCCGCATGGTGCCCTTCGACCGCCTGGTGCCGCGCCTGCGGCGGATCGTCCGCCAGGTCGCCGCGGAACTGGGTAAGCAGGTCGAATTCGTCGTCGGCAATGCCGAAGGGGAAATGGACCGCACGGTGCTGGAGCGCATCGTCGCGCCGCTCGAGCACATGCTGCGCAATGCCGTCGACCATGGCATCGAGCCGGCCGAAGTGCGTCGCGCCAGTGGCAAGCCGGAACAGGGCAGCATCCGTCTGAGCCTCGGCCGCGAGGGGGGCGACATCGTCCTCAACCTGGCCGACGATGGCGGCGGCATCCGTCTGGAGGCGGTACGCCGCAAGGCCATCGAGCGTGGCCTGATGGACGAGGAGTCGGATCTCACCGATCACGAGATCCTGCAGTTCATCCTCGAGGCCGGCTTCTCCACGGCGGAGAAGGTCACGCAGATTTCCGGGCGCGGCGTCGGCATGGACGTGGTGCATTCGGAGGTCAAGCAGCTCGGTGGCTCGATGAGCATCGACTCGACGCCTGGCGAGGGCACCCGTTTCAGCATTCGCCTGCCGTTCACCGTGTCGGTCAACCGGGCGCTGATGGTGCTGTCCGGCGAGGACCTGTATGCGATCCCCCTGAACACCATCGAGGGCATCGTGCGGGTGTCGCCCTTCGAGCTGGAGGCCTACTACCAGCCCGACGCGCCGAGTTTCGAGTATGCCGGGCAGACCTACGAGCTGCGCTACCTGGGCGATCTGCTGAACAACGGGCAGCAGCCCAAGCTGGTCGGCCAGAGCCTGCCATTGCCGGTGATCCTGGTGCGCTCCAGCGAGCACGCGGTGGCCGTGCAGGTCGACAGCCTGGCGGGCTCCCGCGAGATCGTGGTGAAGAGCCTCGGTGCACAGTTCGCCGGGGTGCACGGCATCTCCGGTGCGACCATCCTCGGCGACGGCCGGGTGGTGGTGATCCTCGACCTGCTGGCGACCATCCGCGTGCTGCATGCGCACCTGCTCAGCCAGGCCCAGCCACGGCTGCCGGCCAAGACCGCGAGCGCCGAAGAGGTCGAGGCCGAGCGGCCGACCCTGGTCATGGTGGTGGACGATTCGGTGACCGTTCGCAAGGTCACCAGCCGCCTGCTCGAGCGCAACGGCATGAACGTGCTGACGGCCAAGGACGGCGTGGACGCCATCGCCCAGCTGCAGGAGCACAAGCCCGACATCATGCTGCTGGACATCGAGATGCCGCGTATGGACGGCTTCGAGGTGGCGACCCTGGTGCGCCACGACGAGCGGCTGAAGGACCTGCCGATCATCATGATCACCTCGCGTACCGGCGAGAAGCACCGCGAACGGGCCATGGCCATCGGCGTCAACGAATACCTCGGCAAGCCCTACCAAGAGTCCCTGCTGCTCGACAGCATCCACCAACTGGTCAAACGGAAATGACTGAGAAAAGCGCGGCACGTATTGCGGTCATCGCCGACACCTCGCTGCAGCGCCATGTGCTGCAGCAGGCCTTGAGCGGCAGTGGCTACCAGGTGGTACTCAACAGCGACCCGGCACGCCTGGACGAGGAAGCCCTGGGCGCCTGCGAGACCGATCTGTGGCTGGTCGACCTGGCCCAGTCCGAGGATTCGCCTCTGGTCGACAGCCTGCTCGAGCGGGTCTCGGCACCGGTGCTGTTCGGCGAGGGGCATGCCCCCGAGCGCCACTCGGAGAACTATCCGCGCTGGGAGCGGCGGCTGTTCGGCAAGCTGAAGAAGCTGGTCGGCGATCCCTCCCAGGCCGTCGGCCCGAGCCTGGCGGCGCTGCTCGCCGAGGCGCAGCGGCCGACGCGCCTGGAGTTGCCGCAGGCACTGGCGACGTCCCCGCTGACCGCCGGCGAGCCGGCGCGTCAGGTCTGGCTGCTGGCTGCCTCGCTGGGCGGTCCGGCGGCGGTCAAAGCCTTTCTCGATGCCCTGCCCGGCGGCTTGCCGGTGGGCTTCGTGTATGCCCAGCATATCGACGCCAGCTTCGAGGCAGCGCTGCCCCAGGCGGTCGGCCGGCACAGCCAGTGGCACGTCAATCCGGCGCGACATGGCGAACCGATCCGTTGTGGCGAGGTGGTGGTGGCACCGATCAGTCGCGAGCTCGGCTTCAGCGACGAGCGCGTGATGCAGATCGCCGAGCGCGGCTGGCCGGAGCCCTACAGCCCGTCCATCGATCAGATGATGCTCAACCTCGCCCAGCATTTCGGTGCCCAGTGCGGGGTCATCAGCTTCAGCGGCATGGGCAGCGACGGCAGTGCCGCGGCCGCCTACGTGCGCCGCCAGGGCGGTGAGATCTGGACCCAGCGCGGCGACAGCTGCGTCTGTCCGAGCATGCCGGACAGCCTGCGCGAGGGCGGCTACAGCAGTTTCAGCGCCGATCCGCGCGAGCTTGCCGCCGCACTGGTCAAGCACCTGGCCGAGCAATGCAGTTAACCGGGACAAGTGCCCGTACAGGACCTATACATGAGCCAAGCCGTAGCCACCCAGAATAGTGCCAGCAGCCTGACCGCGTTGCAGGTGCCGCTGGCCGACCGCACCCTGTTGCTGCCCAACGTGGCGCTCGCCGAGCTGATCCCCTATCGCGCGCCGCAAGTCAGCGCCGGCATGCCGGCCTGGTTCCTCGGGCAGATCGCCTGGCGTGACCTGCGCCTGCCGTTGCTGTCCTTCGAGGCGGCCTCGGACGGCCAGGTGCAGGTCGGCTCCTCTTGCCGGGTGGCGGTGATCAACGCCCTCGGCGGACGCCCCAAGGTCAAGTTCCTGGCCCTGCTGGTGCAGGGGATTCCCCGTTCGATCAAAGTCGATGGCGAACTGGCGCGCGCGGACGAGGCCCTGGCGCCACTGGAACTCGATGCGGTGGCCTGGGGCGAAGACACCCTGAAGATTCCCGATCTGATCGCTCTGGAGCAGAAACTGGCCGACGCCGGCCTGATCTAGCGTCCCCCTCCTGAGGGCCGCTCGCCGCCTCGGTGGGCGCGCCCGCCTGCCCCTTCAGCCTTTCGCCCGGAAACACCGGCCAGCCATGCCCCGGCGCGCGGCATGCGAGCGCCCGCGGCGCCCATCATTCGCCCACAAAAAAGCCCCGCGTGCCAGGCTCCGGATTGACGGAGCGTGGCGCGCGGGGCTTTTCAGTCGCGCTTAGCGGGCGCTTTCCGGCTGCGCTTCAGCGGCTGGCGCTTCGGCGCTGTCGCTGCCTTTCTTGCCGGTCCAGTAGTCGGCGTTCTTGATGCCGAGCTTCTCGGGGTCGAAGACCGGGTCCAGGCCCTGCTTCTTCTGGGCCTCGTAGTCCTTCAGGCAGGTGTAGGCAACCTTGTGCATCAGCAGGATGGCGCCGATGTTCAGCCAGGCCATCATGCCCACGCCCAGATCGCCCAGGCCCCAGGCCAGGTCGGCGGTCTTCACGGTGCCGTAGACGGTGGCCGCGATGATGCCGAACTTCAGCGCCAGCGTCAGCCACGGGCGGTGGATCTTGCGGTTGATGAAGGCGATGTTGGTTTCGGCGATGTAGTAGTAGGCGATGATGGTGGTGAAGGCGAAGAAGAACAGGGCGATGGCCACGAAGTAGGAGCCGAAGCCCGGCAGGATGTTCTCCATGGCGGTCTGCACGTAGCCAGGGCCGGCCGCGACGCCGGCGATGCCGATGTGCAGCGCTTCGCCGTCAGGACCTTGTACGTTGTACTGGCCGGTGATCAGCAGCATGAAGGCCGTGGCCGAGCAGACGAACAGGGTGTCGACGTACACGGAGAAGGCCTGCACCAGGCCCTGCTTGGCCGGATGGCTGACCGCCGCGGCGCTGGATGCGTGCGGGCCGGTGCCCTGGCCAGCTTCGTTGGAGTACACGCCGCGCTTCACGCCCCACATGATGGCCAGGCCGAGGATCGCGCCGAAGCCGGCCTGCATGCCGAAGGCGCTTTCGATGATCAGGGCGACCACGCCGGGCAGCTGCTCGATGTTCAGGCCGATGATCACGCAGGCGACGATGATGTAGCTCAGGGCCATGAACGGCACCACGACCTCGGCGAAGGTGGCGATGCGCTTGATGCCGCCGAAGATGATCAGGCCCAGCATGACCGCCAGCACGGCTGCGGTGGTGCTCGGGTCGATGCCCATGGCGTTGTTCAGACCGTTGCCGATCGAGTTGGCCTGAACGCCCGGCAGCAGCAGGCCGCAAGCCAGTACGGTGACCAGGGCGAAGACCCAGGCGTACCACTTCATGCCCAGGCCCTTCTCGATGTAGAAGGCCGGACCGCCGCGGTGCTGGCCGTCGATGTCTTCCTTGTAGACCTGACCCAGGGTCGACTCGATAAAGGCCGAGCTGGCGCCGAGGAAGGCAACCATCCACATCCAGAACACGGCGCCCGGGCCGCCGAAGGTGATGGCAGTGGCCACACCGGCGATGTTACCGGTACCGACGCGACCGGCGAGGGTCATGGTCAGGGCCTGGAAGGAGGAGATACCGTGGCTGCTGGTGCGCTTGGCGAAGACCAGGCGAATCATTTCCTTGAAGTGGCGCACCTGGAGGAAGCGGCCTCGCAGGGTGAAATACAGGCCGACACCGAGGCACAGGTAGATCAGTGCCGGGCTCCAGACGAGACCATTGAGGCTATTGACTAGATCATTCATCGCAGAACGCTCCGTGCCATCTCAAGCTGCGGCGCTCTTATGGAGTCGCAGTCCTGTTATGGCTTTTGTAGTTGTAGGGGAGACTCGTTTGGCTTGGCGAAGTACTCGCCGTACCAGGTGCCACGTCGTGCCTGGATAGGGGCAGGTCGCGGGCGGCGCACAAGATAGCCAGATTGAGACGAGAGTTCCAGCCCTAAAAGTCGCCCCACAATTGCTGAGCGACGGACAGCGCCACCACCGGCGCGGTCTCGGTACGCAGCACCCGCGGGCCGAGGCGGGCGGCGAGGAAACCGGCGGCCTTGGCCTGCTCGACCTCGGCCTCCGCCAGGCCGCCCTCAGGGCCGATGAGAAACGCCAGCGACTGCGGTCGGGCATGGCTCACCAGGGGCTCTGCCACCGGGTGCAGCACCAGCTTGAGCTGCGCCTCGACCCGCTGCAGCCAGTCGCCGAGTGCGATCGGCGGGTGGATGAGTGGCAGCACCGAGCGGCCGCACTGCTCGCAGGCGCTGATCGCCACCTGGCGCCAGTGGGCCATGCGCTTGTCGGCGCGCTCATCCTTCAGCCGGACTTCGCAGCGCTCGCTGACGATCGGGCTGATCTCACTGGCACCCAGCTCGGTGGCCTTCTGGATCGCCCAGTCCATGCGCTCGCCGCGCGACAGGCCCTGGCCGAGGTGAATGCTCAGGGGCGATTCGGCCAGGCCGGCAAAGGCCTCGCGCAGTTCGACCCGTACGCTCTTCTTGCCGACCTCGATCAGCTCGCCGAGATATTCCTGGCCGCTGCCGTCGAACAGCTGCACGGCATCGCCGGCGGCATGGCGCAGCACGCGGCCGATGTAGTGGGCCTGGGCTTCCGGCAACTGGTGTTGGCCGAGGGACAGGGGGGCGTCGATGAAGAAACGGGAAAGGCGCATGGGACTGAAGGGCAAGCCGTGGACGGAAAGCGCAAAGCTTACCCTGATCGGTGACCCGCTTGTAGGGCGCGGGTCACCGGCCGCCGAACCTCAGCCCGGGTCGCGGAAGTCGACGCGGGCGCCGCTCGGCACCGCCACGCTGAGCGACTCGCGGGTGGCGATGTCGATGCCTTCGCTGGCCACCTCGGCGAGGAAGTCGATCTGCTCCGGGGTGATCACGTAGGGCGGCAGGAAGTACACCACACTGCCCAGGGGGCGCAGCAATGCGCCGCGTTGCAGGGCGTGCTGATAGACCTTGAGGCCGCGGCGCTCCTGCCAGGGATAGGCAGTCTTGCTGGCCTTGTCCTGAACCATCTCGACGGCCAGGGCCATGCCCGTCTGGCGCACCTCGGCGACGTGGGGGTGATCGGCCAGGTGGGCGGTGGCGCTGGCCATCCGCGCAGACAGTTGTTTATTCGCCTCGATCACATCGTCCTGCTCGAAGATGTCCAGGGTCGCCAGGGCCGCGGCGCAGGCCAGGGGGTTGCCGGTGTAGCTGTGCGAGTGGAGGAAGGCGCGCAGGGTCGAGTAGTCGTCGTAGAACGCCTGGTAGATGGTGTCGGTGGTCAGGCAGGCGGCGAGCGGCAGGTAGCCGCCGGTCAGGGCCTTGGACAGGCAGAGGAAGTCCGGGCGGATGCCGGCCTGTTCGCAGGCGAACATCGTCCCGGTGCGGCCGAAGCCGACGGCGATCTCGTCATGGATCAGGTGCACGCCATAGCGATCGCAGGCTTCGCGCAGCAGCTTGAGGTAGATCGGGTGGTACATGCGCATGCCGCCGGCGCCCTGGATCAGCGGCTCGACTATCACTGCGGCGACCTCCCGGTGGTGCTCGGCCAGGCACTGTTCCATGTGGGCGAACATGGCCCGCGAATGTTCCTCCCAGCCCATCCCCTCCGGGCGGTAGAAGCAGTCGGGGCTGGGCACCTTGAGGGTGTCGAGCAGCAGCGCCTTGTAGGTGTCGGTGAACAGCGAGACGTCGCCGACCGACATCGCCGCCACGGTCTCGCCGTGGTAGCTGTTGCTCAGGGTGATAAAGCGCTTCTTCGCAGGCTGGCCGACGTTGAGCCAGTAGTGGAAGCTCATCTTCAACGCCACTTCGATGCAGGACGAGCCGTTGTCGGCATAGAACACCCGATCCAGGCCGGCCGGGGTCATCCTGACCAGGCGCTCGGACAGCTCGACCACCGGCGCATGGCTGAAACCGGCGAGGATCACGTGCTCCAGCTGATCGACCTGGTCCTTGATGCGCTGGTTGATCCGCGGGTTGGCATGGCCGAACACGTTGACCCACCAGGAACTGACCGCGTCGAGGTAGCGCTTGCCGTCGAAGTCTTCCAGCCACACGCCTTCGCCCCGTTTGATCGGCACCAGTGGCAGCTGCTCGTGGTCTTTCATCTGGGTGCAGGGGTGCCAGAGCACGGCCAGGTCGCGTTGCATCCAGTGGTCATTCAGGCTCATCGAAACGCTCTCCCAATCATCTGCGGCAAGCCTATCAGATGTGTCCGCGGCTATGGGGCGGGCATCCGCTAGGTTGGCCGCCCGGCGAGGGACTGCCGTTCATCCGCCAAATGCTGCCGTTGGGAGGGCCGCGCAGAACCGGCGCGGCGTTCGTCGACCTAAGGCTGCTGGCACGCAAGAAGCCAATCAAGCATCGTATTTCTCGATATTTCAGAGCGAATTTTTCCGCTTTTTATCGAATGCTTTGTTGATAGTCTTGCTGGGTATTTTCCAAGGGCTCGAGGCGAGCCCGCGTTGTGGAGCCGATTCGACATGCAGTGGCGCAACACTTCAGAGCGTTACGGTCTGGTCAGCATAGTGCTGCACTGGCTGGTGGCCGTGGCGGTCTACGGCCTGTTCGGCCTGGGTTACTGGATGGTCGGCCTGGACTACTACAGCAGCTGGTACAAGACTGCGCCGGAGCTGCACAAGAGCTTCGGCCTGCTGCTGTTTGCGGTGATGCTCGGGCGCATGCTCTGGCGACGGCTCAGTCCGCCGCCGGCGAGCCTGTCGAATCATGGTCGACTGACCCGTCTGGGCAGCAAGCTAGGGCATGGCTTTCTCTACCTGGGGCTGTTCGTGCTGATGGTCTCCGGCTACCTGATCTCGACCGCCGAGGGGCGTGGCATTCCCGTATTCGGCCTGTTCGAGGTGCCGGCGACCGTCACCGGCATTCCCGGCCAGGAGGATGTCGCCGGGCTGGTGCATGAGTACCTGGCCTGGGCCCTGGTGGTCTTCGCCGGCATCCACGCCCTGGCGGCGCTCAAACACCACTTCATCGATCACGACGCCACGCTGCGGCGCATGCTCGGGCGCTGATGCGCTTGGCCTTCCGCCAGCTTCCACCTATCGACCCGCACACCCTCACAAGGAGATTCGTCATGTTGAAAAAGACCCTCGCCGCGTTGGCGCTCGGCTCGGCCCTGTTCGGCGCCGGCCAGGCCCTGGCCGCCGATTACGTGATCGACACCAAAGGCCAGCACGCCTTCGTCAACTTCAAGATCAACCACCTGGGTTACAGCTGGTTGTACGGTACCTTCAAGGAGTTCGAAGGCAGCTTCAGCTACGACGAGAAGAATCCGGAAGCCAGCAAGGTCAAGGTCACGCTGGACACTGCCAGCGTCGATACCAATCACGCCGAGCGTGACAAGCACCTTCGCAGCGGCGACTTCCTCAATGTCGGCAAGCACCCGAACGCGACCTTCGAGTCCACGGCGGTGAAAAGCACCGGTGAGGGCACCGCCGATATCACCGGCAACCTGACCCTCAACGGCGTGACCAAGCCGGTGGTCATCGCCGCCACCTTCGTCGGCCAGGGCGAGGATCCGTGGGGCGGCTACCGCGCCGGCTTCTCCGGTTCGACCAAGCTGAAGCTCAAGGACTTCGATATCCAGATGGACCTCGGCCCGGCTTCCCAGGAAGTCGAGCTGATCCTCTCGGTGGAAGGCGTGCGCCAGTAAGCGAGAACGCCCCAACGAAAACGCCGGCCCTTGGGCCGGCGTTTTCGTTTCCGCTGATCAGGCAGGCCCGTTGCGGGGCGCGCCTGTCGGCGTGACGGCTCAGCTGTCGCGGTTGCGCGTCAGCAGGGCCGGCTTCTCGCCCCGAGGGCGGCTGCTCGGCAGTTGGTCGAGCTGCTCCGGGGTGGGGAAGCGGTCGCTGCGCGAACCCTTGTGCATGATCACCGGCTGCTTGTCGCGGGTGCTCTTCACGGCGGGTTCCTGGAGGGGCAGCTCGTCGCGGTTGAGCGAGGTGCTGGCGTCGCGCGGCGGACGCGCGCGACCACCGCCCGTGCGGCCCTGGCCACCCTGACGCTTGCCCTGGCCGGTGCCAGTGCCGCTGTTGCGAGGTCCCTTGCCCTGTCCGCGAGGAGCCTGGGCTGGAGTGCCGGCGGCAGCCGCTGCTGCGGGGCGGCGGCCGCGGTTCTGCGGCTTGTTCTGGTGCGGGCTGACGTAGTCGACCCGGTTGCCGAAGTTGTCGATCTCGTCATCGCGGAACTCGTCCGGCGCACGGTCGGGAGGCAAGGCGGGGATGGCCGCCGCGGCCGGGCGCGCCGCCCGCGGTTGCTGCTGGCCGCGACTCGGCTGGGACTTGGCCTTGCCGCTGTCCTTGCCCTTGTCCTTGCGGCCGCTGCCGTGGCGCTCGCCGCCGGCACCGCCGCCACGTGGTGGGCGCGGCTTCTGCGGTTCGCGGACTTCCGGACGCTCGGCCTCGACCTTGCTGGCATCGAAGCCCATCAGGTCGCCGTCGGCGATCTTCTGCTTGGTCATCCGCTCGATGCCCTTGAGCAGCTTCTCTTCGTCCGGAGCGACCAGCGAGATCGCCTCGCCACTGCGTCCGGCACGGCCGGTGCGGCCGATGCGGTGCACGTAGTCTTCCTCGACGTTCGGCAGCTCGAAGTTGACCACGTGGGGCAGCTGGTCGATGTCCAGGCCGCGGGCGGCGATGTCGGTGGCGACCAGGATGCGCACCTTGTTGGCCTTGAAGTCGGCCAGGGCCTTGGTGCGGGCGTTCTGGCTCTTGTTGCCGTGAATCGCCACGGCCGGCAGGCCATGCTTGTCGAGGTACTCGGCCAGGCGGTTGGCGCCGTGCTTGGTGCGGGTGAAGACCAGCACCTGCTCCCAGGCACCGGCGGTGACCAGGTGGGCGAGCAGGGCGCGCTTGTGGCTGGCCTGCAGGCGGAACACGCGCTGCTCGATGCGCTCGACCGTGGTGTTCGGCGGCGTCACTTCGATGCGTTCCGGGTTATGCAGCAGCTTGCCGGCCAGGTCGGTGATGTCCTTGGAGAAGGTCGCCGAGAACAGCAGGTTCTGACGCTTGGTCGGCAGCTTGGCGAGGACCTTCTTGACGTCGTGGATGAAGCCCATGTCGAGCATGCGGTCGGCTTCATCGAGCACCAGAATCTCGACGTGGGAGAGGTCGATGGCTCTCTGGTTGGCCAGGTCGAGCAGGCGTCCGGGGCAGGCCACCAGGACGTCGACACCCTTGGCCAGGGCCTGGATCTGGGGGTTCATGCCAACGCCGCCGAAGATGCAGGCGCTGACGAAATGCAAATCGCGGGCGTAGGCCTTGAAGCTGTCGTGCACCTGGGCGGCCAGCTCGCGGGTGGGGGTCAGCACCAGCACGCGCGGTTGTTTCGGGCCGTGGCGGTGTTCGCGATCCGGGTGACCGTTGGGGAACAGTCGCTCGAGGATCGGCAGGGCAAAGCCGCCTGTCTTACCTGTACCCGTCTGAGCCGCCACCATCAGGTCGCGACCTTGCAACACGGCGGGAATGGCCCGCTGTTGCACCGGCGTGGGTTGGGTGTAGCCGACGGATTCGACCGCACGGACTAAAGCCTCGGAGAGACCGAGGGAGGCAAAGGACATGTGCAATCCTGTCTAGTGAGGGCGAGGCCCTATGGGGTGTATTGCCTGGCTTGAATCGCGGCGTGGGGCGCGCAATCCCGTCCGGTACTGCTGGCCAACTGGGGGCTAGCATCCGGGCGCAAGCCTGGCGGGGAGGCCCGAGTATAACAGAACAAGGACGCCGTGGGACTTTTCGCCTGTCCGCTGGTACGGGTTTCCTCTGCACCTGCGATTCAAGCCACTGTCAGCCCGGCGCACTGGTCCCTGCAGGAGGCTGTCCGTGCGTGCCTCGGCGTTTCGAGGAGGCCGTTGCAGAGGGGGCGGGGACGAATAATCCCTCGGCCGGCGACGGCGCAGTAAAGCTCGACGTGCAAAGTCGCATCGTCTCGGAGATCATGCTGCGCAGTCGTCACCCCATGTCGATCGGGGGCGTCGCTGACGCCGCGGTCTCGACCCAGACCGGCGCGGCGCAACGGCAGCAATGCCCGGGTTTGCCCCTGGCGAATGCCGGACCGAGCGGCCGCTGGTCTATAACTTGACTCAACGATCAGGCCTTGCAGGCTTGGTCGGCCTCACCACGATGGAGCGCCTGCAATGGCCACGAGAAACACCACCAATGCTTCGGTGTCCCCCAAAGGAAGCCTGGAGACCCTGTCCCAGCGCGAAGTGCAGCAGCTGCGGGAGACCGGTTGCGGCAGCGTCTATGCGCTGTTTCGCCAGTGCGCCCTGGCGATACTCAACACCGGTTCGGGCAGCGATAACGCCAAGACCATCCTCGAGGCCTACCCGGACTTCGAGATCCGCATCCATCAGCAGGATCGTGGCATCCGTCTCGAGCTGCTGAATGCCCCGGCCGACGCCTTCGTCGATGGCGAAATGATCGCCAGCACCCGGGAGATGCTGTTCAGCGCCCTGCGCGATATCGTCTATACGCAGAGCGAGCTGGAGAACAAGCGGGTCGATTTCAGCAGCTCCCAGGGCATCACCGACTATGTCTTCCACCTGCTGCGCAATGCCCGCACCCTGCGTGCCGGCGTGGAGCCGAAGATCGTGGTGTGCTGGGGCGGGCACTCGATCAATCGCGAGGAGTACAAGTACACCAAGATCGTCGGCCACGAACTGGGCCTGCGCGGCCTGGACGTCTGCACCGGCTGCGGCCCCGGAGTAATGAAGGGGCCGATGAAGGGCGCCACCATCGCCCACGCCAAGCAGCGCAACGTCACCGGGCGTTACCTGGGGCTGACCGAGCCGGGCATCATCGCCGCCGAGGCGCCCAACCCGATCGTCAATGAGCTGGTCATCCTGCCCGATATCGAGAAGCGCCTGGAGGCCTTCGTACGGGTCGGCCACGGCATCATCATCTTCCCGGGCGGGGCCGGTACCGCCGAGGAGTTCCTCTATCTGCTCGGCATCCTCATGCACCCGGACAACAGGGAGCTGCCCTTCCCGCTGATCCTCACCGGGCCGCGCAGCGCCGAGGCCTACTTGCAGCAGCTGCACCAGTTCATCGGCGCGACCCTGGGTGAGGAGGCGCAGCAGCGTTACCGGATCATCGTCGATGACCCGGCCGAGGTGGCGCGGGAGATGGCCCAGGGAATCAAGGACGTTACCCAGTTCCGCCGCGAGCGCAACGATGCCTTCCACTTCAACTGGCTGCTGAAGATCGACGAGACCTTCCAGCGTCCCTTCGAGCCCACCCACGAGAACATGGCCGGTCTCAAGCTGACCCGCGCGCAGCCGGTGCATGAACTGGCGGCGCAGCTGCGCCAGGCGTTCTCCGGAATCGTGGCCGGCAATGTGAAGGTCCAGGGTATTCGCCTGATCGAGGAGCATGGCCCGTACCAGATCACCGGTGACCAAAGCATCATGCGGCCGCTGGACCGTCTGCTGCAGGCGTTCGTCGACCAGCAGCGGATGAAGCTGCCGGGCGGCAGTGCCTATGTGCCGAGCTACAAGGTGGTGGCCTGAGGGGCGCGCCCCCTGAAGTTGCCGGCTGCGGAGGTGGCCGGCAATCGCCCGGCTTTCAGGGGTTGGGGGCAGCGCTCGCCGCTTCTGGCGCGCTAACGCTGTGCACCTCATGGGGCGGCGCGTAACGGGCGAGCAGGGCGGCATAGCCCGGCTCGCGCTTGAAGCGGCGCAGTTCCTCGGCGAAGCGCTCGGCCAGCGCTTCGAAGCCGCCATCGCGGCGCAGGCCCAGGTACAGGCGGTCGCGACTGATCACCTTGGGGCTGTGTCCGATCGTCTTGCTCAGGCCCATCTGGTTCAGCAGGAAGTGCCCAGCGCGATGGTCGTTGATCACCAGATCGATGCGATCGCGCTGCAGTTTGCCGAAATTGGCCGCGTGGGTGGGCGCCGGTTCCCGGGTAAAGCGCTCGGATTCGCGAAAGGCCCGATTGGCGTACCAGTAGCCGGCGGATACCCCGACCTTGAGCCCGTCCAGGTCGCTCAGTCGACGATAGCGGTAGGGGCGCGCCGCGCTGTGGAACAGCACGAACTCGATTTCCGACAACGGTTCGCTGGGGAACAGCATGGTGGCCTGGCGTGCGGCGGTCTGGAAGACATCGAAGATGCCGTCCACCCGGCCCTGGCTGAACGCCGCGAGGCAGCGCTTCCAGGGCATCAGCTGCCACTCCACTTCGACGCCTAGGCGCTGCAGGACGATGTGCGCGGCTTCGTAATCCAGGCCGCGCAGCTGGCCCTGTTCCTCATAGATGTAGGGAGGCCAGGCTTCACTCACCAGGCGCAGAGGCTGGGCCTGGGCGGTTAGGCAAGAGCTGGCGAGGAGGAGGATGACGAGTAATTGTCGTTGGAGTGCCGTCATCGGTCCAGAATACGCGGGCCGTCGGGCTCGGGAAAGGGCGCGCTTGCGGCAAACCGGCAGGCGGTCACAACCCTGGGGCCGGAAGAGGCGGCCTCAGGGTTGCGTCTGGCCTCAGCGCGACAGCTTGAGGTTGTTCCAGATCGCCAGGCTCGGGCCGGCCAGGTTCATGGTGTAGAAGTGCAGGCCCGGCGCGCCGCCTTGCAGCAGGCGCTCGCACATCTCGCTGACCACCTGCTCGCCGTAGGCGCGGATGCTGTCGCTGTCGTCGCCGTAGGCCTCCAGCTGCTTGCGCACCCAGCGCGGAATCTCCGCGCCGCAGGCATCGGAGAAGCGCGCCAGCTTGCTGTAGTTGGTGATCGGCATGATGCCGGGCACCACCGGGATGTCCACGCCCAGCTTGCGCACGCGCTCGACGAAGTAGAAGTAGCTGTCGACGTTGAAGAAGTACTGGGTGATCGCGCTGCTGGCGCCGGCCTTGGCCTTGCGCACGAAGTTGGCGATGTCGGCCTCGAAGTTGCGCGCCTGGGGATGCATCTCCGGGTAGGCGGCGATCTCGATATGGAAGTGCTCGCCGGTCTCCTCACGGATGAAGCTGACCAGCTCGTTGGCGTAGCGCAGTTCGCCGCTGGCCATGCCCATGCCGGAGGGCAGGTCGCCGCGCAGGGCGACGATGCGCTTGATCCCGGCGTCCTTGTACAGGTTCAGCAGCTGGCGCAGTTCGGCCTTGCTGTCGCCGACGCAGGACAGGTGGGGTGCGGTGGCTACCCGCACCTCGTCATTCAGCTGCAGCACGGTGGAAACCGTGCGATCGCGGGTGGAGCCGCCGGCGCCATAGGTGCAGGAGAAGAAGTCCGGCTTGTAGGCGGCCAGTTCGCGCGCGGTGTTCAGCAGTTTTTCATGCCCGGCCTCGGTCTTCGCGGGGAAGAACTCGAAGCTGAAGCTGTGTTCTTGGCTCATAGGAATATCCAGGCGTGAGGCTGATGGGGCGAGGCGCCCGGCACGGCCCAGGGGCTGTGCGGGGCGCCTGCGGCCGGAGGCTTAGTAGCGGTAGCTGTCCGGCTTGAACGGGCCTTCCACGGTCACGCCGATGTACTCGGCCTGCTTCGGCGTCAGCTGGGTGACCACGCCGCCGAAGCCCTTGACCATCTCCAGCGCCACTTCCTCGTCGAGCTTCTTCGGCAGCACTTCCACGCACAGGCGTTCGGCCTTCTGCGCCGCCGGCAGGTCGGCGAACTTCTGCTCGAACAGGAAGATCTGCGCCAGCACCTGGTTGGCGAAGGAGCCGTCCATGATCCGGCTCGGGTGGCCGGTGGCATTGCCCAGGTTGACCAGGCGGCCTTCGGCCAGGAGGATCAGGTAGTCGTCGTTGAGCGGGTCGAGGTCCAGGCCGTTGCGGTGGACCTTGTGCACCTGCGGCTTCACTTCTTCCCAGGCCCAGTGCTTGCGCATGAAGGCGGTGTCGATCTCGTTGTCGAAGTGGCCGATGTTGCACACCACGGCGCGCTTCTTCAGTGCCTTGAGCATGCCGGCGTCACAGACGTTGACGTTGCCGGTGGTGGTGACGATCAGGTCGATCTTGCCCAGCAGGGCGGCGTCGACGCTGGCCTCGGTGCCGTCGTTGATGCCGTTCTTGTAGGGCGAAACCAGCTCGAAGCCGTCCATGCAGGCCTGCATGGCGCAGATCGGGTCGACTTCGCTGACCTTGACGATCATGCCTTCCTGGCGCAGCGACTGCGCCGAGCCCTTGCCCACGTCGCCGTAGCCGATCACCAGGGCCTGCTTGCCCGACAGCAGGTGGTCGGTGCCGCGCTTGATGGCGTCGTTGAGGCTGTGGCGGCAGCCGTACTTGTTGTCGTTCTTGCTCTTGGTCACCGAGTCGTTGACGTTGATCGCCGGGACTTTCAGGGTGCCGGCCTTGAGCATGTCGAGCAGGCGGTGCACGCCGGTGGTGGTTTCCTCGGTGATGCCGTGGATCTTGTCCAGCATCGCCGGGTATTTCTTGTGCAGGATCTCGGTCAGGTCGCCGCCGTCGTCGAGAATCATGTTGGCGTCCCACGGCTGGCCATCCTTGAGGATGGTCTGCTCGATGCACCACTCGTACTCTTCTTCGGTCTCGCCCTTCCAGGCGAACACCGGGATGCCGGCGGCGGCGATGGCGGCAGCGGCCTGGTCCTGGGTGGAGAAGATGTTGCAGCTCGACCAGCGCACCTCGGCGCCGAGGGCAATCAGAGTCTCGATCAGCACGCCGGTCTGGATGGTCATGTGGATGCAGCCGAGGATCTTCGCGCCTTTGAGTGGCTGTTCGCCGGCGTACTTGCGGCGCAGGCCCATCAGGGCGGGCATCTCGGACTCGGCGATGATCAGCTCGCGACGGCCCCAGGCGGCCAGGGAAATGTCGGCGACCTTGTAGTCGTTAAAACCGGCAGGCGTCATTACAGCGCTCATATATAGAGTTCTCCATTCGTTGTCTGCGAATGGGCGCCGTTGATGCGTTGAACGCCCTCTGCGGGAGAGAGCACGCCCCATCCGAGCCTGACAAATCCCTGTGGACAGGGTCTGCTGCAGCGCCCCTCGGACGGGTGGCGGGCACGACCGGAGCGGTGCCGGTCGCGTGAAGCCCGCCGATTATAGCGGCGGCGCTCGCCGAGCCCAAGGCTTTCCGTCGCCGGATTGGCCGTCTCGAGGGTTGCCGGCAGATCGACGGATTCGCCCGCTCGACATTTGTGGCAAAACACCGCGCTTGGCCCGGGCGTCACGAGTCGGGATACTGTGGCCCGTTTTTCACCGTCGAACCTATTGCCTATGAAACTGAAGATCGCCTTACCCGTCCTGTTCATCAGCCTGGCCCTGGCCGCCTGCGGCGGCGTCGACCCGGATTCGCCCCTGGGCAAGCGCCAGGCGATCTTCAAGCAGATGCTCAAGACCAGCGAAGACCTGGGCGGCATGCTGCGCGGGCGCATCGCCTTCGACGAGCAGCGCTTTATCCAGGGTGCCGCGGAGCTGGATCAGCTGGCGCGCGAGCCCTGGCAGCACTTCCCCCAGGTCAAGGAAGAGGACGACACCCGCGCCAAGGACGAGGTGTGGCAGCGCCAGGCGCGTTTCCAGGCGCTGGCCCGCGAGCTCGAGGGGGCGACGGCCGCCCTGGTCGAGGCCACCACCGCCCCGCCGCTGCGCCAGAGCGAGCTGGCGCCGGTCGTGCAGCGGGTCGAGGACAGTTGCGAGGCCTGCCACAAGGAGTTTCGCGCGTTCTGAGCGAGCGGGCGACTGAGCCCTCGTGGCGTTGTCCAACAAATAAAAAAGCCCCGCGGATGCGGGGCTTTTTTCTTATAGCGGGGGCTTACAGGCCGGCGGCGGCGCGCAGTTCGGCGGCCTTGTCGGTCTTCTCCCAGGTGAAGGCGGTGAAGTTGTCGTCGCCGTAGCTCATCTCCACCGGCTCGCGGCCGAAGTGGCCGTAGGCCGCGGTCGGCTGGTACATCGGGTGCAGCAGGTCGAGCATCTTGGTGATGGCGTATGGGCGCAGGTCGAAGACCTCGCGGACCAGCTTGATGATGCTGTCTTCGCTGACCTTGTTGGTGCCGAAGGTGTTGACCGAGATGGAGGTCGGCTGGGCCACGCCGATGGCGTAGGACACCTGGATCTCGCAGCGCTCGGCGAGGCCGGCGGCGACGATGTTCTTGGCCACGTAGCGGCCGGCATAGGCGGCGCTGCGGTCGACCTTGGACGGGTCCTTGCCGGAGAAGGCGCCGCCACCGTGACGGGCCATGCCGCCGTAGGAGTCGACGATGATCTTGCGCCCGGTCAGGCCGCAGTCGCCCACCGGGCCGCCGATGATGAACTGGCCGGTCGGGTTGATGTGGAACTGGGTGTCCTTGTGCAGCAGTTCGGCCGGCAGCACGTGCTTGACGATCAGCTCCATCACGCCTTCGCGCAGGTCGTTGTAGCTGACGTCCGGGTTGTGCTGGGTGGACAGCACCACGGCGTCGATGCCGACCACCTTGCCGTTCTCGTAGCGGCAGGTGACCTGGCTCTTGGCGTCCGGGCGCAGCCACGGCAGCAGGCCGGACTTGCGCGCCTCGGCCTGGCGTTCGACCAGGCGGTGGCTGAAGCAGATCGGCGCCGGCATCAGCACGTCGGTCTCGTTGCTGGCGTAGCCGAACATCAGGCCCTGGTCGCCGGCACCCTGGTCTTCCGGCTTGCTGCGGTCGACGCCCTGGTTGATGTCCGGGGACTGCTTGCCAATGATGTTGATGATGCCGCAGGTGGCGCCATCGAAGCCGACGTCGGAGCTGTCGTAGCCGATGTCGACGATGACCTTGCGCACCAGCTCTTCCAGGTCGACCCAGGCCGAGGTGGTGACTTCGCCGGCGATGATCGCCACGCCGGTCTTGACCAGGGTCTCGCAGGCCACGCGGGCATGCTTGTCCTGGGAAATGATGGCGTCGAGGATCGCGTCGGAAATCTGGTCGGCGATCTTGTCCGGATGGCCTTCGGACACGGACTCGGAGGTAAACAGGGAGTATTCGCTCATCTATCGGTCTTCCTAAATTAATTACCGGTGGGTGAGGGTGGCCCGTGGGCCGGTGTGTTCATCCGGTTTGGCGAAGTGCCGCACCTGAATCTGGAAACCATTGCGTAAGCCCAGGTACTGGCTTTCGCCGGGCGTGAGCCCTGCGGCGATGGCCCAACGGGCCAGGTCGTCCTGTTCGAAGCCCAGCCAGAGATCGCCGCAGGCCTGCCTGGCCCAACTCTGGTTGTGGCTGCACAACTCGGTGATCAGCAGGCTGCCGCCGCGGTTTACGCGCAGTGCCAGCTGCTTGAGCGCGTCGGCGGGGGCGGCGAAATGGTGCAGGACCATGTTCAGCACCACGCAGTCGGCGCTCGGGTACTCGTCATTCAATGCGTCGGCCAACTGCAGCGCGACGTTGTCCAATCCTTCCTTCATGCAGCGCTGGCGAGCCAGCTCGAGCATCGCCGGGCTGTTGTCCAGCGCGGTGACCCGGGCGAAGCGCCGGGCCAGCTCGGGCAGGAAGCTGCCGTCGCCGGGGCCGACCTCCAGGGCCGTGGCGTCGCCGGCGAAGCCCAGGGCGTCGAGCAGGGCCAGCACGCTGTCGCGGTACTGCGGCAGTCCGGCGATCAGGTCCTGCTGGGCCTGGAAGCTGGCCGCGCAGCGGGCGAAAAAATCCTGGCTGGTCGCCGCCCGCTGGCCGTGCACTGCGGCTATCCGCGCCTGCACCTCGGCGGGCAGCGCCAGGCTGTCGACTTCCTCCAGCAGCGCCGCGTGCAGCGTGCCACCGAGCGAGTCGCCCTGGGCCAGGGCGCGGCGATAGAAGATCGCGTTGCCCTCGCGGCGCGTGGCCACCAGGCCGGCCTGGGCCAGTACCTTGAGGTGATGGCTCATGCCCGACTGGCCGGTGGCGAAGATCTGCGCCAGCTCCAGCACGCCGAACGAGTCGTTGGCCAGGGCTCGCAGCACATTCAGCCGCAACGGGTCGCCGCCGGCCTTGCACAGGGCGGCCAGCTCGTCGGCAGGCTCGAAGCTCAGCTGGGGCACGCGGATATTCATAGGGCGCGAAGTCTAGTCGGTCAATTTTCATACAGCAACAGCAATATCAAAAAGTTTTGATATTGCTGTCGTGGCGCGATTTGCCTTGTTGATGCCGCGCCTGGCCCGAGAAAAGCCGGACCTGCGACCATCTGTCATTGCCCCGCACCGCCCGGGTGGGCGAAAATGGCCGCCTTTTTCGTGATCAGCCCCAGCAGGAGATTCAGCGATGCCCAGCCGTCGTGAGCGTGCCAATGCCATTCGTGCCCTGAGCATGGATGCCGTGCAGAAAGCCAACAGCGGCCACCCGGGTGCCCCGATGGGCATGGCGGATATCGCCGAAGTGCTGTGGCGTGACTACCTCAAGCACAACCCGAACAACCCCGAGTTCGCCGACCGCGACCGCTTCGTGCTGTCCAACGGCCATGGCTCGATGCTGATCTATTCGCTGCTGCACCTGACCGGCTACGACCTCGGCATCGAGGACCTCAAGCAGTTCCGCCAGATGGGCAGCCGCACCCCGGGCCACCCGGAATACGGCTACACCCCGGGCGTCGAGACCACCACCGGGCCGCTCGGCCAGGGCCTGGCCAACGCCGTGGGTTTCGCCATCGCCGAGAAGGTCCTGGCTGCGCAGTTCAACCGCGACGGCCACGCCATCGTCGACCACAACACCTACGTGTTCCTCGGCGACGGCTGCATGATGGAAGGCATCAGCCATGAAGTCTGCTCGCTGGCCGGCACCCTGGGCCTGGGCAAGCTGATCGCCTTCTACGACGACAACGGCATCTCCATCGACGGCGAGGTCGAAGGCTGGTTCACCGACGACACGCCGAACCGCTTCGAGGCCTACGGCTGGCAGGTGATCCGCAACGTCGACGGCCATGACGCCGAAGAGATCAAGATCGCCATCGACACCGCGCGCAAGAGCGCGCAGCCGACCCTGATCTGCTGCAAGACCACCATCGGCTTCGGCTCGCCGAACAAGCAGGGCAAGGAAGACTGCCACGGCGCGCCGCTGGGCGTCGACGAGATCGCCCTGACCCGCGCCGCCCTGGGCTGGGAGCACGGCCCGTTCGAGATTCCCGCGGAGATCTATGCCGAGTGGGACGCCAAGCAGGCCGGCGCCGCCGTCGAGGCCGAGTGGAACGAGCGTTTCGCCGCCTACGCCGCCGCCTACCCGGAACTGGCCACCGAGTTCCAGCGGCGCATCAAGGGCGAGCTGCCGGCCGACTTCGCCGAGAAGGCCGCCGCCTACATCCAGGAAGTCGCCGAGAAGGGCGAGACCATCGCCAGCCGCAAGGCCAGCCAGAACGCGCTGAACGCCTTCGGCCCGCTGCTGCCGGAATTCCTCGGCGGCTCGGCCGACCTGGCCGGCTCCAACCTGACCCTGTGGAAGGGTTGCCAGGGCGTCTCCGCGGCGGACGCCTCGGGCAACTACATGTTCTATGGCGTGCGCGAGTTCGGCATGAGCGCGATCATGAACGGCATCGCCCTGCACGGCGGCTTCATCCCCTACGGCGCGACCTTCCTGGTGTTCATGGAATACGCCTGCAACGCCGTGCGCATGTCGGCGCTGATGAAGAAGCGCGTGCTGTTCGTCTACACCCACGACTCCATCGGTCTGGGCGAGGACGGCCCGACCCACCAGCCGATCGAGCAGCTGGCCAGCCTGCGTTGCACGCCGAACCTCAACACCTGGCGTCCGGCCGACGCGGTGGAATCGGCGGTGGCCTGGAAGTGCGCGATCGAGCGCAGCGATGGCCCCAGCGCGCTGATCTTCAGCCGCCAGAACCTGCCGCACCAGAGCCGCGACGCGGCGCAGCTGGGCGACATCGCCCGCGGCGGCTACGTGCTCAAGGACTGCGCCGGCGAGCCGGAGCTGATCCTCATCGCCACCGGCTCGGAAGTCGGCCTGGCCGTGCAGGCCTACGACAAGCTCAGCGAGCAGGGCCGCAAGGTGCGTGTGGTGTCGATGCCGTCGACCAGCGTGTTCGACCAGCAGGACGCCGGCTACAAGCAGGCCGTGCTGCCGCTGCAGGTCGGCGCGCGGATCGCCATCGAAGCCGCCCATAGCGACTTCTGGTACAAGTACGTGGGGCTCGAGGGTCGGGTCATCGGCATGACCACCTTCGGCGAATCGGCGCCGGCGGCGGCGCTGTTCGAGCACTTCGGCTTCACCCTGGAAAACGTCCTGGAAACCGCGGCCGAACTGCTGGAAGGCTGATCAGCAGTTAGGATGGGTCGGGCTGCGCGCGGCGCGGCTCATCCTACGGTCGTTTATCCATCGAGATCGCCATGTCCAAGCGTCCCTATAGAGTTGCCCTCAACGGCTACGGCCGCATCGGTCGCTGCGTGCTGCGCGCGCTGCACGAGCGCGGTGCGGGCGCGCAGCTGGAAATCGTCGCCCTCAACGACCTGGCCGACCAGGCCAGCCTCGAATACCTGACCCGTTTCGACTCGACCCACGGGCGCTTCCCCGGCGAGGTACGGGTCGAAGGGGACTGCCTGCATATCAACGGCACTTCCGTGCAGGTGCTGCGCCAGGAGGAGCCGGAAGGCATCGACTGGGCGGCGCTGGACATCGACCTGCTGCTGGAGTGCTCGGGGCAGTACACCAGCCGTGCCGAGGCCGAGCGTTTCCTCGAGGCCGGTGCACCGCGGCTGCTGCTGTCGCAGCCGATGGCCGGCGAGGCGGATATCGACGCCACCATCGTCTTCGGGGTCAATCAGCAACGCTTGAGCGGCGCCGAGCGCCTGGTGTCCAACGCCAGTTGCACCACCAACTGCGGGGTGCCGCTGCTCAAGCTGCTCAACGACGCCGTGGGCCTGGAGTACGTCTCCATCACCACCATCCACTCGGCGATGAACGACCAGCCGGTGATCGACGCCTACCACCACGAAGACCTGCGCCGCACGCGCTCGGCCTTCCAGTCGGTGATCCCGGTGTCCACCGGCCTGGCCAAGGGCATCGAACGCCTGCTGCCGGAACTGACCGGACGCATCCAGGCCAAGGCCATCCGGGTGCCGACGGTCAACGTCTCCTGCCTGGACATCACCCTGCAGACCGCCCGCGACACCTCGGCCGCCGAGATCAACCGGGTGCTGCGCGAGGCCGCCGAAGCCGGGCCGCTCAAGGGCCTGATCGCCTACACCGAACTGCCCCATGCCAGCTGCGACTTCAACCACGACCCCCATTCGGCGGTGGTCGATGGCAGCCAGACGCGGGTCTCCGGCCCGCGCCTGGTCAACCTGCTGGCCTGGTTCGACAACGAGTGGGGGTTCGCCAACCGCATGCTCGATGTCGCCCAGCATTTTCTCGAAGTCTCCTCTGCCACCGTTCCACCAGCCCCCGTGAAGGACTGATTCCAATGACCGTTTTGAAGATGACCGACCTCGACCTCCAGGGTAAGCGCGTGCTGATCCGCGAAGACCTCAACGTGCCGGTGAAGGACGGCGTGGTGAAGAGCGATGCACGCATCCTCGCCGCCCTGCCGACCATCAAGCTGGCGCTGGAGAAGGGTGCGGCGGTGATGGTCTGCTCGCACCTGGGCCGCCCCAGCGAGGGTGAGTTCTCCGAGGAGAACAGCCTCAAGCCGGTTGCCGACTACCTGGCCAAGGCCCTGGGCCGCGACGTGCCGCTGCTGGCCGACTACCTCGGCGGTGTCGAGATCGCCGCCGGCGAGCTGGTGCTGTTCGAGAACGTGCGCTTCAACAAGGGTGAGAAGAAGAACAGCGACGAGCTGGCCCAGCAGTACGCCGCGCTGTGCGATGTGTTCGTCATGGATGCCTTCGGCACCGCCCACCGCGCCGAGGGCTCGACCCATGGCGTGGCCAAGTTCGCCGCAGTGGCCTGCGCAGGTCCGCTGCTGGCGGCCGAGCTGGACGCCCTGGGCAAGGCCCTGGGCAACCCGGCCAAACCGATGGCGGCGATCGTCGCCGGTTCCAAGGTGTCGACCAAGCTGGACGTGCTCAACAGCCTCAGCCAGGTCTGCGACCAGCTGATCGTCGGTGGCGGCATCGCCAACACCTTCCTCGCCGCCGCCGGCTTCCCGGTCGGCAAGTCGCTGTACGAGGCCGATCTGGTGGACACCGCCAAGGCCATCGCGGCCAAGGTCAGCGTACCGCTGCCGGTCGACGTGGTGGTGGCCAAGGCCTTCGCCGAGGATGCCGAGGCGACCGTCAAGCTGGTGGCCGAGGTGGCCGAGGACGACATGATCCTCGACATCGGTCCGCAGACCGCGGCGCAGTTCGCCGAACTGCTCAAGTCCAGCCGGACCATCCTGTGGAACGGCCCGGTCGGGGTGTTCGAGTTCGATCAGTTCGGCAACGGCACCAAGGTGCTCGCCGAAGCCATCGCCGAGAGCCCGGCCTTCTCCATCGCCGGCGGTGGCGACACCCTGGCGGCGATCGACAAATATGGCGTGGCCGAGCGCATCTCCTACATTTCCACCGGCGGTGGCGCCTTCCTCGAGTTCGTCGAGGGCAAGGTGCTGCCGGCCGTGGCCGTGCTCGAAGAGCGCGCCCGGGGCTGAGTCGCCCGGGGCGCGCCGTGGGCCGGGCGTTGAAGCCTGGACCGCGGCGCGCGCCAGCGACCCCTTATCCCCGAATACTTGAATAGCGCCTGCCCCTGCGGCAGGCTTGCACGATTAACGACCTCCAAACCGGGAGACAGGAAACCATGGCACTTATCAGCATGCGCCAGATGCTCGACCACGCCGCCGAATACGGCTACGGCGTGCCGGCCTTCAACGTGAACAATCTCGAGCAGATGCGCGCGATCATGGAAGCGGCCGACAAGACCGACTCGCCGGTGATCGTCCAGGCTTCCGCCGGTGCCCGCAAGTACGCCGGCGCGCCCTTCCTGCGCCACCTGATCCTCGCCGCCATCGAAGAATTCCCGCATATCCCGGTGTGCATGCACCAGGATCACGGCACCAGCCCGGATGTCTGCCAGCGTTCGATCCAGCTGGGTTTCTCCTCGGTGATGATGGACGGCTCGCTGAAGGAAGACGGCAAGACCCCGGCCGACTACGACTACAACGTCCGCGTGACCCAGCAAGCCGTGGCCATGGCCCACGCCTGCGGCGTCTCGGTGGAAGGCGAGCTGGGTTGCCTGGGCAGCCTGGAAACCGGCATGGCCGGTGAAGAAGACGGCGTCGGCGCCGAGGGTGTGCTCGATCACAGCCAGATGCTCACCGACCCGGAAGAAGCCGCCGACTTCGTCAAGCGCACCCAGGTCGACGCCCTGGCCATCGCCATCGGCACCAGCCACGGCGCCTACAAGTTCACCAAGCCGCCGACCGGCGATATCCTCGCCATCGACCGGATCAAGGCGATCCACGCGCGCATCCCCAACACCCACCTGGTGATGCACGGCTCCAGCAGCGTGCCGCAGGAGTGGCTGGCGGTGATCAACCAGTACGGCGGCGACATCAAGGAAACCTACGGCGTGCCGGTCGAGGAGATCGTCGAGGGGATCAAGCACGGCGTGCGCAAGGTCAACATCGACACCGACCTGCGCCTGGCCTCCACCGGTGCCATGCGCCGCATGATGGCCGAGCACCCGAGCGAGTTCGACCCGCGCAAGTTCTTCGCCGCCACCGTCACCGCCATGCGTGACATCTGCATCGCCCGCTACGAAGCCTTCGGCACCGCCGGCAACGCCTCGAAGATCAAGCCGATCTCCCTGGAAGGCATGTTCCAGCGTTATGCCAAGGGCGAGCTGGCGGCCAAGGTCAACTAAGCCCGCGCCGCGTCAGCCAGAAAGCCCGCTCTCGAGCGGGCTTTTTTGTTGGCCGCGATGGAGGGCTTGTCATGGCGCAGGAGCTGATTTTTGACGGAATTGATAGATCTCGAGCTCATCGCGGACGCGAATAGTATTTCGGCCGTAGTGTGACTTTGTTGGCATCTGAGTCTTCTCAATGACTAGGGTGCTGATTATGTACTCGTCAGCATGCCTGCAAGAAGAAGTGCGCCCTATGCCTTCTAGGGATGGATGAGCCGGTGCAGTGAATGCGCAGGCGAGCATGCGGGATGCGAGACAAGCAGTCCACATGAGTCGAGGTTATCAATGAGAAAGCATGCCATTTATATCGCTGTTGGCTTTGCCTCCACCCTGCTGGCTGGTTGCGCCAGCCAGCCCAGCACGGCCGACCTGATGCGGGCACACGCCGATGAGGCGCAGGCTCGTGTGGAGTTGAGGAAGCAGTTTGCCGCGGACTGGGATCGTGGCTCGGAGCTGGTGCGCGACGGCGAGAAGCGCATCAGCAAGGGCGAGAAGCAGATCGACTCGGCCGAGCAGGCCCTCGAGGAGGGGCGTGAGCAGGTGACCCGCGGTAACCGCGAGATCGAAGAGGGGCGTCGCCTCCTGGAAGAGAGCGAGCGCCAGTTCAAGGAGCACTTCCCCGGGCATGCGCTCAGCAGCGGCAGCTGATAGCGCGCGGGTTCATCGGTCCGGTGGGCGAGCGCCTGCCGGGCCGTGTAGCGAAGAAGCCAGGCCCTGCGGCCTGGCTTCTTCGTTGTGGGTCAGGGGCGATGCCTTACTTGACCCAGTGCTTGCCCCAGTGGGTGATGTCATAGGCGGCAGACTGCTGTGCGCTGAAGGCGCGGGTGCTCGGTTGCTGCGCCGCGGCGATTTCGTCGTCGATGATCTTGGTCGACAACGACAGCCAGCTGGTGGCGAACGCCGCGGCATCGCCGTTGATCTCCAGGGCCTGCTGGTTGATGTTGAGGGTGTTGTCGCAGGCCTGGTGGTAGCAGGGGTCGAAGGCGACGCCGGCGTCGCCACCGTACTTCGCCGCCTGCTCTTCGCTCTTCAGCACTTCGGCGCCGGTGAACAGGCCGCCGAAGGCGATGCCGTCGAGGAAGAACTGCGCGTAGTCGGAGCGGAAGCTGATCTCGTCACCCTCCGACGGCAGCGCGCGCAGGCGGTAGTAGGTCTCGAACAGCTTCTCCACCGCCGCCGAGCCGGGTGGGCCCTCGAGGCCGAACTGCGAGCCGTCGCCGTCATAGATGAAGTAGGCGAAGTTCGGCGAGGCGATCATGTCGAAGTTCAGGTAGACCTTGATCTTGGCTTTCTCCTGCGCACTGAGGTTCTGCACGTAGTGGGTCGAGCCGACCAGGCCCGACTCTTCCGCGCCCCACCAGGCGAAGCGCACCTTGTTGTGTGGACGGGCCTTGCGCATCTGCAGGGCCATTTCGAGAATCGCCGCGCTGCCCGAGCCGTTGTCCTGGATGCCGCCGCCCTCGAACACCGAGTCGAGGTGGGCGCCGACCATCACCACGTTGTCCGGGTTGCCCCGGCGGGTTTCGGCGATGATGTTGTAGGTCTCGGTCTTCTCGCGCACCACATCGACCATCAGGCGCAGTTGCAGGCCGGCGGTGGCGGCCCAGGCCGCGCCCAGGTCGTAGGTGGCGAACAGCACCGGGATGCCGCCGCCGTAGCCGTCGCCGAGGGTCGCGTTGAGCAGGCCCTTGCGCTCTTCGGTGTTGCCTTGGTTGAAGATGATCGCGCCGACGGCACCGGCCGCCGCGGCGTTCTCGGCCTTCTGCTGGAAGCTGCAGGCACCGCGCTGGATCAGGGCGATGGAGCCGGCCGGGAAGCCGGCGAAGTCGGCCGCCTCGCAGCCGCTGGTCGAGGCGTTGTTCGGCCCCAGGGCCAGGTCGACCGGCGCGACGCTGGCGCTGAGGTTGCCGGCCTCGGTCTGCGACAGGTAGGTGAAGTCCGTCTCCCATTCATAGGTGGCCGGCGTCGGCGCCAGTGCCGCCAGTTCGCCCGGGCCCTGGGGATAGAAGGCGGTGAACGGGAAGGGCTGCAGGCTGACCTGGTAGCCGGCCCCCTCGAGGGTCTGCTTCACGTAGTCCACCGAGGCCTGGTAGCCCGGCAGGCCGGCGGCGCGGGTGCCGCCGTTGGCGGCGGCGATGTCCTGCAGCATCTGCAGGTGGTACATGGTCTTGCGCGCCTGCATGCAGCGGGGCAGGCCCAGCGGGCTGTTGTTCAGCAGCACCGAATTGCAGCCGGCCGAGGTCGGTCGGGCCGGGCTCCAGAACTCGTTGAGCAGGTCGCTGGGTGTCGGCGGGGCAGCTTGCAGGCTGGTGGACAGGGCGAGGGCGAGAGCGCAACTGAGAAAACGCCAGTGGGTAACTGTTCTAGACATGGTTCCTCCAATCCTTAGGGAGAGTGCGTTGCCAGGTCGGCTTGTGGCCCCTGGCGACTGGTCCTTAACTGCATCGATCCGGACGCGAAGGGGAAGCCTAGCCCGGCTTTTCAGTTTTTGGAGCACCCGTACCATCTCTGTGAATTGGTGCACCCTTTGGCGCGTGCGAATCGACCGCGCAAGCGGGGGCGGCTCGGTGATCGGGGGCGTCGCCCAGCTTGCCTCAGGCGACGAACGGTAGGCCCGCGGGGCGGCGCTGCGGCATACTCCGCGGCCCCGATCCATCCCAGCGAGCAACCGGGCCGCGGCCATGACTCCACTGAAATACCTCCAGGGCTATCCCGCGCAGTTGCTCGATCAGGTGCGCCAGCTGATTGCCGAAGAGCGTCTGGGCGACTACCTGAGCCGGCGCTATGCCGGTCGTCACGCGGTGCAGAGTGACAAGGCGCTGTACGCCTACACCATGGCGCTCAAGCAGGAACACCTGCGCAATGCGCCGGCGCTGGACAAGGTGCTCTACGACAACCGCCTGGACCTGACCCACCGCGCCCTGGGCCTGCACACGGCGATCTCGCGGGTGCAAGGCGGCAAGCTCAAGGCCAAGAAGGAGATTCGCGTCGCCTCGCTGTTCAAGGAGGCGGCGCCGGAATTTCTGCAGATGATCGTGGTGCACGAGCTGGCGCACCTGAAGGAGTCCGAGCACAACAAGGCGTTCTACCAGTTGTGCGAGCACATGCTCCCCGGCTATGGCCAGCTGGAGTTCGACCTGCGCCTGTACCTGACCTGGCGCGAGCTGTCGGCGGCCAGGCCCGGCTGAGCGCTCAGGTCCCTGAGCCGCTCAGCCGCGCAGCATCACGTTGAGCTGATCGACCACCTCGGCCCAGTCGGCGTCCTCGAGGATCTCCTCGCGCAGGAAGGTCGCCTGGGACGGACTCCAGAAGGCGGCGTCGGCGAGTTTGCAGGTCGGCGCCAGAGGCGAGTGGTTGCGCACGAAGCGATCGATGCTGCCCTGATCGGCGGGCAAGCCGAGTTGCTTGAACAGGGCCGGAAGACTGTGGATGGGGCTTTCCATGACGAGTACCTCTGCTCGGTGGATAAGGCGCCGATGGGGCGCCGGCCAGCGCACGACCATGCTCTTATCAGCCTAGCGCAGATCGCGGCTGGCCTGGTCTGCGCGCCGGTTCAGAGCACGCGCAGTATCTCGAAGTGCTGCACGCCGCCGGCGATGCGCAGCTCCACCTCATCGCCCGGGCCGCAGCCGAGCAGGCGCTGACCCAGGGGCGCGCGCGGACTGACCAGCAGTACCTCCTGACCCTGCCACTGAAGCCTCAACCCGGCGCCCTCCGGGCCCAGCAGCAGGCATTGCTCACGCTCCCGGGCATCGGCCAGCCAGACCAGGGCGCCGAGCTGGATGCCCTGCCGCGGGTCGAAGGGACGCAGGGTCAGCTGCTGCCAGGCGCTCAGGCTCTGGCGGATCTCCTGCGCCCGGCGCGCCTGACCGGTCGCCAGGTAGGAGGCCTCCAGGCCGAGGGTGTCGTACTTGTTCTCGGCGATATTCTGCTCGTCGGTGGCCGCCTCGTAGGCGCTCTGGGCGGCGCGCTGGGCCAGCTCCAGATCGGCCTGCAAGCGTTCGATGATCAACGGGTGAAGCGTGTTCTTGTCCATCGACGACTCGCCAGCACAGCGGGAAAGCTCGGATTATCCGCGTGCCAGGCCTCCCTGGCAAAACCGCGGCGGCTGAAAGTCACGCAATAGAAGGGCCGCTTGGCTACACTCGAGGCGATACTGGGCCGGAGGCAACGATGGAAACGCTACAGTCGGACTATTCGGTCTACCGCGACCTGATCGCTCAGCTGATGAGCGATCAGGAGCAGTTGCCCAGCCTGCCGTCGCTGACCTGGAAGATTCGCCGCGCGCTCGCGGAGCCCGAGGTCAGCATCAGCCAGTTGGTCGAGCTGATCAGTCAGGACCCGGCGCTCAGCGCCCTGCTGATGAAGTATGCGTCCAGCGCCCTGTTGCGTTCGCGCATGGCGCCGCGGAACCTGCTTGATGTGATGCGGGTGCTCGGCCTGCAGCAGGTGGACCGGGTGGTCATGGTGCACAGCGTCAAGAGCCTGTTCACCCTGCACAGCGCCGAGCACAAGCAGTTGTTCATGGAAGCCTGGCACCGCTTGACTCTCAAGGCCAGCGTCTGCGCCTTCCTGGCGCGCATGGTCGGGCACATCCCGGCGGACCATGCGGTGCTGGCCTGCCTGCTCAGCGAGGTCGGCTCGTTGGCCGTGTTGTCGGCGTTCAAGAGCCAAACGTTGGTACCCACCAAGGACCGCTATCTCAAGCTGTGCCGGGCCTACAGCAAGTCGCTGGGGGTCATGCTGCTGAAGAAATGGGCGGTGGACGAAGCCTATGTGCAGATCATTCGTGACATTGGTGACTGGACACTGCTGCGGCAGCGGCAGATCGAGTTGATCGACCTGGTCAACCTGGGGCTGTATCACGCGGTCAAGGACACCAATCCGGCCGCCGACCTGCCGCCGATCGACGAGCTGGCGGCCTACGCCAAGCTGGCTGCGCCGCAGAACGAACTGGACGAGCACGGCTGCCTCTCACTGGTCAGCCAGCACTGGGACGAAATCCACAGCATCGCCGCGGCCCTGCGCTAGCTATTCACTCACTTCGCCGTGCTATCGCCGCGTCCCTTGAGCAGGTGGGCGGCGAGGGTGCGCAGCGGGCCGAGTTGCCGACAGATCAACGCCAGCTGGGTCTGCACCAGGCGCTGCTGGTCATCGAGTTCCTCCGGCAAGCGCTCCAGCTCGGCCGCCAGCTGTTCCTCGGCATCGCTGTGGATCGCCACCGCGCGGCCTTCACCGAGCTCGCCGGCGATTTCATCCAGGCTGCTGGCCAGGCGTTCGGCGCTGCTCAGCAACTGGTTGTGGCCCTCGGTCAGGAGCATCTCTCCGCGATGCGCGCCGAGCCCCGAGAGGTAGCTCAGCAGGGTGTGCGAGAGCACCAGGAAGCGAAAGCCGATGTCCGCCTCCTTGCGGAAGTGCCCGGGCTCCATGAGCATGTTGCCCAGGGTGGTGGACAGCGCCGCGTCGGCGTTGTGGGCATTGCGCCGCGCCAGGCGATAGGCCAGGTCGTCGCGCTTGCCGCTGGCGTACTGCTGGATGATCTGGCGCAGGTAGGTGCTGTTGCAGCTCAGGGTGTTGGCCACCATGCGGTCGAGCCGGCGACCCTGCCAGTCCGGCAGGATCAAAAATACCGCCAGGCCGGCGATCAGGCTGCCGAGCAGGGTGTCGACCAGGCGCGGGATGATCAGGCCATAGCCGTCGCCGACCTGGTTGAAGCAGAACAGCACCAGCAGGGTGATCGCCGCCGTGGCCAGGGTGTAGCGGTTGCTGCGGGTGGCGAAGAAGGCCACCCCGGCGGCCACGGCGATGAACGATTGCAGCAGCGGATTGGGGAACAGGTCGAACAGCGCCCAGCCAAGCACCAGGCCCAGGACCGTGCCCAGGATGCGTTGCACCAGCTTGCGCCGGGTGGCGCCGTAGTTGGGCTGGCAGACGAACAGCGTGGTCAGCAATATCCAATAGCCCTGGGCCGGGTGTATCCAGTGCAGCAGGCCATAGCCGGCGGCCAAGGCGATGGCCAGGCGCAGGGCATGGCGGAACAGCAGGGAGGTCGGCGTCAGCTGCTGGCGAAGGCGTTCGGCCACGTCCTTCAGCGACTGCGGTTCGCGGTCCAGCAGGCTGCTGTCCTGTTCCTCGGCCAGTGCGTCGGGGTTGCTGGCATTGCCGAGCAGCCGGTCGAGGGTGGCGAGGTTGCCGGCCAGGGCCTGCAGCGAGCGCAGCAGGTGGCGCCAGGCCGGGTTGCTCTGCAGGCGCAGGTGGTCGAGGGAGGCGTGCAGGTCGGCCAGCGCCTGGGAGCACAGCTCGCGGTACTCGAAGGCTTGGCGCAGTTCGATGGCCTGGGCCAGTCGCTCACAGGCCTCGCCGTGCAGGCGCAGCAGGCGCTGGCAGCGGAACAGCACGTCGCTGTGGAAGAACGCCTCGGCCAGTTCGTTGTAGGGGTAGTGGGACGAGCTGGCGCGCTCGTGGATGTCCTGGGCGAGGAAGTACAGCTTGAGGTAGCGGCCGACTTTGGCGCTCGGCCGGTCATTGCCGACCCGGTGCAGGATGATTTCCTTGGTGGCGTTCAGCGCCGCCACCACCTGGCCATTCTGTTTGGCCAGGGCCAGCCGGCGCTGCTCCACGTCGAGCTGGCGCAGCGGCTCGAACAGTGCGGCCTTGAGCTTGAGGTAGCGGCCCAGCTCGCGAAACAGCCGGGCCAGGCTGTGCTGCAGCGGCTGGTGGGCGAACAGGGCGTTCCAGATCACCGAGAGCAGGCCGTACCAGGCGGCGCCGGCCACCAGCAGCAGCGGCTCCAGGCCGAAGCCGACGCTGCCGCCGCGCTGCTCGACGCCGATCATGCTGTAGATCGCCAGGATCAGGGTCGCCCAGCCGAGGGTGGCGAAACGCTCGCCGAGGGCGCCGAGCATGGTCAGGGCGAAGCTCGACAGGGCCAGGGCGGCGACGAACAGCCAGGGGTAGGGGAACAGCAGCTCCACCGTGTAGGCCGCCGCGCTGAAGCAGCCGAGGGTCACCAGCAGGGCGGTGAGCCGGCCCTGCCAGCTGTCGTCGGTTTCCGCCAGGGCGCTGGCGATCACCCCGAGGAACAGCGGGATCAGTGCGTGCATCCAGCCCTGCGACCAGCACAGCAGCAGGCTGCCGCCCAGGGCGATGAACACCCGCAGGCTGTAGCTGAACTTGTCCAGCGCCCAGAGGCGACGCAGGGAGTGGCGCAGGGAGGGAGACGACATCGTTGAACGGCCTTGTCCGCGAGACTTGCGTCGAAGACTACTGGAATAGAGCGGCCGGCGGCACTCCCCCTGCGCCGGGCCCGGGCGCCAGGCGACGGGGCGGCCTGGGATAAACCATGGACTATCCTCTAGGCAGGCAGTCGCGTCTCATGTCTGAGGCATCACCGTGGCGGCTGTCATGGAGAGGACCGTGAAGTTTTCCGCGACGTTGGCGTCGGCGCGCCGTGTATGCCTCGCCCTGGCCCTGCTGCTGGTGCCGACCTGGTTGAGTGCGGCGCCAGCCCTGGTGGTGGAACTGCGCGTCGACGGCGCGATCGGCCCGGCCAGCGCCGACTATCTGGTGCGCGGGCTGGCGCGGGCGGTGGACGAGGGCGCGCAACTGGTGGTGATCAGCATCGACACCCCCGGTGGCCTGGACACCTCGATGCGCGACATCATCAAGGCGATACTCGCCAGCCCGATCCCGGTCGCCAGCTATGTCGCGCCGAGCGGCGCGCGGGCGGCCAGCGCCGGCACCTATATCCTCTATGCCAGCCATATTGCGGCCATGGCGCCGGGTACCAACCTCGGCGCGGCGACGCCGGTGCAGATCGGCGGCATGCCCGGCTCGCCGTCGCCGAAACCGGAGCAGCCGGAGGCGGGCAAGGAAAGCGAGCCGGCCGCGCAGCCCGACCAGCAGGGGCAGGCCGAGAAGGCGGACAAGACGAAGAAGACCGAAAAGGCCGGCGCGCCGACCGATACCCTGAGCAAGAAGCAGATCAACGACGCCTCGGCCTACATCCGCGGCCTGGCGCAGATGCGTGGGCGCAACGCCGAGTGGGCCGAGCAGGCGGTGCGCGAGGCGGTCAGCCTGTCCGCGGCCGAAGCGCTGCAGCTCAAGGTGATCGACTACCTGGCCAACGATCTGGCGCACCTGCTCAAGCAGCTGCACGGTAAGACCTTCACCGCCGCGGGCGTGGAGGTCACCCTGGACACCGAGGGCGCCGTGCTGGTCAGCCACGAGCCCGACTGGCGCACCCAGTTGCTGGCGGTGATCACCAACCCCAGCGTGGCGCTGCTGCTGATGATGTTCGGCGTCTACGGCCTGTTCTTCGAGTTCTCCAACCCGGGCACCGGGGTCGGCGGCGTGCTCGGCGGTATCTGCCTGATCCTGGCGCTCTACTCGCTGCAGCTGTTGCCGGTGAACTACGCCGGCGTGGCGCTGATCCTGCTGGGCATCGCCTTCATCGCCGCCGAGGCCTTCATGCCGAGCTTCGGCGTGCTGGGCATCGGCGGGATCGTGGCGTTCTGCTTTGGTGCGCTGATCCTGATCGATACCGATGTGCCCGGTTTCGGCATCCCCCTGGCGCTGATCCTGACCCTGGGACTCACCAGCGGCCTGGTGATCTTCGTCATTCTGAGCATGGCCCTGCGCGCCCGGCGCCGCGCCCTGGTCGGGGGCGACAGCGAGCTGGTCGGCAGCCTGGTGCGGATCGACGCCGTGGCGCCGGACAACCTTAGCGGTGGCTGGGTGCAATTGCAGGGTGAGAAGTGGCAGGTGGTCAGCCAGGTGCCATTGCGAGCCGGCCAGCAGGTACGGGTGCTGGGGCGCAAGGGTTTGATGCTGGAAGTCGCGGCGGCCGAAGAGGCGCCGCCCAAAGGAGAGTAACCATGGGTTTCGAACTGAGTTTTTCCGCCCTGGCGGTGCTGCTGATCGCCCTGCTGGTCTCGGCGTTCCGCATCCTGCGCGAGTACGAGCGCGGCGTGGTGTTCCAGCTGGGACGCTTCTGGCGGGTCAAGGGCCCCGGCCTGATCATCATCATCCCCGGCATCCAGCAGATGGTGCGCGTCGACCTGCGGACCATCGTCCTGGATGTGCCGACCCAGGACGTGATCTCCCGGGATAACGTCTCGGTCAAGGTCAATGCCGTGGTGTACTTCCGCGTGCTCGACCCGCAGAAGGCGATCATCCAGGTTGAGGACTTCCTCAAGGCCACCAGCCAGCTGGCGCAGACCACCCTGCGCGCGGTGCTCGGCAAGCATGAGCTGGACGAGATGCTGGCCGAGCGCGAGCGGCTCAATGTGGATATCCAGCATGTGCTCGATGCGCAGACCGACGCCTGGGGCATCAAGGTGGCCAATGTCGAGATCAAGCATGTCGACCTCGACGAGTCGATGATCCGCGCCATCGCCAAGCAGGCCGAGGCCGAGCGCGAGCGGCGGGCCAAGGTGATTCACGCCGAGGGCGAGTTGCAGGCCTCGGAAAAGCTCATGCAGGCCGCCGAGATGCTCGGCCGCCAGTCGGGGGCCATGCAGCTGCGCTACATGCAGACCCTGAGCAATATCGCCGGAGACAAGAGCTCGACCATCGTCTTCCCGCTGCCGATCGAGCTGTTGCAGAGCATCAAGATGCCCAAGTCCTAGGGCGCCTTCGCCTTTCGTCGGGGTTGCATGCCGGGAGCGTTTTGTTATCAATTCGGCCGATGAACCTCGGCCGCCACGAAACGCTCTGCGCCGAGCCGCTTTCTGAACCTGCCTCGCCGCTGGCCTGACGGCTGAGCTGCGAGTCCGCCGCTTTCCGCAGCGCCATCGGAGCCGCTCGGCTCCGCCCCAATGGAGATGAACATGCGTGAACTCTTCGAGCTGCGCGGGGCCGACCCCGAGCTGCTGTTTTCCCCCTACTGCTGGCGCGTGCGCCTGGCCCTGCTGCACAAGGGCCTGGAGTTCCACAGCCGGCCGCTGTGCTTCACCGACAAGGCGCCGCTGGCCTGTTCCGGGCAACAGCTGGTGCCGGTGCTGCGCGATGGCGACTGCGTGGTGCACGACAGCGTGGCGATCTTCCAGTACCTGGACCGCGCCTATCCCGAGCGCCCCCTGCTCGGCACCGGCGAAGCGCAGAGCCGGGCGCGACTGCTCGAGCGGGTGATCTTCCAGGCGCTGCGCATGCCTTTGCTGAAGATCCTCGTGCCGCGGGTCCACGCGTTGATCGCGCCGGCTGACCAGGCGTATTTCCGCAGCACCCGCGAGAAGGCCCTGGGCATGAGCCTGGAGGCCTTCGCCGACCCGCAGGCGGGCACCGCGCAGCTGCGCCAGGCCCTGGCGCCACTGGAGGCCTGGCTGGCCGATCAGCCCTACCTGGACGGTGACAGCGCCGGTGGCAGCGACTACCTGGTCGGCGGCCTGTTCTTCTGGGCCTGGTGCCTGGGCACCCAGCCCTGGGCCACGGAGTCCAATGTCGGGGCCTGGTTCCAGCGTCTGCTGAATCACTACCAGACAAGCTGCGGGCCAGTGAAACGCGCCGAGCCTGACGGCCAGGCGCTGGCAGTTCCGACGGCCTGAGACGCGCGCTTATAGGGGCGGCGAGGTGGCACTCGGGCGCGTCGGCGCGTGGCGTCACGCGCTCTTCGCTCGCGATTCACTGCCGGAAATTCAGAAATTTCAGGGGATTCTCCTGAAAGGCCCGGCCAATACAGGCCGGCTGCCGGCGAGCGTTGCCTAGACTTTTCCTATGGTCATCCGGTTATCGTCTGGAGGTAGCTATGCGCATCGGTGTTCCCAAGGAAATCAAGAATCATGAGTATCGCGTCGGCCTGACGCCGCAGTCGGTGGCCGAGCTGACCGTGCTGGGGCATGAGGTGTTGGTCGAGACCCATGCCGGCAGCGCCATCGGCTTCAGCGACGCCGACTACCTGGCCGTCGGCGCGCAGATCGCCAAGGACGCCGCCCAGGTGTTCAACGAGGCGCAGATGATCGTCAAGGTCAAGGAGCCGCTGGCGGTCGAGCGCGCCCGGTTGCGGCCGAATCACACGCTGTTCACCTACCTGCACCTGGCGCCCGATCGGCCGCAGACCGACGAGCTGATGGCCAGCGGCGCCACCTGCATCGCCTACGAAACCGTGACCGACGCCAACGGCCGCCTGCCGTTGCTGGCGCCGATGTCGGAGGTGGCCGGGCGCATGTCGATCCAGGCCGGCGCCAGTTGCCTGGAGAAGGCCCGCGGCGGCCGCGGCGTGCTGCTCGGCGGGGTGCCGGGCGTGGCCCCGGGCAAGGTGGTGATACTCGGCGGCGGCGTGGTCGGCAGTCATGCCCTGGCCATGGCCGTCGGCCTGGGCGCGGACGTCACCGTGCTGGACAAGAGCGTCGATGCCCTGCGCCGCCTGGACAGCCAGTACGGTAACCGCATCACCACCCTCTACTCGACCCGCACGGCCCTGCGCGAGCAGGTGCTGGCGGCCGACCTGGTGATCGGCGGGGTGCTGATCCCCGGCGCGGCGGCGCCCAAGCTGGTCAGTGCCGAGATGATCCGGCAGATGCAACCGGGCGCGGTGCTGGTCGACGTGGCCATCGACCAGGGCGGCTGTGCGGAGACCTCCAAGGCCACCACCCATGCCGACCCCACCTATGTGGTCGATGAGGTGGTGCACTACTGCGTGGCCAACATGCCCGGCGCGGTGGCACGCACCTCGACCCTGGCGCTGAACAACGCGACCCTGCCGTTCGTCATCGCCCTGGCGGAAAAGGGCACGCGGCGCGCCCTGGAAGAGGACCCGCACCTGTGCAACGGCCTCAACGTGGCCAGGGGCCTGATCACCTGCGGCAGCGTCGCCGAGGCCCATGGCCTGGCGTACCACTCGGCCACCAGCGTGTTGGAGCACCTCTAGCCCGCGCGCTCCGTCGCCCGCCGCCTGGATGGCGGGCGGCGCCGGCCCCCTTCGCGCTTATGCGCGGCGCGGCGCGGCCGTCCTGTCGTGACGCCGCCCGCCAAGCCCGGCTAATCTCTAGTGCAGGTATTGGCTCATAGGAGAGCACGGCATGGGCAATGGGTGTATCAGTCGGCGCCGGCTAATGGCGGGCATGGGCAGCGCTGCCTTGTTGCTCGCTGCGCCGGGGGCCTTCGCCGAACGTCTGCTGACCCCGGCACAGACCCTCGGCCCCTTCTATCCGGACCCGTTGCCGCTGGATCGGGACAACGACCTGCTGATCGTCGGCGACAGCCTGACGCCGGCCAGTGGCACCGTGGTGCACCTGCACGGGCGGATTCGCGATGCGCGCGGCCGGCCCCTGGCCGATGCCCTGGTGGAGATCTGGCAGGTCGACGCCCACGGCATCTACCTGCACAGCCAGGGCGGCGACCGCGCGCGGCGCGATGGGAACTTCCAGGGCTACGGCCGCTTCCTCACCGGCAGCGACGGTCGCTACCGCTTCCGCACCATCCGCCCGGTGGCCTATCCGGGGCGCACGCCGCATATCCACTTCGCCGTCACCCTGCCGGGGCAGCCGCGCTTTACCACCCAGTGCTATATCCGTGGCGAACGCTTGAACGCCCGTGACGGCATCCTCAATTCGATCGGCGACCCCAAGCTGCGCGAGCTGTTGATCGTGCCATTCGTGCCGGTGGCCGGCTCGGTGGCGCGCGAGCAGGTGGCTCGCTTCAATATCGTCCTCGGCGTGACGCCGACCGCCTGAGCGCCGGCCGCGTCAGAGCGGCCAGACCAGCAGCAGCAGCGGCACGCTGACCACTACCACGAGGATTTCCATCGGCAGGCCGAGGCGCCAGTAGTCGCCGAAGCGGAAGCCGCCCGGGCTGAGGATCAGGGTGTTGTTCTGGTGGCCGATGGGGGTGAGGAACGAACAGGACGCGCCGATCGCCACCGCCATCAGCAGCGAGTCGGGGCTGACCCCCAGCTGGCTGGCCGCGCTCAGGGCGATCTGGCACATCACCGCGGCGGTGGCGGCATTGTTCATGAAGTCCGACAGGGTCATGGTCACCACCAGCAGCAGGGTCAGCACCACCACCGGGTTGCCCTGGGCGACGTGCTCCATCAGCAGGCGCGCCAACAGGTCGGCGGCGCCGCTCTCGGACATGGCCCCTGCCACCGGAATCATGGCGCCGAGCAGTACGATCACCGGCCAGTCGATGGACTGGTAGAGCAGGCGCAGGGGCACGATCCGCGCCACCATGAACACCAGCATGCCGGCGGCGAAGGCCACCGCCGCCGACAATACGCCGAATGCGGCGAGCACCACCGCCAGCAGCATCACCCCGGCGGCCAGGCCCGCCTGGCCCGGGTTGGGGATGCTGATGGCGCGGTCGGCCAGGGGCACGCAGGCATAGTCACCGGCGAAATCACTGATATCGCTTGCCTCGCCCTGCATCAGCAGCACGTCGCCGCGCTCGAACTGGGTTGAGCGCAGGCGCTTGATCGAACGGTGGCTGTGCCGTGAGATGGCCAGCAGGTTGATGTTGTAGCGATGGCGCAAGCGGATATTGCTCGCCGCCAGGCCAAGCAGCGGAGAGTCCGGGCGTACCAGCAGCTCCTGCAAGACGCGCTCTTCATGGCTGCTGTCTTTTTTCTCGTCGGCTTTATTCTTTTCCGGCGTTGCCTGGGCAGCGTTGCCGTCCTGATCAGCCGCCTTGTTGTCGGCTTTCTTCGCCGCGGCCAGGGTCAGCCCCAGCTTGCTGAGCACGTCGCCGAGGGCCTCCGGCTCGGCCTCGATCATCAGCACGTCGTCGGCCTGGAGGATGCGCCGCGGGTTGGGTGCCGACAGGCGCAGCTTGTTGCGCACCATGCCCACCACCTGGGCGTCGGCTTCCTCCAGCAGCTGCTCGACCTCGCGCAGGCTCTTGCCTACTGCCTTGGCGCCTTCCTTGACCCGGGCCTCGGTAATATAAGTCCCCGTATCAAAGCCGGCCGCGCCGGCCACTTCGCGCCGCGGCACCAGGCGCCAGCCGACCAAGGCGATGAACACCACGCCGGTCAGCGCCACGGCGACGCCTACCGGGCTGAAGTCGAACATGGCGAAGGGCCCGGCACCGCTCTGTGCACGGAAGCTGGAGACGATCAGGTTGGGCGGCGTGCCGATCAGCGTGGTCATGCCGCCGAGGATGGTGCCAAAGGCCAGGGGCATCAGCAGGCGACCGGGGGGCAGCTCTTGTTTGCTGGCGATCTTCAAGGCGATCGGCATCAGCAGGGCGAGGGCGCCGACGTTGTTCATGAAGGCCGACAACACCGCGCCCAGCCCGGTCAGGGCGGCGATCGACAGCATCGGTCCGGCATTGGCGGGCAATATCCGCTGCGCCATGGCGTCGACCGCCCCGGTTCTTTGCAGGCCGAAGCTGAGTACCAGCACGCAGGCCACGGTAATCACCGCCGGATGGCCGAAGCCGACGAAGGCCTGCTGATCCGGCACCAGGCCGGTGATCACGCAGGCCAGCAGCGCGCCGAGGGCGACTATGTCGTGACGCCAGCGGCCCCAGAGGAACAGGCCCATGGTGGCGGCGAGGATGGCGAAGATCAGTCCTTGGTCTTGGGTCATGCGGGCGAACGATCCTTGGAAGGAGGCGAGTGGGGTGGAGTCAGCCTAGCTGCGCCGGGATGGCGGGGTATGGCTCAGACATACTGCGCCGCCGCGTAGCCCGAGGCCCAGGCCCACTGGAAGTTGAAGCCGCCGAGGTGGCCGGTGACATCGAGCACCTCGCCGATGAAATACAGGCCCGGGCTCTTCAGCGACTCCAGGGTCTTGGACGACACCTCGCGGGTGTCGATGCCGCCCAGGGTCACCTCGGCGGTGCGATAGCCCTCGGTGCCGGCCGGTACCAGGCGCCAGTCGGCGAGCTTCTCGGCGATGGCCCTGAGCTCGGCGGGGCTGTACTGCTTCAGCGGCTTGGAAACGAACCAGCTGTCGGCCAGCAGGCCGGCCATCTTCTTGGTGAACAGCTCGGCGAGCAGGGTCTTCAGCTCGCTGTTCGGTCGCGCGGCCTGCTGGGTGGCCAGCCAGTCCGGAAGGTCGATATGCGGCAGTAGGTCGATGCTGATGCTGTCGCCCGGCTGCCAGTAGGAGGAAATCTGCAGAATCGCCGGGCCCGACAGGCCGCGGTGGGTGAACAGAATGTTCTCGCGAAAGCTCTGGCCGTTGCAGCTGACCAGGCAATCTTCCACCGAGGTGCCGGACAGCTCCGTGCACAGTATCTTCAGCTGCGGGTCGGTGATGGTGAACGGCACCAGGCCGGCGCGGGTCGGCAACAGCTGGTGGCCGAACTGCTTGGCCACCTGATAGCCGAAGCCGCTGGCGCCCAGGGTGGGGATCGACAGGCCGCCGGTGGCGATCACCAGCGACTGACAGGCGACCTGGCCGGCGCTGGTCTGCAACTGGTAGCCGCTTTCCACCCGGGCGATCTCGCTGACCGAAGTCTGCAGGCGCAACTCGACGCCGACATCGGCGCATTCGGCCAGGAGCATCTCGAGGATGTCGCTGGACTTGTTGTCGCAGAACAGCTGGCCGAGCTTCTTCTCGTGGTAGGGCACGCCGTGCTTGGCCACCAGGCCGATGAAGTCCCACTGGCTGTAGCGGGCCAGGGCCGACTTGCAGAAGTGCGGGTTTTCGGAGAGGAAGTTGCCCGGCTCGCAATACATATTGGTGAAGTTGCAGCGCCCGCCGCCGGACATCAGGATCTTCTTGCCGGCCTTGTTGGCGTGGTCCAGCAGCAGCACCCGCCGTCCGCGCCCGGCGGCGGTCAGCGCGCACATCAAACCGGCGGCGCCGGCGCCGATAATCACCACATCCGTCACTTGCACAGCCACTTCCCCACAACCCGACGGGCGCCGCCAGCGCGGCACCGAATAGCGCGCATCTTACCCGATGGCTGCGCTTCAGGGCGTGACGACTGATGCCGCGATATCCGCCAGGGCCTCGCTCAACTTGCCGACCACCGGGCACTGTGCGATCTCATGCCGTTCGGCAATATGGGCGGGGTCGTTGTAGCCGAGCCAGACCTGGGCCGCAGCATCCTCCCAGACCAGCGCCTTGAGCGGCAGGTCGATGCCGGCGCTCTGCGCGCACTGCAGCAGCGGCGTGCCGCCCTGGGGGTTGCCGAAGATCAGCAGTTCGGTGGGGCGCAGCGCCTGGCCGACCTTGGCGGCGCCGGCGGCGTGGTCGATCCGGGCGAAGACCTGCAGCCCGCGTTGCTTTACGGCGAGCTCCAGGCGGTTCATGGTATCGGCGGCGCTGTGCGGGCTGGGCAGCACCACCAGCCCGTCTGCGGCCTGGGCGAGCACGCTGCAGAGCAGCAGGGCGAGGCTCGACAACGATCGCAGGCTGTTCATCGGCGGTTCCTCTCGGATGGGGCGTTGCTCGAGCGCTGGGTACTTGCCAGGCTGCTGCCATGACGAGACCCAGGCCACAGGTGTTTTCGTGCGTGATGACTAGTATTGACCAATGTTTCGCTATGGATAGCCCGTTATGACAGGTTTGCGCGTCTGTTGTCTGTCGCTGCTGTTGCTGGCCTGGCCCGGCCTGGCCGGGGCCGCGGAGCGACTGCGCCTGGTCGCCAGCCCCTGGCCGCCGTTCAACGACCAGAAGCTGCTCAACCATGGCCTGGCCTCGGACCTGGTCGAGACCGCGTTCAGCCGCGCCGGCTATGCCACTGACTATGTGGAGGTGCCCTGGGCCCGAGCCGTGCGCGGCCTGCGCCTGGGCGACTACGACGTGCTGATCAACGCCTGGTACAGCGAGGACCGCACCGCCTTCGGCTACTTTTCCCAGCCATTTCTGGTCAATCGCATTCGCCTGCTGCGGCGCAAGGATCGCCCGCTGCAGTTCGACACGCTGGCCGATCTCTATCCCCACCGCATCGCGGTGATGCGCGACTACGCCTATTCACCGGTGTTCGATAAGGACGGGCGGCTGCGCAAGGTCAAGGTCAGCAGTTTTCTCAGCGGCGCGCGCATGGTCCATGCCAGGCGGGTGGAGATGATGCCGGAGGACGAGATCGTCGCGCGCTACCATTTCGCCCGCGAGCTACGGGACATCCGCGATGACCTGGAATTCGTCGCGCAGCCCCTGAGCGAGAATGGCCTGCATGTGCTGGTGGGGCTCGGTCGCCCGGATCACCAGCGCATCGCCGAGGCGTTCAACCGCGCCATCGAGGCGATGCGCGCCGATGGCAGCTATGCCGCCATCTTCCGGCGCCACGGCCTGTAGCGTTACTGCCAGACCGTCAGGCCGCGGCCCTGGTGCTTGGCGCGATACAGGCGCTGGTCGGCCTCGTGCAGCAGGCTCTCCAGGCTAGTGCCTGCGCCCTGGCTGACCCCGGCGCTGAAGGACAGTGGCGGCGCGCCGGCGCTGTAGGGCAATCCGGCGCAGCGCACACGCAAGCGGTCCAGGCCCTGGGCCAGGTCGGCCGCGTCCTGCTGGCTGAGCAGGGCGAACTCTTCGCCGCCGAGGCGCGCGAGCAGGGCGTCGGGAAAGGCCTCGAGGAAGGCGCCGGCGAAGGCGACCAGGGCGGCATCGCCGCTGGCGTGGCCGTGCTGGTCGTTGATCCGCTTGAAATGGTCCAGGTCGATCATCGCCACGCTCAGGGCGCGGCCGGCGCGCTGCGCCTGCTGCAGTTGGCCGACGCCCTGCTCGTAGAAGGCCCGGCGGTTGTTCAGGCCGGTCAGCGCGTCGAACTGCGCGGCCTGCTTGAGGGCGCGCAGCAGGTCGCGCCGCTCCAGGGTCGAGATCACCCGACAGTTCAACTCTTCCGGGCAGAACGGCTTGCGCAGGAAGTCGTCGGCGCCGTGCTTGATGAACTTGGCACTGAGCGAGCCCTTGGCGTCGGCGGACAGGCCGATGATGATCAGTTCGTGGCGCTTCATCTGCTGGCGCAGCAGCTTGACCAGCTCGAAGCCGCTGAGCCCGGGCATGCTGTGGTCGACCACCAGCAGGTCGATATCCGGCTGCGCCTGGAGGATGCGCAGGGTCTCGTCGCCGTCGCGGGCCTCGAGCAGCTGGAAACGGTGCGGCGCCAGCACGTGGCGGATGTACTGGCGGGTGGCGTCGGAGTCCTCGGCGACGAGGATCTTCACCCGGCCGTTGCTTTCCAGGCGGTGCAGCAGGCGGAAGGCGTACTCGTAGGAGTGCTGGCTCTCCTTGAGCACGTAGTCGACCACCCCCTTGAGCAGCAGCTGGTCGCGCCGCTGTTCGTCGTACGAGCCGCTGAGCACGATGCACGGCAGGCCGTAGTGCATCACCAGGTCGACGCTCTCGCCGTGCGGCGCATCCGGCAGGTGCAGGTCGACGATGGCGGCGAAGAACAGCTCGGCGGAGCTCTCCAGCATGACCTGGGCCTCGGCCAGCGAGGCGCAGAACAGCGGTTGCAGCTCGGGCTCCTGGCGGAACAGGTGTTCGAGGATCTTCAGTACCAGCGGACTGTCTTCGATGACCAGAATGTTGCGCACGATCAACTCCTGTAGCGGGTGCGGCCGCGGTTGGTCGGGACTCAGAGGGCGCGTACGCGCAGCGAGCGGCCCTTGATCTTGCCGTCGGTGAGGCGTTTGAGCGCCTGCTTGGCGATGCCGCGCTCGACCGCGACCAGGGCCTGGTAGTCGAAGATGGCGATCTTGCCGACCTGGGTGCCGGGAATCCCGGCCTCGCCGGTGAGGGCGCCGAGGATGTCGCCGGGGCGCAGCTTGTCCTTGCGCCCGGCGCCGATGCACAGGGTGATCATCGGCGGTTGCAGCGGCTCGCCGGCCTGGGCCTTCAGGCTGTCCAGCGGGTGCCAGGTCAGCGCGCCTTTCTGCAGGGTCTCCACGGCCTGGGCGCGGTGCGCCTCGGCCGGCGCCACCAGGCTCACCGCCAGGCCCTTGGCGCCGGCACGGCCGGTGCGGCCGACGCGGTGGATATGGGTCTCCGAGTCGCGCGCCAGCTCGACGTTGATCACCATGTCCAGGGCGTCGATGTCCAGGCCGCGGGCGGCCACGTCGGTGGCCACCAGTACCGACAGGCTGCGGTTGGCGAACATCGCCAGGACCTGATCGCGGTCGCGCTGCTCGAGGTCGCCGTGCAGCGCCGCGGCGGAGATGCCGCGGCTGCCCAGGTGATCGACCACCTCCTGGCACTGCTGCTTGGTGAAGCAGAAGGCCACGCAGGACTCGGGGCGGAAGCTGGCCAGTAGCTTGACCACCGCGTCCAGGCGCTGCTCCGGGGCGATCTCGTAGAAGCGCTGTTCGATCTGGCTGTCGTCGTGCAGGGCCTCGGCCTTGACCTGCTGCGGGTCGCGCATGAAAGCGGCGGACAGCTGCTTGATGGCCGCCGGGTAGGTGGCGGAGAACAGCAGGGTCTGGCGCCGGCTCGGGGTCTGATTGATGATCGCCGCGATGCTGTCGTAGAAGCCCATGTCGAGCATGCGGTCGGCCTCATCCAGCACCAGGGTGTTGAGCCCGTCGAGCTTCAGGGTGCCCTTGTCCAGGTGCTGCTGCACCCGCCCCGGGGTGCCGACGATGATCTGCGCACCGTGTTCCAGGGAGCCGATCTGCGGGCCGAAGGGCACGCCACCGCAGAGGGTCAGCACCTTGATGTTGTCGCCGGCGCGGGCCAGGCGGCGAATCTCCTTGGCCACCTGGTCGGCCAGCTCGCGGGTCGGGCACAGCACCAGGGCCTGGCAGCCGAAGTAGCGCGGGTTCAGCGGATGCAGCAGGCCGATGCCGAAGGCCGCGGTCTTGCCGCTGCCGGTCTTGGCCTGGGCGATCAGGTCCAGGCCCTTGAGCATCACCGGCAGGCTCTGCGCCTGGATCGGCGTCATCTGTGCGTAGCCGAGGGACTCGAGGTTGGCCAGCATGGCGGCGGACAGCGGCAGGGAGTTGAAGGCGGTGGACGTCACGGTTGGAACCTGCGAAAGAACGAAATGGCGCGCAGTGTAACAGGCGCGGCCGGCTAGGCGCGGAGCCGCTGGCCGCGCCGGCCCGACGGCGGACGCCGCGAGGCCCTGTGCTACAGGGTCAGGGTCAGGCCGCCGAGCAGGGCGCCCGGCAGCAGGGTCGAGCCGTTGTGGCGCTGCTGGTAGGTGCTGGTGGACAGGCTCAGCTCGCGCTCGCCGGTCAGCGCCTCGAGCTGGCTGCCGAGCAGGCGATAGAGGCTGTCGTCGAAGCGCATGCTGGTCAGCGGCCCCTGGATGCGGCCGTCCTCGACCCAGAAGCAGGCGAAGCGGGTCATGCCGGTGATCCGCGCGGCGGGCCGGTCGGAGTAGTTGAGGTACCACAGGTTGCCGATATATAGGCCGCGGCCGAGGCGTTCGAGAATCTGTTCCTGGGGCAGATCGCCGCCGGCCATCGCCAGGGCGGCCGGCGCCTCCCAGGGGCTGGCGCCATTGGCCGGCAGGCCGTACTCGGCGGCGCTGCGGGCGCTGACCAGGCTTTCCTCGGCCAGGCCGGCGCGGATCAGGCGCAGGTCGCGGCGCACAAAGCCCTCGCTGGAGAAGCCGGGGAGCAGCGAGTCGCTGACCTGCTCGTGCAGGTGCAGCAGCGGGCTGAGCCGGGCCTCGCCGCTGTGCAGGCGCTGCAGCGGGCTGTCCTTCTCGGCCAGGGCCTGGGCGGAGAAACCGCCCCAGGCCAGCAGCTCGAGGAGCTCCTGCAGCGCGGCAGGGGCCAGGTAGGCGCGGTAGTCGCCCGGCGCCAGGGTGCGCGGCGGCAGGCCCAGGTAGGCCAGTTGTTCCTGCCCCTGGCGCAGGCGTTCGGCGAAGGCGTCGGCCTGCCAGTGCTGGCCGGCGTACTGCGCCTTGAGCGCCTGGCCGTTGCCGTGGAACAGGCTCCAGTCGAGGTTGAAGCTGCTCGCCTGGTGCCAGCCGAAGGCCCCGCTGGAGCTGGCGAAGCCGCGGCTGATGGGGCCGGCGGCGTAGAAACCGACCAGGTCGAGGCCGGCGGCCTGGCGCGTCACCTCGGCGATCACCTCGGCGCTGTCGGGCAGGGTCTCGAGCCGCTGGGCCTGGCTGTGCCAGGGCTCGCGGTTGAACTGCAGGTAGGGATCGGCTGGCAGCAGGGGCAGGATCGCGCGCAGCTGCCGCACGGCCTCGCCCAGGCGCTGGCGGTCGACCTGCGGCACGCCGCTGAGGCTCAGCTGCTGCTCGGCATGGCGACCTTGGTGGATCAGCTGCAGGTTCAGGCTGGCCTGCCGCACCTGGCCGGCCTGGAGCACTCTGGCCTGGTTGAAGCGGACGAAGTCGGAGCACTCGGCGCTGTAACCGAGGCTGAACTCCTCGTCGGCGAGCAGGGCGCCGCCCAGCCACTGACTGAGGGCCTCGAACTGGCTGTGGGCGTGATCGTTCATCAGCTGGCTCCGCCGAATACGTCGACCGCGGCGAACACGCAGGCCGGGGTGGCATGGCCGACCCGCACCACCTGGTTCGGCTCGCCCTTGCCGCAGTGCGGGGTGCCCAGCACCTCGACGGTACTGGCATCGCCGACCGCCCTGAGCGAGCGCCAGAACTGGCTGGAGACGCCGCGGTAGTTGGGGTTCTTGACCACCCCGCGCAGCTCGCCGTGCTCGATCAGCTGGCCCCATTCGCAGCCGAACTGGAACTTGTTGCGCGCATCGTCGATGGACCAGGAGCGGTTGCTGGCCATCAGGATGCCCTGCTCGATGCCGCCGATCAGCTGCGCCAGGCTGTGGTTGCCCGGCTCGATATTGAGGTTGGCCATGCGGTCGATGGGCGGGCGGTTCCAGCTGCTGGCGCGGCTGTTGGCCACCCCCGGCAGGCCGCTGCGCAGCTGCGACAGGGCGCCGCCCAGGGGGCGCAGCAACAGTCCGTCGCGGATCAGCAGGGTCTTGCGCGCCGGGCTGCCGTCGTCGTCGAAGGCGTAGCTGGCCAGCTCCTCGGCAGGCGTCGGGTCGAAGCTCACGTTGAGCAGCCGCGAGCCGTACTGCAGGTGGCCGAAATCCTCGACCTTGACGAAGCTGGTGCCGGCGAAGTTGCGTTCGTCACCGAGGATGCGGTCCAGCTCCAGGGGGTGGCCGATGGACTCGTGCAATTGCAGGATCATCTGGTCGGGCATCAGCAGCAGGTCGCGCGGCCCGCTGGGCGTGTTGGGCGCCAGCAGCAGTTGCAGGGCCTGGTCGGCGACCCGGGGCGCGGCGCCGACCAGGCCCAGGCGCGCGATCACCTCGGCGCCGCCCTGCTGGCCGAGGTGGGCGCCGCCGAGGTGGCGGGTCTGGCTGTCGCTGCCGTCGTAGGCAGTGACGCCGAGGTGCGGGTAGACGAAGCGCTGCGCCGAACTCAGCTCGGCGCCACTGTTGTTCAGGTAGAGCTGCTCGACCTCGCTGACCTGCAGGCCGACCCGCCAGGTGACCAGGCGCGGATCGCCCGGCACCGCCGCCGACTCGGCGGCGAGCAGCTGGTAGCACTCGGCGAGCGAGGGGAAGGGCTGGTCGAGGCCGGGCGAGCGGTAGTCGCCGCGGGCGCTGGAGGGTTCCAGCGTGCGCTGGTCGAGCAGGGCGCAGGACGCGAGGCGCCGGGCCAGTTCGGTCGCCTGCTCGAGGGCGGCCTGCAGGCCCTGGCGGGACAGGTCGCTGGTCGCCGCATAGGCCTCGACCCCCGCCAGGCGCACGCTGAGCATGGCGCCCTCGTCGCGGCTGAAGCGCGGCGGTTCGGCGATGTGCTTGCGCACCCACAGCTGGCGGTCGTCCTGGCGCACGTAGCGCAGCGACCAGTGCTCGGCCGCGCAGTGCAGTGCGGCGAAGTGGCGCTTGAGGGCGGCGAAGGCCTGGTACATGCGACGGTTCCTTGCACGGAGCGGCGCCGTTCAGGGCGGCAGTGGCGGATGGGTCGAGCCGATCAGACCTTCATCATGGCGCGAAGGCGCGGACCGCGACAAGGGCGGCGGCGTGCAGCGGTCGCAGGCGCCGCGCTGAAAGCAGAACGCCGCCCAAGTGGGCGGCGTTCTGGGGGAACGACGGAGCGTTACAGGCCGACGTGCTGCTTGACCGCGGCGACGCCATCCTTACCGTCATAGGTGGTGACACCGGCCAGCCACTTGTCGAGCATTTCCGGGTTGGCCTTGATCCAGTTCTTCGCCACTTCGACCGGATCTTCCTTCTCCAGCACTTTCTCCATCAGCTGGCTTTCGATCTCGACGCTGAACTGCAGGTTGTTCAGCAGCTTGCCGACGTTGGCGCAACGCGCCTCGTAGTCCGGGGTGACCACGGTGTAGACCTTGGCCGCGCCGTAGTCCGGGCCGAACACGTCATCGCCGCCGGCCAGGTAGGTGATGTCGTACTGGGTGTTCATCGGGTGCGGGGCCCAGCCGAGGAACACCACCGGCTCCTTCTTCTTCACCGCGCGCTGCACCTGGACCAGCATGCCGGCCTCGCTGGACTCGACCATGCGGAAGCCGCCCATGCCGAACTGGTCGCCCTTGATCATCTGTTCGATCAGCAGGTTGCCGTCGTTGCCCGGTTCGATGCCGTAGATCTTGCCGCCCAGCTGATCCTTGAACTTGGCGATGTCCTGGAAGCTCTTGAGGCCCGCTTCGGCGGTGTAGGTGGGGACCGCCAGGGTGTACTTGGCGCCTTCCAGGTTCGGTGTCGGCAGCACCTTGACGCCACCGTCCTTGGCGAAGGGCTCGATCACCGCGTCCATCGAGGGTGCCCAGTAGCCGAGGAACACGTCGATCTGGCCTTTCTGCACGCCGGTGAAGGCGATCGGTACCGAGGCCATGATCTTGCGTGGCTGGTAGCCCAGGCCTTCGGTGAGGGTCATGGCCACGCCGGTGGTGGCGGCGATGTCGGCCCAGCCGATCTCGGCGAAGCGCACCTGCTTGCAGCTTTCCGGTTCCTGGGCCCAGGCGTTCTGCACCAGGGCGCAGGACAGCAGGCCGAGGCTGGCGATGGTCTTGAGCTTGTTCATAAGCGATTCCTCTGGGGGTAGGTAGGGTGAAGGCTGGTCACTGGCGTTGAAAGCGCGCGTTTACCCAGCTGATCAGGCCGCTGCGTGGTGCGGTCTGCTTGGTGCCGAAGCTTTCGGTGATGCGGTCGAGGATGATCGCCAGCAACACCACGGCCATGCCGCTCTCGAAGCCCAGACCGATATCCAGGCGCTGGATGCTCGCCAGCACGTCGTTGCCCAAGCCGCCGGCGCCGACCATGGAGGCGATGATCACCATCGACAGGGCCATCATGATGGTCTGGTTGACCCCGGCCATGATCGACGGCATGGCGTTGGGCAGCTGCACCTTGAACAGCAGCTGGCGGCCGGTGCAGCCGAACGACTGGCCGGCCTCGACGATCTCCTTGTTGACCTGGCGGATGCCCAGGTTGGTCAGGCGCACGGCCGGCGGCATGGCGAAGATCACCGTGGCGATGATCCCCGGCACGCGGCCGAGACCGAACAGCATGGCCGCCGGGATCAGGTAGACGAAGGCCGGCATGGTCTGCATGAAGTCCAGCACCGGGCGGATGGTGGTGGCGACCCGCTCGCTGCGCGCGGCCCAGATACCCAGGGGGATGCCCAGCAGCAGGCTGATCAGGGTCGAGGAGAAGGTCAGGCCGAGGGTGACCACGGTCTGCTCCCAGAAGCCGGTCATGACGATGAGGATGAACGACACCGCGGTGAAGGCGGCGAAGCGCGCACCGATGCGCCACAGGCCGAGGCCGACGAAGATGGCGATCAGCAGCCAGGCCGGCGGCAGCATCAGCAGGGCTTCGACGCCCTCGGAGAAGCCGCTGACCACGCTGCCGATGCTGTCGAAGGCGCCGCTGTAGTTGTCCAGCAGGTGCTGGACCACGTCGTTGACCCAGCTGCCCAGGTCGAGTTTCTTGTCGCTCATGTCATTCTCCCTGCAGGCGGTTGAGCAGGCGGCCCTTGCTGATGGCGCCGCTGTAGAAACCGTTGGCGTCGATCACCGGGATCGGCCCCTCGTTGTCCACCAGGCGCTCGATCACCTGGTCCAGCGGCATGTCCTCAGAGACCGGCTCGACCTGCTTGAGCAGGTCCCGGCTCAGCTCGCGCGGGTTCACCCCGTCGACCATCAGGGCGATCTTCTCCAGGCTGATGGAGCCGCAGAAGCGCTTGTTCTCGTCGAGGACGAAGGCGTAGTGCTTGTCCTGGGCCTGCAGTTCCTGACAGATGGCCAGGGCGCATGGCGCCACGCCGTTATGCACGTAGGTGGGCACGCTGTCGGCCTTGAGCTGGCCGGCGGTGAGGTAGCGATTGGTGTCGACGGTGTCGAAGAAGTTGCGCACGTAGTCGTTGGCCGGGCTGTCGACCAGCTCCTGCGGGGTGCCGACCTGGATCAGCTTGCCGCCTTCCATGATGCCGATGCGGTTGCCGATGCGCATGGCCTCCTCGATGTCGTGGGAGACGAAGATGATGGTGCGCCGGTGGGTCTTCTGCAGCTCCAGCAGCACGTCCTGCATCTCGCGGCGCTTGAGCGGGTCGAGGGCGGAGAAGGCCTCGTCCATGATCATGATCGAGGGGTCCACGGCCAGGGCGCGGGCCAGGCCGACGCGCTGCTGCATGCCGCCGGACAGCTCGTGGGGGTACTTGTGGGCGAAGGTGTCCAGGCCGACCTGGGCGAGCACGTCCATGGCGCGCTTCTCGCGTTCCTTGCGGCCGACGCCTGCGACCTCGAGGCCGAAGGCGGCGTTGTCCAGCACGCTGCGCGAAGGCATCAGGGCGAAGGACTGGAAGACCATGCTCATGTCGCGGCGACGCAGGTCGACCAGCTCGGCATTGGCCATCTTGGCGACGTTCTGGCCGTCGATGTAGACGTCACCGGCACTGGGCTCGATGAGGCGGTTGATCAGGCGGATCAGGGTGGACTTGCCCGAGCCCGAGAGGCCCATGAGGACGAAGATCTCGCCTTCCTCGACGCTGAAGGACACGTCGCTGACGCCGATCACGGCGCCCTTCTCGGCAAGGATCTTGTCCTTGCTCCAGCCTTCCTTGAGCAGCTCGATGGCTTCCTGTGGGTTTTGGCCGAAGACCTTGTAGAGGTTCTCGACGACGATCTTTCCTGACTGCATTTGGGTAGGACCCTCTCTTATTAGAATTCAGTTCAGTTACTGGAACCCGGCGCGCGAGGCTGGGGGCGTGGAGTGCTATCGATAGTGCTTGCCTGTGTCGGTGGCTGTGGGATGAGGTGGCGCGGCCAGCGCCGGCGGGCGCTGGCCGCGACCGAGGTCGCCGGGGCGACCGGTTAGCGCTGGGCCGCCCGGCGCGCCGGGGCGCCGCCTGCGACGTAGTAGGGCGCGGTGCTGCGCGGCAGCGGGGTGCGACCGCGGATTTTGTCGGCGATCTTCTCGGCCATCATGATGGTCGGCGCGTTGAGGTTGCCGGTGGTGATGATCGGCATGATCGAGGCATCGACCACGCGCAGGCCTTCCATGCCGTGCACCCGGCCCTGGCCGTCGACCACCGCCATGTCGTCCTCGCCCATCTTGCAGGAGCACGAGGGATGGAAGGCGGTTTCCGCATGTTCACGGACGAAGGCGTCCAGTTCCGCGTCGCTGTTCACGTCGACACCGGGGCTCAGCTCGCGCCCGCGGTACGGGTCGAGTGCCGACTGCGCCATGATCTCGCGGGTGATGCGGATGCCGTCGCGGAACTCCCGCCAGTCCTGTTCGGTGGCCATGTAGTTGAACAGGATGCTCGGGTGCTGGCGCGGGTCCTTGGACTTGAGGTGGACGCGGCCGCGGCTCGGCGAGCGCATGGAGCCGACGTGGGCCTGGAAGCCGTGTTCCTTGACCGCATTGCTGCCGTTGTAATTGATCGCCACCGGCAGGAAGTGGTACTGGATGTTCGGCCACTCGAACTCTTCGCTGCTGCGGATGAAACCGCCGGCCTCGAACTGGTTGCTGGCGCCGGTGCCCTTGCCGAGGAACATCCACTCGGCGCCGATCTTCGGCTGGTTCCACCACTGCAGCGCCGGGTACAGCGACACCGGCTGCTTGCAGGCGTACTGCAGGTACATTTCCAGGTGGTCCTGGAGGTTCTGGCCGACGCCGGGCAGCTCGTGCACCACCGGGATGTCCAGGTCGCGCAGCAGGGCGGCCGGGCCGACTCCGGAGCGCTGGAGGATCTGCGGCGAGGCGATGGCGCCGCTGCACAGCAGCACCTCGCGGCGGGCATGCACGGTCAGCGGGGTGTCGCTGTTGCCGTGCAGGTAGGCGACGCCGATGGCGCGCTTGCCGCTGAACAGGATGCGGTCGGTGAGGGCGTGGGTGATGATCTTCAGGTTCGGTCGGCCGCGGGCCTGGTCCAGGTAGCCGCGGGCGGTGCTGGCACGCCGGCCCTGGGGGGTCACGGTGCGGTCCATCGGACCGAAGCCTTCCTGCTGGTAGCCGTTGAGGTCGTCGGTGCGCGGGTAGCCGGCCTGCACCCCGGCTTCCATCATGGCCTGGAACAGCGGGTTGTTGCCGGTCTTCGGCGTGGTCACGCTGACCGGGCCGTCGCCGCCGTGGTAGGCATTGGGGCCGATGTCGCGGCTCTCGGCCTTGCGGAAGTAGGGCAGGCAGTCCAGGTAGGTCCAGTCCTCCAGACCCTCGAGCTTGGCCCAGCCGTCGTAGTCCAGGGCGTTGCCGCGGATGTAGCACATGCCGTTGATCAGCGAGGAGCCACCCAGGCCCTTGCCGCGGCCGCACTCCATGCGGCGGTTGTTCATGTGCGGCTCGGGGTCGGTGACGTAGGCCCAGTTGTAGCGCCGGCCCTGCAGGGGAAAGGCCAGGGCGGCGGGCATCTGGGTGCGGAAGTCGAGGCGGTAGTCGGGGCCGCCGGCTTCCAGCAGCAGCACGCTGACGTCGGCATCCTCGGTCAGGCGGGTGGCCAGCACGTTGCCGGCCGAACCGGCGCCGATGATGATGTAGTCGAATTCTTGGGACATGGGACCTTCCTGCGTAGGGTGGATTGGGCCGGGCCCTCATCCACCATGGCGAATCTGCAGTGGTGTGGTGGACCGGGCCGCTGCGCGACCCGTCCCCCTACGATCGGGCTCAGAACACCGAGGCGTAGTCGCCCAGCTCCACCTGCACCGATTTGACCTGGGTGTAGTGCTCCAGGGTGGCCACGCCGTTCTCGCGGCCGACGCCGGACTGCTTGTAGCCGCCGACCGGCATCTCCGCTGGCGACTCGCCCCAGGCGTTGATCCAGCAGATGCCGGCCTGCAGCTGGTGGATGACCCGGTGGGCGCGGGCCAGGTCGCGGGTCACCAGGCCGGCGGCCAGGCCGTACTCGGTGTCGTTGGCGCGGCGGATCACTTCTTCCTCGGTGTCGTAGGCGAGGATGCTCATGACCGGGCCGAAGATCTCCTCGCGCACGATGGTCATCTCGTCGCGGCAGTCGGTGAACACGGTCGGGGCGACATAGGCGCCCCGGGCGTATTCGCCGTCGGTCACGCGCTGGCCGCCACAGAGCAGGCGCGCGCCTTCCTTGCGACCGGTCTCGATGTAGCCGAGCACGCTTTCCATGTGGGCGAAGCTGACCAGCGGGCCGAAGTTGGTGTTGGCATCTTCCGGGTTGCCCAGGCGGATGCGCTGCACGCGCTCGAGCACCTTGGCCTCGAAACGCGCCTGCAGACTGCGCGGGATGAACACCCGGGTGCCGTTGGTGCAGACCTGACCGGAGCTGTAGAAGTTGGCCATCATGGCGATGTCGGCGGCGCGGTTGAGGTCGGCGTCCTCGAAGATGATCAGCGGCGACTTGCCGCCCAGTTCCATGGTCACGTCCTTGAGGGTCGAGCCGGAGGCGCTGGCCATGACCTTCTTGCCGGTGCTGGTGCCGCCGGTGAAGGAGACCTTGGCGATGCCCGGGTGCTCGGTCAGCCACTGGCCGACTTCGCGGCCGCTGCCGGTGAGCACGTTGAACACGCCGTCCGGCAGGCCGGCCTCGGTATAGATCTCGGCCAGCTTGAGCACCGACAGCGGGGTCACTTCGCTCGGCTTGAAGATCATCGCGTTGCCGGCGGCCAGGGCCGGGGCCGACTTCCACAGGGCGATCTGGATCGGGTAGTTCCAGGCGCCGATGCCGGCGACCACGCCCAACGGCTCGCGGCGGGTGTAGACGAAGGACGATTCGCGCAGCGGGATCTGCTGGCCTTCCAGGGCCGGGATCAGGCCGGCGTAGTACTCCAGCACGTCGGCACCGGTGACGATGTCGACCGCCTGGGTCTCGGACAGCGGCTTGCCGGTGTCGAGGGTCTCGAGTGCGGCCAGCTCGTCGTTGCGCTGGCGGAGGATGTCCACGGCCTTGCGCAGGATGCGCGAGCGCTGCATGGCGGTCATCGCCGCCCAGACCTTCTGGCCCTCGGTGGCGCTGGCGACGGCGCGATCGACGTCTTCCTTGCCGGCGCGCTGCACCTGGGCGAGCACTTCGCCGTTGGCCGGGTTGACGGTCTCGAAGCTCGCGCCGCTGCTCGAGTCGGTGTAGCGACCACCAATGTAGAGCTTCTGTTCGTCGAATCGGGCCATGGTCGAATCCTCTTGATTGGCATCTGGATAGGGCCGGCGGGCGGGTTTGTCGCCCCTGGCCGGCTGGCTCGGCGGTATGCTTGTGGCCATGCGCGCCGATCAAAGTGGAAGCCAGCCTACTTTATTTTTATTGAACGCTCAAACAACAAAACTGTTCGGGAACGACAAAGCCTGCTCCGAAAGCGACGGCGCAGACGGCCTCGCGGGGTGCGAGAAATAATTGAAATACGGGGCCGGCCCGTTCGGCGGGGCCGGTTTGCCGTCAGTGCTGGCTGCTGGCCGGATGACGGCTGGTGCGCGCCGGCTGGCTGGCCGGGGGCGAATCGGCCTTGGCCAGTTGCAGGTCGAGGTAGTCGTAGGCGATCTGTACCGCCTGGCGGGTATCGAAGGCCTCGCCGGACAGGGCCCCGCGCAGCCACAGGCCGTCGATCAGCGCCGCCAGGCCGCGGCCCGCGGCGCGGGCCTGGGGCTGCGGCAGGAGCCGGTGGAACTGGCCGCAGAGGTTGGAATACAGGCGATGGTCGTTGATCCGCTGCAGGCGGCGCAGGGCCGGGTGGTGCATGCTCGAGGCCCAGAAGGCCAGCCAGGTCTTCATGGCCGGGCCGTTGACTTGGCTGTCGTCGAAGTTGCTGTCGATGATCGCCCGCAGGTGCGAGCGCGGGCTGTCGTCCTGCAGGCTGGCGCGGCGCTGGCGCACCGCCTGGTTGAGTGCCTGCATCAGGTGGCGCATGGTGGCCTCGAGCAGGCCGTTCTTGTCCTGGAAGTAATGGCTGATGATGCCGTTCGACACCCCGGCCAGGCGGGCGATATAGGCGATGCTGGCATCGCCCATGCCGACCTGGTCGACGGCTTCGAGGGTGGCGGCGATCAGCTGCGAGCGGCGGATCGGCTGCATTCCGACCTTGGGCATCGGTTTCTCCGGCGACAGGGACTTGGCGAGGAAGGACGCAGTCTAGGGCGTTCTTTATTGACCGATCAATAAAGAACGCGTTTTAGGAGACGAATTGTCGCCCGGGGACATGTGTGGCGCGGCGTCCGAAAAGCCCGTGCAGCGAGCTGTTGATCGAGAGCGCGGCTAGGCCTCGGCGACTATGTACTTGAGCAGTTCGACCACCTGTTGCGGGCTCTGCGCTGCGGCGCCCTGGATGATCTGCTGGCGCCAGTCGGTATGGATTTCACCGGATAAGTACACTTTCCAGGTCATGGTCTTCCCGGGTCTGTTCTATCGAATGGATGCCGGCTCTGAGCCGCCGAGTGGCGGACAGTCTGCCACGGCTTGCGCGGCTTTTCATGGGCGGCGGCCTGGGCCTGGCGTCGATGCCGCCTCAAGGCGCGCGCCGTTACGGGCGGTAGGCCAGGGGGAAGCTGCCTGGACGGAAAAACAAAAAAGCGGGCCGAGGCCCGCTTTTTGTATCGCTGAGGTGGCTTACTTCAGCCAGGACTCGACCCGCTCGGGGTTGGCGGCGATCCAGTCCTTGGCGGCCTGCTCCGGCTTGGCGCCGTCGCGGATGGCCAGCATCACCGCACCGATTTCCTCGCTGGTCCAGTTGAACTTCTTGAGGAAGGCGACCGCTTCCGGTGCCTTGTCCTTGAAGCTTGGATTGACCACGGAGTCGACGTGCTCAGCTTCGCCGTAGACGCCCATCGGGTCTTCCAGGAAGCGCAGCTTCCACTTGGCGAACATCCAGTGCGGTACCCAGCCCGGCACCACGATCGCTTCGTTCTTCTTGATGGCGCGCGCCAGGGCGGTGGCCATGGCCGGGCCGGAGCTCGGCATCAGCTTGTAGTCGAGCTTGTACTTCTCGAGGGCTTCCTCGGTGCGGCGCATGATCCCGGCGCCGGCATCGATGCCGGTGATCTTGCCGTCGTAGGCGGCCTTGGTGGCGTTCAGGTCGGCGATGCTCTTGGCTTCGACGTAGTCCGGCACGACCAGGCCGATCTTGGCGTCGTTGTAGTTGGTGCCGAGCACTTCGAGCTGGTCCTTGAACTTGGCGTAATACTCGCCGTGGGTCACCGGCAGCCAGGCGGAGAGCAGGCCGTCGATGTCGCCGCGGGCTACGCCCTGCCACATGATGGCCGGCTCGAGGGGCTTGAGCTCGACGTCGTAGCCGAGCTTGCTTTCCATGATTTCGGCGGCCAGGTAGCTGGTGGCGACGCTGTCGTCCCAGCCGTTGACGAAACCGAAGGTCAGGGTCGGCTTGTCCGCGGCCACGGCGGAGGACATGCCGACTGCCAGGGCGGCGGCGCCGAGGCCTTGGAGGAGGGTCTTGAGTTTGCGCATAGGTGTAACTCCGTCAGGGTGAGTTGCAGTTCTTGTTGGTGTTACTGGCTCGTTCTGATTGCGGGTACTGCGCCGGCCGGTTGCCGGGGCGAAACCCCGGCGACCGGCTGGTCTTCGAGCCACGAACCGGGTCGTGGCTCTGGTCCTTACAGGCCGACGTGCTGCTTGACCGCGGCGACGCCATCCTTGCCGTCATAGGTGGTGACACCGGCCAGCCACTTGTCGAGCATTTCCGGGTTGGCCTTGATCCAGTTCTTCGCCACTTCGACCGGATCTTCCTTCTCCAGCACTTTTTCCATCAGCTGGCTTTCGATCTCGACGCTGAACTGCAGGTTGTTCAGCAGCTTGCCGACGTTGGCACAACGCGCCTCGTAGTCCGGGGTGACCACGGTGTAGACCTTGGCCGCGCCGTAGTCCGGGCCGAACACGTCATCGCCATCGGCCAGGTAGGTGATGTCGTACTGGGTGTTCATCGGGTGCGGGGCCCAGCCGAGGAACACCACCGGCTCCTTCTTCTTCACCGCGCGCTGCACCTGGACCAGCATGCCGGCCTCGCTGGACTCGACCATGCGGAAGCCGCCCATGCCGAACTGGTCGTTCTTGATCATCTGCTCGATCAGCAGGTTGCCGTCGTTGCCCGGCTCGATGCCGTAGATCTTGCCGCCCAGCTCGTCCTTGAACTTGGCGATGTCCTGGAAGCTCTTGAGGCCCGCTTCGGCGGTGTAGGTGGGGACCGCCAGGGTGTACTTGGCGCCTTCCAGGTTCGGCGTCGGCAGCACCTTGACGCCACCGTCCTTGGCGAAGGGCTCGATCACCGCGTCCATGGAGGGCGCCCAGTAGCCGAGGAACACGTCGATCTGGCCTTTCTGCACGCCGGTGAAGGCGATCGGCACCGAGGCCATGATCTTGCGCGGCTGGTAGCCCAGGCCCTCGGTCAGGGTCATGGCGACGCCGGTGGTGGCGGCGATGTCGGCCCAGCCGATCTCGGCGAAACGCACCTGCTTGCAGCTTTCCGGTTCCTGGGCCCAGGCGTTCTGCACCAGGGCGCAGGACAGCAGGCCGAGGCCGGCGATGGTCTTGAGCTTATTCATTAATGACTCCCTGTATGAATGAATTAAGAGGCGTGCTGTTCACTGGCGCTGGAATCGCGCGCTCACCCAGCTGATCAGTCCGCTGCGTGGTTCAGTCTGCTTGGTCCCGAAACTTTCGGTGATGCGGTCGAGAATGATCGCCAGCAACACCACGGCCATGCCGCTCTCGAAGCCTAGACCGATATCCAGGCGCTGGATGCTCGCCAGCACGTCATTGCCCAGGCCGCCGGCACCGACCATGGAGGCGATGATCACCATCGACAGGGCCATCATGATGGTCTGGTTGACCCCGGCCATGATCGACGGCATGGCGTTGGGCAGCTGCACCTTGAACAGCAGCTGGCGGCCGGTGCAGCCGAAGGACTGGCCGGCCTCGACGATCTCCTTGTTGACCTGGCGGATGCCCAGGTTGGTCAGGCGCACGGCCGGCGGCATGGCGAAGATTACCGTGGCGATGATCCCCGGCACGCGGCCGAGGCCGAACAGCATGGCCGCCGGGATTAGGTAGACGAACGCCGGCATGGTCTGCATGAAGTCCAGCACCGGGCGGATGGTGGTGGCCACCCGCTCGCTGCGCGCGGCCCAGATGCCCAGGGGGATGCCCAGCAGCAGGCTGATCAGGGTCGAAGAGAAGGTCAGGCCGAGGGTGACCACGGTCTGCTCCCAGAAGCCGGTCATGACGATGAGGATGAACGACACCGCGGTGAAGGCGGCGAAGCGCGCGCCGATGCGCCACAGGCCGAGGCCGACGAAGATGGCGATCAGCAGCCAGGCCGGCGGAAACATCAGCAGGGCCTCGATGGCCTCGGAGAAACCGGCGACCACGCTGCCGATGCTGTCGAAGGCGCCGCTGTAGTTGTCCAGCAGGTGCTGGACCACATCGTTGACCCAGCTGCCCAGGTCGAGTTTCTTGTCGCTCATGTCATTCTCCCTGCATACGATTCAGCAGGCGGCCCTTGCTGATGGCACCGCTGTAGTGGCCGTTGGCGTCGATCACCGGGATCGGCCCCTCGTTGTCCACCAGGCGTTCGATCACCTGGTCCAGCGGCATGTCTTCGGGGACCGGGTCGATGCGCTTGAGTACGTCGAGATCGAGGCCGCACTGGCTGTTGCCGTCGACCATCAGGGCGATCTTCTCCAGGCTGATGGAGCCGCAGAAACGCTTGTTCTCGTCGACGATGAAGGCGTAGTGCTTGTCCAGCTCCTGCAGCTCCTTGCACACCTTGTTGGCGTCGGGGGCGACGCCGTTGTGCACGTAGAGCGGCACGCTGTCGGCCTTGAGCTGGCCGGCGGTGAGGTAGCGGTTGGTGTCGACGGTGTCGAAGAAGTTGCGCACATAGTCGTTGGCCGGGCTGTCGACCAGTTCCTGGGGGGTGCCGACCTGGATCAGCTTGCCGCCCTCCATGATGCCGATGCGGCTGCCGATGCGCATGGCCTCCTCGATATCGTGGGAGACGAAGATGATGGTGCGCCGATGGGTCTTCTGCAGCTCCAGCAGCAGGTCCTGCATCTCGCGGCGCTTGAGCGGGTCGAGGGCGGAGAAGGCCTCGTCCATGATCATCATCGAGGGGTCTACCGCCAGGGCGCGGGCCAGGCCGACGCGCTGCTGCATGCCGCCGGACAGCTCATGGGGGTACTTGTGGGCGAAGGTGTCCAGGCCGACCTGGGCGAGCACGTCCATGGCGCGCTTCTCGCGCTCCTTGCGGCCGACGCCTGCGACCTCGAGGCCGAAGGCGGCGTTGTCCAGCACGCTGCGCGAGGGCATCAGGGCGAAGGACTGGAAGACCATGCTCATGTCGCGGCGACGCAGGTCGACCAGCTCGGAGGTGGCCATCTTGGCCACGTTCTGGCCGTCGATGTAGACGTCACCGGCACTGGGCTCGATGAGGCGGTTGATCAGGCGGATCAGGGTGGACTTGCCCGAGCCCGAGAGGCCCATGAGGACGAAGATCTCGCCCTCCTCGACGCTGAAGGACACGTCGCTGACGCCGATGACGGCGCCTTTCTCGGCAAGGATCTTGTCCTTGCTCCAACCCTGCTTGAGCAGGTCGATGGCATCCTGTGGGTTTTGGCCGAAGACCTTGTAGAGGTTCTCGACGACGATCTTTCCAGACTTCATGGGAGGTTTCCCCTTCAGTAGACATCCAGACCAGCTACATGGAACCTGATGAGCGCCCTCGGGCCATTCGTCAGGTGATGCCGACTGTTCTTGCCTGTGTGGGTGGTCATGATTTCCGGGTTTGGACAACAGGCTGCAGAACGATGGGGCGGGGTACTCGGACGCCATCGGGGTGTCGCTCCACCGGCCATGGCCGTGGGCGCTACTCGAGTGCGTGGGTGAGTGAACCTTGCTGTGCCGTGCTGCAAACTGCTTTCCAAACCCTCTGGCAGTGTTACGAAGCCCAATCCTTTGGGAAATCACATCTCAACATCGAGATGCGCGTGCATCCGAATTTTCTTGTTAGGCCGGCGCCTAAGTAGGGGTGCCAGCGCTTATCTTTTTCGGTCCAGAGCGGTGGGGCTCCGGTCTGCCAGCTCCCTCGGGGGAGAAGACAGCGACGAGATCGGCTGACTCAACGATATAGGCTTCGAGACGTCGCAATTATCGGTTTGCGACGTCGACGTGTTGGGCGACGACATGCTGTCTGCCTAAAAAAACCTTAACAGACTCGATGGCCCTTTGGCCAAGGCTGCCGACCGCGCCGGGCGCGGTCGGAAGGCCCTGTTCCGGGGTGGAGGCTCCGTATGACGGGGGCTCGGGGGGAGGTTCGGGTGTTCGAAATTAACTACGGCTGGCCGCTGCTAATCGGGCTGCCGTCGCGCTTGCTGACGCCCTGTAGCCATTGCGCACGCACCTGCGGGTTGGCTTTCAACCAGGCCTTGGCTTCGCGCCTGGGGGTGGTGTTCTGGTTGAGAATGGCTTCCATCAGATCGTTCTCCATCTGCAGGCTGAAGCGCAGATTCTTCAGCAGTCGGCCGAGGTTCGGACACTGGCTGGCGTAGTCCTTGCGCACCGCGGTGTAGACGGTGGCGCCGCCCAGGTTGGGGCCGAAGTAGTCGTCGCCGCCGGGCAAGTAGTTCATCTTCAGCTGGTTGTTCATCGGGTGCGGCTCCCAGCCGAGGAACACCGCCGCTTTGCCGAGGTGGTCGGCGCGTTTGACGTGCAGGATCATGTCCGATTCGCTGGACTCCACCAGCTTGAAGTCGCTGAGATCGAAGGCATTCTTCTCGATCATCTGCTGGATCGTCTTGTTGGCGCTGTTGCCCGGCTCGATGCCGTGGATCTTGCCGCCCAGGGCTTTCTTGAACTTGGCGATGTCCTCGAAGCTCCTGATCCCCGCGTCGAAGCCGGCCTGGTTGACCGCCAGGGTGTACTTGGCGCCTTCCAGGTTGACCGCGATGAGCTCGATCGAGCCGTCATCCAGATAGGGGCGTATGCCCTTTTCCGAGCTGGGCATCCACAGGTCGAGGAATACATCGAGGTCATTGTTGCGCAGGGCGTCGTAGGTCTCCGGCACGGACAGGCGCTTGATCTGCGTGCGGTAGCCCAGTTCGCTGAGCAGCAGACGGGTGACGGCGTTGGTCACGATCAGATCGGTCCAGCCGACATCGGCCAGGCGCACCCGGTCGCAGGCCGCGGGATCGGCCGCCTGGGCCAGCAACGGCGTGCTCAGCGCGGCCGCCAGGAGAAAGCTCTTGTATCGGGTCATGGGCATATCCAAGTCACCGTTGACGGATTCCCTGCCGCTCCGGGACGGGCGGGGCGTGTGGCCCTGGGCGAGGCACGCGATGGGTTGCCGGCCGGCGCATGGGCGCCTGGATCATGGCGCCGGAAGTTGGTTGGTGCCTATGCGCGAAGTCGCATACGGAACGATTTTGTCGCGGATCGCATGGCTCATGGAGAGAAATGCGCACTGGATCACGCTTGCCGGACGGCCCGTCGGGCAGTCCCGTTCGAGGGCTGACGGATTTGGACACAGGCGAGTCGGTATGGGACTCCTGAGTGCTGGCGAAATCTTGATGATGGCGGCATTGCAGCACCCCGTTCAGGAGATTGTCGTGGCTATTAGTGTGTTCGACCTGTTCAAGATCGGTATCGGGCCTTCCAGCTCCCATACCGTCGGCCCCATGCGCGCCGCGGCGCTGTTCGTCGGCGCCCTGCGCGAGCGTCGCCTGCTCGAGCGCGTGGGTCGTATCGAAGTGCGCCTGTACGGTTCGCTGTCGGCCACCGGGGTCGGTCACGGCAGCGACACCGCGGTGATCATGGGCCTGATGGGCGAGTGGCCCGACAGCATCGACCCGAGCCAGATCGCTCCGCGTATCGAGGCGCTGCGCGCCAGCGGCCAGCTGCAGCTGGACGGGCGCCTGGCGGTGGCCTTCGACTGGCAGCGCGACATGCTGCTGTTGGAGGAGAACCTGCCGTACCACCCCAATGCCATGACGCTGACGGCGTTCTGCGGCGAAGGCCGCGAGCTGCACGCTGACACCTATTACTCGATCGGCGGCGGCTTCGTGGTCGACGCCGAACAGGCCGCCGCCGGCCAGCTGGATCAGGACAGCACCCGGCTGCCCTACGACTTCAACAGCGCCGCCGAGCTGCTGAGCCTGTGCAAGCAGCACGGCCTGCGCGTGTCGCAGTTGATGATGGAGAACGAGAAGGCCTGGCGCAGCGAGGCGGAGATCCGCGCCGGCCTGATGCGCCTGTGGCAGGCCATGCGCGACTGCGTGGACAACGGCCTGAAGCACGAGGGCATCCTGCCCGGCGGCCTCAACGTCAAGCGCCGCGCCGCCAAGCTGCACCGCAGCCTGCAGGAGATGAGCAAGCCCAACGTGATCGGCTCGACCCTGAGCGGCATGGAGTGGGTCAACCTGTTCGCCCTGGCGGTGAACGAGGAAAACGCCGCCGGCGGGCGCATGGTCACCGCGCCGACCAATGGCGCGGCCGGGATCATCCCGGCGGTGCTGCACTACTACGTGCGCTTCAGCCCGGCGGTGAGCGAGGCCGACGTGGTCGACTACCTGCTGGCGGCCGCGGCCGTGGGCATCCTGTGCAAGAAGAACGCCTCGATCTCCGGCGCCGAAGTGGGCTGCCAGGGCGAGGTCGGCTCGGCCTGCGCCATGGCCGCCGCGGGCCTGGCGGAGATCCTCGGCGCCACCCCGGAGCAGCTGGAGAACGCCGCCGAGATCGGCCTGGAGCACAACCTCGGGCTGACCTGCGACCCGGTCGGCGGCCTGGTCCAGGTGCCGTGCATCGAGCGCAACGCGATCGCCGCGGTGAAGGCGATCAACGCCGCACAGATGGCCCTGCGCGGCGACGGCGAGCACTTCATCTCGCTCGACCGGGTGATCCGCACCATGCGCGATACCGGTGCCGACATGCACGACAAGTACAAGGAAACCTCGCGCGGTGGCCTGGCGGTCAGCGCGGTCGAGTGTTGAGTCGCGAAGGGTCTGTGCGCGACTAGTATCAAGGCAGCGGAGCGGTCGCTGCCGCTGCCCTTTCTGGTGCGTGGCAACAGCCACTGCGCCCGATTTCGGGGCGTGCCGCCGGTCGCTTCTCGGCTAATCTGAAGCGACCGCTGGGTCAATTGCCGGACCGTTGGTCTGTTACCGGTGTTACCAGACGGAAGGCTGGGGTGACAATCTGTCGCACCCGCAGTGCTACTGAAATGCTCAGGCGCTCGGGCGTCTGAGCATTTGCCGTCGCAGGTAGGATGATTCTGTCGCTCTTGGGAAGGCTGAATGGCACGTGGATTGGATGTTGTTCATTTTTTATTGAACAGACAATCAAATTAGGCACGGCGTTTGCCTTGTGATTCATACCGGTCTGGGTATGTCACATACCAGAACAACAAGATCAATGAAGAGCCTCGCCACGAAGGCTCGAATACGTGCTCAGCGTGAGGGTTTCTCTGATGTCGCAGTCCAACCAAGGGGCCCAGCCCCAGAACCGTGTTCCTCAGTCCATTGGTTTCCTGCTACTGGACAACTTCACCCTGATTTCCCTGGCTTCGGCCGTGGAACCCTTGCGCATGGCCAACCAGCTCTCCGGCAAGGAGTTGTATCGCTGGTACACCCTGACCCAGAGCGGCCTGCCGGTAAGCGCCAGCGATGGCCTGCAGATCACCCCTGATGCCGGCCTGGACAATGCCCCGGCGCTGGACGCGGTGATCGTCTGCGGCGGCGTGGATATCCAGCACAGCGTCACTCGCGAGCACCTGCACTGGCTGCAGGTGCAGGGCCGTCACGGTCTCCAGCTCGGCGGTGTGTGCACCGGCAGCTGGGCGCTGGCCAAGGCCGGCCTGCTCGACGGCTTCGACTGCAGCGTGCACTGGGAATTCCTCGCGGCGATGCAGGAGGCCTTCCCCCGCGCCGCCATCAGCACCCGCCTGTTTTCCATCGACCGCACCCGCTGCACCTCGTCCGGCGGCACCGCGCCGATGGACATGATGCTGCACCTGATCGGCCGCGAGCACGGCCGCGAACTGGCCGCGGCAATCTCCGAGATGTTCATCTACGAGCGCATCCGCAACGAGCAGGATCACCAGCGCGTGCCGCTCAAGCACATGCTCGGCACCAACCAGCCGAAGCTGCAGGAGATCGTCGCGCTGATGGAAGCCAACCTGGAAGAGCCGATCGACCTCGACGAGCTGGCCTGCTACGTCGACGTGTCGCGCCGCCAGCTCGAGCGCCTGTTCCAGAAGTACCTGCACTGCTCGCCGTCGCGCTACTACCTGAAGCTGCGGTTGATCCGTGCACGCCAGTTGCTAAAGCAGACCTCGATGTCGATCATCGAAGTCGCCTCGGTGTGCGGCTTCGTCTCCACCCCGCACTTCTCCAAGTGCTACCGCGAGTACTTCGGCATTCCGCCTCGCGATGAGCGCGCCGGCCAGACCTCCAGCAACGTGGTGGCCCTGGTGCCGATGCCGGAGGACCTGATGCGCCCGTCCTCGTCCACCGCCATGACCGCGCTGACCCGCGCCCAGGGCGAATCGACCTTCGCCAGCGTACGCCTGTACCCCAACCGCCCGGTCTGACCGCAGGCAGAAAAAAGGGGCGCTCGATGCGCCCCTTTTTCATGCCCGGCAGTTGCGTCTCAGCGCGGCACCAGGGCTGGCAGCAGGTGGCGGGAGATCGCCTCGCGCACGGTCGGCAGCAGGGTGGCGTTGCCGCCCAGCAGCTCCTCGACCAGCCGGCGCAGGGCCTGCGCGCGGTCCGGGCTGAGGCCCTGAACCGCGTACTCGCAGGCCTGCTCGGCGCTGACGCCGGGCGGAATGGAGAGGCCCAGCGCCACCAGGCGGTCGCGGAAGTCCTCTTGGTCGATCAGGTCGGCATGCATCATGGCTCGCTATGCTCCGTCGGTTTAACGGCCGGTGCCGCGCCTTAGCGCAGCACCCCTTCTTCAATCAGAAGCTTGAAGATAGCCTCGGCGCCTTCCTGTGGCGAGACATCTTTGAGCACCTTGCCGCCGCCGCCGGATGCCTTGGCCGTGGCCGCCTTCATCCGTTCGGCGCCGGTCTTGGCCTTGATCACCTTGAGCCGCTTGGGCCGCGGGCGGGCCGGCTGCAGTTGGGCTTCGGCGAGCAGGTTGTCCTCGATGATGGTCACGTCCTCGGCGCGCAGCTGGCCGCGACGGGCCGGGCCGAAGGCGCTCTGGCGCGCGGTCGGGGCGGCGTTGTCGACGCAGGCGAGGAACGGCAGGCGCACCCGCAGGCGGCGCCGCTGGCCGCGGGGCAGGGCTTGCAGCACCTGGGCCACGCCATTCTCGACCTTCTCCACCTCGGCCAGGCCGACCACCAGGGGCCAGCCCAGGCGCTCGGCCAGGAGGAAGGGCAGCAGCCCCGAGCCTTCGCCGGTTTCCGCCTGGCTGCCGGTCAGCACCAGTTGGGCGCCGGCCTCCTGCAGGTAGCGGGTCAGCACCGGCAGGGCATCGGCCTGCTTGGGTTGTTCGAGTACCGCCATTTCCGCCAGGCCCATGCCCAGGTAGGCGCGCAGCGCCTCTTCCTGGGGATCGCCGGCGTGCAGCACCTGCAGCTTGTCGCCGGCCAGGCGCAGGCCCAGCTCGACGGCGCGCGAGTCCTGCTCGGCGCGGCGGGCGCGGCCCGAGGTCGGGTGGGCGCCGACCGAGACCAGGGTGATGATGTTCAAGTCAGTCATGGCACACCCGCAGCCCGGAACGAGTCCGGGAAATAGTTTCGAACGGCCCGGAGCAGGTCCGGGCGGCGAGAGCGTCAGGCCGCATCACGGGCACCTCCCTGGCGATAGGCGTGGACCTTGTCCATCAGCGCCGCAAGGATCTGCGCCGAGTCGCCGATCACCGACAGGTCGGCGCGCTTGATCATGTCGCAGCCCGGGTCCATGTTCACCGCCACCACCTTGTCGCAGGCACCGATGCCCTGCAGGTGCTGGATGGCGCCGGAGATGCCCACCGCCAGGTAGACCCGCGCGGTGACCCAGGTACCGGTGGCGCCGACCTGGCGGTTGCGCGGCATGAAGCCGTCGTCCACTGCCACGCGCGAGGCGCCTTCTGTGGCGCCGAGGACCTGGGCGGCCTGGTGGAACTGCTGCCAGTCCTTGACCCCGTTGCCGCCGGAGAGGATGAACTCGGCCTCGGCCATGGGGATCAGGGCCGGGTCGACGGCCACCGCGCCGAGGTCTTCGATGCGCGGCAGGCTGTGGGCGATCTTGCCCTCCAGTTCCAGCGCTCGGGCCTCGTGGCGGGTGTCGCTGACCGGCTCGGCGCACTCGGCGGCGGCCAGGATCAGCCGCGGCGCCGGGCGCACCAGGTCCTGCTGGCCGGCACCGGCACGGCCGATGCACTGGCCGTCGGCAACCTGCCAGACGCGGGTGGCCGGACGCTCGCCGAGCTTGGCGGCCAGACGCCGGCCGAGTTCGCCGCCACCGGTGCGGCTGTCGGGCAGCAGCCAGTGGCGTGGCGACAGCTGGCTTTCCACGGCGCTGAGGGCCAGTACGCGCTGCTCCGGGGCGTAGCCATCGAAGGCCTCGCCGTCGATCAGCAGCAGGCGATCGACGCCGGCGGTATCGAAGGCGCCTTCCTTGTGCTCGCCGAATACCACGGCCACCACCGCGCCGCCGTCGCTGGCCAGCTTGTGGGCCAGGCCGAGCAGGTCCTTGTCATGGGCCGACAGGCGGCCGCCGACCATGTCCGGGACCACGGCGATGTAGAACGCCGGCTGCTCGACCACGTGCAGCGGCAGCTGGACCTCGGCGCTGGCCGTTACGCGCTTCTGGCTGCCGCCCTGCTGGGCGCCGCTGCGGTCGATGCGCTTGATGCCGTTGGGGCCGATAAAGCCGACCGCATGGGGGTTCTTGCGGATGACGCCGTTAGGCCCCATCCAGCTGGTCTGCGCCACCTGCATGGCCGCGTGCAGCGGATGCAGGCGGTTGCGGGCGATCCATTCGGCGCGGGGATCGCGGCGGATAATGTCGCTCATCAATGCACCTCCAGGGCTTCAGGCTTGGCGGGCGCCGGCTGCTTGGCCGGGGCGGGTGTCTCCAGCAGCACGTCGGCGACCAGCTCGGCGATGTCCTTGATCTGCGGCCGCGGTTCGACCACGCCTTCGAGCATGGCGGTGCACTGCGGGCAGCCCACGGCCACCAGCTCGGCGCCGGTCTCCTTGATGTCGACCATGCGCATGTCGGGAATCCGCTGCTTGCCGGGGATGTCGGTGATCGGCGCGCCGCCGCCACCGCCGCAGCAACGCGAGCGGAAGCCGGAGCGTTCCATTTCCTTCACTTCGATACCGATGGCCTTGAGCACGGCGCGCGGCGCCTCATACTCGCCGTTGTAGCGGCCCAGGTAGCATGGGTCGTGGTAGGTGACGCTGCCGCCCTTGTGCTGGCCGAGGCTGAGTTGCTGGCCGCTGATCAGTTCTTCCATGTAGGTGCTGTGGTGCAGTACCTGGTAGTGGCCGCCGAGGGCGCCGTACTCGTTCTTCAGCACGTGGAAGCTGTGCGGATCGCAGGTGACGATCTTCTTGAAGCGGTACTGGCTCATGGTGGCGATGTTGCGCTTGGCCAGCTGCTGGAAGGTCGCCTCGTCGCCCAGGCGTCGGGCCACGTCGCCGCTGTCGCGCTCTTCCAGGCCGAGCACGGCGAAGTCGACGTTGGCGGCCTTCATGACCTTGACGAAGGCGCGCAGGGTGCGCTGGTTGCGCATGTCGAAGGCGCCATCACCGACCCAGAACAGCACCTCGGCTTCCTTCTTCTCGCTCATCAGCGCCAGGTTGAGGTCGGCGGCCCAGTTCAGGCGGCCGCCCGGGGCGAAGCCGCCGGGGTTGTCGGTGGCGATCAGGTTGTCCAGCACCTCGGCGCCCTTGTTCGGCGTGGCGCCTTTTTCCAGGGTCAGGTGGCGGCGCATGTCGACGATGGCGTCGACGTGCTCGATCATCATCGGGCACTCCTCGACGCAGGCGCGACAGGTGGTGCAGGACCACAGGGTGTCGGCCTCGACCAGGCCCTTGCCGCCCTGGACCACGATCGGCTGGTGCGGACCGCCGCCGTGCTCGCCCACCGGGATGCCCGGGTAGGGGCTGCCGGCGAACTTGGCGTCGGTGCCGCCGGCCAGGCCGATGACCATGTCCTGGATCAGCTTCTTCGGGTTCAGCGGCTGGCCGGCGGCGAAGGCCGGGCAGACCGCCTCGCACTTGCCGCACTGCACGCAGGCGTCGAAGCCGAGCAGCTGGTTCCAGGTGAAGTCGGTGGGTTTTTCCACGCCCAGCGGTGCTTTGACATCGTCCAGGTTGAGCGGCTTGAGCCCGGTGGAGCGACCGCCGCCGAAGCGCTCGGCGCGGCGGTGCCAGGCCAGGTGCAGGGCACCGGCGAAGGCGTGCTTCATCGGCCCGCCCCAGGTCATGCCGAGGAACAGCTCGGACACGCCCCAGGCCACGCCGACGGCGAGGATGAGGGCGAGGATCCAGCCGCCGAAATCGGCCGGGAGGATGCCGGCCACCGGCAGGGTGGCAATGAAGAAGCTCACCGAGAACATCAGCAGGCTCTTCGGCAGGCGGTTCCACGGGCCCTTGGACAGGCGCGCCGGGGGATTCTTGCGGCGCTTGGCGACGAACAGCGCGCCGACGAACATCAGCACCGTGGCGGCCAGCAGGGCGAAGCCGAGGATCTTGCTGTGCAGGCCGAAACCGTGCACCAGGATCGCCAGCACGGCGGCCAGGACGAAGCCGCCGGCCGTGGCCACGTGGGTCTTGGACATGTATTTGTCGCGCTCGACCACGTGGTGCAGGTCGACCAGGTAGCGACGGGGCATGGCCAGCAGGCCACCGATCCAGTCGACCTGGGCCGGCTTGCCGCGGCGCCACATCAGGAAGCGCTTGGCTGCGCCGAGCACGGCCAGGGCCAGCGCGGCAAACAGCAGAATGGGGAGAATGGTGTTCAACATCGTTTGGTCTCCTTGCCGGGACCTGAGAGCGGCGTCAATCCAGTCACCTCGCCCCGGCGGGGAGAGGGATAGGCCGAGGGGCTCTGGCAATGCCTGCCAGAACCCCCGACCCCCGCCCTCTCCCTGGGGGAGAGGGAGTCATGCGTGCAGGTTTAGAAGTCCTTGCACAGGCGCAGCGCGTCGTAGATCGCCGCGTGGGTGTTGCGCTGAGCCACGCAGTCACCGATGCGGAACAGCAGGTAGCCGTCGCCGGCCTCGCTCAGGCATGGCTGCGGCTTGATCGCGAACAGTGCCTCGACGTCGATCTGGCCCTTGTTGCGCGAGCCTTCCTTCAGCGCGTAGTAGAGGCCTTCGTCCGGACGCACGCCGTTCTCCACCACCACCTGGTCGACCACACGCTCTTCCTTGGCGCCGGTGTATTCGTTCTCCAGCACTGCCACCAGCTTGTCGCCCTCGCGATAGACCTTTTCCAGCATCATGTCGCCGGTCATGATCACTTCTTTCGGGTACATGCTGCGGTAGAAGGTCGGGAACGAGGTGCCGCCCATGGCCACGCCCGGTTTGATGTCGTCGGTGACGATCTCGACCTGGGCGCCCTTGTCGGCGAGGAAGTCGGCCACCGACATGCCGGTGAACTCGCAGATGGTGTCGTACACCAGCACGTTCTTGCCCGGTGCGACCTTGCCGTCGAGCACGTCCCAGGCGCTCACCACCAGGCCTTCTTCCGAGCCCCAGTGTTCGTTCTGCTCGAGGAACGGATGACCGCCGTTGGCCAGCACGATGATGTCCGCGCGCAGGTCCTGGATGGTCGCCACGTCCGCGGCAGTACCCAGGCGCAGGTCGACGTTGAGGCGAGCCAGCTCCAGCTGGTACCAGCGGGTAATGCCGGCGATCTGGTCGCGCTGCGGTGCCTTGGAGGCCGTGGTGATCTGCCCGCCCAGCGCATCCTTCTTCTCGAACAGGGTCACGTCGTGGCCACGCTCGGCCGCCACGCGAGCGGCTTCCATACCGGCCGGGCCACCACCGACGACGACGACCTTGCGCTTGGGCCCGGTGCTCTTCTCGATGATGTGCGGCAACCCCATGTACTCACGGCTGGTCGCGGCGTTCTGGATGCACAGCACGTCCAGGCCCTGGTACTGGCGGTCGATGCAGTAGTTGGCGCCGACGCACTGCTTGATCTGGTCGATCTGGCCCATCTTGATCTTGGCGATCAGGTGCGGGTCGGCGATGTGCGCGCGGGTCATGCCGACCATGTCGACGTAGCCGCCCTCGAGGATACGGGTGGCCTGGTTCGGGTCCTTGATGTTCTGTGCGTGCAGCACCGGGACCTTGACCACTTCCTTGATGCCGGCCGCCAGGTGCAGGAACGGCTCCGGCGGGTAGCTCATGTTCGGGATGACGTTGGCCAGGGTGTTGTGGGTATCGGCGCCAGAACCAACCACGCCGATGAAGTCGAGCAGGCCGGTGTCATCGTAGTACTTGGCGATCTGCTTCATGTCCTCGTGGGACAGGCCGTCCGGGTGGAACTCGTCGCCGGAGATACGCAGGCCCACGCAGAAGTCGTCGCCAACTTCCTTGCGCACGGCCTTGAGCACTTCCAGGCCGAACTTCATGCGGCCCTCGAAGGTGCCGCCCCATTCGTCGGTACGCTTGTTCACGCGCGGCGACCAGAACTGGTCGATCATGTGCTGGTGCACGGCGGACAGCTCGACGCCGTCCAGGCCGCCGGCCTTGGCCCGCCCCGCAGCTTTGGCGAAGTCGCCGATAATGCGCCACATTTCCTCGACCTCGATGGTCTTGCAGGTGGCGCGGTGCACGGGCTCGCGGATGCCGGACGGCGACATCAGGGTCGGCCAGTCGAAACCATCCCAGCGCGTGCGACGGCCCATGTGGGTGATCTGGATCATGATCTTGGCGCCATGCTTGTGCATGGCGTCGGCCAGATTCTGGAAGTGCGGGATGATCCGGTCGGTGGACAGGTTCACCGAGCTCCACCAACTATGTGGGCTGTCGATGGAGACCACCGAGGAGCCGCCGCAGATGGCCAGGCCGATGCCGCCCTTGGCCTTCTCTTCGTAGTACTTGACGTAGCGCTCGGTGGTCATGCCGCCATCGGTGGCCATGACTTCGGCGTGGGCGGTGGACACGATACGGTTACGGATGGTCAGTTTGCCGATCTGGATCGGCTGGAACATTGCTTCGAAGGCCATGACTCGTTCCTCGATTTAGAGCGGCTTGACGACAAAGAGACCGTGGTCGTGGCCTTCTTCCGAAGCGCCGTAGACCTGTTCGGCGACGGTGCGGATGCTGCTGCCCTGGGCCTGCAGAATCTGGTCCATGGCGCCGGCGAACCAGCCGGTGAACATGTAGTCGACCTTGCGCCCGCACTGGCCGTAGACGTAGACGAAGGCGGAGTGGTCCAGGCGCACTTCGCAGGTGCCCTTGTCGAGGTCGATCGACTGGATCTTGAACAGGCCCCAGCCGCGCTGCGACAGGCGCTTCATGTAGTGCTCGAACACCGCCACGCCGGACAGGCCATGGCACTCGGCTTCCTTCTCGCACCAGTGCCAGGCGGACTTGTAGCCGGCCTTGTAGAGGATCTCGGCATAGGCTTCGGCGCCCAGCACTTCCTCGATGCCGATGTGGTTGTTGACGAAGAAATGCCGCGGTACGTAGAGCATCGGCAGGGCGTCGGTGGTCCAGACGCCGGTTTCGCTGTCGACTTCGATGGGCATTTCAGGGGCGTGTTTTGCCATGATCTTCTAACTCCAGAATTCTGTGGTCTGGCCCCTCTCCCGTGGGAAGAGGGGCGGTAAGTAGTAGAGGAGGGCTTACTCGCCCCAGACGTCCTTGAGCACCCGCACCCAGTTCTCGCCCATGACCTTGCGCACGGTGCGCTCGGACATGCCGCGCTTGAGCAGGGTCTCGGTCAGGTTGGGGAACTCGCCGACGGTGCGGATACCCAGCGGGTTGACGATCTTGCCGAAGTTGGTCAGGCGGCGGGCGTAGCCCTTGTCGTGGGTCAGGTATTCGAAGAATTCCTTGCCATGGCCCTGGGTGAAGTCGGTGCCGATGCCGATGGCGTCTTCGCCGACGATGTTCATCACGTACTCGATGGCCTCGGCGTAGTCGTCGATGGTCGAGTCGATGCCCTTGGCCAGGAACGGCGCGAACATGGTCACGCCGACGAAACCGCCGTGGTCGGCGATGAACTTCAGTTCCTCGTCGGACTTGTTGCGCGGGTGCTCTTTCAGGCCGGACGGCAGGCAGTGCGAGTAGCACACCGGCTTCTTCGACTCGAGGATGACTTCCTCGCTGGTCTTGCTGCCGACGTGGGACAGGTCGCACATGATGCCGACCCGGTTCATCTCGGCGACGATCTCGCGGCCGAAGCCGGACAGGCCACCGTCGCGCTCGTAGCAGCCGGTGCCGATCAGGTTCTGGGTGTTGTAGCACATCTGCACGATGCCCACGCCGAGCTGCTTGAACACCTCGACGTAGCCGATCTGGTCCTCGAACGCGTGGGCGTTCTGGAAACCGTAGAGGATGCCGGTCTTGCCCTGGGCCTTGGCCGCGTGGATGTCGGCGGTGGTGCGCACCGGGATGACCAGGTCGCTGTTCTCGCGAATCAGCTTGTTGCTGGCGGTGATGCTGTTGACGGTGGCCTGGAAGCCCTCCCAGACCGAGACGGTGCAGTTGGCCGCAGTCAGGCCGCCCTTGCGCATGTCTTCGAACAGTTCACGGTTCCACTTGGCAATGATCAGGCCGTCGATGACGATGCTGTCGGCGTGTACTTCGGCTGGGCTCATCAGGCTGTCCCCTTTTGGTTTCGTGCGCCAAACCCGCTGTTGGCGCTTTGGGGGCAGCATATTCCTTGGGGGCCGGGGGACCCGATGCAAAAACGACTGGGGTATTGCCGAAAGCGTCAAGGCCGTGTCGTGATCGGATAAGGCGTCGGCAGGGTGCCGGCATTGCACGGGCGACTGTCCGGTGCGCGGCGTCGGCATGCCTCGCAGCGCCCGCGTGGCGCTGCCGGCCCAGGCGGCCTGGGCGGCAGGCGTGGCTAGGCCGCCGGCTGTTCGTGACGGTCCTGGCTGGGGCAGTTGGCGAAGCGTGCGCGGTAGCAGCGGGAGAAATACGAAGAGGATTCGAAGCCGCAGGCCAGGCCCACTTCCAGCACGCTGAGGTCGGTCTGGCGCAGCAGCTGGCGGGCCTTGTCCAGGCGCAGGTTGAGGTAGAAGTTCGACGGCGTCTCGTTCAGGTGCTTGCGGAACAGCCGCTCCAGCTGCCGTGGCGTGACCTTGACCAGCTCGGCCAGGGCCTGGGAGCTGAGCGGTTCTTCGCTGTTGCGCTCCATCTCGCCGATCACCTGCACCAGCTTCTTGTTGTGCAGGTCGTAGCGGCTGGCGATCTGCATGCGCTGGTGGTCCTGGCGGGTGCGGATGCGCCCGAGGACGAACTGCTCGGAGACGTCCAGCGCCAGCTCATGGCCGTAATCGCGGCCGATCAGGGTCAGCATCAGGTCCAGGCTCGAGGTGCCGCCGGCGCTGGTGATGCGCCGGCCGTCGATCTCGAACAGTTCCTGGGTCACCTGCAGGGCGGGGTAGCGCTCCTTGAAGGCATTGATCGCCTCCCAGTGCAGGGTCAGGCGCTCCTTGCCGAACAGCCCGGCCTCGGCCAGCACGAAGCTGCCGGTGTCGATGCCGCCGAGCACCGCCACCTCGCGTTCGGCGCGGCGCAGCCAGGCGGCCAGGCGGCTGTCGAAATGCTCCAGCGGGTCGTAGCCGGCGACCACGAACAGGCTGTCCTGCTTGCCCGGCATCTGCAGCGCGTCGTCGACGTTCAGCGACATGCCGCCGCTGCTCTGCACCGCCTCGCCGTCCTGGCTGAGCAGGCGCCAGCTGAACAACTCGCGACTGAAACGGTTGGCCGCGCGCAGCGGCTCGACGGCGGACATCAGGCCCATCATCGAGAAGCCGGGCATCAGCAGGAACTGGAAGGTCTGGGGCATGGGGCGGCTTCGGCGGTTGTCGTAAGCAACTAAACGGCAGTCGCGGCGCAAGTGCAACAGGCGAAGTCGCTTTGGTTCAACAGCTGGTCGTTCTAGTGCGAATGAGCGGCGCCATCGCTGCGTAAGGTGATCGCCACTGGGCACGCTTTACCCGCCCGGCCCAAGACGGAAACACCGGGCCACCAGAAGAAAAACACGGACCAACCGTATCGCCGCAAGAGGGCACCACCATGAAAAGTCTTAAACTCGTCGCCGGTTGCTGCTTGGCCACCCTGTTCAGCTCGTCGCTGATGGCGGCCGAGGATGCCAGTTGCCAGAAGGCGCGCATCGGCCTGGTCGGCTGGACCGACGTGGTGGCCACCACGGCGGTGGCCGCGGAGCTGCTGGAAAGCCTCGGCTACGAAACCAAACAGACCACGGCCTCCCAGCAGATCGTGTTCTCCGGCATCAGCAAGAACCAGATCGACTTCTTCCTCGGCTACTGGAAGCCGGCGATGGACGACAACATCAAGCCGTTCCTCGACAAGGGGGCGGTCAAGGTCTCCGCAGAGCCAAGCCTGGCCGATGCCATCGCCACACTGGCGGTGCCGGCCTATGCGGCTGATGCCGGGCTGAAGACTTTCGCGGATATCGCCAAGTTCAAGGATCAGCTGGATGGCAAGATCTACGGCATCGATCCGGGCACCGGGGCCAACACCAAGATCCAGGCGATGATCGACTCCAACCAGTTCGGCCTCGGCGGTTTCACCTTGGTCGAGTCCAGCGAGGCGGCCATGCTCGCGGCAGTCGGGCGGGCGGTCAAGCGTGAGAAACCGATCGTCTTCGTGGGGTGGAACCCGCATCCGATGAATATCCAGATGGACCTGACCTACCTGACCGGCAGCGAAGACGTGTTCGGCCCCAATGAAGGCCAGGCCACCGTGTGGACCGTCACCGCCCCGGACTACGCCCAGCGTTGCCCGAACGTCCATCGCCTGCTGAGCAATCTCAAGTTCAGCGCCGCCCAGGAAAGTGAGCTGATGGAGCCGATCATGGGCCGCGAATCGCCGGACCAGGTGGCGCGCGACTGGCTCAAGGCCAACCCGCAAGTGGTCGAGGCCTTCCTGGAGGGCGTGACCACGGTCGATGGCCAGCCGGGCCAGGCCGCCGCCGTCGCCAAACTGCAGTAATCCCTAACCCAGACTTTCCGTGCGCGCCTGCTCGCGCACGGCCTCCGCTCGCCTGAATGAAGGACCCCGAATCATGAACTACGAAGTAATCGTCACCTGTGCAGTGACCGGCGCCGGCGACACCGTCGGCAAGCACCCGGCCATCCCGGTCACCCCCAAGCAGATCGCCGACGCCGCCATCGAAGCGGCCAAGGCCGGCGCCACCGTGGCCCACTGCCATGTCCGCGACCCCAAGACCGGCAAGCCGAGTCGCGACGTCGAGCTGTACCGCGAGGTGGTCGAGCGCATCCGCGAGAGCGATACCGACGTGATCATCAACCTCACCGCCGGCATGGGCGGTGACCTGGAAATCGGCCCGGGCGAACAGCCCCTGGAGTTCGGCGCCGGCACCGACCTGGTCGGCCCGCTGACCCGCCTGGCGCATATCGAGGCCCTGCGCCCGGAGATCTGCACCCTGGACTGCGGCACCCTGAACTTCGGCGACGGCGACTACATCTACGTCTCCACCCCGGCCCAATTGCGCGCCGGCGCCAAGCGCATCACCGAGCTGGGGGTGAAGGCCGAGCTGGAGATCTTCGACACCGGCCACCTGTGGTTCGCCAAGCAGATGCTCAAGGAAGGCCTGCTGGAAGACCCGCTGTTCCAGATCTGCCTGGGCATCCCGTGGGGCGCGCCGGCCGACACCACATCCATGAAGGCCATGGCCGACAATCTGCCGGCGGGCGCCAATTGGGCCGGCTTCGGCATCGGCCGCATGCAGATGCCGATGGTGGCCCAGGCCATGCTGCTGGGCGGCCACGTGCGCGTGGGCCTGGAAGACAACATCTGGCTGGACAAGGGCGTCTACGCCACCAACGGCCAGCTGGTCGAGCGCGCCATCGAGATCATCCAGCGCCTCGGCGGCCGCGCCCTGACCCCGGCCGAGGGACGCGCCAAGATGAACCTCAAGCCGCGCGGCTGAATCGGCGCCCCCCATCCGCGGTCCGGCGCGATGCCGGACCGGGTCCAATAGCCAGTCCCGGACGTGGTCCGGGCAACCTGCAGGAATCATCATGGGCTTTGTCACTGAACTGAAAACCTTCGCCGCCCTCGGCACCGGCGTCATCGGCGCCGGCTGGATCGCCCGCGCCCTGGCCCATGGCCTCGACGTGGTGGCCTGGGACCCGGCGCCGGGCGCCGAAGAAGCGCTGCGCGCGCGCATCGCCAACGCCTGGCCGGCCCTGGAGAAGAAGGGCCTGGCGCCAGGCGCCTCGCCGCAGCGGCTGCGCTTCGTCGCCACCATCGAGGAGTGCGTGAAGGACGCCGACTTCATCCAGGAGAGCGCTCCCGAGCGCCTGGACCTCAAGTGCGAGCTGCACGCCAAGATCAGCGCCGCCGCGCGGCCCGACGTGATCATCGGCTCGAGCACCTCGGGCCTGCTGCCCAGCGAGTTCTACGCCGACGCTACGCAGCCCGAGCGTTGCGTGGTCGGCCATCCGTTCAACCCGGTCTACCTGCTGCCGCTGGTGGAAGTGGTCGGTGGCCAGCACACCGCGCCCGAAGCCGTGCAGGCGGCGATCGAGATCTACACCACCCTGGGCATGCGCCCGCTGCATGTGCGCAAGGAAGTACCCGGCTTTATCGCCGACCGCCTGCTCGAGGCGCTGTGGCGCGAGTCGCTGCACCTGGTCAACGACGGCGTGGCCACCACCGGCGAGATCGACGACGCGATCCGCTTCGGCGCGGGCCTGCGCTGGTCGTTCATGGGCAGCTTCCTGACCTACACCCTGGCGGGCGGCAACGCCGGCATGCGCCACTTCATGTCGCAGTTCGGCCCGGCCCTGAAGCTGCCCTGGACCTACCTCGAGGCCCCGGAGCTGACCGACCAGCTGATCGACAGCGTGGTCGAGGGCACCGCGGTGCAGCAGGGCGAGCGCAGCATCGCCGAGTTGGAGCGCTATCGCGACGACTGCCTGATGGCGGTGATGGACGCGATCAAGGCGACCAAGGCCAAGCACGGCTTCGACTTCGCCGACTGACGTGCAGCCTGGCCCGCCTGAATCGGGCCAGGCATTGAGCCGGCGGCACTGCCGCCAATCGATACCCGGCCGGGGGCGAGCCGCCCGGCCGCAGGAGAACAACCGATGTCCAGTGCGCAACCTCTGACCACCTACCAGACCGAGATCCAGCCCGAGTGGGTGGATTACAACGGCCACCTGCGCGATGCCTTCTACCTGCTGATCTTCAGCTATGCCACCGATGCGCTGATGGATCGGCTGGGCCTCGACGAGGCGGGTCGGGCGCGCACCGGGCACACCCTGTACACCCTGGAGTGCCACCTGAACTACCTGGCCGAGGTCAAGCTCGGTGCCGAGGCGGAGGTGCGCACCCAGTTGCTGGCCCATGACCGTAAGCGTCTGCACATCCACCACGGCCTTTACTATCCGGGCGGAGATGAGCTGTTGGCGGCCAGCGAACAGATGCTGATGAATATCGACAGCGCCAGCGGGCGCTCCGCGGCTTTCGACGAGCAGGTCATGGCGCAGGTGCTGGCGCTCGGCGAGGCCCATGGACGCTTGCCGGTTCCGCTGCATGTAGGCCGCACCATCGGCCTGCCGGGGCGCTAAGGTTGACCCTCATGGTGGAGCACGGGCAGGCAGCGGGGCGCGCCAGGCACTACGAGCTGACGGCGCAGATGCTGGAGTTCGTCGCGCTCAGCCAAAGCTTCGTCGCCCGGGACGCCAGCCTGGCGGCGCAACGTGAGGCCTACCGACGTATGGCGCAGGCATTCGACCGGCCGCGATCGGAGCGCCTGGATGTGCGCGACCTGCACTGCCAGACGGTGCCGCTGAGGCGCTATCGGCCCGCGGGCCCGATGCCGGCGTCGGGCTGGCCCTGTGTGCTGTACCTGCACGGAGGCGGCTGGGCGTTCGGCGACCTCGACTCCCATGACCTGGTCTGTGCCGAACTGGCCGAGCGCCTCGGCGTGGCGGTGGTGGCAGTCGCCTACCGGCTGGCGCCCGAGCATCCGTTTCCGGCGGGCCTGCGCGATTGCCAGCAGGTCTGGCAGGCGCTGCGCAACGACCAACTGGATATCCAACTGGATCAGCAGCGCCTCGCCGTGGCCGGCGACAGTGCCGGCGGCAACCTGGCGGTGGCGCTATGCCTGGCCTTGCGCCAGGCGGGACAGCCGCAACCCTGCGCCCAGGCGTTGATCTATCCCGGTCTGAGTCCGCAGCCTCTGCCCTCGCATCTGAGCTGCGCCGATGCGCCCCTGCTCTCGCGGGAAGATCTGCAGGCCTGTCTGGACTGGTACCTGCCCGATTCGAGTCTGCGCGCCGATCCGCTTGCGCTGCCACTTGCTGCCCAGGACTTCAGCGGTCTGCCGCCGGCGTTCGTAGCGGTCGCCGAGCACGATCCGCTGCGTGATGACGGTGCGCTCTATGCCCAGCGCCTGGCCGCGGATGGTGTGGCTGTGCGCTTCGAGCCGGGGCAGGGCCTGGTGCACGGCTGCCTGCGTGCGCTGGGGCGGGTGGCCGAGGTGGATAACCTGTATGCGCAATTGATCGACTGGCTGGGGAGCGCGCTACGGCGCTGAAAACGCTTCCGGCCCGATCGCTTCTCCAACACCAGCCGTTACGGCATCGCCTGAGGAGATCGCAATGAACGCTGTAGATCCCGCCCTGGAAAACCCACCGATCGCCGATTGGCGAAGCTACCCGATCAGCGCCGACCTGGTGGCTGTAAGAGCCGAGGCGGACGCGCTGGAAACGGTGTGGAGCGACGGTCGCGTCAGCCCGTTCCATCACCAGTGGCTGCGCGACAATTGTTCCTGCAACAAGTGCGTGTACAGCGTGACCCGCGAGCAACTGTTCGAGATCGTCGATGTGCCGGAGCAGCTGCACCCGCAGCGCACCCGCATCGACGAGCAGGGCCATCTGCTGGTCGACTGGCAGGATGGCCATCACAGCCGCTACCACCCCGGCTGGCTGCGCGCCCACGCCTATGACGAGGCGTCGCGTGCCGAGCGCCGCGCCCAACGGCCGCAGAGCCGCCTGTGGGGTGCGGAGATGGGCGAGCAGCTGCCGCAGTTCGACTACCAGGCGGTGATGACGGACGACAGTGCCCTGCTGAACTGGCTGCTGGCGGTGCGCGACATCGGCCTGACCCAGCTGCTCGAGGTGCCGACCCGCGCGGACGTGCTGCCGATCCTGGCCAAGCGCATCTCCTTTATCCGCGAGAGCAACTTCGGCGTGCTGTTCGACGTGCAGTCCAAGGCCGATGCCGACAGCAACGCCTACACCGCCTTCAACCTGCCGTTGCATACCGACCTGCCGACCCGCGAGCTGGAGCCCGGGCTGCAGTTCCTGCACTGCCTGGTCAACGATGCGAGCGGAGGGGAGAGCGTGTTCGTCGACGGCTTCGCCATCGCCGAGGCGCTGCATCAGGAGGCCCCCGAACTGTTTCACACCCTGTGCGACACGCCGATCGAATTCCGCAACAAGAGCCGCACCAGCGATTACCGCTGCCTGGCGCCGATCATTGCCCTGGACGCCTACGGGGCGGTCAGCGAGATCCGCATGGGCAACTTCCTGAAGGGGCCGTTCGACGCACCGGTCGAGCGCATGCCGGCGCTGTACAGCGCCTACCGGCGTTTCATCGAGATGACCCGTGAGCCGCGCTTTCGCGTGCAGCGACGGCTGGCGGCCGGGCAGCTGTGGTGTTTCGACAATCGCCGCACCCTGCATGCGCGCACCGAGTTCGACCCGACCAGCGGCGCCCGGCATTTCAAGGGCTGCTACGTCGATCGCGACGAACTGCTGTCGCGAATTCATGTGCTGCAGCGCTAGAAGCGTCGCCTGGCGGCTTGATTGCGACCAGTTTTGCCAGCGCCGCCGAACGGGGCTTTCCGTCGAGGTCGCCATAAATTAAACGTGGTCATAGGCGGCTATTTTATTGCTTCCGACGACTGTCCATCTTCATAACAATCCGGTTCGTATCGTTTTGCCCAAGATCCGACTGACGCGTCACCGCAGCAGTGGGTCCGGGCAGACGCAGCAGCAAACCGATGCCGCAGAAGTCCTACGACTTGTGCGGTGAGAGGTCCGGCGCCAGGAGGCGCCACCGCGGTGCCAAGGTTTTCTTCGGCGCGCCGAAGAAACAGCGACATGCATGACAATTACAACAATTAGCTACGACTCCACCTGGGAGAACAAGAAAATGTCGAAAGTGAAAGAACAGTTCGGTGGCGCCCCTGGCACTACCGTGTTCAAAGAGGAGCTACTGAGTCAGTCAGGACTCTTCAAGGGCATGCACAAGGGCATGACCATCGTGTCGGCGGTGATGGTACTGGCCTTTGTGCTGTTCGCCGGATTCAACACCGAGTCGGCCGGCAAGCTCTTCGGCGCCACCCGCAGCTGGATCGAAAGCGTTTTCGGCTGGTACTACCTGGTGGCCATGGTGTTCTTCATCCTGGTCTGTTTCGTGCTGGTGTTCACCCGTCACGGCAGCGTGCGCCTGGGCGACGATAACAGTCGTCCGGACTTCAGCAATTTCGCCTGGTTCTCCATGCTGTTCTCCGCCGGTATCGGTATCGGCATCCTGTTCTTCGGCGTGGCCGAGCCGATCTTCTACCTGGATAACAGCGGCGCCTTCGGCTATCCGAACAACCCCTATGCCGACATGGCCGGGGCCACGGCCGTGGGCCATGCCCGCGCGGTCGACGCCCTGCGGGTGACCTACTTCCACTGGGGCTTCCATGGCTGGGCGGTGTACGCCATCGTCGGCCTGTCGCTGGCCTATTTCGCCTACCGCAAGAAGCTGCCGCTGGCCCTGCGCTCGGCGCTGCATCCGTTCATCGGCGACCGCATCTATGGTCCGATCGGCCATGCCGTCGACCTGATCGGCGTGCTGGGTTGCGTCTTCGGCATCGCCACTTCCCTGGGCCTGGGCGTCAGCCAGATGGCCGTGGGCCTGGAGCGCCTGATCGGCGTCGATTCCGGCACCACCACCCAGCTGGTGTTGATCGCCCTGATCTCCATCGTCTCGATCATGTCGGCGCTGTCCGGCGTGGGCCGCGGCATCAAGATCATCTCCGAGTGGAACATCATCATCTCCGCGCTGGTCGTCGCCTTCTTCCTGTTCGGCGGGCCGACCGCCTGGCTGGTGAGCATGTTCGGCGAATCGTTCGGCAGCTACCTGGTCAACTTCCTGCCGATGGGCCTGTGGTTCCCCGAGGAAGAGGGCCCGGCGGCCTGGCAGAACGGCTGGACCGTGTTCTACTGGGGCTGGTGGTTGGCGTGGGCGCCGTTCGTGGGCCTGTTCATCGCGCGCATTTCCCGCGGTCGTACCCTGCGTGAGTTCGTCATCGGCGTGCTCTGCGTGCCCACCTTCATCATCTTCGTCTGGCTGGGCATCTTCGGTGGCTCGGCGCTGTACCAGGAGCTGAACGCCGCGGGCGGCGCCGGCACCGGCGAGCTGGTCAAGCTGGTGACCGAGTGGAACCTGCCGGCGGCGCTGTTCACCGCGGCCGACGGCATCGCCGGCGACGGCGTGATGGGCTGGATCCTCTCGGCCATGCTGGTGTTCCTGCTGCTCAGCTGGTTCGTTACCTCCTCGGACTCCGGCACCCTGGTGCTGACCACCATCCTGTCCCTGGGCAACGAGGAGCCGCCGAAGCTGTTCCGCATCTTCTGGGGCGTGGTGATCGGTGCCGTGGCCGGCGTGCTGCTGGTCGCCGGCGGCCTCAGCGCGCTGCAGACCGCCAACATCGCCGCGGCGCTGCCGCTCAGCGTGGTGATCCTGCTGATGACCTTCGGCGTGCTCAAGTCGCTGATCATGGACTCCAGCGAGGTGCCGGTGGCGCCACCGCTGGCCGAACAGCCGGCGGAAAACGCCTAACTCCTACCTGACTGTACGTTCCAGTGCACGGGCCGCCTCAGGGCGGCCCGTGTCGTTTCAGCGCCTGGCCAGCGCCCCGGCCTTGCCGCAGTTGCGAGTCTGTCACGCCGCCCTGGTTGATGGGCGCGGCCATGGACGGCTGCTCGGCTGGCATCCCGGATCTATCCGCCAGGCGCCAGCTGTCCCGGGCTCAACCTGCTGTCGTTCAGCGACTGCACCAGATCCTCGAGCCCTTGCACACCTTGTCAGGCGACCCGTCGAATCGCGCAAACGGCTCCTCGGCCGCGCCTCGCGCGCGACCGCCAAGGAATGTCCATGCTCAGTGGCGGAGGCCGGTCGGGCGACGGTCTTCGGGGCTGCTGGATGCCCCCGGACGGACCCCTCGGTGAGTCGTGTTGCATCGACAGGCAGCGGGCGCCCCATTCGCGCACCGAAGCAGTGCGTGGCAATGCCGCTGCGGAAAACCCGGGTTCGTCGGCCGAACCTGACGAGGCGTTGGGCTGCGATAGCGGCAGCGCCGCCGGCAGTTCCGTTTGCGACGATCCTTTGGACAATTGCTGAAAACGCTGTTTTTCGGTGAGCGCGCAACCAGCAGATCAGGGGGCTGTGATCATTAGTTCACTGCCCCGGAGGGCCGGATAACTTCTTGAATAGTGGTGTTTTTTCTATTTTCTCTGGATGGGGGTGGGTGGCGCGAATGTTGCTGATTAGGCAGCACCGCTCGAGCGGTTATCGCGCAATGCCAACAGCTGCAGATGCCGGTGGGCAATGCGCCGCGTCACGCAGGATGAACGACCTATGTGGCGCCAGTGCAGGCGTCGTGGCGCCACGGTAGGGCGAAGCACTGCTTCGCCGAACCGGGGACGCCGCAACTCGCATGACCATCACAGCAAGCAGCTACAGCCCGACCTGGGAGAACGAATAGATGTCGAGCATCAAAGAGCAAGGCGGTGGTGCCCCCGGCAGCACCGTGTTCAGTAAAGAGTTATTGAGTCGATCCGGGCTCTTCAAAGGCATGCACAAGGGCATGACCATTGCGTCTGCCTCCATAGTCCTGGCCTTCGTCTTGTTCGCCGGGATCACGTCCGAGTTGGCCGGCTCGCTCTTTGGAGCCATGCGCAGCTGGATCGAAGACGTCTTCGGTTGGTATTACCTGGTCGTCATGGGTGTCTTCATCGCCATCTGCTTCGCGCTGGTGCTCTCTCGCCATGGCAGCGTGCGCCTGGGCGACGACGACAGTCGGCCGGACTTCAGCAACCTGGCCTGGTTCTCCATGCTGTTCTCCGCCGGTATCGGCATCGGCATCCTGTTCTTCGGTGTGGCCGAGCCGATCTTCTACCTGGATAACAGCGGCGCCTTCGGCTACCCGAACAACCCCTATGCCGACATGGCCGGCGCCACCGAGGTGGGCCATGCCCGCGCGGTGGAAGCCCTGCGCGTCACCTACTTCCACTGGGGCTTCCATGGCTGGGCGGGCTACGCCATCGTCGGCCTGTCGCTGGCCTATTTCGCCTACCGCAAGAAGCTGCCGCTGGCCCTGCGTTCGGCGCTGCATCCCTTGATCGGCGATCGCATCTATGGCCCGATCGGTCATGCCGTCGACATGATCGGCGTGCTGGGTTGCGTCTTCGGGGTCGCCACCTCCCTGGGCCTGGGCGTCAACCAGATGGCCGTGGGCCTGGAGCGCCTGATCGGCGTCGATTCCGGCACCACCACCCAGCTGGTACTGATCGGCCTGATCTCGATCGTCTCGATCATGTCGGCGCTGTCCGGCGTGGGGCGCGGTATCAAGATCATCTCCGAGTGGAACATGATCATCTCCGCCCTGGTGGTGGCGTTCTTCCTGTTCGGCGGGCCGACCGCCTGGTTGATAAGCATGTTCGGCGAGTCGCTGGGCAGCTACCTGGTCAACGTGCTGCCGATGGGCCTGTGGTTCCCCAAAGAGCAGGGCCCGGCGGCCTGGCAGAACGGCTGGACCGTGTTCTACTGGGGCTGGTGGTTGTCGTGGGCGCCGTTCGTGGGCCTGTTCATCGCGCGCATCTCCCGGGGGCGCACCCTGCGTGAGTTCGTGTTCGGCGTGCTCTGTGTGCCGACCCTGATGATCTTCGTCTGGATGGGCATCTTCGGTGGCTCGGCGCTGTACCAGGAGCTGAACGCCGCAGGTGGCGCCGGCACCGGCGAGCTGGTCAGGCTGGTGACCGAGTGGAACCTGCCGGCGGCGCTGTTCGCCGCCGCCGATGGTATCGCCGGTACCGGCGTGATGGGCTGGATCCTCTCGGCCATGCTGGTGTTCCTGCTGCTCAGCTGGTTCGTCACCTCCTCGGACTCCGGCACCCTGGTGCTGACCACCATCCTGTCCCTGGGCAACGAGGAGCCGCCGAAGCTGTTCCGCATCTTCTGGGGCAGCGTGATCGGTGCCGTGGCTGGGGTGCTGCTGCTCGCCGGCGGTCTCAATGCGCTGCAGACCGTCAATATCGCCGCCGCGCTGCCGGTCAGCGTGGTGATCCTGCTGATGACCTTCGGTCTGCTCAAGTCGCTGATCATGGACTCCAGCGAGGTGCCGGTGAAGCCGATTCTGGGCGGACAGCCGGCGGATATCGCCTGACGCTTGCTGCTTCCGCGTTATCTGACACGGGCCGCCTCAGGGCGGCCCGTGTCGTTTCAGCGCGGTTGCCGGTTGCCCTCGATGACCCCGCCGAGGGCGTCGAGGGCCCGCTGCAGCAGGCCGGCGTCGAGGGCGTCGCGGGCGTAGGTGACGAAGATCGGGCGCTTGAACTCCGGCGCATCGGCCACCCGTGACAGCGTTCCGTCCTTGAGCAAGGCGGCCACCTGGCGTTTCGGCAGGTAGGCCGCGCCGCCGTTGTCGAGCAGCCAGGGCAGCCCCAGTTCGGCGAAGCCGCAGCTCAGGCGACTGTTCTGCAGTTGCGGCAGACGTTCGGAGTGGGCGGCGTTGTAGCCCCAGCCCCAGTCGATATACAGGTAGTTGTCCACGGACACCTGGGCCAGTGCGGTGGCGCCGTTGGCGACCATCAGCAGGCGGTCCTCGCCGGCCTGCTCGACCACCAGGCCGGCGGTGGTGTCGGCGACGAAGATCAGACCGATGTCGAGGATTCCGGCCGAGACCTGGCGGACGATCTCGCTTGAATAGTCGGCCTCAAGGTGCAGGTGCAGCCCTGGCGCCTGCCGGTTCAGGGCGCTGCCCCATTTGAACAGCAGGTCGCTGGCCAGGCTGGGGTGAGCGCCGAGGCGCAGCAGGCCGGCGCTGTCGTCGCGCAGCGACAGCTCGCGTTTGGCCCGCTGCCAGCGCTGCTGCAGGGCCATGGCGTGCTGGTAGAACTGGCGCCCGGCGGGCGTCAGGGCCATGCCTTCATGGCTGCGGCTGAACAGCTGCTGATCCAGCTGCTCCTCGAGCAGCTTGATGCGGGTGCTGACCGCCGACTTGGTCAGGCACAGCTGCTCGGCACAGAGGCTGAGGCGCTTGAGGTCGGCCAGGGTCAGGAAGGTCTTGATCGCTTGCAGGTCCATCGCTGCCCCCGGGCGCTTTGCCCTGTACAAAAAAATCGAACGGCCAGTGCGAAACTATCCGATATGCGCCGGGGCGGCAATTTCCTAGGCTCGCTGGAGTTAACTCCACACTTACAGCGGCAGGTGAGCATGAACGCGAGCAAGCAGCGCCCCCTGGGCGGATACCGGGTTGTCGATTTCGGCCAGTACATCGCCGGGCCGGCGGTGGCCATGATGCTGGCCGACCAGGGCGCCGAGGTGGTCCATATCGACCCGCCCGAGGGGCCGCGCTGGGACAACCCGGCCGACGCCATCCTCAACCGCGGCAAGCAGCGCATCAGTCTCGACCTGCATAGCGAGGCCGACCTGCAACTGGCGATCGACCTGGTCCGGCATGCCGACGTGCTGGTGGAGAACTTCCGTCCGGGGGTAATGGAGCGCCTCGGTCTCGGCGCCGAGGCGATGCGCGCGTTGAATCCGGCGCTGGTCTATCTGTCCCTGCCGGGCTTCTCCGAGAAGGATGAGGAGTTCGCGGGGCTGCCGGCCTGGGAAGGCATCATCGCCGCGGCCGTGGGCCAGTTCACCGACATGGGCCTGAGCCGGGTGCTGATGGGCATCACGCCGTCGTTTTCGCCGCTGCCCCTGGCCTCGGCCTACGCCTCGGTACTGGGCGCCACCGCGGTGACCCTGGCGCTGTTCGCCAGGGCCAGCAGCGGGCAGGGCGAGCGCATCGAGGTGCCGATCGCCGCCGCGCTGATGGAGGGGCTGGCCTACAACTCCATGCACATCGAAGGGCTGCCGGAGCGCTACAAGTCGCTGCGCGAGCGGGAAATCGAGCGCCGGCGCAACAACGGCCTGCCGCTGAATCTGCAGTACGCCGATCTGCAGGAGTTCCTCGATCCCTTCTATCGCACCTATGTCTGCCAGGACGGCCGGCCCTTCTATTCGGTCAACTGCTCCCATGCCCGCCACCCGATCGCCTGCCTGCAGGTGCTCGGCCTGTGGGAGGAGATCGCCGCGCTGGGCATTCCAACCCACAGCCCGTATCTGGACGTGGCGGACTGGCCGGAGGGCGCCGAGTGCACGCTGCTGTCCTATCCGCTGTCGCGGCAGTGGGCGGACCTGGTCTCGGAGAAGATGAAGGCGGCGTTCCTGAGCAGGCCGGCCTACGAATGGCAGCGGCTGTTCGGCGAGGCCGGGGTGCCGGGCTGTGCCCACCAGCTGACCCGCGAATGGCTGGCCAGCGAGCACGCCCTGCAGTCGCACAGTGTGCTGCAGGTCGAAGACCCGCGTTACGGCGCCATGCGCCAGCTGGGCAACATCTGCTGGCTGCAAGGCGACGGTGCGGTGCTCGACAAGCAGCCGGCGCAGGCGCCCCATACGGACCGCGGCGCCGTGCTGCAGCTGCTGGAGAGCTGGCGCGATCACCCCAGCACGCTGCCCGACGCCGATCCGGCGGCGCCGGCCCGGGGCTGGCTGGAGGGCGTGCGCATCCTCGACCTGACCAACGTGATCGCCGGGCCGACCATCGCCTGCACCCTGGCCCGCTTCGGTGCGGAGGTGATCAGCATCGATCCGCCGCAGCCGGCCCTGGACCCCTGGAACACCACCGTCTTCGGCATGCAGGCCAACCAGGGCAAGCGCAGCGTGCTGCTCGACCTGAAGAGCCCCGAGGGCCAGGCGCTGCTGGACAGGCTGCTGCCCCAGGTGGACGTGGTCACCATCAACGCCAGCGACGCGCAGCTGGAGCGCCTCGGCCTGTCGGCGGAACGTCTGCAGCGAATCAACCCGCAGCTGATCCTCTGCCAGTTCGACGCCTTCGGTGGCCCCACGGCGGGGCCGCGCAGCAACCATCCGGGCTATGACGATTTGGTGCAGGCGACCACCGGCATCATGGCGCGCTTCGGCGGCGGCATCGAGACGCCGGAGGAGCATGCCCACTTCGGCACCATCGATGTGTTGGGCGGCTACTGCGCCGCCCACGCCATCGGCGTGGCGCTGGTCAAGCGGGCCAATGGCCAGGGGGGCTCGGTGGCGCGCAGCTCGCTGGTGGCGGCCGGTCAGCTGATCCAGGTGCCGTTCATGTACGACTACCCCGGACGCGGTCCCTTCGACGAGCCGAGCGGGCGCGAGGTGAAGGGCGCCCATGCCTTCTATCGCTGCTACCAGGCGCTGGACGGCTGGCTGTTCCTGGCGCTGGACCGGCGCAGCCAGCTGGCCGATCTGGCGCGGGCCCTGCAATTGCCCGAGCTGGCAAGCGCCGACCAGAAGACGGCCGAGCAGTGCCTGGAAAGCCTGTTCCGCAGCCAGGCGATGGGCCACTGGCAGGCACTGCTGGCGCCGGTCGATATCGGCTGCCAGCCCCTGGGGCGCATGAGCCAGTTGCGCGAGTCGTCGCTGATGAACGAGGCCGGCGGCATCGACCTGAACGGCCCGAAGACCGTGGCCTTTATCGAGTACCCGGAACACCCCTGTGGCCATCGGGTGGCGCTGATCGCACCGAACTCGATCCGTCTGCAGCGGGCGCCCGTGCGCTTGCCGGGAAAGATGGCGAAATATGGCAGCGATACCCGCGCCGTGCTGCAGCAACTGGGCTGCACGGCGGAGCAGGTCGAGCAGATGATCGAACAGGGCGTGGCCGCTGAGCAGTGGTCGGAGCGCTACCTGCCGAGTTGATCGGTGCGCAGCATCAGAACCTCGTGGCCCGCGGCCGGTCATTGGCCGTGGGCCTTGCGCTGCAGCCCTTACGAGGGCTTCTGCAAGAGCACCTGAGCGCGGCACCGGGCCGTGAAGTAGGGGGTATTGTGGGGAGGGGCAGGTGGAGGCGCGCGGAATGAGTGCGCAGCGCACAAAGCACGAAGGGGAGCCTAGGCTCCCCTTCAAACTATTGCGGCGTGCTTTGTTTTTCTTGTTGAACGATCTGTTGTTCTTGTTCTCGTTCCAAACCGTCTTGTCCGATCCCATCGAGGGATCAAGGGCAAACGTATTTTTTTGGATGCTGGCAGCGTCTTGTCACCAAGTGATCCGACCGGAGCGGCGTGCTACCTTCAGGTAGTTTTATTCTTATCGCCTAGGTCGCGGGGCTGACCCCGAAACGCACACCCTTTCCAAAAAAATCTGTTTGCGACTCTTCTGTCCTGTTGTTTTTGTTGTCGCAGAGCCGAGACGTTTTCTTTTTTGCTTTATTGTTTTTGTGCCATAGATAAAGCATTTGCCGTGCCAGTATTTTTTTATCCTTATAAATCAATGACTTGTCTGATTTCATGATTTTTCAGGCGACCCCGGGGCAGAGGATTTTGTGGTGCTACTACCCGGTTTTGTTACCCACGGGATCGGGGGGTAACACGCCCGGCCTGGGTGGGGGAGGTGTTACGAGGCGCCTGGCGGGGAGGTCGCGAGGCATAAAAAAACCCTCCAAAGCCGGGGCTTGGAGGGTTGGGAAGTGCCCGTCAGGGCCTCAGTGTGCAGCCAGTAGCGGCGGGCGACCAACCCGCCGGTGAAGCTCTGTTACTCGGCGGGGACACCCTTCAGGTAGGGGGCCGGTTCGGCGCCGAGGTTGTTCAGCATGCGCTCGCTGTACCAGTCGAGGAAGTTGACCACGCCGAACTCGTAGGTCTTGGAGTAGGGGCCCGGCTGGTAGGCGGTGGAGTTGATGCCGCGCTGGTTCTCTTCGCCCAGGCGACGGTCCTGCTCGTTGGTGGCGTCCCAGACCTGGCGCAGGCGCGCGACGTCGTAGTCGACGCCTTCCACGGCGTCCTTGTGCACCAGCCACTTGGTGATGACGATCGACTCCTGGGCGCTGACCGGCCACACGGTGAAGTTGATGATGTGGTCACCCATGCAGTGGTTCCACGAGTGCGGCAGGTGGAGGATGCGCATGGAACCCAGGTCCGGGTTCTGGATGCGGCCCATCAGCTTCTTGCTGCCCTGCTTGCCGTCCATGGTCATGGACACGGTGCCCTTGAGCAGCGGCATGCGCACGATACGGTTGCGCAGGCCGTAACCGGCGTGCAGGTAAGGGATCTTCTCGGCTTCCCACTTGGCGGCGGACTCGGCCACGTGGTCCTTGAAGGCCTGGTCGGCACGCGGGTCGTTGGTGTCGTCCCACTCCAGCAGGCTGTTGAGCAGTTCCGGGTGCGAACCGCTGCAGTGGTAGCACTCGCGGTTGTTTTCCAGCACCAGCTTCCAGTTGGCCTTCTCCATCATGGTGCTCTGCACCGCGACCTTGGCGTTCTCCATGTCGTAGGGCTCCATGTAGTGGGCCAGACCGGAGAGGAACTCGTCGATTGCCGGTGGGTTCTCCGCCAGGGAGATGAAGATGAAGCCGCCGGCGGTCTTGCAGTGCACCGGCTTGAGGCCGTACTGCTTCATGTCGAAGTCGGGGCCCATCTCGGTGCCGGCGAACAGCAGGCGGCCGTCGATCTCGTAGGTCCACTGGTGGTACGGGCAGACCAGCTTGGCGACCTTGCCCTTGTCGCTGGTGCACAGGCGCGAGCCGCGGTGGCGGCAGACGTTGTGGAAGGCATGCACGACGCCTTCGGCGCCACGGATCACGATGATCGGGTTGTCGCCCAGTTGCAGGGTCAGGTAGTTGCCCTTGGCCGGGACCTCGCAAGTCATGCCGGCGATCAGCCACTCCTTGTGGAAGATCTCCTGCATGTCGATCTTGAACAGGCGCTCGTCGTTGTAGAACGGCTGCGGCAGCGAGAAGGTGCGCTCACGGTTGTGCAGCATCTCGGCCGTGGCCTTGCGTGCAGGCTCTAGTGGATCGCCCAGGCTCAGAGTGGAAGTGACGTCCATCGGTAACTCCTCAGTGGCGGAAGCACTCGCTGCTCGCGCCGGAATAAAGTGGCTGTTTCGGTTGCTACGCAAGGCGGCGTGGCACCCCTCAATTATCGCCCGCCGAGCGGCGTTTTGCTGCGCGCAAATATAAGGGGGCGTGCGCTCTTATCCATTTGCTTCGGCTGGAATCGAGTTTGGATGGCGGCGCTAAGCTAACCTTATCCATGGGCGACATGGCGGCATCCGTTTCCGACGCTGCAAACCGCGTGTTCTGCGGCAGGTCGCGATAAGTATGTGGATGTCGCTGACAGGTAAGTGGCGGCGGCGGGCGTTACGCACAATCCGCCGCATATTAGGCCGATGTCCGGCCGTGCGCGGAGAGACGTCCATGACGACGAACGACTTCCTCAATCCGGTTACGACCCAGACCTGGAGCAACGGCCGCCACCTGGTGCGCTGCGTCAAGGTCATCCAGGAAACCTGGGATGTTCGCACCTTCTGCTTTATGGCCGAACAGCCGGTGCTGTTCTTCTTCAAGCCCGGGCAGTTCGTGACCCTGGAGCTGGAGATCGACGGCCAGCCGATCATGCGCTCCTACACCATTTCCAGCGCGCCTTCGGTGCCCTACAGCTTCTCCGTCACCATCAAGCGGGTGCCTGGCGGCAAGGTGTCCAACTGGCTGCACGACAACCTCAAGGAAGGCGATGAGTTGCCGGTGCACGGTCCGGTCGGGCTGTTCAACGCCATCGACTTCCCGGCCGAGAAGGTGCTGTACCTCAGCGGCGGCGTCGGCATCACCCCGGTGATGTCCATGGCCCGCTGGTTCTACGACACCAACGCCAACGTCGACATGGTCTTCGTCCACAGCGCGCGCACGCCCAAGGACATCATCTATCACCGCGAGCTGGAACACATGGCCGCGCGGATCAACAACTTCAGCCTGCACGTGATCTGCGAGAAGCATGGCCTGGGTGAAGCCTGGGCCGGCTACCGCGGTTACCTCAATCTGAAGATGCTGGAACTGATCGCCCCGGACTATCAGGAGCGGGAAATCTTCTGCTGCGGCCCGACGCCGTACATGAACGCGATCAAGCACCTGCTTCAGGTCAACGGTTTCGACATGTCGCGCTACCACGAGGAATCCTTCGGCGCCACGCCGGCGGACGTCCGCGAGGAGGTCAAGGAACTGGCTGCCGAGGCCGCTGAAGCCGAGCCGGTGCCGCTGTCCGAGCAGCTGATGGTGGAATTCACCAGCACCGGCAAGAGCGTGCGCATCGAGCCGGGCGAGACCGTGCATGCGGCCGCCGCCAAGCTCGGTCTGCATATCCCCAAGGCCTGCGGCATGGGCATCTGCGGTACCTGCAAGGTGATGAAGACCGCCGGCGAAGTGACCATGGAGCACAACGGCGGGATCACCGACGAGGACGTCGCCGAAGGCTTCATCCTGTCCTGCTGCAGCGTGCCCCAGGGCGACGTGGTCATCGACTACTAAGGCCCGCAGCCGATACCTTGCCGGACCCGCTCGGGGCCGGCAAGGCGCTTCCTTTCTGCGGCCCCCTCACTCCGAAAGCCGCCCAGACCGTCCCGCCCATCCCCCGATCCGCCACCGCTTTCCGCTATTTCACCGTCGCCCCAGCGTCTGTTGAGCTGCCGGGTGCTCCGTACCTTGCGCTTCCGTTTAGCGGCCTGCGCAGTACCCTTGGGCAGTTCGTTGCCTGTCGTCGCCGGCTGGCTGCTAGATTAGGGCTGGTAACTGGCGGCGGGCGCAGCCGCCAGGGAATATCCCGCAAATCGAGCGCCTGGCGTGGCCGGGTGCGAGGAGGCAGGATGAAAACGTCCGTGTATATCGCCACCAGTCTCGATGGCTTCATCGCTCGTGCCGATGGCGCGCTCGACTGGCTGCCGGCCGGGGGCGCCGAAGAGGGCGCCGAGGATTATGGTTACGCAGAGTTCATGAGCACGGTCGATGCGGTGGTCATGGGCCGCTGTACCTACGAGCAGGTCCAGCGTTTCGACGAATGGCCCTATGCCGACACCCCGGTGGTGGTACTCAGCCGCCGCACGCGAAAGATTCCCGCGCCGCTGGCCGCCAGCGTCGAGGTCATGTCCTGCCCCCCGCCTGAAGTGATCGAGCGCATGGCGGAGCGGGGCGCCAAGCACCTGTATATCGACGGCGGGCAGACCATCCAGGGCTTCCTGCGCGCCGGGCTGATCCAGCAGCTGATCCTGACCCGGGTGCCGATCCTCATTGGCACCGGCATCCCGCTGTTCGGGCCGCTGTTGCATGACATCCGCTGGCACCACATGGCCACCCGCACCTTCGCCAATGGCCTGGTGCAGAGTCGCTACACGCGAGTCGTTTGACCGCGGCGGCTGCGCGGCTCGCGCCGGACGAAAAACGTACAGCCGGCGGCAGCCCCAGGCCCGCCTGCCGTGGCGCATAGTGAGCACAGTTTATCCACAGCACGGCCCACAGATACTGTGGCTAACTGCTGCAGCTAACTTTATGAAATCGTTCATAAAGTGCTCTGGTGGCCGGAGCCCTGCTGGGGCGTCGCCTGGCGGCGGTTCTGCACACTTTATCCACAGCGTCATCCACCGAAATCCGGGATAGATGCCCTGGGCTTGCGGCCATGCCGTTCGGGCGGTCCGGCGAGCTGATCAGCGACTGAGCAAAGCGCTGCGGGCGATGGCCATATGTCCATGCCAGCGATGAGCGCTTTTTGAATTATCGAGTCATCTGCCTGTCCCTAACCTGCGGGGCCTGGCGCCTGTGAGGTGCCCGCCCGCTAGCCCCGCTTCCCACTTCCACCGGAGATGCCCATGAAGATCCTGATGATCCTGACCTCGCACGACCAGCTTGGCGACACCGGCAAGAAGACCGGCTTCTGGCTGGAGGAGTTCGCCGCGCCCTACTACGTGTTCAAGGATGCGGGCGCCAGCATCACCCTGGCCTCGCCCAAGGGCGGTCAGCCGCCCCTGGACCCCAACAGCGATGCGGCGGACGCGCAGACGCCGGCGACCGAGCGCTTCAAGCAGGATGGCGCGGCGCAGCAGGCGCTGGCCAATACCCGGGTGCTCGACAGCGTCAGGATGCAGGACTTCGATGCGCTGTTCTATCCCGGTGGCCACGGCCCGCTCTGGGACCTGGCCGAGAATGCCACCTCGATCGCCCTGATCGAGCAGTTCCATGGCGCCGGCAAGCCGATTGCCGCGGTGTGCCATGCCCCGGCGGTGTTCAGGCACACCAAGGGCGGCGACGGCAAGCCGCTGGTCAGCGGGCACCGGGTCACCGGCTTCAGCAACAGCGAAGAACAGGCCGTACAGCTGAGCGAGGTGGTGCCGTTTCTGCTCGAGGACATGCTCAAGGAGAAGGGCGGGCAGTACTCCCGGGACGACGACTGGCAGAGCCACGTGGTCGAGGACGGCCTGCTGATCACCGGGCAGAATCCGGCGTCTTCCGAGGCGGCCGCCGAGGCTTTGCTCAAGCGCCTGTAAAGCCGCCGGGCATGGCCCTAGCGCGCTATTCGTCCTCCGGGGCCGTTGCCTTGTGGCTGGCCACCAGGCGTTGCTGCACTTCCGCCGGCACCGCGCTGTAGTGGCTCAACTCCAGGTTGTAGGCGCCTTGGCCTGCGGTGATCGACTTGAGGCGTCCGCCGTAGCCGTCCAGTTCGGCCAGCGGCACCTGCCCCCGGACCAGCGCCAGGCCCTGGGCCGTGGCCTCGCTGCCGAGCACCTGGCCGCGGCGGCCGACCAGGTCGGTGGTGATGTCGCCGAGCTTGCTCTCCGGGGTGGTGATCTCGATGTTGGCGATCGGCTCGAGGGCGATGCAGCCGGCGCCCCGCAGGGCATCGAGCATGGCCTTGCGTCCGGCTGCCTGGAAGGCGATGTCCTTGGAGTCGACGGCGTGGCTCTTGCCGTCGTAGACCGTGACCTTGAGGTCCTCGACCGGGTGGCCGGTCAGTGGGCCGGCCTCCAGCACCGAGCGCACGCCCTTTTCCACCGACGGAATGAACTGTGAGGGAATCACCCCGCCCTTTACCGCATCGACGAACTCGAACCCGGCGCCGCGGGCCAGTGGCTCGACGCGCAGAAACACCTCGCCGAACTGCCCGGCGCCGCCGGTCTGCTTCTTGTGCCGGCTATGGCCCTCGGCCGCCCGGGTGATGGTCTCGCGGTAGGGCACCCGCGGCGGGCGGGTCTTCACCTCGACCTTGTAGGTGCCGGCCAGCCGGTCGAGCAGGTAGCGCAGGTGCAGCTCACCCATGCCGCGCAACACGGTTTCCTGGGTGCTGGGGTGGTAGTCGAGCCTCACGCAGGGGTCTTCGGCCAGCAGGCGGTGCAGCACCTCGGCGATGCGCTGCTCGTCGCCGCGGCGCTTGGCCTCGATGGCCAGGCCCTGCATGGGCGCGGGGAAGCCCAGGGGCTGGAGGTGGATGCGGTCTTCGTCGTGGGAGTCGTGCAGCACGGCATCGAATTCCAGCTCTTCGACCTTGCTCACCGCGCCGAAGTCGCCGGGCACCAGCTGCGTCACCTCGTCGTAGCGCTTGCCCTGCAGGCGCAGCAGGTGGCCGACCTTGAACGGCTTCTTGGCCTCGCCGATGTAAAGCTGCATGTCGCGGCGCAGGGTGCCCTGATGCACGCGGAAGATCCCCAGCTTGCCGACGAAGGGGTCCATCACCACCTTGAACACGTGGGCCAGCACATGGCGCTGCGGGTCGGGCTGCGAGCGAAACGGCTTGGCGCTCGCGCCTTCGCCCTTGAAGAACAGCGGGGGATTGCCCTCGCGCGGATTGGGCGCCAGGCGTACGAGCATATCCAGCAGTTCGCCGACGCCGGCGCCGCTGCGCGCCGAGACGAAGCACAGGGGGATCAGGTGGCCCTCGCGCAGCGCCTGTGCGAATGGCGCGTGCAACTCCTCGGGGTTGATCTCGCCCTGTTCCAGGTAGCGCGCCATCAGCGCCTCGTCGACCTCCACCACCTGGTCGACCAGGGCCCGGTGGGCCTCGGTCACCGAAGAGAAGTCGGCTTCGCCATCGGGATTGAAGAAGCAGTCGACCACCCGGCTGGCACCAGCGGCTGGCAGGTTGAGCGGCAGCACCTCCTTGCCGAAGGCCTCGCGCAGTTCCTCGAGCAACAGCGGCAGGTCGACGCGCTCGGCATCGATCTTGTTCACCACCAGCATCCGGCACAGGCGCCGCTCGCCGGCCAGGGCCATCATCCGCCGGGTGTTCAGCTCGATGCCGCTCTGCGCATTGACCACCACCAGCGCGGTGTCCACCGCGGCCAGGGCGGCGATGGACTGGCCGATGAAGTCGGGATAGCCCGGCGTGTCGATCAGGTTGATCTCGGCCCCCTGGTAGCTGCAGTGGGCCAGCGCCGAGGACAGGGAGTGGCGGTACTCGCGCTCCAGCGGGTCGAAGTCGCAGACCGTGTCGCCACGCTCCAGGGTGCCCATGCTGGCCAGGGTGCCGCTGTGCTGCAGCAGCGCCTCGACCAGGCTGGTCTTGCCGCCGTCGGCATGGCCGACCAGCGCGGCCGTGCGTATGGCCTCGACCGGATAGTTCGCCATGTGTGCCTCCCTCAGCCAGATTTCTGCAGTATAGGCAGCGGCGCGGCGGCGGCTCAGGGATGCAGCGCGGTGCGGCTCCAGTGGCCGTCGGCGTCCTTCTGGTAGCGCAGCCGTTCGCGCAGGCGCTGCCAGCCGCTGGGCCAGAATTCGATGCGCTCGGGCAGCACGCGAAAGGCACACCAGTCGGCCTGCCGGGGGATCGCCTCGAACCCCGTCGCCTGTTCCAGTTGGCGCGCCTGCTGGTGCAGCTTGCCCGGTTCTCCGGCCGTGCGGCCCTGCTCCGAGGCCCAGGCGCCCAGCTGCATCATCCGCGAGCATTTGCGCCAGTACTGGTCGGCGGTTTCGTCGCCTTGCAGCATCGCCTCGCCTTCGACCAGCACCTGTTCCTGCAGCACCGGCCAGTAGAAACACAGGGCGGCCCGGGGATTGTCCCGCAGCTGCCGGCCCTTGCCGCTCTCGCGGTTGGCGAAGAACAGCAGGCCGGCCGGTTCCACGGCCACCACGTAGACCGTACGCACCGAGGGCCTGGCCTCCCGGTCGGCGGTGGCCAGGGCGGCGCTGTGGGGCTCTTCCACGCCGCGGGCGGCGGCCTCGTCGATCAGTCGCTGCAGGCGCTCCAGGGCCTGTGGATAGAGCTGTGTAGGGGGATTCATGGGGCCTGTCCTGAGGATCGCCGAGCGCACCCCGAGAGTATAGGTGCCGCCGCCGAAGGCCGTTGCCAGGCGCCGTGAGTATCAGCTAAGTCATTGATTCTGCGCAAAATATGAGCTGCTCCGGGCAGCCCGCGGCGTGCCTGGCCTGCGGCCATCGCTATACAGCGTCTGGACAGCTTGTGCACAGAACCATCCACCGGTGCTGTGGGTAAAGGTGCGCGGCGCGTGCCGTGTCTGCCCCCTCGCAAGGCCCGCTGCTTGTGGCGCGGGAGCTTGGGCAATCCTTGAGCAGGCCGGCGCAGGCCACGTGAACAGGGGCCTGCGAGGCGTTATGCACAGGCTATGCACGGCGTCGCGCACAGTTTCTGTGTCTAAGTGCTGGTTTGCTTTGGCGGTATTGCCGAAAAACTGAGCGATCGGCGCGAGCCCCCGTCGGCACTGGGGTGCAGCCTTGGCTGTACAGCTTGTCCACAGTTTGATCCACCGCCACTGTGGAAAACGGGCCGGCGAGGGCGGCGGGCCCGTGGGAGGTGATCGGCGGGAGCGGGCGAGGCGAGCGTTCGCAGGCGGCTGGCTAGAAACTGTACAGCGAGGCGAAGCCGGCGCAGAGTGGGCCTTGCAGCCATCTATCCACAGCTTGCCAAGGATTTGCTGCACAGCACCTGTGGGTAAGTGGATTTCTAAGTTATTGAAATCGCTCATAAAGTGATCGTTTGGCGGCGCCCCGCGGGCGGCGTGCCGCGTAGCCGTCGCTGTACAGCTTATCCACAGCTTGATCCACCGGGTTCGTGGGTAACTGGGCCGCCCGGGGCCGCTGCCGACACGGCCCCGTGGCGGCCCGTGGGACTCAGGCGCCGTTCATGGCGCTGCGGATATCCGCCGCCAGCAGGCGGACCCGCTGTTCGTCGGTGTCCCAGGAGCACATGAAGCGGGCGCCGCCGGCGCCGATGAAGGTGTAGAAGCGCCAGCCCTTGGCGCGCAGGGTTTCCAGCGCCGACTCGGCGATCTGCAGGAACACCCCGTTGGCCTCCACCGGGAACATCAGGCTGACCCCCGGCACGTCGCTGACCAGTTCGGCGAGCAGGCGGGCGCAGCGGTTGGCGTGATTGGCGTAGTGCAGCCAGGCATCGTTCTGCAGCAGGCCGACCCAGGGCGCGGACAGGTAGCGCATCTTCGAGGCCAGTTGGCCGGCCTGCTTGCAGCGGTAGTCGAAGTCCTCGGCCAGTTCCTTGTTGAAGAACAGGATGGCTTCGCCCACGGCCATGCCGTTCTTGGTGCCGCCGAAGCACAGCACGTCGACCCCGGCCTTCCAGGTCAGCTCGGCCGGCGAGCAGTCGAGGAAGGCGCAGGCGTTGGAGAAGCGCGCGCCGTCCATGTGCAGCTTCAGGCCCAGTTCGCGGCAGGTTTCGCTGATCGCGCGGATCTCCTCGGGGCGGTAGGCCGTGCCGACCTCGGTGGCCTGGGTGAGGCTGACCACCCGCGGCTTGGGGTAGTGGATGTCCTGGCGCTTGAGGGCGATCTCGCGGATGGCGGCGGGGGTCAGCTTGCCGTTCTCGGTCTTGGCCAGCAGCAGCTTGGAACCGTTGGAGAAGAACTCCGGGGCGCCGCATTCGTCGGTCTCGACGTGGGCGGTCTCCGAGCAGATCACGCTGTGGTAGCTCTGGCACAGGGCCGCCAGGGCCAGGGAGTTGGCCGCGGTGCCGTTGAAGGCGAAGAACACTTCGCAGTCGGTTTCGAACAGCCGGCGGAAATGGTCGGCGGCGCGGGCGGTCCACTGGTCGTCGCCATAGGCGCGGTCGTGGCCATGGTTGGCCTCGGCCATGGCGGCCCAGGCCTCGGGGCAGATGCCGGAGTAGTTGTCGCTGGCGAACTGTTGGGATGAATCGGGCATTGCAAGTTCCTTCTTATCGAGGCACCGGGGTGAGGGCCGGCGTATGCCGCTACTCTACTCCCGCGCGGCGGCGGGCGGCAGCAGGGGACAGCCTGGCCCGCGAATGCTCTTCGGTGTCGCCGGCGGCCATGGGCTAAGGTCGTTGCAGTCCCCTCTGTCCCCCGCCTGCCCATGCCGCCGCCGTCCAGCGTTCTGTCCGCCGCCCCCCGCGATGCCGCCCTCGACCTGATCAAGTGGTTGGCGCTGCTGAGCATGCTGCTCGATCACCTGCGCTACGTCTGGCCGCAGCTGTATTGGCTGTATGTGCCGGGGCGCCTGGCCTTCCCGCTGTTCTGCCTGGCGATCGCCGCCAACCTGCGCCGGCAAGCCCCGGGCCGGCCGCTGCCGCTGCGCTACCTGGGCCTGCTGCTGGGCTTTGCGCTGTTGTCCGAGGGGCCCTATCGGCTGCTGGTGCCGGCGCCGCAGGTGCTGAATATCCTGCCGACCCTGGCCCTGGGTCTGATTCTCGCCCACGCCCTGGAGCAGCCCCGGGGCGGCGCGCGCGGCTTGGCGGCGGGCGCGCTGCTGCTGGCTGTGCTGGGCCACCCCTGGCTGATGTTCGGCGCCGCTGGCGCGCTGCTGCCGGCGGCGTTCGTCCTGGCCTTGCGCGAGCCGCGCCGAGCCTGGCCGTGGCCGGTGGCGCTGTGCCTGCTGGCGAACTACTCGCAGCCGCTGTACGGCCAGGCGCTGCATGGCGAGGCCTTCGCCCTGGCGGTCGTTTTCAGTTGCGGCCTGGCCCCGTTGGTCGGAATTCGCCTGTTGCGGGCCCCCGGTCGGTGGTCGGTGGCGCCGGTGAGGCGTTGGGCCTATGGTTTCTATCCGGCCCACTTCCTGATCCTGGCGTTGCTGCGCGAGCACCTGGCCTAGAGCCTGCGACGCGCTGTCGCAGGCAGGCTGCCGGAGCGCCTCTGGGACGCTGCATGCGTAAGACCGACAGGAGTATGTCGCAAACGCAATCCCCTGTGGCGTGCATAGGCATCTGAGGGTTTGGGGCGAGTCATACCATCCGCTGCACAGGGGCAACCCCCTCCCGATTCCACACCGATGCGCTACAACGTGGCGCCGCAGGAGATCAGCGATGTTCAGCAAACAAGACCAAATCCAGGGCTACGATGACGAACTGCTCGCGGCGATGAACGCCGAAGAGGCCCGTCAGGAGCATCACATCGAGCTGATCGCCTCGGAGAACTACACCAGCAAGCGCATCATGGAAGCCCAGGGCAGCGGCCTGACCAACAAGTACGCCGAAGGCTACCCGGGCAAGCGTTACTACGGTGGTTGCGAGCACGTCGACGTGGTCGAGCAGCTGGCCATCGACCGCGCCAAGCAGCTGTTCGGCGCCGACTTCGCCAACGTCCAGCCGCACTCCGGCTCCTCGGCCAACGCTGCCGTCTACCTGGCCCTGCTCAACGCGGGCGACACCATCCTGGGCATGAGCCTGGCCCACGGCGGTCACCTGACCCACGGTTCCAAGGTCAGCTCCTCCGGCAAGCTGTACAACGCCGTGCAGTACGGCCTGGACACCTCCACCGGGCTGATCGATTACGACGAAGTCGAGCGCCTGGCCGTCGAGCACAAGCCGAAGATGATCGTCGCCGGCTTCAGCGCCTACTCCAAGACCCTGGACTTCCCGCGTTTCCGCGCCATTGCCGACAAGGTCGGTGCGCTGCTGTTCGTCGACATGGCCCACGTCGCCGGCCTGGTCGCCGCCGGCCTGTACCCGAACCCGCTGCCCTTCGCCGACGTGGTCACCACCACCACCCACAAGACCCTGCGCGGTCCGCGTGGCGGCCTGATCCTGGCCAAGGCCAACCCCGAGATCGAGAAGAAGCTCAACGCCGCGGTCTTCCCGGGTGCCCAGGGCGGCCCGCTGATGCACGTGATCGCCGCCAAGGCGGTGTGCTTCAAGGAGGCGCTGGAGCCTGAGTTCAAGGAGTACCAGGCCCAGGTGATCAAGAACGCCCAGGCCATGGCCAAGGTGTTCATCGAGCGCGGCTTCGACGTGGTCTCCGGCGGTACCGACAACCACCTGTTCCTGCTCAGCCTGATCAAGCAGGGCCTGACCGGTAAGGACGCCGATGCCGCCCTGGGCCGCGTGGGCATCACCGTGAACAAGAACTCCGTGCCGAACGACCCGCAGTCGCCGTTCGTCACCTCGGGCCTGCGCATCGGCACCCCGGCCGTGACCACCCGCGGCTTCAAGGAGCCCCAGTGCATCGCCCTGGCCGGCTGGATCTGCGACGTGCTCGACCACCTCGGCGACGCCGACGTCGAGGCCCAGGTGGCCAAGCTGGCCGCTGGCCTGTGTGCGGACTACCCGGTCTATCGTTGAGTTTTCCCTTTCCCTCCGGGAGCAGTGCCCGCAGGGCGGATGAGGGAAGCGGCGGATTTTAGGTACGCCAGAGTCCCCCAGGTTTCCCTCACCCCCAAGGCCTCTGGCGAGGCTTGGGGGAACAGATTTCAGGAGCATACCCATGCAACGTTATTCCGGCTTCGGCCTGCTCAAGCATTCCTTCAGCCACCACGAGAACTGGCAGCGCATGTGGCGCAACCCGACGCCCAAGCCGGTCTACGACGTGATCATCGTCGGCGGTGGCGGCCACGGTCTGGCCACCGCCTACTACCTGGCCAAAGAGTTCGGCGTGAAGAACGTCGCGGTCATCGAGAAGGGCTGGCTGGGGGGCGGTAACACCGCGCGCAACACCACCATCGTGCGTTCCAACTACCTGTGGGACGAGTCGGCGCAGCTCTACGAGCACGCCATGAAGCTGTGGGAAGGCCTGTCCCAGGACCTCAACTACAACGTCATGTTCTCCCAGCGCGGCGTGTTCAACCTCGGCCACACCCTGCAGGACATGCGCGACATCGAGCGCCGGGTCAGCGCCAACCGCCTCAACGGCATCGACGGCGAGGTGCTCAACGCCAAGCAGGTCGAGGAAATGATCCCGTTCATGGATTGCAGCAAGAACACCCGTTACCCGGTGATGGGCGCTTCCCTGCAGCGTCGCGGCGGTGTCGCCCGTCACGATGCGGTGGCCTGGGGCTATGCCCGCGCCGCCGACGCCCTGGGCGTCGACCTGATCCAGCAGACCGAAGTGATCGGCTTCCGCAAGGAAAACGGCGCGTGCATCGGCGTCGAGACCACCCGTGGTTTCATCGGCGGCAAGAGGGTGGGCGTCGTGACGGCGGGCAACTCCGGGCACATGGCCAAGCTGGCCGGCTTCCGCCTGCCGCTGGAGTCGCACCCGCTGCAGGCCCTGGTCTCCGAGCCGATCAAGCCGATCATCGACAGCGTGATCATGTCCAACGCCGTACACGGCTACATCAGCCAGTCGGACAAGGGCGACCTGGTCATCGGCGCCGGCATCGACGGCTACAACGGCTACGGTCAGCGCGGTTCCTACCCGACCATCGAACACACCCTGCAGGCCATCGTCGAGCTATTCCCGGTGCTCTCGCGGGTGCGCATGAACCGCCAGTGGGGCGGCATCGTCGACACCACTCCGGACGCCTGCCCGATCATCGCCAAGACCCCGGTGAAGAACCTGTTCTTCAACTGCGGTTGGGGTACTGGTGGCTTCAAGGCCACGCCGGGTTCCGGCCACGTATTTGCCGCCAGCCTGGCCAAGGGCGAGATGCACCCGCTGGCCAAGGCCTTCTCGATCGAGCGTTTCCATAACGGCGCGCTGATCGACGAACACGGCGCGGCCGGGGTGGCGCACTGATATTGGCCCCCTCTCCCGACGGGAGAGGGAGGAATGTTTTCTGGAGGTACCGACCATGCTGCATATCTTCTGCCCTCACTGTGGCGAGCTGCGCTCCGAAGAGGAGTTCCATGCCAAAGGCCAGGCGCACATCGCCCGCCCGCTGGACCCGAATGCCTGCACCGACGAGGAGTGGGGCGAGTACCTGTTCTTCCGCGACAACCCGCGTGGCATCCACCACGAGCTGTGGGTGCACGCCGCCGGCTGCCGCAAGTTCTTCAACGTGACTCGCCACACGGTGAGCTACGAAATCCTCGAAACCTACAAGATCGGCGAGCGCCCCAGTGTCACTGAGGCCAGCGTTGCCGCGAAGAAGACTGCCGGCCAAGGAGTAACCGCATGAGCCAGGTCAATCGTCTTTCCCAGGGCGGGCGCATCGATCGCAGCCAGCCCCTGACCTTCAAGTTCAACGGCGAGACCTACCAGGGCTATGCCGGCGACACCCTGGCCGCCGCGCTGCTGGCCAACGGCGTCGACATCGTCGGCCGCAGCTTCAAGTACTCGCGTCCGCGCGGCATCGTCGCCGCCGGCGCCGAAGAGCCGAACGCGGTGCTGCAGATCGGTTCCACCGAAGCGGCGCAGATCCCCAACGTGCGCGCTACCCAGCAGGCGCTGTACAGCGGCCTGGTGGCGACCAGCACCAACGGCTGGCCGAACGTCAACAACGACCTCATGGGTATCCTCGGCAAGGTCGGCGGCAAGATGATGCCGCCCGGGTTCTACTACAAGACCTTCATGTACCCGCAGAACCTCTGGCTGACCTACGAGAAGTACATCCGCAAGGCCGCCGGCCTCGGCCGTGCGCCGCGGGAAAACGACCCGGACAGCTACGACTACATGAACCAGCACTGTGACGTGCTGGTGGTCGGTTCCGGCCCCGCCGGCCTGGCCGCCGCCCTGGCCGCCGGCCGCAGCGGCGCGCGGGTGATCCTCGCCGACGAACAGGAAGAGTTCGGTGGCAGCCTGCTGTCGACCCGCGAGACCCTCGATGGCAAGCCTGCCGCCGAGTGGGTCGCCGCGGCCCTCGCCGAGCTGGAAAAACTGCCGGAAGTGACCCTGCTGCCGCGCGCCACGGTCAACGGCTACCACGACCACAACTTCCTCACCATCCACCAGCGCCTGACCGACCACCTCGGTGAAGTCGCGCCGATGGGCCAGGTGCGTCAGCGCATGCACCGCGTGCGCGCCAAGCGCGTGGTCCTGGCCACCGGCGCCCACGAGCGCCCGCAGGTGTATGCCAACAACGACGTGCCGGGCAACATGCTGGCCGACGCGGTCTCCACCTATGTGCGCCGCTACGGCGTCGCCCCGGGCCGCAAGCTGGTGCTGTCGACCAACAACGACTACGCCTACCGCGTGGTGCTGGACTGGCTCGACGCCGGCCAGCAGGTGGTTGCCGTCGCCGATGCGCGCAGCAACCCGCGCGGCACCTGGGTCGAGGAAGCGCGCAAGCGCGGTGTCCGTGTCCTCACCGGCAGCGCCGTGGTCGAAGCCCGCGGCAGCAAGCGGGTGACCGGTGCGCGCATCTGCGCCATCGACCTGAACAAGCACAAGGTCACCAGCCCGGGCGAGATGCTCGACTGCGACCTGATCGTCAGCTCCGGCGGCTACAGCCCGGTGGTGCACCTGGCTTCGCACCTCGGTGGCCGTCCGGTGTGGCGTGAAGACATCCTCGCCTTCGTTCCGGGTGAAGGCTTCCAGAAGCGCCTGTGCGCCGGCGCGGTCAACGGTGTGTTCGCCCTCGGCGACGCCCTGGCCGACGGTTTCGAGGCTGGCGCCTCGGCCGCCGCCGAAGCCGGCTTCAAGGCCGTCACCGGCAGCCTGCCGAAGGTCGAGAAGCGTACCGAGGAGCCGGCCGTCGCGCTGTTCCAGGTACCCCACGACAAATCCACCGCACGGGCGCCGAAGCAGTTCGTCGACCTGCAGAACGACGTCACCGCGGCCGGCATCGAGCTGGCCACCCGCGAGGGCTTCGAGTCGGTCGAGCACGTCAAGCGCTACACCGCGCTGGGCTTCGGCACCGACCAGGGCAAGCTGGGCAACATCAACGGTCTGGCCATCGCCGCCCGTTCGCTGGGCATCAGCATCCCCGAGATGGGCACCACCATGTTCCGCCCGAACTACACCCCGGTGACCTTCGGTGCCGTGGCCGGGCGCAACTGTGGCGAGCTGTTCGACGCCAAGCGCTACACCGCGCTGCATGCCTGGCACCTGAAGAACGGCGCCGAGTTCGAGGACGTCGGCCAGTGGAAGCGTCCGTGGTACTTCCCGAAGAATGGTGAAGACCTGCACGCCGCCGTGGCCCGTGAGTGCAAGGCCGTGCGCGACAGCGTCGGCCTGCTCGATGCCTCGACCCTGGGCAAGATCGATATCCAGGGCCCGGACGCGCGCGAGTTCCTCAACCGCATCTACAGCAACGCCTGGACCAAGCTGGACGTGGGCAAGGCCCGCTACGGCCTGATGTGCAAGGAAGACGGCATGGTCACCGACGACGGCGTTACCGCCTGTCTGGCCGACAACCACTTCCTGATGACCACCACCACCGGTGGCGCGGCGCGCATCATGGAATGGCTGGAGATCTACCACCAGACCGAGTGGCCGGAGCTGAAGGTGTACTTCACCTCGGTCACCGACCACTGGGCCACCCTGACCCTGTCCGGCCCCAACAGCCGCAAGCTGCTGGCCGAGGTCACCGACATCGACCTGGACAAGGACGCCTTCCCCTTCATGACCTGGAAGGAAGGCAAGGTCGGCGGCGTGCCGGCCCGGGTGTTCCGCATCTCCTTCACCGGCGAGCTGAGCTACGAGGTCAACGTCCAGGCCGACTACGCCATGGGCGTGCTCGAGCAGATCGTCGAGGCGGGCAAGAAATACAACCTGACCCCCTACGGCACCGAGACCATGCACGTGCTGCGCGCCGAGAAGGGTTTCATCATCGTCGGTCAGGACACCGACGGCTCGGTGACCCCGGACGACCTGGGCATGGGCTGGTGCGTCGGTCGCACCAAGCCGTTCTCCTGGATCGGCTGGCGCGGCATGAACCGCGAGGACTGCCTGCGTGAAGACCGCAAGCAGCTGGTCGGCCTCAAGCCGGTCGACCCGAACAAGGTGCTGCCGGAGGGTGCGCAACTGGTGTTCGATGCGAAGCAGCCGATCCCGATGACCATGGTCGGTCACGTGACCTCCAGCTACATGAGCGCGGCGATGGGTTATTCCTTCGCCATGGCCCTGGTCAAGGGCGGCCTCAAGCGCATGGGCGAGAAGGTCTACGCGCCGCTGGTCGATGGCAGCGTGATCGAGGCGGAGATCTGCAGCCCGGTGTTCTACGACCCGAAAGGCGAGCGGCAGAACATCTGAGCCTTCGGCACCCAACCCGAGGGGCCGGCGAGCCGGTCCCTCCTGGTCAATCAGACATTAGCGACAGGTTAACAACATGACCGCGATCAACGTCTACAAGCAGCGCCCCGATGCCGGCAAGGCCGAATCCCCGCTGTTCCACGCCGGTCTCGACGAGCTGGCACGCAAGGGCAAGAGCAGCGCCGGGGTGACCCTGCGCGAGAAGAAACTGCTCGGCCACCTGATCCTGCGCGGCGAAGCCAGCGACAGCAATTTCGCCGGCGCCGTGCACAAGGCCATCGGCCTGGAGCTGCCGGTGGCCCTTACCCTGGTGGCCAGCGGCGAGACCTCGCTGCAGTGGCTGGCGCCGGACGAGTGGCTGCTGATCGTGCCGAGCGGCGAGGAGTTCGCCACCGAGCAGAAGCTGCGCGCGGCCCTGGAGGGTCAGCACTTCTCCATCGTCAACGTCAGCGGTGGCCAGACCATCGTCGAGCTGAGCGGTCCCAAGGTCCGCGAGCTGCTGATGAAGTCCAGCTCCTACGACGTGCACCCGAGCAACTTCCCGGTCGGCAAGGCCGTCGGCACCGTGTTCGCCAAGTCCCAGCTGGTGATCCGCCATACCGCCGAGGACACCTGGGAGCTGCTGGTGCGCCGCAGCTTCGCCGACTACATCTGGCTGTGGTTGCAGGATGCCAGCGCCGAGTACGGCCTGGCGATCAAGGCCTGAGCCGCGCCTAGCCTCCCAGCGGGGCGGCCGCGGCCGCCCCTGCCGGTCAATTGAAGGGAAGGATCAACATGAGCCGTGCCCCCGATACCTGGATTCTCACCGCCCACTGCCCGAGCGTGCTCGGCACCGTGGATGCGGTGACGCGCCTGCTCTACGAGCAGCAGTGCTATGTCACCGAGCACCATTCGTTCGACGACCGGCTGTCCGCACGCTTCTTCATCCGGGTCGAGTTCCGCGCCCCGGCCGGCTTCGACGAGAGCAACTTTCGCGCGAGCCTCGACGAGCGCCTGGCGCCCTTCGGCATGCAGACCGAGCTGACCCCGCCGGGCTATCGGGCCAAGGTGGTGCTGATGGTCTCCAAGGCCGACCACTGCCTCAACGACCTGCTCTATCGTCAGCGCATCGGCCACCTGGCCATGGACGTGGTCGCCGTGGTGTCCAACCACCCGGACCTCGAGCCCCTGGCGCGCTGGCACGACATTCCCTATCACTATTTCCCCCTCGACCCGAATGACAAGCCGGCGCAGGAGCGCAAGGTCTGGCAGGTGATCGAGGACAGCGGCGCCGAACTGGTGGTGCTCGCCCGCTACATGCAGGTGCTGTCGCCGGAGCTGTGCCGCAAGCTGGACGGCTGGGCGATCAATATCCACCACTCGCTGCTGCCCGGCTTCAAGGGCGCCAAGCCTTACCACCAGGCCTATCAGAAGGGCGTGAAAATGGTCGGGGCCACCGCCCACTACATCAACAACGACCTCGACGAGGGGCCGATCATCGCCCAGGGCGTCGAGTCGGTGGACCACGCCCACTACCCGGAAGACCTGATCGCCAAGGGCCGCGACATCGAGTGCCTGACCCTGGCCAAGGCCATCGGCTACCACATCGAGCGGCGGGTGTTCGTCAACGCCAACCGCACCGTGGTGCTGAACGCCTGAGGAATCCCGGCGCCGGGTCGGCCCGGCGCCAGGGCAACAGAGTGGAGAGAGTAGTACCGCTCGGCCTGTCGGCGGTCTCTCCAGCAGCTGAACAACGCTCCAAATGCAAGGCCGCGTGGCCGCTGGCTACGCCTTTGTGTCCACAACAACAATGGAGAACAACGCATGTCTGGTAATCGTGGTGTCGTCTATCTCGGCGCGGGCAAGGTCGAGGTACAGAAAATTGACTATCCGAAGATGCAGGATCCGCGCGGCAAGAAAATCGATCACGCGGTGATCCTGCGTGTGGTTTCCACCAACATCTGTGGCTCCGACCAGCACATGGTGCGCGGCCGTACCACGGCGCAAACCGGCCTGGTACTGGGCCACGAGATCACCGGCGAGGTGATCGAGAAGGGTCGTGACGTCGAGAACCTGCAGATCGGCGACCTGGTTTCGGTGCCGTTCAACGTCGCCTGCGGCCGCTGCCGCAGCTGCAAGGAACAGCACACCGGCGTCTGCCTGTCGGTCAACCCGGCCCGCCCGGGCGGCGCCTACGGCTACGTCGACATGGGCGACTGGACCGGTGGCCAGGCCGAGTACGCCATGGTCCCGTACGCCGACTTCAACCTGCTCAAGCTGCCGAATCGCGACAAGGCGATGGAGAAGATCCGCGACCTGACCTGCCTGTCCGACATCCTGCCGACCGGCTATCACGGTGCCGTGACTGCCGGCGTTGGCCCGGGCAGCACCGTCTACATCGCCGGTGCCGGCCCGGTCGGCCTGGCCGCCGCCGCCTCGGCACGCCTGCTCGGCGCCGCCGTGGTCATCGTCGGTGACGTCAACCCGGTGCGTCTGGTGCATGCCAAGGCCCAGGGCTTCGAGATCGCCGACCTGTCCCAGGACACCCCGCTGCACGAGCAGATCGCCGCCCTGCTGGGTGAGCCGGAAGTCGATTGCGCCATCGACGCCGTGGGCTTCGAGGCTCGTGGCCATGGTCACGAAGGCGTGCAGCACGAGGCTCCGGCCACCGTGCTCAACTCGCTGATGGGCGTGGTCCGCGTGGCCGGCAAGATCGGTATTCCGGGCCTGTACGTCACCGACGATCCGGGTGCGGTGGATGCCGCGGCGAAGAAGGGTGCCCTGAGCATCCGTTTCGGCCTGGGCTGGGCCAAGTCGCACAGCTTCCACACCGGCCAGACCCCGGTGATGAAGTACAACCGCCAGCTGATGCAGGCGATCATGTGGGACCGCATCAACATCGCCGAAGTGGTTGGCGTACAGGTGATCAGCCTGGACGACGCGCCGAACGGCTACCACGAGTTCGATGCCGGCGTGCCGAAGAAATTCGTCATCGATCCGCACAAGCTGTTCAGCGCCGCCTGAGTCCAGGTGCGCTAGGTAAGAAGGGCGGCCTTGGGCCGCCCTTTTTTATGCCTGGCGAAAATACCCGACAGCGTCGAGCCCGGCGCCCCTAGGCTTCGACGGCGTCTATCGCCTCGTCCTGGGTCTCGCCGCGCAGGCGTGCGATGCGCTGGTCCTTCTCGCGCCACAGCTGGCTCACCCAGTCCTGCACCTGGCGGCGAAACGCCGCGTCGTTCTCGTAGTCGCCCTGCCACAGCGCCGGGTCGAGGGTGCGCGTGTGGATGTCGACGATGACCCTGGGCACCTGGCCGCTGATCAGCTGCCAGAAGCCCGGAATGCGCGGCCCGGGATACACCAGGGTGATGTCCAGCACCGCGTCCAGCTGCTCGCCCAGGGCCGCCAGGACGAAGGCCACGCCGCCGGCCTTGGGCTTGAGCAGGTAGCGGTAGGGCGAACCCTGCTGGGCATGCTTGGCCGGGGTGAAGCGGGTGCCTTCCAGGTAGTTGACCACGGTCACCGGCAGCTCGCGGAACTTCTCGCAGGCGCGCCGGGTGATAGCCAGGTCCTGGCCCTTGAGCTCCGGGTGCTTGGCCAGGAAGGCCTTGGAATAGCGCCTCATGAAGGGATAGTCGAGCGCCCAGAAGGCCAGGCCGAGCAGCGGCACCCAGATCAGTTGCTGCTTGAGGAAGAACTTGAAGTAGGGCGTCTTGCGGTTGAACGCCTGCACCAGGGCCGGAATGTCGACCCAGGACTGGTGGTTGCTGATCACCAGGTAGGAGGTGTCCTGGCGCAGCTCGGCGCCGCCGCGGATATCCCAGACGGTGGGTAGCAGGCTGGCGAAGATCAGCTTGTTGATTTCGGCCCAGGTCTCGGCGACCCACATCACCCCGCGCGAGCTGGCGGCCTTCAACCGGCGGCCGGGCAGGGCGAACTTGCCCAGGGCGATCAGCAGCAGCGGGCCGATCAGGATCAGGGTGTTGAGCACGAGCAGCAGGGTGACGCTCAGGCCGGTCAGCAGGCGGCGCATGGCTACTCCTTGTCGGGTGCGGGCCAGGGACCGGGCCATGATAAGCAGGCGCGGCGCGGGCGCCAAATTGACGAGAGCCCGAGGCCGATTAAAGTTGCCTCATTGCCGTCTGCCATCGCGCCGTATGGCATATGCTTGTCGGGCATTCCCAATCTCACAGTGGCTGTCGCCGTGCTCAAACGTATTTCCGTCACCGAGCTGCTGCAAGGCATGTACATCCATGAACTGTGCGGTTCATGGATGGAGCACCCGTTCTGGAAAACCAGGTTCCTGCTCAATAGCGGCAAGGACCTGCAGCGTATCCTCGAAAGCGGTATCCGCGAGGTGTGGATCGACACCAGCAAGGGCCTCGACCTGCCGAGCGGTCTGACCGTCGAACAGGTCGAGGAGGAGACCGAGGCGGTCCTGCTCGCCGCCGCCCCTGTGGCGCCGGTCGAAGCGGTTGTGCCGGTGACGCCCGTGGCGCGGGAAGTGCGCAGGCACAGCCTGGAGGAGGAAGTCGAGCGGGCCGCCCGGCTCTGCGACAGCTCCAAGCGGGCGGTAATGGAGATGTTCGGCGATGCGCGCATGGGCCAGGCGATCGAGGTCGGCCAGGCGCGCGAGCTGGTCGAGCAGATATCCGCCTCGATCATGCGCCAGCCCAATGCGTTGATCAGCCTGGCGCGCCTCAAGCACGCCGATGAGTACACCTACATGCACTCGGTGGCGGTCTGCGCGCTGATGATCGCCCTGGCCCGCCAGCTCGGCCTGGCCGAGGAGCAGGTGCGCGAGGCGGGGATGGCCGGCCTGCTCCACGACATCGGCAAGATGCGCATGCCGCTGGAGGTGTTGAACAAGCCGGGCAAACTCAGCGACAGCGAGTTCGCCACCATGCGCGGCCACCCCGAGGCCGGCGCGCGCCTGTTGATCGACTGCAAGCAGGTCAGCGCCCTGGTGCTGGACGTGTGCCTGCACCATCACGAGAAGGTCGACGGCACCGGCTACCCGCATCGCCTGGTCGGCGAGCAGATCAGCCTGTTCGCGCGGATGGGCGCCGTCTGCGACGTGTACGACGCGATCACCTCGAATCGCCCCTACAAGGCCGGCTGGGAGCCCGCCCAGTCGATCCACAAGATGGCCGAATGGAGCAAGGGTCACTTCGACGAGCGGGTGTTTCAGGCCTTCGTCAAGACGGTCGGCATCTACCCAACCGGTTCGCTGGTGCGCCTGCAGAGCGGTCGCCTCGGCGTGGTGCTGGAGCAGCATGGCCAGTCGCTGCTCACGCCGCGGGTCAAGGTGTTCTTCTCGACCAAGAGCAGGCAGCCGATTGCCCAGGAAATCGTCGACCTGAGCAAGCTCAATGGTCATGAGCGCATCGTCGGTCGCGAGTCGCCGTCGGAATGGGGCTTGAGCAACCTGGACGAGCTGTGGACCGGCCTGCCCAGCCGTGAATCTGTCGCACTGAGCTGAGCGGACTCGCTGATCGGCCAAGAGTCGTCGACTTTCTGGCGGCCATGATCTCGAACGACTACTGTTGCTGACAGCCACGCCCTGCCCGTGCCGACACCGCAGGCCTTTCAACCGGCGGCTGCAGGCTACCCGCGCGGACTCGCCGGGCTACGCCAGTGATCCGAGCAGAAGGTCCGGCGTGCTTCTTGCTTTAACCTCGCCCATTACCTTGTTCACAGTCACTTACGGACTGTGCAGTCGATTCATTGAGAGGTCGCCATGACTGGAGTACTCAAACCGGGTGTTCGCCTGTTGGAGCGTTTCAGCTTCGCGCGCAAGTTTCAGCTGTTGTTCGTCCTGTTCATCCTGCCGCTGGGTTATGCCCTGTGGGTGATCAGCAGTGACCACCTGGCGCGCCTGAGCCTGCTCGACCGCGAGTTAGAGGGCATGCAGGGGGTGCAGGCGCTCGGCGACGTGCAGCAGGCGCTGCTCGAACAGCGCACCCTGCTGGCGCGCTGGAAGGGCACCGACAAGCCGGCCGAGGCGCTGCTGCAGCAGCGCGCCGGCGCCCTGGACGAGGCCCTGCAGCTGGCGACCCAGCAGCTGGAGCAGGCAGCCATCAGCCCCCAGGCCGCCGAGCAGCTGGCGCAGCTGCAGCGGCTGCGCGGCGAGCTGGGTGTGGCGGCGCTGGGTAAGCTGGCGCTACCGGATGCGCTGGAGCGTTACCAAAGCACCCTGACCCAGCTGCTGGCCCTGCGCGAGCAGGTGGCCACCGACAGTGGCCTGATCCTCGACCCCAATCTCGATACCTACCTGATGATGGAGCAGCTGACCTTCACCCTGCCGCGCCTGCAGGATCACCTCGGTGCCTTCGCCAGCCAGGGTTTCGGCTCGGTGATCTCGCAGCATTTCACCCTGCAGAGCCGGGTGCTGCTGCGTGACCTGCGCCGCTCCCTGGATGAGTCGCTCGCCCAACTGGTCAAGGCGCGCACCGCCCTGAGCCAGAAGGCGCCTGGGGCCATGAACAACCTGCAGGGGCCTTTCGGCGACGCCGAACAGGGCCTGCAACGCTTCCTCGCCGAGATCGACCGGGACATGTTCGACAGCAACCCCATCGCCGTGACGCCGGCGCAGTTCATCCAGCGCATCGACAGCGTCCAGGGCCAGCTGCACGGGCTGCAGCAGGCGCTGTACCGGCAGTTCGCCGTGGGCCTGGGCGACTACCGGCAGCAGGCGCAGTACGCGATGGCCAGGGTGATCGGCCTGTTCGGCGTGTTGACCCTGCTGGCGCTCTATGTGCTGCTGTGCCTGAACGCCTCCATCCGCCGCAGCACCGCAAGCATCATCCAGGCTGCCCAGGGCCTGCGCGACGGCGACCTGCGGGTGCAGATGCAGGTGCACGGCGCCGACGACCTGGCCAGCATCGCGGTGGCCCTGAACACCGCGGTGGCGCAAATGCGCGGTTCGCTGCAGGGGGTCAACCAGGAGAGCCAGCAGCTCGGTGGCACCGTGCAGTTGCTCACCGGCCAGGCGCAGAATGCCCTGAGCGCGGTGGAGCAGCAGCAGGGGCAGATGAGTCAGATCGCCACCGCCGCCACGCAGATGGCCGCCACCGCCCAGAGTGTCGCGCAAAGCTGCGAGGAGGCGGCGGTCGAGGCCGGCCACACCCGCGAGATCGCCAACCAGAGCAACCAGCGCAGCGCCCGTACCAGCGCCAGCATGCGTCAGCTGAGCGGGCGCCTGGGCGATAGCGCGGCGGCCCTGCAGCAGTTGCGCGAGCAGACCGAGCAGATCACCCGGGTGGTGGACGTGATCAAGGGCATCGCCGAGCAGACCAACCTGTTGGCGCTCAACGCGGCCATCGAGGCGGCGCGGGCGGGCGATCAGGGCCGCGGTTTCGCCGTGGTGGCCGACGAGGTGCGCTCGCTGTCGCAGCGCACGCAGAACTCCACCGCGGAAATCGCCCAGACCGTCGCCGACCTGCACCGGGTGGTCGGCCAGTCGGTGGGCCTGATGGAGGAAGCCGTGCGCCAGGCCGAGGGCGATGTCGGCAGCGTGCTGGCCATGGGCGAGGACCTCGACAGCATCGTCCACTCGGTGCAGCGGGTCAGCGACCGCCTGGCGCAGATCGCCACCGCCGCCGAGCAGCAGGCGGCCACCGCCGACGAGGTCAGCGGCAATATCCAGCAGGTCGACCAGGCCGCCAGCGCCCTGCTCGATGGCGCCCAGGCGGTGAGCAGTGCCGCCGAGCAGCTGCGCCGCGGCAGCCAGGGGCTGGCGCAGAATACCGGTCGTTTCAAGCTGGATTAGCCGGCTCGCCGCTATCGGTCGGGTGCGCCCTGCGCACCGCCTGAACCGGGTTTGGGCAGCCTGGGCCCTGGTGCGCACGGCGCACCCTACCGGCATGTTCCGAGGTTGACGCGTGCGCCCGGCTGCCGCAGGCTCCTCGCCGAGTTGCCCGAGAGCAGGACGCCATGCTGCATATTCTGATCGTCGAAGACGAAGCCGCGATCGCCGACACCCTGGTCTACGCCCTGCAGGCGGAGGGCTTCGCCACCAGCTGGCTGAGCCTGGCCGGCGAGGCGCTCGAGCGGCTGGCCTGTGAGCCCTTCGACCTGGTGATTCTCGATGTCGGCCTGCCGGACATCAGCGGTTTCGAGGCGTGCAAGCGCCTGCGGCGCTTCTCCGAGGTGCCGGTGATCTTCCTCACCGCGCGCGACGCCGAGATCGACCGGGTGGTGGGGCTGGAGATCGGCGCCGACGACTACGTGGTCAAACCCTTCAGCCCGCGTGAGGTGGCGGCACGGGTCAAGGCCATCCTCAAGCGGGTTGGGCCGCATTCGGTCGGGCCGCGAACGGTCGGGCCGCGCTCGGTCGCCCCGCAAGCGCTCGAGCCGGTGGCGGCCGCCGAGAGCGCCTTTCGCGTCGATCCGCTGCGCTTCCAGATCCATTTCCATGGCCAGGCGCTGGGCCTGACCCGTCACGAATTCCGCCTGTTGCAGACCCTGCTGGCGCAGCCCGAGCGGGTGTTCAGTCGCGAGCAGCTGCTCGACGCCCTGGGCGTGGCCAGCGAGGCCGGCTACGAGCGCAGCATCGACAGCCATATCAAGAGCCTGCGCGCCAAGCTGCGCCAGGTCGCCCCCGACCGCGAACCGATCCAGACCCACCGCGGCCTGGGCTACAGCTGCAGCCCGGAGCGCTGAGATGCCGCTGGGCGCGCGGATCTTCCTGGTCTACTTCCTGTTCGTCGGCCTGGCCGGCTGGTTCGTGCTCAGTACCGTGATGGACGAGATCCGCCCCGGGGTGCGCCAGTCCACCGAGGAGACCCTGGTGGATACCGCCAACCTGCTGGCGGAGATCCTGCGCGACGAGGTCAAGGCCGGCAGCCTGGCGCAGAGCCGCCTGCCGGCGCTGCTCGAGGCCTACGGCCGGCGCCGGCCGCAGGCGCAGATCTGGGGCGTGGAGAAGAGCCAGGTCAACCACCGCATCTATGTCACCGACGCCGCCGGCATCGTCCTGCTCGACTCCAGCGGCGTCGCCGTGGGCCAGGACTATTCGCGCTGGAACGACGTGTTCCTCACCTTGCGCGGCCAGTACGGCGCCCGCTCCAGCCGCGAGGACCCGGGCGACCCGGACTCCTCGGTGATGTACGTGGCGGCGCCGATCAGGGATGGCGAGCGGATCATCGGGGTGGTCTCGGTGGCCAAGCCGAACCGCAGCCTGCAGCCCTATATCGACCGTTCCCAGCAGCGTCTGGGCTGGCTCGGCGCCGGGCTGATCGGCCTCGGCCTGCTGGTCGGCGCGTTGCTGTCCTGGTGGCTGAGCGGCTCGCTGCGCCAGCTGACCCGCTACGCCCAGGCGGTCAGCGCCGGCCAGCGCGCCGAGCTGCCGGACCTGCACGGCGGCGAACTGGCGCAACTGGCCCAGGCCCTCGAACGCATGCGCACCGAGCTGGAGGGCAAGGCCTACGTCGAGCGCTACGTGCACACCCTGACCCACGAGCTGAAGAGCCCGCTGGCGGCGATTCGCGGCGCCGCCGAGCTGCTCGACGGCGAGATGCCGGCCGAACAGCGGCGCCGCTTCGTCGGCAATATCGACCAGGAAGCCGGGCGCATGCAGCAGCTGATCGAGCGCCTGCTGCACCTGGCCCAGGTGGAGCAGCGCCAGGGTCTGGAGGAGCGGGTCAGGGTGCCGCTGGGCGAGCTGTTCGCGGCGTTGCTGCAGGCCCAGCAGGCCCGTATCCAGCGCGCCGGCCTGCGCATCGAACAGCGGATTGCGGCCGACCTGGCGGTGCGCGGCGAGCGCTTCCTGCTGCGCCAGGCCCTGGCCAACCTGCTGGACAACGCCCTGGACTTCACCCCCGAGGGCGGCTCGATCCGCTGCAGCGCCGAAGTCCGTGACGGGCAGGTCGAACTGCGTCTGTTCAATCAGGCCGAGGCCATTCCCGCTTACGCCCTGGGGCGCCTGAGCGAGCGCTTCTACTCCCTGCCGCGCCCCGGCGGCGGGCGCAAGAGCAGCGGCCTGGGGCTGAACTTCGTGCAGGAGGTGGCGACGCTGCACGGCGGTGCACTGCAGATCGGCAATGTCGCCGGCGGGGTCGAGGTCAGCCTGCGCCTGCCGCTCGCCTGAACCGGTGGCGAGGCGGTCTCACAGCAGCAACAGGCTGGCCAGGCCGAGGAAGGCGAAGAAGCCGACGATATCGGTCACCGTGGTGAGGATCACGCTGCCGGCCAGGGCCGGGTCGATGCCCATGCGCTCGAGCAGCAGGGGGATGCCCCAGCCCGCCAGCGCCGCGCACAACAGGTTGATCAGGATGGCGCTGCCGAGCACCGCCCCCAGGCCCCAATGGCCGAACCAGGCGACCGCCAGCAGGGCGATGACCACGGCCCAGAGCACGCCATTGAGGATGGAGATGCCCAGCTCGCGGTTGAGCAGGATGCGGAAGTTGCCCTTCTGCACCTGGCCCAGGGCCAGGCCGCGGATCACCAGGGTCAGGGTCTGGCTGCCGGCGATGCCGCCCATGCTCGCCACAATGGGCATCAGCACGGCGAGCGCGACCAGTTGTTCGAGGGTGGCCTGGAACAGGCCGATCACCCAGGCGGCGCTGAAGGCGGTGATCAGGTTGATGCCCAGCCAGACCGCGCGACGGCGCGAGCTGACCAGCACCGGGGCGAAGATGTCGGCCTCGTCGTCCAGACCGGCCATCTGCATCAGGGTGCGCTCGGAGTCCTCGCGCATCAGGTCGGCCACGTCGTCCAGGGTGATTCGGCCGATCACCCGGTTGTGCTCGTCCACCACCGGGGCGGACAGCAGGTTGAGCTCCTTGAAGACCTGGTCGACCTCGCTGCCACTGGCGTCGGCGGCGATGCCGACGATGGTGCTGTCCAGCAACTCCGCCACGGCCCGGTCGAGGTCCGCGGTGACCAGCACGCTCAGGCGCAGCCCGCCCTGGTAGTGGCCCTTGCGGTCGACCACCATCAGCAGGTCGGTCTGCGGCGGCAGGGTTTCCAGTAGGCGCAGGTAGCGCAGCACGGTGCTGACCCTGACGTCGGCGCGGATCTGGATCGCGTCGGCGTTCATCAGGCCGCCGGCCGAGTCCTCCGGATAGGCCAGCATCGACTCGAGCTGGCTGCGCTGGCTGGCGCTGCTGGCGTGCAGCAGCTTGGCGCCCAGCTCGGAGGGCAGGGTCTGGATCAGGTCGACGCGATCGTCGAGCTCCAGGTGACTGGCCGAGGCGATCAGGTCGTCGAGGTCGAGCTCCAGCGCCAGGGCGATGCGGATCTCGTCGTGCAGGTAGGTCAGCACCTTGCCGGCCCGTTCCGTCTCGACCATGCTCCAGACGCTGCGCCGTTCCTCCGGCGGCAGCGCCTCGAGCAGGCCGGCGACCTTGGCCGGGTGCATGCGGTGGAGGATCTTGCCGACCCGCTTGAGCTTCTTCAGGCCCAGGGCGTCGCGGATGGCTTCCAGGTGGTTGATTTCGCCCTGGCCGCTGTCCAGTGTCGCGTCCTGCTTGGCCTGCTGCGCATCGGCCGACTCCCCGGCCAGCTGCCGGCGCAGCTTGATGCTCAGGTGCGGCAGCACCCGCCCTTCGCGCGCCGGGTCGATCTGCTGCCACAGGGCCAGGCGCGGCTCGTCCTCGAGCAACTCGAGCATGGCGGCGACCTTGGCCGGGTGCATGCGCCCCAGCAGCTTGCGCACGCGCTTGTTCTTGCCGCTCTCCAGCGCCTGGATGATCTGTTCGCTGTCGCTGCGGCTGTCTTTGCTGTGGCGAGCGTCAGGTTCGGTCGACTTCATAAGGCCCAGGTTCGCGCTAGAAACATAAGAAGGTTCGTGCCCCGAGACCGGGGGCGGTCGGTGCCGACTGAGCGGCGCGGGGCGGCATGCGCCGCTGCAAGTATGGCCCGGCTGCGGCGGTTGCGGGCAACGCCGCCTGTGCGCCGTGCCGCCCGCGCGTTGGCGGGGGCAGACTACCGAGTTTCTGCGCGGGCGAACAGGACCTCGAGGGCCCACTGCATTGGCTATCATTGAAGGCGGCGCACCGCGGCCCATGCCTCGTGGCGCGCCCCTCCACAGCCCCGGGAAGCCACGTATGAAAACAGTCGCCGAGATTCTTCGCAGCAAGCAGTCCGCCGCGGTCCATAGCGTCAGCCCCACTACAACGGTGCTCGACGCCATCAAGCTGATGGCCGAGAAGGGCATCGGCGCCCTGGTGGTGCTGCACAACGGGCGCCTGGCGGGCATCGTCAGCGAGCGCGATTACGCGCGCAAGGTGGCCCTGCTCGAGCGCTCGGCCTTCTCCGCCCAGGTCAGCGAGATCATGACTGCCGAGGTGATCACCGTCGGCCCGAGCCAGACGGCCCAGGAGTGCATGCAGCTGATGACCGACCGCCACCTGCGCCACCTGCCGGTGATGGCCGAGGGCGAGCTGATCGGCCTGCTGTCGATCGGCGACCTGGTCAAGGAAACCATCGCCGAGCAGGCCCGCCTGATCCAGCAGCTGGAGCAGTACATCCGCGGCGAATAGCGCCTGGGCGCGTAACCCGGCGCACGCACAATCTCCACGCAATCTCCACCGTGCCTGCATAAAACCACCCCATGGCCTGGCCAGACTCCGCCTACCTTAGTCACTGCGGAGCGCTGCGCCATGAACCGAATCCTGGCTTTCAAACTGGGCACCATTGCCCTGCTGATCCTGTTGTTGCTGATCCCCCTGTCGATGATCGATGGCCTGGTCGGCGATCGCCAATACCAGCGCGCCGGCGTGCTGCAGGACATCGCCCGCAGCTCCAGCTACCGCCAGCGGATCAGCGGGCCGATCCTGGTGCTGCCCTATACCAAGACCTGGCTGGAGTGGAAAACCCACAAGCAGAGCGGGGAGCGCTATCAGGAGCAGCAGCAGTCCCGCGGGCGTCTGTACTTCCTGCCGGAGCGCTTCGTGCTCAACGGCGAGGTGACCACCGAGCGGCGTGCGCGGGGCATCTACGAGGCGCTGTTGTACCGCAGCGACAACCGCATCAGCGGCGCCTTCAAGCTGCCGGCGCGCCTGGGGCTGGGCGACGACCTGGGCCTGTACAGTTTCGCGCAGCCGTTTCTCGCGGTGGGCATCAGCGATGTGCGTGGCATCGGCAACGACCTGCAGCTGCGCCTCAATGGCCAGCGCCTGAGCTTCGCGCCGGGCAGCGGCGACGAGCGCTTCGGCCCCGGCGTGCACGCGCCCCTGCCGGCCCTGGACAGCCAGGGCGGCCAGCAGCTGGAGTTCGCCTTCGACCTCAAGCTGCAGGGCACCGAGCAGCTGGACATCACCCCGGTGGGCCGCGACAGCCGGGTCGAGCTGCGTGCCGACTGGCCCCATCCGAGCTTCGTCGGCGAGTACCTGCCGAGCCGGCGCGAGGTAAGCGCCGACGGGTTCCAGGCGCAGTGGCAGACCAGCTTCTTCGCCACCAATCTGGAGCAGGGCCTGCAGGACTGCGTGCGCAAGGGCGACTGCCAGGCGCTGTCCGGGCGCAGTTTCGGGGTCAGCTTCGTCGATCCGGTGGACCAGTACCTGAAGACCGACCGGGCGATCAAGTACGCGCTGCTGTTCATCGCCCTGACCTTCGCGATGTTCTTCCTGTGCGAGGTGCTCAAGCGCCTGGCCGTGCATCCGGTGCAGTACGCCCTGGTCGGCCTGTCCCTGGCGCTGTTCTACCTGCTGCTGCTGTCGCTGTCCGAGCACCTGGGCTTCGCCTTGGCCTATGGGCTGTCGGCGCTGGCCTGCGTGGCACTGAACGCCTTCTACGTCAGCCATGTCCTGCAAAGCCGCCTACGCGGGATAGGTTTCGGCGCGCTGCTGGCGGCGCTGTATGCCCTGCTCTACGGGCTGCTCAGCAGCGAGGACTATGCCCTGCTGATGGGCTCGCTGCTGGTGTTCGGCGTACTCGGCGGGGTGATGGTGCTGACCCGCAAGCTGGACTGGTACGGCGTGGGTCGCAACGTCGGCAGCAGTCCGCTCAACCAGGCCTGAGGTGCCGGGCGCGGCCCTGGTCGCGCCCTTGCTGGAGTGAATCGCCATGCGTGTCGTACTGCAATTTTCCGCCTGCTTCGCCCTGGGCCTGCTGGTCGCGCTGCTGTTGTTGCTCGGCCTGATGTTCCTCGGTCAGTTCGGCCTGATCGATGGCCTGCTGCTGACCGGCAAGCCGTTGGCCCAGCTGGCCCTGTGGGCGCTGCCGGAGGCCTTCTGGAACGACCTGACCGGGGTGGCCGATGCCGGCCATAACCAGTCGCTGGCGTCCTTCCTCGCCCTGTGCAGTGCCCTGGGCCAGTGCGCCCTGCTGCTGGCCCTGGGGTTCTTTCGCCTGTGGTATCGGCGATGAGCGGGCATGTCGGCCTGCGCGAGGAGGCGCGCGCGGGGCACCTGCTGGCGCGGCGTATCGCCCGCCTGTTTCCTCGACCGGCGCCGTCTCGGCTGCCGGGCCAGGCGCCGCCCGCCGGCCCGCGCGGGGCCGCGCACTGAGGCCAGGCGCGGGGGCAGGATCCGGCTGCTGATCTATGCTGTGCGGGGGATGGCGCCGGAGGTGGCCATGGGAGTCCGCACGCTGCAGTGTTGCCTGATGGTGCTGAGCCTGATCGGTTCGCCCTGGCTATGGGCGGAGCAGGAGGTCGTGCGTTATCCCATGCCCGAGACGGCATTCGACAAACGCACCGAATACCCGCTGAAACTGCTCGAGCTGGCGCTTGCCAAGTCCGGCCAGCCGTTTCGCCTGCTGCCAACCGCGCAGGTCATGAATCAGGGCCGCGCGCTGCATCAACTGAAAGCCGCCCGGGGCGTGGATGTGGTGTGGAGCATGACCTCGGAGCAGCGCGAGCGCGACCTGCTGCCGGTGCGCATCCCCATCTACAAGGGGCTGATCGGTTGGCGGGTATTCCTGATCAACCGGCAGGACGCCGCGTTGTTCGAAAAACCCATGACGCTGGCGCAACTGCGGGCGCACATCATGGTGCAGGGCCATGACTGGCCGGATACCCGGATCCTGCAGATGAACGGCTTCACCGTCCTGGGCACGCCAAGCTACCAGGCCATTTTCGACATGCTGTTGCGCCGGCGCGCCGAGCTGTTTCCCCGCTCCATCGTCGAGGTGTGGGGCGAGCTCGACAGCCACGGCGACAAAGGCATCGCCCTCGAACAGACCAAGCTGCTGCATTACCCCACCGCGTTCTACTACTTCGTCGCGCCGAATAACCAGGCCCTGGCGGACAGGATCGAGCAGTGGCTCAACCTGGCCATGGCCGATGGCAGTTTCGATCGCCTGTTCATGGACTATCACGCCGAGTTGCTGAGCAAGGCCAGGCTGGATCAGCGCCAGGTCTACCCGCTGGACAACCCGATCCTGCCCGCCGCGACCCCGCTGCAGCGCCGGGAGCTCTGGTATCCCGGCTACTGAGCGGGCGCCGCCGCCGCGTCGTCTGCCTCGGCAGGGCCTCAGCGCCGCCGGTCGCGTCCTTGCGGCAGGACGAACACCGCGGCGGTCAGCGCCGGAACCTGGAACTGTCCGGCCTCAACCCGGGCGCTACGGTTGAGCGGGTCGGACGAGGCCGCCAGCAGCGGGTGCAAGCGGTAACCCGGCAGCGCGCCTGGCAGGCTGATGGTTTCGCCGCTGGCATTGAGTATCACCATCAGCGCGTCAACCTGCGGGTCGAGGTCGGCACCGGCGGCGCGGCTGTCGTCGAGGCTGAAGGCCAGCACCCCGGCCAGCTGAGCCGGGCCGGTGTTGTGGAAGGCCAGGCGCTTGCGCACGGCTTCGCCACTGCCGAGTTGGAACAGCGGGCTGCCCGAGCGGATTCGCAGCAGCTCGAGGAACTGCCGCTTGGCCGCGAGGATGTGCGCCGCACTGGGCTGGGCGTTGGGGTCGGCGATGATCTGGCGGATCAGCGGCCAGTTGTCGCCGTCCTTGTCCTGGCGCGGCAGGCCCTTGTTCCAGTTGTTGTGCTGATAGCCGAAGTCCACCGCATTGAACCAGTCGCCGGAGTCGTAGCTGTCGCGCTCCATGGATTTCGAGCGCAGCAGCTCGCCGCCCATGTGCAGGAAGGGCACGCCCTGGCTGAACAGCGGCACGGCCAGGCCGAGCAGCTGCAGGCGCACGCGCTGGGTGGCGCCGAGGCTGGCGGCGAGCTTGTACTGGTTGTTGTCCCACAGGGTCTGGTTATCGTGCTTGGACACGTAGTTGATGCTTTCCTGCGGGTCGTCCGTGTAGCCGGCCGGCTGGCCGTTGTAGTCGATATCGGCGCCGCGCCTGAGGCTGCCGTCGGCGCTCGGTACGACGTAGCTGCGCAGGCCGCCGGCGACGCCGACACGGATCCAGTCCATGCGCCGCAGCAGCTGCTCGCGCTCGTCGCCGGCGCCGCTGTTCAGCTCGTTGGGTAGCACGTAGAGGCCATTGGCGAAGCCCTGGTTGCGCCGCAGGCTGTCGCCGCCGTCGAACGGGCCACCGCCACGCACCGCATCGCGCAGGCGGTCGTTGAAGGTGCCGACGCCGCTGCCGGCCATGTTCAGTTGGCTGGCGTTGATGCCACGGGCGTCGTTGGCCACCTCGCCGAAGTTCCAGCCTTCGCCGTAGAAATAGGTGTCGGGATCGACGCGCCGCACCGCCTCGCGCGCGGCGAGGATATTGCGGCGCATATGGTGGCCCATCAGGTCGAAGCGGAAGCCGGCGATCTTGTAGTCGCGTGCCCACAGGCGCAGCGAGTCGATCATCAGCTTTTCCATCATGCGGTGCTCGCTGGCGGTGTTGGCGCAGCAGGTCGAGCGCTCCACCGCGCCGGTCTGCGGGTCGCGCCGGTGGTAGTAGCCGGGCACCAGCTTGTCGAGCACCGAGTGGGCGTCCAGGCCCGAGGCATGGGTGTGGTTGTAGACCACATCCAGCACCGTGTTCAGCCCCAGCTCGGTGAGGGCCTGGACCATGCGGCGGAACTCGATGATGCGCTGCACGCCTTCGGCGTCGCTGGCGTAGCTGCCTTCCGGGACGCTGTAATGCAGCGGGTCATAGCCCCAGTTGAACGAATCCAGGTCGCGCAGCAGGCCATACAGCGCCTGGGCCTCGCTGCCCGCCGGGTCGAAGCGCTGCAGCACCTCGCGCACGCTGCCGGCGGCGCAGTAGGCGGCGTACTGCTGGCGGGCGCGGGGCGAGCGTTCGCAGAGTCGGGCGAAGGGGTCATCCAGGTCGACCCGCTGCGCGGGGTCTTCGTCGACGGTGGCGAGGTCGAACGCCGGCAGCAGTTGCACATGGGTGAGGCCGGCGTCCTTGAGCTCGCGCAGGTGCTGCATGCCCTGGCTGTGCGGCTGGGCGAACGCGGCGTAGGTGCCGCGCTGGGCGGCGGGCAGGCTGTGGTCGCTGGCGCTGAAGTCGCGTACATGGGTCTCGTAGATCACGCTGGCCTCGGGCTTGCGCGGCCGCGGGCGACGCAGGCTGTCCCAGCCGGCCGGCTTGAGGTCGGCGGCGTCCAGGTCGACCACCTGGGCATAGCGGCTGTTGCGCGACAGGCTGAGGGCGTAGGGGTCACTGGTCAGGGTGGTTTCCAGCCGGCCGCTGCTCGGGTGGTAGACCCGGACTTCGTACTGGTAGTAGCGGCGATCGAGGGACTTCGGACCGTCATGGCGCCACACGCCACGGTGCTCGCGCAGGCTCACCGGGCTGCCCGGCAGCGGCCGCTTGTGCTGGTCGAACAGGTGCAGGCGCACCCACTGCGCGGTCGGCGCCCACAGACGGAAGCGCACCCCGTCGGCGCGCACTTCGGCGCCGAGGCGGCCCGAGTAGGCGTAAAGGTCATCCAGCACGCCCGGGGTCTGCACCTGGGTAACGCCGCTGAGGCGCTCCTCGGCATCGTAGCTGAGCAGCCATAGCTGGCTCTTCAGCGCGCGGCGCAGGGTGCGCCGGTCGGCGTCGATGCGGTAGGCCGGCTGCCCGGCCAGGTGCGGAAAGCGACGCTTGAGGCGTTCGCTGAGGCTGCCGGGGCGCAGGGCGATCACCTCGCCGCCGCGGACGCGCCGCTGCTCGGCATCGATCTGCAGGTCGGCGTCCGGGGCATAGCGCAGCTCCACGCGCGCCACCTCGCCGCCACCGACCAGCACCAGGCTGCGGGCGTCCAGCCAGTGGCCGCGGGCGCCATCCAGGCTCAGGGCCGGCGCGGCGATTGGCGTGGCGGACAACTGCGCCTGGCCGCTGACGCTGAACACCCGCCGGCCCAGTTCGGCAAAGCGCCACTGCAGGTCGCCACCACCCAGGTCCTTGTCGTTGCCCTTGTGCATGATCAGGTTGAGGCACGCGTCCGCGCCGCTGAGGGCGATGCGGTACCAGGCGCCGTATTGCCCATCCACCCCGGCGGGCAGCAACGGCTGCTCCCAGCTGGTCGGCTCGGCCGTGCCATTGCATTGCCCGGTGTTCCACAGGTGCAGGCCCCATCCGGCGTAGTCGCCGGCCGGGCGTTGATAGTAGAGCAGGGCTTCTGCGGGGCCGGGCTCGAGCGGTTCGGCGGCGGCGCTGGCGATCAGCGATAAGCCGCTGAGCAGCAGGCAGAACAGGCGTCGTGGCAGTCGGAGAGGGGGCATGGCTGCGTCCTTGAGCGAGGTGGGGTCACCGTGACGCAGTCGATACTGGGCGCGCGCGCGGCGCGCCACATCCTCTGGGCGCTAATTGTCCGGGGCGTAGGGCGGGGAAGGAGTGGGGGCGTAATGGCGCCGCGCCGGCAGTCGCGCGGCGCCACGGGGGAGGCCGCAGCTAGCGCGGCGGCTCGCTCGCCTGCATCGAGGGGCGCTGGCTGACCTCGGCGAACCAGGCGGCCAGCTGCGGAAAGCGCTGGCGCCAGTCCAGCTCGGGCTGGCGGAAGTCCAGGTAGCCGAGGGCGCAGGCCAGGGTGATGGCGGCGATGTCGAAGCGGCTGCTCAGCTCGGCGATGGCCTGTTCCTCGAACTGCTGCAGGGAACGCTCGATCTTCTCGGCCTGGGCCGCGAGCCATTGCGGCCAGCGCTTGTCTTCCGGGCGCAGGAAACTCTCGTAGCGCATGCCCACGGCGGCATCGAGGATGGCATCGGCCAGCGCCGCCTGGGTCAGGCGGCGCCAGCGCGCGGCACCGCACGGCGGGATCAGCGGCTCGCCGACGTGCTGTTGGTCGAGGTACTCGAGGATCACCCGGCTGTCGTACAGCACGTTGCCGTCGGCCAGGCGCAGGGCGGGAATCTTGCCGGCCGGGTTGTGCGCGTTGAGCGTCGCGCTGGGGCTGACCGGGGTCAGCTGCACCTCCTCCAGTTGCACCCGTTCGCGCTGGCCGGTCTCGTGCAGCAGCACCAGGACCTTGCGCACGAAGGGCGAGGCGGGGGAGTGGAACAGGGTCATGCTGGGCGTGGCCATAGGCGCTCCTCGATTCGCTAGCCGGCCCAGCCTAGCAGCCTGGGCGGCGGCGGCACAGCTTGGGCTGCGCCCGGCTTGGCGCCGTGGCGGCGCGCCGGGCGCAGGCGTGACCGGTGCAGCGAGCGCTGGTATGGCCTTCGACCAAAGTCGCGTTATGGGTCATCGCGGGGACTGCTATGTTGAATGCGTAAAACAACAAAAACCCTTGAGGAGCACCTCATGTCCGCTAGCAAAGAAGAGGCTGCCAAAGCCTATTGGAAAGACAACCTGCGGCTGATGTTGATACTGCTGGCCATCTGGTTCACGGTGTCGTTCGGCTGCGGGATCCTGTTCGTCGAACAGCTCAACGCCATCCAGTTCTTCGGCTTCCCCCTGGGCTTCTGGTTCGCCCAGCAGGGTTCCATCTACGTGTTCGTGGTGATGATCTTCTTCTACGTGTGGAAGATGAATCAGTACGACCGCAAACACGACGTCCACGAAGACTAAAGGCGCCGAGCATGGATACCCAAACCCTGATCTACCTGTTCGTCGGCGCGACCTTCGCGCTCTATATCGGCATCGCGCTGTGGACCCGTGCCGGTTCCACCAGCGAGTACTACGTCGCCAGCAAGGGCGTGCACCCGGTGCTCAACGGCATGGCCACCGGCGCCGACTGGATGAGTGCGGCGTCGTTCATCTCCATGGCGGGGATCATCTCCTTCGTCGGCCTCGACGGCAGCGTCTACCTGATGGGCTGGACCGGCGGCTACGTGCTCCTGGCCATGTGCCTGGCGCCCTACCTGCGCAAGTTCGGCAAGTTCACCGTGCCGGACTTCATCGGCGAGCGCTACTACTCGCAGACCGCCCGCCTGGTGGCGGTGGTGTGCGTGATCTTCATCTCCTTCACCTACGTGGCCGGGCAGATGCGCGGCGTCGGTATCGTCTTCTCCCGCTACCTGGAAGTGGACATCAACACCGGCGTGATGATCGGCATGGCGATCGTGTTCTTCTACTCGGTGCTCGGCGGCATGAAGGGCATCACCTACACCCAGGTGGCGCAGTACTGCGTGATGATCTTCGCCTACATGGTGCCGGCGATTTACATCTCCATGCTGATCACCGGCAACCCGATCCCGCAGCTGGGCTTCGGCAGCGAGGTCACCGGCACCGGCCAGTCGGTGCTCGAACGCCTCAACGGCCTGGGCACCGAACTGGGCTTCGGCACCTACACCGACGGCAGCAAGTCGACCATCGACGTGTTCTTCATCACCATGGCGCTGATGGTCGGTACCGCCGGCCTGCCCCACGTGATCGTGCGCTTCTTCACCACCCCGACCGTGCGCGCGGCCCGTCAGTCCGCCGGTTATGCGCTGCTGTTCATCGCCATCCTCTACACCACCGCGCCGGCCGTGGCCGCGTTCGCCCGCACCAACCTGCTGACCACCATCCCCGGGATCAGCTACGAGGAAGCGCCGCAGTGGATCAGCAACTGGGAGAAGTCCGGTCTGATCGCCTGGCTGGACAAGAACGGCGACGGCAAGATCCAGTACGGCCCTGGCGCGCCCTTCGTCGGCAACCCGACCTTCGCCGAGGAACGCGGCGAGCATGGCCAGCGCCTGGTGACCAACGCCCCGACCGACGCCACCACCGAGCTCTATGTGGACCGCGACATCATGGTTCTGGCCAACCCGGAAATCGCCAACCTGCCGGGCTGGGTGATCGCCCTGATCGCTGCCGGTGGTCTGGCGGCGGCGCTGTCGACTGCGGCCGGCCTGCTGCTGGTGATTTCCACCTCGATCTCCCACGACCTGCTCAAGAGCGCGATCAAGCCCAACATCAGCGAAAAGGGTGAACTGCTCGCCGCGCGTATCGCCGCCGGTGTGGCGGTGGTGGTGGCCGGCCTGTTCGGCATCTACCCGCCGGCCTTCGTGGCCCAGGTGGTGGCGTTCGCCTTCGGCCTGGCGGCGGCCTCGTTCTTCCCGGCCATCGTCATGGGCATCTTCTCCAAGAAGATGAACAAGGAAGGGGCGATCGCCGGCATGGTGGTGGGCCTGGCCTTCACCTTTAGCTATATCGTCTACTACAAGTTCATCAACCCGACCGCGGGCCCGAACGAGTGGTGGTTCGGTATCTCCCCTGAGGGCATCGGTACCCTGGGCATGCTGTTCAACTTCGCGGTATCGCTGGTGGTTTCCAAGGTTACCGCCGCGCCGCCGGATCATATCCAGCACATCATCGAGGACATCCGCATCCCCCGTGGTGCCGGAGCCGCCATCGACCACTAAGCGCTAGCTAGCGCGTCCTAACCAGCGCCCCGGAAACGGGGCGTTGTCGTTTCCGCGCGGCGCGCCCAGCTGGTGGCCGATGCTGGACAAAAAACAGCCAGCACTGGCAATGCCCCGTGGCTGCTGGATCGTGGCGCTCGGGGCACAGCTTATCCACAGGCCGATGCACAGATACTGTGTCTAACTGCCTACCTATCTTGTTGAAATGGCTCAATAAATAGCCAAGGCCCGGGAGCCGTTGCGGCGCCTGGGCCGGGCGCCTGTTCGTACAGCTTATCCACAGCGCTATCCACCGCTTCTGTGGGCAACGGGCTGCAGTGTCCGGCTTGCCCAGGAGGCCCGTGCCGTGGCGCGGTCAGATGTCGACGTGCTCGATGGTGCCCATGATCTGCCGGGGCGTGGCCAGGGCAGGGGCCATGGTCCAGCGCCGGTAGCGCTCGTTGCCGATGCGCAGCATGCCGGTGTGGCTGTTCTTGTCGGCGTCGAGTGCCGGGTCGGGGTCATAGAAACCGAGGCTGTAGCGCAGCTGCTCCATCTCCTCGGGGGCGCCGGTGAGGAATAGCCAGCCGGGGCCGATGCGCTGCTGCCTGGCGTATTCCCCGAGCACCTGCGGGCTGTCCAGCTGCGGTTGCAGGCTCAGCGAATAGAGAAAAACCTCGCGGCCGGCGCGCGCGCCCAGCAGCCTGTACACCTGACGCAGGTTGGCGGTGGCCGTGGGGCAGATGCCGGTGCAGGCCGCGTACATCATGTTGATGACCACCAGCTTGTCGCGCACCAGGTCGTCGTAGAAACGCACCGTTCGGCCTTCGTGGGTCTGCAACCGGGTATTGGGGATACGCCGGTCGCCGCCCCGGGCGCCGACGTGCCAGCCGAGCGCGGCGACACCCAGGGCGCCCAGGCCCAGCAATAACTCTCTGCGTGTGTTCATCTGCCGTTCACCTCCTGGCTGAGCGGTGGGGGGTCAGGCGTCCTTGCTCTCGACATCCCAGCGCACCATCATCGCGTGGTCCTCATGGATCACGTTGTGGCAGTGCATGACGTACTTGCCGGTAAAGTCGCGAAAGCGCACCAGCACCTTGATGGTCATGGTCTGGTGCAGCTCGAAGACGTCCTTGCGCCCGCGCTCATGGGGCGGGATCGGCACCTCGACGCCATCGACGCTCTTGCTGAGGATGCGGCCTTCCTCCAGGTGCAGGTGGATCGGGTGGGACCAGCCACCGGACTTGCCCACCAGCTCCCAGATCTCCGCGCTGCCCTTGGCGATCCGGGCCCTGGGGTTGTCCCGGTCGAACAGCCGGCCGTTGACCATCCACAGGCCGTTCTTGCGGTCGAACTCCCAGCGCCGCACCTTCAGCGTGGCGAGGTCCTCGGCCGGTGGCAGCGGGCGCAGCTCGCGCAGGGCCGCGGGCACCTGGCTGAGGTCCTGTTGCGCTGGATAGCGGTCGACGATGAACTTCAGCACCCGGTCGCCCGGCTTCCTGATGTCCTTGGGCTTGCGCGTGCTGTCCTGGCGCAGGCGGTTGACCAGGTACAGCTCGGTGCCGATCGGGTAGCGGGAGAAGTCCACCACGATGTCGGCGCGCTCGGCCACGGCGATACGCACCTTGCGCTGGTTGAGCAGCGGCGCCGGCAGCAGGTTGCCGTCGTTGGCGATATAGCTGAAGGATTGCTCGCGGTCCCTGCCGTCGACCAGGTAGAACTCGTAGAAGCGGCTGGGGCCGCTGTTGAGCAGGCGCAGGCGGTACTTGCGCGCATCCACGCGCAATACCGGCTCGATCTTGCCGTTGACCGTGACCTTGTCGCCGAGCACCCCCTCGACATGAAACTCATCCCAGAACAGGTAGCCCTGCGGGTCGAAGCGCTTGTCGCCGAAGGCCAGGGGGTAGTCGTAGGGATGACTCGGCAGGTGCAGGGCCGTCGGGCTGGGATCGTTCTCATTGCCCGAGTCGAGAGGGTCGAACAACAGGTAGAACCCCGCCAGGCCACGGTAGACGTTCGGCGCGGTGAAGTCCTCGGTGTGGTCGTGGAACCACAGGGTTCCCAGGGCCTCGCGCGGATCGCCGATGCTCTGCGGGTCTTGCGCCCTGGATTCGTCGTAGCCGGCGTAGACATTGGGGTAGAAGTGGTCCTTGAAGGTGCCTTTGCCGCCGTTGGGGCCGATGTTCTTCAGCGTCGGCCCGGCCTTGTCCTTGCGGTAGTAGTCGCTGGGGTAGCCGTCGCAGCCGGAGGACATGTGCAGGTTGTGCAGGTGGGTGGAGATCTCCGGGCTGCCGAAACCCACATGATCCTTGGGTAGATCGTTGTGGAAGCGGCAGACCACCGGCTTGCCGTAGCGGGCCAGGATGGTGGACGGCAGGGTTGCCTCGCGGCCTGCGCTGACGTAGGTCCAGGCGGTCTGGGGGGGCAGATCCGGGTGAAAGCTCCAGGGAATCTCCCTGGCGGTCAGTTCATAGAGGGTCGGGGCGCCGAGGGCGGCGACTATCTCGTCGAAGCGCTGGTGCGGCTCGCGACCGGCCTCCTTGTGGTCGAATTTCGGCTGTGCCTCGGCGGCCGGGACCAGGGCCTCGGACGGCCCTACCGGGACTATCGCCCTGGGCAGTTCTTCCTGCCAGGGCCGGGTCGGCGGGCTGGGCGGGAACACCGGTTGGGGCGTGGTCACCCACTCGGCGGCATCGCCCACTTGGCCGCGCAACAGCAGCGGACTCGCCACCGCCGCCGCGGACAGTGTGAGGAACGAGCGCCTGGCCGAGTTCTCTGGGGTTGCTTCCGAGCGAGTCGGAGTCGGTCGCCTGCCATTCTCTTTCATGAACAGAGCCTCTGTATCCCGGTTACCGAAGCGGCGGGACATTGGGCGAGTGGGTCGTTGGAGAATGGCTGTGGAACGGAACTGCGCAGCGGCCCCTCCAGCATGGCGCGTGGGGACAACTAACACGTGCTCGCCGTATAAATAAAGCTGGCTGGTGTCAGGGTGTCAATTTACAGGCGATTAATAGGGTGTCGCCTGTTTCATAGCGTAAATTATTGTTTTAATTGATATTTAGTTATCTTAATAATCGCCAGTAGGGGGTCGTCAGGCCAGATATTGCGAAATATATTGAGCGCGGCGCGCTGGGGGATCGGGTGTGGGCACTGGCGGCGGACGATGCCTCAGAACGCCTGCGCGCGCTGGCGTCGGCGCCAGCCATGCAGGCGCTGCTCGAGGGCCTGCAGGCTGTCCAGCTGCTGGCGGCGCGCGCGGCTGAAGAGGATCAGCGCCAGCTCGGCGGTGACCAGGGCGTCGGCGCTGGCGTGGTGGCGCTGTTGCGCCTGCAGGCCGAAGTGCCGGGCCCAGTCGTCGAGGCCGCCGCGGGCGATGTGCGCCTGCGGGCAGAGCAGCGGCGCCAGCTCGGCGAGGTCGAAGAAGCGGTGGCGCAGGCGGTGGCCGAGGGTCTGCTTGAGGGCGCGGCCGAGCATGCGCCGGTCGAAGCCGGCATGAAACGCCAGCAGCGGGCTGTCGCCGAGAAACTCCATGAAGTCCAGCAGCGCCTCGGCGCGCTCGCTGCCGGCGGCGATGGTGCTGGGGGCCAGGCCATGGATCAGCACGCTGGCGCCCAGCTGCCGATCCGGGCAGCGCAGGGTGCGCTCGAACTGCTGGCCCAGGTCGATGGCGCCGCCCTCGATCACCACCGCGCCGATCGACAGCACCTGATCGCGGCGCAGATCAAGGCCACTGGTTTCCAGGTCGAGCACCACCAGGCGCTGTTCGTTCAGCGCTCGCTCATCCAGCGGCGCCGGGGCCGCGAGGCGCGCGCGGCGATCCAGCTGAGTCTCGAGCAGGGCCGGCCCGCGGCCGGTCAGCCAGGTGAACTGACTCATAGCTGATAACGCAGTGCCAGGCTGCTCTGCAGGCGCTTGGCCTGGCGGAAGGACTCGCGCAGGATGCGCCGGTCCAGGTGGTTGAGGCTGTCCGGGTCGAGGCGGTTGGAGTACGCCTGGTTCTCCCGGGCCTGCAGCTGGTGCTGCTGCATGCGGGTCTGCTGGATGAAGTGGTAGGCCTCCTCGTAGGCGGCGCCGTCGAGGGGATCGATGACCTGCCTAGCGATCAGCTCGCGCAGGCGCTCCAGGGTGTTGCAGGTCTCGATGCCGTGGGCCAGGGCGAGCAGGCGGGCGCCGTCGACGAAGGGCGTCAGGCCCTGCACCTTGAGGTCCAGGGTGTCCTTCTCGGCTCCCTTGCGGGCCACCACGAAATCGCGGAAACGCCCGACCGGCGGGCGCTGGCGCAGGGCGTTCTCGGCCATCATGCGCTGGAACAGGCTGTTCTCGGCGATCCGCCGCAGCAGCTCCTCGCGGACCCGCTCGCAGCCCTCGTCCGGCCCCCAGACCACCCGCATGTCGAAATAGATGCTCGAGGCCAGCAGGTTCTCCGGGGTGGCCTCGTCGATGAAGCCGGCGAAGCGCCGCGCCCACTCCTGGCGCGACAGGCACAGCTCGGGGTTGCCGGCCATGATATTGCCCTTGCACAGGGTGAAGCCGCACTGCGCCAGGCGCTGGTTGATCTCGCCGGCCAGCGGCAGCAGGCGCCGGCGCATGTCGGCGGCCTCGATCTTGTCCGCGGCCTCGAACAGGATGCCGTTGTCCTGGTCGGTGTGCAGGGTCTGCTCGCGCCGCCCTTCGCTGCCGAAGCACAGCCAGGTGAAGGGCACGCCGGGATCGCCGAGGTCCTCCAGGGTCAGTTCGATCACCCGGCACACCGTGTGATCGTTGAGCAGGGTGATGATGTGGGTGATCTGGGTCGAGCTGGCGCCGTGGGCGAGCATGCGATCGACCAGCTGGCGGATGTCCTCGCGCAGCGCGCTGAGGGTCTCGATCCGCCCGGCGTGGCGGATGGTGCGCGCCAGGTGGACCAGGTCGACCCGCTGCAGGGAGAACAGGTCGCGCTCGGAGACCACACCGCACAGGCGCTCGTGTTCGACCAGGCAGACATGGGCGATGTGCCGCTCGGTCATGGCGATCGCCGCGTCGAAGGCGCTGGCATCCGGCGCCAGGTGGAAGGGTTGCGCGGTCATCAGGCGCTCGATCGGCTGCTCCAGCGACTCGCCGTCGGCGATCACCCGGCGCAGGTCGCGCAGGGTGAAGATGCCCAGGGGCTTGAGCGCCGGGTCGACGATGACGATGCTGCCGACGTGCTGCTCGTGCATCAGCTTGACTGCCTCGCGCAGCGCCGTATCCGGCGCGCAGCTGATCGGCTGGCGCATGGCCAGCTCGCCCAGGCGGGTATCCAGCGAATATTGCGCACCGAGGGTCTCTACCGCGCGCAGCTGCACCTGCTGGTTGACCTGGTCGAGCAGGCTGCTGACCCCGCGCAGGGCGAAGTCGCGCAGCGGGTTGGAGACGTTGAACAACTTGATGAACGCCGCCTTGCCCAGCAGCAGGCAGAAGGTGTCTTCGGCGGCCAGGTGCTCGGTGCGGGTGGCGCGCTCGCCGATCAGCGCGGCCAGGGGAAAGCACTCGCCGCTGGTGATTTCGAAGGTGGTCTCGGTGCCGCGCCGCGCCGAGTGCGGGCGTTCGCCGTGCACGCGGCCCTGCTTGACGATGTAGAAGAACTCGACGGGGCCATCGGCCGGCTTGATGATGGTTTCGCCTTCGCCGTAGAAACGCAGCTGGCAGTGTTCCACCAGGTAGGCCAGGTGGGCCGTATCCATCTGATTGAAGGGCGGAAATTTCTGCAGAAACTCCATGGTGCCGTGGATGTTCTGCATGACGGCGGTCTTGCCCGCCTGGGCGAAGGCGTCCGCTTTGCTCATGGCCGGTCTCGACGATTCACTGAGGGGGTATGGTCGTCCGCGGACGGCCGTCTGCACATTGGACGTAAGTCTAGAGCATAAAAAAACCGCCCCGGAGGGCGGTTCTTTATGGCAGCAGCTGCAGGTTACAGGCCGTTCTTGGCCTTGAACTCGCGGCGCCGACGGTGCAGCACCGGCTCGGTGTAGCCATTGGGCTGCTTGGCGCCTTCGACCACCAGTTCCAGGGCGGCCTGGAAGGCGATGTTGTTGTCGAAGTCGGGCGCCATCGGCCGGTACAGCGGGTCGCCCGCGTTCTGCCGGTCGACCACCGGCGCCATGCGCTTGAGGCTGGCGACGATCTGCTCCTCGCTGGCGATGCCGTGGCGCAGCCAGTTGGCCAGCAGCTGGCTGGAGATGCGCAGGGTGGCGCGGTCTTCCATCAGACCGACGTCGTTGATGTCCGGCACCTTGGAGCAGCCGACGCCCTGGTCGACCCAGCGCACCACGTAACCGAGGATGCCCTGGGCATTGTTGTCCAGTTCGTTCTGGATTTCCTCGGCCGACCAGTTGGTGTCGGCGGCCAGCGGGATGCTCAGGATGTCGTCGACCGAAGCCGGGGTGCGCTGGGCCAGTTCGGCCTGGCGGGCGAACACGTCGACCTGGTGGTAGTGCAGGGCGTGCAGGGTGGCGGCGGTCGGCGAGGGCACCCAGGCGGTGTTGGCGCCGGACAACGGGTGGGCGACCTTCTGCTCGAGCATGCCGGCCATCAGGTCGGGCATGGCCCACATGCCCTTGCCGATCTGCGCGCGGCCCTGCAGGCCGCAGGCCAGGCCGACGTCGACGTTGTTGTTCTCGTAGGCGCCGATCCACTTCTCGGCCTTCATGGCCGCCTTGCGCACCATGGCGCCGGCCTCCATGGAGGTGTGGATTTCGTCACCGGTGCGGTCGAGGAAGCCGGTGTTGATGAACACCACGCGCTCGCTGGCGGCCTGGATGCAGGCCTTGAGGTTGACTGTGGTGCGGCGCTCCTCGTCCATGATGCCGACCTTGAGGGTGTTGCGCGGCAGGCCGAGGACGTCCTCGACGCGGGCGAACAGCTCGTTGGTGAAGGCGACTTCCTCCGGGCCGTGCATCTTCGGCTTGACGATATACACGCTGCCGGTGCGGGTGTTGTGGCGGCTGGTGTTGCCGTTGAGGTTGTGGATGGCGATCAGGCTGGTGATCAGGCCGTCCATCATGCCTTCCGGCACCTCGAAACCCTGGCTGTCGACGATGGCGTCGATGGTCATCAGGTGGCCGACGTTGCGCACGAACAGCAGGGAGCGGCCGTGCAAGGTCAGCTCGCTGCCATCCGGCTGGGTGTAGACGCGGTCCGGGTTCATGGTGCGGGTGAAGGTCTGGCCACCCTTGGACACCTGCTCGGCCAGGTCGCCCTTCATCAGGCCCAGCCAGTTGCGGTAGACCACCACCTTGTCGTCGGCATCGACGGCGGCGACCGAGTCTTCGCAGTCCATGATGGTGGTCAGGGCGGCTTCCATCAGCACGTCCTTGACCCCGGCGGCGTCGGTGCTGCCAATCGGGCTGCTGGCGTCGATCTGGATCTCGAAGTGCAGGCCGTTGTGCTTGAGCAGGATGGCGAACGGCGCATGGGCGTCGCCCTGGAAGCCGACCAGCTGGGCGTCGTCGCGCAGGCCGGTGTTGCTGCCGCCCTTGAGGCTGACCAGCAGGCGGGCGCCCTCGATGCGATAGCCGGTGGCGTCGACATGGGAGCCGGCCGCCAGGGGCGCGGCCTGGTCGAGGAAGGCGCGGGCGAAGGCGATGACCTTGTCGCCGCGGACCTTGTTGTAGCCCTTGCCCTTCTCGGCGCCACCGTCTTCGCCGATCACGTCGGTGCCGTACAGTGCGTCGTACAGCGAGCCCCAACGGGCGTTGGAGGCGTTCAGGGCGAAGCGCGCGTTCATCACCGGCACCACCAGCTGCGGGCCGGCCAGGTGGGCGATCTCGTCGTCGACGTTCTGCGTGCTGATCTTGAAGTCGGCCGGCTGCGGCAGCAGGTAGCCGATTTCCTCGAGGAAGGCCTTGTAGGCCGCGGCATCGTGGGCCTGGCCGGCGCGGGCCTGGTGCCAGGCGTCGATCTGCGCCTGCAGCTGGTCGCGCTTGGCCAGCAGGGCGCGGTTCTTCGGCGCCAGTTCGTTGATCACGGCCTCGACACCGCTCCAGAACTTGTCGGCGGTGATGCCGGTCCCGGGGATGGCTTCGTTGTTAACGAAGTCGAACAGCACTTTGGCGACCTGCAGGCCACCGACTTGAACGCGTTCAGTCATCACTTGCCTCACTCTGCTCAGCTCTTCAGCTCTACTTAATAGCCGCGTGGAACCCGGGGGTTACGTCTTGTAGTCCGAGGCGCGGCATACTACATCAAGATTATCGGAAAATCAGCGGGGGTCGCGTCGTTCTGCGACCGTAAAGTGCTTTGCAGTCACGGCATGAGCGCTTTGTATTAAATTTCTGTAATTATTGTTTCATAAAGCGAGTTGAGCGGTATACGACTTATTGTTCGGGGCGCCCGGCCGGTGCGAGCGGCGCCTGCCTATACTGCGATGATCATCCGAGGGAGCCGAGCGATGCGTGTAGCCGCAGCCACTACAGAGGATCTCGAGGCGCTGGTCGAGCTCTTCGCCGCCTATCTGCGTTTCTATCAGGTGGACAGGTCCCCGTCCGCGGTCCGCGCCTTTCTCGCCGAGCGCCTGAGTCGCGGCGACTCGACCCTGCTGGTCGGGCGAGACGCGACCGGCGGCGCCCTCGGTTTCGTGCAGCTCTATCCCTACTTCGCGTCCCTGGCACTGCGACCGGCCTGGCTGTTGAGCGATCTCTACGTGGCACCGGCGGCGCGCCGGCGCGGTGTCGGCAGCGCGCTGATGAACGCCGCGCGGGTGCATGCCGAAGCGAGCGGCGCCTGCGGATTGCAGCTGGAGACGGGGAAGGGCAATCTGGAGGCCCAGGCGCTGTACGAGCGCCTCGGTTATGTGCGTGATGAAGTGTTCTTTACCTACTGGCTGCAGCTGTCTAGCCGCACCCCTTGATGCCACTGGCGCGGACGCTGCCGGCGCTGTCTACACCTGAAACGATGAGAGGCTTTCCATGGAGCACCTGGTACTTACTGTTATCGCCCAGGATCAGCCGGGGCTGGTCGAGCGCGTCGCCCAATGCGTGGCCAACCACGGCGGCAACTGGCTGGAGAGCCGCATGTCGCGCATGGCCGGGCAATTCGCCGGGATACTGCGCATCGCCGTGCCGGCCGAGGCGCGCGCCGAGCTGGTCGAGGAACTGCAGGGCCTCGGCGCCCAGGGCATCCGCGTGCTGCTGGCCGACAGCGGCGCGGAGCCGGTGTGCAGCTGGAAGCCGATACTCCTCGACCTGGTCGGCAACGACCGCCCTGGCATCGTCCGTGACATCACCAGCCTGCTCACCGCCCAGGGAGTCAACCTGGAGAGCCTGGTCACCGAGGTGATGCCGGCGCCCATGAGCAGCGAACCGCTGTTCCACGCCGAGGCGTTGCTGGCGGTGCCGCTGGAGCTGTCCCTGGAGGTGCTGCAGGGCAAGCTGGAGGCCCTGGCCGACGACCTGATGGTCGAGCTCAACCTGCGCACCGAGAACTAAGGGGCCGGTCGAGCGCGGATATCCACGGCTGATGTGCGTAGGGCTGTGGATAACCTGGGGGGCGGCGGTGCGCGCGCTAGTGCCCCGCGGCCTGCCGAGATCTGATTAAAAAACCAGCAATTTCAAAGGCTTGTGCACAGAGATCGGGGATCATTCTGTGGATAAGGTCGGGATGGCTGGCTGCAGGCCTGGTCCGGCGCGGGCTGCGCCGAACTGCTCGTTTATTGTCCAGTTGTCCGCCGGGCATCAGCCTATGGATGCCTGGCGGCGAGCCAGCGAGGATTGTCCCGTCCAGCCGAAGCGCTGGCCAGGCAATCAGCTCCGGCCGCGGCGCCGCAGGGTCAGCCAGGCGTCCAGGCTGTACAGCGCCAGGCCGGCCCAGATGCAGACGAAGGCCAGTAGCTTGGCCGGGTCGAAGTGTTCGCCGTACACCAGCACCGCCAGCAGCAGCACCAGGGTCGGGGCGATGTATTGCAGAAAGCCCAGGGTGGTATAGGGCAGATGACGCGCGGCGGCGTTGAAGCAGACCAGCGGCACCAGGGTGATCGGCCCGGCGGCCATCAGCCAGAGGGCTTCGCTGGTGCCCCAGAAGGGGGCCTGGCTGCTCATCGCGGCGGGGTGCAGCAGCAGCCAGGCCAGGGCGACCGGCAGCAGCATCCAGGTTTCCACCACCAGGCCCGGCAACGCGGCGACAGGCGCCTGCTTGCGGATCAAGCCGTAGAAACCGAAGGTCAGCGCCAGCACCAGTGATACCCAGGGCAGGCTGCCCAGCTGCCACACCTGTTGCGCCACGCCCAGGGCGGCCAGGGCCACGGCCAGCCACTGCAGGCGGCGCAGGCGCTCGCCGAGTAGCAGCAGGCCGAGCAGGACATTGATCAGCGGGTTGATGTAGTAGCCCAGGCTGGCCTCGAGCATGCGTTCGTTGTTCACCGCCCACACATACACCAGCCAGTTGCAGGCAATCAGCGAGCCGCAGGCGGCCAGTACCGCGAGGCGCCTGGGGTGCTCGCGCAATTCGCGCAGCCAGCCCGGGTGCTTCCAGGCCAGCAGCAGGGCGGCGCCGAACAGTGCCGACCAGAGCACCCGGTGGACGATGATCTCCAGCGCCGGGACATTCTGGATGGCTTTGAAGTAGAGAGGGAACAGGCCCCAGATGATGTAGGCGGTGAGGCCCAGAATATACCCGCGGCGCGGGTCGACGGTGGCCATGCGGAGTCCTTGCTTAGGCTGCTAACTAAAGGCCAGGGATTCTAGTTGTCCGCACCGGCACTTGTCTGGTCGTTCAGCTTCGCCGGCGCTGCCTGCCGAGCAATTAGTGTAAGCCTGGCTTTACGGCTTGGCCGCAACTGTAGTGCTGTTTAGCTGTACGGCCCGGTTGCTGGTGCCTCGGCCTGCAGCGCTCCGCTGTAACTGAACAGTTTGCCGAGCAGGGGGAGGCTGAAGCCGACGTAAAAGTGATACAGGCCGTTTTCGATACGTTTATAGGCCTGGGTTCGGGGGAGCAGCCATAAGGGTATGGGGATGCCGTGCAGCCAGGCCCTGAGCGGCTGCCAATACCAGCCGCCCTCGCGAACATCCACCGCTAATGCCAGGGTCAGCGCTCCAGTTGTTTCCAGCCAATAGCCGTGCGGCCAACTTCCTTTGGGTTGAAACGCCGAGCGGAGCTGAACTGTATCGGCGAAGCAGCGATTCCAGTGCAGGGCTACTGCATCTGAGTGAATCTCGACCTGAAAGTCGACCCGCGGTTGCGTCGTCGGGATGCCGAGACGGGCTACCAGGCGTGCGCCCACAAGGCCGGCTAGACCGTTGCCTAATTGCAGGTCGACTTGACCGTACAGCCGACCACCCTGGCGATGCAGTAGCTGCAGCAGAGGGTGAAACTGGTTAAACCCGGCGCCAAACCAGCGTTCGACTATATGCACAGAAGGTTCCTCGCTCGTCCGTGATCGGGGGGCTCAAAACAGCTTGAGCGGCTCCTCGTCCAGCGCCGCCAGCTGCTCACGCAGCATCAGCACCTGCTCGCCCCAGTAACGTTCCGTGCCGAACCAGGGGAAACTGTGGGGGAAGGCCGGGTCGTCCCAGCGGCGCGCCAGCCAGGCGCTGTAGTGCATCAGGCGCAGAGCGCGCAGGCCTTCGATCAGGGGCAGCTCGCGAGGGTTGAAGTCGTGGAACTCTTGGTAGCCGTCCATCAGCTCGGACAGCTGGCCGAGGCGCTCGTGGCGCGGGCCTGCCAGCATCATCCACAGGTCCTGCACCGCCGGGCCCATGCGGCAGTCGTCGAGGTCGACCATGTGGAAGGTCTCGTCGCGGCACAGCAGGTTGCCGGGATGGCAGTCGCCGTGCAGGCGAATCGCTTGCACCGGAGTGCTGGCGAACAGGCCGTCGAGCCGCTTGAGCAGGTCGCGCGCCACCGACTCATAGGCCGGCAGCAGGCTGCGCGGGATGAAGCCGCCGTCCAGCAGGGTGGCGAGCGAGGCGTGGCCGTAGTTGTCCACGCCGAGGTGCTCGCGGTGACTGAACGGCCGGGTCGAACCGACCGCGTGCAGGCGGCCGAGCAGCTGGCCGAGGCGGTACAGCTGGTCCAGATTGCCCGGCTCCGGGGCGCGGCCGCCGCGCCGGGGGAACAGGGCGAAGCGGAAGCCGGCGTGCTCGAACAGGGTTTCGCCATCGCGGGCCAGCGGCGCCACCACCGGCACCTCGCACTCGGCCAGCTCGAAGCTGAAGTTGTGTTCCTCGCGGATCGCCGCATCGCTCCAGCGTTGCGGCCGGTAGAACTTGGCGATCAGCGGCGTCTGGTCTTCGATGCCCACCTGGTAGACGCGGTTCTCGTAGCTGTTGAGCGCCAGTATCCGCGCATCGCTGAGGTAGCCGAGGCTTTCCACGGCATCCAGGACCAGGTCGGGGGTGAGGGCGTCAAAGGGATGGGACATGGGCGACTCCGCGGCATTGATCGCACAGTGTACCCCCTTGCGCCCAGCGAGGCGGCGCGCGTTCAGCGCTCGCCCGGCTTGGGCGTGCGGGCCAGGCAGTAGACATCGACCCGCGCCGCGCCGGCGCGCTTCAGCAGGCGCGCCAGGCTCTCGGCGGTGGCGCCGGTGGTCAGCACGTCGTCGACCAGGGCCAGGTGCAGGCCTTGCACCCGGCTCGCGGGCGCCAGGGCGAAGGCCCGGCGCAGGTTGCGCCGGCGTGCGCCGGCATCCAGTTGCTGCTGGGCCTGGGTGTCGCTGGTGCGCAGCAGCCAGTGCGGCTGCTGCGGCAGTTGCAGGCTGTGGCTGAGCCACTGGCTGAGCAGCTGCGCTTGGTTGAAGCCGCGCCGGCGCTGGCGTGCAGCTGCCAGCGGCACCGCGAGCAGCAGGTCGGGGCGTGGCAGCCCTTCCTCGAAGGCGTGGCGCAGGTGATGTGACAAAAGCTCGCCGAGCAGACGTCCCAGAGGCCACTGGGCCTGGTGCTTGAAGCGGTTGATCAGGCTGTCCAGCGGGAAGCCGTAGCGCCACGGCGCCGTGACCCGGTCGAACGCCGGCGGCCGGCGCAGGCACTCGCCGCAGGTCAGCCCGGCGCCGGGCAGTGGCAGGGCGCAGACCTGGCAGTGTTCGCCCAGCCAGGGCAGCTCGCCCTCGCAGTCGCTGCACAGGGCGTGTTTCAGGTCCGCGGGTTCATCGCAGAGCATGCAGGTCTGTTTGTTTTTCAACCATTGGTAAACCGATGGCCTGTTGCCAGGTTGACAGCGCATGGGCCTTCCATAAATATGCCGGACATCCGTGTCGTGCCTGCTGACTCTAGCAGGCCGTTGCCGCCCACAAGGAATCGATCATGAGCGCTACTACAGCCGCCGAACTGCGTCACGACTGGACCCTCGCCGAGGTCAAGGCGCTCTTCCAGCAACCCTTCAACGACCTGCTGTTCCAGGCCCAGACCGTGCACCGCGCGCACTTCGATGCCAACCGCGTGCAGGTCTCGACCCTGCTGTCGATCAAGACCGGCGCCTGCCCGGAAGACTGCAAGTACTGCCCTCAGTCCGGCCATTACAACACCGGCCTGGACAAGGAAAAGCTGATGGAGGTGCAGAAGGTGCTGGAGGCGGCGGCCGAGGCCAAGGCCATCGGTTCCACCCGTTTCTGCATGGGCGCGGCCTGGAAACATCCGTCGGCCAAGGACATGCCCTACGTGCTGAAGATGGTCGAAGGGGTCAAGGCCCTCGGCCTGGAAACCTGCATGACCCTGGGCAAGCTGAGCAAGGAGCAGACCCAGGCCCTGGCCGAAGCCGGCCTCGACTACTACAACCACAACCTGGATACCTCGCCGGAGTTCTACGGCAACATCATCACCACCCGCACCTATTCCGAGCGCCTGGAGACCCTGGCCCATGTGCGCGAGTCGGGGATGAAGATCTGCTCGGGCGGCATCCTCGGCATGGGCGAGTCGCTGGACGACCGCGCCGGCCTGCTGATCCAGTTGGCCAACCTGCCGGAGCACCCGGAATCGGTGCCGATCAACATGCTGGTCAAGGTCCAGGGCACGCCGCTGGCCGACGAACAGGACGTCGACCCCTTCGACTTCATCCGCATGCTCGCGGTGGCGCGGATCATGATGCCGCAGTCCCACGTGCGCCTGTCCGCCGGCCGTGAGCAGATGAACGAGCAGATGCAGGCCCTGGCCTTCTTCGCCGGTGCCAACTCGATCTTCTACGGCGAGAAGCTGCTGACCACCGCCAACCCCCAGGCGGACAAGGACATGCAGCTGTTCGCCCGCCTCGGCATCAAGCCCGAGGAACGCGAGGAACACGGCGACGAGGTGCACCAGGCGGCCATCGAGCAGGCGTTGGTCGAGCAGCGCGACGCCAAGCTGTTCTACAACGCCGCAAGCTGAAGTCGCGCGGTGGATGGACGGCGCGCCAGCTGCGCGCCGCGCTCCACCCTACGTAGTCCTCTGCAGGGTGGATAACCCGCTTGCGGTTATCCACCGGGTCTTGCCATGAGCTTCGATCTCGCCTCACGCCTCGCCGAACGCCGGGCGGCCAATCTCTACCGTCAGCGGCCCCTGCTGGATTCGCCGCAAGGCCCGCAGGTGCGGGTCGATGGCCGCGAGCTGCTGGCCTTCTGTTCCAACGACTACCTCGGCCTGGCCAATCATCCCCAGGTGATCGAAGCCTGGCAGGCCGGTGCCCGGCGCTGGGGCGTCGGTGGCGGCGCCTCGCACCTGGTGATCGGCCACAGCACGCCGCACCACGAGCTGGAGGAGGCGCTGGCCGAATTCTGCGGGCGCCCGCGTGCCTTGCTGTTCTCCACCGGCTACATGGCCAACCTCGGCGCCGTGACCGCACTGCTCGGCCAGGGCGACACGGTGCTGGAGGATCGGCTCAACCACGCATCCTTGCTGGACGCCGGCCTGCTCAGTGGCGCGCGTTTCTCGCGCTACCTGCACAACGATGCCGCCAGCCTGGCCGCGCGCCTGGACAAGGCCGCCGGCAACACCCTGGTGGTGAGCGACGGCGTGTTCAGCATGGACGGCGACCTCGCCGACCTGCCGGCCCTCTGTGCCGAGGCGCGGCGCAAAGGGGCCTGGGTGATGGTCGATGATGCCCATGGTTTCGGCCCGCTCGGCGCCAACGGCGGCGGCATCGTCGAGCACTTCGGCCTGGGCGCGGACGATGTGCAGGTGCTGGTCGGCACCCTGGGCAAGGCCTTCGGCACCGCTGGCGCCTTCGTCGCCGGCAGTGAGGAACTGATCGAGACCCTGGTGCAGTTCGCCCGTCCCTACATCTACACCACCAGCCAGCCACCGGCCCTGGCCTGCGCCACTCTGAAGAGCCTGGAGTTGCTGCGCAGCGAGCACTGGCGGCGCGAACACTTGAACCTGTTGGTCGCGCGCTTTCGCGCCGGCGCCGCGGCCATCGGCCTGCAGCTGATGGACAGCGCCACGCCGATTCAACCGATCCTGGTCGGCGACAGCGGCCGCGCCCTGCGCCTGTCGCAGATGCTCCGTGAGCGCGGCCTGCTGGTCACCGCGATCCGCCCGCCGACCGTGCCGGCCGGCAGTGCGCGCCTGCGCGTGACCCTGTCCGCGGACCACAGCGTGGAGCAACTGGACCTGCTGCTCGAGGCGCTGGCCGAGTGCTGGCCGCAACTGGCTGGCGGGGAAGAGGAGCGCGGTGATGCGTGACCGGTTGATCCTGCTGCCCGGCTGGGGCCTGGGCACGGCGCCCCTCGAGCCCCTGGCCGAGGCCCTGCGCGGCCTGGATCCGCGCCTGCGGGTGCAGATCGAGCCGCTGCCACGGCTGGATAGCGGCGACGCCGAGGCCTGGCTCGACGAGCTGGATGCCAACTTGCCCGAGGATGCCTGGCTGGGCGGCTGGTCCCTCGGTGGCATGCTCGCGGCGGAACTGGCGGCGCGGCGCGGCGAGCGCTGCAGCGGCCTGCTGTGCCTGGCCAGCAACCCGTGTTTCGTCGCCGAGGCGGGCTGGCCCGCGGCGATGCCGGCGGACACCTTCGCCGCGTTCCGCCAGGGCTGCGCCCGCGATGCGGCGGCGACCCTGAAGCGTTTCGCCCTGCTCTGCGCCCAAGGGGCAGGCGATGCCCGCGGGCTGTCCCGTCAGATTCTCGGTGCCGCCCCGCAAGAGTCCGCGCAGCGGTTGCTGAGTGGACTCGACCTGCTCGCGGCGCTGGACACCCGCGCCGCCCTGCAGGCCTTCGTCGGCCCGCAGCTGCACCTGTTCGCCGGCCTCGATGCGCTGGTGCCGGCCGAGGCGCCGGCGGCCCTGCTCGAGTTGTTGCCGGATGTCGAGGTCGGTCTGATCGACACGGCCAGTCACGCCTTCGTCCTCGAGCGACCCCATGAAGTGGCGGCGGCAATTCAGGCCTTCCTTCACGAGGCCGGCGATGAGTGAACGCCTGAGCCAATCCACCAGCGGCCTGCCCGACAAGCGCCAGGTCGCCGCATCCTTTTCCCGCGCCGCCGACAGCTACGACAGCGTCGCGGCACTGCAGCGCAGCGTCGGCAATCAGTTGCTGGCGCGGCTGCCCGCGCGGCTCGAGCCGCAGCGCTGGCTCGACCTGGGCTGCGGCACCGGGCATTTCAGTCGCGCCCTCGGCGAACGCTTCCCGGCAGCCGAGGGCGTCGCCCTGGATATCGCCGAAGGCATGCTGCGCCATGCCCGGCCACTGGGGGGCGCGCAGCGCTTCATCGCCGGTGACGCCGAGCGTCTGCCGTTGCGCGACGCGTGCTGCGATCTGCTGTTTTCCAGCCTGGCGCTGCAGTGGTGTGCGGACTTCCGCGCAGTGCTGGACGAGGCCCGGCGGGTGTTGCGCCCCGGCGGCGTGCTGGCGTTCAGCAGCCTGTGCGTGGGCACCCTGCAGGAACTGCGCGACAGCTGGCAGGCGGTGGACGGCTTCGTCCACGTCAACCGCTTCCGTCGCTTCGCCGACTACCAGCAGTTGTGCGCCGCCAGCGGCATGCTGCTATCGACCCTGGAAACCCGGGCCGAGGCGCTGCACTACGCCGACCTGCGCAGTCTCACCCATGAGTTGAAAGCGCTGGGCGCGCACAACCTCAACCCGGGACGCCCGGGCGGATTGACCGGCCGCGCGCGCATCCTCGCGCTGGTCGAGGCCTATGAGCGCTTTCGCCAGCCCCAGGGCCTGCCGGCCACCTACCAGGTGGTCTACGGTATGCTGCAGAAACAGCCTTGAAATGAACGCCGCCGCCAGGCGGCAGGTCGGGAAGGAACAATCGACATGAGCTACGCCTACTTCGTCACCGGCACCGATACCGAGATCGGCAAGACCACCATCGCCGCCGGCCTGCTGCATGCGGCGCGGTGCGCCGGTCTCAGCACCGCGGCGGCCAAGCCGGTGGCCTCTGGCTGCGTGCGCACGCCGGACGGGCTGCGCAACGAGGATGCCCTGGCCCTGCTGGGGGAATGCAGCCTCGATCTGCGCTACGAGGAGGTCAACCCGCTGCCATTCGAACCGGCCATCGCCCCCCACCTGGCTGCTCGCGAGGTCGGCGCGGTGCTGGACGTGGCGACCTTGCGCGGGCCGGTGCAGCGGATCCTGGACAAGGGCGCCGACTTCACCCTGGTCGAGGGGGCGGGGGGCTGGCGCGTGCCGCTGGATGGCCAGGCGTCCCTGTCGGATCTGGTGATCAGCCTGCAGCTGCCGGTGATCCTGGTGGTGGGCGTGCGCCTGGGGTGCATCAACCAGGCGGTGCTGACCGCCGAGGCGATCGCCCGTGACGGCTTGCCGCTGGCCGGTTGGGTGGCCAACGTGGTCGACCCGCAGACCTCGCGCCTCGAGGAAAACCTGGCGACCCTGGTCGAGCGCCTGCCGGCGCCCTGCCTGGGGCGGGTGCCGCGCCTGGACCAGCCGCTGCCGGCGGCCGTGGCCGCGCATCTCGACCTCGCCCGGCTCGGGGTTGCGTTATAAGGCGGCCTTTTGCCATTACCAAATGCCAGTAGGTCGGCCGGATGTTTTCTGCTTCAATGCAGGTCTACGGCGTCTTTCCCCCAGGGGAGCTAACTCATGGAAATCTCCGGCAGCACCTTCAGCGCGGGCATCAGCAGCATTCAGTCTGGCCAGCGGCGCATCGATCAGGCGGCGACCGAGATCGCCGGTGCTGCGCTTGCCGCGCCAGCGCCGGAACAAAGCCGCGTCGATGCAACGCCCGAGTCGCATGCCGACGCTCCCGCCGACCTGAGCGAAAGCCTGGTGGCCTTGCGCGTCGGCCAGCATGAGGCGCAGGTCGGCGCACGGCTGGTGAAGACCGCCGATGAAGTGCTGGGCACCCTGATCGACACCAAGGCCTGAGCGGCCGTCCGCCAGGGCGGAGCGCTGCCCTGCTGCACCCAGACTCCGCTTGACCCAGCAACGCAGTCCAAAAGCCGACCAGTGGTAAGGAGAGGCTGATGCAGATCGGCGGCGCAATGGCGTCTTGCTCGCTGGCAGTCGCGCCGCTGCCGCTCCTTCCCGCCTCGCCCACTCACTTCCACGCCTCCAGCGCTGTCCACGACGCGCCCGTGCAGAGCGCTGCGCCCGACCGGGGCGCGTCCAGTTTCCGCGTGCTGCAGCAGCGCCGGGCGCAGCCGCAGGATGTCCGGTCAGGCGCCGATCTGCGGCTCTATCGCCGGCAAGACACCTCATCGAGATCGAAGCACTTTGTCGTGCCCGCGGCGTAGTCTGTGCTGCGCAGGTGCTTGACAAGGGTGGGGCGTAAACGTATGTTTCAAACATGCGTTTGATTGCTTGCCGGCCTATAGTCGCTCAGGCAGTCGGGAATGACCCCGCAGCGACCGTCGTGACGGTCACCCACACACTCAGAGTCCACCGCAGAGGTTAACCGCTATGCCTGATTACAAGGCCCCCTTGCGTGATATTCGTTTCGTTCGCGACGAACTGCTCGGCTACGAAGCGCACTATCAGAGCCTGCCTGGCTGCCAAGACGCTACTCCGGACATGGTCGACGCCATCCTCGAAGAGGGCGCCAAGTTCTGTGAGCAGGTGCTGTCGCCGCTGAACCGTGTGGGTGATACCGAAGGCTGCACCTGGAGCGAGTCGGGCGTGAAGACCCCGACCGGTTTCAAGGAAGCCTACAAACAGTATGTCGAAGGTGGCTGGCCGAGCCTGGCCCATGACGTCAACCACGGCGGCCAGGGCCTGCCGGAGTCGCTCGGCCTGGTGCTGAGCGAGATGGTCGGTACCGCCAACTGGTCGTGGGGCATGTACCCGGGCCTGTCCCATGGTGCGATGAACACCCTGGACGCCCACGGCACCGACGAGCAGAAGCACACCTACCTGACCAAGCTGGTGTCCGGCGAGTGGACCGGCACCATGTGCCTGACCGAGCCGCACTGCGGCACCGACCTGGGCATGCTGCGCACCAAGGCCGAGCCTCAGGCCGACGGCAGCTACAAGGTCAGCGGCACCAAGATCTTCATCTCCGCCGGTGAGCACGACATGGCCGATAACATCGTCCATATCGTCCTGGCCCGCCTGCCCGACGCTCCGGCCGGCACCAAGGGTATTTCCCTGTTCATCGTGCCGAAGTTCCTGCCGAATGCCGAAGGCGGCGTAGGCGAGCGCAATGCCGTGACCTGTGGCTCGATCGAGCACAAGATGGGCATCCACGGTAACGCCACCTGCGTGATGAACTTCGACGGCGCTACTGGCTACCTGATCGGCCCGGCCAACAAGGGCCTGAACTGCATGTTCACCTTCATGAACACCGCCCGCCTGGGTACCGCGCTGCAGGGCGTGGCCCATGCCGAGCTGGCCTTCCAGGGTGGCCTGAAGTATGCCCGCGAGCGTCTGCAGATGCGTTCCCTGACCGGCCCGAAGGCGCCGGACAAGGCCGCCGACCCGATCATCGTGCATCCGGACGTGCGCCGCATGCTGTTGACCATGAAGGCGTTCGCCGAAGGCAACCGCGCCATGGTCTACTTCACCGCCAAGCAGGTCGACATCGTCAAGTACAGCCAGGACGAGGCCGAGAAGAAGCAGGCCGACGCGCTGCTGGCCTTCCTCACCCCGATCGCCAAGGCCTTCATGACCGAAGTGGGCTTCGAGTCCGCCTCCCACGGCATGCAGATCTACGGTGGCCACGGCTTCATCAGCGAGTGGGGCATGGAGCAGAACCTGCGTGACTGCCGCATCTCCATGATGTACGAAGGTACCACCGGCGTTCAGGCCCTCGACCTGCTGGGTCGCAAGATCCTCATGACCCAGGGCGAGGCGCTGAAGGGCTTCACCAAGATCGTCCACAAGTTCTGCCAGAGCAACGAAGGCAACGACGCGGTCAAGGAGTTCGTCGAGCCCCTGGCCAAGCTGAACAAGGAGTGGGGCGAGCTGACCATGAAGGTCGGTATGGCCGCGATGAAGGACCGCGAAGAAGTCGGCGCCGCATCGGTGGACTACCTGATGTACTCCGGTTATGCCTGCCTGGCGTACTTCTGGGCCGACATGGCGCGCCTGGCCGCCGAGAAGCTGGCTGCCGGCACTGAAGACGCGGCGTTCTACAAGGCCAAGCTGCAGACCGCGCGCTTCTACTTCCAGCGCATCCTGCCGCGTACCCGCGCCCACGCCGAAACCATGCTGTCCGGTGCCAACAACCTGATGGACATGAGCGAAGAGGATTTCGCCCTGGGCTACTGAGTCCGGTCGCGCGCTCCACTGAAGAACCGCTGCCGAAAGGCGGCGGTTTTTTTATGCCCGTTCTGCGGGCGCGGATCGAACGAGGCCCTGCGACGCCACGTGCGCAATTTGTGCACTGGGCCAAGTATTGGTTCGGGGTCTGTCTGGCAAAATGCCAGCTCCTCAGCGCTGTCGGTGTTGTCTCTGGAGTTTGCCTTGTCGCGCCTCGCTGCCGTGCGCCTCAGCCATTTTCTGCCCTCGCTGCTGCTGCTCAGTGGCGGCATGCTGGCGGGCGGACTGCCGAGCCTGAGCGAATTCTTCACCTCCCTGTTCAACGTGCTGCCGACCCTGCTGCTGCTGCTGGGCGGAACCTTCTGCCTGGTGTACGGCCGCCAGCGTGAGCTGTTCCTGCTGCTGGTGCTTTACCTGGGCTACTTCCTCCTGGATATTCAGCTCGATTACTACCGCGCCGAGGGCCGGGTGCGCGGCGATGCGGCGTTGGTCTTCCACCTGTGCAGCGTGCTGCTGCCACTGCTCTACGGCATGTACGCGGCGTGGCGCGAGCGTACCCATCTGCTGCAGGACCTGGTGGCCCGTGCCGCGGTGCTGCTGGCGCTGGGGAGCGTCGCCCTGGCGCTGGCGCAGCGCTATCCGCAGGCGCTGTTGCAGTGGCTGGCGGTGATCCGCTGGCCGGCCCTGCATGGCGAGTGGATGAGCCTGGTGCAGTTGGCCTATCCCTTGTTCCTGCTCGGTTTCATCCTCCTGCTGGTGCAGTACCTGCGTGCTCCGCGCCCACTGCATGCGGCGCAGCTGCTGGGCTTGGTCGGCCTGTTGTGGATGCTGCCGAATATCTTCACCCAGCCCCATGCGCTGAATGTGATGAGCAGTCAGGTGATGCTGATGCTGGTCGCGGCGGTGGCCCATGAGGCCTACCAGATGGCCTTTCGCGATGAGCTGACCGGCTTGCCGGGCCGGCGCGCGCTGAACGAGCGCCTGCAACGCCTGGGCCGCAGCTATGTGATCGCCATGGCGGACGTCGATCACTTCAAGAAGTTCAACGACAGCCATGGTCATGATGTCGGCGACCAGGTGTTGCGTCTCGTCGCCAGCCAGCTGCGCAAGGTCGGTGGTGGCGGCAAGGCTTACCGCTACGGCGGTGAGGAGTTCACCCTGGTGTTCCCGGGCCGGACTATCGAGGAGTGCCTGCCCCATCTGGAGGCGGTGCGTCAGGCGGTGGAAAGCTATCGCCTGCAGCTGCGTGACAAGCAGAGCCGCCCGGAGGATGACCAGCAGGGCCGGCGGCGCCGCGGCCGGACCGGTGCCGGCGAAGTGTCGGTGACGCTGAGCATGGGGGTGGCCGAGCGCGGCACGCTGCAAGGCAACCCGGAAGAAGTGATCAAGGCGGCCGACCAGGCCCTGTACAGCGCCAAGGGCGCCGGACGCAACTGCATCCGCAGCCACGGTCAACGGCGCGGCGCGGTCAGGTTGCGCGGGGCGAGTGCCTGAGCCGGCAGCAGCGCCGAGGCGGTTTCCGGCCAGTGGCGTGTCGACTGGGTAAGCGAGCACTGAACAGCGCCAACCCAAGACAAAGCCCGCCATTTGGCGGGCTTTGTCTGTTGGAGCGGGTGTCGTTCAGGCCTTGTCAGCCTACTCGGTGCCGACCCCTGCGGACTGGCGAGCGGTGACCCGCAGGGCCGACTCGACCATGTCGTAGTGCACATAGCAGCCTTGCAGGTGACGCCGTCCGGTCTGCGGGTCGAAGCTCTTGCGCCCGTGCAGTACCCGGCGGTTGTCGAAGGCGACCATTTCGCCGGCGCCCAGGCGCAGGTCGAGGCGGTAACGCGGCGAGCGCAGGATCTTCCAGAAGGCCATATAGGCGCGGTACCACGGCATGATCTGCGCCGGTGGCAGGCGCAGGCTGTCGCGTAGCCAGTTGTTGAAGCGTACCTCGATGACCTGGTCGTTCTCGTCGAGACGGATGACGGTCGCACGGGTGACGATGTCGCTCTCCTCGTCGGCGAAGCGGCAGTCGATCGAGGTGTCGGCCAGCAGGCGGAAGGCCTCCGGGTCCTGGGCGCGCAGCGCCTCGGCCACCGCAACGCCATCGGCGAAGATCGACTCGCCGCCCTGGGCGTCGTTGGCCAGGCAGTAGAGCATCTGGATATCCGGCGGGCTCTTCCAGTTGGTCAGGTCGGTGTGCAGTTCCAGGCCGATCGAGGTGTAGGCCGCATTGTTCGGCTTGGGCTTGCTGAACACCTCGAAGCGGCCGCCGAAGTTGGTGGCGTGAATCGGGCCGATGATAGCGGCCACCTGGTCGATCTCGCCGCCTTCGCTCGGGCCGTTCTGCAAAATGGCAAAGCCATCGCGGCATAGCGCATGCAGCCATTCCAGGCGCGCGCTGCCGCCGGCCATGTAGTCGGCGAAGTCGGTGCGGTGAGGGACGAAGTCCTCGGCCCAGGCGACGTTCGCCGGCACGATGCTCGGTTGCCAGGCCTGCTGGTGCGGGCGCAGCTGGTACAGCCAGCCGGCATCGAAGCGGCTCAGGTGGCCGTCGCCCCAGGTCAGCGCCAAGTGACCACCCGCTACGCAGATAGACGGGGCGACTTCCAGGACTGCCGGATCGAGGTCGAGGATGAACTGGGTGCGCTCGTAGGTCTGCGGATGGCGGCAGACATCGCAGGCGCAGTGATCGCGCAGCCACAGCAGCGGGAATTCCGCACTCTCGATGGTCTCCAGCACCTGCCAGTCGACCTGTACGGCTGAGTCCTGGTAGCGCGCCGCGATGATCGGCAACGAGTTGGCGTAGTGGCCATACTCCTTCATGTCGACCGAGCTGCCCAGTGAATCGGCGGCTGCGGCTGGGGGGGTGAGGCTGGCAGTCATCGGGTGTCTCCGCTAGAGCGCATCGCGTGTAAAGGGAACTGGGCCAGCCGAGGAGTTGCGCTGCGGCCAAGGCCAGGTGCGGGTCTAGAGTGGGGCTTGCCGGGTAGCCTGACAAACGATCATTTCGTGCTCTAAGGCCAAGCTGAGCTAATACCTATCTTTGCCTTATGCCGCTATGCTGGCGGCATTGTCTGTATCCCCGGAGCCTTCGTCATGCCAGATGCCCATCGTTCCGATCCTCTCTACGCTTCGGTCACAAGTGGCCTGCTGCCAGGCTTGCCGGGCTCGAGCCAGGAATTGCCGCCACTGTTGTGGCTGGAGGCGTTCGAGGTGGCGGCCCGAACCCTGAGCTTCACCGCCGCGGGGCGCGAGCTGAACATCACCCAGTCGGCCGTCAGCCAGCGCATCCGCCTGCTGGAGGACCGGCTTGGCCAGCAACTGTTCGTGCGCCATCCGCGCAGCCTGAGCCTGACCCTGGCCGGGCAGGCCTGGCTGCCGTCGATCCAGGCGGCCTTCGCTCGTCTGCGCGACAGCACGGCCGAGGTGTTCGGCCTGTCGCGGGATGCCCCGGTGACGCTGCGCGCCACGCCCCTGGCCCAGCAGGCCTGGCTGGCGCCGCGGCTGATCGGCTTTCACCGTGCCCATCCCGAGGTGGCCCTGCACCTGGCCAGCGGCTTCTGGATCAATGACTTCGGCAGCGAGGGCGCCGACATGGAGATCCGCTACGGCCGCGGCGACTGGGATGAGTTCGAGTGCATCGCGTTGGGCCAGGGCGAAGAGCAGATGATGGCCCTGGCCGCGCCGGAGCTGGCGGCCCGCCTGCAGCGTCCCCAGGATCTGGCCGGCGAGACGCTGCTGCATTCGGTGGGTTTCGCCGTCGGCTGGCGCGCCTGGCTGACGGCGGCCGGGGTCCCGGAGCTGGAGCGGCGCACCCATCGGGTCAGTTGCGACACCCAGGTGATGGCGCTGGAATTGGCGCGCCAGGGCATGGGCATTGCCCTGGCCCACCGCAACCTGTTCATGCGCTGGCAGCGGGAGGTTCGCCTCGGCCTGGTGCCGGTCTTCGACCTGTTCGTGGCCACCCCGGAGCGCTTCTGGCTGGTGCGCCCGCGCAGGCGCCAGCTGCGCGAACCGGCGCAGAAGTTATGGGACTGGCTGGCCAGCCACAGTGCCGACTGAGCCGGCTGGAGGGGTTGGCGAGTTGTGATTCGGGCGAACAGCCGAGCACCTGGTTCTGGCGCGTGGAAGTGATTTCGTGACGCGGGAATTACGATTGGTCACAAAAAGACCTTATGCGTATCGAATGTTTCCTTGGTAGGCTCTCAATCCTGTTGTAAGTCCGTTGGTATGTTCGAGGATTTCCCATGGCTGATTACCAAGCTCCCCTGCGCGACATGCGCTTCGTGCTCAACGAAGTGTTCGAAGTATCCAAGCTGTGGGCCGAACTGCCGGCCCTGGCCGAGGTGGTGGATGAAGACACCGCCAGTGCGATCCTCGAGGAGGCCGGCAAGGTCACCGCCGGGCTGATCGCCCCGCTGAACCGCAGCGGCGACGAGGAAGGTTGCTCCTGGGACAACGGCGCCGTGCGCACCCCGGCCGGCTTCCCCGCAGCCTACCGGGCCTACGCCGAAGGCGGCTGGGTCGGTGTCGGCGGCGATCCGGCATTCGGTGGCATGGGCATGCCCAAGGTGATCTCGGCCCAGGTCGAGGAGATGGTCAACTCGGCCAACCTGTCCTTTGGCCTCTATCCCATGCTGACGGCGGGCGCCTGCCTGTCGATCCATGCCCACGCCAGCGAAGAGCTCAAGCAGCAGTACCTGCCGAAGATGTACGAAGGCACCTGGGCGGGCTCCATGTGCCTGACCGAGCCGCACGCCGGCACCGACCTGGGCATCATTCGCACCAAGGCCGAGCCCCAGGCCGACGGCAGCTACAAGATCAGCGGCACCAAGATCTTCATCACCGGCGGCGAGCACGACCTCACCGAGAACATCATTCACCTGGTGCTGGCCAAGCTGCCGGACGCCCCGGCAGGGCCGAAGGGCATCTCGCTGTTCCTGGTGCCCAAGTTCCTGGTCAATGCCGACGGCTCGCTGGGTGAGAAGAACAGCCTGTCTTGCGGCTCCATCGAACACAAGATGGGCATCAAGGCCTCGGCCACCTGCGTGATGAACTTCGACGGCGCCACCGGCTGGATCATCGATGCGCCGAACAAGGGCCTGGCGGCCATGTTCACCATGATGAACTACGAGCGCCTGGGCGTCGGCATCCAGGGCCTGGCCACCGGCGAGCGTTCCTACCAGAGCGCCATCGAGTACGCCCGCGAGCGCATCCAGAGCCGCGCGCCGACCGGCCCGCAGGAGAAGGACAAGGTCGCCGACCCGATCATCGTCCATCCCGATGTACGGCGCATGCTGCTGACCATGAAGGCGCTGAACGAGGGTGGTCGCGCCTTCTCCAGCTACGTGGCCATGCAACTGGACACCGCCAAGTTCAGCGAAGACGCCGCCACGCGCAAGCGCGCCGAGGAACTGGTGGCCCTGCTGACTCCGGTGGCCAAGGCCTTCCTCACCGACATGGGCCTGGAGACCACCATCCACGGCCAGCAGGTGTTCGGCGGCCACGGCTTCATCCGTGAGTGGGGCCAGGAGCAGCTGGTGCGCGACTGCCGCATCACCCAGATCTACGAAGGCACCAACGGCATCCAGGCGCTCGACCTGGTCGGGCGCAAGGTGATCGGCAGCGGCGGTGCCTTCTACAAGCACTTCGCCGAAGAGATCAAGGCCTTCACCGACTCGGCCGACAGCAGCCTGGCCGAGTTCACCGAGCCGCTCAAGGGCGCCATCGCCAACCTCGAGCAGATGACCGCCGACCTGCTGGAGCGGGCCAAGGTCAACCCGAACGAGATCGGCGCCGCCTCGGTCGAGTACCTGCACGTGTTCGGCTACACCGCCTACGCCTACATGTGGGCGTTGATGGCCAAGGCCGCCCTGGGCAAGGAAGGCGAGGACGACTTCTACGCCAGCAAGCTCGGCACCGCGCGCTTCTACTTCGCCCGCCTGCTGCCGCGCATCCACTCGCTCAGCGCCTCGGTCAAGGCCGGCAGCGAGAGCCTGTACCTGCTCGACGCGTCGCAGTTCTAAGCGGCCTTCAGCAACAAGAAAGCCCCGGCCCAGTGCCGGGGCTTTTTGCTCTTCATTGGCCAGTGCTGGGCGGGCACCGTGCGTCTGACCAGCCAGTGAGGCTCAGACCTTGAACCTGTGCACCAAGGTTCCGAGACGCCCGCCCAGAGCGTTCAAGGCTTCAATCGTCTGGGTGCTGCGCAGCGTTTCGTCGGCGACTTGATCGACGGACTGGGCGATCTGTTGAACGCTGCGATTGATCTGTTCGGCGACCGAGGTCTGCTCTTCGGCTGCGCAGGCTATCTGGGCGTTCATTGCATTGATGGTGGCAATCAGGTCGGCGATGGTGACCAGGGCGCGTTCGGCCTGGTTGGCATGCTCGCTGGCACGTCTGCCGGCTTCGCTGGACTGACCCATCGCCGCGACGGCGTTTCGGGTACCGCCCTGCAGTCGGTCGATCATGGCTTGGATTTCCTGGGTGCTCTGCTGGGTCCTGCCCGCCAACGCACGGACCTCATCGGCGACGACCGCAAAGCCGCGGCCGGCATCGCCGGCGCGGGCGGCCTCGATCGCGGCGTTGAGCGCCAGAAGATTGGTCTGTTCGGCGATCGAGCGAATCACATCCAGCACATTGGAGATGGACGATACGTCCTCCTGCAAGCTGTCCAGCGACCCGCTGCTGGTCTGGATGTCGGTCACCAGACCGTGAATGTGCTCGATGCTGCCATCGACCACATGCCTGGCGTCCCGACCTTGCCTGTCGGCCTCCTGGGCCGCATTGGCCGCGCGCTGGGCGCTGGCCGAAACCTCCAGTGCCGACGCCGACATCTCATTGATCGCAGTGGCGACCTGATCGGTTTCCTGCCGCTGTTGTTGCATCGCCTGCTCGGCGCGTCGAGCCTGGGTCGTTACTTGGGCGCCCCGGGTGGTCAGCTCTGCCGTGATATCGGTGATCTGCCGTACCAGCCCATGAATGCTGTCGAGGAAGCGATTGAACGAGCCGGCCAACTGGCCGATCTCATCCCGGCTGGTGACTGGCAGACGCTGGGTGAGGTCCCCTTCGCCGGAGGCGATTTCGTCGAGGCTGGCGCTGATTTTGCCCAGTGGCCGTAGGCTGGCTTTGACCATGAACGGAGCGAGGGCGCCCAGCACCAGGATCGCAGCCAGCGCGACCGCCACGATGATGCTGACGATGCCTTCGGTGCGTGCCTCAATTCGCTGGCGTATCTGCGCCACCTGGGCGTCTATGCCATCGAGATTGACCGCGGTGAGCACCACGAGGTCCCACTTGGGCAGGTAGAAGCCGTAGGCTAGCTTGGGGACGACCTGATCAGTGCCGACCACTGCGCCGGTGTAGTGGATGAAATGCGTGCCGTCCTTGGCCGCAGCGACCATGTCGCGGTTGAGGTATACCCCGTTCTTGTCCTTGCGGTCGCGCATGTTGGTGCCTACGCCTTCGCTGCTGTCGCCGCGAAAGATGCGCACCACATCGCTGTCGTAGCCGAAGAAATAACCGTCCTTGCCGTACTTGATCGCGGACAGCAGGCGCACGGCCTGCGCCCGACTCCGCATATCGCCCTCTGCGGTCTCCTGGTAGAGGGGCGCGAGCATGCTCTGGGCGATGCTGGCGTAGTCAATGAGGCGGGAGCGGCTTTCCTCTAGCAGACGCTCCCGCGCCTCGGTCACTTCGGATTCCGCTAGGCCGATCAGCACCTGGCTGGCAGTGCCGCTCAAGACGGCGGCGAATAGCAGTAGCGGAACCAAGGTAAGCAGCAGGATCTTCTTCTTCAGTGAAAGGTGCACGCTGAGGCTCTCCCGGCTGGGGTGACTTTCAGGCCCAGGCCGCAGTTGATTGATGTCTTCGATGAGTGATCAGCTGTCGCCTTGCCCGCCAAATAGGCCGGCTGTGCTCGGCTGTTCTGGCGGGCAACGTGGCCGCGCCCTGGGGTTGACCAGCTCGCAAGGCTCGCCACTGAAGAACGCCTGCACGTTGGCGAAGGCATCGCCGAAATACAGCTCGTAGCTGTGCTTTTCGACGTAGCCCAGGTGCGGTGTGCAGAGGACCCGTGGGTGGTTGAGCAGTGGATGGGCTTCGTCCAGCACCGGCTCATCTTCCAGTACGTCCAGTGCCGCATACCCGGGACGGCCTGCGCTCAATGCCTCGAGCAAGGCGCCTGGGGCGAGCAGTTGCGCACGGCTGGTGTTGACCAGCAGGGCGCCGGGTTTCATCTGCAGCAGGTCGTCGCGGGCAACGCAATGCCGGGTGCTCTCCGTCAGCCGCAGGTGGAGGCTGAGGACATCGACCTCGGCAAAGAACGCCTGCCTGGAGTCGGCGGCACGATGGCCATCGCGCACCGCCGCGTCCCGCGAGGCCTGGCTGCCCCATACCACCACGGACATCTCGAAGGCCTGGGCGTAGCGCGCCAGGCGCTGGCCGATCCGCCCGTAACCCCAGATGCCCAGGGTCTGGCCATACAGGCGTTCGCCGAGATTGGTCTGCCAGTGCCCCGCGTACAGGCCCTGGATGGCCGGCAGCAGCTGGCGCCGGGCGTTGAGTATCAGTGCCCAGGTCAGTTCCGCCGGGGCGATGGGCGAACCGCGGCCCTCCATCACCGCGACACCCCGAGCGGTGCAGGCCTCGAGGTCGACATGGGGGCCAACCTTGCCGGTCTGGCTGATCAGCTTGAGGCGGGGCAGGCGCGCCAGCAGATCGGCATCGATCCGCGTACGCTCGCGGGTCAGCACCAGGGCGTCGGCGTCGGCGAAGCGCTGCGCCAGCACTTCCAGGTCGCTCTGGGCGTCATGAAACAGGCTGACCCGGTGACCCTCGAGCCGGGAGAAACAGTCGAGGGAGCGAATGACGTGCTGGTAGTCGTCGGGTATGGCGATATGCATGGTCTGTGCTGCAAGGGCGAGTAACTCGCCCTTGCCCTCCTCGGGTATGCGACGAGCCTCAGCTGGCGGCCTGCAGGGCGGCGCGTTGGCGACCACGCCAGGCGCGCAGCATCGGTAAGGCCACCATCAGTGCCACCAGCGCCCACACCGCCAGGGTGATCGGGCTGCCCCAGAGGATGCTCAGCTCGCCGTTGGACAGTGACAGCGCACGGCGCAGGTTGTCCTCCATCATCCCGCCCAGGATGAAACCGAGCAGTACCGCCGACAGCGAGTAATCGAGCTTGCGCAGGATGTAGCCGCATACGCCGATGCCGATCATCAGGAACAGGTCGAAGGTGGTGGAATGCACCGCGTACACGCCGATCGAGGTGATGATGGCGATGGCCGGCACCAGCGCCCAGGTCGGCACCGCGAGGATGCGGGTAAAGACGCGCACCATCGGCACGTTCATCACCAGCAGCATGACGTTGGCGACGAACAACGAGGCGATCAGCCCCCACACGACGTCTGGCTGGTTCTGGAACAGCATCGGCCCCGGAGTGATGTTGTACAGCGTCAGCGCGCCGAGCATCACCGCGGTGGTGCCAGAGCCGGGCACGCCGAGGGTCAGCATCGGCACCATGGAGCCACAGGCCGCGCCGCTGTTGGCGGTTTCCGGCGCCGCCAGGCCGCGCAGGTCGCCCTTGCCGAACCGGTTGTCGCGGGTCGCCATGCGTTTCTCGGACATGTAGGCCACGGCACTGGCCAGGGTCGCGCCGGCACCGGGCAGCACGCCGAGGACGAAGCCGACCACGCCGCTGCGCAGGTTGGTGGCCAGCACCGAGGCGCCTTCCTTGAGGTTGAACAGCATGCGCCCGGTGGCCGAGACCGCCTTGTGGCCATGATGGGTGCGCTCCAGCAGCACCAGGATCTCGCTGATGCTGAACAGGCCAAGCACCAGGACGATGAACTGGATGCCATCGGCCAGGCCGAGGCTGCCGAAGGTGAAACGATATACACCGCTGTTGGCGTCGATGCCGACACAGGACAGGACCAGGCCGATGAGCGCGGCGATGGCCGTCTTCAGCGGCTTGTTATCGGCCATGCCGGCCAGGCAGGCCACGGCGAAGACCATCAGCACGAAGTACTCGGCCGGCCCGAAAGCCACCGCCCACTTGGCCAGCAGTGGGGCGAACAGGACCACGCCGATGGTGGCGATGGTGCCGCCGATAAAGGAGCTCCAGGCCGACAGCGACAGGGCGATACCGGCCTTGCCCTGCTGGGCCAGGGGGTAGCCGTCGAGGGTGGTCATCACCGCCGAGGCTTCACCGGGGATGTTCAGCAGGATCGAGGAAATTCGCCCGCCGTATTCGCAGCCCAGGTACACCGCCGCCAGCAGGATCAGCGCGGTTTCCGGCGGCAGGCCGAGGGCGAAGGCGATCGGGATCAGCAGGGCCACGCCGTTGACCGGCCCCAGGCCCGGCAGCAGGCCGACCACGGTGCCGATCAGGGTGCCGCACAGCGCGGTCAGCAGGTTATAGGGGGTCAGGGCTACGCCGAAGCCGAGGCCCAGGTAGTGAAGAGTGTCCATGGGTCAGCTCCCAAGTTTCGTGAGCATGCCGAGGGGCAGAGGCACATCGAGGCCATAGTCGAACAGCAGGTAGAGGCCGACGGCGATCAGCACGCCACCGAGTCCGCTCTGCAGCCGGGTGGCGCCGTACAGGTAGGCCATGACGGCGGCGAACAGCGCGCTGCTGAGGATGAAACCGAACAGCTCGAACAGCCCCGCGTAGACCAGCATCACGCCGATGCACAGGGCGATCTTGCCGATGACATGCCGATCCAGTGGCGGTTCCGCGTTTTCCCGGTTCTGCCGGGCGGGCTTGAGCAGCTGGCACAGCGCGCCAAGCATCAGCAGCGCCAGCAGCAGCAGGGGGTAGGCTCTGGGCCCCACCGGCTCGTAGGCGAAGGGGGCCTGGTAGCCCCAGGCCAGAGCTGCCAGGGCGGCGCAGATCAGCAGGTTGCAGCCTGCAAAGATTCGATCGTGCATATCAATTCTCCTGGCCGAGCCACCCGCCGGGGTGGCTCGGCCTCCAGGGCGTTACTCGCCGACCAGGCCGAACTCTTCGCCCAGCTTGCGGTAGTTCTCCACCTGCAGCTTGACCAGTTCGTTCAGGGCCGGGCCGGTGACGGCCAGCGGAATCACATCGCGATCCTGCAGGTACTGCTGGAACTCCGGGGAGTCCTGCAGTTTGGCGAAGGCCGCCTTCCACCAGTCGATGTGTTCCTGCTTCACGTCCGGGCCCATGTAGTAGCCGCGGATCAGCGGCCACTGGATGTCGTAGCCCTGTTCCTTGGCGGTGGGCACGTTGTTCAGTTCGCCCGGCAGGCGCTCTTCGCTGTAGACCACCAGTGGGCGAATCTTGTTGGCCTTCTGCGCGCGGATCTCGCTGGCGCTGCCGGTCACCAGGTCGACGTGCTTGCCCATCAGCGCCATGTAGTGCTCGGCACCGCCTTCGAAGGCGGCGTAGCGCAGCTCGCGGGGATCGACGCCGGCGGCCTTGGCCAGCAGGGCGATCTTCGCCCAGCCCTGGCCGCCGATGCTGCCGCCACCACCGACGGTGATGCTCTTGGGATCCTTCTTCAGCGCCTGGACCACATCGTCGAGGGTCTTGAACGGCGAGTCCTCGCGCACCGCCAGGGTGCCGTAGTCGGTGCCGATGGTGGTCAGCCACTGCACCGCGTTCTCGTCGTAGCGGCCGTATTTGCCCAGGGCCAGGTTGAGCAGCGAGGCGCCGGAGAAGGCGATCAGGGTGCCGGCCTCGTCGCGGCGGTTGGCGGCGATGGAGTTGTAGGCCACCGCGCCGATACCGCCGGGCATGTAGGTGACGCGCATGGGGGAGTCGAGCAGCTTGTGGTCCTTGAGGCCGGCCTGGGCCAGCTTACAGGTCATGTCGAAGCCGCCGCCGGGCTTGCTCGGGGCAATGCACTCGGGACGCGAAGGCTCGTTGGCCTGGGCCTGGAAGCTGCCCAGCAGCATGGCGCAGGCGAGGGGCAGTAGTTTGCTGAGGCTTGCAGTTTTCATCTTGGTGTTCCTGTTCTTGGATTTGTTTGCAGGAGTTGAACGCCGTGCTATCAGCACGACACGATTTGGCTGGGAGTCAAGGGTCTTTCGTCAGCTCCCAGCCGGGAGCCGGGTGATCTCGATCAGAAGAAGCGATAGCTGTAGTCGACGTAGAAGCGGTGGTCGGTATCGTCTTCCTTCACGCCATCCAGGCGACCGGTCTTGTCCGAGTGGTAGTCGAGATAGGTGTAGCGAACGGCCAGGCCCTTGATGGCCGGAACCTGGTAGGTCAGGTCGAACGCCCATTCGTTCTCGTCCGCTTCGCCGAGGGCGGCGTTGGCGCTGCTCTTGGCGTCGCTACCGTTCTTGTAGCTGACGACCGTCTTCAGACCACTGACATGGTCTTTCCAGTCGTAGCCGGCCGAGAGCATCCAGACCTTCTCGTCGTTGTTGGTGAAGTCGGCCAGTACCCCGCCGGTCGGGAAGGGATTGGTGCCGTGGTCGCCGGCGAAGTTGTCTTCGATCCAGGCTCCGTCGAACTTGGCGGCCGCCGCGCCGAGTTCGAGGTTGCCGATTTTCCAGTTGGCGGCCAGGTAGATGCCCTGGCCGTCGTTGTCGCTGGCGGTCACGCCGTTCTTCGCGCCCAGCACGTCCTCGTCGTCCAGTTCGGCGCTTTCGGCGCCGGTGACGAAGAGCTTGCCGTCATCGCTGGAGGTGTGGATGCCGCCGGTGAGCTTGAGGCTGGACTGCTCGGCCAGCTTGAAGTCGTACGCGGCGACCAGGCCGGTCTTCTTCAGGAAGTCCTGCGCCCGCAGGTGTTCCAGGTTGAGGCTGAAGGGCCCGGCGACGTAGCTGACGCCCAGGTTGTCGATGTAGTCGATGGCGCCATCGGCGGAGTTGTCGGTCTTGAACGCCGCGAAGGAGCTGTCCGAGCGCGACGACCACTCGTTGTAGCGCGCCCCGTACAGGTTCAGGCCCTTGAGCGGCATGAGCTGGAAACTGCCGCCGGAGAAGGTGTTCGGCACGGCGCGGCTACCCGAACTGGAAAGCAGCAGGGTCTTGTGCAGCTGGCGGCCGAGCTTGGCGCTGGCCAGGTCCTGGTACTTGAGCTTGACGAAGGCCTGGGCGATCTGGCCGAAGGAGTCATGCAGCTCGCCGTTGTTGTCGACCGAAAGCACGTCGGAGGTGTTCCTGCCGCTGTTATTCAGCTTGTTGACGCTGTAACCGGAGACACCGACGCCGATCATGTCGGCGAAGTAGGGCGATTCGTAATTGAGCTGCAGGCCCAGGGCCGATTGGGTGCGGTCGTTGCTGTCGGTCTCGAAGTCGCGGTCGAAGTGCACGCCGCGCGCCTTCAGTTCCAGGGAGTGGCCGGTGGTGTCCAGGGCCATGGCGCTGAGCGGCAGGGTCAGGCTGGCGGTAAGCGTCAGGGTCAGTCCCAGGGTGATCTTATTCTTATTGAAACGCATCGTTTCTCTCCGTTGCGGGTAGTGACGCTCGCCGCAGCGAGGGTCGGTTCGGTAGTAGCTGGACGGGCGTCAGGCAGCGCTCGCCCTTGGCTCGCGCTAGCGGCGCGCGTTGGGTACGTAGACGTCGCCGGTGAACAGGCGGCGGGCGGTGCGGATCAGCGAGGCGCGCATGGCCTCGGGCGAGTCGCCAGCGGCCGGCTCCAGGGAGACCTCGATCTGCCCGCCGGCGTGCTCCAGCCTGACCAGGCCGGCGCCGCTGACCGCTGCCAGGTCATGGGCGATGCTGCCCGGCAGCGCGCAGGCGCTGGCCAGGCCGATGGCGCCGGTGGCGGCCAAGGCGCGGTGGCAGTTGTGCGGCATGAAGTAGCGGGTATTGAGCGCCCCACCCCTGCGCGCCGGGGACAGCAGCACCGGCTTGGGGATGACCATCTGCGACACGTCGCCCAGGCCCATGGCGCGGCCGGCCTGCAGGCGGATGCTCTCCAGGCGCGCCAGCAGCTCGCGGTCGGCATCCAGTTCGGCAGGGCTTTCGTAACCGCTCTTGCCCAGCGCATCGGCGTGCATCATCACCATCGGCATGGCCATGTCGATGCAGGTCACCTCGACCCCGTCGAAGCAGTCGCGCACCTGTCCGGTGGGCAGTAGGCGGCCGGTCTTGGCCCCGGCGGCATCGAGAAAGGTCAGCTTGATCGGCGCCGCGCTGCCGGGCACGCCATCGATGCAGGTGTCGCCCTCATAGCGCACCCGGCCATTGGGGGTCATGACCTCCGAGTCGATCAGGGTGTTGGTGTTGACGTTGCGGATGCGCACCCGGGTGACCGGCGCCGCGGCATTGACCAGGCCGTGCTCGATGGCGAACGGGCCGATGGCGCAGAGCATGTTGCCGCAGTTCGGCGCCGTATCGACGCGCCGCTCGTTGACCATCACCTGCACGAACAGGTAGTCGACATCCGCGCCAGGGTGGCTGGAGGTGCTGACGATCGCGACCTTGCTGGTCTGTGCGCTACCGCCGCCGATGCCGTCGATCTCCAGCTCATGCCCCGAGCCCATGATCTTCAGCAACAGCTCATCGCGTTGCGCGGTATCGCTCGGCAGGTGGTTGGCGAGGAATACGGGGCCCCGGGAGGTGCCGCCGCGCATAAGAACGCAAGGAATGGCTTGCATGATGTCTCCGCTGCAATAAAGCTATCGTTTGTTGCGTGAAGCGAATATTGATCGGCGGATTTTGATTTGTATATTGCATATATCGTTGCGTTTATTGCGTTTTGAACATTAATGTTGAATGGGTTTCTCGCGAATCGCTGTGACCCCAGCAAACTCAAGGTTTGGCTCCGGTCGCTTGATGATTCTTTGGCAATAAAAGGCACTAATTAATAAAGGTGGTGCATGAATTACGAGCTGCAGGACCTGCGCGCCTTCGTGAAAATCGCCGAGCTGGGCAGCTTTCACGAAGCGGCCAATGCCATTCACCTGTCGCAGCCGGCGCTGACCCGGCGCATGCAGAAGCTGGAAGAGGGGCTGGGCACCCAGTTGCTCGACCGGACCACGCGGCGCGTCAGCCTGACCGCCGTGGGGCGCGACTTTCTGCCCAAGGCGCAGCGCCTGCTGGATGACTTCGAGCGTTCTATCCTGGGTATTCAGGAGCTGGCGGAGCGGCAGTCTGGGCAGGTGACGCTCGCCTGCATTCCCACCGCGGCCTTCTACTTCCTGCCGACGGTGATCCGCGAGTTCAACCGCCAGTATCCGAAGATCCGCATCCGCATCCTCGACCTCAGTGCCCACGAGGGGCTGGAGGCGGTGCTGCGCGGCGAGGCGGATTTCGGCATCAACATGCTCAGTGGCCAGAGCGCCGAGATCGACTTCACCCCGCTGGTGAACGAACCCTTCGTGCTGGCCTGCCGCCGCGACCACCCGCTGGCCAACCAGCCCCAGGTGGCCTGGCGCGAGCTCAGTGACTACCGGCTGATCGGCGTCGGCCGCCTGAGCGGCAACCGGGTGTTGCTGGACCACGGTCTGGCCAACCTGGACTGGCGCCCCAGCTGGTTCTACGAGGTGCAGCACCTGTCGACCTCGCTGGGCATGGTCGAGGCCGGCCTGGGCGTTGCGGCCCTGCCCAGCCTGGCCATGCCCGCCGAGGACCACCCGATCCTCGTCCAGCTGCCGCTGGTGGATCCGGTCATCAGCCGCACGCTGGGCCTGGTTCGGCGGCACGGTTCGTCGCTCTCGCCTGCAGCGGAGAAGTTCGTCGACACCCTGCTACGCCAATGGCCCGGCTACACCTCATTGGGTGATCGTCCGAAGTGAGCAGGTACGCCGGGGTACTCCGCTGTTTTCGCTCGTGCAGGGTGTGTACCCAGGAACGCGGTGACCCGGCGGCGAATGTAGGTTTTGGCTTACAGCGCGTGCTGCAGATTGCCACTACTGCCCCTTTCTGAGCGGGAGTAATCTGCAAGCCATGGACGTCGCGCAGGAAGCGCAAACCTACCTACAGGGACACGCAGGATTGCCACCAGGACGGTGTGCAGATCACGGATGTCAGGACTCAGTCTGCAAAGGCCCCGCTCAAGCGGGGTTTTCTTTTTTCTGCGTTCGCAAAAGCCAGTCTCAAGTGGCCGATCCGCGGCAGACCTCGGCGCTTCACGTGCTAGCGGGTCATCTTCTTCACGAACACCACCACGAACAGCGCCATGGTGAAGCTGCCGACGAAGGCCTCGAAGGCGGCGAGCGGGCGCGCCAGGCCGTGGGGGCTGATGTCGCCGTAGCCCAGGGTGGTGAAGGTGACCACGCTGAAGTACAGGCAGCCGAGCAGGTCCATGAGGTTGGCCAGCAGGCCATGGTCGAGATCCAGGCCGAGACGCTGGCCGCCCTGCTCGACCCCGACCAGGAAGTACAGCAGGCCGCAGAGGCCGATCAGCCCGAGGGAAAACAGCACCACGTTGAGCGGCTTCTCGCCGTAGCCGCTGAACAGGTCGACCAGCCAGGACAGCAGGCGCTGCCCGGAGTAGCGCGGCAGTTGCAGGCGGCGAACGACCATCTCGCGGTGAAAGAACAGCCCCGCCTGCTCGAACAGCCCGGCGCGCTCCAGGTGCAGGCGCAGGTTGCGGTAGGTCTCCTCGGCTTCCTGGAAGAGCTCCAGGGCGGCCGCGGTGTTGCCCCGGTGGTACAGCTCGCGGCCCTTGCGTTCCTGCAGCAGTTGCCGGTCCCAGATGACGTTGTCCAGGCGGGCGCCGTCCAGGCGCACGCCAAGCAGGTTGCAGTCGCGCAGGTCGGCGCAGTGCAGGTTGGCGTGGCGCAGGTCGGCCTTCATCAGGGAGCTGCCGCGCAGGTCGAGGGCGAACAGGTGGGCGTTCTGCAAATCGGCGCGGTACAGGTCGGCGTTGCTGAGGATGTAGCCGTGGTGGCCGCCGTGGTTGACCAAGTTGACGCCGCTGAGGCTCGCGCCCTTGAGCTGGAAGCCCGACATCGGCCGGCCGCTGCGGGCGCGCAGCTCCAGGGCGGCGCAGAGCTCGTCGAGCTGGCGCTTGTCCTGGTTGGCGTCCAGCCAGAAGCTTTCCTCGAACTGCGTCGCGGCCATGTGCCGGCGTTCCAGGGAGCCCGGGCTCAGGTCGCGCTGTGCCGCTGCACCCACTGTGCAAAGGCGTCGATGAACTTCTGCAGGAGCGCCTGGATGTCCGCGTCGAGCCGGTGGTCCTCGCCGAAGAAGCTGCCGGCGCCGCCGAGGTAGGCTTCCGGCACCAGCATCAGGCGCACGTCGAGCGACACCATGGCCTGACGCAGATGCTGGTTGGCGCCGAAGCCGCCCACCTTGCCCGGCGAGGCACTGAGCACCGCCCCCGGTTTGCCGCTGAAGCCGCACTGACCGCGCGGGCGCGAGGCGACGTCGATGGCATTCTTCATCGGCGCCGGTATCGAACGGTTGTATTCCGGGGTGACGAACAGCACGGCATCGGCCGCCTTGAGTTTGCTGCGGAAGGCGCTATAGGTCTGGGGCGGCTGGTCGCCGTCGATATCTTCGTTGTACAGCGGCAGGTCGCCGATTTCGACCAGCTCCAGCTGCAGCGTAGCCGGGGCCAGTTCGGCCAGCGCCAGGGCCAGCCTGCGATTGATCGAGGCCTTGCGCAGGCTGCCGACCAGCACGGCGACGCGATGAACCTTGCTCATGCGAACTCCCGGACCTGTGTCCAGAAAGGGCTGAGCTGGAAACTATAGTGCAGTGACCGCCCGGCTGCTCCGGACCGGTCCCGGGCTGAGTCCTCCCGGGCGCTTAGCGCAGGATCATGCAGGTGGCGGTGCCATAGGCGTAGAGCGTGCCAGCTTCGTCGCGGATGTTGCCTTCGGAGATCACCAGGCGCGAGCTGGCGTTGACCACCTTGCCTTCGGCACGCAGCGTGCGGTTGAAGGGGATGGCCTTGCACATCTTCACGTTCAGCTCGATGGTGCCATAGCTCACGCCGGCCGGCAGAACGGTATGGGTGGCGCAGGCGGTTACCGAATCGAGCACGGTGGCGGCGAAACCGCCGTGCACGCCGCCCATGGGATTGGCGTGGCGCTCGTCGGCGGTGACTGCGAAGACCACACGGTTGGCCTCGGCTGATTCCATGGTCATGGGCATGGTCTTGGCCATGTTGGGCATGGGAAGGTCGCCGGCGGCGAGGGCTTGCATGAGTTCCAGCCCGGTCATCTGTTGTGGGTTCATCGAGGGTCTCCTGGGCCGTTCAGGCGGCGCGGCGGGTGGATTGAAGTTGCGCGAACCAGTCGAGGGCTTCGTCCCACAGCGCGCTGGCGTGGCTGCGGAAGTAGCCCATGTGGCCGATGGCACCGAGGCCCTCGGCGTGCGAGTCGATGGTGCGGGCCTGATAGGGGGCGGCGCTGTAGGCGGCCATGAAGGCATCGCGTGACGCGGGTGGAGCCCACAGGTCGTCGAGGGTATTGGCGGCGACGATCGGCGTGCGCACGCTGGCAAAGCGTGCGGCCAGGTGGCGTTGTTCCGGGTCGTCGAAGAAATAGCGCGGGTAGTGGCACCAGCGCTTCCACTGCCGGTACACACCGAGCGGCAGGTCTTCTCCCATGCCCAGCTTGCTCCAGGCCAGGTAGCCCTTGCTGCGCACGATCAGCGGGCCGATCAGGTTCCACATCAGCTGCACCCGCAGCCGTTCCAGTGGCGGCATCCAGCCGTGCCAGCCGGCGCCGGTGCCGAAGGTGTAGAAGCCGCTGACCCGCTCGTGCCCGGGCAGCAGGCCGAAGGCGTGGCCGCCGTAGGAATGGCCGACCATGAAGGTGGGCAGGTCGTCGCCGTGCAGCTGGTCGAGGGCGGCGGCCAGGTCGTGGTTGGCCCAGTCGAGGTAGTCCATGGTGAAGCCGCGCAGCTGCGTCGGCTTGGACTGGCCGATGCCGCGGTAGTCGACGCTGAGGGTGGTGTAGCCGCGCCGTGCGGCGTGCTCGGCGAAGCGCCGATAGAAACCCTGGGGTACGCCGGTGGCGCCGCCGATCAGCAGGCGGGCGCGGGGTGTCGGGGCGTGGTACAGCACCGCGCGTAATGGGTAGCCGTCGCGAGCCTTGAGGGCCAACTCTTCACGGTCGATGGTCGGGGCGTCACTGGTCATTCTGGGCCTCCCGTGGGTAGTGCCGGATCAGCTGGAAAAGCGCCTGACTGGCGCGTTGTAGCGGCTCGCAGCTGCCGGCCACCCGGGCCTGCAGCAGACCGCCTTCGTAGAGCGAGACAAACAGGTCGGCGAAACCCTCGGCGCTGTCGCCGGCGTAACCGACGCCCTGCAGCTGCGCGCTGAGGGCCTGGCGCAGGCGGGCAAAGCAGTCGGCCAGGGCGGCGCGGATCTCGACGTCTTCCGGGCCGCTTTCCAGGGCCACGGTGGCCAGCGGGCAGCCGCGCTCGAAACGGCTGCCTTCCAGCAGCTGCAAGGTGTTGTCCAGCCAGCGCTGCATGGCCTGCAGGGGGTCCGGGTGCTCGCGGAACAGCTGGACGAAGAAACCGTCGATACGCCGGCCGATGTGCTCGATGGCCGCCACCGCCAGCTCGGTCTTGCCGCCGGGGAAGTGGTGGTAGAGGCTGCCCTTGGGGGCCTGCGCCTGGGTCAGGAGTTCATTCAGGCCGGCGCCATGCAGCCCCTTGCGTTGCAGGGTGTCGGCCATGGCCACGATCAGTCGGTCGCGAGTGGAGCGGGTTGTCGTATTCATGGGGGTATATTTAGACCGGTCGGTTTAATTTGCGAAAGCGATGGATGTGCCGAATGGGCGGCTGAATCGGTCGCGGGTGGTGGATGGCGGGCGCGGCGTGCCGCTGTGTCTCAGGCGAAGGCGGCCAGCAGGTCGGTCTCGAACGCCTGTTGCGCTTCGCTCGGTTGGCGGCCGCGGTGGCTGGCCAGGTGGAACTGCACGGTAAAGCCGTAGCGCTCCGGCAGCTGCGCCAGGGTCGGCGACCACCCGGTGTACCTGACCTTCGACATCGACTGTCTGGACCCGGCCTTCGCCCCGGGCACCGGCACCCCGGTGTGCGGCGGCCTGTCCAGCCACCAGGCCCTGGAAATCCTGCGGGGGCTGCGCGGGATCAACCTGGTCGGCATGGATGTGGTGGAGGTGGCGCCGCCCTACGACAACGCCGAGGTGACCGCCCTGGCGGGTGCCACCCTGGCGATGGAGATGATTTGCCTGTATGCGGCGCGGCACAAGCTGGCCGGGCGCTGAACGCCGCCAGGGCCTGTCCGGGGCGGTAAAAAAGGCGGGCCCGCAGGCCCGCCATTCACGCCAACCGATGCCTGTCGTCTACGGGGTCAAGCTCTGCCGCAGGCCAATGGGCGTCGGCTGGAACAGGCGCGCGTCCATCAGCCTGGGCTCGCGGACGATGGGGCGAAAATCCATGCGCGCGAGGATGTCGCGCTGCAGGTCCACGCCGGGGGCGATCTCGATCAGTTCCAGCCCCTCCACCGTCAGGGCGAACACGCAGCGCTCGGTGACGTACAGCACCGGCTGGCCACGTTCGGCAGCCAGGCGGCCGGCGAAGGTGCGGTGTTCCACCTCGGCGACGAACTTGCGCAGCTCGCCGTCCTGGACGATGCGCAGCAGGCCGTCCTCGATGCGGATGTCCTGCTGGCCGGCGCTGAAGGTGCCGACGAACACCACCTGCTTGGCGTTCTGGCTGATGTTGATGAAGCCGCCGGCCCCGGACAGGCGTGAGCCGAAGCGCGAGACGTTGAGGTTGCCGGCGGCGTCCGCCTGGGCCAGGCCGAGGAAGGCCAGGTCGAGGCCGCCGCCGTCGTAGAAGTCGAACTGGTAGGGCTGGTCGATCAGCGCGCTGTGGTTGCTCGCCGCGCCGAAGTCCAGGCCCGAGGCCGGCACCCCGCCGATCACCCCGGGTTCGGCGGTGAGGGTCAGCAGGTCGATCACCCCTTCCTCGGCGGCCACCGCGGCGACCCCCTCGGGCATGCCGATGCCGAGGTTGACCACGGCGCCGGCGCGCAATTCCAGGGCGGCGCGGCGGGCGATCAGCTTGCGCACCTCCAGTGGCATGGGGGCCAGGCTGTCCACCGGCACCCGGGTCTCGGCGGCGAAGGCCGGATTGTAGGCGGTGGCGAAGGTCTGCTGGTGGTGCTCGGGGGCGGCGACCACCACGCAGTCGACCAGGATGCCGGGGACCTTCACCTCGCGTGCCTTCAGGGAGCCGCGCTCGACGATGCGCTCGACCTGGGCGATCACCAGGCCGCCGGAGTTGTGCGCGGCCATGGCGATGGCCAGGCTCTCGATGGTCAGCGCCTCGCGCTCGAAGCTGAGATTACCGTCGGCGTCTGCGCTGGTGGCGCGGATCACCCCGACCTGGATCGGGAAGGTCGGGTAGAACAGGTAGTCCTGGCCGTCGATCGGCATGCGCCGCACCAGTTCGGTGGTGGTGCGGGCGTTGAGCTTGCCGCCGCCGAACTCGGGGTCGACGAAGGTACCCAGGCCGACCCGGGACAGCTGGCCCGGCTTGCCCGCGGCGATGTCGCGGAACAGCTGGGAGATCACCCCCTGGGGCAGGTTGTAGGCCTCGATGCGGTTGTCCACCGCCAGCTTCTGCAGGCCCGGCACCAGGCCCCAGTGGCCGCCGATCACCCGCCGCACCAGCCCCTCGTGGGCCAGGTGGTTGAGGCCGCGGCCCTTGCCGTCGCCTTGCCCAGCGGCATACACCAGGGTCAGGTCGCGGGGCGCCTGCTCGGCGAGGAAACGTTGCTCCAGGGCGATGGCGATGGCCTCGGCGAAGCCGATGCCGACGAAGCCGCCGGTGGCCAGGTTGGCGTTGTCCGGGATACGCGCCACGGCGGCGGCGGCAGTCATGATCTTGCTCATGGCAGGTACTCGTCTGCGAGGTGGGGCGGCTTAAAGCGCCCGGTGACCGCCAGCGATAGCGGCGGCGGCCAGCCTTCCTCTTGTTTTTGTTCTGGTCCCTGCGCGGCGCACGGGACGCGGCGAAACAGGCCTGCGGGTTGCAGAGCGAAAGCCGTGCCAGAACGGCGCAGAGGCGTGCACGTGTCGTCGCAGGCGGCTGGGCCGGGCGCGGCACTCGCCGGCCGCGTAGCAGCGGGCGGTGCAGGCTGTCTGAAATGTTGGACATGTGCAGGCGTGTGGCCCGCGTGGCGCCAGGTTGTCCAGGGTGCTGGACGTTGCGCGCTGGCTCAGCGCTGGGACAGGCCGTGCTGTTGCAGTTTGCTGTAGAGGCTGGCGCGGGAGATGCCGAGTTCGACGGCGGCGCGCCGGCGATTGCCGGCGCAGGCCTCCAGGGCCCGCAGCAGCGCCTCGCGCTCGGCGTTGGCGATGCTCTGTGCCAGCGGCGGTACGCGCAAGTCTGCCGGGGCGGCGGCAGTGTCCGCCGGGCTGGTGGCGGCGGGTGTTGCCGGCGCCGCTATCGGTGCCGCGGGCGGGGCAGTCGGCGTACCCAGCAGCGGGACAATCTGCGCGGCCTCCAGCAACGAGGTATCGGCTGCCAGTTGCGCCCGCTCCAGCAGGTTGCGCAATTCCCGCACGTTGCCGCGCCAGGGTTGCGCTCTGAGCAGGGCCAGGGCCTGCGGGCTCAGCTCCATGGGCGGTTGGCCGGAGCGGTTGGCGATGTCGTCGAGCAGGTATTCGACCAGCGCCGGGATGTCCTCGCGGCGCTCGCGCAGCGGCGGCACATGCAGGGCCAGCACGTTGAGGCGGTAGTAGAGGTCATCGCGAAACTGGCCGGCGGCGACCTTGGCTTCCAGGTCGATATGGGTGGCGGCGACCACCCGCACGTTGAGCGGCTTGACCTGGTTGGAGCCGAGCGGTTCGACCTCCTGCTCCTGCAGCACGCGCAGCAGCTTGGCCTGCAGGGGCAGGGGCAGGTCGCCGATCTCGTCGAGGAACAGGGTGCCGCCGTTGGCCGCCTCGAACTTGCCGATGCGCGCCTTGCGGTCGGCGCCGGTGAAGGCGCCGGGGGCAGTGCCGAACAGCTCGGCCTCGACCAGGGACTCGGGAATCGCCGCGACGTTGACCGCGACGAAGGGGCCGTTGGCCCGTGGCGAGAGGTTGTGGATGCCCTGGGCCAGCAGCTCCTTGCCGGTGCCGGTCTCGCCGCGCAGCAGCACCGTGGCGTCCAGCTGCGCGGCGCGGCGGGCCTGGCGCTTGACCTCGCTGGCGGCGGCGCTGCTGCCGATGAAGCCGGCGATGGTGTAGCGGGCGCGGCGCGCCTTGGCCAACTCGTTTTGGGTGGCGAGTAGCTGGTTCTGCAGGCTGTTGTACTTGGCCATCAAGGGCTTGAGGTGGCGGGCGCGGTCGAACAGCACGAAGCCGAGGGCGCCGACCAGGGTGCCATCCTCGTCGCGCAGCGGGATGCGGGTGACCACGAAGTGCTCGCTGCCGAAGGCCATCAGGTCGAGCACGCTCGGCTGGCCGCTCTCCACCACCTCGCGCAGCCGGCTGGCTGGCAGCACCTGCTCGATGTCCTTGCCGAGTACGCTGCGCGGGTCGCCGACGCCGAGTTTCTCGGCGTACTTGTCGTTGATCCAGACGATGCGTGCCTGGCGATTGACCGCGATGGTGCCTTCGCACTGGGCGTTGAGGTGATCGAACAGCAGCGGCATGGCCACCGCGCGAAAGCGCTCCGGGGAGACGCCGACAATCAGCCCGTGTTCATCGAGATCGCCGTGGGATATGGCCATGGCAGCAGGGTGTCCGCAAAAGGGTGGGGCCGATTATGGAAGCCGGCGCGCCGCCGAGGCAAGGCGCGCCGTAGGCGCAGCGGCCTGGGCCTCAAGGCCCGCCGTACACCTCGTTGGGCAGCCAGGTGGCCAGCGGCTGGAACCAGAACACCAGCGCCAGGGCGAGCAGCTGCAGGGCGATGTAGGGCATGACGCCCAGGTAGATATCGCGGGTGGTGATGCCCGGCGGGCACACGCCCTTGATGTAGAACAGGGCGAAGCCCACCGGGGGGTGAGGAACGAGGTCTGCAGGCACAGGGCGAACATGATGGCGAACCACAGCGGGTCCACGCCCATAGCGAACAGCACCGGCGCCACCAGCGGCAGGATGATCAGGGTTATCTCCACCCAGTCGAGGAAGAAGCCCAGCAGGAAGGTGATGAACAGCACCGTCAGCAGCACCCCGGTCTGGCCGAAGGGCAGGCCGGTCAGTGCCGCGCGCACCACGTCGTCGCCGCCCAGGCCGCGCAGCACCGCGGCGAACACCGTGGCGCCGATGAAGATGCCGAAGATGAAGGCGGTGGTGCGGCTGGTCTGGTACAGCGCTTCCTTGAGTACTTCCAAATCCAGGCGGCGGCTGACCAGGGCCATCAGCAGCGCGCCGGCGGCGCCCACGGCCGAGGCCTCGGTGGTGGTGGCGATGCCGAAGAAGATCGAGCCGAGCACCGCGAGGATCAGGGCCAGCGGCGGCACCACGGCCCAGAACACGTCGAGCAGGGCGCGCATGTCCAGCGGCTGGCGGTCCTTCGGTGCCGGGGCGAAGTCCTTCTTCAGCCAGGCGGCGACGACGATATACAGGATGTACAGCGCGCCGAGCATCATCCCGGGAATCAGTGCGCCCATGAACAGCTTGCCGACCGAGGCCTCCGGGGTGCCGAGGCGGTCGGCCATCAGCACCAGCATGATGCTCGGCGGTACGAGGATGCCCAGGGTGCCCACGGAGCAGGCGGTGCCGACGGCCAGCGACTTGTTGTAGTTGGCCTGCAGCATCGGCCCCAGCGACAGCATGCCGAGCAGCACCACCGAGGCGCCGACGATACCGGTCGAGGCGGCCAGCAGCACGCCGACGATCACCACGGTGATGGCGTAGCCGCCGCGCAGCGGCCCCAGCACCCGCACCAGGCTGTGCATCAGGCGCTCGGCGATGCCGGAGCGGTCGAGCATGATGCCCATGAAGATGAACAGCGGCAGCGCCACCATCAGCTCGTTGGCGACGATGCCGTAGATGCGCGCATCCAGCACGCCGATGGTGCCGCTCCAGGTGAACCAGAGATCGGCATCGAAATATTCGACCAGCACATGGCCGGTGACGGCGAACAGCAGGCCGATGCCGGCCAGGGACCAGGCCACCGGGAAGCCGAGCAGCAGCAGGCCCATGAAGCTGGCGAACATGGCGATAACAAGAATTTCTTCCAGACCCATTACTTCAGCCTCGTGATCAGGGGTTCGGATGGCCGCCGTTGCGGTCATCGGCAGGCGTTTGAATGGCCCGGGGGAATTGGAACAGCAGGGTGCTGCAGCGCGAGGCGCGCGAGACCAGGGCGATGGCCACGAGGATCAGGCCCAGGGGCAGCACGCTTTTGAAGATGAAGCGATAGGGCAGGCCGCTGGGCGCCTGGGAGTGCTCCTGGTAGATGAACGCGGTGTAGGCGTAGGGCACCAGGGTGTGGATCATCAGGTAGACCACCGGTAGCGCCAGCAGGGCGATGCCCAGCAGCTCGATGCGGGCCTGGGTGCGCAGGGAGAGCTTCTCCCGCAGCACATCGACGCGCACGTGATCGTCGCGCACCACGGCGTAGCCCAGCGAGAGCATCATCGCAGCGCCGAACAGGTGCCAGGACAGTTCTTCCAGGCCGATCGAGCCGCGCGCCATGACGAAGCGGCTGAAGACGTTGCTGAGCACCACCAGCAGCACCAGTAGCCACAACCAGGCGGTGGCGCGGCCGATGGCGGCGACCAGGCGATCCAGGCGCCAGGACAGGCGGTTGTTCGGCAGGGCGTCCTGCTTGGCGGGGGCGCCAGGCAGGTTGGGAGAAGCGGAGGACTGAGTCACGGAAACCTCGGGCTCGGCAAGCAAAGGAAATCGACGGGCGCCGGCATGGCCGGGCCCGTCGAGGTTCGGGCTGAGTGATCAGTCCTGCTTGTAGTAGTCCCGCGGCAGGTAGCCCATGCGGTGCCAGGTGGCGTGGTGCTTCATGAACTCACGCTGGCTGGTCAGCACACGCTTGAACATGGCGTCCTGGCCGGCGATCTCGTCCAGCACCTCATTGGTCACCCGTTGCAGCTCACGCAGCACCGGCTCGGGCAGCACCTGGGCCTTCACCCCTTCCTGCTCGTATTCGGCCAGGGCGGTAGGCTGTGCCCACTCGCTCTCGGCGAAGCCCTTGAGGGTGGCCGACTCGCAGCCCATCTCGATCAGCGCGCGGCTTTGCGGCTTGAGCTTGTTCCAGACATCCCGGTTGACCAGCAGGTGCGAGGTGGTCAGGGTCTGGTGCCAGCCCGGCATGATGTAGTTCTTGATGATCTGGTCGAGGCCCAGCATCTTGTCGATCGCCGGCTGGGAGAACTCGGTGGCGTCGATGGTCTTGCGTTCCAGCGCCTGGTAGATCTCGCCGCCGGGGATCATGGTGACCGAGGCGCCGAGCTTCTCCAGCACCTTGCCGCCGATGCCGGCGAAGCGGATGCGCAGGCCGTCGAAGTCCTTCAGGTCGGTGATCGGCTTGGCGAACCAGCCGGCGCCCTCGGGACCGATGATGCTGCACAGCATGGGGTGGATGTTGTGCTCGGCGTAGATCTCCTCGAGCAGCTTCTTGCCATCGCCCTGGTAGTACCAGGCCAGGTAGGCCGGCGGCTCCAGGTTGAAGGGGGCACCGGAGTAGAGCGGCAGGGCGGGAATGGTGCCCTGGTCATAGCCGACCCAGGTGAAGCCCGCCGGGTACTTGCCGCTGCTCACGGCATTCATGATCTCGAACGGCGGGACCAGCTCGCCGGGCTCGTAGTAGCGCAGTTGCATGTCGCCGCCGGAGATCGTCTTCAGCGATTCGGTCAGGTGCTTGACCGGCGAGACGAGGCCGACCAGGTGCGAGGGGAATGCCAGTGGCACCTGCCAGCGGACCTTCTCCGTGGCCGCCGCCGGCGTGGCGAGCAGGCTGGCCGACAGCAGCGCGGCGGCGCCGATGCCACAGGTGAGGCGAGAGAGCTGTTGCTTGATCGACATACGGATTTCCTTCTTGTTGTTGTGCCTGCCGGTGAGCAGGTGCCCTGGCGCCGTCCTGTCGGACAGTCGGCGAAACTGGCCAGATAACGAACATAGCTCAGCCGAGTGCGAAGGGGCAGCGCCAGTATTGTGTTTGAGGTTGTTCTGGCGTCTAGCGCATCCATCCAAGCAGATTCTGTGCCTGAGCCCCTGGCGTCAGGTTAATCCGCGCCTGTCTAGGCCTGTGGACGAACACCCTCGCAGGGATTGTCCAGATGACCAGACATCTTTGGCAGGGGAATGACGGCTCGGTCCAGGGTATTGGACGGTCATCCAGGAAAATAGACCGGAAATCGTCCGGGGTGATGCCGGCCTGCATCGTTGCGAGAGGGGGGGCGAGTCCTGGCGCAAAACGATGGGCCGTTGTCGGGGTTGAACATCGCCCTGTCGCCGCTATATGGCTAACGTATATAGTGGGATTGGATGCTCCATTGTTCGGCGGATTGGCCGGGAACAAATATAAAAAATCAGTTGGGCTGCCACATAAATGATTCTTCTATATAACTGTATTTCGGGACTAGAACATGCCTGCCAGTACGCGGTTCGCAGTAGCGGTACATATACTCACTGGCCTAGCCATCCATGAAAACGAACCGCTGCCTTCGGAGATCATTGCGAAGAGCGCCAATACCAATGCCTCGGTGATCCGCCGGATCATGTCGATGCTCAATACTGCAGGCTTTTCCAGGTCGCAGCTGGGGCAGGGCGGAGGAGCGCTGCTGGCCAGGCCGGCCAGCAGCATCACCCTGCTCGACGTGTTCAGGGCCGTGGAGACGACGCCGCTGTTTACCCTGCATCACGCGGTGCCTGATTCAGGCTGCGCAGTGGGAGAATATATAGCGCCGGTGCTGCAGGAAAAGATTAATAGCGCCGTGGCCGCACTGGAAGCGGAACTCAATGGCGTAACTATCGCCGATATTGCCTGCCGTATTTCCGAATGCGAGCGGGGATGTCCCGAACTCGATAAGTATCACGGGCGAGTCTAAGAGCTGCTCACGCTATTTGGCCGGTTTAATGTGTCCGCATTTAATCGCGGCCAAGTGGCGGCAATTGGCGCACCTCCAGGCGCTGATCCAATAGCGCGCCTATGGTGTCGCGGGCCTGGTCCGTGGCAGCGCTTGTCCAGACCGAATCGATGCCCAGTTCGACTCGACTCCTGAGCAGTCCCTGCTCGTGCAACCGTCTCCTGACTTCGGCGGCGACTGCTGGCGAGGGGTCGACGATCCGCACGCCGGCACCGGCCACCCGGGCGATGCTGTCGATCAAGAAGGGGTAGTGGGTGCAGCCCAGCACCAGGGTGTCGGCGCCCTTGCGCAGTGCCGGAGAGAGCAGGGCGTGCAGCTGCGTATGCAGCTCCGCCGAGTCCAGGTCGATGGCCTCGACCCGGTCGGCAAGGCCCGGGCAGGGGACGAAGAGTACCTCCACGCCAGCCTCGTGGCGGCGGCGCAGCCGGTGCAGGCTATCGCTCTGCAGGGTGCGGCTGGTGGCCATGACGGCGATCACCCCGCTGCGGGTCAGGGCGACCGCTGGCTTGATGGCCGGCTCGATGGCGATGATCGGAACATCGAAGGCCTCGCGCAGCGCGCCGACGGCCACCGCGGTAATGGTGTTGCAGGCGATGACCACGGCTTTGCAACCCTGCTCGACGAGAAACTCGATGATTCGTGCCGAGCGTCTAGCGATCCAGGCGGTGCTGCGGTCGCCGTAGGGGGCATAGGCGGAATCCGCGACATAGAGCAGGTCTTCATGGGGTAGCTCGCGGCGGATGTCGCGTAGCAGCGACAAGCCGCCGACTCCCGAGTCGAGTACGCCAACCGGCCTGAATGCAGACACCGTGCGCTACTCCAGATTCTTGTCGAGCTTGTTGCCGCGTGGACTGCGTAGGCGCGCCAGCAGGCCCTGCAGATCGGGCGAGGCCTGCAGCACCAGCATCGCCAGCGCGCCCGCCAGCATGCCCCAGAACGCCGAACCGATGCCCAGCAGCGAGACCCCGGAGGCGGTGACGAGAAAGGTGATTAACGCCGCCTCGCGGTGCTGCTCCTCCAGCAGGGCGCTGGCCAGGCCATTGCCGATAGTGCCGAGCAGGGCCAGGCCGGCGATTGCCAGGATCAGCTCATTGGGAAAGGCCAGGAACAGCGCGCCGACCGTGGCGCCGAAGATGCCCACCAGCAGGTAGAAGAAGCCCGCGGCCACGGCGGCGCTGTAGCGCTTGGTCGGGTCTTCGTGGGCTTCCTTGCCGGTGCAGATGGCGGCGGTGATGGTCGCCAGGTTCAAGGCATAGCCGCCAAACGGGGCCAGCAGCAGGGTGGCCACTCCGGTCCAGCCGATCAACGGCGAGCTGGGTGTCTGGTAGCCCGAGGCGCGCAGCACGGTGAGCCCCGGCAGGTTCTGCGAGGCCATGGTCACCGCAAACAGCGGCAGGGCTACGCCGATCATCGCTTGCAGGGAAAAGCTCGGGGCGACGAACTGCGGGGTGGCCAGGGCCAGCTCGACGCCGTCGAAATTCAGCATTCCGCGACTGGCGGCGATGGCTACGCCGACCGCCAGCGGGGCGACCACCGCGTAGCGTGGCAGCAGGCGGCGCGCCAGCAGGTAGCAGGCGAACATCGGGAATACCAGGCCGAACTGGCTATTCATCGCGGCAAATGCATCCAGGCCGAAGCGCAGCAGAATGCCGGCGAGCATGCCGGCGGCGATCGCCATGGGGATGTGCTTGACGATGCGCTCGAACCAGCCGCTGAACCCACAGAGGGTGATCAGCAGGCCGCAGGCAATGAAGGCTCCGGTCGCCTCGGCCAGGTCGACCCCGGAGGCGCTGGTGATCAGCATGGCGGCCCCGGACGTGGACCAGGCGATGGCGATGGGCGCGCGATAATGCAGGGACAGGGCGATGCCGGTAACGCCCATGCCGATGCACAGGGCGAGCATCCAGGAGCCGATCTGCGCCGGGCTTGCCCCCAATGCCTGCGCCGCCTGAAACACCAGCACGGCGGAGCTGGTAAAACCGACCAGTACCGTCACGAAGCCGGCGTTGATGGCGGAAAGGGAAAGGTCTTTGAACAAGGTCATGGCACTACATCCTGTAGCCAGTTTGCTTCGTCATGGGCCGCGCAGAGGTCCTGCTGGAGCAATCTGCGCGGCGTGTACGCAGCCGCTTACTGCGAGGCGCTCTGCTGGTCTTCGATCGCCTTGATGAAGGCCGGATGGGCTTTCACCGCCTCGATCATGCGCCGCACCTTGTCGCTCATGAGGATGTCGACGGGGAAGTACTGACCCCAGCTGGCGTAGACCGCCAGCATCATGTCGACCACTGTGATCCGATCGCCGCAGACGAAGGTCGACTGTTGCAGCTGCTTGTCCACCGCACCCCACAGGGCATTGATGGCGTCGCTCGCTGCGCTCAGCGCCTGCTCCTTGGCCGGGCCGTCGTCGAGGGTCTTGCCGATGAAGAACAGACGGCCGTAGGCCGGGTGCATGGTGGCGTTGGCGAACATCACCCACTCGATGAAGCGGGCCTTTTCCAGGCCGCTTTCCGGCAGCATCTGGTTCTTGTGCTTGTCCAGCAGGTAAAGAATGATCGCCGCGCCTTCGCGGATCACCTGGCCGTTATCGACCAGCACCGGGACCATGCCGCGCGATTCGAGCTTGTCGAAGTCCGTTGCCTTGTTGCGGTCGATCGCCTCGACCGGCTGGTTGAGCTCGTTGAGCAGCGCGTGAATGGCCAGCGAACAGGCACCCGGCAGATAGTACAGCTTGTACATGTGCTTCTCCTTTACATGGTTTCGAGCTGACGCTCGTCGAAAGAGCGGGGCCGGGCTGGGCCCCGCGGTCTACCTCTATTGCTGATGCCCCATGTGCCGGACGGGCCCGGCGCGCGGGGATGGCGATGGAGCGAGTCTAGGCAACCTGGGTTACTTTCGTATACCTGCATTCCTTTAGTTGCTACATTTACTGGTAACCATCCGGTAACCAGCTTTCCAAGGAGTCGACCATGCTGCCCAGACGCCGCAACCGCGTATCCAGCCCCCGGGAAACTGCCCGCTGAGCGAATGCCTGAGCATCATCGGCGGCGCCTGGACGCCCAATATCATCTGGTACCTGAGCCAGCAGCCGCGTCGCTTCAGCGAGCTGAAGGCGGATATCCCGGGGATATCCGCCAAGGTGCTCACCGCTCGCCTGAAGAAGCTCGAGAGCGAGGGAGTCGTGCTGCGCCGGGTCCTTCCAACCTCTCCGCCCAGCGTCGAGTACAGCCTGTCTTCGCTCGGGCAGGAGCTGAAGCCGGCGATCGAGGCCATAGTCGCGGTCGGTCACCGCCTCAAGGATCTGGAGCAGCAGGCCGGGTGAGTCCGCCGGCATCGAGTCCCGCCGCTCAGAACCAGGCATTGGCCAGTTTCCACAGTGTCGCGCCGCACAGCATGACCAGCATGACCAGCAGCATGCGGCGGATGTAGGCCGCTCCCCGGCGGATCGCCGCCCGACTGCCCAGCCAGCCGCCGAGCGCATTGGCCAGGATCATTGGCACGGCCACTGCCCAGACAACCTTGCCAGCCCAGATGAATGCGGCCACGCCACCGACATTGGTCAGCAGGTTGATCGGCTTGGTGGTCGCGGTGGCGGCGAGCATCTCCAGCTTCAGCCGTGCATGCTTGACCAGCACCAGAAAGACCCCGGTCCCGGGCCCGGAAAAACCGTCGTAGAGCCCGACGGGCATCAGGTTGCAGATGATGCGCGCGGATGACGGTGGCGGCCCGCCGCCGCGTGTGTCGGTCCTGACCAGCAGGGCCGCCAGCAGGGCGACGATCAGGCAGCCGAGAATGCACAACTCCAGCAGCCAGTCGGGGGTGAGCATGGCCAGGTGGCTGCCCAGACAGGCGGCCAGCAGGCAAGGCAGGGCCGCCACCCGGACGATCCGCCAGACCACCTGGCCGCCGAGCATATAGCGCACGGCGGCGCTGGCGGTGCCCATCAGGGCTACCGCCTTGTTGGTTGCCAGAACGTTCACCGGCGGCATGCCGGAAAGCAGCAGGATGGGCACCTGGATGATGCCGCCGCCGCCGGCGATGGCGTCCAGGTAGCCGGCCAGCAAAGCACCGAGCACCAGGACGGCCAGCCATCCGAGGGCCATATCCGGCAGCATCAGCTCCATTCGGGGCCGCCTTCAACGGACCGGCACAAGGGGCTCACAGACCCAGTCGCCTGCGCCGTTCGCTGACCTGTTCGCCGCCGCTGCCCCAGTTGTCGGTGTTGACCTCGTCGATCACCACGAAGGTGGAGGCCGGGTCCTTGTCGAGCACATCCTGCAGGGCCTGGGTCACGCGGGCGATCAACTCGGCCTTCTGTTGCCGGGTGACACCGAGGTCGGTCACTTTGATATTCACGTAAGGCATGGTCTTCTCCTGATTGCGGAATTCCGCGGGGCGTTTGTCGGGCGCCGGGGTCAGTTGCAGCCGCAGCTCTCGGCTTCCAGTGCGGCGCTGTCGAGGGCGCCCTGGGTGGGGAAGCCGCTGCGCTTCCACCATTCCAGGCCGCCGATCAGTTCCTTCACCCGGAAACCGAGCTGGGCCATCTTCAGCGCCCCAGCGGTCGATGCGTTGCAGCCGATGCCGTCGCAGTAGACGACGTAGAGCACGTCGCGGCGCAGGCCGGCGGTATGCTCGGCGGTCATCTGCTGGTGCGGGAAACTGATCGCCGCGGCGATGTGTTCACGGCAATAGGCCGGCGCCGTGCGGGCGTCGAGCACGACGACGTCATCGTCGTTCTTCTGCGCCTGGGCCAGGTCCCAGGCATCGATTTCGTAGGCTAGCTTGCTGGCGTAGTGGTCAATCTGCGGCTGCATAGGTGTCATCCTTGGTTGCGGTCGGTGGACCCGGCAGGCCGTGGGCGCCGCCGGGTCGGGTGGCACTCAGGCGAAGATGTAGCGCCGCTCGCGATCGGCGTCGAAGTAGGGGCTGTCGACGATCAGGCTGCCATCCTCCTTGCAGATCTCCAGATGGAACTTGGTCGGCCCGGCGTAGCCGTAGTGATCGCGCGGGATCTCGATGCTCTTGGCGCGCGCCAGGTCGTAGCGCGAGTCGTCGGCGATGAAGCGCAGGGAGAATGCGTCACGGGTCTGCAGCTCGCCCTCGCCGAGCGGCACGCTGCGGTGGATCACGTACTTGTCGAAGAGCAGCGCGTCGCCCAGCTCGTAGTCGTCCTCGACCGCGAAGTACTCGAGCAGGCGGCCGATACCGGAGGAGTTGAGCGGTTCGTCGCGAAGCGCGACATAGTCCTCGAAGGCGATGCCGCCGGACTTGATGCGCTCATCCAGGCAGCGGAAGACCGCCGGGTCGATGAAGTCGTACATGAACTCGCCGGAGATCACGTCGCGCGGCACGTAGCGCATGCCGCCGGCCTGCCCCTTGGTGTCGATCCGGTGCAACGGTGCCCAGAGGGTGGTGGCGTAGTCCTCCGAGCGGTTGAAGCCGAAGCTCTGCGACTCGATGTGCCAGCTGAAACCCTTGCTCACGCCCTGCTTCAGACCGAAACCGACGCCCTGGGTGAAGAACAGGGTGCGTTGGTTGAGATCGCGCATGATCTGCTGGAACTGCGGATTGCCGAGCAGTTCGAAGATCACCTCGTCGTCGTTGCACAGGTCATAACGCAGCTTGTCGAAGCCCTTCTGATAGTGATCGGTCGGGGTTTCCAGTTCCTCGTTCACCCGCTTGCGCAAGTAGTCGATCATCTCGGCAGAGAACAGCTGCTTGAGCAGGACGAAGCCGGTTCTCTGGTAGTCGGCGATATGGGCTTCGGTCAGGCGAAATTTCTGGTTGAGCGTTTCCACAAAACACATCTCCATTGTCTATTTGATGGACCAGTTGAAATCTGCGGCGCAGCGACCGCCAACACGACGCAACGGCGCGCTAGCGGTTGCCCCGCCGGCAGGCGTCATACCTGCCGCTGCAGAATCCGCGACGTATCGACTGCTTCATAACTGCCGGGACGAAGCGCGAATACATGCTCTTTCTTCAGCTCCTCGATGAACGCGTCGAGCCATTCATCGCTGGGCGAGGTGAAGCCCCGGCCCAGGCGCGCCAGGGCGCGCAGCGTGCGGTCGTTGCAGTACTTGATGTTGCGGCGCTTGCGGCTGGCCCAGAACTTCCCGAGCAGTACATCCGGGTCCTGGCTGCCGCTGATGGCACGGAACAGCTCGGCGAAGTCGCGGTGGGCGCTGCGCTGGAATGAGCAGCCCGCGCGCTCCAGGGCGGCAAACAGGCGCTCCATGCTGACCTCGTGAACGCTGTCGACGTGGTAGGTACCGGGCGGCGACAGGGCATCCAGGGAAAGCGCCACGATGCCCGCGGCGACCTCGTCGACTGGCGAGAGAATCACCGGCTCGCCGAGGCTGGCCGGCAGTTGGCCGACCTTGACGCAGGCGGCGAGGAACTGCACCAGGCGGTTGTCCTTGGCATTGATCTGGAAGCGCGCGCTGCGCGAGTCACCGGAGACGTTGCCGGCGCGATAGATGAAGCCGTTGTTGCCCTGCAGGCGGAAGGTGTTGAGCAGGCGCTCGGCGCTGTATTTGCTCTGCTCGTAGTTGTTCTGGAATTCCTGGGCGATATCCAGCGAGTCCTCGGAGAAGAACGCCAGCTCCGGCTTGCCGTTGACCCCGCTGACCGCCAGGGTCGACATGTAGTGCAGGTCCTTGTGGCGCTGCAGCAGGGCGAAGGCGATGCACGACTCCACCGACTGCACGTTGCTTCTGGCGAACTCCTCCTCGGTCCCGAACAGGCGGGTGTCGGCGGCGAAGTGGTAGATGGCTTCGACCTGTCGGGCCAGCGCCTGGTAGGTCGCGTCGTCCAGGCCCAGCTGCGGCGCGCAGACATCGCCCTCGTGGATGCTCAGGCGCTGGTCGAAACCCTCCAGCTGGATGCCCGGGAAATACCAGGCGAACAGGCGCTGCAGGCGCGCCCGGGCGCTGCTGCCATCCTTGTTGCGCACCAGGCAGTGGATATGCGCGTCGGTGTGCACCAGCAACTCCTTCAGCGCATAGACGCCGATGTAGCCGGTGGCCCCGGTCAGCAGGATCTGGCGGTACTCGCGGTGCTTCTGCCGGTGCGGCTGGGCGATCAGCTGCTTCGGCGCGTAGTTGATCATCCCGGTACGGGTGCCTGGCTCCAGCAGCAGTTGCGGCGTGCGCGCCGAGAACCCGGCGAGGTTGCACAGCTCGCTGCCGATGCCGCGCACCAGCTCGTGCATGGCGGCGGCCTCGACCGAGCGCGGGAAGGACAGGTCCAGCACCAACTGCCCGGCAATCACCCGCGCGGTCAGCTTCAGCTCATGACAACGGTTGTTCTGGGCATGCCGCGCGCGGCCGAAGGAGAAGGGCGCCGGCACCAGGGCGAAGCGTTCGTCATGGGCGAAATCGACGTCGCCCAGGTAGTTGAAGCATACCGGCGCCGAGGGCGTGTAGCGGCCCTGCACCGCGGGCTGATTGAGGCCGTAGCCGACCCCGAGGTCGTGCACCTCGGCGAAGGCCCGGGAAACCGCCGCTATGGCGGCGGACAGATCGAGGTGCGGCAGGTCGAGCAGCAACGGGAAGGTCGAGGTGTGCCAGCCGACCACGCGACTGACGTCGGTGCTGTCGTCGAAGGTCACCCGGCCATGGCTTTCGACGTCGATCGCCAGGTCGCGGCTGCCGCGCAAGCGGGCCAGGCCCAGGGTGAAGGCCGCCAGCAGGAGCAGGTGCAGCGGCGTGCCGGAGCTGCTCACCAGGTCGCGGAGCAGGCGCTGGCTGTCTTCGGCGCAGAAGCCGAGCCACAGCGTGGAGGCGGCACCCTCGACGTTGTCCTCGGCGAAATAGCGCGGCAGTGCGGCCACCCGCGCCTGGGTGCGGCGCAGCCAGGCGCTCTGCAACTGCTGCTTGTGGCCCTCGAGGTGCGCCACCCAATCCCAGAAGGTGGTCGGGTTGGGCGAACGTGGGGCCGGTGAGCCGAAGTAACGGTCGCTGTAGTGGCGTGTCAGTTCGGCAATGATGATGCGCCAGGAAATCACATCCACCGCCTGGTGATGGGCCACCAGCAGCAGCAGGTCGTCGCCGGACTTGACCTTGAACAGGTGCACGCGCAGCAGCCGGCCTTCGGCCAGGGACAGGGACTGATGCACGCGGTCCGCGACCCGCTCCACATGGTTCTGGGTTTCCGCCTCGTTGCCGCCGGCGATGAAGGAAACGCTGAGCACGTCGTTGCCGTCCTGCTCGACGTGGCTGGCGTAGGGGCCCTGGGGATCGTCCCGGTAGGCCACGGCCAGCGCCGGGTGCTGTTCGAGCAGCTGGCCCAGGGCGCCGTTGAGCACGGCCATGTCGACCTTGTCGACGCTCCTGAGCAACAGCGCCTGGTTGTAGTGATCCGGATGCTGCAGGCGCTGCTCCATCAGTTCGCGCTGTGCCGGCGAGAACAGGTCCAGGCGTTTGAGGTCGCGGGCCGGCGTGTCTTGCGCCCCCTGTTGCTCGCGCTGTTCCAGGGTGCGCAGCAGGCCCTGTATGCTGGGGGCCTTGAGAAAAGCATGGGCGCTGACCGGGAAGCCCTTCTCCTGCAGTTCGGCGATCAGCTGGATGGCATCCAGGGAGTCGCCGCCCAGCTCGAAGAAACTCTCTTCCAGGCCCGCGCTCGTGCTGCGCAGGTGCTTGCAGAACACCGTACGGATGACGTGCAGGCGTTCATCACCCTGTTCACCCAGGTGTGGCTGCGGCTCCAGGTCCTGCTGCGGGTGCTGCAGCCGGGCCATTAGCTGCTCGCGCAGCAGGGCCAGGTGGGTCTTGCCGTTGGCGTTGCGCGGAAATGCGTCCAGGCGCAGCAGCGTGCCCGGAATCATGTGGGCCGGAAGCAACGCCTGCAGGCGTTGCTTCAGCCAGACCTCCGGCGGCTCGCGGCGCTCGCTCAACAGCGCCGCGACCAGGCGCTCGCGGCCGCGCAGTGGGAGCAGGAAGACCGCGGCATCCTCGACGCCGGCCACCTTGCGCAGGACGTTCTCGACATGCTCGAGTTCGACTCGGTAGCCGTTGATCTTGACCTGCCGGTCGATGCGCCCGAGGAACTGCACCAGGCCGCTGTCGTCCAGGCTGACCAGATCCCCGGTCTTGTACAGGCGCAACCTGCCCTCCGGCCGCTCCAGGTCAACGAAGGCGTTGGCCGTGGCCTGCGGATTGCCACGGTAGCCCTGGGCCACCGAGGGACCACCGATATACAGCTCGCCGCGCGCCGCGCTGCGGCGAAAGGCTCCTTGCTCATCGCGCACATAGAGCAGGGACTGGCCGAACGGCCGACCGACTGGAACGCTGTCGGCCGCCAGGGCATCGAGCTGGGCGAGGTCGATGACCGGGTAGGCCGTCACCCCGACCGTGGTTTCGGTGGGGCCGTAGTGGTTGAACAGTCGAGCGATCCGCCCGGACGCCAGTACGCGACGGGCCAGCGTCTTGGGCAGGGCTTCACCGCCGAACACCAGGTACTGCAGGTTGGGCAGCTCGACGCCCGCCGGAAACATGGCGTTCCAGTGCGAGGGGGTGATCTTCAGAAAGTCGATGCTGTGCTGCGTCAGGTAGTCGCGAAAGGCGCTGGGGTCCTTGCGCTGGGCGATGCTCAACAGGTGCAGGCAACCGCCGGTGGTCAGCGAGAGAAACAGCGAGGTATTGCCCAGGTCGGCGGCCAGGGTGCTGACATGGGCATAGTGCAGGCCGCCTCCGATCGCCAGGCACTGGCGGATCGCCTGGCTGTAGTGCGCAACGTTGCCATGGCTGACGCTCACGCCCTTGGGTTTGCCGGTGGAGCCGGAGGTGAACAGCACGTAGGCGCTCGTGTCGGCCGTCGGGCTGGTGCTCCTGCCGGGCTCCAGCGCCCGCTCGGCGGCGTGAATGTCCAGGGCGGCCACACCCATTTCGCGCAAGGCCAGCAGGTGCTCGCTGTCGCACAGGACCAGATCCGCCTCGATGGCCACGAGGCGTTGGTAGTTCTCCTCGCGTACCCCGTCGTCCTCGACGAAGCTGTAGGCGGCGCCTGCCTTGAGCGCGCCGAACAGCGCGACAATGGCATGGACGTCGCGGCTGGTGTAGATGGCCACCAGCGCCGCGTCGGGCAGTCCCGCGTGCATAAGGTGGCCGGCCATTCGAGAGGACAGGCGCTCCAGCTCGAAATAGGACAGTGACTTGCCGGCCGCCACCACCGCCGGCTGGAGGGGTGAGGACTTGCTTAGCTCACGCAATTTTTCTAGCAGCATTTCATCAGCTTCCTGTCGAAATCTGGCTGTCGGATGGAGCTCCGCCTAGAGGGCGACGCCATGCTGGACAAAGGCTTCGCGGGTCGGCGGATGGTCGAGCACGCCACAGCGCCGCAGCAGCTTGACCAGGTTGGCCTTGGTGGTGCCGACGTAGTCATTGAGCCTCTCGAGAAACTGCGCCTGGGTATCGGCGATGATGCTGTCTGCTTCGCTCGCGCTGAAACCGCAGCCAAGCAGGACCTTGCGGTCGAAGTCGCGCGCTTCGTCGCCAGCCAGGTAGTCGTCCAGGTAGGCCGGCAGCATGCCGCCGATGACCCGCTTGGTGTCTTCGGGCAGGCGCGCCCAGTGGGCTGTCATCAGGTTGGCGAAGTAGCTGGCGTGGCGCCCCTCGTCGGAGACGTGGTCGGTCATCACCTTGGTGAAGGCCTGCGAGGCTTCCTTCTCGCGGCCGATGCTGATCAGGTCCTTGGTCAGGGTATGCTCGGCCAGGGTCACCGAGATCAGCTGAAAGTCGCTGTGGACTGCTTCGGGCAGCTGCGCGAAGGCGCGGTGCACGGCGCTCAGGTTGCCGTTGGTCTGTGGTACCTCGAGCGGCTCGATGCCAGTCAGGTTCTTCATCTGGATGATGTAGTCCAGGGCGACGTGGGCGTGGTAGCCCTCGTCAATGACCACGGTCAGGGCGTTGAGCTTCTCCTGCTCGCTGGCCCCGGCGATCACGTTGTTGACGATGTTCAGGCTGCAGTCGATGACGAAACGGGTCTCCAGCAGGCCGATCTCGTACATGTACTGGTAGGCGGACTGCGCGAGCACGTAGGCCACGCCCGCGTTGCCGAGGGCCTGCACCTTGGGATGCTCGCTGAGGATCTGCCGGGACTTCGGGTAGGTGAAGTCGTCCTTGGCGGCCTCGGCGATGACGATGCGCGGGCTGTTCTTCACCGTGGCCGTGGCGTACCACTTGTTAACCGATTCGAAGAATTGACTGGCGTTGAGTTGGACGGCTGCGTTCATGGGTATCCTCCTTGACTATGGGGTGGGTGGCGGTGCGGGTTCAGAACGGCATCAGTACCGGAAAGGCCTTGCGGTGGGCGCCCAGCGCCTGGCTGACGGACTCACCGAGGGCGACGGCGAAGTCCTCGAGATCGCGGCTGCTGTGGGCGGCGGAAAGGAAGATCGGCTCTTCCAGCGACGGCGCCATGAGGAAGCCCCGGTCGAGCATCTGCCGGTGCACGGCGGTGTAGATCTCGTAATGCTGGGTCTTCACGTCCTGGTACGAGCGCATCGGCCTGTGGCTGTCGCGGAAGGCGACGCCGCCGAGGGCACCGAAGCGGGTGAACAGGAACGGGATGTTCTGCGCGTTGAACTGCGCGTGGATGGCGGCGTCGAGGATCTGCCCCTTGCGCTCCAGCTCCTCGTAGAACCCCGGCTGCGCCAGTACGTCCAGCGCCGCGTTGGCGGCCGCCATGGTCAGCGGGTTGGCGGCGAAGGTGCCGGACTGGAACACGCTGTTGCCAATGGCCACGTGCTGCATGAAGCGCGCCTTGCCGGCGTAGGCGCCGATCGGCGTGCCGCCGCCGATGATCTTGCCGAAGGTGATCAGGTCCGGGTCGATGTCCATAAGGTTGCAGATGCCGCCGAAGGTGAAGCGGAAGCCGGTGACCACTTCGTCGAAGATGAACAGCGAACCGTACTGGTCGCACAGCTGGCGGATCAGGCCCATGAAGCCTTGCTGGGGGCGGACGAAGCCCATGTTGGTGGCGTAGGGCTCGACGACCACCGCGGCGATGGCGTTGCCATGGGCCTTGAACAGGCTCTTGAGCTGCGCCTCGTCGTTGTACTGACACAGCAGCACTTCGCGGTTGAGGTTCTCCGGAATGCCCTGGGTCACCCCCTTGACCTTGACCCCCGAATCGCTCGGGCTGGCCAGCAGCACATCCGAGTGGCCGTGATAGGAACCGACGAACTTGACCAGCAGGTTACGTCCGGTATGGGCGCGAGCGATGCGGGTGGCGGTCATCACCGCCTCGGTACCGCTGCAGACGAAACGGATCTGCTCGATCGCCGGCGTGCTTTCGACGATGCGCTTGGCCAGGCGATGCTCCAGCGGTGAGGTCAGACCCACTACCGTGCCCTGGGCGGCCTGGCTGGCGATCGCCTCGACCACCTCGTCACGGGCATGGCCCAGCAGCAGGGCGCCGAAGGCGTTGAGGAAATCCGTGTAGACGTTGCCGTCGACGTCGGTGATCTGCGCGCCCTTGGCCGAGGCGGCGCAGATCGGCTCGCCGCCGACCTGGCGGAAGGCGCGCATGGGGGAGCTGACGCCGTCGGGGACTACCGTGCGAGCAAGTTCGAAGAGCTGAGCGGAGGTCTTTGTGGAGCGCATGCTGGTTAACTTCCCTATTGGTTCCTAGCGGTTCGGTTGCTCCCTCGGTACTTCGCTCCTCCAAGGGGGTGATGCGTTTGCAGCGCCGATTTAAATGTATCTGTGTTGCAAACACATGAACGATTAGAGACCGGAAAAAAACGCCCGCGCCATTCGAAAATTGCAGAAACGTGACAAGGGTCACCGTCGAGTTTTTCGAGGGCTTTCGCGCGTCAGGCGCCAGGTCCCGCGCCAGAGCGGCTGGAGAATATTCCGCGCGAATCGGCGTTGGCCTGCTAGCGGATGGGCCACATAGGCGTGGGGAGGGGCTGGGATGGCTCGTGGTAATCGCGCGGTACGCTGGCACGAGCGCTTGGTCAGGGGGGGCAGGTGTGCGTCTGGCTGCCGGCCAGCGCCCGGTGGCGAGCGCGAAGGTGGGATTCGGGGGCACATGAGCTCGAGCCGTGGGTCAAACCATGCAGATGAGGCTCAGGTAGATAATTGTTTTTGACGCCTGATAAATGCCGGCTAAAACTATCGTTACCCCGATTTACGGTAAGCAAATCGACTAGCTATTGAGGCGGCGAGACTGTCCCGTTGCCCGGCTCATTTCCCGGAGCAGGCGTTGTGTCGGGCCGGACATAGACAAGGCTGTTGTTTCTGTGGACCCCAATGTCGAGGCGGCGGGTGCCCTCGAGTCACTTTTCCTGCGGTAGTCGGCTCTAATCTGGGGTCAGAATGAAAATAAGAAACGTGTGGATTGCTGCGGGCGCGACCTTCGGGTGCTTGATCTTGGTCGCGGCAGCCATGGCAGCGGTAATGCGCTATTCCTCAACGCACCTGCTCGAGCGCGATGCAGAGCATACAGCCCTATCCTGGGCCGAGTTCGTCGGTGCGACAGTTCCAGATCTTGAGGAGTTGTTCAGCGACGGTGAGCTCACTGACCGGGCGCGCCAGAATCTCACCTATTTTCGACGCGTGCAGGAAGTGTTCCGCTTCAAAATGTTTAGTCCTGAGGGCAAGACCATGCTGGTCTCGGACGACCTGGATCTGCCCGCAGGCGCCGTGAAGACTCAGAGCAATATTGGCCATGGCAATACCGTCGTCCGCGAGCTGGTGCTTAGCGGCGAAAACGTAGTCCTTTTGAAGCGAGGTGCCGCAGGTCCTGGGCGTCCCGCCATCTTCAGCGAGGCCTATGTGCCTATTTCGCGGGGGCAGCGCATGATTGGGGTGGTCGAAGTCTATGTCGATCAGTCCGAACGTGCTGCCCGTATCGAGCAGGCCTTCACCGTGGTCGCGGGAGCGATGTTCGCGTTACTGAGCGCCATCGGTGTCGTCGGCAGCGTGGTATTTCACCGGCGCCTCGAGGCCGAGAGAGAAGCCGAAGAACGCATGCGTTACTTAGCACATCACGATGCGCTGTCTGGACTGCTCAACCGGACGAGCTTCGGCGAGGCCCTGCAAGAGGCCAGCTGGCGCCACGACGCCGGAGGGGCAGAGTTCTCGGTGCTCTGCATCGATCTGGATCACTTCAAGGACGTGAATGACAGTCTCGGCCACGCAGCCGGTGACGAGCTGCTGCGGCAGGTTGGCGAGCGCCTGCGTTCTCTGGTTCGGCACGGCGACCGGGTCGCGCGCCTGGGGGGGATGAGTTCGCCATCCTGCAGAGTGGTGTGGCCTCAGCCGACGACGTGATCACCTTGGCGGAAAAGGTGGTGGAAGTGCTGGCTCGGCCTTATGGAGTTTTCGGGCAGACAGTTCAATCCAACGGGTCGGTCGGCGCCGCCATCTATGGGATGGACGCCAGGACTGTTGAGGCGTTGATGCACAAGGCGGACTTGGCGCTATACCGCGCCAAAGCCGCCGGCCGTGGTACTTTCAGCTTCTATGACGAGACGCTCGACAAGCAGCTTGAGGAGCGCCGCGACCTGATCAGCGAAATGCGAGTGGCAATCGGCGGCGAGCAGTTTCGGTTGCACTATCAGCCCCAGTATTCATCGGACGGCAAGACCCTCAACGGTTACGAGGCTTTGCTGCGCTGGACGCACCCCACACTTGGCCCACTGACGCCAGATAAGTTCATCCCACTGGCCGAAGATACCGGGCTGATCGACCCGCTTGGCCGCTGGGTCTTGCGCGCCGCGTGCACGCAGGCCGCGCTGTGGCCTAGTGATCTGAGCGTGGCGGTCAATCTTTCTGCTGCCCAGTTTCGCCACGGTGATCTAGTCGAGATAGTCGCTCGCACCCTGGATGCCACTGGCCTGCCCGCCCACCGCCTGGAGTTGGAAATTACCGAGTCATTGCTGATGAGCAATACCGAGCAGGTGACGCAGGCGCTCAGCCGGCTCGTAGCCATGGGGGTGCGCATCGCCATGGACGATTTCGGCACCGGCTATTCGAGCATGGCCTACCTGTGGCGCTTTCCTTTCGACAAGCTGAAGATCGACCGCGCGTTCACCGAGAATCTGGATACCGATCCCAAGGTCGGCCTGATCGTCAGGTCGATCATTGCGTTGTCGCATTCGCTGGATATACGGGTCAGTGCCGAGGGGGTGGAAAAAGCTGAGCAACTCAAGGTCTTGCGCAAGCATCGTTGCGATGAGGTTCAGGGTTATTTGTTAGGGCGTCCAGTTCCTGACGATCAGTTGGTCCATCTAGGCGCAGCAGAGGCGCCTGATGGGATCGTTCAGGCTCAGAGCACTGCGGGAGTCGAGCCAGATTCGATGTAACAAGCCACTGAAGAGCTTTTGCATGGCTGTTAGCTGGGGCGATTGGGTTCTGCCCCATTTTTACGGGCGGTTTGGAAATGGGGTAGAACGCAAAATTCGGGGCGACTCATGGTGGCCGCGTCCGTATGAGCACATTCAAGCATGCTGGGCACTCTGTATGCGACGCTCACACCATCAAATCAGCAGGTAGATCAGCGTGAAGGCGCTAGCTGCAACCGCCATTGCAGTGAAGACCAGAGCGCCTTGCCTTGGGATGAATTCCAGCAGTGAGGTCAGAAACTGGCCCGAGAAGATGGCCATCGACAGGTAAGCTAAATTGCGGCCATGCCATGCGGCTGGTGTGCGCTCCAATCATGTGGTTCACCAGCGGACTCGAGAGGCCGAAGCCGATACCGGCACATCTCTCAAAAGACCATTCCGCTCGATGCCCGAACGGTAGGGAGTCATTGTCCATTTCTAACTCGGAAATCGTTGCGCGCGCGTGCGGGAAGGGCGGTAAGCCCTCAACACAGTCGCTGTCGGAGTTGGGGGGGCATAAGCGAAACGGGGAGCGAACGGGGAGAATATGGGGGTAAACAAAAAGGGGTTAGGTCGATCTGACCTAACCCCTTGATTTGTATGGTGGGCCCACACGGACTCGAACCGTGGACCAAAGGATTATGAGTTGCCACGAATGCCTCAAGCCCAGTAAAACCGTATGTAGCTTAGCGCAGGTAAAATAAGCTGAAAGCAGCGTCGTTACTGGGCTTTAGCGTAATTCTGCGAAAGTGGCAGAAGCTAGGCACTGTACCGCCAGTGTACCGTTTTTTGTACCGCGCGAAGCTCAGACTCTAACCGCGCAGCCCGTTTTCAGGCTTGAGTGCCAGTATCCGCTTTGATTTTTCATGAGGTTCGGTATACGTTACATTTAATCAGATTTGTAACGTATTTAGAACATGGACTATTCCCTAATCACGCTACGCCTCGGCGAGCAGCTTCGGCAGCGCCGCCTCAATCGCGGGCTGACCCAGGCTGCGCTCGCCTCCTTGGCTGGTCTAACCCGGCAGAAAGTCATCGCTATTGAAAAGGGTGACCTTTCGGTGGGCATGGCCGCTTATGCGCGAGTGCTAGGAGCCCTGGACTGCGAGCTTGCGGTTGTGCCTGCTGCCATGCCCACGCTGGATGAAATACAGGGAGTGTTCGACTGATGACTGCTGTGCTGCAGGTTGCAACGCCAGAGGGCGATAGCGGGAAGATCCTTACCAGTGCCGGGGACTATCTGTTTCGCTACCACGAAGACGCCAATGCGCAGGCAGCGATCAGTTTGCTGATGCCGGTGCGCCTGGATGAGTACCGACATCGAGAGCTGCATCCGATCTTCCAGATGAACCTGCCGGAAGGCTATGTCCTCGAGCAGTTGCGCAACCGCTTGGCCAAGGTGGCGAGCGTCGATCCAATGTTGTTGCTGGCACTGTCTGGCAGCAGTTCTCCGATTGGGCGGGTGGCGGTGAGCTCGCCGGAGGTTGATGCGCTGTTGCGGCGTGAGCAGTTCCCTGGAGAAAAGCTGGAAGAAATCCTCGCCTGGGATGGCGCTGAAGACATTTTTGCGGGGCTGGTGGATCGCTACATTTTACGCGCCGGGATATCGGGTGTGCAGCCCAAGGTACTGGTGCCAGAGCGTCAGGATTCCGCACCGCAGCGTTTCACCTCGAAAACCTCTGACCTGATTATCAAGAGCGGTCGGGACGAGTTTCCGGGGCTGGCGATCAACGAGTTCCTCTGCATGTCCGTGGCCAGGGCGGCGGGTATTGCGGTGCCTGAGTTCTACCTGTCCGCCAACGCCAAACTGTTCGTCATGCGTCGCTTCGACAGGGATGAGCAGCTCAATCCAATTGGTTTCGAGGACATGGCGGCATTGATGGGGTTGGCTGCGGAGCAAAAATACAACAAGAGCTATTCGGCCATCGCCAAGGCCATTCGCCTGTTTTGCTCGCCCGAGCAGGTGCAGGGTTCATTGGCGCAGCTATTCGCGATGGTGAGCCTGAGTTGCATTGTCGGTAACGGCGATGCCCATTTGAAGAACTTCGGTCTGTTGTATTCCGACCCTACCCGGCGCGATGCACGGCTGGCACCGGCCTACGATATCGTCAACACCACTGCCTATATCCCCGAGGACGTACTGGCGCTGGATCTGGTTGGCAACAAGTCGCTATTTGCCTCGCGGCAAGGGCTGCTGGACTTCGCTCGGGTCTGTGATGTGGCCCGGCCTGAAGAGGTTATTCGCGAGCAGTTGCAAGCCCTGGAACAGGTATTGATGCGCTCAACTGAGTTGTGCGAGCAGGCACCGCATGTGGTCGCAGCAATCAAGCACAGTGCGAGCCCGTTTATAAGAACTTTCGGCTAGCGTGCGCAGGGCTTTCTCTATGCAGGTCTCAACAGTATGAAAAATTAATCATCCTGATTGCCCTATTACTGACCGGCGCTCTGTTCGTTGGGTACTACAAAGCAATTGACGATGCGGAGCTAAATACGGTGTTCTTTATCAAAAAGAGCCCCACCTTTCAGATTGAGTTCGAAAACCTCTTTGCTAACGATGCAGACGATAAAGAGCTGTAAGAGTTAAATGGCGAGGAGCGGCAGCTGGTGATCGATTACTGTAGATACCGGTTAGGTATTAAGACTGAACTTAAGTTGCAGGATGAATTAGATGCCTGCAAAGAACGCTAAGTCTATTGATTTTGGCTGTAACTCCGCTCAGCTGCAGGCGGTTCGTCTGTGGGCGGCAGACGAAGCCAGCCTAACACCCGTGCCGATTCGATATGCCAACGGCCTTCGCGCTGGGTGAGCTCCAGATTTTCTCTGGAGCTGCCAAAGGGGCCGGGGTTTTGCTGGGCGATCTGCAGGGTACCGCTGCCAACGCTGGCGATAATCGCGACATGCCCGTAGCGGTTAAACAGTGTGGGCGCGAACACCAGCAAGTCTTCTGCTTGCGGTTGTGCCGCGCTGCCGTTGCGGAACTGCAGCATCGCCCGCTTGGCGTTCAAGCTGCCGTCGTTGAGGGTTGGGTCGAAGAAGTCTTTGGCGTGCCCATAGGTGTCGGGCATGCGGTGACCATGGCGCTCGAAGTAGTAGCGTTTGACGAACTCCACGCACTGATAGCGTAGGCCCAGGTTGTAACCGTCCTTGCTCAGGTTGCGGCCTTGCACGGTATTGACCCCGCCGTTGAAGTAGATCACCACACCATTGAGCTCATCGAGCTGATCGCCAACGGAATGCTGGCTGTTGGGGTTGATGCGGGTGATGGCTGCATAAGTTACCAGAGCGATCAAAGGCAGCAGTACACAGCTACCAAGCAGGGTGAGTCGGCGTTTGTTCATAGCAGGTCCTTTGCCGTGGTGCAGGTGACAGCGTGCTGGCGCAAGCGGTATGTCTGGCTGTCAGCGCGCCTTGCGCTCGATCTCTTCTATTTCGGCAAAGGCTTTACGATGCTCGGCTTGCGAGGCGTAGTCGCCGCTTATTTCTTTGGCGTACTTGCCGGTGAGGTTCTCGCCGCTCTTGGCATCGCGCGAAAAGGTGATCACGAAACGTCTGCCGTCTAGTTCCAGATAGAGGTAGTAGTAATCCTCGGGCTTGTTGGGCTCGGCGAACGCGCTGTAGGCGTAACGAGCGCGTTGGCGAAGGTCTGGAGGGTTGTCGATTAACGATGCTCTATCCAGTTCTGGGAATTCATCCCGCAGCTCACTACTGGCTATCAGAGGCAGCTCAGCATATTGAGACGCTGTAAAAGGTAACGGCTTGCTGCGTAGCATGGTGACATTGCTGGCCCCGCCATCGGCTTCAATGTTGCGCGATTTGTACATGCCATTGGCAAACCACTGGCTGGCATCAAACATATCTTCAACCTCGAAACCGCCGTAATACATCATGACTTTCTTCGGCATCTCGCCTTCCTTTGCATTCAGATAAAGCCCGACCACCAAGCTGGCGAGCAGGACAGTGCTGCCTAGCAGCAGCTTGTTCAAGCGCCTCATAGTGGCTTGTATTCCCGCAGGGTGGCCGGCACCCCGGTGGGCGAGTCGCCAGCGCGTACAGGGCGAACGGCACCTTCAGCGTCGAGTGGATAGCCAATCGTTTGATCATTCGTGTCACGGCTTTTCGCGTGGCGCGCGAGCGTTTCATCTTCAGTGCTGGCGGTTTTGATCGGTGGGTTTGGCATTCTCTCATCAGGCAGTTGAGCGTTTGGGTCATTGCTTGCCTTTCGATGGGCGGCTAGGCGTTTTCGATACTGGCTTAGTTGTAGTTCATAGCGATCCATAGCGCGTTTGTCTGCCTGAACGCGTTGCTGAGCGCTTTGCAGGCCAGCACGATCACTGGTATTGCCATAGGTCTGGTCATAATTGCTGCGCCGTGGGAACGCCCACACAGGGGTCTGAGCGGTGTTGGCGATCAGTTGCGCCAGGCTCTTCGCGTACTGCGGGTCTTCACCCTCGCTGACGTGTACGTCGGCATGAATGCCCAGGCCGGTACGGCAGGCATAGGAGTAAATCTTGCCGCTCAGGTCGAACGCTTCAGGCTTGAGCATCTGGGCTTGGGCATCGCGCATGCGGTAGCTGTCAGCCTTGCCCAGTTCATAACCGAACTCGATGGTGCCAACCAAGCCATGGGCGAACAGGTCGAGCTGCTTTATCTCGCGCTTCTTGCTGATGCGCAGGTTGATGAAGTCGAGCAGATGGGCGATGGAGTCCAGCTCGCGGTATTTGGCGCCATAGCGGGTTTCGACCACTTCCTTCACCGCATCGAGCAGGGGGCGCTCATAGTCTTCGGTGAAGATCAGAAAAATGCGCTGGGTGGCATCGTTGGCGCTTGCCGGCGGGTAGAGGCGAACCTGTCGGATGCCTTGGTTGATAAAGCGCATCTTGTTGCCTTTCTGCCCCCGCAGCCTTTCCATCAGGGTCATATGCGAGGCACCGACAACGGTAATGAAGTCACGCTGCAGCGAAACAGGGATCTGTTGAATGGCGTGCTGGGAGCTGGTCGCTCCCTGATGAGGTGCTGTCATTGCATCCGTCCTTAGAAGCTAATGCCCTTTTGCCTGAGGTAATTGGCGGCATCCCGCCCCCAGCGCACGACCACCGCTTGCGGGTCCTTGGTGAATACCCGCTCGGTATTGCCGTAGGCATTGGTGTAACCCACAAAGCGCTGGCCATCGCCGCACTCCACGCAATACAGCGCGTCCTCCACAGGCTGGCCGCTACTGCTGTCTATCAGCTGGTACTGCTCGCTGTGCCTGGGCAGGATCTCTGGTGCTGAGAACGGCGCGCTGCCCGATTGGGTGCCGACCAGTACGTCGCCCGAACCGGTGACGATGACCCCGCCGTGGGCGGTGGCGCTGCCCATAAAGGCGATGGGCCGGCCATTGATCAGGATACTGCCGATACCCTCGGTGACTGCATCGCCACAGGCCGTACTGTCACCTACGCGCAGGGTTGGCAGGTTGTTGATCAGTACATCAGGCGAGCCGCTAGGGGTGGAGTTGGTGCCATGCCCGGGGATGGGGCACGCATTTAAATCGCTAAGGCGGGAGGCGGGTTTTGCCATGGCTGTCGTCCTTGTGCCAATTCATCAAGCATTTTGAACTCCATGGGATTTTTCCGATGTGGCTAAGTTCACTTTTCGAGGCGGTAACACCGTGCTGCACTTGATTATTGACTCCACCATGTGCCAGTTGAAGAAATAAAAAACCCGCAGATTTACCGGCGGGTTCTTCGTGGTGGTTCAGGGTTTCAGAAGCCAACAGTATAAGTGACCATTCCGGTTGTCGTTGCCGTCGAGCCGTAAGCCTCTTCGCGGTACCAGGTCTGGGCACTAATTTGCTGAGCGCTGTCGATCTTGTAAGCCACACCTGCCGAGCCAACCATGCGAGTTTTGCGGGTATCACCGTTGAATTCAATCGCGGCAAGATCGGCCACGCCAGTCGCAGAGTATTCGCCAACCCTACGCTGCGTATCAGTTTCAACGCCGACAGAACCATTGATCGTCACGGAAGGGGCAACCAATGCCGACAGATCCACACCAGCCAGCAACGACGTCGATTCTTGACGCAAGGTATCGAAGTGCAGCGGTGCAGAGACGGTGTCGGAAGCGGATTCCGTGTAGCCGTTACGGGCAATGTTCGTGTAACGAACACCTAGGTACGGGCTGGCCAGCACGGTGCTGCTGAGGGCGTATCCATAACTGGTAGTAAGTTGCGTACCTTCAGTAACAAGTTTGGAGCTCCCGCTACCGGCCTCGGCGGTATCTATCGCATCGCGCGTGATGCTAAGGTCTCGCTTGCCATAACGATACGCGGCACGAACCTTGATCCCTTCGTCAGTACCCGTTTGAGACCAGACCCCAAAGATACCGAAGTCGGGGTTGTTGTTTTTAACGTTGACTCCACCGCTTGAATAGTCGGAAACATATTGCTCAAGGAAGCCACCAATCCTGATATTCGGATTGAGTTCATAGGCAACCGTCAGAACTCCCGAGGTAGCCTCGGGGCCACCGCCGCTGGTGCCAGTGTTCCGACCTGAGACGGCAACACAGATACCTTTCGTATCAAAAATCGAGCAGTCGTAACTCAACCCAGGGTTTACGTAAGAGCCTTGTAACGAGAAAATATTACGTAAGCCCGAAACGTTTTGCTGCATTGAAGCTAGAGTACTGGCAGCATCTGGACCCGAGAAGTAGTAAAGCGTCCCGTTCCAAATTCTTGGAGAAAAGGTACTTCCGAGGAAATCAACAGAATACGCTTTCCCGTAGCCTTCATAGATGGTGAGCAGCTCATCGCTTGCTGCGACGCTCCCAACCCCTGACCCGTTCGTATACGCAACGCTCGAGCCATCCGTGTTTGTCAAGTAAAGACCGATTGTTTGCCCCGGGGTCAAGGCAATCGAAAGCGGAGTCGTAAAAGGCAATAAGGTGGGGGTCCCGATCGCGTTACTAACAAAACTTCCTGTGCTGGCGAGCAAAGTCCAAGCAGAGGCATTCTGCGTATTACCTGTAACCCCTCCTGTAGCGACCCATATTTGGTAGCCCGAAATCGGTTGTGCGCTATCAAAGTTTTGAGCAATGCCAGTAATAGTGAAACCGCTACTGCCAGTGGCCGAAATATCGAACATATTTCCATTTTGTCCGTTTCCACCAGCGAATGTGGTCGTTAATTCTGCCGCAAACACTGACGAGCTGAGTGCGACGAGCAAAGTGCCGACCAGCACAGGAGCACGGCGGCAGTTTGGTTTCTTGCCTTCTGGCATAGTAATACCTCTCATTAAGATGTCGCGAATATGATGATAGGGGCAGGCCACGAATAATAGGGGCCAGACCACGATTTATTCTGTTCCATTGGTGGAACACCCGCGCCCACGCGCGAGCAGCGGCCGCCTAGGTCGGCATTACCCTGTAGTGTTCAGGGTGACGTTGTGCAGGCGGCGGTAGGTTTGCTTGTCCAACTGCCAATGGGCGAATAGGCGCACCAGTAGTTCACCGATCTGCCCCTTGGCCCAGGGCGATTTGAGCATGCCGATCAGCAGGGCCGCTGGGATGAACCAGGTCAGCATGCCCCAGACCTGGGCGACTATCGGGCTGTAATCCATTTTTCTTCCTTAAGCCGAGCTGCTTGATGGGCGCCCGTGTCAGGGGCGAGCAGATGTGCCGAAACCCTGATGCCTAGCACTGATCTGGATAATGGCTAATTGCTTTCAATGGCTCAAGGGGATCGCGACCATTGTCCTATGGCGCGATGGCGCACCAAAGGCTGATTCGGTCGGCTAAGGTGCTCAGCGTGCTATCTGGTAACGCGTGCTGCGCCCGCCACCGGGCAGTCGCTCGATGCAGCCTTTTTCCAGCAGGTCGCTCAGGTGACGGGTCGCGGTGGCTTTTGAAACCTTGGCCACCGCTTGGTATTGCGCCGCGCTGATACCGTCCTCGAAACCCCTTTCGCCGCCATCGAGCAGGCGGTTAAGCACTTTGATCTGCTCCGCCGATAGGGGCTGGCTGCGGTGTACCTGCCAGAAGCGCGCCTTCACCAGCACGCGATCGATGCGAGCAAGGGCCTGCTCCAGGCTCTTGACCAGTGTCTCGAGAAACCATTGCAGCCAGGCAGTGATGTCCAAGGTGCCTTTCTGGCTGGCTTCGAGGATGCGGTAGTAACCGGCGCGGTCATCAAGGATGCTCGCGGACATGGCGTAAAAGCGGATGGCCTGTTGTTCGCCCTGGGCCAATGCCAGGTCGGTAATGGCGCGGGTGATGCGGCCATTGCCGTCTTCGAAGGGGTGCAGGGTAACGAACCAGAAATGGGCAATACCGGCGCGGAGAAAGGGATCGAGGCCGACATCGCTGCGGCTGTTCTCAAACCAGGCAAGAAAGTCCGACAGTTGCACTTCAAGCCCTGCGCGGGGAGGGGCTTCGAAATGTACGGTAGGGCGGTCTATCCGACCTGAAACTACCTGCATGGGCTCTTCGCCGCGCAATGCGCCGATGTGCAGTGGTCGAGCCAGCAGTTGGTCATCACTGGCGAACAGCCAGCGGTGCCAGGTGAAGAGTCGCTGTTCGTCTAGCGGCTGTTGATGCGCACGGGTGGTATCGAGCAGCAGTTCCGCCAGACCTTCGGAGCGGGAGGTGGTATGGCCTTCTTCGTTCAACCCTAGGCGCCGCGCCAGTGAAGAACGTACGGAGCCGACATTCAGCTGCTCACCCTCGATGGCTGATGAGGTGACAATGTTCTGCAGCAGGGCATCCAGACTGCTCTGTGCTTCGGTGTCACTGCCCACTACACCGAGCATCCCGAGTAAGCGGCCCTGGGCCTGGCCGCATGCGCGCAGCAGCGGTGCAAGCGCATCGGCTTGCCAGGTGAAGTGCGGCCAGTCGGGCTGCTGCCAGATCCAGAGTGGTTCATTCATAAGATGCGTTCATCTGTGAGCCGATTAGCGAGCCTATTCGGCTCATCCAGTGAGCCGATAATGCCGTCTATTCGGCTCACAGTCTAATTTTGATGTCGGGTTGGTTAGATTGATGAGCGAGACTGATCAGGGTTGTTGCTTGCAAGCTTTCTTCAGCGTTTCAGAAACATCGTCGAAAGAGGCAATTTGTAGCCCTTGGGCTACAAAATGGCTCAGCTCGAGCTGTCTTGTGGCCCAAGGGCTACAAGCTGCCAGGTATGACTATGCATCGGCATCGGTTTCCAGCTGTAGGTTCGGTTACCGATGTCTGTTCCAAGCTGATCGTAATGAGGAGTGCTAGGCACGCTCCAAAGCCAGAATTGGCGGGCATTTGCCTTGTGCACGGCACGCCTATGCTTGCATTGAGTGCCGTCTCCAACCCCCGTGCAGACTGCTTTTCAGGCTAACGAAGTGCCGCCCCCTTTTATCTTGCCCTCCACTTTCTCCGTGCATTCTGAACCGCTGGGTTGAATAGTTGGGAGCGGGAGATACGGCTCCATAGGCGCTGCGATAGTAGTCGGGCGCCGTACGGCAGTAATCGACCGTATACATCGTCGTGAACACCAGAACGCCGAATTCTGTGAGTTTGCAGGTGGACTGTGTTGCATTGCATATCTACTTCGGTGGTGACATGGCGATGGCGCCACATATCGGTGAAACAGTCTGCAGACTTCGCATGCGGCGTACTGTCCGGGACACGTTCGCGTGGCAGTGACACGCTACGATTTTGTCAGATGGCGAAATGCCCTCCAATCCGGTTAGGCTGAATGGGCTGAGAGCGAAAAGGCGCCGAACGGCGTGTGCCAGAGTGCTCTCTCACGTAGCGACATGGCTCGACTGCATTGTGTGCAGCCCAAGATCCTCGACAGGAAAATAGATGGCGACCAAGCCAAAGAAACAAGACACCAAGGGTCGTACACGTCGCAATGCCGGTGGCGCCGCGACGGCGTCCGGGATGAACTTTCAAGCTGCCGTTACGGCGATTGCCGGGAGTCACATGTTGCTTGGCGCATCGTTGGGGTGGCTGGATGGCTTGATTGAAGATATCCCAACGGCTATCTGGGCTGAGACTGGCGGCCCGGGTGACGATATCCGGATTGAGTTGAGAAACGGGGAAGTTCTCGAAACGCAGGTCAAGCGCGGCTTAAGTCGTGGCCAGAATCTGTGGGAGGCCATGCAAACTCTGGCAGTTGGTCTCGACGCAGGCACTATCCAGTATGGCGTCCTCATTGTTTCTCCGGACACGAGTAAGACTATCTGGACGGACTTGGCCACAGATAGCCGGCGTCTAGGCGAAGGGCGCACCGACAACCTAAGCGATATCGGCCAGGAGTGGCTCAAGCGACTCAGCGACGACGCGCTGCCTGTGGAGGAGGTGTGTGCCCGCCTCCGTATTCAAGTCGTGCATGCATCGGATGTAGATCCGATCTCGGTGATGATGACCCGGGCCCGCCTGACAAATATCTTTGCTAGAGCCTCCGATGCGGATAGCGTTTGGTTCCGGCTGTTACAAGACGCGCATGCAATCACAGAACGACGCGGCCGTTGGGAACAAGCTGGTTTGGCTCAAATGCTGATGGGTATGGGGGTCCAAGCGAGTGCAGCCGCAACACCAGCCAGTGTCGCCTCCCGGGTCAGTTGCTGGGTCGCCAATTCTAACCAGCACTTTTCTTTGCTCGGTGTTAAAAACTCGCTTTCGATTGACAGGGCTTGGCTGCCTCTCAAAGCGGGTGTGGCGGAGCCGGGCGAGCCAGAACCTACTGATCCGGCCGCGGCCTTGGCTCGCTATCATTCAGGTTCCAGCGCCCCGCGTTCCGGCTGGAACAAACAGAAGACCCTAGAAGCCGAATGGATCGGTCGGTTCTACACACGCGCTGTCGTGATAGGGGGGCCGGGTATGGGCAAGAGCACGCTCATGACACGGCTCGCTTGTCGTTATGCGCGCGATGGACTGCCGGTCCTGAAGGTTCGCTTGCGGGATATCGCTGCTCGACTCGCAGCAGGCAACAGCTTCGATGACAGCGTTTTTCAGTTGGGTTTGGATGGCTCAGGAGTACCATTCCAACAGGTTCGCGACAGTTCGATTGCCGACTGGGTATTGCTATGCGATGGGCTGGACGAATGCGATGTACATCAAGAACTGGTAGCAACACGCATTCGGCAGTTCAGCACAGGCAATCCGCGTGTCCGAATCATCGTAACGACACGCCCCATTGGGTACCAGACTGGCGAGCTGGCGGAGTGGAGGCACTACGAACTGATCGCTCCAGAGTCCGAGCGAGGAGCGGATAACCTGGCCAAGTTGTTACAGGCCGCAGCCCCCAAGCGAGCGGCGGAGGACTCGAATTGGGCGCTTGCTTTGGCGACCGAGCAATTAGAAGGTAACGCGGCGAAGGCCGTGATTTCGCAAAGCCCTCAACTGTTAGGCATGGCCGCATCCTTGCTTGCACGCGGGGGGACCTTGGGCACGTCCAAGACTGAGCTATATCAAAACCTCTTCGAGGTCATCGATGCTGAGCCAAACACCCGCAAAGCTCTGGAGGATCAACCAGATTCAGCTGTGCTGGCCCGGGTCTTTGACATCGTTGGTTGGGAACTGATCTCCGACCCACTTGCCAAGACTTCTGATCTACTTACTCGAACTGCCATTCATCTTCGCGCGGATCTGGGTGTGACGCTGCTCAAAGCTCAGTCCATCGTTAACGCCGCTTTGAAGTACTGGCAGCAGGTAGGCCTGATCGAGCAAGTGCGCCACGGAACGACGACCCTGATTACGTTCGTCCACAAAACTTTTGCCGAGTTTGCTGCTGCAAGGTTTATATGGACAAACCACGAAGCGACCGAACGTGCGCGCAGGTTATTTTTGTGTCTGGATGACTACGAGCGTTGGAGCGAGGTGGTGGTTTTTGCCAGCGCCGAGATGTGTGAGGAAGTCCTGCAGGCTTTTCTGGCGCGGGTGGAGCAAGGGGATCGCTATGCACTCGAGCGTGCCTTGGGATTGTTGGTAGCAACCCCTGCCGACGTGTCGGATGATACCGCCCAGCGTCTTGTACAGTTGTCATTTGCGAAAGTTGACTCCGACAACACGGTGATGGCTTATCGTTTTGGCTTGCTTTTAGCACGACTTGTCACGCGATATGAGTCAGTGATTAGCGCACTATCCAGGGTACGTTTGCATTCGAGCCAAGCCTGGACGCAAAGGGTTGCGTGGGCATGTGAAGTCGAGATGGCCGAACTCGATATTGATACAGCCCAGAACAAGTTCCACGAGTTTTTGGAAAGCAGCTCTCCGCCGACGTCGATAAAATCAATGAGGTCGATCAGTAGCTTTTTGTTCGAGCGGAATCCGGAAAACGAGCTCCACGAAAGCATGGCGCTAGCCCTAGTGCGACGGAGGCTCGCAGAACGGTCGGTCGATCAACTTGCTGCCTTGCGTGAGCTGTTTACCAACCAAGCCTTCAATACCGTCGGCTTCGACATTAAGCTGCATAAGCTTGCCAAAAAGGCGGGAATGGAGCTGCCCCGTGTCCGGCATGACCTGAGCGATGACGCTCTCGCAGCGATGTTCCCACCCGTTGAATACAGGCAAGCGCATACCACCGCCATGGACGTTTTGCTCAGCACACTGGCCACTCAGAATGAGTCCGTCGGCAACGGGACCGCACTGGACCCACCGCTGCAATTGAGCGCGCTCTTCGAGATCACTGGATGGAACGAGTCGCCCGCGTCGGATATCTGGTGGGCGATGGAACACGTCGACCGTGAGCCGATGCGTGAAGTTCTACGTGGCTTAATCGGACTTTCGGTAATTCACCCTGGGCAGCTCCAGCTCGAGGCCGCGGCTGTTTGTGCGCGAATGAAAGAAGAACGCGCAGATCCACTAGCCTGGTTTCTCCCAGAAACCATCGAAGTCGACGTCCCGGAGTTGGACTGGGAGCGGGCAGCTTCCTTGGGGCTCGACCGCGCCAAGCTTGAACATGCAGCCCTGCAAAAGCCCCAATGGCTGGCAATATCGGCAACCAGACTACTGGAAAGTCTTGAGCCTCCGGACCCTGATCGGCTTGCCGTTCTGCTCGCCAAGGCAACCGGCCTTGGAGTATTTACTGCCTGCTACCTCGCGCGCCAGCAAGGCGAGACCGGCATAAAGCTCCTGCTCAATCGTCTGGACGGTCCGATCACCTCGGGATTCGAACATCTCCTAGGAACTCTCGCGAAAACCAGCACAACCTGGCCGCAGGTGTCTAACGGAGTGGGCAAGGCGATGCATGCATCCAGTGCGCGCGTCGCGGTGGCAGCGGCGAACTTGGCGCTCAAGCACGTCAAAAGTGGGGGCGTCGTGTCTGAATCGATGTTGGAAGAGGCGTATCAGCATTGGTTGGCGCATGAGGAGCCCTATCCCGTGTACGGTGGCACCGTTCCCGATAGCCCGAGAGAGGCGCTGTTGGAGGCGATGAACTACCTTCGGCCGTTTCCAGATGATCGAGCGTTTGATTTGCTGAATGATACGCGCCGCGATGTGAGGGATTTAGCTCTGTCTTGGCTGATCCAGCGTGCCACTCAGTCACCAATATCAAGATCGAAGCTGGTGGAATACATAAGGGCAAAACTTCCCCGCGCAGAGTCGGTTGCAAGATTGTTTGATTCGGAGATTGTCTTCACAGAGGCAGAGATATTGCAGCTGTGCGATCTATTTTCCGATGCCGATCCGGCTTATCGGCTGGCGGCGTTGCGACTGATTAAAGCCCATCGAATGCCTAACGAGTTGCTGAAGGCGAAACTTAAAGCGCTTATAACCGATACATATGCGGAGGTCGGCCGCATGGCGCGAACACTGTGGGATACCTTGGACACCGATGGTGTCGTCGATTGAGGTCACCCGAGCTGCGTGAAATTGGCGATGATAGTAGTTGGCTATCCTTTGCTCGACGGAGCATTCCCTTCGGATGAAGCACTGGCGTGGTAGTCCGGTGCACCATCGGTGGCGGTGGACATTATCGGCTTCGGCCAGACCTTCCGAAGCCGGATACATCAGCATGATAGCGTGTCCTCGCCTCTTATCTCTCACGCCCGTGAATTAGCCTAATGGTAGCTGGACGTGGTCCACGAGCACCTTGGTATTTCTGAACACACTGCTTTTAGCCGTTCTCTGAGCGCCAGAGTGAGAGCGCCCCTGTGGTTCGCCGGTATATGATGGTTCGCGAGAGCCGGCGAGGCCGGCTCACGGCCATCTGCTCTATAACCCCAGTGAAAGGGGGGTATCCGATTTGCTGCGGCGCCGGTGAGCGCCTATGCGCTGGTGGAGGCGGCTTAGGAAGCCCACTTCGAAGGCTCTCCGTTCTATTGCGCATGGCAGTAAATCGCGCTCGGCGATCATGACTGCCCAGAGCCAGCCGTCGCGAGCATTATCAAGCCAGCTCTGGGCCAGCTTGGCACCTTGGTCGAATGCTTCCCGGCAGTCGGCTGCCCACGTGATCTCCACACCTGGGTGGCCATCGCGAGGTGGGAGGCAGGTCATTACCCCTTTGCTCATCTTGCACCTCCTCGCGCCTCGGATAGAGCTCGGCGATAAAGCACGACCATTTCATCGAGCAGATCCAGGGCTGAGTAAGCAGCGATCCGCACGCGCAGATCTTCGGGTTGCAGTCCATCTGGTTCAGCTAGTTGATCCAGCAGATTGCCGAGCATGACACCGCGTAGTTCAGCTGCTGCTTCAGAGGGTAGGGGAGAGCGTTCGGATTCATGTAGCGGGCTTCGCTGCAGCGGAAAAGGTACAACGCAGGATTCGAACTCAGCCATGGCGCACCTCCTGGTCAGAGGTGAACAGCAAGACCTGAAGCCCAAGGCGGAGCTCTCGGGTAAAAAAGGGGTAGCGCATTTTCCTTGTGCTCCTCAGACGATTAAGGAGCCGTCACCCGCCGTTGTCACTCGGATATGGGTGGCGGACCGTGCGGGGGTGACAAACCGGCGTCCGAGGGAACCGGCCAGGCAAAAGCCTGCCCCACACGGCCCACCATAGAAGTTAAGCAACCAAGCAATCGTATGCTGGTGCTTAAACTATGGCGCTACCGCGCCTCGAACGAATCGGGTTGTCACACCCGGTCGTGGGACTTACCACGACGGGCGCACTCTAGCCCGAGGGTTTGAGAATGGCAACATACTGGGGCGTAGGAGGGGAATAATCGCGTAGGAGGAGGCTTGGTCGGAGCTGAAGCCAGCAAGAAAGATTTTCCAAGCTCTTCAGCGTATTCCGCTTCGAGAAATGCTTAGGGAGGCGGCCTGAAGATATCTACCAGAAGCAGTCGGCCGCCATAGACTGACTCCAGCCTTCAACAGATCGTTATGTTTTATGATGGAAGTTTTAGTGTTTGCATTATTTTTTGCACAGTGCTTCAGCGCTGAATAAGCCCGTGTCCTTATAGAATTCAGAGCCCTGGGGAGCGTTGGTCAGATACTTTCCAGGGTTGCTATGGTCGTAACCACTATGTGCTGTGCTGCTAAGTTTAACTAATAGTAAATGGCAAATGCGCATTCCTGGGAATATTCTAATTGGCGCAATTGATGAATTATGAATCTCAAGGGTAATGGGTCTGGCAAGCCCCGCTCCAAAGCCGGGTGATACATAGTTTGATAAGATTGTATTTAGACCTAGTCTGGCCAGGCCTGATATGTTGGAAATATGGCCTGCTAAAGAATTAGAAAAAGCAATTCCTTCAAGGGTAGAGCCGAGTATGAAGTCGCCGGGTAAAAGGAGGTGTCCATTAGATGGGGCGATGCGCTCGGCAATACAAGCCGGGTATGTCTCCGGCCTGCGAACATCTACCTCGTGAGATGTGTAAGATGGTATTATTATGTTTTCTGACAGGTGCAGGCAAATGGAGGCGGATCTTATATCAGGGGGGTATTGTGCAAAATAGAAAAATCCCCATTCTGAATGGCTTTTCTAATTTCAATATCCGAAAGAAACATGTCATGCCCCTCGCTTCATCGCCGCGTTGATGACTTGCTTGGTCCCGAATGGTACAAAATCTTTCCAATTTCTTTTAGATGATACTAGTTCTCTAACAAGAGTCCCTGTGGCGTTTTTTATCATGAAGTCACTGTGAAGAGGTTGAAAGGCTATGACCTTCATGCCGGCCTGCTCAAGAAGTTCTTTTTTGTACAGCTCCCATTTGCTAAACAAGCGTATATAGTGAACTATATCTCCAGTGTAATCTTGCTTAAGGTAGGGGATCGCTACTTCTGGATTGTCAATCTCAAAAGGAATAATCTGATACCTCTCAGGCGGAACTCCCCATCGCTCTAGTGACAGCGTTATCATCCTCTTTCTGTCTTCAAAGGTGAACGGGTTGCCTTCGGGGGTACCGCGATGAGGAAGTATCTCGCATTCGCTAACACAATTTATGTTTGGTTGAGTAATGCCGATAAGGCATAGCTCAGAATTCGCAACTCCATGCAGAACATACTCGAAATGCTCATGGTGGAATGGCTGAAACCTTCCGTGAACCATTCCAATCTTGTCTCTATTGTTTGACTTTGCGCCGTTCAAGTAAGGAGACAAAGCTTTGCTTCTTTGGTCTAGGTTTATATTTATTCCACGCTCCCAGAGATCGTCGAATGTTTCAACAAAATAAGGGGCGAGGGAATCATCGTTGTTTTTTCCATCAAAAATTAGCTGCGCATTCTTCCAGCCGGATGAGTCTGCTTCATATACTGATAGTGCCGTAACGCAGTCATCTATTATAAGCAGTCTTAGTGGTGGTTTTTTAGGATACAGCCTGACCTCGAAGTGGTATCCGTCCTCTCTTAGTTTGGCTAGCGTCGCTATCGTGGCGATAATTTTATTTCTGTATTCAGTTTGAAGTTTTTTGTTGCTGCTTAGGCGCTCAAGATCATCGCTAAATGGATCCATTAGCATTATCTTAACGAGATCCGGATTCTTGTTTCTTCTAAAGAAGTCTACTTTCTCTAGGGTCTCTCTAAGAAATTTCTCGCCAGCTATGCCAAGAAATTTAAAGCTGCTCTTTGTTCTTTTTGAAAGTTCTTCGGGTGGGGTTTCGGATAGTTTTTTAATTGAGGTTAGCCCGATATTGGTTGATCCAATTATGACCTCTTTGAAGTGCATAAGTGCCGCATCAAATCCTGCTGTTGATGCAATGCTATATGATACTACAATTCCAATGAAGAAGAATGATGCCGAAATGAAGTAGGATACTGGGTCTGAAATGCTAAAAAAAGCATAGGCAGCAATGGTAATTCCTGCTAGGAGAACAAGTAGCGCGATTATTTTATCGGGAATCCTGCGTGGCATGCTGGGTATTTCCTTATGTGTTTATATGGGTGTTGTGGTGTGCCGAAGTTGAAAGTTTTAAGTTCATAATAAAGTCAAGATTGGACGTTGGCTTGCGCCTGATGCTATTGCTCTTATGGATAGTTTTTTGAGTGTAATATTTCTCGCTGGTTGGCCATTCTCCCGTTCAATATCAGTAAAAGCAAGATAAGAACTGGGCGCCCATCACCAGTTAGCTATGGCTAGCATCGGAGGAGGTCTTGGGCATCTGCTTAATGATCGAGTGGAGCGTTTGCGACTCGTGGTACTGCCATTACATGGCGACTAAAGGTCTTTTGGGCAATGCGCTGTGCATCTTCTGTCGATATTCCGCCTTGAACCAAACGTTTCACATAGTCCGCTTCCGACAGCGCTGGCGGGCTATGTGGATGTTTGTGGCTCGCTGTCCGGCGAATGACAGCGTTCAACCAGCGTGATGGGGAAGTACGGATGGTTCCCTTGGCCAGGGCGTTCAACAGTTGGGAGGTGATCGCTTCCTGTTGACTAGCAGGAGCGGAGCTGATCAGCAGGGCGATCTGTTTACTCTCCAGGGCACTCAGCCGCGTCAGTTTTGCCGTGCGGCTTACTGATGATTCATTTGATGGTTCATATGGTGGTTCTAGGGGTGACATAGCTATGTCACCCTCCCCCTGACATAGCTGTGTCACCCCGGGGGTGACAGTGGTGTCACCCTCCCTGGCGATGTCGTCAGCCGGGGGTGACAATTTGTCGGGGTAGGTCAAAGCGAGTGTGTAGCCGTTAGAAACCTGCCGGCCGCTGGCATCGAATCGAGCGTCTTTCTTCAGCAGATCGGCAGCCAGCAGGGTTTTGATAGTGCGTTGGACGGTGCGCTCCGAAGTGCTGCACTTCGCTGCAATCGTCTTCATCTTCGGCCAGCAGTAGCCGTGATCATCTGCGTTATCAGCGAGCGCCATGAGAACTAGCTTCGGCACAGGCGGGAGCGGCTGCTCCCATGCCCAGTTCATGGCTTTGATGCTCATAGCGATCAGGCTTCTTCGATGACGCGAGCGACTGCAGAGGTTTTGAAATAGATGCGCCGGCCGATTTTAACCTTGCACGGGTGTAGCTTCGCGGACAGTTCGTTTTCGCCGCTCAGGGAGATCCTCAGGCCATTTTTGCTGCGATGTAGCACCTCTGCGAGCTGCTCGAGGGAAAGCAGTGGTGAGCCTCCGTAGCGGTTCAGCAGGGTTTCTTCGACTGTCATCTTGCGACTCCTTGTATGGCTTGCGATACACTGCGCTCATTACGCGAAAAAGGCGTAAGAGTCCTTAAAAAATACCAAATGTCTATATTTTAGACATTTGGTTCTTTTTATGATCGAAGGCTTACGATGTCAAGCACGATTGAAGACCGCGTCATTCTGATTCTGAAGGAGCAGATGTCTCCGGCTGACCTTGAGAGCCTAAAGGGGCACGAAGGGCCGTTCTCAGCGCTGCTCAGCCTATGGAGCCAGCCGCCGTACGCTGGTCGCGGCTTCTGGGAAAAGCTCTCCCAGCTCACAGGCATTCCGTCCGCCCGGTGGCGTAGTGCGTTCTCGCGCAAGCAGAAACCGACCTCAGCCATGATCGAGTCGATTGCCCACCTGTGGCCGAAATACGCGTTCTGGCTGGTAACTGGTGTGACCGATGCGGCCAATGGTCATGTGGCGCCATTAACGGCGCTGACCTTCCCTGAGTTTCTTCATGCGGAGCAGCCTGGTGCGGATGCGTATTTCAGCAAGGCCATTGCCCTGGCTAAGCGACTGTATGAAGAGGGTGAGGTCGATCTGGAGAGCGATGAAGCGCGTCTTGCGGCAGTTGAGAGGACGCTTCCCTTTGCGCATTGGGTTGGGAGTGATCTGGTTGACGTGGCTTATCGACTGGCGGCAAGCGATGAGTACCAGGAGCTTGTCAGGGCTTGGGAGGGCCGAGAAGAGTCTCGTGCTGAGCATCTTGGTCGACTGCTAGGCACTGACCGGCCCTGGGAGCGCCGGTTGGAGGAGGGTAAGTCCCTCGGCCTCAAGCTGACCCCGATCCCAGGGCAAGACCCTCGCGTCACGCACCAGAGCAGCTGGGATCTTTTCTACAAGCCAGACAGCGAAGATGCCTGAGGGCTGGTGACCGAAGCTGGGTCAGTTAAAGCCCTCAGTAAGCGCGGTGAAAAAATGCCAGGCTGCATGGCTGCAGATCAGTTGTCAGCCTGTTGCCTGTTGCGCCTGGTCGTTTTCCTCTCGAGCTTATCCAGCTTGCCAACAAGGTCTTCAGCACGCAGGTGCGTGTAGCGCTTAAGCATCTGCATCGACTTGTGACCGCTGATGGCCGAGACCTCCTGATCAGATAGGCCACCCTCGACCAAGCGGCTGACCGCTTCATGACGTAGATCGTGGAAGCGCAGGTCGGGCATACCGAGCTTCTTCTTCAGCAGCCCCCAGGTCTTGGTGAAGGCATAGGCGCGACGTTTCTCGTCCTTTCCCGGCTCACCGAAGAACACCAGATTGCAGTCTTTGGGGCGAACGGGGTTCTCCAGGGCGGCCCTGAATGTTTCGGTTGCCAGCTTGGTAAGGGGAACGGTGCGAGCACTATCGTTCTTGGTGTCTGCGAGCCGTACCACGCGCTTTTTCAGGTCTACCTGATGGCAACGTAGGCCGGTTATCTCCGACGATCTCATGCCCGTTTCCAAGGCGATTCGGACGATCCAGCCCAGCATGGGGTTGCTGTGGCTGTTCACCGCAGTGAGCAGGCGCTTTTCTTCGTCGGCGGACAGTCGGCGGTCGCGGCCGTCTCCAGGGCTGGGCTTGCGGATATTCAGCACCGGGTTGAAGGTAAGGCCCAGGCCCCATTCCTGAATAGCAACCGTGAAAAGGTGGCTGAGCAGGGCCAGTTCAAGCCGCACGGTATTGTTGCTGGTGGGAAGGCCGCGCTTGCTCAGGGTGCCGAGCCTTGTGTCGCGGTACTTGGCGATGACTTCAGCGGTGAGGGCGGCCATGGAGTATTTGCCCAGGTGCTGGATCAGCTGCTTGGCCTTGGTGGCTTCGGCTTTGCGCGTAGTGGGCTTCTTGCTGGGCGTCACCTCGGACAGGTAGCGCTCTAGAGCTTTCTCCAGCGTCATGCGCTCGGAGCCGCTGCGCTGGATGTACACACCGCGCACCATTTCGTCTTCGGTGCGGCGTGCCCAGTCTTCGGCGTCGCGCTTGGTGCGGAAGGTTTTGGCGTTGGTCGGCCAGCCCGTTTTTCGGACTACGGCTTTCCATGTGCCGGCAGGGGTTTTGACGATTGTTGCCATCAGATAAGGACTCCAAAGGCAGACTGGCTAACCAGTACTGTACCGATTTTGTACCTTTGGACCATAGGCTGATCCAGATGCCACAACCCTAAAAAGCTTAAAGCCGCGCAGTGCGCGGCTTTAAAGGTGGTGGGCCCACACGGACTCGAACCGTGGACCAAAGGATTATGAGTCCTCTGCTCTAACCAACTGAGCTATAGGCCCCCAGAAGGCCGGCGGATTATACCGGGGGCTTGGCGCCAGCGCCAATCGAATGACTCGGCGCTAGATACATGTTCGAGCGCATCGCAGCAGGTGTTTCGAGGCTATTGCGAGCGGAGGGAGTGGGCTGTTGGCGTGTGCGCGCCGTTGAAAGCAAAAACCCCCGGTTTGGGCCGGGGGTCTTGTTGTTACTCGTCGAGGAACGAGCGCAGGTGCTCGCTTCGCGTCGGGTGGCGCAGTTTGCGCAACGCCTTGGCTTCGATCTGACGGATTCGCTCGCGGGTGACATCGAACTGCTTGCCGACTTCCTCGAGGGTGTGGTCGGTGTTCATGTCGATGCCGAAGCGCATGCGCAGTACCTTGGCTTCGCGGGCGGTGAGGCCGGCCAGGACTTCGCGGGTGGCTTCCTTGAGGCTTTCCACCGTCGCCACGTCGATCGGCGACTGCATGGTGGAGTCCTCGATGAAGTCGCCCAGATGCGAGTCTTCGTCGTCGCCGATCGGCGTCTCCATGGAGATCGGTTCCTTGGCGATCTTCAACACCTTGCGGATCTTGTCCTCGGGCATCTCCATGCGCTCGCCGAGCTCTTCCGGAGTCGGTTCGCGACCCATCTCCTGCAGCATCTGCCGGGAGATACGGTTGAGCTTGTTGATCGTCTCGATCATGTGCACCGGAATACGGATGGTGCGAGCCTGGTCGGCGATCGAGCGGGTGATCGCCTGACGGATCCACCAGGTGGCGTAGGTCGAGAACTTGTAGCCGCGACGGTATTCGAACTTATCCACCGCTTTCATCAGGCCGATGTTGCCTTCCTGGATCAGGTCGAGGAACTGCAGGCCGCGGTTGGTGTACTTCTTGGCGATGGAGATCACCAGGCGCAGGTTGGCCTCGACCATCTCCTTCTTCGCGCGACGGGCCTTGGCCTCGCCGATCGACATACGACGGTTGATGTCCTTGATCTCGGCCAGGGTCAGGTCGCACTCGGCTTCCAGGGCGACCAGTTTCTGCTGGCAGCGCTGGATGTCACCCTGCAGGTTGCCAATGGCTTCGGCGTACTTACCCTTGCCCTTGGCCAGCTGCTCGGCCCAGGTCGGGTCGACTTCGTTGCCCGGGAACAGGCGCAGGAAATCGGCGCGCGGCATGCGTGCATCACGCACGCACAGCTGCATGATGGCGCGTTCCTGGGCGCGCAGGCGCTCCAGGGCACTGCGCACGCGCACGACCAGCGCGTCGTACTGCTTGGGTACCAGCTTGATCGGCATGAACAGATCGGCCAGTTCCTTCAGTTCGGCGATGGCCTGCTTGCTGCTGCGACCATGCTTCTTCAGGGCCTTGTTGGCCTTGTCCAGCTGTTCGGCTACGGCAGTGAAGCGGCGCAGGGCCTCTTCCGGGTCCGGGCCGCCATCGCCTTCGTCATCGTCGCTGTCGTCGCTGTCGTCGTCATCGTCGTCATCGTCGCTGTCGTCAGCGGCTGCGCCGTCCTTGGCCGGCACAGGGGCCGCGGCTTCTGCGGGCAGCGTGCCGTCGTCGGGATCGATGTAGCCATTGAGTACTTCAACCAGGCGGCCACCTTCGGTGGTCACGCGGTTGTACTCGGCGAGAATGCTGTCGACGGTGCCGGGGAAGTGGGCGATGGCGCTCATCACCTCGCGGATGCCTTCCTCGATACGCTTGGCGATTTCGATCTCGCCTTCGCGGGTCAGCAGTTCGACCGTGCCCATTTCGCGCATGTACATGCGCACAGGGTCGGTGGTGCGGCCGATATCGGTCTCAACGGCGGCGAGTGCGGCAGCGGCTTCTTCGGCCGCGGCTTCGTCGGTGTCGGCTTCGGCCAACAACAGGGCGTCCGCATCCGGAGCACTCTCGAATACGTTGATCCCCATGTCGTTGATCATGCGGATGATGTCTTCCACCTGTTCCGGATCGGAAATATCCTCCGGCAGGTGGTCGTTGACCTCCGCGTAAGTCAGGTAACCCTGCTCACGACCGCGGCTGATCAATTCTTTCAAACGAGATTGCTGTTGCGCTTTTACGGACATAACACCCTATCCACTGAAGGTCTTGGCGGGCTAAAAACAAGCCGCGGATTATACCCGAATAAGACCCTTAGGCGCCAGTTGGGCTCGGGACTACTGGTGATGTATTACGGCTCAGCAGGTTGCGCAGCAGGTCTTTTTCCTCTGCACTCAACTCACTTTGACGGGCTTTGCGCAGCAAATGTTCCAGGCTGCGCTCGCGTTGGCGGGCGACTAGAGTAGTTATAGTGTCGAAAAACTGTTGTTCAAGGTTGTCCGCCGAAATCAGCCACTCCTTTTCCGCCAGGGCCCGCAGTAGACGGCCCTGTTCGGTGCCGTGCCAGCGTGCGATCAGTTGCAGCGAGCGCAGTTTCGGGTTCTTCTGCAGGGCGCCGAGCAGGGCCACCAGCAGTTGGGCGTAGGTGTCGTCCTCGGCAGCGAAGTGGCTGACGTCCTCGACTTTCTGCGCCAGTTCGGGGTGGTGCAGCAGGGTGCGCAGGGCGCTCAGGTGCGGCGATTCGACGCTGACGGCGGTGCGTGGTGCGCGCGGCCGCTCGTCGCCGCGGCCCTGCTTGCTCCACTTCTGGCCGTCCTTCTTCCACTCTCCCTTGCCTTTGTTGCTGCGCTCGAAGCTGGGCGCCGGGCTGGGGTGGGCGTAGTCCTCGTAGCTGTGAGGGGCGTCGTGGTAGGCGCTATCCGGAATGTCCGGGTAGTCCGGGTATTCGCTTGGCGCCGCGCCAGGGCTGGCGGTTGGCGCCATCTGGCTCAGGGCTTCGCCGCTGAGGCCGGTGATCTCGGTGAGGCGCTGGCGCATCAGGGTGCGCAGGTTGTTGCCGGGGATCTTGTCGATCAGCGGCGCGGCCAGGGTCACCAGGTGCGCCTTGCCTTCCAGTGAGCGGGGGTCGGCTTCTTCGCTGAGTTGCTGGAAGAAGTAGTCGGCCAGCGGTTGGGCCTGCTGGATGATGCGCGCGCGGAAGGCGTCGGTGCCTTCGCTGCGAACCAAGGTGTCCGGGTCCTCGCCGTCGGGCAGGAACAGGAAGCGCGCGCGACGGCCGTCCTGCAGGTTGGGCAGGGTGGCTTCCAGGGCGCGCCAGGCGGCGTTGCGTCCGGCCTGGTCGCCGTCGAAGCAGAACAGCACGCTGGGCACCAGGCGGAACAGGCGCTTGAGGTGCTCTTCGCTGGTGGCGGTGCCGAGGGTGGCGACGGCGTTGCGCAGGCCCTGCTGGGCCAGGGCGATGACATCCATGTAGCCCTCGACCACCATGATCTCGTCGAGGTCGCGGTTGCTCTTGCGTGCCTCGAACAGGCCGTAGAGTTCCTGGCCCTTGTGGAACACCGGGGTTTCCGGCGAGTTCAGGTACTTGGGTTTGTCGTCGCCGAGTACCCGACCGCCGAAGGCGATGACCCGGCCGCGGCTGTCGCGGATCGGGAAGATGACCCGGTCGCGGAAGCGGTCGTAGCGCTTGCCGCTCTCGGCGTTCTCCACCAGCAGGCCGGCATCGATCATTGCCTTCTGCTGCAGGCTGTCGCTGGCCAGGTGCTTGAGCAGGTTGTCCCAGCCCGGCGGCGCAAAACCGAGGCCGAAGTCGCGGGCGATCTCGCCGGACAGGCCGCGGCCCTTAAGGTAGTCCACTGCGGCCCGGCGTTGTGGATGGCTCTTCAGTGCCTGCCGATAGAAGTCGGCGGCGGCGGCCAGTAACGGGTAGAGCGGTGAGTCGGTGGGTTGGCGGGGCTTGTTGCTGCGTCCGCCGTCCTCGCGCGGCACTTCCATTCCGGCGCGTTTGGCCAGGTCCTCGACCGCCTGGGGAAACTCCAGTTGGTCGTGGTCCATGACAAAGCCCAGGGCATTGCCGCCGGCGCCGCAGCCGAAGCAGTAGTAGAACTGTTTGTCCGGGCTGACGCTGAAGGACGGGGTCTTCTCTTTATGGAAGGGGCAGCAGGCGGTGTAGTTCTTGCCGGCCTTTTTCAGCTGGATGCGCGCGCTGACCACTTCGACGATGTCGGTGCGGTTGAGCAGGTCATCGATAAAGGACTGTGGGATCAGGCCGGCCATAGGCGCTCAGAATACTGCCGTGCGGGGCGGCTGGACAGGGTCGCGGGCCACGCAAAAAGCTCCGACCATTCGCCTGTCGGCGAAGCGGAGTGCGGGGCCATAAAACGCAAAGCCCGGCGAAGGCCGGGCGCTGCTGGGTGCTGCGAGGCGGTCCGTACTGATTAGTACAGGCGCACGCTGCGGCGCTGCTCGCGCTGCACTTTCTTGGCGTGACGCTTAACGGCGGCAGCAGCCTTGCGCTTACGCTCGGCGGTCGGCTTCTCGTAGAATTCGCGGCTGCGAACTTCAGCCAGAATGCCGGCTTTTTCGCAGGAGCGCTTGAAACGACGCAGAGCTACGTCGAAGGGTTCGTTCTCTTTAACTTTGACGGCTGGCATCCAGGGCGTACCTTCTTTATTACCGGTTTGGGTAACGTACTCCTGGCAGATGGCGCGGGAGGACGTAGGTTTTTAAGGGTTGCGGATGTTACCGTCTCGTCGCCCTGAATGCAAAGCCTCTGATCGAAAAGCGCTGGTCGGTCTCCTTGCCTGCCTATTATTATGCGCGCCTTCGAAATCATGACACCTCAAGTCAAGGCGCTGCCCATGCTGGTACTGGGATTGGAAACCTCATGCGACGAGACCGGCGTCGCGCTCTATGACAGCGAGCGCGGCCTGCTGGCCGATGCGCTGTTCAGCCAGATCGACCTGCATCGCGTCTATGGCGGCGTGGTGCCGGAGCTGGCCTCGCGCGACCACGTCAAACGCATGCTGCCGTTGATTCGCGAGGTCATGGCCGAGGCCAACTGTACCCCCGGCGAGATCGACGCGATCGCCTACACCGCCGGCCCCGGCCTGGTCGGTGCGCTGCTGGTCGGCGGCTCCTGCGCCCAGGCCCTGGCCTATGCCTGGGATATCCCGGCCCTCGGCGTGCACCACATGGAGGGGCACCTGCTGGCGCCGATGCTGGAGGCGCAGCCACCCAGTTTTCCGTTCGTCGCCTTGCTGGTGTCCGGCGGTCACACCCAGCTGGTGCGGGTCGACGGCATCGGTCAATACCAGTTGCTGGGCGAGTCGCTCGACGACGCGGCGGGCGAAGCCTTCGACAAGACGGCCAAGCTGATGGGCTTGCGCTACCCGGGGGGACCGGAGATCGCCCGTCTGGCCGAGCATGGTACGGTGGGACGCTTTACCTTTCCCCGGCCCATGACCGATCGCCCCGGTCTGGATTTCAGTTTCAGCGGGCTGAAGACCTTCACCCTGAACACCTGGCAGCAGTGCCGCGATTCGGGCGATGACTGCGAGCAGACCCGTTGCGACATCGCCCTGGCTTTCCAGGAGGCGGTGGTCGATACCCTCACGATCAAGTGCCGTCGCGCCCTCAAGCAGACCGGCCTGAACAGCCTGGTGATCGCCGGGGGCGTCAGTGCCAACAAGGCCCTGCGCGAATCCTTGGAGGGCATGCTCGGGGCGCTCAAGGGGCAGGTGTTCTATGCGCGCCCGGCCTTCTGCACCGACAACGGTGCGATGATCGCCTACGCTGGCTGCCAGCGGCTCAAGGCCGGTCAGCGCGAAGGCTTGAGCATCTCGGTGCAGGCGCGCTGGCCGATGGAGCGCTTGCCCGCACTCTAGCCGGGCAGGAAGCGGGCGGGGCAGGCGCAGTTGGCGGCGATCAGAAGTGCCGTTCGCGCCCCGCGAACAGGTCGCGCAGATTGCCGCGATGGCGCCAGACCACCAGTGCGGTCAATACACTCACCGGCAGCAGCGCCGCCGGCTGTTGCCAGGCGAGCAGCGGCAAGGTCAGCGGGGTGGCGATGAGCGCCGCCAGGGAGCTGGTGCGGGTCAGGGCGAAGGTCAGCAGCCAGGCGGCGATCGCCAGGAGTGCGGCGGGAGGATAGAGGCCCAGGAGCATGCCGGCGGAGGTGGCGACGCCCTTGCCGCCATGGAAGCGGAAATACAGCGGATAGAGGTGGCCGACTACGGCGGCGAGGCCGATCCAGGCCTGCTGTTGCAAGTCCAGACCCAGCAGTTTGGCGACCAGCACGGGCACGAGGCCTTTGAGCAGGTCGCCCAGCAGGGTCAGCACCGCCAGGCGTTTGCCGGCCACGCGCAGCATGTTGGTGGCGCCGGGGTTTCCCGAGCCGCTGGCGCGCGGATCCGGTCCGCCCGCCACGCGGCTGAGCAGAATGGCGAAGGACAACGAGCCCAGCAGGTAGGCGAGGACCGCCAGCAGCCAAAACATGGTATCCATTCCACGGCGAGGGATGGGGTGATTCTACAGGCCGTCGCAGCAGGTAGCGAGCGAGGGGGCGACAGCCCGCTGGCGAGGCTCGCCAGGCCCAGGCTGGCGGTCACTGTATTCTGCGTCGTAAATGGACATTTTAGTCCGCTATCAATGCCGTATAGTCCTGCGCAATGATGGTGCGCAGGGCGTCGGCCCGGTGCCGCGGCCACGCCGCGTTGTGGAGAGAGTGCTTGGACATAGTGTTTATCGAGGGTCTGGAAGTCGACACGGTGATCGGCGCGTACGACTGGGAGCGCACCATTCGCCAGTGCCTGCGCCTGGACCTGTACCTGGGGTGGGACAATCGCCCGGCGGCGGCGGGTGACGACCTGAGCAAGGCGCTGGACTATGCCGCGGTGTCGGCCCGGGTTCAGGCCTATGTCGGCGAGGCGCAGTTCATTCTGGTGGAGACCCTGGCGGAGCGCCTGGCCGAGCTGCTGATGGCCGAGTTCCAGATACCCTGGTTGCGCCTCAAGCTGACCAAGCCGGGCGCGGTGCCCGCGGCCCTGGGCGGGGTTGGCGTGGAGATCGAGCGCGGATGTCGCTGATCCCGGTTTTTCTCGGTCTCGGTAGCAATATCGAGCGTGAAGCCCATCTGTGCGCTGGCCTCGATGCGCTGTCTGGCTTGCTTCACGATATGCGCTGTTCGCCGGTTTTCGAGAGCCATGCGGTGGGGATCAAGAGCGGTCCCTTCTTCAACCTGGTGGTCACCGGTTACAGCAACTTGCCGCTGGGCGAGCTGGATCGACGCCTGAAGTTCATCGAGGCGGACAACGGTCGCTATGCGCCAGAGCGCAAGGGCCTGCCGCTGGATATCGATGTGCTGCTGTATGGCGACCAGGTCGGCAATTTCGACGGCCTGATTCTGCCGCGGGCGGAGATTCTCAAAAACGCCTTCGTGCTCTGGCCGCTGGCTTTGCTCGCGCCCGAGGCGCTGCACCCTGAGGTGCAGCGCCGTTTCGCCGAATTGTGGCAGGCAGCCAGCATCGATCAACAGCTGTGGCCGGTGGCATTCCAGTGGCGCGGCCATGAGCTGACCCCGGCGTCCCTGCTGCTTGCCTGCCCGCCGACGGCTCGGCGCTAGCACAGCCCGGCTGGCTAGGCTGGCGGGCTCGCCTTGTAGTCCTTGAGTGCCTGCAGGCGTTGTCGCTTCAGCGCTTCGCCCAGCTCGGCGCCTTTGAACCCCTGCTCCAGCAGGGGCTGCACGGCTACCTCGCGGGCCACCTGCATGGCCCGGCGCAGGTAGTCCGCCTGCGGGTAGGCACGCTGCTCCAGGCCTTCGCGGCCGCGCGCATCCATCTCGCAGGCGGCGATAAACTCCTCGAAGCGCTGCGGTCGCCGGAACACGTCGAAGTGTTGTAGCAGCTCCAGCAGGGTCGAAGCCTTCAGCTCCAGGGCCCGATGGCCGTGGGTGTGGTACTCGCCCACCAGCAGGGCCAGTTCCTGGCAGTCTCTTGGGGCCTTGCAGCGCTGGTTGATCGAACGGATCAACGGCAGGCCGCGTTGTTCGTGGGCAACATGCCGCGGCCACTGCGCCTGCGGGGTCAGGCCCTTGCCAACGTCATGCAGCAGGCAGGCCCAGCGCACCGTCAACGGTTGCTGATGCTCCGCGCATTGGCGCAGCACGCTGAGCACGTGCACGCCGGTATCGATTTCCGGGTGGTGGGCCGCAGGCTGCGGTACGCCGAACAGGGCGTCGACCTCCGGCAGCAGCGCCTTGAGCGCGCCGCAGTCGCGTAGCACCTGGATGAACACGTCGGGCCGCGGTTCGAGCAGGGCGCGGGAGATTTCCTTCCAGCTGCGCTCGGGGGTGAGCGCCGACAGTTCGCCGGACTCGCTGAGCTGGCGCATCAGCTCGAGGGTTTCCGTCGCCACGCAGAACCCGTCGGGTGCGTAGCGGGCGGCGAAACGGGCGACCCGGAGCACACGCAACGGGTCTTCGGCAAAAGCCGGGGAGACGTGGCGCAACAGGCGCGCCGCGAGATCACGCTGGCCGCCATAGGGATCGATCAGCTGGCCGTGCGCGTCCTCGGCCATGGCGTTGACCGTCAGGTCGCGGCGGATCAGGTCTTGTTCCAGGGTGACGTCGGGGCTGGCGTAGAAGGTGAAGCCGCCGTAGCCCCGGCCGCTCTTGCGCTCGGTGCGGGCCAGGGCGTATTCCTCGCCGCTCTTGGGGTGGAGAAACACCGGGAAGTCCGCGCCTACCGGGCGAAACCCTTGCTCCAGCATGTGTTCGGCGGTGGTGCCGACCACCACCCAGTCTGTTTCTTCGACCTTGCGCCCCAACAGGCGATCACGTACCGCACCGCCCACTTTGTATATCTGCATGACTACCTCCGATGTCGCAGAGGATAGCGGTTGCGCTGGCAGCAGGGGAAAGGCTTATTGGCGGATCGGCGTCTGCAGGGTTGTGGGCCGGCTGCTCATGGGCAAGCAGCCGGCCGTGCGCGGGCTCAGACTGGCGGGATGACCAGGTCCAGGCGCGGGTAGTCGCCTTCCTGATCGGGATCGCCCCGCGGCGGCACATGATGAGTCTCGATCAGCTGGTCGCCCTGGAAGGTCTCCAGGTGGATGTCGAAGCCCCACAGGCGGTGCAGGTGCTTCATCACTTCCTCGGTCGAGGTGCCCAGGGGTTTGCGGTCGTGCTGCTGGTGGCGCAGGGTCAGCGAGCGGTCACCGCGGCGGTCGATGCTCCAGATCTGCACGTTGGGCTCGCGATTGCCGAGGTTGTATTGCGCCGCCAAGGTTTCGCGGATGGTGCGATAGCCCGCTTCATCGTGGATGGCCGGCACCACCAGCTCGTCCTTCTGGTCGTCGTCCAGAACGCTGAACAGCTTGAGGTCGCGAATCACCTTGGGCGACAGATACTGCAGGATAAAGCTTTCGTCCTTGAAGCTCTTCATGGCGAACTTCAGGGTGCTCAGCCAGTCGCTGCCGGCGATGTCGGGGAACCAGCGGCGGTCTTCCTCGGTAGGCTCCTCGCAGATTCGGCGGATGTCGCGGTACATGGCGAAGCCCAGGGTATAGGGGTTGATGCCACTGTAGTAGGGGCTGTCGAATGGCGGCTGGTAGATCACGGCGGTATGCGACTGGAGGAACTCCAGGATAAAGCCCTCGGTGATCAGGCCCTCGTCGTACAGGTCGTTCATCAGGGTGTAGTGCCAGAACGTGGCCCAGCCTTCGTTCATCACCTGGGTCTGGCGCTGCGGGTAGAAGTACTGGGCGATCTTGCGCACGATGCGGATCACCTCGCGCTGCCAGGGCTCGAGCAGTGGCGCATGTTTTTCCAGGAAGTAGAGGATGTTCTCCTGGGGCTCGGCGGGGAAGCGCTTGCTGTCCTTCTCGCCATCCTTGCTGGCGCCCTTGGGGATGGTGCGCCACAGGTCGTTGATCTGCTTCTGCAGGTGCTCCTCGCGCTCCTTCTGACGCCGCCGCTCCTCTTCGGCGGAAATCGGGTAGGGCCGCTTGTAGCGGTCTACGCCGTAGTTCATCAGGGCATGGCAGGAGTCGAGCAGGTCCTCCACCGCATCGATGCCATGGCGCTCCTCGCACTGGGTGATGTACTGCTTGGCGAACACCAGGTAGTCGATGATCGAACTGGCGTCGGTCCAGCTGCGGAACAGGTAGTTGCCCTTGAAGAAGCTGTTGTGTCCGTAACAGGCGTGGGCGATCACCAGCGCCTGCATGCACAGGGTGTTCTCCTCCATCAGGTAGGCGATGCACGGGTCGGAGTTGATCACGATCTCGTACGCCAGGCCCATCTGGCCGCGCTTGTAGTTCTTCTCGGTGCTGAGGAAGTGTTTGCCGTAGGACCAGTGGTGATAGCCCAGCGGCATGCCCACCGAGGCGTAGGCGTCCATCATCTGCTCGGCGGTGATCACTTCGATCTGGTTGGGATAGGTGTCCAGCGCGTAGCGTTCGGCCAGGCGGCTGATCTCGCGGTCGAAGGCGCGGATCAGTTCGAAGGTCCATTCCGAACCGGTGGCGATAGGTTTGCGCCGTTTCGCGCTGGTGCGGGCTGAGCTGTCATAACTGGTCATGTTACGAGCCTCCGCTGGAACAGTTCGCGGAACACCGGGTAGATATCCGACGCCGAGACCAGCTGTTGCTGGGCGAAGGTATCCTCGAAGCGTTCGCAGACCTGCTCGTACTCGAACCACAACGCCTGGTGTTCGCGGGGGGTGATCTCGACGTAGGTGAAATACTGCACGAACGGCATGATCTGCTTTATCAGGATATCGCGACAAATGGGCGAGTCGTCATTCCAGTTGTCGCCGTCCGACGCCTGGGCACCGTAGATGTTCCATTCGTTGATCGGGTAGCGCTCGGCCATGATCTCCTGCATCAGCTTGAGGGCGCTGGAGACGATGGTGCCGCCGGTTTCGCGGGAATAGAAGAACTCCTCCTCGTCGACCTCTTTCGCACTGGTGTGGTGGCGGATAAACACCACGTCGATCTTGTCGTAGCTGCGCTTGAGGAACAGGTAGAGCAGGATGAAGAAACGCTTGGCGATATCCTTGGTGGCCTGGGTCATGGAGCCAGACACGTCCATCAGGCAGAACATCACCGCCTTGGAGCTGGGGTTGGGCTGCTTGACCAGCAGGTTGTACTTGAGGTCGAAGGTGTCGAGGAAGGGCAGGCGGCCAATGTGCGCGCGCAGCCGAGCGATCTCGGCCTCCATCTCCTGGATGTCGCTCAGGTTGTCCGGTTCTTCGCGCTTGAGCCGCTCCAGCTCGGCCAGTGCCGCGCGCAGCTTGTTGCGGCTGCTGCCGGACAGGGCGATGCGCCGCGCATGGGCCGAGCGGAGGGTGCGAACGATGTTGATCCGCGACGGGTTGCCGACGCTGCTGATGCCGGCTCGAACCGACTTGAAGGTGTCGGCGCCGGTCAGGTGCCGCTTGACCAGGTTGGGCAGCTCCAGATCCTCGAACATGAAGTCGAGAAACTCTTCCTGGGTGATCTGGAAGACGAATTCGTCCATCCCTTCGCCGCTATTGCTGGCCTTGCCGCCGCCCTTGCCGCCCCCGCCGCCTGGTGGGCGCGGGATATGCTCGCCGGCAGTGAACTCCTTGTTGCCAGGGTGGACGATGGTCTGCCGGCCGCCGCGGCCGTGGTGCAACACCGGCTCGTCGATGTCGCGACCGGGAATGCTGATCTGCTCGCCGTGCTCCATGTCGGTGATGGAGCGGCGGCTGACCGCCTCCTCCACCGCCTTCTTGATGTGGTCACGGTAGCGCCGCAGGAATCGCTGGCGATTTACCGTGCTCTTGTTCTTGCCGCTAAGGCGCCGGTCTATCACATAGCTCATAGGCCCCTCCGGGGAGCTTTCGCTTCAAGCCAAAAGCTGCAGACGATCCAGTTGCAGCTTAAGGCTGATGGCTTGAGGCTGCTTTACTGCGATTTGCGAACCCGCAGGTACCACTCGGAGAGCAGGCGTACCTGCTTGTCGGTGTAACCGCGCTCGACCATGCGCTTGACGAAGTCGTTGTGTTTCTGCTGGTCCTCCTTGCTTGCCTTGGCGTTGAAGCTGATGACCGGCAAGAGGTCTTCGGTGTTGGAGAACATCTTCTTCTCGATCACGACACGCAGTTTCTCGTAGCTCAGCCAGGTCGGGTTCTTGCCATTGTTGTTGGCGCGGGCGCGCAGCACGAAGTTGACGATCTCGTTGCGGAAATCCTTCGGGTTGCTGATGCCGGCCGGCTTCTCGATTTTCTCCAGTTCCTCGTTCAGGGCTACGCGGTTGAGGATCTCGCCGGTTTCCGGGTCGCGGTATTCCTGGTCCTGAATCCAGAAGTCGGCGTACAGCACGTAGCGGTCGAAGATGTTCTGCCCGTATTCGCTGTAGGACTCGAGGTAGGCGGTCTGGATTTCCTTGCCGATGAACTCGATGTAGCGCGGTGCCAGGTATTCCTTGATGAAGCGCAGGTAACGCTCACGCACCTCGGCGGGGAACTGCTCCTGATCGATCTGCTGCTCGAGCACATACAGCAGGTGTACGGGGTTGGCCGCCACCTCGTGGGCGTCGAAGTTGAACACCTTGGAGAGGATCTTGAAGGCGAAGCGAGTCGACAGGCCGTTCATGCCCTCGTCGACGCCGGCGTTGTCGCGGTATTCCTGGATCGACTTGGCCTTGGGGTCGGTATCCTTGAGGTTCTCGCCGTCGTAGACGCGCATCTTCGAGTAGATGTTGGAGTTCTCCGGCTCCTTCAGGCGCGACAGTACGGAGAACTGCGCGAGCATCTTCAGGGTGTCGGGTGCGCAATGGGCATGGGCCAGGGAGCTGTTGGTCAGGAGCTTGTCGTAGATCTTGATCTCGTCGGTGACGCGCAGGCAGTAGGGCACCTTGACGATGTAGATGCGGTCGATGAACGCTTCGTTGTTCTTGTTATTGCGGAAGCTGTGCCACTCGGACTCGTTGGAGTGGGCCAGCAGGATGCCGTTGAACGGCAGGCCGCCGAGGCCCTCGGTGCTGTTGTAGTTGCCTTCCTGGGTGGCCGTCAGCAGCGGGTGCAGCACCTTGATCGGTGCCTTGAACATCTCGACGAATTCCATCAGACCCTGGTTGGCGCGGCACAGGGCGCCTGAGTAGCTGTAGGCGTCGGCGTCGTTCTGCGGGAACTCCTCGAGCTTGCGGATATCCACCTTGCCGACCAGGGCGGAGATGTCCTGGTTGTTCTCGTCGCCCGGCTCGGTCTTGGCGATGGCGATCTGGTTGAGGACCGAAGGGTAGAGCTTGACCACGCGGAACTGGCTGATGTCCCCACCGAACTCTGACAGGCGCTTGGTCGCCCAGGGCGACATGACGGTGGTCAGGTAGCGCCGCGGGATGCCGAAATCCTCTTCGAGGATCGTGGCGTCCTCCGCGGCATTGAACAGGCCCAGCGGCGACTCGAATACCGGCGAACCCTTGATCGCATAGAAGGGCACCTTCTCCATCAGCTCCTTGAGCTTCTCCGCCAGGGACGACTTGCCGCCGCCGACCGGACCCAGCAGGTAGAGAATCTGCTTCTTCTCTTCCAGGCCCTGGGCGGAGTGGCGGAAGAAGGCGACGATCTGGTCGATGCACTCTTCCATGCCGTGGAAGTCGGCAAAGGCCGGGTAGCGGCGAATCATCTTGTTGGAGAAGATCCGCGACAGCCGGGCGTTGCTCGAGGTGTCGAGCAGCTCAGGCTCGCCGATCGCCATCAGCAGGCGCTCGGCGGCGGTCGCGTAGGCACTGGGGTCTTGCTTGCAGAGCTCGAGGTACTCTTGGAGGCTGTATTCCTCCTGGCGAGTTGCTTCGAAGCGTTGTTGGAAGTGGCTGAAAATACTCATGACGTCACCTCGGTCGATGCTCGGAGCCGGGCGAGGGATCGGTCGTTCGGGTGCTAAGGCGCAGCCGATGAGAGTGCCGACGAAGATCCCCCAGAATACAAAAGGTCGTTACCGTTGGCCCGAAGCCGGTCAGCCGGCTTTCCCTGATTTTTGGATGGCCTGAGGTAAGGATAGTTCGGAATCTGGAAGAGCAAGCGCGGCGCAACGATAACAAGATATTGCCGCGCCCGGTGCCGGGCGCGGACGCAGAAGTGGCGCGGGGTTGCCGCTAGGCAGCGGACAGTATTTTTTTTACTCGCCCGAGTTCTGCGCGACATCGGCCGGATAGCTGGCGCGCCACAGCTCGAAGCCGCCGTCCAGGCTGTAGACCTCGGAAAAGCCCTGGCCGACCAGGTAGGCGGCGGCGCTCTGGCTGGAGTTGCCGTGGTAGCAGGTGACGATCAGCGGGGCGTCGAGATCGGCCCGGGCGATGAAGTCCGCCAGCGAATAGTTGTCCAGGTGCTGCGAGCCACTGATGTGGCCGGCGGCGAAGCTCTGTGGGTCGCGGATGTCGACCACGGCGGCGCCCTGCTGGCGCAGGGCTTGCGCCTGTTGCGGGGAGATGCGCTTGAACTCGCTCACGGTGTTTCCTCGTTGCAGTCGCAGCGGTGGCGTTCGCCGCTGTCGATATTCAATAGGGTCATGGCCCCGCCCCAGACGCAGCCGGTGTCCAGGGCGAACAGGCCGGGTTCGCTGCAGCGGCCTTCCAGCGCGGCCCAGTGGCCGAAGACGATCTTCTGGCCACGGGTCTTGCGGTTCGCGTGACTGAACCAGGGGGCGTAGCCGGGCGGCGCGCTGTCGAGGCCTTCCTTGCTCTTCAGGTCCAGGGTGCCGTCGGCCGTGCAGAAGCGCATGCGGGTGAAGTAGTTGGTGATCACCCGCAGGCGGGTGATGCCCTGCAGTTCGCCGCTCCACCTGGCCGGTTCATTACCGTACATGCCGTCGAGGAACAGGGGCAAGCGGCCGTCGTCGCGCAGCGCCTCCTCGACCTCGGCCGCTCTGCTCAAGGCCTTGTCCAATGACCATTGTGGCGGAATGCCGGCATGCACCAGGGCGATGTCGCGGTCGGCGTCGTAGTGCAGCAACTTCTGCCGGCGCAGCCAGTCGAGCAGTTCCTCGCGATCCGGTGCGTCGAGGATCTCGCGCAGGGTGTCGGCTTTCTTCAGGCGCTCGATATTGTGGGCGGCGGCCAGCAGGTGCAGGTCGTGATTGCCCAGCACGCAGGTCACCGCCTCACGCAGGGAGTAGACGAAACGCAGGGTGGCGAGGGACTCCGGGCCGCGGTTGACCAGGTCGCCGACCAGCCACAGGCGGTCCTTGGCCGGGTCGAAGGCGACGCGCTGCAACAGGCAGCGCAGCGGTTGCAGGCAGCCTTGCAGGTCGCCAACGGCGTAGGTTGCCATCAGTGCAGCGAGCCCGGTACGAAGAGGCGGAAAGGGGCGATGATCGCGTCGAAGCGCTTGCCGTCCTCGGCGATCATCTGATAGCTGCCCTGCATCGCGCCCACCCGGGTCGCCAGCACCGTGCCGCTGCTATAGGTGTGGCTCTCGCCGGGGGCAATCAGCGGCTGCTGGCCGACGACGCCGGCGCCGCGCACCTCCTGCACGCGTCCATCGCCATCGGTGATCAGCCAGTGGCGCGACAGCAGCTTGGCCGGCTGCTGGCCATTATTGGCGATGGTCACGGTGTAGGCGAAGGCGTAGCGGTTCTGCTCCGGCTGGGATTGCTCCGGCAGGTAGCGGGTGGCGACCGTGACGTCGACCTGGTAACGGGAATCGGGCATGCGTTGAGACTCGCTGAACTGGAAGACCAGTCTAGTTGCTGGTGGCCGCTGCGGGTTGCTGTGCCAGCTGGTCGGCCAGGCGTACGAAGGCGGCCAGGTCGAGCTGTTCCGGGCGCAGGCTGCCGTCGACGCCGGCGGCCTCGATCGCGCTGGCCGGCAACAGCGCCTTCAGCGTGTTGCGCAGGGTCTTGCGGCGCTGGTTGAAGGCCTCGCGCACGACGCGCTCGAGCAGCTGGTGATCCTTGGCGGGGTGCGGCAGCACCTCATGGGGCACCAGGCGGACGATGGCCGAGTCGACCTTGGGCGGAGGGCTGAACGCCCCGGGGCCGACATCGAACAGGTGTTCGACCCGGCAGTGGTACTGCACCATGATCGACAGCCGCCCCCAGTCGCCACCGCCGGGGCCGGCGGCGAGGCGCTGGACCACTTCCTTCTGCAACATGAAGTGCATGTCGCGGATCACCGCGGCGTTGTCCAGCAGGTGGAAGATCAGCGGGGTGGAGATGTTGTACGGCAGGTTGCCGACCACCCGCAGGCTGCGTGGGGCCGGTTCGAGGCGCTGGAAGTCGAACTTCAGGGCGTCGCCCTGGTGCAGCTGGAAGCGCGGCTCCGCGGCGAACTTGCCGTTGAGGATCGGCACCAGGTCGCGATCGAGCTCGATTACGTCGAGCTGCGCGCCACTGCCGAGCAGGCCTTCGGTCAGCGCGCCCTGTCCCGGGCCGATCTCCAGCAGGCGCTCGCCCTCGCGCGGATGGATGGCGCGCAGGATGCGGTGGATGACCCCGGCGTCGTGCAGGAAGTTCTGGCCGAAGCGCTTGCGTGCGCGGTGTTGGTAGGTGTCGGACATGGCAGCGGCTCCAGGCTTCAAGCCGCAAGCTTAAAGCGAATGCAAAGGGCGGCAGTTTAACAGCAAAGGGCGCGCAAGCCGTAGGCCGTGACGTGCGCCCCGGCAGGGAGTAGCTCCGCCTAGGCGCGGCTCGCGGCCATCTGGTAGGCGGTTTCCAGGGCGACCTGCAGGCTGCCGCTGTCGATCCGGCCGCTTCCGGCCAGGTCCAGGGCGGTGCCATGGTCGACCGAGGTGCGGATGATCGGCAGGCCGAGGGTGACGTTGACCGCGGCGCCGAAGCCCTTGTACTTGAGTACGGGCAAGCCCTGGTCGTGGTACATCGCCAGCACCGCGTCGCAGTGGTCGAGGTGCTTGGGAGTGAACAGGGTGTCGGCCGGCAGCGGGCCGACCAGGTCCAGGCCTTCACTGCGCAGGCGTTCGAGCGTCGGCTCGATGATCTCGATTTCTTCGCGGCCGAGGTGGCCGCCCTCGCCGGCATGGGGGTTGAGGCCACAGACCAGGATGCGCGGCTGGGCGATGCCGAATTTCGTGCGCAGGTCGCGGTCGAGGATGCGCGTCACGCGCGTCACACGCTCGGCGGTGATGGCGGCGGCCACGTCCTTGAGCGGCAGGTGGGTGGTCACCAGGGCCACGCGCAGGCCACGGGTGGCGAGCATCATCACCACCTGCTCGGTACGCGTGAGCTCGGCGAGAAACTCGGTGTGGCCGGAGAAAGGGATGCCGGCCTGGTTGATCACACCCTTGTGCACCGGGGCGGTGATCATGGCGGCGAAGTGTCCGTCGAGGCAGCCCCGGCCGGCGCGGGTCAGGGTCTCCAGGACGTAGCCGGCGTTGGCCGGTTCCAGCTGGCCGGGCTGTACTGTTGCGGCCATTGGTGTGTCCCAGACGTACAGGCTGCCAGCGGGGCTTGGCTGCTCGGGCCAGGCGCCCGGGGTCACGGCGATCAGTTCGATGGCAATGCCCAGCAGGCGGGCGCGCTCGGCGAGCATCGGCAGGCTGGCGATGGCGACCAGGGGCCTGGGTTGTGCCTGGCGAGCCAGTAGCAGGCACAGGTCGGGGCCGATGCCTGCCGGCTCGCCGGGGGTCAATGCGAAAAGCTGCGGAGCGGTCATGGGCAGGGTCTCGATTGCGCCGCCTGGGCGGACATTGGGCAGGCGCCTATCTTAAGCCGCGCCACCCTGAAAGCAAAAAGCCCGGCGCTAAGGGCCGGGCTCTTCTTGGTGCGGTGGTGTTACAGCTTGGTCTCGACGTAGGCCTCGTCGCGGATCTGCCGCAGCCAGGCTTGCAGTTCTTCGTCGTACTTGCGGTTGCGCAGCAGGTTCAGCGCCTGCTGCTCGCGGAACTCAGCGCTGCTGTCGGTGGCGCGCCGGCCCATTACCTGCAGGATGTGCCAGCCATAGCCGGTCTTGAACGGCTTGGACAGCTCGCCGCTGGCGGTGTTGGCCATCACCTCGCGGAACTCCGGCACCAGCGCGCTCGGATCGATCCAGCTCAGGCTGCCGCCGTTGAGCGCCGAGCCCGGATCTTCGGAGAAGCTCTTGGCCAGCTCGGCGAAGTCCTCGCCGGACTGGATGCGCTGGTGCAGGCGCTCGACCAGGCGCTTGGTTTCCGCGTCGCTGCGAATTTCGCTGGGCTTGATCAGGATATGCCGGACGTTGACTTCGTCGCGCACCTGACTGGCGCCGCCGCGCTTTTCCAGCAGCTTGAGCAGGATGAAGCCACCCGGGGTGCGCATCGGTTCGGTGACCTCGCCGACCGACAGGGCGCCGATCATGGCGTCGAACGGTGGCGGCAGCTGGGCCGCCTTGCGCCAGCCCATTTCGCCGCCTTCCAGGGCGGTTTCACTGGCCGAGCGGGCGATGGCCAGCTGGGCGAAGTCGGCGCCGCGCTGCAGCTGCTGATACAGCTCGCGGGCCTGGCGTTCGGCTGCCTGGATGGTTTCCGGCGAGGCGGCCTCGGGGACCGGGATGAGGATGTTGGCCAGGCGGAACTCTTCCGATAGCTGCAGCTTGCCGAGGTCGGAGGCGAGGAAGTTCTGCACTTCCTGGTCGGTCACCTGGATGCGCTCGGCCACCCTGCGCTGGCGCACGCGGCTGATGATCATCTCGCGGCGCACCTGGTCGCGGGCATCGGCGTAGGACAGGCCGTCCTTCGCCAGGGCGGCGCGGAACTGCTCCAGGCTCATGCCATTGCGCTGGGCAATGGTGCCGAGGGCCTGGTTGAGTTCCTCGTCGGTGATGCGGATGCCGGAGCGGTCGCCGATCTGCAGCTGGATGTTCTCGATGATCAGGCGCTCCAGCACCTGACCATCCAGCACGCTCTGCGGCGGCACTTCGGCGCCGCGCTTGGCGATGGTCTGCTGGACTTCGCGCACCCGGGCGTCGAGCTGGCTCTGCATGATCACGTCGTTGTCGACGATCGCCACCACGCGGTCGAGGGATTTCACTTCGGCCTGCGCCGCAGCGCCGAGGAACAGCGCGCCCAGCAGCAGCGGGCGCATGCAATCAGAAAGCTTGGTCTTCACGTTCACGATAACCTTGAATGCCTTGGTCGAGGAAAGTCTCCACCTTGTTGCCAGTCACACCGCCCAGGCCCTTGAGCACGATCTGCAGGAAGATCCCGGTATCGGCTTCGTCGTTAAGCGAGGGGTTGAGGCTGACTTCGTCGTAGTCGATCCAGTAACGGTTGATCAGGCGCAGCTTCCAGCAGCAACTGTCGTACTCGAAACCGCCGAAGGCCTCTAGGGTACGGTTGCGGCTGTAGTCGTACTGCCAGCGGGAGATCACGCTCCACTGCGGGACGATCGGCCAGATCACCGAGAAGTCGTGCTGGCTGATCTTGTAGTAGTCCTTGATGTAGTTGGCGCTGCCTGGGGTGCCATAGTCGCCGTTGCCGACTACCCAGTTGCCGCTCGCCTGGTCGTAACGCACGGCGTCGTTGCGGTAGCGATAACCGGCATTGACCACCTTGTTCGGGTTGTCTTCAGGCTGGTAGTGGAACATCGCGCTGCCCGAGCGGGTGCGGTGGGTATCCGGGTCCCAGTTGAAGTCCGAGGAGAGGCGCCAGTCGCGGTTGAAGCGGTACAGGTATTCCAGTGCGTAGGGCGACTGCGAGGCCTGGGCGTCGGCGCGGGTGCGGTAGTCGATGCCCGGCAACTGCACCTTGCGGTCGGCCAGGTAGAAGGACTGGCCGATGCTGAAGCGCTGGCGCTCGAAGCCGTTGGGTTCGATCCAGCGGCTGGTGACGCCCAGCGACAGCTTGTTCTCGTCGCCGATGCGGTCCTTGCCGGAGAAGCGGTTCTCGCGCCACAGCGAGGAGTAGCTGAAGGTGTTTTCGCCAGTGTCGAACACCGGGATATCGGTCTGGTCCTCTTCCGGCACGTAGAGGTAGAACGCGCGCGGTTCCAGGGTCTGGCGGAAGGCCTTGCCGAACCACTGGGTGTCGCGGTCGAAATACAGGCCGCTGTCCACGCTGAACAGACCGAGGCCGCGGTCCTGGCTGCCGCTGAACTCCTGCTCGGCGAGCAGCGTGCTCTTGCCCTGCTGGTCGAGGCTGAGGTTGTAGTGGGTCTGCAGGTACTTGACCTGGGGCTTGATGAAGCCCCAGTTCCAGTTCAGCGGCAGGCTTATGCCCGGCTCGAGGTGCAGGCGCTCGCCGTTGGCGCGGGCGAGGCCGCGCAGGCGGTCGTCGTACCAGCGGAATTCATCGGTGCCGGTATTGCCGTTCTCGTCGGTGAAGAAGCCCGAGCGCAGGTTGCGGTCGAAACGCACCAGTTCGCTGCCGTAGCTGAAGTCCAGGCCGCCCGGGTGGAAGGGCAGGGTGCCGTCCAGGGTGATCTGCGGCAGACGGTTATAGGGGGTGATGTCGGTGATGTTGGCCAGTTCGTAGGCGTGGGCGTTCAGCCGCGCGGTATAACTGTCGCCGCGATAGGTCAGGGTGCCGCGCTGGTTGACATAGGCGGTGGTCTCGATACCCAGGTCGGTGTCCAGGTCCTGGAAGTAGTACGGGTCGCTGATGTCGGTGTAGTCGACTTCCGCCAGCAGGCGCGAGTCGAGGCCGCCACGGTGCTGCCAGCTGTACAGCCAGCGCTGGTCCTCGTACTCGGACTGCAGCTTGCGATCGTCGTTGCTGTCGTCGAGGTAGGCGGCGCCCAGCTGGCCTTCGCTGCTCTTGGTCAGGTAGCGGAACTCGCCTTCCATGAGCAGGCCGCGATCGCTCATATAGGTCGGGTACAGGGTGGCGTCGTAGTTCGGCGCCAGGTTGAAGTAGTAAGGCGTCTGCAGCGTGACGCCGCTGTCGCTGGAGCTGCCGATGCTCGGCGGCAGGAAGCCCGACTGGCGGCGGTCGTCGATCGGGAAATAGATGTAGGGCGTGTAGAACACCGGAATGTCCTTCACCCGCAGGGTCACGTTGGTCGCGGTGCCGAAACCGGTGGCCGGGTTGAGGGTGATGTTGTTGCCCCTCAGGTGCCAGGCGTTGCTGCCCGGTTCGCAGCTGGTGTAGGTACCGTCCTTCAGGCGGATGATCGCCGACTCTTCGCGCTTGGCGTAGAGGGCGCTGCCGCGCACGTGGCTCTTGTGCAGCACGTACTCGGCGTTGTCGACCTTGGCTTCGCCGTTATCCAGTTGCAACTCGGCGCGGTCGCCGACCACCAGCATGCCCTGGTCGCGCAGGCGCACGTTGCCGATCAGTTCGCCGCGGCTCTCGGCCTGGCGCAGGTTGGCTTCGTCGGCCTCGATCTGCATGCCGGCCTGGCGGATCACCACGTCGCCGGCGAGGGTGGCGACCTGCTCCTGCTGCTCGTAGCGCGAGGCCTTGGCGGAGACGAACAGCGGCGCCTCGTCCATCGGCGTCTGGTCGTTCATGCCCGGCCGGCGCGGCTCGACATAGGCGCCAGCGCAGTAGGGCGCCACCTCGGCCAGTTGTGCCGGGTTGAGCTGCTCGCGCGGCACCCAGTCCAGGTGGCTGTAATCGGCGCTGCGCGAGGCCAGGGCCTTGCCGCGGCTTTCCGTCACCAGGGTGGTGCGCGCCGCCTTGTCGTCGCCTGTTGTGGCGGCCGTGCCGGCGCTGATGGCCGAGCCGCTGTGCATCGGGCGGGCCGGCAAAGCGGCCTCGCTGGTTTTCGGCGCACAGGCCCAGCCGCCGGTGGCGGATGCCCGACAGTCGAACTGTTCGGCTGCAATTGCGAATTGACCAGCGACGGGTTGAAGGGCTAGAAGACCGCCAGTGACCAGAAGTGGGAATTTTTTACGAACCGCGGGGATTTTTACTGCCATCTTATTTTTCCGGGCTTCCTGCGCGCCATCGGCCCAGGGGCCGCACGCCTCTCGATGGGCTTAAAAAGATGCTGGATAATAAAGCATGACCCGCGCAACGGCTAGCGCCGTCGGAGACCCTTGTAATGCCTGAACAAGATGTACGCCTGCAACTCCTCAAACAGTGGCTCGATCAGCAGTTGCCTGCGCTATTCGCCGAACGGGGCTGGGGCGCGGTGCCGGACGCCGCGCTGACGGCCGCCAGCAGCGACGCCAGCTTTCGCCGCTATTTCCGCTGGCAGGCCGGTGCGCGCAGCCTGATCGTCATGGATGCGCCGCCGCCCCAGGAAGACTGCCGGCCCTTCGTCAAGGTCGCCGGGCTGCTCGCCGGGGCCGGGGTCAATGTGCCGCAGATCCTGGCGGCGGATCTCGAGCGCGGCTTCCTGCTGCTCAGCGATCTGGGCCGGCAGACCTACCTGGAGGTGATCGATGAGCAGAGCGCCGATGGCCTGATGGGCGATGCTGTGCAGGCCTTGCTGGCGTTTCAGCGCTTGCCGATGGATGCCGACTTGCCTTGCTACGACGAGGCCCTGTTGCTGCGCGAGCTGCAGCTGTTTCCGGACTGGTACCTGCGCCGTCACCTCGGCGTCGAGCTGAGCGCGACGCAGCAGGCTGCCTGGCAGCGCGTCTGCACCCTACTGATCGACAGCGCGCTGGCTCAGCCCAGGGTGCTGGTACACCGCGACTACATGCCGCGCAATCTGATGCTCAGCGAGCCGAACCCCGGCGTGCTGGATTTCCAGGATGCGGTCTATGGTCCGGTGACCTACGACGTCACCTGCCTGTTCAAGGATGCCTTCCTCAGCTGGCCCGAGGCACGGGTGCGCGAGTGGCTGCAGGACTACTGGCACCAGGCCCGCGCCGCGGGCGTGCCGGTGCAGGAAGACTTCGAGGACTTCCTGCGCGCCAGCGACCTGATGGGCGTGCAGCGTCATCTCAAGGTGATCGGTATCTTCGCGCGGATCTGTCACCGGGACGGCAAACCCCGCTACCTGGAGGATGTGCCGCGCTTCTTCACTTATATCCAGGCGGTGTTGGCGCGTCGCCCCGAGCTGGCCGAGTTGGCTGAGCTGCTCGCCAGCCTGCCGCAGCCGGCAGTGGTGTCGGCATGAAGGCGATGATCCTCGCCGCCGGCAAGGGCGAGCGCCTGCGTCCCTTGACCCTGCACACGCCCAAGCCGCTGGTGCGGGTGGCGGGCGTGCCCTTGATCGAGTATCACCTTCGGGCCCTGGCGGCAGCCGGCTTCAGCGAGGTGGTGATCAACCATGCCTGGCTGGGCCAGCAGATCGAAGAGCACCTCGGCGAGGGCGCGCGCTTCGGCCTGAGCCTGCGCTACTCCGCCGAAGGCGAACCGCTGGAGACCGGCGGCGGCATCTTTCGTGCCTTGCCCTTGCTCGGCGAGGAGCCCTTCCTGGTGGTCAATGGCGATATCTTCACCGACTATTCCTTCGCCGAACTCAGTCGCCCGCTGGCCGGGCTGGCCCATCTGGTGCTGGTGGACAACCCGGCGCACCACCCGGTGGGCGATTTTCGCCTGGACCGCGGCCAGGTCGCCGATGCGCAGGCCGGGCAGCCGAGCCTGACCTACAGCGGCATCGCCGTGCTGTCGCCGTCACTGTTCGCCGGCTGCCAGCCCGGCGCCTTCAAGCTGGCGCCGCTGCTGCGCGCCGCTATGGCCGAGGCGCAGGTGACGGGCGAGCGCTTCGCCGGTCGCTGGGTCGATGTCGGCAGCCATGAGCGGCTGGCCGAAGCCGAACAGCTGCTCGAGCCGGGTCGCTGAAATGCTCTGGCCCTTGACCCTGCTGGGGGCCGTTGCCGGCTGGAGCGTGGCCAGCATTCCCGGCGCCCTGTTGGGCGGCCTGCTCGGCCAGGTGGCGGACAGGCGCCTGCGTGTGCGCGGCTGGGCCGAGTTGCGCGAGCGGCTGGGCGCCGCGCCGCCCCCGGGGGACGACGTGCTGCTGTTCATCCTGCTCGGGCGTCTGGCCAAGTGCGACGGTCAAGTGCTGCAGGCGCATATCCGTCAGGCACGTGCGGAAATGCAGCGCCTGGCGCTGGATCAGGATGCCCAGCGCCGGGCGATCGAGGCTTTCGCCCGCGGCAAGACCGGGCGCGACAGCCTGCGGGCACCGCTGCGCCGTCACCGTGGGCGCGGCGAGGCGCTGCTGCGGGCCTGTTGGCGGATGGCCTGGGTGGACGGCCGGGTCAGTCGCAGCGAGCGCGAGCTGATTCTGCTGTGGGGCAAGTGGCTGGATGTCCCGGCTGCCACCCAAGAGGCGCTGAGCGCCGCCTATGCGCCCCGGCAGGGGCCGGTCGCCGCGACGGCCGGCGGTAGTTACCAGGCGGCCCTGCGGCTGCTCGGGGTCGCGGCTGACAGCGAGCCGGCGCAGATCAAGCAGGCCTATCGCCGCCTGCTGAGCCGGCATCATCCCGACAAGCTGGCCGGCAGTGGCGCCACTGCCGAGCAGGTGCGCGAGGCGACGGAGCGGACCCGGGAGTTGCGTCAGGCCTACGGGCTGATCCGCCAGCGACACGGTTTTCGCTGAGCCCCAAGCGGCCCCCTTAGCGCGCCGACGCGGCGCGATTCAGGTGTTTGCCGAGCCAGCCGCGGATGCGCCGGAACAGCTGTTCCTGCTCGGTCTGTGGGTTGCCCGGCAGGGCTGTGAGGGCGATCTGGGTATAGCCGGGGTGATCCAGGCGTTCGCTGGCCAGCAAGCGTTTCAAGGCGGCGTCGCGCTCGGCCGGCTGATCCTGATAGTAGAAGTCCCCGGTTGCCAGTCCCAGCTCCGGGATCAGTTGCTCCAGTTCGGCGCCGAAGCCGGTGGCGGGGCGGGCGCTGACCAGTAGCAAGTTGTGCACGGCATCGGGCTTGCGCTCGGTCAGATAGCGAGCGGCCCAATAGGCGCCGCTGCCGTGGCCGAGCAGGACGATGGTCTTGGCTTGCTGCTGCTGGGCGAAGGCCACGCCCGCGGCGATTCGCTCCAGCACCCGGGCGCTGTGCGCCTGGTGCAGCGCCGCCAGGGTAGCGTCGGACTCGCTGCCGGGGGCTATCGCTTCAGTGGCGGTTTCGGCGCTGCCGAGCGCCTCCGTCGAGATGGCAACCACCGGAGCCTCCGGTGCGGGTTCGGTGCCGTCGACCGAAGCGGCTGGCGGTTCGCCGGCCAACTCGCCCCCCAGCTCGCCGGCCGGGTCGGGCAGGGTCAGGCTCAGGCTGTGCCAGCCGCTGTCCGGCAGCTTGCGCCGCAGCGGGCCGACGCTGCGCGGCCAGTCGGCGCTCTGGTTGTCGCCCGGCAGGAGGATGACCGCGCCGTGCGGCTTGCCTGAATTGGCGGGCAGCCAGAGGGCGAGGAATGTCTCGCTGTCCGCCTGCAGGCGCTGTTGTTCAGCGTCGCCCAGCTGGCGCTCGAGGGCACGGGCGGCCAGTTCGCTGCGCTCCGGCAGGGGGCTGCGCTCGGCGGCCGGTTTGGCGTCGGGCGCCCCGCTCTCGACCTGCTCTTCGGTGTGCGCATGAACGCCGAGCAACAGCAGGCAGAGCGCGAGGCAGGCGGGGCGTGAGGTCATGGAGCTTCTCCGGCGGAAGGTGCGACGCCCAGCCTAGCGGTTTGTTGGGTGGCTTGTCAGGCGCCAGGCGCCGCTCCCGGCGCCAGTCCGGGCTGTTACAATGCGCGCCTTTCGTGTCCTGCCTGAGGTGCGCCATGCAACCCTTCGCCATCGCCCCGTCGATCCTCTCCGCCGACTTCGCCCGCCTGGGCGAGGAAGTGGATAACGTGCTCGCCGCCGGTGCCGACATCGTCCACTTCGATGTGATGGACAACCACTACGTGCCCAACCTGACCATCGGCCCGATGGTCTGCGCGGCGCTGCGCAAGTACGGCATCACCGCGCCGATCGACGCCCACCTGATGGTCAAGCCGGTGGATCGCATCATCGGCGACTTCATCGAGGCCGGCGCCACTTACATCACCTTCCATCCGGAGGCGTCCGAGCATATCGACCGCTCGCTGCAACTGATCCGCGACGGCGGTTGCAAGGCGGGCCTGGTGTTCAATCCGGCCACCCCGCTGGCGGTGCTCAAGCACGTGATGGACAAGGTCGACATGATCCTGCTGATGAGCGTCAACCCCGGCTTCGGCGGGCAGAAGTTCATCCCCGGCACGCTCGACAAGCTGCGCGAGGCGCGCGCGCTGATCGATGCCAGCGGTCGCGACATCCGCCTGGAGATCGACGGCGGGGTCAACGTCAAGAATATCCGCGAGATCGCCGCGGCCGGCGCCGACACCTTCGTCGCCGGCTCGGCGATCTTCAATCAGCCGAACTACCGCGAGGTGATCGACGCCATGCGCGCCGAGCTGGCCCAGGTGCGCGCGTGACGCCACTGCATGAGCTGTTCGGTGGGCGCCTGCCGGGCCTGGTGATGTTCGACCTGGACGGCACCCTGGTGGACTCGGTGCCGGACCTGGCCGCGGCGGTGGACAAGGTGCTGCTCGCCCTGGGGCGGGCGCCTGCCGGCATCGAGCGGGTGCGCGACTGGGTCGGCAATGGCGCCCGGGTGCTGGTGCGCCGCGCCCTGGCCGGTGGCCTGGAGCACGCCCACGTCGAGGACGCCGAGGCCGACCAGGCGCTGCGGGTGTTCATGGAGGCCTATGCCGAGAGTCATGCGCTGACTCAGGTATATCCCGGCGTGGCGGCCACCCTCGACTGGCTGCGCAAGCAGGACGTGCCCATGGCCATCGTCACCAACAAACCGGAGCGCTTCGTCGCGCCGCTGTTGGACGAGAAGGGCCTGGGGCGCTATTTCCGCTGGATTGTCGGCGGCGACACCCTGGTCCAGCAGAAGCCCGATCCGGCGGCGCTGCTGCATGTGCTGCGCATGGCCCGGGTCGAGGCCGGGCAGGCGCTGTTCATCGGCGACTCGCGCAACGACGTGCAGGCCGCCAAGGCCGCCGGAGTGCCCTGCGTGGCCCTGAGTTATGGCTACAACCATGGCCGGCCGATCGCCGAGGAAGGGCCGGCGCTGGTGCTCGACGATCTGCGCCAGCTGCTGGCGGGCGCCTGAGGCGCCCGGCAACTGCCTGGGGGTTGGGCGAACCACGGGGCCTCGGGTTGATTCGGTCTGGCGCCTGCGCTAGTGTGGCCGGACTTCAAACCCCGCCCAAGAGATCCCCCGTGGTGGTTACCTGCAGACTCTGGCTCGCACGAGCCGGGATGAAAATCATCAAGGCCCTGGCCCGTTGGCGCTGGCGCCTCTGACTCGATTCTGGCCGCCCAGTCGGCACGTTTGCACACGACCGTTTTACCTCAAGCCACGAGGCTGATCATGACCCGCGAAGAATTCCTGCGTTTGGCCGCTGCCGGCTATAACCGCATTCCCCTGGCCTGCGAAACCCTGGTGGATTTCGACACGCCGCTGTCGATCTACCTGAAGCTGGCCGACCAGGCCAACACCTACCTGCTCGAGTCCGTCCAGGGCGGCGAGAAATGGGGGCGCTACTCGATCATCGGCCTGCCGGCGCGCACCGTGCTGCGCGCCTACGATCACAGCGTGCGGATCAGCGTCGACGGGGTGGAAACCGAGCGCCACGAGTGCGCCGATCCGCTGGCCTTCGTCGAGGCGTTCCAGGGACGCTATCGGGTGCCGACCCTGGCGGGCCTGCCGCGCTTCAACGGCGGCCTGGTGGGCTATTTCGGCTATGACAGCGTGCGCTATGTCGAGGCCAAGCTGGCCGCTGGCGGCAACCCCGATCCCCTGGGCACGCCGGATATCCTGCTGATGGTGTCCGACGCCGTGGTGGTGTTCGATAACCTGGCGGGCAAGATGCACGCCATCGTCCTCGCCGATCCCCAGCAGGACGGCGCCTACGAGCAGGCCCAGGCGCAGCTGCAGGAAATCCTGCACAAGCTGCGCCAGCCGATCACCCCGCGTCTGGGCGTCGACCTCAATGCCCCTGCCGCTGCCGAGCCGGCGTTCCGCTCCAGTTACAGTCGCGAGGACTACGAGCGCGCGGTCGGTGCGATCAAGGACTACATCCTCGCCGGCGACTGCATGCAGGTGGTGATCTCCCAGCGCATGTCGATTCCCTTCAAGGCCGCGCCGATCGACCTGTATCGCGCCCTGCGCTGTATCAATCCGACGCCCTACATGTACTTCTTCAACTTCGGCGACTTCCATGTGGTCGGCTCCTCGCCCGAGGTGCTGGTGCGGGTCGAGGACAACCTGGTGACGGTGCGCCCGATCGCCGGCACCCGTCCGCGCGGCGCCAGTGAAGAGGCGGACCTGGCGCTCGAGCAGGACCTGCTGTCGGACGCCAAGGAGCTGGCCGAGCATCTGATGCTGATCGACCTGGGGCGCAACGACGTCGGCCGGGTCTCCAGCACTGGCAGCGTCAAGCTCACCGAGAAGATGGTGATCGAGCGCTATTCCAACGTCATGCACATCGTCTCCAACGTCACCGGCCAGCTCAAGGACGGCATGAGCGCCATGGACGCCCTGCGCGCCATCCTGCCGGCCGGCACCCTGTCCGGCGCGCCGAAGATCCGCGCCATGGAGATCATCGACGAGCTGGAGCCGGTCAAGCGTGGCGTCTACGGCGGCGCGGTCGGCTACCTGGCGTGGAATGGCAACATGGACACGGCGATCGCCATCCGCACCGCGGTGATCAAGGACGGCGAGCTGCACGTGCAGGCTGGCGCCGGCATCGTCGCCGACTCGGTGCCGGCGCTGGAGTGGGAGGAAACGCTGAACAAGCGTCGCGCCATGTTCCGTGCCGTTGCCCTCGCCGAACAGACAACCGAATAAGGAGTCCCGCCATGCTGCTGATGATCGACAACTACGACTCCTTTACCTACAACGTGGTGCAGTACCTCGGTGAACTGGGGGCCGACGTCCACGTCATTCGTAACGACGAGCTGAGCGTCGCCGAGATCGAGGCGCTGCAACCCGAGCGCATCGTGGTGTCGCCCGGCCCTTGCACGCCCACCGAAGCCGGCGTGTCGCTGGCGGTGATCGAGCATTTCGCCGGCAAGCTGCCGATTCTCGGCGTCTGCCTCGGCCACCAGAGCATCGGCCAGGCCTTCGGCGGCGACGTGGTGCGCGCGCGCCAGGTGATGCACGGCAAGACCAGCCCGGTGTTCCACCAGGACCTTGGGGTGTTCGCCGGCCTCAACCTGCCGCTGACGGTGACCCGCTACCATTCCCTTGTGGTCAAGCGCGAGACCCTGCCCGATTGCCTGGAAGTCACCGCCTGGACCCAGCTGGAGGACGGCTCGGTCGACGAGATCATGGGCCTGCGGCACAAGACCCTGAACATCGAGGGCGTGCAGTTCCACCCCGAGTCCATCCTCACCGAACAAGGCCACGAGCTGCTGGCCAATTTCCTCAAGCAACACGGAGGCGTGCGCCGATGAACATCAAGGAAGCCCTCAACCGGGTCGTGGCCCAGCTCGACCTGAGCACCGAGGAAATGCAGGACGTGATGCGCGAGATCATGACCGGCCAGTGCAGCGACGCGCAGATCGGCGCCTTCCTCATGGGCCTGCGCATGAAGAGCGAGACCATCGACGAGATAGTCGGCGCGGTCGCGGTGATGCGTGAGCTGGCCAGCCATGTGCACCTGGCCAGCCTGGAGCATGTGGTCGACGTGGTCGGCACCGGCGGCGACGGCGCGAATATCTTCAACGTGTCGACGGCCGCCAGCTTCGTCGTCGCCGCCGCCGGCGGCAAGGTGGCCAAGCACGGCAATCGCGCGGTGTCCGGCAAGAGCGGCAGCGCCGATCTGCTGGAGACCGCCGGCATCTACCTCAACCTGACGCCCGAGCAGGTGGCCCGCTGCATCGACAGCGTCGGCGTCGGCTTCATGTTCGCCCAGGTGCATCACGCGGCGATGAAGCATGCCGCCGCGCCGCGCCGCGAGCTGGGCCTGCGCACCATCTTCAACATGCTCGGCCCGCTGACCAACCCGGCAGGGGTCAGGCATCAGGTGGTCGGGGTGTTCACCCAGGCCCTCTGCCGTCCCCTGGCCGAGGTGCTCAAGCGCCTGGGCAGCCAGCACATCCTGGTGGTGCATTCGCGCGACGGCCTGGACGAGTTCAGCCTGGCCGCCGCCACCCACGTCGCCGAGCTGAAGGATGGCGTGATCAGCGAATACGAGGTGCAGCCGGAAGACTTCGGGCTCAAGAGCCAGAGCCTGATCGGCCTGGCGGTGGAGGGGCCGGAGGCCTCGCTGGCGCTGATCCGCGACGCCCTGAGCAAGCGCAGCACGGAAGCGGGGCAGAAGGCCGCCGACATGATCGCGCTTAACGCGGGTGCGGCCTTGTACGCCGCGGACCTGGCCGGCAGCCTGAAAGAAGGCGTGCGCCTGGCTCACGATGCCCTGCACACCGGGCTGGCCTGGGAAAAGCTGCAGGAGCTGGTGTCCTTTACCGCGGTGTTCAAACAGGAGAATCAAGGGTGAGCATCCCCACCGTTCTGGAAAAGATTCTGGCGCGCAAGGTCGAGGAAGTCGCCGCGCGCCAGGCCCTGGTCGGTCTCGCCGAGCTCGAGCGTGAGGCCCGCGGCGCCGATGCCACCCGTGGCTTCGCCCGGGCCCTGCTGGAGCAGGCCAAGCGCAAGCAGCCGGCGGTGATCGCCGAGATCAAGAAGGCTTCGCCGAGCAAGGGCGTGCTGCGCGAGGACTTCGTGCCGGCCGACATCGCCCAGAGCTACGAGCGTGGCGGTGCCACCTGCCTGTCGGTGCTGACCGATGTCGACTTCTTCCAGGGCGCCGACCGCTATCTGCAGGAGGCGCGCAACGCCTGCGCACTGCCGGTGATCCGCAAGGACTTCATGATCGACCCGTACCAGATCGTCGAGGCTCGCGCCCTGGGGGCCGATTGTGTGCTGCTGATCGTTTCGGCCCTGGCCGATGGGCAGATGGCCGAACTGGCCGCGGTGGCCAAGGAGTTCGACCTCGATGTGCTGGTCGAGGTGCATGACGGCGCCGAGCTGGACCGCGCGCTGAAGACCCTCGACACGCCGCTGCTGGGCATAAACAACCGCAACCTGCACAGCTTCGAGGTCAGCCTGGAGACCACCCTCGACCTGCTGCCACGGATTCCCCGTGATCGCCTGGTGGTGACCGAGAGCGGCATTCTCAACCGCGCCGACGTCGAGCTGATGGAGATCAGCCAGGTCTACGCCTTCCTGGTCGGCGAGGCCTTCATGCGCGCGGAGAATCCTGGGGCGGAGCTGGAGCGCCTGTTCTTTCCCGAGCGCAAGCGGGTCATCAGTCGTCCCGATGTCGACTGACCCTGGTGCATAAAAAAGCCGGCGCATGCGCCGGCTTTTTTATGCAGGCGATATTCAGCGGGTGCCGAACACCACCATGGTCTTGCCCTTGACGTGCACCAGGCCCTGTTCTTCCAGGGACTTGAGCACCCGGCCGACCATCTCCCGCGAGCAGCCGACGATGCGGCCGATCTCCTGGCGGGTGATCTTGATCTGCATGCCGTCCGGATGGGTCATCGCGTCCGGCTGCTTGCACAGGTCGAGCAGGGTGCGCGCGACGCGACCGGTGACATCGAGGAAGGCCAGGTCGCCGACCTTGCGCGTGGTGTTGCGCAGGCGTTCGGCCATCTGGCTGCCGAGGGCGTAGAGGATGTCCGGGTCCTGTTGGGTCAGTTCGCGGAACTTGGCGTAGCTGAGCTCGGCCACCTCGCATTCGGTCTTGGCCCGAACCCAGGCGCTGCGCTCCTTCTCGGTGCCGTCCTTTTCGAATAGGCCCATCTCGCCGAAGAAGTCGCCGGCGTTGAGGTAGGCGATGATCATTTCGCGGCCATCATCGTCCTCGATCAGGATGGTGACTGAGCCCTTGACGATGAAGAACAGGGTCTCGCAACGATCCCCCGCATAGATGATGGTGCTCTTCGCCGTGTAGCGACGGCGATGGCAGTGTGCGAGGAGTTTGTCGAGATTCTTTATTTTAGGTGTGAGGGTAATAGCGACCATTCGCGAGTCCCGAGTGAAGCCAAAAGGGTAAGCCTAGTTCCAGCAGGCGATTTCTTATTCAGTTGCCCGGCGCAGTGCGCCAGTAATCCGGCGCCAGCTTACCAGACACTTTTGCGTCGGTGGGCATTTTGCCTTGTGGTTGGCCGTGTGCCCTGGGTCGTTGACGCATTGCTGACAAGGCAGGTCGTTATTTGGCGCTGTGGTAAGCTGCGTCCCTTTTTAGCAGCGGAGACTCGGTAATGAAAGCGCGCATTCAGTGGGCCGGAGACGCCCTGTTTCTCGGTGAGTCGGGTAGCGGCCATGCGGTGGTGATGGATGGCCCGCCGGAGAGCGGTGGCCGCAACCTCGGCATACGCCCGATGGAGATGCTGCTGATCGGTTTGGGCGGCTGCAGCAACTTCGATGTGGTGAGCATTCTGAAGAAGTCCCGACAGGCGGTAGAGAGCTGCGAAGCCTTCGTCGAAGCCGAGCGCGCCGGCGAGGAGCCCAAGGTGTTCACCAAGATCCACCTGCGTTTCGTGGTCAAGGGGCGCGGTTTGAAGGAAGCCCAGGTCAAGCGTGCCGTCGAATTGTCGGCGGAGAAATACTGCTCGGCCTCGATCATGCTGGGGCGCGCCGGGGTCGAAATCAGCCATGCCTACGAAATCGTCGAGCTGGGCTGATCACCTTTCATCATTTGCTTGGTGCGGACGCTGGCGGACGGCCTGCGTCATCTGCATAATGTCGCCCCATTTTTCGGGGCGTCATACGCTTTGAACGGACAACCAAACTCGCCAGTGCGAAGAGGTGTTAATCGTCCTACGCAGCTGCGTCGTTAGCAGCTGACGGGCATGCTCGATCACGCGGCCTGGCCGCATCCACCATAGAGAGTTCCAACGGTGATGAAAAGCAAACTCAGGCTCCACGGGTTCAACAACCTGACGAAGACCTTGAGCTTCAACATCTATGACATCTGCTACGCGGAAACCGCGGAAGATCAGCAGGCCTATGTCCAGTACATCGACGAAGAGTACGACGCCGAGCGCCTGACCCAGATTCTCACCGATGTTGTCGACATTATCGGCGCCAATATCCTCAATATCGCTCGCCAGGACTACGAGCCCCAGGGCGCCAGCGTGACCATCCTGATCTCCGAGCAACCGGTGGAGCCGACGGAGAGCCAGATCGAGGAGTCGCCCGGCCCGCTGCCCGAGACCATTCTCGCGCACCTGGACAAGAGTCACATCACCGTGCACACCTACCCGGAGATCCATCCGGTGGAGGGTATCGCCACCTTCCGTGTGGATATCGATGTGTCCACCTGTGGCCTGATCTCGCCGCTCAAGGCGCTGAACTACCTGATCCACCAGTTCGATTCGGACATCGTCACGGTCGACTACCGGGTGCGTGGTTTCACCCGTGACGTGGACGGCAAGAAGCACTTCATCGACCACGAGATCAACTCGATCCAGAACTACCTCTCCGACGACACCCAGGCGGCGTACCAGATGACCGACGTCAACGTGTACCAGGAGAACCTGTTCCACACCAAGATGCTGCTCAAGGACTTCGAACTGGACAACTACCTGTTCGGCGACGCGACCAGCAACCTGACGCCTGAGCAGCGCCAGCAGGTCGAAGAGCGTCTGCGTCACGAGATGCTGGAGATCTTCTACGCGCGCAACATGCCGCACTGATCGCGCGGCAGCAGACGCAAAAAGGGCGCCCTCGGCGCCCTTTTTGCGTCTGCAATCTAGAGGCGGTAGGTGCTCTTGGTCATCACCTTGGACAGCAGGGTCATGCCCAGCTTGACCGGCGCGGGGAAGCGCAGGCCGCCGGCTTCCACGGCGCTGGTGGCATGCTGGGCTTCGTCCTCGCGCATCTGCTCGAGGATCGCCCGGGACTTTCCATCCTCGGGCGGCAGCTGCTGCAGGTGTTCGTCGAGGTGCTTGACCACCTGGTCCTCGGTGGCGGCGACGAAGCCCAGGCTGACCCGGTCGCTGATCAGTCCGGCGACCGCGCCGACGCCGAGCGACAGGCCGTAGAACAGCGGGTTGAGCACGCTGGGCTGGCTGCCGAGCTGACGGATGCGCTGCTCGCACCAGGCCAGGTGGTCGGTCTCCTCGTCGGCGGCATGCTCCATGGCGGCGCGTACTTCCGGCAGTTTGGCGGTCAGCGCCTGGCCCTGATACAGCGCCTGGGCACAGACTTCGCCGGTGTGGTTGATGCGCATGAGGCCGGCAACATGCCGGGCCTGCTCGGCATCCAGCTCGACTTCATTCTGCACGATCGCCGGCGACGGGCGGCTGGGCTGGCCACTGAAGGGCAGCAGGGTGCGCAGGGCCATGTCGGCCTGCAGCAGCAGGCGGTCGACGGGCGAGTAGTGGCGATCGTTGGTCATGGGGGCCTCCGGCGTGGGCAACGCCGCGCAGTTTATCGCAATTGCCGGCTGTGGGCCGCAGCGCGAACTTGCCAGTTGCGCCGTGGCCGTTGCCTTGACGGACGTTTCGGCGACTCAGCCCGGTGGCCAGTGCAGCGGGCGCTGGCCGAGCACGTGCAGGTGGATGTGGAAGACGCTCTGGCCGGCTAGGGCCTCGCAGTTCATCACCAGGCGGAAGCCTTCCTCGCAACCCTGCTCGCGGGCCAGGCGTTGCGCGATGAAGACCATGTGCCCGAGCAGCGCCTTGTCGCCTTCCTCGAGGTCCTTGAGGGTGCGGATGTGCTGCTTCGGGATCACCAGGAAATGCACCGGCGCCTGTGGGCCGATATCGTGGAAGGCAAACACCTGGTCGTCTTCATAGAGCTTGCGCGCGGGGATCTCCCCGGCGACGATCTTGCAGAACAGACAGTCCATGGACGGTCTCCCGGCCTGTTGGAAGAGGCCTGAGTGTAACCAGACAGATTTTCCGCGACCAGTGCACAAGGAGCCTGTGTGAAGAACGACATCCATGACCTGGGGCTGGTGCTCGACTCCAAGGTCAAGCTGATCCTCATCGAATCCTGGGACGAGCCGCGCGTGTTGGAGACCCTCACCGGCCTGGCCGTCAAGCGCGGCCTCGGCCTGCACACCTGGACGGTGACCGACGGGCTGCGGCGCCTGGGTTTCGGTGCCGACCCGTTGGGCGAGGGCGCTACCCAGGAGCCGGAGGCCGCCCTGCGGCTGATCAAGGCCGACCCGCAGCCGAACCTCTATGTGATGTGCGACCTGCACCCCTTTCTCGACGACAACCCCAGGCTGGTGCGCCTGCTCAAGGAGGTCGCCCTGAGCGGCAGTCCGGGCAAGCCGACCCTGGTGCTGGTGTCCCATGCCTGCAAGTTGCCGCCGGAGGTGCAGCGCCACGCCGCGCGCTTCCGCCTGGCGCTGCCATCCGAGGATGAGCTGCTGAGCATCGTGCGCGAGGAGGCGGCGCGCTGGAGCGAGCAGAACCGCAACGCCCGGGTGCGCACCGACAACCGCACCCTGCAGCAGGTGGTGAAGAACCTGCGCGGCCTGAGCCACGGCGAGGCCCGCAGCCTGGCGCGAAACCTGATCTGCGACGACGGCGCGATCACCCAGGAAGACCTGCCGGAGTTGAACAAGGCCAAGTTCCAGTTGCTCGATCTGGAGGGGGTGTTGAGCTTCGAGTACGACACCGCGCGCTTCGCCGAAGTCGGCGGCCTGGGCAATCTCAAGCGCTGGTTGGGCGAGCGCCAGGGCATTTTCCTCGAGGGCAAGGGCATCGACCTGCCCAAGGGCGTGCTGCTGGTCGGCGTGCAGGGCGGCGGCAAGAGCCTGGCGGCCAAGGCGGTGGCGGGCATGTGGGGCCTGCCGTTGCTGCGTCTGGATTTTGGCTGCCTGTACAACAAGTTCTTCGGCGAAACCGAGCGCAACCTGCGCGAGGCGCTCAGGCTCGCGGAGCAGATGGCGCCCTGCGTGCTGTGGATGGACGAGATCGAGAAAGGTCTGGCCAGCGGTGACCACGACGGCGGCGTGAGCCAGCGGGTACTCGGCACCCTGCTGACCTGGATGGCCGAGCGCAAGGTGCCGGTGTTCATGGTGGCCACCGCCAATGCCATCGACCGGCTGCCGCCGGAACTGGTGCGCAAGGGGCGTTTCGATGAGCTGTTCTTCGTCGACCTGCCGGACGCGGCGGTGCGCGCGGAGATCTTCCGCATCCACCTGGGGCGTCGTGAGCTGGACGCCGCCAGCTTCGACCTCGACGTGCTGGCTGCGGCCAGTGCCGGATTTTCCGGCGCAGAGATCGAGCAGGTGGTGGTCAGCGGGCTGTACGCCGCCCAGGCGCAGCAGCAGGGGGTCGATCAGGGCTTGCTGCTGCGTGGCATCCAGAGCACCGCGCCGCTGTCGGTGGTGATGGCCGAGGATCTCGCCGCCTTGCGAGCCTGGGCCAGCGGTCGCACGGTCAATGCCAACGGCTGATGGCCGGGCGGTTCAAAGCGGACGGGCAAAGCGCCGGTTGATGAGGGCGGCGAGGCGGCGCACCAGCCAGCGTGGCGCCAGGCGCGGGGCCGCGGCCAGCAGGCGGTTGCGCCAGCCGGGGATGATCACCGCGCGCTTCTTCTCCAGGGCACGGACGGTCAGCAGTGCCAGCTCTTCGGCACCCATCAGCAGCTTGCGGCCTTGCAGCGGGCGCTCGTCGATCCCGGCGTTGCGGAAGAAGGCGCTGTGCGTGGGGCCCGGGCACAGCACCGACACGCTGACCCCTTGCTGCTTGAGCTCCTCGCGCAGGGCCTCGGAGAAGTGCAGCACGTAGGCCTTGCTGGCGTAGTAGTTGCTCATCCAGGCGCCCGGCTGGAAGGCGGCGAGGGAGGCGACATTGAGGATCTGCCCGCCGCCCTGCCGGGCCATGCTGGCGCCGATGGCGTGGCACAGGCGGGCGAGGGCGAGCACGTTCACCTCGATCAGCTTCTGCTCGCGACTCCAGTCCTGGGCGATGAAGGCGCCGGAGCTGCCCAGGCCAGCGTTGTTCACCAGCAGGTCGATGTTCAGTTCGCTCTGTTCCAGTTCGTGCAGCAGGCCGGACACCTGCAGCGGCTGGCTCAGGTCGCAGATGCGAAACAGCACCTCCACGGCAAAGCGCTGGCTCAGCTCCAGAGCGATGCTCTCCAGCGCCTGGCGTTGCCGGGCCACCAGGATCAGGTTGCGCCCGCGGCGTGCCAGGGCCTCGGCCAGGGCCAGGCCGATGCCGCTGGAGGCACCAGTGATCAGGGCGTAACGGGGCATCGGGGTGTCTCCGGGAGTGGGGGCGAGTTGGACCATGGCGGCGCCGCAGGAGTGGCTGGGCGGCGCATATATTACCGCCGCCCGCGGCCCGGTCAGCAAAAGAAACCGCGCTTCGGCGGTCAGGGCTGCGCCGGATTCAACTCGAGACCGCTCAGGGCCAGGCCGAGCATCGCGAAACCGCCGAGGAACAGGATCAGCAGGCCGCCGAGCAGCAGTGCCAGGAACAGTCCGGCGAGCAGTTTGACCGCCAGGCTGTTGGCCGGCGGTGGCGGCCCGTAGCGGTTGGCGCCGGCGCTACCCGGGACTATCAACAGCACCAGCCAGAACAGGCTGTTGACCAGGGGAAGAAGGTTCAACAGCAGCAGCCAGGCGCTCCAGCCGATGTCGTGCAGGCGTTGTGCGCCGATCTGCACGCTGACCACCAGCGTGCCGAGCACAACACTGACGGCCAGCACCAGGCCGAGTGTCTCCGAGATGTTGGCGGCGATGGCCACCACGCCCATGATCCCGGCCACGCAGAGGCTGAGTACCAGGGACCAGGCCAGGTAACGCAGGCGACCGATGCGCCCTTCGAGGCTGAACACATTCAGCTCGCCGTAGCGCGGCAAGGTCGCGGCCACCGCAGCCTTCGGCGTGGCGTAGGGGCTGTTGGCCGGGGCTGCGGCGTGGCCGGAGCTGCCGGTGTCGGCCTGGGAGAACACTGCCTGGTGGGCGACGAACTTGGTGATGATGATGCCGCAGCCGGCACAGGATGCCGACTTGCGCTGCTGCTGGCCGCATTTCGGACAGACCATGGTGGCGGCGAACTGAGGCGTTTCACCGAGTTCCTCCGCTTCCTTGCCGGCCAGCAGGCTCAGGCTGGCGCCCGGGTCGGGCTCCTTGCGCGCCTTGGCGCCGGCGCGATGCAGGGCGGCAAGATACTGATCGGCATCGCTTTCCGGCAGATCGCGCTTGATCGCCACGGTGCTGCCGCAGAACAGGCTGTTGATCCGCGTGCGATCGCTCTTGAACAGGCGGGCTAGGTTGTCCTTGGCCGTCTCCAGCGCCACCTCGGGCATCAGCTCGCCATCGAAGACAATCTTGAAACGGGTCTGTGTCATACAGCCTTCCTTGTCGTCCCAGGGGGGAAGGAGCCGCGCCGAATAGCAGGGTGCTGGCCCCTGACACAGCAGCCTAGAGCAGAAGTTCGCTGTCTGCCCAGTCGCCCGGTGGGGCGCCCCGTTCAGCCTGGCCAGCGTTGCTGCAGGTTCTGCGCCTGGCGCTGGGCGCCGCGGTACTCGCGGTCCAGGCGCGCCACCAGCTGCTCGACCGTCGGCAGGTCGGCGATGGTGCCCACGCCTTGGCCCGCCGACCACACGGTCTTCCAGGCCTTCGCCTCATCGTCGAGCGGCTTGAGCTTCTCGCCGTAGTCGATCTCGGCCGGGCGCTGCAGCCGCTGCAGGTCGTAGCCCGCCTGTTCGAGGCTCTGGCGCATGAAGCTGGCCGGCACCCCGGACACCGCTGGCGTGTGAATGATGTCGGCGGCCTGGGCGTCGACGATCATCTGCTTGTAGCGGCTGGGGGCCTGGTTGTCCTGGGTGGCTATGAAGCGGGTGCCGAGGTAGGCCAGGTCGGCGCCGAGCAGTTGTGCGGCGAGCAGCTCGTGGCCGTGATTGAGGCAGCCGGCGAGCAGCAGGGTCTTGTCGAAGAACTGGCGGATCTCCGCGATCAGGGCAAACGGGCTCCAGGTGCCGGCGTGCCCGCCGGCCCCGGCCGCCACCGCGATCAGTCCGTCGACCCCGGCCGCGGCGGCCTTCTCGGCATGGCGCCGGGTGGTCACGTCGTGGAATACCAGACCACCGTAGCTGTGCACCGCGTCGACCAGCTCCTTTACCGCCCCGAGGCTGGTGATCACGATCGGCACCCGTTGCTCGACGCAGATTGCCAGGTCGGCCTGCAGTCGCGGATTACTGGCATGCACGATCAGGTTGACCGCGTAGGGCGCCGCCGACTCAACCAGCCCCGCGCCGATCTCCTCCAGCCAGGCGCGAAAGCCGCTGCTTTCGCGTTGGTTCAGCGCCGGGAAGCTGCCGACTATGCCGCTGCGGCAGCAGGCCAGCACCAGTTGCGGATTCGACACCAGAAACATCGGCGCGGCGACCACCGGCAGGCGCAGGCGTTGTTCGAGCAGGGCGGGCAGGGGCATGGCGACTCCTTCGATCAGTGGGGCGAATCAGAACGGACGGACTACCACCAGCACGACGATGGCGATCAGCAGCAGCACCGGCGCCTCGTTGAACCAGCGATAGAACACGTGGCTGCGCCGGTTCTCGCCGCGGGCGAAGGCTTTGAGCTGGGCGCCGCAGATATGGTGGTAGCCGATCAGCAGTAGCACCAGGGCGAGCTTGGCGTGCATCCAGCCCTGGCTGAAATAGGCGCCGGCGTTGAGGCTCAGCAGACCGATGCCGAATACCAGGGTGGCGATCATCGAGGGCAGCATGATGCCGCGGTACAGCTTGCGTTCCATGACGCAGAAGCGTTCGCGGCTGGCGTCGTCCTCGCTCATGGCGTGGTAGACGAACAGCCGCGGCAGGTAGAACAACCCGGCGAACCAGCAGACCAGGGCGATGATGTGCAGGGCCTTGAGCCACAGATAGAGCATGCTTAGAGCCTCGAGATATAAACAGCCCCGATAGTAGTGGCCACTGTCACCCGCGTCATCAGCAGCGGTTGGCCCCTGGCCGATGCGGCTTTATCATCGGCTACTTTCCAATGGCTTTTTCGCAAGGGGCAACTAATGGTCAAGGTCGGTATCGTCGGCGGCACTGGGTACACCGGTGTCGAGCTGTTACGTCTGCTGGCGCAGCACCCGCAGGCGCGAGTCGAGGTCATTACGTCGCGCTCCGAAGCGGGCATGCGCGTCGACGAGATGTACCCGAATCTGCGTGGGCACTACCCGAACCTGGCCTTCAGTGTGCCGGATGTGAAAACCTTGGGCGCCTGCGACGTGGTGTTCTTCGCCACCCCCCACGGCGTTGCCCACGCCCTGGCCGGCGAGTTGCTGGCCGCCGGCACCAAGGTCATCGACCTGTCCGCCGACTTCCGCCTGCAGGACGCCGAGGAGTGGGCCAAATGGTACGGCCAGCCCCATGGCGCGCCGGACCTGCTGCCGGAGGCGGTCTACGGCCTGCCGGAGGTCAACCGCGAGGCGATCAAGCAGGCGCGCCTGATCGCCGTGCCCGGTTGCTACCCCACCGCCGCCCAGCTCGGCCTGATTCCGCTGCTGGAGGCCGGCCTGGCCGACTCCGGCCGGCTGATCGCCGACTGCAAGTCAGGGGTCAGCGGTGCCGGCCGTGGGGCCAGTGTCGGTTCGCTGTTCAGCGAGGCCGGCGAGAGCATGAAGGCCTACGGGGTCAAGGGCCATCGCCACCTGCCGGAGATTCGCCAGGGCCTGCGTCGCGCGGCCGGCAGCGAGGTGGGGCTGACCTTCGTGCCGCACCTGACGCCGATGATTCGTGGCATCCACGCCACCCTCTACGCCACCGTGGCGGATCGCAGCGTGGACCTGCAGGCGCTGTACGAACAGCGCTACGCCAACGAGCCCTTTGTCGACGTGATGCCCGCCGGCAGTCACCCGGAAACCCGCAGCGTGCGCGGCGCCAACGTCTGCCGCATCGCCGTGCACCGGCCCCAGGACGGCGACCTGGTGGTGGTGCTGTCGGTGATCGACAACCTGGTCAAGGGCGCGTCGGGGCAGGCCCTGCAGAACATGAACATCCTTTTCGGACTGGATGAGCAGCTCGGCCTGGCGCACGCGGCCCTGTTGCCCTGATGGCTGGCTGGGAAGTCCGCCCTAGTGATCCGCGGCGCGCCGGTCGGGTGCGCCTGGCGCTGCTGCTGCTGATCGTCGCGGTGCCCCTGGCCTTCGCCGCGGGTGCCTGGTGGCAGGCCCGCAGCACCCAGGCCTTCATGGCCGAATACGACGCGCTGCAGGCACAGTTGAGCGAGCAGGCGCGGGAACTGGATCAGCTGCGCCAGAGCCTGGCGGTGCTTAGCAGCGGCGAAAAGGTCGCCCAGCAGGCCAACGAGCAGAATCGCCTGACCATCAAGCTGCTCGAGGAGCAGATCTTCAAGCAGCAGCAGGACCTGGCCTTCTACAAGGGCGTGCTGGCGCCCGCCAGTCGTCGCGAAGGCCTGCGTATTCGTGCCTTTGAGTTGCAGGCCACGGACACGCCCCGGCAATTTCGCTACAAACTGCTGCTCAGCCGGGTGGGCAAGGACGACAAGCCGTTGCAGGGCCAGTTGCGGGTGACCGTGGAGGGGCGGCAGGGCGGCAAGGACGTCAGTCTGGCGCTGGCGGACCTGACCCAGGGATTGCCCGAGCAGTTCAGCGAGAAGGCGATTGTCTTCACCTTCAAGCACTTCCAGGCGATTCCCGAGGCGGGACGTTTCGCGGAGTTGAAGTTACCTGAGGGCTTCGAGCCGCGTCAGGTCAGGGTGCGCGCCGAAGTCAAAGGCGAAAAGCCCTTGGAGCGCACATTCAAATGGATCGACGAAGAGTAACAGTCCCCGATGTGGAATAAAGACAAGAGCAAGAACGACCTGCAGCGCTTCAGCGGCAAGACCAGCCTGATTGCCACGGGCGCCGAACTGAACGGCGACCTGCGCTTTCAGGGGGCGGTACAAGTCGATGGACGCATGAACGGCAATATTCTGACCAGCGACGGCATGGTGCGGGTCAGTGTCGAGGGCCAGGTTGAAGGCGAGATTCGCGCCCCCCATATCGTCATCGACGGCGAGGTAATCGGCGACGTGCACGCCAGTGAACACCTGGAACTCGGTGCCCGGGCGCGGGTTCGCGGCAATCTCTATTACGGCCTGATGGAGATGGCCATGGGCGCGCAGATCGAGGGGCGCCTGTGCCACCTCAAGGACGGCCAGCGACCGTTGGAGCTGCCGGAGAGCCTGGATCTCGCACAATAGTTGACCGCTTTTCTAGGGTAAGCGGATAATGCAGGGCCTCAACGCAGTATGGCGCTTGGCGCCGGGAGAAAAGTCAGCATGAGCGTCGAAACCTTCACCCCCACAGCCTTGCTGTTCACCGAAGGCGCAGCGAGCAAGGTGAAGAGCCTGGTCGATGAAGAGGGCAACCCGCGCCTCAAACTGCGCGTGTTTGTCACCGGAGGCGGTTGTTCCGGCTTCCAGTACGGCTTTACCTTCGATGAAGAGGTGGCCGAGGACGACACCATCGTCGAGCGCGAAGGGGTGAGCCTGGTCGTCGACCCGATGAGCTTCCAGTATCTCGCCGGTGCCGAAGTGGATTATCAGGAAGGCCTGGAAGGCTCGCGTTTCGTGATCAAGAATCCCAACGCGACCACCACCTGCGGCTGCGGTTCGTCCTTCTCGATCTGATCGACGTCTGCCGCTTTGATCGAAACGCCGTGCCTTGTGCACGGCGTTGTCGTTTCTGCGGGCGGAGAAAGCTGCTCAGGCGGGGTAAATGGCGCCGAGCACCCGCAGCCCGCGGGCGCCGGTGACGCTTGGCCGGTTGGCGGGAACGCCTTGCAGGCAGCAGTGCGCCAGCCAGGCGAAAGCCATGGCCTCGACCCAGTCGGCGGGCACGCCGTGGGCCTCGGTGCTGCTCACTACGCTGTCGGGCAGCAGTTCGGCCAGGCGGGTCATCAGGCGGTGGTTGTGCGCGCCGCCGCCGCAGACCAGCAGCTGTTCGGGCTGGCCCATGGCGCCCGTCAAGGCGGACACGGTGCTGGTTGCGGTCAACTCCAGTAGCGTGGCCTGCACGTCCTGGGCGGCGAAGCGCGGCAGTTGGCTCAGCCGGTCATCGAGCCAGGCCAGGTTGAACAGCTCGCGGCCCGTGCTCTTCGGGCCTTGGGTGGCAAAGAATGGGTCGCTCAATAGTGCCTGCAGTAGCACGGGTTGCACATGCCCGCTGGCAGCCCAACTGCCGTCGTGGTCGTAGCTGACGCCCCGGTGGCGCTGAATCCAGGCATCCATCAGCACATTGCCGGGGCCGCAATCGAAGCCTCGCACCGCTTGTCCGGGCTGCAGCAGGCTGAGGTTGCTGAATCCGCCGATGTTCAGGACGGCGCGATGGCTGTCGGGCGCGCCGAACAGCGCCTCATGGAAGGCCGGTACCAGCGGTGCGCCCTGGCCGCCCGCCGCGACGTCGCGACGGCGGAAGTCGCCAACCACGCAGATACCGGTCAGCTCCGCCAACAGCGCGGGGTTACCGATCTGGATGCTGAAGCCGCGCGCCGGTTCGTGGCGCACCGTCTGACCGTGACTGCCGATCGCGCGGATCGCCTCCGCTGTCAGTTTCTGCTGGTCCAGTAAGGCGCCGATGCCCTGGGCGGCAAGCGCGACCCAGCGCTGTTCGGCCACTGCCGCGCGCGCCAGCTCGTCGGGACCTGGCGCACACAGCTCGAGCAGCTCGGCGCGCAGGGCGTCGGGCATGGGCAGGAAGTGCGTGGCCAGCAGGCGCGTAGTGTCGCTCTGTTCGATCAGGGCGATGTCCATGCCGTCCAGGCTGGTGCCGGACATCACGCCGAGGTAGAGCGGCATTGGCGTTAGCGCTTGTTGAGGGCGAGGAGGGTGGAGCGTTCCTTGTCCATCCGGGCCATCAACGGCTTGCTCAGTTGCAGGAAGCGCTGTTTTTCATTGCGCGCGATGGGGTCGGCCATCGGCAGCTTCTGGCTCAGCGGATCGACATGGGTGCCGTTGACCTGGAACTCGTAGTGCAGGTGCGGTCCGGTGGACAGGCCGGTGGTGCCAATGTAACCGATGATCTGCCCCTGCTTGACGCTGCCGCCGGTGCGGATGCCTTTGGCGAAACCCTGCATGTGTGCATAGAGGGTGCGATAGCGGCTGCCGTGCTGGATCACCACGGTGTTGCCGTAACCACCCTTGCGCCCGGCCAAGGCGATCTTGCCGTCGCCGGCGGCCTTGATCGGCGTGCCGCGAGGGGCTGCGTAGTCGACGCCCTTGTGGGCGCGGATCTTGTTGAGGATCGGGTGGCGACGGCCATTGGAGAAGCGCGAGCTGATGCGCGCGAAGTCCACCGGGGTGCGGATGAAGGCCTTGCGCATGCTGGTGCCGTCGGCACTGTAGTAGCTGGTGTTGCCCTGCTTGTCGGTGTAGCGCACCGCGGTGAAGGTCTTGCCGCGGTTGGTGAAGCGTGCCGAGAGGATCTCGCCGCTGCCTACCGGTTTGCCGTTGGCTACCTTCTCTTCGTAGATCAGTTCGAATGCGTCCCCTTCGCGAATGTCCATGGCGAAGTCGATGTCGTAGCCGAAGATATTGGCCAGGTCCATGGTCAGGCCATGGGACAGGCCTGCGCGCTTGGCCGACAGAAACAGCGAGCTCTTGATCACGCCGCGGGCGTAGGCCGAGCGAACTTCCGGTTTGATCAGGTCGCGCTTGAAGGCAAAGCCCTTGTCGGTCTTGGCCAGGCTGATGCTTTCCAGGTCGCTCAACTTGCTGTGCAGGCTTTCCAGCTCCCCGTCCGGCGTCAGCTGGAACTCGAGCTTCTGGCCAACCTTGAGGCGGCTGAACTGCTTGGCCTCTTTGCTGCTGTTGAGCACCGCGTGCAGGGTGGTTGCCGACAGACCGACCTTGGCAAAGAGGGTGGAAAGCGTATCGCCATTGGCAACGCTGATGGTTTTCTGAAGGGGGTCTGTTGCTGGGGTGGTTTGTTCGGCGAGCTCAGGGCTCTGTTCTTCTGTGGTGACAACTTGTTCTGCGGCGCCCTCGATTTCGGCGAACGGCGAGGCGTTGTCGGCTGCAAGGCGGCCAGCCGGTCGCAGGTCGTCCTTCTCCTGCACCACCAGTTCCGAGCCGCTGTCGAGGTCGAGATTAAGGTAGGTTCGCTTGGCTTCGACTTCCCGGGATGGGAACACCAGGAGTGCCAGGCTGAGCATCGCGGCTACGCCGCTGGCGGCCAGGATGTGGCTTTTCGGGTACAGGGGGGGCGCTTTTCTTGTAGAGGTCATGGGCGGCTTTGACTTTGAAGAGATGAAAAGAAAAAAGATGAAGAAAGAGCTGAATATGCACTAACTGTATAAAATATAACCAAATCGTCTGTGAGGCAACCCTGAAGGCGCTTGGGCGAGGCGGGGGCGGCTGTCGCGGGGCAAAACTTGTTATTTGTCCGCGATCTTGTATGGTTGGTTCCCTTTGGTTTTTGAGTGGTCGTGAGTCCTGTCATGAAGTCGGTCGAAGAGCAGCTGGCGCTGATCAAGCGTGGCGCAGAAGAGGTTTTGGTTGAGTCCGAGCTGGTGGAAAAGCTCAAGCGCGGTCAGCCGTTGCGTATCAAGGCTGGTTTCGATCCAACTGCCCCGGACCTGCATCTCGGTCATACGGTGCTTATCAACAAGCTGCGCCAGTTTCAGGAGCTGGGGCATCAGGTGGTGTTCCTGATTGGCGACTTCACCGGGATGATCGGCGACCCGAGCGGCAAGAGCGCGACCCGGCCGCCGCTCACGCGCGAGCAGGTGCTGGACAACGCCGAGACCTACAAGTCGCAGGTGTTCAAGATTCTCGATCCGGCGAAAACCGAGGTGGCCTTCAACTCCACCTGGATGGATCAGTTGACGCCGGCTGACTTCATCCGGCTGGCCTCGCAGTACACCGTGGCGCGGATGCTCGAGCGTGATGACTTCAATAAACGCTACTCGAGCAATCAGCCTATCGCCATTCATGAATTTCTCTACCCGCTGGTGCAGGGCTATGACTCTGTAGCGTTGCGTGCCGATGTCGAGCTGGGGGGGACCGATCAGAAGTTCAACCTGCTGATGGGGCGTGAGCTTCAGCGCTCCTACGGTCAGGCCTCGCAGTGCATCGTCACGATGCCGTTGCTCGAAGGCCTGGATGGCGTGAAGAAGATGTCCAAGTCCCTGGGTAATTACGTGGGTATTCAGGAGGCGCCGGGCGTGATGTACAGCAAGCTGGTGTCCATCCCCGATGTGCTCATGTGGCGTTACTTCGAGTTGCTCAGCTTCCGCTCGATGGAAGAGATCGCTCAGTTCAGGCAGGATGTCGAGCAGGGAGCCAATCCGCGCGACATCAAGATCAAACTGGCCGAAGAGATCGTGGCGCGTTTCCATGGTGAGGAAGCGGCTGCCAGCGCGCATCGATCGGCGGGCAACCGCATGAAGGATGGTGAATTGCCCGAGGATCTCCCAGGGGTTGAGCTGGTCGCCGCTGAGGATATGCCGATCGCCGCGCTGCTTAATAAGGCAGGGTTGGTTAAGAACGCCGCGATGGCGCGGGATCTGCTCGGCTCCGGTGGTGTACGAGTCGACGGCGAGGTGGTGGATCGCACCTTTATCTGCAAGCTTGGTGGGGTGTATGTGTGCCAGGCGGGCAAGAAGGCCTTCGCACGCGTCGCCCTCAAGGCTGAATAGGCGAAAATAAAGCGTCGACCTGCTGCGTCCGCTGTCTATAATGCGCGCCTTCTTCGGCGTAAGCCCCTTATAAAACGCTCTGCAAAACAAAGGGTTAAGTTTAGATAAGGGGTTGCAAAGCAGCGCAGGCTGCGTAGAATGCGCCGGGCTGACAGGGTGGCAAGTTGATCCTGTCGGCGCTTCGGTCGAGGTGATCGAAAGCGGTAAAAGAGGCGGTTGACAGCGGTTTGAAACGCTGTAGAATTCGCCTCCCGCTGACGAGAAGCTTGAGGTTGATCGGAGGCGCAAGTGGTTGAAGTAGAAAAGAAATTTTCGAAACTGCTTGACGGAAGATGAGGCTGCTGTAGAATGCGCGCCTCGGTTGAGACGAAAGACTTGGCCAACTGTTCTTTAACAACTGAATCAAGCAATTCGTGTGGGTGCTTGTGAGGTAAGACTGATAGTCAACTGATTATCAGCATCACAAAGCAACACTCGTTAATTCGAGAGTTAACTCTTTTAAGTAAGAGATTTGCGATTGCTGAGCCAAGTTTAGGGTTTTCTCAAAACCCAAGCAGTATTGAACTGAAGAGTTTGATCATGGCTCAGATTGAACGCTGGCGGCAGGCCTAACACATGCAAGTCGAGCGGATGAAGGTAGCTTGCTACCTGATTCAGCGGCGGACGGGTGAGTAATGCCTAGGAATCTGCCTGGTAGTGGGGGACAACGTTTCGAAAGGAACGCTAATACCGCATACGTCCTACGGGAGAAAGTGGGGGATCTTCGGACCTCACGCTATCAGATGAGCCTAGGTCGGATTAGCTAGTTGGTGAGGTAATGGCTCACCAAGGCGACGATCCGTAACTGGTCTGAGAGGATGATCAGTCACACTGGAACTGAGACACGGTCCAGACTCCTACGGGAGGCAGCAGTGGGGAATATTGGACAATGGGCGAAAGCCTGATCCAGCCATGCCGCGTGTGTGAAGAAGGTCTTCGGATTGTAAAGCACTTTAAGTTGGGAGGAAGGGTTGTAACCTAATACGTTGCAATTTTGACGTTACCGACAGAATAAGCACCGGCTAACTCTGTGCCAGCAGCCGCGGTAATACAGAGGGTGCAAGCGTTAATCGGAATTACTGGGCGTAAAGCGCGCGTAGGTGGTTTGTTAAGTTGGATGTGAAAGCCCCGGGCTCAACCTGGGAACTGCATCCAAAACTGGCAAGCTAGAGTACGGTAGAGGGTGGTGGAATTTCCTGTGTAGCGGTGAAATGCGTAGATATAGGAAGGAACACCAGTGGCGAAGGCGACCACCTGGACTGATACTGACACTGAGGTGCGAAAGCGTGGGGAGCAAACAGGATTAGATACCCTGGTAGTCCACGCCGTAAACGATGTCAACTAGCCGTTGGAATCCTTGAGATTTTAGTGGCGCAGCTAACGCATTAAGTTGACCGCCTGGGGAGTACGGCCGCAAGGTTAAAACTCAAATGAATTGACGGGGGCCCGCACAAGCGGTGGAGCATGTGGTTTAATTCGAAGCAACGCGAAGAACCTTACCTGGCCTTGACATGCTGAGAACTTTCCAGAGATGGATTGGTGCCTTCGGGAACTCAGACACAGGTGCTGCATGGCTGTCGTCAGCTCGTGTCGTGAGATGTTGGGTTAAGTCCCGTAACGAGCGCAACCCTTGTCCTTAGTTACCAGCACGTTATGGTGGGAACTCTAAGGAGACTGCCGGTGACAAACCGGAGGAAGGTGGGGATGACGTCAAGTCATCATGGCCCTTACGGCCAGGGCTACACACGTGCTACAATGGTCGGTACAAAGGGTTGCCAAGCCGCGAGGTGGAGCTAATCCCATAAAACCGATCGTAGTCCGGATCGCAGTCTGCAACTCGACTGCGTGAAGTCGGAATCGCTAGTAATCGTGAATCAGAATGTCACGGTGAATACGTTCCCGGGCCTTGTACACACCGCCCGTCACACCATGGGAGTGGGTTGCACCAGAAGTAGCTAGTCTAACCGCAAGGGGGACGGTTACCACGGTGTGATTCATGACTGGGGTGAAGTCGTAACAAGGTAGCCGTAGGGGAACCTGCGGCTGGATCACCTCCTTAATCGACGACATCAGCTTCCTTATAAGCTCCCACACGAATTGCTTGATTCATTGCGAAAGACGATTGGGTCTGTAGCTCAGTTGGTTAGAGCGCACCCCTGATAAGGGTGAGGTCGGCAGTTCGAATCTGCCCAGACCCACCAATTGTTGTGGGGTTTGGCCTTGTACGAATATGGGGCCATAGCTCAGCTGGGAGAGCGCCTGCCTTGCACGCAGGAGGTCAGCGGTTCGATCCCGCTTGGCTCCACCACTTACAGCACCGGTATGTAGAGTTCAGAAATGAACATTCCTGAGACTGTCAGTTGAATGTTGATTTCTGGTCTTTGACCAGTACGAAAATCGTTCTTTAAAAATTTGGGTATGTGATAGAAGTGACTGATTAATTACTTTCACTGGTAATTAGTTTGGTCAAGGTAAAATTTGCGTTGTTCTCAAGTGCAAATTTTCGGCGAATGTCGTCTTCACGTTATAGACAATAACCAGATTGCTTGGGGTTATATGGTCAAGTGAAGAAGCGCATACGGTGGATGCCTTGGCAGTCAGAGGCGATGAAAGACGTGGTAGCCTGCGATAAGCTTCGGGGAGTCGGCAAACAGACTTTGATCCGGAGATCTCTGAATGGGGGAACCCACCCAGCATAAGCTGGGTATCACACACTGAATACATAGGTGTGTGAGGCGAACCAGGGGAACTGAAACATCTAAGTACCCTGAGGAATAGAAATCAACCGAGATTCCCTTAGTAGTGGCGAGCGAACGGGGACTAGCCCTTAAGCTTCTTTGATTTTAGCGGAACGCTCTGGAAAGTGCGGCCATAGTGGGTGATAGCCCTGTACGCGAAAGGATCTTAGAAGTGAAATCGAGTAGGACGGAGCACGAGAAACTTTGTCTGAATATGGGGGGACCATCCTCCAAGGCTAAATACTACTGACTGACCGATAGTGAACCAGTACCGTGAGGGAAAGGCGAAAAGAACCCCGGAGAGGGGAGTGAAATAGAACCTGAAACCGTATGCGTACAAGCAGTGGGAGCCCACTTTGTTGGGTGACTGCGTACCTTTTGTATAATGGGTCAGCGACTTATATTCAGTGGCGAGCTTAACCGAATAGGGGAGGCGTAGCGAAAGCGAGTCTTAATAGGGCGTTTAGTCGCTGGGTATAGACCCGAAACCGGGCGATCTATCCATGGGCAGGTTGAAGGTTAGGTAACACTGACTGGAGGACCGAACCGACTACCGTTGAAAAGTTAGCGGATGACCTGTGGATCGGAGTGAAAGGCTAATCAAGCTCGGAGATAGCTGGTTCTCCTCGAAAGCTATTTAGGTAGCGCCTCGTGTATCACTGCTGGGGGTAGAGCACTGTTTCGGCTAGGGGGTCATCCCGACTTACCAAACCGATGCAAACTCCGAATACCAGCAAGTGTCAGCACGGGAGACACACGGCGGGTGCTAACGTCCGTCGTGAAAAGGGAAACAACCCAGACCGTCAGCTAAGGTCCCAAAGTTATGGTTAAGTGGGAAACGATGTGGGAAGGCTTAGACAGCTAGGAGGTTGGCTTAGAAGCAGCCACCCTTTAAAGAAAGCGTAATAGCTCACTAGTCGAGTCGGCCTGCGCGGAAGATGTAACGGGGCTCAAACCATACACCGAAGCTACGGGTTCATCTTAGGATGAGCGGTAGAGGAGCGTTCTGTAAGCCTGTGAAGGTGAGTTGAGAAGCTTGCTGGAGGTATCAGAAGTGCGAATGCTGACATGAGTAACGACAATGCGAGTGAAAAACTCGCACGCCGAAAGACCAAGGTTTCCTGCGCAACGTTAATCGACGCAGGGTGAGTCGGCCCCTAAGGCGAGGCAGAAATGCGTAGTCGATGGGAAACGGGTTAATATTCCCGTACTTCTAGTTACTGCGATGGAGGGACGGAGAAGGCTAGGCCAGCACGGCGTTGGTTGTCCGTGTTTAAGGTGGTAGGCAGAGTGCTTAGGTAAATCCGGGCGCTTAATGCCGAGAGCTGATGACGAGCGTTCTTTTAGAATGCGAAGTGGTTGATGCCATGCTTCCAGGAAAAGCTTCTAAGCTTCAGGTAACTAGGAACCGTACCCCAAACCGACACAGGTGGTTAGGTAGAGAATACCAAGGCGCTTGAGAGAACTCGGGTGAAGGAACTAGGCAAAATGGCACCGTAACTTCGGGAGAAGGTGCGCCGGTGAGGGTGAAGCATTTACTGCGTAAGCTCATGCCGGTCGAAGATACCAGGCCGCTGCGACTGTTTATTAAAAACACAGCACTCTGCAAACACGAAAGTGGACGTATAGGGTGTGACGCCTGCCCGGTGCCGGAAGGTTAATTGATGGGGTTAGCGAAAGCGAAGCTCTTGATCGAAGCCCCGGTAAACGGCGGCCGTAACTATAACGGTCCTAAGGTAGCGAAATTCCTTGTCGGGTAAGTTCCGACCTGCACGAATGGCGTAACGATGGCGGCGCTGTCTCCACCCGAGACTCAGTGAAATTGAAATCGCTGTGAAGATGCAGTGTATCCGCGGCTAGACGGAAAGACCCCGTGAACCTTTACTATAGCTTTGCACTGGACTTTGAGTTTACTTGTGTAGGATAGGTGGGAGGCTTTGAAGCGTGGACGCCAGTTCGCGTGGAGCCATCCTTGAAATACCACCCTGGTAACCTTGAGGTTCTAACTCTGGTCCGTTATCCGGATCGAGGACAGTGTATGGTGGGTAGTTTGACTGGGGCGGTCTCCTCCTAAAGAGTAACGGAGGAGTACGAAGGTGCGCTCAGACCGGTCGGAAATCGGTCGTAGAGTATAAAGGCAAAAGCGCGCTTGACTGCGAGACAGACACGTCGAGCAGGTACGAAAGTAGGTCTTAGTGATCCGGTGGTTCTGTATGGAAGGGCCATCGCTCAACGGATAAAAGGTACTCCGGGGATAACAGGCTGATACCGCCCAAGAGTTCATATCGACGGCGGTGTTTGGCACCTCGATGTCGGCTCATCACATCCTGGGGCTGAAGCCGGTCCCAAGGGTATGGCTGTTCGCCATTTAAAGTGGTACGCGAGCTGGGTTTAGAACGTCGTGAGACAGTTCGGTCCCTATCTGCCGTGGACGTTTGAGATTTGAGAGGGGCTGCTCCTAGTACGAGAGGACCGGAGTGGACGAACCTCTGGTGTTCCGGTTGTCACGCCAGTGGCATTGCCGGGTAGCTATGTTCGGAAAAGATAACCGCTGAAAGCATCTAAGCGGGAAACTTGCCTCAAGATGAGATCTCACTGGAGCCTCGAGCTCCCTAAAGGGCCGTCGAAGACTACGACGTTGATAGGTGGGGTGTGTAAGCGCTGTGAGGCGTTGAGCTAACCCATACTAATTGCCCGTGAGGCTTGACCATATAACACCCAAACAATTTGTTGTTTGTGTGTCAGACGGTTGAAGTCGACAACAAACCGAAAATTTGCCAGAACACGCAATACCAGACATCACATACCCAATTCGGGGAAGCGCCTTAACCGCGACTCCCCAGCTGAATTGCTTGACGACCATAGAGCGTTGGAACCACCTGATCCCATCCCGAACTCAGTAGTGAAACGATGCATCGCCGATGGTAGTGTGGGGTTTCCCCATGTGAGAGTAGGTCATCGTCAAGCACCTATCCCAAACCCCCGACACGCGAAAGCGGGTCGGGGGTTTGCTTTTGCGCGCTGGAAAACGCCTCTTTACGTTTGTAGGCAAGTGGCAGGGGCATCGTTATCATGCGTGCCTTATTGCTCCGAGGGGAGGCAGCATGCTGCCATTACTAAGGCTTCTCCAAGATGGCCGCTTCCATTCCGGCGAGGCGCTCGGGGCGGCGCTGGGCATCAGCCGCGCCGCAGTCTGGAAGCAATCTTGATTTCATGCCCGGGCTGGACGCAATGTGTAGATCATTGACGCCCATAAAGAAGCCACCCCGAGGGGTGGCTTCTTTATGGACTGAATTCAGTCGCCGCGGTACTCGCAACCACTGGTACAGGTTTCGTGGATGCGGATGCGGGACAGTTCCGGCAGGAGCGGCTTGAGTTGCTGCCAGAGCCATTTGGCGATGACTTCGCTGGTGGGGTTTTCCAGGCCGGGAATATCGTTGAGGTAGTTGTGATCCAGTTGCTCGTAGAGCGGCTTGAAGATCTCCTTGATCTCTGCGAAGTCGCGGATCCAGCCGGTATAGGGGTCGACCTCGCCTTCGATGTAGACGGCGACGCGAAAGGAGTGGCCGTGCAACCGCCCACACTTGTGTCCAGCGGGGACGTGGGGTAGGCGGTGAGCGGCCTCGAAAACAAACTCTTTGAACAGTTCCACTACTGCATGTCTCTCTAGGATGCGCGGCTGCAAGCTCCGCTCTGATAAAGGCTGATCTTACCAGCTAGGCCTGTGCTTTACCCAATGCTGCGGGCAGCGGGATGCTCGCCTAAGGCCGTAGGTGTCAGCCGCGGTGGAAATTTAGTTGTTCGGCGTCTCGCCGTTTCTTTCGTGGCGATAGACGCTTACGGCTTCATACACGGCCTTCCTCAGGCGGTTGAGGCCGCCAATCGGCCGGTGCTCGGGAAGCGAGTGCCAGGGGTTGAAGGACAGGTTGTCGCAAAAACGGTTCTGCTCTGTGCTATCGAAATCCTGGGCGGGCACCTGGATGTTGGCGACGGTTTCATAGGGCGATACGGCTTCATCCCACTCGACGCTCGGATCTTCGATCGGCATGTAGTAAGAAGGGTTCTGTCGCTGGACCTGCAGGGCGAAGCAGGCGGGTACGCGGTCCAGTGAAAGCTGTTGGTAAAGCGCGCTGCGCAGGAAGTTGGGCAGGTCGGTGTTGGGCTCCGGCAGGCGATACTGCGGACAGTTCTCTGGAGCAGGTATGACGCGATACTTGATGTTGTGGGGGCCAAGCTTGAACGGGGCGATGGAATTATAGGTGGTCGCGACCGGGCTCTGCGGCGCGGGTGCCAGGGTCTTCAGTGCAATGATGAGATGGCGTATTTCCCAGGTGCGCGGATCCCAGCTGGGGAAGAAGGCCAGGGCTTTCTTGCCATCAGCCTGGGCGGCGAAGTTGCTGCGGTATTCGGCCACGTCGCGGACGAAGAATACCGGATGGTTGAACATCACGAAGTCCTGTTCGTCATCATGCCTAGCGCCCTCCATTAGCTTCTCGCCGGGTACGCCCAGAAGCTTGATGGCCATGCCGCGGGCATCGCGAGTACGGTCGAACTGCGGATAGGCATTGCCATTGGACAGGCGCATCCAGGCCTGCCAGCTTTTCCCCGGCTCGCTAAGCACGCCATGGCGCAGGCTTGGATCTAGATCGCTAAGCACGGTCACTTCGGCCTTAACGCAGCCATGGGCTTTGGCGTGGGCGTCGCGCAGTACCCGGGTGTTGTCGCGGTGCTGTTCGACAATGCGTATGGCATCTTCGATGATGGCTTGGGTGAGGGCTGCTTCACCGGGCGGTATCTGCTCCTCGCTGGATACCGGACCGGAGTGCTTCTCCTTGTAATAAAGCGTGCCAGCCGCCCAGCCGCCCAGACCGAGGGCCAGCAGCAGGAGCAGCATTCTGCCTAACTGGCGTCCGAGCCAGAGCCAGGTTTGTTTCAGCATGGATTGTTTCCCTTATCCGTCGTGGTCATGTCTGGTGGCCAGGCTCAAGTGTGCTCCGACTGGCCTTTGCGCGCGGGCGAGCTGTCTGAGGGCTGGCATTCGGGCCCCGGACTCCAGGGTTTGGCCTTGATGGGCTGCAGCTGTTTTTCGAGCTCGGTGTTACCCAGAACCTTGAGGTACTCGATCAGCGCCAGGCGCTCTTCGGGCTGCAGGGCGCGCCCGATCACTCCGCCCTGGCGGCAGCCATCGCGGAATTCGTGGCCGCGGTTGCTGTTGCCGGTGATGCGGGTGTCGTAAAGAAAACCGCCTGGAAACTCCTGGCTGGCGAAACCGACCTTTTGTGGGTCGAACTCGAAGCTGCCGACCCAGAACTGCGCCTGCCGCTCCGTCAGCGGCGAGAGCAACTGGAACAGCGTGGGTACCGATCCGTTGTGCAGGAAGGGCGGGGTGGCCCAGATGCCGTCCAGCGGGCGGGCCTTGTAGCCGCGCTTTTCCTGGACGCCGATCGGTAGGCCGAAGCCGTCCATGCGCCAGCGCTCCCTGGGCTGTATCCCCGCGTCTTGGTAGGCGCGGTTCGCCACATACGCGGTGATGTAGGCCAGCCCCTTGGCGCTGGAGATGTTCTTGAAGTCCACGGCATCCAGGGTGGCACCGAACAGGCGAACGTCCAGCTTGCCCAGCTGCTCTTTGGACCAACCCAGTCGACTGATATCGAAACGGTGGTCGGCAATGTTGTCAGCCGCGGTAGGGTCAGTGCCGACTATCTCGATGGGCACGACGCGCATGTGCCATTCCGGGTCGCGTGCTGGGGCAAAGCGTTTGTCTCGGGGCTTGGGGTTCGGGGCGTGGCAATAGGCGCAGTTCTCCTGGAAAAGAGCCCGGCCCTGGCTCGCCAGCGGACGGTCGATCGGACCGAAGACGGCTTCGGGCCAGGCTGGCGGCTGTAACTCTTGCAGGGTTTCCTCTAGGGTGTACAGATCGCGCAGACGCACGCTGGAGGCATAGCGTTCGTCTTCTGTAACGGACTGTCCGCGGTCGTCGAGCAGGTGCAGGGTCGCCCCGACGCCAAGGGCTTCGCCGATATTGCGTGCCATCGGCTGCATGGCCGAACCGTTCCACTGCACCCAGTCGAACTTCCAGATATCCCAGACATGGGGATAGCTCACCGGCGCGTTGGCGATGCGATAGTTGGCCGGATCGATCGCGTCGCCAAATACGCTGTTTGCGATGCGTCCGAAGGCATCGGTGCGGCCGAAGCCTTCCTCGGTCGGATAGAGTCCGCGATGCCAGTCGTTGTAGGCGGTATCGAGCAGGCGATCGAGCACGTCCTTGAAGTCGCGGCGCAGCTGATCACGCCCTTCAGGGTATTGCTCGCCGAGGACCTCCTTGGCGAAGCGTCTGAACTTGAGGGGGTTGTAGTAGGTGAACGCCATGCTCATGCCGAGGGCCTGGCCGAATCCGCCGCCTTTGAGTGTGGGTACGGTCGAGGCGAGCGAATGCAGGGCCGGCCCACCGTCGATGCGCACGGCTTCGCCCTGATAGCGCAGCTCGCCGGTGTGGCAGGCCGCGCAACTGATGTCCAGGTACTGGATGCCGTTCGCGCTGTCTTCATGGCGAGCGAAACCGACCGGGAGGTTCGCCGGATTGCGTTCACTGGCGCTCTGATTGGGGTCGACCAGAAAGCCGAAGCGTGCGAGGTAATCTGGGGTGGCGAACTTGCGCGTGCTCAGGGGCAGTTCGAGGGCGCCGAACCAGTCGTAGCGCAAACCCTTAACTCGGGTGCCCTGGGGGGTGTAATAGTAGGTCTGGCGTTGTTCTTCGCTCCACTGGTCCAGATAGTGGAGGCGTGTCGGCTCCTGATAGACGGGCAGGTTGGGATTGGCAATGAAATACAGGCCGATGCCGAGGCCAAGACCCAGCAACAGCAGGAGACTCACTAGGGCGCGACGGAGCGTTCGCATCGGGCACTTCCTTGTCGATATTGGCCTGACTTTATGCCAAGTGCGCCGGTTAATGGCAAGCGGCCATGAGTTCTCCCGGGATTCTGCCCTCTGCCAACCTGGGGGAAAATGCTCCTGCACATGCTGGCGTCTGGCGTTGCGCCCGCTGCGATGGAGCTGGGTCTGATGGGGCTCCGGGGACGACTGCGGAAGCGCCGGCCGGAGCTGAGCGATTCGAGTCCCGCTGGTTTGCAGGGGAGACCAATGTCTGGCTACCCTGAGCGCACATCTGACAGGAGTTCGCGATGCATCCCTTCGAAGCCAAGCATCCCCAGCAACTGGCCATGCACCTCGGCTACGCCGGCCTGATTCCTTTCGTTAGCGGGGCTCTGGGCATCTGGATCACCCCGTTTGCCTGGCGCCCCTATGTCATGTCTGCGCTGCTGGACTACGCGGCGGTAATCCTGGCATTCATGGGGGCGATTCATTGGGGGCTGGCGATGCGCGCCGAGGCGAGCGATGAGCGCGCCAAGCTGCAGCTCGGCCTGTCGGTGATCCCGCCGATGCTGGGATGGGTCGCGATAGCCAGCGGCCTGCCTTTTGGCTTCGCCCTGCCGGTGTTTCTGCTGGCCTTCGTGCTGCTCTACTTTGCCGACTTGCGCGCAGTCAAGCTGGGCTTGGCGCCCAAGTGGTATCCGGCCTTGCGGCGGCCCTTGACCATAGTGGTGACGATCAGCCTGCTGCTGGCCTGGATCAGTCTGCTGCGCCTGTAGTCAAAAACGCTGAGCTGGCCGGGCCACGACCTAGCAGACCAGGCTGTCGGCCTGGCGATAGAGCATCAGCAGTTTGCGGGTGATGGTCTGCTGGATGTCATCGCGCTCGAAGGTGGACAGGCGGCTGAGGCGACTGATCTGCAGGCGATGCAGGTGGATGTAGGGCATTTGCTGATCGAACTCGCGCAAGTCGCCTTTCATCATGATCGGCAGGAACAGGTCGCCCATCTTCTTCTGATTGCTGATGATCTGCGCCAGGGCCGGCTTGAACGGCATGGTCTTGGGGGCCGGCCCGCCTTCCTTGATCTGGGTGGCCAGGAGCAGGCCGGGCTTGCCCAGCAAGGCACCGGGCAGCACGCAGAGGCCGGTCTTGCGCACGGCCAGTGACTCGATGCCGTGCAGGGTGTCATGGAAGGCGTAGGGGTTGGGCAGCACCACCATCTTACGGCCTAGGTCGCTGGGAAAGTGCAGGTCGTAGTTGGTATAGAGCTGGCGCACGGACTCCGAGTACACGCACAGGCGGTTCTCGAACAGTTTGATGAAACGCTCGGCGAGCTCCCGCCGAGCGATGCTGTCCAGATCCCAGATCAGGTCCTGGTTCTGCGGCCTGCTGAGGTCGACTTCCTGATGCTCCATGCCGCTCATGTTTGCCTCATACGCGAAACTGCCTCAAGAGTCCGTTGAGCTGCTCGGCCATCTGCACCAGGCGCTGTCCAGCCTCGCTGGACTGCTCGGCCGCATGGGCATTGTCATGTGCCAACCCCGCCACCTGGGTGACGTTCTGGTTGATGTCTTCGACCACCTGCGATTGTTGCAGTGTGGCGCTGGCGATGGAAGCATTCAAGCCGGTCAGGTTGCGCAATGACTGGGCGATCAGGGCCAGGCTCTCGCCGGCCTGGCTGGCCTGCTCGACGGTCAGCTGAGAGGCTTGACTGCTCTCGTTGATGACCTTCACCGCGGCCTCGGAGTTGCCCTGCAGGCGCTCGATCATGCCCTGAATCTCGGCGGTCGATTGTTGTGTGCGCTGCGCGAGCAAACGCACCTCGTCGGCCACCACGGCAAAGCCGCGACCCTGTTCTCCGGCGCGGGCCGCTTCGATGGCGGCGTTGAGGGCGAGCAGGTTGGTCTGTTCGGCGATCGAGCGAATCACCTCCAGGACGCTACCGATCTGCGTGCTTTCCTCGGCCAGGGCGTGCATCACGGCCACCGCCTGGTCGATGGTGGCGGACAGCTGGCTGATCTGGCGCAAGCTGGCGTCGATATTCTGTTGACCTTGCAGGGCCTGCTCTTCGGCGCTACGTACCTCGCTGGAGGCGTGTTCGGCGTTCTTCGCCACATCCTGCACGCCGTAGGTCACCTGGCTGACCGCTGTTGCCACCAGCTCCATTTGCTGCGATTGCTGCTGGCTGTGTTGTTGCGCGTTCTCGGCAATCCCGCCGAGCGAACGGGCGGCCTGATCGAGGGTGCCGGCGGACTCGAGCGATTGGCGAATCACCTGGCGAACCTTGCCGGTGAAGGCGTTGAAGTGTCCGGCCAGCGCCGCCAGCTCGTCGCGCCCGGCGGTATCCAGGGTGCGGGTCAGATCGCCTTCGCCGCTGGCGATATTGGCCATGGCCTCCACCGCGTCGCGTAGCGGCCGGGCGATGCTGCGTGCGATGAGCATCACCAGCGCGGCCATCAGCAGGGTGATGATCAGGCCCACCCCTAGTGCGCCCAGCGCCTGGGTCCTGAACTCGGCCTCGACATCATCGACGTATACGCCGGAGCCGATGATCCAGCCCCACGGCTGGAACAATTCGACGTAGGAGACTTTGGGGACCGGCTCGCTCGAGCCCGGTTTCGGCCAGCGGTAGTCAACTTGGCCGGCGCCTTCGGCCTTGCTGATGCGCACCATTTCGTTGAACAGGGCCTTGCCGTCCGGATCCTTGAAGCCCGAAAGGTTCTGTCCTTCCAGCTTGGGATTGGTCGGGTGCATGATCATGGTCGGCGTCTGGTCGTTGATCCAGAAGTACTCCTGGCCTGCATAGCGCAGGCCGCGGATCATATCCATCGCCTGTTGCTGGGCCTGCTCACGGCTCAGGGCGCCGCTGCTTTCCAGCCCCTGGTAGTGGCGGAGGATGCCCATTGCGCCCTGCACCACATGCTTGGTCTTCTCGCCTTTGGCGGCATACAGGCCGCTGTGCAGTTGCTGCAGCATCAATCCGCCCTGAACGCACAGCATGACGATGGCGACGGCCGAGATCAGCCACAGGCGGCGGCTGATGGGCAGGTTTCGGAGGCTATTCATCGTAAGGGGCTCCCTGTTGTTGTAATTGAAATCGGGGAGTGGGATTGCACCACTAGGTTATATGGCCAGCTCGGCTGACAGAATTATTTCAGGCTCGCCTTGGCGGGGCCAGATTAGCTGCGCAAGACTTTGCACAGATACGGCGATAGTGCCGCTTTCTCTGATAGCATTTCGGCCCTCGCGCGGAAAACCTAAGTTATCTGAGGTTTATTGGCAACGCGTGGGAACCTCACGGCGAAACATGGGTCCCAGACCCGTTCTCTAGCACTCGATTACTTCAATGACATGTTATTTGCGCGGCCGCTGCCGTGCGCCCCGGGAGTTTTGATGGAACTGTGGTTGGCCGTACAGGCCTTGATTCTAGGTATTGTCGAAGGTATTACCGAGTTCCTGCCGATTTCCAGTACGGGTCACCAGATCATAGTCGCGGATCTCATCGACTTTTCCGGTGAGCGAGAGATGGCGTTCAATATCATCATCCAATTGGGCGCCATTCTTGCCGTGGTCTGGGAGTACCGGCAGAAACTCTTCGATGTTGTGCTGGGGCTGCCGAAAGAGCGCGTGGCCCAGCGCTTCACCGGCAACCTGCTGATCGCCTTCATTCCCGCGGTGCTGCTGGGGGTGACCTTTGCCGACCTGATCCACGAGTTTCTGTTCAACCCGATCACGGTCGCCAGCGCGCTGGTGGTAGGGGGTGTGGCCATGCTCTGGGCCGAACAACGGACCCATCAGGTGCTGGCCGAAAGGGTCGATGACATGAGCTGGCAGCAGGCGCTGAAGATCGGTTGCGCCCAGTGCCTGGCGATGATCCCGGGGACCTCCCGCTCCGGCGCCACCATCATCGGCGGGCTGCTGTTCGGCCTGTCGCGCAAGGCGGCGACCGAGTTCTCGTTCTTTCTGGCGATACCCACCATGGTCGGTGCCGCGGTGTACTCCGGCTACAAGTATCGCGAGCTGTTCCTGCCGGCCGATCTGCCGGTGTTCGCCATCGGCTTCGTCACCTCGTTCATCTTTGCCATGATCGCCGTGCGTGCGCTGTTGCGCTTCATCGGCAATCACGGCTATACCGCTTTCGCCTGGTATCGGATTGTGTTCGGCCTGCTGATCCTGGCCACCTGGCAGATAGGCCTGATCGACTGGAGCACCGCCGCAGGCTGAGCCTCGGCCTCAGTCGTCCAGCAGCAGGCCGACCTGCCGGCATTTGGGTAGCCGGCGCACCACCAGCTGGTGGGCGCGAGTCAGCAGCTGGCACAGCTCGGCGTCGCCCAGGGGCAGGTGCGTGCAGCTCATGCTGATCCAGTGGGCCCTTGCCAGGTAGGGCGCCGGGCGGATGCCGGGTCGGTCGACATAGCCAAGGAACAGGTCGCTGTCGACTTTGCAGGCCAGATCGTGGCCGAGGAAGTTCAGTACCGCGAACATCTTGTTGCCGGCCACGGAAAACACCTGGTTGTTGCCCCATTTGAAGTCTTCGCGTGCGCCGGGCAGCTGCAGGCAATAGCGGGCTATTTCTTCCTGGGTCATGGCGCCTCACGCAGTGGCCGGATCTTCAGCAACGCTAGCAGGTCGCCGCAGTGGCGGCGATCAGATGCAAGCCTGCGCTGTTCGAGCGCTCGCATGACGGAGGAAGCGGCGGATTGCCGGTCCAGCCGCATCGCGCATTGCCTGCCGCCGCGAGCGAGTCGATCAGGGGGTATAGGGCAGGCTGCGCTTGTGCTCGGTCCTGCGGTAGGTCTGGATGATGCGCTCTTCGGCCTCTTTCGCCACGGCGCGCCCGAGCAGGAAGTCATCGATCTGTTCATAGGTGCAACCATAGGCCTTTTCGTCCGGCTTGCCGGGCTCGAGCTCCTCCAGATCGGCGGTGGGCGTCTTGTACACCAGTGCCTCCGGTGCGCCCAGTAGCGTGGCGATCTGTCGGACCTGCCCCTTGACCAGGCCGGTCAGAGGGGCCAGGTCGCAGGCACCGTCGCCGAACTTGGTGAAGAAGCCCATGACCGCTTCGGCCGCATGATCGGTGCCGACTACCAGGCCGTTGTTGTAGTTGGCCAGGGCATACTGCGCCACCATGCGCGCGCGCGCCTTGATGTTGCCTTTGACGAAGTCGTTCCTGGCGGCGTTGTCTGCCGGTTGCAGGGCCGACATCAAGCCGTCGACGCAGGCAGCGATGTTGACCGTTTCGATGCGATCAGGATTGATCACGCGCAGCGACCACTGGGCATCGGCCTCATCCTGCTGGTCACGGTAGGGCAAGCGTACGGCGATGAATTCCGCCTGCCGGCCTTCGGCACGCAGTTCGGCGGCCGCCTTCTGACAGAGCAGCCCGGCCGTCAGGGAGTCCACGCCGCCGCTGATGCCCAGCACCAGGGTGCTGCAGCCGGATTGTCCGAGCCGCTCCTTGATGAATGCCAGACGCCGCTGCACTTCGCTGGCGAGCTCCGCCGGGGTGTCGAGTGCGCGCACGCCCAGAGCGTTGCCGATGGATTGCTGCAGGTTCATGCCAAGAGCTCCTTGTTCGTCGATTTGCCAAGCCGTGTCGTCAGGCCGAGGAATGGGGGGATTGTTGCAGGGGCTGCGGTTCGCTCACAACGCCCGTCGGCGTCACTGTCGGTCGCCCAACGAAAAATGCCCCGATCGGCCGATAGGGGCATTATGCATGGCTCGACTGCAGAGTTCTGGGCCAGGCTTCGCCGCGGTTATTGCTTGGCGATCAGGTTGCCGGCGTGCAGGCCGCACTCCTTCTGCGTGGCTTCTTCCCACCACCAGCGCCCCTCGCGTTCGTGCTGGTTGGGCAGGACCGGGCGGGTGCAGGGCTCGCAGCCGATGCTGATGAAGCCGCGCTCGTGCAGGCTGTTGTAGGGCAGCTCGAGCATGCGGATATAGGCCCAGATGTCCTCGCTGCTCATCTGCGCCAGGGGATTGAACTTGTACAGCGGCTTGTCGGCAGTGGAAAAGGCCCCATCGATCTCCACCGCGGCGACCTGGCTACGGGTGCCGGGGCTCTGGTCACGGCGCTGGCCGGTGGCCCAGGCCTTCACCGTGGCCAGCTTCTTGCGCAGCGGAGCGATCTTGCGGATGCCGCAGCACTCTTCGTGGCCGTCCTTGTAGAAGCTGAACAGGCCCTTGGCCTTGACCATGGCTTCGAGTGCCGTGGCGTCGGGCGACAGCACCTCGATGGCGATGCCGTAGTGTTCGCGTACCTGGTCGATGAAACGATAGGTCTCCGGGTGCAAGCGGCCGGTATCGAGGCTGAAGACCTTGACCTGTTTATTGAGCTTCCAGGCCATGTCCACCAGTACCACGTCTTCGGCACCGCTGAAGGAAATCCACAGCTCATCGCCGAAATGCTCGAAAGCGAGTTTGAGAATGTCCTGGGGCGACTTGTTTGCATAGGTCGCGGCCAGTTCGGCTACATCGAAGGGATGGCTCATCGGGCTAGATTCCTGGTTATGGTCGCTTGCAGGGGCATGGACAACCGGCCGGGTGTGGCGATAAAGCCTGCCGCTCGCCAGGGCTGCCCGCGCCCGCTGGCGCGCTGTGCCGGGGATGGTAGCAAAAAGGCTTTATGCGGCTAAATAATCAAATCCCATGTCGACCAAGGTGTTTGGGTATAAGGGCCCGCGTTGCGCGGCTTTGGGCGAGCCGCTAGAGTGCCGCCTTCATTCAGGCCCAAGCTAGGAGTGTCCCATGGAAATCGCTTGTCTCGACCTGGAAGGCGTATTGGTTCCGGAAATCTGGATCGCCTTCGCGGAAAAAACCGGTATCGATGCGCTGAAGGCGACCACCCGGGACATTCCCGACTATGACGTGCTGATGCAGCAGCGTCTGCGCATCCTCGACGAGCATGGCCTGAAGCTGGCCGACATCCAGGAGGTGATCGCCACCCTCAAGCCGCTGGACGGTGCGGTGGAGTTCGTCGACTGGTTGCGCGAGCGCTTTCAGGTGGTGATCCTCTCCGACACCTTCTACGAATTCTCCCAGCCGCTGATGCGCCAGTTGGGCTTTCCGACCCTGCTGTGCCACAAGCTGATCACCGACGACAGTGGCCGAGTGGTGAACTATCAGCTGCGCCAGAGGGACCCCAAGCGCCAGTCGGTAATCGCCTTCAAGAGCCTGTACTACCGGGTGATCGCCGCGGGCGATTCGTACAACGACACCACCATGCTCAGCGAGGCCCATGCCGGCATCCTGTTCCATGCGCCGGACAACGTGATCCGCGAGTTCCCGCAGTTTCCGGCGGTGCACAGCTACGAAGACCTCAAGCATGAGTTCCTCAAGGCGTCCACTCGCTCATTGAGCCTGTAGTCGCGACGTGAGAAAGAACGAGGCCCGCTGTCGCGGGCCTTTCTTATGAGTCGCAGAACTGCTCCAGGGTCTGCAGAAGCACCTTCACCTTGGTGATCGACTCCTGATACTCCGCCTGCCAGGCCGAGTCCGCGACTATCCCGCCACCGCCCCAGCAGCTGATCTGCCCGTCCTTGGCCAGCAGGCTGCGGATGGCGATCGAACTGTCCATCTCGCCGCGCACATCCAGATAGAGCAACGAGCCGCAATAGAGCGCGCGCCGGGTCGGCTCCAGCTCGTCGATGATCTGCATGGCGCGAATCTTCGGGGCGCCGGTGATCGAGCCGCCGGGGAAGCTGCCGGCGATCAGGTCCAGGGCGTCCTTGCCGGCGGCCAGCTCGCCGGTCACCGCGCTGACCAGGTGGTGGACGTTGGGATAGCTCTCGAGGGCGAACAGCTCCGGGACCCGCACCGAGCCGGTGCGGCAACTGCGGCCCAGGTCGTTGCGCAGAAGGTCGACGATCATCAGGTTTTCGGCGCGATCCTTCAGGCTGGTCATCAGCGCGTGGGCCTGGGCGGCGTCCTGCTGTGGGTCCGCCTCGCGCGGCCGCGTGCCCTTGATGGGGCGGGTCTCGACGAGGCCCTGGCTGACCCGCATGAAGCGTTCCGGCGACAGGCTGATGATCGCCCCGTCCGGCAGGCTCTGGTAGCCGGCGAAGGGCGTCGGGCAGGCGCTGCGCAGAGCCTGGTAGGCAGCCCAGGGATCACCCTGGTAATGGCTGCGAAAACGCTGGGCGAAGTTTACCTGGTAGCAGTCGCCGGCCTGGATATAGGCCTGGATGCGCTCGATGGCCTGGCGATACCCGGCTTCGTCGAGATCGGCCTCGAAGGCGCCGAGCAGGGTGAAGGAGGGTGGCGGGTCGGTGGCAACCCTCTCGAACAGGGTAATCAGACGCTCGCGCTCTTCGCTCGCCAGGCGCGGATGAAACAGCAGCTGACTGGTCCCCAGCTGGTGATCGCTGATCAGCGCCCAGGCATACAGGCCGAAGCGCGCATCGCTCAGCCCGAGGTCGTCGACCGCCTGCGCTGGCAGTTTTTCCAGGCGCCGACCGAAGTCGTAGCCCAGGTAGCCGATCAGTCCGCCGGCAAACGGCAGGGGGCGGTCGCCGGGCGGCTCTGCCGGGCCGAGGGCGCTCAGGCCGTCGCGCAGGCGCTGCAGAAAAGCCTCGCCCGCTTCGTCGGGCGCGGGAACGAACTCCGCCATGGGCCAGGCGCTGATCAGGTCGTAGCGTCCGCGCTGCGCCGCCGGGCGCCCGGCGTCCAGCAGGACCGCTCCCGGGGCCTGGCGTACGGCAGCGAAAAACTCGGCAGGGTCGGCGCGATAGGGCAGAGGGTGAACGAGACAAGTAGACATTCGAGGTATTCGGACGAGCGCGGACGCCGATTGTAGAACGCCGTCACCATTCATCCTAGGGTTTGCGCGTAGGTTTGCGCGGCGGGCAGCGGCTGATTAGTATGACCGGCCGGAAAATAATGCTGCACGATAGTGCCAGTTCGTAACCAGTCAGGGGATCGAGGCCATGGATGAGACGTTGGGTCCTGCCGCCGGGAGCCCGCTGCACTGGAAGTTCGGCCCGCCCGAGGCGTCCATCGAAGCACTGCCCAGGCCGCGGATCGAGGCGGCGCTGTCGACCCAGCCCCATGCGCGCGTGCTGCTGTTCTCCGCGCCGGCCGGTTTCGGCAAGACCTGGACCCTCAGCGCCCTGGCGCAGCAGAAGGCGTCTGCCGGCTACGCGGTGGCCTGGCTGTCACTGGATGCCGATGACGACGAGCCGGCGCGCTTCTTCCTGCACTTGATCGAGGCGCTTGAAAGCCTGGTCCCGGGCCTCGGCCTGGCAGCCCGTGGCTACCTGCAGAACACCATGGGGGTGCCCGTCGCCGCGGTGACGGAGACGCTGCTGGCGGACCTGGCGCAGGTGCAGGCGCCGCTTCTGCTGGTCCTCGACGACCTGCACCTGATTCAGAATACCGAGCTGCTGGCGGCGCTGGAGCGCTTGATCCGTTATGCACCCGCGGGCTTCGTCCTGGCCCTGGCCAGCCGCTCGCAACCGGCGCTGAAACTGGCCACCCTGCGCGCCAAGGGGCTGCTGCTGGAGATCGGCGAGGGCGAGTTGCGCTTGAGCCAGGCCGAGACCGGCGACTATCTGGCGCGCCATGGCCTGCAGCTGGAAGCCCCGGCATTGGCGGCGCTGTACCGCCACACCGAAGGCTGGGTGGTGGGCGTGCACCTGGCCAGCCTCTGGTTGCGTCAGCAACCCCAGGCCTGGCAACAGCTGGCCGACCTGGGAACGAGTCCAGCGACCGTCGGCGATTACCTGCTGCGCACTGTGTTCGAGCAGTTGCCGGCCGATCAGCAGCAGCTGCTGGAGGCCTTGGGGATCGCCCAGCAGCTGTGTGGCGACCTGGCCAATACCCTGGCCGGCCGGCAGGATGGCCAGCAAATGCTGGAGGCGTTGGAAGCCATGCAGTTGTTCCTGCTGCCGCTCGATCGCCAGCGGCACTGGTACCGCTTCCATAACCTGTTCGCCGAGTTCCTGCGCCGGCGCCTGCAGGGGCGCGACCCCGAGCGATTCAAGCAGCTGCATTTCAAGGCCAGCCTGTGGTTTGCCACGCACCGCATGCAGAATCTGGCGATCGAGCACGCCTGCCTGGCCGAAGACCCACGGATGCTCGCCGCCCTGGTCGACGGCTGTGGTCTGGAGCTGATCAATCGCGGTCAACTGCACTTGATCTACAAGTGGCGCCAGCATGTGCCGGACGAGATTGCCCAGGACTATCCGATGCTGGTGCTGGCCGACGTCTGGAGCCGTGCGGCGGAGCTGGATCTGGCCGAGGCCAACCGTATGCTCGACGAGCAGTTGCACCGTTGGCGGATGGCCGAGGCGGCGGCCGACCTCGAGGACAGCGTGCTGGCGACCCTGACGATCAAAGCGCTTATCGCCCTGCAGAAGGACGATCTGCCCGGCTGCGTCGCCCTCGCGCGCAGGGTCGAGCTGCAGCTGGGGGGCACACCGCGTTTCTCGAGATGGCCATGCTGATCGTCGGTGCCCTGGCCAACGTGGTGCTCGGGGAGGGCGAGTCGGCGCGACGCCTGCTGGCGCTGGCGCAGCAGCGCAATCACTTTTTGGAGGGGCACTACCTGGGCATGCAGCTGGCCAATGTGGAGGTGTTGCTGTGCCTGCAGCAGGGGCAGATCAAACGGGCCGGGCAGCTGTTCGCGCAATTGCGCGCACGCACCGCGCCATGCTTCGCCACGAATGCCCGCGCCCTGGCGTTGCCGACCATCAGCGGGGCGTTGATCGACTACCATCAGGGCCGCCTCGAGGGTGTCGAGGAGCGCCTGCGCTGGGCCCTGGCCACGGTCGATGTGATCAACCCGGTCGACCTGTATGCCCAGGGCATGCTGTGCCTGGCTCAGGTCCAGCGTGCCCTGGGCAAGCCGAAAGAAGCCCGGGCCACCTTGCTGCGCATGCAGCAACTGGCCGCCGGCAACCGCGCATGGCGCTTCCAGGCCCAGGCGCTCGGCGACGAGGTGACGCAGCTGCTCCAGGAGCCGGGCGCCGAGCGGCTCACGCGCGCCGAGCAGCGCCTCAACGACGTCGACTGGCCCGGTCTGGCCGGGCACTACCGGCACCTGGCCTGCAATCCAGTGCTCTGGGTTCGGGGGCTGACGCGCATCCGCCTGCTGCAGGCGCGCGATCATCATAGCGAGGCGCTGCACGAGATTGCCCAGCTGCGCGGACCGCTGCAGGACGACTGGCATGGGCTACAGCGCTTGCGCCTGGACCTTCTGGCGGCGCTCAGCCACCAGCACCTGGGCTATCAGGAGCGCGCGCAGAGCCTGCTGGTGCAGTGTCTGTCGCGCGCGGAACACGACGCACTGCGCAGCCTGTTCATCGAGGAGGGGGCTCCGGTTCGTCGGCTCTTGTCGCAGCTCGAGGCGGGCGAGCGCTATCCGGCCCTGCAGGCGTTCATTCGCTCGATTCTGGCGATCTGGCCGGGTCAGGACGCCCTGCAGGCCGAGGTGCCGCTGGCCGAAGGCTTGACCGAGCGCGAGGCCGAAGTGATCCAACTGGCGGCACAGGGACTGGCCAACGACTCCATCGGCCAGCGCCTGGCGTTGGCCCTGGGGACCGTCAAATGGCACCTGCACAACATCTACGAGAAGCTCGGGGTACGCAATCGGACCCAGGCGATCCGCCGCGCCCAGGAACTGGGATTGGTCGCGCCATGAGCCTCGAGGGCTTGTCGCTGCCGCCCTCCCTGTCGCTGCTGCGTACCAAGCTGGCGCCCGGCGTGGTCGGCGCTCGTCCGCAGCTGATACGCAGGGCGTTGCTCCAGCGGCTGATCGAGGCCCGTGAGCGGCGCCTGGTCATCCTCTGTGCGCCAGCGGGCTACGGCAAAAGCACCTTGCTCGGCCAGTTGCGCCAGCGCCTGCAGGCGTCCGGGGCGCGGGTGGCCTGGCTGTCCTGCGACGAGGCGGACAGCGAGCCGCTGCGCCTGCTGCACTATCTGCTCGCGGCCATCGACACACAGTTGCCGGGCTTCGGCGGCTCCATCCTGGAAGGCGCGCAGGGGGGGGCGAGTCAGCCGGCCCAAGCCTTGCTCGCTGCCTTCCTGAGCGAACTCAGGCAGGTCGAGGGTGAGCTGTACCTGATCCTCGATGACTTTCACAGTATCCGCCATCCCGCCCTCAGACCCCTGGTGCAGGGCCTGATCGAGGGGCTGCCGGCGCATGTCCGGCTGATCGCCGGCACGCGCTCCAGGCCGCGCTCAGGCGAAGGACGGCCATTACATGGCGACGATACAGCCTGGCTGCGCGCCGAGGACCTGCGTGTGAGCGCCGAGGAAACCGCGACCTATCTCCTCGAGCTCCAGCAACTGCGCCTGAGCAGTGAGCAGGTCGAGCGGCTGCACCGGCGGAGCGAGGGATGGATCGGTGCGCTGCAGTTGATCGCCCTGTCCCTGGCTCGGCACCCTGATCCCGCTGCTTTCATCGCGGAATTCTCCGGTAGCGAGCGTCATATCGCCGACTACCTCAACGAGGATGTACTGGCTCGGCTGGCGCCGGACCTGCGGCTGTTCCTCGAGCAGACGTCCGTGCTCGAGCAGTTCAGTGCCGATCTGTGCAATGCGCTCACCGGCCGGGAAGATGCCGGGGCAATCCTGCGACGGCTGCAGAACGAGCAACTGTTCATCACCGCCCTGGACGAGCAAGGCGAGTGGTTCAGCTACCATCAGCTGTTCGCCGAATGCCTGCGCGGGCGCCTGCTCAGGCGCGGCGATGGGCGGCGGTTGCAGCTGGCGGCCGCGCGCTGGTGCGAGCAGCGGAGCCTGCTGGACAGGGCGGTCAACTATGCCCTGGCTGCCGGTGAGTATGCCTTCGCCGCCGGATTGCTGGCGCGTCAGGGTGCGCGCCTGCTCGCCGACAACCAGCTCTACGGCATTCTCTCCAGCGTGGCGGCGTTGCCGGCGCAGGTGATTCGCGAGTACCCGGTGTTCCAGGTCTTCTACGCCTGGCAGCTGGCCTTCGAGCAGAAATACCTCGATGCCGAGGCGCTGATCGAGGACATCAGCGCGCGCCTGCTGCAGCAGGGGCAGGCGCTGCACGACAGGCCCCACGAGCTGCTCGCCGTGGCTCAGTTGATCAAGGCCCTGGTCCAGCTCTATCAGGACCGACTGCAGGACTGTCTCGCCATCAGTCGGCACTGGCTCGGTCGGGTGCCGCTCGATCAGCCGGAGATTCGCGCCAGCCTGGCGTGCGTGCAGGCGGCCGCTCACGCCCTGCTTGGTGACTACGGCGAGGCGTCGCGGTCGCTCGGCCTGGCACGCGAGAGCCTGCGGCGCACCGCTAGCGAGTACTTGCGTGTGGTGCTCAGACTGATCGAGGCGCTGCTGTGCAAGGAGCAGGCGCGCCTCGAGCGCGGGCGCACCCTGGCGGAGGTCGCTCGCGCCCGGGTCGAGCGGGCCTTCGGCAGGCACAGCCGGGTGGGGGGTGTGCTGGCCCTGGCCTATGCCGACCTGCTGTATGAGCAGGACCGGCACGCCGCGATCCTCGCCGAACTGCCCTTGGCCACCAGTCGCCGCGATCTCGCCACGCCGGTCGAGCTGGTCAGTCGCGGTCAGCTGGTGATGGTGCGCGCGCGCTTCTACGCCGGCGAGTGCGAGCCGGCCCTGGAACAGCTCGATGAGTGGCTGACGGGGCTGCAAGGGCCAGGCTACGAGCGGGTTTACGCGCAGGCCATGGGTTGTCGGGTGCAGTTTCTCCTGTGGTTGCGCCGTCCCCATGAGGCCGAGCGGATCTGCCTGCAGTTGCAGCGACAGCTGGCGGAGTTGCCGGTAGGGGGCAACGGCGATGCCGCCGTGACGCTGGTGCTGTGCCAGGCGCGACTGGCATTGGCCGAGCGTCGGGCGCCGCGCGCGCTGGCGCTGCTGGAGGCCTGCCTGGCCGTGCAGACGGCCGAGCACCAGCACGAACGGCGCTTGCGCCTGTCGTTGCTGCTCGCCGTGGCGTGCTGGCGCACGAATGGCGCCGAGAGGGCTTTCGCCTTGTTTCAGGCGACCCTGCAGGATGCCTGGCACAGGGGGTATCGGCGCCTGTTCCTGGATGATGCACTGTGGTTGCTGCCGCTCTGGGATGCCTGGTCGGCGAGCCAGGTGGGCGGTGCGGGGAGCTGGCAGGCGCTGGATCGGCAGCTGCGCGAGCAGTGCCGTCGACTGGCAGTCGATCCCCAAGCGTTGGACGACCATCAGCAGGTGAGCCCCAGGGAGCTGGATATCCTGCGCCTGGTCGCCGCCGGCCTGGCCAATCGCGATATCGCCCAGGCATTGCACCTGTCCGAAGCCACCATCAAGTGGCACCTGCACAAGCTGTTCGCCAAGCTGGGGGTGCGTAGCCGCACCCAGGCGGTGCTCAGGGGCAGGAGCAGCGGGCTGCTGGGCGAGGCTTGAGACCGCGTCTGCTCGCTGCAGCGCCGGCGAGTGTGGGATGGCGGCCAGGCAGAAAAAAGCCCGGCATCGGCCGGGCTGGTTCTACGCGTGCCGTCAGATTTCGGCGATCGGCGCGTGGCCGAACAGCTCCTGGGAGAAACGCATGCGTTCCTCGGGGCTCTCCTGGATGCCCTTGGCCTTGAGCTCGACCAGACGATCCTCGACCGCATGGGCGCGGTGGGTGAGGCCGCAGTCGTTGGCGATCTGGATGTTCAGGCCGGGGCGGGCGTTGAGTTCCAGAATCAGCGGGCCTTTCTCCTGGTCCAAGACCATGTCCACGCCGATGTAGCCCAGGCCGCAGAGTTCGTAGCAGCCGGCCGCCAGTTTCATGAAGCCGTTCCAGTTCGGCAGTTGCACGCCGTCCACCGCATTGGTGGTGTCCGGATGCTTGCTGATCTTGTTGTTCAGCCAGGTGCCGCGCAGGGTGACGCCCGTGGCCAGGTCCACACCCACGCCGATGGCGCCCTGGTGCAGGTTGGCCTTGCCGTTGGACTGGCGGGTCGGCAGGCGCAGCATGGCCATAACCGGATAGCCCATCAGGACGATGATGCGGATGTCCGGCACGCCTTCGTAGCTGATGCTCTTGAAGATCTGATCGGGAATCACCCGGTATTCGATCAGCGCCCGGTCACGATGGCCGCCGAGCGAATAGAGGCCGGTGAGGATGTTGGAGATCTGATGCTCGATCTCCTCGTGGCTGATGATCCGCCCGGAGACCGTCTTGTAACGCTCCTCGAAGCGGTCGGCGATCACCGTGATGCCGTCCCCGCCGGCGCCCTGCGCCGGCTTGATGACGAAGTCGTTGCGCCCGCCGATGATCTCCGGGAGCTTGTCGATCTCCTTCTCGGTGGAAATCACTCCGTACATCTGCGGCACGTGAATGCCGGCCTCGATGGCGCGTTCCTTGGTGATGATCTTGTCATCGACGATGGGGTAGAGGTGCCGTTTGTTGTACTTAAGCACGTAGTCCGCATTGCGCCGGTTGATGCCCATGATGCCTTTGGCTTCGAGGGCCTTCCAGGTTTTCCAGAGACCTAGCATGGCTCAATCCTTCAGGAAGGCTTTGAAGCGGAACAGCTCGGTCAGGCGGTAGCCGCGGTAGCGACCCATCGCCAGCATGAAGCCGACCAGCACCATCAACACGGCCGGGAAGGTGAAGATGAAATACACCAACTGCGGAATGCTCATCACCATGAACGACAGGCTGGCGGCGATCAGGGTGCCGACACCGACCTTGAAGGCATGGCCGCCCCCGCGCTCTTCCCAGGTGATCGACAGGCGTTCGATGGTCATGGTCAGGATCACCATCGGGAACAGGGCCACCGACAGGCCGCGTTCCAGGCCCAGCTTGTGGCTGAACAGACTGATCACGGCGATCAGTACCACCACGAACGTCAGCACCACCGACAGGCGCGGCAGCATCTGCAGCTTGAGGTGCTCAAGATATGAGCGCAGCGACAGGCCCAATGCGGTGATGATGGTGAACAGCACGATGCCGAAGCCGATCTGGGTTTCGCGGAAGGCCAGGGCGATCAGCACCGGGGTGAAGGTGCCCAGGGTCTGCAGGCCGCCGAGATTGCGCAGGATCAGGATCACCAGAACGCCGACCGGGATCACCATCATGATCTGGAAAGTCTGCTGAGTGGACAGCGGCAGGCCGTACATCGAGTAGCCGAGGAAGCCGGCGTCGGTGCTTTCGTCGGACAGCTGGGCCAGTCGAATGGCGTTCATCTCGCTCTTGTTCAGGCTGAAGCTGACCTGGGCCTTCTTGCCCCCTTCGAGCTTGATCAGCTCGGCATCACCGATCCACCAGATCAGGCGATCGGCCGGCAGGCCCTGCTCGCCGGTTTCCGGACTGAAGTAGAGCCACTTCTCGCCGTTGAAGCTGCGCAGCCAGAGTTCCGGGCTCTGTTGCCCTTCGGCATTCAGGCGAATGGTGTGCACGCGCTCCATTGGTACATGGGCGATCGACAGCAGCAGGTCGATGGCATTGGCCTTGTTGACGCTGGAGGCATCGCCGCCAAGCAGCAACTTGACGTTGTCGTCGGTGCTGTCGTTGACCCGCTTGATGGTCTCGCTGATAAAGGTTTCGACGTCTGCCGAATGCTGGCGGATCGGCGCCAGCAGGGCCTCGGCGGCGATCTTCTCGGGGCCTTCGACCGGCAGGCTGTCGCGGAAGATCGGGCCCTTGGCCTTGGCCTGCTCGCCGCTGTAGCGCTTGGTCAGCACCAGGCGGTAGTACAGGGTCTGCTTGCCGCTGGCGCGCCGGGCGGACCAGGTCACCCGGCGATTGCCTTCGGCGCGGCTGATGCTCACCCCGTAATTGTTGGAGATGAAGCTCTCGTTGAGGCTGACGTAGTCCTGGTTGAGCGGCGGCACGAACATCTGCAACTTGACCGGCTCGCGAGGGTTGGCCTGGAACTCGACCTTGGCGTCGATGTTCCACAGATCGTCTGTCTCGTCCTCGGTCACCGGGATGCCGAGAATGAAGATCTGGTAAGCCGTAATCAGAATGCCCAGGCTCACCAGGAGCGTGATCAGGACTTTCAGATGGAGGGTAAGAGAGCGCATGGGAGTTACTCGCCAGGGTTTGCGTCGGTGGTGCAGCCAGGCTTGCCTGCTGCGTATTTAAGGCTTGGGTCGACCAGCGCGCTGAAGCGTTTGAGGGCTTCGGAACCAATCAATAACGGGTATTGGAAGGCGCTGCGGTCGGTCAAGTTCACTTCGATGGTGCGCAGGGCTTGGCCCATGCACAGGGTCATCTCGATTACGGGGCGTGCGGTGTAGGTTTTTTCTTCTTCGGGGTCATAGTCCCCGGCGCGGCGTTTGATTTTGCTGATCCGCGCCAGCGGCCGCTCGATCGGATGCTCGTGGGCCTCGTCGATGGCCAGGTAGAAGCGGACCCAGGTTTCATCGTCGCGTTTGAAGCGCTTGATCTCGCGTGCGCTCAGGGAAGCGGTCTTGGCTCCGGTATCCAGTTTCGCGGCAACCTCCAGATCGAGATCGTAAAGCCTGGCGTACTCATTGAGGCCGTAAACGGTCTTCTCCGCGGCGAGCCCCAGGCCTGGCGAAAGGAACAGGCAGCAAAGCAGGGCAGAGGGCTCGAGTCTCATAAGTCCTATTGAATATGGCACAACAGCTGAGCGGAAAGACCGGCGGGCGTGGGGCTATGGCCCCGTGCGTCTGGCTTGGAGTTTAGCAGGCATGACGTGCCTGTCCGGCCGGGCTAAAAACGGCGGCATTCTATCATGGGAGTTTTCGGCTGTGACAGGCGCGTAATAGGCGCTTTGCAGGGGGCATGCATCAATAGTTGAGCTGAACGCGCAGGACCGCGACGGGCTTGGTCAGGGTTGTTCTGTTTCGCATCTCTTTCTTCACCGATTGCGACGAGCGTCGCCATCGTTATCTGGGCGACCCGAGCAAAGGTGCTGCGCGGCTTCAGCTCCACGCGGCTAGAGCTGGCAGGCCTTTTTGCGCCTGGTTTGGCGGGCAGGGGATGGCGTATGAGGTCGTGCGTACTTTCGTGATTCCGCTACTGTTGCTGGCGTTGGAGATCAACCCGGTATCACGCGGCTACGAGCATTTTCCGATGGCGATGCTCGCATCCGGGCGCGCCGACAGGCAGGATCTGGTGCGGCGCGCTTTCACCGTGACCGGCCTGTTCGGGGCCAACATCGACTACCACGTCGAGCATCAGGTCTATCCGGAGGGGTGCAACTTACCCAAGTTGCACCACGTGCTGGAAAACAAAGTACTACCCCGGGATCGCTGGTGGCTCGCCCGGTTATTTATGCGTACTCATCCCGCGCCTGCAGTCGCCGAGCCGCAGTGCGCGACTTGAGTCCTATCAATGTCCAATCGAGGGATCGGAATGGATTGCATTTTCTGTAGCATCATCGATGGCGCACTGCCTGCGGCCCAGGTCTACCGGGACGAGCAGTGCATTGCCTTTATGGATGTACATCCGCTGGGGCAGGGGCACGTTCTGCTGATTCCTCTTCAGCACGTCGAGAAGCTCGAGCAGTTGCAGGCCGCCACTCGGCAGCACCTCTACCGTGTATTCGACCAGTTGGTCGCCGCGCAACGGCGCGCCGGTTTCGGCGTCGAGGGCACGCACCTGATCGTTAACGACGGTAAAGCCACCAATCAGCATATTCCCCACGCGCACCTGCACCTGGTGCCGCGCAAACGTGGCGATGCGCTGGGATTCGGCTGGCGCATGTTCCTGCATTTCACGGGCCTGTTCGGCATGCGCAGCCGTCTCGACCTGTTGCAGGCGCAGGCGGCCGCGATCGCCGCGCAGCTCGAGCAACCCTCGGCGCAACCTTCTGCCGAGCGGCCTCGGCCATCCCCGCTTGAGTCAATCCATTAGGTAGGTCGCAACCCGACCATCTATATGGTCGGGTCGTAGCCCGCTCATGTCCTCGGCGTCATGCCGCGAACCTGAAAATGCCGCCTCCCGCCCAGGGTGTGCGGCATTTTTTTGCGTTGAAGCATATTCAGGTCGCTGCCTGCGATTGCAAGGATTGTCGACAGTCCATGCTGTGTGTTTGACATTTACGATGTGCGAGCGTAGTTTTTACCCGTCTAATCATATTGGTGTTGACAATATGTCGAGCGATCTCGCCTTGCCCCGAACCATTCAGGACGACTCCGAAACGCTTTCCGAGCATGTCTTTCGGCTGATTCAGTCCGCCATCGTCAAGGGCGAGATCGCCCCGGGCAGCAAGATCTCCGAGCCGGAGCTGGCGCGTACCTATGGCATCAGTCGTGGGCCGCTGCGCGAAGCCATTCACCGCCTGGAAGGGCAGAAGCTGCTGGTGCGTATTCCCCATGTCGGGGCGCGGGTGGTGTCGCTGTCCCATGACGAGCTGATCGAGTTGTACGAGATCCGCGAGTCGCTGGAAGGCATGGCCTGTCGCCTGGCCGCCGAGCGCATGACCCAGGTGGAGATCGACGAGCTGCGCCGAGTGCTCGACCTGCATGAGCAGGACGCCGCCTTCAAGGCCGGCGTCGGCTACTACCAGCAGGAAGGCGACTTCGACTTCCACTACCGGATCATCCAGGGCAGCGGCAACAAGACCCTGAGCCAGATGCTCTGCGGCGAGCTGTATCAGCTGGTGCGCATGTACCGCCTGCAGTTTTCCGCGACGCCCAGTCGACCGCGCCAGGCCTTCGCCGAGCATCACCGAATTCTCGATGCCATCGCCGAGCGTGACGGCGAGTTGGCCGAGCTGCTGATGCGCCGTCATATCGGCGCTTCCAAACGCAATATCGAGCGTCATTACAAAGCCCAGACGGGCCAGGACGCGCAATCCAAGACAGCCAAACCCAGAGGTGAGTCATGAGTCAGCTTTCCCCAGGCCAGCGTTTTCGCCAGGCTCTCGCCATCGAGTCGCCGCTGCAGGTGATCGGCGCCATCAACGCCAACCACGCGCTGCTGGCCAAACGTGCCGGCTTCAAGGCCCTCTACCTGTCCGGCGGCGGTGTCGCGGCCGGTTCGCTGGGGCTGCCGGATCTGGGCATCAACACCCTGGACGACGTGTTGACCGACGTGCGCCGCATCACCGATGTCTGCGACCTGCCGTTGCTGGTGGACATCGACACCGGCTTCGGCCCCAGCGCCTTCAATATCGAGCGCACCATCAAGAACCTGATCAAGGCCGGCGCCGCTGCCGCCCATATCGAGGATCAGGTTGGCGCCAAACGCTGCGGCCACCGCCCGGGCAAGGAAATCGTCTCCTGCGAGGAGATGGTCGACCGTGTGCGCGCCGCCGCCGATGCCAAGAGCGACCCGGACTTCTTCCTGATCGCCCGTACCGATGCCATCCAGGCTGAAGGCGTCGACGCCGCCATCGAGCGCTGCCAACGCTACGTCGAGGCCGGTGCCGACGGCATCTTCGCCGAGGCCGCCTATGACCTGCCGACCTACAAGCGCTTTGTCGATGCGCTGAACGTGCCGGTGCTGGCGAATATCACCGAATTCGGTGCGACCCCGCTGTTTACCCGCGACGAGCTGGCCTCGGTCGGTGTGGCCATCCAGCTCTACCCGCTGTCGGCCTTCCGCGCCGCCAACAAGGCCGCGGAAAGCGTCTATACCGCCATTCGCCAGGAAGGCCACCAGAAGAACGTGATCGAGCTGATGCAGACCCGCGCCGAACTGTACGACCGCATTGGCTACCACGCCTTCGAGCAGAAGCTCGACGCGCTGTTCGCCGCCAAGAAGTGATAGTGCCAGGCAAGAACAACAAGGATTCGAGGAGATAAGCATGAGTGCCACCGAAACCACCCCGGGCTTCAAGCCGAAGAAATCCGTCGCCCTCTCCGGCACTGCCGCCGGCAACACCGCGCTGTGCACCGTCGGGCGCAGCGGCAACGACCTGCACTACCGTGGCTATGACATCCTCGATGTCGCCACCACCTGCGAGTTCGAGGAAATCGCCCACCTGCTGGTGCATGGCAAGCTGCCCAATGTCGCCGAGCTGACCGCCTACAAGGCCAAGCTCAAGGCCCTGCGCGGCCTGCCCGCGGCCCTCAAGACGGCCCTGGAACAGCTGCCGCCGAGCGCCCACCCGATGGACGTGATGCGCACCGGCGTCTCCGTGCTCGGCTGCCTGTCGCCGGAGAAGGACGATCACAACCATCCCGGCGCCCGCGATATCGCCGACAAGCTGATGGCCTCCCTGGGCTCGATGCTGCTGTACTGGTACCACTTCAGCCACAACGGCAAGCGCATCGAGGTGGACACCGACGATGACTCCATCGGCGGCCACTTCCTCCACCTGCTGCATGGCGAGAAGCCCGCGGACAGCTGGGTGCGCGCCATGCACACCAGCCTGATCCTCTACGCCGAGCACGAGTTCAACGCCTCCACCTTCGCCTCGCGGGTGGTGGCCGGCACCGGTTCGGACATGTACTCGGCCATCGCCGCCGGTATCGGCGCGTTGCGCGGCCCCAAGCACGGTGGCGCCAACGAGGTGGCCTTCGAGATCCAGAAGCGCTACGACAACCCGGACGAGGCCGAGGCCGATATCCGTGCCCGGGTCGAGAAGAAGGAAGTGGTGATCGGCTTCGGTCATCCGGTCTACACGGTCGCCGATCCGCGCAACAAGGTGATCAAGGAAGTGGCTCGCGAGCTTTCCGCCGAGCAGGGCAGCAGCAAGATGTTCGACATCGCCGAGCGCCTGGAAAGCGTGATGTGGGAGATCAAGAAGATGTTCCCCAACCTCGACTGGTTCAGCGCGGTCAGCTACCACATGATGGGCGTGCCCACCGCCATGTTCACCCCGCTGTTCGTCATCGCCCGCACCGCCGGCTGGTCCAGCCATGTGATCGAGCAGCGCATCGACGGCAAGATCATCCGCCCGAGCGCCAACTACGTCGGCCCCGAAGACCTCAAGTTCGTGCCGCTCAAGGATCGCCAGTGATGAACACTCAATACCGCAAACACCTGGCCGGTACTGCGCTGGACTATTTCGATACCCGCGAGGCGATCGACGCCATCGCGCCTGGCGCTTACGCCAAGCTGCCGTATACCTCCCGCGTGCTGGCCGAGCAGTTGGTGCGGCGTTGCGATCCGGCCACGCTGACCGATTCGCTCAAGCAGCTGATCGAGCGCAAGCGCGACCTGGACTTTCCCTGGTACCCGGCGCGGGTGGTCTGCCACGACATCCTCGGCCAGACCGCGCTGGTCGACCTGGCCGGTTTGCGTGACGCCATTGCCGAGCAGGGCGGGGACCCGGCCAAGGTCAACCCGGTGGTGCCGACCCAGCTGATCGTCGACCACTCCCTGGCCGTCGAGCATGCCGGCTTCGATCCGGAGGCCTTCGAGAAGAACCGGGCAATCGAAGACCGGCGCAACGAGGACCGCTTCCACTTCATCGAGTGGACCAAGACCGCGTTCAAGAACGTCGATGTGATTCCGGCCGGCAACGGCATCATGCACCAGATCAACCTGGAGAAGATGAGCCCGGTGATCCAGGCGCGCGGCGGCGTGGCCTTCCCGGACACCTGCGTCGGCACCGACAGCCACACCCCCCACGTCGATGCCTTGGGCGTGATCGCCGTCGGCGTTGGCGGCCTGGAAGCGGAAACCGTGATGCTTGGCCGCGCCTCGATGATGCGCCTGCCCGACATCGTTGGTGTCCAGCTGACCGGCAAGCGCCAGCCGGGCATCACCGCCACCGACATCGTCCTGGCCTTGACCGAGTTCCTGCGCAAGGAACGCGTGGTGGGCGCCTGGGTCGAGTTCTTCGGCGAGGGGGCGGACAGCCTGTCCATCGGCGACCGCGCGACCATTTCCAACATGTGCCCGGAGTACGGCGCTACTGCGGCGATGTTCTACATCGACCAGCAAACCATCGACTACCTCAAGCTCACCGGGCGCGAGCCGGAGCAGGTGGCGCTGGTGGAGAACTACGCCAGGACCACCGGCCTGTGGGCCGATGCGCTGGTCACTGCCGAATACGAACGGGTGCTGAGCTTCGACCTGTCGACCGTGGTGCGCAACATGGCCGGCCCGTCCAACCCGCACAAGCGTCTGCCGACCTCGGCGCTGCACGAGCGCGGCATTGCCGATGAAGCCAAGCTGGCGGCCGCCAAGGCCGAGGAGGCCGAAGGCCTGCTGCCGGATGGCGCGGTGATCATCGCCGCCATCACCAGCTGCACCAACACCTCCAACCCGCGCAACGTGGTGGCGGCCGGCTTGCTGGCGAAGAAGGCCAACGCCCTGGGCCTGCTGCGCAAGCCCTGGGTAAAAACCTCCTTCGCGCCTGGCTCCAAGGTCGCCAAGTTGTATCTGGAGGAGGCGGGCCTGCTGTCAGAGCTGGAACAGCTCGGCTTCGGCATCGTCGCCTACGCCTGCACCACCTGTAACGGCATGTCCGGCGCGCTGGATCCGGCGATCCAGCAGGAAATCATCGACCGCGACCTGTATGCCACCGCCGTATTGAGCGGTAACCGTAACTTCGACGGGCGTATCCATCCCTACGCCAAGCAGGCGTTCCTGGCCTCGCCGCCGCTGGTGGTGGCCTACGCCATCGCTGGAACCGTGCGTTTCGATATCGAGCAGGACGTGCTGGGGCATGACCAGGGCGGCAACCCGGTGACCCTGAAGGACCTGTGGCCGAGCGACGAGGAAATCGACGCCATAGTCGCCGCCTCGGTCAAGCCGGAGCAGTTCCGCCAGGTCTACATCCCGATGTTCGACCTGGGCGCGGTGCAGGAAGCCGAGAGCCCGCTGTATGACTGGCGTCCGATGTCCACCTACATCCGTCGCCCGCCGTACTGGGAAGGCGCGCTGGCCGGCGAACGCACGCTCAAGGGCATGCGCCCGCTGGCGGTGCTGCCGGACAACATCACCACCGACCACCTGTCGCCGTCCAACGCCATCCTGCGGGACAGCGCCGCCGGCGAGTACCTAGCCAAGATGGGCCTGCCGGAAGAGGACTTCAACTCCTACGCCACCCACCGCGGCGACCACCTGACCGCGCAGCGCGCCACCTTCGCCAACCCGCAACTGGTCAACGAGATGGCCGTGGTCGACGGTCAGGTGAAGAAAGGTTCGCTGGCCCGGGTGGAGCCGGAAGGCAAGGTCATGCGCATGTGGGAAGCCATCGAGACCTACATGCAGCGCAAGCAGAACCTGATCATCATCGCCGGTGCCGACTACGGCCAGGGTTCGTCCCGCGACTGGGCGGCCAAGGGCGTGCGTCTGGCCGGTGTCGAGGTGATCGCGGCCGAAGGCTTCGAGCGCATCCATCGCACCAACCTGATCGGCATGGGCGTGCTGCCGTTGGAGTTCAAGCCGGGCACCACCCGCCTGACCCTCGGCATCAATGGCAGCGAGACCTATGACGTGGTCGGTGAGCGCAAGCCGCGGGCGGACCTGACCCTGGTCATCACTCGCCGTAACGGCGAACGCGTCGAAGTGCCGATGACCTGCCGTCTGGACAGCAACGAGGAGGTGCTGATCTACGAGGCCGGCGGTGTGCTGCAGCGCTTCGCTCAGGACTTCCTCGAGTCGAACAAGGGCTGATCGAGCATCCGGGGCGGCAACGCCCCGGTCTTCGTAGGGTGGATCACGCCTTACCGATCCACCATGGCGAGGCTTGCGTGGTGGATGAAAAAGCGCCATCCGCCTTGCGACTTCTTATTACTCGGCCAGGACGAAACCATGGCTTACCAACCGCAGATCAAGATTCCCGCCACCTATATGCGTGGCGGCACCAGCAAGGGCGTGTTCTTCCGCCTGCAGGACCTGCCCGAGCGCTGCCAGGTGCCGGGCGCGGCCCGTGACAAGCTGTTCATGCGCGTGATCGGCAGCCCCGATCCCTATTCCGCGCATATCGACGGCATGGGCGGCGCCACGTCCAGCACCAGCAAATGCGTGATCCTGTCGAAAAGCAGTCAGCCCGACCACGACGTCGACTACCTCTACGGCCAGGTTTCCATCGACAAGGCGTTCGTCGACTGGAGCGGCAACTGCGGCAACCTGTCGACCGCCGCCGGCGCTTTCGCCCTGCATGCCGGCCTGGTCGACCCGGCCCGCATCCCCGATAACGGCACCTGCGTGGTGCGTATCTGGCAGGCCAATATCCAGAAAACCATCATCGCCCATGTGCCGGTGAGCAATGGCCAGGTGCAGGAGACCGGCGGTTTCGAGCTCGACGGGGTGACCTTCCCGGCGGCCGAGATCGTGCTGGAGTTTCTCGATCCGTCCGACGACGGCGAGGAGGGCGGCTCGATGTTCCCGACCGGCAATCTGGTCGACGATCTCGAGGTTCCCGCTGATGTTGTAGAGGGCGGCACGCTCAAGGCCACCATGATCACTGCCGGCATTCCGACCGTGTTCGTCAACGCCGAGGATATCGGTTACCAGGGCACCGAATTGCGCGAGGACATCAATGGCAATCCCGAGGCGCTGGCGCGCTTCGAGGCCATCCGCATCGCTGGCGCGTTGCGCATGGGCCTGATCAAGACGCCGGAAGAGGCTGCCACTCGCCAGCACACGCCGAAAATCGCCTTCGTGACGACGCCCAAGGACTATCGGGCGTCCAGCGGCAAGACAGTGCCGGCGAGCGAGGTCGACCTGCTGGTGCGCGCGCTGTCCATGGGCAAGCTGCACCACGCCATGATGGGTACCTGCGCGGTGGCCATCGGCACCGCCGCGGCGATTCCGGGCACCCTGGTGAACCTCGCGGCGGGCGGCGGTGCGCGCAGCGCGGTGCGTTTCGGCCACCCCTCGGGCACCCTGCGGGTCGGCGCCGAGGCCGCCCAGGTCGCGGGCGAATGGTCGGTGACCAAGGCGATCATGAGTCGCAGCGCCCGGGTGCTGATGGAGGGCTGGGTGCGTGTGCCTGGGGATGCCTTCTAGTCTGGTCTAGACTCAGGCAAAGCCCGCGCAAGCGGGCTTTGTCGTTTCTGCGGGCTGGCTGGCCCGCACCAGGCAGCCACAGCGCCGGGTATCCGGCGAACGGAGCGGGCAATGAGCGGCAACGTCGAGCAGAACAAGCGTCCCGAGTATGACCAGGTGATTCAGGATATCGCCGACTACGTGCTCACCTACCGGGTCGACTCGGTGCTGGCCCTGAGCACCGCCCGCCATTGCCTGATGGACAGCCTCGGCTGCGCGCTGCTGGCCCTGCGCTTTCCCGAGTGCTGCAAGCTGCTCGGGCCGCTCGTCGAGGGTACAGTGGTGCCGCAGGGGGCGCGGGTGCCGGGCACCCGCTTGGTCCTCGACCCGGTCAAGGCGGCCTGGGACATCGGCTGCCTGGTGCGCTGGCTGGACTACAACGACACCTGGCTGGCGGCCGAATGGGGCCACCCCTCCGACAACCTCGGTGCCATCCTGGCGCTGGCCGATCACCTGTCGCAACGGCGCGTGGCCGGTGGCGAGGCGCCGCTGAGCATGCGCGCGGTGCTCGAGGCCATGGTCATGGCCCACGAGATTCAGGGGGTAGTCGCCCTGGAGAACGCCTTCAATCGCGTCGGCCTGGACCATGTGGTCCTGGTCAAGCTGGCCTCCACCGCAGTCAGCGCCAAGCTGCTGGGCGCCAGCCGCGAACAGCTGCTCTCGGCCATATCCCATGCCCTGGTCGACGGCCAGGCGCTGCGCACCTACCGCCACGCGCCGAATGCCGGTTCGCGCAAGTCCTGGGCGGCCGGCGACGCCAGCAGTCGCGGGGTGCGCCTGGCCGACATCGCCCTGCGCGGCGAGATGGGCATTCCGGGCGTGCTCAGCGCGCCGCAGTGGGGCTTCTACGACGTGTCGTTCAGCCACAGCAACCGCGACCTGGCGAGCAAGCCGGCGGACCAGCGTCGCTTTCGCTTCTCCCAGGGCTTCGCCAGCTATGTGATGGAGAACGTGCTGTTCAAGATCAGCTTCCCCGCCGAGTTCCACGCGCAGACCGCCTGCGAGGCGGCGGTGATACTGCATCCACAGGTCAGGGATCGCCTGGGCGACATCGCCAGGATCGTCATCAGCACCCAGGAATCGGCGATCCGCATCATCTCCAAGGCCGGGCCGCTGGCCAATCCGGCCGATCGCGATCACTGCCTGCAGTACATGACCGCCGTGCCGCTGCTGTTCGGCAGCCTGTCGGCCGAGCACTACGAGGACGGCTTCCACGCGGCCAATCCGCTGATCGACGAGCTGCGCGACAAGATGGAGGTGGTCGAAGAGCCGCGTTACAGCCGCGAATACCTGGAGGCCGACAAGCGTTCGATCGCCAATGCCGTGCAGGTGTTCTTCGCCGATGGCAGCTGCACCGAGAAGGTCGAGGTGGAGTACCCGGTCGGCCACCGCCGCCGTCGGGCCGAGGGTATTCCGCTGCTGGAGGCCAAGTTCCAGGCCAGCCTGGCAACCCGCTTTCCCGCCCAGCGCTGCGCCGAGATCGTCGCCCTGTGCCGGGACCAGGCGCGGCTCGAGTCCACGCCGGTGCAGCAATTCATGGACTTGTGGGTGATCTAGACCAAGCGTCCACAAAAAAGCCGGAGCGTGGGCTCCGGTTTTTTGCGATATCGGCGAGGCTTACTTGAGGCGGCGTTCGACGCCTTTTTCCACGAGGATCTTCGCCGAGATCTCCTCCACCGAGAAATGCGTGGAGTTGATGAAGGGAATGTTCTCGCGGCGGAACAGGTTCTCCACCTCGCGCACCTCGAACTCGCACTGGGCGAAGCTGGCGTAGCGGCTGTTGGGCTTGCGCTCGTTGCGGATGGCGGTGAGGCGATCGGGGTCGATGGTCAGGCCGAACAGCTTGTCCTTGTATTTCTTCAGCGCCGCCGGCAGCTGCAGGCGCTCCATGTCTTCCTCGGTCAGCGGGTAGTTGGCGGCGCGGATGCCATATTGCATGGCCATATACAGGCAGGTCGGGGTCTTGCCGCAGCGCGACACGCCGACCAGGATCAGGTCGGCCTTGTCGTAGTAGTGGGTGCGGGCGCCGTCGTCGTTGTCCAGGGCGAAGTTGACCGCTTCGATGCGCTCCATGTAGTTGGAGTTGTGGCCGATCGAGTGGGATTTGCCCACCGAATAGGAGGAGTGCGAGCTCAGTTCCTGCTCCAGCGGGGCGAGGAAGGTCGAGAAGATGTCGATCATGAAGCCCTCGGACTGGGCCAGCACGTCGCGAATCTCCTGGTTGACGATGGTGTCGAAGATGATCGGCCGCACCCCGTCTTTCTCGGCAGCACTATTGATTTGTTGTACCATGGCGCGCGCTTTTTCCACGCTGTCGATGTACGGTCGCGTGAGTTTGGTGAAGCTGGTGGTGTCGAACTGCGCCAACAGACTCTGACCCAGGGTTTCGGCGGTGATGCCGGTACCATCGGAGATGAAAAAAGCGGTTCGTTTCATTTGCGCCATGGGCCTTAAGCTGAGGACGAATCTTGGCTATGATAGGCCCGCTTTTGCAGGCCCGAAGTGGTCGGCATTGTTACTTATTTTCCAGGGCCAGGCCACAATCGCGCGGATTCGCTCCGCCGAACTTTCCCAGCCCCTTGAGCTTTTCCAACACCTAAGTGGAGAGATCACCTTGGTAGAGTACGTAGTTTCCCTCGATAAGCTCGGCGTCCACGATGTTGAGCATGTAGGGGGCAAGAACGCCTCCCTGGGCGAGATGATCAGCAACCTTGCCGGTGCTGGTGTGTCGGTTCCCGGTGGTTTCGCCACTACGGCCCAGGCCTACCGTGACTTCCTCGAAGAAAGCGGGCTGAATGCGCAGATCCATGCCGCACTCGATGCGCTGGATGTCGACGATGTCAACGCCTTGGCCAAGACCGGCGCGCAGATTCGCCAGTGGGTGATGGACGCGCCGTTCCCCGCAGAGCTGGACAAGCAGATCCGCCAGGCGTTCGCCGCCATGGCCGGCGACAACGACAACATGGCCGTCGCCGTGCGCTCCTCGGCCACCGCCGAAGACCTGCCGGACGCCTCCTTCGCCGGCCAGCAGGAAACCTTCCTGAACATCCGCGGCGTGGACAACGTGATCCGCGCCGCCAAAGAGGTGTTCGCCTCGCTGTTCAACGACCGCGCCATCGCCTACCGCGTGCACCAGGGCTTCGACCACAAGCTGGTCGCCCTGTCCGCCGGGGTGCAGCGCATGGTCCGTTCGGAAACCGGTACCGCCGGGGTGATGTTCACCCTGGATACCGAGTCGGGCTTCCGTGACGTGGTGTTCATCACCGGCGCCTACGGCCTGGGCGAGACCGTGGTGCAGGGTGCGGTCAACCCGGACGAGTTCTACGTGCACAAGCAGACCCTGGAAGCGGGCCGCCCGGCCATCCTGCGCCGCAACCTGGGCAGCAAGGCGATCAAGATGATCTACGGCGACGAAGCCAAGGCCGGCAAGTCGGTCAAGGTGGTCGACGTCGAGCGCGCCGATCGCGCGCGCTTCTGCCTGTCCGACGCCGAGGTCAGCGAACTGGCCAAGCAGGCGCTGATCATCGAGAAGCACTACGGCCGACCAATGGACATCGAGTGGGCCAAAGACGGCGACGACGGCAAGCTGTACATCGTCCAGGCCCGTCCCGAGACCGTGAAGAGCCGCACCAGCGCCAACGTGATGGAGCGCTACCTGCTCAAGGAAACCGGCACCGTGCTGGTTGAGGGCCGCGCCATCGGCCAGAAGATCGGTGCAGGCCGCGTGCGCGTCATCCAGGACGTTTCCGAGATGGACAAGGTGCAGCCCGGTGACGTGCTGGTCTCCGACATGACCGACCCAGACTGGGAGCCGGTGATGAAGCGCGCCAGCGCCATCGTCACCAACCGCGGCGGGCGTACCTGCCACGCGGCGATCATCGCCCGCGAGCTGGGTATTCCGGCGGTAGTCGGCTGTGGCAACGCCACCCAGGTGCTGAAAGACGGCATGGGGGTGACGGTTTCCTGCGCCGAGGGCGACACCGGCTTCATCTTCGAGGGCGAACTGGGCTTCGATATTCGCAAGAACTCGGTCGACGCCATGCCCGAGCTGCCGTTCAAGATCATGATGAACGTCGGCAACCCGGACCGCGCCTTCGACTTCGCCCAACTGCCCAACGAGGGCGTTGGCCTGGCGCGCCTGGAGTTCATCATCAACCGCATGATCGGCGTGCACCCCAAGGCGCTGCTGAACTTCGCCGGCCTGCCGCCGGAGATCAAGGACAGCGTGGAGAAGCGCATCGCCGGTTACGACGACCCGGTGGGCTTCTACGTCGAGAAGCTGGTGGAAGGCATCAGCACCCTGGCCGCGGCCTTCTGGCCGAAGAAGGTCATCGTGCGCCTGTCGGACTTCAAGTCCAACGAATACGCCAACCTGATCGGCGGCAAGCTCTACGAGCCGGAAGAAGAGAACCCGATGCTCGGCTTCCGCGGCGCCTCGCGCTACATCAGCGAGTCGTTCCGCGACTGCTTCGAGCTGGAATGCCGCGCGCTGAAGAAGGTGCGCAACGAGATGGGCCTGACCAACGTCGAGATCATGGTGCCGTTCGTGCGCACCCTCGGCGAAGCCAGCCAGGTGGTCGAGCTGCTGGCCAGCAACGGTCTGGCGCGCGGTCAGGATGGCCTGAAGGTCATCATGATGTGCGAGCTGCCGTCCAACGCCATCCTCGCCGAGGAGTTCCTCGAGTACTTCGACGGCTTCTCCATCGGCTCCAACGACCTGACCCAGCTGACCCTGGGCCTGGACCGCGACTCGGGCATCGTCGCCCACCTGTTCGATGAGCGTAATCCGGCGGTGAAGAAGCTGCTGGGCAACGCCATTGCCGCCTGCAACAAGGCCGGCAAGTACATCGGCATCTGCGGTCAGGGGCCTTCGGATCATCCGGATCTGGCGCGCTGGCTGATGGAGCAGGGCATCGAGAGCGTGTCGCTGAACCCAGACTCGGTACTGGATACCTGGTTCTTCCTCGCCGAAGGCCAGCCAGCCTGATCTGCCGGTAACCACGTTAACGAGGGCGGGTTATCCCGCCCTTTTTTGTGGCTTGCCATCCCTGGCGGCCACCCTTCGGGCCGTCGCCAGTCGACGTGAAGAATTGCCCCGGCAATTTTTTGTACCAGAGCGAAGTAGATGCAGAGCAGCAGTCAGCTTTTTCCCGTCGCCTTGATCAGCGCCGAAATCCGTGGCGACCTGAGTGAGGATGTCTACCGTCTCAAGCCCGGCAACAGCCCCGACCCCAGTGTCGAACTGGCGCTGACCCGGCTCGGCCGTTTCGATCGCGAGGGCGAGCGTGGCGTGCCGGTGATTCTGTTGCCGGGCAGCTTTTCCAATCGCCGCTTCTGGTATTCGCCCAAGGGCATCGGCCTGGGGCCCTACCTGGCGCGCGCCGGTTTCGATGTGTGGATCGCGGAAATGCGCGGCCATGGCCTGTCGCCGCGCAATCGCAACTATTCGCGCAATCGGGTCAGCGACTATGTGCGCTACGACCTGCCGGCGATCGCTGACTTCATCCATGAACAGAACCCGCAAGCCGCCCACTGGCTGGGGCACTCCCTGGGTGGGATCACCCTGGCCGGCGCGCTGGGCGGACACTACCTGGAGGAAGCACGAGTGGCCTCGGTCGCGTTGTTCGGCAGCCAGATCAGTCGCGTGTACTGGCCGTTGAAACTGCCGCCGGTGGAGTGGGGCAGTCGGCTGCTGTTGGGGCGCTTCTCGGTGTTGTCCGGCTCGCGCTTGAAGCGCGGGCCGGAAGACGAGCCGATCGGCCTGGCTCTGGAGAGCCTGCGCTGGCATGGCCTGTTCGGCCGCTTCGGCGATGCCGAGCGCGACTGGTGGGCCGGCTTGCGCGATGTGCGGGTGCCGCTGCTGGCCGTGGCGGCGGTGGGCGACAAGCAGGACCCGGCCTGGGCCTGCCGCAAACTGCTGGCGCAGTGCGGCAGCGCGGTACGCGAGTTCCTCTGCCTGGGCAGGCAGCAGGGCTTCTCCACGGATTTCGACCATGTGCAGATGCTGGTCAGCAGGCAGGCGCAGGCCGAGGTGTGGCCCCTGGTCGAGCACTGGCTGGACAACGGCTCGTTGCGCGCCGCCGGCGTGCAAAGCATCGCCCTTGAGCCGCGCGCAGGCGTATCAACGGAGCCTTTATCCGGTTAACATGTGACGCAATTCGCTCACCTGGTCACTTTATGCGGTAGCTGGAGGCTCGATGTTCGTTGCCCTGGAGCGCCTGCTCAACCTTGAGGAGGGCTATCGCCGGACTTTTCAGGTGCAGGGGCGGGAGTTGCTCCTGCTGGTCGTCGAGGGCCGCCGCCTGTTGCTGGAAAACAGTTGCCCGCACCGCGGTGCGCCGTTGCACACGGCGGCGGTCAACGGCCGGGTGCTGCGCTGCGCGCGCCATGGCATCGAGTTCGACCTGTCCAGTGGGCGCGCGCTCAACGCCAGCTGTGGCAATCTGGTACAGCTGCCGTTGAGCTACGACGGCGATCGTGTCGGTATCGACCTGTGAAGCCTGAATCCCCAATGTTAGAAGGAGCTTAGCCATGCATTACATCACCCCCGATCTGTGTGACGCCTACCCCGAGCTGGTGCAGGTGGTCGAACCGATGTTCAGCAATTTCGGCGGCCGCGATTCCTTCGGCGGCGAGATCGTCACGGTCAAGTGCTTCGAGGACAACTCGCGGGTCAAGGAACTGGTCGAGCAGCCCGGCAAGGGCAAGGTGATGGTGGTCGATGGCGGTGCCTCGATGCGCTGTGCGCTGCTCGGCGACATGCTCGCCGAAAAGGCGGTGAAGAATGGCTGGGAAGGCATAGTGGTCTACGGCTGCGTGCGCGACGTCGACGTGCTGGCGCAGACCGAGATCGGCATCCAGGCGCTGGCCAGCCATCCGCTGAAGAGCACCCGGCGTGGCGTCGGCGAGCTCGACCTGGCCCTGGTCTTCGGCGGCGTGACCTTCCGCCCCGGCGAGTACCTGTATGCCGACAACAACGGCATTATCGTGTCGCCCAGTGCCCTGAAGATGCCCGAGTGATTGCCCTGGCCGATTGATCTGGAGTGCGTGGATGCAGGTGGAAGACAACGTCCAGTGGGGCCTGGTGCATGCGCTGGTGCTCGACGGCCGGGGCGGGGCGAGGGCGGTCGCCCATGACGGGCTGGCCGGCCTCGAACTGGCGGAGGGCGAGAGCCTGTGGCTGCACTGGGATCGCAGTCACCCGCAGACCCAGGCCTGGCTGCGCCGCGACAGCGGATTGGGCGAGTTCGCCTGCGACCTGCTGCTGGAGGAAAACACCCGCCCGCGCCTGCTGACGCTGCCGAATCAGGAGTTGCTGCTGTTCCTGCGTGGGGTCAACCTCAACCCGGGAGCGGAGCCCGAGGACATGGTCTCGGTGCGCATCTTCGCCGCCGCCCGCCGGGTCATATCCCTGCGCCTGCGGCCGCTGCGCGCCAGCGAAGACCTGATTCGCGACCTGCAGGCGGGCAAGGGGCCGAAGACCTCCTCGGAACTGATCCTCAGCCTGGCCGACTACCTGACCGACAAGGTCGATGCCCTGGTCGCCGAACTGGCCGAGCAGGTCGACGAGCAGGAGGAGCAGATCGATGCCGACGAGCGGGTTCTGCCCGACCATGACCTGCTCCTGCAGATCCGCCGCCGCGCCGCCGGCCTGCGCCGCTTCCTGGCGCCGCAGCGGGAGATATTCGCCCAGCTCACGCGCAACCAGCAGCCCTGGTTCGTCGCCGACGATACCGATTACTGGAACGAGCTGAACAACCGTCTGACCCGCTACCTGGAAGAGCTGGAGCTCAGCCGCGAGCGGGTCAGCCTGGTGCTGGATGCGGAGAATCGGCGCATGGACGAGCGGATGAACCGCATCATGTACCGTTTCAGCATCATCACCATGGTGTTTCTGCCCATGAGCTTCCTGACCGGCCTGCTGGGTATCAACGTGGGCGGCATGCCGGGGGCCGAGAGCCCGTTTGGCTTCGTCATCGCCTGCCTGATCATGACGGCCATCGGTCTCGGCCAATGGTGGTTGTTCCGGCGCTGGCGCTGGCTCTGATGTGACCCGATGACGGCTGGTCTCGTCTAGCCGAGACGTCCTGTGAGGTGCTTGATGCACGATCCATTCGAAGAATCCCTGCGCGATTTGCTCAAATCGTCCGTCTCCGAGCACGACGACGATGCCTGCCTGCACCGCGTGCTGAAGACCGCCAATCGCCAGGTCGGCGTGGGCGATCTGTTCAGCCTGATGGGCAACTGGCTCGGCGCCCTGATGATCGCTTTGAACAACGGTTCGGCGCACGTCGCGCCGGTCTCCCGTCGTCACTCTTCTACCCGTTCTACTGATAAGGCTGACTGAAATGGAACTCGATCCCTGGACTCAAAGCCTGATTGCCGCGATGACCGCTCTCTGGACCAAGGTCGCTGGCTTTATTCCGAACCTGTTCGTGGCATTGATCCTGGTGCTGCTGGGCTTCGTCGTGGCCAAGCTGCTCGACACCCTGCTGTCCAAGCTGCTCGGCAAGCTGGGCCTGGATCGCCTGATGGCCGGCACCGGCCTGACCAAGCTGCTCAGCCGCGGTGGCATCCAGGCGCCGGTGTCGACCCTGATCGGCAAGATCGTCTACTGGTTCGTCCTGTTGATCTTCCTCGTCTCGGCCGCCGAGTCGCTGGGTCTGCAGCGGGTTTCCGGCACCCTCGATGTGCTGGCGCTATACCTGCCGAAGGTGTTCGGCGCGGCCCTGGTGCTGGTCGCCGGCGTGCTCCTGGCCCATCTGGTCAGCGGCCTGGTGCGCGGCGCCGCGGAAGGCGTGGGGCTGGACTATGCCCATGGCCTGGGGCGCATCGCCCAGGGCCTGGTGATCATCATCAGCATCTCCGTGGCCATCGGCCAGCTGGAGGTCAAGACCGACCTGCTCAACAATGTCATCGCCATCGTGCTGATCTCGGTCGGTCTGGCCGTGGCCCTGGCGCTGGGCTTGGGCAGCCGCGAGATCGCCGGGCAGATCCTCGCGGGGATTTATGTGAGGGAGTTGTATCAGGTCGGGCAACAAGTGCAGGTCGGTGAGGTCGAAGGGCAGATCGAGGAAATTGGCACGGTCAAGACTATCCTGTTAACCGACGCGGGGGAGCTGGTCTCGGTGGCCAATCGCACCTTGCTCGAACAACGGGTAAGCAGCCGCTAACGCGCCAATCCCTGTTAATGTATGCCGCCAAACCCGCCGCCTGAGCCATCGGGCGTTGGCGGCTTGTGTTCCGACTGTCGGCCCGACTCGTTTTGAATAAAGCCCAACCGTTGCCCATGCGATACGACCCCCGCGAGCTCTCTGACGAGGAGCTGGTAGCGCGGGCGCATGGCGAGTTGTTTCACGTCACCCGAGCCTACGAAGAGCTCATGCGTCGTTACCAGCGCACCCTGTTCAACGTGTGCGCACGTTATCTGGGGAACGATCGCGACGCCGACGATGTCTGTCAGGAGGTCATGCTCAAGGTTCTTTACGGTCTGAAGAACTTCGAGGGCAAGTCCAAGTTCAAGACCTGGCTGTACAGCATTACTTACAACGAGTGCATCACCCAGTACCGCAAGGAGCGGCGCAAGCGCCGCCTGATGGATGCACTGAGTCTGGATCCTCTGGAAGAGGCGTCGGAAGAAAAGACGCCGAAGGTCGAGGATCGCGGGGGATTGGATCGCTGGCTGGTGCATGTGAACCCGATCGATCGGGAAATTCTGGTGCTACGTTTTGTCGCAGAGCTGGAGTTCCAGGAGATCGCGGACATCATGCACATGGGCCTGAGCGCCACGAAAATGCGCTACAAACGCGCGCTAGACCGCTTGCGTGAGAAGTTTGCCGGCGACACCGAAAGTTAGTTCGGGGCAACTTTAAATCTCTGGCGCAGCAAGCGGTTCTGTTAAACTCGCCGCCGTTTTGCGTGTCTACCTGCACGCAATTCAATCAATCACCATGTGGGGATTTACGGATGAAACTGAAAAACACCTTAGGCGTAGTCATTGGCTCTCTTGTTGCCGCCTCCTCTCTGGGCGCGCTGGCTCAAGGCCAAGGCGCAGTCGAGGTGGAAGCTTTCGGCAAGCGTTACATGACCGACAGCTCTCGCGACCTGTCCAACGGCAATCTGTTCGGTGGTTCCGTTGGTTACTACCTGACCGATGACGTCGAACTGGGCCTGTCGTATGGCGAATACCACGATATTCGTTCGGAAAACGGCACCGGTAACAAGAACATCAAGGGCAACATGGCTGGCCTGGACGCCACCTACCACTTCGGTGAGCCGGGCGTCGGTCTGCGTCCTTACGTATCGGCGGGTTTCGCCCACCAGAACATCAGCAACGTGCCGGCGCGCACCGGTCGTGACCATTCGACCTTCGCCAACGTGGGCACCGGTGTGAAGTACTTCATCACCGAGAACCTGTTCGCCCGCGCCGGTGTGGATGGCATGTACAACATCGACGCCAACGAAGCCGAGTGGGCTGCTGGCGTGGGTGTCGGCATGAACTTCGGCGGTGGCAGCAAGCCGGCTCCTGCGCCGGCTCCGGTCGCCATGGTCGAGCCGACTCCGGCGCCGGTTCAGGCCGAGGAGCCGATGGAGATGGTCCGCGTCGAGCTGGACGTCAAGTTCGACTTCGACAAGGATCGCGTGAAGGAAGAAAGCTACAGCGACATCAAGAACCTGGCTGACTTCATGAACCAGTACCCGCAGACCCGCACCACCGTTGAAGGCCACACCGACTCCGTCGGCACCGACGCCTACAACCAGAAGCTGTCCGAGCGCCGTGCCAACGCCGTTCGCCAGGTGCTGGTCAATCAGTACGGTGTATCCGGCGAGCGCGTCAACGCGGTCGGCTACGGCGAGAGCCGCCCGGTTGCCGACAACGCCAGCGACGCTGGCCGTGCGATCAACCGTCGCGTGGAAGCCGAAGTGGAAGCTCAGATCAAGCAGTGATCTAGCCCAAGCCTTGAGAAAAACCCGGCCTCGGCCGGGTTTTTCTTTGCCCAGAAAAAAGCCCGGTCGGGACCGGGCAAGAACAACTTCGCAGGAGCGAAGCGGTTAGGCACTCACCGCCAGGGCCAGGGCCTGCTGGGCGGTCGCGACCTCGCCGATCACCAGGATCGCCGGGCTCTTGAGCTGGAACTCCAGGGCATCGCGCTGCATCGTCGCCAGGCTGCTGCGGCAGTCGCGTTGCTGGGGCAGGGAGGCGTTCTCGATCATCGCCACTGGCATGTCCGCGCGCATGCCGCCGGCCAGCAGGCTCTCGCGGACCTCCGCCAGCTTGGCCACGCCCATGTAGACCACCAGGGTGGTGCCGCCCTGGGCCAGGGCCTGCCAGTTGAGGCTGCTGTCGTCCTGGGTGTGGGCGGTGACCAGGGTCACGCCGCGGGCGACGCCGCGCAGGGTCAGGGGAATCCCGCAGTGGGTGGCGCCGGCCAGCCCGGCGGTGATGCCGTTGACCATCTGCACCTCGACGCCGTGAGCGGCCAACCAGTCGACCTCTTCGCTGCCGCGGCCGAAGATGCACGGATCGCCGCCCTTCAGGCGCACCACGCACTTGCCCTGGCGGGCGTAGCGCAGCATCAGCCGGTGGATGAAGGCCTGGGGCGTGGAACGGCAGCCGCCTCGCTTGCCCACCGGCACCACCCGAGCGCCGGGGCAGTGCTCCAGCACGGCCGGATTGACCAGGTCGTCGATCATCACGACCTCGGCCTGATTGAGGGCCTTGACCGCCTTGAGGGTCAGCAGTTCCGGGTCGCCGGGGCCCGCGCCTACCAGCCAGACTTTTCCACTCATGGGGCATTCCTCGCGTAGGGTGCGCCGTGCGCACCGAATAGTGGGGGTTGGTGCGCATGGCGCACCCTACGGTTAGGCATTGACGGCAACCGGCTGGGTGGCCAGCAGACGCTTGATCTCGGGTACGCAGGAGCCGCAGCTGGTGCCGCAGCCCAGTTCCTGCTTGAGGCCATTGAGGTCGAGGCCGCGGGCGATGCCGGCGCAGACCTTGTCCTGGCTGACGTTCAGGCAGTTGCACAGGGTCTTGCTGGCTTTCTGCGTGCCGGCGCCACCGGGCGGGGTGGACAGGGGGGCGAGCAGCCAGCGGCGCAGGTCGGCATCGGCCTGGCCCTCGTTCCACAGGTTGCGCAGCCAGTCACGGGCGGCGGTTTCGCCGGCCAGGCGGATGGCGACTATGCGCCCGTCCTCGATGCGCACGCGCTTGCCGACGGTGCGCCGCGGGTCGTCGTAGGCCAGTACCGGCCCCTCGACGACATCCAGCAGCGTATCGATCTGCGCCAGCAGCGCGGGTTCGGGTGCTACTGCGCAGGCGGCGCGGATCAGCAGGGCCGGGCGCTCGCGGCCGGTGAGGGTCAGGCTGGCGTAGGCGAAGCCGTCGAACAGCGGGCGCAGGGCGGCGAAGCGCTTCTGCACGTCGCCCTCGACCAGGGCGAACAGCTGCCAGGGCAGTTCGGCCTGTTCCACCTCGATGCCGGCGTGCTTGAGTTCCGGCTGCTTGGACAGCGGGTCGAAGGCCGGTAGGGTCAGCACGTTGACTCCCAGGCCGTTGAGAAAGCGGTTGCCCCAGTGCATCGGCAGGTAGGCCTGGCCGGAGCGCACCGCGTCGTCGGCCTGGATCGGCAGGATCAGGCTGCCGCGGCGGCTGCGCACCTTGACCAGGTCGCCGGCCTGCAGGCGGCGCCGACGCAGCTCATCCGGGTGCAGGCTGAGCACGGCTTCCTCGACATGGCCGAACAGCCGGGCGGCGGTGCCGGTGCGGCTCATGCCATGCCACTGGTCGCGCAGGCGGCCGGTGTTGAGGGTCAGCGGGAAGCGCGCCTCGCGCTTCTCCTTGGGTGCGCGGTAGGGGTCGGCATGGAAGCGCGCGCGGCCGTTGTCGGTGGCAAAGCGCCCGTCGCCGTACAGCCGTGCGGTGCCCTGGCGGGCGCCGGCCGGGAAGGGCCACTGCTGGGGACCCAGCTCATCGATCAGCGCGTAGGACAGTCCGGAGAGGTCGAGGTCGCGTCCCTGGGTCAGCTGCTTGTACTCCTCGAACAGCGCCTCGGGGCCGTCGAAGGCGAACAGGCTGGGCAGGCCGGGGCGCAGGGATGGTTCCAGGCGACGGGCGAAGTCGCAGGTGATCGCCCAGTCCGGCCGCGCCTGGCCCGGCGCCGGCACGGCGGGGCGCACGTGGCTGACGCGGCGTTCGGAGTTGGTCACGCTGCCGTGCTTCTCGCCCCAACTGGCGGCGGGCAGCAAGAGGTCGGCGTAGGCGCAGGTCTCGGTGGTGAAGAAGGCCTCCTGGACCACCACGAAAGGACAGGCGGCCAGGGCCTCGTGCACCTTGTTCTGGTCCGGCAGCGACTGCGCCGGGTTGGTGCAGGCGATCCACAGGGCCTTGATCTTGCCGGCGCGCACCGCCTCGAACAGCTCGATGGCGGTCAGCCCGGTGCTTTGCGGCAGGCCGTCGACGCCCCAGTAGCCGGCCACCTCGGCGCGGTGCTCGGGATTGGCCGCGTCGCGGTGGCCGGGCAGCAGGTTGGACAGGCTGCCGGTCTCGCGACCGCCCATGGCGTTGGGCTGGCCGGTCAGGGAGAAGGGACCGGCGCCGGGCTTGCCGATCTGCCCGGTGGCCAGGTGCAGGTTGATCAGCGCGCTGTTCTTCGCCGAGCCTGCGCTGGATTGGTTCAGGCCCATGCACCACAGCGAGAGGAAGGACGGCGCGCTGCCGATCAGCTCGGCGCAGGCCTGCAGCTGCTCCAGGGAGATGCCGCAGATTTCCGCCACCGTGCCCGGGGTGTAGTCGCGCACCAGCTTCTTCAGGGCGTCGAAGCCCTCGGTGTGGGCATCGATAAAGCGCCGGTCGATCCAGCCTTCCCACATCAGGATGTGCAGGATGCCGTGGAACAGGGCCACGTCGGTGCCCGGCAGGATGGCCAGGTGCAGGTCGGCCAGCTCGCAGGTGTCGGTGCGCCGCGGGTCGATGACGATGACCTTCATCTCCGGGCGCCTGGCCTTGGCTTCCTCCAGGCGGCGAAACAGCACCGGATGGGCGTAGGCCATGTTGCTGCCGGCGATCAGCAGGCAGTCGCTCTGCTCGATGTCCTCGTAGCTGCAGGGCGGCGCGTCGGCGCCGAGGCTGCGCTTGTAGCCCACGACCGCCGAGCTCATGCACAGGCGCGAGTTGGAGTCGAGGTTGTTGGTGCCGACCAGGGCCCGGGCCAGCTTGTTGAAGGCGTAGTAGTCCTCGGTCAGCAGCTGGCCGGAGATGTAGAAGGCCACGCTGTCCGGGCCGTGCTCGCGGATGGTCTCGGCGAACACGCTGGCGGCGTGGTCCAGGGCGCTGTCCCAGTCCGTGCGGCTACGCGCCAGGCCCTTGCCCAGGCGCAGTTCGGGATACAGGCCGCGGGCGTCGAGGTCGCCGGTCAGGTGCAGGGTCGCGCCCTTGCTGCACAGCTTGCCGTAGTTGGCCGGGTGGCTGGGATCGCCGGCGACGCCGAGGATCTTCTCGCCGTCGTGTTCGATCAGCACGCCACAGCCGACGCCGCAGTAGCAGCAGGTCGAGGCGGTGATCTGGTTGGTGCTGGCCATGGTTCGGGGCTCCTACAGGCGTGGGGTGGACGACGCTGTGCGGGTCCACCGGTAGGTGGCGGTGGAAACGCCCGCGGCGTTCTCCACCCTGCGGCTCACGCGCACTCTTTCGCGGCATTCAGGGCCAGCAGCACTCGGCCGTTCTCGACTTTCGCCTGGTGCCGGTGGGCGCAGCCGACATCCGGGGCCACCGCCTCGCCGCTGGCCAGTTCGATCTGCCAGTTGTGCAGCGGGCAGGCCACGCGCTTGCCGTAGATCAGGCCTTGGGACAGCGGCCCGCCCTTGTGCGGGCAGCGATCGTCGAGGGCGAAGACCTCATCTGCGGACGTACGAAACAGCGCGATGTCGCCTTTCGGGCCTTTTACGATGCGCGAGCCCAGCACGTTGATCTCTTCCAGGGCGCAGATATCCAGCCAGTTCATACGGAGGCCTCCTCGAGCTGCACGACGTTGATGCGGTCGAACTCTTTCTTCAGGTTCGGGGTTTCGATGCGCTCCTTCCACGGGTCCTGCTCGAAGGACAGGGCGTACTGCAGGCGGGCATTGAGCGCCTTGCGGTTGTCGGCGTCCTCGAGTACGGCCTTCTTGATGTGCTCCATGCCCACGCGCTGCATGTAGTGCACGGTGCGCTCCAGGTAGAAGGCTTCCTCGCGATAGAGCTGGAGGAAGGCGCCGTTGTACTCGCGTACCTCCTCGGCGGTCTTGAGCTTGACGAAGAACTCCGCGACCTCGGTCTTGATGCCGCCGTTGCCGCCGATGTACATCTCGAAGCCCGAGTCCACGCCGATGATGCCGACGTCCTTGATGCCGGCCTCGGCGCAGTTGCGCGGGCAGCCGGAGACGGCCAGCTTGACCTTGTGCGGCGACCACATGTTGAACAGGTCGTGCTCCAGGTCGATGCCCAACTGGGTCGAGTTCTGCGTGCCGAAGCGGCAGAACTCGCTGCCCACGCAGGTCTTCACGGTGCGGATGGACTTGCCGTAGGCGTGGCCGGAAGGCATGTCCAGCTCCTTCCACACCGCCGGCAGGTCGTCCTTCTTGATGCCCAAAAGGTCGATGCGCTGGCCGCCGGTGACCTTGACCATGGGCACGTTGTACTTGTCGGCCACGTCGGCGATACGGCGCAGCTCGGAGGGGTTGGTCACCCCGCCCCACATGCGCGGTACCACCGAGTAGGTGCCGTCCTTCTGGATGTTGGCGTGGGCGCGCTCGTTGATCAGGCGCGACTGCGGGTCGTCCTTGGCCTCGCCCGGCCAGGTGGAGATCAGGTAGTAGTTCAGCGCCGGGCGGCAGGTGGCGCAGCCGTTGGGCGTGCTCCAGTTCATGAAGGCCATGGCCTGGCCGAGGCTGGTCAGGTGCTGCTCGCGGATGGCCTTGCGGATCTGCCCGTGGTTGAGCTCGCTGCAGCCGCAGATGGCCTTCTCGCTCTTGGGTTTGACGTCGGCGGCGCCGCCGACCGTGCTGATCAGGATCTGCTCGACCAATCCGGCGCAGGAGCCGCAGGAACTGGCGGCCTTGGTGTGCTTCTTGACCTCGTCGACCGAGAACAGGCCGTTCTCCTGGATGGCCTTGACGATCGTGCCCTTGCACACGCCGTTGCAGCCGCACACCTCCATGCTGTCGGGCATGTTGGCGGTCTTGTCGGCGCCCTGGTGGCCGACGTCGCCGATGGCGTTCTCGCCGAACATCAGGTGGTCGCGGATCTCGCTGACGTTGTGGTTTTCGCGGATCTGGCGGAAGTACCAGCCGCCGTCGGCGGTGTCGCCGTACAGGCAGGCGCCGACCAGCACGTCGTCCTTGATCACCAGCTTCTTGTACACGCCGCCGATGGGGTCGGACAGGGTGATGGTTTCAGTCCCCTCGGCGCCCATGAATTCCCCGGCGGAGAACAGGTCGATGCCGGTGACCTTGAGCTTGGTCGAGGTCACCGAGCCCTGGTAGCGGGAGAAGCCGAGCTGGGCCAGGTGGTTGGCGCAGACCTTGGCCTGCTCGAACAGCGGCGCCACCAGGCCGTAGGCGATGCCGCGGTGGCTGGCGCATTCGCCGATGGCGTAGACCCGCGGGTCGAAGGTCTGCATGGTGTCGTTGACCAGGATGCCGCGGTTGCAGGCGATTCCGGCTTGCTCGGCCAGCTCGGTGTTGGGGCGGATGCCGGCGGCCATCACCACCAGGTCGGCGGGGATGACTTCGCCGTCCTTGAACTTCACCGCGCAGACCCGGCCCTCGCCGTTGTCCAGCAGCTCGGCGGTGTGCTTGGGCAGGAGGAACTTCAGGCCGCGGTCTTCCAGGGACTTCTGCAGCAGGTCGCCGGCGGTGCGGTCGAGCTGGCGCTCCAGCAGCCAGTCGCCGATATGCACCACGGTGACGTCCATGCCGCGCAGCTTGAGGCCGTTGGCCGCTTCCAGGCCGAGCAGGCCACCGCCGATCACCACCGCGTGCTTGTGGGTCTTGGCGGTGTCCATCATGGTCTGGGTGTCGGCGATATCGCGATAGCCGATCACCCCGTCCAGGTCCTTGCCGGGAATCGGCAGGATAAAGGGGTTGGAACCGGTGGCGATGAGCAGGCGGTCGTACTCGGCCTCGCTGCCGTCGTCGGCGATCACCTTGCGCGCCTTGCGGTCGATCTCCAGCACCTTGCGCCCCAGGCGCAGGTCGATGCCGTTGTCGGCGTACCAGGCCAGGTCGTTGAGGACGATCTCCTCGAAGGTCTGTTCGCCGGCCAGCACCGGCGAGAGCAGGATGCGGTTGTAGTTCGGATGCGGTTCGGCACCAAACACGGTGATCTCATAGAGGTCGGGGGCGAGCTTGAGCAGCTCTTCGAGGGTACGGACTCCGGCCATGCCGTTGCCGATCATCACCAACTTGAGTTTTTTCATGGTTCCTCACCGTCACGCAAAACCGGAAAACAAAAAAAGGCGTCCCGCTAGTCACCTAGCGAGGACGCCTTTGTCCTGGTCCCGTTCTCTCGGGAAGCGCCGCCTTCCACGTTGAAGGTCGCGCTTTTTTGATTTGTATGAGTGCTTTAGCAGGCTCTGTGCCAACTTTGCCGAATGCTCGGTTACCGGGGGCTGCAGCGCTTTCTGCTCATGTCCGGGGCGGCTCCGGGAGGCTGCCGGCGCACCTGTTTAAGGCGAGTTGCGCCCTTATGGTGCATCGTCACGGCGTGGCGCCTAGCTCAGCAGCAGAACCAGCAGGGCCAGGTTGAGCAGCAGGGAAACCAGCGCCACCGTGCGCCAGACCAGCAGCGGCTCACGCTCGAGCAGCGGTCGGGGCTGGCTGCTGAGGGCCTGGCGCTCACCCTGTTCCAGGGCCAGCAGCCATTCCTCGGCGGTTTCATAGCGCTGCTGCGGGTCGGCGCTGACCGCGCGAGTCAGGCTCTCGTCCAGCCAGCTCGGCAGGTCGGGGCGATAGCGGCTGGCCGGTGTCGGCGTGCTGAAGCGCGGGTGCTGGAAGGCCTCGATCTCGCCGTAGGGGTAGTGGCCGGTGAGCAGGTGGTAGAGGGTCACGCCGGCGGCGTAGAGGTCCTGGCCGGCGCTGGGCGGGCTGCCGCCGAAGCATTCCGGGGCGATATAGCTGGGCGTGCCCGGCAGGCTGCCGGCTTCGTCGCGCGACAGCCCCGGGCAGTAGGCCAGGCCGAAATCCACCAGGCGCAGTTCGCCGTCATCGCCCCACAGCAGGTTTTCCGGCTTGATGTCGCGATGCAGGATATTGCGCCGGTGCAGCATGCCTACGGCCTTGAGCAGGCGTGGGGCGATGTCCAGCCACTCCGGCAGCGGCAGCGGGCCGGACAGGCGCAGGTGCTCGGCCAGGGTCTGTCCGGCGTACTCGCGTTGCAGGTAGTACAGGTGCTGGCGCTGTGGCAGCGGATGCACCTCGGCGAAGTGGCGACCGGCCACGCGGCGCAGGAACCACTCCTCGAGCAGCAGCGCCGGCCCGGCCTGCGGCTCGTCGGCACGGGAGGGCGGCAGGGTCTTGAGCAGCCAGCGCCGCGCCTGAGCATCGCGCACCCGGTAGACCAGCGATTGGCGCGACTCGGCGAGCAGGCGGTCGACCTGCCAGCCCTCGAACGTCTGGCCTTCGCGCAGCCGCGGCGGCAGTGGCCAGGCGGCGAGCTGCGCCAGGGTATCGGCCAGGTCGCTCTGCGGCAGGCCCTCGACCCGCACCAGCAGGGCGCTGGCGTTGTCCTGGCTGCCGGCCAGGTGGGCGGCGCTGACCAGTGCCCGCGAGGCCGCCGCGGGGTCCGGTTCGTCGTGCAGGATGCGCTGGATGCCGACATCGCCGAGCACCGCCCAGACCCCGTCGCTGACCAGCAGGAAGCTCTCGCCCTCGCGCAGCTCGCCGTCCAGGTAGTCCACCACCAGGTGCTGGTCCAGGCCCAGGGCGCGCTTGAGCACATGCTGCATGCCCGGCTGTTCCCACACATGGTCCTCGCTGAGGCGCTCGAGCTGGCCGGCGTACCAGCGATAGGCGCGGCAGTCGCCGACATGCGCCAGGGTGAAGCGCCGGCCGCGCAGGACCAGGGCGGTGAGGGTGGTAAGCAGCGGCTGGCCGCCGCCATTGGCCTGCAGCCAGCGGTTGTGGGCCACCAGCAGGCGATCCAGCGACTGCGCCACCGCCCAGGTCTCCGGGGTGGCGTAGTAATCCAGGGCCAGGGCCTGCAGGGTCGCGCGGGCGGCCAGGCCACCATCGGCGCACTGGCTGACACCGTCGGCCAGGGCGAACAGGTAGCCCTTGCTCGCCGCCAGGGCCGGTGCCGGCGTCACCACGCGCAGGGCGTCCTGGTTCTCTTGCCGGGGGCCGGTGGCCGTGGCGTCGCCGAAGCTCAGTTGCAGGGCCATCGTGGCTGTCCTGTAGGGGGAGGGCTGAGGCAAAGACGAGGCCGGGGCACGGCTGCCGGGGGCGGCCGTCGCCGGCCTTCCCCATCTCGCCTGACCAGTGCATTGCCACCCTGCCGGGCAGCCCCGTCTTTGCCTCAATCCTCCAGTCCATGAAGCCGTAGGGTGGATGAAGGCGTCATCCACCCTACGTTAGCCTGTTACACCCGCGCGGCGGTGACCGCGGCCGAGCCCCAGGTGGTGCGCCAGCGCTGCTTCACACCGTACAGGCCGACCCAGGCCAGCAGGCCGAGGCTGGCGAACAGCCACAGGGCCAGCTGGTAGTCGCCGGTGTGCTGCTTGATCGCGCCGAGGCCGGCGGCCAGGAGGAAGCCGCCGACGCCGCCGGCCATGCCGATCAGCCCGGTCATCACGCCGATTTCCTTGCGAAAACGCTGCGGCACCAGCTGGAACACCGCGCCGTTGCCGGCGCCGAGGCCGAGCATGGCGGCGACGAACAGGGCCAGGGCGGCCGTCGAGCTGGACAGGTTGAAGCCCACCGCGGCGATGCACAGCGAGGCGACGGTGTACATCATCAGCAGCGAGCGGATGCCACCGATGCGGTCGGCCAGGGCGCCGCCCAGGGGGCGCAGCAGGCTGCCGGCGCAGACGCAGGCGGCGGTGTAGTAGCCGGCGGTGACCGGGTCCAGGCCGTACTGGTCGTTGAAGTAGCCGGGCAGGGCGCTGGCCAGGCCGATGAAGCCGCCGAAGGTGACGCTGTAGAAGAACATGAACCACCAGCTGTCGCGGTCGCCGAGGGCCTTGAGATAGTCGGCCAGGGCCTTGGGCTTGGGCCGCTCCGGGGCGTTCTTGGCCACCAGGGCGAACACCACCAGGGTGATCAGCAGCGGGATCAGCGCCCAGCCGAAGACGTTCTGCCAGCCGAACAGCGCGGCCAGGCCCGGGGCGAACAGTGCCGCCAGCACAGTGCCGGAGTTGCCGGCGCCGGCGATGCCCATGGCCTTGCCCTGGTGCTGCGGCGGGTACCACTGCGAGGCCAGGGGCAGGGCGACGGCGAAGGCCGCGCCGGCGAAGCCGAGGAACAGGCCGAGCAGCAGGGCGTGCTCGTAGGTCTGGATGCCGATCTGCCAGGCGGCGAACAGCGAGCAGATGACCACCACCTGGCCGATCAGCCCGGCGCTCTTGGGCGACAGGCGGTCGGCGAGGAACCCCATGACGATGCGCAGCACCGCGCCGGCGAGAATCGGCGTGGCGACCATCAGGCCACGCTGCTGGGCGGTCAGCTCGAGATCGGTGGCGATCTGCACGGCCAATGGACCGAGCAGGTACCAGACCATGAAGCTCAGGTCGAAATAGAGAAAGGCGGCGAACAGCGTGGGGGCGTGACCGGCTTTCCAGAAACTCGTATTCATTCGAACACCTCATCGGCAAGAAAGGGTCCCGGTCGGGGCGCGACAGACCGTGGTCGTGGACACGGTGGCCGCAGCCCGCCGGGGAGGCGCGGCACTTGTGGCGCCGCACCCTGCGGCCGAAGCCACAGCTGGGTTGAGAGAGTTGCCCGCAAGGCCCCTGGATCACAGGGGCATCGCCATCCCCAAACGCTGGGGCGGAAACGAAAAACGTCGCCTGCCCCTGGCGCTGGTCAGCGCAGGGGCAGGCGACGTCTTTGTCGTTCATGGGCAGCCGCCATTGGCTACCTGTGAGGGGTAGTAGCAAAAGCTGCGCCAACCCTTCGAATCGCGCGGAATCGGGGGTGGGCCTGCCCAGCAGGCGCGTGCGGGCGAGTCAAAATGGGGCGCGGTTGCCGATCATGCGCCGAGACGGGGCGTTGCTGGGCGGTGTTGGGGTGACCGCTCAATCCGCCGGTGGTGTCGGGAAGAGGACGACCGGGGCGGGCGGCGTCTGCCCGGGCGGCAGCGCGGCCGGTGCCGGCTCGCCGGCCGGGCCGAGGTGTTTGACCAGCCGGTAGATGGCCAGCAGGTCCTCGTCGGTCATGATGTGCAGCTTGTCGTTGGGCATCGGCGGGCGGTAGTTGGCGTTGCGCGCCAGGGTCAGCCACTGGCTTTCACTCAGGTACGGCAGCAACAGGCGCAGATTGCTCGGGTAGGTGGTGCCCCAGGGGCCGCTCCAGCCGAGGCGATCGCCCTTGAGCCACTCGCTCTCGGGGATGGAGCCGGGGGCCATCAGGTAGCCGGCGGTGTGACAGTCGTTGCAGCCGCCGATGTTGACCAGGTAGCGGCCGCGCTCGAGCTGCGCCTCATCGGCGAATGCACAGGGGCTGCAGACAAGCAGGCTGGCGAGCAGGCTGTTCAAGGCAAAGCGGCGTTTGGCGGACATGGCGAACCTCGGACTGCGGGCGCCATCGAGCGGCGCTGTCCCTAGGTATAGCGCAGGCGCTCAGTCCAGCCAGTTGACCTGGGGAAACAGGTCGCTGAAGGTCGCCGGCATCTGCACCACCTGGCCGCGCCTGTAGTCGAAGAACACGAAGCCCGACTTGGCCATCGCCACCAGGCTGCCATCGAGCGGGCGGCTGATGCGGAAGGTGATATCGCCGCCGTAGCGGTTGAAGTCCATCACCCCGACCTCGAACAGCAACTGGTCGCGGGCATGGGCTTCGGCGCGGTAGGTGGTGGCCAGGTCGGTGACGATGATGCCGACGCCGTCCTCGCGGGTTTCCTCCACGCCGAACTCGAACAGAAAGCGCGCCCGCGCCTCGGAGATCATCGAGATCATCGAGTCGTTGCCCAGGTGGTTGGCGGCATTGATGTCGGTGACCCGCACGGTGAGGTGGGTGCTGTAGCAGTACTGGTCTTCGGGGAACTCAAGTTTCAGGCGGGCCATGGCGGGATCTCGTTGCGGCTGGAGTTCACGCCGCTCGGGCGCGCGGCGGCATTATACGCGCGCGCCCGGCCACGGCGGTGCCCGGTTCAGGCCGCCGGGCGCTGCTGCTTCTGGTAGAGGAACTCCAGCACCGCCGCGCGGTAGTCGTGGTAGCGCGCATCGTGGGCCAGGGCCATGCGTTCGCGCGGGCGCGCCAGCTTGACCTCGAGGATGTCGCCGATGGTCGCCGCCGGGCCGTTGCTCATCATCACGATGCGGTCGGACAGCAGCACCGCCTCGTCGACGTCGTGGGTGATCATGATCACCGTGTTGCCGAGCTCGGCGTGGATCTCCATCAGCGAATCCTGCAGGTGGGCGCGGGTCAGGGCGTCGAGGGCGCCGAACGGCTCGTCCATCAGCAGCACCTTGGGCTGCATGGCCAGGGCACGGGCGATGCCGATGCGCTGCTTCATGCCGCCGGAGATCTCGCTGGGGCGCTTGTCGCGGGCGTGGTTCATGTGCACCAGCGCCAGGTTGTGCTCGATCCACTCGCGCATCTGCGCCTTGCTCTTGTGCCCCTGGAACACCTGGCGCACGGCCAGCTCGATGTTCTGGTAGCAGCTCAACCAGGGCAGCAGGCTGTGGTTCTGGAACACCACGGCGCGCTCGGGGCCGGGCGAGTCGACCTCGCGCCCGTCGAGGATCACCCCGCCGGTGCTGGCCTGGTAGAGGCCGGCGACGATGTTCAGCACGGTCGACTTGCCGCAGCCGGAGTGGCCGATCAGCGAGACGAACTCGCCCTTGGCGATCTTCAGGTTGACGTTCTGCAGGGCGCAGTACAGGCCCTTGTCGGTGGGGAAGCTGATGCCGACGCCGGTCAGCTCGAGATGGGCAGTGTTCATGGCGGACTCCTGAAAAGGGGCGGTTAGCGCAGGTCGGCGTGCTTGTCCCAGCTGACACGGCGCTGGAGCAGGAGCATGAGGCGGTCGAGGACGAAGCCGATCAGGCCGATGACGATCACCGCGACCATGATCCGCCCCAGGGAATTGGAGCTGCCGTTCTGGAACTCGTCCCAGATGAATTTGCCCAGGCCGGGGTTCTGCGCCAGCATCTCGGCGGCGATCAGCACCATCCAGCCGGTGGCCAGCGACAGGCGCAGGCCGGTGAAGATCATCGGCACGGCGGCGGGCAGGACGATGCGCCGCACGTGGGACAGCGGCGACAGGCTGAGCACGCGGCTGACGTTGCGCAGGTCCTGGTCGAGGTTGGCCACGCCTACCGTGGTGCTGATTACAGTCGGCCACAGGCAGCACAGCGCCACGGTGATCGCCGAGGTGACGAAGGACTTGGCCATCATCGGGTCGCTGCTGGTGTACACGGCGCTGACCACCATGGTCACCAGCGGCAGCCAGGCCAGCGGCGAGACCGGCTTGAACACCTGGATCAGCGGGTTGACCGCGTTGTAGATCGGCTTGCTCAGGCCGCAGACGATACCCAGTGGAATGGCCAGCAGGGAGGCGATGACGAAGCCGGTGAGTACCGTGTAGAGGCTGGTGAAGATCTGCTTGAAGAAGGTCGGCTTGCCGGTATAGGGGCGAATCTTCACCTCGGCGTCGGGATTGTTCGCCAGCTTGGCGGCGTTGCGCGCCTCCTGGCGGGCGTAGAAGGCGTCGGCCTTGTCCAGCTCGCGCTGGTGCTCGTTGACCAGGGCGCCGAACTGGCTGGCGACCTGGGTCGGCCCGGGGAACTTGCCCAGGCTGGTGTCGATGCTGCCGGCGGCGAGCTGCCAGAACAGCAGGAAGGCCAGCACGCCGATCAGCGGCATCAGCACGCTCGGCAGCCAGCGCTTGAAGGCGGCGCTGCGCGCCGACTTCAGGGTTTCCCGTATGGGTTGGGCGACGGCGGGGTTGCTCATCGTCTGGTCCTCGAAGCAGGGGGAGAGCCGGAGGGGCCGGCTCCCTGGGCTATGGCTGGCTTACAGCGCGGAGTCGGCCTTCAGGCCAATGCTGAACTGGTTGATGTAGGCGTTCGGCTGGCGTCCGTCGTAGGTCAGGCCGTCGATAAACTCGTTGCTCGGCGCCCGGAAACCCTCTTCCGCTGCGCTTGGGAAGTCGTCGGCCTTGGCCATGCCTTCTTCCACCAGTTCGGCGGCGGCGCTGCGGTAGATCTCCGGCAGGTAGACCTGCTTGGCCACGTCCAGGTACCAGCTGTCCGGCTTGGCCTCGCCGATCTGGCCCCAGCGGCGCATCTGGGTCAGGTACCAGATGGCGTCGGAGTAGTAGGGGTAGGTGGCGTGGTAGCGGAAGAACACGTTGAAGTCAGGCACTTCGCGTTTGTCGCCCTTCTCGTACTCGAAGGTGCCGGTCATGGAGTTGGCGATCACCTTGGCGTCGGCGCCGACGTACTCGGGACGCGAGAGGATCTGCACGGCCTCGGCGCGGTTGGCGTTGTCGTTCTCGTCAAGCCACATGGCGGCGCGGATCAAGGCCTTGACCAGGCGCTTGTGGGTTTCCGGGTTGGCCTCGGCCCAGGCCTTGGATACGCCGAAGACCTTCTCCGGGTTGTTCTTCCAGATCTCGTAGTCGGTGATCACTGGCACGCCGATGCCCTTGAACACCGCCTGCTGGTTCCACGGCTCGCCGACGCAGTAGCCGTCGATGGTGCCGGCCTCCATGGTCGCCGGCATCTGCGGCGGTGGGGTGACCGAGAGCAGGGCGTCGGCGTTGATGGTGCCGGCGATGTCGCCCTTGGCCGGCGCGTAGTAACCGGGGTTGATGCCGCCGGCGGCCAGCCAGTAGCGCAGCTCATAGTTGTGGGTCGAGACCGGGAACACCATGCCCAGGTTGAAGGGCTTGCCCTGGGCCTTGTACTGCTCGATCACCGGCTTGAGGGCGTCGGCCTTGATCGGGTGCACCGGCTTGCCGTTCTCCATCGGCACATGCTTCTTCATCTCCTGCCACACCTCGTTGGACACGGTGATGCCATTGCCATTGAGGTCCATGGAGAAGGCGGTGACCACCTCGGCCTTGGTGCCGAAGCCGATCGTCGCCCCCAGGGGCTGGCCGGCGAGCATGTGCGCGCCGTCCAGTTCGCCGGTGATCACCCGGTCCAGCAGTACCTTCCAGTTGGCCTGGGCTTCGAGGGTGACGTAGAGCCCCTCGTCTTCGAAGTAGCCCTTCTCATAGGCGATGGCCAGGGGCGCCATGTCGGTCAGCTTGATGAAACCGAGCTTGAGCTCGTCCTTTTCCGGATCGGCCGCCTGGGCGATCTGCAGGCTCAGGGGCGACAGCAAGATGGCGGCGGCGCAGCCCAGGCCAGCGAGGGTCTTTTTCAGCAGGGAGCGGCGAGCGGTGAATGTACGCATGGTGGTTCCTCTGGTCTCGAAAACGAAAAAAGACGTCACGGACAAGCCGGTTCCGGAGAACTGGATGCCTGAGACGTCTTTGTCTATTCGTCTCGATCACCGCCGTTGGCGATCCGAAGACGTTTGCTGAGGAGGTAATTGCAAGGGGCTTGCCAGCTTTCCCGAGGCGACCCTTGCGAGCCCGCGCGCGGTGCCTCGCCGGAAGTTCGGGGCTGGAGATAAAAATCTTCCAAAACAGTGGCTTATGGAGATATTGCGGGTTGCTTCGGCGGCTGCAGAGCACGCAGCGAGGGGCTCGCCGGCCCGCCAGGGGCCGCGCCTGCGGCCCTGTTACTGGGCCATCGCTGTGCGTCGTGGCCATGTCCTGAGCGCTTTTGGGTCGGTTTCGCAGGCGCCGCCGGGTTAGCGCACGGCCGGCTGCGCCCGGGCCTCCTCGACGAACTCCTTGAGCCACCTCAGCACGTCCACCGCGTCCCAGCGCGCCGGGTCGAACATGGCGTAGGCCAGGCCCTGATAGCCGACCACGTCCAGCTGCCTGTGGTAGCCGGCGCGCTGCAGCAGGGCCTCGATCTCGGCGAAGCAGGTATTGAAGTGCACGCGGTTGAAGGGTGTTTTGCCCTCGGTGACCAGGCCTTCGAGTTGCAGTTCCTCGACCGTCGCGCGAACCCGCTCCAGCGGCATGCGGTTCACCGTGTGTTTCAGTTGCAGTACGTCCAGCATCGCTTTGCTCCTGATTGATGCACTGAATTGGCCGGCCCATGAGGCAGTCGAGGGCTGACCGATGACGGAAAACAGTCTACTGGAAAAACACTGTACATATAACCAGTATTGGGCAATAGTAAGACCGTGTCTTCCTGAACTCACTCATTCGCCTGGTCCGCCCTAGCCGGATTGCGGTGCACTGCAGAGGAGCAAGTAGCAATGCAACAGACCTTGATGACGATTGTGCTGTTGGTCCTGCTGAGCGGCTGCGCTCAGCCGCAGATCGAGCAACCCAGGGCCAATGGCAGCTACCTGGTGATCGAGAACGGCCAGGCCTGGGCGGTGCTGGTGTCCGATGGCAAGCGCAGCGAGGAGCGCGGCACGGTGGTCGATGCGATCAGGTTGCCCAGCGAGCACGCGCCGGTGGCCGCCAGCTACGTGATCGAGACGCCGAACTGCGGGCGCCTGCAATGGTTGAGCGAGCGGCGCGATGCCGCGGATGGCGTGACCAGCCTGATGTCGCTGCACGACAACAAACGCTTGGGCGAGTCCGGCTGTGTGATCGGCGAGGGCCTGAGCCGGGTGTGGACGGTGCTGGACTATTCGGGATGAGGGGACCGTTGCGCGCGGCGGCCTGGCTACCGCGCGCGACGGTTCAAGGCATCAGGCCTCTGGCGCCTTGCGGGGCTTGGCCGGCGCGGCCGGCAGCAGGCCGTCGGCACGGAACATCGCCTTGATGCCGCGCAGCGCCTGGCGGATGCGGTCCTGGTTCTCGATCAGGGCGAAGCGCACATGGTCGTCGCCGTAGTCGCCGAAGCCCAGGCCTGGAGAGACGCAGACCTTGGCCTCAAGCAGCAGCTTCTTGGCGAACTCCAGCGAACCGAGCGCCGCGTACTGCTCGGGAATCTTCGCCCAGACATACATCGAGGCCTTGGGGTTCTGCACCATCCAGCCAATCTCGTGCAGGCCCTTGACCAGCAGGTTGCGGCGCTGGCGGTACTGCTCGGCGATATCGCGCACGCATTGCTGGTCGCCTTCCAGGGCGGCGATGGCGGCGACCTGCAGCGGGGTGAAGGTGCCGTAGTCGTGGTAGCTCTTGATCCGCGCCAGGGCGTTCACCAGCTCGGCGTTGCCGACCATGAAGCCGATGCGCCAGCCGGCCATGTTGTAGCTCTTGGACAGGGTGAAGAACTCCACGGCGATGTCCTTGGCGCCCGGCACCTGCATGATCGACGGCGCCTTCCAGCCGTCGTAGACGATGTCGGCATAGGCCAGGTCGTGGATCACCAGTACGTCATACTGCTTGGCCAGGGCCACCACGCGCTCGAAGAAGTCCAGCTCCACGCACTGTGCGGTGGGGTTGGAGGGGAAGCCCAGGATCATCATCTTCGGCTTGGGGATCGACTCGCGGATGGCCCGTTCCAGTTCGGCGAAGAAGTCCACCCCGGGCACCAGGGGCACCGAGCGCACCTGGGCGCCGGCGATCACCGCGCCATAGATATGGATGGGGTAGCTGGGGTTGGGCACCAGCACTGTGTCGCCATGGTCCAGGGTGGCCAGCATCAGGTGGGCCAGGCCTTCCTTGGAACCGATGGTGACGATGGCTTCGCTGTCCGGGTCGATGTCCACCGCGTAGCGCTCCTGGTACCAGCGCGAGATGGCGCGGCGCAGGCGCGGGATGCCGCGCGAGGTGGAGTAGCCGTGGGTGTCCTCGCGCTGGGCGACGGTGCAGAGCTTCTCGACGATGTGCGGCGGCGTGGGGCCGTCCGGATTGCCCATGCTGAAGTCGATGATGTCCTCGCCACGGCGGCGGGCGGCCATCTTCAGTTCGGCGGTGATGTTGAAAACGTAGGGGGGGAGTCGATCGATGCGCGCAAAGCGGCGCGAAGCTTGATCAGCCATGCTGTCCTCGAAAACGTAAGCGCCCGGAACCGTCCGAGCGACGTTGGCCAGTGCGCTGGCCAGGCGGCGACGATAAGCGCAGCGCCTGGGGTTTGTCGAGAGGCTTGTCGGGATGCCGTGCTCAGGCCGGGGTGTTGCGCTTGAGCTCGCCCAGCAGTTCGATCAGCACCTGGATGTCGGCATCGCGGGTGCGCCAGGAGGACAGGCTGAGGCGAAAGGCCGGGCGTCCCTGCCAGATCGTCGGGCCGAACCACACCTGACCGGAGGCCTGCGCCGCCTGGCGAATGGCCACGGTCTGCTCATCGCTGTCGGCGCGCACCAGCACCTGGTTGAGCACCGCCCGGTTGAGCACCTGATAGCCCAGGGCGCGCAGGCTCGCGGCCAGGTGGCCGGCCTGGCGGATATGCCGGTCGAGCATTTCGCGCAGGCCGTCGCGGCCGAGGCTGGCGAGCGCAGCCCAGACCGCCACGCCGCGGGCGCGGCGGGAGAACTCCAGGGTGAGGTTCTTCTGCGCATCCCGTGACGCCGTGGCGTAGGCCGCATCGCTGTTCATCGCGCTGGCGAGGGCGTCGGCGTCGCGGCAGATGGCCATGGCGCTGTCGTAGGGAGTGTTCAGCCACTTGTGGCCGTCGGTGGTCCAGCTGTCGGCCAGCTCGACCCCGGTGGCCAGTTCGGCCGAGGAGGAGGCGCGGGCCCAGAGGCCGAAGGCGCCGTCGATGTGCACCCAGGCCCCGGCCGCCTTGGCCTTGGGGATCAGCTCGGCGAAGGGGTCGAACTCGCCGGTGTTCACCTCGCCGGCCTGCAGACAGAGGATGGTCAGCTCATCCAGGGGCGGCAGCTGCTGCGGATCGACGCGGCCATGGGCGTCGGTCGGCGCGACGATCAGCCGGTTCATGCCGAAACCGAGGATGCGCAGGGCCTTCTTCACGGTGATGTGGCAGCTGGCGGAGACCACCACGCGCACTTCCGGGGCACCGACCAGGCCGTCGCCGTCGAAGTCCCAGCCCTGGCGGGCCAGGAGCTGGCGCCGCGCGGCGGACAGGCAGGCCAGGGTGCAGGCGGTGGCGCTGGTGCCGAAGCCCACGGCGCTTTCCCTCGGCAGACCGAGCAGCTCGCAGACCCAGCGGCCGGCGATGCGTTCCAGGGTATCGGCCGCCGGCGAGTTGTCGAACGATGAGGCGCACTGGTCCCAGGCCAGCACCATGCGCTCAGCCGCTGCGGCGGCGGGCAGGGTGGCGCCGATGACGAAGCCGAAATAGCGCGGGCCGTTGGAGGCGACGGTGGCCGGCGAGCCGATCTCATCCAGGCGTCGCAGCACCTCGGCGGCCTCGATGCCTCGCTCGGGGGCGCCTGATCGAGGGCTTTCAGGTCGGCGATGGCAGCCGGCCCGGGAAAGGCCGGGCGGCCTGGAATGCCGTCGAAGTAGTCGAGGGCGCGGCGGTCCGCCTCGGCCAGGAGTTGGCGCTCGTCAAGGGTACTGGTCATACGGGCCTCGTCGTCGAGAACTGTGCAGGGCCATCAGCATAGCCAGGCCCGCGGCGGCGCAGCAGGCACAACCCGGCCCCGAGATGGCCGTACAGCTCGCCCGGCGTGGCTCGAAGCAGGGAGCACAGTGGCTTTTCTGGCAGTACAGTTGCGCGCAGACGAGGGCGGGCGCCTGCGTGAGCCTCAGCCGCCGAGCATGTCGTGCATGGCGATGATCTGCTCGGCGACCTGGATCAGCTTCTGCTGACGGCTCATGGCCTGGCGGCGCATGAGGGTGTAGGCCTCTTCCTCGTTGCAGCTCTTCATCTTCATCAGCAGGCCCTTGGCCAGCTCGATGCGCTTGCGCTCGGCCAGTTGCGCGTCGCGTGCCTGCAGCTGGGCGCGCAGGGCCTGGTCGCTCTCGAAGCGGGCCATGGCTACATCGAGAATCGGCTGCAGGCGCTCGGCATGGATGCCTTCGACGATGTAGGCGCTGACCCCCGACTGGATGGCCTGGCGCATGACCTTGGGGTCGTGCTCGTCGGTGAACATGACGATGGGCCGAGGCTGGTCACGGCTGACCAGGACCACCTGTTCCATGACGTCACGGCCGGGGGATTCACTGTCGATCAGGATGACGTCCGGGCGGATCGCCTCGACGCGCCCGGGCAGGTCGATGGTCAGGCCGGATTCGTCGACCACCTCGAAGCCGGCCTCGATCAGGGCGGCCCGCAGTCGGCCAACCTTTTTCGGCGTGTCGTTGATCAGGAGGATGCGCAGCATGGTGGTATCGGTTTCCAGGGGTCAGAGGGCTGAGGCCTGGCGGACGTCGGCCAGGGCGTGCAGGGCGAAGCTGCGGGCATAGCCGGCGGGGTCGGCGCCATCCCAGGGCTTGCCATCGAGCAGCGTGGCGCTGCGCAGGGGCGATGCCGGCAGCGCGATACCCAGCGCCTCGGCAGCCTCATGATAAAGCTTAAGCTGCTGGACCCGGCGCGCCACCGCGAAGTAGTCCGGGTCTTCGCGCAGCAGGCCCCAGCGGCGGAACTGGGTCATGAACCACAGGCCGTCGGACAGGTAGGGCATGTTCACCTTGCCCTCGTCGAAGAAGCGCAGCGGATGGGCATCCAGCCAGGCGTGGCCGTTGCCGTCCTCGTACTGGCCGAGAAAGCGCGGCAGGATGGCGTTCAGCGGCGCGTCGAGGTACTCGCCGGCGCTGAGCAGATGCGCGGTGCTGCGCTTGTTCTCCTCGCTCTGATCGATGAAGCGGCTGGCCTCCAGCACCGCCATCACCAGGGCGCGGGCCGTGTTCGGGTAGGCGCTGACGAACGCCTGGGTGCAGCCCAGGACCTTTTCCGGATGATCCGGCCAGATCGACTGGCTGGTGGCCAGGGTGAAGCCCTTTCTTTCGGCAATCGCCTGGGCGCCCCAGGGCTCGCCGGCGCAGAAGCCGTCGATGCGTCCGGCCTGCAGGTGGGCGACCATCTGCGAAGGCGGTACGACGACGGTATTCACGTCGTCCAGGGGATGGATGCCCTGGCTGGCCAGCCAGTAATAGAGCCACAGGGCGTGGGTGCCGGTGGGGAAGGTCTGCGCCAGGGTAAGCTTTGCACTGTTTTGGCGCACGCGTGCGCGCAGCGCCTCAGCATTGGTCACCCCGGCTTCCTGCAGGGGCTGGGACAGGTTGATGCTCTGGCCGTTCTGCGACAGGCCCATGAGTACGGCCATGTCCACCGGCGGCGTGCCGCCGATGCCCAGGTGCACCGCATAGAGCAGGCCGTACAGGCCCTGGGCGGCGTCCAGTTCGCCGCTGAGCAGCTTGTCGCGCAGGGTGGCCCAGGACGCCTGGCGCTGCAGGTTCAGCGTCAGGCCGTAGGGCTGGGCGAAGCCCTGGGTCGCGGCGACGATCAGCGAGGCCGAGTCGGTCAGGGCCATGAAGCCGATCTCCAGGGCGCTCTTCTCCGGTGCGTCGCTGCCGTTGACCCAGGCCAGCGCGTCGCTGCGGGGAATATCTTGCTCGCTCATTGCACCTTTTCCTTGCTCAACTTCAAAGGTCGCCGGTCCCATCACCGTCGGGGGCAGGGGGCGCGTGCGGATCGATTGCGATCCTGTTGAGTATCCATAAGCAAGCGATATGCCACGGATGGCGAACGCCAGGCATAAAAAAGCCCCGCACGGGGCGGGGCTTTTTCGACGCGGGTAACGCTTAGGCTTGAACGACCGGAATTTGGGCGTTGGCAGCGGCTTCGCGGAACTCGGCGATCTGGTCGAAGCTCAGGTAGCGGTAGACGTCGGCAGCCATGCTGTCGATGTCCTTGGCGTAGACCATGTACTCCTCGACGGTCGGCAGCTTGCCGATGATCGCGGCGACCGCTGCCAGTTCGGCAGAGGCCAGGTACACGTTGGCGCCATCGCCCAGACGGTTGGGGAAGTTACGGGTCGAGGTCGAGACCACGGTGGAGTTGGCGGCGACCCGTGCCTGGTTACCCATGCACAGCGAGCAGCCCGGCATTTCCATGCGCGCACCGGCCTTGCCGTAGATGCCGTAGTAGCCTTCCTCGGTCAGCTGGTGGGCATCCATCTTGGTCGGCGGCGACAGCCACAGACGGGTCGGAATGCCGCCCTTGACCTTGTCCAGCAGCTTGCCGGCAGCGCGGAAGTGACCGATGTTGGTCATGCACGAACCGATGAATACCTCGTCGATCTTGTCGCCGGCCACGGTGGACAGCAGACGGGCGTCGTCCGGATCGTTCGGTGCGCAGAGCACCGGCTCCTTCAGCTCGTTGAGGTCGATCTCGATGACTTCGGCGTATTCGGCGTCGGCATCGGCGCTCATCAGCTCCGGCTTGGCCAGCCAGGCTTCCATCGCCTGGGCGCGGCGCTCCAGGGTGCGGGCATCGCCGTAGCCTTCGCCGATCATCCAGCGCAGCAGGGTGATGTTCGACTTCAGGTACTCGGCGATGGCCTTTTCCGGCAGCTTGATGGTGCAACCGGCGGCCGAACGCTCGGCGGAGGCGTCGGACAGCTCGAACGCCTGCTCGACGGTCAGCTCGTCGAGGCCTTCGATCTCCAGGATGCGGCCGGAGAAGGCGTTCTTCTTGCCCTTCTTCTCGACGGTCAGCAGGCCCTTCTGGATGGCGTAGTAGGGGATCGCATGGACCAGGTCACGCAGGGTGATCCCGGGCTGCATCTTGCCCTTGAAACGCACCAGGATGGATTCCGGCATGTCCAGCGGCATGACGCCGGTGGCGGCGGCGAAGGCCACCAGGCCGGAACCGGCCGGGAAGCTGATGCCCATCGGGAAGCGGGTGTGCGAGTCACCACCGGTGCCGACGGTATCCGGCAGCAGCATGCGGTTCAGCCAGCTGTGGATGATGCCGTCGCCCGGACGCAGGGACACGCCGCCACGGGTGCGGATGAAATCCGGCAGGGTGTGGTGGGTGGTGACGTCGATCGGCTTCGGGTAGGCCGCGGTGTGGCAGAAGGACTGCATCACCAGGTCGGCGGAGAAGCCCAGGCAGGCCAGGTCCTTCAGCTCGTCGCGGGTCATCGGGCCAGTGGTGTCCTGGGAGCCGACGGTGGTCATCTTCGGCTCGCAGTAGGTGCCCGGACGCACGCCGGTCACGCCGCAGGCCTTGCCGACCATCTTCTGCGCCAGGGTGAAGCCCTTGCCGCTGTCGGCCGGCTGTTCCGGCTTCTTGAACAGGTCGGAGCTGCCCAGACCCAGTTCGGCGCGGGCCTTCTCGGTCAGGCCGCGGCCGATGATCAGCGGGATACGGCCGCCGGCGCGGACTTCATCGAGCAGCACCGGGGTCTTCAGTTCGAAGGTGGTGATGACTTCTTCAGTGCCGTGCTTGCACACCTTGCCGGCGTAGGGGTAGACGTCGATCACGTCGCCCATGTTGAGGTTCGACACGTCGAACTCGATCGGCAGGGCGCCGGCGTCTTCCATGGTGTTGTAGAAGATCGGGGCGATCTTGGAGCCGAAGCAGAAGCCACCGGCGCGCTTGTTCGGAACAAAGGGGATGTCGTCGCCGAAGAACCACAGCACCGAGTTGGTGGCGGACTTGCGCGAGGAACCGGTGCCGACCACGTCGCCGACGTAGGCGACCGGGAAGCCCTTGGCTTTGACTTCTTCGATCTGCTTGAGCGGGCCGATGGCGCCTTGCTGCTCGGGCACGATGCCGTCGCGGGCCATCTTCAACATGGCCAGGGCGTGCAGCGGGATGTCCGGACGCGACCAGGCGTCGGGCGCCGGGGACAGGTCGTCGGTGTTGGTTTCGCCGGGCACCTTGAATACCGCCAGGCTGTACTTCTCGGCGATCGCCGGGCGCTTGGTGAACCACTCGCCATCGGCCCAGGACTGCAGCACGGCCTTGGCGTGGACGTTGCCAGCCTTGGCTTTCTCGGCGACGTCGTGGAAGGCGTCGAACATCAGCAGGGTGTGCTTCAGTTGCTCGGCGGCGACGCTGGCCAGCTCGGCGTCATCCAGCAGCTCGACCATGGTGGCGATGTTGTAGCCGCCCTGCATGGTGCCGAGCAGCTCGACGGCGCGCTGCTTGTTGATCAGTGGAGAAGCGGCTTCGCCCTTGGCCACGGCAGAGAGGAACCCGGCCTTGACGTAGGCGGCTTCGTCGACGCCTGGCGGCACGCGGTTGGTGATCAGGTCAACGAGGAATTCTTCTTCGCCAGCCGGCGGGTTTTTCAGCAGCTCGACCAGGCCTGCGGTTTGTTCGGCGTTCAGCGGCTGGGGCACGATACCCTGAGCGGCACGCTCTGCTACGTGTTTGCGATAGGCTTCAAGCACAGTTATTACCCTCATCAGTGGTCCCAAAGGGTTGTCCGGGACGCGTATCCAGAAAACTCCGAATCAAGCGCTTCGTGGCTTTTTGAGCCGCTCGGCCGAGATTTCAGGGATTTCTTCCAGAAGCTGCTTTCAAAGTTTTACGCCGGCAGGACGGGGTAGATGAGGGCTGGCGCAGACGCTTGAAGGGGGGTTCAAGAGCCGGCGCCAACATCGTACCTGCAGGATCGACTGTGCTCGTGACGCTTTGAAAACAGCTTCCAACGGACATTAGCGCCTATAAAAGGCGCGCCGATACTACTGCAAAGCGCGGGCAAAGTTAAGCGATTGCCGTCGGCCGGGTGGGGATGATCTGGCTTGGACAAAGGGCTAAGATGCCAGGCCGTTTCGCCTTCGACGCTGTTCTCGCCATGTCCAATCAACGCATCAAGACCCCCTGTGTAGGCCTGTGTTCGACCGTCTACGGCGACCTGGTGTGCCGCGGGTGCAAGCGATTCCACCACGAAGTGATCCAGTGGAACGGCTACAGCGAGGAGGAAAAACAGGCGGTCTGGCGGCGCCTGGAACTGCTGCTGGAGCAGGTGATGGTGGCCAAGCTGGAGGTCTTCGATGAGGGGCGTCTGCGCACGCAACTGGAACAGCGCCAGATCCGCTTCGTGGCGCAGCAGTCGCCCTACTGCTGGGCGTACCAGCTGATCGCCCGTGGCGCACGGGTGATCAACCAACTCGACGCCTACGGCATCGCGCTGTTGCCGGAGTTTCGCGACTGGGCCCTGCCCGAGTTGCGTGACGCCATCGACCGCGAGTTCTTCCTGTTGTCCGAGGCGCACTACGGCCGTTATATCGCCCCCCGGTTCCTGCGCGAGGGCCAGTAGTCGCGGGCCTTCGGCTGTCCCTCCTAGCGGGAGCCGGCCTGCCGCACGTGCGGCGGATTCGCTTGCTCCGCCAGGGGTTCGAGCAGGTGCACGTCCGCATCGTGGGGCTTGAGCACCAGTACGTCGCTGTCGACCCGATCCAGCACGGCTTCCGCCGTGTTGCCGATGATCACCCCGGCCAGTCCCTTGCGTGCCACCGTGCCGATGACCGTAATGGCCGCTTCCAGCTCGTGGGCGTACTGCGCGATCACCGTTCTCGCCGAGCCTTCGGCCAGGTGCAGCTGGTGGTCACGCAGGCCGTACTCCTCCTGGAACCAGCGGCTGCCTTCCCAGCACTGCGCCGCCTTGCCGTCGAGCTGGGGGGCGCAGGGATCGGCGGCCAGGTCGAAACCGCTGGAATAGGCGGTGACGGCGTGCAGCGTGCCGTGGAGCAGGGCGGCCAGGTCCACCGCATGGCCGATGATGCTGCCTTGCAGGTCCAGGTGATCGCCTTCGTGATTGTCGACGTCCATGGCCGCCAGGACCAGGCCGCCCTCCCAGGAGCGTTCGGTCTTGGTCATCAGCACCGGTACGGGGCAGTCGCGCAGCAAGCGCCAGTCCTCGGGCGGCATGATCGATCTGGTCAGCGGGTTGTCCGGGTAGTGCTGCTTGACCACCAGGTCGCAGGCGTTGGCCTGCTGCGCGGCGAGGATGGCGCCCGTCGGGTGCAGGTGGTCACAGCGCGCCTGTTGCGTGGTGACGCTGAAACCTTCGCCACTGAGCTGGGCATTCAGGCTGCCGAGCAGCGCCCCATGGTCCTGCCGCTGGTCGCAGAGCAGCAGGTGCAGGTGGGCGCTGATGCCGCGGGCGATGTGCTTGGCTCGCCTGAGCGCGAGGCTGTCGGAGTGCACCGGATTAAGCACGACCAGAATTCGGTGAATGCTTTGCATGGCTATCTCCCTAGGCGTTGAACCGTGAGGCCGCGCAGCGGCGATCTGGGTCTGTCTCGGGATGCGTGGAGGGTCTTGCGGTGCCGCTGATCGGCTGCGCAGCCATAGCAGCATGGCCGCTAAAGACAGCCTTCGCCAGGCCGTATGTCAGTTGCAGTCGGGGCAGGGATGCGCGGTCGGAGCGGCGCCTGGCCGCCGCAAATGGCCTGCCGCCCGCAGGCGGCAGCGTCGCACGCTTTCAGCGTTGGCCGACCAGCTCTTCCAGGTGGGCGATGATGTCCGCGGGCTTGAGCACCAGGATGTCGCTTTCCAGCGAGTCGAGAACCACCTCGGCGGTGTTGCCGATCAGCGCGCCGGACAGGCCGGTGCGGGCGACCGTGCCGATCACCGTGACCACCGCGCCGAGCTTGCGTGCGGTCTGCGGGATCAGGGCGTCGGCCGGCCCTTCAGCGATGTGCAGGCAGTCGTCGGCAATCTGGTACTCGGCCTGGAACGCCTTGCACTCTTCGCGGTAGCGCGCCTCGATGGTCTCCTTGAGCTGGAAGGTCGGGTCGGCGGCCGACAGCATCGGCGCCGGGTGGGCGCTGATCACATGCAGGTTGGCCTTGGCCAGGGCGGCGATGTCATGGCCGTGGCTGATGATGCTGGCGTGCAGGGTGCGGTGCTCGGCGTCGGCATTGCCGACATCGACGCAGGCCAGGACGATGCCGCCGGCCCAGGGTTTGTCGCTCTTGACCATCAGCACCGGAGCCGGGCAGTAGCGCAGCAGTTTCCAGTCGTCCGGGGTGAGCAGGGCCTTCTTCAGCGGGTTGTCGGGAAAGTGCTGCTTGATCACCAGGCTGCAGCTTTCGGCCTGTTGCACGGCGATCACGGTCTGGTGCGGATTCTCGTGCCAGGCCTGCTGGCCGGAGACGCTGAAGCCTTCCTGCTGCAGCGTGCTGCTCAGGTCGTGCAGGTAGGTCGAATGGTCATGCTTCTTGTCGCAGACCAGCAGGTGCAGCTGGCACCGGGTTACGCCGGCGATCAATTTGGCCCGCTTGAGGGCCAGTCCTTCTGGTTGCTCCGGCTCCATCACCACCAGAATGCTGCGAATGGCTTGCATGTACGTCTCCCTGCGAAATGGTTGCTGCGGCCAGACAACTATAGATGGTGCAGGCGCCTCGTGTTTTTGACCGGTATCAACGCCGCGGCTGGCTGTTCCCGGTGTCATTCGTATAATGGCCGGCCTTGCCCGCCTGCCGGCGCCGCCACCCCAATCGTGAGCCTATGCAACTGCTACCCGAGATCGAAGCCTTTCTCCTCTGTCCCACGCCGGATGCCTGGATCGCCCAGGCCCTGCAGCACCAGGACATCATGCTGATCGACCACGCCAACTGCGAGAAGAAGGCCGCGTCGACGGCCATGACCCTGCTTTTTCGCTATATCGAGAAGGCCGATCTGCAATACAACCTGTCGCGCCTGGCCCGCGAAGAGTTGCGCCATTTCGAGCAGGTGGCGGCCTTGATGCAGCGGCGCGGGATCGCCTACCGGCCGGTCAGCGCGGCCTTGTATGCCCAGCGCCTGCACAAGCACGTGCGCACCTCCGAGCCGCACAAGCTGGTGGATACCCTGATCGTCGGTGCCTTTATCGAGGCGCGCTCCTGCGAGCGTTTCTTCCGCCTGGCGCCGCATCTGGACGAGGAACTGGGGCAGTTCTACCGCTCCCTGCTGAAGTCCGAGGCGCGCCACTACCAGGGCTATCTGAAGATGGCCCGGGACTATGCCGGCGAGTCGATCGATGAGCGGGTGGCGTACTTCGCCGAAGTGGAGCGCGAGGCGATCCTCACGCCGGACAAGGAATTCCGCTTCCACAGCGGCGCGGCTGCCTGAGCCGTATCTGGCGGGCTGCCGCCCCTTCGCTGGGCGGCAGAGACAGGGCGGGCGTCAGCAGGCGCCAGCCGCCGGCGGGATGATCGGCAGCACCTTGCGATTGCCGCGCAGGATGACGATGGCCAGGGCCACCAGCAGCAGGGATGCGGCGGTCAGCACGTAGAACACGTCGTGCAGCGAGCCGGTGGTCTCGCGGATATAGCCGGCCAGCAGATTGCCCAGGGTCCCGCCCAGGCCGAAGGTGACCATGCAGATGCCGCTGATCTGCATGGTGGCGGTCGAGGAGTAGTGCTGGTTGACCCAGCCGGCGACGATGCCCCACATCGGGAAGTACATCAGCCCATAGCCGAAGCCGGCGACCAGGGCGAACTTGCCCGGGTCGGCGATAAACGCCAGCAGGCCCAGGGCGAAGCCACTGAAGATCACCATCAGCGCGGTGCCATGGCCGCGGCGATCGGCCAGCTTGCCGGTGATGAAGCCGGCCACCATGCCCGTGCCCCCCACCGTCGCCCAGGTATAGCCGCCCAGTGCCGCCGGCAGGCTGAGCTCATCCAGGTAGGTGTTGAGCCAGTAGGAGAAGGGCATGGTGGTGAAGCCCACCAGCAGGCAGATCAGGCAGGCGAACAGCGCGGTGCGCTCGCCGATGATGGTGGCGAACAGCTTGGAGGTGGGGATCGCCGCGTCGACCGGGCCAAGGCCGGCAGTCGGGCTGACGGGGGCGGCCTTGAGGTCGCGCAGCATGTGCCAGGTCAGGGCCAGCACCACCAGGCCGAACAGCCCGGCCACCTGCCAGCTGGCCTGCCAGCCGAGCAGCGGCACCACCACGAGGATCAGCAGGCCGTTGAGGGCATAGCCCCAGGCCGTGCCGCTGGATGCGCAGGAGAGGTAGGTGGAGCGCGACTCGGGGCGGGCGCAGCGGCTGACGATCTCGACGATGCAGCCCCAGCTGATCGCCGCACTGGCGGCCAGGCAGGTCAGGGTCAGGGTGATCAACAGCGGATCGCGCAGCTGTGACATGAGCAGCAACAGGCTGCTGGAGGTGATGCCGGTCAGCAGGGCCAGGCGGCCGGTACCCAGGCGGTGGCCGAGCGTACCCAGGAGCATGGCGCCGGCGAGGTAGGCCACCTGAGTCAGGGCGCCGATGGTCGCCAACTGCCACGGGCTGATCTCGATGGAGTCGCGCATGAACGGCATCAGCGCGGCGAACAGGAACATGCCAAAGCCGTGGCTGACGATCTGGTTCAGGCCGAAGGTGGTGGGCATCCGCATTATTCAGGCTCCGGGACAGCTCGCAGGGGATCGGCAAGGGGTGAGCTGGATGCTGGCTAACATAGAGGCTTGCCAGGATTCGGCAAAACGATAAATATTGATCACCACTTTCAAGAAGGTTGAATTCTGCCATGCGCGACCTGCCCATCGTTCTGCTGCGAACCTTTGTCGTGGTCGCCGACACGCTCAACCTGACCGCCGCGGCCGCGCGCCTGCACCGCGCGCCCTCGACCATCAGCATGCAGCTCGGCCGGTTGGAGGCCCTGGTCGCGACCGAACTGCTGCAACGTGGTCAGTACGGCGTCCGCCTGACGCCAGCCGGGGAGCAGCTGAAGGGCCATGCCCAACAGTTGCTGAACCTGCACGACCGTATCCTCGGTACCTTCCAGCATGCCGACGTGGCCGGCCAGGTGCGCTTCGGCACCCATGATCAGTACGCCACGCGCAGCCTTACGCCCTTGCTGGAGGCCTTCGTGCTGAGTTATCCCGAGGCCTGCCTGGAGGTGGTCTGCGACCATCGGCCCCACTACCTGGCGTCGCTGGTGGCCGAGGGCAAGCTGGACCTGGCCCTGGTCGAGATGCCTGCGGCGTCCGACGGCGGCCGCCGGCTGTTTCGCGACGAACTGGTGTGGGTGCGCACCGAGGCCCACTCGACCCACGAGCGCGAGCCACTGCCGCTGGCGGTGTTCGTCGAGGGCTGCTATCACCGCGATTCGGCGGGCAAGGTGCTGGCCGAGGCGCAGATTCCCTATCGGATCGCCTTCACCAGCCAGAGTCGGGCCGGGGTCCTGGCCGCCGTGCGCGCGGGCATCGGCGTCGGCATCATTCCGCGCTCGACCCTGGAGCCCGGCCTGCAGGTGATCGAGGAGGGCCTGCCGGCTCTGCCGGGTACGGACATCACCCTGTTCGTCGCCGAGGAGGTCAACGAGGCGACCCTGCGCCTGGCGCAGACCATCGAGGCGAGTCCGCAGTTTCAGCGTCACGAGCGCCAGGCCGCCCTGCAGCGCTAGATCGGCGGTGCAGCTCAGGCGAGGGGGAAGGGCGCCAGCTGCCAGCCCCGGGCGTCGATCTGCAGGGCCCAGCCCTGGCGATCCCAGTCGCCCAGGACGATACGCCGCGCCGCCTGCCCCTCGACCTGCAGCTCATGCTCCGCCGGGCGGTGGGTGTGGCCGTGGATCAGCGTGCGCACGCCCTGGGCCGCCATGACCCGCTGCACCTCGGCGGGGGTGACGTCGACGATGTCGTTGGCCTTCATCGCGGTCTGGCTGCGGCTTTCCTTGCGCAGCTTGCGCGCCAGCTTGTGGCGGGTGGCCAGGGGCAGGTGGCGCAGGATGAACAGGCTCAGCGGGTTGCGCAGCCAGCGGCGCATGCGCATATAGGCTTCGTCCTGGGTGCACAGGCTGTCGCCGTGCATCAGCAGGACCTGCTCCCCGGCCAGTTCGACCAGGCTCGGATCGCTCAGCAGGGTGCAGCCGGCCTCGCGGCAGAACGCCTGGCCCAGCAGGAAGTCGCGATTGCCGTGCATCAGGTAGATGCGTGTGCCGCCGTCGCTCAGTTGGCGCAGGGCCTGGGCGATGGAGCGTTGAAAGGGGCTGATGGCATCGTCGCCGATCCACACTTCGAAGAAGTCGCCGAGGATGTACAGCGCCTCGGCCTGGGTGGCGCGCGTCTGCAGGAAATGCAGAAACGCCCGGCTGATGTCCGGGCGCTCCTCTTCAAGATGCAGGTCGGAGATCAGCAGGATCACTCAACGATCTCGGCACGCTCGATGATCACGTCGTCGACCGGTACGTCCTGGTGGCCGGACTTCATGGTGGTGGCCACGCCCTTGATCTTCTCGACCACGTCCATGCCTTCGCTCACTTCGCCGAACACCGCGTAGCCCCAGCCCTGCACGGTCGGCGCGCTGTGGTCGAGGAAGGTATTGTCGGCGACGTTGATGAAGAACTGCGCGGAGGCCGAGTGCGGCTCCATGGTGCGGGCCATGGCGACGGTGCCGACCTTGTTGGAGACGCCGTTGTTGGCTTCGTTCTTGATCGGTGCGCGGGTCGGCTTCTGCTTCATGCCCGGCTCGAAGCCGCCGCCCTGGATCATGAAGTTGCTGATCACGCGGTGGAACACGGTGTTGTCGTAGTGGCCGGCCTTTACGTATTCCTTGAAGTTGGCCACGGTTTCCGGGGCCTTGTCTTCGAACAGGTTGAGGGTGATGACGCCGTGGTTGGTGTGCAGCTTGATCATGTGGGATTCGCTCTGTCGAGAAATTCGAAGGCCTGTCAGGGGGTTGACAGCTTCGGCTATGATAAGCGCTTTGTTTTAGTCGGCCTACCCTGCGCCGCACCTGCATGATCAAGGACCCCATGAGCAAGCCAGAGACTCCAGCCGCTACGAACTTTCTTCGTCCCATCGTCCAGGCCGACCTGGAAGCGGGCAAGCACACGAAGATCATCACCCGTTTCCCGCCGGAGCCTAATGGTTACCTGCACATCGGCCATGCCAAGTCGATCTGCCTGAATTTCGGCCTGGCCAGGGAGTTCGGCGGCGAGTGCAACCTGCGCTTCGACGACACCAACCCGGCCAAGGAAGACCAGGAATACATCGACGCGATCAAGAGCGACGTGCAGTGGCTGGGCTTCCAGTGGGCCGGCGAGGAGCGCTACGCCTCCAACTATTTCGATCAGCTGCACGACTGGGCCGTCGAACTGATCAAGGCGGGCAAGGCCTATGTCTGCGACCTGTCGCCGGACCAGGCCCGCGAGTATCGCGGCAACCTCACCGAACCGGGCAAGAACAGCCCGTTCCGTGAGCGCTCGGTGGAGGAAAACCTCGATCTGTTCGCCCGCATGAAGGCCGGTGAGTTCCCGGACGGCGCTCGCGCCCTGCGGGCGAAGATCGACATGGCCTCGCCGAACATGAACCTGCGCGACCCGATCCTCTACCGCATCCGCCACGCCCATCATCACCAGACCGGCGACAAGTGGTGCATCTACCCCAGCTACGACTTCACCCATGGTCAGTCGGACGCCATCGAGGGCATCACCCATTCGATCTGCACCCTGGAGTTCGAGGACCATCGCCCGCTGTACGAATGGTTCCTGGCCAACCTGCCGGTGCCGGCGCAGCCGCGCCAGTACGAATTCGCCCGGCTCAACCTGAACTACACCATCACCAGCAAGCGCAAGCTCAAGCAGCTGGTCGATGAGAAGCACGTCAGCGGCTGGGACGACCCGCGCATGTCGACCCTGTCCGGCTACCGCCGTCGGGGTTACACCCCGGCGTCGATCCGCACCTTCTGCGACATGATCGGGGTCAACCGCGCCGGCGGCGTGGTGGACATCGGCATGCTCGAGTTCGCCATCCGCGAAGACCTGGATGCCAACGCCTCGCGCGCCATGTGCGTGCTCAAGCCGCTCAAGGTGGTGATCAGCAACTACCCCGAAGGCCAGGTGGAGAACCTCGAGCTGCCGCGCCACCCCAAGCAGGACATGGGCGTGCGCGTGCTGCCGTTCAGCCGCGAGATCTACATCGACGCCGGCGACTTCGAGGAGAACCCGCCGGCCGGCTTCAAGCGTCTGGTACCGGGGGGCGAGGTGCGCCTGCGCGGCAGCTACGTGATCCGCGCCGACGAGGCGGTCAAGGATGCCGCCGGCAATGTCGTCGAACTGCGCTGCAGCTATGACGAGAACACCCTGGGCAAGAACCCCGAGGGCCGCAAGGTCAAGGGCGTGATCCACTGGGTGCCGGCCGCCGAGAGCGTCGAGTGCGAAGTGCGCCTGTACGACCGCCTGTTCCGCTCGGCCAACCCGGAGAAGGTCGAGGAGGGCGCCAGCTTCCTCGACAACATCAACCCCGATTCCCTGGTGGTGCTCAAGGGCTGCCGCGCCGAGCCGTCGCTGGCCCAGGCGCAGCCGGAGGAGCGCTTCCAGTTCGAGCGCGAAGGCTACTTCTGCGCCGACCTCAAGGACTCCAAACCGGGCGCCCCGGTGTTCAACCGCACCGTGACCCTGCGTGACTCCTGGGGAGGTCAGTAATGGCGCTGTCGATCTACAACACCCTGAGCAAGACCAAGGAAGCCTTCCAGCCGCTGGAAGGCAACCAGGTGCGCATGTACGTGTGCGGCATGACCGTCTACGACTTCTGCCACATCGGCCATGCGCGGGTCATGGTGGCCTTCGACGTGATCGCTCGCTGGCTGCGCCATAGCGGCTATGCGCTGAACTATGTGCGCAACATCACCGATATCGACGACAAGATCATCAAGCGTGCACAAGAGAACGGCGAGCCGTTCGAGGCCCTGGTCGAGCGCATGATCAGCGCCATGCACGAGGACGAGGCACGCCTGTCGGTGCTGCGCCCCGATCAGGAGCCACGCGCCACCGGCCACATCGCCGGCATGCACGCGATGATCCAGAACCTGATCGACAAGGGCTTCGCCTATGCCCCGGGCAATGGCGATGTCTACTACCGGGTCGGCAAGTTCGTCGGCTACGGCAAACTGTCGAGGAAGAAGATCGAGGACCTGCGCGTCGGCGCGCGCATCGAGGTCGACGAGTCCAAGCAGGACCCGCTGGACTTCGTCCTGTGGAAGGGCGCCAAGCCGGGCGAGCCGAGCTGGGATTCGCCCTGGGGCAAGGGGCGGCCGGGCTGGCACATCGAATGCTCGGTGATGTCCACCTGCTGCCTGGGCGAGACCTTCGATATCCACGGCGGCGGCCCGGACCTGGTGTTCCCGCACCATGAGAACGAGATCGCGCAGAGCGAGGCGGCCACCGGCAAGCTCTACGCCAAGGCCTGGATGCATGCCGGCGCGGTGCGCGTGGACGGCGAGAAGATGTCCAAGAGCCTGGGCAACTTCTTCACCATCCGCGAGGTGCTGGACAAGTACCACCCCGAGGTGGTGCGCTACCTGCTGGTGTCCAGCCACTACCGCAGCCCGATCAACTACTCCGAGGACAGCCTCAAGGAAGCCAAGGGCGCCCTGGAGCGTTTCTACCATGCGCTGCGCGGCCTGCCCGAGGCGGCACCGGCCGGCGGCGAGGACTTCGCCGAGCGCTTCGCCGCGGCGATGGACGACGACTTCAACTCCCCGGAAGCCTGCGCCGTGCTGTTCGAGATGGTGCGCGAGGTCAACCGCCTGCGCGACAGCGACCTGCAGGCCGCGGCCGGCCTGGCCGCGCGGCTCAAGGAGCTGGCCGGGCTGCTCGGCGTGCTGCAGCTGGAGGCGGACGCCTTCCTCCAGGCCGGGGCCGCAGGCAAGGTCGACGCTGCCGAAGTCGAGGCTTTGATCGCCGCGCGCCTGCAGGCCCGCGCCGAGAAGAACTGGGGCGAGTCGGACCGCATCCGCGACCAGCTCGGCGCCATGGGCGTGGTGCTGGAAGACGGCAGGGGCGGCACCACCTGGCGCCTGGCCGAATAGCCGGACTGGGAGACAACAAAAAAAGGCCGCATTTGCGGCCTTTTTGTTTGTGTGGGCGGCGTTAGCCGCTGCCGGGGTCGCGCTTTACTGATAGGCGCCGGCGGAGTAGGTCAGCTCGTAGCTGTGGCTGTAGATCTCCAGGATGTTGCCGAAGGGATCTTCCATGTAGACCATGCGGAACGGCTTCTCGCCCGGGAAGTACTCGCGCACCGGCATGCGCTGCTTGCCGCCGGCGGCGACGATCTTGGCGGCCAGGCCTTCGACGTCCGGGTCCTGTACGCAGAAGTGGAATATTCCGGTTTTCCAGTACTCGAAGTTGTTCTGCGGTTTCTCGGCGTTGCGGAACTGGAAGATCTCCACGCCGATGCGGTCGCCGGTGGACAGGTGGGCGATGCGGAACGAGCCCCAGCCGGCGCCGAACACGTCGGTGCACATCACGCCGATGGCCGAGTCGTCCTCGCTGATGGTGGTCGGCGGCATGATCAGGTACCAGCCCATGACCTCGGTGTAGAACTTGACGGCGGCGTCGAGATCGGTGACCGACAGGCCGATGTGGGAAAAGCTGCGGGGGTAGACGCTGGACATGAGCAAAACCTCGTGTTGGCTGAAGTGTGGCCAGTCTAGGTGTGCATAGTCATAATCAAAACAATCTTCAGGTTATGATTCCAATAAGAGATCGTTATGCTAAATCCGCAATGGCTGCGTACCTTTGTCACGCTCGCCGAGCAGGGCAATTTCACCCGCACCGCCGAGCGTCTGGACCTCACCCAGGCCGCGGTCAGCCAGCATGTGCAGCGTCTCGAGGAGCGCCTGGGCCCGCTGCTGATCCGCCGCCCGCGCCAGCTCGAGCTGACGCCCGCCGGCCACGCCCTGCTCGACTACTGCATGGAGGTCGGTGCCGCCGACCAGCGTTTGCAGCAGCGGCTGTCCGAGGCCGACGCCGAGCAGGGCGAGATCGGCCTGATCAGCCCCGGCAGCATCGGCCTGGCGCTCTACCCGCAGCTGCTGGCGCTGCAGCAGGCGCACCCGGGCCTGAGCATCCGCCATCGCTTCGCCCCGGACCCTGAGGTGCTGGACGCCGTGCTGGAGAACCGCTTCGAACTGGGTCTGGTGACCCTCAAGCCGGACGATCCGCGTCTGAGCGTCAGCCGCTTCGCCGAGGAGCCGCTGGAGCTGGTGGTGCCGGCCGGCGAGCGGGTCCGCGACTGGCGCGATCTCGAGCGCCTCGGCTTTATCGATCACCCGGATGGCCAGGCCATGGCCGGGCGCCTGCTCAGTCGGCGGTTTCCCGGCGCGCCCGGGGTGCGCAGCCTGTCGTGCCGCGGCTTCACCAACCAGATCGGCCTGATCCTCGAGCCGGTGGCCCGCGGCCTGGGATTCACGGTGATTCCGCGCTTCGCCCGCCTGGCCTTCGCCCGGCCAGAGGCCATCCAGGTCATCGAGGGGACGCCTGCGGTGGTCGATAGCCTGTGGCTGCTGCACCGCGCCGAATGGCCGTTATCGGCCCGCGCCGAGCTGCTCCTGCAGCGGATCAAGGCGAGCTTTCCGAGCCTATCGGCTGCAGGCTGATCTGGCACCGCACCTGTCGACCGCGAGTCGAGCCGCGCCGAAGCGAAAGATCGTTGGCCGCTTGCTGTTGAGCTTGCGATTCAAGCGAACGCAGCGGCCTCGGCCGGCGCTGTTCTGGCGAGCGCTACCCGGCATCGATCACCGTCGGCGCTGATCCACGCGGCTCGGGCAATTTGCGACCCTAATGAAATAACCTTCGATAACTGCAGGGGGCGGCGCTTATCTCCCTGTTGTTGCTCTGGCGGAAGAAAGTTGTGGTGGCGGGGCAGGGTGGTGGATACGTTCAAGTTAAAGACTTTGATTGCATATCCCAAGCGCGCATTAGCGATTTATGGACCTAAGATGCGGCGCAAGGCCGAACTGGACTTGCTGGCATCATCTGGGCGCTAGGCTTCATTGATGCAGATCAACAGGAGGGCAAGCTTCCCGTACTAGTCTAAAGGTTACTGGGAATACTCCGGCTTTATGTCAGAGAGGTTTGCTATGCACCCGTTACTGGAGGAACTTCACGTCTACCATCGCGGTGTTTCCGCCACTATCGACCGAATAAAGCAACTGCTGAAAGTGCTTGGCAGTGGCGTGGATGAAGCGGCCGACTGCGAGCAGCTCTACAGGATGCTGGAGTCTCTGCATGGTGAGGCGGAAACAAAACACCATCAGAATGAAGAACTGATTCGTGAGAAGTTGTTGGCAACCGAGGCGCCGCTGCATCAGTGCGTGAGAGATATAGAGCGTGATCATCAAGGGTTCGAGCGAATCGCCAAGCAACTCGGGGCCCTGGAACAATCGGGGCTTAACTCAAAGGAAATAGCCGCTTTCGTCGAGGACTATATTAGGAAGTACTATGACCACATGGATCGCGAGGAGAATATATTCTTTCCGATGGCGGACGAGTGGATCATGGATGAGCAATGGCAGGACATTAAGCAGCACTGGCAACAATAGGATGCCGCGGCCATGGCCGTATGGCTCTGGTTTCAGTAGGTATTTCTGCGCGTGAGATGGTGAACCTGTCTTCCTGCCTGCCGATTGCGCTTGTGCGTGAAACAAGGCTGCCGGCGTTGGCCCGACGGGTCGTTTCAAGGGCGCGACGGGTCTGCCCAGCAGTTTTAGCTTCAAGCTCGCTGAGTGCAGGCCATGGGGCTGATCCAGTCGGGCATCAGTAGCGGCCGAGCGAGAAAGGTGCGCGGCCTCCTGCCATTCGCCTCTCCAGGCCGAGCGTGGGGCCCGCGCCGATGTTCGAGTTCAGGCTCGGAGTAACACGCTTTACCGGAGCGCTGGTGAATCTGGTTCTCGCCCTACTCGTTGCCAGCGCGGCACCGGCCCCCCGGCTGGCCGCGCCATCCAGTCCCGCGACCGACTATTGCCAAGACCGAGCGCGGCCAGCAGCCGCGGCGGCCAGCGCGACGGCGATCAGCAGCAGGGCGACGGCGAAGGTGCTGCGCATGCCGGCGGCGACGGCGGCGGGTTGTGCCATCGTGATGTCGTTCGTGGCTGAGGCGCACGCAAACACCGCACCCATGACGGACGCGCCGGTGATCAGCCCCAGATTGCGCGAGAGGCTGAGCAGTGCGGCGATGACGCCACGTTGCTCATTCCGGATATCGCTCATGACGGCGGTGTTGTTGGCCGCCATGAACAGCGCGTAGCTGGCGGTGGTGAGCAAGATGGGGATGACGTAGCCGGCGACTCCCAGTGTCTCGGGCAACAGGGCGAGCAGGCTGCAGCCGACTGCCATCGCGCAGAGCCCGGCCAGGGTCATCCTCTTTGCACCATGGCGCTCGACGATGAGGCCGGCGGGCACGCCGGCCAGCGCAGCGAGCAACGGGCCGCTGGACAGGGCGAGCCCGACCCCAAGGGCATCGAGCCCGAGCGCCCGCGACAGATAGAAGGGCCCGACGACCAGTGTCGCCATCAGCACAGTCGAGACCAGCATGCTCATGGCCAGGCCGGCGCTCAGCACTGGATCGCGGAGCAGGGCCAGGCGAATCAAGGGCGAGGCCGCGGTGGATTCGACGCGCAGAAACAAGCCGACGCCAACCACGGCTGCCAGCAGCAACGCCATGTTGAGCGGGCCGAAGCCGCCGCGCCCGAGTGTCATGGCGAGCGCGTAGGCCCCGAGCGTCAACGCCAGCAACAGGGTGCCGAGCATGTCGAAACCGCCGCTATCCGCCTGCGGCGCCTGGCGCTCAGCGGGCAGATAGCGATGGGCGAGCAGCAGTGTCAGGCCACCCAGGGGCAGGTTGAGCAGAAAGATCGCCCGCCAGCCAAGTTCGGCGATCAGCACGCCGCCGAGGGACGGCCCTAGTGCGGTGCCAATCGCGGACATGCTGCCGAGTAGCCCCATGACCCGGCCGGTCCTTTCCTTCGCTACCATGTCACCGACCAAGGCCATGGTCAGCGCCATCATGATCGCGGCTCCGAGGCCCTGCAGTGCCCGGCCGGCGATCAGCAGCCAGAACGACGCAGCGACGCCGCACAGCAGCGAGGCCGCCGTGAACAGAAGCACCCCGGCCAGCAGCAGTCGTCGGCGTCCGATGATGTCGCCGAGACGTCCCGCGCCGACAATCAGCGTGGTGATGGCCAGCAGGTAGGCGAGGACGATCCACTGGGCCGCCTGGAAGGAGGCGCCGAACGCCTGGGCCAGCGTCGGCAGGCCGACCGTGGCGATGCTGCTGCCGAGCGAGGCCAGCAACATGGGGAGTGCGAGGCTGACGAGCCTCCAGCGAAACGAAGCGGCCTGTTCGGTGCGTCCCGGGTCTATCTCATCGTGTCTCGCGGTGGTTGGCGTCGACATCCACTTCGTCCCCTCTGGTTGGCCGGCAAACGCTGCTGTCGAAACCATAGGCTTGCGCCTGATAAGGCGGAAGGCGCAGCAGTTGCACTGAATACGTGCGTCCGACGCCATGTCAGCCCGTGGCCGTGCTATGGTCGAGGCATGTCGAATCCCGATTTCAACCTGCTGGTCACCCTGGATGTGTTGCTCGCCGAAGGCAGCGTTGCCCGAGCCGCGCAGCGATTGCGCCTGAGCCCGTCGGCAATGAGCCGGGCGCTGGCGCGACTGCGGGAGACGACCGGAGACCCGTTGCTGGTGCGGGCCGGGCGTGGCCTCGTGCCCACTCCTCGAGCGCTTGAGCTCCGTGAGCAGGTCAGCCAGCTGGTACGGGACACCGGGGCGGTGCTGCGTCCCGTGGAGAATCTCGACCTCGAGCGGCTGTCCCGTACCTTCACGCTGCGCAGCAGCGAGGGCTTCGTGGAGAACTTCGGCCCGGCCCTGATCGCCAGGGTCTGCCAGCAGGCGCCTGGCGTGCGGCTGCGCTTCGTGCATAAGGCGGACAAGGACGGCGCCGCACTTCGCGATGGCAGCGTCGACCTGGAAACCGGTGTGGTGGGTAAGGCGACCGCTCCGGAGTTGCGGGTGCAGGGGCTGTTCCGTGACCGCTTCATCGGCGTCGTGCGCCTGGGACATCCGCTGAGCCAGGGCGAGATTAGCCCCGCGCGCTATGCGGCCGGCCGGCATGTCGCTGTCTCGCGGCGCGGGCTCGACAAGGGGCCGATCGATGAAGCGCTGGAGCCCCTGGGGTTGAAGCGGCAGGTCGTCACGCTGGTCGAGGGTTTCTCGACGGCCTTGGCGCTCGCCAGGGGTTCTGACTTGATCGCCAGTGTTCCCGAACGCCATAGCGGAAACCTGCGCCTCGGTATGCACAGTTTTGCTCTGCCGTTCGCGACGCCGGAGATCAGCGTTGCCTTGCTCTGGCACCCGCGGCTGCATGCCGACCCGGCGCATCGCTGGTTGCGTGGCTGCGTTCGGGAGGTGTGCGCGGAGCAGCTCGGTGAGGCGTCGACGGGAGAATAGGACCGGTAGACTGACGTTGCCCTGTGCGCCGGTCCGCTGCCTGCGTCAGGCGTCGCGCAACAGGTCGTGGGCGTTGAGCAGGTCGTAGGCGATTTCCGGGTGCTTCTCCAGACCGCGGCGAATCGCCGCCGGAATCGCCTGGCGGGTCTTGCGGCAGAGCCCTGGCAGGTCGTCGATACGAATGGCGATGCCGCGCATGCTGCGCACTTCGTTGAAGCCGGGGGCGATTGCCAGGCGGATGCCCAGCTGCTCGTGGAGGCGCCGCTGCATGTGCTCGAGATCGCCCAGGCTCTGAATGTTCTCCAGGCGCTCGAGCAGGCGCTTCTCCTCCTGGCGGGTCAGGCGCAGGATGCGCAGGTCGCTGTCGGGGCTGTCCAGCAACTGTTCGCGCTGGCAGTCGCAGACTCCAGGCGGGCAGGGTTGGCGGATCGGAAAGGAAGGCGTCATGGGCACCGATCATAGCGATCCCGGGGCGCAGTTGCCCATGGGGATCTTGCAGGCCTCGTCCTGCGCCATGAGTGGCGCGTGACTTCGCCGGCGCGCCGGGTGTCGATCGGCCGCATGGCGCCTTCCCCTAGATTTTCAGCCCCTGCTCGCGCAGCCGCTTGTACAGGGTGTTGCGGCTTACGCCCAAGTTGCGCGCCAGGTGCGAGATATTGCCGCCGCAGGCCTGGTACTGGCCGAGCAGATCCTGGTTTTCGCCAGCGCCGGGCGCCTGCTGTTCGAGTGGCTGGGGCGCGCTGGCTGGTTCGGCCGCCGCCGGAGCCTGCTGCAGGTCGTCGAAGAAATCCTCCGGCAGGTGTTCGGCGCGGATCGGCTCATCGTCGGCCATCACCAGGGCTATCTGCAGCACGCTGCTGAGCTGGCGCAGGTTGCCCGGCCAGGGATGGCGCAGGAACAGTGCCTCGACCTCGCGGCTGATGCCCGCCCGTTGGTGGGGTTCGCGGTGGTAGTCCCAGACGCGCTGGAACAGCGCTGCCTTGTCGCTGCGTTCGCGCAGCGGCGGCAGTGCCAGGCTCAGGCCGTTGATCCGGTAGTAGAGGTCCTGACGGAACAGGCCGCTGTCGACGTCCTGGCGCAGCGGGCGGTTGGTGGCGGAGATCAGGCGGATATCCACCGGAAACAGCTCGCAGCTGCCCAGCGGCTGCACGCAACGCTCTTGCAGCACGCGCAGCAGGCGTGCCTGCACCCGCAACGGCATGTCGCCGATCTCGTCGAGAAACAGCGTGCCCTTATGGGCCTTGCGGATCAGGCCGATGCTGCCTTTCTGGTTGGCACCGGTGAATGCGCCTTTCTCGTAGCCGAACAGCTCGGACTCCACCAGTTCGGCGGGGATGGCCGCACAGTTGACCGCGATGAATGCCTGGTTGGCCCTCGAGCTGGCCTGGTGCAGGGCCTTGACGAAGACCTCCTTGCCGACGCCGGTCTCGCCGTGGACAAGGATCGGAATGTCCTTCTCCAGCAGCCGTTCGGCCTGGCGCACGGCCTTGGCCACGCGGGGGTCGCCGAGGTTGATCGAGGCCAGGGTAAAGCCCTTGGCGCGCTCCTCGGCCGGGGCGGCGGGGCGGAAGTCGCGGGCCTGGATCGGCACCGGTTGCTGGGGGCGCTTGAGCTGCGCGTGAAAGCTGAAGCCGCCGCTCGAGCGCAGCTTGAAGGGCTGGGCCTGGGGTTGGTTGAGCAGCCGCTGAAGAGGAATGTCGAACAGGCTGTCGATGTTCACCCGCGCCAGGCCGACGCCGAGCAGGCTGTCGGCGCGACGGTTGGCCGAGACCACCTGGCCCTGCTCGTCGAAGACCAGCAGCCCCGCCCAGGGGCTGTCGAGGTTGTTCAGGCTGGTGTTGAAGGTCAGCTGGAAATAGCGTCCGCTGAACAGGTTGAGGATCAGCCGGTTCTCCACCGACTGGCTCATCATCTTGACCATGCCCAGGGTGTGGGCCGGCGGCAGGTAGCTGTCGCTGGAGACATCCAGCACCGCGATCATCTGCCGTTGCTCGTCGAAGATCGGCGAGGCCGAGCCGGTCATGAAACGGTTGGCCTTGAGGAAGTGTTCGTCGTGCTGGATGTGCACGGCCTGGCCGCAACTGAGGGCGGTGCCGATGGCGTTGGTGCCGGTGAAGCGCTCCAGCCAGCTGGCGCCGGGGCGGAAACCGCTGGCCAGGCTGGGGTCGACGAAGCGCTGGTCGCCCCAGGACTGCAGCAGCTGGCCCTGGTTGTCGGCCAGCATGATCAGGCAGTTGGAGTTGGCGAGGATGTCGCCGTAATAGGGCAGTACTTCGCGCTGGGTGGTCTGCACCAGGGCGTGCTGGCTTTCCAGCAGCGTCGAGACTTCGCCCTTGCCCGGCAGGCCGAAGCTGGGCGTGCTCTGGTGCGTCAGGCCGAAGTCGCGGCAGCGCGACCAGGACTCCTGGATGATGTTGTCATGGGACAGTGAAGAATCCGCTTCGGGCATGCCAAGTGTTCCGTTGTTGTTCTTGTCGTTATCGACTCCGGTCTGTGCCGGGCAGTGGCCAGTGTCGTTGATGACTGTTCAATGTCAACAGCGCGATTGTTCATTTGTTCATCTAACCCTGTTCAGAACTGTTCAGTCGCAAATAGCCCGGCTGTTTCTTGTTTGATAAAGAGCTAATTAAAACAATGGCTTAAGTTGTTTTGATGGATTCTGGCACAAAACTGGCTTTGTTAGCGCAAACGGCTTAATGCCGCAAATGGCACAACAACAAAAGGACAGGCCATGTCGCTTACGCTGGAACATGTCAGCCGTACCGTCGACAACCAGGTGCATATCGACGATGCGTGCCTGAGCTTCGAACCCGGTTCCTTCAATGTCCTGCTGGGTCGCACCCTGGCGGGCAAGACCAGTCTGATGCGCCTGATGGCCGGGCTGGACCGCCCGGACAAGGGGCGCATCCTGATGAATGGTGCGGACGTCACCGGTGTGCCGGTGCGTCAGCGCAACGTCTCGATGGTCTATCAGCAGTTCATCAACTACCCGACCCTGACGGTGTTCGAGAACATCGCCTCGCCGCTGCGCCAGGCCGGCGTGGCCGAGGCCGAAATCATTGACAAGGTCCAGGCGACCGCGCAGATGCTGCGCATCGACGGCCTGCTCAAGCGCTATCCGCTGGAGCTGTCGGGCGGCCAGCAGCAGCGCACGGCCATGGCCCGTGCCCTGGTCAAGGACGCCTCGCTGATCCTGTTCGACGAGCCGCTGGTCAACCTCGACTACAAGCTGCGCGAAGAGCTGCGCCAGGAGATGCGCGAGCTGTTCCAGGCGCGCCACACCATCGCCATCTACGCCACCACCGAGCCGAACGAGGCCCTGGCCCTGGGCGGCACCACCACCATCCTGCATGAGGGGCGGGTGGTGCAGAGCGGCCGCACGGCAGAGGTCTATCACCGGCCACAGCAGGTGCTGGCCGCCGAGCTGTTCTCCGAGCCGGCGATCAACCTCATGCCCGGGCGCATCAGCGAAACCGAGGTGAGCTTCGCCGACGCCGTGCATTTCCCGTTGAACCCGGACCTCAAGGACATCGCCGTGGGCGACTATCGCTTCGGCGTGCGCCCCAGCCATATCGGCCTGGTGCCGTCCAACGACGACGACCTGGAGCTGGCGGTGACCGTCGAGCTGGCGGAGATCAGCGGCTCGGAAACCTTCCTGCACGTGCGCAACGAGCAGTTCGTCCTGGTCCTGCACCTGCCGGGCGTCCATGAGTACGACGTGGACGCGCCGATCCTCATCTACATTCCCACGCACAAACTGTTCGTCTTCGATGCCCAAGGGCAGCTGGTTCAGGCGCCCACCCGGCGCACAGGGAGGAGTGCCTGATGGCCGAGATACGTTTGAAGAACCTAGCGCACAGCTACAGTCGCGAGCCCTCCGGCGCGCAAGACTACGCCATCCGCGAGATGAATCATGTGTGGGAGCAGGGCGGTGCCTATGCGTTGTTGGGGCCTTCGGGCTGCGGCAAGTCGACCCTGCTCAATATCATCTCCGGCCTGCTCAAGCCGTCCCACGGCGAGGTGCTGTTCGACGCCAAAGCGGTCAACGAACTGCCCCCGGAGCAGCGCAACATCGCCCAGGTTTTCCAGTTTCCGGTGGTCTACGACACCATGACGGTGTTCGACAACCTGGCGTTTCCCCTGCGCAACCAGGGCATGGCCGAGCCTCAGGTGATGAGCAAGGTGCATGAGATCGCCGAGGTGCTGGAGCTGCACCCGCTGTTGCACAAGAAGGCGCGCAACCTGACCGCCGACGAGAAGCAGAAGGTCTCCATGGGTCGCGGCCTGGTGCGCGACGACGTCTCGGCGATCCTCTTCGACGAGCCGCTGACCGTCATCGACCCGCACCTGAAGTGGAAGCTGCGGCGCAAGCTCAAGCAGATCCACGAGCAGTTCAACATCACCATGGTCTACGTCACCCACGACCAGCTGGAGGCTTCCACCTTCGCCGACAAGATCGCGGTGATGTACGGCGGCCAGATCGTCCAGTTCGGCACGCCCCGGGAGCTGTTCGAGCGCCCCAGCCACACCTTCGTCGGTTACTTCATCGGCAGCCCGGGGATGAACCTGATCGAGGTCAGCCCCTGCGAGGGCGGCGTGAGCTTCGCTGATACCCAGCTGCCGCTCAGCGCGGCGCTGACCCGCCGACTGGCCGGGATGACCTGGAAGAGCCTCAAGGTCGGCATCCGCCCCGAGTTCGTGCATGTCTGGGACGGCCCCTACGAGGGCGCCCTGCGCGCCGAGGTGCTGCATGTCGAGGACCTGGGGACCTACAAGATCCTCAGCCTGCAACTGGACGGCCAGCCGATCAAGGTGCGCCTGCAGGAGGACCAGCAGGTGCCGCAGAAACAGGCCTATATCAGCTTTCCGGCGCAGTGGCTGATGCTCTACGCCGACGACTATCTGGTCGATGAAGGCCAGCTGGAGGTGGCGCCATGAGCAAGGTGCATAACAACAAGGCCTGGTGGCTGGTGCTGCCGGTGTTCCTGCTGGTGGCGTTCAGCGCCATCGTGCCGATGATGACCGTGGTCAACTACTCGGTGCAGGACATCTTCGACCAGTCCAGCCGCTACTTCGTCGGCGTCGACTGGTTCCGCCAGGTGCTGCAGGACACCCGCCTGCACGACTCGCTGCTGCGCCAGTTCATCTACTCGGGCTGCGTGCTGCTGATCGAAATTCCCTTGGGGATAGGCATCGCCCTGACCATGCCGACCAAGGGGCGCTGGGCCTCGCTGTGTCTGATCCTGATGGCCATCCCGTTGCTGATCCCGTGGAACGTGGTCGGCACCATCTGGCAGATCTTCGGCCGCGCCGACATCGGCCTGCTCGGCTGGAGCCTCAACGAGCTGGGGGTGGACTACAACTACGCTTCCAACACCGCGGACGCCTGGGTCACGGTGCTGATCATGGACGTCTGGCACTGGACTTCCCTGGTGGCGCTGCTCTGCTACTCCGGCCTGCGGGCGATTCCCGACGTCTATTACCAGGCGGCGCGCATCGACCGCGCCTCGGCCTGGGCGGTGTTTCGCCATATCCAGCTGCCGAAGCTCAAGAGCGTGCTGCTGATCGCCGTGATGCTGCGCTTCATGGACAGCTTCATGATCTACACCGAGCCCTTCGTGCTCACCGGCGGCGGGCCGGGCAACGCCACCACCTTCCTCAGTCAGACCCTGACCCAGATGGCGGTCGGCCAGTTCGACCTGGGGCCGGCTGCGGCGTTCTCCCTGGTCTATTTCCTGATCATCCTGCTGGTTTCCTGGCTGTTCTATACCGCCATGACCCACGACGACAAAAACCGCTGAGGCCGACCATGACTATGCGTAAACGCGTGGTGCTGCTGTGCTACCTGCTGTTCCTGCTGGTGCCGATCTACTGGCTGCTGAACATGTCGTTCAAGAGCAACACCGAGATCCTCGGCGGCCTGAGCCTGTGGCCGCACGGCTTCACCCTGGACAACTACCGGGTGATCTTCACCGACCCGAGCTGGTACGAGGGCTACCTCAACTCGCTGTACTACGTCACCCTCAATACCCTGATCTCCCTCAGCGTGGCGTTGCCGGCGGCCTATGCCTTCTCGCGCTACCGCTTCCTCGGCGACAAGCACCTGTTCTTCTGGCTGCTGACCAACCGCATGGCGCCGCCGGCGGTTTTCCTGCTGCCGTTCTTCCAGCTGTATTCCTCGATCGGCCTGTTCGACACCCATATCGCCGTGGCCCTGGCCCATTGCCTGTTCAACGTGCCGCTGGCGGTGTGGATTCTCGAGGGCTTCATGTCCGGGGTGCCCAAGGAGATCGATGAAACGGCCTATATCGACGGCTACAGTTTTCCGAAGTTCTTCGTGAAGATCTTCATTCCGTTGATCGGCTCGGGCATCGGCGTCACCGCGTTCTTCTGCTTCATGTTCTCCTGGGTCGAGCTGCTGCTGGCGCGCACCCTGACCTCGGTGGACGCCAAGCCCATCGTCGCGGTGATGACCCGCACGGTATCGGCCTCCGGCATCGACTGGGGGGTGCTGGCCGCCGCCGGGGTGTTGACCATCCTGCCGGGGATGCTGGTGATCTGGTTCGTTCGCAACCACGTGGCCAAGGGCTTCGCCCTCGGTCGGGTTTAAGGAGAAGGCATATGGATTGGATGGCGTGGACGTTGCCCACCGGCCTGTTCTTCGGCGCGATCGCCGTGCTGCTGGCGGGCATGACGGTCTGGGAAATACGCTCGCCCTGCGTCGAGCGCAAAGGGTTTCTGCCGATCAGCACGACCCGTGGTGATCGGCTGTTTATCGGTCTGCTTGGTAGTGCCTACCTGCACTTGCTGGTGGTAGGCGCGACCGACTGGAGCGTCTGGATAGCCTCGTTGCTGTCTTTGCTGTGGCTGTTTGCAGTGATGCGTTGGGGTTGATGTGTGCTGCAGGCGTCAAGCGCCGTCCGGCGTTGTGGCGTGGCAGTCGTGTTGCCTCTTATAAAACCTGAGATGGAGGTCTCTATGTTCGAAAATAACAACAAAACTCGACGTAGCATGGCGCTGGCCGCCCTGCTGGCGTTGTCCGGGCTCAGTGGTGCGGCCTGGGCGGATGCCTACGAAGAGGCGGCGAAGAAGTGGATAGCCGAGGAGTTCAATCCCTCGACCCTGACCCCGGAACAGCAGCTGGCCGAGCTGCAGTGGTTCATCAAGGCGGCCGAGCCGTTTCGCGGCATGAGCATCAGCGTCGCCTCGGAAACCATCGCCACCCACGAGTACGAGTCCAAGGTCCTGGCCAAGGCGTTCAGCGAGATCACCGGCATCCAGCTCAAGCATGACCTGATGCAGGAAGGCGATGTGGTCGAGAAGCTGCAGACCCAGATGCAGTCCGACAAGAACATCTACGACGGTTACATCAACGACTCCGACCTGATCGGTACCCACTTCCGTTACGGCAAGGCGGTGGCGATCAGTGACATGATGGCCGGCGAGGGCAAGGACTACACCTTGCCGACCCTGGACCTGCCAGACTTCATCGGCACCTCCTTCACCACCGGGCCCGATGGCAAGCTCTATCAGCTGCCCGACCAGCAGTTCGCCAACCTCTACTGGTTCCGCGCCGACTGGTTCGAGCGTCCGGAGCTGAAGGCCAAGTTCAAGGAAATCTACGGCTACGATCTGGGTGTGCCGGTCAACTGGTCGGCCTACGAGGACATCGCCGAGTTCTTCTCGGTGCACGTCAAGGAAATCGACGGCCAGCGCGTCTATGGCCACATGGACTACGGCAAGAAGGACCCGTCTCTGGGCTGGCGCTTCACCGATGCCTGGTTCTCCATGGCCGGTGGTGGCGACAAGGGCTTGCCCAACGGCCTGCCGGTGGACGAGTGGGGCATCCGGGTCGACGGTTGCCGTCCGGTCGGCTCCAGCGTCGCCCGTGGTGGCGACACCAACGGCCCGGCCGCGGTATATGCGACCACCAAGTACGTCGATTGGATGCGCCAGTACGCACCGCCTGAAGCTCAGGGCATGACCTTCTCCGAGGCCGGCCCGGTACCGGCGCAGGGCAGCATTGCCCAGCAGATCTTCTGGTACACCGCCTTCACCGCGGACATGACCAAGGCCGGCCTGCCGGTGGTCAACGAGGACGGCACGCCGAAGTGGCGCATGGCGCCGTCGCCAAAAGGGCCGTACTGGGAAGAGGGCATGAAGCTCGGCTACCAGGACGCCGGTTCCTGGACCTTCCTCAAGTCGACGCCGGAGAAGCAGCGCCTGGCGGCCTGGCTGTACGCCCAGTTCGTCACCTCCAAGACCGTGTCGCTGAAGAAGACCCTGGTCGGCCTGACGCCGATCCGCGAGTCGGACATCCAGTCCCAGGCCATGACCGACGTGGCGCCCAAGCTGGGCGGGCTGGTCGAGTTCTATCGCAGCCCGGCACGGGTGCAGTGGACGCCGACCGGCACCAACGTACCGGACTACCCGCGCCTGGCGCAGCTGTGGTGGCAGTTCATCGCCGAAGCGGCCAGTGGCGACAAGACCCCGCAGCAGGCCCTGGACGGCCTTGCAGCCGCTCAGGACACCATGCTCGGGCGCCTGGAGCGTTCTGGGGTGTTGGGCGAGTGTGGGCCGAAGCTGAACGAAGCGCGTGATCCGCAGTACTGGCTGGACCAGCCGGGAGCGCCGAAGCCGAAGCTGGCAAATGAGAAGCCCAAGGGCGAAACCATCAACTACGACGAGCTGCTGAAGTCCTGGGAGCAAGGTCGTGGCTAAGGTCTAGCCAGGCAATAAAAAACGGCACCCTCGGGTGCCGTTTTTCATGCTGCTTCGCGCTCAGTCGTGCAGGTGTTCCGCCGCGTGCAGGGTGTTCTCCAGCAGGCCGGCGCGGGTCATCGGGCCTACGCCGCCCGGAACCGGGGTGATCCAGCCGGCGCGGGGCAGGGCGGTCTCGTAGACCACGTCGCCGATCAGCTTGCCGTCGTCCTGGCGGTTGATGCCGACGTCGATGACGATGGCGCCCGGCTTGATCCATTCACCCTTCACCAGCCCGGGCTTGCCAGCCGCGACCACGACGATGTCGGCCTGCGCCACATGGGCTGCCAGGTCCTTGGTGAAGCGGTGGGTGATGGTGACGGTGCAGCCACCGAGCAGCAGCTCCATGGCCATCGGTCGGCCGACGATGTTGGAGGCGCCGACGACCACTGCGTGCAGGCCATAGAGGTCGACGCCGGTGCTTTCCAGCAGGGTCATGATGCCCTTCGGCGTGCAGGGGCGTAGCAGCGGCATGCGCTGGGCCAGGCGACCAATGTTGTAGGGGTGGAAGCCATCCACGTCCTTGTCGGGGCGAATACGCTCCAGCAGCAAGGAGGCGTCGAGGTGTTCCGGCAGCGGCAGCTGTACCAGGATGCCGTCGATGCTCGGGTCTTCGTTCAGCCGGTCGATCAGGGCCAGGAGCTCGGCCTGGCTGGTACTGGCCGGCAGATCATAAGCCTGGGAAAGGAAGCCCACTTCTTCACAGTCTTTGCGCTTGTGCGAGACATAGACCTGGGAGGCCGGGTCGCTGCCGACCAGGATCACCGCGAGGCCGGGAGCCCGCAGGCCCTGTTGGCGTCGCTCGGCGACACGTTGGGCGATCTGCAAGCGGAGGCTGGCGGCGATCGCTTTGCCATCGATCAATTGTGCGGTCATTGCGCTTGGTTAACCATTGCAAAGGATTGAAAAAGGACGCGCATTCTCGCATGGCGAAACGGTACGGCAAAGGCGCCAGCCCAGGAATTTCGCGTAACCCCTTTATCTCGCTGAATTTTTTTTGATTTTAGTGTTGACGACCCATGGTCGCCTCTATAACATGCGCCCCGCTTGTCGAGCACAGCCAGTCGCTGGGTAAGACGGCAAAAGCAGCGGTCGAAAGATTGCCGCCGAAGCCGAAAGCTTTAAGTCTGCGCTTGCAGATGGATAGGCGCCCGTAGCTCAGCTGGATAGAGCATCCGCCTTCTAAGCGGATGGTCGCAGGTTCGAGTCCTGCCGGGCGTGCCATTTGGCAGCTTTGGCACAAGCAAAAGTAATATGGTGGGCGTAGCTCAGTTGGTAGAGCACAGGATTGTGGCTCCTGGTGTCGTGGGTTCGATTCCCATCGTCCACCCCATATTCCAGAACGCCAGGCCAAAAGCCTGGCGTTTTTGTTTTATAGTCTGACCACGCGGACGTGGTGAAATTGGTAGACACACCAGATTTAGGTTCTGGCGCCGCAAGGTGTGAGAGTTCGAGTCTCTCCGTCCGCACCATCTTCTTTCCCTCCCGATTGCCGCCTGCATCTAGGGTGACTTCTGCAAATTGACCCTCTAGAATGCATGCCCTTGATCTGGGGCCGGAAACGGCCGGCTTATGTCTGTGCAACGAGGAATATCCATGCAAGTTTCTGTTGAAAGCACTTCTGCTCTTGAGCGCCGCATGACCGTCGGCGTTCCCGTCGAGCGCATCGAGACTGAAGTCAACAAGCGTCTGCAGCAGACTGCCCGTCGTGCCAAGGTTCCTGGCTTCCGCCCCGGCAAAGTGCCGATGAGCGTGATTCGCCAGCGCTATGAAGCCTCGGCGCGTCAGGAAGCCCTGGGTGACCTGATCCAGGAAACCTTCTATGAAGCCGTTGTCGAGCAGAAGCTGAACCCTGCCGGCGCGCCGGCCGTCGAGCCGAAGACCTTCGAGAAGGGCAAGGACCTGGAGTACGTGGCCACCTTCGAGGTGTTCCCGGAGTTCGAGGTTCAGGGTTTCGAGTCGATCGCAGTCGAGCGTCTGCAGGCCGAAGTGGCTGATGCCGATCTGGACAACATGCTGGACATCCTGCGCAAGCAGAACACTCGCTTCGAAGTCGTCGAGCGCGCCGCCGAAAATGGCGACCAGCTGAACATCGACTTCGTCGGCAAGATCGAAGGCGAAGCCTTCGCCGGCGGTTCCGCCAAGGCGACTCAGCTGGTGCTCGGTTCCGGCCGCATGATCCCTGGTTTCGAGGACGCCCTGATCGGCGCCAAGGCTGGTGAAGAGCGTGTGATCAATCCGACCTTCCCCGAGGATTACCAGAACCTGGATCTGGCCGGCAAAGTGGCCGAGTTCACCGTGACGGTGAACAGCGTGTCCGCGCCGCAGCTGCCTGAGCTGAATGAAGAGTTCTTCGCGCAGTTCGGCGTGAAGGAGGGCGGTCTCGAAGGTTTCCGCACCGAAGTTCGCAAGAATATGGAGCGCGAGCTGCGTCAGGCCATCAAGTCCAAGGTGAAGAACCAGGTCATGGACGGTCTGCTGGCTGCCAACCCGATCGAGGTGCCGAAGGCGCTGCTGGGTAACGAGGTCAACCGCCTGCGCGTTCAGGCCGTCCAGCAGTTCGGTGGCAACATCAAGCCCGAGCAGCTGCCGGCTGAGCTGTTCGAAGAGCAGGCCAAGCGCCGCGTGGTGCTGGGCCTGATCGTCGCCGAGGTGGTCAAGCAGTTCGAGCTGAAGCCGGACGAAGAGCGCGTGCGCGAGCTGATCCAGGAGATGGCTTCGGCTTATCAGGAGCCCGAGCAGGTTGTGGCCTGGTACTACAAGAACGACCAGCAGATGAACGAAGTGCGTTCGGTTGTGCTGGAAGAGCAAGTTGTAGATACTGTTTTGCAGAAGGCCAACGTGACCGATAAATCGGTCTCTTACGAAGAAGCTGTCAAGCCGGCGGAAGCGCCCAAAGCCGACTGATTCTTTACCTCGTTCGAACACGCCATAAGCCAGCCTCCGCGCTGGCTTATGCGTATTTGTGACATGACTATTTAGGGAGCGAGTGCAAGACATGTCCCGCAATCCTTTTATGCAACACATGCCTGATATTCAAGCGGCCGGCGGCCTGGTGCCGATGGTGATCGAGCAGTCGGCCCGCGGTGAGCGCGCCTACGACATCTATTCGCGCCTGCTCAAGGAGCGGGTGATCTTCCTGATCGGTCCGGTCGAAGACTACATGGCCAACCTGGTTGCCGCTCAGCTGCTGTTCCTCGAGGCTGAGAACCCGGACAAGGATATCCACCTGTACATCAACTCCCCGGGTGGCTCGGTTACCGCGGGCATGTCGATCTACGACACCATGCAGTTCATCAAGCCGGATGTTTCCACCATCTGTATCGGTCAGGCATGCAGCATGGGTGCTCTGCTGCTGGCTGGCGGCGCTGCAGGCAAGCGCTATTGCCTGCCGCACTCGCGGATGATGATTCACCAGCCGCTGGGCGGATTCCAGGGCCAGGCCTCGGACATCGAGATCCACGCCCGCGAGATCCTGACCATTCGCGAGCGCCTGAACAAGATTCTTGCCGACCACACCGGTCAGCCGATCGAGGTGATCGCCCGCGACACTGATCGTGACAATTTCATGAGCGGTGAAGACGCGGTGAAGTATCGCCTGATCGATCAGGTGCTGAGCAAGCGTCAGCTGGCGGGCTAAGCGGCTTAACCAGGCAGCGGCAGGAGATCCCGGCCGCTGCGCGGGCTTGAAAACGCCCGCATTTGCCTTCATCTTGTGTTTCAAGCCTACCGTATTGGATTGATCGAATGACTGATACCCGCAACGGCGAGGACAACGGCAAGCTGCTTTATTGCTCCTTCTGCGGCAAGAGCCAGCACGAAGTGCGCAAATTGATTGCCGGCCCCTCTGTCTTTATCTGCGACGAGTGCGTCGACCTGTGCAACGACATCATCCGCGAGGAGGTGCAGGAAGCCCAGGCCGAGAGCAGCGCGCACAAGCTGCCTGCGCCAAAGGAGATCAGCACCATCCTGGATCAGTATGTGATCGGTCAGGAGCGTGCGAAGAAGGTCTTGTCGGTGGCGGTATACAACCACTACAAGCGTCTCAACCAGCGTGACAAGAAGGATGACGTCGAGCTGGGCAAGAGCAACATCCTGCTGATCGGTCCGACCGGCTCGGGTAAAACCTTGCTCGCCGAGACCCTGGCACGCCTGCTCAATGTGCCGTTCACCATCGCCGATGCCACCACCCTCACCGAGGCGGGTTATGTCGGGGAAGATGTCGAGAACATCATCCAGAAGCTGCTGCAGAAGTGCGACTACGATGTAGAGAAGGCCCAGATGGGCATCGTATACATCGACGAGATCGACAAGATCTCGCGCAAGTCCGACAACCCCTCGATCACCCGCGATGTTTCCGGTGAGGGCGTGCAGCAGGCTCTGCTGAAACTGATCGAAGGCACGGTCGCTTCGGTGCCTCCGCAGGGGGGGCGAAAGCATCCGCAGCAGGAGTTCCTGCAGGTCGATACACGCAACATTCTGTTCATCTGTGGCGGTGCCTTCTCCGGCCTCGAGAAGGTCATCCAGGGGCGTTCGACCAAGGGTGGCATCGGCTTCAATGCCGAGGTGCGCAGCAAGGACCTGGGTAAGAAGGTCGGCGAGTCGCTGCGCGAGGTCGAGCCTGATGACCTGGTGAAGTTCGGTCTGATTCCGGAGTTCGTCGGCCGTCTGCCGGTCATCGCGACGCTGGAAGAGCTGGACGAGGCGGCGCTGATGCAGATTCTGACCGAGCCGAAGAACGCTCTGACCAAGCAGTACGCCAAGCTGTTCGAGATGGAAGGGGTCGAGCTGGAGTTCCGTCCGGACGCCCTGAAAGCAGTCTCGCACAAGGCGCTGGAGCGCAAGACCGGGGCCCGTGGCCTGCGTTCGATTCTCGAAGGTATCCTGCTCGACACCATGTACGAGATCCCTTCGCAGTCGGAAGTCAGCAAGGTGGTGATCGACGAAAGCGTCATCGACGGTTCGTCCAAGCCGCTGCTGATCTACGAGAACAGCGAGCCGCCTGCCAAGGCTGCGCCTGACGCGTGATCGTTTCATCCTGAATGCAAAGGGGCCTGCGGGCCCCTTTGCATTTCCGGTGCTAACGCTTGTTTTTTGCTGGGGCTACCCCCATCTTAGGGCCAAGGGTAATCCCAACTGTTTACGGCCGTATGGCCGCCGTAGAGCCGAAATCATGAAGACAACCATCGAATTGCCTCTCCTGCCGCTGCGCGATGTCGTGGTCTATCCGCACATGGTGATCCCGCTTTTCGTCGGGCGCGAGAAATCCATCGAAGCCCTCGAGGCGGCGATGACCGGGGAGAAGCAGATCCTGCTGCTCGCCCAGAAGAACCCCGCGGATGATGATCCGGGTGAGGAGGGGCTCTACCGGGTCGGCACCGTCGCGACGGTGCTGCAGTTGTTGAAGCTGCCGGATGGCACGGTCAAGGTGCTGGTCGAAGGCGAGCAGCGCGGCGAGATCGAGCGCTTCATCGAGGCCGATGGCCATTGCCGCGCCGAGGTACAGCTGCTCGACGAGGTGGAGGCCGCCGAGCGCGAGTCCGAGGTCTTCGTGCGCAGCCTGCTCAGCCAGTTCGAGCAGTATGTGCAGCTCGGCAAGAAGGTGCCGGCCGAGGTGCTGTCGTCGCTCAACAGCATCGACGAGCCCAGCCGCCTGGTCGACACCATGGCGGCGCACATGGCGCTGAAGATCGAGCAGAAGCAGGAAATCCTGGAGATCACCGACCTGTCCGCGCGGGTCGAGCACGTGCTGGCCCTGCTGGATGCAGAGATCGACCTGCTGCAGGTGGAAAAACGCATCCGCGGCCGGGTTAAGAAGCAGATGGAGCGCAGCCAGCGCGAGTACTACCTGAATGAGCAGATGAAGGCCATTCAGAAGGAGCTCGGCGACATCGACGAAGGCCACAGCGAGCTGGACGAGCTGAAAAAGCGCATCGAGAGCGCCGGGCTGACCAAGGAGGCCTACGACAAGGCCCAGACCGAGCTAAACAAGCTCAAGCAGATGTCGCCGATGTCGGCCGAAGCCACCGTGGTGCGTTCGTATATCGACTGGCTGGTTAATGTGCCGTGGAAGGCGCATAGCAAGGTGCGTCTGGACCTCGCTCGGGCTGAGGCCATTCTCAATGCCGACCATTACGGGTTGGAAGAGGTCAAGGAGCGCATCCTCGAGTACCTCGCCGTGCAGAAGCGGGTGAAGAAGATCAAGGGGCCGGTGCTCTGCCTGGTCGGGCCGCCGGGGGTGGGCAAGACGTCCCTGGCCGAGTCCATTGCCCATTCGACCAACCGCAAGTTCGTGCGCATGGCCCTGGGTGGCGTGCGGGACGAGGCGGAGATCCGCGGTCACCGTCGTACCTATATCGGCTCGATGCCCGGTCGTCTGATCCAGAAGATGACCAAGGTGGGCGTGCGCAATCCGCTGTTCTTGCTCGATGAGATCGACAAGATGGGGCAGGACATGCGTGGCGACCCTGCCTCGGCGCTGCTAGAGGTGCTCGATCCGGAGCAGAATCACAATTTCAACGACCATTACCTGGAGGTCGATTACGACCTCTCCGACGTGATGTTCCTCTGCACCGCCAACTCCATGAACATCCCGGCGCCCCTGCTGGATCGCATGGAAGTGATTCGCCTACCCGGCTACACCGAGGACGAGAAGGTCAATATCGCCATCAAGTACCTGGCGCCGAAGCAGATCCAGGCCAATGGCCTGAAGAAAGGCGAGTTGGCGTTCGAGGAGGCGGCGATCCGCGACATCATTCGTTACTACACCCGCGAGGCGGGTGTGCGCAGTCTTGAGCGACAGATCGCCAAGGTCTGCCGTCGGGCGGTGAAGGAGCATGCGCGCGAGAAGCGCTTCGAGGTCGTGGTGACCGCCGAGTCGCTGGAGCACTTCCTCGGGGTGCGCAAGCATCGCTATGGCCTGGCCGAGCAGGAGGATCAGATCGGTCAGGTGACCGGGCTGGCCTGGACCCAGGTGGGGGGAGAGCTGCTGACCATCGAGGCGGCGGTGGTGCCTGGCAAGGGCCAGTTGATCAAAACTGGCTCGCTGGGCGATGTGATGGTGGAATCGATTACCGCCGCGCAGACCGTGGTACGCAGTCGGGCCAAGAGCCTGGGCGTGGCGCTGGATTTCTATGAGAAGCGGGACATTCATATCCACATGCCGGAGGGCGCGACGCCCAAGGATGGTCCCAGTGCAGGCGTGGGCATGTGCACCGCGCTGGTCTCGGCGCTGACCCAGATCCCGGTGCGCGCGGATGTGGCCATGACCGGCGAAATCACCCTGCGCGGTCAGGTTCTCGCTATTGGCGGCCTAAAGGAAAAGTTGCTGGCGGCACACCGCGGCGGAATCAAAACTGTGATCATTCCCGAAGAAAATGTGCGGGACTTGAAAGAAATTCCAGAAAATATAAAGCAGGACCTGCAGATTAAGCCGGTTAAATGGATTGACGAAGTCCTGCAAATTGCGCTGCAATACGCCCCGGAGCCCTTGCCCGATGCGGCTCCCGAGCTGGTTGCAAAGGATGAGAAGCGCGATTCTGACTCCAAGGAGCGAATCAGCACGCATTAGCCGGGGGGCTTCCTTGACACAATTTTAGGGCCCTTGTTATAAAGCGGCTCTTATTGTGTCGGCACGCCACCCAGCACCCGCTTTGCTTACACTAAAAATCAAGAAACAAACTCAACAGAAATTAAGGGGACTTAAGAGTGAACAAGTCGGAACTGATCGATGCCATCGCTGCATCTGCTGATATCCCGAAAGCTGTTGCCGGCCGTGCGCTGGATGCAGTGATTGAATCCGTCACCGGTGCTCTCAAGGCTGGCGACTCCGTTGTACTGGTTGGTTTCGGCACTTTCGCAGTCAAGGAGCGCGCCGCTCGCACCGGCCGCAACCCGCAGACCGGTAAGCCGATCAGCATCGCCGCCGCTAAGATCCCAGGTTTCAAAGCTGGCAAAGCCCTGAAAGACGCCGTCAACTAAGCGTCCTTCGGGCCTTGCCCTACCAGGTCGGCCGTGAGGTTGATCTGGCAGCGGAGCGGTAACCGGCTGCTTGGATGCCGGTCTGTCACCCGGGGTTCGCAGGTTCGAGCCCCGTTCGCTCCGCCAGTTACGCGAAGGCGCATCCTAGGATGCGCCTTTCTTCTATCCGGATATTACCCACGCTGCGCGGCTGCTTGTTTTAGTACAGCCGTTCTGGGGGACGCATGCTGCAGAACATCAGGGACAACTCACAGGGTTGGATCGCCAAAACCATTATCGGCCTCATCGTCGTGCTGCTGGCATTTACCGGCGTCGAGGCCATTTTCACCAGTACCAGCAACAGTCAGAATGCCGCCGAGGTCAACGGCGAGAAGGTCAGCTTGAATCAGCTGGTACAGGCGGTCGAGATGCAGCGCCGTCAGTTGCTGCAGCAGCTCGGCAAGGACTTCGACGCCTCCTTGCTGGACGAGAAGCTGCTGCGCGAGGCGGCGCTGAAGGGGCTGATCGAGCGCACCTTGCTGCTTCAGGCTGCTGGCGATGCCGACTTTGCCTTCTCCGAGCAGGCGCTTGACCAGCTGATCCTGCAAACGCCGGAATTCCAGGTCGAGGGCAAGTTCAGCGCAGAGCGTTTCGATCAGGTCATTCGCCAGCTGGGCTACAGCCGCCTGCAGTTCCGCCAGATGCTGGCGCAGGAAATGCTCATCGGTCAGTTGCGTGCGGGACTTGCCGGCAGCGCTTTCGTCACCGATGCCCAGGTCGAGGCGTTTGCCCGTCTGGAGAAGCAGACCCGTGATTTCGCCATGCTGAAGGTGCCGGCCGATACCGCGGCGGTGCAGTTGAGCGAAGATGACGTCAAGGCGTACTACGAAGCCCAGGCGGCGCAGTTCATGAGCCCGGAGCAGGTAGTCCTGGAGTATGTCGAGCTGACCAAGGATGCCTTCTTCGAACAGGTCGAGGTGTCTGACGAGGATCTGCAGAGCGCCTACCAGAGCGAGATCGCCAACCTGGCTGAGCAGCGCCGGGCCGCGCATATCCTGGTAGAGGTGAGCGATTCGCTAAGCGATGAGCAGGCCAAGGCCAAGATCGAGGGCGTGCAGAAGCGTCTGCAGCAGGGCGAAGATTTCGCGGCGCTGGCCAAAGAGTTTTCCGATGACCTGGGCTCGGCCGGCGAGGGTGGTGATCTGGGCTATGCCGGGCAGGGTGTTTACGACCCGGCCTTCGAGGAAGCGCTGTATGCGCTGGGCGAGAATCAGGTCTCGGCGCCGGTACGCAGCGAGTTCGGCTGGCACTTGATCAAGCTGTTGGGCGTGCAGGCACCTGAGGTGCCGAGCCTTGCCAGCCTGAAAGATAAGCTGGTGCGGGACTTGAAGGCCCGGCAGGTCGAGCAGCGTTTCGTCGAAGCCGCCAAGCAACTTGAAGACCTGGCCTTCGAGGCTTCCGACCTGGATCAGCCGGCGGAGGAGTTGGGGCTTGAGATCAAGACCAGCGAGGCCTTCGGTCGCGAGGGCGGCGAAGGACTGACCGCCAACCGCCAGGTCATTCAGGCAGCGTTCAGTGAGGACGCGCTGGAAGACGGGCGCAACAGCAGCACCATTGAGCTCGACCCCAATACGGTCGTTGTGGTGCGTGTCAAAGAGCACAAGAAGCCCGAGCAGTTGGCGTTGGATCAGGTGTCCGACAGCATCCGTGCGCACCTGACTCAGGTTCGCGCCAGCGAGGCGGCGAAAGCCAAGGGTGAGGAGCTGTTGGCGGCGTTGCGCGACGGCCAGACGCCGGCTGAGCAGGCCCAGACCTGGCAACCGGTCGAGGCGGCCACACGCAGCCAGGAAGGCGTCGAGCCATCGGTGCTGCAGGCGGTGTTCCGCATGCCCAAGCCCGTCGATGCAGGGCAGCCGACTTTTGCCGGCGTAGGCCTCGGCAATGGCGACTTCGTGCTGATTCGCCTCAGTGGCGTGAGCGAGCCCCAGGAGCCCTTGGCGGACGAGGAGAAGTCCATGTATCGGCAGTTCCTGGCGTCGCGCAGCGGCCAGCAGGACTTCGCCGCGTTCCGCAAGCAGCTGGAAGCCCGGGCGGATATCGAGCGATTCTGATAGCCGACCGACAATAAAAAAGCCCGCGAAAGCGGGCTTTTTTATTGTCGGCGTTTCGCCGATCAGTCTTCCATGGCGCCCATGGCCGTGGTGTTGAAGCCACCGTCGACGTACATGATCTCGCCGCTCACGCCCGAGGCCAGGTCGGAGCAGAGGAAGGCGCCGGCGTTGCCGACTTCCTCGATGGTCACGTTACGACGCAGCGGGGTCTGCTTCTCGTTGGCGGCGAGCATCTTGCGGAAGCTGGCGATACCGCTGGCAGCGAGGGTGCGGATGGGGCCGGCGGAGATGGCGTTGACGCGGGTGCCTTCCGGGCCGAGGCTGGCGGCCAGGTAGCGGACGCCGGCTTCCAGGCTGGCCTTGGCCATGCCCATCACGTTGTAGTTGGGCATGGTGCGCTCGGCACCCAGGTAGGACAGGGTCAGCAGGCTGCCGTTGCGGCCCTTCATCATCTCGCGACTGGCCTTGGCCAGGGCGACGAAGCTGTAGGCGCTGATGTCGTGAGCGATCTTGAAGCCTTCGCGGGTGGTGACATCGGTGAAGTCGCCGTTGAGCTGGTCGCCCGGGGCGAAGCCGACCGAGTGGACGATGCAGTCCAGGCCATCCCACTTCTTGCTCAGGGCCTCGAACACGCTGACGATCTCGTCATCGCTGGCCACGTCGCAAGGAAAGCACAGCTCGGGGCCCGAGCCCCAGCCGGCGGCGAATTCCTCGACACGGCCCTTGAGCTTCTCGTTCTGATAGGTGAAGGCCAGCTCGGCGCCTTCGCGGTGCATGGCCGCGGCGATACCCGAGGCGATGGACAATTTGCTGGCAACGCCAACGATCAGTACGCGCTTACCGGTTAGAAAACCCATGTGTGCTCTTCCTCTTCCTGCTTTCAAGGATTAGTCAGCAGTGCCCGGAGCCAGAAAGGCGGCTTCCAGTAGCTGCTGAGTATAAATATGTTGCGGAGCGGCGAAGATTTGCTCCGCCGATCCCTGTTCCACCACTTGTCCTTCCTTGACCACGATCAGCTGGTGGCTCAATGCCCGAACCACCGCCAGATCGTGGCTGATAAACAGATACGTCAGGTTGTATTTGACCTGCAGCGATCGCAACAGCTCCACTACCTGGCGCTGTACTGTGCGATCGAGCGCCGAAGTCGGCTCGTCCAGCAGTATCAGCGCCGGCTTCAACACCAGCGCGCGGGCGATGGCGATCCGCTGCCGTTGCCCGCCGGAGAACTCGTGGGGGTAGCGGTGCCGGGTCTCCGGATCCAGATCCACCTCCACGAGCGCGTCGATGATCGCCTGTTCCTGCTCCTCCCGCGTGCCCATGCGATGGATGTGCAGACCTTCGCCGACGATCTGGCCCACCGACATCCGCGGACTCAGGCTGCCAAACGGGTCCTGGAACACCACCTGCATCTGTCGACGCAGGGGGCGCACGCCGTCTTGCGACAGCCCTTGCAATTCCTGGCCCTGGAAACGGATGGCGCCCTGGCTGCCGAGCAGCCGCAGGATAGCCAAGCCCAGGGTCGACTTGCCGGAACCACTCTCGCCGACTATGCCCAGGGTCTGGCCCTGAGGCAGGCTGAAGGTGATTCCGTCCACGGCCTTCACATGGTCGACGGTACGCCGGAGCAGCCCCTTCTTGATCGGGAACCACACACGCAGGTCGTCGACCTCCAGCAATGGCGCGCCGGCACTGACGGCGACTGGGTCGCCGCTGGGCTCGGCGCCGAGCAGTTCCTGGGTATAGGCATGCTGCGGTGCACGGAACAGCTTTTCACACGACGCTTGTTCGACGATCTTTCCGCTCTGCATGACACATACCCGATGGGCAATTCTTCGCACCAGGTTGAGATCATGGCTGATCAGCAGCAGCGCCATGCCCAGGCGGGCCTGCAACTCCTTGAGCAGTTCGAGGATTTTCAGCTGCACCGTGACGTCCAGCGCGGTGGTCGGCTCGTCGGCGATCAGCAGTTCCGGCTCGTTGGCCAGGGCCATGGCGATCATCACGCGCTGGCGCTGGCCGCCAGAGAGTTCGTGGGGGTAGGCCTTGAGGCGCTTGTGCGGCTCCGGAATGCCGACCAGATCGAGCAGTTCCAGGGTGCGTTCGGTGGCGGCCTTGCCGGTGAGCCCCTTGTGCAGGGCGAGGACCTCGTTGATCTGCTTCTCGATGCTGTGCAGCGGATTCAGCGAGGTCATGGGCTCCTGGAAGACCATGGCGATGCGGTTGCCGCGGATGCCGCGCAGACGGTTCTCGTCGAGCTTGAGCAGGTCTTCCCCGGCGTAGTGGATGCTGCCGCTCGGGTGCTGCGCCAGGGGGTAGGGCAGCAGGCGCAGGATCGAGTGGGCGGTGACCGACTTGCCGGAGCCGCTCTCGCCGACCAGGGCGACGGTCTCGCCGCGCTTGATGGAAAAGCTGACGCCTTCGACCACGCGTTGTTTCTGCTCGCCAATGACGAACTCGACGGCGAGGTCGCGGACTTCGATCAGGGGGGCTGAGTCGTTCATCTCATTTCCTCGGGTCGAAGGCGTCGCGCGCCGCTTCGCCAATGAACACCAGCAGGCTGAGCATCAGGGCCAGCACGGAGAATGCGGTGATGCCGAGCCAGGGCGCCTGCAGGTTGGACTTGCCCTGGGCGACCAGCTCGCCCAGCGACGGCGCGCCCGGGGGCAGGCCGAAACCGAGGAAGTCCAGGGCGGTCAGGGTGCCGATGGCGCCGGTGAGGATGAAGGGCATGAAGGTCATGGTCGAGACCATGGCGTTGGGCAGGATGTGGTGCAGCATGATGGCGCCGTTCTCCATGCCGAGGGCGCGGGCCGCCCGCACATACTCGAGGTTGCGGCCGCGAAGGAATTCGGCGCGCACCACGTCGACCAGGCTCATCCAGGAAAACAGCAGCATGATGCCCAGCAGCCACCAGAAGTTCGGTTGCACGAAGCTGGCCAGGATGATCAGCAGATAGAGCACCGGCAGGCCCGACCAGACCTCGAGGAAGCGCTGGCCGAGCAGGTCGACCCAGCCGCCGTAGAAGCCCTGCAGGGCGCCGGCGAGCACACCGATGATCGAACTGAGCACGGTCAGGGTCAGGGCGAACAGCACCGAGATGCGAAAGCCATAGATCACCCGGGCGAGCACGTCGCGGCCCTGGTCGTCGGTGCCCAGCCAGTTCGCCGCGGAAGGCGGCGCGGGGGCAGGCACCTCCAGGTCGTAGTTGATGCTGGAGTAGCTGAAGGGGATGGGCGGCCAGAGCATCCAGCCGTCCTTCTCGGCGATCAAGCCCTTGATATAGGGGCTCTTGTAGTTCGCCTGCAAGGGGAACTCGCCGCCGAAGGTGGTCTCCGGGTAGCGCTTGAGCACCGGGAAGTACCATTGGCCGTCGTACTGCACCACCAGCGGTTTGTCGTTGGCGATCAGCTCGGCACCCAGGGTCAGGACGAATAGGGCGAGGAAGATCCACAACGACCACCAGCCGCGCTTGTGGGCCTTGAACAGTTCGAAACGCCGTTGATTGATAGGAGACAAGGCCATCTCAATGCTCCCGGCTTTCGAAGTCGATGCGTGGATCGACCAGTGTGTAGGTGAGGTCGCCGATCAGTTTCAAGACCAGCCCCAGCAGGGTGAAGATGAACAGGGTGCCGAAGACCACCGGGTAGTCGCGGTTGATGGCGGCTTCGAAGCTCATCAGGCCGAGGCCGTCGAGGGAGAAGATCACCTCGATCAGCAAGGAGCCGGTGAAGAAGATGCCGATCAGCGCCGAGGGGAAGCCGGCGATGATGATCAGCATGGCGTTGCGGAACACATGGCCATAGAGCACGCCGTTCTTCGACAGGCCCTTGGCCCGGGCGGTGGTCACGTACTGCTTGTTGATCTCGTCGAGGAAGCTGTTCTTGGTCAGCAGGGTCAGGGTGGCGAAGTTGCCGATCACCAGGGCGGTGACCGGCAGGGCCAGGTGCCAGAAGTAGTCGAGTATCTGGCCACCGAGGCTGAGCTGGTCGAAGTTGTTCGAGGTCAGGCCGCGCAGGGGGAACCAGTCGAAGTAGCTGCCGCCGGCGAACAGCACGATCAGCAGGATGGCGAACAGGAACGCGGGAATGGCATAGCCGACGATGATCGCCGAGCTGGTCCAGACGTCGAATGCGCTGCCATGGCGCACCGCCTTGGCGATGCCCAGGGGGATGGACACCAGGTACATGATCAGGGTGCTCCACAGCCCGAGGGATGCCGAAACCGGCATCTTCTCGATGATCAGGTCGATCACTTGGGCATCGCGAAAGAAACTCTCGCCGAAATCCAGTTGGGCATAGTTCTTCAGCATGATCCAGAAGCGTTCCGGCGCCGGTTTGTCGAAGCCGTACAGACGCTCGATTTCGGCGACCAGCTCGGGGTCGAGGCCCTGGGCGCCGCGGTAGTTGGAGCTGGCCACGGCGACCTCGGCGCCGCCGCCGGCGATGCGGCTGGTGGCGCCCTCGAAGCCTTCCAGCTGGGCGATCATCTGTTCCACCGGGCCGCCGGGGGCGGCCTGGATGATGATGAAATTGAGCAGCAGGATGCCGAACAGCGTTGGGATGATCAGCAGCAGGCGACGAATGATATACGCCAGCATGTTAAGGCTCCGTGCTCGGCGCTTCGGCCTCGGTTGGCGGCTCGTCTGGCGCTTGCTCGCGAACCCACCAGGTGTGCAGGCCGATGTCGTAGAGCGGCGTGGTCTGCGGGTGGGCCAGGCGATTCCAGTAGGCTACGCGCCAGGTCTTGATGTGCCAGTTGGGGATGACGTAATGGCCCCACAGCAGTACCCGGTCGAGGGCGCGGGTATGGGTGACCAGGCTCTGCCGCGAGTCGGCGTTGATCAGGCCGTCGACCAGTTGGTCGATGGCCGGATCCTGCAGGCCGATGAAGTTGCGGCTGCCGGGCTTGTCCGCGCTGCTCGAATGCCAGTACTCGCGCTGCTCGTTGCCTGGCGAATTGGACTGGCCGAAACTGCCGACTATCAGGTCGAAGTCCCGTGAGCGCAGGCGGTTGATGTACTGCGACACGTCGACCCGGCGCAGTACCAGTTCGATGCCCAGGTCGGCCATGTTGCGTTTGAATGGCAGCAGCACCCGCTCGAACTCGGCCTGCGCGAGGAGAAACTCGATGCTGACCGGCTTGCCCTCGGCGTCGAGCATGTGGTCGCCCTCGATCCGCCAGCCGGCTTCCTGCAACAACTGATAGGCACGGCGTTGCTGTTCGCGGATGATGCCGCTGGCATCGGTGACCGGCACGCTGAACGCCTTGCTGAAGACCTCGGGCGGAACCTTGTCGCGCAGCGGTTCGAGGATCTTCAGTTCGGCCTCGTCCGGCAGGCCGCTGGAGGCCAGCTCGGAGTTGTCGAAATAGCTGCGGGTGCGCGTGTAGGCGCCATTGAACAGCTGCTTGTTGGCCCACTCGAAGTCGAACAGCAGGCCGAGCGCCTCCCGCACCCGGCGGTCCTGGAACAGCGGCCGGCGGGTGTTGAAGATGAAGCCCTGCATGCCGGTAGGGTTGTGGTTGGCGAGCTCTTCCTTGATCAGCTGGCCATTGGTCACCGCGTCGATGTCATAGGCGGTGGCCCAGTTCTTCGCGCTGGACTCCAGCCAGAAATCGAACTGCCCGGCCTTCAGCGCCTCCAGGGCGACCGTATTGTCGCGGTAGTAGTCGATTCGGATGTTGTCGAAGTTGTAGAAGCCGCGGTTCACCGGCAGGTCCTTGCCCCACCAGTCCTCGACCCGCTCGTAGCGGATTGTGCGACCCGCCTGCATCTCGGCAATGCGGTAGGCGCCGCTGCCCAGGGGAATGTCCAGGCTGCCCTTGGCGAAGTCGCGTTCCGCCCACCAGTGCTGGGGCAGTACCGGGAGCTGGCCGAGAATCAGCGGCAGTTCGCGGTTGCCGCTGTGCTTGAAGACGAAGCGCACCTGGCGCGGGCCTTCCACCTCGACCCTGTCGACATCGGCGTAGTAGGCGCGGTAGGCGGGGGCGCCGTCCTTCATCAGGGTCTCGAAGGTGAACTTGACGTCTTGCGCGGTAACCGGCTGGCCGTCGTGGAAGCGGGCCTCGGGGCGCAGATAGAAGCGCACCCAGGCGTTGTCTGGGGCCTTCTCGATCTTCTCCGCGAGCAGGCCGTACTCGGTGAACGGCTCGTCCAGGCTGTGGCGGGTCAGGGTGTCATAGATCAGGCCGATGTTTTCTTCGGCAACCCCTTTGATAATGAACTGGTTGAAGCTATCGAAGCCGCCAGAACCGGATTGGCGCAGGGTTCCGCCCTTGGGCGCATCGGGGTTCACATAGTCGAAGTGCTGGAAGTCGGCCGGATACTTGGGCGGCTCGTCATACAGGGTCAGGGCATGCTGAGGTGCGGCCTGGCCGAGGCCGGCCAGGGCCAGCAGCAACAGGCCGCTGCCGTGGGCGAGGAATGAGCGCAGTGGATGCGTCATCGAGTGGTCTCCAGGGATTTCAGCCACCAGGTGCGCAGGCCCAGGGTGTAGGGCGGCGTGGCGACGAAGGCGAAGCGATTCCAGTACGCCAGGCGATGATGGCTGATGTACCAGTTGGGTATTGTGTAGTGCTGCCACAGCAGCACGCGATCGAGGGCGCGGGTCGCGGCCACCTGCTGGTCGCGGGTCTGGGCGGCCAGCAGCTTGTCGAGCAGGGCGTCGACCACCGGGTGGTCGATCCCGGCGTAGTTCTTGCCACCCTTGACCTTGCCCTGGCTGGAGTGGAAATACAGCCACTGCTCCAGCCCCGGGCTCAGGGTCTGCGGCAGGGTCAGCAGGATCATGTCGAAGTCGAACTGATCCAGGCGCTGCTTGTACTGGGCGCGGTCGACGGTGCGTAGCTGGGCTTCTATGCCTATTTGCGCAAGGTTTTCGGTAAAGGGCTGGAGGATCCGCTCCAGCCTGGGGTTGACCAGCAGGATCTCGAAACGCAGCGGATGGCCATCGCGGTCGAGCAAACGCTGACCGCTTGGCTTCCAGCCCGCCTCGCCGAGCAATGTCAGGGCGCGGCGCAGGGTGTCGCGCGGGATGCCGCGGCCGTTGGTCTGCGGCATTTTGAAAGGTTCGGTGAACAGCCGCGCCGGCAGTTGTTTGCGGTACGGGGACAGCAGCAGCCACTCGGCACCCTGGGGTTTTCCGCGGGCGGAGAACTCGCTGTTCGGGTAGTAGCTCTGGGCCCGGGTGTAGGCGCTGTTGAACAGCGCGCGGTTGGTCCACTCGAAATCGAACATCAGGCCGATGGCCTCGCGAACCTTGCGATCGTCGAAGGTCCCACGCCGCGTGTTCATGAACAGCGCCTGGGTCTGGGTGGGAATCTGGTGCGGAATATTGGCCTGGATCACCTCGCCCCGTTCCGCCGCCGGGAAGCGGTAGCCGCTGGCCCAGTTCTTCGCCTGCTGCTCGATATAGAAGTCGAACTCGCCGGCCTTGAAGGCTTCGAAGGCGACGTGGCTGTCGCGGTAGAACTCCACTTCGACCCGGTCGAAATTGTACTTGCCGCGGTTGACCGGCAGCTTCTCGCCCCACCAGTTCTCGACTCGCTCGAAGGTCAGGCTGCGTCCTGGGTTGACCTGGGTGATGCGATAGGGACCGCTGCCCAGCGGTGGCTCGAAGGTGGTGGTCTTGAACTCGCGATCCTTCCAGTAGTGCTGCGGCAGCACCGGCAGTTCACCGAGGCGCAGGATCAGCAGCGGGTTGCCGGAGCGCTTGAAGACGAAGCGAATACGATGGCGGTTGAGGATGTCGACCCGCTTCACCTCCTGCAGGTGGGTGCGGTACTGCGGGTGGCCATCCTTGAGCAGCAAGCGGTAGGAGAACGCCACGTCGTAGGCGGTGATCGGCTTGTCGTCGTGAAAGCGCGCCTCCGGACGCAGGTTGAACACCACCCAGCTGCGGTCGTCGCTGTATTCGATCGACTTGGCGATCAGGCCGTAGCTGGAGGCCGGTTCGTCGCCGGAGGGGTCGTAGGAGTCGGTGCCGACCATCAACGGCTCGTTCAGGCCAGTGATTCCGTACTGCAGGAAGTTGGCGGTGGAGATCGGGCTGGTGCCCTTGAGCGTGTAGGCGTTGAGGGTGTCGAACGAGCCCAGCGCCATCATCCGCATGGTGCCGCCCTTGGGGGCGTCGGGATTGACCCAGTCGAAATGGCTGAAGCTGGCGGGGTACTTGAGCAGGCCGAATTGCGCGTAGCCATGGCTTTCGCGGATGGCCGCCCAGGCCGGCAGGCTGATGACCAGGCCTAGTAGTAACGAGAGGAGGGGACGTATCAAGTGAATTATCCGATCCGTGGCGGCTTTTGGGCTTCTTGTCCGGTACAGTAACAGCTTGTATCCGCTGGAAAAAGGCCGGGCCCGGGAGCAGGGCCTGGACGCTTATCGACGACATCTGGACAACGCATAACGAGGCCTCGATCTTGGGTACAAGAAGTCATGGTTTGCAGTCATGGATTGAGCGCCTGAACGAGGCCGAGCTGCCTGCGGTGGCCTCGGTGGTGCAGGATTTGCACCGGCTGGCACATTCGGATGACTCGTCGGTCAAGCAACTGGCCGATGTCCTGTTGCGCGATGCCTCGCTGACCTCCAAGGTCCTGCGGGTCGGCAACAGCGCATACTACAACCCTTCGCGCGAGACCATCCGCACTATCTCACGGGCCATCGTGCTGATCGGCTTCGACAATGTGCGGCTGATCGGCCTGGCGGTGACGCTGATCGACGGTCTGCTGACCAAGGCGCCGCGGGAGCAGGTGCAGGCGTTGCTGGCGCGCTCCTTCCATGCCGCGGTGCAGGCGCGCAACATCGCCGGTTACGTGCTCTCGCGGCACCAGGAAGAGGTGTTCATCGCCGCCCTGCTGTTCCACCTGGGCGAGCTGGCATTCTGGGGCTGCGGCGGCGAGCAGGCCGATGAACTGGCCCATGCCCTGGCGCAACCAGGCGCCGATGCCGAAACGGCCGTGCGCACGGTGCTCGGCACCAGCTTTCGCCAGCTGACCCAGGGCCTGGTCAGGACCTGGAACCTCGGCGAGATCGCCAGCCTGGCGCAGGGCAATGCCACGCAGAATGATCCGGCGGTGTATGCCGTCACGCTCGGTACGCGGATCAGCGAGGCGGCGCTGGAGGGCTGGGAATCGCCGCCGATGGAGCAACTGGTCGGGCAGCTGGCCAGTTTCGTCGGCATCAGTCGCGAGGAGGCGATGCAGCAGGTGCTGGACAGCGCCGATGAGGCGGTCAGGGTGGCCGCCACCTTCGGTGCCAGCCAGCTGTCCCGGCTGATCCCCGACACCGACCCGGAGCAGATTCGCCTGCAGCAGGAACAACGCAAGGCGCGGCTGCTGCAGCCCGACCTGCAGACGCTGCAGCGCGCCCTGCAGGAGCTTGGCGAGATGGCGCAGCACAAGGGCGACCTTGGCCTGATTCTCGACGCTCTGTTCAGCGGAGTGCACCGCGGGGCCGGCCTGGAGCGGGTGATGTTGGTGGTGCTGGCCGATGGGCAGCGCTGTTTCCGCGCCAAGCGGGTCGTCGGCGAAGGCACCGGCGGTTGGATGCATGGCTTCGAGCTGCCGGCCGGAGCCGGCGCGCAGAGCCACATCTTCAGCTATGTGCTGCGCCACAAGGAGCCGGTCTGGATGGGCGTGCCCGCCAGTTATGGCCTGAGCGAACTGGTGACCGAGCCGATTCGCCAGCTGCTCGGCCAGGGCATGTTCTTCATCGCCCCGCTCGTGGCGGGCAAGCGCGAAATAGGCGTGTTGTATGCCGACAGCCGGCTATCCGGGCGTGCCTTGAGTCATGAGCAGTTCGTCGCCTTTCAGCGCTTTACCCAGCTCACCGGGCGCTGCCTGGAAGCGCTGAGCCGGCGCGGCTGATCAGCGCGGCAGGTACAGGGTCAGGGTCTGGCCCGGCTTGAGGGCGCTACCGGTGCGTGGGTTCCAGCGCTGCAGGTGTTCCATCTGCACCTTGAAGCGCTTGGCGATCAGGTACAGCGAATCGCCCCGACGCACCTTGTAGTAGGTGGCGGCATCACGCTGTTGCGCGGCGCTGCCGGTACTGGCGCTGGGCGATTGCAGCGCCAGCGTCTGGCCGACCCGCAGGCTGTTGCCTTGGAGCCTGTTCCAGCGCTGCACATCCTTGACCGAAACACCGTGGCTCCTGGCGATCTGCCACAGGGTGTCGCCGTTCTTCACCCGATAGCTGCGCGCGGCCGGTGCCGCGTTCGGCGTTCGGCTGGCGACCTTCTGGAACAGCGGTTGCGGCGCGTGCGCACCGGGCTGCGCGGGGATGCTCAGGACCTGGCCGACACTCAGCCGATTGCTGCTGAGTCGATTGATGTCCTTGAGCGTACGCACCGTGACCTGGTGGCGATTGGCGATGGCGTGCAGGCTGTCGCCGCTGCGCACGCGGTATTGCTGCCAGTCGACCAGCTCCTGGGGCTTGATCAGGGCCAGGTTGGCCGTGAGTATCTCGGCCTTGTCGGTCGGCACCAGCAGATGCTGCGGGCCGTCGAGGGTGATGCGCCGCTTGAAGGCCGGATTGAGCTGATACAGCTCCTCCTCGTCGAGCTCGGCCAGGGTGGCGACCCGGGACAGGTCCATGCGTTGCTTGAGCTTGACCTTTTCGAAATAGGGCTCGTTGGCGATGGGCGCGAGGCTGACGCCATAGGCCGTGGGGCTCATGATCACCTGGGACAAGGCCAGCAGCTTGGGCACGTAGTTGCGCGTCTCGTCCGGCAGCGGCAGGTTCCAGTAGTCGGTCGGCAGGCCGAGCTGCTGATTGCGCTCGATGGCGCGGCTGACCCGACCTTCGCCGGCGTTGTAGGCGGCCAGGGCCAGCAGCCAGTCGCCGTTGAACATCTGATGCAGGCGTGACAGGTAGTTCATCGCCGCGTTGGTCGAGGCCAAAACGTCGCGACGGCCGTCGTACCAGCTGGTCTGGCGCAGGTTGAAATGGCGACCGGTGGAGGGGATGAACTGCCACAGGCCAACGGCATCGGCCGGTGAATAGGCGAAGGGGTTGTAGGCGCTTTCGATCATCGGCAGCAGCGCCAGCTCCATCGGCATGCCGCGTTCTTCCAGGCGCTCGACGATGTAATGGATGTAGGGGCTGCTGCGCTCGCCGGCCTTCTCGACGAAGGCGGGGTTGCTGGCGAACCACAGGCGCTGCTGTTCGATGCGCGGGTTGATGCCGATCTCGTCCTGCAGCTGGTAACCGTCGCGGACCCGTTCCCAGATATCGACCGGCTCGTCCGGCTGGATGCTGGCGGTCAACCATTCCGGCTCCCGCTCGAGGCTGATCGTTCGGTCCGTGTCGCGGCCGTCGTCCTCGGCGCCGCCCCTGCTCTGGCAGCCGCTCAGGAGCAGGCTGAACACCACCACGAGCGCCGCGGCGCCTTGTGCTAATGCCTTACAAATCAATGGCTTGCGTGGTGGTATAGGCATTGGTCGGCGCGCACTTCCCAGGCAAAAGAGCGAGGGATTCTAGAAACCGTGACCGGGGGGGTCAAGTTTGCGGCGCCCCTTTTGCGCCGTCGTCGACTTTTTAGAAGCGATCCTTCCAGGCGCGCAGGCTGGTGAACACTTCGCTGGGCGAACGCGTTTTTTCGCCCTCGAGCTCGGCGATGCGGGCCTGCACCGAGGGCTGGTCGCTGCGCAAAAAGGGGTTGGTGGCGCGTTCCAGTTGCAGCGTGGAGGGCAGGCTGATCCGCCCCGTCTGTCGCCATTCGCTGACCTGCTCCAGGCGCTGGGCGATCTGCCGGTTGTCGGGCTCGACCGCCTGGGCGAAGCGCAGGTTGCTCAGGGTGTATTCATGGGTGCAGTACACCTGGGTCTCGCCGGGTAGCGCCGCCAGGCGGCTGAGCGAGTCATGCATCTGTTCGGGGGTGCCTTCGAACAGGCGGCCGCAGCCGGCGGCGAACAGGGTGTCGCCGCAGAACAGCCAGTGCTGCTCGGCCTGGTAGTAGGCGATATGGCCAAGGGTGTGGCCGGGGACCTCGAGGACGCGCAGGCGCTGGCCGAGCACCTCGACCTGCTCGCCTTCGCCAAGGGCCAGGTCGCGTCCGGGGATCCGCTCCGCGGCCGGGCCGAGCACGCGGGCACCGCTCGTCGATTTCAGCCGCTCCACCCCGCCGACATGGTCGGGGTGGTGATGGGTGATCAGGATGTCGCTCAGCTGCCAGTCGGGATGTTCGTCCAGCCAGGCCAGCACCGGCGCGGCGTCACCGGGGTCGACTACCGCGCAGCGGCGCGTCTCGGGATCCTGCAACAACCAGATATAGTTGTCGGTAAAGGCGGGAAGGGCATCGATCTTTATCATGGAGTGGGTCGCTAAGCGGGTCACAAAGGTGCATCTTAGGCCTCATTGGCAATGACGGCTACGCAGGCAAACCTTATGGCGGATCATCCTTTCGCTCAGGCCGATGCCGATTGGCTTGCGCTGATCGGCGAGGCGCGCAACTGGTTCAACGGCCCTCACGGACAGCTGTTGCTGGCCGAGGAGCAGCGCCTGCTGGAGCACGAGCTGGCGCGCTTCTTCGGCGGCTATCTGGTGCACTACGGGCCCTCGGCGCAGGCGGTGCCAGGGGCTGTGCAGATCCAGCGCAGCGTGCGCCTCGGCGCGCCGTTCCAGGGTGTGGAGATTGTCTGCGAGGAGCAGGCCTGGCCGCTGAGCGAGCATGCCGCGGACCTGGTGCTGCTGCAGCACGGCCTGGACTTCAGCCTGTCGCCCCATGGTCTGCTGCGCGAAGCGGCGCGCAGCGTCAGGCCCGGTGGTCACCTGCTGATCGTCGGCATCAACCCCGTGAGCGCCTGGGGCGTGCGTCGCCTGTACAGCCGCGACGCCCTGCGCCGGGCCCGCTGCATCGCGCCCGGGCGGGTCAGCGACTGGCTGCACTTGCTGGGCTTCGCGCTGGAGAAACGCCGCTTCGGATGCTATCGTCCGCCGCTTGCTTCCAATGCCTGGCAGGCTCGCCTGGCGCCGCTGGAGGCCTGGGGCGATGCCTGGCAATCGCCGGGTGGCGGCTTCTACCTGCTGGTCGCGCGCAAGCTGGTGGTCGGCCTGCGGCCACTGCGCCAGAGCCAGCGCGCGCTGATGGGCAAGCTGGTGCCGATGCCGGTGGCCAAGGTCAGCCGGCGCGATTCCGAGCAGCCCTAGGGGCCCCAGCGGCGGCATCGTTCAGCCCATGCCGGCGCCTGCAGTCGCGCTGGTGCGCTGCTCGTCATGGCCCGACGCAGAAGCACCTGACCGGTCGAACTGGCGACAACCCATCATCCGTACCGGGCACTAGAGCCTGCCGGCGATATTTACTGAGAGAAAGGCTGTGCATGTCTGAACAAGTCGAGATCTACACCGATGGTGCCTGCAAGGGCAATCCGGGAGTCGGTGGCTGGGGCGCGCTGCTGATCTTCAAGGGGGTGGAGAAGGAGCTCTGGGGCGGCGAGGCCGAGACCACCAACAACCGCATGGAGCTGACCGCGGCGATACGCGCCCTGGCCGAGCTGAAGCGGGCCTGCGAAGTGCGCCTGGTCACCGATTCCCAGTACGTCATGCAGGGCATCCAGGACTGGATGCCGAACTGGAAGAAGCGCGGCTGGAAGACCGCCGCCAAGCAGCCGGTGAAGAATGCCGACCTGTGGCAGCAGCTGGATGAGCAGGTCAATCGCCACAACGTGACCTGGCAATGGGTACGCGGCCATACCGGCCATCCGGGCAACGAACGGGCCGACCAGCTGGCCAACCGTGGCGTCGATGAAGTGAGGGGGTTGAAGCGTGCGTAGCATCGTTCTGGATACCGAAACCACCGGCATGCCGGTCACCGATGGTCACCGGATCATCGAGATCGGTTGCGTCGAGCTGATGGGCCGGCGCCTGACCGGCCGGCATTTCCACGTTTACCTGCAGCCGGACCGCGAGATCGACGAAGGCGCCATCGCGGTGCACGGCATCACCAATGAGTTCCTGCAGGACAAGCCGCGCTTCAAGGACGTGGCCGAGGAGTTCTTTGAATTCATCAAGGGCGCCCAGCTGATCATCCACAACGCGGCGTTCGACGTGGGCTTCATCAACAACGAGTTCGCCCTGCTGGGGCAGCAGGAGCGCGCCGACATTGGCGAGCACTGCTCGATTCTCGACACCCTGTTGATGGCCCGCGAGCGCCATCCGGGCCAGCGCAACAACCTCGATGCGCTGTGCAAGCGTTACGACGTCGACAACTCCGGGCGTGACCTGCACGGCGCCTTGCTCGATGCCGAGATTCTCGCCGATGTCTACCTGGCGATGACCGGCGGGCAGACCAACCTGTCCCTGGCCGGCGACGGCTCAGAAGGCGACAGCAGCGGTCGCCGGCAGCCCACGCCGATCCGCCGCCTGCCCGCCGAGCGTGCGCGCACCCTGGTGATCCGCGCCAGCGAAGACGAGCTGGCCGCCCATGCCGCCCGCCTGGCGGTGATCGAGAAGTCGGCCGGCGCGCCGCCCCTGTGGGTGCAGCTGGAACAGCCAAAAGCAGAGCAGTAGGGTGCGCCATGCGCGGGTAGGGTGCGCCGCGCGCACCAGCGCTATGGCGCAGTAGCCATTGTGGTTCGGTGCGCAGGGCGCACCCTATGGCGGCGTCCTAATGAAAAAGCCCCGAGAGCGCAGGCCTCGGGGCTTTGTCGTTCAGGCCTGCTTCGCGTCGGTCGAACACTGAGAGCGGTAGGGTGCGCCGCGCGCACCAGCGTTTTGACGCAGTAGCCGCTGCAGGGTGTTCGGTGCGCAGGGCGCACCCTACGGGCGGCGTCCTAATGAAAAAGCTCCGAGAGCGCAGGTCTCGGGGCTTTGTCGTTCAGGCCTGCTTCGCGTCGTTCGAACACTGAGAGCGGTAGGGTGCGCCGCGCGCACCAGCGTTTTGACGCAGTAGCCGTTGCAGGGTGTTCGGTGCGCAGGGCGCACCCTACGGGCAGCGCCCAAATGAAAAAGCCCCGAGAGCGCAGGTCTCGAGGCTTTGTCGTTCAGGCCTGCTTCGCGTCGGTCGAACACTGAGAGCGGTAGGGTGCGCCGCGCGCACCAGCGTTTTGACGCAGTAGCCGTTGCAGGGTGTTCGGTGCGCATGGCGCACCCTACGGGCGGCGTCCTAATGAAAAAGCCCCGAGACCTTAGGCCTCGGGGCTTTTTCGTTCTGGCCTGGCTTTGTGTCAGTCGAACACGATGCCCTGGGCCAGGGGCAGCTCGCGGGAGTAGTTGACCGTGTTGGTCTGCCGGCGCATGTAGGCCTTCCACGCATCGGAGCCGGACTCGCGGCCGCCGCCGGTTTCCTTCTCGCCGCCGAAGGCGCCGCCGATTTCCGCGCCGCTGGTGCCGATGTTGACGTTGGCGATGCCGCAGTCGCTGCCGGCGGCGCTCTGGAACTGCTCGGCTTCACGCATGTCGGTGGTGAAGATGCAGGACGACAGGCCTTGCGGCACTTCGTTGTTCAGGCGCAGGGCCTGGTCGAAGTCGCTGTAGCTCATCACGTAGAGGATCGGCGCGAAGGTCTCGTGGCGCACCACCTCGCTCTGCGCCGGCATCTCGACGATGGCCGGGCTGACGTAGTAGGCGTTCGGGAACTGCTCGGCCAGCTGGCGCTCGCCGCCGAAGACCTTGCCGCCCTCGGCGCGGGCCTTGTCCAGCGCCGCCTGCATGGCCTCGAAGCTGTGCTTGTCGATCAGCGGGCCGACCAGGTTGCCCTGCAGCGGGTGCCCGATGCGCACCTTGCTGTAGGCGACCTTGAGGCGGGCGACGATCTCGTCCTTGACCGACTCGTGGGCGATCAGCCGGCGCAGGGTGGTGCAGCGCTGGCCGGCGGTGCCCACGGCGCCGAACAGGATGGCCCGTACGGCCATGTCGAGGTCGGCGCTGGGGGCCAGGATCATGGCGTTGTTGCCGCCCAGTTCGAGGATGCTGCGACCGAAGCGGGCGGCCACCTTGGGCGCCACTTCGCGGCCCATGCGGGTGCTGCCGGTGGCGCTGATCAGGGCCACGCGCGGGTCCTCGACCAGGGCGTCGCCGGCCTCGCGGTCGCCGATGATCAGCTGGCTGAGGCCCTCGGGGGCGTCGCCGAAGGCGGCCAGCGCCTGCTCGAACAGTGCCTGGCAGGCGAGGGCGGTGAGCGGGGTCTTCTCCGATGGCTTCCACAGCACGGCGTCGCCGCAGACCAGGGCCAGGGTGGTGTTCCAGGCCCAGACCGCCACGGGGAAGTTGAAGGCGCTGATCACGCCGACCACGCCGAGCGGCTGCCAGGTCTCGCGCATGTGGTGGCCCGGGCGCTCGGAGGCGATGGTCAGGCCGTAGAGCTGGCGCGACAGGCCGACGGCGAAGTCGCAGATGTCGATCATCTCCTGCACTTCGCCCAGGCCTTCCTGGGTGATCTTGCCGGCTTCCCAGGACACCAGCTCGCCGAGGTCGGCCTTGTGCTTGCGCAGCACCTCGCCGAACAGACGGATCAGTTCGCCACGACGCGGCGCCGGCACGCTGCGCCAGGCCAGGAAGGCCTGCTCGGCGCGGGCGATCTTGGCCTGCACCGCGGCGCGGTCTTCCAGGCTGACCGAAGCGATCTGGCTGCCGTCGATCGGGGTGTGTACCGGGTAGTTGCCATTCTCTACTGCGTGGGCGCTAACCCCGAGGCGGCTCAGAAGTCCGTCAACCATGGCTCTCTCCTGTATCTGGTCGTGGTTGAAAATTATGCTCGGGGTCAGTATTAATCTTCCGCCTGGAGGGCAGCAAGCGAGCATTATTCGCCATGTCATTCCTAGGATTCATCGTTCGCCCCTGTTCGCCGCCCCACGCCTTCGCGAGATTTCCCCATGTCCAAACGCCTGATGCCGTCCATGGCCGCCCTGCAGTGCTTCGAGGCGGTGGCGCGCCACCTGAGCTTCACCCGCGCCGCGGAGGAGCTGTTCCTCACCCAGAGCGCGGTGAGCAAGCAGGTGGCGCAGCTCGAGGAGATGCTCCAGCACCTGCTGTTCCGCCGCATCCGCCGGCGCCTGCAGCTGACCCCGGCCGGCTCGTTGTACCTGACCGAGGTGAACAAGATCCTCAAGCAGGTGGAGATGTCCACCCACTACATCCTGTCCTACGGTGGCGAGACCGAGGTGCTCAAGGTGGCGACCCAACCGACCTTCGGCGCGCGCTGGCTGATCCCTCATCTCAAGGGCTTCGGCGCGGCCAACCCGAACATCCACCTGGACATCCGCAATGAACTGGAACCCTTCGACCTGGTCCAGGCGCGGGCCGACGTGGTGTTCTTCTTCGGCCAGGGCACCTGGCCGGGGGCCGAGTGTCTCGAGCTGTTCGGCGAGGAAATGGTGCCGGTGTGCGCCCCGGACATCCTCCCGGCCACGCCGCTGGACAGCGCCCTGCAGCTCAGTGAGCGGGTGCTGCTGCAGTGCGCCTCGCGGCCCGAGGCCTGGCACGAGTGGTTCGAGGCCCAGGGCCTGCAGACCGAGCACAGCTACCACGGGCCGCGCTTCGAGACCTTCTATATGTGCATCCGCGCGGCCCAGTCCGGCTGCGGCGTGGCGCTGGTGCCACGTTTTCTGGTGGAGGACGAGCTGGCCGAGGGCAAGCTGGTGATGCCCTGGGATCACGCCCAGCCCAGCAGTGGCCGGCACTTTCTCGCCTACGCCGAACACGCCGCCGAAGTGCCGAAGATTCGCGCCTTCGTGAAGTGGATCGAGGCGCAGGTACGCCTCGAACACGGCGACGCCGCACGCTGAGTCGTCCCCAGCGGGCGACACGCCGAGGTGGGCACAAGGCGGAAAAAAAGGAATGACAGGCGCGTTTTTTTTCGTTTGTCGGCTAGCTTCATCTCTCGCTTTCATAGTGGCTCAGTCAACCTGGCCACGAGGACGCCCCATGCCCGCCCGCGAGAATGCTTGCCCACGCCCTTCGAACCTTCGCCGCGCTGAGGATATTCGCCCATGAGCCAGGCACCGATCAGCAACGCCCTGGGCATCGTCCACCCCATCAACCTCAGCCACGGCCGCAACGCCGAGGTCTGGGACTGCGCCGGCAAGCGTTACATCGACTTCGTCGGCGGCATCGGCGTGCTCAACCTCGGCCACTGCCACCCGCGCATCGTCGAGGCGGTGCGCGAGCAGGCCGGCCGGCTGACTCACTCGGCCTTCAATGCCGTGCCCCATGAGGGCTACGGCCGGCTGATGGAGGCCCTGACGCGCTTCATTCCGGTCAGCTACCCGCTCTCCGGCATGCTCACCAACAGCGGCGCCGAGGCGGCGGAGAACGCCCTGAAGATCGTCCGCGCGGCCACCGGTCGCACCGCGGTGATCGCCTTCGACGGCGGCTTCCACGGCCGTACCCTGGCCACCCTCAACCTCAACGGCAAGGTGGCGCCCTACAAGCAGAAGGTCGGCGTGCTGCCGGGGCCGGTCTATCACCTGCCGTACCCCAGTGCCGATAACGGGGTCAGCCGCGAGCAGGCCCTGGCGGCCATGGAGCGGCTGTTCAGCGTGGAGATCGACCGCGCCGAGGTGGCCTGCTTCATCGTCGAACCGGTGCAGGGCGAGGGCGGCTTCCAGGCCCTGGATGCGGCCTTCGCCCAGGACCTGCGGCGCTTCTGCGATACCCACGGCATCCTCCTGATCATCGACGAGATCCAGTCCGGCTTCGGCCGCAGCGGCCAGCGCTTCGCCTTCAGCCGCCTGGGCATCGAGCCGGACCTGCTGCTGCTGGGCAAGAGCATGGCCGGCGGCCTGCCGCTGGCGGCGGTGGTCGGCCGCCGCGAGCTGATGGACGCGCTGCCCAAGGGCGGCCTGGGCGGCACCTATTCGGGCAACCCGATCGCCTGCGCCGCGGCCCTGGCCACCCTGGAAGAGATGAGCGACGCCAACCTGGCGACCTGGGGCGAGCTGCAGGAACGCACCATCCTCGCCCGCTACAGCAGCTGGCAGCAGGCGCCCTGGGCGGCTGCCATCGGCCGCCTGACCGGCGTGGGCGCCATGCGCGGCATCGAGCTGCGCAGCGCCGACGGTGGCCCCGGCAGCGAGCGCCTGGCCAGCCTGCTGGGCAACGCCCGCGAGCAGGGCCTGTTGCTGATGCCCAGCGGCAAGCAGCGCCACATCATCCGCCTGCTGGCGCCGCTGACCACCGAGCCTGAGCGGCTGGGCGAGGGTTTCGACATCTTCGAGCGTTGCCTGGCGCAACTGGACTGAGTCGATCGGCGCCCGCTTGCGCAGCACCACGGCGAAAGTGGCAAAGCGGCGGCGGCACCCTGTGCCTCGGCGAGGCTGGCGGCAGTCCAGTAGATTCAGGCGCTGCCGGCCGAGCGGCGGCGCCCTCTGTCTTGGAGCCTGTGATGCACCCGCTGAGAGCAAGCCTGCACGATGAATTGCACGCGCGCCCGTCGCTCTATTTCGACGGCCCGGCCCATGTCTATCATTTCGCCCTGCTGGACGATGGCCAGTCACTGGACGCCATCGTCCGCCGCCTCGACGAGCTGGCCGACAACCCGGGCCGCGGCGTGCAGCGCCATGGCCTGCTGCGCATCGCCGGCTGCGCCTTCAAGTGGGAGCGCCACAGCGAATTCCTCTCGTTGACCTGGGTGGTGCCGCTGGCGGCCGATGGCACGCGCTGGGCCGAGGTGCCGCAACCGCTGCGCGGCCTGCTCGACGCCCACCGCGAGCTGATCATCGATGCCCTGGTGATCCTCGTCGAGAATCAGCAGGACGCGACGCAGGCGCCGGCCGGCTATGGCTTCAAGGACCCGGCCGGCTCCCATATCGGCGGTGGCGACGCCACGGTGTGGGGCGACTTCCGCCTCTCGGCCCAGGGCTACAATCGCCTGCTGCTGGTCAACCGCGGCCTGAATGCCTACCGCCTCGGGCGCATGGTGCGCCGCCTGGTGGAGATCGAAACCTACCGCATGCTGGCGTGCCTCGGCCTGCCCACGGCACAGGAGCTGGGCAATACGCTGCAGGAACTGGACCGCGAACTGATCCGCCTCGCCGAGCGCAACGCCGAGGCCGACAACGACCAGGCCAAGGCCCTGCTCGATGGCCTGACCGCGCTGTCGGCCCGGTTGATGCGCTGCTCGGCCACCAGCCGGCCGCGCTTCAGCGCCACCGCGGCCTACGCGCAGATCGTCTTCGAGCGCATCGCCGAGCTGCGCGAAAGCCACGTCGGCGAGCACCAGCGCCTCGGCATCTTCCTCGAGCGGCGCTTCAAGCCCAGCGTGCGCTACTGCGCCGCCACCGAACAGCGCCTGGACCGCCTGGCCGATGGCATCGCCAACCTCGGCGACCTGCTGCAGGCCAAGGCCCAGGTGGAAGTGGAGGAGCAGAACTCGAAGATTCTCGAAAGCCTCAACGCCCGCACCCACACCCAGCTGAAGATCCAGAAGGCGGTAGAGGGCTTCTCGCTGATCGCCATCAGCTACTACCTGATCGGCCTGCTGAAGATGACCCTGGAGGGGCTGGGCGCCCTGGGCTCGCCGCTGTCCGGAAAGGTGCTGTTCGCCCTGCTGGCGCCGCTTTTCCTGCTGACCCTGCTGCTGTTGGCGCGGCGCCTGAAGCAAGCGGCCCGGCACTAGGCGGGCAGGGCGCAGTGGTGTGCACGTCCCTTGGGCGGAACTAGCTGCCAACGGGCGGGGGGGCGATGGATTGCGACGCAGGCTGCGCCGCCGCGCGAGGGATGGCTGTTTCAGTACAACGAAACCCTCGACCACCGCGGTCCGTGCCTGTATATACAGATGTGCTCTGGTAGAAGCGGTCACCAATGGGGACTAAGTAGAGCCCGAATCCTCGCTGGGAATAAAGTGTACGGCCGCTTTACCCGGGAGCTAACCCTGGCCGAACTGGAGACGGCAATGTTCAGTACAACGCTCAATGCCTTGCGCACTTTCCCGGAACAGCTTGAAACTTACTATCACGCCATCCCCACGGCGTTCAGAAACTGGGCGCCAGACTCATGGGCCGGTGTCCCCAGCGAGCCGTTCACGGCCATCGAACAGATCTGCCACGTTCGTGACATTGAGATCGACGGCTATCACGTCCGTTTCCGGCGCACGTTAACCGAGTTCGAGCCCACGCTGGCGTCGGTCGACGGTGAGAGCCTGGCCAAGGAACGCGCGTATGCGAGCGCCGACGCAAAGGAGGTCTTCGCGGCGTTTCGTGCCGCGCGGGACGAGACGGTAAGGCTTATCGAATCCCTTGGTCCCTACCAGTTCAGTCGAACTGCGGTATTTGAGGGCTACGGGCCGTTAACGATGCGCAGCCTGGTGCACTATCTCTGCAGCCATGATCAGCAGCACCTTGCGGGCCTACAGTGGCTACTCGGCAAGATCGAAGCATCCCAGGCTGGCTAGGCGGGCAGGACGCCAGCCACGCGGGGACGCCGGCAGACTCAGTCGCTGGACAGGATCATGGCAAAACAGTAGCGTCGGCCGGAAAATGCCAAGCGCGGGCGAGGCATCCAGGCTTGCCGTCGATGGTGCATAACGTCCTTCTGACCCCAGCGACCCGCTGGAACCCCGGAATAGACAGGGAAAGCCAAAGGCGACAGGGAATGTTATCCACCAAATGATGCGTTTAAACGCACCGCTTGGTGTCTAATTTTAGTTATGTCCTACCAGCCATGAATCGCATACTACTCATCATACTCGTATCACTCACGCTTACAGGATGTCCTGTCAGCATCAACGGCCTCATCAAGAACAAGTCTGAAAATATAGTTATTATTGTTCCACCCTTCAAAACAGAGTTTAGCTGGATAATTGGCCCCGGATCTGAAGAAGAAGTGAGCTGGTATCAAGAGTGCATCACGGTAAAGAGCGACAATGAAATTCAATACTTTCTAGCTTGGCCAATCCCTGAAAATGTGCTTATTCCTGGAGCCTTCAGCTCCACTCTTAAGGTCGCTTATAAAAACAAAGAGTTGTTCTTTGAAAACAACAAAGGCGAGTTTATAAAAATCCCCCAGGCAGCATCGTGCGCAGGGACATAACAATGCGTATATGGACGCTCCCCACAAGTAGATGAGGAATCGCTTTTCAAGCCTGTCGTCAGTGCGGTTGCATTCGTATATCCGGCCTGTCATGGGCAGCATCGCCCTGGCCACTCTGTAGTTCGCACAGCGGGGGCCCAGCGTTCAATCGATCACGTGGATCATGATTGTTATCGGCCTTGTTCCGCTGCAGGACTCGCCTGTTCCGACAGTCTCGCGTCTCACCACAACCACCCGAAAACCCTCATTCCCTCCTGGTTACTCCCGCCGTCAGGCGGGCCTTACGCTCTGCCAGTTGCCGCTGAAACGTCGTTCGTGGCACCACACCGCCCAGCAGATTCGTACCAGTTTGTTGGCCAACGCCACCGCCGCTTTGTTGTGGCCGATGCGCGCCGCCGTTTGCGTGGCCCAGCGCTGTAATGCGGTCAGTCGTTCCGGCGTGTTGGCCAGGCAGCGCTGGGCCGCCAACAAGGCGGCGCGGGAGCCGTGGACCAGCAAGGTACGCACATAGACGTTGCCCTGGCAGCTGATATGGCCCAGCTTGCGCCGGTTGCCGCTGCTGAACTCGCGTGGGGTCAGGCCCAGCCAGGCACTGAGTTGGCGGCCGCTGGCGAAGCGCTGCGGATTGCCGACCGCGGTCTTCAGGGCGCTGGCGGTGAGCAGGCCGATGCCGCTGACCTCGTCCAGCCTGCGCACGATTTCATCCTCGGCATGCCATTGCTGCAGCTGCCGCTCGCAGTCCGCCATGCACTGCTGATAGAGATTGATCTCACCCAGGACGATCTGCAGCAGGCCGCGCAGGCGCGCCAGCTCCGGGCGCTCGATCAGTTCGTTGGCCCGGCGCAGGAAGGCCGCGGTGCTGGCTGGCGCCTCGATACCCGCTTCGCGCAGGATGCCACGCAGCAGGTTGATACGCTGGGTGCGGCTCTTCTTCCAGGTCTCGCGCAGGCCGTGCAACTGCTGCAGTTGCTGCTGCTCGTGGCTCTTCACCGGCACCGGATGCAGGCCGGCACAGCGCGCCGCTTCGAGCATCGCCTCACAGTCGTTGCGGTCGGTCTTGTTACGCCGCCGGTACGATCGCACATAGCGTGGATGCAGCAGCATCACCCGGTGCCCACGGGCCTGCATCAGCCGCCCCCAGTAGTGCGCCGTGCCACAGGCCTCCATCAGCCACTCGACCGCCTCGGCCTGCTCCTGTATATATCGCCCGAACGCCTCACGACTCAGCCGCCTGCGCTGACTCACCACGCCGGCACGGACACTCTCGGCAACTTGGTAAACGGACTTGGCCAGATCAACTGCTATGCGTTTCATCACACCTCTCCCAATGCACAGTCACCACCGTTGTGGGTATAGAACCGTGGCGCGGGGAGCGTCCATTACAGCATTCAAACCGTTCGCTTCGCTCACTGGGACGGGCTAAAGCCCGCCCCTTAGCTTAATCGTTAGACATTCAAGAGAGATCGATGAACAACAAAGATCTAAGCATTTCAAACTTCTGCGCCTGCTTTATTGATTTACTCGGTCAAAGAGACGCCCTCAAGGGCCAGGACCTAATGCCCTCTCTTGATGACGATATCAGCAAAGAAAAATTCCTAGATATAGTCAGGCAATCTGTCGGAGCCATTGGCCGCCTGCAATTGCACGCAGAACACTTCAGAAAGGAGGCTGAAAACCCTACAACCTTTAGGGTCTCACTATCTCCTGAAGATCAAAAGCTTTATGACGAAATGAAACTACCTAAAGCAAAGCAACAGCGCTGGTCAGACGGGTTGGTCTTCTATCACTCTTTAAACACCCAGCATGCCAAGTGCCCAATGAATGCAGTCATCGAAATATTCATGCTTGCGGGAGCTTTATGTTTACTTGGCTTAGCAGACAAGCAACCAATTAGAGGCGCAATAGAAACATCATGGGGCGTGGAGTTACATGACAACGAGCTTTACGGCGCTGTCGTTGCCAACAGTTATCTTCTAGAAAGTAGCGTAGCTCAGTACCCAAGAATCGTAATTGGCGAGCACACCATGAACTACTTAAACACTTATCTTCAAGACACTCCAAACATTGAAGACAAGCTTCATCTTTATAACTACAACCTTGCCGTCAAGTGCATAAACATGACAGCTATCGACCAAGACGGCTATCACATCCTCAACTACCTCGGAGAAGAATTTAAAAACAGCGTATTCCACGACGAGAGTAAAGACCTTTACAACCAAGCTTATGCGTATATTTGCGAGCAGTATGAGCTACATAAATCCAGAAAAAACAGCAAGCTAGCCCTGCGTTACACTTGGCTTAGAGGGTACTTCCATCAGCACAAGGGAGTTCATGTCTAACAATGTATATGGACGCTCCCCGCTAGTAGATGAGGAATCGCTTTTCAAGCCTGTCGTCAGTGCGGTTGCATTCGTATATCCGGCCTGTCATGGGCAGCATCGCCCTGGCCACTCTGTAGTTCGCACAGCGGGGGCCCAGCGTTCAATCGATCACACAGATCAGCATTGTTATCGGCCTTGTTTTGTTGTAGGACTCGTCCGTTTCGACAGTGCTGAGCAGTCGTTGCAACCATCTAAAATCATATTCTGGTTACTTGGCCCTGTGCGGGGGGCGTGCTGAACTCGCCGCACTTTGCTGCGCCGCTCCTGCTTGTTCGGAGTTCCGCTGATGCCGGGCTATAAGGGTCAGTATCTAGTTAGCAAGCGCTTATAGCGCTGTAGTGAAAATGACTCACGGTCTTACGGATGAGAGGGGCAGGGTGGAAAATCGAGCCTATACTACTATGGCGTCTCGGGGACGTAGTTGCGCTGAGGGCTGTCTGCTGGTGTTGACTTAAATGGCCTGAACTACCTATCGGGGTGGTATGTGGGGTTTCCAAAATGAAACTGGGTAATCTCGATCAACAATTAGAACAGGCTCTTGATACAGTAAGCGCGGTGCTCTCCCAGCCGGAAACCTATACGCAAATTGGTATGGTCGTTGCGATTTATGCGATCGCCTGGGTAGTTGCCAATCGCATCAGGAAATACGCCCCGTTTTTGAATGCAGGGGGTGATGAGGCGGGCGCTCATCCGTTTCGTAAATTTATCGGCAGGCTGGGCGGCTTGATTTTCCCGATACTCGCGATTTTGTTGTTGCGAATATCCGTTGAAGTGAGCGAGAACCTGCTGAGTCAGGGGTGGCTGGTGCAGGCGGCGCTTACCATTTCCATCCTGCTTATCTTTTACTCGATCATCCGTAACTTTATCCGCAACAGGTTTCTTGCCTCGACCTTCAAGTGGCTGGGCATCCCGTTGTTATTTCTGCATCTGGTTGGCCTTCTGGACGGATTGATCGGGATACTCGAATCGATTTCCGTCAGTCTCGGCAATATCGAGATTTCGGTCTATGGCATCGCCCGGGTCGCGATCTTCGGCTCGATGCTGTTCTGGCTCGGCCGCGTCAGCAGCAGAACCGGGCGGGACTTCATTTCCCATCAGGAGAACCTGGACGCTCGCACCCGGGAAGTGGCCGCGAAGCTCTTCGAGGTGGCGATATTCTTCTTCATTTTCCTGCTGCTGCTACAGATCATGGGCATCAACCTCACCACGCTCGCGGTGTTTGGCGGCGCGCTGGGTGTTGGTCTTGGCTTCGGGTTGCAGGCCATCGCCTCCAATTTCATCTCCGGCATCATCATCCTGCTCGACCGCTCGGTGTCCATTGGTGATTACGTCGAACTCGAAGACGGCCGCACCGGTATCGTGCGTGAGTTGAATATGCGCTCGACCACGCTGGAAACCTTCGATGGCAAGGATGTTGTGGTACCGAACGAAAAGTTCATCGCCGAGATCTTCACCAATTGGACGCACAAGGACAAAAGCCAGCGTTACCGGGTGGACTTTTCGGTCTCCTATGACTCCGATGTCAGGAAGCTGGTGGAGATCATCAAGGAAGTGGTGGCCAGCCACCCGCAGGTATTCAGCGGTGAGGATGTACCGTTCGAGGAGCGGCCTGACTGTGAGATAGACAGCTTTGGCGACTCCGGCATCAATATGTTCGTGGAGTTCTGGATGGAGGGCGTCGACGACGGCAAGAACCGCGTTGGGGGTGACCTCTTGCTGATGATCCTGGAGGCGCTGCAGGAGCATGGCTTCGAAATACCTTTCCCGCAGAGAGAGGTGCGTGTCCTGAACGAACGCCCCTCCGCCAAAAGAAAGCGGGGCGATTAAGGAGTCTGTGGCGCGCCATCGTTGCGGGGCGCCGCCGATCCGGCTCCCATGGGGCGCATGTTCTCAGCGGGGTGGTGCGATCCAGCTGGCCTCTGTCACAGGCCGCCACCAGCCACTCGACCGGCTGCACCTGCTCCTGTATACATCGGGCATACGCCTCACGATGCAGCCGCCTGTGCTGACTCATCCGGCCGACATGGACACTCTCGGCTATTTGGCGAACGGACTTGCCCAGATCCATCGCTAAGCGCACCAGCACCGTTCGTTCAATGTGTAGTCGTCACCGCTCGGTCTCAGGGGCGTGAGGCGGCGTTTTTTTCCGGATCTGGCTTATAGCTCGTTAGGTGGGGCGGGCTGAATTCCGCCCCGAAAGTACACGCATCAACTGTTATGAGGACAGCATCCGCGGTCTTGTTCAAGGAGGGATCAATGGTGTTGAAGGGAAGTTGTCTTTGCCAGCGAGTGAAGTATGAAATTACTGGCGAGTTGCTGGATGTACTCAATTGCCACTGCTCGATGTGCCGAAAGCTGCATGCGTCAGCTTTCAGAACCCGGGCCAGGGTAGCGGCTAAAGACTGGAGAACGTTGTCTGGAGAGCGGTTCATTAAGTTCTATGAGTCGTCAAAGGGGGAGCACAAAGGATTTTGTTCCGAGTGCGGTTCCAGCTTGTTCACCAGGTTCGATGCGGCACCTGAGGTACTTGGCTTTCCGCTGGGCACCTTGGATGATGATCCCAAGGTGAAGCCTGCTCGACACGTTTATGTCGGCAGTAAGGCACCCTGGTTCGATATAACGGATACATTGCCGCAGTGCCGCGAAATTGATTGATTGTTCGCGCCTGGTCGAAGGCGTGCAGGGCCTCAGCGTAGGGACAGCGGATATGGCCCGTCGCTCGGCTTGATCGTTGTGCGCTTGGTTGTCCAGATACAGGGAAGGAGACAAGACATGGCCACATTGGTGGTAGGCGCAAGTGGCGCGACGGGGCGGTTGTTGGTCGAGCAGTTGCTCAGTCGAGGACAGCAGGTCCGGGCGATTGTGAGAGCGCCGGAGCCATTTCGCCGGCTCTTTGAGAACAACGAAAACCTCTCGGTTATCCCCGGCAGCATCCTGGAGTTGAGCGATGGCGAACTGGCGCGCCACGTCGATGGGTGTGAGGCAGTGGCATCGTGCCTGGGGCACAACCTGAGCTTGAAGGGGATCTATGGCGAGCCTCGCAGGCTGGTGACCGAGGCGGTCAACCGCTTATGCACTGCCATCGGCGAAAGCCAGCCGGCTAGACCGGTCAGGTTCGTGCTGATGAACACCACCGGTAACCGCAATCGCGATCTGTCTGAGCCGGTTTCCCTGGCCCAGAAAGCGGTCATGGGGCTGATTCGCCTGTTGTTGCCGCCGCACCTGGATAATGAGCAGGCCGCAGATTTTCTGCGCACCCGCATTGGTCAGGGCGACGGGGTGATCGAATGGGCCGTGGTTCGTCCCGATACCTTGATTGATGAGAGCGTTGTAACCGAATACGCGGTTCACCCTTCACCGATCCGAAGCGCGATATTCGATGCAGGCAAAACCAGTCGCATCAACGTGGCACATTTCATGGCTGACCTGATCACCGACAATGGCGGCTGGCTTAAATGGAAGGGGCAGATGCCGGTGGTCTATAACGTCGACGGCTCCTTGTAGACCCTGCGTTCAACGCATCGTGCAGGGGGCGGCGCGGGACTCTATGTACAGGGCAAGTGGATGCGGTTGAGCGAGATTTCGCTCGTCAACTTAACTGGGCGCTGACGCGACGCGTTAGCCCCGTCACCATGGATCGGAGAGCGCACTATGCAACAGCTGTTGAATCGCACCTTTTTATTGATCAGCGTCTGCGCCAGCCTGGCTGCCTTCTTTTTCGCCTATCACGCCGGGCTGGACCTCGAGGTGACGGTTGTTGCCGCTACTGTCGCGACGCTGGTGGCCGGCATGCTGTTCGAGCGTTTCGCCCCCTATCGAGAGGACTGGCGCCGCAACCGGGGGGATGTCGGGACCGATGTCATCAGCGCCGTGGTGCTGGTCGGCATGGTGGAGCCGTTGCTCAAGGCGGCTGGGCCTGTCGCCCTTGTCTCATTACTGGGGGCGGCATCGATCGCGCCAAGCGAGGCCTTTCTGGCGAGCCTGCCCCTTGCGTTGCAGATACTGGCGGCGACCCTGCTCATCGAGCTTGGGCGCTATTGGTCGCACCGGCTACATCACATGGCGAAGCCGCTCTGGTGGTTGCACGCCATGCACCACAGCAGTGAACGCCTGTATAGCCTGAACAACTTTCGATTCCATCCGCTCAATCACGCGACGAATTTTATCGTCGGCATGCTGCCGGCCATGCTCCTGGGGTTCTCGCCCGAGGCGCTGCTGGGGTATCTGGCGCTCACCCAGCCGGTGCTCATGCTGCAGCATGCGAATATCGACCTTAAGAGCGGCTGGCTGAACTTCATCTTCAGCAGCAACGAACTGCACCGCTGGCATCATTCCAGTGACGCGCGCGAAGGCCATGTCAACTTTGGCAGTGCCCTGGTGATTTGGGATCAGGTATTCAAGACGTTCTACCTGGGCGGGAACAACAGGGCGCCGGTGCAGGTTGGCCTGTTCGCCGACAGCGCCGCCTACCCAGGGCGGTCTGGCTACTTCTCCCAGTTGCGCTCGATGTTTTCCCCTGGGTGCTGCGTGGGATAGGCAGATTGCCCGGAGAACGTTCGGTTTTCGCTGCGTCACTCGCTGATGGGCGCCCGTACTGGGCGCCCCGAAGCTGAAGTTTGCCACTGACAAGGAACGTACACGGACATGCCCGCAACCATCACAGTCGGCTTGATCGGCGACTACGACGCCGCCGTTCCGGCCCATCAGGCCATCCCACCGGCGCTGCAGCAGGCGGCGCAGGGGCTGGAAGTCGAGGTGGGGTTCGAGTGGATCGGGACCGAAACGATCACCTCTGCCGCCTCGATCAGCCGCTTCGACGGACTCTGGTGTGTGCCTGCCAGCCCTTACCGGAACATGGACGGTGCGCTGCTCGCCATTGGCCATGCACGCAGCAATGGCATGCCCTTCCTGGGGACATGTGGCGGGTTTCAGCATGCGCTGCTGGAGTACGCGCGCAATGTGCTGGGCTGGCACGACGCCGAGCATGGCGAAACCGCCCCCGATGCGCCGCGCCAGGTGATTGCCCCGTTGGCGTGCGCATTGGTGGAGGTGAGTGACCTGATTCGCCTGCAGGCCAATACCCGTGCCGCGTCCGCCTACGCTGCAGATGAGATTACCGAAGGGTATCGATGCAGCTATGGGCTGAATCCAGCGTTCCGCGCGGCGCTTGTCTCCGGTCCGCTGCGAGCTACGGCCTATGACGGGGCGGGCGAGGTCCGCGCGGTCGAGCTCGAGGGCCATCCCTTCTTCGTCGCGACCCTGTTTCAACCCGAGCGCAGGGCGCTGCGGGGCGATCCGGTTCCGCTGGTGGTTGCCTTCCTGCGTGCCTGCATGTCCGGTGCGGGGCGCTGAGGCCGGGGTCAGTTCGCTCCGGTCTCGGCTGACCTAGGCGGGCGAGGGCGACTCGCTGTCGGTCAAGGGCACCACGGCGTCCGCGATTGGCGCACGCTGCGACGCGCCGAGGCTGCGCCACTTTCCGGCGGGCTTTCTGGGCCTGCCAGCGCCTGCCGGTGGATTCTTTAAGGGAATGAACAGCTGAGGATTAGTCGTTTGAAACGGCCTATTCCGCTCGCCAGAATGTTTCCCATGAATGGCTGGAATACCAACCCCCTGGGGGTTGCCGGCCACCCTGTCCAGGCGATGCAAGGAGTCGAGTTCCCATGAGCGTTCAAGCTGCCGCTAACCCGGATGCGCTGGTTAGTCCCGATGAGATCCGCGCGCAGTTCTCCCGCGCCATGTCGGCCATGTACCAGGCCGAGGTGCCGTTGTACGGCGCGCTGCTGGAGCTAGTGGGGGAGGTCAACGCCCAGACCCTGGCGCAGGACCGGCAGCTGGCCGCGCGGCTCAGCGCCACCGGCGAGATCCAGCGCCTGGACATGGAGCGCCACGGCGCCATTCGCCTGGGCAGCGCCGCCGAACTGGCCACCATGCGCCGCCTGTTCGCGGTCATGGGCATGTATCCGGTGGGCTATTACGATTTGGCCTGTGCCGGCGTGCCGGTACATTCCACCGCGTTTCGCGCCACCCATGAGGCGTCGTTGCAACACAGCCCGTTCCGCGTGTTCACCTCGTTGTTGCGCCTGGAGCTGATCGAGAACCGCGAGCTGCGCGAACTGGCCGCGGGCATCCTCGCGCGGCGCAATATCTTTACCCCCCGCGCCCTGCAGCTGATCGAGCGGGCCGAGGCGGCCGGCGGCCTGAACGCGGGCGAGGCGGACGAGTTCGTCCAGCAGGCCCTGGAGACCTTCCGCTGGCACCGCGAGGCCACCGTCGGTGCCGCGCTGTACCAGCAGTTGAGCGACCAGCACCGGCTGATCGCCGATGTGGTGGCGTTCAAGGGGCCGCACATCAATCACCTGACTCCGCGCACCCTGGATATCGACGCGGTGCAGGCCGGCATGCAGGGTCGCGGCATCAGCCCGAAGGCGGTGATCGAAGGGCCGCCACCGCGGCGCTGCCCGATCCTGCTGCGGCAGACCAGCTTCAAGGCCCTGCAGGAGGCGGTGACGTTCGTCGAGGCGGACGGCAGCGGTGCGCTGGGCAGCCACACCGCGCGCTTCGGCGAGATCGAGCAGCGTGGCGTGGCCCTCACCCCGCGGGGCCGGGCGCTGTATGACCGCCTGCTCGAGGCCACCCGCAAGGTGGCTGGTGGCGCGCCGAACGAGGAGGGCGCGGCGGCCTATATGGCCACGCTCAGCCAGCAATTCCAGGCGTTCCCCGATGACTACGCCAGCCTGCGCCGGCAGGGGCTGGCCTACTTCCGTTACTTCGTCACCGAGCAGGGCCTGGCTGCCAAGGCGCGGGGCGAGCTGGCCCAGGAACTCGAGGCGCTGCTGGCCGCCGGCCACCTGCAGTGCGAGCCACTGGTCTACGAGGACTTCCTGCCGGTCAGCGCCGCCGGCATCTTCCAGTCCAACCTCGGCGACAACGCCCGCGACAGCTATGGCGCGAGCGCCAACCGCGAAGCCTTCGAGCGCGACCTGGGCGCGCCGGTGCTCGACGAGCTGGCGCTGTACGCCGAAACCCAGCAGCGCTCGCTGGCGCAATGCGCCGAGGCGCTGGGCCTGCCGGCACTCGCCTGAGCCGCGGACGAGGCCCGCCGTCGATCACAACGCGTGGCCCTTCGCCTACCTGTCGGCGCCTCTGGCCGGGCGCTTTGCGCCCGGCGCGCGGCCTGGATGCGTAAAGCCGACAGGCGTGGCAACAGGGTCGGGCGAGTGCCTTCATGGCCCGTCCGGTGGCACCTCGCCAGCGCGCCAATCGACTAGCGGTGGTGGCGGGCTGCGGCACAGCGACCACACTGAAACGTGGGGCGGGTAAACAGACCCGTGCCCACGAACCATCGTTTTGCAATGCAGTCGCCGATGAGCGCCGTGATCGATACCCGGGTTTGACTCCGGGGTGTCTTCGGAAGCTGGCTTGAGGACGCCGACGGGCGACGCCTGACGAATGGTCAATCCGCTCCACTCAACGCCAGCCGACCGCCCAGGCACGCGAATCATGCCGAGGGTGCCTGCAGATGGACTGCACAGCGCTCTTTCACGTCATAAGTCGATGCACCGCAGCACAGCGCTGGTTCGCGAGAGCGGCGCCTGAGTGACGGCATCCACATCCAGTAGCGACGCCCCGAATCCGCGGGACGAGCGCGCGGTAGGCTTCGCCAGCCCAAGCATTCAAAGCAGATTTCATCGAAGTCGTTTCCTGGCCGTCCTCGCCGAACCAGTGACCCGTAGATCGCTCGACGAAGCGGCAAGCGGCTGCGCCCGAGTCAAGGCCCGGACGCTACCTGCCGCCGAGCGCTACAGATCCCCTTACGCACAGGACGTTAGTCATGCAAACCATTCGCAATACCCTGGTGGTGATGGATCCAGAGCAGTCCCCGGCCCTGGTCCTCGACCGAGCCAAGCTGATCGCCAACACCACGCAGTCGCACCTGCACGTGTTGGTGTGCGACAAGAAGAACGACTATTCGACCCTCCTTGGCGAGACCCGCGAAGCCCTGCAGGGCCAGGGCTTCAGTGTCAGCGCCGAGCAGGCCTGGCATGGCGGTCAGCACCGGACCATCATCGCCGTGCAGCAGGCCCAGGGCTGCGGCCTGGTGATCAAGCAGCACCGGCGCGATACCCGCCTGAGCAAGACCCTGCTGCCCTCCGAGGACTGGAAGCTGCTGCGCTTCTGTCCCTGCCCGGTGCTGATCGTGAAGACGACCGCGTCCTGGCAGGGCGGCAGTATTCTCGCCGCCATCGATGCGGGCAACGACGACGTCGATCACCGCGTGCTGCATGCCGGGATCGTCGGTCACGGCCATGACATCGCCAACATGACCGGCGGCACCCTGCACCTGATGTCGGCCCACCCCTGTCCCGAGCTCCTGGCGCCCGATCCGGTGTTCCAGGTCAAGGACAGCATCCTGGCCCTGTACCGCAAGCAATGCCGGGTGCTGCAGGCCGAGTACGGCATCGACGACGAACATTTACACATCGAGGAGGGCCCCGCCGACGTGCTGATCCCCGCGGTCGCCCATAGGCTGGACGTGTCACTGACGGTGATCGGCAGCGTGGCGCGCAGCGGCCTGTCGGGGGCGCTGATCGGCAACACGGCGGAAACCGTGCTCGACAGCCTGGAGTGCGACGTGCTGGTGCTCAAGCCCGCCGACGTGATCAATCATCTGGAAGAACTGGCGGCGCCGGTGAGCCCGGAGCTGGACTCGGCGATACACTCCTGGCCCTACAGCCATGCTGCACGCGTACGCAAGCAGGTCGAGCCCGAGGAAGGCCCGGACGAAGCCGAGCCGCAGCCCAGCGGGCCGGGGCTGCAGGCGCGCTGAGGGGCGCGAGCTGTCCGTGCCTTGGCTACCTGCCGGCGTACCGGCCAATGCCGCGAGCCCGTCCCGCGGCCTCGGGCCGGTAGGCCGAATTCAGCTCTTCAGCGCGCCGGAGGCCTTGGCCAGGTGGGTGGCGATGGCGTCCATCAGGGGCGGCGACAGGCAATCGTAGGGCTCCAGGCCGAGCGCCTTGAGGCGGGCGCGGACCTCGCCCATCAACGCCGGATCGGTGCCCGACTCGATGATCGAGGAGACGAAGGCGGCGAACTGCGGGGCCGACCAGCCCTTGTCCGGCGACAGTTCGGTGTGGATGAAGTCCAGTCCGTAGAGGGGGTGGGCGCTGTTCTCGATGCGCCCGTACAGGTGCACGCCGCACTCGCGGCAGGCGTGGCGCTGGATGGTAGCGCCGGGGTCGACCACTTCGAGCTTCTCGGCATGCTCGCTGACCCGCAGTTTGTCGCGCGGCACCACTGCTACCAGGGAGAACAGCGCGCCCCTGGGCTTCCAGCACTTGGTGCAGCCACAGGCGTGATTGTGCGCCGACTGGGCGTCGACCCTGACCTTGACCGGATTCTGGGAACAGTGACAGGCCAGCGTGCCGCCGGCGAAGTCATCGGCGCCCGGCTGGATGCCGTTGTCCACCGATGGGTGAATCGAGAATGCGCTGGTCATTTCTCACCTCCTTAACGATGCCAACACTATGAGCGTAGCGCGGGGCAGCCCCCGTGCTCGCCAGCCTGCTACCGTCGATCGGCAGGGCTTGGCCGGCCTCTGGCGGCACCGCCGCAGTCCTTGCAGTTCCATAGATTTTGGAATGAACCGAGTCCTTCTTTTCGTTTGAGGCGCGTACCCATCCTTGTTTAGATCGGTAGCCAGCGGCGCTGCTGGATGGGTCTGGAAAGGCTGCAGCAGTGCTTTCGCGGGGCAAGAATGACGCCATTAAGGCCGTCGATGACGCCTGAGTGTTAGGTGGATGGCCGTGACGGCCGGCAGTATTTGCCAGGCTTAAAAAGAATAATAAGAGGTACTGCATGACCAGCTCCCCGTTCGCCCTGGAGATCCGTGATCTGCACAAGCGCTACGGCGATCACGAGGTGCTCAAGGGCATCTCGCTGAATGCCCGTGACGGTGACGTGATCTCCATCCTCGGCTCCTCCGGTTCCGGCAAGAGCACCTTCCTGCGCTGCATCAACCTGCTGGAAAACCCTCACCGCGGGCAGATCATCGTCAATGGCGAGGAGCTGCTGCTCAAGAAGGGCGCAGCCGGCGACCTGCAGGCGGCCAGCAGCAAGCAGATCAACCGCCTGCGCAGCGAGCTGGGCTTCGTCTTCCAGAGCTTCAACCTGTGGCCGCACATGAGCGTGCTCGACAACATCACCGAGGCGCCGCGCCGGGTACTGGGCCTGAGCAAGGCCGAGGCCACCGAGCGCGCCGAGGCCTTGCTGGCCAAGGTCGGCATCGCCGACAAGCGCCATGTCTACCCCAACCAGCTGTCCGGCGGCCAGCAGCAGCGCGCGGCCATCGCCCGCACCCTGTGCATGGAGCCAAAGGTGATCCTGTTCGACGAGCCGACCTCGGCCCTCGATCCGGAAATGGTCCAGGAAGTGCTCAGCGTGATCCGCGCCCTGGCCGAAGAGGGGCGCACCATGCTGCTGGTGACCCACGAGATGAACTTTGCCCGCCAGGTGTCCAGTGAGGTGGTGTTCCTGCACCAGGGCCTGGTCGAGGAGCAGGGCCCGCCGGAACAGGTGTTCGACAACCCGCAGTCGGCACGCTGCAAGCAGTTCATGTCCAGTAACCACTGAAAATGGAGCTACATCGCATGCATAACTACAAGAAGATCCTGCTGGCTGCGGCCGCCACCCTGGCTTTCGGCACCAGCGCCGTGGCCGCCGACAAGCTGAAGATCGGCACCGAAGGCGCCTACCCGCCGTTCAACCTGATCGACGCCGATGGCCAGGTGGTCGGCTTCGACATCGAGATCGCCCAGGCCCTGTGCGCCAAGATGCAGGCCGAATGCGAAGTGGTCACCTCCGACTGGGACGGCATCATCCCGGCGCTGAACGCCAGGAAGTTCGACTTCCTGGTGGCCTCGATGTCGATCACCGAGGAGCGCCAGCAGGCAGTCGACTTCACCGAGCCCTACTACACCAACAAGCTGCAGTTCATCGCGCCCAAGGGCGGCGAGTTCAAGACCGACGAGGCCAGCCTCAAGGACAAGGTGATCGGCGCCCAGCGCGCGACCATCGCCGGTACCTGGCTGGAAGACAACCTCGACGGCGTGGTCGACATCAAGCTCTACGACACCCAGGAGAACGCCTACCTGGACCTCACGTCCGGTCGCCTCGACGGTGTGCTGGCCGACACCTTCGTCAACTGGGAATGGCTCAAGAGCGATGCCGGCAAGGGCTTCGAGTTCAAGGGCGAGCCGGTGTTCGACAACGACAAGATCGGTATCGCCGTGCGCAAGGGCGAGCCGCTGCGCGAGAAGCTCAATGTTGCCTTGAAGGAGATCGTCGCCGACGGTACCTACAAGCAGATCAACGACAAGTATTTCCCCTTCAGCATCTACTGATCGGCACCGGCTGGTGCGGCCGCCGCTGCCGTACCAGCCCCCTGCGGTGGTTTGAATCATGACTCTCGATCTCTACGGATTCGGCCCGGCGCTGCTCGCCGGTGCCTTGATGACCATCAAGCTGGCGCTCGCGTCGCTGTCCCTGGGCCTGGTATTGGGCCTGCTCGGCGCCCTGGCCAAGACTTCGCCGTACAAGCCGCTGCAGTGGCTGGGCGGCACCTATTCGACCCTGGTGCGCGGCGTGCCCGAGCTGCTCTGGGTGCTGCTGATCTACTTCGGCACGGTCAGCCTGATGCGCAGCCTGGCCGACCTGCTCGGCGTGGCCAGCCTGGAGCTGTCGCCCTTCGCCGCCGGTACCATCGCCCTCGGCCTGTGCTTCGGCGCCTACGCCACCGAGGTGTTCCGTGGCGCCATCCTGGCCATCCCCAGGGGCCATCGTGAGGCGGGGCAGGCCCTCGGCCTGTCCAAGCCACGAATCTTCTGGCGCCTGATCCTGCCGCAAATGTGGCGCATCGCCCTGCCGGGGCTGGGCAACCTGTTCATGATCCTGATGAAGGACACCGCGCTGGTCTCGGTGATCGGCCTGGAGGAGATCATGCGCCGTTCGCAGATCGCCGTGACCTCGAGCAAGGAACCCTTCACCTTCTTTCTGGTGGCCGCGTTCATCTACCTGAGCCTGACCATCCTCGCCATGATCGGCCTGCACCTGCTCGAGAAGCGTGCCAGCCGTGGCTTCCTGAGGGCTGCCGCATGAACTGGGAACTGATCATCAAATGGCTGCCGCGGATTCTCGAGGGCGCCTGGCTGACCCTCGAGCTGGTCGGCATCGCGGTGATCGCCGGGCTGATCCTGGCGTTGCCCCTGGGCATAGCGCGGGCCTCGCGGCACTGGTGGCTGCGCGCCTTGCCCTACGGCTATATCTTCTTCTTCCGCGGCACGCCGCTGCTGGTGCAGCTGTTCCTGGTCTACTACGGCCTGGCGCAATTCGAGGCGGTGCGCGAGGGGCCGCTGTGGCCCTACCTGCGTGATGCCTACTGGTGCGCCATCATCACCCTGACCCTGCACACCGCGGCCTATATCGCCGAGATCCTGCGTGGCGCCATCCAGGCCGTGCCGCCGGGGGAGATCGAGGCGGCGCGAGCGCTGGGCATGGCGCGCTGGCAGACCTTGCTCTACATCGTCCTGCCGCGGGCGGCGCGCATCGGCCTGCCGGCCTACAGCAACGAGGTGATCCTGATGCTCAAGGCCAGCGCCCTGGCCAGCACCATCACCCTGCTGGAGCTGACCGGCATGTCGCGCACCATCATCGCCCGCACCTACCAGCCGGTGGAGATCTTCTTCGCCGCCGGCATGTTCTACCTGCTGGCGGCCTATCTGCTGGTGCACGCCTTCCGCCTGCTGGAACGGCGTCTGCGGGTGGATGCCTGTCAGGGTCGTTGAGCCGCTCGCGCCCGGTGCGGCCGGTGCCTTTACGCGGCGCCGGCGGATAAGCAGACTGCAGTGGCGCCCTGGCCGTCAGCCAGGACGACTCGGGCGCCTCCTTAGGAAGGCGCCCGAGTCGTAGCGGAATCAGTAATTTGCCAACGCTGGCCGGCCTTGCCGGGCGGCGTTTCGTTGTCTTGTGAGTTCTTGAGGTTGGTCCTGAATGTCTGATTTGAACCCGCTGCGCCTGGATGACATCGATCGTCAGCTGATCGCCGCGTTGCAACTCAATGCCCGCGAGAGCGTGGCCATGCTGGCGCGCAAGTTGGGGATCGCCCGCACCACGGTGATCTCGCGCATCGCCCGCCTGGAAAAGCACAAGGTCATCACCGGCTACGGCCTGCGTCTGGGCCAGCGTGTGCTGGATGGCGGCCTGCAGGCTTACGTGGGCATCACCCTGCAGCCGCGCTCGGGCAAGGAAGTGCTGCGCCGCCTGACCAGCATGGCCGAGGTGCAGCAGTTGTGTACGGTCAGTGGGGAGTTCGATTTCGTCGCCTGGCTGCGGGCCGACTCGCCGGAGCGCCTCGACCAGTTGCTGGACGAGATCGGCGAAGTCGACGGGGTGGAGAAGACCACCACCTCGATCATCCTGTCGTGCAAGCTGGATCGCGGACAGAAGCTCTAGGCAGGAATGGTTGGGCGGGCGCCTGGCCTGCGCCGGGCTGGGAAACGGATGACCAAACGAAAAATCCCCGGTCGCCGGCAGAGCTGCCGGCGACCGGGGATCGGTGACTCGCCGAGGCTTAGGCGGCCTCTTGAGTCTGCACCTCTTGCTCCTCGTAGGCCTGACCGAAACGGTTGGCCAGGAAGTCCTCCAGGGACACCTGCTCCTGGCTGATGAAGCCCGCTTGCGGCAGGCGCTGCTCGCGGAACAGGTCCAGGGCGGCGCAGATGCCGGCGGCGGTGGTGATCTGGATGGCGCTGGTCAGGCGGCCGTTCTGTTCGGCGGCGAAGATCTTGCGGCTGAACACTTCCTGCACCAGCTTGCCGCCGCGCAGGCCATTGACGGTGACGAACACCAGCACCACGTCCTGCATGGTGCTGGGCACCGCGCCGCGCAGGATGTCCTTGAGCTTGTCCTGGTTGGCCGACAGGCGCAGGTCTTCCAGGAGGAACTTCATCAGGTCGCGGTGGCCCGGGTAGCGCACGGTCTTGTAGTCGAGCACCTCGACCTTGCCTTGCAGGGTCTCGCACAGGGTGCCGAGGCCGCCGGAGGTGTTGAAGGCCTCGTACTCGACGCCGTCCAGGGAGAAGTGCTCCAGACCTTCCAGCGGCTGGACCATCTGCAGCTTGCCGTTGCGGATCGCCTCGCAGGGGTGGCAGTACTCGTTGACCAGGCCGTCGACGCTCCAGGTCAGGTTGTACTTCAGGGCGTTGGTGGGGAACTCGGGCAGGGCGCCGACGCGCATCTTGACCTCGCGCACGCTGTCGAAGTGACGCGCCAGGGAGTGGGCGGCGATGCCGATGAAGCCCGGGGCCAGGCCACACTGCGGCATGAACGCGGTCTTGGCGTCCTTGGCCAGCTCCATGATGGTCTTGGTCGCGTGCACGTCTTCGGTCAGGTCGAAGTAGTGGGTGGCGGTGGCCTTGGCTGCCTTGGCCACGCCGATGGCCATGTGGTAGGGCAGGGCGTTGAGCACCGCATCCTGGCCCTGCATGGCGGCTTCCAGGGCGCCGCTGTCGGCCGAGTCGAGTTCGCGGGTGGCGATGCCCAGGTCGGCGATGGCTTTCAGCGAGGTGGCGTCGCGGTCGGCTACCAGCACCCGGTAGTCGCCGGATTTGTGCAGCAGTTGGGCGATGGTGTAGCCGATGTGGCCCGCGCCGAGCAGGAGGACGTTCATTGTTGTTATCTCCAAGGTTGCGTTCAGATGTGGCCAGTCTAAAGGGCAGTTGGTTCGACAATAAGACTCATAAAACATCAAAAAGATTGGCTTGTGAGTCGATATGACGTGCTTGTGATGCGTTTAGTCGAATCCGGTCGTGACTGCGGACGGCAGTACGCGGCGGGTCTTATAACTTTCTTGTCACATGGCACCCTGGACCTTCTACCCTGAGGGACAGGCAAGCGCGCCATAGCCGAGCAGGAACCGCCATGTACAAAGACCTCAAGTTCCCCGTGCTCATCGTGCACCGCGACATCAAGGCCGACACCGTGGCCGGCGAGCGGGTGCGCGCGATCGCCCGGGAGCTGGAGCAGGACGGCTTCAGCATCGTCTCCACCGCCAGTGCCGCCGAAGGGCGCATCGTCGCCTCGACCCACCACGGCCTGGCCTGCATCCTGGTGACGGCCGAGGGGGCGGGGGAGAACAAGCACCTGCTGGAGGACATGGTCGAGCTGATCCGCATCGCCCGCACGCGCGCGCCGCAGCTGCCGATCTTCGCCCTCGGCGAGCAGGTCACCATCGAGAACGCGCCGGCCGAGGCGATGAACGATCTCAACCAGCTGCGCGGCATCCTCTACCTGTTCGAGGACACCGTGCCCTTCCTCGCCCGCCAGGTCGCCCGCGCCGCGCGCAACTATCTGGACGGCCTGCTGCCGCCGTTCTTCAAGGCCCTGGTGCAGCACACCGCGCAGTCCAACTACTCCTGGCACACGCCCGGCCACGGCGGTGGCGTGGCCTACCGCAAGAGCCCGGTGGGGCAGGCCTTCCACCAGTTCTTCGGCGAGAACACGCTGCGCTCGGACCTGTCGGTGTCGGTGCCGGAGCTGGGCTCGCTGCTCGACCACACCGGCCCCCTGGCCGAGGCGGAGGCGCGTGCGGCGCGCAATTTCGGCGCCGACCACACCTATTTCGTGATCAATGGCACCTCGACGGCGAACAAGATCGTCTGGCACAGCATGGTCGCCCGCGACGACCTGGTGCTGGTCGACCGCAACTGCCACAAGTCGATCCTCCACTCGATCATCATGACCGGGGCCATCCCCCTGTACTTGAGCCCCGAACGCAACGAGCTGGGCATCATCGGGCCGATCCCGCTCAGCGAGTTCTCCGCCGAGTCTATCCGCGCCAAGATCGCCGCCAGCCCGCTGGCCCAGGCGCGCGCGGGTGGCGCGGCGGCGAAGGTCAAGCTCGCCGTGGTGACCAACTCGACCTACGACGGCCTGTGCTACAACGCCGAGCTGATCAAGCAGGTCCTGGGCGACAGTGTCGAGGTGTTGCATTTCGACGAGGCCTGGTACGCCTATGCGGCCTTCCATGAGTTCTATGCCGGGCGCTACGGCATGGGCACCTCGCGTGAGGCCGAGGGCCCGCTGGTGTTCACCACCCATTCCACCCACAAGCTGCTGGCGGCCTTCAGCCAGGCCTCGATGATCCACGTGCAGGACAGCGGCAGCCGTCAGCTGGACTGCGACCGCTTCAACGAAGCCTTCATGATGCACATCTCCACTTCGCCGCAGTACGGCATCATCGCCTCGCTCGACGTAGCCTCGGCGATGATGGAGGGGCCGGCCGGGCGCTCGCTGATCCAGGAGACCTTCGATGAGGCGCTGAGCTTTCGCCGCGCCCTGGCCCATCTGCGGCAGAACCTCAAGGCCGACGACTGGTGGTTCAGCATCTGGCAGCCGCCGCGGGCCGAGGGCGCCGAGGAGGTGGCGACCGGCGACTGGCTGCTGCAGCCGCAGGCCGAGTGGCATGGCTTCGGCGAAGTGGCCGAGGACTATGTGCTGCTCGATCCGATCAAGGTCACCCTGGTCACGCCGGGGCTGACCGCCGGCGGCAAGCTGGACCAGTGCGGGATACCCGCTGCCGTGGTCGGCAAGTTCCTCTGGGAGCGTGGCCTGGTGGTGGAGAAGACCGGGCTGTACTCCTTCCTCGTGCTGTTCTCCATGGGCATCACCAAGGGCAAGTGGAGCACCCTGCTGACCGAGTTGCTGGAGTTCAAGCGCAGTTACGACGCCAACCTGGCACTGGCCGATGCCCTGCCGTCCATCGCCAGGGCAGGCGGCGCGCAGTACCAGGGCATGGGCCTGCGCGACCTGTGCGACGCGTTGCACGGCTGCTACCGCGAGAACGCCACGGCCAAGGCGCTCAAGCGCATGTACACGGTGCTGCCGGAGGTGGCGATGAAACCGGCCGATGCCTACGACCAGTTGGTGCGCGGCGAGGTCGAGGCGGTGCCGATCGACCGGCTCGACGGCCGCATCGCCGCAGTGATGCTGGTGCCTTATCCGCCCGGCATCCCCTTGATCATGCCGGGCGAGCGCTTCACCCCGGCCACCCGCGCGATCATCGATTATCTGGAGTTCGCCCGTACCTTCGACCACAGCTTCCCCGGCTTCGATGCGGACGTGCATGGGCTGCAACGCCAGGACGGCCCGCAGGGCGCCCTGTACACGGTGGACTGCATCAAGGCCTAGGCGCCGCCTGCCGCGCCAGGGCCCTCAAGCGGCGCCGGTGCGGCGCGCTGACCGGTGCTAGTATCCTCGACAGATCAAATGCTTAACGCCGGGACTCAAATTCCGACTGAAGTTGCATGGCGTGCCCTGCGTCACAGTGGATGGCATCGACATTGACACTGTCCTTGTTATAGTTGGCCGGTTCATATCATAAGAATCTTTCTAAGCGCGCCCGCGCCTTCTGCTTGAGGATGACTGCCGTGTCCGACTACAAAGCCTTCCGCGTCGAGTTGGCAGATAAGATCGCCCATGTCGTGATCAATCGCCCGGAAAAAGTCAACGCGATGAACGCCGATTTCTGGTCGGAGATCATCGAGATATTCCGCTGGGCCGATGCCACCGACGAGGTGCGGGTGGTGGTCCTGTCAGGGGCCGGCAAGCATTTCTCGTCCGGCATCGACCTGATGCTGCTGGCCCAGGTCGGCAGTCAGCTGGGCAAGGACGTCGGTCGCAATGCCGAGGCGCTGCGCCGCAAGATCCTCGAACTGCAGGCCTCCTTCAATGCCGTCGACCGCTGCCGCAAGCCGGTGCTGGCGGCGATCCAGGGTTACTGCCTGGGCGGCGCCATCGACCTGATCGCCGCCTGCGACATGCGCTACGCCAGCGTCGATGCGCAGTTCTCGATCAAGGAAATCGACATCGGCATGGCCGCCGATGTCGGCACGTTGCAGCGCCTACCGCGCATCATTGGCGACGGCATGATGCGCGAGTTGGCGTACACCGGGCGGACCATCGACGGCGAAGAGGCCCACCGCATCGGCCTGGTCAACCGCACCTTCGGTGATGCCTCGGCGCTGCTCGACGGGGTGATGGACATCGCCCGCGAGATCGCCGCCAAGTCGCCGATCGCCGTGCGCGGTACCAAGGAGATGATCCGCTACATGCGTGACCATCGGGTCGACGATGGCCTGGAGTACGTCGCCACCTGGAACGCCGCGATGCTGCAGTCCGTCGACCTGCGGGTGGCCATGGCCGCCCACATGAGCAAGCAGAAGCCGGAGTTCGCCGACTGATGCGCTGTCCGCGATCCTCTTCTCTATCGGCGCGGGAGGCGCATTAGCCCATGGTTTCAGGAGCCACGTCGCTGAGCCTGGTGCGTGATGAGCTGTTCACCACCATGGAGGAGGCCGAGTCCAGCCTGGAGCAGTTCATCGCCGAGCGTGACAACGGCAGCCTGTTGCAGCAGGCGGTGGAGGGCCTGCAGCAGGTGCGCGGCGCGCTCAACCTGATCGAACTGACCGGGGCGGAGCTGCTGGCCCAGGAAGTGCTCGACCAGGCCACCGATATTCCCGCCGGCGCCGGCAGCGAGCGCGACGTGCAGCTTTCGGCACTGAGCAATGCCCTGCACGTGCTGCGCCGCTATCTGGAGAGCGTCGACGCCAACCGCCAGGAGATGCCCGAGCTGCTGTTGCCGGCGATCAACGACCTGCGTCAGGCCGGTGGTCAGCCCGGGCTGCCCGAGAGCTTCTTCTTCAGCGTGCGCCTCGACCAGCAGCGCCCGCATCGTGACGCGCCAGCCCTCGATGCGGCGGCCAGGGCCGTCGAGGCCAAGCGTCTGCGGCATATGTACCAAGTGGGCCTGCTCGGCTTCATCCGCGAGCAGAATCCCAAGGCCAGCCTGAAACTCATGGCGCGTGCGATGAACCGTCTGGACGGCCTGTATGGCGGTGAGCCGCGCGGGCGTCTGTGCTGGATCGCCGCGGCGGCCCTGGAGGCCCAGGTCGACGGCCGCATGCTGGCGCGAAAGTCGCGCAAGCAGCTGTTCTCCAGAGTCGACCGCGAACTCAAGTCGATGCTGGCCAACGAGCAGCATGAGACCTCACGCAGCCTGCTCAAGGAGCTGCTCTATCTGGTCGCCCTGGGCGACAGTCGTGGGCCCACAGTCACGCCGGTGCGGGAAGTCTTCGGCCTCACGCCCTTGCCATTCACCGATCACCTGCTGGAGGAGGAGTACCGGCGCCTGGCCGGTCCCGGTCAGGCGGTGATGCGCTCGCTCAGTTCGGCGATTCGCGAAGAGCTGACCGGTCTCAAGGACATGCTCGATCTGATCGAGCGCGGCACGGTGCAGGCCGAGAGCCTAAGCAGTCTGCACGCCTTGCTCGGCAAGCTGAGCAAGACCCTCGCCATGGTCGGCCTCAGCTCGGCCGGCAACTCGCTGGCGGCGCAACTGCAGACGGTTGCCGGCTGGCGCGAGGAGGTGGTGCCGCCGACTGCCGAGCTGAACCGCTTGGCCGAAGCGGTGCTCTATGTCGAAGGCATGGTGGCCAGCCTGGAGAGCGGCGAACGCCGCGACAGCCGTCCGGCCCAGGCGAAACCGGGGCACGAGGCCGAATCCTTCGCCCTGCACCAGCTCAACGAGGCGCGCATCGTGGTGGTGGACGAGGCCCGTGCCGGCCTGGCCCTGGCCAAGCGCGCGATCACCGCCTACCTGGAGTCGAGCGGCGACCGCATGCACCTGTCCAATGTGCCGTTCAGCCTGCAGGCGGTGCGCGGGGGGCTGTGGTTCCTCGGTCAGGAGCGCGCTGCAGAACTGGTCGGCGCCTGCGCCGAGTACATTCAGCGGCAGATGCTCGACACCCCGCAGATGCCATCCGAGCAGATGCTGGAAACCCTGGCCGACGCCCTGAGCAGCCTGGAGTACTACCTGGAAGCCGGCGCAGTGTTGCGCCCGGAGACCCAGCCGAGCGTGCTCGACCTGGCTGCCGACAGCGTTCGCGCCCTTGGCATGAAGGTGGCCGTCTAGATGAGCCGGCACTGGCAGCCGGCCCTGCTCGACAGTCGGCAGCCCGGCGGCTGGGCGCTGCTGCACTGCCAGCAGCAGTTCCTCGGCGACAGCAACGGCCTGCTGTTTCCCCGTCACTGGCTGAAGCAGCAGGATCTGCCCATTGTCGCCGAACATGGCATCGGTCATTTCGATGGTGAGGCGGTCTACCTGCTGGAGCTGGAGCAGCCGCTGCTACTGCCCGGTTGTGCCTGGCAGAGCCTGCGCCAGGTCATGCTGCAAGGCGAGGAGGACATCTTCCGCCTGCTCAGCTACGCCACCCAGATCGGCACCTGGGCCCGTCAGCATCGCTTCTGCGGCAGCTGCGGCGGAGCCATGCAGGCGTTGGCGGGGGAGCGGGCGATGCATTGCCCGCGTTGCGAGGTGCGGCACTACCCGCGCCTATCGCCGAGCATGATCGTATTGGTCACCCGCGGCGACGAAGTGCTTCTGGCCCGTTCGCCACGCTTCGTCAGCGGCGTCTACAGCACCCTGGCTGGGTTCGTCGAGGCTGGCGAGTCGGTCGAGCAGTGCGTTGCCCGCGAGGTGCGCGAGGAGGTCGGTGTCGAGGTCCGCAACCTGCAGTACCTGGGCAGCCAGGGCTGGCCTTTCCCGCACTCGCTGATGCTGGGTTTCCACGCCGAGTACGCCGGCGGTGAGATCGTCATGCAGGTGGAGGAGATCGAGGACGCCCAGTGGTTCAGTGTGCACAGCCTGCCACCCCTGCCGGCGCCACGCTCCATCGCCCGCTACCTGATCGACCTCTACGTCGCTCGCCGTCTAGGCCTGCCCGAACCAGTGCTGCCAGGCTAGGCGCGCGGTCAGCGCCAACACCACCAGGATGAACACCGGGCGGATGAACTTCGAGCCGCCGCCGATCGCCGTGCGCGCGCCGAGATAGGCGCCGGCCATCAGCGCCACGCCCATGCTCAGCCCGAGCACCCAGGCCACCTGTCCGGTGCCGATGAAGACCACTAGGGCGCAGGCATTGCTGACGAAGTTCATGCTGCGCGCCACGCCGCTGGCGCGCAGCAGGTCCAGGGGGTAGAGCAGCAGGTTGCTGACCGTCCAGAAGGCACCGGTGCCCGGGCCGGCTATGCCATCGTAGAAGCCCAGTCCCAGGCCCTGTGGCCACTGACGACCGCGGGCCGGTGGCGCCGGGGCGTCCCCCGAGGCCTCCGGCGCTCGGCCGAACAGCAGATAGAGTCCGCAGGCGAACACCACTGCAGGCAGTAGCTGATTCAGCCAGGCCGCCGGCATCCAGTGGGCGACGGCGGCGCCGAGCAGGGCGCCGATGGCCGTGCCGATCAGGGCGTTGCGCCACTGCGCCGGGGCGAACAGCTTGCGCCGGTAGAAGGTGTAGCTGGCCGTGGCCGCGCCGAAGGTGGCGCACAGCTTGTTGGTGCCCAGCACCAGGTGGGGCGGCAGACCGGCGGTCAGCAGGGCCGGGATGGTCAGCAGGCCGCCGCCACCGGCGATGGCGTCGATAAAGCCGGCGGTGAAGGCGACCAGGGCGAGAATGGCCAGTACGCTCGGGTCGACGGCCAGCTCGAATGGAAGGGGCATAAAAAGACGACCTGTGTCCTATTGTGCGGCGCGCGCGCTGTTCGCGACGCGGCCCGGCAGCGCATAATGCCGGCATTTCCCGGTAGAAGGAATGGAATCTATGCAGTACGACGGTCTGGCATGGGCGACCGCATTACTGGCGCTGCTGGCGATAGCGGTGGCCGTGCGCATCCTGTTCGGCGGACGCTGGTTGCTCGGCTGGTTACGCGGCACCTGCGGCCTGGCGTTCGTCGCCTTGTCCGGGGTGGTCGGCCTGGTGGCCTATGACCTGTCCAGCTACGAGCCGATCGCGGAAGGCAAGCCCCTGGTGACGCTGACATTCCAGGCCGATGGGGCGGCCTATCGGGCCAGCCTGCTGGAGGGCCGTCGCGAGCGCAGTTTCACCTTCCAGGGCGATCTGTGGCAGCTGGATGCGCGGCTCCTGCAGTGGAAGGGGCTGGCTGCGTTGATCGGCCTGCAGCCGGGCTACCGCCTGGAAAAGCTGTCGGGACGTTTCCTCACCATCGAGCAGCAGTCGCAGGCCCAGCATGCCCGGGTCGAATTGGCGCGCAGCCCCTATGGGGTGGACCTGTGGCGTTGGCTGCGGCTGGGCCAACATGACTTGTTCATGTTCGATCCCCAGGCGCTGCGCGTGACCTACCTGCCGGTGGCTGACGGCGCGGTGTACGCCGTCAGCCTGACGTCGACCGGTCTGCTGGCGGAGCCGCTGAACCAGGCAGCCAAACAGGCGTTGCAGGACTGGCAGTAGACTCCTGAGCAGGAATCGAAAAAGGGACCCTAGGGTCCCTTTTTTTCGTGGCTTGGAATCAGCTCAGGAGAGGAAGCCGCCATCGACATTGAGCGCCACCCCGGTGGTGTAGCTGGAAGCATCGCTGGCCAGGTACAGAACGGCGCCGGCCATCTCGCTGGGAGCGGCGACGCGCTTGAGCGGGATGCGTTGCAGGGCGATATTGAGAATGGCGTCGTTCTGGGTCAGCGCCGAGGCGAACTTGGTATCGGTCAGGCCAGGCAGCAAGGCGTTGCAGCGGATGCCGAACTGCGCGCACTCCTTGGCGAACACCTTGGTCATGCTGATCACCGCGGCCTTGGTCACAGAATAGATGCCCTGGAACTCGCCGGGCGACACGCCGTTGATCGAGGCGACGTTGATGATGCTGCCGCCACCATTCTGTTTCATCAGCTTGCCGCCTTCGATCGACATGAAGTAGTAGCCGCGGATGTTCACGTCGACGGTCTTCTGGAAGGCCGACAGGTCGGTGTCGAGCACGTTGCAGAACTGCGGATTGGTGGCCGCGTTGTTGACCAGGATGTCGAGGCGGCCGAATTGCTCGCGGATCTGCGCGAAGACGCCTTGAATCTGCTCCATCTCGCCGATATGGCAGGGGATGGCGGTGGCCTGGCCGCCGTCGGCGATGATCGCGTCGGCGACCGCCTGGCAGCCGTCGAGCTTGCGGCTGGAGACGATCACGTGGGCGCCTTGCTGGGCCAGCAGCTTGGCGATGGCCTCGCCTATGCCGCGGCTGGCGCCGGAGACGAAGGCGATCTTGCCGTCGAGGTCGAACAGTTGGGTCTTGGACATGCGCTTTCCCTTCTTCTAAAGGTGCCGAGGCGGATTACAGCTGCGACTGGTTGATGACTTGCAGGCTCATTTGCTCCAGCAGTTTGTTCATCTGAACGAACTGGGCGAAGCGGGGGTCCCTGGTCTGGCCGTGGTAATAGCGGTAGTAGATCTGCTGGACGATGCCGGCCAGGCGGAACAGCCCGTAGGTGTAGTAGAAGTCGATGCAGTCGATCTTTATGCCGGCGCGTTCGGCGTAGTACTCGACGAACTCCCGGCGGCTGAGCATGCCGGGGGCGTTGCTCGGCTGGCGGCGCATCAACTGAACGGGGGCTGGATCGTCGGCCTCAATCCAGTAGGCCAGGGTATTGCCCAGGTCCATCAGTGGATCGCCGATGGTGGTGAGTTCCCAGTCCAGCACGCCGATGATCTGCATGGGGTTGCGCGGGTCGAGAATCACGTTGTCGAAGCGGTAGTCGTTATGCACGATGCCCGGCTTGTGATGGTCGGCCGGCCGCTTTTCCTTAAGCCAGGCCATGACCGGCTGCCATAGCGGGGCATCGGGGGTCAGGGCTTTCTCGTAGCGCTCGCTCCAGCCGCGGATCTGGCGTTCCACGTAACCTTCGGGCTTGCCCAGGTCTGCCAGGCCGCAGGCCTGGTAATCGACGTTGTGCAGTTCGACCAGCTTGTCGATGAAGCTCTTGCACAGGGTGCGGGTCTTGTCGGCGTCGAGGTTCAGCTCGGCCGGCATGTCCGAGCGCAGGATGATGCCGTTGACCCGCTCCATCACGTAGAACTCGGCGCCGATCACCGATTCGTCGGTGCAGTGCAGGTAGGCCTTCGGGCAATAAGGGAAGCCGGCATTGAGACGATTGAGGATACGGTATTCGCGGCCCATGTCGTGGGCCGACTTGGCCTTGTGACCGAACGGCGGGCGACGCAGGACCAGTTCCTTTTCCGGGTATTCGAGCAGGTAGGTGAGGTTCGAGGCGCCGCCGGGAAACTGGCTGATCCGTGGCGTGCCGCTCAGGCCAGGAATCTGCGCCTTGAGGTAAGGGTCGATGATGCCGGCGTCGAGCTCTTCGCCCTCACGGATACCGGTCGACTGGTCAGTAAGCGCCATGTTCATCCCTTCTGCTTATAATCGTTGGCCTGGATCATTGGCTAATCTAATGCTGTGTCTCGGCCGCCTCAAGCGCGACACGCCTTTATAGGCGGGCGTGTTGCCGGGCAATCAAGCTGCCTGATTCGCGGCAAGCGGCTGGACGCCAGGCAAAAAAAACCGGAGCCATGGACTCCGGTTTCTCGTGCGACTGGATAAGTGCCCAGGCTTAGACCGGGAACAGCTCGCCCAGCTTCATCGCCAGCATCATGTCGCCTTCGGCGCGCAGCTTGCCGGCCATGAAGGCCTGCATGCCATCGGTCTCGCCGCTGGTGATGCCCTTCAGGGTCTCGGTGTCCATGATCAGGGTCACGTTGGGGTTCTCGGCGTCACCTTGCTGCACGTCGCAGGTGCCGTCCTTGACCACCAGGTAGTGGTTCTCGCCGTCTTCGATGTTGAACTGGAATACCAGGTCCAGGCCCGCGGCGGCACCGGCGTTGAACTTGGACTGCATGGTTTGGACGATGTCTGCAACGCTCATGGTTTCTTCCTTTGTTTTCAGTTTTTCTCGCGCCCTGTCGGGCGCAGTGGGCCGGTACTCAGCGAAAGGTGATGAGTTCCGGCGCCTTCAACAGCTGCAAGTGCGCATGGCTGTTGAAGGAAGCCAGGCTCACCTGGTTGCCGCGAAATTTCAGGCAACTCAGGGAGGTATTGACGATCTGCCAGTTCAGCTCGAAGGCCCTGTCCGGCGCCACGCCGGTAACCAGGTGCAGCAGCGCGGTAATGGTACCGCCGGAGGTGAACAGGGCGATGTTCTGTCCGCGCTCGGCCTTTTCCAGCAGGCGGGCAAAGCCGGCCTGCACCTGCTCGACAAAGCCTGGCCAGCTCTGCAGGCCGGGCTGGTCGTAGTCACCGGAAAGCCAGCGGCCGATCACCAGAGCGAATAGGCGCTGGAACTCGGCGCGGTTCTGCGCGGCGTTGCGCATCACCTGCAGGGCTTCGGGTTGTTCGGGGAGCAAGTCGGGGAGCAGGGCGCGGATCACCGCATCGGCATCGAACTCGTTGAATGCTGCATCGATTTCCAGCGGCGGTACGGCGATTCCCGCTTCGCTCAATCGGCTCATGGCGGCGTTGGCGGTATGCTGTTGCCGGCGCAGGTCACCGCTGATGCTGCGGTCCAGGCGCAAACCAAGCTCGGCAAGGTGCGCGCCCAGCACTTCGGCCTGGCGGATGCCGATGGGCGACAGCACGTCGTAATCGTCGGCGCCAAACGAGGCTTGACCATGTCGGATCAGGTAGATGCTGCCCACGTCCGCTGCTGTCCCGGTGCGGTGAAAGTCTCGCGAGGTTATGGGGAACGCAGGGGGCTGTCAACGAAAAAACATACGCTTGTTTGAATTGTCCGCTGCGTCGTCGAGGCTCGGGCGAGGCAGGTGGCCGGCGGCTGGCGGCGTCGGTATGCTTGAGCGTCACGGGCGCGGCGCGAGGCCAAGCACTGGAATGGACAACGAGGGGGATGGACGTGGAGTTTCTGGCTGATTACGCGGGCTTTCTGGCTAAGGTGGTGACCCTGGTGGTCGCCGTGCTGGTGTTGCTGGCGGCAGGCGTCGCGTTGCGCGGCAAAGGGCGCAAGGCTCCCGGGCAGCTGCAGGTGGACAAGCTCAACGACTTCTACAAGGAGCTGCGCCAGCGCCTGGAGCAGGCGGTGCTGGACAAGGACCAGCTCAAGAGCCTGCACAAGGCCGAGGCCAAGGCGGAGAAACTGGCGAAGAAATCCGCCGGGCACAAGTCGCGGGTCTTCGTGCTGGACTTCCATGGAGACCTCAAGGCTTCTGCCGTCGACCAGCTGCGGCATGAGGTCACCGCCGTGCTGAGCATGGCCAAGCCGCAGGACGAGGTGGTTGTGCGCCTGGAGAGTGGCGGGGGCATGGTGCACAGCTATGGCCTGGCCGCCTCGCAACTGGCGCGGATTCGCGAGGCGCGGGTGCCCCTGACCGTGTGCATCGACAAGGTCGCGGCCAGCGGCGGCTACATGATGGCCTGCGTCGGTGAGAAGATCATCTCCGCGCCCTTCGCCATTCTCGGCTCGATCGGCGTGGTGGCGCAGCTGCCCAACGTGCACCGCCTGCTGAAGAAGCACAACATCGACTTCGAGGTGCTTACCGCTGGTGAGTACAAGCGCACCCTGACGGTCTTCGGTGAGAACACCGAGAAGGGGCGGGAGAAGTTCCAGGACGACCTGGAAAGCATCCACGAGCTGTTCAAGGGCTTCGTTTCCCGTTATCGCCCGCAACTGCGGATCGACGAAGTCGCCACGGGCGAAGTCTGGCTGGGTTTGGCGGCGCTGGAGAAGGAACTGGTCGATGAGCTCAAGACCAGCGATGAATACCTCGCCGCACGGGCCAGGGAGGCCGAGCTGTACCACCTGCACTTCGTCGCCAGAAAGAGCCTGCAGGAGCGCATCGGCCTGGCGGCCGGCATGGCCCTGGATCGTTTCCTGCTGAACTGGCTCAGTCGCCTCAACCAGCAGCGCTTCTGGTAATCCATTTTCTGTCACAGGAGTATCGACATGGGTAAGTTCTTGGCATTGCAGGCTTGCGAAGGCCTGGCGGGTGAGTTCGAGCAGGCGATAGTCGAGCGTGACACCAGCGAGTTACCCGCCGGAGAGCTGCTGATTCGGGTCCAGTACTCTTCGTTGAACTACAAGGATGCGTTGTCCGCCAGCGGCAATCGCGGGGTGACCAAGCAGTTCCCCCATACGCCGGGCATCGATGCCGCCGGCGTGGTCGAGGAATCCAGCGTCGCCGAGTTCGGTGCTGGCGATGAGGTGATTGTCACCGGCTACGACCTGGGTATGAATACGGCGGGAGGCTTCGGCCAGTACATCCGCATTCCCGCGGCCTGGGCGCTCAAGCGTCCCAAGGGTCTGTCTCTGCGCGAGGCCATGGTGCTCGGTACCGCCGGCCTGACCGCGGCGCTGTGTGTCGACAAGCTGGAGCAGGCAGGCGTCAGCCCGGATGCCGGGCCCATTCTGGTCACCGGCGCCACTGGGGGCGTGGGCAGCGTCGCGGTGGCCCTGCTGGCCAAGCTGGGCTTCCAGGTGGCGGCATCCACCGGCAAGGCGGAGCAAGGTGAGTTCCTGAAGAAGCTGGGCGCCGAGCGCATCGTGCTGCGCAGCGAGCTGCAGGAGGGCGGCGAGCGTCCGATGCTCAAGGAGCAGTGGGCCGGCGCGGTGGATACCGTGGGCGGCGACATCCTGTTCAATGTGGTCAAGGCCTTGCGCTACGGCGGCAGTGTCGCCTGTTGCGGCCTGACGGCCGGAGTCGCCTTCAAGGGCAACGTGCTGCCGTTCATCCTGCGCGGGGTCAACCTGCTCGGTGTCGACTCGGTGGAGTTGCCCCTGGTGGTCAAGGCATCCATGTGGGACAAGCTGTCGCTGCAATGGAAGCTCGAGGGCCTGGAGCAACTGGTCACAGAGGTCAGCCTGGCGCAACTGCCGGAAGCCATCGGGCGGATACTCGGCGGCCAGCAGGTTGGCCGTGTGCTGGTCAAGCTCGACTGATTGATGCCGTGAAGAAAAGAGGCCCGGTTCGACCGGGCCTCTGCGTTTCAGGCCTGGCTGATGTGCGGCGTGATGTCGCCGCGAGATACCGTTTTATCGCTGGCATAGGCAGTGCCCAGAGCCTTTGCGAGCCGCGCCGGGCCATGGTGTTGCCAGGGCGAAAGTCGACCAATTGCGACGCGATGCGGGGCAGCGTCAGGGCCTGAAACGAAGAAGCCCCGCAAGGCGGGGCTTCTTCGTATGGCGGATCGATCAGGCGCGGCGGCGGAACAGCGGCAGCGGCTGGTCGCTGGAGGCCTGATACACCTCGCTGAACTCCTCGAACGCCTTCAGGGCATCCTGCGGGTCTTTGTCTTCACGCAAGGCGAAGGCATCGAAGCCGCAGCGCTTGAGGGCGAACAGCTGGTCTCGCAGGATGTCGCCGATGGCACGTACTTCGCCCTTGTAGCCATAGCGGGTGCGCAGCAGGTAGGCAGTGGAGCAGTGACGGCCATCGGTGAAGGCCGGAAAGTTCAGGGCGATCACCTGGAAGTTGTCCAGCTGATCGGCGATCTCCTCGATCTCCTCGCCAGCTTCCAGCCATACGCCCAGGCCGCCGTCGCGGGCCTTCAGGGCATGGCCATGATCGACCCACATGGCCAGGGGCACGATCAGGTCGTCGCAGTTGGGCAGTTCGTCGAAGCTGGCGTCCTTGGGCAGCAGGTGCCAGGTTTCGTCGACTATCTGGCCGTTCTTAATGATTCGCTGCATATACGCGCTCCTTGAACGGTGCGACACCGACACGACGGAAGGTGTCGAGGAAACTTTCTTCTTCGCTGCGTTGCTCGACATAGACCTTGATGATCTTGTCGATCACGTCCGGCATGTCGTCCTGGGCGAAGGCCGGGCCGAGGATCTGCGCCAGGCTGGCGTCGCGACCGGAGCTGCCGCCGAGGGAGACCTGGTAGAACTCCTGGCCCTTCTTGTCCACGCCGAGGATGCCGATATGGCCGACATGGTGATGGCCGCAGGCGTTCATGCAGCCGGAGATGTTCAGGTCGATGTTGCCGATGTCGAACAGGTAGTCGAGATCGTCGAAGCGGCGCTGGATGGCCTCGGCTACCGGGATCGACTTGGCGTTGGCCAGGGAGCAGAAGTCGCCGCCCGGGCAACAGATGATGTCGGTCAGCAGGCCGACGTTCGGCGTGGCGAAGCCCTGCTCGCGCAGTTCGCCCCAGAGGGTGAACAGCTGCGCCTGTTCGACATCGGCGAGGATGATGTTCTGGTTATGGCTGTTGCGCACCTCGCCGAAGCTGTAGCGGTCGGCCAGGTCGGCGATGGCGTCCAGCTGCTTGTCGGTGACGTCGCCCGGAGCGACCCCGGTTGGCTTGAGTGACAGGGTCACGGCGACATAGCCGGGCTTCTTGTGGGCGAAGGTATTGCGCTGGCGCCAGCGGGCGAAGCCCGGGTGCTCGCTGTCGAGCTGTGCCAGGCTGGCCTCCTGGTCCTGCAGGTCCCGGTAGTCCGGGTCGACGAAATGGGCGGCAACGCGGGCCACTTCGGCTTCGGTCAGGGTGGTGGGCCCGTCCTTCAGGTGCGCCCACTCGGCGTTGACGCGCTCGGCGAACACCTCGGGCGTCAGGGCCTTGACCAATATCTTGATGCGCGCCTTGTACTTGTTGTCGCGGCGACCGTAGCGGTTGTAGACCCGCAGGATGGCATCGAGGTAGCTGATCAGGTGCTGCCAGGGCAGGAACTCGTTGATGAAGCTGCCGACCACCGGGGTACGACCGAGGCCGCCGCCGACCGACACGCGGAAACCCAGCTCGCCGGCGTCGTTCTTCACCGCTTCCAGGCCGATGTCATGTACTTCAATCGCGGCGCGGTCGCTGACGGCGCCGTTCACTGCGATCTTGAACTTGCGTGGCAGGTGGGTGAATTCGGGGTGGAAGGTCGACCACTGGCGAATGATCTCGCACCAGGGGCGCGGATCGACGATCTCGTCCTTGGCCACGCCGGCGAACTGGTCGGTGGTGGTGTTGCGGATGCAGTTGCCACTGGTCTGGATCGCGTGCATCTGCACGGTGGCCAGCTCGGCGAGAATCTCCGGCACATCTTCCAGCTCCGGCCAGTTGAACTGGACGTTCTGCCGGGTGCTGATATGGGCGTAGCCCTTGTCGTAGTCGCGCGCGATCTTGGCCATCATGCGCACCTGCGCCGAGGACAGCAGGCCGTAGGGCACGGCGACGCGCAGCATCGGCGCATAGCGCTGAATGTACAGGCCATTTTGCAGGCGCAGCGGGCGGAACTCTTCGCCGCTCAGCTCGCCAGCCAGATAACGGCGGGTTTGATCACGGAACTGCTTGACGCGGTCCTCGATGATGGTTTGGTCGTACTGGTCGTATACGTACATGAAGGGTCCTGTTATCAGGCTGCTTGCAGCAAATCAGCGCGCACGGCCGCGCTCTCCGTAAGGAGTCGGGGGAAGATACCAGCTCAGGGTTATGCGCAAAAGTGATGTTTGAGTATATGGAAAGAACCTTTAACGCTAAGTAGAGGGGGAGCATAACCCCACCGCTTGAGCATGGCGTTGCGCTGGTCTTAACTGCAGGGGCAAACCGACCATAAGCACAAAAAGGGGCTAGCCAATGACCGAACACACCCAGCCGGACAACCGCGACAGCGTCGTCGACGCCAGGGCCATTTTCGTCCTGATCCTGATAGTCGTCGGTACTGCGGTTTTCTGGGTCAGCCAGCAATAGTTGTCGTGGGGGCAGGGCGGGTTTCCGGGTTTGGCAGCCAGCCCTGTTTGGCGCGTCTGACGGGAGGTGGCACGCTGCCTCCAACCCTGCCTTTATACTGAGCGCGGTTATTTTTGGGGCGCGCAGCATGGTCGTATCAGGGGTGAGGGTTTTCTTCGTCATCGCGTTGGCCGCTGTGCTGGGCATGGCGCAAGCTGCAACCGAGAAAGGCGGCTCCGGGGGATCGGATGCCTCCGTCGTGTTTCTCAATCCGGGCTATTCCAAGGAACCGTTCTGGGTCGGCTACAGCGATTTCATGCAGGCGGCTGCCGACAGCCTTGGTATGCGCCTGCGCGTGATCTACGGCGAACGAGATCGCGAGCGACTGCTGAACAACGCGCGGCAGGTGCTGGCCGAACCCGAGCAACCGGACTACCTGATCTTCGTCAATGAAATGTATACCGGGCCGGAGTTGCTCCGACTGTTCGCAAACAGCCCCGTCAGGCTGTTCGCCCTGCACAGCACTCTGACGCCCGAGCAACAGGGGCTGATGGGCGGTACGCGCGAGCGTTACCGGCACTGGATCGGCAGCCTGATCCCCAATGATCGCGAGGCCGGCTACCTCATGGGCAAGGCTTTGATCGCCAAGCTCGATGGCCGTCCCGCGCAGATGCTGGCGTTTTCCGGTGTCCGCCATACCCCTTCCGCCACCCTGCGGGAGGAAGGGCTGCACCGGGCCCTGGCGGAGCATCCTGAAGTCAAGCTGCGGCAACTGGTCTACGGCGAGTGGGCCCGTCAGCGTGCTTACCAGCAGGCGTTGTTGCTATTGCCGCGTTACGCCGATACGCAGTTGGTGTGGGCCGCAAATGATGAAATGGCCTTCGGCGCGATGCGCGCGGCGCAGGAGCTTGGCCGGCAGCCGGGCAAGGACCTGCATTTTTCCGCATTGAACAACTCGCAGGAGGTGCTCCAGGCGCGGGCTTCGGGCCAGTTGGCGGCGCTGGTGGGCGGGCATTTCACCCTGGGCGGCTGGGCCATGGTGCTGCTGCATGACTACCATGCCGGAGAGGATTTCGCGCAGCGGGGCGGCAAGGACCGCGTCGATCCGGTGTTCAGCCTGCTCGACGCCGAGCAGGCTGCGGTCCTGTCGAAGCGACTGCAGGTGCCGGGCTACGGAATCGATTTTCGCAAGTTCAGTGCCCTCCAGCAGCCCGGCATGACCAACTACAGCTTCTCGGTGCAGCCGTTGCTGGAGTGATCATGGGGCGGCGAAGTGCAGCACCAACTTGGTGACGGCAACCAGCAGCAGTACGAATGCCAGAGTGCAGAGCACGCCGAGGATGATGAAGTGGCTCGGTTTGCCGCGACTGAAGTCCCGGGCCCGCTGCTTGCTGCTCTGAACGCCAAAGGCGGCGGCCAACACGCTGCGCAGCATTTCCCGCCAAGTCAGAGGTCGTGCGTCCTGGTCGTGCTTGTCGGTCATGGTCCCCTCCCGGTATCCAGCATGGGTGTTGCGCCCTGAGCCATCGTCGCGCCTTTGCGCAGCCGGCGCGCCTGGGCGTGCCGGGCGCAATTCCGGATAGCTGCGCGGCCCTAACCAATCACCGGATTACAGCGTACTTCGCTCTTTACCGAGTTGGCGATAAAGCATTCGTCATGGGCCTTGTGATGCAGGGCCAGAAGTTGCTCGATACTCGGCTGCTGTTCGCCAGCGAAGGTGGTGCGTGGGCGCAACTCGACTTCGGTCATGGCCAGTCGACCCTCGGCATTTCTGGCCATGATCCCGAGGGGCTGGTCTTCGTAGCGATCTACCTGAAACCCCTGGGCGGCGGCCAGCGACAGGAACCACAGCATGTGGCAGCTCGATAGTGATGCAACGAAGGCCTCTTCCGGGTCAACCGCCCGGGCGTCAGACCAGGGCAGCGGCACGATGTGGGGCGAAGAGGACGCGGGCACCTCCAGGCCACCATCGAAGTGCCAGCGGTGGGCGCGGCTGTAGCGATTATCGAGGAAGCTTTGGTCGGCACGTTCCCATACGACCTGGACACTGTATTCGGTCATTCCCTGTACCTTCATGAGCATTGCGGGCGGTCATTATTGCCAGGGATCGGAGGCTTTGCCAGCCGTCGATCCTCAGTTGGCGGAAACGCTGGCCAGGCTGGTCGCGAGCAGGTCGAGGCGCGTCTATGCTTTCGCAGAGGGCTCTGCTAGACGCCTGGAAGCAGCTATAGTCTCAGCCGGAACGCTATGACATGCAGGGGGCGTGCGTTTGATTTCCACTCCGCTAGCGTCAGCGCTTGAATCGATCATTCGCCGCCATCTTCCCGAGGCATTGCGCGAGTTGCTTCAGGCGCTCAGCCAGGCCTTGGTCGATCAGGACTGCAGGGAGCTGTCCAATCAGGACGTGCAGGCCTGCGAGGACTTCCTGCGCTACTGCAAGGTTCAGGGCAAGCAAGTACTGGTGAGCACTTGCTCGTCGGTTCTTCGCTGCCTGTCACCGGAGAGCGCGGATGAGTCGACGATGCCGGGCAATCTCAGCGCATGGCGCCTGGTGGACGACGAGGAGGTCGAGGACCTATTGATGGCTCGACGTGTCGTCGGCCGCTTGCGGGAGAATGTTGGCGAGCTCGAAGGGCGCGTTTGTGGTTGTTTCAATCGTCTGGTCGGCCATTATGTGGCGGATGCCGACCACCCATTGTCGCTGGAATTCCTGCTGCGCCAGCTTCAGGCCGGACTCCAGATGCGCATACAGCCTTTGCCCGTTCGAGTCCTGTTCCAGGCGGAGGCCAGTCGCGTTTTAGCCACGGCTCTGTTGCCATACCTGCAGGCCCTGGTAGCCGAGTTCGACGCCGCCCAGGTGCAGCCGCTGGCGCAACCAAAACTATTGGTAGCTGTGCCTCAGGCACCGCGTACGATTTCCACCGCAGATTCCGAGGCCACCTACCGGGCCATTCGGCACCTGCGCCGTGCGGTTTCGACAGAGCTGTCGGGCGCGATGGAGCTGGAACAAGAGGTAAGCCCCGTCCCGGTCGTGGAAGCGCTGACCGGGCTGCTCAGTCAGCGAGCCCCGAAAGGTGGTTGGGCGGCCGAGGCAGTGTTGGCGCGGCTCGACCAGCAAGGCTGCGCTTTGACCCCTCGTCAGCACGAGGATGCCCATCTGGTAAGCGAGGTGTTCCAGGCGCTGAGTCGACAGGCCGAGGTGGCGCCGACACTGCAGCCGGTGTTGCAGCGTCTGCTGTTGCCGGTCCTGACCGCCACCTTGCAGGAGCCTGGGGCTATCGCCGATGCCGGGCATCCGGTGCGGGCGTCACTCGATCGCATCTTGCGCCTGTGTGATTACTGTGAGCCGCCGAACAAGGTGCTCGAGGCCCGTTTGGAACAGCTGGTGGAGCGCATCGCAGGTGAATATCGCGGAGATTTAGCGGCATTCACCGCCTGCGATGCCGAGCTGGATGAGCTGCTGAACATGCAGCAACGTGCCTATCGCCGCAGCGCCGAGCGCGTGATGCAGTCGCATCGCGGTCGCGACATTCTGGAGACCGCGCAGCGCAAGGTAGCCATCAAGCTGGCCCGGCTATGCGGCAAACAGGTTCCCAAGGTCATGCTGGAGTGGCTGGACGTCGGTTGGCGCGATTTGCTGGTTCACGAAGAGCTCAGCGCAGGCAGTGACAAGGACACCTGGAGGGGCGATTCGGCCCTCACGGAGTTGCTCATGCAGCGCCTGCGCGAGGCCGAAGCTGCGCAAGGTGATGCCAGTCAGGCGGGCTGGGCCTATGAGATCGAGCACTTGCTGAAGGTGCTGCGTCGGCGCATGGACGAGTTCAGCGTCGGGCATTTTCAGCACGCCTCGGTACTGGTGCGGATGCGTGAGCAACTGTTCGGTATGAAACCTGTGGAGCTGGTTGCGCCCCCTCGCTTGTCCAAGCCTAAACCGGCGATGCCCAGCGCCTTGCTGCGTTGGCGTGAGCAGATCGAGGGGTTGAAGCAGGGCGATTGGCTGCGTACCGCTGACGGCCAGCCTCTGCAGCTGATCTGGCGCAATGCGCAGATGGATCACTATGTACTCGTCGACGCACAGGGAAGCGAGAAGGGCAGCTATGGCCTGGCCGGCCTGGCCAGGGAGCTCGCCGAAGGTGCGCTGCTGGTCGGCGACAAGGGTGGGGCGGATGAGGGCCTGGTCCAGCGTACCCTGCAGGACATGGTGGGCAAGCTCTATCGCGAGATAGCCCATGCCCGCAGTCATGACGAGCTCACCGGTCTGCTCAATCGGCGTAGCTTCGAAGGGGCGCTGGCGGAAAGCCTGTCCGCCAGCGTGGCGCCGTCCTTCCTGATGGCGCATATCGACCAGTTCAGCCTGATCAATGGCCATGCCGGGCCTGTGGCTGGGGACGCCTGCCTGCGGCAGATCGCCAGCCGACTGAGTGAATATCTGCCTGCTGCCAGCTGCATGGCGCGTGTCGGCGGGGTGGAGTTCGCCGCGGTTTTGCCGGCTTGCGCAGAGAAACGCGCCGCCGAGCTTGGCGAGGCGCTACGGCTGGGTATCGAAGCCGAGGGCTTCGAATGGCAGGGTCACAAGCATGGTTTGACGCTGAGCATCGGCGTAGTCGAGGCCGCCGAGCGGCACGATGTCGCCAATCTGTTCTTCGACCTGCAGAGTGCTTGCAACAGTGCCAAGGAGGGCGGGCGCAACCGTGTGCATTGTTTCAATTCGGCGCAAGACGATAGTCATGCCGGCCTGCTGGCGATTGCCGCGCGGGTCGATGATATCGTCGAGCGCGAGGATCTCTCGCTGCGCGTGCAGCAGATTGCCCCGGCGTCGCCCGACTCCCAGGAGCTGCCGCATTACGAGTTGCTGCTGGTAATGCAGAACGAGCTGTCCCTGCAGGATTTCATCGCGGCGGCCGAACGCTACCATCGCATGACCAAGGTCGATCGCTGGGTGCTCAGGCGGATATTCATCGAGCTGGAGCGTCATCCGCAGCTGTGGGAGCGTTGCTCTGGCCTTTCTATCAATCTGTCTGGCAGCAGCTTGAACGACGACAGGTTGCTGGGGTTCATCGAAAGCCTGTTCGAGCGCTACGCCGTCGATCCGCGCCGCATCTGTTTCGAGCTGACCGAGACGGCCGCCGTCGCCAACCTTGCCAAGACCGCCGACCTGGTACGCCATCTGCAGCGCTCCGGCTGCACATTCTCGATCGACGACTTCGGCGTCGGGTTCTCCTCCTTCGACTACCTCAAGCGCCTGCCAGTGGACTACGTGAAGATCGACGGCAGCTTCGTCAAGGAAATCGAGCGCTCGCCGAGCGATCTGGCCATGGTCCGCTCGATCAACGAGATCGCCCATGCCCTTGGGCGGCGAACGGTCGCCGAGTACGTCGAGACCCCTTCGATACGTGCTCGATTGGCGGAGATGGGCGTGGATTACGTGCAGGGCTACGGCGTACAGATGCCGAGGCAGTTGCATGACTGGCTGGAGGAGGAGGCGCGGGTACTCGCCCCCTGTTGAGCGAAGCAAGAGCTCCAGGCGCCTTGAGGTGTTCCGCGAGGCGGGCGGTTCGACTCAGTCTGAGCGTCGCTGGCGGGGGGCAGCGCTGCGGCCCGGGCGCGAAGCTGGCCGCAGCCGCCGTCGATATCCTGACCGGCCGAGTTGCGCACCTTGGTCAGCACGCCCCGGCTGTGCAGGTAGCGGACGATCTGTACGATGCGATCCCCTTCGGGGCGCTGGAACTCGTCGGCTTCCAGGCTGTTGTAGGGGATCAGGTTGAGCACGGCGAACTTGCCTTTGAACAGGCGCAGGATGCCGTCCATTTCTTCCTGGCTGTCATTGATGCCCTTGAGCAGGGTCCATTGGTACTGGATCGGATAGTCGACCGTGCGGGCATAAGCCTCGCCCAGTTCGACCAGCTCCTCAGGATCGATCTGCGGCGCCCGCGGCAACAACTGTCGGCGCAGCTCGGCGTCGGTGGTGTGCAGGGAAAGCGCCAGCGCCGGCTTGATCCGCTGCTGGGGCAGGCGCTCGAATACTCGCATGTCGCCGACCGTGGAAAACACCAGGTTCTTGTGGCCGATGCCGCCTTCGCTGCCGAGCAGGTCGATGGCCTCCAGCACGTTGTCGAGGTTGTGCGCCGGCTCGCCCATGCCCATGAACACCACCTTCTTGACGCTGCGAAAGCGCCTGGCCAGCGCCACCTGGGCGACGATTTCGGCGCTGCTCAGCTGGCGCAGCAAGCCGCTCTTGCCGGTCATGCAGAACACGCAACTAACCGCACAACCGACCTGGCTCGAGACGCACAGGCCATCGCGGGGCAACAGCACGCTTTCCACCATCTGGCCGTCGCCCAGCTCCACCAGCAGCCGCGCCGAGCCGTCGCCGCCCGGATGCTCGGAACTCAGCCGGGCCAGCGCTGCGAGCCGCTGAGTCAGCTCCGGCAAGCCTTGGCGCACGCTGAGCGGCAGAAAGTTCTCGCTGGGCTGATTACGCGTACCGCTGTCCAGCGGCTTGCCTTGGAGCCAGGCACGAATGATCCGCCCGGAATGCTGGGGCTTGGCGCCGAGGTCGGCGAGCTGTTGGCTGAGGTCGTGGATATGCATGGCGCGCGAATGCTACCACCGGGCAGCGCCGGCGCGTAGGTTGTTTATCGCCAGGCTTGCCACGGATTGGCCGCAAGGTACGGGCAACCTGGCCGGCCGCGGCTGTGCCTTGGCGGTATGAGGCGCAATGGCCATGGAGGTGCAGGACGGCGTCCAGGGTTGCGACCGTGGCCAGTGCATCCATGGCGCTGCCGATGATCGGCAGCGCGAAACCTGTCGGAGCGTGCGAGGCCCTGGTCTTGTTCAGGCCAGCTTCTACCGAGTGCCAAAGAACCGCAGCAACTGCTCGGCGACTTGCTCCGGAGCCTCTTCGGGAAGGAAGTGGCCGCAATCGATGGGCCCGCCTTCAACCTGCTTGGCATAGTCACGCCATACCCCAAGCACGTCGTAGGTGCGGTGAACGAAGCCCTTGCTGCCCCATAAGGCCAGCAGTGGGCAGCTGACCTTACGGTCGCGATCGGCTTCATCGTGCTGCAGGTCGATGCTTGCCGCTGCGCGGTAGTCTTCGCAGGTGGCGTGAATGGTTTCCGGACGGCTGAAGCAGCGCAGGTACTGCGCTACCGCGTCCTCGGCGAATCGCGCGCCGGGGGCGCTCCAGCGCTTGAGCTTTTCCCTGAGGTAGTAGCCTGGATCGGCGCCGATCATGCGCTCCGGCAGGCCGTCGGGCTGGATGAGGAAGAACCAGTGGTAATAGCCGCTGGCGAAGTGCTGGTCGGTCGTGGCGAACATGTGCCGGGTCGGCACGATGTCCATCACGCAGAGTTTCCTGACCCGCTGTGGGTGGTCCAGGGCCAGGCGATGCGCCACGCGGGCGCCGCGGTCGTGTCCGGCCACGAAGAAGTCCCGGTAGCCCAGCTGCTCCATGATCTCGACCATGTCCAGGGCCATCGCTCGCTTCGCGTAGGGCGAATGGTCCGCCGCGCTTGGCGGTTTGCCACTGTCGCCGTAACCCCGCAGGTCCGGACAGATGATGTGGTAGTGGCGCGCCAGGCGTTCGGCCATGGCGTGCCAGATGACATGGGTCTGCGGATATCCATGCAGCAGCAGCAGGGGGTCGCCCGCGCCACCATGGGTAAGGTGAATGGTGGTGCCGCTGGTTTGCAGGGAAAGCGTCTGGAAATCTTCTGCGAACATGGTGCCGGGCGTTCCTGGGGGCGCGAGGGATCAGTTTATAATGCGCCGCTTAGTGCATTTGCCAGTGGCAATGAGCGGCGAGCCGCACACAGCTGCATGGCTCAGGCCAGATCCAAGCGAACAACCTTCAGTCACTGCGACCCTGCCGATGTCAGCTGTCGTTTTGTTTTGGCTTACACACTGCGTGGAGCGGTAGATGAAATTCATACACCAGCGCGAACACCTCAACGAGGACGACATCGTCGTCATCGAGTGCTCGCAGACCTGCAACATCCGCCTGATGAACGACGCGAATTTTCGCAGCTTCAAGAACGGCGGCCGGCACACCTATCACGGCGGTGCGTTCGAGAAGTTTCCGGCCAAGATCACCGTGCCCAGCAGCGGATTCTGGAACATCACCATCGACACGGTGACGCGCAAGGCCATCAGCGTGACCCGCAAGCCGACGCTGAAGCATTCCATCAAGATCATTCGCCGCTCGGACTCGCGCCTGAGCTGAGGTCGGCCGGGCACCCGGCCCGCAGGTGGGGAGTGCGGCGTCGGCGCGGCGCATCCGCGCGATGAGCCGGACCGCCAAGGCTTGCGCATGGGGCCTCAGCGCGGCGCGATCTATCAAATAGTCGGCCTTGGGGCTCCGAGGCCAGAGTTGTCGAGGAGTCACCGCATGGAGACGGCGCATAGCGATCATTCTTCCTTCTGGCGCGCCTGGCTGGCCGAGGCCAAGGCCCATCCGCGGATAACCCTGGGCCTCGGGGTTTCGCTACTGATGATCCTCTGGCTGCTGGCCACCAGCGGTGTCGGTGCTTTCGATGGCGGCCGGGGCGAGCGGCTGCGCTATGCGCTCTACGGCGGCGGCGCCGGTTTCGCCTGCACCGCCCTGGGGGCGCTGCTGGCCATCGGCTTGCGCAACATCTCTACCCGTACCCAGGATGTCATGCTCGGCTTCGCGGCAGGCATGATGCTCTCTGCCAGTTGCTTCTCGCTGATCCTGCCTGGGCTGGCCGCGGCCGAGACGATCGCCGGCAATAGCTACCTGGCGGCCGGCACCGTGGCGCTCGGCCTGGGGCTTGGGGTGCTGTTGATGCTCGGACTGGATTACCTGACTCCCCATGAGCACGAGAGCGTCGGCCCGTGCGGTCCGGACTGCGAACGCTTCAATCGGGTCTGGCTGTTCGTCTTCGCCATCACCCTGCACAACCTGCCGGAGGGGATGGCCATCGGTGTCGGCTTCGCCGGCGGTGATCTTGGCGTGGGCATCCCCCTGGCCAGCGCCATCGCCATTCAGGACATTCCCGAGGGCCTGGCCGTGGCGATGGCGCTGCGCAGCACGGGTTTGTCATCGCTGAGGGCGGCGCTCGTGGCGGCGGCAAGTGGCCTGATGGAGCCGCTCGGTGCCCTGGTCGGGCTCGGCATGTCCAGTGGCTACGCGATCGCCTATCCACTGAGCCTGGGGCTGGCGGCCGGCGCCATGCTCTTCGTGGTCTCCCACGAAATCATTCCCGAAACCCATCGCAATGGCCACCAGACCCCGGCCACCCTGGGATTGATGGGCGGCTTTGCGGTGATGATGTTCCTCGATACCGCCCTGGGCTGATCGGCAGGCAGTAGCTTGCCGCTCGAACGGGGCGCCGCCAGCGACAGCGGGGCATGAGGCAAGGCATCATGGCGCGGCTCTGTTGTCATCGGGCTGCGGTGGGGCAGTCTCTACATTATTGGAGGGGAAGAATATGAAGAAGACCTGGGTATGGCTGCGCAATGCGAGCTTGGCGCTGTTTCTCGTTCCCGTGGCGGCGAGCGCCGCACCCAAGGTGGGTGATGTCTTTGGCGACTGGGTGTTCGAGTGCATGGCGCTCGCCGAAGGCAAGACGCTCTGTGCCCTGAGCCAAAGCCTGGTTTCCCAGCAGGACAACCGCCGCCTGGTCAAGTTCAGCCTGGCGCGCAATGAGAAGAACAACGAGGTGCTGCTGACCGCCTTGCTGCCGCTGGGCATCCATCTGCCACAAGGCGTGCAGGGCAGCATCGACCAGGGCAAGGCATTCCCGTTGACCCTGCAGACCTGCACCCAGCAAGGCTGCATCGCCAGGTTCAAGACCGACAAGGACACGATCAAGCGTCTGAAGGCGGGGCAGAAGATCGCGGTCAGCTTCAGTGTCGCGGGCGGCAAGCGGCCGATCACCTTGACCGGGTCGCTGAAGGGACTGGCGGCGGGCATCAAGGCGGCCGGGCTCGAGTGATGCTGCCGACAGTCGTTGGCCGAGGCGGCAAGGGGCTGGCCGCAATCCTCCTCTGTGCCCTGCTGAGCGCCTGCATCGGTGGTGACCTGCAGGCGCGCCGCGCGGCCTCGGCGATGACCGCCACGGAAGCCGGCTGGCAACGGCTCGATCTCGACGCAGGAGCATTCGTGCTGGCCGCCTTCGTTCCGCCTGGACTGCGCCAGACGGACAGCTTGACCGTCTATATCGAAGGCGATGGCCTGGCCTGGATCAATGCCTCCACGCCGTCCCTCGACCCCACGCCGCTGAATCCGCTGGCCTTGAAGTTGGCGCTGCGCGACCCTTCCGGAGCCGCGGTCTATCTGGCTCGACCCTGTCAGTTCGTCGCGGGGGCCGCCAGGCATGGCTGCCAGCGCAAATACTGGACCGGCCAACGTTTCGCCCCCGAGGTGGTGGACGCCAGTGCCCGCGCCATCGAGCAGCTCAAGCAGCGTTTCGGCGCGCAGCGACTGGTGCTGGTCGGTTATTCCGGTGGGGCGGCGGTGGCGAGTCTGGTGGCTGCGCAGCGCCGCGATGTCGAGCGCCTGGTCACCGTTGCCGGAAACCTCGACCACCGTACCTGGACCACCGATCAGCGTCTGTCTCCGCTGGAGGGCTCGCTCAATCCGGCGGACGCCTCGGCGCAGCTGCAGGCGCTGCCGCAAACCCACTTTGTCGGCGGCCAGGATCGGATCATCGGGGCGGCGGTCGCGCGTGCCTATGCCGGGCGCTTTGCCCCGGACGCGCCGTTGTCCATCAAGGTCATGCCGACGTTCGACCATCATTGCTGCTGGGTCGAGCAGTGGCCTGACTTGCTGCGGGATGTCGCGCCCTGAGCGTGATGCGCGTTGATGGGCATCGATGCCCTTCGTGCAGGCGCGCAGAGCAGGGGCGAGGCATTCGAGACTGAGCCCCCCTGTCGGCGGATTGAGCACCGCTGGCTAGTTATCTTCAGATGCCGGCCGGGGCCGCCGCGTTGCGCCCCCTGGCCCGACTTTTCTTGCTGCCTGAAACAAGAAATCCCCGCACTGGCGAGCCAGTACGGGGATTCTTGCTGTTGCCGATGAGGGCTTAGATATCCCAGCGCAGCTTCAGAGAAGCGGTCTGGTTCAGGAAACTCTCACGGTGCTCGGCATCGTAGCGCAGCGAGATTTCCATGCCGTTATCGGTGTTGCTGGTCAAGCCCAGGCCGGCGCGCTGCAGCCACGGGCTCGGCTCCAGTCCACGGGTGGTGAAGGCTGCCCCTGGCTCGCCGGCAAAGCTGGCGGTGATGCTGGACTGGCTGTTCAGGGCGTCATAACCCACGCCCAGGTTGGCGCTGACGCGCATGCCTGGCATGAACTCGTGGCTGAGCTTACCGTCCAGGCCGAGGATCAGCTCGTCGGTGCTGCGCGAATCCACCTTGAGGTTGGCGCTCGAGCCTTTCTCGGTGTATCCCTCGTCCTTGATCCAGGTGTAGTCGGCGCGTACCGACGGGGTGAAGTCGGTGCTCTCGCTCAGTGCGTAGGTACGCCCCAGGCCGACGCCGGCGGTGGCCACCAGGCTGCTGTATTCGGCCTTGGCGGTCTCGCCCAGGAACAGGATGTCGCGCTTGCCCGCGGTGTTGTTCTGGCCGATACCGGCCTGGAAGTTCAGTTCCATGTCCCGGTCCAGGCTGTGGCTGCCGTAACCGAGCAGTTGATAGACATCCACCTCGGCGCTGTTCGGCGCGACCTTGGAGTTGCCGTCGATATCGGCCTTGGCGTAGGCGAAGGCGACGCCGATACGGGTGGCGTCGGACACGGTGCCGTCGACCCCCAGCGCCAGGCCGGCGGTGTTGGCCTCGAAGCCGGTCGCGCCGTTGCGATCGTTCTGGTCGGCCAGCGAGCCGAACGGCTTGAGCCAGACCTTGTGGTCGCCGTAGAACGCGTCGCCCGAGGACATGCCGCGGTTGGACTCGATACGCGACTGGATGACCCGGTTGATGCCGGTCAGTGCCGAGTTCGAGGCGATGGCGCTATTGCCAGCCAGTAGCGGCATGGTCTGGGAGACCGCGTCGGAAACCTGCCGCTCGGTGCCGAGTCTGCCCAGTGCATCGACAACGCGTTGCATGTTCGGGGTGGATGCGCCGCGGTCGATGATCCGGTCCAGCGCGCCTGCGGCACCGAGGCCCTTGGGATTGTTGTTGGCATTCACCGCATCGACGGCGGTCATGGCCTTGACGATCTTGAAGTCGATATGGCCGTCTTCGCCTTCGGTTGCCAGGCTCTGGAAGTTGAACAGCGCGCTGTTGTCCTCGACCGTCGAGAAGTTGCCGGTTAAGTAGCCCGTCTCGGAATCCGTGTAGACCACATTGTAGAGGGTCTGTCCGAAGGACAGTTTCTTCTTGACGTCCTGGACATCGACAAAGGCCTTGCCGGCGATAGTGGCCGTGCCGCCAACATAAAGCTGACTGTATTCATTCTCGCCGTCGCCCGCGGCCATGATGCGCAGGGTGCCGGTTTCGGTCTGGGTGAAGTTGCCGGCCACTTCGCTACGGTAGCCCATATTCGAGAGGTCGATCAGCCCGGCGTTGCTGAGATGGATACTCGAGCCACCGAGGTAGATGCCGCCGCGCAACACGCCATCTTGATGGTTGGTGATGTTGCTGTTGAGACCTTCTGAACCGAATCCGGCCAGCGAAAAGCCCCCACCACCATTTGTCGCAAGGCCTTCGATGGTGCCGTAGTTGTTCAACGTGCTGTTATTCATGTTGCCGAACAAAAAGCCGACAGCCAGGCCGCCATTGGCACGTGCGCTGATTTGACCAAGGTTGTTCAGCGTGCCGGAAAAGTACTCGACCACCACCGCCTCTGCCAACTCAGCATTACCGTCCTGCCCCGCGCTGATCAGCCCGCTATTGTTCAGGGTGCCGCTGAGGCCAGAGGAAAATATACCTGCCGCCCACTGGCCGGTGGCCGCGATGATCGCGTCGGCCCCGTTGTCCAGTGTGCCGCTGGCGCCGACAAACTCCGCACTCACCCCGATCCCTTCGCCGCCGTCAGCGGCGGCTGAGATGGTGCCGTTGTTGATCAATCTGCCGTTAAGCGCGCCGTCAATGCGGATCCCTATGCCTTCGCCGCCGTCGGCGTTGGCAGTAATATCGCCATGGTTGGTTAGGCTGCCCATCAAGTTGCGGCCAACATAAACCCCAACAGCGTCCTCACCAAAGCTGTTCGAAATAATCCCGCGATTGTTCGTTAGGCCGCCTATTAGGTCGTGACCAATGTAAACGCCAGCAGCATCCTCGCCAAAAATGCTGCCGTTATTGGTCAGGCTCCCGATTAGGTTCTCCTCGGAGTACCCACCCAGATCGTCGAAGTACAGCACGGCGGCCTCGTTGCTGGTGGTGATTTCTACACCCGTCGCGACGGTCACGTCATCCCAGCCATAGGGTATGCACTGGCTGCTCTGGCTTTCATTGACGGTCGGGCCGCAACTGGGAAGAGCCTGAGCCTGGTTGACGAACAGACCGTTGGCGCACAGGGCCGCAATGGCGCTGTGCAGGGCGGTGGTTTTCCACTGCGGGCGGGGCGAGTGACCGTTTGGCATAAAAAGGGCATCCTTGATTATTTATTGCGATAAGGTTCGCAAAAATTACCCAATACTATCGATATGCCATTCCTCCCACCACCACTAGATTCGGTTGTCACCTTGAATACTTGTTCCCTTGGGCTTTATGAGTATTACCGCGACCTGCAGCGCGGCACTCCGGTGTTCCGCAATGAGGACGGGGTGGTTTATCTCGCCCGCCATGAGGACTGTCTGCGGCTGTTGAGCGATCCGGCCTTCAGCCGCACGGCGCCGGGCAGTGACTTGCCCTTTTCAGCAGGCGAGCAAGCTCCTGGGGTGTTGGAGAGCATGATCGGTCGCTGGATGGTCTTTATGGACCCTCCCGACCATGGGCGGGTACGCAAAGCCTTCGCCGCTCCCTTCCGATCGGCGGCGGTCAAGTCACTGGAGTCTCTGGTTCGTCGGCAGGTGCGCGACTTGCTGGCGTGCTGGCCAGCCGATGGGCGCCTGGAGGTGGTCGACGACTTTGCCTTCGCGCTGCCGGTGCGGGTCATCGCGCTCGTGCTGGGTGTGCCGCTGGCGGACATACCGCGCATCCACGCCTGGGCCTTGGGGCTGACCACGGCGCTGGACAGTGGCACGCCGGAGGCGCTGGGTGAGGGGGAGGGGGTGGCCCGCGAATTGGCCGAGTACTTCAGGGGGCTGATCGCCCGGCGCGAGCAATTGCCGGACGACTGCCTGATCAACAGGGTGGCCGCCACGGCGGGCGCGAACCTGAGTGCAGAAGAGTTCCTCTGCGGCTGCATGTTCCTGCTGTGGGCCGGGCACGAAACCACCAAGAACTGGCTGGCCAGCGGCCTGCTGCTGCTGGCGCAGCACCCGCGGCAGCTGGCCCGTTTGCAGTCGCAGCCGGAGCTGTTGGACGGTGCGCTGGAAGAAATGCTGCGGGTCGAAAGCCCGCTGCAGAAACTCAGCCGCTGGAGCACCGTGGATACCGAGTTCGCCGGCTACCCGGTGCCGGCGGGCACCCTGGTTACCGCGCTGATCGGCGCGGCTCATCGCGACCCGGCGGTCTTCACCGACCCGGACTGTTTCGATATCGCCCGCCGCAACAATCGTCACATGGCCTTCGGTGCCGGTATTCACCATTGCCTGGGCGTATGGCTGGCGCGCCTGGAAGCGCGGATTGCCTTCGGTGAGCTGCTGCCCCGGATTCGGCACCTGGAAGTGCTCGACTATCGCTGGCGCGACCTGTCGGCCTTTCGCAGCCTGGAGTCGCTGGAGATGAAGGTGGAACTTAAATGTTGAATCAGCTGCCACTGTCCCGCCTGAGCGGGATTCGCTTCCCGGCGATCGCCGACGGCCACGGTGCCATGCAACTGGCTCTGCAGTATCAGCTGGAGGCATCGCAATGGTGGTCGCCGGAGCGCCTGCAGGGCCACCAGTTCGAGCAGCTGCGGGCCTTGCTTGGGCATGCGGCCGCCACCGTGCCCTATTATCGGCGCCTGTTCGGCGAGCACGGTTTGCAGATTCCCGAGCGCATCGATGCCGAATTTTTCCGGCAGATTCCCATCTCCACTCGCCAGGCGATTCAGCAGGCCGAACAGGCCATCGAAAGCGGGGCGCTGCCGCCCGAGCATGGCGCCATGGAGTTCGGCAAGACGTCCGGCTCGACCGGCCGCGCCGTGCGCTTTGCCCGTACCGCCGTAACCCGCACGTTCTGGCTGGCCTTCGCCCTGCGCGATCACCTCTGGCATGGCCGTGACTTCGCCGGCAAGCTCGGCGCCATTCGCTGGTATTCCCGTGGCGTGGCCGAGGCGCCTGGCGGCGCCAGCGAGCCCAACTGGGGCGTCATCGTCGCGCCGCTGTTTGCCACGGGACCCTCCTGCTCGTTGAACGTGGCGGCGACGCTGGCCCAGCAGCTCGACTGGCTGCGCCGCGAGCAGCCGGACTATCTGGTGTCCTTCCCCTCCAACCTGGTGGCGCTGGCAGGCTATGCCCAGGCGCAGGGCGTTGAGCTACCCGGGGTGCGCGAGATCCGCACGATCGGCGAAACCTTGGGGCAGACCCAGCGCCGGCAGATCGAGGCCGCCTGGCAGACCAAGGTGGTGGACATCTATACCTGCGAGGAGGCCGGCTACCTGGCGCTGCAATGCCCGGTCAGCGGCGAGTATCACGTGCAGGCCGAGAACGTCATCCTCGAGATCGTCGACGAGCAGGGCGTGCCGTGCCCGCCGGGGAAGATCGGCCAGGTGCTGATCACCAGCCTGCACAACTTCGCCACCCCGCTGATTCGCTACGAGGTCGGTGACATGGCCGAGTTTGGCGAAGCCTGTGGCTGTGGCCGCGGCCTGCCGGTGATCCGCCGGATTCATGGGCGCAAACGCAATCGCCTGCAGCTGCCGAGCGGGGAGAGCCTGTTCCCTTACCTGGGCGAGCACGGCGATATCGCCCGCGCCACCGGGGTCAAGGTGCATCAGTTTCAGTGTGTGCAGCACAGCCTGGAGGAGGTCGAGCTCAAGCTGGTGCTGGAGCGGCCGCTGGATGCCGCCGAGCAGGCCGCCGTCAGCGCCTTGATGCAGCGCAATCTGGGCCATCCCTTCCGCGTGCGCTTCAGTTTCCCGGCGGAAATTCCGCGCGGCCCCAGTGGCAAATACGAGGACTTCGTCAGTCTGATTAGCGGTTGAGCAGCGGCCGGGCGTGCAGGTCACGGACCACCAGCGCGGCATGGTTGCGGCTGGCATCGTCCGGGAAGTACTCGGCGATGACATGGCGCGCGTCGGGCACGGCAAAGCCAATGGCTTCGTACATGGCCAGCAGCGGGTCGAGCAGGTGCTGGCCTCGCCGGCTGGCGCAGTAGTCGTGGGCCGGGCACTCGCCGTGGCGTTGGCAGTGCTTGGCATAGCCGGGCAGTACCGCGCCGGCCAGCACGTAGCGCAGGCCGAGGCTCTGCGCCAGGGCCACCTCACGCAGGACCATGGGGGCGAAGATATCCTGGCCGCGGTAGCGCTGGTCGATCACCCCGGAGACGATATAGAGCGCATTGCAGGCCGCCAGGTCGAAAGGCGCGAGGTAGCCATTGCCGGTAACCGCATCCCAGTTGCTGAAGTGACTCACGTCATCGGCCTGGTAGCGGATCGGCATGGCCGTGATGGTCGCGACCACCTGCTCGGCGGAGTCGCCGACGCAGGCCAGGAAAAACCCCTGGGGGAATCGCTCCAGGCGCGCGAGAAACTTGTCGGCCCCTGCACGGCCCTGCTCATGCCAGCTGTCTTCCACCCTGAGGATTGCGGGAAGGTCGTCCGGGGTCGCGGGCCTGATGGTAAGCAAGGGTGCTCCTCGTCGAGGATGTGATTAAAACAGTCGAGACTGTTGCCCGGGCGGGTAGAATCCCGACGCAGCGCCAGTCTACCTACAGGTCACCGCCTTGAACTACCTGATCATCGAGAACGCCCTGCCAGCCGAAGTCCTCGCCGGCGTCGCCGCGGCCATCCAGGCCGGCCCCTTCGAGAGTGGCAAGCGCACGGCCCAGGGCATGGCCAGGGCCGCCAAGCACAATCTGCAGCTATCCGCCGCGGTCCATGGGCAATTGCTCGACAGGCTGGCGCTGGCGATCTACTCCCATCCGGTGGTTCAGGCCTTCGCGATGCCGCGAATGGTCGGCCGGCCGCTGATCAATCGCTATGAAGTCGGCATGGAGTACGGGATGCATTCCGATGGTGCCTACATCCATGATGTGCGCACCGATGTGTCCTTCACCCTGTTTCTCGATGACCCCGGCACTTATCAAGGCGGCGAGTTGGTGGTCCAGACGACCGCGCAAACCTTCACCTTCAAGCTGCCGGCGGGCAGCATGGTGCTCTACCCGGCCGGCGAACTGCACCGGGTCACGCCGGTCAGCGCTGGCACGCGCCACGCCGTGGTCGGCTGGATACAGAGCCGGGTACGCGATGCCCACCAGCGTGAAATCATCGCCAAGCTGAGTCTGATCCCGCGAACCTTGTCTCAGGATGAAAAATACGCGGAGCTGGCCACCCAGGCCGGTCAGTGCGTCCAGGAACTGGTGCGCATGTGGGGCGACTGAGTCGCCTGGCTGCTTGAGTTGACCCTTTCTAATCATTGCTAGCCGGAATCAATACTGCGCATGACTCAGACCACCTTCTCCGCTGCCGCTTTCCGTGGCCGCTTGCGCCAGCCCGAACAAACCCTGCGCCTGCAGTTGAGCCATTGCCCACAGGTTATAGATTGGCCGGCGCTGGATGCCTGGTTGCGCGACAAACTGGGGCTGGCACTGCAATCCCCGCTACCGGCTTTGCCGTTCGCCGCTGAACAGAGTCCGGCCGGTGTGGCTGGCGCATTGTGCTGGCGGATCTTGCAGGTGGCAGCGGAGTTGCAGCGGGCGGCGCGCATGCCGGTCTTCGAACCGGGGCGGATTCTCGCCGTGCAGGCGGACGAGCTACGGCCGGGTGGCTGGTTGGCTGAGGTCGCTGTCGCCCATATCGACTATGTGCCTGCGCAATCCACCTGCCTGGTCTACGACGCCGCCACGCTGCTGGTGCTCGGGGTGGCTGCAGACCCCGAGAGCTTCACCACGCTAGAGTCGCTCTACCAGCAACTGGAGGTCAAGGTGCTGCAGCCGCTGCGCGCGGTGATGCAGGTGGGTCTCTCGGCCTTGCCGTTGCTGGCCTGTGCCCATGAGCGCGGCATTCCCTGGCGACATCTCGGTGCCGGCTTGTTCCAGCTGGGCTGGGGCGCGAATCGTATGCATGTCCAGCACAGCAAGGTCGGTTCCGATTCGGCGCTCGGAGTCGCGGTAGCGCAGAACAAATGGATCGCCTGCGAATGGATGCGCCGCGCCGGCCTGCCGGCACCGCAGCACCGCATGGTTGGCAACGAAACAGAGGCCGTCGCGGCGCAGGCCGCGTTCGGTTGGCCACTGGTGGTGAAACCGACGGACTGTGATCGGGGCGAGGGCGTCACGGTGGATATCACCAGCGAAGCGTCGTTGCGCAGCGCTTATCGCGAGGCGGCTGGCCTGTCCTCGCAGGTGCTGGTGGAGCGACAGGTCGCGGGGACGTGCCACCGCCTGCTGGTGGTGCGCGGCGAGGTGCTGTACACGCTAAAGCGCATGCCGGTAGCGGTGCAGGGCGACGGCCAGCGCACGATCAGCGAACTGATCACTGCCGCCAATGCCGTCCAGCAGGCGCTGCCGAACTGGGCGCGGGAGCCGCTTTATCCGAGCGATGCGTTGGCCCTGGCCTGCCTGCAGCAGGGCGGCTGGTCTCTTGCGAGTGTGCCGCCTGCGGGTGCCTGGGCGCGCCTGCGGCGCGTCGAGTCCACCCAATGGGGCGGGCTGGCCGAGGACTACTCGGTCCGCTTGCACCCCGACAACGCCGCGATTGCCTGTCAGGCGGCTGCGCTGTTCGGGCTCGACGTGGCGGGCATCGACATCATTTCGCCGGACATTACCCGGCCTTGGCACGAGAATGGCGCGATCATCAACGAGGTCAACTCGGCGCCCATGCTGGGCCAAAGTGACAGTTCCAGGCGGACTCTGCCACGGGTGTTGAAGCTTCTGCTCTCGGGCCAGGGGCGTATCCCGGTCGAAGTCTGCGTCGGTGCCAGTCAGGCGCTGCAGATGGCGCGCCAGCGCCAGCAAGAATGGATGGAGCAGGGCGTTGCCTGTTATGTGACCAGTCACGGCCTCACGCTAGACGCTTTGGGGGGTGTGGTGCCGATGGCGCAGGAGGGGCTGTTCGCCCGCGGCATGGCGCTCCTGGCGAACAAGGCGGTGGCCGCGTTGGTGCTGGTGGTGCAGACCGATGAGGTGCTCTACAACGGTTTGCCGGTGGACCGCCTGGATCGGCTGATGGTCAGTGGCGAGCCGTTGCTCCCTCTCTATAAGGGGGCATCAAGCGACGGGGCGGCGCGAGTCGATGAGGTGCTGGGGTTTCTGCAGACGCTGTCAGGTGGAGCCGAGCCGATCCGTATCGAGCCCGCTGTTAGCTGTCCGCAGGTGGAGAACGCCCTGAGCCTGGCGACCTGAGGGGCGCAATCCGCGGCCAGTGGTCGGCCTCCATGTGTTCACATCATGGCCGCCTGGGTTGCCTGGATTCGGCTGCCGGTATGCAGTAACGAAAAAGCCACGGTCAGGACCGTGGCTTTTTCGTTACTGCTGCGTGCCGAACCCGGTTTAGAACCCCCAGCGGACCTTGGCGGAAACGGTCTGGTGGGTGAAGTCCTCGCGGCCTTCGACATCGTAGGCGACGCTCAGCTGGGTCTGCTCGTTGGCCTGGAAGCTCAGCTCCAGGCCGCCGGTGGCGATCCAGGGGCTGGGGTCCAGACCCTCGGTGGTGAAGCTGGCCGAAGGCGCGCCGGCGAAGGCGGTGGTGATGCTGGCCTGCTCGTTGAGCACGTCATAGCCCACGCCCAGCTTGGCGGTGAGGGTCAGGCGGTCGCTGAGGTCGTGGGCCAGTTCGCTGCCGACGCCCAGCACCAGCGCCTCGGTGGTACGGCTGTCGGCGTTGAGGTTGAGCGCGCCGGCACCTTTCTCGCGATAGGACTCGTCGTTGATCCAGGTGTAGTCGGCGCGCACCGACGGGGTCAGGCGGGTCTGCTCGCTCAGCTGCAGGCTGTGGGAGAGGGCGCCGCCGAGGTGGGCGCTCCAGCTGTCGTAGTCGGCCTCGGCGGTGCGGTTCAGGCCGCCGAAGTTGATGTGACGCTGGCCCTCGTTGTTGTGGTGGCCGACATCCAGCTGGTAGTCGAAGCTGGTGGCGGCATCCAGGTTGTGGCTGCCGAACAGCACCAGCTGGTAGCTGTCGACCACGCCGCTCTGGCGGCTGACGGCCGAGTTGCCGTCGATGTCGCTGCGTGAGTAGGCGAAGGCCAGGCCCAGGCGGTCGGTTTCGGAAACGGCCGCATCGGCGCCGATGACCAGGCCATGGATGTTGGCGTCGTAGCCGGCCACGCCGCCACGGTCATCCTGCTCGACCCAGCTGCCGAAGGGTTTCAGCCAGAGCTTCTCGTCACCGTAGAAGGCATCGCCGGAGGCGCGGCCCTGCAGGCTGGCCTGGCGCGATTGGACCACGCCGCTGACGCCGCGCAGGGCGTTGTTGGTGGCCAGGTTCATGCCGGCGGTGAACAGCGGCAGGGTCTGGCTGACGGCGTCGGAGACTTCCTGCTCGGTTTCCAGGCGACCGAGGGTATCCACGACGCTCTGCATGTCGCCGCTGGCACCCTGGTCGATGATGCGGTCGAAGGTGCGCGCGGCGCCGGTGGCCGGAGTGGTCTTGGTCGAGGTGACGGCGTCGAGCGCAGTCATGCCCTTCTTGACCAGCAGGTCGACGCTGTCGCCGTTCTTCACGCCCTGGAAGTTGAACAGGGCGGAGTTGTCGGTGACCTTGAAGGTGCCGTCGCTGTCCAGGGTGCCGGCCGACAGCACGCTGGTCAGGGTTTCGCCGATGGCCAGGGTGTTGCTTTTGCGCACATCCACGTCGATCTTGGCGTTGCTGCTCAGATAGGCGGTGCCGGAGACATTGAGCTGGCTGAAGTCGCTGGCGCTCATGGCAGCGATGCGCAGCGTGCCGTCGGCGGTCTGGGTGTAGTCGCCGCCGATCCAGCTGGAGGCGGCACCCTCGCTGTGCAGGCCGGGGGCGAGCAGACCGCTGTTATGCAGGCTCATGCCGTGCAGGTTGACCGCGCCGAGAATCTTGCCGCTGTTGTTGATGGTGCCGGTGCCCCTGGCCCACAGGGCCTGGGACGAGCCGGCACCAACCAGGCTGGCCTCCAGGGTGCCGCTGTTGCTGACGGTGCCGCTGACATTGTCGAGCAACAGGGCGATGGCATAAGCGGAGGAGGTCGAGTCGATGCTGTTGGCTGTCGCACCGATATACCCCTGGTTCAGCAAACTGCCGCTGAGGTTGCGTACGAACAGGCCATAGACAGATTCTTCGTGATCGCCCCCCTGCATGGTCAGGGATGCGCTGATGGTGCCGGTGGAGGTGTTGGTCAGGCTGCCGCTGAGGGCGTTCACGTAAACGCCGTGCAGGTTGCTCGATGAGGTTCCCTTGAGCGTGGCGCGGACCCCGATCGTGCCACTGTTGACCAGTTCGCCGGCCATTGTGCCACTGACGTAGATGCCGGCGCCCGTCTGCGCCACGAGTGCATCGAGCTCTACGTCGATGATGCCGCTGTTGCTCAGGCGCGCGCCGCTGGCAATGTCGCCGTTCACATGGATGCCCACGCCGCCATAGACACTGTCCTGGGCGGCAGAGCCGAGCACGGAGATGGTGCCGCTATTGGTCAGCGTGGCGCTGTCGTGCAGACCGTTGCGGATGTAGATCCCGTAAGCCGAGACGCTGTCGTTGGGGCTGATGGCGCGGGCGCTGATGCTACCCGAGTTCGTGAGGCTGCCGTGCAGTGCGTTCAGTCGTATCCCATAGGCGCTGGCATAGTTGCCCGTGGCGTTGGCGCTAATGGTGCCGGAGTTGTTCAGCTCGCCGGTGAGGTTGCCGCCGATAAGGATGCCGTAGGCATAGGCGTTATCGTAGGCCGCTGCGTCGGCGCTTATGGTGCCGGAGTTGTTCAGGCTACCGGCTATGTTGCCGGTAACATAAACACTGAGGGCGCTGGCCTCGGAGTCGGTGCTGATGGCGCTGGCGCGAATGCTGCCTTGGTTGGTCAGGCTGGAAGCGATGCTTCCGGTTTTGATGGCGTAAGCCTCGGCCCAGCGCTCTGCCTCGGCGGTGGCGCTGACGGTGCCGGAGTTGGTCAGGTTGCCGGTGAGTTGCCCATGGTTATTGATGCCATAGGCGTAGGCACTCCTGGGTTTCTGGGCGCCGGCGCCGGCGGTGGCGCTGATGATGCTGGAGTTGATCAGCTCGCCGCTGATGCCGTCATTGATTCGGATGCCATAGGCGGCGGCCCTGTCGTTAGCGTCGGCGTCGGCACTGATGGTGCCGGAGTTGTTCAGGCTGCCGTCCAGAGCGCCGCGAATATACACGCCGAAGGCGCTGGCCGAACTGGTGGCGCTGATGGCCTTGGCGCGAATGGTGCCGGAGTTGCTCAGGCTGCCGGTCAGCGCATTGCGGATTTCAATGGCATAGGCATTGGCCTCGTGGTCGTCTGTGGCGTGGGCGTGGGCCTCGATAAGGCCCTGGTTGCTCAGGGTGCCGGTCAGGCCGCCACCAATGCGTACGCCCCAGGCCGATAGCGAACTCTCTTCGACGTTCCGGCCGATGATCTGGCCACTGGCACTGTTGATCAATGAGCCGGACAAGTCGCCGTCGGTGTAGATGGCGTAAACGGGGTCGTCATCGCGGTTACCGGTCTCGATCAAGCCATGGTTGACCAGGCTGCGGCTCAGGCCGCTACCTTCGTTAAACCGCACGCCATATTGTGTGCCACGAATCACCGCGCCGGCCTGGTTGACGATGTCAACTTCACCACTGGTAGAGCTTATGCCCGCGGTGTTGGAGGTAATGGTGCCGCTGTTGTCGATCACCACGCCGGTGCTGCCAGACTCGACCTGTACCGCTGTTGCATCACCGCCATCGATGGTGCCGCTGCTGGTGACGGTGAGGCTGTCGGTGCCGTTCAGCCTGTAATTGGGCGTCGGGCCAGTCCAGGTGCCCCATGTCTCGTAGTGCGGAACATGGGGGAGCGGGGCCTCATAGGTGGAGACGGTGTGATGGTTGGCCGAAGGCGTGGCATGGGCTGTCATGGCCGCCAGGGCGATGGCGCTGGCCAGGGCGTGGCGTTTCCAGTGAACGGGCTTGGGTGTGTGCATAGAGGATGTCCAGTGTGTTGACGATTGGTTTTTTTAGTTTTTGTAGGGCGTCGCGGCAGCGTAGGTTCTTAGGTGATCCAGCACTCCTGGCAGATGGCCACTCTGGACGATCCTAGGCGCGATATTGCATTGGCGCCAATCCCGTGACAAGTGTGACAAAGCAGATATTTGGCGCCAAATGCGTCAGTGGTCGGATTGTTGGACAATGGCGTCGGGACTGACGCATCCGGGTGCTCGGAAGCGACCTGCGCCTGGCCTTCTGGCGGCGCGGCTTGACTTTTCTGCCGTTAGCTGGCTTTTTCCAGCCATTGCGCTGCCGCGCTCAGCCGGCAGCTGGCGTCATGCATGCAAAGTGGCGTGTGTTGCGCCCCCTTCCGGCACGTTTCTGGAGTTGCCCTTTGAATACCCCTACGCAGAACACCCCAGCGCCTGGGGCGCAGCAGTCGCTCAGCATTCCCCAGGCCATGCAGCTGGCTTTCGAGCACCACGGCGCAGGTCGCCTGGCCGAAGCCGAAGGGCTGCTGCGCAAGATCCTGCAAGTGGCACCGCAGCATGCGACCGCCCTGCATCTGTTGGGGGTGATCGCCCAGCAGGCGGGTAACCTGGAGCTGGGCGTGCAGTTGCTGCAGCAGGCGGTGCAGCTGGCCCCCGGGGAAGCGCAGTTTCTCAGCAACCTGGCGGAGATGTGCCGTCGCCTGGGTCGGCTCGAGGAAGCCGTACGCCACGGTGAGCAGGCGATCGCCCTGGCGCCGCAGTCGGCGCTGGCGCAGAGCAACCTGGGCATCGCTTATTACGATCAGGGCGACCTGGCGCGGGCCAAGGCTTGCCAGCAGCGGGCCCTGGCGCTGAATCCGCGGATGCCGGCGGCGCTGAACAACCTGGGCAGCATTCTGCGTGATGAGAAGGACAAGCCCGGAGCGATCGACTGCTACCGCCAGGTGCTGGCGATTGCCCCGGACCATGCCGAGGCAGCGAGCAACCTGGGCAGTGTGCTCTGCGAGAGCGAGCAGCCCGAGGAGGCGCTGAAGGTGCTGCTGCCGCTGGTCAAGGCGCGGCCGAACTACGCCGAGGCGCACAGCAACCTAGCCACCGCCTTCTTGCTGCAGGAACAGCTGGACAAGGCCGAGTTCGGCTTCCGCCGCGCCTTGGCGCTCAAACCCGAGTATCCGGAGGCCTGTATCGGCCTGGCCAAGGTGCTGCAGGAGAAGCGCTGCCTGGCCGAGGCCGAGGCCAGCGCCCTGCGGGGCTTGCAGATCGCCCCGGACAAGGCCGAACTGCACAGCGTACTGGGCGGCATCCTCACCGAATCCGGCTACCCGGAGAAGGCCGAGGCCGCTTATCGGCAGGCCCTGAGCCTCGATCCCAAGCTGATCACCGGCTATCTCGGCCGCGGTCATCTGCGCATGGAGAACGGCGACATGGCGGGCGCGCGGGCCGATTTCGAGCACGCCTTGAGCCTGGATGAGGAAAACCTCGGCGCGCGCCTGGCGCTGGTACAGGTGGACAAGGTCAAGGAGGGCGACGCTAACATGGCGGCGTTGGTGGCCAGCGCGCAGCAGCTCGAATCGCTGCCGGAGATCAAGGCCCTGCCACTGCATTTCGCCCTCGGCAAGTGCTATGAGGATACCCGCGAGTACGACCTGGCGTTCCAGCATTACCAGCAGGGCTGCCAGTTGAAGCGCAAGCGCATCGACTACAGCGCCGACGCGACCGACCGGCTGAACCAGAATATCCGCGGCTTCTTCAGCCAGGAGAACATTGATCGCTTGCGCGGTGCCGGCTGCAGCTCCGAGCTGCCGATCTTCGTGCTGGGCATGCCGCGTTCGGGCACCACCCTGACCGAGACCATCCTGGCCAGCCACTCGGCGGTATACGGCGCCGGCGAGCTGCACGACATCCTGGAGATCGCCAACCATCCCCGCGGGCAGTCGGCGCAGCCCTATCCGGCCAGCCTGGAAGGTATCACCCAGGCCGAGCTGCAGATCATGGGCGAGCGTTACGTGGCCGGCTTGCAGAAGCGCGCGCCCGGCAGCGCACGGATCACCGACAAGATGCCGGCGAACTTCCAGTGCCTGGGGCTGATCCACCTGATGTTGCCCAAGGCCAAGATCATCCACGTCAAGCGCAATCCGGTGGACACCTGCCTGTCCAACTTCACCCGGCTGTTCAACAAGAGCCAGTACCAGAGCTATGACCTTGTCGAGCTCGGCCGCTACTACCGCCACTACGCGGCGCTGATGGAGCATTGGCGCGCGGTGCTGCCGGCCGATGCCTTCTACGAGATCCAGTACGAAGAGCTGGTGGCCGATCAGGAAGGCCAGGCGCGGGCGATGCTGGACTACTGTGGCCTGGAGTGGGAAGAGGCCTGCCTGGACTTCCACAAGACCGAACGCAGCATCCGCACCGCCAGCGTGACCCAGGTGCGCCAGCCGATCTACAAGACTTCGGTGGAGAAGTGGCGCCATTACGAGCAGCACCTGGGGCCGCTGCTCGATGTGCTGGGCGACCTGATCGAGCGCTGACCGGCGTTATTCGCGCGGCACGCTGCCTGGTTCGCCGGGCAGTGTGCCGATAGCCTGCAACAGGCCCGGGGCTACTCGGTAAAACCATCCCCCGCCGCCGCGACAAAGGTCATCTCGACCAGATAGTCGGGGTTTGCCAGTTCCGCCTTTACGCAGGCCCTGCTCGGCGCCGTGCCGTCCTCGAACCAGGCGTCCCACAGCTCGTTCAGCGCCGCGAGATTGGCGAAGTCGGTGAGATAGATGGTTGTCGACAGGATGCGGGATTTGTCGCTGTTGATCTTTGCCAGCGACTGTTCGGCTTGCGCGAAGATCTGCTCGACCTGTCCGCGGATATCGGCCTTGGTGTCGGTGTCCGCTATCTCGACGAAGTGGGCGATGCCATTGAACACGGTGATGTCCGACCAGCGCTTGGTTGGGTTGATGCGGTGGATCTTCATGAATGTTCTCCTCTGATACGGAAATGCCGGCCCGCCTTGAAGCGCGGCAAAGGGCCTGATGGCACTGGCCGGGCAGGGTGCCTTTGCCACGCGCTGGTTTCAAGCCGCGATTAAACGACAAGGCCCGCGCAGGGGCGGGCCTTGTTTTCTACCTGCTTCTACTCAGCTGTCATAGCCCAGGTTCGGTGCCAGCCAGCGCTCGCTGACCGCCAGTTCCTGGCCCTTGCGCGCGGTGTAGCTCTGCACCTGATCCCTGTCCACCTTGCCGACGGCGAAGTATTGCGCCTGGGGGTGGGCGAAGTACCAGCCGCTGACCGCAGCGGCGGGGAACATGGCGTAGTGGTCGGTGAGGAACACGCCGCTGCGGCCCGGCTTGCCTTCCTCGGCAGTCGGGTCGAGCAGGTCGAACAGGGTGCCCTTCTCGGTGTGATCCGGGCAGGCCGGGTAGCCGGGGGCCGGGCGGATGCCGACGTACTGCTCCTTGATCAACGCCTCGTTGTCCAGCTGCTCGTCCGGCTGGTAGCCCCACCAGTGCTTGCGCACCTCGGCGTGCAGCCACTCGGCGCAGGCCTCGGCGAGGCGGTCGGCCAGGGCCTTGACCATGATCGAGTTGTAGTCGTCGCCCTTGTCTTGGTAGGCCTTGGCCACTTCCTCGGCGCCGATGCCGGCGGTGGTGATGAAGCCGCCCACATAGTCACGAACGCCGCTGTCCTTCGGGGCGACGAAATCGGCCAGCGACAGGTTCGGCTTGCCGTCCGGCTTGATGGTCTGCTGGCGCAGGTGGTGCAGGGTGGCCAGGGGCTGGCCATCGTCGCCGTAGACCTCCAGGTCGTCGTCGTTGACCTGGTTGGCCGGCCAGAAGCCAAATATCGCGCGGGCCTTGATCAGCTTCTCGTCGATCAGTTTTTTCAGCATCGCCTGGGCGTCGTCGAACAAGGCGGTGGCAGCCTCGCCGACCACCTCGTCGGTGAGGATGCGCGGGTACTTGCCGGCCAGGTCCCAGGCGATGAAGAAGGGCGTCCAGTCGATGTACTCGGCCAGGGTCGCCAGGTCGATGTCGTCCAGCAGCTTGACCCCGGTGAAGCTCGGCACCGGCGGCTGGTAGCCGGCCCAGTCGAACTTCGGCTTGTTCTCGATGGCCTTGGCGTAGGGCAGGCGCTCGGTGCGGGCGCTGCGATTGGCGGTGCGCTCGCGCACCTCGACGTAGTCGGCGCGGGTCTTCTCGACGAAGCCGGCCTTCAGTTCCTTGGACAGCAACTGGGTGGCCACGCCCACCGCGCGGGAGGCGTCGGTGACGTAGACCACCGCATCGTTCTGGTACTTGGGCTCGATCTTCACCGCGGTGTGGGCTTTGGAGGTGGTGGCGCCACCGATCATCAGGGGCAGGTTGAAGCCCTGGCGCTGCATTTCGCGGGCGACGTGCACCATCTCGTCGAGCGAGGGTGTGATCAGCCCGGACAGGCCGATGATGTCGCACTTCTCCTCCTTGGCCACCTGGAGGATCTTCTCCGCCGGCACCATCACGCCGAGGTCGACGATGTCGTAGCCGTTGCAGCCCAGCACCACGCCGACGATGTTCTTGCCGATGTCGTGCACGTCGCCCTTGACCGTGGCCATGAGGATCTTGCCCTTGGCCTCCGGCTTGTCGCCTTTCTCCGCCTCGATGAAGGGGATCAGATGGGCCACCGCCTGCTTCATCACCCGCGCCGACTTGACCACCTGGGGCAGGAACATTTTGCCCGAGCCGAACAGGTCGCCAACGATGTTCATGCCGCTCATCAGCGGCCCCTCGATCACCTCGATGGGCCGCGCGCACTGCTGGCGGCATTCCTCGGTGTCCTCGACGATGAAGGCGGTGATGCCCTTGACCAGGGCGTGCTCCAGGCGCTGGTTGACCGGCAGCGAACGCCATTCCTCGTTTTCCACTTCCTTGACGCTGCCGTCGCCCTTGTACTGGTCGGCGATGGCCAGCAGCGCCTCGGTGGCGCCGGCGTTGCGGTTGAGCACGACATCCTCCACGGCGTCGCGCAGCTGCTTGGGAATCTCGTCGTAGATCTCCAGCTGGCCGGCGTTGACGATGCCCATGGTCAGGCCGTTCTGGATCGCGTAGTAGAGGAAGACCGAGTGGATCGCCTCGCGCACCGGGTTGTTGCCGCGGAACGAGAACGACACGTTGGACACCCCGCCCGAGCTCAGCGCGTAGGGCAGCTTGTCGCGGATATAGGCGCAGGCGTTGATGAAGTCGACCGCGTAGTTGTTGTGTTCCTCGATGCCGGTGGCCACGGCGAAGATGTTCGGGTCGAAGATGATGTCTTCCGGGGGGAAGCCCACTTCATTGACCAGGATGTCGTAGCTGCGCTGGCAGATCTCTTCCTTGCGCGCCTGGGTGTCGGCCTGGCCGGCTTCGTCGAAGGCCATCACCACCACGGCGGCGCCGTAGCGCTTGCACAGCTTGGCGTGGTGCTTGAACTGCTCGACGCCTTCCTTCATGGAGATCGAGTTGACGATGCCCTTGCCCTGGATGCATTTGAGGCCGGCCTCGATCACCTCCCACTTGGAGGAGTCGATCATGATCGGCACGCGGGAAATGTCCGGCTCGCCGGCGATCAGGTTGAGGAACTTCACCATCGCCGCCTTGGAGTCGAGCATGCCCTCGTCCATGTTGATGTCGATCACCTGGGCGCCGGCTTCCACCTGCTGCAGGGCCACCTCCAGGGCTTCGCTGTAGTTTTCCTCGCGGATCAGCCGGGCGAACTTGGCGCTGCCGGTGATATTGGTGCGCTCGCCGACGTTGACGAACAGCGAGTTGCGATCGATGGTGAAGGGCTCCAGGCCCGACAGGCGGCAGGCCTTGGGGATGTCCGGAAGGGCGCGCGGCGGGTACTTGGCCACGGCCTCGGCGATCGCCTGGATATGCGCCGGTGTGGTGCCGCAGCAGCCACCGATGATGTTGAGGAAGCCCGAGGCGGCGAACTCCTCGACCACCGCGGCCATTTCCGCCGGGCTCTCGTCGTACTCGCCGAAGGCGTTGGGCAGGCCGGCGTTGGGGTGGGCGGAGACATGGGTCTCGGCCTTGGTCGACAGCTCCTCCAGGTAGGGGCGCAGTTCCTTGGCCCCCAGGGCGCAGTTCAGGCCCACGGAGATCGGCTGGGCATGGCGCACCGAGTTCCAGAAGGCCTCGGTGGTCTGCCCGGACAGGGTGCGGCCGGAGGCATCGGTGATGGTGCCGGAAATCATGATCGGCAGTTCGACGCCGTCTTCCTCGAACACCTGCTGTACGGCGAAGATCGCCGCCTTGGCATTGAGGGTATCGAAGATGGTCTCGATCAGGATCAGGTCGGCGCCGCCCTCGATCAGGCCGCGGGTGGCCTCGGTGTAGTTGTCCACCAGCTCGTCGAAGGTGACGTTGCGGTAGCCGGGGTCATTGACGTCCGGGGAGATCGAGCAGGTACGACTGGTCGGGCCGAGCACGCCGGCGACGAAGCGCGGGCGGTGCGGGGTCTCGGTGGTCTTGGCGTCGGCCACCGCTCTGGCCAGGCGTGCGCCTTGTACGTTCAGCTCGTAGACCAGCGCTTCCATGCCGTAATCGGCCTGGGAGATCTGGGTGGCGTTGAAGGTGTTGGTCTCGAGGATGTCGGCGCCGGCGTCCAGGTAGGCCTTCTCGATGGCACTGATGACGTCCGGACGGCTGAGGATCAGCAGGTCGTTGTTGCCTTTGACGTCCTGGGGCCAGTCGGCGAAACGCTCGCCGCGGTAGTCTTCTTCCTCCAGCTTGTAGCTCTGGATCATGGTGCCCATGCCGCCATCGAGGATCAGGATGCGCTCCTTCAGGGCGTTCTGGAGGGCTTGGAGGCGGGCGCTGCGATCGGACGAGGGCATGGACGGTACTACCTGAGCAAAGCGGAAACTGTGGGCGGCGATCATAGCAAAGCTGTGCGCTTTTGGAGCAGGTCGGTCATTTGCATGAATGATGCTCATGTTGGCCTGGCCCCCTGGGTGCAGTCGCGACGCGTAGAATCCGGGGATGGCCACAGAGGGAACAGGGATATGCCGTACCGTGCACTGCTGAGCGCCTGCCTGCTGTTCATCTGCCCGGCCTGGGCGACGGAGCCGGTGTCCTATGGCCGCGATGTGCAGCCGATCTTCAGTCGCTACTGCGTCGCTTGCCACGCGTGCTACGACTCGCCCTGCCAGCTCAACCTGGGCAGCGGCGAAGGCACCGCCCGCGGCGCCCACAAGCTGCCGGTGTACGACGGCGTGCGTACCGAGGCGCAGGCCGCCACCCGGCTGTTTCTCGACGCCCAGGGAGCGCAGGCCTGGCGGCGCAAGGGCTTCTTCTCGGTGGTGGAGGGCCAGGACAGCCAGGCCGCATTGATGGCGCGCCTGCTCGAACTGGGGCACCAGACGCCGCTGCCGGCCAATGCCAGGCTGCCGGAAAGTCTGGAGATCGGCATCAAGCGCAGCAACCGGTGTCCGCTGCCGGATGAGTTTTCGACCTACGCCCGGGAGAACCCGCAAGCCGGCATGCCCTTTGCCGTGACCGGCCTGGCCTCGGACGACTACCGGACCCTGCAACGCTGGCTGGCCGAAGGCGCGGCGATCGACCAGCAGGTGTTGCGGCCGAGCGCCGCCGAAGCCCGGCAGATCGCCGCGTGGGAAGGCTTGCTCAATGCCGACGGCGACCGTGAGGCGCTGGTCGCGCGCTGGCTGTACGAGCATCTGTTCCTCGCCCACCTGCATGTTGCCGGCGGCGAGCCGGGGCACTTCTTTCAGCTGCTGCGCTCCCGGACACCGAGCGGCCAGTCGGTCGATCCGATCGCCACGCGCCGCCCCAACGAGGACCCGGGCACCGCCTTCTATTACCGTCTGGCGCCGGTGCAGGGCGTGATTGTGCACAAGACCCACATCACCTATGGCCTGAGCGCTGCCAAGCTGGCCCGGGTCAAGGCGCTGTTCTTCGCCGATGACTGGCAGGTGGACAGCCTGCCGGGTTATGGCGCCCAGCGCCGCGCCAACCCCTTCGCGACCTTCGCGGCGATTCCGCCGCAGGCGCGTTACCAGTTCATGCTCGATGACGCCGAGTACTTCGTGCGCACCTTTATCCGCGGCCCGGTCTGCCGCGGGCAGATCGCCACCGACGTGATCCGCGACAACTTCTGGACCCTGTTCCAGGACCCGCGCCACGACCTCTATCTGACCGATGCTGCCTACCGTGCCAGGGCCACGCCGCTCTTGGCCATGCCCGGCCAGTTCGACGCCATCGGCGACCTGCTGGGGCTCTGGCTCGATTACCGCGACAAGCGCAATGAATATGAAAGGCTACGCATGCAGGCCTATGCCACGGCGCCGGCACCGGACTGGTCGCACATCTGGAGCGGCAACGACAACGCGCTGCTGTCGATCTTCCGCCAACACGACAGCGCCTCGGTGCGCAAGGGCCTGATCGGCGCGGTTCCGCAGACCCTGTGGTGGATGGACTTCCCGCTGCTGGAGCGCACCTATTACCAGTTGGTGGTGAATTTCGACGTGTATGGCAACGTCTCCCACCAGGCGCAGACCCGCCTGTATTTCGACCTGATCCGCAATGGCGCCGAGCAGAACTTCCTGCGCCTGATGCCGGCCGAATCACGCCTGGGGTTGTTGGACGACTGGTACCAGAAGAGTGGCAAGTTGAAGCTGTGGCTGGACTACCCGGGAATCGACAGTCGCTCGGCCAGTGGGCTGTTGCTGCCGCTTGCGGACCCCAAGGGCGGCTTCGCCGAGTCGCTCCTGCTGCGCTACGCCGACTTGAATGCGCGACCGGACCCGATCAATCGCTGCAACGGCTCGCGCTGCTTCCGCGAGGGAATCGGCAGTGAGCTGCAGGGCGTCGAGCAGGCGCTGAGCCGCCTGGCGAGCAGGCCGGCCGCCGAGCTCAAGGTGATCAACCAGCTCCCTGAGACCACCTTGCTGCGGGTCGAGCAGGCAAACGGGCGGCGCGAGGTCTACAGCCTGCTGCGCAATCGTACGCACAGCAACGTGGCCTTCATGCTCGGCGAGGCGCTGCGCTACCAGCCTGAGCGCGACACCCTGACCCTCTATCCCGGCGTGCTGAGCAGTTATCCCAACTTCATGTTCAGCCTTAGGGCCGCAGAGGTCCCCGCGTTCGTTGCGGCGCTGGAGCGGGCGAGTGATCCCACGGCGTTCGAGCCTGTGGTAGAACGCTGGGGCATCCGCCGCAGCCATCCCGAGTTCTGGCGCTACTTCCACGATCTCGCGGCCTATATCCGCGAGACCGAGCCCATCGAGGCGGCGGTGCTGGATATGAATCGCTACGAAAACCTGTAGCGGGCGCCGCTCGGGTCTATCGCACGACCAGCACCGAGGCGTCGGAGTAGGAGGCGAAATACCCGGCGTTGGAGGCGAACAGGTGTTCTGCCAACCCCGGCACGTGGGAGGCCATGACCACCAGGTCGGCGCCCTGTTCCTTGGCCGCCTTCAACAGGGTCTTGTCCAGGTCTACGGCCGGGTCATGGCTGATATAGGTGGCGGTGCCGACTTTGCTCAGTCCGTACTTCTGCGCCTGAGCCTCGCCGAAGGCCTGCATCTTGGCCGCGAACTCGGTAGGGTTGTGTGCGATGGCACTGGGGGTGTTGCCCGATACGCCGACGTAGCACACGGGCACATCGTAGAGTTTGGCCAGGTCGGCACCGGTATTCAGGGCCTTTTCCAGGCGCTCGACATGGTCTAGGTCGACCGGAATCATGATTTGGCGATACATCAGGGACACTCCTTGCTGATGGCGGGTGGCTTCACCTGCTAAAGCCGCGACTCTCCAGCAAGTATTGCAGATGAATGGCCTGGGCGCGGTCGAGTGCGGATCTTGCCGGTTGGCCCGATGCTTCAGCGGGCACCGGGGCGTTGCCTGGGTAGCCAGCCGCCGACAGCCTGATAGGGGGCCAAATCCCCGGGGGCACTGAGCCAGGCGACTATGGCCTGGCGCTCACCGCGCGGCTCGTGTGGCAGGCGAGTGATCCAGCGGTTCGGTGTTCTGGCGGCGATCTGTTGCAGGCTCAGCACTACGAAATCATGGGTCAGCAGGCTGCCGGCGTTTTCGCCCCGGCTGACTCGGGTGTGCAGGCCGAACCCCAGGCGCGCGACGTGGGCGATGAGCCCCGCCGGCGCAGTTGCGCTGGCGTCGAAGGCCAGCCGCAGGCTGTCGCCGTCCAGCCGTAACGTCAGTGTGCCAACCTCGGCGCCGCTGGGCAGGTCGAGTGGCTCGCCCCGGAACCAGCCGCGCCACTCGCGTCCCGCCAGGATGAAACCCGGGGTGTAGACACTTCGACTGGCGCTGCTGCGTGCATAGCCACGCTGCCGCGCACTGTGAGCCGGATTGGCGAAGGGGTCGGGCCATCCCAGTCGATCCCAGTAATCGACATGGAAGGCCAGGGGAATCAGGCCCTGCCACAGCTGCGGATGCTCGCGCAGCCGGGACAACCAGCGGTCGGCGGGCGGACAGGAACTGCAGCCCTGCGAGGTGAACAGTTCCAGCACCGGTGTGGGCGCCGCGCCGCTGCTGAAACGCAGTAGCTCGGCCCCCAGGGCGATGGGACCCGACAGCAGCAAGGCGAGCGAAAGGACAGGCAGCAGCAGGTTCATGGTGGAGCGCTCACGCGGTGACCTAGTCAGTGGACCCGCGGCGCCGGCGATCGTTACACGGCTGCTTATCCGACAGAAACGCTCAGGCTTTAACCAAGCGCGCTGGTTGGCGTACACTGCGCCCATGTTTGCGAGGAGTTGCCATGAGCACCATCACCATTACTGACGCCGCACACGATTATCTCGCCGATCTGCTGAGCAAGCAGAACACCACCGGCATCGGCATCCGCATCTTCATCACCCAGCCGGGCACCCAATATGCGGAAACCTGCATCGCCTATTGCAAGCCGGGCGAGCAGAAGGCCGAGGATACTGCCCTGGCCCTGGCCAGCTTCACCGCCTGGATCGATGCGGTCAGCGAGCCGTTCCTGGAAGATGCCGTGGTGGACTACGCCACCGACCGCATGGGCGGCCAGCTGACCATCAAGGCGCCGAACGCCAAGGTGCCTATGGTCAATGAAGACAGTCCGATCAACGAGCGTATCAACTACTACCTGCAGACCGAGATCAATCCGGGCCTGGCCAGCCATGGCGGCCAGGTCAGCCTGATCGACGTGGTCGATGACGGCATCGCCGTACTGCAGTTCGGCGGCGGCTGCCAGGGCTGCGGCCAGGCGGACGTGACCCTCAAGGAAGGCATCGAGAGGACCTTGCTCGAGCGCATCCCCGAACTCAAAGGGGTGCGCGACGTGACCGACCACAGCAACAAGGAAAATGCCTACTACTGAGGCAGCAGAGCAAGAAAGGCGACCTACGGGTCGCCTTTTTCGTTTATGGCCCGCACACACCTGGGCTGTGCATCTTGGGGCAAGGTGCTGCTATGCTGGCCGAAAATAACAATATGTTTTCCCAAAAAGAGTCTGCGACCTTGTCGATTTCCTCGCTGCTGGTGTGTGATGACTCCAATATGGCGCGTAAGCAGCTGATCCGAGCCTTGCCCGCGGATTGGCCGGTCGCCGTGGTCCAGGCCGTCAACGGCCGAGAAGGGCTCGAAGCCCTGCGCCGCGGCGGCATAGGCCTGGTGCTGCTCGATCTGACGATGCCGGAGCTGGACGGTTATGAGGTCCTGGCCGCCATCCGCGACGAGGCGCTCGATACCCAGGTCATCGTGGTGTCCGGTGACGTTCAGGACGAGGCGATCAAGCGGGTGGCCGAACTCGGCGCCCTGGCCTTCCTGAAGAAACCCGTCGACCCCGAGCTGTTGCGGCGCACCCTGCTCGATTTCGGCCTGCTCGGCGAGCCTTCGCCCGAGTCGGCTGCCGAGATCGACGCCGATGAGCCCAATGTGCAGTTTCGCGATGCTTTCCGCGAAGTGGTGAACGTGGCGATGGGCCAGGCGGCCGCCTTGTTGGCCAGGCAGCTGGATGTGTTCGTCCGCTTGCCTATCCCCAACGTCAATATCCTCGAAGTCGGCGAACTGCACATGGCCCTGGCCAACGCGCAGCAGAGCGACAAGCTGTCGGCGGTGTGTCAGGGCTATATCGGCAGCGGCATCGCCGGCGAGGCGCTGCTGATCTTCCACGACTCCGAAGTGCGTGACATGGCCAAGCTGATGCGCTGGAAGCCGGTCAATCAGGCTGGCGAGCTGGAGATGCTGCTGGACCTGGCCAGCATCCTGATCGGCGCCTGCTTGAGCGGCATCGCCGCGCAGCTCGATGTGAGCTTCTCCCAGGGCCATCCGGTGGTACTCGGCCAGCATTCGCCCATCGAGGAACTGATTCGCGTCAACCAGCGCCGCTGGAGGAAGACCCTGGCGGTCGAGCTCAGCTACAGCCTGGAAGGGCACGACATTCATTTCGACCTGCTGCTGCTCTTCACCGAGGACTCGGTGGCCCGACTTTCCCTTAAAACCGCCTATCTGATGAGCTGATCATGAGCGCACTGCTGGATCTCAACGAGTTTCACTGGCTGATGGCGACCGTGCAGAGCATCGACGTCGGCGTGATCATGCTCGATCGCGAATACCGGGTCGAGATCTGGAACAGCTTCATGGAGAACCACTCCGGGCGCCCGCCCAGCGAGGTTCATCAGCAGTCCTTCTTCGAGGTCTTCCCCGAAGTGGACGAGGACTGGTTCCGCAACAAGCTGGAGACCGTCGCGCTGCTGGGAACGCCTGCCTTCACCATCTGGGAGCAGCGACCCTACCTGGTGCGCTTCAAGAACTACCAGCCGATCACCGGGCAGGAAGACCACATGTATCAGAACGTCACCCTGATACCGCTGCGGGCCACCAACAGCGAGGTCGCGCACATCTGCGTGATCATCTACGACGTCACCGAGGTGGCGACCAACAAGCGTCAGCTGCAGGCCGCCAACCTGGAACTCAAACGCCTGTCCAGCACCGATCGGCTCACCGGCCTGAACAACCGCGGGCACTGGGAAGAAGCCCTGCGCCTCGAATATGCCCGCCACCAGCGTTACCGGACCATGGCTTCCCTGGTGATGTTCGATATCGATCACTTCAAGAAGGTCAACGACACCTATGGCCATCAGGCCGGCGACAAGGTGATTCAGGGCGTTGCCAACCTGGTGTTGGCGCATGTGCGCACCAACGACATCGCCGGCCGATACGGTGGCGAAGAGTTCGCCGTGCTGCTGCCGGACACCGATGCCAAGGGTGCACAGCTGTTCGCCGAGCGCTTGCGTCTGGCCGTCGAGGCCATGCGGGTGGAGCACGATGGCGTGGTCATCCCGGTGACCATCAGTCTTGGGGTTGCCGACCTTGCTCCGCCCAGCACTGGCCACGAGCAACTTATCGAGTGGGCCGATCACGCCCTCTATGCTTCCAAGAAAGGCGGGCGCAACCGCACCAGCCTTCACCAGGTTCCCGTCTAGGCTCGGTTACACCTGCGGGTCGGTCTCAGGCGCTGAGCCCGACCCGCCTAAACGGCCGTCAGCACACCGTCGTTACCAGTACTGCGGATAGCGACCGCCGCGCGTGGCGTTGTTGTACAGCAGCGCCACTGCGATCAGCAGTAGCCCTCCGAACAGCGTGGGGAACAGCAGGAAGTCCCAGCCCGGCAGGGCGAGAAAGATGATCACCGGATTCGAACCCGCCGGCGGGTGGACGCTGCGAGTCAGCATCATCAGGGCGATGGCGCTGCCTACTGCGAGCGAAAGCGACCACCACTGCGGGCCAAGCAGATGCAGAAACAGCAGACCGGTCAGGCTACTCAACAGGTGCCCGACCAGCACATTGCGTGGCTGCGAGAAGGGCAATTCGGGGTAGCCGAATACCAGCACGCAGGATGCGCCGAAGGATCCCAGCAGTAGACCGAGTGATAGCAACTCGGCGACGTTGGCCACGCAGGCTATGGCCAGAGCGCCGCCGAGCCAAGCCAGCGCTATCTGCCGGGCTGGTGCGCGGGGTGGCAGGGCGCTGGCTTGGCTGCGGAGTGTGTGAAGGTAAGGCGTCATCGGGGGCTCTCGGTGGTGGGGTTGCAGATTGTGCTCGTTGGCATCAGGCGAATCGCTCGGCGTAGGCCTGGGGGCTGACGGATAGATGCTTGTGGAAGGCCCGACGCAGGTTCTCCGGGTGGCCGAAGCCGGTGAGGCGCGCCACCGTGGAGATCGAGGCGTTGGCGTTCTGCAACAGGTGACGGGCGGTCTCCAGGCGGATGCGTTCGACATAGCGACCGGGTCCCATGCCCAGCTCCTCGACGAATACCCGCGACAGGGTGCGCGGTGCCATACAGGCCTGGGCGGCCAGCGCCTCCACCGAAAGGTCATCGGCCAGGTGAGCGGGAATCCAGTCGAGCAGGGCGGCCAGGCGCGGTATGCGACTGGGGTCGGGGGCAAGCAGCGCACTGAACTGGGCCTGGCCGCCGGGTCGGCGCAGGAACATCACCAGCCGGCGGGCCACGGTCAGGGCCATGGCGCGGCCGAGATCGGCCTCCACCAGCGCCAGGGCCAGGTCGATACCGGCGGTTACGCCGGCTGAGGTGAATATGTGCGCATCGCCGCCCGGGTCATCGGCTGAGTAGGTGTGCAGGCAATCCCCCTGCACCTCGACCTGCGGATGAGCCTCGCGCAGCCTGCCCACATCGGCCCAGTGGGTGGTGGCGCGGCGGCCATCGAGCAGTCCGGCGGCCGCCAGGATCAGGGCGCCGGAGCAGACCGAGCCGAGACGGCGTACCCGAGGTTCCGCCGCGCGCAGCCAGCTCAGCAGTTGCGGGTTCTGACACTGCTGCTGTTCGCCGGCGCCGCCGGGAATCAGCAGGGTATCGATGTGGGTCGCGTCGGTCTGCTCCCAGGCCTGTTCGGCGAGTAGCTGGACGCCGGCCGAGGTGGCGATCGCGCCCGCCTGGGGACCGAGTACCAGCAATCTGTAGCTGGGCGGCAACCCCTGGCGTTGGCGTTCGTCGTTGGCGGAGGCGAATACCTGTAGCGGGCCGGTCACGTCGAGGCTCATGACGTCCGGGTAGATCAGGCAGGCGATGGTTTTCGGCGCATCCATGGGGAGGTCTCGGTGAGCAATGGATGCAGTCTGCGCTCAGCGAGGGGATGGCAACAAGGACACTAAGCCCACGGATAATGCCAGTTCGTGGGCTGGCCCGAGCACGAGGTGCCAGCAGTGATCCGTACGCGCGGCGTTGGGCGCCGCGCGGACCGGGGAGCCAGTCGCCGGGCGATTTACTCCGGCATGCTCCAGGGCGCGAGGTTGAAACCCTGCTTACTGAGCTCCTGGCGGGACTGTTCCAGCACCTTGGCCAGCTTGTCCGGGTCGCTGTAGATGCTGCTGGGCAGCTGGGTTCTACCGAGCAGGCGAGTGCTGGTGCGGTCGATGACCGTCAGACTCAGCTCGCCGGTGCCGTCTTGCGGCGACCAGGCAACGCATTGGAAGGGCTTGAAGGCGCGATCGGCGATGAGCAGTGCTTCGTTGAAACGCAGCGGGGCGTCCATGGGGTTCTCCGAGGTGATCCCAAAGTGTGTAGGGACAGCGGCATGAGTGCGCGCTGGCCGGTCATAGCTGTTGATGACCGACCCTGACTAATAAGTCACATGGCCGAAGCGAAAAGTTCAACTGGTTCACGGAAGCTGTCGCTCAACTGTTCGGCAATGTCGGAAATCACCAATATTCTCCCGGCTTCGAGCCCGGAAGATGGCCAATCGCTAGCGTTTGTGCGTGTTTCGGAAGGCTGCCGTTCGTCGGCGTTGCTGTATGAAAAGTGAACGATTTCAACTTCGCTCGCTCAGAGAGTAGCCATTTGAGGACGGCCGACTTAGCGTCGACCTCACCCAATCAGGAGCTCTTTCTCGGATGCACGACATCAGGTGCGGGGGAGCTTTTTACCTTTGAAAGAGGAAATCGAATGATGAGCAGTTCATTCGCCAAGTAGTAGTGCATTTGATGTTTCGCCACAGAAACCGCAAAGCAGCATTGGAGTCATTTCTTCACTGCAAATGTAGAAACTCGCTGAACCAAGTCGATCGATCTGTTTGGTTCACCCAGCAAGAAGTAGAGGTATCCCATGGACCTGAGCACTATCGCCGCGTTCTTTGAGCAGCAAGCAACCATGGAGTTTATGCGCCTAGGGATTGTGTACGCGCACCTGATCGCCTGCTGTGTCGCCATCGGCATGGTACTGACCAGCGACTTCGCCATGATCAAAGAGTTGTTCAAGGGCGGAAACTCCCATCTGCAGGACAGCCAGCATATGGAAAGCCTGCAGAAGTCCGTTTCCATTGCCCTGGCGGTGCTCTGGGTCAGTGGCGTGGCGATCATCTGGCTGGATATCAGTGCCAGTGGCTTGTCCTACCTGCTCAACCCCAAGCTGCAGGCCAAGATCGCCATCGTCATGCTGCTGACCTTCAACGGCATGCTGCTGCACGGCCTGGTATTGCCGGCGCTGCAGAAGGCCGGCTCGCTGCTCAAACTGAAGTTCAGCATGCGCATGTTCGCACTGTTTGCCGGCGCGCTGTCGGGTGTGTCCTGGTTCTACGCGGCGATGCTGGGCATCGGTCGTCCGCTGTCCTGGAAGTACTCGCTGACCGAGATTCTCGCCGCCTATCCGGTGATGATCGTCGGTGGCTTCATCGCGATGGTGCTGCTCACCCAGTGGGCGAAGAAGCGCGAGGAAGCTGGCGCGGCTCAGGCAGCTGGCAGCGAGGTGGTGCGCAACCCGGCGCTGGCGGCGTGGTAATCGCTGATCGCTGAACCACGCAGGTTTGGCCGCTCCCCGCGCTGATTGAAGCGTGCCGGAAGGACGCCCCGGAACACAGGCAACCCTCGAGGGTTGCCATGGGTTCCGGGGCGTTTTGTTTGGCCGCTCAGCCGCCGGAGGCTTTCGGCGCAGTGCAGGCGTTCAGGACCCGCTGCAGGTACTGCGCGACATAGCGCTGAAAGCGCCGATCCTGCCAATAGGCGAGGTGGCTCAGCGGCGTGTGGCGTTTGTACCAGGGCCCGACGGGCATGGCGCGATCTTCGTGGACCACGCTCGCATAGCCCGGTATCGGCCGTAACGGATAGCCGAGAATGTCCGCTGGCGCGTAGAGATTGAGCCAGCGCGCCTGATCGCGCACGGGTTCGCTCAGGCAGTGGCCGGGGAAGCGGATCGGTACCACCGGGTCGTAGGCGAAGGTGAACAGCGGGATGTTGCAGCCGAAGGTGACCAGGCCGGCCAGGGTTTCCAGGCCCAGGAAGGGGTCGTGGGGGCAGGACGCGGTGCGGTTGATGCGCTGCTGGTCCCAGACGAAATTGGAGAAGATGTGCCCGCCCAGGGAGTGGGCAAGCACCACCAGCGGGGTATGGGCATCGACCCGGGCGCGCAGACGGTTGAGACCGTTGCGCAGGCATTGGTGGACCTCCTCGTAGGTGGTGTCATAGGCCTGGCTGACCTGGCGGTAGCCGCTGGCATCACCGAGGAACAGGGTGACGATGCGCCGCAACCAGCGCCAGCGCACTGGCTGCCCGCGCAGTTGGTCGAGGTAGGCCAGCTGGCGTTTGTCCAGCACGCTCGCCCAGTACAGGCTCTGGAAGGCCACCTGGTCGGCGTCGACGCCCAGGCGCTGGCGCAGGCCGGCGATCAGCTCCTGGGCGAAGGCGTGCTGGCCGTCGCCGTCGCGAATGTCGGGTTGGGTGCCGATGCCGTGGATGATGGCGACCGCCAGTTTCATACAGATCCGTCCTTGGTTGCGTGGCGCGTAAAACTAGCCGTCTGCGGCCCTCCCTGGCAATCGCGGCGCGCCTTAGAGCGCCACCATGCGCTCGGCCAGTGTGCCGCCCTCCACCAGTTCGAGGAACTCGTCACCAAGCCGGCGGCTTTCGTCCATGGCCTGGCGCCAGCAGCGTCGGCGACCACCGTCGTCGCCCAGGTAACGGCTGAAATCCTTGCGGTCTGGCAGCTTGCCATGGGGCAGGCGGGCGAGGTAGTCCGCCGATGGAGCGAGCAGCAGCACGTCCTGCAGGCGCCCGCCGTCGCCACGCCGCCAGGACATGCCCTTGTCGAACCAGCCGGGGATGATCCGATCGGTGAAGTGCGGGTAGAGCACGATATCGTTGCCGCTGTACGGCAGGTCGAGGTGGTAGTCGAGCAGGCCGCCGTCGCGGTAGGTGCCGGGGCCGACCCCGGGTATGTCGCGCACGCCTTGCATGATCATGGGGATCGAGCCGGAGGCGAGCAGGGCGTGGCGCAGGTTGTGCGGGCCCAGTGGCAGGCAGCGCGAAGGAAAGTCCCGTAGCGGCGCCAAGGGCGGGGCCTGGCGGTCGTCATGCAGGATGATCCGTTCGAAATGCCGGGCCAGGCGTGGCCTGCCGAGCAGGTTGTTGCCGATGACCGCCGACAGGCCGAGGCCCAGTGCGGCACGGTGATCGTGCTGCAGCAGCCCCTGGCTGCGCACCAGCACGATGTTCAGGCGATAGTGGGGATTGTTCAGCACCTGGGCGTCGCGACCCTCGAGCAGCTGCTCGAGCATCAGCCGGCAGCTGTTCGAGACCTCGGCCATGCTCACGCCTTTGGCGAACTGCTGCTGGGTATACAACTCGCCAAGACGGCGAATGCCGGCGGCGGCATCGTCCAGGCAGGCGCTGGCGAAGCGCCAGGAGCCGATCGAGGCGCCGATCAGCGCGCGCTCGCGCGGGGCGCGGGGCAGCCAGTCACCGAACAGCGCCAGGTCCAGGCCCTGAATGCCCAGGGCCTTGGGGCCACCGGCGGCGCCGGGCAGGATGCCGACGTCCGCCGGTTGCAGGCCATGCTGGCGAATGCGCGCCATGGCCCGGGAACCGGCCTTGATCGTCAGGGCAGGGGACTTGATGTGAATCGCGCTCATGCTCGCCTCCGTCGTCGGGGGCGTGATTATACGGCTAGTAGCGGTCGATCCCCGGGCACTTCACCGGCTGAATGATGGGACCCGGCGTCACAGGGTATCGGCGAAGGTCCGGTCGTCCCGGTCATGGGCGCCGCAAGCGCGTCAATCCGGCGCGGCGGAACCTGGAAGCTGTCGCGCCCCTCGGACACCGGGGCCGGCGGCGCGACGCCTTCCGGCGGGTCTCAGACGCGGAACTGATCCATCAGGCTCTGTTGATGGTTGGCCAGGCGGTTGAGGTTCTGGCTGACCTGGGCGGACTCGTCGGCCTGGCCGGAGATGGCTTCGGTGACGTCGCGTATCGAGGCGACATTGCGGTTGATCTCCTCGGCGACCGAGCTCTGCTCCTCGGCGGCGCTGGCGATCTGCAGGTTCATCTCGGTGATCACGCTGACCGCCTGGCTGATGCGCTGCAGCGCGGCGACCGCCTGTTCGACCTGGGCAACGCTGCCCTGGGCCTGGCGGTGGCTGCTGTGCATGGTGCTGACCACCTCGCGGGTGCCGCTCTGCAGGCCTTCGATCACCTGGCGGATCTCTTCCACCGAGTCCTGGGTGCGCTTGGCCAGGTTGCGCACCTCATCGGCGACCACGGCGAAGCCACGCCCGGCCTCGCCGGCGCGGGCCGCCTCGATGGCGGCGTTGAGTGCCAGCAGGTTGGTCTGTTCGGCGATCGAGCGGATCACCTCCAGCACCGAGCCGATCTGTTCGCTGCTGCTGGCCAGGCCCTCGACCTCCTGCATGGCCACGTTCATCTCGTTGGCCAGCAGCTCGATGGAGGAGGTGGTCTGGCCGATCACCCCGAGCCCTTCGTGGCTGGCCTGGTCGGCCGTGCGCGCCGCCTCGGCGGCCTGGGCGGCGTTATGCGCGACATCCTGGGCGGTGGCGCTCATTTCCTGGAAGGCGGTGGCCACATGGTCGACTTCGCGGAACTGCTGCTGCATGCCGGCGCTGGTCTGGCTGGCGATGGCCGCGGACTGGTCGGCGGTGCTGCGGGCGTCCTGCACGCTGCGTTTGACGTCGGCGATGACCGGCTGCAACTTGTCGAGGAAGCGGTTGAACCAGCCGGCCAGCTCGCCCAGTTCGTCCTGCTTGGCGTATGCCAGGCGGCGGGTCAGGTCGCCTTCGCCGCTGGCAATGTCCTTGAGCATGGCGGCCACTCCGAGGATGGGCCGGGTGACCCCGCGTGCCGTCAGCCACATCAGCAGCAGGCCGGCGAGAACCGCGACCAGGCCGATCAGCAGGCTCAGGCTGCTGTCCGCGGTGCGGCGGCTGTCGAGCTGGTTCTCCAGCTGCCGGGCCGGGCCGAGCAGGACCTGCTCGGGCACTTCCAGCAGCACACTCCAGTTCTTCGCCTCGGGAATCGGCTTGAAGGGTTGCAGCACGCGCATCATCTCGCCGTGTTGCAACTCCGCGGCCTGGCCGTTGCTGATCAGCGGACGCAACTCGCCGGAATGCTCGCCGTAGGCCTTGTCGACTGCGGCGCTGAGCAGCTTGGCGTCGCGGCTGTGGCCGGCGAGCAGGGCCGCCGGGCTGAAGATGCTGATATGGCCTTCGCCGGCGTAGAGCTCCTGATTAGCCTGCAGGCTCAACTGCTGAAGGCTGTCCAGGCTGATGTCCACACCCATGACACCGATCACCTTGCCCTCCAACTCGAGGGGGAAGGCGATGCTGGTCATCAGCACCTGGCGGCCACCGACCTCGTCGTAGTAGGGCTCCAGCACGCAGGCCTTGCGGCTGTCGCGCGGGCAGGTGTACCAGGCGTTGTAGGGATCGCCGCTGGGGCCGACCTTGGTATCGCCGAGCATCTCCTCGCTCATCGACTCGGATTCCAGCGTGCCCGGCGAGGGTTGCGACCAGTAGAGCGAGAAACGCCCCTGCTCGTTGCTGCCCAGCGCGGGCTGGTCGACGAACAGCTCGTCCTTGCCGTCCAGGGCATTGGGTTCGAACACCAGATACAGGCCGAGCAGGTCGGGGTTGGCCTCCAGGCTGCTGCGTACCTGCCGGGTCAGGTCCTCGCGCAGGTCGAAGGCGTCGAGGAAGCGTTTCTTCGCCTGGTCGCGCAGGAACAGGATCTGCCGGGAAAAGCCCGTGCCGTATTGATAGGCGTCCATGAAGTAGCGCTGGATGCGGATCGCCTGCAGTTCGCCGCGGGCCTGCAGGCGCAACTTGGCGCTGTTCTTGAGCATGTCACTGCTGGAGCTGCGCACCAGCTCGGCGGTGCTGGTCGACTGGTAGAGCGAGGCGCCCACCAGCAGGGTGACGATGAGAACCAGGCAGAGTCCCGCCAATAGGGTGATCTTCAGCTGAATGGACAGGCGGCTGGGCGACATGCGGCGCTCCTTATTATTCGTAAAACGGCTTATTCGTTGACCATCGGCGGGCGTCGACTTTTCTTGAACGCTAATCGGCTGGCGCGCTGGATTCGCCGGCAACTTCGGACGCTCGGCCATAGGGTGCGGTGAAATTATGCACGCCTCGATCATTATTTCGCACGGCTATTTTTGACAGCAGTGCTGGGTTGCGGCAGAGTGCGCGGCTTTTTGCGCCAGCCACGCCCCCTGTGGCCATCGCCAGACGTGCGCAAACATCGAGGAGTGCTTCATGAATGCAGTAATCGCAGCGGTCGGCGTCATGCTGATCCTCAGCCTGTGCCGGGTGCATGTGGTGATCGCCCTGATCATCGGTGCATTGCTCGGCGGCCTGCTCGGTGGCCTGGGGGTGGAGGGCACGCTGGATGCCTTCAACCAGGGCCTGGGCGGCGGCGCTACCGTGGCCCTGTCCTATGCCCTGCTCGGCGCCTTCGCCGTGGCCATCGCCAAGTCCGGACTGGCCCATGCCCTGTCCGACAAGGCCCTGGCCATGGTCGGTCGGCAGCAGGACGCGGGCGGGGCCTGGCTCAAGTGGCTGCTGCTGGGCCTGCTGCTGGCCGTGGCCATCGCCTCGCAGAACATCCTGCCGATCCATATCGCCTTCATTCCCCTGCTGGTGCCGCCGCTGCTCTATGTCCTGAGCAGGCTGCAACTGGATCGCCGCTTGATCGCCTGTGTGCTGACCTTCGGCCTGATCACCCCTTACATGTTCCTGCCGGTGGGCTTCGGCGGGATCTTCCTGCATGAGATCCTGCTGGCCAACGTGGCCAAGGCCGGGGTGGATACCAGTGGCATCAGCGTGAGCCAGGCGATGGCGATTCCGGCGCTGGGCATGCTGCTGGGGCTGCTGGTGGCGGTGCTGCTGAGCTACCGCGGCAAGCGCGTCTACGACCTGGCGAAGATCGAGCGGGTCGAGCGCGTGGACGTGAGCTACAACCCCTTGAGCCTGCTGGTGGCCGGTGTGGCCATCGCCGCCGCCTTTGTCGTGCAGTTGTGGTTGGACTCGATGATCATCGGCGCCCTGGTGGGCTTCGTGATCTTCTCGCTGTCCGGGGTGGTGCGCTGGAAGGAGGCCGACGGCCTGTTCACCGAAGGCATGAAGATGATGGCGATGATCGGCTTCATCATGATCGCCGCCGGCGGCTTCGCCGAGGTGATGAAGGCCACCGGCGAGGTGAGCACCCTGGTCGACGGCGCTGCGCAGCTGATCGGCCACGACAAGGCCATCGGCGCGCTGCTGATGCTGCTGGTCGGCCTGCTGGTGACCATGGGCATCGGCTCGTCCTTCTCGACCGTGCCGATCATCGCCGCGATCTTCGTGCCGCTGGGGCTGCAACTGGGTTTCAGCCCGCTGGCCATCGTCAGCATCGTCGGCACCGCCGGGGCCCTGGGCGATGCCGGCTCGCCGGCTTCCGATTCGACCCTCGGGCCGACCGCGGGCCTGAACGTCGATGGCCAGCACAATCACATCTGGGACAGCGTGGTGCCGACCTTCCTGCACTACAACCTGCCGCTGCTGGCGTTCGGCTGGCTGGCGGCGATGGTGCTGTAGCCCCAACGGCGCGGGGAGAGGGCTCATCAGCGGGGTTGCCGGTCATTCGGCAACCCCGCCTGCGTTTCAGCCCAGGCTGATGCCGCTGAGCATGGCCAGCAGCGGCTGCGGGTAGATGCCAATGGCGAACGCCAGCAGCGCCACGAACAGCAGCATGATTCCGCCGGCGCGCTGGCCCCAGTTGAAGGGCGCGTCGTGGCGGTGCAGGTTGGGTTCGTTGAGGAACAGGGTGACCATCACCCGCAGGTAGTAGAACACAGCGATGGCGCTGCCCAGCACCAGGGCGCCGAGCAGCCACCACAGCTGCGCCTGCACGCCGGCGGCGATGATGTAGAACTTGCCGATGAAGCCGGCCGTGAGCGGAATGCCGGCCAGCGACAGCATCATCACCGTGAGCACCGCGGTGAGGTAGGGTCGGCGCCAGAACAACCCGCGGTACTCGTACAGGGCGTCGGCATCACGGCCGTTGTAGGGGGTCGACATCAGGGTGATCACGCCGAAGGCGCCCAGGGAGGTCAGCACGTAGGTGGCCAGGTAGACGCCGATGGCCTCCACCGCCAGGCCCTTGCTGGCCACCAGGGCCACCAGAAGGTAGCCGAAATGGGCAATCGAGGAATAGCCCAGCAGGCGTTTGAGGTTGCTCTGCAGCAGCGCCAGCAGGTTGCCGACCAGGATCGAGGCGATGGCGATCAGCGTCAGCAGGTCATTCAGCCAGCCGCCGGCGGTGGCCGGGGATATCTGGTACAGGCGCAGCAGCACGGCGAATACCGCGACCTTGCTGGCGGTCGCGAGAAACGCCGCCACCGGCGCCGGCGCGCCCTCGTAGACGTCCGGCGTCCACAGGTGGAAGGGCACCAGCGACAGCTTGAAGGCCAGGCCGACCAGCATCATGCCGATGCCGATCTGCACCAGCTGGCTGCCGCCGGCGGCGAGGCTGGCGCCGATCTGGGCGAAACCGAGGCTGCCGGAGTCGGCATAGAGCAGGGCCATGCCGAACAGCAGGAAGGCGCTGCCGGCCGCCGACAGCACCATGTACTTGATGCCGGCCTCCAGCGAACGCTTGTCGAAGAAGGCATAGGCGACCAGGCCGTAGATCGGCACCGAGAGCAGCTCCAGGCCGATGAACAGCCCCGCCAGGTGCTGTGCACCGGCCAGCACCAGGCCGCCGGCGGCCGACAGCAGCATCAGCAGGTACATCTCCTCGCGATTGCCGGGATAGCCCTGGCGGCTGGTTTGTCCGGCGCCCAGGGTGGCCTCGCCCAGGTAGGCGTGGGTCAGGGTCACGCAAGCCAGGGTGGCCGCCAGTATCAGGGCCATGTAGTAGCAGGCGAAGCGGTCCACCAGTAGCAGCGGCGTCACCTGCAGCGGGGCGACCTCCAGCGCCGGGATGATCGCCAGCAGGGCCAGGTTCAGGCCGACTACCGAGAGGACGAAGGTCAGGCTGTGGTTGCGCTTCCAGGCGATCGCCAGCATCACCACGATGAGCGTGGCGCTGGTCACCAGCAGTGGCAGCAGGGCGATGAGGTGTTGCAGGGTAAAGGGCATGTCGCTGCTTTCCATAGATCGCTTACCGAACCGAGGCGAATTGGCTGAGACTGGTGCTGAACCACTGCTGCACGCCCTGCATGCTGGCCGCCGAGGTGTCCAGCACTGGTTGTGGGTAGATGCCGAGCAGCGTCAGCAGCACGGCCAGGCCCAGCACCATGCCCAGCTCGCGGGGCTTTAGCCCGAGCAGCGCGCCTTCTTCCTTGGCCGGGCCGAAGTAGGCGCGGTGGATCATGATCAGCGAGTAGACCGAACCGAGCACCAGGCCGCTGGCGGCGAGGACGGTGACCCAGGGTGCGGCGGGGAAGGTGCCGATGAGGATGAGGAATTCACCGATGAAGTTGCCGGTACCGGGCAGGCCGAGGGCCGCCGCGGCGAAGAACAGGCTGAGGGCGGGCAGCCAGGGCATGCGCGCCCAGATCCCGCCCATCTCGCGCATGTCACGGGTATGCAGGCGCTCGTAGAGCTGGCCGCAGAGGATGAACAGTGCGGCGGCGGACAGGCCGTGGGCGAGCATCTGCACCACCGCGCCCTGCAGGGCGATCTGGCTGCCCGAGTAGATGGCGATCAGCACGAAGCCCATGTGCGACACGCTCGAGTAGGCCACCAGGCGTTTGATGTCGGTCTGGGCGAACGACAGCAGGGCGCCGTAGACGATGGCGAACACGCCCAGGCCCATGGCCACCGGGGCGAACTCCGCCGAGGCGTTGGGGAACAGCGGCAGGGCGAAGCGGATCATGCCGTAGGCGGCGGTCTTGAGCAGGATGCCGGCCAGGTCCACCGAGCCGGCGGTCGGCGCCTGGGCGTGGGCATCCGGCAGCCAGGAGTGGAAGGGCACCACCGGGAATTTCACGGCGAAGGCGATGAAGAAGCCGAGCATCAGCAGGAACTCGGTGCCCGGTTCCAGCTCGGTCTTCAGCAGGTCGGCGTAGTTGAAGGTCAGCACGCCGCTGCCGTTGAAGTGGACGAACACCAGGGCGAGGATCGCCACCAGCATGATCAGGCCGCTGGCCTGGGTGTAGATGAAGAACTTGGTGGCGGCGGTGATGCGGGTCTTGCCGGCGCTGCCGCTGTGGCCCCAGAGCGCGATGAGGAAGTACATCGGCACCAGCATCATTTCCCAGAAGAAGAAGAACAGGAACAGGTCCATGGCCAGGAAGACCCCGACCACGCCGCCGAGAATCCACATCAGGTTGAGGTGGAAGAAGCCGACGCGGTTCTGGATCTCATGCCAGGAACAGAGCACCGAGAGTACGCCCAGCAGTCCGGTGAGGCTGATCATCAGCACCGAGAGGCCATCGAGCGCCAGGTGCAGGCTGATGCCCAGGCGCTCGATCCACGGCAGCTGGAACTCGTAGGCCCAGCGCGGCTCGACGCCGGGCGCCGGGGCCAGGCTGAAATCGGCGCTGGACCACAGCCACAGGCTCAGGCCGAACAGCAGGGCCATGGTCAGCAGGGCGACCCAGCGCGGCAGCGTGTTGCCGAAACGCTCACCCAGCCAGCACAGCAGGCCGCCGATGAAGGGGATCAGGACTAGCCAGGGCAGAATCATGATGGGCGGGGTTCCTTTCGCAGTAGTTTCATGCTCGGGTCAGGCCAGCAGCACGACGGTGAGTACCAGCACGGCGCCGCCGACGATGGACGCCGCGTACCAGCGCAGCTGTCCGGTTTCGCTGCGGCTCAGGACGCCATGTCCACCACGGGCCAGGCGCGGCAGCACGCCGATGCTGGCGTCGATCGGGTCGCGCCCGAGCAGCCGGCAGACCAGCAGATAGGGGCGCACGAACAGCTTGTCGTAGAGCCAGTCGAAGCCCCAGGCGGCGAACCACCAGGCGCCGAGCAGGCGCCCGGGGGCACTGGCGGCAAGGGCACCGACCAGGCGCCGTTGGCCGAGGAACAGCAGGGCGGCGAGCACGATGCCGGACAGGGCGATAAGCGCCGAGGCCAGCTCCAGGCTGTGCTTGGCCTCGCCACCGGCGTGGCCGACGCTCTGCGGTAGCACCCCGGCCAGGGGCGGGCTGATCAGCGCGCCGACGAAGGTCGACAGCAGGATCAGCACTGACAAGGGCAGCCAGTGGGCGACGCCATGGCCGGCATGGGCCTCGACCTTGGCCTCGCCGTGGAAGGCGATGAAGATCAGGCGGAAGGTGTACAGCGAGGTGAGGAAGGCGCCAGTGAGCCCTGCGTAGAGCAAGGCCTGGTGGCCGCTGGCGAAGGCTTCCCAGAGGATCTCGTCCTTGGAATAGAAGCCGGCGGTGATCAGCGGCAGGGCGGCCAGGGCGGCGCCGCCGACGAGGAAGCTGGCGTAGGCCAGCGGCAATTTCCGCCACAGGCCGCCCATCCTGAAGATGTTCTGCTCATGATGGCAGGCGTTGATCACGGCTCCGGAGGCGAGGAACAACAGGGCCTTGAAGAAGGCGTGGGTCATCAGGTGGAAGATCGCGGCGCTCCAGGCGCCGACGCCCAGGGCGAGGAACATGTAGCCGATCTGGCTCATGGTCGAGTAGGCGAGGATGCGCTTGATGTCGGTCTGCACCAGGGCGGCAAACCCGGCCAGCACCAGGGTCGCGCCGCCGACGATGCCGACCAGTTGGAGAACTTCCGGGGTCAGCAGGAACAGGCCATGGGTGCGGGCGATCAGGTAGACCCCGGCGGTGACCATGGTGGCGGCGTGGATCAGCGCGGAGACCGGGGTCGGGCCGGCCATGGCGTCGGCCAGCCAGGTCTGCAGCGGCAGCTGCGCCGACTTGCCCACCGCGCCGCCGAGCAGCATCAGGGTGGCAAGCCACAGCCAGGTGTCGCCGGCGACGTATTTCTGTGGCGCCAGCACCATCAGTTCCTGGATGTTCAGGGTGCCGAGCTGGAAGAACAGGATGAACAGGCCGATGGCCATGAACACATCGCCCACGCGGGTGACGATAAAGGCCTTGAGCGCCGCATTGCCGTTGGCCCTGTGCTTGAAGTAGAAGCCGATCAGCAGGTACGAGCACAGGCCCACACCTTCCCAGCCCAGGTAGAGGAACAGCAGGTTATCGCCGAGCACCAGGAACAGCATGCTGGCGATGAACAGGTTGGTGTAGGCGAAGAAGCGCGAATAGCCTTCCTCGCCGCGCATGTACCAGCTGGCGAACAGGTGGATGAGAAAGCCGACCCCGGTGACCACGCCGAGCATGGTCAGCGACAGGCCGTCCAGGTACAGGGTGAAGCTGGGCGTGAAGCCGTCCACCGCCATCCATTGCCAGAGCAACTGGCTGTAGACACCGCCCGGCGGCGGCGCGCTGGCGAACTGCCAGATGATCCAGGCGGCGGTCAGGGCCGACAGGCCGACTGAGCCGACACCGATCAGCGCCGCGGTATTCTCCGAGCAACGGCCGCGGCTGAAGGCCAGCGTCAGCCAGCCGAGCAACGGGAACAGGCAGGTCAGGAAGAGTAGGTTCATCCGCGCATCTCGCTGGCAGCGTCGATATCCAGGGTATTGAAGCGGCGGTACAGCTGCAGCAGGATCGCCAGCCCGATGCTGGCCTCGGCCGCCGCCAGGCTGATCACCAGAATGAACATCACCTGGCCGTCGGGTTGTCCCCAGCGCGCGCCGGCGACCACGAAGGCCAGGGCAGCGGCGTTCATCATCACTTCCAGGCTCATCAGCACGAAGAGGATGTTGCGGCGCACCAGCAGGCCGACCAGGCCGAGGCTGAACAGCACGCCGGCCAGGGCCAGGCCATGTTCCATCGGAATCGCGCTCATGGGGTCGCATCCTTGGCTTCGTGGCGGCCGAGGTGATAGGCGGCCACCAGCGCCGCCAGCAGCAGCATCGAGGCCAGCTCGACGGCCAGCAGGTAGGGCCCGAACAGGCTGATGCCAACGGTCTTGGCATCCACCGTGACCTGGCCGATGGCGGCGCTGCTCGGCGCGGCGAGCAGCACGTAGAGCAGCTGGCCGAGCAGCAGGGCACAAAGCAGGGCCGGGCCCAGCCAGATGCCGGGGGTGAGCCAGCGTCTTTCCTGCTCGACGGCGGCGGCGCCGAGGTTGAGCATCATCACCACGAAGACGAACAGCACCATGATGGCGCCGGCGTAGACGATGATCTCCAGGGCGCCGGCGAAGGGCGCACCGAGGCTGAAGAACACCATGGCGACCGCCAGCAGCGAGATGATCAGGTACAGCAGGGCATGTACCGGGTTGCTGCTGGTGATCACCCGCAAGGTGGCCATCACGGCGACCCCGGCGGCGAAGTAGAAAGCCAGTTCCATCATTCCGTCCTTAAGGCAGCAGGTTTTTCACGTTGATCGGCTCGGCCTCGTTCTGCGCGGCGCCCTTCGGCTTGCCGGCGATGGCCATGCCGGCGACGCGGTAGAAGTTGTAGTCGGGGTACTTGCCCGGGCCGGAGATCAGCAGGTCCTCCTTCTCGTACACCAGGTCCTGGCGCTTGAACTCGCCCATCTCGAAGTCCGGGGTCAGCTGGATGGCGGTGGTCGGGCAGGCCTCCTCGCACAGGCCGCAGAAGATGCAGCGCGAGAAGTTGATGCGAAAGAATTCCGGATACCAGCGGCCGTCCTGGGCCTCGGCCTTCTGCAGGGAGATGCAGCCGACCGGGCAGGCCACCGCGCACAGGTTGCAGGCCACGCAGCGTTCCTCGCCGTCCGGGTCACGGGTCAGGACGATGCGCCCGCGGTAGCGCGGCGGCAGGTACACCGCCTCCTCCGGGTACTGCAGGGTGTCGCGGTGGCGAAAGCCGTGGGCGAAGATCATCGCCAGGCTGCGCAGCTGGGTGAAGGTGCCGTGGATCACATGCCTGATGTAGTGGAACATGGGGGGCCTCCTTACTGGGCCGCGGCCAGCACCAGGGCGCCGGTCACCAGCAGGTTGAGCAGGGTCAGCGGCAGGCAGAACTTCCAGCTGAACGCCATGACCTGGTCGTAGCGCGGCCGTGGAATCGAGGCGCGCAGCAGGATGAAGAGCATGATGAAGAAGCAGGTCTTGGCGGCGAACCAGAAGAACGGGATCTGCGGCAGGAGGCCGAACGGGCCGTGCCAGCCGCCGAAGAACAGGGTCACCAGCAGCGCCGAGATGGTGATGATGCCGATGTATTCGCCGACGAAGAACATGCCCCATTTCATCCCGGCGTACTCGATGTGGTAACCGTCGGCCAGTTCCTGCTCGGCTTCCGGCTGGTCGAAGGGATGGCGGTGGGTGACCGCGACGCCGGCGATGAAGAAGGTACAGAAGCCGAAGAACTGCGGAACGATGAACCACAGGTGCTGGGCCTGATAGTCGACGATCTCGCGCATATTGAACGAGCCCGCCTGGGCCACCACGCCCATCAGCGCCAGGGCCAGGAACACCTCGTAGGACACCGTCTGCGCCGAGGCGCGCAGGGCGCCGAGCAGGGCGTACTTGTTGCTGCTCGACCAGCCGGCGAACAGCACGGCGTAGACCGACAGCCCGGCCATGGCGAAGAAAAACAGGATGCCGATGTTCAGGTCCGCCACGCCCCAGGTCGGGGTGATGGGGATGATGGCGAAGGCCATCAGCATGGCGCTCATGGCGATCAGCGGCGCCAGGGTGAAGATCACCTTGTCGGCGAAGGGCGGCGTCCAGTCTTCCTTGAAGAACATCTTGAGCATGTCCGCGGCGATCTGGAACAGGCCGAACGGCCCGACGCGGTTGGGCCCGTAGCGGTCCTGCCACCAGCCGAGCAGGCGGCGTTCGACGAAGCTCAGCAGGGCGCCGCTGACCACCACCACGAGCAGGATGACCACGGCCTTGAGCACCGCCACCAGGATCTCGGTCGACTCGGGCGTCAGCCAGTTCATTGCCCGGCCTCCCGGATTGCCGTCACCACCGCGCCAGCGATCGATGGCGGAATCCCGGGCAGCCCCGCGGGCAGGCCGACCAGGCCGAGCGCGAGGCCATCGCGCAGCTGCAGCGGCAGGCGCAGGGGCCGACCGTCGAGGCTCAGGCTGAGCAGGGCGCCGTCCGCCAGGCCCAGGCGCGTGGCCTCCTCGCGGGCCAGGGCGACGTAGGGGGCCGGGGCGCGGGCCTGAATCGGCGCGGCGAGGGCGGACGTCTCCTCGCTGCCGAACAGGTGGTGCAGGGGCACCGCCTGCAGCGTGCCCTGGGCCGGGGCGAAGGCGGCGCAGGGGGCGAACCAGGGCAGGGCAACGCCGGCGGCCTCGACCAGGCGCACGCCCGGATCGCCGGCGCGCAGGTGGCCTCCGACCTCGTCCTGGAACTTGTTCCAGGCCTGGGGCGAGTTCCAGCCGGGCGACCAGGCGAAGGGAATCTGCTGGCGGGTCTCGGCGGAGCCGGAGTAGCCCTCCATGGAGAAGGCGAAAGCGGAGTCCTGGTCCTGGGGCTGGCGCGGCTCGTGCACGCTGATATTGGCGCGCATCGCCGTGCGGCCGCTGTAGCGATGGGGTTCGCGCGACAGCTTGAGCCCCTTGATGCGGAAGCTGGCGTCCGGCGCGGCGTCGCGAATGCCGGCCAGTGCCGGGACGCTGGCGGCACAGGCCGCGGTGACCTGATCGAGCAAGGTCCAGTCGACCGCCTGGCTCTGCAGGGTGCTGTGCAGGGCATGCAGCCAGCGCCAGCCTTCGCGCACCAGGTTGTCGCCGTCGTGATAGGTGGGATCGAAGACCTGGAAGAAGCGCTGGGCGCGGCCCTCCTGGCTGACCAGGGTGCCGTCGCCCTCGGCGAAGCTGGCGGCGGGCAGCAACAGGTGCGCCTTGGCGGCGGTCGGTGTCCACTGGTGATCGGCGACTATTACCACCCTGGCGGCGGCCAGGGCGGCGTCGACCCGGGCGGCGTCGGCGCGGCGGTAGAGGTCGTTCTCCAGCACCACCAGGGCGTCGGCCTCGCCGCTGGTCAGGGCCTGCAGCGCGGCGTCCAGCGACTGGCTGCACAGGGCCTCGCCCTGCAGCAGGGCCAGGCCCATGCTGTTGGCTTCCGGCAGCACCAGGCTGATGGAGCCGTTTTTCTCGCGGTTCTTCAGGGCGCTGGCGATATTGGCGGCGGCCTCGATCAGCGCCCGGCTGCCCAGCGAGGCGCCGGCAACGATCAGCGGGCGCTCGGCCGCCAGCAGGGCCTCGGCGATGCGCCGGGCCAGTGCGGCGGCTTCGGCGTCTAGGCCGGCCACGGCCGGTGCGTTCGGGTCGATGGCGTGCGCCACGGCGAAGCCGAGGCGGGCCAGGTCGGCTGGTGCGGCCTGTGCGCATTCGCGGGCGACATCATCCAGTCGCGTGCTGCAGACGCTGGCGATGAACAGCGGGCTCAGCGCATCCTGGGCGACGTTCTGCACTGCGGCCATGTGCCAGTCCTGGATCTTCATCGCGGCGGCCATCTGCCTGGCCCGGCCCTTGACCGTCTGGCGCAGCGTCAGGGCCAGGCGTGCGGAGGTCTGGGTCAGGTCCTCGCCGAGGACGAATACCGCGTCGTGGCCTTCCACCTCGCGCAGGGTCGGCACCGGCAACGGGCCGTTCTGCAGCACCTCGCGGATCAGCTGCAGCAGTTGCAGTTCGTCAGCGTCCACGCCGGCGTAGAACTGCTCGGCGCCGACCAGCTGGCGCAGGGCGAAGTTGCTCTCCAGGCTGGCGCGGGGCGAGCCGATGCCGATCACCCTGCGCTTCTTCAGCAGCGCGGCGGCCTGGTCGAGGGCCGAGTCCAGGCTCATCTTCATCTGGCTCAGCACCATCAGCGGCTGGCGCGGGCGGTCCTGGCGGTTGACGTAGCCGTAGCCGAAACGGCCGCGGTCGCAGAGGAAGTACTGGTTCACCGAGCCGTTGAAGCGGTTCTCGATGCGGCGGATCTCGCCGTAGCGCTCGCCGGGGCTGATGTTGCAGCCGGCGGCGCAGCCGTGGCAGATGCTCGGGGCGAACTGCATGTCCCACTTGCGGTTGTAGCGCTCGGAGTGTGTCTTGTCGGTGAACACGCCTGTCGGGCAGACCTCGACCAGGTTGCCGGCGAACTCGCTTTCCAGGGGGGCGTCCTCGACCCGCCCGAAATAGACGTTGTCGTGGGCGCCGTAGACGCCCAGGTCGGTGCCCCCGGCGTAGTCGTTGTAGTAGCGCACGCAGCGGTAGCAGGCGATGCAGCGGTTCATCTCGTGGGCGATGAAGGGGCCCAGTTCCTGATTGTGGTGGGTGCGCTTGGTGAAGCGATAGCGCCGAGCGCTGTGCCCGGTCATCACCGTCATATCCTGCAGGTGGCAGTGGCCGCCTTCCTCGCATACCGGGCAGTCGTGGGGGTGGTTGGTCATCAGCCACTCCACCACGCTGGCGCGGAACTGCCGGGCCTCTTCATCCTCGATGGAAATCCAGGTGTTGTCGCTGGCCGGGGTCATGCACGACATCACCAGGCGGCCGCGGGTATCGTTCTCGTCGTTGTACTGCTTGACCGCGCACTGGCGGCAGGCGCCGACGCTGCCGAGGGCGGGATGCCAGCAGAAGTAGGGGATGTCGAGCCCCAGGGACAGGCAGGCCTGCAGCAGGTTGTCAGCGCCGTCGACTTGCAGATCTTTGCCGTCTACGTGGATAGTGGCCATGGTCTCGTGTCTTCTCACCCACCGCAGCGGGCTTGGCTAAGGACGTCACGGTTTGTCGCGGGGCCAGGTGAGTGGCCGGGGCGACGCAAAAACTTCATGCCGGGGTCAGCTGCGCGCTGCCCGCCGGCGTGTTCTGGCCGGCAATGCCGGCCTCGAATTCCCCGCGGAAATACTTCAGGGCACTGGCCAGCGGCTCGACGGCCCCCGGCGCGTGGGCGCAGAAGGTCTTGCCGGGGCCGAGGAAGTTGCACAGCTGCTCCAGGGTCTCGAGGTCGCCCGCCTGGCCCTCGCCGCGCTCCAGGGCGCGCAGCAGCTTGACGCTCCAGGGCAGGCCATCGCGACAGGGGGTGCACCAGCCGCAGGACTCGCGGGAGAAGAACTCCTCCAGGTTGCGCAGCAGCGACAGCATGCTCACGCTGTCGTCCACCGCCAGGGCCAGCCCGGTGCCCATGCGGGTACCGACCTTGGCGATGCCGCCGGCATACAGGCTGGCCTCGAGGTGTTCCGGCAGCAGGAAGCCGGTGCCGGCGCCGCCGGGCTGCCAGCATTTCAGGCGGTAGCCGTCACGCATGCCGCCGGCGTAGTCCTCGAACAGCTCGCGGGCGCTGATGCCGAAGGGCAGTTCCCACACCCCCGGATTTTTCACCTTGCCGGAGAAGCCCATCAGCTTGCTGCCGTGGTCCTCGCTGCCCGGGCGGGCCAGGCCCTTGTACCAGTCGACGCCGTTGCCGATGATCGCCGGCACGTTGCACAGGGTCTCGACATTATTGACGCAGGTGGGCTTGCCCCAGACGCCGACCGCGGCCGGGAAGGGCGGCTTGGCGCGCGGGTTGGCGCGACGCCCCTCCAGGGAGTTGATCAGCGCGGTTTCCTCGCCGCAGATGTAGCGCCCGGCGCCGGTGTGCACGAACAGCTCGAAGGAGAAATCGCTGCCCAGGATGTTCCGGCCCAGCAGGCCGGCGGCCTTGGCTTCGGCCACGGCGCGCTCGAGGATGTGCGCCGCGTCGACATACTCGCCGCGCAGGAAGATGTAGCCGCGGTAGGCCTTGAGCGCGCGCGCGCTGATCAGCATGCCCTCGATCAGCAGGTGCGGCAGCTGCTCCATGAGCAGGCGGTCCTTCCAGGTGTTGGGCTCCATCTCGTCCGCGTTGCACAGCAGGTAGCGGATGTTCAGCGACTCGTCGGTGGGCATCAGCCCCCACTTCACGCCGGTGGGGAAGCCGGCGCCGCCGCGGCCCTTGAGCCCGGACTCCTTGACCGTCTGTACGATGTCGGCCGGGGCCATCTTGCCCAGCGCCTTGCGCGCGGCGGCGTAGCCGTTCTTGCGCTGATACTCGTCGAGCCACACCGGCTGGGCGTCGTCGCGCAGGCGCCAGGTCAGCGGGTGGGTCGCTTCCGGGCGGGCGATGCGATTGGCCGGGCCGGTCGAGGCCAGCAGCTTGGCGTTCATGCATAGCCCTCCAGCAGTTTGGCGACGGACTCGGGCTGCACATCGCCGAAGGTGTCGTCGTCGATCATCAGCGTCGGCGCCTTGTCGCAGTTGCCCAGGCAGCACACCGGCAGCAGGGTGAAGCGACCGTCGGCGCTGGTCTGGCCAAGGCCGATGCCCAGTTGTTGTTGAATACTAGACAGCAGCGACTCATGGCCGCCGATAAAGCAGGTCATGCTGTCGCACACTCGAATGATGTGCCGCCCCACCGGCTGGCGGAAAATCTGGCTGTAGAAGGTGGCCACGCCCTCCACGTCGCTGGCCGGAATGCCGAGGACCGCGCCTATGGCCTCGGCCGCGCCGTCGGGCACCCAGCCGCGTGCTTTCTGCACGATCTTCAGTGCCTCGATGGAGGCCGCCCGCGGGTCCTCGTAGTGGTGCATCTCCTGCTCGATGGCCGCGCGCTCGCCGGCGCTGAGGGCGAAACGGTCGGTTTGGATCAGGTCGCTCTGGCTCATATCAGCGGTCCACATCGGCCATGACGAAGTCGATACTGCCCAGGTAGGCGATCAGGTCCGCCACCATGCTGCCGCGGATCACCGCGGGAATCTGCTGCAGGTGGGGGAAGCTCGGGGTGCGAATCCGCGTGCGGTAGCTCATGGTGCTGCCGTCGCTGGTCAGGTAGTAACTGTTGATGCCCTTGGTCGCCTCGATCATCTGCAGGGACTCGCCGGCCGGCATCACCGGCCCCCAGGAGACCTGCAGGAAGTGGGTGATCAGCGTCTCGATGTGCTGCAGGGTGCGCTCCTTCGGCGGCGGCGTGGTCAGCGGGTGATCGGCCTTGTAGGGCCCAGCCGGCATGTTCTTCAGGCACTGCTCGATGATCCGCACGCTCTGGCGCATCTCTTCGACCCGCACGATGCAGCGGTCATAGGCGTCGCCGTTCTGGGCCAGCGGGATCTCGAACTCGAAGTGCTCGTAGCCCGAGTAGGGGCGGGCCTTGCGCAGGTCGAAGTCGAGCCCGGTGGAGCGCAGCCCGGCGCCGGTGACGCCCCATTCGAGGGCCTCCTGGGTGTTGTACTGGGCCACGCCAATGGTCCGACCGCGCAGGATGCTGTTGTGCAGGGCGGCCTTCTCGTACTCGTCCAGGCGCTTGGGCAGCCAGTCGACGAATTCCCTGACCAGGCCGTCCCAGCCCCTGGGCAGGTCGTGGGCGACGCCGCCGATGCGGTACCAGGCCGGATGCATGCGGAAGCCGGTGATGGCCTCGATCACCTTGTAGGCGCGTTGGCGGTCGGTGAAGGTGAAGAACACCGGCGTCATGGCGCCGACGTCCTGGATATAGGTGCCGAGGAACAACAGGTGGCTGGTGATGCGGAAGAACTCGGCCAGCATCACGCGGATGAAGTCGACCCGGTCCGGCACCTTGATCCCGGCCAGCTTTTCCACGGCGAGGACGTAGGGCAGGTTGTTCATCACCCCACCGAGGTAGTCGATGCGGTCGGTGTAGGGAATGAAGCTGTGCCAGGACTGGCGTTCGGCCATCTTTTCGGCGCCGCGGTGGTGATAACCGATGTCCGGCACGCAATCGACGATTTCCTCGCCGTCGAGTTGCAGGATGATGCGGAAGGCGCCATGGGCCGAAGGGTGATTGGGCCCGAGGTTGAGGAACATGTAGTCCTCGTGCTCGCCATGGCGCTGCATGCCCCAGTCCTCGGGCTTGAAGCGCGCGGCTTCCTCCTCCAGTTGCTGTTTGGCCTGGGTGAGGCTGAAGGGGTCGAACTCGGTGGCGCGCGCCGGGTAGTCCTTGCGCAACGGATGACCTTCCCAGGTCGGCGGCATCATGATGCGGCTGAGATGGGGGTGGCCGCGGAAGCTGATGCCGAACAGGTCCCAGACTTCCCGCTCGTACCAGTTGGCGTTCGGCCAGATCGAGGTGGCGGTCGGCAGCTCGAGATCGTTCTCGGCCAGCGCCACCTTGACCATCAGGTCGCTGTTCCGCTCGATCGACAACAGCTGGTAGAACACCGTGAAGTCCGCCTGTGGCAAGCCGCGGCGCTGGGTACGCAGGCGTTCGTCGACGGCGTGCAGGTCGTAGAGCATGACGTAGGGGCGCGGCAGCGTGCGCAGAAAGCCGAGCATCTCGATCAGCTTGTCACGCGGCACCCACACCACCGGCATGCCGGTGCGAGTCGCCTGCAGCGTCAGGTCATCGACGCCGAAGCGCGCTTGCAGCTCGGCGACGACGTCTTGAGTGTCGGCCTGGTAGGGCGGAGGTGACAGGGCGCTGTCTGCAGTCATGGTCTCGGTCGCTATCGGTCAAGCCAAGGAAAGAGCCGGTTAAGCGGGCGCAGGCCCGCCGGATTCAAACGTCGTCGGGGCTGCGCAGATTGGTCACGGCAATGCGCTGGGCACGCCGCTGCTCTCTCTGCGAGGGCATGTCGGCGCGGTAGACCCCCTGGTCGCCGACCACCCAGGACAGCGGCCGGCGCTCCTGGCCGATGGACTCCTGCAGCAGCATCAGGCCCTGCAGAAAGGCCTCGGGACGGGGCGGGCAGCCGGGCACGTAGACGTCGACCGGGAGGAACTTGTCCACGCCCTGGACCACGGAATAGATGTCGTACATGCCCCCGGAATTGGCACAGGAACCCATCGAAATGACCCACTTGGGCTCCAGCATCTGCTCGTACAGGCGCTGGATGACGGGCGCCATCTTGATGAAGCAGGTGCCGGCGATGACCATGAAGTCAGCCTGGCGGGGCGAGGCGCGAATGACCTCGGCGCCGAAGCGGGCGATGTCATGGGGGGCGGTGAAGGCCGTGGTCATTTCCACGTAGCAGCAGGACAGGCCGAAGTTGTAGGGCCACAGGGAGTTCTTGCGCCCCCAGTTCACCGCCCCATTGAGCACCTCTTCGAGCTTGCCCATGAAGATGTTCTTGTGAACCTGGTCGTCCAGCAGCGGATCGGAGACGCTCCCCCGCTGACCGATCGGATACTGCTCGTTGGGCGCATCCGGGTCGACCCGAGTAAGTTTGTATTGCATCGCCAAAACCTCATCGTCTTAGCTTTGCCTGCCGTTCGCGACGTCCCGCGGGCGCCCAGTCGAGTGCCCCTATTCGCCAAAGATAGACAAGGCCGGCCAACAGAATCGCTATGAAAACAGTCGCTTCGATGAAGCCGGCCCAGCCGCTTTCGCGAACGGAAACGGCCCAGGCGAAGAGGAAGAGGGCTTCGACGTCGAAGATCACGAAGAGCATCGCGACCAGATAGAACTTCGCCGAGAGACGCAGGCGGGCGCTGCCGGTGGGCAACATGCCGGCTTCGAAGGGTTCGTTCTTGCTGCGCCCCCAGGCCTTGCCGCCCAGCAGGCTGGAAAGGCCGAGCATGAACGCGCAGAGGCCGGCGATGCCGAGGAGAAAGACGGCCAGCGCCCAGTTGTGGGACAAAATGATGCTTGCTTCCGACATGCCGGTACCCCCAGAGAAAGGAACGGCGTTCATACGCAGGTTGAGCAGCGGTCTTGTTGTCAGGCAAAAATCCCAGCCAATGGGCCAAGGGTAGTTGCTTTCTGCCTGCTTCGCCTGCCAGGGGGATTTTCTTGGCTGATAGCTGACGGCGATCCAGCGAGTGGGCAGGGCGGCGATCGGCCCTGATGCAGGAGGACGCCGGGGCGCGATGACCGGACGGTCATCGCGGGTGGCGAAGGGTGGCTCAAAGCAGGCGCCGGCCGTCCTCGCGGGTAATCACCAGGGTGGACGAGCGCGGCCGCTTGCCGGGACCGTCCGGCCAGGTGCTGAGCAGCTTGTCGGCAGTCGAGCCTTCGCCGGGATGCTGGATATTGACGAACAGCGTGCGGAAGTCCGGGGTGGCGCTGATGCCGGTGACCTCGGCGCCCTGCGGGCCGACCAGGAAGCGCTTCATTTCGCCGCTTGCCGGATCGGCGACGAGCATCTGGTTGTTGCCGAAGGGACCGCTGTGCAACTGGCTGCCGCTCATGTCGGTCTGGATCCACAGGCGACCTTCCGGGTCGAACCACAGGCCGTCCGGGCTGGCCAGCAGGTTGTCGGCGCCCAGTGGCTGGCCGTTGGGCCCGACACTGTCGTTTTCCGGACCGGCGAGCAGGAACAGGTCCCAGGAGAAGCGCCGTCCGGCCGAGTTCCAGCTGCGCTCTCGCCAGCGGATGATATGGCCATAGGCATTGGCCGGGCGGGGGTTGGCGGCGTCCGTTTCACTGCGCGACTTGTTGTTGGTCAGGGTGAAATACACCTCGCCGTTGTCCGGGTTGACCGCCCCCCACTCGGGACGGTCCATCTTGGTGGCGCCGACGATGTCGGCCGCCAGGCGCGTGTTGATCAGCACCTCGCCCTGGTCGGCGAAGCTTACGCCGGCGGCCAGGCAGGCCCTCTGGAAGTGCTTGTCGTGGATATCCAGGGCCAGCCACTTGCCCTTGCCGTTGCCATCGAAGCGGGCGACGTAGAGTGTGCCATCATCGAGCAGGCTGCCATCGCTGCGACCGGGGCGGTACTTGTGGCGGCTGACGTACTTGTAGATGTACTCGTTCTGCGAGTCGTCGCCGGAGTAGCACACCACCGGCCGGCCCGGCTTGACCGGGGCGAACACCAGGCCCTCGTGGGCGAAGCGACCCAGGGCGGTGCGCTTGACCGGCGCCGACTCGGGCGCGAAGGGGTCGATCTCGACAATCCAGCCGAAGTGATTCGGTTCGTTGCGGTAGTCACCTTCGGCGCTAGCTGCCTTGCGGGTTGCATCGAAGCGCTCGAACTCATCGCCGGCCAGGGTCTCCCAGCCGTAGCGGCTGCTGTCACGCAGGCCGTAGCGGCTCAGCTCACGCGGCAGTTGGGTGTCGCGGGAGGCGAAGTAGCCGGCCCAGTTCTCCTCGCATGTGAGGTAGGTGCCCCAGGGGGTGAAGCCGTTGGCGCAGTTGTTCTGGGTGCCACGGGTGGCCGTGCCGTCCGGGCTGTAGCGGGTCCGCAGCAGGGCATGGCCACGGGCGGGACCGCGGATCTGCATCGGCGTGGCGGCGGTGATGCGCCGGTTGCGCGCGCTCGGCAGGACCTCCCAGTCGCCTTGCGGGTTGCGGCGGATTTCCACGACCGAGACGCCATGGGCGTTGATTTCCTTGCGCACCTCTTCGGCGCTGATCCGCTTGCCATCGACGACGGTCGGGCCCTTGGGGTGGATCAGCCCGACGTCGATGTATTCGTGGTTGAGCACCAGCAGGCCGTGCTCGCTGTCGCGACCGGGGCCGCGCTGGGCATCGATAGGAAAGAAGTGCATGCCATCGTGGTGCATGCCGGTCTGCTGCGCCTGATCTTCGGCGCTGTTGCTGGCATCCTCGAGAAATGCCGGGTAACTGCCGGTGATGGGGGTGCCCCAGGGAATGAACGGGCTGGCCTTGTAGCCATCCGGCACGCTGATGTCATCGCCGCGGCTGACGGCCACGGCGCTGAACGGCAGCTTGCTGCGCTGCCTGAATGGTGGCGTCGACTGTGGCTGGCCGGCCGCTGGTGCGGCGCTACTGATGCCCGGCACGGCGGCGCCGAAGAAGGCCAGGGCACCGAGCGCTGCGCCACCGGCGAGGACCTGCCGGCGCGCGAGACGCGTCTCGATCAGTTGGTTGAAGTGCGGGTTGCTGGAGTGGTTGCTGGGCAGCTCATCGCCATTACCGAACAGCACGCTGTTGTCATCTTCCTGGCGCATGGAGGCTCCTTGGGGCTAATCGACGGAGCCCAGAAGCTAACCAAGGAAAACGACGGAACGATGACAGCCCTTGTGGCCCGGTCGACAAAACCAGGCTTCTGCAGTCACCCGGGCGAGCGCCAAGCGGCGGAAAAAGAAAAACCCCAGCATTTCTGCTGGGGTTTCCTTACACCGTGCTCAGTGGGAATGCGGGGTTCCCGCTGTCTGCACCGGTTCCGCTTAGTGGAACTGGTTCATGGTGTTGTCTTTGCCACCGGCCTTCAGAGCGGCTTCGCCAGCGAAGTACTCCTTGTGGTTGTCGCCGATGTCGGAGCCAGCCATGTTCTGGTGCTTGACGCAGGCGATGCCCTGACGCAGTTCCTGACGCTGAACGCCTTTCACGTAGGCCAGCATGCCCTGGTCGGCGAAGTAGCCCTTGGCCAGGTTGTCGGTGGACAGTGCGGCCGTGTGGTAGGTCGGCAGGGTGATCAGGTGGTGGAAGATGCCGGCCTGAGCCGAACCGTCGCGCTGGAAGGTGCGAATCTTCTCGTCGGCCACCTTGGCCAGTTCGGTCTCGTCGTACTCGACGCTCATCAGCTTGGCGCGGTCGTAGGCGGAGACGTCCTTGCCTTCGGCGACGAATGCGTCGAACACCTGCTGGCGGAAGTTCAGGGTCCAGTTGAACGACGGGCTGTTGTTGTACACCAGCTTGGCGTTCGGGATCACCTGACGGATGCGGTCAACCATGCCGGCGATCTGGCCAACGTGCGGCTTCTCGGTCTCGATCCACAGCAGGTCGGCACCGTTCTGCAGCGAAGTGATGCAGTCCAGTACGCAGCGGTCTTCGCCGGTGCCAGCGCGGAACTGGAACAGGTTGCTCGGCAGACGCTTGGGACGCAGCAGCTTGCCTTCGCGCTTGATTACCACGTCGCCGTTGCCCAGTTCGGCTTCGGAGATTTCCTCGCAGTCGAGGAAGGAGTTGTACTGGTCGCCCAGGTCGCCCGGCTGCTTGGTCACGGCGATCTGCTTGGTCAGGCCGGCGCCCAGGGAGTCGGTACGGGCAACGATCACGCCGTCATCCACGCCCAGCTCGAGGAAGGCGTAGCGAACTGCGTTGATCTTGGCGAGGAAGTCCTCGTGAGGCACGGTCACCTTGCCGTCCTGGTGGCCGCACTGCTTCTCGTCGGACACCTGGTTCTCGATCTGGATGCAGCAGGCACCGGCTTCGATCATCTTCTTGGCCAGCAGGTAGGTGGCCTCCGGGTTACCGAAACCGGCGTCGATGTCGGCGATGATCGGGACCACGTGGGTCTCGTAGTTGTCGATCTGGTTCTGGATTTCGGCGGCCTTGGCGCTGTCGCCGGCTTCGCGGGCGTCATCCAGGGCGCTGAACAGCAGGTCCAGCTCGCGGGCGTCGGCCTGGCGCAGGAAGGTGTACAGCTCTTCGATCAGACCGGAAACGGCGGTCTTCTCATGCATCGACTGGTCCGGCAGCGGGCCGAAGTCGGAACGCAGGGCGGCGACCATCCAGCCCGACAGGTAGAGGTAGCGCTTGTTGGTGGTCTTCAGGTGCTTCTTGATCGAGATCAGCTTCTGCTGACCGATGAAGCCGTGCCAGCAACCCAGGGACTGGGTGTAGACGGAAGAGTCGGCGTCGTACTCGGCCATGTCCTTGCGCATGATGGCGGCAGTGTACTTGGCGATATCCAAACCAGTCTTGAAGCGGTTCTGAGCGCGCATACGAGCCACGGATTCCGGGTTGATCGCGCTCCAGGTGCTGCCGAACGTTTCTTTCAGCGCAGCGACTGCCTTGATGTCGTTTTGATATGCGGACATGGTCAATCCTTCAATGTATGTGTTTGGTTGAGCACCGGCTTTCCCACGCAGAACCTGCAAAGCTAAGGCTATGGTTGTGGGGCTCACTGCAATGCGGCGAAATATTGACCAGGACGGCGTTGAAACCGGGAGGAGGGGGTGACGAGTGCACCGAGCGCTGACATTCGACTCGACTGCTTGCCGGCTCGTGGATGCCGTTGGGCAGACTGACTGTGACTGTCTGGCAGGTTGATGCTTTAAACGCTTCCCCGTCCCTCAGGACAACTTCGTTCCAGTCGCAATCTCGTCGAACTGCCTTGTGGGCTTTACAACACGCATCGTCTCGGACGGTAAGTCTGGAGAGCGATCCGGAGGCCCTTTCTAGGGCCCCTGATTAGCGGGAGCGAGGCCATGATGCCTCCGAGGAAAGGGTTCGTCAAACGTTTTGTAGTGCTTTTTTTTCGCTACTACATATTCTCGGAACGACCGATCGGTCATGTTTCAGGGGCTTCATTCGACCACTTCGACCTTGACCCGCAGGGTCAGGTTTTCGCGACCCTGGGTCGAGCGCTGCTGGAGAAAATCGCCATGCTCGGCCTGGGTCTGCTCGTTGACCGCGCCGATGCTGATCCACTCGCCGAGTCGACCGCTGACCCGGGTATCGGTGCTCTGCAGGTCAATGACCCCAGGCTGGCCGGGACTCAGTCGATCACGGTTGCTGCTGATGCTGATATGCACCATTTCACCGCTCAGGCTGGCGGTGACATAGAAGCCGCGGGTCACATCGCGGTACTGGGTGTTGCTGTACTCCTGCCCGTAGTAACCACGGCTGGTGGTGGTGAGCGGCACGCTCTGACCGACCTGGATCAGCGCCGGATAGCCTTCGGTGGCCTGCACCTGCTGGGTGCCGCCGCCGTGACTGTCGGTGCTGCGGCGGATGATGCGCACCTGATCGCGGCCGTTGATCTCGCCTTCGCCGATCACCAGCTCTGCGCCTCCGGCGCTGATGGTGCCATCGGCGCGGTAGCCGCGATCGGTCTGCTGGCTCGATTCGTTGCTGTCGACGCTGATCAGCAGGCGGCGTGGACGGGTGTCCAGTTGCTCGAGCAGCTGCCGGATCTCCTTGATCTTCTCCGCCGAGGCGTTGACCACCAGTTGATTGCCATAGGGGCTGACGCGGCCATCCTGGCCCAGCACCGACTGCACCACCGGCAGGACCTCGTCGGCGCTGCGGTAGTTCAGGGCAATGACTTCGGTGGCGGCGTTCGCCGCGGCACTGGCGGCGAGCAGCAGGCCGGCGATCAGTGTGCGCAGGTTCATAGCAGGAAACTCCGTAGATCCGGGTCGGTGACGCTGGTCTCCCAGGCCTGATCGAATTGTGCCTGACGCAGGCGCACGCGCGCCGGGTCCTGATACAGGGCATAGCCGGAGAACTGCTCCAGTTCCGGGCGCAGCAGCAGACCGCAGTCGTCGGCCAGGAGGAAGGCGAGCTCTTCGGCCGGGTAATCCGGGTGCAGCTTGCGGATGTGCAGGTTGCTCGACAGGCGCCGCGACAGCGTGAGCAGGCGATGCCCCTGCTTGACCGCTCGCGTGGCGTCCTTGAGCAGAATGCGCAGGCGGTTCTTCGGGTTGGCCAGGAGAAAGGCCGTGCAGGCGTCCTGCACACTGCTGTGGTGATACAGCCAGGGCTCGAGGTCGTCGCTGAAGATGCACAGGTTGCGCCGGGCCTGTTGCAGTAGGGCCAGGGCGTGGGCGCGGGCCTGTTCCGGCAGGGTGAAGCGCTCCAGCGGCAGGTGTTCGCCGAGCTTGAACGGCGCCGGTTCGCAGCGCTGGACATCTGCTGCCGGCTGCTCGGGGTTATGCACGGCGAAACGCCCCGGCGACTCGAATTCGATAGCGGGAAGCGCGTGGGGCTCGTCGCTGTCGATCCTGTCTGGCGGGGCGTTTTCGTCGTTCATCGGAACCTCAGGGGGTTGGGCTATGGCGCACCATGTCCACGTGGGGAATGCCGGCGTCCAGGTACTCGCCGCTGACTATGGCAAAGCCTAGCCTTTCATAGAAGGCGGTGGCGTGCACCTGGGCGCTGAGCATTTGTTGGCGCAGGCCACGTTTTTCCGCCTCGGCAATCACCGCGCGAATCAGCGCGTCGCCGACCTTCAGCCCGCGCCAGTCCTTGAGCACCGACACCCGGCCGATATGGCCGTCGGGCAGCAGGCGCGCGGTGCCGATCGGATAGTCGCCTTCATAGGCGAGGAAATGCATGGCCTCGGCGTCCTCGGCATCCCATTCCAGCTCCGGCGGCACCGCCTGCTCGGCGATGAACACGGTTTCACGAATGCGCCGTAGCTCGGCGTTGTCCTTCTGCCAATCGGCCAGGCGAACGTGGATCTCACTCATCGGCAAACTCCAGACTTCCTTGCTTGACCAGTTCCCAGAGCAGATTACGCCCCTCGTCGTCGGCCAACCATTGGCCAAGATTGTCGATATGTAACGCGTCGGCTGAACAGACCAGCTTGAGCAGCTCGCGCAGGTTCGCCGAGAGCAGCCGGCTCTGGCCGCTGGCGAACAGTACCAGGTCCTCGCCGACCTCGGACCAGGCCAGGCGGGCGCTGGGGTTGCGGATCAGCACGGCGCCGTCCTGCAGGTTGCCGAGGAAGGCCTGCTCGTCGATCTCCAGGCCGTTGACCAGTTCCGGATAGCGCGGTTCGGTCATGAACTGGCCGAACCAGGTCATCAGCAGGCGCTCGTCGCCCATGTGCTCGTTGAGCAACGCTTTCAGGCGATCGAGGGCGTCGCGCTGGATCTGGTGCGGGTCGCTGGTCGGCTCGGCGCCGGCGTCGCTGTAGCGCTCCTCCTCGGGCAGGAACTGGCCCAGGAAGTCGGTGAAATGGGTCAGCACTTCGGCGGCGCTCGGCGCGCGGAAGCCTACGGAATACGTCATACAGTCATCCTCAGCGGTACCACAGTGGGCCAGGAGCGGCGGCAGGTAGAGCATGTCGCCGGGCTCCAGCACCCATTCTTCAGTTTGTTCGAATTCGGCCAGGATCTTCAGGTCGGCGTGGGCCAGCAGCGGGCTGTCGGAGTTGCACTGCTGGCCGATCTGCCAGCGCCGCTTGCCGTGGCCCTGCAGCAGGAACACGTCGTAGTTGTCGAAGTGCGGACCGACGCCGCCGCCGGGCGCGGCGAAGCTGATCATCACGTCGTCGATGCGCCACTTGGGCAGGAACTTGAACTGCTCGAGCAGTTCGGCGACTTCCGGGACGAACTGATCGACGGCCTGCACCAGCAGGGTCCAGTCGCGCTCGGGCAGGGTGGAGAAGGCATCCTCGGCGAAGGGGCCGCGACGCAGCTCCCAGGGGCGCTCGCCGTGTTCGATGACTAGGCGCGACTCGACTTCTTCTTCAAGGGCCAGCCCGGCCAGCTCGTCGGGCGAGATCGGGCTTTCGAAGTCGGGGATGGCCTGGCGCACCAGCAGGGGTTTCTTCTGCCAGTAGTCGCGCAGAAATTCGCGGGCCGTGAGGCCACCCAGCAGTTGCAGCGGAGTATCAGGATTCATCGGTAAGCCCTTGAAAGTAATAAATACCCATAAATAAAAACGCCCGGCACAGCCGGGCGTCCGATGGGCTGTCGCCGTTTAGATGCGCTTGGCCTGGGCCACCGCATTACCGATGTAGTTGGCCGGGGTCAGCTGCTTGAGCTCGGCCTTGGCCGCAGCCGGCATGTCCAGGCCATCGATGAAGCTCAGCAGGGCCTCGGGGCTGATGCCCTTGCCGCGGGTCAGCTCCTTGAGCTTCTCGTAGGGGTTCTCGATGGCGTAGCGGCGCATCACGGTCTGAATCGGCTCGGCGAGCACTTCCCAGCAGGCATCCAGGTCTTCAGCAATACGTTGAGCATTGAGCTCCAACTTACTGATTCCCTTGAGGCTTGCCTCGTAGGCGATGACGCTGTGGGCGAAGCCGACACCGAGGTTGCGCAGCACCGTGGAGTCGGTCAGGTCGCGCTGCCAGCGCGAGATCGGCAGCTTGCTGGCCAGGTGCTGGAACAGTGCGTTGGCGATGCCCAGGTTGCCTTCGGAGTTCTCGAAGTCGATCGGATTGACCTTGTGCGGCATGGTCGAGGAGCCGATCTCGCCGGCGATGGTCTTCTGCTTGAAGTAGCCGAGGGAGATATAGCCCCAGACGTCGCGATCGAAGTCGATGAGGATGGTGTTGAAGCGGGCGATGGCGTCGAACAGCTCGGCGATGTAGTCGTGCGGCTCGATCTGGGTGGTGTAGGGGTTCCACTGCAGGCCCAGATCGCCTTCGATGAACTCGCGGGCGTTGGCTTCCCAGTCGACCTGCGGGTAGGCCGAGAGGTGGGCGTTGTAGTTGCCCACGGCGCCATTGATCTTGCCCAGCAGCGGCACGGCGGCAACCTGGGCGATCTGCCGCTCCAGGCGGTAGACCACGTTGGCCAGTTCTTTGCCGAGGGTGGTCGGCGAGGCCGGCTGGCCATGGGTGCGCGACAGCATCGGCACGTCGGCGAACTTCACCGCCAGCTCGCGAATCGCCTCGGCGGTCTGGCGCATCAGCGGCAGCAGCACGCTGTCGCGGCCCTCGCGCAGCATCAGGGCGTGGGACAGGTTGTTGATGTCCTCGCTGGTGCAGGCGAAGTGGATGAACTCGCTGACCTTCTCCAGTTCCGGCAGCTTGGCGGCCTGTTCCTTGAGCAGGTATTCCACGGCCTTGACGTCGTGATTGGTGGTGCGCTCGATCTCTTTCACCCGCTCGGCGTGCTCGAGGGCGAAGTTCTCCGCGAGTTCGTTGAGGATTGCCTGGGCTTCGGCGGAGAAGGGCGCCACTTCGCCGATGCCCTCATGGGCGGCCAGGCGCTGCAGCCAGCGGACTTCGACCAGGACGCGGAAGCGGATCAGACCGTATTCGCTGAAAATGGGGCGCAGGGCGCTGGTTTTGCCGGCGTAGCGGCCATCGACGGGGGAAACCGCGGTGAGCGAAGAAAGCTGCATGGGAGGCGTTCTCGGACAGTCGGGCGTTGAAAAGGGCGCATATCATACATGAAATCGCGGGCCGGGCCGCGATCGGCGTGACGCCGTTCAGCGGCCTGGTCGGCGGATCGATAGCAGGCTGGCGGCGAAGATCAACGCGGCGCCCAGCAGCGAGCTGGGGTCCGGCGTTTCGCCCCAGCGCAGCCAGGCCAGCAGCCCGGCGAAGACGATGGCCAGGTAGGCGAATGGGCCGATCAGCCCCGGTGGCGCCAGGCCGTAGGCCTTGGACATGATGATCTGGCTGACGGTGGCGAGCAGGCCGATGGTCAGCAGCGAGCCGAGCTGTCGCTCGCTCAGGGGCTGCCAGGCCCAGGTCAGGGGAATGGCCGAGGCCAGGGTGGCGAACAGGGCGAAATAGAAGACGATGCGAAAGGCCGGCTCGGTGTCGCTCATCTCGCGAATCGAGACGAAGGCGAACGCCGCCAGGATGCTTGCCGCCAGGCCGATCAGCGCCTGGGCGTCGAGCAGGGCGGCGGAGGGCTTGGCGACCAGCAGCACGCCGCACAGGCCGACGCCACTGGTGAGCAGCATGCGTCGGGTCACCGGCTCCTTCAGCCACCACCAGGCGATCAGCGGGGTGAACAGCGGCGCCGAGTAGGTGAACAGCATGGCGTCGGCCAGGGGCAGGTGGGCGATGGCGTAGAAGAAGCAATACATCGCCGCCAGGCCGTAGCCGGAGCGCCACAGGTGCGAGCGGATGCGCGCGGTTTGCAGCGGGCGCCAGCCCTTGAACAGGATCAGCGGCAGGAAGAACAGCACGCCGACCAGGTTGCGGAAGAACACCACCGACTCGTTGTTGACGCTGGTGGAAACCTCGCGAATGCCCACGCCCATCAGGGAGAACAGCAGCGCCGAGCAGGCCAGCAGCGCGGCGCCTTGAACGGGGCGGACCAGGCGCGTCTGCATCGGTCAGCCACGCAGCAGCGGGTAGAGTTCCTTGAGCAGTTTGCCGCGGCTGAATACCAGCTGCCAGCGATGGCCGCCGAGTTGACGCCACAGCCGCGCCGCGCGGATGCCGGCCAGCAGCAGGGCGCGGATCTTCGCGGCATTGCTTGGTTGCTGCAGGTGGCGCATGTCGCCCTGCACCTGGATACGTTGGCGGAAGGTGCTGATGGTGTCCTGGTACAGGCTTCCGCAGGAGGCGATCACGTTGTCGTGTACCACGCCGAAATGCTCGGTCTGCTGCTGGACCTGGTCCAGGCGGCTGCCCATGATCTGCAGCAGGTCGTCGCGCTTGTCCAGTTTGCGCTCCAGGCCGAGCAGGGCCAGGGCGTAACGCAGCGGGTCGCGTTGCAGGCTGCTCGGGTCGCGCTCGAGGGCGCCGACCAAGGCGCGATAACCATCGCGCAGACCGAGGTCATCGCCGCCATAGACATCCAGGGTGCTCTGCGGGTTGCGTGCCAGCAGGCTGCCAAGCATGCAGGCCAGGGCCGGCTCGCCAATCTGGCCGGTCCTGGCCAGTTTGTCGACCAGCACGGCGGATTCGAAGACGGCGCCCAGGGCGACCAGCTGCTCCTGCGTCGGGGTCATGCTTGCACTTCCTCAGGGCTCCAGGGCTCGGCCGTTTCGATCACGCCGCCGCCGAGGCAGACCTCGCCATCGTAGAACACCACCGACTGCCCGGGCGTCACCGCGCGTTGCGGCTCGTCGAACAGTGCACGATAGCCGTCGGCGGTCTTCTCCAGGGTGCAGCGCTGGTCGGCTTGCCGGTAGCGCACCTTGGCGGTGAGCTGGCGCGGGCTGTGCAGGTCGATCGGGTTGACCCAATAGATCTCCGAGGCCAGCAGCGCGCGGGAGAACAGCCAGGGGTGCGCATTGCCCTGGCCGACCACCAGCACGTTGCGCGTCAGATCCTTGCGCAACACGTACCAGGGCTCGTCGCCGGCGTCCTTCAAGCCGCCGATGCCCAGGCCCTGGCGTTGACCGATGGTGTGGTACATCAGACCGTGGTGGCGGCCGATGATCTCGCCGGCGGTGGTCTCGATATTCCCCGGCTGGGCCGGCAGGTACTGCTTGAGGAAGTCGCTGAAACGCCGTTCGCCGATGAAGCAGATGCCGGTGGAGTCCTTCTTCTTCGCGGTGGCCAGCTGATACTTCTCGGCGATGGCGCGTACCTGGGGCTTTTCCAGCTCGCCGACCGGGAACAGGGTCCTGGCGATCTGCTCACCGCCGACGGCATGCAGGAAGTAGCTCTGATCCTTGTTCGGGTCCAGCCCCTTGAGCAGCTCGGTACGGCCGTCGATATCCCGGCGGCGCACGTAGTGACCGGTGGCGATCAGGTCGGCGCCCAGGGCCAGGGCGTAGTCGAGGAAGGCTTTGAACTTGATCTCGCGGTTGCACAGGATGTCCGGGTTCGGCGTGCGGCCCGCCTTGTACTCGGCGAGGAAGTGCTCGAACACGTTGTCCCAGTACTCCGCGGCGAAGTTGGCGGTGTGCAGCTTGATGCCGATCTTGTCGCAGACGGCCTGGGCGTCGGCCAGGTCGTCCATGGCCGTGCAGTACTCGGTGCCGTCGTCCTCGTCCCAGTTCTTCATGAACAGGCCTTCGACCTGATAGCCCTGTTCCAGCAGCAGCAGAGCGGAAACGGACGAGTCGACGCCGCCGGACATGCCGACTATGACGCGTGGCTTTTCTGGGGATGGACGGGCTGGATCGTGCATAGGAATTCGGAGTGGGTCTGCAAAAGGACGAAATTCTAACAGGCCGGCCATGGCAAGGCGAAGCCGACGTTCAGTCGCGGACTACGTCCAGTGCGTGCAGCGGACCGGCGAGGTAGTCGTCGATGCAGCGCAGCACCAGTTCGCTGCGCCAGCGTTCGGGCTGGGCGGCCAGCTCGGCGCGGCTCAGCCAGGGGGCGCCGACTATCCCGCTGTCGAGCGGGCGTTGTGGGTCGTGGCGCAGGGCCTTGGCGGCGAAGCAGACGCGCTGATAGGTCACCCCGTTGCTCGGGGCGGTATACAGGTAGATGCCCACGACGCCGGTGAGCTGGACTTCCCAGCCGGTCTCCTCGAGCGTCTCGCGCACGGCGGCCTGGCGCAGGGTTTCGTTGGCTTCGAGATGGCCGGCGGGCTGATTGAGCACCAGGCCCCCGCCTTTGGCTTCTTCTACCATAAGGAACCGACCGCGATCTTCGACGATGGTGGCAACTGTGATGTGTGGGTTCCAGTCCATAGCGGGCGTCTCGTGAGGAAGGGGCGATCATAGCAGGCGCGACTCGCGGTTTTGCCTGTGCGAAAAGCAGAAACCCCGGCACTTGGCCGGGGTTTCCGTGGGGCGGGTGCTACGCCTTACGCCAGCGCTGCCAGGGCAGCGTTGAAGGTGGCGCTCGGACGCATGACCTTGCTGGTCAGTTCCGGGTTGGCGCGGTAGTAGCCGGCGATGTCGACCGGCTGGCCCTGGACGGCGGCCAGCTCGGCAACGATGGTTTCCTCGTTGTCGGCCAGGGCCTTGGCCAGCGGCGCGAACTGCGCCTGCAGCTCGGGGTCTTCGCTCTGCGCGGCCAGTTCCTGAGCCCAGTACAGCGCCAGGTAGAAGTGGCTGCCGCGGTTGTCCAGTTCACCGGTCTTGCGCGATGGCGACTTGTTGTTGTCGAGCAACTTGCCGGTGGCCGCATCGAGGGTCTTGCCCAGCAGCTTGGCCTTCGGGTTGTCGGTCTTGATGCCGGTCTCTTCCAGGGATACCGCCAGGGCCAGGAACTCGCCCAGGGAGTCCCAGCGCAGGTGGTTCTCTTCGATCAGCTGCTGCACATGCTTCGGCGCAGAACCGCCGGCGCCGGTCTCGTACATGCCGCCGCCAGCCATCAGCGGGACGATGGAGAGCATCTTGGCGGAGGTGCCGAGCTCCATGATCGGGAACAGGTCGGTGAGGTAGTCGCGCAGCACGTTGCCAGTCACCGAGATGGTGTCCTGGCCGCGGATCATGCGCTCCATGCTCACACGGATGGCTTCGTTGTAGCCCATCATGCGGATATCCAGGCCGCTCAGGTCATGGTCCTGCAGATAGGTTTCGACCTTCTTCTGCAGTTCGCGGTCGTGGGCGCGCTCCGGGTCCAGCCAGAAGATCGCCGGGGTGTCGGACTGACGGGCGCGGGTCACGGCCAGCTTGACCCAGTCGCGGATCGGCGCGTCCTTGGTCTGGCAGGCGCGCCAGATGTCGCCGGCTTCGACTTCGTGCTGCATCAGTACGGTGCCGTCCGCCAGGACCACGCGCATGGTGCCGTCGGCGGTCATCTCGAAGGTCTTGTCGTGGGAGCCGTACTCTTCGGCCTTCTGCGCCATCAGGCCGACGTTCGGTACCGAGCCCATGGTGGTCGGATCGAAGGCGCCATTGGTCTTGCAGAAGTTGATCATCTCCTGGTAGATGCGCGCATAGGTGCTTTCCGGCATGACGGCCTTGGTGTCCTTCAGCTTGCCGTCCTTGCCCCACATCTGCCCGGAGCTGCGGATCATCGCCGGCATCGAGGCGTCGACGATCACGTCGCTGGGGATGTGCAGGTTGGTGATGCCCTTGACCGAGTCGACCATGGCCATTTCCGGGCGACCGCTGTAGCAGGCGTGAACGTCGTGGAGGATTTCTTCCTGCTGCGAAGCCGGCAGTACCTTGATCTTGTCGTAGACGCTGCTGATGCCGTTGTTCGGGTTCACGCCCAGCTCTTTGAACAGCTCGCCGTGCTTATCGAAGGCTTCCTTGTAGTAGACGCTGACGGCGTGGCCGAAGACGATCGGGTGGGAGACCTTCATCATGGTCGCCTTGACGTGCAGCGACCACATGACGCCGGTTTCCTTGCAGTCCTGCAGGGTCTTCTCGAAGAAGTCGCGCAGCTTGCGGCAGCTCATGAACATGCTGTCGAACACTTCGCCTTCCTGCAGGGCGAGCTGCTTCTTCACCTCGACCTTGCCGTCCTTGCCGACGAACTCGATGCGCACGTCGCCGGCCTTGTCCATGGTGATGGACTGCTCGCTGGAGAAGAAGTCGCCGTCGCGCATGTAGTCGGCGTGGGACTGCGAGGCCATGCTCCACTTGCCCATGGAGTGCGGATGCTTGCGCGCGTAGGCCTTGACCGCCGCCGGTGCGCGACGGTCGGAGTTGCCCTCGCGCAGGACCGGGTTCACCGCGCTGCCGAGCACCTTGGCGTAGCGGGCGCGGGCGTCTTTCTCGGCGTCGGTCTGCGGGTCTTCCGGGTAATTGGGGATGTTGTAGCCCTGGGCCTGCAGCTCGGCGATCGCGGCCTTGAGCTGGGGTACCGAGGCGCTGATGTTGGGCAGCTTGATGATGTTGGCGTCCGGCGTGGTGGCCAGAACGGCCAGCTCGGCGAGGTCGTCGCTGACCTGCTTGTCGGCACCCAGCTGGTCGGCAAAGCTCGCAAGAATACGCCCTGCAAGAGAGATGTCGCGTGTTTCGACGGCTATGTCAGCGGATGCGGCGAAGGCTTCTACAATGGGTAGGAGCGAATAGGTGGCGAGCGCTGGAGCTTCGTCGGTGAAGGTGTAGATAATCTTCGAACGGGTGGACATATTAGAGTTAACTCTCTTCTTTGCTGAGCGTACACAGAATCTCGACGTGCGCGGGTAGGCGCCAGGGCCCTCCGTTTGGGCCAGGAGTCGAGAACTCGCCGCAGTGATGATGGATGCACCAGTAGAGTGTCGAGCAATTCGAGCCGGCGAATCGCGGTGGCAATGCGTCGGTTCCAAGAGGCGCTCGTCTCGTTCAAGACAAGCCGGCTCTGATGACTTAGTAGTCATCCGCGCAGTATATCACTGCGTCCTAGTGACGCAGAACGCTCTTGTGCATGAGACCAACGAACATATGGTTTCGGTCGATTCAAGTGCGCTACTCTCGGTCGTTGACCGCTGTTTAACCACAAGACGGAGTCCAGCATGGGATACCAAAAGATCCAGGTGCCAGTAACCGGTGACAAAATCACCGTCAATGCCGATATGTCGCTCAATGTGCCGAACAACCCGATCATCCCGTTCATCGAGGGTGATGGCATTGGCGTCGATATCAGCCCGGTGATGATCAAGGTCGTCGATGCGGCCGTGGAGAAGGCCTACGGCGGCCAGCGCAAGATTTCCTGGATGGAGGTCTATGCCGGTGAGAAGGCCACCCAGGTCTACGACCAGGACACCTGGTTGCCGAAAGAGACCCTCGAAGCCGTTCGCGACTATGTCGTGTCCATCAAGGGCCCGCTGACCACCCCTGTCGGTGGCGGTATCCGCTCGCTGAACGTGGCCCTGCGTCAGGAGCTCGATCTGTATGTCTGTCAGCGCCCCGTACGCTGGTTCGAGGGGGTCCCGAGCCCGGTGAAGAAGCCCGGCGACGTGGATATGGTGATCTTCCGCGAGAACTCCGAGGACATCTACGCCGGCGTGGAGTGGAAGGCCGGTTCGCCTGAAGCCGAGAAGGTCATCAAGTTCCTGACCGAGGAAATGGGCGTCACGAAAATCCGCTTCACCGAAAACTGCGGCATCGGCATCAAGCCGGTGTCCCTGGAAGGCACCAAGCGCCTGGTGCGCAAGGCGCTGCAGTACGCAGTCGACAATGATCGCAGCTCCGTGACCTTCGTCCACAAAGGCAACATCATGAAGTTCACCGAAGGTGCCTTCAAGGAGTGGGGCTACGAAGTGGCGCGCGATGAATTTGGCGCCGAGTTGCTCGATGGCGGTCCATGGATGCAGTTCAGCAACCCGAAGACCGGCAAGAAGATCGTGGTCAAGGACGCCATCGCCGATGCCATGCTGCAGCAGATCCTGCTGCGTCCGGCCGAGTATGATGTGATCGCCACCCTGAATCTCAATGGTGACTACCTGTCCGACGCGCTGGCCGCGGAAGTGGGCGGTATCGGCATTGCCCCCGGCGCCAACCTGTCGGATACCATCGCCATGTTCGAGGCGACCCACGGCACCGCGCCGAAGTACGCTGGCCAGGATAAGGTCAACCCGGGGTCGGTGATTCTTTCTGCCGAGATGATGCTGCGCCACATGGGCTGGACCGAGGCGGCGGACCTGATCATCAAGGGCACCAACGGCGCCATCGCGGCGAAGACGGTGACCTATGACTTCGAGCGCCTGATGGAGGGTGCAACCCTCATGTCCTGCTCGCAGTTCGGCGATGCAATGATCGCGCACATGTAAGCGGGTTGAGCGCATGAAAAAGGCCGGTCGATTGACCGGACTTTTTCATGGCTGGGTGGCAGCCCTGTTGTCAGGCCTCGATCGTCGTGCCCTGCGGCTGGCTGATGACAGCGGGCGTCTCGGCGCTGGCCGAAGCTGCGCGGATGTTCACGGCGTGGAGCCCTTTGGGGCCTTGGATAATGTCGAAGTTGACCGGCTGGCCGGCCTTGAGCGTTTTGTAACCATCCATCTGAATAGCCGAGTAGTGGGCGAACAGGTCCTCATCTCGGCCGTCGGCGAGGATGAACCCATAGCCTTTGGCGTTGTTGAACCACTTGACCTTACCGCTAAGCATGCTCATATCCCTCTGCAAAGGACTCCATCACTGGAGTATCATCCACTTCGATTCCGCGCATGAAACGACCGGGTTGGGCGAAGGCGCGGAATCCCTCTACCCGTAGTGGGTATTCATTGTTTGTAACACCGTTTTGCCGATAGTCAAGGCAATGCTGCAACCAGCTGCGAAGCCGTTCAAACTCCTTCTAGCATCCGTATTCGCCCAACCACGAAGCTAATTTTCAGCATGCATGCAAGTAGCCAGATTCGACTAACATTCAATCAGGACCGCCCTGAAACGCACGAGGACGACTCCACCGGCCTTGCCGTACAGGAATCCAAGCCGGCGTTGCAGGCACCACCGCTGTATAAGGTGGTCTTATTCAATGATGACTACACGCCCATGGACTTCGTGGTCGAGGTGCTCGAAGTGTTCTTCAATCTGAACCGGGAGCTGGCGACCAAGATCATGCTTACCGTCCACACAGAGGGACGGGCCGTATGCGGGGTGTTCACCCGGGATATAGCTGAAACCAAGGCTATGCAGGTCAACCAATACGCAAGAGAAAGCCAGCATCCATTACTCTGTGAGATCGAGAAGGACGGTTAACGCCGGCCGCTTGGGCATGAGGTGAAGCTATGTTAAATCGAGAGCTCGAAGTCACCCTCAATCTGGCCTTCAAAGAGGCTCGCACCAAGCGTCATGAATTTATGACGGTTGAGCACCTCCTGCTGGCACTATTGGACAATGAGGCAGCGGCCAGCGTGTTGCGCGCCTGTGGCGCCAACCTGGACAAGTTGCGGCACGACCTGCTGGAGTTCATAGACTCCACCACACCCCTGATCCCGCAACACGATGAGGAGCGCGAGACGCAGCCTACCCTGGGCTTTCAGCGCGTATTGCAGCGCGCGGTGTTCCATGTGCAGAGCTCCGGAAAGCGCGAGGTTACAGGCGCCAATGTGCTGGTGGCTATCTTCAGCGAGCAGGAAAGCCAGGCGGTGTTTCTGCTCAAGCAGCAGAGCGTTGCCCGGATCGATGTGGTCAACTTCATCGCCCATGGTATTTCCAAGGTGCCGGGGCATGGAGGGCATTCGGAGTCTGAGCAGGAGTTGCAGGATGAGGAAGGCGGTGAGTCTTCCACCTCCAGTAACCCGTTGGATGCCTACGCCAGCAACCTGAATGAGCTGGCGCGACTGGGGCGCATCGATCCCTTGGTCGGTCGCGAACTCGAGGTTGAGCGCGTGGCGCAGATCCTCGCGCGTCGGCGCAAGAACAATCCTCTGCTGGTCGGCGAGGCCGGTGTAGGCAAGACCGCTATCGCCGAGGGTCTGGCCAAGCGCATCGTCGACGAGCAGGTCCCTGATCTGTTGGCCGACAGCGTGGTCTATTCGCTGGATCTGGGGGCGCTGCTCGCTGGTACCAAGTACCGGGGCGACTTCGAGAAGCGCTTCAAGGCGCTGCTCAATGAGCTGCGCCGGCGCCCTCATGCGATCCTGTTCGTCGATGAAATCCATACCATCATCGGTGCCGGCGCGGCGTCCGGCGGCGTGATGGATGCGTCCAATCTGCTCAAGCCCGTGCTGTCTTCGGGCGAAATCCGTTGCATTGGCTCGACTACCTTCCAGGAATTTCGCGGGATCTTCGAGAAGGATCGCGCTCTGGCGCGGCGCTTCCAGAAGGTTGACGTGGTCGAGCCGTCCGTCGAAGACACCGTTGGCATCCTGCGTGGTCTGAAGTCGAAGTTCGAGCAGCATCACAGCATCGAGTACAGCGATGAGGCCCTGCGTGCCGCGGCCGAGCTGGCTGCTCGCTACATCAATGATCGCCATATGCCCGACAAGGCTATCGACGTAATTGACGAGGCCGGCGCCTATCAGCGGTTGCAGCCGGAAGATAAGCGCGTGAAGCGTATCGATGTGCCCCAGGTCGAGGACATCGTCGCCAAGATCGCGCGGATTCCGCCCAAGCATGTCAGTAGCTCGGACAAGGAGCTGCTGCGCAATCTGGAGCGTGATCTGAAGCTCACCGTGTTCGGTCAGGATGCGGCAATCGACTCGCTTTCCACTGCGATCAAGCTGTCGCGCGCGGGCCTCAAGGCGCCGGACAAGCCGGTCGGTTCGTTCCTGTTCGCCGGCCCTACTGGTGTCGGCAAGACCGAGGCGGCACGCCAATTGGCCAAGGCGCTGGGGATCGAGCTGGTGCGCTTCGACATGTCCGAGTACATGGAGCGACACACGGTTTCGCGCTTGATCGGTGCGCCGCCGGGTTATGTCGGATTCGATCAGGGTGGCCTACTGACCGAGGCGATCACCAAGATGCCGCATTGCGTGCTGCTGCTTGACGAGATCGAAAAGGCGCATCCGGAGGTCTTCAACCTGCTGCTGCAGGTGATGGACCACGGCACCCTGACCGACAATAACGGGCGCAAGGCCGATTTCCGCAACGTCATCCTGATCATGACCACCAATGCCGGAGCCGAGACTGCTGCCCGGGCCTCGATAGGTTTCACCTATCAGGATCACTCATCGGATGCGATGGAGGTGATCAAGAAGAGCTTCACGCCGGAGTTCCGCAATCGCCTGGACACCATCATCCAGTTCGGTCGCCTGAGTCACGAGGTGATCAAGAGCATCGTCGACAAGTTCCTCACCGAGCTGCAGGCGCAGCTTGAGGACAAGCGCGTCATGCTCGAGGTCAGCGATGAGGCGCGCGACTGGCTGGCAGAGCAGGGCTACGACGTGCAGATGGGGGCTCGACCGATGGCGCGACTGATCCAGGACAAGATCAAGCGTCCGCTGGCGGAGGAGATACTGTTCGGTGAACTGGCCGAGCATGGCGGCGTCGTGCACGTAGAGCTTGCCGAAGGTGAGTTGACCTTCAGCTTCGAGACCACGGCCGAGATGGCCTGAGGTTGAGTTGCAACAAAAACGCCCGGCAATGCCGGGCGTTTTTACTGGTGCTTGGCTTAGCGGGCGCGGTAGGTGATGCGACCCTTGCTCAAGTCATAAGGTGTCAGCTCTACGCGAACCTTGTCGCCAGTCAGAATGCGGATGTAGTTCTTGCGCATCTTTCCGGAGATGTGCGCGGTAACGACGTGCCCATTTTCCAACTCCACACGGAACATGGTGTTGGGCAGGGTGTCGACGACAGTGCCTTCCATTTCGAAGCTGTCTTCTTTCGACATGCAGTAAAGCCCTCGGTATCCAAAGAATGGCCCGGCGCAACTGGCCCCAGGCAAAAGCGGCGTGCATTGTGCCCGAAAACAGGGGGTTCCGCCAAGGTCTTCAGCTAAGCGTTATCCAGCGCTGATTGACGAACAGCTCGATCGGGCGGTACTGCGTCTTGTAGTTCATCTTGCGGCAGTTCTTTATCCAGTAGCCGAGGTAGACGGCGTGTAGGCCCAGGCGTGCTGCCTCGGCGATCTGCCAAAGAATGGCGAAGCGGCCCAGACTGCGCCGCTCCTCGCTCGGCTCGTAGAAGGTATAGACCGCGGAAAGGCCGTTGGGCAGTACGTCGGTGACAGCGATCGCCAGTAATCGACCGTCGAGGCGAAATTCGTAGAAACGGGAAAACGGCAGGTCGCGAACCAGAAAGGTGGCGAACTGTTCGCGGCTGGGCGGGTACATGTCGCCGTCGGCGTGGCGCTGCTCGATATAGCGCACGTAAAGGGCGTAATACTCCTCGCTGAATACCGGCCGTACCGGGCGAACCTGGATGTCCTGGTTGCGCTTGAAAATGCGCCGCTGCTGACGATTGGGATGAAACAGGTTGGCCGGGATGCGCGCGGCAATGCAGGCGTTGCAGTGCTGGCAGTGGGGGCGGTAGAGGTGATCGCCGCTGCGGCGAAAGCCCATTTCCGAAAGCTCGGCGTAGACCTCCGCATCCATGGGCTGGCTGGGGTCGAGGAACAGGGTCGTGGCCTGTTCTGCGGGCAGGTAGCTGCATGGATGGGGCTGAGTGGCATAGAACTTTAAGCGGGCCAGCTCGGTCATGGTCGACTCTCGGGGTAAACCTTGAGTAAGTGTATGCCAGGCGACCGTGCTCGCCTAGGCGAGCCAGTCGGCGCCGCTGGGCTGATCCAGGTGCTCAGACAGCAGCCTGGCGAACTCGCTGCGAGGGATCGAGCGGGCACCGAAATTTTCCAGGTGCTGGGTCGGCATCTGGCAGTCAATCAGGGCAAAGCCCCAGCGTTGCAGGTGTCTGACCAAAGTCGCGAAGCCAATCTTGGAGGCGTTGTCGGCTCGGCTGAACATGGATTCGCCGAAGAACAGCTGGCCCATGGCGAGCCCGTAGAGGCCGCCGACCAGGCGCTCTTCCTGCCATACCTCGACCGAGTGGGCGATGCCGCGCCGATGCAGTTCCAGGTAGGCGCGCTGCATGTCGGAGGTGATCCAGGTGCCCTCAGCGTAAGGTCGGGGGGCGGCGCAGGCCTGGATGACATCGGCGAACGCTTTGTCGAAGGTCACTCGGTAGCGACCTTGGCGCAGCAGCTTTGCCAGGCTGCGGGAGACATGCAGCTCCTTGGGGGGGAGCACGGTGCGTGGGTCCGGGGACCACCAGAGAATGGGCTGGCCGTCCTGGAACCAGGGAAAGCAGCCGTGGCGGTACGCTTGGATCAGGCGCTCAGCGCCGAGGTCGCCGCCGGCGGCCAACAGTCCGTTGGGCTCGTGCAGGGCGCGTTCGAGTGGAGGGAAGCTTAGCGAGTCGCGTTGGAGCCAGGTCAGCATCGAGTAAGGCCGCAAGAGGGTAGGGCGGGCGCCGGGCGCCCGCCCCTGGGCGATCAGATGTCGTCGAGGAACTTCTCGGCATCCAGTGCCGCCATGCAGCCGGCGCCCGCCGAAGTCACGGCCTGGCGGTAGACGTGGTCGGCCACGTCGCCGGCGGCGAACACGCCCTCGATGGCGGTCGCCGTCGCATTGCCTTCGCTGCCGCCCTTGATCAGCAGGTAGCCGTCGCGCATTTCCAGCTGGCCCTGGAACAGCTCGGTGTTGGGCTTGTGGCCGATGGCGATGAATACGCCGGCCAAGGCCAGCTCCTTGCTCGCGCCGCTTGCGGTGTCCTTCAGGCGCACGCCGGTGACTCCGCTGGTATCGCCCAGCACTTCGTCAAGGGTGTGGTTCCAGTGCAGGACCACATTGCCGTTCTCGGCCTTGTCGAACAGCTTGTCCTGCAGGATCTTCTCGGCACGCAGCTTGTCGCGGCGGTGGATCAGGTGGACTTCCTTGGCGATATTGGACAGGTACAGCGCCTCTTCGACGGCAGTGTTGCCGCCGCCCACAACGGCAACGACCTGGTTGCGGTAGAAGAAGCCGTCACAGGTGGCGCAGGCCGAAACGCCCTTGCCGGCGAAGGCTTCTTCCGAAGGCAGGCCGAGGTACTGGGCGCTGGCGCCGGTGGCGATGATCAGGGCGTCGCAGGTATAGGTGCCGCTGTCGCCCTTGAGGGTGAAGGGGCGCTGCTGCAACTCGGCGGTATGGATGTGGTCGTAGACGATCTCGGTGTCGAAGCGCTCGGCATGTTTCTGCATGCGCACCATCAGATCCGGTCCGGTCAGGCCTTCGACATCACCCGGCCAGTTGTCCACTTCGGTGGTGGTGGTGAGCTGGCCGCCGGGCTGGATACCGGTGATGACCACGGGCTTGAGATTGGCGCGGGCGGCGTAGACCGCAGCGCTGTATCCGGCCGGTCCGGAACCCAGAATGATCAAGCGCGAATGCTTGACTTCGCTCATAAAAACACCTCATAAGCCTTTGTCACAAAAGAGAATGCATGCTCCAATTGAGCTGCACGGAAGTTGTTGCTGGCTATGCTACACCGAAGCGTGGGGGAAGCGGGAGCCAGCGGTCCAGAGCGCGGCCAGCGCTTCGCGTCACTGCTTGGGTGGCGTGGCATCACTCGGGCAAACCCGTACAATAGGCCACTTTTCGCCGTTAACCTAAGAATCGGCGTGTTGCCGACGCAGGAATGAATGCGTTTGAAGAACTCTAGCTCTACCGCTCAGGCGCCGCTCTGGCGCCAGCAACTGCCTTACCGGCTCAAGGAAGGCGCGCTGATCGCCCTGGGTGCGCTGTGCCTGTACCTGTGGATGGCGCTGCTGACCTACGACGCCGCCGACCCGGGCTGGACCCACACCAGCAACGTCGAGCAGGTGCAAAATGCGGCCGGACGTGCCGGCGCCTGGTTCGCCGACATCCTGTTTATGGCGCTTGGTTACTTCGCCTACCTGTTTCCGCTGCTGCTGGGCGTCAAGACCCTGCAGGTCTTTCGTGCCCGCCACCAACCCTGGCAGTGGAGCGGCTGGCTGTTCTCCTGGCGGCTGATCGGCCTGGTGTTCCTGGTGCTGTCCGGCGCGGCCCTGGCCTATATCCACTTCAATGCCGGTGCCAGCATGCCCGCTTCGGCAGGCGGCGCACTGGGCGAGAGCCTAGGCCAACTGGCGGTCAATGCCCTGAACGTACAGGGCAGTACCTTGATGTTCATCGCGCTGTTCCTCTTCGGCCTGACCGTGTTCACCGACCTGTCGTGGTTCAAGGTCATGGACCTGACCGGCAAGATCACCCTGGACCTGGTCGAGCTGATCCACGGCCTGGTCAATCGCTGGTGGAGCGCGCGGCAGGAGCGCAAGCAACTGGTTGCCAAGCTGCGCGAGGCCGATGAGCGGGTCAGCGAGGTTGCCGCCCCGGTGGTCCATGACCGCCGCGAGCAGGCCAAGGTCAAGGAGCGCCTGATCGAGCGCGAGGAAGCGCTGAGCAAGCACATGAGCGAGCGCGAAAAGCGCGTGGCACCGATCATCACTCCGCCAGCCGATCCGAAACCCGCCGAACCGAGCAAGCGCGTGCTGAAGGAAAAGCAGGCGCCACTGTTCGTCGATGCCGCGGTGGAGGGCTCGCTGCCACCGATTTCCATCCTGGATGTGGCGGAGAAGAAGCAGAAGCAGTTTTCCCCCGAGTCGCTGGAAGCCATGTCGCGACTGCTGGAGATCAAGCTCAAGGAGTTCGGCGTCGAGGTCATCGTCGAGTCGGTGCACCCGGGGCCGGTGATCACCCGTTTCGAGATCCAGCCGGCCGCCGGCGTCAAGGTCAGCCGCATCTCCAATCTGGCCAAGGACCTGGCGCGCTCGCTGGCGGTGATCAGCGTGCGGGTAGTGGAAGTCATTCCCGGCAAGACCACCGTGGGTATCGAGATCCCCAACGAAGACCGGCAGATCGTGCGCTTTTCCGAGGTGCTGTCGTCCAGCGAGTACGATGACGCCAAGTCGCCGGTGACCCTGGCCCTGGGCCACGATATCGGCGGCAAACCGGTGATCACCGACCTGGCGAAGATGCCGCACCTGCTGGTGGCCGGTACCACCGGCTCGGGCAAGTCGGTCGGGGTCAACGCCATGATCCTGTCGATCCTGTTCAAGTCCAAGCCGGAAGACGCGCGGCTGATCATGATCGACCCGAAGATGCTCGAACTGTCGATCTACGAGGGCATTCCCCATCTGCTGTGCCCGGTCGTCACCGACATGAAGGAGGCGGCCAACGCCCTGCGCTGGAGCGTGGCCGAGATGGAACGGCGCTACCGCCTGATGGCGGCGATGGGCGTGCGTAACCTGGCCGGCTTCAATCGCAAGGTCAAGGACGCCATCGAGGCGGGCACGCCCCTGCCCGACCCGCTGTACAAGCGCCAGAGCATGGAAGACGAGGCGCCGCTGTTGAACCCCTTGCCGACCATCGTGGTCATAGTCGACGAGTTCGCCGACATGATGATGATCGTCGGCAAGAAGGTTGAAGAGCTGATCGCCCGGATTGCACAGAAGGCCCGGGCAGCCGGCATTCACCTGATCCTCGCTACCCAGCGCCCGTCGGTGGATGTGATCACCGGTCTGATCAAGGCGAATATTCCGACCCGTATGGCCTTTCAGGTGTCCAGCAAGATCGACTCGCGCACCATCCTCGACCAGGGCGGCGCCGAGCAGTTGCTCGGTCATGGTGACATGCTCTACCTGCCGCCCGGCACCGGCTTGCCGATTCGCGTGCATGGCGCCTTCGTCTCCGACGACGAGGTGCATCGTGTGGTCGAGGCCTGGAAGCAGCGCGGTACGCCGGACTATATCGAAGACATCCTGGCCGGCGCCGAAGAGGCCGGCAGCGGCTTCGACGGTGGCGGCGAAGGCGGCGGCGAGGGCAGCGAGGAGGACCCGCTGTACGATGAGGCGGTGCGCTTCGTCACCGAGAGCCGGCGCGCGTCGATCTCCGCCGTGCAGCGCAAGCTGAAGATCGGCTACAACCGCGCGGCACGGATGATCGAGGCCATGGAGATGGCCGGCGTGGTGACCTCAATGAACACCAATGGCTCGCGCGAAGTGATAGCGCCCGGGCCCGTCCGCGACTGATACCGGGAAACCGACCTGATGAGGAGTTCCATGCGCCTGATTCGCATGTTGTTACTGGCAGCACTTAGCGTCACCAGCTGCGCCGCCCTGGCCGATGAGCAGGCCTCGGTGCAGCGCCTGACCCAGTTGCTCAACCAGGCCCAGACCATTACCGCGCGCTTCTCCCAGCTGACCCTGGATGGCGGCGGCACCCAGCTGCAGGAAACCGCCGGCCAGCTGGCGCTCAAGCGCCCGGGGCTGTTCCGCTGGCACACCGACGAGCCGATGGAGCAACTGCTGGTGTCCAACGGCGAGAAGGTCTGGCTGTATGACCCGGACCTGGAGCAGGTCACCATTCAGACCCTCGACCAGCGCCTGACCCACACCCCGGCGCTGCTGCTGTCCGGCGACGTGTCGAAGATCCAGGACAACTTCGAGATCAGTCACAAGGAAGGCGGCAGCGTGGTCGACTTCATGCTCAAGCCCAAGTCCAAGGACAGCCTGTTCGACAGCCTGCGCCTGTCGTTCCGCAGCGGTGTGCTCAACGACATGCAGCTGATCGACAGCATCGGCCAGCGCACCAATATCCTGTTCCTCAATGTGCAGATGAACGAAAGCCTGGATGACGGGCAGTTCAGCTTCGACATTCCCGAGGGCGCGGACGTCATTCAAGAGTAAGAGGCCACGACCCGGCTCCATGGACCTGTTCAGCAAGGCTCCCGTCGCACAACCCCTGGCCGCCCGTTTGCGCGCGGCCAGCCTGGACGAGTACGTCGGCCAGGAGCACCTGCTCGCGCGCGGCAAGCCGCTGCGCGAGGCGCTGGAGCAGGGCGCGCTGCACTCGATGATCTTCTGGGGCCCGCCGGGTGTCGGCAAGACCACCCTGGCGCGGCTGCTGGCCCAGGTCACCGACGCCCACTTCGAGACGATTTCCGCGGTGCTCTCCGGGGTCAAGGAGATTCGCCAGGCGGTCGAGGTCGCCCAGCAGCACGCCGCCCAGTACGGCCGGCGAACCATCCTGTTCGTCGACGAAGTGCACCGCTTCAACAAGTCGCAGCAGGATGCCTTCCTGCCCTATGTGGAGGACGGAACGCTGATCTTCATCGGCGCCACCACCGAGAATCCTTCCTTCGAACTGAACAACGCCTTGCTCTCCCGGGCTCGGGTGTACGTGCTCAAGAGCCTCGACGAGGCGGCGTTGCGCAAGCTGGTGACGCGCGCCCTGAGCGATGCCAAGGGCTTGGGCGAGCGCCGCCTGAGCCTGCCGGACGCCAGTTTTCAGGTGCTCCTGGCCGCCGCGGACGGTGACGGCCGGCGCCTGCTGAACTTCCTGGAGAATGCCGCGGACCTGGCCGAGGATGGCGGCGAGATCAGCGTCGAGTTGCTGCAGGACCTGCTTGGCGACAGTCGGCGGCGCTTCGACAAGGGCGGCGAGGCCTTCTACGACCAGATATCCGCGCTGCACAAGTCGGTGCGCGGCTCCAGCCCGGACGGCGCGCTGTACTGGTTCGCGCGCATGCTCGATGGCGGTTGCGACCCGCTGTATATCGCCCGCCGCGTGGTACGCATGGCCAGCGAGGACATCGGCAACGCCGATCCGCGGGCCTTGACCCTGTGCCTGAATGCCTGGGACGTGCAGGAGCGCCTGGGCAGCCCCGAGGGCGAGTTGGCGGTGGCCCAGGCCATCGTCTACCTGGCCTGCGCGCCGAAGAGCAATGCGGTGTACAACGCCTTCAAGGCGGCGATGCGCGAAGCGGCGGAGCATGGCTCGCTGGAGGTGCCGCTGCACCTGCGCAATGCGCCGACCAAGTTGATGAAGGAACTGGGCTATGGCGACGAGTATCGCTACGCCCACGACGAGCCCGACGCCTACGCCGCCGGCGAGGACTATTTCCCCGAGCAGCTGGCGCCGCGCCGCTATTACCAGCCGGTGCCCCGTGGGCTCGAGCTGAAGATCGGCGACAAGCTCAGGCACCTGGCCGAGCAGGACCGGGCCAGTGTTCGCCAGCGGAGAAAGTCATGATCGGCGCAACCCTGGCCGTGGCGGCAGGCGGGGCGGCGGGCTGCCTGCTGCGGTTCGCCACGGCGAACTGGATCAATGCCCACTGGCCGCAGCACTTCAATATCGCCACCCTGGCGGTGAATCTGCTCGGCTGCCTGCTGATCGGCTACCTCTACGGGCTGTTCCTGCTGCGTCCGGAGGTGCCGCTGGAAGTGCGCGCCGGCGTGATCGTCGGCTTCCTCGGCGGCCTGACCACTTTTTCTTCCTTTTCCCTCGACACCCTGCGCCTACTGGAAAGCGGGCAGGCACCACTGGCCATTGGCTATGTGCTGCTCAGCGTGTCGGGTGGCCTGCTCGCGACCTGGGCCGGCCTATCTTTCACCAAACTCTGATTGACGAGAACCTGACATGCTCGACTCCAAACTGGTGCGCACCCAACTGCAGGAAATTGCCCAGCGCCTCGCCACCCGCGGCTATGAGCTGGATGTGGCGCGCTTCGAGGCGCTGGAAGCCCAGCGCAAGACCGTGCAGACCCGCACCGAACAGCTGCAGGCCGAGCGCAACAGCCGCTCCAAGGCCATCGGCCAGGCCAAGCAGCGCGGCGAGGACATCGTCCCGCTGCTGGCCGACGTCGACCGCATGGGCAACGAGCTGGAGGCCGGCAAACAGGAGCTCGATGCCATCCAGCGCGAGCTCGACAGCCTGCTGCTGAGCATCCCCAACCTGCCGCACGAATCGGTGCCGGTGGGCGAGGATGAAGAGCACAACGTCGAGGTGCGCCGCTGGGGTACGCCGAAGGCCTTCGATTTCGAGATCAAGGACCACGTCAGTCTCGGCGAGCAGCATGGCTGGCTGGACTTCGAGACCGCCGCCAAGCTGTCCGGCGCGCGCTTCGCCCTGCTGCGCGGTCCGATCGCCCGCCTGCACCGCGCCCTGGCGCAGTTCATGATCGACCTGCACACCCGCGAGCACGGCTACGAGGAGGCCTACACCCCGTACCTGGTACAGGCCCCGGCATTGCAGGGCACCGGCCAGCTGCCGAAGTTCGAGGAAGACCTGTTCAAGATTGGCCGCGAGAACGAGGCCGACCTGTACCTGATCCCCACCGCCGAGGTGTCGCTGACCAACATAGTCGCCGGGGAGATCCTCGAGGCCAAGCAGCTGCCGCTGAAGTTCGTCGCCCACACCCCGTGCTTCCGCAGTGAGGCCGGCGCCTCCGGGCGCGACACCCGCGGCATGATCCGCCAGCACCAGTTCGACAAGGTCGAGATGGTGCAGATCGTCGAGCCGAGCGCTTCCTATCAGGCGCTGGAGGAGCTGACCGGCAACGCCGAAAAGGTCCTGCAGCTGCTCGAGCTGCCGTATCGCGTGCTGGCCCTGTGCACCGGCGACATGGGTTTTGGCGCGACCAAGACCTACGACCTGGAAGTCTGGGTGCCGAGCCAGGACAAGTACCGGGAAATCTCCTCGTGCTCCAACTGTGGCGATTTCCAGGCACGGCGCATGCAGGCGCGCTTCCGCAACCCGGAGACCGGCAAGCCGGAACTGCTGCACACCCTCAATGGTTCCGGCCTGGCCGTGGGGCGTACCCTGGTGGCGGTGCTGGAGAACTACCAGCAGGCCGATGGCAGCGTTCGTGTGCCGGACGTGTTGAAGCCCTACATGGGCGGTATCGAAGTGATCGGCTGATCCCCAGGGTGGAGAACGACCGCAGGTCTTTTCCACCGGATGCCTCCCTCGGTGGAAAGCCTTCGCGGTTTTCCACCCTACGTTTCCTGCTCGCCGAGGCTGCGATGGATTTCCTTCCGCTGTTCCATAAACTTCAGGGCCGCACCGTGCTGCTGGTTGGCGGCGGCGAGGTGGCCGTGCGCAAGGCGCGCCTGCTGGCTGATGCCGGCGCGACGTTGCGGGTGGTCGCGCCGCAGGTGCGTGACGAGTTGCGCGAGCTGGCCGGGCAGGGCGCCCATCGGCTGCTGCAGCGTGGCTACCAGGCCGATGACCTGGACGGCATGGCACTGGTCATCGCCGCCACCGATGATGAGCCGCTGAATGCGCAGATATCCGCCCAGGCCCAGGCCCTCGGCGTTCCGGTCAACGTGGTCGACGCGCCTAAGTTGTGCAGCGTGATCTTCCCGGCGATCGTCGATCGCTCGCCGTTGATTGTCGCGGTCAGCAGTGGCGGCGATGCGCCGGTGCTGGCACGACTGATCCGCGCCAAGATCGAAACCTGGATTCCGGCCACCTACGGCCAGCTGGCCGGCCTGGCCAAGCGCTTTCGTGCACAGGTCAAGGGGCTGTTCCCCGATGTGCAGCAGCGCCGGGTGTTCTGGGAGGACGTGTTCCAGGGCCAGGTCGCCGAGAGCGTGTTTGCCGGCAAGCTGCACGAAGGCGAGCGCCTGCTCGAGGACAAGATCGCCGGCGCCGCGCCCCAGGCCCTCGGCGAGGTCTACCTGGTCGGTGCCGGTCCTGGCGACCCGGACCTGCTGACCTTCCGCGCCCTGCGCCTGATGCAGCAGGCCGACGTGGTGCTCTACGACAGGCTGGTTGCACCGGCGATCATCGAGCTGTGCCGGCGTGATGCCGAACGCATCTATGTCGGCAAGCGGCGCGCCGAGCATGCGTTGCCCCAGGAGCAGATCAACCAGCGCCTGGTGAGCCTGGCCAAGGAGGGCAAGCGGGTGCTGCGCCTGAAGGGCGGCGACCCCTTCATCTTCGGTCGCGGCGGCGAGGAAATCGAACAGCTGGCGGCCGAGGGCATACCCTTCCAGGTCGTACCCGGCATCACCGCGGCCAGCGGTTGCGCGGCTTACGCCGGTATCCCGCTGACCCACCGGGACCATGCGCAATCGGTGCGCTTCGTCACCGGTCACCTCAAGGATGGCAGCTGCGACCTGCCCTGGGCCGAGCTCGCGGCGCCGAGCCAGACCCTGGTGTTCTACATGGGCCTGGTCGGGCTGGCATTGATCTGCGAGCAACTGGTCGCCCATGGTCGGGCGGCGGGTACGCCGGCGGCGCTGATCCAGCAGGGCACGACCAGCAATCAGCGGGTGTTCACCGGCACCCTGGGCAACCTGGCGGAGCTGGTTGCCCACCACGAGGTGCATGCGCCAACCCTGGTGATCGTCGGCGAAGTCGTGCAGTTGCGCGACAAGCTGGCGTGGTTCGAAGGTGCCCAGGCTCAGGTTTGAGCCTGGGCACTGTTTGCAGCACATGCCTCAGGGGCGCTGCCAGATCCCTCTGCCGGGCAGGCGAGCGCGGTCATGCTGGCGTTCGAGGTCGAGCATCGGTCCTTTGGGTACCACGCCGGTCGGGTTGATGGTGGTGTGGCTGGCGTAGTAATGCTGCTTGATGTGGCGAAAATCCACGGTTTGTGCGACCCCCGGCCACTGATACAGCTCGCGCAACCAGTGGGACAGGTTGGGGTAGTCCTCGATGCGCCGCAGGTTGCACTTGAAGTGGCCGTGATACACGGCATCGAAGCGAATCAGCGTGGTGAACAGGCGCCAGTCGGCTTCGGTGAGGTATTCGCCGGCCAGGTAGCGGCGCTCATCGAGTAGCGCGTCCAGCCGATCCAGTTCACCGAATAGCTCATCGAAGGCTTCTTCGTAAGCCTGCTGGCTGGTGGCGAAGCCGGCGCGGTACACGCCATTGTTGACGGCTGGATAGATGCGCTGGTTGAGTGCATCGATCTCGCCACGCAGCGCCGGCGGGTAGAGATCCAGGGGGTTGCCGGTGAGGTCGTCGAATGCCGAATTGAACATGCGGATGATTTCCGCCGATTCGTTGTTGACGATGCGTTGCTGCTGTCTGTCCCACAGCAGCGGCACGGTGACCCGTCCGCTGTAGCGCGGATTGTCGGTCGTATAGCGCTGATGCAAGAACTCGAGACCATCAAGTGTATCGCCGGTGGAGCCATGCTCAGGGTCGAAGGTCCAGCCGTTGTCGCGCATCAGCCAGCTGACCACGGAAACGTCGACCAGCGCCTCCAGGCCCTTGAGCTTGCGCAGGATCAGGGTGCGATGGGCCCAGGGGCAGGCCAGGGATACATACAGGTGGTAGCGCCCGGCTTCGGCGGCAAAGCCGCCTTCGCCACTCGGTCCAGGGGCGCCATCGGCGGTGATCCAGTGGCGCCGCTGGGCCTTCTCGCGTTTGAACTGGCCGTCTTCGCCTGTGTCGTACCACTGGTCGCGCCAGCGTCCCTCGATCAGCAGACCCATCGCTCGCGTCCTCTTCTCTGGAAAGTAGAGGCTCAGTCTATCGAGCTAGTCTCGATATAAAAGCGCAAATAACTGCCATTATCTATCGGTCAGTTAGATACTTGTCGTGCGTCCCAGAGGCGCTCGGCCTCTACGAAGGCCTCCTCGCGCGCCATCCCCAAAGCGCGCAGGCCCAGGGCCATGCTGCTCAGAACGGCCAGGCGGCCATAGGCATCGTCCGCTTCGCCACGCCAGAACGCCTGCAGATGTGCGGGCTCCAGGCGCTCCGGTTTGACGTGGCGCTGCGCCGACAGCGGTGGCCAGTCCTCGTCCCAGTTGACTCCATCGGCGGTGCCATAGAGGTGGCTGGTGGCGTCGGGGTTGACCTCGATCTCGCCGCCTTCGCCTTTGATCACCAGGGCACTGTCGCCGAGCAACTGGCTGGCCTCGCGATGCACCGCCTGGTAGCCAGGATGGAAGATGCTCTGCAGGCCGCAGCGCGCGCCAAGCGGATTGAGAATCCGTGCCAGGGAGTGGATCGGCGAGCGCAGGCCGAGGGTGTTGCGCAGGTCTATCATCCTTTGCAGCTGCGGCATCCAGGCGCCGAGTGGCATAAAGGCCAGTCGCCTGTGCTCCAGGGCCTGCTCGACCGCGGCCCAGTCGTGGCACAGGGGAATGTCCAGAAGATCGAGGAACTGCTCGCTGTACAGCCGACCTGCGGTGTGGGCGCCGCCGCCGTGCATGAGGATGCGTACACCACTCTGTGCCAGGGCCTTGGCGGCCAGCAGGAACCAGGGTAGGTGGCGCTTCTTGCCGGCATAGCTGGGCCAGTCCAGGTCCACGGCTATGGAAGGAGGTTGCAGGCGCTCGCGGATCGCCTCGGCGAAGCCGGCCATCTCCTCGGCGCTTTCCTCCTTGTGCCGCAGTAGCATCAGGAAGGCGCCGAGCTGGGTGTCCTCGACCTTGCCGTCCAATAGCATGCCCATGGCCTCGCGGGCCTCGGCGCGGGTCAGGTTGCGCGCGCCGCGCTTGCCCTTGCCGAGGATGCGGACGAATTGGGCGAAGGGGTGTTCCGGTGGGGCGACTAGATTCATAGGCAGTTCGTCGGTCTGGGCAGGCCCGCCAGCTTGGCGGCGAGTTTGGCGGGAGCGCCTTTGAATAAGAGGTTCAGATGCAGGCTGTTGCCTTTCTCCGCCCCGAGCTTGAGCGCCACGTACTTGATCAGCGGGCGATTGGCCGGCGACAGCTGGAACTCGGCGTAGAAGGCACGCAGCAGATGGAGGATTTCCCAGTGCTCGGCCCCCAGGTGCAGTGCTTCCTCCCGGGCCAGGGCCTCGGCTACCGCTTCGGACCAGTCCGCCAGTTCGACCAGGTAGCCATCCTTGTCCAGCGCGATGTCGCGGCCGTCGACCATCAAGTGCTTCATAGCCAGCTATTGACCTTGTCGAAGCGGCAGCTCAGGTCGACGAACTGCAGGTAATCCACCACCTGTACGCGCTCGGCAGGCTTGATTGCGCGGGCCTCGAGGTCTTCGAGCAGGGCGAACAGGCCGACGCATTCGGGTACCTGTTGCAGCGCTTCGTACGGTGCACTGGCTGACTGCAGGGCATACACCGCATCGCCGCACAGCAGCAGGCCGTCGGAGGGGCCGAGCAGGCGCAGGCAGCTGGTCAGGCGGTTGTCGCCGAAGGGCGAATGGGAAAGGACGTGCAGGGTAGCCATCAGAGGGTAATCACCTGATCGTAGCGGTCGATAAGTGCCCTCAGTGCCTCGTCATCCAGTGCCTCGACGGGCAGTGCCAGCGCCTGATCGGCCAGGCCGCGCTCCCGCAGGCTGGGTGCCGAGGCGTACAGCGACTCGATGCCGAACATCGGCAGCGCCTGCAGGTTGGCGCCCAGGTCCTTCTGCTGCAGGACCTTGGGCTGCTGGGCACTGGCCAGCTGGAATACGCCGTCATCGAGGAACAGCAGGGCGATCGGCAGGTCGTAGGCGCCGCCGGCCAGGGCGATGTCCAGCGCCTCGCGGGCGCTCGGCCCAGCCCACGGCGCCTGGCGGCTGATGATCAACAGGGACTTGCTCATGTCATGGGCCTCCGAAACACACCAGGCGGTCGGCCATCTGCGTGGCTTCATGCAGCTGGCCGAGGCCGGACAGCTCCCAGGGGGCGCTCAGATTGGCGGCGCTGCGCTCATAGCGCTGGGCCTCTTCTTCATTCAGCACCCCGCGGCGCAGGGCGGCGGCGATACAGACGACGCCGTCCAGTTGCCGCTCGCGCACGAACTCGCGCCACTCACCAGGTAGGTCCAGCTCATCCTGGGCGCTGACGACCGTACTCGAGGCGCTGTGCACGCCGTCCTGATAGAAGAACAGCCGAACGATCTCGTGCCCACCGTCCAAGGCCGCCTGGGCGAAGCGCAGGGCGCGGCGGGAGGAGGGCGCGTGGGGGGCGGAAAACAGGGCGATGGCGAATTTCATAGAGGAGCCAAGCGGGAAATCTGCCGGAATGATAAAGCCTGCGCGCGCAAGATGCTCGCCGCAGGCATGAAAAAGCCCGCCGAAGCGGGCTTTCGCTGAGCGTGGCTGGATCAGTCGTCGCCCATCAGGCCGAACAGTTGCAGCAGGCTGACGAACAGGTTGTAGATCGATACATACAGGCTGATGGTGGCCATGATGTAGTTGCGCTCGCCGCCATGAATGATCGCGCTGGTCTGGAACAGGATGCAGGCCGAGGAGAACAGCACGAAGCCGGCGCTGATCGCCAGTTGCAGGCCGCTGATCTGGAAGAAGAAGCTGGCCACCACGGCGCCGAGCAGGACGAAGAATCCAGCGGTGATGAAGCCGCTGAGGAAGCTCATGTCCTTACGCGTGGTCAGTACGTAGGCGGACAGGCCACAGAACACCAGCGCGGTCATGGAGAACGCCGAGCTGACCACTTCCGCACCGTTGGCCATGCCCAGGTAGCGGTTGAGGATCGGCCCCAGGGTGTAGCCCATGAAACCGGTCAGGGCGAGGGTGGACACCAGGCCCCAGGGCGAATTACGCAGCTTCGCGGTGAGGAAGAACAGGCCGTAGAAGCCGATCAGCACCACGAAAATGTTCGGGTAAGGGGCGTTGGCGCGCTGGGCGAAAAAAGCGACCAGGCCGCTGAAGGCCAGGGTGATGGCCAGCAGGCCGTACGTGTTGCGCAGCACGCGGCTGACTTCTTGTTGCTCAACCTGTGAGTGGCTGAGTGCGTAATCTTGTTCGCGCATGGCGACACTCCTTCAATGGCTAGGGGATCCGTGAACAGCGTTGAGATGGATCATAACAGAGCATTTGACGGTGCCAACCCAGAGAGTTTGACAGTGTGTTGCGTTCGGGTAAGATTGCCGCCCGCGAGAAGCCGGAAGCGTGGCAGAGCGGTTGAATGCAACGGTCTTGAAAACCGTCGAAGGGGAAACTCTTCCGTGAGTTCGAATCTCACCGCTTCCGCCAAATAAGAGCATCAAGGCCCCGTGAATCGGGGCTTTTTTGTTTCTGGGCTTCCTCAGTCCACACCCTAGTCCACACTTTGGCTGGATCGATGGCGTTGAGGTATGAGGTCATCTGGGGGGGGCTGCCGCCCGGAGCAGCACCTACAAGACGAATGGAAAGCGCAGCGCATTGTGCGAGCCGATTCGCAAGCTTGAGACGCCTAGAGTCCAGACCTATGCCATGGCGATCACTCGTCTTAGGTGATCAAGCGCCAGTTTGCCTAATTCAAGGGGCGATTCCGTGTGTTGGCTCATAACACCGCGCAACTGGTGACGCTGTTAGCTCTGTCGAGCCTAAGGATGACGCGGCGACGTTTGCTGGCGCATGCGGGAGAGGCGTGCCTGTAATTCGGCAAATGGCCGCTGCGAGCTGCTCTCGTCCGCCCCAGAACACCTGAGTGTGTGGAAAAGCTGGGAGATTTTGATCGAGTTACCTGCTTTTACAGTCGGCGGAGGCGGAAGTCGGCCAGAAATACCGCGCCAATTCAGGCCATCCCTAAATGGGGGCATCTGTCGATTGTCATCCATCATCTAGATAGATGCCGCTTTCAGATTCCATCGTTATCAGGCGCTCCAAAACTTGAGCCCGTTTCAGGTTGTGAGTGTCAGCTAAATTTTTTAGCAAGTCGATTGCCGTTATCGATAGCATGACGTTGAACTGCTTTTTGTCTAATGCTCGCTCGTCAAACTGCTGGCGGTTCCAGCGCTTCTTGATTTGCTGGATAATAGCTTTCTGCTCATTTGGGCCAAAATCTGCTCTGTCGAAGTATATGAGCAGCCCTTCGTAATCGCTGAAATGCAGCGGCACCCGGGCTAAGATCGGTTTGTTTTTCTTCAACCATTCCCAGGCGCAAACGCAGCGTTTCGTTCCTTCCTTTTTGTCTGCGAACCAGTCAAAGGCACTGTCTTGTTCCTTGTGTCTGAGCCAATCGTTGTGAAGTTGTGCGATTTTGTTTGCTTTATCCGTGCTATCTAAATCCCATAAGTCAAGCATGGCAATTAGGTGGGTCTGGCCTGTGAGATGTGCCAGTCCCCTCGGTAGACCTCGACCTGGTTTCAAGTCGGTGATCTCTTCAATCCTAGGAAGTAGCCACTCGTACTGTCGAGTACTCCTCTTTTCAATCCAGCTTATGTGACGGTAACTAACTAAATAGCGGTCTTTCTCTAAGGCAAGGCGCTCAATTGTACGAGTCCTGGTTTTCAGGTGGTGAGCGATCTCTTCCCGCATGGTGAGGCCGTTACATGTAGTGGGGTCAAGGTTTACTTGCTCTCTGTAATATAAGTAGAGCCATAACCACACGTCATGGCGATTTACCTTTTGATGCTCTTTGAGTAGTTGTCCCAGTTCGTCTGGGTAATCAATCTCAGTTAATACCATTGATAAACTCTATAATGATAAGTTAATCGATAGTTGGTAGCTATCAATTCTAGATGAATTATAAGACGCTTCTAATGGATTTCTAGAGAAATCCTATCTGGGATCTATGGTGGATATATAGGTATTCTAGGAATCAATTTTGTTAAACGTTCCAGGCTTTAAAGGAGGTGTGGGTATGTTTGTTCCAATTTATCAAGGAATCATGATCTGCTCAAGAGTATAAATTTCTAGAGGCGTTCAGTAGATGGGTGCATGTGGGGCCATTTCCCGGTCGCCTAGCATGTGTGGCCCATTTCGTTTCCGTGCCGGTTCAGGATGTGGCGATGTCATTGGCGTAAGGGGTATTGAGCCGTGCTATCAGACACTTGCTGCAGTAGATTAGTTGTTCTTTCGAGATAAAACATGAAGTTGACCTCGCTCCAGTTACATTGTTGCCAGCAGTAGATGTATGTCGACTTCTTGGGTTTCCAATCCCTACCACCACTGCTTCACCTTGGATTGACTATCGCTGAAGTTGTACCGAGGGGGCTATCGAATGGCGTCTAGTTCGTGTTAAGCAGTGGGAAAGTTGTGCTGCACGGTTGGAGGTTTAAATGATGCCCAGCCTGAGCGCAGGCATTGTGTGGTCATGGAACGTATTTTTCTACAAGCTCCGCCAATCCTCTGAACGAACTACAGGAGCCCGTTCATGAGGATCATCCGTCTGAAAGAAGTCATCGAATCGACCGGTCTGGCTCGGTCGACCATCTATAAGTACATCCTTGAAGGGACTTTCCCCAAGCCAGTGCCGCTGGGAGAGCGATGCGTGGGTTGGGTCGAAAGTGAGGTGCACGATTGGATCCTGGCCAAGATTGAAGAGCGTGATTTGCAGGAGGGCGCTGTATGATTCAATACAACCCCGTTAAGCAAGCCTCCGCCATCTAAGTTCGCGAGCATAATGGTCGGGAGTTCCTGGCCATTATGCTGCTATGCCGTGCTACATCGGCACATACTTTGGCGGGTTGAGGGCTCAGCTAACTCCCACGAAATTGCTTTTGACCTATCGCCTTCCTTACTTGGTACTGAACGCCCGATTGCTCAGCCTGCGCGGGAATTGGTGCCGGTATCCGGGCTGGATTAAGTTATATAGAAAAATAGACATTAAACATACTCACTACCCGTCACGTCATGCATGACCATAGACAAGTGCATGGCAGTCGAGCAGTAAAAAAATATCCAACCGGTATCTGGTATGAATCAACCACACCAGGTACCGACCATGAGCCCTCGCAACACCTTCACCCAGACCAATCTCTCCCAGTCCGGAGCCTCCATCAGGATCGAGCAGCTCGTACGGGCAATCGCGCGGACGGACAAGCCAGCCTTCGATATCACCCACACGCGATCCGGTGACCAGCGGATACGGGAGACCCGGCTTAGCAGGCACTTCCAGTCCATCCAGCAGTTGCTGGATGTCTTCGATGACCGCTACTGCTATGCCTACAGCGAGGATCTGCAGGCTTTCAAGGAAGCCTGTCAGGACATCGGCCTGGAGCGCAGTCCTGTGGGGCTGACCTGCCTCAATGACAGCGGTACGCGCTATCTGAGCAGCCACGAGACCATGAACTTATTGGTGGATCGTATTCGTCAGCTGATTTGCAGTAAGAAGTACCGGCGTAAGGCTGGCGATCGTCGTTACGAGGCTAAGCAGAAGCAGGCCACGATTACCAAGTACGTGAACTGGGTGCTGAATCGCTACTCCCGGACGGTTGTGGTTCGGGTCGATTTCCACTATCGGGCGGCTGCACGTGGGCGGCTGCGGGTTGAGCATGTGTTTGAGGATTTGGATCAGCTGATCGAGGCACGTGAACGGCATCCAGTCTTCAGGGACGCCACAGGTTATGTCTGTTCGGTCGAGCAGGGCGAGGACAAGGGCTTCCACATTCATGCTGCGTTCTTCTTCAACGGCGCTGAGGTGCGCTGCGACTGCAACAAGGCGAGACAGATTGGTGAGCTGTGGGTGGAGCAGGTCACGCGTGGGGCCGGCTATTTCTTCAGCTGCAACGATGAGAAGGACAGCTACGGTGATGAGCTCGGCATCGGGACCGTCAAGCGTGCTGATGACTCGGTCCGCAGCAAGGTCATCAAGGCGATGCACTACCTTGCAAAAGACGGCCAGCATCTCCGTTTTAAGCCTGCAGGTGCCAGGGCCTTTCGTATGGGGCAGGTCTAACGTCAGCGCGCTGCTCTGCCTGGGTTGAGTTAACCGCAGGGCTTGATAGACGGGGCATGCATTTAAACAGCTCTGCTGACTAATGCCGTACTGGTCTAGCTAGCCGACACCGTCCACAGCTCCCCAAGCTTGGTGGTGTAAGCAGGGCTGAGCATTTCCCGGCGCATACCCCAGTCTGGATCGGCCTTCAGCCGGGCTGGGCGCAGCGTGCCGCGTCCCCACTTGCCATTGATTTGATCCAATACGGACATGAGCTGGTCGACGCGTATCGGCTGTTCGGGGGTGAACAGGTCAGTGGTGTATTCATTGCGTTGGCATAGGCCCAGTAGCAGTACCTGTGCTTTGGCGTAGGCGAATCCAGGACGGTAAAGCCGAGCGATACCGTCCTGTGCTGCCTGGATGATCAGGCGCGTGTCATCGGTCGGGTAGGGCAGTTGGCAGAGTATGCCGTTGGCGTATTTGGCTTCGTCCGGGTTGAACAGTCCGGTGCGCAGGCTGACTCTGATCTGCTGACAAACCGAGTGCTGGTTGCGCAGCTTTTCTGCGGCCCTCGTCGCGTAGGCGGCAACAGCCTCCTGAATGGGAGGGAGTTCGCGCAGGCGCTTGCCGAATGAGCGGCTGGAGCAGATCTCTTGCTTCGGCGGGGCGCAATCTTCTAGGTCAAGACAAGGGATGCCGCGTAGTTCGCGGGAGGTTTTCTCAACCACCACGCTGAATCGCTTACGCAGCGTCCACGCGTCCGTCTGTGCCAGATCCCAAGCGCTCTTGACCTGCATGGCCTCCAGATGAGCCTGCATACGCCTACCGATGCCCCAGACCTCCGCTACCGGCAGTGCCTTGAGCAATTTGTCGCGTCTGCTGGGGTCGCGGATATCGACCACCCCACCGGTTTGCGCCTGCCAGCGCTTGGCGGCGTGATTGGCCAGCTTGGCTAACGTCTTGGTGCCGGCAATGCCGATGCCTACCGGGATACCAGTTTTCTGCTGAACCTCCGCGCGGACCGACCGAGCCAGGGGCTCGGCTTGTTCGGTAAGGCCGCTGACGTCGGCAAAGGCTTCATCGATGCTGTAGACCTCCACCGCTGGAAAGCGCGACTCTAGGATGGCCATCACCCGTTCGCTCATGTCGCCGTACAACGCGTAGTTGCTGCTGAAGGCAACGATTCCATGGCGCTTGAGGTCATTACGAATCTCATGGAAGAGGGCGCCCATCTTCACGAACGGCTTGGCATCGGCCGAGCGGGCGATCACGCAGCCATCGTTGTTGCTCAACACCACGATGGGCGTACGCAACAAGTCGGGACGAAACACCCGCTCGCAGCTGGCGTAGAAGCTGTTGCAGTCGATCAGGGCGAAGGCGGGCTCAGCCATGCTGGCGGTGCCCGCGAATGCTGTGCGTCACCACGCCCCAGATCAGCAGCTCATCGCCTTCGAGGATGTAACGCGGGGCATAGCGTGGGTTCTCCGAGCGCAGGATCAGCTGCTCGCTCTCCCGGCAAAAACGCTTCACGAAGACTTCGCCGTTTAGGCTGGCCACCACCACATCGCCAGGCCTGGCAGGCAGCGCGCGACTGACGATCAGCAGGTCGGCGTCGAAGATCCCTGCGCCCTGCATGCTATCCCCGGATACGCGGACGATGTAGGTGTGCGGTGCTGCCACATCCAGCAGGGTATCCAGGGAGATTTTCTGGTCCATGTGGTCTAGGGCGGGGCTGGGGAAGCCCGCTGGCACATGGACATCGAACAGTGCGAGTGGTGCTGATGCTTGCAGGATGGAACCGAGTAAAACGGCATTGCTCATGGGGCTGAACTCAAAACTGTATGCATATACAGTAATGGTCCAGCCAGGCTGCCTACAAGCGGCATTCGTCCGGTTCGGTCATGAGCGGAATAGGTCTGTTCGGTTTCTTTACATGCGAAAAGCTTACAGATCGACCGCGCCTCGCCGAGAAACTAATGTGTCTGCACCGTCACTATTGAATGAGGTTGGTCATGTTGATGATGAACACGCTGATTGATTTCGTTGTGCTGGCCGCATTGCTGCCCTTTCTGCTGTGCTTGGCGCGACTGACCTACGGTGGGGCACAGTAGGCCCAGCCTCAGGGAATAGGCGATCTGCACTGCACTGACCTATTGAGTCGGCTTGGCTGGCTCTGTCATGGGGGCTGCTGTGTAACTAGCTCGATCTTGTGCCGCACGATACGCGGCTAGTTCACAAGCCAATCCGGGTTGCTATCGACCGCAGTAGGGGCGCACTTCCGATCGTCGAGCCTCTTCAGCCAGTCACCGAGGCACCTTTGCTCTGCTGCGGTCAGTACCCCGCTTTCCTTATCCAGCGGCGAGGCGGGCGTTTCAACAACAGTCGCAGGCTGTTGGCTTTTTCCTTGACTCGAGCCCATCGGCCGGTGAGATAGCCATTCTAGAAGTGGTTTTCCGTCACGTATCCGCATGTGATGCCCCCTGTTTCGCATTCTTGGCTGAGGGTTAAAGCATCGGTGCCTGGAGCAGGCGGCGTTAGCCGGGCTCCTGTTTGGTCTGCTCGTCGCTTAGCAGAAGCCAGTACCTGCTGGCGTGTAGGCCTGGCACATGCCGGAGCGAGATATCAACTCGGGTGTCTTGGGGTAGCTGGGTCGTCAGCGCATCATTGACATCGGCATATTCGCCAAAGGTAAGAGATTCATCGTACTCGATGAGCAAGAGGGCGCTTCGTATAGGCATTGCTGGGTCAGGGAGCATTGGCGTTCGCAGACTAATCATGACTGCTTCGGCAAGGGGCTCCTCGCCGTGAAAGACCAGCCACCGCCCATGGACAAAAGGCAAGCTGGCGTATGCTGCCCAATCCAGGCTCATCGCATCGGGCTTATCCAGAGTGGCAAACAGGCTCGCTAAGAAACGGCCGGGTAGTTCCACTTCGTCAGGCCATATGTAGCTACGCAGGTTCATGTGGCTATGTGCGGGCTGCCCTCCTAGATAGTGAAGGCTGAAGAGCTCAGTCTGCGGACGCAATGCTTCAAGCCGATCCACTGGAATATGGCCAGCGTCTAAGACGTGGACCTCATGAAAGTTCACACCTGCAGGGGTAGGGTCAGCCCAGCCGAGTGTATGCAGTGTGATGCTCTCGAAATCGCTGCCTACTGGCCGACTCGGGGGTTCATGACTCGCCAGTATTCGCTGCTCCCAAGCTCGAGCCACTTCGCGAGTCGCGGCGATTATCCCTATATCCAGAGGCGGCATGTACTCCTGAAGAAAGCCAGGGTGCTGGAACCCCTCGTGCTGATGGCCGCGGCTAAAAAGCTCACCGCTTTCAATCATTGCGTACAGGTAGTCGTCGGGGCGGGCCGTCTGTCGCAGGCGTAGCTTGCTGAATTTGGTATCCATACATCGCTCCCGTATCAGCGAACCTGGGTGGGCGCATTGATGCACTTGTAGCCAGGGTATTGCGCTTCGGCAGTGGCCTTGGCCATCGCTGACGTCACTGCCCGAACGGTAATGGTGAAATTGGCCTGTGGGCCGGCCCCAGGCACAACGCGCTGCAGGAAAGCCGAGTAGGTATTCATGAGCTTTTGCACTCCCGATGTGTTGAGAGTGCAGCGTGAATCTTCGGTGCGACAGGTTATGTCGCTGCTGGCTTGAGTTCCGCGTAGAAACCGGCCATCTCACGAGCCGTGTCGGCGATGAATTGGCGCAGTGAAGGTGGCTCTAGCACCTCAACCGTGGCGCCATGACTCAGTACCCACCACTTCAGCCCCTGGGTGTACTCCATTTGGCATTCGAGAAGCCACCAGCCGTCTGCCTGAAGAGTCAGGCGCTGCTGTCTGGAAAGGGGCGTTTCAGTCTCGTCTAGTCGATCACGCAAGTTGGGGCTAATCCGTAGTTTGAGCTGGACGGGTTGATCCTCGACCAAGATTCGCTGGACATGTTGGCGCAGGTCAAAATTGCTAGGTTCTCTGACCTGCCGGGCCTCAAGGGGTTTGATCGCACGGAAACGATGCAGGGGGAGGGTACGCACCTCAGGCGCATTTTCCTCCAAGCACACCACATAGATGCTGGAGTCCTGGTAGGACAACCCCAGTGGACTGATGACCTTGGTTTTCTCCGCCCGACTGCGCCTTGAGTAATAGCGAATTTCCAGTTGATAGCCTTCGATCAAGGCGCGCTGGATTTCGTGCAGGAAGCGTTCGTTAATTGGCGCGGATAACAGTTGTAGGTGTTGCGTACCAGTGACTACCTTGTTCAGCCAGCGGCCTTCCAGGGGGTGGAGCTTGCTCAACAGTTGTTTGGACTGCCGGTAGTGTTCCTGCAGGTCCTTCAGGGCGGCACCATGGATCAGGTGGCTGGCATGTTCAATCAGCATGACCATGCCCAGCGCGACTTTGGCCGATTTAAGTCGTCCGTCCTTCGGGGCACTCGACGGAGCCTCATCTATCCGTTGCCACTGATAGGAACCATCGTCGGCCCGTCCAACATTTTCGATCTTGCCTGACTCACTGAATGCTTTGAGATCTCGCTCGATGGTGCGCTCACTGAAGGTGCCTCCAGGCAGGAGTTTCAATACCCTCTGATGCACCTCACTTTGTGTGATTGTCCCTTTACCGGCATACGGAACCAGTTCCAAGACGAGGTTCCGTCGCTCCAGGGTAGTCATGGCCCTAGGTTGGTCAGCGTTGCTCGGCATTTCATTTGGTCCTTAACGACAGGTGTTGTCGCCGCTCCGTGGAAGGATAGATCTCGAATCAGGCGACGCATTAGCGGCTTGCCAAGCGTAACCATGCGGATAGTCGAGAGGGAGCAGGATGTCCGAATCGCCAAGTGTGATCAATGTTTTGGAAGCGCTGTTACCACCCGTTGAAGACCTCGAATTAGAGCCGATGGCGGAGCTTAGGAGCCTCTACGCAGGTGTCGGAATGCCCTCATTGCGGGCGAACGAGATTGAGCCCCTAGGCTTTATGCCGTTCGGCGAGATGTTTCGCCAGATCAGTCATCGTTCCCCATTGCGGCGTGTGGTAGAAATTGACGAGTTCCTTCAGCGTTATCGCCTTCTTCGAGCAGAGGCCCTTGAGGGTGATTACGAAGGCATGAATGACCTGGGATGGCTCTGGCTCAACGGGCGGATGCTGCCCACTGACCATTCACTGGCCCGCCGTCTTTTTAGGCTGGCAGCAGCGTCTGGATGCTCCGAAGCTTTGTTCAATCTCGCAGAACAGCACTACTACGGGAAAGGCGTCCCTGTGGACCTGAATCTTGCCGCTGATTACTACCAACAAGCGTACAGCCAAGGAATCATTCCGGCGGCAAGAATGCTCGGGTCACTGTATCTAGAACTGTCGGAGCATGAGTCCGTTAACCCTCAGTTGATAGCTGAATGGTTTCGCAAAGGCGCTGAGGACGGCGATCCTGACGCTGGGTACGAACTGGGCTGCTACTTGCTCAGGGGTGACCTCCCAACTCATGATGAGCCGACTGCGCTGTATTGGCTTCAGCATGTGGCTCTGCGGGGGGATTGCCTAGCAGCAGAACGGCTAGCGGAGTACTTCCAGACAAATATGAGCTATGGCGAGAGCTCGACGCGGTTAGGTGGTTTCTGGCTAGATGAGACCGCTAGAGTGCGTCAAGGCCTTGCATGAGACTGGGTTGAGTAATCGGCCTAGCTGCGTCGTGCTGGGGACGCCTCTAGAGAAAACCATGATCATTTTGTGTGTTGAGGCAGGGTGACAGAGCTATAAGGATACACGCCTCGTCCCGGTGACCCGAGACCAGCAGCGTTATTTTTATATTAGAATTTTTGCTCGTTCTACAAGCGATGAAGATAAGGCTCGCTATAAACTTACAAGCTGGCAGAGGGTGTCTATGGATGACTGTATTAGCATCTTGGTTGAATATTTTAAGAGTGAGGTTCCAAGGCTTGGAAGTGTCTATTCGTGGAAGATTCCGAAAAAAATAGCAGGGTTTCCTTATTCGGGTAAAAGAGGTTATGGTCCGAATGTTGAGTTGAAGTGTTATTTTAATAGGCGATGGTTGGAGTCGGACGCTCAGGCCAGATATGAGTTGTCTAAGGAAGTAGTGGTCGACTGGGGAGGAGTGCGTGCAAACAAGGAAGAGACATTAAGGTCGTATGTTGATGAGTTGGGAAAGGAAAGCCCTGCGATGCCGCTAAAGGGCGTGGCAAGCTACTCGAAGTTATATTCTATCGCTAATATGGATAAGTATGCGATATATGATGCTAGGGTTGCGGCGTGTCTAAATGCGGTGCAGTGGAATTTTGGTACTTCGTCAGGTGTTGCTTTCAATTATGTAAGCGGGAGAAACAATATAGTTGGTCATGCTGGCAAGAAGGCAGGCTTTGTATACCAAGAGCCATTTAAAGTCAGATCACTTGTGGGAGCAGGCTGGAGGCGTGTCAGTCGTGATGATACGTACGGCGTGTATCTCAATGTACTGGAGCGGTGCTTAACGGTTTTGCCGGGCTATAAGCTATATGAACTGGAGATGGTCCTTTTCGCAAACGCCGAAAGGGAATGCCTTAAGGCTATGAGGTGCGAGAATAATTAAACGAACGGAGGTGAGCATTCTTTGCAATTCGTAAAAAGGGTGGCGGCAGCTTTGGATCTAGAACTATTGCAAATGTTTTTCCCCTTCTCGCGCACTTTGGCATTGTGAGTATAGAGCGTGGCCCTGCTACCCCTGTTTGCCGGGCTGGCCCGTGTGGCCTACGGGGGCGAGCAGTAAGCTCAGCCCCACAGGTTATTGCAGATGCGCTGCACCGCGGCGTTGGCCGCGCGGCGATCGAATAGGGCGGCATCGAAGCTTCCGCCCGCCCATTCCAGGGCCTCGTGGCCGTCCTCGTCCAGTGGGCGCTGGCTGATCGACTCCAGAAAATCTAGATACCCGGGCACGCCGCCGACATCCTCGGGTGGGCAGGCGCGGGCACCGTCCAGGACCTCGCACCAGGTGCCTTCCACTTCTGCCGACTCGACGGTTTCTACGGCGATCACATGTTGCCAGTTATCGCCAAAGTCATAGAGGTAGCGCAGCCGATCACCGGCCTGCAGCAGGCGGCGCAGCTTGTGTTTGCGGTCGTCCAGCACGTCGGGCTCGGGGAACTCCAGGTCCGGCGGCATGAAGCGCTGCTCGCCCAGGCTGAACTCGTGCAGGTGGCTGCTGCTCCAGCCCATGGCGGCTTGGATGAAGTGATGCAGTTTGCGCAGCGTGCAGTCGCCGCTGACTCTGATGCGCCGCCAGATGGGCGGGTCGAGTTGCAGGGGTTCAAGTTGAATGTGCAGGGTGATGAGCACCGGGTTTGTCGCCATCTCGGATCCTTACTGATAAAGCCATTGCTTCAGATCATCCAGGTTCGCCACCACGATCTGTTGCGCGGTGGCTTTGGTGTGCACCTTGTTCGGGTCGATCTGGTAGCGCTGCAGCACGTACTGCACCAGTGCGCCGTGGGTGTCGATCACCAGCCTGCCGTCCTGCATGCCGTAATCGCACTCGATGATGGCCTGCTGTTCGGCTGTCAGCCGTGAGTCGGGCACGATGATCACCTGCACGGCGGTGTTCCAGCCCCCATCGCCGTCGCGGCCATGCTCGGACGCATCGTCCAGCACATCTGGCACGCCGCGAAAGCGGCTCAGTACGAAGTCGCGATACTCGCGGTTGCGCTCGCAGTAGGCGCGCACGTGCCAGCGCATGCCGGTGTAGACCAGGGTATGTGGGGCGATGAGGCGGGTCTCGCCGTCCGGGGTGGTGAAAGACACATACTCGCACTCCAGGCGCAGCCCCTCGCGGCAGGCCTTCAGCAGCGGCCGTAATACTTCGGCGCGCACCGTGCGGTCGGGCACCTGCAGCACCTCGGTGTGGGCATAGGCCAGGGCCAAACCCTCGATATGCGGGGCGCGGTCCTGGTTCTGGTTGAGCAGGTGCAGATAGGCGCTGGCGCTGTCGTCGATGAACAGCGGCTTGAACGATTCTGCCGGCACATAGCCCTTGAGGTGTTTGTCGTATGTCAGGTTTTCAGGCGCATGCTCGCTGATGTAGGTGTTGATGTCCTTCGAGGCCTGCTGTCGGCTGATCCCGAAGCTCTGCATCAGGTGATTGGTGGTCAGGCGGCCCTCCCACCAGGCCACGGTCTCGATCAGGCGATAGCGCAGGGCCAGGTCCCAGCGCACGGACTCGATTGATTGCTTGCGTTTCATTGCCCTTCCATCTGCTCGAAAACTTTAAGCTCGCCGAAGTCATTTCGAGGCGGATTGTACTGTCTGCCGGGCGGACAATCCGCCTGAAAACTTGACCTGTATGAACGCCCACTATTGGTGTGTCCAGTCACGCGACATATCTTTCAGGTTGCCCGTTGGATGTGGTGGTCAAGAATGGGCAGCCCAACATCAGTTCCCATCGTCAGGCGGTTTTCTTTGCGAGCAAGTCGGGCGATTGTCTGCGTCACTGCGGCTGGCGGCACCGCGAAGTACAAGCTGCCTGAGTCGCTGGTTGAAATATGAACAGATGTAGAAAAAACACTGGGCAGCCGCCTCTCAGGCTTTACCCGAATAAGACCGGTGGATATTGTGACCTCAGTATCATCATGGAGGGTCGCTAACCCGCTTCACCTCCCGACAGGGCGCGTCGATTTAGTGTCGCCCTTGTTTGGCCTGAGCACGTTTACCCGTGAGGGTGAGTACGACCTTTCATGCCGTTTTGGGACTGGACCATGGACAAGGAGTCACTCCTGAAAATAGTCGAATGCAGCAAATCCATTTCCCAAGCTATTGTTGCGGGCGCGCGCGTATGAGGGTGGCACGGTCGTGACTATGAACCCTTTACTCCGTATGGCGTCGATTGCTGGCGTTGAGGTTGCCGTCAAGCTCCATATCGCTAGGGGCGATGATCTAAACGCCCGGGACAACGCAGGCGCCACTCCTCTGATGCTTGCCGCCGCAAGAAGAAAAAAGGGTGTTGTGCGGCTTCTTCTGACTGCTGGAGCAAATCCGGAACTGCTCGACTCTCAAGGGGTGAGCACCCTGGCCTACGCGGAGAAGGGTGGATGTTCTGAATGTATCGCTCTGCTGCGAAATGCTCTGGATCTTCTGGACCCGATAAAAGAGAGCGAGGTGCCCGGAGAAGCTTCGTCCCCGCCGAGTGAGTCAACCTGGGCCAATGCCACAAAGGCAGATACCGCTCAGGCCTCCCACTCTAGAGAATTTGATTCCTGCAAAGCGGAGGATGAGCCGGTCTGTATGGAAGCTCAGCTCAGAAAAGTAGCTGAGGTTGATGGCCGTTTCATTCCTAGACCCTCTACCTCTGGTGAAGGGACTTTTCTGAATGTGGAGGAGTCGCTCACCGTTATACAAGCTTTACCCGTCGTTATGGGAAGGCTGTCAAACCTCATCGATATTGACGACGAACCTCTTGAGTCTGGATTTGAAAGCGACTGGTTAGCGGAGCCGGAGGCGGTTGCTCCGAAGGGTGACGATACCGTTGCCAAGGGAACCAGTGCACTTCAGGAAGTGATCGGTCGGCACAAAGCTATCGATACTGATGTGGAATGGGACGACATTGACCTGTTCCTCCCCGTCAGGGCGCTTCCGTTGGCGCATGACGAGGGCGACGGCGTCCGTGGTTTGCTACTCCGGGCGTTGCGTGAGGGGGCTGTATCCGAAGCCGATCTTATCGAGGTCTGTCGAGGCGCTGACGACTGTCGTAACGAAGAGTCTGAGCGATTGCTGGCCTTTGTTTTGGGCGATCTAGGTGTGGTGATCGACGAGTCCGGGTCGTGGGCTTATCAGCTGGATCTGACTGAGCCAACGGCCGAAGAGGAGCTGTTATTAGTTGATGCCTTGGAGTTTGCGGAGGACTTGGCGTCAGGTCGCAACGACCCTTTGCGATACTACGTCAAAGGGCTAAAAGCTGACCTGCTTCGGGCCGAAGAAGAAATTTCTTTGGGACGTGAGATGGAGGAGGCCGGTGCTCAGGCGCTGGATGCTCTTTCTGGCTGGCCAGCGGGCCTTTCTATGGTTTTCGAGGCTGCTGATAGGGTTGCTCGCGGAGAAGCTGATTATGGAACATTTAGTTCCGAGATTGCGCCCGGTGAGGGAGATGAGGAGAGCATTGGGTCAGCGGCAATTGAGGACGATGCTGAAAAAGATGAAGAAGTAGCCTCTGATCCAAGGGGGGCAGCTTTCCTCTCCGCAATCTCAGCAGCAAGATCTGCGGGCGGAGATCAAGTCCGAGTGCGTTCAGCACTTGCAGCTGCGTGCCTTTCAAGAGGCTTCCTGTTAGAGCTTGCACGTAAAGCAGTCGATCCGACGGGCGAGACTTTCGTATCTGCAGTTCGGCGCCAGGTCGGTGCAAGGGAGCGGATGATCCTCGCTAACCTGCGCTTGGTGTACTCCACTGCCAGGAAATATATGTGGTCTGAGCTTCCCTTCGATGATCTGGTGCAGGAGGGGAATATCGGTCTGATCAAGGCCGTTGAGCGCTTTGACTGGCGAAAGGGATTTAGATTTTCCACTTATGCAATGTGGTGGATCCGTCAGCAGATATCTCGCGCAATAGACAACAAGGCTAGGATCATTCGTGTTCCGGTGCACGTTCACAAAGACGCCTTGCCTATCCTGCGCCAGAGGGCGCTATATGAAAACAAGACAGGTCGCCCTGAAACAGAAATCGAGACATCGCGTCGGATGGGGATACCCATCGATAAAGTCAGATTTTTCTTGGCAGCTTTTGATGATGTCGTCTCCTTGGATGAGGTCAGCAGAGATGCTGGACTTCCTCGTATAGACAACTTGCTGGAGTTTGAGACTTCAGATCCTGCTCCTGCAGTTGAGGAGGACTCTCTTCGGGAGCTCATTCTCAAAGTTATTGGTAGCCTTGATGAGCGTGCCGCTGAGGTAATAAAGCTTCGCTTTGGTCTTGGGGGCGAGGAACCCATGACTTTGGAGGAGGTGGGGCTTCGATTCAATGTTACTCGCGAACGAATTCGACAAATAGAATCAAAAGCCTTGGGCAAATTATCCACCCCTGCAAGGAAAGAAAAGCTTGCCCTGTACATGGGCGATCAATTTGAGTGGAAGCGTCCCCCCGCACCCCCGTTCTCCTCAGCGGAAATGCCACAATCGTCCGAAGATATGCATGCTCGAGAGGTGACGTGTGATCAACAGCTCGCTGATCCGCTGAAGAATGTTTTCCAATCGTGCGAGCAGCCCGTACCGGCGAGAAGCGCTGAGACAGTGTCCGAGCGTCAATATGAGCTGCTTTCCGAGCTTCTCGAAGAGGCTCGAATGTTGGGGCTTACGGTAGAGGACGCTCGTCCCCATGGCGGACAGATCCGAGTGTCGTTCTCGGCAGGGTCAGATGCCGCTATTCGCAGTATTGCCCGGAAACTCATGAATGCCGGATTCACCCCTCATTTAGGAAATACCTACGTCAAATGAACGTGAGAACCCGATTTGCTCCGCCACGAGCAGGGGCGATGCTGGAAGCCCTGCGTGGCCTCGGTTACTCGACAGCAGCTGCTTTGGCAGATCTGATTGATAACAGCGTGTCAGCTGGGGCAACAGTGGTTCGTGTGAAATTTGAATGGGATGGGCAGGAAAGCCGGATATCCATCCTGGACAACGGCCGTGGAATGGACGACTCCGAACTGGAGACTGCCATGACTCTTGGTGCCAAGAGTCCTCTTGACGAGCGCGCACCCACTGATCTCGGTCGTTTCGGGATGGGCTTGAAAACTGCCTCCTTCTCTCAATGCCGCTGTCTTACTGTCGCATCCAGAAGTATGGATGGCCCCGTTTCCTGTTTGCGTTGGGATCTCGATGCCATTGCGGCATCGCAGGACGGTGGTTGGAAGATGTTTGAGGGGCCGGCCTTTGGTTCCGATGCGTTCGTTGAGCCAATCGAGACCCTCTGCCATGGAACGATCGTCCTCTGGGAACGATTGGATCGCATTGTTACACCCGGCTATGATCTCGACCACTTTGCGGACTTGGTCGACGACGTAGAACTACGTTTGGCAATGGTCTTCCATCGATTGCTGGAAGGGCCAAACCCGATTTTTCGGCTGTTCATCAACGACAGATTGGTGAGCCCTTGGGATCCCTTCATGACAGGCCACCCCGCTAAGCCGTGGCAATCACCTGTCGCTCAAACTCTCACGCCGTCCGGTCTCGTTGAGGTGCAGTGCCATGTCCTGCCACACAAAGATCGGATTTCTGAAGAGGAGTACCGTAAGGCAGGGGGGCCGGAAGGGTGGGTATCCCAGCAGGGCTTTTACGTATACCGGAACCGCCGTTTGCTTCTGGCAGGGGGGTGGCTTGGGCTTGGGCAGGGGCGCTCATGGAACAGAGAGGAACCTCAGCGGCTCGCCAGAATCAGGTTGGATATCCCCAATACTGCTGACGCCACTTGGAAAATTGATGTCAAAAAGTCAACCGCACGGCCGCCCGTAACAGTACGCCCATGGCTCACCAGGTTGGCTGAGGACACTAGAGAAAGAGCTAGAAGGGTCTTTGCCTTTCGTGGCACGCCAATACCCGGTCCGGGCGGTCTCAAGATCGAGCTACAAGCATGGCGTGTTGAGCGGTTCAAAAGCGGTGTGCGCTACCGCATCGATGAGGGGCATCCGGCAGTGGCTGCGGTAATTGAAGCGGTTGGCGGCAAAGCTGACCTTGTCCGGGCAATGCTGCGAGTCGTCGAAGAAACGGTACCTGTCCAGCGGATATGGCTCGATACGGCCGAGAATAAAGACACACCACGAACCGGCTTTGAGGGTGAGCCTAACGCTGCCGTGATCGAGGTCGCAAGCGTACTGTTCAATGACTTGATCGAGCGCAAGGGCTTAAGCATCGAAGAGGCTCGCAGGTCGATGCTCAGGACGGAACCATTTCAAAATTACCCAACGCTGATCGCCAAATTAGGGGAGAGCCAATGACCTCAGCGGAAGAGGCAGTAGCGCAAGCTGAACTGCTGGAAAATGTTATAGCCACCGCGCAGCGGTTGGTAAAGGCTGAGAAGGACAAATCCAAGATTACTCCGACCTTCATTGCCGAGAAGGTTCAGCTCGCGACGGCAATGTTTGCGGGCGATTCACCGCACGTCGTGGATCAGAGCAAGGCCGTCGTCACGTTGATCCAGCGCTTCAGTCACTGGATCGGAAAATCGACCACGCTTAAAGACAATGCGGGCCACTTCGACTGGCTCACTGCGGCTCGCAAGCGCGATTGGCACTACTGGAGGCGCTACGGGGACTTCTTGGAGTCCAAGCTCTCCGATACGGTGGTCGAAGGACTTGATGAGGCCACCGACGACATCCTCGGTCTGCTGGAAGACCCTCAGCGGGGAGACAGCTGGGATCGCCGGGGGCTTGTCGTGGGACATGTGCAGTCCGGCAAGACCAGCAATTACTCAGGGCTTATCTGCAAGGCCGCCGACGCAGGCTACAAGATCATCATCGTGCTAGCGGGCATGCACAACAATCTGCGTTCCCAGACCCAGATGCGGCTAGAGGAAAGCTTCCTAGGCTACGAGACGACGATCGATCGTGATCCGGGCATGCCCATCGGCGTGGCCGAGTTCGGCGAAGATTTGAAGACCAACTCTGCAACTACACGCGCGGAAAACGGCGATTTTAGCAAGGCTATCGCCAAACACTTTCACGGCATTTCGCCCGAAGAGCGGCCATGGCTTTTTGTCGTCAAAAAACAGAAGACGGTTCTTACGGCCCTGCTTAATTGGATTCAAACGCGTGTGGCTGATAGCACCAGCGCGAGTGATGGTCGTAAGCTAGTGACCAAGCTCCCGTTGCTGATGATCGACGATGAGGCGGACAACGCATCCGTCGATACGGGTGAGCAGATGTTCAACGATGACGGCACTCCGGACGAAGAGCATCAGCCCAAGACCATCAACAGCCTCATTCGCCAAGTGTTGCACGCTTTCACGCGCAAGGCCTACGTCGGCTACACAGCGACGCCATTCGCCAACATCTTCATCCATCACAAGGGTGTGACGGCAAAAGAGGGCCCAGACCTCTTCCCCAGGTCTTTCATCATCAACCTGGCCGCCCCTTCCAACTATGTGGGCCCTGCTCGCATGTTTGGCAAGATTACCAAGGAGGGGCGCAAGGGCGCGCTTCCCCTCTCCCGGAATATTGCGGATCACTACGATCCTGAGAGGGACTCGGGGTGGATGCCGCCCAAGCACAAGAAGACGCACGTCCCGACCTATAAAGGGCAAGAAACTATTCCGCCTTCGCTGTTTGAAGCAATATGCGCTTTTGTTCTGGCCTGCTCGGTTCGAGAATTGCGCGGTCAAGGGGATCAGCACAGCTCCATGCTGGTTCACGTCACTCGCTACGTAGACGTGCAGAACCATGTGCGAGAACAGATCGAGGAGGTCGTGCGCCGCATGCGCCAGAGGGTCAGCCGCGGCATCGGGGCCGAGGAGTTGCTAGGTCAGTTGCGCAAACTGTGGGAAGAGGACTTCTTTCCCATCCGAGACCAAGTCGCGGAGCTCTCTCCCGCCGAGGAGCGTCCGCCAGCCATGCCGAGCTGGGGCGAGGTCCTCGCCATCTTGCCTGACGTGCTACATGACATTGAGATTCGCTCTATCAACGGCACGGCCAAGGACGCACTCGACTATGCGACACCCGGTGCGGCACTTAAGGTGATCGCGGTTGGCGGCGACAAGCTTGCCCGAGGCCTGACGCTGGAAGGGTTGTGTGTGAGCTACTTTGTGCGCACGACGAAGATGTATGACACGCTCATGCAAATGGGGCGCTGGTTCGGCTACCGCCCCGGATACCTTGATTTGTGTCGCCTTTACACGTCTTCCGATCTGGTGAAGTGGTTCGGCCACATTGCCGACGCATCGGAGGAACTGCGGGAAGAGTTTGACTTCATGGCTGAGGCTAAGCTGACGCCGGAGCAGTACGGACTAAAAGTGATGTCGCATGAGGTGCTCACCGTCACCTCTCCCTTGAAGATGCGTAACGCGCAGACGCTTTCGCTGACTTACAGCGGTACCCGGCCGCAGACCATCCTCTTTCACCGCGATGCCCAAATCCAGCAGCAGAACCTCGACGCGACCGACGCCTTGATCGGGTCGCTAACTGGTCCATGGGAAGAGTCACCGAAATATAGCCGCGATGGTGATCCGGACTCCTGGCCAAGTGCCCGTCTCTGGAAAAATGTAGACGTATCTAAGGTGCTCACCTTTCTTGGTGCGTATGCGACTCATCCGAATGCCACCAGCGCCAAGGCCGCTGTGCTGTCGGAGTTCATCACCAAGATGGTCGACACCGGGCAATTGAAGAAGTGGAGCATCGCGTTGCTCGGCGGCGGCAATGGCGACGGCGATCCGCATATCTTCCCCGGCGGGGATCCATCGAAGAGTTATTCGATTCGCAAGACCGAGGACTCTGCCGATATCGAGAGGATTGATCCTAAGAACTTCGCTATCGGTGTGCTCACTGACCCCAAGGATGAAGGTATCGACCTTGGCGACGATGCCTGGCGCGAAGCGTTAGATCTTACCCGTGCCTCTTGGAAGCCTGATCCGGCGCGTGGGCGGGTAAAGCTGCCGGACTTCCCTAGTGGTAAAGGCATCCGCGAAGCTCGTGGAAAGCTCGGAGGCGATGTGGAATGCGGGTTGCTGTTGCTGTACCCACTCACTCCCTATTTTTACAAGGACAAAACACCTGAGCGGCTCCTCGTTCCCGGGTGGAGCAAGCCAATCATGGCTTTCGCTATCGCGTTTCCTTCCAGCGACAATCCGATCAGTGTGGAGTATGAAGTTAACCTTCTTTACTGGATGCAAGAATATGGCCCGTCCGAGTGAAGAGTTTCTGCTGTCTTGGGCCTCTCTGTCTGTACATGACTCCACTCCAGGTTGGCAGGCAATTTCCTTGCCTTCTGCCGGTCCTGTCGAAGTGCAGGCGGGGAGGCGTTCGCCGGCCAACGCCGAGGCGATATTGTTCTACTTTCCGACTGCCAGGCTGGCTCGCACCGAGAAGTTACCTGAGGGGCAAGGCTTTTCGGTCGAGAGAGCAGATTCGACAAATGATGGGGGGCTTAGGTTGGCGCTGACTCGCCAAGCAGACGGAAGCGCTGAGCTTTTCACTGCAATGGCTTGTGATGTGGTTGGAGCTATAGACGATGCCGTTGCTACTGGTGTTGTCGAAGCCAAGTTGTTGCGGGTTTTAATCGGGCGAGTAGTTGCTTGGCAGCAGTTCATGTCGCGTGGTGCGAATTCTCTCAGTCTCGAGGCGGAGTTAGGTCTGGCGGGTGAGCTCGCCTTCCTAGCCGCTCTTCTGGACTCAAGAGTTCCTACTGATGAGGTGCTGAGTGGCTGGGTGGGGCCCGACGATGCCCCGCAGGACTTCCTGTTGGGAGACGGAGCGATTGAGGTTAAGGCGACGATGTCCTCGGCTGGCTTCCCGGTGAAAATAGGCTCCCTTGAACAGTTGGACGACTCTGTGGTGTCGCCACTTTTCCTTGCGGCCGTTCGTTTTTCGCATGGGGAAGATGGACTCACCATTCCAGAAATGGTTGCTGATATCGAGCGACGCCTTTGGGCAGAGCCAGGGGCGGCCAATTTCCTCAGAGAGCGGCTCATGGTTTCCGGATACTACGAAGGTCATTCGAGCCATTACACCCGTAGGTTCGAACTGAAGGAGAGGCGAATTCTCTCCGTGTCCGAGGGGTTTCCGCGGCTGACCCCGGGATCCGTTCCTATGGGTATTACGCGGGCCCTATATGAAATCAATCTGGACCACGCCGGGGACTTCCTCTCGGATCTCGACGCGGCTCTGAGACTACTAGGAGTAACGGATGACGCTTGATGAGTTTTTCTCTGAGACCAGGGGCGAGATAGCGGTTCAGATGAGCGACGGGTCCCCCTTCGCTGAGCTCGTTTTCTCTGAAGTAGTGATGCAGCACCTCGTTGATGTCGGAATGACCTTCGAGCCGGTCGTATGTCACTTTCAAGGGAAGGTCGGCAATGCCAATCTGCGTTTGAGTGGCTATGCCATGTCTGAAGAGGCCGACCAGCTTGACCTTTTTGTAAGTCTCTACGAGGGTTTCGAAGGCCTGAAGCCGATACCCGACCAAGACGTGAAAACCGCGGCGGCTCAGTGTGTTCGCTTCTTGGAGCTCTGTGCAGCAGGGCGCATCGCCGATAAGCTGGATCCGTCAAGCGACGTCCATTCCCTTGCGCTGACGATTCGGGAAATTTACGACGGGCTTGAGCAGGTCCGTGTCTACGTGCTCACGGACGGTATCGCCAAGTCGAAGAGCTTCAAAGCCCGAGACGTTGGTGGAAAGTACGTGAAGCTTGAAGTCATGGACATCGAACGGTTATTTCGGCATCGCTCCGAAGGTAAGCCACGTGATGAGCTTGTCGTTGACTTCAATGAGGTATCCGGGTCCCCGCTACCCTGTGTCTTTGTTCCAGGTGACACCGGGGACTATGATTACGCACTGACTGCAATTCCTGGTGAGGCGCTTCGATTTGTCTATGAGAAGTTCGGCTCCCGTCTACTTGAGGCCAATGTCCGCTCATTCTTGAGCGTGAAGGCCCGGGGCGTGAATGCAGGGCTTCAGAATACCCTCCGGAATGCCCCGGAAAGATTCATGGCATACAACAACGGAATTGTATTGGTCGCTGATGAAATGCGGCTTGACCGTGCCGCAGATGGTTCGCCCGGCATAGTTTGGTTGCGGGGGATGCAAATCGTTAATGGCGGGCAGACTACTGCATCAATTTTCTTTGCCAAGAAAAAATATGCAGATACGGATCTGAGTAGGGTTCGCGTGCCAGCCAAAATCATCGTCATGAAAGAGGAGGATCCTTCAAAAGAGGAGTCTCTTGTTTCCGATATATCTCGATATGCAAATAGTCAAAATTCTGTGCGTCAATCAGACCTGTCTGCCAATAAACCGTTTCATGTCGATATTGAGCGGATATCGCTCTCGGTCTACTGCCCCGATGGTACTGGGCGCTGGTTCTATGAGAGGGCGGCAGGTAGTTACAACACTCTTCTTGCCCGAGAGGGAGTGACCCCTGCCAAACTTCGCGCGCTGAAGGAATCCGTGCCAACCTCGAGGAAAATTACTAAAACCGAGTTGGCAAAATACCTCATGGCGTGGGATGGCCAAGCTGAAGTTGTCAGTCTTGGCGCACAGAAGTGCTTTGATCGATTCATGTCCCGCATGGCTGAACTGGAAGCTGAAGGGAAGGCTTTCCTTCCTGATGTTGCCTATTTCAAGGCTGTTGTCTCGAAAGCATTAATTTTCAAGGCAGTCCATAAGGCGGCGCGGCCATTGGTACCAGCCTTTCTCGCCAACGTTACTGCTTACACTGTTGCGTTGGTCTCAAAAACCTATGGCGAGTCTTTTGATCTCGAGCGGATCTGGAATAGACAAGGTATATCTCCTCAGCTTGTTGAGCAGATTGAAATCTGGGTTCGGGAGGTCAATGATCGGCTTCATGAGACCGCCAACGGCAGAATGATCTCTGAATGGGCGAAGCGTCCAGAGTGTCGAGAGGCCATGTTCTCCCGGCCATTTTCTGCCCCTTCCATTGATATTCCAGAGGCGCGTCGGGGAGGATTGTGACGGATGTAGTTAATACACTGGTCCGCAGCCGAATGATGTCGGGAATACGGGGAAAGGACACCAAGCCAGAAATGCTTGTGCGTCGCGTCCTTTTCAAGGCAGGTTATCGTTTCAGGCTGCACAGGAAAGACTTGCCCGGAGTTCCTGATATCGTTCTTCCTAAGTGGAAAGTCGCGATCTTTGTGCACGGCTGCTTTTGGCACATGCATCAAGGTTGTTCCAATGCCAAAATTCCTTCCACTCGATCCGAGTTTTGGCAGAGCAAGCTCGAAGCTAATGTTGAAAGGGATCGTAGGGTGCAAATTAAGTTGGCTGAGGCGGGTTGGCGCCTTGTCGTTGTGTGGGAGTGCCTGACTCGAGACGCTCAGGCACTGGAGGCATTTCCCGATCGCCTATCTGTCTGGATAAGGGGCTCTGAAAGGTTTGGCGATTTTTCGCCGCCCGATATGAGTCGATGACCGATGCGACAATACCGGCGATTTTGCGTGCGAGAAGTGGCGGTACAGCGTTTCCGATCTGAGTGTACTGCTGTGTTCTGTTGCCCTCAAAGAAGTAATTGTCAGGGAATGTCTGCAGTCGTGCGGCTTCGCGAACAGTCAAGCTCCGGCACTGGCTCGGGTCGGGGTGAATGTAGTAATGGCCGTCTTTAGCTATGTGAGCAACAATGGTAGTGGATGGGCTATCTGCCATTTGAACTCTGAAGCGATCACTAAAAGGTACTGATTCGGAAGTAACGTTCTCATGAGCAGGCAGGAGCTGCTCAGGGAATTGATGAATTTTGGGAGACTCTTTACGCAGCTTTGCGAAGCTTGCTGCAAAGAGGTACCTGTGTAGGTCAGAACGCATGTGGCTTCTTGCCTCATGCTGTAACGCGCCCTTAAGTCTAGAGTCAAGGAACCACTCGCGTTGTTTGCCGGTCATCTTGTTGGGCGTTACGCTGCAAGGTATGAAGCGACCGCCACTAGAGCTTAATTTTCGGGCGTCGGTTGCTGCTTCTTTCATTGTATCTATTAGCTCGCGTCTTCCGGCTTCATAGGGGCGCAGAAGGATAGTGCAGGCCTCCTCTAGTGCATAGTGCCAAGCTTCAAGCGAGTCAGCACCTCTAGAAATTTTGCTACGTAGGGGGGGAGGCCAGATAAAGCCTGTGCGACGGTGAAGGGGGCTTGGCTGCGCTCCAACACTAAATTTTGAGGGCGCTCTAATAGAGCAGGGCATATTAATGCAACGTCAGCCCGAACTCCGAACAGGATAACTCTGTGCCTTGATTGCGGAAGGCCATAACGTTCTGCTTGGATTACGAAATCATGTGGGTCCAATGCTTCCACATCGTCAGGAACGACAAAGGAGCGTATGCGGTAAGAAAGATTCTCCGCAGGAGAGGAGAGGTCTTCGAGTATTTTTTGGAATATGTGCGAACCATTGTGTTTGGAGGTCAGAATGCCTTTAACATTCTCCATGACAAAGATCGTTGGTCGAAATTCGCGAATTATTCGTAAATATTCCTTGTACAGGAAGTGCTTCTCATCGCTCTCGAATTTCTCTTGGCATTCACGGGTTCGGCGCGCTCGGCCTGCTACTGAGTATGCTTGGCAAGGAGGGCCTCCAATTAGGACCCATTCTTCTGCACCGCACAGAGCATTGCTAATCCATTGATCAACTTCATGGTGTGAGGTCTTGCCAAGTTCTGCTAGCTTTGCCTCTTGAGCCGCCTCAAGAGCCTCTGCCGGAATACTCGGATGTGCGAACAGCTCTTCACGAGATATTTCACCACGAATATATTGGTAGTAGGCATCAGGAGCCTCGCCTTTAGGAAAAGTTCGGAACAGTGCGCGAAGGGAAAGAGTGGCGTGGGCCACTGGGTCTTTCTCGATTGAGACACGCAGCTGGAATTTGCGTGCTCCTTTTTCATGGCCGCCGATGGAGGAGAATCCCTCCCCTAGTCCACCCGGTCCAGCGAAGAGATCGATGACAGGGATGGGATTTTTAATTTCCATTGATTTAGCCGACGCGTCTAATTTGCAGAGATGGGAGGAGCGCCATAATGCGCTAGCTGGGCGCGCTTAATAAGCGCCGAATGGTACCAGGTTAGCAGCGTAGTGAGCAAGAAATGAGGAAGACTTTTGTAAGGTGAGAGCGTCTTGCGGGACTGTAAAGGGTAATCAAGCCAGTTGATCGCTTGGGCTTCGGGTGTCGGATTATAGCTTTCTACAGTTGTCCAGCTGAATCAGACAGCTGGGGCATTTTTTGTCCTGTTGCTCGAAAGTAATCGGCCGGTATTAATTTCATTGGCAGCTAAATCACTAAAAAATGATAGCTAATGTGGGGGCGGTGGCCCCCATGTACACCGTATTTATACTTTTCTCTTGAGAGTAGGCTTGTGATTGGAAAAGCTGATAAAAATCAGGCAGGCGATACTAACTGCGATTAGGAACGGTGGAAATCTTAGCATCAGAATCACCGCTAGCACTAGAGCTCCAGCGCTCGCAAGCATGCCGATGAATGATAGCAGCGCTACTAGGAATCTTACTAACACCATGGCCATTTCCCCTATTTAAAGTAGGTGTCGCCTGAAGAAGTGCCTAAGCTAGGCTTTTCTTCAATAGTTAAGCTGTCCAGCGTCTTTGCTAACGAGGAGTTGTTCGTCGTTGCCAAGCGGATTGTTGGCGGTTGGGCTCGTTCGCTCCCTGCACAAAAGAATTCATCGACGATGACGCCGACGTCTTCCTCACTGTCCTCGAAGGCGCCGTTGCCGAAGCCACGACGTGCCGCCTCATCCAGTGCGGGCTGGTCGAAGCCAGCCGCCTGCCGCTGTGCATCGAGTTCATTGGCGGCCTGCAGCGCTTCGGCCATGTCCAGGCCGCCGCGTACTGTCAGGTCGACGTAGAAGATCGGCGTGCCATGGCTTTGCCGGGTGGACTTGCCGCGCAGACGCAGCTCCAGAGGCAGGCAGGCCAGGCGGTTGCCGGAAATGGCCTGGAAGTAGTGCAGCCGGGCAGCGAGGGTGCGGATGCTGTTGAAGCCGGTGGTACGGAACACGAAGCTGCCCAGCGGATCGTCATCGCCAATGACCACGTTCAGCCGGCCGTAGGGCCTGCAGGCATTGCCTTTGGCCAGCGGACAGGCGTCCGGCGAAGGGCAGGGCAGCGACTGCATGCCGTCCTGGGTAACGCGTTTGCAGGTCTCGCCATTACCCACGCACAGCGGCCGTCCGGACTGCCGGTCGAACAAGGTGTAGTCGGCGCGAAAGTTCAGCTCCGGTTCGTTGAACAGCAGGCGTACCGGAATGCTGCGCAACTTGTCGTCCTTGCCCTGACGTAGCTCGTCATTGAGCGGGTGCAGCAGCCAGCCATCCTTGCCCTGCACTTGAGAGGTGATGGTGAATTGATCATCCTTCTCCGGCAGGCGCTTGCCGTTCTTCTCGATGACCTTGCCGATGGAAATCCGCCCGAGCACCGGCGGGGTGATAGCCAGACCTTTGAGCATGGTGGTTCTCCTGGAAATGAAAAAAAGGGCCAGCCACGCCGCGCGAACGGCACGGACTGGCCAAGGGGAGGGAAGGGATGAGGGAGTTTGGTTTCAGCCGATCAGAAAGCGTCGCGCACCGGATTTCAGCAGCGGGTATTTGGCCTGCAGGTGGGGTTTGTCCTTGAGCAGTTGCGCGACATCCAGGCCGACGCTGTCCTTGGCCTTGCGCCAGCTGATGTAGCCGCTGGAGAACTCCGCCCGACTGGCATCGCCCATGGCCTGTTGCAGCATCTGCTTGAGCTCGGTCTCGCGCTTTGCCTTGTCGGAGATCGACTGGCGCACGGCCTTGAGTTCGATGAAGGCAGCGGTCAGTCCGGCATGGCCGCTGAAGTCGACGACCTGGCCGTTGTCCTCCGGATAGAGGCAGCGCAGGGCCGCTTCGGCGGAGTCCGTGCCATCGGCCGGCGGTGGCGTGTCGGTTTCCACGTACTGCCAGAACCTGCGCTCCAGCTCGATCAGGCGCGCGATCATTGGCTCGTCCCGCTCGATGCGGTGGATCTCGAGCGTCTGGCCACCGAGCAGCACGGCCACATCTGCCGCCTGTTTGCCGGTGACGGCGAGCTGGTGCATCACTTGTAGCTGCACATACTCGGGCACGCCTTCCTTCCAGAGGCGTGCGCCGTTTATGCCGGCGGTCTTGCATTCGAGGATCTGCACATCGTCGGCCCCGATCACCTCGCGGTCGAGGTTGGCCAGCATCCAGGGCAGCTCAGGATCTGGATGCTGCAGCACGGCGTTGATACGCCGAACCCTGTTCTTGGTGCGTTTGCTGTAGTGCTGGGCCACGATGGGCTCCAGCACGTTGCCCCAGTACAGCGGGCTTTCCTCATCCTGGGGCTCGGCCTTCGGCAGCCCAGAGTCGCGACCGGTCTTTTCCAGCCACAGCTCCAGCTGCGACTTGTAGGGATTCAGGCCTACGGCTGCGGCGGCATCCGAACTACCGATGCCTTGTTTGCGGATCTGCAGCCAGTCCTCGCGGGGCAGTTCCTTGGTGCTGACCAGGCGCAGGGCCGGGTGCTTCTTGTGGGTGCTGCCGTTCAATGTGGTTGCTTTCATCGTATTCACCTGCGGACATAAAGACGCCCGACCAGCACGAGGCTGACCGGGCGCGAGGGTGGATGTGAGGGAGGGTTAAGCGGCGAGCCGCAGCGCGTTATCCAGAGCGCGTTGCTTGATCTGTGCGCCCTGGCCGAACCAAGCCGAGTCCATGCGGTACTCGTTGCTGCGCGCCCGACGTTCGTGGTCGACATACTCGGTCACGGCGTTGAGCAGGCCCCAGGCGGTGCCGCGCGCCGAGTCCAGCTGGCTGCCGCGACCGAGGCCTTCATACAGCTCCTGGACCTTGCGCAGGGCGCGCTCGTTGGGCAGTTGCTCCGGCAGGGCGGCGGTCGGACTGGTTTCGCACATCACGTTCATGAAGAACCCCAGCGCTTCGTGCCACTGCACCTTGCGCTCGGCCAGGGCGCGCATGCGGTACATGAAGTCGTCCCATTGCGAGACGGCGATGCCGAGTTGTTGCTTCACCGCCTTCGGATCGAAGCGAGTGTTGTGCGGTACCTTGATTGCTTTGCTGGTGCCGTCCAGGGCGATGGTCAGGGTGTTGTTGCACACCACACGCACGGTGGTCGGCGTGGCCGTGGTGGCCAGGGTGCCGTCGCAGGAGGTGGCCAGCAGCAGGTAACCGTTGACCTGGTCGTGGCCCTTGAGTGCGGCGCCTTGCCCGGTACGCGCCAGCGCCCAGAACTTGCGGCCGCCCTTGAGCACTCCGGCGGTTTCCAGCTCGTAGCCGGAGACCTCGGTCAGATCCCGGTAGAACTCCAGCACTTCGCGCGGCTGCACGGTGTGGTAGCGCTTGGAGACCACCGACAGCGGGGCCTTGGTGTCGGAGCGGAACAGCACCTTCTGTTCGGGGAATGAGTGGATGGCGCCAAGGTGGCCGACGGCATCCGATTTGAAGTGCACGGGGCTTTCCAAGATCTGCCAGTCCATGCCGGCTTCGCGTTGCCAGACTTCGATGGGTTGTTTCTGGGTGAGTTGATTGCCCAGGCCGTGCCAGGGAGCGGCGCCAGCGTAGGCCATGGTTTCGATGAGATGTGCCATGTGAACGATTCCTTTGGGTGCAGCCGGCATAAAGCGCTGCGCGAGGCGCGGCACCGACCGGACGAGCGAGTGGATGGAGGAGAGGGGCCGATCAGGCCGGCAGATTGAAGCGGTGACCGCAGAGCAGGCAGAGGTTGTGGAACAGGACGTGACGGTCGAGCGACTCGCCCAGTTGAGCGCCGAGCACGCAGCCGCCCACGCCGCCGGCCAGACCGCCGAGAATGGCGCCCGACACGGAGCCGAGGGAGATGCCGACAGGCCCGGCGAACGTACCGAGAACTGCCCCGGCCTGGGCTCCGGCCAGGGCAGCGCTGACGCCACGCGCAACGCCGCCCACGGTGCCGATGGCAGCGCCGACTTTCATGGCGTGATGGAAGGAAGCGACTTTGGGGGAGTAACAGCGAGGGCACTGCAATGACATGGTCTGATGCTCCATGGTGGGGACGTTATAGCAGTGATGTAGGATTGAAATTTTTCCTAATCGCAATTGTTCGGGCGGTCCGCTCCAACGGCAGCAGCCGACCGATACATGAAAAAGCCCTTTTGCAACTTCAGTCCGAGAAAGTCGTCGGAAGAGACCCGCCGCGTCAGGATAGTTGTCGTGTGAGTTGATTCGATGAGTCTTGGTCGGTGGGCGGAAGTGAGAGCTGTGTGGCGCGTTATCCGATAGAGCATCGTGAGTGGGTGGTGCGGCAGATGATGCCGCCGCGGAACCGGACAGTGCCGGAGTTGGAGGAAGCGACAGGCACTACCGATGCCACGCTGTATGCTTGGCACAAACAGGCCAGAGCAGCGGGGGCAGTGGTGCCGGGAGAGGGAAAGCAGGCCGATCAGTGGTCGAGCCAGGACAAGTTTCGGGTGGTGCTGGAAAGCACCAGTCTCAACGAGGCGGAGCTTGCCGAGTATTGCCGGCGCAAAGGCCTGTATGTCGAGCAGGTCAAGGCTTGGCGTGAAGCCTGCGAGCAGGCCAACAGTCCGGCTCAGCCAGTCAAGGCCCGACGCGAACGCGAAGAGGACAAGGTCGCGAAGACGCGCATCAAGCAGCTGGATCGAGAGCTGCGGCGCAAGGACGCGGCGCTGGCAGAAGCTGCTGCCCTACTGGTGTTTCGAAAAAAGCCGAGGCGCTCTGGGGAAAGGACGAGGACGCATGATCAGCGCCCCGGATCGCCGCAAAACCCTGCAGTTGATCGAAGAAGCCATGGTGGCGGGAGCTCGGCGAGCGCAGGCCTTTGCCGAACTGGGCCTGTCGTTGCGCAGTCTGCAGCGCTGGCGGCACTGCCCGGAGGATCGGCGCCCTTCGACACCACGAGCGGCACCGGCCAACAAGCTGGGTCAGGAAGAGCGCCGCCGCGTGCTGGAAGTCGCCAACCAGCCCGAGTTTGCCAGCCAGCCACCCCATCAGATCGTGGCGCGGCTGGCCGATCGGGGCACCTGGCTGGCCTCGGAGTCGACCTTCTACCGGGTGCTGAGGGAGGCCGAGCAGCAGCACCCGCGCGGCCGTATCCGCCCACCGGTGAAGCGAGCGCTGACGACCCATGTCGCCAATGGCCCGAACCAGCTGTGGTGCTGGGAGATCACCTGGCTGCCCACCACGGTCAAGGGCAGCTACTTCTACTGGTACATCAAGGACATCTACAGCCGCAAGCTGGTGGCCAACGAGGTGCATGCCAGGGAAAGCGCCGAGCAGACCGCCCAACTGCTGCGCCAGGCCTGTCTGCGTGAACGGCGGGCCGGCCAGCCGCTGGTACTGCACTCGGACAACGGCAGCGCGATGAAGGGCTCGACCATGCTGGCGGCCATGCAGAACCTGGGGGTGATGCCCTCGTTCAGCCTACCCCGGGTGAGCAATGACAACGCCTATGCCGAGGCCCAGTTCCGCATGGCCAAGTACTGCCCACTGTGGCCGGAGCGGCCCTTCGATACGCTGGCGCAGGCCAGGAACTGGGTGAACCGCTTCGTGGACTGGTACAACCAGGAACATCGCCATAGCGCGCTGAAGTTTGTGACGCCGGCGCAGCGGCATGCTGGCCAGGCAGAAGAGCTGCTGCACAAGCGTATCGGGCTGTACGAGGCGGCGCGCGCACTGCATCCGGAGCGCTGGAGTGGCAACATCAGGGATTGGTCGCTGGCACCGATCGTGTGCCTGAACCCGGAGCGTGACACGCTCACGCGACAACTACCTTGAAAATCGCCGGAGATTGAAATCTGAGACGTTGCGAGCGCTGAAAATTACTCCAGATTTCACGCAATAGAACCCATGGCAGTCAGCCCGGATAGATGGAGGGGCAGCGTTCTGCTTTGCTCTACCTGCGAGCGGTAGGATTCGACAAAACTGCGGCCAGGCATCCTGGGTGCCATTCGTCATGCCGCTGGCTGTTCTCATGATGGCAAATTGAACCCTGCGAAATCACATCTATTCTTCTGAATGTGTGTGGTTTCGCCTGAGCCTGCTTTGAGGATCGCAGTGAAGGTTCGGTGTTCTGAATTCGAAGTTACGGCAGTGGGTTTCCGCGTTCTCGGCGTGTCAGGGCATTGAGCGGAGCGGTTACGTAGCTTTCTTCTGGTTCGGGTCACTTGTTGTCCCTTGTCCGTCCGTTTCTCAGGATGCACGCGTGAACTTCAACAAGTGCTGGCGCTAGAAACGCCCTGGGAGACCCGTATGACTACCCGGTACCTTTGTCTTGTCCTCATGTGTACGCTTCTTGTCGCTTGTAGCTCGACGGGCAACAAACAGAATATCGGCGTACTCATTGGTGGCGGGCTGGGCGCCCTGACCGGCGCCAAGTTGTCCAAGGATTCCAACCGCGCTGCGAGCATCGCCATCGGCACGGCGGTCGGTGCGCTGGTCGGCTATGGCATCGGCCGTTATCTTGATGACCAGGACCAGCAGCGGATGGCTACGGCTACCGTGCAGACCGCCGAAAGCGGACGCCCGCAGGAAGTGCGCAATCCCGACACTGGAACCACCATCCGCACCACACCGGTAGCGAACGCCCCGACGAGTACGCCGACCACGGCCAGCAACTGCCGTACCGTCAGGCAGTCGGTCGAGTTGCCCGATGGGCGCAACGAAAGCGAAGACGTGACTGTGTGCAAGGGGCCGAACGGCTGGGAGGCGGTATGACGCCGAAACGATCGACCTGGATGCTGGCGTTGCTCCCCTTGTTCGCAGCTGGCGTGGTATCAGCCAACCAGCAGACCCTTTCGCTGCCCGGCTATCCCGGTATGCGCGTCAGCATCGACCTCGACCCAAAGTATTGTTCCGGCACCCTGCCGCTGCGGATCTACGCCCGGCAGAAAAGTGATCTGCAAGATGGCGGCGCGGTACGCAAGGCCATGGGTTGGGCCAGGGTGATAGCGGAAATGGAATGCCCGCAGGCCTACGCCATCAGCCTGGTGGCGCTGGTCGATGGAGGGAAGGTCTATGTGGCCACCGCACGCAAGGCCGACGGCTGGGTGATGGTTCAGTCCAAGCCGGCGAAGCAGCAGCAAACCACCAAGGAGCCAGCGCAGCCTCCGGCGAAGGCGCCCAACCTGGCGAAATCCGCACCCACTCCTGCGCCTATTGTAACTCCAACCGACCAGGTCGTACCTCCGCCGCCGGTGGCCGCCAAGCCAACCCAGAGTCCGCAGACAAGTGCGGCGGCCGTTGCGCCGGCGGCGCCAGTCGTCGTCCTTGCTCCACCGGACGATGCGGATGACCCCGTCCAGCACTATCCGGCGGAGTTCGAGGCAATGCGCAAGGCCGCCGAGCAGGGCGATGCGGTGGCACAGGATAAGTTGGGTACCTTTTATCGGGATGGACGGGGTGTATTGAAGGACGACCAGCAGGCGCTGGCCTGGTATCGCAAGGCGGCTGAACAGAATAATGCCAGCGGCCTAAACAATCTGGGCGAAATGTACTACCGCGGCAATGGGGTCGCAAAGGACAACCATCAGGCGCTTGTCTGGTTTCGCAAGGCGGCCGAATTGGGGTATGCAGACTCGCAAGCTAATCTCGGGCGTATGTACGCGTTGGGCCTGGGTGTCGCTCAAGACTACCAGCAGGCGCTGAAGTGGTACCGCCAGTCTGCAGAACTAGGCAGTTACCAGGGCAGGTTCTTATTAGGGTGGATGTATGCCGATGGCAACGGCGTGTTGAAGGATGACGCACAGGCATTGGCCTGGTATCTCAAGGCGGTTGAGTTGGGTCAGCCCGAGGCTCAGAATCGGCTGGGATACATGTACGCCAATGGCATGAGAGTCATTCAGGACAATGCGCAAGCCAGACTGTGGTACCAGAAAGCTGCCGAGCAAGGCGATGCATACGCGCAGTATTCCCTCGCGTTGATGTACGAGCAGGGCCAGGGGGGAGCGCGGGACGAGCGGCAGGCACTGACCTGGCATCGTAAGTCGGCCGGGCAGGGGCATGTACAGGCTCAGTTCAGCCTGGGTGACCGATATGCCAAAGGGCAGGGCGTGGCGCAGGACGAACAGCTGGCCCGGGCCTGGTACCGTAAGTCAGTCGAGTCGGGATCAGCGCTGGCGCTAGACTTCATGGGCGACCGCTACACCAAAGGTCTGGGTGTCAGCAAGGATGCGCAGCAGGCGGAGCAGTGGTACCGCAAGGCGGCCCAGCAGGGTGGTGCCTACTGGCAAGTGCAACTGGCGGAAAAATACGCAGACGGTGAAGCCATTCGCGAGGATCTGCAGCAGGCCCTGTACTGGTATCGCAAGGCTGCCGACCAGGGCGACACCGAAGCGCAACTGGCGCTGGGTGACATGTATGCCGACGGTAGAGGAGTGGAGAAGGACGCGCAGCAGGCCATCGCCTGGTACCAGAGGGCCCTTGAGCAGGGGGGCAGTGAAGCGAATGAAGTCGGGGAACGCTTCGCCAGTGGCCGTGGCGCCGTCCCTCGCGACTACCCGCAGGCCCTGGCCCTGTTTCGCCAGGCGGCGGAGATGGGTAGTTCCCCAGCCTTGGTAAATCTTGGCGAAATGTATGCCGCCGGCAACGGTGTGGAAAAGGACCCGCAGCAGGCACTGGCCTGGTTCACCCGGGCAGCCGAAGAGGGTGGCGATTACTACATGGAGAGCCTGGGCGACCGGTTTGCCAAAGGCGAAGGTGTTGCCAAGGATCCGCAGCAGGCGGAGGTCTGGTACCGCCGGGCCGCCGAACAAGGCGATGCTTCCATCCAGTGGAATCTGGGCTACAGATACGCCAAAGGCGACGGCATCAGGCAAGACGACCAGCAGGCGCTGATCTGGTACCGCAAGGCAGCAGAGCAGGGAAATGCGTCAGCGCTCAGGAGCCTGGGCAACATGTATGCCGAGGGGCGTGGCGTACCCAAGGATGAGGGGCAGGCAGAGGCCTGGTACGTCAAATCGGCCGAACAGAGCGACGCCTTTTGGCAGATACGCCTGGCCATGAAGTACGACAGCGGCGACGGCGTGGCGAAGGACGAACAGAAGGCATTCCACTGGTACCGTCTGGCGGCCGAACAAGGCGACGTTGGCGCGCAGTGGGGCCTGGGCGATCGGTATGCAGCGGGTCGTGGCGTGGCCAAGGATCTGCAGCTGGCAGTTCTGTGGTACAGCAAGGCTGCAGAGCAGTCTGTCAAATGGCAGAAGCGCCTGGCGGAAATGCAGTCCAAGGGGGATGGCATCCCGAAGGATGAGCGCCAGGCAGCGATCTGGTACCGCAAGGCGGCCGAGCAGGGCGATGCCCTCGCGCAGTTCTACACGGGCGTCATGTACAACTTCGGGCGGGGCGTTGAGCGGGACTTGGTACAGGCGGTGGCCTGGTACCGCAAGGCGGCCGAGCAGGGCGGTGCCGCTGCGCAGTTCAACCTGGGCAACATGTATTCCAAAGGCGAAGGCGTGCCGCAGGACCACAAGGAAGCGATGAAGTGGTACCGCCTCGCGGCCGAGAAGGGAAATGCCAATGCGCAGTTCAAGCTCGGGGTCATGTACGACCTCGGTCGAGGCGTGCCGCAGGACTACAAGGAAGCGATGAAGTGGTACCGCCTCGCGGCCGAGCAGGGAAATGCCAATGCGCAGTCCAATCTCGGGGTCATGTATGCCAACGGCCAAGGCGTGCCAAAGGATGATCGGCAAGCGGTGGCCTGGTACCGCAAGGCGGCCGAGCAGGGAAATGCCAATGCGCAGTTCAACCTGGGCAACATGTATTCCAAAGGCGAAGGCGTGCCGCAGGACCACAAGGAAGCGATGAAGTGGTACCGCCTCGCGGCCGAGCAGGGAAATGCCAATGCGCAGTTCAATCTCGGGGTCATGAATGCCAACGGCCGAGGCGTGCCAAAGGATGATCGGCAAGCGGTGGCCTGGTACCGCAAGGCGGCCGAGCAGGGAAATGCCAATGCGCAGTTCAACCTGGGCGCCAGGTATGCCAATGGCCTCGGAGTGGCGAAAGATCTGCAAACGGCGGCGTACTGGTATCGCCTGGCCGCCGATCAGGGGCATGCCAAAGCTAAGGAGAGACTGCAGATGCTGGCCGGTGTGGGAGAGTGAAGCGGAGGCTGCGATTCCTTTTGCATTTTGCACTATGGTGGATGCCATGGTTGGCTTCGTTCCATGGAACCCTGCGAGTTTCCTTTCATCGGTTTTGCCTATATGAGCGGAATAGGGATTCGTGCAAGCTGGACCATGATCCTGGCTTCGGCAAGCACAAATAGTTTGGTGAATTTGGCCTCACTAGTTGGCGTCTAGACGAGAGGCCATACGCTGTTCCTTGGCGCTTTTATCTGTGGGCGGGCATTCTCGAATAGCATCGTTCGATACGAACATCAGAATCTTTTTGTTATCAGCCCTCACGATGTCCATGAAGGTCAGTGGTCGTTGCTCATACCAGAAGATGTACTCGTCGAAGCCGCGCTTTCCCTCCCAGGTTACTAGCGGCCCGTAAGAGCAGTGCAGCATGCGCTGGCCGCTCGAGGCCGACTGAGCGAGAAGGGTGCGTAATTCCGAGGATGCCAGGTAGTAGGACTTTGCGAATTGCACTTCAGGCGCGAAGGGTTTGATCTCACTTTTGTGCAAAGGCGCGCCACCATCCGGCGCGCGGGCCTTGGCAGCCTCTTCCTTGGCGCGGGCATACTCTGCCCAGCGATCAGCCTCATCTTGACTTTTGCCATGATTGAGTTCTTGCCGGTCTCGCTTGATGCGATATTTTTCGTACAGCTTCTGGTTGTCCCGCAATGCCTGCAGCAGTTTATCCGGAGAACTGACGATCAAGAGCTGGCCGTTTGTGGGGGCCCCAAGAGAGGCGCGCACACCATCAACCCATGTGGCGAAGGCAAACCAGCCATCGGAAGGAATCCCTCCGTCAAGCGGACCGCCAGTGAACAGGTCCAGTCCATGGACACGGCGCGCAGATTTCTCGTTGACGCCCTCTGCCACGTAAAGCGAGAGGTAGAAGATGTCTTTCCCGAACAGCGCGTCAGCGAAGTTCCGGCCTGCCGCTTCATTCTCAGGCGTATTAGGTTTTGCCGCGAAGAACGCCTGGCGTGCCTGGGCAATTCGTGCCTGGGCTTCGCCTTTAGAGCGGGCTGCATTCTGCTGTGAAGCCATAACCTGGCCGAGGTTTTGGCCGAAGTAGTAGCTGGACGATGGGCGTCCGATCCACACTTCGGCTGCCATTAGATCAACGGAGAACATAAGCAGAAAAGCTGACAAGAACCGGGTGGTCATGACCGCCTCCTTTCACGTATGTGGTGTGCTGCCCGGGGCTGCGCCAGGTTCGGATCGGCGTCGACATGTCACAGCGGAGGTAATAGCGCAATGCTCGTTGGCAGGTTCAGGTAATGCTAGCCCAGAAAAAAGGTTCATCGCACTTTCCCGGGGAAGGCAGCCTTGATTTTCAAGAAGAAGTAGTCCGAGTCGCGGAAGCCATAGGCCATGCGCTTGATCACCTTGATGCGGTTGTTCACGCCCTACAGCACGCTGGTGTGCATCGGGAAGCGGGCGCTGGCGAGGATACCGCGGAGGTAGCGCCTGAGGTTCTTGGCGAAGCGCTGCAGCGGTGCCAGGCCGCTGTCGCGGGCGTGCCGTTGCCAGTCCCGCCAGCGTTGCCAGCCCTCCCAGACGCTTGGCACGTACCAGATGTCCTTGAGCGCATCCTTGAGCAGGTAGGCGGTGGCCAGTGACTGATTGGCCTCCAGCAGCTCCTGCAACTGCACCGCCTGCTCGGCCTTGAGGTTGGCCCGATTGCGCAGCAGCAACCAGCGGCTGCGCTTCACCACTTGTCGCGCCGGCTTGTCATGGCGCAGCAGATTGGCCTGATCCACGCGGGTACGGTCGATCACCTCGCGGCCGTAGCGCGCCACCACGTGAAACAGGTCGTACACCACCTCGGCCTGCGGGCAGTGCCGCTTCACCTCCAGGTCGAAGGCGGTGTTCATGTCCATCGCCACCACCTCGACCTGCTGGCAGCGCTCGCCGAGCAGCTCGAAGAACGGGCGTATGGCCGTAAGCACAACATCTACCAGCGCCTCCAGATCTCCAGTAATGCCGATCTGTTCCAACTGTTCATTAACTACATTTCCCGTTCTCCCAGGTAGATGCGCAGCACAACTCGCAACTATTGCGTGGGCCAGAGAGCCTCGGAGCGTACCTTGCATAGGGATATGCCTTATATGGACGCCTGAAAAATGCACGCCAGAAACCATGCGGCTTACTGGCCTGCCATTTCGTAAAAAGCGGGCTTTTTCAGAGTTTTCTTAGAGAAGCGGAAACCGCGCGCTGTCGCAGGGGGGGCTCCTGGCCGCTTCGAGCCCGTCACATCAGGCCGGAGTCGGCCGATTCTGTTGAAAAAGTCCCGCCCCGACTTTTGCCCACGAAAGAGCGTTAACGACGTTGAAATCTGGTTCGCTAAAGAAGGCGGTGCTGTCTTGGTTTTTATGTGGCGACACCAAAATCGAGCGATTTCTGAGCAGCCGAAAAGCAGCTCTCTCAGAGCGCGACTTTTTTAAACAGAATCGGCCAAGAGCGGACAGTCTGTACCAGACTGGATGGATCGCATCGTAATCGATCTCCAGCCAAAACATATCAAACATCAAGGTTTTGACCACTGCGCCTCGGGCCGTGTTTCAGTAAGAGCAACTGCAGGCGTAGGGCGGGCGGGAGCGGCGGCAGGTTGTTATGAAGGTCATATCAAATTTTGCGACGACTGGTTCTGTATCTATTGCTCAAGGGACTACGCTGAACCTTCTGCACCAGCAAACCTTGGAGGTTTGTTTATGGCCAAGAGTGGCGGAGGCTACGACATTCTAGTGGTAGTGGTAGTGGTAGTGGTAGTGGCAAAGGCAGTAGTAGTGGCAGCGGACGCGGACCGTAGAGTCACCCAGAGCCAGGTGAGAACTGGCCGAGCACAACTGGGAACGCTTTGGGGGGCGGTCGGAAGGAACACCCCTCCGTCAACGAGTAAAGGGTAAGTTAGCAAAGTAGCCGAGTACGGGTGCCTATAGACTCAGCTGCGCGTATCAGGCGTATTGCACCGGCTGTGTTTATCGCAGCGTGGGCTTTGTGAGGACGTGTTTGATGCGCAATAACGATGACGGCTCGAACTACGACAGAGGTTTTTTTGGTGGGCACACTGACTCCGACGCAGCAAGGAGGGGAAAAGAGGATCGAGAGTACCAAGATAGATTGCTGCGTTCTCAGTTGGCAGATGCCGATCGTTACAACCGCGAAATGCTGGAGATAAATAAAAAGCAGAGAGGCATTAGGCATGTTCGCAAAAAAAACTTAGGACTATTTTGGTTGATTATTGCGATTATCGCATTTGGGTATTTCTCTGAGCGCAACAATGAATCCCAAAATAATGAACAAAACTCCATCCACCCCGCTCACGAAAAAACGAAAAGAGCTACACAGATGTATTCTGGTGGTTTATTAGAGTACCAAGTATATGACATGTATCTTGGGGTCGTTGGTTCTCCTCCTCCCTCCGCAGGGCAAGATCGTGTTCAGTATATGTCTGTTTTTAATCAGGTTGCTGCTGCAGGGCAGAAAATTGTAAATTGCGTTTATCGTGCTGAAAATAATAAATTAAGTGTTTATCAGTTTTGGTACAAGAAAGCGCCTAGCCAGGTCAGTGCGCTGATTGCTATATACCCCAACTCGTCAGCAAAGTATTTAGGTTATGACGCAGTTAATGCATGTCCCAGCAACTCTGATGAGGCTTTAAGAGTAAGGCAAATTTCTATGCGGTTACGATCAGGGTAAACGGGAGCAGTACAGGGGAGACTGCAGAAACGGAGTGCAACACCTGACCTTTCCAGTAAGGTGCGGAAACAGTCAGGAACAGACCACGGTATTGATGCTGATGGGCAGCTCTTGGCCGGTTTTTGCCTGTTGCTACTGGCTGCTTTGAGATTGACTGTCGATGGTCATTTTTTGCTCGTACAGAACACCGCCCAGTCCGCCATCAGCGCGCGACGTTTCTCGAGGGCATCGCCTCGCCAGTATGCCGCCTCGGTTCCGTCTGCGACCTTGTGGGCGAGGGCCATCTCGCAAACCTCGCGCGGATAGTTGGTCTGCTCAGCTGCCCAGTCGCGGAACGTGCTGCGGAAACCGTGCATGGTCAGATCTTCTCGTCCCATCCTGCGTAAGCCCATCAGCATGGCCATATTGGACAGGTGTTTGCCTTGGCGCGCACCGGGGAACAGGTAAGGGCTGCTCTTTATGCGCGGTAGGCTGGCAAGCACCTCCAAAGCTGCTTCTGATAGAGGAATGCGGTGTTCTTTCTGGGCTTTCATGCGGGCAGCGGGAATGGTCCACATGCGCTTTCCTTGATCTATTTCCGCCCAGGTGGCACCGAGTATTTCTGAGGTGCGGCAGGCAGTTAGGATGGTTAGGCGCATCGCCTTGTAGGTCAGCTCATCATGCTGAGCCAGGTCGGCCATGAATGCTGGCAATTCGGGCCAGGGCAGGGCGTTGTGGTGCGCTATTGAGCGCAACTTGGAGCGTTTCGGCAGTAATTTGTCCAAGTGCCCACGCCACCGTGCCGGGTTTTCTCCGTCCCGCAGTCCGCGGGCCTTGGCGGCATCGAGCACGAGTTCAATGCGATTTCGCAGTCGATTGGCGGTCTCGTTTTTTTCCGCCCAGATCGGTTGCAGGATTTCCAGGACATGCGCGGTAGTGATCTCGGATGCGGGGAGGTGGCCGATGATCGGCTCGGCATAGGTGGCAAGGGTGTTCTCCCATTGCTGGGCGTGCTTCGCGTTTTTCCACCCGCTACGGTGTGCTGCAATGTAGGAGGCGGCGATCATCTTGAATGGCGTTGCTTTCGCGAGTTCGGCTTGCTGCTGTAACCGCTTCGCTTCTCGCTCGCTGTCGCGAACGGCGAGTGGGTCCGTACCCGACTTCGAGAGTTTGCGAGCATCTGCAGCCTTCTCACGTGCCTCACTCAGGCTTGTCTCCGGGTACTTTCCAAGCCCCATGTAGCGACTCTTGCTATCGATCTTGTAGCGGAAGACCCAGCTGGCTCCCGTTCCACCTGCGCTGACTTTTAGGTAAAGGCCCTCGCCATCGCCGGTCAATCCAGCAGTACCTTCCTTTGCGAGCTTCTCGGTGGTTTTTGCTGTCAGCTTGCCCACAACACTAAACTCCTCCAGTCCACACTTCTGAGTCCACACCTGAGTCCACACCCTGGATCTGGCTTTTACAAAGCCTTGACGGACGTTGATGGACGGATGGTAGGCTGAAAGCCCCGTATTATCTAGGTCTTGCGAGATGCTAGGAGAATATCGTGGACGATAAGTTGGCGGACACCGCTTCCGCCAAATTATCGAGAACCCCTGATGCCTTGTGGCTCAGGGGTTTTTCGTTTCTGCGATACCCTGGGGCCCCTTCCACCCTGATGCATCCGCAGACCGTGCAAATTCCTGCGAGCCGCTCCCTTGGTGGATCGCGGCAAATGCCGCGTCATTGTCCTTTCGACAGAGTTGCCCCTTAGCGATGCGGGTGCCGATGGTGTCTGCGGTGGTGGGTGATGGCGTGCTTGTGATGGGTGTTCCCGTGGTGATGGGCGACGTGGTGTCTTGCATGAGCACCGCCATACGGGGCTGCGCTTGGGTGACTGTGACCGTGATATGTGCAGCCACCCAGGATCAGCAGCGCCATAGCCAGGCTCAGTAGTGCAACGCGAGTGAGCATTTGGATAACTCCTTCTTTAGCTTTAGGGGTGTGCCGGCATTCATGGAACCGCCGTATGGCGTAAGGAAAGGTCAGCGGGCTGTAAAAGATGGGTAAAGGTGCGGCGAACCGTACTTCGCGCTGCGGCAAAGGCTGTCGGACGCGGATCTGGGCCCGACTCCAGTTTCTGAGCCTGCCGGGATGGGGGGCAGCGACGGCTCGGCGATCTTTGGTGGTAGGGCTGTCGGGCTGCGCGCCCAAGCAAATCCATCATCCGAGTGCTGTTTGTTACTGGTTTCACTTCTAGATGCAAGTCTTGATTTTCTGAAGAGTCAGTAAATCCAGTAAAAACAGCAATTTACAGATTGTTCATGTTATTGCTAGGGGATAGTGTCGATTCCTTGACAAGGTTCGGCCGTGATCCTTTAGTTAGCAATGAGGAAGGGATGATGTGTCAGGTGCTTCGCGAAGGAGAGGGCGCGAAATAGCCACGGGATAATGTGTTGGGAGATTGTCATGGGCGGGGTTCTACATATCCTAGACAGCAGGCAATCTCTTCGTGAATTCATCCTGTCGGTTCGTCTGCATGGCCCACCTCGGTTGTAATCCGTAGCCCCAGGCGGCTGCTGTGCCACTCCTATGCCCCGCAGTTTCGCGGCAAGCTGTAAACAACTGTCGCGATTGAGGCTGGTGTGGCCACTCAATCAAGCAATAAACATCCATGTTCTGCAGTCAGGCGGAGGGGTGTTTCATGCTGCCTCGATTTGGGGTGGCGGTGCTGGAAATGCTGATGAGGACCAAGCCATGAAGACCCGAATGCTCGACAGCGTGGACAGGCTGGAAGCGGGAGCATGGAAGATTTCCATTCGCTCTGAAGGTTGGGAGCCCCTACCTGATCTTCCTGACGAGTTGTCAGATGGCAAACTCAGGCGCTCCTTCCTCAAACTCACGGCGGCGGCGATGGCCGCGCCGTTGATGTTCGCTTCCGCTGCTAGCGAGGCCCGGCGTAGGCGCCGGGGGCGCGATCCGGAACCAGAGCCTGAGCCGGAGCCCGAGCCTGGACCAGTAGCCCTACCGCCCAGCCCGCCAAGCATTCCCTGGGTCGAGGAGCTACCGGAGGAGCCACCTATTCTGCAGCCGGTAACCCTCGATGACCCGGTGCCCACCGGCGCCTCGCAAGAGACTAGCGGCGAATGTGGACGTAGCCACCATCAGCGCTGGGCAGAGTTGTATGCAAGCCCGCGGCAATATCCACCTGCTCATTTCGAGTTGAGCGTGGAGGAGAACGAGGACTGGGAGTTCAACCCGGCCTACCCGAAGCAGCGCATTTGGGGTTTCACCGGCGACTCAGGCAAGGCCACAACTCCGGGACCGACCATCTTGGCCCGCTATGGCCAGCCGGTGGTGGTGCGGTTCCACAACAACCTGCCGCAGAACCACGTCGGCTTCGGCTCGCCGGAAATCTCCATGCACCTGCACAATGCGCACGTTGGCTCGGAGAGTGATGGCTTCCCCGGCGACTATTTCAGTCCGCTCAAGGCCGGGCCTACCCTGGCTGCGCCGGGCCAGTTCAAGGACCACTTCTATTCCAACATCTACGCCGGTTACGACGAGATGCAGAACGGCATCGGTGACGAGCGCAATGCCTTGGGCACCCTGTGGTATCACGATCACACCTTCGACTTCACCGCGCCTAACCTTTACCGCGGCATGGCAGGTTTCTACCTGCTCTACGATCATATCGATTCGGGGAACGAGCGCGACCCAGACCCGAGGGCCCTGCGCCTGCCGAGCTATCCCTATGATTACCCGCTGAGCTTTGGCGACCGTCGTTTCGACGCCAACGGCATGCTGGTCTACGACCAGGTGGGCCCGGATGGCACCCTGGGTGACAAGATCGCGGTCAACGGCAAGATCGAGCCGGTGCTGCGGGTGGCGCGGCGCAAGTACCGTTTCCGTCTGCTGGATATTGGCCCGAGTCGTATCTATCAGTTGTTCCTGACCCGCGCCAACGGGGTGTCGCAGACCTTCGACTACATCGCCAATGACGGCAACCTGCTCCCCGCGCCGCTGAGGAATCAAGTCAGCGTGCGTTTTGCCGTGGCCGAGCGGGCCGACATTGTCATCGATTTCTCGCGGTATTCGGTCGGCACCGAGCTGTTCCTGTCCAACCGTTTGCAGCAGACCGAGACTCGCCGGGCCGATGGGCTAGGCGCCGCCACCCCTGTGCTCAAGTTCATTGTCGATCGTGAGCCGGTCGAACAGGATCTGAGTCAGGTTCCTAATGTGCTGCGTGAGCTGCGGCCGCTGGATCCCGCGGAGATCGCCGCCGCGCCGGTGCGTCGCTGGGTGTTCGAGCGCAAGAACGGCATGTGGGCGATCAACGACCGGTTCTTCGATCCCAATCAGCCGCGGGCCGTCATTCCGAAGGGAAGCGCCGAGGTCTGGGAACTGGTGAACATCGACAACGGCTGGGATCACCCCATCCACATTCACTTCGAGGAGGGGCGCATCCTCAGCATGACCAAGGACGGCGTTGCGGTTCCGGTGCCGCCGCATATGCAGGGGCGCAAGGACGTCTACGTACTCGAGGGCATGTCGAGTATCCGGGTGTTCCTGCGCTTCCGCGATTATGTCGGCAAGTACGTGATGCACTGCCACAACCTGATCCATGAGGATCACGCCATGATGCTGCGCTGGGACATCAAGGAAGACGACTAGTCGCCGAGACTGGAGGAAATGCCATGAACACGCGAAGAAAAGTACTGGCCGGCATGGGGGCGGTAGCCTTGGGCGGCTTGCTCTGGCAGCGCTTCCCGGCTGAGGCGGAGAGCATCATCGATGTCGCCGGCGAGGCCGACAGTGCCGACGACAGCTACTTCCCCAACGTCCCGCTCTATACCCACGAGGGCGAACAGGTTCGATTCTATGACGACCTGGTACGTGGCAAGATCGTCACCATCAACATGATGTACGTCGACTGCTCGGGCGCCTGCCCGACCATGACGTCCAACCTGCGCCGAGTGCAGGAGCTGCTGGGCGAGCGCCTGGGCAAGGATGTGTTCATGTACTCGATCACCCTGCAGCCTGCGCTCGACAGGCCCGAGCAGCTGCAGGAGTACGTCAGGCAGCAGCGGCTGCTGCCGGGGTGGAAGTTCCTCACTGGTGAACCCGCCGATATCGAGCGATTGCGCTATGGCCTGGGCTTCTATGACCCCGACCCGGAAGTGGATCGCAACCTGGCCACCCACACCGGCATGCTGCGCGTAGGCAACGACCGCAAGCAGCGCTGGACCATGGCGCCGGCCCTGGCCAACCCGGAACGCATCATCACCACCATCAACCATGTCGATGGGGGCATGGTGCACACCGCCTACCAGGGGCATGAGGGCGCCTCTCGCCTGGGCTAGTAGGCGACTGAGGTGAATGCCTTCTCTTGCTGTGTTCAGGGAGGGAGGAATCGTTAAGCAGTGGGCTCTGAATATCGTCGCAGGGAAGTGCTTGGGCCTCGTTAGAGGGCAAGAGGCATGAAATCCAACGTGACCGACGGCGGCGAAGGGCAGGAGGCCGCGGGGAGGGACTGCGATGAAGCGCCGCTGCCCGCGACTACCCGAGTCGCCAAGGGTGCCCGGCGCCGCTTCCTCAAGGGCGCCGGCGCAGCGCTGGTGGCTCCCCTGTTGACAGGCAGTTCGGACAACAGCGGAAGAAGCGACGGGCAGCAGAAGTCCGAAGGCAGGCGCGGAGGGCTCGGCGACAGGCCGGACAAGAGCCCGCCGTCCACGCCCTGGCAGGTCGAGTTGCCGTTGGCGTACACGCCCTTGCCGCCTGTGCCTCTCGATCCCCCACCGATGCGGCAAGCCAATAGCGCTGCAGGTGAAGCCGGGCGCGCGGCGCACCAGCGCTGGGATGTGCTTTATCTGCGTGGCCGCGAGTTCCCGCCGGTTCACTACGAGATCAGCGCCGAGGAAAATACCGCCTGGGTGTTCAACCCGGCCTACCCGCCCCAGCGTATCTGGGGCTTCGCCTTCGACGGCCAGGCCGCCACTTCACCGGGCCCGACCATAGTCGCACGCTACGGGCAGCCTACCATCCTGCGTATCCGCAACCGCTTGCCGCGGGAGCACAAAGGGTTTGGTACGCCGGAGATTTCCACTCATCTGCACAATGCGCACACGGCCTCGGAGAGCGACGGATTCCCAGGCGACTATTACAGTGCCTTCAAGGCCGGGCCGACCCTGGCCTCACCCGGCGATTTCATCGATCACTTCTATCCCAACATCTATGCTGGTTACGACGAACAGAACAATGGCATAGGTGACCCGCGCGAAGCCCTGGGCACGCTGTTCTACCATGATCACACCATGGACTTCACCGCGCCGAACCTGGTGCGCGGGCTGTCCGGTTTCTACCTGCTGTTCGACCATATCGACTCCGGCAACGAACTGGACCCCAATCCCAGTGCCTTGCGCTTGCCCAGCTACCCCTATGACTACCCGCTGGACTTCTCCGACCGGCTGTTCGATCGCGACGGCATCCTGTACTGGGATCAGGTCGATCCGGAAGGCGTGCTGGGTGACAAGGTCACGGTCAACGGTCGTGTCGAACCGGTGCTGCGAGTGGCCGCGCGCAAATACCGCCTGCGCCTGCTCAATGGCGGCCCAAGCCGCGTCTATGAGTTCTACCTGGTCGATGCCGGCGATGTGGTGCAAACCTTCACCTATATCGCCAACGACGGCAATCTGCTCCCGGCGCCGTTGTTCAACCAGCATCGGCTGCGTCTCAGCGTGGCCGAGCGGGGCGATATCGTCGTGGACTTCTCCCGGTATCCGATCGGTACCGAGCTGTACCTGGTCAACCGGTTGAGCCAGAGCAGCACTCGCAGGACGGAGGAATTGGAAGCGCCGGGCCTGCGAATACTGAAACTGGTCGTCGACCGCTATCCGCCGAGTCAAGACCTGAGCCGGGTGCCAGCCGTGCTGCGCGAATTGCCAGCGCTGGATAGCGATGAAATCGCCAGGGCACCGGTCCGCCGCTGGGAGTTCGACCGCCGCAACGGCATGTGGGCGGTGAATAACAAGTTCTTCGATCCTGATCGCAGCAGGGCTGACATTCCCCAGGGGGCGCTGGAGGTCTGGGATTTGGTCAACAAGTCGGGGGGCTGGTCCCATCCCATTCACATTCATTTAGAGGAAGCACGCATCATTGCCAAGTTCGAAGGCGGTACCGACGATGACGATGAAGTGCCAGTGCCGCCCCATGAACAGGGGCGCAAGGACGTATTCGTGTTGAGGCCCAATTCCAGGCTCAAGGTACTGCTGCGGTTTCGCGATTTCGTCGGCAAGTACGTGATGCACTGTCACAACCTGGTCCACGAAGATCACGCGATGATGGTGCGTTGGGATGTAGTGCCCAATGCGCCGGGGGCGGAGGATGTCGGGCCGCGGAGAAAGAAGAAAAGCCAGGGACGCTAGCTGCGGGCGAAAGTTGCCATGAAGCCTGCTTCGTGCGGTAGACCGTATCAATCACCCCTCGCAGGCCTGTTCAAGACTGGTGTGTTCGCCCGGCAATACGTATGTAGACGCCTCAGGACGGGGCACAGGGAGCATGTGTTCGCGGTTGAGCGGGTCACCAGATGGCAAGCAGTTTTTTGACGGTTGCTATTTGACTGCGCTGCACCAAACTAGGTCTGTCAGCCGCTTTTTTGGTATGGTGAGCGGCGAAAAATAACACCAATTCAGACTGCAGATTGCTGCGCATGGGGAGTCCGCTTGATTAGGGTGCTGGTGGTCGATGACCACGATCTGGTTCGAACAGGCATCACGCGCATGCTGGCGGACATCGACGGCCTGCAAGTCGTCGGTCAGGCCGAATCTGGCGAGGAATCCCTGCAGAAGACTCGGGAGCTCAAGCCCGATGTCGTCCTGATGGACGTCAAGATGCCCGGCATCGGTGGCCTTGAGGCAACCCGCAAGTTGCTGCGCAGTCACCCCGACCTGAAAGTGGTGGCAGTCACTGCCTGCGAGGACGATCCGTTTCCCACTCGCTTGCTGCAGGCGGGTGCGGCCGGCTACCTGACCAAGGGCGCCGGCCTGGCCGAGATGGTTCAGGCCATCCGCCAGGTTTTCGCCGGCCAGCGCTATATCAGCCCGCAGATAGCCCAGCAACTGGCCTTGAAACCCTTCCAGCCACAGGGCAATGCCTCGCCATTCGACCTGCTGTCCGAGCGCGAGATCCAGATCGCCCTGATGATCGCCGGTTGCCAGAAGGTCCAGAGCATCTCCGACAAGCTGTGCCTGTCGCCGAAGACGGTGAACACCTACCGCTACCGCATCTTCGAGAAGCTGGCGATAACCAGCGATGTCGAGCTGGCCTTGCTGGCGGTGCGCCACGGCATGGTCGATGCCGTCAGTTGAGATGACCGCGGAATTCGACGCCAGCGCCTTTCTCGCCACTTGCAGCGGTCGGCCCGGCGTCTACCGCATGTTCGACGCGGACGCCAAGCTGCTCTACGTCGGCAAGGCGAAGAATCTGAAGAAGCGCCTGGCCAGTTACTTCCGCAAGAGCGGCCTGGCGCCGAAGACCGCGGCGCTGGTCGGCAAGATCGCCCAGGTCGAAACCACCATCACCGCCAACGAGACCGAGGCGCTGCTGCTCGAGCAGACGCTGATCAAGGAGTGGCGGCCGCCCTACAACATCCTGCTGCGCGACGATAAGTCCTACCCTTACGTGTTCCTCTCCGACGGCGAGTTTCCGCGCCTGGGCATTCATCGCGGCGCGAAGAAGCTCAAGGGGCGCTATTTCGGCCCTTATCCCAGCGCCGGGGCGATTCGCGAGAGTCTTGGCCTGCTGCAGAAGGCCTTTCTGGTGCGCCAGTGCGAGGACAGCTACTTCAAGAACCGCACGCGTCCCTGCCTGCAGTACCAGATCAAACGCTGCAAGGGACCCTGTGTGGGGTTGGTCGAGCCGGCGGAATACGCCGAGGACGTGCGCCACTCGGTGATGTTTCTCGAGGGCCGCAGCAACGCCTTGAGCGATGAACTGTCCGCGAACATGCAGCAGGCCGCGATGGCGCTCGACTTCGAGCGCGCTGCCGAGCTGCGCGACCAGATCGCCCTGCTGCGTCGCGTGCAGGACCAGCAGAGCATGGAGGGCGGCAGTGGCGATGTGGATATAGTCGCCGCCATGGTCAACCCCGGCGGTGCCTGCGTGCACCTGATCAGCGTGCGCGGCGGACGGGTGCTCGGCAGCAAGAATTTCTTTCCCCAAGTAGCGATCGAGGAGGAGGGCAGCGAGGTGCTGCTGGCCTTCCTCGCCCAGTACTACCTGGGCAGTCAGGAGCGCGACCTGCCCGGCGAGCTGATCGTCAACGCCCTGCACGAAGACTTTCCCACGCTGATCGCCGCTATTGCCGAAGCCCGTGGCCGCGAGCTGAGCATCAGCCATCGTGTGCGTGGTACCCGTGCACGCTGGCAACAACTGGCTGTGACCAACGCCGAGCAGGCCCTCGGCGCACGCCTGGCCAGTCGCCAGCACGTGGCCGCGCGTTTCGAGGCCTTGGCCGAAGCGCTGGACATGGATGAACTGCCGCAGCGCCTGGAGTGTTTCGATATCAGCCACTCCAGTGGCGAGGCCACGGTGGCGTCCTGTGTGGTCTTCGGCCCCGAAGGTCCGTTGAAGTCGGACTATCGCCGCTACAACATCGAAGGTGTCACCGCCGGCGACGATTATGCCGCCATGCATCAGGCGCTGACCCGGCGCTTCAGCAGGGTCAAGGACGGCGAGGGCAAGCTGCCGGATATCCTCCTGGTCGACGGCGGCAAGGGGCAGCTGGCCATGGCTCGGGAGGTGTTGGAGGAGCTGGCGGTTCCCGACTTGATCCTTCTCGGCGTGGCCAAGGGCGCGACCCGCAAGCCCGGCCTGGAAACCCTCTACCTGAACGATGCGGCTCATGAGTTCACCCTGCCAGGCAATTCGCCGGCATTGCACCTGATCCAGCAGATACGCGACGAGTCCCATCGCTTCGCCATAACCGGGCACCGGGCCCGGCGCGGCAAGGCCCGACGCACTTCGAGCCTGGAGCAGGTCGCCGGGGTGGGACCGAAGCGCCGGCGCGAGCTGCTCAATCACTTTGGCGGCCTGCAGGAGTTGACCCGCGCCAGCGCCGAGGAGATCGCCAAGGCGCCGGGGATCAGCAAAAAGCTCGCCGAGTCGATTTATGCCGCATTGCACAGCGAGTAGAATGCCGACTCACCTCGCAGCCCAGTTGTGCCGATGAATATCCCCAACCTGCTTACCGTGCTCCGCGTTCTGCTGATCCCGATCTTCATACTGTTGTTCTACCTGCCTTTTTCGTGGAGCTATTGGGCCGCCAGCGGGGTGTTCGCCTGCGCCGCGGTTACCGATTGGCTCGATGGCTACCTCGCGCGTCGCTGGGAGCAGAGTACCCCCTTTGGCGCCTTCCTCGATCCGGTCGCCGATAAGCTGATGGTGGCTGTTGCTCTGGTCCTGCTGGTGGCCGAGCACGCCAACCTGTGGCTGACTCTGCCGGCCGCCATCATCATCGGACGGGAAATCGTCGTGTCGGCCCTGCGTGAGTGGATGGCCGAACTGGGGGCCCGCGCACATGTAGCGGTGTCGAGCCTGGCCAAGTGGAAGACCGCGGCACAGATGGTGGCGTTGATTATCCTCTTGGCCAATCCGCCGTCGTTTACCCTCTGGGTCGTGCTCGGTTATGTGCTGCTGGTCATCGCGGCGGTGCTGACGCTGTGGTCGATGCTGCAGTATCTGCTGGCTGCCTGGCCGCACCTCAGCACCACCGCTGAAAAGAAATAAACTTTTTTGAATCAAGGGGTTGACGGGGCGTCATGAACCTATAGAATGGCGCCCGTCACCAAGACAAGCGGGAATAGCTCAGTTGGTAGAGCACGACCTTGCCAAGGTCGGGGTCGCGAGTTCGAGTCTCGTTTCCCGCTCCAGTTTCAACGGGCCGTTTACGACGGCCCGTTTGGTTTCAAGGCTGAGTAGCAGAGTGGTTATGCACCGGATTGCAAATCCGTGAACGCCGGTTCGATTCCGACCTCAGCCTCCAATTAAAAAGCCCCGTAGATCAGAGATTTACGGGGCTTTTTTAATGGACTCTGAAAACTTGCGAGGTCGGTGACTGCTGTATATAGTCCGGCCTCACGCACGCTAAAGCGCCCCGATGGTGAAATTGGTAAACACAGCAGACTTAAAATCTGCCGACCGCAAGGTCTTGCCGGTTCGATTCCGGCTCGGGGCACCATTGATGCGGTTTCAGACGATTTTCGTCTGGCTGCAGCTCACAAAAAACCGGCATTAATAGCCGGTTTTTTTGTGCCCTCACTTCCCCGTCTTTGAGAAAGGTCGCCATAGGCGCTACCTCAAAGGTGCCCTGGAATGATGAGACCTTCGCGGCGATAGGCTTCGATATCGATGCCAAAGGCTCCGGTCGGGTGAACTTCGCCCACACGGTAAGGCAGACCGTTCTGGTCGGTAGGGTTCCTGATCAGGTCAATGATCTTGGGCTTGCAGGGTTGCTTGTCACTGTCGAGTACCAGCAGCAGGCGCGGCTTTAGCTTATGGTCCGGCGAGCAAGCGGTGATGATCGCGACTTCGCCATTGGTCAACTCCACAATCTCGCCTGGCGGGAATATCCCGATCATGCGGATAAAGGCGAGTACAACTTCTTCGTCGAACTGCGTATTTACCTCGTCGAAGAGGATGCGCAGTGCCTCCATTGTCGATCGGCCCTTGCTGTAGACCCGGTCGCTGTTGATGGCGTCGTAAGCGTCGACCACGGCAATGATCTTGGCGAAGTAGGGAATCTGGTTAGCCTTCAAGCCTCGAGGATAGCCGCCACCGTCCATGCGTTCATGGTGGGCGTAGGCAACATCTACTGCCGCCGCAGGAACCTGACCGTTGGCAAGCAATAGTTTGCGCCCCTCGATCGAGTGCAACTTCATGACGTTGAACTCGTCCTCGGTCAGCCGGCCAGGCTTGTTCAGGATTTCATCCGGTACCTTGAGCTTGCCTACGTCGTGGAGCATGCCGCAGATACCAACTTGTTCGAGTTCCAGTGGCATGAGGCCCAGCTCGCGGCCCAGGGCAATGGAGAGGATGCCGACACGCAGGCAGTGTTCGGCGGTGTATTCATCGCTGTCCTTGATGCGCGCGAGCCAAAGCATCGCGGAGGGGCTCTCGAGGATATGGTCGACACATTCCTTCACCACTTCCTTGACGGTCGCGACATCCAGGCTCTGACCGAACTTGACTGCATTGAGGATGCGCAGGGAGGATTCGCGCGCAGCCTGCCAGATGGGAAGCGCCTGCTGCATGCGATTGTCGAACTTGACCTTGGCGATTGCCGCCTCGCGAGTTGCGCGGTCAGGGGCTTGGCCCAGTTGTTGCGCGCTTACGCCGGTCGACTGTTTGGCGTCGACCCAGACAGACTGGCAATGCTCTCGAAGCAGGTGTAACTCCTGCTGTTCGCGAATAAGAAAACCTTGGAAAAGGAAGGGGGTTTCTGTCCAGGGGCGATCCAGTTTGGCGACATACATGCCGATACTCAGATCATCAACCGCTACCTCGATCGTATGTGGCAGCGAACGTGTATCCATGACACCTCTCCAGAAGACAGACTGCGATACTGGCTATTGGCCAATGTGCATTATAGGCCAGGGCCATTGGCCTATGACTATAGCCGTTGTTGGCCAGTTGCTACCCCCGGCATTCGTCGAATACTGGTGAAAGTGTGCGTTTGCCAGGCTGTGTGGCTGCCACGCCCGACCTGCTGTTCGGCTTTCGTTGTCCGGGGCTCCCGGCAGCTTGCCCTTCACCGCCCCGTCATCAAGAGGACATATGTTTGCCACGACCGTCGGTTGCAATCGCTGCAGTGCACTTCGGGGGGGGCGGCGATGAAGATCTGCGTTATCGGGGCTGGCTATGTCGGTCTGGTTACGGCGGCATGTTTCGCGGAAATGGGCTGTCGGGTGATCTGTGTCGAGCGCGACCCATTTCGTATCGCGCGTCTTAGGCGCGGTGAGGCGACGATCTACGAGCCAGGGCTGCAGCCCCTGCTGCTGGCCCACCTGGCCAGTGGGCAGTTGAGTTTCAGCCAGGACCTGGCGGAGGGCACGGCGCATGCCGAGGTGGTCTTCATCGCGGTGGGAACACCGAGCGCGGAGGATGGCTCGGTCGACCTGTCCCAAGTATTGGCGGTGGCCGACGAGCTCGGCGACACTTTGGCGAGACCTTGCCTGGTAGTCGATAAATCGACGGTGCCAGTCGGCACGGCCGAGCGGGTGGCGCAGCGGATCAACGTTCGTCTAGGCAAGCGCAACAAGTGCTTTCAGGTTCCAGTGGCAAGCAACCCGGAGTTTCTCAAGGAAGGTTCGGCGGTCGACGATTTCATGCGTCCGGACCGGGTGATCATCGGCTGCGATGACGTCGCGAGCGCCGAACTGCTGCGCCGCCTCTACGTGCCGTTCTTGCGCAATCATGAGCGCCTGCTGTGTATGAGTGCGCGCGAGGCAGAGTTCAGCAAGTATGCGGCGAACGCCTTTCTTGCCACCAAGATTTCCTTTATCAACGAAATGGCCGGGCTCTGCGCGCGCCTGGGTGTGGATATCGAACAGGTTCGCCGGGGCATTGGCAGCGACAAGCGTATCGGCACTCACTTCATCTACGCTGGCTGCGGCTATGGTGGCTCCTGCTTTCCCAAGGATGTCCGCGCGCTGATCCGCACGGCTGAACAGGAGGGTATCGAACCCGGCATCCTGCGGGCGGTCGAGGCGCGCAATGCGTTGCAGAAAACCTGGCTGTTTCAGGTATTGCGCGAGCATTTCAGCGGTCACCTGCAGGGGCGCGTGGTGGCGCTCTGGGGGCTTGCGTTCAAGCCGGGCACCGACGACCTGCGTGAGGCGCCGAGTCTGGTGCTGCTCGAAGCGCTGCTCGCCGCCGGCGCCACCGTGCAGGCATGCGACCCGGTTGCTACCGCTGGGGTCGCCGCGCGCTACGAACAAGCTCTTCAGAGCGGACAGCTGCGCCTGAGCGAGTCGCCATACAGCGTCGTCGAGGGCGCGGACGCCCTGGTGCTGGTGACGGAGTGGAAGCAGTTCCGCCAGCCGGACTTCGCGCAGATCCGCAGCCTGATGCGTATGCCGGTGCTGTTCGATGGCCGCAATATCTACGACGGCAAGCAGCTTGCCGAGCTGGGGTTCCTCTACCGCGGCATCGGCAGGCCGGCCCTGGGGCGTTGTATGGTCAGCGCAGCCTGATAGACTGCCCCGGCATTCTATTGCTCGCTAAGGAGTCCCATGATTAAGAAATGCTTGTTCCCAGCCGCCGGTTACGGCACGCGCTTTCTGCCTGCAACCAAGGCAATGCCCAAGGAAATGCTGCCGGTGGTGAACAAGCCGCTGATCCAGTATGGCGTCGAGGAGGCCCTCGGTGCTGGGCTGACCGAAATTGCCATGGTCACCGGCCGAGGCAAGCGCTCGCTGGAGGATCACTTCGATATCAGTTACGAGCTGGAGCACCAGATACGCGATACCGACAAGGAAAAGTACCTGGTCGGCATTCGGCGCCTGATTGATGAGTGCACCTTCTCCTATACCCGCCAAGTGGAAATGAAGGGCCTGGGCCACGCCATTCTCAGCGGCCGGCCGCTGATCGGCGATGAACCCTTTGCCGTGGTGCTGGCCGATGACCTGTGCCTGAACCTGGACGGCGACGGGGTCCTGACCCAGATGGTCAAGCTGTACAACCAGTTCCGCTGTTCCATCGTCGCGATTCAGGAAGTACCGCCGGAAGAGACCCATAAATATGGGGTCATCGCCGGTGAAATGATCCGCGATGACATCTACCGGGTGAACAACATGGTCGAAAAGCCCAAGCCGGAAGATGCACCTTCGAACTTTGCGATCATCGGCCGCTACATCCTCACCCCGGATATCTTCGACATCATCGAAAGTACCCCGCCGGGCAAGGGCGGTGAGATCCAGATTACCGACGCACTGATGAAGCAGGCCCAGGACGGCTGCGTGCTGGCCTATAAATTCAAGGGGCAGCGCTTCGACTGTGGCGGTGCGGAAGGCTATATCGACGCTACCAACTTCTGTTTCGAGCACCTCTACAAGACCGGCAGGGCCTACTGAGTCGGCCGCAACGTTAAGAGAGCCACCTCAGGGTGGCTCTCTTGCATTCAGGGGATCGGCATTGCTTCCGAGCCAGGCCCCAAAGGCTGGCCGTAGCTGAACTCCACGTAGTTCCCGGCGGGATCGCGCAGGCCGCAGTAGTAGCCGACCGGGTAGGGCTCGTCACGTGGCGCCCAGATCAGGCAGCCGGCAGCCTGGGCCTTCGCGGCGACGGCGTCGACCTGTTCGCGGCTATCCAGGGCGAAACCGAAGTGACTGTAATCGTCGGCAGCCAGCTGACGGTCCACGCCGCCCGGCATGATCACGAAGATAAAGCTGTGTTCCTTGCCCGGCTCGGCCATCCACACGATCCGCGAGCCCTTGCCTGCGCGCTCATGGATGACGCGCATGCCACAGAACTCGGCGTAGAAGGTTACGCAGGCATCCAGGTCCGGAACGTGCAAGGCCAGGTGGGTGAGGGTGGGGCGCATGGCTGTTCTCCCGTCGAGCACTGTTAAAGGATAGGCCTCAGGCTGAGGATTATGCGGCGCTTGGGGTATGCTGGCGAATTGCTAAGGAGGCTGAGCATGACCTACGACTTCGACCTGTTTGTGATCGGTGCCGGATCCGGCGGCGTGCGCGCTGCCCGTTTTGCCGCCGGCTACGGCGCTCGCGTGGCGGTAGCGGAAAGTCGCTATCTGGGTGGAACCTGCGTCAACGTCGGCTGCGTACCGAAGAAGCTGCTGGTGTATGGCGCCCATTTCGCCGAGGACTTCGAGCAGGCCAGCGGCTTTGGCTGGTCCCACGACGGTACTCGGTTCGATTGGCCGACGTTGATAGCCAACAAGAACCGGGAGATCGAGCGTCTCAACGGCATCTATCGCAATCTGCTGGTCAACAGTGGCGTGACCCTGCTCGAAGGCCATGCGCGCCTGCTCGACGACCACAGCCTGGAACTGAACGGCCAACGCTACAGCGCCAAACACATTCTCATCGCTACCGGCGGCTGGCCTTATATCCCCGAGTTTCCCGGCTGTGAGCATGCGATCAACTCCAACCAAGCGTTCTTTCTCGAGCAACTGCCCAAGCGCGTGCTGGTGGTCGGCGGCGGCTATATCGCCGTGGAGTTCGCTTCGATCTTCCATGGCCTGGGTGCCGACACCTCGCTGCTGTATCGCGGCGAGTTGTTTCTCCGGGGCTTCGACGGCGCCGTTCGCCGACATCTGCGCGAAGAGCTGAGCAAGCGCGGCCTGGACCTGCAGTTCAACAGCGATATCAGCCGGATCGACAGGCAGGCGGACGGCAGCTTGCTCGCAACCCTGCAGGATGGCCGCGTGCTGGAAACCGACTGCGTGTTCTATGCCACCGGCCGGCGGCCGATGCTGGACGATCTTGGCCTGGAGAACACCGGCGTGATGCTGGACGAGAAGGGCTTCATCCAGGTCGATGAGCACTTCCAGACCCGCGCACCGTCGATTCTGGCAATCGGCGATGTGATCGGCCGCGTACAGCTGACCCCAGTCGCCCTGGCCGAAGGAATGGCCGTGGCCCGGCGGTTGTTCAAGCCGGAGGAATACCGCGGCGTCGACTATCAGACGATACCGACAGCGGTGTTCAGCCTGCCGAATATCGGCACCGTTGGCCTGAGCGAAGAGCAGGCGAGGGCGGCAGGACACCGGCTGAAGATCTACGAGAGCAGGTTCCGCCCCATGAAGCTGACGCTTACCGAAAACCAGGAGCGCACGTTGATGAAACTGGTGGTGGACGCCGACACCGACAGGGTGCTGGGCTGCCACATGGTGGGGCCGGAGGCGGGGGAGATCGTTCAGGGATTGGCCGTTGCCCTGAAGGCCGGAGCAACCAAGCAGGTGTTCGACGACACCATAGGCATCCATCCGACTGCCGCCGAGGAGTTTGTTACCATGCGCACCCCAGTCGCATCCTGAGGCCAGCATGGCGCAATTATTCTATCTGGCCGACCTGTTCGGCGTGGCGGTGTTCGCCATCACCGGGGCATTGATGGCCGGGCGCAAGTCCATGGACCTGTTTGGCGTACTGGTCATTGCCGTGATTACCGCCCTGGGCGGAGGCACGCTGCGCGACCTGATCCTGGACAATCATCCGGTCAGCTGGATTCGCGACGACACCTACATCGCCGTGGCCACCCTGGCGGCAGTCGGCACCGTGCTCTGGGTGCGCCTGACCCGGCCGATCCATGAAACCGGCTTGCTGATCGCCGACGCCTTCGGCCTGGCGGTATTCACCGTGATCGGCACCGAGGTGGCCATGCAGCATCAGGTGCCTTTAAGCACCGCGGTGATCATGGGGGTGATGACAGGGGTGGCAGGCGGTGTGATGCGCGATGTCATCTGCAACGAGATACCGCTGATCTTCAAGAAGGAAATCTACGCCACCGCCTGCATCGCCGGGGCGCTGATGTTCATTGCCTTGCGCCTGCTCAATACCCCGCACTGGTTGGACACCGGAATCGCCATGCTCACCGTCCTGGGCATTCGCATGGCGGCGATCCGCTGGCGTTTCTCGCTGCCGCGTTTTCATCTGCTGGATCGAGATTGAGCATGATCGAGCGACTGGATCATCTGGTACTGACAGTTGCCAACATCGACGCAACCGTTGCCTTCTACCAGCGGGTATTAGGCATGCGCCACGAGCGCTTCGCCGGCGGGCGCAGCGCCTTGGTATTCGGTCAACAGAAGTTCAACCTGCACCAGGCCGGCCAGGAGTTCGAACCCAAGGCCCTGCGACCGCAGCCTGGCGCGATCGATCTGTGCCTGGTCAGCAACTGGACGACCGAGCGGATCCTGGCGCATCTGGCCGAGCAGGGCGTGCCAGTGGAAGAAGGGCCGGTCATGCGCACCGGTGCGCTTGGGCCTATCGAATCGGTGTACTTTCGCGACCCTGACGGCAACCTGATCGAGATCGGGGGCTATCCGCGACACGCTGACTAAGGATCGTAATGTCGGCAGATATATATAGTATTTAACATAATATACATTATGCGAAGGGTCAGAACTAAAGAAGAGTGCGAGGCTCACGGCTACTGTCGGTGTCGAGATCAGTTAGATCTGCACAAACACAGATAAAAAAGAATCAGCACGGCCGCACATCTTCGCGCTGCCAGGCCCGCGACAGCAGGTCGATCACTTCCTGATCTGGCGTTTGGCCAAAGTCCACATACCACTGGCCGATGGCCATCAGCATAGCCGGCATGAAGGGGCAAACCAGTTCATCGACCTGGGTGCGCAGTAGCTCTGCACTTTCCGGGGCGGCAACCGGGACGGCGACTATGATGCGCGCGGGGGCCTGCTGACGCACCGCGCGCACCGCGGCCTGCATGGTCGCGCCTGTGGCCACGCCATCGTCGACCAGTATCACCTGTTGCTCGCGCAGCAATGGCGGCTGGCGTTCGCCGCGATAGACACGGGTGCGGCGCTGCAGCTCCGTGGTTTCCGCTGCGGCGACGGCGTCGATGCTGGCCTGGTCGACACGGGCATACGCCAGCACGTCGGGGTTCATCACCCGCACCCCGCCACTGGCGATGGCGCCCATGGCCAGTTCGGCATGGCCCGGCACGCCCAGTTTGCGGACCAGCATCAGGTCCAGGCGCACTTCCAGGGCGTCGGCGATCTGGTAGGCCACCGGTACGCCGCCTCGGGGCAAGGCCAGGACTATGACATCGGAGCGCCGCCGATAGGCCGATAGCCGCTGCGCCAGGGCTTGGCCTGCGGCGACTCGGTCGGGAATGGGTATCGCAATGGAGGCTGCCGGTGTCATCTGTCTGCCCTTCGCAACAGTGCATCTCCCACTATGCACCCGCTGCTCAGGGCCGATTCAGGGCCGTGACCAGCGGACGCTGGCGGGCCGGATTGCTGGATGTCTCTGAGGGGGGAAACAGCTGGTCCTGTGCCCTCGCGCGCCGGGCTAAACCTGCAGCACCACGCGTCCACGAGTCGGGCAGGTTTCCATCAGCCGATGGGCTTCGACCACCTTGTCGAAGGCGAATACCTGCTTGATCAGCGGGTGCAGCAGCCCGTCGCACGTGAGCTGGTTGATGCCTTGCAGCGCCTTGGCCACCGCTTCCTCGTCCTGGGGAATGCCCAGCTCTTCCTTGCCGGTGAAGTTACCGATGCAGTGGACGAAGAACTGGATGTTCTTCTGGAATGCCGCGCAAGCCGGGAATGGGGTTTCGTTACCGCCCTGCAGGCCATAGAGCACCAGGCGCCCGCGGGGCGCCAGGGCATCGCCGAGCAGGCACATCTGTGGCCCACCGAGGCAATCCATGACGATATCGACGCCGCGCTCGTTGGTCAGTTTGTTGACCCGGCTGACCAGATCCTGTTCCTCGGTGAGGATCACCTGGTCTGCGCCCAGTTCGCGCAGCAGCTCGCGGTCCTCGCTGTCTGCCGTCGCGGCGATCACCTTGGCCCCCAGCGCCTTGCTCAGCTGCACGATATAGGGCCCCCAGCAGCGACTGGCGGCGGTGACCAGTACGGTTTCACCGGGTTTGAGGCGGGCCAGTTCGACCAGGCCGAACCAGCCGACCATCGAGGGTAGGTAGTGCACGCTGGCCTGTTGCGCGGTCAGTTGCTCGGGATAGCGGGTCAGCGAGCGACGCGGCAGCACCACTTCCTCGGCACAACAGGGATAGCGATTGGCGCTGTGCCCCGGGAAGCTGGCGACCTTGTCACCCACCGCCAGGTCCTCGACGCCCTCGCCTACGGCTATGACCTCACCGGCCAATTCGTGGCCGAGCCCGGCGGGAAGCTGGGCCGGTGTGTCGCCGAGGTTCTGCCGCCAGAGCACGTCGTACCAGCTGACCCCAAGTGCCTCGACACGCAGCAGCACCTCGCCGGCAGCCGGCATTGGGCGCGGGCGCTCTTCGATCTTGAGGACGTCGGCCTCGCCGAACTGATGGAAACGGATGATGCGGGACATCGCAAACCTCGCCGGTTGACCCCTTATGGCCATGGACTTTATCCGGGCTTTGTGCGCAAAGCCAGCGGCTGGGAGTGATATTGACCATGTCTGTCGATGATGGAAAGGCCGACAACTATCATTGTCGGGAACATGTCTGTTGCCTCGTGGCGCCCGTTCGCATTAGCCTGAACCAGGCCGCCTTCGAGCCCCTCACTCCAGAATGGACACCGGATGAACCGCAACGATTTGCGCCGAGTCGATCTCAACTTGTTGATCGTCTTTGAAACGCTGATGCATGAGCGCAGCGTGACCCGTGCGGCCGAGAAGCTGTTTCTCGGCCAGCCGGCGATCAGCGCCGCCCTCTCCCGGCTGCGCGGCCTGTTCGACGATCCGCTGTTCGTGCGTACCGGGCGCAGCATGGAGCCCACTGCACGGGCCGAGGAAATCTTCGCCCTGCTGGTTCCGGCGCTGGACTCGATCTCCACCGCGGTCAGCCGCGCCGCCGAGTTCGACCCGGCGACCAGCAAGGCTGTGTTTCGCATCGGCCTTTCCGATGACGTCGAATTCGGTCTCCTGCCCCCGCTGATCAAGCGCCTTCGCGCCGAGGCGCCGGGGGTGGTGCTGGTGATTCGCCGTACCAACTACCTGCTGATGCCCGCGCTGCTGGCCTCCGGAGAAATTTCGGTGGGTGTCAGCTACACCGAGGAACTGCCGGCCAACGCCAAACGCAAGGTGATGCGGCGTAGCAAACCCAAACTGTTGCGTGCCGACAGCGTGCCCGGGCCCCTGAGCCTGGACGACTTTTGCGCGCGGCCCCACGCTCTGGTGTCCTTTGCCGGCGACCTCGGCGGTTTTATCGACCGGGAACTGGAAAAGATCGGCCGCCAGCGCCGTGTGGTCCTGGCCGTGCCGCAATTCAATGGCCTGGGTCCCCTGCTTAGCGGCACCGACATTGTCGCCACGGTGCCGGATTACACGGCCGCCGCCCTGACCGCCGCCGGCGGCCTGCGCACCGAGGACCTGCCCGTGGACGCCCAGACCTTCGAACTGCATATGGCCTGGCGCGGGGCGCAGGACAATGATCCGGCCGAGCGCTGGCTGCGCTCGCGCATCCAGATGTTCGTCGGCGACCCGGACAGCCTGGACTGACCCGTCCGGGCCGCCCTGTCTCGGGCACTATCGGCGCAATCGATACCAGCAGCGCACTCATCACTGCCAGTGATACCCACCTTCGCGCCGTTCGATTCGTGCGCCACCCGCTTGCGATGCAGACTCCGCCCATCCATAAAAGTAAGTGGCGGACAATCACATGGAACAGCCCAACACCCTCTGGCGCCTGCCCCTGGCACTCGCTGCGCTGGTGGCCCTCGGCGCCTGCGGCGAGGCCCCGCAGAGCCAGCAGCAGATGCCGGCCCCAAACGTCAGCGTGGCGACGGTCATCGAGCAACCGCTCAACGAGTGGGATGAATTCACCGGGCGTCTCGAGGCCCCAGAGTCGGTGGAAATCCGACCGCGGGTGTCCGGCTTTATCGATCGGGTGGCCTTCGACGAGGGTGGCCTGGTCAAGCGCGGCGACCTGCTGTTCCAGATCGATCCACGCCCCTTTCAGGCCGAGGTCAAGCGTCTCGAGGCCCAGCTCCAGCAGGCCCGCGCCGCCCAGGCCCGGGCCGCCAGTGAGGCGCGCCGCGGCGAGCGCCTGCGCAAGAGTAATGCGATTTCCGCCGAGCTGGCCGATGCCCGCGCCAGTGCAGCCCAAGAGGCACTGGCCGCTGTGGCCGGCATCCAGGCCGAACTGGACAACGCCCGCCTCAACCTCAGCTTCACCCGCGTCACCGCGCCGATCGATGGCCGTGTCAGCCGCGCCCGGGTCACGGCCGGCAACCTGGTCGGCGCCGGGCAGACGCTGCTGACCTCGGTGGTCAGCACCGACCGGGTCTACGCCTATTTCGATGCCGATGAGCGGGTGTTTCTCAAATACCTCGAACTGGCGCGCCAGGGGCGGACCGATGTCCGCGCGGCCAGCCCGGTCTATCTAGGCCTGAGCGACGAAGAAGGCCACCCGCACCTGGGCCGGCTGGACTTCCTCGACAACCAGGTCAACCCGCAGACCGGCACCATCCGCGGCCGCGCGGTGTTCGACAACAGCGAGGGTCGTTTCACCCCCGGCCTTTACGCCCGCCTCAAGCTGGTTGGCAGCAGCACCTACGCCGCCGCCCTGATCCAGGACGTGGCGGTGGGCACCGACCTGGGCAACAAGTTTGTCCTGGTGCTCGGCGAGGACAACCGGGTGAGCTACCGCGCCGTCGAACTGGGGCCCAAGGTCGCCGGCCTGCGCATCGTGCGCAGCGGCCTGGTCAAGGGCGAACGGATCGTGGTCAACGGCCTGCAGCGGGTCCTGCCCGGCTCGCCGGTCGAGCCGCAGGCGGTGCCCATGGCCGATGAGCAGACCCTGGCCAACCTCGCCCGTCTGCGCCAGGCGGTTGAAAGCCACAACTCACCCCGCGTTGCCGAACAGCACAGCAAGCCCGGCATACCCCGCGGCTGACCACGCATGGGTGCGCCCGGCGCACCCCACCCCAGACCGTAGCGTGTGCGGGGCCTTCTAGGCCGCGTGCAGCGGTGCCCAAGGACTACCGATGAACTTCTCGCAATTCTTCATTCAGCGACCGATCTTCGCCGCCGTGCTGTCGCTGCTGATCCTGATCGGCGGCGCCATCTCGCTGTTCCAGCTGCCGATCAGCGAGTACCCGGAAGTGGTGCCGCCGACCGTGGTGGTGCGTGCCAACTTCCCCGGTGCCAACCCCAAGGTGATCGGCGAAACCGTCGCCTCGCCCCTGGAGCAGGCAATCACCGGCGTCGAGGACATGCTCTACATGTCGTCCCAGGCGACCGCCGACGGCAAGCTGACCCTGACCATCACCTTCGCCCTGGGTACCGAGCTCGACAGCGCCCAGGTGCAGGTGCAGAACCGCGTCACCCGCACCATGCCGACCCTGCCCAGCGAGGTGCAGCGCCTCGGCGTGACGGTCGACAAGGCCTCCCCAGACCTGACCATGGTGGTCCACCTGACCTCGCCGGACGACCGCTACGACATGCTCTATCTGTCCAACTACGCCGCGCTCAACGTCAAGGATGAACTGGCGCGCCTGGACGGCATCGGCGACGTGCAGCTGTTCGGCCTGGGCAACTATTCGCTGCGGGTCTGGCTCGACCCGAACAAGGTGGCATCGCGCAATCTCACGGCCAGCGACGTGGTCACCGCGATTCGCCAGCAGAACCGCCAGGTGGCCGCAGGCGCCCTGGGTGCGCCGCCGTCTGCCGGCGACAACAGCTTCCAGCTGTCGATCAACACCCAGGGCCGCCTGGTCAGCGAGGAGGAGTTCGAGAACATCATCGTGCGTGCCGGCGACAACGGCGAGATCACCCGCCTGAAGGACATCGCCCGCATCGAGCTGGGTTCCAGCCAGTACGCCCTGCGTTCACTGCTCAACAACAAGCCGGCGGTGGCCATCCCGGTGTTCCAGCGCCCCGGCTCCAATGCCATCGCGATTTCCGACGCCGTGCGCGCGCGCATGGCCGAACTGAAGCAGAGCTTTCCCCAGGGCGTGGACTACGAGATCGTCTACGACCCGACCATCTTCGTCCGTGGCTCGATCGAGGCTGTGGTGCACACCCTGCTCGAGGCTATCGTCCTGGTGGTGCTGGTGGTGATCCTGTTCCTGCAGACCTGGCGCGCCTCGATCATTCCCCTGGTCGCGGTACCGGTGTCGCTGATCGGCACCTTCGCGGTGATGCACCTGCTGGGCTTCTCGCTCAACGCCCTGTCGCTGTTCGGCCTGGTGCTGGCCATCGGCATCGTGGTGGACGACGCCATCGTGGTGGTGGAGAACGTCGAGCGCAATATCGGCCTGGGCAAGTCCCCGGTCGAGGCCACCCGCCAGGCGATGAAGGAAGTCACCGGGCCGATCGTCGCCACCGCCCTGGTGCTCTGCGCGGTGTTCGTGCCGACCGCCTTCATCTCAGGTCTCACCGGCCAGTTCTACCAGCAGTTCGCCCTGACTATCGCGATCTCCACGGTGATCAGCGCGTTCAACTCCCTGACCCTGTCGCCGGCCCTGGCCGCCGCCCTGCTGCGCCGCCACGACGCGCCCAAGGACGCCTTCTCCCGCCTACTCGACAAGCTGTTCGGCGGCTGGCTGTTCGCGCCCTTCAATCGCCTGTTCGAGCGCGCCAGTCGCGGCTATGGCCGCACCGTGCAGCGCGTGCTGCGCGGCAGTTCGATCGCCCTGCTGGTGTATGGCGGGCTCATGGGCCTGACCTACCTGGGCTTTGCCAACACCCCGAGCGGCTTCGTGCCGCCCCAGGACAAACAGTACCTGGTGGCCTTCGCCCAGCTGCCGGACGCCGCGACGCTGGACCGCACCGAGGCCGTGATCAAGCGCATGTCGGAGATCGCCGGCGAGCACCCCGGGGTGGAGAACACCGTGGCCTTTCCGGGACTGTCGATCAACGGCTTCACCAACAGCCCCAACAGCGGCATCGTCTTCACCCCGCTCAAGCCGTTCGATCAGCGCACGGACCCGTCCATGAGCGCCGGCGCCATCGCCGGCCAGCTCAACGGTCAGTTCGCCGAGATCCAGGACGCCTTCATCGCCATCTTCCCGCCGCCGCCCGTGCAGGGCCTGGGCACCATCGGCGGTTTCCGCGTGCAGGTGCAGGACCGCGGCAACCTCGGCTACGAGGAGCTGTACAAGCAGGTGCAGAACGTCATCGCCAAGAGCCGCGAGGTGCCGGAACTGGCCGGACTGTTCACCAGCTACACGGTCAACGTGCCCCAGGTAGATGCCGACATCGACCGGGAAAAGGCCATGAGCCACGGGGTGGCCGTGGAGGACATCTTCGACACCATGCAGGTCTATCTCGGTTCGTTGTATGCCAACGATTTCAACCGCTTCGGCCGCACCTACCAGGTCAACGTCCAGGCCGAGCAGAAATTTCGTCTTGAGCCGGAGCAGATCGGCCAGCTCAAGGTGCGCAATAAGCGCGGCGAGATGGTGCCGCTGTCGACCTTCGTCAAGGTCTCGGGCAGCGCCGGTCCTGACCGGGTGATGCACTACAACGGCTTCCTCACCGCCGAGATCAACGGTGGCGCGGCGCCCGGCTACAGCTCCGGACAGGCCGAAGCGGCCATGGCCAAACTGCTCAAGGAGGAGCTGCCCAACGGCATGAACTTCGAGTGGACCGAGCTGACCTATCAGCAGATCCTCGCCGGTTACACCGCGCTGTTCGTCTTCCCGCTCTGCGTACTGCTGGCCTTCCTGGTGCTGGCCGCCCAGTACGAGAGCTGGAGCCTGCCGCTGGCGGTGATACTGATCGTGCCGATGACCCTGCTGTCGGCCATCACCGGGGTGATTCTCAGCGGCGGTGACAACAACATCTTCACCCAGATCGGCCTGATCGTGCTGGTGGGCCTGGCCTGCAAGAACGCCATCCTGATCGTCGAGTTTGCCAAGGAGAAACAGGAAGAAGGCCTGGACCGCGTCGCGGCGGTGCTGGAGGCCTGCCGTCTGCGCCTGCGGCCGATCCTGATGACCAGCTTCGCCTTCATCATGGGCGTGGTGCCCCTGGTGCTGTCCTCCGGCGCCGGCGCCGAGATGCGCCACGCCATGGGGGTGGCGGTGTTCAGTGGGATGCTCGGGGTGACCTTCTTCGGCCTGCTGCTGACGCCGGTGTTCTATGTGCTGATTCGCGCCTTCGTCGAGGGCCGCGAGGCCAGGCAGGCCAAGCGTTTGCAGGAGGTGCAGGCATGAAGGCCCTGACCCCTGCCCTGCTCGCCCTGGCATTGAGCGCCTGCGCCGTCGGCCCGGACTATCGGGCGCCGGACACGCCGGCGGCGCGCGTGCTCGGCGCCGAGCACCAGGACTACGATCGCTCGCGTTTCGAGGCGCTCTGGTGGCAGCAGTTCGACGATCCGACCCTGAATCAGCTGGTCCGGCAATCGCTGCGGGAGAACCGCGAGTTGCGCGTCGCCTTCGCCCGCCTGCGCGCGGCCCGGGCCATTCGCGACGATGTCGCCAACGACCGCCTGCCGACCGTCACCGGGCGTGCCAGCAGCGCACTGGGCAAGGCGCAACAACCCGGGGTGAGTGAGCGGCGGCTGAGCAGCGAACGCTACGACCTGGGCCTGGACATGGCCTGGGAGCTGGACCTGTTTGGCCGCATTCAGCGTCAGCTGGAGGCCAGCGAGGCGCAGATCGAGGTCGTCGAGGCGGACTATTTCCAGCTGCAGGTCAGCCTGATCGCCGAGCTGGTGGAGGCCTACGGCAGGCTGCGCGGCGCCCAGCTGCGTGAAGCCATCGCCCGGGAAAACCTGGACAATCAGCGGGAGTCGCGGGGCATCGTCGAGCAACTGCGCGATGCCGGCGTCGGCAGCGAGCTGGATGTGTTGCGCAGTGAAGCCCGTCTGGCCGCCGTCGAGGCCAGCCTGCCGCAATTGCAGGGCAAACAGCTGCGCGCGCGCAACCGTATCGCCACCCTGCTCGGCCAGCGCCCGGAGCAACTGCGCGTGGATCTGTCTGCGCGGCCGCTGCCGGCCATCGCCAAGGCCCTGCCGGTCGGCGACCCAGCCGAGTTGCTGCGCAGGCGGCCCGACGTACGTGCGGCGGAGCGCCGCGTGGCGGCCGCCAGCGCGACCATTGGCGTGACCACCGCCGAGTTGTTCCCGCGGGTCAGTCTGAGCGGTTTCCTCGGCTTCACCGCCGGTCGGGGTTCGCAGCTGGGCGCCTCGGCGGCCCGGGCCTGGGGCCTGGCGCCGAGCATCAGCTGGGCGGCCTTCGACCTGGGCAGCGTGCGCGCCCGCCTGCGCGGCGCCGAGGCTGACGCCGAGGGCGCGCTGGCGAGCTATGAACAGCAGGTGCTGCTGGCCCTGGAGGAAACCGAGAACGCCTTCAGCGACTACGCCAAGACCCAGCAGCAGCTAATCGCCCTGCTGCGCCAGTCCGAGGCCAGTCGCGCCGCCGCCGAACAGGCGGCCATCCGCTACCGCGAAGGCACGGTGGACTTCCTCGTGCTGCTGGATGCCGAGCGTGAGCGCCTGGCCGCCGAAGATGCCCAGGCCCAGGCGGAGGTCGAGCTGTACCGCGGCATCGTGGCCATCTACAAGGCCCTCGGCGGCGGCTGGCAACCCCAGGCCTGATCCTTGCTCACTCCCAGGTTGGTGTTGCTCGCCAACCCTCTTCGCCCCAGGTTGTCGCTCCTGACCCTGGGGCATTTTTTTGCTCGCGCCAAGGTGCGCGCCGACCGTGCACGGCTAGATCAGGCCGCCGTTGACCCCTATCACCTGGCCGTTGACCCAGTCGCCCTCCTCGCTGACCAGAAAGGCCACGACATTGGCGATATCCGCGGGGCTGCCGAGGCGCTCCAGGGGCGCCTGCTTGGCCAGCCGCTCGACCAGTTCCACCCGTTTGCCACTGAGGAACAGGTCGGTTGCAGTCGGCCCCGGGGCGATGGCGTTGACGCAGATGCTGCGCCCGCGCAGCTCCTTGGCGAATACCCGGGTCAGGCATTCCACCGCGGCCTTGGAGGCGGCGAACAGCGAATAGCCCGGCAGCGCCAGGGCCACCGCGCTGGAGGAGAAGTTGACGATCCGCCCGCCTTCGCGCAGACGCGTCGCCGCCAGGCGCAGGGTGTTGAAGGTGCCTTTGGTGTTGATCGCGAACAGCCGCTGGTACAGCCCATCGTCGCTGTCGGCGAGATTGACCATGCCGGGCTGGATGATCCCGGCGTTGTTGATCAGGATGTCGACGGCGCCGAACTCCACCTCAGCCTGGTCGAACAATGCTTCGACCGCGACCGGGTCGCTGACGTCGGCCAGCACCGCATAGGCCTGGCCGCCGGCGCGGGCGATGTCGCGGACCACCTGCTCGGCGTCGGCCGGCCGCGAGGTGTAGTTCACCACCACGCGGATGCCGTCGGCGGCCAGGCGTTTGGCAATGGCTGCCCCTATTCCCCGCGAGGCGCCTGTGACTATGGCTACTTTCGGCATGGGCACTCCCGAGCGTGCGGCTCAAGCATCCACCGCGGATCCGGCGAACGCCGTGCACGTCTTTAGCAGTGGTATAGCCGCCTTTGGCCGATCGTGTCCGACCAGTCATCCCTCGGCGGGCCCGGCGCCTAGTGGAATCTCCGCCTTTGCCAGGGGGCGGGCGGGCTAGGCGGTGACCGTCGCGCCGCCGGCCAGGGCCTGGATGAACTGGTCAGCCGGCAGCGGATGGCCGAGCAGAAAGCCCTGCAGCGAGTTGCAGCCCAGCTCGGTGAGAAAGCTTTTCTGCTGCTGGGTTTCCACGCCCTCCGCGACGATGCGCAGGTTCAGCGCCTGGCCCAGGGCGACAATGGCGGAGATGATCGCCGCATCGTCGCTGTCATGCACCAGATCGCTGACGAAGCCGCGGTCGATCTTCAGCTCGTTGGCGGGCAGGCGCTTGAGGTAGAGCAGGCTGGAGTAGCCGGTGCCGAAGTCGTCGATGGACAGGTCGACACCCATCTCGGCCAGGCGATTGAGCACCTGCAGGGTCGCGTCGGCATCGCTCATCGCGGTGGTCTCGGTAATCTCCAGGGTCAGGCAGTTGGCCGGCAGCGCATGCTGCCGCAGCGCCTTGGCGACACTGTCGATCAGGCCGGCATGGCAGAACTGCAGCGCCGACAGGTTCACCGCCACGCGCCAGTCGCGGTGACCCTGTTCGTACCATTGGCGCATCTGCCGGCAGGCTTGGTCGAGCACCCACTCGCCGATGGGGATGATCATCCCGGTCTTCTCCGCCAGTTCGATGAACTCGGCCGGCGAGACGATGCCGCGCTCGGGGTGCTGCCAGCGCAACAGGGCTTCGGCACCGGTCGGTCGGCCGTTTCGGGCATCGAACTTGGGCTGGTAGTAGAGGCGGAACTCATCGCGCTCCAGGGCCATGCGCAGGTCATGCAGCAGCTGCAATTGCTTGCGCGCATTGGCGTTCATCGACGCCTCGAAGAAGCTGTAGCCGTTCTTCCCCGCTCCCTTGGCGTGGTACATGGCCGCATCGGCATTGCGCAGCAGGGCTTGCTGATCCTCGCCATCGCCGGGATAGAGGGCAATGCCGACGCTGGTGGAGACGCGCAGCTCGTGTTCGCCAATGGTGAAGGGCTGGCTGATCAGCTGGACGATCTGCTCGGCGAGGCTCACCGCATCGTCTGCCTCGCGCAGCTCCGCCAGCAGCACGAACTCATCGCCGCCGACCCGCGCCAGGGTGTCCTGCGCCCGCAGGCGCTGGCGCAGGCGCTCGCCCACCGCGCACAGCAGCATGTCGCCGAGGTGATGGCCAAAGGCGTCGTTGACCGGCTTGAAGCCATCCAGGTCCATGAACATCAGCGCAAAATGGCCACCTCTGCGTTCCATCTTGTGGATACTCTGGCCGATTCGGTCTTCCAGCAGCAGACGGTTGGGCAGCTTGGTCAGCGGGTCATGCAGCGCCAACTGGGTCAGTTCGCGGTTGGCCAGGGCCAAGGACTCGCTCAGCCTGGCGACTTGCGCCTGCATGCGCGCATCGAGCAGCGAGGTCAGCAGGGCAATCACCAGCACCGTCAGCGTCGCGATACCGACCAGGCCCGCCAGCCAGGCGCTGTCCAGGCCAGTGCCGGCGGCCAGGCAGAAGCTGTCGAGCGGGAAGTTGGCCGCGGCCATGCCGGTGAAATGCATGCCGACTATGGCGCCGCCCATGACCAGGGCCGCCGCGGCCCTTGCCAGGCGCACCGATGGTCCGGGCAGGCGCAGGCGAAAGGCGATCCACAGCGAGGCCGCAGAAGCGGCGACGGCGATGAGCAGGGACAGGCCAAACAGCACGGGGTCGTAATCGATGCCCGGCTGCATGCGCAGGGCCTGCATGCCCACGTAGTGCATGGCGCTGATGCCCGCCCCCATGACCAGCGAGCCGAGCAGCCAGTGCCAGCGTGGCATCTGTGGCTGGCTCACCAGCCACAGGGCGAATCCCGAGGCGAGCACGGCCATGGCCAGCGACAACAGGGTGATGACGAGGTCGTAGCCGAGGGGGATCGGCAGGCTCATGGCGAGCATGCCGATAAAATGCATCGACCAGATGCCGATGCCCATGGCCAACGCGCCGCCGGCGATCCACAGGGGCAGCGCCAGGCCCTTGGCCGTGGCGATACGCCCGGCCAGGTCGAGGGCGGTATAGGAGGCCAGCATGGCCACCGCCAGGGATGTCAGCACCAGGGAAAAATCGTAGCTCGCAATCAGCATGGCAACGCTCTATACGCCGCCGGGCGACAGCCCGGGAACAGAGGGTTAAGTTCTGGAGTGGAGCCGGCGCCCTGGCGAGGCGAGCGCATCCCGACTGGGAGCACCGGCTTCATGCAGGCCACTTGCAGCTACATTTCCGCGACAAGTGCCGGGGATCTTAACCAATAAAGCTGTGAGCCGTTACCCAAAATTTGAAACGGAACAGCCACTTGCTGAACAAAGCTGGAGTGATTCCCTATCTATAGCAGCCTGCCGGCGGCGCGGGCACCTGCCCCGGGTGCCGCGCAGCGTCGGGAGCGAGTCCGCAGTCGGGCTAAGCTTGTAGGCATGGTTAGTGCCACTTTTCGCTTCTATGAGGAGCTCAACGACTTCCTGGCGCCTGCGCGGCGGCGCAGGGCGTTCGAGTGCGATTGTGCGCAGGCGGCGACGGTCAAGCACATGATCGAGGCCCTCGGCGTGCCCCATACCGAGGTCGAGCTGGTACTGCTCAACGGCGAGTCGGTCGGCTTCGAGCGAATGCTGCTGGACGGCGACCGGGTGGCGGTCTATCCGAAGTTCGAGCGTCTGGACATCAGCCCGCTGCTCAAGGTCCGTGATCGGCCGCTGCGGGTGCTGCGCTTCGTCGCCGACGCCCATCTCGGCGGACTGGCCCGCCTGCTCCGCATGCTGGGCTTCGACACGCTCTACGACAATCACTTCGAGGACGCGGCCATCGCCGAGCTGGCGGCGCAGCAAGGCCGCATCGTGCTGACCCGTGACCGCGAGCTGCTCAAGCGCAGCGTGATCAGCCACGGTTGTTACGTGCACGCGCTGAAACCGGCCCGGCAGCTGCGCGAGTTGGTCGAGCGACTGGACCTGGCGCGCAGCTTCAAGCCGTTCAGCCTGTGCCTGCATTGCAACCTGCCGCTGCAGCCGAGCGATCTCGAAGAGGCCCGCGAACGGCTGCCCAGTCGCATCGGCTACAGCTACTCGCGCTTCATGCACTGTGCCGGCTGCCGCCGCCTGTATTGGGAGGGCAGCCATTGGCGCAACATGTGCGCCCTGCTGGCGCCACTGCTGGAGCCAGGCAGCGATCCAGCGCCCCGCTAGGGCAACCTTGCGCGCATCCCGGCGCGCTCAATCCGGCACACGCAGGCCTTTTTCCCGCAACCAGGCGGGATTGAACAGGCGCCTGGCGTACAGGCTGCCGCGGTCGCACAGCAGGGTCACCAGGGTATGCCCGGGGCCCAGATCGCTGGCCAGGCGGACCGCCGCACAGAGGTTGATGCCGCTGGAGCTGCCGACGAACAACCCCTCCTCACGCAGCAGGCGGTAGACCATGTTGACGCACTGCTGGTCGTCGATCTGCAGCGCCGAGTCGATCTGGGTGTCCTTGAGGTTGGCCGTCACCCGGCTGGTGCCGATGCCCTCGGTGATGGAGCTGCCCTCGGCCAGCAGCTCGCCATCCAGTACCCAGTGGTAGAGCGCGCTGCCCATGGGGTCGGCGAGAACGATGCGTACCGCCGGGTTGCGTTCCTTCAGATAGCGCGACACGCCCGCGAGGGTGCCGCCGGTGCCGGTGGCGCAGACGAAGGCATCGACCCGTCCTTCGGTGTCGCGCCAGATCTCAGGGCCCGTGGTGCGGTAGTGCACCTCGCGGTTGGCGGTGTTGTCGAACTGGTTGGCCCAGATCGCCCCGGGCAGTTCCGCGGCCAAGCGCCCGGCGATCTTCTGGTAGTTGTGCGGGTCGCTGTAGGGCTTGGGCGGCACCGGGCGCACCTCGGCGCCCAGGTGGCGCAACAGCTCCAGCTTTTCCGGGGATTGGTTGTCGGGTATCACGATGATGCAGCGATAGCCGCGCACCGCGCAGATGTGCGCCAGGCCGATGCCGGTGTTGCCGGCGGTCCCCTCGACCACGGTGCCGCCGCTGCGCAGTCGGCCGCTACGCTCGGCGTCCTCGATGATGCCCAGGGCGGCGCGATCCTTTACCGAACCGCCGGGGTTGAGAAACTCGGCCTTGGCCAGTATCTCGCAACCGGTTTCTTCACTGAGCCGGGCAAGCCGGATCAGCGGTGTATTGCCGATCGCACCGATAAAACCCTCGCGCAGGTTCATGGTGCACCTCCAGCCAGCTGTAACCCTCTCAGTCTAGTGGGCTATACGGCCGCTTGCAGGCCGGGCAGGAGTGCCGAAGCAATGCCGGGCGGGCCGAACGCCGGCCCGCCTCAGCGCTTGAGCGTCATCAGCTGTTCGCGCATGCGCTGGTTTTCCTGTACCAGTTGCCGCTGGGCGAAGGCGTCGCGCAGCTGGCTGCGCAGATCGTCGGCGTCCCAGGGCTTGGTGATGAAGCGGTAGATCACCCCTTCGTTGACCGACTTGAGGATATTGCGCACTTCGGTGGAACCGCTGAGCACCATGCGGATGATTTCCGGATAGATCATCCTGATTCGCCTGAGGAACTCCACGCCGTTCATGTCGGGCAGGCGCAGGTCGGTCAGCACCACATCCACCGGATGGGTCGCCAGCAGGTTCAAGGCTTCCACGCTGTTGCCGGCAACCAGTATCTGGTAGTTCTCCTGGCGTAGCTCGCGGCGCAGCGAATTGAGGACGCCGGGCTCGTCGTCGATCAGCAACAGGTAGGACACTGGCTCGCCGGCCATGAGGGGCGGCAGCTGCAGTTCGCCATCTTCGTCGAGGAACTGCATGCAGGCCTGGGGTGGCAGCGGCGGCGAGTAGTAGTAGCCCTGCAACTCGTCACAGCCGGCGGCACGCAGAAAGCCCAGTTGCTCGGCGTTCTCCACGCCCTCGGCGATCACCTTGATGCCCAGGTTATGGCCGATGGAGATCATCGAGCGCGCCAGGGAGGCGCTGTCCGGGTCCAGGTGCACGTCGGTGACGAAGCTGCGGTCGATCTTCAGTTCGCTGAAGGGAAACCGCTTGAGGTAGCCCAGCGACGAATAACCGGTGCCGAAATCGTCGATCGAGAAGCGAATGCCCACGTCGATCAGCGCGCGCATGCGGGCCAGCACCTCATCGGCGTTGGTCATCAGCATGGACTCGGTGACTTCCAGCTTGACCATCGATGGCGCCACCTCATGCTGGCGCAGGATGGCCTGGATGCGCTCGACGAAGTCGGGCGCCATGAAGCTGATGGCGGAGAAGTTCACCGCGATACTGCCGTTGAGCAGCAGGTACTTCCAGTCCTGCAACTGTCGGCAGACGGCGTCGAAGACATGGAAATCGATGCCGACTATCAGCCCGGTCTCCTCGGCCAGGGGGATGAATTCGTCAGGCATCACCGTCTTGCCGCCCTGGCTCCAGCGCACCAGAGCCTCGAAGCCGCACAGGCGCCCGTTGTGCAGGTCCAGCTGCGGCTGGTAGACCACCTGGAACTCGTTGTGCTGCAGGGCATGGCGCATCTCGCGCTCGAGCAGCAGGCGCCGCTGCATCTGCTCGTTCATCTGCGGGGTGAAGGCGCAGATGCGGTTACGTCCCTGGTGCTTGGCCTGGTACATGGCGGTATCGGCGTTGCGCAACAGGGTGCTGATATCACGACCGTCCTCGGGGAAGCAGCAGAAGCCGATGCTGCAGCTGACCACCACTTCCTGGCCGTCGAGTATCAGGGGCGCGGCGACGCTCTGCTTGAAGCGCTCCAGGCCGCCGAGGCGCTTGGTCATCTGACCGCCATCGGCCAGCAGGATGACGAACTCGTCACCGCCGAGGCGCGCCACGGTGTCGATCTCCCGGGCGCAGGCCTTGAGGCGCTCGGCGACCTGCATCAACAGTTGGTCACCGGCGTTGTGGCCGAGGCTGTCGTTGACCACCTTGAAGTTGTCCAGGTCCATGAAGGCCAGGGTGAACAGGCCCTCGTTGCGGCTGGCGAAGGCTATGGCCTGGAGGATGCGGTCGTTGAGCAGGTTGCGATTGGGCAGGCCGGTCAGGCTGTCGTGGTTGGCCTGGTGCTCCAGTTCCTCCTGATAGCCCTTGGCCTCGGTGATGTCGTGGAGGATGCCGACGAAGTGGCTGATCTTGTCGCGATCGTTCACCACCGGGGCGAGGCGCAGTTCGTTCCAGAAGGCCGAGCCGTCCTTGCGGTAGTTGCGCAGGACGGCCCTGCCCTCCTCCTCGGCACCCAGGGCCCGGCGGATGCTGTCCAGCTCCGGTTGCTCGCGGTCGGTGCCCTGCAGGAAGCGGCAGTTGCGCCCGAGCACTTCCTCGCTGCGGTAACCGGTGATGCGTTCGAAGGCCGGGTTGACGTAGACGATCGGCTGATCTTCGCGCTGGTTGTCGGTGATCACGATGGCATTGACGCTGGCCTCCATGGCCCGCGTGCGGATGCGTATTTCCAGATCGCGCTGGCGCTGTTCGCTGATGTCCTGGATCACCGCGATGGCGCCTTGCACCACGCCGTGTTCGTCCAGATAGGGCACTGCGGAATTGAGCGTGGTCTTGTGCGAGTCATCGAAGGCCTGGATATCGATGATCTCATTGCGCATCACCTTGCCCTCGCGAACGGCCCGGGCCAATGGCCAATCTGGCGCATCCAGGGGCTCGCCATGCTCCGTCCAGGCGCCCCGGTAGCGTGAGTATTCGTCCAGCTCCGCCGGCTGCGGCCCGGCCCAGATCAGGCCGTTCTCCGGGTTGCTGAGAATCAGGCGGCCCTTGCTGTCGGCAACCGACACGCCGACCGGCAGGTTGTCGAGAATCTTGCGCAGCAGCGCCTCGCTCTGTCCCAGGGCCCGGGTGCGCTGCTCCACCAGCTGCTCCAGGCTCTCGAACAGCCGTACCCGGCCGAGCGCCATGGCCAACTGGCGACCGATGGAGGCCAGTGCGACGAGTGCATCCTCCGGCCAGGATTGGCCCTTGTTACGCACCACATTGAGCATGCCGATGGTCTCGCCGCCGAGCTGCAGCGGGATGCTGGCGTGACTGTGCTCGGCCATCTGCGCCAGGGCCGGACAGCCGGCGATATTGCTCGGCACGCTGAGCTGGTCGCTCAGCCAGGCATGCCGGCACGGGCAGTCCGTGGAGCAGGCCGTCAGGCGCTCCAGGCTGTAGTCGCCATCGCGGCCCCGGGCGTCCGCCACGCGCAGGGTGCCAACCTGCTCTGCACCGTCGGCAAGTAGCAGCCAGGCACCGACCGCGTTGGGGAATTCGAGGATGCGCCCCAAGGCAGCGTCGATGACGTGACGCTGACTATTGGCGTCGGTCAGACCGCTGGTGAACTGGAACAGGCAGTTGAGCAGCGAGTTGCTGCGGGTCAGCTCGTCATGCTTGGCCAATAGCTCGTGGTTGAGCCTTACGCCCTGCTCATAGGTGGAGATCAGCAGGTCGAGGATCTGCTGGCGGCTGGCGGTGATGAAATGGCGCTCGCCCTCCAGCACCACTTCCACGCCCATCTGCACCCGCTCGTTGCTGCGCAGCTCCAGATTGACCATGAAATAGCGAATGCGCGACATCAGGTACTTCTCGTCGTAGGGCTTGACGATGAAGTTGTCGGCGCCGCACGCCAGGCCATGCACCACGTCCCGGGCGTCGGCGAGGCTGGTGACCAGGATCACCGGAATGCTCGACGTGCGTGGATCGCCCTTGAGCTGGCGGCACAGCTCGTAGCCGTCCATCTCCGGCATGACGATATCGCTGATGACGATGGTCGGCAGTCGTTCGGCCAGGCAGGCCAAGCCTTCTACGCCGTTGCGCGCGATGCGCGTCTGGCAACCGGCCGCCTCGAGCAGGAACTGCAGTTCGGCGGCCTGGGTCGGGCTGTCCTCGACGATGAGAATTTCAGCATCCGTGAACATGGTTACTCTCCTCCCGGCAGGGTGCTGCAGGTAGCACCGCGCGAGGCAATCGTATTGAGCAGGGTGGCAATCGCCTCGGGCGGCAGCACCTGGCGCGCCGCATGCAATCTGATCGCCGCCAGCGGCATGGCATCGATCACCGCGCTGGCCGGCTCCTGAACGACTGTGAGAGCGCCGAGGCGATGCAGGTCGAGCAGCCCCTCGGCGCCGTCACGGCCCATTCCAGACAGCTGCACGGCAATCGCCTGATTGCCGAGGGACAGCGCAACGCTGCGAAACAGATGGTCGGCCGAAGGGCAGTACGCCTCGCCATTCCTGCTCCGTAGCTGAGCCCGCAGATCGGCGCCGACCCCCAACTGCTTGCCATCCGGCGACAGGTACAGGACCCCCGGTTGCAGCGCCTGGCCGTGTTCGGCGATGACCACGGAGATGGTGCAGATGCTCGCCAGCCAGTCGCGGAAGCTGGCCACGAATCCGGCCGCGATGTGCTGGGCCAGCAGCATCGGCCAGGGCTGCTGGGCCTTCAGGCGTGACAGCAGCTCCTTCAGCGCCACCGGACCACCGGCGGAGGCGGCAATGGCCACCAAGCGTGGGCGCCCGGTGTATAGCGGGCTGCCTTCCGCTGGCGCCGGCCCCTTCTTCAACGAGCGGGGACGGCGTACGATCTTGACCTGTGCCATGTTGCGCAGGGTGCCCAGCAGTTCCTCGACCCGCTCCTCGAAGTTCGCCGCCCCAGGCCCGCGGGGCTTCTCCAGCACGGCCAGGGCGCCGGCTTCCAGCGCATGCATGGCCGTGGCGGCGCCGTACAGGTTGGCGCTGGCGGTCAATACCACCACCGGCAGTGCGTACTTTTCCAGTATCCGCGCGGTGGCTTCATAGCCATCCATGCCCGGCATATGCACATCCATGGTGATGATGTCCGGTTGATAGCCTTCCAGCAGGCGCAAGGCCTGCTCGCCACTGTCGGCCTCGCGCACCTCGAAACCCTCACTCTCCAGCACCGTGCGCAGCAGCACCCGCAGCACCGGCGAATCGTCGACAATCAGTACGCGCATGACAGCTCCCAATCAGATCAGACGACGAATCGCGTCGAGCAGGCTGTCCTGCTCGAAGCCGCTTTTCACCAGGTAGGCGCTGGCCCCGACCTCGAGGCCGCGGGCGCGGTCCTCGGCCGAGTGCAGCGCCGTCACCAGCACCACCGGCAGTTCCGCCAGCTCACGGTCGCCGCGAATCCGCGCGGTGAGGGTGAAGCCGTCCATGCGCGGCATCTCCACGTCCGACACCAGCAGGTCGAACGCGCCCTGCTTCAGGGCGTTCCAGGCCTCCAGCCCGTCATTGGCGGTGGTGACCTGGTAGCCGGCCCCCTCGAGGATGGCCTTGAGCAGGCCGCGCGAGGTGAACGAGTCCTCGGCGATCAGCAGGCGCTGCGCCGTGGCGCCGGGCGCCTCCGCCTCGCTGCGCTGCAGGCTGCCGGCACCGACGTTCAGGGCGCTGCGGTAGAGGTCGCCCGGATGCAGGATGGGCACCAGCTGGCCGTCGCCGAGCAGGGTCGCGCCCAGCAGGTTGCGCACCCGCAGCAACTGCTTGCCGAGGTTCTTCACGGTGATCTCCTGGTCGCCGAGCAGCTCGTCGACCAACAACACGAAGGGCTCGCCGTGCACCTTGAGCACCAGCAGGGTCAGGTCGTCGTCGCTGCCCGCCGAGCCGCTCAGGCCCAACACGTCGGCCAGGGCCCAGACCGGTAGGACGCGCCCGTCGAGGGCCAGCGAGGGGCGGTTCTCCAGGTTCTTCAGCGCACCGGCCGGCAGGCGCAGGCAGCGCTCGACCGCCAGCGCCGGTATGGCGAAGGTGCGTTCGGCGTTGCGCACGATCACCGCGCGGAAGGTCGACAGGCTCAGCGGCAGGTGCAGGTGGAAGCAGGTGCCCTGGCCGGGGCTGGATTGCAGCTCGATGCGCCCGCCCAGGCGCTCGACCACCTCCTGGACGATGGCCATGCCCAGGCCGCGCCCGGACAGGTCGGTGATCAGCGCGCTGGTCGACAGCCCGGAGCGAAAGATCAGCCGCTGGCTTTCCGCCTCGCTCAGTGCCTGGGCCTGTTCCGGGGTGAGCAGCCCGGCGGCGACGGCCTTGGCCTTCAGCGGAGCCGCCGAGATGCCGCCGCCGTCGTCCTGCACGCGCAGCTCGAAGCGATCCGCCGACTCCTGCAGCAGCTCCACCTGAATCTGCCCGACCGCCGGCTTGCCGCTGGCCTCGCGCCGCTGGGGAGACTCCAGGCCGTGGTCCACGGCGTTGCGCAGCAGGTGGGTGAGCACCGTGCGCAGTTCGTCGAGGATGCGCTTGTCGACCTGCAGGTCGGTGCCGCGTACCTGCAGCTCGACGCGTTTGCCGGACTGGCTGGCCAGGTCCTGGACCATGGCCGGCAGGCCCTCCACCAGCGTGCTGCCGGCCAGCAGCAGTACCGCCTGCAGCTCGCCGACCTGGGCCTCGGACAGCTGGCTCAGGCCTTGCGCCAGGTGCTGCCCGGCCTTGGCCAGGTGGATCGCCTCGAAGTGCAGCTGATCGAGCTGGGCCTGGCTCCAGTTCAGGTAGTCGAGCACGCCCTTGAGGGCGTCGCGGCTGGCCAGCGGCAGCTCGTCGAGCTGGGCGTGCAGGCGCTTCAGGTGGCCGGCACCGAGCAGGCGCCTGCCGCGCTGCGGCTCGAAGGCGGCGGCGTGTTCGCGCAGGCGGCGGGCATGGGCCTGGGCCTCGAGCTTGAGCTGCAACAGGCTCTCGCTGTGGAACAGCAGGTTGTCCAGGCGCCGCGCCGAAACCCTCACCGTTCCCGGCTCCTGCGGCTGCGCCACGGCGGCTGGGACAGCCGCCGGAAGGCTGACCGCCTCGCCGCTCGCGGCGCTTTCCAGGCGCTCGCAACACTGCTCGGGCGCGCCCGCCTCGACACTCTCGCCGAGGTGCAACTGCTGCACCAGGCGCAGGGCATGCCGGCACAGTTCGACTCGCTCCGCCGTCAACTCAAGCAATCCACCACGTGCGGCGCTCAGCAGACTCTCCCAGGCATGGCAGAGTCGCTCGATGGGCGCCAGGCCCACGGCTCTGGCGGCGCCTTTGAGGCTGTGCACCTCGCGGAACAGCGACTCGATGGAGTCGCCGCTGGCCCCCGCCTGACGCCAGTTGGCCAGGGTGTCGGCGAGCACGGCCAGGCGCTCTCCGGCCTCGATCCGGAAGCTGTCGAGCAAGCGTTCCTGCAGCGCCTTGCGATCCAGGCTCATGGGCGGCTCACAACTTGAACTGGGCCGCCAGGCCCTGGAGTTTGAGGCCCAGTTCGTGCAGGTTGCGCGTGGCCTGGTCCATCTGCCGGGTACCGCTGACGTTGCTCTGGCTGGCCTCGCGTATGCTGGTCATGGCATTGGCTACCTGGTCCATGCCGACCATCTGCTGCTGGCTGGTAGCGGCGATCTGCAAGGCCATTTCGTTGGATTCGACAATGCTGCTGTCAAGGGCGCGGATCGCCTCGCCGCTGCTCTGTGCCCGCTCGTAGCCGGATTCCACCGTCTTGCTGCCCTGCTCGGCCAGCAGCACCGCCTTGGTCATGGCCTTCTGGATTTCGCCGAGTATGCCGCGCACCTGGGCGGTGGCCTGCTTGGACTGGTCGGCCAGGGCCTTGACCTCCTGGGCCACCACCGAGAACCCCTTGCCGGTCTCGCCGGCGCGCATCGCCTCGATCGAGGCATTGACCCCGAGCAGGTTGGACTGTTCGGCCAGGTCGCTGACCGAGGCGACGATCTCGCCGATGGTCTGGCTCTGCTCGCCCAGGCGCATGATGCTTTCCGCCACCGCCTGCATCTGCTCGCGGATCAGGCCCATGCCCTTGAGCGCCTCCTCCACCGCCTGCCGGCCGCCCTGGGCCACCTCGCGGGTACGCGCGGTGCTGTCGGCCACCGACTGCGCCTTGCTACTGGCCAGCACCGCGGTCTGCTTGACCTCGTCCACCGTGGTGACGATCTCGCTGATGGCGGTAGCGGTCTCCTGGGTATTGGTGGCGACCTGGCTGGTGGCTGCCAGCACCTCCTCGCTGGAGGAGGCCAGCACCGCAATGCCTTCGTTGAGCTCACCGACCAGGTTGCGCAGGTTCGCCAGCATGGTGGCGAAGGCGGTGCCCAGCACATCCTGGTCGGACACCGGCTGGCTGTCCTGGCCGAGGTGGCCCTGGGCCAGGTATTCGGCCTTGGCGGCCAGGGCCAGCAGGTACTGGCTCATCTGGCTGAAGGCCTGGGCCAGGCGGCCGACCTCGTCACGACGGGTCTCGCTGCGCAGCTCCCGGGGGATTTCGCCACGGCTGATGCGCTCGGCCATCAGGGTCAGGTGCGCCAGGGGCTGGGCGATATGCCGGCTGAGCTGCCAGGCCATGACAATGCCGAACAGCAGCATCAGCAGCCCCAACAGCAGCTGCTCCAGGCGCTGGCGCTCGACATGTGCCTGGGCCTGGGCCAGGGTCTGCAGCACCTTCTGCTCGGTCAGCTCGGCCAAACGCTGCCCGAGGTCGTTGATCTGCTCCATGCGTTGCAACTGAATCCCCAGGGCCAACGCTTCTGCCTGCTGCACCTGTCCGGCGCGAATAAGTGGCAGCAATTGCTGGTCACGGGTCTGCACGAACGCGTTGCGCACATCGATCAGCTGGTTGAGCAGCCGACCTGTGTCGCTTTCATCGCCCAGGCCGGCGAGCAGTTCGTCGAACAGACGATCATTGGCCTTGGACAACTCCGCGATTTCGCCTTCGCTCTGTGCCAGCCGAGTACCGGTCTCACCGTGGGCGTCGGCCATCGCCTGGAGCAGTTCGGCGCGCTGGGTGATGATGTTGACGCGCAGCTCCTTGACCTTGGACACCCGCTCGAAGCTGCGCTGGAACAAGGCGGCCTGGTTGTCCTGGAGGCTGGCGAAGCGTTGCAGCGAGGTGAGCAGAAGCGCGGCGAACCCGAGGATCAGCGCCGCGAAGACCAGCACCAGCTTGCTGCCGATGCTCAGGTTGGCAATGCTTCTGAACATGCTTGTATCTCCTTGTCCCGGGGGACTGATTCACTGCTCAAGGGCGCGCCTCGGCTCACAGCTTGAAGCGGCTGGCCAGGGTCTTGAGTTTCATGCCCAGCTGGTGCAGGTTGCGCGCTGCCAGGTCGACCTGCTGGGTGCCGCCGACGTTGTCCTGGCTGGCCTGGCGAATGCTGGCCATGGCCGTGGCGATCTGGTCCATGCCGATCATCTGCTGCTGGCTGGTGGCGGCGATCTGCAACGCCACCTCGCTCGAGGCCTCGATGTTGCTGCTCAGGGCGCGAATCGCATCGCCACTGGACTGGGCGCGCTCGAAGCCGGACTCCACGGTCTTGCTGCCCTGCTCGGCCAGCAGTACCGCCTTGGTCATGGCCTTCTGGATCTCGCCGAGTATGCCCCGCACCTGGGCGGTGGCCTGCTTGGACTGGTCGGCCAGGGCCTTGACCTCCTGGGCCACCACCGAGAAGCCCTTGCCCGCCTCGCCCGCCTTCATCGCCTCGATCGAGGCATTGACCCCGAGCAGGTTGGATTGCTCGGCCAGGTCGCCCACCGAGGCGACGATCTCGCCGATGGTCTGGCTCTGCTCGCCCAGGTGCATGATGCTTTCCGCCACCGCCTGCATCTGCTCGCGGATCAGGCCCATGCCCTTGAGCGCTTCCTCCACCGCCTCACGGCCGTTCAGCGCCACCTGGCGGGTGCGCTCGGTGCTTTCGGCCACGGTCTGCGACTTGCTGCCGGCCAGTTCGGCGGTCTGCTTGACCTCCTCCACCGTGGTGACGATCTCGCTGATCGCGGTGGCGGTCTCCTGGGTGCTGGTGGCCACCTGGCTGGTGGCGGCGAGGATCTCCTCGCTGGAAGACGCCAGCACCGTGATGCCCTCGTTCATCTCCTGCACCAGTTCGCGCAGGTACTGGCTCATGTCGACGAACGCCTGGGACAGGCGCCCCACTTCATCCTGGCGGGCGCTGCCGACGATGCCCTGGGGAATCTCGCCCCGGCCGATGCGCTCGGCCCAGCCGGTCAGGCGTGACAGCGGCCTGGCGATATGGCGGCTGAGCAACCAGGCCAGCCCGGCACTGATGCCGACCAGCAGCAGGCTCAAGTTGAATACCCGCTCGCGCTGGGCCTCCAGCGCCTGGCGCGAACGCTCCAGGGCCGCCGCGACGCGCTTGTCGGTGAGTTCGGACAGCTGTACGCCGAGCTCATGAATCCGGTTCATGCGCTCGAGTTGCACCCCGCTGTTCAACTGGCGGGCCTGCTCGAACGCGCCGGCGTGGATGAGTTCCAGTTGCTCGGCGCGGGTCTGCATCAGGGCGACGCGCACCGCCAGCATGTCCTCCAGCGCACTGGCAAATTCCTCGTCCTCGCTCGCCGCCTGCTGCAGGCGCCTGACCAGGCGGTCATTCTCCATCGTGCGCCGGCGGATGCCGTCCTCGATGCTCTGCAGGTCGGCCTGTGCCTGCTGGCTGATCACCTGCATCAGGTCGGTGCGCTGGGCCGAGATGTTCAGGCGTAGCTCCTTGACATCGGAGAGCCGCGCGTAGTGTTGCTGGAACTGCTGCTCCTCGATGCCCTGCAGGCTGGCGAAGCGCTCCAGGCTGCTGAACAGCAGGACACCGAAACCGGTGATCAGCGCGGCGAAGGCCGCGATCAGTTTGCTGCCGATACCCAGATTGAGAACCCTGCCCATCGCCGCCTCCATTGCCCTATTCCTCGACCTTGACCTGCAAACTCGTGTCGTTCAGCAGGCGCGTCCCATCCAGTACCGTGCATTGTTCGGCGGTGACCCCCAGCAGGTAGGCCGCGCGCACCCCGGCAAGATTGGCCACGCTCTTCTGCAGTCCGTCTCGACGGATTCGCCCGATGCCCTGGACCCGGTCGATCAGCAGGCCGAACTCCATCTCCCGGCTGCGCAGCACCGCCATGAAATTCTTGTCTGACAGGCCACCGATCGGCAGCTCGAACAGCACCCGCAGGTCGAGCAGCGAAACGATGTGGCCACGCACGTTGACGATGCCCAGCACGAACGGCGGAACGCCCGGCAAGGGCGTGTACTGGGCCAGCGGCAGCACCTCGGCGACATATTCGCTCTCGATGGCATACTGCTCGCCACTGATGCTGAAGGTCAGCACTTCCAGCCACTCTTCGACCTGCTCCTGACGCTCGCTTTCCGCCCACTGCCGGGTGCGCGCCAACAGGCGGGCGTCACGCTCCTCGGCATCCACGCCGAAACCGGCGGCCAGGCGCTGCTCGAACTCGGCGAGGCGCCGGCGGATCTGCGCCCAGCGTTGATCTGCCTTCAGAGACTCGGACATATATGCGCTTCCTGTTGCAGTTGATCGCACAGACGCAGTAACTGCGCACAACTGATGCCGTCGCCATGGGCCACCAGTGCGCCGCCGTCCTGGGTCAGGAGCAGTTGCCGGCATACTTGCAAGGCCTTGTCGCCCGCGCGGCGCTGGCCCTCGCCGTGCAGCAGGCGGGCGCGCAGGAAATAGCCAAGGATAAATTCGGGGTCCAGGTACAGCGCTTTGTGCAAGGCTGCCAATGCGGCCCGGTTATCGCCGGCCTGCTGAGCCAGTAGCGCCTCCAGCCAATACGCCGCCGGGGCGGCGCAATCCAGTGCCAGAGCGCGCTGCAGCCACTCCCTCGCCTGCTCGACATGCTGCTGATCGGCCCAGCTGCGCGCCATGGCCAGGCAGGCCCGGTGCTGTTGCGCGCGGCCCGGCGTGGCACAACCCAGGTAGGCCAGCAGGGCCTCGCGGGCCTGCTCGTGCTGGCCGGCGGCCTGGGCCTGGGTGGCCCGCTGCCAGTAGTCTTCACTGTTGCGCCGCTCGCGCTCGGCGGGATTCGGGCCGGGCGCCGCGGTCGCTGTGATCGGGCCGGGTTGCGGAGCACTCGAGCTGGGGCGTTCGGCACGACGCGGCACTGGCAGTGAGGCCAGCGGTGACGGTAACGCTGTCGGGAACGGTACGCTGTCCACCGACGAGGGGACGCGCACGTCCACGGCATAGTTGCAGCCGGCCCAGCGCCCCTGCAGGCCGGCCTGGGTCGCCAGCCCGGCCTCCACGGCGCTCAGCAGCAGCACGCCGTCCGGGCTCAGGCTGGCGAGCAGGCGACGCAGCGCCGCCTGCGCCCGAGCCGGGGAAAAGTACATCAGCACGTTGCGGCAGAGAATCAGGTCGGCGCTGGCAAGCGCCGGCGGCAGCTGGTTGTCGGCCAGGTTGTACTGGACGAAGCGAATACGTCCGCGCCAGGCCGGGCGTACCCGCCATTGCCGGCCCTCGGCCTGGAAGTGGCGTTGGCGGAAGCCCTCTTCATCGACGCGAAAGGCGTTCTTGCCGTAGAGCCCCTGCTCCGCCCGGGCGATGAATGCCGCATTGATGTCGCTGGCAACCAGCTCGATATTCCACTGCTCGCGCTCGCCTGCCAGCAGCTCGTCGATCAGGAACAGCAGCCCGTAGGCTTCCTCGCCGGTGCAGCAGCCGGCGCTCCACAGCCGAAGGCTCCGGCGGCCCTCGCGGCGACGGCGCGCCAGCAACGGCGCCAGGTGATGCGCGGCGAGCCAGTCGAAGGCTTCGGAATCGCGGCGAAAATAGGTTTCGCCGACGGTGAACGCGGCGATCAAGCCCTGCTCTTGCGCACTGTTCCAGTCGGCAAAGGCCAGCGCCTGCAACCACTTGTCGAAATCCGTTACTTCCCGCTCCAGGGCCAAAAGCTGCAGGCGGCGCAACAGGTCCGTCTGCCTGGCGCCGGCGAAGTCCAGGCCGAGATGCTGCAGGACCTTGTGGCTCAGGGCTTTCAACAGCCGCGGCGAACAGCTGGGTTCAGCGCGCAGCATCGAGGCGTCCCTCCTGGGTTGCCAGCAGCGCGTCGAGGCGCTGCTCGTCAGCATCACTGAGCAGCAGTTCGACATCCTGGATCAGCAACAGCCCGTCGCTGCTGCGCACCACGCCGCGCAGCAGGCTGGAAGGCACTCGCGGATCGGGCGTCGCGGTAAAGTCCTCGGCGCTGCAGGCCAGTACCGCTTCGACCTGGTCGACCGGCAGCAGCAGCTCGCGTGTACTGCTGGTCAGCCAGATGAAGGGTTGCCAGAGGGTGAGTTCAGGGGTTTTCCAGCCGAAGCGGCGGGCCAGGTCCACCACCGGAAGCAATTTGCCGCGCACGTTCGCCAGCCCGCAGATAGTCTCGGGCGCCCCGGGCAAGGGGGTGCTCTGCAGTGCCGGCAGCACTCGAACCACCTGATCGAGGGCAACCGCCAAGTGCTGACCCGACAACCAGAACGGCAACACCAGGTATCTGTCCATAGATCCGTCCCTGTCACCACACGCTATTGCTCACCCTCTACCCTAGCTCAGGGAGAACCGGCGTCCAGTCGTCTGGAACAAGCAATTGATAGCAAAATGCTAGCGTTCGCCGACACTATCACGGGCCTCTTCCATCTTGGAAGCGGGCGGCGTCTGCCAGCCGCCGCCGAGGGCGGCGATCAATCGCACGCTGGCGTCCAGCCGGCTGCCAAGCAGCGTCAGGCTGCTGCGTTCGTTGTCCAAGGCAGTGGTCTGCACGTTGACCACACTGGTGAAATCGACCGTGCCGGCCTTGTACTGGTTCTCGATCAGCCGTAGCGCCTCGCGGGCGGCATCCAGGGCGTCCTGCTGCACCCGCGCTTCCTGCTCCAGCACGCGCAGTTGCACCAGCTGGTCCTCGACTTCGCGGAAACCGCTGAGCACGGTCTGGCGGTAGTCGGCGACGGTCTGCTCGTAAGCGGCCTCGCTGCGCTCCAGCTCGGCGCGCCGGGCGCCGCCGTCGAGCAGGCGCAGGGCCAGCTCGGGGCCGAGCGACCAGAAACGGTTGGGCAGGCTGACCCAGTCGGCGAAGCTACTGCCACGGTAGCCGCCGCTGGCCGAGAGGGTCAGGTCCGGATACCAGGCCGCCTCGGCCACACCGATTTCGGCATTGGCGGCCATCACCCGGCGCTCGGCCGCGGCGATGTCGGGGCGGCGTTCGAGCAGTTGCGAGGGCAGCGCCACCGGTATCTGCGGCAGCGCCGGCAGTCGCGTTTGCTTGGCGATCTGCAGCTCGCTCGGTGGCACGCCGACCAGCACGGCGATGGCGTGCTCCAGCTGGGCGCGCTGCCATTGCAGGTCGAGGGCCTGGGCCTCGGTGCTCCTGAGCTGGGTCAGCGCCTGGCTGACGTCCGACCTGGACACGATGCCGGCGCGGTACTGGTTCTCGGTGAGCTTCAGCGAACGGGCGTAGGCGCCGACCGTGGCTTCCAGCAGGCGTTGCTGTTCGTCCAGCACGCGCAGCTGCAGGTAGTTCTGCACCAGCTCGGCCTGCTGGCTGAGGCGCAGGGCGGCGAGGTCGGCGGCGCTGGCCTGGTACGCGGCCTGGCTAACCTGCAGGGCGCGGCGCAACTTGCCCCAGACATCCAGCTCCCAGGCGGCGTTTAGGCTCAACTGGTAGCTGTCGACAACGCCGGCAGCCGCCGACCCGCCTGCGCCGAGCGATTGCCCGGCGCCCTGCCCGCCCCGGCTGACAGCGGCGCTGCCGGACAGGCTGGGATAGAGCGCCGCCCGGGTACCGCGGGCCAGCGCTCGGGCCTGGCGATACTGGGCCTCGGCGGCGGCGAGGTTCTGGTTGGACAGGTTCAGGCGATCGACCAGGCGGTTGAGTGCCTCGTCCCCATAGAGCGTCCACCAGTTGCCACGGGCCAGGGCATCGCCGGGGGCGGCCAGGGTCCAGCCGTCGATCTGCTTGAACTGCGCCGGCGTGGCCAGTGGCGGGCGCTGGTAGTCCGGGCCGAGGGTACAGCCGGCCAGCAGCAGGCTCAGGACGATCGCGGTCAGGGGGGCTTTGCCGGGCATCGAAGCACTCATAGCGGGGTTTCCAGGGCAGCATCGCTGCGCACGCCGCGCCAGCGGTTGACGCGGTGACGCAGGCGATCGAGATAGAGGTAGACCACCGGGGTGGTATAGAGGGTCAGCAGCTGGCTGAGGATCAGCCCGCCGACGATGGTGATGCCCAGGGGCTGGCGCATCTCCGCGCCCTCGGTGCCGCTCAGCAGCAGCGGCAAGGCACCGAGCAGCGCCGCCAGGGTGGTCATGATGATCGGCCTGAAGCGCAGCAGGCAGGCGCGACGGATCGACTCCTGCGGGCTGAGCCCTTCGCTGCGCTCCAGTTGCAGGGCCAGGTCGATCATCAGGATGGCGTTCTTCTTGACGATGCCGATCAGCAGGAACAGGCCCAGCAGCGAGATCAGGCTGAACTCGCCGCCGACCAGCTGCAACGCCAGCAGCGCACCGACCCCGGCCGACGGCAGGGTCGAAAGGATGGTCAGCGGGTGGACGTAGCTCTCGTAGAGCACGCCCAGCACGATGTACACCACCGCCAGTGCTAGCAGGATCATCCACGGCTGGTTCTGCTGGGTCTGCTGGAAGGCCGCACCCGTGCCGCCGAGCACGCCCTGCACCTCGCTCGGCAGGTTGAGCCGCGCCACGCTGCGCGCGATGGCGGCGCTGGCCTGCTCCAGGCTCACCCCTTCGGCCAGGGAGAAGCCGATGTTCTCGGCGGCGAACTGGCCCTGGTGGTTGACCCGGTCCTCCTCGATGCTGCGCTCCCAGTGGGCGAAGCTCGACAGCGGCACCCGCGCGCCGGCGCCGGTAATCACCTGAATCTGGTCGAGGGCCTCGGGGTGCCGGGCGTACTGCGGGTTGATCTCCAGCACCACGCTGTACTGATTGAGGTTGGCGTAGATGGTCGACACCTGACGCTGGCTGAAGGCGTTGTTGAGCAGCGCCGTGACCAGGCTCATGTCCACCCCCAGGCGCTTGGCCGCGGCGCGGTCGACGACCAGGCGGATCTGCTGGGCGCCCTCGCCTTCCTGGGCGTCGATGTCGGTCAGTTCGGGCAGCGCCCGCAGGGCGTCGCGCACCTTGGGCAGCCAGGCGCGCAGCAGATCCAGGTCGGCGGACAGCAGCTGGTACTCGTTCTCCGAGCTGCGCCCCTCGCGCCCGCCGAACTGCAGGTCCTGGTCGGGGATCAGGAACAGCCGGCCGCCGGCGACCTTCGGCAACTCCTGGCGCAGGCGGTTGATCACCGCCTGGGCGGACAGCCGGCGTTCGCCGATGGGCTTGAGCCGCACGATGATGAAGGCATTGTTGATGCCGCTGTTGCCACCGATGAAGCCGGCCACGCTGTCCACCGCCGGGTCGGCCAGCAGGGCGCGCCGGTAGGTTTCCATCTTCGGCTGCATGACCTGGAACGACAGGCCGTCGTCGCCGCGGATGAAGCCGATCAGCTGGCCGCTGTCCTGCTGCGGCAGCAGGGTCTTGGGCACGCTGAAGAACAGGAAGACATTCAGCGCGATGGTCGCCAGCAGGCTCAGCAGCGTCAGCAGCGAATGGCGCAGGGCCCAGTCCAGGCTGGAGCGGTAACAGGCCAGCAGGCGCGCCTGCAGCCGGGCGCCGAGGCGCTGCAGCGCGTTCGCCGGGCGGGCGTGCCCCTCGGCCTTGAGCCAACGCGCGCAGAGCATGGGCGTCAGGGTCAGGGACACCAGGAGGGAGATCACCATGGCCACCGCCAGGGTCAGGGAAAACTCGCGGAACAGCCGCTCGACCAGGCCGCCCATGAACAGGATGGAGATGAACACCGCGACCAGCGACAGGTTCATCGCCAGCAGGGTGAAGCCCACCTCGCGCGCGCCCTTGAAGGCCGCGGCCAGGGGCGTCTCGCCCGCCTCGATATGCCGGGAGATGTTCTCCAGCACCACGATCGCATCGTCCACCACCAGGCCGGTGGCGATGATCAGCGCCATCAGCGACAGGTTGTTCAGGGAGAAGCCCAGCAGGTACATGGCGGCGAAGGTGCCGACCAGCGACACCGGCACCGCCAGCGCCGGGATCAGCGCCGCGCGCCAGCGACCGAGGAAGACGAATACCACCAGGATCACCAGGGCCACGGCGATCAGCAGGGTGCGCTCGGCCTCGTGCAGGGTGGCGCGGATCACCGGCGAGCGATCCATGGCCACCTGCAGCTCGACGCTGGCCGGCATCACCGCGCGCAGCGCCGGCAGCTCGGCGCGGATGGCGGCGATGGTTTCGAGGATATTCGCCCCGCTCTGCCGGTTGATCACCAGCAGCACGGCGCTGGCGTCGTTGTAGAAACCGCTGTTGTAGCGGTCTTCGACCCCGTCGCTGAGGTTCGCCACGTCGCCCAGGCGCAGAATCGCGCCATCCTGCTGGCGGATGATCAGCGGCGCGAAGTCGGCGGCCGTCTCCAGCTGGTCGCTGGCCTGGATCTGCCAGTGGCGCTCGGCGTCCTCCAGGGCACCCTTGGGCCGTTTGACGTTGGCCGCGGCGATCGCCTGGCGCACCTCGTCCAGGGCGATGCCATGCTGCTCCAGCAGGCGCGGCTCGAGGGCCACGCGCACCGCCGGCAGCGAGCTGCCGCCGACCTGCACCTCGCCGACGCCGCCGACCTGGGACAGCTTCTGCGCCAGCAGGGTCGCGGCGACGTCGTACAGCTGGCCCTTGCTCAGCACCTCCGAGGTCAGGGCCAGGACCATGATCGGCGCCTGGGAGGGGTTGAGCTTGCGGTAGCTGGGCATGCTGCGCATGCCGCTGGGCAGCAGCTCGCGGGCGGCATTGATCGCCGCCTGCACCTCGCGGGCGGCGGCGTTGATGTCCCGGTCCAGGTCGAACTGGATCATGATCCGCGTGCTGCCCTGGCTGCTGCGACTGTTCATCTGGCTGATCCCGGCGATGGTGCCGAGCGAGCGCTCCAGCGGCGTGGCCACCGTGGCGGCCATGACCTGAGGGCTGGCCCCCGGCAGGCTGGCCTGCACGGTGATGGTGGGAAAATCCATCTGCGGCAGCGGCGCCACCGACAGCAGGCCGAAGCTCACGGCGCCGAGCAGGACGATGGCCAGGCTCAGCAGCAGGGTCGCCACCGGCCGGCGGATGAACGGCGCCGAGAGGTTCATGGCTCCACCGCCAGCCCCGCCGCACTGCGACCGCTCAGGCGCCGCGCCAGGCGATCGAAGTACAGGTAGATCACCGGCGTGGTGAACAGCGTGAGCAACTGGCTGAGCAGCAGGCCGCCGACCATCACCAGGCCCAGGGGCTGGCGCAGCTCGGCGCCGGAGCCGCTGGCCAGCATCAGCGGGATGGCGCCGAACAGCGCCGCCAGGGTGGTCATCAGGATCGGCCGGAAACGCAGCAGCGCGGCCTGGTAGATCGCCGCCTCGGGCGCCATGCCCTGCTGGCGTTCGGCTTCCAGGGCGAAGTCGATCATCATGATGGCGTTCTTCTTGACGATGCCGATCAGCAGGATGATGCCGATGACCGCGATCAGCCCCAGGTCGTTGCCGGTCAGCAGCAGCGCGAGCAAGGCGCCGACGCCGGCCGAGGGCAGGGTCGAGAGGATGGTGATCGGGTGGATATAGCTCTCGTAGAGCACGCCGAGCACGATGTACATGGTGACGATGGCCGCCAGGATCAGCAGCAGGGTGCTCGACAGCGAGGCGCGGAAGGCCTGGGCGGCGCCCTGGAAGCGGCTCTGCACCCCGGCCGGCAGGCCGATCTGCTGCTGCACCCGCTCGATGACCGCCACCGCCTCGCCCAAGGCCACGCCTTCGCCCAGGTTGAACGACAGGGTCGCCGCCGGGAACTGGCCGATTCGGTTGACCAGCAGGCTGGTGGCGCGCTCCTCGACCCGCACCAGGGCGGTCAGCGCGATCTGCTGGCCGTCTGCCCCGGCGACATGGATCTGGTCCAGCGCCGCCGGCCCCAGGCGCCCGCCGTCCTGACTCTCGAGCACCACGCGGTACTGGCTGGCCTGGGTGTAGATGGTGGAGATCTGCCGTTGGCCGAAGGCGTCATACAGCGCCGCATCGATGTCGGCGATGCTCACCCCGAGGCGCCCGGCAGTATCGCGGTCGATCGTCAGGTAGACCTGCAGGCCGCGGCTCTGCAGGTCGCTGGCGACGTCCGCGAGCTGCGGCTGCTGGCGCAAGGCGTCGACCAGGGTGCTCGTCCACTGCTCCAGCAGTGCCTGGTCCGGCGACTCCAGGCTGAACTGGTACTGGGTGCGGCTGACCTTGTCCTCGATGCTCAGGTCCTGCACCGGCTGCAGGTACAGCTCGATGCCGCTGAGGCGGGCCAGCTGCGGGCGCAGCCGCTCGATCACCTGGCTGGCGCTGACATCGCGCTGGGCATGGGGCTTGAGGTTGATCAGCAGGCGGCCGCTGTTGAGCGTCGGGTTGTCGCCGTCGACGCCGATATGGGACGCCAGGCTGGCCACCGCCGGGTCGCGCAGGATCACCTCGGCCAGGCGTTGCTGGCGCTCGCTCATGGCGCCAAAGGAAATCGCCTGCGGCGCCTCGGAGATGCCCTGGATCAGCCCGGTGTCCTGCACCGGGAAGAAGCCCTTGGGCACGGCCAGGTACAGCACCACGGTCAGGCCCAGGGTGGCCACGGCCACCAGCAGGGTCAGCGCCTGGCGCCCGAGCACCCACTGCAAGGCCAGGCCGTAGCGGGCGATCAGGGCGTCGATCCACGCCCCGCTGGCCCGGTAGAAGCGCCCCTGCTCGGCCGCTGGCTCGTGCTTGAGCAGGCGTGCGCACATCATCGGCGTCAGGCTCAGGGAGATCGCCAGGGAAATCAGGATGGCCACCGCCAGGGTGATGGCGAACTCGCGGAACAGCCGCCCCACCACGTCGGCCATGAACAGCAGCGGGATCAGCACCGCGATCAGCGACAGGGTCAGCGAGACCAGGGTGAAGCCGATCTGCCGGGCGCCCTTGAGCGCGGCATTGAGTGGCGTCTCGCCGGCCTCCAGGTGGCGGGCGATGTTCTCCAGCATGACGATGGCGTCGTCCACCACGAAGCCGGTGGCGATGGTCAGGGCCATCAGGGTCAGGTTGTTGAGGGTGAAGCCGGCCAGGTACATCAGGCCGAAGGTGCCGACCAGCGACAGCGGCACGACGATCGACGGAATCACCGTGGCCGCCAGCTTGCGCAGGAACAGGAAGGTCACCAGCACCACCAGGGCGACCGCCAGCAGCAGCTCGAACTGCACGTCGCGCACCGCGGCGCGGATGGTCTGGGTGCGGTCGCTGAGCACCCTGACTTCGACGCTGGCCGGCAGCCCCGCGGTGAGGCTCGGCAGCAGCGCCTGCACGCGCTCGACCACCTCGATCACATTGGCGCCGGGTTGGCGCTGGATATTCACCAGCACCGCGGCGTTGCGGTCGGCCCAGGCCGCCAGGCGCTGGTTCTCGACGCCATCGACCACCTCGGCGACATCGCCCAGGCGCAGCGCCGCGCCGTTCTGGTAGCTGAGGATCAGCTCGGCGTATTCCGAGGCGGACCTCAGCTGGTCGTTGGCGTCCAGCTGGGAAACCCGGGTCGGTCCGTCGAAGTTGCCCTTGGGCTGGTTGACGTTGCTGGCGCCGATCAGCGCGCGCACGTCGGCCACGTTCAGGCCATACGCGGCCAGGGCCTCGGGGTTGACGCGAATGCGCACCGCCGGGCGCTGGCCGCCGGCCAGGGTGACCAGGCCGACGCCGCTGGTCTGCGCCAGTTTCGGCGCCAGGCGGGTGTCGACCAGGTCGAACACCTGGGGCAGCGGCAAGCTCGTGGAGCTGACCGCCAGGGTCAGCACCGGTGAGTCGGCCGGGTTGACCTTGTTGTACACCGGCGGCGCCGGCAGGTCGGCCGGCAGCAGGTTGCTGGCGCCGTTGATCGCCGCCTGCACTTCCTGCTCGGCGACGTCCAGCGCAACGTCGAGGTTGAAGCGCAGGGTGATCACCGAGGCGCCGCCGGAACTGCTCGAGGACAGCTGCTGCAAACCGGCCATCTGGCCGAACTGGCGCTCCAGCGGCGCGGTCACGGCGCTGCCCATCACCTCGGGGCTGGCCCCGGGATAGAGCGTCAGCACGCGGATGGTCGGGTAGTCCACCTCCGGCAGGGCCGAGACCGGCAGCAGGCGGTAGGCGATCAGGCCGCTGAGGAAGATCGCCAGCATGATCAGGGTGGTGGCGACCGGGCGCAGGATGAACAGGCGCGAGGCGTTCATACGTCTTGCCGCGCCGCGGCTGTGCCCTGCCCGCCGGCCGCTGCCGGCTGCTCCTCAAGTACCTCGACCGGGCTGCCGTCACGCAGGCGGTCGGTGCCTTCCAGCACCAGGCGCTCGCCGGCCTCGACGCCCTCCTCGATCAGCGTCAGCTGGCCATCGCTGGGCCCGGCGACCACCGCCCGGACGTGCACCTTGTCCTGCTCATCGACCACATAGACGAAGGTCCCGCGCGCGCCGTGCTGCAGCGCCGCCGCGGGGATCAGCAGGACCTGCTCGCGGGTCTCCACATGCAGGCGCACGTTGACGAACTGGTTGGGAAACAGGCTTTCCTCGGCGTTGGCGAAGCGCGCCTTGAGCTTCAGCGTGCCGGTGGCGGTGTCGATCAGGTTGTCCAGGCTGTCCAGCTCGCCGTCCGCCAGCTTGACCCGCTCGCTGCGGTCCCAGGCCTCGACCCGCAGCGCTTGGCCGCTGCGATGCTGGCGCAGCACGGCAGGCAATTGGGCCTCCGGCAGGGTGAACAGCAACGAGATCGGCTGGGTCTGGGTGATCACCACCAGCGGCAGGGCGTCGTTCGAGCCGAGCAGGTTGCCGGCGTCCACCTGGCGCAGGCCCAGGCGCCCGTCGATGGGCGCGCGGACCTGGGTGAAGTCGAGGTTCAGGCGCGCTTCGGCGACGGCCGCCTGGTTGCTCCTGAGGATGCCGCGGTACTGATCGACCAGTGCCTGCTGGGTATCTAGGGTCTGCTTGGCGATGGAGTCCTCGGCGTACAGGCCGCGGTAGCGGGCCAGGTCGATCTCGGCGTTGCGCAGCTGCGCCTGGTTCTGCTGCTGCACGCCCAGGGCCTGCTGCAGGGCGACCTCGTAGGGGCGCGGATCGATCAGCGCGAGCAGCTCGCCGGCCTTGACCCGCTGGCCCTCGTCGAAGCGCAACTCGAGCAGCTCGCCGGCGACCCGCGCCCGTACCTCGACCCGGTTGTAGGCCGTCACCGTGCCCAGGGCCTTGAGCAGAATCGGAAAGTCGCCGCGCCGGACCTGGGCGATGCGTACCGGCACCGGACCACCGTCGCGCCAATGGCCGGCGCCGCGAGGCTCGGGCTTGGCCGGCCAGAACCACCAGATGAGGACAAGGATGGCGGCCAGCAGGAGCAGGCCGATCGGCCACCGGAGCGGGTGGCGCGGGGAGCGGGAGGTTGCGGAGGTCTCGGGCATGCTGGGGTCACTTCCTTGGCGAGCCCGAACGATAAGCAGGCGCAGCAGCGAAGCAAAGCCTCTTTACCGCCTATTTACCTGCGCCTTACCTTGGCAACTCCCTGGCCCCTCAACAAAAACGGCTTACCGAGGTAAGCCGTTGGGTTGAAGCTGCCGGGCGTTACTTGAGCACCGCCATGGCCGCCTCGTAGTTCGGCTCCTCGGCGATTTCGGCGACCAGCTCGCTGTGCAGGACCTTGTCGTTCTCGTCCAGCACCACCACGGCGCGGGCGGCAACCCCGGCCAGCGGGCCGTCGGCGATGGCCACGCCGTAGTTCTTGAGGAACTCGGCACCGCGCATGGTCGACAGGTTGATCACGTTCTCCAGGCCTTCGGCGCCGCAGAAGCGCGCCTGGGCGAACGGCAGGTCGGCAGACACGCAGAGCACGACGGTGTTGGCCAGCTTGCTGGCTTCGGCGTTGAACTTGCGCACCGAGGTGGCGCAGGTCGGCGTGTCGACGCTGGGGAAGATGTTCAGCACCTTGCGCTTGCCGGCCAGGCTGGCCAGGCTGACGTCGGCCAGGCCGTTGCCGACCAGGGTGAAGGCCGGTGCTTGCTGGCCGGCTTGCGGCAGCTGGCCGTCGACGTGAACCGGGTTGCCTTTGAGGGTGACTTGCGCCATGTGGGTAATCCTTCTGCAATGTTTAAGGGCGGATGCCGTGCCGAGCGCTTGACCGGCTTGCGGCTGCGCGGACCGATCGAGGAGCTGATACCGCTCCCAGCCCAGCTTGACCCCTATCGACCCGAGCGGCAAGCCTAGAAGTCGCGGCGGTAGAACAGGTCCAGGGAGCTGGCCAGGCCGCTGGCGGCCTCCAGGTAGAGCCGTTTGCTCAGCTGGTAACGCAGCGCCAGGGTATTGGCCGGCTCGAACACGCCGACGCCGTAACGCAGGCTCAGGCGCTCGGACAGGTTGCCGCTGGCCACCACGCTGGTGGTCACCCCGCTGCCCTCGCTGTCCAACTGGAAATCCTCGATGCCCAGGCTCTTGGCCAGGCTGCCGGTCAGCGACGCGCTGCTGGCCAGGCCCATGGCCAGGGCCGCCTGGGCCAGCAGGTTGTTGTCGCCGGTGCCCTGGCCCTGCGGTCGGCCGAGCACCAGGTAGGACAGTGCCTGCTCCTGGCTCATCGCCGGCTCGGAGAACACCTCGCTGCTGGGCTGGTCGGCGCGACCGCTCAGGCGCAGGCCGGCGACCACTTGGTCGACCCGACGGATCGCCTCGATATCGAGGAACGGCTGGTCGATCGGCCCGGCGAACAGCAGCCGGGCGCGGCGGATGGTCAGGCGTTGGCCATAGGCGCGGAAGCGCCCGTTGTTAAGGTTTAGCTCGCCGCGGGTGTCGAGGTCGTCGCCCACATGCACGCGCCCCGCCAGGTCGGCCTTGAGGCCGAAGCCCTGGAAACTCAGGCGCTCCTGGCCGACCTCGACGTCGATATCCATGGCTATGGCGGGTGCCCGGCGGGACGGCCTGTCCTCGCCGACGATCACCGCGTCATCGGATACCTGCACCGTGGATGGCGGCAGTTCTCGGATCTGGATCTGCCCGCGCGGGATCGCCACCCGGCCGGCCAGGGACAGCTGCTCGGCGTCCAGGCGCAGGCGCAGGTCCGGCTCGACTTCCAGCTCGGCATAGGGCTCGACGCTGACCGGCAGGCGCGTGCCGCGCACCTGCAGTTGCCCGCGCAGGCCATCGTCCCAGGTCAGTTCGCCACCGAGCTCGCCGCGGCCCTGCTCGCCGCTGCGCCAGCCGCCGTCGAGTTGCAGGCGCTCGCCGGCGATCCGCGCCTGCAGCTGCAGGTCGCGCACGTTGGTCGGCAACGCTCCGCCGCTGATCTCGCCGTCGCTGAGCTGCAGGCGGCCGTCGACCTTGGGCGCCAATAGCAGGCCGCCCAGGGTGCCGCTGCCCTCCAGGCGTCCGCTCAGCTGCTCGACCCGTGGCACGAAGGGCCGCGCCAATGCCAAGTCAAGCCCGCGCAGATCGAAGCTGCCGGACAGCGGCTTGCTCGCCGGGCGCGGGTCGATCAGCGCCTGTAGCGACAGCTGGCCGAGCTTCGGCCCGCGCAATTCGAGGCGGGTGTCGATGCTCGCGGGGCTCAGCTGGCTGTCCAGGCGCAGTTCGTCGTAGGCGAAGCTCAGCCACTGCTGCTGATCGCGAATGCGCCAGCTGCCGCGGCCGGCATCCACGCTGACCCGGCCGCGCGGCCCGGCCGCCGGCAGGTCCAGGGCGATCTCGGCATCCAGTTGACCCTGCCAGTCGAGGTCCTTGGGCAGCCAGGGACTCAGGCTGGCCAGGGGGAAGTCGGCCAGGCGATAGCGGATCTTCGGCTCGGGCAGCAGCCGTTGCGCCTCGCCGCACAGGCTGGCGTCGCCGGAGCGCCAACAGTGCGCGCCCAGTTCGATGCGGCCGTTGGCCTGGCGCACCAGGCTGGCCGGCTGCTGCAGGCGCCAGTCCTGGCCGCCGCTGCGCACTTCGCCGCTGCGCAATTGACCCCGCCAGTTGCCGTTCTTCAACTCGCCGGCCACGGCCAGGGCACTCTGCAGCAGCGGTCCGTCGAGTTGCAGCTCCAGTTGTTGGCGTCGCGGGTCGCCTTGGGCAGTGGCGCTCAAGCGCCCGAAGTCGGTCTCGCCAAGGGCGATGCCGTCGGCTTGCAGCTCGATGCGCGCCCGCTGCGCGGCATCGAGTCGGGCATCCAGTTGTAGCTGCTGCAGGCGCTGATCGGCGAAGGCCAGCTGCCAGCCCTCCGCCTGCAGCTGCCCCTGGGGCGCCTGCAGGCTGCCGGCCAGCGCCAGTTGGCCTTGCAGTTGCCCGCGCAGCCGCGGCCACAGCTGGGCCAGTTGCGGCAGCGCCAGTTGCAGTTGCCCGCTGAGACGCTCCTGCAGCTCGGCGCTGCCGTGGATCCGGTTGTCGCCCAGGCGCAGGTCGATCTGGGGCAGCGACCACTGTGCGCCGGCGCCGCGGCCCTGGGCTTGCAGGCGCGCCGGCTGGCCACGTAGGCGCCCGGCCAGGTCGAGGTCCGCCTCCAGGCTCAGGCGTCCGTCCTGCAGCCTGCCGTTGCTGTGCAGCGCACCGGCCAGCTGTCCGGGCAGCTCGGCCAGCCAGTAGGCCGGGTCCAGATCGCTCAGCTGCAGCCGGGCCTCCCAGCTCAGGCCTTCGGCGAAGCCCAGGGTGAGCTGGCCGCCGGCCTGGCCCTGGCCGGCCTGCAGCAGCAGATCGGGCAGGAACAGCTGTCGCGTATCGCCACTGAGCGGGCTCTGCAGGCTGAAAGGCCCGGCCGGCCCCTGCAATTGCGCGGTGAAATGGCCGAGGTAGTTGCCGCCCTGGTAGGCCAGTTCACCCTGCAGCTGGCGCAGGCTCACCGGCGGCTCCTCGACCTGGGGCAGCAGGCGACGCCAGGGGAAGTCCTGCCAGTCGAAGCGGCTGTCGATGCTCAAAGCCTCTTGCCAGTCCAGCCGACCGCTCAGCTGCAGGCGCCGCTCGGGGTCGGCGCTGAGGCTCAGGTTCGCCACCTCGGCGCCGTTGCCATCCACCCGTCCGCTCAGCGCCAGCGCCAGGGGGCCGCCCTCGCCCGGCAGCTCGGCGCTGCCTTCGACCCGGTAGCCGGCCGCCAGGTCGCCGCCAGCCTTCAGCGTGAGCTTGTCCAAGCGCAGGGTTTGCGGCAGTTCGGCGCTGGCCACGAAGCCATCGGCGACCAGCTGCAGGGTCGCCGGCAGGTTCTCCGCCAGGGGCTGCACCTCGCCGCTCAGGCGCCCCTGCAGATAGCCGGCGCTGTCGGCGCTCAGGCCCAGCCGGTCGAGCAGATCGCCCTCCACCTGCAGGGCCAGTGACCATTCGCGTTGTTCGGGGGCCGGCAGTCGCAGCCGCCCGCTGGCGCTGAGCGGCCAGGCGCCGCGGGGCTGCAGGCGGCCCTGCAGCTCGAGCAGCAGCTCGCCCCGTTGCACCCGCAGCAGGTCGATCTGCAGGCCATCGGCCAGCCAGTGCGCCGTCAGCTGCAGGCCTTGCAGCTGCTCGACTCCGTCGATCTGCAGGCTGCCGATACGCAGTTCGGCCACCTGCACGGCCAGCGGCAGCTCGAGTTCGGGCAGGCCAGGGGACCGGGTGGCGCCCTCCTCGCTCGGCGGCCGCGACAGCTCGATGCGCTCGGCCTGCAGGTGCTCGATACACAGGGTCAGACGCCACAGGCAGCCCGGCGACCACGCCAGCAGCGGCCTGGACACCTGCAGGCGGCTGTCGTCCTGCTGCCAACCCAGGCTCTCGGCCTGCCACCTACCGCCTAGGCGACCTTCGAATCCCTCGACCTGCAGCCCCGGCACCTGGGCCAGGGCCCAGCGGCTGCCGGCCTGGCTGGCGAGCACCCAGAGCAGCGCCAGCAGCGTCAGGCCGATGCCCCCGAGCAGGCCGTACAGGCTGTAGCGCAGAGCTGGCTTCATAGTTCCGGGCCCATGGAGAAGTGCAGGCGCACGCCGCCCTGGTCATCCAGCGGGTGGGCCAGGTCGAGGCGCAGCGGGCCGACCGGCGATACCCAGCGCAGGCCGAAGCCCACTGCGCTCTTGAGGCCGGAGAAGTCCAATGAGTTGAAGCTGTTGCCCTGGTCGATGAAGGTCGCCAGGCGCCAGCGCTCGGTCAGGCTGTATTGATACTCGGCGCTGGCGGCGAACAGGTAGCGGCCGCCGATCTTGTCGCCCTCGGCGTTCTCCGGTGACAGGCTCTGGTAGTCGTAGCCGCGCACGCTCTGGTCGCCACCGGCGAAGAAGCGCAGCGACGGTGGCACCGCCTTGAATCCGCCGGATTCGGTAGCGCCGAAGTGCACCCGGCCGAGCAGACGGTGTCTGTCCGCCAGGGTGGTAAGGCCCTTGAGCAGCGCGGTGCCGTGCACCACGTCGGCATCCGACAACAGGCCCTCTTTGGCCGCGGCCAGGTCGAACTGCAGGCGATAACCCTGGTTGGGGTCCAGCTGGTTGTCGCTGTGCAGGTAGGAGAAGCTGATGCCGGGCAGCAGCAGGGTACTGAGTCCGGCGTCATCGCCCAGGCGAAATTCCTCGTGCTGCCATTTCAGCGAGATCACCCGCTGCCAGCCGCTGTCCAGCCGGCTGTGCCATTCCGGGCCGACCTTCAGCAGCCGGCTGAGGCTGTCGGTGTCGGCCAACTCCTCGTACTGGTAGCCACCGGCGTAACGTAGTTTGTCGGTCAGCGGCGGATCGCGCGGTACGTCGTACCACAGGCCGACGTTCTGCCGTGGCTGCGACAGCTCCATCTCGGCGCCGTAGCTGTGGCCCTTGGCGTTGGCCCAGTGGCGCGTCCAGTTGGCGCGCCCGCGCACGCCGACGTCGGTGGACACGCCCAGGCCGAGGCCCAGGCTGCGCGGCTTGCGCACCTGCAGTTGGACGTCGACCGGAATCGATTGGCCCTCGGCGCTGGCCGGGTTGGCGTCGACCCGCACCGACTCGAAATAGCCGCTGGCACGCATCGCCTGGTACAGCTCGGCGATCAGTTCGGAATCGTAGGGGCTGCCGGACTCGAACGGCAGCATGCGCTCGAGCAGCTCGCGGTCGAACGGCGCGTCGCCGCTGAAACTCACCGAGCCCAACTGGTAGCGTGGGCCGCTGGCGTAGACCAGCTCGATGTCGGCGACTCCGGCGCGCGGGTCGATACGCAGGCTCTGGGCGCTGAAGCTCCCGGAAAAGAAGCCGTAGCGCGAGGCCTGGTTCTGGATATGCCGCTTGGCGGCGTCGTAGCGACCATGATTGAGCACCGCGCCGCTGCGCAAGCGGGCGTCGCTGGGCAGGCCAAAGGCCTTCAGTTCGCTGGCCGGCCCCTCGACCCGCACGGTGACCTGACGCAGGCGCACCGGTTCGCCAGGCTGCACGGTGATGATCAGGCGGTTCGGCTCTCCGGGGACCACCTCGCTGGCGATCTGCGCCTGGTAGTACCCCAGCGCCTGGACGGCCTTGCGGGTCTGGGTCTCGGCCACCCGGCGAAAGCGCTGCAAGGATTCCGCGTCACGCTCGCCGAGGCTGCCGATATGGCCTTCGATATTGCTGCGCAGCGCCTTGTTCGGCGGCTGCACCCGTACCTCCAAACGCGCCTCGGCGAGGATGGACGCACTGAGCAGCAACAGCGCCAGGCCGGCGCAGAGTCTGGTGAGGGTGATCATGGCTGCGATGCTAGCACGGAAGGCCCTGGCCAGAGCCTGCGGCCCCGGCTATCGAGCCGCTTTCGCGGTCAGCTGTTCAGGCGCTGGCCTTGACCGCCGGCTGCGGATTGGCATGGAAGAACACGTGCTCGACTATCGGCCCGACCGCCACCTGGCCGACCTCCTGGTAGCCCTGGCGCTTGTAGAACTCCAGGTAGTGTTCGTCGCCGGTGTCCAGTACCACGCCACGGGAGCTGCCGTCCTCGGCGCACCAGTTGTGCACGGCCTCGAGCAGCTGCTCGCCGAGGTGCTGGCCCTGGAATTCCGGGTGCACGCCGAGCAGCGGCAGCAGGTGGTAGGCGCCGGGCGGCAGGCAGGCCAGCACGGCCTCATGGTATTCCAGATAGCGCCGGGTGCAGCGAAAGCCCGCGGTCAGCAGCATGCGCATGCGCCAGGCCCAGCTCTCGGTAATGTCCATGCGCCGCTGCGGCGGTGCGATCAGCGCCATGCCGACCAGCCGGTCATCGATCAACAGGCCCAGCGCCGGCAGCTCCTCGCGAAAGTGCTGCAGGACCAGTTCGCGCACCGTGGCCCGTACCCGCTGGTCATAACCGCTGCGCCCGGCCTCGAACAGGTAGGCGAAGGTCGGCTCGTGACGATAGGCCTGATACAGCAGCGAGCGCGCTTCACGCGCGTAGCCGCCATCGAGCTGGCGAATCTCCGCAGGGCTATTGGACATAGGCGCGGCCTCTGTTGTTATTGGGTTATCGTGGTCTAGGCCCACGGTAGCACCGCTACCGGGTGCCTGCCAGGCGACTGGCCGCCGGCCGGGTGGATCGGCTAGCATCCCCGGCTTTCCAGCCAGAAGCCCCAGGACCTGCCGCCCATGAAGATAGTTTCCTTCAATATCAACGGACTGCGTGCGCGCCCCCATCAGCTGGCGGCGTTGATCGACAAGCACCAGCCGGACGTGATCGGCCTGCAGGAGACCAAGGTCGCCGACGAGCAATTTCCCGAGGCCGAGATCCGCCAGCTTGGCTACCACGTCCACTACCACGGGCAGAAGGGCCACTATGGCGTCGCCATGCTCTCGCGTCAGGCGCCGCTGGCCCTGCACAAGGGCTTTCCCGATGACCCCGAGGATGCCCAGCGGCGCTTCATCTACGGTACCTACGCCGATGCCCAGGGCAACCCGGTGACCGTGATGAACGGCTACTTCCCCCAGGGCGAGAATCGCGACCACCCGCTCAAGTTCCCGGCCAAGCAGCGCTTCTACGCCGATCTGCAGCAGCTGCTGCGCAGCCAGTTCCAGCCGCAGCAACCGCTGGTGGTGATGGGTGACATCAATATTTCCCCGCAGGACTGCGACATCGGCATCGGCGAGCCGAACCGCCTGCGCTGGCTGAAGACCGGCAAGTGCAGCTTCCTGCCGGAGGAGCGCGAATGGCTGGCCGAACTGAAGAACTGGGGCCTGGTTGACAGTTTCCGCCAGCTCCATCCGAGCGTGGACGACCGTTTCAGCTGGTTCGACTACCGCAGCCGCGGCTTCGAGGATGAGCCCAAGCGCGGCCTGCGCATCGATGTGATTTTCGCCTCCCTGGGCCTGCAGGCGCGGATCAAGGACGCCGGCATCGATTACCAGCTGCGCGGCATGGAAAAACCCTCCGACCATGCGCCGATCTGGCTGGAGCTGAGCTGATTCGCCGCCGACTCAGACTCGCGGCCGGATAACTGCTGCCCGGCCGCAAGCCCCGGTCCAGAGCGCCCGCCTCTCACTCGACTGTCACATTACAGTCATCTTTCTGTCTTATCGTCGCGGCATCCTCATCCACCCATACAAGGTGTCTGTCGCATGCCGCGCGCCCAGCCTGCCCGCTCCCGTCAACCCCGCAGTCGAGTCGCAACCTGGCTGTGGCTCGGCTTCGCCTGCTGCCTGCTGCCCGCCTGGGCCTTCGCCGCCCTGCCGCTCCCGGCGGATGAGCGCAGCGTACTGCGCATCCAGGGTTCCAATACCATCGGCGCGAAACTCGCCCCGGCGCTGGCCAAGGGGCTGCTCGAGCAGCAGGGCCTGAGCGCGATCGAAGTGCGCCCCGGGCCGGTACCGAACGAACAGTCGATCAGCGGCCGAGCGGGCGATGGCCGCCTGGTGACCATCGAAGTGGCTGCCCACGGCTCCAGTACCGGTTTCGTCGCCTTGCACGATGGCAGCGCCGACCTCGCGGCCTCGTCGCGGCCGATCAAGGACAGCGAAGTCAGCGCCCTGGCAGCGCTGGGCAACCTCAAGAGCCACGCCGCCGAGCAGATCATCGCCATCGACGGGCTGGCGATCATCCTGCATCCGAGCAACCCGATCGCGGCCCTGCGCACCGACCAGCTGGCCCGGGTATTCGCCGGCGAGATCGACGACTGGGCACAGCTCGGTGGCGGGCGCGGGCGGATCAACCTGTATGCGCGCGACGACAACTCCGGCACCTACGATACCTTCAAGGAGCTGGTCCTGGCAGCGAACGGCAAAGCCCTGGCGGCCAACGCCCAGCGCTTCGAGTCCAGTGAGCAGCTGTCCGATCTGGTCAGCCAGGATCCCCAGGGCATCGGCTTCATCGGCCTGCCCTATATCCGCCAGGCCAAGGCCCTGGCGATCGCCGCGGGCGACTCGCACGCCATGCCGCCAAGCGAGACGCTGATCGCCACCGAGGACTACCCGCTGTCGCGGCGGCTGTTCCTGTACAACCAGCCGGACCTGCAGAACCCCTGGGCCAAGGCACTGGTCCGCTTCGCCCATAGCCCGCGCGGGCAGGCCATAGTGGCGCAGAACGGCTTCATCGCGCAGACCGTGCAAGCCGTGCGGGTTACGCCCGACCAGGCCATGCCCAGCGCCTATCAGGCCCTGGCCCGGGACGCCAAGCGGCTGTCGGTGAACTTTCGCTTCGCCGAGGGCAGCGCCACGCTCGACAACAAGGCCCAACGCGACCTCGAGCGACTGCTCGACTACCTGAAAAGCCAGGGCAAGCTGCAGCGCCAGGTGGTGCTGGTCGGCTTCGGCGACGCCAAGGCCGACCCCGCGCGCGCCGAGCTGCTGTCCAAACTGCGGGCCATGGCGGTGCGGCGTGACCTGGCGAAACAGGGGGTGATCTTCCGCGATATCATCGGCCTCGGCGACGAACTGCCGGTGGCGGCCAACGATGGCGATGAGGGACGAATCAAGAATCGCCGGGTCGAAGTCTGGGTCTATTGACCAGCGCCAGGCTGTCGGGGCTTGGCAGCAACCGCCGCCAGCGCTAGCCTGATAGTTGCGTGACGCCGGGCCCCTCTGGCGGTGAGCCCTCACCGCGATGTCGGAGTCACTGAGTCGATTTTCACTCAGGCAGACATTCAGGGAGGGCTTGTGGACGCTCTACTGGCTTTTTTCAATACCCCGCTGTTCGGCACCCCGGGTTGGTTCTGGCTGGCCTTCCTGGTGCTTATCCTCGGCCTGCTGATCCTCGACCTCGGCGTGCTGCACCGCGATCAGCATGTGATCGAGATGCGCGAGAGCCTGCTGCTGTACAGCGGCTACTTCAGCATCGGCCTGGCCTTCGGTGCCTGGATCTGGCTGCAGTTGGGCGCCACCAAGGCACTGGAGTACTACACGGGCTTTCTCGTCGAGCAGTCGCTGTCCATGGACAACGTCTTTGTCATGGCGATGATCCTCGGCTACTTCGGCGTGCCGCGCCGCTACCAGCACCGCGTGCTGTTCTGGGGCATCATCGGGGTGATCGTGCTGCGGGCCATCATGATCGGCCTGGGCACGGCGCTGGTGCAGCGCTTCGATTGGGTGCTCTACCTGTTCGGCGCGTTCTTGCTGCTCAGCGGTTTCAAGATGCTGCGTGGTCAGCAGCAACCCGAGCAGCACCCGAACCTGGAGCAGAACCCCCTGGTGCGTTTCCTGCGCCGGCATGTTCGGGTCAGCGATGACTTCCACGGTGGCCGCTTCTGGGTCCGCTTGTCCGACCCGGCCAGCGGCAGGCCACTGCTCTATGCCACCCCGCTGCTGCTGGCACTGGTACTGATCGAGCTGGCCGACCTGGTGTTTGCGGTGGACAGCGTGCCGGCGGTGCTGGCCATTTCCCAGGATCCGTTCATCGTCTACACCTCGAACATCTTCGCCATCCTCGGCCTGCGCTCGCTGTACTTCGCCCTGGCGGCGCTGATGCACCGCTTCATCTACCTCAAGTACGCCCTGTCCCTGGTGTTGATGTACATCGGCGGCAAGATCCTCCTGCACGATCTGTTCGAGGTGCCCGCCCTGCTGTCTCTTTGCGTGACGCTGGGACTGCTGGCCGGCGGCGTCCTGGTCTCCCTGCTCGGGACCCGTGAGCGGGCCAGGCTCGATCGACAGCACAGCCAGCGCTGACCTTGATTCGCCGATGGATGCGACCGCAAGGCCCGCCCATGCGGGCCTTGGGGGACGCGGCGAAACAGGCTCAGCGACTGGCCTGCATCGCCTCGCGGGACATGTACTTGCCGATCTCGAACTTGCCGATCGCCGCGCGGTGCACCTCGTCCGGGCCGTCGGCCAGGCGCAGGGTGCGCTGCATGGCGTACCAGTAGGCCAGGGGGAAGTCGTTGGACACCCCGGCGCCGCCGTGGATCTGGATGGCGCGGTCGATCACCTTGAGCGCGACGTTGGGCGCCACCACCTTGATCTGGGCGATCTCGCTGGCGGCGATCTTGTTGCCGACGGTGTCCATCATGTAGGCCGCATTGAGGGTCAGCAGGCGAGCCATGTTGATTTCCATGCGCGAGTCGGCGATCAGGTCGATATTGCCGCCCAGGCGCGCCAGCGGTTTGCCGAAGGCGGTGCGGTCGACGGCGCGCTCGCACATCAGCTTGAGGGCGCGTTCGGCCATGCCGATCGAGCGCATGCAATGGTGGATACGGCCCGGACCTAGGCGGCCCTGGGCGATCTCGAAACCGCGACCCTCGCCGAGGATGACGTTCTCATAGGGCACCCGCACGTTGTCGAACAGCACCTCGGCGTGGCCGTGGGGCGCGTCGTCGTAGCCGAACACCGGCAGCGGGCGCAGCACCTTGACTCCGGGGGCGTCCATCGGCACCAGGATCATCGAGTGCTGCTGGTGACGCGGCGCATCCGGGTTGGTCAGGCCCATGAAGATCATCACCTTGCAGCGCGGGTCGCAGGCCCCGGAGGTCCACCACTTGCGGCCGTTGATCAGCCACTCGTCGCCCTGGCGCACGGCGCTGGCCTCCATGTTGGTGGCGTCGCTGGACGCCACGCCCGGCTCGGTCATGGCGAAGGCCGAGCGGATCTCGCCGCTGAGCAATGGCTCGAGCCACTGGCGCTTCTGCGCCTCGCTGCCGTAGCGCACCAGCACCTCCATGTTGCCGGTGTCCGGCGCGGCGCAGTTGAACGGCTCGGGGCCGATCAGCGAGCTGCCCATGATCTCGGCCAGGGGCGCGTACTCGGTGTTGCTCAGGCCGGCGCCCAGCTCCGAGTCAGGCAGGAACAGGTTCCACAGCCCCTCGGCCCTGGCCTTGGCTTTCAACTCCTCCATGATCGCGGTCGGCTGCCAGCGGTCGCCTTCGGCCACCTGCTGCTCGAACACGGCCTCGGCCGGATACACATGGGCCTCCATGAATGCGCTCACGCGCTCACGCAGTTCCTGAACCTTGGGGGAGTAGGCGAAATCCATGGGGCTACCTTTTTGCGGGAATTGAATGAAGTCTCGACGACGTGAAAAAGATGCTAGAGCAGGGTTATGGATTTATCTAACCTATTTTCATCGTGTATAAACATTCATCACCGATATATGATCCACCCCCATGGATAACCCTCGGAGCCTGCAAGGAATGAATCTCAACAAAGTTGATCTCAACCTGTTCGTCGTCTTCGATGCCATCTATTCCGAGGCCAACCTGACCCGTGCCGGGCAGATCGTCGGCATCACCCAGCCGGCCGTGTCCAACGCCCTGGCCCGCCTGCGCGAGACCTTCAACGACCCGCTGTTCGTGCGTACCGCCCAGGGCATGGTGCCCACGCCCATGGCGCAGAACATCATCGGCCCGGTGCGCAGCGCCCTGCAGCAGCTGCGCATCTCGGTGCAGGAGAGCCGTACCTTCAATCCGGCCCAGGCGAGCAAGACCTACCGCATCAGCATGACCGACCTGACCGAGGCGGTGATCCTGCCAGCGCTGTTCCAGCGCCTGCGCCGCCTGGCGCCGCAACTGGTGATCGAGAGCATGCTGGCCAAGCGCCGGGAAACCACCAAGGAACTGGCCGCCGGGCGCCTGGATTTCGCCGTCGATGCACCGCTCAATACCGACCCGCAGGTGCGCCACGTCAAGTTGCTGGAGGACCGCTACGTCTGCGCCATGCGTCCCGGCCATCCGCTGGCCAAGGACAGGATCAGCCTGGACGAATACCTGGGCCTGACCCACATCCATATTTCCAGCCGCCGCAGCGGCCTCGGCCATGTCGACCTGGCCCTCGGCAAGCTGGGCATCCAGCGCAAGATTGCGTTGCGCTCCCAGCACTACCTGATGGCCACCACCGTGATGCAGGGCACCGACATGGTAATGACCGTGCCCGAGCGCTTCGCCCGGCGCAACGCGCTGCACCATGTCGAGCTGCCGGTCAACGGCGTGCCGACCCTGGAAACCCACCTGTACTGGCATGAAAGCACCGACCAGGACCCCGCCAACCGCTGGATGCGCGAACAGATCATCGAAATCTGCCAGCAGGTCGCCACCCAGGAACGGAAGCTCGAAACCGCCGCGCCATGAACTGGCTACAGGCCATGGGACCATTCGTGCGGACGCGCCTTGGCAGGCGCCGGGGCATGACTTAAGGTGCGGGGACTTGCTGGCGCTTTGCTTGGGAAGGTTCGATGCGCACTCTGCTGTTGGTTTACTGCTTGTTGCTCGGCACCGCCGAGGCCCGCGAGGTGCTCATCGTCGGCAACAACTACGGTGCTCCCAAGATCTACGCGCAGAACGACCAGCCCAGCGGCCTGCTGGTGGATATCCTCAGCTACGCCGATGCCTCCCTGCCCCAGCACCAGCTGACCCTGCACCTGTATCCCTGGGCGCGGGCCTACTGGATGGCCCGGGAGCACCAGGCCGGCATCGTCGGCCTGAGCTGGACCGCCGAACGCCAGCAGATCTTCGACTATTCGATACCGCTGTTCTACGACGAAGTGCTGGTGGTGGTGCGCCGGGACCGGGCCTTCGACTTCGCCGGCCTGGACGACCTGGCGGGTCGCCGCGTCGGCCTCGGCGCCGGTGGTAGTTTCGGCGAGGATTTCGAGCAGGCTCGCCGCCGCGGGGCCTTCGAGGTGATCGAGGACAACGGACCTGTGCCGCGCTTGAAGAAACTGCTGGCCGGGCGAATCGATGCGGCGTTGATCAATCCCGGGCTGGCCAGCCTGCAGTGGGCCATCGGCCAGGACCTGGTACTGCGCAAGCGGGCCGGCGAACTGCTGGCCTTGCCGCAGCCACTCAAACGCGACGCCAACTACCTGGGCTTTCACAAGAGCATGGCCATGGGTGAATTTCTCGAGGCGTTCAACGCGGTGATTCAGCAGGGCTATGACAGCGGCGAGATTCCACGGCTGCTCGAACGCTCCTCCCGCCCCGTGGCGCAGGAGTCGGCCGCCCCTGCCGGCGAATCGGTGCCGCTCTAGGTCGCAGCCGGGTTCAGGCGCTGTCGCGCAGCACCACTTCGAAGCCGACATCGATTCGCTGGCTGGGTGGCTGCTCGCCGCGCATCAGGGTCAACAGCATCTGCGCGGCCAGTTCGCCGACCTTGCCACGGGTGGTGCGTACCGTGGTCAGCGCCGGGTGCACCCAGGCCGCGGCCGGCAGGTCGTTGAAACCGGCGATGGCCAGGCGCTGGGGTACCGCCAGGTTCAGTTGCCGGGCGCGAAACAGGGCACCGAGGGCCAGGTCGTCGTTGTTGAAGAACACCGCATCGATCTGCGGCCACTGTTCCAGCAGGCGGTCGAGCAGGCTGGCGCCCAGGCCGATGGACGACAGTTCGGGGGTCAGCAATTCCAGCGTCGGGTCATGGCGCCCGGCTTCGCGCAACGCCTGCCGATAGCCTTCGGCGCGCTGCAAGGTGCGCGGATCGAGCTGCGCCGCGGCGAAGGCGATCTGCCGGTAGCCACGCGCAATCAGGGCCCGGGTCATGGCCGCCCCCGCCTCCTGCTGGGAGAAGCCGACGCAGTAGTCGTCCGGTGCGTCGCTCAGTTCCATCATGCTGACGATCGGCCCGCGGTAGCCGCCGAGAATCTCTCGCGCCGCATCGCTGCGCTCGAAACCGGTGAGCAGCAGGCCGGCCGGCTGGTGCGCCAGGTAGGCGCGCAGCAGGCGCTCGTCCTCTTCCGCGCGGTAGTGGCTGACGCCGAGCATCACCTCGAAGCCGGCGGGCATCAGCGCCCGCTGGATCGCCTCGGCGGTGTCGACGAACACCGAGTTGGACAGCGAGGGAATGATCACCGCGACCAGATTCGAGCGTGAGCTGGCCAGCGCCCGCGCCGCCGAATGGGGCACGTAACCGAGCTCCTTGACCGCCCGCATCACCTGCTCGCGCAGGGCATCGGAGACCATGTCCGGCTGCGACAGCGCCCTTGAGGCGGACATCAGCGAGCAGCCGGCGGCCTTGGCCACATCGGACAGGGTGACGCGTTCGGCGGTGCGACGTCGACGCTGGCTCATGACAGTTCCCTGGACAAGAAGCCGGCGATTCTACCAGCTGAAAAAAAGCGCGGGATACGCCGCCCTGGGCCGGCAGCATGCAACCACCGGCAAACCCGGCGTAACCCGCGAAAACTCATCAGTGAGCGGCCTTGGCAGCCTCGGCCTGGACCTGGTCGAACAGCTCCTGGCCGACGGTGTCGACCACCTGCTGGATCGCCGGCTGGGCGATTTCGCGCATCAACTGGACCTGCTCGGCACTGATCTCGTTGACCTGCATGCCGTTGGCCTTGAGCTGGGCCAGGGCCTTGGCGGCCTCGGCGCGGGTGTCCTGGCGCTCGAAGTCACGGGCCTTGATCGCCGCCTGCAGGATGATCGCCTGCTCGCGCTGCGACAGGCCGTCCCACCAGCGCTTGGAGGCGGTGACGATCCATGGGCTGTACACGTGATTGGTCACGGTCAGGTACTTCTGCACCTCGTAGAACTTCGACGAGAGGATGGTGTTGAAGGGGTTTTCCTGGCCATCCACGGCCTTGGTCTCGAGCGCGGTGAACAGCTCGGAGAACGGCAGCGGCACGGCGTTGGCGCCCATCAGCTTGAAGGTCTCGAGGTAGACCGGGTTGGGCATGACACGCAGCTTGATGCCGGAGAAGTCCTCGACCTTGGCGATCGGACGGACGTTGTTGGTCATGTTGCGGAAACCGTTCTCCCAGTACACCAGGCCTACCAGGCCCTGCGCTTCCAGCTTGTCCATGACCTGGCGGCCGATCGGGCCATCGAGCACGGCGTCGGCCTGTTGCTCGCTGCTGAACAGGAAAGGCGTATCCCACACCGCCATTTCCTTGCTGATGCCGACCAGGGTCGCGGTGGAGCCGACCATCATCTCCTGGGCGCCGCCGATCAGGGCGTTCTGCATCTGGTTGTCGGCGCCGAGGCTGGCGGAGCCGAAGGTGCGGACCTTGAGCTTGCCGTCGGAGGCTTTGGCCACTTCCTCGGCCAGCAGCTTGGCGGCGCGGCCCTGGTTGCTGTCCTCGTTGAGGCCATAACCGAAGCGGATCATCCGCGAGCGAATCTCGTCGGCCTGGGCGGTAAGCGTGGCCAGCGGGCTAAGCAGGGTGGCGGCAGCGAGGCCGGCGATCAGGAAGCGTTTCATGGGGCTAGTACCTTTGTTGTTGTGGATGCGTACGGGTTGGGACCGGAGGCCCCGGGTGGGTTGCGCAAGATGCCTCAGCGCAGCCATGCCAGCGGCACCGTGACGATTTCAGGCACGGCGATCAGCAGCACGACTATCGCCAGGTAGATCAGGAAGAACGGCATCACCCCGCGCACCAGCACGTCCATGCGTAGGCGACCGATGCCGCCGACTACGTTGAGCACCGTGCCCACCGGCGGGGTGATCAGGCCGATGGAGCCGATCAGCACGAACATCACGCCGAAATACACCGGGTCGACGCCGGCCTTGACCGCGATCGGCGCCAGCACCGGGGCGAGGATGAGGATGGTCGGGGTGAGGTCCAGAACCATGCCCACGGCGATCATCAGCAGCATGATCGCCGCCACCAGCAGCTGCGGATGGTCGGCCAGCGGGCCGAGCATGGCGCCGATCTCGTCCGGCAGCTGGGCCAGGGTGACCATGTAGGCCGACACCGTCGCCGCCGCGCAGAGGAACATCACCGAGGCGGTGGTACGGCTGGCGCGGGTCATCGCCTCGACCAGGGCGCTCCAGTTCAGCTCGCGGTACAGCAGGGTCGACACGCCCAGGGCATAGACTGCCGCGACCACCGCCGCCTCGGTCGGGGTGAAGATGCCGAAGCGCAGGCCGCCGACGATGATCACCGGCAGCATCAGCGCCGAGGCGCCGTCGAGCAGGGCCGCGCGGCGTTCGGCCCGGCTGGCCTTGGGCGGGGTCGGTTCGGTGAAGCCGCGGGCGATCAGGGTCCAGGCGAGAATCAGCCCGCCGCCCATGATCAGCCCCGGCACCAGGCCGGCCATGAACAGCTGGCTGATCGAGGTGTTGGTGACCACGCCATAGATGACGAAGGGCATCGACGGCGGAATGATCGGCGCGATGATGCCGCCGGCGGCCACCAGGCCGGCCGAGGCATGCAGCGGGTAGCCGCGCTGACGCATCATCGGCAGCAACAGGGTGGCCAACGCCGCGGTATCGGCCAGGGCCGAACCGGACATGCTGGCCAGCAGCACCGCCGCGGCGATGGCGACGAAGCCCAGGCCGCCGCGCTTGTGGCCGACGAAGGCCTGGGCCATGGCGATGATGCGCTTGGAGATGCCGCCGGCGTTCATCAGCTCGCCGGCGAGGATGAAGAACGGCACGGCCAGCAACGGGAAACTGTCGGCGCCGGCCAGCAGGTTCTGCGCCAGCAGCTGCACGTCCCAGAACTCCAGATACCACATCAGCACCGCGCCGGTGAGGATCAGGGCGAAGGCGATGGGCATGCCGAAGGCCATGAAGCCCAGCAGGGAGGATAGGAAAACCGCGACTGTCATCGGTGGGTCCTCGGTGGGCGGTGCCCGGTCTTGTTATGGGAAGATTCGTGGCTCATGGCCGGCTCAGTCGACCGTCACATTGGCCAGCGAGGAGGCCGCTTCATCGGGGCTGCGCCAGAGGTTGACCAGCTGCACCAGGGCCAGCAGCGTCAATACCGCCATGCAGGCCAGCACCGGCAGCATCGCCAGGGCCAGGGGGTAGCCGACCACCGGGCTGTTGATGCTCCAGCCGAACTGCAACTGCTGCCAGGCGCCCCAGCTCGCCAGGGCGCTGGCGGCGGCCACCAGCAGCCAGCTGGCCGAGTCGACCAGCAATCGCGCGGCCTTGGGAAAGCGGTCGCGAATCATGGAAAAGCTCATCAGCTCGCCGCGGCGCATGCTCGAGGCCACTCCGACGAACACCAGCCAGACGAAGGCCAGGCGCGACAACTCCTCGGCGCCGGACCAGCCGGAGTCGAAGGCATAGCGCAGCACCACGTTGCTGAACACCACCAGCACCATGAAGCCCATCAACACGGCCATCAGGCCATCGGTCAGGCGGTCGAACAGGCGCGCCAGGCCACCCCGGTAGATCGGCGTGCCCGTCAGGTGTACGCCGCCGCCATTGATAGCGCTATCAAATTCCTGCGCGGAAAGGTCCACCCGTTCGGCCATTTCCGCCTCCGTGGAGCTTTGGCGCACCCAGGTGCATACCTGCTCAACCACGTCGGCGCGGCTCTGGGTGCCGTCGACGGTCAACACACCTGGCTCGCCGTCCGGCGCTTCCAGGGTGGCGAACTGGCTGTCGACCAGGGAGGTCGGCATGAAGTGACCGGGACGCCCCCCCACGCGCTGCAGGGCGGTGGTGTGATCGATATGCAGGTGGGCGAAACGCAGGCCCGGTACGGCGGCGCGCAGGCGCTCACGGTAGCTGAGCTTGAGCGCCGAGCAGGCCAGCACGAAGCCCTCGCCAGCGGCCTGGGCGGCCTGCATCTCGGCGATCAGCGCGTCCAGCCAGTGCACCCGGTCGGCGTCGCTCAGGGGGATGCCGGCGCTCATGCGCTCGACGTTTTCGCGGGGGTGGAAGCGATCGGCCTCGATGTGCCGCCAGCCAAGTGCGGTGGCGACGGCCTGGCTGATGTCGCTCTTGCCCGAACCGCTGACGCCCATCACCACCAGGGTGCGGTCAGCCGGCACGAGGCCATGGGCAGGGAGGCAAGTAGTCATGGATTCTCCGGGGCGCCATCGGTGTGGCGTCGTTTTGTTTGGCCGGATGTTAGCGCTATCAGGATCGTTCGACAACCTTGATTTTGACCTGATATCGCCCAGGTGCGCGCGGCGCACCCTACTCTGGCCAAGCAGGAGGGAGCGCCGGACCGGAGTGAGTCCGGCTCATCGTAGGGTGCGCTATGCGCACCAGCCCTGTCAGCGCGCGCCCTAAGCGAAGCCTCAGAGGCTGCGCGCGATGACCAGGCGCTGGACGTCGCTGGTGCCTTCGTAGATCTGGCACACGCGCACGTCGCGGTAGATGCGCTCGACCGGGAAGTCCTTGAGGTAGCCGTAGCCGCCGAGGGTCTGGATGGCTGCCGAGCAGACCCGCTCGGCCATCTCCGAGGCGAACAGCTTGGCCATCGAGGCCTCGTTCAGGCAGGCCAGGCCGGCCTCGCGCAGGCTGGCTGCGTGGTGGACCATCTGCCGTGCCACGGCGATCTCGGTGGCCATGTCGGCCAGGCGAAAGGCCACCGCCTGGTGTTCGATGATCGGCTTGCCGAAGGCCTCGCGTTCGTGGGCATAGTCGCGCGCGGCCTCGAAGGCCGCGCGGGCCATGCCCACGGCCTGGGACGCGATGCCGATGCGCCCGCCCTCGAGGTTGGACAGGGCGATGCGGTAGCCCTCGCCCTCCTCGCCCAGGCGCAGGCTGACGGGAATGCGCAGGTCGTCGAACTGGATCTGGCAGGTGTCCGAGGCGTGCTGGCCGAGCTTCTCTTCGACCCGCACCACCGAGTAGCCGGGGGTGTCGGTGGGCACGATAAAGGCGCTGATGCCCTTCTTGCCCGCTTGCGGATCGGTCACGGCAAACACGATGACCATGCCGGCATGGCTGCCGGAGGTGATGAACTGCTTGCTGCCATTGAGCACGTAGTGGTCGCCGTCGCGCCGGGCGCGGGTCTTCAGGCTGCTGGCGTCGGAGCCGGCCTGGGGCTCGGTGAGGGCGAAGGCGCCGAGCATCCTGCCTTCGGCCAGGGGCCGGAGGAAGCGCTGCTTCTGCGCCTCGCTGCCGAATTTGAGGATCGGCATGCAGCCCACCGAGTTGTGCACGCTCATGATGGTCGAGCAGGCACCGTCGCCGGCGGCGATTTCCTCCAGGGCCATGGCGTAGGCCAGATGGCCGGTCTGGGCACCGCCCCACTCCTCCGGGACCAGCATGCCCATGAAGCCCAGCTCGCCCATTTCCTTCAGGGCCTCGGCCGGGAAACGGTGCTCCCGATCCCATTCGGCGGCGAACGGCTTGAGCCGCTCCTGGGCGAACTGGCGGGCCATGTCGCGGATCAGCAGCTCTTGTTCAGCAGGAATCATGGGGCTCTCCCGGTTCAGTTCAGCAGTTCGATGGCCATGGCCGTGGCCTCGCCACCGCCGATGCACAGCGAGGCGACGCCGCGCTTGAGGTCGTGCTGGCGCAGGGCGTTGAGCAGGGTCACCAGCACCCGCGCCCCGGAGGCGCCAATCGGGTGGCCGAGGGCGCAGGCGCCGCCATGCACATTGAGCTTGTCGTGGGGAATGTCCAGGTCGTGCATGGCCGCCATCGGCACCACGGCGAAGGCCTCGTTGATCTCGAACAGGTCGACTTCGGCCAGCGTCCAGCCGGTGCGGTTCATCAGGCGCTGCAGGGCGCCGACCGGGGCGGTGGCGAACAGCTTGGGCGCATGGGCGAAGCTGGCGTGGCCACGGATCGCCGCCAGCGGCGTGAGGCCGCGTTTCTGCGCCTCGGACAGGCGCATCAGCAGCAGCGCCGCGGCGCCATCGGAGATCGAGCTGGCGTTGGCCGCCGTCACCGTGCCGCCCTCGCGGAAGGCCGGCTTGAGGCTGGGGATCTTGTCCGGGCGAGCCTTGGGCGGCTGCTCGTCGCTGACGATGCTGCGCAGTTCGCGCCCTACCCTGGCCTCCACTGCGACAATCTCGTCCTTGAAGCGCCCTTCGCTCATGGCCTTCTGCGCGCGGGTCAGCGAGGCGATGGCGAAGGCATCCTGCTGCTCGCGGCTGAAGCCGTAGGCCTCGGCGCAGTCCTCGGCGAAGGTGCCCATCAGGCGGCCCTTGTCGTAGGCGTCCTCCAGGCCATCGAGGAACATGTGGTCGAGCACCCGGCCGTGGCCCATGCGGTAGCCGCCGCGCGCCCGCTCCAGCAGGTAGGGGGCGTTCGACATGCTCTCCATGCCGCCGACGACCACCACTTCGGCACTGCCGGCCAGCAACAGGTCATGGCCGAGCATCGCCGCCTTCATGCCCGAACCGCACATCTTGTTCACCGTCGAGCACGGCGTGCCCTGGTCCAGGCCCGCACCGAGGGCCGCCTGGCGCGCCGGCGCCTGGCCCTGGCCGGCCTGCAGCACGCAGCCCATGATCACTTCCTGCACGGCATCGGCCGCCAGCCCGGCGCGTTCCAGGCTGGCGCAGATCGCCGCGGCGCCCAGCTCGGCGGCGCTGACCTCCTTGAGCTCGCCGAGAAAGCCGCCCATTGGCGTGCGCGCGGCGCTGACGATTACCACCGGATCGGATTGCCTGTTCATGTCGCTGTACCTCTTAAGCCGATTCCGGGCGGCCCGGATGGGATCCGCGCTGCCCATTCTTTTGACAACGTTACTTGGCCGCCATGCGCAGGGCGCCATCCAGGCGGATGACCTCGCCGTTGAGCATGGAGTTCTCGATGATGTGACACACCAGCGCGGCGTACTCGTCCGGGCGGCCCAGGCGTGGCGGGAACGGCACGTTGGCGGCCAGGGAGTCGCGCACCTCCTGGGGCATGCCGGCCATCATCGGCGTCTCGAAGATGCCCGGGGCGATGCACATCACGCGGATCCCCGAGCGCGCCAGATCCCGCGCCGCCGGCAGCGTCATGGCCGCCACCCCGCCCTTGGAGGCGGCATAGGCGGCCTGGCCCATCTGCCCGTCGAAGGCGGCCACCGAGGCGGTGTTGACGATCACCCCGCGCTCGCCCTCCTCGTTCACCTCGCCCCGGGCCATGGCCTCGGCGGCCAGGCGCAGCATGTTGAAACTGCCGACCAGGTTGACCTGAATGACCCGATTGAAGCTCTCCAGGCCGTGGGCGCCGTTGCGTCCCAGGACCTTCTCCGCCGGGGCGATGCCGGCGCAGTTGACCAGCCCGTGCAGGCCACCGAAGGCCTCGACGGCGGCGGCCACTGCGCGACGGCCGTCGTCCTCGCGGGTGATATCGGTCGGCACGAAGCGGGCATTGCCGCCCAGTTCCTCGGCCCGCGCCGCGCCGGCCTCAGCGTTGATGTCGGCGAGGACGACCTTGCCGCCCTGGGCCACCAGCTCACGGGCGGTGGCCAGGCCCAGCCCGGAGCTGGCGCCAGTCAGCAGAAACACTCGGTCTTCGATACGCATGCTTTCGACTCCTTATTCAATGGGCGGCCGCCTGGGCCTTGGCGATCTCCTGGTTGCGCAGGAGAAAGCGCTGGATCTTGCCGCTGGGGGTCTTCGGCAGTTCGTCGACGAACGCCACCTCACGGGGGTAGGCATGGGCCGACAGGCGTCTGCGCACATGCTGCTGCAGTTCTTCGGCCAGTGCAGCCTCGGCGCGGTACTGGCCGTGCAGCACGACGAAGGCCTTGACCAGCTCGGTGCGTTCCGGGTCCGGCTTGCCGATCACGGCAGCCTCGATCACCGCCGGGTGCTCGATCAGCGCGCTCTCCACATCGAAGGGGCCGACCCGGTAGCCGGAGGTGGTGATCACGTCATCGCTACGGCCGACGAAACTGATGCTACCGTCCTCGTTCAGCTCCACGGTGTCGCCGCTCAGGTAGTAGTCGCCGACGAAGGCCTTGGTCGGCAGGCCCTGGTAACCCGGAAACCAGAACAGTGGCGAGCGCGGCCGGTCGACGGCGAGGATGCCGGGCTGCCCTGCCGGCAGTTCGCGCTGCTGCTCGTCCAGCACCACCACCCGATGGCCGGGTATGGCGAAGCCGGCGGCGCCGACGCGCACCGGGTGGGCCAGTGCATGATGGTTGCACAGCACCATGCCCAGTTCGGTCTGGCCGTAGTGGTCATGGATGGTGGTGCCCAGGCCGCCTTCGAACCAGCGGATCACCTCCGGGGTCAAGGGCTCGCCTGCGCTGCTTACCGCACGCAGGCGGCCCTTGAGTTGCGCTTCGACCTGTTCCTTGGCCGCCAGCAGCAGGCGATAGGCTGTGGGTGAGCCTGCCAGATTGGTGATGCCGTACTTGCGGATGATCCGGCAGGTGCTCTCCACGCTGAACGAACCTTCGTAGAAGGTCGTGGCGTGGCCCATGGCCAAGGGGCCGGTCACCGCGTAGTACAGGCCATAGGCCCAGCCCGGATCGGCCAGGTTCCAGAACGCATCGTCCTCGCGCAGGTCCACGGCGTCGCGCAGATAGCCGACGAACGCCAGGATCGCCTTGAGCGGCACCGGCACGGGCTTGGCCAGGCCGGTGGTGCCGGAGGTGAACATCATCAGGAAGGGGTCTTCGGCGCTGCGCATGACCGGTTCGAATTCGCTCGAATGGCGCTCCAGCTCCTCCCAGAAGCTGAACTCGCCGCTCTGGATGTCCTGATCCCGAGCGCCGGCGACCGTGACGATCATTGGCACGCCCTGCACCTCATCGAGCTTGGCGCGGTTGGCCGCGTCGGTCACCACCAGTCTGGCGCCGGAACTCTGCACCCGGTGTTCGATGGCCTTGGGCCCGAAGGCGGTGAACAACGGCTGATACACCGCGCCCAGGCGCCAGGTACCGAGCACCGTGATCAGCAGCTCGACGGTACGCGGCAACAACCCGGCCACGCAGTCGCCGGGGCGCACGCCTTGGGCCTGGAGGAAGTTGGCGAAGCGCGCGGCTTGCTCTTTCAATTCGCAGAAACTGTAGCGCGCGCTGTCACCCTCGCGGCCCTCCCAGAACAGGGCGATGCGCCCGGGCACGGCATGCCGGTCACAGCATTCGACGCAGGCATTGAGTGCATCCAGCGACCCCGAGAGGGTCGTGGCTACGGCAGTCGGATAATCGAACTCGCGGGCGGCGGTCAGGTAATCGCGCATCGGGGTAACTCCCGGTTGTTGTTCTTTGGAGTACCGCCAATAGTCGGAGGCGCGCGCCCTGGCGGCAATGTCGACAGGCGTCAACCTGACTGAGCGGTTTGGACAACCCGGCTCAGGCCGAGGGCGCCTCCGGGTGCATCAGCGCGCGATACTGCCCCGGTGTGGTGCCGGTCCATTTCTTGAACGCCTTGTAGAAGGCACTGGCATCGGCGAACCCGAGCTCGAAAGCCAGCTCGGCAAAGTTGCCGGCGCCGCCGTCCAGGCGGGCGATGGCCAGGTCACGGCGTACATGGTCCTTGAGCCCCTGGTAGGACTGGCCCTCTAGTGCCAGCTTGCGCCTCAGGGTCGAGGGCGCCATGTAGAAATGGGCGGACAATGCCTCGAAATCCGGCCAGCGTTCGGCCTTGAGGTCGCGCAGGTAGGCCTTGATTCGCGCGCCGTGACTCTGCGGGTCACGGTAGCGCACCAGGATATTGGCCGGCGCCCCGGCGAGGAAACGCCTGAGCTCGCGCTCGCTGCGGCGCACCGGTTGCGCCAGGCATTCGGCGTTGAACAGCAGGCGGCTGTGGGGCCGACCGAAGCGCAGGTTAGTGGTGAACATCACCCGGTAGTCGCCGATATAGTCCGGCGCCGAACAACGCAGCTCGGCCGCCAGGATCGGGATGCGCCTTCCGGCCAGCCAGCAGGCCAGGCCATGCACGATCATCCACAGGGTGAAACAGGCGAAGGCCCGGCTGCCCTGCCCCGGCGCCTCCTCGATGACGATGGCCGCCATTCCGCCCTGGCGTTCCAGACGCGGGGCAAAACCCTCTAAGACCAACCGCAGGAAGGCCAGGGCGCTGTCCAGGGCCGTTCCGAGGGTCGGCTCGCGCAACGCTGCCTTGGCCATGAAAGCGAAACTACCGACCTTCATCCGCCGCGGGTTCATGCCGAAGAACTCGTCATCCATCGCCTGTGCCAGCGCCCGCCACAGCCGTGCATAAGCCTGGGCGGGCACCCGCGCGTTACCCTTGCCGAGCAGTTCTGCCGCGATGCCGGCCCCGACCAGCAAACCACCGGCGTCCAGGCCCCGCGCCTGCCATTCGCGCAGGGCCTCACCCACCAGCCTGACGGAGATGGTGCCCTTCTCGACCGTTGCGTCGGTCATGCTGCCCCCGCGCCCTGCCGCATCAGGGCGCCGCCTGCCCCAGTTCCGCCAGCATCTGCTCGCGCATGCGGAACTTCTGCACCTTTCCGGTCACCGTCATGGGGAAGGCATCGACGAACTTGAAATAGCGCGGCACTTTGAAGTGGGCGATATTGGCCTTGCAGTAGGCCCGCAGGGCCTCCGCATCGCAGACATGGCCGGGGTGCAGCTGGACCCAGGCGGCGATCTCCTCGCCGTACTTCTCGTCCGGCACACCGATCACCTGCACGTCCGCCACCGCCGGATGGCTGAAGAGGAACTCCTCGACCTCTCGCGGATAGATGTTTTCGCCGCCGCGAATGATCATGTCCTTGCTGCGCCCGACGATTCGCACGTAGCCCTGCTCGTCCATCACTGCCAGATCGCCGCTGTGCATCCAGCGCCCCGGATCTATGGCCTCGGCCGTAGCCTGGGGGTTGTCCCAATAGCCAAGCATCACGCTGTAGCCGCGGGTGCACAGCTCGCCGGTCTCGCCCCGGGGCAGGATGCGCCCCTCGGCGTCGACTATCTTGCTCTCCAGCTGCGGCTGGGTGCGGCCGACGCTGGTCACCCGCAGCTCCAGCTCGTCGTCGGCGGCGGTCTGCAGCGACACCGGGCTGGTCTCGGTCATGCCGTAGGCGATCTGCACCTCGCCCATGTGCAGATCGTCGATCACCCGGCGCATCACCTCGATCGGGCAGGTGGCGCCGGCCATGATCCCGCTACGCAGGCTGGACAGGTCGAACTCCGCGCGGCGTGGATGATCCAGCGCGGCGATGAACATGGTCGGCACCCCGTACAGGATGGTGGCACGTTCCTCGGCCACCGCCAGCAGGGTGGCCTCGGGCTCGAAGCTCGGCGCCGGGTAGATCATGGTGCTGCCATGGGTCAGGCAGCCGAGGTTGCCCATCACCATGCCGAAACAGTGATACAGCGGCACCGGGATCACCAGGCGGTCCCGTTCACTCAGGCCCAGACTCTCGCCGACCATGTAGCCGTTGTTGAGGATGTTGTAGTGGCTCAGGGTCGCGCCCTTGGGCGAGCCGGTGGTGCCGGAGGTGTACTGGATATTGATCGGCTCATCGAACTGCAGCAGCGCCTGGCGCTCGGCCAGCTGTTCTGGGGCGACCTCCGCGGCCAGGCCCGCCAGCTCATGCCAGCAGAGGAAACCCGCCGGCGCCTGGCGCGCCAGGCTGATCACCCCGCGCAGCCGCGGCAGCCTTGCGCTGCGCAGGGTACCCGGCTGGCTGCTGGCCAGTTCCGGTAGCAGCGCCACCAGCATGGCGTGGTAGTCGGAGGTCTTGAAGGCGTCGGCGCAGATCAGCCAGGCGCAACCGGACTGCTTCAGGGCGTACTCCAGCTCGCTGCCGCGGTAGGCTGGGTTGATGTTGACCAGAACCGCCCCGACCTTGGCCGTGGCGAACTGGGTGATGCACCACTCGGCGCAGTTGGGCGCCCAGATACCCACTCGTTCGCCCTGCTGCACGCCCAGTGCCAGCAGGGCACTGGCGCAGCATTCGACCTGCTCGGCCAACTCGGCCCAGCTGTAACGCAGGCGCTGGTGACGCACTACCAGGGCTTCGCTCTCGGCGAAGCGCGCCACCGTGGCATCGAAGGCCTGGCCTATGGTCATGGTCAGCAGCGGCTTGTCCTGGGGGCCGCGGGTGTAGCTGAGATGGTTCATAGCTTCCCTTCTTGTAGTTGTCATGGATTCTGGCTAGCCGCAGACGGTTTTGTCGTCGCCGCAAATTTACGTTGACGTTAACGTAAGCAAGCCACTGCTGCCTGTCCATAATCTTTTTGTCGAATGCCGCATGAAGAGCGACCACTACTCTGACGCTTACGCAACCAGAGCGTGACCACGCTAGCACTCCAATGAATCGGGGCTATGCTGATCAGCGCAACTGGGACCATAGTGCTTCAAGCCTGCATCGCGCGCCTTTCCAAGCCAGTTGGACAAGACAATCGACGCGGGTCTGGTGGTACCAGGCAACTGAGTATGGCAACACCAGCAACACCAGGAAGTGAAAGGACCACGAGGCGACAACAAACCTCGGGCGTACACAGGGATGTGCAGTCCGCAGACGAGGGCGAGAGCCCTCGCATTCGCGAGAGTCTGGTCACGGCAGGAGCCGAACCGGACTCTGCAGGCGCCACAAGCACGCTGCAGAACATCCCTATTTGGTCAGGAACCAACACGGTCGTAATCCGCGGCCGCGTTACCCACCTCACTACAGGGGATATGCAAACGTGACTCCTATCCGCACTCGCACTACCCGTGCATTTCGCAATCATGCGCTGGCTACCGCTTGCGCACTGGTGATGGCAGCACCCATGGCCGTCGCCGCACCGGATACCGGCGCTGCCCGTATCAACACCAGCATGCTCAAGGACGGCCAGAGCTACGACCGCTTCATCGTCAAGTACCGCAGCGGCAGCAGCGAGCTGGCCAGCAGCAGCATGCGGACCCAGGCGCTTAACGAGGCCGGCATGCTGCAGGGCCTGGGCGTCGGCCACCTGCGGCGCACCGCGGTCGGCGCCGACGTGATCAAGTCGGCGCGCAAGCTCGACCGCGCCGGCGCCGAAGCCCTGATGCAGCAGATCGCCGCCAACCCCAACGTCGAGTACGTCGAGGTCGATGCCCTGCTCAAGCCGGTCCTGACCCCGAACGACTCGCGCTACAACGAGCAATGGCACTACTTCGAGGCCACCGCCGGGATCAACGCTCCCACCGCCTGGGACCGCTCCACCGGCAGTGGCGTGGTGGTCGCGGTGCTGGACACCGGCATCACCAATCACCCTGACCTCAACGCCAACGTGATCGCCGGCTACGACATGATCTCCGATACCACGGTCGCCAACGACGGCAACGGCCGCGATGCCGACCCGAGCGATCCGGGCGACTGGACCACCGGCCAATGCGGTACGCCCAGCGATTCCAGCTGGCACGGCACCCACGTGGCCGGCACCGTGGCCGCGGTCACCAACAACGGCCTGGGGGTGGCCGGGGTGGCGTACAACGCCAAGATCATGCCGGTGCGGGTGCTCGGCACCTGCGGAGGCTACACCTCGGACATCGCCGATGGCATCGTCTGGGCCTCCGGTGGCAGCGTCAGCGGTGTACCGACGACCAGCACCCCGGCCAAGGTGATCAACATGAGCCTGGGTGGCAGCGGCAGTTGCAGCATGACCACGCAGAACGCCATCAACAGCGCGGTCGGCCGCGGCAGCACGGTGGTGGTGGCGGCGGGCAACAGCAACGCCAATGCCGCCAACTTCAATCCGGCCAACTGCAACAACGTCATCACGGTTGCGGCCACCACCCGCAGCGGCTCCAGGTCGAGCTTTTCCAACTACGGCTCGGTGGTCGATGTCGCCGCCCCGGGCTCGGGCATCCTCTCCACCCTCAACAGCGGCTCCACCACACCGGGCAGCGCCAGCTATGCCGCCTACAACGGCACGTCCATGGCCGCGCCACACGTCGCCGGGGTGGTCGCCCTGATGCAGGCGGCTACGCCGAAGACCCCGGCGCAGGTGGAAAGCAATCTGAAGAGCAGCACCCGACCATTGCCCGGCACCTGCAGCGAAGGTTGCGGCACGGGCATCGTCGATGCCCGCGCCGCGGTCGATGTCCAACTCGGCAGCCCGCCGGTCAACCAGGACAGCCTATTCAATGGCCAGCCGATCAGCGGTCTGTCCGGCAGCAAGGGGTCCAGCAAGACCTACAGCATCACGGTACCGGCCGGCGTCAGCAGCCTGAGCTTCACCCTGTCCGGCGGCAGTGGCGATGCCGATCTCTATGTGCGCTTCGGTTCGGCCCCTACCACCAGCAGCTACGACTGCCGCCCCTACCTCGACGGCAATAACGAGGCCTGCAGCTTCAGCAACCCGCAGGCGGGCACCTACCACGTGATGGTGCGCGGCTACACCAGCTACTCCGGTGCCAGCCTGGTGGCCCGCTACTAGTCCCCTTCGACGGCGAGCTTTGCCCCCGCCCAGCGCGGGGGCTTTTTTCAGCACGTCCGGCCGCCTGCCAGCTCCCGCTTGTTCATGTGCCAACGGCGGTTCGCATGGGCCCGCCACGCGCCGATACCGTTGGTCAGCGGCCGTTCGTCGCAATGTGAAGGCAATCGCAGTCCAGATATCCGCCGCTATGCCGATAGCCCGAGCACTTCCATAGTTCGCCGCATCCGCGATTGCTTGTCCGGGCACACACCCGGTCGAGTAGACGGCGCCGAGCGGCCGCGCCCTGATGATGGGCGCAGGACCGGAGGTGGAAGGATCGTGACGGCCGGAAACCGTCATGCCCGCACAAGGACGAGCAGTCCGCCAGCAAGGAGCTGGACCCTGGATTTCGCCAGCGTCCGGTATCGCCCAACCGCGAGCCGGGCAGGCCTGCAAGCGCTGGAAGCACTCTGCAGTAGTTCCCTTTAGCTGGGCCGTGCTTGGCGGCCCGGTTCCCATATCATCGGGGGTTGCAAACGTGTCTTCTACTCATACTCGTACCAATCGGCCGCTGCGTGCCCATGCGCTGGCAGTCGCCTGCGCGCTGGCCATCGCCGCGCCCATGGCCTACTCCGCGCCGGATACTGGCGGCGCGCGCATCAACACCAGCATGCTCAAGGAAGGCAAGAGCTACGACCGTTTCATCGTCAAGTACCGCAGCGGCAGCAGCGAACTGGCCAACAGCAGCCTGCGCGCCCAGGCGCTGAGTCAGGCCGGTCAGCGGCGCGGCGTGACTGTCGCCCATGTGCGGCGCACCGCGGTTGGTGCCGATGTCATCAGGTCGGCGCGCAAGCTCGCTCGCGCGGAGGCCGCCGCACTGCTGCAGGAGCTGGCAGCCAACCCCAACGTCGAATACGTCGAAGTGGATGCGCTGCTGCAGCCGGTCTTCACCCCGAACGATTCGCGCTACAACGAGCAGTGGCACTATTACGAGCCCACCGGCGGCATCAACCTGCCGACCGCCTGGGATCGCTCCACCGGCAGTGGCGCGGTGGTCGCCGTGCTGGACACCGGTATCACCGGTCACCCGGACCTGATCGGTAACCTGGTCGCCGGCTACGACATGATCGCCGACCCCGCTGTCGCCAACGACGGCAACGGCCGGGATGCCGACCCCAGCGATCCGGGCGACTGGACCAGCGGCCAGTGCGGTACTCCGCGCAACTCCAGCTGGCATGGCACCCACGTCGCCGGCACGGTAGCGGCCCTCACCAACAACACGGAAGGCGTAGCCGGTGTGGCCTATAACGCCAAGATCATGCCGGTACGGGTGCTCGGCACCTGCGGTGGCTACACCTCGGATATCGCCGACGGCATCATCTGGGCCTCCGGCGGCAGCGTCAGCGGCATTCCTATCACCAGCACCCCGGCCCAGGTCATCAACATGAGCCTCGGCGGCACAGGCAGCTGCAGCCTGACCACGCAGAACGCCATCAACAGCGCGGTCGGCCGCGGCACCACGGTGGTGGTGGCGGCAGGCAACAGCAATCTGGATGCGGCCAACTTTACCCCCGCCAACTGCAACAACGTCATCACCGTGGCCGCGACCACCCGCAGCGGAGCACGGGCGAGCTTCTCCAACTACGGTGCGGTGGTGGATATCGCCGCCCCCGGCTCGAGCATCCTCTCCACCCTCAATAGCGGCACCACCACGCCGGGCAGCGCCTCTTATGCGTACTACAGCGGCACCTCCATGGCCGCGCCCCATGTCGCCGGGGTGGTCGCGCTGATGCAAGCGGCGTCACCGCAGTTGCCGGCGCAGGTGGAAAGCAACCTCAAGAGTAGCGCCCGGGCATTGCCGGTCGCCTGCGCCGAAGGCTGCGGCAGTGGACTGGTGGATGCGCGGGCGGCCCTTGATAGGCAGGCCGGCCCACCTGTCGTCAACCAGGACACCCTGTTCAACGGCACGCCGATCACGGGCTTGTCGGGCAGCAGGCGCTCGATGAAGAGCTACCGCATCACGGTACCGGCCGGGGTCAGTCGTCTGCTGGTTTCCATGTACGGCGGTTCCGGCAATGCCGACCTCTACGTGCGATTCGGCGCCGAACCGACCGCAACCAGCTACGACTGCCGCCCACGGCGCAGCAACAACAACGAAAGCTGCACGTTCAATAACCCGCAGGCCGGCACTTACTACGTGGTGGTGAGCGGCTCCGCGAGCTACTCCGGCGTCAGCCTGAAGGCGAGTTACTGATACAACCGCGCATTTCTCCGTCGCATATGCTGGACGGACCTCGGCCAGAACCAGGGCCTTTGCCCTGGTTTTGTCTATCTCCTCTCGGCGGCGCTTGACTGCCCCGTGTGGTGAGCGCAGCCGGCCAGCCGCGCGCCGGCACCGGCTCGATCCGCCGCCATTTCTCCCCACTGCAAGCGTGCGCAGAACAAAGACGGTCTTTCGTCGATCTCGCCGTTGACTAAATTCGCCGCCAGCTTTACGTTAACGTAAAGGTAAAACACCGAGACCCCGTCATGGCAGCGCCCTACAGCATCTCCGACCTGGCCCGCGAGCTGGACATCACCACCCGCGCCATTCGCTTCTACGAGGAGCAAGGCATGCTCAGCCCCGAGCGGCGTGGCCAGGAGCGCATCTACAGTGCCAAGGACAAGGTCACCCTCAAGCTGATCCTGCGTGGCAAGCGCATCGGTTTCTCCCTGGCCGAGTGCAAGGAACTGATCGAGCTGTACGACCCGAGCCACGGCAATCGCAAGCAGCTGGAGACCTTCATGGACAAGATCGCCGAGCGCCGTGCCCAGCTGCAGCAGCAGCTGCTGGATATTCAACAAATGCAGCTGGAATTGGATACAGCCGAGGAGCGCTGTCTTATCGCGCTGGCTGAAACAGATAAAAAACAAAGCGTTAACTCCTGAACTTAAAGCTAACAATTACAGGTGGAACCATGAGCTATCCGTCCCTCAACTTCGCCCTCGGCGAAACCATCGACATGCTGCGCGAGCAGGTCCAGGCCTTCGTCGCCGCCGAACTGGCGCCGCGCGCCGCCGCCATCGACAGCGACAACCTGTTCCCCGCGGACATGTGGAAGAAGTTCGGTGACATGGGCCTGCTCGGCGTCACCGTGTCCGAGGAGTACGGTGGCGCGGGGCTGGGGTACCTGGCTCACGTGGTGGCAATCGAGGAGATCAGCCGCGCCTCGGCCTCGGTCGGCCTGTCCTACGGCGCCCACTCCAACCTGTGCGTCAACCAGATCAACCGCAATGGCAGCGCCGAGCAGAAGGCGAAATACCTGCCCAAGCTGATCAGCGGCGAGCACGTCGGCGCCCTGGCCATGAGCGAACCCAACGCCGGTTCCGACGTGGTGTCGATGAAACTGCGCGCCGAGCGCCGTGGTGACCGCTTCGTGCTCAACGGCAGCAAGACCTGGATCACCAACGGTCCGGACGCCAACACCTACGTGATCTACGCCAAGACCGACCTGGACAAGGGCGCCCACGGCATCACCGCCTTCATCGTCGAGCGCGACTGGAAGGGTTTTTCCCGCGGCAACAAGTTCGACAAGCTGGGCATGCGCGGCTCCAACACCTGCGAGCTGTTCTTCGATGACGTCGAGGTGCCGGAGGAGAACATCCTCGGCGTGGAGAATGGCGGCGTGAAGGTGCTGATGAGCGGCCTGGACTACGAGCGCGTGGTCCTGGCCGGCGGTCCGATCGGCATCATGCAGGCCTGCCTGGACGTGGTGGTGCCCTATATCCACGACCGCAAGCAGTTCGGCCAGAGCATCGGCGAGTTCCAGCTGATCCAGGGCAAGGTCGCCGACATGTACACCCAGCTCAACGCCAGCCGCGCCTACCTCTATGCCGTGGCCCAGGCCTGCGACCGCGGCGAGACCACCCGCAAGGATGCCGCCGGGGTGATCCTCTACAGCGCCGAGCGCGCCACCCAGATGGCCCTGGAGGCGATCCAGATCCTCGGCGGCAACGGCTACATCAACGAGTTCCCCACCGGCCGCCTGCTGCGCGACGCCAAGCTCTACGAGATCGGCGCCGGCACCAGCGAGATCCGCCGCATGCTGATCGGCCGCGAGCTGTTCAACGAGACCAAGTGACCCGTAGGGTGTGCGCGGCCGCGAGGCCGCGCGCACCGCAACCAGGGCAACGGTGCGCACGGCGCACCCTACAGGAAGCGCACATGACCATCCTGCATAGCCAGATCAATACCCGTTCACCGGAGTTCGCCGCCAACAGCGCGGCGATGCTCGAGCAGGTGAGCGCCCTGCGCAGCCTGCTGGCGCGCATCCACGAAGGCGGCGGCGAGAAGGCCCAGCACCGCCATACCTCGCGCGGCAAGTTGCTGCCGCGCGAGCGCATCAACCGCCTGCTCGACCTCGGTTCGCCCTTCCTCGAGATCGGCCAACTGGCCGCCCACGAGGTGTACGGCGAGGACGTGCCGGCCGCCGGCGTGATCGCCGGCATCGGCCGGGTCGAAGGCGTCGAGTGCATGATCGTGGCCAACGACGCCACGGTGAAGGGCGGCAGCTACTACCCGCTGACCGTGAAGAAGCACCTGCGCGCCCAGGCCATCGCCCAGCAGAACCGCCTGCCCTGCATCTACCTGGTGGACTCCGGCGGCGCCAACCTGCCGCGTCAGGACGAGGTGTTCCCCGACCGCGAGCACTTCGGGCGGATCTTCTTCAACCAGGCCAACATGTCCGCCATGGGCATCCCGCAGATCGCCGTGGTCATGGGCTCCTGCACCGCCGGCGGCGCCTACGTGCCGGCCATGGCCGACGAGGCCATCATGGTGCGCAACCAGGCCACCATCTTCCTCGCCGGCCCGCCGTTGGTGAAGGCCGCCACCGGCGAGGTGGTCAGCGCCGAGGACCTCGGCGGCGCCGACGTGCACTGCAAGACCAGCGGTGTGGCCGACCACTATGCCGACAACGACGAGCACGCCCTGGCCCTGGCCCGGCGCAGCATCGCCAACCTCAACTGGCGCAAGCAGGGCGTGCTCAACAACCGCGAGCCGATCGCCCCGCTGTACGACGCCGAGGAGCTGTACGGAATCATTCCGGCGGACGCCAAGCAGCCCTTCGACGTGCGCGAGGTGATCGCGCGGCTGGTCGACGGCTCGCTGTTCGACGAGTTCAAGGCGCTGTTCGGCGCCACCCTGGTCTGCGGCTTCGCCCACCTGCACGGCTACCCGGTGGCGATCCTCGCCAACAATGGGATTTTGTTCGCCGAATCGGCGCAAAAAGGCGCGCATTTCATCGAGTTGGCCTGCCAGCGCGGCATTCCCCTGCTGTTCCTGCAGAACATCACCGGTTTTATGGTCGGGCAGAAATATGAAGCGGGAGGGATTGCGAAACATGGCGCCAAGCTGGTCAACGCGGTGGCCTGCGCCAAGGTGCCGAAGTTCACCGTGATCATCGGCGGCAGCTTCGGCGCCGGTAACTACGGCATGTGCGGGCGCGCCTACGACCCGCGCTTCCTGTGGATGTGGCCGAATGCGCGAATCGGCGTGATGGGCGCCGAACAGGCCGCCGGCGTGCTGGTGCAGGTCAAGCACGAACAGGCAGCGCGCGCCGGCCACGCCTTCTCCGCCGAGGACGAGGCCAAGCTCAAGCAGCCGATCCTCGAGCAGTACGAGCGCCAGGGCCACCCCTACTACTCCAGCGCGCGGCTGTGGGACGACGGCGTCATCGACCCGGCGCAGACCCGCGAGGTGCTCGGCCTGGCGTTGTCCGCCGCGCTCAACGCGCCGATCGAGCCGAGCCAGTTCGGCGTGTTTCGTATGTAGGGTGCGCCGTGCGCACCAGTGATCAACGTATCGGTGCGCATGGCGCACCCTACCGAGCCGACCATGACCGATTTCACTACCGTACAACTGGAAACAGACCCGCGCGGCGTCGCCACCCTGTGGCTCAACCGCCCGGAGAAGAACAACGCCTTCAACGCGCAGATGATCCGCGAACTGATCCTCGCCCTGGATGCGGTGCAGGCCGACAAGAGCCTGCGCTTTCTGCTGCTGCGCGGCCGCGGCAAGCACTTCTCCGCTGGTGCCGACCTGGCCTGGATGCAGGAGTCGGCAGCGCTCGACTATAACGCCAACCTCAATGATGCCCGCGAACTGGCCGAGCTGATGTACAACCTGCACAAGCTACCCATCCCCACCCTGGCGGTGGTCCAGGGCGCGGCCTTCGGCGGTGCCGTCGGCCTGGTGAGTTGCTGCGACATGGCCATCGGCGCCACGGACGCGCTGTTCAGCCTGTCCGAGGTGCGCATCGGCCTGGCCCCGGCGGTGATCAGCCCCTTCGTGGTACAGGCCATCGGCGAACGCGCCGCGCGGCGCTACGCCCTGACCGCCGAGCGTTTCGGCGGCGAGCGGGCCCGCGAGCTGGGGCTGCTGGCCGAGTGCTATGCGGCCGGGGAACTGGAGCAGGCCTGCGCCGACTGGGTCGGCAACCTGCTGCAGAACAGCCCCCAGGCCATGCAGGCGACCAAGGGCCTGCTGCGCGAAGTGGGCAGCGGCACGCTGACCCCGGCACTGCGCCGCTACACCGAGAACGCCATCGCCCGCATCCGCGTCAGCGCCGAGGGCCAGGAGGGGCTGCGTGCCTTCCTCGACAAACGCCAACCCAGCTGGCAGGAGCAACAAGCATGAGCAGCCATATCGACACCCTGCTGGTGGCCAACCGCGGCGAGATCGCCTGCCGGGTGATGCGCACCGCCAAAGCCATGGGCATCAAGACCGTGGCGGTGCACAGCGCCATCGACCGTGAAGCCCGCCACGTGCGCGAGGCGGACATCGCCATCGACCTGGGCGGCGCCAAGCCCGCCGACAGCTACCTGCGCATCGACGCCCTGATAGCGGCGGCCAAGGCCAGCGGCGCCCAGGCCATCCACCCGGGCTACGGCTTCCTCTCGGAGAACGCCGGCTTCGCCCGCGCCATCGAGCAGGCCGGCCTGCTCTTCCTCGGCCCGCCCGCCTCCGCCATCGACGCCATGGGCAGCAAGTCCGCCGCCAAGGCCCTGATGGAGGCCGCCGGCGTGCCGCTGGTGCCCGGCTACCACGGCGAGGCCCAGGACCTGGAGACCTTCCGCGCCGCCGCCGAGGTGATCGGCTATCCGGTGCTGCTCAAGGCCGCCGCCGGCGGTGGCGGCAAGGGCATGAAGGTGGTCGAGCGCGAGGCCGATTTGGCCGAGGCCCTGGCCAGCGCCCAGCGCGAGGCACAATCGTCGTTCGGCGACGCGCGCATGCTGGTGGAGAAGTACGTGCTCAAGCCGCGCCACGTGGAGATCCAGGTGTTCGCCGACCGGCACGGCCACTGCCTGTACCTCAACGAGCGCGACTGCTCGATCCAGCGCCGCCACCAGAAGGTGGTCGAGGAGGCCCCGGCCCCGGGGCTGTCACCCGAGCTGCGCCGCGCAATGGGCGAGGCGGCGGTCAAGGCCGCCCAGGCCATCGGCTATGTCGGCGCCGGCACCGTGGAGTTCCTGCTGGACGAGCGCGGCGATTTCTTCTTCATGGAGATGAATACAAGACTCCAAGTGGAGCACCCGGTGACCGAGGCCATCACCGGCCTCGATCTGGTCGCCTGGCAGATCCGCGTGGCCCGCGGCGAAGCGCTGCCGCTGAGCCAGGAGCAGGTGCCGCTGATCGGTCACGCCATCGAGGTGCGCCTGTACGCCGAGGACCCGGACCACGACTTCCTGCCCTCCACCGGCACCCTGGCGCTGTACCGTGAAGCCAGTGCCGGCGAGGGCCGCAGGGTCGACAGCGGCGTGGCCGAAGGCGATGAGGTGTCGCCCTTCTACGACCCCATGCTCGGCAAGCTGATCGCCTGGGGCGACAACCGCGAGGAGGCGCGCCTGCGCCTGCTGGCGATGCTCGACGAGACCGCCGTCGGCGGGGTCAGGACCAACCTGGCCTTCCTGCGCCGCGTGTTGGCCCATCCGGCCTTCGCCGACGCCGAGCTGGATACCGGCTTTATCCCCCGCCACCAGCAGCAGCTGCTACCCGAGGCCGGCGCCCTGCCCGCCGAATTCTGGCAACTGGCGGCCGAAGCCTTCAGCCAAAGCGAGCCGGTGCGGCGCAAGCACGAGGACTATCACTCGCCCTGGAGCGCCACCAGTGGCTGGCGCGCCGGCCTGCCGGCGGAAACCGACCTGCACCTGGCCTGCGGCGGCGAACGCCAGGTGGTGCGCCTGCGCCACAGCGCGCCGTCTGCGGCGCAACTGCGCGGCGAGCAGCTGGTGGTCGAACGGGATGGCCAGCGCCGCAGTCACCTGGCAATTCGTCGTGGCGACACCCTGTACCTGGAATTTCATGGCGAGCTGCGCACCGTCAGCCGCGTCGATCCGATCGCCGAAGTCGAAGCCAGCCACAGCCAGCATGGTGGCCTGACCGCACCGATGAACGGCAGCATCGTGCGGGTGCTGGTCGAGGCCGGCCAGGTCGTCGAGGCCGGTGCGGCCCTGGTGGTACTGGAGGCCATGAAGATGGAGCACAGCATCCGCGCGCCCCACGCCGGTACGGTCAAGGCGTTGTATTGCGGCGAAGGCCAGATGGTAGCCGAAGGCACCCTGCTGGTGGAGTTGGAAGAACAGAGCCCGTAGGGTGCGCCATGCGCACCATGAGGAAAGAAAGCGGTGCGCGTAGCGCACCCTACGGGGGCTCCCTTGAGCCTGTAGGGTGCGCCATGCGCACCATGAGGAAAGAAGCGGTGCGCGTAGCGCACCCCACGGAGGAATCCCGATGAGTCTGCCTACCCACGTCCGCCTGGTCGAAGTCGGCCCCCGCGACGGTCTGCAGAACGAGAAGCAGCCGATCAGCATCGCCGACAAGGTGCGCCTGGTCGACGACCTGTCCGCCGCCGGCCTGGGTTATATCGAGGTCGGAAGCTTCGTCTCGCCCAAGTGGGTGCCGCAGATGGCCGGAAGCCGAGAGGTGTTCGCCGGCATCCAGCAGCGCCCGGGTGTCACCTATGCCGCGCTGACGCCCAACATGAAGGGCTTCGAAGCGGCCCTGGAGGCCGGGGTCAAGGAGGTGGCGGTGTTCGCCGCGGCGAGCGAGTCCTTCTCGCAGAAGAACATCAACTGCTCGATCGGCGAGAGTCTGCAGCGCTTCCTGCCGCTGCTGGAGGCGGCCCAGCAGCACGGCGTCCGCGTGCGTGGCTATGTCTCCTGCGTGCTCGGCTGCCCCTATGACGGTTTCATCGCCCCCGAGCAGGTCGCCCGCGTGGCCAGTGATCTGTTTGCCATGGGCTGCTACGAGGTGTCCTTGGGCGACACCATCGGCACCGGTACCGCCGGCGATACCCGCCGCCTGATCGAGGTGGTTGGCCGGGATATTCCCCGTGACCGCCTGGCCGGTCACTTCCACGACACCTACGGCCAGGCCCTGGCGAACATCTATGCCAGCCTGCTGGAGGGCGTCAGCGTGTTCGACAGCTCGGTCGCGGGTCTCGGCGGTTGCCCCTACGCCAAGGGCGCCAGCGGCAATGTCGCCAGCGAGGATGTGCTCTACCTGCTCGACGGCCTGGGCATCGCCACCGACGTCGATCTGGACAGGCTGATCGCCGCCGGCCAGCGCATCTGCACGGTACTCGGAAGGGAAAACGGTTCACGGGTGGCCAGGGCACGCCTGGGCGGCGCCTGATCAGGCCAGAGGTGTCAGCCATGCTTTACGGACTGTAAAGCGCCAGCGCCTGACACGGCGCAGAGGCAATCCGCCCGGTGCAAAGGCTCTACAGCGGGGCCCAGGTCGGCAGCCTCGCAAAAAGGGTCGCTGCCGTTCAAGGCCCGCGGCGAGCGCTAGGCTAGCGTGCCATCGGTCAGGTTCGATGGCCTGGCACAACACGAATGAAGATGAGGAGTCGTCATGCAACAACCCCTGTGGGCCCCTTCGGCCGAGCGCATTGCCGCCACCCGGATGGACGCCTTCCGCCGCTTCGTCAACCAGCGCCACGGCCTCGAGCTCGCCGACTACCCGGCGCTGCATGCCTGGAGCGTCGAGCAGCGCGAAGCCTTCTGGCAGGCCATCGTCGACTTCTTCGAGATTCGCTTCAGCCAGCAGCCCCACGCCGTGCTGCAGGAAGGCCCGGCCATGCCCAGCGCCCACTGGTTTCCCGGAGCCACGCTGAACTTCGCCGAGCACCTGCTGCGTCGCCGCGATGCCCAGCCGGCGCTGGTCGCCATCGGCGAGGACGGCTCCCGCGAGCAACTGAGCTACCTTGAGTTGGCCGCCCATGTCGCCGGCCTGCAGCGAAGCCTCGAGGCCGCCGGGGTTGGCGTCGGCGACCGGGTCGCGGCCTTTATGCCCAACACCTGGCAGACGGTGGTCGGCATGCTCGCCGCCACCAGCCTGGGCGCTACCTGGTCGAGCTGTTCGCCGGACTTTGGCACCCAGGGGGTGATCGACCGCTTCGGCCAGATCGAGCCCAAGGTGCTGATCGCCGCCGCCGGCTACCGTTACGCCGGCAAGAACCTCGACCTGACCGGCAAGCTCAACGAGATACTCGAGCGCCTGCCGTCGCTGCAGCAGCTGATCGTCGTGCCCTACTCGCGGCAGCAGGCCAAGGTCGAGGACTTCACCACCGGCGCCAAGGTGGCCCTGTGGGACGACTTCTACCAGGCCGGCGGCGAGCCGCGCTTCACCCCGGTGCCCTTCGATCATCCGCTGTACATCCTCTACTCCAGCGGCACCACCGGCGTGCCCAAGTGCATCGTCCACGGCACCGGCGGCGTGCTGCTGCAGCACGTCAAGGAGCTGGGGCTGCACACCGACCTGCACGACGATGACTGCCTGTTCTACTACACCACCTGCGGCTGGATGATGTGGAACTGGCTGGTTTCCGGCCTGGCCCTGGGCGCCACCCTGGTGCTGTTCGACGGCTCGCCCTTCCACCCGGGCGCCGAACGCCTGATCGACCTGATCGACGCGGAGGACATCAGCATCTTCGGCACCAGCGCCAAGTACCTCGCGGCCCTGGAGAAGGCCGGCGCCCGGCCGGGCAGCAGCCACCGGCTGCGCCGCCTCAAGGCCATCCTCTCGACCGGCTCGCCGCTGTCCCACGAGAGCTTCGAGTACGTCTACCGCGAGATCAAACAGGACCTGTGCCTGTCATCGATCTCCGGCGGCACCGACATCGTCTCCTGCTTCGCCCTCGGCAACCCGGTATTGCCGGTGTGGCGCGGCGAGTTGCAGTGCAAGGGCCTGGGCATGGATGTGCAGGTGTGGAACGACGCCGGCCAGCCGATCCTCGGTGAAAAGGGCGAGCTGGTCTGCGCCCGGCACTTCACCTCCATGCCGGTGGGCTTCTGGAACGACGCAGACGGCGCCAAGTTCCGCGCCGCCTACTTCGAGACCTTCCCCGGCATCTGGGCCCACGGCGACTACGCAGAGGAGACCGAGCACGGTGGCCTGGTGATCCACGGCCGCTCCGACGCGGTGCTCAATCCGGGCGGCGTGCGCATCGGCACGGCCGAGATCTACCGCCAGGTGGAGAAGGTCGAAGAGGTGCTGGAATCCATCGCCATCGGCCAGGAATGGGACGACGACGTGCGCGTGGTGCTGTTCGTGCGCCTGCGTGAAGGCGTGTCGCTGAGCGACGAGCTGCAGGCACGCATCCGCCAGGTGATCCGCGCCAACACCACGCCACGTCATGTGCCGGCCAAGATCATCGCCGTGGCCGACATACCGCGCACCATCAGCGGCAAGATCGTCGAACTGGCGGTGCGCAACGTGGTGCACGGCAAGCCGGTGAAGAACACCGATGCCCTGGCCAACCCGCAGGCGCTGGAACTGTACCGGGACCTGCCCGAACTGCGCGGCTGAGCGACCCGGCCTGCGACAGGGAGCCCGGCTCGCCCGTGCTTGTTGTCGTCGACGCCGAGGTCATGCCGCCAGTCCGCTGCCCAGGCCCAGCAATAGACAGCGTTGCAAAGATCGCCTAGCGTCGAGCTACAGGCAGCTTTGCCGCTGATTGCTGGGCCAGACGCATGCAGAAGCCTCGCTACCTCATCAGGACCATGCGCCGAGCGGAACTGGACATCGCCGTCGCCTGGGCCGCGGCGGAAGGCTGGAACCCCGGCCGCCACGATGCAGATTGCTTCCACGCCGCCGACCCGGGCGGTTTCCTGATCGGCTTGCTCGATGATCAACCGATCTCGGTGCTTTCGGTGGTGAAATACGGCGAACGCTTCGGTTTCCTCGGCTTCTACATCGTCAAGCCCGAATACCGCGGCCGCGGCTACGGAATGCAGATCTGGAATGCCGGCCTGGCCTATCTCGCGGGGCGCACCATCGGCCTGGACGGCGTCGTTGCGCAGCAGGGCAACTATGCCAAGTCGGGATTCACCCTGGCCCATCGCAATATCCGCTTCCGCGGCCACGCTGCTGGTGACCGGCAGCCAGCAGCGCCGACCGTGCTCTTGGCCGCCCTGCCCTTCGACGAGTTGCTCGCCTATGATCAGCCCTACTTTCCCGAGGGGCGCGCGGCCTTTCTTCGCTGCTGGATCAGTCAACCCGAGCACCAGGCATTGGCTATTCGCCAGGACGACAGACTGGCCGGCTACGGCGTGCTGCGCCCCTGCCGCGAGGGCTACAAGGTAGGCCCGCTGTTCGCCGATAGCCCGGCCCTGGCCGAGTGCCTGTTCGTCGCGCTCAAGGGCGCGGCCCCAGCGGGTGAACCCATCTTCCTGGATGTTCCGGCGGTCAATCGCCCCGCCCTCGACATGGCGCAGCGCCACGCCATGAGCGTCGTATTCGAGACCGCGCGCATGTATCGAGGCCAGGCCCCCGCCTTGCCATTGGAGCGCTTGTTCGGCGTTACCACCTTTGAGCTCGGCTAGGCTGGGCGGCGGCCGATCCGTCTTGCGTGCCGTGGGCCGGATCGCCAGGCGAATCACCATCAGGAGAACACCGGAACATGGACGCTCAATGCCAATCGCTCGCCCAAGTGCGGGCCAATATCGACCGAATCGACCGCCAACTGGTCACCCTGCTGGCCGAGCGCGGCAGATTCGTCAGCCATGCCGCGGGCTTCAAGCGCAATACCGAAGAGGTCCGTGATGGGCAGCGGGTCGAACAGGTCATCGCTGGCGTACGCAGGCTGGCCGAGGAACTGGGCGCCAACCCGGACGTCAGTGAAGCGGTATACCGGGCGATGATCAACGCCTTTATCCAGCTTGAACTCTCCGAGCATTCGGCGCTGACCGCTCAGCGTCCCTGAGCCAACCCGGTCGTGCCCGGCAACAAACGACGGAGCAGGACTTCACTCACAAGGGTTGCCGCGAATCCAGTTCGCAGCAGCACCGTCAGCTACCCCTGCAGATACGGACGCACCACCGCCAGCGCCCGCTCGACGAAGCGCTGTTTCTCGCCGACTGGCGCTACGTAATGCAGCGCCTCGGCACAAGCTTCTTCGCCGGCCAGCTTGGCAATGACCCAGGCGGCCAGATAGGGCGCCGACAGGCAGCCGCCAGCGGTCGCCAGATGCCCCTGGGCAAAGAAGGGTTGATCCAGCACCTGTACGCCCGCCTCCACCACCCAGGGTTTGCTGGTCAGGTCGGTGCAGGCCGGCAGGTTATCCAGCAGCCCCAGCTTGGCCATCAGCAAGGCGCCCGAGCACTGCGCACCGATCAACTGGCGGCTGGGGTCGAGTTGCAAGCGCTCGAGAATCGTCCGGTCCTCGGCAATCGCCCGGGTCTGGATGCCGCTGCCAAACAGCACGACATCCGCCTGGTTGGCGAACTCCAGGGCCTGCTGGGCCCGCACCTGCACCCCGTTCATCGAGGTGGCCTGCTCGCCTGGACAGGTGATCTGCGCCTGCCAGCCGCGCGCACTCAAGCGATTGAGCAGACCCGCAGCGATAAAGGAGTCCAGTTCGTTGAAGCCCTCGAATGTAAGTACGGCAATCTGCATATCATCGCTCCCGTTCGGCACAGCGCCATCGGCGCGGAAATGCAACATAAGCCGTCGCGGCGCCCGGCGTTACCTACAGTTGCGCTGAATTTTCCCCGCACAGCAGGGTCCCGGGCAGCGGCGTGGTACTAGATGCCCGAGCGCCCCGGGTCTTCTGACGGCTGTTCCTCTTCGATCTCTTCCAGCTTCAACTCGAGCGCCCAGTCGCCCGCCTCTGCCGCCTTGGTCTCCGCGGCGGCCGCTGCTTCGGCAACGGCGGGCGCCGGGGCCGCTGCCTCAGGACTGTCACGGTAGAGCTTCAGTTTGAGGCGCACGTTGTTCGCCGAGTCGGCGTTCTTCACCGCCTCATCCTCGTCGATGGCACCCTCATGGACCAAGTCGATCAGCGCCTGATCGAAGGTCTGCATGCCGAGGTTCTTCGACTTTTCCATGATCTCCTTGATCTCGGAAAGCTCGTTACGCTTGATCAGGTCGCGCACGGTCGGCGTGCCCAGCAGCACTTCCACGGCCGCGCGGCGCTTGCCGTCGCTGGTCTTCACCAGGCGCTGGGAAACGAAGGCCTTGAGGTTGTTGCCCAGATCATTGAGCAACTGCGGGCGGCGCTCCTCGGGGAAGAAGTTGATGATCCGATCCAGCGCCTGGTTGGCGTTGTTGGCGTGCAGGGTGGAGATCGCCAGGTGGCCGGTATCGGCAAAGGCCAGGGCGTGCTCCATGGTCTCGCGATCGCGGATCTCGCCGATCAGGATCACGTCCGGCGCCTGGCGCAGGGTGTTCTTCAGGGCCGCGTGGAAGCTGCGGGTGTCCACGCCGACTTCACGCTGGTTGATGATCGACTTCTTGTGCCGGTGCACGTATTCCACCGGGTCCTCGATGGTGATGATGTGGCCGCCGCTGTTGCGGTTGCGGTAGTCGATGAGCGCCGCCAGGGAGGTCGACTTGCCCGAGCCGGTGCCGCCGACGAACAGCACCAGGCCTCGCTTCTCCATCACCGTCTTGAGCAGCACCTCGGGCAGCTTCAGGTCCTCGAACTTGGGGATCTCCATCTTGATGTTACGGGCGACGATGGACACCTCGTTACGCTGCTTGAAGATGTTGATCCGGAAGCGACCGATGCCGCCCAGGGAGATGGCCAGGTTCATCTCCAGCTCGCGCTCGAAGTCTTCGCGCTGCGCCACATCCATGATCGACTGGGCGATCTGCGCCACCTCCCCGGCCTTCAGCGGCTCCTGGCTGAGGGCCTTGAGCACGCCGTTGAACTTGGCGCAGGGCGGCGCGCCGGTCGACAGATAGAGGTCGGAACCATCCTGGCTGGCCAGGACTTTGAGCATCGAGTGAAGATCCATGGGGGCGGGGCTTCCGTTGGATGGAATTAATACGTTAGGCCAAATTCGGCCATCACTCCCGGCGAAACAGAAGTCTTGAAGCTGACGTCATTCTGCTGGCGCGGCAATTACTGGCACAATACACGGCCAGCCAAAATGAGGAACCCGTCATGGCAAAGGCAATGGCCCGCCACATCCTGGTCAAGACCGAAGCGGAGGCGGCCTCCCTGAAGAAGCGCATTGCCGCCGGCGAGGCTTTCGATGTGCTGGCGCGCAAGCACTCCACCTGCCCGTCCGGCAAGCGTGGCGGCGACCTTGGCGAAGTACGCCCGGGGCAGATGGTGCGGGTGATCGATCAGGTCATCTTCAAGAAGCCATTGCGCGAGGTCCATGGGCCGGTGAAAAGCCAGTTCGGCTATCACCTGGTGCAGGTGTTCTTCCGCGACTGAGCGTACCGCCGTCGCCGCGAACACCGCGCCGCCCATCCCTGGCCCTGCCCTTGTGCGGGCTAAACCGCTACAATCGCGCCCCTTTCGCGCACGTGCGCCCGCTTTCTGGATCAAGATTCGTGATTTCTACCGCCAATATCACCATGCAGTTCGGCGCCAAGCCGCTGTTCGAGAACGTTTCCGTCAAGTTCGGCAACGGCAACCGCTACGGCCTGATCGGCGCCAATGGCTGCGGTAAGTCGACCTTCATGAAGATCCTCGGCGGCGACCTCGAGCCGTCGGCCGGCCAGGTGATGCTCGAGCCCAATGTGCGCCTCGGCAAGCTGCGCCAGGATCAGTTCGCCTACGAAGAGTTCAACGTGATCGACACGGTGATCATGGGCCACCACGAGCTGTGGCGCATCAAGGCCGAGCGCGACCGCATCTACTCGCTGGCGGAAATGACGGAAGAAGAAGGCATGGCGGTGGCCGAGCTGGAAACCGAATTCGCCGAGCTGGACGGCTACACGGCCGAATCCCGCGCCGGCGAGTTGCTACTCGGCCTGGGTATCCCGCTGCACCAGCACTTCGGCCCGATGAGCGAGGTAGCGCCCGGCTGGAAGCTGCGCGTGCTGCTGGCCCAGGCGCTGTTTTCCGACCCGGACGTGCTGCTGCTCGACGAGCCGACCAACCACCTGGACATCAACACCATCCGCTGGCTGGAAAACGTGCTGACCGCGCGCAACAGCACCATGATCATCATTTCCCACGATCGTCACTTCCTCAACAGCGTGTGCACCCACATGGCCGACCTGGACTACGGCGAACTGCGCCTGTTCCCGGGCAACTATGACGAGTACATGACCGCGGCGACCCAGTCGCGCGAGCAGCTGCTGGCCGATAACGCCAAGAAGAAGGCACAGATCGCCGAGCTGCAGACCTTCGTCAGCCGCTTCTCGGCCAACGCCTCCAAGGCCAAGCAGGCCACCTCGCGGGCCAAGCAGATCGACAAGATTCAGCTGGCCGAAGTCAAACCGTCCAGCCGGGTCAGCCCGTTCATCCGCTTCGAGCAGACCAAGAAGCTGCACCGCCAGGCCGTGACCGTGGAAAACATGGCCAAGGGCTTCGACGGCAAGCCGCTGTTCAAGGGCTTCAGCTTCCAGGTCGAGGCCGGCGAGCGCGTGGCCATCATCGGCCCCAACGGTATCGGCAAGACCACCCTGCTGCGCACCCTGGTCGGCGAGCTGACCCCGGATGCCGGCACCGTGAAATGGACCGACAGCGCCGAGCTGGGCTACTACGCCCAGGACCATGCCCATGAATTCGCCGACGACTGCAACCTGTTCGACTGGATGGGTCAGTGGACCCAGGGCGGCGAGCAGCTGGTGCGCGGTACCCTTGGCCGCATGCTGTTCTCCAACGATGAGATTCTCAAGTCGGTGAAGGTGATTTCCGGTGGCGAGCAGGGCCGCATGCTGTTCGGCAAGCTGATCCTGCAGAAGCCCAACGTGCTGGTGATGGACGAACCGACCAACCACCTCGACATGGAGTCCATCGAGGCGCTCAACCTGGCCCTGGAGAACTATCCCGGCACGCTGATCTTCGTCAGCCACGACCGCGAGTTCGTTTCCTCCCTGGCCACCCGCATCATCGAACTGAGCGACAGCGGTGTGGTCGACTTCAGCGGCACCTACGACGACTACCTGCGCAGCCAGGGCGTGCTGGTCTGATCGCGGCTGGTGCCCCCCTGGGGGCAAGCCCCCCGCTCAAGAAAATGCCCGTATCGCAAGATACGGGCATTTGTTATGTCGCCGATGAATCCAGCTGAATGAACTCAGGCACGCGGCCGACCAGTCATTCGCCTTGATTAGTAGGTCGGCAGTTCGACATCGTGGAACAGTTCCTCCAGCTCGGACTTGTTATGACAGTGCACGGCCTTGGCCAGCACGTCGCGCGTCAGGTGCGGGGCGAATGTCTCGATGAAGTCGCACATGAACCCACGCAGGAAGGTGCCGCGGCGGAAGCCGATCTTGGTCACGCTGGCCTCGAACAGGTCGCTGGCATCGAGCACCACCAGGTCCGGGTCGAGTTTGGGGTCCACCGCCATCTTGGCCAGGATGCCCACGCCCAGGCCGAGGCGCACGTAGGTCTTGATCACGTCGGCATCGGCCGCGGTGAACACCACCTTCGGCGTCAGACCGCGGTGGCTGAACGCCTCGTCCAGCTTGGAGCGGCCGGTGAAGCCGAACACGTAGGTGACGATCGAATGCTCGGCCAGGGCCTCCAGGGTCAGCTTCGGCAGCTTGGCCAGCGGATGCCCCTGGGGCACCACCACACAGCGATTCCAGCGGTAGCAAGGCATCATCACCAGGTCGTTGAACAGCTCCAGGCCCTCGGTGGCGATGGCGAAGTCCACGGTGCCATCGGCCGCCATCTCGGCAATCTGCATCGGTGTGCCCTGGTGCATGTGCAAGGCGACGTCGGGATACTGCTTGATGAAACTGCTGATCACCGTGGGCAAGGCGTAGCGTGCCTGCGTGTGGGTGGTGGCGATGGACAGCGTGCCCTTCTTCTCGTTGGAGAACTCCTGGGCGATCTGCTTGATGCTCTCGACCTTGCGCAGAATTTCACCGGCGGTGGTGATGATCCGCTCGCCGGCCGGGGTGACGCGGGTCAGGTGCTTGCCGCTGCGGGCGAACACTTCCACGCCGAGTTCGTCTTCGAGCAGACGGATCTGCTTGCTGATCCCCGGCTGGGAGGTATAGAGGCTCTGCGCTGTGGCCGAAACGTTGAGGTCGTGATGCGCGACTTCCCAGATGTAGCGCAATTGCTGAAGCTTCATAGAAAACCCTCAGAGCAGGTAGGCAGCCGTGCACTTGCCGGCAACTTTATATAACCATATTAGTGGCTTAGACGTTAAATCTAGACTGTTTATTTTTAACTGCTGCCGATTCTTCGTTTCATGCTTCGCCCCGTCCGCGGTGCTGCAGCATCGGCACCAGATACACCGGCACTTCCGACAACTGCAGCAGGCGCGCAGCCGTGCGCCCCAGCGGTATTTCCAACTCGGTGCCATGGCTGTGACTGCCGACCACCAGCAGGTCGACGCCGAGCCTCTGCGCCTCCTCGAGAATGACCAACGGTGGGTCGCCCTGCACCACCCGCACGGCGCGAATAACGTCAAGCTCATGCTGGGCCTCGCCGAGTTCGTCGCGAAATCCTTCCAGCACACGCTGCTCGATACTCGCCATTACCGTGTCCAGACCCTTGCTGCGCAACTCCTTGAGCCGATCCTCATCCAGATAGGTCTGCAGCACCGACTCGGCAAATAGCCCCAACGGCTCTACCGCATGCACCACATAAAGACCGGCGTTGAAGGCACGCGTCAGCGCCAGTGCGTGCTGGAGGACATATGGGGCGTAAAGACCAAGATCGGTGGCATAAAGAATCGAGCGAATCATGCGGCCTCCTCGACTGCCGGCGCGGCGGGCCTTTTCTGAGCTTAGCAGCGCGCTCCGCAAGTCAACTAAGGCGGGGCCATTTAGGACGAATGGATATATGCACGGGGGATCGACTAGGGCTGCAGCTCGTTGCTCACGCCATGGGGGACATGGCCTGTGGCTACCACCTCACGGGCCTTCTCGCAGTGGCCGGGCTGGTCGTCGAAGAACACGTCGGCGGCGAAAGCCTCGAGGATCGCCGCCTTCTCCAGCCCACCCAGGAAGTAGGACTCATCCAGGCGGATGTTCCACTCGCGCAGGGTGCGAATGACTCGCTCATGGGCCGGCGCCGAACGGGCGGTAACCAGCGCCGTACGAATCGGGCAGGACTCCTCGGGAAACTCTTGCTGCAAGAGATGCAGCGCGGCGAGGAAGGGTTTGAAGGGGCCGCCGCCCAATAGCCGGCGCGCGGCGTCGCGTTCATGGCTCTGGAAGGCTTCCAGCCCGCCTTGCTGGTAGACCCGCTCCGACTCGTCAGAAAACAGCACGGCATCGCCGTCGAAGGCGATGCGCAACTCGTTGCTCGCCGCCCGGCGGGCGCCACCGGAGAGGATGGTCGCCGCGCCAAACCCCGAGCGTAGCGCGTTGCGTACGTCCTCGGCGTGGGTCGAGAGGAACAGCTGACAGCCAAAGGCCGCCAGGTACGGGTCGGGACTGCGCCCGCCGACGAAGGCGGCGCGGGAGATGCCCAGTCCGTAGTGCTGGATCGAGTTGAATGCACGCAAGCCGGTATCGGCGCTGTTGCGCGAGACCAGGATCACCTCGACCCGGGACTGCCCCAGGGCGAGATTCAAGCCGAGTAATTTCTCGACCAGGGGAAAGGCATCGCCGGGGAGCAGGATCTCGTCCTCGTGCTCGATCTGGTACTGGCGATAGGCTTCCACGCCCTGGCTTTCGTACACCTGGTGACTCTCGCGCAAGTCGAACAGCGCGCTCGAGGAGATCGCCAGCACCAGTTTGTCGCCCATTCCCTTGCTCATGCACACCTCAACGTTCTAGTGGTCGGCCTGAGCGAGAAAGCACAGGACTTGGTACGGGGTGCGAAGCCGCGGCGGTGGACGCCCGCTCTCCCGGCGGCGGCCAGGGACAACACCTGGCTCGATGCGCGACTGTCAGCATATACGCGGACCCTGGCGGGCTGTAGTCAAGGAAGATCGTCCGCGGGACGCCTGAGGGCCTCAGCCAGGGCGTCGAGTAGATCGTCGGTGCGCAGACGGCTCTGCAGCGCGCCGAAAAATTGACCATCGCGCACCACGAACAGGGCCGGCAGGTGGAAGACCTCGTAGCGCGCCACCAATCCTGCATTGTCGGCGGCATCAATCCAGGCCAGGCGCGCCACAGGCAGCGGCTGCAGCGGCAACTCCCGACGCGCCCAGCGGCAGCTGGCACAACCCGTGCTTGTGAATATGAGCAACGAGGTACCGGGCAGATCGAGCAGTTGGCGATCCGCATCTAAATCGGTCAATTGCAGTTCGTTCACTATACTGTGATTAACGATGTCAATTTGATGGCATTGGGGGTCGGTAGTCATGCGTCGTTTCTTGCGTCATCCCAGTGATATGCCCGTGGAGCTCGTGCTCCGCAAACAGAAAGCCTTGCCCGGCCAGCGCCTGAACAATATCAGCCTGGGCGGCGTGGCGTGCAACTCCAGCCGCGGTTTTCGCCGCGGCACGGCAGTTGAGCTGCGTATCCCACTACTTGGCGAGCAGGCGCGCTACGAGGGCGTGGTGGCCTGGTGTCACAAGCTCGACGAAGACTATCTGGTGGGTATCGCATTTACCGATGAGGACACGCTGTTCCGTGCCCGCATGGTCGAGCAGGTCTGCCAGATCGAGCACTATCGCCGGCAACGTGAGCGGGAGCTCGGCCAGCAATTGCAGATCGAGAGCGTCGCCGGGGAATGGATCGCCCAGCATGCCGGCGAATTCTCCGACGCCAGCCTCACTTAGCCATTCCTACCCTCTGCGAGCCGAGTAACGCCCTTCGCCCCATTGTCTCGCCGACCCTTATCGCGCTAAGGTTCAGCTTCCCCGCTGTGCTCATACTGCTGTGCTCCGCCACACGGGGATCGCTGGCGGCCGGCACCCGTGACCTGACGACCCTGACCTGATGAAAAGCACGATGGCTGATTTACCGATCGACGACCTTAACGTTGCCTCCAACGAGACCCTGATCACCCCTGCGCAGCTCAAGCGGGAAATTCCCCTGACCGATTCCGCGCTGCGCACTGTCGCGAAGGGTCGCCAGGTGATTCGCGATATCCTCGACGGCAAGGATCATCGCCTGTTCGTGGTGGTGGGCCCCTGCTCGATCCATGACATCAAGGCCGCCCATGAATATGCCGAGCGGCTGAAGGTGCTGGCCGCCGAAGTGTCGGACAGTCTCTATTTGGTGATGCGCGTGTATTTCGAGAAGCCACGCACCACCGTCGGCTGGAAGGGGCTGATCAACGACCCTTACCTGGACGACTCGTTCAAGATTCAGGATGGCTTGCATATCGGCCGTCAACTGTTGCGCGATCTGGCCGAGATGGGCCTGCCGACCGCTACCGAAGCGCTCGACCCGATCTCCCCGCAGTATCTTCAGGACTTGATCAGCTGGTCGGCCATCGGCGCTCGTACCACCGAGTCCCAGACCCATCGGGAAATGGCCTCCGGCCTGTCCTCCGCTGTGGGCTTCAAGAACGGCACCGATGGTGGCCTGACCGTCGCGATCAACGCCCTGCAGTCGGTTTCCAGCCCGCACCGCTTCCTCGGTATCAATCAGGAAGGGGGCGTATCCATCGTCACCACCAAGGGCAACGCCTATGGCCACGTGGTACTGCGCGGCGGCAACGGCAAGCCGAACTACGATTCGGTCAGTGTCGCCGTGTGTGAGCAGGAGTTGACCAAGGCCGGCATCCGCCCGAATATCATGGTCGACTGCAGCCACGCCAACTCCAACAAGGATCCGGCGCTGCAACCCCTGGTAATGGACAACGTGGCCAATCAGATCCTCGAGGGCAACCAATCGATCGTCGGCCTGATGGTGGAAAGTCACCTGGGCTGGGGCAACCAGTCGATCCCCAAGGACCTGGCCCAGCTCAAGTACGGCGTCTCCATTACCGATGCGTGCATCGATTGGGACAGCACCGAAAAGACCCTGCGCGGCATGCATGCCAAGCTCAAGGATGTGCTGCCAAAGCGGCATCGCGCCTGATCAGGCGGCACTAAAAAGCCGGGCATTGCCCGGCTTTTTTTATTTGCCCCGCCCCCTCAACTCTTGGCGGTGAGGCGCTGGCGTCGCTCGATATAGCGCTCGACATAGGAGCACGAGGGAATCACCGTATAGCCAGTGCGCTCGGCGTACTGCAGGGCGTGCTCTGTCAGTGCCGCGGCGATGCCGCGACCTCGCAGCGAGTTCGGCACGAAGGTCCGGTAAATGTCCAAGGTTTGCTTGCCCAGGTCCATATACGCCAGGTAGGCACGATCCCCATCCACTATGGTCTCGAATTGATGACCTCTCTGGTCATGGTGAATGGACAACGCCTCGCTCATTGCTACTCCTCTCGTGGACCCTAGAACTGCACCCGAACCTTATCGATTTTTTCCAGGCGTAGCGACATTTGTGCCGTACCGTTGCCCGCCTGCAGGCGGAGATAGGCCTTGTTGTTGGCAACCCGCGTCAGGATACCCTGATAATACATGCCATCGTAGGTAACAAAACGCAAACGCTTACCAACATGATTGGCCAGACTGGACACGCTGACGAAGCCGGTGCGCGCGCCGTCCGCCACAGAGCCGACTCGCTGCTCGGCCTCTGGCTCTTGCGCAGCGGGTGCAGGTCGCGAAGCAGGATCGACCCAGGAAAACCCAAGCGGCTGCACCGCCCGGCGATTGACCAGGACCACCGGTCGCAGCATCGCCAATACATCCTTGGGATCGAAGAACTGCAGGCCATCCCAGACCATGCCTTCGGTGGGCTCGAGCTCGACCCGCAGCGACTGCGGATCGTCCAGGTAGTCGGCATAGGCATCCAGTAGCGGCTGGTCAAGCGCAATGCGCTGGCTACGCAGCACTCTCTGGAATTGCTCGACTGAGGCCGTCAAATAGGCCTCTCTATCCATCCCGAGCTTGGCGGCGCAATAGTCCTGTACCTTGCGCTGGTACTGGTTGTCGTTGAACTCGACACTCACCCGCTGTACGCGGGGTGGATTGACGCGCAGATCCCCAGGATTGTCCGGCATATTCATGACCGACAAGGCAACACGCAACTCGCCCATGTCGCGGGTATCGGAAGTCAGGCTGAAACTGAGCGTCTGCGCGCCAGGCTGAAATCGGTAGGAAAACTGGCCGTCGGTCTCGAAGGTGCGATAGCCCATATCCAGCAACTCGTCCGCACCTATGTTACGAACCTTGCCGCAAGCGACCTCGCTCATTGCCGTGAACAGGCTGCGCTCGGCCGGCGCCGCATAGAGCTGGCGCATGAACGGGCCGTGCACATTCAGACTCAAGCGCTCGAGGTTTACGGCCATCTGCTCGGGAAACTTGCCTTCGGCCAGGCGCTCCTTGAAGCGCAGCAGCTCGCCTAGCCCCTCGAACTTGAGCTCGGCATGAGCCACCTGCAGGCTATCGCCCATTGCAGGCACGCGAATCTGCACGTTGCTCAAGCCTACCCGTCCATCGAAGGACGAGGTAATTCCGCCGTAGCGAATATCCATGACTGGCGAGAGTCGTTGGGCGAAATCGTCCATGACCGAACGCACCGACAACCACAGGGACAGCTTGATCAGCACTGCAATCGCCAGTACCGCCAACAAACTCCATTTAATCAACTTCGACATGCATGCATCCTTGGCCCGAGACAGGTAACTCCGAATTACAGATTGCCGGAGCTTATCAGGCCACCTCGGGATCGGCCATGCTGAATCAATGGCTTAGCCTCCTCAGGACTGGCCCCGCGACACGTGCTCCCTGGCAGATCAGTGCGGCGCTCCGGAAACAATAGACGCAACACACCCTACCGGCCTGCCGCTTGCAAGAAGCACCAGTGATGCCAGCGCGTCGCTAACGGATGATCCGCACCAATAAACCTTCATGCCTGCTGTCCCCGGCGCGCCGCGGTCTGCCCGGAAACGCCGGCAGGCGGGAAACTTAAATTGCGGTTACTTGGCCGCGCCGGCTGCGCGATCCTGACTTCTTGCGATTACCGGGCAGTACAGGGAGAGCCTCGACGAGCTGTATGTTTTTTATACAAAACGGCACCACTTATAGTCGCACGCCACAAGATGGTGAAAAAAATGCGCTGCGCCCACCTGCGCTCCGTTTACTTACTGCCGGTTATAGGTAGTATGTACGCCGGCTAATTTCCCACCATTGGGAAATTGCTTTTATGGAAAACTCCACCTTAAGGGGAACACGATGAACAACGTTCTGAAATTCTCTGCTCTGGCCCTGGCCGCAGTTCTGGCTACCGGTTGCAGCAGCATGTCCAAAGAAACTGAAGCGCGCCTGACCGCTACCGAAGACGCAGCCGCTCGCGCTCAAGCCCGTGCCGACGAAGCCTATCGCAAGGCTGACGAGGCTCTGGCCGCTGCTCAGAAGGCTCAGCAGACCGCTGACGAAGCCAATGAGCGCGCTCTGCGCATGCTGGAAAAAGCCAGCCGCAAGTAATAGCCCGCAACGGCTGTTAGAGCCGACTCAGGTTTCTGAGTCGGCTTTTTTATTGCCTGCGGAAAGTGTCATTCAAATGGCAATAAAAAACCCGCCGCTGCTCGCGCAGGGCGGGTTCTATCATCAGTCGGCGACTCAGTACGCCAAACTAGCGCTGCTGACCAGCGTCGTATCGGGCTCGGCTATTTCCACCGGCAGACCATCTTCGGCCGCAACTACTTCGCGCACCATCTTCCAGTCCAGGCGCAGATCGCCCAGCTCTTCGCGCTTGAGCAGTGCGTTGATCACGGCAGTGTGCTTATCGACCACCGACGTTGCACCCGCATCCTCAAGAGGCGTATGCGCCTCGAGGTAAATCTTGCCGTTGCTGCGGCCGAACTTGTACGGCTCGTTGAGGATGCGCACCGGCGTTCCGACCGGCACCATATCGGCCAGCTGCAGCACATTCTGGTTGAGCATGCGGAAGCAGCCATGGCTGACACGCATGCCGATGCCGAATTTCTTGTTGGTGCCATGGATCAGGTAACCCGGCACGGACAATGTCATTTTGTACGGACCCAGCGGGTTGTTGGGGCCCGGCGGTACATAGGACGGCAATGGATCGCCGTTGGCGGCATGCTCCTCGAGAATCGACTTGGGTGGGGTCCAGCCCGGATTCGGGGTCTTGCCCGTGATCTTGGTGTCGGTCACTGGCGAACTCCAGCCCTCGCGCCCGATCCCAAGCGGATAGGTATGCACGACGTTCTGCCCCTTCGGGAAGTAGTACATGCGGTACTCCGCCAGGTTGATCACTATGCCCTCGCGCGGACCCGGCGGCAGGATAAAGCGTGTGGGCAGGATGATCTCGGTCCCCTCGCCCGGCAGCCAGGCATCCACGCCCGGGTTGGCGGCGATCATCTCCAGGTAGCCCAGGTCGTTGGCCACACCGAGATCGGCGAAGGTGTCTTCGTATTTGGCTTTGACCACCTGTACCTGGCCAATGATGTCCTCGCCGGGCGGCGGCAAAGGCAACTCCAGGGCAAAGACGGAGCCCGCGGCAAACAATGCGGCGAGAGGCAGGGAGCGGGCGACGGCAGGAATGCGCGACAACATCCGGTAATCCTTGGCGAGAATGGCTGACAAGTTCAATAGGCGATTGTACACCGCCCGCAGGCTATCCGGGAGTACTCAACGTAGCGGCCAATCGGGTCTAAGGCCACGGCGCTGTGCCTCGAAGGTGGCGCGGCATCCCGGGCACAGGCGCGCGTCGCGCAGCATCTGCTTGGCCAGCCCGCGCCAGCGCGGTTGCGCGGGCAGCAGGCCGCCGCACAGGGTTCGATCGGCGTACTCGCCCAGCTCCAGCTGGCGCGCGACCAGGTGCAGGCGTACCTCCCGACAGGCGAACAGATCCAGCTGTTCGTCCGGCTCGATCAGTTGATAGGCATGCAATGACCAGGCAGGACGCGGCATCGAGGGCTCCAGGGCGGGGGCGCCACATTAGCCGAAAGGTTGAGTGCAGAAAAGCCTGTCACAACAGCGGCTGCAGGCGCGGCCAGATATTTTCCAGAAGGACCGGCTGGGCGGCGGCCGTGGGGTGGATACCGTCGTCCTGCATCATGCCTGGGGCGCCACCAACGCCCTCGAGGAAGAACGGCACCAGGGCGACCTGCTTCTCCTCGGCCAGCGCGGTGAACACCTCGGCAAACCCCCGGGTGTAGCGCGCACCGTAATTAGGAGGCAGGCGCATACCCAAGAGCAGCACCCGAGCGCCGCTACCCCGCGCCTGATCGACCATCGCCGAAAGATTCTGTTGCAGTTGCGCCAGGGGCTGTCCGCGCAGGCCATCATTGCCCCCCAGTTCGAGTACCACCAGGCTCGGTCGATGCTCGGCAAGCAGCGCAGGAAGCCGAGCGGCGCCGCCTGCGCTGGTGTCGCCGCTGATCGAGGCGTTCACCACCCGGTGCGGGTAGCCCTGTGCGGCCAGGCGTTGCTCGAGGAGTGCGACCCAGCCCTGGCGGGTATCCAGGCCGAAAGCTGCGCTGATACTATCGCCGACCACCAGCACGGTATCGGCCACGGCGGTCTGCACCGATAGCAGCAGAGCGAAAACGGCGACAACCAACCCTCTACGCATCGGATTCTCCATGACCTCGAGCATTCTCACCGCGCGGAACCTTAGCAAAGTGGTTCCCAGCACGGAAGGCGAGTTGACCATACTCCACGGTCTTTCCCTCGAATTGAATTCGGGCGACAGCCTGGCCATCGTCGGCAGCTCCGGCTCAGGCAAGTCGACCCTGCTCGGCCTGCTCGCTGGCCTGGACTTGCCGAGCGATGGCGAGGTCACCCTCGCGGGCAACGACCTCGGCCGCCTCGATGAAGACCAGCGCGCGCGCGTGCGTGCCGAACACGTCGGTTTCGTCTTCCAGTCGTTCCAGCTGCTCGACAGCCTCAACGCCCTGGAGAATGTGATGCTGCCGCTGGAGCTTGAAGGCCGGCACGATGCCCGCGAGCGCGCCCGCGCCCTGCTCGACCGAGTCGGCCTGGGCCAGCGCCTTACCCACTACCCGCGCCAGCTGTCCGGTGGCGAACAACAGCGCGTCGCCATCGCCCGCGCCTTCGTCGCCGAGCCGGCGGTGCTATTCGCCGACGAGCCGACCGGCAACCTCGACAGCCACACCGGCGAGCGCATCAGCGAGCTGCTGTTCGAGTTGAACCGGGAACGCGGCGCGACCCTGGTGCTGGTCACCCATGACGAGCGCCTGGCCCACCGATGTCAGCGCCTTATCCGCCTGGAAGGCGGTCGGCTGATCGATCACGTGGAACCCTGATGACTGGACTGCCTTTCGCCCGCCTGCTGGGGCTGGCAACTCGCCAGCTTGTGCGCGATGCCCGCGCCGGTGAGCTGCGCGTGCTGTTCTTTGCCCTGCTGGTGGCTGTCACGGCCAGCACGGCGATCGGTTATTTCAGCGCACGACTGAACGACGGCATGCTGCGCCGCGCCAGTGAGTTCCTCGGCGCCGATCTCTTGCTGACCGGCAGCTCGCCGGCCGCCCCCGCGCAGATCGAGGCGGGCAAACGCCTGGGCCTGGAGCACGCCCGGCTGGTCGAGTTTTCCAGCGTGATCGCCAGCGACGAAGCGATCCAGCTGGTCAGCGTCAAGGCGGTCGACGGCAATTACCCGCTGCGCGGTCAATTGAGGAGCGCGGCGGCCGCCTATGGCGCGGAGCAGCCCGGCGCCGGGCCGGGGCCTGGCGAGGCCTGGGCCGAGGCGCGGGTGCTGACGGCCCTCAACCTGCAGGTCGGCGAGCGTATCGAGCTCGGCTCGACCAGCCTGCGCCTGAGCCGTGTGCTGACCTACCTGCCGGATGAGGCCGGAGATTTCTATAGCCTGACCCCGCACGTGTTGATGCACCTGGACGATCTGGCAGCCACCGAAGTGGTGCAGCCGGGCAGCCGGGTCAGGTACCGCGAGCAGTGGCGCGGCTCGCCCGAGGCGCTCAGCGCCTACCGGCAGGCGGTCGAGGCCAGCCTGGCCGCCAACCAGCGCCTGGAGGATGCGCGTGACGGCAGCCGCCAGGTCGGCGGTGCCCTGGAGCGCGCCGAGCGCTACCTGAACCTGGCCAGTTTGGCTGCGGTTCTCCTGGCCGGTGTCGCGGTAGCGCTGTCAGCCGCGCGCTTCGCTGCCCGGCGTTTCGATGCCAGTGCCCTGCTGCGCTGCCTCGGCCTGTCACGCCGGCAGGCGCTGGGACTGTTCAGCCTGCAGCTGGCGATGCTGGGTCTGGCCGCCAGCCTGAGCGGCGCCCTGCTGGGCTGGCTCGGTCAGCATGGCCTGTTCTATCTGTTGCAGGGTCTGCTTCCCGCCGATCTGCCCGCAGGTGGGCCAGGCCCCGCCCTGGCCGGCATGGCCACGGGACTGGTCGCCCTCGCCGGCTTTGCCTTGCCGCCGCTGGCCGCACTCGGGCGGGTACCGCCGTTACGGGTGCTGCGCCGTGACCTGTTGCCGGTTCCACTCAGCTCCTGGCTGGTCTATGGAGCCGCGCTGCTGGCACTGGGACTGATCATGTGGCGCCTGAGCCTGGACCTGAAGTTGACCCTGGCCCTGCTCGGTGGCGGCCTGCTGGCCACCCTGCTGCTTGGCGCCCTGCTGCTGTTCGGCCTGCAGGCGCTGCGCCGACTGCTGTCGCGCGCCGCCCTGCCCTGGCGCCTCGGCCTCGGCCAGCTGTTGCGCCACCCGCTGGCCGCAGTCGGACAGTCCCTGGCCTTCGGCCTGATCATCCTGGCCATGGCGCTGATCGCCCTGTTGCGCGGCGAGCTGCTCGACACCTGGCAGGAACAATTACCCGCCAAGGCACCCAATCATTTCGCCCTGAACGTGCTGCCTGCCGAAAAGGACGCCTTCGCCGCCCGCCTGGCCAAACTGTCGCCGGAACCCGTGCCGCTCTACCCGGTCGTTCCTGGGCGCCTGGTCAAGATCAATGGCGAGCCGGTGCGTCAGGTCGTCAGCAAGGACAGTCAGGGCGAGCGCGCCATCCGCCGCGACCTGAGCCTGACCTGGGCCAGCGAGCTGCCCGCGGACAATCAGCTGCTGGCCGGCAGCTGGTGGAGCACCACCAAGGATGGCGAACTACCTGGCGTCTCGGTGGAATCAAAGCTGGCCGAGAGTCTGCAGATCAAACTCGGCGATCGCCTGAGCTTCAGTGTCGGCGGACTCAGCCGCGACGCCCGCGTCAGCAGCCTACGGGAAGTGGACTGGAACAATTTCCGCCCCAACTTCTACATGATCTTCGAGCCCGACACCCTGCAGGATCTGCCGGTCACCTACCTCACCAGCTTCTACCTGCCGCCGCGGCAGGAACGCCAACTGGTCGAGCTCGCGCGCGCCTTCCCCGCCGTCACCCTGCTGCAGGTCGACGCCCTGCTGGCGCAGCTGCGCAGCATCGTCGCCCAGGTCACCCTGGCCGTCGAGTATGTGCTGTTGTTCGTCCTCGCCGCCGGGCTCGCAGTCCTGTTCGCCGGCCTGCAGGCGACGCTGGACGAGCGCATTCGCCAGGGCGCACTGCTGCGCGCCCTGGGCGCCGAGCGCCGCCTGCTGGTCAGCGCCCGGCGCAGCGAGTTCGCCCTGCTCGGGACGGCCAGCGGCCTGCTGGCCGCGCTCGGCTGCGAGCTGATCAGTTTCCTGCTGTATCGCTACGCCTTCGACCTGAACTGGCAGCCGCACCCCTGGCTGCTGATCCTGCCGCTGATCGGCGCCCTGCTGGTGGGCGGCGCCGGCGTTATCGGCACTCGCCGGGCGTTGAACGTCAGCCCGCTGACGGTGCTGCGCGAGGGCTGATAAGATCGCGGCTTGCCATCGCCAAAGCAGTCCCATGAGTCGTTATCGTCCACCCCGTTCCGCCGGCACCCCACTGATCACCCCCGAAGGCGAAGCGCGCCTGCGCGCCGAACTGCATGAGCTGTGGCACGTGCGCCGGCCCCAGGTCACTCAATCTGTCAGCGAGGCGGCCGCCCAGGGCGATCGCTCGGAAAACGCCGAATACACCTACGGCAAGAAGATGCTGCGTGAGATCGACAGCCGCGTGCGCTTTCTCACCAAGCGCCTGGAAAGCCTCAAGGTGGTCAGCGTACGCCCCAGCGATCCGGACAAGGTCTACTTCGGCGCCTGGGTCACCCTCGAGGATGAGGATGGCCAGGAGGCTCGCTACCGCATCGTCGGGCCGGACGAGCTCGATCTGAAGCTGAACCTGATCAGCATCGACTCGCCCCTGGCCCGCGCCCTGATTGGCAAGAGCCTGGATGCCGAAGTACGGGTACAGACGCCGACCGGGGAAAAGACCTGGTATGTGGTCGCCATCGACTACCCCTGAGTCGGGGTCTTAACGCCGTGTGATCAAGCCTTGGCGGGCGACCCGGGTCAGCTCGCGCACCGCGTCCTCCAGCTGAGCGGCGCTCGGCGCCTGCACTACCGCCAGATCGAAGCTGTCGCTGGCAAATCGCGCCAGGGATTCCCCATCGTGAGTGAACTGGATCAGGAAGGTCGGCGATCCGCCCCAGCGTTTCGGCCAGCCGTCGAGGTAGCGCAACAGGGTCGGCTGATGGCTGCCGCCAAGGAGGATCTTGGCGTTGCGCAAGGTCAGGCCCGTGGTTATCGGGGCCAATCGAATCAGCGGTTGGGGACAGGTCATGCTCGCGTCTCCGCCTCAGGAATCCCGCTGGGCAGCGGTGAGAGGCGACACCGAACCAGCGCTTTAGCGGTATTTCGAGAGCTTCGTAGAAACCCTCTCAGAGCCCGGCCTTCGGCAGGTAACTCGGCGCCCCGCAAGTAGCTGTTTAAATCGGCGCAGTCGGCATCCTAGAGAAGCCTGCGCAATACTGTCAACTGCCACCTCGCAGCCGAAGCCACGCCATGCACGACGATACCCTGCGCCTATTCTTCGCCCTGTCCTGCCCACCGGGCCTGGCCGAGCGCATTGGCCTCTGGCACGACGGGCTCCACCTGCCGGGCCGGCCGGTGCCCCCGGCCAACCTGCACCTGACCCTGGCCTTCCTCGGCCAGCAGCCCGGCAGTCGTTTGGCGGAGCTGAAAGGCCTCGCCGCGACCGTGCAGAGTAGGGCTTTCGAGTTGCAACTGGACCGACTGGTGCACCGGCGCAACGGTTTGCTCTACCTGGCCCCAAGTCAACCGCCTGCCGCCCTGCTGGAGCTGGTCGAGCAGCTGCACGAAGCGCTGCTTGGGGGCGGATTCGGCTTGGAGGCTCGACCCTTTCTCGCCCACCTGACCCTGCTGCGCCGCTGCAGCACCCGTCGGCCGAAGGCTCGCCCAACTTTCGATTGGCCGGTCGATCATTTCGCCCTGTTCGCCTCCGAAACGGGGCCGAGCGGCAGCGTCTACCAGCAGCTCCAGCAGTGGCCACTGTTGCGAAACGACTAATAAAGGCGTTTCGCCCCGTAACAGCGACAGTGCCGGGCAGAACGGCATCCCTCAACACAAATAGCACGCCAGTACCTACTCCAGAGCCGCCCGGTCCCCTTCAAGGCGAAGCTGGCACGCTTCCTGCGCCTGTCAGTGCCGCGTTGCAGGGGCCGTGGATGGGCGCCAGCAGCGCCAGAAACGCGCCTGACACCCGATACAACCCATTACGAGAGCGCCCATGAATAACAATAAGACCCTGCTAGCCCTCTGCCTCGGTGCCGGACTCCTGGCCTCCGCGCAAACCCACGCCGGTTGGTTCGGCTCCACCGGCTACACCCAGACCAAATACCCCATCGTCCTGGCCCATGGCATGCTCGGTTTCGACAGCATCCTCGGTGTCGATTACTGGTACGGCATTCCCAGCGCCCTGCGCAGCGATGGCGCCAAGGTCTACGTGGCCGAAGTCAGCCAACTGAACACCACCGAGGCCCGCGGCGAAGAGCTGCTGGCCCAGGTGGAGGAAATAGTCGCCATCAGCGGCAAACCCAAGGTCAACCTGATCGGCCACAGCCACGGCGGCCCGACCATCCGCTATGTCGCCGCCGTCCGCCCCCAGCTGGTTGCCTCCGCGACCAGTGTCGGCGCTCCCCACAAGGGATCGGCCACCGCCGACTTCATCCGCCAGGTTCCCCCGGGCTCGGCCGGCGAAACGCTGCTGGCCGGCATCGTCAACGGCCTCGGCAGCCTGATCAACTTCCTCTCCGGCAGTTCCAGCAGCAATCCGCAGAATGCCCTTGGCGCCCTCGAGTCGCTCAATAGTGCAGGTGCGGCTCGCTTCAACGCCAAGTACCCGCAAGGGTTGCCGACCACGGCCTGCGGCGAAGGCGCTTATAGCGTCAATGGCGTGCGCTACTACTCCTGGAGCGGCACCAGCCCGCTGACCCACTTGCTCGATCCGAGCGACGCGCTGCTCGGTGCCACCTCCCTGACGTTCAACGGCGAAGCCAACGACGGGCTGGTCGGGCGCTGCAGCTCGCACCTGGGCAAGGTGATCCGTGACAACTACCGGATGAACCACCTCGACGAGGTCAACCAGACCTTCGGCCTGACCAGCTGGTTCGAAACCGATCCGGTGACTGTCTATCGGCAGCATGCCAATCGCCTGAAAAACGACGGACTCTGACCCTCTACCGGGGCCCGCAGGGCCCCACCTCTGCGCTCCCTAGAGCGCCTGATCAACGCTGTCCGGTGAATCAATCCGTGAAAAAACTGTTGTTGTTCTCACCCCTGGTTGTCCTGACCTGTTTCGCCGCCTTTCTTTACCTGGACCTGGCGCATACGCCTGCCCAACTCGCCCCCCAGGCGGCAAGCCAGAGCATCACGCCGGAGGCCCCCAGCGAGCCTTCACGCCCCGTCCCGGCAGTCGACGCCAGCGCCAAGCACGACAGGATGATCGCGCTGCCCGGCTCCTTCGCCGGCACCCAGGTGGACGGCCTGTTTCGTGTCGACGAGACGGGCCAGCTGATCGTCAGCCAGGACATCCGGCGAATATTCGATTATTTCCTCGCCGCTATAGGCGAGGAACCCGTGCGGGTCAGCGTCGAACGCCTACAGGCCCACATCCGCAGCCAGCTGCAGGAACCAGCGCGGGGGCAGGCGCTGGCGCTGCTCACCCAATACCTGGACTACAAGCGCGTACTGGTGTTGCTGGAGCGCGACTGGCCGCAGCTGGCCAATCTCGATGCCCTGCGCCAGCGCGAGGCGGCCGTTCAGGCGTTGCGCGCCCGCCTGTTCAGCGGTGACGCACGCCAGGCATTCTTTGCCGACGAAGAGGCCTACAACCGCTTTAGCCTGCAACGCTTGGCGATCCAACAGGACAGCGATCTGGACGACGACGCCAAGGCCCGCGCGGTCGATCAGTTGCGCGAAAGCCTGCCGCCTGAGCTGCAGGCCAGCCTCCTGCCACAACTGCAGCACGAGCTGCGCCGGCGAACGACCAAGCTGCAGGCCGACGGTGCCAGCCCCGAGCAGGTGCGCCAGTTGCGCCTGCAGATGGTTGGCGCCGAAGCGACCCAGCGCCTCGAAGCCCTAGATCAGCAGCGCCAGGCCTGGGGGCGGCGGCTGGCCGACTACCAGCAGGCCAAAGCCAGGATCGAAGCCAGTCGCGGCCTCAGCCCCGCCGACAAGGCTGCGGCCATCGAGCGCCTGGCCGGCGAGCGCTTCGATGAACGCGAACGCCTGCGCCTGGACGCCGCCGAGCAGCTGGCCCAGGTGCGCAGCCAGGCAGCCCCCTGAAACGCGGAAGGCCCGCGCTTGGCGGGCCTTCCGGGGTGCTCGGTTCTAGTTGGCGAGGCGCTTGTCCAAAGACAGCTTGCCTGCGCCTTCGACCAATACCGCCACGCTGATCGCCAGCAGCGCCAAGCCGAATTCATAACCGTTGTTGGCCATGAAGAAGCCGTTGGCCAGATGCACGCTGACGATCGCCACCAGCATGGTCACCGCCAGCACGGCCGCCGCCGGCCGGGCCAACAGCCCGAAGATCAGCGCCAGGCCGCCGAAGAACTCGGCGCTGCCGGCCAGCAGAGCCATCAGATAACCCGGCGCCAGGCCAATGCTTTCCATCCACTGTGCGACACCGTCCAGGCCGTAGCCGCCAAACCAGCCGAACAGCTTCTGCGCACCGTGGGCGGCGAAGGTCAGCCCGGCGATGACGCGCAAAACGGTCAGGCCATAGCCCGCTTGCGTAGCAACCACAGATTTGATCAGAGCGTTCATGTGCAGCATTCCTGTTGTAGGGTGGTGATGCGCACAGACTAAACTAATTTATAGATATAAAAAGCGGATTTATTCGCTAGAAATCATCATATATTTGGATGTATGTGCTCAATACTAGCTAGTGCGGCTCAAGCAGATAACGCTCGCGGTCATAGGCTAGGTAGTACTTGTTGACGCTGTTGACGTAGCTGACCACGCCCATGCCGACCTGCTCCATGGCGATTCGCTCGACCTGGAAGAACCACTGATTGGGGTTGAGGCCACGCCGCCGCGCCTCGGCGCGCATGCTCTGCACCCGCTGCGGCCCCAGGTTGTAGCCGGCCAACACGAAGGCCATACGTTCGCGCTCGTTGAGCTGGGCACTGGCGAAGTAGTTGCGGCGGATCATCGCCAGGTAGCGCGCGCTGGCCTGCACGTTATTCTCCAGCGCCACGATATTACCGACCCCGACGCTGCGGGCCGCGGCCGGGGTGATCTGCATCAGGCCGGTGGCGCCGCCCGCACCGCGCGCGTTCGGGTTGAGGGTCGACTCCTTGAATGCCAGTGCGGCGAGCGCCAGCCAGTCGAACTTCTGTTCGCCGGCATGGCGCTGGAGCACCGGACGCAACTTCTCCAGGCGTTGGCGTTCGGCGCGCCCCAGGGGGTAATGCACCTTGTACAGGCGTCGGTAGATGCGCTGAAAGGAGGCGTCTTGGTCGTCGGGACTGCGATAGCTCTTGAGGAAGCGGTCGATGCTCGCCGCCAGCGCGGGTGCGTCCCTGCGCATGAACCAGCGCAGGTCACCGTCGCTGGCCAGCACCAGATGGCGCTCCAGGCGCAACTTCGGCAGGACCTTGGCCCAGCGCTCGGCAATCGGCTGTTCGACCGCGGTGACGCTGAAGATGCCGGCCTGGACCATCTCCAGCACGTCCTCGACGGCCAGGCTCGGATCGACCCACTCGATGATGATCGGCGGCCGTTTGTCCTGCAGCAGCTGCTTGTTGAGCCGCCGTATCGCCTCGCCTGCGGCGCTGCCGGCCGGCAGCGCCAGGCTGCGGCCGGACATCTGTTCCAGGCTCTGGTAGCGGCGATCGCCCTGCCGGGCCACGATGATCAGCGGGACGTCGCTGCGAATGGCGGTACTGGCGCGGATATCGCGACCGGCGCCCATGCCGAGCAGTTCGCCGGGCGCCACCAGATCGCCCTCTCCGCGCCGCAGGGCGGCGAGCAGCTGGTCCTTGGCCTTGGGAATTATCTTCAGCTTGAGCGCCGCACCGGTGCGCCCCGTCCTGTTGAGATACTGCTCGAAGGCGCGCAGGCGATGGTACTCCACGCCGATGCTCTGTCCCTTGATCTCCCCCGAGCTGTTGCGGCTCTGGTTGACCAGCACGCGCAGCTCGCCACTGCTGCGGATGCCCGCCAGATCGCGCGTGAGTGCCGGGCGCACCACTTCCTGCGGACCCGCCACACGCGCCATCGCCGCCAGCGGTAGCACTAGCAGGAGGCAAAGCACCAGTAACACTCGCGACATCGCGGCTCCAAGACAGGGTCGACTCGCTGCAAGAGCAGGCCGAGTGAGAGTGCGGCAGTGCCGTGCAAGTTCCCGGAGTGCGCGGCGCGCGGAGGTTCGCACAGCGCGCGCCTGGAAGCCAGAGCAGCCTGTCACCCAGTCTCAAGATAGCCGCCCAAGTATTTGAATTTGATCAATTTATGGTTAGGCAAAAAGCTCTGCTATGCTGGCCCCTCCGGCCGCCAGGTAGCACCATGCAGCTCATCGACATCGGCGTCAATCTGACCCACCCAAGCTTTGCAGACCAGCACCAAGCCCTGCTCGAGCGCGCATTCGCCGCCGGCGTTTGCCAGATGCTGGTGACCGGCACCAGCCTGGACGAGAGCGAGCAGGCCGCCGAGCTGTGCCATGAGCTGGACGATTCCGGCGAGCGCCTGTTCAGCACTGCCGGCGTCCATCCCCACGACGCCAAGAGCTGGAACAGCGACAGCGCCGCGCGGCTGAAGGCCCTGCTGGCCGAGCCACGGGTGCGCGCGGTTGGCGAATGCGGGCTCGATTTCAATCGCGACTTCTCGCCGCGCCCGCAGCAGGAGAAGGCCCTGGAAGAACAGCTGGCCCTGGCCGCCGCCCTGCAGATGCCGGTCTTCCTGCATGAGCGCGATGCCGACCAGCGCCTGCTGGAGATCCTGCGCGACTACCGGGATCGCCTGCCGGCCGCGGTGGTGCACTGCTTCACGGGGGAGAAGCGTGCGCTGTTCAACTACCTGGACCTGGACCTGCATATCGGCATCACCGGGTGGATCTGCGATGAACGCCGCGGCAGCCACCTGCACCCACTGGTGCGGGAGATCCCGGTCGGCCGGCTGATGCTGGAAAGCGACTCGCCCTTCCTGCTGCCACGCAGCCTGCGGCCCAAGCCCAAGAGCGGGCGCAACGAGCCGGCCCTGCTGGTCGAAGTGCTGCGTGAGGTGGCTCTGCACCGGGGCGAAACGCTGGAGAGCCTCGCGGCCCACAGCACCGCCTGCGCCCGGCACTTCTTCAACCTGCCGAGCGTTGCCGAGGTCGGCGCGGATCAGCCTGCCTGGTGAACCGGGCGACTAGCCGAATACCGTCACGGTCTGCCGGCTGATCGCCAGCAACTCGCCGTCGGGCCCCCACAGGCCCGCGGCTATGTGGCCGTAGCCGTCGCGGGCGTGCTCGATGTGCGCGCGGTAGCGACACCAGTCGAGAGTTGTCAGCGCCGCCAGCGGCTGGATGAACTCGATGGTCCAGGTCAGTGAACTACCCGGCGCTGGCGCCCGCAGGTGCGACAGTACGGCCGGAGGCCAGGCGTCGACCAAGGCCAGTAGGTGCGCCTCGTCCAGCGCCTGCACCTCACCCTCGACCGCTGGGCGCAGGCGGACCCAGCCGCCCATCTGCCGCGACGGATTATTGGTGAACGGCATACCACCGATGCCCCAGCGCATGGCCAGGAAACGGGTGAACTCCGGGGTCACGTTGCGGATATAGGGCAGCTCCTGGCATTCCTCTACCGGCTTGATCTGTGGCGCCGCCTCGGCGGTGACGGCGACGGCCGACTCCCGCGCGGCGCCGAAGCTGCCCTGGATCAGGGTGACCACCTGGCCGTTCTGCACCGCACGCCCCAGCACCTGGCTGACCGCCTTGCCTCCGCGCAGCACCTCGACCTGAAAACTGACCGGCACCTCGGGCTCCACCGGACCGACGAAGGTGACGGCCAGGGAGCGCACCGGCCGTCCGTCCGGTACCCGGGCACGCATGGCCTCATACACCAGCGCCGCCACCAGGCCGCCAAAACTGGCCCGCCCTTGAGCCCAGGCTGCGGGAATCTGCAGCGTTTCGGGGTTGGTACGAACGGCCTGGAGCAACTCGGAAAAGGTCATGACCACCTCGGGATAACGATACTGGGGTGATCTTAGGGGATAGCCTGGCCCGGCTGATAGGGCAGCGCTAGGGCGCTTCGGCCAAATACCGCGGGATATGCGCGAGCCCTAGGCGGGCGCGGGGAAGTCCGCCTGCAATTGCAGCAGCGCCTGATCCGCGGAGCGTTCGGCCCTGTCCAGTTCGGCGCGCCAGATGGCCACGCAAGGCGCCAGATCTGGCTCCTGCTCGGCCCGCAGCAGCCACTGCAGGCGATCGTGCCAGTCGCCCAGGGCCGCCTGTGCCTGTTTCAGGTGCGCGCGGGCTTCGGCCGATACGCCACCCAGCCCGGGATAGGCCTCGGCAGCGTAGCGCACCTGCTTGATCAGCAGGCGCAGGCGATGACGATCATGCCGTACATCCGCCAGGGTGGCGCCGAGCAAGCGCCGCTGCTTGGTCAGGCGGCGCCGTACCTGCCGTTCGACGCCCTTGAGCTGCTTGTCGGCCTGGGCCCGGTGCCATTGCTGCGGCCAGTCGTCCAGGGCATCGAACAGCGCCTGCAGCTCACGGCTTTCCAGCAACGCCACGTAGCCCCGCCGCAGCTGCGGCAGGCGGCGCGCCAGGGCGTCCGCCTTTTCGAGGTCTCGCAGATGCCCGAGCAGCACTTCCAGATCGCGCAGCGGCCCACTCAGGCGAGCGAGCGCCACCGCGCTTGCCTGCAATCTATCGATGGCCGACAGGCCGCGCAGCGGACGCAACAGGCTGCGCAACCGGCGCAGGGCGATGCGCAGGTCGTGCAGCGCCTCGGGGTCGGTGGCGGCGACCAGGCGCTCGCGGCATGCATAGAGCCTGACCTGCTGCGTCAGCACCTGCTCGAGTACCTTATCGACAACGGCTGCCATCAACACTCCTCGCTCTGCCCTGCCTGCAGAGTAGCGCGCTTCCCGCCCTCACCCGACGTCGCCACGCTCAGCGCCGGCGCGTGAAACGCCAAGGCAATGCGCGCCTGAGCTCGCTCAGGCGCCGACGCAGCAACGCCGGCGACCCATCCTCACGGCCATAACGCTGCGCCTCGAAGGCGCAGGCAAAGGCGTCGATGGCCCCAGCCTGTCGGGGCAAGGCCTGCGCCGCGCGCTGGGCGTAAGCGCGAGGCCCCTCGCCCGCCTGCCGCTGCACGCCATGGCGGGCCAGCAGGCGTTCGAAGCGCAGGAAGGCGAGGCGTTGGGGGTCACGCTCGCGGCGCCAGGGCTTGAACAGCCCAAGCGCCAGCAGCCCCAGCAACAGGCCCCCGCCGCCACCCAGGCTCAGCGCCAACAGCCCACTGTCGAGGTTGCCGAACCAGCGCTGCAGCAGTTGCAGCTGTTGGGCGCCCTGGTAGCCGAGGACCCAGCGTTGCCAGCCATAGTTGAGGCCGTCCCAGCCCAGGCGCAACTTGTTCAGCCAGGCCAACTGGCGATAGCGCAGCGGCGAGAATGGCGAACCCTCGAGAAAGCTCTGCTCCTCGGCCAGCGCCGCCTCCAGCCCCTGCTCGATGCGCTCCGGCGCCACCTGGAAGGTCGGATCGACGCTCGCCCAGCCAGCCCCCGGACGCCAGTATTCGACCCAGGCATGGGCATCGAACTGGCGCACCTGCACGTAGCGCCCGCTCGGGTTGTACTCACCGCCCTGGTAACCGGCCACCACCCGCGCCGGGATGCCGGCCGCCCGCAGGACGAAGGTCATGGCGCCCGCGTAGTGGGCGCAGAAGCCACGGCGACTGTCGAAGATAAACTCATCGACGCTGTTGGCGCCCAGTGTCGGCGGCCGCAGGGTGTAGACATAGGGCTGCCGATTGAAGTGGGCGAGCAACGCCTGTACCAGGCGCTCGGGCTGAGGATGATCGCGTTTGAGCTGGAGGGCCCAGGCGCGGCTGCGCGGGTCCCCGTCCGGGGGCAGTTGCAGGGCGCGAGCCAGGCTCATCTCGCTGCCGAGGCCGTCCGGCTCGCGCAAGGCCTCCGGCCAGGAGGTCACCCTGTACAGCAGGCTGCGCTCGACCGGTTGCTGGCGTTGCAGGCGGAAGTCGGCCAGCTGCCGCGTATCTTGCAGGGTGGTCTCGGCAACATCCAGGGCGAACAGCCAGGACTGGGCGCTGGGCTGCATGACGATCTCGTAGCGCAGTGGCTCGCCGCGTTTCTCCCATGCCGGTGCAGCGGGCGGCAGCGCAGCGGACTGCGACCAGCGGCGGCCGTCGAAGCGTTCGAAGGTCAGCGCACGCCAGTACAGCTGACTGCGTGGCGGCACCTCGCCCTCGAAGCTGGCGCGAAAGGCCAGGGCGCCCGAACGACTCAGCTCGGCGATATCCGCCGGCGCCATGCTGTCGGACAGGCCGCTGACGCTCTTGTCGCTAGGCATCGGCAGGGACCATAGCGGCCCCAGCCTGGGGAAGAAGATGAACAGCAGCAGCATCAGCGGCAGCGCCTGCAGCAGCAGGCTCGCCGCCAGCCGGGCGGTCGGCCAGGGCTGGGTGGCCAGGGCGCTCTGCTGCAAGCCGATCAGGGCGGCGAGCAAGGCGGTGACCGGCAGCAGGCTGAACAGCGCGGCGAGCATGCCGTCATCGAACAGGTAGGCGGTGACCACGGCGAAGAAGCCGAGGAAGATCAGCACCAGGGCGTCGCGCCGCGTGCGCATCTCCAGCAGCTTGAGGATGAAGGCGGCAATCAGCAACACCACCGCGGCATCCAGGCCGACCAGGCTGCCCCGGGAGAACCACACGCCGGCGGCCACCAGCAGCATCAGCAGTGCCTTGACCCAGGCGTTGGGATACCCCGCGCGCATGCGGAAGATCTGGATGCGCCAGGCGGCGCAGCCGAGCCACAGAACGCTGACCCACAGCGGCAGATGGCCCAGGTGCGGCACGATCACCAACACCTGGGCGACCAGCAGCCAGCTCAGGCTGACGCGCGGGATGGCCGGTTGCGCGCTCACCGCGGCGCTCCGAACAGCGCCAGGGCCCGCAGGCAGGCCTCGCGATGGGGCTCGCCGCTGTCGGGAGCAAGGGCCCGGCCCGGCAGGCGCAGGGCAAAGGGTTGCTGCCGAGCGGACAGCTCCAGCACCCAATGGCAGAGCAACGACAGGCGCGACTCGACGTCCCCGTCCAGGGCCTGGAAATCGAGCTGCGGGTCGCGCCCGCTCAGGGTCGAGAAATCCTTGACCAGCAGGCCCAGGCCGCGCGAATAGGCCTTCCAGTGCAGGCGCTGCTTGGAATCGCCGGGCTGATAGTCCTTCAGCCCCTGGAAATCGTCGCAGCCATAGCCCTGCGCGTGCCGGCCCTGTTCCTGCTGCTCGTCGGCGCCGTCGGGCGAGAGCGGCAGCTCGCCTTGCAACGGGCGCGGGTAGACCAGCGACGCCTGATCCAGGTCGAGCCAGCTCCAGGCCACCAGGATGCCCAGCGGGAAACGGCTCTCGACCCGCAGGCGCTCAGGCCGCAGCCAACCGCGCCGCTGCGTCGCCAGGCTCAGCTCGCATTCGCTACTGCCCTGGGCCGGCACGTCGAGCAGTTGCAGGTCGTGCTTGCCCCAGCCCAGGCCGATGGCCTGGTGCGCCCGGCGCCGGCTCTCCAGGCGCACGCGAAAGCCCGCCTGCTCGCCGACGAATACCGCAGCGGCCCCGCCGGCGTTGACGACCAGCCCGGCGAGGTTGCGGTAGGTATGCAGGATGGCGACGAAGAACACCGCCGCAAGCAGGAAGGTCAGGCCGTAGGCCAGGCTGTTCTGGTAGTTGATCGCCGCCAGCAGCATCAACACCAGGACCAGCACATAGGTGACACCGATACGTGTCGGCAGGATGAAGATCTTCTGCTGATCGAGCATGACGCTGCTGGCCGCCGGGATGCGCCGCGCCAGCCAGCGGCTCCAGTAGGGCTTGAACAGCCCGATCAAAGTGCCGGCACCTCACGCAGCAGCCACTGCACCAGGGCACCTCCGCCGTGCCCGGTCGGGTCGGCGCGCTCGCGCAAGCGGTGCCCCACCACCGAGGGCAACACCGCCTGCACGTCCTCGGGGATCACATAGTCACGGCCATCCAGCAGGGCCCAGGCGCGGGCCGCCGCCAGCAGGGCCAGGCTGGCGCGTGGTGACAGGCCCCAGGCGAACTGCGGCTGGCTGCGGGTGGCCTCGACCAGGCGCAAGACGTAATCGACCAGGGCATCGCTGGCCCGCACGTTCGGCACCTCGGCTTGGATCGCCGCCAGGCCGGCGTGATCGAGCAACGGTTGCAGGCGCGGCAACAGCGCGCGCCGTGGATCGCCCAGGAGCAGGACCTTCTCGGCGGCCTTGGCCGGGTAACCGAGCGACAGGCGCATGAGGAAGCGGTCGAGCTGGGATTCCGGCAGGGCGAAGGTGCCGCCCTGGCTCACCGGGTTCTGCGTGGCGATGACGAAAAAGGGCTCGGGCAATGGCCGCGTGGCGCCCTCGATGGTCACCTGGCCCTCCTCCATGGCTTCCAGCAGCGCGCTCTGGCTCTTCGGCGTGGCGCGGTTGATTTCGTCGGCGAGCAGCAGCTCGGCAAAGATCGGCCCGGGATGGAAGACGAACTGCCCGGTGTCGCGGTCGAACACCGAGGTGCCGAGGATGTCGCCGGGCAGCAGGTCCGAGGTGAACTGGATGCGCTGGAAGCTCAGGCCCAACACCTTGGCCAGGGCATGGCTGAGGGTGGTCTTGCCCATCCCCGGCAGGTCTTCGATCAGCAGGTGGCCGCGAGCCAGCAGGCAGGCCAGCGCCAGGCGCACCTGGGTCTCCTTGCCCAATACCACCTGATTCACCGCGTGCAGGCAGGCATCCAGTTTCGTACGCATCCATCACTCCCCAGGCAAGTGCTTCGATGCTACTGGCCGGCGCGTCCTGGGCAAAGCGCCTTGTAACCTTTGCTCACCAATCTGTGCGCGAATCGCGCCTCGTTACAGGCGGAAGTGCCCCGCCATGCCCTGCAGTTCAAGCCCCAGTTCGGCCAGCTGGATGCTCGAGTTGGCCGACTCGTCCATGGCCGCGGCGGACTGGTCGGCGATATCGCGAATGGAGGTGACGCTGCGATTGATCTCCTCGGCCACCGCGGTCTGCTCCTCGGCCGCCGCGGCGATCTGCTGGTTCATCTCGAAGATCTGCGTCACCGCTTCGGCGATCGCGGCCAACGCCCCCTCGGTCTGGTTGGCATCCTGCACCACCTGCTCCACCAGCGCACCGCTTTGGCGCATGTCCGTGACAGTGCGCCGGGTGCCTTCGCGCAGGGTGGCGATCAGCCCTTCGATTTCCGTGGTCGACTCCTGGGTACGCCGCGCCAGGGCGCGCACCTCGTCGGCCACCACGGCGAAGCCACGCCCCTGCTCGCCTGCGCGTGCGGCCTCGATGGCGGCGTTGAGGGCGAGCAGGTTGGTCTGCTCGGCGACGCTCTTGATCACGTCCAGCATCGAGTCGATGCTCTGGGTGTCCTGGCTGAGGCGCTCGATGCTCTGGGTGGTGGTGTTCATCGCCGCGGCCAGCTCCTCGATGCGCTTCAGGGTCTGGTGCACCACCTGGACCCCGCTATTGACCCGGGTGTCGGCCTGGGCAGTGGACGCCGCGGCGGCCTCGGCATTGCGCGCCACCTCATGCACCGTGGCGGTCATCTCGCTCATGGCAGTGGCCACCTGGTCGGTTTCTTCCTTCTGCCCATTCACCCCGCGGCGGGTCTGCTCGGTGCTCGCCGACAGCGACTGGGCCGATGTGGAAATCTGCGTCACCCCGTCCTGCAGCCGGCCGACCATCTCGCGCAGGTTGTTCGACATGCCCTGCATGGCGCCGAGCAGCTGGCCGACCTCGTCGCTGCGGGTCACCTCGATGCGCGCGCGCAGATCCCCCCCGGCGATCTGCTGGGCCTGCAGTATCACCTGCTTGAGCGGGCGAACGATCAACAGGCTGATGACGAAGGTCGCCACCAGGCCGATCAGCAGCGCCGCCGCCGCCGCCACGAAGATCAGCCAAGTGCTGGCCTGCAACTGCGTCTGCATGCCTTCCTTCTGATGGTCATGGGCCTGATCGACCAGCGCGAGGATGCGCTCGGCCTGCTCCACCAGGCGTGCATACTCCTGCTTCTGCGCCTGCAGATGGCCGGTGTACTCCTTGAGCCGGTCATTGAAGGAGTTGACGTTGCCGATGACCTCGGCCAGCACCGCCGCGTAGCCCGGGTCGGCCATGGCGTCGCGCAGCTCGCCGGCCAGGGATTGCGCGTCCAGGGCCTCCTGGATGGCGGTCTGCGCCGCCTCGCCGGAGCTGCGGCTTTCTTCCAGGCGCACCCGCGCCTGGTCGAGTGCCTGCAGCAGCAGTTGGTGAATCTTGCTGATCTGCCCGGCCTGCACCACCGACTCGTCGCCCTCCAGACCCTGGCTGCTCTTGAGCAGGTCGATACCGTCCTCGGCCAGGCCGTCCTTGAGCAGGTCCAGGCTGTTGGCTGCGCTGACCACCAGCCAGTTGGCGCCGTCGAGGGACAGGCGCATGTTGTCGGTCAGTTCGACATAGCGCTTGAAGGCCGCCTCGTACTCGCCGATGGCGCCGTCGGCCTCTGCCAGCAGCTGGCGCTCCTCCAACGGCAGCTCGGGCTGCAGGGCCGTACTGCTGGCGAGGATCGCCTGGGCCTGCTCATGCAGGCGCGTGGCGTGCTGCACATCGCCGGTCAGGGCGAATTGCTGTTCGCTGCGACGCATGCGCTGCACTTCGGTGCCGATGGTGCTCATGCGCTCGAGCAGATCCGAGCGCATCGAGACATCGCGCAGCGCGGAGAACCCGGTCGCCGCGACCAACAGGGTGAGCGAGAGCACCACGCCGAAGCCCAGGGCCAGTTTCTTCGCCGTGCTCAGACTGGCAACGCGCCGCTGCAGGGCAGTCCACATAGTTTTCCCCTTCTTTCCAACAGGATGACGGTTTAACGATCTCGGGTCGTTTGGCTCTGTGTCGGCAACATAGGAGCAAGCATTAGCGACAACAAGCAGTGCTCTTCAACCCCGGTCGCTTTTGTTATGCCCTGGTCGCTTTGCGTACCGCTGTTCGATTGACGCGGCGCCCGTCGGCAGGCCACCGAAGATACGCCGGAATGCGCGGAATGCGGCGGGCCTTGATCCAGGCCAAGGCTTGCCGTCGCACGACGGCCTAGGCTTAAGGGCACGATCAGGAGATTGCCATGACGCCATCGCGCGACCGGGACTGGCACGCACGCCCGACAGAGTACAGCCTGCAGCAACTGGAGGTCGGCGACGACGGGCTCAGTGCCGCCGAGGCGCAACGGCGGCTGGACGCCAATGGCCCCAACAGCCTTCCCGAGCCGGCCCTGGACGGGCCACTGAAGCGCCTGGCCATGCAGTTCCACAACCTGCTGATCTATGTGCTGCTGCTGGCCGCGCTGCTGACCCTGGTGATCGGCGAATGGCTCGACAGCGCGGTGATCTTCGCCGTGGTGCTGGTCAACGCAATCGTCGGCTTCATCCAGGAAGGCAAGGCGCAGCAGGCCATGCGGGCGATTTCCGCACTGGTCAGCCTGCAGAGCCGCGTGCGCCGCGACGGGGTGATGCAACAGCTGCCGGCGGCGCAACTGGTCGCCGGCGATCTGGTGCTGCTGGAGGCGGGCGACCGCGTGCCGGCCGACTTGCGCCTGCTGGCGGCGCGCGACCTGCGCATCGATGAAGCGGCGCTGACCGGTGAATCCGTGCCGACGCACAAGCAGATCGAAGCGGTCAAGCCAGACGCCAGCCTGGGCGACAGGCGCTGCATGGCCTATTCCGGCACGCTGGTCATCGCCGGCAACGGCTGCGGCGTGGTGGTGGCGACCGCCGGGCGCACCGAACTGGGCAAGATCAGCCGCATGCTCGGCGCGGTCATCAGGCTGCAGACGCCCTTGCTGGCCGACATGGCGCGCTTCGCCCGGCACCTGACCCTGCTCATCCTCCTGCTGGCGCTCGTCACCTTCGCCTTCGGCGTTCAACTGCACGGCTACAGCCCCAGAGACATGCTGATGGCCGCGGTCGGCCTGGCGGTGGCGGCCATCCCGGAGGGCCTGCCCGCGGTGCTGACGATCATCCTGGCCCTCGGCATGCGACGCATGGCCGGACGCCAGGCCATCATTCGCCACCTGCCGGCGGTGGAGAGTCTCGGCTCGGTGAGCGTGATCTGCTCGGACAAGACCGGCACCCTGACCCGCAACGAAATGACCGTGCAGCAGGTATTCACCAGCAGCCACCACTATCGCGTCGGCGGCCTCGGCTACGCCCCCGAGGGCAGCGTCCGGGTCGACGGCAACGGCCAGGCAGCGGATAGCGCCGACCTGCGCGAGCTGGCGCGCGCCGGCCTGCTGGCCAATGACGCCAGCCTCGCTCTGCGCGAGCACAGCTGGCAGATCAGCGGCGACCCGACCGAGGCGGCCTTGCTGACCCTGGCCGGCAAGCTGGGCCTGCAGCGTGACGAGGAACTGGGCAACCTGCCGCGGGCCGACATGATCCCCTTCAACAGCGAGCGACGCTGCACCGCCAGCCTGCACCATGACCATGGCGGGCACGGGCTGATCTACCTGGTGGGAGCGCCGGAACGCCTGCTGGAAGTGTGCAACCGACAGTGGCTCGAGGGTCGCGACCAACCCCTGGACCAGCGCCACTGGCACGCGGTACTCGAACAAGGCGCAGGCGAAGGGCTGCGCATGCTTGGCCTGGCCCTGCGTACCCTGCCGGGCCCCCAGCAGGAACTGACCTATGCGGACCTGGAAGGCGATTTCATCCTGCTGGGCCTGGTCGGCATGCTCGATCCGCCCCGCGAGGAGGCCATCGAGGCCGTCGCCGAATGCCGGCGCGCCGGCATCGCGGTGAAGATGATCACCGGTGACCATGCCGGCACCGCCCGCGCCATCGCCGAGAAACTCGGCCTGGGCGGCGGCGCCCCGCTGACCGGTGCCGAACTCGATCGCTTGAGCGATGCCGAACTGGACGCACGACTGGCGCAGACCACGGTGTTCGCCCGTACCAGCCCGGCACACAAGCTGCGCCTGGTGCAGCGCCTGCAAGCCGGTGGGGCGCGGGTGGCGATGACCGGCGACGGGGTCAATGACGCGCCCGCGCTCAAGCGCGCCGATATCGGCGTGGCCATGGGCATCAAGGGCACCGAGGCGGCCAAGGAAGCCGCGCAGATGGTGCTGGCCGATGACAACTTCGCCACCATCACCCACGCCATCGAGGAAGGTCGCACCGTTTACGACAACCTGAAGAAGACCATCCTGTTCATCCTGCCCACCAACGGCGGCGAGGCCCTGGTGCTGCTCAGCGCCATCGCCATGGGCCTGACCCTGCCCATCACGCCCTTGCAGATCCTCTGGGTCAACATGATCACCGCCGTCACCCTGGCCCTGGCGCTGGCCTTCGAGCCGGCCGAGGAGGACCTGATGCGGCGTGCGCCGCGGGACCCGCGCGCGCCCCTGCTGAGTCGTCGGCTGCTCTGGCGGGTACTGTTCATCGCCCTGTTGATGACTTTCGCCTGCCTGGGCCTGTTCTTCAGCGCCGGGCAGCTGGGTCTGGGCCTCGAGGCCAGCCGTACCCTGGCGGTCAACGGCCTGGTGGCCTGCGAGATCGGCTATCTGTTCAGCAGCCGCCGACTGCTGGGCCCGCCGCGCTTCGGCCTGCGAGACAACCCGATGATCTGGAGCATGGTGCTGCTGCTGATCGGCCTGCAGCTGGCCTTCACCTACTGGTCCGGCCTGCAACAGCTGTTCGCCACTGCGGCGCTGCCGCCGCTGGCCTGGGCCGCCTGTCTGCTGGTGGCGATGCTGGTCTGCGGGTTGGTCGAACTGGAAAAGAAGCTGCTGCGCCGGCTCGCCAACTGAGCCGATGCAAACGTTCAGGAAGGGCGCTGCAGCTCGAACAACTCGCGCGTGCGGGTGTAGGACGCGCCGCCGAGGCGGCCGACCAGGTCCAGCTTGCCCGCATCCACCCGCCCCTGGCTGTTGAGCACGGCGTCATCGACGTGCGCCAGCAACACCCGGGCGAAGACCAGGTGGCAGTTGGGCCGCTCGCGCGGATACGGCATGGCCTCGGCCAGGGCGCATTCGAAGGTCACCACCGCGCCGGCCACCCGCGGCGGCCTGACCTTCAGCGAAGGCTCGCTGGCGATGCCGCAATGCTCGAACTCGCTGACCCCGTGGGCCAGCATCGCCGCGCTGGCGTTCATCGCCTCGGCCTGGGCGAAGGACACCAGCTGGATGACCAGCTCGCCGGTGGCCTGCACGTTGCGCAGGGTGTCCTTCAGGCTGCCGTCGTCACGACTGCCGACGTTGACCATCAGGGTCGGCGGCTGGTCGCTGATCACCTGGAAGAAACTGAAGGGGGCCAGGTTGCTGACGCCCTCGGCGGACAGGCTGGAGACCCAGGCGATCGGCCGTGGCGTCACGGTCGAGGCCAGCCAGCGGTAGGCCTCCAGCGGCGTCAGGTCGGCGAAATCGATGAGCATCAGCGTCCCGCCCGCGACTCGCGGATATAGAAGCGCGCCCGTTCCGACTTGCTGGTACAGCCTTCGTAGGCCTCGAACTGCTGCTGGGTCTTGGCCGCGGTCAGCAGCGACAGGGCCTTGGAGTAACTGACGGTCCCGGCAAAGCCTTCGGCCTTGGCCAGGTCCAGCTCACGCCAGGCGGCGTCCAGCTGACTGGCGCAGCTGTCGCGATAGGCGGTCTTGCCGGCGCAACCGGCCAGTACCAGGGCAATCATCGGTAAACAGATCCAGGCTTTCATTTCGCAGACTCCCTTAGACGAAAACGATCACGACGCAATTGATTCGATTATGACGGCAAGCTGCGGCAAAAGTGCCCTGCCCTACGGATTGGCCCGTTGCCGCAGATACTCCAGCACCGCCGCCTGCTCGCCGACGAACTCGATGCGCCCGGCCTTGTTTTCACGCTGGTATGCATACATCGGGTCGTAGTACTCCACCAGCAGCGCCTCGATCCAGCCACGGTGCAGGTCGACCGCGCCACTGCGCTGCTGCTCCACCAGGGCCTGATCCATGATCGCCGCCAGACGCTGGTAACGCTCGCCGCCCAGACGCTTGAGGATATTCGCCAGGCTCTGCTGCAGGCGCTCGGCGAAGGCCGTGAAGCCGGCCTCAGGGCCTAACTGGGCGACGAACTCGGCGCACAGGTCGGTCACGTAGTCCTTGAGGATGCGTTCGGTACGCCCGGCCAGGCTGTCCTCCAGCCACACCAGCGGAAAGTCCTGCATGCCCTGGTACAGCTCCAGCGGCAGCGAGCAACGGCCGATCAGCCGTCCCTCGTCCTCGAGGACGAACTGCTGCCGGCCCGCCGCGCGCTTGCGCAGGATGTCGATGGCCAGCGCGTTCTCGAAATCGATCTGCCCCGGCTGCCCGGTGGCGCGCTTGCCGAAACTTGAGCCCCGGTGGTTGGCGTGGCCTTCCAGATCGAGGCTGTTGTCCAGCTGGGCGATCACCTCGGTCTTGCCGGTGCCGGTCATGCCGCCGACCAGGACGAACTGGCACTCGGCCAGCGCCTGTTCGGTGGTACCGATGAGAAAACTGCGCATCGCCTTGTAGCCGCCGATTACCCGCGGGTAGTCGATGCCCGCCTCGCTCTTGAGCCATTGCTGGACGATCTGCGAGCGCAGGCCGCCACGAAAGCAGTACAGATAGCCGTTCGGATTGGCCGTGGCGAAGGCCGCCCAGGCGGCGACGCGCTCGGCCTTGAGCGAGCCGCTGACCAGCTGGTGGCCCAGTTCGATGGCCGCATTCTGGCCCTGCTGCTTGTAGCAGGTACCGACCTTCTGCCGCTCGACATCGTCCATCAGCGGCAGATTGACCACCCCGGGGAACGCGCCCTTGGCGAACTCCACCGGCGCCCGGGCGTCCATCATCGGCGTCCCATCGAGAAACAGCTGGCGATAGTCGCTGGTATTGTCACGCATCACAGCACCTCGACCGCGTGCTGCTGGCGCTCGAGCAACTCGCCGATCGGCTCCAGCGCCAGGCCCAGCTCTGCGGCGACCGCGCGAAACTCCGCCTCGCCCTCGGGCGTGACCGCGATCAGCAGGCCGCCACTGGTCTGCGGGTCGCACAGCAGCAGTTTGTGCGGCTCGGCCATCGGCGCGATCTTGTCGCCGTAGCTGTCGAAGTTGCGCAGGGTGCCGCCGGGCACGCAGCCTTGCTCCAGGTAGTAGTCGACGCCCTCCAGGCGCGGCACCTTGGCGAACTCGATGCGCGCGGTCAGGCCACTGCCGTCGGCCATCTCGACCAGGTGGCCGAGCAGGCCAAAGCCGGTGACGTCGGTCATGGCGCTGACGCCGACGAGCTTGCCGAACCGGCTGCCTGGCTTGTTCAGGGTGCACATCCAGTCGCGCGCCAGGCCGACGTCCTCGGCGCGCAGCTTGGCCTTCTTCTCCGCCGTGGTGAGGATGCCGATGCCCAGCGGCTTGCTCAGGTACAACTTGCAGCCGGCGCGGGCGGTGTCGTTGCGCTTCATGTGCGCCTTCTGCACCAGGCCGGTGACCGCCAGGCCGAAGATCGGCTCCGGCGCATCGATCGAATGGCCGCCGGCCAGGGGGATGCCCGCCTCGTCGCACACCGCGCGCCCGCCGCGGATCACCTCACGGGCCACTTCCGGGGCCAGCACGTTGACCGGCCAGCCGAGGATGGCGATGGCCATCAGCGGGTCGCCGCCCATGGCATAGATGTCGCTGATCGCGTTGGTCGCGGCGATCCGGCCGAAATCATAGGGATCGTCGACGATCGGCATGAAGAAGTCGGTGGTGGAGACCACGCCGCGCTCCTCGTCGATGGCGTACACCGCGGCATCGTCACGCGAGGCATTGCCGACCCAGAGGCGCGGATCGAGGTTCTGCGCGCCGCTGCCGGCGAGTATCACTTCCAGGACCTTGGGGGAAATCTTGCAGCCGCAGCCGGCACCGTGGCTGTACTGGGTCAAACGAATGGGCGCGCTCATCACATCTCACTAATCGGGTCGACAGGCGGCGGCATTCTAGCAAATGCCACCTTGGCGGCGACGATTGGCGCGAGTATGTTGATAAAACAAAGCGTTACGGGGGGAGCGAGATGACTAAGCGAGTAGCGCTGGTGTTGGGGGCCGGTGGTGCGCGGGGTTACGCGCACATCGGGGTGATCGAGGAACTGGAAGCGCGCGGCTACGAGATCGCCTGCATCGCCGGCTGCTCCATGGGCGCCGTGGTCGGCGGCATCTACGCGGCCGGCAAGCTCAAGGAATATCGCGAATGGACCCAGAGCCTGGACTACCTGGACGTGCTGCGCCTGCTCGATGTCAGCTTCCGCCTCGGCGCGATTCGCGGCGAAAGGGTCTTCGGCCAGATCCGGGATATCGTCGGCGAGATCAATATCGAGGAATTGCCGATCCCCTTCACCGCGGTGGCCACCGACCTGACCAATCAGCAGGAGATCTGGTTCCAGGAGGGCTGCCTGCACCAGGCTATGCGTGCCTCGGCGGCGATTCCCAGCCTCTTCACTCCGGTGGTCCAGGGCAAGCGCATGCTGGTCGACGGCGGCCTGCTCAACCCGCTGCCGATCGTGCCGGTGGTGTCCAGCCATTGCGACCTGATCGTCGCGGTCAACCTCAACTCGACCAACCAGAAGCACTACGAACTGCCGGTCATCGAACGGCCACTGGCGCTCAAGGGCCGCTTCGACCAGATGATGACCTCGCTGGGCTCACGCCTGCCCTCCTTCCGCCGCAAGGATGGCGAGGACGGCGATGAGCTGCTGCTGCTGGACGACCCGCAGAGCGCCGCGGCCGTCAGTCCGGACGCGCCCCGGAAACCCGCCGAAGAGCCGGAAAGCGCCGCCGCGACCAAGTCCGCCAGCGGCTCGCGGGTCGCCGACATGAGCGGACCGGCGTCCCTGCTGGAGTTGATCAACCAGAGTTTCGAGGTGATGCAGACCTCCCTGGCGCAGTACAAGATCGCCGGCTACCCGCCGGACATCCTGATCAACGTACCCCGCCGCGCCTGCCGCTTCTTCGAGTTCTACAAGGCCCCGGAGCTGGTCATGCTCGGGCAGATGATCGCCCGCGAGGCGCTGGACAAGTACGAACGCGGCGACAACTGAGGGCGCGGCGCACCGTCGAACGGATGCGCCGCGCGCCATGCACTGGCGCTAGAGGTTGAGACCGGCCGGCGGCCCCTCGCCAGGCGGCGGCGCCTTGTTCGCCACCCAGTCGCTGAGCAGGCTGTAGGCCACGGCCAGCACCGTCGGGCCGAGAAACAGGCCCATGAAGCCGAAGGCGAGGATGCCGCCGAACACGCCCAGCAGCACCACCACCAGCGGCAGATTGCCGCCGCGGCTGATCAGGTAGGGTTTGAGGATATTGTCCACGCCGCTGATCACGAAGAAGCCCCAGATGCCGAGGAAAATCGCGAAACCATAGTCGCCCTGGCTGGCCAGCCAGGCCGTTGCGGGCACCCAGACCAGCGGCGGGCCCATCGGGATCAGGCTGAGGACGAAGGTGACGATGCCCAGCAGCAGCGCCCCGGGCACGCCGGCGATGTAGAAGCCGATCATCGCCAGCAGGCTCTGGGCGGCCGCGGTGCCGATGACCCCGTTGACCACCCGCTGCACCGTTCCCGCGACCAGCTCCAGGTAGTGATCCGCGCGCACACCGATCAGGCGGTCGAGCAGGCTGTGGACGAAGGCCGCCAGGCGCGGGCCATCGCGGTAGAAGAAGAACACCAGCAGCAGGCTCAGGGCCAGCTCCAGCACGCCAGCGCCGATCTGCGCGCTGCGCGCCAGCAGCCAGTTGCCGACCTGGCCGAGGTAAGGCCGCAGGGTGGCGAAGAACGCCGAGCCCTGCTGATCGACGGTCTGCCAGGCCGACAGCAGCGCCTCCCCCACCAGCGGCAAGCCGCCCAGCCAGCCGGGAGGCGGCGGCAGGCCTTCGACCTGCAGCCCCTTGATCAGGGCGGTGGCGTCACGCACGTGGTCGGCCAGGTTGAAACCCAGCAGTATCAGAGGCACGGCCACCAGGACCACCCAGCCGAACGTCAGCAAGCCGGCCGCCGCGGCCTGCCGGCCTTTCAGCCAGTGGGTCAGCAGGCGCATCAGCGGCCAACTGGCAAAGGCCAGCACCGCCGCCCAGAACAGCGCCGACCAGAACGGGGCGAGCACCCACAGGCTGGCGCCGAGAAGCCCGAGGAGCAGGATCTGCACCAGCAGGCGGTCGTTATTGAGCATTCGCGAGGCTCCGCAAGCAATCGAAGGACGCCGCCCGACGCGGGCCTAGGCAGCGCTGGACGGCTAAAGGAGAGAGCATGCCGGCAGGCTCGGGCGCCGGCAAGCCGGCGCGCTCAAGCCTGCGCCCTAGCGCAGCACGGTGATGCGCAGCCCGGGCACCTCGCCGTCGCCGAGTTCCAGGCGCGCCGCGCGCACCCGCTGCTCGACCAGGGCCTCGCGCCAGGCTTCGGCCTGGGCGCCGCTCAGGCTGACCCGCAAGGTGCTGTCGAGGTTGAGGCTGCGCGCCAGCAGACGGGACCAGGCCGGGCTCGGCTCGGCCTGCCGGGCCAGGCGCAGCTCGCCGCTGCTGCGCAACTGACGCAACAGGGTCGCGGGGGTTGGGAGCACCTCGGCCAGCCCTGCATCCGCGCTCAGCAACTCGGCGTGCAGGTAGGCACGGCGATTGCCCCGAGTAATGCTGTAGAGCGCGACAAGACTGTCCTGACGCGGTTCGGCCAGGCGCATCAGCACATAGGCCTGCTGATCGTCGGAGCCATACAGCTTGGCGCGACCGAACACCGCATTGGCCCAGAGGTTGCTCGCACCGCACTCGCGCCCCTGGCACCAGTAGAGCAATTCGGCGTCCTGAGCCTGCAGGGCTTCACGGGCGGCGGTGAACACCTCGTCGGCGGTATGGGTGCGGGGCAGCTCGTAGGTCACCGAGGTGAGCTGGCCCTTGGCCTGTACCTCCTGCTCGTAGCGCAACTTGCCACTGATGCGACGGATTGCCCCTTGCGGGTAGACCCGTTCCTCCTCGCCGGTCTCGGCGAAGGCGACGATCCGCGCGCCGGGAAAGCGCGGCAGGACCTCCAGATCACGACTGCCGGGCGGATCTGCCGCCCAAGCCGGCATGCTGACCAAGAGCGCGGCGAGCAAACTGAGACTGCGCATGGCCGCCCTCATCGGATCAGCATCGACTGGGCGGATTTCACGGTGGCGGCCTCATCGAGGTCGCGGCGCGGCACCAGCAGGCCGCGCTGCACCGCCGGCCGGTTTTCCAGCGCCGTGAGCCAGCGCTGCAGGTGGGGCAGGCCTTCGACCGATACCCCCGACCACTCATGGCTACGCACCCAGGGAAAGCTGGCGATGTCGGCGATGCTGTAGTCGCCGGCCAAGAACTCGGCCTCGCCCAGGCGGCCATCGAGCACCTCGTAGAGTCGCCGGGTCTCGTGTTGATAGCGGTCGATGGCGCCTCGCAGCTTCTCAGGAAAATAACGGAAGAACACGTTCGCCTGCCCTTGCATCGGGCCGATGCCGCCCATCTGGAACATCAGCCACTGCAGTACGACGGAGCGTCCCTTGGCGTCCTGGGGTAGCAGCTGTCCGCTGCGCTCGGCCAGGTAGACGAGGATCGCCCCGGACTCGAATACGGCGAAATCGTCATTGCCACGGTCGACGATGGCCGGGATGCGGCCATTGGGGTTGATCTTGAGAAACTCGGGGGCTTTCTGTTCCCGCTTGTCGAAACTCAGTGTGTGCACACTGTAGGGCAGCTGCAGCTCCTCCAGGGCGATGGACACTTTGTGGCCATTGGGGGTGGCAGCGGTGTAAAGGTCGATCATGCGAATCTCCATGGCAATCGGCCACACCTTTCCCCAGTTGCCTTCGGCAAGTCAAGGCGAGCGCAAGAATCCTTTGAAACAGTCTGCTACGAGGGCTGCGCCCTCCTCGTCATCCAGGTGCAAGTGATGTCCACCCGGCAACCGGCTCAGGGTGATGGGCCGTTCGCCCAGCAGCTCGGCGAGCTGCGGATGTGCCGCCAACAGGCCCTGCTCCGCCAGCACCAGATTGACCGGGCACTGCAGGCGCTGGATGAACGCCATGACGTGGGCTCGAGTCAGGCGCAGCGGCGAGGGCAAGGTCAGGCGGCTATCGGTACGCCAAGTATAGCCACCGGGCACCGGCATCAAGCCACGTTGCGCCAGCAGCTCGGCGGCCTCACGACTGACCGCGCCCACCCCGCGCATGCGCGCCTCCACCGCGCGGGAGAACTCGGCATAGACCGGCTTGCGCTTTCCGGTCAGGGCCATCTGCGCCTTGAGCGCCTCTCCCAGGCGCTGGGGCGCGTCCTCGGCCTCGCCGGTGTAGGGAATCAGGCCGTCGATCAAGGCCAGACGCTCGACCCGCTCCGGCAATGCACCAGCCAGCAGCACCGAGACGATCGCCCCCATGGAGTGGCCGAGCAGGGAGAAGCGCTGCCAGCCGAACTGCTCGGCAACCTCCAGGACATCCTGCACGTAGTCCCAGATCGCGTAGCTGGCGCCTGCGGGACGATGATCGGAGTGGCCGTGCCCGGCGAAGTCCAGGGCGACGATGCGCAGCCCCGACAGTTTGGGCGCCAGGCGGGCAAAGCTGGCGGCGTTGTCCAACCAGCCATGCAGGGCGATGACCGGCAGACCGTCCGCGGGGCCGTACAGGTGCGCGGCGAGTTCGATATGCGGCAGGCGCAGGCGCACTTCCTCGAATGCCGGGCTCATGCCGACTGCTCCCGGCAAGTCTCGCCGGCCCAGCGTGCGAACAGTGACCTGAGCAACGCTGCTGTCTCCTGGGGGCGCTCCAGGGGAAACATATGCCCGCCGGGCAGGGTCAGTTGCTCGCCCTTTGGCATCCGCCGCACCAGCCGCGCGTGATGCGGCAGCACTACGCGACTGTGACGGCCGCGCACCATCGCCAGCGGTACCTGCATCTGCTGCGCTCGCCCAGGGCTGGTGTGCGGCACGCTGCGATAGATGCTGATCTCGGTGGCTGGATCGAAGCGCAGGCGCAGCTTGTCGCCGTTGCCGTGCAGGCCATGGCGCACATAGGCATCCAGGCATTCCGGATCGAAGCTGCGAAACAGCGACTTTCCGGCGAAGTAGCCGCGCGCCTCGTCGAGGTCGGCGAACTCTTCGCGGCGCCCCAGGGTTCGTCCGGCCGGGGTGATGCGATCGATGAAGCCGAAGCGCTTGGCCGCGCGAATGACGACCTGGTCGGCGCGAGTCAGCAACGGCGAATCGAGCATCACCACCCCGCGATAGAGATCCGGACGCTGCAGCGCGGCGTGGTAATGCAGCACCCCGCCGAGCGAATGGCCCACGCCCCAGGCCGGCGAACCGCTCGCCTCGAGGTGATGGATCAACTCGTCGACCAGGTTGCTCCAGTTGTCATTGACCGGGAAGCGTGGGTCATGCCCGTGCTGCTCCAGGTGCCGGACCTCGTAGTCCGGCGCGAGTGCGGCGAACAGCTTGCCGTAGGTGGCCGAAGGGAAACCGTTGGCATGGGCGAAGAATACGGGTTGGGGCATGGCGGCAGGCTTCTGCAGGTAGACGGGGAAATTGTCCGGCAGCGCGGCGGTAACGGCAACGACAAATCAGCCAGTGAACGGCGACACTCCGGTCAAACTTCAAGGGAGGCCGGCCACCGCGCTCGGCGACAGCGCCCTCCCCGCGCCGGCGCGTGCTCAATTGTTCACCACAGGGAACTGAAGCGCGCCCGGGACGAACCCTGCGGACGCTTCCGGCGCTACCTGCCGGGTGTGCCTCACTGCTGCCACACTACCCGCTCGTCGCGCCCACCCCACTCGACAAATTGCGTCGCATAGGCGCCCTCGACGGCGCCGCGCTTTATCTTCAAGGTCGGCGTGAGAAAGCCGTTGTCCACGGACCAGGCGTCCTTGACCAGCACCAGTCCCTGCAGCCGCTCATGCTGGTCGAGGCTGCCATTGACCTCCTCGAGCAGCGCCTGGAGGCTGTTCTCCAGGGTGCCCCTGGCGCCGTTGGCCGCCTCCTGGCGGCCAGCCTCGGAGAGCACGCACAGGGCCAACGGCTGGGGCAGGCCATCGCCCACCACGCACACCTGCTCGATGCGCGAGTGCACGGCCAGGCGGTTCTCGATGGGCGCCGGGGCGACGTACTTACCCTTGCTGGTCTTGAAGATCTCCTTGATCCGCCCGGTCAGGCGCAGGTTGCCGTACGCATCCTGCTCGCCCTTGTCGCCGGTGCGCAGAAAACCGTCGGCAGTCAGCACCTCGGCGGTCTTCTCCGGCTCCTTGTAATAGCCCTGCATGGTGGCGCCGCTGCGCACCTGCACTTCACCCTCCGCGGCCACGCGCACCTCGACACCGGGGTTGCTCTGGCCGATCCAGCCTGCGCGGTAGCAGCCGGGGCGACAGACATGGGAATAGCCGCAGTTTTCGGTCATGCCATAGACTTCCAGGACCTCCAGCCCCAGGCGCTGGTACCAGGCGAGCAAGGCCTCGGGCACCGGCGCGGCGCCGGACAGCGCGTAGCGCACCGCATCCAGCCCGAGCCCCGCGCGCACCTTGCGGCCGACCATAGGACCGATCAGCGGCAGCTTCAGCAGCAGATCGAGCCGTTTCGCCGAGGTCCTGTTGAAGACCCCCATCTGCAACTTGGTCCAGATGCGCGGCACACCGAATATCACCGTGGGCCGGGCGCGCCGGATATCGACGAGAAAGGTATCCAGGCTCTCTGCGAAATACACCGTCTGCCCGGCATAGAGAGAGGCCAGCTCGACAAACATGCGCTCGGCCACATGACTGAGTGGCAGATAGGACAGCAGCCGGTCCGCCTCGCCGACGGCGAACAGTTCGATCGCGTGGCTGGCGGCGAAACCGAGATTGCCGAAGCTGTGCATCACGCCCTTCGGCGCCCCGGTGGTGCCCGATGTGTAGATGATGGTGGCGAGCCGAGCGGCTGCCGGCTGCGGGTCGTCACGGATCGGCGCGCAACGCTGCAGGTCATCCCACTGGTAGGCGAACTCGCCTTCGGCGTGCAGCGGCAGCGCTACCGTGACCAGCCCCTCCGGCACGCCAGGCGCCATGCCCGGCCAGTCGTCCAGCTTGCCGACGAACAGCAGCGCCGCCTCGGCATGCGCCAGCACCTGGCGCACCGAGTCGGCGGTGAGATTGGGATAGAGCGGCACCGAGACGTGCCCGGCCATCCAGATCGCCAGGTCGCAGACGATCCAGTGCGCGCAGTTCTTCGAGAGGATGGCGATACGACTGCCTTGAGCGAGCTCGCGACTGCGCAGCCAGCTGGCGGCCCGCCGCGCCTGCTCGCCCACCTCCGCCCAGCTCAGCTCCTGCAACCGGCCGCCCGGCAGAGGCTGCACCAGATAGGGCTTGTGCGGATGACGGGCCTCGCGCTGGTAGAACCGCGCGAGGGGCAAGCGGATCGCATCGTCCATGGGGCCACTCCTTCGTTGTTGTTGTGGAGCCAACCAAGCAATTGCTTGGTTGGACTATTCCACGCAAAAACGGGAGTCGCAAGTTAAGAAATGTATCGCCGCGGCGCGCCTTCAGCCGTGCCGCGGGTGCACCAGCGCCAGCAGGCTCATGGTTCCGGCAGCCAGCAGATCGCCGTCCAGCTCGGCCAGGCTGGCGGTGTGCATGGCCAGCGGCTGCTGCCGATGACCGTGGATCATCAACCCCGCCAGTGCGCCGACCAGCGGCTGATGGCTGACCAGCAGCAGTTCGCCGCTCTCGTACCTGTCCAGGCGCCGCAGCACCTCGCGAGGGTCGCTTTCGGGGGTCAGCCACGGCACCGTTTGTACGGGCCCGCCGAACGCCAGCGCTTCGACCACCAGGGCGGCCGTCTGCTGGGCGCGCACGTATGGGCTGACGAGGATCATCGTCAGCGGGCGCGCCTGCAACTGCACCGCCACCTGGGTGACCTCGTCACGGCCACGGGCGGTCAGGGCGCGCTCGGCATCGCTGGCGGCCTGGGGCTGGGCCTCGCCATGGCGCAGCAGCCACAGCCTCATCGGCGCGCGCTCACAGCTTCGGTTCTTCGTCGCGCGCCGGGTGTGGCGCCGGCGGCACCGAATGCGGCGCCTCACCCTGCGGGGCGCGCGGGGTCGGCCAATCGGAGAACGGCCACGGCTTGTCATCGCTGTTGAAGGTGCCGAAGCGGCCGATCTGCGCCAGATACTGGCTGAGGCTGTCGCCGAAGCCGAGCAGGCTGGCACTCGGCGCGCCGTAGAACAGCCGGTAGCCCAGCTGCAGCAGGACCACGGCCCCGAGCACCAGTTCGGCCAGTTGCCAGACAATGGTGAACAACACCATCCAGAGAATCCGCAACAGGATGGACTCGCGCTCCAGCTCTTTACTCTCTTCGCTCATGGCAATCTCCCTGAGAAATGCGGGCCTAGAAGCCCGTGGTGGAAATGAAATCGACGTCGGTCTTCGGCTCGGCCAGCATCAGCAGCTCGATCACCTGCCCCAGCGTACGCCCCTCGAACAGGATGGCATGCAGACCGGCAACCAGCGGCATGTACACCTGCAACTCCTCGGCCTTGGCCTTGAGCACCTTGATCGTGTTGACGCCCTCGGCCACCTCGCCGAGGCGCTCAACCGCATCGTCCAGGCTGAGGCCTTCGCCCAGGGCGAAACCGACCTGGTAGTTGCGGCTCTTCGGCGAGGAGCAAGTCACGATCAGATCGCCCACCCCGGCCAGGCCAAGGAAAGTCATCGGGTTGGCCCCCAGGTGCACGGCGAAACGAGTCATTTCCGCCAGGGCGCGGGTGATCAGCATGCTCCTGGTGTTCTCGCCCATGCCCAGGGCCGCTGCCATGCCGGCCATGATGGCGTAGACATTCTTCAAGGCGCCGCCAAGCTCCACGCCGAAACGATCGCCGCTGGCGTAGACGCGGAAGGTGCGGCCATGCAGGGCGGCCTGCACCTGCTGGCAGAGCGCCTCGTCCTCGCTGGCGATTACCGTCGCGGTCAGTGCGTGCTCGGCCACTTCCTTGGCCAGGTTCGGCCCGGACAGCACGCCGATGCGTGCCTGTGGGGCGATCTCTTCGAGAATCTGGCTCATCAATTTGAAGCTGCGCGCTTCGATGCCCTTGGTGGTGCTGATCAACAGCTTGCCGGCCAGTTGCTCGGCCACCGGCTGCAAGGCCTGACGCAAGGCGCTGGAGGGCAGCGCCACGAAGACCAGCTGGCAGGCGCCGAGCGCCGCGGCGAGGTCGCAGAGAGGCTCTACCTCGGGGTGAATCGTGACCCCTTTGAGGTAACGCGGGTTCTCCCGGGTGGTCAGGATGGCCTCGACCTGCTCTGGGTCACGCATCCAATGCAAGACGTGCCGGCCGTTCTCCGCCAGCAGGTTTGCCAGCGCGGTGCCGAAGCTGCCGCCGCCGAGCACGGCAATGGGGTGCTGCTCAGTCATAACGAGTCCGTAGTGGGTCATGGGTGGCAATCTGCAGGCATTATACGGGGCACAGGTTGGCCGGCCAGCTTTTCGCCGCGTTTACGGTCAATGCGCCGTGCCCCAAAAATCTCGTTCGACATGCACCAGGCGACTGGCAAAGGCGTTCAGCTCGGTTAACATGCGCACTTTCGACGCGAACAAGGCCGTTGCGTGGCAGCCCGATTCCCAAGCGTTTCCTGCCCTCGGGCGCATGATTCAGCCGCTAAGCGCGCCGGATCGAGCCGACTCGTCCGGCTGCGCGCCTGGTGTGGCTCGGCAAGTGGCAGCCTGGCAACGAAATCTCAAGTGCCCGGCGCGCAGGCCAGAAGCGCCGCCGAAGCTCGCCGCCCTAAGCATTCATTGGTTGAAGGAGACAGCCCGTGAGCAAGGGTCGCGGCTGGGACATTCATACCCGCACACAATTGATCAGCGTGGGTCCGGCGTTATTGCTGACCCTGCTACTGACCGGCTTTTTTACGTTCGAGCGCCTCCAGGACCTGCGCCTGGAGCTCAACCACACCGGCCAGCTGATCGCCAATCAGCTGGCGCCAGCCAGTGAGTACGGCGTGGCTTCGGGCAATCTGCAGGTACTGGATACGCTGCTGCAAGCCACCCTCAGCACTCCGCATGTGCGTTTCCTCGAGGTGCGCGACCGCGACGACAACATCCTGGTCTATGTGGAACAACCCAGCGGCCTCGAGCAATCCAGCGCCCGGGTGGAGGTCTTCCAGGCGCCGATTCGGCTACAACAGGCCGGCCTGGCTGACACCGCCCCGCAGCAGCCCCCCGGGCTCACGGCTACCTTGCCCGACAACCAGCTCGGCTACGTCGTGGTGGGCATGTCGGGCGATGCGCTCAATGACCGTCAGCAGGCTCTGCTGCTCAAGGCCGCGGTCCTGGCGCTGTTTGCCCTGCTGCTGACCTTCCTTCTCGCGCGCCGACTGGCGAGGCGCATTTCCAAGCCCCTGGGCGCCATGGGCAAGGCGGTCACGGCGATTCAGGCGGGCGAATATCAAACCCGCCTGCCAGAACTGGAGACAGGCGAACTGGGGGTACTGGCCCAGCACATCAACAACCTGGCCGGCGAACTGCAACTCGCCAGCCAGGAGCAAGAGCAGGCCATGGCCCTGCTGGTCAAGGCACGCGAGGAGGCGGAGCTGGCCAACCGTGCCAAGTCCGACTTCCTGGCCATGATGAGCCATGAGCTGCGCACCCCGATGAATGGCGTGCTGGGCATGCTGCAGCTACTGGAGACCACCGAGCTGACGGGGGAACAGGCGGAATACGCCGCGCTGGCCAGCGAATCCACCGAGCACCTGCTCAAGGTCATCAACGACATCCTCGACTTCTCGCGCATCGAGCGCGGCGCCCTGGAGCTTGAGTGCATTTCCTTCAACCTGCTGGAACTGATCCAGGGCTCGGCGCTGGTGTTCCAGCATGGCGCTCAGCAGCGCGGCCTGAGCCTCGAACTGGATACCCAGGACGGACTGGAGCAACTCGAGGTCCAGGGCGATCCGACGCGCATCCGGCAGATCCTGGTCAACCTCATCGGCAACGCGCTGAAGTTCACCGAACAAGGCAGCGTGCGCCTGGAAACCCGCTGGCAGGCCCTGGACAACCAGGTGCTCTGGTTCAGCTGCGCGGTGCACGACAGTGGCATCGGCATCTCGGCAGAACGCCTGGAACAGATGTTCGACGCCTTCCAGCAAGCCGACAGCTCCATTTCCCGACGCTATGGCGGCACCGGGCTCGGCCTGCCGATCGCGCGCACCCTGGCCGAGCGCATGGGCGGCATCCTGCGCGCGGAAAGCCGTGAGGGCCAGGGCTCGACCTTCATTCTGGAGGTGCCACTGCCCTTCTCGCTGCAGTCCCGGCCCCGTACCTCGAGCGCAGAGCTCGAGGGCCAGCATGGCCAGGGGCAGAAAGTGCTGCTGGTCGAGGACAACCCGGTCAATCAGACGGTGATCGAAGCCATGCTGCGCAGCCTTGGCTACGAGGTCGACCTGGTCGGCGATGGCGCCCGGGCCGTGCACAGCGCCGAGCAACAATGCTACGCGGCGATTCTGATGGACTGCCGCCTGCCGATCATGGACGGCTACGAAGCCACTCGGCAGATTCGCCGGCTCGACGGGCACGGCAGCATGCCGATCATCGCCCTCACCGCCAATGCCCTGCAGGGCGACCGGGATGCATGCCTCGACTGTGGCATGGACGATTACCTGGCAAAACCCTTCAAACGGGCCGACCTGCAGCGAATTTTGCAGCGCTGGCTGCCCGCTCAGGCTTCGGCCTCAGGCCAGGGCTGTTAAACTGCGATTGGCTCCCGGTCACCGGCGCGCAGGCTTGGCGTCTGTGACAAGGAGTCAGGAGCAGAGTACAACTGTACTCGACGCGCTGTGACTTTCCGCACATCGCAACAGTCTATGACTAGGCTGCTGGCAGGCGCACACCGGTGCGCGGCCAGCCAGGACGACTTGCCCAGCCTTGGCGCGTGGGGATTATTGAGGAGCTCGCATGACCAAACAAAACGCCTTCACCCGGGAAGATCTGTTGCGCTGCAGCCGCGGCGAACTGTTCGGCCCAGGTAATGCGCAACTGCCCGCGCCGAACATGCTGATGATCGATCGCATCACTCACATCAGCGACACGGGCGGTAAGTACGGCAAGGGCGAAATCGTCGCCGAGCTCGATATCACCCCGGACCTGTGGTTCTTCGGTTGCCATTTCGAAGGCGACCCGGTGATGCCGGGCTGCCTGGGCCTCGACGCCATGTGGCAGCTGGTCGGCTTCTTCCTCGGCTGGCAGGGCAACCCCGGCCGTGGCCGCGCCCTCGGCTCGGGCGAAGTGAAGTTCTTCGGCCAGGTCCTGCCGACCGCCAAGAAGGTCACCTATAACATTCAGATCAAACGCACCATCACCCGCTCGCTGATCCTGGCCATCGCCGATGGCAGCGTCAGTGTCGATGGCCGCGAGATCTACAGTGCCGAAGGCTTGCGCGTCGGCCTGTTCACCTCTACCGACAGTTTCTAAAGGATTCTCTCCATGCGTCGCGTCGTGATTACCGGTCTGGGCATCGTTTCCTGCCTGGGCAATGACAAAGAAACCGTCTCCGCCAACCTGCGTGCAGGCCGTGGCGGTATTCGTTTCAATCCGGAATACGCCGAGAAGGGCCTGCGCAGCCAGGTGTCCGGCTCCGTCGACCTGAACCTGGAAGAGCTGATCGACCGCAAGGTCTACCGCTTCATGGGCGACGCTGCCGCATTCGCCTACCTGTCGATGCAGCAGGCCATCGCCGACGCGGGCCTCAGCGCCGAAGAAATTTCCGACCCGCGCGTCGGCCTGGTCGCCGGCTCCGGCGGTGCCTCCACCTTCAACCAGATGGAAGCCATGGACATCCTGCGCGAAAAGGGCGTCAAGCGCGTCGGCCCGTATCGCGTGCCGCGTACCATGGGCAGCACCGTTTCCGCCTGCCTGGCGACCCCCTTCAAGATCAAGGGCGTGAACTACTCGATCTCCTCGGCCTGCGCCACCAGCGCCCATTGCATCGGCACCGCCATGGAGCAGATCCAGTTGGGCAAGCAGGACATGGTCTTCGCCGGCGGCGGCGAAGAAGAGCACTGGAGCCAGAGCTTCCTGTTCGACGCCATGGGCGCCCTCTCCACCCAGTACAACGAGAGCCCGGAGAAGGCCTCTCGCGCCTACGACGCCAAGCGTGACGGTTTCGTCATCGCCGGCGGCGGCGGCATGGTGGTGGTCGAGGAGCTGGAGCATGCGCTCAAGCGCGGCGCCAAGATCTACGCGGAAATCGTTGGCTACGGCGCCACCTCCGACGGCTACGACATGGTCGCGCCGAGTGGTGAAGGCGCGGTACGTTGCATGCAGCAGGCCCTGGCCACCGTCGACACGCCGATCGACTACCTGAACACCCACGGCACCTCGACTCCGGTCGGCGACGTCGCGGAAAGCCGCGCCGTACGTGAAGTGTTCGGCGACAAGGCACCGGCCATCAGCTCGACCAAGAGCCTCAGCGGCCACTCCCTGGGTGCTGCCGGCGTCCAGGAAGCGATCTACTGCATGCTGATGATGGAAGGCAACTTCATCGCCGGCTCGGCCAATATCGAGGAGCTTGATCCCGAGATCGCCGACCTGCCGGTTCAACTCAAGACCGTGGAGAACGCCAAGATCGACACCGTCATGAGCAACAGCTTCGGCTTCGGCGGCACCAATGCCACCCTGGTGCTCAAGCGCTGGACCGGCAAGTAAGCAGCTTGCTTGCTCGCAATTGAAAACGGCGCCCTAGGGCGCCGTTTTTCATGGTTCATCACTTCATACGGTGAAGCGTGCGACCATGCCATTGAGGTCGACGGCCAGCCGCGAGAGCTCCTGGCTCGCCGCGCTGGTCTGGTTGGCGCCGGCTGAGGTCTGCAGCGCCAGGTCACGAATGTTCACCAGGTTGCGATCGACTTCGCGCGCGACCTGCGCCTGCTCTTCGGCGGCACTGGCTATGACCAGGTTTCGCTCGTTGATCTGGGTAATCGACGAGGTAATCCGATCCAGCGCCTCGCCGGCCGACTGAGCGACCTCCAGGGTCGAGCGCGCGCGTTGATTGCTCTGCTGCATGGCATCGACCGCCTGATCGGTGCCCTGCTGAATGCCGCCGATCATCTGCTCGATCTCCTGGGTCGACTGCTGGGTGCGATGGGCCAAGGCACGCACCTCATCGGCCACCACCGCGAAACCGCGACCGGCATCACCCGCCCGGGCGGCCTCGATCGCCGCGTTGAGCGCCAGCAGGTTGGTCTGCTCGGCAATCGATCGAATCACATCCAGTACCTGGCTGATGCCCCGGACTTTACCTGCCAGCTGTTCGACCTGGCTGGCGGTATGGGTAACATCGCCGGCCAACTGGCTGATCGAGTCGACGGTTTGCAGAACCTGCTGGCGACCGAGCCGGGCCGTCTTGTCGGACTCGCCGGACGCCTGGGAGGTACTCACGGCGTTCTGCGCCACTTCCTCGACCGCCACGGTCATTTCGTTTACCGCGGTCGCGGCCTGTTCGATTTCATTGCTCTGGGCGTGCAGGCCACGGGTGGAGTCTTCGGTCACCGCGTTCAGTTCTTCGGCCGCGGATGCCAGTTGATTCGAGGAGTCGGCGATACGCTGAATGGTGTCGCGCAGGCTGCCCTGCATGCGTTTCAAGGCCTGCAGCAACCGCGCGGGCTCATCGCTTCCCTCGATCTCGATCGGCTTGGTCAGATCGCCTGCAGCCACGTACTCCGCCGCGCGGACCGCAAGTTCCAGAGGGGCGACGATGCTGCGGGTAAACAGCGTGGCCAGCAATGCAGTCAGCAGGCCCGCGGCGATGATGGTAATGACCACCCAGTCGAAGGCCTGGTCGTAGGCCGATTCGGCGCGCTGGGCTGCTTCACCCGCCTCGTCGCGATTGATCCCCATCAGCTCGACCAATGCCTTGGTCATGCCGTCGGCATGCAGGTTGATATTACCGTTGAGCGCCACCATGGCCTGTTCGCGCTGGCCCTGCGACACCAGCCGAGCCACTTCGCCCTGGTACTGCAGGTACTGTGACTGCTCCGCCTTGAAGCGCTGGTAGGCGGCCCGTTCTTCGGCCGTGGTCAGGTACTTGGCGAAGGTGTTATCCAGGGTGCGTACATCGTCCAGCAGTTGAGCCAGCTTTGCCTGGGTTTCCTGCAGCAAACCGCTGTCGGTCACCACCGCCAGGCGGTAAGTCAGCACCCGCACACGCAAGATGGTCTGGTTCAGCTCACTCAGGGCAATAATGCTCGGCAGCCAGTTTCGATCTACCTCGTTGGCTTCCTTGCGCATGGCGGACATCTGACCAAGGGCAAACACCCCCAACAGCAGCACAATCAGGCCAATCAAGCCGAAACCCAGCGCAGAGCGCGGCGCGATATTGAGATTTCTCAGGGACATTCGAGTATTCCTATAGCATGGCCGTCTGCGGGCCAAGGATCGATCATGCTTGCCTGGCGGGCACTGGCCCACCGCATGCTGTTTATCGGCCCACTGAAAAGAACCTTAAGCCCGCGCTCCGCTCGTTTATCGGTATTTCCGTGCGTAGTCGGGGTCCGAAACCGTGCAGTCTAGTAGGTCTGCCCAGAATTCCCGGGGCGATCCGCCGCGATGCAACCAGAAGACCCGAATCGCCCCCTCGCCTGCCTACCGCTTCGCCAGCATCGGCTCCCGAGCGCGAAACGATGGCACCAACCATGCTTTTCCGGACAGCGAGCAATGCCAGCAACAAAAAAGCCGACGCAAAGGCCGGCCTTTTCATAAACCTGGTATCTAGCGCACCACAAATCGCTGTTCGGCGAGTTTGCGGTCATCCTGGAACACCAGGAAATGCCACTCTCCAGGGACAACCTCATAGGGCTCGCTGAACTCGAAGGCCATGGTGTCCTGAGCGGCCTCCGGAACCAGCTTCTGCACCACCACGAACTTGTCGTGGCGGGCTCCATCCGGGGTCGTCACTCCAGGAGTGAGATACAACAGGGTCAATGGCGCGCCCCCTGCAGTCTTGCCGGCGAGGCTGTAGCGCAGGCCGAATTTGGTACCGAGCTTCGCCGGTATCACTTCGCTGCGCTCGATCGGTTGCCGGTGGCGAGTCAGCACCCGCTCGCCTGGTTGGAAATCCTCATACTCGCTGACGAAGATGCCATGTTCCACCTCGCCTTCGACGCGAACCTCGGCCTGAACCCAGCCTGCCAGCAGCATGAGTGCGATCAGTGCACTGAATCGGGGGTATTGCATAACGCGCGCTCCTTGTTCGAGATGGCGCGAGCCTATGACAGCCGAGTGACAGCTTGATGACGGCTCTACCGGCGCGCTGCCGCCTTGACTCGCCGCGGCAGCACGGCCAGAAAGTTGTCGCGCGCCACCCGCTGCGCCACATCCTCCGGCAAGGCGTCGAGAAAGGGGTCGAAGCCGCGGAGAAAGTCGCCCAGGCTGTCGAACCGGCCCACCACATCGGAGCCGAGCATGAAGCGCGCGGGATAGCGGCTGACCAATTGCACCCATTCGGGGTCGGGCCTGCCCTGCTTATCCAGCAGGTACGGCTTGAGCACGCTCCAAGACAGGTCGATATACAGGTTGGGGTACTCCTCCAGCATGCGCCGCACAGTCGGCAAGAGGAAATCCAGCTTGGTTTGATGACGGTGAATTTCCGCGCTGGTGCCGGCATGGGCCCAGATGAAACGTACATGGGGGTGGTTGCGCAGCGGCTCTTCGATTTCCGCCAGATACAGCGGGTTACGCTCGCGTTTGGAAGTGATGTTGGCATGCAGCAACACCGGCAGATCGTATTCGGCGGCCAGGTGATAGACCCGCGCCATCGCCTCGTTGTTGGCCCGCGGCACATCGCCCTGCATCAGCGCGGTAAGGTCATCGTGGCGGGTGAACACCTCGCCGATGCCTTGCCACAGGCCGGGGTCCAGCTCGAGCATGCGGCGGATATGCGCATCGGCGTTCTTGTCGTTGGGATTGAAGCCCGACAGAAACGGATGAAACCGCTCGCGCTGTTCAGCCGGCAACTGTTTGTAGGCATGGGCAATCAGCGTATCGGTAGCGCTGTACCAGTACACACCGGCATCGTCCCCGGCGTAGTAGCGCGGGCGCTTGGGTTCGTCTTCATGCCACTTTTTCGCCACCGGAATGCCGGCGAGCATGACATGCTCAACCTGGGCAGCGGCCATCGCCGCCAGCAACTTGTCCATTCCGGCGCTTTCCTGGAAGAAGTCGACGTAGTGCAGGTGTGCATCGCTGTAGCGGTAGTCACGGGCCAAGGCGCATGCCGTGGTCGCCCCCAACAGCAGCGCGAGCGTCAGTCGCAGCAAGATCAATACGGCATCCTCATCCTGTTATGGGCAGATAGACTGCCGCAGCGCCCGGCAAGTTCAGCAGCATCCCGACGCCGACGACATGGGCTAGGCTGCTGGTCTGTAAGGCCCAAGGGGTTGCGGAACCGGGAGTACGCATGAACAGCATCAGCAACGAAGAGACCCAGCTGCAACGTGTCGGCATCGGCCCGCACAGGCTGCACGGCGATATGTCGGAGGCCCAGCAATGAGCCGAGTGCTGCTGCTGCGCCCGCGCCAGGAGGTGATCGAGGGCCAGCCGATCCTCCGCCCACTGCCTTCGGCCCAGTGCCGTAGCGTCGGCCCCTTCGTATTCTTCGACCACATACTGGAACATGACTATCCGGCCGGCAGTGGCCTGGACATCAGGCAACACCCGCACATCGGCCTCTGCACCCTCACCTACCTGCTCGAGGGGCAGCTGCAGCACAAAGACAGCCTCGGCTCGGACCAGCTGGTGATGCCGGGAGAGGTTAGCTGGATGAATGCGGGACAGGGGGTCGCGCACGTCGAGCGTACTCCGCCGCCACTGCGCCGGCGCGGCTCGCGCCTGCACGGTCTGCAAGTGTGGCTGGCGCTGCCCAGCGCCGACGAGCAGGGGCCGGCGAGCTATGGCCATTACATCGCCGAGCATCTGCCACGTAGCAGCGCCCTGGGGGTGGATATCTGCCTGATCGCCGGCAGCGGCTTCTGCCTGGAATCGCCGGTGCCGGTGCGCTCGCCGACCCTGTACGCCGAGCTGAAGCTGACCGCCGGGGCCAGCCTGGCTATTCCGGTCGAGCACCGCGAACGCGCACTCTACCTGATCGACGGCGAAGCCCTGCTGGATGATCAGCCGCTGCCATTGCGCGGCATGGCGGTGCTGCCCGAGGGCGCGCCTTTCACCCTCAGTGCCTGCAGCGAATGCCACCTGGTGCTGATTGGCGGCGCGCCACTGGGCCCTCGGCGCATGGTCTGGAACTTCGTCGCCAGCGACCCGGCACTGATCGACGCCGCGCGCGAGCGCTGGAAGAACCACGACTGGCCCCGGGTTCCCGGGGAAACTACGCGCATCGAGCTGCCCGGCTGAGCAGCGCCCCGAGAGCGGCCAGCAGTTGGCCAGCAAGAGTGCGAAGGGCGGGCATGCTCAGGGTGCGGCAAATACCTCATCGAACAGATCGTTCATGGCGCGATAGGCCCGTGCCGCTACCTGCGGGTGGTATTGGTTACGCCCCGGATTGTTGGCCTGGGGATTGGTGAACGAATGCACCGCGCCGCCATAGCTGATCAGTTGCCAGTCGACCTGCGCCGCCTTCATTTCGGCCATGAAGCCGCCGACCTGGGCCGGTGGCACCGAGGGATCCTCGGCCCCGTGCAGCACCAGCACCGGCGCCTTGATGTTCTGCGCATCGGCCGGATTGGGCGTATCCAGGTTGCCGTGGAAGGACACGAATCCCTGCAACGGCGCCCCTGAGCGCGCCAGTTCCAGCACTGTGCCGCCGCCGAAACAGAAACCGATGGCGCCCAGCCTGCCCGTATCCAGCCCGGTATCGCGACCCTGGGTCCTGAAAACCTCGAGCGCCGCCTGAGCGCGCTTGCGCATCAGCGCCCGGTCGGCGCGCACCGCTCCAGCGGCGGCTCCGGCCTCCTCGGCATTGCTTGGACGCACCGCCTTGCCGTACATGTCGGCCATGAACACCACGTACTTGTCGCCGGCAACCAGCGCCGCCTGTTTCTCCGAGTTTGCCGTCATACCCAGCCAGTCCGGCACCATCAGCAAGCCCGGGCGTGTGCCGCTGACCGTATCGTCATAGACCAGGCGGCCCTCGAAGGCGACCCCATCGATTTCGTAGGGCACCGGTTTGACCACCACTTCAGCCTGCACCGCCCCCACCAGCGCGCACAAGCCAAGGGCCATCAGTGATCTGCTCATGATCCTGCTCCTGTTGCATGACTCTCTATCAACAGTAGCGCGTCGCGCAGCGCGGCCCAGAAAAAAGCCCGCTTGCGCGGGCTCCTTTCGTCAGCAGGCTGGTCAGGCCGAAAGTTCGACCAACAGCTTGTTCAGGCGCTGCACATAGGCCGCCGGATCCTTCAGGCTGTCGCCGGCCGCCAGCGCGGCCTGGTCGAAGAGGATGTGCGAGAGGTCGCCGAAGCGGTCCTCGTCCGGCTCGGCATCCAGACGCTCGATCAGCGGATGACCCGGGTTAAACTCGAAGATCGGCTTGGACTCCGGCACCTTCTGCCCGCTGGCCTCGAGGATCTGGCGCATCTGCAGGCCCAGGTCCTGCTCGCCGATCGCCAGGATCGCCGGCGAATCGGTGAGGCGATGGGACACCCGCACCTCGGCCACCTGCTCGCCCAGGGCCGCCTTGAGTCGCTCGACCAGTCCTTCCTTGGCCTTGGCGACTTCTTCCTGGGCCTTCTTGTCCTCTTCGGAGTCCAGCTTGCCCAGGTCCAGGTTGCCGCGGGCCACGTCGACGAAGTGCTTGCCGTCGAACTCGGTCAGGTAGCTCATCAGCCACTCGTCGATGCGGTCGGTGAGCAGCAGCACCTCGATACCCTTCTTGCGGAAGACTTCCAGGTGCGGGCTGTTCTTCACCTGAGCGTAGGATTCGCCGGTCAGGTAGTAGAACTTGTCCTGGCCCTCCTTCATGCGGCCCAGGTAATCGGCCAGGGATACGCTCTGCTCGCCGCCGGCCTCATGGGTGGAGGCGAAGCGCAGCAGGCCGGCGATCTTCTCCTTGTTGGCGAAGTCTTCCGCCGGGCCTTCCTTGAGCACCTGGCCGAAGTTCTTCCAGAACGCCTTGTACTGCTCGGGTTCGTTCTTCGCCAGCTTCTCGAGCATGTCCAGCACACGTTTGGTCAGCGCCGACTTCATCGAATCGATGATCGGATCCTTCTGCAGGATCTCCCGGGAGATGTTCAGCGACAGGTCATTGGAGTCGACCACGCCCTTGATGAAGCGCAGGTACAGCGGCAGGAACTCGTCGGCCTGGTCCATGATGAACACACGCTGAACGTAGAGCTTGAGCCCCTTGGAGGCGTCGCGCTGGTACAGGTCGAAGGGTGCACGGCCCGGCACGTAGAGCAGCGAGGTGTACTCCAGCTTGCCCTCGACCTTGTTGTGGCTCCAGGACAGCGGGTTCTCGAAATCGTGGGCGACGTGCTTGTAGAACTCCTGGTATTCCTCATCCTTGACCTCGGTGCGCGGACGGGTCCACAGGGCGCTGGCACGGTTGACGGTTTCCCACTCAGGCTCGGCCGGCTTGTCCTTCTCCTCGCCGTGGAACTCCTTCGGCAGCTCGATCGGCAGGGCGATGTGGTCGGAATACTTCTTGATGATGTTGCGCAGGCGCCAGCCGTCGGCGAACTCTTCCTCGCCCTTCTTCAGGTGCAGGACGATACGGGTGCCGCGCTCGGCCTTGTCGATGCTGGCGACGCTGAACTCGCCCTCGCCATGGGATTCCCAGTGCACCCCTTCGGCGGCCGACAGGCCGGCGCGACGGGTGAATACCTCGACCTTGTCGGCGACGATGAAGGCCGAGTAGAAGCCGACGCCGAACTGGCCGATCAGGTGCGAATCCTTCTTCTGGTCACCGGACAGGTTCTTCAGAAAGTCGGAGGTGCCGGACTTGGCGATGGTGCCGAGGTGGGTCACCGCCTCGTCGCGGCTCATGCCGATGCCGTTGTCTTCCAGGGTGACGGTCCTGGCGTCCTTGTCGAAGCTGACGCGGATCTTCAGTTCGGCGCCGCCCTCGAGCAGCTCCGGCTTGGCCAGCGCCTCGAACCGCAGCTTGTCGACCGCATCCGACGCATTGGAGATCAGCTCACGCAGGAAGATCTCCTTGTTCGAATACAGCGAATGGATCATCAGGTGAAGCAGTTGCTTCACCTCGGTCTGGAAGCCCAGGGTTTCTTTTTGAGTTTCCACACTCATGGTCGTCTAACTCCACATTGATGACTAAGCCGCAGCGCGGCGGATGTCATGCAGATGGGGGCTTCGACTTGGATTTCAAGTGTTTAGCCGATTGCTCGATCAGGGTTCGAGCAATTCGATACGGCTGACCTCCTCCGGGCGCAGGCGGAAACTGGCCTGGCCGGTGCCACCGAGACGCTGCTGCAGGACGATGCGCCCCTGCTGATCGATGCCCTGGAAGCGCCCTTCTGCCGTGTTGCCACGCTCGGTGGCCACGCGCATCGCCAGGTTCTGGTAGCGACTGGGGCTGCGCAGCAAACCCTCGAGGCTGAAGCGCAGGCGGCGATCCAGCGGGCGACTGACCTTCTTCTCGGGCTGAGGCGCCGCCGCAGGCGCACTGGCCTGAAGGTCGGTCGGCTCGCGGGCCACTTCCGGCAGAGGCGGAAACTGATCCGCCTGCACCGCCCAGCCGCGCACATCGGTTTTTCTCAACAGGATGGGCAGACGCTGCTCCTGGCCATCGATGCGTGCCTCGACCGTCAGTTCCAGGCTCTGCGCCGGCAATACCTGGGGCGGCAGCGGCTGCAACTGCACCTGGCGAGTGGCGAAGCGCCGCTGCAGATAGTCCTCGATGACGAAGGCCAGGGTGTCGCTGGAATCCACTTGGCGGTCGACCTTGCCATCGCGGTAACGCAGGCCATCGCTGAACAGTTCTACCTTGCCGCTCAGCGTGGTCTTGAAACGCGCCGGCAGTACCAGGTGGAAGTCGCCGACCAGCTTGTTCGGCGGCTGCGGTTGCAGGTCCAGATGCAGGCTGTAGCCACGGTTCAGGCGACGGGCCTCGGGCAGCTCCTGCTCCGGCAGCAGCCAGCTGAGTTCGACCTCGGGCAACACACCTTCGTCCGTGGGCAACACATCGACGCGCAGCCCATCCCCAACCCGCTGCACCAGGCGAATCGACAACTCGCGGTGGGCGAAAAAGTCCTGGCCCTCGCGAAGCCTGAGCACGCCATCGATCAGTTCGCCGTGCTGGGGTGCGAATGGCTGACCGTTCAGCACGCCATTCAGCTCGATACTGAGTTCGCTTGCGGGGCGTGACTCGGACTCCAGCCAGCGCAGACTGAGAATGGCCGCCATGCGTTCACTGTCCTGACTGGCGAGCAGCGTCAGGCCGACCACCAGCGGAATGAACCCCAGGGCGCTGAGGCCCAGGGCTTGGCGCGCGCGTCGCCAATGGCGCAGCACGAACAACAGGGTCAGCGGCGGCAACAAGGCGGCGCAGCCCCACAGCAGGCTAGTGCCGAAGGCGCGCATCACCAGCCAGACCAGGCCGGCCAGGATCAACAAGAGGCCACCGAGGATCAGCAACGCATCCATTCAAACGTCCTTAGATTACTGGGCAGTCGCAGCCGACGGGGGTGACGAAGCGCACCCGCTCTGGCCGGCGGAAAACATAGGCGTCACGATAATGCTCGACACTCGACTAATCCATCGAGAAGTCGATGATTTTCGCCTAATGGCGTGCCAAGCAGCCGGGCCGCTCGAGGCAAGAGTGGGACCCTGCCGCCGCCCCGGGGAACTTTGCTGGCGTTCAGTTGTTCAAACAGCCCATGCCAGGCTGAATCCTGCAACCACGAACACCACAAGGAGTACCGACCGTGCAGAAGACCTTTACTTACGCCCTGCTGCTCGCTGCCGCCCTCGCCCTCGCCGCCTGCGAGGACAGCCCCGAAAGCAAGATGGAGAGCGCCAAGGAGTCGTTGTCCGACGCGGCCGAGTCCATGAGCGAGGCGGCCGAACAGAAGGCCGACGAAATCATGGGTACCGAGCCAACCACCGGCGAGAAAATCGAGGAAGCCGCCGATGATGCCGCCGAGGCGATGAAGGAGGCAGGCGAAGCCGCCAAGGAAGCGGTCGACGGCCAGTAAGCCGTTCGCCGTGACGCCACGCAAAGGCCCGCTATCTGCGGGCCTTTTTCGTGCTGGTGGCCTCAAAGTGCCGGGGTCAGCATCAGCATCAGGCTGCAGAGCAGTCCCACCGCCCATACCACGCTGCGCTGCCAGTGAAGATCGGCCCAGTAGCACAGCAGGTACAGGACCCGCGCGACCACGAAGGTCACCGCCAGGCCATCGACCAGAACGCCGTGGCTGCCGGTGACATGGGCCATGAGCACACCGACGGCAAACAGCGGAAACGCCTCGAAGCTGTTCAGGTGCGCGGCCAGGGCGCGCGCGCCGAATCCCTTGAGGCGCGCCTGCTGGCTGCGTGGGTGGCGGTTGTCATAGGTGCCGCTCTCCTGCTGCATGGCCCTGGCGACGGGCGCCTTGGCCAGGAAGATCAGCAGCGCACTGATGAAGACGCACCAGAAGGGCAAACTCATTCACTTTTCTCCTTGGCCGACTCGAGTGTCGGCGTCTGTGTGTAGACCATCACCTCCAGCACGTCAGAGTGAAACTCCCGACGATACAGCACCACTACTACCCCGCCGGTCACCAGCATGAAGAACCAGGGGTTGATGAACCAGGCGAGGATCGCCATGCCGAAGTAATAGGCGCGCAGTCCCTGGTTGAACTGGTTCGCTGCCATCGAAATCACCCGCGCAGTGCGCACGGCGAAGGCGTTGCGCTCCTGCTCGGTGACGTGACGCTCGCCGACCATCGGTGCCGAGCCCACCAACACCGCGCCGAAGTTGTACTGACGCATGCACCAGCTGAAGGTGAAGAAGGCATAGACGAACACCACGGCCAGGCACAGCAACTTGACCTCGGACATCTCCCGGCTGGGCGTTTGTACGAAAGGCAGATCGGCAAGCAGCGAAACCGCGCGGTCGGACGCACCGAGTACAGTCAGAATGCCGGCGAGAATGATCAGGGTGCTGGAAGCGAAGAACGAGGCATTGCGCTCCAGATTGCCGATCACATTGGCATCGGCGATGCGGTTGTCGCGTAGCAACATACGGCGCATCCAGTCCTCCCGGTACAGGTGCAGGACGCTCGCCAGGCAGGGTGTGGTCAGCCCTTTGGCCTGGGCATAACGGGTGTAGCCCCCCAGCACAGCAAAAACCAGATGATCGCCAGGAACTGCTGCCAGGCGTTGTTATCGATAATGCTCATTAAGTCCCCCACTTGGAACCGCGATTATAGCCAGCCAATATTAGTATCGCCTCTTTATGCTTATTTCGAAGTAAGGTCTCTGCAACGGCACTCCCAGGCCGTCGAGCACGGCAGAAATGTGCGGCACGGTTTGCAAAGTCTCCATTCCTGAACAAGTCTCTAAGGGTCGTTGAACTGGCGAGATGCGCTTTTATTCCGCGACCAGCCCCGCTTCGTCCAGCGATATCAGCCTCGCTCTGACAGGAAGTCCAAGTCCTCGACTGCTAAGGAGAGCCGTCATGTCCGTACAGCGCCTGTTTTCCCTTATTTTCTCCGCCATCATCCTCTGCACAGGTCTGCTGGCGATTCTGGTGTACCTGATGATCAGCAATCAGGCGCGACTCACCGCGAGCCAGGCCAACCGCTATCAGTCCTACCTGCTGGCGGACGAGCTGAGGCAGAGTTCCGATGACCTTACCCGCCTGGCGCGTACCTATGCGGTAAGCGGCGATCCGGCCTACGAACGGCAGTACTGGCAGGTGCTGGACATTCGCAACGGCAAACTGCCCCGCCCGCAGCAATACGAGCGCCTGTACTGGGACTTCATCGCCGCCGGCCAGCCCGCGCCGAGGCCAGATGGCCAGCGGGTTCCGTTGCTCGAGCTGATGCAGCGCCAGGGTTTCACCGAGGCCGAACTGGACAAGCTGGAAGAAGCCCAGGCCAATTCGGACACCCTGGTACTGATCGAGACGCAAGCGATGAACGCGGTGAAGGGCCGCTTCGCCGATGGCCAGGGCGGCTTCACGCGGCAAGGTGAGCCCGATCTGGCACTGGCCAGTCGGCTGATGCACGACCCGGACTATCACCGGGAAAAGGCCAAGATCATGCAGCCGGTCGATGCCTTCTACGCCCTGCTCGACCGCCGCACCGGCGATGCCGTGGCGAAGTACAGTGATATCAGCGAGCGCTACATGATGGCCGTCAGCCTGGTCGTTGCCCTGCTGATCCTGATCTCCGCAGTCGGCATCCTGGCGATACGGCGCAAGGTCGGCGCGGCCCTGCAGCGCCTGAGCGACGAAGCCCGCAAAGTCGCCGCCGGCGAGCTGGGTACCGACCTCGAAGGCCAAGGCGGCGGAGAGTTCGGCGTTCTGTCGCATTCGTTCGGGCAGATGGTGAGCAAACTACGGGAGATCGTCAGCAATGTACTGAGCTCAAGCAGCCAGCTCAGCGTGTCCGCCTCGCAGCTGACCAGCACCACCGCCTCGACCCAGCACAACCTCAAGCAGCAGGAACTGCACACCATCGAAGTGGCCGCCGCCATGACCGAGATGGCGGCCACGGTGCAGGAAGTCGCCCGGCACTCGAGCCAGACCGCGGAAGCGGCGAAGCGCGCCGATCAGGCGGCCAATGTCGGCCATCAACTGGTCGGGCAGATGGTCGAGTCGAGCCAGACCCTGTCCCGGGATATCGGCGCCGCGGCGGCGGCCGTGCAGGCGCTGGCGCAGGACACGGCGGACATCGGTAGCATCCTCGATGTGATTCGCAGCATCGCCGATCAGACCAACCTGCTCGCCCTCAATGCCGCCATTGAGGCGGCGCGGGCCGGCGATCAGGGCCGCGGCTTCGCCGTGGTCGCCGACGAGGTGCGCTCGCTGGCCAAGCGCACCCAGGACTCCACCATGGAGATCCAGGAAATGATCGAACGCCTACAGCTCGGTGCCCAGAAGGCGGCGGGGGCGATGAGCCAGAGCCAGGGGCAGGCCGAATCCGGGGCGAATCGGGTACTAGCGGCCGGAGATGCCCTGGAAACCATCAGCGATGCCAATCGCGAGATCAACGAAATGGCCGTACAGATCGCCAGCGCAGCCGAGCAGCAGGCTGCGGTGGCCCAGGACATCAGCCAGCGCGTGCAGATGATCCGCGACCTGGCCAGCGGCAATGCCGAAGGCTCGACCCAGGTCACCGAAGCCAGCCAGAGCCTGGCGCAACTCGCCGAACAACTGAGCCAGCAGGTCCGCCACTTCAACCTCGGGGGAAGCGGCCGCTGACGGGGGACGACTTGGCAGACCCGGCGCAGTGGCCGGGTCTTTCATTCCTACCCAGGTCCGCAAGCGGCCCGCGACAGATCGGCGCCTGGCCTCAGGCCGGGACGCGCTGTGGCGCCCCCAGCGTGCGGTCGAGCACTGTGACCAGCAACAGCGTCACGAGGACTGGAACCAGCCAGCCCAGCCCGTGCTCGGCCAATGGCAGCTCGCCGATCAGCGCCGGCACCCACTGCTTGAAGCCTGCCGCGGCGATACCGTCGAACAGACCCAGTACCAGGGTCACCGACATGACCGGAACGAAGACCCGCCGCGACGACAACCACAGGCTATCGAGCAGGCTCAGGGCGACCAGGACGATGGCCAGCGGGTAGAGACCGACCAGCACCGGCACCGAGACGCTGATCAGCTGGGTCAGCCCCTGGTTGGCCACCACCAGGCTGAACAGCCCGAAGGTCACCACGACCACACGGTAGGAAACCGGCAGCAGCTCGCTGAAGAACTCGCCACAGGCCGCCAGCAGACCGACCGCCGTGGTCAGGCACGCCAGGGTGATAACCAGCGCGAGCAACAGACTGCCGGTGGTTCCGAATGTGTGCTGCACGTAGGCCGTGAGTATCTGCACGCCGTTCTGCGCCTCGCCGGCGATGCCCTGGCTGGTCGCACCGAGGTAGAACAGAGCCAGGTAAACCAGCGACAGCCCCAGGGCGGCAATCAGGCCGGCGATCACCGAGTAGCGGGTGATCAGCCCGCGCTCGCTCACGCCGCGGTCACGGATCGCCATGGCGATGACGATACCGAAGACCAGGGCGCCGAGGGTATCCATGGTCAGGTAACCCTGCAGGAAACCCTGGACGAAGGGCGCGGCCTGGTAGGCCTCGGTCGTTTCCCCCACAGCGCCGGCCGGGGCGAAGAGCGCCGCCCCGCCGAGCACCAACAGCCCCGCCAGCAGTACCGGGGTGATGAACTTGCCGATGCGGTCCACCAGGCGTCCGGGGTTCAGCGCGAGGAACAGCACGGCGGCGAAGTACGCCAGGGTGTAAAGCAGCAGCGGCGTGCCGTCGTTACCGGTGAACGGGGCTACGCCCATTTCGAACGACACCACGGCGGTGCGTGGCGTGGCGAACAGCGGGCCAATGGCCAGGTACACGGCAACGGCGAAGCAGGCGCCGGCGCGGCGGCCCAACGGTGCCGTCAGCTCGGCCATGCCCCCACCGACCCGGGCCAGGGCCACGATGGTCAGCAGTGGCAAGCCCACAGCGGTGAGGAGAAAGCCGAGGGCGGCCGAGTGGAGATTCTCTCCCGCGGCCATGCCGGCGCTGGGCGGGAAGATGATGTTGCCCGCGCCGAGGAACAGCGCAAAGGTCATGAAGCCGAGAGCGAGAATATCGGGTGTTTTCAACGCATTCATGGAAGAAGCAATACCAAAGCAGGAATTCTTGAGGGGGTGCAAAGGTTCCCCGTGGTGAAGGGAAGGATGCCTGTCTGGTCGACGTGGGCTGTGACGCGCCACCCGGCCCTTGTGAGGCCGGGGGGCGGCGCACCCTAATGCAACGGCCACGGGCACGCGACCGACGCCGATCGCGAAGTCGATCCGTCGCAAGCCAATGTCGCATTCCTATAAGGCTTTGGTCTTGGGTGCGCCAAGAGCAAGCACCCTGCCAGCGAGCAGCGTTGCCAGCGCTGGGGGGATCAGGTCTGGAACTGCTCGATCAGGCGGCTCAGTCGATTCTCCAGCGTGCGAATGCTCTGCGCCGCCGCGCGGGTCTGCTCCACCGTGGCATGGGTATCCTCGCTGATGCCGTTGGTACGCACCACGCCTGCGCCCACCTGCTCCGCCACGCTGGCCTGCTCGGTCGCCGCCTCGGCCATCTGCTGGATATTCTGGTCGATGGTGTCCACGGCCCCGGTGATACGCTGCAGCGAAGTGCTGGCCTGTTCGACACTGTCGCGGGCCAGGTCGACCGCATGTCGGCTCTCCCCCATCATCTCGATGGACGACTGGCTGCGACTCTGCAGGGACTGGATGATGACCTGAATCTCTTCGGTGGAGACCTGGGTGCGCTGCGCCAGGCTGCGCACCTCGTCGGCGACCACGGCGAAGCCGCGGCCCTGATCACCGGCCCGCGCGGCCTCGATGGCGGCGTTGAGGGCCAGCAGATTGGTCTGTTCGGCAATGGCGCGAATCACCGCGAGCACCGAGCCGATCCGCTCACTGTCGGTGCTCAGCGCCTCGATCACCTCGGCCAACCGCCCGACCTTGTCCGTCAGGCTGTGCATGGCCTGCCGATTGCCCTGCACCCGGTCGAGTCCCTCGTCGGCGGCGCGACGCGCTTCATCCGACAACCGTTGCCCGTGAGCGGCGCTGTGCGCCATCTGCTGGGCGCTTGCGGCCATCTCGGTCATGGCCGAGGCCACCTGGGCACTCTCCAGACGCTGCAGCTCGACGTTCTGATGGGCCCGCTGCGCCGCTACCTGCAGATCCTCGCCGGCGCCCTCCAGGGTACGGGCAGCCTGGGCGACCTCGGCCACGGTAGCGCGAATCTTCTCGACGAAGGTATTGAAGCTGACAGCCAGCTGACCGAGGTCATCCCTGCCGAGGACGGGCAGGCGCTTGGTCAGGTCGCCCTCGCCTTCCGCCATATCCTGCAGCATCAGGTTGATCTGGCGCAGCGTGCGCAGCAAAGCGGATGCCACGCCGTAGGCCACCAGCACCCCGAACATCACCGCCGCCAGTACCACCACCCAGAGCAGGCGGCTGACCTGCGACACGGTGCTGTCGGCGGCGCTACCCGCTTGCTGCATGGCATCCATCAGGCTTTGTTGCAAGCGCTTGGCCAGGTCGGCGATCTGCGGGTCGATACGGTCCATCTGCGCCAGGGTCGCGTTGCGCGCATCGATCAGCTCGACGACCTTGCCGGCGGCGGCCTTGTACAGCTCCAGGCTGGCCAGGGCCTGATTCAACTGCGCGGTCAGGCGCTCGCTGCCGCCGCGGTCACGCAGCACCCCAATCATGCTCTGCGCATTGGCCAGCTCGCGGGCGAAGGCCTTGGCCTGCTCGGCCTGATTCTCCTGGAGGAACTGGTACAGGTACTGGCTACCGAGCAGCAGGTTGCGCATGCCGGCGCTGGAATAGAACACTGCATCCAGATTGAAGCTCATCTGGGCATCGGCGAGTACCGCCGACAGGACCTTCTCGATCGCCGGCCCATGCTGACTCAGCTCGCCGCTGACCAGGGCCTGACGCTGCTGGCTGAGGGGAACCAGTTGCTCACGAAACAACCGGCTGTACTGCTCGCGCAGGCTTTCGATCTGCGCCAGCAATTGGCTCTGCGCCGGGTCCTGCAGACGCTCGCCGGCGTGCTGCAGAGCCTGCGCGAGGTGCGCATCGAGCTGGTTGAACTGCTGTGCGGCGCTTGCCTCGCCGCTGCGGGCATATTGGCTCAGCGCCAGTTGCAGGCGCGCCATGCTGTCGGTGACCTGAGCCACCTGGTCCATGCTTGGCCCCAGGTCGCGGGTGACCACCCCGACCCGATCGGCAATGCTGCGCAGCGACAGCGACGAAACGACGCCGAGCACAACCAGCAAGATGCAGAGCACGGCCGGCACTATGGCCATCTTGTAGGCAATCCGCAGATCGGCAAACCAACGCATAAGCAGGCATCCTCAGGCGACAGGAGTAGGGCCATGGGCGCCACATCCGCGCCTATGCGGCTTATCGGCTGCAGTAGCCCATCGCTTGAGTCTATAGCGCCTGCCGCCTGGCGGATTTCTGCAGAACGACCTGCAGGAGCCTAAAAAACAAAAGGCCACCCGAAGGTGGCCTTTTGTCGATCAAGTCAGCCTCAGGCCTTCTTGACTTCCCAACCGGTCAGCTCGGCCAGGGCCTTGCCGATATCGGCCAGCGAACGCACGGTCTTCACACCCGCGTCCTGCAGGGCGGCGAACTTCTCGTCCGCAGTGCCCTTGCCGCCGGAGATGATCGCACCGGCGTGGCCCATGCGCTTGCCCGCCGGAGCGGTAACACCAGCGATGTAGGACACCACCGGCTTGGTCACGTTGGCCTTGATGAAGGCCGCGGCTTCTTCCTCGGCCGAACCGCCGATTTCACCGATCATCACGATCGCTTCGGTCTTCGGGTCTTCCTGGAACAGCTTGAGGATATCGATGAAGTTCGAGCCCGGGATCGGGTCGCCACCGATGCCCACGCAGGTCGACTGGCCGAAGCCGGCGTCGGTGGTCTGCTTCACGGCTTCATAGGTCAGGGTGCCGGAACGCGAGACGATACCGACCTTGCCCGGCAGGTGGATGTGACCCGGCATGATGCCGATCTTGCACTCGCCCGGAGTGATCACGCCTGGGCAGTTCGGGCCGATCAGGACCACGCCCAGTTCGTCGCACTTGACCTTGGCTTCCAGCATGTCGATGGTCGCGATGCCTTCGGTGATGCAGACGATCAGCTTGATGCCGCCCATGGCCGCTTCGAGGATCGAGTCCTTGCAGAACGGAGCCGGTACGTAGATCACGCTGGCGGTGGCGCCAGTCTGGGCGACCGCTTCCTTGACGGTGTTGAACACCGGCAGGCCGAGGTGGGTGGTGCCGCCCTTGCCCGGAGTCACGCCGCCAACCATCTGGGTGCCGTAGGCGATGGCCTGTTCGGAGTGGAAAGTACCCTGCGAACCAGTGAAGCCCTGGCAGATTACTTTGGTGTCTTTATTGATCAGGACGCTCATTACTTGCCCTCCGCAGCTTTGACGACTTGCTGAGCAGCGTCGGTCAGGCTGGTTGCCGCGATGATGTTCAGGCCACTTTCCGCCAGGACCTTGGCGCCCAGCTCGGCGTTGTTGCCTTCGAGGCGAACCACTACCGGGATCTTGACGCCGACTTCTTTGACTGCACCGATGATGCCTTCGGCAATCATGTCGCAGCGCACGATGCCGCCGAAGATGTTCACCAGAACAGCTTTGACGTTGTCGTCGGAGAGGATGATCTTGAACGCTTCGGTCACGCGCTCTTTGGTCGCGCCGCCGCCTACGTCGAGGAAGTTGGCCGGCTGACCGCCGTGCAGGTTGACGATGTCCATGGTGCCCATGGCCAGGCCAGCGCCGTTGACCATGCAACCGATGTTGCCTTCCAGGGCCACGTAGTTCAGTTCGAACTTGGCGGCGTGGGCTTCACGCGGATCGTCCTGGGACGGATCGTGCATGGCGCGCAGCTTCGGCTGACGGTACATGGCGTTGCTGTCGATGTTGATCTTGGCGTCCAGGCAATGCAGGTTGCCATCGGCCTTGATCACCAGCGGGTTGACTTCCAGCAGGGCCAGGTCGTAGTCCTGGAACAGCTTGGCCAGGCCAACGAAGATGTGGGTGAACTGCTTGATCTGGTCGCCCTGCAGGCCCAGCTGGAAGGCCAGCTCGCGGCCCTGGAACGGCTGAGCGCCGACCAGCGGGTCGATGGTGGCCTTGAGGATCTTCTCAGGGGTGTCGTGGGCCACTTTCTCGATGTCCACGCCGCCTTCGGTGGAAGCCATGAACACGATACGACGGCTGGAGCGATCGACGACCGCGCCCAGGTATAGTTCCTTGGCGATGTCGGTGCAGGACTCGACCAGGATCTTGCTGACCGGCTGACCGTTGGCGTCAGTCTGGTAGGTCACCAGGCGCTTGCCCAGCCAGTTGGCGGCGAAGGCCTTGGCGTCTTCCTTGCTCTTGACCAGCTTCACGCCGCCCGCTTTACCGCGGCCACCGGCATGCACTTGAGCCTTAACGACCCACTCACTGCCACCAATTTTCTCGCAGGCTGCTGCCGCTTCTTCCGGGGTGTCTACGGCGAAGCCCTTGGATACGGGCAGGCCGTATTCAGCGAACAGCTGCTTACCCTGATACTCATGGAGATTCATGCTTGTCTACCGTCTTCGTTTGGGTATTGCGCATTCGGCGCTGCACTTATGGTGCCGCGCCACCTGTGACTGCCATCGAGAGCAGTCCGACGTACGTTCCGCGCCAAACCTGGGCCGACGCGGGCAGATCGCCGTGGTTCTTATTGTCCTGCTGTCGCCGGCGTCGACTGCCCACCCTTGAGGGGGCCAGCTGACGCGGCGACGATACGCCCGTGACTCAGCGCTTCTTGCGGTTGGCGATGTGAATGGCGCCGCCGTTCACTGCCAGGGCTGCTTCATGCAGCGCCTCGGACAGGGTCGGGTGCGAGAACACCATCATGCCCAGGTCTTCGGCACTGGTGCCGAACTCCATGCCGATCGCGCCCTGCTGAACCAGCTCGGCAGCGCTTGGGCCGATCACGTGGACGCCCAGCACGCGGTCGCTCTTGGCGTCGGCAATGACCTTGACCATACCGCCGGTGTCGTTGGCCGCCATGGCCCGGCCGCTGGCTGCGAACGGGAAGGTGCCGACCTTGACTTCAACACCCTCACCCTTGAGCTGCTGCTCGGTCTTGCCGACCCACGCGATCTCCGGGTGGGTATAGATGACCGACGGAATCAGATCATAGTTCATCTGCGCCTTGTGGCCGGCGATGCGCTCGGCGACCATCACGCCCTCTTCCGAGGCCTTGTGCGCCAGCATCGCGCCGCGCACCACGTCACCGATGGCGTAGACGCCCGGCACGCTGGTGGCGCACTGGTCGTCGACGTAGATGAAGCCACGCTCGTCCATGTCGACGCCGCTGTCGGCAGCCAACAGGTCGGTGGTCACCGGACGACGGCCGACCGCGACGATCAGCTTGTCGAAGGTCATCTGCTGCTCGCCGTCGGCGTCGGTGAAGGTCACGGTGACCTGCTTCTTCTTCACTTCGGAGCCAGTCACACGAGCGCCCAGGCGGATCTTCAGACCCTGCTTGGTCAGGGTCTTCATGGCTTCCTTGGCGATCTGCTCATCGGCCGCCGGGAGGAACTTGTCCAGCGCCTCGATCACGGTGACTTCCGCGCCCAGACGCGCCCATACCGAGCCCAGCTCCAGGCCGATCACGCCGGCGCCAATCACGCCCAGCTTCTTCGGTACGCTCTGGAATTCCAGGGCGCCGGTGGAGTCGACGATCACGTCCTGATCGACTGGGGCCGGCGGGATGTCTACCGGCTTGGAGCCGGAAGCCAGGATCACGTTCGCCGCCTCGACCACCTGGGTGGTGCCGTCCAGCGCGGTGACTTCGACCTGCTTGCCGGCCAGCAGCTTGCCGTGGCCTTCCAGCAGGGTCACACCGTTGGCCTTGAACAGGGTGCTGACGCCGCCGGTGAGATTCTTAACGATGTTGCTCTTACGACCGATCATCGCCGGTACGTCGATGCTCACGCCCTTGGCCTCGATGCCGTGGACGGCGAAGCCTTCCTTCGCCTCGTGGTACTTCCAGGAGCTGTCCAGCAGGGCCTTGGACGGAATGCAACCGACGTTCAGGCAAGTACCGCCGAGGGCGATCTTGCCCTCTTTATCCTGGTACTTCTCGATGCAGGCGGTCTTCAGACCGAGCTGGGCTGCTTTGATGGCTGCAACATAGCCACCAGGGCCGGCACCGATGACTACCACGTCGAATTTCTGGGTCATAACTCATTCCTTCTCGGATGAAGACAACGGCCCCTTGTGGGGGCCGTCGCGCTCAGGACAAACGGATTAGATATCCAACAACAGACGAGCCGGGTCTTCCAGCAGGTCTTTCATGGTAACCAGGAAGGTCACGGCTTCCTTACCATCGATCAGGCGGTGGTCGTAGGACAGCGCCAGGTACATCATCGGCAGGATCACCACCTGGCCATTGACCGCCATCGGCCGCTCCTGGATCTTGTGCATGCCCAGGATCGCGGTCTGTGGCGGGTTGACGATCGGCGTCGACAGCAGCGAGCCGAACACCCCACCGTTGGAAATGGTGAAGGTGCCGCCGGTCATGTCTTCGATGGTCAGCTTGCCGTCTTTGGCCTTCTTGCCGAACGCGGCGATGGTGCCTTCGATCTCGGCCAGGCTCATGTGCTCGGCGTTGCGCAGCACCGGAACCACCAGGCCACGGTCGCTGGACACGGCCACGCCGATATCCTGGTAGCCGTGGTAGACGATGTCGCTGCCGTCGATCGAGGCGTTCACGCCCGGCTGACGCTTCAGCGCCTCGGTGGCGGCCTTGACGAAGAAGGACATGAAGCCCAGGCGCACGCCGTCGTGCTTCTTCTCGAACAGGTCCTTGTACTTGGAGCGCAGCTCCATGATCGGCTTCATGTTGACTTCGTTGAACGTGGTCAGCATGGCCATGGAGGACTGCGCCTCGACCAGACGCTCGGCGACCTTGGCGCGCAGGCGAGTCATCGGCACGCGCTTCTCGACGCGGTCGCCGGCTTCCAGCTTCGGCGCGGCGGCCTGGGCGGCAGGCTTGGCGGCCGGCGCTGCAACCGGGGCCTTCTTCTTCGCTTCGACTGCGGCGACCACGTCTTCCTTGGTCACCCGGCCACCCTTGCCCGAACCGCTGATGCTGTTCGGGTCGATGCCGTTCTCTTCGGCCAGCTTGCGCGCGGCCGGGGACAGGATCTGCTCGTCGCCGCCGGCGGCCGGGGCGGACTCCTGGGCGGTCGGCGCTTCGGCGGCCGACTTGCTCGGGGCCGCGGCGGCAGCGCCTTCGTTCAATTTACCCAGCAGCTCACCGCTGAGCACGGTGTCGCCTTCGTTCTTGACGATTTCGGCGAGGACACCATCGGCCTCGGCCAGCACTTCCATCACAACCTTGTCGGTTTCGATGTCAACGATCAGCTCATCGCGCTTGACCGCGTCCCCAGGCTTCTTGTGCCAGGTCGCAACGGTGCCGTCGGCAACCGACTCCGGAAAGGTAGGCGCTTTGATCTCGATAGCCATTATGTGTGGTTCCTTTAATTCGGTTTCTTCAGCGAGGCGGCCGTGGTGGGCCGCCTCTTTCGGGCGAAGGCGTTAAACGGTAAAAGCGTCTTGCAGCAGTTTTGCCTGCTGCTCGGCGTGCATCGAGGCGTAACCGCAAGCCGGCGCAGCAGAGGCATCGCGACCGGCGTACTCAAGGAACAGCGTCTTCTTGTGCGCGGTGGCGACACGGCGCATGTGATGCTGACTGCAGTACCAAGCGCCCTGGTTCATCGGCTCTTCCTGACACCAGACGATGTGCTTGAGGTTCTTGTACGGCGCCAGCACCTCGGCCAGATCGTCTTCCGGGAACGGATAGAGCTGCTCGATACGCACGATGGCGATGTCCTGGCGCTCTTCGGCCCGGCGCTTCTCCAGCAAGTCGTAGTAGACCTTGCCGCTGCACAGGATCATGCGCTCGACTTTCTTCGGATCCAGCGTGTCGAGTTCCGGAATCACCGTCTGGAACGAACCTTCGGCCAGGTCTTCCAAGGTCGAGATGGCCAATTTGTGGCGCAGCAGCGACTTCGGCGTCAATACGACCAACGGCTTGCGCAGCGGGCGGATCACCTGACGGCGCAGCAGATGGTAGATCTGCGCCGGAGTGGTCGGCACGCAGACTTGCATGTTGTGCTCGGCGCTCAACTGCAGGAAGCGCTCCAGGCGCGCGGACGAGTGCTCCGGCCCCTGCCCTTCATAACCGTGCGGCAGCAGCATGGTCAGGCCGCAGAGTCGGCCCCACTTGTGCTCGCCACTGGAAATGAACTGGTCGAATACCACCTGGGCACCGTTGGCGAAATCGCCGAACTGCGCTTCCCAGATCACCAAGGCGTTGGGCTGGGTGGTGGCATAGCCGTATTCGAAGGCCAGCACCGCTTCTTCCGAGAGGAAGGAGTCGTACAGGTCGAAGCGCGGCTGACCCTGGTAGAGGTTCTGCAGCGGCAGGTAGGTGCTGGCGTCCTTCTGGTTGTGCAGCGCCGCGTGGCGGTGCGAGAAGGTGCCGCGACCGATGTCCTGGCCGGTCATGCGAATCGGATGGCCTTCGAACAACAGGGTGGCGTAAGCCATGGTTTCGGCGTAGCCCCAGTTGATCGGCAGCGCACCGGCGCCCATCTTCTGGCGATCCTCGAGAATCTTCGCGACCTGACGCTGGACCACGAAGCCTTCCGGGATTTCCAGCAGCTTGTTGGACAGGTCCTGCAGGGTCTTCAGGTCGAAGCGCGTGTCGTGACGCGCGGTCCAGGCATGGCCCAGGTACGGACGCCAGTCGACGAACAGCTCCTTGTTCGGCTCCTTGACCAGGCTCTTGACCACGTGCTGGCCATTGTCCAGCGCAGTACGGTAGTCATCGATCTTGGCCTGCACCTCGTCCGCGGAATGACTGACCGCGTTGGTCAGCGACTCGGCGTACAGCTCGCGGGTGGTCCGCTGCTTGGAGATCTGCTGGTACATCAGCGGCTGGGTGCCACTCGGCTCGTCGGCCTCGTTGTGGCCGCGGCGGCGGTAGCAGACCAGGTCGATGACCACGTCGCGCTTATACTGCATGCGATAGTCGACGGCCAGCTGGGTGACGAACAGCACGGCCTCCGGGTCATCGCCATTCACATGGAAGATCGGCGCCTGGATCATCTTCGCCACGTCGGTGCAGTACTCGGTGGAGCGCGAGTCTTCTGCACGGCTGGTGGTGAAGCCGACCTGGTTGTTGATCACGATATGGATGGTACCGCCCGTCTTGAAGCCGCGGGTCTGCGACATCTGGAAGGTTTCCATGACCACGCCCTGACCGGCGAACGCGGCGTCGCCGTGGATCGAGATCGGCAGTACCTTGTCGCCGGACACGTCGCTACGACGGTCCTGGCGCGCCCGCACCGAGCCCTCGACCACCGGGGAGACGATCTCCAGGTGCGACGGGTTGAACGCCAGCGCCAGGTGGACTTCGCCACCGGCGGTCATGACGTTGGAGGAGAAGCCCTGGTGGTACTTCACGTCGCCCGAGCTGAGACCCTCGACCTTCTTGCCTTCGAACTCGTCGAACAGTTCGCGCGGGTTCTTGCCAAAGGTATTGACCAGTACGTTCAGGCGGCCACGGTGGGCCATGCCGATGACGATTTCCTTGGTGCCATAGGAGCCGGAACGCTGGATCACTTCATCGAGCAACGGGATCAGGCTCTCGCCACCTTCCAGGCCGAAACGCTTGGTGCCCGGGTACTTGGTGCCCAGGTACTTCTCCAAACCTTCGGCCGCAGTCAGACGCTCGAGCAGGTGGCTCTGCACCTCGGCGGAGAACTGCGGACGGCCGCGCACGCTTTCCAGGCGCTGCTGGAACCAGCTGCGCTGCTCGGAATCGACGATGTGGGTGAACTCGGCGCCGATGGTGCGGCAATATGTCTGCTGCAAAGCATCGCGAATTTCGCGCAGAGTAGCCTCTTCCTTGCCGATGAACAGACCACCGGTGCGGAAGGTGGTGTCCAGGTCGGCGTCGGTCAGGCCATAGTGAGTGATCGCCAGATCAGCGGGTACCGGACGCTGCCAGAGCCCAAGCGGGTCCAGCTTGGCGGCCTGGTGGCCACGCATGCGGTAGGCCTGAATCATCCGCAGCACTTCGACCTGCTTCTTTTCGTGCTCGCTGCTCACGCTGCCGGCGGAAACCGGTTGGGCGCGACGCTGATTCTTGGCGAGCAGGACGAAATGGTCGCGAATCGTCGAGTGCGATACGTCTGTAGCGGCGCTGCCGTCGCTAGGCAACTTCTGGAAGTAGGTGCGCCACTCTTCTGGCACAGCGTTGGGATCGTGCAGGTAGAGCTCGTAGAGCTCTTCCACATAGGCAGCGTTGCCACCAGATAGGTGGGCACTGTCCCACATGCGCTGCATCACGCTTTCTTGCATGCTTGGTCACCCTCAGTAAGGGGACACCACCGGCGTGGAAACCGCATTGGCTTTTGAAGTCCTGAAGCAGCGACTTCGGTAAAGCCACCACGGATCCCGCAGATAGTCCGGGTACCAGCCCGGATGCCCCTGCTGGTCGTCATTTTTTCAAATAAGAACCACGGCTTTGTGAGCTGTGGCTCTGGCTCAAACTGCAGCGCCGGGTTGAGGCCGGCGCCGCAGGTGTAACGGGTCTTGCGAACAACTGAGAATCAGGTACCGCTCTGCAGCAGCATATTGCGTACGTGGCCGATCGCCTTGGTCGGGTTGAGACCCTTCGGGCAGACGTTCACGCAGTTCATGATGCCGCGGCAACGGAACACGCTGAACGGATCGTCCAGCGAAGCCAGACGCTCTTCGGTCTTGGTGTCGCGGCTGTCAGCCAGGAAGCGATAGGCTTGCAGCAGCGCGGCAGGGCCGAGGAACTTGTCCGGGTTCCACCAGAACGACGGGCAGCTGGTCGAGCAGCAGGCACAGAGGATGCACTCGTACAGACCATCGAGCTTCTCGCGCTCTTCCGGCGACTGCAGGCGCTCGATCGCCGGCGCCGGCGTGTCGTTCTGCAGGAACGGCTGCACCTTCTCGTACTGCTTGTAGAAGATGCTCATATCGACGACCAGGTCACGGATGACCGGCAGGCCAGGCAAGGGGCGAATCACCAGCTTGCCGCCCTTGAGGCCGGCGGCCGAAATCGGCGTGATACAGGCCAGACCGTTCTTGCCGTTGATGTTCATACCATCGGAGCCGCACACGCCCTCACGGCAGGAACGACGATAGGAAAAGCCCTCGTCCTGCTCCTTGATCAACGCCAACACGTCGAGGACCATGATGTCCTTGCCGCCGGTGTCGACCTGGAAGTCCTGCATGAACGGCGCAGCGTCCTGCTCCGGGTTGTAGCGATAAACACTGACTTGCAACATATCAGCCACCCTTAATAAGTCCGAACCTTGGGTTCAAACGCCGGCACGGTCTTCGGCGCGAAGTTGACGGCGCGCTTGCTCACGCGCTTCTCTCCCGGGAAGTACAGGGAGTGGCACAGCCAGTTCTCGTCATCGCGCTCTTCGAAGTCTTCGCGGGCATGGGCGCCACGAGATTCCTTACGGGTCTCGGCAGCCACCGCAGTCGCCTCGGCCACCTCGAGCAGGTTTTGCAGCTCCAGGGCCTCGATACGTGCAGTGTTGAACGCCTGGCTCTTGTCCGCGATCTTGACGTTGGCGATGCGCTCGCGCAGGTCGGCCAGCTGCTGGATGCCCTTCTGCATGTATTCGCCGGTACGGAATACACCGAAGTAGTTCTGCATGCAGTTCTGCAGCTCTTTACGCAGCGGGGCCACGTCTTCGCCGGTGGTACGCTCGTTGACCCCGGACAGACGCTTGAGCGATTGCTCGATGTCGGTCTGCGAGGCGCCACGAACTTCGACACCTTCTTTCAGCGCTTTCTCCAGGTGCAGGCCGGCGGCCCGACCAAACACCACCAGGTCGAGCAGCGAGTTGCCGCCCAGGCGGTTGGCGCCATGCACAGATACGCAAGCCACTTCGCCCACGGCGAACAGACCGTCGATGATCTTGTCGTTGCCGTTGGCATCCTGGGTGATGGCCTGACCATGAATATTGGTGGCCACGCCACCCATCATGTAGTGGCAGGTCGGCACGACCGGAACCGGCGCGACGACCGGATCGACATGGGCGAAGGTCTTCGACAGCTCACAGATACCCGGCAGGCGGCTGTGCAGCACCTCCTCGCCCAGGTGATCGAGCTTCAGCATCACATGATCGCCTTCCGGACCACAGCCGTTACCGGCGATGATTTCCTTGACCATCGAGCGCGCGACCACGTCGCGACCGGCGAGGTCCTTGGCGTTCGGTGCATAGCGCTCCATGAAGCGCTCGCCGTGCTTGTTGATCAGGTAGCCACCTTCACCACGGCAACCCTCGGTTACCAGCACGCCGGCGCCGGCGATACCGGTCGGGTGGAACTGCCACATCTCGATGTCCTGCACCGGTACACCGGCACGCAGGGCCATGCCGATACCGTCACCGGTGTTGATCAGGGCGTTGGTGGTCGAGGCGTAGATGCGACCGGCACCGCCAGTGGCCAGAACCACGGCCTTGGAGCGGATATAGACGGTTTCGCCGGTTTCCAGGCAGATGGCAATGACGCCAACCACGGCGCCATCCTGGTTCTTTACCAGGTCGACCGCGTACCACTCGTTGAGGAACGAGGTGCCAGCCTTAAGGTTGGCCTGGTACAGGGTGTGCAGCAGCGCATGACCGGTACGGTCGGCAGCAGCGCAGGTACGCGCAGCCTGGGTCGGATTGTCTGGACCCTTGGACTGACCGCCGAACGGGCGCTGATAGATGCGACCCTGCTCGGTACGGGAGAACGGCAGGCCCATGTGCTCCAGCTCGAACACGGCTTCCGGGCCGACGGAACACATGTACTCGATGGCGTCTTGGTCACCGATATAGTCGGAGCCCTTGACGGTGTCGTACATGTGCCAGCGCCAATCGTCATTCGGGTCGGCGGAGGCGATGGCGCAGGTGATGCCACCCTGGGCGGAGACGGTGTGCGAACGAGTCGGGAACACCTTGGTGACCACGGCGGTCTTGTGACCACCCTGGGCCAGCTGCAGGGCCGCGCGCATGCCCGCGCCGCCGCCACCTACGATGATGGCGTCATAAGAAAGAGTACGAATGCTAGTCATGAATCAGATACCCCAAAGAATCTGCACGCCCCAGGCGAGAAACACGAAGATGGCAATGCCACACGCGGCCTGGAAGAGAAAACGCACGGCAGTCGCCGACTTGCCCAGCGCCATCGGCGTCAGGTAGTCAGTGGAGATCGTCCACATGCCGACCCATGCATGGGCGCAGAGCGCAACCAGCGCCAGCAGACTGAAGATGCGTACAGCGTCATTGGAGAACAGGCCCTGCCATTCGGCGTAGCCCATGCCTGGGTTAAGCACTACATAACCCAGCAAAAACAGCGTGTAAGCCGCGAGAACGACCGCAGAAACTCGTTGAACCATCCAATCGGCAAGGCCCGAACGAGCAAAACTAGTGACATTAGTTACCATATCCACACCCCCAGCAGCAGGATCACGATCACCGAAACGGCGATGACGATTTGCGAGCCCAGCTTGCCGCCTTCCAGCGTCTCACCGATGCCCATGTCCATGATCAAGTGGCGTACGCCGGCCACCAGGTGGTACAGCAGAGCGGACAACAATCCCCAAATCACGAACTTGGCCAGCGGACTGGTCAGGCATTCCTTCACCTGGGCGAAGCCCTCTTCGGAAGCCAGCGACTTGTCGAGGCCGAACAGCAGTACGGCGATACCGACGAAGAGGATGACACCGGAGATACGGTGGAGAATGGACGTGTAAGCGGTGACTGGGAGTTTGATAGTCCTAAGGTCTAGGTTTACAGGTCGTTGGCTATTCACGGCTTTTTTATCACACTGAGAGCCCCTAACTAGCAGGGCAAAGTTGTCGGGAAGTGCACTGGTCAGGTACCCATCACCCAAGGAGTGACGACCACTTCAGACAGGGCGCGAAGCCCCCGGCGGTCGGGCGCAGAGTATAGACAGTTAGGTTACTAATGACAACGTGAAGGCCTTGAACGAAGAGCCGATTGCGAACCTTTTGCGCACCTTATATAGAGGATGCGAAGAGCCGCTCCCCGACCCAGAAAACCGCCGGAAAACCCTTCTGGCGCGTGGGTTTACCCAAATTGACTTTCGGATTTATCTCACTATAGTGGTGCGGGCCCTGCGTGGGGGGCTGTCAGATGATTTCAAGCATAACTAGGAGGCCACCCATGGCTGACAAAAAAGCGCAGTTGATCATCGAGGGCGCTGCCCCCGTCGAGCTGCCCGTTTTAACCGGCACCGTTGGTCCCGATGTAATTGACGTACGGGGCTTAACCGCCACGGGCCGTTTCACTTTTGATCCTGGCTTTATGTCCACCGCCTCGTGCGAGTCGAAGATCACCTATATCGACGGCGATCAGGGCGTTCTGCTGCACCGCGGCTACCCCATCGAGCAACTGGCCGACAACTCCGACTACCTGGAAACCTGCTACCTGCTGCTCAACGGCGAGCTGCCGAACGCCGAGCAGAAGGCCAGCTTCGTCAGCTCCATCAAGAACCACACCATGGTTCACGAGCAGCTGAAGACCTTCTTCAACGGTTTCCGTCGCGATGCTCACCCGATGGCCATCATGTGCGGCGTGGTGGGCGCGCTCTCGGCCTTCTACCACGACTCCCTGGACATCAATAACCCGCAGCATCGCGACATCTCCGCGATGCGCCTGATCGCCAAGATGCCGACCCTGGCGGCGATGGTCTACAAGTACTCCATGGGCCAGCCCATGATGTACCCGCGCAACGACCTGAACTATGCGGAAAACTTCCTGCACATGATGTTCAACACCCCGTGCGAGATCAAACCGATCAGCCCGGTGTTGGCCAAGGCGATGGACAAGATCTTCATCCTCCATGCCGACCATGAGCAGAACGCCTCGACCTCCACCGTTCGCCTCGCCGGCTCTTCCGGCGCCAACCCGTTCGCCTGTATCGCCGCCGGCATCGCCGCGCTGTGGGGCCCGGCACACGGCGGCGCCAACGAGGCGGTGCTGAGCATGCTGGACGAGATCGGCAGCGTGGAAAACATCGATGCCTATATCGCCAAGGCCAAGGATAAGAACGATCCGTTCAAGCTGATGGGCTTCGGCCATCGCGTGTACAAGAACTTCGACCCGCGCGCCAAGGTGATGAAGCAGACCTGCGACGAAGTCCTGGCCGAACTGGGGATCAACAATGATCCGCAGCTGGAGCTGGCGATGAAGCTGGAGGAAATTGCGCGTAACGATCCTTACTTCAAGGAGCGTAACCTCTACCCGAACGTCGACTTCTACTCGGGCATCATCCTCAAGGCCATCGGCATTCCGACCAGCATGTTCACCGTGATCTTCGCCCTGGCGCGGACCGTCGGCTGGATCTCGCACTGGAAGGAAATGCTCTCCAGCCCGTACAAGATCGGCCGCCCGCGCCAGCTGTACACCGGCCACCCGCAGCGCGACCTGCCGCGCTAAGCGCGTCGGCTCGTCCTACGAAAAAGGCTGCCACTGGCAGCCTTTTTTGCATTCCGCGTCCACGTACCGCGACCTGACCGCCTCGCTCCGATCAGCCGGCCAGGGCCGTGCTCTGCTCTAGCCAGCCAAGCAGCCGAATGGCCTCCTCGCGCGTCGCTCCGCAGACCTCGACATCCGCCTGGAACGCCGAGCACACGGCCGGTCGCTCCGGCTTGCCGAACAAACCGCAATAATTGTCGAGCGAGAGCTGCACGCAGCGCTCTCCAGCTGCCTTGCCTTTCGGCATGCCGGGTATGGGGGAACTGATCGAAGGGGCGATGCAACAGGCGCCACAGCCAGGACGGCAATTCATGACGACATGATCCTCGGTTAACTCAGGAAGTCGGAAAGGTCGCGGATTCTAGCCAATTCCCATCCGACTTAGCAGCACCCTCGAAGGGCATTGCGCCCGCTGCGCCGACCATCGGCAGCGGCGATCGGTCATGCGCCCGGCGTTCGGGCAGTCCCTGGGGGTAATGGCCGACACAGAAGAGAGCCGGCAAGCCGGCCACCAGGCTCACCGCGCAGCAGCCGGTCCCTGGCTCAAGGACGCTTGGGCGTCTGCAGGCGAGCGATCAGGCTGGAGGTGTCCCAGCGACCGCCACCCATCGCCTGGACGTCGGCGTAGAACTGATCGACCAGCGCAGTGACCGGCAGCTGCGCCCCATTGCGGCGGGCCTCTTCGAGCAGGATCGACAGGTCCTTGCGCATCCAGTCGACGGCGAAACCGAAGTCGAACTCGCCGGCCAGCATGGTCTTGTGCCGGTTTTCCAGTTGCCAGGATTGCGCGGCGCCCTTGCTGATCACCTCCATCGCGCCGTGCGCGTCGAGGCCGGCGCGCTGGGCGAAGTGCAGGGCTTCGGACAACCCCTGGACCAGCCCGCCGATGCAGATCTGGTTGACCATCTTGGTCAACTGGCCGCTACCGGCGGCGCCCATCAAGCGCACCATGCGCGCATAGGCCTGGAGCACAGGCTCGGCGCGCGCGTAGACCTGCTCGTCGCCACCGACCATCACCGTCAACACGCCGTTCTGCGCACCCGCCTGCCCCCCGGACACCGGCGCATCGAGGAAACCCAGCCCGCGCTCGAGCGCCTCAGCCGCCAGTTCACGGGCGACGTTGGCCGACGCGGTGGTGTGATCGACCAGCACGGCGCCTGCCGACATGCCGGCGAAGGCACCGTCGCCCCCTAGCGCCACGCCGCGCAGGTCATCGTCGTTGCCCACGCAAACCATCACGAAGTCCGCTCCCTGCGCCGCCTCACGCGGGGTCGCGGCGCTACTGCCGGTAAACTCGCTCAGCCACTGGGCCGCCTTGGCCGCGGTGCGGTTATACACGCACACCTGATGCCCAGCGCGCGCCAGATGTCCCGCCATCGGGTAGCCCATTACGCCCAAGCCGATAAAGGCAACCTTCGCCATAAACACCTCCGAAACACAGGAGCGGCAAGCCTATCACGGGGCTTGCCAGGCCAGGAAAGCCTTGCATACTGCCCCTAACGCAAAGGAGGGCTTATGGGACACTGGCTGGTAATCGACCTGGAGGCCACCACCGAAGAGGGTGGCTGGCCACTGGAAGAAATGGAAATCATCGAGATCGGCGCCAGCCTGGTCAGCGCCAGCGGCCATGAAGTGGACCATTTTCAACGTTTCGTGCGACCGCTGCGCCGCCCCCAGCTCACCGCCTTCTGTTGCGACCTCACCCATATCGATCAGGACAAGGTCAGTGCGGCCTCAACGCTGAGCGCCGTCTGGCCACAGTTCGAACGCTGGCTGAGCGGGCACCAGGCGCATCTTCGCGGCTGGGCCAGCTGGGGCGAGTACGACCGGCGCCAGCTGGAACAGGACTGGCAACGCCTGCAACTGACCAGCCTGCTGACCCAGATCCCCCACCTCAACCTCAAGCGCCACTTTGCCGAAGCCCGCCAGCTGCCCAGGCCGGTAGGGCTTAACCGCGCCCTGCAGCTGGCCGGCCTGCAGTTCAGCGGCCAGCAACATCGGGCCCTCAACGATGCGCGCAATACCGCCCGCCTGCTGCCGCTGATCCTGCCGTCGTAGACCGGCGCAAAGCGGGTGACGCCCCGCCGGGCGTTGGGCATACTGGCGGCCTTTTTTCCACCCCTTTACGAGGAACTGCAGATGTTCAAGGTCAACGAATACTTCGACGGCACCGTCAAATCCATCGCTTTCGACATGGCCGAAGGCCCTGCCTCGATTGGCGTGATGGCGCCGGGGGAGTACGAATTCGGCACCAACCAGCTGGAGGTCATGCACGTGATCAGCGGCGCCCTGACGGTCAAGCTTCCGGGCAGCGACAGCTGGGAAACCTTCGCCGCCGGTAGCCAGTTCACCGTGCCGGCCAACAGCAAGTTCCAGTTGCAGGTCGCTATTGAGACGGCCTACCTCTGCGAATATCGCTAAGCTCCGCGGCCCGAAAGAAACCGGCCCAGGTGGCCGGTTTTTTATTGCCATATAGTTCCCGCCAGGATGCTCGCAATGCCTCGCTCGTCTCACGCCGCCTCGGTCCTTCTGCCCATCGCGCTGCTACTGCTGGCGATGACTTCCCTGCAGAGTGGCGCCTCCCTGGCCAAGGGACTGTTTCCCCTGGTCGGCGCCGAAGGCACTACTGCACTTCGCCTCGGTTTTGCGGCGCTGATCCTCTGCCTGTTCATGCGTCCTTGGCGCGCACGCTTGACCTGGCGCTCGTGCCGCTCACTGCTGGCCTATGGGCTCTCGCTGGGTTGCATGAACCTGCTGTTCTATAAATCGCTGAACAGCATCCCCCTGGGCGTTGCAGTGGCGCTCGAGTTCACCGGCCCACTGGCTCTGGCCTTGCTGTCCTCGCGGCGCCTGCTCGATTTCGCCTGGGTCGCCCTGGCGATCTTCGGCCTCTGGCTACTCCTGCCAAGCCATCAGAGTGATTCGCGCCTGGACCCCATGGGGATGGCCCTGGCATTGGCGGCCGGGCTGTGCTGGGCCCTGTACATCGTCTTCGGCAAGAAAGCCGGCGCCGAGCACGGCTCACAAACCGTGGCCCTCGGCACCCTGATCGCTGCCTTGCTGATATTGCCCGTGGGTGTGTGGCAGGCCGGCAGCAGCCTGTTCTCCGTGCAGCTGCTGCCTCTGGCCCTTGCCGTGGCGGTGATGTCATCCGCCCTGCCCTACAGCCTGGAGATGTTCGCCCTGACCCGACTCCCGGTGCGCACCTTCAGCACCCTGATGAGCATGGAGCCGGCCATCGCCGCGCTCTCTGCGCTGTTGATCCTCAACGAGCAACTGACCACGACCCAGTGGCTGGCCGTCGGCGCCATCATCCTGGCCTCGGCTGGCGCCTCCGCGACGATCAAGCCCCACACCAAGCCCATCGAAAACCCGGCGCCTTGAGCCGGCTGGCCGGCGAGGAGACAGCGGAGCCTGTCGAGTCAGTGCGACTCGACACTACCCTCATTGAACTGCAGCGCCGCCAGCCGCGCATACAACGGGTCACTGGCCACCAGCTCCGCGTGCCGACCGACAGCCACCAGCCTGCCCTGGTCGATCACCGCGATGCGATCGGCACTCGTGACCGTCGCCAGGCGGTGGGCGATCACCAGGGTGGTACGCCCGGCCATCAGGCGCGGCAAGGCCTGCTGGACCAGGTGCTCGCTCTCGGCGTCGAGGGCGCTGGTGGCCTCATCCAGCAGCAGGATCGGTGCGTCGACCAATAGCGCCCTGGCGATCGCCAGGCGTTGGCGCTGGCCGCCAGACAACCCCAGACCCGCGTCGCCCAGATGGGTCTGGTAGCCGCCCGGCAGCTTCATGATGAATTCATGGGCATTGGCAGCCCGCGCAGCGGCCTCCACCTCGCCATGGCCGGCGTCGGCCTTGCCGTAGCGGATGTTGTCCTCGACCGTGCCGTAGAACAGCGCCGGATTCTGCGACACCAGGGCGAAGCAGCGGCGCAGCTCAGCGGGGTCGAGCCGCTCGATGGCCTGTCCGTCGATGAGGATGCGCCCCTCCTGGGGGTCGAAGAAACGCAGCAGCAGGTCGAACATGGTCGACTTGCCGGCACCGGACGGCCCGACCAGGGCCAGGGTCTCGCCAGGCGCAATACTCAGGCTGATGCCATCGACGGCAAAGCTGGCTGGCCGCGACGGGTAGGCGAAGCGCAGCCCCTGCAGCTCGATCCGCCCCTGCACGGGCTGCGTCAACGGCATGCCGCCGGTTGCCGGTGCGCTGATCTCGTTGCGGGCCTGCAGCAGCTCGGCGATGCGCTCGGCCGCCCCGGCTGCGCGCTGCAACTCACCGATCACCTCGCTGAGTGTGCCGAAGGCCGAGCCGACGATCAGGCTGTAGAAGACGAAGGCCGCCAGCTCGCCGCCGGAAATGCGCCCGGCGATCACGTCCATGCCGCCGACCCAGAGCATCACCCCGACGGCGCCGAGCACTAGCACTATGACCAGGGTCACCAGCCAGGCGCGCTGGGCGATGCGCCGGCGCGCCGTATCGAAGGCGGCCTCCGCCGCAATCGCGAAGCGGCGGCGATCCTCGGCCTGGTGGTTATAGGCCTGCACGGTCTTGATCTGCCCGAGCACCTCGCCGACATAGCTGCCGACATCGGCCACCCGGTCCTGGCTCTGGCGCGACAGCTGGCGCACGCGCCGACCGAAGATCAGGATGGGCGCCACCACCAGTGGCAGGGCCAGCAGGACGATGCCGCTGAGCTTGGGATTGGTGACGATCAGCAGGGCCACGCCGCCGACCAGCATGATCGCGTTGCGCAGGGCCATGGACAGGGAAGAACCGATCACCGACTGCAGCAGGGTGGTATCGGCAGTCAGGCGCGACTGGATCTCCGAGCTGCGGTTGCTTTCGTAGAAGCCTGGATGCAGGCCGATCAGGTGATTGAACACGCGCTTGCGGATATCGGCGACGAAGCGCTCGCCAATCCAGGACACCAGATAGAAGCGGGTGAAGGTGCCGATCGCCAGAGCCACCACCAGCACGAAGAACAAGCCGATCGAGCGCCCCAGGGCCTGCGGCGATTGAGTCGCCAGACCCTGGTCCACCAGCAGCTTGATGCCCTGCCCCATCGACAGGGTGATGGCGGCAGTGAACAGCAACGCCAGCAGCGCGCCCGCTACTCGCCAGCGATAGGGCGCGACGAAGCGCCAGGCCATGCGCAGGGCATCACGCTGGCGGGAAGAGAGGATCGCGATCATGACGGCTCGCACAAGGGCGCCAGGCCCGGGTCAATGGGATTGCATTCTACTGGGCGGCCTGACCTCGGCTGGCTTGGCTTCGGCCAGCCAGGCCGACAGGCACAGCGCCAGGGCGGCAAGGTTGGTAGAGACCGGGTTGAAGGCCTGCAACAGAAGATGGGGACTGAACAGCGCCACATCGACCAGCAGGCCGATCAATAGCAATCCGGCCAGGAGCAGCGGCCAGCGATGGCCCCGCAGCAGCACCAACAAGAGCCCTAGCAGAATCTCGGCCAGCCCTGCTGCCTGCGCCACCCATTCGGCAGCCGGCAGCCCGTGGGCCTGGATCATCGCCACCTCGTCCACGCTCAGCCAGAGGATTTTCGGCACCAGGCCATGCCAGATAAACACCAACCCCAGGGCCAGGCGCGACACCAGGGCGATCGACTGCAGCCGCCGCTCAACCATCGAGGAAGCGCCGCGCATGGTCGGGGTCTGGCAGCAGGCAGCTGTCGTAGCGGCCAAATAGGCGGTAGCGGTTCAGGGCGATGCGGTCGTACAACCAGTCGCGAACAGGTCGCGGACAGATACGCAGCAGGCCGAAGCCGCGCCAGGGCCAATCGAGCTGAGCCAGGATGCGCAATACCGCGCCGGAGCGCACGAACAACGCGTCGCCTTCGACATAGGCCATGGTGTCGAAGCGCTCAAGCGGCAGCGCGAACCAGGCGAGAATTGCCTGGCCCTCGGCCGACTGCACCGAGGCCAGGCGGAACAGCCGTCGCCGATCATGGCGAATCAGGAACTTCGCCCAGGCATTGCACAGCCTGCACACCCCATCGAACAGCACCACGCGTTCGCCCGGCTGAATAAAAGGAGGAAGCTTATCAACACCCATCGGAGCCCTCCGGCTGGCCATTCTTGCCCCGCATGCAGTTCAGCTTAAACCCCGCTGCTCAGCGGATACAGCAGCTCTTCCTTGTAGCCCGCCCAGACCCGCACCACGTCGGGAAAGGCATCGTCCAGCTCGACATCACCGGTGTCGACCAGCAACGGCCGCCCCTGCAGGGTGCCGAGCTTGCGCTTGGTCGCCACCACACGCAGGTGCTCCAGACCGACGGCGCGCAGCACCCGTGGGCTGATCTGCTGGTTGCCGCGGCCGAGGATATGCCCCTGGCCGCCGATGGCGGTGACCAGCAGGCGCGCCGGATGCCCGGCCACCAGCTCATGGAGCTGCGCCTCGCTGACATCCCGGGCCACCACCTGGCCATCCTCTATTACGTCGACGCCCAGCAGCGTGGTCTGCAAGCCCAGGTTCTGCGCCAGGCCGTGCAGGGTCGAGCCGGGGCCGAACACGTAGCGCACGCCGGGCTCCCAGCTGTCCTCCAGCCAGGCCGCCAGGTCGCTCAGGACCAGCTCCTCGGACTCCATCCCGGCTTGCTTGACCTGCTGCACGAAGCCACCCTCCTCCGGCACGCACAGCTCGCCATACCAGCGTGCCGCCACCCGCCCGTCGCGCAGCGCCGCCTCGTCGATATCGCGCACCTCGCCGCTGGCCAGGCGGACCAGGCCGCCCTCGACCAGGCGCCGGGTCAGTTCGCCGGCCGCCCGCGGGCTGATCGCATAGACCCCGGAGTGGATCTTCACCCCGGCCGGAATGCCCAGCACCGGTTGGCCTTCGCGCACCGCGGCGCAGACGTCGCGGGCCGTGCCGTCGCCTCCGGCGAAGAGGATCAAGGCAACCCCGGCATCCTGCAGGGCCGCGACCGCCCGCCGCGTGTCATCCGCGCTGGTCGCCCCGGCGCCCGGCTCGCCAAGTACATGATGGATGAAACCCATCTCGGCCAGCAGATCGGCGCCCATAGCGCCGGGAAAGGTCAGGAACTCCAGACGCTCGCGCACCGGCAACAGGAACTCCAGTGCCGTGCGCGTACGCTGCGCCGCCTTCGGCTCGCTGCCCAGGGCCAGGGCCTGTTCGGCGACGCCGTCGCTGCCCTTGAGCCCTGCGGGGCCGCCGAGTCCGGCCAGCGGGTTGATGATCAATCCCAGGTGAAACCGTGACATAACCACCTCGTTAGACCTTCGCTGCGGCGAAGGGGTAAACTGCTTATGTTTTTTCTGGCACAGCAGGTGCTTGCTCATTGCACAATTGTAACTCGCGACGGATTACCGTCGTCCCAGCCTGTCACTGCGCGTTCACGTTGATCGCTTAGACTGCATGCACCCACCGATGAGGAGACACGACATGAATTCGCCCAAGCAGAGCTCCGAGCACCCGAACGATCAGGCCGAAGCGCAACAGCCGGTCGGCGGTGCGATCATTGATGCCGAAGGCCATGAAGTACCGATCACCGAAGGCATGATCCAGCAGGCCTGCGAAGAGCTGGACAAGGAATTCGTGGTACCCGACGGCCCGGCGAAGTAATCCGCCCCTCTTCCAAAGCCCAGGCCCCGCCTGGGCTTTTTCTTTCCCGCGGATGGGCGGCCACTAGCACAAGGTGGCGCCCAGGGCCTTGACCAGTTGCACCAGACGCGGCGCCTCGCCCTGCACGGCGACCCGCAGGCCGTCGATCTCCCGACGCATCGGATAGTACTTGCGCAAGGCATCGAACGCCGCCCGCCGACTGGCTTGGTCGCCCTCCAGGCTGCGGCGAAAGTCGGCATCGTCGCGACGTGGGTCGTACACCGCACGACACAGGCTGGCCAACGCCCAGGCAGGTTCAGCCGCGCCGTCCAGATGCAATTCCGAGAGCCAGGGCGCCGGCATCAGCTCATCCAGCGCCTGTTCCGGCGCACGCCCCAGATACCGGCAGACGGCCTGATAGACCTGCGCAGTGCCGCGCAGCTTGCCGTCCAGGCTGTAGCCGGCAATGTGCGGAGTGGCGATCTGGCACAACGCGGCCAGCTCGACATCCACCTGCGGCTCCCCCTCCCAGACATCCAGCACCACCTGCAGATCGCCGCGCCCCGGCAGCAGTTGGCGCAGCGCCGCGTTGTCCACCACCGCCCCCCGACTGGCGTTGATCAACCAGCAGCCGGATTTGAGGTTCGCCAGCCGCGCTGCATCGAACAGGTGATGGGTCGGATGCTCACCCTCGCGCGCCAATGGCGTATGCAGGCTGATGACGTCGCACGCTTGGATCAGTTGGTCCAGGTCGACGTAGTCGCCGCCTTCGGCGGCCTGCCTTGGCGGGTCGCAGACCAGCACACGCCAGCCCAGCCCACGCAGCACCTCGATCAGGCGCGCGCCGACCTGGCCGGCGCCAACCACCCCATAGGTGCGCGCGGAGAGGTCCGCGCCCTGGCGCTCGGCCAACGCCAGCAGGCTGCCGAGCACGTAGTCGACCACCCCGCGCGCGTTGCAGCCCGGCGCGCTGGCCCAGCCGATACCGGCCTGCTGCAGGTAGTCCAGATCGAGGTGGTCGGTGCCGATGGTGCAGGTGCCGACGAAGCGCAACGCGCTGCCTTCGACCAGGGCCCGGTCGACCCGGGTAACCGAACGCACCAGCAGCAACTCGGCATCGGCCAGGGCGGCGCGGTCGATGGCGCGGCCAGGGAAGCGATGGATCTCGCCGAAACCGGCGAAGAACTCATCGAGCAGGGGAATGTTCTCGTCCGCGACAATTCGCATGGCAGGGCTCCACAGTTCAGGCCCTCATTCTAAGGCAGCCGGGCCGCCAGCGTCGCCCCGCGACTGTTCCGTCGAATCAGGCCGTCACTGCGTTTCCTGACCCAAGCGTCAACGGGTAGACTGCGCGGTTTTCCCAGCACCTCGATGGATCCCCCTATGCCTGCCCAATCGCGCCTGCGGCGCGTGCGCACCGAACTGCGCAGCCTGCTGTTGCTGGCCACGCCGATCATCATCGCCCAACTGGCGCATACCGCGATGGGCTTCGTCGATACCGTGATGGCCGGCCGGGTCGGCCCGCGCGACCTGGCCGCGGTGGCGCTGGGCAACTCGATCTGGGTACCGGTGTTCCTGCTGATGACCGGCATCCTCCTGGCCACCACGCCCAAGGTCGCCCAGCGCTTCGGCGCCGGTGAGCAGCCCAGCGTCGGCCCACTGGTACGCCAGGCGCTGTGGCTGGCGCTGGCCGTCGGGATGGGCGCCGCCGCGCTGCTGTGGAACGCCGAGGGCATTCTGCGGCTGATGGACATCGACCCGGACCTGATCGGCCCTTCGATGGGCTACCTGCGCGCAGTGGCCTGCGGCTTTCCCGCGGTGGCCCTGTTCCACGTGCTGCGCTGTTTCAGCGACGGCCTCGGCCATACCCGTCCGACCATGGTGCTGGGCCTCATCGGCCTGCTGCTGAACATCCCGCTGAACTACATCTTCATCTACGGCAAGCTGGGCCTGCCCGCCATGGGCGGCGTCGGCTGCGGCTGGGCCACCGCGCTGGTGATGGTCTTCATGCTGCTGGGCATGCTCTGGTGGGTGAAGTGGGCACCCTATTACCAGCCGAGCCTACTGTTCGAACGCTTCGAGCGCCCCAACTGGCCGGTGATCCGCGGCCTGTTGGCGCTCGGCCTGCCGATGGGCATCGCGGTGTTCGCCGAGTCGAGCATCTTCGCGGTGATCGCCCTGCTGATCGGTGGCCTCGGCGCCACCGTGGTGGCGGGCCACCAGATCGCCCTGAACTTCAGCTCCATGGTGTTCATGATCCCCTACTCCCTGGGCATGGCGGTCACGGTGCGAGTCGGCCAGGCCCTGGGCCGGCGCGACCCGCGCGACGCCCGTTTCGCCGCCGGCGTCGGCATGGCCAGCGCGCTGGCCTATGCCTGCCTGTCCGCCAGCCTGATCCTGCTGCTGCGCGAGCAGATCGTGCAGATCTACAGCCCCGACCCGGCGGTGATCGCCCTGGCCGCCACGCTGATCGTCTACGCCGCGCTGTTCCAGCTTTCCGACGCGGTGCAGGTCACCGCCGCCGGCGCTTTGCGCGGCTACCAGGACACCCGGGTGACCATGCTGCTGACCCTGTTCGCCTACTGGGGCATCGGCCTGCCGGTGGGCTACAGCCTGGGGCTGACCGACTGGCTCGGCGAGCCCAGCGGCCCGCACGGACTCTGGCAGGGCCTGGTGGTCGGCTTGACCTGCGCGGCGATCATGCTGGCGATCCGCCTGAGAAGCAGCGCGCGCAGACACATCCGCGCGACTAAGCTGGCGCAATGAGCCCCAACTACTTGGTCGTGCTGTCCGCACTGTTGCTTGCGGCCTGCGCCCCGGCCGACGATGGCCTGGCCCTGCAGGCCGACTACCTGCAACGCCTGAACAACGCCGTCGAGGGCGACGGCGGCGAAGACTTTCAGCACGAGCAACTGCTGCGTTACCGCATGCCGCCTCGGCGCGAACGACTGATCGACATCCCCGAGATTCGCATCGGCCTGCTCGACCTGCTGATCGACGTACGCCGTTGCCCCGCCCTGCAGCAGCAGATCAGCCTGCGCAACAGCAGTCTCGGCAAGCAGCTGCAGGCAAGCAGTCGCCTGGCCTACGAGGGCGACCTGCTGCGGGCCCTGGAGACCTGCAGCGACGCGCTACAGCGAGGCGCAGACGCCGAACTGCGCACCAACCTGGAGAGCCTGGCCGAGCAGAAACGTCGGCAACTGCCGGCGGTATTCTGGAACGCGCTGAACGCCAGTTCGGAGGTCGAGCGCTACCTGCGTTTTGCCGACCAGGCCTTGCCCACATCCCCCCAGGAGGACGACGCCGCGCTGGACGCCCTGACGCAGTTGGCCGCCATCGGCGAAGCGCTGCCGCAGCGCCTGCCGCCGCCGGCGGCGCAACTCGACCCGCTGTTCTTCGCCCTGCACAGCAGCGACCAGGGAGGCCAGTTGATCACCAGTCTGTCCAGTCTCACGCACACCCTGGACCAGGCCAGCGAGCTGCTGCAAAGCCGCCTACAGCGCCGACCGCCCTGCCCGCAGGAGAGGCCGACGCCGCGCGGACGCATCTTGCAGAACATCTTCGTCAAGTTCTATGCCGGTGGCCTGCAACCCTACCTGGCCCAGGTGCATCAGCGCGGCCAGCGCTGGAGCGAGAGCCTGCGCCGGCTGAGCGCAGCGCCCCAGGCGCCGCCGGCGACACGGCGTTATCTGCTCAGCCTGGCAGGCCCCGAAGCGTCACTCTGGGAGGGGTTCCAACAGGCCAACGAGCGCCATGTGCGCGCCTGGCAGCAGATACTGAAGAGCTGCGGCCTGGCCCCGGGTCAGGCCGGCTGGGATGGCCAGGCCGCGAGCAGCGACCAGTAGGACGCCGAAAGGTACTCACGGCCTGCCAGCAGGTGTTCCAGGTAATCCCTGGCCGGTAGCAGTCCGTCCTGGCGAAAGGCCGGATTGGCGATATACACCCAGGCCGGCTGCACGCCCCGGGCGGTGAGGATCGGCAGGCGTTCGCGGCTGTAGTAGATGGGCGTGCCCTCGAATGGCTCGAGCTTGGCGATCTCGTTCAGCTCGGCCAGGCGATAGAGCACACCCTCCACCACGCCGTCGCGCTGGTGACGGATGTTGGCATAGGCGCAACCGGGGCGGTCCACCGCGCGCTTGTTGAAGCACAGCGCATAGCCCGGCAGTCGCCCCGGCATGGCCTCGCGCACGCTCAGGCCACGTGCCTGCATGCGCGCCGGGTTCATGTTCGAGCCGTAGGCGAAGTACCAGCCCATCAGTCGACCTTCTTGCGAATCCAGTACAGGTAGGTGCCGGCGTCTTCGGCCTGTTCCAACAGCTCGTGGCCGAGGAACACGCAGAACTTGGGGATGTCGCGACGGGTCGAGGGGTCGGTGGCGATCACCTTGAGCAGGCCGCCGGCGGGCAGGTCGCGCACCTTGTTGTGCAGGAGCATGACCGGCTCCGGGCAATTCAGGCCCGTGGCGTCGAGAAGATCATCGTGCATGGCATCGGTTTGCAGGGACATCGGCAGACTCCAGAGACAGGCTGCTATTCTGGCGCAAAGCTGACCCCCAGGTCACCTTTGCCGTGCAAATCGACGCTAGCGGGGAGACGCGCAGCAGGTGACATGGGCGATCGGCTCCGCCCCTTCACCCGAGCCGCCGCGCAGGTCACGAACATGCCCACGCCTGAGCTTCAGCACATCTGGTGCCTGATACGCCTGGACGACAACGGCAACGAGTTCGTCGTGCGCCGCAGCCTGACCCGCGCCGAAGCCGAGGCCTTGGCCCGCGAGTTCGAGGCCCACGGCCACAAGCAGAGCTACTGGGTCAGGCGACAGCCAAGCGAACCAGAGAGCCGCTGAAGCGGCGGCGGAGCAAAATCCTCTACTTGCCCAGACGGCGCAGGTGGCAGGTCACTTCCTCGCGGTCGTGGTAGAGCTGCTTGCAGGCGATCGACACCTTGATCTTGCGTGCGGCGAAGGCGTCCTCGAGGCGCTGCAGCAGGCGACGCACCTCGGCATAGCGCTGCTTCATCGGCAGCTTGAGGTTGACCACCGCCTCGCGGCACAGCCCTTCGCCTACCCAGGTCTCCAGCAAGGCGGCGCTACGCGCGGGCTTCTCGACGATGTCGCAGACCATCCAGTCCACGGTCTGGCGCGGCTTGTAGGTGAAGCCGTCGACCATCAGGTGCTGGACCAGGCCGGTGTCCATCAGGCTCTCGGCCATCGGGCCGTTGTCGATGGCGGTCACCAGCATGCCGCGCCGGACCAGCTGATAGGTCCAGCCCCCCGGGGCGGCGCCGAGGTCGACGCCGGTCATGTCGCCGGACAGGCGCTCGTCCCACTGCTCACGGGGAATAAAGGTGTGCCAGGCCTCCTCCAGCTTGAGCGTCGAACGGCTCGGCGCCTCGCGGGGGAATTTCAGCCGTGGAATGCCCATGGGCCACTGCGCCGAGTTGCGCGCCTCGGCCAGGCCGAGGAACACCTGGCGACCGCTGAGAAAGGTCAGCAGCAAGCGCGGTTTGTGCGGGTCTTCGACCAGCTTGCCGGCCTTGCCCAGGGCCTTGCGCAGCGGCGCCTCGAACTTCTTGCAGAAATTCGACAGCTCCTTGCCCTCGTTGGTATCCAGCACTTCCAGCCACAGGCTGCCAAACACCGAGGCCTCGCTCAGATGGTCCAGCAGGACACTGATGCGGTCGGTCTCCGGCAACTCGACGAAGGCCCCGCGCGCCCACTGGCGCGGGAAGATCAACTGATTGAAGCGCACCCCGCGCATCAGCCTCTCGGCCCCTTCGGCGTCATTGCAGATGAACTCGGCATAGGCCGAGCTGGGCCTGGCCTTGGCGTAGCCGGCCACCTGCAGGCCGGCGGCCTGCTCGGAAATTTCCGCGCAGACCTCGCTCTCGAAACCGGGACGGCAGTGCAGTAACAAAGTATTCATTGGGGTTCTCCTCGAGGCGCGCATTCTAACGGAGTCGGGAACCCCAGGTGGCAACGGTCTGTCCTGATAGATGGCAAGACCCGCCAAGCAGAGCTAGTTTGAAGACTCTGTTGCGTTAAATCCGGCTCGCGCCGTGCGAGTCCCAAGGAGATGCACAATGCCTTCCCTAGATAGTCTGAACAGTCGCCGCAGCCTCGTAGTCGGCAGCGAGACCTACCAGTACTTCAGCCTGCCGGAGGCCGCCAAGTCCCTCGGCAACATCGACAAACTGCCGATGTCGCTGAAGGTGCTGCTGGAGAACCTGTTGCGCTGGGAGGACGGCACTACCGTGTGCGGCGACGACCTGCAGGCCATGAGCGACTGGCTCAAGCGCCGCGGCTCGGAGCGCGAAATCCAGTACCGCCCGGCGCGCGTGCTGATGCAGGACTTCACCGGCGTGCCGGCGGTGGTCGATCTGGCCGCCATGCGCGATGCCATGGCCAAGGCCGGCGGCGACCCGCAGAAGATCAACCCGCTGTCGCCGGTCGACCTGGTCATCGACCACTCGGTGATGGTCGACAAGTTCGCCACCAAGGCCGCCTTCGAGCAGAACGTGGCCATCGAGATGCAGCGCAATGGCGAGCGCTACGCCTTCCTGCGCTGGGGCCAGCACGCCTTCGATAATTTCAGCGTGGTACCGCCGGGCACCGGCATCTGCCACCAGGTCAACCTGGAATACCTCGGCCGCACCGTGTGGACCAGGGAAGAGGACGGCCAGGTCTTCGCCTACCCGGACACCCTGGTCGGCACCGACTCGCACACCACCATGATCAACGGCCTCGGCGTGCTCGGCTGGGGCGTCGGCGGCATCGAGGCGGAAGCGGCGATGCTCGGCCAGCCGGTGTCGATGCTGATCCCGGAGGTCATAGGCTTCAAGCTCACCGGCAAGCTAAAGGAAGGCATTACCGCCACCGACCTGGTGCTCACCGTCACCCAGATGCTGCGCAGCAAGGGCGTGGTCGGCAAATTCGTCGAGTTCTACGGCGACGGCCTGGCCGACCTGCCGCTGGCCGACCGCGCGACCATCGCCAACATGGCGCCGGAATACGGCGCGACCTGCGGATTCTTCCCGGTCGATGAGATCACCCTGGGCTATCTGCGCCTATCGGGGCGGCCGGAGCAGAGCGTCAAACTGGTCGAGGCCTATTGCAAGGCCCAGGGACTGTGGCGCGAGGCCGGTCACGAGCCGGTATTCAGCGACACCATGGCCCTCGAACTCGATAGCGTCGAGGCTTGCCTGGCCGGGCCCAAGCGTCCCCAGGACCGGGTCGCCTTGTCCCAGGTCAGCCGGGCCTTCGATGAGTTCATGGGCCTGCAGATGAAACCCAGCCCCAAGGAAGAAAACCGCCTGCTCAACGAGGGCGGCGGCGGTACCGCGGTCGGCGCCGCGGAGCAGGCCGGCGAGGCCGACTACCAGCACGATGGCCAGACCCACAAGCTCAAGGACGGCGCCGTGGTGATCGCGGCAATCACCTCCTGCACCAATACCTCCAACCCCAGCGTGATGATGGCCGCCGGCCTGCTGGCCAAGAAAGCCGTGGAGAAAGGCCTCAAACGCAAGCCTTGGGTCAAAAGCTCGCTGGCCCCTGGCTCCAAGGTGGTGACCGATTACTTCAAGGCAGCGGGCCTCACCCGCTACCTGGATGAACTGGGCTTCGACCTCGTTGGCTATGGCTGCACCACCTGCATCGGCAACTCCGGTCCGCTGCTCGAACCCATCGAGAAGGCCATCCAGGAAAATGACCTGACTGTGGCGTCGGTGCTCTCCGGCAACCGCAACTTCGAGGGCCGCGTGCATCCGCTGGTGAAGACCAACTGGCTGGCCTCGCCACCGCTGGTGGTGGCCTATGCCCTGGCCGGCAGCGTGCGCATGCACATCGGCGAGGAGCCGCTGGGCCACGGCAAGGACGGCAAGCCGGTGTACCTGAAAGACATCTGGCCGAGCCAGAAGGAAATCGCCGAGGCCATCCAGAAGGTCGATACGGCCATGTTTCACAAGGAGTACGCCGAAGTCTTCGCCGGTGATGAGCAGTGGCAGGCCATCCAGGTGCCCGACGCCGACACCTACGCCTGGAAGGCCGACTCCACCTATATCCAGCATCCGCCCTTCTTCGAGAACATCGCCGGCTCCCCGCCCCATATCGGTGACATCCATCAGGCGCGGATTCTCGCCCTGCTGGGCGACTCGGTGACCACCGACCACATCTCCCCGGCCGGCAACATCAAGGCCGACAGCCCGGCCGGGCACTACCTGCGCGAGCAGGGCGTCGAACCCAGGGACTTCAACTCCTACGGTTCGCGGCGCGGGAATCATGAGGTGATGATGCGCGGCACCTTCGCCAACATCCGCATCAGGAACGAGATGCTCGGCGGCGAGGAAGGTGGCAACACTCTGCATGTGCCAAGTGGCGAAAAGCTGGCGATCTTCGACGCGGCGATGCGCTACCAGGAAGCCGGTACGCCGCTTCTGGTGGTCGCCGGCAAGGAGTACGGTACCGGTTCTTCCCGCGACTGGGCGGCCAAGGGCACCAACCTGCTCGGGGTCAAGGCGGTGATTGCCGAGAGCTTCGAGCGCATTCACCGCTCCAACCTGGTCGGCATGGGCGTGCTGCCCCTGCAGTTCAAGGCCGGCCAGGACCGCAAGACGCTGCAACTGAGCGGCAAGGAGACCCTAAGTATCTGTGGCCTGGACGGGGTGGAGCTGCACCCGCACATGAACCTCACGGTGGAAATAAAGCGCGAGGATGGATCGGCCGAACGCTTCGAGGTGCTGTGCCGCATCGACACGGTCAACGAGGTCGAGTATTTCAAGGCCGGCGGCATTCTGCACTACGTGCTGCGTCAACTCATCGCCGCTAGCTGAGGCCTCTGTGGCAGGGCACCCGCCCTGCCACAGCGCGGGCGCCAGATGGCTGATCCAGGTCAAAACGGTGTGCCGCGCAGCCAGTATCCTTGCCCTCAACTTTCGCTCGCGGCAGCCGACAATTCGGTATCGCCCCCAGGGACTCATCAGCCATGCGCAACAATCAACCGATCACCCAGCGTGAACGCAGCTTTCCGGCCCAGCAACGGCTGATTTCCACCACTGACCTCAAGGGCCAGATCACCTACTGCAACGACGCCTTCGTCGAGATCAGCGGCTTCAGCCGTGACGAGCTGCTGCGCGCGCCGCACAACCTGGTGCGCCACCCCGATGTACCGGCGGCCGTGTTCGAGCACATGTGGAACACCCTGAAGCAGGGGCGGCCGTGGATGGGCATCGTCAAGAACCGCTGCAAGAACGGCGACCACTACTGGGTCAACGCCTACGTCACGCCGGTCCTGGAGAACGGCAAGGTAAGCGGCTACGAGTCGGTGCGGGTCAAGCCGAGCAGCGAGCAGGTGCGCCGCGCCGAGGCCCTGTACCAGCGGCTCAATGCCGGCAAGTCGGCGGTGTCGGGCAGCGACAGCTGGCTGCCGGTGCTGCAGGACTGGCTGCCGTTCATTCTGATCAGCCAGCTCGGCTTTCTGCTCGGCGCCTGGCTCGACTCCGGCTGGGGCTTTCTGCTCGCCGCCCTGCTCGCCGTACCACTCGGCCTGGCTGGCCTCAGCTGGCAGCGGCGCGGCCTGAAGCGCCTGCTGCAACAAGCCGAACAGACCACCAACGACCCGCTGATCGCGCAGATGTACACCGACAGCCGCGGCGTCCAAGGCCGCCTGGAGATGTCCATTCTCAGCCAGGAGGCCAGGCTGAAGACCTGCCTGACCCGCCTGCAGGACAGCGCCGAGTACCTGACCCAACAGGCCAGGCGCGCCGACACCCTCGCGCGCAACAGCTCCTCCGGGCTCGATCGCCAGCGCCAGGAGACCGAGCAGGTCGCCACCGCGATCAACGAAATGGCCGCCACCACCCTGGAAGTGGCGAGCAACGTGGCACGCACCGCGATCGCCACCCAGGAAGCCAACCGCCTGACCAGCGAGGGACGCAACATTGCCGCGGAAACCCGCGAAGCCATCCAGCGCCTCTCGGTGTCCGTCGGCGAGACCGGCGAGACCGTCACCCGCCTGGCCCAGGACAGCAACGAGATCGGTGGCGTGGTCGACGTGATCAAGGGCATCGCCGACCAGACCAACCTGCTCGCCCTCAACGCCGCCATCGAGGCGGCGCGTGCCGGCGAGATGGGCCGCGGCTTCGCCGTGGTGGCGGACGAGGTGCGCTCGCTGGCCCAGCGTACCGCCGAGTCCACCGGGCAGATCCATCAGTTGATCGCCAAGCTGCAGCGCACCGCCGAAGAAGCGGTGATGACCATGGAGATCGGCCGCAAGCAGGCCGACGATGGCGTCGAGCGCGTGCGACAGGCCGACCAGGCACTCGCCGGGATCAGCGATGCCGTGGCCAATATCGCCGACATGGCCAACCAGATCGCCGCGGCGGCCGAGGAGCAGAGCGCCGTGGCCGACGAAATCAACCAGAACATCACCACCATCGCCCAGCTAGCCGACCAGACCGCCGGCGAAGCCCAGAGCACCGTGCAGCTCAGCGGCGAACTGACGGCCACGGCGCAGGGCCAGTACTCCCTGGTGGAGCGCTTCAACCGCTGAGCACGGGGTGCGCCGGTTCCCGCCGGCGCGCCCATTGCGAATCGGGCCCACCCGCTCCCCGCGCGTGGTGACTGACCTGCCTACGCAGCCCGAGCAATCGGGCTGTTTCCCTGGAGCATTACACAGGTATAACTTCGCCCTGCCCGCTGCCGAGGACTGAGCCGCTGCCTGCACGCCGGGCATGACCGGCCAGGAGGCTGACTGATCCGCGCACCGAGAGGAATGGACGCCAATGAGCCTGCAACAGCACTTCGATCTGCTCGCCCGTTACAACCAGTGGATGAATGGCCAACTCTATGCAGCTGCCGAGAAACTCTCGCCCGAGGCGTTGGCGCAGGACAGAGGCGCGTTCTTCCGCTCCATTCTGGGCACGCTGAATCACCTCGTCGTGGCCGACACGGTCTGGTTGCAACGCTTCGCCTGCCATCCCGAATCAGCGCGCAGCCTACAACCTGCCTGCGAGCTGCCGCGGCCCGCCTCCCTCGAGCAACTGCTGTTCAACGACTTCGACCAGCTCTGTGCGCATCGCCAATGGCTGGACGCGCTGATCTGCCAGTGGGTCTCGTCCCTGCAGGAGCGCGACCTGGACCATGTGCTGAGCTACCAGAACATGAAGGGACAACCGGCGCAGCGACGGCTCTCCAGCTTGCTGCTGCATTTCTTCAACCATCAGACCCATCATCGCGGCCAGGCGACGACCCTGCTGTTCCAGGCTGGGCTCGACGTCGGGGTTACCGACCTTCTGGCCCTGATACCCGACGAAGCCGAGGCCTAGCGGCTCAGCGCCTTGTGCAACCTGTCCCATGGTGCCTTGATGAATCTTCGGCTATCGCCGGCTAGCCCCCAGGACGCCGAAAACGCCGAGCGCCTGGCAAGCTTCAATATGCAGGGCTACTACCGGCGTTACGCCCTTCAGTGGAGTCAGCCGGGGTTCCTCCAATCCTGGCCAACGCTGGAGAGCTACCTGATTGTCGAGGCGGACCAGAGCATCGGCTTTCTGAGCCTGAGTCGCGACGGCCCGCACCTGTACATTCGCGATATCCAGCTAGCCGCGCAGTCCACGGGCAGAGGTATCGGCACCTGGACCCTGGCACAGGTGCTGGCGATCGCGCGTGCTCGCGCGCTGTGCACGGTCCGTTTGAAGGTGTTCATGGATAACCCGGCAAGAACCTTGTACGAACGACTGGGTTTCACCGTCGTCGGCAGCGACGGCCATCTGCTCAAGATGGAACGCCCGTTGGCCTCGCCTACGCCTTGACCCTCTGCGTCTGCATCCCGGCCAGGGGCGAGCCGCTGCAGGCCTCAAGGCAGCAGAAACTTCGCCACCGCGTCCGCCGCCGCCTGTAGATGCTGCTCATGACTGAAGCCCGAGCGCTTCAGCGGCTTGAGGTCGTGATCGGCCGACTCCAGCCAGTGGACGCCGATCGCATCGGCCAATCGATAGCCGGCCACGGTTGGCGCGTCACCCATTGGGTCGCGCTCGCCCTGGACGATCAGGGTCGGCGTCCGCAGCTCGGCGAGATGGGCGACCCGCGGCTTGTCGGCCTTGCCGATGGCATGGAAGGGATAGCCCAGGCATACCAGGGCGTCGGCGCCGAGTTCGTCGGCCAACAGGCTGGCCATGCGCCCGCCCATGGACTTGCCGCCGATCGCCAAGGGACCCGCGAGCTGTTGCCGCACCTCGGCGTATACCGCCCGCCACTGTTCCAGCAGCTTGGCCTGGGGATTGGGCGGTCGCCGCTTGCCATCGACCCGGCGCGCCGCCATGTAGGCGAACTCGAAGCGCAGCACCGCGACACCCCGTTGCGCCAGCAGCTCGGCCATAGTCGCCATGAAGGCACTGTCCATCGGCGCACCGGCGCCATGGGCGAGAATCAGGGTCGCCCTGCTCGGCCCGGCCGGCCGGTTCCACAGCCACTGCTGTCGATCCATTTGCCCAGCCAGTTGATCCGCGTCAATACCCGTTCCCTGCCCAATGCCCATGCTTGCCTCGCTTCGCTATCCGCCGGTCCGAGCCTCAGCTGCGGTCCGGCGTAATGTCCCAAGAGTGAATGAACGCCCAGCCATGAGCGCCACGATTTATTGCAGCAATCACCTTCGGATCGCCGATCTGCCGACCATTATGCCCGCCGCGCCCGCTTCGGTCGGCCCGCGTCACCGGCGAATAGTTGGCGCGACAGCACAGCGACCCAGCGCAGGCTCGAATCGCCCCGTGCCGGCGGCCGCAGCGCGACAAAACCGCCAATGCGACGCTGTGTCGCACCGCGCGTCAGATGGGCTCGCCAAGGCGCCACCCTGAACTAACCTTGCACCGGTCGCCAGCAGCCATGGGCCTAGGCGACCCCCTTCCAAGCGCCTTGCCTTGACAGGCGCTCAAAGCCCAAGCAAGGCACCGGCAGACGGCATCCGAATGCCGCCAGAAAGCCCGAAATGCCCATTTCTCAAAGGTTTGCGTCGTTGCAATGGCTACCTGCTTTCTCCATACTTGCCGCCGATTTTTGTCCCCTAAAAACTCCATTAACCGTGGAACCCCAGCATGAGCACAGCAATCAGTCAGACTGCTTATAACTACAAGGTGGTCCGCCAGTTCGCCGTTATGACGGTGATCTGGGGGGTCATCGGCATGGGTCTAGGCGTGTTCATTGCCGCACAACTCGTGTGGCCGGAACTCAACCTGGGCATGGAATGGACGAGCTTCGGCCGTCTGCGTCCCCTGCACACCAACGCGGTGATCTTCGCCTTCGGCGGTTGCGCCCTGTTCGCCACGTCCTACTACGTGGTGCAGCGTACCTGCCAAGTGCGCCTGGTCTCGGACGGTCTGGCCGCATTCACCTTCTGGGGCTGGCAAGCGGTGATCGTGCTGGCGGTCATCACCCTGCCCATGGGTTACACCAGCTCCAAGGAATACGCTGAGCTGGAGTGGCCGATCGACATCCTCCTGGGTGTGGTATGGCTGTGCTACGTGGCGGTGTTCTTCGGCACCATCATCAAGCGCAAGACCAAGCACATCTACGTCGGCAACTGGTTCTTCGGCGCGTTCATCCTGGTGACCGCCATGCTGCACATCGTCAACAGCATGGAAATGCCGGTCAGCCTGTTCAAGTCCTACTCGATGTACTCGGGTGCGACCGACGCGATGATCCAGTGGTGGTACGGCCACAACGCCGTTGGTTTCTTCCTGACCACCGGCTTCCTGGGAATGATGTACTACTTCGTGCCGAAGCAGGCCGAGCGTCCGATCTACTCCTATCGCCTGTCCATCGTGCACTTCTGGGCGCTGATCACCCTGTACATCTGGGCCGGCCCGCACCACCTGCACTACACCGCCCTGCCGGACTGGGCGCAGTCCCTCGGCATGGCCATGTCGATCATCCTCCTGGCCCCGAGCTGGGGCGGCATGATCAACGGCATGATGAGCCTGTCCGGCGCCTGGCATAAGCTGCGCACCGACCCGATCCTGCGCTTTTTGGTGGTGTCCCTGGCGTTCTACGGCATGTCCACCTTCGAAGGCCCGATGATGGCGATCAAGACCGTCAACGCGCTGTCCCACTACACCGACTGGACCATCGGCCACGTACACGCCGGCGCCCTCGGCTGGGTGGCGATGATCTCCATCGGCTCGCTGTATCACCTGATCCCGAAGGTCTTCGGTCGCGAACAGATGCACAGCGTCGCCCTGATCAACGCGCACTTCTGGCTGGCCACCATCGGCACCGTGCTGTACATCGCCTCGATGTGGGTCAACGGCATCACCCAGGGCCTGATGTGGCGTGCGGTCAACGAAGACGGCACCCTCACCTATTCCTTCGTCGAGTCCGTGGTTGCCAGCCACGATGGCTACGTGGTTCGCATGATCGGCGGCGCCTTCTTCGTCACCGGCATGCTGTTGATGGCCTACAACACCTACCGCACCGTGCGTGCCGCCAAGCCGGCTGAATACGAAGCGGCCGCGCAGATTCCCGCCGGAGTAGCTCACTGATGAAACACGAAATCATCGAGAAGAATATCGGTCTGATGGCGCTGCTGATGGTCATCGCCGTCAGCATCGGTGGCCTGACCCAGATCGTCCCGCTGTTTTTCCAGGACGTCACCAACGAGCCGGTCGAGGGCCTCAAGCCCTACACCGCGCTGCAGCTGGAAGGTCGCGATGTGTACATCTCCAACGGCTGCGTCGGCTGCCACTCGCAGATGATCCGTCCGTTCCGCGCCGAGACCGAGCGCTACGGCCACTACTCGGTGGCCGGTGAGAGCGTCTGGGACCACCCCTTCCTGTGGGGCTCCAAGCGTACCGGCCCGGACCTTGCCCGAGTCGGCGGCCGCTACTCCGACGAATGGCACCGCGCGCACCTGTACAACCCGCGCAACGTCGTGCCTGAGTCGAAGATGCCGTCCTACCCCTGGCTGGTCGAGCACAAGCTCGATGGCAAGGACACCGCCAAGAAGATGGAAGTCATGCGTGGCTTCGGCATCCCCTACACCGACGAAGACATCGCCGGTGCCAAGGACGCGGTGAAGGGCAAGACCGAGATGGACGCGCTGATCGCGTACCTGCAGGTTCTCGGCACTTCGATCAGCAGCAAGCGGTAACTCACGATGCCCTCTTTTCTCACGGACATCGGGACCATCCGCGGCATAGGCACAGCAGTGGTGTTCATCGCCTTCATCGGCGTGGTGCTCTGGGCTTACAGCAGCAAGCGCAAGTCGAGTTTCGACGAAGCCGCCAACCTGCCCTTTGCCGACGACCCGAAACCCGACGAACGTGACGAGCAATCTTCCAGGAGCAATAACCAATGACCACGTTCTGGAATTGGTACGTAACAATTCTCGTACTCGGCACCATCTTGGCCATGACCTTGCTGATCTTCGGCACCCGCAAGGGCCAGCGCAAGGAATCCACCGATCAAACCGTCGGCCATGTGTTCGACGGCGTCGAGGAGTTCGACAACCCGATGCCCAAGTGGTGGTTCATGCTGTTCGTGGCCACCATCATCTTCGCCGTCGGCTATCTGGTGCTCTACCCGGGCCTGGGCAACTGGAAGGGCCTGCTGCCGGGTTACGACTACCTCGACAACGAGGCCAAGACCCCGTTCGCCGCCAACGTGCAGATCGCCGACGGCGAGCGCAACGGCGGCTGGACTGGCGTGCACCAGTGGGAGAAGGAAATGGCCAAGGCCGACGCCCAGTACGGGCCGATCTTCGCCAAGTACGCGGCCATGCCGATCGAACAGGTCGCCCAGGATGAGCAGGCCCTGAAGATGGGTGGCCGCCTGTTCGCCTCCAACTGCTCGGTCTGCCACGGTTCTGACGCCAAGGGTGCCTACGGTTTCCCCAACCTGACCGACAGCGACTGGCTGTACGGCGGTGAGCCGGAAACCATCAAGACCACCATCATGGAAGGTCGCCAGGCGGCGATGCCCGCGTGGAAGGACAGCCTCGGCGAGGAAGGCATCAAGCACGTCACGGCGTATGTACGCAGCCTGTCCGGCCTGAAGACCCCTGAAGGCATAGAGGCCGACCCGGTTGCCGGCAAGGAAATCTTTGCTGCCAGCTGCGCGGTTTGCCACGGCGCCGAGGGCAAGGGCCAGCAGGCCATGGGCGCGCCGAACCTGACCGACAAGACCTGGCTCTACGGCTCCAGCTTCGCCCAGGTGCAGCAGACCCTGCGTTACGGCCGCAATGGCCGCATGCCAGCCCAGAAGGACTTCCTCGGCAACGACAAGGTCCACCTGCTGGCGGCCTATGTGTACAGCCTGTCGCAGAAGCCTGCGCAGGAGTAAAGCCGATCCCTGCAAGCCCTGTTTGAGCGCGACGCCCCGTCGCACCCAAACAGGGCCTTGTCAGGCGTACCATGGCGTATGAGTGAAATGACCCCAGCTGGCGTCAGCCGCCCGGGGCAGCCAATCCACCGCTGTGGTAGCAACCGATGAGTTCACAGATCCCGCTCAAAGACGTCACCCCTACCCCGGCCAAGGTCGAATCCGTCGATCTGTACGCCAGTCGCGAGAAAATCTACACCCGCGCCTTCACCGGCCTCTTCCGCAATCTGCGCATGCTCGGTGGCGCCCTGCTGTTCATCCTCTATTTCGGCACCGTCTGGCTCAGCTGGGACGGCCGCCAAGCCGTCTGGTGGGACCTGCCGGCGCGCAAGTTCCATATCTTCGGCGCCACCTACTGGCCGCAGGACTTCATTCTGCTCTCGGCGCTGCTGATCATCGCCGCCTTCGGCCTGTTCTTCATCACCGTGTTCGCCGGCCGGGTCTGGTGTGGCTACACCTGCCCGCAGAGCGTGTTCACCTGGGTGTTCATGTGGGCGGAAAAGATCACCGAAGGTGATCGCAACCAACGCATGAAGCTGGACAAGGCGCCCATGAGCGGCCAGAAGCTCCTGCGCAAGGCCGCCAAGCATGGCATCTGGGTCGCAGTATCGCTGGCCACCGCGCTGACCTTTGTCGGCTACTTCTCGCCGATCCGCGAGCTGATTCCCGAACTGCTGACCCTGCAGGCCGGCGGCTGGGCGGTGTTCTGGGTCGGTTTCTTCACCCTCGCCACCTATGGCAACGCCGGCTGGCTGCGCGAGCAGGTGTGCATCTACATGTGCCCCTATGCGCGCTTCCAGAGCGTGATGTTCGACCAGGACACCCTGATCGTCTCCTACGACCCACGCCGTGGCGAACACCGCGGCCCGCGCAAGAAGGACGCCGACTACAGGGCCGAGGGCCTCGGCGACTGCATCGACTGCAAGATGTGCGTGCAGGTCTGCCCCACCGGCATCGACATCCGCGACGGCCTGCAGATCGAATGCATCGGCTGCGCCGCCTGCATCGACGCCTGCGACAGCATCATGGACAAGATGAACTACCCCAAGGGGCTGATCAGCTACACCACCGAACATAACCTGTCCGGCCAGCAGACCCAGCTGGCCCGACCGCGCCTGATCGGCTACGCCGTCGCCCTGCTGGCGATGATTGGCCTGTTCGCCTGGGCCGTGTCCAGCCGCCCGCTGGTGGAGCTGGACGTGATCAAGGATCGCGTGCTGTACCGCGAGAACGAGGCCGGGCGCATCGAGAACGTCTACACCCTGAAGATCATGAACAAATCCCAACACGACATGACCTACCTGATCGAAGCCGATGGTCTCGACGGCCTGGTCTACGAAGGCAAGCGCGAGGTCAAGGCGCTGGCCGGGGAAGTGCTGTCGCTGCCGATCGAGCTGTCGATCGAACCGGAGAAACTGCCGTCCAGCGCCAACGAGATCCGCTTCCGCATCCAGTCCGCCGACGAGCCAAGCATTCACAATGACGCCGACAGCCGCTTCATCGGCCCGAGCGTCCGCTGACCCATGAGCAAACCACCCATGCCCGAACAAACCCCGGCCAAACCCTGGTACAAGCATTTCTGGCCCTGGTTCATCCTCGCCCTGCTGGGCTACTCGGTGATCCAGGGGTTCGCCCTGCTGACCATCGCCACGCAGAATCCCCCGGGCCTTATTTCCGACGATTACTACGACGTCGGCAAAGGCATCAATCAGTCCCTGGAGCGCGAGCAGTTCGCCCAGCGCCTGCAGCTGAGCGCCCACCTCGAAATCGACGAGGACGCAGGCGTCGCCTCGCTGCAACTGCAGGGCAACAGCGGCCCCGCGCAACTGGTGCTCAACCTGATCTCGCCGACGCAACCCGAGCGCGACCGCCGCATCGTCCTGCAGCCGCGAGGCCAAGGCCTGTACACCGGGCAGATGCAGGACGTGGTGCAGGGCCGACGCTTCGTCGAGCTGATCGGTCAGGAGGGGGGCCGGGAGTGGCGCCTGTTCGAGGAAGAGACCCTGGAAAGCGGCAAGACCATTCGTCTCGGCGACGCACGCTAATAACAGGCCCGTCCCTCTTCGATGGCGAACCCGATCCCCTGCTTCCACTGTGGCCTGCCGGTACCGGCAGGCAGTCGCTTCCATGCCCAGGTACTGGGCGAAGCCCGTGAGCTGTGCTGCCCCGGCTGCCAGGCGGTGGCCGAGGCCATAGTCGCCGGCGGCCTGGAGCACTACTACAAGCACCGCAGCGAGACGGCCGCCAATCCCCAGGCGCTGCCCCAGGCCCTGCCGGATGAGCTGGCGCTGTACGACCGCGCCGAGGTGCAGGCGCCCTTCGTCGAGCATCAAGGCGAACTCAGCGAAACCTGCCTGCTGATCGAAGGCATCAGCTGCGCGGCCTGCGGCTGGCTGATCGAAAAGCACCTGCGCGCCCTGCCCGCGGTCGCCGAGGCGCACCTCAATCTGTCCAATCAGCGCCTGCAGGTGCGCTGGGCCGACAGCCAGCTGCCGCTCAGTGCGCTGCTCAAGGAGCTGCGCAAGATCGGCTATGCCGGGCATCCCTGGCAGGCCGACGCGGCCACCGCGCAGCTGACCCGCGACAACCGCCGGGCCATGCGTCAACTGGGTGTCGCCGGGTTGCTGTGGATTCAGGTGATGATGGCCACCATGGCCACCTGGCCGGAGTTCAACATCGACCTGAGCCCGGAACTGGACAAGATCCTGCGCTGGGTCAGCCTGTTCCTCACCACGCCGATCGTCTTCTATTGCTGCGGCCAGTTTTTCCGCGGCGCCCTGCGCGACCTGCGCACCCGCCACCTGACCATGGATGTCTCGGTATCCCTGGCCATTGGCGGCGCCTATGTCGCCGGCATCTGGTCGACGGTGACCGGCCAGGGCGAGCTTTACTTCGATGCGGTGGGCATGTTCGCCCTGTTCCTGCTGGCCGGCCGCTACCTGGAGCGGCGCGCCCGCGAGCGCACGGCGGCGGCCACCGCGCAGCTGGTCAACCTGCTGCCGGCCTCCTGCCTGCGCCTGGACGCCGAGGGCCACGGCCAGCGCATCCTGCTCAGCGAGCTGCGCACCGGCGAGCGGGTTCTGGTACCGCCCGGCGCCCTGCTGCCGGCCGATGGCACCATCATCAGCGGCCAGTCCAGCGTCGACGAGTCGCTGCTGACCGGCGAGTACCTGCCGCAACCACGACGCGAGGGCGACAGCGTCACCGCCGGCACCCTCAATGTCGAGGGGCCGCTGACCGTCGAGGTCGAGGCGCTCGGCGACGCCACCCGGCTGTCGGCCATCGTCCGCCTGCTGGAGCGCGCCCAGAGCGAGAAGCCGCGCCTGGCAGAGGTCGCCGATCGGGTGGCGCAGTGGTTCCTGCTGATCGTCCTGGTCGTCGCCGCTGTCGTTGGTTTGGCCTGGTGGCAGATCGACCCGTCGCGCGCCTTCTGGGTGGTGCTGGCCCTGCTGGTCGCCACCTGCCCCTGCGCCCTGGCCCTGGCCACCCCGACCGCACTGACCACGGCCACCGGCAGCCTGCACAGGCTCGGCCTGCTGCTCACCCGTGGCCACGTGCTCGAAGGCCTGAAGCAGATCGACACGGTGATCTTCGACAAGACCGGCACCCTCACCGAAGGCCGCCTGACGCTCAGCGCCATCCATCCGCTCGGCACGCTGGACAGCGACGCCTGCCTGGCCCTGGCGGCCGCCCTGGAAAACCGCTCAGAACACCCCATCGCCCGCGCCTTCGGCCGCGCCCCGCAGGCTGCCGAACGGGTCGACAGCGTTCCCGGCCAGGGCCTGCAGGGCTGGGTTGGCGGGCGCCAGCTGCGCATCGGCCAGCCGGACTTCGTCAGCGCCCTGAGCGGCCAGAACGCGCCGGCCATTCCTGGCCGACATGGGCAATGGCTGCTGCTCGGCGACGAACAGGGTCCACTGGCCTGGCTGGTACTCGACGACCGCCTGCGCGACGACTCGCCGGCACTCATCGCAGCCTGCCGCGCCCAAGGCTGGCAGGTGCTGCTGCTGTCCGGCGACAGCTCGCCAATGGTCGGCGAAGTGGCGCGGCAGCTGGGCATCGAACAGGCCAGAGGCGGCCTGACGCCGGACGCCAAGCTGGCCGAGCTGAAGCAGTTGCATCAGCAGGGTCGCCGCGTGCTGATGCTCGGCGACGGCGTCAACGACGTGCCGGTACTGGCCGGCGCCGACATCAGCATCGCCATGGGCAGCGCCACCGACCTGGCCAAGACCAGCGCCGACGCCGTGCTGTTGTCCAATCGCCTGACCAGCCTGGTCCAGGCCTTCGCCCTGGCCCGGCGCACCCGCCGGATCATCATCGAGAACCTGGCCTGGGCCAGCCTGTACAATGGCCTGGTGCTGCCGTTCGCCGCCGTAGGCTGGATCACCCCGATCTGGGCGGCCCTCGGCATGTCGCTGAGCTCGCTGCTGGTGGTGCTCAACGCCCTGCGCCTCACCCGCATGCCCAATCCGTAGGCTGGAGTTCTCATGTCCGCGCTGTACATCCTCATCCCCGTCGCCCTGCTGCTGGTGGCGTTCGCCATCTGGCTGTTCTTCTGGGCGGTCGACAGCGGCCAGTACGACGACCTCGACGGCCCGGCACACAGCATCCTGTTCGACGACGAGGACCCGAAGCACCAGGCCGGTGTGCAGGAGGCAGGCGAACAAGCGCCGGAGGCCAAGCAGGACCCGGTAGACAAACCCGATGCTTGAACTGGTGCCCCTGCTGCTCTCGGCCCTGATCCTCGGTCTGCTCGGCGGCGGTCATTGCCTGGGCATGTGCGGCGGCCTGATGGGCGCATTGACCCTGGCCATTCCGCCGGAGCGGCGGGCGCAGCGATTTCGCCTGCTGCTGAGCTACAACCTCGGACGAATTCTCAGCTATGGCGTCGCCGGCCTGCTGCTCGGCCTGGCCGGCTGGGCCCTGGCCAGCAGCCCGGCAGCCATCGCCCTGCGCGTGCTGGCGGCGCTGCTGCTGATCGCCATGGGCCTGTACCTGGCGGGCTGGTGGAGCGGATTGACCCGTATCGAAGCCGTGGGCCGGGGCCTGTGGCGGCATATCCAGCCGCTGACCCGACGCTTCATGCCGGTCGACAGCACGGCCAAGGCCGTGGTGCTGGGGTCGCTGTGGGGCTGGCTGCCCTGCGGCCTGGTCTACAGCACCCTGCTGTGGGCCTCGAGCCAGGGCAACGCCCTGGACAGCGCGGCGCTGATGCTGACCTTCGGCCTCGGCACCCTGCCGGTGCTGCTGGCCACCGGCATGGCAGCGGAGCGCCTCACTGCCCTGCTGCGCAAACAGGGTGTGCGCACCACCGGCGGCGTGCTGGTGATCCTCTTCGGCCTGTGGACCCTGCCCGGCCCGCACCAGCACTGGCTGATGGGGCACTGAATCGAATCGCTGCCCTGCGCACCACAACAGCGCTTGGATAGCGGCTCCCCTTCAGTATCGGCAAGGTCCTGGGAATCGCCGGCGCCTGTCTATGCTCCTTTAGAGGCGCGGCACACCACCCCCTCAACTGGCAGGCCAGAACACGCCACTGCTGGCTGAATCGCCGCCCGCTGCGTTACCCTCACATAGAGTATGTGTTTAATCAGGGACCACCTCGATGTCGCAATGTGCCACACCCCGTGCAGCTCATCAGGCCCACTGCAAGGACTGCAGTCTGGCGCCCCTCTGCCTGCCTCTGTCACTGGACCTGGAAGACCTCGACGCACTGGATGAGATCGTTAAGCGCGGGCGACCTCTGAAGAAGGGCGAGTTCCTGTTCCGCCAGGGCGATGCCTTCGACTCGGTGTTCGCCGTACGCTCCGGCGCCCTCAAGACCTTCAGCCTGAGCAATAGCGGCGAAGAGCAGATAACCGGCTTTCACCTGCCCAGTGAGCTGGTCGGCCTGTCCGGCATGGACACCGGAAGCTTCCCGGTTTCCGCCCAGGCACTGGAAACCACCTCGGTCTGCGAGATCCCCTTCGAACGCCTCGATGAACTGGCCGCACAACTGCCCCAACTCAGGCGCCAGTTGATGAGGGTGATGAGCCGGGAGATTCGCGAAGATCAGCAGATGATGCTCCTGCTGTCGAAGAAGACCGCTGACGAGCGCATCGCCTCTTTCCTGGTCAATCTGTCAGCGCGCTTTCGCGCCCGCGGTTTTTCCGCCCAGCAGTTCCGCCTAGCCATGTCGCGCAACGAGATTGGCAACTACCTGGGTCTGGCGGTGGAGACCGTGTCGCGGGTATTCACTCGCTTCCAGCGCAATAAGCTGCTCGAAGCCGACGGCAAGGAAGTGCATATTCTCGACCCCATCGAACTGTGTGCTCTTGCCGGCGGTAATCTCGACGGCTGAGTGTTCATTTACACTTCAAGTCAGGCCGCCATACAACGCCACAGGAGTGCCACGATGATCTTCGACGAGTTCAGCATCAAGACCCTGATCCGCCCCGTTGCCGACTTTCCAAAACCGGGGGTGACGTTTCGCGACATCACCCCGCTGTTCCAGTCGCCACGCGCCTTGCGCATGGTCGCCGACAGCTTCATCCAGCGCTATGTCGAAGCCGAGTTCAGCCATATCGCCGCCATGGATGCCCGTGGTTTCCTGATCGGTTCGATCATCGCCTATGAGCTCAACAAACCGCTGATCCTGTTCCGCAAGCACGGCAAACTGCCGGGCGAAGTGCTGCGCGAAGCCTACAAGACCGAGTACGGCGAGGCCTTTCTCGAGGTGCAGGCCGACAGCCTGTGCGAGGGCGACAACATCCTGATATTCGACGACCTGATCGCCACCGGTGGCACCCTGCTGGCCGCCGCGCAACTGGTGCGCAGGATGGGCGCCAGGATCCATGAGGCGGCCGCGATCATCGACTTGCCGGAGCTGGGCGGCTCGCAGAAGCTGCAGGATATCGGCATCCCGACCTTCACCCTGACCGCGTTCGCCCTGAACGAGCGCTGAGGCCCATGGGGCCTGTTGCGGGCCCTTCAGGGTTACTCGAAATAGGCCGAGAAGAAGCGATCCAGCTCGCCATCATACTGGTCCAGCGAATACAGGGTGTCGGCCGCCAACAGGTCCAACAGGATCATCCCGTTGGGCCCCGAGTCCTCGACTGCGGCAGCGCGCAGCCGTTCGGTCATACCCAGATTGACCTGGCGTAGCTTGCGATAGACCTCACGCAACTGGCTCATCGACCAATCCGCGCTCAATCCACGCTGCTGCCGCAGGTACTGACCGAGCAGGTAGGTACCAAACACGCGATAAAGCGTTTCGTCCGTGCCACTGAACGGCTGATGGAACCAGGCCATCGCCTTGAGGATGCGCGTATGCGGGCATCCGGAGGTCGCCCCCAAGGCCCCGAGCAGCGATCCCAAGGCACGCTGCAGGCTGGTGCGCTGGCGAATTTCCCGGCCGCGCCAGTGCACTTCGACCTCGACCCGCTCATAGGACGGCGACTGGGCCAGCAGCTCTACCGGAGCGACCAACGCCAGCGCGAATGGACAGTGTGGCGTCTCCTCGGGGCGCAGCGGGCAATGTCTGCACTGATGGAATTCCAGCTTGGTCCATGCAGGCGCCTGCTCGACCTGGGCCTGACTGTCATCTGGCCGCAGGACAACCTGGTGCGACCAGGTACGGCCGTCGGCGAAGCGGAACTGGTAGTGGATGACGGAGTCATCCGCGGCCTCTAAATCCATGGTCTAACCTGATCGTCGGGGAGCATGAAAAAGGTATGGTGGTCTTCCGTTCGAGCCGCCATAATCTAGGCGCCAATTATATGTCAAGTCATCCCCTCCCTACCGATACCTAGATAACAATCAGTGATCAATCGACATCAACTCAACCAAGATCGGGAGTCTGCGATGGACGGCAGGCAACGGTACCTCGCCAGCGTATTGGTCGAACACATCGGGATCGGGGTGATCATCCTCGATTCGAAGCTGCGTATTCAGTACTGGAACGCATTTATCAGCCAGTGTAGCGGCAAGCAGCTCGAACAGGGACTCAATCAGCCGCTGACCGCAGTGTTCCCCGAGGCCAACACGCCTCATCTGGACCAGATGGTGGTGCAGGCACGGGACCATGGACAGCACGTCTACACCCAGTGGCGCGACAACCCCTACCTGATCAAGCTGCCGTACAAGCCCGCCACGGAGGCGGAGGTGCTCATGCTGCAGAGCACGCTGCTGTTCCCGTTCCGCGACTCGGACGAACAGCTGTGCTTTGGCCTGCTGCTTTACGACACCACCGAGTTCGCGCGCACCAACAAACAGCTGGACGCAGCCCTGGACGCCCTTAGCAGCAAGCAGGTCGAGCAGGAACGCCTGATCAAGAAGCTGGAAAAAGCCAACGCACAGCTGCTGCAATCGGAGAAACTCGCCGCCATCGGCCAGCTTGCCGCCGGTGTGGCCCATGAAATCAATAACCCGATCGGCTACGTATTCTCCAACCTCAAGACCCTCGCCGGCTACGTCCAGGACTTGCTGCGTATCAGCGACGCCGTCGATGGGGCGGCCAGCCTCGATGAACTGCGCCAACTCAAGCGCAGCCTGGAATACGACTACATCCGCAGCGATATCGAGGCGTTGATCACCGAGTCGGAAGATGGCATCGACAGGGTCAAGAAGATCATCACCGCGCTCAAGGATTTCTCCCATATCGAGGAGGACGAGTTCCAGCTCGCCGACTTGCACCGCGGCCTGGACACCACGCTCAACGTGGTCAACAACGAGCTGAAGTACAAGGCGGACATCGTCAGGGAATACGGCGAGTTGCCACAGGTCGAATGCATCCCCTCGCAGATCAATCAGGTGCTGATGAACCTGTTGGTCAACGCTGCCCACGCCATCGAACAGTTCGGCCGTATCACCCTGCGCAGTCAGCAGGAAGGCGACTGGGTCTGGCTGGAGGTGGAGGACACCGGCAAGGGCATCGAGCCCCATCTGCTCAATCGCATCTATGAGCCATTCTTCACCACCAAGCCGGTGGGCAAAGGCACTGGCCTGGGCTTGTCGCTGTCCTATAACATCCTGCAGAAACACAACGGGCGCATCGAGGTCAGCAGCGAACCGGGCCAGGGTACTCGGTTCCGCATCTGGCTCCCCATCCGTCAACCCGAAGCAGGCAGTTCCGGTAATCCAAGCCTATGACCGACCCACTACCGCCGCGCAGTGCCACCCTGCTCCTCGTCGATGACGAGGAAAACATCCTCAAGAGCCTGCGCCGCCTGCTGCGTCAGGAACCCTATGAAGTGCTGCTCGCCAACGGCGGCGAACAGGCGCTGGAGATACTCGCCCAGCACCCCGTCGACCTGGTGATATCCGACGCGCGCATGCCAGGCATGGATGGTGCCACCCTGCTGACCGAGGTGCAGAAGCGCTGGCCAGGCTGCCAGCGCATCCTGCTGACCGGACACGCCGACATCGCCACCACGATCAAGGCGATCAACGAGGGGCAGATCTACCGCTACATCAGCAAGCCCTGGGATGACGATGAGCTGCGCATGATCATCCGCCAGGCGCTGGCCTTCCAGCACTCCGAACGCGAGCGTGAGCGCCTGGAGCGACTGACCCACGAACAGAACCAGCACCTGCAGGAACTCAATGCCAGCCTGGAGCAGCGGGTCAAGAACCGCACCGCGGAACTACAGCAGACCGCCGACATGCTCGACATGGCCTACGAGGAACTCAAGCGTAGCTACGTGACCGCTACCGAGGTCTTCTCCAGCCTGGTGACCCAGCGCATTCCCCGCGACAAGCAGTCCAACTGCCAGGTCATCGCCCTGGTCCGCGCCTACGCCGAGCAGTACTCCCTGGGCGATGTACTCAGCCGTGACCTGACCATGGCCGCGGCCCTCTACAACGTCGGCAAGCTGACCTGGAGCGACAGCCTGCTCAACAGCCCCGCCGACCTGCTCTACAAGAACGAGCGCGAGCGCTATCGGCAGTATCCCGCCCTCGGCGAAAGCCTGCTGATGAGCCTCGAGCCGCTGCAGGACGCCGCCAAGCTGATTCGCCATCATCAGGAGCGCTGGGACGGCGGCGGCTTCCCCGATCGCCTCAAGGGCAAGGACATCCCCTTCGGCTCGCGTCTGATCAAACTGGCCGTGGACTTCATCGAACTGCAATGCGGCCTGATGCTGGAACGCCGCCTGAGCCGCGATGACGCGCTGTTGTTGATCCAGAAGTACAGTGGCAAGCTCTACGATCCGCAGCTGTGCGAGGAATTCATTCGCCTGTGCACCGAGCTGGCGCCCGATCTGGTGCTGGCCGACCCCAGCATCCTGATCCTCGACACCCGGCGCCTGGAGCCAGGCATGACCCTGGCACGCAACCTCAATTCGGAAAACGGCACCCTCCTGCTCAACGAAGGCAAGCAACTCACCCGCCCGTTGATCAGCAAACTCATCGCCTTCGAGGAAAGCGAAGGCGCGCGCTATACCCTGTTCGTCCGACCCGCCCCAGAAGCCAGCGCCACTGCATAGGAAACACATAGTGATAAAAATCCAACTGGTGGACGATGAACCTCAGATTCTGAAGTCGCTGCAACGCCTGCTGAATCCGCAGGGCTGGGAACTGCACCCGTTCAGCGACGTATACGAGGCCCTGGATGCCCTCACCGAACACGATTACGCGGTGATCGTTTCCGACTTCAAGATGCCGAATCTGGACGGCATTACCTACCTGAAGTTCGCCAAGCAGCGTCAGCCCCACGCCGTGCGTCTGATGCTGACCGGCTTCGGCGACCGCCAGTCGATGATGCAGGCAATCAACGAGGCGGAGGTCTTCCGCTTCATTTCCAAGCCCTGGGAGGATTTCGAAGTCGAGGTGGCACTGCGCAGCGCCATCGATCTCCACCTGCTGCGTGAGGAAAACCAGCGCCTGCTGGAGCAGGTGCGCCAGCAGCAGAGCTCCCTGGACCTGCAGCGACAGGAACTGTGGCGACTGGAAACGGAGAACCCGGGCCTTACCCGAGTCGTGCGCGATGCCGACGGTTCGATAATCATCGACGACCAGGACCTGTGATCAGGCCCCATCCGGCGATGGGCACTTCCTCCCAGCAGATCGGCACGGCGCGACCGCCTGGCGATCAGTGTGGGTATTGCGCGGGCACCCCAGCCACTGGCTCTCGGACGTAACGTTCATGCAGACGCGCCATGTGTTCATCCAGGCTTTCCTGCATACCCTGGCCATCGCCCTCTTGCTCCTTGGAGCCGGCGGTGCCCTGGATTATCTGAGCCAACAGCGGCTCAACATCTATAGCCTCGTGCTACTGCCAGACCGCGCCCTGCCAATGGCGCTAGTAGGCCTGGGCCTGCTCGCTGCGACCCACGGGCACTTTCGCCTTGTCCTGGGCGCATCGACCCTGGTGATCGCGGTCAGCCTCTATTTTTATTCGCACACTCTGCTACCAGAGCCCGCGTATACCGAACTCGCCGCGCTGAACACACAAACGGCGTTGCCCTTGATTTTCGTGCTTGCAGCGCTGGCACTGCCGCTGAGCCTCAAAGGTGGCCAGGTAGGACTCTGGCTCAGCCGCGCGGTCGGCCTGGGCACTATGCTGCTGGCAATCGCCGCACAGCTCTCCGAGTGGTGGCCACAGCTGGAGGGGCCGCGGCTCGGCCACAAACCGGACACCAACACCCTCTACTGCCTACTGTGCCTCTTGCTGGGCCTGGACCTGCTGCTGCTGCCCCTGCTGCCCGACGAGCGCAAACAACTGCTGGACAATCGCAGCCTGGTCGCAGGCAGCGTCGGCATTCTGCTCACGTGCCTGATGTGGTTTCTTCTCAGCGCGGAAATCCTCCGAGACCTCAGGCAGAAAAGTGACCAGGCGCTCAATGACCTGCAGCTCAGCGTCAGTAACGAGTTCGAAGACTACCGGACCATGCTGCAGCGCTTTGCCGACCGCTGGAAGGAGCCCTCCTGGTCGCCGGGCCGCGCCGAGCTGGATCGAGAGGGTCGCCGATATCTGCGTGATTTCCCCTATCTGGTTTTGCTCGGCACGCTCAACGACCAGCTGCAACCGCAATGGCTGTTCGAGCGCAATCTTGCATCCCTTGGCCAACTGGCCGGGCTACTGGCAAACCCTGAGCATCGAGCCTGGCTGCACAAGCATCGCCTCGGTGTCAATGCCGCGCAGCTCGTGTCCCTAGGAACCACCGTATTTCTGGTAAGACCTCTACCGGTTCAGGGACAGCCGAACTCGCTGCTGATTGCCGAGTTGCAGCTCGACGCCCTGCTAGGCGCAGGCACCCAGGAACTCAACTTTCGCATTACGGAAGCCGGTCAGCGCCTGGCGCGCTCGGCACCTGATGGCGCAAACCCGCTAGCACTCGGCTCCCGCATCGTCACCTTGCCCTCCGGTGTGCAATGGCAGCTGAGCAGCTACCTGAACAACCCGAGGCGCAGCCTGTCGCTCAGTCAATGGCTGACCCTCTCGATCATCTCTTTCGGCCTGTGCATCAGTTTTTTTCTGATGTACAGCCTGCGCCTGGCCAGCCTGAGCAGTGAGCGCAACAAGGAACTGCGGCAGATCAACCAGGCGCTCGGCAAGAGCCTGCAGCGCCAGGAATCCCTGCAGAGCCTCAACCAGCGCATCATGCAGCACTCCACCGACCTGCTCTGCTCCCACGATGCCCAGGGCTACTTCACCGAGGTCAACCCAGCCTGGTTCTCCCTGCTGGGTTACACGCGCGAAGAGCTGATAGGCCGGAACTACCTGGACTTGGTGCTGCCGGAAGATCGCCCGCTGTCCAGGCAGAACACTGCCGACTCTTTGGAAGACGAGAGTATTCACCGCATTCGCAACAGGTACCGGCACAAGGATGGCCATACCGTCTATATCGACTGGTCCCACAGCTGGTCGGCTGGCGCCGACAGCTTCTTCTGCGTGGGCCACGACATCACTCACCTGGTGCAGGCAGAGGCCTACCTGGAGGACCAGCGCGACATTCTCGGCATGATCTCCACCAACCAGCCGCTGCCCGAGATTTTCGACGCCATCTGCCGCATGAGCGAAAGCCGCGACCCGACGGCCCTGTGCTCGGTGCAACGCTTCGACCCGGATAGCGGCCAGTTGCTCATGAATATCGCCCCGAGCCTGCCTACGAGCTATATGGAGGGCACCGCTGGCGTCACGGTAGGCCCAACCTGCGGCTCCTGCGGTACGGCGATGTTTCGCAAGCAGATGGTGGTGGTCGAGGACATCGCCAACGACCCGCTCTGGCAGGACTACCGCGAGCTCGCCCTCGGCCACGGTTTGCGCGCCTGCTGGTCCATTCCGCTGATCGGCGACAACGGCCAGGTCTTCGGCAGCCTGGCGCTATACCACCGTCAGCCCATGGCCCCCGATGACCAACACCTTCAGCTGATCTCGACAGCAGCGCAACTCGCTACCATCGCCTGCGAACGATCGGCAGACCGCAAGAGCCTGGAGCGCAGTGAGCAGAGGTTTCGCTCCCTGTACGATCTCACACCGAGCGCGGTTTTCTCGATCGATCGCCAAGGCCAGATCGAGAGCGTAAACGACGCCGGTTGTCAGCTATTTGGCACGCAGGAAGCGGAATTGCTCGGCACGCCTGCCGCAGCCTTTCTGCAGCCCGACGATGCGAACCGGGTGAACGAGCATTTCCGCACCGCACGCAATGGCGAGGCACAGCGTTTCGAAGCCAAGTTTCGCACCCCCAGCGGTCTTCCGTTGGAGCTGGAATGCACCTACCTGCCGATCCGGGTGGATGAACAGATTGTCGGCGTATTCGCCGTTGCCAAGGATGTCCGCGCGCGCAACCAGCTGGAGCGCGACCTGCGCACGGCGTTGCTGCATTCCCAACGCCGCGGCATGCTGTTGCGCGGGCTCAGCGACATCGCTGTACAGATCAACGGCATGTTCGACAATCCAAAGCTGCTCGACCTGCTCTGTGAACGCCTGCGCAGCCTGATCGGCGCTCATCAGGCGCTGTTCAACCTGGGCGCGGACACCGTATCGCCAGCGCAGACCATCCTTGCCGTCTCATCCAAGTACGCCGAGTGGGCCGACCGGCCGATCGTGCCCGGGTCCCTTATCCAGGGGCGCGACTTCATCGAGTTCGCTCACGCCCTCAAGCTCAGCCACGCGCAACTGCTGGCCGATCCCCGCTGGAGCGAACGACCTGCCGAGACACTGGCTCACCCACCGCTTCGCGGGCTGCTGGCGGTGTCGCTGCAGAGTGCCAGCGGCCAGCAGCTGGGCTTTATCCAGTTGTCGGACAAGTACCACGGCGAGTTCGATACCGACGACCTGGCCATCGCCGAGCAGTTCGCCCAGATGGCCGTTGTCGCCCTCGAGAACAAGCGGCTGATGGGCGAGATAATCGCAGGCGAACAGCGCCTGAAAGAGCAGCTGAACTTTACCGCAACCATTACCGACAGCATCGGCGAAGGCCTGCTGGCCTTCGACGCCCGCGGACTGCTCACCTATGCCAATCCTACGGCGGCGACCTTGCTGGGTCGCGCCAACGCTGACCTGCGCGGACAAGCGCTCACCACCCTGCTGCCCATCGACCCGAACGCACTGAGCGAAGTGAACGTTTCAAGTGCAGCCCGGCACGGCGAATTCATGCTCCCGGGCAAAGGCAATAGCGCCGCGCATATGCGCTACGACTGCGCGCCGCTGACCGATGGCGCCAACGTCACCGGCTGGGTCATGGCGTTCCGCGATATCAGCGCCCAGGCCCTGGCGGAAAAGGCCATGCGCGAGCGCGACCAGTTCTTCCACCTGTCGCCTGAGCTCTACTGCATGCTCGACCAGCAGGGGCGGATCATCCAGCTGAACCCGGCATTCGTCGCCATGCTCGGCTATCCGGAAGAGAGCCTGATCGGGCATTCCTGCCTGGAGGTGATAGTCACCGAGGATCGCGAAGCGGCTTTGCAATCACTGCGCCAGGTGACGCGCGGCGAACCGCTGCAGAATCAGGAGGTGCGCGTGCAGGACCTGCAGGGTGAGCGGCATTGGCTGCAGTTCAGCGCCGCCCTGGGCGATGATCGACTGGTCTACTTCGCCGGCCGCAACATCAACGCGCGCAAGGCCGCGGAGAAGAAGCTCAAGGCCACGCTGAAGGAGCTCGAACGCAGCAACGGTGAGCTGCAGGAATTCGCCTTCGTCGCCTCGCACGACCTGCAGGAACCGCTGCGCAAGATTCAGGCATTCTCCGAGCGCCTCGAGGCGCGGGCGACCAATCTCGAGCCCGAGTGCCTGGACTACCTGCACCGCATGAGTTCAGCCGCCGGGCGCATGCAGGCGCTGATCAAGGACCTGCTGAGCTATTCGCGGGTAACCTCGCGGGCCCAGCCTTTCGTCCGGCTCGATGTCGACAAGATCCTCGATGAAGTGCTGCAGGACATGGAGGTGACCCTGAGCAGCGCCTGCGCCCAGGTCGAACGCAAACCGCTTCCCGCCCTGATCGGCGAGCCCACCCACATTCGCCAGTTGCTGCAGAATCTGCTGAGCAACGCCGCCAAGTTTCACGCCCCCGGTCAGCCTCCAAAAATTCGTATATATTCCGAGGCATCGGGCAAAAACGAGTGGACCCTCTGCGTGGAAGACCAAGGAATCGGTTTCGACGAGAAGTACCTGGACCGGATCTTCAATCCGTTCCAGCGCCTGCATGACCGGCAATCCTACGCAGGCACGGGAATCGGCCTGGCGATCGTCAAGAAGATCGTCGACCACCATCGCGCCACAGTCACCGCCAGCAGCAGGCCCGGTCACGGCACAACGTTCCGCATCACCTTTGCGTCAACCGAATAGGCACTTATGACCCACAAGACCTCGCAGCCCATCCACATCCTGATCGCCGACGACGACCCGGATGATTGCCTGCTCCTCACCGAGGCGCTGCGCGAGTGCAGTGTGAACAATCAGGTGCATTTCGTTCACGATGGCGAACAGCTGATGGATTACCTGCATCATCGCCCGCCCTATGAGGACGCACAGAAATATCCCTTGCCGGGCTTCCTCCTGCTCGACCTGAACATGCCACGCAAGGACGGTCGCGAGGCCCTCGCGGAGATCAAGTCGGACCAACGCCTGCACAGCATACCGGTGGTGGTGTTGAGCACCTCCAGCAGCAGGGAGGATGTTCTGGAAAGCTACGAAAGTGGCGCCAACGCCTACCTCACCAAGCCCACCAGCTTTTCCGGCCTGCGCGATGTCGCCCAGACCCTGGGCCGTTACTGGCTGGAGCTCGCGGAATTGCCGGTGGTGCATCAGAACCGATGACGAATCAACGCTCCCTGCGCCTGTTGCTGATCGAGGATGATGAGGACGACTACCTGATCACCCGCGACCTGCTCGGCGATGCCAAGCAGCTGCGCTGCCAGTTGGACTGGGTCAGCCACTATGAGCAGGCGCTGGACACCATCCGGCGCCAGGAGCACGACCTCTACCTGGTTGATTACCGCCTCGGCGCCGAGAGCGGCCTGGACCTGATTGCCGCGGCCCAGGCGGAGAACGTGCAGACGCCCTTCATTCTCCTCACCGGCCAGGGCGATGATGAGCTCGATGCCTATGCCATCGACATGGGCGCCTCGGATTATCTGGTCAAGGGCCAGTTCGATGGCCGTAGCCTGGCCCGCAGCATTCGCTATGCCCTGAGCCGGGCGCAATCGCGCAGCGCGCTCAGCGACAGCCAATCACGTTATCGGCTGCTGTTCGATGCCAACCCCCAGCCCATGTACGTGTTCCACCGGGAAAGCCTGGCGTTTCTGGCGGTCAACCAGAAGATGCTCGATGTCTATGGCTATTCGCAGGAGGAGTTTGCCGGCATGACCGTGCTGGACATACGCCCTGCGGATGAGCGCAGCCGCCTGCTCACCGGCTCTGGACAGCTCATAGAGGCTTCACCGCTGGCCGAAGACAGACCCTGGGTCCATAGCCTCAAGGGCGGCAGGCAGATACTGGTGGAAGTCACCTGGAGCGAGATCGACTTCAATGGCCTGCCGGCCTACCTGGCGCTGGTGAAGGATGTTACCGAGCAGGTCCGTTCGCAAGAGCAGGCCCAGCGCAAGGACCAGGCATTCCGCCAACTGCTGACCGACAGCCGCGATGCCATGCTGGTGGTGGATGCTGGAAACATCGTGCGCTACGCCAATCCGGCCGCCGAGCAACTCCTCGGAGAGAGTTTCGCCCAACTACAGGAACACCATCTCGATCTCGCCGTGACACCCGGCCAGCTCCGCGAGTGCCGCGTGCCGCTGGCAGACGGCAGGACCCTGGACGCCGAAGTGCAGTGCTCGCAATCGGAATGGGACGGTCAGCAGATGCGTCTGCTTTCGCTGCGCGACATCGGCGCGCGGATCGAGTCGGAAAAACAGTTGCGGGTCCTGCGACGCAGCCTGGAGGCCACCTACAACGGCGCACTGATCTGCGATGCCCAGGCCAGCGATCTTCCGATCATCTATGCCAACCCGGCGTTCGAACGCATCACCGGCTATAGCGCAGCCGAGGTGATTGGCCAGAACTGCCGTTTCCTGCAAGGCAGCGAGCGAGATCAGCCTGTCATCGATGATATCCGCCAGGGCCTCAAGGAAATCCGTGAAACCCACGTGGTGCTGCGCAACTTCCGCAAGGACGGCACGCCGTTCTGGAACGCCTTGTACATAGCGCCGGTTCCGGATGAACAGGGCAGAATCACCCACTTTATCGGCATCCAGAACGACATTTCCGAGCAGAAGAACTTCGAGTCCCAGCTGGCCTACAACGCCAGCCACGACGTGCTCACCGGCCTGCCCAACCGCTCGCTGCTGGAGGATCGCCTGGTCCAGGGCTGTCAGATCAGCCGGCGCTACCAGCGCAGCCTGGCGGTCATGTTTATCGACCTGGATGGCTTCAAGCCGATCAACGACAGCATGGGCCACAGCGCCGGCGACCAGATTCTGGTCGAAGTGGCCAGGCGCATGAACCAGCAGGTGCGCCCCGGCGACACCGTGGCGCGCCTGGGAGGCGACGAGTTCATCGTCATCCTGCCGGATCTGGCCCGCGAAGAGGATACCCTGCTGGTCGCCGACCGGATCATCGCCAGCATCGCCCAGCCGTACAAGGTGGCCGGTATCGAGATGCACATCACCGCCAGCATCGGCATCACCCTGAGCGACGGCACCACCGAGCCGCCGATGGCCCTGATCCAGCAAGCCGATCTGGCGATGTACAAGGCCAAGCAGCAGGGCCGCAACAACTACCAGTGGTACACCCAGGACCTCAACCAGCGGGTCAACGAGCGGGTCACCCTGCGCAACGAGCTGCAAAAAGCCATCGAGGCCGAAGCCTTTCAGCTGTACTACCAACCACAGATCGATGGCCGCAGCGGCCGCGTCGTGGGTTACGAGGCCCTGCTGCGCTGGCAGCACAGTGAACTCGGCTTCATCTCCCCGGCCGAGTTCGTGCCGGTGGCCGAAGATACCGGGCAGATCATCCCGCTCAGCGAGTGGGTCCTGCACACCGCCTGCCGAGAGGCCCGCGCCCTGCTCGATAAGGGCTGGAGCGGCCGGGTGATGGCGGTGAACATCTCGCCCATCCAGTTCCAGCGCTCCGGTTTCGTCGACACCGTGCGCGCCGTGCTGGAGGAAACCGGCCTGCCGCCCGAGCTGCTGGAACTGGAGCTTACCGAGTCCGTCCTGCTGGACAACGCCGAGCGGGCGATCTTTGTCCTCCATGCCCTGAAGGACCTTGGCGTGAGCCTGGCGATCGACGACTTCGGCACGGGCTTCTCCAGCCTGAACTACCTCAAGCGTCTGCCGATCGACAAGATCAAGATCGATCGTTCCTTCGTCCAGGAGGTCATCAGCGACAGCACCGACGCGGCGATCTCTCTAGGCATCATTTCCATGGCCCACCACCTCAAGCTCAAGGTGGTCGCCGAAGGGGTGGAGACCGAACCCCAGTACGCCTTCCTGAAGAAGAACCACTGCAACGAGTTCCAGGGTTTCTACTTCGCCAAACCCATGCCGCTGCCACTGCTGGAGGAGTTTCTCCGAGCGCAGCGAGACGGAGTGCCGGGGCGCTTGCCCTTGGCCGCGGAGGACAGCAATGAGCAAACCCTGCTATTGCTCGATGACGAAGAAAACATCCTGCGCGCCCTGACTCGCGTCCTGCGCCGCGATGGCTACCGCATTCTGACCGCCAACCGCGCCCAGGACGCCTTCGCCCTGCTGGCCAAGCACGAAGTCCAAGTGATCCTCTCGGACCAGCGCATGCCGGAAATGAACGGCACCGAGTTCCTGAGCCGGGTCAAGGACCTCTATCCGCATACCATCCGCATCGTCCTGTCCGGCTATACCGATCTGAAGTCGGTGACCGACGCGATCAACCAGGGCGCGATCTACAAGTTCCTCACCAAGCCCTGGGATGACGAGCAGCTGCGCGCCACCGTAACCCAGGCGTTTCAGCACCACAGGCTCGGCCAGGAGAAGGAGCACAGCGTGGCGCCTCCGGATGAACAGCCGTCCTAGAACAATCGGCGCACCGGTGCGTCGTCACCAAGAGTTCGCTTGGCATCGCGTCCTTTAGCGCGATAAATTGTTCGCCTTATCCCTCGCCTCCGGAGTGCCGCATGGCCTCGCCAGACACCTGCGCCGAGCTGCAGCTGGACAATCAGCTGTGCTTCGCCCTCTATTCCACATCCCTGCTGATGACCAAGGTGTACAAGCCGCTGCTGCAGGAACTCGGCCTGACCTACCCGCAATACCTGGCGATGATGGTGCTGTGGGAAGGCGACGGCCTCACCGTTAGCGAGATGAGCGCGCGCCTGCTGACCGACCCGGGCTCGGTCACGCCCCTGCTCAAGCGCCTCGAGGCCGACGGCCTGCTCGATCGCGTTCGCAGCAGCGCCGACGAGCGCGTGGTCGAGCTGCACCTGACCGACAAGGGCCGCGCCCTGCGCGAGCGAGCCAAGCGCATCCCCGGCTGCATCGTCCAGGCCAGTCGTCGCTCTGCCGCACAACTGACGGCGCTCAAGGAAGAATTGACTGCGCTGCGTAGCAGCCTGCAGGAGATGCTCTAAAGCCGCGGCAGGCGGTCGATGCACGCGGCTGCGCCTCCACACCGCTCCCAACGGCGAGCGACACCGCACTCCGCCTTCTCGGACGGAACGCCCCCCCAGCGTAGAGCCCGCTAACGCCGCCTCCCCTGCAGCGCAAAAACCCGCGCTCAAGCGGCACTCCGAGAGATCGCTTATTCCATAAGCGCCTGGTGTTATAGCAAAAAAGACCGGCAATTATCTTGCGCACAATATTTATTCGAGCTAACTTTCTTTCCGTGATTTTTGCTTGCGCACAATCCTTTAGTCAGCAAGGCAATCTGAGGAACAAGTCTACGCCAAGCGCCCCGCCAACCGGAGAGCCGGATACCCCCATGAAGAGCATGACTACAGAAGCCAGCCACTGCGCACGCTCAGTCGCGGCAAGCCTCGCCAGCAGTCAACCGCGCTTGCAGGACATCCGTGGGGCCGGAGTTAGCGCGAAGGTTATTCGTCACACCACAGCAGAACCCGCTCAGCCAGTAGATCCACCTACCCCAGCACAGAGGAACAACCACATGTCGATCGAAACCATTGCTTACCGCGCCTACGCAGAAGCCACCGGCGGCCGTGACGGCCGCGCCATTTCATCCGACGGCGTACTCGACGTCGCCTTGTCCACCCCGAAAGAACTCGGCGGCGCCGGCGGTGCGGGCACCAACCCTGAGCAATTGTTCGCCGCCGGCTATTCGGCCTGTTTCATCGGCGCGATGAAGTTCGTCGCCGCCCGCGACAAGCTGGCGATCCCCGCCGATGCCTCCATCGAAGGGGTGGTCGGTATCGGTGCGATACCCAACGGCTTCGGCATCGAGGTCGAGCTGCGCATCAGCCTTCCCGGTCTGGATCGCGCGCAGGCACGCACGCTGATCGAACGAGCGCACATCGTCTGCCCCTACTCCAATGCCACCCGCGGCAACATCGATGTCACCCTGACCCTGGTCGACTGAACCAGGTAACGCAGTGGGGCGCTCGTCCGCGAGCCCCCACCCATCCAAAGCATCCGCTTTTGCCGCCGCGCCGGCGCATAGCGCCAGGGTCTCGTCGTCCGACGGACCACCTCCACTCACAACAACTGCGGCTAGAGCCCCATCTGCTTGGCGATGATCTCGTTCATGATCTCCCGCGTGCCGCCGCCGATGGAGAGGATGCGACTGTCGCGGTACAGCCGCTCGACCAGACTTTCACGCATGTAGCCCATCCCCCCCAGCATCTGCACGGCATCATGGGTCACGCGATCGGCGATATCGGTGGCGAAGTTCTTGGCCATGGAGATTTCCTTGATGACGCTCTGCCCCGCCGCCATTTTCGCCGCCTGGCGATAGGTGAACTCGCGGGACACCTCCAGCTGGGTGGCCATCTCCGCCAGGCGGTGCTTGAGCACCTGGAACCTGCCAATCGGCTTGCCGAAGGCCTCGCGTGACCTTGCCCAGCTCAGGGATTGTTCCAGCGCGAGCTGCGCGGTCATGTTGGCCATGATCGCCAGCGCCAGTCGCTCGCTCTGGAAGTTGGCCATGATGCAGGCGAAGCCGGCATTCTCCGCGCCGATCAGATTGCCCAAGGGAACCCCGCAGTCGTCGAAGAACAGCTCGGCAGTGTCCGAGGCCCACCAGCCCATTTTCTTCAGCTTGCGCCCCACGCTGAAGCCGGCAGTGCCCTTCTCGATCAGCAACAGGCTGATTCCGCCGAAGCCATCGCCGCCGGTGCGCACCGCCACCGTGTAGTAATCGGCACGCACGCCGCTGGTAATGAAGGTCTTGCTGCCGCTGACCCGGTAACAGTCGCCGTCGCGCACCGCACGGGTCTTGAGATTGGCCACGTCGGAGCCGCCGGATGGCTCGCTAACCGCCAACGCCATGATCTTTTCCCCAGCCAGCACCTGGGGCGCCACCCGGTCGCGCAGCGCCGGCTGGGCCCACTTGAGCAGCGGCGGTAGGCCGATATCCAGCGAGCCCAGTCCCGCCACCAGCCCGCCCGAGCCACAACGCATCAGCTCCTCGCTGGCCGCCACCTTGGCGAAGATGTCGCCCTCGTGGCTGCCGCCGAAGCGCTCCGGATAGCCAATGCCCAGAATACCGGCCGCACCGGCCTTGAGATAAAGCTCACGGGGAAACTCCTCCGCCTCCTCCCAGTCGTCTACGTGAGGCAATATCTCGCGCTCGACGAAGCGTCGCACCGAATCGCGGATCAGCTGATGGGACGGATCGAAGTAATCGGGCAAGGCAGGCATGGTCGGCTCCGTGGACAGGCACCCTCGCAACCTAACCGAGCGCTTGCTTGGTTATCAAGCCGGGATATCGGCCATAACGGCGGGCGATTCGTCCGGTCGCCGACCAACGCACGGCCGATGCACCTTCACGCGTCGCCAAGCGCCGCGGTATCCAAGGCTAGCAAGGCAGCCTCCTGACTCGCGCCGAAGCGTTCACGGTAGGCACTCGGCGCCAGGCCCACACTGCTACGGAAGGCGCTCCGGAAGCTCTCCACCGTGCGAAAGCCGCATTGCTCGGCAATCCACTCGATGCTCTGCCTGCCACCCTCCAGCAAGGCCCGGGCACGGATCATCCGCTCGTGTTGCAACCAGGCCTTGGGCGTCAGCCCGGTGGCCTGACGAAAACGGCGCAGGAAGGTGCGCTCGCTCATCGCCGCGCGCTGCGCCAACTCGCTTACCGCCAGTGGTGCCTCCAGGCGCTGCCGTGCCCAGTCGAGCAGCCCGGACAGATCGTGACGCGCGAGTTTTGCAACCGGTGCGGGAATGAACTGCGCCTGCCCACCGGAGCGCTGGGGCGCCATGACCAGGCGCTGAGCCACACGGTTGGCCACCTGGCTGCCAAAATCGCGCGCCACCAGGTGCAGGCAGGCGTCGATGCCCGCCGCGCTGCCGGCCGAAGTGATCAGTTGCCCGGCATCGACATAGAGCACCTGGGGGTCGACCTCGATCCGCGGGTAGCGCTGCGCCAGCTCCTCGGTATAGCGCCAATGGGTCGTGGCACTGCGGTCATCCAGCAGACCGCTGGCGGCCAACACGAACACCCCTGAGCAGATCGACAGCAACCGGGCACCGCGCCCGTGGGCCTCGCGCAGCGCCTGAAGCAGCTCCACCGGCGGCAACTCGGCGCGATCTCGCCAGCCGGGAATGACGATGGTGCGCGCCTCGGTCAGGGCTTCCAGGCCGGCATCCGCCAGCACCTGGATGCCGCCCATGGCGCGCATGGGGCCGACCTCCAGGCCGACGATACGGTGGCGATACCAGGGAAAATCGAACTCCGGGCGCGGCAGCCCGAATATCTCCACGGCGATGCCGAATTCGAAGGTGCACAGGCCATCGTAGGCGAGGATGGCCACCAGGCCGGGGTCGTTGCGCATTGGCGGAAAACTTCCGATCACTGTCCGAGACGCCACTGTAGCCGAGTCCAGACGCTGGATACAGTGGCCGCACACACCACCCAAGGAGCCACATCATGAGCCCGGTCAGCCAACACCCAGCCGCCTCCGCCGCCGTCGCGCTGATGCACTTCAGTCAGCGCCTGAGTTTCGAGACCGACTGTTCGGACGTCCATCACAGTCTGCAGAGCGGCGCAGCCGACTTCGTGCTGCTCGACGTGCGCAACGAAGCAGCCTACGGTGCCGGCCATCTGCCGGGCGCAATCTGCCTGCCCCATCGGCAGATCGACGCCGATCGCCTGGCCGCCTACCCGCGCGACACCCTGTTCATCGTTTACTGCGCCGGACCGCACTGCAACGGGGTGCACCGTGCGGCGGTACGCATTGCCAGCCTGGGTTATGCCGTGAAGGAAATGCTCGGCGGGGTGACCGGCTGGCTCGACGAAGGCCTGAGCCTGGTCGTGGACGACGAAGGCGTTGTCGCGACAACTGCAACCGGCGTCGCCTGCGCATGTTGAGGCACGCCTTGGTGCGCCGTGCCAGGCCAGCGGATGCACCGCAGTTGCTGGGGCTGATGCGGGAGCTGGCGGCGTTCGAGGACTACCTGACGAGCTTCGCCGTCGACGAACCGGCACTGAAACGGCGGGCCTTCGGCGACGAGGCACAGTGCCAGATATTCGTTGTCGAACGCGAGGCTGCACTGCTCGGCTACGCCGTGGCGCTGACGATCCCGTTCACCCACGACCTCCGCCCCACCGTGCGCCTCAAGGAACTCTATGTAAAGGAGGGCCAGCGAGCCCAAGGGCTGGGCAGGAAACTGCTGGGCGCCGTGGCGAACTGGTCACTGACCGAGGGCGCCGGGCGCCTGCACTGGGACGTACTGGCCGGCAACCGGCGCGCGCAAGCGTTCTACCGACGCCAGGGCGGTCGTCCGGTGAGCAAATGGCTTGCCTACGAAATGGATGACGCGGCGCTGCGGCTACTGCAGCAGGACTGATCAGAGATTGATCGGACGCCGTCCGGCCAGGGCGTGGGCCAGGGTCCCGCCATCGACCAGCTCCAGCTCCCCGCCGAGCGGCATGCCATGGGCGATGCGCGAGGCGACCAGGCCTTTGCCAGCCAGCAACTGCGCGATGTAGTGGGCGGTGGCCTCGCCTTCCACGGTCGGATTGGTCGCGAGTATCACTTCGCTGAAGCTCCCCGCCTCGACACGCGCCAGCAGCTCGGGGATACCGATGGCCTCGGGACCAAGACCATCGAGTGGTGACAGATGGCCCTTGAGCACGAAATAGCGCCCACGGAAACCGGTCTGCTCCACCGCGTAGACATCCATCGGACCTTCCACCACGCACAGCAGGCTGTCGTCGCGCCGCGGATCCAGACACAGGTGGCACAGCTCGTCTTCACTGAGCGTGCGGCACTGCCGGCAATGGCCCACGCCGTCCATTGCCTGGGTCAAGGCCTGGGCCAGGCGCACCGCGCCACTGCGGTCGCGCTCGAGCAGGTGCAGGGCCATGCGCTGGGCCGTCTTTTGCCCGACACCCGGCAGAATGCGCAAGGAGTCGATCAGGTGGCGAATCAGTGGGCTGAAGCTCATGGCGAAACTCGACTACTACGGGTGGGTTGATCAGCTGGCGCTGCGCAATGAACCGCGCAGGCGGGAGGCTCGGCTTCCACGAGCCGGGCATCCATGCCCAGCGCACACCGGGGAATTCCCCCCAGGTGCACTGGCGGGAGGCGGCGAATCAGAATGGCATCTTGAAGCCCGGCGGCAGCTGCATACCGGCGGTCATGCCGGCCATCTTGTCCTGGCTGTTCTGCTCGACCTTGCGCACGGCATCGTTCACCGCGGCGGCGATCAGGTCTTCGAGGATTTCCTTGTCTTCCTGCATCAGGCTGTCGTCCAGGCTGACGCGCTTGACGTCGTGGCGACCAGTCATCACCACGCTCACCAGGCCGGCGCCGGATTGACCGGTCACCTCGGCGTTCGCCAGCTCTTCCTGCATCTTCTGCATTTTTTCCTGCATCTGCTGGGCCTGCTTCATCAGGCCGGCCATGCCACCTTTCATCATGGTGCTAGTCCTCGTAATCGGGGTTTGAGTTCGACATGCTCACGCCAGAGGGTACTTTACGCCCTGGCCGCAGCAGGTCCTAGGTATCTATGGGTTCGATGCTGTCCGCACGGATGCTGGCGGCGAACTGCTGAATCATCTGTTGGACCAGGGGGTCGTTATGGATCGACGCCTCGGCTTCGCGCTGACGATTGGCACGCTTGCGCGCCGCGGCCTGCGCGGGGGTCTCCTGCTCGGGCTGGCGTAGCTCGATCTGCAGCTTCAACTCGCGCCCATGAAACTGGTTCAGGGCATCGTTCAGGCGACGCTGCTGGGTGGCGTTAAACAACGCGCTGTGCCCGGGATCCAGATGCAACAACCAGTTGTCGCCCTCTACCGCGATCAGCGTGCAGTTGGCGCCAATGCTGCCGGTCATCCCGGACAGACCGAGCTTGGGAAACAGCTCCAGCCATTCGGCAGCCAGGCCGGTGGCCGGCTGCGCGGCCGGTGATGGTTCTACCTCCGCAGGAAGCGTTGGCGCCACCGACTCGAAGTCGTAGTCGAAGGACTCGGCATCCATCTCGACATAGTCGTAGTCCCCTGGCGGCGGCTCATCGTCGCGCTCGGCGGCGAACGGTGGACGATCGTCAGTCGGCGGCGAACCGGCCGCCTCGATCACTGGCTCCGGCTCGGTCTGTTGAGCTTCAGGCTGCTCTGCCTCCGCTTCTGCCTTCACCTCTGCCTCTGAAGCTGCAGGCGACGAGACGGTAGCGGACTGCGTCTGCGGCTCCTCCCAAGGCAGATCTATGACCGGCTCCGGCACTGCCGTCGGCGCGGCCAAGGCCGGCTCCGTAACAGGTGCAGGCGCTGGTTCGACTGGAGCGGGTGCGGCAGCAACGGCAGCGGCGGCTGGCGCAGGCGCAAGCACCGGTGTCGGCACTGCGACCGGGGCAACCGACGCGGCTGAGGGTGCGGCGACCGTCTCCGGAGCGGATTCGACGACAGGTGTCGGCTCGACACTGACAGGCTGCACGCCGGCAACCGGCGCAGGCATGCCGGCGCCGGCCACTGGGTTGTTTCGGGGATCAGCAGTGGCCTGGCTAATCCCTAGCGGCTTTAGCGGCACCCTCGGCGCGTCACCGCCGTCCGCCGGGCGGAATGCCAGCATGCGCAGCAGCACCATCTCGAAGCCGCTGCGTGGGTCCGGCGCCAGCGGCAAGTCGCGCCGGCCGATCAACCCCATCTGGTAATAGAACTGCACGTCCTCGGCAGGCAATGCCTGGGCCAGGGCCAGCACCCGGTCGCGATCGCCCTGCCCATTGTCCACCGCCTCAGGCAGTGCCTGGGCGATGGCCACGCGGTGCAGGACATTGAGCATCTCCGCCAGCACGCCGTTCCAGTCCGGCCCCTGCTCGGCGAGGTGGCGCACGGCATCGATCACTCCACGGGCATCGCCCTCCAGCAGCGCATGCAGCACGCCATACACCTGCCCGTGATCCAGGGTGCCGAGCATGGCCCGCACATCGGCAGCCAGCACCTTGCCTTCACCGAAGGCGATGGCCTGGTCGGTCAGGCTCATGGCGTCGCGCATCGAGCCATCGGCCGCGCGGCCGAGCAGCCAAAGGGCGTCCTCCTCGAAGGGGATGCTCTCGGCGCCAAGCACGTGAGTAAGGTGCTCGACCACCCGCTCCGGCGGCATGTTCTTCAGGGAGAACTGCAAGCAGCGCGAGAGGATGGTCACCGGCAGCTTCTGCGGATCGGTGGTGGCCAGGAGGAATTTGACGTGAGGCGGCGGCTCCTCCAGGGTCTTGAGCAGCGCGTTGAACGAGTGCGAGGAGAGCATGTGCACTTCGTCGATCAGGTAGACCTTGAAGCGCCCGCGGCTCGGCGAATACTGCACGTTGTCCAGCAGCTCGCGGGTATCTTCGACCTTGGTGCGGCTGGCGGCGTCGACTTCGATCAGATCGACGAAGCGGCCTTCGTCGATTTCCTTGCACACCGAGCAGACGCCGCAAGGCGTCGAGCTGATGCCGGTTTCACAGTTCAGGCACTTGGCAATGATCCGCGCGATGGTGGTCTTGCCCACCCCGCGGGTACCGGTGAACAGATAGGCGTGGTGCAGACGCTGGCTGTCGAGGGCGTTGATCAGCGCCTTGAGCACATGGGTCTGGCCGACCATTTCGCGAAACGAGCGCGGACGCCACTTGCGTGCAAGAACCTGATAACTCATCGAAACCCGTCACGAGAGGAAAGCATTGAAGTGGGCTAATGCTAACGGAGCATGGGGCAAATTGCATCCGATGGACAGACCCGAAGCGGCCTCGTGGCCGATCGAGCCCAGATATAACTGGAATAAAATTGACCAGGCGGTTAACATCCACGCCGTTCGTACCACGCTGCAAGTCAATCGGGCCTCCCTGCCCCACGATGGTTCCCAGGTGAAAGCGTGCATCCGCCTATCAAGCGGTACCGCACAGATACCCTCCCCGACCCACCCTGCTGACTGATCAGGCCGTCTCGCCCAAGCGCAGACTGTCGCCTGCCTCCGAAGTACCGACCCGTTCAGGCGCCGAAAAAGCGGAGCCTGCTCGTGCAACTTCGCTCCTACCGGAATCTTCCTGCCTGCCCGACGGGCCGGCGCCTGGAGCTTTATCTGCGCAGTGACGCGCTCGCTAGTTTTTAGGAATTACCCAGAATTATGAACACTCAACACCAGATGCAGGCTGCCGTTCGCACCCTGTCCCAGGCTTTTGCCCCGCTCGACTGCCGCATCCTGGCAACGCGCAAAGGCAGCTTCAGCTTTACCGTCGTCAACCAGGCAGGCATCGCCCGGCACAGCCAGCGCCTCTACCCGGGGCAATACAGCGACGAATCCCTGCAACAAGTGATACACCGCGCACGGCAATCGCTGCAGGCCTGATGCCCGATTGGCATTGAACTTAGCCGCAATGCTATGGTCAGAGCTTGTCACCCTCAGGATGGAGTATTGGTCATGGACAACCCCAATCAACAATTCGTCGATCAGCTGTTCGCCCCCCTGCGGGCCAACTTCGGCGCGCCACGACCGGACGGCAGCATCGTCTTGTCCCTGCTCGACGAAAGCGACGCCACCGCATACAGCCGCGTACTCAACACCGCGCAATTGACCGATCCACAGGCCTTCGCCCAAAGCCTGGAGGACATCCGCCTGGAACTCGCCGTGCGCTCCGGCAGCATCCCGGCGGAAATGCGCAAAGCCCTGAAGGAACAGGACAGCGTGCTCAGCTACCAAACACCCTGAGGCACCACGACCGTAAAAAGCCCCGCCTAACGCGGGGCTTTTTATTGTGCGCAGAAAGGCGCAGCCAACTGGCCACTTGCTTACCACCAGCCTCCTAGGCACCGCGCAAGGAATCTAGCCCTGGAATGCCTGGGTATATCGCTGCTGAACCTGCAAGAGTAACTCCCGCCCACGGATCAACACTTGGCGCTTGCAGCGTGCCTGCAGCGAACGACGGATCTCAGAACAGGGGAAAAACGGGCGCAGAGCTCCAGGCACCACGATCCTGAAATAGAAGATCGAGTGGCGGGATAACCAGATGCAAGAAGGGACATAAGACACGGTGGATCACCCTATGGATCACTGGCGTGATCAGAGCGAAAAACCGTTAGGAATCAAGGATATACGATATGGAGGTGGACCCCACCAGCCACACCCCGGCACACAATGTCACCGCTGCGGCTGCTCCCTTCCGGGCCTGACCGGGTTCACGGCTGATCGTTGCGGGGGGACCGGCAGGGCCACCATAACGTTGCCCACCAGGCGGCGGGCCGCGCCATTGTACCGGCTTGTCTCGAACTTACAACTGCTTCAAGCACTTACGATACAAAACTGGCCTGCTGCCGGCGAAACCATGGCACCGGCAGGCAGCTTGCGGAGTATCGGGTGAATACAGGTTCGCGAGAGCGGCCAACGCTGGAATGACCACCTTGGCGCCCGCCCACAAGGCGGGATGCGATTCACCACGGCGCATATCCGGCGGTGCCAGCGAGGCGAAATCGCAGTACCCTGCGCGGGGCATTTCAGCGCCACACCTCAATCAAGGAGCAACAATATGGCCATGACCAAAGACCAACTGATCAGCGACATCGCGGAAGCCATCGACACGCCGAAGGCCACAGTGCGCGCCGCGCTGGAGCAACTCAGCGAGATCGTCAGCGATGCCCTGGAAAACGGCGACGAGATCACCCTGCCCGGCATCGGCAAGCTGAAGGTCAGCGAGCGCCCGGCCCGCACCGGACGCAATCCGCAAACTGGCAAGGCGATCGAGATCGCGGCGAAGAAGGTCGTCAAATACGTCCCGGCCAAGGCGCTGACCGACGCAATCAACTGAGTTGACGGGATCGCGCAGGCCGAGGGTTCAGCCTGCGCCACTTCACGAATACAGGGTCGCTCAGGGCGTAGCCACTACCGTGACGGCTGCGCCCGGCGCGCCCACCGCCGGCTCGACAGCCGACTGGGCACCGCCCATCTGGCGAATGCGCCTGACCTGCTGGATTCGATTCAAGTTCTCCCAGGCACTGGCATAGTGCGCAGGCGACTGTTCGATGGCGCTGCGAAAGAACTGCTCGGCCAGATCCAGCTTGCCCTCCACCAGGCATATATAGCCAACATCGTTGCTCGCCTGTGCCCGACTGCCGACCTGCTCCAGGGCGGAGATGGCCTCCTCGTAGCGCTCCATCCGCGCCAGTAGCAGGCCATAGTTGCGCCACAGGGGTTTGTAGGCGGCGTCGAAGTTGATGCCACGCTGATAGAGCTGCTCCGCTTCCGGCCATTGCCCCGCCAAGTAATGGGAATAGCCCAGGCTGTTCTGCACCAGCGCCGAACGCGGCTCGATAAGCATGGCCAGACGATAGTAGGCCCCGGAAAGCTGGAAGTCGTTACGCAGATCAGCGAGCACCCCCAGGCCGTTGTAGAGCTTCAACGGCGACTGACTGTCAACTTTGAGTGCGTCCGCATCCGGCATAGCGGTGTCCCGGTCCAGCCCCAGACGATACTGGTCCAGCAGGAGCGCCTTGGACAGCAACTCCTGCGCTTCTGCCTGACGGCCCTTGGCCAGTTGCAACAGGCCCATCTCGGTCAGGGCGTCTATGTTTTCAGGCGCGTTGGCCAGCACATCCTTGAAAGCCATGGCGGCCAGCTCGGTATTGCCGCGCTCGCGGTGGATGCGGCCAATCCAGACCAGTGCCGGATAGTGTTGCGGGTCCAGTTCGATGGCGCGCAGGTAGAGGAACAACGCCTGGTCCAGATCGCCGGCCTGGTAGGCCATGGCAGCTATCTGCATGGCCTGCTCGGCGGTGGTCGCCTGTTTCTGCACCTGGTACAGCACTGAATTGCCGCCGGAGTAGACTGAGCGGGTGTTTACCGCCGACTCCGGCCCCATGGTCTGGCATCCCGACAACACGGCCGTCATGGCCAGCAGCAGACTGATCCTGTTCATCTCATACCTTCCCGAAGACTTTGAGCACCCCAATGATTGCAGGGCCGATGGCGACCAGAAAAAAACTCGGCCACAGGCACAAGATTAGTGGGAATACCAGCTTGGTGCCGATTTTCGCCGCGGTCTCCTCGGCTTTCTGGGTGCGCCGGTCGCGAAACTCCTCCGCATATATACGCAGCGTAGCGGCTACACTGGTGCCGAAACGGATGCTCTGCGCCAGCAGGCTGACCAACCCCTGGATGTCCTCCAAACCCGTGCGGTCGGCCAGGTGCTTGAGTGCCTCGGTGCTGGTAATACCAGCCCGGATTTCCGCATTGACCAGGGCCAGTTCCACCGCCAGCTCTGGCTGGCTCACCGCCATCTCGTCGGCAACCCGCTCAATGGCCTGGGGCAAGGCCAACCCCGATTCCACACAGACCACCATCAGGTCCAGAGCATCGGGAAAGGCCACCAACAATCGGGTCATACGTGCCTGTTTGCGTTTTTCGACATAGATAGCTGGCACGAGCCAGCCGGCCGCGACGGCCGATGCCACCAAGCCAAAGCCCATAGCCAAGGACAACTCGGGAACCAGCGGCAGAGCCATTAGCGTCAGGGCCAGTAGCACCAGCGGTAACAGCAGGCGGACTGCCCAGTAGGTCTGCACTGCAGCGGGTGAGCGATAACCGGCATGTGTCAACAGGGTACGGGTCGCAGAGTCCTGCCCCTGCTCATCGGGGGTGAACCGCTGGCCCACCTGCTCCAGCATCAATTGCAGGTTGCTCGGTGCCCCGTGCCCTGCGCTCTCCCCGCCATGCCCGCGCTTGATCAAGGCCAAGCGACGCTGAACCGGATCCTGTAAACCCATCACCAGTAAACTCACCGTGACCAGGACGAGCACCACGCTGAGGCCGATGGCACCGACGAACAGCAGGCGCGCCGCTTCTTCGTTCTCCACCACTCGGTTAAGCAGACTAAGCAGATAGTCCATGACTAGTTCCTCCCCGGCGACCGCCGCTGGCTAGACCTGAATCCTGATGATCTTGCGGATCCAGAAAATCCCGACCAGCATGGCGGCGAAGGCCGCCATCACCAGTTTCTGACCAATCGGCTCCTTGATCAGCAAGGGTAGATAGGTCGGGCTCGAAACCACGATCGCCGCAGCCAACACGAACGGCACGGCCACCAGCACCCAGGCGGACATGCGCCCTTCGGCCGACAAGGTTTTGACTTTTCGTTGAAAACGGAACCGCCCGCGGATCAGGCTGCTCAAGCGTTCCAACACCTCGGTCAAGTTGCCGCCGGTATCCCGGTGGATGAGCACTGAGGTCACCAGCATCATCACCGTCATACTTGGCATGCGTTCGAGCAGACCCAGCATGGCCCTACGCACGTCGTTGCCATAGTTGATATCGGAGAAGGTCAGGCCGAACTCGTGCGCTACGGGGCCTTTGTGCTCCTCGGCCACCAGTTGCAGGGTTTCGTTGAACGGGTGGCCGGCGCGCAGCGCTCGGCATATGGCGTCCAAAGCATCCGGCAGGCCCTCCTCGAACTGGGCGAAACGCTTGGCACGATCACTGGCGATCTTTAGCACCGGCATCCAGCAGACGATCAGGGCAGCCGGCAGTGCCAGCCACCAGAGTCGGGTGAACAACCACAGCAGCACTCCCGCTGCCACGCCCAGCAGCAGCCCAAGCAACAGCACGCGATAAGCACGATAACCATGACCGGCCTGCTCGATCATCTGCGCCAGGGCCTCCATGGCCGGCAACTGTTCCAGCTTGGCCTCCAGCGGTGACAGGCGCCGCAGATACTTCTGTCGCAACACTGTCTGCATATTAGGCAGATCGCTAGCTTGCTCCAGTACATGCAGGCGAGAACGGATGCGTTTGCGTACCTTTCCCGCCTCGCCGAACACTGGCACTACCAGCCCCTGACTGAGCAGAAAGACCGCGGCGAACACCATACCGAGGAAAGCCAGAATGAATTCACTGGGAATCTGGTTCATGACTGTTCCTCCATCCATTCCGGGCGGAACAAGGTCAGCGGCAACTCGATGCCGCGCTTGGACAATACGTCGCGAAATGCCGGCACCATGCCGGTCGGGCGATAGTCGCCGAGCACTTCGCCCTGCTCGCCCATGCCACGGCGGACGAAACCGAATATCTCGGTCATGGTGATGATATCGCCTTCCATGCCGTTGATTTCCTGCACACTGACCAGGCGGCGCTTGCCGTCCTCCTGACGCTCCAATTGGATCACCACATCGATCGCCGAGGCGATCTGTTGGCGCAATGCTTTCATCGGGAAGGTGGCGCCGGTCATCGACACCATGTTCTCGATGCGGCCCAGGGCGTCACGCGCGGTGTTGGCGTGGACGGTGGTCAGGGAGCCGTCGTGACCGGTATTCATGGCCGTCAACATGTCCAGGGCCTCGGCGCCGCGCACCTCGCCGATGACGATACGGTCCGGGCGCATGCGCAGGCTGTTGCGCACCAACTCGCGCTGGTTGACCTCGCCGCGACCCTCGATATTCGACGGGCGGGTTTCCAGGCGCACCACATGGGGCTGCTGCAGCTGCAGTTCGGCGGAGTCCTCGATCGTGACGATCCGTTCGTTGTGCGGAATGAAGCTGGACAACACATTGAGCATGGTGGTCTTGCCGGTACCGGTACCGCCGGACACCAGCACATTCATCCGCCCCCGCACTATGGCCTTGAGCACCAGGGCGATGGCCGGGGTCAGGGTCCCCATCTCCACCAGGCTATCGGTATTGAGCAGGTCCACCGCGAAGCGGCGGATCGACATGCTCGGCCCATCGATGGCCAGCGGCGGGATGATCGCGTTGACCCGCGAGCCGTCTTTCAAACGTGCATCGACCAACGGCGAGGACTCATCGATGCGGCGCCCCAGGCTGGAGACGATGCGGTCGATGATGTTGAGCAGGTGCTGATCGTCGCGAAAGCGCACATCGGTGCGCTGCAGCTTGCCGTGTCGTTCGACATAGACAGAGGCATGCCCGTTGACCAGGATGTCCGAGACGCTGTGATCGGCCAGCAACGGCTCGAGTGGGCCGAGGCCGAGCACCTCATCGGTGATCTGCTTGATGATCACTTGCCGGCTGCTGCTGGTCACAGGAGCCGAGTGCTCCTCTAGGAGCCGCTGGCTGAGCTCGCGAATCTGCCGTCCGGCCTCCGCCGGCTCCAGCGAGTCGAGCAGCGACAGGTCCATGACCTTGAGCAGCTGTTGATAGATGCGCTCGCGCCATTGGACTTCCATCGGGTTGAGCTGGGTGCGGGTTTCGTAGATGGCATCCGGCACACTAGCCTCCCAGGCCATCGCCGCGCCCAACTCACCAATCACTTGCTCTTCCTGGGGCGCAGCTTGGGCATTTTTGCCGGCCTGCTGGCGCAGCCGATTACGAAATTCACTGAGCATGGTCTACCCCCTGAACAGTCGGTCGAAGGTACGTTTCAGCAAGCCCTGCTCAGCTGCTTCGGTGCCAAGCAATTCCTGAGTCAACTCGCGTATCCCCAGGGTCACCGGAGCCCTGGGCGCATGGAGGTCGAGCGGTACGCCGGTATTCTGGCTTTCGCTGACCACGGCAAAGTCATTGGGCAGTTTCTGCAATTCCGAACAGCGCAACGACTCGGCCACATCCCTGAGGCTGACCGGCGCTGCCTTGTCGTAGCGATTGACTACCACCTGAAAACGGTTGTTCTGCACACCGAGGTCGTCGCGCATGATGCGCATCAGGCGGGTCGCGTCCTTTAGATGGCTTAGACTTTGCTGCACCAGGATGTAGACGTGATCGGACTGTTCCAGTGTGATACCGGTGAGATGGTCGATCTGCCGCGGCAGGTCGACCACGACCCAGTCGTAGGTACTGCGTGCGAGACGCAGCAGCGCCTCGAGCTGCTCCAGCCGTACATCCTGAGGCAAGCAAAACTCCCCTGCACGCCCACCCAGCACATGCAAGGTGTGGCTGAAATGGCTGCAGAAGCCGCGCAAGGCGACGCTGTCCATTTCCTCGATCTGTTGCAGCACCTCAACATGACTGTGCGCCGGCACCACATCCAGGCAATGGGCAACGCTGCCAAACTGCAAGTCCAGATCCAACAACAGTGTGCTGCCACCTCGTACGCTGAGTTGCTGGGCCAGATTGCAAGCCAGCAGGGTGGCACCCGAGCCGCCCTTGGCATTCATCACCGCGACCAACTTGCCGTTGGCAGCCTGCCCGGCTGGCGTCTCCTGAATCATCCGACCCAAGGCAGCAAGGAGATCATCGGCGGCCAACGGCTCGGGCAAGAAATCCCGGGCGCCAGCCTGCATCGCCAGCCGTATTCCTTCGTGCTCCTCCAGCGGACCACAGATCAGGAACGGCGGTCGTTCATGGGCTGGCCTCTGCAGCAGGGCCGCCAACTCCTCGCGCCACAGATGACTGACCCGCAGCAGCAGAAAATCTGGCATGCGTTCCAGGCCGTACAACGGATCGGCATGGCCGTTACTCACCAGGCGCGTGGTCACCTGCAGGCTGGAAATACGCTCACTCAGGGTTTTCAGGTGATTCAGAGCCGTGGCATCACGGCTGCTGATCAAGAGCTGCAACCGCTGCTTACTGGAAGCACGGCGCACTGGCATAACCTCTTTGGATGTCAACATGATGTGTTACCCCCGTCGCCATCGGAACCAAGGCTTTCACGAGGCAAAATCGCCCTAAACACCGGCAAAGTGATGGCCCCGCCCAGCGGTGGCGGTATCAACAGGGTGAAGGGAAAATCTTCCACGCTGAGTTGGACGAAGCGGATAGAACTCAGGTTCGCAGGATCACCGGGATTGGCCACCACGGCACCGTTCTCATCCAGATAGGTCAGGCTCAGGTCACTGGTTCGCAGGCTGGCGATCAGCGGGCTCGCACTGCTGTCCCCTGCGTCATTGAAGATCGCCCGCTGCTTCACTGTAGACTCATCGCTTATGGCACATACCGCTGCGAGCCGCGCGCCTCGGCGCACCACCTCGTCCAGTGCATTGACGGTAAATAACAGCCGCCCCATTTCCAGCACGCCGAACAACAGTGTGAAAAGAAGCAAGCCGATGATGGCGAACTCCACCACGTAGACACCCTGCATGCGCTTCTTATTCATCACAGAGCCCTCATGACAACGGTGGAGTTCAGCGCAATATTCAAAGGGATCGACGAGCCGAAAAATGTTGGCAACGCATTGCCGATAACCGGGCGAAAGGTATAGGTGATGCTAACGCGCACGTGCTCGGCACCCACTGAGCTGACCTGCACGTCGCCTGTACTTAGATCTGGCACCACGGACGCATAGCCGCTCGGGTTGGCCGGCACACCGTAAACGGCGACGTTCTTGGTTCTGGTTTGCAAATCGCCACTCAGTTCGATCTGCCCAAGTGTGGCGTTCCAGGCCTGTCCGGCGACGTAGCGGCCGGCGTCGCGGCTGGCCTGCTGCAGGTTGTTGTAGTGGTAGAGCAAGCGTCCGAACTCGCCGATGGCCAGCAACAGCAACAGCAACAACGGCAAGGCGATGGCGAACTCCACCATGGCTACGCCTCGTTGCGTATGAAGCGGCTTGAATGCACTAGTGCTCATCGCTCACCTCTATTCAAAAAAATTGGCCCACTGACCGGCTTGCCCTGCATTACCGTCAGCAGCCCCAGTTGCTCGGGTTGCTTCCTGCCGTCAACAGGCGCCAGCGACAATCCCTACGAGTCGGGGCTCGGCGTCGTGGGCGTTAGATAGGTCTTGTATAGCTGGATGATCTTCGGCCCTACGTCATCCACCACCGGTCCCGGCACGCTATCCCCTGCGCAATCCATCACGAACTGGCCGAAGATCTGCGCCTGGTTGCCCTGCTGGCTGACCGTCTGGAGCAGGAAGAAACAGCCGTAGCCCAATACCGGTACCGAGGTCTGCCCACCGGAAACACCGTTGCAGTTGCCGACCACAATCTTCAGCAAACGCCTCTCTGCTACGCCATTGGCTTCGCAGCCATCTGGGCAGTCGGCCACGCTCCTCATCCAGTCGTTGTAGCCGCGCACACTCCAGTTGCCCGCAGTCAGATCACCGTTATTCGATGTGACCGGCTGGTTCCGGTGCTCCACCCGAGGCGGTGACGCGCGATCGTTGTAGGTCATCCGGGGCGTGGTGAAACTGATCACCTTATCCGGCGGATAGTCGCCCGGACTGATCGGCCCGGAGTACTGACCAAGACGGGTGTTCAATCCCTGGGCCACCGGCCCCACTGTATTGCCCGGCTCTGTTTCCACGGGCTCACCCGGGGTCAGGCAGTGATTGATGCCCCCAGCCAGGGCCTCGCGGACATCCCTGGCGCCGCTCATTTCGTCCAGGCGAAGCAACTGGAAGTTGCCGGGACCAATTGCTGGGGCATCGCCCGCTGCACTCTTCAGCACCTCCAGATCGCCAAACCGATAGCCCCAGAACATGTCGTCTTCTGGCCGATACTGGTTCGGGTCGCCACACACAAGTAGTGGGGTGAGCTCGCAGGGCGCGGTCTGGCTTGGTCCGGCAGTGGCGATAGCCGCCACTGCCTTGTCGGCTAAATTGCCAGCGCCAAACGCCTGGGCGAAACCCCAGAAGAAACCGGGCAGCGAGTAGTCCGCTACCGTGACCCGAACGAAGCGAGCATCCACCGGCCCTGGAAAGATGAACGGTCCTTCGACATTGGTAGCCAACTCCACCTGCGCGAATGCACCGATGCCGCCGGCTGCCGCGATCGCCGCCGCCAGTTCACCATTGCCACTGGCGTTGGCATTGAGCGACAGGGTGTTCAATGCGGCATCGCGCGCCTGGCTGGAAGCGTTGCCGCTGCCCATGACCTGACTCAGGGTCTTGGCACCACTGAGGGCGGCGGCATCCACGGCATTCTGCAGGCGCGCCTTGTTAAGCATCATGTGCCCACCGTCCAGCGCCAGGGCGGACATGAGCAACATGGATGCCAAGGCCACCACGATCAGCACCATCACCGCTCCTCGCTGACGCAGCGGCAAGCTGGTGAACGGCCGTTGCATGCAGGGTTTCATCATCCAACCCTCAATTGCTGATATTGATCTGGATTGGCTGGCCGACCTGCTGCGCGTCGCCGGTCACCCCGCGGTAGCCGTCCATCACCTGTTCGGTGAGGGGGCCATCGGTGCCGGCCTGGGCGACGTCGGTACCCGGGTTGGCCGCCCGCTCCTTGTCGGCGATCTGCTGGTACTGGGTCTGGTAGACGCTGTAACCCAACGTACCGACCCGGCCTTCTTCGTAGCTCATGCAGCCAGCCAGCGCAGCGAGCAGCAGGCTTAACGGAATCATGCTTTTCATGGTTACTGTCTCCTGCTAGTTGAGGTCATGGCCGAAACTGCCTTCGCTGACGCCAAGGCTGACGGGCACCGGACGATGCAATTGGCGCCCCTTGGTCTTGCCCATCAGGTAGAAATCCATGTCGCCCGGCTCGACGAATTTTTCGGTCGGCAGGCGCACGCTCCTGGCATCCACCGGCTTGGCCAGGTGCGGAGTGACCAGGATCACCAGCTCGGTTTCACCGTTGATGAACTCCTGGCTGCGGAACAGGTGGCCGATCACCGCGATATCGCCCAGACCGGGGAAGCGGCTGACGAAGTCACGGGTGTTCTCGCTGATCAGGCCGGCGATGGCGATGGTCTGGCCGTTGCCCAGCTCCACCGTGGACTGCGCACTGCGCTTGGTCAGCGCCGGTACCAGCAACGAGGCGCCGGCCTCCGCCGCGGTATCCACCACCAGGCTGTTGGCGGCCACCAGTTCGCTCACCGAGACGTTCAGCTTGAGGTTGATGCGTTCGGCATCGAGCACCACCGGAAGAAACTTCACGCCGACGCCGAATTCCTTGTACTCGATGGTGATGCCATCGTCGTCGGAGACCGGGATGGGAAACTCGCCGCCAGAGATGAACTCGGCCTGCTGCCCGGTCAGGGTGGTCAGGGTCGGTTCTGCCAGCACCTTGGCCGAACCGTTCTCCTTGGCCGCCTCGAGCACCGCATCGAGGAGGAAGCTCGCCGAAGTGAATTGGGCCAGGAAGCCCTTGTCCGGGCTCAGCAGACCGTCGACCAGGGAGGCGCTGTTGTTGAAGCCGCCCAGGCTCCAGTTGCCTGAATCACCGACGGCCAGGAAGCGCACGCCAAGGCGCTTGACCAGGCTGCGCTGCATCTCGGCCACCTTGACCTCGAGCATCACCTGCTGGGTGCCACCGACGCTGAGCAGGTTGATGACCTCCAGCGACTGGGTCGGCGCGGCCGCCGCGGCCTCGCCCTCGCCCTGCACCACACTGGCGGTCTGCGCGGTATAGGTCTTGGCCAGCTTGACCGCCGTGTCCATGGCCACGGCACTGCTGACCTGCCCACGCAGAACCAGCGCGCCTTGGGCGCTGAACACCTCGATGCGCTCGTTGGGCATCAACTGATGAAGCTTGCTCTTGAGCCCACCGAGGTCGTGAACCACCTCCAGATCCAGGCTGTCGATCAGGCGGTTGCGTCCATCCCACAGCAGCACGTTGGTGCTGCCCAGGGAACGACCGAGCAGATACAGCTGGGTCGGGCTGGTGATCAGAATGTCGGCGATCTCCGGATTACCTACCGAAACCTTCTTGACTGCCGCCCGGGTGGACAGGATCCGTGACTTGTAGATCGGCACCTGGATATTGCTGGTGTTGGCGGCCGGCATGGCCGTCACCTCCGCCGCCTCGACCTGGGCGAGCGGTATCAGCCAGGCGCCCAGCAGTGCGGCCATGGACGCTATTTTTAGAATGCTTTGCATATCCCTCTCCTTGCCTGACAGGTCGCTTGCCCGATCGCAGTAAGCTGGGCTTGAGCAGTCCGAGACTAGATCTGTACTTTCGTCACCTTGACGTCGGTACCGCGGATGATGGTGACGCCACCACCCTCCGCACGACGCCGCAGCACCCGCTTCACCGGAGCCGGGGCCGGCGCGGGAGCCGCGACCGGCTCCACTGCGGCGACGGTGGGTTCCGGCTTCTTCTGGTTGTCCAGCGGATTGCGCAAGGCCAGTTGCAGCTTGCCTTCGCTCTGCGCCTTGACCAGCACTTCGGCCTCTTCTCCAGTCATTTCCAGGGTGACTGCGCGTACCACCACCGGCTGGGTCTTGTCGGTACTGGCGGTCTGATCGACCGCCAGCACGCGCAAGTCTTCGAGAATGGTCTTGGATTCGGAGTCGTTGCCGTTGCCCACGCGCTTGGTGGCCAGCACATCGACCCGGTTGCCCGGCAGGAGGAAACCACCGACGCCGACCACATCGTCGACCCGAACGGTGACGGCGCGCTTGTCCGTTTCGATCAGCGAAGCCAGGGTGCTGCCGCCCAGGTGTTCGGCCAGCCGCGCTTCGCGCAGGATGTCGCCGCGCAGCATGCTGAAGGTGGCGATCTTGCCCACCACCATCTCAGGCTCGGCGAAGGAGTCGTCCGGTACCGTGCCCTTGGGCATGCGCACCACGGTGACCTGCTGGGGCTCGACCATCTGCCCGAACGGGATCTCGGTGGTGGCGACCACCACGTTCTGCAGGTTGTCATCGGGGCTGGCGTTGAGCCGGGCATCCAGCCAGTTGTTGGCCATCCAGGCGGCGCCCAGGCCGAGAACCAGGGAAAGCGTTACCAAGCCGAGAGTACGAGAGCTCATGTCTGTATCTCCTTATCCAAGAAAGTCGAGCTGAACGAAGTAGTTCTGCCAGGCCCACTCCAGCTCGCGTGGGGAAAGCGGGTCGGAACTGTCCAGGTAGCGCTGACGGTCCAGCGCCATACCCAACAGATCACGCGGATGGCACGGCACCAACGGCACGCCCTCGGTCTCGTACAAGCCTTGCAGGACATAGCGCAGCAGCAGCGGGTCATAGTCGATGCCCAGGCGCTCGGTTTCCTGGCGCCAGATGCGCTCGTATTCCTGCGGCTTGAGGTAGTCGAAGTGCAGCTTGTAGCCGATGCGCCGCAGGAAGGCCTCGTCGGCCAGCTCCAGCGGGTTGAGATTGGTGGAGAACAGCAGGATGAGGTCGAACGGCAGCTCGCAGTGACGGCCACCGCCGAGGTTGAGAAAGTCGCGCTTCTCCTCCATCGGCACGATCCAGCGGTTGAACAACTCGGCCGGCGCCATGCGCTGACGGCCCATGTCGTCGATGATGAACAGGCCGTTGCTGGCCTTTAGCTGCAAGGGTGCCTGGTACTGACGGCTGAACGGGTCGTAGCGAATGTCCAGCTGCTCCATGGTCAGCTCGCCGCCGGTGATCACCACCGGGCGCTTGCAGCACAGCAAGCGCCGGTCGATGCCTTCATTGAGCATCAGGCTGCCCTGCTGCTCTTTGTCATCGAGCAGTTGGTGCACCTGGGGATCGTAGATCTCGACCACCGCTTCGTTGATCGCAATGGCGTGAGGCACCCAGATGGCTTCGGCAAACAGCCGGATCAGGCGGCTGCTGATGTAGGTCTTGCCGGTACCGGCCGGCCCGTAAACCATGATGGCGCGGCCGGAGTTCATGGCCGCGCCCAGTTGATCGAGCATGGCCTCCGAGAGCACGACCCCGGCAAAGGCCTTGTGCATGTCGCGGGAGGTAATGCGGCCATGGTGAATGGTCTGCAGCTTGATCAAGGAGCGATAGGCGCTTACCGGAAAGGGCGCCGCGCCTATGTAGCCACTGCGCGCCAGGGCGTCGCGAGCGGCGCTGCGGCCACGCTCGGTCAGGCCATAGCGCAGCGTCTGGCCCCCTGTCTGCCCGAGCACCTCGACGCGCCCGTCCTTGCGCAGAAAGCCGAGCACTTCCTCCAGCACGGCGCCGGTCAGCGCCAGGCGCTTGACCAGTTGCGCCAGGTCCAGCACGCCGGCGTCGTGCAAGTGCTTGCACAGCAGATCGCCGAGAAAGTTGTCCGCCAGACCGGTGTCGCGAACCGTACGCGGTTGCGGCGCCAATCGTTGCACCGCCTCGCGTTGACTGGGATAGGCGCCGCTGTCGCTGATGGCATACATGACGGGCCTCCTAGGGCTATTGTCCTGTAGACAGCCAAAGCAGGCTGACCAGGGTTCCAATAAGTATCGCGATCGCATAGGGAAAGGGTTTACCGGCCACTTCCCCTTCAGCCGGAGGAAAGTAACTGCGAGCCCTCAACATCAATACATAACGCGAATAAGTTCTCAGTAACTCGCCACGCACCAGCACGATCAGGAGGCCACATATGCCGCCAGCCACCAGGCTGAACAGGGCTGCCCAAAGTGCGTCTAGCGGGCTTAGAAAGGCGCCGACCATGGCCATCAGTTTGACGTCGCCGGCGGCCATGGCGCCCAGAGCGTAGAGCGGTAAAAACATGCCTAATCCGACCAGCATGCCCAAGACACCATCGCCCAAGGCGCCCCCTCCCCCCCATAAAAACTGGCCGACCAGCCCTGTCACCAGACCAGACAGCACAAGTAAGTTGGGGATGCGGTGGCGGCGTAAGTCACTCGCCACCGCAATACTCAGCAGCCCAATTAGCAAGATAGCTGGTAACATCTGTTCCATAAGCATCGTTGCATTCCTTAGCCCCTTAGAAGTCACCAAGCACGGGAGTGACCGCACCTATAATGCTTGTTCTATATTGTTAATAACGCCTTCTACGGTTGTTCCCAACGTAGTAAAGGCTGTAACCACCGCCAGCGAAATAAGCCCACCGGCTACTGCATATTCCACAACGGTCAGGCCGTCCTCATCTTTCACGAACTTCATCACCGAAGTTTTGATATCTGCAAAAGTCATTTCGCCCACCTCACTAGAAAGTTGATCTTCCAGGAAACGGCGGCACTTTTTTGCCCCGCCTGTTTGCAACCCTAGTCAGGCAGCTAATTTGCAGTTAGGAGATTTTTGCTAATCCCTAGGACATTTTTGCGCGGGTTGCGCAACGCTCTTCTATTTCTGTCGACTGCCAGCTTGCCTGGCGGAGGAACGGCGCAAACGAAGAAACACGCTTTAGATGATTGCGAAACTGATTCGCATGCGACGGACGGCAATAGGTTATTAGCAGGCCGCGACCAGCAGCAAAGCCGCGCCAAACAACGATGCAGTCGTCAATTAGATTTAAGAGGAATATAAGAATGAACTATTTATTATGTTTTGATCTTTACAGTACTGGCATACTGACAATACTTCAGCAGAAGTACGCAAGAAAATTTCAGGCGCAGAGCTAAGAAAATGATGTCTAACTCGGCGACAAAACCACTGCTGTTATGGCTCGATCTGACTCATGACCGATCGGTTGAGGAGCTTATCGACCAGTTTCGTGCTGCCTGCGAGTGCCGCCTGGCGAAGTCCGCCAGCCTGTCCGAGCGGGCCAGCGAACAGCAGCCGGACATGATCTGCATGCACTTCGACCATCCCGATGCCCTGGGCCTGAACCTGCTGCTGGAGGTCAAGCGCAGCGTGCCGTCGATCCCCATCACCATGTTCACCGTGCAGCACTCGGAAGAGCTGGCCGTATGGGCGATGCGTTCGCGCGTCTGGGAATACATGGTGCTGCCCCTTACCTCAGCGGAGAAGAACCGCTACCTGCGCTCCCTGGCCCAGCTTTGCGAGGCTCGCCGTGGCGCCAATGGCCGTACCAGGAAGCCATCGGTAGAGCGCTACCCGACCTTTCCGGACAGCATCCGCCTGACCGCCAAGCACCAGAAGCACCAGGCGCTGAACCAGGTGCTGCAGCATATCGATCAACATTTCCGCGAAAGCATCGACCAGAAGGACCTGGCGCAACGCTGTGGCATGACGCCCTTCCGCTTCAGCCGCCTGTTCAAGGAAGTCATCGGCATGGGCTTTATGGACTACATCCTCAACAAGCGCATGGACCTGGCCAAGGAGCTGCTCGATAACAGCCAGATGCCCATTACCAGCATCGGCTACGAGGCCGGCTTCAAGGACCCCTCCTACTTCGCCCGGGCCTTCAAACAGGCCAATGGCTGCACGCCCAGCGAGTATCGCCAGGCGGCCCATCCCCACAAGGTCGAAGATGAAGTGGAGCTGGACGAGACCACCGCCGCCGCCTTGGAAAGTCTGATTCCCGGAATCCGCGCCTGAACCTGGCCAGGGCGAAACGCCCCGGCGCACTGCTTATTCCCAGCCATCATTGCCCGCCGGCATACTCCTCGAGCAGCGTCAAGAACGCCTGCTCGTCCATGACCCTGAGCCCGAGCTCGCTGGCCTTGGCCAGCTTCGAGCCGGCGCCGGGCCCCGCGACCACGCAACTGGTCTTGGCCGACACCGAACCGGCCACCTTGGCGCCCAGGCTCTCCAGCTTCTCCTTGGCCACATCGCGGCTCATGACTTCCAGGGTGCCAGTCAGCACCCAGGTCTGTCCCGCCAGGGGCAGTCCTGCGACGCTCTTGCGCTCGCTCTGCCAGTGCATGCCGAATTCGCGCAACTGGGCTTCGATCGCCCGGGCGTGCTCGACATTGGCCGGTACCGCGAAGTATTCGCGCAGCGCCTGCTTGGCCTTCTCGTTGAGGCCCTTCATCACGCTCAGTTCCAGCCAGTCCTGGCTCAGGGCGATCACCCCATCGAGACTGCCAGCCTTCTCGGCCAGTTTCTTCGCCCCGGTAGCGGCGATGCCGGCGATATTCAGTTTGTCGATGAACCCGTCCAGGGTCGCGCAGGCGGCGAACTCGGCGCTTAGCCCACCCTCCTCCTGCGGCGCCACACCCCGGGCCAGCAGATCGCGGATAACCTGCTGGTTGTGGCTGTCGTCGAAGAAGTTGCGGATCTCGTGGGCGACCTCCAAGCCGACATCCGGCAGGTAGGTCAGCACCTCGGGCAGCGCCTGCTGAATGCGCTCCAGCGATCCGAGGGCGCGGGCCAGCAGCTTGGCGGTCTCCTCGCCGACATCGGGAATGCCCAGGGCATAGACGAAGCGCGCCAGGCTCGGCGCGCGACTGTCGGCGATGGCCGCCAGCAGGTTGTTGCTCGACAGCTCGGCGAAGCCTTCCAGGCCGACGATCTGCTCGAACGACAGGTTGTACAGGTCGGCCGGTGAGCGCACCAGACCCTCGTCCACCAGCTGCTCGACGCTCTTCTCGCCGAGGCCCTCGATATCCATGGCGCGGCGCGAGACGAAATGGATGATCGCCTGCTTGAGCTGGGCGCCACAGGCCAGGCGCCCGACGCAGCGGTACACCGAGCCTTCGCTGACGGTCTCACGCCCCTTGCTGCGCTTGATCAGCTGAGTGCGCTCGACCTGGGAGCCGCAGACCGGGCACTGCGCCGGAACCTGCACCGGTTGCGCGCCGGCCGGACGGCGCTCGGCCACCACCTGCACCACCTGCGGGATCACATCGCCAGCGCGGCGGATGATCACCGTATCGCCGACCATCACCCCCAGGCGCGCCACCTCATCCATGTTGTGCAAGGTGGCGTTGGACACGGTGACGCCGGCCACCTTCACCGGCTTCAGCCGCGCCACCGGGGTGACCGCGCCGGTGCGCCCGACCTGGAACTCGACGGCGAGCAGCTCGGTCAGCTCCTCCATCGCCGGGAATTTATGCGCGATAGCCCAGCGTGGCTCGCGAGCACGGAAGCCCAGCTCGCGCTGGTAGGCCAGGCTGTTGACCTTGAACACCACGCCGTCGATTTCATAGGGCAGCGACTCGCGGCGTTCGCCGATATCGCGGTAGTAGTCCAGGCACTGCTGCGCGCCCCTGGCCAGTTTCAGCTCGCGGCTGATCGGCAGGCCCCAGCCCTTCAGCGCCTCGAGAATGCCGATATGGGTCTGCGCCAGCTCCCCCTCGACCCGGCCGACGCCGTAGGCGCACAGCTCCAGCGGGCGGCTGGCGGTGATCTTCGGGTCGAGCTGGCGCAGGCTGCCCGCCGCGGCGTTGCGCGGGTTGGCGAAGGTCTTGCCGCCACTTTCCAGCTGGCGCGCGTTAAGCGCCTCGAAGCCGGCCTTGGACATGAACACCTCGCCGCGCACCTCCAGCACCGCGGGCCAGCCGCTGCCGTGCAGGCGCAGCGGGATGTTGCGCACGGTGCGCACGTTGACGCTGATGTCCTCGCCGGTGCTGCCGTCGCCGCGGGTGGCGCCGCGCACCAGCAGGCCGTTCTCGTACAGCAGGCTGACGGCCAGGCCATCGAGCTTGGGCTCGCAGCTGTACTCGATGTCCACGCCGCCACCGAACAGGTCCCCGGTATGCTCGCCGGCCGGCAAGTCCAGGCCCTCACGCACGCGGCGGTCGAAGTCGAGCAGGTCGGCTTCCTCGAAGGCGTTGCCGAGACTGAGCATCGGCACCTCGTGCCTGACCTCGCCGAAGGCGCTCAGCGCCAGGCTGCCGACCCGCTGCGTCGGCGAATCAGGCGTGACCAGCTGCGGATGCTCGCTCTCCAGGGCCTTGAGCTGATGGTAAAGGCGGTCGTACTCGGCGTCCGGAATGCTCGGCTCGTCGAGCACGTGGTAGCGGTAGTTGTGCTCATCCAGTTCGCTGCGCAACTGGGCGATGCGTTCGGCGGCACTCTTGGCGGATGGGGTGGTGTCGGTCATGGATTCATCTCTCAAACGAAAAGAGCAGCCTGGGCTGCTCTTCTTCGCGAAACCATTGGTACTTAGCGTTTGCTGGTCAACTGCTTGCGCTCGAACTCGACGATGCGCTGGCGGTAATGCTCGATGGTCTGCGAGGTCATCACGCTGCGCTGGTCGTCCTTAAGTTCGCCGTTCAGCTCATGGGCCAGCTTGCGCGCGGCGGCGACCATCACGTCGAACGCCTGTTTCGGGTGACGCGGCCCCGGCAGGCCGAGGAAGAAGCTCACCGCGCGGGTGCTGAAGCCCTCGATATCGTCCAGGTCGAACGTGCCCGGCTTGAGCGCGTTGGCCATGGAGAACAGCACCTCGCCGTTGCCGGCCATGCTCTCGTGGCGATGAAAGATGTCCATTTCGCCGAAACGCAGGCCGCTCTCGAGAATGTTCTGCAGCAGGGCCGGCCCCTTGAAGCCCTCGCCATCGCGGGCCACCACGTTGATCACCAGCACCTCTTCCACCGCGGCCGGCTCTTTGGCCACCGCTTTCTTGGCGCCGTTATGAGTTTCGGCGGCGTCCTGTTCGACCGGATTGAGCAGGGTCGGAACCGGTTCCTCCAGCCCCAGGTTCAGGTCGCCCTGGCGTGGCTCGGCGGAGCGGCGGCGATTCGACTCGCGGGCGCTCATGGCCGGCAGATCGTGCTCGTCCAGGGAAGGCTCCTGGTGGCGCTCGACCACGCGCGGCGGGCCGAGCAGGTCGGGATCGCCATCGTCATCCACGCCACCGACCAGGCTCCGATCGAGCTTGAACTTCAACTTGCCCTTGCCACCGCGCATGCGTCGCCAGCCATCGAACAAGATGCCAGCGATGACGATGATACCGATGACGATCAGCCACTCGCGCAGACCGAATTCCATGAAATACCCTGACCCCTAATGAATTTGCGATGAATAAAGGGCATCCGGCCCTTACTTCGATGACCTTAAACGTGGCGCCAACTCCATGTTCTGACAGGCGTTTTCCACGAACAATAAAAGTGCGCATTAAGCTAGCACGACGAAAGGCAACTTTACACAGCCAGAAGGCCGTTATAAACGCCCTCAGCCCATGCCGGCACTGCATTTCACCCCTGTGACCGACGGTATCGACCCTGACTGGCGAGTACCGGCTTAATCAGGCGTCCACCATGGCCAGCGCCTCCTCCACATCCACCGCGACCAGGCGCGAGCAGCCCGGCTCGTGCATGGTGACGCCCATCAGTTGATCGGCCATTTCCATGGCGATCTTGTTGTGGGTGATATAGATGAACTGCACTTTCTCCGACATTTCCTTGACCAGGCGGGCGTAGCGTCCGACGTTGGCGTCGTCCAGCGGTGCATCCACCTCGTCGAGCATGCAGAACGGCGCCGGGTTGAGCTGGAAGATCGCGAACACCAGGGCCAGCGCGGTCAGCGCCTTCTCGCCCCCCGACAGCAGGTGAATGGTGCTGTTCTTCTTGCCCGGCGGCCGCGCCATGATGGTCACACCGGTATCCAGCAGGTCGTCCCCAGTGAGCTCCAGGTAGGCGTTGCCGCCACCGAACACCTTGGGGAACAGCGCCTGCAGGCCGCCATTGATCTGATCGAAGGTCTCCTTGAAGCGGTTGCGGGTTTCCTTGTCGATCTTACGAATGACGTTCTCCAGGGTGTCCAGCGCCTCCACCAGGTCGGCGTCCTGGGCGTCCAGATAGCGCTTGCGCTCGGACTGCTGCTGGTACTCGTCGATGGCCGCCAGGTTGATCGGCCCCAGACGCTGGATGCGCGCCGCCAGCCGTTCGAGTTCTTCCTCCCAGGCCTGCTCGCTGGCCTCCGGCGGCAGGCTGGCGAGCACACCATGCAGGTCGTACTGGTCTTCGGCCAATTGATCCTGCAGGGCCTTGCGGCGCACGTTCAGCGACTGCCACTCCATCCGCTGCTGCTCGAGCTGGCCGCGCAGCAGCTGCGACTGTTGCTCGGCCTGGCTGCGGCGCTTCTCGGCATCACGCAACTCGCGGTCGGCGTCTTCCAAGGCCAGGCGGGCGTGCTTGAGCTCTTCCTCCACGCCCATGCGCCTGTCGAGCAGCTCCTCGAGCTTCAGGCGCAGTTCCTCCAGCGGCGCCTCGCCCTCCTCCAGGTTGAGGCTGAGCTGCTCGCGCTTCTCATGCAGGCGCTCGGCCTGCAACTCCAGGCGTTCCAGGGCCTGACGGGTGGAGTCGTGCTGGGCCCGCAGCGAACCGAGGCGCACCGCCAACTGGTGGGCGTGATCCTTGTGCGCCCTCGCCTCCTGACGCACGCGATCGAGTCGCTCGCGCAGGGCATCGCGACTGGCCAGCAGGCCCTCGCGCTGCTCGTTGTCCAGGGCCATGGCCTCCAGGGCCTCCTGCAACTGCAGGCGCGCCTCGCCCAGCTGCTCCTGCTCCAGCTCGCGCTGTTCGGCCTGCTCGGCCTGCTCGCCATCGAGTCGACGCCGACGCAGGGTCAACTGCTCGGCCTTGGCCTGGCTGGCGGACAGCCGCGCCTTCAGCTCGCCAAGGGTGCGGGTGCGGTCCTGCAACTGGCGGCGCTGCTGCTCGCGCTGCTCCTCCTGCTGGCGCTGCGCCGCGCGCAGGCCCTGCAGGCGCTCGTCGAGCAGCTCCAGGGCCGCTTCGCGCTCTTCGCGCTCCAATGCCAGGCGCTCCAGCTCCTGGCCGCGGGCCAGCACCCCGCTGTCCGCCTCGCCTGCGCGGCGCACTCGCAGAAAATGCCGCGCGACCCAATAACCGTCGCGACTGATCAGGCTTTCGCCCTCGCCCAGCGCCGCGCGGCCGGCCAGGGCCTCCTCGAGGGACTCCACCGGACGCACCCGAGCCAGCCAGGGCGCCAGGTCGACGCTCGCCTCGACCTTGTCCAGCAGGCTGCCGGCAGTCCTTGGTGCGCCAGCGCCCGGACTGAGCAGGCGCAGCTCGCCCTGACTCAGGCCGGTGAAATCCAGCCCCTCGAAATCGTCCAGCAGCACGGCCTGCAGGTCAGCGCCGAGCACGGTCTCCACCGCCAGCTCCCAGCCTGCCTCGACCCGCAGCCCCTCGGCCAGTCGCGGACGCTCGCTCAACTGCTGCTCGCGCAACCATTCGCCGGCGCCCTGCCCCGGGTCGAGCGCCGCCTGCTGCAAGGCCTCCAGCGAGGCCAGGCGACCATTCAGGCGTTGCAACTCGCCCTGGGCCTGCTGCTGCGCCTGGCCGGCTTGCAGCAGTTCGTCGCGCAGCTGCTGCAGGCGCTCGGCCAGTTGCTGTTCGTCAGCCTGCAGCTGCTCCTGATCCAGCTCGGCGGCGCCGATCTGCTCGCCCAACTCCATAATCGCCGCATCTTCCGGATCGGCGGCCAGCTGCTGCAGCTCCTCGGCCAGGCGCCGCTGGCGTTCGGCCAGACGCTCAAGGCTCTGTTCCAGCTGCTGGATGCGCGACTGTTGTACCTCGGCCTGGCGGCGTGGCTCGGCGCTGCGCTGGTTGAAGCCATCCCACTGCTCCTGCCAGCCATGCATGGCGCTCTCGGCCTCCTCCAGCGCGGCGGCGGCTTCCTCGGCGGCGGCGGCGGTCAGCTCCTGTTCCGGCTCGAGCATCGCCAGCTCTTCGCCCAGGGTGGCCAGCAGGGTGCGGTCGTGGCCCAGGTGCGATTCGGTTTCCTGGCGTGCCCGCTCGGCCTCGCGCAGGTCGTCCTGCAACTGGCGCAGGCGCTGCTGGCCGTGCTGGATGCTCTGCTCGACCCGGGCGATATCGCCGCCGACCGAGTAGAAGCGCCCCTGCACCAGATTGAAGCGTTCGCTCAACTCATGGTGACCGTCACGCAGCCGTTCGATGCTGGCGTCGGCGTTGCGCTGCTCGGCCACCAGCGCTTCGAAGCTGACCTCCTGGCTGCCGATCACTGCCTCGCGCTGGCCGACCTGCTCGTTCAAGGCCTGCCAGCGCAGAGCCGTGAGCTGGGCCTTGAGCTGGCGCTCCTCGCCCTTGTATTGCTGATACTTCTCCGCGGCCTGGGCCTGGCGATGCAGGCGCTCGAGCTGGCGCTCCAGCTCCTCGCGCAGGTCGGTCAGGCGCGCCAGGTTCTCGTGGGTGCGGCGAATGCGGTTCTCGGTCTCGCGGCGGCGCTCCTTGTATTTGGAGATGCCGGCGGCCTCCTCGATGAAGTTGCGCAGCTCCTCGGGCTTGGCCTCGATCAGCTTGGAGATCATGCCCTGCTCGATGATCGAATAGCTGCGCGGCCCCAGACCGGTGCCGAGGAAGATATCGGTGATGTCGCGGCGCCGGCACTTGGTGCCGTTGAGGAAGTAGGTGTTCTGGCTGTCGCGGGTCACCCGGCGGCGGATGGAAATCTCGTTGTAGCCGGCGTATTCGCCGACCAGGGTGCCATCCGAGTTGTCGAAGATCAGCTCGATGCTGGCCTGGGTCACCGGCTTGCGCGTGTTGGAGCCGTTGAAGATGACGTCGGTCATCGATTCGCCGCGCAGGTTCTTCGCCGAGCTTTCACCCATCACCCAGCGCACCGCATCGATGATATTGGACTTGCCGCAGCCGTTGGGGCCCACCACCGCCGCCATGTTGCTCGGGAAGCTGACCGTGGTCGGATCGACGAACGACTTGAAGCCCGCCAGCTTGATGCATTTCAGGCGCATGGCTCAGCGCTCTCCCAGGGTCGCCAGGACCAACTGGCAGTTGTGCTCGCCGTAGCGGACCAGCAGCTCCCGGGCACGCGCATGATCGCGCTCGCTGATCGCCTGCAGCAGCTGGGCGAAGGTCTCCAGGTACTGGGTCATCTCGCCCCTGCGCCGTTCCAGCACCAGATGATAGGTGCGGCTGATCGCCGGCAGCAGATTCTCCACGGTTTCCTGCAGGTAGGGATTGTCCGCGAACGGATAGGCCGCACGCATTACGTCGAAACTTTGCTCGACGAAGGCGTCGATATCCTCGCGCTGCTGGCTGTCCAGCAGGCGCTGCTGAATGGCCACGAAGGGGGCCAGGTCCGCTTTCACACGCCAGCCATCGGCCACTGCGCGGGCCAGCAGGGCGTACAGCTCGATGACCAGGGCATAGAGGCTCACCACCCTGTGCGGAGTCAGCTCGCTGACCTGGGCGCCGCGGCGCGGCAGAATCACCACCAGGTGACGACGCTCGAGAATCAACAAGGCCTCGCGCACCGAGCCGCGACTGACGTTGAGCGACTGCGTGACCTTTTGCTCCTGAATGCGCTCGTTCGCCTGCATTTCACCGCGAATGATGCGTTCTGCCAGGTATTGGGCGATCTGCTCGGCGAGGCTGTCCGGTGCCTTGAACGTCATGATTTTCCTTAGGCTCTGTTGACCTATTGGGACAGGCGGCATTGTGGCTGCGGGCCCGCTCGACAGGCGCTGGTCTGGCGGGCGCGGGGCGCGAGTGTAACACAGGGTGTTACCGGGCCAACGGCAGCACCGGCAAGCATTTCAGGCCCCTCAGACGCTTCTGGAGTCGCCTATCCTGCGGCGTATGTATGGGCGTGAGACGTCCCTGGCAGGCTCATAACCGAATTGCATGACGAACATCTGACCAGAGGGTCAAATATTTGTTGACCCAAAAGTCAGAAAACTCTAGATTTGCTCCATGACAGGCGGGGCGAGAACGCCGGAAAAGCCGCACCACCGCTTCTTCTCCGCCGCTACGAGCCGCTCGTAAAGAACAATAAAATGCCTGGAGGTCGCCCTTGATCCAGTTTTTACTCAACCGGGAGCTGCGCAGCGAGCAGCGACTCGATCCCAACCTCACAGTGCTCAACTACCTGCGTGAGCACGTCGGCAAACCCGGCACCAAGGAGGGCTGCGCCTCGGGCGACTGCGGCGCCTGCACCGTGGTGGTCGGTGAACTGGATGGCGATCGCGTACGCTACCGCACCCTCAACTCCTGCCTGACCTTCGTCGCCTCGCTGCACGGCAAGCAGCTGATCACCGTCGAGGACCTCAAGCACCAGGGCAAGCTGCATAGCGTGCAGCTGGCCATGGTCGACTGCCACGGTTCGCAGTGCGGTTTCTGCACGCCTGGCTTCGTCATGTCGCTGTTCGCCCTGCAGAAGCAGGCAGATGGCTTCGACAAGGGCGCCACCCTGGAAGCCCTGGCAGGCAATCTTTGCCGCTGCACGGGCTACCGGCCAATCATCGACGCCGCCGAGCAGGCCTGTTGCCAGAAGCAGCCCGATCAGTTCGACGCCTTCGAAGCCGAGACTGTCGCCCAGTTGCAAGCCATCGCCCCACGGCAAACCGCCGAGTTGAACAGCGGCGACAAGCGCTGCCTGCTGCCACTGAACGTGGCCGACCTGGCCGACCTCTATGTCGCCAATCCCGAGGCTCGCCTGCTCGCCGGCGGCACCGACCTGGCCCTGGAAGTGACCCAGTTCCACCGCGAGCTGCCGGTGATGATCTACGTCGGCCACATCGAAGCCATGAAGCGGGTGGAAATCACCGACGACAGCATCGAGATCGGCGCCGCCACTGCGCTGACCGACTGCTACGCGGCGCTGGCCCGCGAATATCCGGACTTCGGCGAGTTGCTGCATCGCTTCGCCTCCCTGCAGATCCGCAACCAAGGCACCCTGGGTGGCAATATCGGCAACGCCTCGCCGATCGGCGACGCCCCGCCGTTGCTGATCGCCCTCGGCGCGCAGATTGTCCTGCGTCAGGGCAACAGCACCCGCACCCTGGCCCTGGAAGACTATTTCCTCGACTACAAGGTGACCGCCCGCCAGGAGGCCGAGTTCATCGAGAAGATCATCGTGCCGCGCGCCCAGGCCAACCAGGCGTTCCGCGCCTACAAGGTGTCCAAGCGCCTGGACGACGACATCTCGGCGGTGTGCGCCGCCTTCAACCTGCGGGTCGAGGATGGCGTGGTGAAAGGGGCCCGCATCGCCTTCGGCGGCATGGCGGCGATTCCCAAGCGCGCCGCCGCCTGCGAGGCCGCCCTGACCGGATCGGCCTGGTACCCCGGCGTGATCGAGCGAGCCTGCGCCGCCCTGGCCGAGGACTTCACCCCGCTCAGCGACTTCCGCGCCAGCAAGGAATACCGCCTGCTCACCGCGCAGAACCTGCTGCGTAAATTCTTCCTCGAGCTGCAAGCTCCCGAAGTCGAAACCCGGGTGACCGCCTATGTCTAACCATCACAAAACCCCGAAGACCCAGGCCGAACTGGCAGAACTGTTCCGCGCCGACATCACCACCGGCGTCGGCCGCAGCGTCAAGCACGAGAGCGCGGACAAACACGTGTCCGGCGAGGCGGTGTATGTCGACGACCGCCTGGAGTTCCCCAACCAGCTGCACGTCTATGCCCGCATGAGCGAACGTGCCCACGCGCGCATCGTCAGCATCGACACCTCGCCCTGCTACGCGATACCGGGCGTGGCCATCGCCATCACCAGCCAGGACGTACCGGGCCAGCTGGACATCGGCCCGGTGGTGGCCGGCGATCCGCTGCTGGCCGACGGCAAGGTCGAGTACGTCGGCCAGGTGGTGGTCGCGGTCGGCGCCGACAGCCTGGAAAACGCACGCAAGGCGGCCATGGCGGCGGTCATCGAATACGAAGACCTGGAGCCGGTGCTGGATGTCGAGGACGCCCTGCGCAAGAAGCACTTCGTCCTCGACAGCCACCAGCACCGCATCGGCGACTCGGCCGCCGCGCTGTCCACGGCCCCGCACCGCCTGCAGGGCAGGCTGCACATCGGCGGCCAGGAGCACTTCTACCTGGAGACGCAGATCTCCTCGGTGATGCCCACCGAAGATGGCGGCATGATCGTCTACACCTCGACGCAGAACGCCACCGAGGTGCAGAAACTGGTCGCCGAGGTCCTCGGCGTGCCCATGCACAAGATCGTCATCGACATGCGCCGCATGGGTGGCGGTTTCGGCGGCAAGGAGACCCAGGCCGCCGGGCCTGCCTGCCTCTGCGCGGTCATCGCCCACCTCACCGGCCGGCCGACCAAGATGCGCCTGCCGCGCATGGAGGACATGAGCATCACCGGCAAGCGCCACCCCTTCTACGTCGAGTACGACGTCGGCTTTGACGACGACGGCCTGCTGCACGGCATCCAGATGGAGCTGGCCGGCAACTGCGGCTATTCGCCGGACCTGTCCGGCTCGATCGTCGACCGCGCAATGTTCCACTCCGATAACGCCTACTTCCTCGGCAACGCCACCATCAACGGCCATCGCTGCAAGACCAACACCGCCTCGAATACCGCCTACCGCGGCTTCGGCGGCCCCCAGGGCATGGTCGCCATCGAGCAGGTCATGGACCACATCGCCCGCACCCTCGGCAAGGACCCGCTGGAGGTGCGCAAGCTCAACTACTACGGCAAGCACGAGCGCAACGTCACCCATTACCACCAGACCGTCGAGCACAACCTGCTCGCCGAGATGACCGCCGAGCTCGAGGCCAGCAGCGAATACGCCAAGCGCCGCGAGGCCATCCGCGCCTTCAATGCCAAGAGCCCGGTATTGAAGAAGGGCCTGGCGCTGACCCCGGTCAAGTTCGGCATCAGCTTCACCGCCACCTTCCTCAACCAGGCCGGCGCGCTGATCCACATCTACACCGACGGCAGCATCCACCTCAACCATGGCGGCACCGAGATGGGCCAGGGACTCAATACCAAGGTCGCCCAGGTGGTGGCCGAGGTGTTCCAGGTCGACATCTCGCGCATCCAGATCACCGCGACCAACACCGACAAGGTGCCCAACACCTCGCCGACCGCCGCCAGCAGCGGCGCCGACCTCAACGGCAAGGCCGCGCAGAACGCCGCCGAGATCATCAAGCAGCGACTGGTGGACTTCCTCGTGCGCGAGTACCGGGTCACCCCGGAGGACGTCGAGTTCCGCAACAGCCAGGTGCGGGTGCGTGAGCTGTTCCTGTCGTTCGAGGAGCTGGTGCAGAAGGCCTACTTCGCCCAGGTGTCGCTCTCCAGCACCGGTTTCTACCGCACGCCGAAGATCTATTACGACCGCGACAAGGCCGCCGGCCGGCCGTTCTACTACTTCGCCTACGGCGCGGCGTGCGCCGAGGTGATAGTCGACACCCTGACCGGCGAGTACAAGATGCTGCGCACCGACATCCTGCACGACGTCGGCGCCTCCCTGAACCCGGCCATCGACATCGGCCAGGTCGAGGGCGCCTTCGTCCAGGGCATGGGCTGGCTGACCATGGAGGAGCTGGTGTGGAACGCCAAGGGCAAGCTGATGACCAACGGCCCGGCCAGCTACAAGATCCCGGCCATCGCCGACATGCCGCTCGACCTGCGGGTCAAGCTGGTGGAGAACCGCAAGAACCCGGAAGACACGGTGTTCCACTCCAAGGCCGTGGGCGAGCCGCCGTTCATGCTCGGCATCGCCGTGTGGTGCGCGATCAAGGATGCGGTGGCCAGCCTCGCCGACTATCGCGTGCAGCCGGCGATCGACGCCCCGGCCACCCCGGAGCGCGTACTCTGGGGCGTGGAGCAGATGAAGAAACTGCAGCAGCCGGCCAAGGCCGCGGCTGCAGAGGTCGAACCGGCGTAACGCCATCCACCTTGGTGGATGTGCTGCGCGACACCCACCCTACGGGCCGCTCCGTAGGGTGGAAAACCGCGAAGCGTTTTCCACCAGAACCGTAGCCCGGATGAAATCCGGGGAAACCCTCTCCCGGATTGCATCCGGGCTACGTACCGAACGAATACAGGTGTAGAACAATGACAAAACACACCGAGCCGAATAGCCAACCGCCTCGGCCGGCGCCGGTTCCACTGCTGGAACCCTCGCTGAGCAACTGGCGCCTGCCGCGGCCGGGACAATTGCCACCGACCTGGAGGCTGAGCAAATGAGCTGGATCAGTGCCCTGGCTGAACTGCAGGAAAAAGGCGAACCCTGCGTACTGGTGACCATCATCGAGGAGCGCGGCTCGACGCCGCGCAATGCCGGCTCGAAGATGGTGGTCACCGCCGAACGCATCTTCGAGACCATCGGCGGCGGCCACCTGGAATACAAGGCCATGGAACTGGCCCGCGAGATGCTCGCAAGCCGCAGCCAGGATACCCGCCTGGAGCGTTTCAGCCTCGGCGCCAGCCTCGGTCAGTGCTGCGGCGGCGCCACCGTGCTGCTGTTCGAACCCATGGGCCAGCCACAGGCGCAGATCGCCGTGTTCGGCGCCGGCCATGTCGGCCGCGCCCTGGTCCCGCTGCTCGCCAGCCTGCCCTGCAAGGTGCGCTGGATCGACTCGCGCGAGAACGAGTTTCCCGCGCAGATTCCCGCCGGCGTGGAGAAAGTGGTCAACGACGAGGTGGTCGATGAAGTGGCGGCCATGCCCGCCGGTAGCTACTACATCGTCATGACCCACAACCACCAGCTGGACCTGGAACTGACTGCCGCCATCCTCAAGCGCAACGACTTCGCCTACTACGGGCTGATCGGCTCCAAGAGCAAGCGCGGCAAGTTCGAACACCGCCTGCGCGAGCGTGGCTTCGCCGCCGAAGTGGTCCAGCGCATGCGCTGCCCGATGGGCCTGGCGGAGGTCAAGGGCAAGCTTCCGGCGGAGATCGCCGTGTCCATCGCCGGCGAGGTAATCGCCACCTACAACGCCGCCTTTGGCCAGGACGTGAAGAAAGGCGAGTCGAGCATCGCCAGGCTGTTACCCGCCTCACGCCGCTCCCAGTAGGGCGCGCCCGATACCCCATTGAGCTTGGTGCGCCTGGCGCACCCCATGCATGATCGAGATGTATTAGATGACTAGCACTATCAAAGCCTACCGCGCCGCCATCCTGCACAGCATTGCCGACCCGGCCGTGGTCGGCGTGGAACACTCCTATGAATATTTCGAAGATGGCCTGCTGGTCGTCGAGGACGGCCAGGTGGCGCAGCTCGGCCACGCCACCGAGCTACTGGCCAAACTCAAGGGCGTGGAGGTCGTCGAGTACCGCGATGCGCTGATCACCCCCGGCTTCATCGACACCCATATCCATTACCCGCAGACCGGCATGATCGCCTCCTACGGCGAGCAGTTGCTGGACTGGCTCAACACCTACACCTTCCCCACCGAGCGGCAGTTCGCCGACAAGGCTCATGCCGGCGACGTGGCCGGGATATTCCTCAAGGAGCTGCTGCGCAACGGCACCACCACCGCCCTGGTGTTCGGCAGCGTGCACAAGCAGTCGGTGGATGCGTTCTTCGAGGCGGCCCAGGCGCTCAACCTGCGGATGATCGCCGGCAAGGTGCTGATGGATCGCAACGCCCCGGACTACCTGACCGACACGCCGGAATCCGGCTATGCCGACAGCAAGGAGCTGATCGAGCGCTGGCACGGCAAGGGCCGCCTGCACTACGCGGTGACCCCGCGCTTCGCCCCGACCAGCACGCCTGAGCAGCTGGCGCTGGCCGGCAAGCTGTATCGCGAATACCCGGGTCTTTACATGCACACCCACCTGTCCGAGAACCGCAAGGAAATCGAATGGGTCAAGGAGCTGTTTCCCGAGCGCAAGGGCTACCTGGATGTGTACGACCACTACCAGCTGATTGGCGCACGCTCGGTGTTCGCCCATGGCGTGCACCTGTGCGACGAGGAATGCAAGCGCCTGGCCGAGACCGGCTCGGCGGTGGCCTTCTGCCCCACCTCCAACCTGTTCCTCGGCAGCGGCCTGCTCGATCTGCAGGCCCTGGAACAGCACGGCGTGCGCGTCGGCCTGGGCACCGATGTCGGCGCCGGCACCAGCTTCAGCCAGCTGCAGTCGTTGAGCGAGGCCTACAAGGTGATGCAGTTGCAGGGCAAGAAGCTCGATCCGTTCAAGTCGCTGTACCTGGCCACCCTCGGCGGCGCCAATGCCCTGTACCTGGACGACAAGATCGGTAACTTCGAGAGCGGCAAGGACGCCGACTTCGTGGTGCTCGACTATCAAGCCACGCCGCTGATCGCCTACCGCATGCAGCAGGCCACGAGCCTGGCCGAGAAGCTGTTCGCCCTGACCATTCTCGGCGACGACCGCGCGGTCAAGGAAACCTTCGCCGCCGGCCAGTCGGTGCATCGGCGCGACTGATCCGCCGCTCCTGGCTTAACGACCGACCATAGAAAAGCCCCGCGGCTCACACCGCGGGGCCTTCTGGCGGATCGTCAATCAGCGGTTGGCGCCGTTGCGCCCCGGCTTCTTCTTGGTCTGCAGTACATGGGAGAACACCGTGTGCAGATCGTCCGAGGCGCTGTCCTCGTCGAGGTTGAGCTTGCTGTCGATGTGGTCCATGTGATGCATCATCAGGGTCACGGCCTTGGCCGCATCCCCTGCCTCGATGGCATCGATCAGCTGGTTGTGCTCGTCGTAGGAGCAGTGCGAACGACTGCCGCTCTCGTATTGGGCGATGATCAACGAAGTCTGCGACACCAGGCTGCGCTGGAAGCTGATCAACGGGGCGTTCTTCGCCGCCTCGGCCAGCTTCAGATGGAACTCGCCGGACAGGCGAATGCCGGCGCCGCGGTCGCCCCTGGCGAAGCTCGCATGTTCATCCACAACCATCTGGCGCAACTCGGCCAACTGTTCGGGGGTGGCGTGCTGTACCGCCAGTTCGGTGATGGCGCGCTCGACCATGCGCCGGGCATAGAAGATCTGCCTGGCTTCCTCGACGCTGGGGCTGGCCACCACCGCACCGCGATTCGGACGCAACAGCACCACGCCCTCGTGAGCCAGGCGCGATAAGGCACGACGGATGATGGTGCGGCTGACGCCGAATATCTCGCCCAGGGCCTCCTCGCTCAACTTGGTGCCGGGTGCCAGCCGCTGCTCGAGGATGGCATCGAAGATATGGGCGTATACGACGTCGTCCTGAGTCCCGCTGCGGCTGCTCTTGCCTGCACGCGGCTGCTTCTTAAGGGGCTGCAATTGTTCGTTCATGCTGACTCGCGTCTAGAGGGTCGACCGGTTACCGGGAACTCTACTGCGTTTTACCCCACATCTGGCAAGCAAGAGTGGGGCATGACGCAAAGAATACAGTGCGGGCATTGTACACAATTTAACCACTCGCTGCAGCAATCCCCTCGCTGGCCAGCGACGGCGGGCGCCTGCGTTATCGCCCACCCAGGGAGCATCGGCAGGCGCCGTCCCGGATTCGGCTAAATCCATTTCGTATAAAAATTGTTTTCCTCATAAAGATTAAATGGCAAATCCAGCGCCATGGCCCGCGGCACAAATCAGATGCGGCCGTCCACCGATCCCGTTGGCGGAGTCGCTTTTAATCGCTATCTAACTGTTTTTACTGACTTTATAGACCATACCACGGCCGCATGATTGCCGATCCCCCTCGCTTTCCCCGCGCGCTGCCGCCATGGGCAGGGCTCGCGCACCAGGGAAAACATTATTTGCTTTTTTTGTATACAAACGCATAATCGCGACAGGGTGACTTCCTGACCGCTCGGTCAACAACTTAGCCAGCGAGCACCCTCAAACGAACCACCAGCCTCAGAGAGTCGAAGCCTGCCGCGGCCATGACTCTGGGTGGAACACAACAAGAGAAATGAGGAGTACCTGCTGTGGAAAGCGCCAAACAAGAACAACTTGCGACTCACACCCAAGGAACGGCAGATGCCGGACTGCTCGACCGCTTCTTCAAGCTGACCGAGCATCGCACCAGCATCAGGACCGAACTGCTGGCCGGACTGACGACCTTCGTCACCATGGCCTACATCATCTTCGTCAACCCCAACATCATGGCCAATGCCGGCGTCGACCACGGTGCCGCCTTCGTCGCCACCTGCATCGGCGCGGCCCTCGGCTGCTTCCTCATGGGCCTGTACGCCAACTGGCCGGTCGGCCTGGCGCCGGGCATGGGGCTCAATGCCTTCTTCACCTACACCGTGGTCGGCGAGATGGGCTACAGCTGGCAGGTTGCGCTGGGGGCGGTATTCATCTCCGGCATCCTGTTCATGATCATGAGCCTGTCGCGCATCCGTGAGTGGCTGCTCAACAGCATTCCGATGAGCCTGCGCTTCGCCATGGGCGCCGGGGTTGGCCTGTTCCTCGGCCTGATCGGCCTGAAGACCGCCGGCATAGTGGTCGACAGCCCCGCCACCCTGCTGACCATGGGCTCCTTCGGCGAGCCGTCGGCCCTGCTGGCGGCGACCTGCTTCCTGCTGATTGCCGTGCTCAGCCATCGCAACGTGTTCGGCGCCATTCTCTTCAGCATGCTCGGCGTCACCGCCATCGGCTGGGCCCTGGGCCTGGTCGAATACAACGGCCTGGTATCGCTGCCGCCGAGCCTGGCGCCGACCTTCCTGGCCATGGACATCGCCGGCGCCTTCAACGTGGCCATGGTCAGCGTGATCCTGGCGTTCCTCTTCGTGAACATGTTCGACACCGCCGGCACCCTGATGGGCGTCGCCCACCGCGCCAACCTGGTGGACGAAGACGGCAAGATCCAGAACCTGTCCAAGGCCCTCAAGGCCGACAGTACCTCCAGCGTGATCGGCTCCATGGTCGGTTGCCCGCCTGTTACCAGCTACGTGGAAAGCGCCTCGGGCGTGGCCGCCGGCGGTCGCACCGGCCTCACCGCCGTCACCGTCGGTGTGCTGTTTCTCGCGGCGATGTTCTTCGCCCCGTTGGCCGGGATGATTCCGGCCTACGCCACCGCCGGCGCGCTGATCTATGTGGCGATGCTGATGATGAGCGGCATGGCGCATATCGACTGGGAAGACCTCACCGACACCATCCCGGCCATCGTCACCGTGGTGATGATGCCGCTGACCTTCTCCATCGCCAACGGCATCGCCCTGGGCTTTTTGACCTATGCCACGCTGAAGCTGCTGACCGGCCAGCGCGACAAGGTCTCCGTCAGCCTCTATGTGCTGTGCATCATCTTTATCGCCAAGTTCGCCTTCCTGTAAGGTTGGCCTTAGCCCTACCCGGCCCCGGCGCTCACGCGCTGGGGCTTTTCCGCATCTGGAGTGAAGTGCATGAGCCTGGAGACCTGGCTGCTGTTCAGCAGCGCCGCGCTGATCGTGATCCTGATCCCTGGGCCCTTGTCCCTGTTGATGGTCAGCAACAGCCTGAACTACGGCCTGCGTCGTTCCCTGCCGGCATTTCTCGGCGGAGTTTCGGCCTCGATCTGCCTGCTCAGCGCCTCGGCCCTGGGCCTGGGCGCCCTGCTGCTGGCCTCGGAACAACTGTTCAGCCTGCTCAAGCTGATCGGCGCGCTGTACCTGTTCTATCTCGCCTGGCAGAGCTGGCAGCAGTCGCGCCAGGCCGCCAAGCCGGTGAAGGCCGAGGAGCAGGCGGTCAACCCCGGCTTCAGGAGCATGTTCTGGAAGGCCTTCGGCCTCGGCGCCAGCAACCCCAAGGACATCCTGTTCTTCGCCGCCTTCCTGCCGCAGTTCATCAGCGCCGACCAGCCGCTCCTCAGCCAATTGCTGGTGCTGATCCTCACCTGGGCGGCCCTGGATCTGGGCTGCAAGCTGTTCTACGGCCTCAGCGCCCACGGCGCGGCGCGCTACCTGCGCTCGGGCAAGGGCCAGGTGTGGTTCAACCGGGTCAGCGCCGGTCTGTTCGCCAGCGCCGGCACCGCGTCCCTGCTGAGTCGCTGATCGCGCCGGGCGCTCGGCCCGGCGCGGGGTGGCCCCGCGCTTCTGCGGCGCAGATGCCTAGGCGCGACACTTAGCGCGCGCTTGCGACAATAACGGTCGTATTCGGTAAAGCTCCCTGTTGTCCAGCCGACAGAATAGGAGCCGCCTACAACCGTCCGGGGACCTCCGATGAACATAAAACAAAAACTCACCTGGGCCTTTGCGATCATCGCCTGCGTGCCGATCATGCTGGTCGCCATCCTGGTGGTGCTCAACCTGCGCAGCGATGCCCGCGACGAGTTCGTCGACAGCAGCTCCCGCGAGATCCGCCAGGTCGAAAACGCCATGCAGCTGTTCTTCGACGGCATCAGCCAGAACGTCGACTACCTGGCCAAGCATCCGCTGGTCACCGGGGTGAACGGCAACCTGAAGAAGTACATGGACGCCAATGCCGCCCAGGCGCCGCTGGGTGAATACGGCGAGAAACTGCTGGCGCTGTTCGCCGACGTCGCCGCCAGCCACCCGGCCTACGCCTATGTCACCACCGCGACCATCGACGGCGGCTACGTCAGCTGGCCCAACGACGTGGGCCTGAGCAACTACGACCCGCGCCCACGCCCCTGGTATCAGGCCGGCATCAACGCCCAGGGCAAGACCGTGCGCACCGACGCCTACTACTGGGCCAATGACAACGCGACCCTGGTGGCCAGCGTGCGCAGCGTGGCCAACGGCCTGGGCAACCCGGGCGGGGTGCTCAGCATCGACGTATCGCTCAACCAGCTGACCGATATCGTCAAGGGCATCAAGCTGGGCGAAAGCGGCTACCTGATGCTGATGGAGAACAACGGCACCGTGCTGGTCGACCCGAGCCAGCCCGAGCACAACTTCAAGAAGCTCGGCGAGCTGGGCGGCGGCTATGCCGAGCTGGCCAAGGCCGGCCAGGGTCTGGCCGAAGTCGAACTCGACGGCGTGCGCTACATGGCCAACGTCTGGTCCTCGGACCGCCTGGGCTGGCGCTTCATCGGCCTGATCCGCCAGGACGACGTGATGAGCAGCGTGACCCAGCTGACCTGGATCATCATCGGCATGGCCGCACTGCTGGCCCTGCTGTTCGCCTTCGTCGGCGCCAGCTTCGCCAGCCTGATCGTCAGCCCGATCCGCGCCGTGGCCAACGGCCTGGAAGGCATCGCCCAGGGCGAGGGCGACCTGACCCACTCGCTGACGGTGCGCGGCCAGGACGAAACAGCGCAGCTGGCCGGCTGGTTCAACCAGTTCCTCGCCAGCATTCGCCAACTGATCCTCAGCATCGGCCAGGCGGCCAAGCAGATCCACCACACCTCCGGCACCTCGGCCCAGGTCTCCGGCGACATGGCCGAGGCGGCTGGGCGCCAGCGCGAATCGGTCGACATGGTGTCCACCGCCTTCCACGAGATGGTCGCCACCGCCAACGAAGTGGCCCGCTCCTGCAGCCAGGCCGCCGACTCCGCCGACAGCGGGCAACGGCAGGCCCACGAAGGCCAGCTGCAGATCGACGCGGCGGTGCACAGCGTCGAACAGCTGAGCCGAGAAATCTCCCAGTCGGCCGCCGCCATGCAACAGCTGGAGCAGGACAACAACAACATCCAGTCGATTCTCGGCACCATCCGCTCGATCGCCGAACAGACCAACCTGCTGGCCCTCAACGCCGCCATCGAAGCGGCCCGCGCCGGCGAGCAGGGCCGCGGTTTCGCCGTGGTTGCCGACGAGGTGCGCGCCCTGGCCAAGCGTACCGCCGACTCGACCTCGGAGATCGACGGTCTGCTCAGCGGCCTGGCCCAGCGCACTCGCGAGATGGCCAAGCAGATGCACGCCAGCCTGGAGGTGTCGCAGCGCACCGTGGCCAGCATCAACGAGGCCAGCTCCAGCTTCGGCCTGATCCGCGAGTCGGTGGATGTGATCCGCGACATGAATGCGCAGATCGCCACGGCCGCCGAAGAGCAACACCAGGTGGCCGAGGACATCAACCGGCACATCACGCGGATCCACGGCGACGCGCAGCTGGTGGCCGGCCTGGCAGAGTCGGCGCGCAGCGACTCGCAGAACCTCTCGAGCCTGTCCGAGGAGCTCAACAGCCTGGTCCATCGCTTCCGCACCTGAGGCGAGAACGGACGCCCGGGCGCCCCGCATCATCGGACGTCCAGAACAGAAAGAGGCCGGCATCGCAGCCGGCCTTTTTTTGTGCCTGGGCAAGTCCCCCTCCACCCCCATGCATAAAAAAGCCCGCAGTGCGCGGGCTAACGACTCGTTGACGGAGTCAGAGGGTGACAAGCATTGGGTATCAGCTACCGCGATAGGTCGAATAGCTGTAGGGCGAAATCAGCAGCGGCACATGGTAGTGCTCCTGGCCGGCGTCGATGCCGAAGCGCAGCACCACCACATCGAGAAATGCCGGATCGGGCAGCGCCACGCCGCGCCCACGGTAGTAGTCGCCGGCGTGGAAGTGCAGTTGATAGACGCCGCTGCGATAGTCCGCGCCCTGCAGGATCGGCGCATCGCAGCGGCCATCGTGGTTGGTCCGCACGCTGGCGAGCAGCTCCAGCTGTTCACCTTCGACACGGTACAGCTCGACCTTCAGCGCGCTGCCCGGGCAACCGTGTGCAGCATCTAGAACATGTGTCGTCAATCGTCCCATTGGTTCCGGGCATCCGCGGCGACCTGGGGTCTCACGGACACCACTCCTCCTCTATTCTTGTCGGAAATCAGCGGCTCGCGCGGGCTGGAGCAGCCCCGAGTTCGGCGAAGCATAGCATGGCGAAGTTATTTAAAACAGTTTTCAGCAATATTGTATACAAGCAGTTAAGCTCCAGCACCTTGCCAACACTGCCAGCCTCGCCGTCGATGCTATCCACCCAGGCGAGCGCCCAATGGATCGCCGCGTTTGCTCCAAGGCCGACTGGCAGTCGATACTGGAGTGCTCGAAGCGAAAAACGCAGCGATTTTTTGATTTACAAAACACAATTGCTTTTGTATACAATTATCCCATCACGGTTGCGCAGCCATGAGAGCCATGGATTGCGCACAGACCGCAACATCGCCAAGAAGGAAGACTGCAGTGAGCGCTGACTATCCACGCGACCTGATCGGTTACGCCAACAACCCGCCCCATCCCCACTGGCCGGGCGATGCCCGCATCGCCCTGTCGTTCGTCCTCAACTACGAGGAAGGCGGCGAGCGCAACGTGCTGCATGGCGACAAGGAATCCGAGGCCTTCCTCTCCGAGATGGTGTCCGCGCAGCCGCTGCAGGGGGTGCGCAACATGAGCATGGAATCGCTCTACGAGTACGGCAGCCGAGCCGGCGTCTGGCGCCTGCTCAAGCTGTTCGACAAGCACGGCATCCCGCTGACGGTGTTCGCCGTGGCCCTGGCGGCGCAGCGCCACCCGGACGTGATCAAGGCCATGGTGGCGGCCGGCCACGAGATCTGCAGCCATGGCTATCGCTGGATCGACTACCAGTACATGGACGAGGCGCAGGAACGCGAGCACCTGCTCGAAGCCATCCGCATCCTCACCGACCTGACCGGCGAACGCCCATTGGGCTGGTACACCGGCCGCACCGGCCCCAACACGCGGCGTCTGGTCAGGGAGGAAGGTGGCTTCCTCTACGACTCGGACACCTACGACGACGACCTGCCCTACTGGGACCCGGCCAGCAGCCCAGCCAAGCCGCACCTGGTGATCCCCTATACCCTGGACACCAACGACATGCGCTTCACCCAGGTACAGGGCTTCAACACCGGCGACGATTTCTTCAACTACCTCAAGGACGCCTTCGACGTGCTCTATGCCGAAGGGCTGGAGGGTGCACCGAAGATGCTCTCTATCGGCATGCACTGCCGCCTGCTCGGTCGCCCGGCCCGCCTGGCCGCCCTGGCGCGCTTTATCGAGTACGCCAAGGGCCATGACAAGGTCTGGTTCGCCCGCCGCGTCGACATCGCCCGCCACTGGTACGCCACCCACCCGTTCAAGGAGGAGCGCGCGCAATGAGCCGCTTTCAGACCCTGACGCCGTCGCGACTCGACCGCGCGGACTTCGTCAACGCCTTCGCCGACATCTACGAGCACTCGCCCTGGGTCGCCGAGCAGGCCTATGAGCTGGGTCTGGACCCCAGTGTCGACGAAATCGAAGGCCTGCACCGGCGCATGGCCGAGCTGCTGCTCGGCGCCAGCCGCGAGGCCCAGCTGGCGCTGATCAACGCCCACCCGGACCTGGCCGGCAAGGCCGCGGTGCGCGGCGAGCTGACCGCATCCAGCACCTCCGAGCAGGCCGGCGCCGGGATCAGCGAATGCACCGCCGAGGAGTTCGCCCGCTTCACCGAACTGAATGATGCCTACAAGGCCAGGTTCGGCTTCCCCTTCATCATGGCGGTCAAGGGCAGCAACCGGCATCAGATACTGGCGGCCTTCGAGGAGCGCATCCACAACTCGCCGGAGCAGGAATTCGCCCGCGCCCTGAGCGAAATCAACCGGATAGCCCTGTTCCGCCTGCAGCAGCTCTAGGCGCCCAGGCACCGCCCCCTACAATCGCCACCACCCAAGGCAGAGACCACATGAAAGCTTACGCCGTACCCTTCGAGAAATACGTCAACCTGGCCGACGCACGCCTCGGCACCCAAGCCATCTCGGTCACCGACGACTGGTTCGCCGACGTCAACCGTCTGTTCCAACCGACCCCGGCGGTGTGGAAGGAAGGCGTGTTCGACGACAACGGCAAGTGGATGGACGGCTGGGAGTCGCGGCGCAAGCGCTTCGAGGGCTACGACAGCGCGGTGATCCGCCTGGGCGTGGCGGGCTCGATCAAGGGCGTGGACATCGACACCAGCTTCTTCACCGGCAACTTCCCGCCGTCGGCCTCCCTGGAAGGCTGCTTCGTCGCCGAGGGCGACCCGACTGACGCCACCGAGTGGACCGAGGTACTGGGCGCGGTCGAGCTGCAGGGCAACGCCCACCACTACCACGAGATCCACACCCAGCAGGCCTTTACCCACCTGCGCTTCAACATCTACCCGGATGGCGGCGTCGCCCGCTTGCGCGTCTACGGCATTCCGTTCCGCGACTGGTCCTCGATCGGCGACAACGAACAGGTCGACCTGGCCGCGGCCCTCAATGGCGGGCGCGCCCTGGCCTGCTCCGACGAACACTTCGGGCGCATGAGCAACATCCTCAACCCGGGCCGCGGCATCAACATGGGCGACGGCTGGGAAACCGCGCGCCGCCGCACCCCGGGTAACGACTGGGTAATCGTCGCCCTCGGCCACCCCGGCGAAATCGAGCGCATCGTCGTCGACACCCTGCACTTCAAGGGCAACTACCCGGACAGCTGCTCGATTCAGGGCGCCTTCGTCAAGGGCGGCACCGACAGCCAGATCGAGACCCAGAGCCTGTTCTGGCGCGAACTGCTGCCGAGCCAGAAACTGTCGATGCACGCCGAGCACGAATTCGTCGAGCAGATCCAGGCCCTCGGCCCGATCACCCATGTGCGGCTGAACGTTTTCCCGGACGGCGGCGTCAGTCGCCTGCGTCTGTTCGGCAAGGTCAGCAAGTAAGGCAACGGCCCCCGGTCTGCGGCCGGGGGGCATCACGCAATAGAGAACAAGTAGACCGACATGCGCAAACTGATCATCGAGCCCCTGAGCAAAGAAGCCTTCGCCCCCTTCGGCGACGTTATCGAAACCGAAGGCAGCGAGTTCTTCATGATCAACAACGGCTCCACTCGCCGCTACCACAAGCTGGCGACGGTCGAGACCGCGGAGCCTGGGGATCAGGCGATCATCAGCATCTTCAGTGCCGAGGCACTGGACATGCCGCTGACCGTGCGCATGCTGGAGCGCCATCCGCTGGGCAGCCAGGCCTTCGTGCCGCTGCTCGGCCACCCCTTTCTGATTGTGGTCGCGCCACTTGGCGATGCACCTGAATCGGAGTTGGTCCGCGCCTTCCGCAGCAACGGCAGGCAGGGCATTAATTACCATCGCGGCGTCTGGCACCATCCGGTGCTGACGATCGAAAAGCGGGATGACTTCCTGGTGGTTGATCGCAGTGGTTCCGGCAACAACTGCGATGAGCATTTCTTTACCGAGGCAGAGCAACTGCTCCTCGACCCCCACCAATAAGAGAAGCCCAGGGGACCGGCCTGCCGGCACTGGGAAAGAGGTACACACTGTGGAAGCACATTTGACTGAATGGCTGAACCTGGGCATCCGCTGGATCCATATGATCACCGGCATCGCCTGGATCGGCGCATCCTTCTATTTCGTCTGGCTGGAGAACAACCTCAACCGCAGCAACCCACGCGACGGCCTGGCCGGCGACCTGTGGGCCATCCACGGCGGCGGTATCTACCACCTGGAAAAGTACAAGCTGGCCCCGCCGAAGATGCCGGACAACCTGCACTGGTTCAAATGGGAGGCCTACTTCACCTGGCTGTCGGGCGTCGCCCTGCTGATGGTGGTGTACTACCTGAACCCTTCGCTGTACCTGATCGCCCCCGGCAGCGACATGGCCCCGGCCGTCGCCATCGCCATCGGCCTCGGTTCGCTGGTGGCCGGTTATGCGGCCTATCACGTCCTCTGCGACTCGCCCCTGGGCAAGCAGCCGGCGCTGCTCGGCGCGGTGCTGTTCGTCCTGCTGATCGCCGCGGCCTGGGGCTTCAGCCTGATCTTCAGCGGTCGCGCGGCCTATATCCATGTCGGCGCCATCATCGGCACCATCATGGTCGGCAACGTGTTCTTCACCATCATGCCGGCACAACGCGCCCTGGTTAAGGCCATCGAAGAGAACAGCGAACCCGACCCGGTATTGCCGGCCAAGGGCCTGCTGCGCTCGCGCCACAACAACTACTTCACCCTGCCGGTGCTGTTCATCATGATCAGCAACCACTTCCCGAGCACCTACGGCAGCCAGTACAACTGGCTGATCCTGGCCGGCATCGCGATTCTGGCGGTGCTGGTGCGGCACTACTTCAACACCCGCCACGACAGCAACAGGTTCGCCTGGACCCTGCCGGCCGCCGCCCTGGGAATGATCTGCCTGGCCTACGTCACCGCCCCGCTGCGCCCGGCACCGAGCGCCGCGCCTGTCGCGGCGGTCAGCAGCGAGCCGGCGGCCACCGTCGCCAAGGTCGAGGAGGTCGCGCCCGCCACGGCGCTCGCCGAGCCGAGCGCCGCCCCCGCAACGGCCCAAACCAGTGAGCCGCCCTTCGCCACGGTCAACAGCGTGATCCAGGAACGCTGCACCGTATGCCATTCGGCCAGCCCGAGCAGCCCGATGTTCAGCAGCGCGCCGGCTGGTTTTATGCTCGACACCCCGCAGCAGATCCAGCAACAGGCGGCGAAGATTCACGCGCAGAGCGTCGCCAGCCAGGTCATGCCGCTGGGCAACATCACCCAGATGACCCAGGAAGAACGCGACCTGATCGGCGCCTGGATTGCCCAGGGCGCGCAGATCAACTGAGCACAAGGCCCCAGGGCCGCACCGCGATCCAGCACAAGCCCGCCACCCGGCGGGCTTGTGTCATTTCTGGCACCAGCACGCCGCTCCCGCAGCGGCCTACGGGCCACCCGGCGACGCCGGCCAGGAGCGGCCCGCTACAATTGACTGGAGTCCACCGCCCACGCGAAAGCCGACAGGTACTTGCCGATGCTCGAAGCCAGCTGGATCGCCTTCGCCTTCATGCTGGGACTGGCCGCCCGCTTCATCGGCCTACCGCCCCTGGTCGGCTACCTGGCCGCCGGCTTCACCCTGGCGGGGCTCAGCCAGTACCTGCGCATCGGTCCCCTGGACAGCACCATCCTCAGCCATGTCTCCCACCTCGGCGTGCTGTTGCTGCTGTTCACCGTCGGCCTGAAGCTGAAGCTGAGCAACCTGGTGCGGCGCGAGGTGATCGCCGGCGGCCTGCTGCATTTCTTCATATCCAGCCTGCTGTTCCTCGGCGCCATCGTGCTGATCCTCGAGCTGCCCCTGCGCGAGGCGCTGCTGCTGTCGGTCGCCCTGTCCTTCTCCAGCACGGTGCTGGCGGCCAAGGTGCTGGAGAGCAAGCGCGAGCTGCGCTCCTTCCACGGCCGACTGGCCATCGGCGTGCTGATCATTCAGGACCTCCTCGCCCTGCTGGTGATGAGCCTGGCCAATGGCGACGCGCCCTCGCCCTGGGCCCTGCTGGTGTTCGCCCTGCCATTGCTGCGACCGCTGCTGTTCCGCCTGCTGGACGCCAGCGGCCACGAGGAATTGATGGTCCTGCTGGGGCTGCTGCTGGCCCTGGTCATCGGCGGCTACGGCTTCGAGTCCCTCGGCCTCAGTTCGGAACTCGGCGCCCTGGCGTTCGGCGCCATGCTGGCCAAGCACAAACGCGCCATCGAGCTGTCCAACGCGCTGTGGAGCATCAAGGAGGTGTTCCTGGTCGGTTTCTTCCTGCAGATCGGCATCAGCGGCCTGCCCGGGGCCGACGCCCTGGCGTTCGCCGTGGTCATGGCGTTGCTGCTGCCGCTCAAGGGCTTTCTGTTCTTCCTGTTGTTCGTGATGTTCCGCCTGCGCGCGCGCAGCGCCTTTCTCAGCAGCGTCAGCCTGACCAACTACAGCGAATTCGGCCTGATCGTCGCCAGCGTGGTACTGCCACAGTGGCTGATTCCCCTGGCCATTAGCGTGGCGTTGTCCTTCGTCATCTCCGCTCCGCTCAGCCGCCTCGCCCACCCGCTCTACGAGCGCCTGTCGCGCTGGCTGATCCCCCTGGAGCGCGACACCCGCCACCCCGACGAGCAACCGGTGTCGCTCGGCGATGCGCAGATCCTGATCGTGGGCATGGGCCGCACCGGCCGCGCCGCCTATGACTATCTCAAGGGCAAGGGCTTCGAGGTGGTCGGGCTGGACTCGGACCCGGTGGTCATCGAAGCCTGCGCCAAGGCCGGGCGCCGCGCACTGTTCGCCGATGGCGAAGACCAGATGCTCTGGCAACGCCTGGAAATGCCCAGCATCGAAGCGGTGGTCCTGGCGCTCAACGACCCGGAGACCAAGATCATCTCCATCGGCAAGCTGCGCGAACGCGGCTTTCCCGGGCTGATCGCCTCCCACGCCATGTACGAAGACATCGCCAAGCGGATCATCGAAGCCGGCGCCGACCGCACCTACCTGACCATGAGCGAAGCCGGCGCCGGCCTGGCCGAGCACGTCTTCCACGAACTGCGACGGGACGACTGAACCGCCCCTCCTTCACCCTCCCTCCTGGCAGCGCCCTCCCAGGACAACCTGCGCCGTGCCAGCGCGCCTGGCCGCCCTCAAGCGACCGGCGGCGTCTTTTTTTGTACACAATCGTGAAATACCTTGTTCCCATAACTGTGCCCACATTGTTATAGTCGGCACATCCTGACCGCTAAGACAGCTTTCTGGCGATCGGAAGGAGGCGCCGTGAAGCCTCGTGCAAGCCCATGACCATATAAAAACAACTGGCAGGCTCTGACATGACCACGACTCGTACGCCGAACACCCCAGCTCCGTCTGCCGCCAGCAGCGAGCCGATCCTCCCGCTGGTTGACCGCCCCGCCTGCGCGCCAGCCATCGCCCCCGCCCTGGCGCACCTGCTGGCCCGCCTGGTCGCTATCGGCGCCCGCCCCCTGACCCTGCTCGCGAGCGTCGCGACCTGCATCGAGGCGCGCGCCGTGCCAGCCATCGCGTGCGGCGCGGCCAACCGCAAAAGCTGAGCCAAGCGCTCCCGAATCCCCCCTGCATCGCCCCGCGCCCAGCCGCGGGGTGGCAAACCCTGTCCGTCCTAAACCTGAGGAAACCCCGATGAAGCTCAAGCACCTCCCCCACTGCCTCGTCCTGTCTGCCGGCCTGCTCGCCGGCAACCAGGTCAACGCCGGCGACCTGATGTTCTGGCAGGACAACAGCCTGACCTACCTCAACGGCAGCAATTTCCAACGCCTGAACTTCAACGGCGAAGAGCAACGCTCGCAGACCACCTATACCTTCGAACACGCCAGCGGCTGGGTGTGGGGCGACGTGTTCTTCTTCCTCGACTACGTGGACGCCGACAACACCCAGTACCGCGGCAGCAACTTCGGCAACCTCGAAGTCAAGGAAAAGAACAGCTTCTACTACATGGAGTTCAAGCCGCGCATCAGCCTCAGCTGGCTGACCGGCCAGGATCTCTCGGTCGGCCCGCTGAAGGACGTCAAGGCCGCCTTCACCTATGAGAAAGGCAACGGTGGCCCCGGCACCGAGAACTACCTGTACGGCATCGGTCTGGATTGGGACGTGCCCGGCTTCGCCTTCCTCAACACCAACCTGTACCGGGTCAAGATCAACAACCACATCTTCTTCGACCACGACTTCAAGGCCAGCGACGCCGGCAACGGCTATGCCACCCAGTTGACCGTGGCCGGCGCCTACCCCTTCGCCATCGGTGCCCAGGACTTCGTGGTCGACGGCTACCTCGACTGGCGCTCGCCATCGAAGGAGGCCAACACCCAGACCTCCCTCGGTTCCTCGATCCAGGTCAAATGGGACGCCGGCAAGGCCCTGTTCGGCAAGGAGCGCCAGCTCTACGTCGGCACCGAGCTGAACATGTGGCACAACAAGTACGGCATGAAGCCGATCGACGGATCCACCGATGGCTTCGATCAGACCGCAGTGCAGGCACTGGTGCAGTATCACTTCTAAAGGCAACTGGCCGGCTGCCAGGTAGGCGGCATCCGGCAGCTAAACAGAAAAGGGGGCTACGCCATGCGTAGCCCCCTTTTTCGTCTGCTGCGTAGGTGTGGCCGACGGCGCCAAGGCGTCGCCCAGCGCGAGAATCGCGCACAGCAAACTGACTGCCTAGTCAAGTTTTTGTACTCATAAATCAATATTTATGTGCACAATTTTGTATTTTTTTATGTTCATGTGATTTTTTTATGTGTACAACATGCAAACGATCCTTCCACTTTCGCCAGTCGCCATGGCCCAGCACGCTGCTCGCCAAGGACTTGAACAACGAAATCCGAACGGAACGTGCCGACAATCCTCCTCAGATGCGCCCTTCGCCGGCGCCCAAAAACAAGACTTCAGGAGCTGTCCATGTCCTCACAAGACTTCCACATCAAGCAGATCGACACCTCGCTGCATAACGCGGACCTGGCGCCCCTGCCGCCCGCGCAACGCAAATGGGGCTGGTTCGAGATCTTCAACGTCTGGTCCAACGACATCCAGAGCCTGTTCGGCTACACCCTGGCCGCCACCCTGTTCATTTCCTACGGCTTGAACGGTTGGGCGGTGCTGGCGGGAATCGTCCTGGCCGGCTTCATCGTCATGGGCCTGGTGCAACTGACCGGCAAACCGAGCGTCAAGTACGGCATCCCCTTCCCGGTCATGGCGCGCGCCAGCATGGGCGTACGCGGCGCCAACTTCCCCGCCGTGGTGCGCGGCATCGTGGCGATCTTCTGGTACGGCGTGCAGACCTACTTCGCCTCCACCGCCGTGGCACTGTTGATCAACTCGTTGATGGGCAATGCCAGCGGCGCCGGCGCCACGTTCCTCGGCATGACGGCCGTCGGCTGGCTCTCCTATATGATCGTCTGCGCCTTCCAGGTCGCCCTGTTCATTCGCGGAATCGACTGGATCACCAAGTTCCTCAACTGGGCCGGCCCGCTGGTCTACCTGGTGATGATCGCGCTGATGCTGATGATCTGGTACAAGGCCGGTCCCAGCCTGCTCAGCGAGCTGGGCGAGATCTTCCGCGGCACCGGTGAGTACGCCGCCGGCCCGGTAGCGGCCTTTATCGCGGTGGTCGGCACCATGGTCGCCTACTTTGCCGCGGTGGTGATCAACTACGGCGATTTCGCCCGCTTCGTGAAGAGCGAGAAGCAGATGACCGCCGGCAACTTCCTCGGCCTGCCGGTCAGCCTGGCGATCTTCTCGATGATCGCCCTGGTCATCACCGCCGGCACCGTCGTGGTGTTCGGCGAAACCCTGACCAACCCCACCGACATCGTCGCCCGGGTCGACAACCTGACCCTGACCGTGATCGCTGCCCTGACCTTCTTCGCGGCCACGGTCGGCATCAACCTGGTGGCCAACTTCATTCCGCCGGCCTACGACATCGCCAACCTGGCGCCGGCCCATATCAGCGCGCGCACCGGCGGCTTCATCACCGCGGCCATCGCCTTCTTCATCGGCGCGCTGTGGGTATCGTTCATCAGCAACGTCGGCATCGCCGCCTTCGTCGACACCCTGGGTGCGGTGCTCGCGCCGCTGTACGGCATCATCGTCGCCGACTACTACCTGGTGCGCAGGCAGCACCTGGACCTGCAGCAGCTGTTCTCCGCCGAACCGGGCACTCGCTACCATTACGATGGCGGCTGGAATCGCAAGGCTATGATTGCCTTCGGCATCGCCTCGGTGTTCTCCGTCGCCTCGGTCTGGAGCCCCGCGCTGAGTAGCCTGTCCGGCTATTCCTGGATCTTCGGCGCGATACTCGGCGCACTCCTTCACTACCTGTTGATGCGCAAGCATTGCGTGGCCAACGGCAGCTCGGCGCCAGCCGGCTCGCCCAGCTGAGGCACACCCTTTGCCAAGCCGCGCGCCCAGGCGCGCGGCGTGCGTTCGGCAAGGAGCTTCCTCCATTCGCCTGCCCTGAGTTACCACGGACCACCGCAGCGGCCAGCTGCACGCCGCTGCGGTCGCCCGGTTCCGCACCGTAAGAACTCGCAATCTCCCGCTCCAGCATCAGGCCGACCGCCCCAGGCGGCCTGCGGCAGCGTCTTGCCCCCATGGCAACGACGCCATACCCGGCTGGCAGCACCTCCCCCTGACAGCCTGCCCCAGGCGCCACCTCGTCGCCGAGGCAGCCGACCTCCGCCGATGCTTCGGCAGCAGCGATAAGCGATAGGCAACTTAGCCTGGCTGGAATCGAGAAAAGGCGGCATTGGACGCAGGCGTCCAACAGACTGAATTGCATGGATATTTACTTCATATCCGGCCTTAAAGCTGACCGCACCGTCAACTTACTAGCACAGTTGAGCGATATTTTGTAGCCACAGATCTACTTTTTTCATTTCTATTTTAGTTTTTATTGTGTACAACATTGAATACAACCACTCACCAAGAAGAGGAAGCCATGAAGATTCGCGTCATCAACCCCAACACCACCGCCGCAATGACGGAGAAGATAGGCGCAGCCGCCATCCGCGTGGCCAGCCCCGGCACGCGGATAGTCGCCAGCAATCCGCGCAGCGGTCCGGAGTCGATCGAAAGCCACTTCGACGAGGCGATCAGCGCCGTCGGCGTACTCGAAGAGGTCCGCGCCGGCGAGCTCGAACAAACCGACGCTTACATCCTCGCCTGCTTCGGCGACCCCGGCCTGCTGGCTGCCCGGGAACTCACCCGCGCCCCGGTGATCGGTATCGCCGAAGCGGCCTTCCACCTCGCCGCGCTGATCAGCACGCGTTTCTCCATCGTCACCACCCTGGGCCGCACCGGGATCATCGCCGAGCACCTGCTGCAGAACTACGGCTATGCCCACCACTGTCGCCGGGTGCGGGCGGCGGAGATTCCGGTGCTCGATCTCGAGCACAACGGCAACCTGGCGCTGGATCGGATCATCGACGAATGCCTGCGGGCCAAGGCCGAAGACAACATCGGCGCCATCGTCCTCGGTTGCGGCGGCATGGCCGACCTGACCGCGCAGATCAGCGAAGCCGTCGGCCTGCCAATCGTCGAAGGCGTCACCGCGGCGGTGAAGTTGGCCGAGGCGCTGGCCAGCCTGCAGCTGGGCACCAGCAAGCATGGCGACCTCGACTTCCCGCGGCCCAAGGCCTTCAGCGGACAGTTCGCCTACCTCTCACCCGGGCAGCCGGGCCGCTAGCCACGGCACTGCCAGCGCTGACCATAGAGGGTCAGACGCGCTGCGACGATGGAATCAGGTAACGACACAACAAGAACAACGGGAACTTCAGTTCCCTGTACCGAGGTTCATACCATGCAAAACGAAACTGTCGCTTCACCGGCTCTCGGCTACGCACAGCCGGCAGCCAGCAAACCCGCCGGTGACGAATCACTGGCCCCGCAAGAAAAACGCATCATGGGCAGGCTCTCTTACCTGCTGGCCTGGTTCGGCGGCTGCGTGTCGATCGGCACCTTCGCCATGGGTTCGAGCATCGTCGGCACCCTCAACCTGCTGCAGACGGCGCTGGCCATCGGCATCGGCTGCTTCGTCATCGGCATCGCCCTGGCGCTCAACGGAGCGGCCGGCTACAAGTACGGCATCCCGTTCATGGTGCAGGCGCGCAGCGCCTTCGGCTTCGCCGGCACCCGCTTCCCCGGACTGGTCAGGGCGGTGCCGGCGATCGTCTGGTACGGCTTTCAGAGCTGGGTCGGGGCGGCGGCGATCAACGCCGTGTCGGCGACGCTGCTGGGCTTCGACAACATGATCTTCTACTTCGTGGTGTTCCAGTTCCTGCAGATCGGCCTGTCGATGTTCGGCTTCCAGGGCATCAAGTGGCTGGAGAACGTCGGCAGCGGCTTTATCCTGGTGTCGCTGGTGTACATGTTCTACAGCGTGATCAACCGCTACGGCGACGAGATCATGACCAATCTGGTCAACGTCGAAGGCACCTGGGGCCTGCCGTTCTGGGGCGCGACCATGCTGTTCCTCGGCATCTACAGCACCATGATGCTCAACGTCAGCGACTACTCGCGCGAGCTCAAGCAGGGCAGCGGCGCGGGCCTGCTGACCACCCTCTATGCCATGTCGATCCTGCCCTGCACCCTGTTCATGGGGCTGATCGGCCTGATGGTGTCCGGCGCCACCGGGGTGAATGACCCGATCCAGGTGTTCTCCAGCGCCGTCGACAACACCCCGCTGCTGGTGACCACCCTGCTGTTCATCGCCTTTGCCCAGGTGACCACCAACGTGCTGAACAACGTGGTGCCGCCGACCTACATCCTGATGGATGTGTTCAAGCTGCCGTTCCGCACCTCGACCATCATCGTCGGCCTGCTGGCCTTCGGCACCTTTCCCTGGGAGCTGGTCAGGGAAGAATCCTCCGCCGGCCTGCAGGTGTTCGTACAGACCTACTCCGCGTTCCTCGGGCCGATCTTCGCGGTGATGGTGGTGGACTACTTCATCATCCGCCGGCGCCAGCTGGATATCGGCAAGCTCTACGACGCGCACGGCCCCTATCGGGGCGTGAACTACGCCGCCATCATCGCCTCGCTGATCGGCGCCGCGGCGGCCCTGAGCCTGTCCTCGGTGTCCTGGTACGCCAGCCTGGTCCCCGCGGGCCTCAGCTACTACCTGATGATGCGCCACTGGTCGGCCTGCCAGCGATTCCGCAGCTGATAGAACTGCCGCCAGGCAGCCCCGTGGGCGATGCACCGGCCCATGGGGCTGCCGCGCGCAAGCCCTCACTCGCCGGTCTGCCTGGCCTTCTGCCGCTTGAGGAAGTCCACCTTCCACTGCTCCATGCCCATGTATTCCGAATCCAGATTGGCCTCCACCCGATACCTGGCCTTCAGCGCCGCCACCTCGCCGTGGCGCTCGAGCAGAAAGCGATCGAAACGCTGCAGCAGTTCGGCATGCCGCAGGCTGGACAGGTGAAAGGTGCCGCGGGTATGCGGCAGCTTGGGGTCGAACACCAGGGCGCCGGGGCGGGCACGAATGTTGTCGAGGTAATGGGTGGCGACCACCACGTTGAAGTAGGCGCCGTCGGTGTCCTGCTTCAGCGCCTGGTGGATCATCTTGCGCAGGTCGTCGTTGTAGGTCGGCACGATCTGCTGGGCGTCGATCCGTTCCTGATAGCCCCAGGGCGTCCAGCCGTCGACCATGGCCAGACGCTTGAGCTGCTCGAGTGGGCGGCCCTGGCGCTTCGGCGCGACCAGCACGCCATCGACATAGTTGACCACCGCCTGGCTGTAGTGCAGGTCCTTACCGTCCTTCTGCGCCTGGGCCCAATGGGCGCTGTCGGGGTACTTGAGGTCCACCTCTCCCGCCAGCAGCGCGGGCAGCAGGCGCGCCACCGGCAACGGCTTGTAGCTCAACTGGACACCGCTGTGCGCAGCGAAGGCGTCGAACAGCTCACGGGCAAAGCCCTGGTACTGGCCCTGCTTGTCGATGCTGTAGTGCGGGGCGAAAGCCAGCTCTTCCACGCCGATCACATAGCTTTCGGCACTGGCTCCGGTAGCGCCCAGCACCATCAGTAAACTGCAGACGCGAGTGATTTTCACAGCAACCCTCCTTCTTTTTGTTTTGGATCGGGGTGGCGCAACGGCGAGGGGCCAAGAAGTGCCCAGGTGGCGGCGAATCAGCCGCCGGTCATGCTCATGAACCTCACCACCTGGACCTGCTCGTCATTGGCGAAGTGATGGCGTTCCGGCTTGAGGCGCAAAGCATCGAGCAGCGCCCCGCGCAGGCGCTCGCGGTCGCCTGGGTAGCGACGGATCAGCGCCTTGAGGTCCAGGGCATGGTCGTGCCCGAGGCAGAGCACCAGCTTGCCCTCGGCGGTGACCCGCACCCGGTTGCAGTCGCCGCAGAAGTTGTGGCTGTGCGGTGAGATAAAGCCGACCTGGGTGGCGCTGCCCACCACCTGCCAATAGCGCGAGGGGCCGCCGGTCGCCCGATTGCTGCGCACCAGGGCGTGGCGCTGCGCGATGCGCTCGCGCACCTCGTCGCTCGAGCAGAAGGTGGCCTGACGACTGTGGCTGGAGATATCACCCAGCGGCATTTCCTCGATAAAGCTGATATCCAGGCCGCGCGCCATGGCGAATTCGAGCAGGTCGAGCACCTCATCGTCGTTGCGCCCCTTCTGCACCACGGTATTGAGCTTGATCCGGCGAAAACCCGCGGCCCGCGCCGCATCGATGCCGGCCAGTACCTGCTCGAGACGGTCGCGACGGGTGAAGGCGGCGAAGCGCTCGCGCCTCAGCGAATCCAAGCTGATGTTCAGCCGCGCGACCCCGGCGGCGCGCAGCTGCGGCGCCAGTTCGGCCAGCTGCGAGCCGTTGGTGGTGATGGCCAGGTCTTCCAGCTCGTCGCGCCGGCCCAGGCGCGCCAGCAGGCTCAGCAGGTTCTTGCGCACCAGGGGTTCGCCGCCGGTGATGCGGATACGCCTGACGCCCAGGCCGATAAAGGCATCGGCCACCGCGTAGAGCTCCTCCAGGCTGAGAATCTGCGCGCGCGGGGCGAACACCATGTCCTCGCCCATGCAGTAGGTGCAGCGAAAATCGCAACGGTCGGTGACCGACAGCCGCAGGTAGGTGATGCGCCGACCGAAGGGGTCGACCAGCTGGGGGTTGTGCACAGCGAGTCTCCTGTCGCCCAAGGAGCCGAGACATTTCTTGTGGTGAAGTGAACGAAGAAGGATGTAAACAGAAAAATCTATTTGTGTATACATTCAATTGACCGACAGGTCAGGAAAGCGCTGACAGGCCCATCAGCCGCCGGCTTGAGCGCTGCGCGAGGCCGGTGCTACCATGCCGGCCCGCCGCCCCAAGCAGGGCGACACCAGGAAATCGATAGGGCCTATGACCAGCATTCGCGAGCGCAACCAAGAGCTGATCCTGCGCGCAGCCAGTGAGGAGTTCGCCGACAAGGGCTTCGCGGCGACCAAGACCAGCGACATCGCCGCCAAGGCCGGCCTGCCCAAGCCCAACGTCTACTACTACTTCAAATCGAAAGAGAACCTCTATCGCGAGGTGCTGGAAAGCATCATCGAGCCGCTGCTCGCCGCCTCCGCGCCCTTCAACCAGCCGGGGCGCCCGGCCGAGGTGCTGGAGGCCTATATCCGCTCGAAGATCCGCATCTCCCGCGAACTGCCCTTTGCCTCCAAGGTGTTCGCCAGCGAGATCATGCACGGTGCGCCGCACCTGTCCGCCGAGCAGGCCGAGGAGCTCAACGCCCAGGCCCAGCACAATATCGCCTGCATCCAGCGCTGGATCGACCAGGGGCTGATGGCACCCGTCGACCCGCACCACCTGATGTTCAGCATCTGGGCGGCGACCCAGACCTACGCGGACTTCGACTGGCAGATTTCCACCGTCACCGGCAAGGCCAGCCTCAGCGACGAGGATTACGAAGCCGCCGCGCAAACCATCATCCGCCTGGTGATCAAGGGCTGCGAAGTCGACGCCAGCTCGGCCAGCAGCCCCTCCGAGCAGGTCACGGCCCGCTAGGCCCGCACCCGCGGCGCAGTCACCGCCTGCGCGCGCATTGGGCGGCTTCGCCGCCGTACCTCCTCCCCCTACCCGGCGATGCCTGCATCGGCCGTCAGTCCCTGGGCCTCCACAGCCCGGATGGCGCACTGCTCGTCGAGGTCCGAGGTATCGCCGCTGATGCCGACGGCCCCGATCAGCTGCCCCGCCGCATCGCGTATCAGCACGCCTCCTGGCGCCGGCACCAGCTTGCCATCGGCCAGGGTATTCACCGCGCCGATGAACGCCGGACGCTGCTGGGCATCGGCGGCGATCAGGCGCGAGCCCTTGCCCAGGGCGACCGCCCCCCAGGCCTTGCCGATGGCGATCTGCGGGCGTAGCAGGCTCGCGCCGTCCTCGCGCTGCAGACAGATCAGGTGACCGCCGGCATCCAGCACGGCAACGGTCAGCGGCGCCGCCGACAGCTCGCGGCCGATCGCCAGGGCCTGGTTGCTGATGGCTGTGGCGGTATCCAGGTTCAGGGTGCTCATGGTTTGTCCTCTCTCAGGCTGATGATCCAAAACCCTGCCCGCCGCACCGGCGCCCTTGGCCAAACGCAGCGCTGCAGATTGGCAGGCCGAGCAACTGTACACATGAATAATTTATTTGTTTACATTTAAATCGATCTTTTTGTATACAGTTATCCGCATCAACTCTCCCAATAGCCTGGCGTGTTGTAGATCGACTTCAGGTAGTCGATGAAGAACCGCACCTTGGCTGGCAGGTAGCGCTGCTGCGGATAGACGGCCTGGATGTCGTAGGCCGGCACGGCGAACTCGTCGAGCACCGTCACCAGCTGCCCGCGCTTGAGCTCGGCCTGGATCTCCCAGGTCGAACGCCAGCCGATGCCCAGCCCCTGTTTCACCCAGTTGTACAGGAGTTCGCCGTCATTACAGTCCAGATTGCCGGAAACCTTGATCGCCACCTGCTTGCCATCGCGCAGGAAGGTCCAGCCGCGCTGCTGCCCCCCCTGCAGGTTGAAGGCCAGGCAGTTGTGCTCGCTCAAGTCCTCCAGGGTTTGCGGCGCCGAATGACGCTGGAAATAACTCGGCGCACCGCAGACCACGCGGCGGTTAGGGAACAGCTTGATCGCCACATAGTTGGGGTCGGTGACCTCGCCGATACGGATGCCCATGTCGTAGCCCTGGCGCACCAGGTCGACCACGCTGTCGGTCAGGTTGAACGACAGCTTCAGCTCCGGGTAACGCGCCTGAAACGCCGGGGCGTGGGGAGCGATATGACGCCGGCCGAACGCCGCCGGCGCCGACACCACCAGGTGGCCGCTGACCGAATGCCCGCCGTGGGTGATGCTCGCGTCGGCCTCGTCGAAGTCGCGCAGCAGACCGCGGGCGCGCTCCAGATACTGCTCGCCCAGGTCGGTCAGGGACAGGCCGCGGGTCGAGCGATGCATCAACTTGACCCCCAGGTGGCGCTCGAGGGCATCGAGACGCCGCCCCATCACCACCGGGGTCACGCCTTCGGCCAGGGCGGCAGCCGCGAAGCTGCCGTGGTCGGCCACCAGAACGAAGCTGTGCAACAGGGTATGACGATCCATTCGATACTCCTGATATCGACAGAAATGAAGAGACCTGCAGTTTACCCCATAACTGCGGGCACGGCATGCTTTGACCACGTACAAAAAATATCGAATACAGCCTGGAGGATTCAATCATGGCGCGAATGAGAGCAATCGATGCTGCAGTGGCGGTAATGCGCAAGGAAGGTGTAGAGGTCGCATTCGGCGTACCCGGCGCGGCGATCAACCCGATGTATTCCGCGCTGAAGGCCGATGGCAGCATCCGCCACATCCTGGCCCGCCACGTCGAGGGCGCCTCGCACATGGCCGAGGGCTACACGCGGGCCAAGGCCGGCAACATCGGCGTGTGCATCGGCACCTCTGGGCCGGCCGGCACCGACATGATCACCGGCCTGTACTCGGCCTCCGCCGACTCCATCCCGATCCTCTGCATCACCGGCCAGGCGCCACGCGCCCGCCTGCACAAGGAGGACTTCCAGGCGGTGGACATCGAATCGATCGCCAAGCCGGTCACCAAGTGGGCCGTCACCGTGCGCGAGCCGGCCCTGGTCCCGCGGGTGTTCCAGCAGGCCTTCCACGTGATGCGCTCGGGCCGTCCCGGACCGGTGCTGATCGACCTGCCGTTCGACGTGCAGATGGGCGAGATCGAGTTCGACATCGAGACCTACCAGCCGCTGCAGGCGTACAAGCCCAGTGCCACCCGGGCGCAGATCGAGAAGGCCCTGGAGATGCTCAACCAGGCCGAGCGCCCGCTGATCGTGGCCGGCGGCGGCATCTACAACGCCGGCGCCGAGGCCCTGCTGCAGCAGTTCGCCGAGATCGTCGGCGTACCGGTGATCCCGACCCTGATGGGCTGGGGCTGCATCCCCGACGACCACCCGCTGATGGCCGGCATGGTCGGCCTGCAGACCAGCCACCGCTACGGCAACGCCACCATGCTGGCGTCCGACTTCGTGCTGGGCGTGGGCAACCGCTGGGCGAACCGGCACACCGGCTCGGTCGAGGTGTATACAAAAGATCGCAAGTTCGTCCACGTCGACATCGAACCGACCCAGATCGGCCGGGTCTTCTCGCCGGACTACGGCATCGTCTCCGATGCCGGTGCCGCCCTGGCCCTGTTCGTCCAGGTGGCCAGCGAGTGGAAGGCCGCCGGCCGCCTGAAGGACCGCAGCGCCTGGGCCGCCGATTGCCGCGAGCGCAAGACCACCCTGCTGCGCAAGACCAACTTCGACGACGTGCCGATGAAGCCGCAGCGCGTCTACCAGTGCATGAACAACGCGTTCGGCAAGGATGCCTGCTACGTCAGCACCATCGGCCTGTCGCAGATCGCCGGCGCCCAGTTCCTGCACGTGTACAAGCCGCGCCACTGGATCAACTGCGGCCAGGCCGGCCCGCTGGGCTGGACCATCCCGGCGGCCCTGGGCGTTCGCGTGGCCGACCCGCAGCGCAAGATCGTCGCGCTGTCCGGCGACTACGACTTCCAGTTCATGATCGAGGAGCTGGCCGTGGGTGCGCAGTTCAAGCTGCCCTATATCCACATCCTGGTGAACAACGCCTACCTCGGCCTGATCCGCCAGAGCCAGCGCGGCTTCGACATGGACTACTGCGTGCAGCTGGCCTTCGACAACATCAATGCCGGCGAGGTCGAGGGCTACGGCGTCGACCACATCACGGTGGTCGAGGGCCTGGGCTGCAAGGCCATCCGCGTGCGCTCCCAGGCAGAACTGCGCCCGGCCATCGAGCAGGCCGAGGCCTGGATGGCCGAGCACCAGGTGCCGGTGGTGATCGAGGTGATCCTCGAGCGGGTGACCAATATCGCCATGGGTACCGAGATCGACGCCATCAACGAGTTCGAGGCGCTGGCCAGCAGCCGGGCCGACGCACCGACCAGCATCATGGCGCTCGACTGACCCACTCCCGAGCCCGGAGTAACTCCGGGCCCTACCCGACCATTGAAGGAGCCCCCCATGCCCCGCTTTGCAGCCAACCTGTCCATGCTGTTCACCGAGGTGGACTTCCTGGACCGTTTTGCCGCCGCCGCCGAAGCCGGCTTCAGCGGCGTCGAGTACCTGTTCCCCTATGACTATCCGGTAGCGGAGATCAAGGCACGCCTGGACGCCAACGGCCTCGAGCAGGTGCTGTTCAACCTGCCGGCCGGCGACTGGGCCAAGGGCGAGCGCGGCATCGCCTGCCACCCCGAGCGGGTCGAGGAATTCCGCGCCGGCGTGGACAAGGCCATCGCCTACGCCAAGGTGCTGGGCAACACCCAGGTCAACTGCCTGGCCGGCATCCGCCCCCAGGGTCTGGATTGCGCCACTGTCGAGCAGTGCTTCGTCGACAACCTCAAGTATGCCGCGGAAAAACTCCAGGCAGCCGGCATCAGGCTGGTCATCGAGGCGATCAACACCCGCGACATTCCCGGTTTCTACCTGAACAACACCAGGCAGGCCCTGGCCATTCGCGACAAGGTCGGCAGCGACAACCTGTACCTGCAGTACGACATCTACCACATGCAGATCATGGAAGGTGACCTGGCCCGTACCGTGGCGGACAACCTGGCGGCGATCAACCACGTGCAGCTGGCCGACAACCCCGGCCGCAACGAGCCGGGCACCGGCGAGATCAACTACCGCTTCCTCTTCGAACACCTGGAGCGCATCGGCTACCAGGGCTGGATCGGCTGCGAATACAAGCCGGCCACCACCACCGTCGCCGGCCTCGGCTGGATGAAAGCGCACAACGCAATCTGAGCCCACTATCTAGGAGTGCATCTCATGGCAAAAATCGGATTCATCGGTACCGGCATCATGGGCAAGCCCATGGCGCAGAACCTGCAGAAGGCAGGCCACACCCTGTTCCTTTCCGAGCACCACGACCCGGCCCCGGCCGACCTGGTCGAGGCCGGCGCCATCGCCCTGGCCAACCCCCGGGAAGTGGCCCAGGAGGCCGAGTTCATCATCGTCATGGTGCCGGACACCCCGCAGGTCGAGGACGTGCTGTTCCGCCAGGACGGCGTGGCCGCGGGCGTCGGCGCCGGCAAGGTGGTGATCGACATGAGCTCGATCTCGCCGTCGGCCACCAAGGCCTTCGCCGCCAAGATCAACGCCAGCGGCGCCGAATACCTGGACGCCCCGGTCTCCGGCGGTGAGGTCGGCGCCAAGGCCGCCACCCTGTCGATCATGGTCGGCGGCGGCGAGCAGGCCTTCGAACGCGCCCTGCCGCTGTTCCAGGCCATGGGCAAAAACATCACCCGCGTCGGCGGCAACGGCGACGGCCAGACCGCCAAGGTGGCCAACCAGATCATCGTCGCGCTGAACATCCAGGCGGTGGCCGAGGCCCTGCTGTTCGCCGCGCGCAACGGCGCCGACCCTGCCAAGGTGCGCGAAGCGCTGATGGGCGGCTTCGCCAGCTCGAAGATCCTCGAGGTGCATGGCGAGCGCATGATCAAGGGCACCTTCGACCCGGGCTTCCGCATCAGCCTGCACCAGAAGGACCTCAACCTGGCCCTGTCCGGCGCCCGCGAGCTGGGCCTCAACCTGCCCAACACCGCCAACGCTCAGCAGGTGTTCAGCACCTGCGCGGCCCTCGGCGGCAGCAACTGGGACCACTCGGCGCTGGTCAAGGGCCTGGAGCACATGGCCAACTTCTCGATCCGCGAGGACTGAGGCGCACAACGAGCAACACACCGGCTGGCTGACCCAAGGTAGGTTGGGCCAGTCAGCCGGTGCCCTTTTCGATCTGCCCGGTTGGCGGTGTCACGGCCTGCCGGCCGGGTGGGTCGATTCCAGTCCATAGCCGCTGCCAGGCGGCCGCTGCGGACTGCAATCGACCAAAGCGGTGAGCCTCGCCCGGTGGCGTAGCCAGCCATAACAAGAGTCCAGACTCAGGAGTCCGCCATGTCCTTCGATCCGCAAAGCCTGTTGCGCGAGCTGTTCGCCACCGCCATCGACGCCGCCCATCCGCGCCAGGTGCTGGCCGACCATCTGCCGGCCGATCGCAGCGGCCGGGTCATCGTCATCGGCGCCGGCAAGGCCGCCGCCGCCATGGCCGAGGTGATCGAGCGCGAATGGCAGGGCGAGGTCAGCGGTCTGGTGGTGACTCGCTACGACCACGGCGCCGATTGCCGCAAGATCGAGGTGGTGGAAGCCGCCCACCCGGTGCCGGACGATGCCGGCGAACGGGTGGCCCGGCGGGTGTTGGCGATGGTCAGCAACCTCGAGGAGTCCGACCGGGTGATCTTCCTGCTGTCCGGTGGCGGCTCCTCCCTGCTGGCCCTGCCGGCCGAGGGCATCGGCCTGGCCGACAAGCAGGCGATCAACAAGGCCCTGCTCAGGTCCGGCGCCTCCATCGGCGAGATGAACTGCGTGCGCAAGCACCTCTCGGCGATCAAGGGCGGCCGCCTGGCCAAGGCCTGCTGGCCGGCCAGCGTGTACACCTATGCGATCTCCGACGTGCCCGGCGACGAGGCTTCGGTGATCGCCTCCGGCCCGACCGTGGCCGACCCGAGCACCTCGGCCGAGGCCCTGGCCATTCTCGCCCGCTACCAGATCGAGATTCCCGCCAACGTCCGCGCCTGGCTCCAGGACCCGCGCTCGGAAACGGTCAAGCCCGGCGATCCCTGCCTGTCGCGCAGCCACTTCCAGCTGATCGCCATGCCCCAGCAGTCCCTCGATGCCGCCGCCGCCAAGGCCGAGGCCGCCGGCTTGCCGGCCCTGATCCTCGGCGACCTGGAGGGCGAGGCCCGCGAAGTGGCCAAGGTCCACGCCGGCATCGCCCGCCAGGTGCTGCTGCATGGCCAGCCGCTCAAGGCGCCCTGCGTGATCCTCTCCGGCGGCGAGACCACGGTGACGGTGCGCGGCAATGGCCGTGGCGGGCGTAACGCCGAGTTCCTGCTCAGCCTGACCCACTGCCTCAAGGGGCTGCCCGGCGTCTACGCCCTGGCCGGCGACACCGACGGCATCGACGGCTCGGAAGACAACGCCGGCGCTTTGATGACCCCGGACAGCTACCGGCGCGCCGCGCGCCTGGGCCTGAACGCCAGCGACGAACTGGACGACAACAACGGCTACGGCTACTTCGCCGCCCTGGACCAGCTGATCGTCACCGGGCCGACCCGCACCAACGTCAACGATTTCCGCGCCATTCTTATTCTCGAGAGTCCAGCCCCATGAAAGCCGACAAGAAAGTAAAGATCCTCGCCACCCTCGGCCCGGCGATCAAGACCATCGACGACATCCGTCAGCTGGTGGAAAACGGCGTCAACCTGTTCCGCCTCAACTTCAGCCACGGCGAACACGCCGACCACGCCCAGCGCTATCGCTGGGTGCGCGAGGTGGAGCAGCAGCTGGGCACGCCGATCGGCATCCTCATGGACCTGCAGGGGCCCAAGCTGCGGGTCGGGCGCTTCGCCGAGGGCCAGGTCAACCTGGAACGCGAGCAGGCCCTGCGCCTGGACCTGGACCCCACCCCAGGCGACGCCCGGCGGGTCAACCTGCCCCACCCGGAGATCATCGAGGCCCTGCAGCCGGGGATGACCCTGCTGCTGGACGATGGCCGCCTGCGCCTGCAGGTGACCGCCAAGCATGCCGACGCCGTCGATACCCGGGTGATCGCCGGTGGCGAACTGTCCGACCGCAAGGGGGTCAACGTGCCCGAAGCCGTGCTGCAGCTGTCGCCGCTGACCGAGAAGGACCGCCGCGACCTGAGCTTCGGCCTGGAGCTGGGGGTCGACTGGGTGGCCCTGTCGTTCGTCCAGCGCCCCGAGGACATCCGCGAGGCCCGCGAGCTGATCCAGGGCAAGGCCTTCCTCATGGCCAAGATCGAGAAGCCCTCGGCGGTGCAGCACCTGGAAGAAATCGCCCGGCTCTGCGACGCCATCATGGTCGCCCGCGGCGACCTGGGCGTGGAGGTGCCGGCGGAAAACGTGCCGCGCATCCAGAAGGACATCATCCGCACCTGCCGCCAGCTCGGCCGGCCGGTGGTAGTGGCCACGCAGATGCTCGAATCGATGCGCTTCTCCCCGGCGCCGACCCGTGCCGAGGTCACCGACGTGGCCAACGCCGTGGCCGAAGGCGCCGACGCGGTGATGCTGTCGGCCGAGACCGCCTCCGGCGACTACCCACAGGAAGCGGTACAGATGATGAGCAAGATCATCCGCCAGGTGGAAGGCGGCCCGGACTTCCAGGCCCAGCTCGACGTCAGCCGCCCCCAGGCCGAGGCTACCGCCTCGGACGCCATCAGCTGCGCGATCCGCCGCATCAGCACCATCCTGCCGGTGGCGGCGCTGGTCAACTACACCGAGTCCGGCGCCTCCAGCCTGCGCGCCTCGCGCGAGCGGCCGAAGGCGCCGATCCTCAGCCTGACCCCCAGCCTCGATACCGCGCGCCGCCTGTCCGTGGCCTGGGGCGTCTACTCGGTGGTCAACGCGCGCCTGCACCAGGTCGAGGACGTCACCCGCACCGCCCTGGAAATTGCCCAGTCCGCCGGCCTGGCCAAGGCCGGCGACACCCTGGTGATCACCGCCGGCGAACCCTTCGGCCAGCCCGGCAGCACCAACAGCCTGCGCATCGAGACCCTGCACTGACCCGCTAACCGCTGCGGCCCGGGTCGATCTGGCCGCAGCCCCACGACTCCCACGCTGGCATCGCCAGTTTGCAGGCGTCCATCGTGCAAACGATGGGCGCCTCTTTTTATCCGGGTTCACGCGCATGCACGAACTGCCCTCGCCACATCACGCCCTGCGCGGTCTGCGCGCCCTGCTCAATGGCTTCAGCCAGGTCCTTCTGCAAAGCCATCCGGGATTCGGCCTGCTGCTAGTACTAGGCCTCGCCGCGGAGGCGCCGGCGCTGCTCGGCGGCGCCCTGCTCGGTGGCCTCAGCGGCATGCTCACCGCCCAACGCCGCGGCTACCCCCAGGCCGATATCGAGATCGGCCTGTATGGCTACAACGGCATCCTGCTTGGCCTGCTGATCAGCCTGCAGTTCGCCTGGTCGCTCATCGTGCCGCTGCTGATCATCGCCAGCGCCGGCCTGTCCAGCCTGATCCTGGCGCCTTGGATGCAGGGCATGCGCAAACGCCGTTGGTTGCCGGCCTTCACCTTTCCGTTCGTGGCTTTGAGCTGGTTGCTGCTGAGCCTGGCGCCCGCCATGGGCCTCCAGGCGCAGCCGGGGCCACTGGTCACGGCTGCAACCCTGGACTGGCTGGGTACGCTGAGCGGCATGGCCCTGGGGCTCGCCCAGGTGATCTTCCTGGACAGCCCCTGGGCCGGCCTGCTGATGCTACTCGGCCTGTTCCTGGCCGCGCGCCGCGCGGCGTGCTGGGCATTGCTGGGCTCGGCCTGCGGCCTGGGCCTGGCGCTGCTCCTGGGCGCGCCCCAGGAGCGGGCCCTCGCCGGGCTCTACGGCTACAACGGCGCCCTGGCGGCGATCGCGCTGAGCCAGGTGCAACGCAGACCCTGGGTAGTGCTGCTGGGCATCGGCATGGCCACGCTGCTGCAGCTGGGCTTGAGCAGTCTGGGGCTGCAGGCGCTGACCCTGCCTTTCATCCTCGCCTGCTGGCTGATCCAGACCGGCGCACAAGGCTGGCAGCGCGCGGTCAAGGCCGGCGTGCCCGGACGGCAATCCCACTGAGCAGGCGCCTGTCCTCCGGGCGCGTGGATCGCCCGGGGCGGATCGGTTGCCAGGGGAAACCGCCAATCGCTGCCTAATTACCGGCGGCAAGGCGTTTCCATGGCGCCCGGTGTCGCGCATGCGCATGGCACAGGCAACCCGCCCTGCTAGCGTAGAGCCCCATCCCTGCGGGCCCGCGCCCTCAACCGAGCGAGAACGACATGCTGCACAGCATCAAGCAAGGCATCACCCTGGAAGAACTGGAACCCAGCGGCACCCTCGAAGACATCGGCGTCGAGATGCTCGAAGGCGACAACGCCATGTTCGCCCTGACCACCTTCGCCACCGAAGACGAGTCGGTCAGCGCCGGCTACTTCGGTGTCCGCCGCAGCCGCTTCCGTCTGCCCTACACCTTCCACGAGCAGGCCGTGGTGACCCTTGGCGAGGTGAAGATCACCAACGAACAGACCGGCGAGACCGCCCACTACAAGGCGGGCGATGCCTTCTTCGTCGCCAGCGGCACCCCGACCCTGTGGGAAGTCGTGAGCGACAGCTTCACCAAGCACTACCTGGCAGTCGACTGACCACGGCGCGCGCCCTGCCGATACGCCGGGCGCGAGCGCTTCTCTGCTTGCTGCACACGCGCGCACGGCATTCGCCCCGCGCCCGAGATTACCCCTTGCCAGCCCCGGCTCATCCTGCCTAGGCTTTGCCCTCTCGCAAGCAGGGAGTTCGCCTTGGACAACTGGCGCCAGCAGCTTTACGTCATCATCTTCTTCACCGACACCCCGGCCGGGCAGCGCTTCGATCGCTACCTGTTGCTGGCGATCCTGGCCAGCCTGGTGGTGGTCATGCTCGACAGCGTCGACGCCTACCACGGCCTGTACGGTGAGTGGCTGAAGGCCCTGGAATGGGGCTTCACCCTGCTGTTCGCCATCGAGTACGGGGTGCGCCTGTACTGCTCGCCCAAGCCGCTGCGCTACGCCTTCAGCTTCTTCGGCCTGATCGATCTGCTGGCCATCCTGCCGGCCATCCTCACGCTGTTCTTCGCCGACGCCCAGTACCTGCTGATCATCCGGGTGATCCGCATGTTGCGGGTGTTTCGCGTACTCAAACTGCGCCAGTACCTGACCCAGGCCAACTTCCTGCTCACCGCCCTGCGCGGCAGCCGGCAGAAGATCATCGTGTTCTTCGCCAGCATCGCCACCCTGGTCACGGTGTTCGGCACCCTGATGTATGTGATCGAAGGGCCAAGCAACGGCTTCACCAGCATCCCCACCGGCATCTACTGGGCGGTGGTCACCCTGACCACCGTCGGCTTCGGCGACATCGTGCCCAAGACCCCCCTGGGCCAGGCCCTGTCGACCCTGGTGATGATCACCGGCTACTCGATCATCGCCGTGCCCACCGGCATCTTCAGCGCCGAACTGGCCGCCGCGATGCGCGGCAGTGAACAGCTCAAGCGCGACTGCCCCAGTTGCGCCAAGAAGTTCCACGAGCCGGAAGCGGCGTTCTGCACGCGCTGTGGCCATGCACTGTTCCCGCGCGAGAACGATCAGCGCTAGCAGCGCCTGACAGGCATGAAAAAGCCCGCGACAACGCGGGCTTTTTCATTCACCGGGATCAGCTGCGTTCGGCTTCCGAGGACGTCAGCTCGAACGGGCTGTTGCTGCGCCGCTGGTTGCGGTCTTCGCGCGGGGTGGCGCCGAAGAAGTTGCGGTAGGCGCTGGAGAAGTGCGGACCCGAGGAAAAGCCGCAGGACAGGCCGATCTGGATGATCGACTTGCTGGTCTGCATCAGCAGCTGGCGCGCCTTGTTCAGGCGCAGCTCCAGGTAGTACTGGCTCGGCACGCGGGTCAGGTACTGCTTGAAGATGCGCTCCAGCTGGCGGCGCGACACGCACACGTGCTGGGCGATCTCGTCGGTGGTCAGCGGCTCCTCGATATTGGCCTCCATCAGCAGCACCGCCTGGGTCAGCTTCGGGTGGCTGGAGCCCAGGCGGTTCTGCAACGGAATGCGCTGACGCTCGCTGCCCTCGCGGATGCGCTCGACCACCAGCTCCTCGGACACCGCCCCGGCCAGCTCGGCGCCATGATCGCGGGCCAGCAGGGCCAGCAGCAGGTCGAGCACGGCCAGCCCGCCACAGGCGCTCAGGCGGTCGCGATCCCAGTCGAACAGGTGGCTGGTGGCGATCACCTTGGGGAAGCGCTCGGTGAAGTCGTCCTGCCAGCGCCAGTGCACGGCGGCGCGGTAGCCGTCGAGCAGGCCCAGCTGCGCCAGCGGATAGACGCCCGCCGAGATGCCGCCGATCACGCAGCCGCCGCGCACCAGGTGCTTGAGCGCACTGGACAGTGCCGGGGCGATGGCCGCCGGCGGCTCATCGGCGAGCAGAAAGAGCTTGTCAAAGCCCTCCAATTCGCCTTGCCATGGCGCGCCCGGTAGGCGCCAGGCGCCCTCCTCGGGCACCTCCGCCTGGAGGAAGGACAGCTCGTAGACCACCTCGGGGTGGACGCGCTGGGCGACACGCAGGGCTTCCTCAGCCAGGGCCAAGGTCAGGGGCTTGGTATTAGGCCAAAGCAGGAAGCCGATTCGATGGGCAGTCATGGGGGGCAGTTTAGGCTCTAATGGCTTTTCGGGGCATGCCGCGACGCACGAATTACCGCTTACTTCAGGCTACCGGAGAGGAATTGCTGCAGCCGCTCGGATTGCGGGTTGACCAGCACTTCCTTCGGGCAGCCACGCTCTTCTACCACGCCCTTGTGGAGGAATACCAGCTGGTTGGACACCTCGCGGGCGAAGCCCATTTCGTGGGTCACCACCACCATGGTGCGGCCTTCCTGGGCCAGGTCCTGCATGACCTTGAGCACTTCGCCGACCAGCTCCGGGTCGAGCGCCGAGGTCGGCTCGTCGAACAGCATCACCTCCGGTTCCATCGCCAGGGCGCGGGCGATTGCCACGCGCTGCTGCTCGCCACCGGACATGTGCCCCGGGTAGGCATCCTTGCGGTGCGCCACGCCGACCTTGCTCAGGTAGTGCTCGGCCTTCTCCCGGGCCTCCTTCTTCGCCACGCCGAGCACCTGCACCGGCGCCTCCATGACGTTCTCCAGGGCGCTCATGTGCGACCACAGGTTGAAGTGCTGGAACACCATGGACAGGCGCGAGCGCATGCGCTGCAGCTGCTTGGGGTCGGCGGCCTTGAGCCCGCCATCCTTGTTGGCCACCAGCTTGAGCTCCTCGCCGTTGAGCAGGATCTTGCCGCCGTAGGGCTGCTCCAGCAGGTTGATGCAGCGCAGGAAGGTGCTCTTGCCCGAGCCGCTGGAGCCGATGATGCTGATCACATCACCGGCCTTCGCCGCCAGGGACACGCCCTTGAGCACTTCGTGGCTGCCATAGCGCTTGTGCAGATCCTGAACTTCGAGTTTGTACATGGTTTCCACTCTCTTGAATCAGTCGCTCAGCAAGCGACCCTGGCGAATAGGGGTACTGCCGGCCACCTTGGCCAGCCATAGACCGGGTTGAGCGAAGCGCATCCGTTCACGCACATAGAGCACACCGTCGGTGGAGGCGCGGACGATGCTGTGGCGATCCTCCAGGGGATCGAGCACCTCGAACAGCGGGTCGCCGACCTTGACCCGTGCGCCCAGCGGCTGCAGGAAACTCACCACGCCTGCGTGGGGCGGGTAGGCATATTCGGCGCCTTCGAATGGCGTCGCCGCGCAGCTTTCCCGTGGGGCGGGCGGCCAATCGCCGGCGATCAGCCCCTGCTCGGCGAGGAACGCCAGGATGCTCTCGGCACTGGCCTCGGCCCGCTCCGCTTCGGTGTCGGCCATGCCGCCCAGCTCCACGGTGGCGGCCAGGCAGGCCAGCGGGATGTCCGCCTCTGGAAAGCGCCGCGCCAACTGCAACCAGGGCGCAGAGCAGGCTTCATCGAAGGAGCTGCCGCCGCCGTCCTCGGTAGTGAGCACCGCTCCGGCCATCAGCCGTGCGGCCAAGGGTTGCAGCAGCGACCATTGCTGCGGCAGGCAGTACAGGTGCACCAGCGCCTCGAAGTCGCAATGCAAATCGAGCACCACGTCGGCGTTGCAGGCATGCCCCAGCAGCAGGCGCTGCAGGCCCTGCAGCTCGGACTCGGCCGGCGGCAGGGCGTCGAGGGCCGCCTGCATGGCCGCGCGGATCAGCCGCACGTTGGCCGGGCCGTCCTGGCCCAGGCTGCCTTCCAGGGCCGGGGCGATGGCGCCGGCCAAGTCGAAAAAGTCGCGGTTGAAGTTCTTGCCGCTGGCGAACTCGAAACGGCCCTGGTGGGCGGCCTGAAACAGCTGCGCCAGACCGATCGGGTTGGCCACCGGCACCAGCTCGATCACCCCGCACAGGCGGCCCTGGGCCTCCAGTTCGCGCAGGCGCCGCTTGAGCGCCACGGCCACGCGCATGCCGGGCAACTCATCGGCGTGCAGAGAGGCCTGGATATAGGCCTTGCACGGCCCGCTGCCGAAGCGGAACACGGTCAAACGGCGCTCGGTGCCCGGGCAACCCCAGGGCAGTACGTGCTCGATCCGGTGCATGCTCGCCTCCTCAGGCCTTGCGCGGCGCCATGTAGCCCAGCCAGCGGCGCTCGGCCGACTTGAACAGGCGCACCAGGACGAAGGTCAGGCACAGGTAGAACAGGCCGGCGGTGATGAAGGCCTCGAACGGCAGGTAATGCTGGGAACTGACGGTGCGCGCCGCGCCGGTGATGTCGATCAGGGTAACGATCGACGCCAGGCTGGTGGTGTGCAACATCATGATCACTTCGTTGCTGTACTGCGGCAGCGCCCGGCGCAGGGCCGACGGCAGCAGGATGCGGCGGTACAGCTTGGCCCGCGACATGCCCATGGCCTTGGCCGCCTCGATCTCGCCATGGGGGGTGGCGCGCAGGCTGCCGGCGAGGATCTCCGCGCTGTAGGCGCTGGTGTTGATGGCGAAGGCCAGGCAGGCGCAGAAGGTCGCGTCCGACAGGTACGGCCAGAGCATGCTCTCGCGCACCGCCTCGAACTGGGCCAGGCCGTAGTAGATCAGGAACAGCTGCACCAGCATCGGCGTGCCGCGGATGACATAGGTGTAGAGCCAGGCCGGGAAGTTCAGCAACTGCGACTTGGACACCCGCATCAGCCCCAGCGGAATGGCCATCGCCAGGCCCAGGGCCAGGGAGATCAGCAGCAGCTTGATGGTCACCAGCACCCCGCCCAGGTACAGCGGCAGGCTCGACCAGATAACGTTGTAATCGAAGATCATGCGCTCGCTCCCTTACTCACAGTTCCGCGGCTTTGACGCCGACCGAGTAGCGTTTTTCCAGGTAGCGCAGGGCCAGCAGGGACACGCTGGTCAGTACCAGGTACAGGGCCGCGACCGCCAGGTAGAAGGTAAAGGGTTCACGCGTGGCGTCGGCCGCGCTTTTCGCCTTGAACATCATGTCCTGCAGGCCGACCACCGAGATCAGCGCGGTGGCCTTGGTCAGTACCAGCCAGTTGTTGGTGAAGCCGGGAATGGCGAAACGGATCATCTGCGGCACGAGGATGCGGAAGAACACCTGCACCCCGCTCATGCCGTAGGCGGCACCCGCCTCGCCCTGGCCCTTGGGGATCGCCATGAAGGCGCCACGAAAGGTCTCGGACAGATAGGCGCCGAAGATGAAGCCCATGGTGAACACACCGGCGATGAACGGGTTGATGTCGATGTACTCGTCATGGCCAAGCATCGGCGCCACCCGGTTCACCAGGTCCTGGCCGCCATAAAAGATCAGCAGGATCAGCACCAGGTCGGGAATGCCGCGAATCACCGTGGCGTAGGCTTCGCCGAGCATCGCCAGCCACTTGATCGGTGACAGGCGGAACGCCGCCCCGACCAGACCGAGGAAGACCGCCACCGCCACGGAGGACAGGGCCAGCAGCAAGGTGAGCCAGGCACCTTCGAGAATGGTCGAGCCGTAGCCGTTCAGCATGCTCTAGTTACCTCAAGCGGGCGCCACCAGGCGCCGTGGAGCACAACGAAAAAGTGGCGCAGATTCACCTTCGGATCGGTTTGCGCCACTTTCGGTGGGATGCGATTACTCGCCGTAGATGTCGAAGTCGAAGTACTTGTCCTGGACTTCCTGGTACTTGCCGTTGGCGCGGATCGCCGCGATGGCCGCGCTGATCTTGTCGGCCAGTTCGGTCTCGCCCTTGCGCACGGCGATACCGGCGCCTTCGCCGAAGTACTTCTGCTCGGAGAAGGTTGGCCCGACCAGGGCGAAGCCCTTGCCCGCATCGGTCTTGAGGAAACCGTCATCGATGTTCACCGCATCGGCCAGGGTGGCATCCAGGCGGCCGGCGGTCATGTCGAGGAAGATCTCGTTCTGCGAGCTGTAGCGCACCACTTCAATACCGGCCGGGGCGAATTTGTCGGTGGCATAGCGATCGTAGATCGAGGCGCGCTGCACGCCGACCTTCTTGTCCTTGAGATCGACCAGCGGGTCGTTGATCTCGGTGCCGGCCTTCATCGCCAGCTTAACCGGGGAGTTGTAGTACTTCTTGGAGAAGTCCACCGACTTCAGGCGCTCCTCGGTGATGTTCATGGAGGACAGCACGGCGTCGAACTTGCGCACCTTCAATGCCGGAATCAGGCCGTCGAACTCCTGCTCGATCCACTTGCACTCGACCTTCATCTCCTCGCACAGAGCCTGGCCAATGTCGTAGTCGAAACCGGTGATGTTGCCTTCCGGAGTCTTGTAGGCGAACGGCGGGTAAGCCGCTTCGATGCCGATACGCAGGGGCTTGGCGTCTTCGGCCATGGCCAGCGGGGACAGCACGGAGAGCGCCAGGGCGCCGAGAAGTGCAATCTTCTTCATCTTGTGACTCCTTCGAATGGGAATGGCTCGCTCGGCAGCCTGCCGATATGCGCATGCATCCAGCCATGCATGAATTGCGGGGAACGTCGCCGTCCTTGCCGCGTTACACACGGACAACAGGCGGCCCGACTGGGTGAGCGGCATTCTAGCGAGAGCCCGGAAGGCGAAATTTCCTCAATGCGACAAGTAATTACAAAAGACCAGGAAGGCCGGGCGAGACGCATTGACAGCCTCCAGCAAACGTGCAGAGACCAGAAGAAGGGATAACCGGTAACTAAAGCAATAAACGCGCCCAAACACGCCCAGACCAATAGCCACGGGGTTTTGAGCGTGCCAGCCCCGCAACAGGTGCCAGCCGAACAGACAAAACGCGGGCAAAGCGTTTCCGTTCGCCCCAGCAGCCCGGGCAAAGCGTTACCGCCGCTGCGCCCACCGCGGCCGTCGAGCAGACCGCAGAAAGCACAACGCCCCGCCGCGGCTGATGGCCGGGGCGGGGCGTCGTTGTCAGGCGCCGGTCAGGCGGCCTGCATGCTGCGATGGGTATCGATGAGGTGCTGCACCACGCCCGGGTCGGCCAGGGTGGAAATATCGCCGAGGGCATCGTACTCGGCGGTGGCGATCTTGCGCAGGATACGCCGCATGATCTTGCCCGAGCGGGTCTTCGGCAGGCCCGGGGCCCACTGGATCACATCCGGCGAGGCGATCGGGCCGATTTCCTTGCGCACCCAGTTCTTCAGTTCCAGGCGCAGCTGCTCGCTGGGCTCCTCGCCCTGGTTCAGGGTGACGTAGACATAGATGCCCTGCCCCTTGATGTCGTGAGGCACGCCCACGACCGCCGCCTCGGCGACCTTGGCGTGCGCGACCAGGGCGCTCTCGATCTCCGCGGTGCCCATGCGGTGCCCGGAGACATTGAGCACGTCATCCACCCGGCCGGTGATCCAGTAGTAACCGTCCTCGTCGCGACGGGCGCCGTCGCCGGTGAAGTACATGCCCTTGAAGGTCTTGAAGTAGGTGTCGACGAAGCGCCCGTGGTCGCCATACAGGGTGCGCGCCTGACCCGGCCAGGAGTCGACGATCACCAGGTTGCCTTCGGCGGCGCCCTCGATCAGTTGGCCTTCGTTGTCCACCAGGGCCGGCTGCACGCCGAAGAACGGCAGGGTCGCCGAGCCGGGCTTGAGCGCGGTGGCGCCCGGCAGTGGGCTGATCAGGATGCCGCCGGTCTCGGTCTGCCACCAGGTGTCGACGATCGGGCAGCGGCCCTGGCCGATGGTGGTGTGGTACCAGTTCCAGGCTTCCGGATTGATCGGCTCGCCCACCGAACCGAGCAGGCGCAGGCTGGAGCCGTCCGTGCCCTGCACCGCCGCATCGCCCTGGGCCATCATGGCGCGGATCGCGGTCGGCGCGGTGTAGAGGATATTGACCCGGTGCTTGTCGATGACCTGCGCCATGCGGGTGATGTCCGGGTAGTTCGGCACGCCCTCGAACAGCAGGGTGGTCGCGCCATTGGCCAGCGGCCCGTAGACGATGTAGCTGTGGCCGGTGACCCAGCCGACGTCGGCGGTGCACCAGTAGATGTCACCGGGCTTGTAGTCGAACACCCGCTCGTGGGTCAGCGCGGCGTATAACAGGTAGCCACCGCTGGTGTGCTGCACACCCTTGGGCTTGCCGGTGGAGCCGGAGGTGTAGAGGATGAACAGCGGGTCCTCGGCGCCCATCTCCTCGGCCGGGCAGTCACTGCCGGCGACCTCGACCAGCTCCTCGTACCAGAGGTCGCGTCCGGGGTTCCAGGCGATCTCGCCACCGGTGCGCCGGCAGACGATGACCTTCTCCACGCTGGCGGTTTCCGCGCCACCCAGGGCCGCATCGACATTGGCCTTGAGTGGCGTGTGCTTGCCGCCGCGCACGCCTTCGTCAGCGGTGACCACCACCTTCGAGCCGCAATCGCCGATGCGCCCGGCCAGGGCCTCGGGAGAGAAGCCGCCGAAGACCACCGAATGGATGGCACCGATGCGCGTGCACGCCAGCATTGCCACCACCGCCTCGGGAATCATCGGCATATAGAGGGTCACCACGTCGCCACGCTGCACGCCCTGGCCACGCAGGGCGTTGGCGAAGCGGCACACCTGCTCATGCAGCTGGCGGTAGGTGATGTGCTTGTGCTCGGCAGGATCGTCGCCCTCCCAGATGATCGCCACCTGCTCGCCACGCTCGGCCAGATGCCGGTCCAGGCAGTTGTGGGAGACATTCAGGGTGCCATCGGCAAACCACTTGATGTCGACATTGTGCTCGTCGAAGGAGGTCTGTTTGACGCGGGTGAACGGCTTGATCCAATCGAGCCGCTGCGCCTGTTCACGCCAGAAACCATCGGGGTTGCTCACCGACTGCTGGTACATGGCTTTGTAGGTGGCCTCATCGGTCAAGGACCGGGCAGCCGCCTCGGGGCACACGGGATACAGGGACGCAGCACTCATCGATTACACCTCGGTGGGTAGTTGTTGTTCTTCAATGCTGCATTTTTAGCCCGCGCGCCCTGGGCCGGACCATTCGACCATCGTAGTACCGCACTACTGCATTGGTGGCGGTCAGCGCCGGCGGGCAAATCGCAGGCAAAAAAAAGCGATCCCGCAAGGGATCGCTTACCCATAAGGCTTACGGGGAACGGAAGCGTACTGCATCCGAATCACGCAGGGTTCGGATGCCAAAAGTCTCCGCCAGCGGCTCCGGACGAGCCATTACACCAAGGTCTAACAGGATCTGACCGCCCCGCCCTGGGCAAGCCGACGCTAGGACCCTGGTGCGACAGGAAAGCCGATGAGGTGCAAACGCACTCGTTCAGCGCCAATAGCGCGACCCTCTATTCCTTGCCAAGGCCATGCTGGCGCAACTTGTTGGCGATGGTGGTGTGCGACACACCGAGACGCTTGCCCAACTGCCGGCTGCTCGGGTGATCCTGGTACAGGCGCTCCAGCACGGCCTTCTCGAAACGCCCGAGGATGGCGTCCAGGCCGCCCTCCAGGGAGAAGTCACCCAGCGGCTGAGGGGCGCCATAGTCGGGCAGGCGGATGTGCTCGACCTTGACCGTGCCGCCTTCGCACAGCGACACGGCCTGGAACAGCACGTTCTCCAGCTGGCGCACGTTGCCCGGCCAGTGGTAGTGGCCGAGCTTGTCCAGCACCTGGGGCGCCAGCCTGGGCAGCGGGCAGCCGATCTGTCGGCTGGCCTGGTCGAGGAAGTGCTCGACCAGCGGCGCCAGGCCGTCCAGGCACTCGCGCAACGGCGGAATATGCAGGCTGAGCACGTTGAGTCGGTGATAGAGGTCCTGGCGGAACTCGCCCTTGGCGCACAGCTCGGACAGGTCGACCTGGGTGGCGCAGACCACCCGCACGTCGAGGTACACCTCCTCGTCGCTGCCGACCCGGCGGAAGCAGCCGTCCTGCAGGAAGCGCAGCAGCTTGGCCTGCAGGCGCGGGCTCATCTCGCCGACGCCATCGAGAAACAGGGTGCCGCCAGCCGTCAGCTCGAGCAGGCCGAGCTTGCCCTCCGGTCGCGCGCCCTCGAAGGCGCCGGGGCCATAGCCGAACAGCTCGGTCTCGGCCATCGACTCCGGCAGCCCGGCGCAATTGAGCGCCATGAACGGCGACTGGCCACGCGGGCTGGCCAGGTGGCAGGCGCGGGCCAGCAGCTCCTTGCCGGTGCCGGTCTCGCCCTCGATCAGCAGCGGCGCATCCAGCGGCGCCATGCGCCGCGCCTCGCGCACCACCGCGGCCATCACCTTGGAGCTCTGGAAGATGCTGTCGAAGCCGCGCAGCTCCTGCTTGCGCACATGGTAGATGCGCTCGCCGATGCGATCGGCGCGGTGCAGGGTCAGCACCGCCCCGGCCAGGGCATCGCTTTCGTCGTGCTCGGTCTGCAGCGGCGCGATATCGGCGAGGAACACGTCGCCCTTGACCTTGACCCGCAGGCCGTTGATCCGCGACTTGTTGGCCCGCACCAGCTCGGGCAGGTCGAAATCCTCGGCATAGCGCGACAGCGGAATCCCCGGCACCTCGTCCACCCGCACGCCGAGCAGCTGCGCAGCGGCGCGGTTGGCGGCGACGATGGAGCCGCCCATGTCGATCGACAGCACCGGAAAGTCCAGAGCACCGAGCAGCGCATTGAGCTCCAGGTGGCGGCGCTCGCTGGGCATCAGGCCGACGCGCTTGACGCCGAAGACCCCGGGAATCGCCTCGAACTTGGCGCGCAGCGACTGGAACTGCAGGTTGATCAGGTTCGGGCAGTGCAGGTAGATGGCATTGCCCTGCTCGCCGCCGACCTCGCCGCGGGCCACGTTGATGCCGTACTCGACCAGCAGGTTGAGGATGTCGCGCAGGATGCCGATACGGTTCTGGCAGTGGACTTTGATACGCATGAGGGCCCCGAAGACGGCGTTTTGGTGGGCTGAAGGCCATGGAAATGCGCGCTCAGCCTTAATTTCCGTCAAGAATATGTGACGGATATACCCGACAGCAAGAAGACGCCGAGCCATGTCGCCGACGTCGTAATCTATTCTTTACAAAAATCCGAGCACGACCCGCCTCAGGCGACACGGGGGCAGCTGCGAAATTGCACATCCTGGGATATCCATAGTCCAACACAACAACAAGGCCCCCTCAGGAGGCAGCGATGAAATCCACGCAGTACGTGGCCCGCAAACCGGACGAAAGCGGCTTCATCCACTACAGCGACGCCGAGCATCAGGTGTGGAACACCCTGATCACCCGGCAGCTCAAGGTAGTCGAAGGGCGCGCCTGCCAGGAGTACCTGGACGGCATCGACCAGCTCGGCCTGCCGCTCGAACGCATCCCCCAGCTCGACGAGATCAACAAGGTGCTGCTGGCAGCCACCGGCTGGCGGGTCGCCCGCGTGCCGGCGCTGATCCCCTTCCAGACCTTCTTCGAGCTGCTGGCCAGCCAGCAATTCCCGGTGGCCACCTTCATCCGTACCCCGGAAGAGCTGGACTATCTGCAGGAACCGGACATCTTCCACGAGATCTTCGGCCACTGCCCGCTGCTGACCAACCCCTGGTTCGCCGAATTCACCCACACCTACGGCAAGCTTGGCCTCAAGGCCAGCAAGGAAGAGCGGGTGTACCTGGCGCGGCTGTACTGGATGACCATCGAGTTCGGCCTGGTCGACACCAGCCAGGGCCGCAAGATCTACGGCGGCGGCATCCTCTCCTCGCCCAAGGAGACCGTTTACTGCCTGTCCGCTGAGCCCGAGCACCAGTCCTTCGACGCCCTGGAGGCGATGCGCACGCCGTACCGTATCGATATCCTGCAGCCGCTGTACTTCGTCCTGCCGGAACTCAAGCGTCTGTTCGAGCTGGCCCACGAGGACATCATGGCACTGGTCCACCGGGCCATGCAGATGGGCCTGCACGCCCCGAAATTCCCGCCCAAAGCGGCGTAGGGTGGAAACCGACGGCGGTCTGTTCCACCCTCTGAACCCAAGGTGGAAAACCCGTTGCGGTTTTCCGCCCTACCCCATAACCCCCCTTTGCCCTGGAGAATCCCCATGAGCCTTGCCCAAGCCCACTGCGAAGCCTGCCGCGCCGGCGCCCCGCTGGTATCCGACGAGGAGCTGGCCGAGCTGATCAAGCAGATCCCCGACTGGAACATCGAAACCCGCGGCGATCACATGGAGCTGGAGAAGGTCTTCCTGTTCAAGAACTTCCGCCACGCCCTGGCCTTCAGCAACGCCGTCGGCGCGATCGCCGAGGAAGAAGGCCATCATCCGGCGCTGCTCACCGAATGGGGCAAGGTCACCGTGACCTGGTGGAGCCATGAGGCCCGCGGCCTGCATCGCAACGACTTCATCATGGCCGCACGCACCGACCAGGTGGCTAGCAGCGCGGAGGGCCGCAAGTGAGGCAATTCGGCCAGATCGCGCGGGTTCCCGGCGACCCCATTCTGGGGCTGATGGAAGCCTTCCGCGCCGACAGCAATCCGGCCAAGCTCGATCTGGGTGTCGGCGTGTACAAGGACGCCCAGGGCCTGACGCCGATCCCCCGGGCGGTTACCCTGGCCGAGCAGCGCCTGGTCGAGCGCGAGACCACCAAGAGCTATATCGGCGGTCATGGCGATGCGCTGTTCACCGCTCGCCTGGCCGAACTGGTCCTCGGTACCGCCAGCCCGGCACTCGCCGAAGGCCGCGCCGCCGCCAGCCAGACACCCGGTGGCACCGGCGCGCTGCGCCTGGCGGCCGACTTCATCGGCCACTGCCTGCCCGGCCGTGGCATCTGGCTGAGCGACCCGACCTGGCCGATCCACGAAAGCCTGTTTGCCGAAGCCGGCCTGCGCGTCGGCCATTACCCCTACGTCGGCGCCGACAACCGCCTGGATGTCGAGGCGATGCTCGATGCCCTCGGCCGCCTGCCCCAGGGCGACGTGGTGCTGCTGCACGCCTGCTGCCACAACCCCACCGGTTTCGACCTGAGCCAGGACGACTGGCGCCGGGTGCTGGAGGTGGTCAAGGCCCGTGAACTGCTGCCGCTGATCGACTTCGCCTACCAGGGCTTCGGCGCCGGCCTGGAACAGGACGCCTGGGCCGTGCGCCTGTTTGCCGAGGCGCTGCCGGAACTGCTGATCACCAGCTCCTGCTCGAAGAACTTCGGCCTCTACCGCGAACGCACCGGCGCCCTGCTGGTCTGCGCGGCGGACGCGGAGAAGCTCCTGGATGTGCGCAGCCAGCTGGCCTACATCGCCCGCAACCTGTGGTCCACGCCGCCGGCCCACGGCGCCGCGGTGGTCGCCAGCATCCTCGACGACGAGGCCCTCAAGGCACTGTGGCAGGAGGAGCTGAACGCCATGCGCCAGCGCGTCGCCAGCCTGCGCCAGGGCCTGGTCGAAGCCCTGCGCCCCCACGGCCTGGCCGAGCGCTTCGCCCACATCGCCGAGCAGCGCGGGATGTTCTCCTACACCGGCCTGTCGCCCCAACAGGTGCAACGCCTGCGCGACGAGTTCTGCGTGTACATGGTCGGCTCGGGTCGGGCCAATGTCGCCGGCCTGGATGCCCGCCGGCTGGAGCAACTGGCCGCAGCCATCGCCACCGTCTGCGCCTGACACCACCCTGAGCAAGCCGGCCGCGTGCCGGCTTTTCCTGGCACGGCCCAGCGCTCGACTATCCTTCGAGGCATTGTCCTCACCGAAACGGAAAGTCCCGTGGTCCAACCAGCCAACCTGCTGTTTCGCATCTACCTGCGCACCATCCACAGCCTGGCGTTCTATCCGACGCTGATCTCCCTGGCCTTCCTGCTGGCAGGCCTGCTGAATATCGCCATCGAGTACCAGCCCTGGCTGATGGCCCTCAAGGCCCATCTGGATATCGGCCTGGTGCGCAATGCCGACAACGCGCGGCTGATCCTCGGCACCCTGGTGGGCGGGGTGATGTCGCTGATGGTGTTCAGCTTCTCGATGGTCATGGTGGTACTCAACAACGCCTCCGCGGCGCTCTCGCCGCGGGTCGTGCCGGGGCTGATCAGCAGCAAGGGGCACCAGAAGACCCTGGGCTTCTACCTCGGCACCATCGTCTACGCCCTGCTGCTGATCACCACCATCGAGCAGGGCAACAGCGAGCGCGTCCCCAGCCTGGGCGTACTGGTGACCCTGGGCCTGGGCATTGCCTGCCTGGGACTGTTCGTCGACTTCATCCGCTCGATCTCGCTGTCGATCCAGGTCGAACACATCCTCAACAACCTCTACGTCACGACCCAGGAGAAACTCGACAGCAACGCCCGCAAGCTGCTCGAGTGCCAGGACTCGCCGTCCTGGCCGGCCGACGAGGGCTGGGCCACGGTCGACGCCCAGCGCAGCGGCTACTTCAAGGAGCTCAATACCGGCACCCTCAACGAACTGCTGGTCGACAACGACCTGCGCATGGTGGTGTTGATCCATCGCGGCTTCTTCGTCATGGCCGGGCACCCGCTGTTCAAGCTGGACCGCGAGGTCGACGAGGACCTGTGCGCGCAGTTGCGCGACTGCTTCGATTTCTTCGTCGAACAATACGCCAGCTCCCACTACGTGTTCGGCTGCAAACATATCTCCGAGATCGCGGTGAAGGCCCTGAGCCCCGGGATCAACGACCCGGGCACCGCCATCACCGCCATCGACATGCTCACCGTGCTGTTCAGCAAGCGCATGGAGCTGCCCGACCTGGACGTATCGCCGCTGCCGGACGGGCCGCCGCGACTGTTCTTCTTCGAACTGTCGCTGGACCAGCTGCTGCAACTGATCTTCGGCCCGCTCAGGACCTACGGCAGCTGCGACCCCCATGTCCTGACCAGCCTGCTGCAGGCCTTCAAGAACCTGCTCTACCAGCAGCCCCGCGCCCACCACCAGGCGGACCTGGTACGCCACGCGCGCAGCGTCGTGGAGACCGCGGCGGTGCATATCCGCAACCGCCGCGACCGCGAAGAAATCAACGGCATGATCGAGCGCTTCAACCAGGCCGCGCCGCTGTCGCCCCCTGCGTTGAAACCGCTGAAAATCGAGAATGACTGAGGCATGCGCGCACCATAGCGGTGCACAATCGGCCAAAAAATAAATCAAGGCGCCTTTTGTCAGTTATTTTTTCGATATATAACAATAACTTACACAACACACCCGGCAGTCACTGGCGCGATTCATGCTTGCTATCGAGGACTTACTTCCCTAGGGTAGTCCGCCATGTGGTCTCAAATTGCCCCTATCAGTTCGTTGCTGAGCGGGGTCGCGTTACTCCTGCTCGGCAATGGCCTGCTCAATACCCTACTGACGCTGCGTGGTGTCGCCGAAGGCTACTCCACCGCAATGCTCGGACTGATCATGTCCGGGTACTTCGTCGGCTTCCTCCTCGGCACCTGGCTGGCGATCCCGCTGGTGCGCCGCGTTGGGCACATCCGTGCGTTCGCCTTTTGCGCAGCGCTCGCCGCCATCACCGCCCTGCTCCATGTGCTACTGGTCGATCCCTGGGTCTGGCTGGGCCTGCGCGTGCTCTATGGCCTGGCCCTGGTCAGCCTGTACATGGTCATCGAGAGCTGGCTGAACGCCCAGGCCCCCGCGGACAAGCGCGGCCAGGTGTTCGCCATCTACATGGCGGTCAACCTCGGCGCCCTGGCCGCCGCCCAGCAGCTGCTCGGCCTGGCCGAACCCGGCGAGTTCATGCTGTTCGCCCTCGCGGCGATGCTGATCAGCGCCGCGCTGATGCCCATCACCCTGACCCGCCAGGGCCAGCCCAGCGTGCCGGATACCCTGCACACCAATCTGCGTCAGCTGCTCGGCATCGCCCCGCTGTCGATCGCCGCCGCCGGCCTGTCCGGCCTCGCCCTCGGCGCCTTCTGGGGCATGGCGCCGGTATACGCCAGCCTGAGCGGCTTCGATGCCACCGGCGTGGGCCTGATGATGAGCAGCGCGATCCTCGGCGGCGCCCTGCTGCAATGGCCGATCGGACTCTACTCGGACAAGCACGACCGCCGCCTGGTGCTGCTCTGGGTGGTGATCCTGGCTGTGCTGGTATCCCTGCTGATGAGCCTGCTGCCGGCCGGCCGGCCGTTGCTCGGGTTGATCTTCCTGTTCGGTGGCCTGTCTTTCGCCATCTACCCGGTGGCGGTCGCGCAGCTGATCGACCAGCTGCACAGCGATGAAATCCTCGCCGGCTCCAGCAGCCTGCTGATGGTCAACGGCGTCGGCGCCGTCTGCGGGCCGTTGCTCGCCGGGGTGCTGATGCAGCAGCTCGGCGCCCAGGCGCTGCCGCTGTTCTTCGCCGCGGTGCTGGCCCTGCTGGCCGCCTACACGATCTATCGCCTGCGTCACGTCAGTGACCTGGTCAGCGGCGAGCACGCGCACTTCGTGCCGATGCTGCGTACCAGCCATACGGTGCTCGAGCTGATGCCCGACGCACCAGCGGCGGACGCCGAGCCGCACGCCGAGGAGCCCTTGGCCGAATCTCCGTAGGCGCCGGTTCGCCAGCGCCTGCGACAAACCCGGCAGCCGCCTTCCCAGGCGCGACTGCCCAACACGCAGAGCCCAATGCCTGCCGCGCCATAATCGCGCAGCAATGCATCACTAGGCTCATAGCTCGTCGGCCCACGTCGGCGCGTCAACTGCACCCACTCATGGACAGGGAGACAGCGCATGCTACTTGCTACCGATCTCGATGGAACCTTTCTCGCCGGCGATCCCGAGGATCGCCTGAGCCTCTACCAGACCATTGCCGCCCACCCGGACATCCGCCTGGCCTACGTCACCGGGCGCAGCCTGGAAGCGGTGCTGCCGCTGCTGGCGGACCCGACGCTGCCGCAGCCGGACTTCATCATCGCCGACGTCGGCGCCAGCCTGGTGCACGGCGATACGCTGCAGCCGATCCAGCCGCTGCAGAGCGCGGTGGATGCCCTGTGGCCCGGCGAGAGCCAGGTAGCCAGCGCCATCGAGGGCTTCGAGCTGGAGCGCCAGGACGTGCCCCAGGCCCGCCGCTGCTCCTACTTCTGCACGCCGGAACAGGCGGCCAATCCGGCCCTGCTGGAGGCCGCACAGGCCCTGGGCTGCGACCTTCTGTACTCGGCCGAGCGCTACCTCGACTTCCTGCCCCAGGGGGTGAACAAGGGCAGCAGCCTCAAGGCCCTGGCCGACTGGTTGGAGCTGGAGGCCGACCAGGTGCTGGCGGCCGGCGACACCCTCAATGACCTGTCCATGCTCAGCGGCCCGTTCAAGGGCGTCTGTGTTGGCCAGTCGGAACAAGGCCTGCTCGAAGCCACCGCCCAGCACTCGCTCACCCTGCACGCCGAGCGCCCGGGCTGCGGCGGCATCCTCGAGGCCTTCGCCCACTTCGGTTTCCTCGGCGAACACGGCATCGCCGCCGAACGCCGCAAGGCGGCCCAGCCCGGCAACGCCGAACTGGTGATGGTCTACCACCGCCTGCCCTACGAGGAGCATCGCGGCGCCGACGGCAAGCTGCAGCGTCGCCGGCCGACCTCGCCGAACGGCATCATCCCCACCCTGCTGAGCTTCTTCGGCGACGGCCGGCCGGGCTCCTGGATCGCCTGGGCGGTACACGAGGACGACGATGAGCCCTTCGATACCCATACGCCGGTGGATGCCGAGCGCTACCCCAAGCTCACCGCTGCGCGGGTCAAGCTGAGCAAGGCGGATGTCGACGTCTTCTACAAGCGCTTCTCCAAGGAAGCCTTCTGGCCGACCCTGCACACCTTCTGGGAGCGCGCCACCTTCAACGAGGACGACTGGCAGGTGTTCTGCAAGGTCAACCGCGCGTTCGCCGAGCGCACCGCCCTGGAGGCCGCGGAAGGCGCCACCGTGTGGCTGCACGACTACAACCTGTGGATGGTCCCGGCCTACCTGCGCGAGTTGCGCCCGGACCTGCGCATCGCCTTCTTCCACCACACCTACTTCCCCTCGGCGGACGTGTTCAACGTGCTGCCGTGGCGCCGGCAGATCATCGGCAGCCTGCTGCAGTGCGACTACGTGGGCTTCCATATCCCGCGCCAGGTGGAGAACTTCGTCGACGTGGCCCGCGGCGTCACGCCGCTGCAGACGGTCAGCCGGCAGAACTGCGCGCCGCGCTTCATCACCTACGGCTGCGCGGTCGGCCTGGAGCGCATGACCACCGCCGTGGATACCGGCAGCCGGGTGGTCAAGCTGGGCGCCCATCCGGTCGGTCTGGACATCGACCGGGTCCGCAGCGCCCTGGACAACCCGAAGATCCTCGACATGATGGCCCGCCTGCGCGAGGAGCTGTCCGGGGTCAAGCTGATCCTCTCGGTCGAACGCCTGGATTACACCAAGGGCATCCTGGAGAAGCTCAACGCCTACGAGCGCCTGCTGGCGGAAAACCCGGAGCTGCTCGGCAAGGTCACCCTGGTCACCGTCTGCGTGCCGGCGGCCAAGGAAATGACCATCTACGACGAGCTGCAGGGGCAGATCGAGCAGGCCGTCGGGCGGATCAACGGGCGCTTCGCCCGCATCGGCTGGACGCCGCTGCAGTTCTTCTTCCGCAGCCTGCCGTTCGAGGAGGTCAGCGCCTGGTACGCCATGGCCGACGTCATGTGGATCACCCCGCTGCGCGACGGCCTAAACCTGGTGGCCAAGGAGTTCGTCGCAGCCCAGGGCCTGCTCGGTGGCAGCGGCGTGCTGGTGCTCTCCGAGTTCGCCGGCGCCGCCGCCGAACTCAAGGGTGCCCTGCTGACCAATCCGCACGACCCGGCTGACCTGGTGCAGAGCTGCTACCTGGCGCTGAACCTGCCCAAGGCCGAGGCCCAGGCGCGCCTGCGCCAGCTGTTCGATATCGTCAGCTACAACGACATCCGCCGCTGGGGCGACGAGTTCCTCGCCGGGGTGGCCGAAGAGCCACTGCCCGAGCGCGAGGCCTTGCTGGCCGTCTAGGGCCAGGGCCAGCGGGTGCCTGATGGGGCACCCGCTGGACGGCTCAGCCCATCTGGCTGTCTACCTCGCAGTCGATCATCCACGGTACGCCGAAACGGTCGGTGAACATGGCGAAGCGCGCGGCCCAGAAGGTCGCCTGCAGCTCCATCTGCACCGCCCCTCCTGCCGACAGGGCGGCGTACAGGCGCTCCGCCTGGGGGACGTTGTCCACCTGCAGGCAGACCGAACAGCCCTTGATCCCCTCGTAAGGGCATTGCAGCGGAATGCTGTCCGAGCCCATCAACACCTGGTCATCGAGCTTCAGGCTGGCATGGATGATGCGCTCATGGAACTGCGCCGGAACGTCCTTGGCCATGGGGCTTTCACCGTAGCGCATCAGGGTGTCCAGCTTGCCGTCCAGGCACTCGGCGTAGAACCTGAAGGCGGCCTCGCACTGGCCGTCGAACGACAGATAGCTATTGATCTTCATCCTTTATTTCCTCGCGGTTGGTGTTCGGTGCGCGCGCGCACGCGTTCTTCCTGCTCGCGCAACTCTGGCGTGAGTGCCTCACCGAAGTCCTCGGCCTCGAACAACTGACGAATCTCGATCTCCGAGTCACCCGGCATGGGGTTGGGGCAACGCTTGACCCAGTCGATGCAGGCCTGCAAGGACTCCACCTGAAAGATCCAGAAGCCGGCGATCAGCTCCCGGGTTTCCGGGAAGGGGCCTTGCACCACGCTGCGCTGGCTACCGGCAAACCGCACCCGCGCGCCCCGGCTGCTGGGGTGCAGACCTTCGCCGGCCTGCAACACCCCCGCCTCGACCAACTCCGCGTTGTAACGCCCCATGGCGGCCAACAATTCTTCGCTGGGCATCACACCGGCTTCGGAATCGGCTGTGGCCTTGACCATCACCATAAAACGCATGTCGTGTTTCCTCATCGGGTTGTTGGGGAGCACCAGCCCGGCGCTCACCTGTCGCCTGGTTGCCCTGCCCCGCGGTCGATCGAGGCAAGCGGCTGGCCGTTTTCCACCGGCCAGTCAGCAACCCTAGACCACTCCCCGCGGGCGCGCGCAGACGGCAGCCGCGGACAAGCTGTGCTATCGCTGTAGAAGGCGCTGACGCGCCAGGACCGATACCCACGAGAGAATAGGCCGATGCCACAGGCGGTGCTGCTCGATATCAGCGGCGTGCTCTACCAGGACACCCAGGCGATACCCGGCTCGGTGCAGGCGGTCCGGACCCTGCAGGCCAAGGGCTACCCGCTGCGCCTCGTGACCAACACCTCGCGCCTGACCGCCGCCGAGATCCATCGCCAGCTCCTCGCCATGGGTTATGCCCTGCAGCCCGAGGAGATCTACAGCGCACCGCGCGCCATGCGTCACTACCTGCAGGCGCATGGCCTGCGCCCCTACTGCCTGATCCACCGCAACCTTGAAGCCGAATTCGCCGACCTGCTGGAACTGCCGGCGCCCAATGCGGTAGTCATCGGCGATGCCGCCGAGCGCTTCGACTACGCCCACCTGGAGCGGGCCTTCCACCTGCTGCTGGACGGCGCGCCGCTGCTGGCCATGGGCGACAACCGCTACTTTCGCTACCAGGGCGCACTGCGCCTGGACGCCGGGCCCTTCGTCCGCGCCCTGGAGTACGCCGCCGGGGTGCAGGCCAAGGTGCTCGGCAAACCCTCGCCGGCTTTCTTTGCCGGGGCCCTGGAGGAGCTCGGCGTGGCGGCCGGGCAGGCGCTGATGATCGGCGACGATGTCGAGAGCGACGTGCTGGGCGCGCAGCGCGCCGGCCTGCAGGCCTGCCTGGTGCAGACCGGCAAGTACCGCGCCGGCGACCAAGCCCGGGCCCCTGACGCTCTGCTGGCCAAGGACCTGGCCGATGCGCTGCAACGCTACTGCTGAACCGCGCGTCCGCGCTCAGCCATGGATCGCCGGCTCGCGGTAGTGCCTCGCGCAGGCCTGGCCGTCGGCACGGAACAGGTGGCACTTGTTGGCCATCAGCCCGGCGGCGTAGCGCTGGCCCGCCGCCACCCGCGCGTTACCGTCGCCGCGCAGGGTGATCAGCTCCGCCACCCCTTCCAGGCTCAGGTGGATCAGGTTGTGGTCGCCCAGGCGCTCGGCCACGCCGATCTCGCCGGTAAAAGCGAAGTCGGCCTGCTCGGCGGCGACGAAGTGCTCCGGGCGCACGCCCAGGGTCAGCGCCTCGCCGACCTGCACGGCACTGCCATCGACCGGCACGCGCATGCGGCAGGCGCCGGGCAGCTCGATCTCGACGCCGTCGGCGTCGGCGCCGAGGGCGCGCACCGGCAGGAAGTTCATCTGCGGCGAGCCGATGAAGCCGGCGACGAAGCGGTTCTGCGGGTAATGGTAGAGCTCCAGCGGCGCGCCGACCTGGGCGATCTCGCCGGCGTTGAGCACCACGATCTTGTCGGCCATGGTCATGGCTTCGACCTGGTCGTGGGTGACGTAGATCATGGTCGACTTCAGGCGCTGGTGCAGCCGCGAAATCTCGATGCGCATCTGCACGCGCAGGAAGGCGTCGAGGTTCGACAGCGGCTCGTCGAACAGGAACACCTTGGGTTCGCGGACCATGGTGCGGCCGATCGCCACGCGCTGGCGCTGGCCGCCGGAAAGGTCCTTGGGCTTGCGCTCGAGCAGCTGGTCGAGCTGCAGGATGCGCGACACGGCCTCGACCTTGCGGCGGATCTCGGCCTTGCCGACCTTGGCCAGCTTGAGGCCGAAGGCCATGTTCTCCGCCACGCTCAGGTGCGGGTAGAGGGCGTAGGACTGGAACACCATGCCCACCGAGCGATCCATGGGTGGCAGCTCGTTGACCCGCTGACCGTCGATCAACAGGTCGCCGGCGCTGATGTCTTCCAGCCCGGCGATCAGCCGCAACAGCGTGGACTTGCCGCAGCCGGAGGGGCCGACGAAGACCACGAACTCGCCGTCCTCGATATCCAGGTCGATGTTGCGGGTGATCGCCGCACCGTCGTAGCTCTTGCAGATGTTGCGCAGGGTGACGCTGGCCATGGCTATTTTCCTCTCAGCCCAACAGGCGGGCGAAGCCGTACCCGTGGGCCGGCAAGTGTACCCAGCTGCCGAGGAACTCGGCAGTGCTGGCGGGGACGTCCTCGAGCGGCTCGACCATCAGCGGCAGGTCGTAGCGACGCTCGGCGTCACTCAGGTTGAACAGGCACAACCAGGCCTGCTCGCCCAGGCGCCGTTCGAATACCAGCAGACCGTCGTCGTGGTGGCGCATCTCGATCGCCCCCTCGATCAGCAGCGGCTGCGCCTGGCGCCAGGCGAGGAAACGCCGGTAGGTATTGAGCATCGACTGCGGGTCCGACTCCTGCACGTCCACCGCCAGCGCCCGGTGCGGCTCGGCCAGCGGCAACCAGGGCTGCGCCTTGGAGAAGCCGGCATGGCGCGCGGTGCTGCTCCAGGGCATGGGCGTGCGGCAACCGTCGCGGCCCTTGAACTCCGGCCAGAAGCGGATGCCGTAGGGGTCGACCAGGTCTTCGAAGGCCAGCTCGGCCTCCGGCAGGCCCAGCTCCTCACCCTGGTACAGGCAGACGCTACCGCGCAACGACAGCAGCAGGGCCATCAACAGGCGCCCGCGGGCCGGCTGCTCCTTGCCATGCAGCGCCCAACGGCTTATCACCCGCACCACGTCGTGGTTGCCCACCGACCAGCACGGCCAGCCGTCGCCCAGTTCGCGCTCGATGCTCTCCACCGTGTGGCGGATAAAGGCCGGGCTGCACTGGGCGGTCAGCAGGTCGAAGGAATAGGCCATGTGCAGGGTATCGCCACCGCTGGTATAGGCGGCCATGGTGCGCAGCGACTGGTCGCAGCCGATCTCCGCCACGGTCGAGGTGCCCGGGTAGCGGTCCATCAGCCCGCGCAGGCGGCGCAGGAACGGCAGGTTCTCCGGCTGGCTCTTGTCGAAGCGGTGCTGCTGGTAGGCGTAGGGGTTGTCGGCGCGCACACCGATGCCGCCCTCGCGGATGTCCGGGTTGGGCGGATTGCTGCGCAGTTGCCGGTCGTGGAAGTAGAAGTTCGCCGCATCCAGGCGGAAGCCGTCGACACCAAGCTTGAGCCAGAACTCCATGTCGTCGAGCAGTTGCTGCTGCACCGCCTCGCAGTGGAAATTCAGGTCCGGCTGGCTGGCCAGGAAGTTGTGCAGGTAGTACTGCTTGCGCCGCCCGTCCCAGGACCAGGCGGAACCGCCGAACACCGACAGCCAGTTGTTCGGCGGCGTACCGTCCGGGTTCGGCTCGGCCCAGACGAACCAGTCGGCCTTGGCGTTGGTGCGGCTGGAGCGGCTCTCCTTGAACCACTCGTGCTGGTCCGAGCAGTGGTTGAGCACCTGGTCGATGATGATGCGCAGGCCACGCTCATGGGCCGCGGCGACCAGCGCCTGGAAGTCCTCCAGGCTGCCGAACAGCGGATCGACGCCGCGATAGTCGCTCACGTCGTAGCCGAAATCCTTCATCGGCGAGGTAAAGAAGGGCGACAACCAGATGGCATCGACATTCAGGCTGGCGATGTAGTCGAGCTTGGCCAGCACGCCGGGCAGATCGCCGACGCCATCGTCATTGCTGTCGAAGAAACTGCGCGGGTAAACCTGATAGATGACGCCGCCGCGCCACCAGTCCTTGCGATTAACTGCCATACAGCAAAGCCTTATAGAGGGTGATGACGCTTGCCACTCTAGGCAGGTGGCCCTGCCCGCACATCCTCCCCAGGCGTTTTTTCGCCGGCGTAGCTCTTGCGCATCGGGGAGGAGGAGATCGGCGCCGAGCCTACGACGCGGCACACCCAGCAATGCCCGAATCCGCCCCCATCACCCCATCGGTGCGCACGGCGCACCCTACCGCGCCCCGTACAACCCAGGAGCCGTAGGGTGCGCCATGCGCACCACAACTCGAAATCGCCAGCGCCAGCAAATCGGTGCGCACGGCGCACCCTACGCGGACCTGCACAACCGTGGGTTACCGTAGGGTGCGCCACGCGCACCACAACTCGAAATCGCCCGCGCCAGCAAATCGGTGCGCACAGCGCACCCTACGCGGACCTGCACAACCGTGGGTTACCGTAGGGTGCGCCACGCGCACCACAACACGAAATCGCCAGCGCCGGCAAATCGGTGCGCACGGCGCACCCTACGCGGACCTGCACAACCGTGGGTTACCGTAGGGTGCGCCACGCGCACCACAACTCGAAATCGCCAGCGCCAGCAAATCGGTGCGCACGGCGCACCCTACGCCTTACTCGCCCTGGATCTTGCTCAGCAGGCTGCGTGCCAGCTGCACGGCTTCGCTGCGCTGGGTGATGTTGAGCTTCTGGTAGAGGCTGCGGATGTGGGTCTTGATGGTGGTCGGCGCCACGTTCAGGTGCTCGGAGATCTGCTCGTTGGAAAGGCCCGCATGGATCAGGCTGAGCACCTGCCACTCGCGGCGGGTCAGCGGCGAATGGCGGATCAGCTCGGGCACATCCGGGCGGTTGATGATGTCCTGGATCACCGCCTCGTCGAGGGTGATGCGGATCGCCCGGCTGAAGTCGCGCTGCTGCTGGGCCAGCTGGATCAGGCGGTCGGCGCGCTGGCGCTCCAGCTCGTCGAGCTGGCGTTCGTGCTGCAGGCTCTTGAGCATGGCGATCAGCGGTTTGCCCAGGCGCAGGAAACTGCCGATGGCGCCGGTGCCGCTGGCCAGGGTCATGGCCTTATGCAGGTGATCGAGACTGCTCTGGCGCTCCTCGCGTTGCCAGTAGAGCATGGCCTGGAGGATGTGGTTGCGGTTCTGGTCCATCACCAGCTGGTGGCGCTCGGCGTCGATCTGCAGCTGGCGCAGGATTGGCAAGCCGCGCTCGGCCTGGTTCAGCGCCAGGTAGGCCAGTACATGGTTGCGCGCGTTGCCCTGGGCGAAGTGGTTGGCGCCGGGCTTGAGCGGCGGCGCGGTGCTCAGCCACTGGCGGATGCTGTCCTTGTCCTCGGTGGATTCCCAGTAGCTGAGCATCACCCCGTGGGCATTGGCCTGCCAGTCGATGTGGTAGTCGTCGGCCGCCAGCAGGCTCTTGAGCTTGCCGACATAGTCGGCGCAGACGCTCTGCTGGCCGCGGGCGTGGGCGACCCGGGCCAGCAGCACGTAGCACTGCAGGAACCAGTGGTCGCCGACCCGGTCGAGCAGCTCCAGGCCCTGCAGGGCGCACTGTTCGACCGCATCCAGGTGGTGCCATTCGAGCAGCACCTGGCCGCGCACCCGGTGGATGAACTCCATGATCGGGGTCAACGGCAGCTTTTCCTGCTCGATGTATTGCAGCGCCCGCTCCTGCAGGTTGTAGGCCTTCTGCAGGTGGCCCTGGGCGATGGCGATTTCCGACAGCTGGCCGAGGCTCCACAGCACCGGGTGCGCGGCATTGATCTGCTGCGCACGGCGCACGGTGTCCTCGTGCAGTTGCTGGGCCTGCTGCAGGTCGCCCTGGACGAAGTGCGCCTCGGCCAGCACCGACATCGCCGCGACCTTGGAGGTGCGCATCGTCAGCGGCTCGAAGGCCAGGGCCTCGCGGGCCAGGGCCATGGCCTGCTGCTGGTTGCCCTGGTTGATCGCCACCTGGGCGCGCACGGCCTTGAAGTCGGCCTCGATGCGCACCCATTGCTCGGGGCTGTACTGGCCCTTCTGCGCCGCCTCGCCGGCCTGCAGCCAGCGCTCGACCTGATCACACTGGTACTGGTTCTGCGATGACCAGGCCTGCAGCAGGGTGAACAGCGGCGACTCGGCGACGCGGTTTTCCGGCAGCACCTGCAGGCATTGCTGCAGCAGTTCCAGGCGCCCCTGGCGGTAGAACTGGCGACCGTGGTTGACGAGTATCTCTTCGACCCGCTGCGGGTGGTTGGCCAGCACCGCGTGCTCGGCCGCCTCCTCCGCCATCCGCTCCTCCAGCAGCGCCTCGGCGGCGCGCAGGTGCAACTCGGCGATGCGCGGCGCCTGGTGGGTGCGCAGCTCGCCCTTGAGGAAGCTGGCGAACAGCGGATGGTAGGCGAACCACTGACGCAGGCCATCGACCGGCTGGATGAACAGCCCGCTGCGCTCCAGCTGTTCGAGCATCTCGCGGCCGTTGCAGGTGGCGGTCAGGCGATCGGCCAGGGCCGCGCTGAAGCGCTCCAGCAGGCAGGTGGAATAGAGGAAGTCCTGGGTCGCCTCGCCCAGGCCGGCGAGCACCTGCTCGCGCAGGTAGTCGCGGATATAGGGGTGGCCGAGCTGCAGGCTTTCCAGGAACAGGTCCATGCCGCGCCCGGTCTGCACTTCCTGCACGGCCAGCTGCAAGGCGCAGGGCCAGCCGCCGATACGCCGGTTGAGGCGCTCGATCTGCTCGCGGTTGATGGCAAACGGCAGTCCCAGCTCCAGCAGGCTCTGCACCTCGTCGTGCTCGAAGGCCAGCTGCACGGCGTCGACGGCCAGCAGCTGCTGCTTGACCCGCCATTCGGCGACACCCAGGTCGGGCAGGCCGCGGCTGCACACCAGCAGGGTCAACCACTCCGGCATGTTGCGCAGGAAGAAGCGCAGCGCCTGGATCACCTCGGCGTTGCGCAACTGCTCGAAACCATCGAGCACCAGCAGCAGCGGCGCGTGCTCGGCCGGCAGTTCGGCGAGCAGGCGGGTGAGCAGGCTCTCCGGCCCCTCCTCACCCAGTTCGGCGCGGGCCACGGCTTGCGGGCAACCGGCCTCGAGCTGCCGATCCAGGGCGTTGACCAGGTAGCGGCCGAACTGCCGGGGCTGGTTGTCGTTGCCGTCGAGGTTGAGCCAGGCCACGGCGCCGAGGAAGTCCTGGGCCCACTGGCTGGCCAGCACCGTCTTGCCGAACCCGCTGGGCGCCTGCAGCACGGCCAAGCGCACCTGGGGCAGGCGCTGCAACCACTCATCGAAACGTGGCCGGGCGAGCAGGCCGCGATGGACTGCCGGCGCGGCGAACTTGGCCGGAATCAGCGGCAGGGGTTGCAGCATGGGCGTCGAGGCCAAGGCATTCATAAACGTCTCCCGTTAGTTATGGTTGTTCGGGTAGCGTCGAAATCTAACCAAGTTGCAGGCTTGCGTCTGCGCTATAGGGCAAAAACCTTATGCCCCAGCGACGGCCATCACCATGGTGCGCAGGGCGCACCCTACCCGACGCCGCTCGCGGTCAACCCGTAGGGTGCGCCGCGCGCACCAATAACGGCAGCAGCGCAACCCGAACGCCACAAGCGGCCTTCGATGCAGGCCCTGGTGCGCAGGGCGCACCCTACCCAGTCCCGATACACCGGCGCCCGTAGGGTGCGCCGCGCGCACCAATAAACGGCAGCAGCGCAACCCGAACGTCACAAGCGGGCTTCGATGCAGGCCCCCTGGTGCGCAGGGCGCACCCTACCCCTTCACGCCACCGGCGGTCAGGCCGCCGACTATCCACTTCTGGCAGTAGAGAAACACCGCGGTGATCGGCAGCCCGGAGAGCACCGCCGCGGCGGCGAAGTCGCCCCACAGGTAGTTCTGCTCGTAGAGGTACTGCTGGGCGCCGACCGACAGGGTCAGCTTGTCCACGTCCATCAGCAGCACCGAGGCGATCGGGTATTCGGTGATGCTGGTGATAAAGGCCAGGATGAACACCACCGCGAGGATCGGCACGCTCATCGGCAACAGGATGTACAGGAAGGCCTGCCAGGTGGTGGCGCCATCGACTATGGCGGCCTCTTCCAGGGAGGCGTCGATGCTTTCGAAGTAGCCCTTGATGGTCCAGATGTGCAGGGCCATGCCGCCCAGGGAGGCGACGATCACCGCGCCATGGCTGTTCACCCCCAACCAGCTGGCGTGCTGGCCGAGCTGGTCGAACAGGGCGTAGATGGCCACCAGCGACAGCACCGGCGGGAACATCTGGAAGATCAGCATGCCCTTGAGGATCGGTCCCTTGCCGGCGAAGCGCATGCGCGCGAAGGCGTAGGCGCTGGTGGTCGACAGCATGAGGATCAGCAGCGAGCTGATAAAGGCGATCTTCAGCGAGTTCCACAGCCAGGTCAGCACCGGGAACGGCGGGTTGACCACGCTGCCGTCGGCCTGGGTATAGGGAATGCCCAGGGCCAGCGACCAGTGCTCCAGGGTCGGGTTGTCCGGCAGCAGGCTGCCGGTGGCGAAGTTGCCCTCGCGAAAGGAAATCGACACCACCATCAGCAGCGGGAAGAGGATCAGGCCGATAAAGCCGAGCAGCCCGGCATGAGTCAGCCACAGGCGGTATTTCACGGATTTGGGTTGCACCATCGCCATGGGGTGATTCCTCAGACTTTGACTTTCGACAGTTTCAGGTTGAGCCAGGACATGCCGCCGACCACCAGGAAGATCAGGGTGGCGATGGCCGCCGCCAGGGCGAAGTTCTGTCCGGAATCCTGGAACGCGATGCGGTAGGTGTAGCTGACCAACAGGTCCGTGGTGCCGGCCGGCGTGGTGGCGCCGATGATGTCCGGGCCGCCGCGGGTGAGCAGGGTGATCAGCACGAAGTTGTTGAAGTTGAAGGCGAAGCTGGCGATCAGCAGCGGCGCCAGCGGCTTGATCAGCAGCGGCAGGGTGATCTTCAGCAGGTTGTCCAGCGGCGTGGCGCCGTCCATCGCCGAGGCCTCGTAGAGGTCGCGGGGGATCGCCTGCAGCAGGCCCATGCTCAGCAGCAGCATGTAGGGGTAGCCGAGCCAGGTGTTGACCAGCAGGATCATCCCGCGCGCCAGGGTCGGGTCGCTGAACCAGTCCGGGCGCACGCCGAACAGGCTGTCGAGCAGCAGGTTGATCTCGCCGAAGTTCTGGTTGAACAGGCCGCGGAACACCAGGATCGAGATGAAGGCCGGCACCGCGTAGGGCAGGATCAGCATGACCCGGTAGAACGGCTTGCCACGCACCAGGTCCCACTGCAGCAGGCTGGCCAGCAGCAGCCCAAGCATCAGGGTGAAGAGCACGGTGCCGGCGGCGAACACCACCGTCCAGACGAAGATTTCCAGGAAGGGACCGCGGATGCTCGGATCGCCCAGCACCCTGGCGAAGTTGCTCCAGCCGGCATACACGGTGAAGCCCGGCGCCACCCTGTTGCCGTGGCTGTCGACATAGAAGCCGCTGTCGTGGTCGGCGGTAAGCCGCTCGGAACTGCGGGTATTGAGCAGGTCACCGCCCTCCAGCAGGCGGAACAGCGGCTTGACCGCCGCCACCTCGCGCAGGCCGTACAGGCGCAGCAGTTCGCCCTCAGCATCGCGCAGCGCCCACTGCTCCAGTTCGGCCCGGCGCTGGATCACCTCGCGCAGCGGCAGTGCCTCGCCCAGTGCTTCAGCCTCGGCGGGCTGCAACGGCAGCGGCGAACGCACGGCCGGGTCGCCCAGCAGAGGCGGCGAGACGAACACGCCCCGTTCGCCCCGGTCGACCCGCAGGCGCAGCTCGCCGGCCGCATCGCGGTGCAGGGCGAAGGCATAGCGTTCGCCGGCCAGGTAGGTCTGATTCAGGTGGTAGCGCTGGACCTGCTCGAAACTCAGCAGGTTGCTCGCGCTGTAATTGGTAAAGCCGATGCCGACCGTGTACAGCAGCGGGAAGATCACGAACACCAGCATCCCGGCCAGCGACGGATAGATATAGCGGTGGGCGTAGGTACGGCGGCTGATGAACACATAGCTGGCGATGCCGGTGACCACCAGGCCGAGCAGGGCGAAAGCCAGCTGCTGCTGGGCATACAGCGCCACCACCAGGTACAGCGCCAGGGCGTTGAACAGGCTCCAGACCGACCAGCGCAGGGCCTTGCGCAGCGAGGGCGGGGTGAGACTCTTGGTCATGGGCAGACCGGCCAGGTCGGCAGGCTCGTTAAGGGCTGACATCTACTTATAGCCTCAGGCAGGTCCGCCACCGACGCCTGGCGTCGGTGGCGGCTGGGTTTCACTTGGCGATGCGCTTGGCGGCGTCGTCGAGGGCGGCATCCACGCTCTGGCGGCCCGAGGTGATGTTGGTCAGGGCTGGCGCCATGGCCGACCAAAACGCGCCCATCTCCGGCACGTTGGGCATCGGCCGACCCATGGCGGCGTTGTCGAAGGTCGCCTTGATCAGCGGGTCACTGGCCAGCTCGGCCATATAGGCCTTGTGGGTCACCGCGCCCAGCGGCACGTCGGCATTCACCGTCCTCAGGCCCTCGACCTGCAGCAGGTAGCTCTCGAGGAACTCCACGGCCAGGGCCTGGTTCGGGCTGGCGGCGTTCAGGGTCGCGGCCATCACCCCGCTGAACGGCTTGCTCGGCTCGCTGCCGACCGCCGGGATCGGCGCCACGCCGAAGTCGATGCCGCTCTTCTTGATGTTCGACCAGGCCCAGGGGCCGCTGATGAACATGGCCGATTCGCCCTTGTTGAACGCCGCCTCGGCCACGCTGTAGTCGGCGCCCTTGGGCATCACGCCCTGGTCGATCAGCGCCTTGAGGGTGGCGGCGCCCTGCTTGGCGCCGGCCGAGTTGACTCCGGTCTTGCTCACGTCGAAGCCACCGTCGGCTTCGGCGAACACGTAACCGCCGTTGGCCGCCAGCAGCGGCCAGGTGAAGTAGGTGTTGTTGTAGTCCCAGAGGATGGCGCGCTTGCCGTCTTTGGCCAGCTCCTCGTTGAGCGCCATGACCTCGTCGAAGCTCGCGGGCGGGGTCTTGACCAGGGCCTTGTTGTAGATCAGCCCGGTGGCCTCCACGGCGATCGGGTAGCCCCACAGCTTGCCGTCGTAGGTCACCGCCTGCCAGGCGAAGTCCTCGCTCTCGGCGCGGGTCTTGGCACTGGGGTTGATCGGCGAGATCAGGCCGCTCTGTGCCCACTCACCGAAACGGTCGTGGGCCCAGATGAAGATATCCGGACCATTGCCGGTGGCGGCGGCCTGCTGGAACTTGTCGGTGGCGCTGTCCGGATGGGCCACCTCGACCTTGATCCCGGTGTCCGCGGTGAAACGCTCGCCGACCTCGGCCAGACCCTTGTAGCCCTTGTCGCCATTGATCCAGATGACCAGCTTGCCTTCCTCGATGGCCGCCTGGCTCGTCAAAGGCAGACCCAGGGTGGCGGCCAGGCCGATCGCGGCGGCGCCAAACAGCTTCTTGTTCATGCGTGATTTCCTCGTGGCTTCTTATAGTTAATCCACATCCGCTGCCTGCCATGGACCGGTCGAGCAGCCCCTGCATCCTCGACCAGAAAAGCCCAGCCCACATCCTCCCCGGATCGACTCGAGCAGGGCGTAGCAATGGGGGCGTAGTCTGCCACCACCGCGATAAAAATCGACCCATCCCTGCCCTTTCTGCGCCTGTCGCAGCGCACAGCCAGTCGCTTCAATGGGGTTTCCCCCGACCCCGGAGAGCCCCCATGCGCCCCTCAGTGTCCCCTTATCGATGGCTGTTCGTGTTGACGATCCTTCTGCTGCCGGGGCGCGTCGCCCTCGCCGCGCCGCCGGTCCAGGCCTGGCTGGACCAGCAAGCCGTGGCGCTGGACTGGCAGACGGATGGCCGGCAACGCTTCAGCAGTGAACTGGAGCTGGCCCCCGGCCTGCTGGTGCTACAAGGGCCTGCCGGCAGCGCCGCCGCCCAGGCGCTGGCGCCGTACCAGCGCCACCCCTGGCGCGAAGACAGCCACTTGAGCCTGACGCTGGCGACTGCCGGTCGCTACCGCCTGCTGTTCCAGGGCGGCGACGCGCCGAGTCTACGCCTGCTGCCGGTCAAGCAGGCCGCCCGCCCGACCCGCTGCGCGAGCTGGCAGGGCGAAGCCCTGGAGGTCGATGTCAGCCGGGTGTTCGCCGATGGCCAGCTGCTGCGCGACGCCTACAGCGGCCAGCAGGCCCGGGTCGAGCATGGCCGGGTCAGCCTGAAGCCTTCGGCCCAGAGCGGCGGCCTGTTGCTACTGGAGGCGGCCGAAGCGGATGCGCCGGCTTCCCATGACTGGCGCAACGCCACGGTCTACTTCGTCCTCACCGACCGCTTCGCCAACGGCGACCCCGGCAACGACCGCAGCTACGGCCGCCAGCCGGACGGCGAGCAGGAGATCGGCACCTTCCATGGCGGAGACCTCAAGGGCCTGACCGGCAAACTCGACTACCTGCAGCAGCTCGGAGTCAGCGCCCTGTGGCTCAGCGCGCCCTATGAACAGATCCACGGCTGGGTCGGCGGCGGCGATCAAGGCGACTTCCGCCACTACGCCTATCACGGCTATTACGCCCTGGACTACACCCAGCTGGACGCCAACATGGGCCGCGAGGACGAGCTGCGCGAGCTGATCCGGCAGGCCCACGCCCGCGGCATCCGCGTGCTGTTCGACGTGGTGCTCAACCATCCCGGCTACTCGACCCTGGCCGACATGCAGGCGCTTGACTTCGGCGCCCTGCGCGGCGGCATGAGCAAGTTCCTGCCCAATGACTGGAGCGCCTGGCGCCCCGAGCCCTTCGAGAACCTGCACGCCTACCACAACCTGATCGACTACCAGCACCCGAACTGGGCCGCCTGGTGGGGCAAGGACTGGGTGCGCGCCGGCATCGCCGACTACGACAGCCCGCCCAGCGTGCTGGCCGACCCGCTCAAGGGCTCGCTGGCCTTCCTCCCGGACTTCAAGACCGACAGCCAGCAGGCGGTCGCCCTACCCGCCTTCCTCAAACGCAAGCAGCCGACCCGCGCGGTCGAGCGCGCAGGCTACCGGGTGCGCGACTACCTGGCCGAATGGCTGAGCTTCTGGGTGCGCGAGTTCGGCGTCGACGGCTTTCGCGCCGACACCGTCAAGCATGTCGACTTGGCCAGTTGGGCCGAACTGCGCCGCGCCGCCGACCAGGCGCGCGCCGAGTGGTCCGCCAACAACCCGCACGACCCCATGAGCGGCACGCCGTTCTGGATGGTCGGCGAGGTGTTCGGCCACGGCCCGCAACCCAACAGCTACCAGGCCAACGGCTTCGACGGTCTGATCAACTTCGCCTTCCAGCACGACAGCGCCGGCCCGGCCAGCGAGTGCCTGGCCCAGGCCGACAGCACCTACCGCGACTACGCTGCCTTGCTGTCCGACAACCCGGCGCACAACTTCATGAGCTACGCCTCGTCCCACGACACCTCGCTGTTCTTCGCCAGTCAGGGGCACAGCCTGGCGCGCCAGCGCGGCCTAGCCTCGGCCCTGCTGCTGAGCCCCGGCGCGGTGCAGCTCTACTACGGCGATGAAAGCGCGCGGCGCCTCGGCCCCAGCGGTTCGGACCCGCAACAGGGCACCCGCTCGGCGATGAACTGGAGCGAGCACGAGCAGCCCGAGATCGCCGCGCTGATTCGCCACTGGCAGCTGCTCGGACAGTTTCGCGCCCGTCACCCGGCCATCGGCGCCGGCCGCCACCAGCGCCTGCCCGGCCAGGCCTACGCCTTCAGCCGCCAGCTCGGCGCCGACAAGGTGGTAGTTGTGCAGGGCCCCTAAACCCGTGGTGCGCATGGCGCACCCTACAGAAAACACCCCGTAGGGTGCGCCATGCGCACCAATCCCAACACCACCCTAGGGTGCGCCCCGCGCACCAGCCATTTCCCGCAACAGGTGCCCAGATGACCGCCGAACAACAACGCCACCAGCAACAACTGGCCTTCGCCGCCAGCGGCGCGGAACTTGAGATCGGCAGCGCCGCCGACTGCCCCCTGCCCCTCGAGCAACTGGTTATCACCGACGCCGACAGCCCCTGGGTACGCCAGCACTTCAGCGCCGGCCTGACCGCCGAGGTCTATCGCATCGAAGCCGGCGATCGCCACTGGACCCTCAAGCGCGCCCGCCAGCGCTGCAAGGTGCAGAACGTCGACGGCCAGACCTCCTTTCTCAACGAGCTGCAACACCGCGCCGACATCCAGCGGCTAAAGGCCGGCCCCGGCGGCTTTGAGCGCTTCGCCGCCCTGGTCGACACCCAGTACGCCAGCTACCGCCGTGGTGTGCTGCTGTCGCCCTGGATCGCCGGGAAACCGGTGCAGGACTGGACGGAGCGGCGCCTGTTGCAGCTGTTCGACTGCCTGCGCGCGCTGCTGCTGGAGGGCCTGTTCGAGTGGGACCTGTGCCCGGGCAACATCCTCGACGACGGCCGGATTCGCCTGTTCGACTTCGGCTACATGTACCGCTTCGACCCGCTGCGGCACTTCAACAGCAACGGCACGGCTACCCCCCAGTTCCATGGCGCCGAGCGCTTCGAGACGCGCCACTATTTCGCCCACCTGATGACCCTGGAGCGACAGTCGGAAACCCGGGCCCTGGCCGCCCTGCGCCTGGAGAAGCAGATCACCCTGGACACCTACCGGCAGCTGCAGATGGACCTGGCGCAACGGGGCGCCAGCCCGGTGGTGCTGGATTGGCTGGCGGCCATCTGCGCAGGCTGGCAACGGGCGCTGCAGGGCGACCTGGAAGACCTGTACCTGGAGGAAGCCTGGCGTTCCCACTGGCTGGACCTGCACGACGACCTCGGCGGCCAGACCTGCACGCCGCTGACCCTGGCCCGTATCGACTGGCTGGAAAGCGCCCTGCACCAACGCCAGGCAGACCTGCGGCGTCTGCAAGTCCTGGAGACGCCAGGCGCCGGCGAGGACTTTCGCGAGCAACTGCGCCTGGCCCGCCAGCAGGCCAGCACCTGGCAGGTCGGCGGTTGATGCCGGTGCGCGCGGCGCACCCTACCGGGCAGGCACCTCTACCCCCGTAGGGTGCGCCTCGCGCACCACCTGGCTTACACGGCCACGCGGAAATGGGATGCACCGGCTCACTCGCCGAACCCTCCCTGCACCTCCCCGGCGCCGCCCCAATCCGCCGGATACACGCCATCCCGCACCAGGCGGTGGTAGCTCGACCAGGGCCAGTCGCCAACCCGCGCGACCAGGCCATGACGCACCGGGTTCCAGTGCAGGTAATCCAGATGCTGGCGATAGTCCCGCTCATCGCGGATGCGGTGTTCCCAGAAGCGCCGCTGCCACAGTCCGGATTCACGACGCAGGCTGCGGCTAAAGCCGATGCTGGCCGACAGCTCGGGCACTGCCTGGCTGGTCAGGCGCTTGATCTTCGACCAGCGCACAGCAAAATCGGCGTCACCTTCGGGCAGTTGCCAGAGGCAGTGCAGGTGGTCGGGCAGCAGCACCCAACCATGGATGTTGAAGGGGTGCCCCTGGCGTACCTGTTCGATGGCCAGGCGCAAGGCTTCACGCAGCCTGGGCTGGGTCAGCACAGGCTGGCGCTTATGGGTCACCAGGGTGAAGAAATAGCAGGCACCGGTCTCCCGGGCACGACGGTAGTTGGACATTCCCTGTCTCCTGATACGAATCGCTCGATCAGGATAGAACCTGGTGCGCGCGGCGCACCCTACGGCCACCCTTAACCACAGCAGCTGGCGCACGCACGTAGGGTGCGCCATGCGCACCAGGGCCGTCATAGCCGTCAGAAGCGACCGATGCTGATTACGCCCTCGGCGCTGGTCAGGCGGTTATTGGCGCCCGGTTGCCAGGTCTTGACCTGGGTCGGGTTGCTCTCGCTGCGGATGATGCATTTCCACTCCAGGCTCTGCTGCGCCGGCAGGCGGATCACCCCTTTCCACGTCGGGTAGGCGCTGGTGTCGGTGAGGCGCACGGCATTGGCCGAGTTCCAGCTGCCCAGCTCGGCGCTGCTGCCGACCGCATAGACGCTGTCGCCCAACTGGGTGACGCCGTTGTCGCAGCGGAAATTGACATTCACCTGGCCGCCGCCGGTGCTGCCGCTGCGCCAGATGCGCACCTGGCCGTTATCGACATTCAGCGCCTGGGTGAAGCTGCCGCCGGCCACCTGGTTGGGGTTGCTCAGGTTGGAGCCCAGGGCGATCACCAGTTGCTGCTGCTCGCCGGTCACTGTGGCCACCAGCCCCGAATAGCTGCTGTGGAACTGGATCGCCGACGCCGCCTTGACCCCCGCCGCGCGGCGGATCTGGATCAGCTGGCGGATAAAGTCGCCATGGCCCCAGTCGTACATGTGCGGCCAGTACACCACCGGCGTGCCGGGGCTGCTGAGGATATAGGCGTAGGCCTGCTTGAGCTTGGCGTCGGGCAGCGGCCAATGGTGCTGGCCGCCGTTGGGGCCGGGCGAGTAGCCGGTATCGTGGTTGTCGACAAAGGTCACCGCCACCTCGCGCCAGCGCGCATCGGGGTTGCCGTTGAGGCCATGGCGCCAGTCGGCGATGCTGCCGTTCTGCATGCGTTCCTTGAGGGCGAAGTCGAACACCGTGCACTTGGCGCGGTCGGACCAGTCCTTGATCACCTGCTGCCAACTGGCGCCGTTGCGCCAATCCCAGCTCGGGTATTCGCCCGGCGCCTTCCACAGCTCCCCGACGCAGAAAGCGTTGTCCTGGGCGGCGCTCATCCAGCTGTTGACCCGCTCGCCGGCATAGCCGCGGACGAAGTCGAAGCGCAGACCGCCGGCGCCGTAGTTGCTGCGCAGGTTGCTGAACTCCTGCTGGAACATGGCGTAGTTCTGCGCATGGGCGGTGTTGAGGTCGGCCTCACCGCCGACGAAGCGGTCGCCGTCGTCGCAATCGTTGGGGTAGTTGCCGGGGTCGACGCAGTCGTTGCGCCACAGGCCCTGGCCGGCCGGCAGGTTGATCTCCTTGTTGGGGTAGCCACGGTTCATGTGGTTGGGTACCACATCGTAAACCGGCTTGACCCCGGCGCCGTTCAGCGCGTTGGCCGCCTGCTTGAGCTGGCTGTCGCCGCCATAGCGGCCGTTCTTGTTGAAGTCATGCCAGAAGTAGCCTTCGCCGCCCCCCGAGGTGCCATCGCCCGGGTTGCTCCAGCTGGAGAAATCGCGCCAGGGCACCGGCATCCACACCGCGGTGAAACCGTCGGCGGCGATGCTCGGGGCCTTGCTGGCGAGGGTGCTGTACCAGGTGTTGGGGGCGGTTCTCACCACGTTCCAGTGAAAGCCCTGGAGGATGATCTCGTCGCCGCCGTGGTAGCGCACCCCGTTCGGCGACTTGCCGCTGGCGTCCGCCGCGTGCAGCAGGTTGCCCCAGGGGTAGGCCAGGGGCGTCAGGGCCAGGGTCAGACCGGCGATTCGCAGGTATCGGTTCATCGTAAAGCTCCTTGTTGTCATTGTTCTGAGCATCCGACTTCGGGGGGCCGCCCCCGGATGGATAGACCGGCGGCCCCGAGGGTCCACCCGACTGTCGCAGCCTGCCGTCCCTGGGCGGCGCCTCCTACCTCCCCCCGGCGTTTTTTTGCGGCGTAGGCCGCAGGCGTAGACCGCCCATGGCTACCTCCGCCCCGCCCTCCCCGGCACCTACGCCCCACTACGCCCAGCCCCTCAGCCTGGAAAAAAAATCGCCGGGAGGATGTGGCCCAACCGGCCTTGGCGGACGCTTGCCGACAGCCGCCACCGGTTCATCTGCCCCTACCCGGTCGTGCAGCAGCCCATGGCCCCGGCCCTGGCAACGGCTTCGCCAACCAGCGGCCACCTCGAATCCAACAACAACAAAAGGTCCCCACGATGAACAAGATCCACCCTGCCCCGCTGTTCCGCCCCAGCGCCCTGGTCGCCGCCCTGCTGCTGGCCAGCCCGGCCATGGCCGTCGACTTCCACGGCTACCTGCGCTCCGGCATCGGCGCCACCGGCGGTGGCGGCGACCAGGCGTGCTTCCAGGCCGCCGGCGCGCCGGCCAAGTACCGCCTGGGCAACGAGTGCGAAACCTACGCCGAGATCGGCCTGGGTCAGGAAGTGTGGAAGGAAGGCGAGCAGAGCTTCTACGTCGACAGCATGATTGCCTACAAGTCGAACCAGGCGAACGACTGGGAAGCCACCGACAGCAAGGGCGGCAACGGCGACAACCCCTACGCCAACGGCACCAGCTCGATCCGCCAGTTCAACGTGCAGGGCAAGAACGTCCTCAGCATGCTGCCCGGCTCCACCCTGTGGGCGGGCAAGCGCTACTACCAGCGCCACGACGTGCACATCAACGATTACTACTACTGGGATGTCTCCGGCCCCGGCGCCGGCATCGAGAACATCGACCTGGGCTTCGCCAAGGCCCACATCGCCTGGATGCGCAACACCGATGGCACCTGGGTATACAACGGCGCCGGCACCGGCACCAACGTGGCCAACGACACCCTCGACCTGCGCCTGAACGACATCGACTTCAACACCGACGGCAAGCTGGAGTTCGGCTACGACTACGGCAAGGCCAACCTCACCGACGAGCAGGAAAAGGACCCGGGCTATCGCGACCAGAAGGGCCACCTGATCACCGTCGAGCACACCCAGGGCAACTGGTTCGGCGGCTTCAACAAGCTGGCCCTGCAATACGGTACCGACGGCATCATCGGCGGCACCGGGCGCAACACCACCGGCAACAGCAACGGCGACATGCAGCGCCTGGTCAACCAGGGCGTGGTCGGCCTGAGCGACAACATCGAAATGATGTACGTGCAGATCTACGAGAACAAAGACTTCGACAACGACTCCGGGCAGCAGTGGTTCTCCTTCGGCGTGCGCCCCGTGTACAAGTGGGACAACGTCATGAGCACCGCCCTGGAGTTCGGCTACGACCGCGTCAACCCGCAAGCCGACGGCGCCGACACCGTCGACCTGAAAAAGATCACCCTGGCCCAGCAGTGGTCGGCCGGCCGCAGCTTCTGGGCGCGCCCGCAGATCCGCGTGTTCGCCACCTACGCGATGTGGGACGGCGACAAATACAACGCCGCCAGCGAGTCGGTGGAAATGGGCGACGACAACGGCCTGACCTTCGGCGTACAGGCCGAAGCCTGGTGGTAAGCCGCTGACTGCCCGTTGCATCCGGGCAGGTTCCATCCGCAACAACGCTGCTCCAATGGCTTTGCCCCGGACCTGCAACAGGCCGGGGCCCTTTTTCCAGGAGTCCGCCCCACGCGGCTCGCACAATCGCGCGCGGCCCAGCGTGAACAGGACTCGCAGGCATGAACACAATAAGAGGAACAACCATGCCGTACATCAAGACAACCGGCCTCGCCCTGCTCGGTGTGCTGCTGACAGGCTGCAGCAACGACGCCCTGCGCCGGGTCGACGCCTTCGCCCAGACGCCCGCCCCCATCGCCACCAGCCAGGGCGCGGCCCTCGCCGCCCTGGCCGCCGCACCGCTCTGCTGCGCCAGCCTGCGCGAGCTGCCCTATACCCCTATCGGCCCCGACTTTTCCGCCAGCGTGCAGATCGACCGTCACGCACCGGCCTTTCAATTCGACAGCGGCAAGAGCTTCTTCCGCGCCTTCGCCCTGCCGCACAACAGCCGCTCCTTCGAAATCCGCCTGTACAGCCAGGCCGGCGACACCGTGCTGGCGCCCAACGCCATGCTGCTCGACAGCCAGTTCCGCGTCACCCGCCTGCTCGGCGCCGACGACTTCACCTACGTGCCCGCCCAGGGCCTCAAGGGCGACAGCCTGGACGCCCGGCTGCGGGTCGACCGGCTGTACCTGGACAACCCCGGCAACGAAAGCTACCTGATCCTCTACACCAGCGACGCCCAGCTGGCCGGCAAGACGCTCATGGAGCACCCGGCCAAGGCCTATGCCAAGGCGCGCGGCACCCAGCCGCCGAACATCCCCGACCCGGTGGCCCTGCACGTGCCCGAGGGCGTCATCAAGATGGTGCTGATCGAAGACGGCAGCGCCGGCCAGCAGGCCAACAGCTACGTGCCGCCGCGCAGCATCGGTCGTGAAATGGGCAACGAACTGCCCAGCGTGCCGGCACCGGCGGTGCTGCCGGAAACCCAGGCCTACTACCGCCAGGCGATCGACGCCGCGCTGGCCAGCAAGGACCTGGAACGCGCTCTGCGCCTGGCCGACGAAGCCGCCCGGGTCGGCGACCCGAGTGCCAAGGCCTACCTGCTCGAGCGCATCCAGATCAAATGAACCCTCCCCTCCAGGGATGTCCTTAGGGCGGCCAATGGCCGCCCCTTTTTAGAGTTAGCGCCACATGCGAGCAGGCAGCTAACGCACCGCCCGCCCAGCAAAACTGACCACCGCACCGAATCGACTTCGCCCATACCGCCGCGTTGCCTGTTACCAACTGCCGATTTGCCCACGCGCAGTACAGCTGCCAGAACCAATTGGTCATCACCGACCATATTGTTTCCCGTCCCCGGCACGCGCTAATCTCGACGCCTCTTCGGCCCCTCGCAAATGGAATTGTCCCGATGGTGCATAACACCCCCGCGCCCAAACGCCCCCCGCCCAAGGCGCGCGCCAGAGCCCTTCAGGCTCCCCCCTCCCAGAACGTTATCCACCAAATGGTGCGTTTAAACGCACCGTTTGGTGCCTAATTTTAGTTAGGTGCTTATGGACTATTCCGCACAATCTGTAACGGCGCTGCTTCGGGGGCCACTAATTACCACGCCGCAAGGCTGGGTAGTTATCTTCGCAGCAATTGTTTATTTCACGCTGGCTGTTACATTCGGCGCATTTGATTTGACCCCACCGCTGGTAAAAAGCCCCAGCGTCGCAATCACCATTTGCATTTTTTGGCCGTTCATTGTGTTTCTGCAATTTGTAAAAAGTGGCTTGCCTTCATTCAGGCCATCAATCTTATCCGCTGTAATTACTGGGCTTTATGCCGCTGCTCCTTTCATATACGTTGGCTGGAAACTTTGGGAGTAACTCCGTGCATCTTCACAATCACACAGCGCTGCTTCGTCGATAACGCACCTAACAATGCGCTCAAATCGTTCGCTCCGCTCACTGGGACCGGCTAAAGCCGGCCCCTTAGCTTAATCGTTAGAGGCAGAGCATAACCATGCTGCCAACCAGAAGGGCCAGAACACTAGTGATAACGCTATTATTATGCGCAGCCATACTATTGGCTGGCCCTTTTATAATAATGATCATTGTATTCAACTCGGCACCACACTCACCAAATTCCATATGGGGAATCCCGGTCGTAATTCATCAAAATCTCTACTACCCAATACTTTCCAAATTATCAAACGACAACCTATACAAGTCGCAGTTCTTAAAATTTACAAGCTACTTATGCGATAAGCACCCTGACAGATGCACAGAATAAACACCATGCCTCTAACAAATGGTTCAAATCGCTCGCTTCGCTCACTGGGACGGGCTAAAGCCCGCCCCTTAACCAAACGTTAGAGAACAACATGGTACGCAGCTCAATATCACTTGGCTTAGCCGCAGCAGTCGCCGCATATTTAATTGCAAAAACCCTGAAGCTCGTACTTATTTCCGTGTTCGGCGAGCCACTCTCAGGGCCATTCCTTAATCTTATGCTTGAGGCTATTTATAGCCTTCCTTGGCTGGCAGGAGGTTTTGTTGCAGGATATTTTTCTAGTAAAACGCCACTCAAAAGCGGTGCAGGAACAGGCGCTATTTACGGTGTAATTTACTGCCTAATCGGTATAGCAATGCTTGCTACTCAAACACATGGGGTACACGACCGCTTGGCGCAGCTAAGTTTCGCGGCAGTTGGCATTGCTAAGTTTTCATTCTTGTTCACACTATCCGCTGCTTTAGGCTATACAACCAAAGCAACGTGGAAAGTTCTCTAACTAGTGGTTCAAGTCGTTCGCTTCGCTCACTGGGACGGGCTAAAGCCCGCCCCTTAACCAAACGTTAGCAGCAGCTGGAGCCCATAAGTAAAGTTCATGAGTATAGAAAAGAGAGCAGCACACATCTTGGTAATATTTGGCGTGCTGATTTGGGGAATAATTCTTGGAGCCCGAGCTCCTTATGTGCCCTTGGCAGATTTAGAGTACGTCGTACTCCCGTACTCATCATTGCTGATTTTTTTTTGCGCTTATTCTGATGTGCAGCATCTACAAAGGAACACCTTCAAAACCTGCGGGTTTCCGGTACCTAGCCAACATATACAAAGAAGGCAACTATAAGCAGTTTTTGTATTCTCTCTTCGCTATTCCAGCGTCCAGCTGTTTAATGGGGGCCTTCACGTATATGCTGGTTGCAACGTTGCCCGCCTATCCGACCAAATTTTTAATGGCTGGTACAGCAGAAGCTCAGGCGACTTGCATTCAGACAGGTAGAGACAAAGCCAGAGGTAGTTGGTCTATGTTTCTATTGAAGAATGGTGAAGAATGGACAGTTCCTAGTTTTGGCCATGTCTGCCCAAAAGAACAACGAAGTTGCTTACTTACTTTTACAACCGGAACAGCTGGATACTTTGTTCATAAAATTAAATGCAACTAACGATTTCTTCATATCGCACAACGAACTGGCACACAAAATCGCTGGCATGGCGCTTCGCGCAGAGGCAGCGGTTGCGCTTATTAAAAGGCGCTAGCTCCTACAATCACATATTCGCGAACGACCATATATTACGCTGCTAACAAATGGTATATGGACGCTCCCCACAAGTAGATGAGGAATCGCTTTTCAAGCCTGTCGTCAGTGCGGTTGCATTCGTATATCCGGCCTGTCATGGGCAGCATCGCCCTGGCCACTCTGTAGTTCGCACAGCGGGGGCCCAGCGTTCAATCGATCACGTGGATCATGATTGTTATCGGCCTTGTTCCGCTGCAGGACTCGCCTGTTCCGACAGTCTCGCGTCTCACCACAACCACCCGAAAACCCTCATTCCCTCCTGGTTACTCCCGCCGTCAGGCGGGCCTTACGCTCTGCCAGTTGCCGCTGAAACGTCGTTCGTGGCACCACACCGCCCAGCAGATTCGTACCAGTTTGTTGGCCAACGCCACCGCCGCTTTGTTGTGGCCGATGCGCGCCGCCGTTTGCGTGGCCCAGCGCTGTAATGCGGTCAGTCGTTCCGGCGTGTTGGCCAGGCAGCGCTGGGCCGCCAACAAGGCGGCGCGGGAGCCGTGGACCAGCAAGGTACGCACATAGACGTTGCCCTGGCAGCTGATATGGCCCAGCTTGCGCCGGTTGCCGCTGCTGAACTCGCGTGGGGTCAGGCCCAGCCAGGCACTGAGTTGGCGGCCGCTGGCGAAGCGCTGCGGATTGCCGACCGCGGTCTTCAGGGCGCTGGCGGTGAGCAGGCCGATGCCGCTGACCTCGTCCAGCCTGCGCACGATTTCATCCTCGGCATGCCATTGCTGCAGCTGCCGCTCGCAGTCCGCCATGCACTGCTGATAGAGATTGATCTCACCCAGGACGATCTGCAGCAGGCCGCGCAGGCGCGCCAGCTCCGGGCGCTCGATCAGTTCGTTGGCCCGGCGCAGGAAGGCCGCGGTGCTGGCTGGCGCCTCGATACCCGCTTCGCGCAGGATGCCACGCAGCAGGTTGATACGCTGGGTGCGGCTCTTCTTCCAGGTCTCGCGCAGGCCGTGCAACTGCTGCAGTTGCTGCTGCTCGTGGCTCTTCACCGGCACCGGATGCAGGCCGGCACAGCGCGCCGCTTCGAGCATCGCCTCACAGTCGTTGCGGTCGGTCTTGTTACGCCGCCGGTACGATCGCACATAGCGTGGATGCAGCAGCATCACCCGGTGCCCACGGGCCTGCATCAGCCGCCCCCAGTAGTGCGCCGTGCCACAGGCCTCCATCAGCCACTCGACCGCCTCGGCCTGCTCCTGTATATATCGCCCGAACGCCTCACGACTCAGCCGCCTGCGCTGACTCACCACGCCGGCACGGACACTCTCGGCAACTTGGTAAACGGACTTGGCCAGATCAACTGCTATGCGTTTCATCACACCTCTCCCAATGCACAGTCACCACCGTTGTGGGTATAGAACCGTGGCGCGGGGAGCGTCCATTACAGCATTCAAACCGTTCGCTGCGCTCACTGGGACGGGCTAAAGCCCGCCCCTTAACCAAACGTTATACACAAATTCAAATCCTCGCAGAGGTCGCCAATCTTGAAAGAAATTTTTGATCCAGAATTCGAGGGTATGAGGTTAAATCAGCTAACCAGTCAGTGCCTTCCAGATATGGAAATTTCTGGCGAGGTTTTTTTTGGGGCACTTGGTAAATAAAATCGGCTTGATTTTGCAACATTTTTTTCGACAAACCCAGCCAAGACAAGATAGACAACTCAGGTTATAAAGATCTCCTGATAAGCCTCTTAGACTGCTTAATCATCTATCGCAGCAGTCATGAGCAAGAGTTTTCTCGCGACGGAATTGTAAAAATTAAAGACTCATTCGCCTCGATAGAGTGGATTAAAGACGGTGAAGCAGAGACTCTCGCAGACATCAAGAAGAGCGCCAGTCCACAATGACAAACAAAACAATCATCTCATCAATTGACAAAAATAATTTTTATATTGCGATTGAAAGTTTATTCACCCACTTCCCTGAGAAAATAACTTGCGTATCTGAAGCAAGCTTTCGCAAGGTATACGATTCGGAACATGCAAGAAAAGCGAAGAACATAGTTTACCTATTTCGCAGCGAGAAAAATGTTAGTCGCCTGAAAGGCGAAAGCAACATAATTTATATCGGCCAAACGAAATCTAGCTTCAATAAACGCTATCATCCTCACGCAAAACGTCATGCAACATCAGAAGCAAATTTCCTAAAATTTTCGCACATCATCGAAAACTACGGCCCCATTAGCATTTCGGCATGTGACTTCTCAACGTTCGGGGAAAGCATTTTACAGGCCGAGGGACAGTTGCTGTGGTGGTACTTCCAAAACCACTGTGAGTATCCGCCCGTAAATTATACAAAAACAAAAGTAAGAAATAGTGTGGTTTGCGTATAACAATGCGCTCAAATCGCTCACTTCGTTCGCCGGGACGGGCTAAAGCCCGCCCCTTAGCTTAATCGTTAGGTATCATTGTGAAGAAATTCGTACTCGCAGTAACCATAGTCATATTTGTAATTGCTCAATCATTCTTCATCTATGCTTTTTTCCAGCCCGAGACAGCCAATTATTTTACTAATCTCTGGTCAGGCTTTGGTGTTCAGCAAACGCCTTACTCATAATTTGTTTTCGAAACTATTCAGTGGTGGGCAGCGTTGCCAGTCATATGTTTAGCGCTTGGTGCACTTGCAATTAAACTCTCATCAAAACCAATATCGCTATTCGCCATCTCTACAAGCATACTAGGCACAATCGCTTTGTATTGGTCTGCGTACGCCCCAACATTATTCATCAGTATATGACACCTAACTAGTGGTTCAAATCGCTCGCTGCGCTCACTGGGACGGGCTAAAGCCCGCCCCTTAACCAAACGTTAGGCAGCCTCCGGAAATTCATCTCCGCTTGGTTTTAATCACAACACCGCGTCGCCAGTAAGTCGCATAGTTAGTGGCATTATTAAAGGGGATTGGTTTATGCCAGACACCGTAACAATTAACTTACCGTGCTCACCCTTTCGCTTTGCGGCGTCAGCCTTTTCTTTCTGCGTTGGTGGGACTACCGTGTCAGGCAGGCCAGGCCTAACAACCGGCTCAAATCGTTCGCTTCGCTCACTGGGACGGGCTAAAGCCCGCCCCTTAGCCAATCGTTAGGCAAAACAGACATGGCATCGAGTAAACGCCTAAGTAGTGTCTCTCACAGCATTGCACATCATGCTGTGAGCAGCCTGTCGTACGTGCATCCACATCTACGCCAAGCATCAAGGTCGCTTGCAGAAACAACAATATTAATTGACTTACTTGCACCAGAGCCTTGTCCAGAACGTTATCTACAAATTACACCATTGCGCCTTTCACTAAATTCCTTGAAAAAGCGCTTTGTAGAAATTCTTATATCTGAAGGACTATCAACATCTGAGTTAAGCACTGCAGTTTTATTATTTGAATTTACGTCTGAAACCCTAGATGACTACTGCGGTAACTGCCACTCGCTCTTGGTCTCCACTGCAGGCAAGGAATATATACATGCCGTAAATCATATCGGCGTATCTATTTCGCCTAACAAGGCGCTCAAATCGTTCGCTTCGCTCACTGGGACAGGCTAAAGCCTGCCCCTTAGCTTAATCGTTAGAGGCAATTATGAGTTTCGGAACATTTTACATAATTGACGATGAAGCTCGATCGTTCTTCGAAGGAAGGATAACGAAAAGTGATTGGTATGATGCTTTAGGAGAAATCGAGATTCAGAATAGTGAATCATGTGATGCTGAAGAATCAATACCTGCCTGGGTATTAGCCTTGAAGAACGAAGAACAACCCTTGAATTTACTGTTCCAAGGTGAACTACGGGCAGAGCCAAATGAATATGACGATCCTGACGTTGTATTTATCGGCAAAGACATGATCTCCTCAATTGTTAAAGAACTCGAAAAGAAACCGAAACCATATTTCGAAAAGTTACTTGACAATGTCAATTGCACACCAGATTTTTGGCTTTTCGACTCAATGTTTCAGTTTCTAAAAAGGGCAGGCGCTAACAAAAAGGCTATTGTAATAATATGGGGCGGCTAATGAGCTCTAACAAAGCCATGAACTCGGGTTTTGATAAAGCGTCATCTTTTTTGTTCAAAAAAACCCCCACTTCCCCAAGCTGGTTAGGGCGGAGTTACCATTTGTATTCTTCTTATTTGTTTTTGCACCGCGTACATTCGTAAAATTGCTCCACTACTTTCGGGTTTACAGCGGTTCGTCAGCAGCATCGATACATTAAATTTATTGCGTTTCGCCAGGTTAATCGCGCAACGCGCTACAAGCAGGAAAGCGGTGCTTTAAATTATGCGCACATCCGAGCCTCTAACAATTGGTTCAAATCGCTCGCTGCGCTCGCTGGGACGGGCTAAAGCCCGCCCCTTAACCAAACGTTAGGCCCCTTGGAGTAGAAATTGAGTTTCAATCTATTTGAAACAGTATTGGATGAAAATAAATTACATCCGTACTTTAAAGAAATTAAGAACGCACCAGAGTATGCCGAGACTCATAAAATTATAAATGAATGGAGTGAAGGGATTTTTGAGAGACGAGGGGAAGCAGTTAAATTTATCAATGAATTCCAGACTAGTTTCAACTCTTCTTATTGGGAAATCTATCTTAATAAAGCATTTAAGCTGCTTGAGTTTAAAATTGACTATACAAAGGCTAGCCCTGACTTTAATTTGCAGAACAAATATAACAAGAATATTTCTGTTGAAGCAGTAACATCTAACCCTTCAACTTTACCAACATTGAAACTTGACATGTCAAGCATGCCCGAAGAAAGTTTTCTCGACGATTCCACGCTAAAACTATCTGGAAAAATACGTGACAAACACCAACTTTACTTGGGTAATGGTAAAAACAAAAATCCATACTCGTCTTTAGAGCACGTAAAGGGAAACCCTTTTGTCCTGGCGATTGCGCCATTTGATAGTAAGCTATCACAAAGCCAAAACAATACTGCCATGAATAGAGTCCTTTATGGCCTAGAGCCTCCAGTTAATCATAATGATCCACAAACTGCAGTGGCTTCTATAAAAAATAAAAATGACACGGACATTATTTTAGGAATTTTCACTAATGATAGTTACAAAGAAATTAGCGCTGTTATTTTTTCCACGACAGGTACTTTTGGAAAAGCAGTAGCTTTAGCTGGCACAGCAAGTTTCGTAAAAACCACCAGACTCAGAAAAATGGGAATAGTTGAATTCTTAGCTAAGGAGGGTTTAGAGAAAATTGGTAAATCTATAACTAAAGTGTCCGACACCTACGACATTTTCTCTGAACGCTTTTACTCTGGTATAGATGTCTGTGGTCATGACATCCATATTTGCAGCGGAAGTGAGCATAAAGAAACCCACTTAGATGGTTTACAGGTATATCACAATCCATTTGCCATACACCCATTATCAAAAAATGATTTCAATGCTCAAGAAATTGTTCATTATTTCTACGACCCCGAAAATACGTCCATGACAATTAAATATAATGACAACGCGATGGTTTCAAGGAACACAGTGTCATCAGTAGCCTAACAAGTGGTATATGGACGCTCCCCACAAGTAGATGAGGAATCGCTTTTCAAGCCTGTCGTCAGTGCGGTTGCATTCGTATATCCGGCCTGTCATGGGCAGCATCGCCCTGGCCACTCTGTAGTTCGCACAGCGGGGGCCCAGCGTTCAATCGATCACGTGGATCATGATTGTTATCGGCCTTGTTCCGCTGCAGGACTCGCCTGTTCCGACAGTCTCGCGTCTCACCACAACCACCCGAAACCCTTCATTCCCTCCTGATTACCCCCGCCGTCAGGCGGGCCTTACGCTCTGCCAGTCGCCACTGAAACGTCGTTCGTGGCACCACACCGCCCAGCAGATCCGTACCAGTTTGTTGGCCAAGGCCACCGCCGCCTTGTTGTGGCCGATGCGCGCCGCCGTTTGCGTGGCCCAGCGCTGCAGCGCGGTCATTCGCTCGGGCGTATTGGCCTGGCAGCGCTGGGCCGCCAACAAGGCGGCGCGGGAGCCGTGGACCAGCAAGGTACGCACATAGACGTTGCCCTGGCAGCTGATATGGCCCAGCTTGCGCCGGTTGCCGCTGCTGAACTCGCGTGGGGTCAGGCCCAGCCAGGCACTGAGTTGGCGGCCGCTGGCGAAGCGCTGCGGATTGCCGACCGCGGTCTTCAGCGCGCTGGCGGTGAGCAGGCCGATGCCGCTGACCTCGTCCAGCCTGCGCACGATTTCATCCTCGGCATGCCATTGCTGAAGCTGCCGCTCGCAGTCCGCCATGCACTGCTGATAGAGATTGATCTCGCCCAGAACGATCTGCAGCAGGCCGCGCAGGCGCTCCAGCTCCGGGCGCTCGATCAGTTCGTTGGCCCGGCGCAGGAAGGCCGCGGCGCTGGCTGGCGCCTCGATACCCGCTTCGCGCAGGATGCCACGCAGCAGGTTGATGCGCTGGGTGCGGCTCTTCTTCCAGGTCTCGCGCAGGCCGTGCAACTGCTGCAGTTGCTGCTGCTCGTGGCTCTTCACCGGCACCGGATGCAGGCCGGCACAGCGCGCCGCTTCGAGCATCGCCTCACAGTCGTTGCGGTCGGTCTTGTTACGCCGCCGGTACGATCGCACATAGCGTGGATGCAGCAGCATCACCCGGTGCCCACGGGCCTGCATCAACCGCCCCCAGTAGTGCGCCGTGCCACAGGCCTCCATCAGCCACTCGACCGCCTCGGCCTGCTCCTGTATATATCGCCCGAACGCCTCACGACTCAGCCGCCTGCGCTGACTCACCACGCCGGCACGGACACTCTCGGCAACTTGGTAAACGGACTTGGCCAGATCAACTGCTATGCGTTTCATCAGCTTTCTCCCAGCGAACAGTCAACACCACTCTGTCTATAGAAGGGTGGCGCGGGGAGCGTCCATTACAGCATTCAAAACGTTCGCTTCGCTCACTGGGACGGGCTAAAGCCCGCCCCTTAACCAAACGTTAGGCATCACGTATAAACCCCAGAGAAGATAACCATGGCCAAAAAAGTAAGCACCGAAAAAGAGCTCGGCGAAGCACTTAAAAACAAAGAAAGCACAATTGAGATAACAGGCGACCTCGCCAAGAAAACCGTCAAACTAAGGGCTACAGGAGCAGTAGCATGGGCTATTGCTTTTGCTGCAATCGGCATTGCCACATATGCTGCTATTGCCGCCATACCGACAGGCGGTAGTAGTGCCGCGATATCTGCCTTTGCGGCCCCCGCTGCTGTAGCAATTCTCGGAGGTGCAGCAACATATACGGCAATCGCAATCGCAGTTGCTGCTGGCGGAGTCGGCGCCCTTACAACATTAAGGAGCTACAAAGAAGTGTCTAGAACGCCTAATAGCGTAATCCTAACGCGAAGAGCCTAACAATGCGTCAAGGCACATAAAAGCAATATCATGAATAACCTCGTCGCCTCATTAATCTTCGTCCGCCTTGAGCCCACGCCTAACTGGCGGTTCAAGTCGTTCGCTTCGCTCACTGGGACGTCCGCAAGCTACGCTCGCGGCCGCCCCTTAACCTAGCGTTAGGCAAGAGCCATGGAATCTCGATGAATCGGTTTATTTCATTAGCAATCAAAATATTAGAAATATTAAGACCTACGTTTTATAACAGACTCACCTGGATTGTCGTCATAGCAGGATTATCTTTAATGACGACGCCTATATGGACTTTGCTTCTTAGCAAATTTCTTGAAAAGAATTTTGAATTTTCCATCACGGGTGAATCAGATCTGGCTTGGGGCTTCTCACTTTGTGTGTCCGGCCTTCTATATCATTTAGCCATAACAGGCATACACGAATTTTTGCTTGCACAAAACACCAAAGAAAATAACCAGAAAATCCAAAAGCATGACAGCGAATTATTCATGACGCTGGCTGATTCATTGCCGGAAGAATACCTGAATAGATTAATTGGTTACATCGAAACTGAGGATGCCATCAGATGGGATGAGCATCGAAAGATTGAATCCTTTATATTGCTTGCGAATGAGGCCGGGCATTCCTTCATAACGCCAGAACTAAAAATAAGCACTGAAAAACTCACATCCGCACTTAGTGAATTCATTAGATTTATTAGCAGGAACTTTGACGAGTACCCTTATGGGCAGGGAGTGACAAATTTCAAGATGTGCTTGGCGCCACAGTTAAACTGTGACCGCGCAGGGAGTTGGGAAGATGGGCCGAAATATGAAGCATTGGTTAGAGAGATGATGTCTTTCACTCAAGGTATCAGCGCTTCTTATAAAGAATGGCGAACCACAGTCAAAGATGCTCTATATATTTAACGGAGAGCCTAACAACTGTATATGGACGCTCCCCACAAGTAGATGAGGAATCGCTTTTCAAGCCTGTCGTCAGCGCGGTTGCATTCGTATATCCGGCCTGTTGTGGGCAGTAGTGCCCTGGCCACTCTGTAGTTCGCACGGCGGGGCCCAGCGTTCAATCGAACATGCAGAAATAATTTTTTGCGGCCTTGCTCCGCAGCAGGACACGCCCACTGCGACAGGCCCGCTTCTAACCGCAATCACCAGAAAAACATCAAGCTTTGCTAATCCCGAACCCGAGTTGCATACACAAGGAGAGCGCTCATGAGCGATAACATCTATGCACCGCCACAGTCGGTACTGGTCGAGACCGTAGACAAAAACGATATAACAGCCTCCAGATGGAAAAGGCTGGGCGCCTCACTGATAGACACCCTGACGATAATGATCGTAACTCTGCCCGCCATGTACTTTACCGGAGGGTTCGACAGAATATCGGAAGGTGTCAGCCCTTCCACTACCTATAGCCTGGTGATGGCCGCGCTAGGCCTGATCATTTTCTTCGCCCTCAACACCAGGCTGCTGATCAAGTCCGGGCAGACCCTTGGCAAAAAGGTCGTGGGGATAAAGATCGTCGACCTGGACGGCGATATACCGACTTTCAAGAAGCACCTGGCAAAACGCTATGCCGTGTTCTTCCTCCCGGGCCAGATTCCCGTGGCCGGGCAGTTCATTTCAATCGTCAATATCCTGTTCATATTCGGCAAGCAAAAGCGCTGCGCCCACGACTACATTGCCGGCACCAAGGTCATTGAATGCTGATTAGGCGTCAGAATTATTGAGCGAGCGTCATGGAGCCAGCCACGTAAGCCACATGACGACGGCGCCAGCGCCGATCAGCTGGCGCTACACAAAAAGTGAGAATAACGATGACGCCCAAACTACTTGTAACGATCGGAATATGTTTCTACGCAGTGGTCGTGCCGTTCTTTGAAATCAATCAATCCCATGTTTTCAATCCCGCCTGGGAGCCTCACGCGCGCCTCCATGAGGTCTGGCAACTCGCTACCAATACGGCGATTGGCGTCTTTAGTCTCTGGTTAACCTGGTCCAAGGACAATATCCGCCTGGCCAGCCTGATGACAGTTCTGGTCACCGGCGGCTTTCTGCTGGCTTATAGCCAGCGTGACTACTACGGTGGCTCCATGGTCCTTTCCGATGGCAGCGAGAAGATGATATTCGGCGTTAATCTCGGGCTATTTGCTTACTCACTCGCCATTGCCCTCGCCATTACAGCCGTTGCCATTCAACGGCGCACGCGCCTAACGTACAGCGCCGGCTGATGCGCCAAGCCGCTTGCTTGGCGCTGAAATTTCTACCAAGGACGGTCCTATGAAGAAGATTGTGTTGCCGCTAGTTACCCTGATCGCTTTCTCCGCCTACACCCTGTACACCATGAGCATCGCCGAGCAGTCTCTGCTGCAATTCGGCCTTCAGCTCATCTCCCGCCCCGACACAGCACAGGTTGTCATCGACCTTTATATCCTGGCCGCGCTGGCCTGCGTCTGGATGTACCGCGACGCCATGGCCAGGGGCAAGTCTGTCGCCCAGGTGCTGCCGTACCTGGCCCTCACCGTTATCTTTGTTTCTATCGGCCCGCTGCTCTATCTGGTGGTACGCGGCCTATCGAAAGACACTGTGGCGATTAAGGCGCAGCACGTCGCCTAAACGTGCTCACGCCCCCGGTTATAGCGTGACGGCCGGCATATGTATCAGGAGGAGAACGAAGTGAATCACTCGGCGAAATTCTGGGACAGGATCGCGGCACGTTATTCGAAACAGCCCGTGGCCGATGAGGCGACCTACCAGCGTAAGCTGGCGCTGACCCGAGAGTATCTGCGGCCCGACATGCTGGTGTTGGAGTTCGGCTGCGGAACCGGATCGACAGCCCTCAGCCATGCCCCCTATGTGAAGCATATTCACGCAATCGACCTGTCGCCGAAGATGATCGCAATCGCTCGGGACAAGGCTGCCAGCGCCAAGGTTGAAAACCTTACCTTCAGCCAGGCCAGCCTCGAGGAACTCGCGGTGCCCGCGCAGAGCCTGGACGCGGTGCTTGGACTCAATATCCTGCACCTGCTGGGCGACTGGGACGAGGCCATCGGCCGGGTCGAGCAAATGCTCAAGCCGGGCGGCGTCTTCATCAGCAGCACCATGTGTCTCGGTGATTCGCTGAAGTTGAAAGCCATGAGGTGCCTCGTATCGATGGGCGCATGGCTGGGCCTGCTGCCGTCACTTAGCGCCTTCAGCCAGCAGCAGCTGCTCGATAGCTTGACCCGCGCCGGCTTTTCGATCGAACGGCACTGGCAGCCGGGAAGGGATAGGGCCGTGTTTATCGTCGCGAGGAAGGCCTGATCGCCACGCGCCTACCGAGCGAACGCCCAGGCAATCAAGGGCGTGAACAGCGACGCCGCTGGCCTCGGCACCTCATGAACCGACTGCTCGGCCGGGGCGCCGGATCAAGACCGCGCAGCGCCCCCAAGGTGCATCGACTACTGCGGGCTGTGGCGATTGCGACTGGCCTGGACGATGCGTTGCGCCGGCACCCGCAGCTGGGTCAGCAAGTACTCGGCGAAGGCCGGGGAATATGGCTGCCGGGCGATGGCCTGCTCCATGCAGCCGAGCCAGGCCTCGGCGTGGGCCTCATCGATCGGCCACTGGGCATGGAAGGCGGGAATCGCAATGGCGCCGTACTTCTCCTGGAACAGGCGCGGGCCGCCGAGCCAGCCGCTTAAGAAACAGGCCAGCTTGTCGCGCGCCTGCTCCAGGCTTGCCGGGTGCATGCGGCGAATGTCGGCCGCCGCGCTGGACTCGTCCATGATCCGGTAGAAGTCGTCGACCAGGCGCCGCAGCCCGTCGATCCCGCCGGCCGCCTGGTATGAAGCATCCTCTACGCCAAATTGCGCCGTACTGGCCACGAGTCACCCCCTGTGCAAAAGGCGCATTGTACGGTCAGTCGGGCAACACGCGGAACGCTGGACGGATGGACCGCCCGGGCGGTTGTGTCGAGCCAGCGGCACACGCAGAATGCTGGACAGAAATCCAGCCAAGCCCGCCATGCCAACCGCCCTCTCCGCCGACTTCTATTACCTGAGCAACTTCCGGTCCGCCCTCGCCTGGATCGACGAACGCTATCGGGACCTGCTGAGCGACGCGGAGCAGGCGTTTATCCAGCACTTTGCCGGACTGGACCTGGCCGCCCAGGCCCTGCTGGTACGCCTGGTGATGCGCAAGGGCCCGCACTTTCGCGCGAGCAAGCTGAGCTATGTCGAAATCGGCGACATCCAGGCCCCGGCGGCGCAACTGCTGGCCCTCGGCTGGCTGACCGACAGCGCACTGCTCACGACCGAGGAGGTCGTCGCCCTGCTGCGCAAGGACGAGCTGCTCACCCACCTGCCGCTGGCCGACCGCCGTACCTCGCTGAAGAAGAGTGAACTGCTCGAACAGCTGCTCGAGGCGGAGCACGAGCCGCAACCTTTCGCCCACTGGTGCCCTGGGTTGGCGGACAGCCTGTACAGCCTGACCATCGGCGAGCTGTGCAACCGCCTGCGCCTGCTGTTTTTCGGCAACCTCAGCCAGGACTGGTCCGAGTTCGTGCTGGCCGAGCTGGGCGTACTGCGCTACGAGCCCGTGGCCATCACCGCGGATTCGCGGGCCTTCCGCAGTCGCCAGGACCTGGAGGACTACCTGCTGCTGCGTGAGCTGCGCCTGCGCTTCGAATCCGGCGAGGCCATCGATGACATGCTGGCCACCCTGTCGTCCTTCGCCTCGGCCAATCCCTACCTGCAGTCGCGCCACGCCAAGTTGCTGTTCCAGTTCGCCCAGCACCTGGAAAGACAGGCCGAGTTCGAGCAGGCCCTGGCCCTCTATCGGCGCTCGGACTACGGCGATGCCCGCTGGCGGCGAATCCGCGTGCTGGAGAAGCTCGAGCGCCACGCAGAGGCCCATGCCCTGGCCCTGCAGGTCGACGCCGCGCCGCGCCATGATCAGGAAAGCCAGCAGGTGCAACGCGCCTTGCCACGCCTGCAACGCAAGCTGGGCCTGCCGGCGGCCAAGCGCCGGGCCGCAGTAGCGGAGGCGCGCATCGAGCTGACCCTGGCCCAGCCCGAGGTCGGCGGCGTCGAGTACGCGGTGCGCGAGCACCTGCATCGCGATCACGCCCCGGTGCACTACGTGGAGAACACGCTGATCTGCAGCCTGTTCGGCCTGCTGTGCTGGGAGGCGGTGTTCGCGCCACTGCCGGGGGCCTTCTTCCATCCGTTCCAGAGCGGCCCGGCGGACCTGCTCAGCGCCGACTTTCAGCCGCGGCGCGAGGCGTTGTTCGCCACCTGCCTGGCGCGCCTGGATTCGCACGCTTACCAGGCGCACATCCGCACCCTGTACCGCGACAAGTTCGGCACCCAGTCGCCATTCGTGTTCTGGGGCATGCTCGGCGAGGAACTGCTGGAACAGGCCCTGGCCTGCATTCCGGCGGCGCACCTGAAAGCCTGCTGCCAGCGCCTGCTGCGCGACCTCAAGGCCAACCGCGCCGGCATGCCCGACCTGATCCAGTTCTACCCGGGCGAACAGCGCTATCGGATGATCGAGGTGAAAGGCCCCGGCGATCGCCTGCAGGACAACCAGAAGCGCTGGCTCGAGTTCTGCGCCGAGCAGGGCATGCCGGTCGAGGTCTGCTACGTGCAGTGGGCACAGCCATGAGCTACGCCGTGGCGGTACGCGCCCTCTGCGAGTTCACCGCCAAGGAGGGCGACCTGGACCTGCGCTTCACCCCCTCGCCCTCGGCGCAGGAGGGCATCGCCGGACACCAGACCGTGGTCAGCCGCCGCGGCCCGGACTATATCGCCGAACTGCCGCTGGCCGGCGCCTTCCCCGGCCTGCTGGTCAGCGGCCGGGCCGACGGCTACGACCCCGAAAGCAACCTGCTGGAAGAGATCAAGACCCACCGCGGCGACGTGGCGCGCATTCCGCAGAACCACCGGCTGCTGCACTGGGCCCAGGTCAAGGTCTACGGCTGGCTGCTGTGCCTGAACCACGAGCTCGCCGAAGTCGAGCTGGCGGTGGTGTATTTCAATGTCGTGACCCAGCAGGAAACGGTCCTGCGCGAACGCTTCGGCGCCGAGGACCTGCAGGCGTTCTTCAACCTGCAGTGCAGCCGCTTCATCGCCTGGGCCGAGCAGGAGGGCCTGCACCGCAGCGCCCGCGACCACAGCCTGGAGCGCCTGCGCTTTCCCTACCCCGCGTTCCGGCATGGCCAGCGCCAGCTGGCCGAGAACGTCTACCGCTCGGCCCGGGACGGTCACACCCTGCTGGCCCAGGCCACCACCGGCATCGGCAAGACGCTCGGCACCCTGTTTCCCCAGCTCAAGGCCTTTCCCGCGCAGAAGCTCGACCGCCTGTTCTTCCTGACCGCCAAGACCCCGGGCCGGCGCCTGGCCCTGGACGCCCTGGCCAGCTTGCGCAGGCAGGAGGAGCAGATGCCGCTGCGGGTGCTCGAGCATGTCGCTCGCGACAAGGCCTGCGAACACCCGGACAAGTCCTGCCATGGCGATTCCTGCCCGCTGGCCAAGGGCTTCTACGACCGCCTGGCCGCTGCCCGCCAGGCCGCCGTCGAACGCCGCTGGCTGAGCCAGCAGGACGTGCGCGCAGTGGCCCTGGCCCATCACATCTGCCCCTACTACCTGAGCCAGGAGCTGTGCCACTGGGCCGACGTGGTGGTCTGCGACTACAACTACTACTTCGACATCAGCGCCCTGCTCTACGGCCTGACCCTGCAGTACGACTGGCGCGTCACCCTGCTGGTCGACGAGGCCCACAACCTGGTCGAACGCGGCCGCGGCATGTACACCGCCGAGCTGATCCAGGACGACTTCCACGCCCTGTGCACGGCGGCGCCGGCCCGGTTGAAGGGCGCCCTGGAGCGGGTCGCCCGGCACTGGCATCAGCTGCATCAGGACCAGGCGCTGCCCTACCAGATCTACCCCGCCCTGCCCGACCTGTTCGTCGCGGCGCTGAACAAGGCGGTGGGCGCGATCAAGGACCACCTGACCGATCAGCCCAACAACAACGAACGCTCGCTGCTGCAGTTCTACATGGACGCCTCGCTGTTCTGCCGGCTGGCCGAAGCCTACGGCCCCCACTCGCTGTTCGACATCACCCGCAACGATGCCCAGGGCACCTTCCCCAGCGCCGACCTGTGCCTGCGCAACGTGGTGCCGGCGGTGTTCCTCGCCGAGCGCTTCGACACCGCCCACAGCACCACCCTGTTCTCCGCCACTTTGCAGCCGGCCGACTACTACCGCGACCTGCTCGGCCTGCCCGAAGAGACCCAGTGGCTGAACGTGGCCTCGCCCTTTTCCGCCGAGCAGCTGGACGTGCGCATCGTGCGCAACCTGTCGACCCGCTACCCGCACCGCGAATCCAGCCTCGCCCCCATCTGCCGCATCATGGCCGAGCAGTACCGCGCCAAGCCCGGCAACTACCTGGCCTTCTTCAGCAGCTATGCCTACCTGCAGCAGGTGCTGGACCTGTTCAGGACCCTGCATCCCGAGGTGCCGACCCTCCACCAGTCGCGCAGCATGAACGAACTCAACCGCCAGGCCTTCCTCGACCGTTTTACCGAGCACTCCCACGGGATTGGCTTCGCCGTGCTGGGCGGCGCCTTCGGCGAGGGCATCGACCTGCCGGGCAAGCGCCTGATCGGCGCCTTCATCGCCACCCTGGGCCTGCCGCAGGTCAACGAGATCAACGAGGAAATCAAGGCGCGCATGGAGCAGATGTTCGGCAACGGCTACGACTACGCCTACCTCTACCCGGGGCTGCAGAAGGTGGTGCAGGCCGCCGGCCGGGTGATTCGCACCACCGAGGACGAGGGCGTGGTCTACCTGCTGGACGACCGCTTCGCCCAGGCGCAGACCCGACGACTGCTGCCGGACTGGTGGCAGCTGACGAGCTTCCGGTTCTAGTCGCGCTGCGGCACAGGCACTCAGGGCACGCCGCTCAAGATCTCCGACCGGCTCTAACCGCCGAAAACCGGCGTGCGCTTCTCCAGAAAGGCCCGCACCCCCTCTTCAAACGCGGCGGTCGTCGCGCAAGCGACGAAGGATTGCAGTTCCCGGTCGAGATGCTCGGCCAGCCGGGCCAGGCTCTCGCCCTTGACCAGGCGCTTGAGTTGGCGAGTGGCGGCTGAAGGCCCGGCCATCAAGCGTGTCGCCAGCTGCGTAGCGCTGCTCTCGAGCGTTCCCGGTTGCGCCACCAGGCTGACCAGCCCCCACTGCTGGGCCTGCGCCGCTTCGATGGGACGATTGAACAGCAGCACATCCAGCGCCCGCTTCTCGCCAATCAGCTCCGGCAGGAGCTGGGTCAATCCGCCATCCGGCGTGGTACCCAACGCCATATACGCCGGGATGAACCTGCAGCCTTGCTCGACGACTATCACATCCGCCCGGCAGGCGAGACTCATGCCGACCCCGGCGGCGCCGCCCTGCACGGCGGCGATGACCGGTACCGGAATCTGCGCCAACGCCAGCATGGCCCGATGGGCCAGGCCGATGTATCGCGCCAGCGGCTCGCGCCGGGCCTCGGGCGACAGCTCGAGCAGCTGGCGGAAGAATGCCACATCGCCACCGGCGCAGAACACCGGCCCGGCACCTCGCAGAATCACCGCGCGCAGGCTCGGCGACTCGGCACACCTGACAAAGGCCTCCAGAAGTTGCTGCAAGGCCCGTTCAGACAGGGCATTGCGCGCCTCGGGGCGGTTGAGGGTGATCCAGGCAAGGTCCTGGTGCTGCTCAAAAATAATCTCTTGACCCATTGCCTCGTCCACCGTGTTTCTCCTTCACAGGGTTCGCCCCTGCCTTATTATCAAAACCAGCACACTTTACGGCCGCCACTACGGCAACGACCGGCTAATTAGCCGGTCGTTCTATAGCCAAGGTGCTTGATCAGACTTGCGCCACCGGAGTGCTTGCGAGCTCAGAGGCAGACGCACCGGCGGTCGTGGAGGAAGGGGCTGCTGCGGACACTGGCTGGGATGCCCGTTGCAACTGCGGCTGATCCTCCTCGAGCCAGCGCATCAGCGACAGAACCGCCATCGCCATCAAGAACACCAACGGCAGTCCGACCAAAATGCTGGCGGTTTTCACCGTTTCCAAGCCGCCGAGGTTCATCACCACCAGGCTAGTAGCGCCCAGCATCAGCGCCCAAAACAGGCGATTGTAGACAACCGGTTCCTGACCATCTTGCAGATTCTTGGAGGCGATGGTCGACATCACATAGGCCGACGAATCCACGGTGGTACCGGTGTAGATGAAGCCCACGAAAATAAACAGCGGAAGCAGCAACCACTCCAACGGCATCTGCATCATTACGCCGAGAATAGCGGCGGACGGGCTCTCGTTCTTGATGGTCTCCATAACCGGGAACAGCCCGTTCATCTCGGCATGCATCATGTTGTTGCCGAACAGCATGAAGAACAGCATGCAGCCGGCGCTACCAGCCAGGGTGACGGTCAGGCCGATCTCGCGAAAGGTGCGCCCTTTCGAGACACGGGCAATGAAGATGCCCATGTACGGTCCGTAAGCCACCCACCACGCCCAGTAGAAGATGGTCCACCACTGCGGGAACATGCTCTTGCCGATCGGGTCCGTGTAGAACGTCATGCGCGCGAACTCCGAGAGCATCAGACCGAAGCTGTCGGTGAACTGGTTCAACATGTAGAAGGTCGGGCCGCCGACAAAGATGAGGAAGCACAGCACCAGCAAGGCAACCAGGTTGATATCGCTCAGGACCTTGATGCCCTTCTTCAGCCCCAACACCACCGAGGTGATGAAGATCGCGGTCCAGACGCAAACCACCGCGACATCGACGCCGAAGGTGTGTTCGATGCCGAACATGCGGCTGACCGCCTCGGCCAGCATCGGCGTACCGGAGGCCAGGGTCGTGGCGGTGGCGCCGAGCAGGCCGAAGATCAGCATGATGTCGATGATCTTGCCCATCAGCCCGTTGGCATTCTTTTCACCGATGATGCCGGCGCAGGCGCTGCTCAGGCGCAGGCCCTTGTTGCCACGGTTGTAGTAGGCGTAACCGATCGGGAAAGCGGTCAGGCAGTAGAAGGCCCAGCCGATCGGCCCCCAGTGGAACATGCCGTACATGGCCGAGTAGTCCGCCGCAGCCTGGCTTTTCGCCTCCAGGCCGAAGGGCGGCGATTCGTAGTAGTAGCTCCACTCGATGGCGGCCCAGTAGATCAGCGAGGTGCCGATGCCCGAGCAGAAGAACATGGCGATCCAGCTCATCCGGCCGAACTCGGGGCGCGCGTCCGGGCCGCCCAGGCGCACGTCGCCGTACTTGCCGAGGGACAGCCAGGCCACCGCACCGAGGAACAGCGCGCCGGCCCAGATGTAGACGAAGCCGAGCTGATTGGTGATGAAGTCGAACATCGACTTGATGACGACCTTGGCACTGTCCTCGAAGAGGATCATGGAGATCAGCAGTATGGAAATGGTGATCAGCGATGGCCAAAAGATGCCTTTGTCCACCTCAGCCACTGAGCTGGTTACAGGTTGTTCGTTGTGAATCGTCATTATTGTTGTCCTCACGATGATTGACTTGCTCTTGCCCAGCCGAACTCAGATCTGCGCCATACAGATGTCTCCGCTAAAAACTCCCTATCGGTGCTGCGAGCGTGCGTCGAAAGGGCCCCTGTCGCCGGCGGCAAGGGCCCTGGAAAACTACTTGCCGGTCCAGTCCGGCTCGCGCTTGGCCACGAAGGCCTTGGCCCCTTCCTGGGCGTCGCTGCTGTCGAGCATCTTCATGAACGCCGGCCAGGTCCGCGAACGCAGCGCCGCGTAGCTCTCGGCAAAGGACAGCGTCTCGGTGAGGTGCACCGCTTCCTTGACCGCGGCCAGGGACAGTGGCGCGGCCTTGAGCAGCTCCGCCGCCACGGCGCGGGCGCGCGCCATCAGTTGTTCGGCCGGCACCACCTCGTTGATCAGGCCGTAGCGCGCCAGTTCGGCGGCGCTCTGGCGACGCCCGAGCATGAGAATTTCCATGGCTTTCTGCCGGGGCAGCAGCTTCGGCAGCATGAAGGTGGCGACGTCTGGCGCCACACCGATGCGCACTTCCGGCAAATAGAACTCGGCGTGCTCGGCGGCAATCACGAAGTCGGCACGCAGCAACATCTCGAAGCCGGCGCCTACCGCCAGGCCGTTGACCGCGCAGATCACCGGCTTGTACAGGTCCTTCATCTCGGGGAAGCCGGCAAAGCCGCCTTCGCCGAAATCCTCCAGGTACTCCTCGCCCTCGGCCACGGCGTTGAGGTCCCAGCCGGCGCAATAGAACTTGGCGCCGGCGCCGGTGAGGATGGCCACGCGCAGGGTCGGATCATCGCGGAAGTCGGCGAACAGCTGGCTCATCACCCGGCTCAGGGGCGCGTCCAGGGTGTTGGCCTTGGGGCGGTCGATGACGATCTCGAGAATCTGACCGTTACGGGTGACCTTGAGGAAATCGTGCATTGTTGTTCTCCAGATAATCTCGCCTCACCCGTGGGCGGGGGCGGCGAGGAAGGGCTCGAAAATTCGGTTGGCGTTCAGTCCGCGCGGACCATGCGGATCAGCGCATCGGCGGCGACCACGCCCTGGCCTTCGGCCAGCAGCATCAGCGGATTGATGTCCAGTTCGGCGATTGCATCGGCGTGCTCCTGGACGAAGTCGGCGATGCCCAGGATCGCCTCGGCGGCGGCCTCCAGGTCGGCCCGGGGGCGCCCGCGAAAACCGCCGAACAGCGCTGCGCACTTGAGCGACTGCAGGGCTTCGAGCACCTGCGCCCTGCTCACCGGCAACAACAGCGAGCGGCTGTCCTTGAGCAGTTCGACCAGGATGCCGCCGGCGCCCAGCACCAGGTAGGCGCCGAACTGCTCATCCCGGGCCACCCCGACGATCAGCTCGGCGGCGCAGCCACCGATCATCTTCTCCACCAGGAAGGAGGTGCTCAGGCCAGCCATCTGCTCCACCGCGGCCGCCACCGTCTGACCGCTGTGCAGGTTCAGCTGGACCCCGCCGACGTCGGTCTTGTGCGCCACGCCCAGGGCCTTGACCACCACCGGAAAGCCCAGGCGCTCGGCGACCGCTGCCGCCTCGGCGGCGCTGTGGGCGATGGCCGATTGCGGGACAGGCACGCCATAGTCGGCCAGTAGCCGCTTGGACTCGGCCTCATCGAGCAGGGCCAGGGGCGCGTCTTCGCGCAGCGGCTGATTCTTCAGCAGCGGCTGGCAATCCAGGCGAGCCCAGGCGCGCCCCACATCCAGGGCCGCCTGCAAGCCGGCCAGGCCATCGTCGATGCCGCTCAGCGGCACGATGCCTTGGGCGCTCAGGCGCTGCGCCACCGCCTCGCTCATGTTGTCGGTCAGGGTCGCCATCACCGCCGCCTTGCCGGTGCGTTGCTGCGCCGCCTGTACCAGGGCGCGCTCGGCAATCTCCCAGGAGGCGGTGTCGCACAGGTCTTCGCGGGGGTAGTCGAGCAGGCTGATGGTCATGTCGAAGCCATCGGCCATGAAGGCGTCGATGGTCTCGGCCATGCGCGCCTGGTCGTTCCAGTCGAACATCTGATAGTCCAGCGGATTGGCCACCACCACGCGCTCGTGCAGGGTCGCCGCGAGGCGCTCGGTCCCTTCAGACGAAAGCTCGGGCATCAGCAGGTCGGTGTGTTCCAGGGCGTCGCCGATCAGCGACAGGTCACCGCCCGAGGTACTCATCACGCCGATCCGGTTGCCACCGAGCGGGCCGCACAGATGCAGCACCTTGAGCGCTTCGACCATTGCCTCGAGGGAATACACACGGGCCACACCGGTTCGCGCAAACAGCACGTCCATCAGCTCATCGGAGCCTGTCAGGGACGCGGTGTGCGACATGGCCATCTTCTGCGCCGCTTCCGAACGCCCGGACTTGAGCGCCACCACCGGCTTGCCCAGCTTGCGGGCAACGGCGATTGCCGCCTCGAAGGCGCAAGGGTCGGAGATGCCTTCGATATACAGGCCGATGGCCGAGACCCGCTCCTGCTGGGCGAAGATGCTGATCGCATCGTGCAGGTCGAACTTGAGCTTGTTGCCCAGCGACAGCACGTAGGAAACCGGCAGACCACGGCGCTGCATGGTCAGGTTGAAGGCGACGTTGGATGACATGGTAATGATCGCCACGCCACGCTCGACGCGGGCGCCGCCCTGCTGGTCGGGCCACAGCATGGCGCCATCGACATAGTTGAGCATGCCGTAGCAGTTCGGCCCCAGCAGCGGCATATCGCCGGCTGCCTCGAGCAGCCGGCGCTGCAGCTCGATGCCCTCGCCTCCGGCTTCGCCATAGCCAGTGGCGAAGCACACCGCGCCGCCCGCCCCCCGTTTGGCGAGGGCCTCGACGATGTCGATACTGAGATGACGATTGACCGCCACATAGGCCGCATCCGGGCTACCCGGCAGCTCCTCGACGGAGCGGTAGACCTTGTGCCCGAGGATTTCGCTCTTGCTGGGGTGCACCGGCCAGATTTCGCCCAGGTACTGCATACGGTCACACTGGCGGATAACCTCTTCAGCCTCCCGGCCACCAAAAACGGCTATCGAGCGAGGTTGTAGAACACGCGAAAATGACATCCACCGTACTCCTGACGCGATTCGAATTATTGTTGTGCGCTTCTCGGACGTGGCCCCGCCCCATTCCATGGACAATCGCTCAGGCAGCTCCTGCCAAACGCCGGGGGACTGTTGCCTGAAGCGTCTGCAGCTGATGGTGCGACTTCATCGGCCCTGGCGTTTAATAGAATTCGGCATATTTGTTACACTTTCCGTCACCTTTAATTAAGGACTCAGGCCATGAAGCACTACGCTTTTTTGGTGCTGCCCGAATTCAGCAATCTCTGCCTGGCAAGCTCGGTGGAATCGCTCAATGCGGCGAATGGATTTACCCGGGAACCGGCCTACCGGGTGTCCCTGGTGTCGATCGACGGCAACCCGGTGAAAAGCTACAGCGGCTTCCCGGCCCCCATCGGCGCCAGCCTGGAACAACTGATCAGCAGCGATACGCCTGACCTGCTGTTTGTCCTGGCCAGCTACAACTACCAGGCGCACGGCAGCGACGAAGTGATTCGCGCCCTGCGCAAGCTGAAGTCGTTGGTGAAGGAACTGGGCGGGCTCGATGCCGGCAGCTACGTGCTGGCCAAGGCCGGCTTGCTGAGCGGCTACAAGGCCACGATTCACTGGGCGGAGGCGGAAGTCTTCGCGGAGTCCTTCACCGACATAGCCGTCTCGCACGAGCGCTACGTCATCGACCGCAACCGCATCACCTCGGGCGGCTCCACCAGCGCGCTGGACCTGATGCTGCACCTGATCCGGCGAGACTGCGGCGAGTCCGTCGCCATCGCCGTATCCGAACTGCTGATCTTCGATACCGAGCGCCCGGGCAGCACCCGTCAGCGCGAGCACCTGCCCTGCCGAATGGCGGAGAAATCGCCGCGTATTTCCCGGGCACTGACGATCATGCAGAAGCACATCGAGAAGCCGCTGTCGGTCGAACTCATCGCCCAGCTGACCGGCATCTCACAGCGGCAACTGGAGCGCGACTTCAGGGAACTCATGAAGTCCACGGTCGCCAAGCACTACCTGACGCTGCGTGTCGAGGCGGCCCGTCGACTGATCCGCGAAACCCGACTGAGCGTCACCGAGGTCGCGCTGCGCAGCGGCTTCAGCTCCCTGGCCTCACTGATCCGGGTGTACAAGCAGAGTTATGGCTGCACGCCTTCGGAAGATCGGAAAAAAAACATGCCCGCCTGATGCCGCAACACCAGGCGGGCCAGCCTCAATTGCAGGCTGAGCAAAGCGGCATCACAGATACGACCGCAACAGCGAGAACGGTGCCGGCCACTACTTGCCAGGCCGATCACCCCGTAACGGGCCGGACAGGCACGCGGGAACAGGGAGGTGCGGTTGCGGCCTATCCATCGTTCAGGAAAGCGCTCATTCACGCTCGACGATTAGCGCAATACCCTGACCGCCGCCAATACACATGGTGACCAGTGCGTAGCGCCCAGCTGTGCGCTGCAGTTCGTAGATTGCCTTGATCAGGATGATCGCCCCGGTGGCGCCGATGGGATGACCCAAGGCGATTGCACCGCCGTTGGGGTTCACCTTCTGTGCCGGCAACTCCAACGCCTGGCTCACGGCACACGCCTGTGCGGCGAACGCTTCGTTCGACTCCACCACATCGATATCCGCCAGGCTGAGCCGGGCACGCTCGAGCGCCTGCCTGACCGCACCGATCGGGCCCATGCCCATGATCTCCGGCGCCACCCCCGAATGGCCGTAAGCGACGATCCGCGCCATGGGCGTCAGCCCTTCGCGCTCCAGCATGGCGCCACTGACCAGCGTCAGCGCCGCCGCCCCGTCGTTGAGGCTCGATGCATTGCCGGCGGTTACCGTGCCAGCGGACTCGAACACCGGCCGCATCTTCTCCAGATCACTCAGCTGCAATTGCTCACGCACATGCTCGTCGCGCGCGAACAGCTGCTCGGGCCTCTTCGCATGGGTCTGCAGCGGCAGAATCTGCGAGTCGAAGTGGCCCGCGGCAATGGCGTGGGCGGCGCGGCGATGACTCTCCAGGGCCAGGGCGTCTTGCGCCGCCCTGCTGATGCCGGAGCTTCTGCCGACGTTCTCCGCGGTAACGCCCATGTGGCCGTTGCCGAACGGATCGGTCAGCACGCCGGTGAGCATATCGACCAGCAGGCTGTCACCCATGCGCTTGCCCCAGCGATGGCCTGGCAACAGGTAACCGGCGCGGCTCATGCTCTCGGCACCACCGGCCACCGCGGCGGCCACATCGCCCAACTGGATCATCTGGGCCGCACTGATGACCGCCTGCAGGCCACTGCCGCACAGGCGGTTGACAGTCAGTGCCCGCGAACTCTGCGCCATCCCGGCGTTTAGCGCCGCGACCCGGGAGATGTACATGTCCCGGGCCTCGGAATGCAGCACATTGCCGAGCACGCACTGCTCGAAGCGTTCGGCCGGCAGATTGGAGCGCCTGATCGCCTCCTGCACCACCTGGCTGGCCAGCTCACAGGGGGATAGGTCCTTCAGCGCACCGCCATAATCACCGATCGCGGTGCGCACGCCGGACAGGATGAAAACCGGGTTGATCATGCTTGCTCTCCAGCGATGTCGATTGCCATCGACGGTCGGTGATCAGATGGATAGCGCAGCCAGTCGCTGCTTAATGATGCCCTCGGCATCGCCGACAATCCGCGCCACCAGATCCGCCACCCGGGGAATGTCATGGATCAGGCCCGCCGACACGCCTGCCCACCAGATACCGTGCTCCATATCACCGCTTTCCAGCACCACGGCGCCGCGCTTGCCAGCCACCAGTTCGGCCACGTCGGCGAATTCGGATTCGGCGACCTTCTCGATCTCGGCGACCTCGACGGCGATTGTGTTCTTGAACACCCGCGCGGTATTTCTGAACTTGCGGAAGATCAGCTGGGTATCCAGCTCGCTCGCCTCCAGCAATTTCTGCTTCAGGTTGGCATGCACCGGCGCCTCTTCGGTGCCGAGGAAGCGCGTCCCCATGCTCACCGCGTCGGCACCCAGGGCCAGGGCGGCGACCAGGCTGCGGCCGTCGCTGAAACCGCCGCAGGCGATCACCGGAATCTGCAGCTCATCCACGGCCCGGGGCAGCAGCACCAGGGAGGGAATATCGTCTTCGCCCGGGTGACCAGCGGCTTCGAAGCCGTCGATGATCACGGCCGCGCAGCCCACCTCCTGAGCCTTCTTGGCATGCTTCACCGAAGTGCACTTGTGGATCACCTTCACCCCTGCCGCGTTGAACGCGGGCATGAAGGGCGCGGGGCTGCGTCCCGCCGTCTCCACGACCTTGATGCCGGCATCGATGATCGCCTGTACGTACGCTTCGTAAGGCGGTGGGTTCAGGCTGGGCAGGATGGTCAGGTTCACGCCGAAGGGCTTGTCGGTCATCGCGCGCGTGCGCTCGATCTCCGCCCTCAGCGCTTCCGGTGTCGGCTGAGTCAACGCGCTGAGAAAACCGAGCGCTCCGGCATTGGCCACAGCCGACACCAGTTCGGCCTTGGACACACGCTGCATGCCACCCTGCACCACCGGATGTTCGATACCAAAAAGCTCAGTAAACCGCGTTCTAATCATGGATCCAGCCTCTTCGGTTGCCGGCGTGCACCAGATAACGCCCGCCAGAGTTATTGTTATCGTCACATTAACCATTGGGTTTCTGGCTGTCAATTCAACGGTTCCCGGTGGTCATGCAGCTCCTCCGGAGGACTCATCAGGCGAGCCTCGGCCGGCTGGATTCGCAATTGTGACAATCACTTTGACAATTTATTGACCACAGGACTAGCATGGAAACTGCCGCTAAAAACCGGCATCGGAATGCGCACAGCGGAATCCATTGAGTGCGAAATACCCGAACTCAGCTGTATCTCCATCTACCGGACTCATAGCCCATGGCCCGCTCGACTCGGCTGATAACAGCCTCCTACATCCTGTCATTCGTTGCAGCCAACGCGCCCAAGAGACTGTGCACCGACACCATCGCCAAGTGGGTGAAGACCCACCCCACGCGGGTGCGCCACCTGGTTTCGCAACTGGTCAAGGCCGGCATTCTGAAGTCCTATCGCGGCGCATCCGGCGGCCTCGCCCTCGCCCGCAAGCCCAGTGAGATCACCCTGAAACACGTCTATGACGCGGTCCAGGACAGCCCCCTGATCGCCGAAGGCATCGACAACCCGTTTTCCGGCTGGCAGGACCACTGCAAGGTCCACGGCGTGTTCAACGAGCTGTTTGCCGACCTGGAGGACAAGATTCGCGCCGAGCTGGCGCTGGTCACCCTGGATCGGATGTTCGTGCCTTTTGATCGCGATTACGCGGCTGAAGAGTCAGGTGAGAGTGCCTCGCTGGCCAAGTAGCCTGGACCTCGGGTTACCCTCACCCGCTCAGAGTTAATCGGGATTGGCCAGCTGCAGTTCCGACCAGGCCGGCCAGAACCCGCAGGCGCCCCCCTTCAGCACTGTATGGCTTTGACTTCGACGAACTCGGCCAGCCCCTCTTCACCCCACTCCCGACCGTTTCCCGACTGCTTGTAGCCACCGAACGGCGCGCGATAGTTGAACGCCGCGCCGTTGACAAAGCATTGCCCGGCCCGCAGCTGACGCGCCAGATTCAGCGCACGCTGCGCGGTGCCGGCCCAGACGCCGCTGGACAGACCGAATGGCGAATCATTGGCGATCTGCACGGCCTGCGCTTCGTCGGCATAGGGGATCAGGCAGAGCACAGGGCCGAAGATCTCCTCCTGGGCGATGCGCATGCGGTTGTCGACATCGGCGAACAGGGTCGGCCGCTGGTAGTAACCGCGCTCGAACTCGGCGGGCGCATCGCTGCCGCCGCACAGCAGGCGCGCGCCCTCCTGCCGACCGATGTGGATGTACTCGCGCACGGTGCGCAGCTGACCGGCCGAACACATGGGACCGAGGAAGCTCCGCGCATCCAGCGGATCGCCCAGGCGCAGGCTCGAGGCCTCGGCGACGGCCAGCTCCAGCGCCTCGGCATAACGGCTGGCCGGCAGCAGCATGCGCGTCAGCGCGGTGCAGGTCTGCCCGGAGTTGAGCATCACATCCCGCACGCCATGGCGTACCGCAGCGGCCAGGTCGGCGTCCTCGCCGATCAGCAGCGGCGACTTGCCGCCCAGCTCCAGGCACACCCGTTTGACCGAAGGCGCCGCCGCCTGGGCGACACGAACCCCGGCGCCAGTCGAGCCGGTGAAGGACAGCATGTCCACCTGCGGGTGCCTGGCCAGCGCCTCGCCGACCTTGGCGCCCGGGCCGCTGACCAGATTGAACACCCCCGCAGGCAAGCCGATGCTCTGGATGAGCTCGGCCAGCAGGAAGGCATGCAAGGGGGTTTCCTGGCTCGGCTTGACCACCACGGTACAGCCGGCGGCCAGGGCCGGGGCGAGCTTGCCGAGCAACTGGTGCAGCGGGTAGTTCCACGGGTTGATAAAGGCGCAGACACCCACCGGCTCGCGCAGCAGCAGGGAGTTGCCCACCTCGCGCACTTCGTCCATCAGCGCCGCGAGCTCGCCGTAGTGGCGCAGCCCGTCGATCGGCCCGTCGACCTGGATCGCCCGGCACCACTGCACCGGCATGCCCAGCTCGGCGGTGATCAGCGCGGCCATCTCATCGCCGCGCACCTCGAGCTGCTCGGCCAGGGCCTGGATATAGCCGGCGCGCACCTTGGTCGGGGTGCCGGCCCAGGCTGGAAAGGCGCGGCGCGCGGCCATCACCGCACGCTCGACGTCTCGCTCGTCGCCCAGCGGCACCTGGCCGATGACCTGCTCGGTCGCCGGATTGAGCACCTCTGCCAACCCCTGCCCCGAGGCCGGCTGCCAGGCGCCATCGATAAACAGGTGGGCGTGCTTATGCATGGCACGGCTCCTCAACCAGTTCCGCGGCGCAACGCGCGATGCGCCGGCAGGCGTCCTGCAACGGTCCGCTGCCGAGCACCAGGCCCAGGCGGATATGCCCGGCGGCGCTGGGGCCGAAGGCCTCTCCGGCCAGCACCGAGACGCCATGACGATCGAGCAGGCGCTCGGCGAACGCCTGGGCGGACAGCCCGGTGGCGCGGATATCGACCATGACGAACATGCCGCCATCTGGCTTCAGGGCACGCAACCCCGGGCAGTCGGCCAGGCAGGCGCAAACCAGGTCGCGACGCTGCCGATAGGCCTCACGCATCGCCTCCAGCTCCGGTAATGGCGCGTCCAGGGCGACACAGGCGGCATCCTGGATAAAGTCCGGCGAGCCGTAGAGCATGCACAGCGCCAGGTTGCCGAGGTGCTCGGCCAGCGCCGGCGGCGCCACCACCCAACCGACCCGCCAGCCGGTCATGGCGTGGGATTTCGACAGGCTGTTGAGGGTCGCGGTGCGCTCGGCCATGCCCGGCAGGCTGGCCGGGCTGACGTGCTCGCCTTCGTACAGCAGCTCGCTGTAGACCTCGTCGGAGATCAGCCACAGGTCGTGGGCGATGCACAGTTCGGCCAGGGCCTCCCAGGTGCTGCGCGGCAGACTCGCGCCGGAGGGATTGTGCGGGCTGTTCAGCACCAGCGCGCGGGTGCGCGGGGTGATGGCCGCGGCGACATCCTCGGCCTGCACCCGGAAGCCGTGCTCGGGGCGTACCGGCAGCGGAATCACCTTGGCGCCGCAGGCGCCGAACACCGCCTCGTAGGTCACGTACATCGGCTCGGCGACTATCACCTCATCGCCGGGTTCGAGCACGCACTGGGCCACGCAGAACAGCGCGCACTGGCCGCCCGCCAGCACCACCACCTGCTCGGCATCCACCGCCTGGCCGCTGCGCAGGCGATGACGCCTGGCGATGCTCTCGCGCAAGGCGCGCTTGCCGGTGACCTCTGTGTAGTGGGTATGGCCGCTGAGCAGGCTGTCGATGGCGGCCTGCACGATGGGCTGCGGGGTGTCGAAGTCCGGGTCGCCGACCGACAGCAGCAACACATCCTCGCCGCGCTGCTGGCGGGCCTGGGCGCGGTAGTGAATATCCCAGGCGGCGGCGCCGTCACCGGCGATACGTTGGGTCAGGGTGGAAAAACGCATACAGATCTCCTTGCCCGTCTTATTGAGCGCAGGCGTGCTTGAGTTCGATCAGGGTCACGCCGGGATGGGCGAAGCCCGCCGCCAGCTGCGTTTGCAGCTCGTCCAGGTTCTGTGGCTGCTGCACCCGGCAGCCGAATGCGCCGGCCAGGGCGGCGAAATCCGGGTTGCGCGGCAGCACGCCGATGGGCTCGATATCCAGGCCGAGCATGTCGTCGCGGATCTGCCCCAGGGCATCGTTGTTCCACAGCAGCACCACCAGCGGGCTGTCCAGCTCCTCCACCGCGGTGGCCAATTCCTGGGCCGTATAGAGAAAGCCGCCATCGCCGACCAGCACCAGGCCGGGGCGCTGGGGGGCGCCCAGCTTGGCGCCGATGCCCGCCGGCAGGCCGTAGCCGAGGGTGCCGTAGCCGGTCGGGTGCAACCAGCTGCGCGGAGCGCGGCTAGGGAACAGGTAGTTACCGCTGTACGCCAACTGGGTCATGTCACTGCTGATAAAGGCATCGTGCGGCAGCTCCGCGGCGACGCGCGCCAGGATCGCCTGGTGAATGCGCTGCAACGGCCCCTGCCCGGCTTCGACCGCCGCGCGCAGCCCGGCCAACGCCTGCCTTGCGGCTGCCGGATCACGCGCCTGCTGCGGCAAGCGTGCCAGCAGTTCCTCGAGGGTCTGTCGCGCATCGCCCTTGAGTGCCACGGCGCAGGGGTAGAAGTCGTTGAACTTGCGCGGGTCGATATCCACCCGCAGCAGTTCGCCGGTCAGCGGCAGACGTTCACGCCAGAAATCGGTGTCGGCCAGCTCGGTGCCGACCGCGAGCACCACGTCGGCCTGCTCGATCAGCTGCCAGCCGGGCTCGACGCACAGGGTCGCGCCGGCATGCAGCGGCGCCTGCGGTGGCAGCAAACCCTTGCCGGCGACGCTGGTGAACAGCGGCGCGGCCAGGCGCTCACTGAGCGCCGCCAACGCGGCGCCGGCCTCCAGGGCGCCGCCACCGGCGATGATCATCGGCCGTTTGGCACCCGCCAGTTTGTCGGCGGCCTGCTGCAGGGCCTCGGCACTCGGCAGCCCGCGGCCCGGACGACGCACGACCTCGGCACTCCAGTCGCGGCCGATCGGCGCGGCCAGCACATCCAGGGGCACGGAGATATGCACCGGGCGCGGCCGTTCACTGTCGAACACCGCGAAGGCACGGGAGATCAGTTGCGGCAGGTCCTCGGCGCTGCTGGCAACGGCGGAGAACGCGGTGATCGGCGCGGTCATCGCGCGCTGGTCCTGGGTTTCGTGCAGGCAGCCCCAGCCCTTGCCGAGGCTGGCGCTGTGGTTGACGCTGGAGATCACCAGCATGGGGATCGAGTCGGCATGGGCCTGGCCGATCGCCGTCGCAGCGTTGGTCACCCCGGGGCCGGTGATGACGAAGCACACCCCCGGTTTGCCGGTGACCCGCGCATAACCGTCGGCCATGACGCCCGCGCCCTGTTCGTGACGGGTCAGCACATGGCGAATGCCACTGCCGGGCAGGCCGCGATAAAGCTCCAGGGTATGCACGCCGGGAATGCCGAATACGGTGTCGACGCCGTAGTTGGCCAGCAGGCGTACCAAGGCTTGGCCGCCGGTCAGTGTCTTGTTCTCTTGCATGATGATGTCCTCAGTCATGGGCCAGGCGAATCAGGGCGTCCACCGCAACGGCGCCTTGGGCGTTGACCAGCAGCGGATTGACGTCCAGTTCCAGCAGCTGCTCGGCGTGCTCGCAGGCGTAGTCCGCCACTGCGCGAATCGCCTGTACCAGGGCGTCCAGATCGACCGCCGGGCGGCCACGAAAGCCCAGCAGCAGCGGCGCACTGCGCAGGCTCAGCAGCGCCTGGCGAATCGCCGCGTCGGTGGTCGGCAGCAGCAGGCTGCGGCTGTCCTTGAGCAGCTCGACGAGGATCCCGCCGGAGCCGAGCACCAAAGCCAGACCGAAGCCGTTCTCGCGCTTGATGCCGACAATCAGCTCGGCCAGCGGCGGCGCCGCCATGCGCTCCAGCAGCACCTGGTCGAAGTTCAGCTGCGGGGCGTGCCGAGCCAGGCTGCCTCGCATGTCCTCGAGCGCCGCCTGCAGGGCCCGGGCATCGCCCAGGTTGAGCGCCACTCCGCCGGCCTCGGTCTTGTGCGGCAGGTCGGCGCTGACGGCCTTGAGCACCAGCGGATAACCCAGTGCTTGCGCAGCTTCGAGCGCCTGCGCCGGGGTACTCAACAGACCTTGCGGCAAGGGCAGACCGAAGGCGCCCAGCGCCTGCTTGGCCTGCCACTCATCCAGCAACTGGTCGCGCCCCTCCAGGGGGTTGGGGCACAGGGGCGGCAACGCCGACTCGCCCCGCGCCAGCAGCGCCCCACGGTGCTGGCGGTAGTGGGCGACACGGCCCCAGGCCGCCAGGCCATCTTCCAGGCCCTGCAGGGCTGGCACGCCCTGGGCATGCAGGCGTTCGCGGGCATGTTGCGGCAGCAGCTCCGGAAGCACCGAGGCGACAAATCCCGACTTGCCGTAACGTTGCAGGCCCTCGCAGAAGAGTTCCAGCAGCAGATCGCACTGGGGGCGCTCGCCGGACTCCTGGTCCGGGTAATCGAGCACCAGCAGGGCGGCGTCCGCCGGGGTGCGCAGAATGCTATCGAGCATCTGCTCCAGAGCTTGCCGATCTCCCCAGATGGCGGTGGTGAAATCCAGCGGATTGACGATGTTGGCGTAGCTCGGCAGTAACCCGGCCAGTTCCAGGCGCTGGCGGTCGTCAAGTTCCGGCAGGCTCAGGCCATGACGTTCGGCGTAGTCGGCGACCAACCCGGCATCGCCGCCGGAGCAGGCCAGCGCGACCAGGCTCGCGCCGGCCGGCAGTTTTCCGCAGGCCGCCTTGAGCGTTTCGACGAAGCTCACCGGGCCGCTCACGCGAATCACCCCGAGGCGATCGAACAGCGCGTCATACAGAGCGTCGGAACCCGCCAGGGAGCTGGTGTGGCTGAGCGCCAGCTCGGCGCCGAGCTGCGATACCCCGCTCTTCAGGGCGATGACCGGAATGCCCTTCTGTAGCGCCTTGTGTGCGGCACGGGCAAAGCCCGGAACATTGTTCAAGCCTTCCAGGTGCAGGCCGATGGCGGTGACGCGCGGCTCATCGAGCAGCACGTCCATCAGCTCGGCGACGCCCAGCTGCGCCTGATTGCCCACCGACGCCATATAAGCCACCGGCAGCGAGCGGTCGCTCATGGACAGGTTGTAGGCGAAGTTGCCGCTCTGGGTCAGCACCGCCACGCCCTTCTCCACCTGCACGCCGCCATGGGCCACCGGCCACAGCGCGGCGCCATGCAGGTAGTCGAGCAGTCCGTAGCAGTTGGGGCCGAGCAGCGCCATGTCGGCGGCGGCCTGGAGCAGTTCGGCTTGCAACTGCTCGCCCTCGGCACCGCTTTCGGCAAAACCCGAGGCGTAGCAGATCGCGCCGCCCGCCCCCTTGGCGGACAGCTCGGCCACCATCTGCACGGTGCGCTCCTTGTTGGTGGCGATGAACACCGCATCCGGTCCGCAGGGCAGCTCGGCGACGCTGGCCACGCACGGCACGCCCTCCAGCTCGGCGTGCTGCGGGTTGACCAGCCACATGCTGCCGGCATAGCCGCCTTCGGCGCAGCGCTTGAGCGCCCGCGCCATGCTGCGCCCGCCGATGAAGGCCAGGTGACGGGGCGCCAGCAGGCGCTTGAGATTCTCTCTTTGGCTCATGACCATTTCCTCAGCGCAACAGCGGACGCAACAGCTCGCGCGAAATGATGTGCCGCTGAATCTCCGAGGTGCCTTCCCAGATCCGCTCGATCCGCGCATTGCGCCAGATGCGCTCCACCGGTCCTTCGTCCATCAGGCCCATGCCGCCGAAGATCTGCACCGTCTCGTCGACCACCTTGCCCAGCACTTCGCTGGCCAGCAGCTTGGCCATGCCGGCGTCGCCGTCGGTCATGCTGCCCTGGTCCATCTTCCAGGCCGTGTGCAGGGTCAGCAGCTCGGCGGCGCTGATCTGCGTGGCCATGTCGGCCAGCTTGAACGACACCCCCTGGTAGCTGCCGATCGGCTGGCCAAACTGGCGCCGGTCGGCGGCCCATTGCAGCGCCAGGTCCATGGCGCGCTGGGCCTGTCCCACGCAGTTGGCGGCGACCATCACCCGCCCCGCAGTCAGCCACGCATTGGCCACTTCCCAGCCCTTGTCCACTTCGCCCAGCACCTTGCTCGCGGGAACCCGGCAGTCATCGAAGAACAGCTCGTAGGTGTGGTAGCCACGGTTGCTTACGCACTTGGGCCCGCGGCGAATGGTCAGCCCCGGGGTGTCGCGGTCGACCAGAAACGCCGTCACGGCATTGCGCTTCTTGCCATTGCGTTCATAGCTGTCGGTCACGGCGAAGACGATGGCGAAGTCGGCATGCCCGGCATGGCTGATGAAGTGTTTGCTGCCATTGAGCAGAAAGTCTTCGCCGTCGCGCACCGCGCGGGTCTTGATGGAGTTGGCGTCGGAGCCGGCACCCGGCTCGGTGAGGGCGAAGCAATCGATCTTCTCGCCCTGGATGCAGGGCAGCAGGTACTCCTCGATCTGCTCGCCCTTGCACGCCATGAGAATCTTCGACGGCCGCGCGACGAACACCTGCAGGGCCCAGGACACCTTGGACAGCTCGCGTTCGATCAGCGCCTGAGTCAGGTAGTCGAGGCCGCCGCCGCCCACCTCCTCCGGCATGTTGAAGGCGTAGAAACCGGCGGCGATGGCCTTGCCGCGAATCTGCGCGGCCAGCTCCGGGGATACCGCGTCGGCGCGATCGACGGCTTCCTCATGGGGCAGCAATTCCTTCTCGACGAAGCTGCGCACCGCCTCGACCAGCATTTCTTGTTCTTGGCTCAATTGGAAGTTCATGGCTATTTCCTAGGTGGGCAGACGGCGCTTAGCGACCGATAAACAGGGGGACACGTTTTTCCATGGCAGCGCGCAGGGCCTCGGCGCCGTCGGCGCTGCGCCCGCAGAGCAAGCCGGCGGCCAACTCGGCTTCGAGCTGTGCGCCCAGGCTGCGCTGCGCGCCCTCGCGCATCAGGCGCTTGGTCTGGGCGAAGGCGAAGGTCGGGCCGACAGCCAGGCGCGCGGCCAGGGCGTCGACTACCTGGGGCAGTTGCTCGTCGGCGCAGACCTCACCAACCAGACCGACCGCCAGGGCGCGCTCGGCGCCCCAGAGTTCATCGAGGAACAGCAGGCGCTTGGCCTGTTCGCTGCCGATCAGCCGCGGCAGGTGCCAGCTGGCGCCGGCATCCGGCGCATAGGCCATGCTGGTGTAGCCGGCCTTGAAGCGCGCCGACTGAGCGGCAATGCGGAAGTCGCAGCACAGCGCCAGGTCCATGCCGGCGCCGACGGCGCTGCCATTGATGGCGGCGATGCTGGGTTTGTCGAAGCCGTGCAAGCGCGCCATCAGGGCGTGGGCGGTCTCGGTCCAGCCATAGCTTTCCAGCTCGCCACGGGCCTCGGCCGCGGCCCACTCGGCCAGGTCGGCACCGGCACAGAAGCTCTTGCCGACGGCGCCGAGCACCAGCACCCGCACCTCGGGCGCGTCATTCAGTTCGTCCAGCAGCGCGTGCAATGCCTTGAGCGTGGGGATGTCCAGCGCGTTGCGCTGCTCGGGGCGATTCAGGGTGACCCAGGCGGTACCGCCCTCCACCCGCGTCAGCAGACTCGATCTAGTGCTCATAGGGTTCCTCGACTTCTTGTTCTGTTGGCCATGACGAGCTGTTCGTCCTCTCTGCGAGGCAATACTAAACACTTGTTCAGTAGCGTTGCAATCCAGGCCAATCCACGACTAATAATTCTATCTATCTGTTTTTATTAGCTTTTTTAAGACATCCCAGAGAGCTGTTACAACTCCGCACAACTGCTTACAGGGCACAAAAAAGCCCGACCAGAACTGGTCGGGCTTTTTCTGCATAACGCTGGGGTGCCTGGTCAGCCGGCGTTGGCCAGCGGCCCTATCGGCTTGGACTGCGACTGCGGGGCCGACTCCTGGGTGGCGAGCGGCAGGATCTTGATGCAGCAGATGCCATAGATCAGGGCGATCAGCGGGTTGATCCAGTTGAATAAGGCGAAGGGCGCGTAGGACAGGGTAGCCACGCCCAGTGTCGCGGCCATATACACGGCGCAGGCGTTCCAGGGGATCAGCGCGGAGGTCACCGTGCCGCCATCCTCGATGGTGCGCGACAGGTTGACCGCGGCCAGGCCGCGCAGGCGGTACTCCTCCTTCCACATCTGCCCCGGCAGCACCAGGGACAGGTACTGGTCGCCGGTCAGCACGTTGACGCCGATGCTGGTGGCCAGGGTCGCGCCGATCAGCGCGCCGACCGAGTGCACGCCACGCACGATCAACCCCAGCAGGAAGCGGATAAAGCCGATGCGCTCGAGCACCGCGGTCATCATCATCGAGCAGAACACCAGGAAGGCCATGAACACCATGCCGGCCATGCCGCCACGACTCAGCAGGCTGTCGACCACCTCGTTGCCGCTGTTCGAGACGAAGCCGGTGGCCATCACCGTCCACAGCGCCTTGACCACCATGAGCGCACCACTCTGCCCGCTATCGGCCATGAAACGGGCGATCACCGGCGCCTGGAACAGCACCGCGAACACACAGGCCAGGGCACTGCACAACATGATCGCCGGGAAGGCCGGCACCTTGCGCACCGACAAACCGAGCAGGGCCAGCAGCGGTATCAGGTTGTACCAGGCGATGTTGAACGAACTCGCCAGCTGCGCCTTGAGCTCGCCGACATTGGACACCGCCTCGCCCTGCAGGTCGGCATTCAGCGCCAGGATGGCAAACAGCGTCAGGGCGATCAGGAAGCTGGGCACGGACACCCAGGCCATGTGACGAATATGAGCGAACAGTTCGGACCCCGCCACCGCGGGCGCCAGGTTAGTGGTCTCCGACAGGGGCGACATCTTGTCGCCGAAGTAGGCACCGGCCACCACCGCACCGGCGGTGATTTCGGCCGACAGACCGAAGCCATGGGCGGTGCCCATCAGGCCCACGCCGATGGTTGCGGCGGTGGTCCAGGAGGAGCCGATGCAGATCGACACGATGGCGCAGATCAGGCAGGCCAGCGGGTAGAAGAACGCCGGCGACAGCAGGCTGAGGCCGGCGTACAGCAGGGTCGGCACCGTGCCGGCGATGATGAAGGCGCCGATCAGCACGCCGATCGACAGGAAGATGAAGATCGGCGCCACGGTCTTGGCATTGGTGGCGGTGATCTCGCTTTCCAGCTCGTTCCAAGTGACGCCATTCTTCATGCCGATCAGCGCGGCGAAGCAGCCGACCATGATCAGCGCGAGCTGCAGGGGGCCGGACATCGGATCATCGAACAGGCTCAGTGAGCCGGCGATCAACGCCAGCAGGACGGCGCCAACCAGCAGCGCGTCCAGAACCGAAAGTTTGCGGAGCTTCATTGTTGTTGTCTCCCAAGAACCAAGGTTTGACCGGGTCCAGCGCCCGGTCCCGCCTCGATTATTGGCAACCGATGTAAGCCCCCGTTGAACGCGAGGAAAGAAGATGTAAGAAGTGGTAACGCGGCTGTTACAAGGTCGCCAGCTCAGCCAGGGCCTGCCCGATCGCCTGCCGGGTCTCGGCGAGGCCCTGGCGCAGCGGCCCGACCAACGCCAGGCAGCGCGCCGGGTCCTGATCCTCCCCCGCCACCTCGATATGCCGCAGCAGTTGCGCCAACTGCCGTCCGCCGAGCGACTCGCTGGCACCGGCCAGGCGGTGGGCACGACGGGTGATCTCGGGGTAGTCCAGCGTCCGCTGCGCCTCGAGCAGGCCGTCGCCCTGCTGCTGCAAGTTGTCCTGCAGCAGTTGCAACAGCCGCGCAAGCTTGCCGACACCCAGCGCTTCGCCGTGAGCGCGCAGCACATGGCGATCGAGCAGCGCCTCGTCTGCTTCCGCAGGCGCACTGCGGGTATGCAAGCCGGCCAGTGCCTGGCGCAGGGCCGGCAGCTGGATCGGCTTGGCGATCACCCCGAGCATGCCGGCCGCCAAGTAGCCCTGCACCATGGCCGGCTGCAGGCTGGCGGTAAAGGCGAACACCGGGGTGTCCCGGTTAAGCCCCAGCGCGTCCTGGCGAATCCGCTGGCACAGCTCGACGCCGTCCATCCCGGGCAACTGCACATCGAGCAGGATCAGGTCGAAGGTCATTGCCTGGCACTGACGCAGGGCCTGCTCGCCGTTTTCCGCCAGGCTTACCCGGTGCCCCTCGCGCTCCAGCAGGCCTTGGGCTACCTCGCGGTTCAGCTCGACGTCCTCCACCACCAGCACATGGCGCGTTGCCGGGGCCGCCTGCTCGGGCGAATCGGCTACGGGCGCCTGCGACGGCGCCTGCTGCAGCCAGACATCGAACCAGAAACGGCTGCCCTGCCCTTCGCGGCTGTGCAGCTGGATCTCGCCCCCCATGCTCTGCACCAGGCGCTTGCAGATCGCCAAGCCGAGGCCGGCGCCGCCATAGCGGCGGGCCACCTGTTCGTCGGCCTGGACGAAACGCTCGAAGATCCGCGCCTGCACCGCTTCGGGAATGCCGATTCCGCTGTCCTGCACCTCGATGCGCAGGAGCTGGCGCCCGGGCGCCTGCCCCAGCAGTTCCACGCGCAATTGCACCTGGCCGGCCTGGGTGAACTTGATGGCGTTGGCCAGCAGGTTGGTCAACACTTGGCGCAGGAACTGCTCAGGCCCCCGAAGGCAGTCGCACAGCGCTGGGTCGAGGTGATGCACCAGCCGAGTAGCATTGGCCTGGGCTCGGGGCTCGAGCAGGGTGAGCACCTCATCGGCCAGCTGGCGCAGGGAAAACGGCACGACCTCGGCGCTGGCCTCGCCCTCCTCCAGCTTGGCGAAGTCCAGCAGGTCGTCGATCAGCGCCAGCAACCCATCGCCCGCCTTGTGCAAGGCCTGCAGCCGGCGCCGACCAAGCGCATCCAGGGGAGCCTCGCGCAGCAGTTCGGCCATGCCGAGAATGCCGTTCAGCGGCGTGCGCAGCTCATGGCTCATGGTCGCCAGGAAGCGCGACTTGGCCAGGTTGGCAGCCTCGGCTTCCTCCTTGGCGCTGTGCAGGCTGGCGGTGCGCTGCTCGACCATCTCCTGCAGTTCCTCCTTCTTGTCCTGCAGGGCCAGGCGGTCGGCCTCGCGCCGGTGCATGTCCTCGACTATCGCCTGGCGCATTTCGTCCAGGGCGTGAGCCACCGCGTCGATCTCGTCCTCTTGCGCACCGGCGCCCTTCTCCAGACTCAGCGGGGCCTGCCAGTCACCACCGGCGAGGCGCTGGGAAAAGGCCGCCATGGCAAGCAGATGGCGAGTGACCAGGCGGTGAAACAGCCAGGACAGGGTGATGGCCAGGCCGCAGATGAACAGCCCCATCCACAACAGGCCGGTCAAGCCGCTGGCATACAGGCGACGGTGCACCGCCGCCACGTCGACGCCCACCTCCAGCGTACCGAGCGCCCGCGGCTCGTCACCACCGACTCGGTAGCTGAGGGCGAAATGTTCAACGCGCGCGCCATCGGCGGCCAGCCTTTGCCCTTGCAGCAAGTCGAAATCGGCGCTGCGCAGATGCACCCAGGCGATATCGGGAAAATCCGCCAGGCCGCGCAACTGCACATCCAGCTGCGCCAGGTTGAGATCCCACAGGCTGCGCTCGATGCTCGCCTGGTAGCCACTGCGAATCAGGTCCAGGCGCGAGGCGATACCCTGCATCTCGCGGCGGTAGTCGAAATGCATCTGCAGCGCGCTGGCCAGCAGGGTGAAGCACAGACTGAACAACAGGACGAAGCGCAACAGACGACGCGACAGCGCACCTGTCGGCGACACCGCCCAGGACTTCAAGGCTGCCCGTCCGCCTGCGCCTGCAATGCCCGGTACGCCTGCTCGCTCTCGCGCAACCAGTGAGCGATGCGATCTCCGGCTACTAGGCGCTGCAGTTGGCGATCGATCTCCGCCATTCGCGCCGCCAGCGGCGAATGCTTGGAGACGGCGAAATACAGGTGGTCGACCGCCAGGGTCAGCGGCAGGACCTCGATCTGTTCGGCACCCGGCAGGTGCTCCAGATACAGCTTGCCGGTGCGCCGCTCATGGGCGATGAAGTCGATCCGCCCGCGGATCAGCTTGCCGAAATTCTGTTGATTACTGGCCACCCACTCGACATTGCCATTGCTCTCGACGAAGGCGTCGAACGCCTGACCATAGCTCTCGCCGAGCAGCAGCCCGCCGCGATAGCCCGCCAGATCCTCCAGTCGATCGACCACCAGGGGCCTGCGCCTGTTGTAGAACAGCGAAACCTCTTCGCGCAGCAGGGGCACCCGACTGAACAGCAGGCTGCGCTCGCGCTCGGCGGAACGGTAGGCGATCACCAGATCGACCCGCCCTTCGGCGGCATCGCTCAGGCAGCGCTTCCAGTTGCCCAGCACCACCACCTCGAGCGGCAGCCCCAGGCCGCCGATGACCTCCCGTACCGCCCATGGCGCGACACCATGGACCTCACCGTGGGCGTCACTCCAGGAAATCGGTGGATACACCGGATGGTCGCAGTAGCGCACCGCAGCGGGGGCCGCCAGACCGGCGGCGCTCAGGCTGATCCCGGCCAACAGCACCGCCACAGGCCAGAGCGGGCTCATGGCTGGCTGGTGACTGCGGCGCTGAACAGATAGCCGGCACCGTGGATGGTATGGATCAGCTGCGGATCGGCCGGATCATCCTGGAGCTTGCGCCGCAGTCGTCCGACCAGCACATCGATGGATCGGTCATTCGGCAACCATTCCCGGTTGCGGATCTGGTCCATCAACTGGTCGCGGCTGAGGGTGTGGCCGGCATTGCGCAACAGGACACTGAGCAACTGGAACTCGCCCTGGGTCAGCAGGTACTCACTGCCGCCGGCCGCCACCAGTCGGCGCCGATCCACGTCCAGGGTCCAGTCGCCGAAATACTTCAGCTGGCGCGCTTCCATAGGCGGCTGCATCGCCTGGGCGTGGCGTACTCGACGCACCAGGTTCTTGGCCTTCGACACCAGCTCGCGCGGGTTGAACGGTTTGACCACGTAGTCGTCGGCGCCGCATTCCAGGCCGACGATACGGTCGATCTCGTCATCCCGCCCGGTGATCAGGATGATGCCCAGCTCCGAGCGCACACGCAGCTCACGGGTGAGGGTCAAGCCATCCTTGCCCGGCAGGCGGATATCCAGCATGAGCAGGTCCACCGGATTCTCCCGCAGGCCGGCTTCGGCCTGCTCCGCCGTCTCGGCGCAGTGCACTTCGAAGCCGTCACGCAAGAGATAGGATGCGAGCAGTTCGCAGATCACCGGATCGTCATCGACGATCAGCACACGGGGTGTCGCCGCCATTAACTTGCCCCCGCCACGCCATCGGCGCGGTCAATTCTTGAATTTATTCTGGGTGAAGCCGCTGTAGCTTTGCCGGGCCAATGTAGCCAGTACTGAACAGATGATCAACAGCGGCATGCCATGCGCTAGCTGACACGCCGAAAACCACCCACTTGCAAGCCATCGACCCAGGCCTCACAGATTTGCACGCCCTGCTCCGGGCTGAAGGTGGCGGGATTGAGCCCGTACTCCAGCCACAAACCATCCAGCAGAGCGCTGAGACCGATGGCCGCCAGATCCGCGTCGAAATCGGTCCAGCCTTCTCCTTCGGCTAACTGATCGAGGGCCTGGGCAAGAATGGTCCGGTACTCGCCATAGGATTGGTCGTGGGCCTGCTTGATGGCCTCGGCAGTCTTCACCGCTCCCCAGAAGGCCAACCAGGCATCGAGCAACTTGGGATCGAGCACTTCCGGGGAGAATGACGCGCGAAAGAACGCTGTGAGTCGCGCGCGAGGGCTCGGCGCGGCGGCGTCGATAGCCTGGCGCAGCAGGCTCATCACCCGCCCGGTGACGGCCAGGTAGGCCTCGGCGACCAGTTCGTCCTTTCCCGCATAGTGATGATTGATCAACCCGACCGACACCCCGGCCTCGGCGCAAATCTTGCGAATCGAGGCGCCCTGGAAACCGTGGCGCTCGAGGCACACCAACGTGGCCTCGATCAGATGCGCCTTGCGCAACTCTGGCTCCAAACGAGAAAAACGCACTTCTTGACTCATGTCGATCACTCCTGCCAGCCCCTTGCACAGCTGAACGATCGTATAACAAAAGACCGCGCAGACCTATCCATGCCGCGCACGACCGGCAACGGAACGATCATTGGGCAGCTAGGGACACTCTGAAAAAGACTTCCTGAATCTGGTGAAATAGGTCGAACCCGCCACCCGAGTTATTCCATGAAGCAGATGACCTTCGCCGACGCCGAGTACGCCGGCAAGCGCAAGCAAACTCGCAAGGAACTGTTCCTGATCGAGATGGATCAGGTGGTGCCGTGGAAGGGACTGATTGCCCTGATTGAGCCGCGCTATCCGAAGGGTGAAGGCGGCCGGCCCGCCTACCCGCTGCTGGCCATGCTGCGTATTCATCTGATGCAGAACTGGTTCGGCTACAGCGATCCGGCCATGGAAGAGGCGCTGTACGAGACCACCATCCTGCGCCAGTTTGCCGGGCTGAGCCTAGAGCGCATTCCGGACGAAACCACCATCCTCAACTTCCGCCGGCTGCTGGAAAAACACGAGCTGGCGGCCGGGATACTGGCGGTGATCAACGGCTATCTCGGTGATCGCGGTCTGTCGCTGCGCCAGGGCACCATCGTCGACGCCACGTTGATCCAGGCGCCCAGTTCGACCAAGAACAAGGACGGCAAGCGCGACCCGGAGATGCACCAGACCAAGAAAGGCAACCAGTACTACTTCGGCATGAAGGCCCACATCGGCGTGGATGACGAGTCAGGGCTGGTGCACAGCGTGGTCGGCACGGCGGCAAACGTGGCGGATGTCACCCTGGTCGACAGGCTGCTGCACGGTGACGAGAACGTCGTCTGCGCCGATGCGGGCTACACCGGCGTCGAAAAGCGCGCCGAGCATGCTGGCCGCGCAGTCATCTGGCAGGTCGCGGCTCGTCGTAGCACCTACAAGAAACTCGATAAACGCAGTGCCCTGTACAAAGCCAAGCGCAAGATCGAAAAGGCCAAGGCGCAGGTGCGCGCCAAGGTCGAGCACCCATTTCGGGTGATCAAGCGTCAGTTCGGATACGTGAAGGTGCGGTTCCGTGGCCTGGCCAAGAATACCGCGCAGCTAATGACGCTGTTCGCACTGTCGAATCTGTGGATGGCGCGTCGACATTTGCTGACCACCGCAGGAGAGGTGCGTCTGTAAAGTGGGAAATGGCTGCCGCGAGGTGCTCACGGCGGCGAAAAAGCGGAGAAATGAGTGGGCTATCTAGTCAATTTTGATCGACTGCCCGCTTTTAAAATCAGCGGAGGATGAAGTCGGCGGCAGAGACCGGGCTACTTCAGACCTTCCCTAGCTGCCCTACCGTTTCCACACATAAATCTCGCTTACTCAATAATTTGCTTTTATATAGTTTATAGCTCTGCATATACATGTACCGGTACTGCCGACCAAGATAGCCATGCTCAAGCGTTATCTTCTGCGCCACTGCACTTGCCACAAATGAAAAATACCAGAATTCCAGCTTGCCACCTAAAAGTCAAACCTTTGACGCAACTCTCATCCAACCCCATTATTCTCATCAGTTTCATCAGTTTCATGAATCACTGTTCGCAAGTTAAACGTCAAACTCTTGAGATCCGAATCATCGCTCAAGCTTTTCGCCGTTATTTTGAAGTTATATTTGACACCAGCCTTGAGACCATCGAAAACCCGCTCTTGCTGCTGATTTGTCGAAGCGGTGCTTATAAACCCAGCCCCCAGCCATTCAGCGCCGAACTCAAAAACATCAAGCGAACTGCGATTCGGAAGGAAAAACTTAAGAGGAAATTAAAATGATTTATCTGGACCAATTACAATCAATGACTTTGCCTGAGGAAAAACATTACGACCTGTATAACCACTAGCGCCAGCCCGCTTGGAGGCTTGACGCACGACAACCGCCACTCCTTTTTCATAAAATTCTTTGAACTCATGAAATCACAAAGGCACTTCAGAGCCAGGGAGAGTATAAAAGGCATTACAGGCCGGACCAGAAAACGCCCACTTATCCTTAACTTTAATCTCAGCGACGGCATGCCAATAATTTTTTGGATAGGTCAAAAGGCCAATGACTCTTCCCTCAAGACCTTGCGCCACCGTGAAAGCCAGCAGCGTATTGGTAAATGAACAACAAGCGCCTTTCCGCCCTATAATTTTTTCGTCTGGCTCCGAAGAGCTGGCTACGCCAACTGAAACCCATCAACATACTCCACAAGCGTCAAATTTTTCTGATGATCAACAGTCACTCCATGAATGAGCGTATCAGAAAATGCCTCTAATTCCAATGTAACCGGAAGCTTTAAAATACTTATTGGATTGCGCGAGTCTTGGCATCCAAAAAACTTCCGTTCGATTTTTTAGCTAAAGAATGCCTAGTTACTTCAGCCTTCTCAGAATCTCCCAACAGCGAAGCGTTTAACGTTATCAAGCGCGCAAGTAACCGGGACTGACCAACAAATGAAGAAAACTCAATCCGCAGCGACTGAAACTGACTAGAAGCTTTTAATTGAAGCTCAGCATCTTCACCGTCCTTGAATTCGCCGCTCGCGATTTCCTGCGTAATAGCTCCAGCAGTGCCAAGAGCAAAAATCCTGACTTTACTGGCGTAGTTAGCACGGCTCTCCCAGCGGAATTTGAGCACACCCGCCAAAATTGGCTTGTCCAGTCTCAGTACAACGTATTCCAAGGGAGTGTTCTCCACGCTGGCGACATAGTCGTCATTGGAGTCGCCATCCAACGCATTTTCAAAGCCGAATCCGTCGTATGTCGGCGAGGCTTGGATAACTGATAACCTAACGGGCTCCGGAGGGGATTTATACGCCGGCTGCACGATCACCGACTGCCCCCTAGCTTTAGCATTTAGGAAATAGCGCTGGCGCTGGGCGTACTGTTCAAAGAACCAGTCCCCAGTTAGCTTGGAAACACGATCAAGCTGTTCAACTTCATAGACTTGATAATCCGCCCCCTTATACCAACCCATATCCTGCGGGCGAACCTCTACTATGGCTTCTTTCCACTTTTGGTCACCCACAGCAGTAATAACTGCATTACGCAGAGGGACAAAACTTAACACATTACCTTCGTTAATCGCTTGAACCTTGACCACAAACTGGCCGGCAGCCACGTCTTTATAACGCACTACCAACCGATGCGGACGCACATCGAAGTAATCACTGAACCTCGACTCGGGAAGCTCCATTATCATATATACGTTATGACGAGTACCACCCTCTACAGCAACTTTGCGAGCAAGATAACCATTGGTATAAGCTCTTACCTGGCGACCATCGACTAATTGAACAGGCAACCATTCAAGTCCGGCAATGCGTGACGAACCATCAAACGCCTTCTCGCTACCAACTGCCAATTTTACCTGCTTAGCAAACTGGGGAGCCTCAAATCGAATACTGTCTATAAGCGGAGATGCATCACCTTTCAGCCAATCTATTTGAAAATGTATTTCTTTCTTCGGATTCAGGTCGTATCGCAACCAATATCCTGTATCGAAGTTGGAAAGCTTCGCTCGGAGGGTTTCAACTCCCGCACCGACAAGAGACTTTACTCTCGCATCACCTAATCGACGGAAAACCTCATCTAGCTCAGAAACACTAATGAGGTGCGCATTTAGTACATGGGTGGCATTTGGAACCTCTTCGTAGTAACGAAGGCCAGATTTGCTAACGGTTGATATTCCGCCCCTGCCTACTGAAACTGAATATGCAATAGCGGCCTCAGCAGCAAGCTTTTTTATTTGAGCTGTTTTATCCAAATTGTCATACGTATAGCCCAACGCCTTCAGCACATAGGCTTGGCTAAACGCCGACGGCCATCCAGAAGCAGTTACAACATCGTTATATACATTGGAAAAGGGAAAGAGATAAGTGACTGCGCCGTCAAGATCAACCTTGTTCGCCTTATTCTTAAACCAAGCAAGCGCTGGTGCTCGCTGAATTTTCTCTTTTTTAATCATGGAGTAAACTCTGCCTGCGGTGTTTGGTCCGTCAATAAGTTGAGTGGCGATAATGTATGGTGAATACACGGGTTTTCCGCCCCCTGACGCGGGGTCATACAGGCCCTTCTGGTCAAACTTCGTTTTAGCTGTTGCCAAGTGCTGCATCAACACCCCGTTCTTATCCAAAGAGTAAATTGGCAGCATCGGGGTTTGTTGCGGCAGTTCCACTTTCTTAGGCGCTACCACTTCATAGTCAGCATCTGGCAACATCGTTCGCAGGTAGGCAAGTGCGGTCTCGGCCCAAGGCACCAAACGAGCATCTTGCAGGGCAAGTTTGCTGAGGTATTCGGAATGCTTGCGGGCATAGATCTCCCCCACCCAGTAGCCGAGGTCTCTTGTTTGTACCGGGATCTTCCATTTACGCCAGATACCGGAACCTGAAAGAACCAGATCGCCATCTTGCAGGCTTTTGAAGGTTTCGGTCGCCGCGGAAATCGAGCGAGCCTGGACGCCAAGGTTGCCTGGGTGCTCATCGAGGTATTCAACACTTAGTTCAAAGCGTTCCCTACGCAGGTTATCTTTCCACTCGCCCGGCAGCGTCAGATAGAAGTAGCTGAACGGCGCGACCATCTGTCCTGAACTGCCTTCGGCCTCGCGCTCGCCGGTTGCAGGGCGCAAGCGGCGTACGGAATGCCCATCAACCTGCTCAATCTGGCCCCAGTCGTTGCCTGCAATACGCAGGGCGCCTTCGGCGTCATTCGCACTGCCAACGTCCAACACCGACTCCTTTCCGGAAACCGGGTCACGCAGCACGATGCGGTCGATAGCGACTTCCGGATTAGCAAAGCCGTAGGGGTTGGCCAAACGGAACAACAGCTCTTCTTTACGCGGATTCAGGTCATAGCGCAGCCAATAGCCGGCGTCATACAGCGGCAACCAGCGCAGCAGGGTATCGGCGCCTTTGGCATACCATTCCTGATAGCGCGCATCGCCAGTAGCGCTCTTCAGGTCGGCCAAGGCAAGCAGTGCGCGCATATGGCCGTTGAGGATGTGTGACGGGTTGCTGACGGACGCCGGGATCTCTTCGAACCAGATGTCCTGCCCAGAAGAAAATAGGAAGCCGCCCTTGCTTAAGGGCACGAATAGCGACTCAGCGGCTTTCTTTGCTGCATCGAGGCTGCGTTGGTCGCCGGTTTGTTTCCAGTGAGCAACCAAGGCCTCCACGCCTGCCGCCTGGGCGAACGCACTGCTCCATGGTGCCTTGATAGCAACGTCGTTGTAGGCGCTATCGAAGTTGTATGGCCATATCCACAACCCGTTTTCGTCTTGAGCGAGGTTGGCCTTCAGCCAATCGATGGTCGATGCGAAATTCCGCGAATCAGCTTTCAGGCCGAGGCTCGGGTCATAGTCCTCTACACCGGCATAAGCCAACGCATAGAGCGCGGTCCAGGCGGGATGGGCAACTTTGCCGACGCCATCAATGGACAGTTGCGGAACACCTTGGTCATCGACTATGTGCTTGGCCTGATCAACATTGGTTTGGTCTTGTGCTTGTACTGCGGCGGCGCCGAATGTAAACGCCGTAACGAAAAAAAGCGCCCGAAGGCGTTGGCTTACACAGCGCATCAAAAGGCTCCTGCCGCGGTTTTGATTGTGGTGTTTAGGCATCTGCTCAATTCATTGGCATAGATAACGTCTTGCGCCGCCAGGCGAACTCACTTCTGCGCCGCTTGACCGCCTCGCGCCATTTCGGGAAGTTTTCGGCGGCGAAGGCCATATCGATAGCGGCCGAGAGGCCAAAACCGATGGCGCGCACAAAGCGGTTCAGTTCAGGCAAAACGCTGGCCAGAATCGGCAGGCCAGCCGGAGTATATTCAAACAGTTTGTTCGGGGTGCAGTAGGAAGAGTTCAGTCACCACAACGTCCACCAGGCGCAGCCTTCCGGGCTTGAGGAACCCCTGATCGATGACGCGCCCCTGCTCAAAGGCCTCATACGCCCCCACGACAACAGGATGCTGCCTTGATCGCGATATGCGGAGCTGTTCGGGTTTGATTTCGCGCGGTGCAGGCGCCTTCGGTACCGGTCGAGAAACAGCACCAAGAGCATCTCCCCTGCGCCAAACCTGAAGGTTACCAGGCCCAGCCTCAGGCAAGGATGGCTGAGGACTCGGTATTCCATTCGCCAGCTTTACCCAGTGCCCACGCGGCGGCCGCGGGACATTCATGCAGGTACACACGCGCGCCAAGAAGCTGGAGGAAACACGGTGGTGATCCGCGATCTTGGTCATGGGAAGCCGCCACACCTCTGCGTACATCTCCTCACGACTGACTGGGCCACCAGGACTGGAACTAGGTTGCTGGGATACCTCTTCGGAAGACACGCATCAATCCTTAAGCCTGATATCACCGTACCAGCCAACGACACGCATTCGCCACGATCCATCAGGTCAAACCGAGCCAAAACGGTTGTTGTACCAAACCCTCCGCAACCCCCTCCACCACGTTGTTCGCCCAGCGAGCTGCGGACAGCATCTGCAGCACGGATCAGGGCCGATAAGGAGGCGACATTCATGCCCGCATCATCTGAACAGATAGCCGCACGCTTGATCACCTGCCCACCCCGAATCCTGCGAGCCAGTGCGGCTCCCGCCTACCTCGGCATGTGCCGCACAGAATTCAACAAAACCGTCCGGCGTTACGTGCGGGAATTCCGCATTGGAGTGCAAGGCATCGGCTTTGATCGCGAAGAGCTGGATGCCTGGGCAGACGCCTACATCGACCGGGCCATCATTGAAAAGGAAGGTGCCAAGGGACATGATCACTCCCGCAGCGAGCGCCAAGGAGAAGAACCATGGCGCGAAAAACCATTAGCGGCCTCTACAAAAGGAACGGGACCTGGCACATCGACAAGGTCTTCAGAGGTCAGCGAATTCAGGAAAGCACTGGATCAAGCGATAGGAAGGAGGCAGAGCAGTACCTGATACACAAGCTGGAAAAGCTCCGGGAACAGAAGATCTACGGTGTCCGCAAGATCAGAACCTGGCGGGAGGCCGCTACGCGTTACCTGATCGAGTACAAGGATCAGCCGTCGATAGGCCTCACGGCCATCTATCTGGGGCAGTTGGACCCGTATATTGGTGACCAGCCTCTGACTCATGTCGACGACGAGACCCTGGCTCCCTACATAAGGGATCGACTCAAGAGCAGCAGAACCAGCGATGGCAAATTGAAGCCTGGCGTTTCACACCGCACTGTGAACATCGCCCTGGAGCGCGTCATACGCATCCTGAACCTATGCGCCCGAAAATGGCGTGATGAGCAGAAGCGTCCCTGGCTCGACGTAGTACCGATGATCACCAAGTTGGAAGAGAAGAAAACGAGGCGAGTTCCCTACCCGATGTCCTGGGAAGAGCAGTCGATTCTCTTCGCAGAACTGCCCGATCATTTGCGCCGCATGGCCCTGTATAAGGTCAACAGCGGCTCACGCGAGCAGGAGGTCGTGAAGCTTCGCTGGGATTGGGAGATACCGATTCCAGAGCTAAACGCCAGCGTGTTTCTCATACCAGCGGATTTTGGTGGCCGACATGAGAGCTCCGGGGTCAAGAACGGCGACGAGCGGCTGGTGGTGCTCAACAACGTAGCCAAGTCGGTCATCGAGGGACAGCGTGGGCTTGATCCGGTCTGGGTATTTCCTTACGGACAACCCGATCGAAACGGCAAGGCCACTCCAGTTCACCGGATGAACGATTCGGCATGGAAGAAGGCCAGGGTCAGGGCCGCGAAGAAGTTCCAGGAGCGTTTTCTACGTCCGGCTCCACTTGGATTTGCTTCGATCCGCGTTCACGACCTGAAGCACACCTTCGGTCGACGGCTTCGGGCAGCAGGGGTAACGGAGGAAGATAGGAAGGCTCTGCTGGGCCACAAGAACGGCAGCATCACCAGTCACTACTCGGCGGCAGAACTGGGAAAACTGATCGATGAGGCCAACAGGATTTCGGCCACCGACTCACGCTGGCCGGCGCTGACAATACTCAGGAGGAAGGCAGGATGAGAAAGTCCCGCAAAAGTCCCTACACGAAAAAGGCCGGAGCTTTCGCTACCGGCCTAAGTCGTTGAAATATATGGTCGGGACGGAGTGATTCGAACACTCGACCCCTTGCACCCCATGCAAGTGCGCTACCAGGCTGCGCTACGCCCCGACTAGGCGTTAATCTGTTTTCTTTGATCCGAAAACGTCGCGAACTATACACTAAGCTTCTGAAATATGGAAACTTTTTTGGATCGCTCGCTATTTACGAAGCACCATCAGGACATCCTCCAGCTCAGTGATCATCTGCTTGATCAGCTGCTTGTACTGAGTGGTGTCGTCCCTGGCCTCATCCCCGGAAAGGCGCTGTCGCGCTCCGCCAATGGTGAAGCCCTGGTCGTACAGCAGCGCACGGATCTGGCGAATCATCAGCACATCCTGTCGCTGATAGTAACGCCGATTGCCGCGACGCTTGACCGGGTTGAGCTGGGGGAACTCCTGCTCCCAATAGCGCAAAACGTGCGGTTTTACCGCACAGAGTTCGCTAACCTCGCCGATCGTGAAATACCGCTTGCCGGGTATGGCAGGTAATTCGTCGTTATGACTTGGTTCCAGCATAAGCCTCAACCCTGGCTTTAAGTTTCTGGCCTGGACGGAAAGTCACCACACGGCGGGCCGTGATCGGAATTTCCTCTCCCGTTTTTGGATTACGACCGGGGCGCTGACGCTTATCGCGCAGATCGAAGTTGCCGAACCCCGAGAGCTTGACCTGCTCGTTGAGTTCCAGCGCTTGGCGGATCTCTTCGAAGAACAGTTCGACCAACTCCTTGGCTTCCCGTTTATTCAGGCCTAGCTCTTCATACAGACGTTCCGCCATTTCAGCTTTCGTCAGAGCCCCCATACGCTACTTCCTTAACGTGGCGTTGAACCTTTGTTCCAGGGAGGTGAGGATATTCTGCGTTGTGGTTCCCACCTCGTCATCATTAAGAGTGCGCGATGGATGCTGCCAGGTCAAGCCGACGGCAAGGCTTTTTCTATGCGGATCAATGCCTTTACCGTGATACACGTCAAATAGCCTGAGGTCGGTCAACCACTCTCCCGCGGCGTCCCGAATGGCCGCCAGCAGGGCCTCGGCCGGCACTTCGCGGTCGACCAGCAAGGCCAGGTCACGACGCACTTCCGGGAAGCGCGACAATTCACGGAACGCCGGCAGGCGACCTTCGATGACTTCGCTCAACAGCAACTCGAACAGGTAGACCGGCTGATCGAGCCCCAGGGCCTTACCCAACTCGGGATGAATCGCCCCAAGGAAGCCGACCAGTCGACCATCACGCTCGATACGTGCGGTTTGCCCCGGATGCAGAGCGGGATGCTCACCCGGCACGAACCTAAAGCCATCTGCCGCGCCTGCACTGGCCAACAGCGCCTCGACGTCGGCCTTGACGTCATAAAAGTCCACGCCATCGCGGCCGTGCGCCCAGCCTTCCGGCAAGCGGCTACCAGCAACGACGCCAGCCAGCATCGCCTCCTGTTTCAGATCTGCCAATTGCCCGACGAAACGCAGACCACTCTCGAACAGGCGCACACGCGACTGCTGGCGATTGAGGTTGTGCTCCAGTGCCTTGATCAGGCCCGGCCACAACGACGAACGCATGGCGGCCATATCGGCGGAAATCGGATTAGCCAGCATCAGCGGCTCAACACCCGGGTTGAACAGCTCGAACAGCTTGGGATCGATGAAGCTGTAGGTGATGGCCTCCTGATAGCCCCGCGCTACCAGCAGCCGGCGCAGGGCGGGCAGCTCGACTGCCGCCTCGGCCTTCGGCTGCGGCGCCAGACGCGCCTGCGGATAGCGAACGGGTAAACGGTTGTAGCCGTACAGACGCCCCAGTTCTTCGATCAGGTCGACTTCCAGACTGATATCGAAACGGTGGCTGGGCACTTCGACCTGCCATTGCCCCTCCCCACTGGCGCTGATACCCAGGCCTAACGCACTGAGCAGTCGCTCGATTTCTGCGCTCTCCATCTTCAAGCCGAGCATCTGCTCGACGCGTTCGGCGCGCAGGGTGATCGGCGCCACGCTCGGCAGGTGTGCCGGGTCGACTACCTCGATGATCGGCCCAGGCTCGCCACCTACGATCTCCAGCAGCAGGGCAGTTGCCCGCTCCATGGCCTCGCGCGCCAGCCGCGAGTCCACACCGCGCTCGAAACGGTGCGAGGAGTCGGTGTGCAGACCATAGGAGCGCGCCTTGCCGGCAATGGCGATGGTGTCGAAGAAGGCGCTTTCGAGGAACAGGTCACGGGTCTTTGCGCTGACTCCGCTGTGCTCGCCGCCCATCACGCCGGCGATCGCCAGGGCGCGCTGGTGGTCGGCGATGACCAGGGTATCGGCCCGCAGGCTGACCTCCTGGCCGTCGAGCAGGACCAGTTTCTCGCCCTCCTCGGCCATGCGCACGCGAATGCCGTCATTGATCTCCGCCAGGTCGAAGGCGTGCATCGGCTGGCCGAGCTCGAGCATCACATAGTTGGTGACGTCGACAGCCGCATCGATGCTGCGCACGTCGGCGCGGCGTAGACGCTCGACCATCCACAGCGGCGTCGGCCGGGACAGGTCGACATTGCGCAGCACGCGCCCCAGGTAACGCGGACAGGCCGGGGTGGCCAGCACCTCGACCGGACGCACTTCGTCATGACTCGGCGCGACGGCATTGATCACCGGACGCGTGACCGGCGCCCCGTACAGGGCACTGACCTCACGAGCCAGACCGGCCAGGGACAGGCAGTCACCGCGGTTGGGAGTCAGATCGACCTCAATGCTCGCGTCATCGAGCGACAGATAGGTCCGAATATCCTGGCCGACCGGCGCATCGCCCGGCAGCTCCATCAGGCCGTCGTTGTCATCGCTGATCTGCAGCTCGGACGCCGAACAGAGCATGCCGTTGGACTCGACGCCGCGCAGCTTGGCCTTCTTGATCTTGAAGTCGCCAGGCAGCTCGGCCCCGATCATGGCGAAGGGGATCTTCAGGCCCGGGCGCACGTTCGGCGCGCCACACACCACCTGAAAGGTTTCCACGCCATTGCTCACCTGGCACACACGCAGCTTGTCGGCATCCGGATGCTGCTCGGTGGCCAGCACCTCGCCCACCACGATGCCACTGAATGCACCGGCGGCCGACGTTACGCTGTCAACCTCGAGACCGGCCATCGAAAGGCGCGCGACCAGCTCATCGCGGGAAACCTGTGGGTTTACCCAGGTACGCAGCCATTGTTCACTGAATTTCATCCTGCTCTCCTAAAACAATTCGGTTACGGTCGTGCGGCTCTAGCGAAATTGCGCCAGGAATCGCAGGTCGTTATCGAAGAACAGGCGCAAGTCGTTGACGCCGTAGCGCAGCATGGCGAGGCGCTCTACGCCCATGCCAAAGGCGAAGCCCTGGTACTTCTCGGGATCGATGCCGGACATGCGTAGCACGTTCGGATGGACCATGCCGCAGCCCATCACCTCCAGCCAGCCGGTCTGCTTGCACACGCGGCAGCCTTTGCCACTGCACATCACGCACTGCATGTCGACTTCCGCCGAGGGCTCGGTGAAGGGGAAGAAGGAAGGGCGGAAGCGCACGCCCAGCGGCTTTTCGAAGAACACTCGAAGGAATTCTTCGATAGTGCCCTTGAGGTCGGCGAAGCTGACGCCTTCGTCGACCAGCAACCCCTCGACCTGGTGGAACATCGGCGAGTGGGTGATATCCGAGTCGCAGCGATACACGCGGCCAGGGCAGACAATGCGGATCGGCGGCTGCTGCGACTCCATGGTGCGCACCTGCACCGGCGAGGTGTGGGTGCGCAGCAACATGTTTGCATTGAAATAGAAGGTGTCATGCATCGCCCGCGCCGGATGATGGCCGGGGATATTGAGCGCCTCGAAGTTGTGATAGTCGTTTTCCACTTCGGGGCCTTCGGCGATGCCGTAGCCTATCCGGGTAAAAAACTGCTCGACCCGCTCCAGAGTCCGGGTAATCGGATGCAGACCACCGGAGGCCTGGCCGCGGCCCGGCAAGGTCACGTCGATGCGTTCGGCGGCAAGCTTGGCGCCCAGCGCGGCTTGCTCGAGCGCCGTCTTGCGGGTATTCAGCGCGTCCTGGACCTTGTCCTTGGCCGCGTTGATCAGCGCACCGGCTTGCGGACGCTCTTCCGCCGACAGGTTGCCCAGGGTCTTCATCACCTGGGTCAGTTCGCCCTTCTTGCCCAGATAGTGAACCCGCAACTGTTCGAGGGCGCTCACATCGTCGGTGTGGCTAACGGCCTCAAGCGCTTGCGAGACCAGCACATCCAGATTTTCCATTTACAGACTCCAGATACGAAATAGGGGAAGAGCTTGAAGGCTCTTCCCCTATTGGTGACGTTTAGCACCGGGCGAGCCCGGTGATTGTCGGGGACTTAAGCCAGTACGGCTTTCGCTTTCTCGACAATCGCAGCAAACGCCGCTTTTTCGTTCACTGCCAGATCAGCCAGAACCTTACGGTCGATCTCGATGGACGCTTTTTTCAGGCCAGCGATCAGACGGCTGTAGGACAGACCGTTGACACGCGCACCAGCGTTGATACGAGCGATCCACAGGGCACGGAACTGACGCTTGCGCTGACGGCGGTCGCGGTAGGCGTACTGGCCTGCCTTGATCACTGCCTGCTTGGCGACGCGGAATACGCGCGAGCGCGCACCGTAGTAGCCTTTAGCGAGTTTCAGAATTTTTTTGTGACGCTTACGAGCGATAACGCCGCGCTTTACACGAGCCATGAGTAATTTCCTCTAAACCTTGACCGAATTAACGAACGCGCAGCATGCGCTCCACCTTTGCCACGTCAGACGGGTGCAGCAAGCTGCTACCGCGCAGTTGACGCTTACGCTTGGTGGACATTTTGGTCAGGATGTGGCTCTTGAAAGCGTGCTTGTGCTTGAAGCCGGAAGCGGTTTTCAAAAAACGCTTCGCTGCACCGCTCTTGGTTTTCATCTTTGGCATGTTCGGATACTCCGCATTCAGTGGATAAACATAACCGCAAGGCCTGCCGTGCCCTGGTGGTTACTTCTTCTTTTTGGGGGCGATGACCATGATCAGCTGGCGTCCTTCCATCTTCGGATGCTGTTCAACCGAGCCGTATTCGGCGAGGTCGTTTTCGACCCGCTTCAACAACTCCATGCCCAGCTCCTGATGGGCCATCTCACGGCCACGGAATCGCAAGGATACCTTGGCCCTGTCCCCCTCACTAAGGAAACGTACCAGGTTGCGTAGTTTTACCTGGTAATCCCCTTCCTCCGTCCCTGGACGAAACTTAATTTCTTTGATCTGGACTTGCTTCTGATTCTTCTTCGCCGCCGCGACCTGCTTCTTCTTTTCGAACAGGTGCTTGCCGTAGTCCATGATCCGGCAAACCGGAGGTACGGCGTCGGCAGAAATTTCTACCAGATCCAGCTTGGCTTCTTCAGCCACGCGAAGCGCTTCATCAATAGAGACGATGCCAATCTGCTCGCCCTCAGCGCCAATTAACCGAACCTCGCGTGCCGAGATATTCTCGTTGATCGGGGCCTTCGGTGCAGTTCGTTTATCTTGTCTCATTTCACGCTTAATAATGATTACTCCAAATCTTGGCGACCACGCCGGGAAACCGCCTGCGCGAGAAAATCAGCGAATTGGGCGACGGGCATGGAGCCCAGGTCAGCACCTTCACGGGTACGCACGGCGACAGTTTGCGTCTCAACCTCCCGATCTCCAATAACCAAGAGATAGGGAACCTTGAGCAAAGTATGCTCGCGGATTTTAAAGCCGATTTTTTCGTTTCTCAAGTCAGACTTGGCACGAAAACCGCTTTGAGCCAGAGTTTTTTCGACTTCGAGGGCAAATTCGGCCTGCTTGTCGGTGATATTCATCACCACCGCCTGGGTCGGCGCCAGCCAAGCCGGGAATGCACCTTCGTAGTGCTCGATCAGAATGCCGATGAAGCGCTCGAACGAGCCGAGGATGGCACGGTGCAGCATCACCGGATGCTTGCGACTGTTGTCCTCGCTGACGAACTCTGCCCCCAAACGGACCGGCAGGTTGAAATCGAGCTGCAGGGTACCACACTGCCAGACCCGGCCGAGACAGTCCTTCAGCGAGAATTCGATCTTCGGCCCGTAGAAGGCACCCTCACCCGGCTGCAGGTCATAAGGCAGACCGGCGCTCTCCAGTGCAGCAGCCAGCGCGGCCTCGGCACGGTCCCACAATTCATCGGAGCCCACCCGCTTTTCCGGACGGGTCGACAGCTTGAGCTGGATGTCCGAGAAACCGAAATCGGCATAGACCGCCTGGGTCAGCTTGATGAAGTCCGCCGACTCCGCCTGCATCTGCTCTTCGGTGCAGAAGATGTGCGCATCGTCCTGGGTGAAGCCGCGCACGCGCATGATGCCGTGCAGGGCACCGGACGGCTCGTTGCGGTGACAGGCGCCGAACTCGGCCAGACGCATCGGCAGCTCGCGGTAGCTCTTCAAGCCCTGGTTGAACACCTGCACGTGACACGGGCAGTTCATCGGCTTGATCGCGTAATCGCGACTTTCCGACTCGGTGGTGAACATGTTCTCGGCGTAGTTGGCCCAGTGCCCGGACTTCTCCCACAGGGAGCGATCAACCACCTGCGGCGTCTTGATCTCCAGGTAGCCATGCTCACGCTGCACCTTGCGCATGTATTGCTCGAGCACCTGGTACAGGGTCCAGCCGTTCGGGTGCCAGAACACCATGCCCGGCGCCTCTTCCTGGGTATGGAACAGGTTCAGACGCTTGCCGATCTTGCGATGATCGCGCTTTTCGGCCTCCTCGATGCGCTGGATATAGGCCGCCAGCTGCTTCTTGTCCGCCCAGGCGGTGCCGTAGACGCGCTGCAGCTGTTCGTTCTTGGCATCGCCGCGCCAGTAGGCACCGGACAGCTTGGTCAGCTTGAAGGACTTGAGGAAGCGGGTATTCGGCACGTGCGGGCCACGGCACATGTCGACGTATTCTTCGTGGTAATACAGGCCCATGGCCTGCTCGTCCGGCATGTCCTCGACCAGGCGCAGCTTGTAGTCCTCGCCGCGGGACTGGAAGACCTCGATGACCTCGGCGCGCGGGGTGACCTTCTTGATGACATCGTAATCCTTCTCGATCAGCTGCTGCATGCGCTGCTCGATGGCGGCCACGTCATCCGGAGTGAAGGGCCGCTCGTAGGCGATGTCGTAGTAGAAGCCTTCGTCGATGACCGGACCGATGACCATCTTGGCCGTGGGAAACAACTGCTTGACCGCATGACCGATCAGGTGGGCACAGGAGTGCCGAATGATCTCCAGCCCCTCTTCATCCTTAGGCGTGATGATCTGCAGGGTCGCGTCGGCAGTGATCGGATCGCAGGCATCGACCAGCTTGCCATTGACCTTTCCGGCCACGGTGGCCTTGGCCAGGCCCGCGCCAATGGATTGCGCCACCTCGGCCACGGTGACCGGGTGATCGAACGAACGCTGACTGCCGTCGGGAAGAGTAATGGTTGGCATGGCGCCTCCTCTCCTAGTGGTGACCTCTACCAAAGGCCACATGGGTTGGGATGAGCCAGTAAGCGATCCGGCGGTATGCCTGCCTTACAGTGACAGGAGCTCGCGAGCCAACCGAAACCGAACCAGAGTCACTGGAGGTCATTGCAATAACGAACAAAAACGGGATGCTTCCAGAAAGCCACCTGACTGGCAAGCCGCCCAATAAAAAAGGGTCGCATCAGCGACCTTTTCTAGCGAATTTGTCAGGCGCAATTGCTTTCGAAGCAACGCCCCACCCTCTCAGGGTGACGGCTAGCAGCGCCTAACCTACTGATCTCAAAGAGAAGGGTGTCTCCAAGGGCATCAGCGAAGGGCGCACTCTACCACAGCGGAATCAATAACTTAGCATTGATTTTTCAATCAAGGCCCAGGCTGTAACTCGACTGTAGCGGCCCGCTGATCGCGCCTGAAATGGCCAGCCCGACCGTCGATGCCTCCAATTTGAAAGCCTGCCAATCACGGGTCACAAACCCGCATCCGCCACTTGTATATACATATAAATATCTATATAAAATCCGGACATCCGCGCCTGCTGCGGACCGGATGGCGAGCACTTCAGCCCCGGCATACCGAGCGCCCCGCCCAACGCAGTTGCACTCGGCGACCTTCTCATTCATTCCACCACAGCGAAGCCACCCGCCCACACAGAGGAATCCGTAAGTCCATGAATCGCACGCAGCTCTATCGAGCCTCCACCTATGTATCCACGCCCTGGAAGAACGGCCTGGGCTCCACGCTCGAGGTGGCGCGCGACGGCGGCGAGGGGCTGGATGGCTTTGGCTGGCGCCTGTCCATTGCCGATATCGGTGAATCCAACGGCTTCTCGTCGTTCAGCGGCTACCAGCGAGTCATCAGCGTGCTGGAAGGCGCAGGCATGCGCCTGGAGGTGGACGGCCTGCCCTCTGCCCCGCTGCTGGCGTTCGAGCCCTTTGCCTTCTCAGGGGACAGCCACGTGCATTGCCATCTGCTGCAGGGCGCTATCCGCGACTTCAACCTGATCTATTCACCAGCGCGCTTCAGCGCACGCCTGCAATGGCTGCCCGTGGGCAGCACGCAACGGATCCATACCAGCGCCACGACCCTGCTGCTGTTCGCGGCCGGTGGAGAGATGGACGCCCGGCTCGATGGCGCGGCGTGCGGCACCCTGCAACACCATGACTGCCTGCAGATCGAACGCCCGACAGGGATCGCCGAACTGCGCCTCGAAGGCCACGCAGACGCCCGATGCTGCCTGATCGAACTCAGCCGCCACTGAGGCTTGCAACGTCAAACCCGCCCCAGCGTACTTGCGTGACGCAGTCCTCCTTCCAAAAAAACACGCCGCGGCAGGCGAGACCGCGGCGCCAGGAGACAGGTCTCGGAACGCTCCTTGACACCTAATACCCGTAGTGCGTCTTGCCCCAGTGCAGCTGGGCTTCCAGCAACCGGCGCAGCACCACACGCACGGGTTCGGCCAGGTCGGTTCGGTAGCCGTAGGGCGGCGCCTCATCCATATAGGTGCACTGCGCCAGCTCCAGCTGGATGGCGTGGATATCGTCGGCCGGGATGCCGTAGTGGCGGGTGATGTAGCCGCCCTTGAAGCGTCCGTTGAGCACCTGGCTGTAGCCTTCCGCACCGGCGCAGACCTGCTGCAGTTGGCCCGCCAACTGCGGGGAGCAACTGGCGCCGTCGTTGCTGCCCAGGTTGAAGTCCGGCAGGCGCCCCTCGAACAGCCGCGGCACCCGGGAGGCGATCGAGTGGGCATCGAACAGCAGGGCGTAGCCGAACTCGCTGCGCAGGCGCGCCAGCTCGGCCGCCAGGGTGCGATGGTACGGCGCCCAGATTTCCTCCAGGTAACGGGCCCGCTCCGCCTTCGACGGCTCGAGGCCGTCGCGGAACAAGGGGGCGCCATCGAACAGGATCGCGGGGAACAGCCCGGTGGTCGCGCTGGCGTACAGGGGCTTGTCGTCCGCCGGGCGGTTGAGGTCGACCACGTAGCGCGAGTAGCCGGCGGCCAGGGTGCTGGCGCCGAGCTCGGCGGCGAAATCATAGAGCCTGGGGATATGCCAGTCGGTGTCCGGCAGGCCGCGGGCCTGCTCGACCAGGCCCGCCTCGACCGCCGGGGTCAGGCGCAGGCCGGCGTGGGGCATGCTGATCAGCAGCGGCACCCGGCCGGGACTGAACTCGAAAGCATCATTGCTATAGGACATCGGTCACTTCCTCGGCATGGCGAATCACCCGTTTATCCAGCTCGCCGCCCAGCCAATAGGCCAGCTCGGCCGGCCGCTCGATATCCCAGGCGACGAAATCGGCGAACTTGCCGATCTCCAGGCTGCCATGGCTGTCGGCCAGCCCCAGCGCCTTGGCGGCATGCAGGGTGACGCCGGCCAGGGCCTCCTCCGGGGTCATGCGGAACAGGGTGCAGGCCATGTTCATCATCAGCCGCAGCGACAACGCCGGCGAGGTGCCGGGGTTGAGGTCGCTGGCGATCGCCATGGCCACGCCGTGCTCGCGCAAGGCCTGCAGCGGCGGCAGTTGAGTCTCGCGCAGGAAGTAGAAGGCGCCGGGCAGCAGCACCGCCACGCTGCCGGCGGCAGCCATGGCCCGGGCGTCGGACTCGTCCATGAACTCCAGGTGATCGGCCGACAGCGCGCCATAGCGCGCCGCCAGGCTGGAGCCGTGCAGCGAAGACAGCTGCTCGGCATGCAGCTTGACCGGCAGACCCAGCTCCTGGGCGCATTGGAACACCCGCTCGACCTGCGCCGGCGAGAAGGCCAGGTGCTCGCAGAAGGCGTCGACCGCATCGACCAGCCCTTCCGCCGCCAAGGCCGGCAGCATCTCGCTGCAGACCAGCTCGATGTAGTCGTCGGCGCGGCCGGCGAATTCCGGCGGCAGCGCATGGGCCGCCAGGCAGGTGGCCTTGACCGTAACCGGCAGGCGCTCGCCGAGGCGGCGGGCGACCCGCAGCATCTTGCCCTCGCTGGCCAGGTCGAGGCCGTAGCCGGACTTGATCTCCACCGTGGTCACGCCTTCACGCAGCAGGCCGCGCAGGCGCTGCGTCGCGGCCTCCAGCAACTCATCTTCGCTGGCGGCGCGGGTCGCGCGCACGGTGCTGGCGATACCCCCGCCGGCGGCGGCGATCTCGGCATAGCTGATGCCCTGCAGACGCTGCTCGAATTCGGCGCTGCGATCACCACCGAACACCAGGTGGGTGTGGCAGTCGATCAGCCCCGGGGTCAGCCATTTGCCGCCCAGGTCGATGCGCTCGGCGTAGTCAGCGGCCGGCAACTGGGCATGCGGGCCGATCCACTCGATCAGGGCGCCACGGGTAACCAGCGCCGCATCCTCGATGATCGAGTAATTGCCGCCGGCCATGGTGGCGGCGTGGCAGTTGAACCACAGACGAAGCATGGCGATTGGCTCCTCGCTAAGTTCCGGGCCGGCGCCGCTCCGGTGGATCGAGCGCCGGCAATGAGAGGATCGAGCCTGGAGCCGCCTCGCGGCCGCCCCACTCGACGAAACCCAAGCGCGGACGCAGGGTGCACACCGGGACAGGCGCGCACCCTGCGTCGCGGCTCACTGGCTGGGCAGCAGCTTCGCCGGCACCAGCGCAGTCAGGCAGCGAGACGCCAACAGCTCGCTGGCCGCCTCGATGTCCGGGGCGAAGAAGCGGTCTTCCTTGTAGTGTGGCACCCGCTCGCGCAGGACATGGCGCGCCTGCTCCAGCTTCGCCGAGCTCTTGAGGCCTTCGCGGAAATCCAGGCCCTGGCAGGCACCCAGCCACTCCACGGCGAGGATGCCGCGCACGTTGTCGGCCATTTCCCACAGGCGCTTGCCGGCGGCCGGAGCCATGGACACATGGTCTTCCTGGTTGGCCGAGGTCGGCAGGCTGTCGACGCTGTGCGGATGGGACAGCGCCTTGTTCTCGCTGGCCAGCGCGGCGGCGGTGACCTGGGCGATCATGAACCCGGAGTTGACCCCGCCGTTAGCCACCAGGAACGGCGGCAACTGCGACATGTGCTTGTCCATCATCAGCGAGATGCGCCGCTCGGACAGCGAGCCGATCTCGGCGATGGCCAGGGCCAGGTTGTCGGCAGCCATGGCCACCGGCTCGGCGTGGAAGTTGCCACCGGAGATGATGTCCCCTTCGGCGGCGAACACCAGCGGGTTGTCGGACACCGCGTTGGCCTCGGTGGCCAGCACCTCGGCGGCCTGGCGGATCTGGGTCAGGCAGGCGCCCATCACCTGGGGCTGGCAGCGCAGCGAATAGGGATCCTGCACCTTGTCGCACTGGGCGTGGGACTGGGAGATCTCGGTGCTCGGCGTGAGCAGGTCGCGATAGGCCGCGGCCGCGTCGATCTGGCCGCGCTGGCCGCGGGCCGCATGGATACGCGCATCGAAGGGTGAGCGCGAGCCCAGCATCGACTCGACGCTGAGGCCGCCACATACCAGCGCCGCGGCGAACAGGTCCTCGGCCTCGAACAGCCCGCGCAGGGCGTAGGCGGTGGAGGCCTGGGTGCCGTTGAGCAGCGCCAGCCCTTCCTTGGCCGCCAGGGTCAGCGGCTCCAGGCCGGCGACCGCCAGGGCCTCGGTGGCCGGCAGCCATTCGCCCTGGTAGCGCGCCTTGCCCTCACCGAGCAGCACCAGGGACATGTGCGCCAGGGGCGCCAGGTCGCCGGAGGCGCCGACCGAGCCCTTGAGCGGGATATGCGGGTAGACCTCGGCGTTGATCAGGGCGATCAGCGCATCGATCACCACCCGGCGGATGCCGGAGAAGCCACGGGCCAGGCTGTTGACCTTGAGCACCATGATCAGCCGCACCAGGGCGTCGTCGATGGGCTGGCCGACGCCGGCGGCATGGCTCAGCACCAGCGAGCGCTGCAGGTTCTCCAGATCCTCGCTGGCGATGCGGGTCGACGCCAGCAGACCGAAACCGGTGTTGATGCCATAGACGGTGCGTTTCTCGGCCAGCACCTGCTCGACGCAGGCGACGCTGGCCTCGATGGCCTCACTGGCGCTCGCGTCCAGGCTGACGGTCACCGAGCCCTGGTGAACCTGACGCAACTGGGCCAGGGTCAGCTGGCCGGGCAGAATGTTCAGGGCGCTCATGTTCAGGCTCCTTTTACCGGGGTAATCATTGGCAGATTGAGGCCCTGTTCACGGGCGCAGTCGATGGCGATCGGATAGCCGGCATCGGCGTGACGCATCACCCCGGTGGCCGGGTCGTTGTGCAGCACGCGGGCGATGCGCTCGGCCGCCTCGTCGCTGCCGTCACAGACGATCACCACGCCGGAATGCTGGGAGAAGCCCATGCCGACGCCACCGCCATGGTGCAGCGAGACCCAGGTGGCGCCGCTGGCGGTATTCAGCAAGGCGTTGAGCAGCGGCCAGTCGGAGACAGCGTCGGAACCGTCCTGCATCGACTCGGTCTCGCGGTTGGGGCTGGCCACCGAACCGGAGTCCAGATGGTCGCGGCCGATCACCACCGGCGCGCTCAGCTCGCCGCTGCGGACCATCTCGTTGAAGGCCAGACCAAGCTTGGCGCGCTGCCCCAGGCCGACCCAGCAGATGCGCGCCGGCAGGCCCTGGAAGCTGATGCGCTCGCGGGCCATGTCCAGCCAGTGGTGCAGGTGGGCATCGTCCGGGATCAGTTCCTTGACCTTGGCATCGGTCTTGTAGATGTCCTGCGCATCGCCGGACAGGGCGGCCCAGCGGAACGGGCCGATGCCGCGGCAGAACAGCGGGCGGATATAGGCCGGGACGAAGCCGGGGAAGTCGAAGGCATGCTCGACGCCCTCCTCCAGCGCCATCTGGCGGATGTTGTTGCCGTAGTCGAAGGTCGGCACGCCCTGCTTCTGGAAGTCCAGCATGGCCTTCACATGCACGGCCATCGACTGCTTGGCCGCCTTGACCACCGCGGCCGGCTCGCCCTGGGCACGCTCGCGGTACTGCTCCCAGGTCCAGCCGAGCGGCAGGTAGCCGTTGAGCGGATCGTGGGCGCTGGTCTGGTCGGTGACCATGTCCGGCCGCACGCCGCGCTTGACCAGTTCCGGAAGAATCTCGGCGGCGTTGCCGCACAGGGCGATGGAGATGGCCTTGCCCTCGGCGCAGTACTTGTCGAGGCGTGCCAGGGCGTCGTCCAGGTCCTGGGCCTGCTCGTCGACGTAGCGGGTCTTCAGGCGGAAGTCGATGCGGCTCTGCTGGCACTCGATGTTCAGCGAGCAGGCGCCGGCCAGGGTCGCGGCCAGCGGCTGGGCGCCACCCATGCCGCCGAGACCGGCGGTGAGCACCCAGCGGCCCTTGAGGTCGCCGCCGTAGTGCTGGCGACCGGCCTCGACGAAGGTCTCGTAGGTGCCCTGGACGATGCCCTGGCTGCCAATGTAGATCCAGGAGCCGGCGGTCATCTGGCCGTACATGGCCAGGCCCTTGGCGTCCAGTTCGTTGAAGTGCTCCCAGGTGGCCCAGTGCGGCACCAGGTTGGAGTTGGCGATCAGCACCCGCGGCGCATTGCTGTGGGTCTTGAACACGCCGACCGGCTTGCCCGACTGCACCAGCAGGGTCTCGTCGTCGTTCAGCTGCTTCAGCGACTCGACGATGGCGTCGAAGCACTCCCAGTTGCGCGCGGCGCGGCCGATGCCGCCGTACACCACCAGTTCCTTGGGGTTCTCCGCCACTTCCGGATCGAGGTTGTTCATCAGCATGCGCAGCGGCGCCTCGGTCAGCCAGCTCTTGGCATTGAGCTGAGTGCCGCGCGGCGCGCGGATTTCGACATCACGGAAACGGCTCGAACTGCTCACAAGAAATCCTCCAGAAAATAGTGCCGCCTGCCTGAGCACACTTGGGCCTCACAGCAAGGCATGCCGATATGTAAGCATGTATATACAACTCATATCAAGTGCTTTCTCCGGACCCCCACCTGGGCGGACGGCACATTGTTCTTGCATGATTTGGCGCCCCGCCGCGAACTCCCCGGACGGCGAAAGGCACAGAGCAGAGGGCTCTCCCGGTCAACCCAACGACTGACAGCCCCCACGACCCACTCGCTCACCCGCCCACTCGCGTGCAGGGGCCTCTGCACCACGCAGGCACTGCCCGGCGCAGCGAGGGAGCATCGACCCTGTGATCAGGCCATCTGGCGAAGCACCTGGGCAAAGGCCTGCTGGGTCGACTCCTGCGCGGCATGGCGACCCTCGCGGATCACCCAGCGCCCGGCGACCAGCACATCGCGCACCTGCCGATCGCCGCCGGCAAACAGCCAGCGATTGAGAATGCCGTCGCCCTCCGCCGTGGCGATGTACGGATCATCGCCGTCGAGCACCAGCAGGTCGGCGCGCTTGCCGACCGCCAGCGCGCCGACCGGCTGGCCGAGCGCCTGGGCGCCGCCGGCAGTGGCGGCATCGAACAGGCTGCGGCCGATCATCGGCTGGTCGCCGCGATAGATGCGGTTGCGCTTCTGGTCACGCAGCCGCTGGCCATACTCGAGCCAGCGCAACTCCTCGGCCACGCTCACCGAGACATGGCTGTCCGAACCGATGCCCAGGCGCCCGCCCTGGGCGAGGTAGTCCACAGCCGGGAAGATGCCATCCCCCAGGTTCGCCTCCGTCGTCAGGCACAGGCCCGCGACCGCTCCGCTGCGGGCCATGCTGGCGACCTCCTGCGCATCAGCATGGGTGGCGTGCACCAGGCACCAGCGCTGATCCACCGCGACGTGCTCGAACAGCCACTGCAACGGTCGGCGGCCACTCCAAGCCAAACAGTCGCTGACCTCCTTCTGCTGCTCGGCGATATGGATATGAATCGGGCAAGCGCCCTTGTCGGCATCGAGCACCGCGGCGACCTGTTCCGGGGTGACCGCACGCAACGAGTGGAAACACAGGCCCAACTGCTGCGAGGGCTGCCCGGCCAGCTCGGGGCCCAGACGCTCGATCAAGCTGAGGTAGCTGTCGGTACTGTGGATGAAGCGCCGCTGCGCCTCACTCGGCGTCTGCCCGCCAAAGCCGGCATGGGAGTACAGCACGGGCAACAACGTCAGGCCGATGCCGGCATCGCGCGCCGCCTTGCTGATGCGCAAGGCCAGCTCCGCCGGATCGGCATAGGCCTGGCCGCGGCTGTCATGGTGAACATAGTGGAACTCGGCCACGCTGGTGTAGCCGCACTTGAGCATTTCGATATACAGCTGCCGGGCGATGATTTCGAACTGCTCCGGGTCGAGGCGCTCGACCAGCCGGTACATCAGGTCGCGCCAGGTCCAGAAGCTGTCATTCGGATTCCCCGCCACCTCGGCCAAGCCGGCCATTGCCCGCTGGAAGGCATGGGAGTGCAGGTTCGGCATGCCTGGCAGCACCGGCCCGGCGAGCCGCTGCGCACCCTCATCAGAGCCGTTGATGGTGATGCGCTCCAGGCAGCCGCCGGCGTCGACATCGAGGCGCACGTTCTGCGCCCAGCCTTCGACAAGCAATGCGCGAGGGGCGAAAAATGCAGGCATAATGATCGTCCTAAGTACTGGCCTTTATTTGTATATACATATACAGACCTTAGCAGCTACTGTAAACGACGGCTCAGAACAGCAAGGAACGTTACATGGCAAACATCGAATCCAAGCCCACCCTGGCCTCCCAGCTCAGCGATGCCCCGGCACCGCTGTACGCCCAGGTCAAGCAACTGATCATCCAGCAGATCAAGAGCGGCACCTGGCCTCCGCACCACCGGGTGCCATCGGAAAGCGAGCTGGTCGAGGAGCTTGGATTCAGCCGCATGACCATCAACCGCGCACTGCGCGAACTGACCAACGATGGCTTGCTCACCCGCATGCAGGGCGTGGGCACCTTCGTCGCCGAGCCGAAGGGCCACTCGGCACTGTTTGCCGTGAACAACATCGCCGACGAGATATCGGCCCGCGGCAACCGCTACCACAGCCGGCTGATCAGCCTGAGCCAGGAGCCCGCCAGCCACGAGACCGCCCAGGCCCTCGAGCTGCGCGAAGGCCAGGAGGTCTTTCACTCGATCATCGTGCACTACGAGAATGACTTGCCGATCCAGCTCGAGGACCGCTACGTCAACGCCCTGCTGGCGCCCGACTACCTCAAGCAGGACTTCACCCAGCTCACCCCTTACGCCTACCTGTCGAAGGTGGCGCCACTGACCGAGGGCGAGCATGTGGTGGAGGCGATACTCGCCGAGCCGGAAGAGTGCCGCCTGCTGCAGGTCGAAGAGAGCGAACCCTGCCTGCTGATTCGTCGGAGAACCTGGTCGGGGCAACGGGCGGTATCTACGGCGCGCCTGCTCCACCCCGGCTCACGGCATCGCCTGGAAGGACGCTTCAAGTCGTAAGCCGGCTCAGCGCCGGAACCGGGCGCCAAGCGGCGCCACCATGAAAGCACGGCGATATGGCTCGGCCTCGGCCGTGCGATCTAGCGGCGAGCGAGTGCCGACCCGCAGGCGCGAATCGCCACTGCTCTCTCCGGAAAATTCCCAAACAAAAAAGGCGATCCTTTCGGATCGCCTTTTAAGTCCCGTGCTAGACGGGTTCGAATTGGTAGGCACAATTGGATTCGAACCAACGACCCCCACCATGTCAAGGTGACGGCTAGCAGCCGCCTAACCTGCTGATTCCAAAGAGAAAGGGTGTCTCTACGGGCATCACGAAAGCGCGCTCTCTGCCATAAAAGAATCAATAACTTAGCATTGTATTTTCATACAGTAGTCAGGCGATTTCGCCGCCCACCACGAAGGCTTCGTCCGACACTCTAGCCCTCAACCTTCTGCTCCTCTCCATCCCCCCGGCCGCGCTCTGCCAACTCGGAGCGCATACCCCCTCACAACGAAGCTTCTGCTTATTGGGTCTGGCAGGCGCCCTTTCTCAAGGCCCGACGCAAGGCAGGACCGCGTAGGCCTTTACCGCTAAAGCGTGCTGGCGCTGGCATCCTGCAGCCACTTGAAACGCTCGGACCGGACTCAGCGCCTGCTCAGTTTTCCGGCGCCACGACCGAAGGGCGCTCCAGCGTTCACCTGTAGGCCACTACTCGGGTCGACAGCAGCACTGCTCCGCCGTTTTTTCCCAGCCTTCGCTCAGCCTTTGAGGAAGTCCAGCACAGGCCGGGTGAAGGCCTCCCCCGCCTCGACGTTGGACAGGTGGGCGGCGTGCAATTCCAGCAGCCGCGCGCCGCTGATCCGCTCGGCCATGAAGCGGCCGTCCGCCACGGTGGTCACCGGATCGGCGCTGCCGGCGACGATCAGGGTTGGCGCGCGGATCGCAGCGAGTTGCTCGCGGTAGTCGGCATCGCGCACCGCCGCGCAGTTGGCCGCGTACCCCTGGGGCGAGGTCTGCGCAAGCATCGCCACCACGGGCTCGACCTTCGCCGGTTCGGCTGCTGCGAACGCGGCAGTGAACCAGCGCGCGATCGAGGCGTCGCGCAAGGCCTGCATGGCCGCCTGACCGTCGCGCAGAACGCTGTCGATGCGCGGGTTCCACACCTCGGGGCTGGCGATCTTCGCCGCGGTGTTGCACAACACCAGCTTGTCCAGGCGCTCGCAGGCGTTGATCCCCAGCCACTGGCCGATCAGCCCGCCCATGGACAGACCGCAGAAATGCGCCTTGGCGACGTCCAGGGCATCGAGCAACGCCAGTACGTCGCGGCCATTCTGCTCGATGCTGTAGAAGCCTTCGCTGACCAGCGAGTGGCCATGGCCGCGGGTGTCATAGCGCAGCACGCGGAAATGCTCGGTGAATGCCGGCATCTGCGCGTCCCACATGTGCAGGTCGGTGCCCAGGGAGTTGGACAAGACCAGCACCGGCGCGCCGGCCGGCCCTTCGAGCTGATAATTCAATTCACCGTCGGCGAGTCGGACGACAGGCATGACGCAGTTCCTCACTAGATCATTCATTTCAAGACGCCGCCCCGCAGGCACGATTGCTATCGCCTGTGCTCTGGGGCGGCGCAGTGCTCAGTATCGCTGAATCAGACGCGCTCGATAGCCAGCGCCAGCCCCTGGCCGACGCCGACGCACATGGTCGCCAGGCCCAGCTTGCCGCCGGATTTCTCCAGTTGGTGCAGCGCGGTCTGCACCAGGCGGGCGCCGCTGGCGCCCAGCGGGTGGCCGAGGGCGATGGCGCCGCCATTGGGGTTGACCCGGGCGTCGTCGTCGGCGATCCCCAGCTCGCGCATGCAGGCCAGTCCCTGGGCGGCGAAGGCCTCGTTGAGTTCGATCACGTCGAACTGGTCGATGCCCAGGTTCAGCCGCTCCAGCAGCTTGCGTACCGCCGGCACCGGGCCGATGCCCATGACCCGCGGGGCGACGCCGGCGCTGGCCATGCCCAACACCTTGGCCCGCGGAGTCAGGCCGTGTTTCTGCACCGCCTCGGCACTGGCCAGGATCAGCGCCGCGGCGCCGTCGTTGACTCCCGAGGCGTTGCCAGCGGTGACCGTCTTGTCCGGGCCGTTGACCGGCTTGAGCTTGGTCAGCACCTCCAGGGTGGTGTCTGGGCGCAGGTGCTCGTCCTGCTCGATGAGGGTATCGCCCTTACGGCCCTTGATCAGCACCGGGACTATCTCCTCGGCGAAGAAGCCGGCGGCCTGGGCGGCGGCGGCGCGCTGCTGGCTGCGCAGGGAGAAGGCGTCCTGGTCGGCGCGGCTGATCTGGTAGTCGTCGGCGACGTTGTCGGCGGTCTGCGGCATGGCATCCACGCCGTACTGGGCCTTCATCAAGGGGTTGATGAAGCGCCAGCCGATGGTGGTGTCCTCGATCTTCTGAGTACGGCCGTAGGCGCTGTCGGCCTTGCCCATGACATAGGGCGCGCGCGACATGGACTCGACGCCGCCGGCGATGGCCAGCTCCATCTCGCCGCTGGCGATGGCGCGGAACGCCGTGCCGATCGCATCCATGCCCGAGGCGCACAGGCGGTTGAGGGTCACCCCCGGCACCGTGTCCGGCAACCCGGCCAGCAGCGAAGCCATGCGCGCGACGTTGCGGTTGTCCTCGCCGGCCTGGTTGGCGCAGCCGAGAAACACCTCATCGATTTGGCTCAGGTCGAGCTGCGGGTTGCGCTCGATCAGCGCCTTGAGCGGCACCGCCGCCAGGTCGTCGGCGCGCACCAGCGCCAAGCCACCGCCGAAGCGGCCGATGGGCGTGCGCACGGCATCACAGATATAGACGTCGCGGCTCATTCCTCACCTCCGGCCTGGCCATGGGCGGCCGCGGTGCGGGCTTCCAGGGCGCGCAGGGCATCAAGCTCCAGCGCCGTCGGCGCGGCGGTCTCGGCGACGCTGTCGGCGAAACGGATGGCCCAGCCGGTGGCGGCCACCACCTGCTCGCGGCTGACTCCCGGGTGCAGCGAGGTGACGATGAATTCGTTGGTGCCGGCTTCCGGCTCCATGATGCACAGGTCGGTGATGATGCCCACCGGGCCGGCGCCGGGCAGGCCCAGCTGCTTGCGGTGGTCGCCGCCCTCGCCATGGCCGACCGAGGTGATGAAGGCCAGCTTGTCGACGAAGGTGCGGTGCGACTGCTTGAGGATGATCAGCACCTGCTTGGCCGATCCGGCGATCTCCGGCGCGCCGCCGGCGCCCGGCAGGCGCACCTTGGGCTGGTGGTAGTCGCCGATCACCGTGGTGTTGATGTTGCCGTACTTGTCGACCTGGGCGGCGCCGAGGAAGCCCACGTCGATGCGCCCGCCCTGCAGCCAGTAGCGGAAGATCTCGCCGGTCGGTACCACGGTGTCGGCGGTCTCGGCCAGTTCGCCGTCGCCGATCGACAGCGGCAGCACGCTGGGCTTGGCGCCGATCGGGCCGGATTCGTAGATCAGCACCACGTCCGGCGAGGAGGTCAGGCGCGCCAGGTTGGCGGCCTTGGACGGCAGGCCGATGCCGACGAAGCATACCGCGCCGTTGTTCAGGCGGCGGGCGGCGGCCACGGTCATCATTTCATTGGTGCTGTAGGCGCTCATTACTTGGCCTCCTGCTGCGCGGCCAGTTTGGCCTGGAACTCTGAGAAATCGGCGGTGCCGCGGATGTACTGGTCGATCCAGGCGGTGAAACGCTCACGATCGCGGGCGATCGGGTCCCAGGCCTGGTAGAAGCGGTTGTCGCGCTCGGAGTAGCCCAGGGCATAGGACGGATGGGCGCCGCCCGGTACATGGCAGACCGCGGTCAGCGCCCAGCTTGGCAACACGCAGGCGTTCATCGGCGCGTTCAGGTCGTCGACGATCTCCTCCACCGTGACGATGCAGCGCTGGGCCGCCAGGGCCGCCTCCTTCTGCACGCCGAGGATGCCCCAGAGCAGCACGTTGCCCTTGCGGTCGGCCTTCTGCGCGTGGATCACGGTGACGTCCGGGCGCACGCTGGGCACCGCCGCCAGCACTTCGCCGGTGAACGGGCAGGTGACCGTCTTGATCAGCGGGTTGACCTTGGGCAGGTCGGAGCCGGCATAGGCGCGCAACACGGCGAACGGCAGGCCCGAGGCGCCGGCGACATAGGCGTTGGCCAGGTCCGCATGGCTGTGCTCCTCGATCTCCAGGGGCTGCGGCCAGCCCTTCTCCACCGCGTCGCGCAGGCGGTGCAGCGAGCCGACGCCGGGGTTGCCGCCCCAGGAGAACACCAGCTTCTTGGCGCAGCCGGCGCCGATCAGCAGGTCGTAGACCAGGTCAGGGGTCATGCGCACCAGGGTCAGCTCGCGCTTGTTCTGGCGGATCAGCTCGTGGCTGGCGGCTGTGGGGATCAGGTGGGTGAAGCCTTCGAGGGCGATGGTGTCGCCGTCGTTGACGAAGCGTTTGACCGCTTCGCCAAGGGAAATGAGTTCGGCCATCGGAGTTACTCTCGCTCGGTTGACGGTGCCACCGCGTGAGGGTGGCGGGTGAGTCAACGGTAAGCCGAGTTACTCCGGCAAACAATCCGATAATCGCTTATCTGGGCGATTAACGAACACTGTCTGATCCAGCCCTTCGACCATGCCCCGGGCCAGGTCGCGCTGCTCGTCCAGGCGCTGGACGATGCGCTGGACTATCTCCAGCCGCGCCGTCGCGCCCGCACGCATCTCGCCCATGGCGCCCAGGGCCGCGGCGGCTTTCTCCAGGCCGGTGCGGGTGGACTGACCGATATGCTCGACCCCGGCCCGCGCCTCCTGCGCCGACTTCCGCAGGCCGCCGGCGATCTGGCGAATCTGCTCGCTGGACTCGTTGGCGCGCTGGGCCAGATGACGCACCTCGTCGGCCACCACGGCGAAACCGCGGCCGTGCTCGCCGGACCGCGCGGCCTCGATGGCCGCGTGAGCGCCAGCAGGTTGGTCTGTTTGGCGATGTCCTGAATGCTGCCGACCAGGGCGCCGATGCGCAGCGACTGCTGCGACAGGCCATCGAACACCTGGTCGATGCTTTCCATGTAGCCGGCCAATTCGCGGATCGCCGCCTCGCACGCCTGGATGCTGGCGGCGCTGAACTGCACCTTCTCCCCACCCGCCCGCGCCAGCTCCGTGGCGTACTGCATGTCCTGCTCGGTGCGCAGAATGCCGTCGAGCAACTGGGCCAAGGGCGCGCGCAGCGGCAGGCCCGGATCGGCCTGCTGCTCGGCAACGGGCGCCGGCGGCAATAACGGCGCCTCCGGCTCGGCGGCCGGCGCGGGTGGCGCCGGCAGCTGCACTTCGACCAGGGCCGGCGGCAGCCTGTGGTACAGCAGCCCCGCCAGGACCAGGCTGACCAGCACCCAGGCGGCCAGCGGACCATGCAGGTTGCTGTCCAGCAGCAGGCCGGCGGCGGCCAGCGCCGCCGTCAGCTGCAGCAACGCCGCCAGGGACTTGAGCCGCCCCTGGCGGGGCTCGCCGGCGATCCGGCTCATCGATGGGCTCGCCGGGGTCATAGGCCGATATGCTCCTGCAGAATCTGCGGCTGGCGCTTCAGCTCGGCGCTGGCGCCGTCGTAGACCACCCGGCCCTTGACCATGATCATGCTGCGATCGGTCAGGTCGAGCAGCACGTTGACGTTCTTGTCCACCACCAGGGTGGCGATGCCGCTGGCCTTGATCAGGCGGATGACCTGCCAGATCTCCTTGCGGATCAGCGGCGCCAGGCCCTCGGTGGCCTCGTCGAGGATCATCAGCTCGGGGTTGGTCATCAGCGCACGACCGATCGCCACCATCTGCTGCTCACCACCGGAGAGGTTGCCGGTCAGGTGCTTGATGCGCTCGGCCAGACGCGGGAAGGTCTCCAGCACCCGCTCCAGGTCCCAGTCGCGGCGCCCGTCCAGCCCCGGGCGGGCGGCCATGATCAGGCTCTCGCGCACGCTCAGGTTGGGGAACATGCCCCTGCCCTCCGGCACGTAGCCGATGCCGCGGCGGATGATCTGGTGGGTGGCGCGGCCGCTGCAGTGTTCGCCGCGGATCAGCACCTCGCCGCGACGTGCCGGGGTCAGGCCGAGCAGCGAGCGGATGGTGGTGCTCTTGCCCATGCCGTTGCGGCCCATCAGCGCCAGGGTCTCGCCTGGCTGGATATGCAGGTCGACGCCATGCAGGACATGGCTGTTGCCGTAGTAGGTGTGCAGGCCGGTGGCCTGCACCAGGGCTTGTGTGCTCATCAGAATTGCTCCTCGCCGTCGCCCAGATAGGCCTGCTGTACCGCCGGATCGTTGCGCACCTGGTCCAGCGGCCCGCTGGCCAGCATCTCGCCGTTGACCATCACCGTCAGGCGCTGGGCGATGCTGAACACCGCGTCCATGTCGTGCTCGACCAGCACCATGGCGTACTGCTTGGACAGGCTGGCCAGCAGCTCGACCACCCGCGCCGACTCGTCCTTGCCCATGCCGGCCATGGGCTCGTCGAGCAGCAGGAAGCTCGGTTCGGTGGCCAGCACCATGCCGATCTCCAGCTGGCGCTGCTCGCCGTAGCTCAGGGCATCGGCCAGGGTGTCGCGGTGCCGGGCCAGGCCGCACAGTTCCAGCGCCCGCTCGGCGCGCTCGCGCACCTCGGCATAGGCCTCGCAGCGGCGGAAGAAGCGGAAGGAGTTCTTCAAGCGCGACTGCGCCGCCAGCCAGCAGTTCTCCAGGCAGGTGAAGCTGGGGAAGATATTGGTGCGCTGGAAGCTGCGGCCGATGCCCAGGTGCGATACCCGGTTGGGCGCCAGGCCGGTGATGTCGCGGCCGTGAAAGAGGATCTGCCCGGCGCTGGGCTGCAGATGGCCGGACAGCAGGTTGACCATGGTGCTCTTGCCGGCGCCGTTGGGACCGATGATCGCGTGCACCTCGCAAGGCGCCACGCTCAGGGAGATGTCGTTGACCGCGTGCAGGCCGCCGAAAGCCTTGCTCAGTCCGCGGGTTTGCAGAACAGGGACAGTCATACGCCGGCCTCCTTCTTCAGCGTCTCGTCGGTGGGTGGGGTGGTCGCGTCGGCGACCGCGGCCTGGCGCCGGCTAGCGAGTTGCAGCAGCAGACCGGCTATACCGCGCGGCAGCAGCAGCACCATGGCGATGATCACCAGGCCCATGGGCAGCTCCCAGTGCGGCGTCAGGCCGGCGAACAGCTGATGCAGGCCCTCGAAGGCGAAGGCGCCGAGAATCGGGCCGAACAGGCTACCCATGCCGCCGAGGATGACCATCACCAGGGCGTGGGCCGAGAGCTGCCAGCTGACCTGGCTGGGGCTGACGAAGCCGTACTGGGTGGCCGAGAGCATGCCGGCGTAGCCGGCGATGGTGCCGGCGATGACGAAGGCCACCAGCTTGTAGAACAGCGGGTTGTAGCCCATGGAGCGAACCCGTTCCTCGTTGCTCTTGATGCCCAGCAGCACCCGGCCGAACGGCGCGCGCAGGAAGGTGCGCAGCAGCAGGTAGACCAGCACCAGCGAACCCAGTACCAGGTAGAACAGGCTGCGCGGATTCTCCAGATCCAGCAGCTGTACGCCGGCGATCGCCACTTCGGGCTTGAGGAACAGGTAGATGCCATCCGAGCCGCCGGCGAAGGAAGCATCGTGGAACAGGTAATAGAGCATCTGCGAGAAGGCGATGGTCGCCATGATGAAGAAGATGCCCGAAGTGCGGATGATCAGCAGGCCCATCAGCAGCGCGGCGGCGGCGCTGACGCCCAGGCACAGGGGCAGCGCCAGCCAGAAACTGACCGCCTCGTACTCCGGGGCGAACAGCACCAGGCTGTAGCCGGCGATGCCGAAGAAAGCCGCCTGGGCCAGGCTGACCATGCCGGTCACGCCGACCAGCAGGTCGAGGCTGAGGGCCACCAGGGCGAGGATCATGATGTGGGTCAGTTGCTGCAGGTGGAAGCCGTGCTGCTCACCGCTGAGGCTTTCGCCGAACAGCGGAAAGCCGGCCAGCAGCAGAACCAGCACCAGCAGCAGGTAACGGATACTTGGGGGTAAGGGACGCATGGGGCGCTTCCTCCGAGGGGCAGGTGTCAGGCGAACAGCCCGCGAGGTTTGAACAGCAGCACGACGGCCATCAGCAGGTAGATCGCCATGCCCGCGTATTGCGGTGCCAGCACCGCTCCCCAGGTGGCGGTCAGACCGACCAGCAGCGCGGCGAAGAAGGCGCCACGAATCGAACCGAGTCCGCCGATCACCACCACCACGAAGGCGATGATGAGGATCTGGTTGCCCATGCCCGGGTACACCGAGGACACCGGTGCGGCGATCATCCCGGCGAACGCGGTAAGCGCCGTGCCGGCGGCGAATACCAGGGTGTAGACGACGCGGATATTGATGCCCAGGCCCTGGACCATCTCGCGGTTGCTGGCGCCGCCACGGATGACGATGCCCAGACGGGTGCGCTGCAGGACCAGGTACATGGCCAGGGCGATCAGCCCGCAGACGGCGGAGACGAACAGCCGGTAGACCGGGTACTCGAGGGTCTCGGTGAGCTGTACCGAGCCTTCCAGCAGCGCCGGAATGGCCACGCTGTGGACGTCGTTGCCCCAGGCGATGCTGCGCAACGAGTCGATCACCAGGATCAGGCCGAAGGTCATCAGCACCTGGTCGAGATGGTCGCGGCTATACAGCGCCTGGATCAGGAAGCGCTCGATCAGCACCCCGAGCAGGGCCGCCAGTGGCAGGCCGAGGAGGATGGCGAGAAACAGGTTGCCGGTCAGCGCGGTCAACCAGAAGGCCAGGTAGGCGCCGACCATGTAGAGGGCGCCGTGGGCCAGATTGATGATGTGCATGATGCCGAAGATCAGGGTCAGGCCGCTGGCGATGAGAAACAGCAGCAGGCCGTACTGCAGACCGTTCATGGTCTGGATCAGAACTGTAGGAAAATCCATCGGGAATACCTGGCGTAGACGAGTGGGCCGGCCCCGCGCACCCAGGGTGCGCGGGGCCGGGTGCCGCAGGGCTGGCTAGCGCTTGCAGCCCGGTGCCGGATCGGCCAGGTCTGCGGCCGCGATACCGGCCACCTGGTTGACGCCGCCCTTCACCTCGCGCAGGTAGACGTTCTGCACCGGATTGTGGGCCTTGGAGAAGGTCCACTCGCCGCGCGGGCTGTCGATGCGCGCCTGGCCCATCGCGCCGATCCAGGCCGCACGATCGGTGGTGTTACCGGCGACCTTCTGCAGCGACTGGGCCAGCAGCAAGCCGCTGTCGTAGCCCTGCACCGCGTAGACGTCCGCCTCCTTGCCGAACCGCTGGCGGTACTGCTCGCGGAAGCCGCGGTTGCGCTCGGTGTCCAGGCTGTCGGCGTAATGCAGCGTGGTCAGCAGGCCTTCGGCCGCCTGGCCCTGGGCCGCCAGGGTGCCCTCGGTAAGGAAGCCCGAGCCCAGCAGCGGGATCTTGCCCTGCAGCCCGGCGGCGGCGTAGTCCTGGACGAACTTGGCGGCGCCGCCACCGGCGAAGAAGACGAATACCGCATCCGGTTTGAGCGCGGCGATCTCGGTCAGCTGCGACTGGAACTCGACATCCGGGAAGGGTACGTAGATCTCCTTGCTGACACGGCCGCCGGCCTTCTCGAAGCCTTCCTTGAAGCCGTCCACCGACTCGGTGCCGAAGCCGTAGCGCCAGGCCACGGTGACGATGTTCTTGTAGCCCTTGTCGGCGGCTACCTGGCCCATCGGGTAGGCGGTCTGCCAGGAGGTGAAGGAGGTGCGGAAGATGTTCGGCGCACACAGCGGACCAGTGGCGGCGTTGAAGCCGGCATTGGGGATGATCAGCGGCACGCCGCTGTCGCGGGCCACCTTGACCGCGCCCATGCCGACCCCCGAGTGCACCGGGCCCACCACCACGTCGACCCTGGCGCCATCGACCAGCTTCTGCATGTTCGGCACGGCCTTGCCCGGGTTGGCTTCGCTGTCGACGCTGACGTACTCCACCGCACGCCCGCCGAGCGACCCGCCCTGCTCTTCGATGGCCATCTTCATGCCGTTGGTGATGGCCTCGCCGAGGGCCGCGTAGGTGCCGGTATAGGGCAGCAACAAGCCGACCTTGACCGGTTCCGCCGCCTGTACGCTGGCACCCAGGGCCAGGGTCAGGGCGGCGGAGCTGAGGGTGATACCGATTTTCTTATAGTTGTTCATCGTGGTTATCCATTGACGCGAGTTTATGGGAAGTGTCGCCTATCTCCGCCGCGCCGCTCCGGCGCCCGGGCCAGAGCGGCCAGGGGCTTAGAGCAGGTTCCAGGTGTAATTGAAGATCAGCCGGTTCTCGTCGACGTCGGTGCGGTAGTTGGAGCGCGCGGTGACGTTGCGCAGCTTGACGTTCAGGCCCTTGAGCGAACCGCTCTGCACCACGTAGCCGATGTCCAGGTCGCGCTCCCACTCCTTGCCCTCGAAGCCGCGGCCGGTGTCGACGTTGTCGCCTTGGATGTAGCGCACCCCGGCGACCAGACCGGGCATGCCCATGGCGGCGAAATCGTAGTCGTAGCGGACCTGCCAGGAGCGCTCGTCGGCCGAATCGAAGGTGAAGGTCGGTACCTCGTTGCCCAGCGGGCTGACGTTGGCGAACACCCGCGGCAGGCCGTGGTCGCCGAACATCGCCTGATAGCCGAGGTAGAAGGTGTGGGCGCCGTACTTGGCCGACAGCAGCGAATACGCCGCCTGGTTGTCCAGCTGGCCCAGCAACTGTTCGCCGTCCTCGGCCGAGTCGAAATAGCCGAGGTTGGCGCCGAGCACCCAGTCGCCCACCGGCTCGCTGTGCTTGAGGCTGAAGTAGCGCTGGTTGTAGAGGTCCTGCAGCTGGGAGTACCAGGCGCCGACCGAGGTGCGGCCTTGGTTGAAGGCGTAATCGGCGCCGCCGTAGTTGAAACGGTCGGTGGTGATCAACTGACCGGCCTGGCGCCGCGGGACGAATCCCACCATGGCGCCGAGCTCCCCGTCGCCCGCTTCGTTGCGCAGGCTGGTGGAACGCAGCTGGCCGGCCTGCAGGGTCAATCCGGCGATCTCGCTGGAGACCAGGCTGGCGCCCTGGTAGGTCGGCGGCAGCAGGCGGATATCGCCGAAGTAGAGCACCGGCAACATCAACTGCTGCTCGCCGATCCGCAGCTCGGTCTTCGAAACCTTGACCTTCAGCGCCGCGCCCAGGCGGCTGTACTCGTCGGCCGCCCTGCCCTCGTCAGTCACCGGCAGCAGGCCGGTATTGACCCGGTCCGGGCTGCTGTCGAGCTTGAGACCGAGCAGGCCCACGGCATCGACGCCGAAGCCGACGGTGCCCGGGGTATAGCCGGACTTGAAGTTGAGGATGAAGCCCTGGGCCCACTCCTCGGCCTTGGACTGCTGGTTCGGCCCGACGATGTCGGAGTAGTCGCGACTGAAATAGTAGTTGCGCGCCGTGAGGGTGGCGCTGCTGTCCTCGACGAAACCGCCTTCGGCCGCCATCAGGCTAGTGGGCAAGGCCAGGGCGACGGCCAGGGACAGGGGGGCCCGCAATACGCGGGGTGCACGGCTTGATTGCATCATCGTTTCACTCTTTGTAGTTGTTGTCGTGGTGTTGACTTCCACCCTTGCCGGCCATGCGGCGCGGCCACGCAAGCGGGTGGTCTTACCCCGCCCTGCCCCGGCATCCCCCAGGCAGGGCGGCAATAACCGATGGAACGGCCGGCCTAGCGCGCCACCTCCCGTTCTCCCAGCGCCTCGGCCCGGGGCGCCTGGTTGTTGCGTCGCGCGCCGAGCAGCAGGTGGGCGGCGATACCGAAGATCAGCCCCCAGAAGGCGGCCGACAGACCGAGCAGGGACATGCCCGAGGCCGTCACCAGGAAGGTGATCAGCGCCGCCTCGCGGTCCTCCGGCACCGCCATGGCGCCGGCCAGGGCACCGGCGATGGCGCCGAACAGCGCCAGCCCGGCCAACGCGGCGATCAGCTCCTTGGGCAAGGCGCTGAACAGCGACACCAGGGTCGCGCCGAACAGGCCCAGCAGCAGGTAGCACAGGCCGCCGACGACGCCGGCCACGTAGCGTTTGCGCGGGTCTTCATGGGCTTCGCGGCCGGTGCAGATGGCTGCGGTGATGGCCGCCAGGTTCAGGCCGTGGCAGCCGAATGGCGCCAGCAGCAGACTGCCCAAGGCGCTGGCGCTGATGATCGGGCTGGCCGGGGTCTGGTAGCCGGCGTTGCGCAGCACCGCCATGCCGGGCACGAACTGCCCGGTCAGCGCCACCATCACCAGCGGCAAGGCGATATTCAGGGTCGCCGCCAGGCTGAACTCCGGGGTGATCCACACCGGCACGGCCAGGCCGATCACCAGCGCTTCGCCATGCAGTTGGCCATTGGCGAAGGCGACCAGACCGCCGACCAGCAGCACCGCCATCACCGCGTAGCGTGGCAGCAGGCGCTTGCAGATCAGGTAGGTGGCGAACATCGCCAGCACCAGCACGGGCTGGCTCTTCAGCGAGACGAACAGGCCGGTGCCGAAGCTGAACAGGATGCCGGCCAGCATGGCCGCGGAGATCGCCGCCGGCAGGCGGCCTATGATGCGGTCGAAGGCGCCGGACAGGCCGACCAGGAGGATGATCAGGTTGGCCACCAGGTAGGCGCCGATCGCCTCGTTCAGGCTGATCTGCGGCAGCAGTGTGACCAGCAGTGCCGAGCCCGGCGCCGACCAGGCGATGACCAGCGGCACCCGGTAGCGCAGGCTCAGGCCGATGCCGAGCACGGCGCTGCCGATGGAGATGGCCCAGACCCAGGAGGACAACACGGCATGGGACAGGCCGGCGCTGTCGGCCGCCTGGAAGATGATCACCAAGGGTCCGGCGTAGGAAATCAGCGTGGCGATGCAGCCTGCCACCAGGGCAGACAGCGAGAAATCGTGGAACAAGGTTTTCATAAGACCTCGTCGTCAGGGTGCAGCTCGCCATCCGTGGCCAGAAGCCCGGATCGCTGTTGTTGTGGGTGAAGCGGGAACCCTCGGGTGGATGACGCTGTGGCCATCCACCCTTGGTTCCAGGAGTCGCCGCAGGGTGCGCCATGCGCACCCTGCCAACCGCACGCGGCCTCAATGGTGCGCGCGGCGCCCCCTACGCACTCAGGCGTCCTGCAGGGCCCGCGGACGCTGGCTGCGCAGCTCGGCGGCCGGCGCCGGCGCCTTCTGCACCTCGAAGTCGAACACCAGTTCGGCGAAGCGACCCTGCACGCCATGGGCCTCGGCCGCGGCGGCGTCCTCGACGCAGCGCAGCTTGCCGACCAGACCCTCGCGGGTGGCATAGGCGAAGTCATCCCACAGGTACTTATCGCCATCCAGGTTGATCTGGGTGGTCAGGTGGCGGTGGCCCGGCGCCGAGACGAAGAAGTGGATATGCGCCGGACGCTGGCCGTGGCGGCCGAGCAGGTCCAGGCATTCCTGGGTCGGGCCGTCCGGGGCGCAGCCGTAGCCGCTCGGCACGATGCTGCGCGCGCGGTAGCGGCCTTCGGCGTCGGTGACGATGCGCCGGCGCAGGTTGTACTCGCTCTGGCTCTTGTCGAAGAAGGAGTAGTTGCCCTTGGTGTTGGCGTGCCACAGGTCGACCACAGCGCCGGCCACGGGCTGGCCGTCGGTGTCGCGCACCACGCCCTCGAGGAACATCACCGTGGCCTCGGCCAGTTCGCTGCCGTCGTCCATCCGTGCCTCGCCCTCGCAGATCGGCGCGCCGGCCACGTACAGCGGGCCCTCGATGGTCCGCGGGGTACCGCCGGTGAGGCCGGCCTCGGCGTCCTTGGCATCCTGCAACAGGTCGAGGAAGTGCTCCAGGCCCAGGCCCGGCACCAGCAGGCCGAACTCACTGCGTGCGCCCAGGCGGTTGAGGTAGTCGACGGCGGTCCAGAACTCGTCGTCGCTTACCTGCAGGTCTTCGATGATCTTCGCCGCGTCGTTGATGATGCGCAGCATGATCTGCTTGACCCGCGGGCTGCCCTGATCGTTAGTGAGACCGGCGGCCTCTTCGAAGAACTTCTGGATCTCGGCAGTGTGGGAAATCTTGATAGTCATGACGGTTAACCTCGCGTTGTTGTTATGGCGCCGGGCTTAGCGGTCGTCGGAATGGATCGACGAGGGATGGCGGCACAGGCCGTCGATCTCGATATCCATGTAGGGAAACAGCGGCAGCTGCATCAGGGTGTCGTGCAGCGCCTCGACGCTCTCCAGGTCGAACACGCTGTAGTTGGCGTAGTGCCCGGCGATGCGCCACAGGTGGCGCCACTTGCCCTCGCGCTGCAGCCGCTGGGCCAGCTCCTTCTCATCGGCCTTGAGCTGGGTGGCGCGGGCCGGGTCCATGTCCGCCGGCAGTCTTACGGTCATCTTCACGTGGAACAGCATGGGATCGATCTCCTCGTTAGGGACGGCGGAAGAACGCCAGGCGCTCTTCGTCCAGGGTCAGGCCCAGGCCCGGGGTCGCCGGCACCTGCAGGTGGAAGTCGCGGTACTGCGGCGCCTCGGCGACGATCTCCTCGGTCAGCAGCAGCGGGCCGAACAGCTCGGTGTGCCAGGTCAGCTGGCGCAGGGTGAGGAAGGCATGGGCCGAGGCCAGGGTGCCGATCGCCCCTTCGAGCATGGTCCCGCCGTACAGGGCGATGCCGGCGCTTTCTGCGATCTGCGCGGTACGCAGCACAGCACGCGGGCCGCCGTTCTTGGCGATCTTCAGGGCGAAGATGCTCGCCGCACCGTCGGCCGCCAGGCTGAAGGCGTCTTCCACCGACTCAATGGACTCGTCGGCCATGATCGGCGCCGGACTGCGCTGGTTCAGGCGGATCTGCCCGCCGCGGTTGATCCGCGCGATGGGCTGCTCGATCAGGTCGATGCCGTTGTCGCCGAGGATGCGGCAGGCGCGCAGGGCCACCGACTCGTCCCAGGCCTGGTTGACGTCGACCCGCACGCTGGCCGAGTCGCCCAGGGCCTGCTTGATGGCGATCACGTGCTTGAGGTCGCGGTTGACCTCGCCGGCGCCGATCTTCAGCTTGAAGATGCGGTGGCGGCGCGCCTCGAGCATCTGCTCGGCCTCGGCGATGTCCTTGGCGGTGTCGCCCGACGCCAGGGTCCAGGCCACTTCCAGGCTGTCGCGCACGCGGCCACCGAGCAGCTCGCTGACCGGCAGACCGAGGCGCTTGCCCTGGGCGTCGAGCAGCGCGCTTTCGATGCCGGACTTGGCGAAGGTGTTGCCCTTGGCCGCCTTGTCCAACCGCAGCATGGCGGCGTTGATGTTGGCCGCGTCCTGGCCGAGCAGCAGCGGCCCGAGGTGGCTGTCGATGTTCTGCTTGATGCTCTCCGGGCTCTCGTTGCCATAGGCCAGGCCACCGATGGTGGTGGACTCGCCCAGGCCTTCGATACCGTCGGCGCAGCGCAGGCGGATCACCACCAGGGTCTGTTTCTGCATGGTGTGCATCGCCAGCTTGTGCGGGCGAATGGTCGGCAGATCGACGATGATCGCCTCGATGCTTTCGATCAGGACTTGGCTCATTTCGGCTCAGATTCCGCAGGGTGTGATCAGGAAGCCGCCACCGCAGCAGCCGGCGCGGCATTGCGGCGGCGCTGGCTGCTGATGGCGAACAGGGTCATGGCGACGGCCGCCACCGCGCCCGGCACGGCGAAGGCCATGAAGTTGAGCTGCAGCGGCAGGTTGATGCCCATCAGCGCGCCGCCCAGCAGCGGCCCGACGATGGCGCCGTTGCGGCCGATGCCCGAGGCCCAGCCGAGGCCCGTGGAGCGGATCGACAGGCCGTAGAACTGCGCGGCAGCGGCGTACAGCAGGATCTGCGTGCCGATGGTGGTGGCGCCGGCAACGAAGATCAGCAGATAGAGCAGCGCGGGCGCGCTCTTGAAGCCGAGCAGGCTGATGGAGACGGCGGCAGCGATGAAGAAGGCCACCATCACCTTGCTCAGGTTGAAGCGATCGCCCAGCCAGCCGCCGAGGATGGCGCCGGCCATGCCGCCGAAGTTCAGCGCCAGCAGGAACGACAGGCTCGAACCCAGGCTGTAGCCGGCGCTGGCCATCAGTTTCGGCAACCAGGAGCTCAGCGCGTAGACCATCAACAGGCAGCAGAAGAACGCCAGCCACAGGCACAGGGTGCGCAGTGCGCGGCCCTCGCGGAACAGCTCGAACACGGCCACGCCCTTGCCCTTGTTCTCACTCATCACCAGCTCGCCACCATTGGCGAGCGACACCTCCGGCGCGATCCGCTGCAGGATGGCGCGGGCCTGGGCATGGCGACCCTGGCGCACCAGGAAGCCGACCGACTCCGGCAGCTTCCACAGGATCAGTGGCAGCAGCAGCAGCGGCACGCCGGCGGCGAAGAACATCGACTCCCAGCCGAAACGCGGCAGCATGTAGATGCCGACGCCGGCGGCCAGCATGCCGCCCAGCGAATAGCCGCTGAACATCACCGCCACCAGGGTGCTGCGCAGGCGCTTGGGCGCGTACTCGTTCATCAGCGCCACGGCATTGGGCATCAGGCCGCCGCAGCCGAGGCCGGCGAGGAAGCGGCAGATGCCAAACTCGGTCGGGTTGCTGGCGAAACCGTTGATGATGGTCGCGCTGGAAAACAGCGCGAAGCAGATGGCGATGCCCTTCTTGCGGCCGATGCGATCGGCCAGGGTGCCGAAGGCCAGGGCGCCGAACATCATGCCGAACAGCGCATAGCTGCCCAGGGCGCCGGCCTCGAGCGGAGTCAGGCCCCACTCCTGCATGATCGTAGGCAACACCACGCCGTAGATGAACAGGTCATAGCCGTCGAAGATCAGCAGCAGGGCGCACAGCGCCATGACCATCCAGTGGAAGCGGGTGAAGCCCGCGTTGTCGATGATGTCGTGGACGTCGATTTTGTTCATGGCTCGGGACTCTTTTGTTGTTGTACTACGAGTGCGTCCTGGCGGGTCTATCCCTCGGCGGTGGCGAGCGGGCTCAGCCCAGGTCGCCACCGCCCACCGGCAGGGTCACGCCGGTGATGTAGGCGGCTTCGTCGGAAGCCAGGAAGAGGATCGCGCCGACCTGCTCGTCGATGGTGCCGTAGCGCTTCATCAGGCTGCTCTGCACGGTCTGGTCGACGATCTGCTGGTACCAGCGCTTCTCCTGCTCGCTCGGTTCGGCGGCGTTGCGCGGAATACGACGCGGCGGCGCCTCGGTGCCGCCTGGGGCGGTGGCGTTGACGCGGATGCCACGCTCGGCGGTTTCGAACGCCAGGCAGGCGGTCAGCGCATTGACGCCGCCCTTCGCCGCGCCGTAGGGCACGCGATTGACGCCACGGGTGGCGATCGAGGAAACGTTGACGATGGCGCCGCTGCCCTGCTCGAGCATGTGTGGCAAGGCGGCGTGGCAGCACCACAGGGTGGGGAACAGCGAACGGCGCACTTCGGCCTCGATCTCCTCGGCCCGGTAGTGCTCGAACGGCTTGGCCCAGATGGTGCCGCCGACGTTGTTGACCAGGATGTCCAGGCGGCCGAAATGCTCGAGCGCCGCTTTCATGACCCGCTGGCAATCGTCGAACTGCTCCAGATCGGCGGTCAGGCACAGCAGCGGACTGCCCTCAGGCAGCTCCTGCGCCAGCTCGTGGACCAGTTCGGAACGGTCGACCACGACCAGGCGCGCGCCCTCCTCGGCCATGCGCTCGGCCACCCGCCGACCTATGCCCTGGGCGGCGCCGGTGATCACCGCCACCTTGTCTTGAAAACGCTTGTTCATAGTCCCGACCTCACTCAACGAAGCACCCGGGGCAATGGGCTGGCCCGCAACGCTTCTAGTCCCGTAGCCCGGATCAACTCCGGGACTGCGCTGGCGGCTTCGCCCGGATGCGCTCCGGGCCGGCCGCCCTCTCGAATAAAACAGGCCCGCTTACCGGAGTAGGCGGACCAAAGGAGCTCTCAGGCGCTGGCGGCGAACTTCTCGTAGTAGAAGTTCGCAGGCTGTATGCCCTGCTCGCGAATGTAGTGACTGACCGCCTCGACCATCGGCGGCGGACCGCACAGGTACACGTCCACTTCACCGTCGTTGAGGTGCTTGGGCTCGATGTGCTGGGTCACATAGCCCTTCTGTGGGTAGCTGCTGTCCGGATTGGCCACACAGGCGCTGAAGCTGAAGTTGGGGATGCGCGCGGCGAAGGCCTCGAGCTTGTCCATTTCCACCAGGTCGAAGTCGTTGGTCACCCCGTAGATCAGGTGCAGCGGATGCGCGCTGCCCTGCTCGGCGATCTTCTCGAGCATCGCGGTGAAGGGCGCCAGGCCCGTGCCGCCTGCCAGCAACAGCAGCGGTCGCTTGATCTCGCGCAGGTAGAAGCTGCCCAGGGGGCCGGCCAGGGTCATGCTGTCGCCCGCCTTGGCCAGGCCGGTGAGGAAGCTGCTCATCAGACCACCCGGCACGTTGCGGATCAGGAAGCTGACCTCGCCATCCTTCTGCAGGGTGCTGAAGGAGTAGGCGCGGGTCTGCTCGCTGCCCGGCACCTGCAGGTTGACGTACTGGCCCGGCAGGAAGCTCAGCTTGGCCAGCGACTCGCCCTTGATCGACAGCGCGATGGTGCTGTCGGAGAGCTGGCGCACCGCACTGATCGCCGCCTCGAAGCTGGCCTGCTGGGTCTTGCACAGCTCCGACGACGCCGGCACACGAACCACGCAGTCACTCTGCGCACGCATCTGGCAGGTCAGCACGTAGCCCTGCTCGGCCTCCTCCTCGCTCAGGGCGTCCTCGACGTAGTCCTCGCCCAGCTCATAGCGGCCGGCCTCGGCGAAGCACTTGCAGGTGCCACAGGCACCGTCGCGGCAGTCCAGGGGGATATTGATGCCCTGGCGGTAGGCGGCGTCGGCGACGGTTTCGCTGGCGTCGGCATCGATGAAGCGGGTGACCCCGTCTTCGAAATTCAGTGCGATCTTGTGGCTCATGGCACACCTCGCTTGGCAGTGGTTACACACGGTTTCGGGCGTTTTGGCGCGAGCTCGCCCCTGGCGGGAAGGCAACCGGCCTCCCTGCCTCAGATGCGCGCCTGCGCCGGCTCCGAACGGGTAATCAGATGTGGTAGACGTCGATGACCTGACGCACGTAGTCGTTCTTCAACACCACCTTCTTGGCCTTGATCAGCGGGCTGTCGCCGCGCATGTCGAGGGTGTAGAAGCTGGTGCCGAAGTAGCTGTCCACGGTCTTGTAGCGGAAGCTCAGGGTGTGCCAGTTGAAGCGCAGCTTGCACAGCCCGTCAGCCTGCTCGAGGATCTCGATGTTGCTGATGTTGTGCGAGGTGCGGGTGTCCGGGATGGTGGCGCTGGAGCGCTCGGTCTTGATGCGGAAGACCCGGTCCTCCAGACCGCCACGGTTGCCGTACCAGATCAGCGAGATTTCGCTCTGCGGATCTTCGGTCAGCTCATCGTTGTCGTCCCAGGACGGCATCCAGAAGCTGGCGTCGGCCGCATACAGCTCCAGCCAGCTGTCCCACTCCTTGTCGTCCAGGTAGCGCGCTTCGCGGTAGAGGAAGTCGCGCACGACGTCGTAGGAAATGCTCATCACGCACCCTCCACGTGGATCAGTTGCTCTTGTTCCTTGTGCAGCGCCTCGATCATGGTCCGCTGCCAGTACTGGTGCTGCAGCACGAACAGGCCTTCGTCCTCGGTGCGCACCCCGGAAAGCAGCGGCTTGAGCTGGATTTCCTCGGCGGCCTGATCGGCGCCCTCGATCCAGTGCTCGGCGCCGCGCGACATGTCGTTCCAGCCACGGCTGCCCTGGTAGCCCAGCTGGCAGGAGCGGAACTCCTCCAGGTCGTCCGGGGTGGCCATGCCGCTGACATTGAAGAAGTCCTCGTACTGGCGGATGCGCTTGGCTCGGGCCTCGGCACTCTCACCCTTGGGGGCGATGCAGTAGATGGTGATCTCGGTCTTGTCCACGGAGATCGGCCGGGCGATGCGGATCTGCGAGCTGAACTGGTCCATCAGGTAGACGTTCGGGTACAGGCACAGGTTGCGCGAGTTCTCGATCATCCAGTTGGCCCGGGCCTGGCCGAACTCGCCGGCCAGCTCGTCGCGGCGCTCGTACAGCGGGCGATCCTCGGGGTTGGCCCAACGGGTCCAGAGCAGCAGATGGCCCTTGTCGAAGGAGTAGAAACCACCACCGTTCTTGGCCCAGCTGCCGGCGCTCATGGTCTTGATCTCTTCACCGGACTCGCGCTGCTTGCGCTGCTGCTGAGTGGCCGCGTAGTTCCAGTGCACCGAGCTGACGTGGTAGCCGTCGGCGCCGTTCTCGGCGGTCAGCTTCCAGTTGCCCTCGTAGATGTAGCTGCTCGAGCCGCGCAGCACTTCCAGGCCGTCCGGCGACTGGTCGACGATCATGTCGATGATCTTCGCCGACTCGCCGAGATGCTCGACCAGCGGCGGCACGTCGGGATTGAGGCTGCCGAACAGGAAGCCGCGATAGGACTCGAAGCGCGCGACCTTGGTCAGGTCGTGGGAGCCGTCGCAATTGAAGCTCGACGGATAGCCGGCCTCCTTCGGATCCTTGACCTTGAGCAGCTTGCCGGAGTTGTTGAAGGTCCAGCCATGGAACGGACAGGTATAGGAAGCCTTGTTGCCGGTCTTGTGCCGGCACAGCATGGCGCCACGGTGGCTGCAGGCGTTGAGGAAGGCGTTCAGCTCACCGTCCTTGTTGCGTGCGATGAAGATCGGCTGGCGCCCCATGGTGGTGGTGAGGTAGTCGTTCTTCTCGGGGATCTGGCTCTCGTGAGCGAGGTACAGCCAGTTGCCCTCGAAGATGTGCTTCATCTCCAGATCGAACAACCGCGGATCGGTGAACATCTCCCGCTTGCAGCGGTAGATGCCCTTTTCCTTGTCTTCTTCAAGCAGGCTATTGAGGTATTCGAGTCCCAGGGTCATGGCCGTGGCTCCGTTGTTATTGTTTCAACGGTGTTAAGGCTACGAGCCCGGCTTGTCGGACAATATCCGCTTTGCGCAGGACCGTTATCCGTTTTCTGCAGGCTGCAGGAAATGGCTAGAACCGCAGCCGGCCAGGCACACGCGAACCGCCGGCGACGCGTGCGCGAACGGCTCTGGGGCGTTTCAAGGGATGGGGAGAAGAGCGGCGGCGCTGGCGCGAGCGCGCGCCAGGCCGAGCATCAGCTGCGGCGACGCAGGGTGTCCGAAGGCAGTTCGCCGAAGCTGTTCTTGTAGCACTCGGAGAAGCGCCCGAGGTGGGTGAAACCGTAGTCCAGGGCGATCTCGGTGACGCTGCGCACATGGCAGCTCGGATCGCGCAGGCAACTGTTGATGCGCGCCAGCTTGCTCTCGCGGATGTATTGCTTGGGGGTACTGCCGGAGTGGCGCTCGAACAGCGCATACAGCGAGCGCAGGCTGATCTGCGCGCAGGCGGCCAGGTGCTCGGCGCTGATGTCCTGCTTGAGGTTGGCCTCGATGTACTCGATCAGGTGCTCGAAAGGCGCCGCCTGGGGCAACGGCAGCTCGCGACTGAGGTTGCTGCCGAGCTGGGTCAGCAGCTTGCTGGCGATGATGCGGCTGTAGTGCTCCTGAACCTGCAGGGCGCTGTCGTCCGCCTCCGCCTCGAGGCACACCAGCCCGAGCAGGCGCGTCAGGCTCTCCAATTCCTGCAGGCTGTAGAGGTTGCGAGTGAAGTGAATGCCCTGCTGCGGCAACTTCCAGCGCTGCTCCTCGCAGGCGGCCTGCAACAGACTGACCGGCAACTTGACGATGAACTTCTCGCAATCATCGGAATACGTCAGGTCGACCGGATCGTCGGGGTTGATCAGCAGCAACTCACCGGGGGCCAGGAAGTGCTCGTCGTGATGATGGCGCCACAGGCAGTGCCCCTTGAGCAGTACCTGCAGGTGGTAGATGGTCTCCAGGGCATCCGAGGTGACCCGCACGCTGCCGCCGTAGCTGATGCGGCACAGGTCCAGGTTGGCGAACTTGCGGTGGCTGAGGCTGGCGGACAGATCACCTTTGGCCGGCAACTTGATGCAATGGTGGCCCACGTGCTGGTTGACGTAACCCGACACGGCATAGGGGTCGGCATGGTCGAACACCATGCTCTTATCACTCAGAAGCAGCATGCACGCAGTACCCGATTGTAGTTTTTATGATCAGCCTCGCCGCCTGAGCCATGCGGCGATTGCCATGATTCGAGTGTATGCCACAGTGCATGGCCGCCTTTGCAGCTATCGGACAAGCGGCTCAAGCGGCTCAAGCGGCTCAAGCGGCGCTGACCGTCTGCCACGATAAGGAGCCGGGGGAAATCGCGTCAATCGATGCCGGCAGAAACCGTGCGATTAACGCCTGGCCGCCGCCTCGCTCAGAGTGGCGCAAACAACTGGCTGCTGAGCTCGCGGCTGGCGCCGAGCATGATCGGCAGGTAGCGCTTCTCCAGCTCGCCGACCGACACCCGCCCGGCGTGGGTGCTGAGGTTCATCGCCGCCAACACATGCCCGGCCGAGTCGTACACCGGCACCGCCAGCGAACGCAGGCCCTGCTCCAGCTCCTGATCGACGATGCACCAGCCCTGCTCGCGCACCTGCTGCAGGCAGGCCCAGAGGTCTTGCGGGGTGTGCAGGGTGCGGCTGGTCTTGGGCTGCAGTTCGGCATTGTTCAGGTAGTCGTGCAGGCTGTCATCGTCCAGCGCCGCGAGGAGAATGCGGCCCATGGAGGTGCAATAGGCCGGCAGGCGGCTGCCGACGCTCAGGTCCACCGAGATCAGGCGCTGGGGAATCGCCGAGCGGGCGATATAGAGCACCTGCTCACCTTCCAGGGTGGCCAGGTTGCAGGCCTCGTGCAGCTGCTCGCTGATGCGGTCCAGATAGGGCTGCGCCGACACCGCCAGGGGCGTGGACGACAGGTAGGCGTGCCCCAGGGTCAGCACCTTGGGCAACAGCGAATAGGTGCGCCCATCGGTGGTGGCGTACCCCAGTTGCATCAGGGTGTACAGGCAGCGGCGCACGGCGGCGCGGGGAATATCCGTGCGGTGGCTGATCTGCGCGATGGTCAGGTGGCGCTTGCGTTCCTGAAAGGCATTGATCACCGCCAGCCCCCGGGCCAGGGAGGCCATGAAATTCGGATCGCCGGCGAACTCGGCGATGCGCTGGGCCGGCGACACGTAGGGTGGTGGCGCCAAGGGTGGCTGGGTCGGTCGTGGTTCGCTCATACAGGCTCCGATAGCGGACATGATTTAACTCGGAGCGATTATCGAACCATAGTTCGATAATCGCAATTGACCCCGACGCTTCACCTGATAACCTTGCCCGCGCCCGCGCCCGCGCCCGGTCTCGCGATCGCTACGGTCAGGTACCTGCCACGGACTGGGCATGGTTCTGCCCACGAAGCGGGATCATTTCCTCCCGCCGGTCCACGCCCCGGCAAAGGTAGGAGCGCCCCCGCCCTGGTCGAATCTTGCTCAGGAGCGGGGACGCGCCATTACTTATCGGCATAACCCAGGAAAGCGTGTGCCCGGACTGGACATGCCACCGCCAGTCGGCGCCGACACGCGCGCCGTTAGCCCCTACACGCAGACCGAGCATGACCTGACGCGGCCGCTGGTGGCTCAGGGCTGTGCCCGCAGGCCGGGCATCTCCTTACCCGGCAGCCATTTGTGATGGATCGCCGCAAAGCTGCCGTCGCGCTTCATGCCGTCCAACTCATCCTGCCAACGGGCGACCAGTGAGGGGTCGGTCTCGGACGAGAAGGCAATGTAGCTGTAGCTGCGCAGGAAGCTGAACAGCAGCGTCACCTCGTCTTCACGCAATCCTCCGCGAGCCAGGTACGCCGACAGCCCAAGGTTATCCATCACCATCAGCTTCACCCGCCCGTGCTTGAGCATCTGCACGACCATGTCCGGTCCGGGAACCGGGTGCAGATTGGTGAACCCCTCGGCGAGCAGCAGCTGATGGCTGTACCACTCGCGCGGCACCGCGATCTCGCCATGCTGCCGCGCATCGTCGAGGCTGACGATGCGCGGCGCCGAACGGGTCAGCCCGTAGAAGCTGGTGATGTTCACGGTGATCGGCCCGACCCACTGGAACAAGGGCTCGCGCTCTGCGGTGCGCATCGCGACGAAGAGCCCTGCATTGGGCAAGGTCAGCGCTCCCCGGTAGGCACGCGCCCAAGGAACCACCTCCAGGGTGATCGGCTGGCCGCTGCGCCGTGCCAATTCGCGCACCACGTCCACGGCCATGCCGGCCGGCTCTCCATCGCGACTGAAGTTCACCGGCGGGTATTCCTGGGAAAACAGACGCAACGGCTCGGCCGACAAGGACGACGGCAGCCACAATGCCAGTAGCAGAACCGACAAGCAGCAATGGAGCAACGAACGCAAGGTGATGCCCTCGGCAGATGGCATTGGCTGTAGCTTAGTCCTTGGCGTTGAACAGCCGCGGCACAGCCGCCAACTGGACTTCCCAAGCCTGGGAACGCCTGAGTCAGTCCGCAGCAGAGCTTCGAGTCCTACCAGAGCGCCAGGGTGTAGCCGAGGATCAGGCGATTCTCGTCAATATCGGTCGTGAGGCCATTACCAGACCTGAAGCTCACGTTGCGCCAGCGCAGGCTCAGGCCCTTGAGGCTGCCACTTTGCACAACGTAGGCCAGATCCGTATCGCGCTCCCACTCCTCGCCGTTTCTGGTCGTCGCCGTTCTGACGTTGCGACCATCGACATAACGGGTCATGAACGTCAGTCCGGGAATTCCCTGGGCAGCGAAGTCGTAGTCATAGCGAAGCTGCCAGGAGTCTTCATCGGCACGCGTGAAGTCGTTGAGGGTCACCAGGTTGACGACGTAGGCCGCTCCGCCGTTCAGGTAGGGGAAAGCGCTGTTGCCGGACAGGGATTGCCAGGCCGCGCTGACCTTGTGGCCACCGTGGCTGAGGCTGAGCATGCCGTTGAAATTGCGATTGTCGATCTCACCCGCACGCTGCCTGCCGTCGCCGCGACTGTCGAAGTAACGAATATCGCTGCGCAGGCTGAAACCTCCGGGCAATGCCTGGTTGTGCACCAGACCGATGAATTGCTGGCGGTAGATCTCGTCGAGCTGACCATAGTAGTAGCTGAGGGCTAGCTGGGGATTGAGCGCATAGCTGCCTCCCGCAAAGTCGAATGCGTCGCTGGTGGCACTGCCATAGCCAATCTCGTCGCGGCTGGATGAGTCGCGCAGATTGCTGCGAGTCAGGCGCCCGCCATCGAGTGTCAGCCCCTCGATATCCTGGGACGTGAGCATGCCGCCCTGGAAGGTCGAAGGAAGCAGGCGGGTGTCGTTGTAGATGGCAATCGGCAGCCAGGGTTGCAAGGTCCCCAGGCGCAACACGCTCTTCGACACGCGCAGCTTCCCGGTCAAGCCCAGCTCGCTGTAATCGTCCACCGGCTCCTTGCTGGCAGGGTCGAACGGCAACAGCCCGGTGCCACGACGATCGCGGCTGGAGTCCAGTTTGATCCCAAGCTCGCCGATGGCGTCGAGCCCGACGCCTACCGGGCCCTCGCTGAAGCCCGACTCGAACCGGGCGATGAAGCCCTGGCCCCACTCGGCAGCTTTTGCCTGGCGGGCCGACTCCTGGCGGAAGTCGCGATTCAGGTAGTAGTTGCGGAGCTCCAGGCTGGCCTTGCTGTCGTCGACGACACCTGCAATGGCCATGGATGCCATCAGCAGACACGGGGCAGCGAACAGGCGCGCGAGCGGGCGCGCCCCAATCGATTGGATGTGGTGCATTGTTGTTATTTCCGACAGGTTAGTTTTGCGAATTCGTCATGCTCGGTGCAGGCGGCGAGCTAATGGACGACTTGAAATAGCGGCGGGCCTGCTGTCCGGGCGGTGCGTGATCTCGAAGCCCAGGAGGCAGTCGCAAGACCGGCATCCGCCACGGCTGGTCGCTGGCCCGCGTCTACAGGCCTTGGGTGCTCACGCGGTTGGTCGGCACGCCGGCAGCGGTTGGTTGCACTTCAGGGTTCACCGCGCCGCCACCATCGACCACCGCAAGGCGAGCCTCGTGGGTGCGATCGACCAGGAAGAAGGCCGCCACCAGGCCGAGGGCCGCGGCGAACATCACGTAGAACACCGGCGCGATGGCCAGGCCGGTGGTATGGATCAGCCAGGTCACGATGAACTGGGCAAAACCGCCGAATATCATCACCGCCAGGTTGTAGGCGAGCGCGAGACCGGTGGAACGCACGCCGGCGGGGAACTGCTCGGCCATCGCCGCGGATATTGGTCCGAAGTACGCGGCCAGCAGCGTGCACAGTACGACCTGCATGGTCATCAGGCGAGCGAAGGACGGTGCCGCATGAACCCAGCTGAACAATGGATACAGGGCGACAAGCAGACTGGCGGTGGCGGCGATGATCAGCGCTTTGCGGCCAAGCCGGTCGGACAGCGCGCCGAATACCGGCATCAGCAGCGTCATCAGGGCGACGGCAATCACCTGGGCGGTAAAGGCGTCGGTCAGCGCCAAGTTCAATTGCCGATTGGCGAAGGTCGGCATGTAGACAAGGATCACGTAGAAGCCGACGGTGCCGCACACGGTGAGGCCCATGACGGTAATCACCTCGCGCAGATGATTACGCAGCATGCGGGCGAGCGACTGCTTTTCCTTGGGGGCCTGCCGAGCTTCGAGGAAGGCACTGGTTTCCGACAGGTGGCGGCGCATCCACAGACCGACCGGGCCGATGATCAGGCCGATGATGAAGGGGATGCGCCAGCCCCAGGCGTCAAGCGCCTCCGGCGTTAGTCCGTTGGTCACCAGTGCGGTAATGGCGGCGCCACAGAACACCGCCAGGCCCTGGCCGAACATCTGCCAGGAGCCATAGAGTCCGCGGCGATTGGCCGGTGCACTCTCGATCAGGAAGGAGGTGGCACTGGCGAACTCACCGCCTGTGGCGAAGCCTTGCAGCAGGCGGGCGAGCACGATGAGCATTGGTGCGGCGACACCGATCGCGGCATAAGGAGGGGCGAATGCGATCATCGCGATGGATACCGTCATCATGCCGATGATCAGCTGCAGCGCGGCCTTGCGCCCCCTGCGGTCGGCGTAGATACCTAGCAGGATGCCGCCGACCGGGCGCATGAAGAAGCCGACGCCGAATGTCGCCGTGGCCATGAGCAGCGAGCTGTATTCACTTTCGCTGGGAAAGAACAGGCGCGAAATCACCACGGCGAGGAAACCGAAGACGATGAAGTCGTACCATTCCAACGCGTTGCCGATCACGGCTGCGATAACCTGGTGCTTGGGGGGAGCCGCTTTTTGCCTACTCATGATGTCATCTCCACGATAGAGCTTACTTGTTGTTATGAAAGCGAGTGACGACAGCTATTCACTCACCGAAGAACCGCTCGCCTAGCGCCACCCAGAAGGCCGCGCCAGGTACCAAACATTCGTCGTTGAAGTCGTAATGAGGGTTGTGCACGCTGCAGGGGCCGAGGTGCTCGCCACCGCCGAAACCGTTGTCGCCGTTACCGATGAGCAGGTAGCAACCCGGGACCCGCTGCAGGATGAAGGCGAAGTCTTCGCTCCCACTCAAAGGCGAGGCGTCATCGACTACCTGCGCTTCACCGACCAGTTCGCGCGCGACCTCGGCGGCGAGCTGCGTTTCCCGCACGCTGTTGACCAGGACCGGATAGCCGCGCTCGTAATGGATTTCGCTGCTGACGCCGAAGGCGGCAGCCTGCCCTTCGACCAGGCTGCGAATACGCGCCTCGAGCAAATCGCGCACTTCTGGTCGCAGGGCACGCACGCTCAGCTCCATCTCGGCCGTTTCGGGAATCACGTTGTAGGTTTTTCCCGCGGCGATGCGTCCCACGCTGATGACCGCTGCGTCGTTCGGCTCGATGTTGCGCCCGATGATGGTCTGCAGTGCGAGTACGGTCGCGGCGGCCGGGAGCATCGGGTCCACGGCGAGGTGCGGCAATGCACCATGCCCGCCCTTGCCGCTGAAACGGATTACCACGCGATCGGACGAGGCCATAAAGGACCCCGCGCGAAAACGGAAATGGCCTGTCGGGACACCCGGGTAGTTGTGCATCGCGAAGACCGCATCGCATGGGAAGCGCTCGAGCAAACCCTCGTCGAGCATGCGCCGCGCTCCGCCGCCGCCACCCAGCTCTTCGGCCGGCTGAAAGATCAGGTGCAGCGTACCGCTGCCCGGCAGGCGCCCTTCCCGGTGCATGCGCGCGAACACTTGCGCGGCGCCCAGGAGCATCGTGGTGTGGCCATCATGGCCACAGGCATGCATCTGACCGGGCGTCTGGCTGGCCCATGGCAGGCCGGTCAGCTCCTGAATCGGCAGCGCGTCCATATCGGCACGCAGGCCGAGCCGCGGCCCGCCCTCGCCCCAGCGCAAGGTCCCCACGACACCGGTCACCGCAATGCCGCAATGCACCTCGTAGCCCCACTGCTCGAGACAGTCGGCCACCAGCCGGCTGGTCGCAAACTCGCTGAAACCCAGCTCAGGATGCTGATGAATAGTGCGCCGCCATGACTTCATCGCGGCTTCATTGGGTAGGTAGAGATCGAATGTATTCATGACTCGATAATAGAATTTGCAGTGCCCAATGGAAGGCAGTACTTTTTCCTAGGTGACAACCATAAGGAATCACCTACGTCATGAAAGACCATCAGCTCAAAGCCCTGATCCAGGTCGCCGAGTGCGGCTCGATCCGCGCCGCCGCGCGCGCGATGAACCTGAGCCAGAGCGCGCTCACGAAGGCCTTGCGGGAGCTCGAGGAAGATGTCGGTGCGGAGTTGCTCACGCGCAGCTACAGAGGCATTGATTTCACGCCCGCAGGCCACGCGTTGCTGGTCCGCGCACGCCTTGCGCACGCGACACTCGATAAGGCACGAGAGGAGATCCGCGCCTTGCGCGGTGGCGCCGGCGCGCGCGTAGCCGTAGCCCTTACACCGCTGGTGGCCGCAACGGTCCTACCCCCAATCCTGACCGAATTCCGTCGCACGCAACCGGATGCCACCCTGAGCCTGGAGGAAGGGCTGCTGACCCAGGCCCTGCCGGGCTTGCTAGAAGGCCGGCTCGACTTCGCGGTCGCACTGGCTAACCCGCGAGACTTGCCATACGAGGTGATTTTCGAACCTTTGGCCGACGTCCACGCCGCGCCCACCGGTCGTCTCGGCCATCCGTTGGCAGGCGCTCAGACCTGGACAGAACTCAAGGGCGCAAACTGGGTCCTGAACCTGACCGACGGAAGCATGGGCAACCACTTCTTGCGATGGCTGTCGGCCAACGGCATCGATACGCCCAAGCACATAATGGCCTGTGCCTCGCTGACACTCATGCTCGAACTGATGCGTCGTACCGACTACATAGGCTTCGGCCCCACAGCCTTGCTCAGCGACCCCATGTTTGGCGCCGGCCTGCAGCAACTGTCCGTTACGCCCCTGCCGCCGCCTATGTCGCTCGGAATCCTAAGCTTGCGTGGAATTCCCCTGGGGACGTCGGCAAAGGTACTGGCTGGGCTGTTCACTCGCCGCCTTCGGCAATGAGGCCGGTTCAAGGTCGCCGTCCCCCCGGCGACTCCGAGTCCACACCTTCATGCGAATTTTGGGCTGAGCCCCCCGAAAAACAGACGATCCTTTCACTCTTGAGGATCGATGCCTTTGCGGCGCAGCCCCGAGTCCACCTGGACCAGCGCCCCGACAAAGCCGAGGAGCAATAAACTACCCGAGATTGGCGTTCGCAATGGATCGGCAGGCGCCATCAGGAATGGTTCACCCGCTCGGTAGCACCCGGTTCACTCAGCACGGTCTCACGACAGTCGCCCCCCCCTGCGCGACCTGCAGACGGGCAAAAGTCTGGCGCCCTTGGTAAACTCGCATGCCGTTCTTCTTCATACCGATCTGCACGGTACAGCGGACTCTAAGCGCGGCAGATTGCATCACCGTCCATAGAGAACGCCACGCCCGGGAGCAAGCCGGAAACGCGACGAGTCAGATGTCTCTAGAATCAGCTTCAACACCAGCAACCACGCGCCCTGCGCTGTCCCACCGCTTTTCCGTGGCGCCGATGATGGTTGGGATGGATCAAAGTCTCTAAGGCTGAAAAACGGGACAAAGGGCTCATCCGCGGGGGAATTCGTACCACTTTTTTACCACCGGGTAGAGTCTCGCTTCCATTGGCCGCTAATGGCCTCAGCGCAGTACACCGGGCCCTACCACTAGCTAAATAGCTCTCTCCCTGGGGCGGTTACATTCGGCTCCGGTATCCACCCTGCCTTCAGTCACTCAGAATGCCAACTCATGAACGAAGGGCAACAATTACACGCCCTGTCACCTCCCCTGACAACAACTTCCCAGCGCACTCCGTGAGCGACTCCAAGCCAATGGTTTCAGTCAAAGAGTCCAGCAGTGCGAGAGGCATGGTTTCCGCCAGTCGTCTCCAGACCTGAAGGCGACGCTGCTTGGGCTGGCGGACTGACTCTATCCCCACCAACCTTACCCCCCGCAGGATGAATGGCATTAACGTTGTCGAAAGCTGCGGGCTGGCTGCCAGGCCGCAGCAGGTCACAACGCCACCTTCGGCAGTTTCAGCCAATATTCGAGACAGGGCCGAACCGCCCACACAGTCAATCGCACCTGCCCACCTCTGGCTCTCCAGCGGCCTGGCCAGTGCCGCCATATCCTCGCGCAAAATAATCTCTGTAGCGCCTAATTTTCTGAGGTAGTCATGATTTGCCTGACGCCCGGTGACAGCCGCAACTTGATAGCCAAGGGCGCTCAGCAGGGCAACCGCTATACTGCCCACCCCGCCACTTGCCCCCGTTACGACCACCGGTCCACTCGAGGGCAGAACACGCCCCTCTTCCAGCTCCAGAATACTTAGCATGGCCGTTACACCGGCGGTACCAAGCGCCATCGCCTGCTGTAAGGTCAATCCTGCCGGAAGCTTCACCAGCCAGTCTGCGGGAACGCGCGCTCTTTGCGCATATCCGCCGAAGCGGCTTACCCCAGCCTCCCACCCCGTCAACACGACTGCATCGCCCTGGCAACAATCCGGCGAAGATGACTGCAGCACAGTTCCGGAAAAGTCCACCCCGGGCACCAGCGGGAACTTTCGAACAATCTTGCCCTGGCCGGTAACGGCCAGGGCATCCTTGTAGTTGAGACCGGAATAATGGACCTGAACCAATACCCCTTCGCCAGGAAGGTCGCCGTCCTTGAGCTGCACCAATCCAGCCGTATGCACTCCGTCGACCTGAGAAACAAGCAATGCCTTGAACATATACTCCCCCTTATCGGTATTTTCGCCGGCCAAGCCAGCACTAAACGGGCTCTGCCTGAGCACCAGAGAATTGCTCCGTGTATATTTTCCTCAAGTCTGCCCGCCGGATCTTTCCGGTGGAGGTGACGGAGAAATCGCGTACAAACGTAATGAGTTTCGGGTAGCAATGCGCAGCCAAATGCTGCTTCACGAAGGCTTGCAGTTCATCTTTCAGCGTCTGGTCGGCCTCAATGCCGTCCCGCAGCCGGACAAAAGCGACGACCGCCTCCCCGCTGCGTTCATCGGGCACTCCAATGACTCCCGCCTCGGCCACCTTGTCATGGGCCGCCAGCTGATTCTCCACCTCATCCGGACCCACACGCAGCCCATTGACCAGGATCAGGTCGTCCAGACGACCGTAGTAATAGAGATAGCCCTGATCGTCCAACATGCCGCGATCACCACTGCGCAGCCAACCATTGACAATCTTGTCCGCCGTTTTCTGCGGCTGATTCCAGTAGCCGAGCATGTTGGTCGGATCGTCATACCAGATCGCTATCTCGCCAATCACGCCTGACTGCACTGGCCGCCCTGCGCTGTCGATGATGCAAACCTTCTTGCCGGGCGTAATGCGCCCCACGGAATTGGCAGGCGCCTGAAACAGGGAGGTACAACAGACAGAGGTCTGGTTGGACTCGGTCAGGCCGAACTCATCGTTCACCGGCGCGTTGAAGACATTCTGCGCCCACTGCAATACCTCAGCTGCCAGTGCCTCGCCGCCGGTCATAATTGCCCGAACGTGCAACTGGAGCTTTTCGCCCGAGCGCTCGGCCCGCATTTTTCTCAGAACCGCAGTAGCCAGGTACGGGCAGGTCACTCGATGGCGCTGCATCAGTTGGTAAGTGCGCTGAACCGAAAAGCGCCCAGGGCTCGCAACCAATGGATGGCCAAAATAGAGCGCCGGAAACACGACATCGCCCAGCGAGCCCAGCCATGACCAGTCTGAGGCAGTCCAGAATACGTCGGCATGCTTCGGCGCCATCTCGAAGCCCAACTGGAAGCAAGGCAGGTGGCCATTGACGATTCGGTGAGCATGCAAGGCGCCCTTGGGATTACCCGTCGTGCCCGAGGTGTAGAAAATCAGGGCGGGTTCGTTGGCCCCAGTCTGTGCGGGCTCCAAGGTATATCCAGCATCAAGCAGCAGCTCGTCGAAATCCAGCTCATGACCTGCGGCCTGCTGGTGAATGACTACCCTGTGGTCTACCGAGGGGATATCCAGGCCGTTTAGCTTGTCGGCCCCCAGGCGGTCGGTAATCACCAGGGACGCGGCGCAGTCGTTGATCCTGAATGACAGCCCGTCACCGCCATACAGGCCTGCGACAGGTACGGAAATGGCGCCCAACTTAAAAATGGCCAGATGGCTGATCAGCGCCTCTACATCCTGACCAAGAATAATGACTACGCGATCCCCTCTATCGAGGCCAAGCTCGCGTAAGCGAAAAGCCAGGTTATCCGAGAGACGCTTTAGAGCCGCGAAAGTGAAGCGCCTAACGCCCCGCTCGGAGTCCTCAATGACTGCAGTTGCCAGAGGCGTGGTGCGCGCGTGTCGATCGCAGATGAGTTCTGCAATGTTGATACACTCAGGAACATCCCATACGAAGTCGTTATACAGCTGTTCATAAGACAGCACCCCTGAGTTAATAAGCACTGCACACCTCGTCGACAAGGCTGATTGCATTAATATTCGAAGCGTTTAAACTGCATTCAACGGCAGCCTTACAAAAAAACAATCCTCTTAGAAGCGACAATTTTCTATACGCGCCATCGAAATATTCGATAGCAAAGCCAACACAGGGTCGACACGTGCATATTTCACAAATTAGAACCTTCCTTGAGGTTGCAGAAACTGGCTCGATAATAAAGTCGGCGACCCATCTGCACATTACCCAGTCGACCGCGAGCAGTCGCATCCAACAACTTGAGCAGGAACTCAACCAGAAACTTTTCATTCGTTCCCACTCTGGCGTTCAGCTGTCGCCAGCGGGCCTGCGTTTTCAACCCTACGCGCTACGCTTGCTACAAACTTGGCAACAAGCCCATCAGGACATGTGTTTACCGGACGGATTTCAAGGTTTGTTCAGCCTCGCCATACAAGCAACGGTTTGGGACCGCTTCAGCCGGCCATGGATTACATGGATGAAAAGCAACGTCCCGGACTTTGCCCTGCGGGTCGAGGCCGATTGGTCGCAACGAATGATCCACAACTTGTCTGACGGCTATCTGGACATCATCCTCACGTCGGTTCCGCACACGGTGCCGGGACTTAAAATTGAGAAGCTCATGGACGACCCTCTAATATTGGTGTCTTCTTGCCCCGCCAGCGTATCGGAAAGCCTGACTAATAATTATATTTATATCGACTGGGGACCACACTTCAATGAACAGCACAGCCTGGCCTTCAGCACGATAAGCACGCCGACATTAACGGTGGGTCTAAGCGACCTCGCCCTGCAAATAATTGGTCGCGAAGGGGGATCCGCCTACCTCCCCCAGAAAACCGTGCAGGCGCAGATAGACCAAGGCACGCTCTATCCAGTAAGCGATGCACCGCAACTCAATGCGCCGCTATACCTTATGTACCCAGAACAACACCATAATCTGGAGGTATTACATATGGGCTTAAGTGGCCTGCGCGCTCTGGCTGAGTCGATGCAAGGCAATCCTGAGCCGACGTCCGCCAACAAACTGACACCCATCGATGGTTAACCGTTCATGAAAAGCGCTACAACGCGCCGCAAGATTATGGAACGCCTACCGACTCAAGCCCTAGGTTTAATCAGGGTTTCCCAGATGCCCTGGCATCCTGTGCACATCATATTCCGGGCATGCCAGTTGACCATTTGAGATAGCACCAACATTTAATATAAACGCCTTGCCCGAATGGCCGCCCGCCTTAAGGCTTAATGAGCCAACGGCGGCGGTACCAGGACGATATTGCCAACATGTTTTTTCTCCAGGAACTCTCGTTGCGCCTCCGCAATGCGCTCAAGCGGAAATACCTTAGCCACAAGAGGCCGTAGTTCGCCACGCTCGATGTAAGAAATCAGGTTCGGGAATACGGGCTCGGCCCAGGCGGTACTGCCAATCAGCGTCAGATCCTTCAAATAGAAGGTGCGCATATCGAGCGTCACCAGCGGACCACCGATTGCACCCGAAGACACGTATCGCCCACCCCGCTTAAGTACCTGCAGCAAACTGCCGAATCCGCTGCCCGCGACATTATCGATGACGATGTCCACCGACTCCTCGCCGAGACAGGCCACAACGTCAGCGTTGCGCTCGACGACCCGATCGGCACCAATGGCAAGAACCTGCTCCGCTTTGGCGCTGGCTGTAATCGCCGACACCCTGGCTCCCCTGCGCTTTGCCAACTGCACTGCGGCAGAGCCAACGCCGCCAGAGGCACCGACAACCAGCACGTGCATGCCTGTTTCCACTTGACCACGGTGCATCATGTTCTCTGCCGTACCATAGGCACAGGGAATCGTGGCGAGCTCCACATCGCTCCAGTCGCACGCCACTGGGAACACCTCGTCGGCGCGCACCTTGACGAACTGGGCGAAAGCGCCATCGAAATCAGAGCCCATCCAGATGGTTTCCGTAGATGCAAAGCCAGACTTGCGCATGCATGCACGCACCAGGACGCGCAACCCTATAGTGCGCTCATCGCCACCCGGCGCGACGGCAACGATTCGCCCGCAGCAGTCGGTACCCTGAATGAACGGAAATGGCGTCGCCTCATTCCAGCCCCCGTCTGCTTTCGGGAGCAACTTATCCTCGTCAGCAACTGCAGCCGCTGTGCCTGAGCTAACCGAAGAAGAGTACCAACCAATGCGAGTGTTGATCTCCGTATTATTGATACCGGCAGCCAACACTTGCAGCAACACCTCACCGCAGCCGAGTTCCGGCAGCCTCACTGTGCGGCAATGAAGTTGCTCGTATCCACCGTTGCCCATGGTGACGACGGCTTTCATGGTGTGGCCAGAGCTCGCTGGATCAAACCGGTCTTGCTTAGGCATTGAATCCCAACCATCACTCATCACAGGCAGCCCTCCGGTTGTTATCTTCTTACACTCACAAAGCCTGCACAGGAAAAGCTGAACACCAAATACTGAAGCGCTCTGATGCCCGTCTCGATATACCCCGAGAACGCCTGACCCGCTGTCCCCACTGCAACGCCCTATGCCCTAGACGCCATCTGACACTTCGAAAATTACCCGCCTTCCCTGCTGTCGACTCGACGCACTTCCAGTTCGACCAGCCAGCGCCCCATTTAATGGCGTCGCCGCGCATCCGGGCCAGTCACCAGGCTCCAAAAGTTGAGCTAATGATTCTCAGAGTCCCGGACTATCCTGCTGTTTAAGTCGTATGGCTGGGTACTGCACGTAACCGCTACAGCCCCCAACCATCGACTCAACACCTGTACAGCTATGGGTTATATGGTCTTGCCGGGGGCGTCAGACCCGAAACTCGCCGGCTTGCCGTAAGTAGCTTCACCCTGGGTAGCAGCAACCGCGATGATCTCATGCTCCTTGAGTACATGATGGGCCGGCTCCAACCGGCGGCCATGATCCTCTTTCAACATCCGCATAAAAGAGAACACCAATACGGCCATCAGGAACAACATCGGCAGGGCGAGCACGATACTGGACGACTGGACGGCCTTGAGTCCGCCCATCAGCAACATGGCGACCGCAGCGACCCCCAACACGACAGCCCAGAGAATCCGGTTCCAGCGGGCCGGTTCCTCGTTCCCAGTCAGTTGTTCCGAACTGATAGAGGCCAGAACGTAGGCAGAGGAGTCCATCGTGGTGGCGGTGAACACGAGGAACAGCACTATGAATGCCAGAATGAACAGGCCGGACATCGGCTGAGCCTTGACCACCGCGACGATGGTCGCCGGCAAACCGCCCTCGGCCAGAATGGCGGACAGTTCCAGGGCGCCACTGGTTTCAGCGTGAATGGCATAGCCGCCCCAAACCGCGAAGAAGATCCAGGAGCCGAGGCTGCCATAGGTGAACCCGTAAAGGATCAGCTCACGAACAGTACGACCTTTGGAAATACGCGCCACGAAGAGTCCGACCATCGGAGCGTAGGCAAGCCACCAGGCCCAATAGAACACAGTCCAGGCTTGCGGATAGCCCCCCTTGTCGATCGGGTCCGTCCAGAGGCTCATATGCAGAAAGTTGTTGGCGAGCAGCCCGAGACTGTTGGTGGTCAAGTCCAGGATAAACAGCGTTGGCCCGGTGACGAACACCAATGCGAGCAATACCAATGCAAGGACAGTGTTGATCTGGCTGAGAATCTTGATGCCCTTGGAGAGGCCCTGATACACGCTCCAGGTGAAGATTGCGGTCCAGAGTACCAGCACGGAAACCTGCAGGCCGAAAGAGTCTGCGACTCCAAGCGCCTCGCTAAACAACGCCGACAACACAGGAACCGAAAGCCCCAGCGTGGTGGCAGTGCCGCCCAAAATGCTCAGGATGACCAGGATGTCGATGACCTTGCCGATGGGGCCGTAAGCCTTGTCACCAAGAATGCCGACACAGGCTTCGCTGATCCTGAACAGGTTGCAGCGCTTCACGTAGACCATGTAGGCAATGGGCAGCGCCGGCATCAGGTAGATCGCGTAAGGGATCAGCCCCCAATGAAAGAATGAATACATGACCGCCCACTCGGCCGCCATATTGCTGCCCGCCTCGATGCCTAAGGCCGGCCCCTGCATAAAGTAGAGCGGTTCGGCGAAGGCCCAGTTCATGATGGACGAGCCCATACCGGCACAGAACATCATCGCCAGCCAACTGAATTTCGAATAGTCCGGCTTGTCTTCCTCGCGACCGAGACGGACCATCCCGTAACGGCCGAAAGCTAGCCACAGCATGAATGTGAAAAGCGCAAAAGCACCCAGCAAATACAGCCAGCCCATCTGTTTGGTAATAATGCCAATCAAATCGCCCGCTACCTTTCCGGCCACCTCCGAGTTCAAGCAGATTGGTACCAGCAATCCGATAATCACCACCATTGCGGGTACAAATATCTGCAAGTCGATCTTGGGCGAGCTCGTTACACCTGAATGTATTGTCATTGTATTTATTCCGTCGCTTGTTTTGGCAAATGCATTTTTATACTTGTATGTAAAGCCAGCACCATGCGAATGCTAAATATCGAGTCTCATAGCAACGCAGCCATCGCATCTACTCGCGTGCCCACCTCCTTACGAAAAAACCAATGTTTCCCGTACATGCTGCAGTTTCTATAACCCGCGCCAAACCGGTGCGCGCTTCTCGACGAAGGCTCTTGCACCCTCTTTGGCATCTTCTGAACGCATCACTTCGTCAAAAAACTCCAGGGACTCAGCGTCATCAAAATCGGCGACCTGCTTGACCGACATGGCCTCCACCACCGCCGATGCCCGCTTGCAAGCAGAGATGGCCAGCGGAGCCGCCGCGATTACTTTCTCTGCCAGTTCATAGGCGGCACTGCGTAGCTGATCGGCAGGCACCACAGCATTGATCAATCCGTAGGAAGCCAATTCACTGGCCGTCATTTGCCGCCCGGTGTAGAGCATTTCCAGCGCAATGTTTCGCGGCAGGCGATGGAGCAAACGCTGGACACTGACCAGAAAGGGGACATTGCCAATCAAGGTTTCGGACAAGAAGAACCGGGCCTCGCTACTCGATACGACAAGATCGCACGCCAACAGCAACTCCAGGCCGCCCCCTACGCAGAGGCCGTTGACCGCTGCGATCACCGGCTTTTCCAGGCCGGTAAAGTGGGTCAACCCGGCGAAGCCATTTTTCCCGTAGTCGACGTCGCCCTGCTTGGCGTCCAGTTCCTTCAGGTCACCCCCGGTGCAGAAAAACTTGCTACCCGCACCGGTCAGGATGGCCACCCGATGGTGGGCGTCCCTGTTGAACTCGGTGAACACCCGGTTGAGCTCCAGGCTGGCTTCCGAATCGATGGCATTGGCCTTGGGACGATCCAATACGATTTCCAGAACCTGCCCGTTGCTCTTGACCTGAATGCCAGCCATGTCGATTCCCTCTCTTGTAGTGCCATCTAAAAGAACGGCGTTTCGTTCGTCTTTTGGTGCATCCTCAGGCCGCGACTTGTGCCTCTCGTACGAGTGACCGCCTCAGCTCACCACGCCGTATTTTTCCTGTGGACGTCACCGGAATCGCATCGACGAAGATTATTTTTTTCGGGTAGCAATGGGCCGCCAGATTGCGCTTTACCATGGCCTGCAATTGCTCAACCAATGGCTGCCCACCCTCAACGCCAGCCTGCAGCTTTACCACTGCAACAATCGACTCTCCGCTGCGTTCATCCGGAATACCGACCACGGCCACTTCCGCCACGCCTGGATGCAAGAGGATCTGCGCTTCGACTTCCTCGGGCCCCACACGCAAGCCGTTGACCAGAATCAGATCATCCAAACGACCGTAGTAATAAAGAAAGCCCTGCTCATCGAGCGCGCCTTGGTCACCGGTGCGCATCCAGCCGCCGATGAACTTGTTGGCGGTCTGCTCCGGCCGATTCCAGTAGCCCAGCATGTTGCAGGGCGAGTCATGCCAGATGGCAATTTCGCCGTGCTGCCCTGCTGGCACTTCATTGCCGTCGGCATCGATGATGGCGACCTTCTTGCCGGGCGCCAGCCGACCTACCGAGCCCTCCGGAGTGCTGTACAAGGTCGTACAGCCTACGGCGGTCTGATTCGACTCGGTCAGCCCAAACTCGTCATTGACCGCTGCTGCAAATGTTCTTTGCGCCCACCTCAGAACCTCAGGTGGCATCGCCTCCCCGCCGGTCATGATCGCCCGCACCTTGAAACTGGCGCCTTCGGGGACGGGCTCCTTGCTCATAGAGCGCAGAACCGCGGTGGCCAGGAATGGGCAGCTGATGGTGTGGCGCTGCATGGCCTGATAGGCCCGCTCAATGGAGAAGCGTCCAGGTGTCACCACCACAGGGTGCCCCAGATAGAGCGCCGGAAACACCAGATCACCCAGAGAGCCCAACCAGGACCAGTCCGAGGCCGTCCAGAAGACGTCTCCGTTCTGCGGCGCCATCTCGAACCCCAACTGCACACAGGGCAAATGGGCGTTGGCCATCCTGTGCGCATGCAGCGCGCCTTTCGGGGAGCCGGTGGTGCCGGACGTGTAGAAAATGAGCGCCGGGTCGTCAGCGCGGGTATCGGCCACCGGGAAATCGCCATGGGACGTCTGCAACAGGCTGTCGAAATCCACTTCAGCACCGACGGCTTGTTGATGCGTCACGACGACATGGCGGACTGTCGGCAGTCGCAGATCGCCCAACTTGTCAGCGCCTGCCCGGTTCGTGACAATGAGAGCGGCCGCGCAGTCGTTCACACGGAATGCCAAGCCCTCGCCGGAATAAAGCCCCGCCACCGGGACCGATATAGCACCGACCTTAAAGCAGGCCAGGTGGGCCAGCAGCGCTTCAACGTCTTGGCCCAATGACACAATCACTCGGTCGCCACGCTCAACGCCAAGCCCGACAAAAGCGTGGGCCAAATTATCAGACAGGCGCTTAAGGTCGGCGAAGCTATAGTTGCGGACGCATCCATCAACATCCTCGATGACTGCCGTGGCCAGTGGTCTTGCAAGTGCATGCCGATCACATATCTCGGTGGCAATGTTCAAACTTTCTGGAATGTCCCAGCGAAACTCTTCCATCATTTGCTCATACGAGCCGACGTTCGTTCGAATCAACACGCTATTAATCTCCGCCATTTTTATTCTTGCCGGCATGTCTCTGAAATGCTGGCTTATGTAGCCGAAGGACAGCCTCCCCTTCGAATGAAAAAAGTCTCGCGCAAAGCTGCGGTGCGGAATAACGATATATTTCTCTAACGGATATCGAGAACTCCGATACCCACCCTCGCTATGCCGAAAGGCTCTGCTTGCACGAGGGGACACGCCCCGCGATTTCGCTGCACAGGCGTAACTGCCCACCGACGCGGCTCCGTATCCGAACGAGACTCAAGGCATTGGAATGCCACCGATGGCAGGTGAGGACTCATTGCGCGTGCAGCGTTTCTGCTCTCGATAAAACGCCCTGGAGTGGCGGCCAGAGGTTTGCCCGCGACATGGGCGAAAGATCGAGAAGCGCCTCTGCAGGTCGGCCGTTGGCATCGGATGTTTCGGCAGCGGCTAGCACTCATTGCGGCGCTATGCAGCGCTCGATGACGGCTTCGTCTAGCAAGGCCCGGGGGGTCGAGTGCGTGGTGACCCTGATGCACTCTCAGGGCAGCCCTTCAGGCCGCCATGGGGCGCAGCGCCAAACCAGGAGCGACAGGCATGCCCCTTGGACATCATCGCTTCTGCCACTTGACCTGCTCCTTCAAAGGCGCTCGGCGCCCATCAGGCGCGGCCGATTCCGCTCCGCCATCTCCCGCAGAAAGTCCCAAGTCGCGCGCATGCGGGCAAGGTCCTTTAGCTCGATGGGCATCAGCATCCAGAAGGTCCGAGAGAATTCGATTTCATCACTCAACACGCGACCAAGCCGGGGGTCCCTGTCTGCCGAAAAGGCCGGAAGAATGGCGATGCCCGCCCCAGCAGCAGCGGCCTCCTGCTGCGCCAGAATGCTGGTACTGCGCAGGGCGACGTGATGCGGCTTGCCAATCTCGTCGAGGTACAGCAACTCCTTGCTGTACAGCAGATCCTCGATGTAGCTGACGAAGGAATGTGTGCGCAGATCCTCCCGAGTCTGGATGGGAGGATGCTGCTCCAGATAGCCGACCGAGGCGTAGAGTTTGAGCATGTAATCGGTCAGCTTGGTGATGATGAAGGGCCCGCGCTCAGGTCGCTCCAGGGTTACCACGATATCGGCCTCATGCCGTGACAGGTGCACCATGCGCGGCACGGCCAGAAGATCGACCCCAAGGTTCGGATAACGCCGGGTGAGCTCAGCCAGCTGCGGGGCCAGCATCATCGAACCGTACCCCTCGGTGGCACCGATACGAACCAGTCCCGACAAGTTATCCAGCGGATCTGTCCTTGACTGCTCGATGACCGCGCATGCGCTTTCCATGGTTTCCGCCTGGGGCAGCAACGTGCGACCGGCTTCCGTCAACTGATACCCCGCGGCACTGCGGATGAACAGCTGCGTATCCAGCGACTTCTCCAATGCCTGAACGCGCCGCGCCACGGTCGTGTGGTCTACCCCCAAGCGCCGCGCCGCGGCCGTCAGCTTGCCCGCCCTCGAGAGCTCGAGGAAGTAGCGCAGATTGTCCCAGTCCATACAGCCCTCGCCAATGTGCATTTATGCAGAATGGCACTGCACTTTACCGCATTGATATTAATAAAAACGCACTGATAGGATCCAGTCCAAGCCTTGAACAGCCCCCAACCGGTCGCGCCCCAGCGAAAGGCGCTCACTCACCTGGAGTTCTAGATCCATGCAAAAGACAGCTGAAAGCTCTGTTCCAACGGTCAAGTTGCTGATTAATGGCGAGTTCGTCGAATCGCGCAGCAACGAGTGGCGTGACGTAATCAATCCAGCCACTCAAGAAGTATTGGCGCGCGTTCCCTTCGCCACTCAGGATGAAATGGATGCCGCCGTCGCCAGCGCCAGGGAAGCCTTCAAGACCTGGCGCAAGACGCCTATCGGCGCCCGTGCGCGAATCTTCCTCAAGTACCAGCAACTGATCCGCGAGAACATCAAGGAGCTGGCGGCCACCCTGACGGCCGAACAGGGCAAGACCCTGGCGGATGCCGAGGGCGATGTGTTTCGCGGTCTGGAAGTGGTGGAGCACGCCGCGAGCATCGGCACCCTGCAGATGGGCGAACTGGCCAACAATGTGGCGGGCGGCGTCGACACCTACACCCTGCTGCAGCCGCTGGGCGTGTGCGCCGGCATCACCCCGTTCAACTTCCCGGCAATGATCCCGCTGTGGATGTTTCCGATGGCCATCGCGACCGGCAACACCTTCGTCCTGAAGCCCTCCGAACAGGACCCACTGGTGACCATGCGCCTGGTGGAACTGGCCCTGGAAGCGGGCATCCCGAAAGGCGTCCTGAACGTCATTCACGGCGGTGTCGATGCGGTGAACCTGCTATGCGATCACCCGGATATCAAGGCCGTGTCCTTCGTCGGCTCGACCAAGGTTGGTACCCACGTCTACAACCGTGCCACCCAGAACGGCAAGCGTGCCCAGTGCATGATGGGCGCGAAGAACCACGCCGTGGTGCTGCCGGACGCCAACAAGCAGCAGACCCTGAACAATCTGCTGGGCGCCTCCTTCGGCGCCGCCGGGCAACGCTGCATGGCCCTGCCGGTGGTGATCCTGGTGGGCGAAGCCCAGGCCTGGCTGCCCGAGCTGATCGAGCGGGCCAAGACGCTCAAGGTCAGCGCCGGCACCGAAGCGGGCACGGACGTGGGGCCTGTGGTGTCATGCAGCGCCCTGGATCGCATCAGCAGCCTGATCGCCAGCGGCATCGAGGAAGGCGCCAAGCTCGAGCTGGATGGCCGCAACCCGAGCGTGCCGGGTTACCAGGACGGCAACTTTGTCGGCCCGACCATCTTCTCCGGGGTTAGCGCGCAGATGACGATCTACCGTGAGGAAATTTTCGGACCGGTACTCTGCGTGATGCATGCCGCCAACCTGGGCGAAGCGATCGAACTGATCAACGCCAACCCCAACGGCAACGGCACCGCCCTGTTCACCCGCTCCGGAGCCGCCGCGCGTCACTTCCAGGAAGAGATCGACGTCGGCCAGGTAGGCATCAACGTGCCGATCCCGGTGCCGGTACCGCTGTTCTCCTTCTCCGGCTCGCGCGCGTCCAAGCTCGGCGACCTGGGCCCATACGGCAAGCAGGTGGTGACCTTCTACACCCAGACCAAGACGATCACCCAGCGCTGGTTCGACGAGGACGACACCAGCGCCGTGGTGAACACCACCATCAACCTGAAATGACCTCTCCAGGCCGGCCTCGCGCCGGCCTCCCAAGGAGCACGACTATGGAATTCCACACCATACTGGTCGAGATTGACCAGCGCGTCGGTCTGATCACCCTGAATCGCCCCCAGGCGCTGAATGCCCTGAACAGTCAGCTGATCTGCGAGCTGAACCAGGCGCTGGATCACCTGGAAGCCGATCCCGAAGTCGGCTGCCTGGTAATCACCGGCTCGACCAGGGCCTTCGCCGCCGGCGCGGACATCAAGGAGATGGTCGACAAGCGCCACCCGCAGATCTACCTGGAAGACTTCTTCTCTGCCGCCGACCGCGTCGCCGCCCGGCGCAAGCCGCTAATCGCTGCGGTAGCGGGCTACGCCCTGGGCGGAGGCTGCGAGCTGGCGCTGATGTGCGACTTCATCTATGCGGCTGACAATGCCCGCTTCGGCCTGCCGGAACTGTCGCTGGGCGTGATCCCCGGGATCGGCGGCACTCAGCGACTGACCCATGCGCTGGGTAAGGCCAAGGCCATGGAACTGTGCCTGACCGGCCGCCAGCTTAACGCCGAGGAGGCCGAACGCGCCGGCCTGGTGGCCCGCGTACTCCCGGAGGCGCAACTGCTCGAGCAGACCCTGGAGACCGCTCGCGGCATCGCCAGCAAGTCGCTGCCAGCCACCCTGATGGTGAAGGAGTGCGTCAATCGTGCGCTTGAAATCAGCCTGGCCGAAGGCGTGCGCTTCGAGCGGCGCCTGTTCCATTCGCTGTTCGCCAGCGCCGACCAGCGCGAAGGCATGAGCGCCTTCGTCGAAAAACGCCCACCGCAGTTCAAGCACTGCTAATCGCCCTATATAAGAGGTAGTCATCATGCATATCGGATTTCTCGGCCTCGGCAACATGGGCGGACCCATGGCCCTTAACCTGCTCAAAGCCGGCCACAGCCTGACCGTCTTCGACCCTTTCCCTCAGGCCGTTTCCACCTTGGTGGAGGCCGGCGCCGCGGCAGCCGCTTCTCCGGTCGCAGTGGCCGAGGCCAAGGTCGAAGTCATCATCACCATGCTGCCGACCGCTGCCCACGTGAAGGAAGTCTATCTCGGCAAGGATGGCCTTCTTGCCCATGTCAGCCAAGGCGTGCTGCTGATCGACAGTTCCACTATCGACCCCCTCAGCGCTCGAACGGTCGCAAAACTGGCCACCGCCCAAGGCAACCCGATGCTCGATGCACCGGTCTCCGGTGGCACTGGCGGCGCAGCGGCCGGCACCCTGACCTTTATGGTGGGCGGTTCGGTGACTGTGTATGACCAGGCCCTGCCGATCCTTTCGGCCATGGGCAAGAACGTTGTCCATTGCGGAGACAGCGGCAACGGCCAAGTGGCCAAGATCGCCAACAACATGCTGCTCGGCATCTCCATGGCAGGCGTGGCCGAAGCGATGGCCCTGGGCGTGGCGCTGGGCATGGACGCGAAAGTGCTGGCCGGCATCATCAACACCTCCAGCGGACGCTGCTGGAGTTCGGAGATCAACAACCCCGTACCCGGCGTGCTGGAGAACGCCCCGGCGTCGCGCGGCTACAGCGGCGGCTTCGGCACGGACCTGATGCTCAAGGACCTGGGACTGGCCACCGAGGCGGCCAAGCATGCACGCCAGCCGGTGCTCCTGGGCGCGGCAACTCAACAGCTGTACCAGAGCCACAGCCTGCTGGGCCATGGTGGCTTGGATTTCTCCTCGATCATCAAGCTGTACCAGAAGGGCAATCAGGCATGAGCAGCACCCCGTCATTGGTTCTGGCCGATGTACGCAACGGCGTTGGCCATCTGACCCTCAATCGCCCCGACGACCTGAACGCTCTCACGCTGTCCATGGTGCGCCAGTTGTTCCGCTACCTGGGGACCTGGGAAAAGGACCCGGCGATCCGCGCCGTAGTGCTGCGTGGAGCCGGCGACAGAGCCTTCTGCGCCGGCGGCGACATCCGTCAGCTCTATGAAAGCCACAAGGCCGGCGACAACCAGCACGAGTTATTCTTCGAGGAGGAGTATGCCCTCGACGAATACCTGCACAACTACGCCAAGCCAGTGCTCGCACTGATGGATGGTTTCGTCCTCGGTGGCGGCATGGGCCTGGCCCAGGCCGCCACACTGCGGGTCATCAGCGAGCGCACCCGGATGGGCATGCCGGAGGTCGGCATTGGCTTCTTCCCGGACGTCGGCGGCAGCTACTTCCTGCCCCGTCTGCCCGGCCAGCTGGGGCTTTATCTAGGCGTCACTGGCACCCAAGTGCGCGCCGCCGATGCTCTTTACAGCGAGCTGGCCGACTACTGCCTGTCCAGTGAGCGATTCCCCGAACTGGACACCGCGCTGGATCAGATGAGGTGGAGCAGCGCGCCATTAGAGGATCTGAATAACCTGCTCAAGAGCCTCGCCAGTCAGCAGGTCGTCGGATCGGAGCTCAAAGCCTACCGTCAGGCGATTGACCACTATTTCAACCTGCCTGATATCCCGGCAATTTGCGCTGCGTTGCAGAGGGAGGAACGGCCCGAACTACTCGATTGGGCGGAGGAAACGGTTCGCCTGCTCGACAGTCGCTCGCCATTGTCCATCGCGGTGACCCTGGAGCTGCTGCAGCGCGGTCGCCAGTTGCCGCTGGCCGACTGCTTTGCCCAGGAACTGCACCTGAGCTACCAGTGGTTCGACAAGGGTGACCTCATGGAGGGCGTTCGCGCCTTGATCATCGACAAGGACAAGAACCCGCAGTGGAACCCGCCGACCCTGGCAGACCTGGAGCCGGCAAGGATCAAGGCCCTCTTCAGGGGCTTTCGCCCAGCCACCGGCGAGCCCCTTCGCAAAACCTGATCCGAGGTAGGCAGCGCATTGCGTGATGGGTGTAGTGGTCCGATGATGGATGAGATGGGTCAAAGTCTCTAACGGCTGAAAATGGGACAAAGGGCTCGTCCGCTGGGGGATTCGAACCACTTTTTACCACTGGGTAGAGTCCCGCTTCCATTGACCGCCACTGGTCTCAGCTCAGTATCGTTCAACGATACTGAGCATCCACCTGCCGCAGTGCTCAGGAGTCAATACTTCGCGTTGAATCCTCGGGTAGTTCATGTCTTGGAGCTGGCGAGCAACTGACTGAGCACGGCCCGCAGCTTGCCTGGCTTGACCGGTTTATTGAGCAGCGGCACAGCCATACGCTGCAGTTCGCGGCGACATTGGTCGCTGCGGTCGGCGGTGATGATCACCGAGGGAATGGCGCAGGCAAAATGCTCGCGCAATTGCCGCACCACCTCGCATCCAGTCACCCCGTGATCGAGGTGGAAGTCGGCCAGGATCACATCGGGTACCTGTCTACCCAGTGCCTGAAGCGCGGCGGGCAGGTCGATTGCGGTGATCACCTCACACCCCCACTGCCCGAGCAGGGCAGACATGCTGTCGAGAATGCTCACTTCGTTATCCAGCACCAGCAAGCGACGCCCTGGCAGCGGATCACCGACCTGGGTGCGCGGCGTCGACAAGGTCTGCACGACCGGGGTGGGCTGCTGGGCCAGGGGGACCCGGATGGCGAACATCGAGCCCCGCCCCAGTTGCGAGCGCACGATGACCTGATAACCGAGCATGTGCGCGATCCGGTCGACGATGGCCAGTCCCAGGCCGACCCCCTTGCGCTCGGCGGCACGGCCGACCTGCAGCTGGTTGAATTCGAGGAAGATGCTGTCGAGCTGGTCTTCGGCGATTCCCCGGCCGCTGTCCCAGACCTGCAGTTCGAGAAATTCGCCGCGCAGGCGCGCACCGAGCAGGATGCCGCCGCACTCGGTGTAGCGGCAGGCATTGCTCAGGAAGTTGCGCAGGATGCGGGTGAGCAGGCGAAAGTCCGTGCTGATCGCGCAATCGGCAATGCGCACCTTCAGCGCCAGCCCCGCCTCCGCGGCCACCGGCTGGAACTCCGAGGCCAGCGGCGCGAGAAGCTCGCCCAGGCGGTATACATCGATATCCGGTTTGATTGCGGCCTGGTCCAGCTTGGAAATTTCCAGCAGGTCGGTGAGCAGGTCCTCGGCGCCTTCCAGTGCCTGATGGCTGCGCTCGATTAGATTGCGCTCGGCATCCGGCAAGCGGCGTTCACGCAGAGTGGAAATCAGCAGGCGTGCCGCGTTCAAGGGCTGCAGCAGGTCATGGCTGGCTGCCGCCAGATATTTGTCCTTGCTGTGGTTGGCCGCCTCCGCCGCATCACGCGCCTCGCGCAGATCCTGCTCGACGCGCTTGCGCTCGACGATCTGCTGCAGCAGGTTGCGGTTGGCTTCCTGCAATTCGGCGGTGCGCGCGCTGACCCGCTGCTCCAGCTCGTCGTTGAGTTGCTGCAGGCGCTGCTGCGCCTGCTTGCGCTCGCTGATGTCGGCGACGAATCCCTCGAACAGGCCCTCCTCGTCCGGCTTGAGCAGCAGGTTCATCAGCACGTCGATAACCCGGCCATCCTTGCGGCGCAACTGGGTCTCGTAGCCGAACAGGCCGCCCTGACGCTGCAGGGCGTCGCGGATATGCTGCAGCTCCTCGGCACCGCCGACGAACAGGTACTCGGCCAGGTCGGTCAGCGACCAGAGCACCTGCTGCGGGTCGTCGTAGCCGAGCATCCGTGCCAGGGCCGGGTTGGCCGCCCGCAGGCCCTCCTGCAGGCTGGCCTGGAAGATGCCGTGCACGGCGTGCTCGAACAGCCACTTGTAGCGATTGCGCTCGGCCTCCAGCTCTTCCAGGCGCGCCAGCAGTTCCGGGTAGTGACTCTTGCGCACCGAGTGACTGCCCAGCCCGAGCAGCTCGGTGAGCGCCTGGCGCTGCTGGTCAGAGGGCCTCGGCATAGACGACCTCGACATCCCGCTGGCTCGACTCGCGCGGGTTGGTGAGGATGCACGGGTCCTCCATCGCATGCTGCGACAGGAAGGGGATATCGGAGGTGCTGACGCCGTGCAGGCCCAGGGTTTCGTGGAAGCCCACGGCGTGCTTGAACTGGATCAGGTGTTCGATCAAGCGCTGGCGAACCTGCGGGTGCGTGAGCCCGCGGGTGTCGATGCCAAGGGTCTCGGCAACCATCCTAAAGCGTTCAGGCGCCGCGTTGTAGTTGAACGCCACCACGTGCTCCACCAGCACCGCATTGCACAGCCCATGGGGCAGGTCGAGGAAGCCGCCGAGGCTGTGGCTCATGGCATGCACGGCGCCGAGGATGGCGTTGGAGAAGGCCAGGCCGGCCTGCATGCTGCCCAGCATGATCTTCTCGCGCAGGGCGATGTCCGCCGGGTTGGCAATCATCGCCACCAGGTGGCCATTGATCAGGCGCATAGCCTCCAGGGCGTGGGAGTCGGTCAGCGGCCCCGAGCCGGTGGAGACGAAGGCCTCGATGGCGTGCACCAGCGCATCGATGCCGGTGCAGGCCGACAGGAAGGGGTCCATGCTCAGGGTGGTTTCCGGATCGATCAGCGACACGTCGGGCACCGCGCCCTTGCTGACGATGGAAAACTTCATCCGCTCCTGCTGGTTGGAGATGATCACGAACTGCGACACATCCGCCGAGGTGCCGGCGGTGGTGGGAATCAGGATCAGCGGCGGACTGGGCACGCGCAGGGTGTCCACGCCCTCGAATTCGAGGATGTTCCGACCGTGGGCCACGGCGATGCCGATGCCCTTGGCGCAGTCCATCGGGCTGCCGCCGCCGACCGCGACGATCACGTTGCAACCCTCGCTGAGGTAGCGCTCGGCGCCGAGCATCACCTCCTCGGCGCGCGGATTGGGCGATACCTGGGTGTAGAGGCAATGTTCGATGCCTTGGCGCTGCAGGCTGGCCTGCACGTCGGCGACCCAGCCGGCCGCCACTACCCCGGGGTCAGACACCAGCAATACCTTGCGCGCGCCGTAGTTGCTGGCGTAGTTGCCGACACTATGGCGGCAGCCGGCGCCGAAGATGATTTCCGGCGAGACGAACTTGCGGTGACGACTGATATCGGGGCTCACAGTGCGGCCTGCCTGTTGTTGTTCTGACTAGCGCCAGACTACTGCATTGGCCTGCCAATGCAATGCGACCTAAGCGCTGAGGGTTCAGGCGGGAGCCCCCAGCAGGCGCTGGTAGAAGCGCCACTCTTGCTCCAGGGCATGGGCCTGGTTGCAGGCCTGTCGGAAACCGTGCCCCTCCTCGGGATAGCAGTGATAGGCGACCGGCATCCCACGCTCGCGCAGGGCGGCGACCATGGCCTCGGTCTGCGCCGGCAGCACCACGGCATCCTGGCCGCCCTGGAAGAAGATCAGCGGCGCCTGGAAGCGCTCGGCATGCAGCAAGGGCGTGCGCGCGGCGTAGCGCTCGGCATCCTGCAGGGGATCGCCGATCAGCCAGTCGAGATAATCGGCCTCGAACTTGTGCGTCACCCGGCGCAGGGCCAGGGGATCACTGACCCCGTAGAGACTGGCGCCGCCACGAAACACCCGGCCGCCGGCCAGGGCGCACAGTGCGGTATAGCCACCGGCACTGGCGCCACGGATGAAGGCGCGGGACGAATCGATGAGGCCGAGCCCGGCCAGGTGCTCGACCAGCGCGCAAGCGTCCTCGACATCGAACAGCCCCCATTGCCGATGCAGTTGCAGCCGATAGGCACGACCGTAGCCGCTGCTGCCGCGATAGTTGAGGTCGGCCACGGCGAAGCCACGCTGCGTCCAGAACTGGATGCGCGGATCGAACACCGGGTAGCAGGCCGAGGTCGGGCCGCCATGCAGGAACACCAGCAACGGCGGCTTCTCTCCTGCAGGCCCCTGGAAACCACTGTTGTGTGGCGGGTAGAAGAAGGCATGGCAGCATCCCCCGCCACTGGCGAAAGACAGCGGCTGCGGTCGCGAGACCTCGCACGCTTCCAGGGGCGCCTCGCCGCCGGCCAGCGCCCGACATTGGCCGCTGGCCCGCTCGATCGCCAATACCACACTGCCCTGCTCCGGTGCCGCGGCGATCACGTAGAAATGTGCGGAGTCGGCCGCCAGCTGGCGAAAGCGGCTGTACCCCTGGGCCAGACGCCGCTCGCCGATAGCCTTGGCGTCAGCCTCGGCCAGACACGCGAAGCCGTCGTCGAGCCAGCTCAGCAGCACGCCATCGCCGGCCAGCGGCAGGTAATTGCAGTTGCCCAGCTGCCAGGGCGCGGCGGCGTGGTCGGCGGCGACGCAAGGCAGCGGCGCCAGGCGGCCATCGGCCGTTTCGCGCCAGGGTTGCCAGTAACCGTTGCGGTCGCTGAGCACCAGCAGTCGGCCCTGTGCGTCAAACGCCGGTTGCTGCAGGGACTCATCGTCGTCCTGTCCGGCCATTACTCGGGCCGGCAGCCAGGAACCGTCGACTGCGCGCTCGGCGACGCACAGGCGGGTCGCCAGCCAGGGCTGCCATGGTCTCTGCCACTCGATCCAGGCCAGGCGCCGGCCATCCGCGCTCAGGGTCGGCGCCGCATAGAAGTCGCAACCCTCGACCAGTACCCGGCGCGCACCGTCGCGCAGATCGATGCCGACCAGCCGGTGCACCACCTGCCCCGCTTCGCGCGACTCCTCCACCGCCACCAGGGTGCCGGAGCGGGCGTCGAAGCGCAGGTCGCCGAAACGGCAGTGGGCGCGCGCGGTCAGGCGCCTGGGCGCGCCATCCAGCACTTGGTGATAGAGCTGCTGGTCGGCCTCGCCAACGAAGGCCAGGCCGCAGTCGGTGAGACAGAAGGCACCGCCGCCGTACTCGTAGACCCGGCTGCGTACCGACAGGCCGTCAGGCGTCAGGCAACGCAGTTGCTGCGCCGTCCAGTGCCAGAGGGTCGAGCGACCGTCTGCTGGGTCGTACTGTAGCCACACCAGACCGCCCAGGCCTGCGCGCAGCTCGGCGAAGTCGCGGCCGGCGGCAGCCGCCTTGGCGCTCGACCAGGCGCTGTCCCAGAAGCCGAAGGGCGCGACCGCTTTGTTGTTCATGCCTTGCAGATTAGCCGGGAGGCCTGCTCGTTACGAAACTGCAGGCTGTGCAGTGCCCCGGGGGCTCGTTCGGCTTCTTCGCGCGCGGCCAGGATGACTCCATGATGCGCGGACTTGCTGCACACCGGGTCGGCATTGCTGGCATCGCCCGTGAGCATGAAGGCCTGGCAGCGGCAGCCGCCGAAGTCCTTGTGCTTCTCGTCGCAGCTGCGGCAAGGCTCTGGCATCCAGTCGTCGCCACGAAAGCGGTTGAAGCCGAAGGAGTCGTGCCAGATGTGCGCGATGCTGTGCTCGCGCACGTTGGGGAACTGCACCGGCAACTGCCGGGCACTGTGGCACGGCAGCGCGGTGCCGTCCGGGGTGATGTCGAGAAACAGGTTGCCCCAACCGTTCATGCAGGCCTTGGGCCGCTCCTCGTAGTAGTCCGGGGTGACGAAGATCAGCTTGCAGGGGTGCTTCTCGGCCGCCAGTTTCGCCCGCCACTGGTTGGTGATGCGCTCGGCGCGCTCCAGCTGGGCGCGGGTCGGCAACAGGCCGGCGCGGTTCAGTTCGGCCCAGCCATAGAACTGGCAGGTGGCCAGTTCTACGAAGTCCGCCTCCAGCTCCAGGCACAGCTCGATGATCCGCTCGATGTTGTCGATGTTGTGCCGGTGGGTGACGAAGTTGAGCACCATGGGATAACCGTGCGCCTTGACCGCACGGGCCATGGCCAACTTCTGGGCGAAGGCCTTCTTCGAGCCCGCCAGCAGGTTGTTCACCTCCTCGTCGGCGGCCTGGAAGCTGATCTGGATATGGTCCAGGCCGGCCTCGCTGAAGCTGGCGATGCGCGCCTCGGTCAGGCCGATGCCGGACGTGATCAGGTTAGTGTAGTAGCCCAGGCCCCGCGCCGCCTCGATCAGCTCGGCCAGGTCCTGGCGCACCAACGGCTCGCCGCCGGAGAAGCCCAGCTGTGCGGCGCCAAACTCGCGGGCCTGGCGAAACACCTCGATCCACTCGGCGGTACTCAGCTCCTGGCCCTGCTGGCTGAAGTCCAGCGGGTTGGAACAGTACGGGCACTGCAACGGACAACGGTAGGTCAGCTCGGCCAGCAGCCACAGTGGTGGGCCGGCGGCATGGCCAGGTTTAGCGAAGCTCGATCCAGAACTGGGCATGGGCTACCTCCATAAAGGCGAGGATGTCTTCCTCGATACCGGGCACGTCGGGAAAGCGTTGCTGCAGCTGGCCGATGATCTCGGCCACCGAACGCTTGCCATCGACCTGACGGAGAATTTCCCCGGCGCTGTCGTTGAGCTTGATCATGCCTTCCGGGTACAGCAGTACATGGCAGCCCTGGGCCGGCTCGAACTGCAGGCGAAAGCCTCGGCGGATGGCCGGGACGTTGGGCAGGATGGTGGCGGTCATTGTTCGGGCTCCCGACTGGTGCGCGCGGCGCACCCTACAAAGGACTCAGCCGTAGGGTGCGCCGTGCGCACCGTTTGTCTGGGGTTCATAACGCGGTCCCTCGATGCCAGACTCGCTCGGCCGTCACCGTATGGTAGGGCGGGCGCTGCAGCTCGTAGGCCATGCTCATGGCATCGAGCATGCTCCACAGCACGTCCAGCTTGAACTGCAGGATCTCCAGCATCCGCTGCTGGGACTCAACGCTGCGGTAATGCTCCAGGGTAATGCGCAGGCCGTGCTCGACGTCGCGGCGTGCCTGGCTCAGACGCGTGCGGAAGTAGTCGTAGCCGCCAGCGTCGATCCAGGGGTAATGCTGCGGCCAGGCATCCAGGCGCGACTGGTGGATCTGCGGGGCGAACAGCTCGGTCAGCGAACTGCTGGCCGCCTCCTGCCAGTTGGCCCGGCGGGCGAAGTTGACATAGGCGTCGACGGCGAAGCGCACTCCCGGCAGCACCAGCTCCTGGGACAGCACCTGCTCGCGCTCCAGACCCACCGCCTCGGCCAGGCGCAGCCAGGCCTCGATACCGCCCTCCTCGCCGATCGCGCCGTCGTGATCGACAATGCGCTGCACCCACTCACGACGGGTGTCGCGGTCCGGGCAGTTGGCGAGGATCGCCGCATCCTTGAGCGGGATGCACAGCTGGTAGTAGAAGCGGTTGGCCACCCAGCCCTGGATCTGCTCGCGGCTGGCGCGGCCCTCGTACATCGCCCGATGGAACGGGTGATGAATGTGGTAGTAGGCGCCCTTGGCGCGCAGCGCCTGCTCGAATTCGACAGGACTCATGGCGGCTTGTCTCATCAGGGTCTCCGATATGCGTTGCCGTTGGCGTAGGGTGCGCCATGCGCACCAGCGTTCTTAAGGTGCGCACGGCGTACCCTACAAAGTGATGCTCATGCCATCGAAGGCGACCTCGATGCCGTGGGCGCCCAGCTCGGCGCGCTCCGGCGAATCGAGGTCGAGGATCGGATTGGTATTGTTGATATGGATAAGGACCTTCTGCGCGGCGGGCAGGCCGTCGAGCACCTCGATCATGCCGCCGGGGCCGCTCTGGCACAGGTGGCCCATCTCGCTGCCGAGCTTGTCGCCGACCTCGCACACGCGCATCTCGTCGTCGCGCCACAGGGTGCCGTCGACCAGCAGGCAATCGGCGCGGCGCATCCAGGCCAGCAGCGCCTCGTCCACCTGCCCCAGGCCCGGAGCGTAGAACAGCGTGCCGCCGCTGCGGCGGTCCTCGACGAACAGGCCGATGTTGTCGCCTGGATGGGGGTTGCCGCGGTGCGGCGAGTAAGGCGGCGCGCTGCTGCGCAGGGGAATGGCGCTGATCGCCAGGTCCGGACAGGCCGGGATGCTGAACGGCGCGCCATCCAGTTCGATCAGGTTGTGCTGCAGGCCGCCGTTCCAGTGGCCGAGCATGTTGAACAGCGGAAAGCCACTGCTGAGGTCCTGATGAACCATTTCCGTGCACCAGACCTGATGCGGGCAGCCCTCGCGCAAGGTCAGCAGGCCGGTGCAATGGTCGATCTGGCTGTCCAGCAGAATGATCCCGCCGATCGCCGTGTCGCGCAGCTGACGCGCCGGTTGCAGGGCCGGGAAGGATTCGAGCTGGGCGCGGATGTCCGGCGAGGCGTTGCACAGAATCCAGTCCACGCCGTTGTCGCTCAGGGCGATCGAGGACTGGCTGCGCGGCTGCGCGCGCAGGCTGCCGTTACGCACCCCGCGACAGTTGCGGCAGTTGCAGTTCCATTGAGGAAAGCCACCGCCGGCGGCGGAGCCGAGAATCTGGATATGCATGGCGGGTACCGAGGGGAAATACCGGGTGAGATGCCCCGACAGCGCCGGGGCCGGGCGAATCAGCGATTGGCGAAGTACATCGTCACTTCGAAGCCAATGCGCATATCGGTGAAGGCGGGTTTAGTCCACATGGCGCGGTCCTCTCTTGTTATCCAGCCGGGACATTCCGGCCCTGTTAGTTATGCCCCCGCAGGCGTCGTAACAGAATGGTACTTTGGGAGGAGATCGGGCTGGCTTTGGTAGGACGGTTAGCGAGCCCAGCAGCTGCGCGCCCCCGGGGACTGCCCAGTTGCACCCGGGCTGCGCCACCGACGCGGCCGCGGCGGCAAACAAAAAACGCGGCCGAAGCCGCGTTGCGCTAGCGATCTGCCGCGACGATCCCGTCTGCCTGGCCGCCGACAAATCCCGCCCACAGGCGAGTCGCACAAGGGAGCCGGCGCGCTGGAGCGAACGCGCCGGAAGGGCTGTGCAATCAGAAGAAGCCCAGCGGGTTGATGTCGTAGCTGATCAGCAGGTTCTTGGTCTGCTGATAGTGATCGAGCATCATCTTGTGGGTCTCGCGGCCCACGCCGGACTTCTTGTAGCCACCGAAGGCGGCGTGCGCCGGGTACAGGTGGTAGCAGTTGGTCCACACCCGGCCGGCCTTGATGCCGCGGCCCATGCGGTAGGCGCGGTTGATGTCGCGGGTCCAGACCCCGGCGCCGAGGCCGAACTCGGTGTCGTTGGCGATCGCCAGGGCCTCGGCTTCGTCCTTGAAGGTGGTCACCCCGACCACCGGGCCGAAGATCTCCTCCTGGAACACGCGCATCTGGTTGCTGCCCTTGAGCAGGGTCGGCTGGATGTAGTAGCCGCTGGCCAGGTCGCCCTCGAGCTTCTCGGCGGCGCCACCGGTGAGCAGCTCGGCGCCCTCCTGCTGGGCGATCTCCAGGTAGCTCAAGATCTTGTCGTACTGCTGCTCCGAGGCCTGGGCGCCGACCATGGTCTCGGTGTCCAGCGGGTCGCCTCGCTTGATCTGCTGGATCTTCTTCATCACCTCGGCCATGAACGGCTCGAAGATCGACTCCTGCACCAGGGCGCGGGACGGACAGGTGCACACCTCGCCCTGGTTGAAGAAGGCCAGCACCAGGCCCTCGGCCGCCTTCTCGATGAAGGCCGGCTCGGCCTGCATGATGTCCTCGAAGAAGATGTTCGGACTCTTGCCGCCCAGTTCCACGGTCGACGGAATGATGTTCTCCGCGGCGCACTTGAGGATGTGCGAGCCCACCGGGGTGGAGCCGGTGAAGGCGATCTTGGCAATGCGCTTGCTGGTGGCCAGGGCCTCGCCGGCCTCCCGGCCGAAACCCTGGACCACGTTGAGCACGCCCGGCGGCAGCAGGTCGCCGATCAGCTCCATGAGCACGGTGATCGACAGCGGGGTCTGCTCGGCCGGTTTGAGCACGATGGCGTTGCCGGCGGCCAGGGCCGGGGCCAGCTTCCAGGCGGCCATCAGCAGCGGGAAGTTCCACGGGATGACCTGGCCGACCACGCCCAGGGGCTCGTGGAAGTGATAGGCGGCGGTGTGCTCGTCGATCTCGGCGGCGCTGCCTTCCTGGGCGCGGATGCAGCCGGCGTAGTAGCGGAAGTGATCGGCGGCCAGCGGCACGTCGGCGTTCAGCGTTTCGCGCACGGCCTTGCCGTTGTCCCAGGTCTCGGCCACGGCCAGCAGTTCCAGGTTGGCTTCGATACGGTCGGCGATCTTCAGCAGAATCAGCGCGCGGTTGGCCACCGAGGTCTTGCCCCAGGCCTCGGCGGCGCCGTGGGCGGCGTCCAGGGCCAGTTCGATGTCGGCGGCATCGGAACGCGGGAACTCGCCGATCACCGAGGCATCGACCGGGCTGGTGTTGGTGAAGTACTGGCCCTTGACCGGGGCGACGAACTCGCCACCGATATAGTTGCCGTAGCGCGGCTTGAGGGAGATGACTGAGCCTGGGGTACCGGGTTTGGCATAGATCATGATGCGTTCCTCTTCTTGTCGGAGCCTGCCCCCTGGACGTGGAACAGGTCATGGTTCGATCTTAGGAAGCCCGCGCGCCGGCCGGTATGCATCCATGGCACAGGTCGCCTCCTCATTTGGTAGTAGTGGCCCCGACCGGCCGGGCCACAGGCGCGCGATAACGACGAAGGCCGGTCAGAGACCGGCCTTCGTTCTACCCCTGGTGGATCAGCGCTTGGCGACCAGGTCCTTCGGCAGCTTGAAGGTCCAGAGCATGCCGCCCTGGTTGAAGTTCTTCACCCGCTTGGCCACTTCGCCACCCCACAGCGGCACCGCGCCACCCCAGCCGGACAGCACCGAGACGTACTGTTCGCCGTCCATCTCCCAGGTCACCGGCGAACCGAGCACGCCGGAACCGGTCTGGAATTCCCAGACCTTCTCGCCGGTCTTGGCATTGAACGCCTGCAGGAAGCCCTCGGGGTTGCCGGTGAACACCAGGTTGCCCTTGGTGGTCATCACCCCGCCCCACAGCGGCGCGAAGTTCTTCTGCCGCCAGACTTCCTTGCCGGTCTTCGGATCGATGGCGCGCAGCACGCCGATGTAGTCATCGTTCAGCGGCTTGATGGTGAAACCGGCGCCGAGGTAGGCCGCGCCCTTCTTGTAGGCGATGTCCTCGTTCCAGATATCCATGCCCCACTCGTTGGACGGCACGTAGAACAGGCCGGTGTCCTGGCTGTAGGCCATCGGCATCCAGTTCTTCGCACCGAGGAAGGCCGGCGCAGCGAACACGCTCTTGCCCTTCTCGGCGGCGGCCGGCGAGCCCGGGCGGTTGTCGTCGACGTAGATCGGCCGGCCGTTCTTGTCCAGGCCCTTGGCCCAGGTGATCTTGTCGACGAAGGGGAAGCCGCGGATGAACTTGCCGTTGGTGCGATCGAGCACGTAGAAGAAGCCGTTGCGGTCGGCGGTGGCCGCGGCCTTGATGGTCTTGCCACCTTCCTGGTAGTTGAACGAGACCAGCTCGTTGACGCCGTCGAAGTCCCAGCCGTCATGCGGGGTGGTCTGGAAGTGCCACTTGATGCTGCCGTCGTCCGGGTTCAGGGCCAGGCGCGAAGAGGAATAGAGGTTGTCGCCGGGGCGCAGGTGCGAGTTCCACGGCGCCGGGTTGCCGGTGCCGAACAGCAGCAGGTTGGTTTCCGGATCGTAGTAGCCGCCCAGCCACGGCGCCGCGCCACCGGTCTTCCACAGGTCGCCCGGCCAGGTCTTGCCGGCTTCGCCGCCGCTGATGCCGTTCTCGACCTTCTTGCCGTCCTTGTAGACATAGCCCATGTGGCCTTCCACGGTCGGCCGGGTCCACAGCAGCTCGCCGTTCTTCGGGTCGTAGGCCTCGATCTTGCCGACCACGCCGAACTCGCCGCCGGACACCCCGGTGATCAGCTTGCCGTTGACCACCAGCGGCGCCGCGGTGATCGAGTAGCCGGCGCGGTGGTCGGCGACGCTCTTGCGCCACACCACCTTGCCGGTGTCCTTGTTCAGGGCCACCAGCTTGGCGTCCAGGGTGCCGAAGATCACCAGGTCGCCGTACAGCGCCACGCCCCGGTTGATCACGTCGCAGCACGGGCGGATGTCGTCGGGCAGGCGTGCGTCGTACTGCCAGAGCTCGCGGCCGGTGCGTGCATCCACCGCGAACACCCGCGAGTAGGAGGCGGTGACGTACATCACGCCGTCCTTGACCAGAGGCTGGGCCTGCTGGCCGCGTTGCTTCTCGCCGCCGAACGACAGGGTCCAGACTGGGCGCAGGTCCTTGACGTTGTCGCTGTTGAGCAGGTCCAGCGGGCTGTAGCGCTGGCCCTGCAGGCCGAGCCCGTTGGTGACGATCTGGTCGGTGGTTTTCACATCGTCCAGGATCTCCTGGTCGGTAACGGCCCAGGCGGCGGCGCTGGATACGAGCATGGCGGCACAGAGTGCACTGAGGAGGAAGGGCTGGCGAAGACCGGTGTGTTTCATTGCGGCTACCTCTGCGGGTTAATTGTTATCACCGGGAAGATTTCCCGATCTAGCGCAGATTGTTCGGCCGCCGGCCGCAGGCAACAATTCGACGCAGTGTCGAATTAGCTACTCCCTTGGTAGCAGTACTCCGCTCCTTGGGCTTTCGACAATCCGCCACGGAGCCTCGGCCAGGTCGCGCGTTGCGGGCCAAGGAGTGTGGCGCAAGGCAAGTGCTTGCCGCGTACCCGGCCGACGACCAGTGGCGGATTGCCTGGCTGTTCAGGGAGGACGCCGGGTCGAGCTGCGCGTTCAGCGGTCTACCCGCCGCATCGCCGCGCGCTCATAGCGCGGATAGAGGTGACTGACGCTGCGGATCAGCTCGTAACGCGACAGGCTTACGCCGGCGAAGCGCGCGGGAATCGGCGCGCGGATCAGCTCGTTCATCTCCACGCCCTGCTCGGCGCCCTCGCGCAATAGCGCGTCCAGCCAGCCGAGGTAATCGCGCATCTGCACGAAGGGCGCGTCGCTGGTCTCCAGCGGTCCGTGTCCGGGCACTATCTGCTTCCAGGGCAATGCCTGGAGTAGCGCAAGGTCAGCCAGCCAGGTATCCAGCCCCGGAGTACCCGGCGTCGTCAGGGCGCGCTGGTAAAACACCAGGTCACCGGCGAACAGCACGCCGCTGGTCTCGTCGAATACCGCCAGGTCGGCGCCGGTGTGACCGCTCAGGGCGAGCAGACGCAGGCGTCGCTCGCCCAGTTGCAGCACGCCCGGCTGCACCGCTTCGCTGGGCAGGACCAGCTCGGTGCCGCGCATCCAGTCGCCGACCAGGCGGTACATGTTCTCCGCCATGGCCTCGCCCTGCTCGCTCATCAGGGCCGCAGTGCCCGGCAACGCGGCGATCGGCACATCGGCGAAGGCCTGGTTGCCGAGGGCATGGTCGGGATGGTGGTGGGTCAATAGCAGCATCTTCACCGGTTGGTCGGTGACCCCGGCGATGGCGCGGCGCAGGGCTTCGCCGTAGCGTTTCGACGGCCCGCTGTCGAGCACCAGCACGCCGGCCTCGCTGACGATAAAGCCGATGTTGACGATATTGCCGCCGTTGCCGGGCGCGAAGTTGTCCGTACTGCCCTCCACCAGCCATACGCCGTCGGCGATCTGCCGAGGTTGCAGGGCATAGTCCAACTCGGCCTGTGCAGCCGGCGCGGCGAGCAGCACGACCAGCAACAGCATCCAGCGCATGGGCACCTCCCGGTTCGATCGAACCACCAGGCCGCCGCGCCTAGAGCGCCGCGGCGAACTCGTTGCCGTTGTTGTCGCGCAGCCACAGTCGCGTCTCGCCCTGCCCTCTCACTTCGAGGCTCAGGGTCGGGTCCTCGCTCACCGCGGGAAACAGCTCCAGGCGAGCGAGTACCTGGCCGCTTGCATCGCGCAACTCGGCCTGGTTGAGAAAGAACTCGGGGATGCCACCGACCAGACCATTGTCCATGGGGTGAGCGATCTGCACGCGCAGGCGGCTGCCATCGCCCTGCCTGAAACGCGCGCCCTGCAGCTCGCCCAAGCGCTGCTCCCAGCCGGGCTGGGCGCGCACCACGCTGGGTGCCGTGCAGCCACCTCCGGCGGCGTCGATTTCGGTGGAGCCGACGTGCCAGACGCCGTCGGCAGTCAGCACGGCGGCGCGGATCGGCGTGGCCTGTTCGATGCGGATGCGAATGGCCAGTCGCGGCTGCACCTGCTCGCCCGGTTGAAAGTCGAAGATCCGCGGGATGGGATTGAGCTCGGCCCAGGCGAGAATCCGCAGCACCTTGGCGCCGAGGGCACTGGCATCGACCTGGATCGGCACCTGCCGGGCGTCCTCGGCGAAGGGCGGGGCCAGCACCTTGACCCGCTGATCGAAGACGAAGGGCGCACCCTCGAGCAGGTGCTGGTGGTGGTACTCCCACATCACCGACGTGACGGGATCGCCCTCCACCGCCCAGTTGCTACCGGGCCAGGCAAGCAGCAAGCAAACCCAGCGCAAGCGCCAATCCAGCTGCATAACCCACCTCCTGCAGTGTGCGGGGTCATTTGTCCTGTTCGGCGTCCTGATACAGCCCCGGCAATTCGTACTGCAGGCCGTAACGCGCATAGAGTTCCTTCAGCTTACCCTCGAGAATCAGCTCTTCGAGTTTCTCCTCCAGGGCATAAGCCAGTTGGCGGTTGCTCTGGTGCACCGCCATGCCGATGTCCCAGACCTGCTTACCCATCTTCGGGTAGGCGTTCTGCGCCCGCGCCAGTTCAGGGTCGGCGGCCAGGTGCAACTGCCAGTCGACCTCGCCGCGCAAGGCCATCACCGCATCCACCTCGCCCTGTTTCATCCCGGCGAAGGTCGCCCGGACATTGGGGTAGTGGTGCAGCTGGCGGCTGAGCAGGCCGTCGAATACCGAGGACAGGTAGAACGACGGCACGCTGTCGACCTCCACACCGATCGGGTGCTGCTGGAACACCGCCACGCTGGGCACCTGTTTCAACCGCCGACGGTCGTGCGCCACCAGCCAGCGCTCACGCTGGTAGGGGCCGAACATGACCACCAGATCGTTGGCCAGCTCGCCGAATTCGTTGCTCATGTAGGCGAAGTCGCGGTCGTAGGGCACCCGCAGCATCACGTCGGCCAGTTCGTGCGGGCGCAGGTAGTGGCCGCGCCAGATATAGTCGCGCAGGTCATCGTCGAGTTTCTCGCCGGGCGGCGCCCAGATCAGCGCCAGCTCGAGCCCCAGGCCATCGGCCAGGGCCCGGGCCAGTTCGACGTCGACGCCGCGCGCCTGGCCGTCCTGCTGAAAGCTGTAGGGGGCGAAATCCTGGTACACCGCCACCCGCAGCACGCCGGACTCGACGATGCTGTCGTATTCGCGCACCGGCGCCTGGGCGTGGACCGGCAGGGCCGCCAGCCACAACGCGGCCAGAAGCGCACGCAACAGCAGGACGCTCGGGCGCATGACCATCACTCCTCGATGGCCACGCTTTCCAGGTAGCTGCGCACGGCCCAGAGCGCCTCCTGGCTGAGGTAGTCGGCCATCTTCGGCATATATACCCGGCCATCGCGCACCGCGCCGTTGATCACCCGCTCCTTGAACCACTCGTCACCCATGGCGCCGGTTTCCAGCAGGCGCAGGTCGGGGGCGATGCCACCGGACTTGGCCTCCAGGCCGTGACAGGCCGCGCAGTTCTGGTTATAGGCCGAGGCGCCGATCTCGATGGCCTTCAGGTCACCGCGATAGGGGTTCTCCTCCAGCCACTCCTCGCCCAGCTGCTCCAGGCCGTCGGTCTTGACCGCCTGTGGAACCACATCGCCGTGCGCCCAGAGGGTGCCCGATACAGCCAGCAACAGCAGTGCGAAACCAGTTTTCTTTGTAGTTTTCATGTTTCAGACCTCATCCAGAGCACACAAGGCAAGCCGAAAGGAAACTTGCTTGCGGTCATCTTATGAAGCCTGCGGCAAGCCCCGAATGCTGCTTTGGTGGCCCGCGCCTAGTCCCTTGGTAGTAGGGCTTGCGGCGGTGCGCGCAGCCCCCTACTTGACCAGGAAGTGGCCGAGCATGCCCTTGTGCTCCAGACCCTTGGCATAGAAGCGGAACTTGCCCGGCTTGATCGGCACGAAGAAGATCTCCGCCTCGCCAGCGTCCTCGAATTCCAGCTCGGTGAGGGTCACCGCCTTGATCTCCACGCCGCCGGCCTCGACCTTGCGCAGGTAGATGGCAGTGGCCAGCTCCGGTGCCTGGAAGGCGTACTCCTTCTGCCCGCTGGCGATGATCTTCAATTGATAGGCCTTGCCGGTTTCCAGCTGGTATTCGTACTGCGACATGGCGTAGTCGCTGTCGTCGTCGCCCAGGCGCAGGTCGGGCAAGGCGGTGGTGCGGCGGGTCAGGTCGCCCTCGGCATGCAGGCTGTCGACGCCGATCAGGCTGACGATCAGCAGCAGCGGCAGCAGCAGGGTCTTGATGGTACGCATGGGGGTCACCTCTTCTCGTCGTGGGTTCTGACTCCCATGCTAGGGCGCGGCAATCCCCGTCGATTTACTACCTTGGTAGCGCCCGACTGGTACTTTCTGCATATTTCCCCCCGCTACCGCAGTTCCTATGCTGGCGACACCTGCCCAGGAGTTGCCCATGCGTCCGTCCAGATTCCACCTCCTGTTCTGCCTGCTCGCCCTGTTCGGTGCGGCGGCGCCGAGCGCGGCGACCGAACTGCAGGTGCGTATCGGCTACCTGGCCTATACCCCGGACAGTGGGCCACTGCTGTCCAACGTCATACCCGAACCCGCGGACGCCGGACGGCGTGGCGCCGAGCTGGCGATCATCGACAGCAACAGCACCGGGCGCTTCCTCAAGCAGGTCTACAGCCTGGAGGTCATCGAGCGCGACGACGGCGCGAGCCTGATCGAGGCGGCCGAGGCGCTGCACAGACAGGGCGTGCGCCTGTTCGTGGTCAACGCCCCGGCGGCCACCCTTAGCCAGCTCAGCGCGCGCCTGGACGGCAGCCTGCTGTTCAACGCCGGCAGCGCCGACGACGCGCTGCGCCAGCACCAGTGCCTGGCCAACGTGCTGCACACCCTGCCCAGTCGGGCCATGCTTGCCGATGCCCTGGCACAGTTCCTCGCCGTGCGCCGGTGGACCCGCTGGCTGCTGATCGGCGGCGCCACCGCGGACGATGCGGCCTATGCCGCGGCCCTCAAGCGCGCGGCCAAGCGCTTCGGCCACCAGATAGTCGCCGAGAAGCCCTGGAGCTTCGACAACGACCAGCGTCGCAGCGCCCAGGCGGAGATGCCGCTGTTCACCCAGACCACCGAGTACGACGTGGTGCTGGTAGCGGACGAACGCGGCGACTTCGGCGAGTACCTGCCCTACCAGACCTGGTACCCGCGCCCGGTGGCCGGCACCCAGGGCCTGACCGCTACCGCCTGGCACAAGACAGTGGAAACCTTCGGCGCGGCGCAGTTGCAAAAGCGCTTCGAGGCGCTGGCCGGGCGCTGGATGAACGACCGCGACTACGCCGCCTGGATCGCCGTGCGCAGCATCGCCAGCGCGGTGACCAGGCTGCAGCAGGCCGATGCCGCGGCGATCCGCAGCCTGGCCCTGAGCGAGCAACTGCCGCTGGACGGCTTCAAGGGCCGCAAGCTCAGTTACCGCCCGTGGAACGGCCAGCTGCGCCAGCCCATCCCTCTGGTGCACCCGCGCGCCCTGGTCAGCACCTCGCCCCAGGAGGGCTTTCTGCACCCGCACAACGAAATGGACAGCCTCGGCTACGACCGCCCGGAGGTGAGCTGCGAGCTGGCTGTTAACGCCAATTGATGGTGCGCACGGCGCACCCAACACCAGCCGTAGGGTGCGCCATGCGCACCACCCATGAACCTGCCGCGCCCGTCCACAACAAGAGGATCGCCCCCATGCGTATCGCCCCGCTCGCCCTCTCTATCGGCCTGACCCTGGCCAGCGCCGCCGGCCAGGCCGCCACCGCCTATGTGTCCAACGAAAAGGACGACAGCATCAGCGTGATCGACCTCGACAGCCTGCAGGTCACCGATACCCTGGCAGTGGGCATGCGTCCGCGCGGCCTGCTGCTGTCGGCCGACCACAAGCTGCTGTACATCTGCGCCAGCGACTCGGACCGGGTGCAGGTGATGGACCTGGCCACGCGCAAGATCGTCAAGGAGCTGCCCTCCGGCGCCGACCCCGAGCAGTTCGCCCTGCACCCCAATGACCGCTGGCTGTATATCTCCAACGAGGACGATGCGCTGGCCACGGTGGTCGACACCCAGACCGACGAGGTGCTGGCGCAGATCGACGTCGGCGTCGAGCCCGAGGGCATGGCGGTCAGCCCGGACGGCAAGTGGGCGGTCAACACCAGCGAGACCACCAACATGCTGCACTGGATCGACACCGCCACCCAGCAGCTGGTCGACAACACCCTGGTCGACCAGCGCCCACGGCACGTCGAATTCGACGACGACGGCACGCGCCTGTGGGCCTCGGCCGAGATCGGCGGCACGGTCACGGTGCTCGACGTGGCCAGCCGCCGGGTGCTCAAGACCCTGAAGTTCCAGATCAAGGGCGTGCACCCGGACAAGGTGCAGCCGGTCGGGGTCAAACTCAGCGCCGACGGCCGCTATGCCTTCGTCGCCCTCGGTCCGGCCAACCACGTGGCGGTGGTCGACGCCAGGAACTACGAGATCCTCGACTATCTGCTGGTCGGCCGCCGCGTCTGGCACCTGGCCTTCACCCCGGACCAGAAGCGTCTGCTGACCACCAACGGAGTCAGCGGCGACGTCTCGGTGATCGATGTGGACAGCCTCAAGGTAAGCAAATCGATCAAGGTCGGGCGCTATCCCTGGGGCGTGGTGGTGACCCCGTGAACGCCCTCCAGGTATCCACGGTGAGTTTCGCCTACGGCGCGCGCCAGGCCCTGCAGCAGGTCAGCTTCGGCGTCGCCCCCGGCAGCTTCGCCGCGCTGCTGGGGCCGAACGGCGCCGGCAAGTCGACCCTGATCGCCCTGCTCACCCGCCTCTACGACCTGCAGCAGGGCGATATCCAGATACTCGGCCACAGCCTGGGCCAGCAGCCTCGTCAGGCCCTGTGCCAGCTCGGGGTGGTGTTCCAGCAGAGCACCCTGGACCTGGACCTGAGTGTCGAACAGAACCTGCGCTACCACGCTGCCCTGCATGGCATGGGCCCGCGCGCAGCCCTGGCACGGATAGACGAGGAGCTGGTGCGCCAGCAGCTCGGCGAGCGTCGCCACGATAAGGTTCGCGCCCTCAACGGCGGACACCGCCGCCGCGTGGAGATTGCCCGCGCCCTGCTCCATCGCCCACGCGTGCTGCTGCTCGACGAAGCCAGCGCCGGCCTCGACCCCGCCAGCCGCCTGGCGCTGAATCGGCATGTGCGTCAGCTGTGCCGCGACGAGGGCCTGACGGTGCTATGGACCACCCATCTGCTCGACGAGGTGCAGGCCAGCGACGAACTGCTGATCCTCGGCCGCGGCCGACTGGTGGCCCAGGGCTCGGCCTCCCAGTTCGGCGGCGACCTCGGCGCCAGCTTCCAACGCCTGACTGCGGAGCAGGCATGAGGCGCCTCGCAGGACGCGCCGTGCGCACCGCCGTTAGCCCTGACCAAACCCTGGTGCGCATGGCGCACCCTACTTTCTCGCATCGTCCCATGGAGACCGCGCCATGAACCCCTACTGGCATTGCCTGGCCGGCATCGTGCAGCGCGAATGGCTGCGCTTCGTGCTGCAACGTTCGCGCTTCCTCAGTGCCCTGGTGCGCCCGCTGCTGTGGCTGCTGGTGTTCGCCGCCGGCTTCCGTGCGGCCCTGGGCATCGCCATCATCGCCCCCTACGACACCTACATCACCTACGAGACCTACATAGTGCCAGGGCTGGCCTGCATGATCCTGCTGTTCAACGGCATGCAAGGTTCACTGTCGATGGTCTATGACCGCGAGATGGGCAGCATGCGCATACTGCTCACCAGCCCCCTGCCACGCGGCTTCCTGCTGGCCAGCAAGCTGCTGGCCACGGCGCTGATCTCGCTACTGCAGGTCTATGCCTTCCTCGCCATTGCCTGGCTCTATGGCGTGCAACCGCCGGCCGGGGGCCAGCTCACCGCGCTGCCGGCTTTGTTGCTGGTGGCACTGCTGCTCAGCGCCCTCGGGCTGCTGCTGTCCAACGGCATTCGTCAACTGGAGAACTTCGCCGGGGTCATGAATTTCGTGATCTTTCCGCTGTTCTTCCTTTCGTCGGCACTCTATCCGCTATGGAAGATGCGCGAGGCCAGCGAATGGCTGTACTGGCTCTGCGCGCTCAACCCCTTCAGCCATGCGGTGGAACTGGTTCGCTTTGCCCTCTACCAGCGCCTGAGCATCGACGCCATGCTGATCTGCCTCGGCCTGACTGGCCTGTTCGCCGTGCTCGCAGTACTGACCTTCAACCCACAGCACGCGGCTTTGCGGCGCGACAACTGACGCAAAGCCGCCCGCTCGCAGCGTCAAACGCAGCCGTGCCGACGCCGGATCTAACACGGGAGCAGCCCCGCGCTTCTACTACTTTGGTAGCGTTTTCACTCTCCAACGTAGAATTTCCAAAGCAGGATCAATGCCTTGTAATAGGTCTACAAAAAGAACCGGGACCCGAGGCGATGACCCACTGCATACGATCACGGCAAACACTTCCAATACTCGCCACTCTGCTGGGCCTGCTCCTGGCTGCCCTGGCCCAGGCCGAATCGGCCCTGTTCTCCGCCGAGGGCTACCGCATCGCCCAGTACCGCAGCCCAACACCGGCCGGGATCGAACACGCGCACACCCTCGATACCCCGGCCTTGCAGCGGCTAGTGGCCGCAGACCCACGCACCGCACTGATCGACACCTACCGCCGGCAGTGGCTCAACGGCCAGTTCATCGCCGACGAGGTGCATGCCAATCTGCCGGGCAGCCTATGGCTGGCCAATACTGGCGACGGTGAGCTGGATGGACAATGGCAACACTATTTCAGCCACCACCTGGAGGCGGTGAGCCAGGGCGACAAGGGCTGGCCGCTGGTGTTCTACTGCCGTTCCGACTGCTGGCTGAGCTGGAACGCGGTCAAGCGCGCCCAGCGCCTGGGCTATCACAACCTCTATTGGTATCGAGATGGAGTCGACGCCTGGGCGCAGGCCGGTTTGCCCCTGCTGCCGGCGCACCCGGCGGCATTGCCCTGAGGCGCCGAACTTTCCACATCACCCTCGCCGCACCATAATCAAAACAATGAGGTGAAAGGCCATGTACAAAATTCTGATTGCCGACGACCACCCGCTGTTTCGCGAAGCCATCCATAACGTCATCAGCGACGGCTTTCCCGGCAGCAGCATCATGGAAACCGCCGACCTCGACAGTGCCCTGGCCCTGACCCTGGAGCACGACGACCTCGACCTGATCCTGCTCGACCTCAACATGCCCGGCATGCATGGCCTCAATGGCCTGATGCAGCTGCGCAACGAGGCACCGACCATCCCGGTGGTGATCGTCTCCGCCGAACAGGACAAGCAGGTGGTGCTGCAGGCCATCACCTACGGCGCAGTCGGCTTCATCACCAAGTCCTCGCCACGGGCGCAGATGACCGAGGCCATCCAGCAGATCCTCAACGGCAGCGTCTACCTGCCGCCGGACATCATCCGCAGCCAGGGCAACAGCTCGCGGCGCAACCACCCGGAGAACCCGAGCATCTCCGCCGAGCTGTTGCAGGCCCTGACCCGCAAGCAGCTGCTGGTCCTGGAGCGCATGACCAAGGGTGAATCCAACAAGCAGATCGCCTATAGCCTGGACATCGCCGAAACCACGGTCAAAGCCCATGTCTCGGCCATCCTGCGCAAACTCAACGTACACAATCGGGTACAGGCGATCCTCTCGGCCGGGGATGTCGATTTCGCCGCCTACCTGCGCCGCTGAGCCTCGCTGCGCGGCTGGACGCACCAACCACCGGTGCGCGTGGCGCACCCTAGCCGTAGGCCGGCCCGACTCCCTCTAGCCGTCCAGTCTCGCCCCGCGCTCCAGCAGATGGCTCATGGCCGTCTTCAGCTTCATCGGTCGGACCGGCTTGTGCATCAGGGTATGGCCGAGTTCACGCATCTGCTGTTTCAGTTCGTTGCTATAGTTGGCGGTGATCATCAGCGCTGGCAGCGGCGTGCTGCGCCGGGCATTGATCCGCGCCACGGCGTCGACGCCGTTGTGGCCGTCGTCCAGGTGGTAGTCGGCGATCAGCAGATCGGCCTCGGCGTGATAGTTGTCGACCTGGCGCGCCAGGTCTTCCTCGCTCAATGCGGTGACCACCTGGCAGCCCCAGGTCTCCAGCAGGGTACGCATGCCGGCGCAGATCGCCGCATCGTTGTCCAGCACCCAGATACGCGAGCCGCGCAGGCGCTCGAGCAGGAGGTCCGCGGTGTCGTGGATCACCCGTGCGCGCGGCGCGCGGGTGGTCAGCGGCACCTCGATGGCGAACATCGAGCCCCTGCCCGGACGCGAGGCCACGCGGATGCGATGACCGAGCATGCCGGCGATCTTCTCGACTATGGCCAGGCCCAGGCCCAGGCCGCGGTCCTGCTTGCGCTGACTGACATCACCGCGCTTGAACTCCTGGAAGATCTCGCCGAGCTTGTCCTCGGCAATGCCGATGCCGGTGTCCCACACTTCTATCGACAGGCTCTGTCGCCGCCGACGGCAGCCGAGCAGGATGCGCCCGCGGCTGGTGTAGCGGATGGCGTTACTCAGCAGGTTGCGCAGGATTCGCGCGAGCAGCTGGATGTCGCTGCGCACCAGCGCCGAGCTGGGCAGGTAATCCAGGCGCAGGCCTTCGCTGCCGGCGATCTGGTGATACTCGGCGGCGAGGTTTTCCAGCAGCTCGCTGACCGCGAACGGCGCGATGTCCGCCTTGATCACCCCGGCGTCGAGCTTGGAGATGTCGACCAGGGTGCCGAGCAGGCTTTCGACGTCCTCCAGGGAGTTGCTGACGTTGCGCACCAGGCCCAGGTTGTCGCTCGGCTGCGGCTTCTCCAGCAACGCACTGGTGAACAGCCGCGCGGCGTTCAAGGGCTGCAACAGGTCATGGCTGACCGCGGCGAGGAACTTGGTTTTCGACAGGTTGGCCCGTTCGGCCTCGCCCTTGGCCTCGCGCAACCGCCCCTCCACCTGCGTGCGCTCGTCGATCTCGCGGCGCAGCTGGTGGTTCAGCCCGGTCAGCTCGGCGGTACGCTCGCGCACCCGCTGCTCCAGATGCTGATAGGCCTGATGCAGGGCCTCGGCGGTGCGCCGACGCTCGGTGATATCGCGGATCAACACGAAGATCCCGGTCACCTCACCGCTGCCCTGGCGGTTCGGCACATAGGAACGCAGCATGTAGCGCTCCTGGCCCTGGTGGTTGGTCTCGGCCACCTCGAAGGTCACGCTCTCGCCGGACAGCGCCCGCTCGATATAAGGCTCCAGGCGCCGGCAGTGCTCCTCGCTGTGCACCGCACGCAGACTCTGGCCGAGCATGGCGCCGCGCGGCCAGCAGTACCACTCCTCGTACACCTTGTTGGTGAAGTCGTAGACCAGGTCGGCGTTGAGATAGGCGATCAGCGCCGGCACATGGTCGGTGATCAGGCGAATCCAGCGCTCGCTCTCGCTTAGCGCCTCGGCATGCCGGTAGCGCTCGGTGATGTCGGTGAAGGTGTTGACGAAGCCGCCGGCGGGCAGCGCATGGGTGCGCACCTCGAGCATGCGCCCGTCGAACAGGCGCAGCTCCAGTTCCTCGACCGGCCTACCCTGGGCATCGCGGCTGTCGGGGGTCAGCAGGGCCAGTTCGCTGTCGGCCATCACCTCGGCAAAGGGCCGGTGTGCGTTGATCGGTGCCAGGCCACAGAGGTCGAGGAAGCGATGGTTCCACAGCTCCAACTGGCCCTCGGCATTGACCATGGCCATGCCCTGGGACAGGTTGTCCACGGCGCGCTGCAGCAGGCGTGACTTCTGCGCCAGGGCCTGCTCGCGGCGCAGGGTCTCGCTCTGTTTGACCTCGGTGATATCGGTGTAGAGGATCACCAGCCCGCCCTCGCGGGTCGGTCGCTCGCTGACCTGCACCCAGCGGCCGTCGCGCAGGCGATAGAGCAGGTGCTCGTCTCGGTTGCCGCGCTGTTCCTCGACCACCAGGCCGGTGCTTCTGCTCAGGCGCTTGATCTCGGCCAGGCGCAGGCCAGCGCAGATGCGCACACGGCTGCCGGCCCAGAGCGCCTTGAAGCGGCTGTTGAACAGCACGATGCGCTGCTCGCGGTCGAACAGCACGAAGGCGTCGGAGATGCTCTCGATGGCATCGATCAGGTGCTGGTGAGCGGTCTCGGCGCGCAGTCGGGCGTCACTGAGCAGCTGGTTGCTGGATTTCAGCTCGGCCATGGCCTGGTTAAGCGCGTCGGTGCGCTCACGCACCTGCTCGGCCAGCACTACCGAGTGCTGGAAGGCCGCGTAGGCATCGTCGCCCCGGGAGTTGATCGACTCGACCCGCTCGATCAGCGCAGCGTTGATGCGCTTGAGCTTGCGGTTCTCCTCCTCCAGTGCGCAGCAATGGGCGAGCAGTGCGGCGTCATCCTCCCCGGCCGGGGCGGCCGATGGCGACTCCGGTGAAGGTCTGGTTGATGTGCATGCCATTGAACTGCTCTCCGTAGGTGTTGAAGCCTATGACCTGCTGGCTTCGCAGCAGAGCGGCGACTGGCTCGACGGCGCCTTCGGCCTCGATCTCCAGGCGCCGCAGGAAACAGTCACAGCCGATGGTCAGCAGCAGGGGACCGAGGCGCCGGCGCAGGCCGTCGAACGCCGTCTGCAGGTTGTCCGGTAGCGGTCCCGGGCGCATCGCGGTGAGGACGATGCCGTTCTCCACCGCGCAGTAGAAGCTCAGGCTGAGGTCCTCGTTGACCCGCTGGATCGAACGCACGTAGTACTGGCCGCCGATGCGCACGGCCAGCGGGTGGGCGGCGAACAGGCGCATGTCCAGGTCCGCCACGGCCACCCCGATCAGCCGCGCGTATTCCAGGGCGGCGGGCGCGGCGTTCAGCTCATGGACCTTGCGACTGGCACTGTCGGCCTGGGTGACCACCAGCTTCTCCTCTCTGGGCTCGATGTGATGGGTGCTGAACACCTCGAAGTCCAGCCAGGTGTTGAACAGCACCACCACCGCCGCGCCGGTGTGGAACTGGCCGCCGTAGTAGACGTGGGTATGGGTCAGGTGGTTGTCGTCGCCGGCCGAACCGCCGAAATGCGGGATGCTGCCGAAGGCCGCACTGAGCGCGCCGAGCACCACTTCCTCGCGGCTGGACAGGCCGTCGAGCAGGGTCAGGGCGAAGCTGTGGCCCTTGATCGGCGCCAGTTCGTTGTGGCGGCAGTCACCGACCAGGCGTTCGACCAGTTGCTGGGCGTCGATCAGGCTGAAGCGTTCCATTTCGTCGATCAGCGCGCTGGCAACGGAGAAGCTGCGGTGGTCGAAGCCCACCGCGGTCACGCAGCCACGACCGTAGCCCTGGGGCGTGATCTCCCCGGCACTGGTGCAACCGACCAGGCTGATGCCGCCGAAGTGCTGCTCCAGCGCCTCGCCGAGACCCTGCAGGTCGTATTCGGCGGAGCAGAAGAACAGCACGAAGCCGAGGTGCGGGTGGATCAGCTGGCGCGCCAGTTCCTGGGCCACCAGCTCCACATCCTTGGCGCCCGACATCGCGGTGACCACGCCTTCGGTCAGCTCCTGCCCCATAATCTGCCCCATTAAAAAGCCCACTCGTCATGGGGATTCTACGAAGCACGGCCCGCGCACCCCATGCTACTTGAGTGCCGCCGGGCCTACTCCCTAAGTAGCAAGGCGCTAGAACCAGCGCATCAGACACAGCGGCAACACGCCGAATATCGCGCTCATCGGCAGCAGGATCAGGCCACCGAAACTCCAGAACTCCCACATAACCACCTCCCATGAAAAAGCCGGACGGAGCCTCCCCCATCCGGCTCATGAGGCCGTGCTTACCAGCTCAGCACGGCACCCACGGCGAAGGTGTCGGTGTCCTCGCCCAGGCCGCTGCCGGCGGCGGCATCGATCTGATACTGGTTGTACTCGGCGACCAGCTTGAGGTTGTCGTTGATGGTGCGGAAATAGGCGATGCCACGGGTCTCGTAGTCGGCGGCGCTGCCCAGGCCGTTGCCGTCGTCCTCGGTCTTGCCGTAGGACAGCGCCACGCGGTTCTTGCCGAAGGTGTAGGAACCCTGCAGCAGGTAACCGTCGCTGTCGATCTCGCGCAGGGTGGCCTCGCCGGCGTTGTTGGTGAAGAAGGGGTTGATGCCCTCGGCCTGGAAGCCCGAGGCGGTCAGCGAGACGCCGCCCATCTTGGCCTGCACGCCGTAACCGATGCCCTGGGAGGTCACCGAGTCGACGCTGCTGTCGGTGTTGTCCGAGGTCTGGTAGGCACCGTTGAGCCAGGAATAGAGGGTCGCGCCGCCCAGGTCGAACTGGTAGCTGACCTCGGACTCGAAGCGCGGCTCTTCCTGGTAGGAACGACCCAACGCGCTGTCGTCATTGGTGTCCACCGGATCCATGATGCCGACCGCGAAACGCAGGCCCTCGGCCAGGTTGTTGTTGCGGTAGGTGATCTGCGAGGTCGGGAAGGGATAGGGGTAGCCGGTGCCAATGTTGCCGAAGGACACGCCGGTGCCGTCGACCAGGCCCAGGGTGTCGCTGACATTGCCGTAGCCGGCGAGCATCTCGTCGAGGAAGATGTTGGAGCGCGAGAACAGGCCGAAGTCCTTGCCCACCAGCACCTCCCCCCACTCCGGGCTGGCCACGGTGCCGTAGAACTGGCGCACGTCGATGGCGGTGGCGGTGCCGTTGGTTTCGCTGTCGTTGATGGTTACCCAGAACGAGGAGCGGCCGCCGAGCTTCAGGCCATCGATCTGCTTGCCGAAGTTGAAGCCGATCCAGTTGGGCAGAAAGCCCATCTTCACCCGCGCCTGGCGGCGGTCGTTGAGCTCGCCCTCGCGGTCGACGTCGCTATTGACGTAGAAGGCGTTGATGTAGCCGTCGGTGGAGAAGGTGGTGTCGTCCTGGTCGTACAGGACGATCTCGGCGGCGGACTGCTGGGCAGTGGCCAGGGCAATGGCGGCCGTCAGGGCCAGGGGCAGAAACCGGGTGTTGGCGATCTTGTTGTTGTGCATAACGCTCTCCGCTAGGTGGGACGACCGCAAGGTCAGTCGGGTCGGAGGCGATTATCGAAAGACCCGTACAACTGCCCCAGGCTGCCTTGGTGCCAGTTGCCCACTGCCTTGGTCGGAGCCGGCGGAGCTGAGCACAAGGCGTAGGCCGCTTGCCTCGACCGACCCGGGCCCAATGGACCCTGGCCCAAGGTCGTAGAAGTAGGTAGCGGGCACGGATGGGACGGATGGCCAGGAGGCGGGACCATGCAGTGGGCTGGATGTACTGCAGGCGATGCCTGCGACTCAGGCTGCGTCAGCCTGCATCACTGCTGCAGCGCTGCCCGATCGCTCCCAGGCGTTCCGTTGCTGGCCAGCACCCGCCAACCGCCTTGCGCCTGACAGAGGCTCCGGTGGCACCGGCGCAGCTCGTGCCCGCTGAACGCCAGCAGCGCCCGCTGCACGGCGCAGGCCTGCTCCTGCGGCAGGCCCGCCAGGTGCTGTTGCCAGTGGCGTTCGGCACAGTCCGGCATGCTGGCGGCCTGCTCGCCCAGCTGGCGAGCCACCTCGGCGGCAGCGATAGCGACTTCATCGTCGCCCAAGAGGGCAAGACGCTCGGTCTGCCGCGCCAGGAAGGCCTCGATATGCCCGAGCACTTCCGACGCCGAGGCGTGGGGCGACTGCACGGCAAACAGGATGCCGCGCCGCCCCGAGACCTGGCGATAGCCGCAGAACACCGCATAGCCCAGTTGCAGCTCACTGCGCAGGCGCTGGAAGAAGGGCCCCTGGTAGAGCTGCGCCAGCAGACGCCAGCCTGCCTCGCTGGCGGCATCGCTGGCCGCTTGCGCACAGAACAGCAGCAGTGCCGACTCCTCGCCACCCAGGCCGGCATTGCGCCAGTAGAGCCCCGGATGAACGCTCGCTGGCGCTGCTGGCGCCAGCAGCTCGGTGACCTCGGTGAACAGTTCCTCGACCGCAGCCCGACCGGCAGCATCGAGACCGACCCCCTGCCCCTCCAGGCGCGTCCACTGCAGCAAACCCGGCAGACGCTCTGCACCCAGTGGCGAAACGCCGCTCGGCGGAACATGGAACAGCTCCGGCAGACGCCGCAGCAGCTGGCGGATCGGCACCTGCCCGTTCGTAACACGCGGCTCTGGCGAGCACGCGCCGCGCCCTGCGGCGGTCGACAGCCGGTGCAGCACCAGCGCCAGCAGCCTGGGCAACAGCGCGGACGATCCCAGGGCGCACAGCTGCAGGCCGCCGTGCTCGGCGGTCCATTGCAGCGTCACGCCCAGTTGCGCGCCCTGGCTTCGTACTCGGGCCAGATGGATCTCCACTAGGTCCAGCAGGTCCGCGGGCGCCAACTGCTCCTCGAAACACAAGCGCCAGTGCAGCGCGCCCTGGCCCTCCCTCTCCAGGGGTGCTTGCAACCAACGCCAGCTGGCGGCAACCGCCTGCGTAACCGAGAGCGGATCGGTCCGCAGCAGCGGATTGCTCTGCGGCAGGTGCCAACCCCAATGGCGAATCGACGATGGCAGCGGCGCGGTCTCGGTGATCATCCGCAAGGCGAAGCCTGCACTAGGCCAGTAGGCGACTTCCGTGGGGCCGGCGAACAGGCTGATGACACGCTCAGGCGCCCGCATCTGCCCGAGTACGGCGCGTAACGCCACCAGGCCGGCGGTGCCCAAGGCGCGCAACGCGGTGGGCTGGTTGTCCAGGTTCGCCTGCCAGTAGCGGGCCAATGCCAGAGCCGGCAAACCGCTGAGAGACCATTGCTGAATGGCCCCATAGCGTGACACCAGGTCGCGGCGCTCGCCCGCAACGGCAAAGAAGCCCAGCCAGTTCCGCAGCGCCGCGGCAATCTCTGCGCGCCCCCGCTCGGCATCCCTCACAGCGGTAAAGCCGAGCCGCAAAACCGCCTGCCGCTCGTGCAGGTACAACACCTGCACATCCATTCCCGCGCACAACTCGGCCGTGCGCAGGCTGTCGCGCAGGCCACCGCGGGACTCGTCGAGCAGCCAGGTCCGCAGATAGCCCAGCGCCGTGGCCAGAGCGCCGGGCGCCAGCGGCGTCGGCAACTCCAAGGCAAATCCCAGGTGCAGGCTGGGCGAGCTGCCCGCCAGGGTCATGCGCAGCTGGCGCGCGCGCAGCGGCAACAAGGGTGCGGGCGGCACGGGCAGCTCCTGCCTCCCGCGCGGCAGCGCGGTGCCGTAGCGCTCGGCCAGGTCCAGCAGCTGTGCCTGCGGCTGTGGTCCGACCAACACCAGGGAACATTGGCCTGCCTGATAGAAGCGCCGATGGAACGCCCGCAGCGCCTGCTGGAACCCAGCGCTCTCCACCGCCAGGGTGCCGCGATTGCCGGCGAGAAATGCCGTGCAAGGATGACCCGCGGGCAGCGCCTGAGTCAGCGCTGTCGCCACCAGGGTCTCTGGATCCTGACTACGGGCGAGGTATTCGGCATGCACCACTTCACGCTCGCGCAGTTGCGCCTCAGGTGTCAGCAGCGGCCGGGCAAGCATATCGATCAGTCGCGCCAGCGCCTCACCGAGCTGCTCCGCCGGAACCTCGCAGAAGAAATCGGTGTGCCGCGCCTGGGTCGATGCATTGACCTGTCCGCCGCAGGCCTGGACGAACGGCATCAAACGCTGTTCTGCAGTGAAACCGGCGCCACCAAGAAACACCAGGTGTTCGAGAAAGTGTGCCAGGCCCGGGTATTCCCGCGGTTCGTCGTGACTCCCGGCCGCCACCCGCAGGCTGATCGCGGCCTTGCGCGTGCCCGGCTGACTTAGCAGGGTCACGCCCAGGCCATTGTCCAGCTGCCGGCGGAGCGGCTCTAGCGCGGAGTTTGTCGGCACTGGAAAGGTCGTAGGCATCGGTGGGTCAGCTTGTGGCGGAATTCGACACCTCAGCTTCATGCGCCGGGCGCCGCACCGGCAATACTGCTTTGGCCGCAGCAAAACCCTACGAAAGTCTCGGTTGGCGAGCCTGCAAGGCGAAGATATTCGAACTGATGCGCGGTACAGACCACATAGGCTTCGGCCCACCAGCCTTGCTCAGCGACTCCTGCCTGGCGCCGGCCTGCAGCAATTGTCCATTACCCCCCTGCCGCCTATGTCGCTCGGAATTCTCAGCTTGCGTGGAACTCCCCTGGGGACGTCGGTAAAGGTACGGGCAGGGCTTTTCACTCGTCGTCTTTGGCAATGAGACCCATTCAACGCCGTTGCCCCTGGCGACGCCCAAGGAACAAGCCGCCTGAGCAACAACTGAGCAGACTCACACGGCGACTGGGAAATGGCCCCATTCCTGGTTGAGATACCGTCAGCGCATCGCCAACGGGTCGACCAGACCAGCTGCGATGGCCATGCCGACCAGTTCCGCCAGGGTCTCGGCCTGCATGCGCTTCATCACTCGCGAGCGATACAGGTCGACCGTCTTGACGCTGATCTCCAACTGCTCGGCCACTTCCCGATTGGTGTAGCCCCGCACCAGCGGCAACAGGACATCACGTTCGCGGGGAGTAAGGCTTTCCAGTCGTGCCTGCACCTCGGCCAAGCGGGTGTCGTGACGCACGGGGGGCGCGCGCCGGCTCAACGCCTGCTGCACGCTGTCCAGCAGCAGCTGCTCGTTGTAGGGCTTCTCGATGAAGTCCACCGCGCCCGCCCTGAACGCCCGCACCACGATGGGCACATCGGCGTGCCCGCTGACGAAGATCAACGGCAGCTCGATGCCGCGTTGGCGCAGTTCTTCCTGTACGTTCAGGCCGCCCATGCCTGGCATACGCACGTCGAGCAGCACGCAGGCGTTGCGGTCTGGCTCACAGGCATCGAGAAAGGCCCGTCCACTGGTGTAGGGCAAGGCCTTTAGGCCGACCGACTCCAGTAGCCAGACGGTGGAGTCGAGCATGCCCTGATCATCGTCGACCACATAGACCAGCTGTTCCTGTTGTTGCGGCATCGATCACTCCGAATGTTGTTCTGTACGGGCCAACGGCAAACGGCACTCGAGGCACAAGCCGCCGCCCTCGCCAGCTCGGGCCTCGAGTGAACCGCCGAAACCCTCGATGATGCTGCGACTCATCGACAGTCCCAGCCCCAGCCCATCGGCCTTGCTGGTGTAGAACGGGGTGAATATGTGCTCGAGCTCGGCCTCGGCCACCCCGCCGCCCTGATCCTGCACGCGAATGCACAGTTCTCCGGCCTGCTCCGTGGCAGATAGCTCGATGCGAGAGGGCCGCTCGGAATGGGCCTCGCGGTTGGCCTCGATGGCGTTGCGCAACAGGTTGAGCAAAACCTGCTCGAGCAATACCCGGTCGACATACACCAGCGGCAGATTGTCCGGTAATTGCTCCTCGATCGCCACCTGGCAGCTGGTTGCCTCCCAGGCGCAGAGTCGCACCGCGCCGCGCGCCACCTCAGCCAGGTCGAGGGCCTGCATGCGCCGCTGGCCCTTGCGCAGAAAGGCCCGCAGACGTTTGATCACCTCCGCCGCGTGATTGGCGTGCTCGGTGATACGCGTCAAACCCTGGCCGATGCGTTCGCCGGCCTGGGGGTTGTCGCCCAGGCTCTGCAGATAGCGCTGACTGGCGCAGGCATAATTGACCACCGCTGCCAGCGGCTGGTTGATCTCGTGGGCAATACCGGACGCCAGTTCGCCAAGGGTCACCAGCCGTGCGGTATGGGCCAGCTCGTCCTGATGCCGGCGCTGCTGCGTCTCACGCAACTCGCGCTCGCTCATGTCCCGCGCGACCAGCGAGTAGTAGCGCTCGCCTCCGGCGGCACGGTGGGCCAGCAGCACCAGCGATACCGGCAGCGAGCCCCCGCCAGCCGACGGCTGCAGGCGCGAGTCGACACTCCATACCCCGGCTTGTTCGGCGGCGCTCCAGCCCTCGCGTGCCAGTCGCGCCAGATCGTCGCTGGGCAGTATCTCGGCCAGCGACGGGATCGGCTGCTGCTCTCCTAGCCGCAGCGCACGGCGCGCCGCCGGGTTGAGGTAGGTGACACGCGCCTGCGAGTCGATGAACAGCACCAGGTCGGTATTGGCCTCGACCACCTCGGCCAGCCGCCGTCTGTTTTCCTCGGCCTGCACCCGCGCGGTGATGTCACGCGACACGCTGACCACTTCGACCACCGCACCGGTATAGGTTTCACGTATGCCCCGGCAGGCCGTCTCGAACCACAAGTAATGACCGTCGCGGTGACGGATGCGGTAGGTCATGGTGTGGTAGCCGTCTTGCTCCAGCGCATCGCGCGCGCGCTGCACCTGATGCGCCAGGTCGTGGGCGTGGAACAGGCCCTGGGCCAGTTGCCCGCGCAACTCCTCCGGCCAATACCCCAGCAGCGTCCAGGAGGCTGGCGAGGCATCGAGAAAGCGGCCGTCCGGTGTGTGCCTGGATATCAGGTCGGTGGTGTTTTCAGTGATCAGCCGGTACAGACGACGCGCCTTGGCCGCCTCGCGCTCGGCCACCACCTGACTCGTGGCGACTCGACAGCGGGCCAGCACCCGCTGCGCCTGGGGATCAGGGATGAAGGTCCAGACCAGGACCTGCTCAGCGAAACTGGCCTCGACCTCCTCGATGGCCCGCTGCTGGTTGAGGCTGGCACGAACCAGCGCCTGGTGATTCACCGGCAGGCATCGCAGCACCTCGCCAAGGGGGCTATGCGCCAACAACTTCAACAACGCCGCATTCAGCTCCAGCGGCCGCGCCTCGGCATCCATCAATAGACTCGGCTGGGGGTCATAGCCGAGCAGGGGCGAACCGCGCAGCATGTCGCCAGACAGCGCGGAAAGGGTCTGCAGCAGTGCCTGGATCGCGCCCATCCAGTCCTGGCTCACCCCCTCGCGCACCTCCACCAACAGCACCCCGTCCTGCCCCGCCTGCAGTGCCAGGCAAAACGCCTGTCCCGCATCGATGGCGGCGCGCCGCAAGCGCCCGGACAGCCAGCAGTCGAGTTGCCGGACTCGCGCCAAATCGAGGCATCCCTCGGTCGCCAGGCATTCGAACAACGGCCGATCGCTGGCCAGCAACGGATCGCCCTGCCCGGGCGGAAGATGCTGGCCGCTTCCCTCATGACTGTAGGTTTGCGTGCCGGGCTGCCAGCTCAGGTAGAAGGCCTGGCGCACTTCGGGCCAACCCAGCAACACCTGGCATAGCGCATCTGCGCGGGCAGCCAGGCCGACGCCTTCACGTTGCAGGCGCAGCCAGGTATCCAGGCGAACAGGGCTATGGGTCATGGGGACTCCGCGATTAGGTGGAGCAGAGCATACCGCCGGCTAGGGAAAATGGCTTTATCTCTCTATCAATCAGAAACAAGTATAGTGCTTATACTATACGACTACGGTATATATTCCATAGCGAGTGGTTATTGGTATATAAAGTACACCTGACAACGAGCCGACCTTTCCGAGCGAGCCGGGCGGGTCAGAAACAAAACCAATAATCAGCCATCGGGTGCCTAGCATGTCGATCTATGAACAGGGTCTTGCCCCTGCTGCCGTGAACCACGTCGCCCTCACCCCACTCAGCTTTATCGAGCGCACAGCCAGTGTGTACCCGCACTACCCCGCGGTGATTCATGGGTCGATTCGCCGGACCTGGGCCGAGACCTACGCCCGCTGCCGACGTCTGGCCTCGGCGCTGGCGGGGCGCGGTATCGGCAAGGGAGACACGGTGGCCGTGATGCTGCCGAACATCCCGGCAATGCTCGAGGCACACTTCGGTGTTCCCATGATTGGTGCCGTGCTCAACACCCTCAACGTGCGCCTGGATGCCGAGGCCATCGCCTTCATGCTGCAGCACGGCGAGGCGAAGGTGCTGATCACCGATCGAGAGTTTCATCAGGTCATACGCTCGGCCGTCGCCCTGCTCGAACAGCCGCCGCTGGTCATCGACGTCGACGACCCCGAGTACGGCGAGGGCGAGGCTGTCAGCGAACTCGACTACGAAGCCCTGTTGGCCGAAGGCGATCCGGACTTCGCCTGGCAATGGCCGGCGGACGAGTGGCAAGCCATTTCGTTGAACTACACCTCCGGCACCACGGGCAACCCGAAAGGCGTGGTCTACCACCACCGCGGGGCCTACCTGAACTCCCTGGGCAACCAGATGACCTGGGCCATGGGCAATCATCCGGTCTACCTCTGGACCCTGCCGATGTTCCACTGCAACGGCTGGTGCTACCCCTGGACCATCACCGCCATGGCCGGTGTGCATGTGTTCCTGCGCCGGGTCGACCCGCAGAAGATCCTCAACCTGATCCGCGAACACCAGGTCAGTCACCTGTGTGGCGCCCCCATCGTGCTCAATGCCCTGGTCAACATGCCGGAATCGGCCAAGGCGGCCATCGATCACCCAGTCAACGCCATGGTTGCCGGCGCCGCCCCGCCGGCCAAGGTGATCGGCGCCGTCGAGGAAATGGGCATCAAGGTCACCCACGTCTACGGGCTCACCGAGGTTTATGGTCCGGTCACCCTGTGCGCCTGGCATGCCGAATGGGATGAACTGCCACTGGAGCAACGCGCTGAAATCAAGTCTCGCCAGGGCGTGCGCTACGCCACCCTTGAAGGCCTGATGGTGGCGGACCCCAAGACGCTGGAACCTACACCGCGCGATGGTCAGACGGTCGGTGAGGTCTTCATGCGCGGCAACACGGTGATGAAGGGATACCTGAAGAACCCCGCCGCCACCGCCGAAGCCTTCGACGGCGACTGGTTCCACACCGGCGACCTGGCCGTGTGCCACCCGGACGGCTATGTGGAAATCCGCGATCGCCTCAAGGACATCATCATTTCCGGTGGCGAGAACATTTCCACCATCGAGGTGGAAGGTGTGCTCTACCGCCACCCGGCCGTGCTCGAAGCCGCAGTGGTCGCGCGCCCCGACGAGAAATGGGGCGAAACGCCCTGCGCCTTCATCACCCTCAAGGCCGAACACCTGAGTACCCGCGAGAGCGACATCATCGGTTTCTGCCGTGAACACCTGGCCGGCTTCAAGGTGCCGCGCACCGTGGTCTTCACCCTGCTGCCCAAGACCTCGACCGGCAAGGTGCAGAAGTTCGTGCTGCGCGACATGGCCAAGGCGCTGTAACCCCGGGCCGCCGCTGCGATACCGGCGGCCCGCTAACCATCCGTTTCACAACAACAAGAAATCGGCACGTATCCGAGGGGTACGGCCGTGCCTACGGAGGCAATCCTGATGCAACTGATCAAGCGCAAAGACGGTGCTGAACAACCCTTCTGGAAGATGGGCCCTTTCAAGCTGCGCCTGCCGTTCATTCACTACCGCTGGGAAACCGCGGAGATGTTGCAGGCGTTGATCATGTTCGTGGTCAGCCTGGCGATGATTCCCCTGCTGGAAAAGTACCTGGGCCTGCCCTACGACGTCGCCCTGGCCTACGTGGTGGTCTGCGGCATCGGCTTCATGCTGCCGGCGCTGCTCGGCGTCCCCCTGGTGCCCGGCTGGATCACGCCAGGCATTCCGGTGGTGCTGCTGTTTCTCGGTAACTTCGAGCCGGGCCCGCAGGCGATCCAGGCGCTGTTCGCCCTGCAGTTTCTGGTGTTCCTGATCTTCCTGTTCCTCGGCGCAACCCGCCTGGGCAGCGTGCTGGTGCGCCTGATCCCCAACTCGATGAAGGGCGGCATCATCATCGGCGCCGGCATCGCCGCGCTGATGGGCGAGATCTCCAGCGGCGGGCGCCTGGCCAACACCCCCATCTCCCTGGTGTTGGGCACCCTGATCTGCCTGTACCTGATGTTCTCTGTGTCGTTCAAGGGACTCACCGAGCGACTGCCGTTGGCGCGCAAGATCGTCAACTACGGCATGGTCCCGGGCATGTTGATCGCCATCTTCATCGGCATCGCGGTCGGTGAATACAAGATGCCGGACATCCGCTTCGGCATCACCGCCCCGGCATTCGGCGAGATGTGGAACTACCTGCCGTTCACCGTCGGCTTCCCCGATCTGGAAGTCTTCCTGCTGGCCGTACCGACCGCGGTGATCGCCTACATCATTGCCTTCGGCGACATCATCGTCGGCCAGTCGCTGATGCAGCGCGCCGATGAACTGCGTACCGACGAGAAGATCGACAACAACATCGACCGCATCCACCTTGTCACCGCGTTGCGCAATGCCCTGCACGCGTTCTTCGCGCCCTACCCTGGCCTGGCCGGACCGCTGTGGACCGCAGTTGCCGCGACCATGGCCGAACGCTACAAGTACGGGCGCAAGGCCATGGACTCGATCTACAGCGGCGCCGGCACCTTCTGGATCACCGGCTTCATCGCCCTGTTCGTCCTGCCGCTGGTGAGCTTCTTCCAACCGGTACTGCCGATCGCCCTGTCACTGACCCTGATGCTCACCGGTTATATCTGTTTGATGGTCGGCTTCGAGCAGTTGAGCAACAACACCGAGCGCGGTATCGCCGGCACCACGGGCGTGGTTCTCGCCGTGTACGGCGCAGGCTGGGGCCTCGCGGCCGGAGCAGCGCTGTACATCCTGGTGGAGCGCACGCACCTGCTGCGCTTCACCAGCAGCGCTGCCGCCAGCCCTACCCCTAAAGCCGACTGAGCCTGAGCGGGCCCGCCTGCGGGTGGGCCCTTCGTTAAACCCTGCGCCACTGACCAGTGGCGGTTGCCGCAAAGAGACTGCCATGCCTGAATTCAATGCCCCCCTGCGCGACCTGCATTTCGTCCTTCATGAAGTCTTCCAGGCCCCCAGCCTGTGGGCACGCCTGCCGGCCCTGGCCGAGACCGTGGATGCCGAAACCGCCAGCGCAATTCTCGAAGAAGCCGCCAAGGTCACCGGCCAGCTGATCGCCCCGCTCAACCGCACCGGTGACGAAGAAGGAGCCCGCTGGCAGGATGGCCAGGTCACCACGCCGAGCGGTTTCAAGGAGGCCTATGCCACCTACATCGGCGGCGGCTGGGTCGGCCTGTCGGGCAACCCGCAGTACGGCGGCATGGGCATGCCGAAAATGCTCGCCGTGCAGTTCGAGGAGATGCTCTACGCCGCCAATTCCAGTTTCGCGCTCTACTCGGCTCTGAGCGCCGGCGCCTGCCTGGCGATCGACGCCCATGCCAGCGAGGAACTGAAAAGTACCTTCCTGCCGCCGATGTACGAAGGCCGCTGGGCCGGCTCCATGTGCCTGACCGAAGCCCATGCCGGCACCGATCTGGGCCTGATCCGCACCCGCGCCGAACCCCAGGCCGATGGCAGCTACCGCATCAGCGGCAGCAAGATCTTCATCACCGGCGGCGAACAGGACCTGACCGAGAACATCATCCATCTGGTGCTGGCCAAGCTGCCGGATGCGCCGGCCGGCCCCAAGGGCATCTCCCTGTTCCTGGTGCCCAAGCAGCTGGTCAACGCCGATGGCAGCCTGGGTGCCAGCAACGCCGTGAGTTGCGGCTCGATCGAGCACAAGATGGGCATCAAGGCCTCCAGCACCTGCGTGATGAACTTCGACGGTGCCCGCGGCTACCTGGTCGGCGAAATCAACCGGGGGCTCGCGGCGATGTTCACCATGATGAATTACGAACGCCTGTCTATCGGCCTGCAGGGCATCGGCTGCGCCGAGGCTTCCTACCAGAACGCCGTTAGCTACGCGCGTGAGCGCCTGCAAAGCCGCGCACCGAGCGGCCCGCAGGCTCCTGAAAAGAGCGCCGACCCGATCATCGTGCATCCCGATGTGCGCCGCATGCTGCTCAGCATCAAGGCCATGACCGAGGGCGGGCGCGCCTTCGCCAGCTATGTCGGGCAACAACTCGACCTGAGCAAGTTTGCCGAAGACGCCGAGGAGAAACGCAATGCCGAGGCACTGGTGGCGCTGCTGACCCCGGTGGCCAAGGCGTTCTTTACCGACAGCGGTCTCGAGAGCTGCGTACACGGCCAGCAGGTGTTCGGCGGCCATGGTTACATCCGCGAATGGGGCCAGGAGCAACTGGTACGCGACGTGCGCATCGCGCAGATCTACGAAGGCACCAACGGCATCCAGGCCCTCGACCTGCTGGGGCGCAAGGTGCTGGCCAATGGCTGTGCCTCGCTGCGTCTGTTTACCGGCGAAATCCGCAGCTTTGCCGCCTCCGGCACGCCGTTCTGCGATGAGCTGCTGGCCGCGACCGAGCGCCTGGAAGGCGTCAGCGATTGGCTGCTGGCGCAGGCCAAGGACAATTCCAACGAAGTCGGCGCCGCCTCCGTTGAATACCTGCACCTGGTTGGCTATGTCGCCTATGCCTACATGTGGGCACGCATGGCGGCTGTCGCACAGGCCAAAGCCGAGGCAGATGAGTTCTATACCGCCAAACAAGCGACGGCGGCCTTTTACTTCTCACGCTTGCTGCCGCGCACCCTGGGCCTGGAGGCCTGTATCCGCGCCGGCAGCACCCCACTGTTCGGCCTGAGAGCCGAACAGTTCTGACGATTGAGCGTTGCGCGGAGTTCTACACCGAGGCTCCGCGCTTTTTTATTCCAGCCCTAGCGAGTACAGGCACGCGTCAGCAACCGCCACTTCCGCCCGGGCAGCAAGAAGCCGAAACCAGGCCACCCGACAGGCGTGGACCTCGCCCGGAAAGCCAAGGGCGGCGACGCTGCATGCCAGCCAACGTCGACCCGGTCGCCCGCGGCGCACAGCCCGGGCCCGCGCCACCACTACCCCAGGAGATCTACATGCATGAAGTGGTAATAGTTGGTGCCAGCCGCACCGCCATCGGCAGTTTTCAGGGCACGCTGAGTCGTGTCCCCGCGGTCGAACTGGGGGCGACGGTGATCCGTGCCCTGCTGGCGCAAAGCGGCCTTGCCGGCGAACAGATCGATGAGGTGATTCTCGGCCAGGTACTCACCGCCGGAGCCGGACAGAACCCAGCCCGTCAGGCAGCGATCAAGGCCGGGCTGCCCCATACGGTACCGGCACTGACGCTCAACAAGGTCTGCGGCTCCGGTCTCAAGGCGGTCATCCTCGGCGCCCAGGCGATCCGCTGCGGCGACGCCGAGGTCATCATCGCGGGGGGGCAGGAAAACATGAGTCTGGCCCCCTATGTTGTCGAGCAGGCGCGCTCGGGTCTGCGCATGGGCCACGGCAAGCTGGTCGACAGCCTGATCGAGGATGGCCTGTGGGATGCCTTCAATCAGTACCACATGGGCATCACCGCCGAGAACCTGGCCGAGCAATACGGCCTGTCACGCGATGAGCAGGATGCCTTCGCCGCGCTCTCGCAGCAGCGCGCCTGTGAGGCCATCGAGTGCGGACGCTTCGAGGCCGAGATCATCCCGGTGCAGATCCCACAGAGAAACGCCGCTCCCCTCCAGTTCAGCGTCGACGAACAGCCGCGCCAGGGTACGACCGTACAGGCCCTGAGCAAGTTGCGTCCGGCCTTCAAGAAGGACGGCAGCGTCACGGCAGGCAACGCCTCGACGCTCAACGACGGCGCCGCCGCGGTGTTGCTGATGAGCGCAGCAAGAGCCGCCAGCCTGGGGCTACCCGTACTGGCGCGCATCAAGGCCAGCGCCAGTGCCGGGGTCGACCCGGCAATCATGGGCATCGGCCCCGTCTTCGCGACCTGCAAGGCGCTCGATAAAGCCGGTTGGAGCCTGGAGCAACTGGACCTGATCGAGGCCAACGAGGCCTTCGCCGCCCAGGCCCTGGCGGTCGGCAAGGAACTGGGCTGGGATACCGACAAGGTCAACGTCAACGGCGGCGCCATCGCCCTGGGGCATCCGATAGGCGCTTCGGGTTGCCGCGTTTTGGTCAGCCTGGTCCATGAGATGGTCCGCCGCGACGCCAAGAAAGGCTTGGCCACCCTCTGCATCGGTGGCGGTCAGGGCGTGGCCCTGGCTATCGAACGCACCTGAGCCACGGTTGAGAGGCGTCCTCCTGCCTGCTCCGGGCCAGTTGACCCGACTACGGTCCACCTCCTGATCGAGGACCATTGATGCGAACCCTCACCACCCTGGCGGGCAACAGCCAGAAGCTCGACGGCGGCGCCATGTTCGGCAATGCCCCCAAGTCCCTTTGGCAGCGCTGGATGGCGGCCGACGAGCAGAACCGTATCGACCTCGGCTGCCGTGCCCTGCTGGTACAGGAGGACGCACGCAACATCCTGATCGAGACCGGCATCGGCGCGTTCTTCTCCCCGGAACTCAAGGCGCGCTATGGCGTGCAGGAGGAGCATCATGTGCTGCTCGACAGTCTTGCGAATGCGGGCCTGAACGACGCGGATATCGATATCGTGCTCCTGACCCACCTGCACTTCGACCACGCCGGCGGCCTGCTCGCCCCCTGGGCAGCAAACCAGCCACCACGCCTGTTGTTCCCCAATGCCCGCTTCGTCACCGGCCAGCGCCAGTGGCAGCGCGCGTGCAATCCACACCCGCGCGACCGCGCCTCCTACATCCCGGAACTGCTCAAACTGCTGCGTGAAAGCGGAAGGCTGGATCTGCTGGAAGAAACCAGCAGCAGCGAGTTGCTCGGCGACGACTGGCGACTGCACTGGAGCGATGGCCACACCCCTGGACAACTGTTGCCGGAAATCGCCATGCCCGCCGGACCGGTAGTGTTCGCCGGCGACCTGATCCCCGCTGCGCCCTGGGTTCACCTGCCCCTCACAATGGGCTACGACCGTTTCCCCGAAGGCCTGATCGAAGAGAAGGAACAACTGCTCGACCACCTCGTCAATCATGGCCGGCTCATCTTCACCCATGATCCGCAAGTCGCCGTGGGCCGGGTAATGCGCGACGACGTAGGACGCTACAGCTTGACCGATGTCTCGGCGCAAGTATGCGCACTGACTGAGTAGTTGACGGCTTAGCTCGAAGCCGTCGAACCAACTACCTGCGGCAGCCCCCACACCGGCGTGTTGCGAGGGCTGTTTCCCTCTGTTCCACCCGCGAGGTGCGCCAAGGCTGAGCTCGAAGCGCTACCAGAAGAGCCATGGGAAAGAGAACGTGGAGTACATGCGGGTGAGTGCCGACCTGAAGGTCTGAGTCACCACTGCGCTCTCCGGAAAATTCCCAAACAAAAAAGGCGATCCTTTCGGATCGCCTTTTAAGTCCCGTGCTAGACGGGTTCGAATTGGTAGGCACAATTGGATTCGAACCAACGACCCCCACCATGTCAAGGTGGTGCTCTAACCAACTGAGCTATGTGCCTTCGATGGGTGCGCATTTTACGGAGCGGCTCGAAAGAGTCAACACCTTTTTCGCTAACTAACTGAAAAAAATAATTTTTTGCCGTGCACGGCTACGTTTAATATTTTGCACAGGCTACTAGCCGAGCATTTTCATCTCCGGTAGCATCGGAGCATTCGTAAAAAATAAAGAACAGAGGATGCAAAATGGCGCACACGGCATACCCAGAATCCTATTACGCTGCATCGGCAAACCCCGTCCCTGCCCGCCCCGAGCTGAACGGTGAAGTAGAAACCGACGTCTGCATCGTCGGCGCTGGCTACACCGGCCTGTCCACTGCTCTGTTCCTGCTGGAGAACGGCTTCAAGGTGAGCATCGTCGAGGCCGCCAAGGTCGGCTTCGGCGCCTCCGGCCGCAATGGCGGCCAGATCGTCAACAGCTACAGCCGCGACATCGATGTCATCGAGCGCACGCTCGGCCCCCAGCAGGCGCAACTGCTTGGGCAAATGGCATTCGAGGGCGGACGCATCATTCGTGAGCGCGTGGCCAAGTACGACATCCAGTGCGACCTGAAGGACGGCGGCGTGTTCGCGGCCATCACCGGCAAGCAGATGGACCACCTGGAAGCACAGAAGAAGTTGTGGGAGCGCTACGGTCACACCCAGCTGGAGCTGATGGATGCCAAACGCATTCGCGAGGTGGTGGCCAGCGACAATTACCTCGGCGGCATGCTCGACATGAGCGGCGGCCATATCCACCCGCTGAACCTGGCGCTCGGCGAAGCGGCAGCGGTCGAATCCCTGGGCGGGGTGATCTACGAGCAATCCCCGGCCATTCGCATCGAGCGTGGCGCCAATCCGGTGGTGCATACCCCGAACGGCTACGTAAAAGCCAAGTTCGTGGTGGTGGCCGGCAACGCCTATCTCGGCAATCTGATCCCCGAACTGGCGGCAAAATCGATGCCGTGCGGCACCCAGGTCATCACCACCGAGCCGCTGTCCGATGAGCAGGCCAGCAGCCTGCTGCCGCAGGACTACTGCGTGGAAGACTGCAACTACCTGCTCGACTATTACCGCCTGTCCGGCGACAAGCGCCTGATCTTCGGCGGCGGCGTGGTCTATGGCGCGCGCGACCCGGCCAACATCGAGGCCATCATCCGGCCGAAGATGCTCAAGACCTTCCCGCAGCTAAAGGATGTGAAGATCGATTACGCCTGGACCGGCAACTTCCTGCTGACCCTCTCGCGCCTGCCTCAGGTCGGCCGCCTCGGCGACAACATCTATTACTCGCAAGGCTGCAGCGGCCACGGCGTGACCTATACCCACGTGGCCGGCAAGGTGCTGGCCGAGGCGCTGCGCGGCCAGGCCGAGCGCTTCGATGCCTTCGCCGAACTGCCCCACTACCCCTTCCCCGGCGGCCAGCTGTTCCGCGTACCGTTCACGGCCATGGGCGCCTGGTATTACAGCCTGCGGGACAGGCTCGGCGTCTGATCACCGGCACACAGTAAAACGGCGCCAACAGGCGCCGTTTTCTATTCAGCCGTGGTCATTGCCCCTGGGGACAAACCGGCGGCGCGGCGCACTGCCCTGCCGCACCAGACGCCGGCAGGGCAGCAGCGGCAAATCGGCTATCTTCAGGTGCCAGGCGCCGGGCGCAATTCAGCGCCTGTTCGGCACCCTGCCGGCAGCCCCGCTCCCCCAGCACCTGTGAGAGATTGAACCAGCCCGCGGCGAACTCCGGCTCGCGCATCAGGCTGGTGCGCAGCGCCTCTTCGGCGCCCGGCCGATCGCCATCGGCATAGCGACTGTTGGCCAGCGCGAACCACGCCAAAGATTGCTCGGGCCATTGCCGCGTCGCCGCCAGGAAGGCGCGCTGGGCCGCCGCGCCCTGGCCGGTTTCCTCCAGATCGCTGGCGGCCTTGAGCCAGGAACGCAACTCGGGCTGCGCCGGTAGCTTGTCCGCCGGCAGGGTCAGTACCGCCCAGCGCCCACCACGGGCCCAGGTACTGTCGAAACTGGCGAAACTGGTCAGCCAGCGCCGCTCGGTGCCCGAGCGCAGAATCAACGTGCGCTCACGGCGGTCAAAGCCCACCACCACGGCGAAGTGCCAACGGGGATACCAATCGAACGCCAGGTTCTGCAGGACCAGCACCGGATTGCCCGCCGCCACTTCCGTCAACAGCGCCTCCAGGCGCGGCTGGAGCGGATACACCAGCAGCTCATGGGCCCGCGCCGCGGCCACCATCTCGACCTGCAGGCTGCCCTCGCGCCCCGGAATGAATACCTTGTCCTTGAGCAATCCAGGACTGGTCTGCACCCCGCGCTGGTTGAGCATGGTCGCCAATGCCGCAGGGCCGCATTGATAGGCGCTCTGCGGGAAGAAGGGCACGCTGCTGAGTTCCACCCGCTCAGGAAGACGCGAGGTCTCCGGCGGTAATACCGGAGACCTCGCGCACGCAGCTAGCAGAAGAAGCAGTAAGACAGGAAGGAAACGCAAGCCACTCAGCGATTTATGCATTTGACGAAACTGAAGATGTTGGTAGCGCAGAGCATATCCGTGATGATGAAGATCACCAAGAACAGCACGATGACACCCACCACGCTCCCGCCCGCCGGGGCGTCCTGCAGCTGTTGATTGAACTGTGCCAGCTCGGCACTGGTCAGGCTGTTGATGCGTTCCTCAACCTGCGCCCGCTCCACACCCATGGCCTCGAGTTTTTTCTGCACGCCTTGATCTTCCAGCATGCCCAGCAGCTGCTGGCGATCTACCTGTTGCTGTTGTGTGGCCAGCACCTCGGCGGTGCCAATCATCGCCGCATTGGCCAGGGGCACCTGGGCGACCATCAGCAGGTGGAACACCGCCAGGGCGGCAGCCAAACGACGAAACAGAGAATGCTTGCTCATAGCGTTCATCTCCCAAATCAGTCATACCCCGCACCGGAGCGGCGCGTAAGGTCTCCCAGTGAGCATAGACAAAGACTGGCCAGGAAAAGCAGGGACTGCCGACTCATCGTCCACTCACCGGAGCGGCGTCTCGCGCCCCCCTCGGGATAGCCATTCCGCCAACCCCCCAGCACACTGAATCATCCCGGATTTCGTGGAGGCCGTTTCGTTAATGGATCTGCATATGAACGTGGCGATTCTGCGTCGATGGGTACTGGCCAGACTCACTGCGACGGAAAGTACTCAAGCGCCTGCTTCATATGGTTTAGCCACGCGCCAGCACTGCGTAGCAGCGTCCCTGCGTTACTTCCCCTGGATCTATCCGCACAGCAAGCGCTGACGCATACGCTGATTCTCCTGTACCAATTGTCGCTGGCCGAAGGCCTCGCGCAGCTGGCTGCGCAGGTCGTCGGCTTCCCAGGGCTTGGTGATGAAGCGGTAGATGACGCCTTCATTGATGGCCTTGAGGATACTGCGCACTTCGGTGGAGCCGCTGAGCACCATGCGGATGATTTCCGGGTAGAGGATCCTGATGCGCCGCAGGATCTCCACCCCGCTCATGTCCGGCAGGCGCAGGTCGGTCAGCACCACGTCCACCGGATGGGTCGCCAACAGATTCAGCGCTTCCACGCTGTTCCGAGCCACCAATATCCGGTAGTTCTCCTGGCGCAGTTCACGCTGCAGAGCCCGGATGACCCCAGGTTCATCGTCTATCAGCAGCAGATAGTGCTGATCGTCATCGGCGAGGATGGATGGCAGCTCCAACTCGCTGCCTTCGCCGAGGAACTGCAGACAGGTCTCTGGCGGCAACGGTGGCGAGTAGTAATAGCCCTGCAACTCGTCACAGCCGGCGGCACGCAGAAAGCCCAGTTGCTCTGCGTTCTCCACGCCCTCGGCGATCACCTTGATGCCCAGGTTATGGCCGATGGAGATCATCGAGCGCGCCAGGGAGGCGCTGTCCGGGTCCAGGTGCACGTCGGTGACGAAGCTGCGGTCGATCTTCAGTTCGCTGAAGGGAAAACGCTTGAGGTAGCCCAGCGACGAATAACCGGTGCCGAAATCGTCGATCGAGAAGCGAATGCCCACTTCGATCAGCGCGCGCATGCGGACCAGCACCTCATCGGCGTTGGTCATCAGCATGGACTCGGTGACTTCCAGCTTGACCAGCGATGGCGCCACCTCATGCTGGCGCAGGATGGCCTGGATGCGCTCGACGAAGTCGGGCGCCATGAAGCTGATGGCGGAGAAGTTCACCGCGATGCTGCCGTTGAGCAGCAGGTACTTCCACTGCTGCAGCTGCCGGCAGACGGCATCGAAGACCTGGAAATCGATGTCGACAATCAGCCCGGTTTCCTCGGCCAAGGGGATGAACTCACCGGGCATCACCGTCTTGCCATCATGACTCCAGCGCACCAATGCCTCGAAACCGGACAAGCGCCCGTTGTGCAGATCCAGCTGCGGCTGATAGACCACCTGGAACTCGTTGTACTGCAGGGCCTGACGGATCTCGCGCTCGAGCAGCAGGCGGCGCTGCATCTGCTCGTTCATCCGGGGGGTGAAGGCGCAGATGCGGTTCCTGCCCTGATGCTTGGCCTGGTACATGGCGGTATCGGCATGGCGCAACAGGGTGTCGAGATCCTCGCCGTCCTCGGGGAAGCAGCAGAAGCCGATGCTGCAACCGACCACCACCTCCTGGCCGTCGAGCATCAGCGGTTCGGCAAGGCTTTGTTTGAGACGCTCCAGGCTGTCGATGCTCTGGTTGATCTGCCCGCCATCGGCCAGCAGGATGACGAACTCGTCGCCGCCGAGGCGCGCCACGGTGTCGGTCTCCCGGACGCAGGCCTGCAGCCGCGTAGCCATCTGCACCAACAACTGGTCGCCGGCGTTGTGGCCGAGGCCGTCGTTGACCACCTTGAAGTGGTCCAGGTCGATAAAGGCCAGGGTAAAGCGTCCCTGCTTGCGACCCGCAAACGCGATGGCCTGCCGAATGCGGTCGTTGAGCAGGTTGCGGTTGGGCAAGCCGGTCAGGCCATCGTGGTTGGCCTGGTGCTCCAACTCTTCCTGATAGCGCTTGGCCTCGGTGATGTCATTCAAGTAGCCGACGAAATGGCTGACCTTGCCGCGATCATTCACCACCGGAGCGAGGCTGAACTTGTTCCAGAAGACGGAGCCGTCCTTGCGGTAGTTGCGTAATACCGCCCAGCCCTCCTCCTGTGCACCCAAGGCGCGACGGATCATCTCCAGCTCCAGCTGCTCGCGATCCGTGCCCTGCAGGAAGCGGCAATTACGTCCGAGCACCTCCTCGCTGCTGTAGCCGGTGAGGCGCTCGAAAGCCGGGTTGACGTAGACAATCGGCTGATCCTCGCGCTGGTTGTCGGTGATCACGATGGCGTTGACGCTGGCCTCGAGCCCCTGAGTGCGGATGCGAATCTCCAGGTCGCGCTGACGCTGTTCGCTTATGTCCTGGATCACCGCGATGGCGCCCTGCACCACACCCTGCTCATCCAGATAGGGCACGGCCGAACTGAGGGTGGACCTGTTGCTACCGTCGGGCGCGCGGATATCGATCGCCTGGTTGCGCAGCGTCTGGCCCTCACGCACGGCCCGAGCCAAGGGCCAGTCGTCCAGCTGCAACGGCTCGCCATGCTCGGCCCAGGTGCCCTGGTAGCGGGCATAGTCGGCCAACTCCGCCGGCTGCTGCCCGGCCCAGATCAGGCCGTTCTCCGGGTTGCTGAGAATCAGGCGACCCTGACTGTCGGCCACCGACACACCGATCGGCAGGTTGTCGAGAATCTTGCGCAGCAGCGCCTCGCTCTGCGTCAGTGCCCGGGTACGTTGCTCCACCAGATGCTCCAGGCTTTCGAACAGACGCCCGCGCCCCAGGGCCATGGCCAGCTGGCGACCGATGGAGGCCAGCGCGATGAGTGCATCCTCCGGCCAGGGCTGGCCCTGGCTGCGCACCACATTGAGCATGCCGATGGTTTCGCCACCGATCTGCAGCGGGATGCTGGCATGGCTGCGCTCGGTCATCGGCGCCAGGGCCGGACAACCGGCGATATTGCTCGGCGCGCCGAGCTGGTCGCTCAGCCAGGTATTTCGGCAGGGGCACTCCTGAACGCAGGTCGTCATCCTTTCCATATTGAACTGGCTGCTGCCGGCACGGCCGCGCGCCCCGGCCACGCGCACCGCACCAGCGGATTCGCCGGCATCGCTGAGCAGCAGCCAGGCGCCGATCGCGTTGGGAAACTCGAGGATACGTCCCAGGGCCGCGTCGATGACGTGACGCTCGCTGTGGGCATCGCTCAAGCCGCTGGTGAAATGGAACAGGCAGTTGAGCAGCGAGTTGCTGCGGGCCAGCTCGTCATGCTTGGCCCGCAGCTCGTTATTGAGCCGTACGCCCTGCTCATAAGTGGAGATCAGCAGGTCGAGGATCTGCTGGCGACTGGCGGTGATGAAGTGACGCTCGCCCTCCAGCATCACCTCCATGCCCATCTGCACCCGCTCGTTGCTGCGCAATTCCAGATTGACCATGAAATAACGGATGCGCGACATCAGGAACTTCTCGTCGTAGGGCTTGACGATGAAGTTGTCGGCGCCGCACGCCAGGCCGTGCACCACGTCCCGGGCGTCGGCCAGGCTGGTAACCAGGATCACCGGAATATTCGCCGTGCGCGGATCGCCCTTGAGCCGGCGGCACAGCTCATAGCCGTCCATTTCCGGCATGACGATATCGCTGATGACGATGGTCGGCAGGCGCTCGGCCAGGCAGGCCACGGCTTCCACGCCGTTGCGCGCGATTCGGGTCTGACAACCGACCGCCTCGAGCAGGAACTGCAGTTCGGTGGCTTGGGTCGGGCTGTCTTCGACGATAAGAATCTCAGCATCCGTGAACACGGTTACTCTCCTTCCGGCTGGGCGCTGCAGGCAGCCCCCAGCGAGGCAATGGTATTGAGCAGGGCGGCAATCGCCGCGGGCGGCAGCACCTGACGCGCCGCGTGCAGCTTGATCGCCGCCAGCGGCATGGAATCGATCAACGCGCTGGCCGGTTCCTGGGCAATGGTGAGCGCGCCGGCACGGTGCAGCTCGGCCAGGCCCTCGGCACCGTCCCGGCCCATGCCGGAAAGCTGGATACCGATAGCCTCGCTGCCGAGGCGCTGGGCGACGCTGCGAAACAGATGGTCGGCCGATGGGCAGTACAGCTCGCTGTTGCGTGGCTGCAGGCAGACCCGCAGGTCGTTGCCCAGCCCCAGATGCTGGCCGTCCGGGGCGAGGTAGAGCCTGCCGGACTGCAGCACCTGGCCGTGCTCGGCGACGCTCACCGGCAACTTGCAGACGGTTACCAGCCAGTCGCGGAAACTGCCCAGAAAGCCCACGGCAATATGCTGCGCCAGCAGCAGAGGCCAGGGTTGATTCGAGGCCAGGCCCGCCAGCATCGACTTGAGCGCCGCCGGGCCGCCGGCGGAGGCGGCTATGGCCACCAGCCGGGGCGAACCGGAGCTGACGGGCGCCTTGAACGGCGCGACCGCGTGCCCCCTGACGGTTCGCGGGCGCCGCACTATCTTCACTTCGGCCATGCGCCGCAGGGTCCTGAGCAACTCGGCGACGAGCTGCTCGAAGTTCTCCGCATCGGGGCCCACGGGCTTGTCCAGCACGGCCAGGGCGCCGGCTTCCAGGGCATAGATGGCGGTCGCCGCGGCATTGGCATCGGCACTGGCGGTCACGATCACCACGGGCAACGCGTGAAGCTCGAGGATGCACGCGGTGGCTTCGTAACCATCCATGCCCGGCATGTGCACATCCATGGTGATGATGTCCGGCTGATAGCCTTCCAGCAGGCGCAAGGCCTGCTCGCCGCTGCCGGCTTCGCGCACCTCGAAACCTTCACTCTCCAGCACCGTGCGCAGCAGCATCCGCAGCACCGGCGAGTCGTCGACAATCAGTACGCGCATGACAGCTCCCAATCAGATCAGACGACGAATCGCGTCGAGCAGGCTGTCCTGCTCGAAGCCGCTTTTCACCAGGTAGGCGCTGGCCCCGACCTCGAGACCGCGGGCGCGGTCCTCGGCCGAGTGCAGCGCCGTCACCAGCACCACCGGCAACTCGGCCAGCTCACGGTCGCCGCGAATCCGCGTGGTGAGGGTGAAGCCGTCCATGCGCGGCATCTCCACGTCCGACACCAGCAGGTCGAACGCGCCCTGCTTCAGGGCGTTCCAGGCCTCCAGCCCGTCATTGGCGGTGGTGACCTGGTAACCGGCCCCCTCGAGGATGGCCTTGAGCAGGCCGCGCGAGGTGAACGAGTCCTCGGCGATCAGCAGGCGCTGCGCCGTGGCGCCGGGCGCCTCGCCGTCGCGGCGCTGCAGGCTGCCGGCGCCGACGTTCAGGGCGCTGCGGTAGAGATCGCCCGGATGCAGGATGGGCACCAGCTGGCCGTCGCCGAGCAGGGTCGCGCCCAGCAGGTTGCGCACCCGCAGCAGCTGCTTGCCGAGGTTCTTCACGGTGATTTCCTGGTCGCCGAGCAGCTCGTCGACCAGCAGTACGAAGGGCTCGCCGTGCACCTTGAGCACCAGCAGGGTCAGCTCGTCGCCGCTGCGCGCCGTGTCGCTCAGGCCCAGCACGTCGGCCAGGGCCCAGACCGGTAGGACGCGCCCGTCGAGGGCCAGCGAGGGGCGGTTCTCCAGGTTCTTCAGCGCACCGGCCGGCAGGCGCAGGCAGCGCTCGACCGCCAGTGCCGGTATGGCGAAGGTGCGTTCGGCGTTGCGCACGATCACCGCGCGGAAGGTCGACAGGCTCAGCGGCAGGTGCAGGTGGAAGCAGGTTCCCCGGCCGGGGCTGGACTGCAGCTCGATGCGCCCGCCGAGGCGCTCGACCACCTCCTGGACGATGGCCATGCCCAGGCCGCGCCCGGACAGGTCGGTGATCAGCGCGCTGGTCGACAGCCCGGAGCGAAAGATCAGCCGCTGGCTTTCCGCCTCGCTCAGTGCCTGGGCCTGTTCCGGGGTGAGTAGCCCGGCGGCGACGGCCTTGGCCTTCAGCGAAGCCGCCGAGATGCCGCCGCCGTCGTCCTGCACGCGCAGCTCGAAGCGATCCGCCGACTCCTGCAGCAAGTCCACCTGAATCTGCCCGACCGCCGGCTTGCCGCTGGCCTCGCGCCGCTGGGGAGACTCCAGGCCGTGGTCCACGGCGTTGCGCAGCAGGTGGGTGAGCACCGTGCGCAGCTCGTCGAGGATGCGCTTGTCGACCTGCAGGTCGATGCCGCGCACCTGCAGCTCGACCCGTTTGCCGGACTGGCTGGCCAGGTCCTGGACCATGGCCGGCAGGCCCTCCACCAGCGTGCTGCCGGCCAGCAGCAGTACCGCCTGCAGCTCGCCGACCTGGGCCTCGGACAGCTGGCTCAGGCCTTGCGCCAGGTGCTGCCCGGCCTTGGCCAGGTGGATCGCCTCGAAGTGCAGCTGATCGAGCTGGGCCTGGCTCCAGTTCAGGTAGTCGAGCACGCCCTTGAGGGCGTCGCGGCTGGCCAGCGGCAGCTCGTCGAGCTGGGCGTGCAGGCGCTTCAGGTGGCCGGCACCGAGCAGGCGCCTGCCGCGCTGCGGCTCGAAGGCGGCGGCGTGTTCGCGCAGGCGGCGGGCATGGGCCTGGGCCTCGAGCTTGAGCTGCAACAGGCTCTCGCTGTGGAACAGCAGGTTGTCCAGGCGCCGGGCGGAGACTCTGACCATGCCCGAGTCAGTCGGCGGCGCCGGACTGGCCATAGGCGTTGCCGACAGTGCCACGGCCTCGCCGCGCGCGGCGCTTTCCAGCTGCTCGCACAGCTGTTCTGATTCATCGGAAGCCAGCGCCTGGCCGGCGTGCAAATGCTGTACGGCACGCAAGGCATGCCGGCTGAGCTCGACGCGTTCGGCGGTCATTTCCAGCAGGTTCGCCCGGGCCGCGCCGAGCAGGCTCTCCCAGGCATGGCAGAGCCGCTCGATGGGCGCCAGGCCCACGGCCCTGGCGGCGCCTTTGAGGCTGTGCACCTCGCGGAACAGCGACTCGATGGAGTCGCCGCTGGCCCCCGCCTGGCGCCAGTTGGCCAGGGTGTCGGCGAGCACGGCCAGGCGCTCTCCCGCCTCGATCCGGAAGCTCTCGAGCAAACGTTCCTGCAGTGCCTTGCGATCCAGGCTCATGGGCGGCTCACAGCTTGAACTGGGCCGCCAGGCCCTGCAGCTTGACACCCAGCGCATGCAGGTTGCGCGTGGCCTGGTCCATCTGCCGGGTACCGCTGACGTTGCTCTGGCTGGCCTCGCGAATACTGCTCATGGCGTTGGCCACCTGATCCATGCCGAGCATCTGCTGCTGGCTGGTGGCGGCGATCTGCAGCGCCACTTCGCTGGACTCGACGATGCTGCTGTCTAGCGCGCGGATCGCCTCGCCACTCGATTGCGCGCGCTCGTACCCCGCCTCCACCGCCTTGCTGCCCTGCTCGGCCAGCAGCACCGCCTTGGTCATGGCCTTCTGGATCTCGCCGAGTATGCCGCGCACCTGGGCGGTGGCCTGCTTGGACTGGTCGGCCAGGGCCTTGACCTCCTGGGCCACCACCGAGAACCCCTTGCCGGTCTCGCCGGCGCGCATCGCCTCGATCGAGGCGTTGACCCCGAGCAGGTTGGACTGTTCGGCCAGGTCGCTGACCGAGGCGACGATCTCGCCGATGGTCTGGCTCTGCTCGCCCAGGCGCATGATGCTTTCCGCCACCGCCTGCATCTGCTCGCGGATCAGGCCCATGCCCTTGAGCGCCTCCTCCACCGCCTGGCGGCCGCCCTGGGCCACCTCGCGGGTACGTGCGGTGCTGTCGGCTACCGACTGCGCCTTGCTGCTGGCCAGCACCGCGGTCTGCTTGACCTCGTCCACCGTGGTGACGATCTCGCTGATGGCGGTGGCGGTTTCCTGGGTATTGGTGGCGACCTGGCTGGTAGCCTCCAGCACGTTCTCGCTGGACGTCGCCAGCACCGTGATGCTCTCGTTGAGCTCGCCGACCAGGTTGCGCAGGTTCGCCAGCATGGTGGCGAAGGCAGTGCCCAGCACATCCTGGTCGGACACCGGCTGGCTGTCCTGGCCGAGGTGACCCTGGGCCAGGCCCTCGGCCTTGGCGGCCAGGGCCAGCAGGTAACGGCTCATCTGGCTGAAGGCCGTCGTCAGGCGACCGACCTCGTCCGCGCGGCTTCCGCTGCGCAGCTCCCGGGGGATTTCGCCACGGCTGATGCGCTCGGCGATCAGGGTCAGGTGCGCCAGCGGCTGGGCGATATGCCGGCTGAGCTGCCAGGCCATGACGACGCCGAGCAGCAAGACGATCAGGCCAGTCGCCAACTGCTCCAGGCGCTGGCGCTCGACCGCCTCCTCGGCCTGGAACAAGGCCTGTCGCACATTGGCCTCGGTCAATTCGGCCAGACGCTGCCCTAGTTCGTCGATCCGCGCCATCCGCTCGAACTGGATGCCCAGCGCCAGCTCGGCCGCCTGCTCCACGTTGCCCTGCCGGATCAACGGGATCAGCTGCTGGTCGCGGGTCTGCACGAAGGCATTGCGCACGCTCATCAGCTGCTCGAGCAGCGCGCGCGACTCGCGTTCATCCCCCAGGCCGGCCCGCAGCTCGTCGAACAGACGGTCATTAGCCCGAGACAATGCCTCGATCCTGCTCTCGCGCTGGCGCAGTTTCTCCCCTGGCCCGCTGGCCATCGCCTGCAGCAACTCGGCGCGCTGGGCGCTGATATTGACCCGCAGCTCCTTGACCTGGGACACCCGCTCGAAACTGCGCTGGAACAGCTTGGCCTCGCTCTCCTGCACAGCGGCGAAGCGCTGCAGCGAACTGACCAGCAAGGAGCCGAAGGCGATGAAAAGCAGGGTGAACGTCAGCACCAATTTGGTGCCGATCCGTAGGTTGGCGATACGTCCCAGCATGCTCGTTTCTCCTGGTCCCCCGGACAGACCCGGGGGCAAACTCAATTAATCGCGTTGGTGGTCGGACTCACAGGCTGAAGCGGCTCGCCAGGCCCTGCAGCTTGAGTCCCAGTTGATGCAGGTTGCGCGCCGCCAGGTCGACCTGACGGGTACCACCGACGTTGTCCTGGCTGGCCTGGCGAATGCTGGCCATGGCCGTGACGATCTGGTCCATGCCGACCAGTTGCTGCTGGCTGGTGGCGGCGATCTGCAGCGCCACCTCGCTGGACGTTTCGATATTGCTGCTCAGGGTGCGAATCGCATCGCCACTGGACTGGGCGCGCGCGTAGCCGCTCTCCACGGTCTTGCTGCCCTGCTCGGCCAACAGCACCGATCGGGTCATGGCCTTCTGGATCTCGCCGAGCATTCTGCGCACCTGGGCGGTGGCCTGCTTGGACTGGTCGGCCAGGGCCTTGACCTCCTGGGCCACCACCGAGAAGCCCCTGCCCGCCTCGCCGGCCTTCATCGCCTCGATCGAGGCGTTGACCCCGAGCAGGTTGGACTGCTCGGCCAGGTCGCCCACCGAGGCGACAATCTCGCCGATGGTCTGGCTCTGTTCGCCCAGGGTCATGATGCTTTCCGCCACCGCCTGCATCTGCTCGCGGATATGCCCCATGCCCTTGAGCGACTCCTCCACCGATTCGCACCCGCTCAGCGCCACCTGGCGGGTGCGCTCGGTGCTCTCGGCCACGGTCTGCGACTTGCTGCCGGCCAGCACCGCGGTCTGCTTGACCTCCTCCACCGTGGTCACGATCTCGCTGATGGCGGTGGCGGTCTCCTGGGTGCTGGTAGCCACCTGGCTGGTGGCGGCGAGGATCTGCTCGCTGGACGTAGCCAGCACCGTGATGCCCTCGTTCATCTCCTGCACCAGTTCGCGCAGGTACTGGCTCATGTCGACGAACGCCTGGGACAGGCGTCCGACTTCATCCTGGCGCGTGCTGGCGACGATGCCCTGGGGAATCTCGCCCCGGCCGATGCGCTCGGCCCAGCCGGTCAGGCGTGACAGCGGCCTGGCGATATGGCGGCTGAGCAGCCAGGCCAGCACGGCACTCAAACCGACCAGCAGCAGGCTCAAGTTGAATATCCGGTCGCGCTGGGCCTCCAGGGCCTGACGCGAACGTTCCACGGCCGCCGCGACACGTTGGTCGGTGAGTTCGGACAGCTCTACGCCGAGTTCATGAATTCGCTGCATGCGCTCGAGTTGCACGCCCATGCTCAGCAGCCGCGCCTGCTCGTATTCGCCGGCGCGGATCATCGCCAGCTGCTCGGCGCGGGTATCGGCCAAGGCCTCGCGGACCACCAGCAGCTCGTCGAACAGCTCGGCGAATGCCTGATCGCCGCCGGCGGCCTGCTGCAGCCGCTTGACCAGGCGGTCGTTGATCGCGCTGCGCTGGCGCATACCCTCTTCTATGCCCCGCAGATCGGCCGGCGTCTGCTCGATGATCGCCCGCATCAGGTCAGTACGCTGGGCCGCGAGATTAAGGCGCAGCTCCTTGACATCGGAGACCCGCCCATAGTGGTCCTGGAACTGCTGCTGCTCGCTGTCCTGCAGGTTGGCGAAGCGCTCCAGGCTGCCGAACAGCAGGGTGCCGAAGCCCAAGATCAGCGCGGCGAAGGCGGCGACCAGCTTGCTGCCGATCCCCAGGTTGAAGGCTCGGGTCATCACACTTTGCATCGCCACTAATCCTCGTCCATCACGCGTAAATTGGGGTCGCCCAGCAGCCGCTCGCCGTCCAGCACCGTGCACTGATCGGCGGTAACTCCCAGCAGGTAGGCGGCGCGCACCCCGGTCAGGTTGGCCAGTTCGGTCTGCAGCGCGTCACGGCGGATCCGCGAGATGCCCAGGACCCGGTCGATCAGCAGCGCGAACTCCATCTCGGGGCCGCGCAGAATCATCAGGAAGTTCTTGTCGGAAAGACTGTTCATCGGCAGCTCGAACAGCACCCGCAGATCGAGCAGCGAGACGATATGGCCACGCACGTTGACGATGCCCAGCACGTAGGGCGGTGTGCCCGGCAACGGGGTGAAGTGGGGCAGCGGCAGCACCTCGGCGACATGCGCGCTTTCGATGGCGTACTGCTCGCCACTGATGTTGAAGGACAACACCTCCAGCCAGCCTTCGACCTGCTCCGGCTCGATCGTCTGCGCCCATTGCCGGGTGCGCTCGCGCAGGCGCGCATCGCGCTCCTCGGCATCCACGCCGAAGCCGGCGGCCAGGCGCAGCTCGCACTGGGCCAGGCGCTGATGAATCTGGCTCCAGCGCGGGTCTTCGTTCACAGGCTCGGACATCTGCTCGAGTCCTCCAATAGTTGATCGCACAGGCGCAGCAGCTGCGCACAGCTGAGGCCGTCGCCGAGGGGAACCAGGGCCTGGCTGTCCTGGCCCAGGAGCAGTTGCCGGCAGACCTGCAAGGCCTTCTGGCTGGCGCGCGACTGGCCGTCGGCGCGCAGCAGGCGGGCGCGCAGGAAGTAGCCGAGGATGAATTCGGGCTGCAGATACAAGGCCTTGTGCAGCGCCAGCAGGGCCTGGCGGTTGTCGCCACACTGCTGCGCCAGCAGGGCCTGCAGCCAGTACGCCGATATCGAGGCTGGATCCAGCGCGAGCGCGCGCTGCAGCCACTCCCCGGCCGGCTCGAACTGCTGCTGATCGGCCCAGCTGCGCGCCATGGCCAGGCAGGCCTGGTGCTGCTGCGCGCGGCCCGGGCCGGCACAGTTCAGGTAGGCCGTCAGTGCCGCACGGGCCTGCTCATGCTGGCCCGCCGCCTGGGCCTGGGTGGCCTGCCGCCAGTGACGTGCAGCGGTTGCCTCGGCGCTCTCGACGGCGCTGCGCAGCTCGGTGCCCGGCGCAGCAACGGCCGAACGCGGCTTCTCGGTTGGAAGGGAAACCACCGGGGCGGACAGGTTGGCGCGCGGCGGCGCGGCCAACGCGGCGCGGCTTGGCGAAGCCGGGCTGTTGGCCCAGGGCGACTGCCGCGTCCTGGCGGCCAGCGCGTAGTTGCAGCCGGCCCAGCGGCCCTGCAGGCCGGCCTGGGTCGCCAGCCCGGCCTCCACGGCGCTCAGCAGCAGCACACCATCGCCACTCAGGCTGCCGAGCAGTCGGCGCAGCGCCGCCTGCGCCCGCCCCGGGGTGAAATACATCAGCACGTTGCGGCACAGGATCACATCGGCGTTCGCCAGGGCGGGGGCCAGGGCGGCGTCGGCGAGGTTGTACTGGACGAAGCGGATGCGCTCGCGCCAGGCCGGACGCACCCGCCACAGGCGCCCCTCGGCCTGGAAGTAGCGCATGCGGAAGTCGTTCTCGCTGCTGCGAAAGGCGTTGCGCCCATACAGCCCCTGCTCGGCGCGGGCGAGAAAGCCTGCGTTGATATCGCTGGCAACCAGTTCCAGCGTCCATTGCCCGCGCTCGCTGCCGAGCAGCTCGTCGACCAGGAACAGCAGGCCATAGGCCTCCTCCCCGGTACAGCAGCCGGCACTCCACAGGCGCAGGTGGCGTCGCCCCTCGCGCCGCCGACGCTCCAGCAAGGGCGCCAGGTGCTGGCTGGCGAGCCAGTCGAAGGCCTCGGAATCGCGGCGAAAATAGGTTTCACCGACGGTGAAGGCGGCGATCAGCGACTGCACCTGGCCGGCATCCCACTCGGCGAACGCCAGCGCCTGCAACCAGCCGTCGAAATCCGCTACTTCCCGCTCCAGGGCCAGCAGCTGCAGGCGGCGCAACAGCTCCGCCTGCCGCTCACCGGAAAAGTCCGCGCCCAGATGGCGCAAGACCTTCTGGCTTAGCGCCGCCAACAGGCGCGGGGAAGCGCTCGCCTCAGTGCGCAACATCGAGCGAGCCCTCCCGGCTGGCGAGCAGCTCCAGCAACTGCGCTTCGTCGTTATCGCTGAGCAGCTGTTCGACGTCCTGGATCAGCAGCAGTCCCTCGGCGCTGCGCACCACCCCGCGCAGCAGGCTGGAAGGCACCCGCGGGTCCGGGGCGGCGGTGAAGTCATCGGTCGCGAAGGCCCTCACGACCTCCACATGCTCCACCGGCAGCAACAGTTCACGCTTGCTGCTACGCAGCCAGATGAAGGGTTGCCACAGATCGAGGGCGGGCGCGCTCCAGGCAAAACGCCGGGCCAGGTCCACCACCGGCAGCAACCGGCCACGGACGTTGGCCAGGCCAGAGATCGACTCGGGCGCGCCCGGCAAGGGGGTACTGCGCAATGCCGGCAGCACGCGCACCACCTGATCGAGGGCCACGGCCAAGTGTTGGCCGGACAAGCGGAACGGCAACACCAGGTTATCTTTCACACACCAACCCTTGCCACCAGCGATTGAAAGGCAAAACGACGAGCACAACCAATATCCGCAGATAAGTTGTGGCAGTTGCCGAGTTCTCGCTGCCCGCTTTTCGAGCAAACAAACTTGAACGGCTTCCACACGAGAAACTGGCACAAGTTAGATTGAGGAAAAACGTTCAACACAGTTACTTCACTAAATAGGATTGATTGACCTGCAACGACGGCAAAATAACTCGCGCGGGATAACGCCCAGCATTCTAAGTTTATCCGTGCACCATAACGGTTCACGGACCTTGTTCGCGGCCGATGGCCGCTGCGTCTTGCACTAAACCGAGGCTATCGACCGCCAGGCCATTTCAAGTGAGCCTTGAAGTGCCGGGGATATTGCGCAGTTGAGATCGTCACACCCCAGCCCGCCTGCACGCCATGCAAGAGGAATCCGGCCGTGCCTACCGGCCTCCCTTTATTAAGGGCCAGTTCGGCGCAGCTTCAGAGTCTTGATCTTATTATTGAGGGGCGAGTGGACGCACATCCGGCGCAGCCATCACGTGGCCTAATGTAGACCCCAGCATTGGCAGAAGGCTGACAATTTATAACAATCGAAGTTAATAAAACGAACGTGCCAGAAAATATCTATACAGCCATATAAGTTCAGGACAATAGCCCACAGAGCCAGGTTAATTGATTGTTTAATCAATAATAAGAGAGACCCAATATGGCCAATAACACCGTGTGCTTCTGCCAACCTTAATGACGCGCGAAGCCCGTCCTTGACGCTTGCATGCGCTCATGGAGAACGCCCTGCAATACTCCAGGGGCGAAGCGAAAACGAGTCGGTTTGATAGCGGCGTTGCCGGCGCCTGGCAGCGATTCAGGGTCCGGGCGGACAGCGCAGGAGGGCCAAGGCGCGCTCGGATCGACCAGCGCCCGCTGGGTTGCCTGGGCCAATCCGACGAGAGGCGTGGGTCAGGATGGTCATCACCAGCCGCCCGCGATGCAGGCCAACCGCCATGACAGCGACAGGCCGCCTGCAAGCCGGACAGGTTAAGCGGCGGGCGAACCTGCACTACTTCCCACGGTGTAATTGCAGGCGACTTACTTCACCAGGTGCATAAGCACCTCTTCCACCGCATCGTCGCGATGCGGTGGCTGTTCCCCGTTCAGCTCGGCGATCAACTTCCAGTGCTGATCCAGCTCCTTGCTCACCGCCTCCAGCCTCGCGAGCATGCGCGAACCGGCGCCGCGCAGGTTCTTTTCCTCGCTGCGCAGCAGGTCGAAAGAGAGCATGGTCAAGGTAGCCGTCAGGTGGGTGATGCTGCGCGAAGTCAGCGTGATGAGTTCGGTGATCTGTTGCTCTTTGGTGGTCATGAGCGGCCATCCCTGCCAAGTGATTGAGTCGTAACAATTGCCACGTTTTGCCGCGCGCCTGATGTCGCTGCAGCCACGTGCTGGCAGCCGGCATGACGCACGCCTGAGCAGCGTATACAGAGCGACACGAAACAGGCTGACAGTTACTAACAGTGTGCTCCGACGTACACAGCCCCCCGCCATCAATGGCGAGTTTTATAACCTAGAGCCCCGGAGCCGATGCCCCTACAATGCGCCCCTGCGAAATCGTCACGTGCCCACCCGCCGCCAGGGATTGCTCAGTACATGTCCAACGCTTCCACCCGCCTCGATCGCTTCCTGCTGGCCGCGCTGCTGTTCACCCTGGTCTGGCTGCCGCTGCCGCTGGGCAGCAATCGCGATTGGGCCGTGGGGCTGTTCGTGCTGTTGATGGGTGGGCTGGGGGGCCTGTGGGCGATCGGCCAGATGCGCGGCGCACTGCCGCCGGCGCGCCAGATCAAGGCCGCCCTGCCCCTGCTGGGGTTGCTGTTGCTGGCCCAGGCCTGGGTGGCGGTGCAGTGGCTGGCGGGCTTGAGCATGGACAACGGCGCGACCTTCCAGTACCTGATGCTCGGCCTGGCCTACAGCCTGCTGTTCCTGCTGGTGGTCAGCCTGTGCCACACGCGCAAGCGCCTGACCCTGCTGCTCGGCACCCTGGTGGTCAGCGGCACCCTGCAGGCCTTCTGGGGCGCGTTCATGACCCTGTCCGGGGGGGAGTGGCTGCTGCTGACGCCCAAGACCAGCTACCTCGGCGATGCCACCGGCACCTTCGTCAACCGCAACCACCTGGCCGGCTACCTGGAGATGACCCTGGCCTGCGGCATCGGCCTGCTGCTGGCCCTGCGCGACGGCCGGCCCTTCAGCTGGGTCAACCTGCTGGAGCTGCTGATGGGCCCCAAGGCGCGCCTGCGCCTGGCCCTGGTGGTGATGGTGATTGCCCTGGTGATGACCCACTCGCGCATGGGCAACACCGGCTTCTTCGCCAGCCTGCTGCTGGTCGGCGGCCTGTTCGTGCTGCTGAACAAGGAACACCGCCTGCGCAACGGCCTGATCCTGGCCAGCATCGTGCTCATCGACGTGCTGGTGATCAGCCAGTACTTCGGCCTGGAGAAGCTCAAGGACCGCCTGCTCAACACCCGCCTCAACGACGTGGTGGTCAACGGCGAAGTGGTGCAACAGGCCAACGAGGTGCGTGACGACGTGTTCGGCTACGCCATCCCGCTGCTGCAGGAGCGCCCCCTGCTGGGCCAGGGCGCCGGCAGCTTCGAGGCGGTGTTCCCGCAGTATCCCGGCGAGGACATCCGCCTGCACTTCGACCACGCCCACAACGACTACCTGCAGTTCGCCATCGAATTCGGCCTGCTCGGCCTGCTGCCGCTCGCGGCCTTCCTGCTGCTGGCCCTGTGGCAAGCGTTGCGCGCCCTGTGGCGACGCGAGTCGGTGTACCGCAGCGGCGTCGGCTTCGGCGCGGCCATGGGCATCATCGCCCTGCTGATCCACTCCAGCACCGACTTCAACCTGCAGATCCCCGCCAACGCCGCGACCCTGGTGGTGCTCTGCGCGATAGCGGTACTGGCCGGCAGCCACAGCCACAAACGCCCGCGCAGCAATGCGCTGGCTTGAACCAGGCAGCCGCAGCGGACCACTCAGCAATCGTCCAGGGTTTCCCTATCCGGATGCCAGTCGCCCTCGAAGGCATGGCGAATCTCATGCTGCAGGCAGAACGGGTATCGATCTCGCAGGATCTCCAGCACGCACACATCATTGGCGCAGCGTGCCAAGCCGAATGCTTCGGTGCCGGGCTTGTATTCGATCTGATCGACCAGGCGCACATGGATCAGCACATCGTCACGAATGATCGCGGGCGGCGCGCTCTCGCGTGCACAGCCAGGCAATACCAACGCTGCCACCAGCACCAGTATGCACGGCGCCGCCTGAGACCTGGCCAACAAGTACTCACAGCGCCTGCCGGCCAGTGGCGTAGCGCTTGCGCACGCGAGACAGGCCGAACGCGCCGCCTCGCCGACGGGAAAATGCACCAACCACCACACATGCTGGCGCAAGCCAACACGGACCAGGTGGTATTGCCAAACGCTCAGGCGGCTAACGGCCGCCCACGGGTTCTCTACTTCAGTACTTCTCGACCCGAGATTCATCACTGCCACGCTCGCTGGGTACTGCGCCTCGAGCGGCTCCCTACATCAACTCACCCTCTCCGCAAATCCGCCCTCAGGTTCAGTGTAGGTCGCTGACCCGCAATCTGGCGGCAATATGCCATCAGCTCGCCCTCGGCCATTGCCCTTAACCCAGCACGCGCAAACGGCTGCGCAAGGCCTGCCACGTCAGCCAGGCCAGCAGCACACCGAGGGCATTGGCCAGGATGTCGTCCTGGCTGAACTGACGCACCGGCTGCACAAGGTGCTGCAGCCATTCCAGCAGCGGCGCCAGGGCAAACAACACGCCCCACAGCGGCCAGCCCGGCAGCCGCTCGAAAGCCAGGCGGCTGCTCAGTGCCAGCGCGCCGAAGGCCAGCAGGTGCAGGGCCTTGTCCGACTGCTCGAACAAATCCGGCGGTGATTGCGGGCGGAACAGGCCGTAGAGCATCAGCGCGCAACAGACAACGAAGAACGTAGGTTTCAAACGGAACATCCATCAATAGAGACAATATTTGCGCGGTTGAGCCGCATCAGCACCGCGCGATACACCGCGAGCCTGTAGGAGCGGCCGGGCGGCGATCCGTCGGGCGGCGTTCCGACCCTCGCCGCGATGCGGGCCGCATGGCCGCCCAATAAACGAAGCCACCGCGAAAACCTGAACCCTACAACCTGTGCCAGTGATCCGAGCCCTCGCCGCGATTACCACCAGGAAAGCTCGCGCCGAGGGCGACGCTCCTACAAGAACGCCCCCTAAGGGAGTGCTCGGCGAGCGATGTGCGGTCGCTTCTACCCAGGTGTGCTCAAACTACCTGAACAGCCATCAGCCATTCGGCCGCAGCTCCGCGCGCGTGTAGAAGGCAATGCCCACACGTTGTATGTGATCGAGCAACGCCGGGTTGTCGATTTGTTGTTTGAGGGAGAGGTCGACCATCCAAGGCAGCAGAAGGTCGTCAATTTGATTTTCGATGGCCAGCAGGTCCGCGAGCGACAGATCTTCGCCTTCAACTGTGAGGTCGATGTCCGAGCCAGGCCGATAGTTTCCCTTGGCCCGCGACCCATAAAGCAGCACCCGCTTGACCTGCGGCCAGCTTTGGAAAACACCGCGCAATTGCTCGACTGCCTGAGCTGGCAAGCCAAACGAGAGTCGCCCGTTCATTTGTCGTCGGCCAAGTCTTGCATGTGTTTCTGCAGCTGCAGGAACAGATCGTGATACTGCGCAGTGATGCTGTCTGCAATCGCGTTGGCAACAGACTCATTGTAGGTATGCGCGGTCTGGTTACGGCTCTTGATCATCTCCATCCAGCCTTCGCCATCCGCTACCAGGCCCTGCTTGAACGCGTTGCGAATGGCGTCGCGCGAGCCACTGATGGCCGGGTTGCCCTGATAAAGGAAGTAGTCCTTCATCAGGTTCCAGGCCAACTCGAAGACGAACTCAAAGGCCTGGATCAGGCCCTGCTTTTCCAACTCACTGAGTGGCCGCGTCTGCGCCAACGTCACGGCGCGACTCAGCTGAGCAAGGGCTCGACTGTAGTTGACCAGGCGTTGTTGCCAGCGAATGTCTTGATCAGTCATGGATTAATCACTGTTCAGTATTAGAGGCGACAAACATCATACGCGACCGCAGCACTCCCACGCTCCTCTGGTAGAGCCGGCCCTCAAAACGGCGCCGTGCCTACAACCCCTGCTTGTACAACCGCTCGAAGCAGAAATTGGTCGCCTCGATATAGCCTTCGGCGCTGCCGCAGTCGAAGCGCTGGCCCTGGAACTTGTAGGCCAGCACGCAGCCGCTCTGGGCCTGCTTCATCAGCGCGTCGGTGATCTGGATTTCGCCGCCCTTGCCCGGCTCGGTGTCGGCGATCAGGTCGAAGATGTCCGGGGTGAGGATGTAGCGACCGATGATCGCCAGGTTGGAGGGCGCGTCCTCCGGCTTGGGCTTCTCGACCATGTGACTGACCCGGTAGATGTCGTCGCGGATCATCTCGCCGGCGATCACCCCGTACTTGCTGGTCTGGTCGCGCGGTACTTCCTGGATGGCGACGATGGAGCAGCGGAACTGCTTGTACAGCTTGACCATCTGCGCCAGCACACCGTCACCACCGAGGTTCAGGCACAGGTCATCGGCCAGCACCACGGCGAAGGGCTCGTCGCCGATCAGCGGTTGGCCACTGAGGATGGCGTGGCCCAGGCCCTTCATCTCCACCTGGCGGGTGTAGGAGAAGGTGCACTGGTCGATCAGCTCGCGGGTGCCGGTGAGGTACTTCTCCTTGTCGGTGCCGCGAATCTGGTGCTCCAGCTCGTAGCTGATGTCGAAGTGATCCTCCAGCGCACGCTTGCCGCGGCCGGTGACGATGGCCATCTGTTGCAGCCCGGCATCACGCGCCTCCTCGACGCCGTACTGGATCAACGGCTTGTTGACGATGGGCAGCATCTCCTTGGGCATGGACTTGGTGGCCGGCAGGAAACGGGTGCCGTAACCGGCAGCGGGGAACAGGCATTTGCGGATCATGGGGTACCTTGGTTATTGCGAAAGAGGCCACAAGCGGCCGATGGGAAACAGAAAATCAAAAGCTCGCGCCGAAGGCACGGATGCCGCCCGCCGAATCGCCGCCCGGTCGCCCCTGCAAAGTACACCGCGTTCCCTGTAGGAGCGGCCGGGCGGCGATCCGCGTCCTCGCCGCGATGGTGGCAGCAGGCACACCAGCGCGCCAACGCCGGCAACCATCGGGGTCGTGTGGGTCATTCAGAAAAGCTCGCGCCGGGGGCGACGCTCCCACACCGATGCGCCGTCAATCACGTAGGCGCGACCCGAGCGCGATGGGACCTACTGCGCATATCCCTGCGGATTGCGCACCTGCCAGCGCCAGGTGTCGGCGATCATCTCCGACAACCCGCGCTCGGCCTTCCAGCCGAGTTCGTGGGCGGCCTTGGACGGGTCGGCCCAGCATTCGGCGATGTCTCCCGGACGGCGACCGACCACCTTATAGGGCACCCGCTTCCCGCTGGCCTGCTCGAATGCCTGGACCATCTGCAGCACGCTGTAGCCAATGCCGGTGCCCAGGTTCCAGACGTTCACCCCGCTACGCTGGCTGATCGCCTGCAGGGCCTTGAGGTGCCCCGCAGCCAGGTCCACCACATGGATGTAGTCGCGCACCCCGGTGCCGTCCTCCGTCGGGTAGTCCCCGCCGAACACCGACAGGCGCTCGAGCTTGCCGACGCCCACCTGGCTGATATAGGGCAGCAGGTTGTTGGGGATGCCGTTGGGGTCCTCGCCGATCAGTCCACTGGCATGGGCGCCCACCGGGTTGAAGTAGCGCAGCAGGGCGATGCTCCAACGCGAGTCAGAGTGGGCCAGGTCGCGCAACAGGTCCTCGACCATCAGCTTGGAGCGGCCATAAGGGTTGGTCGGCACGCCCGTGGGGAACGCCTCGCAGATCGGCATCCGTTCCGGCTCGCCGTACACCGTAGCGGAGGAGCTGAACACCAGGCGGAACACTCCGGCATGGGCCATGGCCTGGCAGAGCGCCAAGGTGCCGGCCACGTTGTTCTCGTAGTAGTCCAGCGGCTTGCGCACGCTCTCCCCCACCGCCTTCAACCCGGCAAAGTGCAGCACCGCATCTATCGAGTGATCGGCGAACAACCTGCGCAGCAGAGCACGATCACGAATATCACCCTCAACAAACTCCGGCGTCCGGCCGCAGATCTGCGCCACCCGGCGCAGCGATTCGGCCGAGCTGTTGCTCAGGTTATCCAGCACCACTACCTCAAACCCGGCTTCGAGCAACGCCAGGGTCGTGTGCGAACCGATATAGCCGGCACCGCCGGTTACCAGAATTCTCTCAGTCAAAAGTCAGCATCCATTCAGAGGGATATGAAAAGGTTCGCGCCGTGGGCACGGATCGCCGCCCTCGCCGCGATGGCGATAGCCGCCACACCAGCGCAGCGACGCCGGCAACTATTGGTATCGTTTGGGGCATTCAGAAATTAGCGCAGAGAGCTGTGGCAACCGAACCACACCTGCGACATTCAAGCTTCGATAGGGATAAATAGACGCTTACGCCGGAGACGAAGCCCACACGAAGAAATACGGATTGAGGAAGTCAGCCTTCGTGTTGTACCGCAGCGGCTGACCTTCACTATCCAGCCCCCCTCCGGCTTCCAGGACTACTGCATGGGCAGCGGCGGTATACCACTCATACGTCGGCCCAAGACGTGGGTAGACATGTGCGGTGCGATCAGCGATCAGCGATCAGCGATCAAACAAAACTTCAACGAACTCCCCATAGGGACCAACTCGTATTCGCCAAATGCGGCCAACCAGCATTTCCCACGCATGAGCGTCGCGCCCAAGCCGGCCAGCCAAAAACTGAAGTGCCATGAATTTCTCAAACGTGAGATTGCGTGAAAAACGCAGGTGACAGCGAAAGATAGGATTAGCAGTCGCCAACCTACTTCTTGAACACACCGACGACCCGCTCGCCTTCAAAGACCAACAGCGAGGTGATCTGTCGCTTATCCATCAGCATCAGCGCATCCTCGACACGAGTGCCGAGAGGCACCATGGCAGGTTCGCGACTCATGAGTTCGCCAGCCCGCTTGTCGAACACAGCCTCACTGAATCGTTCGATGGCGCGGCGGATATCACCATCGGTGACCAACCCCCACCCTTCGGAATGCTCGACGATGGCCAGTCCCAGGCTTCCGCGAGTAATGGCCTGAATGACGTCGAGCACCCGAGCATCTTCCGGCACCAGCGGCAAATTGACCTTGACCATCTCGTCTTCAACCCGACTCAGCAGGCGCCTTCCGAGGGAACCGCCAGGGTGAAAACGGGCGAAGTTCTCGGGCTTGAAATCCCGCGCCTTCATCAGGGTTACCGCCAGGGCATCCCCCATGGCAAGAGTGGCGGTAGTCGAAGAGGTCGGCGCCAGTTGCAACGGACAGGCTTCCTCAGGTACCCCGACATCCAGATGGCTGTGGGCGGCCCTGGCCAACGTGGATGCCGGGCTACCGGTCATGGCGACCAGGTAGTTGCCGCTGTTCCTCAGGAAGGGGATCAGCTTGACCACCTCGTCGGTTTCCCCCGAGTTGGAAATGGCGACGAAGACATCATCGGCCGTCACCATCCCGAGATCGCCATGGTAGGCCTCGCCGGGATGCATGAAGAAACTCGGCGTGCCCGTGCTGGCCAGAGTAGCGGCAATCTTCTTGCCGATGATCCCGGACTTCCCCATGCCGCAGACGATCACGCGCCCGCTGGAGTTCAGAATCTGCTGCACGGCCTGGCTGAAGGAATTGTCCAGCTTGTCACCGAGTAAACCGACGGCGCGCGCTTCGATGTCGAATACGCGCTTGGCGATCTCGATGTAGTCCATAGGGTTCATTGCTTGTCCTTTGAAAGCAGTTGGTTCAGTCGTTAGAACTTGGCAGGAAAGCTCAAACCCGACGCAGAGGAAAAGCGTCTGCGTTGGTTTGTCGATAACGCAGCGTGAAGCGAAGCGAACCGGGATGACGAGCCGCCCCTGTATCGATCATTGCTGCGCGTCGTGGCTGCTCCATTCAGCGAGCAACGGTTGATAGGCCGCCTCCAGGCATAGGCCGTCGAGCATCAGCAGGTGCTCGGCTACTTCGCGGGCCACGCCCTGGCCACCCATGGCCCGAGTAACATGGCAAGCCAGGCCAAGCACCAGGCTGTGGGCGTCGGCCGGGGCATAGCTCAGGCCCACCCGCTGCATGACAGGTAGATCGATCACATCGTCACCAACAAAGACGATCTGCGCATCCTCAAGTGCCAGTTCACGCTTGATCTCGGCATACGCCGCCAGCTTGTCGTGGCAGCCGTTTACGGCCAGATCGCACTTGAGCTGCCGAGTTCGGTAGTCGAGGGCCGCACTGGCCTTGCCGGAAATGATCCCGCTGCGAATGCCATGGGCGCGCAATAGCGCCACCGCCACACCGTCCTTGGCGTTGAAACTCTTGAACACTTCGCCATCGGCGCCGATGTGCAGCGCGCCATCGGTCAACACCCCGTCCACATCGAACAGCACCAGGCGAATGGCCCCCGCGTACGAAGTGACCATCAGCGAATCACCAGCTCCGGCAGATTCTTCACGATATCGTCGATCACCTTAATCTGACTGAGGAAGGGCTCTAGCAACGCCAGCGGCAGGGCGCTAGGGCCATCACAACGGGCCTGATCAGGATTCGGATGCGCTTCCAGAAACAAGCCGGCCAGCCCCACCGCCATACCTGCGCGGGCCAATTCCAGCACCTGTCTGCGGCGGCCGCCCGAAGCCTCGCCGAGGGGATCACGGCACTGCAGGCTGTGAGTCACGTCGAAAATGATCGGGCAATCGCCACTGGCCTCCTTCATCTGGCGGAACCCGAGCATGTCCACCACCAGGTTGTCGTAGCCAAACGAACTCCCGCGCTCGCACAACATGATCTGATCGTTGCCGGCTTCGCGACACTTATCCACGATGTGTTTGACCTGCGTCGGGCTGACGAACTGTGGCTTCTTGACGTTGATCGGCCGACCGGTGCGGGCCACGGCGACAACCAGATCGGTCTGCCGAGCCAGGAAGGCCGGAATCTGCAACACCTCGACCACCTCGGCCACCGAAGCCGCCTGCTCGACCTCATGCACGTCGGTAATCACTGGCACGCCGAACTCGCGCTTGACCGCCTCGAATATGCGTAGCCCCTCCTCCATCCCGACGCCGCGGTAGGAATTCATAGAAGAGCGATTGGCCTTGTCGAAGGACGCCTTGAATACATAGGGAATACCCAGCTTCCTCGTGACCGCCATATAGTGTGCACAGGCAAATAGCGTCGAATCCAGATCCTCAAGTACGTTGATTCCCCCGAAGAGGGTAAAGGCTTTTGAATTACAAAGCCCTATAGATTCGCTAATTGTAACTTGCATCTTGGTTAGCTCCACTCCTCAGGACAGTTAGCTTTCCAGTCACGGAAAGCAGCCTCCAAACTATATTGATAGGGATAGCCGTGTTCGACCAAGTGAGTCGGGAGTACGTTGTTCGAGCGCACTAGTTTACGGATGCGCACGGGGCTAAATGGGTGCTTGATGCCTAGGGGACGCGCTACAAAATCGATAGCATGCGCAACGACTAGCAGAAGTGGATACGGCATGCTCGGAACATTGCGCTGCACACCGGCTATCGCACAGGTCGCTTTCACATAGTCCTCAATGGAAGGCCCTGGATTCATTGACATGTTGAAGAGAGTTAGATGTTTCCCCTCCTCCTTCTGTCGCCGCAAAACCCACCACATGGCAGCGCACAATTCTTTTACATAGGTTCCCGCCTTGCGGGTATCACGATTACCCATATAGAAAAAATATCGCTTGATCACGGCCTTGATAAGGCGGGATACATTCCCCCCCTCGCCGGGGCCGAACACCACGCCGGGACGCACAATGACCAAATGGCGGCTCACCGTGTCACGTGCGAGCCATATCTGGTGGATTTTTTCAGCGACAAGCTTGGAGCCGCCGTAGGCACTTACAGGTACGGGCAAAGAGCTCTCATGTTTCTGCTCTTCGCTGATGCCGTATGGAGAAATAGAACTGGTGAATATGATGTCATTGCAGCCAACTCTTTCAGCCCACGCACAGACGTTCTCAGCGCCGAGCAAGTTGGTTTCGTAGTACTCAAGATCCTCATGTCCTGGCTCACGGTGGACGGCCGCAAAGTTTGCAATCAACCCCACCTCTTCAATTGGTTGCCATGATACAGTCTGACGTACGTCTCCAATAATAACCTCAGTACCCTTGAGGCTCTTGATCAATGACTTGCGAAACTCACTGGGCTTTGAAGCCATAGGCTCGCGATCATAGAGGTAAACCTTAGCGAATAAGCCTGTGGCAAGCAGTTGCTCTGCGAAATAGGTACCGATAAAACCAGTGCCCCCAAAAATTACTGCACACGACATGTTTTTTCCTTGATTAGGATTGAGCCAAGGCTTCCATTTCCCGGTAATAGCGCTCAACGCTAAAACGCTCTTTGGCAATATCAAATGCAGTCTTGGCTACCGACTGTGAAAGCTCTGAATTTCTGAGCGCAGTTAGAACGTGCGCAGTGGCCTCATCTGGAGTCTCGAACAGCCAGCCAGTTTTCCCATGCTCAACAACATCAACATTGCCTGCGCACATGGATGCGACTACAGGAAGACCTGCAAAACCGGCCTCAATCACTGAAACAGGCATGCCTTCCCAGCGGGCAGTAGACAAATATACACAGGCATCGCCTAAGTACTTCCAAACATCGCTCTTCGGCACCCAACCGACAATACGAACACCCGACTCTTCCAGCTTTCGGCGGGAACACGGATCACCGTCCCCGACCCAAACAAACTCAACAGTCGGGTCTATTTTACGCACTGAGCGGGCAATTTCAGCAAACATATCAGGTCCTTTCTGCGTGCGGATCTGTCCTACGGTAATCACTACCTTCTTTCTATTACTTAGTTCAAAATGGGGAGAGAGTGGGACTGAGCTAAAATCCAATGCATTTTCGACCATGTGGCACCGTCTAAAAGGGATCGCTGCCTGAATAGCTTCCTGTTCGCTGCGAGAGCATGCTACATAATCCGCTTTTTTTAGCGCCCCGACCCACTCAAACAAAATGAAAAGCTTCTTTTTAAAACTACTAATATCTTTCCGCATAAAAGAGACACAGTGCGGAATATAGAAAAAGCGTGAAGCTTTCTGCACAAACAACGACGAGATACGACCTAAGAAACCCGAAAACGATGAGTGGAGAAAAATCAAGTCTGGATTATTATTTTTGATTACAGCTCTGATATGCACAAGACTCTCTAACTTTTCAAATGAACTATTCATTTGGACCTGTACAAGACGCACACCTGAGTCAAAGTATGCTCTTAAATTTACAGGCGTCTCAGGTCTCCTAGAGAAAATAACTACAACGTCATGACCAAATTTATTTTGACTATTAGCCAGAAGCGCCGCCATAGATAATGTGCCGGTAGCCGTAGCCTCAATCACATGCAATATTTTTTTGGACCGAAAGAACGTAACACAACTAGTCGATAACATACTGAACGCACCCCGCCCAAATTAAAAACGAGGTTAGTAAGCCACATAACCCCCACAATAAATTCCTGCCCCAATACTTCATCGCTAGTTTATCCAGCGGAGAGAGATCTCAAGCGGGCTCAGCGCGCCTAACTTATCAAGAGCATCCAGATCAATCAAAACCGAAAATCATCGCGCAGTAGTGCTCTATCAGTGTTAATTACTATCTACGAAGCCAAAGGGGTTACCTAAGCAAGTCAAAACCCAACAAATCGGCATGAAGCGAAACACCTGAAAAGACAGTATAAATATTAACTCAAGGAAACCTTAGACTCCTTTCCCTCCACATACACAAATGCAAATAACAATATCAAAACAAGCCATAACGCACCTGACAATACGTGATATTTGAACAATAAAATAATTGATAACGCCGCACCATATTTCGGATTTCTGTAAATAAACGCAAGCAACCCAAGAAGAAGGGCCACCAACCCGAACGCCCCCGATGTAAAGAACGCATACACATAGAACGAAGAATCACGCACATGCGCCCCGCTCAACATATTGCGACCTAAAGGGTGACGCTCATCCCAAAAAAAACCACTCCCGAGAAAGTTATCAACAGCCCCTCGGACCTTGAACTCTTTAAATACTAACTGACGTGAATAAACTGCATCATAATCAACCGAATCAACAACTCTCCGCTTATAGACCTCGAAAATAAACGAGCTCGCAAGTAAAGTGAGAGACAATATTCCTATTAGATATAACCTCCCACCCTTGACAACAGCAAGAATTATAATTAGCGCAAGAAAAGATACAGCTAGCGCAGCGATAGACAGCCCCGCCATAACACTAACAATTCCCAGAGCGGTAATTATCGTTAATTTTTTCTGATGCAAAATTAAAAATAAAGAAACAGGAAGTACCACCATCGCATAGAAGGAGGGCTCCGAAAAAAGCCCTGTCGCACGGATGGAAATGTACATACCTTCCAGAGCCCTACTTAGATAGAGAGCTTCTGATGCAGACTCTCGCACATAATTATCAAAATTTATATAGAACCCAAACACTTGATAGACAATTAACTGCACCAGAAAGAACGTCACATGGGTCGCAACAAGAGCATTACAAGAAACAATCAAGTCTGCGACCGAGATCACCCTGCATTTTATTATCGAGCAAAAGAGCAGTGCATACAGGCTTAGTGCAAAAAATTTTATGTAATAGTTTACGTATACATCATGCCTTACAGATAAAGCCAGAACAAAGAAATTTATCGCTAAGAAAACATACAGCCAAGATCGAGGAAACTTTATTCTAGCCCCCCCTTCCTTGCCTAACAACAACACCAAGACCAAGCTCAAATAGCAAATCGCGGTCGCTCTAACACTAAAAAAGCTAATCGATAGCATTATCAAACTAGTTGAGACTAGGCATTTTTTGAGCATAATTATTATTCCCAACTAAGTTGCAAGAGTGCATAAAGAGCTTGAGTCCTCGTCAAATCCAAAGCAATGAAAACATTACTCACTCAACGAATGCGCCTAAGTATTTTTCAATCTTCGAATCAGTTATTACGGCTTTCCACCTCAACTTGGTGGGGGCTTGCTGCGGCTCTGACTCAAAGCAATCAATGGACTGGAAGATAGCTTCTGAAAAAATATGACTACTCACAAATACAGCGTTTGATTGAACTCTTCTAAACGCCATGTAATTAGAGGGAGACTGATTACACAAGATTGTTTTTCCCAACGCGGCGTATTCTAAATATTTGGTTGGAGCTTGATAGCAATACGGGTAGCGTGAGGGAATTCGGCTTATGGCATACTCACAATTGAGAACAACTTTCAAAGCTTCTCTTTGAGGCAACTTCCCTGTGAAAACTATATTTTTAACACCCTTATTTTTCTCAAGAATACTCACATCTGGAGAACCAACTAATACTAGAGTTTGATCAACGGAAATATTCTTCCTAAATGCGTCAATAACGCTATCCATACCGCGCTCTCGACTTATCTCACCAATATAACAATATGTTCCTTTAGGAAGGCTCGGATCAGGCTCAAGATCAAATATCCAGTCTGGTACACCCATAGGCAGAAGGAGACTAGGCACCCCATCATTAAAACCCATAACATTCTCTATAAGTTCATTTTGAAATACTCTCAGATTTGGCGTTACGTTTACGTATTTTTTAATCCTGTCTTTCAATCTAGATAATCTGCCGACCGACAGAGAGCGATAGTCATGGATCACATATTTGGCCTTAAGCTTTCTGGGGTAGAACCCCATAATGCACCAAAGAATCGTATTGTCTTTCTCACCGAAATTCTTATACTGCTCCACCCCCCCGTCAAAGACATCAAACTTATCACAGAAAAAATTTTTGTACGCAAGAATTTCAGGGTAATTAGCTTTAGCTGGATGCAGTATGAAAATATTCACTTTATTAGCCACCTAATATCCTTAAGCTACAAAATACCGCCTCTCCGAATCCGGCCCGATTAACCATATTTCAGTCCGGGCACAGGTTCTGCCAAAATGTCTCAACCAACTTACTGTGATATCACCGAAAGGCAAATAATCTAAAGATCAAACAGCCAAACCCTTACTCATAAGACTTAAAGTGACTGCTACTCACTGTCAAATGCCTAACACTTTCAGCGCTGCACTCACTGGAATTTTTCTTCGCCCAAAATAATCTATATTATCTACCAAATAATGGTGGATGTATTTTTTGATACGCGAAGCATCGAAATTTTGATAGAAGCACTTTCCGAGAATTATTACAGCCTTCCCATAGATCAATGCTTCTAACCCAACAGTCGAATTTATCGTTATAACAAATCGCGACCTCTTCAACAGGTCAATAGTATTCGCATTACTAATGGTAAATCCGAGACTCTCCTGCGCCTTTCTAACTTTAACTATCTCTTCAACACTAGTTTCAGCAGGGTGTATTTTGACAACCAGTTCAACACCTTGCTCTTTCGCCTTCCTTACCGAGAAGGCAATTGCGTCGATATTATTTAGCTCGGAATGAAGCTTTATTTGGGTGTCAGATGAAACTTGAAGCGGAAGAAAAATAAACTCACGAGGATAGCGATGCTCACACTCTTGCGATTTTTTCCAGCGAGCCGAAAAATTAAATCGTCTTTTCCCCATCGGAACTGTACACGCGCTAAGAAGTAATACTTTCAAAATCATATTTAAAAATGATAGTCCCCCATCTTTTAACTTTAGTTCCGCTTGCGGGAGAGGGCTGCTCTTTTCTGACTCATACTCGTTTAGCCAAGCGAAATGTACATCTTCCGCGACCTCAGGTAGCCTATCAATAACTTCTATGTTTTTTGCAATACTTGAAAGAGCATTAACACCCTCCGTATCTGAAAACAGCTTACCGGGAATATTTGCCAACTCCAGATACTGACATTGAACCCCTACTTTATCTGCTACAAATTTTGCTGTCCGCCCAATTAGCTGCTGACCATTCCAGATAATTACTCTATCGATTTTATTATTATTGATGTAGATGCATATAGCATCAGCCATAGCTCTTACATTTCTTGACGCCTCTTCTACGGAAAATAGACCATTCAAGACCTCAATGGAGTTTTTCGAAATATCAAAAGCCTCTGAACTCCCACAGACTCTGTTTTTCCGAAGGCGTCTGGATAAATGTTTCCCTCGAAAACCGTTAAATAACGCCATTAATATTGATAGAGGCTCCGAGCTAACAAAATAAAACTCATGATCACTTTTCAATGCAGCCGCCACTCTAGAAAAAAACATGTGGCGCTGCATTGAGTCGACAACAAAAAGCACTTTCATAATATTGCCTACAACTCCTCTTCCTTATGAACAGATAAGTCGCAGATTGAATAGGTTGTACTGTAGGTCAGCCATACACCAATCATCAAAGCCACTACACTAGACGCTGAAAACAAAATTAATGCACCGACAACGTCAAGCCCCCACACATACGCACTAAATAAGGAAGAACCAGACACGACGAATAGCACACTTTGTATCACTAAGTCCTTTCTCTGATTATTCGACACCATAAACACTTGGGAAAGTGGTATGTATATTACCTGCATTGCATATAATGGAGATAGCGCATGAAAATAACTCGCACTTTCTCCCCATCCTTGTCCAAATAACATTTCCACAACCATTCCAAACAAAATATTCCCCACCACTAAATACAGAACAGCCACGACAACTAGAAATCTGAAATGACTAAAGAATATATCCAGAACACCTTCCCGATTTGACGTGATAGATGAGACCAACTCTCTTCTATATATCCCACTTATGCTCTGTGCAGAAAGTGACACTGGGAAAAAGCCAATTCGCTGTGTTACAGCAAAGAAACCTGCTGTCGCTGCCCCAAACAGGAAAGGTATTATTATAGGCAGGGAGTACAATATAGCTGCATTCAGAAATGTGGCAGGCAACGTATACCTAGGAAATTTAGAATTTTCCTTAAAGTATAGCAATCCAACTTTCACCCTGCCGTTCAATTTCACAATAATAAAAAAGACAGCCGAACTAAATATTAAATTTATATATGTAAAAACCTCAAACGTATTCGACAAGTTATTTGTAGCCGCAAGCGCGGATAGCGATATAACCAACCCTAAAGAAGAAGCAACCTTTATAGCTGCAATTAGCTTGTACTTTCTTAGGGTATTCAGATACAGGCCACTAGCTTGCTGAAGCAAAAAGGTAGCAGAAAAAACCAGAATTAAATCTGCGCTTGCTATATTCCAAATATTTACAATAAGGGATAAAAACACTAGAGATAACGCTGCGATAAGCACAGTATGAATCAGGGCCTCGTAAGACTTTCTCTGATTGTCCTGCACGCAGGCCAATTCATACCTCAAAGCTAATACCGTGCCTAAAAACATACCCAAGCTCAAACTTGAGTTAAGTCGCCCTAGTTCTTCAACCCCCCAGTGCCGACCAATCACAGAAAAACATGCAAAGAGAATTAATTGGCCTGTAACAATACCCACGAGGGATATCAGGGTATCTTTTTTACGCAAGCTCATATTTTTTCATTAAATTAGTAACAAACATCCAATAGCTAGCAAGTCGGCGCCGCTGTGTTGCTGTGTGCCTAGGCTTAATACCTGAGTGATGGTGTTCCTTGATTCGCAAGCACTCAGATATATGTTCAGTAAATGTCGTTCGCGAACAAACTCAGCGGTGTCTTGATCAATATCTTGATGTCTAGCCAGACGGACCAGTTGTTGATGTAGGTCAGGTCCAGTTCCACGCGCTTTTCCATCTTGTCCAGGGTTTCGGTTTCGCCGCGGCAGCCGCTTATCTGCGCCAGGCCGGTGATGCCGGGTTTGATGCGGTGGCGGGCCATGTAGGCGTCGATCTTGCCGGTGTAGTAGTCGTTGTGGGCCACGGCGTGGGGGCGCGGGCCGACCAGGGACATGCGGCCCTGCAGCACGTTGAACAGTTGCGGCAGCTCGTCGATGGAGGTGCGCCGGATGAAGCGGCCGACCCGGGTGATGCGCGGGTCCTGGCGGCTGGCCTGCTTGACCTGGGCGTCGGCGTGCACGCGCATGGAGCGGAACTTCCACACCTTGATGATCTTGCCGTTCCAGCCGTGGCGCTTCTGCTTGAACAGCACCGGGCCGGGGGAGCTCAGCTTCACCGCCAGGGCAGTGGCCAGCAGCAGCGGGCTGAGGGCGAGGATAGCCAGCAGGGCCACGCCGCGATCCAGGGCGGCCTTGGTCAGGGCGGCGGTCGGGTAGGCGGTGAGCGGGCTTTCGTTGAGGTTGATCGCCGGCAAGCCGTCGATCTCCGACACCGAGTGGTTGAGCAGCGTCAGGCTGCGCAGATCGGGTATCCACACCACGTCCACCTGGGCATCGAGCAGGTCGATGTACAGGCCCTCCACCTGCTCGGCCTCGCTCAGCGGCAGGGCGATGTACAGGCGGCGGATGCGGTGGCTGGCGATCAGGTCGCGCAGGTGGGCCAGGTTGCCGAGTATCGGGTAGTCGCCCTGCTGATGCAGGCCATCGTCCGCCGCCACCAGCCCGGCCAGGGGCTCGCACTGCTGGCGGGCGAGCTTGTCGGCCAGGTTGTGGGCCAGGTCGCCGGTGCCGATGATCAGCGAGGTGCGTTCGCGCTGCAGCTGCCGCTGGTAGCTGCGGGCGCAGAAGTGCAGCGGCAAGTAAAGGCCGGCCTGCACGGCGAAGCCCAGCACGGCCCAGGTCAGGATGACCTCGCGGGAGAACGATGCGCTGGTTTTGGTGACGAAGGCGGCCACGGTCAGGCCGGCCAACAGCACCAACCAGCCGGCCAACAGCCGGCTAAGGCCGGTCAGGTAACCATGCTGCTTGTGGTACACGCGCATCAGCGAATAGGCCGGCACCGAGCCGAGCAGCACCAGCAGTGCCAGCACCCGGTATTGCTCGCCCATCTCGCCGGTCTTGAACAGCGCCAGCACGCTCAGCAGCAGGATGACGCTGCTGATGGCGGCGAACCACTGCCCCCAGAAGGTCAGGCCGCGACCGGCGGCGGCGCTGGTGTCGCGCTTGCCGACCAGGTTGAGGCCGCCGCGCTGCTGCGGGTCGCCGGCAGCAACGCGCCACGCGGCGCGGTCGCTGCTGCGCCGCCGATGCAGGGGCGGGTTCGATTGAGGGTCGAGCAAGGTGGCGGTTGTCTGAGTCCGTGACATATCGGTTACCTGGTGAAGTTTGGAGTCAGCGGAGCCGTGGTCTGGCTTTGGGTGCTGCGGCGGTTGCGGTTGTTAGGCGGCGCGAGCTTTTGGGTTTGTCCGTTGGTGCTGTGGTGGCTGGGCTATCGCTTCGCGGCGGGGGCGCCGCTCCTACGCAAAGCACGATTCTTCTGTAGGAGCGCGTTGTCTGTAGGAGCGTCCGGGCGGCGATCCGTCGGGCGGCGTACCGCGTCCTCGGCGCGAGCTTTGGGGTTGTCTGTTGGTGCTGTGGTGGCTGGGCTATCGCATCGCGGCGGGGGCGCCGCTCCTACGCAAAGCACGATTCTTCTGTAGGAGCGCGTTGTCTGTAGGAGCGTCGCCCTCGGCGCGAGGTTTTGTATCAGGTACATGGCGTGAGCTTGCGGGTTGTGATCAGTGCTGGGCCGAGTTTGTTGCACAGTTCGTCCAGATGGCCGGTAGCCTCGGCGAGTTCGAGCAGGCGCTTGGCCTCTGCCGGGCCGTAGGCGGCGACCCGGCGGGCGGACTCCAGGCTGGCCTGGCGTTGCTTCTCGTCGAGCTGCGCCCAGGCGCTGAGGCCGATGGCCGCCAGCTCGCGGTTGACGCCAATGCGCCAGGGGCCGAGGCGCCGGGCCTCGTTCAGGGCGTGGGCGAACTCGCCGTCGAACTGCTGCAGGTACAGCTTGGTGTGGGCCAGGCGCTCCCAGCTGTAGGGCCAGGCGGGCCGGGCGGCGGTTGCCGCGCGGTAGGTTTCCAGCGCCGCGCGCCGCGAGACCTCTGCCAGCGGGTCGCCGTAGGGGTGGCGGAACTGCCACCAGCTGTAGATGCGCCCGAGGCGGTCGAGATGGTCGCCATTGGCCGCCGGGTACCAGTCGACGGCCCGCTGCGCCGCGCCCTGGGCGATCACCCAGGCGCGGGGCGATGGCTCGGCGGCGGCCTGTTCCCAGGCGCCGATAAAGGCTTCGGCCTGGTAGCTGGCGATGCCGGCGGGAATCATCCGCGCGCCGGCATACAGCAGGCCCGTGGCGACGAACAGCACCAGCAGCAGTGGCAGTTTTTCTGTGATGGTTTTCACGTTTTGGCTTTCTGCGAACGAGTTGGGCCCACACCGGCCGCTCGGGCCGGTTGGTTGATCAATGGGGGTCAGCTGAAGTGCGTCTGCGCGATCAGCCAGGGCGTGTGGTTGACCAGGGCCTCGGCCTTGGCCTTGCCGACGATGCGCGCCGCGCGCTGCATGCCTTCGCTCAGCACCGGCGGGCGGTGTTGCAGGTTGTGGGCGTCGCTGGCGATGACCGTGACCACGTCTTCGGCCAGCAGGTTGAGCGCCAGTTGCTCGGCCGCCGGGCCGAAATGCCCGGCCACCGCACCGGCGGTAACCTGCAGCAGGCAGCCCTGCGCGAGCAGCGGCTTGAGCTGTTCGGGGCTGCGCATCAGGCCCTTGTTGCGTTCCGGGTGGGCGATCATCGGCACGATGTCACGCTGCAGCAGCCAGGCAACCAGGCGCTCGGCACCGAAGGGCACCAGGCCGTGGGGGAACTCCAGCAGCAGCACCCGCTTGCCCCGCCACTCACCGAGGAACGGCACGGTGCCCTGGGTGACGCCCATCATCAGCTCCATGTCGAAACGCACCTCGGCGGCGGCGGCGACCCGCAGGGGAATCTGTGCCCTGTCGAGAGCGGCCACCAGCTCCAACCGCGCGGCCTCGATGCTGGCCGGCGTGTTGTCGTAGCGCCCGGGGTGGATGTGCGGGGTGCACACCACATGGGTGATGCCGTCCTGCACGGCCACCCGCGCCAGGGCCAGCGAGGTTTCCAGATCAGGCGCCCCGTCGTCGATGCCGGGGAGCAGGTGGTTGTGCAGGTCGATCATGGTGGGCGGAAAAGTCCGTTGGTGTTTGGTGCGGTTTGGGCTGTGGGTGCGGCCGGGCTATGGGAGCGTTCGGGCGGCGATCCGTCGGGCGGCGTACCGCGTTCTCGGCGCGAGCTTTTGGGTTTGTCCGTTGGCGCTGTAGCGGCTGGGCTATCGCTTCGCGGCGGGGGCGCCGCTCCTACGCAAAGCGCGATTCTTCTGTAGGAGCGTCGCCCTCGGCGCGAGCTTTGGGGCTGTCTGTTGGTGCTGTGGTGGCTGTTCTGTCGCTTCGCGGCGGGGGCGCGGATCGCCGCCCGGCCGTACCTACGCAAAGCGCGATTCTTCTGTGGGAGCGCGTTGTTTGTGGGAGCGTCCGGGCGGCGATCCGTCGGGCGGCGCACCGCGTCCTCGGCGCGAGCTTTTGGGTTTGTCCGTTGGTGCTGTGGTGGCTGTGCTGTCGCTTCGCGGCGGGGGCGCGGATCGCCGCCCGGCCGCTCCTACGCAAAGCGCGATTCTTCTGTGGGAGCGGCGCCCTCGCCGCGAGCTTTTTGGGTGTTTAGGTCGCAGCGAGGGTGGCGGTTCTACAGGGAGCGTGGAGCGTCTGTAGGAGCGGCGCCCTCGCCGCGAACTCGGTTGGCTCAGGCGGTCTTGGCGTCGCTGTAGCCGTAGTAGTCGTAGTAGCCGCCGTAGCTGTAGCCGTATTTCTGTGCCTTCTTGATGTCGACCTGGTTGAGCACCACGCCCTTGACCGGGGCGTTGTTCTGCAGCAGTTGGCCGACGCCCTTCTCCACCAGGGGGATGGCGGTGGAGTCGGACTTGACCACGTAGATCAGCGAGTTGGCGAAGGTGGACAGCACCACCGCATCGCTGACCGCCTGGGTCGGCGGCGAGTCGATGATGATGCGGTCGTACTTGCTCTTCATCACCTCGATGACCTTGGCGAAGCGCGGCGACGACAACAGTTCCAGGGGATTCGGCGGTACGGTGCCAGCGCTCAGCAGGTCGATGCCGTCGACGCTACGCAGGCACTCGTCCAGCTTGGCGGTGCCGGCGATCAGGTTGGCCAGGCCCGGTGTGCCCACCGGAAAGTCGAAGCTCTTGGCCAGGGTCGGACGGCGCAGGTCGGCGTCGATCAGCAGCACCTTCTCCATCTGCCCGAGGGCGAAGGCCAGGTTGGCCGACACGGTGCTCTTGCCCTCCCCCGGGATCGACGAGGTGATGACCATGACCTTGTGCGGGTGGTCGATGCCCGAGAGCACCACGCCGGTACGGATGGTGCGGATCGACTCGCTGAAGCTCTTGTCCTTGTTGCGGGTGAACATGCGCGCCAGGTCCTTGCGCTCCACGGCCTTCATCAGCGGCAGGATGCCCAGCACCGGGATGTTCAGCCGCCCTTCCACCTGCTCGGTGCTCTTGAAGGTGTTGTTCAGGGCATCCAGCAGCAGGGTCAGGCCGACGCCGACGAAGCCGGCCAGCAGCGCGGCGATGGCGACGATCAGCGCCTTCTTCGGCTTGACCGGCACGGTCGGCATCACCGCCTGGTCGACCACGCGGGCATTGGCGCTCTGCAGGTCGGCGGTGGCGGCGGTTTCCTTCAGGCGGGTCATGAAGGTGTCGTACAGCGCGCGGTTGGCATCCACTTCGCGCTGTAGTTCGCGCAGCTTGAACTCCTTGCGGGAGATGTCCTGGATCTGCGACTTGTTGGCGTTGAACGAGGCCTGCAGGGAGCTTTCGTTGGCCACCGCCAGCTGGTAGTTGCGCTCGATGCCGGCGACCACCTGCTCGACCTGGCTGCGCAGGCTGGCGGAGGCGGCGTTGAGGTCGGAACGCGCGGCCTGCATGGCCGGGTGCAGCTTGCCGTAGCGGCGCGACAGTTCCTCGACCTTGGCCCGGGCCTTGGCTTCATCACCCTTGAACTGCTGGATCAGCGGGTGACCGAGCACCGCCGGGATGCTCGCCAGACGTTCCCAGTTGCCCTTGCCCATGGCCTGCACCTGGCGGTACTGGCTCTCGGCTTCGGCGCGCTGGCGACGGGCGTCGATCATGCGGTCGCCGGTCAGCGACAGCTCGGCGGCGCTGATGGTCGCCACGCCGTCCACGTCCACCAGGTTCTCGGCCTCGCGGAAGGCCTGCAGGCGATCTTCGGCGTCCTTGAGTTTGCTGCGCAGCTCGCCCAGGCGGCCGTTCATCCAGTTGGTGGCGGTCATGGACATTTCCATGGTCGCCTCCAACTGGCCTTCGATGAAGCCATTGGCCAGGGCGTTGGCGGCCAGCGCGGCCATGCGCGCATCGGCCATGTCCACCTGCACCTTGACCAGCTGGCTCTTGCCCTGGGGCTCGACGCTGATGCGCTCCATGAACGCTTTGGTGACTTCGTCGAAGATCTCCGCCTCGCTCGCCGCCTGCGGGTCATCGAGGTCGCCGGGCAGGGTCGCCGGTACCACGTTCTTGAAATCGAAATTGGCCAGCAGGCCCTTGATGTCGATCAGCGGCTCGGGCTGCTGGCGCGGGTCGAACTCGGGATGGGTGGTCAGGTTCAGCTGACGCACCACGCGCTCGGCCAGGCTGCGTGACTTGAGCAATTCGAACTGGGTCTGCAGGTACTCGCTGCCCGCCCCTTCCAGGCCGTAGACCTGCTCGATGGAGACCACCTTGGCGGCCTTCTCCTCGATCATCAGGGTGGCGGCGGCGCGGTAGATGGGGGTGATGGCGAGCACGGCGAGGATGGCCACCAGGGTGACCACGAACACCAGGGTGAGAATGCTCCACTTGCGGCGCCAGATGGTCTGCCACAGCTTGAGCAGGTCGATCTCGTCGTCGTCCTCGTCCTGTCGCTGGGCGATCAGGTTTCGCTCGATGATATGAGTGTTACTTTCCATGCTTGGGAAAACTCTGCAATTGAAGGCGCTCAGGCACCAGGGCGCGGCCGGCCGCTGCGCGCCACCCGGGCGCGCAGGGCTTGGACTGATCGGTTAGAAGAAACCTTGGTCGATGGTGATGGTGTCGCCGGGCATCACCCGGGTGTCGAGGTTGGCCACCTCGGGGGTGCGGCTCTCATCGTGGTCGCGAATGATGGTGATGCGGCTCTCGGAGGCGCGCTCGGTCAGGCCGCCGGCCAACGCCACGGCGCGGCGCAGGGTCAGGCCCGGCTGGAACGGATAGCCGCCCGGGGTTTTCACCTCGCCGCTGATGAAGAACTCGCGGTACTCCAGCACGCTGACCGACACGCGTGGGTCGATCAGGTAGTCGCCCTGGAGCTTGTCGATGATGATCTGTTCGATCTCGGCGGCGGTCTTGCCCTTGGCCCGGACCTCGCCGACGAAGGGATAGGAGAAGGTGCCGGCGTCGGTCAGACGCAGCTCTTCGAAGCTCAGGTCCTGTTCGCCGAACACGCTGATGCGGATGACATCGCCGGACGCCAGGCGGTACTGGGAATTGCCTTCTGCCTGGGCGAATCCGCTGATGCTCAGCAGGATACCGATGATCAGGCTGATCAATATGCGCATGTCCATGTGCCTCTGTTACACGCTTGAAGCTTGGGATAACCACAGGGGGCGGCAAGCCCCCTGCTGTCTCGATGCAGCCGCCGTTACAGGCTGGCGGTGACGCTGATCGAGTAGATGTTGCGCTTGTAGCTTTCGCCGACTGCCGAGGAGTCGTTCTCGGCGTACTTGTAGCCGATGCCCACATCCAGCCAGCGACGCAGCTCGTAGGTCAGGCCCAGGCCGAAGGTGTCGATCTTGTCGTCCCGCGTTACGTCCTGGTACTCCTGGTCGGAGTAGGTGTAGCTGAGGTCCGAGCTCAGGCGCTCCATCCACTGATGGTTCCAGCTCAGGGTGGTGCTCTGCGACTGGATGGACGAGGCGCCGCTGTCGCCTTCGTCCAGCGCACGGCGGGTCTTCAGGTCGAAGGTGGAGTAGGTGCGCGGGCTCCAGCTGGCACCGATTTCCCAGAGCGAGCCGCTCTTGTCGTCGATGCTCGAGTCGTCGAAGCGCTTGCGCTCGCCGCCGATCTTGATGGTGCCGGTGGTCTTGGCCGTGGCATCCCAGGTCACACCACCGAGCAGGGCGATGTTGTTGCTGTTGAGGCGGGTGTTGGTTAGGTAGTCGTAGTCGGTGTGACGCGCCTCGACCAGGGCGCGGGTCTTGGGCGCCACACGGTAATAGAAGGTGCTGCTCAGCGCGGTGGTGTCGCGCTCCTTGTCGGCATTGAGGTTGTTGCCGTTCTGGTATCGCAGCTCTTCGTAGTTGGCGCCGAAGTCGATCTGCCCACGGGCGCTCTCGGCGCCGAAGCTGTACACACCGCCCACATTGCTGGTGCTGAACTTGTCGTTCTCGATGTCCTGGTCTTGCGAAGCGGTCTCTTCGACCTGGTGATAGCCGGCACTGAGCTTCAGACGGTTGCGCACATCGAACTCGAAGCCGGCATCGGCCGTCAGGTGATGGTCGGTGTTGTCGTCGGCGTGGCTGGAATGAAAGATGTCGCTGCTGGCCGAGTAGGTCAGCGCGTAGGCGCTCTTGCGGCCCTGGGCGCCGAGGACGAAGGTCGGCGTGATGGCGGTGATCCAGGACGACTCTTCGTTGTCTTCCACGGCGCGAAAGTTGTCATCGTAACGCTCACTGACCTGCAGGGTCGGGGTGAAGGTCAGGCCGTCGGCCAGCTTGATGCTCTGCGGCTCCAGGCCCCAGGCGTTGGCGCTGAGTGCAGCGGAGACGGCGACAGCCAGTGAACGTGCGTTGAAGTTGATGCTCATAGGGTACCCAGTGTTCCTTACCTGTGGTCTTGCCGGCAGACATGGAAAAGCGCTGCCGGCTCGCCGACAGCACTTTCGATTCAGCTGTGAGTCAGCCGTTTAGTTGGGGCTGGCCGCACCGCCGCCGCCACTGCTGCTCGGCACGCTGGAGGTGGTGTTGCTCTTGCCGGAGCTGGTCACGGCGGCGACGCTGCTCTGGGCGGCGGCATTGGCCGCGGCAGTGATGGCGGCAGCCTGGGCGGGTGCGGCAGCAACGGCTGCGGCGGTAATGGCGGTGGCTTGCGCCGGGGCGGCCTTGACCGCAGCGGCGGTGATGGCGGCGGCTTGGGCCGGAACAGCCTTGACCGCAGCGGCGGTGATGGCGGCGGCTTGGGCCGGGTTGGCGGCTACGGCAGCCGCGACGATGGCAGCCGCGGCTTCCGGGTTGGCCGCCGCCAGATCGGCGATGACGGTGGCCAGGGCTTCGCCTTCGGCGGCAACCACGGCCTGCACCTGCGCCTCGGTCAAGGCAACACCGGCTGCCTGCAGTGCATTCGCGGTGTCCTGATCGGCGAAGGCTTGTCCCGATGCCAGGGTCAGAGCCAGGGAAAGGCCGGTTAGGGTTTTGCGCATATCGAACGTCCTCGTCAGATGTTGCTGGGTATCCTGTCCCGGTTCTATAGCGATACACGGGCAGTCTTGGGGAATGGGTCCGCCATGGCGGTGTTTGAGAAGGTGCAGGGGGGATTGGCGCTTGGCCTGACGCCAGGGGCTATCAACCGAATTACGCACGCCGGCGCCAATTGCTCGACTGCCGCACCTACAGTTGACTCACACTCAATTTCCCACGCTACCGCCCCAGGATTAACAGTTTCTCCTGAGACTAAACTCCTGGTTGTTATACAAAACAGCGGCACTTGTCCGAACCGACAAAAGTGCAGTGCTCAACAATCATCACACCCCAGCCTCAATGCGCACCGCGCAATAGAAAGCCAGCCGAACAATCCCGCCTTATTAACAAGGTGAGGACCGTACAGCCTTCCGGGTCTTGATTTTGTTATTGAGCGCTGTTTCGCCACACTTCCCGCGTGACCATCAACGTGGCGCTAATCTAATACAGCGCACCACGATAGAGGCTGACGTTTTATAACAACCGAGCCACGGCAAAGTAGCCACCGGACTCCAGCGCCAAATTGTTATAAATAGTCAGGAAAAGAGCGGTCCAAGCGTACTAGCTCGCAGTAAAATGCACTTCCGCTATCGTCGCAATGAAGTAGAAAGAACATCTAATTCACCTGCGGCGATACATTGCGCCCCTTCAGTTGATAACCGTCTAGGTTCAAAAATCGGGCGCCAATAATCCAACGGCAGCATTCGCATGGAAGTGCACACATGGCTGAAGCTCAGCGATCCACCGCTACTACCTGGTTCCTCATTCAGTGCAAACCACGCCAGGATGAACGCGCGGAAGAGAACCTGGTCCGCCAAGGCTATAGCTGCTACCGACCTAAAATCAGAAGGCGTGCGCCAGGATCGAATCGGCCGACGCAAGATTCGCTTTTCCCGGGCTATCTGTTTATTGCCATCAGCCCGGACGATTCCTGGGCACCGCTGCGCTCTACCCGCGGCGTGGCGCGCGTCGTCGGTTTCGGCGGCCAGCCACAAGCCATATCCGCGGAACTGATCGCCCAACTTCGCCAACGAGAGTCCACCCCACTTGTCGAGGCATCGCTCAAGCCGGGTGAGAGGGTGCGCATCAAACAGGGGCCACTGGCCGAGATGGACGCGATATTCCTTTCGATGGACGGCAACGAGCGCGTCGTTCTCCTGCTGAATATCATGCAGCGCGAGCAGAAAGTGCGCGCACCGTTAACTGGTATACGTAAAGTTTAAGTGGCCCGGAACCCGACCACCGGCCCGCGAATGCAGGCGGTGGCTCGATCCACGACAGACTAGGCCGGCCCCAGGTAGCGCCGATCCATCCTGATCCGCTCTATCAAGCGCTCGAGAAAGAACTCGATTCGACCGCTAGGCTCTGCCGGCGGTGGCCAGCATTCGACCCTCTCGGCAAGCCTTCGATAAACATGCCCGCAATACGAACGGGGAAATACCTCATGGACCGCCCGCTGCCGCTGCACTGACTTGCGCACCACATCCTCGAAGGGCACGGTGCCAAGGTAACGCAGGGAAACATCGAGGAAACTGTCGGCAAATTCCTCCAGTTTCTTGAAAACCATTAGCCCCTCGTAGGCACTTCGCGCCATGTTGACCAGCACCTGGAAGCGATATATGCCGTAGTCAGCATTGAGCTGCCTGATCAGCGCGCAGGCCGAGGCGATAGCGGGAGGCCCATCATTGGCCACTATCAACACCTCGCGCGCGGCGCACACGAAATCGAGCGACGTCTGGCTCAGGCCTCCGGCGGTGTCGATGATCAGGTAGYCCAGGCCGTCGCCGAGCTCGCTGACGGCATGGATTATCTCGGCATGCTGCCGGGCGGAAAGCTGGCACATATGCGACTGGCCGGATGCCGCCGGCACCACGCGCACCCCGCTGCGGTGCTGCAGAATCACATCGCCCACCGTGCACTGACCGCTGATCACATCGGCCAGGGTGCGCTCGGCAGTCAGACCCAGCGCGATATCGACATTGCCCATGGCCAGGTCGGCATCCAGCAGCACGACCCGCCGGCCCAACTCGGCCAATGCCAGGGCCAGGTTTACCGAGACGCTGGTCTTGCCGGCTCCCGATTTTCCGCTGGTGACCGCAATGACTTGCACAGCCCCCATTTCCAAGCTCATCAAGATTCCTCTTGCCGGCCAGGGGTGCCGCGCCTGGACGTTTACCGCGCGATCAGCGCGCACTCAAGGCTGAATACGCAACACTAGCCAAGCAGTTCAATTTTCTGTACCAAACAATATCCGCGATTGCGAACCGATCGAAACAGGCCCGCACCGCCGGAAACTTTCTTGAACTTGCCCTGCAATCTGCTGATGCACATGACCAACCCCGTGTAGTTACCGGAGTCCTTATTCAGGCAGGCAAGAATGTCGGCCTTGTTGAGCACACGCTGCTCACTGGCCACGAAGTCCTTCAAGATAAGCGCCTCTGACGCGGTCAGCGCTACTTGCTCGCACTTTCCCAAGAGCACGCGTCGCTCATAATCCAGCTTCCAGGCATCACTGCCATCCGCCGCGCGCGCGCCAAGCTGCTCAATCGCCGCGCGCTCAAAAGCCGTATCTACCATCACGGTAACGCCCTACACCAAGCAAGTGCCCGCTAAAAGACCCGCAAGCCCTTCCGCGCACACCGCGAATAAAATCCATGCCATCTTCCCTTTACCAAGAAGACGAACACCCCCCATCAAGTTGAAAGGCATGCTTTATTCAGCAGCTCTTGTTTTATGCAGAAAGTTAAATGCCGTCAGCACCCACGATAGCCAGCCGACTCGAAAGCCGGTAGCCATAGCCGCGGATGCTCTGAATGGCATCGCTTCCCAATAATGTCTTGGTTTTCGCGCGCAGCCTGCTTATGAATTTCTCCAGCGCGCGCTGGTCGTAGCCGTCAGGGCTCCACTCCAGCAAGTCGACTATTTCTTCCCGACGTGCAATACGCCCCCGCGCCCGACTGAGCGCACCGAGCACCCTCAGCTCAAAGTACGAAAGCTGAACCTGTTCTTGCTCAGTCCACAGGCATAACTGGCGCAGATCAAGAACTGGTACAGCCCCACTGTCACTCTCGTCGACAAGCTTCGCGAAGGCATCAGCTATCACCGCGGCGCTCGCAGGCAGAGCGAGGCACGTGTCGACTCCCGCCAGATAAAGCTGCACCCTTGCATCGACTGTCGGTTTTTTCGCCAACGCCAGAATGCGCACATCCGGGCTCTGGCCCCGAATGGCGCTGATTATCTCCAAAGCCCTCTTCAGATCCGCCGCCGCATCGACCTCAACGACCGCTGCCTTGTATGGGTCAAGACCGCTCGGCGACACTGCAAGATCGAATACCCTGACCGGGTCGACAGGAAATAGCGCAGTATAAAATGCGGGGCAAAGTTCTTCGGCCATCATCGGGCGATTCGGGTTACCCCAAACGGCTACTGCTGCCCTTCCTTCTGCGGCCTTCCCTTCCATATCCTTTCTACATCCAAAAATGTGACGTACTTATACATTTTAGTGCATCGGATATCTGGAGTGCCTGACGTTTTATAACAATCGAGGCCTTAACTTCTGCCAAACCTAAATGATAATGCCTATTAAAATCCCCCCAACCACTGCCATAGAATCTCACCGCTTTCTGTCGTGCTTAAAAGCGCTGTAACGCTCAAAAATTGGCGCCAACAGCCAAGCTTTTCGGATACTTACCGGCGTTATAAGAACAACACTTGAAAAGTTTTGGGCGAACGAAACAAGTGTTGCTTATATTGAACGATTACCCAATCACTGACTCCCCTCGCGCTGCAGCCCAGATCGGGGCACATCACTCAAGGAACGCAGGCCCTCGGACGCCGGCCAACACTTGAGCAGTAGCGGAACACAGGCCAGCGACAGCAGCGCCGTGCCACCGAAAACCATGAGTAAGCGTCCCGCCCCAGCGACGGCGCCAGTGGCGCGAAGAAGAACAGGATATGGGCCGTAGTGACGATGATCGCCACATTGAAGAACGCGAGTTCCTTGGCCACCGACGTGCTGAAATTGGCATCCATCATGCGCAACAGCAGCAGGCCAGTCCCGGTCGAACCACAGCAACAGCCGAAAGCCGTGACTGCCCTCTCCCACCCCAGCGGCCCGCTGAGACGCCCGAGAAGCAGACAGCCGGCCAGTGTCACCACGGTTATGGCGCCCGCGACCAGCAGGATCGGCGCGCACAGCCCGTAGAGCACCGCAAACTTGATGCTCATCAGGGTGCCGACCACCATGAAGTCCACCGACGAGCCGGTGATACGTTTCAGCGTTTCGTCGTCGACGCGCTCGTCGAGCCCGCAGCGATCGATGACCAGGCGCATCAACACACAGACGGCCAGCCCGTGCAGAAAGAACAGGTTGAAGTTGCACAGCACCGAAAGGTCGAGGCCAAAGGGCCTGAAGCTTGCGACCTGGCCCTGCAGAAAGCTCAGCCACACATAGGTGATCACGTAGGCGATGGCCAGCAGCCCGAGATGGTAGGCCAGCGAATCCAGGCTCGCGGGATGCGTGACCATATGACCGCTAGCCGGCTTTGCGCCGCCGCGATAGAAGCCGAACGCGAAGTCGGCATCCTCGGCCGGCGCCCGATTGGCGTTGAGGCCGCGACCGATAAAGCGCTTCGCCAGCGGCACACCCACCACAAAGGTCACCAGAAAACCGAGCGAGGCGTAGATCATGCCGACCTGGGCGGCATCCTCGATTCCGTAGTCCGCCTCCCAGACCGCGCCGTAAGTCAGCGCCTGCCCTGGGCCCTGGGTGAAGCCATGGGTGACGATGGCGCCGAGCCACTCACTGAGACCGGCGCCGGTGACGGCGTCGTAACCGGTCATGAGCGAGTAGCCGATCACCCCTTGCAGGCCAAGGCTGGCGGTCCAGATCAGGGTCAGCCAAAGCCCACCCCGCACCACGCTCCCGCCGGCCAATGAGCGGTCTTTGCTTTTGCCGGTCAGGCACAGGGACATGAAGCTGAGGGTAAAGAAGTGGAAGGCCAGGTCCGTGAAATCATCGGGCTGAAAGCCCGGCAGCAGTTCGGCCGACAACAGCGTGAAACCCAGCAGGCCACCGACAATGCTGGCGGGCACCAGCATGTTGCGCAGCAGCGCGATGCGGCTGCGCAGGACACCGCCCAGGAGCAGCATGCAGGCTAGGAGGGCAAAAGCAATGACGCCGTGAAACGTACTTCCCACAATCAAATCATCCGCATCAAGTGGCAAGCTGGCGCCAAAAAAAGAAAGCTCCTTAGCCTCTGTAACATTCCCCGCATCGATCGATGCCGCCATGTCGCAGAGCGATGACGAGCAATCCCGGGGCAGATGGCAAAGCGATAGAAAGATAAATGCGTCACAAAGATACAAGATTTCGACATGACCCGTACAATATCGTTTTTAGAACGAGTGATACCCAGGAGGTATCAATTTGCGCATCGACCTGCGTCATCTACAGGCCTTCCAGGCGGTTGCCGAAGAGCTGCACTTTCGCCGCGCGGCCGAGCGCCTGCACGTGGCACAGCCGGCGCTGAGCCGGACCATTCAGCAACTGGAAGAATCCATCGGCGAGGTACTGCTGCTGCGCAGCAACAGGCGGGTGGAACTGACCGAAGCCGGCCGGGCCTTTCTGGCTGGCAGCAAGGCGGTGTTCGAACGACTGGACATCGCCGTGGAGCTGGCGCGCAAGGCTGGAGCAGGGCTCAGTGGTCAACTGAGCATCGGCTATACCGACTTCGCGATATCGGGCGAGCTGCCCAGCATTCTCGATGGCTTCCGCAGGCAGCATCCCAAGATTCGCACCGAGCTGATCTACGCCTCGACGCAGCAGCAACTGGTCGACCTGACGCAGGGCAATATCGACTTCGGTCTGGTCACCGGGCCAATACAGGATCAAGGGTTCGACAGCATCGCAGTGCAACATGACCGCTTTGTCGCGGTGCTACCGCAGCGACATCCACTCGCCAGCCAGCCCGAGGTCTTGCTGGAGGATCTTGCTCACGACCCATTTGTCATGGGCTTCATGCATCGCTGGACCCACTTCCGCCGCCACCTCGACGCGCTGTGCGTCGAGGCCGGCTTCCTGCCCAATGTCGTACAGGAGGCCTACAACAGCGAAGGCGTGTTCGGCTTCGTGGCGGCGAATATAGGTATCAGCATCCACGCCGAGTGCGCGAGCAACATCAGCCGCAAGGGCGTCGTCCTGCGCCCGCTCAAAGGGATAAAAAGAAAGATCGTCACCGAGGTCGCCTGGGTGAAGGCCTCGGTGACGCCCATCCAGCAGACCTTTATCGACTTCCTCAGGCAGTGGAAACCGTCTGCCTAGGTGTGCCATGAAACATGCGCCCCGGGCACACGACCAACAACTGAATCGCCACGGGTTTGCCGAAAACTCCCGCAAACAAGCAAGGCGATCCTTGCGGATCGCCTTCTAAGCCCCGCCAGCTAGCCGGGGGGCGAACGGGTAGGCACAGTGGGGCTCGAACCACCGGCGCCATACATGCGCGCTCACCCAAACGAACCAACCTATAGAGTCGCCAAGCTGCTTCATCACCAGGGCGGCGCTACCGGCACCTCAGGCCTTGATCGCCAGGCCGTACTCGGCACTGGCATCCTGCAACCACAGCCAGATGTAGTCGGCGAAGCTGCGGCGCACCAGCAGTTCCCAGGTGTCCTCGGCGGTGTGGCGGATCACCAGTTGGGACTTGGCGAAGACGGTGCCGACGGCCTTGCCCACCGGGAAGTTGCTCGGGTGCACGTCGTAGGAGCTGGACTTCATCAGCAGCTCGCGGACCTTGGGACCGCTCAGCTCGACGATGGTCTGGCCGCCGCTGACGTTGACCACCTGATGATGCTGACCGGCAAGGCTTGCCCGGAGCTTTTGCTCCACCTCGAACTCGGAGCCGCTGGGCACGATCAGCAGCCACTCCTCCGGGCCCAACCACTGCAAGGAAATCTCGCCGCTGGCCACCAGGGTCAGGGCCACCGGCAGCTCCAGGCCGATGGCCTTGTGTACGGCGCCAGAGAAAGCCGGATCATGGCCATCGCCGCGCAGGACCAGGTGGCCGAGCAGCTTCTTCTCGCGCAGGGTCACCCCGGCGCTGCTCTTGCCCTTGCGTGCCAGCTCGTCGAGGCCGGCGTGGAACAGCGGGGATTCGGCCTGGCCGGCATCGGGGCGCTGCTTGTAGACGTTGAACGCTGTCATATCGTTAACCTTCGAGGTTGTCTGGTTGACCTCCAGGGCCGGTTCGCCGGCGCCTGGAGGTGAATGCTGAAGCCTCAGATGTTCTGCCTTTCTCCCTTCGGGTCGAGGAACACCGCACTGACGATCTCGGCCTCGATCACGCTGCCGTCGACCAGCGGCGCGAAGACCCTTTCGCCCATGCGTTTGAGACCGCCCTTGACCAGGGCCATGGCGAAGCTATGGCCCATGCAGCTGCTGAAGTAGCTGGAGGTCACATGGCCGACCATGTTCATCGGTACCGGCTGCTTCGCATCGAACACCAGTTGCGCGCCTTCCGGCAGCACCTTGCTCGGATTGAGCGGCTTGAGGCCGACCAGCTGCTTGCGGTCTTCGCGCAGGCAGTCCTCGCGGTTCATGCCACGCCAGCCGATCCAGGAGAAGGGCTTGTTGCGACCGACGCACCAGCCCATGTTGAGGTCGTCCGGGGTGACCGAGCCGTCGGTGTCCTGACCGATGATGATGAAGCCCTTCTCGGCGCGCAGCACGTGCATGGTCTCGGTGCCGTAGGGGGTCAGGTTGTACTGCTTGCCCGCCTCGACGATCTGCTCGAGCACGCCCATGGCGTAGTCGGCCTGGACGTTGACCTCGTAGCTCAGCTCGCCGGTGAAGGAGATGCGGAACACCCGGGCCGGCACGCCGCCGACCTTGCCTTCCTTCCAGGTCATGAAGGGGAAGGCGTCCTTGTCCAGGTCGATGTCGGTGACCTCGGCCAGCAGCTTGCGGCTGTTGGGGCCGGACAGGGTCAGGGTCGCCCAGTGGTCGGTGACCGAGGTGAAGTACACCTTCAGCTCCGGCCACTCGGTCTGGTGGTAGATCTCCAGCCACTCCATCACCCGACCGGCGCCACCGGTGGTGGTGGTCATGACGAAGTGATTGTCGGCCAGGCAGGCGGTGACACCGTCGTCGAAGACCATGCCGTCTTCCTTGCACATCAGGCCGTAGCGGGCCTTGCCCACGTCCAGCTTGGTCCAGGCGTTGGTGTACACGCGGTTGAGGAACTCGCGGGCATCCGGGCCCTGGATATCGATCTTGCCCAGGGTCGAGGCATCGAGGATACCGACGCTGTCGCGCACGGCCTTGCACTCGCGGGCCACGGCGGCGTGCATGTCCTCACCGCGCTTGGGGAAGTACCAGGGGCGCTTCCACTGGCCGACGTCCTCGAACTCGGCGCCGTTCTTCAGGTGCCAGGCGTGCAGCGCGGTGTAGCGCTTGGGCTCGAACAGCTCGCCGCAATGGCGGCCAGCCACGGCGCCGAAGGTCACCGGGGTGTAGTTCGGGCGGAACATGGTGGTGCCCATCTGCGCAATGCCGATGCCCATGGAACGGGCGGCGATGGCCAGACCGTTGATGTTGCCCAGCTTGCCCTGGTCGGTGCCGAAGCCCAGCGCGGTGTAGCGCTTGACGTGCTCGACCGACTCGAAGCCCTCGCGGGTGGCCAGCTCGATGCCGGCCGCGGTGACGTCGTTCTGCAGGTCGACGAACTGTTTCGGCGCGCGCGCTGTCGGCTTGTCGTGGGGCACCAGGAACAGTGCCAGCCCGGCCTCCTCATGGCGGCCGAAGACTTTCGGCAACTCGCCGCTCACAGGCTTGAAGCCCACCTCGCCCGCCGCCTTGGCGCCGGCCTCGAAGCCGTCGGCCAGGGCATCGCCGAGGGCGAACACACCGTTCACCGCGCCGGCGCACAGGCGCTGCTGGAAGCCGTCACCCGGCACGAAGGCGAGCAGGTCTTCACGCCACACCGGGCGGCCACCGAGGTGCGAGGCCAGGTGCACCACCGGGCTGTAGCCGCCGGAGCTGGCCACCAGGTCGCACTCCAGCCAGTCGCCTGGGCTGGTGACCTTATGCGTCTGGGCATCGATGCGAGCCACCCGAGCCGAGCTGACGCGCTTGCTGCCGCGGGTTTCGACCACCGCACTGCCGGTGATGACGCGAAGTCCTTTCGCCCTCGCCTCCTCGACCCAGGCGCCGTGCGGATTGGGCCGCGCATCGGCAATGGCCACCACCTGCAAGCCGGCCTCCAGCCAGTCCAGGGCCACGCGGTAGGCGTAATCGTTGGTCGTCGACAGCAGCAGCTGCTTGCCGGGCGCGACGCCATAGCGACGCACGTAGGTAGACACGGCACCGGCCAGCATGTTGCCCGGTACGTCGTTGTTGGCGTAGACCAACGGCCGCTCGTGGGCGCCGGTGGCCAGGACCACGCGCTTGGCGCGCACGCGGTGCATGCGCTGACGCATCTGGCCCATCGGCGCGACTTCACCGAGGTGGTCGGTCAGGCGCTGGTGGATGGTGAGGAAGTTGTGGTCGTGGTAGCCGTTGACCGTGGCGCGCGGCAGCAGCAACACTTCCGGCAGCTTCTCCAGCTCGGCGAGGGCCTTGGCCACCCACTCGGCGGCAGGCTTGCCGTCGAGGGTCTCGCGACTGTCGAGCAGGCTGCCACCGAACTCTTCCTGTTCGTCGGCGAGGATCACCCGCGCGCCGCTGCGGCCGGCGGCCAGGGCGGCGGCCAGACCGGCAGGGCCGGAGCCGACCACCAGCACGTCGCAGTGCTGGTTCATGTAGTCGTAGCTGTCCGGGTCGTTTTCCCGCGGCGCACGGCCGAGGCCGGCGGCCTTGCGGATGTACTTCTCGTAGGTCAGCCAGAGGTTCTGCGGGTACATGAAGGTCTTGTAGTAGAACCCGGGCGGCATCATCTTGCCGCCGACCTTGCCGAGGATGCCCATGAGGTCGGTGTTGACGTTCGGCCAGCCGTTGGTGCTGTTGGCCACCAGGCCGCTGTACAGCGCCTGCTGGGTGGCGCGCACGTTGGGGATCTGCGCCGCTTCGGTGGAACCGATCTGCAGCACCGCGTTCGGCTCTTCGGCGCCGGCGGCGACGATGCCGCGCGGACGCGAGTACTTGAAGCTGCGGCCGACGATGTCGACGCCGTTGGCCAGCAGCGCGGCGGCCAGGGTGTCGCCGGCATAGCCCTGGTAGGTCTCGCCGTTGAACTTGAAGGTCAGGGGCTGGCTGCGATCGATGCGCCCGCCCTGGGAGAGACGATTGATCTGACTCATGCCTTTTCTCCTGACGCACGGGCGACCTGGCGAGCCGGCTTCGGCTGGCCCGTCACGCTCGGCTTCTCGCCAATCTTGTAGGTTTCGAATATTTCGTAGCTGATGGTGTCGCGTGTGGCATTGAAGTACTGCCGGCAGCCCGCGGCATGAATCCACAGCTCGTGGTGGATGCCCCGTGGGTTGTCGCGGAAGAACAGGTAGTCGCCCCACTGTTCGTCGGTGCAGGTATTCGGATCGAGCGGACGCGGGATATGCGCCTGACCCTTGGCGTGAAACTCCTCTTCGGAGCGCAGCTCGCCGCAATGGGGACAGAAGATGTTCAGCATGTCGGTATTTCTCCTGTTAGTGGGCGACGCCGGCAGCGCCGTGCTCGTCGATCAGCGCGCCGCTGTAGAAGCGGTCCATGGCGAAGGGCTTGGCCAGCGGGTGCATCTCGCCCTTGGCCAGGCTGGCGGCAAATACATGGCCGGAACCCGGCGTGGCCTTGAAGCCACCGGTACCCCAGCCGCAGTTGAAGAACAGGTTCTTCACCGGGGTCTTGCTGATGATCGGGCAGGCATCCGGACAGGTGTCGACGATGCCGCCCCACTGGCGGTTCATGCGCACCCGCGAGAGGATCGGGAACAGCTCGACGATGGCCTGCAGGGTGTGTTCGATGGTCGGGTAGGAACCGCGCTGACCGTAGCCGTTGTAGCCGTCGATGCCGGCGCCGATGACCAGGTCGCCCTTGTCCGACTGGCTGATGTAGCCGTGTACGGCGTTGGACATGATCACGCTGTCGATGATCGGCTTGATCGGCTCGGAGACCAGGGCCTGCAGCGGGTGCGATTCGAGCGGCAGGCGGAAGCCGGCCAGCTTGGCCATGTGCCCGGAGTTGCCCGCCGTCACGACGCCCACCCTCTTGCCGCCGATGAAACCACGGGTGGTCTCGACGCCGATGCACGCGCCGTTTTCCTTGCGGAAACCGATCACTTCGGTCTGCTGGATCAGGTCGACGCCCAGGGCGTCGGCGGCGCGGGCATAGCCCCAGGCCACCGCATCGTGACGGGCGACACCGCCGCGACGCTGCAGGGAAGCGCCCATTACCGGGTAACGGGTGTTCTTGCTGCAATCCATGAAGGGGATCAGTTCCTCGACCTGCTTGGCGTTGAGCACCTCGCCGTCGATGCCGTTGAGGCGGTTGGCACTGACCCGGCGCTCGATGTCGCGCATGTCCTGCAGGGTGTGGCCGAGGTTGAACACGCCGCGCTGGGAGAACATGACGTTGTAGTTGAGGTCCTGAGACAGGCCTTCCCACAGCTTCATGGCGTGCTCGTAGAGCTGCGCCGACTCGTCCCACAGGTAGTTGGAACGCACGATGGTGGTGTTGCGCGCGGTGTTGCCGCCGCCCAGCCAGCCCTTCTCGATGACCGCGACGTTCTTCACGCCGAACGCTTTGGCCAGGTAGTAGGCGGTGGCCAGGCCGTGGCCGCCACCGCCGACGATGATCACGTCGTAGACCGGCTTGGGCGTCGGGTTGCGCCACATGCGCTGCCAGTTCTCGTGGTGGCTGAAGGAATGCTTGAGCAGGCCGAAGCCGGAATAACGTTGCATGGGTATGCTCCTGAAATCTGTTCCCCCAAGCCTCGCCAGAGGCCTTGGGGTGAGGGAAAACTCAGCGATAGACCGGGTAGTCCGCGCACAATCCCGCTGCCAAGCTGGCCACCTGGGCCTCGACGTCGGCGTCGCCGAGGTGGTCAAGCACGTCGCAGATCCAGCCGGCCAGGGCGACGCACTGGGCTTCCTTGAAGCCGCGGGTGGTCACGGCCGGGGTACCGATGCGCAGGCCCGAGGTGACGAACGGCGACTGCGGGTCGTTCGGCACGGCGTTCTTGTTCACGGTGATACCGACGCGACCCAGGGCGGCGTCGGCGTCCTTGCCGGTCAGGCCCTGCTTGATCAGGCTGAGCAGGAACAGGTGGTTGTCGGTRCCGCCGGAGACCACGTCGAAGCCGCGCTCGATGAACACCTTGGCCATGGCCTGGGCGTTCCTGATCACCTGGGCCTGGTATTCCTTGAACTCAGGCTCCAGCGCTTCCTTGAAGCACATCGCCTTGGCGGCGATCACGTGCATCAGCGGGCCGCCCTGGGCGCCGGGGAAGACCGCGGCGTTGAGCTTCTTCTCGATCTCGGGGTTGGCCTTGGCCAGGATCAGGCCGCCACGCGGACCACGCAGGGTCTTGTGGGTGGTGGTGGTGACCACGTCGGCGAACGGAATCGGGTTCGGGTACAGGCCGGCGGCGACCAGGCCGGCGACGTGGGCCATGTCGACGAACAGCAGCGCACCGACCTTGTCGGCGATGGCGCGGAAACGCGGGAAGTCCAGGGTCTTGGAGTAGGCGGAGAAGCCGGCAACGATCATCTTCGGCTTGTGCAGGGCGGCCAGGCGCTCGACTTCGTCGTAGTCGATCAGCCCGGTGGCGGTGTCGATGCCGTACTGCACGGCGTTGTACAGCTTGCCGGAGGAGCTGACCTTGGAACCGTGGGTCAGGTGACCGCCATGGGCCAGGCTCATGCCCAGGATGGTGTCGCCTGCGTTGAGCAGAGCCAGGTAGACGGCGGCGTTGGCCGAGGAGCCGGAGTGCGGCTGGACGTTGGCGAAATCGGCGCCGAACAGCTGCTTGGCGCGGTCAATGGCCAGTTGCTCGACCACGTCGACGTGCTCGCAACCACCGTAGTAACGCTTGCCCGGGTAGCCTTCGGCGTACTTGTTGGTCAGGCCGCTGCCCTGAGCCTGCATGATGCGCTTGCTGGTGTAGTTCTCCGAGGCGATCAGCTCGATGTGATGCTCCTGACGGGCCTCTTCGGCGTTCATCGCCGCGAGCAGTTCGTCGTCGTAGCCCTGGATTTGGTCTTGTTTGCTGAACATCGCTGATCTCCTGCGACAGTCTGAAGTCGCTCTTGTTGGTATAGGGCCGCCCTGCGCCCGAACGGGTTAACCCCATCCCCCTCCCGACGTCCGCAATGCCATAGATGGCGCACCTGGTCGGGAGCTGGATGGGTAGGACTAGTTGCGATGGATTGTGCGAAAAGGCCCAAGGCGCCGTTTGTTCATTTCCGACGCGAATATGTTCGGCTTGCCCGGCAAGTGCGGGGGCCTCCGCCTGGCGAAACTGCCGCGACAAAGGGCTCCAGATAGCCCCCAGGGAACGATCGGTAGACGCGGGAATGGGTGTAAAATCGGCTGCTGGCTGGCCGTTCCAGGCAGCCCAAGAACAACAAGAGCCTCAGTAGACTCCTTTGCGCCCTCCTGCCCTGCGCGCAAAGGCGATAGCTACTGCAGTGGAGGTTTCTCGCATGGCGCAAACGTCTAATACATTGGAGCAGGTCGGCAGACCGCTCAGGGAAGCGCCGGAAGCTCGAGTGAAAACCTTTGGCTTCCTGCTCACCCCCAACTTCACCACCATCGGCTTTGCCTGTGCCATCGAAACCCTGCGCATGGCCAACCTGGCGGCGCGGCGCACGCTGTACCGATCGCTGCTGATCGCCGCGGACCATGAACTGGTCCGCGCCAGCAACGGCATGTGCGTGGTGCCGGATCACTCCATCACCGATGCCCCGGAGCTGGACGCCCTGTTCGTGGTGGGCTCCAACCCGATTCCGGCCAAGCACGACCGCAACCTGCTCAACTGGCTGCGCAAGCTGGCCCATCAGGATGTGCCGCTCGGCGGTATCTGCACCGGCAGTCACCTGCTGGCCAGCGCCGATCTGCTCAAAGGCCACCGCTGCACCATTCACTGGGAGGACATCGAGCAGCTCAAGGAGAAGTTCCCCGGCATCATCATCTCCAACCAGCTGTATGAGCTGGACCGCAACCGCTACACCTGCTCCGGCGGCACGGCGTCCATGGACATGACCCTGCAACTGATCGCCCGCGAACCCGGTGGCGCGGAGATTGCCGAGCATGCCGCGGAGCTGCTGCTGTGCGATCGCATGCGCGGCTCCCGCGAGCAACAACGGGTGCCGCTGCGGCAGAAGCTCGGGCATGCCCAGCCGAAGCTCAGCCAGATAGTCGCGATCATGGAAGCCAACCTGGAGGAGCCCCTGGAACTGGAGGAGCTCGCCCAGCTCAACGAGGTGTCGGTGCGCCAACTGGAGCGGCTGTTCCACAAGTACCTGGAGCGCAAGCCCAGCCAGTACTACCTGGAGCTGCGCCTGAACCGCGCCCGCGACCTGCTGTTGCGCACCGATGCGCAGGTACGCGATGTCTCGCTATCCTGCGGCTTCGCCTCGCCGGCGCACTTCTCCAAGTGCTACAGCCGCCTGTTCGGCCACTCGCCTCGGGACGAACGCAAGCAGAGTGCCCTGGATTAGCTACCGCGTACGCTAGCGAACCTGACCCCTTACGCTTAAACCTGAAGTACTTCTGATTGGCAGCTTGGTTGAGCTGATCGGGCCAGCCGCTGCCGATCGACTGGCTGATTTCCGCCACGAAGCGCGTTAAAGGCGATATAGCAGGCGCACAGACAGAAAAAAGCCACGGACTTTGTTGAGTCCGTGGCTTCGTCTACCCCCTAGACTTACCGAGCGCGACGCGGCACCGACACCCGCGCACGCGTCAGCATTGAGACCAGCACATAGGTTACCGATGAGGCCAGGCAGCCGATCAGCGGCCCTTCGACCCAACCGATGTCGGTGCTCAGCAGCAGCCCACCGCTGGTGAAGAAACCGACCAGCATCGCCACCAGGGCACCGGCCACGTTGCCCTGCCAGAAGGTGGAGATGAACACCGGACCGATCATCGCCGCCAGCAGGGTGCCGGAGCCGAGGATGCCCAGCCAGGACAGCATGAACGGCGGCGCATACATCATCATCAGCAGCCCCAGCAGCCCGAGTACCACGACGGCGACACGGTTGACGGTCAGGGCATGGGGCGAGTCCACCTCGGCATGCTTGTTCAGCGCCAGGCGCAGGTCATGGGAGGTCGCCGACGCCACGGTGTGCAGCATCGAATTGGCGGTGGACTTCATGGCGAAGATGATGAACAGGGTAATGATCCCCTGCAGCGCCGGGTGCATGAACGTCTGCAGGTACATCGGCATGGCGCCGTCCGGATCGGCCAGTTGCGGACCGAAGGCACGCATGTACAGACCAACCAGCGGGATCAGGCTGAGCAACGCGCCGAGAATCGCCACGTAGATGCCGACCTTGTGCATCTTCACGTTCGGCTTGAAGGCGAGGAAACGGATCGCCATGTACGGCAGCACCGCGGCAAACAGGAAGGCGTAAGGCAACACCAGAAACACCGACCCCTTGCTCTGGCCATAGGGCGCTGCGGTCTCCGGGTTGAGCAGACTGGGATTGATGGCGTTGAGGTTGGCCTGCCACTGCCCCAGATCGACGCTGGTGAACATCTGCACCATGATCACGATCGCCGCCAGGGCCATGCCGCAGACCATCACCGTGTCGGTCCAGGCCACCGCAGCCAGGCCACCCAGCATGGTGTAGAGGATGATCACCGAAATCATCAGCCAGGCGCTGCTGGTCATCTCGATATTCAACCAGGACGCGCCGAGCATGCCGACCGCCTTGATCTGGCTGACCAGGAACACCATCAGCAGGATGATGGTCATGAACGCCGCCACACCCTGCAGCAGTCGCCCGCCGGCACCGCCGCCATGAATCTGGCCGATGTATTCGGGGATGGTGTTGCTACCCATGTGAATGGCGCGATTCTGCATATGATTGGCGAAGAACAGCACCGCGATCATGATTGCCGGAGCGAAAAAGAAGTTGCCCAACAACTCGATGGCACCGAACTCGTAAGCCACCGCCGGCGACCCCATGAAGCCCCAGCCGCTGAAGCCGGTGGCCACTATGGTGCTCGCACCGACGAAAGCGCCGAGACTCCTGCCCGCGAGAAGAAACCCGCCTTCATCGCTGTCCTTGACCTTGCGCGAGGAGAGGAAGCCGATTCCGATCATTACCGCGAAGGTGACGAGCAGCAGGCCCCAATTGAACAGTTCATAGAAGTCCATTGTGCTTACCCTCTCTGTCCGGCTTTTTCTTTGGCGGAGCGGCACAGATAGGTTCCAGCCGCGATCAGGAACATAAGAATGTTGAGCGCCACGAAGAGCGTCAGTACCCAGGAGTTCATATTCAAAGCCTCATTCTTGTATTTGTAATAATTGCTGGCGAAGTAACGAAACGACTACGTCCATTCAAGTGAGGTAATGGGTTTCGTCACAACTCCGCACACTGAGTGCATATCGATTGGACTTGGTCAGGTTTTCCCTGTGTGGTGGTCTTGGACCCTGTTAGCCGGCGCCGTCTTTGGTGGCCTGGGCAACAGGTGATCAACCCGCTGCGAAGGTTTGCTCCATGCCGGGCCGAGGCGACTATCGCGTGCAAACTGCCAGGCGTAGGACTTCGACTCGCGGTGGTTACGGATGAGTCGCGAAACAACCAGCCGGTTATCTGGCTCTTTCTGTTTGTCTAGACGCAGGTCTCCACGAATCTTTTGAAAACAACTACGCCGCTTCCCGTCTGCCGCGAAAAACACCCCACCGAAAAACAGGCTGGATGTATTCATCTGGTTGCCTCCTGGCCGGTCGGCCTTGTTGGCGACGGTGGAGGAGCCGTGCCCCGCGTGGAAGGCACGGCTCCGGCCGGACATCACTTGCGAATGATGTTCTTCTCCGGCCCGTACGGGAACTTGGTGATGTTCTCCGCGCCCTGCTCGTTGACGATCAGGATGTCGTGCTCGCGGTAGCCACCGGCGCCCGGCAGACCTTCCGGCAGCATGATCATCGGTTCCATGGACACCACCATGCCCGGCTCGAGAACCGTGTCGATGTCCTCGCGCAGCTCCAGCCCGGCTTCACGGCCGTAGTAGTGGCTGAGCGTGCCGAAGGAGTGGCCGTAGCCGAAGGTGCGGTACTGCAGCAGGTCGTGCTTGAGGAAGATCTCGTTCAGCTCACGGGCGATATCGCTGCAGCGCATGCCCGGCTTGATCAGCTTCAGGCCAGCCTCGTGCACCTCGACGTTGGCCAGCCACAGGCGCAGATGGTCGTCGGAGCAGTGATCGAGGAACAGGGTGCGCTCCAGCGCGGTGTAGTAGCCGGCGATCATCGGGAAGCAGTTCAGGCTGAGGATGTCGCCTTTGTTCACCTTGCGGGTGGTCACCGGGTTGTGTGCGCCGTCGGTGTTGATACCGGACTGGAACCAGGTCCAGGTGTCCATCAGCTCGACGTCCGGGAAGGTACGGGCGATCTCGCGCACCATGGCCTGGGTGGCATGCAGGGCCACTTCGTACTCCGGCACCTGGTCACGCAGCGCCTCGACCACCGCGGCGCCACCGATGTCGGCGATGCGCGCGCCATGGCGGATCATCTCGTGCTCTTCGGCGGACTTGATCATGCGCATGCCCATGCACGGGGCGGCGATGTCGACCAGCTCGGCGTCCGGGTAGCGGTCGGCCAGCTTGGCGCGGTTCTGCAGGTTGATGTGGTCGTACTCGATGCCGATGCGGCGCGCCTTCGGCAGCGCCTGCTGGATGGCGACGAAGTAGTTGTCGCGCTGCCAGTCGGTGTAGACGATGTTGTCGGTACCGGCGGTGCGACGCCAAGGCTGGCCACCATCGATGTTGGCGCTGATGCTGACTACGGCGTCCTGGGTCACCACCAGGGCGTAGGGACGACCGAACGAGCAGAACAGGAAGTCGCTGTAGTAGTTGATGTTGTGGTACGAGGTGAATACCGCGGCGTCGATGTCCTGCGCTGCCATGTGGGCACGCAGTTTGGCCTGGCGGTTGACATACTCCTGAGCGGAGAAAGTGGATTTGACCTTTTCGCCGTTCTGAATCCGGATCGTCTTGGGCATTTGCATGGCGTGAATCCTTTTTGTTTTCCAGTGACTCGGTCCGCCGGTTTGGCGAGCCGTTGGAAAGCATTGCACCAGATGCCCGCAGGCCGTTTTTGTACGTTTCCGACCCGAAATTGGTCAGATCCGCTACCCCGCCTGGAGCGCCCTCCAGGCACTGGCCACGCGGCGGACAATGGCCTTCGGAGCCCAGCGGAACGGAGCCTGCACAAGGCGCGATCTGGCCCAATCCATGCACATAAACACCGACTGCGCGCTTGCCTCGCACCGGGCATTCGTTGCGCCCCCACGCGTTTCCGGAAAACAAAAAAAAGGCCCGCCGGTGCTATGTCGCACGGGCGAGCCTAAAGAAAATCCAGGCGTTGATTAGGTCAGTGCATGGCCAACGCAGCGCGCGGCGAACTGTTTTGACGCTCGCGACTCGGGGCCGCGCCGAAGTGCTCGCGATAGCACTTGGAGAAATGCTGCGGGGATACGAATCCACAACCGGTGGCGACTTCCAGTATCGATAGCCTCGTCTGCTTCAGTAGCTGGCGGGCCTGCAGCAGCCGCAACTTCAGGTAGTAACGCGATGGCGAACAGTGCAGATGCTGGCAGAACAATCGCTCGAGTTGGCGCCGAGACAGGCCGACAAAGCTCGCCAGCCGCCCTAACTCGATGGGCTCCTCGAGATTCGCTTCCATCAACCCGATCGCCTCCTGCAATTTCGGCTGGGCGCTGCCCAAGGTCTGCCGTAGCGTCAATCTTTGAGGCACCTGCTCGCTGCGGATGCGCTCCAGCACCAGGGTATCGCCGATCGCCTGCGCCAGCACAGGGCCATGGCTGCGCAGGATCAGCTGGAGCATCATGTCCGCCCCGTCGCTGCCATTCCCCGCGGTGAAGCGGTCACGATCCAGAACGAAATGCCGGCTACTGAGGACGACGCCGGGAAAGGCTTCCTGCATGTCGACCCGGTACTCCCAGCTTGTGCAGCATTCATAGCCGTCCAGCAGACCGGCATTGGCCAGAAGCCAACTGCCAGAACCCAGGCTGCCCAGGTGGGTGCCTCGATCGGCCAGCCGTTGCAGCAGGCGAATCTGCTCTGGGTCGCAGCGGCGCTGGATGTTTTCCGCTCCGCAGATGATCAACGCATCCAGCTCGTCCTCGGACGTGGCGGCACCGTCCGGCGTGACCAGCATGCCGCTGTTGGCCCGCACCGGCCGGCCATCCACCGTCAGGGTGCGCCAGCGATACAGGTTGCTGCCGGAAAACTGATTGGCGCGGCGCAACGGCTCCAGTACTGCAGCCAACGCTATGAGGCTGAACTCGTCGGTGAGCATGAAGCCGATCGTCTGGATCGCAACCTCTGCCGGCTGCTTCAGCGCCTGGTAAGCGGACATGGGGATATCTCCTCGGTAACGGCCTGGCAATGGAGCGGCAAGCGGCTCACTAACGAATGAATTACTGGGCTCAACACTCGACCGCGCTGACCGCCAGGCCACCGCGCGAGGTTTCCTTGTACTTGTCGTGCATGTCGGCACCGGTGTCGCGCATGGTGCGGATCACCCGGTCGAGCGAGATGAAGTGCTCGCCGTCGCCGCGCAGGGCCATTTGCGCGGCGTTGATCGCCTTCACCGCAGCGATCGCGTTGCGCTCGATGCACGGCACCTGGACCAGGCCGCCGACCGGGTCGCAGGTCAGCCCGAGGTTGTGCTCCAGGCCGATCTCGGCGGCATTCTCCAGCTGCTCCGGGGTGGCGCCGAGGATCTCCGCCAGGCCCGCGGCGGCCATGGCGCAGGCCGAACCGACCTCGCCCTGGCAACCCACTTCGGCGCCGGAGATCGAGGCGTTCTTCTTGCACAGGATGCCCACGGCGGCGGCCGCCAGCAGGTAGTCGACCACGTCGGCCTCGCTCACCGCCGGGCTGAAGCGCACGTAGTAGTGCAGCACCGCCGGGATGATCCCCGCCGCGCCGTTGGTCGGCGCGGTGACCATGCGCCCGCCGGCGGCGTTTTCCTCGTTCACCGCCAGGGCGAACAGGTTGACCCACTCCATGCCGCTCAGGGTCGAGCCGATCACGTTGGGCTTGCTCATCTCCTGCAGGCTGCGGTGCAGTTTGGCGGCGCGGCGCTTGACGTTGAGGCCGCCGGGCAGGATGCCCTCGTGCTTCAGGCCATTGTCCACGCAGTCACGCATGGCCTGCCACAGGCGCATCAGGCCGGCGCGGATCTCCGCCTCGCTGCGCCAGGCCTTCTCGTTCTCCATCATCAGCTGCGACACGCGCAGGCCGTGCTGCTTGCACAGGCTGAGCAGCTCGGCGGCGCTGGAAAAGTCGTAGGGCAGCCGGGTGCTGTCCTGATCCAGCTGGCCGGCGGCGGCCTGCTCGGCGTCGACCACGAAGCCGCCGCCGATCGAGTAGTAGGTGTCACTGTGCAGCTCGCGGCCTTCGCCGCAGAACGCCGTCAGCGTCATGGCATTGGGGTGGTACGGCAGGTTCTCCTCCAGCAGCAGCATGTCGCGCTGCCAGTCGAAGGCCACCGCCAGGCGCCCGTCCAGCTGCAGCTGGCCACTCTCGCGCAGCGCCTCGACGCGCGGGGCGATCTGGCTCGGGTCGATGCTGTCGGGCCACTCGCCCATCAGGCCCATGATCACCGCGGTGTCGCTGCCGTGACCGACGCCGGTGGCCGACAGCGAACCGTACAGGCGCACCTCGACACGGCCGACGCGCTCGAGCAGGCGACGCTCGCGCAGGGCACCGACGAACAGCGCCGCGGCGCGCATGGGGCCGACGGTATGGGAGCTGGAAGGCCCGATACCGATCTTGAACAGGTCGAACACACTGATGGCCATAGCGAATCCTCGATCACTGCGCACCATCCGGTGCGCGATTTGATGAGGATTTTCGGCCGCTAGCGGCTACAGAATCTGTCTAACTTCGACGCAGAGTTGTTCAGAGTCGCCCAATAGGTAGATCCAATCCCTGCCACGCACTTGAAGCGCTCGAACCGGACTCAGCGCCTGCTCAGTTTTCCGGCGCCACGACCGAAGGGCACTCCAGCGCTCACCTGTAGGCCACTACTCGGGTCGACAGCAGTCCTGCTCCGCCGTTTTTTCCCAGCCTTCGCTCAGCCTTTGAGGAAGTCCAGCACAGGCGGGGTGAAGGCCTCCCCGGCCTCGACGCCAAGCAGGTGGGCGGCGTTCAGTACGAACAGCCCCGCGCCGACACCACCCCGGAGTCCCGGGCCGCGCTCAAGCCCGCGCTCAAGAAGGACGGCAGCTTCACCTCCGGCAATGCCTCCAGCCTCAACGGCGGCGCCGCCGCGGTGCTGCTGATGAGCGCGAACATGGCCGAGGCCTTCGCCGCCCAGGCCCTGGCGGTCGGCAAGGTACTGGGCTGGGAAGCCGATAAGGTCAACGTCAACGGCGGCGCCAGCGCCTTGGGCCACCCGATTGGCGGCTCTGGCTGCCGAGTGCTGGCGACCCCGGGATCAGTGGATCCACTACAGTTTGGCGCCGGCCTGCGGCAATTGTCCGTTTCCCCGCTGCCGCCTATGTCGCTCGAAATACTCAGCTCGGTCTCACGACACGTGGCCCAGGCCCGAATAGCCCGCAAATAGCCCGCAGACGGGCAAAAGTCTGGCGCTCTTGGTAAACTCGCACGCCATTCTTCCTTGATGCGGATCCACGCACTAAAAGGGAAGCGAGCCGTCCGCGCTCTTTCGGGAGCACGTGGTTGCCACAGTGTTACGCCCTCCTGGCCGGCGGTACAAACGAACTTTGCGGCGGCACTTTGTACCAGCGCCTCAAGAGAACGCCCTAGAACCCCCGAAAACACGGCGGAAACGCGACAAGCCCAATGCCTCTAGAATCAGCTTCAACACCAGCAACCACGCGCCCTGCGCTGTCCCGCCGCTTTTCCGTGGCGCCGATGATGGATTGGACAGATCTCTAAATTTTTCTATTTAAAATCATAATCTTGTCAAACCATAGAAACTGAATTAAGCAAATTCTTTGCACTGTGTCGTGACAGAGGAACACCTTCAGACGCGATTTCACCTTTAGCAAGGCTTCCCAAGCTCATGACGAGGGTTCGATTCCCTTCGCCGCTCCAATTTTTCCGCAGCCTCCAGCCCTATCTGGGTTGCCCATACAAAGTTGGGGGCCGTTTCAAGCAGGGCATTCCGTCGGATACCTACTGATTTGCCATTAATGCTCTGACACAGCGATAAAGATTCGATCCCTTCCCCCATTGACCTTCCCAATGGCCTCGTGGTCTACACCGCAACCGGCAGCACGGTGTGTGCATATGAAAACGGGAACCTGCTAGCACAAGACAAGGTACCCAGAAGGATAGGAGTTCGCTTGTGCTCCGTACGATGCCAGTCATTAACCTGCAAACGGCATACATGCCAGTGCAACATGCTGGCGGGCTCGATGAGTCTGGGCATTTCCTTCGTCTACGCGAGCAAGTTCATCAGCCAGCTGCAGCTTCCGGCAGTAGAGCTCACAGTCAACCCGACTTCATGACAGGGCCCTTCGATCAGACCAATCTCGACCTCGAAGTTGGCCACCATGGCCACCACCGCGGCGCTATTGGAAATGGCCACATTCACCTGGAATTTCCGGGCACATACGTCGAAACTCCGCCAGCTATTGCGGCAGCATGTAGTTGTCGATGTTGCTGCTGGCCCCCACCCGCCCTGCTCTTCAGCGCGCCGACCTCACCCTGGAAATGCTCCTCGATCTGACTGGCGCCATCGAGTAACTGCTACGCCTTCGGTAGCAGCAGCCGGCCATTGTCGTTGAGCAACAAGCGCCGGCCGACGCGGTCGAACAGCTGGGTGGCCAGCATCACCTCCAACTCGTTCAGCGAGGCACTGGTGGCGGACTGCGGCAAGGCGATCGACTCGGCCGCCGCCGTGGCGCTGCCCGCCTTGGCAACAGCGCAGAAGATCTGTAATTGCCTCAGGCTTATCCGCACGGGCATCGACCGCTTATGCAGGTAGGTTATATGCATATAATCAATTTTTAAATTAAGCACAAAGCGCTTAGGTTTGCTTGCGACCACCAAGGAAACCGCCGCCATGTCTTTGTTGAAAACCAGACGCCTGGACACCCCCTACCCCCACCCATTGCGGCTGCTGGCTCGGCGCCTCGAAGTGGTACTGCCAGGCCCAGCATCCAGCGCGACCATCGCCGCTATGGTGGTAACGCTGAGCCGCATGGCCTGGTTCCAGCACAACGACTTGCCAACCTCGAAAACCCGTCATGTCACAACCACCGGCTGGAAGGTGAGCACATGACAATCAAGCAGCACCACACGATCCCGCCCAGCCACAGTCAGCCCCAGGATGAGGCGGTGCCGACCTCCTGGCTGATGGAACGCAAACAGCGCCTGGCCTTGCTGTTGCCGGGCGTGATCGCCTCGGCCGTGGTTGCCGCCAGCGCCGCCTTCCTCTCCGAGCACTACGGTGCGCCGGTGATGCTCATGGCGCTGCTGCTGGGCATGGCCCTGGGCTTTCTCTCCGAGGAGGGGCGCGCGGTCGCCGGCATCCGTTTCACCTCCAGCACCATCCTGCGCATCGGCGTGGCGCTGCTCGGCATGCGCATCACCCTGGAGCAGATCCTCTCGCTGGGCAGCACGCTGATGGCGGTGGTGATAGGCGCGGTGTTCCTGACCATCAGCTTCGGCATCCTCCTCTCCCGCCTGCTCGGCCAGTCGCGGGATTTCGGTGTTCTCAGCGGCGGCAGCGTGGGCATCTGCGGCGCCTCGGCGGCCCTGGCCATCTCCGCGGTGCTGCCGCAGAACAAGGACAGCGAGCGCAACACCATCTTCACCGTGATCAGCGTCACCGCGCTGAGCACCATCGCCATGATCGCCTACCCGCCGATCGCCCAATGGCTCGGGCTGGACGCCCAGCAGGCCGGGGTGTTCCTCGGCGCCACTATCCATGACGTGGCCCAGGTGGTCGGTGCCGGCTACAGCATGTCGGACGAAACCGGCGACAGCGCCACGGTGATCAAGCTGCTGCGCGTGGCCATGCTGGTGCCCATCGTCTTCAGCCTGTCGCTGCTGCTGCGCAAGCACAGCGAGGGGCCGCGCCCGGCCTTGCCGCTGCCATTGTTCATCATCTTCTTCGTGCTCTTCGTCGCCCTCAACAGCAGCGGCGTGGCCTCGGCGCAGGTGCAGGCGTTCGCCAGCGACGTCTCGCGCTGGTGCCTGATCACAGCCATTGCCGCCCTGGGCATGAAGACCTCGCTGAAGTCGCTGCTGGAGGTTGGTTGGCGCCCGGCGACCCTGCTGATCAGCGAAACCGTATTTCTCGCCACGCTGATTCTGTTCGCGGTGAAGTGGCTGGGCTGAAGCAAACGCCCGAGGTGACGTGCACCCGCCTGATCGGCAGACTGCGGCACAACTGTTCCCCGGATCGTATGCGAGCTACAAGGCGCGCATTGCCCGGCTGAACAGGCCGAGCCTTCGGCGTCACCAGCCTACGAAAGTGCGGGCACACTCAACTGGATCCTGGCCATGCTTTTACTATCCTCGCGCAGTCCAAGCGCAAGATGCCGTGGGCCAAAGGGCGCCCCTAGCGCCCGCCCTCATGCGGCGACTCTCGGCAAAAGCACGCACGCCTGTGGACGCGCAGGAAAGTGGCGGCGGCAGTGAGCGCTACCGGCAACCGGGCACGCGATGGTTAAGGTCGCCAGCTCGCTCAGCTGATATTTGCCTCGACCTGGCTGTCGACTGCACGATCCGCATCCGCATCCGCATCCGCATCCGCATCGCCCACCGCCGTTTCCTGGACCATGGCCATCGCCACTTGGGACGCGGTGGCTGGAATGGCAACACAATGGCCTTGCTCATCCAGTGGCACCGCGGTGCGTTGCGTCATGCGGTACAGGGCGAACACGCCGACGCCGGCATGCACCACCGCCAGAAACCAGAACAGGCCGTTAGGCCCGATCAGGTCCATGACGGCGGCGGCAGTCGAAGGCCCCAAGGTCGCGCCTATGCCCACCGCCAGCACCAGGCTGCCGCTGGCCGCGACCATCTGTGTCGGCTCGAGGTTGTCGTTGGTGTGCGACACGCACAGCGAATACATAGGAAAGGACAGGCCGCCGAATAGGAACGCCACGCCCAGCAGACTATTGGCAGATAGCTGCGATACGGCTATCGCCACCAGCGCCACCACTGCGGCCAGCAAGGTGACCACGAGGATGACCCAGCGCCGATCATGCTTGTCGGACAGATGGCCGATCGGCCATTGCAGTACCACGCTGCCCAGCAGAATCAGGCCCATGAACATAGAGATGTCGGAGAGCGGAAAACCGATCAGCTCCGCGTAGATCACCCCCATGCCCACCACCGCACCGTTGGACAGCCCGACGGCCATGCAGCCAATCACGCCGAGGGGCGAGCTGAGATACAGCTGGCGCAGGCCCATGGGCGCCGGTGAGGCGAAGCTCGGCGCCGGCGCGACGCTGAGCAAAACCGGCAACAAGGCGAAGGACAATAGCACCGAGATCAGAATGAACAGTTTGAAGCCGCCCGGGTCGGCGACGTTGAGCAACAACTGGCCGCAGGCCATGCCACCGATCATGATGACCATATACAGCGACAGCAACTGGCCCCGCGTCTGGTTGGTGGCCAGATCGTTGAGCCAGCTTTCGGCCACTATGTACAGGCCGGCCATGCAGAAGCCGGTGATCACCCGCATGATGAACCAGAGCAGCGGGTCCACAAAAATCGAGTGGAGCAGCACCATGGTCGAAGCCAGCGAAGCCAGTGCGGCAAACACCCGCACGTGGCCGACATTGGCAACGATCCTGGGGGTCAGGGTGGAGCCCAGCAGGAAGCCCACGAAGTAGGCGGACATGAGCATCCCGACGAGTTGGGTGGAGAATCCCTCCAGTGTGGCGCGCAGACCGATGAGCGAGCCCTGCAGGCCATTGCCGAGCATGAGCAGCCCCATACTCATCAATAGCGCCCAAGCGGCTTTGACGGCGACGTACATGAGTGATGACTCCCCTATACCAAGCGGTGTGGTCGCTGCCCGTAGGCGCGGCGAGTGGACGGCAGGCGCGGCAGGCCACTGGAGTCGCCCACAGCGCCCCATGCCCATCACCGTGTACCCCTCTCAAATATCGATTGCCGCCGCGGCCCTGGTGATGCCCCAGGTAACCGCGCCCCCCTGAGCAGTGACATATCCCCCAGGCAACTGCAGGCGCTGGTGATCTGCTGCATCGCTCACGCCTTGGCGACTGCTTGCAGTGAAGAGCGCTGCGCGCCCAGCAAAAGACCTCGTACTGACCGCTGCGGATGCTGCTGACAGCCCGGCTTGCCAGGGCTGTCGAGCGTCGGGGACAACTCGCAATCAGCGCAATAGCCATGCACGATAAGGTCGCTGCACCGCATGCCCCAGGCTCTTCCCGAGCACTGTTTCCCCAGCCGGCCGCATCCCCCGGAAGCCCTAGCGCAGGCTGGCCAGAATGGTCGCGATGTTCGCCTCGAGCATGCCGGCATAGCTGTCGCCGGCGGTGCCGGGCAGGCCCAAGGAGTCGGTGTACAGGCTTCCGGCGATGGCAATGCCGCTCTCACGCGCGACCATCTGCATGCTGCGCGGGTCGATGCTGGTCTCGACGAACAGGGCCGGCACCCGGCGCTGCTTGAGCTGCTCGAGCAGAGCGATGACCTGTTGCGGCGTGCCCTGATTTTCCGCATTGATCTCCCAGATATAGCCGGCCTCGAAACCGTAGGCGGCGCAGAAATACTTGAACGCCCCCTCGCTGGTGACCAGGTAGCGGCGCTCGGCCGGAATCTGGGCAAAGTCCGCCAAGGCCTTGTCGTGCAGCTTCTGCAACTGGGCGATATAGGCCGCGGCATTGGCTTGGTAGGTCGCGGCATGTGCCGGGTCGACCCGGATCAGGGCGTCCCGGGCATTGCGCGCATACTGCATGCCATTGCGCGCATCCAGCCAGGCGTGGGGGTCTTCGCTGCCGGCCTGGCCGGTTGAGGTGAGGTGCTGCGGGGTAACCCCGGCGCTGATGCGGAACACAGGGGCATCAGCGCCGGATTTGCCGGCGGTACCCAGCAGCTTGTCGAACCAGGCATTGCCGGCTTCCAAGTTGAGGCCGTTGTAGAACACCAGGTCGGCATCGCTGGTCTTCTGCACGTCCAATGGCAGTGGGTCGTATTCGTGCGGGTTGGAGCCCACCGGCGCCAGGCTATGGATATCCACCCGCTCGCCGCCGACGTTGCGCACGATGTCGTAGAGGATCGAATAGGTGGTGACCACCTTGAGCTTGGCGCCGCTTTCGGCCCAGACCGGCGCAAACCAAGGCCCGAACAGGCCGAGGGCGATGAGTAGAAGGGTTCTGATCATGGGGTCACCTCATGCTTGATCATGGCGTTTTCAGGGTTGTTGGCGGGGCCGGCGGCGCATGGCGCCTGATGGCGCCGACGCCGGGTCTGCAGGCCGCGCCAGATCAGGCCCTGGCTGGGGGATAGAAGCAAGGCGGTGAGGAACAACAGGGTCGAGGTCATGACGATGGTCGCGCCCGAGGCCAGGTTGTAGGTGAAGCTCAGGTAGATACCGCTGAAGGCCGAGACCAGACCCAGGCCTGCGGCCCAGAAGATCATCAGTGATAGACGGCTGGTCAGCAGGTAGGCGGTGGCCGCCGGGGTGATTAGCATGGCGACAACCAGGACGATGCCGACCGTCTGCAACGAGGCCACTGTGACCAGGGTCAGCAGGGTCATGAGGAAGTAGTGGATCAGCTTGACTGGCAGGCCGTAGGCGGCGGCCATGGTGGCATCGAAAGTGCTGACCAACAGTTCCTTGTAGAACAGGAAGATCATGGCCAGCACCAGGGCGCCGATGATCAGGGTGATCCACATTTCCTCTGGACGCACCGCCAGGACGTTGCCGAAGAGAATGTGGTAGAGGTCGGTGCTGCTCTTCTGCAGGGTAATCAGGATGATGCCCAAGGCGAACGCGGCGGTGAACATCACGCCGATCGACACGTCATGCTTGATCCGGCTGTGCTGGCTGACGTAGCCGATGGCGATGGCGGTGAACAGGCCGGAAAACACCGCACCGATCAGCAGGTTGATACCCAGCATGTACGACAGGGCCACCCCGGGCAGCACCGCGTGAGAGATCGCATCGCCCATCAGCGCCATGCCGCGCAGGATAATGAAGCAGCCAATCACCCCGCAGATGATGCCAACCATGGCCGAGGTCAGCAGGGCCTTCTGCAGGAAGTCATATTCCACAACGGCTTGAAGGAAGGTCATCAGCAGGCCACTCCCGGTTGATGGGTGAACGGCAAGTCGCCCAGGTAGGCCTTGGTCAGGGCATCCGGGGTGCACACCTCGGCGGCGGCGCCGTAGTTGAGGATGCGTTTGTTGATCAGGATCAGCCGGTCGAAGTACTCGGTGGCCTTGCTCAAGTCGTGATGCACCACCAGTACCGTCTTGCCCGCGTCGCGCAGGGACTGGAGAATGCCGACGATGGTGCGCTCGCTGAGCGCGTCGATGCCGACGAAGGGCTCGTCCAACAGATACAGGTCGGCGTGCTGTGCCAGTGCCCTGGCGAGGAACACCCGCTGCTGTTGGCCGCCGGACAGCTCGCCGATCTGGCGCTGGGCGAAGTCCTGCATGCCAACCCGGCGCAGGCATTCCAACGCCATCTGCCGTTCATGGCGCCCGGGCTTGTTGAACCAACCAAGGTTGGGGTAGGTGCCAAGTAGCACGGTATCCAGCACGTTGATCGGAAACTGCCAATCGATCTCGCTACGCTGTGGCACATAGGCGACCGTGCGGCGGGACTGCTGCAACGGTCGGCCGCAAATCTCTACGTGGCCGTGGTCACGGGGAATCAGCTCGAGTATGGCCTTGAGCAGGGTCGACTTGCCCGCGCCGTTGGGTCCGATGATGCCGACCAGCAACCCCGCTTCGATACGCACACTGGCATCCTCGACGGCGTAGCGACCGGCGTAGGAGACGCTTAGATTCTCAACCCGCAGGGCCTGCTGCATATCTGTTTCCTCGCACATAGCCGGGTGCTCGCGACGCCCGACGGATCTCAATAGTCGAACTCCACGTCGCCTTCTGCATAGCTGCAACAGGCCAGAACGTAGCCATCGCTGATCTCGGCGTCGCTGATGCCACCACTGTGGTTCATGCGCACTTCGCCACTGACCCTGCGCAGTTTGCAGGCCCCGCAAAACCCCATGCGGCAGGCGGAGGGAATCCATAGGCCGTGCTTACCGGCGATGTCGAGGATGGTTTCTTCGGCGATGCCACTGACGCACTTGCCGGCGCGGCTGAAGCTCACCTGGTGCGCGGCGCAATCGCCCGCGCCGGTCGAAGTCGGGGCCGGGGCATTCGCCACGGAACCACCGAAGCTCTCCTCGAAATAGTGCTGCATGGGAAAGTCCAGGGTCTGGAGAATGCCGCGCACGGCGCGCATGTAGCTTTCCGGGCCACACACATAGACGGTGCGCTCGAACAGATCGGGGACCATCTGCTGCAACATGGCGGCGTCGAGGAAACCGCGGTAGCCCGACCAGGTCGCCCCGCTCAGGCTGCCCTCGCAGACCAGCGACAGGCGGAAATTCGGGGTGCGCGCATCGATGGCCTGCAGTTCCTGGTGATAGATGATGTCGTCCGGGGTACGGGCGCTGTGGACGAAATGCACATCGACATCGGCGGCGATGTCGTACAGCCAGCGAGTCATCGACATCAGCGGGGTGATGCCGCTGCCACCAGAGAGCAGCAGGGCCTTGTCGCAGGGTTGATCGATGATATTGAAGCCGCCCTGGGGTCCCTGCACCCGGAGGCAGTCGCCTTCATGCAAGTGCTCGTGCAACCAGTTGGAAACCAGGCCGCCGGGAACCTTCTTCACCGTGATGGAGAAGTTGTAGGGCCGCGAGGGCGGCGTGGAAATGGAGTAACAGCGCACTTCCTGGCGCCCATCGATCTCCACCATGAGGCTGACGTACTGGCCCGGCTTGAAAGTGAACAGCATCGGCTGGGTCGCGGTGAAACAGAAGGAGGCGACGTCGTGAGTTTCCTGGGTGATCTGGATACAGCGCACCTCCAACTCGCTGGCAGGCCAGAGCGGCAGCACAGCTAGCTGGGCGGGGTCTATCGATAGGCTCTTCATGGTGGACAGGCCTCTTCTGCGTCTGCCGTGCGGCGGCTGGCCGGCAGTGGGTAGAGAAGAGCCTATCAATCATGGCGATCGGTTGTTTTAGCGATATTAATCGCTATGCACGATTAATATCGCTATCGCGCGCCACGTTTAATCGAGGGCGATCAGACGCAGGGCCTTAAGCGCCTTGCCGATCTGCGGGCGATGGCGGTTCTTGCTGAGGAAGGAGACGAACACCGGCTGCTCGATCTGCGGCGCGTCGGCCACCAGAAAGAAGTCGCCGCTGTCGATGTACTGCTGCGCCAAGTCGGCCGGCAGGTAGGCCGCCCCGCCGCGGCCGCGCAGATACTCCACGCTCATCACCCCCAGGCCCATGGACACCGGCGCCAGCTGCAACTGCGGCAGCAGCTCGCCGTGACGGGCCACGAAGTGCGGGCAGATGGCGACCAGCACGTAGCTTTCCACGCTGACCTCGGCGAGCGACTGCGGCTGCGAGGCGACCATCACAAAACGCTCGTTGAACAGGTGCTGGATCTCCAGCTCGGGACGGTACTGCGGGGTGTAGATCACCGCGATGTCCAGGTTGCCGAAGCTCAGCTCGTCGATCATGGTCTTGGAGTAGTCGGCCTCGACATGGATGGCCGTCTTGGGGAACTCCTGGCGCAGCCAGAACACCCATTTGCTGATCAGCCGTTGCCACAGGCTCACCTGGGTGGCGATGCGCAGGCGCCCGTGGTAGTTGCGCGGCATGCTGATGTCCTGGCGCGCTTGGTTCCAGCACAGGCGCAGGTTGGCCGCGTAGCTCTCGAAGCGCCGGCCTTCGGCGGTCAGCTCGGCGCCGGCGCGGCCGCGGATGAACAGCTGGGCACCGATCGCCTCCTCAAGGCTGCGGATGCGCATGCTCACCGTCGACTGGGTGACGGACAGACGCTCGGCGGTGCGATTGAAGTTACGCGTCTCCACCAGGTCGGCGAAGGTATCCAGAAACTCGATTTTCATTCGCGGCATCCCAGACCAAACAATCAATCGTAATTCTGCTTTTATACGGCATTTTTAATTCATTATAAAAATTAAATTAAGGCCCATAGGATGGCAGCCATCACCCAGCCGTGGTGGCAGGGGTCGGCCTCGACCCACCGCCACGCATCACCACAGGAGCCTGAAAGATGACCACGATCATCGATTGCGATTGCCACAACTACTGGATGTCAGCGGAGGTGCTGCTCCCCTACATGGACGGAATCTTCAAGGACTTCTTCATCCGCGGCGAACAGCCCGGTCCGGTTGGCGCCTTCCCCCATGGGCATCGCCCCTGGCTGCATCCAGAAGGCTTCAAGCGCGCTGACATTAACCCGGCGACCCAGGACGAGCACTACAGCATCATGAAGGAGAAGCATCTCGATCGTTACAACATCGACTATGCCATCCTCACCGGCGACGAGGCTCTGGAGGCCTCGACCCTGGCCAATCCGCACTATGCCGCGGCGCTGGTGCGCGCTTACAACGACTGGATGGTCGACTACTGGCTGCCGAAGGACCGGCGCTTCAAGGGCTCGCTGCTGATCAGCCCGACCGACCCACACGGCGCGGCCGCGGAAATCCGCCGCCTCGGCGGCCACCCGGACATCGTCCAGGTGCTGGCTTCCCATGGCGCCCAGCGGCCCTATGGCGACCCCTTCTACCACCCCATCTACGAGGCCTGCGCGGAGATGGGCCTGCCCTTCGCCATCCACCTTGGCGGCCAGGGCGGAGTCAACAGCAACCCAATCGGCGCCGGCCCGACCACTTATTTCTGGGAGACCCATGCGCTGCTGCCGCAATCGGCCATGACCCACGTGGCCAGCATGATCGCCCAGGGCGTATTCGAGAAATGGCCGGACCTGTACTTCGTGGTCATCGAGTGTGGCGTGGCCTGGGTGCCCAGCGTGCTCTGGCGCCTGGACGCCAACTACAAGGCACTGCGCAAGGAGACGCCGTGGCTGAAGATGCTGCCCAGCGAGTACTTCAAGCGCAACATCCGCTTCACCACCCAGCCGCTGGAGCAACCTGGCACCAAGGTCGAGCACCTGTGGGCGATTCTCGAGGCGATGGACGGCGAGAACACCCTGCTGTTCGCCTCCGACTACCCGCACTGGGACTACGACAGTGTCGAATCCCTGCACATCCCGCCGCAGTGGCGCGACAGCATCCTCGGCGGCAACGCCCTGAAGGTGTATTCGCGCCTAACCCAGCCCCTGGCCAAGACCGCCTGATAGAGAGGAGAAGCCCATGAATGCGAAGAAAGTACTGGCCTGCAAGACCCATGAAGTCGCCAGCGGCCAGCAGAAGATCGTCAAGCTCGGCAACCTGCCGGTCGGCATCTTCAACGTCGGCGGCGATTACCACGCCATGCTCAACGTCTGCCCGCACCGCGGCGCGGCGCTGTGCGAGGGGCCGCAGTGCGGTACCACGCAGGACACCGCGCACTACGAATTCATCTACGGTCAGAAGGATGATCTGGTGCGCTGCGCCTGGCACGGCTGGGAATTCGAAATCAAGACCGGCGAGTTCATCGTCGACCGCAGCATCAAGGCCAAGACCTATGCGGTCAGCATCGAGGGCGAGGATCTCTACGTGCACCTCTGAGCCCGCTCGGACACGGCACAGACCGCCGTAGAGCGCTCAAGCCCGGGGCCGCACAGGGACGGTGCGGCGCGGGAGGCGATCTATGAAAAAGCCAGGCATTAGCTGAGCTTGGCCTTAGCGGTCGAATAGATCGTTTGTCAGCCACCCGGCCTGGCCGCAGTCTTGCTCTGCCCCCGACTCCGACCGAGTGCCCCCATGGACAGCCGGACCGCAATGCCAACCTGGCACCTGAACGGAAAGGCCCGAAGACCGCAAGTCCGCTGACCCCAGCGGCTATGCGGCAGCCGCGCCGGGAGCGCCGTTCGACACTTCTGCCACAACCTGAACCTGACGAGACGAAAAATGAATAGAACGAATCGTACTGCTTTGGTGGCTCTTGCCCTGACCCTCGGCGCCAGCCAGTCCTGGGCCCAGGAGGCCCCCTCTTGCCAGACCCTGCGCATGGCCGACGTCGGCTGGGTGGACAACGGCGCGATCAACGGCCTGACCATGGCAGTGGCCGAGGGCCTGGGCTACCAGGCGAAGGTCTCCACCCTGAGCCTGCCGATCATCCTGGTCTCGGTGCAGAAGAAGGATGTCGACTTCTTCCTCGACTACTGGTCGCCGGCTTCCGACCCGCTGTTCCAGCCCGCGATCGCCAACAACAGCGTCACCCTGGTGGAGGAGCCCAATCTGGTCGGCGCCAAGTTCACCCTGGCGGTGCCGAGCTACCTGGCTGCCGACGGCCTCAAGGACATGAGCGACATCGCCCGCTACAAAGACCAGCTCAAGGGAAAGATCTACGGCATCGAGTCCGGCGCCGGCGGCAACCAGCTGATCAAGACCATGATCGAAGAGAACCGCTACGACCTCGGTGACTTCGAGCTGGTGGAGTCTAGCGAGACCGCCATGCGCCTGCAGGTCGCACGGGCCGTCCGCAAGCAGGAGCCGATCGTCTTCCTCGGCTGGGCCCCGCACCCGATGAACCTGCAGTTCGACATGACCTACCTCAGCGGCGCCGATGACCTTTGGGGCCCGGACGGCGGCGCAGCCAAGGTGCACACGGTGATGGCCAACGACTACCGGACCCGCTGCCCGAACGCCGCCAAACTGGTGAGCAACATGAAGTTCGACATCCCGATGGAATCGCACATGATGGAGCGCATCATGGACAAGGAGCCGGCGGTAGAGGCGGCCAAGAAATGGATCGCCGAGAACCCCCAGTGGTTGGATATCTGGCTGGCGGGCGTGACCACCTTCGACGGCCAGGATGGCAAGACCGCGGTGATCAAGCACCTGAAGCTGTAATCCGCTGATCGCGCGCCGGGCCAAGCGCCCGGCGCGCGTTACCCGAGCACTGCTCATTGTGAGCAGCAGATCAGCTCGCCCAATTAGCGATGAAGCTCAGCCCACGCCAATGCAAACTGGGTGGGGATCACAATGCGACGTTTCTCCGGCCAACCGAGTCGATGAACTGCAGGTAGGTTCATATTTTTCGTCTCCCTGTCTGCTCGTGTGGGACCGCTGGCGGTAGCAGCTGAAAATAATTGCTAATCAGAAAAACTCACCCAACACATTCTGACGAGAGAACTCCATGCTCCCCAACGAACATCTAGATGCGCTTATCGAGCAGAGGGGCATATTAAAAGGATTGAACCCCACACTTGGCATAACCGCCATCACCATGATCGTGTTCTTCATGCTCTATGCGATTTTGCTTGGCAAGACGGCTAGCGAACAGTTCCTTGGGCTAAAGACCTGGATCGAAAGCACCCTGGGCTGGTACTACGTGGTGATGATGTTCCTGGCCTTCGCGGTCTGCCTGTACATCACCTTCTCCCGGGTTGGCCGAATACGCCTCGGCCAAGATGAGGAAAGACCCGAGTTCAGCAATTTCGCCTGGTTCTCGATGCTGTTCAGTTGCGGCACGGGCGCCGCCTTGCTGTTCTTTGGGGTTTCCGAGCCGATGATTCATTTCGCCAGCGGCTGGAGCGGCGGCAATCCCTTCCTCAGTCATGAGGTTAAATCTGCCGTCGTTGCCTTCTTCGAAGCTAAGCAAGCCGCGCTGGCACAGGGCTTGGGGCCCGGTGACGCAGGATTTCCGGTGCCGAGTGACTTGGTAGCCGAAGCGGCTGCCGGTGGTATCAAACTGACCATCTTCCATTGGGGCACTGTCGCCTGGGCCATGTACGGCATCGTCGGCGTCTCGCTGGCCTACTTCGCGTTCCGCAAAGGCCTGCCACTGTCGATGCGCTCGGCGCTATATCCGCTGATCGGTAATCGGATCTACGGCCCGATCGGCCATGCCGTGGACATCCTGACCGTGTTCGGCACCATCTTCGGTATCGCCACAACGCTCGGACTAGGGGTCGAGCAGATCTCGGCAGGGCTGATTTCGCTGGGCCTGCTGGCGGAAAAATCCCAAACCGTCACCGTGCTGTCGATTGCCATCATCACCGTTTCCGCTACTGCCTCGGCGACCAGCGGGGTCGCCAAGGGCATCAAGGCACTGTCCACGGCGAACTCCTGGATCTGCATCGCTATCCTGAGCTACTTCATGCTGGCCAGCGACGCCAACTACCTGATCGCCAGCACTATCACCGCATTCGGGGACTACCTTTCCGACGCGGTGTCCATGACGCTCTGGACCGCGCGCAGCCCAGAAGAACGCGTCTGGCAGGGTGGCTGGACCATCTTCTACTGGGGCTGGTGGATTGCCTGGGCCGGTTTCGTCGGCATGTTCATCGCGCGCATATCGCGCGGTCGCACCATCCGCGAGTTCATGTTCGGCGTCATGTTCATTCCTTCGCTGGTGGCTCTTGTCTGGTTCGGCGTGCTGGGTTCTGCGGGCATTCACGAAGCCATCTACGGCGTCGACATGAGTATCTACGATGCTGCCGTCAACCGCTGGGACTATGCCGGTGCCTTCTACAACATCTTCGACGTGCTGACGCCGGGCACCCTGGCCACCCTGGCCAAGGCTGCGGCTCTGGTTGTGGTGGTGATCTTCTTCGTCACCTCCGCCGACTCCGGCACCCTGGTGCTGGGCCGACTGCTGGCGTTCGGCCGACGCCCGCCGGTGCAGCAGCGCATCATATGGGGCTCGGTACTGGGTGGAGTGACGCTGATCCTGCTACTCCTTGGCGGAGACCAGGCCATGAAGTCGCTGCAGGCGGCGTCGATCGCCGGGGCCCTGCCCTTTTCCTTCGTGCTGCTGGCGATGATGGTGGGATTGCTTAAATCGCTGCGTCAGGACGGTGAAACCATGATCGGCAGCGAAGAGCACATCAAACGTATGATCGAGCGGGAGGTCGCCGACCTGTCATAGAGCCCTGAGGAGCCTCTTCGGGGCTCCTCAGTCTATATCCACCGCGGCCGGCAGCGGTTTGATGCACACGAGGGCCTGCAGCAACTCAACAGCCCTTGGCGGGAGCGGCACTAGGTGCCGGCGTCTTTCTTCACAAGTTCTGCCGGGATGTCCCAAAGCCCCGCGTCCAGGTCGACATGCTCCCAGCGCCCGCGGCGAGTACGAATACTGTGAAATGCTGAGCGATAGATATCTTGACAACGACTCCTTGCAAGCGAGCTGCTCATTTCAGATTGACCAGCGCGACGTAACCCAAGTCGGCGCTTCACACGCTCAACCCTAGATAGCTGGAGTCTTATCGATTGGGCTTGTGATGTCTACTCGAGGAGCTTGGCGAACCCCGACTGCGGGGGGGCTCACAGCTCAGCAACCAGCACCCTGTATGCCCACCTGTATGCCCGAACTTTAAAACACCGCAGAGCACGCGTATTTACTAGACGATTCGATTTCCCTTCGCGCTCCAGTATTTCCGCAGCCTCCAGCCCTATCAGGGTATCCCATATAGATCTGGGGGCCGTTTCGGGGGTCGTTTCAAGCCAGGGCATCCCTTCAGATATCCTGGATAGCCGGCCATATACCAGCGCTCTGAAATGCGAATGCCGTCAGCTAGGCCAATCCAGCGCCCCATACGGTCGGTGATCTGTAGACCTTGAATAGGCGAGCTCTGCAGAAATTCAGAACCGCCGCGGCCAACTTCTTTTCCGGCAGAAGCACTCAAAACGCTCCCAATTGCGAGTCTCAGCCAGCTCGCACCGATCTGCCCTTCCTAAGCCAGGCTCGCAGCTGAATCGTTTTCACGCCAAATTGCCCACGCCCCCCCAACCTGCTCGTCCGATCTGAACGGATTTCGAATCCAATATCTACACCATATTTTCAAAGACCCCACAACCAAGCTACTGATTTAAAAGAACATCCATGCAACAGAATTAAGCATGACGCACCATGTTTTGGGGGAGCAATTCCCCCAGATTTCCCCCAACAAAGCCGGCAGCACATGCGAATCGGCTCCCACTCAAAGATGGCTAGTAGCGACCCGCTGATGGATTCGACGATATGAGACCTGATTGAGCCGTAAATACTGAGTTACACGTACACTCTGCTAGCGGCCGCACCACTTTTTGACCACCAGACATAATTAGCAAAATCCGGGGCAACCACGAACTGCACAGGCGTTCGCGGACTGGCTAAAAATGCTGCACAACTGATAGCGCCCTTTGCGCTGCCAAAGCGGTGGGAGGCGTGTCGTCATTTGTCGACGCCACCAGCACAGGGACATCAAAAATAGGCGGTAGGCGTCCACCTGGCAGGATAGATAGATGCCGCCCAGAGTCACAGCGAGACTTTCTCGCTACGCTAGCTAGCAGGCGAGCTTGTCATCAGTGAATCGCGATACGAGCAGGCAAGCTGCAGCTATTGCGGCCTCCGGCCAAGTCCTTCACGCAGCAACGTGAAATTTAGGGAAACTCTGAAAAAGCCCTGAATTTGCGAAGCGACCACCCTGTAGCCCGCATAGTTGCTGGGGCGTATTTTTCGAAGGCTGACTTTTTCAGACCATCCTTAGGTTCACTCTCGAGCATTAATGTCTCGCTGAACGCGCTTGAGGTGTCCCTCGACATAAAGCGCCGCAGCATTCTCGTCACCCGAGATGATCGATTCGTAGATCAGCCGATGCTCCGCGACATAGAGCTGAATCCGCTCGGGGTCGTAGATGCCGTCATCACGCAAACGGTTCCAAAGTGGCTGCGCCATACTTTTCTCAACCTCGTCCGCAATTTTGACGATGAGCGCATCCTCGGTCATGAGTGCTAACTGGCGGTGAAAGAGGCGATCGCACTCGCTCCACAATTCTTGCTGCCTGGCGTCGTTGATGTCCTTCACGCTCGCCATCTGAGCTAGATAACTCTCGGCCAGCTCGTCCCGTTTTGCCCGACGGGCAGCCAGACGTGCAATGGCTGGCTCAATAAGAAGCCGGACTTCGAGTGTGCTGTTGGGGCTGAAATCGGCTTCCGCGTGAGATCTGATCGGAATAATTGGCCCATCATCTACTTGATCAGCCACATATGTGCCCGAGCCATGTCGAGTTACCACCATTCCCTCGTTCTGCAGGGCCCCGATAGCTTCCCTGACAGCTGGGCGGCTCACTTTAAGGCGATGCGCAAGGTCACGTTCAGAAGGTAGTCGCGAGCCAGGTAGGTAGGTTCCGCTGCTGATTCCCGCTCGGATTTGGTCAGCGACCTGCTCGTAGATCTGCTTGGGTCGAAAATCAAGTTGCATAGCCATCTACTCCCTCTATTAGCCACCTAACCACTTTGTGCACGTAGGGCTCAAAAACCTAAACCACACGCCCTGTGACCACTTTGGTGAATCTCGCACTAAATTGGTTGCGCTGAAAACCGAATAGAGCGACCAAAAACAAAATGTGGTTGAAAAAGCCCAGACCCGAGCATAGCATAACCAAAAGCGGATCGAAATAAGACCAAAAACGCCAGCAGTCCAGATTTTTTGCATATCGTCGAGACCGGCTACTGCTCATATGGTCATTTCATCAAACCAGTTAGTCTTCTCCATGAGGGCATTTAGGAGACTCCGATGAACAACAAAATGAAAATGACCCTATCCGACATTGCACACACCATACCGGCCGAACCAGCATGGGCTGACGGACTAGAAGGCGTGAAAGCCCGCAGCACGATGGAGTGCGGCGTTCTCGGCGCTTTCGAGCCATTAGGCATAACCGACGTAGCCAGGTATTCCGTGGAGAGCTACGACATCTACCTCTGTCAGGCCGTCATCAGGCATCTGGGCGTCGATGTTAAGGCCAAGCCCACCTCGATCGAAGCTCGTCTGCCGGAGTTACAGCAGGGCCGTATGGATCTGCTTGTGGTCAACCTTGGTTACTCCCCCTTGCGCGGAGAGCAGGCGCCCCCCCCGTCCAGCTATTACGACAGCGACCACAAACTGACCGTTAAACTCTCTCGTGCCTCCTCCTCTCCCGCCGCTCTCTCCGGCAAGCGTGTCAGCTTCACCAAAGGCGATATCACGAAAGGACTCGTCAAGATATCCGTGCTCGGCTCCTCGTTGACTGGTTACGAAGACACTCCGACCGCTTTTGCCGCTCCAGTGCAAGACAGGCTAGGTGGCTTCAGCGCATCCGAAGTGGTTGCTCATAGGCTGATCAACAAACAGGGAGACAACGCCCCCCAATTCCTGTTGTTCGAGCCACCGACTGGAAAAGGCCGGCTGCAACCACGAGGCAGATGCCGGCCCCAACTAATTGTCCGGCAGCCAACAGCAGCGAGTAACCCATGCCCGGGCTCTGGCGATGAAGGGCCCGGTGATGTTCTTCCACCCCCCACCAGTGGAATCGACCCCAAAGAGGTTGGAGAGATGCTTTTAGCCATGAAGGCGCTCGCCAGCGAGGGGTGACGATGGTTTACGGTACCCACGAGACAATAATCGCCCGCCAAGTCTCTGACGCTGTGCGGTTCATGGATCAAGGGGAACTCCTGGAGGTCGCGCCGCCAGAAAAGTTCTTTGCGCGCTCCACTGCATCCACGCGCCGACAGATTCTTGCCTGACATCCGCCTCTTACTACTTTCGCCCACCAAACTTGGAGTAAGACCATGAGTACCTTGCCCCCTATTGCCACAGCCAACAATGATGCTTCGATTGTGGTCTGTGATCGGACCCGCACTGCTGAGCTGCTGGACTTCAACAAGCTAGTCGACAGCATCGCGCAAGCGGCAGCAGAGCTGGATGCTGGCACCATTCTCAGCCCCGAGCGTATGGTCGTCCCGCTTGGCGATGGCGGTGTTCTTCTGAGCATGCCGGCTACCGCTCCGGACATCGGCATTCACAAGCTGGTCAACGTACAGCCGTCCAATGTCCAACGACAACTGCCGACAATTCACGGCACAGTGACCGTATGCGACTCCATAACCGGCAAGATCATATGCCTGCTAGATGGCCCGGAGCTGACCGGCCGACGTACCGCCGCAGTTACTTTGCTCGCGATACGCACACTACTTAAGCGGGCTCCGAACGCCATCCTACTCATCGGCACTGGCGCACAGGCGCGATATCACGTACAGGCCATCAACGCGCTCTACCCACAATGCAAGGTGTGGGTACGGGGCCAGGATGATCAAGCCTCATCGGACTTCTGCACCAGCGGTCGCCAACTGCATGAGCACCTTGAGCCCAGCGTCTCTGAGCTACCCATAGATGTAGACGTTGTCATCACCGTAACCACCAGCACCGAACCTGTTTACAACGAACCTGCGCGACCCGGTCGTCTAATCATCGGTGTAGGCGCCTTCAAGCCCGAAATGGCCGAACTGGGGAAAGTTACGCTGGATGGAAGTGACCTCTTTGCCGACGATCCTGCTGGCGCTCGCCACGAGGCAGGTGATTTCCTGCGCGCGGAAATCGATTGGGCACGCGTCGGCTCGCTCGCTGCCGCGCTGCGCGGAGAGATCGACACCACTCGACCAGCTGTATTCAAGAGCGTCGGCACTGCGGCCTGGGATCTAGCTGCTGCTCGCGTCGCTCTGCAATCGCTGCCCCTAGCGGAATAAGACGATCATGGAAAGCAGGTGCATCTCGGTTTCGCAGTTCGCCAGCAAGTTGGACGGTACCGCGTGAAACCACGCTATCCGCTAGAACAAGCGCCATGCGACGTTGCTGATCAACGTGCGTGATGCTGGCGTCATGGGCATCGGCACAGCCTGGTCTGGCTATAAGGAAATGGAGTCGATGCACCAAGTCCTAACTACTGAGCTCGCACCTGCATTGTTGGCCGAAGAATCTCGGACACTCTGGAGCTTCCCCCCCTGCCCGCGGGATTGCAGAGGTTCCCGACGAACCGTGAGCAAGCTGCCGCTTGGAACGCCAGATATCACCCCTCAGGACGCCCCTGGCCGCCAACTCGGACAACCAATCTGGCTGCTGAGAGACAACAGCCCAGGGCACCTGTGTGCGCCAGCGACGGACTCTATCGCGACGACTATTATTCGTTCGAGCACCTCCGTGAAGAAACCCGCCGATACCGTCAACGCGACCCCACGTCAATGAAAATGAAGGCATGTGGGGCCCTCACCACGCACCTTGGACCCACGTGATTCAATGAAAGCCGCAGGCTGGGCTCTCCAGCCTGCTCTCCGAACACGCGTCTCCCGCAGCTATCTTGTGTCGGCAGCTTGGCGGTTGCGAGAGACGCGTTCCCTAGCTCTAGGTAGGCGCTCAACTACATAGGCAATCCGGCATAACGGCGGACTCCCGCCCCTGGCGCCAGTTGTTGTGTTGGTGATCAAAGCCCTTCTCGGATTCGCCGATTGCTATGCCAGAGAAAAATCAATTGCGTAGGCGGCGTTCATTTCCGCTCCATTGCCATGACTATGACACCAAGCCTCATAGACCAGTCTGCAAGGCGGATCGGCCGACAGCCAATAGTTTTGACCGGTCCGCAGCAAGTCGTTGTACTGAAAAATATGAAAAGGCCTGTATAGGACGCCTCATACTGATCGAGGGTCCTGACGCATTCCAGCCTCTGGGTCGGACCGACGGCGTGACAAGGCACGAAATGCACCATCCCGAGCATCCAACGGCGCAACCGGAGAGCGCCATCAGACCGACTAAACCCATCAGGCTCGTCTCCCCTGGCAGGTGAATACCGTTATCCGCCCCCGTAAGCGGAGAACAGCAGCCCATTTAGATCGAGGCACTGGACTTGCTGACTGCCTGCCACATTGGGCGTGATGCATGGTGCCCTCTCGCTCCAGTGAGTCGAGGTTCCGCGTCTTGACCTCGAGTCCTTGGAAGCCGTAGCAAATCACGCGCTGCTTATCCGAGGTGATGAAAAAATAATCGACCTACGGACAGTCCTCGCCAGCCGGAACCGAAGCGGAAACGCTCGGGGCGCTTAACGAAAACCTGATGTTCACATAATTTTTTCAATATTCCCCTGCCGATTTCAATGAGTAAAATCATTCATTACAACAACCACCTACGATTGAATTGCGCAATTTCCAACTATGGAGCTGCCATTCACTCCAGAGCGTGTGAAAAACATGAATCACTGCTTAGAAAATCACAAGACACACTCATAACCACCATATAAATCTTCATGACACCTTAGAAATCCAATAGCTCCTGAACGGCAAATTACCTGAAACAAAAAAAATAAGAGGAAAACCGATGGAACCTCGTCAATCAATAACGCCCCGGATCGCCAATGATATAGGCAATCTGGATATTTCAAGCGACACAGATCACCAAGATATTTCCCTCACAAGAAAGCTGCGCTTTCTGATTCCATCACTCATCGGCATTATGCTGTTTATGATGCCCATAGAAATCAGCGGAAGGCTAACCGTCCCAATCGGACATTTTATCGACAGTGTAAATGCGTTGATTGCGCCCTACATGCTAGCGGTAGCGGTCGGCGTTGCCGTCATTCCCTCAGTCATTACCGTTATCGTGTCGAGTTTCGGCCCCTTACGCCGGATTGATAATCGTTTTGTGCAACTGTTCAACCCGGGAGCTGTTTGGACCTGCGTGCGCATCTTGGGCGCAATAACGATGCTTCTGGTCTATTTCAAGGCAGGTCCGGAGTGGATCTGGCACAAAAATACCGGCGGCGTCCTGTTGTTTGATATAGCTCCTGTTCTGCTTGCGCTGTATTTCATCAGTGCTATTACACTGCCGCTGCTGACAGATTACGGCTTGATGGAGTTTGTGGGCGTCCTGATCAGCAAGCCGTTTCAATGGCTCTTCAAACTCCCTGGCCGAGCCGCGATCGACGGCATGGCCTCGTGGCTGTCCGCTACGAGCCTAGGGGTAATACTGACGACGCAACAGTACCGAGCCGGTCACTATACGATGCGCGAAGCCGCCGCCATCGCCACTAGCTTTTCCATCGTATCCGTGGCTTTTTCGTACGTCGTGCTCAAGTTTATTAAGATGGAGCATGTCTTTATTCCCTGGTATTTCTCCGTCGCCGTTGCCGGCGTCGTCTGCGCTCTGATCGTGCCAAGGCTGCCCCCGCTCCGCAACATACCTGACGAATACTGCATCGAGCAGGACGCGCAGCACGCATTTTGCGACCGCAAAGCGAGCGAAAGCTACCTTGGTTGGGCCTTCAGGCGCGCCGTGGAACGCGCAGATTGCTCGGAAAAGCCGCTTAGGCAGGTCGCCAACGGACTCCACATTGCGACCGATATGGCCATCACAGTTTATCCGGCGATGATGGTCGTAGGAGTACTGGGATTGTCGCTGATCGAATACACCAACATTATGCAAACCCTAGCCATGCCCCTAGTTCCGGTACTGGAGCTACTTCAGTTGCCGGAGGCCCAGGCCGCTGCGACCGCCATCGTCACCGGATTTATCGACTTGCTGATGCCCGTAATTCTCGGCGCAAGCATCGAGAGTGAGCTGACCAGATTCGTTATCGCAGGTGTCACCGTAAACGGCATTATATTTCTGACCGAAGTTGCCCTGATCATGATGCGCGCCAATATCGGGCTCAAGCTCTGGCGGCTTGCCCTGATCTGGGTACTGCGCCTTCTAGTATCGCTTCCAGTATTCACACTGATGGGAAACTTATTTTTATAAATCAAAACACTTTACTACTGAATACAATTTCGGACCAACTCAAAGGAGCAGCACAGTGAGCACCCCATCAAAATCCGAAAGAGCCCTGATAGAAGGCCGCCCCGCGTTAATAGTTATCGATATTCAGGCCGGCGCGTTCATCGAACAGAAAAACCGCGCAATTCAGCATATGCCGGGTTATGAATACCGCCTGGGTCAGTCCCGAATAGCGATCGAAAAAGCCCGTGAAGCCGGCGTCCCAGTTATCTTCATACAGGAAGTGCACCGCCCTAATCACGTCGATTTCGGAAGGGAGCTAGATGGCAGCGAAGGGGTACACTGCATCGAGGGTAACCCCAATACCGAGATCGCCGCCGAGATTACCGGTTTCAGACCCAGCGACTACCTGATAAAGAAACGCCGATACTCCGCGTTCTTCGGGACCGACTTCGAAATACTGCTACGGGGTCTAAAGGTCGACACCCTGCTACTTTGTGGCGGTCTGACCGACGTATGCGTCCACTACACCTTCGTCGACGGGCATCAGTCCGACTATTTCTGCCGCGTGATCGAGGACTGCGTAGCCGGATCGACCATCGATGCCCACGAGTCGGCCCTCAACGCAATGGAATACCTCCAGACCGGCGCACGCCGCTCCCTGGACGATGTGATCGACGCCCTGGAAACCTACGCGACCCTGCCCTGCAGCGCGGCTTAAACGCGCACATAGAGCGGTTTTCCCGCCTTTCTAACGAGAAGATGAAATGAGCCTTACCTATCACCACAGCAATCACCGCATGAGCCAAATCGTCGTCCATAACGACACAGTTTATCTCGCAGGACAGGTCGCCGAGGACGCCAGCGCGTCGATGGCAAACCAAACCCGACAGACGCTCGACAACATCGAACGACTGCTGTCGGCGGCCGGAACCTCCAAGCAGCACCTGCTGTCGGCCCAGATCTGGGTCAGCAACATGGACGAGTTTGCCGAAATGAACGAGGTCTGGGATGCCTGGATCGTACCCGGACGTCCGCCGGTTCGCGCCTGCGTCGAGGCAAAGCTCGCAAAACCCGAGTGGAAAGTTGAGATCATGGTCGTCGCAGCACTACCGGAGTCCGCAACATAAAAGCCCTTCCCTGGCCTGGGGGGACTGCCCCCTAGGCCGTCGTTCAAACAAAAGCCTTTCCCGCGTAACGAAGCTGCCCCCAAACTCCATGAACTGGCTATACGCCCGGCTTACTGCTTTTGGCCAGCTTGACTGCCTGAATATCTTATTCAGGGGCATCAGCCAAGTGATCTTTATCAACAACCCTCTGGCAGGCCTCTGTATAACACTGGCCCTCGGCGCCCAACACCCAAGACTTTGCGCCATGGGTGTACTGGGATGCATGCTCAGCACGGCATTTGCTGTCTACTTGCGATGCCCGGCTAAAGATATCAGCGAGGGACTCTTCGGCTTCAGCGGCACCCTGTGCGGATTCGCCGCTTATATTCTGTCGCAGAGCCATTTCGACCTGCCCCCCTGGTTGCTACTCTATGTCGCCCTACCCTTTATTTATCTTAATGTGGTTGTCACAGCTGGGATAGGCAGCTGGTTTACCAAACGTACGGGCCTGCCAATCTTCACTCTGCCATACAACTTATCCATTTATATACTGACTACGCTGCTAGCCTTCACCTCTCCCGAACTGCTGATCCAACGGGCAGAGCCTGCAGCCTGCCATGACTGCCTGAGTTGGAGCTGGCCCGAAATCGCTAACACCATCCTAATAAACTTCGGTCAGGTTTTCTTTATCGGTGACGTACTGACATCAACCGTAATCCTCGGGATAGTTGCGATTTTTTCAATCTCTTGCGCCGCAGCGGGACTCTTGGGGAGCTTAATATTCGTTGCCATCGCCGGGCTCTCGGGCACAGACAGCCAGCTAGTCGTTAGCGGCACCGCGGGCTACAACGTGGTGCTTACATCGATCGTCGTCGCTGCTGCATTTCGTCAATCGTTCCTCCGGTCGACCGCCATGGCTACGCTGGCATCCGCCTGGTCGACTTTCGTCACTTTGGGGCTCGCAACCCTGCTGCCCAGCCTGGGCCTACCATTACTGACGCTACCATTCTGCCTCGCAACCCTGTCGTTTCTCTTCTCACTATCGAAAAATCCTGCCTGGCTGCTCAGGCGTCTTGTGCAAAGCCGCGAATCGTCGTAGTTGTAACTGTAATAGTTTCGGCGTCAACTTTTGGAGCCGTTTACGGGATGAAAAGTTTCCAACTCCGACAGGAATCTCGATGTCACTTTAGGCGTTGACTTTCGCTTCCGGTAAATTGCCACTACGTCCGTCTTAGCTCTGGTTCGGCGCGGATCGATCATGCGCATCTTGCCCGCGTCGACCCACTGCCTTGCATAGTGTACCGGCAGGCTGACGATATAACGGCCAGAAAGAACCAACAGGGCCAACCCTTCAATATTGCCATTCGCACTCACACTGGCCAAAGGCAAATGAACCTGGGGCTTGAGGTCATCGATTGACTCAATGTAACCACGATCCAGACACTTCAGGGAGCTCATGTCAAATTTCTCTATACGGTCCGCATCCATATGGAAAAGCTCATGACGATCGCCGCAATACAGCGCATGCTCGGTGAAATACAATGACCTGTACCGCAACAAATCATTTGATTTGTTAAACAGCCCTATCGCCAAGTGTAGCCTCCCATCCAGTACTTGGGCTTCCAGATCCGCAGGATCACCAATATATATGTTGAGCGAAACGGCAGGCGCTGCGTCAATGAAACTGGCAATCGCTCTATCGATGTTGGAGTTCGGGTTGGTGATGGCGTTATCAACCAGACCAAGATTGAACTCGCCGGACAGTTCCGAGCTTACATCGGCGACACTTTCCTGGAACTCGTCCAGCGCATGAAAAAGCTGCTGCGAGGCTTCCAATACCATTTCGCCTTCGGGTGTCAGCTTGAAGCCAGAGACGCCACGTTCACAGAGACGGGCTCCGAGTCGGCCTTCCAGCTTGGACATCTTCGCACTGATATTCGCCTGGCTCAGCCCTAATTTAGACTGCGCTTGCGTAAAACCTCCAGCTTCGTAAATAGCGACAAAAATTCGCAGCAGTTTGATATCGATATCCTGTACGCTTCCGAGCATCAGTTTTACCACCTGCCAACCGGGCTGTCTTCATTTGACTAGACGATATACTGCAGACCGGAGAAATCCAAGGAAAAGCTTCGGACACAACTCCCAAGGTATCCAATTACTGGAGCCACTCCCACCTTAACTTGACAGGTCCACAGTGATATCAGGCGCTTTAGAACAATGTGCATGAAAGCCTAGCGTGGATGCCCCACCAAAATAAGAAAGATCAAGTCACAAATTTCACTGAGCGCTCCTAACGCGCACATACTCGCGCAGCTACCCATTACATGATTTTTCCTACACATCCTTAACTTAGCTATCCTGTCCTTTGACACCTGCTCTTGACCCGAGCTTTGTTTAACTGGAACAACGACTAATATCCCCCTTATACAGCACCCGGTTTTCTTCGGGCGTCGCAAACTCATTGAGCACGGAGCAAAGCTGACCAGGTAGGTATTTTCGAATTACAAAAAGAGACAGAATAGTTGCAAGACAAAATGGCAAGGTTAATACTGGCACTCCGATGGGCAGCATAATGACGGCAATCGACAGAGATATCACTGCAGATAAGGTTGCCGCAACAGTGGCGACAACGACTGCTTTGAAGGTCGCAATATGAACGACCCCGCCGACGACGACCGCTGTCAGCACAGTATTGTAACCAACGACTCCGCTACGAATCACCGACGTATCAAATCCCACCACTTGCGATACGACCACAAAAAGTGTCGCCCCCAGTAGACCCAATAGCGCCGCTATCGGAGAGCAAAGGGTCACGGCGCAAAGGATTAATAACGATGTCGACAGGTTATCCACGAAGAAAACCTGCCCGAAGTTGACCAAGACAGCCTCAAAGAGCCCCTGCCCGCCCAACGGACCACCACTCTCAAAACTTTTCGCCGCCCCTTCGAATGCCGCAGGCCAGATGTGGGCCGTTACGGCAATTAATAGGTACACCGTAAAGTTATACGGCAAAGTGAAAAAGGGCAGCCCCGTTTGGCTGACGAACCATGAACCGAAACGATAAATGAGGACCACATTCAGATAAGAAAGCGGCACCACCAGTAGCAACCATAGGCCCATATCTACCTGATCAAAGCGCGCCGATAGGGTAAAAAGAGCGAACCCTATCAGAGCGCCGCTAAACCCAATAGCGCCATTATGAAGCGCCTGGGTAGAGCCGCTCATTCGAGCGGCAAGCAAGGTGGTCCAAAAGCAACCCCACAGGCCCATCAGGCAGAGCGCCGAATCGTGCAGGCCGATCGCCAGTGTGATCAAAAGCCCCACCAGCGGACTGTTGACAAACATGACTTGGCTGATGCCTCTAAAAAGCACATTGATGCCATCCAGAAACCCCAGGGGCTCGAGTGCTCGGTTGACCCACTGCATCGACCCGCTGAAGGGAGCCCAATACCGCCTCCCCTCAGTTCCGCCGAACGGACAACGATAGCCTTTTAAGTTTGTCACCCGCGCCCCCGACGTTTACCCAATCTACCGGCTTAAGCGACGATCACGGCTGGCCATCCATCGCGGACAACACTTCGTCCAGAGAACGGCGTGCGCCGCGCTGCAGGTACTCCATTGCATTGAGCGCCGCACCATGGGCTTGTTCGCTCGACCCGGCGACACAGTCCTCGATCACTCGGCAAAAGTAATCCGACTGATGACCATCGACGAAGGTGTAGTGGACGCAGACGTCGGTCAAACCGCCGCACAGCAGCAGCGTATCCACCTTTAAGCCACGCAGCAAAATCTCTAGGTCAGTGCCGAAGAAAGCGGAATAACGGCGCTTCTGAATTAGATAGTCATCTGGCCTAAACCCCAACTGCTCAACCGCGATGTTGGTGTTCGGGTTGTTATCCAAGCAATGGATGTCCTCATCACCGTCCAGCTCTCGACCAAAATCGACTAGGTCCGCCCGATGAATTTCTTGAATAAAGATCACCGGAATACCCTTCTCCCGGGCTTTATCAATAGCACACTTGGACAGCGCCATCCGCTCGGCATAACCCGGCATATGGGCAATAGAGCGCTCTTTCATCTCGACAAATGTAGAAGCCTGAATATCGATAACGATCAGTGCCGGGCGGCCCTCGATCAACTCTCTTGCTACTTTATTTTTCATATCTGTTCACTTACCAAGTAATTATAAGAGCCGTTGATTACGCGTCGGCTCTTGTTGTTTATCTGAAAAGTCCAATACCTACAGGCCAACGCCGCTAGGCGGTGAGAGGAATTTCTTGTTGGAATCCAGCACGAACCAGCATCCCGAACAAATCACGCGGATCGTCGGGGTCAGCAATCATGTCGAGCTTGGTATAGGCACCGGACTTTTTGACCTGCTCGTAGATGTAGCGCAGCGCTGAGAAGTCTTCGACGGCGAAGCCGACCCCATCAAAGCAGGTGATCTGCTCGCGGCTACGGCGCCCTTCGGCGGTGCCAGTCATCACCTGCCACATTTCGGTGACTGGGTGGTCGCCATCGAGTTGCTGAATATCGCCTTCGATACGGGTCTGAGGGGTGTATTCGACGAAAACGTCAGAGCGCAGCAAAATATTCTTATCCAGTTCAGTCTTGCCGGGGCAATCACCGCCAATGGCGTTGATGTGAACACCCGGCATAACCATCTCGTCGGTCAGAATCGTTGCGTACTGCTTGTCGGCGGTACAAGTGGTGATGATCTCCGCCCCCTCAAGGGCCTCTTCAACAGAGCGGCAGAACACCACCTCAAGACCGCTGCCCTTTAGGTTGGCGCTCGCTTTTTTGGTTGCGGCCGGATCAATATCGAAAAGCCTGACCTTTTCAATGCCGCACACAACCTTGAACGCATAGGCTTGGAATTCGCACTGGGCACCGTTACCGATCATTGCCATAGTTCTGGCATTTTTCGGTGCCAAGTACTTGGCAACCAAGGCTGAGGTTGCAGCGGTTCTCAACGCGGTCAACACTGTCATCTCGGATAACAGCAACGGATAGCCACTGGAAACATTGGCCAGCACCCCAAATGCTGTAACGGTTTGCAGCCCCTCTTTCTGGTTCTTGGGATGGCCGTTTACGTACTTGAATCCATAGACGTCGCCATCGGAGGTGGGCATCAACTCGATCACGCCCTCCTCAGAGTGGGCGGCAACGCGGGGCGTTTTATCGAACTTCTCCCAGCGCTTGAAATCTTCCTCGATGTATGACGCCAGTTCGTTCAGCGCCTGTTCGATTCCAATACCATTGATAATCTCCATCATGTTATCCACGCTGACAAACGGAACCATGGCGAGATCTGAGGGTTTCGGCTTTAACATATTTCTTCTCCTTCCAAATATCGAGCAATAAGCGGCCCTGCCAAGCCGCAGCTGGCCAGCGCCTGAAACAATAATTTAACTGTTTAACTATAAGCTGCGGCATCGCTGCAGCTTGGCTCCAAGGGCCTGAACCGATCTGGTGTTTCGTTCTATTGGCTGCTAGCGTATTTCCGCCACCTGCAATTTACTCAAAGAAACATTGCGCGGCCGCAAGTGCCCTAACCAGCGTCGCTCCGCGAGGATGAACAGCCTCGATATAACGAACACAATCACCATGTAAAACAACATAGCGGTGATAAAGCCTTCGTAGGCCAGGTAGTAGCGCCCGTTCAACCAGCGGCCAACGCCCAACAGGTCCTGCAGGGTAACCGTACTGGCGATCACCGACCCGTGAAGGGTAAAGATCACTTCGTTGGAGTAGGCTGGCAGAGCACGCCTGAACGCATTCGGCAATACGATACGGCGCATCCGGGTCCAGGAGTTCATGCCACACGCCTTCGATGCTTCGATCTCACCCCAGGGGGCTGCCTCAATCGCACCACGCAGGTATTCAGTGCTGTAAGCCATGGTATTGAGCGTAAAAGCGATCAATACACACCACAGCGGCTGACTGAGTACTGGCCCCCACAAAAAACTCTCTCTGACGAACTCAAACTGTCCCAACCCGAAGTAGAACAGATAGGTCTGTACCAGTAGCGGCGAGCCGCGAAACAGGTAGGTGAAGCAGAAGATCGGACCGTTCAAGAAGGGCGTCTTGTAGGCCCGGGCGATTGCAAGTGGGATCGCCAGCAGTCCGCCGACCAGCAAGGAGATAAAGGTTACCTCCAGAGTTACCAACGCCCCCACCAGGAAGCGATCCAGGTTGTCATAGATGAGGAGGAAATCCAGCGGTGCCTCGGCACTTAAATTACGCAAATACTCCAGGAATGAACGCTGCTCTTCCATCATTAAACCCTCCGCACACCGGCACTGTACTTACGCTCCAGCCATCGCAGGCCGACATCCGAGATCGCGGTGATAATCAGGTAGATCACCATGACCACCAGCATGAAGGTAAACATCTGTTTCACGGCTCTTCCCGCGGAAAACGCATTCCACACCAGGTCATGCAACCCGATGACCGACACCAGAGCGGTTGATTTGATCAGCACCAGCCAGTTGTTGGTAAAGCCAGGCAGCGCGTAGCGAACCATCTGATGCCAGGTCACCCGGCTAAAGACCATCCAAGGAGTCATGCCGACCGAAAGCGCGGCCTCGATCTGCCCTTTGGGGATCGACAGGATCGCGCCTCGGAAGGTTTCCGCCATGTAGGCACCGAAGATAAAACCAAGGGTCAGCACGCCGGCCAGAAACTGGCTGATTTCTATGTAACCCCACAATCCGGTCCAGACACCGAAATCGTTCAACAACTGTTGGCCGCCGTAAAACAGCAGCATCATCAGCACCAGATCAGGAACGCCGCGTACGAAGGTGGTATAGGCGCCACCAACCTTGTTGAGTCCCTTAGCCGAGGAGAATTTAAGGGCTGCGCCGATCAATCCGAATACTATCGAAAGCAGTAATGAAATGACCGCCAACAATACCGTTACCACAGCCCCTTCGAGCAGCATGCCTTTATATTCAAAGATTGCACTCATTGTACTTCTCGTATCTGTTCTGCATTCTAGTGGGACCTTCCTCGCAGAGATCAGCGGATCAGTCGCCGTAGATGTCTACGGAGAAGTACTTATCGCTAATTTTCTGGTAGGAGCCATCGGCACGCATCGCTTTGATGGCCTGATTGATCTCGGCGGCAAGCGAGTCACCTTTGCGCACAGCGATGCCGATACCCTCTCCAAAGCAGGACGCGTCTTCCAAGTTGTCGCCGATGAACTCAAAACGCCCACCCTCTTCGCTCTTCAGAAAGCCTATTGCGTCGGTAACATCGGAGATACGGGCATCGATGCGACCAACGAGCAGATCGGAATAGACATCCTCGTGGGTGTTGTAGAGTCGAATGTCCGAATCAACCAAGTGCTTTTCGGCGTAGCATTGGTGGGTGGTTCCGCGCACAACACCGACTTTCTTGCCGGCCAGCCCCTTAGCGGTGGCATCTAGGTCCGAGCCTTTTTGCGCGATCATTCGGACGAGATTGGCGTAGTACTTTTCGGTAAAACTGACGCGCTTCATTCGATCTGCAGTGATCGACATGGAGGCCACGATCGCATCATATTTTTGTGCGTTTAGAGCCGGAATCATTCCATCCCATTCCTGCTCAACCAGCTTGCATTCGCGTTGCAGCTTTTCACAGATCGCCAGGGCGACCTCGATATCGAAACCGGACAGAGTCCCATCGGCCTGCTTGAATGAGAAGGGCGGGTAAGCCCCCTCGACGCCAAGCCGCAGTGCATCACCTGCAGTGGCATATACAGTGGATAAGCTCAAAGAGCCTACGAGAGCCGCAATCGCCATTTTTTTCAGATTCATTATGTGTTTCCTTCTTATTGTAAGAGTGACTTGAGTCGACTCAATGTCGGGTACTGGCCAAAAATTGTTTAAATCGATCGGACTCAGGGTTGGTGAAGATCTCGCTGGGACACCCCTGCTCCTCAATCAGTCCCTGATGGAGAAACAATGTCTTGGTGGAAACCTCACGAGCGAACGCCATCTCGTGAGTAACAAGAATCATGGTGCGCCCCTCTTCTGCCAGGGACTGAATCACCTTCAGCACTTCTCCGACTAACTCGGGATCCAGTGCCGAAGTGGGCTCATCAAAAAGCATCACCTTAGGCTCCATGGCCAGCGCCCTCGCGATCGCTGCGCGCTGCTGCTGGCCACCGGATAAATGCACGGGATAATAGTCGCGCCGTTCATACATGCCGACTTTATGCAGCAAGTGTTCGGCTAACTCTACCGCTTGCTTACGTGGCTGCTTCAGCACATGCACGGGCGCTTCGATGACGTTTTCCAGGATGGTCATATGAGACCAGAGATTGAACCCCTGAAACACCATCGCCAACCGCGATCGAATACGCTCTACTTGACGCATATTCTTGGGTCTCAGATCGCCATGACTGTCCTTGCTCATGAGAAGTTCTTCCCCATGCACATGGACCTTCCCGGCGCTCGGCATCTCGAGCAGATTGATACAACGAAGAAAAGTGCTTTTTCCAGAGCCAGAGGAGCCCAATAGAGAAATTACGTCGCCATACTTTGCCGTAAGACTGACCCCCTTTATGACTTCGTGCCTACCAAAGCTTTTGTGAAGGTCGTCAACGACCAGCGCTGAAACATCATTATTCATGGCGAGACCTTGATGGTGCTATTTATTTTATTGTCATCCGTATGACCGATGCACTTATATGCATGCCCGCATTAAAAGAAATTTAACAGTTGCTATATTTCCTTGATGTCGATGCTATCAGCCCCACCGAACCCATCGTGATTAGAAAGATCTTGCCCTCAGCGTAAGCTGAGCTTACGCTGAGGGCATGAGACATCGCCTGCCGCCACTCACAGCACTACGCGCTTTCGATGCTGCCGCGCACAGGGGGAGCTTCGCCGACGCCGCACGGGACCTGTGCGTCAGCCACAGCGCCATCAGCCAGCACATTCGCACGCTGGAGAAGTGGCTGAGAGTGGATCTCTTCAGAAGGCTAGGTAACCGGGTCGAGCTGACGCCGGAGGGACAGGCATTGAAGCCCAGGCTCAACGAGGCATTCACGATGCTCGCCGAGGCCTGTGAAGAGATCAGCCACATCCAGCGCGATCGAAGCCTGCGAATAATCGTAGAGCCCGGGTTTGCGACACGCTGGCTCAGGCCCCGGCTCAAGGCGTTCCGCGACGCCCATCCAGAACTCAGTGTCCGTATGTATTCCGGGTCAAACCCGGTGAGTGACTCAGGATCAACGGCAGATGTGGTGATTCACTTTGAGGAGAACCTAAAGGAGCAGCGTGTGCGCTTTCACCGACTGTTCCCCATCGACACCTACCCCGCCTGTTCTCCCGAATTTCTGGCCAAACACCCCGGCCTCACACAGCCGTCTGACATTGCGGGCCTTCCCCTCATTCACGACAACAGTCGTCAGACTTGGCGAAGATGGTTCAGCAGGTACCTGCCCAGCAGCGATGAGTGGCAGAGTGGGTATGTTTACCCAGATCTGTCGCTGGCGATCGATTCTGCACTGGACGGGGAAGGTTTATTTCTGGCCGACGACCTTCTGTGCAAACACGAGATCGCCAATGGCACCTTGGTAAAAGCTCTGGATTCGGTGATGCGCTCAACCTGGTACTGCCTAGCGATACCGCAACCCGATAGCAATCCAAGGGATCGCCAGTTATTCACGGACTGGTTATTGAAGAGCCTGGATTTACCTCCGGAATCCCTTTAGGGAAACGCTAGACAAGCTCCTAGCGATCTGCCGAGATGCCCCGATCGCCCACGAACAGAGCCCGGGGCCGATCAGCCCGGCCTATAACGCCCCCAGATGTCCCTGCAGGACAACCCGCCGAGCAACCCCAAACCGGCCAACAGCCCCATCAAGCTCACCCGCGAACGTCATATCGCGGCGCACGCCCAATGCGCCCGCGCAGGACAACGGCACAAATCTTTCCGAGGATGACCTCGATGCGCCGCTCCAGGCCTTCAGTCGGGCCGACAGCTTGCTCAGCCGCCAGGTAATTTCCCGGCACCTGATCGAGCAGCCTAGTATCTCGTCGGGCGCACAACCCGAAGGCCGCCGGCTCAAAACCCACCCCACCTCCACGCCACTGGTTGCACAACTCAAACCGCACAATGGCGCAACCATAAAAAGAGGCCCACAAGGAATGGGTTTCACCAGGTTGCACCTCAATCACAATAGTGCTTAAACTCCGGCCACTCGTCATCCCTCGCACTTTGCTGAAAGGATTACCCATATGGCTAACACCACCCTCGGCGTGAAACTCGACGACGCCACCCGCGGCCGTCTGAAGAAAGCCGCCCAGCAGCTGGACCGCACCCCGCACTGGCTGATCAAGCAGGCGATCTTCACTTACCTGGAACAGATCGAGGGTGGTCTGACCCCAGCCGAGCATTCCGGCCTGGCCGCTGCGGCGGGTGAAGAATCGTTGGATGCGCTGAGCGAACAGGGCCTGCAGGTATTCCTCGATTTCGCCGAAAGCATCCTGCCGCAGTCCGTGCTGCGTGCCGCCATCACCTCCGCCTACCGCCGCCCGGAAACCGAGGCGCTGCCGATGCTGCTGGAGCAAGCCCGCCTGCCGAAAGAGCAGGCCGAGGCCGCCAACAAGATGGCCCTGAGCATCGCCGAGAAGCTGCGCAACCAGAAGAGTACCGGCGGTCGTCAGGGCCTGGTGCAGGGCCTGCTGCAGGAGTTCTCCTTGTCGTCCCAGGAGGGCGTGGCGCTGATGTGCCTGGCCGAGGCGCTGCTGCGCATTCCGGACAAGGCCACCCGTGACGCCCTGATCCGCGACAAGATCGCCAACGGCAACTGGAGCCAGCACCTGGGCCAGAGTCCGTCGGTATTCGTCAATGCCGCCAGCTGGGGCCTGCTGATCACCGGCAAGCTGGTGTCGACCCATAACGAGGAAGGCCTGTCCTCCTCGCTCAATCGCCTGATCGGCAAGAGCGGCGAGCCAGTGATCCGCAAGGGCGTGGATATGGCCATGCGCCTGATGGGCGAGCAGTTCGTCACTGGCGAGACCATCGGCGAGGCCCTGGCCAATGCTGCCAACAAGGAAAGCAAGGGCTTCCGCTACTCCTACGACATGCTCGGCGAGGCCGCGCTGACCGAGGAGGACGCCAAGCGCTACCTCGCTTCCTACGAGCAGGCCATCCACGCCATCGGCAAGGCCTCGCACGGCCGAGGCATCTACGAAGGACCCGGCATCTCGATCAAGCTCTCCGCCCTGCACCCACGCTACAGCCGCGCCCAGTACGACCGTGTGATGGACGAGCTGTACCCGACCCTGCTCGGCCTGACCAAGCTGGCCAAGCAGTACGACATCGGTATCAACATCGACGCCGAGGAAGCGGACCGCCTGGAAATCTCCCTCGACTTGCTCGAGCGCCTGTGCTTCGAGCCGGAACTGGTCGGCTGGAACGGCATCGGCTTCGTCATCCAGGCCTACCAGAAACGCTGTCCGTACGTGATCGACTACATCATCGACCTGGCCAAGCGCAGCCGCCACCGCCTGATGATCCGCCTGGTGAAGGGCGCCTACTGGGACAGCGAGATCAAGCTGGCCCAGATCAACGGCCTGGAAGGCTACCCGGTCTATACACGCAAGCCGTACACCGACATTTCCTACGTCGCCTGCGCACGCAAGCTGCTGGCAGTGCCGGAGTCCATCTACCCGCAGTTCGCCACCCACAACGCCCACTCGCTGTCGGCCATCTATCAGTTGGCCGGGCAGAACTACTACCCCGGCCAGTATGAGTTCCAGTGCCTGCACGGCATGGGCGAGCCGCTGTACGAGCAGGTGGTCGGTCCGGTCAAGGATGGCAAGTACGCCCGCCCGTGCCGCATCTACGCGCCGGTCGGCAGCCACGAAACCCTGCTGGCCTACCTGGTCCGTCGCCTGCTGGAAAACGGTGCCAACACCAGCTTCGTCAACCGCATCGCCGACCACAGCATTTCGCTAAAAGACCTGGTCCTCGATCCGGTGCAGCAGGTCGAGCAAATGGCTGCCCAGGAAGGCGCCCTAGGCCTGCCGCACCCGCGTATTCCGCTGCCGCGGGACCTCTATGGCGATACGCGCCTGAACTCCGAAGGCATCGACCTGGCCAACGAGCACCGTCTCGGCTCGCTGTCCTCGGCGCTGCTGTCCAGCACCAACACCGTCTATGTCGCAGGCCCGATCCTCGGTTGCGACACACCGAACCCAGGCCCGGCCGAGCCAGTGCGCAACCCGGCCGACCATCGCGATGTGGTCGGCCACGTACACGAGGCCAGCGAGGCCGACGTCAAGAACGCGATCCTCTGCGCCCTGTCCAGCGGGCAGATCTGGCAGTCGACCCAGCCGGCCGAGCGAGCCGCCGTACTGGAGCGCGCCGCTGACCAGATGGAAGGCGAGATGCAGCAGCTGATGGGCCTGCTGGTGCGCGAGTCCGGCAAGACCTTCGCCAACGCCATCGCCGAAGTGCGCGAGGCCGTGGACTTCCTCCGCTACTACGCCGTCCAGGCACGCAGCTTCGGCAACGACAGCCACCGCCCGCTGGGCCCGGTGGTGTGCATCAGCCCGTGGAACTTCCCGCTGGCGATCTTCACCGGCCAGGTCTGCGCCGCACTGGCCGCTGGTAACACCGTGCTGGCCAAGCCGGCAGAGCAGACCCCGCTGATCGCCGCCCAGGCCGTGCGCATCCTGCTGGAAGCCGGCGTGCCCGGCGGCGCCGTACAGCTACTGCCGGGCCGCGGTGAAACCGTCGGTGCCCGCCTGGTGGGTGACGAGCGCGTGCGTGGCGTGATGTTCACCGGTTCCACCGAAGTGGCCGGCATCCTCCAGCGCAATATCGCCGGCCGCCTGGACGCCCAGGGCCGCAGCATTCCGCTGATCGCCGAGACCGGCGGCCTCAACGCCATGATCGTCGACTCCTCGGCGCTGGCCGAGCAGGTGGTGGTCGACGTGGTCAACTCCGCCTTCGACAGTGCCGGCCAGCGCTGCTCGGCCCTGCGCGTGCTCTGCGTGCAGGCCGACGTGGCCGACCGCGTGGTGGGAATGCTCAAGGGCGCCATGGCCGAATACCGTGTCGGTTCGCCGGAGCGCCTGAACACCGACATCGGCCCCGTGATCGACAGTGAGGCCAAGGCCAACATCGACAACCACATCGCCGCGCTACGCGAGAAGGGCCGCAAGGTGTTCCAGTGCGCCCGCGCCGATGGCGAAGAGATCAAGCGTGGCACCTTCGTCGTGCCGACCTTGATCGAGCTGGATAGCTTCAACGAGCTCAAGCGCGAAATATTCGGCCCGGTACTGCACGTCGTACGCTACCAGCGTGCCAATCTGGGCAAGCTGCTGCAGCAGATCAACGACAGCGGCTACGGCCTGACTCTCGGGGTGCACACCCGCATCGAGGAGACCATCAACCAGGTGGTCAACAGCGCCAAAGTCGGCAACCTGTACGTCAACCGCAACGTGGTCGGTGCCGTGGTCGGCGTGCAGCCGTTCGGTGGTGAAGGCCTGTCCGGTACCGGACCGAAGGCCGGTGGCCCGCTGTACCTGTACCGCCTGCTGTCGACCCGTCCGCAGGAGGCGGTGGCCGAGCAACTCAAGGGCGACAGTGTGCAGCCGCTGGGCGTGCCGGCCGAACTGACCAAGGCACGTGCCGCCTTTGCCGAGTGGGCGGGCAAGCAGGAGCCAGCTACCGCGGCACTGTTCGAGCAGTACCTGAGCCTAAACCAGAGCTTCAGCAGCCACCTGCTGACCGGCCCGACCGGCGAGCGCAACAGCTACACCCTGCTGCCGCGCGAGCGCGTGCTGGGCCTGGCCGACCAGCGCAGCGACCTGCTGGCGCAACTGGCCGCGACCCTGGCCGTGGGCAGCCGCGCACTGTGGCTGGAAAGCCAGCGCGCGCTGTACGCCGAGCTGCCGAAAGAGGTGCAGAAGCGCATCGAGCTGGTGGCGGACTGGAGCACGGTCGACGCCGAGTTCGACGCCATCCTGCACCACGGCGATTCCGACCAGTTGCGCGAAGTCTGCCAACTGGCCGCCCAGCGCAGGGGCGCCATCGTCAGCGTGCATGGCCTGAACAAGGGCGAGACTGACATTCCGCTGGAGCGTCTGCTGATCGAGCACGCCCTGTCGGTCAACACCGCAGCGGCCGGCGGCAACGCCAGCCTGATGACCATCGGCTGATGGCCATGCCCGGTCGCCGCAAGGCGGCCCGGGCTCCCCCGAACCGTTCGCCCTGGAAAGCTGCCTTAAAGCTTTCCAGGGCATGCTTCATCCGCCAAAGGACTTCAACGCCTAAAAGGAACAGCATGAACGCACTCTTTATCGGTTACGGCCGCATGGGCAGCGCAATCGGCGAGGCCTGGCTGGCCGCCGGGCTGGTGGACAGCATCAGTGCCGTCGACCCCAACCTGCAGGCCTCCAGCAACGCCACCCTGTACTCCAGCCTGGAGACGCTGCCGGCACAGCCATTCGAGCTTATCGTGGTGGCGACCAAGCCAGGCCATGCCTGCAAGGTGCTGGGCGAGTTGCCGGATGCCGTGTGCCAAGGCGCCGTGGTGATCTCCGTGGCCGCCGGGGTAACCTGCGCCAGCCTTGGCCAGGGCCTGCGGCAGCGTTGCCCGGTGGTGCGGGTGATGCCCAACACGCCGGTGCTGGTCGGCGCCGGTTGCACCGGCATGTTCAGTAGCGATGCGCTGGACGCCGAGCGCCGCGAGCAGATCGCCCACCTGTTCGCTGCCGTTGGCAAGGCCTACTGGGTGGAACAGGAAGGGCAGCTGGACGCGGTCACCGCCCTGTCCGGCAGTGGCCCGGCTTACTACCACCTGTTCAGCGAGGCCTTGGCCAACGCCGGGATGGCTCTCGGCCTACCGGCCGAACTGGCCAAGGCGCTGGCGGCGCAGACCGCCTTCGGCGCCGCCTCGCTGCAAGTGCAACCGGGTGCGGACTTCGTAGATCTGCGCACCGCCGTGACCTCACCCAACGGCACCACGGCGGCCGCGATAGAGCGTTTCGAACAGGATCAGGCCCTGCGCCAACTGGTCGAAGCGGCAGCTCGAGCGGCCTTTGTCCGCTCCCAGGCACTCAATCAGGGCGCCTGACCCGGCCGACGGCATGGCCAGGCCACGCCATACGCCACGCGCCGCACACCTGCCGCAGGGGGTTACCCACCCGGTGCGACGCGCCTCCTAGCCAACGGCACGCAAGAGCCACGCGCCAACCTACCCGGCTGGCGCAGCCACGGGGCCTGCCGGCCCCGTTCTACTTGTACAGTGCTGGCATCTGCGCATTCGCTACAGCGCCGTTCACCTGGCACCCTCTCTGCGCCGCTGGACTGCAACAGCATCACGCGCTGCACGCCCCCAGCTTGAGGAGGGCTACAGTGGCCTTTGACGGCCAGTGGGCAACGATTTTGGCCTCCGAGGCGACTTTGAGCATATCAACCCCATATAAGCCGGATATTTTGGAGGCTATAGCCCAGATTGCTTGACCGTCCGTACCACTTTTTCATCACCTAGCTACCGCCAGCCTGAAGGCCGCCAGGCGTTGCCCCCTGCGTGGGTGATCGAGGCGTTCCGCGAGGTAGTGAGTCCTCATATCAGCGACAACCTGGGTCGGCATGTCGGCGCCCGTGGGCTGAAGCGCTTCAACCGCAGCGGCAAGCTGGTCGGTACGGCGCTCACGGTCAAGACCCGCCCCGGCGACAACCTGTTCATCTACAAGGCCATGACCTTAATTCAGCCAGGCCATGTACTGGTGATCGATGCCCAGGGTGATACCTGCAATGCGGTGATCGGCGAGCTGATCAAACTCTATGCGCAGCAACGTGGCTGCGTGGGGTTCGTAGTCAACGGCGCCATCCGTGACGTCGCCAGTTTCGATAGCACGCCCTGCTATGCCCTGGATGTGGTGCATTGCGGGCCCTACAAAAGCGGGCCCGGCGAGATCAATGTGCCTGTTTGTATCGGCGGCATGCTGGTGCAACCGGGTGACATCCTGGTTGGCGATGAAGATGGCCTGGTCGCGTTCCCGCAGGAGCATGCGCAGGCACTGCTCGAGGCCGCAGCCAGGCACGCGGCTCACGAGGACGAGATCAAAGCGGAGATCGCCACCGGCAACCTGCGCCAGAGCTGGCTGGATCGCGTGTTAGACCAACATGGCCTAGCCAGCTGAGGAGCATAACGATGAATACTGAACTTCTCTCCGCACGCGTACTGAGCATTCAACCGTCGCCCAGCATGGCCGCCAACGCCTTGGTCGTCGAGTTGCGTGCACAGGGACGCGACATCATCAACTTCACCATCGGTGAACCCGACTTCGATACGCCGGAACATATCCTTCAAGCCGCCAGTTCCGCGATGCACAACGGCGATACCCACTACACATCGACCAGCGGCACCCCGGCGCTGCGTCAGGCGATCGTCCGTAAACTGGCTCGTGATAACGACCTGCACTATGGCCTAGACGAGGTGGTGGCCGGCAGCGGCGGCAAGCACATCATCTATCACGCGCTTGCTGCCACCCTGAACGCAGGTGACGAGGTCATCGTGCATGCCCCCTACTGGGTGTCCTACCCCGATATCGCCCGGCTCAATGAGGCGACCCCGGTAATCATCCCAGGGGACGAGAGCAACGGTTTCAAGCTGACGGCCGAGGAGCTCGAGCGCGCCATCACGCCCCGTAGTAAGTGGGTCATCCTCAATACGCCGAACAACCCCAGTGGCGCGGTGTATGACCGCGCCGAACTGCTAGCCTTGGCCGCTGTGCTGCGTCGCCATCCGCAGTTGCTGGTCATGTCCGATGAGATCTACGAACACTTCGTCTACGAAGATGCTCGGCACCTGTCCATCGTCAATGTGGCCGAAGATCTCAAGGCCCGTACGCTGATCGTCAACGGTGCTTCCAAGGGCTATGCCATGACCGGCTGGCGTCTTGGCTTTGCCGCGGGGCCGCGCGTTCTGATTGCGGCTATTAGCAAGCTGATCTCACAGACCACCACCTGCCCCAGTTCAATCAGCCAGGCAGCTGCAGTGGCAGCTTTTGCCGGAGATCAAACCCCTATTGCCGAAATGCGCGAGGTCTATACCCAGCGCCGCCAGCGCATGTTGGAACAACTGAGCGACATCAAGGGACTGCGCTGCCTGCCGCCGCAAGGCGCTTTCTACATCTATGCCAATGTTTCTGGACTGCTCGGCACTGTCACGCCGGATGGTCAACGCATAGAGAGCGACACCGAACTGGTGGCCTATCTGCTGCAGGAGGGCAATGTAGCCACCGTCAGCGGGGATGCCTATGGCATGTCCCCCTACTTGCGGCTGTCCTTTGCCAGCTCGCTCGAGGTGATTGACGAGGGCTGCCGCCGCATCGCGCAGGCCTGCCAGCAATTGCGTTAACACACGGCAAACAACTCGGCCAGGGACGGCCTACGACTGAACTGCCTAATTCACATTACAAAAATACTCATTTTCAGAAGAGGCAACTGATGAGCATCAATCGTCTTGTTCCCGGCATGAATCACTCCGAGTGCGGAGGGTGGTCGAAATGACTGGTATCAAACTCTCTTTCGGTCTTTCCACGAAAATCTTCCTCGGTTTCACCCTCGGCGTGCTGTTCGGCTTAGTGGCCCCAGAGTGGGGCGTGGCGATCAAACCCATCGGCGATGCGTTCATTCGCGCGATCCAGATGCTGATCATCCCCATTGTGTTCTTCAGCGTGGCGGCAGGCATTGCCAACATGGGAGATGTTGGCAAACTCAAGCGAGTCGGCGGCAAGACGCTGGCGGTGTACACGCTGATGACGGTGGTAGCCGGGATAACTGGCCTGGCCACCGCCCACTTGTTGCAGCCCGGTGTCGGTTTCGTTGGCAGTACCTCCACCGCCATGGCACCGGTGAGCGAAGTACCAACGCTTGGTCAGTTCTTCCTCGGCATGATCCCGTCTAACATATTCGATGCCATGGCCAAGGGCAGCGTTATCCAGGTCATCCTGATCGCCGTACTGGTTGGGGTGGCGCTGGTGTTTTTGGGCGAAAAGGCCGAGGGCATCAAAGGCCTGTGCAATCAGGCATCGGCGGTGATCCTGAAGATCCTCGACATGATCATGGCGGTTTCGCCCTATGGAGTATTCGCCCTGATGGCCTACTCCATGGGCAACTATGGTCTTGAGATTTTCGACCAGGTTGGGCAGTTCATCCTGGCAGACTACGCCGGCTTACTAGCCGTCTGGGTGGTGACCTCGATGGTGGTGGTGGCCTACACCAAAGTCAGCTACAGCTACTTGCTCAAGAAGATCAGCAAGGTCTGGATGGTGACGCTATCGACCACCAGCAGCGCCGCCACCCTACCAATGAGCATGCACGTCACCCGTGAGGACTTTAAGGTGCCTGGCTGGATCACCTCGTTCATGCTGCCGCTGGGTGCCACCATTAACCTGATGGGCGCTGCGGTCTATCTCTCGGTGCTGGCAGTGTTTGCGGCGGGCTTCTACGGTGTCGATCTGAGCGTTGCGCAGATGGTCAATGTGGTGGCGATCGGTACCCTGCTGGCGATGGCGGCTCCCGGTATTCCTGGCGGCGGCATTGTGATGGGCACGTTGATGCTGCAGCTGATGGGTTTGCCATTCGAGCTTGTGGGCGTCATCGCCGGTATCTACCGGGTGATCGACATGGGTCATACCACGCTCAACGTCTCCGGCGATGTGCTTGGCGCGATGCTAGTGGCCAAGAGCGAGGGTTTGCTCGGTTGCGATAAGCAGGGAATCCCGGTTGCCCTGCAAGCGAACGATCAGGCGCCTGTTGTACTCCATGAAGATCCCATACAGGCTTCCTAGGCGGATACAGAACCTGTCCGCCAATCCCTGAAGCCACGACTGGCCCATGCCCCGCAGGAGCATGGGCCAGTTTCCACCTAGAACATGAAAAAGGCGGCGGTACGATCTGTCCTCCGGCCCTGCTTTCGTAGACGCATTTGACTGGCAGCTTAGGCCGGTTGCAGTCGGTGGCGACGGGCAGAAGTCGGCCAGAAGAGGCCGGTGAGAAAACGATCCTAGGGGGTTCTTCACTTATGGTTGTGACACTATCAAGCCCGACTCTGAGGGGGGGCGGTAGTAAATGCCGCGATTGACTCTTGCTTAAATATCGAGATATCTTGATTTATGAATATAGAAAACGTGATTTCCGCCCTTAACAACCCTGTGCGACGCCGAATTCTTGAGTGGCTGAAAGACAGGTCGAACTTTCCACCCTCGCTGCCAGAGCATGCCGATCTGGACGGTGTGTGTGTTGCGTACATTCAAGAGAAGGCAGGGCTGTCGCAGTCGACGATCTCAAACTACATGAGCGTGTTGAAGCAGGCTGGGTTGGTGGTTGCTGAGCGTCATGGACAGTGGACGTTCTACCGGCGCAATGAAGGCAACATCCAAGCGTTTCTCGATGAGGTCGAGAAAGAACTGTTGAAGCCGTGACAGTTGCTACGCCACCTGGCGACGGGCGGCATTTAGCGGGAAGAAAAAATGAAATATCTAAATATTCCGATGGAGAGGCCCGATGATGAAGCCAGTAACCAAGCATGATCTCTCAAACCCGGCAAATGTGTTGGGCCTCCCGCTTGAGCTTCCCTGTGGTGTGGTTCTGAAAAACCGACTGACAAAGTCGGCAATGTCGGATTCCCTTGGTGACGGAAAAGGCAACGCTACCGAAGCGCAGGCACGACTCTATGAGCGCTGGGCGGAAGGCGGCGTAGCATTGTCGCTGATCGGCGAGGTACAGGGTGATCCGCGCTATCCCGAGAAGCCCGGGAATCTGGTGTTGGGACCGGATACAGATCAAACGGCGCTGCGGACCTTGGCGCGTCGCGGATCGACTGATGGTGCGCGCCTCTGGCCGCAACTCGGACACGCAGGAGCGCTTTCCCATTTGCCGATCAGTCGAGCCAAGGGCCCATCCTCGCTGGACATCGAAGGGCTGCAATGCGCAGGCATGACCCTCGACGACATTGGCGAGCTGCCGGGCATCTACGCCAGGGCGGCGACAATTGCCCAAGGCGCAGGATTCGGCGGGGTGCAAATTCATGCCGGACACGGGTTCCTCTTAAGCCAGTTCCTGTCTCCGTTGTTCAATCGCCGGACAGACGGGTATGGCGGGTCCATCGAGGCGAGATTCCGCATCGTCCGCGAGGTGATAGAGGCGGTTCGCCAGGCCGTTGGTGCTTCGTTTGCGATCGCTATCAAGATCAACTCGACCGATCAACTGGAAGGTGGACTGACGGAAGACGAGGCTATGGACGTGGTCCGCATGATCGACCAGACAAGCATTGATCTGATCGATATCAGTGGCGGAACCTACTTTCCGGGCGCCGCCGCAAGCTCGGATAGCACCTCCGGTAGCGGACCGTACTTCCTTGATTTTGCCCGCCGGGCGAAAACGGCGACCGCCATTCCAGTTATGGCAACCGGCGGTTTCAAGACGCGGCAACAAGCAGTTGACGCCGTCCGCAGCGGTGCAGTGGACATGGTGAGCGTGGGCCGCGCCATGGCGCTCAATCCACATCTTGCGCGTGATTGGTTGAGCGCCGCCGGTGGCGACCCGGCGTTTCCACGATTCGACTCGACCCCTCCGGGCGGTGTGACGGCTTGGTACACGATGCGCCTGACCGCGCTGGCAGAAGGCAACGAGGATGAGTTCAGTCTGGACCTCGAGTCCGCCATGAGTATCTATGAGGTGCGCGATGCGGGCCGCTGCGACGCCTGGCTTGAAGCCTTCGCACTCGTGGGAGACCGCGTTTAGAGCGAGGTAGCCTGGTTGACCGCTGGTGGAAAACGCTCCGCGGTTTTCCACGGGGTGGCCTTCCACCCTACGCGGACTTGATGGCTATGTAGGGTGGACAACGCTTTCTTGTCCACCGGCTTCTGCGAGCGACCGAAATGGGGCGGAAGCACCATTGTCGAAGGGCCGCTTCTGGCCGGTTTCTGCCTGTTACCACAAGGACTCCATCCAATCGTGCACGACGGGCGAGTCAATGACGAGCATCCCCCTCTGCGCAATGCCTCGCTGAATTCCTCCCAGCCAAGCCCTAGCTGGAATTGTTGTCACCTCGGCCCTAATCAGCCACGAAACGGTCTTTGACCCCCTCCCCGCCAATGCCGAACCTCTCGCCCGCGGCACCCATGCGTGCCGTGAGTTCTGTCGGAGAGGTTGGGGGCAAGGATGCAAGCAACGACGGTGCTGTACGGCCAGGTGCTGGCGGTGTTGGCCATCACCCTTTTCGGGGTATGGAGTGCCACGCAGTGGACGGCGGCGGCGCTCGGCTATCAGGCGCGCCTGGGTGCACCTTGGTTCGAGTTGCTGGGCACGCCGGTCTATCACCCCTGGCGCCTGTTCGAGTGGTGGTTCGTCTTCGATGCCTATGCCCCGGAGGTGTTCAACGTCGGGGGCACCATCGCCGCCTGCAGCAGCCTGCTGGCGCTGGCAGTGGCCATCGGCATGGCCCTCTGGCGCGCCCGCCAGGCGCGGCGGGTCACCACCTATGGTTCGGCGCGCTGGGCCGAGACGGATGAAGTCCGCCAGGCCGGTCTGACCCGGCCGGCCGGCGTGTTCCTCGGCCTGTTCCAGGAGCAGTACCTGCGCCATGAAGGCCCCGAGCATGTGCTGGCCTTCGCGCCGACGCGCTCGGGCAAGGGCGTCGGCCTGGTGATACCCACCCTGCTCGCCTGGCCGGCCTCGGCGGTGATCCACGACATCAAGGGCGAGAACTGGAGCCTGACCGCCGGCTGGCGCGCGCGGTTCTCCCACTGCCTGCTGTTCAACCCCACCGATGCGAATTCGGCGGCCTACAACCCACTGCTCGAGGTGCGCCGCGGCACCCACGAGGTCCGCGACGTGCAGAACATCGCCGACATCCTGGTCGACCCGGAGGGCGCTCTGGAGCGGCGCAACCACTGGGAGAAAACCAGCCATGCGCTCCTCGTCGGCGCCATCCTCCATGTGCTCTACGCCGGCCAGGACAAGACCCTGCGCGGCGTCGCCAACTTCCTCTCCGATCCGGCCTGCACCTTCGAGCTGACGCTGCAGCGGATGATGAGCACGCCCCACCTGGGCGACGGTCCCCATCCGGTGGTGGCCTCGGCCGCGCGGGAGGTGCTCAACAAGAGCGAGAACGAGCGCTCCGGCGTGCTGTCCACGGCCATGTCCTTCCTCGGCCTGTATCGCGACCCCACGGTGGCCGCCGTCACCTCACGCTGCGACTGGCGCATCGCCGACCTGATTTCGGCCGAGCATCCGCTGTCGCTGTACCTGGTGGTGCCGCCCTCGGACATCAGCCGCACCAAGCCGCTGATCCGCCTGATCCTCAACCAAATCGGCCGGCGCCTGACCGAGTCCCTGGATGGCGCCGACGGCATCGCGCGCAAGCACAAGCTGCTGTTGATGCTCGATGAGTTCCCGGCGCTGGGGCGCCTGGATTTCTTCGAGTCGGCCCTGGCCTTCATGGCCGGCTATGGGCTGCGCGCCTTCCTGATTTCGCAGTCGCTCAACCAGATCGACAAGGCCTACGGCCAGAACCACTCGATTCTCGACAACTGCCATGTGCGAGTGACCTTTGCCACCAACGACGAGCGTACCGCCAAGCGCATCTCCGAGACCCTGGGCACCGCCACCGAGCTACGCGCTCAGCGCAACTATGCCGGCCACCGCCTGGCCCCCTGGCTCGGCCATTTGATGGTGTCGCGCCAGGAGACGGCGCGGCCGCTGCTGACCCCGGGCGAGGTGATGCAGCTGCCCAGCGACGAGGCCGTGGTGATGCTCTCCGGCCACGCGCCGATCCGCGCGAAGAAGCTGCGCTACTTCAGCGACACCAACTTCCGCCGCCGGCTGCTGCCGGCACCGCAGTTGCAGCCCGGCCGCTATGCCGATGCCCCGGCGCCACGGGCGGACGACTGGAGCGGCTTGGCTGTGCCTGCGGCCGCTGACGCTTCACCGGTTGGCTGGACCGACACCAACTCAGTCGAGGAAGGCGGCCCCCGCCGCCAGCCCGAGTTGGCCCAGAGCGTGCCGTTGCCGGAGCACGACGAGCTGGCCGGCGACCTGCTGCTGCTCGACGAGGACGACGTCCCACCGCCCTTTCCCAGCCAGCCCGATCCGCGCCTGCAGCGCGCGGCGCGACTGGCCGCCCTCGACCCTGACGACGGAATAGCCCTATGAGCCGAGCCCGCCTGAATCTGTTCATCCAACCCGAGCACGCCAAGCGCCTGAACGAACTGGCGATCAGCAAGGGTGTGTCGAAGTCCTCGATCATCGCCGCGGCGCTGGCGGCCTGGCTGTCGCCGGAGTCCGGCGAGCGGCGCGAGGTGGCCATGGCCAAGCGCCTGGATCGGCTGTCGCGGCAGTTCGAGCGGCTGGAGCGCGACCAGCACATCCTGATCGAGACCCTCGCCCTCTACGTGCGCTACTACCTCACGGTCAGCACGCCGGTGCCCGAGGCCCATCAGGAAGCGGCCAGGGCCCAGGGCAAGCTGCGCTTCGGCCAGTTCGTCGAGCAGCTGGGCCGTCACCTGCAGCGCGGCCGTAGCCTGGTCAGGGAGGTGCACGAGGAGGCTCAGCCGGAGGCTCGGGCCACGGGAGAGCGTCCATGACCGCCGCCTCTTCCAGCGTTCTGAGCGCAGCGGCCGCTTCCCTGGATCGCCGCACGCGCATGTTGCGCACGGCCATGGGCCCGCTGATCGCCGCGGCCCTGGACGACCCGGACGTGGTCGAGGTGCTGCTCAACCCCGACGGCGCCCTCTGGCTCGACCGCCTCTCCAGCGGCCGATCCAGGCTGGGCAACCTGCCGGCCGCCGACGGCGAACGGATCATCCGTCTGGTCGCCGCCCACATCGGCGCGGAGGTGCATCGCGGCCAGCCGCTGCTCAGTGCCGAGCTGCCCTCGAGCGGCGAGCGCTTTGAAGGCGTGCTGCCGCCGGTGGCCTCCGGGCCGACTTTCGCCCTGCGCAAGCGCGCCGGCGGGGTGATCCCCCTGGCGCAGTACGTGGCCGACGGCATCCTCACCTACGGACAAGCCGAGTACCTGCGCGACGCCGTGCGTGACCGACAGAACATCCTGGTCGCCGGCGGGACCAGCAGCGGCAAGACCACCTTGGCCAACGCCCTGCTCGCCGAGGTGGCCGGCAGCGGCGACCGCGTGCTGGTGCTGGAGGACACGGTCGAGTTGCAGTGCCCGGCCCTCGACCACGTCGCCCTGCGCACCAAGCCCGGCGTGGTGAGCATGGCTGACCTGGTGCGCACCACCCTGCGCCTGCGCCCCGACCGGGTGGTGGTCGGCGAGGTGCGCGGCGGCGAGGCACTGGACCTGGTCAAGGCCTGGGGCACCGGCCACCCCGGCGGCATCGCCACCATCCATGCCGGCTCCGCCCAGGGCGCCCTGCTGCGCCTGGAGCAACTGATCCTCGAGGTCGCCCTGGCGGCGCCACGGGCGCTGATCGCCGAGGCGGTCAATCTCGTGGTGTTCCTCGCCGGCCGAGGTCGCGCCCGCCGGGTCCAGCAGATCGCCCGGGTGGTCGGTCACGACCCACGCGGCTATCGCCTGCAGCCCATCGACACCCTCGACCACCTCCCTGCCCTACCCACTGCCTCAGGAGATCAACCATGAGTCCCCTCCACTCCCGCGTCGCTGTACGCCAACGCACCGCCCGCGCCCTGCTGCTGGGCGCCCTGCTGCTGAGTACTGCCCTGCCGGCGTTCGCCGCCGGCTCCGGCATGCCCTGGGAAGGGCCGCTGCAGTCGATCCTCGACTCGGTGCAGGGTCCGGTGGCGCGCATCGTCGCGGTGATCATCATCATTACCACCGGCCTGACCCTGGCCTTCGGCGACACCAGCGGCGGCTTCCGCAAGCTGATCCAGATCGTCTTCGGCCTGTCGATCGCCTTCGCCGCCTCCTCGTTCTTCCTCAGTTTCTTCAGCTTCGCCGGCGGGGCGCTGGTCGCATGAACGGCGCCCACGAACTCATCCCCGGTTTCGAGGTGCCGCTGCACCGTTCCCTGGCCGAGCCGATCCTGCTCGGCGGCGCCCCACGCAACGTGGCGATCCTCAACGGCACCCTGGCCGCGGTGGTCGGCCTGGGCCTGCAGCTGTGGCTCCCGGGGCTGCTGCTCTGGCTGGTCGGCCACTCCCTGGCGGTCTGGGGCGCCCGGCTGGACCCGCAGTTCCTCCAGGTGTTCGCCCGCCATATCAAGCAGCCCGCGCTGCTGGACGTGTGAGGAGCGCCGCCATGCTCAATCTCAACGAGTACCAACGGCGCCCCGCCCAGCTCGCCGACTGGCTGCCCTGGGCCGGCCTGGTCGCCCCGGGCGTGGTGCTGAACAAGGACGGCGCCTTCCAGCGCACCCTGCGCTTTCGCGGGCCGGACCTGGACAGCGCCACCCAGGGCGAGTTGCTGGCCACCACGGCGCGCCTGAACAACGCCCTGCGCCGGCTCGGTTCCGGCTGGGCGCTGTTTATCGAAGCCGAGCGCCTGGCCGCCGCCGACTACCCGGACAGCGACTTTCCCGAGCCGCTGTCCTGGCTGGTGGACGAGGAACGTCGTGCGACCTTCGCGGCCCAGGGCAGCCACTTCGAGAGCCGCTATCACCTGACGCTGCTCTACCTGCCAGCGGAGGAGTCACGCGCCCGCGCCGCCGGCCTGCTCTATGAGCACCGGGAGCAGCGTGGCGTCGATTGGCGCGAGCGATTGGCCGCCTTCGTCGCCGAGAGCGAGCGCTTCTTCGACCTGCTCGACGGGGTGATGCCGGAGCTCGCCTGGCTCGACGACAGCCAGACGCTGAGCTACCTGCACGCCACGGTGTCGACCCACCGCCAGCGGCTGGCCGTGCCCGAGGTGCCCTTCCACCTCGACGCCCTGCTCGCCGACTGCCCGCTGACCACCGGCCTGGCGCCGCGCCTGGGCGAGCAGCACCTGCGCGTGCTGACGGTACGCGGCTTTCCCACCTCGACCTGGCCGGGCCTGCTGGACGACCTCAACCGCCTGGGCTTCGCCTATCGCTGGTCGACCCGTTTCATCTGCCTGGACAAGGACGAGGCCGAGAAGGAACTGCTGCGCCTGCGCCGCCAGTGGTTCGCCAAGCGCAAGGGCGTGCTGGCGCTGCTGCGCGAGGCGATCTTCCAGCAGGAAAGCCCGCTGCTGGACAGCGATGCGGCGAACAAGGCCGGCGACGCCGATGCGGCGCTGCAGGAACTGGGCGCCGACCAGGTCGCCTTCGGCTATGTGACGGCCACGGTGACGGTGAGCGACCATGACGCCCAGGTCGCCGAGGAGAACCTGCGCCGGGTCGAGCGAGTGATCCAGGGCCGCGGCTTCGTCACCATTGCCGAAAACCTCAACGCGGTGGAGGCCTGGCTGTCGTCGATCCCCGGCAACGCCTACGCCAATGTGCGCCAGCCGCTGATCTCCACCCTCAACCTGGCGCACCTGCTGCCGGTCTCGGCAGTCTGGGCCGGGCCGGCGCGCAACGCACACCTGGACGGCCCGCCACTGGTGGTGACCCGCACCGACGGGGCGACACCGTTTCGCCTGGTCACCCACGTCGGCGACGTCGGCCACACCCTGGTGGCCGGCCCCACTGGCATGGGCAAGTCGGTGCTGCTGGCGACCCTGGCCCTGCAGTTTCGCCGCTACCCGGGTTCGCGCCTGTTCCTCTTCGACATGGGCCGTTCGCTGCGCGCGACGGTGCTGGGTCTGGGCGGCGAGCACTACGACCTGGGCGGCGATGGCGACCTGGCCTTCCAGCCCCTGGCACGCATCGACCAGAACGGCTACCGCGCCTGGGCTGCCGAGTGGCTGGAGGCGCGCTTGTTGCAGGAAGGCGTGGCCGTCGGCCCGGAGCAGAAGGCCGCGCTGTGGACGGCGCTGGATAGCCTGGCCGGGGCCCCCGTGGCACAGCGCACGCTGACCGGCCTGTCGGTGCTGCTGCAGGACAACGCCCTGCGCCAGGCGCTACAACCCTATGTGCTGGGCGGTGCCCACGGCCGCTTGCTCGACGCAGATGCGGACCGCCTGGGCATGGCCGACGTGCAGTGCTTCGAGATGGAGGAGCTGATGCACAGCAAGGCGGCGGTAGCCGCCGTGCTCAGCTACCTGTTCGCCCGTTTCGAGGAGCGCTTCGACGGCGCCCCGACCCTGCTGATCCTCGACGAGGCCTGGCTGTTCCTCGACGACCCGCTGTTCGCCGCGCGCATCCGCCAGTGGCTCAAGACCCTGCGCAAGAAGAACGTCAGCGTGATCTTCGCCACCCAGTCCCTGGCCGACATCCAGGACTCCAGCATCGCCGCGGCGATCATCGAGTCCTGCGCCAGCCGCCTCTTCCTGCCCAACCCCCAGGCCGGCGAGCCGCAGATCCGCGGCATCTACCTGGGCTTCGGCCTCAACGACCGGCAGCTGGAGATCATCGCCCAGGCCACGCCCAAGCGCGATTACTACTACCAGTCGCGCCTGGGCAACCGCCTGTTCGACCTCGACCTGGGTCCGGTCGCACTGGCCTTCGCCGCCTCTGCCAGCCCGGCCGAGCAGCGCGAGATCGACCGGACTCTGCAGGAGTCAGGTACAGCCGATTTTGCTGATGCCTGGTTGCGTCACCGCGGCCTGGACTGGGCCGCTGAGCTGCTTGCTTCCCATATCCCACCACGCAAGGAGTGCCTGCCATGAAGTTGCCTATCCGTCTTTCACCTGTCGTCACGTTGCTGACCCTGGGTCTGCTGGCGTTGCAACCGGCCAACGCCGTGACCGTGATCGATCCGACCAATCTGGTGCAGAACACCCTGACCGCGGTGCGCACCCTGGAGCTGATCAACAACCAGGTCTGCCAGCTGCAGAACGAAAGCCAGATGCTGGTCAACCAGGCCCGCCACCTGGCGCGCCTGGACTACAACGTGGTCAACCGCCTGCGCGTGACCCTGGCCAACACCGAACGCCTGCTGGCCGAAGCCCAGGGCCTGGCCTTCGAGGTGCAGCGCCTGGACCGGGAGTTCGCCCGCCTCTATCCCGCCGAGTATGCGCGTGACGTCAGCGGCCAGCGCATGGCCCAGGAGGCACGCGAACGCTGGCGGCAGGGCCTCGACGGCCTGCACACCGCCATGCGCGTGCAGGCCCAGGTCGCGCAGAACCTGGCCCAGGACGAGAGCGTACTGGCCGACTTGGTCAACCAGAGCCAGGCCGCCGGCGGCGCCCTGCAGGCGGCCCAGGCCACCAACCAGTTGCTGGCCCTGCAAGCCAAGCAGTCGATCCAGGTCCAGCAGCTGCAGATCACCCAGAACCGTGCGATCGCCCTGGAGCTGGCCCGCCAGGCCGCGGCCGCCGAGGAGGCGCGCGAACTGCGCCGGCGCTTTATGGGCAGCGGCACCCCCTATACGCCCTACCCCGTGCAGTTCTATCGGTAGGGAGGGTGGCGTGATGAAAGCCCCCGTCCTGTTGCCACTGCTGCTCGCGCTGGCCGCCTGCGGCGATCGCGATGGCGCCCATGACGCCAGGCCAGAGGCTTCGTTGAGCGAGCGTTTCTATTCCGGCTGCGTCCTGCCCGGCGAATTTCTCCGCCCTTCTGATCTGCCAGCCATACCGCCAAGCTTCGACGAGGCCGTGCCATGAACGACGTCAGCGTGATCGACCGTTTCCTCGCGGTGTTCGGTCAATACATCGACACGGGCTTCGGCCTGCTCGGCGGCGAGGTGGCCTTTCTCAGCCTGACCCTGGTGGCCATCGACATGACCCTGGCCGGGCTGTTCTGGGCCATGGGCGGCGAGGACGTCAGCGCCAAGCTGATCCGCAAGATCCTCTACGTCGGCGCCTTCGCCTTCATCATCGGCAACTTCAACGCACTGGCGAAGATCATCTTCCACTCCTTCGCCGGATTAGGGTTACTGGCGGCAGGATCCGCGCTAAGCCCCGCCGAATTCCTGAAACCAGGACGGCTGGCCGCTATCGGTATCGATGCCGGAGCCCCGCTGCTCGAGCAGATCAGCATGCTCAGCGGATTTCCGGAAGTCTTCGAAAACTTGCACAGCATCCTGGTGCTGTTTCTAGCCTGGCTGGTGGTGATCGTCAGTTTCTTCTTCCTGGCCATTCAGCTGTTCGTCACCCTGGTCGAGTTCAAGCTGACCACGCTGGCCGGCTTCGTTCTGGTGCCCTTCGCCCTGTGGAACAAGACCGCCTTCCTCGCCGAGAAGGTGCTGGGCAACGTGGTGGCCTCCGGCATCAAGGTGTTGGTCCTGGCGGTGATCGTCGGCATCGGCAGCGGGCTGTTCGCCGAGTTCCAGGCCGTGCCCGACGAGCCCTCCATCGACCATGCCCAGGTGGTCATGCTCGCCGCCCTGGCACTGCTCGGCCTGGGCATCTTCGGCCCGGGCATCGCCACCGGCCTGGTCTCCGGTGCCCCGCAACTAGGAGCCGGTGCCGCGGCCGGTACCGCCCTCGCGGCTACCGGCATGGCCGCGGGCGCCACCGCGGTGGCGGCGGGCGTCGGCGGCGCCGTGCTGGCCGGCGCCCGTATGGCCCCCGCTGCGGCGCGTCTGGCCATGGGCGGCGCCAAGCCCCTGGCCGCGGGTATGACGCCAGATGCGGCAACGCCTGCTGCAACTGGCGCCAGTGTGGCGGCGTCTGCCGGCCCATCGACTGCTCCCGCCAAGCCGCCCGACTGGGCCCGGCGCCTGCAGCGCAGGCAACAGCTCAACCAAGCCACCACCACCGTCGCCCACAGCCTGCGCGGTGGAGATGGCGGTGGCTCATCCCCCGGGCCGCAGGTACGCGACCCATCGAACACGTAAAGGAGAACGAGGATGCGCTTCAAACGTCCACGGGTGCGCTACGGCGACAGCCCGCAACCGACTACGCCCTACCAGGCGGCGGCCCAGGCCTGGGATCGACGCCTGGGCAGCAGCCTGGCGCAGGCGCGCAACTGGCGACTTATGGCCTTCGGTTGCCTGGGCCTGGCCCTGCTGATGGCCGGCGGGCTGCTCTGGCGCGCGGCCCAGTCGACGATCACGCCCTATGTGGTGGAGGTCAACCAGCTCGGCCAGGTGCGCGCCGTTGGCGAGGCGGCCAGCCCCTACCAGCCCCAGGATGCGCAGATCGCCCACCACCTGGCGCGCTTCATCGAGCTGGTGCGCGGCCTGTCCATCGACCCGGTGGTGGTGCGGCAGAACTGGCTGGAGGCCTATCACTTCACCACCGACCGCGGCGCCGCCACCCTCAACGACTACGCCCGCACCCACGATCCTTTCGCCCGGGTCGGCAAGGAGTCGGTGACGGTCGAGATCACCAGCGTGGTGCGGGCCAGCGACAGCTCGTTCCAGGTGCGCTGGATCGAACGCCGTTTCGTCAACGGCGCGGCCGCTGGACTGGAGCGCTGGACGGCGGTGATCTCCATGGTACTGCAGCCGCCGCGTACCGAGGAAAAGCTGCGCCGCAACCCGCTGGGCATCTACGTCAACGGCCTGTCCTGGAGCCGTGAGCTGGACACTACGGAAGGAGCCAAGAAACCATGAAGACTGCCTTGAACCTCTGCGTCTGCCCTTTACTGCTGAGCATGCTGGCCGGCTGCGCCAGCCACGAGCCGCCAGTGATTGCCCTGGACGACCCGGTCGAGGCGCAGCGCCTGCCGGAGCCACCCACGCCCATCGAGGTGGTGGAGATGCCCAAGCCGCTGGCCTTGCCGGCGCAGCTCAAGCCACTGTCGGATACCCAGGCGGGCAAGCCAGCCAAGGAGCCGGCCGATGAGCGTGTGCGGGTCTCCCGGGCCAACCGCGATGCCCGGGTCGCGCCGAGCCGGGAGGGCTATATCAACGCCATCCAGGTCTGGCCCTACTCGGAGGGCGCGCTGTATCAGCTGTACACCAGCCCCGGCCGGGTCACCGCGATCAACCTGCAGGCCGGCGAGGAGCTGGTCACCGTGGCCGCCGGCGACACGGTGCGCTGGATCGTGGGCGACACCACCAGCGGCAGCGGCGAGGCGTTACGCACCAGCGTGCTGGTCAAGCCGACCCGGGTCGACCTCAAGACCAACCTGGTGATCACCACCACGCGCCGTACCTACCTGCTCGAGCTGACCTCCACCGAGCAGACCTGGATGGCCTCGGTGTCCTGGGACTACCCCAAGGACCACATGCTCGCCCTGCAGCGCCGCGCCAGCGCAGCCCAGGCGGCCGCGCCGGTGGATGCCGGCCTGGCCCTGGAACAGCTGCGCTTTCGCTATGGGATCAGTGGCAGTAACCCGCCGTGGAAACCGCTGCGCGCCTTCGATGATGGCAGGAAGGTGTACATCCAGTTCCCCGCCGGCATCGCCCAGGGTGAGCTGCCGCCGTTGTTCGTGCTCGGCCCGGAAGGCGACGGGCAGCTGGTCAACTACCGCTTCCGCTCGCCCTACTACATCGTCGACCGCCTGTTCGGTGCCGCCGAGTTGCGCCTGGGCGCCGACCAGGGCGATGTGGTGCGGATCGAGCGCACCGACGGCGTGGCACGGAGGCCCTGAGCATGAGTGCCAAGGACGACATCCACAGCGCGGCCCCTGCAGTGCCGCCCAAGGAGGCACCGGAGGCGCTGGAACTGCGTGCGCAACCGCGCCCCGTAACTCGTCTCAATCCGCGCATACTGGCGCTGCTCGCCGGCGGCTTGGCCGCTGCGGTGCTCGGCGCCCTGCTGTGGTCGCTGCAACCGCAGCCGCGCCGCCAGGGCGCAGAACAGGCCGAGCTGTACAACGTCGACCGCGTGGCGCGATCCGAGGGTCTGGAGCAGTTGCCGGCGGACTACTCGCAGTTGCCACCACCGGCCACGCCGGAAATACCGCAGCTGGGCCCACCGCTGCCCGGCGACCTGGGCGGCCCGATCCTCAGGGCGGAACAGCAGGTGCAGGGTTACGACTACCGCCAGGCCGGTCCCGACCCGGCCGAGGCCGAGCGCCTGGCCAGGCTCAAGGAGGCCGAGGAGGCGGCGTTGTCTTCGGTGTTCTTCCAGACCGGCAGTGCACGGAAGTCGAACGTCGCATCCGCTGGGTTCACCCCACTCGAGCCGGAGATCCTGGGTGCGGCGTCGCCAGCCGCGGCAGCCGGAGCAGCTGGAACACAAAACCGGCAGGAGCAGAACGAGGCGTTTCTCAGTAAATCCGTAAATGCACAAATCCGTAATTCAGGATCTCTGCAGATGCCCGAGTCGCCCTACCAGGTGATGGCCGGCACCGTCATTGCGGCGGCGCTGGTCACCGGCATCAAGTCGGACCTGCCCGGCGATGTCATCGCCACGGTGACCGAGCCGGTCTACGACAGCGCCACCGGCCAGCATGTGCTGATCCCCCAGGGCGCACGCCTGCTAGGCCGCTACAACAGCCAGGTGAGCTACGGGCAGAGTCGCGTGCAGGTGGTGTGGCAGCGGGTGATCCTGCCAGATACCTCGTCTTTCCAGCTCGACAACCTGGTCGGCAGCGATACCGCCGGCTATGCCGGCCTGGAGGATGGCGTCGACTGGCACTGGGACCGAATCGTCGCCGGCGCAGCCATGACCAGCCTGCTGGGAATCGGTGCCGAGTTAGCGGCGCCTGAAAGTCGCACCGACGGCGACCGCATCATCATCGCCGGACGCGACAGCCTGCAGGACACGGTGAACCAGGTCGGCCAGGAGGTCACCCGCCGCAACCTCGATATCCAACCCACGCTGACCCAGCGCCCCGGTTTGCCCCTACGGGTGATCGTCAGCCGCGATCTGGTGCTGCGTCCCTACCAGCCTTTCTCCCCTCACCAGAGGAATCCGCAATGAGCACGCCCAAGCTGCGTCTCGGCCCACTGCCGAAAACCGAGAACCTGAAGCTGACCTTCACCTGCCCCGCCAGCCTGAAGGCCGACCTCGAGCGCTACGCGGCGCTGCACTCGCAAGCCTATGGCGAAGAGGTCGATGCCCTGACGCTGATTCCGCACATGCTGGAGGCCTTCATGGCGAGGGATCGGGTGTTCAGGAGAGCCAACACGGAGTCCACTTCTTGAAGCTGAACGCTTTGTCGCAAGCCAGCCATTGCGATCAAACATGGAAATCGCTACTTGATCAGCCCCAAATGAATCGGCACTAAAGTGCTCTTAAGACCTGGTAATGGAGTGATTTAAGGCATTTTATTGCCTTTATTCGCGACAACCAGTAGCCTTAACGGCATTAAAGTGCCGGAGTCCATATGCACTCTCTCACCCTGCAACTGTACAGTGGTCATGCCTGGAACGACGCCATGCACCTCAACTTCGAGCAGCCCGAGGTGGGTCTGGCAGGTGCGTGTTCTTTTGGCTATGAGCAGACATATCTGCTTGAGACGCTGGAGCACATGGGCAGCCGCCTTGAGCATGCAGTTAGCGCCACAGTGCCATTGGGCTGGGACTCCTATCGGGGCACCCCGGCTCCCGCATTCCTTCACGACATATTGCCCGCAGGGGCGGCACGCCGCTTCCTACTCCAGCGTCTGGGCAAACAGAAACCCGAGAATCTGGAACTGGATCTATTCCTGCTGAGTCGGTGCGCCCCGGCGCCGGTGGGCAACCTGCGCATCAAGGAGGCGGCATTAGCACTTCAAGGAAATCCGCTGCTGGGTTTCTCTCGCGAAGATGTAATCAACCGCGATTCGCGCTTTCTGGAATACGCCTACGAGCAGGGTGCGGCTATCGGTGGCGCCACAGGCGCGGGTGGCGAAGCGCCCAAACTGTTACTGACTGAAGACAGAGAAGGTGCCCTGCATCTGGATGCGGCTCTGCCGGATGCCTATGCGACCTGTCACTGGTTCGTGAAGTTCGCGCGTAACCAGGCTAGACAGACCGACCAAGACATACTGCGTAGCGAGTTCTGCTTCTACAGGGCCGTCCAGCGGCTTGGCCTGGATACCGTACCCGCCGAAGGTCTGGCTCTAGAGGAAGGCCGCAAGCCTAGCCTGTGGATGCGTCGTTTTGACCGTCGTCTTAGTGCCGCTGGTGTAGAGCGCAGCGCCATGGAGTCCCTGTACTCACTGGCAGGAGTAACCGTGCCGGGCAGTTACCTACTGCATACCGACGCCCTGAAGCACCTGGTCAGGCTGTGGCAGCAGACGGGGCAAGGCGCGCAAGTTGGTGACATGATCTTTGAGTATCTGCAGCGCGACTTACTCAACCAGATCCTTGGCAATTCGGACAACCATGGCCGCAATACTTCAATATTGCGAAACCGCACTGGCCTGAAGCTCGCCCCCATCTACGACCTTGCCCCCATGGTGATGGATGATGAAGGCATCACTCGCACTACAAAATGGCCTCAACCTATAGAGATTGCCGGCGAGGTTAACTGGCGCCAAGCCTGTGCCGCACTGGCGCAATGGACCGACGCAGATGTTCTATATGAAAGGCTCAGAGACGCAGCGCACAACTTCCTCGCCCTTCCCGACCTACTGAACGATCAGGGGCTGCCAAACTCCACCATGAATCATCCACGTATTGCGCTGCGAAACCTCCAGCAACGACTCAGCCGATGGGGGCTTGTCTGAATGGACATCATCGAGCGCAACCGTATTCTGAGCGAAATACAGACCCAACTGGCGTCGGGCGAGTTGAGCATCGGCCAGGCTGTGCGCAAGTTGCGGAAGGAAATCACCGGATTGCAGCAGGCCCGTTTCGCGCAGATGTGCAAACTTTCCCTGCGTGCCCTTCGTCAGTTGGAGCATGACGAGTCAAATCCAACCGTGCAGACCCTGAATAGCGTGTTCAATCCATTTGGGATGCAAGTTGGCATTGTGCCGAAGACGCGAGCGCAATAGAGGCAGCCTGCCCCTCCTCAAGGGTGATATTTCTGCCCACCGCTACGATCTTGAAAACCGGCGGCAACCCTCGCCTCCATCGTCTGCAACAGTCGTGGAATCGAGTTATAGTTGATACTCAAATCAGCCATATAAAAGGAAGCACATAAAATGTCGAAGCTTGCCGAATTTCGCGCCCTTGAACAGCAACTGGCCGCTCAACTGGCAGAGCTGGACGCTCTCAAGAAAGACGGTGGCCTGAAGAAGGAAATGGAATTCGAGGAAAAACTCCGCACCCTGATGTCGAAGTACGACAAAGGCCTGCGCGACATCATTGCTATCCTCGATCCGCAAACCAAAATCGGCAAGCTCAGCAAACAGGACTCCGGCGTGCGCCGTCCTCGCCAAGTTAAACGCTACAAGCATCCTAAGACCGGCGAGGTTGTTGAAACCAAAGGCGGCAACCACAAAGTTTTGAAAGCTTGGAAAGAAGAATTCGGCGCCGACGTCGTCGAAAGCTGGTTGCAATAACGATTTACCGAGCTGTTGGCGCCTCGTTTCACCAACGGCGCCGACGCCGCCCAAGGCGTCACTCGCTCCTTCGCGCCCAACTACGAAGTAGCTTGTTTGCCATCAGACCTAGCGCCAATACGCTGAATCCATTGGAATGGCGCTATGGCATGGGGCAATGAAGACACTGTTTTTGCTGATGGCTCAGTACGACGGACAGGCCGTAATTCCTATCGAATGGGTATGCCGAGATTTCCTTGGCCTTTCGGTAGACAAGTTCAAACGCAAGCGCCTGATGGGAGAAATAGACCTTCCAGTGATGCGACTGGGCGCAAATTCGCAGAAGGCCAACCTTGGCGTGCACCTGGAGGATCTCGCTGCCTACATCGATAGACAGCGAGAGGCTGCAATCAGAGAGCAGGATCAGTTGATGGATCGACGGCGCCTCGCCTGAAGCGCCCCCCCTCGGTCTTCAGGAGCGTCAGGCGCCACCCGCGCACCCAGTACTACAGGGGCTCCGATGATCTTCTCCAACCAGGGCCAATTCTTGTAGGGATCTCCTCGCCCATTCAAATGCGTATAACGACGCATGGAGTTCCAGTCGCGATGCCCTGATACGCTCGCGACCCTCGGTATATCCCAATCCATCTCGAACAGCCGGCTCACACCATCATGGCGTAAATCATGGAAGTGCAGATCCTTGATAGTCAGAAACTTGCAGGCGCGAGTGAAGGCCGCAGAAATTGAGTCCGAGCAGTACGGGAATATCTCTCGGCAAGACTTAGGCATGCTATGAATAATCTGCCAAGCCTCCTCCGGCAGATGACACCAGACATTATTACCAATCTTCTGCCCAGGATTTTTCATATCCCGAACAAGCACCGCCCGCCGCCGCTCATCCAGATCCGCCCAGCGAATCCGCGTAATTTCCTCCTGCCTACGCGTCGAGAAGATCGCAAAAGCTATGACCTTGGGCATATGTATCGCGCTAGGCCTGCGTGCCTGGAGATCGAAAAAGTAGGCAAGCAATCTGTCCAACTCATCCCCGCTCGGCCTCCGATCACGCTCTCGACTCCGAGTCACCATACCCAGCTTACGCAGCACCTTGCGCGCATCAGTCATAGCGCTCGCGTCGATCTCATACCCCCAGGCAGGCTTAGCGACAGACAGGACCGCGCCAAGGTGTGCGAGATCGTTCCCAACGGTCTGGGCCTGAACGCCGCCGCCCTCCTTGCCCATTCGCCATTGCGCGTACTCAACCAGCTTCTGACTTGTCAGATCGACATCAGCGACCTGGCCTAGCCAGGTTCCACTGATCGCCTTCAAGGTGGCTCGCTTCGTCGTTCCGAGCGGGCGGATCAGCTCGTACTCCTCCAGATAGCGCTCAATGATTTTCTTGAGCGGCACATCTTCCCGCGAAGCCTTTTCGAGAGCACCGGGCAACGCAAGCTCGGCCTCCCTCCTCATCATCCAGGCGCGGGCAACCGGCTTACGGTCGAAGGACTGGCTTTCTTGGTAGACTATGACTCCCTTGCGGCGCAGCCGAATCTGAACCGTGTACTTGGTCTGCCCGCTTTTGTTCATGCGCCGAGTGATCGTTCCCATATCGCTCATCACCAGTGCTAAAAATGCATTTACCAGTGCTAAATTTTAGCACCACATGCGCAAAAATGGGCAAAAACAAGCCTTTTCGGCCTTCAATTGACCTGAACCAATGCCTCTAGAATCAGCCTCAACACCAGCAATCACGCGCCCTGCGCTGTCCCGCCGCTTCTCCGTGGCACCGATGATGGATTGGACTGACCGGCACTGCAGGTTCTTCCTGCGCCAGCTGTCCAGGCACACCCTGCTCTACACCGAGATGGTGACCACCGGCGCCCTGCTGCACGGTGACAGCGCGCGTTTCCTGCGCCACAGCGCAGCGGAATACCCACTGGCCTTGCAGCTGGGCGGCAGCGTGCCGGCGGATCTGGCCGCCTGCGCCAGGCTCGCCGAGGATGCCGGTTACGACGAGGTCAATCTGAACGTCGGCTGCCCCAGTGACCGGGTACAGAACAATATGATCGGCGCCTGCCTGATGGCCCATCCGGCGGTGGTCGCCGAATGCGTCAGGGCGATGCGCGATGCGGTGAGCATTCCAGTGACGGTCAAGCATCGCATCGGCATCGACGGTCGCGACAGTTACGCCGAGCTGCGCGACTTCGTCGGCCAAGTATGCGAAGCCGGCTGCGAGAGCTTCACCGTGCATGCGCGCATTGCCATCCTCTCCGGCCTGTCGCCCAAGGAGAACCGCGAAATACCGCCGCTTCGCTATGACGTGGCGGCGCAGATCAAGCGCGACTTCCCGGACCTGGAGATCATCCTCAACGGCGGCATCAAGACGCTGGATGAGTGCCGGAACCACCTGCAGACCTTCGACGGCGTGATGCTCGGCCGCGAGGCTTACCACAACCCCTACCTGCTGGCTCAGGTGGACCAGCAGCTGTTCGGCGCCGAGGCGCCGTCGCTGAGCCGTTTCGAGGCCATGCAGTCGATGCGCGGTTATATCGCCGCGCACCTGGCCGAAGGCGGCAGCATGCACCACATCACCCGCCACATGCTCGGCCTGGCCCAGGGATTCAAGGGCGCGCGGCGCTTCCGCCAGCTGTTGTCGGTGGACATCCACAAGACCGCCGAACCGCTGGCGCTGTTCGACCAGGCCGCGCAATTGCTGCAAGGTCACTAGTCGCCGTTGAGCCGCCCCGGCGGCTCGGGTAAGGTCGTGACATCTGCAACGACAAGGCTGTGTCATGACCTCCAAGCTGGATCAACTCAAGCAGTTCACCACCGTGGTCGCCGATACCGGTGACCTCGACGCCATCGCCCGGCTGAAGCCGGTCGACGCCACCACCAACCCCTCCCTGCTGCTCAAGGCAGCGGCCATGCCGCGCTATGCCGACCTGCTGCGCGGCGCCGTCGCCGCCAGCAACGGCGACCTGGGGCTGGCCTGCGACCGCTTCGCCGTGGCGGTCGGCCAGGAGATCCTCAAGGTGATTCCAGGGCGCATCTCCACCGAGGTGGACGCCCGCCTGTCGTTCGACACCCAGGCCACCCTGCGTCGCGCCGAGCGGCTTATCGAGCTCTATGAACAGGCGGGCATTGGCCGCGAGCGGGTGCTGATCAAGATCGCCGCGACCTGGGAAGGCATCCGCGCGGCCGAGCAACTGGAGAAGGCCGGCATCCAGTGTAACCTGACCCTGCTGTTCGCCTTCGCCCAGGCCCAGGCCTGCGCCGAAGCCGGTGTGTTCCTGATCTCGCCATTCGTAGGGCGCATCTACGACTGGTACAAGAAATCCGAGGGCCGCGACTTCGTCGGCGCGGAAGACCCCGGCGTACAGTCGGTCACGCGCATCTACGACTACTACAAGGCCAACGGCTACTCGACCGTGGTGATGGGTGCCAGTTTCCGCAACCTCGGCCAGATCGAGCAGCTGGCCGGTTGCGATCGACTGACCATCAGCCCCGACCTGCTGCAGCAACTGGCTGACGAGCAGAGCCCTCTCGAACGCAAACTGAGCGGCGGCAAACCGGCCGAGGCGCGTCAGTCGCTCGACGAAAGCCAGTTCCGCTGGGCACTCAACGAGGACGCCATGGCCACGGAAAAGCTTGCCGAGGGCATTCGCCTGTTCGCCCGCGACCAAGAAAAACTGGAAGCACTGCTCGCCAACCTCGCCTGAATGCACTGCGGGGCGCCGACTTGCATCAGGCGCCCCGCAGCGAACTCAGGCGATGAACTCTCAGTGGTGCTCTAGCGCACTGACCAGATCGTGGAAGGCTTCGCGGTTGGACTCGTTGAGACCCATGAGGATGCGGTGCGCCTCCAGGACCTTGGCCCGAACCACCTCTTCGGACTGATCCTGTGATGGCAGGTCGGCCAGGCATTCCGGGCAGGGAATTGGCTTGTTGACGATATTGAAGACCTGATCGAAGCCCATCGACTGCAGCAGACGGGTGATGTCCGCATGGGTGGTCACCACGGTGGGCAACAGGCCGATCTTCTGCCGCGAGAGAATCGACAACTTCGCCAATAATCCCAGGGTGGTGCTGTCGATGCTGCGCGTCTCGGTCAGGTCGATGACGATGGCCGAGAAGTTCAGCGCAGTGAAGATCTTTTCGATGGTGGCATCCAGCGCCGAACAGAGGGTCAGGCGCACTTCACCAACGAACTTCAGGACGAAAGTACCGTCTTGTTCGGCGAACTGGATTCTACCGGGGTTCATCCCAGGATTCATGCAAGGTTCCTGCTTAACACCAGCAAGGCGATATCATCCGGCATATCCGCCAGATTGGCCAGCCCGAGCACCTGACGCAACCCCTCCAGGGTGCCGCCCGCCGAGGCCACCAATTCGGGCAGCGCGGTCTCCTTCTCCTGCAGCGTCTCACCAGGCAGCAGATCGAGAATCCCGTCGGACAGCAGCGTCAGGCTGAAGGACTCCGGCAGCTTGAGCTTGTGATCGGCGTAGTCGGCCTCCTCGAACAGGCCAACCGGCAAACCACGACCGCTCAGGTACTGGGCCTGGCCCTCACTGAACAGCACCGGCAACGGCAAATGGCCGCCGATGCTGTAGTTCAGTTCGCCGCTCTGCTCATCGATCACCCCGCCGAGCATGGTCACATGCTTGCCGAGCTTGCAGTTGATCAGGCCGCGGTTGATATGCGTGAGTACTTCCGAGGGCTTGAATTCGCGCAGGCGGCCGCCGCGGCGCGACTCGTACAAGAGTCGCGTGGTCATGAACTTGAGCAGCACGGTGACGAAGGCAGAGGACGCGCCGTGACCGGAGACGTCGGCCAGGTAGAAGGCCACACGCCGCTCGTCGACCCGGAAATAATCGACGAAGTCGCCGGACAGATAGAGCGACGGGATGATCTGATGGGCGAACTGCAATCCATCGACCTTCCAGGGCGTCTCCGGCAGCATGTTCATCTGCACCTGGCGCCCGGCATTCTGGTCTTCCTGCAGCAGGTGCAGACTGGCCTGCAGCTCGCGGTTGGCCGCCTCGAGCTTCTCGCGGTAGCGGCGGTTCTCCTGGCGCAGGTGAGCACGATCCAGGGCGCGACGCACCGAGTGCTCGAGCACCGCGAGATCTTCCAGGGGCTTGATCAGGTAGTCGGCGGCACCGAGACGCAGAGCCTCGACCGCATCGGTCATCACCCCTGCGCCGGACACCACGATGACCGGGGTTTCCACTTCCAGCGCGTTGATCCGGCGGATCAGCTCCAGCCCATCGACTTGCGGCATGCGTAGATCGCAGACCACCAGGTCGGGCTGCTCGCGCTGAAACACCTCGAGCCCCTGCAGACCGTTGGCCGCTTGCAGGACGTGGAAGCCGCTGTCTTCGAGGTAGGCCGCGAGGCTCGCTCGCACTACTTCGTCGTCGTCGATGATCAGCAGCGTGGCACTGGTTCTGTGCATGGGATATCCAGGCAAACTGCGCCGGGGATGAGTGGACGTAGACGTCAGGCCGCAGCCTGCCCGCGCATACTCGGTTTGCGTTAAGGCGCAGACGGTACTCCCATCCTTTGCCCGATTCAAGCGCACGCCGATCATCGCAACGCGACTTTACACCCCAAATCGGCCAAGGTTATAAGGGCGACAGGAGAGCGCCATAACAAGAGGATAGTCCCATGAGCCAAAGTGATCGTGCCTACAGTGAAAAACGCGACTACATCCGCATGCGACTGGAAGCGCCGGTCACACTGCACCATGCCGGCCAGGAAATTCCCGCGCTGTGCCTCGACCTGTCGAGCACCGGCATGCAACTGGAGGCCAGATCGACGCTGAACATGGGCGACCAGGTCCGGGTGCATATCGCCTCGGAGCACAACGAACTCAAGGGCCTGGATGCGCAAGCCGAAGTGGTGCGGGTCAGTCAACTGGAGGACGGCCGCCAGGCGCTCGGCCTGGCGATCATCTCAATGAACTGAAGCCTCGGCGCTTGCGCCCAAACAATAAAGGCGGCCACGGGCCGCCTTTATTGTTTTCAACGCCGCGCCAAGGTGGACGCTAGAAGTCGTCCTCGACCTGTCCGTCCTGCACCCTGAACTCACGATTCTGCAGGTAGGCATTACGGATGAACAGGTACTTGTCGCCACTGATCAGCTTCTCCGCCGACAGCAGGCTGGCGCGGGTATCGATGACATCGACGCCACGGGTCAGGTTGCGCGTGGGCACATGGCTCATATGGGGATAGGGCTCGAGGAACGAGTCCGGCAACTTGCCGGCAGCGTCGCGAATGGTGCTTGGACCCATGAGCGGCAGCACGATATAGGGCCCGCTCCCCAAGCCCCAGGCGCCCAGCGTCTGGCCGAAGTCCTCATCATTGCGCTGCAGGCCCATGCGAGTGGCCACGTCGAAGAAACCGAGCACGCCGAACGTGGTGTTGAAGATCACCCGCCCCGTGTCTACGCCGGCATCATGAAACTTGCCTTGCAGCAGGTCGTTGGCCAGGTTGCCGATATCGCCGAGGTTACCGAAGACATTGTGCACGCCGTCCTCGAGAAACTCGGGGGTAACCGCCTGGTAGCCCTGGGCCAGAGGCTTGAGCGCGTAAGTATCGACTGTGTCGTTGAAGCGGAAGATCACCCGGTTGACGCCTTCCCAAGGATCCTCTTCGGCCGCCTGCGTGACGAGCGGAAGCATCCCCAAGCCGACGCAGACCAGCAATCGGCCCAGGCGCTCAATCCAGTTCGTTCCGAATACATACATTGCAATCGCTCCTTGAGAAAAAACGGAGGCCGGTCAGCAGGCGGCCCTGGTAGCAGCCGCGAAGTATAAAGCCTGCAACCGGATATAGGCAGCATAGCGGAGTGACTCTCCGCTAAGTGCCAAGCCCTGCCGCTACCGGCCAATAAGGCGGCGCCTGTCACGAGCCAGTCATCGCCTCGTCATCTCCACTCGTTAGCCTGGCGCAGCCCCTTATCGAAGTCGACCGCCATGCCGCCGCTTGCCCGCCCCGCCCCCTTCTCCGCCCTGTTGTTCGGGCTGTCCGGCTGCCTGGTCGACTTTGGCGCCCGCACCATCCCGGTGGCCCTGCAGCGCCTGTACCCAGCGTGTTCTGACGTGCCGAACAACCTGCAACAACTGCTCGGCCGCTCGCCGCAGGGCGACGAGCTACTCGCCTACCATCGAGCCCTTGGCGAGGCGGCCAGTGAACATGCCGAGTACACGCCCGGGGCAAAGGAGCTGCTAGTACAGCTGCACCAGCAGGACATCCCCTGCGCCTGGCTTGACGAGCTGCCGCGCGACGCCAGCGCCAGCCTGGCGAAGCACCTGCCAGACTGGCTGCACGGCGCTGGCCCAAACGCGAACGGTCGCCCCTGGCCGGCCCCTGACGCCTGCTGGCAGATGCTGGTCGAGCTGCAGGTGGAGCAACTGGCGGGCTGCGTGCTGATCAGCGGCGAGCCGCGCCTGCTCCAGGCCGGGCTCAACGCCGGCCTCTGGACCGTCGGCCTGGCTGCCTGCGGGCCGCTCTGCGGCCTGGCACCCGCCGACTGGCGCGCACTGAACGGCGACGAGCGTGACCGCCTGCGCAGCCAGGCGACCCTCAGGCTGTACCGTCTCGGCGTGCACTCGGTGATCGACCATTTGACCGATCTGCCCGCCTGCCTGGACGACCTGAGCGCTCGGCGACACAAGGGCGAGAAACCCTGAGGCTGGGCAACTGCGCCGCCGCACCTCTAAGGCCGGCGGGAAAGCGTGAGCCAGGGCAGGCAAAGGCGCCACGCTTGGATTACCCTGAAGGCAGGCAGGGACCTTTCGCGGATGCGCAGGGTCAATGCTTTTGCCTATTCGAAAAGGGAGAACCCTATGCCTGCAAACCGTCTGCAGCAGCAACTGGAAGACCTGCGCAATCAATTGGCACAGGATCCCCCGCTGAGTGAGGAGGAGCGCGCCTCGCTGTACGTGCTGACTCAGGAGATCGAGTTGCAGCTGGCCCGCCAAGCCGCTGCCGCGCCCGATGCAACGCTGATCGACGGGGTCAACCTGGCGGTGGAGCGCTTCGAGGCCAGCCATCCGACCCTGGCGGGCACCCTGCGCAATATCCTGCAGAGCCTGGCCAACATGGGGATCTGAAGCTCCAGCCGGCGAATAGAAAACCCCAGCTGCGGCTGGGGTTTCTCGTTACTGGCGGACCAGGCGGCGATTGTCCGGCTCGATCGCCGCGCTGCTGCGATACGGATTGATATCCAGACCGCCGCGGCGCACATAGCGCGCATACACCGTCAGCTGCTGCGGCTTGAGCAACTGCAACAGATCGAGGTAGATGCGCTCGACGCACTGCTCATGAAAGTCGGCATGCTGGCGAAAGCTCACCAGGTAGGCCAGCAGGCTGGCAGGGTCCAGCGCCGGGCCCCGGTATTGCACCACCACGCTGCCCCAATCCGGCTGACCGGTGACCGGGCAGTTGGATTTCAGCAGGTGGCTGTGCAGGCTTTCCTCGACTATGCGCCCGGGCTCGCAGCGCAACAGCTGCGCCTGTGGCTGGGCATAGTTGCTGATGGGCACGTCCAGCTCGTCGATGCAGCGGCCCGGCAAACTCGCGACACCCTCGGCGGCCACCTCACCCAGACTGCGTACCCGCACGCCGACCGCCTTGCCGGCGGCGGCCGACAGGTCCTTCTGCAACACGGCGCACAGCTCGGACGTATCGGCGAATACCGTCTGGTTGAGCGAATTGAGGTACAGCTTGAACGACTTCGACTCGATGATATTGGGTGAGTCCGCCGGAATGGCGAACTCACCGATCGCCACCACCGGCTTGCCCGAGGGCAGCAGCCAGGACAATTCGAAGCAGTTCCAGAGGTCCACCCCCTGATAAGGCAAGGTCGCCGCCGTCAGGCCCAGCTCGGCCCATTTCGGCGCGCGCGGGATGGAAAACAGCAACGACGGCGTATAGGTGGCGATGTATTCGCTGGATTTGCCCAGAGGCGAATCTTCGGCGGCGGGATGCATGGCAGAAACCTGATTAAGCGTGATGGGCGATTGTATACAACAATCCCGATGAATTCAGCGCCGGGCGGCTGCGCCTGCAGCTCCCGCCCAGCGCCCGGGGGGATTCAGGCCAGCTCCGCCACCAACGCCGCCAGCGCCTGGGCCGGATCGGTCGCCTGGCTGACCGGTCGGCCGATCACCAGGTAGTCGGAGCCGGCATCCAGGGCCTGGCGCGGGGTCAGGATGCGCCGCTGGTCGTCCTGGGCGCTGCCGGCAGGACGAATACCCGGGGTGACCAGTTGCAGCGACGGATGGGCGGCCTTCAGCGCGCCGGCCTCCTGGGCCGAGCAGACCAGGCCGTCCAGGCCGGCCTGCTGCGCCAGCCCGGCCAGGCGCAACACCTGCTCCTGCGGCTCGATATCCAGGCCAATGCCGGCCAGGTCCTCGCGCTCCATACTGGTCAGCACGGTGACGCCGATCAGCAGCGGCGCCCGCCCGCCCAGCGCGTCGAGAGTTTCGCGGCAGGCCGCCATCATGCGCAGGCCGCCCGAGCAGTGCACGTTGACCATCCACACGCCCAACTCGGCAGCGGCCTTGACCGCCATCGCCGTGGTGTTGGGGATGTCGTGGAATTTCAGGTCGAGAAACACCTCGAAACCCTTGTCGCCCAGGGCGCCGACAATTTCCGGCCCGCAGCGGGTGAACAGTTCCTTGCCGACCTTGACGCGACACTGCCGGGGATCGAGCCGATCGGCCAGCGCGAGTGCGGCATCGCGGGTCGGAAAATCCAGGGCAACGATGATCGGAGTCTGGCAAGCGGACATGGGCGGGCTCTCTGACTGGGGAAATCGGCGCGCATTGTAACGGAAGCCAGGGGCGCTTGCCGCCCCACCGATCCGGCCGCCCTATCAGCACGGCCGACACCTTTCCCAGCAGGCGCCGGCCAGGGTGCCGATGCCGCTAAACAGCACCCTGACCGGCATCGACTTCAACCTATCGACGACTCCGCTCGTGGTGACCGGCAGATTTCGCCAGGGGATCGTCCCAGAATGGCCGCTCACTTTCGAGCAGCACATCGGCGCGACTCAGGCCGAGGTCGCTGAGCGCCTCGTCGCTCAGGCCGGCCAATCGCCGCCGCTGCTCCGCCAGTTGCCGCCAGCGCTTGAGTTGCAGCCAGAGCGCCCTGACAAGAGCGCTCGGACTCACGCCGGGATAAGACAAGCCGTGTGCAATTGCATAACCTTTCTGACCTTTCATCTCGTCGCCCTCCTGTGGGGTTGGCGACAGTCTCGCGCCCGGCTTATGATCAATCCAACGAATGTTTCTTATGTCATGCATCTTGGATATTGATGAATGGCCAACTACCCGAGCATCGACAGCGAATTGCTGCGAACCTTCGTCGCGATTGCCGACCACGGGGGCTTCACCCGCGCCGCCGAGATGGTCAATCGCACCCAGTCGGCGGTGAGCATGCAGATGAAGCGCCTCGAGGAAGACGTACTGCAGCGCCCGCTGTTCCAGCGCGATGGCCGTCAGGTCAGCCTGACCGCCGAGGGCCAGGTGCTGCTGGGCTATGCACGACGCATTCTCAAGCTGCATGGCGAGGTGATGACCACCCTGCGCGAGCCGCACATGGTCGGCGCGGTGCGCATTGGCACACCGGATGACTACCTGATGCGCTTCATGCCGGGGATTCTCTCGCGCTTCGCCCAGGCCTACCCCCTGGTGCAGGTGGAGCTGCACTGCGAGCCCTCATCGGGCCTGCTGCAGCGCCAGGACCTCGACCTGACCATCGTCACCCGCGAGCCGGGTAACGAGATCGGCCAACTGCTGCGCCAGGAGCGCATCGTCTGGGCCGAGGCGCAGGGTTTCAGCCCCCATGAACAGGAGCCGCTGCCGCTGGCGATGTTCAACTCCCAGTGTTTCTGCCGCTCCTGGGCCTGCAACGCCCTGGACGCGATAGAGCGCGAGTACCGCATCGCCTATACCAGCCCGAGCCTGTCAGCGATCATGGCCGTGGTCAGCGCCGGGCTCGCTGTCACCGCACAATTGCAGAGCCTGATCACCCCGGACCAGCGCATCATCGGCGAAGCCGAAGGGCTGCCAGCCATGCCGTCGGCCAGCATCGTCCTGCTGCGCAACCCCCACACCCAGTCGCCGGTAACCGAAACCCTGGCCGAGCACATCGTCGAGGGTTTCAGACTCTAAGCCCTAGCGCCCGCGCACGACGCCTAAGGCCTGCCTGCCGCAAACCCTGAAGTCGAAAAAACCAGGCATAAAAAAACCCGACGCCAGGGTCGGGTTTTTTCAACGCTTCAAGCCTGTACTCAGGCCTGCGGCGCCTGGGTGCGGCCCTTGTAGGTACCGTCACGGGTATCGATCTCGATCCAGTCGTCGATCTCGACGAACTCTGCGACCTTGATCTCGGTGCCATTGCGCAGCTTGGCAGGCTTCATCACCTTGCCGGAGGTGTCGCCACGGGCGGCGTTCTCGGTGTAGACCACCTGGCGCACGATGGTGGTCGGCAGGTCGACGGAGATCACCTTGCCTTCGAAGAACACGGCTTCACAGACGTCGGTCATGCCTTCTTCGATGAACGGCAGTACGCTTTCCAGGTCTTCGGCACGCAGCTCGTAGGAGTTGTATTCCGGGTCCATGAACACGTAGTCGTCACCGCTGATGTAAGAAAGATTCACTTCCTTACGCTCCAGGATTACCGGCTCCATCTTGTCGTCGGCCTTGTAAACGGTCTCGGTCTTGGAGCCGTTCAGCAGGTTCTTCAGCTTCATCTTGACGATGGCGCTGTTGCGGCCGGACTTGGTGAACTCGGCCTTCTGGACCAGCCACGGCTGGCCGTCGATCAGGGCCACGCTGTTGGGCTTCATTTCTTGTGCGGTTTTCATACGAATATCCGGTTTGGATGGGGATACAAATTTCTAGGCCGCGTATGATAGCCAATTTCGGTAAAACTGTACCAGCGCCGCGGCAAGATCGGTCCGCGCGCCCTGCTCCAGGCTCCAGCGCTGCGCATGCGCGACCAGTACCTGCCAGTGCGGCTGCAAGGCCCGCCAGCCTTCGCCCACCCCCTCCCCCGCGTTCCAACTGCGCCATAACCGCGCCAGCGCTCCGGCCGCTTCGGGCGGCAGGCCCTGTGAGTAGAGCGCCAGGAATGCCTCGAGCTTGTCCCAGTGCGCGCCCTCCGCCTGCTGATAGATATGCCAGAGCAGCGGCCGCCCGGCCCACTGCGCCCGCAGGAAGGAATCCTCGCCACGCACCGCGTTGAAGTCACAACACCAGAGCAGCCGGTCGTACTGCGCCTGCTCGATGAATGGCAGCACCTGAACCTGCAACTGCCCGCACTGGCGCATATCGCCGGCCGCCAAGCACTGCGCACCAATCCACTCCTGCAGATCGACAAGAATGCGCCCTTCCGGCACCAGCAGCTGGCTGGGTCGGCTGTCCGCTGCCAAGGCGTCCAGCCAAGCGGCCAGTCCGGGGTTCTCGTAGGCGAAAAGCGAGATCAGGCGCGCGCCGGGCAAACGCGTCACTCCGAGCCCGGCAAGAAAAGCCGCCTGCGCTCCGGCATCGGCCTGAAACGCCTGGCATTCACTCAGCAGATCGCGCTCGCGCAGCAGACCGCCGCTACCCACGGTGAATCCCGGAAAAAAGAAGAACTTCTGCAGACCGCTCGACTGCAAGGACGGCAGACCGTGACAGCCGTCGATCCAGTCCTCGGCACTCAGGTATTCGAGGTTGAGCCACAGCACCTTCGCCGGCCGCGCCGCAATGGCCGCCACATAGGCCGCCGGCAACTCGCAGGCGAACGCCTCGATGACCACATCCGCCGGGGCGCTCGACTGCCAGTCACCGGCCCAAAGACACAGCTCCACGCCCTGCCGCACCTGGCGCGTAGCGCTGGCATCCGCGCCGGGGCAGATGCGCGCGAACGCCGCCATGTCATCCACCCACAGGCGTACCCCCAGCCCATGCTCGGCAACCAGCTGCCTGGCCAGGCGCCAGGTCACCCCAATATCGCCGTAGTTATCGACGACCCTGCAGAAAATGTCCCACTTCACGTTTTGCTTCCCAGAGTACGGCCAACCCGCCTAGCGCCTTGGCCTGAATGAGCGGCAGCCGGCTGCCTGACGCGCTCACTGAATTAAACCTATTGCTGACTGATAAGGCCTCCCGGCGAATGATGCCGACACAGAACGGAGACATCCACGCCTGCCGGCTAAATCGACGAAGCGAAGCCCAGAGAGGGAGTGAACGGAGGCAGCAGCCATCCGCCGTTGACCAAGGCGAGGGGCCTGACGGTAGAATCCCCCTCCCGCCATGCCAACCCCGTTTCTACCCCGCACCGCAGCGACCACTGGACTGCCTTTCATCAAGCCCAGGCAACTGCAAACCCCCTCGATCCCAGGAGCAGTCATGAATTCAGCCTTTTGGGGAGGCACCATTCTCCTTGTTCTATCCACCTACCTGCTGTGGCAGGCACTGAAGTCATTCCTTCGCTACGAGGCGAGCACGCGCTGGCCGACAGTGCCTGGTCGCATACTCAGCTCCGAAGTCGCGGCCCACAGCGCTGACGCTGACCGGCACGACTTTCTATTGCACTATGAGTACCAGGTCGGCGGAGTGCGCTACCAGGGCAACCGCGCGACGCTGTACCCAATCCTTCAACAGGAGGAAGCAGAAAGGCTCGCCCAGCGCTTCGCCCCAGGCCTGAAAGTTGCCGTGCACTACGACCCGGCAGCGCCTGCCGAGGCCACCCTGATTACAGGTAGCAAGCCAGGCAAACGCTACGCCGAGCTCGCCCTGGCCAGCGTCAGCCTGGTGATCAGCCTGAGCATGATGGCTTATGGGCTAAGGGGCTGAGCAGTCTCCATCACCCCAAGGCCCCATAACGCAAAAAGCCCCGAGAACTTGTTAGCTCTCGGGGCTTTAGCTGTATCTATCTGGCGGTGAAGAAGGGATTCGAACCCTTGATACGGTTTCCCGTATACACACTTTCCAGGCGTGCTCCTTCAACCACTCGGACACTTCACCGGATCTCGCTGGACATCGCTGTCTGTCGAGGCGCGCTAATCTAGCCGAACAGTTCGCCAAAGGCAAAAGTTTTTTTCAAAAGATTCATGCGCTTATGCCAAACAACGGGTTACTGGGCTACTACGCCCTGCTCCAGGTCCGGTCATAGGGACGGCTGGCTGGCGATCGCAGTCCGCAGCCGCAGCAACCGAAACGGATTCTATCGACTGCCCGGTGACCACGCGCCCTAGCCGAACCGCTGGCGTCGCGCGGCGCCCGCCTCAGGAAAACCGGGCCTCTGGGCTGACCAACCGGTCAGCCGCCGCGCTTTACCTGGACGAAACGGGTGAGTAACGTCTGCCCCCACCTCAGCACAAGGAACCCCGCGATGAGCGACCTGATCAGCTATCAACTCGAAGACGGCATTGCCACCCTGACCCTGAACAATGGCAAGGTGAATGCCATTTCCCCGGACGTAATCGCCGCCTTCAATGCTGCGCTGGATCGCGCCGAACAGGACAAGGCCATCGTCGTCATCACCGGCCAGCCGGGCATCCTCTCGGGCGGGTACGACCTGAAGGTGATGACCTCCGGTCCGCAGAACGCCATCGATCTGGTTGCCGCCGGCTCGACGCTGGCGCGGCGCATGCTGGCCCACCCCTTCCCGATCATCGTTGCCTGCCCGGGCCATGCGGTGGCCAAGGGCGCCTTCATCCTGCTCTCGGCCGATTACCGTATCGGCGTCGAAGGTCCGTTCAGCATCGGCCTGAATGAAGTGCAAATCGGCATGACCATGCACCACGTGGGCATCGAACTGGCCCGCGACCGCCTGCGCAAGTCGGCGTTTCATCGTTCGGTGATCAACGGCGAGATGTTCGACCCGCAAGGCGCCGTCGATGCCGGTTTCCTCGACAAGGTGGTGCCGGCCGAACAGCTGATGGCCACCGCCCTGGCCGCCGCGCAACAGCTGAAGAAGATCAACATGACCGCGCACCGCAACACCAAGCTGAAAGTGCGCAAGGCGCTGCTGGAGAGCCTCGACCGGGCCATCGAGCAGGATCGCCAGCAACTGCTCTGACCACCCGCGCACAATCCCCAAGGCCCGGCGCGCCTCGGCCGGGCTACTCGGGCCGTATCGCCCCGGGCAGGCGCCTCTGCCTCAGGGCGAACGGTTTACGTACCCCCCAGGACGCCTCCGTCTCCCAGCCCTGAGGGCGCAAAGGGCCTCGGATCACGCCGCACTTCGACTTCCCCCCTTAAGTCCGCAAGGCGATCAACCCCGCCAGCGCCATCGAGCTAGAAGTACGCTGAAAATGCCTTCCCCGGGAGAATCCACCCCGGTAAACATGCCCTTTGCAGACCGGTGCTCTGGTAAAGGGCAGGCCTCCAGAGTTCTCGTAATCGCCCTTTCGGCATAAAGAAACCCGCCGGCCTGCCGACTTGCTTGTACCGGGCCTCCAGCAGTCTTCGGCGGGCCCGCACCCAATAAGGAAAATTTGCCTATGAAAATTGCCCATAAGGTTGGTCTTGCGGCGGCGACCGTGCTGTTTCTCACCACCAGCCTGCTGTCGCTGGTGCAAATCAGTCAGGTCCGCAACAGCCTCAACGAGCAGACCGAATCCAGCATCAAGGATGCGAGCGGCGCCCTGGCCCGCCAGATCGAGAACTGGTTGAACGGCAAACTGCAGCTGATCGACATGATGGCGCAGAACATCGACAGCGACTTCAGCGCCGAGCAGATCCAGCGCGTGTTCGACCAACCGATTCTCAAGCAGCAGTTCCTGCTGATCTTCGGCGGGCTCGACACCGATGGCGAGCGCATCACCAATGACCCGACCTGGAACCCTACGGGTTGGGATGCGCGGCAGCGGCCCTGGTACCCGGTGGCCAAGTCGGCCAATCAAGCGATGCTCACCGAGCCCTACCCCGACGCCGCCAGTGGCGAGATCCTGATTTCGGCGGTGGCCAAGCTCAGCGACCGTGGCCAGTTCAAGGGCGCCTTCGGTGGCGACATCAGCCTGAAGACCATCTCCGACACCATCAACACCTTGAACTTCAACGGCGCCGGCTATGCCTTCCTGCTGGCCCGTAACGGCAACATCATCTCCCACCCGAACACCGAGCTGAACGGCAAACCGCTGAGCGAGCTGTTCGATGGCCAATCCCCGGCCCTCAAGCAAGAACTGACCACCGTCAAAGGCAACGGCCAGGACCGGCTGGTGTCCTTCACCCCGCTGAGCAACCTCAAGGGCATGGACTGGTATATCGGCGTGGTGCTGGATGAAAGCAAGGTATTGGCCGAGGCCAATGCGCTCAGCTGGCGCGCCGCCACCGGTACCCTGATCGGCGTGGCCCTGAGCCTGCTGCTGCTGGGCGCGCTGATGACCCACCTGCTGCGCCCACTGAGCCAGCTGCAGAACTCCCTGCGCGATATCAACAGCGGTGAAGGCGACCTGACCCGCCGCCTGCCGGCCGAAGGCAATGATGAAATCGCCGCGGTCGAGCGGGAGTTCAACGGCTTCCTGCAGAACCTGCAGGGCCTGATCGGCGATGTGATGGGCAGCTCGCGCCAGGTGCGCGAAAGCACCTCGCTGACCTCGATCGAGGCCGACCAGGCCTCCGGCCGCCTGCAGGAGCAGCTGCAGGAGCTGGACCAGCTGGCCACCGCCATGCAGGAAATGGCCTCCACCGCCGAAGAGGTGGCACGCAATGCCCAGGCCGCGGCCCAGGCGGCGATCGCCGCCAACGACGAGACCGAGAACGGCGTGGCCGTGGTTTCCCAGTCCACCGCGGCGATCAAGCGCCTGGCCGATGAGATGAACGACACCAGCCAGTCGATCAACGAGCTGGCCAAGCTCAGCCACAACATCGAGTCGATCCTCTCGGTGATCACCAGCATCGCCGATCAGACCAACCTGCTCGCCCTCAACGCCGCCATCGAAGCCGCCCGTGCCGGCGAGTCCGGACGCGGCTTCGCCGTGGTGGCCGACGAGGTGCGCTCGCTCGCCTCGCGCACCCAGCAATCCACCCAGGAAATCCGCCAGATGATCGATCAGCTGCAGTCCGGGGTGAAACAGGCGGAGGCGCGTATGCAGCAGAGCCGCGACACCGCCAGCCAGACCGCCGAGGACGCCAGCGCTGCCAACGCCATGCTGGGACGCATCCGCGAGGCGATCACCCGCATCAACGACATGAACCTGCAGATCGCCACCGCAGCCGAAGAGCAGAGCGCCACCACCGAGGAGATCAACCGCAACACCACCAACATTCGCGACATCAGCCATGAGGTCGCCAACGGCGCCGAGCAGCAGGTTCGCCAGTGCGCGGTGATGGTCGACCAGGTCGGGCAACAGGATCGCCTGCTGGGCCGCTTCAAGGTCTGAGTCGACGACAGGACCAGCGGGCGAGCCGCCCGCTGGCATCGAGCGAGCGCCAGGCAGGCGCCTCGCTCGTGGCCGAGCCCGGCCAGCGCCACCGATCAGCAGTATTTGCCGAGTGCAGAGCGCCCCCCTACACTGCGCGCCCTTTCTCCTGTCGGGCGTTCCCAATGCTGTTTCTTCTGCGCATGCTAGCGATGGCCGTGCACTTCGTTCTGGCCGGCCTGCTTGGCCTGCTGCTCGGCCTTTGTCGGCCGTTCAACCCGGACAACAGCCGCATCTGCGCCCGCCTCTACTCCCTACCGGCGCTCTGCCTGCTTGGCCTGAAAGTGAAGACCGACGTCAAGCCGCTGCTGGAGCACCATCCCGCCTGCGTGATAATCGCCAATCACCAGTCCAACTACGACCTCTACGTCCTCGGTCGCGTGGTGCCGCAGCGTACCGTCAGCATCGGCAAGAAAAGCCTGAAGTGGCTGCCATTCTTCGGCCAACTCTACTGGCTGGCGGGCAACGTGCTGCTCGACCGCAGCAACGCGCAGCGCGCCAAACGGGCCATGCTCAAGACCACCGACACCCTCAAGCAGCGCAACACCTCGATCTGGGTGTTTCCCGAGGGCACGCGCAATGGTGGCGGGGAGATGCTGCCGTTCAAGAAAGGCGCCTTTCAGATGGCCATCGCCGCGGGCGTGCCCATCATCCCGGTGTGCGCCAGCAGCTACGTCAGGCGGATGCGCCTGAACCGCTGGCGCAGTGGCGACATTCTGATCCGCTCGCTGCCAGCCATTCCCACCGCCGGCCTGAGCCTGGACGACCTGCCGCGCCTGATGGAGCAATGCCGCCAGCAGATGCAGCAGTGCATCGCCGCGATGGATCGGCAACTGGCCGGCGCCTGAGCCTCGAATACCCAGCCGCGGCGAAGCGCGAGCCTTCGGGCGCGCGTGCCGGCGCGCCGCCTTGGTCTTCAGCCCACAAGAACGCGGCAGGGCGCGGGGATCAGAATGCCCCGCGCGGGACCGGGCCTTCGCGCAGTCTCGCTTAAGCCTCCAGCCCCGAGCGTCCATGGGCGACGAAGCGCATCATCCACTCGGCCACCGTATGGCCCTGGTGATCATGCTGCAAGCTGTCCACCCCTTGGCGATAGGCCTGCTCGCCGATGTGCTGCTGGCGGATCTCCAGCAGTTCCTTGGAATAGTCGTGAACGAACTCGGGATGCCCCTGGAAGCACAGCACCTGGTCGCCGATGCAATAGGCGGCGATCGGACAGAAGTCGCTGGAGGCCAGCAACGTCGCATTATCGGGCAGCTTGGTGACCTGGTCCTGGTGGCTGATCAGCAAGGTCAGCTCCTCCAGTACCGGCGTCATCCAGGCCGGCTGGTGCGCCAGGCGATAACGATGGATGCCCACGCCCCAGCCCTGCTCGGCACGCTCGGCCTTGCCGCCGAGCAGCAGCGCCAGCAGTTGATGGCCGAAGCACACGCCCAGCAGCTTGTCGCCCTTGGCGTAGCGATCCAGCAGGTAGGTCTTGAGGGTTTCGATCCACGGATCGGTGGCGAAGGAGTCGGCCTTGCTGCCGGTAACCAGGTAGGCGTCGAAATGCGCGCTGTCCGGCGGGTAGTTGCCCTCCATCACGTTATACACGCTGAACTCGGCGGCGATCGGCTGGTGCGCGAAGAGCCGCTCGAACATCCGGCCGTAGCCCTGGTACTGATCGATCAACTCGGGACGAAGAATGTCTGTTTCCAGAATGCAGATGTGCAGCGACATGGGGCGGGTACCTGAAACGCGGGAGGTGATGACTACAAGGCTCAAGCCTGCCTAAGCACGGACCGCAAGGCAAGTGGACGACAGCGCCAGAATGAAAAGGCCCGGCAGATAAGCCGGGCCTGGGTCGCGCCACGATAGCCCGAGGTCAGTCGGCCAGTTCGCTGCCGCTCGCGTCCCCCTCGCCCTCTCCCGAATCGGTATCGGTATCGGTATCGGTATCGGTATCGGTATCGGTCGCATCGTCGTCGGATGCATCGGTGCCGTCTTCGGCCTCGCCATCATGCTTTGTGCTGTTGGCCAGGGCGTTTTCCAGGCCCAGCGCCGCAGCCAAGGCTGCCGGCGTGCTGGCCACCACCGACATGGCCTTGGCCAGGCCAGTGGTCTCCTTGGATTTCGCCGCTTCGGAGGTTGCCGCGCCATGACCAGCGCTGGCGCTTGCGCCCTTGCCCTTGCCGTTGCCGTTGGAGCCGCCTTCGGCGTGCCCAGCACGACCGCCACCTATGCCGCCGCCGTGACCATGGCCATGACCGCCCTCAGCACCGCCGTGACCGCCACCGTGACCGCCTCCGCCGCCATTGCCAGCACCGCCACCGTTGCCGCCACCACCGCCACCATTACCGCCACCGCCACCGCCACCGCCACCGCCACCGCCACCGCCACCGCCTTTAGCGTAGGCGGAGTCGACCAGCAGATTCATCTGCGGCACGGCCACCGACGACAACATCAGGGCACAGAATGACAAGGTCATGAGTGTCTTTATTTTCAACATGGCAACTCTCCAAGATACGGCGCCAGCACGGCCCTGATCGGGCCAGGTAACTCCGCAGAGTCTAGCGCCGTAGCGCCGGAGGCGGCGGCGAACCGAGGCAACACGCTGAGCAAAACGTGAACGCCCCGGCAATTGGTTCGCCTGAACCGACCACCGGTACGACTGGACCACACCTGGCAAGCGCCAAGGCCTGCCGCCGCTCAGAACGTCTGCTTGCCAGCCGCCTTCTCCAGCAGCAACGCCGGCGGCAGGAACCGTTCGCCGTATTGCTCGGCCAGATACTGGGCGCGCGCGACGAAGTCCTGGAGACCGTACTGGTTGATGAACTGCAATGCGCCGCCGGTCCACGCGGCGAAACCGATGCCGAAGATCGAGCCGATATTGGCGTCGGCGGTCGACTGCAACACGCCCTCCTCCAGGCACCTGACGGTTTCGAGCGCCTGGATGAACAGAATGCGATCGCGCACGTCCGCGGCCGGAATCTGCCGGTCGGCCTTCTCGAAATGACGCTTGAGCTCCGGCCACAGGTATTTCCTGCCGCCCTCGGGGTACTCATAGAAGCCAGCTCCGGCCGCCTTCCCCGCTCGCTGGTATTGCTCAAGCATCTGCGTGATCACCGCAAAGGCCGGGTGTTCGGGCGCCTCCTTGCCCTCCTCGGCCAGGTCCTTCAGGGTCTGCTGGCGGATATGCTGCATCAGGCTCAGCGACACCTCGTCACTGATCGCCAGCGGCCCCACCGGCATACCGGCGTTGCGCGCCTCGTTCTCGATCAGCGCCGCCGACACGCCCTCGCCGAGCATGGCCATGCCCTCATGGGTGTAGGTGGCGAAGACCCGCGAGGTGAAGAAGCCGCGGCTGTCGCTGACCACGATCGGCGTCTTGTTGATATGCATGACGTAGTCGAAGGCGCGGGCCAGGGTGGCGTCACTGGTATGCTCGCCGCGGATGATCTCCACCAGCGGCATCTTGTCCACCGGGCTGAAGAAGTGCAGGCCGATGAACCTGTCCTGCCCGTCCACCGCGGTGGCCAGGCCGGTGATCGGCAGCGTCGAGGTATTCGAGGCGATCAGCGCATCGCTCAGCGCGGCCCGCTCGGCCGCCGCGGTGACATTGGCCTTGAGGTCGCGATCCTCGTAGACGGCCTCGACGATCAGGTCGCAGCCGGCGAAATCGGCGTCCCTGTCGCTGGGCGTGATCCGCGCCAGGATGGCGTCACGCTTGTCGACGCTCATCTGCCCACGGCTGACCTTCTTCTCCAGCAGCCGGGCCGAATAGCCCTTGCCCTTTTCCGCCCTCTCCAGCGAGACGTCCTTGAGCACCACCTCGATCCCCGCCGCGGCCGTCACATGGGCGATGCCCGCGCCCATCATGCCGGCGCCAATGACCCCGACCTTCTTCGTGGTAGAGGGGGCCAGGCCTTGCGGTCGCGAGCCGCCGGCATTGATCTGGTTGAGCTGGAACCAGAAGGTGCCGATCATGTTCTTCGCCACCTGCCCGGTGGTCAGCTCGGTGAAGTAGCGCGCCTCGATGAGCTGCGCGGTGTCGAAGTCCACCTGGGCGCCCTCGACCGCGGCGCAGAGGATCTTCTCCGGTGCCGGCAAGCAGCCCCTGGTCTTTTCCCGCAGCACACTCGGCGCGATGGCCAGCATCTGCGCCACGTTCGGGCTGGACGGGGTGCCGCCGGGCATCCTGTAGCCCGGCTCGTCCCAGGGCTGCCTGGCCTCGGGGTTGGCCACTATCCAGGCGCGCGCCTTGGCCAGCAGGTCGCCCTGGTCCGAGGCGAGCTGGTCGATCAAGCCGGCTTTCAGCGCGGCCTGCGGGCGTACCTTCTTGCCCTCGAGGAGATAAGGCAGGGCCTTTTCCAGGCCAAGTAGGCGGACCATGCGCACCACTCCACCACCGCCCGGCAGCAGGCCCAGGGTCACCTCCGGCAGGCCGAGCTGCACGCTGGCGCTATCCAGCGCGATACGCTGGTGACAGGCCAGGCAGATCTCCCAACCGCCGCCCAGGGCGGCGCCGTTGATCGCGGCCACCACCGGCTTGCCCAAGGTTTCCAGGCGGCGAAGCTGGCCCTTGATCCGCAGGATCATCTGGTAGAAGTCCTTGGCGTCGGCCTTGCCGACCTTGATCAGCTCATTGAGATCGCCGCCGGCGAAGAAGGTCTTCTTCGCCGAGCTGATGATCACGCCGGCAATGGCGTCGCGCTCGGCCTCCAGGCGCTCGATCACCTGGCCCATGGCCTCGCGATACGCCGCGTTCATGGTGTTGGCGCTTTGCCCTGGCATGTCCATGGTCAGGACAACGATATTGTCCGGGCCCTTTTCGTAACGAATGGCGTCAGTCATTTCTTTCAACCCCAAGTCAGTTGGGGAGCTCTTCACAGGCGTCAGAATCGCGGATCAGACGTGGCGACAGTCGAGGGGCAAGCGCAGGCTACGGGCTGTAGATGCGCATTACCGCTCGACTCTCACGCTGCAGGGTCGCGCGCAGTGGCCGATGAAGACTCCTTAGATCCGTTCGATGATGGTGGCGATGCCCATGCCGCCGCCGACACAGAGGGTGGCCAGGCCATAGCGCAGCTGCCGCGCTTCCAGTTCGTCGAGCAGGGTGCCGAGGATGGCGCAACCGGTGGCGCCCAGCGGGTGCCCCATGGCGATGGAGCCGCCGTTGACGTTGACCCGGTCTTCGCTCACGCCCATGTCCTTCATGAATTTCAGCACCACCGAGGCGAAGGCCTCGTTGACCTCGAACAGGTCGATGTCCTCCACCTTGAGCCCGGCCTTGGCCAGCGCCTTGCGGGTAGCCGGCGCCGGGCCGGTGAGCATGATGGTCGGATCGGTACCGGTCACCGCGCTGGCGACGATGCGCGCGCGGGGCTTGAGACCCAGTTCCCGGCCCTTGGCGGCGGAGCCGATGAGCATCAGCGCGGCCCCATCGACGATGCCCGAGCTGTTGCCCGGAGTATGCACATGGTCGATGCGCTCGACCTGGCTGTAGACACGCAGGGCCGTGGCATCGAAGCCCATCTGGCCCATCATCTCGAAGCTCGGCTTGAGCTTGCCCAGCCCCGCCAGGGTCGAGTCGCCGCGAATGAACTCGTCATGCTCGAGCAGGACGATGCCATTCTGGTCGCAGACCGGCACCAGGGACTTGCTGAACGAACCGTCGGCGCTGGCGCGCGCGGCCTTCTGCTGCGAACGTAGGGCGAAGGCATCGACATCTGCGCGGCTGAAGCCCTCCAGGGTGGCGATCAGGTCGGCGCCTATGCCCTGCGGGACGAACTGGCTGTGCAGATTGGTTTCCGGGTCCATCGCCCAGGCACCGCCGTCCGAACCCATGGGCACGCGCGACATGGACTCCACGCCACCGACCACCACTAGGTCCTCGAAGCCCGAACGCACCTTCATCGCCCCGATATTCACCGCCTCCAGACCCGAGGCGCAGAAGCGGTTGAGTTGCACGCCGCTGACGCTGACGTCCCAGTCCGCGAGCATGGCCGCGGTCTTGGCGATGTCGGCCCCCTGATCGCCCACCGGCGTGACACAGCCAAGGACGACGTCATCGACCTGGCTGGTGTCCAGGCCATTGCGCCGCTGCAGCGCTGTCAGCAGGCCGGCGACCAGGCTGACCGGCTTGACGCTGTACAGCGCCCCGTCCTTCTTGCCTTTGCCGCGGGGCGTGCGCAGTGCATCGAAAATGAATGCTTCGGTCATGGCGTCCTCGGACCTCCCTGGGGCTGGATAACGGCAGGGCTCCGCCGCTCTTCGCCGGGCGCTGCCATCGTTGATCCGCTCTACCATACCCCTGGCCCCGCCAGGCTCAATGACCTAAATGCTCAGGGCCATTGACCACTCCGTTCAGACAAACGGTCGGCTACTGGCCCTTTACCGGCACGGCCCAGCGTGGAGCGTCTGGCTCAAGGCGCGGCGCAGTGGAGTGAGTCATTCCCGATAACCCGATGTTCCAAACAGAGTGGTTATTGAAACCAAGTCATCTAATAAAAACCTGATGCGCCCCCTAGAGTTACAGGAGCTGGAATGCAGTGATCAACACATGCCAAGGACCGCCGCCGGGTATTGCCGGGGCGGGATGTCAGTCCACGCCTGGTGTGACGCCGTAGTCCAGGATGCCTGGCGAGCAGGCACCCGACGCCACTCCAACAATAAATAAAAGGCAGATGGCCATGTTCAGACAACCCAAGTTTCGGCAAGCAAGCCTGATCGTCTTTGCCACCACCGTTATCCTGATCCTTCCCAACTTGACCCGTCTGGTCAGCTGACCCGCCACCATCCCTGGCGCCGGGCGTCGCCGTAGCGCGTTACGCACAGCGCAAAGCGGGATACCACCCTGTCACGCTAGAATCGGCGGCTGTGGGCCTTGGGCCCACGCCTCCGTATTCGTGCACGCCCATCGCGGCGCGAAGCGGCCGGCATCTCCGACCTTTCGAACAGCGGCAGAAACGAACATGCGTGGACTGATAGTCGCCCTGATGGTACTGAGCGCCAGCGTGCAGGGCGCCGACCTGCGCCTGGACATTGGCCCAGGCAGCCGCAACTGGAGCAGCGCCGAGCTGCTCGCCCATCCGCGGGCACAACGCATCGAGATCGGCGAGGACGTCAGCTACAAACGCAGCATGAGCTACCGGGCCGTGCCGCTGGCTGCACTGCTGCAAGGCGTAGGAGTGGAAGATCATCTGCAGGCGGTGGCCAGCGACGGTTTTGCCGCCGAACTGCCGGCCTCGCTACTGCTCGGCTCGAGCGGCGCCGTGGCCTGGCTGGCGGTGGAGGACCCGGCCCAGCCCTGGCCACCACTGGCGCCCAACAAGCCCAGCGCAGGGCCCTTCTACCTGGTCTGGACAAACCCCGCGGCCGCTCGCATCGGCCCGGAGCAATGGCCGTTCCGCATCGCCCAGATCCGCAGACTGGCGCCGCTCGCACAGCGCTTTCCGCAGCTGCTGCCGGCACGCAACGCCGGCAAGCAGATCAACGCGGGCTTCGCCCAGTACCAGAAGCATTGCATGGCCTGTCATCGGCTGAACGGCGCGGGCGATTCCAGGTTCGGCCCCGACCTGAACATTCCACACAACCCCACCGAATACTTCGCCGGCGACTTCCTCGCCCGCTACATCCGCAATCCGCAAAGCCTGCGGCGCTGGCCCCAGGGACGGATGCCGGGCTTCGCCCAGGCCCAGCTGAGCGACAGCGAACTGGCCCAGTTGCTCGACTACCTGCGGCATATGGCGCAACGCAAGGTGACGGCCCCTTAGCCCGCGACTGCGCGGGCCTGACCAGGCGCTGCACGCCCGTCATCGCCTGGCGCGCCGCCCCGGTCATAGCGGCGCAGACATGGCCATGTAGCCGTCACTGGGCCCGGGCGCGCAACTGCGGTGGAGCGGCCAGCTTCGCGTTCATCTGCTCGCCGCCGCCACCGCGACGCACGCCGCGTACCGGGCAGGCGTCCAGGTAATCCAGGCCCACGGCCAGCTTCAGATGGCGCTCGGCGATGGCCAGGCAGTTGGTCACGTCGAAGCTGTACCAGGCGTCGTCCAGCCAGGCTTCGGCCCAGGCGTGACTGGCCAGCTGCTCGTCGTCGCCGGTGAACAGGTAGCCGGAAACGTAACGTGCCGGAATCCCCAGGCTGCGGGTACAGGCGAGAAAGGCGTGGGCCTGATCCTGGCAGACCCCCTGGCGCCCGGCGAAGGCTTCGGCGGCGCTGGTCCCCGTCTCGGTGCTGCCCGGCAGGTAGCTGATATGCGCGTTCAATGCGTGCATCAGGTCGATCAGCGCTGCGCGGTCGCGACGTTGCTGGCAGTGCTGCACGGCGAACTCACGCATCGCCTCGTCCGCCGAGGTCAGGCTGGTGCTGCGCAGGAACGGCAAGGCGGAATGATCCTCGTGCTCCGCTTCGCGGTGCTCGTCGATCTCTACCTCGCCGTGAGCGCCGATCACCACGGTGTCGTGGGGCTCATCCAGGGTCAGCACATGCAGGATATTGCCGAATGGGTCGAGTTGCGCACGGACCGGATGGGGCAGCTTGAGCTGCCAGCTGATCACGTGCTGGCGCTCGCTGTCGTGGGGGGTCACACGCAGGTACTGGATGCTCGCACGCACCTGGTCTTCGTAGTGGTAGGTGGTGTCATGGCTAATCGACAGTCTCATGCTACCTCCAGGTATGACGTTTGGATGGCTTGGCCCAGCAGGCGGACCTGCTGGATGGACTCGGTGAGCCAGGCATGCAGCCCCTCATCGAGAATTTCGTTGATGCCGGTATAGCGCAGGCGCGCCTCCAGCTCGGCGGCCAGGCGCTGGGCCGGGCGGCCGTTCTCGCCGGGCAGGTTGGCGAGCATCAGGTTGAGCTCCTCCAGGCAGGCGCGCAGCGAGCGCGGCACCTCCGGGCGCAGCAGCAGCAGTTCGGACACCTTGCGCGCCCCTGGCGAGCCGCGGTAGATCTCGGCGAAGGCCTCGAAGGACGACAACGCCCTGAGCAAGGCGGTCCACTGGTAATAGCTGCGCGCCGGGCGGCCGTCGATCTCGTCGATGTCCTCGCCGAGCAGTTCGTAGCGGGCATCGAGCAGGCGCAGGGTGTTGTCGGCGCGCTCGATGAAGATGCCCAGGCGAATGAAACGGTAGGGATCGCCCCGCATGATGGTGCCGAAGGTGGCGCCGCGGAACAGGTGCGAGCGCTCCTTGACCCACTCGCAGAAGCGGCTGATGCCGAAACGCCCCAAGCCCTGTTCGGAGATGCCGCGAATCTCCAGCCAGGTGGCGTTGATGTTCTCCCACATGTCGCCGGTGATGCGGCCGCGGACCGCATGGGCATTGGTGCGCGCGGCCTGCAGGCAGCAATAGATGCTCGCCGGGTTGTCGGCATCCAGGGCGAAGAAGTTCAGCATGCGCTCGGCATGCATCTGGCCATGGCGCTCCAGGTACTCGTCCAGGGTGCCGGTGATCAGCAATGGCATGGCCAGTTCATCCAGGCCATCGCCGCTGCCATCCTGCGGCATCAGCGACAGCGAATAGCTGACGTCGAGCATGCGCGCGAGGTTCTCGGCGCGCTCCAGATAACGGGACATCCAGTACAGATCGGAGGCGGTTCTCGACAGCATGATTAATCCTCCACTACCCAGGTGTCCTTGGTCCCGCCGCCTTGCGACGAGTTGACCACCAGCGAGCCTTCGCGCAATGCCACGCGCGTCAGGCCGCCTGGCACCAGGCGAGTTTCGCGACCGGACAGGACAAACGGGCGCAGGTCGATGTGGCGCGGGGCGATGCCGTTCTCGACGAAGGTCGGGCAGGTCGACAGCGACAGGGTTGGCTGGGCGATGTAGGCCTCCGGTCGGGCGATCAGCCGGGCGCGGAAATCCTCGATCTCCGCCTTGCTCGCCGCCGGCCCGACCAGCATGCCGTAGCCACCCGAGCCCTGGGTTTCCTTGACCACCAGCTCGGGCAGGTTGGCCAGCACATGGGACAGCTCCTCGGGCTTGCGGCATTGCCAGGTCGGCACGTTCTTGAGAATGGCGTCCTCGTCCAGGTAGAAACGGATCATCTCGTCGACATAGGGGTAGATCGACTTGTCGTCCGCCACCCCGGTGCCAATGGCGTTGGCCAGCACCACGTTGCCGGAGCGGTAGGTCGACAGCAGCCCCGGCACGCCGAGCATGGAATCCGGGTTGAAGGCCAGTGGATCGAGGTAGGCATCGTCGATGCGCCGGTAGACCACGTCCACCTGCTTGGCCCCCGAGGTGGTACGCATATACAGCTTGTCGTCGCGCACCAGCAGGTCGGCGCCCTCGACCAGCTCGACGCCCATCTCGCGGGCGAGGAAGGCGTGCTCGAAATAGGCGCTGTTGAAACGCCCCGGGGTCAGCACCACCACGGTGGGATTATCCAGCGCGCTGGAGCTCTTCAGGGTATCGAGCAACAGGCTCGGGTAGTGATTGATCGGCGCCACCCGTTGCGCGGAGAACAGCTCGGGGAACAGCCGCATCATCATCTTGCGGTCCTCGAGCATATAGCTGACACCGCTGGGCGTGCGCAGGTTGTCTTCCAGCACGTAATAGCTGCCATCGCCGTCGCGTACCAGGTCGACCCCGGCGATATGGGCGTAGATGTCGCGATGCAGGTCGAGACCCTGCATCGCCATCTGATAGCCCTCGTTGGTCAGCACCTGCTCGGCCGGGATGATGCCGGCCTTGAGGATGCGCTGGTCGTGGTAGAGGTCGGCGAGGAACATGTTCAGCGCCTGCACCCGCTGGATGCAGCCGCGCTCGACCATGCGCCACTCGCTCGCCGGAATGCTGCGCGGAATGATGTCGAAGGGAATCAGCCGTTCGGTGCCCTGGTCATCGCCGTAGAGGGTGAAAGTGATGCCGGCTCGGTGGAACAACAGGTCGGCCTCGCGCCGCCGCTGGGCCAGCGAATCCTTAGGCGTTTCGGCCAGCCAACGGGTGAATTCGCGGTAGTGCTCCCGGCACTCGCCGTTCGCCAGGTACATCTCATCGTAGTAAGTTCGCGCCATGCCGTACTCCTTGCCCCCGGATGCACTAGAGCGTTGCAAAGCCCGAGCCATCAGGCTTATCCCTGAAAGTTCAATCTGATAGGCAGCTGATGGTGGTTACCCGCACCAAGACGGCACAGCAGGGCGAACAATCGAACTCAGCGCGCCCCAAGACGCGGCATTGAGCGCCACGATCAGAAATCACTAACGTTGAGTATAGGCACTCGCCGATTTGCCGCCGGCCGGTGCGACGAAGATGGTCGACTGCGAGCCCCCGCGAATGTGCACAGGGTGTGCCGCGGAGTCGATTCAGGGAAGGGTGCGGCTCGCGCCCTCACCGGCCGTGAGCCGATGAGGGCCTGCTGCAGGCCGGCGATCAGGGCCGCGAAGCCTTGACCTCCTGCGTCACCCCCCAGCCATCCAGGGTGCCGCCTAGGGGTACCACCACCGACTCCAGGTCATGCTCGAAGTCGCCGATACCGGCATGGGTCGCATACATCACCTTGCTCACCTGCAGGTGCCAGGCGCCGTCATCGCGCTCGGTCACCAGGGCATGCAAGGACTCTCCACGAAAGTTCCTGGTCGCCATGCGGGCCCGCTCCTCGTCCGGGAAAATGGCGTAGAACTCGATTGGATGGAAGCTGGCAAAGTCGAAACCGCCCTCCTTCATCCGCCGTAATACTCCGCTGCTGACATCATCGTGCAAGGCTGTGCTCATGAAGTGATCTCCTCAGGCGATGGATGGATTAACCGCTTTCCCATTGCAACCGTCTTTACTGCGGCGGTGTCGCGACACCCGAAGGTGCCGCCCGAGAATCAAGCAAGTGCTGCTTGATGTGTCATAAGCCAGACCTGAAGCCAGGGCTGGTCGACGTTGCGCCATTCAGATCGAATGATTCAGAGCCGTCTATTGCAGGTTAGCGCGAGCCGGGCAACTTTGCTGCGACAACCCATCACGAAACGTTTCGACGGCGACCGACGGCCAGCGGCTGTCCAGGCTACTCGCGGCTCAGCCGGCTCATGATCAGCCGATTGAGCCAGGCGGGCGCGAGCTGCGCGGCCCAGTACAGCAGCCGGAAACGCAGACCGACCGGGCGATGCACCGCAGCCCCCTGGGCCTGCTGCCAGACCGCCTCGGCGACGTCCCGGGCCTGCAGCCGGACGCCCAGGCGACGCATCACCGGCGCGTCGAAGTGCTGATTGGCGAGCATCGGCGTGGCGACGAAGGGCGGCATCAGGTCGCCAACCCGGATGCCATGCCTGAGCCACTCCAGCTCCAGCGCCTCGGTCAGGCCGCGCACGGCGAACTTCGACGCCGAGTAGCTGGCCAGGTGCGGCACGCCGTAGACCGCGGAGGCCGAACCCATGTTGATCACCTGGGCATTGCTGGTGTCCTTGAGGTAGGGGAATGCCGCATGGCTCATGTTGAGTACGCCGAGCACATTGACCTGGAGCATCCGCATCTGCTCGGCCTGGGGGATTTCCTCGAAGTAGCCGCAGCTCATCAGCCCCGCGCAGTTGAACAGCAGACGCAACTGTCCGCCATGCATGGCGCAGAAATCCGCCAGCGCCAGCTGCGCCGCATCCGGGTCGGCCACGTCCAGCTCGGCGTGCCAGACGCCACCCAGCTCGCTCGCCAGTTCGGCCAGGTCATGGTGATTGATGTCGAGCAGGCCGACCGTCCAGCCGCGGGAATGAAACAACCGGGCCGTGGCGGCGCCAATGCCCGAAGCGGCGCCGGTGATCAGGATATTATCCACTCAGCCCCTCGCTGGCTCAGGACGATCAACGCCCGACGCAGGACGAACCGCGCCAGACGGGCTGACTACAACAATACGTCAGAAGACTGCACTGAGCATCGCTGGAGTCCACCACCTACAACCCGACGTAGTTACCGGTTGTAAAGTCAGAGTAGCGAATGATCGCCTTCAGCTGCCCGTTGGAGCTGCGCCGATACTTGTACAGCTTGTCGCCGACCCGGCCGATGAAACGGCAGGACTTCTTCGCGAAGACCAGGCACATCTGGCCATCGGGCATGACCTGCCAACGCCCCTTGCGCACCTCCCAGAAGCGCTCCTGCAGCACGCTGCCGTCCGCAGCGTAGTAGGTATAGGTATTGATCTTGCGGGAGCGGTTGTAGGAGCGCACGGTGTTGCCGGAAAAGGCGGCGGTCACTTGCCTGGCGTCGAGCAACTGCGGAGCGTCCTTGTTGGGAACGGCCAGGGTCGTGCAGCCTGCGAGCAGGAGCGCGCCAAGGGAACTCATCAATAGTGTCTTCATATCCTCAGTGTCCTTCTGGCCGTGCCAGGAAGCGGGAAACTCTTTGCAGCATGTCGGTCTGCTCGGCGCACAGGGCGAAATCGTGCTCGCCACCCTGCAATTCGGCGAGTTCAAGCCTGGCTGCGTGGCCCAGTTGTCGCCAGCATTCGACCCACTTGTGCGCTCTGACCAGGCGATTGCGGCCCTGCTGCTTGTCGATGCGCTCGCCCTTGCGCAGGCTGGCATCGCGCAGCGTATCGCGATCGCCGACTAGCACCAGCGTGGGAATCCTGGTCATCGCCTCTGCCGCCGCCGGTCCCGGCAGTACGGATGGCCAGTTGGCCAACCCGCGCGGGTACTTCACGGCGCGGTCGGGAAAGGTGTACCAACCGGCGCCCGTGAGCACCAGGCTGCGGGTGCGCGCGGGATAACAGAGCGCATAACGGTGGCAGAACTGCGCGCCGCCCGAATAGCCAAACATGTCCAGCGCCCACCCCGGTACCTGCAGGTCACTGCCCAGGCTCATCAGCATGCGGTTGAAGGCGAGATCGGCGCGGGTCAGCCCGAGCCCAGTGTCCAGGCGCTGGTAGCCAGGAAAGCGGTCGTGGCTGAACTCAGGGGCCAACAGGCGCACCCCCAGCTCATCGGCCGTCGCCCTGAAGGCCTCCTGCTGCTCGCGGGCGTTACGCGAGATGCCGTGGACACAGACAAACAAGCGGCTGGCGTCCCTCAGCGTGGCCGGTTCATAGAGCCATGCCGACAGTTCACGCGTGCTGTAAAGCTCAGCTGTTTTCATGGTGAGTCTCCCCGCTGGCGGTCCGCACCGTCGTCGAAATCGGCTTCACAACACCGAGCGGCGGCGCAGACAGGGTCCAGTACTTGGTCGCCCATTGCGGCTTGCTCGCGTCGGAACGGGCGACAATCATGGTTCCGGGAAAGGTGCTGCCGACCTTGGCCAGCAGCTCATCGATCGTCGAGTCACTCGACGCCGAGGCATGATCGATGAGCAGCAACGAGGGACGCCTCAGCAAACCGCGCGCAAGCATCAAACGGAACTCTTCCGCGCTCGACAGCTGGATTCCCTTGGCGCCCAGGCGGCTATCCAGGCCGTTGGGCAATCTCTCGGCCAGGCTGCGCAAACCGCACAGATCAATGACCTGCTCGATGTCCGGCTGGTCACCGCGGCGCATGCCGTAGATCAGGTTCTCCCGAATGGAGGTCTGCCAGAACGTCGCGGGCTCACCGATCAAGACGATACGTCGCTGCCGCTCGCTCGCGGCCAGCTCATCCAGGGAAATGGCATCGAGACTGCCGCTCAGTCCAGGCATGGGCTCGATGCCGGCCATCGCACGCAGCAGGCGGCTCTTGCCGCTCCCCGAGGCGCCCGAGAGCAGCACCCGTGCGCCGGCCGGTGCAGACAACCGGCGCTCGACGCCCCCCTCCGCAGCGATGGACAGCGTGACGGAAACCGGTGCGCCAACGGGCAACTTGAGCCGGCGCCCACCTGGGGCAACGGGGTTCCGACGCAGAAACCGCTGCAGCTTGAAGCGGGCCAACTGGTACTGGGTCCAGTATTCGTAGATTCGCCCGAGGCGGCGCATCTGCGGCAACATGTAGAGGGACACGATGATCACCATGACGAACTCATCCGCCGACAGGTGGCCGCTGAGCACACGACTGTGCCCCACCAACGCCAGCAACCCCACCAGGGTCAGGCTGATGAACTCGGTGCCGGCCCGCAGCCAGCCGCCGCCTTGTGCGCGCTTGAGCTGCCAGCGGTGCATGTCGTTGCTCAGCCGGCGAAAACGCCGCGCCTCGCGACCGGCCTGATTCACCGATTGAATCAGCGTCACGGCGGCGATGCGCTGGCTCATGTAGTTCATCAACCGCGAACGATGCTTGCGGGTGTTGCTGCTGGCGTCGTAGAAGTATCGCCCGCCCAGCCAGTAGATCGGCACGGCGGCGGCCGCCAGGCCGCCTAGCACCGCGACCAGCAGCGGATCGAGCACCAGCAAGGTGACCAGCGCCACCGACAGCCAGACGGTCAGCACCGTCATACGCGCCACCCCCTCGACCAGCCAGTTGCGCAGCGCCAGCAGGTCACCGGTCAGGCGCATCAGCAAGGTACCCCGTCCGACGCGCAAGGCGTCCGCGGTGGGCAGGCAGAGGAAATGCTCGAAGATCTGCGTGCGGACCTCGTGGACATAGCTCTGGGCCAACTTCTCCGCCACCGTCCGCTCCATGAAGCGGCCGGCCGACAGCAGGAACACCAGGGGCACGAGCAGCAGCAGGCCCTCGAGGAACGGGCCTTCCTGGGCCATTATCCGGTTGCGAATCTGCATGATGAAGAACAGCAGCGAGAGGGACTGCAGCATGCCGATCAGGCTCAGCCCGACCAGGCCGAGCCAGCGCCGATTACCAGTGACCTCGGCCAACCTGCTCATCGCACCGGACTCAGTTCTCCAAGGACGATATCCACCGTGCGCGGATCGTAGACCTGATCCAGGGTGAGAACGGGCAAGCCCGTATGATGGCGGACCTCCTCAATGAGCAGAGGCGCCCTGGTCAGGGTTCCGCTGATCGCCAGCACCGGGACCCTGCTCGGCGCCAGCTGCTGGACCAGCATCAGCGCACCTGGCGCGCAATCGGCGGCGCAGAAGCAGCCATCGCAAAGCGACATGAAGTCCCGGTGCTCGATCAGCGCCTTGGTTTCCTCCTGCAGGATGCCATCGGCCAACTCGATCACCAGGTATTGCGCCTCATGGGTGCAGGATGCGTTGATGATCTGCCTGGCGATGGTGAAGAGGCGTTCGGTCGGCTGTTTCCAGGTACCCGGCAGACCCGCGTCGGTAAAGTCGAAGGCGGCCATTGCCCCGGCATCGCGAAAGCGCCAGACGTCGGGTCCCGACCCGGTGCCGGTCAACTTGGCCGCCACCACTCGGCAAGCCTGACGGCAGAGGGTGGAAACCAGGGCGGTGGCCAAGGTGGTCTTGCCACTGTTCATGCCCGTGCCGACCACCAGCAAGATGCGCATGCCACCCGTTGCCAACGGCTCCGGAGCATTCGCCAGGGTGACGAAGCGACTGAGATTGAGGACCTGTTGCTGCTCGTCTGCCAGCAGACCGAGGATCTCGATCTCGGTCGCCGGCTTGACCGACGCATGACGACTGATGACCTCGGCGGCGATACCGCCGCCGGCGACCAGATAAGCGCTGCTGCCGATCGGCAGCGTCGCGGCGAACTGGTCGGTGGCGTATCGGTTGCCGGCCGCCAGAATCACTTCGTCGTCGACGAACAGATTGGCACGCCGCCCGCAAGGCAGTTCGATACGCGGATGCTGGCGGATCTTGGTGACACGGGCGAGCAAAAGATCGCCCAAGGCTACCGGCTGAAAGGGTAGCAGCGCGTGACAGGCGGCAAGCTCGAGGTGGCGGGTTACGTAACTCTGCTTGGCCTTCTGCAAACGCTGCTGAAGTGACGCTGATGAATCGATCATGGCCTGCTCACTTCGCCAATTGGCGGTGGATTTGCCTGATCCTTTTGGCGTTGGCTTCCTGGGGGGCTAACAGATGCTTCAGGGTGCGGTTCGTGGTGGTGGTCTTGTCTGCGCGTTTTCGATAGACCTTGGTCCTGGTCCGCTCCAACGCGACGATCAGGTTCAGGCTGGGGGCATAGGTGATCAGGCGCTCGTCCTTGCGCGAGGAGCCGCTGCTGTTGCGATAACTGCGCAGACAGCTGTAACGCTCGGTGCCCAGCGTTTGCCCCGCGAGTGAAAAAGACCCCTTGCCCAAGGACTGGCACTGCCACTCGCGCAGTTTCCTTCGACCATCACGATAGATTCGTCTCAGCACGAAACGTTCAGCGCTTCCGGCGGAGGCCCCGAGCAGACGCGCAGGGTCGCCGGACTTCACGTCAACCGTGTAGCTGCGCGTCGGGCGTAGCAGATCTTCACGGGCCAGAACCAGCGACAGGGGGTTGTTGCCGTAGGTATAGCGGCGCTTGCGGGTGTCCTCCCAGACTGCTCGGTTGCCGTCATAGGCAACGAGTTTTTCCACCGTGCCGTCGGAATAGAGGGCTACCGTTCCGACCGCCGGCCTGGCCTGGGCGCCCAGCGCCAGCATCGACGAACAGATAATCAGAAAAAGAATTCTTGCCACTGACATGAGTCTCTCCCGCTACTGGGTCATTTGCGGTTCTTAGGGCCGAATCGGCGACCGACCTCAAGCCTGGATCAGACCATAGTCTGAAAAAGTGTGGACCATGGTCCGAGGTATTCAAGCGATATCTCGCTTTACCCGAGGAACGGCACCTGCTGGCCAATCGAACAAAGCAGCTGCAGACGGCCACGTCCGCCCTCGCCGACGGCAACCCAGGGGGGTTGCCTGCCGGCGGATCAACCGGCCACTGCCGCCAAGCCCTGCTGTAGATCACGACGCAAATCCTCGACGTGCTCAATGCCCACCGACAGGCGCACCAGGTTGTCGCCGATGCCGATCTGCGCGCGACGTTCGGCGGGGATGGAGGCGTGGGTCATCTTCGCCGGCTGGCTGATCAGGCTCTCCACCCCGCCGAGGCTCTCGGCCAGGGTGAAGAGCGTCGTGGCCTCAAGGAAACGCCGGGTACCCTCGCCGTCGGCGGCCAGGTACAGGCTGATCAACCCACCGAAACCGCGCATCTGCTGCCTGGCCAGCGCGTGCTGCGGGTGGCTGGCGAGTCCGGGATAGAGCACCGATGCCACCTCGGGCTGGCGCTCCAGCCAGGCCGCCAGCTCGGCGGCGTTGTCGACGTGCCGCTGCAGGCGCAGGGCCAGGGTGCGCATGCCACGCAGGCAGAGGAAGCTGGAGAAGGGATCGAGAATGCCGCCCACCGAGTTCTGCAGAAACGCCAGCTGCTCGGCCAGTTCCGCTCGGTCGGCCACCGCCACCAGGCCGGCGATCACGTCCGAGTGCCCATTGAGGTACTTGGTCGCCGAGTGCACGACGATGTCGAAGCCGTGCTCCAGCGGCCGCTGCAGGTAAGGCGAGGCGAAGGTGTTGTCGGCCACCGTGAGGATGCCGCGCTCGCGCCCCAGCCGGCCGACCTGGGCCAGGTCGCAGAGCTTGAGGGTCGGGTTGGTCGGTGTCTCGACCCAGATCATCCGGGTCTCGGGTTTGAGCGCGGCGGCCAGGGTGGCGGCGTCGGCGTCCGCCGGCACATAGCTGATCTGCAGGCCGGCGCCGGGCTTGCGCACCCGCTCGAACAGGCGGTAGGTGCCGCCATAGAGGTCGTCCACCGCAACCATATGACTGTTCGCCGGCAGCAGCTCCAGCACCGTGGCACAGGCGGCCAGGCCTGAGGCGAAGGCGAAGCCCTGGGCACCGCCCTCCAGTTCGGCGATGGCCCGCTCCAGGGCCTGGCGCGTGGGGTTCTGGCTGCGCCCGTACTCGTAGCCGGTGTGTACCCCGGGGGACTGCTGGCGAAACGTCGAGGTGGCGTAGATCGGCGGCATCACCGCGCCGGTCCAGTCCGGCTCGTAGCCGGCATGCACGGTCAGGGTTTCGAACTCGTTCATGGGGACTCCTGTGGACGGTCGGCCGCCTTTCAACGCAGGGTGCGGCGCCAGAGGCTCAGTACGTCGCTCTTGGTGATCAAACCGAGAAAGCGGCCGTGCTCGACGATCAGCGCCACATGGCCCTCATCGAAGGTCTGCAACAGACGCTCGAGTGGCACATCGGGGTCGAGAGTATCGAGGTTGGTCACCATGGCCTCGCGCACCGGCAGCTGGAAGTGCTCGGGGGCGTCCTTCACGGCGCGCAGCAGGTCCCATTCGTCGATCAAACCGACCACCCGGTCGCCCTCCATCACCGGCACCTGGTCGATATCGTGAAAACGCATGCGCCCATAGACCGCCGCCAGGCTCTCGCCCGGCTTGCAGGTGACGGTAGCGCCCTCGTCGTAGCGCCGGGCGATCAGGTCGCGCAGGTTGCCCTCCCTGGGCCTTTCGATCAGCCCCTGGTCGATCATCCAGTAGTCGTTGAACATCTTCGACAGGTACTTGTTGCCGCTGTCGCAGACGAAGGTCAGCACCCGTTTCGGCGTGGTCTGCTCGCGGCAGTAGCGCAGGGCCGCAGCCAGCAGGGTGCCGGACGAGGAGCCGGCCAGCACGCCCTCCTCCTGCAGCAACTGGCGTGCGGTGTGCAGGCTCTCGGCGTCGCTGATGCGGTAGGCGCGCCTGACCAGGGCAAAGTCGGCAATCGCCGGCACGAAGTCCTCGCCGATGCCCTCCACCAGCCAGCTGCCGGCCTCGCCGAACTGGCCCGTTTCCACGTAGTCGGCCAGCACCGAGCCTTCGGGATCGGCCAGGACCATCTCGACCTGCGGCGCCACCCGCTGGAAGAAGCGGGTCAGACCGCCCAGGGTACCGCCCGAGCCGACGCCGACCACCACCGCGTCGACCCGCTGCTCGAGCTGGCGCCAGATCTCCGGGCCGGTGCCGCTCTCGTGGGCCCAGGCATTGGCCGGGTTGTTGAACTGGTCGATGTAGAAGGCGCCGGGCATGGTCCCGGCGAGGCTGCGCGCCAGGTCCTGGTAGTACTCGGGATGGCCCTTGCCGACATCCGAACGGGTCAGGCGCACCTCGGCGCCCAGGGCCTTGAGGTGAAAGATCTTCTCGCGGCTCATCTTGTCAGGCACCACCAGCAGCATGCGGTAGCCCTTCTGCGCGGCCACCAGGGCCAGGCCCAGGCCGGTGTTGCCGGCAGTGGCCTCGATGATGGTGCCGCCAGGCTTGAGCTCGCCGCTGCGTTCGGCCGCCTCGATCATGGTCAGGGCGATGCGGTCCTTGATCGAACCGCCGGGGTTCTGGTTTTCCAGCTTGACGAACAGCTCGCAGGGGCCGGTGTCCAGGCGGGTAAGCGGCAGGATCGGCGTGTTGCCGATCATCTCGAGTATGGGGCTGCTGGGCATGGGCGTGTCCCTCCGCGGAACGGCCATTGCGTCGCGCCCGACGCGCCCTCTGTGGCGCCGCGGGCAGCGGATCGGCCATGGGTTAGTTATAGGCACTGGGCCGCCACGCGGCCAGCCGCGGGGGCGCCTCGGCCTCGGCGCCCGACGCGCGGAACACCACTGGGGCCAACACGCTCAGGCGCCTTCGCGCGCCTGGCCGTGTTGTTCAGCGCAGGTATGTCGAGAGGGCGCGGTTCGCCGGCGAGCTGCCGGCAAAGAAAAAGGACCCGCAGGTCCTTTTCTCGAATCAGCTGGCGGCTCAGTCGTTGCTGGGCTTGTTGATCGCCTGCAGCACGTACTGCGGCAGGGCGAAGGCGCCGAGGTGAATGTCCGGGTTGTAGTAACGGGTGACGATACCGCTGCCGACGAAGCGCTGGCGCAGGGTTTCGGCCGACAGCTTGCGCTGGCCGCTGTCGGTGCTGCCCCAGGCGAAGGTCATGCTGCCGCCGATATAGGTCGGCACCGCCGCCATGTAGAAGTGCCAGTCGGCGAACAGGCCGCGCATGCGCCCGGCGGTGGTCTGCACCTCGGACAGCTGCATGAAGGGCGTGCCGTTCTGGGTCACCAGGATGCCGCCGTCGTTCAGGCAGCGGCGGCAGGCCTGGTAGAAGTTCTCGGAGAACAGCACCTCGCCCGGGCCGATCGGGTCGGTGGAGTCGGAGATGATCACGTCGAACTTGTCTGTGCAGGTGGCGACGAAGCGCATGCCGTCATCGATCACCAGGTTCAGCCGCGGGTCGTCGAAGGCACCGCTGGAATGGTTGGGCAGAAACTCCCGGCACATGTCGACCACGGTGCCGTCGATCTCGACCATGGTGATGTGCTCGACGCTGGCGTGCCTGCACACCTCGCGCAGGATGCCACCGTCGCCGCCGCCGATGATCAGCACGCGCTTGGCCAGGCCATGGGCGAGGATCGGCACGTGGGTGAGCATCTCGTGGTAGATGAACTCATCCGCCTCGGTGGTCTGGATCACCCCGTCCAGGGCCATGACCCGGCCCATGCGGGCATTCTCGAAGATCACCAGGTGCTGGTGCTCGGTGCGCACCTCGTGCAGCAGCTTGTCCACGCGAAAACGCTGACCGTAGCCGTCGTAGAGCGTCTCTTGGTAATCGCTCATTGGGGTATCCCTCGTCAAAATCGATGAATGCAACGGACAGCCGCCACTGACGCCCGCCACCAGAAGAAAGGCGGGCATTCTACGTCGCCACAGATGACAGGTCGAACCTCGGGTGTTTGAAAGTCACTTGCGCACTGACAGGCGTGCACCAGGCGGTTATCGTGCCCCCATGACCGCCGCCGCTCCGCACCCCGTGCTCCTGCCCTACCAGCCGCCCTGGCACTGGCAACAGTTCCACGCCCACTACGCCCTGCGCGCCTTGCCTGGGGTCGAGCGACTGGACGCCGACGGCTATCGCCGCAGCTTTCGCCTGGACGGGGTCTGCGGCTGGTTCGCCGTACGCCCGGCGCCCGGCCAGCCTGCCCTGCAACTGCATCACAGCGCCTCGGCCGAGGCCTGCCTGCCGGCCCTGACCGCCCGAGTGCGGCGCATGTTCGACCTGGATGCCGAGCCACAGCGTATCGCCGCGCACCTGGCCGAAGACCCGCTGCTGGCGCCCCTGGTGGCGCGCAATCCCGGCCTGCGCGTGCCCTGCGCCTTCGACCCGTTCGAGCAGGCGGTGCGCGCCATCGTCGGCCAGCAGGTCACGGTGAAGGCCGCGGTGACCATTGCCGCACGCCTGGTCTCGCGGCTCGGCGAACCCCTGAAGGAAGCGACCGACGGCGGCCTCGAGCGCCTGTTCCCCAGCGCCGAGGCACTGGCCGAGGCCAACCTGGACGGCATCGGCATGCCCGGCAAGCGGGTACAGACGCTGCAGCACTTCGCCGCCCAGGTCGCCAGCGGCGCGCTGCACCTGGACCTGCGCGACGGCAGTGCCGCGCTGATCGAGCGCCTCTGCGCCCTGCCCGGCATCGGCCCCTGGACCGCCGAATACATCGCCCTGCGCGCCTTCGGCGAGGCCGATGCCTTCCCCGCCAGCGACCTGGGCCTGCTCAAGGCCCCGTTGTGGGGCGCAGGCGGCATCGGCGCCAAACAGCTCGAGGCCCGCGCCGAAGCCTGGCGCCCATGGCGCGCCTATGCCGCGGCGCACCTGTGGCACGACTACGCCGGAGGTTGAACGATGTTCTATCGCTACCACCACAGCCCCATCGGTCGCCTGCTGCTGGTCGGCGATGGCGACGGTCTGTGCCAGCTGCTGCTGGAGATCGACGGCAAACCCTGGCAGATCGCCGAGCACTGGCGCCTGGCAGGGGCCGAGCTGGATGCGCCCTGCCACCAGCTCGACGAGTACTTCGCCGGCCGCCGCCGGCGTTTCGATCTGCGTCTGACGCCACAGGGCACGGCCTTCCAGCTGGCCGTGTGGCAGGTCCTGCAGCAGATTCCCTTCGGCCAGACCCGCTGCTATAGCCAGCTCGCCACGCAGATCGCCCGGCCCAGGGCGGTGCGCGCGGTGGGCGCGGCCAACGGCGCCAACCCGCTCGCCATCGTCGTGCCCTGCCATCGGGTGATCGGCCGCGACGGCAGCCTCACCGGCTACGCAGGCGGCCTGGCGCGCAAGGCCCTGCTCCTGCAGCTCGAAGGGGCGCTGGCACCACAGCAGCAACTGGCGCTTTGAGCGATAGCGCGTCACGCCCCGGCAGGCTGTGCGGTCGCAGGCTGTAACAGCGCCGGCTAGCGGCCATCTAAGTTCGGAAGACACTCATCCTTCTGACATGGCCGCGCCCTGCAGAAGTGGGAGGTGACCGCCGATGTCCACGCAACGCCCGCGCCGACCGCCATGCCGGCGAGCCGGCACCTTACTCGGCCTGTTGAGCCTATGGACCGCACTGGCTTGCGCCGGCCAGGTCGCATTGCCGCCACCGGGCCCGGAGCGCCTGCTCTCGGCTTCAGCCCAGGCCTACGCCGACATGACCCTGTCCGGCGGGCCCGGCAAGGATGGCATTCCCGCCATCGATCAGCCGCGCTTCAGCGACGCCGCGGGGGCCACGCAGTACTTGCGCCCCGACGACATCGTCTTCGGCGTCCATCACCGCGGCCAGGCCCGCGCCTACCCGCAGCGCATCCTGGTGTGGCACGAGATCGTCAACGACAACATCGCCGGCGAGCCGCTGAGCATCACCTACTGCCCGCTGACCGCCACGGTGCTCGGCTTCATGCGGGGCGACAGCCAGTTCGGCGTATCCGGGCGCCTGCTCAACAGCAATGTGGTGATGTATGACCGCGGCAGCGACAGCCAGTGGTCGCAGATCGCCGGCGCGGCCATCAGCGGCCCCGCCAGCGGCCGGCGGCTGCAGGAAATTCGCGTGTTCTGGAGCACCTGGGCCAACTGGCAGGCCCGCCACCCCGAGACCCAGGTACTGACCCGCGACACCGGCGCGCTACGCAACTACCGGCGCGATCCCTACGGCAGCTACAACCCGCTGCGGGGCTACTATGCCGACCCGCAGCTGATGTTTCCGGTGATGCACCAGCACCCCCGCTACCCCGCCAAGCACAGCATCCTCGGCTTCCGCACCGCCCATACCGCCGTCGCCGTGGACAAGCGCCATCTGCGCGAACAGGGGCTCATTCAACATTCGTTGGGTGACGAACACTTCGTCATCATCGACGATCCCGGCCTGGACACCGGCTGGGTGTTTCGCGCCGAGCAACCGGTGCAGATCGACCGACGCGAGATCCGCTTCGAGGCCGACGGACCGCAGGCACCCGGACTAGACGCGCTGGAGCCGCTCAACGCGTTCGAGGCCATGTGGTTCGCCTGGTACGCCTTCTACCCCGACACGGTGGTGCTCGATGGGCGTTAGGCGCAGCACGGCGACCCTGATCGGCGCCGTGGCCTGCTGCTACGCGCTGTTCTACCTCTACGCCATCGGCGATCTCGACCTGGGCCCCGCTGGCTGGGGGTGGTCCAGCCTGCCCTGGCAATGGCAACGCCTGCTCACGCAGCGTTCGCCCTGGCATTTCGAGGCGCTGGCCAGTCTCGAACTGGGTTACCTGGTGCTGCTGCTCAGCCCGCTCAACCTGCTCCTGGCCGCACTGCTGGGCCTGCTGCTGGCTGGCAACCTGCACGGCGCCCTGGTGTTACGGCAGCGCCGCACCTGCGCCACGGGGGCGGATGTCGCCTGGAGCGCCGGGCTGTGGCCGGCCCTGCTGGCCGGCGGCGCCTGTTGCGCGCCCAGTCTGCTCCTGCTGCTGGGCATTCCCGGACTGGGCGCCTTCATCGGCCTGTTTGCCTGGCTGCTGCCGCTGTCATTGGCGCTGTTGCTTGGCAGCCGCCTGTGGCAACGCTGGCGCGGCGCCCCGGCCCTGTTCGGGCCACTCTGAGCGGCGCCCTTCAGGGCCGAGCAGGATCACGTCTACCGGCAACTGACACACATGCGCGGGGCCCACGTCGAACTGCTCAGCGCCCAGGAGTCACACGTGGCTCCGGGCGAGGGGCTGGAACACCGGCGGCACATCGCCGAAAGGAGCGACGCCCCATACAGCTCGCCGACACCCGCCACCTCCTGACGAATGCCGACAACGCGTATACCTGAAAAAAGAGCTGTTTCTTTTGGCTGGAAGTAACCGCCACACAAACGGTACCGAGCGAAGTATCAACTCACGCTATAGAAGGAACTGATACCAAGACGAAGTACCATCCGCAAAGTTTTCAGGGCATCGTTAAAACAGAACATTTGCACGCCGAGCAACTATCGCAAGAGCGCTATTAAAATGGCGCCAAAATAATAACCTGGAACGCACCCCATTGAAGCGCTTGCATGCCCCCCCCGACAACCAACCCAATACACGACACCTGCATGGGCACTACTCAAAAAAGCCCCGACTACAGCGCCCTCTGTAATCACTGTATGCCGCGATCTAGAGCCTTCAACCCGACCATCAAACGTCGAGCATAGCGTTACGCAGACCAAAAAGCCGGATTCGAACTTATCGATCGTCGGTGCTTGACCTAGAAAGCGGCAACCAGCTCTTCGCCCGCAGAAATTACCGGCTACAAATATTATTACTCCCCACTTCTCAGCAGCATGGCTTATCGCTACTATCCGCCCCCACGAGTCCTTCGAAGCAGTCACCCATAACTGGGGAAATCTGCCAAGTATCAATCATCTGTTTTATCCGACTTGCCCCAGCCCCGTGCCCGCCTAAGAACGGCCTGAAAAGCCCTTCCTCGAAGAACGCGGCCCTGCAACCCTGCAGCTTACAGGCCTGTTACTTCGTAAAAACGGACTTCCCAAAGTTTCCCTAAGGAAGGTCTGAAGTAGCCCGGTCTCTGCCGCCGACTTCATCCTCCGCTGATTTTAAAAGCGGGCAGTCGATCAAAATTGACTAGATAGCCCACTCATTTCTCCGCTTTTTCGCCGCCGTGAGCACCTCGCGGCAGCCATTTCCCACTTTACAGACGCACCTCTCCTGCGGTGGTCAGCAAATGTCGACGCGCCATCCACAGATTCGACAGTGCGAACAGCGTCATTAGCTGCGCGGTATTCTTGGCCAGGCCACGGAACCGCACCTTCACGTATCCGAACTGACGCTTGATCACCCGAAATGGGTGCTCGACCTTGGCGCGCACCTGCGCCTTGGCCTTTTCGATCTTGCGCTTGGCTTTGTACAGGGCACTGCGTTTATCGAGTTTCTTGTAGGTGCTACGACGAGCCGCGACCTGCCAGATGACTGCGCGGCCAGCATGCTCGGCGCGCTTTTCGACGCCGGTGTAGCCCGCATCGGCGCAGACGACGTTCTCGTCACCGTGCAGCAGCCTGTCGACCAGGGTGACATCCGCCACGTTTGCCGCCGTGCCGACCACGCTGTGCACCAGCCCTGACTCGTCATCCACGCCGATGTGGGCCTTCATGCCGAAGTAGTACTGGTTGCCTTTCTTGGTCTGGTGCATCTCCGGGTCGCGCTTGCCGTCCTTGTTCTTGGTCGAACTGGGCGCATGGATCAACGTGGCGTCGACGATGGTGCCCTGGCGCAGCGACAGACCGCGATCACCGAGATAGCCGTTGATCACCGCCAGTATCCCGGCCGCCAGCTCGTGTTTTTCCAGCAGCCGGCGGAAGTTGAGGATGGTGGTTTCGTCCGGAATGCGCTCTAGGCTCAGCCCGGCAAACTGGCGCAGGATGGTGGTCTCGTACAGCGCCTCTTCCATGGCCGGATCGCTGTAGCCGAACCAGTTCTGCATCAGATGAATACGCAGCATGGCCAGCAGCGGGTAGGCGGGCCGGCCGCCTTCACCCTTCGGATAGCGCGGCTCAATCAGGGCAATCAGTCCCTTCCACGGCACCACCTGATCCATCTCGATCAGGAACAGTTCCTTGCGAGTTTGCTTGCGCTTGCCGGCGTACTCGGCGTCGGCGAAGGTCATCTGCTTCATGGAATAACTCGGGTGGCGGGTTCGACCTATTTCACCAGATTCAGGAAGTCTTTTTCAGAGTGTCCCTAATAACACCGAGCCGCCGGATTTGCGGCGCATTGAACGGCCTCCCGGCCAGCCAAGGATGATGATCCGATGCTCCCTATTAAACGCACTCGCCTACCGGCCGCCGCCGCGCTGGGGCTGAACCCGCTGGCCCTGGCCATCGCCCTGTCGCTCGCAACGCCCGCGCTGGCTGACGGCATCCAGCAATTCCCAAACCTGGTCGGCTGGAGCAACGATCCGCTGCTCAGCGCCGACGGCAGCACCGTGAGCGGGACGGCCTACAACAACGATACCGAGAAAGAGTTCGCCTTCCGCTGGACCCAGGCTGGCGGCCTCCAGGACTTCACAGCACCCAGCGGCAATCGACTCTATGTCAATGCCATCAACGCCGACGGCAGCGCGGCGGTGGGTTACAGCCAAGACACCAATGCTCATAAGTATCACGCTTTCCGCTGGACCCAGGGCGGAGGCACGCAGTTCCTCGGTTCCCTCGGCGGCAGTTTCTCAAGCGCGCACGCCATCAGCGCCGACGGCAGCGCGGTGGTAGGCGAGTCTAATGCAAACGACGACGAGCGCTTTGCGTTCCGCTGGACCGAGACCCACGGCATGCAGAACCTTGGCACCCTCGGCGGCAGTTTCTCAAGCGCGCACGCCATCAGCGCCAACGGTAGCGCGGTGATTGGCCACAGCACTATTGATGACGCGAATTATGGCTACCACGCCTTCCACTGGACCGAGACCAGCGGCATGCAAGACCTCGGCACCTTAGAAGGCCACCGCTATTCCTTCGCCAGTGCCATCAGCGCCAACGGCAGCGTGGTGGCAGGCACCAGTTTTGACTGGTCGAACCTTGCCTTCCGCTGGACCGAGACCAGCGGCATACAAGGCCTCGGCACCCTCGGCGGCCCCGATTCATATGCCAACGCCCTCAGCGCCGACGGCAGCGTGGTGGTGGGCGTATCCACTACAAGCAGCAGCGAGTCCCATGCGTTCCGCTGGACCGAGACCCTCGGCATGCAAGACCTTGGCACCCTCGGCGGCGACTCATCTGAAGCCTACGCCATCAGCGCCGACGGCGGCGTGGTGGTGGGCATAACTGATGACGCGAATCATAAAAGACGCGCCTTTCGCTGGAGCGCCGCCAGCGCAATGCAGAGTATTGAAGACTGGCTGACCAGCAACGGTGTTGCGGTCGACGCCAACGCAGCCAAAACCTCATTGGCCACCGGCGTCAGCGCAGACGGCAACGTGGTGGTGGGCCGGCTGGATAACGGTCAGGCTTTCCTGGCCCGGCTCAACGGCCTGATCAGCATCGTCGACTACCAGCAGAGTCTGGCCCAGGCCTCGGCCATGACCCCGGCCCTGGCGGCGTCCGCCAGCGATATGGTGCTGCACGGTGCCCATGGCAGCCCGATGCGCAGCCTGGTCGGCGAAGGCCGCACCAGCGTCTGGGTCGGCGGCGACTACGGCCGCCAGGACAGCGCCGGGCGCGACGCCCGGCTTGGCTCGGGAGAGATCGGTGTGGCCAAGAACTTTGGCCAAGGCGTACAACTGAACCTGGCGTTGGGCCGCAGCGACAACTCAGCCGCCGGCGACTTCGGCGGCGCCAGCCAGCTGCGCAGCACCTACGTTCTGCCGCAGTTGATCGTGCAACTGCCCAACACCACGCTGTACACCAGCTTCAGCGCGCTCTATGGCGATGGCAAGGCGGACATCGACCGCGGCTACCTGAACGCCGGCAGGGAAGTACAGTCGCACGGCAGCACGGATGTGCAGACCTTGGGCGCGCGCCTGCGCCTGGACTGGCTCGACGCCTACACCCTGGGCCAGGCCGCCTTCACCCCCTACACCAGCATCAGCTACCTGCAAAGCAAGCTCGACGCCTACAGCGAAACCAGCGGCAGCTTCCCGGCCACCTGGAACAGCCGCACCGAGCGTTCGACCACCGGCCGCGTCGGCCTGGACACGGTCTACAGCCTCACGCCTCAGGTCAGGTTGCTGGCGCGACTGGAAGGCGTGCACCGCTTCGAGGATCGCAGCGCCAGTGCTCAGGGCGAGATCCATGGCCTGAGCAGCTTCGATCTGAACGGCCAGGAAGTTGAGCAGAACTGGCTGCGCGCCGCCGTCGGCGCCGAAAGCCAGCTGGGCCAGGGCATCGGCTCGCTAATGGTCAACGGTACCAGCGAAGGCAGCGACCCAGACTACTGGGTCGCCGCCAGCTACAAATGGCTGTTCTGAAGCAGGTACGGTGCGCAAGCGCCTGACCAGTTGACTGGCAATGCCGAGGATGCCCGTATCTGCGATACGGGCATTTTCATTTCGACGCCAGCCTGCCGGATATCGAAGCCTGCCCCGGGTGATACAGCAGCCGTTGCACCAATGGCTGTTGCGTCGAACAGCGCCGAGACCGTCACACGCAGTACCAAGGCAGGGAAAAGGCGGCAGGATGCGCCCCAGCACCCGCGCCGGCACCGTCAGCGGGCGGGCCAGAATCAGCCCTTCGCCCGAGGCCGGATAGACGCCGGTCAGCGCGGTGATATTGACCTGATGGGAAACCAGCACCATTACCGTGCCGGACATATAGCCGTTGACCGCCTCGACCAGCTCAGCCGTCTGCCCCGCCGCCCGCGAACGATCGCCAAAGAAGGAGTCAAGCGCCGGCAATGGCTCGACGGGCCCCAGGTTCATTTCCACGGCGGTGTCGCGGGCCCGGCACCAGCGGCTGCTGAACAGGCGCGGCCGCTCGATGCCCTGGCTGCGCAGCAGTTGCCCCCAGCGCCGCGCCTCATCCCGGCCACGCTGGTCCAGATTGCGCTGGGTCGCGCAGTCGCCCAGACGAAAATCCGCCGGGTCGCCCATGCCCGGCGCACTGGCATGCCGCAGCACAAGCACGGCACGGCCCGCGCGCAGGGCATCCCAGGCCGCAGCCTGGTCGGCCTGGGCCCAGCCCGGCAGCAGCTGCCAGGCAAGCAGCAGGAACGCTAACGCACGTGCCACGGGTTCAGAGGCTGACGTTGCCCCGCGGCCCCGCCAACGCCCAGATGATCAGGCCGATCACCGGCAGGAAGATGATCAACAGCACCCAGAGCACCTTCTTGCCGGTGTCGGCGCCGCTCTTGACCACGTTGATGATGGCCCAGATATCCAGGGCCAGGATGATCAGGCCAAGCAGGCCATTCAAGGTGGAACCCATGGGGACACTCCTGTGTTGAGGGTTGCCCCCGAAGGATAGCCGGCAATTCGCGCAGACCGCCCGCGAGGGCGACCGCGCGACGCCTCACAGGCGCTCGAGGTCGATCAGCGCGAAGCTGGCGACGGTCTCGTGGCCGGCCAGCTCGCCGCCCTCGCGGGCCAGGCCGACGGTCTGCATGCCGGCCGCCCGGGCGGCGTCCAGTTCCTCGACGATATCCGAAAGGAAGACGATCTCCTTGGCCGGACAACCGATGGCCTGGGTGATGCTGCGGTAGGACTGGGCGTCACGCTTGGGCCCGCTGGTGGTGTCGAAATAGCCGCTGAACAGCGGCGTCAGGTCACCGGCCTCGGAACAGCCGAAGATCAGCTGCTGCGCCTGGATCGACCCGGAGGAGTAGACGTACAGGTCGTAGCCCCGCTGCTTCCAGCGCTTGAGCGCCTCCACCGCATCGGGGTAGACATGCCCCTTGAGCTGACCGGCGCGGTAGCCCTCGGCCCAGACCATGCCTTGCAGGGCCTTGAGTGGCGTGGCCTTGCGATCGGCGGCGATCCAGCCGAGGAGAATCTCGATCACGCGCTCGACATCGGCATCGGCCTCGCCGGCTTCGGCGCGCACCGCGGCCAACTGCTCGGCCACCTGTGGCTCATCGGCATGCGCCCGGACGAAGTCCGGCAGGTGCTTGGCGGCATAGGGAAACAGCACGTCGAAGACGAAGCTCACCGCGCTGGTGGTGCCTTCGATATCGGTAAGGATGGCTTTGATCGGCATGCAAACTCCAAACATGGGGTGGAGGGCGCCAGCCCCCGTGACTCGGCAATGGCGGCGACGCGCGTCGCCGCCAGCAGCGGTTCAGTCGTCCAGGCGCGGGAAGCGGCTGGCGATGTCTTCGCCGGTGAACTGGGCGACCCAGCCTTCCGGGTTGTTGAACAGGCGGATCGCCACGAAATGCGGGTGCTCGCCCATGTCGAACCAGTGGCGGGTGCCGGCCGGCACCGATATCAGGTCGTTCTTCTCGCACAGCACGGCGTACACGTAGTCGTCGATGTGCAGGGTGAACAGGCCGCGGCCGGCGACGAAGAAGCGCACCTCGTCCTCGGCATGGCGGTGTTCGTCGAGGAACTTGGCGCGCAGCTCGGCCTTCTGCGGGTGATCGTCGCTGAGGCTGACCACGTCGACCGTGACGTAGCCGCGCTCGCTCATCAGCTGTTCGATCTGCGGGCGATAGGCGGCGATCACCTCGTCCTGGCTGGCGCCGGGGGCGATCGGCGCCACGGCCTGCCAGCGCTCGAAGCGCACGCCGACCGCGGCCAGGGTGCTGGCGATGTCCTCGAGGTGGGTCAGCACCTTGTTCGGCTGTTCGGGGGAGGATTCGTGGTAGACGCTCAGGCTGCTCATGCTCGGGCTCTCGCTGTGAGGGGGATGGTCAGGGTCAGGCTTTGTGCAGGGCACGCACCTTCAACTCGCATTCGAAGAGGAACTCGAAGGCTTCGATCTGGCGCAGCGCGTCGCTCATCCGCGCGCCCCAGGTGTACAGGCCGTGGCCGCGGATCAGGTAGCCGACGCAGTCCGGATGGGCGTCCAGCCAGGGCTGCACCTTGGCCGCCAGGCGGGCGATGTCCTGATCGTTGTCGAAGATCGGCACCTCGACCTGGGATTCGTGGCTGGTGACGCCGGAAAAGGCCTTCTGCAACTCGTAGTCGGCGAACACCAGCGACTCGCTCAGGCACAGGCGCGACAGCACCGTGGCGTTGACCGAGTGGGTGTGCAGCACCGCGCCGATCTCCGCCTTCCAGTTGTACAGCTGGGTATGCAGCAGGGTCTCGGCCGAGGGCTTCTTGCCCGCCTCCAGGCTGCGCCCCTGCATATCGGTGGCCAACACGTCGTCCGGCCCCAGCTCGCCCTTGTGCTTGCCGGACACGGTCAGCAACGCCTCGCTGGCCGACAGCCGCGCCGAATAGTTGCTGCTGGTGGCCGGCGACCAGCCGCGACCGTACAGGAAGCGGCCGGCGTCGATGATCTGTTGGGCGAGTTGTTCGCGGGTCGGGCTCATGGCCTCTCCTCTTGCAAGCGGGTGGCGGTGATGACGGCAGCGGCCAGGGCGACCAGGCTGGCGATGGCAAAGGTCCAGGCCGGGCCCAGGCTGTTCCAACTGTAACCGGAGTACAGCGCGCCGAGCGCGCCGCCTATCCCGGCGAGGGTGGCATACAGGGCTTGGCCCTGGCCCTGCTGGCGGTCGGCGAAGCTGCGCTGGACGAAGTGGATGGCGGCGGCATGAAAGCTGCCGAAGGTCGCCGCGTGCATCAGCTGGGCGAACAGCAGCACCGCCAGGTGGTCGGCCAGGTTGCCGAGCAGCAGCCAGCGCAGCGCGGTGATCAGGAAGCTGGCGAGCAGCACGCTGCGCAGCGAAAAACGCGCCAGCAGGCGGGCCATGAACAGGAACAGCACGATCTCGGCGACCACGCCCAGGGCCCAGAGCTGGCCGATCAGGCCACGCGCATAACCCAGGGCCTCCAGGTGCAGGGTGAGGAAGGTGTAGTAAGGACCGTTGCTCAGCTGCATCAGGCCGACACTGAGGTAGAACGCCAGAATGCCGGGGCGCCGCAGCTGCTTGAGGAAACCGCCCAGGGCCGGGTCGCTCGGGCGCATCTGCGGCTCGGCGCTGGGCACCCAGAAGCTGCTGATGACGATGCCGGCCATGATCAGCACCAGGGCCCAGGGAAAGGCGTCCAGGCTGACGAACTCGAACAGCTTGCCCAGGCCCACCACCGCGACGATGAAACCGATACTGCCCCACAGGCGGATCTCGCTGTAGCGGGTCGCCCGCTCGCGCAGATGGGCCAGGGTGATCACCTCGAACTGCGGCAGTACCGCGTGCCAGAAGAACGCATGGCTGGCCATGATCAGCGCCAGCCAGGCATAGCTCTGGCTGACGAAGATGCCGGCGAAGCACAGCAGGGTGCAGATCGCGCCGAAGCGCACGATGGCCAGGCGCCGCCCGCTGTAGTCGCCCAGCCAGCCCCACAGGTTGGGGGCGATGCAGCGCATCAGCATGGGGATGGCCACCAGCTCGCCGATACGCGCGGCGGAAAACCCCAGATGATCGAAGTACAGCGCCAGGAACGGCGCCACGGCGCCGAGCAGGGAGAAATAGCAGAAGTAGAAGCCGGACAGGCGCCAGTACGGCATGGGCGCACTCATGGCCAGGCGCCCACCGGGGCAGAACACGGCGTCAGCCGGGGGAGCCGGTACCGGGCCGTGCGGCACACGGCCCGGCCGCAAGCGCTCATCACAGTTGCGGCAGCACCGGCGTGGCGACGCTGACGCCGGCGTTCTGGCCGCGGTGCCGCAGCAGGTGGTCCATCAGCACGATGGCCATCATCGCCTCGGCGATCGGCGTAGCGCGGATGCCCACGCAGGGGTCGTGGCGGCCCTTGGTGATCATCTCCACCGGGTTGCCGTCGATATCGATCGAACGCCCCGGAGTGGTGATGCTGGAGGTCGGCTTGAGCGCCAGGTGAGCGACGATCGGCTGGCCGCTGGAGATACCACCGAGGATGCCGCCGGCGTTGTTGGACAGGAAGCCCTCCGGCGTCAGCTCGTCGCGGTGCTCGGTACCGCGCTGGGCCACGCTGGCGAAACCGGCGCCGATCTCCACGCCCTTGACCGCGTTGATGCTCATCAGGGCATGGGCCAGCTCGGCGTCCAGGCGGTCGAAGATCGGCTCGCCGAGGCCGGGCATGACGCCCTCAGCAACCACGGTGATCTTGGCCCCGACCGAATCCTGGTCGCGACGCAGCTGGTCCATGTAGGCCTCAAGCTCCGCCACCTTGTCCGGATCTGGGCTGAAGAAGGCATTCTGCTCGACGCTGTCCCAGCTCTTGAACGGAATCTCGATGGGGCCGAGCTGGCTCATGTAGCCGCGAATGACGATGCCCTGGGTGGCCAGGTATTTCTTGGCGATGGCGCCGGCCGCCACGCGCATGGCGGTTTCGCGCGCCGAACTGCGGCCGCCGCCACGGTAGTCGCGGATGCCGTACTTGTGGTGGTAGCTGTAGTCGGCATGGGCCGGGCGGAACAGGTCCTTGATTGCCGAGTAGTCCTTGGACTTCTGGTCGGTGTTGCGGATCAGCAGACCGATGGCGCAACCGGTAGTCTTGCCCTCGAACACCCCGGAGAGGATCTCCACCACGTCGTCTTCCTGACGCTGGGTGGTGTGGCGGCTGGTGCCGGGCTTGCGCCGGTCGAGGTCGCGCTGCATGTCCTCAAGGCTCAGCTCCAGCCCCGGCGGGCAGCCGTCGACGATGGCGACCAGGGCCGGACCATGGCTTTCGCCGGCGGTGGTGACGGTGAACAGCTTGCCGTAGGTATTGCCGGACATGTGCAAAAGGCTCCGCGGAAATCGACTCCGGACCGGCCGCCACAGCGCGCCAGGCCCCACTCAGTAAAGCCGGCGAGTATACCCGCGGCGCCGGTTCAGTTCACCCTCGAAGCTGGGGCCGTCGACGGCGGCCCAGCCTTGCCACGCCCGCGGCGCCAGCCGATAGTGCCGCTGGCCCGACCGCCCGACGGAAGCGCTGGCTGTACTCCGCCGACCGGCGCCGTCCCGACCTCCAGCCCGGACAAGGTCGGCCGATAAGACGGTTACCCGTTCCACCGCGCGCACAGGATTGCCAGCCATGATCGACCCCCAACCCCAGGAGCCCACCCCCGAGCGCCCGGCCGATACGCCGGCGACAGAGGCGATGCCCCACCCCTGGGCGAATCTCGACCCCGAGCAGTTCCGCCTGCTGCGCCTGGCGCCACTGCCGGCCGACCGCAATACCGGGTTGCGGCCGCTACGCTTCGCCCAACTGGGCCGGGTGGTGCGCCATAGCAAGGCGCAAAGCCTGCTGCGCCTGCAGGTGCAATTGCACGGACAGCGCCTGCGCCCCGAACAGAACCTGCTGGAGGTGTGGATCGACCACCGCAACAAGGAAGTGCGCTTCGGCCCTGAAGGCGGCCTGCAGGTGGAACCGGGCAACCGCGGCCTCGGCCGCCTCCTGCTGGCCCAGGGCATCGCCTGGGCCAAGCAGCATTGTGGTCACTATCAGATCCAGGGGGGCCTGCTGCCGGCCAAGACGGTGGGCAGCGAAGACGCCAAGGCGCGCCGTGATCGCTGTCTGCTGGCCCAGGGGTTCACCCTCGACTACCTCGACCCGCTGCAACTGATGGCGTTCTATGGCGCACCGCGGGTCGCCACGCTGCATGAGGACTGGAATGTCGACAAGGTGCAGATAGTCGACACCCTCGAAACCGCCGCCATGCTGCAGCAGGCCGACCAGACGCTGCACGAGCAGGCGGTGAAGATCCGCAAGCTGGAAGAGCGCATCGACCGCCTCAGGCGCGAGGACAGCACCCTGCGCTTCACCATTGGCTGCCTGGTAGCGTTCAGCCTGTTCCAGGCCGGCTTGCTGGTCTGGATTGCCACACGCTAGATTTCCCGCAGACCTGTCGCCAGGCACGCTTCCAAGCAACAAGGACGTATTGATGCGCAAGGCCGAGCGCCTGTTCCAGCTGGTCAACTTCATTCGCGTACACCAGCCGATCACCGCTGCGGCCCTGGCCAGCCGGCTGTCGGTCTCCGTGCGCAGCATCTACCGCTATATCGACGATCTGTCGCTCAGCGGCATTCCCATCTATGGAGAGCCGGGCCTGGGCTACCGCCTGCAGGAACACTTTGAACTACCACCCCTGAACCTCAGCAGCGCGGAGCTCGAGGCCCTGCTGCTGGCCGTTGCCATGGTCGACGCATCGACCGGCAAGCAGTTCGCCCAGGCAGCTCGCTCACTGCAAAGCAAAATAGAGGCAGCCCTGCCCTGCGGCAGCCATGCCATAGCTGCCAAGGCCCACGTCATCCAATTGCAGCAGCACGGGCGGCCCACCCAGCATTGGGACCGGCTCTGGCAGGCCATCGAGCAGGACCAGGCGATCGAGCTCGACTACCTGTCCCTTCCCGGCCAGCGCTCCCGGCGCATCCTGCATCCACTGGGGCTGTTCTACTGGGGCGGCAAGTGGACCCTCGGCGCCTGGTGCTGCTTGCGGTCGGCCTACCGGGACTTCCGCCTCGACCGCATCGAGCAGCTAGCCGCCGTATCGAGCGCCCCGTCGCGGCCCGATGCCGTGAACCTGGCCGACTACCTGCGCAGCCGCAGCAAGGATTGGCACGCGCAAATCACCACTGACAGCACGTTGTCAGTGGCGGCTCCCTAAGATGGCGCCTCCCCCACCACAGGAGCACTGCCATGCACGCCTCACCCCTGCAGCAATTCGGCGGTATGGAAATCGCCTACTTCAAACTCAAGCCTGGCGCCAGCGAGCAGGCCCTGCTGCGCGTCGCCGCGCTGATCGAACGGGACTTCTTCGCCGGACTGCCGGACCTGGTCCATCACGAACTGATCAAGGGGGCCGACGGCCTGTATGCCGACCTCACGTTCGCCACCAGCCAAGCCAGGGCCGAAGAGATTTGTGCACAGTGGGCGCAGAACCCTCACGCAGAAGACTACCTGGCGCTATTGGCCGAGGACTCCACCCAGCTGACCTTCTGGAGCCGTCTGTAGTAACGCCGCAAGCCGGCGGGTGCTAAAGGCGCGATTGGAACAGTGCCTGATGCTCCCGGCACTGCCGGGCCGCCAGCAGGAACACGCCGTGCCCGCCGCGCTCGAACTCCAGCCAGGTGAAGTCCACCTCCGGGTACAGCGCCTCGACATGCACCTGGCTGTTGCCGACCTCGACGATCAACAGGCCCTGCTCGGTCAGGTGGTCGGCGGCCTCGGCCAGCATGCGCCGCACCAGGTCCAGGCCATCGTCGCCGCAGGCCAGGCCCAGCGCCGGCTCGTGCTGGTATTCGGCCGGCATGTCGGCGAAGTCCTCGGCGTCCACATAGGGCGGATTGGAAACGATCAGGTCGAAACGCTGCCCCGGCAGACCGGCGAAGCCGTCGCCCTGCACCGTGTAGACGCGCTCCTCGAGACCATGCCGCTCGATATTCTGGTTGGCCACCTCGAGCGCCTCGAAGGACAGGTCGGCCAACACCACCTCGGCCTCGGGAAACTCGTAGGCGCAGGCGATGCCGATGCAACCGGAGCCGGTGCACAAGTCGAGGATGCGCGCCGGCTCAGCCGGCAACCAGGGCTGAAAATGCTGCTCGATCGACTCGGCAATGGGTGACCGGGGGATCAGCACGCGCTCGTCGACCAGAAACGGCAGGCCGCAGAACCAGGCCTCACCCAGCAGGTAGGCGGTCGGCACGCGTTCGCCGATACGCCGCTCGAGCAGATCATGCAGCAGCGCATGCTCGTCGTCTTCCAGGCGGCAATCGAGGTAGCTGTCGGCGATTTCCCAGGGCAGATGCAGGGCCCCCAGCACCAGCTGGCGCGCCTCGTCCCAGGCATTGTCAGTGCCATGCCCATGAAACAGCCCTTCGCCATGGAAGCGGCTGACCGCCCAACGGATGTAATCACGCAGGGTGCGCAGGCGGGTTTTGCTGGCGGGCGAAGGGGCGGTCACAGGCTGTCTCCGGAAAAAAGAGCGTGCAGTTTAGCCGAACGGCTCAGCCGCGACGCATTGCCGAACGAAAACGCCGCACTGCCCCTCAAGTACCGCTGCCAAAGCCCAGGGCGCACCGATATAATTTGAAACGATTTTTTAGCCCTTCCTATCCCTTCCCTCGAGACTCCCCCTAAATGGTCATAGAACCCTTCTCGCTCACGGGCTTGCTCGTGCTGGCGATATTCCTGATTGGAATGACGCTTATCATTTTTGAAGCACAACTAGAGATGGATAAATTCAAGCCGGCCATGTTCATGATGTCCGGCTTGATCGTAATTGGCGCTCACTACGCCCTCACCGACCCCAACGGCTTCCAGTATTTCCTCCACGCCCAGAGCGAGACCAAGGAGGAGCTGTTCGGCCTGATCGCCTTCATGGCCTTCATGTGGATGGTGGTGGAACTGCTCAACGAGCGGAACGTGTTTACCGCGCTGAACGGCTACCTGATGCGCAAGGGCCTGGGCGCCAGGGGCATGTTCTGGGCCACCGGCGCGCTGTCGGCGCTGCTCTCGCCCTTCCTCAACAACATCACCACGGCGATGATCTTCGGCAAGACGGTCAAGAGCATCTCCGTCCACCAGCGCTACACCCATGTGGCGCTGTGCAATATCGTGGTCGCCTCCAACAGCGGTGTGTGGTTTCTCGGCACGTCCACCAGCCTGATGGTGGTACTGGCCGGCAAGATCAGCATCGCCGGCCTGCTGCTGCTGATTCCCTCGGCGCTGATCGGCTGGCTGCTGTTCGCCGCCACCCTGCACCTGTTCTACCTGCGCAAGCTCGACGGTGAAACCCTGATCCACCGGGCGGACCAGTCGGAGACCGCGCTCAAGCCCGGCGGCGCTGGCCTGGCCGTGGTCGGTCTGGTGTCCATCGTCGGCGCGGTGCTGTGCAACATCCTGCTCAAGGTCAGCATCGAGTTCGCCATCGGCATCGCCCTGGGCATGGTCGCCCTGTATGCCTGGCTGCTGATGCACCGCGGCATCGAGCTGCCCTGGCAGGACCAGCTGCAGAAGGTGGAATGGAACGCCCTGCTGTTCTTCATCGGCATCATCACCTCGGTCTCGGCCCTGAATCACGTCGGCTGGCTGACCTACATCTCGCAGCTGTTCGAGCTGCTGAGCCCGACCGCGGTCAACATGATCCTCGGCGTCGCCTCCGGGGTGATGGACAACGTACCGGTGGAAGCGGCGGCGCTGATGTCCAATCCGCAGCTGGGTCTCGATCAGTGGGCGCTCAACGCGCTGATGGTGGGGATCGGCGGCTCGCTGACCGTGGTCGGTTCGGCCGCCGGGGTGATGGCCATGTCACTCGACAAGAGCTACAGCTTCGGCGTGCACCTGAAGTTCCTGCCGGCCATTCTGGTCAACTTCTTCGGTTCGCTGGGCATCTGGTACCTGCAGTTCCAGGTATTCGGCCTCTACTGACGCCGCAGGCCGCAAGCGCCCGCCCTAGTGGCATTGCCACCGGGGTGGGCGCCGCCACCCACCAGGCGACTCGTTGCGCCCCCGCGCAGAGGTTCACAGCGACGCCGTAGAAGAGGACAATGAAGCCTGTGGTCCGCGCCAGCGAGGAAGCTCCGCCATGTCTCATCCGCAAACCCTGTTCCAACTCACCGGCCGCGCCCACGCGCCGGCCAATCTGAGCAATTCGACCCTGGTGATCATCGATGCCCAGGAGGAGTACCGCAGCGGCGTGCTGCAGCTGCCCGGCCTGGACGAAGCACTCGCGGAAATCGCCAAACTGCTGTCGGCGGCACGTGACGCCGGTACCTCGATCGTCCACGTCAAACACCTGGGGATTCCCGGCGGCCTGCTCGATCCGCGTAGCCCCCGCGGCCAGCATCTGCCGGAGGTCGTGCCACTGCCCGGCGAAGCCGTGGTGGAAAAACGCCTGCCGAACGCCTTCGCCGGCACCGATCTGCATGAGCGCCTGCAGGCGCTGGGTCACCTCGACCTGATCATCTGCGGTTTCATGACTCACTCGAGCATCAGTACCACCGTGCGCGCGGCCAAGGACTACGGCTACCGCTGCACCCTGGTCGACGCCGCCTGCGCCACCCGCGACCTGCCGACCCCGGACGGCCAGGTGATCGCCGCCGCCGAGGTGCATCGCATCGAGATGATCGCCCTGGCCGACAACTTCGCCGCCCTGGTGCCCCAGGCCAGCGCGCTGATCTGAGGCGCCGCCCCCCCGGCCTGTGCGCCCCACGGCCCCGCGGCGGCGTCGAACAGCGCCATCCGCCGACCCGCGCACGGCAATCGGCGGAACCCGGGGGTAACCTGCCGGTCCTACCGCCGATAGCCACAGAGGAAGTCGGGATGAAGTTATCCGATGGTTTCAACGCCCGCCACCTGCGACCGCGCAGCCACCGCAACTGGCGCCTGCGCCTGGCCGCCATGCTGGCCGCGCTGTTCGCCGCCTTCGGTGTACTGCTGGCGATGGCCGGTGCGGCCACGCTGCTGGGCCGCCCGCCGGCGCTGGGCGCGCTGAACGACTCGCCCGCCGCCGCCTCGCTGCTGCTGGGCTTGGGCCTGCTGCTGCTCTGGGTCGGCGTCGCAGTCTGGCGCATGTGCCGGCGGCGCCTGCGCCGCCCCAGCGACCTGAGCCTGGCGCCGCACCTGATGAAGAAGCGCGGCTGATCGGCGCAGCACAGCGGGCCCTAGCTTGGTTAAACTAGCGGCCTTCGCGGAGGCCCAGATGCAAGACGACGATTTTTCCCTGTTCCAAGCCCAGCTGCGCGGCGTCAAGCCGCTCAAGCACGACCGTGCCGACACCGGCAAGGCCAAGCCCGACCGCGCCCGCCTGAACGCCCTGCGCCAGGCCGCCACGGAACGCGTCGACGGGATCAAGGTCGACGGCCTTTCCGACCAGTTCGTCATCGACGTGGGGGCCGAAGATCCCCTGTACTGGGCCGCCAACGGCGTCCAGGAAGGCCAGATGCGCAAGCTCAAGCTCGGCCAGATAGGCTTCGACGGCAGCCTCGACCTGCACGGCATGAACGTCGAGAAGGCGCGCGACACCCTGTGGGAATTTCTCGCCGAAGCCGCCAAGCTGGAAATTCGCTGCGTGCGCGTCACCCACGGCAAGGCGGTGCGCATGGATGGCCGCAAGCCGATGATCAAGAGCCACGTAAACACCTGGCTGCGCCAGCACCCGCAGGTACTCGGCTTCACCTCCTGCCTGGCCAAGCACGGCGGCACCGGCGCCGTCTATGTGATGCTCAAGCGCACCATGATGGATGGCCGCGACGAATAGCGGCCGTGCCACCCTTGCCAGCGAGCCTGCCGCGCCCTACCCTGCGCCCCTGCTCCCCATCTGAAGGTCCACAGGTAGATCCATGTCCCTGGAACAGCATTACACCGCGATTCTCGGCCAACTTGGCGAGGACGCCTCCCGCGAAGGCCTGCTCGACACGCCCAAGCGCGCCGCCAAAGCGATGCAGTACCTTTGCCGCGGCTATCAGCAAACCCTGGAAGAGGTCACCAACGGTGCGCTGTTCAGCTCCGACAACAGCGAAATGGTGTTGGTGAAGAACGTCGAGCTGTACTCCCTGTGCGAACACCACCTGCTGCCGTTCATCGGCAAGGCCCATGTGGCCTATATCCCCGATGGCAAGGTGCTCGGCCTGTCCAAGGTGGCGCGGATCGTCGACATGTTCGCGCGTCGCCTGCAGATCCAGGAGAACCTCAGCCGGCAGATCGCCGAGGCGATCCAGGAAGTTACCGGGGCCCTCGGCGTGGCCGTGGTGATCGAGGCCCAGCACATGTGCATGATGATGCGTGGCGTGGAGAAGCAGAACTCCTCGATGATCACCTCGGTGATGCTCGGTGAATTCCGCGAGAATGCGGCCACCCGCAGCGAGTTCCTCAGCCTGATCAAGGACTGATTGAAGGCAGCGACAAAAGAACCGGCCCTGTGCCGGTTTTTTTAGCGCGCGAATTAGCGGCGCGGTTTTTGGCGCAGGGGTTCCAGCAGGGGTGAAAGACCGTTGTGGTCGATTTCCTGCATCAATGCCAACAGGCGACCGATCTCCCCGGCGGGAAAGCCCTCGCGAGCGAACCAATTGAGGTAATGCCCCGGCAGGTCGGCGATCAGCCGCCCCTTGTACTTGCCGAAGGGCATTTCACGGGTCACCAGCAGGCGCAGGTCTTGCGGCTTCATTCGGCACTCACTCAGGACAGGCACAGCATTCATTGCCGGCCGGCATTCGGTTGAGCGTGAATTATGCCCAAAGCCCGCGCAGCCTGCCGCCATTCGGCGCGCACCCGGGCCAGAAACGGCAAACTCGGGTAAGCTGCGCGCCCGCTATTCTCAACCCAGGGTTCTTTGCACGATGCTTATCAAGGCACTCAGAATCGGCCTCGGCCAACTGATCATCTTTCTCGACTTCATCAGCCGCCCGCGCAAGCAGCAACGCACGCCGGCCGCCCAAGCCGCGGTCGAGCAGGCCGCCGCCAGCCTGGCGCTGTACCAGTTCCACGCCTGCCCCTTCTGCGTGAAGACCCGACGCACCCTGCGCAGGCTGAACGTGCCGGTCAGCCTGCGCGACGCCAAGAATGACCCGCAGCATCGCCAGGCGCTGCTGGAACAGGGTGGCAAGATCAAGGTTCCCTGCCTGCGCATCGAGGAAAACGGCCAGAGCACCTGGCTGTATGAATCGAAGGCGATCGTCGCCTACCTGAATCAGCGCTTCGCCGATATCTGACCAGGCAACGACCGAGTCTCGGCAATCGAACATCCGCAAATCGCCGTGCCGGCCTGGGCCTGACCCGGGCCGCCGTGCTTTGCACACAGCTGAAAGGCGGGAAACTGCGTAGCTGAACGAGAAACGGCGTGCGCCTAGCCCTGTTCGAGGGAAAAGCCTTCCTGGCGCATCCTGGTCATCAACGCCTGCCAGCCCGGGAGACGCTCGGTGTTGCCGGTACGCCGCAGGCCGTCCTTCTCGACCCGATAGAGGCCATTGGAATCGAAGGCATACATCAGCAGCAGGTCCGGTCGTTGCGATGCCGGGAGCATGCTGTTGGTCAGGTTATCCAGAATCAGGGGCTCGCCGCCCGGTTCCGCGTAGTAACTGAGCACCATGTGCGCCTGGCCGCGCGTCAGTTCGCGGGTGTAGGTGATGCGCAACCGCGACTCCGGTACTCCGAGCTTGCGCAGGGTGAAATACTTAGCCAGGGAAAAGTCCTCGCAGTCGCCCGCCCCCTGCACCAGGGTCTCGATCGGCGTGGCCCAGTAGTCGCTCTGCTTCCACAACACCACATCGTCGATAAAGCGCAGCTCACGGTTGAAATACTGATTCACCGCGGCAAGCTTCTGTCGCTCGGGAAGATAGCGGCTGTCCTCGATCAGTTGGTTCCAGGACAGCAGACGGTCTTTCGCCGGCCCCTGGCGGCCGTAACGTTTTTCCGCCTTGCGCATGATCTGATCGAAGCTCCAGCTGGCCTTGGCCTCGGACGCACCGAACACCATGCCCGCGCTGAAGGTGGTGATCGCCATCCCTCGGCATACGGCGCTGGCGCACTTGGATTTCAGAAACTGTCTGAGCAACACGTTAGATCTCCGCGAACCCAGCAGAAGCCGGGTTCAGTCGAGTAGATCATTCCGTTGAGGTACTGGATAAGGCTCGAGCGGCTAATCCTGCTCAAGCGGCATTGGCGACTGGCAGCGCTCACGCACCACCCACCCCAGGCACGGTGAAACCACCCGCCAATCCAGACTAACGTCTCGGCAGAGTCTCCATCAAGATTGTTTGGTTATTAAACGCACAAGTGCGCGCCCCCGATCGCTACGGGGACGGCTTTCTCGCGGGAACGAAACGACAGCTTTATGCCCGTTCCCGGGGGCTCAGGATTGCCCTGATGCACCCGGAACGGCAAACGCTTTCACTTAGTGCCACCCGTACTCATCCCTATCTCGCTGAATGGGTGAGCGATATTGCTTCTTGGGTTGCGTAATGGATTGACGATCTTCGCTCTCGAACTCAGGGCCTGCAGCGGTAGGTTTACGCTCGAGCATCTGCACGAAGCGCTCGCTTTCGTCTTCCATGCCCTGCAATCCGTCGAGTCGCTGACTGTGGTATTGCAGCAGACGCGCACTACCGTTCTCTGCTAACAACATGGCAGCCTGCGCTTCGACCTGCGGCATAGGGGCGCTGACTGCTTGCCCGGATATAGCAGCGGCGAGTACCAGCATCGTACCGCCTACCGCCAGGGTACTGATTGTGGTTTTCATGATGCCATCCTCTTCTTCCCCCGATCCCCAGTCATTGGATAAGCGACCCTGCTGTTTGTTACGCAGGTTTCGCGCATCCAGACGGGCGGCCCTGTACATGGCTGAAGGCCATGAGGCGGCGGGCTGGGTAACAAGAGTGCCTGGCCACAGCACAGTCGATTGACAGCCCCTCGCCCGGAAGGCATGACGCCTAATAGGGTTGACCTCAACCGCGGCCACTTGGTTCTAGGCTCGACCGCCCCGGGCATAGGCAGACTCGGCTGAACGAACCGCAGCCCAGACAAGCATGGTGACGGGCCACGGATGACTGCCAACTCGCTGCAGCCAGGCCCGGATGGCCAGGTGGGCGGCCGCTCGCGATCAGGCTTTCCGGTCAGCCAGGGCCTGGCGGATCACCCCCGCCAGGCGCTTGAGCCCTTCGCCCAGGCGCTCGGGCGCCACGTGACTGAAGTTCAAGCGCAGGTGCCCCGGATGCTGGTCCGGCTCGATGAAGAACGGCTCGCCCGGCATGAAGGCGACATTCTGCTCCAGCGCCGGCCCCAGCAAGCTGCGGGTATCCAGCGGCTGCTTGAGGGTCAGCCAGAAGAACAGGCCGCCCTGGGGGATCTCCCAGTCGGCCAGATCGGCGAAATGCTCGAGCAAGGAGGCCTGCATGGCGTCGCGGCGAATCCGGTAGAAATCGCGCAGCTCGGCCAGGTGGCCGCGATACTGCTCGCTGCCCAGCCACTGCAGGGCCTGCCACTGGCCGATGCGGTTGGTGTGCAGGTCGGCCGACTGCTTCAGGCGCAGCAGATAGGGGAACAGGTCGGGGGTGGCGATCAGGTAACCGACCCGCAGGCCCGGCAACAGGGTCTTGGATACGGTGCCGGTATAGATCCAGCTGGCCTTCTGCAGGCGGCTGACGATCGGGCTGGCCTGGCCCTCGTCGAACACCAGCTCGCGATACGGCTCGTCCTCGATCAGGGTCACGCCGAACTCGTCCAGCAGCGCCGCCACCGCTTCGCGCTTGGCCTCGCTGTAGCGCGTGCCGGACGGATTCTGGAAGGTCGGGATCAGGTAGGCGAAGGCCGGCTTGTGCTGTTCCAGACGCTGGCGCAAGGCGCTTAACTCCGGGCCGTCGGCCTCCTGGGGCACGCCGATGCAGTCGGCGCCGAACAGCTGGAAGGCCTGTAGCGCCGCCAGGTAGGTGGGCGCCTCGAGCAGCACCTCGGTACCCGGGTCGATAAACAGCTTGCTGGCCAGGTCCAGGGTCTGCTGCGAGCCGCTGACGATCAGCACCTGGCTGGCCTCGCAGGGCACCCCTAGGGCGCGGGCCTCGGCAGCGATGATCTCGCGCAGGGCCGGCTCGCCCTCGCTCATGCCGTACTGGCCCATGCTCGCCGGCATGTCCGCCCACTCGACCTTTGGCAGCATGGGCTCGGCGGGCAGGCCGCCGGCGAACGACATGACTTCGGGACGCTGCGCCGCGGCGAGGATTTCACGGATCAGGGAGCTTTTCAGGCGGGCAACGCGTTCGGAGAAGGCCATGGGTGTCACCGGGGTGCTAAGTCGAGGAATTTGGGTCAAACTGCTTGACCGAAACTACGACGCCCCGCACATATACGTCAATATGCTTGACCTTAAAAACCCAACCACTCAGCAGGCCGCCATGGAGGCCTTCTTCTTCGGCTACCAGGCGTTCACCGCCAAGGCCGACGAGATGCTGGCGCGCCGCGGGCTCTCCAGGGTGCACCAGCGCATCCTGTTCTTCATCGCCAAATACCCGGGTCTGAGCGTCAAGCAACTGCTCAGCTATCTGGGCGTGAGCAAGCAGGCCCTGAGCACGCCGCTGCGCCAGTTGCAGGAGATGCACCTGGTCAGCAGCGTCACCGCCGTGGACGACAAGCGCAAGCGCCTGCTCGGCATCACCGCCGAGGGGGCCAAGCTGGAGCAGGCCCTGCGCCGCGAGCAGGCCAAGCTGCTGCAGCGCGCCTTCGCCGAGGCCGGCGAAGAGGCGGTCAGGGGCTGGCTGGGGGTCAACCTGGCCTTGAGCGGCAATCGGCAGGTCAGTTCCGATCCAGAGCAAGAAAGCCCATAGCTGTATCGGTCAACGCAGCGCTTGCTGTACCGCGACGCCCTGGGTGGCGAGGCATAGGCTTGCAGTCATTGCCCACGAGTACCCGCCATGACCGCCGAACTGCTGCTCGCCTTCGTTCTCTTCGCCTTCGTCACCTCGATTACCCCCGGGCCGAACAACATGATGTTGCTGGCCTCCGGGGTGAACTTCGGCCTGCGCCGCAGCGTGCCGCACATGCTCGGCATCAGCCTGGGCTTCATGGTCCTGGTGCTGGCGGTCGGCCTGGGCCTGGGCCAGCTGTTCGAGCAGGTGCCGGCGCTGTACGGCATCCTGCGCTATGCCGGTGCGGCCTACCTGCTGTATCTGGCCTGGAAAATCGCCCAGGCCGGCGCGCCGGACAGCGAGGGAGCTCGCAGCGCCAAGCCGTTCAGCTTCCTCCAGGCAGCGGCCTTCCAGTGGGTCAACCCCAAGGCCTGGGTGATGGCCATCGGCGCCATCACCACCTACACCCCGCAGGAGGACTTCCTGGTCAACGTGGTGCTGATCGCCGCCCTGTTCGCCCTGGTCAACTGCCCCAGCGTCGGCCTGTGGACGGTGACCGGTAGCCTGCTGCGCAACTGGCTGAACGACCCGCGCGTGCTCCGCCGCTTCAATATCGGCATGGCCCTGCTGCTGGTCGCCTCGCTCTACCCTATCCTGCTCGACGCCAAGGGAGCCCTGTGATGAGCGAGGCAACCCAGGCGCGCCTGCGCCCCCTGGCCGACAGCTCAACCTCGGCGGTGGTCGCCGGCTTCATCGCCATGCTCACCGGCTACACCAGTTCCCTGGTGCTGATGTTCCAGGCCGGCCAGGCCGCCGGGCTGTCCGACGGGCAGATTTCCTCGTGGATCTGGGCCCTGTCGGTGGGTATGGGCCTGTGCTGCATCGGCCTGTCGCTGCGCTACCGTGCGCCGGTGATGATCGCCTGGTCGACCCCCGGCGCGGCGCTGCTGATCAGCAGCCTGCCGGGAGTAGCCTACGGCGAGGCGATCGGCGCCTATATCCTCGCCTCGGCGCTCATCGTGCTGATTGGCCTGACCGGCAGTTTCGATCGCATCATGCGCCGCATTCCCGCCTCCATCGCCGCCGCCCTGCTGGCCGGAGTGTTGTTCAAGATCGGCCTGGAAATCGGCGGCGCCGCCGAGCAGCAGCCCATCCTGGTAATCGCCATGCTGCTGGCCTACCTGATGGGCAAGCGCCTGCTGCCGCGCTACGCGGTGCTGGCCGCGCTGCTGGTCGGCTGCGCGCTAGCCGGCTGGTCCGGCCTGCTGGATTTTTCCGACTTCGAACTGCAGGTGGCCACGCCCGAATGGACCAGCCCCGCCTTTTCCTGGGAGGCGGCCATCAGCATCGGCATCCCGCTGTTCATCGTCGCCATGGCCTCGCAGAACCTGCCCGGCATGGCCGTGCTGCGGGCCAACGGCTACCACCAGGTGCCGGCCTCCTCGCTGCTGAACGTCACCGGCCTGACCTCGATCCTGCTGGCGCCGTTCGGCTCCCACGGCATCCACCTGGCGGCGCTCAGCGCGGCCATCTGCGCCGGCCCGGAGGCCCACGAGGATCCGGCCAAGCGCTACACCGCGGCGGTCTGGTGCGGGGTGTTCTACGTCATCGCCGGAATCTTCGGCGCCACCCTGGCGGCGCTGTTCAGCGCCCTGCCCAAGGCGCTGATCCTGTCGGTCGCCGCCCTGGCACTGTTCGCCTCGATCATCGGCGGCCTGACCCAGGCCATGAGCGAACCCAAGGAGCGCGAAGCGGCGCTGATCACCTTCCTGGTCACCGCCTCGGGCATGACCCTACTGTCCATCGGCTCGGCCTTCTGGGGCATAGTCGCCGGCCTGCTATGCCTGTTCATCCTCAACTGGCGCAAGGCCTGAGCGACAAAAAAGAAGGCGCCTCCCGGCGCCTTTTTCCTGCGTGTCCGCTCAGGCGGCTTCGGCAGTCAGTTCCCGGCCATGGACCCGGCTGACCCACCAACCGAACAGCGCCGCAGTGAAGAACATGATGATGCTGTAGATCGCCGCCGGCATGGCCATGGTCGAGTTGTTCAGCAGCACCGGGCTCAGGGCCAGGGCGATGGCCAGGGTGCCGTTGTGGATGCCGATCTCCATGCCGATGGCGATGGCCTGGGGCAGGCTCAGCTTGAACAGGCGCGGCACCCAGTAGCCGACCGCCAGGCTAAGCAGGTTGAAGGCCAGCGCCGCACCGCCCACCAGTGGCGCGTAGTCGACGAAGGTCTGCCAGTCCTTGACCAGGGCCAGGAGGATGATCAGCAACAGGAACAGCGCCGAGGCGATCTTCACCGGCTTCTGCATGCGCTCGGCGAAACCGGCGAAGCGGCTGCGCAGCCACATGCCGATGGCCACCGGGCCGAGGACGATGACGAACACCTGCAACACCTTGCCGAACTGCAAGGGAATGGCCTGGTCGGCGGCCATGAAGTGCAGCAGCGCCAGATTGACGATCAGCGGCATGGTCAGGATGGCGATCACCGAGTTGACCGCGGTCAGGGTGATGTTCAGCGCCACATCGCCGTGGGCCAGATGGCTGTAGAGGTTGGCCGTGGTGCCACCGGGCGAGGCGGCCAGCAGCATCAGGCCCACCGCCAGCGCCGGCGCCAGGCCGAAGAGCTTGGTCAGGCCGAAGCACAGCAGCGGCAGCACCAGCAGCTGGCAGCCCAGGCCGATCAGCACCGGCTTGGGAAATTTCACCACCCGGGCGAAATCGGCGACGCTCAGCGACAGGCCCAGGCCGAGCATGATGATGCCCAGGGCAACAGGCAGGAACAGCGTCAATAAGGGGTCTGCAGTCATGGGTACTCTTCCTGGAGTGGAAACTCGATGGGCGATTCTGGCCAGACAGCGCCGTGTTGCGCAGTGACTTTACCGGCCAAAGCAGCGGCCAGCTATCGCAACGAGGGAAAAGGCGCCGGCTCCGGCGCCTTTTAGCGAGCCAGCCAGGCAGGACTCAGATCGCCGTGGCACCACCATCCACCGCCAGCGCCTGGCCGGTGGTGAAGGCCGCATGATCGCTGCACAGGTAGAGCACCGCACAGGCCACCTCCTCGACCCGGCCGATACGCCCGACCGGATGCATGGCGGCGGCGAACTCGCCCTTCTTCGGATCGGCCTCGTAGGCGCGGCGGAACATGTCGGTGTCGATCACCGCCGGACACACCGCGTTGACCCGGATGTTCTTGCGCGCGTACTCGATCGCCGCCGACTTGCTCAGGCCGATCACCGCATGCTTGGACGCCGAGTAGATGCTCATCTTCGGCGCCGCGCCGAGGCCGGCGACCGAGGCGGTGTTGACGATGGCCCCGCCGCCCTGAGCCAGCAGCAGCGGGATCTGGTGTTTCATGCACAGCCACACGCCCTTGACGTTGACCCCCATGATGGCGTCGAACTCGGCTTCGCTGCCATCGGCCAGCTTGCCCTTCTCGATCTCGATGCCGGCGTTGTTGAAGGCGTAGTCCAGGCGCCCGTAGGTCTCCAGGGTGAAGGCCATCAGCGCCTGCACCTCGGCGTCGCGGGTCACGTCGCAGCGGCTGAAGCTGGCGTCGCCGCCGGACGCGCGGATCAGCTCGACGGTGCCCTCGCCGCCCGCCACATCGACGTCGGAAACCACCACCTTGAGGCCCTCGCTGGCGAATGCCAGGGCGGTGGCGCGACCTATGCCGGCGGCGGCGCCGGTGACCAGGGCAACCTGGCCGGAAAAGCTCAAGCTCATCTGTGTGTCCTCACGAGACGGAAAAGTCAGGCTCGAGTCTAGTCAGAGAGACGCACCCGGCGGCAGCACTATCAAGACAGCGGTTGCCGCCCTATCCAGGCGATGGATGCAGACAGCGGCCGCTCAGGCCGACTCCGCCGCGTCCTGCATGAGCGGCCGCCAGCGCCGCAGCAGCAGATACAGGGTAGGAATCACCAGCAGGGTGAAGAAGGTGCCGAGCAGCAGCCCGCCGACTATCACCAGGCCGATCTGCTGGCGGCTCTCGGCGCCGGCGCCGCCGGCCAGGGCCAGGGGCAGCGAGCCGAGGACCATCGCCCCGGTGGTCATCAGGATCGGCCGCAGGCGTTGCTGTGCGGCGTGCAGCACCGCCTCGCGCAGCACCTCGCCGCGGCGCAGCAACTGGTTGGCGAACTCGACGATGAGGATGCCGTGCTTGGTGATCAGGCCGACCAGGGTCACCAGGCCGACCTGGGAGTAGATGTTCAGGGTGCCGCCGAACAGGTACAGGGCCAGCAGGGCGCCGGCCATCGACAGCGGCACGCTGAACAGGATGATCAGCGGGTCGATGAAGCTCTCGAACTGCGCCGCCAGCACCAGGTAGATGAACGCCAGGGCCAGGGCGAAGATCAACCCGATGCCGGCGCTGGCCTCCTTGAATTCGCGCGAGGTGCCGGCGTAGTCGAACAGGGTGCCGTCCGGGAACAGCTCGCGGGCCTCGCCCTCCAGGTGTTCGAGGGCCTCGCCGAGGGTATTCCCGGCACCGACGTTGGCGCTCAGGGTCGCCGCGCGCAGCTGGTTGAAGTGGTTGAGTTCGCGCGGCGCCACGCTCTCGCGCACCTCGATCAGGTTGGACAGCTGCACCATGCCGCCGTCGCGCCCACGCACGTAGACGCGGTCGAGGTCGGCGGGATTGCTGCGGTCGACATCGGCCAGTTGCACCAGCACCTCGTACTGCTCGCCGAGGCGCTTGAAGCGGGTCACCTGGCGGCTGCCGAACAGGCTCTCCAGGCTGCGGCCGATGGTCGCCACATCGCTGCCCACCGCCACCGCCTGCTCGCGGTTGACCGACACCTTGAGCTGCGGCGTGTTGAGCTTGAGGTCGCTATCCAGGCTCTCCAGCCCCGGGTAGTCGCGCAGCCGCTCCAGCAGCGCCTCGACGTAGCCCTCCAGCTCGGCGAACTCCAGGGACGAGCGGATCACCAGATTGACCGGCTGGCTGCGCACGCTCTGCCCCAGCGGCGGACGATTGACCGGAAAGGCGCGGATGCCGGGAATCTCCTGCAGCCTGGGCAGCAACTCCTGGCGAATGGCGAACTGGCTGCGCTGGCGCTGGTCCCAGTCCTCCAGTTTCATGAAGGAGATGCCCTGGGTCACGGTGGGAAAGCCGGTGATCACCACGTAGCGATTGGTCTCGGCGATGCCGTCGTACACCGCCTCGATCTGCCGCGCATAGCGGCTGGTGTAGTCGATGGTGGCGCCTTCCGGGGCGCTGAATACCCCGATGATGGTGCCGGTGTCCTCGGTCGGCGCCAGCTCCGACCTGAGCCCGGCGAACAGCCAGAAACAGGTCAGCAGCACCGCCGCGAGCAGCGCCAGGACCAGCCACCAGCGCTCCAGCGCGTGCGCCAGCAGGCGCTGGTAACCCAGGCTCAGCCCATGCAGCCCGTCCTCGATCAGGTTGTAGGCACGGTTATGCCGTGCGTTCGGCCGATGCGGCGGCAGCAGGCGCGCGCACATCATCGGCGACAGGCTGAGGGCGACGAAGCCGGAGACGATCACCGCGCCGGCCAGGGTCCAGGCGAACTCGGTGAACAGCTTGCCGGTGGTGCCGGGCATGAAGCCGATCGGCGCATAGACCGCGGCCAGGGTCAGGGTCATGGCGATGACCGCGAAGGCGATCTCGCGGCTGCCCTTGAAGGCTGCCTGCAGCGGCGACAGCCCTCGTTCCAGGTGGCGATGGATGTTCTCCAGCATGACGATGGCGTCGTCCACCACCAGGCCGATGGCCAGGACCATGGCCAACAGGGTCAAGGTGTTGATGGAAAAGCCCATCAGCGCCATCAGGGCGAAGGCGCCGATCAGCGACACCGGGATGGTCACCAGCGGGATCAGGGTGGCGCGCAGCGAGCGGAGGAACAGGAAGATGATCAGGATGACCAGCGCCACCGCTTCCCAGATGGTGGTGTAGACGTTGTCGATCGACTCGCGGATGAACAGCGAGCTGTCGTGGGCCACCGCCATCTGCATGCCCTCGGGCAGCAGCGCGCGCACGTCCGCCAGCGCCGCCTGGACCCCGTCGGAGATGTCCAGCGGATTGGCCGTGGCCTGCTTGACCATGCCGATCACCACCGCCGGCTGGCCGTTGAAGCGCACCACGCTGCGGGTACTGGCCGGACCGATCTCGGCGCGACCGACGTCGGCCAGGCGCAGCAGGTAGCCGCGCGAATCGTCGAGGATCAGCTGCTCGAACGCCTCGGCGCTGCGCAGGTCGGTCTCCGACAGCAGGTTGAACTCGCGCTGGCGCGACTCGATGCGCCCGGCGGGAATCTCCACGTTCTGCCGGCGCAGGGCATCCTCCACGTCCTGCACCGTCAGGCCATGGGCGGCCAGGCGCTCCGGGTCCAGCCAGATGCGCATGGCCGGGCTGCGTGCGCCGCGGATCTGCACCTCGGAGACCCCGGGAATGACCTGCAGGCGATCCTTGACCAGGCGTTCGAGCAGGTCGGTGATGGCCATCGGCGAATGGCGCTCGCTGTAGAAGGCCAGGAACATCACCGGCTGCGCATCGGCCTCGACCTTCTGCACCACCGGTTCGTCGATCTCGTCCGGCAGCAGCCCGCGCACCCGGCCGAGGCGGTCGCGCACGTCATTGGCCGCCACGTCGGCGTCGCTACCGAGGCGGAACCGCGCGGTGATCTGGGTGTTTTCCGTGCGGCTGACCGAGCTGACGAAGTCCAGCCCCTCGATGCCCGACAGCACATCCTCGATCGGCTGCGCCACCTGGGACTCCATGATCTGCGGGCTGGCCCCCGGATAGCCGACGCTGACGGTGACGATCGGCACGTCGATGTTCGGGTACTCGCGCACCGTCAGGCGCTGATAGCCCATCAGCCCGAGCAGCACCAGCACCAGGGACAGCACGCAGGCCAGCACCGGACGGCGGATGCACAGCTCCGGGAGGCTCACGCGCCCTCCCCGGCGACGCGGGTGCGCACCGCCATGCCCGGCCTGACCTTGTGCCAGCCGGCGCTGATCAGGGTTTCATCGCCATTCAGCCCCTCGCGCACCTCGACGCGCCCGCCCAGGCGCCGCCCGAGCCTGATTTCGCGCTGCTCGACCTTGCCGTCCACCACCAGGTTGACCAGCAGCCGCTCGCCCAGGGGCATCACCGCCTCCTCCGGAATCACCAGGGCCTGCGGGCGTTCGGCGAGGATCACCGTGACCCGCACGAACTGCCCGGGCTTGAGGCGCAGCCCGGGGTTGCTCAGGCGCGCGCGGATCGCCTGGCTGCGCCCGGCCTCGTCCAGCTGCGGATTGATGGCGCTGATCGTGCCGTGGAACAGCTCGTCGGCGAAGGCATCGAGGCGGATCTCCACCGCCTGGCCGGGATGGATCTTGCCGACCGCCTTCTGCGGCACGCGAAAATCCAGTTTGAGCGGGTCGAGCACCTCCAGGTTGACGATGTCCTGGCCGGCTTCGAGGTAGTCACCGGGGCTGACCTGGCGCAGGCCGAGAACGCCATCGTAGGGCGCGCGAAGCCGGGTCTTGTGCAGGCGCGCCTGGGCCAGGGCCAGGCCGGCCCGCGCCGCCTGCTGGCGTGCCTGCGCCTCGTCGCGGGCCTGGGCATTGCTGGCACCGCGCTGGAACAGCTGCTGGAGGCGCCGAAAGCTCTTCTCCGCCAGGTCCAGATTGGCCCGGGCCAGGGCCAGTTCGGCGCGGGCGATGGCATCGTCCAGGCTGACCAGCAGGTCGCCGGCCGCCACCGCCTGGCCCTCGGCAAAATGCAGGCGGGCCAGACGCCCTTCGATCTCCGGGCGGATCATCACCGACTCGTCGGAGCGCAGGCTGCCGAAGGTGACCAGTTCGTCGCGCACCAGGGTGCGCTCGGGGCGCACCACCTCGACCAGGGGGCCCTGGCCTTCGTCGGCCTGACTGAACGCGCCGACCAGCGACAGGGCGATGGCAACGGCGTAGCGACGCACATGGGCTGGCATGGCGGCCCCCTGACTCCTGAAGAGCTAAGTCTAGCCGCCCGCCTGGCGCGCCAGCGTTACGCCGCGCCGAGGTGAATCTAGCGCCTACTGACGCATGCCGCGACCGCCAACCAGCAGACGGATGCACACCGTATAGAGCACCACCGTGGCCAGCAGCATGAAGCCGATGGCCACGCCGATGCCGATGTCCGAGACACCGAGAATGCCGTAGCGGAAGGCGTTGACCATGTGCAGGATCGGGTTGGCCAGCGACACCGTCTGCCAGAACGGCGGCAACAGGGCGATCGAGTAGAACACCCCGCCCAGGTAGGTCAGCGGCGTCAGCACGAAGGTCGGGATGATCGAGATGTCGTCGAAGCTGCGGGCGAACACGGCGTTGACGAAGCCGCCCATGGAAAAGATGGTCGCGGTCATCAGCACCACCAGCACCGTCAGCCCCAGGTGATGCACCGAAAGCTTGGTGAAGAACAGCGACAGCAGGGTGACGATCAGGCCGACCAGCAGGCCGCGCAGCACGCCGCCGACCACGAAGCCGATGAGGATGATGTGCGGCGACACCGGCGACACCAGCAATTCCTCGATGTTGCGCTGGAACTTGCTGCCGAAGAAGCTCGACACCACGTTGCCGTAGGAGTTGGTGATCACCGACATCATGATCAGCCCCGGCACGATGTACTCCATGTAGCTGAAGCCGCCCATGTCGCCGATCTGCCGGCCGATCAGGTTACCGAAGATGACGAAGTACAGGACCATGGTGATCGCCGGCGGCAGCAGGGTCTGCGGCCAGATGCGGGTGAAGCGGCGGATCTCGCGGTAGACGATGGTGCGCAGGGCCACCAGGTTGGCGGCCAGCTCGCTGTTGAGGTAAGCGGTGTTCATAGCGCCGGCTCCTTGGCCAGGTTCTTCTCCACCAGGGAGACGAACAGCTCCTCCAGGCGATTGGTCTTGTTGCGCAGGCTGAGCACCTCGATACGCTGCTGGGCCAGCTGGCGGAACAGCTCGGTTACCCCCTGACTCTTGTCCACCTGCACCTCCAGGGTGTGATGGTCGACCAGCTGCGCCGGATAGCCCACCAGCTGCGGCGGCACCAGCTGGGACTCCTTGAGGTCGAGCAGGAAGGTCTCCACGTGCAGCTTCTTCAGCAGGTCCTTCATGCTGGTGTTCTCGACGATGCGGCCGTGATCGATGATGCCGATGTTGCGGCACAGCTGCTCGGCCTCCTCCAGGTAGTGGGTGGTGAGGATGATGGTGATGCCCTGGCGGTTGAGTTCGGTGAGGAAGTTCCACATCGAACGGCGCAACTCGATGTCCACCCCGGCGGTCGGCTCGTCGAGGATCAGCAGGCGCGGCTGATGGACCAGGGCGCGGGCGATCATCAGGCGGCGCTTCATGCCGCCGGACAGCTCGCGCGAGGCGACGTTGCGCTTGTCCCACAGGCCCAGCTGCTTGAGGTACTGCTCGGCGCGTTCCTTGGCGATCTTCGCCGGGATGCCGTAGTAGCCCGCCTGGGTGACGACGATGTCGAAGACCTTCTCGAACTGGTTGAAGTTGAACTCCTGGGGCACCACGCCGAGGCAGCGCTTGAGCGCCGCCGGCTGCTGGTCCAGGTCATGGCCGAACACGTTCACCGTACCGCCGCTCTTGTTGACCAGGGTCGAGAGGATGCCAATGGTGGTGGACTTGCCGGCGCCATTGGGGCCGAGCAAGGCGAAGAAGTCGCCTTCGGCCACATCCAGGTCGATGCCATGCAGGGCCTGGAAGCCATTGCCGTAGGTCTTGGTCAGCTGCCGGATGGACAGAGCAGTAGTCATGAGGGGCACGCACACAATGAAGAGGATTGCTTAGATAGGGGTTAACGCGGGCATTTGCAACCACCCGGCCGAGGTTGCCCAGGCCATCGCGGCACCGAAAAGGTCGATCGAGCGCCCACACGCAGGCGATGAACTGCACGGGCTCGACTACGAACCAGGGTCCGCGCAAGCCGCGAGCCCTGCACCCTACCACCCTGAAATCAATAAGAAAGACACGATTTCTGATGTTAGCTATCAATCCGCTTTATGGATTGCCCGCCTCCGGGCGAACTCGTGGCCGCGCTGCCGGTCTCTCATCGATGATAGCCAGTGCGCGGCTGGCGCCAGGCCTGTGACTCCCTCGAGCGCGCCAGCCCAGTCACCGCCCGCGCCGATGCCGGCTAAGCTCACCCTATCAATCCCGCCCCCTGGTCATGGAGGATTCTGCATGCTCGTCGTCTGGTTGCTCGTACTGGTGTTCGGCGTGGCCTATCTGGCCCACCGCCGCACCGCGCCTCTCCCCGCGCTGGCCATTGCGGCCGGCTACCTGCTCGCCATGGGCGCCTTCAGCCGCACGCCAGGCTGGCTGCTGGCGCTGTTCTGGCTGCTGTGGCTGGCCATCCTGCTGCCGCTGCTGTTCGCGGAGCAACGCCGCCAGTGGCTCAGCGCGCCGCTGTTCGCCTGGTTCCAGCGGGTATTGCCGCCCATGTCGGACACCGAGCGCGAGGCCATCGAGGCCGGCAGCGTCTGGTGGGACGGCGAGCTGTTCAGCGGCCGCCCGGACTGGAACAAGCTGCTCGACTACCCCAAGGCCAGGCTCAGCGAGGAAGAGCAGGCCTTCCTCGACGGCCCCACCGAGGAGCTGTGCGCCATGGTCAGCGACTGGGAGATCGGCCAGCAGATGGACCTGCCGCCCAAGGCCTGGGAGCACATCAAACAGCACGGATTCTTCGCCCTGATCATTCCCAAGGAGTATGGCGGCAAGGGTTTCTCCGCCTATGCCCACTCCCAGGTGGCGATGAAGCTGGCGACCCGCAGCGGCGACCTAGCCTCCACGGTCATGGTGCCCAACTCCCTCGGCCCGGCCGAACTGCTGTTGCACTACGGCACCGACGAACAGCGCCAGCACTACCTGCCGCGCCTGGCCCGCGGCGAGGACATTCCCTGCTTCGCCCTCACCGGCCCCCTGGCCGGCTCCGACGCCGGCGCCATGCCGGACAGCGGCATCGTCTGCAAGGGTCAGTGGAACGGCGAGGAGGTGCTCGGCCTGCGCCTGACCTGGGAGAAGCGCTATATCACCCTGGGGCCGGTGGCCACCCTGCTCGGCCTGGCTTTCAAGGCCTATGACCCCGACCACCTGCTCGGCGAGGAGGAGGACCTGGGCATCAGCCTGGCCCTGGTGCCCACCGACACCCCCGGGGTGGAGATCGGCCGCCGCCACCTGCCCCTCGGCGCCGCCTTCATGAACGGCCCGAACTCCGGCAAGGACGTGTTCATCCCGCTGGATTACCTGATCGGCGGCCAGGAAATGCTCGGCAAGGGCTGGATGATGCTGATGAACTGCCTGTCGGTGGGCCGCTCCATTTCCCTGCCAGCGGTCGGTACCGGCGCGGCCAAGTTCACCAGCCTCACCAGCGGCCAGTACAGCCAGCTGCGCGAGCAGTTCGGCGTGCCCCTGGCCGCATTCGAGGGCATCGAGGAGGTCCTGGCGCGCATCGCCGGCAACGCCTGGCTGATGGACAGCGCCCGCATTCTCACCGCCAACGCGGTGGACCTGGGCGAGAAGCCCTCGGTGCTCTCGGCGGTGCTCAAGTACCACCTGACCGAGCGCGGCCGCGAGTGCATCCGCCACGCCATGGACGTCCACGGCGGCAAGGGCATCATCATGGGGCCGAACAACTACCTGGCGCGCTCCTGGCAAGGCGCGCCGATCTTCATCACCGTGGAAGGCGCCAACATCCTCTCGCGCAACCTGATGATCTTCGGCCAGGGGGCGATCCGCTGCCATCCTTACGTGCTCAAGGAAATGGCCCTGGCCACCCGCGAAGACAGCGAGGAGGCGCTCGAGGAGTTCGATGGGTTGCTGCTGCAGCACATCGGCTTCGCCGTCAGCAATGCCGCCAGCAGCCTGCTGCTGAGCCTGAGCCTAGGCCTGTTCGGCCAGGTGCCCGGCGACAGCCTCAGCCAGCCGTACTTCCGCGCTTTGAACCGCCTGGCCGCCGCCTTCGCCCTGCTCGCCGACCTGAGCATGATGCTGCTGGGCGGCGAATTGAAACGCCGCGAGCGCCTCTCGGCGCGCCTGGGCGATGTGCTCAGCTACCTCTACCTGGCCTCGGCGGCGCTCAAGCGCTACCACGACCTGGGCTGCCCGGAACACTCGCGCGCCCTGCTGAGCTGGGCCCAGGAGGAATGCCTGGCACAGGCAGAGCAGGCGCTGGAGGAGCTGCTTGGCAACTTCCCCAATCGCCTGCTCGGCTATGCCCTGCGCGCCCTGGTGCTGCCCTTCGGTCGCCGCCACAAGGGACCGAGCGACGAGCTGGATGCGCAGGTGGCGGCAATCATCGGTCGCAACAGCGGTGATGCGGCCCTGGAGGAGCTGCTCGAAGGCTGCTACCGGCCGCGGGGCGAGAAGGACCCGGTGGCCGCCCTGCAACACGCCATGGACCTGCGCGACAGCACTCGAGCGGCCCAGGAAAAACTGGACCGGGCGCTCAAGTCCGGACAGCTGCGCGAGGCCCCCGGACAGAACCTGTTCGATGCGGCGCGCAGTGCCGACCTGCTGAGCGACGAGGAGGCGCGGCAACTGGAACAGGCGCAAGCCGCGCGGCGGGCGGTGATCGATGTCGACGACTTCGCCGCGGACGAACTGAAGCTCAGCCGCGGCAAGGTGCGCTGACGGGACAGCGGGCGCCGGGAGCTCTATACTCCCGCGCCCGTTTCACTGATAGGACCCACCTGATGGCCAGCGCCTACCTCGATCACCATCTCGCCCTGCTCGCACACCTGCGCGGCATCCTGGTCGCCCTGGGCGAGGCCGAGCAGATTCTCGACGACAGCCATGCACTGTTCCTCGAACGCTTCGATGAACTGCTCAGGGAACTGCCGCAAGACCCGGAAGCCAGCCTCTACCTCGGCCAGGACCTGATCAGTCAGATCTTCCACCGCTACCCGCAGATCGCCCACCTGGTGCCGCGCGACCTGCTGTGGTTCTTCGGCGGCGACTGCCTGCACTTCATGCCGGACGAGGAGATCGAACTGTTTCAGCGCCTCGACGAGCGCCGCTTCGAAGCCGAGCAGAACGACGAACCCTTCGACTGGAACCAGGAAAAGCAGCTACTGGCCCTGCCGCCGCAGAGCAGCAAGCACTGAGCGCGAGTCACCCAAGGGACGCCAGAAACGAAAAAAGCCCGCTCGGCATCACCGGCGGGCTTTTTCATGAGCGCCAGCACGGCGCAAACGAAAACGCCGCTCGATGAGCGGCGTTTTCGTGTATTTGGAGCGGGAAACGAGACTCGAACTCGCGACCCCGACCTTGGCAAGGTCGTGCTCTACCAACTGAGCTATTCCCGCATTTGCTACAACAAATTGGCGTCCCCTAGGGGACTCGAACCCCTGTTACCGCCGTGAAAGGGCGGTGTCCTAGGCCACTAGACGAAGGGGACCTGGAACTCTACCTGTCGCGGCGTTGCCAGTCGCCCGACCCGAACAGCGCCCTACGAGCGATATTCGTTGAAATTTGGAGCGGGAAACGAGACTCGAACTCGCGACCCCGACCTTGGCAAGGTCGTGCTCTACCAACTGAGCTATTCCCGCATTACTGCAACGCACTTCCACTGGGAAAGTGGCGTCCCCTAGGGGACTCGAACCCCTGTTACCGCCGTGAAAGGGCGGTGTCCTAGGCCACTAGACGAAGGGGACCCAGACCGGAACCTACAACAGACTTTCCGGCTTCCTGGCCCTGCCTATCGGCATTGCCCTGGAAGTGGCGCGCATTCTAGGGAGCCTTTCGGGGATCGTCAACCACTCTGTAATTTTTTTTTAAAATCAACGACTTCAGTCCAGAAGCTGATGAACGTCTATGAGCTTGACGGCCAAGGCACTACACTCGGGCGAATTTCAGGCCGCCGAGAGATAGAAACTATGTCCCCCCTGGTGATTACCTTGCTGATTGTCGGCGGCATCTTCATTTTGATCGCCATTGCCTACATCAATCACATGGTCGAGCAGAGCAAGCTCAAGAAGGCGCGCCTCAAGGCCGACCTCAATGACCGCTTGCGGCGCTGCGCCGACCTGTCGGAATCCATGCCGGGGCAGTTGATGACCCCCCAACTGAAGCTGCTGCTCAGCCGCCTGCAGTTGCATTTCAGCGAGCACCTGCTGGCACTGGACAAGAGCGCCGCCAGCAGGACCCGTGTCGACGAACTGCGCCAGCTGGTCGCCCTGGGCGAGTCGATCACGGTGCGCAACCCACCGCAGCCGGTGCTCAACGAGGCCAAGGCCAAGGAAGTCCGCTTTCAGCTGGAAAACCTGCATGGGCAAATCACCCGCTGCGCCAAGGAAGGTGTTCTCAATAGCAACGAAGGCAAGCACTGGTTGAACGAAGTCCGCCACATGCTCGCCCAGCTGCATATCGAATTCTTCAACAATCTGGGCCAGCAGGCCCTGCAGCAGAACCATCCCGGTCAGGCACGCCTGGCCTTCGAGCGCGGCGTGCAGTATCTGCGCAAACAAACGGACCCCGGCCGCTACCAGGCCCAGCTGAAGCAGCTGGAAAACCAGCTCGCCCGCGCCAATGCCATGGTGCTGGAAACCGTCAAGCCGGCCAGCGATGAAACCAGCGAGCTGACCCAGGGCCTCGAGGAGCTGGACGATGACTGGAAGAAGAAGAACATCTACGACTAAGCAGTCGCCACGCCTTCCCTCCCCCACCCGATAGGCACAACCGATGAGCCTGACTGTCTATGGCGCGCCACTCTCGCCATTCGTACGCAAAGTCCGCCTGTATCTGCTGGAAAGCGGCCTGGACTATCAACTGGAGATCGTCCTGCCTTTCGGCCAGCCGGCCTGGTACTACGACCTCAATCCGCTGGGCCGCATTCCCGCGCTCAAGGACGGCGACTTCAGCCTCGCCGACTCCGGCGTCATCTGCCACTACCTGAGCGACAAGTACCCCGAAGGCGCCGAATTGACCGGCACGGGTGCCGAGCAGCGGGCGCGGGTGAGCTGGCTGGAGAAATACGCCGACTATGAGCTGGCGCCCCTGTGCACCTTCGCCGTGTTCCGCAACCGAGCACTCAAGCCGAGCATGGGCCAGCCATGCGATGAGGCTGCCGTGCGGGCCGCGCTGGAGGAGAAACTGCCGCCGCATTTCGACTACCTGGAAAAGCGCCTGGAGGGTGCCGACTACCTGGTCGGCGAGCGCCTGACCCTGGCCGACCTGGCGGTCTGCAGCCAGCTGATCAACATGGAACATGGCGGCGAGCAGCTCGATGAACGGCGCTGGCCCAACCTGGCCGCGCACTACGCGCGAATCAAGGCGCGCCCCTCGGTGCAATCGATTCTCCCCGGCGAGCAGAAAATGCTCGCCAAGATGAGCGCCAGGGCCTGAGTCGGCGCGCCCCCGCCCCGTCCGCCAGTGCGGGCTGGCCGGGGGTGCGGATTCAGCAGTCGCTGAGGCGGAGGAACACCTCGGCCAGGCGCTCGATACCAGCCTGGTCCTGCGCACTGAAACGCGCCAGAACGGGGCTGTCCAGGTCCAGCACGCCGATCAGTCGCCCCTCCTTCACCAGCGGCACCACCAGCTCGCTGCTGGACGCACTGTCACAGGCGATGTGTCCGGCGAAGGCATGCACGTCCTCGACCCGCTGCGTCTGCCGACTGGCCGCCGCCACGCCGCACACGCCGCGACCGAAGGGGATCCGCACACAGGCCACCTTGCCCTGGAACGGCCCCAGCACCAGCTCCTCGCCACGGGCCAGGTAGAAACCGGCCCAGTTGAGGTCGGCCAGTTCCTGAAACAGGAAGGCGGAGAATTGCGCGGCATTGGCGATGAAGTCGCGTTCATCGGCCAGCAGCGCTTCCAGCTGCGCCTGCAGCAGCGAATAACCTTCGAGTCCAGCGCCGCTCGCTTGCAGATCGGTCATGCCTGCGCCTCCAACAACTTGAGTCCTACCCAGTGCCGGGCGAACTGGTAGGCGCAGCGGCCGTTGCGGTTACCACGCCCCAGCGCCCAGCGGATCGCCGCCTTTTCCAGGTCCTCGCTCCACTGCCAGGCCAACCCGACCGCCGCGGCCTGGACCTCGATCCAGTGCCGCACCACCGCGAGAAAGTGCTCCTGGGTGAAAGGGTAGAAGGACAGCCACAGGCCGAAGCGGTCGGACAGGGCGATCTTGTCCTCCACCGCCTCGCTGGGATGCAGCTCGCCGTCGACCATCTGCGAGGCCTGATTGTCACTGTGCTTCTCCGGCAGCAGGTGGCGACGATTGGAGGTGGCGTACAGCAGCACGTTCTCCGGCGCGCGCTCCAACGAGCCATCCAGCACGCTCTTCAGCACCCGGTAGTCACCCTCACCCGCCTCGAAGGACAGGTCGTCGCAGAACAGCACGAAACGCTGGGGCAGGTTGGCCAGTTGCTCGACCAACCGCGGCAGGTCCGCCAGGTGATCGCGTTCGATCTCGATCAGTCGCAGACCACCCGCGGCATGCTCGGCCAACAGCGCCCGCACCAGGGAGGACTTGCCGGTGCCGCGGGCACCCCAGAGCAATGCATGGTTGGCCGGCAGCCCCTGGACGAACTGGCGGGTATTGCGCGCCAACTGCTCGCGCTGGGCATCCACGCCGATCAGGTCGCCCAGATCGAGATCGAGGCTGATTTGCAGCGGCTGCAGGTAGCCACCGCGCCCCTCGCGATGCCAGCGGGCAGCCAGGCTCTGCTGCCAGTCGATGGCCGCCCGCTGGGCCGGCAGATAGGGCTCGAGACGGGCGAGCACGGCCTCGGCCCGCTGCAGAAAGCTGTTCAACCGGGAATCCACGGCGCACTCCTTGATAGGTAAATCCTGCCAACTCCCTCTGCCGACTCAGGAAGCAGATGGGCTATGCTTGGCTGGCGAATGGATACGAGACTGCCGGCCCCCATGGACATACCGCTCACCCAACGCCTGTCGTTCAAACAGGCCGGCCTGACCGTGTTGGTGGCGTTCATCCTGGGCACCGTCCTCAGCGTCGTTCAGGTGGGCGTCGATTATGCCAGCGAAGACGCCTCCATCAATCGCGAGATTCGCGCGCTCATGGAGATCAGCCACAATCCGGCGGCGCGCATCGCCTACAACATCGACGCCGAACTGGCCCAGGAACTGGTGTTCGGTCTGCTGCGCTCGCCGGCGGTGATCAGTGCGCAGATCATCGACAACAGCAGCCTGGTCCTCGCCAGTGTCAGCCGCCCCGCCAGCAAGAGCGGCTACCGGGTATTCAGCGACTTCCTGTTCGGCGCCCGACGCCACTTCGAGACCCCCCTGTTCGTCAGCCATGCCCCGGGCGAAGCCCTCGGCGTGCTGCGCCTGGAAGTCGACACCTACGCCTTCGGCAATCACTTTCTGCGGCGCGCCGTGCTCACCCTGCTGACCGGCTTCGCCCGCAGCCTACTGCTCGCCCTGATACTCCTGGTGCTGTTCTACTTCACCCTGACCAAGCCGCTGGTGGAGACCATCCACGCCCTCAGCGAGCGCGACCCGGGCACCCCGAACCGCAAGAAACTGCCCTGCCCGCCCGGCCATGAACGCGACGAGATCGGCACCCTGATCAAGGTCACCAACCAGCAGTTTTCCAGCATCGCCTCGGAGATCGAGCAGCGCCGTGAAGCCGAGGATCGCCTGACCCAGTACCTGGGCGAACTGGAGAACATCGTTTCGGCGCGCACCGCCGAGCTGAAGGCGGCCAACGCCCGACTGCTGCAGTCCAACCAGGAGCTGGAGCAGGCGCGGCATAGCGCGCTGGAAATGGCCCAGGCGCGCTCGACGTTTCTGGCCAACATGAGCCACGAGATTCGCACCCCGCTGAACGGCCTGCTGGGCATGCTCGGCCTCTCCCTCGACGGCCCGCTGAGCCAGGAGCAGCGCCAGCAACTGTCGATTGCCCACGACTCCGGCAAGGTGCTGGTCGAGTTGCTCAACGACATCCTCGACCTGTCGAAGTTCGAGGCCGGCCAGCTGGAGCTGGAGTTCATCCCCTTCGACCTGGGAGGCCTGGTGGAGAATACCGTCAGCCTGCTCTCGCAGAATGCGCTGCCGAACGTCGAGCTGACCTGCCTGATCGACCCGCGGCTGCCCGCCCAGGTGCTGGGCGATCCAACCCGCGTGCGCCAGATCGTTAGCAACCTGCTGTCCAACGCCCTCAAGTTCACCCGCTCGGGCCGCGTCGATGTGCGCGTCGAGGGCAACCTGGACGGCGTCCGGATCAGTGTCCGCGATACCGGCATCGGCATCTCCGAAGAAGCCCAGGCACGCATCTTCCAGCCGTTCGCCCAGGCCGGCGCGGGGATTACCCGCCAGTTCGGCGGCACTGGCCTCGGCCTGGCGCTGGCCCGCCACCTGTGCGAAGCCATGCACGGCCATCTCAAGCTGGAGTCCAGCGAGGGTAACGGCAGTCGCTTCTGCGCCAGCCTGCCACTGCCGTGCCACGCCCCCGCCGCGACCATGCCGAGCCTGAGCGGACAGGTGGTAGCCCTGTGTGCGGCCGACTCCGGCCTGAACGAGCAGCTCGCCATGCTCCTGCCCAGCTGGGGGCTGGACTACCAATGCCTGGAGAGCAATGCCAGTCCGGCTGCACGCTCCGCCGACCTGCTGATCAGCGACCGCCTGGAGTGCCTGTCCGACCTGCGCCCGACATGTACCGCGCCGCTGCTGCTGGTCAGGGCCTATGGCAGCTTCCTCGCCGACGCCCAAGCCAAGGCCCTGGCGCCCATCGAGCAGATCGCTCGTCCCTTGTCGCGCCATGCCCTGCTCCAGGCCATCAGCCGCGGCCTCGATCAGGCACCGCAAGAGGCGCCGACAGCCTCGGCGCCCACACCCGAAATAGAGCGCCAGGCGCGGGTCCTGCTGGTCGAGGACAACCCGGTCAACCAGCTGGTGGCCAAAGGCATGCTGATCAAGCTCGGCTGCGAGGTGCTGCTGGCCAATCATGGCGCCGAGGCGCTGCAACAGCTGCAACAGCTGCAACAGCTGCAACAGCATGCCGTCGACCTGGTGCTGATGGACTGCAACATGCCGGTGATGGATGGCTACGAGGCCAGTCGCCGGATCCGCCAGGACGAGGCCACCCAGTCGCTGCCGATCATCGCCCTGACCGCCAACGCCCTGCCCGACGAACGCGAACGCTGCCAAGCGGCCGGCATGAATGACTACCTGGCCAAGCCGTTCCGCCGTGATGAACTGGCCGCCCTGCTCGACCAGTGGCTGGCGGTCAGCGCTGCGGGCTGACCCGCTCGAGCAACTGTCCCACCCGCTCACGCAGATCGGCCAGCGCATCGAGGTCCATCCCCCGCTCGCAGAGCAGCCGCTGCTTGAGTGACAGCGCCTGCTCGCGCAGGGCGTTGCCGGCGTCGGTCAGCGCCAGGTGCACCTCGCGCTCGTCTGTGGGCGAGCGCCGACGCACCAGCAGCTCTAGCTGCTCCAGGCGCTTGAGCAGGGGCGTCAGGGTTCCGGAGTCGAGCAGCAGGCGCTCGCCCAGCGCCTTGACGGTGGGTTGTGCCGGCGGACTGGCCTGCCACTCCCACAGCACCAGCATCGCCAGGTACTGCGGGTAGGTCAGGTGCAGCTGCTCGAGCATCGGCCGATAGGCGCGAATCACCGCCCGGGACGCCGCGTACAGCTTGAAGCACAGCTGGTTGTCCAGCTGCAGCGGGTCGTCGGGCGCCATTGCCCCTGGCCTCATTTGAGCAGCGCTTCGATCTCGGCGCTCAGGTCTTCCGGCTTGGTGGCGGGCGAGAAACGCTTGACCAGTTGGCCGTCGCCGCTGAGCAGGAACTTGGTGAAGTTCCACTTGATGCCCTGACTGCCGAGCAGGCCCGGGGCGCGCTTCTTCAACTGCACATACAGCGGGTGGGCGCCGGCGCCGTTGACCTCGACCTTCTTGAACAGCGGGAAACTCACGCCGAAGTTCAGCTCGCAGAATTCGGAAATCGCCCCCTCGTTACCCGGTTCCTGCTTGCCGAACTGGTTGCAGGGAAAACCCAGCACCACCAGCCCCTTGTCCTTGTACTGCTGCCACAGGCTCTCCAGCCCCTTGTACTGCGGGGTGAAGCCACACTTGCTGGCGGTGTTGACCACCAGTACGGCCTTGCCACCGAAGTCGGCGAGGGTCTTCTGCTCACCCTTGATGGTGGTGCAGGGGATGTCGAATAGCTCATTGCTCATGTTGGCGGTCCTTGGCTTGGATGGAATGACCCATGAATAGCAAGCAATTAAATTGCACACAATCTAAATGAGCAAAAATAAGCGCCGCTGATACCCGATCACAGCCGCGACGGCGGCTTGCGCCGTCGCATGAGCAACACCGCCCCCCCCTATTCGCGCGGCACCAGTTTGAGCGACACCGAATTAATGCAGTAACGCAACCCGGTCGGCTTGGGGCCATCGGGGAATACATGACCGAGGTGGGCGTCGCACTTCGAGCATTTGACCTCGATGCGGTGCATGCCATGGCTGAAGTCATCCCGGCTGGCGATCGCCTCCTGGCTCACCGGCTGGAAGTAGCTTGGCCAGCCGCTGCCGGAGTCGTACTTGGCATCGGAGTCGAACAGCGCCGTGCCGCAGCAGGCGCAGTGATAGGTGCCGGGGGTCTTGCTGTCATGGTACTGACCGGTAAAAGCGCGCTCGGTGCCTCCCAAGCGGCAGACATGGTATTGCTCCTCCGACAGCTCTTCGCGCCAGGCTTCCAGGGGTTTTTCGAGCTTGTCCACGGCAGGTCTCCTCAACTTGCAAAAAGCCCGACCAATCACTTTGCCAAGATCGGGCCGCCACGTATGATTCGACCCCAGTCTGTCACCCGCGTTACAAGCTGCCAAGGCTCGCCCGTTCGAGTCTGTTACGGCGTTTTTGCGCGGCGTTCCTTCTATTCGGGATCATCCACATGCAGGTCAGCAAATCGAACAAGCTCGCCAACGTCTGCTACGACATCCGCGGGCCGGTGCTCAAGCACGCCAAACGCCTGGAAGAGGAAGGCCACCGCATCCTCAAGCTGAACATCGGCAACCCGGCACCGTTCGGTTTCGAAGCCCCCGAGGAAATCCTCCAGGACGTTATCCGCAACCTGCCGACAGCCCAGGGCTACAGCGACTCCAAGGGCCTGTTCAGTGCGCGCAAGGCGGTGATGCAGTACTACCAGCAGAAGCAGGTGGAAGGCGTCGGCATCGAAGACATCTACCTGGGTAACGGAGTCTCCGAGCTCATCGTCATGGCCATGCAGGCGCTGCTCAACAATGGCGACGAGGTGCTGATTCCGGCCCCGGACTACCCGCTGTGGACCGCCGCGGTGGCGCTGTCCGGCGGCAAGCCGGTGCACTACCTGTGCGATGAGCAGGCCGGCTGGTTCCCCGACGTGGCCGACATGCGCGCCAAGATCACCCCGAACACCAAGGCCCTGGTGCTGATCAACCCGAACAACCCCACCGGCGCGGTGTACTCCAAGGAAGTACTGGAAGACATCGTCGAGCTGGCGCGCCAGCACAACCTGGTGCTGTTCTCCGACGAGATCTACGACAAGATCCTCTACGACGAAGCCCAGCACATCTCCACCGCCTCCCTGGCACCGGACGTGCTGTGCCTGACCTTCAATGGCCTGTCGAAGTCCTACCGGGTCGCCGGTTTCCGCTCCGGCTGGGTGGCGATCTCCGGCCCCAAGCACCGCGCCCAGAGCTATATCGAGGGCCTGGATATCCTCGCCAACATGCGCCTGTGCGCCAACGTGCCGAGCCAGCACGCGATCCAGACGGCCCTCGGCGGCTACCAGAGCATCAACGACCTGGTCCTGCCCAATGGCCGCCTGCTGGAGCAGCGCAACCGTACCTGGGAGCTGCTCAACGACATTCCCGGGGTCAGCTGCGTCAAGCCCATGGGCGCGCTGTACGCCTTCCCGAAGATCGACCCCAAGGTCTGTCCGATCCACAACGACGAGAAGTTCGTCCTCGACCTGCTGCTGTCCGAGAAACTGCTGATCGTCCAGGGCACGGCCTTCAATTGGCCCTGGCCGGATCACTTCCGCGTGGTCACCTTACCCAGGGTGGACGACCTGGAGCAGGCGATCGGGCGCATCGGCGCCTTCCTCAAGAACTACCGCCAGTAACCGCCCATGCCGGCCGCCACGCGCCGGCGCGAACGCCAGACGAAATCCTATGGACCTGCAGATAGACGACTTCTACAAGGACGCCGCCAGCGGCCTGCTGATGCTCTACCAGGTGTTCCCGCGCAAGATGGCGCTGTACGTTGAAGACCTGATCGGCCGCGAGGAACCGGACGAGTTCGGCCTGCCGAGCAAACGCCACCAGAGCTGCCTGAGCGCCCTGCTGTGGCTGGCCGAGGAGGGCTACCTGCGCTTCGACTCGACCATCGCCTACGACGCCCTGGATCAGGCGGTACTCAGCGAAAAGGGCTTTCTGCGCCTGAGCCGTGGCGTACCCCATGCCCTGCCTGAAGGCGAGGCCCTGCCGCCGAGCGTGCGCCGGGTGCAGGGCAGCCTGGCGCACCAGTTGCGCGAGGCGCTGGCGCAGCGGCATGGCGAACGAATCGCCCGACTGACCCGGCTGGTCTTCGCCGGCGCTCTGGGCGGAGCAAAGGACACAGTTTGAAATAGTCCCTCGGTTGAATAGCCGGGGGGCGCGCCCTTATATAGCCGGCAGAACCGGACCGTCTTTTCTCCCAAGGAGTAGTTTCACACCATGATGCGCATCTTGCTGTTTTTGGCCACCAACCTGGCGGTCCTGATCATCGCCAGCATCACTCTCAAGCTGTTGGGGGTTGATCGCTTCACCGGCCAGAACTATGGCAGCCTGCTGGTTTTCTGCGCGGTCTTCGGCTTCGCCGGCTCACTGATTTCGCTGTTCATCTCCAAGTGGATGGCGAAGATGAGCACCGGCACCGAGATCATCAGCCAACCGCGCACCCGCCACGAGCAGTGGCTGCTGCAGACGGTCGAGGAACTGTCCCGCGAAGCCGGCATCAAGATGCCCGAGGTGGGCATCTTCCCGGCCTACGAATCCAACGCCTTCGCCACCGGCTGGAACAAGAACGACGCCCTGGTGGCGGTCAGCCAGGGCCTGCTGGAGCGCTTCTCCCCCGATGAGGTGCGCGCCGTGCTGGCCCACGAGATCGGCCACGTGGCCAACGGCGACATGGTCACCCTGGCGCTGATCCAGGGCGTGGTGAACACCTTCGTGATGTTCTTCGCGCGCATCTTCGGCAACTTCGTCGACAAGGCGATCCTGAAGAATGAAGACGGCCACGGCATCGGCTACTTCGTCGCGACCATCTTCGCCGAACTGGTACTGGGCATCCTGGCCAGCATCATCGTCATGTGGTTCTCGCGCAAGCGCGAGTTCAAGGCCGACGAAGCCGGCGCCCGCCTGGCCGGCACCGGTGCGATGATCGCCGCCCTGCAGCGCCTGCGCGCCGAACAGGGCGTGCCGGTGCACATGCCCGACAGCCTGACCGCCTTCGGCATCAACGGCGGCCTGAAGAACGGCCTGGCCGGCCTGCTGATGAGCCACCCGCCGCTGGAAGACCGCATCGAAGCCCTGCGCCAGCGCGGCTAAGCGACCGGCAGTGAAAAAAGGGCGGCCCGCGGGCCGCCCTTCTCGTTCAGCGCCGCACCAGGCGATAGACCCGCTCATCCAGGCCCTGCAGGCCACGTTCGCGGAACCTGCGGTTCTCATCCAGCACGTCGCACTCCTCGAGCAGCTGCAGCTGCCAGCCCCCGGCCAGCAGCCGGCGCACCTCGGCATCGGCCACGGCGAAGGGCGGCCCATCCATCTGCGCCTGCGCATAGTCCAGGGTGACCAGCAGGCCGCTGCTCCCCGGCGCCAGGATTGCACCCAGGTGCGCGACATAGCGGACGCGCATCTCTGCCGGCAAGGCGATCAGCGCGGCGCGATCATAGAGCGCCGTGCAGCCGAGCAGATGCTCGGCCTGCAGAGCAAAGAAGTCGCCACACCACAGCTCGATGGCACCGGCGCGGTAGACCTCGAAATCCCCCTGCTGACTGACCTGCGGCTGCAGCCGCTGCTCCGCGAAGAAGTCCTCGACCGCACGCTGTGCCAGCTCCACGCCCAACACCCGATAGCCCTGCTCGGCTAACCAGAGCAGGTCCAGGCTCTTGCCGCAGAGCGGCACCAGCACCCGTGTCGCGCTCGGCAGCGCCAACTTGGACCAGTGCCGCTGCAGATAGGGATTGACCCGATCCTGATGAAAGCCGATCTGCCCTGTCGCCCAACGCGCCTGCCAGAACTCCCGATCCATCAACCCTCCAGTCAATTCGATGAAATAGCTCAGTAATTTATACTGGAACTCGATATATCATGCCGCGAAGATGGCCCCATCCTAATGCAGGAGCCCTGCCCCATGCTGCCTTCGCTGTTTATCTCCCACGGCTCACCCATGCTCGCCCTCGACCCCGGCGCCAGCGGTCCGGCCCTGTCTCGCCTGGCTGCCGAGCTGCCGAGGCCGCGCGCCATCCTGGTGGTCTCGGCACACTGGGAGAGCCATGAGCTACGCGTGACCGCCGCCACACGGCCGCAGACCTGGCACGACTTCCGCGGCTTTCCCGCCCCGCTCTACGCACTGCAGTATCCCGCTCCCGGCGAACCGCAGCTGGCCGGCGAGATCGTTGATCGCCTGAACGAGGCCGGCCTGGCGGCCCGTCTCGACGCCGAGCGACCGCTCGATCACGGCGCCTGGGTGCCGCTGTCGCTGATGTACCCGCAGGCCGATATTCCGGTGCTGCAACTGTCGCTGCCCAGCCAACAAGGTCCTGCCCTGCAGAGCAAGGTCGGCCGCGCCCTGGGCGCCTTGCGCGAACGAGGGGTGTTGCTGATCGGCTCGGGCAGCATCACCCACAACCTGGGCGAACTGGACTGGCACGCCGGCCCGGAGGTCATCGAACCCTGGGCCCAGGCGTTCCGCGACTGGATAGTGGAGAAGCTGGCCAGCGACGACGACGCGGCGCTGCACGACTACCGGCGATTGGCGCCGCAAGCCGTGCGCAATCACCCGACCGACGAACACCTGCTGCCGCTGTTCTTCGCCCACGGCGCCGGCGGCGCCTTTCGCGTCGAACACAGCGGCTTCACCCACGGCGCGCTGGGCATGGACATCTACAGCTTCGCCTGAGCCAGCGAACCACAGGCATAAAAAAGGCTATGTCCCAAAGGTGTGTTGCAAGAACTAACCTGAATGGTAGGCATCCGCTCAGAAGGGGTCTGCCGATCATGGATACGCAAGCCTTTCACCACTGGCTGGCTCAATTGAGCCAGCTCAGTACCCAGCAGAAATCCACGCTTCATCAAGCCCTGCAGCACCCACCCGCAGCAGCGGTGGTTGATTGCTTGCCGGCATTACAGAACTGTCCGAATTGTCAGGCCAGTGCTAAGCAACTTGCGCCCTGGGGCTGGTCGCGCGGCCTGCGCCGCTATCGCTGCCGTAGCTGTCACCGGACGGGTACCGCGCTTTCGGCAACCGGCCTTGCTCACCTGCACTATCCCGAGCGCTGGAAAGACTATTCCCAGGTACTGATTAATGGGCTTAGCGTGCGCAAGGCAGCCAAGGCGTGCGGTATCAGCAAGAACACCGCGTTCCTCTGGAGGCACCGCTTCCTGGCGGCTGCGGCTCGGCATCACGCCACCCATGAGACCGGTATTGTCGAAGTGGATGAGACGTTCTTTCTGGAGTCATTCAAAGGTCAGCGACGCTTACCGAGGCCGCCGCGCAAACGAGGTGGGGTCAGCGTGACCCGGGGCACGGGTAAAGACCAAATCCCGGTGATGGTGGTACGCGACCGGGAGGGCCATACCGCCGACTTCAAGCTGGCCAAGCTCGATGCCGCTCATGTGCGTGAGGCGTTGATGCCGCTGATCGACCAGGAGTCCGTGCTCTGCACTGATGGGGCGGCGGTCTATGCCAGTTTTGCCCGGACCCAGGGCATTACCCATCACGTCGTGCATGCCCGCCCCGGTGAGCGCGTACGCCAGGGTGCCTTCCATATCCAGAACGTCAACGCATACCACAGTCGATTGAAGAACTGGATGGCCCGCTTTCATGGCGTGGCCACCCGCTACCTCCCGAATTACCTGGGCTGGCGCCGCATGCTGGAGCGCTATCAGCAGAGTATTCGGCCGGATCACTGCATCCAGGAAGCGGTAGGACGAACCATGCAACAAGCTATTGGGACATAGCCATAAAAAAGCCCCGCATTGCGGGGCTTCTTCAATGGCCGAGGATCAATCCTCGCGGTAGCGGCGCAGCTTGAGCGGCTTGCCACCGACGCGGGTGTCCTTCAGCTTGCCCAGCAGGCGCTCCAGGCCGTCCTCCGGCAGCTCAACCAGGCTGAAGCTCTCGCGCACCTGGATGCGGCCGATGGCTTCGCGGGCCAGGCCGCCTTCGTTGAGGATGGCGCCCAGCAGGTTCTTCGCGGCGATGCCATCGCGCGCGCCCAGGGCGGTGCGGCAGCGGGCACGGCCTTCGCCCAGCGGGATCGGCGCGCGACGCTCGCGCGGTTCGCCACGCTCGGAACGCTCGCTGCGCTCACGGGGACCGCTGTTCGGCACCAGCGGCTGCTCGCGCTCGACCTCGGCCAGGGTCAGGGCCTGGCCATTGGTCGCCTTGCGCAGCAGGGCCGCGGCCAGGGCGCGCGGGCTGCAGCCAATCTCGGCGGTCAGGCGGTCGAGCAGATCGCCATGGCTGGCCTCGGCACCGGCCACCAAAGGCGCCAGGCTGGCGGTGAGCTTCTTGATCCGGGCGTCCAGCACCTGCTGGCCGTTGGGCAGCTTGACCTCGCCGACCTTCTGCCCGGTGACACGCTCGATCACCTGCAGCATGCGCCGCTCGCGCGGGGTGACCAGCAGCAGGGCGCGACCGGTACGACCGGCACGGCCGGTACGGCCGATACGGTGCACGTAGGACTCCGGATCGTAGGGCATGTCCACGTTCATCACGTGGGTGATGCGCGGTACGTCGAGGCCGCGCGCGGCGACGTCGGTGGCGATCACGATGTCCAGACGGCCGTCTTTCAGCGAGTCGATCACCCGCTCACGCTGATTCTGGGCGATGTCGCCGTTCAGCGCGGCAGCCTTGTAGCCCTTGGCTTCCAGCGCGGCGGCCAGGTCCAGGGTGGCTTGTTTGGTGCGCACGAAGCCGATCAGCGCGTCGAACTCTTCGACTTCCAGCAGACGCAATACCGCAGCGTGCTTCTGGTCGGCGTGAACCATCAGGTGCGCCTGCTCGATGGCGGTCACGGTCTGGGTCTTGGCGGCGATCTTGACGTGCTGCGGGTTGCGCAGGTGCTTCTCGGCGATGGCACGGATCGAGTGCGGCAGGGTCGCGGAGAACAGCACGCTCTGGCGGCTCTCCGGCATGGCCTGGAAGATCACCTCCAGGTCATCCATGAAGCCCAGCTTGAGCATCTCGTCGGCTTCGTCGAGGACCAGGTACTGGATGGTCGACAGGACCTTTTCGTCGCGACGCAGGTGGTCGACCAGGCGCCCCGGGGTGGCGACTATGACCTGTGCGCCCTGGCGGATGGCCTTGAGCTGCGGGCCCATCGGTGCGCCACCGTAGACCGCGACCACATTGAGGCCGGGCATCTGCTTGGAATAGGTTTCGAAGGCGGTGGCTACCTGCAGGGCCAGCTCGCGGGTCGGCGCCAGGATCAGCGCCTGCGGCTCGCGCTTGGCCGGGTCGATCTTCGACAGCAGCGGCAGGGCGAAGGCGGCGGTCTTGCCGGTACCGGTCTGGGCCTGGCCGATCATGTCGTGGCCGCCGAGGATCACCGGAATGGCCTGGGCCTGGATGGGCGATGGCTCTTCGTAGCCGACGGCAGTCAGCGCAGCGAGAATATTGGGATGAAGTCCGAGCGCGGCGAAGCCGCCGATTTCCTGGGTCATGGGTCTGCCTCAAGTGCATCCGCAAAGACCCATGTTCCAAAGCTGCGCATGCCGTGTAAGACCCTAGAGTCACCCTGGCAGCCCTGTCGGCGGGGATTTGCGAAAACGTAGTGATGAATGAATCGTCAAGGATTGCCCGCTTTAGCGGACAGGCTGCCGAAGATAGCCTTCGGGCGAGTTGCACTACCTGAACGTGGCCAAAAATTGACCGGCGCGCACTATACCGGAAATCCTGACGGATGTGCTGGTTTTCCTCGAATTAAAAGCAAAAGGCGCCGGGTGGTCCTGCTGTGCCAGGCAGCCATGCGCTGCTGCTTTACCCATGGACAAGCGAGGACCCGGCGTCTATACACCCTGCAATCGCCCTTCTACCTGAGGTTTCGCCATGACTCAAAACGCCAGCGGTCGGATCAGTCGCGAGAAGCGCGGCCCCATCACCTTGCTCGGCCTGGAACGCGCCACCAAGCGCAACGCCTTCGACCTGGACATGCTCAACGACCTGTGCCGGGCCTACGGCGAGTTCGAGCGCGACAGCGAGGCCCGGGTGGCCCTGATCCACGCCCATGGCGACCACTTCACCGCCGGCCTCGACCTGGCCAATGTCGCCGCCCAGTTCGCCGCCGGCTGGCAGATCCCCGAGGGTGGCTGCGACCCCTGGGGGGTGTTCGGCGGGCCGCGGGTCAGCAAGCCGGTGATAGTCGCCGCCCAGGGCTGCTGCTATACAGTCGGCATCGAGTTGATGCTCGCCGCGGATATCAACCTGTGCGCCAGCAACACCCGCTTCGCCCAGATGGAGGTACAGCGCGGCATCATGCCGTTCGGCGGCGCCACCTTGCGCCTGCACCAGCGCGCCGGCTGGGCCAATGCCATGCGCTGGCTGCTCACCGGCGACGAGTTCGACGCCCATGAGGCCTATCGCCTGGGGCTGGTACAGGAGGTCGTGGCCAGTGAAGACCTGATGCCGCGCGCGCTGCGCCTGGCCGAACGGGTCGCGGCCCAGGCGCCGCTCGGCGTACAGGCCACCCTGGCCTCGGCGCGCCAGGCGGTGCGCGAGGGCGAGACCGCGGCGGCGGCCAGCCTGCATCCGAACGTGGTCCGGCTGATGGCCAGCGAAGATGCCCAGGAAGGCCTGCGCGCCATGCAGGAGCGTCGCCCCGGCGACTTCAAGGGCCGCTGAACCCGGCTCAGCTGGCCGGGCGCAGCACCTCGATCAAGGGCTCCAGGGAGTAGCCCAGGCGCGGCGCCAGGGCCTCAGCCCGGTCGCGCAGGCCGGCCAGGTCGAGCTGCTGGTCCAGGTCGGCCGGCACCAGCAGGATCACGTTGCCCTCCTTCACCGGGCACTCCCAATAGTGGCGATGGTAGAGGCCGCGCAGCAGGGCGGCGCCGAGCGGTCTGCCGTCGTCGCAGGCCCACTGGTTGATGACCAGCCAGCCACCTGGGTTGAGACGCTTCTGGCAGTCCTCGAGAAAACGCCAGGCCAGGTGCCCGACGCCGGGGCCATGGTCGGTGTACAGGTCGACGAAGATCAGGTCGGCGCTCTCCGCCGTATCCAGCAGTTCCATGGCATCGCCGATGCGCACGGTCAGGCGCGGATCGTCGTCCAGGCCGAGGAACTCCATGGCCAGGCGCGGCACGGCGGGGCGCAACTCGATGGTCTCGACATCGTCCAGGGGCAGGTACTTGAGGCAGGCCTGGGTCAGGTTGCCGGCGCCCAGGCCGAGGAACAGCGCACTCTCCGGCGCCGCGTGGCACAGGGCGCCGAGCAGCATGGCGCGGGTGTAGTCGTACTCCAGCCAGCTCGGGTCGGCGGTGAACACGCAGCTCTGCTCGATCGCCTCGCCGAACTCGAGGAAGCGATAGGCGCCGATTTCCACGACACGGATCACGCCGAACTCGTCCTGCACCTCGGCCAGCAGCACCTCGTCCTGCATCTCATCCACCGGGGGTAAACCTGGCATCCACCTCTCCACCCTTGAGTAGCCCAGCCAACGGGACCGGGAAAGGGGGCAATTGTCCGACAAGCCGGCAGCGGGGTCACGCGCAAACTCGCCGCGTCGACACCAGCCCGACCGGCTGCCGAACGCCCGCCTCGACGCGATCCAGCATCATGCAGCGGCTCTATCGCGCCTATCGGCTTGAAGCAGTCGGCTGATCGGTTACCATGCCAGTCCGCCCAAATTGCCTGAAGCCGAGAGCCCTGATGTCGCAACCCTGGAGTCCCGATAGCTGGAGAGCCAAGCCGATCCAGCAGCAGCCGAACTACCCCGATGCCGCCCAGCTGGCGAAAGTCGAGCAGACCCTGGCCGGCTACCCGCCGCTGGTGTTCGCCGGCGAAGCCCGCGAGCTGCGCCGGCAGTTCGCCGAAGTGACCCAGGGCCGCGCCTTCCTGCTGCAGGGCGGCGACTGCGCCGAGAGCTTCGCCGAGTTCAGCGCGGCGAAGATCCGCGACACCTTCAAGGTGCTGCTGCAGATGGCCATCGTCATGACCTTCGCCGCCGGCTGCCCGGTGGTCAAGGTCGGGCGCATGGCCGGCCAGTTCGCCAAGCCGCGCTCGGCCAACGACGAGACCATCGGCGGCACCACCCTGCCCGCCTACCGCGGCGACATCGTCAACGGCATCGGCTTCGATGCGCAGAGCCGCGTGCCCGACCCGGAGCGGCTGCTGCAGGCCTACCACCAGGCCACGGCGACTCTCAACCTGCTGCGCGCCTTCGCCCAGGGCGGCTTCGCCGACCTGCACCAGGTACACCAGTGGAACCTGGACTTCATCGCCAACTCGGCCCTGGCGGAAAAGTACAGCCAGATGGCCGACCGCATCGACGAGACCCTGGCCTTCATGCGCGCCTGCGGCATGGACGGCTCGTCGCAGGTGCGCGAGACCAGCTTCTTCACCGCCCACGAGGCGTTGCTGCTCAACTACGAAGAAGCCTTCGTGCGCAAGGACAGCCTCACCGGCGGTTGGTACGACTGCTCGGCGCACATGCTATGGATCGGCGACCGTACCCGCCAGCTGGACGGCGCCCATGTCGAGTTCCTGCGCGGCGTCGGCAACCCGATCGGGGTCAAGGTCGGCCCGAGCATGGACAGCGAAGACCTGATCCGCCTGATCGACATCCTCAACCCGGACAACGACCCCGGTCGCCTCAACCTGATCGTGCGCATGGGTGCCGACAAGGTCGAAGCCGGCCTGCCACGGCTGATCCAGACCGTGCAGCGCGAAGGCCGCCAGGTACTGTGGAGCTCCGACCCGATGCACGGCAACACCATCAAGGCCAGCACCGGGTACAAGACCCGCGACTTCGCGCAGATCCTCGCCGAAGTGAAGCAGTTCTTCGCCGTACACCAGGCCGAGGGCAGCTACGCCGGCGGCATTCATATCGAGATGACCGGACAGAACGTCACCGAATGCATCGGCGGCGCCCGTCCGGTGACCGAAGACAGCCTGTCGGACCGCTACCACACCCACTGCGACCCGCGGATGAATGCCGACCAGTCCCTGGAACTGGCCTTCCTGATCGCCGAAACCCTCAAGCAGGTACGCCGCTAGACCCACGCAGGCGGGCAGCCCCAGGCTGCCCGCCCAGGGCCTTGGCCGACACCGCCCCAAGAGCCCCGGCGTTCGCCGCCCGAATCACGGCACCGAACTGACAAGGCGTGGCTGACGCGATATGGTGAGCTGACCATGCACCTGTAGAGGGACCGACCATGCCGTGGTTTGCCTGGCTACTGCTCTTGCTCGTCCTGGGTTCCATAGTCGGCGGTTTGCTGGTGCTGCTGCGTACCGCCAAGCCCCTGCCCCTGAGCGATGAACAACTGCAGAAGATCCGTGAACGAAAAATCGAGATGGAGGCGCAGGACGCCAAGGACGATAGTCGGCGCTAGCCTGTCGGCGCTGCTGCTAACCGGCTGCGCCAGCATCACTCCGCCCGTCGCCGAACTCGACGACTGCACCCTGCTGTTTGCCCGCTTGCACGATGCCACCCAGGCGCAGCGGGACGCGCAATACCACCTCCTGGCGGACTTTCCCGGCCTGCGCAGCGACAGGCTTCTGGCCAGCCTGGGCGCCGAAGCGAGCGGCGCGCAGCAACGCAGTCTGTGGGCCCAACGCCTGGCCGCCCACGATGCCGAAGCCAGCCAGCTGGAAATCGCCCAGCTACCCGGAGTCCAGCGGCGCATCTGGAGCGCCAGCGCCCGCCGCCAGCAACTGGCGACCTGCCGAGCCGACCAAGTACAGCGCCTGAGCGACGACCCCGAAGCCTTCGCCCGCGCGCGCCAGGCCGCCCAGGTGCCCGACGACTACCGCGACTGGGCGCGCGTGCTCGGCCTCAATCCGCTGTTCGAGCCCGCCTTCCGCCAGGGCATCGCCGCCTGGCAGCGGGCCGCGGCCCAGGCCCGGGCACCCGCGGACGGGCCTGGCTGGCTGAGCTACGCGCCGCTACCGAATCGGGAAACCAGTCGTCCGATCCCTCTGAGCGATGACCCTCTGGGTCTGCCGCAGCCGAGCGCCGCCCAGCTCGATGCCCTGTTCGCGCGCCATGCGCCGCACCTGCGTATCGAACAGGCCAGCCGCAGCGACCACATCGGCAGCCCGTATTTCGCCGCCGATGGCCGCCGCGCCTTCAACGCCCAGCAGCCGCGCCTGTATCGGCACTTGGGCTGGAGCCGGATCGACGGTCGTTGGCACCTGCAGTTGATCTACCAGCTGTGGTTCAGCCAGCGACCGCGACCGCACGCCTTGGACCTGTACGGCGGCGAGCTGGACGGCCTGCTCTGGCGCGTCACCCTCAACCGCCAGGGCCATGCGGTTCTGTATGACAGCATCCACCCCTGCGGCTGCTGGCACAGCTTCTACCTGCCGCAACACTCGCCACTGCGCTTTCGCCAGCCGAGGAACGAGGAGGCCCGCCTGGCGCACCGTCTGCACCTCGACGGTAGCCAGGCCGCGACGCTCTGGCTGAACGCCGGCACCCATGAATTGCTCTGGGTCGATGGACGCCGCTCGCCCTACCCGGCACTGACCTACCAGCAGGCCGACCTCGATCAGCTGCGTCGACTACCGCACCCCAGCGGGCAGCGCAGCCTGTATGCCACCGATGGCCTGGTGCCCGGCAGCCAGCGCCTGGAGCGCTGGCTGCTGTGGCCGTCCGGGGTACGTTCGCCCGGCGCCATGCGCCAATGGGGACGCCATGCCACGGCCTTCATCGGCCGGGCCCACTTCGACGATCCACACCTGCTGCAGCGCTACTTCCACTAGACCCGCGGAGCTCGTGCGCTGAACGGCGTCCAGCTGCGTCGGAATTATTTTCGGCAGGGACCCGCCGCCCCTAGCAAGCGATCAATCCGCCACATCGGCCACGCCCGAACGCTCCACCGAACCAGGCCGGACCGCGATGCGATTTGGGGTGAAAATCTCCGCCAATTGACCGCCGCGACGCAGCTGCTCCAGCAGCGCCGCGAAACGCTCGGCACTGATCGGCCCCTGCGGGCGCACCAGGGCATAGTGCTTGTAACGCTGGTCGACCCGCTCGGAGACCAGCAACTGCCCGGCGTACTTGCGATGGCGCTCGAGAAACTCGCCGATATAGGAACGCGTGACCAGGGCGATATCGGCCCTGCGGCGTAACACCATCAGCAGGTTGCTGTCGTGGGAATAGGTCAGGGTAGCGTTGTAGTTCTGCTGGAGGAACTCGGGGGCGGCGTTGAAGCCGGCGAAGGCGTAGTGATAGCCGTTGTACAGCGCCAGGCGCTTGCCTTGCAGCGAGTCGAAGTAGCTTTGTCCTCGACCGACCTCGACCCGCGCGACGAACACCTCGGCATCCTCCAGGCCCATGTCGACCGTGTCGTGGGCAATGGTCTGCCAGTCCCAGGCCGGGTTCTCGAACAGCGCCAGATCGATGCGCCCGTCCTGGAAGTCGCGAAATCGACGCGGTACCGAAGTGGGCACCATGACGAATCGATAGTCGCCCTGTTCCTGGTTCAACGCCTCGAGCAACTCGAGCAACAGACCGGAAGCATTCGGCTGTTCCGGCTTGACCACATAGGGCGGGAAGTGCACGCCGCCGACATGCACCACCTGCTCGGCGGCCAGCGGCATGGCCAGAAGCAATGCGCCCAGCACCCCACCAGCTCGCAGCAACCTGCGCATCGACATCCCCATACGCTTCCCCAAAATATCGATCCTAACGGTTAATAATTGGCCTGCTTAATCCCGGCCCCGGCCGCCAGTATGGCTCTGGCTGACTTGCGCCATTTAGGGTGCCAGCAGGTGATAGCGCCTCAACAAGGGTTCCAGCTGGCCCTGCTCTTCTAGCCGCTTCATCAACCCGGCGAAGCGAACCGGCTCCAGGGGCCCGTTCCGACGGAACAGCGCGTGGTGCTGATAGAGCTGGTCGGCTCGCTGCGACACCAGCAGCGCCGCACCGCGCTCGGGATGGCGGTCCTGATAGAGCTGCAGGTAGGAACGGGTGATCACCGCGATGTCCGCGCGCCCGCGCAGGATCATGGCCAGGTTGCTGTCGTGGGAATAGGTGAGCACGGCGCCGAACTCCTGAGCGAGAAACTGCTGATCCGCATTGAAGTCGGCAAAGCCATAGTGATAGCCGTTGTAAAGGGCCATGCGTTTGCCCTTGAGCTGGTCGAAGTAGCGCTGATCACGCCCCGACTCAACCCGGGCGACATAGACTTCGGCATCTTCGATCTGCAGGTCCAGGGCACTGTGCTCGATGTCCTGCCAACCCCAACTCGGCGACTCGAACAGGATCAGGTCGAAGCGGCCGCTCTGCAGGTCGCGGTAGCGGCGGGTCACCGAGGTCGCCACCAGCTCGAAACGGTAGTCGCCCTGCAGGCGATTCAGCGCCACCAGCAACTCCGGCAACAGCCCGCCAGGACTGGCGCTCTCGGGCTTCATCACATAGGGGGGAAAATGGTAGGCGCCGACGCCGACCCGAAGCTCAGCCGCCAGCGGCTGGATCATCAGCAGACTCAGTGCGACCAGCAGAACTCCGTACCGCGCGCGCAAGGAACACCTCATGGAACACACATGACCCTGACCGTTCCCTGTATATGTCACGCGGCCGCTTCCCTGGCCACAACGATGCAGTCGAAGACTCCGCTAAGCCTAGCCCATTCTGCTCAAACTTCCTTGAGCACGAGCGACAAGGCCTCCTCGGCCAGCTGCTCGAGGGTCATCGGCCCCTCGGGGTGGAACCAGGTGGTGGTCCAGCTCAGGGCGCCGGTGAGAAAACGACGCAGGATGAACGGGTCGGCCTTGAAGTAGCCCTGCGCCTTGGCTTCGCCGAGCACCTCCAGCCAAAGCTGCTCATAGGTGGCGCGCAGCTCGAGAATGAAGCGCTGGCCTTCCTCGGACAGCGAGCGCCATTCATACACCAGCACCGCCATGGCCTCGCCGGTTCCGCCCATGATCGACTGAAGTTCGCAGCGGATCAGCGCCAGTACCCGCTCGCGCAGGCTGCTCGCCTCGGCCAGTTCGGCCTGCATCAGGGCGGTGTTGTAACGGATGGTCTCCTCCATCACCGAGCGGAGGATTTCATCCTTGCTCTTAAAGTGATGAAAGATGCTGCCCGACTGAATGCCCACCGCGCTGGCCAGGTCGCGCACCGTGGTGCGCTCGTAGCCCTTGCTGCGAAACAGATGGGCCGCCGTCTGCAGCAGCTTGCCGCGGGCGCTGTCCGGATCGGTGACCAGCCCCTTGGCCACCAATTCGCGCATCACCGCCTGAGCCTGTTGATCGTCCACGCTGGTTACTCCCCCTACCCCTATCCCTATCCGCTGCGGCAGCCCGCACTATCGCCGGATTATCCCCGCAACCCTGGCTGATCGCGCCAAGTGTTTGTCGTTATTGGTGAAAGTTATGCCGGGCGCTGCCCCCAAGCAAGCGCTCGGCCGCACTTTTGGCCGGAAAGCCGTTCTTTTGCACTTTTCAACCAAGCGCTTGCTTGGTAGTGTCTCATCCATCTTCTCTCCGTGACGGACCCCTGCCAATGACCAACACCGTGCGCATCGGCTGCGCCTCCGCGTTCTGGGGCGACACCTGCACCGCCGCCGCCCAGCTGGTGCACGGCGGCCAGCTGGACTACCTGGTGTTCGACTACCTGGCAGAAGTGACGATGTCGATCATGGCCGGCGCCCGCCTGAAGAACCCGCAGCAGGGATTTGCCGGCGACTTCGTCGAGGTCCTCGCGCCGCTGCTGACGCAAATCGAGGCCCAACGCATCCGGGTGATCAGCAATGCCGGCGGGGTCAATCCCAAGGCCTGCGCCGAGGCGCTGCGCGCCGCCTGCGAGAAGGCCGGGGTCGAGCTGAAGATCGCCGTGCTGCACGGCGACGACCTGCAGCCCAGGCTCGCCGAGCTGCGCCAGGATGGCCCGGTGGAGATGTTCAGCGGCGCAGCCCTGCCGCCCCACTGCGTATCGATCAATGCCTACCTCGGCGCCCCGGGCATCGTCGCCGCCCTGGAGCGGGGTGCCGACATCGTGGTCACCGGCCGGGTGGTCGACAGCGCCCTGGTCAGCGCCGCCCTGGTCCATGAATTCGCCTGGGACTGGCGCGACTACGACAAGCTGGCCCAGGGCGCCCTGGCCGGGCACATCATCGAGTGCGGCGCGCAATGCACCGGCGGCAACTTCACCGACTGGCAAAGCGTGCCGGACTACGAACACATCGGCTTTCCCATCGTCGAGGTGGCCGCCGATGGCAGCTTCGTCGTGTCCAAGCCAGCGGGCAGCGGTGGCCTGGTCAGCCCCTTGACCGTGGGCGAACAGTTGCTCTACGAGATCGGCGACCCGCGGGCCTACCTGCTGCCGGACGTGGTCTGCGACTTCAGCCAGGTCCGCCTCGCGCAGATCGGCCAGGATCGCGTCGCCGTATCGGGTGCCCGGGGCCTGCCGCCCACCACCCAGTACAAGGTCAGCGCCACCTACCCGGACGGTTTCCGCTGCAGTGCCAGTTGCCTGATGGCCGGGATAGATGCGGTGCAGAAGGCCCAGAGGGTCAGCCAGGCGATCATCGCCAAGACCGAGGAACTGTTCGCCGCGCGGGGCTGGGGCCCCTACAGCGAAGTCAGCATCGAACTGCTCGGCAGCGAGGCCACCTATGGCCCCCACGGCCGCCGCCAGGACAGCCGCGAGGTGGTGATCAAGCTGGCCGTGCGCCATCCACGCAAGGAAGCGCTGGTACTGTTCTCCCGCGAGATCGCCCAGGCCGCCACCGGCATGGCGCCGGGCCTCACCGGCCTGGTCGGCGGCCGGCCGACGGTCTACCCGGTGATTCGCCTGTTCTCCTTCCTGGTCGACAAGCGCGCCTGCGCGCTGCAAGTGGAACTGGCGGACGAGCGGCAGCCCGTCGCCCTGCCCGCCACCGACACCTTCACCCCCGAGGCCCTGACTGACGCCATCGAGCCGGCGCCAGCGCAAGGCCCGGCCGACGCCAGCGTGCCCTTGATCAAGCTGGCGGTGGCGCGCTCCGGCGACAAGGGTAATCACGCCAACATCGGCGTGATGGCGCGCCGCCCCGAGTACCTGCCGTGGATCGCCGAGGCGCTGTCCACGGCGGCCCTGGCCGACTGGATGGGCCACGTGCTGGACCCGCAGCGCGGTCGCATCCAGCGCTGGTACCTGCCCGGCAGCCACAGCCTCAATTTCCTGCTGGAAAACGCCCTGGGCGGCGGCGGCATCGCCAGCCTGCGCATCGACCCGCAGGGCAAGGCCTTCGCCCAGCAACTGCTGGAATTTCCGGTGCCGGTGCCACGCGCCCTGGCCGACACATTGAACGGTGCGCCCAGCGCACCCTAGACCACCCCGTAGGGTGCGCCACGCGCACCGGACTCAGCCAGGACACTCCGCATGAGCTACGACTCGATCTTCAAACCCGGCCTGTTCGCCGGCCAGACCATCCTGGTCACCGGCGGCGGCAGCGGCATCGGCCGCTGCACCGCCCATGAGCTGGCGGCCCTCGGTGCCCATGTGGTGCTGGTCGGGCGCAAGGCCGAGAAACTGGCCAGCACCGCAGGCGAGATCGCCGAGGACGGCGGCAGCGCCAGCTTCCACGTCTGCGACATTCGCGACGAAGAGGCGGTCAGGACCATGGTCGCGGCCGTGCTCGCCGAGCGTGGCGCCATCCACCACCTGGTCAACAACGCCGGCGGCCAGTACCCGGCGCCGCTGGCCTCGATCAACCAGAAGGGCTTCGAGACCGTGGTGCGCACCAACCTGGTCGGCGGCTTCCTGGTCGCCCGCGAAGTGTTCAACCAGTGCATGAGCCGAACCGGCGGCAGCATCGTCAACATGCTCGCCGACATGTGGGGTGGCATGCCGGGCATGGGCCACTCCGGCGCCGCGCGAGCCGGCATGGAGAATTTCACCAAGACCGCCGCGGTCGAGTGGGGCCACGCAGGGGTGCGGGTCAATGCGGTGGCGCCGGGCTGGATCGCCTCCAGCGGCATGGACACCTACGAGGGCGCCTTTCGCGCGGTGATCCCCACCCTGCGCGAGAGCGTGCCGCTCAAGCGCATCGGCAGCGAATCGGAAGTCGCCGCCGCCATCGTCTTCCTGCTGTCGCCGGGCGCGGCCTATATCAGCGGTACCACGGTGCGCATCGACGGCGCCGCCAGCCAGGGCAGCCGCGCCTTTCCCCTGGGCAAGACCAAGCCGGGACAGAGCCGGAGCTACAACGGCTTCCACCGTGCCTACCTGCCCGACGTACTGAAAGAGCAGGAGGAATAGAACGATGCCGGTGATTCAGTCGGAACTCGACGTGCAGGGTGAAGCATTCGCGCAGAACCGTGAGGCCATGCTCGCTGCCATCGGCGCCTTCCGCGACGTCGAGCGGCAGTGCCTGGCCAAGGCCGCCGAGGCCAAGGCCAAGTTCGAGCAGCGCGGCCAGTTGCTGCCCCGCGAACGCCTCGGCCTGCTGCTCGATGCCGGCAGCCCCTTCCTCGAACTCTGTTCCCTGGCCGGCTACCGGCTGCACGACGACAAGGACGGCACCCAGGCCGGCGGCGGCATCATCGCCGGCATCGGCTATGTCGCCGGGGTGCGCTGCCTGGTCAGCGCCAGCAACAGCGCGATCAAGGGCGGCACCATCTCGCCCAGCGGCCTGAAGAAGACCCTGCGCCTGCAGCAGATCGCCATGGAGAACAAGCTGCCGCTGGTGACCCTGGCCGAAAGCGGCGGCGCCAACCTCAACTACGCGGCGGAGATCTTCGTCGAAGGCGCCCGCGGCTTCGCCAACCAGGCGCGCCTGTCGGCCATGGGCCTGCCGCAGATCACCCTGGTGCACGGTTCCAGCACCGCCGGCGGCGCCTACCAGCCGGGGCTGTCGGATTACGTGGTGGTGGTGCGCGGCAAGGCCAAGCTGTTCCTCGCCGGTCCGCCGCTGCTCAAGGCCGCCACCGGCGAGGTGGCCACGGACGAGACCCTCGGCGGCGCCGAGATGCACGCCCAGGTCGCCGGCACCGCCGAATACCTGGCGGAGAACGACGCCGACGCCGTGCGCATCGCCCGCGAGATTCTCGCCATGCTGCCGTGGAATGCCCAGCTGCCGCCCCGCCCGCAGCAGAGCTGGCGCGAGCCGCTGTACCAGGCCGAAGAGCTGCTCGGCGTGGTGCCGTCTGATGCCAAGAAGCCCTACGACGTGCGCGAGATCATCGCGCGCATCGCCGACGGCTCGGAGTTCCTCGATTTCAAGCATGAGTTCGACCAGCAGACCGTCTGCGGCCACCTGCGCATCGAGGGCCAGCCCTGCGGCCTGATCGGCAACAACGGCCCCATCACCCCCCAGGGGGCGGCCAAGGCGGCGCAATTCATCCAGCTGTGCGAGCAGAGCAACAGCCCTATCCTGTTCCTGCACAACACCACCGGTTTCATGGTCGGCACCGAGTCCGAGCAACAGGGCGTGATCAAGCACGGTTCCAAGCTGATCCAGGCGGTAGCCAACGCCACGGTGCCCAAGCTGACCCTGGTGGTCGGCGGCTCCTACGGCGCCGGCAACTACGCCATGTGCGGGAGAGGTCTGGATCCGCGCTTTATCTTCGCCTGGCCCAACAGCAAGACCGCGGTGATGGGCGGTGCCCAGGCCGGCAAGGTGTTGCGCATCGTCACCGAGGAGAAGCACCGGAAACAGGGCAAGGAGGCCGATCCGCAGATGCTCGACATGCTGGAGAGCGCAACCGCGCAGAAGCTCGACAGCCAGTCCACCGCGCTGTACGGCACCGCCCAGTTGTGGGACGACGGCCTGATCGACCCGCGTGATACCCGCACGCTGCTGGCTCTGCTGCTGGACATCTGCGCCGAGGCCGCGCTGCGGCCGCTGAAACCCAGCACATTCGGCGTGGCCCGTTTCTGACCCGCAGGGTGCGCGGGGCCGCCCAGACCCCGCGCACCGCCCAAGATATCGGTGCGCACGGCGCACCCTACAGGAGAACAACAACCATGCTCTTCACCCAGGAACACGAAGCCCTGCGCCGCACCGTGCGCGATTTCGTCGACAAGGAGATCAACCCCCACGTCGATGACTGGGAAAGAGATGGCCGCTTCCCGATCCATGAGATCTTCCGCAAGGCCGGCGAACTGGGCCTGCTGGGCATCTCCAAGCCGCAGCAGTTCGGCGGCATGGGCCTGGACTACAGCTACTCGATCGTCGCTGCCGAGGCGTTCGGCAGCATCTACTGTGGCGGCATCCCCATGTCCATCGGCGTGCAGACCGACATGTGCACCCCGGCCCTGGCCCGCTTCGGCTCCGACGAGCTGCGCGAGCAGTTCCTGCGTCCGGCCATCTCCGGCGAGATGGTCGGCTGCATCGGCGTCTCCGAGGTCGGCGCCGGCTCCGACGTGGCCGGGCTGAAGACCCGCGCCCGCAAGGACGGCGACGACTATGTGATCGACGGCAGCAAGATGTGGATCACCAACGCCCCCAGCGCCGACTTCATCTGCCTGCTGGCCAACACCTCGGACGACAAGCCCCACGTCAACAAGTCGCTGATCATGGTGCCGATGAACAGCCCGGGCATCAGCATCGCGCCGCCCCTGGACAAGCTCGGCATGCGCAGCTCGGAGACCGCCCAGGTGTTCTTCGACGGCGTGCGGGTGCCGCAGCGCTACCGCATCGGTGCCGAGGGCACGGGTTTCATGATGCAGATGCTGCAGTTCCAGGAGGAGCGCCTGTTCGGCGCAGCCAACATGCTCCAGGGCCTGGAGCACTGCATCGAGGCCACCATCGACTACTGCAAGGAGCGCCAGACCTTCGGCAGCGCGCTGATCGACAACCAGGTCATCCACTTCCGCCTGGCCGAACTGCAGACCGAGATCGAGGCCCTGCGCGCCCTGGTCTACCAGGCCACCGAGCTGTACGTGGCCGGCAAGGACGTGACCCGCCTGGCCTCCATGGCCAAGCTCAAGGCCGGGCGCCTGGGCCGCGAGGTCACCGACAGCTGCCTGCAGTACTGGGGCGGCATGGGCTTCATGTGGGACAACCCGGTGTCGCGGGCCTACCGCGACACCCGCCTGGTCTCGATCGGCGGCGGCGCCGACGAGATCATGCTGGGCATCATCTGCAAGCTGATGGGTACCCTGCCCGGCAAGAAAAAATAGCCTATGGACCAATTAGGGTGCGTTCGGCTATCGCCACTGCGCTTGAGACGATCTGGGTTCGTAGGGTGCGCCGTGCGCACCAGTGGTTCGTCGCCAGCCGTGGTGCGCATAGCGCACCCTACCCGTTGCCGGCTACGCGAGAAGGGCTCAGACCTGAATCGCCCAGGCAACAGGTAATTGGGACATGGCCATAGAAATGGCTGAAGCAGGCGACCGCAGGATGGGTTGAGACGCGCCGCGTCGATACCCATCGCCATTGCCTCGCCGCCGCATCGAAGGGTATCGCTGCGCTCCACCCATCCCACGCATAAGGAATACCGGATGACCGCTCTACCCGAATGCCAAACCCTGCTGCTGGAACAGGCCGATGGCGTGCTGCACCTCAGCCTCAACCGTCCGGACTGCCGCAACGCCATGAGCCTGACCATGGTCGGCGAGCTGCGCGCGGTGCTGGAGAGCCTGCGGCATGCCCCAGAGATTCGCGCCCTGGTGCTGCGCGGCGTTGGCGGGCACTTCTGCGCCGGCGGCGACATCAAGGACATGGCCACGGCTCGCGCCGCCGGGGGCGAGGCGTTCCGCTCGCTGAACCGCGCCTTCGGCAGCCTGCTGCAGGAGGCGCAGGCCCTGCCCCAGGTACTGATCGTGGTGCTGGAGGGCGCGGTGCTCGGCGGCGGCCTGGGCTTGGCCTGCGTCTCCGACATCGCCATCGCCCGCCAGGACGCCCAGTTCGGCCTGCCGGAAACCACCCTGGGGGTGCTGCCGGCGCAGATCGCCCCCTTCGTCGCCACGCGCATCGGCCTGACCCAGGCCCGGCGCCTGGCCCTGACCGGGGCGCGCTTCGACGGCAGCGAGGCGGCGCGCCTGGGCCTGGTGCACTTCAGCGAGGCCGGGGACGAGGCCCTCGAGCAACGCCTGGCCGAGGCCCTGGCCCAGGTTCGCCGCTGCGCGCCCCAGGCCAATGCCCAGACCAAGGCCTTGCTGCTGGCTTGCCAGGCGCAGCCCCTGGACGCGCTGCTGGACAACGCCGCCGCACAGTTCGCCGCCGCGGTGACCGGCAGCGAAGGAACCGAAGGCACCCTGGCCTTCGTGCAGAAACGCGCGCCGAGCTGGGCGCAATGAACCACAGAGCGGAGCGCCACCCATGGCCACCTTCAACAAAGTCCTGATTGCCAACCGCGGCGAGATCGCCTGCCGGGTGCTGCGCAGCGTGCACGCCCTCGGTTACCGCAGCGTGGCGGTGCACAGCGCCGCCGACGCCGACGACCGTCACGTGCAGCTGGCCGACGAGGCGGTCTGCATCGGCCCGGCACCGGCGCAGCAGTCCTACCTGAGCATCGACGCCATCATCGCCGCCGCAGACAGGACCGGCGCCGACGCCATCCACCCCGGCTACGGCTTTCTCTCGGAGAACGCCGCCTTCGCCCGCGCCTGCGAGCAGGCCGGCATCGTCTTTATCGGTCCGAGCGCCGCGGCCATCGAGCTGATGGGCAGCAAGCGCCTGGCCAAGCTGGCCATGCTGGAAGCCGGGGTGCCCTGCATTCCCGGCTACGAAGGTGCCGAGCAGGACGACGCGACCCTGAGCCGCGAGGCCCAGCGCATCGGCTACCCGCTGATGGTCAAGGCCAGCGCCGGCGGCGGCGGCCGCGGCATGCGCCTGGTGCAGCACCCCGATGAGCTGCTGGCGCAGCTGCGTACCGCCCGCTCGGAGGCGCAGAACGCCTTCGGCAGTGGCGAGCTGATTCTCGAACGCGCGCTGATCCAGCCACGCCACGTGGAAATCCAGGTGTTCGGCGACAGTCATGGCAACCTGGTGCACCTCGGCGAGCGCGACTGCTCGGTGCAGCGCCGCCACCAGAAGGTGGTGGAAGAGTCGCCCTGCCCGCTAATGACCCAGGAGTTGCGCCAGGCCATGGGCGAGGCCGCCATCAAGGCCGCGGCCTCGGTCGACTATGTCGGCGCCGGCACCGTGGAGTTCCTGCTCGATGCCAGTGGCGCCTTCTACTTCCTGGAGATGAACACCCGCCTGCAGGTGGAGCACCCGGTCACCGAGCTGGTCACCGGCCAGGACCTGGTCGCCTGGCAGCTGCGCGTCGCCGCGGGCCAGCCGCTGCCACTGGAACAGGCGCAGATTCAGCTGCAGGGCCACGCCATGGAGGTGCGCCTGTACGCCGAGAATCCCGCCCAGGGTTTCCTGCCGCAGACCGGCAACGTGCTGCGCTGGGAACCGGCGCAGGACGAGGGCATCCGCGTCGATCACGGCCTGCTCGAAGGCCAGGCCGTCAGCCCCTTCTACGACCCCATGCTGGCCAAGATCGTCGCCCACGGCGCCACCCGCGACGAGGCCCGACGCAAGCTGCTGCGCGCGGTGGAGGACTGCGTGCTGCTGGGCGTCAACGGCAACCAGCGCTTCCTCGCCAACCTGCTGCGCCACCCGCAGTTCGCCGCCGGCAACGCCACCACCTCCTTTATCACCGAGCACTTCGCCGACGATCCCAGCCTCGCGCCACAGACGCCGACGCCGGGCCAACTGGCCTGTGCCGCCGCCCTGCTGTTCCAGGCCCGAGCGCAGCAGGGCCGGCTGCGCGGCTGGAGCAACGCACCGGGCGTGCCCTCACGCTTCCTGCTCCAGCATGCCGAACACACCCATGGGGTCGAACTGCGCGTGCTGGAGGCCGGCGCGCAGGCACAGCTCGAGGCCCAGGTCAGCAGCGAAAGACTGACCCTGCGCCTGCTCGCCTGCGACGCTCGCCGGGCCTGCCTGGAGCTGGACGGCATTCGCCGACGCCTGACCTATCATCTGGACGGGGGCCGGCTGTGGCTGCACGGCCCTGAAGGCCACCTGGAACTGCTGGAGATCAGCCAACAACCGGCGGGGAGCGTCGCAGCCGCCGGTTGCGGCGCGGTGAAGGCGCCGATGGACGGCGCCATCGTCGAGGTACTGGTGAACGAAGGCCAGCGGGTCGCCAAGGGCACCCTGCTGCTGGTCCTGGAGGCGATGAAGATGGAACACCCGCTCAAGGCGACGATCGACGGCGTCGTCGGCCGAGTGGCGGTAAGCAAGGGCGAGCAGGTAAAGAACCGCCAGCTGCTGGTGGATATCGAGGCATGACACCCAGGTAGGGCGTGCTGTGCGCAGCGGACGCCGTCGATGGCGCGCACGACGCCCCCTACCACTACCCACAAGGAACTCAGCATGTCACTGACCGGAAAAACCCTGTTCATCACCGGCGCCAGCCGCGGCATCGGCCGCGAGATCGCCCTGCGTGCCGCACGCGACGGCGCCAATGTGGTCATCGCGGCGAAGAGCGCCGAGGCCCATGCGAAGCTGCCCGGCACCATCCACAGCGTCGCCGCCGAGGTCGAGGCGGCGGGCGGCAAGGCCCTCGCCGTGCAGCTGGACGTGCGCGACGAGCAGGCGGTGAAGGTCGCCATGGACCGCGCCGCCGAGCATTTCGGCGGCATCGACGCGTTGGTCAACAACGCCGGGGCGATCAAGCTACAGGGCGTCGAACAGCTGGAGCCCAAGCGCTTCGACCTGATGTTCCAGATCAACACCCGCGCGGTGATGGTCTGCAGCCAGGCCGCCCTGCCCTACCTGAAGAACAGCGCCAACGGGCACATCCTCAGCCTGTCGCCGCCGCTGAGCCTGGACAACAAGTGGTTCGCCCAGCACGGCCCCTACACGGTCACCAAGTACGGCATGAGCATGCTCACCCTGGGCATGCACGAGGAATTCAAGAAATACGGCATCAGCGTCAATGCGCTGTGGCCCAAGACCATGATCGCCACCGCCGCCATCGAGTTCGAGGTGGGCAGCCGCGAGGTGTTCAAGCGCGCGCGCACCCCGCAGATCATGGCCGACGCCGCCCATGCCATCCTCAGCAGCAGCGGGCGCAGCATCAGCGGGCGCCTGTTGATCGACGAGCAGGTGCTGCGCGAGCAGGGCCAGAGCGAGTTCGAGCAATACCGCTACGATCCCGACGGCGGCGCGCTGATCCCCGACCTGTTCCTCGATTGAGCGCGGCCACGGGCCTGACTAGCGTTTGAACTTGAACTGCAGCTCGGCCCCGTCCACCGACTCCCAGTAGTCGGCATCGTCTTCATTGGTGATCAAGCGGCCGCTGAGCTGGAATGGGTCGCCTGCCGCATCTTCCTCGAACAGGGGCGGCAGCAGCGGCGCCGCCACCTCGCCTGGTACCCCCTCGGCGCTCAGCTGCTCGAGCAGCTCGGGCGGCAGGCTGAGGTCCAGCGTGGCGTGCTCCGGTTGCACGGGGGCAACCGGGGCCGACGCCTGCTGCTCCTCGGCCCGGCTCGCGGCCGGCGGCGGGGCTGCCTTGCTCGGGGTGACAGCCGCCGGGACGGGGGCAACCGCCTGCGGTTCTTCAGGCACCTCAGGCCCCGGACCCGCCTCGGTCGGCGCCGCTGCAGGCGCGTCAGCGGGCGGGGTCGACAGCGCCTGGGCAGGCGCCTGGGCAGGCGCCTTGGCCTCCGCCGGCGCGACGTTTTTCGACGGTTCGACCTTGGCCGGCTTGACCTCCGGCTCACAGGCGCTCAGCAGGGGAACCAGCAGGGTCAGGGCCAGGTAACGCATGACACTCATGATCGCTCTTGATGGATCTAACGAGGCGGCAATGCTCGCCTGCCCGGCGTCGCCTGACAAGCTGGATTTCGCTCAACGCGCGAGCTCGTCCGCCGCCTGCTGCCGGACCAGCAGCGCCTCGATATCCAGCTGCGGATAACGCTGGCGCAGCGCCTCGATGCGCGCGGCGGCCGCGCCCTGCTCGCCCTCCTCGCGCAGCCTGAGAATCTCGCGCAGCGCCTCGGCCAACTCGGCCTCCAGCCTGGGCCCCTGCGCCTTGCCCATGGCCTCCGGGGCGACGCGGGCGGGAGGCGCTGCGGCCGCGTCGGCCATGGCCTCCTGCGCGCCGACCGCGGCGGACTCGGCCATCAGCGTCTTCTGCGCAGGAGCTGGCGCGGCCTGGCGCTGCAGGCTCGGCGCGGCGGGCAGCGCGCTGTCGAAGCCGGCCGGGACCCGTTCGAGGGTCTTCAGGCTCAGGCCCAAGCCCAGCCCCAGGGCCGCCACGCTGCCCAGCGCGAGACTCCAGCGCAGGCGCGGCGAATGGCCGAACAGCCAGCCATGCAGGCGCGCCAGCACAGTCGCGCGCGGGCGGGCTTGCTCACGGGCAGCGGCGAGGATGCGGGCGTCCAGCGCCGCCGAGGGCTCCTCGTCCTGGTGACGACGGTAGTGCTGCGACAACTGCTGCTCGTCGGCGTCGACAGGGGAGTTGGCGTGCGGGTCTTTCATGCGGATACCTCTTTGGCCTCGGTGGGGTCGGCCAACAGCCGGCGCAGCTTGTGCAGGGCATAGCGCAGGCGACTCTTCACGGTTTCCGCCGGCGTGTGGGTCAGCTCGGCGATCTCCTGCAGCTCGAACTCGCCCTGGGCGCGCAGCAGGAACACTTCGCGCTGCTCCAACGGCAGGTCGTCGAGCGCCCCCTGCAGGCGCTGGCGGTCGCGGCTCAGGTCGAGCTGCTGGACCGGGTCGGCCTGCTCGTCCGGCGCCGCGTGCAGGCGCTCGTCGTAGGCGTCCTGCAGGCTCTGGCGCTTGCCGTGCTTGCGCCAGTGATCGATCAGGCGGTTGCGCGCAATCTGGTACAACCAGGTCTTGAACAGCACCTTCTCGCGCTGCAGCGAGTCGCTGCGAATCAGGCTCAGCCAGGTGTCCTGGAAGATTTCCTCGGCCAGCGCCGGCTCGCCGCACAGGCCGCAGAGAAAGCGGAACAGGCCGAGGCGATGGCGCTGGTACAACAGCGCGAAGGCCTCGGCATCGCCCTGGCGATAACGCCGCAGCAACGCGGCGTCGGTATCGGCAGGAACCTTTGCAGGTGGGGTGTCAGTCACACTCAATCGACCTTGGCGGTGGGTGGCGGGGAGAGCACCGCTGGAGTTTGCAGGCTCCGGGCCAGCTCTACCAGCTGCACAAACTCGGCGCGCAGGCCGAAGCGGTCCTCGCCCCTGGCCTGGCGCGCCAGCTCGGCGCTGTCGGCCAGGCTAAAGCGCCCGGTGTACTGGCCGCCCTTGAGCTGCTGGGCGAAGGCCGCCACCGCCGCGGCGAAACGCAGGTCCTCGCTGCTATCGGCCAGGGCCGGCGCCTCGGCGGCCGCGATCGGCCGCTCCAGCAGCTGGCTGCTGGCCTGCCCCGGGGTCTTGTAGCGAATGCGCAACCAGGCCAGTTCGCCGGCCTTGCCTGCCGGCTTGTCGCTGTTCTGATAACGCAGCGGCTCCAGCCAACCCTTGGCCCCCACCGGCACCACCTCATAGAGCGCGGTGACCCTATGCCCCGCGCCAATCTCGCCGGCATCGACCTTGTCGTTGGCAAAATCCTCGCGCTTAAGCGCGCGGTTCTCGTAGCCCAGCAGACGGTATTCGCTGACCTCGGCCGGGTTGAACTCGACCTGGATCTTCACGTCGCTGGCGACCGTGGCCAGGGTCGAGCCGAGCTGATCGACCAGCACCTTGCGCGCCTCGCGCAGGTTGTCGATATAGGCGTAGTTGCCGTCGCCGGCGTCGGCCAGCTGCTCCATCAGGCGCTCGTTGTAGTTGTCGGTGCCAAAGCCCAGGGTGGTCAGCGACACCCCGCTCTTGCGCTTGTCGGCGGCCAGTTGTTTGAGCGCCTCGAAGTCGCTGATGCCGACATTGAAGTCGCCATCGGTGGCCAGCAGGATGCGGTTGATGCCGCCGGCAATAAAGCCCTGCTGCGCCTGCTGATAGGCCAGCTGAATACCCGACTCACCCGCCGTCGAGCCGCCGGCGCGCAGCTGTTCGATGGCCGCGCGGATCCTGGCCTTGTCGCTGCCGGCGGTCGGCTCCAGCACCACGCTGCTTGAGCCGGCATAGACCACCAGCGACACCTTGTCCTCGGCGCGCAGCTGATCGACCAGCAACTTCAGCGTGCTCTGCACCAGCGGCAGGCCCTCGCGGCGGTCCATGGAACCGGAGACATCCACCAGAAATACCAGATTGGCCGGCGGCAGCGTCGCCAGCGCCTTGTCCCCGGCCTTGATGGCGATACGCAGCAGGCGGCTGTTGGAGTTCCACGGCGTCTGCGCCAGTTCGGTTGCCACGGCGAAGGGCACCTCGCCGGTGGGCTGCGGATAGGCATAGGGGAAGTAGTTGACCAGCTCCTCCAGACGCACCGCATCCTTGGGCGGCAGCTGCCCGGAATTGAGGAAGCGCCGCACATTGGCATAGCTACCGGTGTCCACGTCGATGCTAAAGGTCGACACCGGCGCCTCGGCCACCGCCTGCACCGGGTTGTCGGCGAGCTGCTGGTACTGCTCACGGCCCTGGTCGCGGTAACCCGGCGGCATAGCATCGGCAAGCGGGCTGGGCATGGGCGCATAGGCCATGCTCGGCATGGCGGCGCTGCTTTCCACCTTGGCCTTGCGCGCCAACTCGGCCACAGGCGCGGCCAGCTGCTCGCGCAACTCGCCACGACCGCTGGCCCCGGCCTGATCCGTCGCCAACGCGGGGCTGGCCGGCTTGGCCTGCGCGCTGGCCTGATCCTGCGCATCGGGGTTGGAGGCGCTGCAAGCGCCGAGGGCAATCAACAGACCGGCGGCGAAACCGGCAGCCAAGGGACGGCTGAGTAAAACGGGGTAAGTCGACATGGGGCACCTCCTGAGTAGGCAAACAACGCATTCACCCAGGTAGACGCAGCCCTCTGCTGAAACGGGTTAAGCCGCCCAGATATATGGTTTAGTGCTCCTGCCTTGGAATAAGAACTTGATCGACAAATTTACGAGTTGCGGCTCCAGCACCAACGGCATGGCCAGGGCATTTATAAGCAGTTAGCCAGGGGCTAGGGTTGGCGCTACTGGCTGGGGTGCTCCAGGCGTAGCGCAGCATCTCCCCCAGCACTTCATCGGTCTCGAGATCGATGACCCTGACCGTGCTACTGGCCACACCCAAGGCACGCTCCTCGGGGATCATATGGTCTTCAAAGGTCACGCCATAACGTGGAATGGGATCGGGGGCAGGAGATTTTTCTAGGAGGGTATCTATCCAGCCTATCTTAGACGTAGGTCTAGGCTTATGAACCAATATATACCGGTACCGCTGTTCATCTTCAGAATCGATTACATCGACATAACGGTAGCCGGGAAGATTACTTGGGTTGTCCGGAAGATAGTCGGTATTAACATATCCGCGATAAGAAGAGCTCACCGGCTCGCCAGTGGGGAAAGGTGAATGCTCATAACCTAGGAAACTTTTGATGTACTCATCGGTGTACGCTTCACCCGCAAACGCCGCCCCCGGCCAATTGGGGTCTGCCCACTGGCGGTCGCTTGCCTCGGGCCGCACTTTAAGCAACACCAACCCCTCCACATCCGCCACCGTTCGGTAGATCTTCTCCCCGGCCACAGTGCGGCACTTTTCCTTCCACAAGGCCTGCCCCGCCTCGGCGCGTTGCAGCGGGGTCATGGCCGCCGGATCGCTGGGCGGCACGGCGGCCGCATTCGTAGCCGGTGCTTGGCCACTGTCGCAGCCGGCCAGCAGCAACAGGGCGAAAAGCAGATGAGGTTTAGCCCTGGGCTTGATGCAATAATCCTTCCCTAGCCCGATCATCTAGGCGACTCCAAAAAACATAAACAAAGGTTCAGCGAACAAGCCCCGAGCGGCTTGGCGTACTTCAGGTAGTCGGCGATGTTGAGGGTGCTTACGACAGTCATGGCTTATTGCTCCTTCCTTGGAATTAGAACTTGATCGACAAATTTACGAGTGGCTTCTGCGACTCCGACCTCATGATCTGGACAGCGATAGGCAGTTAGCCAGGGGCTAGGGTTGGCGCTACTGACTGGAGTACTCCAGGCGTAGCGCAGCATCTCCCCTAGCACTTCATCGGTCTCGAGATCGATGACCCTGACCGTGCTACTAGCCACACCCAGGGCACGTTCCTCAGGGATCACATGGTCCTCGAAGGTCACGCCATAGCGTGGAGTAGGGTCGGGGGCAGGAGACTTTTCTAGGAGGGTATCTATCCAGCCTATCTTCGACGTAGGTCTAGGCTTATGAACCAATACATACCGGTACCGCTGTTTATCTTCGGAATCGATTACATCGACATAGCGATAGCCTGGACGATCCATAAGACCGGGACGGCGATCCGTTTCGATATAACCACGCATCGTCTTGGTGATTTCGTTTGGTACACCCTTAGTTCTAGTGGCGTATTCGTAGCCGAGAAAAGTGGTGATGTATTCATCCCTCCGGGCTTCCTTTGCAAACGCCGCCCCCGGCCAATTGGGATCTGCCCACTCGAGGTCGCTTGCCTTAGGCCGCACCTTAAGCAATACCAACCCCTCCACATCCGCAACCGTTCGGTAGATCTTCTCCCCGGCCACAGTGCGGCACTTTTCCTTCCACAAGGCCTGCCCCGCCTCGGCGCGTTGCAGCGGGGTCATGGCCGCCGGATCGCTGGGCGGCACGGCGGCCGCCTTCGTAGCCGGTGCTTGGCCACTGTCGCAGCCGGCCAGCAGCAACAGGGCGACAAGCAAATAGGGTTTAGCCCTGGGCTTAATGCAATAAGCCTTCCCTAGCCCGATCATCTAGGCGACTCCCGATAAACATAAACAAAGGTTCAGCGAATAAGCCCCGAGAGGCATCGGCATGCGTCGTCGTTCCTTGCTCAAGTCATTGGCTCCTTTTGGGTCCTGCTTCACCGGGAGTGAACCCCGGAAGGGGATTGTAAATTTCACTCCTCGGGGCAGGTAATAAAACGGTTCCTAATACCCACAAAAAAGGCCCATCGGCGGATGGGCCTTTGCAGGCTGTTGAAAAGCTAGCTGCGTTGCCATTGCGGCGTTAACAACAGACTCACTTGCTCATTTACAGCGCGTAAATACCGATTTTTCGCCCGTTTTTGCCATCCACTGGCTGCCGGCCCAAGGTTTTTCAACTGCCTGTTAGAGCAGCCGGGAGGAGCATGACCGGCTTAAGACAGCGGCGGCACTGTCATAGGCTGCTGCCGCTTTCCTGGCACAGTTGACTGGCCAGCAGGCCGAGGGTCATCAGCGCGCGCTCGGCCTCGCGGTTCCAGGGGATGCCGCAGTTCAGGCGGATGCAGTGGTTGAACTGCTCGGTGTTACTGAAGATCAGCCCCGGCGCGATGCTGATGCCCTGCTCCAGGGCGCGCACGTGCAGGTCCTTGGTGTTGACCCGTACCGGCAGGCTGACCCAGAGGATGAAGCCGCCCTTGGGCCGGCTCAGCTGCGTGCCTTCCGGGAAGTACTGCTGCACCGCCAGTTGGAAGGCACTGAGGTTCTTGCGGTACTCTTGGCGGATATGCCGCAGATGGCGGTCGTAGCCGCCATTCTCCAGATAGGCCGCCACCGCCATCTGCGTGACGCTGCACGCCGAGTGGGTGCTGAAGGTCTGCAGGCGCTGGATCTCGTCCTGGTACTTGCCGGCGACTATCCAGCCGATGCGCACGCCCGGCGACAGGGTCTTGGAAAAGCTCGAGCAATACACCACCTGCCCTTCCCGGTCCTGGGACTTGAGCGACTTGGTCGGTCCCTGCTCGAACATCAGTTCGCCATAGATGTCGTCCTCGACGATCTTGATATCGAAGTCGCCGGCCAGGCGCAGCAGCTGTTTCTGGCGATCCTCGGGGATGGTGCCGCCGAGCGGGTTGCTCAACCGCGCGGTCAGCACCAGGGCCTTGATCGGCCACTGACTGGCGGCCAGCTGCAACGCCTCCAGGCTGATGCCGGTGGTCGGGTCGCTGGGAATCTCGATGACCTTCAGGCCGAGCAGATCGGCCAGTTGCAGCAAGCCGTAATAGGTCGGCGACTCGGCGGCAATCAGGTCGCCCGGCTGGGTCAACACGCGCAGCGACATCTGCAGGGCATCGACGCAGCCATGGGTGATCACCACTTCCGAGGGGTCGACCACCACCCCGGCGTCACGCATCCGAATCGCCACCTGCCGGCGCAGGGGCTCGAAACCCGGACTGAACATGTAGCTGAAGGCCCGAGGACTCTGGAAGCGGGTCACCTTCGCCAGTTGCTGGTGCAGGGCGCGCACCGGTAGGTAGTCGACATGGGGCACCGCGGCGCCGAGGGGAAACACCCCTTCGCGGCGCGACTCGGTGAGGATCTGGTTGATGATGCTGCTGCGGGTCACCAGGCTGGGACGCTCGACCCGGGCGATATCCGGAGTCGGCGCGGTCAGGGCGGGGGTCTGGTGCACATAGAAGCCCGACTGCGGGCGAGCGCGGATCAGGCCCTGGTCCTCCAGGTTGGCGTAGGCCTGCAGCACCGTGGCATGGCTGACGCTGAGCTGCGCGCTCATCTTGCGCACGGAGGGTACGCGCTCACCCGGCTGATAGACGCCGCGACGAATATCTTCCGCCAGCTGCTGAGCGATACGCTGATAGAGCAACAGATTGGTCATGACTGCTTTCCCGCTTGCCTGAACCGTAACAGTAAGCCGGCACATCTAAAATGTACCGGTACAGCTACGGGGATTCTGCCCGAGACAATGCCGACAAGCCAACAACTGTATTAGACCAATTGGCCACAAGGACAACTGTTGCGCTAATTGCTGCCGGCATGAAAAAGCCCCGGCGCCTGACGGCTACCGGGGCTGGTTCGATCGCTGGCAATCAGCGAGGGGCGCCCAGGCGACCCTGCTCGTCGGAGAAGACGATCTCGACCCGGCGGTTGCGCGCCCGGCCCTTGGCCGAGGCGTTCTCGGCCACCGGGAAGGCCTCGCCATAGCCCTGCACCTCGATGCGCTTGGCATCGATGCCGAGGTCGATCAACACGTCGGCCACGGTCTGCGCCCGCGCCCGCGACAGCTCGAGGTTCTCCTGCTTGTCGCCACGGCTATCGCTATAGCCCTCGATCCGCACCACCCGGCGCGGGTTGAGCTGGAGAAACTGCACCAGCTTGAGCACCGTACGGTTGGCCGAGACGTTGAGGTCGGCGTGCCCGGCATCGAACAGCACATCGCCCAGGGTCATCACCAGGCCGCGCTCGGTCTCGGTGGTGGCCAGGCTGAGCATCTGCTCCTCGAGCCAGTGGCTCTGCTCCTGAATACTCAGCAGCTTGGCCTCGCGCAACGCCAGCTGCAGGCGCTGGCGTTCCAGTTCGAGCCGGGCCGCGCGCTCCTGGTTGAGCCCCAGTACACTCTTCTGCGCGGCGATATCGCTGTAGCGCTGGCTCAGGTAGGCGTAATGACTGACATCGTCGGCACTGCCCCAGTAGCTGGACAGGCGGTCGGCACGCGCCAGGGACTCACCGGCACGGATCACGTCCTTGGCGGCGCTGCGCAGCACGGCCGGATCCTCCTTGACCGTCTGGAAACTCGCCCGGGCCGCCTCCAGCGCCTCGCCGTCGCTCGGCTGCAAACCGGCGCAACCACCCAGCAGGAGCAACAGGCTCGCGCCGGTCATCAGCAATGGCCCCTTCATTGCAGATCCCCCAACTGTCGACGCAGACGATTGATCCGCTTGCTCAGCTCGCTCAGTTGCTCCTGGCTCTTGGCAGTCACCACCCGGGCCTCCGCCAGGCGGGCATCCAGCTCGGCCTGCTCGGCCAGCACCCGCGCCTCCTTGAACGCCTCGGCGGCCATGGCGGCCTGGGCGCGCTTCAGCTTGTCCTCGGCCAGGACCAGCTCCGGCACCTGCTCATCCGCCCCCACGGCCCGGGCCTGGGTAACCGCCTGCTCGCTCAGGCGCATTTGCTCGGTGGGCGCCGGATCATTGGCGCAAGCCGTCAAGGCCAACAGCGCCAGCACGGCGCATAGAAATCGATTGATCACTGGATTTTCCTACGGATTCGGGACGCTGGCGGGCTGCAACTGCTGCGCCTTCCAACGCTGCAGATTGCCCTGCAACAAGGCTTCCGGCACGCCGGCGGCGGCCAATTCTGTCATTTTTTTCGCCAGCTGTCCGCGCAACCAGGGATCGTTGCACGCCGAGTTGTGCGACAGCGCAAGGTGCAGCCCTTCGCTGCGGATGGGCGGACTCAGGGTCAGCAGATCGTCCTGCAGACCCAGGGTCAGGGCCAACGCCTGCGCCGGCTCGCGCTCATGAATGACGTAGTCGACCTCGCCGAGCATCAGCTTCTGCAACAGCTGGGTCAGATTGCCGCCCTGCTCCAGGCTCAAGTGCGCCTTGGCATAGTCGTCGAAGACTGGCCCGAAAGGCTTGCCGACGGACGCGCCACGACGTTCGCGCAGGTCGGCCCACTCGATATAGGGAAAGCTGGCGATATTGCGCACCCAGACCACCTCGGCACGGCTGAACACCGCCGGGTGCACGTAATCCATGCTTTCCAGCTCGGCCAGCGTCAGGCTCGCGCCAGCCAGCAGATCGATCCGCCCGCTGCGAACCTCATCCAGGGCCTTGTCCCAGGTACTGCTGTAGAGCACCTCGATGTTCACCCCCAGCTCCTTGCCCAGCCTGGCCAGCAGGTCGGCCTGCGCACCGATCAGCTGCTTCGGATTCTGCGGGTCGCGCCAACTGAAGGGAGGGTAATCGGGATGACCGGTGGCGACCAGACGCTCACATTTGCCGGCCGCGGGCGCCAGGGCTGGCATCGCCAGCAAGGCGACGAGCAACAGGCAGGACTTGAGAAAAGGACGTTCGAGCATTCGATGGGTCTCGGTTGATCGTTCGATGGCCCGCCCACAGCGGCTGCAGGCCAGGCGCGTGCTTCCATGCTAGCTTAGCGACAGCGCAATAATAATTCGCGATAAGGACATGCAATGAAAAAACTCTTTCTCGCTCTCCTGCTGCTGGTCGGCGCGGCGGCCGGGGTGTTCTATGCCTTTCCCGCTACCCTGCTGGCCAGCGTGCTGTGGCTTGAGCAACAGGCCGCCGGCCTGTCCCACGAGCGCATGGAGGTCGCGGATCTTAGCATTCATTACTACCGCGGCGGTCCGCGCGACGCTGAAACCATCCTGATGATCCACGGTTTCGCGGCCGACAAGGACAACTGGTTGCGCTTCGCCCGCCATCTGAGCGAAGGCTACCAGGTGATAGCCATGGACCTTCCCGGCTTCGGCGACAGCAGCAAGCCGCTCGCCAGCTATGACGTCGGCACCCAGGCCGAGCGGGTCGCCAGCTTCGTCAAGGCACTAGGGGTCGATCGCCTGCACCTGATCGGCAACTCCATGGGCGGCCACATTGCCGCGCTCTATGCCGCTCGCTATCCGCAGCAGGTGCTCTCTCTGGCGCTGTTCGACAACGCCGGAGTCAGTGCGCCGCAGAAGAGCGAGCTGATTCAGCGCCTGGAGAGCGGTACCGGTAATCCGCTGATCGTCGAGAAGCCGGGGGACTTCGAGCGCCTGCTCGACTTCGTCTTCGTCGAGCCGCCCTTACTCCCCCTCCACCTCAAGGAACACCTGGGCGAACGCGCCAGCGCCAACAGCGAGCACTACCGCCGAATCTTCGATCAGCTGGTCGAGCGCTATATTCCGCTGGAGCCGGAACTGCCGAAGATCCAGGCGCCGACCCTGCTGCTGTGGGGCGACCGTGACCGCGTGCTGGATGTCTCCAGCATCGAGGTAATGCGGCCATTGCTGCCGAAGCCAAGCGTGGTAATCATGAAGGACTGCGGCCACGCGCCGATGATCGAGCGCCCACAGGACACCGCCGAGCATTACCAGGCATTCTTGCGGAGCACGACGCGTCCGGACGAAGGCGCAGCAGACGCCCGAGCGCTTCCGTAGCGCTACTTGGCTGAACAACAAAAAACCCGCTCTAGGAGCGGGTTTTTTGTAGCACGAGAAGAAGTGGTTTAAACCAGCTTCTCCAGCTCCGGAATGGCCTCGAACAGGTCGGCGACCAGGCCGTAATCGGCCACCTGGAAGATCGGCGCCTCCTCGTCCTTGTTGATCGCGACGATCACCTTGGAGTCCTTCATGCCGGCCAGGTGCTGGATCGCACCGGAGATGCCGACGGCGATGTACAGCTGCGGGGCGACGATCTTGCCGGTCTGACCGACCTGCATGTCGTTCGGCACGAAGCCGGCATCCACTGCGGCGCGCGAGGCACCGACCGCGGCGCCGAGCTTGTCAGCCAGGGCGTAGAGGTGCTTGAAGTTGTCGCCGTTCTGCATGCCGCGGCCGCCGGACACGACGATCTTGGCTGCGGTCAGCTCCGGACGATCGGACTTGGCCAGCTCTTCACCCACGAAGGCCGACTTGCCAGCATCGCTGCCAGCGCCGACGGCTTCCACGGCAGCGGAGCCGCCTTCGGCGGCGACCGGGTCGAAACCGGTGGCGCGCACGGTGATCACCTTGATGACGGCACTGGATTGCACGGTGGCGATGGCGTTGCCGGCATAGATCGGGCGCTTGAAGGTGTCGGCGCTTTCGACGGCGATGATCTCGGAGATCTGGTCGACGTCCAGCTGGGCGGCTACGCGCGGCAGGATGTTCTTACCGTTGCTGGTAGCGGCAGCCAGGATGTGGCTGTAGCCGGCACCCAGCTCGGCTACCAGCGGCGCGACGTTTTCCGGCAGCTGGTGAGCGAAAGCGGCGTTGTCGGCGACCAGCACCTTGGCTACGCCGGCGATCTTACCGGCGGCTTCGGCAGCAGCACCACAGGCGGCGCCGGCAACCAGCACGTGAATGTCACCACCGATTTTCTGAGCGGCCGCAACGGTGTTCAGAGTGGCAGGCGCCAGGGCGGCATTGGTGTGTTCAGCGATAACCAGGATAGTCATTTAGATTACCTTCGCCTCGTTCTTCAGTTTCTCGACCAGTTCAGCCACGGACTTGACCTTGATGCCAGCGCTGCGGGCAGCAGGCGCTTCGACTTTCAGGGTCTTCACGGTGGAAGCAGTGGCGACACCCAGATCAGCCGGGGTTACGACTTCCAGCGGCTTCTTCTTGGCTTTCATGATGTTCGGCAGCGACGCGTAACGCGGCTCGTTCAGGCGCAGGTCGGTGGTGACGATCGCCGGCAGGTTCAGCGCGACGGTCTGCAGGCCGCCGTCGATTTCACGGGTCACGTTGACCTTGTCGCCAGCCACTTCGACCTTGGAGGCGAAGGTGCCCTGGGCGAAGCCGGTCAGGGCGCCGAGCATCTGGCCGGTCTGGTTGTTGTCGCTGTCGATGGCCTGCTTGCCGAGGATCACCAGCTGCGGCTGCTCCTTGTCGGCCACTGCCTTGAGCAGCTTGGCCACGGCCAGCGAGTTCAGCTCGTCGCTGGACTCGACCAGGATGGCGCGATCTGCGCCCAGGGCCAGGGCGGTACGCAGCTGCTCTTGAGCTGCGGTCGGGCCGATCGACACGACGACGATCTCACTCGCCACGCCCTTCTCTTTCAGGCGTACGGCTTCTTCCACGGCGATTTCGCAGAAGGGGTTCATCGACATCTTGACGTTGGCAAGATCAACGCCGCTGTTGTCCGCCTTCACGCGAACCTTGACGTTGTAGTCGACCACTCGTTTGACAGCTACAAGAACCTTCATGGATTCCTCGTTACTCTCCGGTGAATAAGGATGTCGCCAAAGCGAACATGGCGGGTGATGCGAGTCGGCCGGAACCGCTCTCCAGCCCAGACGGCGGGCGCAAACCGCCCGTATCTTGACCGCGCGACCCAGTCCGGTCAATACAACGGGCCGGTCAGGCATCTGCGATGTAGTAAGATTCTACCAGTCCTACAGAAAATTCAAACAAACGTTTGTATTGGACCGACCAGAGGGTGTAGATATAATGCCCGCGCTTGGCCCGGGGAACGAGCCTGATCCTCAAATAAAATTAGAGAGCCTTTGAGTAGGAGATAGCCTGTGGAACGCGAATTTATGGAGTTCGACGTCGTCATCGTCGGCGCCGGCCCTGCCGGATTGTCCGCCGCCTGCCGACTGAAGCAGAAAGCCGCCGAAGCGGGTAAGGAAATCAGCGTCTGCGTGGTCGAGAAAGGCTCGGAAGTCGGTGCACATATCCTCTCCGGCGCGGTGTTCGAGCCCCGCGCCCTGAACGAGCTGTTCCCCGACTGGAAAGAGCTGGGTGCCCCGCTGAACACCCCGGTCAAGCGCGACGACATCTACCTGCTGCGTGATGCCGAGAAGGGCACCCGCATTCCCGACTTCTTTGTGCCCAAGACCATGCACAACGAAGGCAACTACATCATCTCCCTGGGCAACCTGTGCCGCTGGCTGGCCCAGCAGGCCGAGAACCTCGGCGTAGAAATCTACCCAGGCTTCGCCGCCCAGGAAGCCCTGATCAATGAGCAAGGCTCGGTCTACGGCATCCTCACCGGCGATCTGGGTGTGGATCGCGAAGGCAACCCGAAAGAAGGCTACTACACCCCGGGCATGGAACTGCGGGCCAAGTACACCCTGTTCGCCGAAGGCTGCCGCGGCCATATCGGCAAGCAGCTGATCAACAAATTCAACCTGGACTCAGAGGCCGACGCCCAGCATTACGGCATCGGTATCAAGGAAATCTGGGATATCGACCCGGCCAAGCATGAGCAGGGCCTGGTCGTGCACACCGCCGGCTGGCCGCTGGACATCATGGGCACCGAGAACACCGGCGGCTCCTTCCTCTATCACCTGGAGAACAACCAGGTGGTCGTCGGCCTGATCGTCGACCTGTCCTACAGCAACCCGCACCTGTCGCCGTTCGACGAGTTCCAGCGCTACAAGCACCACCCGGTGGTCGCCCAGTATCTGGAAGGCGGCAAGCGCGTGGCCTACGGTGCCCGCGCCATCTGCAAGGGCGGCCTCAACTCGCTGCCGAAGATGGTCTTCAACGGCGGCGCACTGATCGGTTGCGACCTCGGCACCCTGAACTTCGCCAAGATCAAGGGCAGCCACACCGCCATGAAATCCGGCATGCTCGCCGCCGACGCGCTGGCTGACGCCCTGTTCGCCGGCCGTGAAGGTGGCGATGAGCTGACCGGCTATGTCGAGGCCTTCAAGGCCAGCTGGCTGTATGACGAACTGTTCCGCAGCCGCAACTTCGGCCCGGCCATCCACAAGTTCGGCGCCATTGTCGGCGGCGGCGTCAACTGGCTGGATCAGAACATCTTCGGCGGCAAGATCCCCTTCACCCTGCACGACACCAAGCCGGATCATGCCTGCCTGAAGCCGGCAGCAGAAGCTCAGAAAATCAGCTACCCCAAGCCCGACGGCAAACTCAGCTTCGACAAGCTCAGCTCGGTATTCCTCTCCAACACCAACCATGAAGAGGAACAACCCTGCCACCTGAAGCTCACCGACCCGAGCATTCCGCTGAGCAAGAACCTGCCGCTGTACGACGAGCCGGCGCAGCGCTACTGCCCGGCTGGGGTGTACGAAATCGTCACCCAGGAAGACGGCGAGAAGAAGTTCCAGATCAACGCGCAGAACTGCGTGCACTGCAAGACCTGCGACATCAAGGACCCCGCCCAGAACATCACCTGGGTAGCCCCCGAGGGCACCGGCGGGCCGAACTACCCCAACATGTAACACGCAAAAAAGGCTCCCTCGGGAGCCTTTTCTTTATCCGCCAACAGCCCGCGACTAATCCGGCTGCGGGCCGAGTGGAAAGAACGAACCCGCGCTCCACACCCCCAGCCAGGTCTGGCCGTCGATCTCCCGAGGTACCGCCAGCTCGACCAACTGGTAGAACACGTTGCGATGCACCAGCGCCTCCAGGTTCGCGCGCACATGCACGTAGGGTGCAGGCTCCTGCGTCGCGGCATCCAGCTCCACCCGCAGCGGGTGCTCCGCCCCGGCCAGAACCTCATCCTCGACATTGGTGGTGAAGTACAGCGCCTGCCGCTCCCCCTCCCCCTCTACTCGCAAGGTAACCGCCACGAAGGGCGCATCATCGACCTGGATGCCGACCTTCTCCACCGGAGTGACTAGGAAATAGTCATCGCCATCGCGACGGATGATGGTTGAGAACAGCCTGACCATCGGTTTGCGGCCGATCGGCGTACCCATATAGAACCAGCTGCCGTCCCGGGCGATGCGCATGTCGATGTCGCCACAGAAGTCCGGATTCCACAGGTGAACCGGCGGCAGGCCCGGCTTATCGGACTTGGGAATCTGTGCCAGCAGGTCGCCGGCCTTGCCTGAATCGCTCATCAAAGCTCCTCAACGACCGACACCGAGCAGGCTGCGGGCATAGTCGCGCAGCGGCGGGCCGATCAGGTCTTGCGGTTGCGCGTCGTAGAAGGTCAGGAAACCACCACGACTGCGAATGCGGGCAGTATCCACCAAAAAGCGCGTATTGGTTTCGATCAGCATCAATTGAATCACGCTGCGGTCGGTGCCGAGGCGATCCAGCGCCTCCTGATCGGCCCACTCGTCCGCGGTGCCGATGCGATCATCGCTATAGGCGAAACGACTGTAGAGCAGGTAGTGCGCGCCCGCCGTACGCGCTTGCGCCATGGCCTCCTCGAGGCCGGCCGGATTGCGGGCACGACGCACCATGGGGAAGTACTGGACGAAGCCGTTGAACGCCTCCTCGGCAATCACATTGGGCCTCGGATAGCCGTGACCCGGCGGGACGAAATGCCCCTGGGCGATATAGATAAAGGAGTCCTGCTGCAAGCGACGCGAGGCCATGCGCTCGGTCCGCCCGTGATCGAGTATGCCGGCATCACGCAGGTGGTATTCGGCGCCATCGGCCAGGTCGCTGACCTTCATGCAGCCGGCCAAGGCCAGCAGCGCCAGCGTAAGCATCAGGAATCGCATTGCACCTCTCCCGTCCGGGTGACAAAAAATCGTCAGATGGCCGAGCGATGCAGAAACCACGCCACAACTGCCGCCAGGCTTCTACTGCCCGGACAAGCAGGCGCCAGACGCGCGGCTCAGCCGCCGATGATCTTCATCACCGTCGCACCGCCGGAGAAGGCAAGCTCCTGCTTGTCGCCAAGCGCCTTGACCAGCAGCCGCTGCAGCGCCGGCAGCGCCTGATGGCGCGGCTTGTCCAACAGATCGCCGACGTAGTGGCGATTGCTCGATGACAGGCAACCATGCAGCCAACCGGTCGACGACAGTCGCAGGCGCGAGCAGGTCCGGCAGAAGGGCACGCTCTCGTTGGCGATGACGCCAAAGTAACCCAGGCCGGGAATCTCGTAGCGCAGGGCCGTTGCATCCACCGGCGCATCGGCCTGGACGAAGTCATGACGCTCGTCGATCATCGCCAGCAACTCCGCCAGCCCGACGAACCGCTGCAGGAAGCCGTTGCCGTCACGTGCCAGGTGGCCCATGCGCATCAGCTCGATGAAGCGCAGCTCGAAGCCACGCTCCAAACAGTATTCGAGCATCGGCAGGACCTGATCGAGGTTCTGCCCGCGCAACGGCACCATGTTGACCTTGATCTTCAGCCCGGCCGCTCGCGCCTCGTCCATGCCCGCCAGCACGGTGGCCAGGTCACCGCCGCGGGCGATCGCCCGAAAGGCGCCGGCATCCAGGGTATCGAGAGACAAATTGAGGCGGCGGATGCCGCTCTCCACCAGCAGCGGCAACTTGCGCGAGAGCAGCTGGCCGTTGCTGGTCAGACTGATGTCCTCCAGGCCAAGGCCGCCGATGCCACGCAGAAAGGGCTCCAGCTTCGGGCTGACCAGGGGCTCGCCACCGGTGATGCGCAACCGCTCGATACCGGCCGCCTCGATCAGGTAGGCGACGCCTCGCACCATGGCCTCGGCGCTCAGCTCATCCTGGGCGGCGACCAGACGCTTGCCATCCGGGACGCAGTAGGTGCAGGCGTAATTGCAGGCAGCGGTCAGACTGATGCGCAAGTTGCGAAAGCGTCTGCCTTGGCGATCAACGATCATGAACGACTCCGGCGATTGATAGCCTCGAGTATATCGCCGCAAGCCATGCGGGCACCCGCACCACAAGCGTTATTGACCAGCCGAATAACGTCAGGCTAGCGGCTGTTCGCCGTCGCGCTTGCGCTTGTTACCCATGCGCACGCCGATATCCATGAGGAACTGGAAGAAACCTTCCTGATCTTCCAGCACGTTGCTCCAGAACGGCGAGTGGTACAGCGCCACAGCACCATGCACCAGAGCCCAGGCAGCGCAGTAGTGGAAGTAAGGCGGCACGTCTTCCAGCTTGCCCTCGGCGATGCGCCCCTTGATCAACAGGGTCAGACGCTCGAAGTTGGACGCCCGGATCTTGTGCAGCTGCTCGACCATCTCCGGCACCTGATTGCCCTTGACCACCTTTTCCTCCAGGCGGTCGAACAACCGATAGCGCTGCGGGTCGCGCATGCGGAACTCGAAGTAGGCGCGCGACAACGCCTCCTTGTCGCGATCCACATCGGCAGAGTGGAACAGCTCGTTCAAGTCACGCTCGTAGTCGAGCATCAGGCGCAGGTAGATCTCCGCCTTGGACTTGAAGTGCTTGTAGATGGTGCCTTTGCCGATTCCGACCGCGTCGGCAATCATCTCGACGGTCACGCTGTCTTCGCCCTGCTCGAGGAACAATTTCAGCGCGGTATCGAGAATTTCCTGTTCGCGGCGGCGAAACTCACGGACCTTACGGGGTTCTTTCTGCATAAAGGGACTAAGGAGTCGAAAATCGAAGCCGGCTATTATGCCTGTTTAGCGCCAAATTGCACGGATCATCCGACCATGTACGCCATTCGAGAAGAATTCCCCCAGATAGCCGAGCTGCGCTACCTCAACCACGCCGCCGTCGCCCCCTGGCCACAGCGCGCCGTGGCGGCGGTCCAGCGTTTCGCCGAACAGAACGCCCAGGTCGGTGCGCGCGACTACCCGGCCTGGCTAAAGCTCGAGAGCAACCTGCGCGAACGCCTGGCACGGTTGCTCAACGCGCCGAGCACAGATGACATCGCGCTGGTCAAGAACACCTCCGAAGCCCTGTCGTTCGTGGCCTTTGGCCTGGAGTGGAGAAGCGGCGACCAGGTGGTGATCAGCAACGAGGAGTTCCCCTCCAACCGGGTAGTCTGGGAAGCGCTCAAACCGCAGGGAGTGGAGGTGATCCAGGTCGAGCTGCACCAGGGCGACCCGGAAACCGCCCTGCTCGCCGCCTGCGGTCCGCGCACCCGCCTGCTGTCGATCAGTGCGGTGCAATACGCCAGCGGACTGCGCCTGGATCTGGAGCGCCTCGGCCATGGCTGCCGAGAGCGTGGCGTACTGTTCTGCATCGATGCCATCCAACAACTCGGCGCCCTACCCTTCGACGTAAGGCGCTATCAGTGCGACTTCGCCATGGCCGATGGCCACAAATGGCTGCTCGGCCCGGAAGGCCTGGGCGCCTTCTACTGCCGCAGCGAGCTGCGCGAGCAGCTGAAACTCCACGAGTACGGCTGGCACATGCTCGAGCATCCCGGCGACTACCAGCGCCAGGATTGGCAAGTCGCCACGAGCGCCCGGCGCTTCGAATGCGGCAGCCCGAACCTGCTTGGCGCCACGGCCCTGGAGGCCAGCCTGTCACTGCTCGAGGAAGTCGGCATGGACGAAGTGGGCAAAGCGCTGCAGGAGCGGGTGCAATGGCTGCTCGATGGCCTCGAGGCACAGCCCGGCGTCAGCCTGCACAGCCCGCGCAACCCTGCGCGGCGCGCCGGCATCGTCACCTTCAGCCTGGCTGGCTGGGACAATCAGGCGCTGTACGAACGCCTCAGGCACGAACAAGTGATCTGCGCCCAGCGTGGCGGGGGCATTCGCCTGTCACCACACTTCTACAGTGAAGCGCGGATAATCGAGGAAACCTTGCAGCTGCTGCGCCGGCTTGCAGCAGGTTGAGGACTCAGCAGCTACCCGAGTATTCCAAAACTGTTTAAAAACGCGGCGAACCAGGGTGGACGATCGGGAATCTTCGCCAATACTAAGGAGTACTGGTGCGCGGCATCTCCCCCCAAGTGCCCCGCCAGGCAAGGTACCGTGGACCGCGTACCTTGATTTACTCCTAATGGTCTTAACCCGGATTCATCCCCCAGAACCCGGGTTTTTTTTGTCCCGAATTCCGTCCCCATGGCCCAGGTGCCGCGCTAAGCGACGCGCGCCAACGGGAACAGCCGCTTGAAATTGGCCGTGGTCTGCTCCGCCAGGGTCTCGAAGCTCACCCCACGCAGCAGCGCCAGGTACTCGGCCACGTCACGCACATACTCCGGCAGGTTCGGCTTGCCACGATGCGGAACCGGCGCCAGGTAGGGGGAGTCGGTTTCCACCAGCAAGCGGTCCGCTGGCACCTGCCGGGCGACCTCGCGCAGGGCCTCGGCATTGCGAAAGGTGACGATGCCGGACAGGGAGATATAGAACCCCAGATCGAGCGCCGCCCTGGCCATATCCCAATCCTCGGTAAAGCAGTGCAGCACCCCGGCCTGCGACAAGGCCGCCTCGCGCAGCAGCGCCAGCGTGTCGGCGCGGGCCTCGCGGGTGTGCACGATGACCGGCTTGCCGGTGACCTGGGCGGCCTGCAAGTGCAGGCGAAAGGCCTGCTGCTGCGCCTGCGCGGCTTGCGGCTCGTAGTGATAGTCCAGGCCGGTCTCGCCGATGGCCACCACATGCGGGTGATTCAACTCGGCCAACAACCACTCCAGGGCAGGCGCCGCGCCGGGCTGCAGGTCCAGCGGGTGGACGCCCACCGAGCAGTCGACATCGGCATATCGCTCGGCCAGGCCCTTGACCGCCGCGGCGTTGTCGGCGCTCACGCCGATGCAAAGAAAATGGCCGACGCCGCGCCCGCGCGCAGCCGCCAGCGCCGCGTCGAGCGAACCCTCATGGGCGGCCAGATCGAGGCGGTCGAGATGACAGTGGGAATCTACCAGCATGGATAACAATCACTTGAACAGCGATGCCAGAGCAGGCACCGCGGGCTCCGAAGCCCGGATGGAAAGACAGCGGGTCACATGGTGTGGGTCGGGCGGTCCGACTTCAGCGCTCCCGCGAGGTAGGTCTCGATCTTGTTGCGGGCGGTGTTGTCACCCTCGTTGAATTGCACGCCGACACCGGCCGCTCGGTTGCCCTGAGCCCCCTTCGGGGTGATCCAGACCACCTTGCCGGCGACCGGAATCTTCTCCGGCTCATCCATCAGGTTGAGCAGCATGAATACTTCGTCGCCAAGCTTGTAACTCTTGTTGGTCGGAATAAACAGCCCGCCATTCTTGATGAACGGCATGTAGGCGGCATAGAGCACGGACTTGTCCTTGATGGTCAGAGACAAGATTCCATTACGCGGGCCCAAGTTAGGTGGCAAGCTCATGCGGCATTCCTGGCTTCATTACTCAATGGCCGATTCTAGCCCGGTCCGGGCAGGCTTGCCCACTGTACCAGCAGCGCTTCGAGAAGCAGCACGCCGTTCAAGTTGGCCTTGCCCAGCACTTTCTGGCGCTGCTGCAGCAGCCAGTCCTGCATGGCCAGTACCTTGGCTTGCGGGGTCTTCTCCGCCAGGTACTGCACCACCTTGCGCATGTCATCGAGCCCCAGCCCCTGCTCGTCGCGGGTCAGCTGATAACGCAACATCAGCTGCGCCCAGTCGCAGAACCAGTCGAGCAGCATGGGCATCGGCAAGGCCTTCCAGGCCTCGGCCAACTGGCTGGCGGCAGCCTGCTGCTTGAGCAGCTTCTTCACCCCCTCGACCACCAGGGCGCGCTGCTCGCGCACCCCTTGCTGCTGCAGGGCGCGCGCGGTCAGTGGCGAGCCCGCGGCCAGGACCAGCAGCTCGCGACACTCCTGCTCGTCGCACTCCGGCAGCGCCTGCGCCAACCAGGCCAGGCTGGTCGCCGGATCAGGCAACGGGCAGGCCTGCTGCACGCAACGGCTCTTGATGGTCGGCAACAACCGGCTTGGCTGATGGCTGAGCAACAGCAGCACGGTGTCGCCAGAGGGCTCCTCCAGGCTCTTGAGCAGGGCGTTGGATGCGGCCAGGGTCATGTCTTCGGCAGGCGGCTCGGCGACCATCACGACCTTGCGCCCGCTCAGCTGCGCGGTCTTGTTGACGAAGCCGATCAGCTCACGGACATCGTCCACGCCGACGCTCTTCTTGTCCCCGCTCGGCTTAAGCTCGAACATATCCGGATGACTGCCGGCCGCCAGCAGGTGGCAGCCTTTGCACTGGCCACAGGCCTCCAGCCCGGCGGGCTGCTGGCACAGCAGGCGCGCCATCAGGCGCTCGGCGAGGGCGCGCTTGCCGATCCCGGCGGGCCCCAGCAGCAGGTAGGCATGGGCATGCTGGGTACGACCGGCCAGCTGCTGCCACAACGCGTCCTGCCAGGGATAGGCCTCAGCCACGGCACAGCTCCACGATCTGCGGAAGCAGGACGTCCAGGCTTTGCTGCACCTGGCTCAGCGGCTGCGCGGCATCGAGGATTCGATAGCGCTGCGGCGCCGCTTCGGCGCGACGCAGGTAGGTCTGGCGCACCGCCTCGAAGAAGGTGCCCCCCTCCTGCTCGAAACGGTCCAGGCGCCCCCGCGCAGCGGCGCGCGCCAGGCCGACCTCGATCGGCAAGTCGAAAACCAGGGTCAGGTCCGGGCGCAGTGGCCCCTGGACGAAGTCTTCGAGCACGGCGATCCGCGCCTCGGACAGGCCACGGCCGCCGCCCTGGTAGGCATAGGTGGCGTCGGTAAAGCGGTCGCAGAGCACCACGCAGCCGCGCGCCAGGGCCGGGCGAATGACCTGGGCCAGGTGCTGCGCGCGCGCGGCGAACACCAGGAGCAGCTCGGTGTCTGCGGCCATCGGCTCATCGCTCGGCGTCAGCAGCAGCTCGCGCACTCGCTCGGCCAGCGGCGTGCCGCCAGGCTCGCGAGTCAGCAGCACCTCGATCCCCTGCTCCGCCAGACGCGCCGCCAGGTACTCGCGATTGGTGCTCTTGCCTGCCCCTTCCGGACCTTCCAGGGTAATAAACAAACCGCTCACGGGGCGTCCTTATGGTTGCTTGACTGTGCAGGTGCGGGACTGGAGCGATAGTCCGCGCGTCGATTGAGCTGGTAGGCGCGCACCGCTCGATTGTGCGCCTCAAGGGTATCGGAGAAAGCATGGCTGCCGTCGCCACGGGCCACGAAATACAGGCTGCTGCCCGGCACCGGATGCAATGCCGCATGGATCGCCTCGCGCCCGACCAGGGCGATAGGCGTCGGCGGCATGCCGTCGATCATGTAGGTGTTGTAGGGGGTAGCCTCACGCAAATGGGCTCGCGACAGCTTGCCGTTGTAGCGCTCGCCCAGGCCGTAGATCACCGTCGGGTCGGTCTGCAGGCGCATGCCGCTGCGCAGGCGGCGGACGAACACCCCGGCGATAGCGCCGCGCTCCTCGGGCACGCCGGTCTCCTTCTCGATCATCGAGGCCATGATCAAGGCGTCGTAAGGCTCGCTATAGGGCAGCCCATCGGCCCGCCCCTGCCACTCCTCGGCCAGCACCTGCTGCAGGCGCGCATAGGCCTGCTTGAGCAGATCCAGGTCACTGGTACCGCGCACATAGCGATAGGTATCGGGAAAGAAGCGGCCCTCGGGATTGACCCCGGGCAGCCCGAGGCGCTCCATCAATTGCTCATCGCTCAAGCCGGCCAGACTCGACTCGAGCTTGTCGGCACGCTCCAAGGCGGCACGTACCTGGCGAAAGTTCCAGCCCTCCACCAGGGTCAGGCTGTACTGCACCACGTCCCCGCGGCGCCATTGCAGCAACATGTCATTCACCGTTTGGCCGGGGGCCAGACGGTACTCGCCGCTGTGCAGGGGATGTCCGCGCAGGTTGAAGCGCCAGTAGAGCCGCAGCCAGAAGGCATCTTCCAGCACCCCTTCGGCCTGCAGGCGATTGAGCACGCCGCCCGGCGTCGAACCGCTAGGCACCTCGAGCAGGCGCTCCTCACTCAGCTGCAGCGGCTGCTGCAGCGCCGCGTGCTGCTGCCAGGCAGCAAAGACGACCAGCAAGCCGGCCAGCAAAACGCCGGCCTCGAGCAGCAACAATATCTTGCGTATCACAGATCAGCAGTCCAGTAGATCGCGGGCTATGGCCTGCAGTTTACGGGTGAGCGGGCCTACCGACCAGTCGCGCTCGAGCAGCGCCCGTACCGGCCATACTCCGTAGAGGCTGTTGCAGAGGAAGACTTCGTCGGCACCCAGCAATTCGCCAAGCGCGATATCGCGCACCTCGCAGCGTATGCCGAGGGCATCGGCCTGCGCCAGCAGCTCCGCACGCATCACGCCGGCGACCCCGCAGCGCGACAAGTCAGGCGTCAGCAGCGCGCCGCCCTTGCAAATGAACAGGTTGCTGAACACCCCCTCGATCACCCGTCCGGCCCCATCCTGCATCAGGCCCTCGGCGTGCTCGGCATCCTGCCACTCGTCCCGCGCAAGCACCTGTTCCAGGCGATTGAGGTGCTTCAGGCCGGCCAGCAGTGGCTGCTCGGCCAGACGCGTCGCGCACGAGAACAGGCGTACACCCAGTTCGGCATGCTGGCTCGGGTAGACCGGCTTCGCACTGCCCAGCAGGATACGCCGCACTGAGGCCGGCTGCGGCGGTGCGTAGCCGCGAAGGCCATCGCCACGAGTGAGGATCAGCTTGGCCACGCCCTCGTCCAGCTGACGACTGAAGGCCAGCAGCTCCCCGCGCAGCACCGCCCCATCGAACGGCAGCCGCAGACGCGCGCAGCCATCGGCCAGGCGCGCCAGGTGGCGATCAAGCAATCTAGGCGTACCGCCGCTGACGGCGATGGTTTCGAACAAACCATCGCCGTAGGCCAGGCCGCGATCCCTTACGGAAAGCAGCTCGGCCGGGCGCCCGTCGACCCAGCTCAGCATCAACCGGCGAACCGGCGGAACACCAGCGAGCCGTTGGTACCACCGAAGCCGAAGGAGTTGGAAAGAACCACGTCGATGTCCATCGCCTTGGCCTGGTGCGGCACGAAGTCGAGGTCACAGCCCTCGTCCGGCTGATCCAGATTGATGGTCGGCGGTGCGACTTGGTCGCGCAGCGCCAGCACGCTGAAGATCGCCTCCACCGCCCCGGCTGCGCCGAGCAGGTGGCCGGTCATCGACTTGGTCGAGCTGACGGCCAGCTGGTGGGCGTGCTCGCCGAATACCGACTTGATCGCCGCCACCTCAGCCTTGTCGCCCGCCGAAGTCGAAGTGCCATGGGCGTTGATGTACTGCACCTGACTGCCATCGAGCCCGGCATCGCGCAGGGCGTTGGCCATGCAGCGCGCCGCGCCGGCGCCATCTTCCGGCGGCGAGGTCATATGGAAGGCATCGCCGCTCATGCCGAAGCCGATAAGCTCGGCGTAGATGGTCGCGCCCCGTGCCTTGGCATGCTCCAACTCTTCCAGTACCAGGGTGCCGGCGCCATCGGACAGGACGAAACCGTCACGATCCTTGTCCCAGGGACGGCTGGCCTTGGTCGGCTCGTCGTTGCGCGTCGACAGCGCGCGCGCCGCGGCGAAACCGCCGATACCCAGACCGCAGGCGGCCATCTCTGCGCCGCCTGCCACCATCACGTCGGCTTCGCCATAGGCGATGTTGCGCGCTGCCATGCCGATGCAGTGGGTACCGGTGGTGCATGCCGTGGCAATGGCGTAGTTGGGCCCCTGCAGACCCAGATGGATCGACAGAAAGCCGGAAATCATATTGATGATCGAACCGGGCACGAAGAACGGCGAAATCCGCCGCGGCCCCTGCTCATGCAGCGCCTTGCAGCTGTTCTCGATGTTGGTAAGACCGCCGATGCCGGAGCCGAGCGCGACGCCGATGCGCTCGCGGTTGGCATCGGTCACTTCCAGGCCGGAATCGCGCACCGCCTGAAAACTGGCCGCCAGGCCGTACTGAATGAATAGATCGAGCTTGCGAGCCTCTTTGGCCGACAGGTACTGCTCGACGTCAAAGCCTTTTACCGAGCCGCCGAAGCGGGTGGAATAGGCCGACAGGTCCATGTGCTCGATCAGGCCGATGCCACTGCGCCCGGCCAAAATGCCCTGCCAGCTGCTCGGCACATCGTTACCCAGCGGTGAGACCATGCCCATACCGGTAACCACGACGCGTCTACGCGACACAGCAATCTCCTCTTGTGCGGTTTTACAACGCCTGCGATGCGCTTAAAGAAAAGCCGCACGCCCGATGAAGGCGTGCGGCTTTTCCAAGTCGGGAATCGACGATTCGCTTATTGCGCGTGCGCAGTCACGTAATCGATAGCTTCCTGAACGGTGGTGATCTTCTCAGCTTGCTCGTCCGGGATCTCGGTCTCGAATTCCTCTTCGAGAGCCATCACCAGCTCAACGGTGTCAAGAGAGTCGGCACCCAGGTCTTCGACGAAGGAAGCGCTATTGGTGACTTCCTCTTCTTTGACGCCAAGTTGCTCGGCAACGATTTTCTTGACGCGTTCTTCGATGGTGCTCATACCTTGTTTTCACTCCTATTGGACAAATCCAGGCAGCTGGTCTGCGGCCAAGTGTATAGAAAGGGTTTTTAGCATTTCAAGCTGAATGCCGGGGTGCCCTCAGGAACACTTCAACGATCTGTCTATAAACCTGTTGCAGCTTCATATCGGATTCTAGACAGCGTCTATGACAGTTTTCCCAAGGAATCCGTCACATTCAGCTCATGTACATACCGCCGTTCACAGGGATAGTAGCTCCTGTGACGTAGGCTGCGCCATCGGAAGCGAGGAAAGCGACTACTTTTGCAATCTCCTCTGCCTGCCCCAGACGGCCCAGCGGAATCTGCGTCAACAGCGCATCGCGCTGAGCTTCCGGCAGTTCACGGGTCATGTCGGTATCGATGAAGCCCGGCGCCACCGCGTTCACAGTGATCGCCCGCGACCCGACTTCGCGAGCCAGCGCACGACCAAAACCTTCCAATCCGGCCTTGGCGGCGGCGTAGTTTACCTGCCCGGCGTTGCCCATGGCGCCAACCACCGATCCGATATTGATGATGCGCCCGAAGCGCGCCTTGGTCATGCCGCGCAGCACGGCCTTGGTGAGGCGGTACAGGCTGCTCAGGTTGGTGTTGATGACGTCGAACCACTCGTCATCTTTCATCCGCAGCATCAGATTATCGCGGGTGATGCCGGCATTATTGACCAGGATCAACGGCTGGCCGAGATGCTGCTGGATGTGCTCCAGGGTGCTCGCCACCGACTCGTCATTGCCGACATCCAGCACCAGACCTGCGCCCTCGATGCCGTTGGCTTTCAGGGTTTCGGCGATACGCTCGGCACCGGATGCCGAGGTCGCCGTGCCGATGACTACGGCACCTTGGCGCCCCAACTCCAGCGCAATCGCCTGGCCAATGCCGCGGCTTGCGCCGGTGACCAGGGCAACCTTACCTTGCAGGCTCATAAAACCTCTCCTCAATCAGGCCAACGCCGCACGGGTGGCGGCGAAGGCGTCCGGGGTATCCAGATTATGGGTATTGATGCCTTTGACGCAGCGCTTGTTCAGGCCCGACAACACCTTGCCCGGCCCGCACTCGACCAGATCGGTCACGCCCTGCCCAGCCAGGCAAACCATCGATTCGACCCAGCGCACCGGGCTATACAGTTGCGCCAGCAGATCACGCTTGAGCGCATCGAGATCCGCCACCGCCGTCGCACTGACATTCTGCACCAGCGGAATCTGCGGCGTTTGCCAGGCGATGGCCGACACGGCCTCGGCGAAACGCTCGGCAGCCGGGCGCATCAGTGCGCAATGCGAAGGCACGCTGACCGGCAGCGGCATGGCGCGCTTAGCGCCGCGCGCCTTGCAGGCCTCGACGGCCCGTGTCACGGCAGCCGCGGCACCGGCGATGACCACCTGCCCCGGAGCGTTGAAATTGACCGCGCTCACCACCTCACCCTGTGCGGCTTCCGCACAGGCCGCCAGCACGTCGGCGTCCTCCAGCCCCAGGATAGCAGCCATGCCGCCCTGCCCCGCGGGCACCGCCTGCTGCATCAACTGGCCACGATGTTCGACCAGCTTCACCGCGGCGGCAAAGTCGAGACTGCCGGCGGCCACCAGCGCCGAGTACTCACCCAGGCTGTGGCCCGCGACATATGCCGGACGCGCCCCCCCCTGCGCCTGCCACAGGCGCCAGAGCGCGATGGAGGCCGCGAGGATCGCCGGCTGAGTCTTGTCGGTCTGATTCAATTGCTCTTCCGGCCCCTGCTGGGTCAATGCCCACAGGTCGTAGCCGAGTGCATCGGAGGCCTCGGAAAAGGTGTCGATGATCAGCTTCTGCTGCGCACCATGCTCGGCCAGCATCGCCAGGGACTGGGAGCCCTGGCCAGGAAAGACAAATGCGAGGGATGCAGACATGTATAGGTTTCCCTAGTGATCTTAGCGTCGGTCAACGTCGCACCAAGACATAGCCAAGCGCAACAAACTGAAGGTTGGATGACAGGGCGCCAGCCCCGGTCACATCCTAGAGCAACAGGTCCTCGAGCCGCCCATGCAGGCGCTGCGGAAGATTCTCTTCGACCTCCGCCAAAGCCCGGCGGATTGCGCTTCTGAAGCCATCCTCACCGGCCGCGCCATGGCTCTTTACCACGATGCCCTGCAGCCCGAGAAAGCTCGCGCCGTTGTGCCGCGCAGGCGCCAGCTCCGCCCGCAGGCGCCGCAACAGCGGCAGCGCCAACGCGCCGACGAGGCGCGCACCGGCACCACTCCGGAATAACGCCTCGATGCGTGCGGAAATCATCGACGCCAGACCTTCACTGGACTTGAGCAGAATGTTGCCGACAAAACCGTCGCACACCACCACATCGGCCTCGCCACGATACAGGCCGTCGCCCTCGACAAAGCCACTGTAGTTCAAGCCCGACGCCTGCTGCAGCAGACTCGCGGCGAGCTTGACCTGCTGATTGCCCTTGATGTCTTCGGTTCCGACATTGAGCAGCGCGACGCGCGGCCTGGCGATCCCCATGGCCTCGGCAGCCACCGACCCCATCACTGCAAACTGATAGAGATGCTCGGCACTGCAGTCGACGTTCGCCCCCAGATCAAGCAGAAGGCAATGCCCCGCCCGGGTCGGAACCGCCGTCACCATGGCCGGGCGATCGATACCCGGCAGCGTCTTCAGCACGTAGCGTGACAACGCCATCAGCGCCCCTGTATTGCCGGCACTGACACAGGCCTGCGCTCGACCGTCACGGACCAACTCCAGGGCGATACGCATCGAGGCATCGGCCTTGCTGCGTAACGCCTGCGCCGGACGCTCATCCATGGCGATCACTTCACTGGCGTGCTCGACACGCAGGCGCGCGCGATCAACACCAGGGTTACGGGCGACCAGGTCTTCGATTAGGGGAGCTTGGCCGACTAGGACCAGGTGCAGCGAGGGGAACTCGGCCAGACAGGCGATGCTGGCTGGAACAATGCAGTGGGGACCGAAGTCCCCACCCATTGCGTCAATCGCGATGATCGAAGCGGACAAGGATTACTCGTCAGCGCCCTTGTCGATCACTTTGCGACCACGGTACACACCTTCCGGCGAGACGTGGTGACGCAGGTGTACTTCACCGGTGCTCTTCTCGACGGACAGAGCATTGCCTTCGAGAGCGTCGTGCGAACGACGCATGTCACGGGCGGAACGGGATTTTTTGTTCTGCTGAACAGCCATAACTAATTAACTCCTAAACGTTTGGGTCACGCTTTAACTGTGCCAATACACTGAACGGGTTGGACCGCGTTACCTCGTCCTCGCTCGACTCGGGCTCTTCGAGGCCGGCCGGCTGCTGGCAATCTTCAGGGTCATGAGCCGGAACGATAGGCAAGGCGAGCAACAGCTCATCCTCAACCAGCGCCAGCAGATCCAATGGCTCTTCACCCAACTCCAGCACGTCATAGCCTTTCGGCACAGACTGGGTATTCGCGCCTTCTTTCACCACAGCGTAATCACATGCGCTTTGGATCGGCAGTGCGACCAGCTCCAGACAACGCTGGCAAACCATCTTGACCTCAACCTCGAGCTCGCTGCGCATGACCACAGCATTGCGCTCGTCGCGCTCGAAGATAAACTTCGCGCGCACCATGCCTTGGTTATCGGCAAGCGGGTCGCAGAGTCGCAGCAAGCCAGCCAGCGGAACCGTTCCCTCGAGAGCGGTGCCACGATCAGCCAGTTTGCGCGGATCAACGTGAGGTGGAATCGGACCATTCGACATAGGCGCCGCATTCTAGGGATGCGCCCACCCCCTGTCAAAGGAAATTCGGCCTGTCCGGCACCCGGACCGACAGCTAGAATCGCCCTCCTTATATAAGGAGTCCATCATGCTGCCCTTGGTACTTGCTTCGAGCTCACCTTACCGCCGCGAGCTCCTGACCCGCCTGCGCCTGCCCTTCACTTGGAGCGCCCCGGCGATCGATGAAAGTCGCCTGCCCGGCGAAGACGCCAGCAGCCTGGTTCGACGCCTCGCCCAGGAAAAAGCCAGCGCCCTCAGCCCCTCCCATCCCAAGCATCTGATCATCGGCTCCGACCAGGTCGCCGTTCTTGGCCAGGACATTCTCGGCAAGCCCCACACATTCGAGCGTGCGCACGCCCAATTGCTCGCCGCAAGCGGAAACAGCGTCACCTTCCTCACCGGCCTGGCCCTGCTCAATAGCGAGACCGGCCACTGCCAGGTCGATTGCGTGCCGCTCACCGTGCACTTTCGCGCACTGAACGAAAGCCAGATCCGCCGCTACCTGGAAGCCGAGCAGCCCTACGACTGCGCCGGCAGCTTCAAGGCCGAAGGCCTGGGCATCAGCCTCTTCCGCAGCACCGAAGGATCCGATGCCAGCAGCCTGATCGGCCTGCCCCTGATCCGCCTGGTGGACATGCTGCACGACGCGGGCATCGACATCCCATAACCCAACAACGAAGAAGCCCGACCTAAGCCGGGCTTCTCAACGCGACAAGGAAAACTAGCGCAGGGCCGGCCCCTGGACCCCCATCCACAGCGCCGCCTGCCCGGCAACACCGGCGCCCAGCTGCTTCGCAAAGCGATCGAGAGGCGACTCCTGCACGGTGAAATCGACCAGCTTCTCCACCCCGACCACCTCCCGCGCCACGTAGCTGCTATTGCCCAAGGCATCGACGAGGCCCAGCTCCAGCGCCTGCTCCCCCGACCAGACCAACCCCGAGAACAGCTCAGGATGCTCGTCGACCTTGAGGCGTTCGCCACGCCCCTGCTTGACGCTGTCGATGAACTGGCGATGGGTGGTCTCGAGGACCTCCTGCCAGAAGCGCGCCTCCTCCTCCTTGGGCGGCTGGAACGGATCGAGAAACGTCTTGTGCTCGCCCGAGGCATAGACCCGACGATCGACCCCCAGCTTCTCCATCACCCCGACGAAACCGAAGCCCGCCGCAGTGACACCGATAGAGCCCACCAGACTGGCCTTGTCGGCGTAAATCTGATCCGCGGCACTGGCGATGTAGTAAGCGCCCGAGGCCCCGAGATCACTGATCACCGCGTACAGCTTGATCGCCGGATACTGGGCGCGCAGACGACGAATCTCGTCATAGATGTAACCCGACTGCACCGGACTGCCGCCCGGACTGTTGATCCGCAGAACCACGCCCCTGGTATTGGCATCCTCGAAGGCCGCACGCAGACTACCGACAATGTTGTCGGCACTGGCCACCTCCTTGTCGGAAATCATCCCTCGCACCTCGATGAGCGCGGTATGCGCACCACCCTTCGCGACACCCTTCTGCCAATCGAGCAGCGGCGCGAACAGGGCCAAGGCGACGAACAGATAGACAAAGGTCAACAGCTTGAAAAAGATCCCCCAACGCCTCGCCCGGCGCTGCTCCTGAACCCCCGCTAGAAGCGTCTTCTCCAGCAACTTCCAGCTCTTGGCATCACTCTCACCCACAGCCGACGCCTTCCATTCATCCGACATATTGACTCACCCCACCAATCAGTCCGGCTGCGCGACGTTCCAGCCAACTGCGCAACTCCATGAAATTCTCTATCGCCAGCTTTGGCCCATGCTCGCGCAGCACCGATAGCGGCTGCGCGCCATAACCCACCGCCACCGAATCAACACCCGCCCGGCGGGCCATTTGCAGATCGAAAGCCGAATCGCCAACCATCAGCGCTCGCTCCGGAGAGACCTCGCAATACGCCAGGATCTGCTCCAGCATCAGCGGCTCTGGCTTGCTCGCCGACTCATCCGCGCAGCGCGTCGCGTCGAAATAATTCAGCCAGCCACGCTGCGCGAGCACCCGCTGCAAGCCATTACGTCCCTTACCCGTCGCCACAGCCAGACGATAGCCCGCCACCCGGAATGCCTCCAGCGCCTCGGCCACACCAGGGAACAACGCCGAAGGCTCGGACTCCAGCAGCAGATACTGTTCACTGTAGCAACGCCGAAAGCGCTCGACGCGCACAGGCTCGTCTAGCTCCGGATACAACGAGCGAATCGCCTCAGGCAATCCCAAGCCGATGATGCCCTTGACCTGGACATCACTGCAGCGCCGCAACTCACAGGCATCGGCCGCCCGATGCATGGCCTCGACGATCCGCCCGATGGAATCCACCAGCGTGCCATCCCAATCAAAGACCAGCAGCTGGTAATCAGACACTCAAACGCTCCAGCGTGCGCGCCCACACCTCATCGACCGGTGCCTCGAGCCGCAGCTCACCGCCATCGGGCAGCGGCACCACCAGCGCATAGGCATGCAGAAACAGGCGCTTGCCGCCCAGCTCACGGATTTCGCGAGTGAACTGTTCATCGCCGTACTTGCTGTCACCGGCAATGCAATGCCCGGCATGCTTGCTGTGCACGCGAATCTGGTGAGTCCGCCCGGTCACCGGCTTGGCCTCGACCAAGGTCGCGAACTCGCCGAACCGGCGCAATACGCGAAACACGGTCAAAGCCTCCTTACCCTCGGCATCGACCTCGACCATGCGCTCACCCGAGCGCAGGTTGCTCTTTTGCAGCGGGGCATTGACCTGCTTCTTCGCCGTTGCCCAATAGCCCCGCACCAGCGCCATATAGCGCTTATCGACGCCGTCGCCGCGCAGCGCCTCATGCAGGTGGCGCAGCATGCTGCGCTTCTTGGCGATCATCAGCAGGCCTGAGGTGTCGCGATCGAGACGATGCACCAGCTCCAGATCCTTGGTATCAGGGCGCAGCTGACGGAACGCCTCGATCACCCCGTAATTCAGGCCGCTGCCACCATGCACCGCGATACCGGCCGGCTTGTTCAATACGATCAGCGCCTTGTCCTCGTAGACAATTGCCGCCTCGAGGCGCTCGAGCAAACCCTGCGCCAGGGGCTCAGGCTCATCCCGCTCAGCCAGGCGCAGCGGCGGCACGCGCACGATATCGCCTGCCTGCAGCTTGTATTCCGGCTTGATCCGCCCCTTGTTCACCCGCACCTCGCCCTTGCGCAAGATGCGGTAAATCAATGTCTTGGGCACACCCTTGAGCTGGGTGCGGAGGAAGTTATCGATACGTTGGCCGGCGAGTTCCGGTGCAACCTCGAGCAGCTGGACGCCGGAGGTTGGAGAGAGGGGAGTAGTCATCGCGCAATAATAACAATTTTTTATGGAATTGAAGCACTTAATCATTGCTGCTATAGTCGCGAACGCCGCCAAAAGCGGTCTGGTCTGCGGATGTTCGCCAAAACTGCCATCCCCACACCGACGCAACCCATTCAGGACGTAAGGCCGTCCGACGGGACTTTCGCCGCAAAGGCCGCGAATAACTCGGAAATAAAGCCTTAAGCCATGACGCGCGCGCCTCCCCTTTGGAGAGCCGCGGTAAATGCCAACCCGCTGCAGATTCTGCGAGCGGCACCCGATTTTCAGCGATACGTGTAGGGTGGAGATGTACAACTGTCGGACTGCGTAGCAAATAGCTTTACCAAGACGCTTCATCTCGTCCGCTACCGACAGCTGATTCCTCCTCCTGAGCAAGTGCTTTCTGTCACAACAGCAAGCAGGAGACGTCCGTCGCGGCCCAGCCCAACTGGCTGACTGCCGCTCGACAATGAAACGATTTACGACCGTTTCTGACGCGCCTGACACCGACCCTGAGAGTCGTGTGTGCCGAACGCCGTTTCCGCCAGCACCGGAAACCGACGGTACTACATGAAAAGAATGCTGATTAACGCGACTCAACCCGAAGAGTTGCGTGTTGCCCTAGTCGACGGCCAACGCCTGTACGATCTGGACATCGAGTCGGGCGCCCGCCAGCAGAAGAAGGCCAACATCTATAAGGGCCGCATCACCCGCGTCGAACCGAGCCTCGAGGCGGCGTTCGTCGACTTCGGCTCCGAGCGCCACGGCTTCCTCCCGCTCAAAGAAATCTCCCGCGAATACTTCAGCAAGGCCCCCGAAGGCCGCGTCAACATCAAGGACGTGCTCAAGGAAGGCCAGGAAGTCATCGTCCAGGTCGAGAAGGAAGAGCGCGGCAACAAGGGCGCCGCCCTGACCACTTTCATCAGCCTGGCCGGCCGCTACCTGGTGCTGATGCCGAACAACCCGCGCGCCGGCGGCATCTCCCGCCGCATCGAGGGCGAGGAGCGCAACGAACTGCGCGAGGCCCTCAACGGTCTGAACGCCCCGGGCGACATGGGCCTGATCGTGCGCACCGCCGGCCTCGGCCGCTCCAGCGAAGAAATGCAGTGGGACCTGGATTACCTGCTGCAACTGTGGAGCGCCATCAAGGAAGCCTCCCTGGATCGCGCCGCGCCCTTCCTGATCTACCAGGAAAGCAACGTGATCATCCGCGCCATCCGCGACTACCTGCGCCAGGACATCGGCGAAGTACTGGTCGACAGCGTCGAGGCCCAGGAAGAAGCCCTAACCTTCATCCGCCAGGTGATGCCGCAGTACGCCAGCAAGATCAAGCTGTACGAAGACAGCGTGCCGCTGTTCAACCGCTTCCAGATCGAAAGCCAGATCGAAACCGCCTTCCAGCGCGAAGTGAAACTGCCATCCGGCGGTGCCATCGTCATCGACCCGACCGAAGCCCTGGTGTCCATCGACATCAACTCGGCGCGCGCCACCAAGGGTAGCGACATCGAGGAAACGGCCCTGCAGACCAACCTCGAAGCGGCCGAAGAGATCGCCCGCCAGTTGCGCCTGCGCGACATCGGCGGCCTGATCGTCATCGACTTCATCGACATGACCCCGGCGAAGAACCAGCGCGCCGTGGAAGAGAAAGTCCGCGAGTGCCTGGAAGCCGACCGCGCCCGCGTCCAGGTCGGCCGCATCTCGCGCTTCGGCCTGCTGGAAATGTCCCGTCAGCGCCTGCGCCCGTCGCTCGGTGAAACCAGCGGCATCGTCTGCCCGCGCTGCGACGGCCAGGGCATCATCCGCGACGTCGAGTCGCTGTCGCTGGCCATCCTGCGCCTGATCGAAGAAGAAGCCCTGAAGGACCGCACCGCCGAGGTCCGCGCCCAGGTGCCGATCCCGGTCGCCGCCTTCCTGCTCAACGAAAAGCGCAACTCGATCACCAAGATCGAACTGCGCACCCGCGCGCGCATCGTGATCCTGCCGAACGATCACCTGGAAACCCCGCACTTCGAAGTGCAACGCCTGCGTGACGACAGCCCGGAAGCGCAAACCGCCCAGTCCAGCTACGAAATCGCCACGACCGAAGTGGAAGAGGAAAAGCAGGCTGCCGCCACCCGCACCCTGGTTCGCCAGGAAGCCGCTATCAAGGCCGCGCCGCCACGCACCGCTCCCGCACCGACACCTACGCAGGTCGAGGAAGAGCCGGTAGCCCAGCCGGCTGCCAGCGAGCCGAGCCTGTTCCGTGGCCTGGTCAAGTCCCTGGTCAGCCTGTTCGCCGGCAAGGAAGAGGAAAAGCCGGTCGTCATCGAGAAGAAGACCAGCGAGCGTCCGGCTCGCGGTGAAGAACGCCGCAGCGGCCGCCAGCAGAACCGCAGCCGCGGTGGTCGCCGCGATGAGGAGCGCAAGCCGCGCGAAGAGCGCAAGCCGCGTGAAGACCGCGCCCCTCGCGAAGAGCGTCAGCCCCGTGAAGACCGCGCTCAACGCGAAGAACGTGCCCCGCGTGAAGAGCGTGCGCCGCGCGAAGAGCGTCAGCCTCGCGAAGCCGTCGAGGTGCGCGAGCCGCAGGAAGTGCGTCAGTCGCGCCCGCCGCGCGAAGGCCAGGAAGGCCGCCGCGAACGCAAGCCGCGTGAAGAGCGCCAGCCGCGCGAACTGCGCGCACCGCTGGACGCGCCGGAAAGCGCCGGCAACGAAGAAGAGGCACGTGCCGAGCGTCCGCAGCGCGAACCGCGCCAGCCACGTCCGCCGCGTGAAGAGCGTCAGCCGCGCGCCGAACAGGCTGCGGCCGACGAAGAAGTACTGAATGCCGAGCCCCAGGCGACTGACGACGAGCAGGAAGGCAACGAAGGCGGCGAGCGTCCCCGTCGCCGCTCGCGCGGCCAGCGCCGCCGCAGTAATCGCCGCGAGCGTCAGCGCGATGCCAGCGGCAACCTGATCGAAGGCAACGACGAAGCAGGCGAAGACGGCGGCGAATCTGCAGCTGCTCCTAGCGCGGCGGCGGTCGTGGTAGCCGCCGCGGAAGTGGCCGGCGAAACCGCGAGCAACGAAGCGGCAGTCACCGAGCCAGTCGCCAGCGAAGCCCCGGCCGAGCAGGCAGCCAGTGCGGCGAGCGAGCCCGCAGCAGAGGCCGAGCCGGTGGTTGAAGCCGCTCCGGCTCCGAGCGAAGTGCCAGCTCCAGCCCCCACAGCCGAAGCCGCCGAAGCCGCCGAAGCCGCCGAAGCCGCGCCGAGTGTCAGCGAAGCGCAGCCCGAGGCCGTAGTCGAGACTGCTGCCGCCGAGCCGATCGCTGAGCCCGCACCGGCCCCGGAAGCGGCGACAGAAACTGCTCCGACCCCTAGCGCCAGCGGCCGTGCGCCGAACGACCCACGTGAAGTGCGTCGCCGCCAGCGCGAAGCCGAGCGCCTGGCCCGCGAAGCCGCCGAGGCCGCTGCCGCTGCCCCGCAGGCCGAGTCCGGCACCACCGAAAGCGCGGCGCAAGCCGATGCCGAAGCGGTCGAGACTAAGGTAGAGGCGGTCGAACAGGCCCCGGTCGAGGCAGCAGAAGCCGCCCCCGAGCAAGCCGAGGCTCAGCCTGAAGAAAAGGCCGAGGAAGACGACAAGCAGCAGGCGAAACCACACGCCTGAGGCGATTCGGCGACATGAAAAAGGGGATGCTTCGGCATCCCCTTTTTCTTTGTGGCTTTACTGCAGGCCCCGGCTAAGCGCGTACCGCTTAGCTCGCCTTAGGTACTCAGAGCACGTTGGGCTCGATCTCCAGCCTGACCGCGAAACGCCCGGCGATATCGGCCTGGATGCGCCGGGCCAGTTCCAGCAACTGCTGCCCGCTCGCCTGGCCGTAGTTGACCAGCACCAGCGCCTGCAGCCGATGGACCCCGGCATCACCCTCGCGAAAACCCTTCCAGCCGGCGCGCTCGATCAACCAGCCGGCCGCCAGCTTCACCGATCCATCGGCCTGTGGATAGGCCACCAGATCCGCATGCTGCACGCGCAAGCGCTGCGCGAGATCGGCGCTCACCAGAGGATTCTTAAAGAAACTGCCGGCGTTGCCCAGCACCGCCGGGTCCGGCAGTTTCTCGCTACGAATGGCGCAGATGGCCTGACTGACGTCCAGAGCGCTTGGCGCCTCGATGCCCTGCTCCCGCAGGCGCTGACGCACCGGCCCGTAGTCCAGGTGCAGGGGCGCCGAACGACTGAGGGCAAAGCGCACCCGCAGGATCACCCAGCGCCCGGCCTCGCGTTTGAACAGGCTGTCGCGGTAGGCGAAGGCGCAATCACCCAGGCCGAACTCGCGCAGCTCGCCGGTATGACGATCCAGCGCGGTCAGCCCGGCGAACACATCCTTCAACTCGACGCCATAAGCACCGATGTTCTGCATGGGCGCGGCGCCGACCGTGCCGGGGATCAGGCTGAGGTTCTCCAGGCCGACCAGGCCCCGTTGCAGCGTCCATTGCACGAAGGGGTGCCAGGGCTCCCCTGCCTCGGCCTCGACCAGCAGACGCTCGCCGTCATCCTCGAGCACGCGGATCCCGCGGCTGGCCATGCGCAGCACCAGCGCCTCGACATCGCCGGTCAGCAACAGGTTGCTGCCGCCACCCAGCAGCAACAGCGGCAGCTTCTGCTCGGCCGCATGGGCCAGGGCCTGGCGCACCTGCTCATCGCTGCTCGCTTCGGCAAACTGACGCGCCTGCGCCTGCACCGCGAAACTGTTGTAGGCCTTGAGCGAAACGTTGTGACGAACCTGCAAGCTCATAGGCGCCCCTGGATTTCAGCAAGCAAGGCGTCGCTGGCCTGCTCGATCAGATCGAGGACCTGCTCGAAGCCGTCCTCGCCGCCGTAGTAAGGGTCCGGCACCTCGTCCAATGCCAACTGATAACGGCGCAGGAACAGATCCAGCTCGGCCGCATTGGCGCTCGGGCGCAGGCGCTGCAGATGCTGCAGGTTGCTGCCGTCCATGGCCAGGATCAGGTCGAAACGCCTGAAGTCGTCGCCGGCGACCTGGCGAGCACGCAGGGCCGACAGGTCATAACCGCGGCGCAGCGCCGCCTGACGGGTGCGCAGGTCCGGCGCCTTGCCGACGTGCCAGTCGCCGGTCCCCGCGGAATCGACCTCGACACGGGCCTCGAGCCCCGCCTCGCGCAGCTTGTGGCGAAACACGCCTTCGGCGGTGGGTGAGCGGCAGATATTGCCGAGGCAGACGAACAGTACCCGCATCAGGCCTCCAGCAATCGGCGCACGCGCTCGAGATCTTCCGCGGTATCGACCCCGGCGGGCGGCGCCTGCAGGGCATCGGCGACATGGATGCGCACGCCGTGCCAGAGCGCGCGCAGCTGCTCCAGGCACTCGGTGTTCTCCAACCAGCAAGGCCCCCAGGCAACGAAGTCATGGAGGAACTGCGCGCGGTAGGCGTAGATGCCGATATGCCGGCGGTAGGGAACGTCGGACGGCAGCTGCTCACGGCTGACGGCAAAGGCATCGCGCGCCCAGGGCAGCGGCGCACGGCTGAAGGTCAGCGCCAGGCCGCTGTGATCGGTGGCCACCTTGACCACATTGGGGTTGAACAGCGCCGCCACCTCGTCGATCGGCTCAGCCAGCGTCGCGATGGCCGCCTGCGGGTTGGCCGCCAGGTTGGCGGCCACCTGGTCGATGATCGCCGGCGGAATCAGCGGTTCGTCGCCCTGCACGTTGACCACTATGGCGTCGGCCGTCAGACCCAACGCGCTGGCGACCTCGGCCAGGCGATCGGTCCCGGAGTTGTGCTCGGGACGAGTCAGCACCACCTCGGCACCGAAGCCACGACAGGCCTCGACGATGCGTGCATCGTCGGTGGCCACCACCACCTGCTGCGCACTGCTCTTGCACGCCTGCTCCCAGACATGCTGGATCATCGGCTTGCCGGCGATATCCTGCAGCGGCTTGCCCGGCAGGCGGCTGGAGGCGAAGCGCGCCGGGATCACCACGGTAAAGGCTGTGCTCATCTACTTGTCCAGGCGCTCGTCGACGTTGAGGGTGCGGGCTTCGCTTTCCAGCATCACCGGTATGCCGTCACGCACGGGAAAGGCCAGGCCGTCGGCCTTGCAGATCAACTCGCTCTTGTCAGCGGCGAGCTTCAGCGGCCCCTTGCACAGCGGGCAGGCCAAGATATCGAGAAGTTTCGGGTCCATGGGAGATCCTTGCTAGGGGGCTGCAGGAGCCGCCGGCGCGCCCAAGCGCCGCGAAGGACTAGGGTGAGCCTGGCAGCAAGCGGGCCAGTTGGGCATCGAACCAGGCGACAAAGGCCGCAGAGGGTTCGGCATCCACCGCCAGGTACCACCAATCGTCGGCGGCAAAGGCCCGGCATTTCACCGCATCCTTCTCCGTCATCAGCACAGGCAGGCGCGGGCTGAAATCCAGCAACTCGGCGCTGTACTGCGCATGGTCGGCGAAGGCATGCGGAATCGGCCGCCAGTGTAGCGCCTCGAGCGTGGCGAAGAAACGCTGCGGATTGCCGATGCCGGCCACGGCGTGCAGGCGCTGCCCGGGCGCAAAGTAGTCCAGCGGGCGACGCTCGCCACTGCGCACATTAACCAGCGTGCGCGGACGCAGGCAAAAGCCGTAGCCGCCCGCCGGGTCGTTGTCGCTACCGTTGTAGAGCAGTGCGTCGACACTGCGCAGACGCTCTGCCGGCTCGCGCAGAGGCCCGGCCGGCAGGCAGCGGCGATTGCCCAGGCCGCGGGCGGCATCGATCAGCACCAGCTCCAGGTCGCGAGCCAGGCGGTAGTGCTGCAGACCGTCGTCGCTGAGGATCAGGTCGAGCTCCTCCTGCTCGAGCAGCGCGCGCACCGCCCGTCCGCGATCCGGGTCGATCATCAACGGCACGTCGCTACGCTGGACGATCAGCAGGGGCTCGTCGCCGGCGACGCTGGCCGCCTGCTCGGCGCGCACGCGCCAGGGAAACCGTGGCGGGACCGCGCCATAGCCGCGACTGACCACGCCGACCCTGAGCCCGCGACTGCGACAGTGCTCGATCAGCCAGAGGATCAGCGGGGTCTTGCCGGTACCGCCGACGGTGATATTGCCCACCACCAGCACGGGCACCGGGGCGCGATAGATCTCGCCCTCGCCGGCGAGAAAGCGCGAGCGGCGACGCTGCACCACTTGGCGATACAGCGCCTCCAGCGGACGCAGCAGGCCGAGCGCCGGATGGCCGCCATACCAGGCGGCGACCAGCCGATCGGACCAGCCCATCAACAGCCATCCATCACGGCGCGGCCTGCGCCTCGACCGTGGTGATGCGCAAATGGGCGAAACCCAGCTTGCCGGCCGCATCCATTGCGGTAATCACCGCCTGATGCGGCGTCTTGGCATCGGCACTGATGGTCAGCGGCAGGCTGTTGTCGCCTTCCGACTCCTTCTGCAGCGCGGCGCTCAGTCCGGCCAGATCGCTCTTCAACAACTGGCGGCCATTGAGCGAGTAGCTGCCATCGGCGGCGATCAGCACTTCCAGTTGCTTGAGCTCGGTCTGCTCCGGCGGCGTGCCGCTGGCCGCCTCGGGCAGGTCGACCTTGAGCTGGGTCTCGCGGGTGAAGGTGGTGGTGACCACGAAGAACAGCAGCAGGATGAACACCACGTCGATCAACGAAGCCAGGTTGATCTCGACGTTTTCCCGCGGTTTGCGCCGGAACTTCACGCCTTGGCCTCGCTCAGGTCGACGTCGCGGTCTCCTTGCACCACTTCCACCAGCTTGATCGCTTCCTGCTCCATGCCGACCACCAGCTCATCGACGCGGCGCTGCAGGTAGCGATGGAAGAACAGCGCCGGGATCGCCACCATCAGGCCGGCGGCGGTGGTGATCAGCGCCTTGGCGATGCCTCCGGCCAGTACCGGCGCATTGGCCATGCCCGAGCCCATGAAGGAGCTGAAGATCTCGATCATGCCCAGCACCGTGCCGAGCAGGCCGAGCAGCGGCGCGATACCGGCGATGGTGCCGAGAGCATTGAGGTAGCGCTCCAGCTCGTGGATGACCCGCGCGGCGGCCTCCTCGATGCACTCCTTCATGATCTCGCGACCATGCTTGGAGTTGGCCAGGCCCGCCGCCAGGATCTGCCCCAGGGGCGAGTCGGCGCGCAGCTCCTTGAGTTTCTGGTTGTTGAGCTTCTTGTCCTTGATCCAGCGCCACACCTGACCGAGCAGATTGGGCGGGGTGATGCGACTGGGCCGCAGAGTCCACAGGCGTTCGGCAATGATGCCGGCCGCGGCAATTGAACAGAGAATGATTGGCAGCATCATCCAGCCGCCAGCTTTGACCAGTTCCCACACGGTGGCAGATCCCCCTCACAAAAGTGGCGCCACTCTAGCATAGGGTCGTACCCTCGCCGACCGCCGCCGTTCTCATTTTTCTCGCCAGAAGCGACGCTCGCCGCGAAGCCCGCGCGCCTCGCCGAAGGTGCCCAAATGCAGCTGCACGGCGCCCTGCTCGACCGTGTCATAGAGCCGAGCCGACAGCGCCCCATAGCGCGCGACCACGGCGGGATGGGGATGACCGAAGGCATTGTGCTGGCCTCGGGAAATCAGCACCGCCCGCGGTGCCACCGCACGCACAAATTCGGCAGAGGAGGAACTGCGGCTGCCATGGTGCGGCGCCAACAGCCAGTCAGCAGGCAGGTCCAGGCCACTGGCCAGCAGGGCTCGCTCCGCGCGGCTGTCGATATCGCCGGTCAACCACAAGCGCTCGCCCGCCGCCTCGACGAGGAGCACGCAGGAGGCCTGATTACTGTCGAGCGCCTGGTCCCAGCGCCACAAGGTGAAACGCACCTCGTCCCACTGCCAGCTATGGCCGGATTCGCAGGAGCTGGCCTGCAGGTCTGCCGGCAAGGCTTCGGCCTCACCGCTCCACACCTTCCCGACCGTCATTCCCCGTTTGATTGCCAGGGCGCCGCCGGCATGGTCATTGTCGGCATGGCTCAGCAGCATCAGGTCGAGCTTCCTTACGTCCAGGGCGCGCAGCGACGGCAGCACCACCCGCTCGCCCATATCGAACTCACCGAAGCGCGGTCCCGCGTCATAGAGCAAGGTGTGCTCGTGAGTACGTAGCAGCACCGCCAGCCCCTGGCCGACATCCAACAGCCAGACCTCGGCCTGCCCCGGTGCCGGCCGCGGCTGAGGAGCGAAGAACAGCGGTAGCAGCAGGAGCCAGCCAAACGCGCGCAATGGAATGCCAGCCGGCAACAGCAGCAGCAACGCCCCCAGTGCCAGCAGCGACCAGGACCAGATCGGCAGGTGGCTCGGCAGCCAGGCGGGCGCCCAGGCGGCGATCAGCACCAGCAGCCTGAACAGCAGCTCGAGCGCCCCACCGGCTAGCCACAACAGCACCTCGCCCAACCAGGGCACTGGCAGCAGCAGGCTGCCGAGCAGGGCCAGCGGCACCACCGCCATGCCGACCCAGGGCACCGCAATCAGATTGGCCAGCGGCGCGCTGGTGCTGACCGGTAGCCCCAGTGCCAGCAGCAAGGGCAGCAGGCCGATGGCCATTGCCCACTGCGCCCGCCCCAGCGTGCGCCACCAGGACCAGGCGCCCAGGCGGCCGCCGAAGATCAGGATGAGCAAGGCCACTGCGGCGAACGACAGCCAGAAGCCGGCCTGCAGGCTGGCCAGGGGTTCCACCAGCAACACCAGGGCGAGGGCGATCAGCAGCGGCAGCCAGGCGCCAAGCTGGCGAAACCGCCAGCGCCACAGCAGCACCAGGCCGACCATCACGCAGGCCCGACGCACCGGCACCTCGAACCCGGCCAGGATGCCGTAGCCCAGCGCGCCGGCAAAAGCCAGCAGGCAGGCCGCAGGCAACCACGGCCAGCGGCGCGGCCAGCAGCCCAAGCGCGCCAGGCCGGCGACCAGCCCGTAGAGCAAGCCGGCCATCAGGGCGATGTGCTGCCCGGAGATCACCATCAGGTGAATGGTTCCGGTCTCCTGCAACAGCCGCCAGTCGGCTGCCGACAGGCCCGAGTCGTCGCCGAGCACCAGCGCCGCCAGTCCCCCGGCGCGACCATGGGCGTCGCTGTCCAGCAGGCGCTGACGCAGGACGTCGCGCCAGGCGGAGGGGCCGTGCGCCGCAGTCAGCCGGTGCCCACTCTTCACCGTGCCGGTAGCGCCGATGCGCTGCGCCAGCAACCAGGCCTCGTAATCGAAGGACTGCGGATTGACCAGGCCGCGGGGCCGCTTGAGCCGCACCGCCAGGCGCCAGGTTTCACCGCCCTGGAGCTGCGGCCCGCCGTACCAGGCCAGGCGTATCAGCCTTGGCAGCTGGGCACGGCGAGAACTGGCCTGGCGCAGTTCAAAGCGCACCACGCCGTCGTTCACATCGGGCAGCCCGACCACCCGCCCCTGCAGCCATAGCGTGCGACCGTCCAGCTCGGGCGCCAGGCGGTCGTCCAGGGCCCACTGGGCCGAAGTGCAGGCCCAGGCGAAACCGAGCAGGAAACAGCCCACGGGATAGCTTCGAAACGGCAGGCACGAGAGCCCCACCAGTGCCAACAGAAACAGCAACCAGGCCGGAGGCAGAACCGGCATGAAGCGCAGCACGAGCAAACCTGCGACCAGCGCGAGCATCCCTAGGCGCATCGCCTTACACTCCTGAAGAGCCATCCATGGACTCAGGCCGACCACCGACTGCTACGTACTTGCTGTCACAAACTCAAAAAGCAGCCGGTTCCGAATCTGTGCATAATAACTGCGCTTTTCAGCCCGCCAGAGACCCCCAATGCCGCGTCGTTTCTTCAAGCGCTACATGCCCCACCCGGACCGCATCAAGGGCAGCAAGTCCCTGCGCTTTCTCGGCACGCTGATCCACGACCCCAATCTCTGGCACCTCAATCGTCACTCGGTCTCCCGGGCCATGGCCATCGGCCTGTTCTGGGCGATGATCCCCATGCCGCTGCAGATGATCGCCGCCGCCGTGGTGGCCATCCCGGCCCGCGCCAACCTGCCGATCTCGGTCGGCCTGGTGTGGCTGACCAACCCGATCACTATGCCGCCGGTGTTCTATTGCAGCTACAAGTTCGGCGCCTGGATGACCAACACCCCGACCCTGCATCTGCCCGACCAGGTCACCCTGCGCTGGATCGGCCAGGTGCTGCAGAGCCACTGGCAGCCGCTGTACCTCGGCTCCCTGGTGCTGGGCCTGCTGCTCGGCGTCGTCGGCTACCTGGCTACCAACACCTACTGGCACTGGTGGGTGAGACATAACTGGCGCAAGCGCCAAGAGCGGCGGCGCAAGGCCAAGAGCTCCAGCTGAAACGAAAAAGCCGTTACCCAGGTAACGGCTTTTTTCTGTGCGCAGCTTAGCTCACTCGTAGCGCAGCGCCTCGGCCGGCTGGATCTGCGCGGCGCGCCAGGAGGGGTAAAGCGTGGCAAGAAAGCTCAGGCCCAAGGCCGCGCTGCAGATCAGCACTACGTCGGAGACCAGCAATTCCGAGGGCAGGTTACTGATGAAATAGACATCGGAACTGAGCACCTGCTGACCGCTCATTCGCTCGATCCAGCTCACCAGCTGACTGACGTTCAGCGCCGCGAGAACGCCAAGCACCCCGCCGATCAGCGTACCGACCGTGCCGATCACCGTACCCTGCACCATGAAGATGCCCATGATCTGCCGCGGCGTTGCCCCGAGGGTGCGCAGGATGGCGATGTCGGCGCCCTTGTCGGCCACCACCATGATCAGGGTGGCGATGATGTTGAACGCGGCCACCGCGACGATCAGCAGCAACAGCAGGCCGATCATGGTCTTTTCCATTTTCATGGCGCTGAACAGGCTGCCCTGGGTCTGGGTCCAATCGCTGGCGCGATAGCCCGCGCCCAACTGCGCGGCGACCTCGGCGGAGACCCGCGGCGCCTGATACAGGTCCTTCAGTTTCAGCCGCACGCTCTGCACCTGACCCGGCTCGAAGCGCTGGATCTGCGCGGCATCGGCCACATTGATCAGCGCCAGGGAGCTGTCCAGCTCGGCGCCGACCTTGAAGATGCCGACCACGTTGATGCGCTGCATGCGCGGCACAATGCCGCCCGGCACCGAGCTGAGCTCGGGCACGATCAGGGCCAGACGGTCGCCGACCTTGAGCTGGAAGCGCCGCGCGGTGATCTCGCCGATCACCACGCCGAACTCACCGGGCCGCATATCGGCCAGGCTGCCCTGCACCATATGCTGGGGCAGGATGGAGACCCGCGACTCGAACTGCGGATCGATACCCTGCAGCTGAATCGGCTGCATCGCCCCGCGGTGCGACAGCATGCCCTCCAGCTCGGCGAAGGGCGCGGCCGCCACCACCTGTGGGTGCCGGCCGGCGGCGGCGGCGACCGTCTGCCAATCGTCCAGGGCCTGGGCGCCGGCGATGCTGGCATGGGGCACCATGCCGAGAATCCGCGAGCTCATTTCCTTCTGGAAGCCGTTCATCACCGACAGCACCACGATCATCGCCAGCACGCCCAGGGCCAGGCCGATCATCGAGGTCAGGGAGATGAAGGATATGAAGTGATTGCGCCGCTTGGCCCGGGTATAGCGACTGCCAATGAAGACACTCAGCGGGCGGAACATCAGGCAGCCACCAGCTTGCCGTCTTCCAGGCGCAGCACCCGGTCCATCTGCAGGGCCAGCTGCATGTCATGGGTCACCACCAGGAAGGCGGTCTGCGACGAGGCGCTCAGCTCCTTCATCAGCTCCTGGATGCCCTGGGCGGTGTGGTGATCGAGGTTGCCGGTCGGCTCGTCGAGCAGCACCAGGCCGGGCCGGTTGACCAGGGCCCGGGCGATCGCCACCCGCTGGCGCTCGCCGCCGGACAGTTCGGCCGGTTTGTGTGCCAGGCGATGGCCCAGGCCGACCCGCTCGAGCAGTGCGGTGGCCCGCTGGCGCGCCTCACTGATCGCGGTACGGCCGATCAGCAGCGGCATGCAGACATTCTCCAGGGCGGTGAACTCGGGCAACAGGTGATGGAACTGGTAGACGAAGCCCAGGGCGCGGTTGCGCAGCAGGCCGCGCTCCTTCTCGTTGAGCGCCGACAGCTCTTCACCGGCCAGCCAGACGCTGCCCGTGCTCGGCGTGTCGAGGCCCCCGAGCATGTTCAGCAGGGTACTCTTGCCCGAGCCCGAACTGCCGACGATCGCCACCCGCTCGCCCGGATGCAGCTCAAGGGCCAGGCCATCGAGCACCACCACCGACTGCGGGCCCTCCTCATAGCTCTTGCCCAGATTGCGGCAGCTCAGCACGGCCTGATCTTGCATGACGCGGTCACCCATCAGTTGATTATTCATAACGCAGCGCCTCCGCCGGCTGGGTGCGCGCCGCGCGCCAGGCCGGATACAGGGTCGCGAGAAAACTCAGCACCAGCGCCGCGCCGCACACCAGCAGCACATCCGCCCACATCAGCTGCGACGGCAGGTAGTCGATGAAGTACACGTCGGCGCTGAGGAACTTGATTCCCAGCAGGCCCTCCAGGGCCGCGACGCCGGCGCTGACATTGAGCGCGGCCCAGATTCCCAGCAGCGCGCCGATGGCCGTGCCGAACACGCCGATCACCGTGCCCTGGACCATGAAGATCGCCATGATCTGCCCCGGCGTGGAGCCCAGGGTACGCAGGATGGCGATGTCGCCTTTCTTGTCGGTTACCACCATGACCAGGGTCGAGATGATATTGAAGGCGGCCACCGCGACGATCAGCAGCAGCAGCAGGCCGATGATCGCCTTCTCCATGCGGATCGCCTGGTACAGGTTGCCGTGGGTGCGCGTCCAGTCGCGGGCATAGTAGTCGCCCTTGCCCAGCGTCTGAGCCAGCTCCCAGGCGGTACGCGGCGCCTGGAACAGGTCGGCGAACTTGAGGCGCACGCCCTGCACTTGGCCGGCTGGCCAGCGCTGCAGGCGCCCCAGGTCCTGGACGTGGGCCAGGGCCAGGTGGCCGTCGATCTCGCCGGCGCCGACATGGAAGATGCCGACAACGGTGAAGCGCTTGAGCCGGGGAAACATCCCGGCCGGGGTTACCGTCACTTCGGGCGCGACGAAGGTCACCTTGTCGCCGAGCGTCACGCCCAGCTTGGCCGCCGCCTTGTCACCGATGACCATGCCGAACTCGCCCGCAGCCAGGTCCTCCAGGCGCCCCTGACGGAAGAAGTCGCCGATGATCGAGACCTTGCCCTCCTCCTGCGGATCGACCGCATTGATCAGCACCTTCTGCACCTTGCCGTCATTGCTCAGCAGGCCCTGCATCTGGCTGAAGGGCGCCGCGGCCAGCACTTGCGGATGCTTCATCGCGCCGTCGGCGAGTTCGCGCCAGTCGGGCAGCGGCGTCGGGCTCTCGATCGTGGCGTGCGGCACCATGCCGAGCACGCGGGTGCGCATCTCATGGTCGAAACCATTCATCACCGACAGCACCAGGATCATCACCAGCACGCCGAGTGCCAGGCCGATCATCGAGGTCAGGGATATGAAGGAAACGAAATGGCTGCGACGTTTGGCGCGCGTGTAGCGCGTACCGATGAATACGAACAGGGGTCTGAACATGTCGGAGGCTGATTCGGGGGGAAAGAGAAACGTCCTTGTGGCGGGTCTTGGCGAGCAGCTTTACACTCAGACCACTACTGCTGCCATGGGTTCGCCATGCCGTCTCAAGATGAAAAAGATCGCCGCGAATACTATCGTATCGACGACACGATCGCACTGGATTTCACCCTGCTGTCCGGCGCCGAGGCCCAGGCGAGCGACGCACTGCACGACAGTTCGCCGCTGTTCAACCTGCTCAGCGACCTGCACCTGATGGATTTCGAGTCGCAGCACCTGCTGCGCCATATCAGCGAGCGCGACCGTACCCTGGCCAACTACCTCAAGGTGATCAACAAGCGCATCGACCTGCTCGGCCAGGCCGTGGCCCAGACCCTGCTGCGCGATATCGGCGCGCCCAAGCAAGTCTGCCTGTCCGAGGGCGGCGTCAGCTTCAATCACGGCAAACCGGTGGCCTGCGACAGCCACCTGGCGATCAAGATGGTGCTGATGCCCCAGGCCCTCGGCCTGCTGCTGCGCGCCAGGGTCATCCACTGCCGTGAGCGGGAGGACGGCCAGTTCGACATCGGCACCGAGTTCGAAGCGTTGACCGACGCACAGCGCCAGTTGCTCGCCCGGCATATCCTGCAGAAGCAGGCCTGGGAACGCCGCCAGGCCCGCGAACAGTCATGACCAAAAAGTTGAGTAGCCCATGCCCCGTCTTCTAGCCCTGCTCGCCCTGCTGCTGCCGTTGTCCGCCCAGGCCGAAACCCTGGAAATTCCGCTCGGCCAACAAGGCGCCTCGAGCATCGACCTGCCGCAGCGTGGCGCATCGCAACGCTCGGTACTCGAGCGTTTCGGTCTGGCCGACGAGGAGCATGCCCCAGTCGGCAAGCCGCCGATCACCCGCTGGGACTATCGCGAGTTCAGCGTGTATTTCGAGTATGACCATGTGATCAACAGCGTGCGCCACCACCAGCCACGCACCGCCCCCAGCAAGGAGTAATCGTGACCCTGATTTACGGCCACCGCGGCGCCAAGGGCGAAGCACCGGAAAACACCCTCGCCAGTTTCCAGACCTGCCTGGACCACGGCGTACGCCGCTGCGAACTGGACCTGCACATGTCTCGCGACGGCGAGCTGATGGTCATCCACGATCCGACCCTCAAGCGCACCACCGGTCGCCGCGGCAAGGTGGTGGAACATGATGCCGCAGAGCTGGTTGGCTATGACGCGCGCCAATGCGGCCCCGAGTGGCGCACGCCCTGCCCTATTCCGCGCCTGGCCGAACTGTTCGAGCAGTGCGACTTCGAGCACTGGCAACTGGAGGTCAAGAGCGCCTCGAAGGTGCGTTCGGCGCGCATGGCCGAGGGGATTGCCGAACTGGCCAAGCGCCATGGCCTGACCGACAAGATCACCGTGACCTCAAGCTCACGCGAGGTGCTGCGCGCCATGCAGCAGCTGCACCCGGAGATTTCCCGTGGCCTGGTCGCCGAACACGCCTGGCTCGACCCGCTGAAAGTGGCTCAGCATTACGGCTGCGACCTGCTCGCCCTGGACTGGACGCTGTGCAGCCCGGAGCGCCTGAGCAAGGCGCAGAAAGCCGGCTTGCATGTCTCGGTGTGGACGGTCAATGACGCCGCACTGATGCGCCGCCTCGCCGATTTCGGCGTGGACAGCCTGATCACCGATTTCCCCGGACTGGCCGTGGCGACACTGACGCCCTGAGGCTGTGGCGCCAACGCCAATCGCGACAAAAGAAAACCGGCCACCAGGGCCGGTTTTTTCTTGCTGCCTGGTCAGAAACTCTCCCGGTTCGGCCACTGCCAGGTCGCGGAGTCGCTGAACGCATCCTCTCCGACCGGCTCAGGCCACCGGTCGGAGCCGCTCAAAAAAGCCGGTTGAGACCATCGAACGCCGCCACGCGATAGGCCTCGGCCATGGTCGGGTAGTTGAAGGTGGTGTTGACGAAATACTTGATGCTGTTCGCCTCGCCCTTCTGGTTCATGATCGCCTGGCCGATGTGCACGATCTCCGAAGCCTGGTAGCCGAAGCAGTGCACGCCAAGCACCTCGAGGGTCTCACGGTGGAAGAGGATCTTCAGCATGCCCACCGGCTCGTTGGAAATCTGCGCCCGCGCCATGCTTTTGAAGAACGCCTTGCCCACTTCATAGGGCACCTTGGCCTGGGTCAGCTCGCGCTCGTTCTTGCCGATCGAACTGATCTCCGGAATGGTGTAGATACCGGTCGGCACATCGTCGACGAAGCGCCAGCTGTCGTTCTCGACGATATTGCCCGAGGCCGAACGGCCCTGGTCATAGGCCGCGCTGGCCAGGCTCGGCCAGCCGATCACGTCGCCGGCGGCGAAGATGTTGCTGATCTCGGTGCGATAGTTCTGGTCGACCTCGATCTGGCCGCGGCTGTTGACCTGGATGCCGATGTTCTCCAGGCCCAGCTTGTCGGTATTGCCGGTACGGCCGTTGCACCAGAGCAGGGCGTCGGCCTTGATCTTCTTGCCGGACTTCAGGTGCAGGATCACCCCGTTGTCCACCCCCTCGATACGCTCGTACTCCTCGTTGTGGCGAATCAGTACGTTGTTGGTACGCAGGTGATAGCTCAGCGCATCGGAGATCTCCGCATCGAGGAAGCTGAGCAACTGGTCGCGGTTGTCGATCAGGTCGACCAGCACCCCCAGACCGCTGAAGATCGAGGCATATTCGCAACCGATGACCCCGGCTCCGTAGATGATCAACCGGCGCGGCGTGTGGCTGAGGGTCAGGATGGTGTCGCTGTCGTAGACCCGCGGATGACGGAAGTCGACATCGGCCGGGCGATAGGGGCGCGAGCCGGTCGCGATGACGATCTGCTTGGCCACCAGGGTTTCCACCACGCCATTGGGGCAGACCACTTCGATGGTCTGCTCGTCGGAGAAACTGCCGGTGCCATAGAACAGGTCGATGCGATTGCGCGCGTAGTAGCCGGTGCGCGAAGCCACCTGCTTGCCGATCACCCGCTCGGCGCTCTTCAGCACGTCCGGAAAGGAGAACCAGCGCGGCTCGCCGATCTGGCGGAACATCGGATTGGTGTTGAACTGCATGATCTGGCGCACCGAGTGACGCAGCGCCTTGGACGGGATAGTGCCCAGGTGGGTGCAGTTGCCGCCGACCTCACGGCGGGTATCGACCACCGCCACCTTGCGCCCGGCCTTGGCGGCGTTCATCGCCGCGCCTTCCCCCGCGGGACCGGAGCCCAGCACCACTACGTCATAGTTGTAGACCGCCATGTTTACTCCTTCAGATCACACCGGGGCGCTTGTATCGCGCCCTCGGCAGGGCCGGCAGCGCTCAGGCGCGCCGACAATCAACTTACCGCCTATGTGCCGGCTGGCGACTAACGCTTGGTCGCGTCGTAGGCCAGATCGCTGGCCGCCTCATCGGAAGTGCGATTGACCTCTTCGCACTTCTCGCGACTGCCGCCGCAAATCGAGCATTCCTTCTCGATGCCCAGATTGGCGATACCGCCGCAGGAACCGGCGATGGGCTTGCGGCCCATGATCACGCCGACCGCCATCAGGCCAACCACCAGTAGCATTGCCAGGAAAACCACTACGAAAATCATTGCTCTTCTCCTGCGGCGAACAGCTGTTCAAACGCCGCGGTAGTCTGGGTGACGAAACCTGTGCCGTCACGGATCACGAAAAACGCTGCGATACCGGCCTGCTCAGCGTAGGCCAAGCCTCGCTCGGGTCCCAGCACCATCAATAGGGTAGACAAGCCATCGGCGCGTAAGGTCGATCGGTCGGCCACGGTCACCGCCGCCAGCTTGTGGGTGATGGGCGCGCCGGTCTGTGGGTCCAGCGTATGGGAGTAGCGTATGCCGTTCTCCTCGAAATAATTGCGATAGTCGCCGGAGGTGGAGATGCCGTAGCCATCCAGCGCCAGGATTCGCTGCGCCACCCGCTCATCGTCCCGCGGGGCTTCGATGGCGATGCGCCAGGGCTCGCCACTGGGCTTGCGCCCGGCCGCCTTCAACTCCCCGGTGACATCCACCAGGTAGCGACCGACGCCCAGCTCGTCGAGGCGGCTGACGATCCGCTCGACCGTGTAGCCGGCGGCGATGCTGTTCAGATCCAGTTGCAGGTCGACGTCCTTGCACAATTGCCCAGCCTCGACGCGCAAGTGCCGGTGACCGGTGCGGCCACGCGCCTCGGCCAGTTGCTGCGCCGTCGGCACCTTTTCCATGCGCGCCTGGGGGCCGAAGCCCCACAGGTTGAGCAGCGGTTCCAGGGTCAGGTCGAAGGCCCCGCCACTCTCCTGGGCCAGGGCCTGGCCGGCTTCCACCAGCTGCAACAGCTCTTCCGGCATGGCCAGGCAACTGCCGGCCGGGGAGCGATTGAACTGGGAGATGAGCGAGTCATCGCGGTAGGTGGACATCTGCCGATCAACCTCGGCGAGGATCGCCTCGGTCTCGGCCTGTAGCACCTCGACAGGCGGCGCACCCTCGGTACGCACGTACTTGACCCTGTAGGTGCTGCCCATGGTCGGGCCGCCGAACTCCTCGACCCGCTCGGAAAACCAGCAGCCCGTTAAGGCGGCCGCCAGGGCGACCGCGATAACGGGCTGGAGTACAGCGTGCAGCATGCTTAGCCGCCGAAGTCGTCGAGCAGAATGTTTTCCTGCTCCACACCCAGGTCGACCAGCATCTTGATCACTGCGGCGTTCATCATGGGTGGGCCGCACATGTAGAACTCGCAATCCTCGGGAGCCGGGTGGTCCTTCAGGTAGTTCTCGTACAGCACGTTGTGGATGAAGCCCTTGAGGCCGGTCCAGTTGTCTTCCGGCTGCGGATCGGACAGGGCCAGATGCCACTGGAAGTTCGGGTTCTCGGCCTGCAGCTGATCGTACTCTTCGTTGTAGAAGGCCTCGCGCATGGAGCGCGCACCGTACCAGAAGCTGATCTTGCGCTTGGATTTGAGGCGCTTGAGCTGGTCGAAGATGTGCGAGCGCATCGGCGCCATGCCGGCACCACCGCCGATGAAGATCATCTCGGCATCGGTGTCCTTGGCGAAGAACTCGCCGAAGGGTCCGTACACCGTGATCTTGTCACCCGGCTTGAGGCTGAACACGTAGGAGGACATCTTGCCCGGCGGCAGGTCGTCCTTGCCCGGCGGTGGCGAGGCGATACGGATGTTGAACTTGACCAGGCCGCGCTCTTCCGGGTAGTTGGCCATGGAGTAGGCCCGAATCACGGTCTCCTCGACCTTGGACACGTACTTCCACTGGTTGAACTTGTCCCAGTCGCCGCGATACTCCTCCTGGATGTCGAAATCCTTGTAGTACACGGTGTGCGGCGGGCACTCGAGCTGCACATAGCCGCCGGCGCGGAAGTCGACGTTCTCGCCCTCGGGCAGCCTGAGCGTCAGTTCCTTGATGAACGTCGCCACGTTGGGGTTGGACTCAACGGTGCACTCCCACTTCTTCACGCCGAATACCTCTTCCGGCACCTCGATCTTCATGTCCTGCTTGACCGCGGTCTGGCAGGACAGGCGCCAGCCCTCCTTGGCCTCGCGACGAGTGAAGTGCGACTCCTCGGTGGAGAGCATCTCACCGCCACCGGACTCGACGATGCACTTGCACTGGGCGCAGGTGCCGCCGCCACCACAGGCCGAGGACAGGAAGATGTCGTTCTCGGCCAGGGTCTGCAGCAGCTTGCCGCCTGCCGGCACGACGATGGTCTTCTCACCGTTGATCTCGATGCTCACGTCACCGCTGGAAACCAGCTTGGCGCGCGCCGCGAGAATGATCAGCACCAACGCCAAGACAATGGCGGTGAACATGCCGATCGCTAGGAAAATCTCGAAATTAATCATCTGCTCATCCTTTCCTTACAGCTGCACGCCAGAGAAGGACATGAAGCCCAGAGACATCAGGCCGATGGTGATGAAGGTGATGCCCAAACCCTGCAGGCCGGCCGGTACGTCGCTGTACTTGAGCTTCTCGCGAATGCCCGCCAGCGCGGCAATCGCCAGGGCCCAGGAGACGCCGGCGCCGATGCCATAGACAGTGCTCTCGGCCAGGTTGTAGTCGCGCTCGACCATGAACAGCGAGCCGCCCATGATCGCGCAGTTCACCGTGATCAGAGGCAGGAACACGCCGAGGGCGTTGTACAGTGCCGGCACATACTTATCCAGGGTCATCTCGAGGATCTGCACGATCGCCGCGATGACGCCGATGAAGGTCAGCAGGCCAAGGAAGCTCAGGTCGACTTCCGGCAGACCGGCCCAGGCCAGCGCGCCATCCTTGAGGATATTGGTGTAGATCAGGTTGTTGACCGGCATGGTGATGCCCAGCACCACCACCACGGCGATACCCAGGCCGATCGCCGTCTCCACTTTCTTGGAGATGGCGATGAAGGTGCACATGCCGAGGAAGAACGCCAGCGCCATGTTCTCGACGAACACCGCACGGACGAACAGGCTGATGTAGTGCTCCATTAGTAAGCCTCCTTATTCGAGACCTGCGGGGCCATCTTGTAGGCGTTGCTCTCGACCTGCTCGGTCTTCCAGCTGCGGATCGCCCAGATGAACAGGCCGATCAGGAAGAACGCCGAAGGCGGCAGCAGCAGCATGCCGTTGGGCTGGTACCAGCCACCGTCGTTGACCACCGGAATGATCTCGTAGCCCATCAGCTTGCCCGCGCCGAACAGCTCGCGAATGATGCCCAGGGCGATGAGGAAGGCGCTGTAGCCCAGACCGTTGCCGATACCGTCGAAGAACGACAGCACCGGCGGGTTCTGCATGGCGAAGGCCTCGGCACGACCCATCACGATGCAGTTGGTGATGATCAGGCCGACGAACACCGACAGCTGCTTGGACAGGCTGAAGGCATAGGCCTTGAGCACCTGGTCCACCACGATCACCAGCGAGGCGATGATCACCATCTGCACGATCATGCGGATCGAGCTGGGGATCTGGCTGCGGATCATCGAGATGAACAGGTTGGAGAAACCGGTCACCAGGGTCAACGCCGCGGACATCACCAGCGCGGTCTGCAGGTTCGAAGTCACCGCCAGGGCCGAGCAGATCCCGAGGATCTGCAGGCCGATGGGGTTGTTGTTGAAGATCGGATTGAGCAGGACTTCTTTAATAGTCGGCTGCGACATGATCAAGCCTCCCCTGCGCGCAGGTTAGCGATAAACGGACCGAAGCCGTTCTGGCCCAGCCAGAACTTGAGCAGATTGTCCACCCCGACGCTGGTCAGGGTGGCGCCGGCCAGGCCGTCGACCTGGTGCTCGGCCTGCGGACTCTGCGGATCGACGCCGCCCTTGACGATCTCCACGGACAGCTTGCCGCTGTCATCGAACAGGGTCTTGCCCGGCCACTGGCCCTTCCACTTCGGATTGTCCACTTCGCCGCCCAGTCCCGGCGTCTCGCCGTGCTGATAGAAGCCCATGCCGACCACGGTATTGAGGTCCCCCTTGACGGCGATGAAGCCGTGCAGGGTCGACCACAGGCCGTAGCCGCGCACCGGCAGGATCAGAGTCTGCACCTGGCCGTCCTGCTCCACCATATACACGGTGGAGTAACGCTCCTGGCGCTTGATCCCGGCGATGTCCTTACCGGCCGGCAGGCTGCTGGACAGCTTCGGATCCTTGGACGCCTTGAGTGGATCGAAGGTGATCGGGTCATGGGCATCGGAGAAGGTACCGGTTTCCAGATCGACCAGCTTGGCGGTAATGGTGCTGTTGAACAGCTCCTTGACCTGCTTGCCGCTCATCGAGGCATCGCCGAGGCCGGCGATCGCCAGGATGCTGCGCTGCTTGTCCAGCAGACGGTTGTCCACCTGAGTCGGCTTCAGTGCGATGGCGGCGCCGGCGACGAACACCGAGCACACCAGGCACACCAACAGGGCCACCGTCAGGGTGCGAGCGGTGGATTCTTTTTGACTAGACATTGCGTGCCAGCCTCCGCTTGATATTGGCTTGAACGACGAAGTGGTCGATCAGCGGTGCAAACAGGTTGGCGAACAGAATCGCCAGCATCATGCCTTCCGGGAACGCCGGGTTGACCACGCGGATCAACACCACCATCACGCCGATCAGGGCACCGAAGATCCACTTGCCGGTATTGGTCATGGAGGCCGACACCGGGTCGGTGGCCATGAACAGCATGCCGAAGGCGAAACCGCCAACCACCAGGTGCCAGTGCCAGGGCATGGCGAACATCGGGTTGGTTTCCGAACCGATGGCATTGAACAGCAGGCTCAGGCCGACCATGCCCAGCATCACGCCGGCGACGATGCGCCAGGAGGCGATCTTGGTCAGCACCAGCACGCCGCCGCCGATGAGGATGGCCAGGGTGCTGGTCTCGCCCAGGGAACCGTGAATGGTGCCGACGAAGGCGTCCATCCAGCTGATGCCCTGATTGACGACGTTCTCGATACCGCCGGAGGCCGCCAGGCTCAGCGCCGTAGCGCCGGCGAAACCGTCGACCGCGGTCCATACCGCATCGCCGGACATCTGCGCCGGGTAGGCGAAGAACAGGAAGGCGCGACCGGTCAGGGCCGGGTTGAGGAAGTTCTTGCCCGTACCGCCGAATACTTCCTTGCCGATCACCACGCCGAAGCTGATGCCCAGCGCCACCTGCCACAGCGGAATGCTCGGCGGCAGAATCAGGGCGAACAGCACCGAGGTGACGAAGAAGCCTTCGTTGACCTCATGCTTGCGGATCGAGGCGAACAGCACTTCCCAGAAGCCGCCGACGATGAAGGTCACTGCATAGACGGGCAGGAACCAGGCCGCCCCCTGGATGAAGTTGTCCCACAGGCTGTTCGGGTCGAACCCGGCCAGGGAACCGATCAGAGAGAAGCGCCAGCCCTCCTGGGCCGCCAGCAGCTCGGGGCTATTGGCGAAGATCAGGTTGGCCTGATAGCCGGCGTTCCACATGCCGAAGAACATCGCCGGGAAGGTGCACAGCCAGACCGTGATCATCATGCGCTTGAGGTCGATGCCGTCGCGCACGTGGGCGGTGGTCTTGGTCACGCTGCCCGGACGATAGAAGAAGGTGTCGATGGCTTCGTACAAGGCATACCAATTCTCGTACTTGCCGCCCTTCTCGAAGTTGTGCTCGATCTTGTCGAGAAAATCGCGAATACCCATGGCTTAACCCTCCTTCTCGATACGGGCGAGGTTATCCCGCAGGATCGGGCCGTATTCATACTTGCCGGCGCACACGTAGGTGCACAGCGCCAGGTCTTCTTCGTCGAGTTCCAGACAACCCAGTTTCTGGGCCATCTCGGTGTCGCCGACGATCAGGTAGCGCAGCAGTTGGGTTGGCAGGATGTCCAGCGGCATCACCGCTTCGTAGTTGCCCACCGGCACCATCGCCCGCGGGCTGCCGTTGGTGGTGGTGGAGAAGGGGAACTTCTTCGCGCCCATCAGCTTGGAGACGAAGATGTTCAGTACCGAATGCTTGTTCACCCCGGCACGCAGGTAGTGCATCAGCTCACGATCGGCCCCTTCGGCCAGGCACGACACCTGCAAGTGGTAGCGCCCCAGGAAGGCAAATGCGCCCTGGGCGGTACGACCACCCAACACCGAACCGGAAATCACCCGGTTGTAGCCGGACTGCAGCTGGCCTGCGGTCAGCTCTTCCAGGTTGGCGCCCAGGCGGGTGCGCAGCAGACGCGGCTGCTCGACCACTGGGCCGGCCAGGGCGACCACGCGCTCGACCCACAGCTGGCCGCTGGTGAACAGCTTGCCAACCGCGATCACGTCCTGGTAGTTGATCGACCAGACGCTCTTGCTGGCGTTGACCGGATCGAGGAAGTGGATATGGGTGCCGGGCAGACCGGCCGGGTGCGGACCGGAGAAAGCGGCGGCCTGCACATTGGCCTGCTGCTCGCCCGGAAGGCTCGTGCCCTCGGCCTTGCACAGGAACACCTTGCCCAGGCGGCTCAGTACCTTGAGACCGTTCTCGAAGTCGCTGGCGTACTCGCCGATCACCACGGTCGGATCGGCCGCCAGTGGATGCGTGTCGATGGCGGTGACGAAGATCGAGCTGGGCACCGCATCGACGGCCGGCACCTTGCTGAACGGACGGCTACGCAGTGCGGTCCAAAGGCCGGACTGCTGCAGGTTCTCGCGCACCTGGGCATCGCTCAGGCTGTCCAGCTGGGTGGCCGGATACTGGGCGAAGCTCAGCTGCTCGTCGCCGTCGAGGTCGATCACCACCGACTGCAGCACACGCTTCTCGCCGCGATGAATCGCGCTGACCACGCCGGTGCCCGGTGCGGTATAGGTAACCCCCGGAGTCTTCTTGTCGGAGAACAGCACCTGACCGAGCTTGACCCGATCACCGACCTGAACCTCCATCGTAGGCTTCATACCGTGATAATCGAAGCCTATGACGGCGACGCTACGCACCGGCCTGGCGGCCTCTATGCGTTGCGCCGGCGCGCCTGTTATGGGCAAATCAAGCCCATTTTTTATCTTGATCATAGGTTTGCCTAACCACTGATTTATAAGCTTTTTTTGAATACGACCGACATCCTGCGCGGCTCATTTCGAAAACCAGGCTGAGCCAGCAATCGGAGAGAACAGGAGTGTCGAACGCGGGTAAAAAATCCGTTCGATTATAGATTCGCGCCCACCGACTGACCACCCAAGCGCTTGCTTTTTTTAAGTTTTCAGTCAAGTAGGCGGAGCAGCGACAACTTGACGCAAGCGCCCCGAGGGGTGAAATAGAACCATTGTCCGAATACGGAACTCACCATGACCCGAATACTTGCACTAGTCACGTTTTTCCTCTTGAGCTTCCCCCTTCAGGCCGGCAGCGACGAGCGCCTGCGTGAGGCGAACTTTCCGGGGCTCTACTCGCTCGATCAGGTCGACCTGGAACTGAAGAACCAGAGCGTGCTCCGCTACCTGTGGGCGGATGTCTACGCCGCCGCGCTCTATGCCGCTCCCCAGGTGAGCGCACGCCAGGCGCTCGACGCCCGGCACAGCAAGCGCCTGGAGCTGTACTACTTCCGCGATATCGACCGCGAAGACGTGATAGAGGCCGCCTGGGTCACGTTGCGCAGGCAACGCGACACCGCCACCCTCGGGCGCCTGCGCGAGGAACTGGACGCGCTGCACGCCAGCTTTCGCGACATACGCCCCGGCGACCGCTACGCCCTCAACTATGCCGCCGGCAGCGGCCTGAGCCTGGAGCGCAACGGCGAGACCGCCTTCTTCAGCCGCAACAGCGTACTGGCCAACGCCTATCTGGGTATCTGGCTGGCGCCCGACGGCCTGTCGGCGCGCCTGCGCGACAACCTGCTGGCAGAATCGCCGCAATAAAAAACGGGAGCCGTAGCTCCCGTTTCGTGTGACCGCCTAGGGCTTAGCCCGGGAAGGCCGGCGGGTTGACCCCAACCATGTCTTCCATCACGCGAACCACCTGGCAGCTGTAGCCGAACTCGTTGTCGTACCACACATACAGCACGACCCGGTTGTCGTTGGCGATGGTCGCATCGGCATCCACTACCCCGGCATGGCGCGAACCGACGAAGTCGGTCGACACCACTTCCTGGGAATTGACGAAATCGATCTGCTTGTGCAGATCCGAGTGCAGCGCCATGTAGCGCAGGTACTCATTGACGTCTTCGCGACTGACCGACCTCTCCAGATTGAGATTGAGGATCGCCATCGACACGTTGGGCGTCGGCACGCGAATCGCGTTGCCGGTCAACTTGCCTTTGAGCACCGGCAAGGCCTTGGCCGCCGCGGTAGCCGCGCCGGTCTCGGTGATCACCATGTTCAGCGCCGCGCTGCGACCACGACGACTGCCCTTGTGGAAGTTGTCGATCAGGTTCTGGTCGTTGGTGTAGGAGTGCACGGTTTCGACATGGCCGTTGACGATGCCGTACTTGTCGTTCATCGCCTTGAGCACCGGCACGATGGCGTTGGTGGTGCAGGAGGCGGCGGAGACGATCTTGTCGTCGGCGGTGATCTCGGCATGGTTGATGCCATGCACGATGTTCTTCAGCGCACCCTTGCCCGGCGCGGTGAGCACCACGCGATCGATCCCCGGGCACTTGAGGTGCTGGCCCAGGCCTTCGGCGTCACGCCACTTGCCGGTGTTATCGACCAGCAGGGCATCCTGGATGCCGTACTGGGTGTAGTCGATGGACGCCGGATCGTTAGAGTAGATGATCTGGATCAGGTTGCCGTTGGCGGTCAGGGTGTTGTTTTCCTCGTCGATGGTGATGGTGCCATCGAACGGCCCATGCACGGAGTCGCGGCGCAGCAGGCTGGCGCGCTTGACCAGGTCGTTGTCCGCTCCCTTGCGCACGACGATGGCGCGAAGGCGCAGACCGTCGCCACCACCGATCTTCTCGATCAGGATGCGTGCCAGCAAGCGACCGATACGGCCGAAACCGTAGAGCACCACGTCAGTACCCTTGCGCGCCACGGCATTCTGCTGGCCGGCAACCGGCGCCAGCTCATCGCGCACGAACTCCTCGATGCTGCGGCCGTTGGCCTCCTGGAGGAACTTGGCCATCATCCGCCCCAGATCCACCGAGGCGGCGCCCAACTTGAGCTCGCTCATGGTCTTGAGCATCGGGAACGTGTCGTGCACCGACAGCTCGGCATCGCCATCCAAGCGATGACGCGCATAGCGGTGGGCCTTGAGAATCTGGATGACGGAGCGGTTGATCAGGCTACGACCGTAGATCGAGGTGACCACGTTGTTGTTGCGATAGAGTTGGCCAATCATCGGAATCATCGCTTCCGCAAGGGCTTCTCGATCGATCCACTCACCGAGACACTGGTCGGGCTTCTGAGTCACGGGCAGTACCTTCCACATGTAGGGGCTGAAAAAAGGGGCTACATTATGACGGCGCGCGCATGCATGAGCAATGCGCAGCTGTCGCAACTGACAGCTTGCGCCCTCGCCCGCTACAATCGCCGGCCTTGTACCACGACCGTGAGCCGCCCGTGCCTTTACCGACCGTGTCCGTACTGCGCCTGCCGCCCCTGCCCGCCACTGCCGGGAAACAACACTGGGGCAACCTGCCCGGCGCCGCCCTGAGCCTGGCCGTTGCCGAGGCGGCCAGCGCCGTCCAGCGCTTCACCCTGCTACTGACCGCCGACAGCCAGAGCGCCGAGCGCCTGGAGCAGGAGCTGGCCTTCTTCGCGCCGTCGCTGCCGGTGCTGCATTTCCCCGACTGGGAAACCCTGCCCTACGATCTGTTTTCGCCGCACCAGGACATCATTTCCCAGCGTATCGCCGCGCTCTACCGCCTGCCGGAGCTCAAGCACGGCGTGCTGGTAGTGCCGATCACCACCGCCCTACACCGCCTGGCACCGACCCGCTTCCTGCTAGGCAGCAGCCTGGTACTGGATGTCGGCCAGAAGCTCGACGTCGACGAGATGCGCCTGCGCCTGGAGGCAGCGGGCTACCGCTGCGTCGACACCGTGTACGAGCACGGCGAGTTCGCCGTGCGCGGCGCGTTGATCGACCTGTTCCCGATGGGCAGCGAGCAGCCCTACCGCATCGACCTGTTCGACGACGAGATCGAGACCCTGCGCACCTTCGATCCGGAGACCCAGCGCTCGATCGACAAGGTCGAGTCGATCAAGCTGCTGCCGGCGCGGGAGTTCCCCCTGGAGAAGAAGGCCGTCACCGATTTCCGCGGGCGCTTTCGCGAACGCTTCGACGTCGATTTCCGCCGCTGCCCGATCTATCAGGACCTGGCCACCGGCATCACCCCGGCCGGCATCGAGTACTACCTGCCGCTGTTCTTCGAGGAAACCGCAACCCTGTTCGACTACCTGCCCGCGGACACCCAGGTGTTTTCCCTGCCTGGGGTGGAGAAGGCCGCCGAGCATTTCTGGTCCGACGCGCGCAGTCGCTACGAGGAGCGCCGCGTCGACCCCGAGCGCCCGCTGCTGCCGCCAGCCGACATCTTCCTGCCGGTGGAGGACTGCTTCGCCCGCCTGAAGAACTGGCCGCGGGTGGTGATCAGCCAGGAAGACATCGAACCGGGCGTCGGCCGCCAGCGCTTCAACGCCCAGCCCCTGCCGGACCTGGCCATCGAGGCCAAGGCCAACGAGCCGCTGGCCGCGCTGCGCCGCTTCATCGAGACGCACCCGGGGCGCATCCTCTTCTGCGCCGAATCGGCAGGGCGCCGCGAGGTGCTGCTGGAACTGCTCGCCCGCCTCAAGCTCAAGCCCCGGGAGGTCGAGGGCTGGGACGAGTTCAGCGCCAGCGGCGAACGCCTGGCCATCTGCATCGCGCCGCTCGACGAGGGCCTGCTGCTCGACGAACTGGCGCTGATCGCCGAAAGCCCGCTGTTCGGCCAGCGGGTGATGCAGCGCCGCCGCCGCGAGAAGACCCGCGACGGCGGCGACAATGTGATCAAGAACCTCACCGAGCTGCGCGAAGGCGCGCCGGTGGTGCATATCGACCACGGTGTCGGCCGCTACCAGGGCCTGATCACCCTGGAAATCGACGGCCAGAGCGCCGAATTCCTCGCCCTGCAGTACGCCGAGGAGGCCAAGCTCTACGTGCCGGTGGCCAGCCTACACCTGATCGCCCGCTACACCGGCAGCGACGACGCCCTGGCGCCGCTGCACCGCCTGGGCTCGGAAACCTGGCAGAAGGCCAAGCGCAAGGCTGCCGAACAGGTGCGCGATGTCGCCGCCGAGCTGCTCGACATTTACGCCCGGCGGGCCGCCCGCGAGGGCTATGCGTTCGCCGACCCGCAGCTCGACTACGCCACCTTTAGCGCCGGCTTCCCCTTCGAGGAGACCCCCGACCAGCAGGCCGCCATCGACGCGGTGCGCGAGGACATGCTGGCGGCCAAGCCGATGGACCGCCTGGTCTGCGGCGACGTCGGCTTCGGCAAGACCGAGGTGGCCATGCGCGCCGCCTTTATCGCCGTGCACAGCGGCCGCCAGGTAGCCGTGCTGGTGCCCACCACCCTGCTCGCCCAGCAGCACTACAACAGCTTCCGCGACCGCTTTGCCGACTGGCCGGTCAAGGTCGAGGTGATGAGCCGCTTCAAGAGCGCCAAGGAGGTCGGCGAGGCCATGCAGCAGCTGGCCGAGGGCAAGGTGGACATCGTCATCGGCACCCACAAGCTGCTGCAGGACGACGTCAAGTTCAACAACCTGGGCCTGGTGATCATCGACGAGGAACACCGTTTCGGCGTGCGCCAGAAGGAGCAGCTCAAGGCCCTGCGCAGCGAGGTGGACATCCTCACCCTGACCGCCACGCCGATTCCGCGCACCCTGAACATGGCCGTGGCGGGCATGCGCGACCTGTCGATCATCGCCACGCCGCCGGCACGCCGCCTGTCGGTGCGCACCTTCGTCATGGAGCAGCAGAGCGGCGTGGTCAAGGAAGCCCTGCTGCGCGAGCTGCTGCGCGGCGGCCAGGTCTACTACCTGCACAACGACGTGAAGACCATCGAGAAGTGCGCCGCCGACCTGGCCGCCCTGGTGCCGGAGGCGCGCATCGGCATCGGCCACGGGCAGATGCGCGAGCGCGACCTGGAGCAGGTGATGAGCGACTTCTATCACAAGCGCTTCAACGTGCTGATCGCCTCGACCATCATCGAGACCGGCATCGACGTGCCGAGCGCCAACACCATCATCATCGAGCGCGCCGACAAGTTCGGCCTGGCCCAGCTGCACCAGTTGCGCGGCCGCGTCGGCCGTAGCCACCACCAGGCCTACGCCTACCTGCTGACGCCGCCACGCAAGCAGGTCACCGACGACGCGCAGAAGCGCCTGGAGGCCATCGCCAATGCCCAGGACCTGGGCGCCGGGTTCGTCCTCGCCACCCACGACCTGGAAATCCGCGGCGCCGGTGAACTGCTCGGCGACGGCCAGAGCGGGCAGATCCAGGCCGTCGGCTTCACCCTCTACATGGAAATGCTCGAGCGCGCAGTGAAGGCGATCCGCAAGGGCGAGCAACCGAACCTCGAGCAGCCCCTGGGCGGCGGCCCGGAAATCAACCTGCGCCTGCCGGCGCTGATCCCCGAGGACTACCTGCCGGATGTGCACGCGCGCCTGATTCTCTACAAGCGCATCGCCTCGGCCACCGACGAGGACGGCCTGAAGGAGTTGCAGGTGGAGATGATCGACCGTTTCGGCCTGCTCCCCGAGCCGACCAAGAACCTGGTGCGCCTGACCCTGCTGAAGCTGCAGGCCGAACGCCTGGGCATCAAGAAGGTCGATGCCGGCCCCCAGGGCGGGCGCGTCGAGTTCGCCGCCGACACCTGTGTCGATCCGCTGACCCTGATCAAGCTGATCCAGAGCCAGCCCAACCGTTACAAGTTCGAAGGTGCCACCCTGTTCAAGTTCCAGGTGCCGATGGAGCGCCCGGAGCAACGATTCAATACCCTGGAAGCGCTCTTCGAGCGCCTGATCCCCGCCGCTTAAGGACTCAACCATGCGCGCATTCCGCACCCTGGCCCTGCTGCCGCTCACCCTGCTCATGCTGCTCGCCACGCCGGCTGTCGCCGACGGCCTTTTTCAGGTCGAGGTCATCGTCTTCCGCCAGGCCGGCGAGCCGGTCCCGGCCAGCCAGCCGGCGCCGGACGACTGGGCCCAGGGCGCTCCCTCCATTGACCTGGGCAGCGAGCGCGGCACCGCGCTGAACAGCGAAGCCGCCAAGCTCAGCGCCGCCAACGGCTACCAGGTGCTGCTGCACAAGGCCTGGTCGCAGAGCCTGTCCGGCTCCCCCAGCCGCGTGGCACTGAGCAGCGGCGGCGAGCAGTTCGGTCACTTTCCCGTAGAGGGCACCCTGAGTCTCAGGCTGGCGCGCTTCATCGACGTCGAGGCCGACCTCTGGGTCAACCAGTTCGACGCCAGCGGCCTGCTGCAGGGCAGCGAGCGCCTCAAGCAGGACAGCCGCCTGAAGAGCGGTGAACTGACCTACCTGGACCATGGCAGCCTGGGGCTGCTGATACGCGTCAAGCCGCTATAACTCGATACCACGAAAAAGGGCCGCGCGATGCGGCCCTTATTTCATCCAGTCGCCGGTTTACCCGGCCAGCACGCGCGCCAGCACCGCCTTGACCTGGCCCATCCCCTCATCCAGCGCACGCTCGATCTCCGCCATGGTGATCAAGGCCGTGGACTTGCCGGCCGCCGGATTGACCACCAGCGACAGACAGGCATAAGGCAGCGACAGCTCACGCGCCAGCACCGCCTCGGGCATCCCGGTCATGCCGACGATATCGCAGCCGTCGCGCTCCAGCCGGGCGATCTCCGCCACCGTCTCCAGTCGCGGCCCCTGGGTACAGCCATAGACGCCATGGCCGCTGAAGGCGCAGCCTTCGGCCGCCAGGGCGGCACACAGCTTGTCGCGCAACGCCCCGTCGTAGGGGTGGCTGAAGTCGACATGGGTGACATGTTCCAGCTCGCCTTCGTAGAAGGTGTGCGCGCGCCCCGAGGTGTAGTCGATGATCTGGTGCGGTACGCAGAAATGCCCGGTGCCCATGGCCGCATGGATGCCGCCCACGGCGTTCACCGCGATGAGCGCCTGGGCGCCGGCCTCCTTCAGCGCCCAGAGATTGGCGCGGTAGTTCACCTGATGCGGCGGAATACGGTGCGGGTGGCCGTGCCGCGCGAGGAACAGCACCTCGCGCCCGGCGTAGTCGCCGCGCAGCACCGGCGCCGAAGGCGGACCGTAGGGCGATTCGAGATTCAAGGCCGAATTGATGGTCAGGCCCTCCAGCTGGGTCAGGCCGGTACCACCGATAATGGCGTAAACAGTCATCAAACGTTCCTCAATCAATCAGTTGGGCGGCGCGCAGGGCAGTCATGGCATCCAGCCAACGCGGGTCCTGTCGATACTCGACGCCCGGGAAGGCCCGCCGGCGTATCTTGGCCAAGCCAGCCGGCACGCTGACCTTGAGGCGCTGCAAGGCACTCAGGGCCAACTCCGCCGCCGCACGATCATTGCACACCAGGCCCATGTCACAACCCGCCGTGAGGGCCGCCTCGATGCGCCCGGCGGCGTCGCCGGCCACATGGGCGCCGGCCATGGACAGGTCATCGCTGAAGATCACCCCGGTGAACCCCAGCTCGCCGCGCAGGATTTCCTGCAGCCAACGACGCGAGAAACCCGCGGGCTGACTGTCGACCTGGGAATAGATGACGTGGGCCGGCATCACCGCGGCCAGCTCACCGCTGAGCCGCACAAACGGCTGCAGGTCGCTGGCGCGAATCTGTTCTAGGCTGCGCTCGTCCACCGGTATGGCCACATGGGAGTCGGCCTCGGCCCAACCATGGCCGGGAAAATGCTTGCCGGTGGCCGCCATTCCTGCCGTGCCCATGCCGCGAATGAAGGCCCCGGCCAGCACCGCCGCCCGCTGCGCATCGCCCTCGAAGGCGCGACTGCCGACCACCGCGCTGCGCTGGTGGTCGAGGTCCAGCACCGGAGCGAAACTCAGGTCCAAACCGGCCGCCAATACCTCGGTGGCCATGATCCAGCCGCAGTACTCGGCCAACGCCTCGGCATTCTGATTGTCCGCCACCGCGCGCATGGCCGGCAGGCGCACGAAACCATTGCGCAGGCGCTGCACACGGCCACCTTCCTGATCCACGGCCAGCAGCAGTTCGGGGCGCACGGCGCGAATCGCCGCGCACAGCTCGCGCACCTGCCGCGGGTCCTCGATATTGCGTGCGAACAGAATCAACCCGCCCACCTCCGGCTGCCTCAGCAACTGGCGGTCCTCGGCGGTCAGCCAGGTACCGTCGATATCCAGCATCAGCGAACCTTGCATGCTTGAACTCACTCGAAATCCTTAATTGAGGGGCATCGCCGCCCAGCCCGGGCAGGACGCTTCTTCGATGCGCACTGCGCACCTCAGGGGAACACGGGGGAACAGGGCGATCAGATCTTCATTGCGCAGGCGTACGCAGCCATGGGAGCGCGGCTCCCCCATCGGCTCGGTGTCCGGGGTACCGTGCAGGTAGATGTAGCGGCGAAAGGTGTCCACGTTGCCGAGCCGGTTGCGTCCCGGCTCGCAGCCGCTAAGCCAGAGAATCCGCGAAAGGATCCAGTCCCGCTCGGGAAACTGCGCGGCCAGTTCGGCAGACCACTGCTCGCCGGTCCACCGCCGCCCGCGCAGCACCGCGCCAACCGGCAGCCCCTCACCGATCTTCGCCCGCACCTGGTGCAAGCCCCGCGGCGTACAGCCGGAGCCATTGAGCTCACCGGGACCATTGAGCGCCGTGGAAACCGGCAGGCGCAGCAGCAACTGCCCGTCGACGAAGCCGTACAGGCACTGATCAGCAAGCGAAATATGCAGAAGGTCGAGATCGCGCATGGGCGGCTAGCTTAGCGGATCATGCCCGCCAAGCCCACCCGCTCACCGTTACACCTTGGCGGAGACGACCGAGCTCTTGACCCGCGCCCTGTGCTGGGCGGCCGCCAGCGCTTCATCGGCCAGACCGGACTCCGCCCGCATGCCCGCCGCCAGAAACGGCACCATCAGGCGCATCACCTGCTCAATCGAGGTATTGACCCCGAAATCGGTCTCGGCCATGGCCCGCAGGGCCTTGATCCCAGACATGCTGAACGCCGCGGCACCCAACATGAAGTGCACTCGCCAGAACAGCTCCAGCGGCGGTATGCGTGGCGCCGCCTCATGCACCAGCAGCATGTAACGCCGGAAAACCTTGCCGTAGACTTCTTCCAGGTACTTGCGCAGGTGGCCCTGGCTCTGACTGAAGGCCAAGCCCAGCAGGCGCATGAAGATCGACAGGTCGTTGCCACTGCGCGGCTTCACCGCCAGGGCCTGCTCGACCAGCAACTCGAGCAGCTCCTCGAGACTGGCCTTACCTTCAGGCTTGGCCTGACGGCGGTCGAGTTCACGCTCGAGACTGGCGCAGAACGGCCCGAGAAAGCGCGAGAAGACCGCCTGGATCAGCGCCTTCTTCGAACCGAAATGGTAATTCACCGCTGCCAGGTTGACCCCGGCCTTACTGGTGATCAACCGCAGGGAAGTCTCGGCGAACCCCTTCTCCGCGAACAGCTGCTCCGCAGCATCGAGGATACGTTCTACGGTTTCCGATTGAGCCATGACCTTCACACCTGACAAACACTTGTTTGAAACATACGTTTCAGCCCTACTTCTTGTCAAGCCGCGCCAGACGTCTTTCGGCCGACCAGTCACAATTTCACAGTAGCGAGCTTGTGCAGCAGAGCAAGACGCGCACAAACCCAGTCAAGTAACACGCAGCCATCAACAAAGTACAAGGGCAAAACAGGTCAGGAAGCAGAAAGGTGGATTGCCAAGCCTTCCGCACTGTATATAATCCCAGTCACTGTATATAAAAACAGAGCCCAACCATGCTTAAGCTCACGCCGCGTCAAACAGAGATTCTCGCCTTCATCAAGCAGTGCCTGGAAGATAACGGCTACCCACCGACACGGGCAGAGATCGCCCAAGCGCTTGGCTTCAAGTCCCCCAATGCAGCTGAAGAACACTTGAAGGCCCTGGCCCGCAAGGGTGCCATTGAGATGACTCCAGGTGCCTCTCGCGGCATTCGCATTCCCGGCTTTGAACCGAGCAACGAGGAAGAAGGCCTGCCGGTTATTGGCCGCGTAGCTGCCGGCGCGCCGATTCTGGCGCAGCAGCACGTGGAAGAATCCTGCCGTATCAACCCGGAGTTCTTCCACCCCCGCGCCGACTACCTGTTGCGCGTGCGCGGCATGAGCATGAAGGACATCGGCATCTTCGATGGCGACCTGCTTGCCGTGCACACCACCCGGGAAGCGCGCAACGGGCAAGTGGTGGTGGCCCGCATCGATGACGAGGTGACGGTCAAACGCTTCAAGCGTGACGGCAACAAGGTCTGGTTGCTCGCCGAGAATCCCGAGTTCGCGCCGATCGAGGTGAATCTGGAAGAACAGGATCTGGTTATCGAAGGCCTGAGCGTCGGCGTCATTCGCCGCTAAAGGAGGATCTATGCAGTCCCCGCAGCCGCTGAACCGCACGCAACTGCCGCTGTTCGATGCATTCCTGGCCTCGCCAGCACCCGCGCTCATGACCGAAGCCGCACAGTCGCCCTGGCTGGATGAGCCAGAGGCGTTCAGCGAGCTGTCTCTGCGTGGTGCTGCCGGGCACTGCCTGAATCTGCTCGCCCCTGTCCTCCGCGAGCTGAGCGAAACCAGTGACGCACGCTGGCTAACCCTGATTGCACCACCCGCATCGCTGACCGCCAGCTGGCTGCGCGATGCGGGCCTGAACCGCGAGCGCATCCTGCTGCTGCAGCCGGGGGAGCGGCAGAGCGCCCTGCAATTGGCCGAGCAAGCATTGAGGCTGGGGCGCAGTCATACCGTAATCAGCTGGTTGCACCCACTCGAGCACGCCGCTCGGCAACGCCTGGAACAAGCCGCACGCCAGGGGCAGGCGCAGAGTCTGAATATCAGCCTGGGCTAGGCCAACGAAGTGGCGCGCAAAACCGCGCATGGGGCAGGTCAGCCAGGAAGGGATTGATGAGTCCAACGGAAACGACCTGACGGCCGACATCCGCGTCGAGCCGGCGCTACCCCGCTCAATGCAGGACGCGCGCCTGCTCCTCATGTTGAAAGTCGCCTTCGGCCAGACGGCCCGCCATCTGCACGCCGACGTTCAGCATGGCCTTGGCCACTTCAATATGCTGGCCTTGCAGGAAGGCCTTGGCATCGGAAGAGAAATCCAGCACCACCAGCGCCTCCTCATCCTCCGCGCGACGCAGGGCTATGCGCCCATCGGGCAACTCGACAATTTCCAGGAAGGATGTAGGCATTGGTTCGACTCTCCACGAAAGGCCGGCATTGTAACAGCCGACCAGGCTTCACCCTAGTCCACCCATCCAGAGCCGAGTCACCACTCGGTGAGCGACTCGCGAAAACGCTGCGCCAGCGCCTTTAGTTGCTGCCGCCACGCCTCCAAGGTCTCCCGCGACACGGGTGTCACCTCCTGATCCAGGCTGACCGCCTCGATCAAAGGCGTGAGCACGTCGGCCTTGGCCTTCTTTTCCTCCCGGGGCGGCAGAAACAGCTCGGCGTAGGCCTGCAACAGCTGCGCCAGCCAGGTTTCCGAGTGCTGCGCCAACTCGACCAGCTCGGCCAACTCGGGGCTCGGTGCCGACTCCAGCACCGCCCTGCTCAACAGCTGCTCGGCGCGCGGCGCGTCGCGTTCCGGCAAGCGGTAATAGCCGGCTATCTCATGGCACAACCCGAGCAGCGCCCCGTACAGGTGAAACAGGGCGGCCTCGCGCTCGGCCTGGATCAGGCCTTGGGCGTTCATCGCCCGCCCCTCTTCCGCCTTGCGCCAGGACTCCAGCGCCAGGCCGGCATAGAAAATCTTCTGATTGGTGCGGGTATAGAGCTCATTGGCCATGGCAGCGCCCTCCTCTGCGGATCAAATCACTATACGCGCGCCCGCTCAGGACGGGCGCGCGATCTGCGGGGTCAGCGCTTGTCTTCGACCTTCCACTTGCCGCCATCATAGAACGCCCGCCAGCCGCTGGGCTTGCCCTCGACCTCGGACTGCACGTACTGCTCCTTGGTCTTGCGGCTGTAGCGAATCACCGCCGGGCGGCCCTCGGGATCCTTGGCGGGGGCTTCGAGGAGGAAGTGATACTTGGGATCGATCTCGTCCTTGTGTGGCAGCAGCTCCAGCACCAACGGAGCACGGGTCTCGCGGTTCTTCGGGAACTGGCTGGCGGCGAGGAACAGGCCGGATGCGCCGTCACGCAACACGTAGGTGTCGTTGACCTTTTCGCACTTGAGCTCCGGCATCTTCACCGCGTCCATCTTCGGCGGCGCCGGCTCACCGCTCTTGAGCAGCTTGCGGGTGTTCTTGCACTCGCTGTTGGTACAGCCGAAGAACTTGCCGAAACGGCCGGTCTTGAGTTGCATCTGGCTGCCGCACTTGTCGCACTCCAGGCTCGGCCCCTCGTAACCCTTGATGCGGTATTGGCCCTGCTCGACCTCATAGCCCGAGCAGTCCGGGTTGTTGCCGCACACATGCAGCTTGCGCGTCTCGTCCAGCAGGTAGGCATCCATGGCGGTACCGCATTTCTGACAGCGGTGCTTGCCCAGCAATACCAGGGACTCCGACTCACCCTCGTCGTCCGCGGCGATCTCGTCCCCCGGGATCAGGTTGATGGTCGATTTGCAGCGTTCCTTCGGCGGCAGGCTGTAGCCGGAACAGCCGAGGAATACCCCGGTGGAGGCGGTACGAATCATCATCGGCCGGCCGCATTCGCGGCAGGCGATGTCGGTCGGCGTCGGCAGATTGGCACGCATGCCGTTCTCGCCGGCCTCGGCCACCTCGAGCTTGCCCTTGAAATCGCCATAGAATTCGTCGAGCAGGTGCTTCCACTCGCGCTCGCCCTGGGCGACATCGTCCAGGTGCTCCTCCATGCCGGCGGTAAAGCCGTAGTCCATCAGGTTGGCGAAGCTCTCGGACAGGCGTTCGGTGACGATCTCGCCCATCTTCTCGGAATAGAAACGGCGATTATGCAGGGCGACGTAGCCGCGATCCTGAATGGTCGAGATGATCGCCGCGTAGGTCGAAGGCCGGCCGATACCGCGCTTCTCCATCTCCTTGACCAGGCTGGCCTCGGAGAAGCGCGCAGGCGGCTTGGTGAAATGCTGGCTGGGGTCGAGCTTGAGTAGATTGAGCACTTCGCCCTCGCTCATCTCCGGCAGCACGTCGTCGTCGCCCGGTTTGCTCTGCTGCGGCAATGCGCGGGTATAGCCGTCGAACTTGAGGATACGGCCCTTGGCACGCAGCTCGAACTGGGCCGCGGTCACCGTGACCGTGGTCGACAGGTACTCGGCCGGCGGCATCTGGCAGGCGACGAACTGACGCCAGATCAGCTCGTAGAGACGCTCGGCGTCGCGCTCCATACCGGACAACTGGGTCGGTTTGAGGTTGACGTCGGAGGGGCGAATCGCCTCGTGCGCCTCCTGGGCGCCTTCCTTGCTGCTGTAGACGTTGGCCTTGGCCGGCAGGTACTTCTGCCCGTACTCGTTCTCGATGAAGTCGCGCACCATGCTCACGGCATCCGCCGAGAGGTTGGTCGAGTCGGTACGCATATAGGTGATATAGCCGGCCTCATAGAGACGCTGGGCCATCATCATGGTCTTCTTCACCCCGAAGCCCAGGCGGTTGCTCGCGGCCTGCTGCAGGGTGGAGGTGATGAACGGCGCCGATGGCTTGCTGCTGGTGGGCTTGTCTTCGCGCTTGGCGATGCTATAGCTGGAGGCTTTCAGCGTCGCCAGGGCGGCCATGGCCTGCGCTTCGTTCAACGGCTTGAAGGCGGCGCCGTTCTCGCGGGCCACCTCGAAGCGCACGGTGGCACCCTTGCCGGTGCCGAGGTCGGCGTGCACTTCCCAGTACTCTTCCGGGACAAAGGCACGGATCTCCTTCTCCCGCTCGACCACCAGCTTAACCGCCACCGACTGCACACGACCGGCGGACAGGCCGCGAGCGATCTTCGCCCACAACAGCGGCGAAACCATGTAGCCGACCACGCGATCGAGAAAGCGCCGTGCCTGCTGGGCGTTGACTCGATTGATGTCGAGCTCGCCCGGCTGGGAAAACGCTTCCTGGATCGCCTTCTTGGTGATCTCGTTGAACACCACGCGCTTGTAGCGGCTGTCATCGCCGCCGATGGACTCGCGCAGGTGCCAGGCGATCGCTTCCCCCTCACGATCCAAGTCGGTCGCGAGGTAGATAGTGTCGGCTTCCTTGGCCAGGCGGCGCAGTTCTTCGACGACCTTCTCCTTGCCCGGCAGAATTTCGTACTTGGCTTTCCAGCCCTGTTCGGGGTCGACCCCCATGCGCGCAAACAGCTGGCGCTTGGCCTTCTCTTTGGGCGACAGCGCCGGCGCCTCGCCGGCCGCTGCCTTGCCACGTTTGGCCGGCTCTTTGGCGGCACTCGCCGAGCCACTGGTAGGCAGGTCACGGATGTGGCCGATGCTCGACTTCACCACGTACTGGCTGCCCAAGTACTTGTTGATGGTCTTGGCCTTGGCCGGAGATTCCACGATGACCAGCGATTTACCCATGGATCAGAAAATTCCTGAATGCTTAATAATGAAGGACGCCAGGCGCCCGACGCGGCACCGCTATATATAGTGGCGCTAAAGGTGAGGTCAAGCGCAGGCGTGCCGCGAGATTGGCTCAGACCACGCCGATTGACGGCGTTTCGGCCCGTATCAGGGCAAAACGCGGAACCGTTTCACCCTCGACCACCACGTCCTCGCGGAACATCTCCAGCGGCCGCACCCACAACCCGTAATCGCCGTACAGCGCCTGGTAGACCACCATCTGCTGCTCGGTCTCCGAGTGTCGGGCGACCCCGAATACCCGGTACTCGGGCCCCTTGTAATGACGATAGATTCCCGCTTGTAACTGCATCGCAGAATTCCTTGAAAAAACTTATCGTCGACAAACAAAAACCGGGGCACTAGGCCCCGGTTTTCTGTCCACCAACGCTTAGATGCGTTCGAAGACGGTGGTGATGCCCTGGCCGAGGCCCACACACATGGTGGACACGCCCAAGGTACCACCGTTCTGCTTCATGACGTTGAGCAGGGTACCGGAGATACGCGCACCGGAACAACCGAACGGGTGACCCAGGGCGATGGCGCCACCGTGCAGGTTGACCTTCTCTTCCATCTTGTCGAGCAGCTTGAGGTCCTTCAGCACCGGCAGGGCCTGGGCGGCGAAGGCTTCGTTGAGCTCGACGAAATCGATGTCGGCCATGCTCAGGCCGGCGCGCTTGAGCGCCTTCTGGGTGGACGGCACCGGGCCGTAACCCATGATCGCCGGATCGACACCGGCCACGGCCATGGCACGAACCACGGCCATCGGCTGGATACCCAGGTCCTGGGCACGCTGCGCCGACATCACGATCATGCAGGAGGCGCCGTCGGTGATCTGCGAGGACGTCCCCGCGGTCACGGTGCCGCCTTTCGGATTGAATGCCGGCTTGAGGCTCGCCAGGCTTTCCAGGGTGGTCTCCGGACGAATGGTTTCGTCGTAGTCGAACACCTTGAGGAAGCCGTTCTCGTCGTAGCCCTGCATCGGGATGATTTCATCCTTGAACTTGCCTTCGACGGTGGCCTTGTGCGCCAGGCGGTGCGAACGCTCACCGAAGGCGTCCTGCTGCTCGCGGCCGATGCCGTGCATCTTGCCGAGCATTTCCGCGGTCAGGCCCATCATGCCCGACGCCTTGGCGGCGTACAGGGACAGGTGCGGGTTCGGGTCGACGCCGTGCATCATGCCGACGTGGCCCATGTGCTCCACACCGCCGACGACGAAGACGTCGCCGTTGCCGGTCTGGATCGCCTGCACGGCGGTGTGCAGGGCGCTCATGGACGAGCCGCACAGGCGGCTGACGGTCTGCCCGGCACTGGTGTGCGGGATCTGGGTCATCAGCGACGCCATGCGCGCGATGTTCCAGCCCTGCTCCAGGGTCTGGTTGACGCAGCCCCAGATCACGTCTTCCACTTCGGCCGGATCGACCTTGGTGTTGCGTGCCAGCAGGCCGCTGATCAGGTTGGCCGACATGGTCTCGGCGCGGGTGTTGCGGTGCATGCCGCCCTTGGAACGCCCCATCGGGGTGCGGCCGAAGTCGACAATGACTGCATCTCTCGGATTCAGGCTCATAAATTCACTCTCGCTCTAGTCTGTCCGCGATTAACCGAAGAACTTCTGGCCGTTGGCAGCCATTTCGCGAAGCTTGGCGGTCGGGTGGTACAGCGCGCCCAGATCGGCGTACTTGTCGGCCAGGGCTACGAACTCGGCAACACCGACGCTGTCGATGTAGCGCAGCGCACCACCGCGGAAGGGCGGGAAGCCGATGCCGTAGATCAGGCCCATATCGGCCTCGGCGGCGGTATCGACGATGCCGTCTTCCAGGCAGCGAACGGTTTCCATGCACAGCGGGATCATCATGAAGTTGATGATGTCCTCATCGGTCACTTCACGCTGCTCGCGGACGATCGACTTGAGCAGCTCGTATGCCTGCGGGTCGACGACCTTCTTCGGCTTGCCGCGCTTGTCGGTTTCGTAGGCATAGAAGCCCTTGCCGTTCTTCTGGCCCAGGCGGTTGGCTTCGTACATCACGTCGACCGCGGTGCGTCCCTCGACCGCCATGCGATCCGGGAAGCCCTCGGCCATGACGTCGCGGCCGTGGTGGCCGGTGTCGATGCCGACCACGTCGGACAGGTAGGCCGGGCCCATGGGCCAGCCGAACTTCTCCATGACCTTGTCGATGCGCACGAAGTCCACACCCAGTTCGAGCAGCTTGGAGAAGCCACCGAAATACGGGAACAGCACACGGTTGACCAGGAAGCCCGGGCAGTCGTTGACCACGACCGGCGTCTTGCCCATCTTCTTGGCGTAGGCCACGGTGGTGGCCACGGCCACTTCGCTGGACTTCTCGCCACGGATGACTTCGACCAGCGGCATCATGTGCACCGGGTTGAAGAAGTGCATGCCGACGAAGTTTTCCGGACGCTTGAGCGCCTTGGCCAGCAGGCTGATGGAGATGGTCGAGGTGTTGGACGCGAGGATCGCACCCTCACCGACTGCAGCTTCCACTTCGGCCAGCACGGCCTGCTTGACCTTCGGGTTCTCGACCACGGCTTCGACGACGATATCGACGTTGCCGAAATCACCATAGGACATGGTCGGACGGATGGCGTTGAGTGCCTCGGCCATCTTCGCCGGAGTCAGGCGCCCCTTCTCGACGCGCTTGCCGAGCAGCTTGGAGGCCTCGTTCAGGCCCATCTGGATACCCTCTTCGCGGATATCCTTCATCAGGATCGGCGTGCCTTTGACAGCCGACTGGTAGGCGATACCGCCGCCCATGATACCGGCGCCGAGTACCGCGGCCAGTTTCACGTCCTGGGCGATCTCGTCATGCTGCTTGGCCTTCTTCTTCAGCTCCTGGTCATTCAGGAACAGACCGATCAGGCTCGCGGCGACCGAAGTCTTGGCCAGCTTGACGAAGCCGGCAGCCTCGACTTCCAGCGCCTTGTCGCGCGTGAAGTTGGCGGCCTTCTGGATGGTCTTGATGGCCTCGACCGGCGCCGGGTAGTTCGGACCGGCCTGGCCGGCGACGAAACCCTTGGCGGTCTCGAAGCACATCATCTGCTCGATGGCGTTGAGCTTGAGCTTTTCCAGCTTAGGCTGACGCTTGGCCTTGTAGTCCAGCTCGCCGGCAATGGCACGCTTGACCAGGTCCAGGGCAGCGGCCTGAAGCTTGTCGGCGCTGACCACGACATCGACGGCGCCCACTTTCAGGGCATCGGCGGCGGCGTTTTCCTTGCCGGCGGCGATCCACTCAACCGCGTTGTCGGTACCGATCAGGCGCGGCAGACGGACGGTACCGCCGAAGCCCGGGTAGATGCCCAGCTTGACTTCCGGCAGACCCACCTTGGCACGCTCAGCCATTACCCGGTAATCAGCCGCCAGGCACATCTCGAAGCCACCGCCCAGGGCGATACCATTGATCACCGCGACGGTCGGTACGCCGAGGTCTTCGAAGTCGCTGAAGATCTTGTTGGCTTCGAGGTTGCCAGCCACCAGCTCTTCGTCAGGCAACTTGAAGTTGTCGACGAACTCGGTGATATCGGCGCCGACGATGAATACGTCTTTGCCACTGGTGACAATCACGCCCTTGATCGACCCATCGGCCTTGATCGCATCAACCGACTGACGCAGTTCGTTCAGGGTTAGACGGTTGAACTTGTTGACGGATTCACCCTTGAGGTCGAATTTCAGTTCGACGATGCCACTCTCAAGAGCCTTAACCGTGATGGCTTTACCTTCGTAAATCATCAACTGATCTCCACGGTATGGAAGCTGAACTGTACACATCGGAGCCAACCAGCGAGCTATCCCACGGCACAACTGCCGAGCATAACCCCAAGGAACCTGGCACACCCACCGACGCGATATTCGGACTGTAAAGGCGTCGCCCGTTCAGGCAAACGCTCAATTCATACGCCCGTTTGATTTGGGTGTGCACACCATCGTGGAAAAACTTTGGCTTGTCAATCGGCGGCGCACACTGGGCTTTTCCGCGCACAGGGACTCGCTCGCAAAGAGGCGCTGCAGGCCGCGAGCTAAGCGACAGAACGGCGATCATCGGTATCGATTCGCGTCCTTTTGCCCGCCTCAGCCCCGCAAGCGTGAACCAGCGCACGCCTAGCAAAAATATTTTGCTCCGGGTACAGTCGTCTCAATACGCCGCGTCCAGAACAGGCGTAACCACAACAAAAATAATAGGTACCCCCGCCGAGGGGGACACACGGAGCCCCCCATGTCGAGCCGCCTGCTTGCCATTTCCCTGAGCGCCCTGCTCGCCACCAGCCTTGCCCTGTTCAGCCCACCTGGCCACGCCACCGACGCCGCCCGCAGCCTGCTGGACCTGCATCAGCTGAGACTGGCCGCGCAGAAAACCCTGGGCGATTTCTACATGTACAACGGCATGGAAGGCGATCAGCGTTACGCGCGCATGATCGGCCAGTCGCTGAACGAGGCCAATGCGCGTCTCGAGGCGCTGAGCGATATGCCTGGCGAAGGTTCCAAGGCCCTGCGCGCGCAGCTCACCCAGCAATGGAGCGACTACCAGGGCGACCTCGAACGACTGGTCGGCACGCTGAAGAAACAGGGCTATACCGACCTGCAGCCGGTGGCCGACCTGGCTGCGGAAAATCGGCAGCTGATGGCGCTGTGCCTGGAGCTGTACAACAAGATTCAGCAGGAGAGCGGCCAGCAGGTCGCCGCCCTGACCCAGCAGAGTCGCGAGCAGAGCCTATTGATGCAGGAGATTGCGGTGGACTACGCCCTGCGCAGCGCCTCGGTGGGAGCAACCTTCATGGGCGGTGGCGAAGTGCGCCCAATTGAGGAGATGGTCACGCAGTTCGCCGAGCAGCTGGCAGCGATGGAGCAGACCGCGCAGAACAGCACGCAGATCAAGCAGACCTTGAGCGGGATCAGCACCAAATGGCGCTATATCGAGCGCTCGCTGATGAACTACAACGAGAACAGCGTGCCCTTCCTGGTCAATAAATACTCAGACAGCATCATCGAGGGACTGGAGCGCGTCTCGGCCGAATACGCGGCCAGCCAGTCCTAGCCCGGGCAGCCCCCCGGAGTGCCGCATTCGATCTTTCCGGCCTGCCTGGCCACTTGCCCAGCCCGGTGCTTGCGCCGGGCTTTTCTTTATTCGTCAGGCGCGCGCCTGCAGGAAGTCGAAGACTTTCTGCAGCGCATCGCCCTGCCCCCGCTCGCCCCAACACAGGGCGACCATCTGCGGCGTGGCCTCGGCCTTGAAGACATCTGCCGGCAACCTGGCGAGCTGCTCGGCCAGGGCCTCTTCAGTGCACGGCTCGCGCCACTGGTTCAGCCACTTTCCCGGCTCGGCCTGCCAGTAACACCAGCTGTCACGCTGCCCACGTCGGCGGCCCAAGTGGTACTGGGCACAGGCGCCCGGCGGCTCCGTCGCCAGCCAGTGCGGCCATTGCTGGCGCGACAACTGCATCGCCAGCCCCATCCTGCGCGCCTGCAGGCGCAGATCCATCTGCCCACGCTGAAGCCGCGATGGAATCAGCCAGGTCAGCGGACTCAGCACACAGGCGAGGAGCAACAACGCTATCCACAGGGACATAAGGTCTATCTCGCAGGCAAAAGCCTGTCATCAGTTTCCAATGCGGTCATACTTACTTTCATCGCCTGACCTTTAAGGAGTCACCCATGCCCTATCAGCACATCCTGGTCGCCGTCGATCTGACCGAGGAATGCGACCCGGTCATGCAGCGTGCGCAAGCGCTGGCCGCCAGCAGCCACGCCAAATTGTCCGTGGTGCATGTCGTCGAACCCATGGCCATGGCCTTTGGCGGTGATGTGCCGATGGACCTGTCCATGCTGCAACAGCAGCAATTCGACCAGGCACGCGAACGGCTGGACAGCTTCGCCGGCAAATACCCGAAGCTCGGCACCGACCAGCGCCACCTGGCCTACGGCCAGCCGCGCCAGGAGATCCATCGCCTGGCCGAAGAGCAAGGCTGCGACCTGATCATGGTCGGCAGCCATGGTCGTCATGGCCTGGCGCTCTTGCTGGGCTCCACCGCCAACGACGTACTGCATGGCGCCCCCTGCGACGTGCTCGCCGTGCGCCTGAAGAAGGCCGAATAGACGAAGCCGCGGGCGAATGACGCCGGCCGCGTCATTCGCCCCCTACTCGAAACTGTCGCCGGCGCTCATCACCTGCGGACGAATTTTCTGCAACTGGGTTTCCAGCGAATAGGTCATGCTCGAGGACATCGAGAAGAAGGTCAGGAAGGCCTTCAGGTTCGAGTCGCCCTTGCAGGTGTCGTGAATCCGCTGCCAGAACGCCTGATTGACCAGCTGCAATTGCTGGAACATGCGCACCAGCCCCTTGAGCTCCCAGTCGGCATGACGCCCCTCGCGGAAGTTGAAGTACTGGCGCGCCAGGTACAGCGAGAAGGCGCGCAGGATGAACTCCTGGTTGCTGGCGAAAGGCAGGTGGTTCTGCGCCATCGGCCGCAGCTTGCCCAACACCGGACAGGCGCTGGTCGCCATGATCACCCCGAGCAGCGCGCGCAGGCCTTCTTCCAGGCCCGCATGCTTGGTGTACTCACGCTCCGGCGTGCGCACCCAGACCAAGGCCTTCTTGAAGGCCGGCAGGCCCTGGAAATCCTCGATCACCCGGTACAGGTCCACCGCCGCCGGGCAATGGCTGAAGGTGTCGCGACTCAGCGGACAGTTGCTGCACTGCTGATGCCCCAGGCGCGTCCAGCCCGGCGCGGCCTCGGCCTGCTCGGGGTCATAGGCACGCTCCAGCTCGATGCGATAACTGAACTCATGATTGTCGTCGAGGGTGATCCGGTACTCGATGGCCATGCCTTGCTCCGCCAGACTTCTAAAGGTTCTGTTTGAGGGATTTTGGTCGCATTGTCGACGGTTTTAGCCTTCCAAGTCAGCCCATCGCTCCAAAACCTGATCCAGTTCATCCTGCAGTGCCTGCAGCTGGGCCAGGGCGGCGGCGGTTTCCTCGGCCGGCTTCTGATAGAAGGCCGGATCGCCCACACGCTCCTGCAGCGTGGCGATCTGCGTTTCCAAGGCATCGATCTGCCCGGGAATGGCCTCCAGCTCACGCTGCAGCTTGTAACTGAGCTTCTTCTTTGCGGCCACCGGCGCGTCGGGCTCGGCCGCGGCAGGCACAGGCGCAGGCGCGACCACCGCCGAAGCCAGCTCGGCCTTGCCGGCCTTGCTCTCGCCCACCCCGAGCAGGCGCGCCGAGCCGCCCTGGCGCAGCCAGTCCTGATAGCCGCCGACGTACTCGCGCACGCGCCCTTCGCCTTCGAACACCAGGGTGCTGGTCACCACGTTGTCGAGGAAGGCCCGATCGTGACTGACCATCAGCACGGTGCCCGGGAAAGTCAGCAGTACCTCTTCCAGCAGTTCCAGGGTTTCCACATCGAGGTCGTTGGTCGGTTCGTCCAACACCAGCAGGTTGGCCGGCTTGCTGAACAGCTTGGCCAGCAGCAGACGCGCCCGCTCGCCGCCGGAAAGCGCCTTGACCGGCGTCCGCGCACGCTGCGGGCTGAACAGGAAATCGCCCAGGTAGCTCAACACGTGGCGATTCTGGCCGTCGATGGTGATGAAGTCGCGGCCCTCGGCGACGTTGTCGATCACCGTCTTTTCCGGCTCCAGCTGGTGGCGCAGCTGATCGAAATAGGCCACTTCCAGGCGGGTACCGACCTCGATCTTGCCCGTGGTAGGCTGCAGGTCACCCAGCAGCAGCTTGAGCAGCGTGGTCTTGCCGGTGCCGTTGGCGCCCAGCAGACCGATACGGTCGGAGCGCTGCAGGACCATGGAGAAATCATCGATCAGCTTGGGCCCGCCCGGATGGGCGAAGCTGACGTGCTCGACCACCATCACCTGCTTGCCGGACTTTTCCGCGACATCCAGCTGGATATTCGCCTTGCCCTGGCGCTCACGCCGCTCGCTACGCTCGGCGCGCATGGCCTTGAGCGCCCGCACCCGGCCCTCGTTGCGGGTACGCCGGGCCTTGATGCCCTGGCGAATCCACACCTCTTCCTGGGCCAGGCGCTTGTCGAACAGCGCGTTGGCCGTCTCCTCGGCGGCCAACTGCTGTTCCTTGTGCACCAGGAAGCTGGCGTAGTCGCCGTTCCAGTCGATCAGGCCGCCGCGATCCAGTTCGAGAATGCGCGTGGCCAGGTTCTGCAGGAAGGCACGGTCGTGGGTGATGAACAGTACCGCACCGTTGAAACCGAGAAGCGCCTCCTCCAGCCAGGCGATGGCGCCAATGTCCAGGTGGTTGGTCGGCTCATCCAACAGCAGCAGGTCCGGCTCGGAGACCAACGCCTGGGCCAGCAGTACGCGGCGGCGCCAGCCACCGGACAGCTCGGCCAGGGTCTTGTCGGCCGGCAGCTGCAGGCGACTCAGGGTGCTATCCACTAGCTGCTGCAGGCGCCAGCCATCGCGCGCCTCGAGGTCCTGCTGGACGTGCATCAGCTTGTCCAGGTCGGCATCGCTGTGGATGTTCTGGCTCAGGTGGTGGTACTCGGCGAGCAAGGCGCCGACGCCGTCGAGGCCTTCGGCGACCACATCGAACACGGTGCGCTCATCGGCGCGCGGCAATTCCTGCGGCAACTCGCCGATCTTCAGCCCCGGCGCGCGCCAGATCTCGCCGTCATCGGCATGCTGATCGCCCTTGACCAGGCGCAGCAGGCTGGACTTGCCGGTACCGTTACGGCCAATGATGCACACTCGCTCACCACGGCCGATCTGCCAGGACACCTTGTCCAGCAGCGGCATGGCGCCATAGGCCAGGGAAACATCGGTGAACTTGAGCAGGGTCATGGCACGCCTCGACGATACGACTGGTGCTGCACGGGCGGCTATGTATCCGGAAGCGCCACGACCGCAGGTCGACTTATGCGTCAATTCCAGACTTTTGCGCCCATTATCAGCACAAAACTGACTTGCCGAAGCGCTGGGCTCCGACAAAAACTGGGCGCGCATTCTAACCGAGATACCTCCGAGGGTTGCGGGCAATTTCGATTCGCCCGCCAGTCGGCAGCCGCCCTTTCTTCGCCCCCGAGCAAAAGGCTAAGCTAACGGCGTTCAGCGTCGACATATCCGGCGCCCACTCACATAGCCATCCCGGAAGTGTCATGCGCGGTCGCCTGCTTTTCTTGCTGTCCTGTTTCAGCCTCTCCGTCGTCACACTCGCCTCGGCCCAGGCCGCCAGCCTGGAGCAGCAGCGTCAGTACTACGACGAAGCCAAGCGTGCCCTGGCCAAGGGCAACAGCGAGCCCTATCGACGCTATGCCAGCGTCTTGCGCGACTACCCGCTGGAGCCCTACCTGGCCTACGACGAGCTGACCGCCCGGCTGAAGTCGGCCAGCAACCAGGAGATCGAAAAGTTTCTCGTCGAGCACGGCGACCTGCCCCAGGCCAGCTGGATGAAGCTGCGCTGGCTACGCTGGCTGGCCGAACGCGGCGAATGGCAGACTTTCATCAAGCACTACGACCCGGCACTTAACTTCACCGAACTGGACTGCCTCTATGGCCAGTACCAGCTCGGCCACGGCCTGACCGAGGCCGGCTATGCCACCGCGGAAAAGCTCTGGCTGGTCGGCAAGTCCCAGCCCGAGGCCTGTGACCGCCTGTTCGCCCGCTGGGAGGCCGCCGGCCAGCTCACCGAGAAGAAGCGCTGGCAGCGGGCCAAGCTCGCTGCCGAAGCGCGCAACTATGGCCTGGCCAAGTACCTGACCAAGTCCCTGCCAAAACTGGCCAAGCACGGTGAGCTGCTGGTCGAGGTGGCGCAGAAGCCACAGCTGCTCAGCCAGTCTGGCCGTTTCGCCCCGGCCGACTGGGCCATGGCCGACGTGGTCGGCCTGGGCCTGCGCCGCCTGGCGCGCCAGGACCCGGAGAAGGCGCTGAGCCTGCTCGACGGCTATGCCCAGCGCATGCGCTTCTCCAGCGAGGAAAAGGTGGCGATCGCCCGCGAGATCGGCCTGACCCTGGCCAAGCGCTTCGACGCTCGGGCCCTCGAGGTGATGGCCAAGTACGACCCGCAACTGCGCGACAATACCGTCAGCGAGTGGCGCGCCCGCCTGCTGTTGCGCCTGGGCCGCTGGAACGACGCGCATCAGCTGACCCGGCAAATGCCCGCCGATCTGGCACAGACCAGCCGCTGGCGCTACTGGCAGGCGCGCAGCCTGCAGCTGGCCCAACCCAACAGCCAGGAGCCCCTGGCCCTCTACCAGGGACTGGCCAAGGAGCGCGACTTCTACGGCTTCATGGCCGCCGATCAGGTCAAGGCGCCCTACCACCTGAACAACAAGCCCCTGGCCCTCGACAGCAAGACGCTGGAGCGGGTGCGCAACGCCGCCGGCATCCGTCGCGCCCTGGAGTTCCACGCCCGCGGCCAGATCGTCGACGGCCGCCGCGAGTGGTACCACGTCAGCCGCCTGTTCAGTCGTGAAGAGCTGGTCGCCCAGGCGCGCCTGGCCTATGACCGGGGCTGGTACTTCCCGGCCATCCGCACCATCAGCCAGGCGCAGTACTGGGACGACCTCGAAGTGCGCTTCCCCATGGCCCACCGCGCCGAGCTGACCGGCGAGGCGAAGAAGCGCGGCCTGCACTCCAGCTGGGTGTTCGCCATCACCCGCCAGGAGAGCGCCTTCATGGCCGACGCCCGATCACCGGTTGGCGCCATGGGGCTGATGCAACTGATGCCGGCCACGGCCAAGGAGACCGCCAAGCGCTTCGGCATTCCGCTGTCTTCGCCGCAACTGGCCTACCGCCCGGAGGTCAATATCCAGCTCGGCGCCGCCTACCTGAGCCAGATCTACGGCCAGTTCAAAGGCAATAGGGTGCTCGCCTCCGCCGCCTACAACGCCGGCCCGGGCCGCGTTCGGCAATGGCTGCGCGGCGCCGACCACCTGGCCTACGACGTGTGGATCGAGAACATCCCCTTCGACGAAACCCGCCAGTACGTGCAGAACGTGCTGTCGTACTCGGTGATCTACGGCGAGAAACTCAACGCTCCGCAGCCGCTGATCGGCTGGCACGAGCGCTACTTCGACGACCAATAAGCGGCGGCTCTGGGGCTTCGCGCGCACCCCGGCCTACTCGAGGATCTCGACCGGCATGCCCAGCGTCAGCGCGCCGGTGCCGCCGGCAATCAGGTTCTGGCCGAAATACACCTCGCCATCGCGCTCGCGATAGCGCTGCAAGGTGGCCAGCGGCTCGCGATCGGCGCTGCGCTCGCCGCTGTGCGGGTCGAGGGTGGTCATGATGCAGCGCGAGCAGCCCTTGGCCACGCGAAATTCCAGGTTGCCTATGCGAATGCGTTTCCAGTCGTCTTCGGCATAGGGCGCCGCGCCCTCGACCACCAGATTGGGCCTAAAGCGCAGCATCTCCAGCGCACGACCCACCCGCGCGGACAGGTCATCCAGCGAGCCCTGGCCGATCAGCAACAGCGGGAAACCATCGGTGAACGCCACCTTGTCGCCGACCTCGGCATAGGCGGCATCGACCTGCCGCGCACGCGCTTCGGGTATCTGCACCAGGCGGCAGGCGCGCCCCAGCAACTGGCTCAGCCAGCGCGCGGCGGCCTCGCCGGCATCCGGCACCTGCAGACTGTCGCGCCAGATGGTCACGTCCCGCAGCTCGGCCTGCTCAGCGGGCAGCGCAACCAGCAGGTCGGCCATCCCCGGCGCGCTGAGCAGCAGTTGCGCCTGGCCCTGCCAGCGGGCCTGCAGCTGGGTCATCTGCGGCAGCAGGCGCTGGGTCAGGAAGCGTCCGCTGGCGGCATCGACTACCATCCAGCGACGATCCCCCAGAATCCCCAGGGCATCCACTCGAGCCTCAAGCAGGGGCTCGGCAATCGCCGACTTGAGCGGATAACGGTACAACCCAGCGAGACGTAACATGAGCCAGCCTTCCCTTCGGCAAAACGCCCTTATACGAGCATGCCGGCGTGCCTACAAGCCCGCGGCCGGCCTGGCAGCGCTGATCCTGCTCGCCGCCTGCAGCGCCGGCACACCGGCGAACCTCGGCGTGCGCGATGGCCGCCTGGCGCCCTGCCCCGACTCGCCCAACTGCGTCAGCAGCCAGGCGCTCGACGCACAGTGGCGAGTCGAACCGCTGCCCCTGCAGGGTAACCCGCGTCAGACCCAGGAACGCCTGGTCACGCTGCTCGAGCGGGAGCCGCGAGCACGCCTGGTGGAACAGCGCGACGGCTACCTGCGCGCCGAGTTCAGCAGCCGGTTGCTGCGCTTCGTCGACGACGTGGAGTTCCTGGTCGGCGAGCAGGCAGTCGATGTGCGCTCGGCGTCTCGCCTCGGCTATGCGGATTTCGGCGTCAACCGGCAACGCGTCGAACGGCTGCGCCAACGCCTCGAGCGCCAGCCCTAGGCGTTCGGCTGGTCACGCAGCAGGCGCTCGCGAATCACCTCGACCAGCTTGTCCGGCTGGAACTTGGAGAGAAAGTTGTCGCAGCCGACCTTCTTCACCATGGCCTCGTTGAAGCTGCCGGACAGCGAGGTGTGCAACACCACATACAGATCCTTCAGGCGCGGGTCCTTTCTGATCTCCGTGGTCAAGCGATAGCCGTCCATCTCCGGCATCTCCGCATCGGTGAACACCATCAGCAGCTTGTCGCTCAGCACCTGCCCGGCATCCGCCCACTGCTGAAGCAGGCGCAGCCCCTTCAGGCCATCGGTTGCCACGTGCATCTTCATCCCCAGCTGCGACAGGGTATCGCGCAGCTGAGCCACCGCCACGCTGGAGTCATCCACCAGCAGCACCTCGCGGCCGCGGGCTCGCGCCAGCAGTGGATCGCTCAGGCGCTCGCCGGAGATCTTCGCGTTGTAGGGGACGATCTCGGCCAGTACCTTCTCGACGTCGATGATCTCGACCAGCTGATCCTCGACCTTGGTGATCGCCGTCAGGTAGTGCTGGCGCCCGGCGCCGCCGGGGGGCGGCAGGATGGCTTCCCAGTTCAGGTTGATGATGCGGTCGACTCCGCCCACCAGAAACGCCTGCACCGAGCGATTGTATTCGGTGACGATGATGGTGCTGCGCTCATCCGGGAGCAGCGGGCGCATGCCGATGGCTTGCGACAGGTCGATCACTGGCAAGGTCTGGCCACGCAGATTGATCACACCGCAGACGCAGCGGTGGCGATGCGGCATCAGCGTCAGCCTGGGCATCTGCAGGACTTCCTGCACCTTGAACACGTTGATCGCAAACATCTGCCGACCCGACAGGCGGAACATCAGGATTTCCAGGCGATTCTCACCCACCAGCTGGGTGCGTTGATCGACCGTGTCGAGAATGCCGGCCATTGCGTACTCCTAAGATTTGTCGAGCGAGTCTATTGCTGGGGTATCGGCCGGACTAGGCGCAACTGAAGCCGCCTCAGGTGCACAGCGCCATGCCCGGTCCTCCTGAGCGCGGCCAGGCTCGCCACTTGGGGCCAGACTTGCTCGCAGCACGGCGCCAGGGGTCGCCTGCGCGTCAGTGGTCGGACACCGGGGCGTCGCCGCCGCCCTGCTGCAGGGGCTGGCGCACCGGCAGCCAGACGGTGAACGTGGTGCCCTGGCCCAGCTCGCTCTCGACCTCCAACCGACCGTTGTGCTTGTCCACGATGCTGTAGGAAACGGACAGGCCAAGGCCGGTGCCCTGACCCACCGGCTTGGTGGTAAAGAACGGCTCGAACAGCCGACTGAGGTGCTGCGGGGCGATGCCTACGCCATTGTCGCGCACCCGCACGAACACCCAGTCGTCCTGGCATCCCGTCTCCAGCCAGATGGTGCCCTGCTTCTCGATGGCGTGGCCAGCATTGACGATCAGGTTCATGAACACCTGGTTGAGCTGGGAGCCGAGGCACTCGATCATCGGCAACTCGCCATAGGACTTGATCACTTCGGCCTTGAACTTGATCTCGTTCCAGATCACGTTGAGCGTACTGTCGAGCCCCTTGTGCAGGTCGGCGGGCTGCCAGTCGCCCGAGTCGATATGGGAGAAATCGCGCAGGTCCTGCACGATCTGCTTGACCCGTTCCAGGCCTTGGCGCGATTCCTTCACCAGGTCCGCCATGTCCTCGCGCACGAATTCGTAGTCGAGCTTGCGATTGATCTCCTCCAGCACCGCGCGGAAAGCGGCATCCTGTTGCTGGGCCGCCTGCTGATAAGCCTCGATCAGGGCGAACAGGTCACCGACATAGCCCTGCAGGCTGCTGAAGTTGGAATACACGTAGCCGACCGGGTTGTTGATCTCATGGGCGACGCCGGCTGCCAGCTGGCCGATGGCGGCCATCTTCTCCGACTGCAGCAATTGCGCCTGGGTATCCTCGAGCTTGCGAATCAGCCGGGCCTGCTCGTCCTTCTCCGCCTGCAGCAACTGATTCAGGCGCTCCAGTTGCAGGTGCTGGGTGGCGATTTCGGTGGCGTCGGCAATCGTCAGGCAGACGAACTTGACGTTGCCCTCGGCATCCAGCACCGGGGAAAAGGTGCAGTTCTGGTACATCGCCTCGGCCTGGCCGGTGATCGGCCGGCTGCCGGAGAAGTTGAACAGGTAGGGGCGCTGCTGCCAGGAGGTGAATGCCAGGTTCTGCAAGGCGAATACGGCGTCGACCTTCTTCTGCAACCACAGCCGCGGCAATTCGGGACAGACGTCGAACAGCAACTGGCCGACCACATCGGCGCTATCCTGGCCGCTGTTCAGCACCATGAAATCGTTCCAGAACACCACCCGGCAATCAGCGTCGAGCAATAGCACGCCGAGGTTGATATTCTGCAGCACTGCGCGCAGATCCGCGTGCACCAAGCCCTCGGTCACGACCGTCATCTCAAATCCTTCCCCGGATAGCGTCAGATGTCACTGAGCAGTCGGTCGATCAGCTCGATGACGGTGTCTACCGTGTCCTCGGTGATGCATACCAGCAAATCGCAATAGAAGCTGTGAGTTGCGACCTCGAAGTGAATCTCCAGCACCAGCGCCTGGTGATCCTGAAACTCCTGGCTGCCCAGGACCTCCTGCAGCGAGCGCCCGCGGGAAAACAGCGAAGGCGAGCCATAGCTGACCTTCATCTCCACCTGTTGCGCCAGTCCGTTGATACAGGCGCCAGTGAGGATATTGGTGACGTCCAGCACCAGTTCGTCCTGAATGCCGCCCTTCTCGGCCCCTTCATAGCCCATCAGACCGGCGAGCTGGTCGGCGCCATTCTCGCCGAAACACACAATCACTTCGCCGCGCAGGCGGCCGAGAAAGGATTGACGGGTAATGATCACCGGCTGACTGGCGAGCATCAGCTGCTCCAGCAGTGCCGAATTGGCCACGCCGACCGGATGGATCCGCGGTACGGACAAGGTGACGAAGGTCTCGGTCAGGCGCGCCAGGCGGTCGGCGCCCTGCCCCATCGCCACGTTCATCAGCTCCTGCAAGGCATCGCGCTGATCTTCGCTCAGACCTGTCAATCGACTGCTCATCTAGATTAACCCTATCTGGCGCAGCGCCACCTGCATGGCTTCAGGCGTGATCGGTTTCTTGACGAAGGCCGCCGCGCCGAGCTCGCGCACACGCTGCTGGGCCTGCGGCTGGATATCCGCGCTGATGACGATGACCACCGCGTTGGCGTCCTCGCGCTTGAGCAGTTCGAGGGTACTAAAACCATCCATGACCGGCATCGTCAGGTCGAGGAAGATCACCTCGGCGTGCCCGGCATGGTAGGCGTCCAGCGCCTCCTGGCCGTTGGCGGCCTGGGTCACCTCCGCCTTCAACTCGTCAGGCAATGCCTTCATCACCAGTTTTCTCGACATGGCCGAGTCGTCGACAATCAGTACTTTCAAGCGGGCCTTCCTTTCGATCATCTTATTATTGTTGCGGGTGCTCTTAGCGTATTGCTTTGCCGCAACGCTGGCTAGCGCATCGCGCCCCCTACTACCTTAGCCGAGCAGCGCCGGTTCGCCACGCCGGTTCGCGCCGGTCAAACCTGGGTTTGCCCGGCGGCACACTTCCGTGTATTGCAGGAAAAATGGGCGACAGCCGGCAGGACTCTGCTGGCCCGCGGCGCCGGCGCGAGAAGCCTGCGCGACTAGGCCGGGTAACCGGTGATGGCACGAATGCGAAGGTACAACGGCCTGAGCTGCTTGTACATCTGCAGATAAACCTCCCGATAAAGGCGCTCATAGAGACGACGAGCCGACGGGTCGGGCTGGAAAACCCGCCCCACCCGGGTCATCGCCTGGATCGCCGTGGGAAAGTCGGGATACAGGCCGAGCCCCACCGCGCAATCGATGGCCGCGCCCAGCCCGGAGGTCTCGTAGGTGTGCGGCCGCTCGGCCGGCAACCCGAAGATATCGGCCGTCAGCTGCATCGCCGCATCGCTCTGCGAGCCGCCCCCGGACACACGCAGGCGGGTGATCTTGCTGCCCGAGCGTCTTTCGATCCGCTCCTTGCCCTGGCGCAGGGCGTAGGCCAGCCCCTCGAGGATGGCGCGATAGAGGTGCGCCCGGGTGTGCACATCGCCGAAGCCGATGATCGAGCCCTTGGCCTCCAGCCCCGGCTCGCGTATGCCCGGCGACCAGTAGGGCTGCAGCATCAGCCCCATGGAGCCGGGCGGCACCGAGTTGACCAGCTCGTCGAACAGCACCTCGGGCTCCACGCCCGCCGCCCCGGCCCGCTGCAGTTCATGCAGGCCGAACTCCCGCTTGAACCAGCTGACCATCCAGAAGCCGCGGTAGATCATCACCTCGGTGTTGAAGTGGCCGGGAATCGCCGAGGGATAGGGCGGAATTAGCGGCGTGGTTTCCAGGTACTCGCGCCGCGTGGTGTTGATGGTCGCGGTGGTGCCATAGGACAGGCAGGCGATATGCGGCTCGACCCCGCCGGCACCGAGGACCTCGCAGGCCTTGTCGGCGCCGGCGGCGATCAGCGGCAAGCCCTCGGGAATCCCGGTATGGCGGCTGGCTTCGGCGCTGATGTGGCCCAACTGCTGGCCCGGTTCGTAGAGCTCCGGCAACTGCTCGCGGCGCACCGGCATCGCCTGCCACTTCCAGTCACCGGGCGCGGCCCAGCGCAGGCGCTTGTAGTCGAACGGCAGGTAGGCGACGCAGCAGGCCAGCGAATCGACGAAACGACCGCAGAGCCGGTGGCTGAGAAAACCGGACAGCAGCAGTACCTTGTGGGTCCTGGCCCAGATCTCTGGCTGCTGCTGGGCGATCCAGTTGACCTCGGCCTGGGCGCGAAAGTGCGCCACCGCGTCCTCGGCCCGAGCCAGCTTGAGCAACCAGCCCCAGAGCCCCTTGATCCTGCCCCGCACCTCGGCGCGGCGCTGGTCGAGCCAGAGGATGGCCGGGCGCAGCGGCTGCCCGGCCTCGTCGACATTGATCAGGGTGCCGCGCTGGGTGGTCAGCGACACGCCCCTGATCCGACTGCGGTCGATGTCCACCTGCTGCCACAGACGCTGGCAGGCTTCCCCCAGACTGGCCCAGTAGTATTCCGGGTCCTGCTCGGCCCAGCCCGGCTCCCTGGAATAGTAGGCCTGCAGTTCCACCTTGCCCTTGCCGACCAGGTTGCCCTGCAGGTCGAACAACAGGGCGCGCACGCTCTGGGTGCCGTTATCGATGGCCAGCAGGTAGCTTTGCTCGCTCAAGGTGCAGTCCCCAGGTTATGGGTTGATGATCGGAGCCGGCGCCGCAACCGGCTCCGGCAGGCTATAACAGGCACGCCAGAGTGCCAGGTAGTCGCATTCCTCCTGCCCCCAGCGGGCGTCATCCCAGCCCAGACGCGCCTGGCACAGCTGGCGGATACGCGGCAGCTGCGCGCCGGCGCCGCCCGGCAGCAACAGCCCGATGCGCGTGCGGCGCAGCAGCAGATCGTCGAGATGCAGTACCAGCTCGCCTTGCGCCGCCCAGGCCAGCTCGGCCCAGAGGGTCTGGGTACCCGGCAGGCACTCGCAGCCGACTTCCGCCAGCACCTCCTGCAAGCCCGGCAGCTCGCGACCGTAGCGGCCACTCAGGCGTCTCTGCAGCGCCGGACTCAACTGCGCCAGCGCCGGCGCGACGCAGGGCCCGAACAACGCGCCATCGTCTTCCACCAGGGGCCGGCCGACGAAGTCGGCACAGGCGCGCAGCACCTCCAGGGCCAGCAGGCGGAAGGTGGTGAGCTTGCCGCCGGCCAGGGTCACGCAGCCGGGCTCGACCCAGAGCACATGTTCGCGCGTCTCCTCGGAGGGCCTGCGGCCGGACTCGCCGTCGCCGACCACCGGCCGCACCCCGGCCCAGGTGGACAACACATCGGCGCCGGTGATCCGCGCCGCGGGAAACTGCTGGGCGCAGGCGGCCAGCAGGTAGTCCAGTTCCTCGCCACTGATCCGCGCCTCCTGATCCAGCGACTGGCGATGGTCCAGGTCGGTGGTACCGACCACGGTGGCGCCCTCCCAGGGGAAGACGAACACCGGCCGGCGATCCGCGGCGTGCATGAAGCTGAAGGCATGGGCCACCGGCAAACGCCAGGCGGGCAGCAGCAGGTGACTGCCGCGCAGCGGGCGCACGTGCTCCTGCCCGCGCGGACTGCGCAGGCGCTCGGCCCAGGCGCCGGTGGCCAGCGCCACGGCGCGGCCATGAAAGTCGAAGCGCCGGCCGGTTTCCCGGTCCTCGGCACGCAGGCCGACCACCCGCCCCTGCTCGCGCAGCAACTCGACCACCCGCACGCCATTGAGCGCCTCACCGCCTTCGCCGCGCGCCTCACCGAGCACGCGCATGACCAGGCGGGCATCGTCGGTCACCGCATCGAAGAAACGCGTGCCACCGAGCAGACCCGCTTCCTTGAGGCCCGGCGCCAGGAAACGCAATTGCTGCAACGGGTAATACAGGTGGTTGCGCTTGCCGGCCATAGCGTCGTAAAGCGCCAGCAGCCCGCCAAACAGCTTGGGGCCCGGGAACTCGCCGCGATAATGGGCCATCAGGAAACTCAGTGGTTCGACCAGCCCGGGCGCCTCGCGCAGCAGGCGCTGACGCTCGCGCACCGAATCGCGGGTCAACGCGAGCTGGCCCTTGGCGATGTAGCGCAGGCCGCCGTGGACCATCTTCGACGAGCGGCTGGAAGTGCCCCAGGCGAAGTCGCGCTGCTCCAGCAGCAGGCACGTCCAGCCGCGCCGCGCCGCCTCATGGAGGATGCCGGCGCCGCAGATGCCGCCGCCGACCACGATCAGGTCCCAGTCACGAGCCGCCAACTCGGGCAACGCGCGCTCGCGCCAGTCCGCATTCCAGGCGGGCATGGTCATTCCTCGAGCAGCACGCCAGGCGCCAGGCGGCGCTCCGGGTCGAAGTGGGCGGACAGCGCCTGCAGCGCCGCCATGCCCAGTTCGCCCTTCTCGGCGGCCAGGTAGGGGGCGTGGTCGCGGCCGACACCATGCTGGTGGCTGATGGTGCCGCGGTTCTCGGCGATGGTCTGGCTGGCGGCCTGCTTGAGTCGCTGCCAGCGGCCGATGGCCTGCTCGTAGCTGGCGCCGGGGCGGAACACATAGGTGGTATAGATGCTCGAGCCCTCGCCGTAGACGTGGGACAGGTGGGTGAATACGTGCACCCGCTCGCCCTCCTCGGCCAGGCCGTCGCGCAGGCTGGCTTCGACCTTGTTCAGCAGGTTGTCGACGTTGCTCCAGTCGGTGGCGGTTTCCAGGGTGTCCACCGCGTAGCCTGCGCCCCACAGGCCGTGGCGCAGGTAGGGGAAGCGGAAGCGGTTCTGCGCCCACTTCCTGCCCAGCAGGGTGCCGGTGAAGACCCCGCCGAAGCCCTTCAACAGCTTCTTCGCCTGCTTCAACGAGGCGGCGTTCTGCGCGCGACTGCCGGTCACGCCAAAGGTCAGCATGCACTTGCCCTCGCCGGCACCGCGCAGGGCCAGGTACTTCTCCAGCCAGGCGATCTGCCGCGGATGGCCGGCCAGGGCCAGTTGGGTGCGGGTCTCGATGGCGTTGGACAGGCGCAACATCGACAGCGGCACGCGCGCCTGGGTCAGGGTGCGGATGGCGGCCAGGGCCCGCGGCCAGTCGGGCATGAACACCGCGTAGAACTGCTCCTGCTCGGCCAGGCGACTGATGCGCACCTTGACCTCGGAGATGATGCCAAAACGCCCCTCCGAGCCCATGACCATCTCCCGCAGGTCGGGGCCGGCGGCCGAGGCGGGAAAACAGGGAATCTCCAGGGTGCCGGCGAAGGTCTCGAGGCGACCGCCGGCGAACAATTGCTCGATGCGCCCGTAGCGCAGCGACTGCTGGCCGCTGGACCGGCTGGCCACCCAGCCGCCGAGGGTCGACAACTCCCAGGATTGGGGAAAGTGACCGAGGGTGTAGCCGCGGGCGCGCAACTGACTCTCGACCTGGGGGCCGTTGGCGCCGGGGCCGAAGGTGGCGATCAGGCTTTCCTCGTCTATTTCCAGCAGGCGGTTCATGCGCTCCAGCGACAGGGTCAGCACGGGCCTGGTGCTGGCCTGCGGGTTGATATGACCGGCCACCGAGGTGCCGCCGCCATAGGGAATCAGCAGCGCATCCTGCTGGCGGGCCCAGGCCAACAGCTCGCGGATCTGCTCGGCGCTTTCCGGGTAGGCGACGCCATCGGGGAACACGCCGAACGCGCCGGAACGCATCGCCAGCCAGTCCGGCAGGCTCTGGCCACGGGCGTGGCGCAGGCGCTCCTCGGGGTCCAGGCTGATAAGCGGATGCGCCGGCAGGCGGCTGGCCGGCACCTGGGCCAGCACCTGCTCGAGGCTGGCATCGGCGAGCCTCTGACCCGGCCCCACCAGCTCGCCAAGAAAGTCCTGGCCATGGGCCGGCAGCTCCACCTCGGTCGTTTCCTCGCCCCAGCCGTTCCAACGTCGCATGCGCCTCTCCCGTGGATGTTCCGATCAGTATGGTTGGCTGCCTATACTAGCCAGCCGCCGCCCGGGGTCACTGTCGAATCGGGACAGTACCTATCGCCAATCGAGACAGTCGGAAGCACAAGCGCCATGGAAAACCTCGGCTACACCTCGGTCCCCGCCCTGCTCAAGTACCTGCGCTATGCCGAACACCTCGAGCTGGACACCGAACCGGCGCTGGCGGCGGTGGGCCTGTGCGCCGAGCAGCTGCGCGATACCGGCAAGCGCCTGCCGGGAGAAACCCATGAACGCTTGCTGGCACAGCTGCTGCAACTGTCGGGCGACCCACTGTTCGGCCTGCGCTCGGCGCGCTTCGTGCAACCCGGTTCCTGGAGCGTGCTCGGCTATATCGCCATGAACTGCGCCACCCTCGGCGAAGCCATGGGCCGCATCGTGCCCTACGAGAAGCTGGTGGGTGACATGGGCGTGAGTCGCCTCGAGGCGGCGCAGGATCACGTGCGCCTGATCTGGAGGTGTCGCCACCAGAGCCCGGAGATCCGCCGGCACATGGTGGAGAACGTGCTGGCCTCCTGGCTGTTGTACGCACGCTGGATCGCCGATGCCGATCACTCGCCGCACGAGGTCTGGTTCGAGCATGCCCTGCCGGCCGCCGCCCCCCTGGCCGAATACCAGGCGCTGTTCGGCTGCCCGGTGCGCTTTGCCCAACCCTGCAACGCGCTGGTGGTGCCGCGACAGTACCTCGATGTGCCCCTGCGCCAGGCTGACGCCAACCTGCTGCGCACCCTGGAGGAACACGCGCTGACCCTGATGGCCGGGCTGGACGATGACGAACCGCTGCCGCAGCGGGTCAAGAGTGCCCTGCGCCTGCTGCTCAAGGACGGCCTGCCGCGCAAGGAGCGGGTGGCGGAGAAGTTCCACATGACGGTCCGTACCCTGCAGCGCCATCTGCAACTGGCCGGCACCAGCTACCAGCAGATACTCGACCAGCTGCGCCAGGAGCTGGCCGAGCACTACCTGCTGCGCAGCGACCTGGCGATCCAGGACATCGCCAGCTACCTGGGCTTCACCGAGTCACGCTCCTTCCATCGCAGCTTCAAGAGCTGGACCGGGCAGACGCCAGGGGAATTCCGCGAAAGCCGGCGCGCGGGCACCTAGCCCCCGGGCTAGCCGAGAATCTCGCTCAGCGGAATGAAGCGCAGGCTGTCGCCCTCGGCCAGCGTGGTCCCTTCCAGCACTTCGGCGATGCCTTCGGCCCAGGCGGCGCTGCGCAGCACCCCCGAGCTCTGGTTCGGATAAGGCACCACCCGGCCGCCTTCCAGGCGTGCGCGCAGGTACTCGCGGCGCTTGCCCGGCTTGCTCCAGGTGAAACCGGCCGGCATGGCGAAGCCCAGCGGCTCGACCCGCCGCACGCCGAGACGGCGCAACAGATAGGGACGCGCCAACAGACCGAAAGTGACCAGGGTGGACGCCGGATTACCCGGCAGGCCAAGCACCGGGGCGCCGCGAAAGCGCCCGAAGGTGAGCGGCTTGCCCGGCTTGATCGCCAGTTTCCACAGGGTCAGTTCGCCCTCCTCGCGCAGGGCCACGCCGAGGAAATCCGCTTCGCCCACCGACACCCCGCCGGTGGACAGGATCAGGTCGACGGCGCTCAGCGCGGCCAGGGCATCGCGGGTCTGCTGCAGGTCATCGGCGAGGATGCCGCCATCCACCACCGCACAGCCCAGGCGTTGCAGCCAGGCGATCAACAGCCGGCGATTGCTGTTGTAGATCTGCCCCGGCCCCAGCGGCAAACCCGGCTCGACCAACTCGTCGCCGGTGGAGACAACCGCCACCCGCGGGCGCCGCCGCACTTCCAGCTCGGCCACGCCGAGGGAGGCCGCCAGGCCCAGCTCGATCGGCCCCAGGCGCGTGCCAGCCGGCAGCACGTGGTCACCGACCCGGGTCTCCTGACCCTGCGGACGGACGTTCTGAGCGAGCCTCAGCGGCTCACGAAAGCGCACCCGGCCATCGCCTTCGACCTCGACATTCTCCTGCATCTCCACGGTATCGGCGCCGGCCGGGAGCGGCGCGCCGGTGAAGATGCGCGCACAGCTGCCCGGCTGCAGCGGCCCCGGCGCATTGCCGGCCTGAATACGCTGACTGACCGGCAGCGGCTCGCCGTTCCAGTCGGCCAGACGCAGGGCGTATCCGTCCATGGCGCTGTTGGCCCAGGGCGGCAGGTCCAATCCGGCGATCAGCGGCGCGGCCAGCACCCGGCCATCCGCCTCGGCCAGGGCGACGCGCTCGACTTCAGTGATCGGCGCCGCCTCGGCCAACGCCATCAACTTGGCCAGTGCTTCCTCGACCGGCAACAGGCCGGGCTTTTCGCTGGCCATCATCCACGGCTCTCGCAGGCATCCGCCTGCTTCAGGTGAGCGACGAAGTTGCAGGGGCGATGGCGCGCATCCAGCTGCTCGGCGAGGATGCCGTCCCAGGCGGTGCGGCAGGCATTGGTCGAGCCCGGCAGGCAGCACACCAGGGTGCCGTTGGCCATGCCGGCCAGGGCGCGGGACTGCACCGTGGAGGTGCCGATGTCGGCCACGGAAATCTGCCGGAACAGCTCGCCGAAGCCATCCACCTGCTTGTCCAACAGGCAGCTGACCGCCTCCGGGGTGCTGTCGCGGCCGGTGAAGCCGGTACCACCGGTGATCAGCACCACCTGCACGTCGTCGGCGGCGATCCAGGTGGCGACCTGGGCGCGGATCTTGTACAGATCGTCCTTCAGCAACTGGCGCGCGGCCAGCCGATGGCCGGCCTCCTGCAGGCGGTCGACGAACAGTTGACCGGAGGTATCGGTGTCCAGATTGCGCGTGTCGCTGACGGTCAGCACGGCGATATTCAGCGGCACGAATACCGCCTCGGCCTTGTGATTCATGGCAGGTTTCCAGTTATCGGGGATAATGCCGGAAGTTATATCACAGGCCCGTCCCAGGAGGCTTCGCCATGCCCGCCGTTACTGCCCTGCCGCCCTGTTCCGTGCTGCTGCTCGCCGGGGGCCGTGGACATCGCATGGGCGGGCGCGACAAGGGCCTGCTCGAGTGGCAGGGTCGCCCGCTGATCGCCTGGCTGCACGACCTGGTTAGACCGCTGACCGACGACCTGATCATCTCCTGCAACCGCAACGCCGAGCACTACGCCCAGTTCGCGGATCAGCTGGTGCAGGACGAGCAGCAGGACTTTCAGGGCCCCCTGGCCGGCATTCGCGCCGGCCTCAAGGTGGCCCGGCATGCGCATCTACTGGTTCTGCCCTGCGACGCCCCGCGCCTCGACCGGGCCCTGCTCGAGGCCCTGCTGAGCAGGGCCGGCGAGCATCCGGTGATCGTCCGCCAGGGGGATTACTGGGAACCGCTGTTCTGCCTGATCCCGACCCGCCTGAGCGCCTCGCTGGAGCAGGCCTGGCAGGCCGGCGAGCGCAGTCCCCAGCGCTGGCTGCGAGAATACGCCCCAGTAGCGGTCGACTGCCCACTTGAGGACCCGCGCCTGGCCAACCTCAATACCCCGGACATGCTCGTGCACAGTGTCGGCTGATCGCGCCGACGATCCTGCAGCAAGGAACCTTGGCGGCATTCTTTCGTCTGAGGCTGGGTAGCCATTTCATCAAGGAGCACACCCATGAGTCGACGGACCTTCCCGGCAATCCTACTGGCCCTGGGCCTGGCAACGCTGGCCGGATGCACCTCGCCCTCGGTGATCACCCTGAACGATGGCCGCGAACTGCAGACTCGGGACCAGCCACACTACGATGCGGCATCGGGCTTCTACGAATTCGAGCAACTCGACGGCACGCGCGCCAAAGTGAACAAGGACCAGGTCAGCACCATCCACGAGCTCTGAGCAGTCGCTGCGCTCGGCCGACTGGTCCCGGGCCGACGCCTGACGGGACAAAAGCACCGATCCTTTCGTCTCGTCAGGCAAAAAAATTTAGCCTAACCCCTTGTGCAGCAAATGTTTTTCAGTACAATTTCGCCCTATCGGAGTGTAGCGCAGCTTGGTAGCGCGTCTCGTTCGGGACGAGAAGGTCGCAGGTTCGAATCCTGTCTCTCCGACCAAATCCCAGTTTCTAGCAGTCTCAAGCTGTCTACGAAACACCCCAAGAAGCCCGCCCTGTGCGGGCTTTCTTGTTTCTGCACCCTGCTCATCCCGCCGCCCTTGTCCGGAAGAGTTCGAACCTGAGGCTTGATGTGAGTACGGAGGCGCCAAAGGGCACCAGCCGCCGGCTGATACCCCTAGGTAGAGCTGATTCGGCCCGAACAGTCAGGCCAGCTGCTGGAAGGCGCGCAACAGCGCTTTGCTCAAATCGACAGCGGAGAACTTGGTGAGCACATCATTGGCACCGACCGCGCGTGCTTTCTCGGTGTTCATGGTGCTGTCCAGCGAGGTGTGCAGCAGCACATAGGTCTGGCCAATGATCGCGTTCCGGCGAATTTCCCGCACCAGGCTATAGCCATCCATCTCCGGCATTTCGATATCGGAAACCAGCACTTCTATCGGCTCCCCGGCATGCTGCTGAGTCAGCAACAGGTCCATGGCCGCAGCGGCACTGCGTACCGCCTGGCAGTCGAGATCGAGCTTGCGCAGAGTAACCAAGGTCTGTTGCAAGGCGACCTGGGAGTCATCCACCACCAACACGCGACGGCCTGCCAGCAACCGGCGGTCGGCATCGGACAACTGCTGATCATCGAGCTCTCCCGGCATCGCGGGAGCGAGCTCATGCAGCACCTTTTCGACATCGAGAATCTGCACGATGGCCCCATCGATCTGGGTTACTCCAGTGATGAAGGCTTTAGCCCCAGTACCTGCTGGCGGCGGGCGCACATCGCGAGTCGAGCACTGGACGATGCGCTCGACACGCTGCACATACAGTCCCTGGCGGGAGCGACTGAGCTCGGTGACGATCAAGCAGCCGTCCCGACTGTCGCCATGCCCCACCTCGCCTATCGCTCGCGCCAGGTCGATGACGTTCAGCGCCGCGCCACGCAGTGTCGCAATCCCGAGCACATGAGGATGACGATTAGGCAGTTTGGTCAGCGCCGGGCACTCGACGATCTCATTGACCTTCAGCAGGTTGATCCCCAGCAGCCGGCCGCTGTGCAGGCGGAACAACAGCAGCGAAAACGCGTCCCCCATCACCTCACTCATCAGTGAATCTTTCCCCCTTTAACAACTATCTACAGGCCGGCCTGGGTTACCAGCCCGGTGCCTTATTCCTCTCGGGCGCCTCGCTCACGGGCGTTCATCAGTGGCTGGCCGTCAACGCAGAAACGCCACGACCTGCTCGCCATCGAACGGCCAATCAAGCTCGGCACCGGTATCGCAACGGCGCAGTACCGGTATTCGCAAACCGTACTGCTCGACCCACTCCTCCTGATCGGCGATATCCACCAGCTCCACCAGCAAGCCGTGTTCGACGAACGGCATCAGCAGCGCCTCGGCCACTTCGCACAGATGGCAACCAAGGGTACCGAACAGTTGGCATTCAGGAAGCATGCGTTGGCGTCCAAAAATCACAAGAAAAGCAGTCTAGCATCAGGCCGCGCACGTCGCTGCCCTTGCGCTCGCCCCAGCCTGGGCTTGCGCCGGTCAATACCTGGCAACCGAGACAGCGCCCGCTTCCGCCGCCCTCAAACGCCGGCGCTGAGCCGCGTCGCTCGGGCAGTTGCATCCTGCCCGAGCGCGATGCGGCACAAAAAAGCCCGGACGTTGTGCCGGGCTTTTGGGCTGCAGGGAAGATCGATCAGTCCTGGCTGACGGCACCGATCTTGTGTATCGAGAGGTCGGCGCCGTAGTACTCCTCCTCCTGAGTCAGGCGAATGCCCAGCAGAGCCTTGAGCACGCCATAGACCAGGAAGCCACCAATCAGCGCCACCAGTACGCCCAGCGCCGTGCCGATCAGCTGGCTGGCCAGGCTCACGCCGCCCAGGCCGCCCAGCGCTTGCTGACCGAAGATGCCGCAGGCAATGCCGCCCCAGGCGCCGCACAGGCCGTGCAAGGGCCAGACGCCGAGTACGTCGTCGACCTTCCACTTCACCTGGGTCGCGGTGAACGCCCAGACGAACAGCGCACCAGCAATCGCGCCGGTCACCAGGGCGCCGACTGGGTGCATCAGGTCGGAGCCGGCGCACACCGCCACCAGGCCGGCCAACGGGCCGTTGTGCAGGAAGCCCGGGTCGTTGCGGCCGACCAGCAGCGCGGCCACGGTGCCGCCGACCATCGCCATCAGGGTGTTGACCGCCACCAGGCCGCTGACGCTGCCCAGGGTCTGCGCGCTCATCACGTTGAAGCCGAACCAGCCGATGATCAGGATCCACGAGCCGAGGGCCAGGAATGGAATGTTGGACGGCGCGAACGCCACCAGCCGCCCGTCCCGATAGCGTCCGTCGCGGCGCCCCAGCAGCAGCACCGCGCCGAAGGCCAGCCAGCCACCCACGGCATGCACCACCACCGAGCCGGCGAAGTCATGGAAGCTTGCGCCGAAAGTGCCCTCCAGCCAGGCCTGCACGCCGTAGTTGCCGTTCCAGATCATGCCCTCGAAGAATGGATAAACGAAGGCTACGATCAATACGGTGGCGCACAGTTGCGGACCGAACTTGGCGCGCTCGGCGATACCACCGGAGATGATCGCCGGAATCGCCGCGGCAAAGGTCAGCAGGAAGAAGAACTTGACCAGGGCATAGCCGTTCTCCTGGGTCAGCACACTGGCCGGCTCGAGGAAGGTCACCCCGTAGGCGACCCAGTAGCCGATAAAGAAATAGGCCAGGGCCGAGACCGCGAAGTCGGAGATGATCTTCGACAAGGCGTTGACCTGGTTCTTCTGCCGCACGGTACCCACTTCGAGGAAGGCGAAGCCGGCATGCATGGCCAGCACCATCACCGCGCCGAGCAGGATGAACAGGGTATTTGAGCCGTGAATCAGGGTTTCTACGGCGCTATTGATGTCTTCCATCAGCGAAGGACACTCCGAAGTCAGGGAAAAAGCACCAAACTGGACCAGACCCGACGCATGGCGCACCATCGAGGAGCACGACTGCCAACCAAATCCAGCCTCAGCGATATCGAACGGCGCCAAAATGGCGCGCGGACGAACCCAGTCAAGGTACTAATTCTTTATTTATTAATAATTTACCCATGCACCCCGGCATCCAGGCCAAGTCCTTGAAGGCTCCATAAGGGAGCAACCGGCAGAGGGCGCGCACCAAGACTTTGCAAAGGCTGTACCAGCAATTGAAACCGCAGTACCAGGTATTACGCCTGCCCTATCCGGGGGATCCTGGCCCCGCCTGGGGACTCGAAGCCCTTACACTCACCCGTCCAAGGAGAGACCCATGCCCCGCAAGAGTGCCAATTCATCCAGCCAAGACGAGCTGCTCGACGAGTTCCAGGCCTTGGTTCGCGACACGGAAAAACTGCTGCAACACTCCGCCAGTCTGGCCGGCGAGCAGGCCGAGGAGCTGCGCGAACAGATCCGCACCAGCCTGGGGCGTGCCCGCAGCACCCTGAACGATGCCGAAGACTCCCTGCGTGAACGCGGCAAGGCGGCCGTCGAGGCGACCGAAGGCTATGTGCAGACCCACCCCTGGCAGACGCTGGGCATAGCCGCCGCCATCGGCCTGCTGCTGGGCATGCTGATTTCCCGTCGCTGATGAGAGACGAGATGGACGATGCGTCACCTTCCGCGCCCGGCCGCGGTCCCTCGCCGCGGCGCTTTGGCGGCGCCCTGCTCGGTTTGCTGCATGGCCACCTGGCGCTGTTCGGCGAAGAACTCAAAGAACAACGCAGCCTCAGCCTGCAGTTGCTGGTGCTGACGGGCCTGGGCCTGGTGTTCGGCTTGCTGCTGCTGATCGGCCTGTCGGCCGCGCTGGTGATCGGTTTCTGGGACAGCCACCGCCTGACTGTGATCATCGCCCTGTGCGCCTTCTACGGCGTCGGCCTGCTGGCCTGCCTGTTCGCTCTGCTGCACCGCCTGCGCACGGCCCCTGCGCCCTTCAGCGCCAGCCTCGAAGAGCTGGCCCGCGACCGCGAGCAATTGCTGCCATGAGCCTGACCGAACTGCCTGCCAAGGCCTCGCGCAGCGAACTGCGCAAGGCCATGCTGCGCCTGCGCCTGGAAATGCATCGCCAGGAGCTGCGCCACGAAACCCTGGTACTGCTGCAACCGGTGCGCCAGGCGCGATACTTCAGCCAGCACTGGCGCGAAGAATTGCGCGATAGCAACGCGCCGCTCTGGGTGGCCGGCGGCGCCCTGCTGCTGGCGACCCTGGGGGTGCGGCGCGGCAACTGGCGGCGCTGGCTGCGGCTTGCCCTGGTCGCCTTCCCGCTACTGCGCCGCAAGCCACCGCGGCAAGCGGGCAGCGCACAGGCTGGCGCGGAATAGCACCGGCCCCGCGCCCCGGCCTTGTAGCCATTGCCGCTAGTCTTCAAGGTATCGCCAATGCCGTCGCGAGGCCGCCAGCCATGCCCAAGCAACCTGCCAGCCTGCTCGCGCTCGGCCTGCTGCTGTCGCTGCTCGGCGCCTCCCCATCGCAGGCTGCAACCGAGGCGACCAGCTCACCTGCGCCCGAGCCCAAGAGCACAGTGGACTACCGCCAGGTGCAGGCGATTCTCATCGGCCGCTGCGCCAAGTGCCACGCCGCACAAGGACTGATGGGCCCGGCCCCCGAAGGCTATCGGCTGACCTCCTACGCGGAGACGCTGGCCCACGACGAACGCGCCCGCGTGGTGCCGGGCGCGGCCGAGGCCAGCGAACTGGTGCGGCGAATCCGCGGCCAGGCGCGCCCCCGCATGCCGTACGACGGCCCGCCCTACCTCGATGCACAGGACATCGCCCTGATCGTCGACTGGATCAACCAGGGCGCCCGCGACGCCGAGGGCAAGCCTGCGCCCATGCCCAGCGGCGCCAGGGTACGTTTGCACGGCACACTGCGGGCTGACTGGCGCCTCGATGACCTGGTACTCAGGGTCAATGCGGCAACCCGGCTGCAGCACTCGCCCAAGCCAGGGGATTACGTGCAGGTGCGCGGGCGCCTGCGCAACGACGGCAGCCTGCTGGTCGAACGGATACGGCCACGCTGACGGAGATGTCCGGACAATCGGACTGAGCGGGCCGCTTAGAAGGTACGCAGATGGCGAGTCATCTCGCGGCGGGCGGTAGCTCAGTCGCGCAGATGATTGCGCCTGAAGGTCTCCTCACCCATGGCGGCGATCTGCCCCTCGATCAGCGCCTCGAATGGCTTGAGCAGCGCGTCGAAGCGGGCCGGCGCCTCGAGGATGTCCAGCGCCTCGACTATCGCCTCGATGGTGGACAGCGCGCCCGGCATCGGTGCCTTGCGCAGGCGATAGCGCGAATGCAGGCCCGCCGGCAGGGTCACCCTGGGCAGCGCCGCCAGCGGCGGATTGAGGTGCAGCAGCTTGCGCGCCTTGCGCCAGGTGCCATCCGGCACCACCAGCAGCAGCGGCAGCCCCTGCGCCGCCGCGGCGAACTGTGCCAGGGGCGCGGCGGCCTCCCCCGGGAACAGCAGACACGGCCGATAACCCGCCTGCCCCAGCAGCGCCGGCAGGTCGTCGAACACCTCGCCCACCCGCAACTCGGCATTGCTCAGGCCCAACGCCGCCAGGCGCGCGGTGCTCAAGGCATGTCGGACCTCGCTGGGGTGCTGCAGAATCAGCACGCGGGTGCGGCTGTCGAGCCGAGGAATCAGGGCGCATAGGCAGCGCTCGAGCGGACGGCTGCAGCGGGGGCAATGGGGGCGTGGCATCGGTATCTCCTTGGCCGCGCAGTGTGCCACAAGGCCGCCCCCACTGGCCGCCCTCCGCCGCGGCGGACGGGGCCATCAGGAATCCCGACGGCGATCCGCCGCGACGCCCTCAGGCGCCTGCCGCCTCGATGGTGCGGATCAGCTCCTGCTTGTCGATCGGCTTGGTGATGAAGCCATCCATGCCCCGAGTCAGGTAGTACTCCCGGTCGCCGGCCATGGAGTGCGCCGTCACCGCCACCACCACCGGACAAGCCTCACCCAGCAGCTCGCGAATCCGCCGGGTCGCCTCGACGCCATCCATCTCGGGCATCGAAATATCCATCAGGATCAGGTCGAAGGCCTGCTCCTGGACCCGCTCTATGGCCTGTGCACCGCCATCGGCGCAGTGCAACTCATACCCCGTGCCGTCCAGCAGGCATTCGATGACCAGCTGATTGGTCGGCGAATCGTCCACCGTCAGCACGCGTCGCGGGCTGTGGCTCACAGGCTCCCGGCTCAGGCGCTGTTCCGCCATGGCGCCGCTCTCGCCGGAAACACACTCCAGGGTCAGGCTCAGGGTGAATCGCGCCCCACCCAGGGGGGAATCGCCGGCCTCGATGTCGCCCCCCATCAACCGTGCCAGGCGCTTCGACAGGGCGAGGCCAAGCCCGGCGCCGCCATGCTGGCGCACCAGAGAGGCGTCACCCTGGGCGAAGGCCTTGTACAGCAGGGGCTTCATGCTTTCGGCGACCCCCGGCCCGGAGTCGTCCACGCAGAACGTCAGGGCCGTTCGCCCGTCCGTCGGCGCACTGGCTTCGACCGTCAAGCGCACGGTGCCGGATGGCGTGAACTTGATGGCATTGGACAGCAGGTTGAACAGCACCTGGCGCACCCGCACGCTGTCACCCCGGCAATGTCGCGGCACCCCGGGCCCTTCCTCGTAGAGGAACTGCAGGTCCTTCTGCTCGCAGCCGCTGCGGGCGAAGTCCAGCGCCGGGTTGATCAGCCCGGCGAAATCGAAGGCACTGTGCTGCAGCTCCAGCTTGCCCGACTCGACGCGGGACAGGTCGAGAATCTCGTTGACCAGGGCCAGCAGGTGCTTGCCGGATCGATTGGCGACCTTGACCCGCTCCTGCTCCACCTCCCCCAGCCTGGTGGATGACTGCAAGGCCGTCAGTACACCGATCACCACATTCAAGGGGGTGCGCAACTCGTGGCTGACGGTGGCCAGGAAGGTGTTCTTCGCCTCATTGGAGGCGTCGGCCTGGCGCTTGGCTTCAACGAGCTCGTGTTCCTTGCGCTTGAGATCGCTGATGTCGACCCGGATGCCCGCCAGGCCGCCATCGCGCATGCGCCGCTGGATGACCCGCAGCACCCGGCCGTCGCTCAGGTGTTCCTCGTAGTGGGATTCGGCCTTGCCATGCAGCTCCAGCTTGGACCTGAGCAGCTCGGACAAGGCCTGGTCGCCCTCGCCGGCGGCGTACTGGCCGTGGGCGATGCCGTACTCGATCAGGCTGCTCGCGGTGGCGCCGGGCTCGATGGCGGCCTCGCTGCGCTGGTAGACACGGCGGAAATTGGCGTTGCACAGCACCAGTCGATCACTCGCATCGAAGATGGCGAAGGCATCGGGGATCGCTTCGATGGCATCGACCAGGCGGTTCTCGCTCTGGCGCAGGTTGAAGGTGGCCTCCTCGACCATGCGCCGCAGGCGCACCGGCAGGCGCAGCAGGGCGTAGAAGCCGAGCGCCAGCAAAATCACTACCACGTGCAGCAGCAAGCGTTGTTCCACCTTGTGATCGGCGAAGGTGATCCAGCCCTGCGCCGGCACACCGGCCAACTGCCAGACACCGCCGGGCAGGACCACGTCCATGGTGATCGGCGAGTCGGTGAATACTTCCGGCTGGCCATAGAGCTGCTCGCCGGCGGCACCGAGGCCGTCCTTGCCGCGAATGGCGATCTCGATTCCACTGGTGGCGCCGACTGCCTGCCGGGCCCGCGCCACCACCGAGCTCCAGTCGATCAGCACGGTGGCAAACCCCCAGAAGCGCTCCCCTGCCGACTCGGTGTCGTCGACGAAGATCGGATAACGGCCAATGATCGCGACGCCGCCCTGGATCAATTCGACCGGCCCGGCCACCCAGAGCTGACGGCTCTCGATCGCCCGGTTCGCGGCGACGCGGCGCTGCGGGTCGGCCAGCAGATCGTGGCCAATCGCGCCCTTGTTCTGCTCATAGGGCCAGACATGGGTGACGATGCCGTTCGGCGCCAACTGCAGGCTCATGATCTGCTGATCATTGCCGGCCAATTCTGCGGCGATACGCGCGAACTGCTTCTCGTTGACCCGCTGGTTGGCGATCGGCAGGCCGATCAGGCCTTTGACCTGATAGAGGTCGCCATTGAGGTAGGACTCGAGTTGCGCGCGGACGATCGACAGCTCCTGCAGGACCACCTGCTCCTGGGCCAGATGACTGGCCAGGAAGTCGTCCTGATAGTGGGTGCGCAGAGCGACCAGCGCGCTGCCTGCAAACAGGGCCGCCAGCAAGGCGGCCGCCACCCATTTCTGCCACCAGCGGTGACTGGGGCCAAGCGCTGGCGAACTGTTTGCCGCAGGGTTGCCATTCTGGGTCATGGGACAGGTCTCCTGATTCCTGGAAGAGACATCGCAAGATGCAGGCCAGCTTGCAATCTGCGCCCCGCGCCCGGCCGCTGAGCTGCGGAAAGCGCCCACAGGACCTCGCCGAGAGACTCGCTGCAAGCTCAAGCCATTGAAATGTAAAAGATTTATAAGGATGCCCGACTAGCGGAGAAAGCCGGCCGGTTCAAACCCAAGGGCCCTCCGGCCCTCACCAAGCCCCACGGCATCGCAAAGTGCTTTGCAATTTGCAATGCACTTTGCCAGGAACCTAGCCGGGCACTGGCTCGGTCGCCGACTTCTCCCAGGCCTGACGCTTGCGATACAAGGTCGAGGCGCTGACTTCCAGCAGGGCTGCGGCCTTGGGCAGGTTGCCGCCGCAGATGTCGATGGCGCGCTCGATAATGCGCTTTTCCTCCAGCCACAGCGGGCGGATCTCGTCGTCCGCTCTCCGGCGGTCGAACGCGCCGGTGGCTGCCGGGCCGGCGGGCTCCGGCGCGACGCCCGAGGCCTTCACGGCGCCAACCTGCAGGCGGGTATCGAGCGACTCGGGGAGCATGGCGGCGGTCAGCTCCGTGCCCTCGCCCAGCACCACCATGTTCATGATGACGTTTTCCAGTTCGCGCACATTGCCCGGCCACGGGTAGGCCTGCATGATCGCCTCCAGCTCCCGGGAGAAGCCGGCGAAGGCCTTGCCCTCACGCTCGCAGATGTCGCGCAGCAGCTTGCGCGCGATCAGCAGACAGTCATTGCCGCGCTCGCGCAGAGGCGGCAGGCGCAGCGGGATGACGTGCAGGCGATAGTACAGATCCTCGCGAAAGCGCCCGGCGCGCACCTCGTCCAACGGGTCGCGGTTGGTGGCGCAGACGAAGCGGATATCGACCTGCTGGCTGACGCTGGAGCCGACCTTCTGGAAGGTGCCGGACTGAATGAAGCGCAGCAGCTTGCTCTGCAGTTCGAGGTCCATTTCACACAGTTCGTCCAGAAACAGCGTACCGCCGTCGGCCAGCGTCGCCGCGCCGTCTCGCTCGGCATGGGCGCCGGTGAACGCGCCCTTCATATGGCCGAATATCTCGCTCTCCATCAGGTCCCGCGGAATGGCCGCGCAGTTGATGGTGATCAGCGGCTTGCCGCTGCGATCACTGCGCCGGTGGATGGCCTCGGCACAGAGTTCCTTGCCGGTACCGCTCTCGCCGGTGATGAAGATACTGGCGCGGCTCGACGCGGCGTTCTCGATCACCCGGTAGACGCCCTGCATCACCGGTGAGGCGCCCACCAAACCCTCGAAGCTGTCGCGCTCGTAGCGCTGCTGATAGCTGTCGAGCAGGTCCGCCAGGTGATGCTGCTTGAGCACATTGTTGACCGTCACCAGCAGGCGGCTGGCGTCGATCGGCTTGGTCAGAAAATCCACCGCCCCCAGGTGCACCGCATCCATGGCCACCTCGGCCGAATCGTTGGCCGTCACCACCACCACCGACACATCGATGCGCTGCTCGTTGACGAAACGCAGCACCTCAAAGCCATGCATGTCCGGCAGGCTGAGGTCCAGCAGGACCAAATGGAAGCGCTGGCTGCCCAGCGCCTGCAATGCCTGCTCGCCGTCGGCCGCATGCACCACCTGATGGCCCTGCGCGCTCAGGTACTCGTGATAGAGGGTGGCCAGCGGCAGGCTGTCCTCCACCAGCAGGATTGAGGTGTTTCCTACACGCTCGCGCATCTGTGCTCTCCACTACACCGGCTGGGGAATGTTGAAGCGCTGGCGATAGGCCGCCAGAGTGTCACGCACTATATCGTTGATCTGCGGCATGAGCTGCATGACCAACTCCCCGTCCATGCGCTTGCAGGCCGACTCGATCTCCCGCGCCAGCGCCGACAGCTGCGCGGCGCCGAAAGTGGCCGCATTGCTCTTGAGGGCATGGGCCTGGTCCTCGACGCCGTGACAATCCATGCTGGCCAGGTTCGCGTTGATGGCGTCCATGCGCCGTTGCGCCTCGCTGACAAACATGCCGATCATGCGCTCGAGCATGGCATCGGACGTTTCTGCGGCCAGGCGAGTGAGGATCGCCTCGTCCATTAGTTTCAAAAGCGTCATGACCTCTGCCTCCATGGGGGAACGGTTTAGCGCTGCCGGACCGGCATCTATGGCCGGTCCTCTTGCACAGCGGCTGCAGGGCTCAATGCGTCATCCAGCACTGTCATTACGCAAGGAACGCTGTCTTGCGAATAGGAGAAAGCAATATAGGGACCAGATTGGAAATCAGGCGTCACCGGGGCGATTTGAGTGCTTGGGCCAAGGTTTTTTCGCATGACGCTTCGCATTTTGCAAAGAAACCCAGCACTTCGGAGCCATTTTGCAATTGAGCCAGCCTCAGCCCAGCGACTCGGCCGCGCCTGACGGCAGGAACGGCCGCCTATCCTGGGTGAATCGATGACTTGGCATGCTTCTGGCTGACTACCTGGGCAATAGACCCAACCACGGGAGACGATCATGGACGAATCAAACGAACTTGCAGCGCCACTCGAGTCGCAAGCCGAGGAGCGCCTGTCGGTCCTGGTCGTCGACGACGACGAACTGATCCGCATGCACATGCAGCTGTCCCTGACCCACGAGGGGCTCGAGATCAGCGAAGCCGGCGACGGCGGCCAGGCCCTGGCGCTGGCCCGGGAGCGGAACTTCGACATCGTCCTGATGGACGTGCGCATGCCCGGCATGGATGGCTTCACCGCCTGCGAAAAATTCAAGCAGTTGCCAGGGCGGGCACAGACGCCGGTGGTGATGCTCACCGGCATGGAGGACCTGGACTCGATCAACCGGGCATCCGAGGTCGGCGCCACCGACTATGTGACCAAGCCGTTGAGCGCCAAGGTACTGGCCAAGCGCCTGCGCCACATCGTCCAGGCGCAGCGCAACCACGCGGCACTGGAGCAGGAGCGTGCCAGCCAGGCCGCCCTGCTGCATGCCATTCCGGACTGCATACTGCGCTTCGACGCCGAGGGCCTGCTGCAGGCGGCGAAGGTCCCCGAGCGCATGCCGGCGCTGCTCAAGGCCCGCCTGTGCATCGGCGATCCGATTCATCAGGTATTCGCCGGCATCGCCCAGTTCGACCCTGCCCAGGCCTTGCAACAGGCGCTGCAGGGCGACGCCCTGCCGTTGCAGCTCGGCGGCATGGACGACAACGTGTTCGAAGTGCGCCTGGTGGCCTGCGGCCCTGACGAGGTTATCTGCATGCTGCGCGACACCACCAACCAGGCCCGCCAGCAACGCCACATCGAACGGCTGTCGCTGATCGACGGCCTGACCGGCCTGCCCAACCAGGCCTGCTTCCTGCAGGTCGCCCAACGCCACCTCGACGCGACCCTGGATAACAGCCTGTGTGTGCTGCAGCTGCGCTTCGACAGCTATTCGAGCATCAGAAACAATGTCGGCGCCAAGCTGGCCGACAAGCTCATGAAGGTGACGGCCGACAAACTGCTCGCCGCGCTGGACGCCAATCAGCAGTACGAGGAACACCGGCCCAAGAGCCTGCCGTTCATTGCCCGCACCAGCGATGCCGAGTTTCACGTCCTGCTCAGGGACTCCGCCGAGCACCTGCAACTCAAGCACCTGATACGCCGGATCAACGCCTCGTTCGAGCAACCGATCCAGGTCGACACCTACGAGTTCTGCCTGCCGGTGTACTCCGGTGCCGCCATCCAGACCGCCGGTCAAGGCAACATCGAGCAGCTGTTCAAGATGAGTGGGCTGGCCGCGCACAAGGCCAGCCGCCAGCGCAGCCCGGAAACCGTGCTGTACACCCCGGAATTCGAGCAGCAGAGCGAACGGGCCCTGTATCTGGAAGCGGCCCTGCGCAGGGCCATCAGCCATGGCGAGCTGGAGCTGGTTTATCAGCCCAAGGTGTGCGCGGCGAGCGGCACGCTCAAGGGCGTGGAGGCACTGGCCCGCTGGAACGACCCGGAGCTCGGCAGCATATCCCCCGCCGAGTTCATCCCGCTGGCCGAGGAAACCGGGCTGATCCTGCCCCTGGGCGAGCTGATACTGGAAAAGGCCTGCTTGCAGAGCCGCCTCTGGCAGGCCAGCGATCACGCCATTGCGCCCATCGCCGTGAACGTATCGGCGCACCAGTTCAATCAACGCAATATCGAGCAGCGACTCTTTCGCCTGCTGGAGCGCATGCAGGTCTCGCCCAACGCGATCGAGCTGGAGATCACCGAGAGCGTGCTGGTCGAACAGCAGCACGTGCTCGCGACCCTGGAGCGCATCCGCGCGCGGGGGGTGCGCATCGCGATCGACGACTTCGGCACGGGCTACTCGTCCCTGAGCATGCTCAAGACCTTCCCCATCGACATCCTGAAGATCGACCGGGCCTTCGTCATGGACATCAGCGATGATACCCAGGCACACAGCATCGTCGATGCCATCATCGCCCTGGGTCACTCCCTCGACCTGACGCTGGTGGCCGAAGGCGTCGAGACCGAAGCCCAGTTGCGCTACCTGCGGGCCCGCAACTGCCAGCTGATCCAGGGCTACCTGACCGGCCGGCCGATGAGCGCCAGCGCTATCGAGCAGCAGTTCCTCGAGCCGCAGCCGCTCGTGTAACCCTCCGGCGGCATCCACCGGGGCCGTCGGGCGCCCGCATTGCATCCGGCCATGCCCCTGGCGCTGCCCTTCCGCTTCGCGCCTTCTGCGGCGCCGGCCATTCCAAGCCCTGCTCGCCCTCCCCCTGCCCCGACCGTACCCGAACGCCCGACGCTCACTCCCGCCCCGCCCTGCGACGCCTTCGCCATTGCGCCGCCAGCTGGCTAGATTCGCGCCGACGCTACGCCCCCAAGGCCGGCAGCAGAAGCTGATCGCGCCCGGAAGCGGTGTCCGCATCGACGGCCAAGCGCCAGCCGCGACGATTCCGGCCCATCGGCCGGCGAGGGTAAGGCGAGTCCCGACGCGCAGCGGAGCGCGAATGTCGATGCAGCAGCCGGGCCCGCGAAAGCCGGCGCCGATGGCTCGACGCGGCGAGCCGCCGGCCGCTGCGGCACTCGGCAAGACAGCCGCCACGAACGGCGGAAGGGATGGGATTACCGGCTTGAATGGACACCGAGGAACAGACGGGCGGCACCGGCAGAACCCAGCGGTCGAACACGACAATGCGCGCCCAGAGCTGGGCGCGCACGCTGGTGGCGGCCGGACTCAGGGGGCGAAGGTGCCCTCCCCGGTCGGCGCTACGCTGCGCCAGGCGCTGTCGCCGGCAACGCTCGGCAGATTCACCCGGAAGGGTGCGGTGAAGGCCTCGAGGGCGTTGCGGGTCGGGTCCCTGGGATCGGCGACCGGCTCGGTGGCCTTCAGCTGGACGAAGGATTCGCAGAGGATCTCAGTCTGCAACGGCGCCAGCAGCTGATCCAGGGTCTTCCTGAGTTTCTTGTCGAGACTGGCCGTGTCCAGCACCTGGGTGATCGCCGCGTACACCGCCGCATCGACCAGATCGGACTCCTGCAGCGACATCGCCTGGGGGCAGCACAGGGTGCCGACCTCGATGGGATCGAGCTGCTGGCCGCTCAGCAACAGCGCCGAGTTGAGGGTGACCAGGGTGGTGTCCAGGAGACTGTTGATCGCCGGCAGGTAGTTGGCCAGTACATCGCCCTCGTCCTCGTACCCGGCCGGGCAGTCGCAGGGCTGCAAAGCCGAGACCAGGCAGGCGCTGTAGGCCGGCTCGGTGCTGCTGTCGCCCAGGCTGAACGCCTCGCAGGGCTTGCCCGACACCACCTTCTGCGAGATCCAGCGCGAGCCGATGTCGGCGGCGGCGATCGGGCAGCTCTGCGCCGTCTCGCGGAACAGCGCTCCGGGCAAACCGCTGGCACCCTGGCCTACCGCATAGTTGGGCTGCCCCTGCAGGGCGTTGAAATAGCTGACGCTGCCCGAGCCGGACACAGCGTCGACACCGTTGTTGTCGCTCAGCTCGTCGCTGACGGTCTTGATACAGGGATCGCCCTCGCAGCTGTTGCCGGCATAGTAGAGCGGCTCGCGACTGGTGAAGCGATCGTCGCGGATGCCGACCAGGGTGCGGAAGTTGTTCGCCTGGCTGCGGTCGATATAGAACAGGCGGGGCGCATCGTGTTCGTCGAAATCGGCAGCCTCGCCCAGCACCTTGCCCTGGGCATCGACCACGATCGCCTTCTGCGCTTGCTGGCTGACATAGCGTTTAACCAGGGCATCGCGAATCGCCACGATGCCGACCAGGGTGCCCAGCACCAGGATGGTGATCAGCAACAGCAGCTCGACGGTGATGACGAAGCCGCCCTGGGTCTTGCGCGGCCCACGGGCCATGCCGGCGTCTTGCCGATGGGGCGCAGCGCTTGGGCTCTGCATGATCGTTCTCCTCTGCAGTTGTCGGATTCGGCCGCATGCCACTCACAGCAGGTGCTTGAGAATCTGCACGGTGTCGTACAGCTGCACGCCGGCCGGAAATATCACCAGCACCAGGAACATCGGCAGGCACACCAGGCCCAGCGGAAAGAGCATCTCCATGCTTTTCCGGTTGAGCACCTGGGCGGCCCGCGCGCGCTGCTTTTCCAGCAGAATCTGCGACTGCTTCTCCAGGGTCTGCAGGATCGGCGCGCCGACCTGGGCACCCACCTCGAACACCGCGGACAGGCGGCGCAGCTCCTGCACCCCGGTGCGCTGGCCCATGCCCTGCAGGGCCTTGCGCAGCGACTGCCCGGCATTCAGCTCGGCGCACACCAGCATCGCCTCGCGGGCCAACGGGTGATCGGCCTTGAAACCGAAGCGCGCCGCATGCTCGAAGGCCTGGGCCAAGGCAGAGCCGGAAGACAGGTAGGCGCACAGCAGGTCGACGAAGAAGCTCAGGGTCTGCTGGATACGCACGCGCCGGCGCTGGCGGCGGCGGTACAGCCACAGGTCGAAGGCGAAACAGCCGACGATGGCCGCCACGAGCAGGACCGGCCAATGGCTCCAGGGACCGTGCCACTCCAGCAGGGCCAGGGGCAGCAGCACCGCCAGCGCCAACTTGCATGGCCAGTACAGCAGCCGCAGCCGACCGGGCATGATCCCGGCCTGGCGAATCAGCCGCGCCGGAAACAGCCAGCGCGCCAGACGCCCCGGCTGGCGCCCGGGATCGCGCAGCAGAGCCTCCTCGGTCAGGCTCAGCTCCTGACGCTGGAGTACGAATACCAGCCCCAGGCAGAGCATCAGGGCGACCAGCAGGGCCGCATCGAACCAGAGTCCGCTCATCATTCGTCACTCCTCAGAATTCGTCGCATCCACAGGAAACCGAGGATCTGGCACAGCAACGCCCCCAGCACCAGTGCCGGTCCCCGGGGGTGCTCGGTGAGCGGCAGCAGCCAGCCGGGCTCCTTCCACATGAAGAAGGGAATCAGGATGTAGGGAAAGAACGCTGCAAACAGCAGCCCATAGCGGGCGCCCGAGAGCTGTCCCTGAAGACGCTGGCGGTAGAAGCTGCGCTCGCGCAGGATGCTGCCCAAAGCCCGCAGCAACCCCTCGAAGTCGCCGCCGGCGTGCCAGCGCGAGGACAGCGTGTTGGCGAACAGCCTGACCCCCTCGCTGGCGTACAGGCTCAGCAGCGGCTTGCAGGCTTCATCGACCGAGGCGCCGAGGCGGATGCGCCGCACGATGTCTTCCAGCGCCTTGCGCACGAAGCCCTGGGAGGCCTCGGCGGCCACCTGCAGCGCCGGCAGGGGTGGCGTGCCGCCTGCTGCCGCGGCATGCATGAGGTCCACCACATCGACCAGAGCCGTCTCGAACAGCCGTGAGCGCCAGGCCACCAGATCATTCATCAGCAGCAGGCTGACCGGCAGAAAGGCCAGGCCGGCGACCACCGACAAACCCAGTTGCGCGGGAAACAGGCTGAGGAAGATGACCCACACCGCCACGCTGCTCAGCAGCAGGCCGGCGATGAACAGCAGCGGCCGCAGCTGGATATTGAGAACCCGCAGCTTGACCTGCAGGCCGGCGAAGCCCTCGTTCGGCGGCGTCAGCAGCGCCAGCTCCCGGGCTGGCGCGGCTCCGGCCAGGCGCCGCAGCAGCATGCCCGCGGAGAGCAGCAGGCCGCCCCCGGCCAGCAGCCAGAGAAAGATCTCAGCCATGCCCGACCTCCTCGCCCGTCGCCGGGTACAGCGCCATCAGGCTGGCCGGCACGGCATAGCCGCGCTGGCCCAGGGACGCCAAGAAAATCGGCGGCTGCGCGCCCGGCAAGTGACACCCGCGGCGATTCAAGGCCGCCCCGGGCTCCGCGTCGCCCTGCGCCACCAGCGGCGCAGGCTGGAAGCGAAAGACTTCACGGACCCGCAGACGGCCCTGGTCACTGAGTACCTCGCCGATGCTGGTGACGCAGCGGCTGCCATCGCGAAAGCGCGCCACCTGGACGATCAGCTGCACGGCCGAGCCGATAATCTCGCGGATCGCTTCACGCGGCAGGCCGACATCGGCCAGCAACGCCAGCGACTCCAGGCGCTTGAGGGCATCGCTGGGGCTGTTGGCGTGCACGGTGGAGAGGCTGCCGTCGTGCCCCACGGTCATCGCCTGGAGCATCTCGAACACCTCGTGGCCGCGCACCTCGCCGACGATGATACGGTCGGCACGCATGCGCAGGGCATTGCGCAACAACATGCGCAGGTCCACCTGGCCGCGCCCCTCGCTGTTGCCCTGGCGCGCCTCCAGGGTCACCACATGGGGATGGCGCAGCTGCAGCTCGGCCGACTCCTCGATGGTGATCACCCGCTCGCCGGCCGGGATGAACTGCGAGATGCCGTTGAGCAGGGTGGTCTTGCCCGCGGCGGCGCCACCGGCGATCAGGATGTTCAGCCCGGCATCGACCGCCAGCCCCAGCAGCTCGAGCATCGGCTGGCTGAGCATGGCGTTGTCGACCAGCGCCTCGGCGCCGTCCTGGGCCTCGATAAAGCGGCGGATCGACACCACCGGCCCCTTGGCGCAGAGCGGCGGAATCATCGCGTGCAGGCGACTGCCGTCGGGCAGCCGCGCGTCCACCGCCGGGCAGTTGCTGTCCAGGTGCTTGCCCTGGGCGGCGACCAGACGATCGAGAAAGCGCCGCAAATGGCCCTCGTTGTCGAACTCCAGGGCGGTCCTGCTGAGCTGGCCGCGGCGGTCGACCCAGACCTCGTGCGGGCCGTTGATCAGGATGTCGGAGACCCCGGGGTCGATCATCAGCGGCGCCAGCGGCCCCAGCCCGAGCACCTCCTGCAACACCTCCTCGCCCAGCACCAGGCGACGGCTCGCCTCGATGGGCTTGCCGAGGTCGCTCTCCAGGCGCTCGATCAGGCCATCGATCCTCCCACGCAGGGCAGCGCTGTCGGCGAACATCTCGTTCTCGCCCATCTCCAGCGAGTCGATCAGGCGCTGATGGAGCAGTTGGCGCAGACGGCGCAGATCGACATCCGCCACTTCGCGGTCGTTGATCTCCATGGCGCTAGCCTCCCAGCGTCGCGGACGGCGAGCCGCAGGCGGCGCCGCCAGACAGGCTGACCAGGCGGCTCTCCGGGGCCAGGAACTGCGGATTGCCGGCGGCTGCCAGGCGGTACTGCTGGCAGGCCGCGTCGCGTCGATTCTGCTGCTCGTAGATCAGCCCGCGGTGATAGGCCGCCCGCCAGCCAGGCGCGCCGACCCGCTCGGACATGCTCAGGCTGTGCAGGGCGCCGGCGTACTGGCGGTCGAGGTACTGCACCGCCGCCAGGGTCTCGTACAGCTGCGGATGCCGCGGGTTGAGGCGGATCTGCTGCTTGAGCAGGGTCCGCGCCAGGGCCAGGTTGCCCTCCTCCAGAGCGATCCGGCTGCGCAACACGGCGGCCTCGGGGCGCGGCTTGTGGCCGCCCAGCAGCTGGTCCAGCAGGTAGGCGGCCTGGGGCGCGCGTCCGGACTGATAGGCCATCAGGGCCGCCAGCATGATCACCCGTTCGTTGTGCGGAAAATTCGCGTACAGCTGCATGGTTTCGCGCAACAGGCCTTCGCAGTCGACCGGCTCGCTCCACCCCTGGGTGGCGCTCTGGCACGCCACGCCGCTGGCCAGGGTGGCGCGGTAATGGGCCAGGACCCGATCGACCTGGACATGCGGGTCTTCGTTCGCCTCGGTGCGCTGCTGGCCGAGAGAGCCGCAGCCGCCGAGCACGACCAGGGCGAAGGCGATAGGCAATGCGAGTTGGATATTCATCTTATTGCTCCTCTTGGCGAGCCCGCGGCAGGGCGGGCTGCAAGGCCCGCTGCGCCAGGTCGAGGGGGGAAGGAAATGCCCACAGGTGCACGTCGCTCTGGGTTTCGCGGACCAGGGTGGGGGTCACCACGATGATCAGTTCGCGGTCCTGGCCGCTGTCGCTGGAGGACTCGGCCAGGCGCCCGAGCAGCGGAATCTCGTTGATCCCGGGGGTGAAGTCCTCCTGGGTCGACTGTTCGCTGGAGACCAGGCCGCCGAGGATCAGCGGCTGGCCGTCCCGCAGGCGGGTGGTGGTGCTGATGCTGCGGGTATTGAAGGCCGTGCTGTTGAGGTTGCTGCCGGTGCTGCCGGATATCTGCCGGGTCAGCAGGGTGTCGGGCGCCGACACGGTCGGATTGACGTCCAGGGTGATGCGGTCGTTCTCGTCGACCATGGCGCGCACCTTCAGCTGCACGCCGAAGGACTTGAAGCTGGTGCCGCTGAACACCCCCGGGGTGTTGTTGCCGACTTCATCGCCGCTCTTCAGCCCGGTCGGGGCGAATGCCGTGGGCACCGGCACCTCGCCGCCGACGCTGAACACCGCCGACTCGCCGGCCAGCACCATCAGCGTCGGTCGCGACAGGGTCTTGGCGATGCCTTCCTGTTCCATCAGCGAGAACAGCAGGTCGAAGGCCAGGCGGCTGCTGCCGATCTGCAGGTTGTTGGTCAGCGAACCGCCGATGATCTGCAGGGCATTCTCCACGGTGGAGCTGTCCGGCTGGATCTGGCCCAGGCCGCCGAGGCCGAACAGGCCCTCGCTGTTGTAGCCCTGGGTGACCAGGCTCAGGTCCGGACGCCAGCTGTGCAGACGATTGCGGTTGACCTCATGGATCTGCACCGAGACCCGCACCTGCGGCAGGTCGCGCACCTCGATCATCGACAGCAGGCGGCCGTTGGCCAGCGACAGCAGCTTGGCCCGGCCGACGTTGGCCCGCAGGTCGTTGTCGTGGATGCCGGCGCCGCCGTCCAGGCCACTGACCAGCGAGGCGGCCGCCTTGGTCGAGCCACGCTGGTCGAGCAGGCCGCCGGACTCGTCGGTGACCACCGATACCTGCGACAGCCCGCCGGCGAGCCCCTGATCGCCGAGGAACAGGCGCGAGGCCACGTTGAGTATCCGCGTCAGCGTCACCTGGTCGCGCACCTCGCCTTCGAGGATCAGGGTGTCGGCGAAGTCGTTGGCGATATCGCCCTGCATCACCCGGCGGATGCGCACGTCACCGCCGCCGAGGCTGGCGATGGCATCGCGGATCTTCACCTCCATGCTCTTGGGCAGGGTCTGCACCTGGATCAGGTTGATCACCGCCACCCGGCTGTCGGCATTGAGGCTTTGCGCACCGAGGCGGAAAGCGTTGCGGCCGGCCCGGCTGGTGTCCTGCGCGGCCACCACCATCTGCAGGGCATCGGAGAGGTTCTGCGCCGGGTCTGGCGCCGTCGCCGCGGCACCGCTCTGCTGGCGCACCCCCAGGTAGTGGCGGGCGGCCGCTTCCGCGGCGATCTTGTACTCGACCGTCGGCACCTTGCCACGCAGCACCAGGGCCGGGCGATCCGGCGCCGGTTCCAGGCGGATGCCCGAATGGATGTCGCGCAGGGCACTGCGCAGCACCGACAGGTCCTCGGTGACGCTGAACAGGTAGGTTTCGCTGGTGCCATCGGCATACCACACGATCAGCGTGGTGCGTCCGACACTCTTGGCCAGCACCAGCAGTTCACGACCGCCGAGGATCTCGACCTCCAGGGTCTTCTCCTGGCCGATCGCCACGCGCTTGAGCTCCTTGTCGAACAGCAGGCGCGAGTGGGTCCACTGGATCAGGTCGCGGAACGAGGCGGAGCGACGCCCGCTGGCATCCTCGACGAAAGTCAGGCCGGCCTGGGCCGGCGTGGGCATGACCAGGCCGATCAGTGCCGTGGCGCAAGCCAACAGCAAACAGCTTCGCGTGCTTTTCATTTCGTCACCTCGGCGGTAGTGGGCACGGCCATCGGCTGCGCCGCGACAGGCCGCACGGCCTGCAGGCAAGGCGCGGCGTGCGCGCCGGTGGATTCGAGCGGCAGGTAGGTGAACAGCTCCACCCGCCGGTTCAGGGGCGCCACGTCGCTGACCAGCAGCGGGTGCATGGGCGCGTTCTCACCGAAGCCCACCACCTGCAGGTGCGCCCTGGGCAGGCCGTGTCGCGCCAGGACGTTGGCCACGGCACGCGCGCGGCGCTCGGACAGTTGCTGGTTGTAGCGCTCACTCCCCGCGGAGTCGGTGTGCCCGGCCACCAGCACGCTGGGGATCATGGGCTGACCCAGAAGCGACTGCGCGAGAAGCGCCAGCTCGCCCTGCTCGGCAGCGGGCAACTCGCCGATATCGTGGTCGAAGGGGCTGAGCCGGGCGATCAACTGATAGTGGCCGGTGCCCCCGGTACAGGTACGCAACGCCATGGCGGCTCGGTCCAGCGGGCGGTTGTAGGGCCAGTGCCGGGGCTGCCCCAGTTGCCGTGGGTCGCGGTCATGGGCATAGGCGCCCAGGGTCGCCGGGGCATGGCCGAGCCGTGCCGACCCATGCATGTGCTCGGACATCGGCGATGCCGGTTCCTGCCCGGCACACCCGGCGAGGAAGACGCCTAATAGCAGACTGGCGGTTCTCATTGCAGGACCTCTCTGTTTGGTGACGGCTCGGCGATGTCGATATCGCCTGCCCTACCCGTCGACGCCCTGGACTACTGCAAAGAGGGCAAACGCGACGGCCTCAGAGGGGTTGAAGCACAGCCCGTACCAAGTCCTTTAAATTCTGTTTTTTACTATCTATTTCAATTACTTACAGAACTTAAAACTCAGCCGAATCAAATCCATAAGCAAATGGCTTCGGTGTATTCGCAAAATGCAAAGCAATACCGGAATGCTTTGGCAAAGGGCCAGGTCGCGGCGCGCGGCAGCACAACGACGCCGCCAGGGCGACGATCGGGCGGTTGCGGGGAATGAGGAGTACCGGTCGGCCGCTACTGACCGGGACGGGCCTGGCAGCTGTGGCTCGCGCATTGAAACTGCCGGCCCCGATTGGAGAACGGCGGGAGGGGGATAGGAAGGGTACGAGGGACGATCCGGCTCGCGCCGAAGGGCTGGCGGGTCAGAACCGCGAAATAGCCACTGGAGGCCGGACCCGCAGCACGGGCCGGCAAGACGCCGAGCACCGGCAGCGGACGTCGCCGCAGCCGGGCCAGATGACTGCCCCGCGGGCAGTCGTGGAGCTCACAACTCTACGGTTACCCTGCGCCGCTTGAGGCCGGACAGCAGTTCGACCTGACGATGGGTGGGCTGCGGCTCGATACGCTGGCGATCCGGGTCGGCATCGCCGGCACTGTGCAGGACGATGGTGACCTTCTCCCGCGGACTGATGCTGGCCAGGGGATAGACCTCCTCGGGCCCGACGGCAATCACCAGCGGCGTGCCGACCGCCGGCTTGTCCTGCGCCAGCGCAGGCAGGGCCAAGGCGCTCAGCCCGGTCGACACGCCGGGGCTCGACGTCCTTTGCGCCAGGGCACCGATCAGCCGTGCATCGCGGGCCACCGTGCGCACGCCGTTGCGCCCGGTGACCAGCACATCGAAGCGATCGCCATTGCGCAGCTGCGTGTGGGGTATCGAGCCTTTGCGCGGGGTGAAGGTATAGAGCACCTTGCTCTCGGGTATCTGCTGGGCCAGCCAGGATCTTTCCGGCTGATGCAGCTCCGAGGGACGGATGGCCTGGCCATCCTGCTTGTCCTTGGCCAAGCGCTTGCCGATCAGCAGGCGCGGGTCCTCGATCCCCGGCTGGCCCTTGTCGATCCGCACCTTGCGCAGCAGTTCGGCACGAAGCTGGGTGCCGACCGGCCAGTTGCCGTTGATACCCCAGACTTCCTGGGTGTTGTGCCGCTCGACCTGGCGCGCGCCGAGCACGCTGACCAATACCCCCGAGACCAGGAACATGGCCATGGCCGCCGTGGTGCTTCCGGAATATTTACGTTTCATGCGCTGCCCCCTTGCTCATCGAGGTCTGGACTCGCCGAACGCTGGCGCGAACCCGGCACGAGTGGCCGGGCCTGCGCTGGCGTCAACCGGTCGCGTCAAGGCGCGGAGACGGTGCCGACCGCTTGCGCGGATTGCCCGCCGTTGGAATTGACGATTACTCCGCCGCCTTCGATCGGCGCCGCCGCAACGAAGGTGAAGACATCACCGTCGCCGGCGGCCGTATCGACGTTGTCACCGAACACCGAGCCGGATACCGCCGCGGTCTCCTCGAAGTTGGTGATGCCGTTGAACTCGTAGGACTGATCGAGCTGGCCGATCGCCTCGGCGACATCCTCCATCTCGGCGGTGATCGCATCGCGCATAGTGACCATCCCGGCCACCAGACCGATGACCATGGTCGTGGTGATCAGCACCAGTTCGCTGGTCATCACGAAACCGCCTTGCTTCTTGTTAGCGAGCGCTTTTTTCATTGTTTTCATGGTGCACACCTCAAAGGTCAGAACGTTGTGTCTTCATCAAGCGAGAACCCGTTCCCACTTGACCTGAGCTCTTTCAAGGGCCGTGCCAACTTATTTTATTTATACAATTCAATTACTTATATAAACAACCTGGGAATTCGAGGCATGCCGAACCGGCCAACTTGCCGATCTGCGTTGCAGATTGCGAAGCAACTCGGCAAGTCCATCCGGCCGGGAAGCGGCGCAATCTGCAGGCTTGGGGCGGCGCCTATTGGCTAATCAGCTGGGCCTTGAGCAAGTCACGGAAGGCCTGGATCAGCGCCTCGCGGGAGCGCCCGCGACGCAGGATCAGGGAAAACGGCGCCTGGTAGCCGAAGGTCGACGGCAGCAACACCCGCAGGCGCCCCTGCTCGACCCAGGGCTGCGCGTAGTGCTCGGGCAGGTAGCCGATATAGGCACCGGAGAGGATCAGGATCAGCTGCGCCTCCATCGACTCGACGGTCGCCGCACTGTGCTTGAAGCCGTGTCGCGCCAGCTCCGACTGGCTCCAGTAGCCACGGCCGACCATGCGTTGCTGGGCGACCAGCTCCGCCGGGATGCGCCGCTCGCCAAACAGGGAATGCCGCTCGCTGCAATACAGCCAGTGCTGCTCGCGGTACAGCGGCTGGTAGAGCAGGCCGTTCATCCGCGACGGGCAGGCACTGATGGCCAGGTCCAGGCGATTCTCCAGCACCGCCAGCTGCAGCTCGTAGGGACTCATCACCGACAGGTGCAGGTGCACGGCCGGGTGTTCCTGGCTGTAGGCACCGATCACTTCGGCCAGCGGCAGCGCCGGGTCGCTGACGGTGGTGTCCAGCACGCCGAGGTTGAGGGTACCGCGCAGCTCGCCCTTGAGCGCGGCAGCGTAGCGCTCGAAGCCTTCCAGCTCGCCGAACAGGCGCAGGGTTTCCTGGTAGAACAGCTCGCCCTTGCTGGTCAGGCTGAAGCCACCGCGACCGCGATGGCACAGCGTGATGCCCAGGTGCGCCTCCAACTGGCTCATATAGGTACTGATGGCCGAGGTCGACAGGTTCAGTTCCTGTTGCGCGGCGGCGAAGCCCTGGTGGCGCACCACGGCGACGAAGATGCGCAACAGTTTGAGATCGGGCAGAGGGCTGTTCATGGCGTGCTCGTCGGCTCGGGCATTCATCAATGGTGCGCGCGGCGCACCCTACACCACCGTAGGGTGCGCCGCGCGCAGCGATTCGTCGGATTGGACAGCAACGCAGCACGGTGATCCATCGCGTTGCCGGCATGGGATCGCTGCGCTCGGCCCATCCTACAGAGGCGGCCTTTAGTTTAGAAATCTCACAACTAAGTTTTTGTCCTCAGCGATTTTTCCCGTCGCCACGCTGGCCAAGAATCCAGGCCAACGCTTCCTGACACCCCCAACGATCCTGAGGCCCTCCCATGGACAAGACCCTGCACCAGCCCCTGGGCGGCAACGAAATGCCCCGTTTCGGCGGCATCGCCACCATGATGCGCCTGCCGCATATCCAGAGCGCCGCGGACAAGCGCCAGCTGGACGTCGCCTTCGTCGGCGTGCCCCTGGACATCGGTACCTCGCTGCGCTCGGGCACCCGTTTCGGCCCGCGCGAGATCCGTGCCCAGTCGGTGATGATCCGCCCCTACAACATGGCCACCGGCGCCGCGCCCTTCGATTCGCTGAACATCGCCGACATCGGCGACGTGGCGATCAACACCTTCAACATGGCCGAGGCCATCCGCATCATCGAGCAGGCCTACGACGAGATCCTCGAGCACGGCATCATTCCCCTGACCCTGGGCGGCGACCACACCATCACCCTGCCGATCCTGCGGGCGATCAAGAAGAAGCACGGCAAGGTCGGCCTGGTACACATCGACGCCCACGCCGACGTCAACGACCACATGTTCGGCGAGAAGATCGCCCACGGCACCACCTTCCGCCGCGCCGTGGAGGAAGACCTGCTCGATTGCCAGCGCGTGGTGCAGATCGGCCTGCGCGCCCAGGGCTACACCGCCGAGGACTTCAACTGGAGCCGCAAGCAGGGCTTCCGCGTGGTCCAGGCCGAAGAGTGCTGGCACCAGTCGCTGGCCCCGCTGATGGAGGAGGTGCGCGCCAAGGTCGACGGCGGCCCGGTGTACCTGTCCTTCGACATCGACGGCATCGATCCGGCCTGGGCGCCGGGCACCGGCACTCCGGAAATCGGCGGCCTGACCACCATCCAGGCGATGGAAATCATCCGTGGCTGCCAGGGCCTGGACCTGGTCGGCGGCGACCTGGTGGAGGTTTCCCCGCCCTACGACACCACCGGCAACACCTCGTTGCTGGGCGCCAACCTGCTGTACGAAATGCTCTGCGTGTTGCCCGGCGTGCAGCGGCGCTGACCGACCGGGCCTTTTATCCGACACTGGGCGCCGAGCGGCGCCCAGGCACTGCACAACAACAATTAAGGTGCTGCGATGAATAACGAAGAAACCCTGATCGCCGGCGATGCGCCGCAACCCACCGCCCACGGCTTCACAATGCGTCAGCTGCTGATCTTCCTGATCCCCTCGCTGCTCGGCGTGCTGCTGTTCCTCACCCCCATCGTCTACGACGGCAAGGTCACCATCGGCCTGGGGGTCATGGCCGATACACTGAAGACAGCCTTCGCCGCTTCGCTGCCGGCCATCGCCGTCGCCCTGCTGGGCTTCTCGGCCGTGATCGGCCTGTTCGCCAGCCTGTTCAAGCCGCGCTGGATCACCGAGCGCCACGCGCTCAACGAGCTGTTCAACCTGCATCCGTTCTGGCTGGCGCTGCGGGTCGTCGGCGCGCTGTTCGCCGCCATGACCTTCTGGGAATTCGGCCCGGAATGGATCTGGAGTGCCTACACCGGCGGTGTGGTGCTGAAAGACCTGGCGCCGGTGCTGATCACCTTCTTCCTGGTCGCCGGTCTGATCCTGCCGCTGCTCACCGACTACGGCCTGATGGAGTTCTGCGGCACCCTGGTGCGCAACGTCTTCCGCAAGGTGTTCGGCCTGCCCGGTCGCTCGGCCATCGACGCCATCGCCAGTTGGCTGGGCTCGGGTACCGTCGGCGTGCTGATCACCGCCCAGCAGTATCAGAAAGGCTTCTACAGCGCCCGGGAAGCGGCGGTGATCGCCACCAACTTCTCCATCGCCTCGATCGCCTTCAGCCTGCTGATCACCAGCTTCATGAAGCTCGATCACCTGTTCGTGCCCTTCTACCTGACCGTGGTGGTGGCCGGCCTGGCCGCGGCGATCATCACCCCGCGCATCCCGCCACTGTCGTGGAAGAAGGACGTGTACCTCCCGGGCGTCGGCAAGCAGATCAAGGAAGACGTCCCCACCGGCACCTCGCTGCTGCGCTGGGGCATCACCCAGGCGGTCAAGCGCGCCAACAGCAACCCGTCGCCGGCGCAGATGGTCAAGGTCGGCGTGCACAACGTGGTGGACATCTGGCTGGGCCTGCTGCCCCTGGTGATGGCCATCGGCACCCTGTCCCTGGCGATCGCCGAATACACGCCGATCTTCAACTGGCTGTCCGCCCCCATCGTGCCGTTGCTGGAGCTGCTGCAGCTGCCGGAAGCGGCCAAGGCGGCGCCGGCCATGCTGGTAGGCTTCGCCGACATGTTCCTGCCGGCGGTACTGGGCAAGGGCATCGAGAGCGAGCTGACCCGCTTCGTGGTGGCCTGCGTGTCGCTGACCCAGTTGATCTACATGTCGGAGGTCGGCGTGCTGATCATCAAGGCCAAGCTGCCGCTGAACCTGCTGGAACTGTTCGTGATCTTCATCATCCGCACCCTGATCACCCTGCCGATCATCGCCCTGATGGCGCACTGGATAGTCGGCTGACGCCCTGCCCTCTCCCCGCGCGGGAGAGGGCTTCGCTGTATGAATTGAAGGAAAGCCCATGACCACCTGCGGCGAATTTCTCGTCAAGCAACTCGAAGCCTGGGGCGTCGACACCGTGTTCGGTATCCCCGGCGTGCATACCGTCGAGCTGTACCGCGGCCTGCCGCACAGCGGCATCCGCCACATCACCCCGCGCCACGAGCAGGGCGCCGGCTTCATGGCCGACGGCTACGCGCGCGTGAGCGGCAAGCCCGGGGTGTGTTTCATCATCACCGGCCCGGGGATGACCAATATCCTCACCGCCATGGCCCAGGCCTATGCCGACTCCATCCCGATGCTGGTGATCTCCAGCGTCAACGAGCGCGAGCGCCTCGGCCTGGGCAAGGGCTACCTGCACGAGCTGCCGAACCAGCGCGCACTGGTGGCCGGGGTCAGCGCCTTCAGCCACACCCTGATGAGCGTCGAGGAGCTGCCCGGCGTGCTGGCCCGCGCCTTCGCCGTATTCGAGGGCGAGCGACCACGGCCGGTGCATATCGAGCTGCCGCTGGACATCATCACCGCCGATGCCTCGTCCATGCGCCTGGCGCCCAAACCGAGCATCCAGCGCCCCTCGCCCAACCGCGCGCTGATCCGCGAAGCGGCGGCCCTGCTGGAAAACGCCCAGCGCCCGCTGCTGCTGCTCGGCGGCGGCTGCACCGATGCCCAAGCCGAGGCCCGCGCCCTGGCCGTGGCCCTGGACGCGCCGACCGCCCTGACCATCAACGCCAAGGGCCTGCTGCCGCCCGGCCATCCGCTGCTGCTGGGCAGCAACCAGTCGCTGGTGCCGGTGCGCCAGCTGGCCCTGGAGGCCGACGTGGTCCTGGCCATCGGCACCGAACTGGGCGAAACCGATTACGACGTGGTGTTCGACGGCAACTTCAAGCTCGCTGGCGAGCTGGTCCGCATCGACATCGACGCCCAGCAGCTGCAGCGCAACCACGCCCCGGGCCTGGCGATCCAGGGCGACGCCCGCCTGGCCATGCAGCAGCTGCTGGCCGAGCTGCCGGCCCATCCGGTTGACCCGGACAGCCCCGGCGCCCGGCGCACCGCGGCCGTGCAGGCGCAACTGGCCGAGGACTTCAGCGGCTGGGCGCACTACCGCCAGCTATTCGACAGCGTGCTGCAGGCCCTGCCCCAGTCGCGCTTCGTCGGCGACTCGACCCAGACGGTGTACAGCGGCAACCACCTGGTCGAGCTGGACGGCGCACGGCGCTGGTTCAACTCCTCCACCGGCTACGGCACCCTCGGCTACGGCCTGCCGGCGGCCATCGGCGCCAAGCTGGCCGAGCCGCAGCGCCCGGTGATCTGCCTGATCGGCGACGGCGGCCTGCAATTCACCCTGCCCGAGCTGGCCAGCGCGGTGGAAGCCCGGGTCGGGGTGATCGTGCTGCTGTGGAACAACAGCGGCTACGGCGAGATCAAGCGCTACATGGAAAAGCGCGACATCACCCCGCTGGGCGTGGACATCTACACCCCGGACTTCCTCGCCCTGGCCCGCGGCTTCGGCTGCGCCGCCGAACGGGCTCGCGACCACGCGCACCTGCAGCAACTGCTGCGCGAGGCGCCGGATGATCGCCCCCTGCTGATCGAGATCGCCGAGGCGCCGCCCTTTCATCCCTGAGCGAGCAGGAAGCTGGCCCGGATTGCATCCGGGCCTCGGGGGACATGCTGCGGCTCGCCTAGACTCAAGCTACGCCAGGCGAAAAGGCCAACCGAGATGAAGATCGTCAGCCGCGACCGCTGGTTCGAAGTGCATCCCCGCCACGATGGCGTCAGCCTGATCCATGAGCCCTATATCCGCCCCTTCTACCGCTGCAACCTGTGGCATGTGCGGGGCCGCGAGCGCGATCTGCTGATCGACACCGGCTCCGGCCTGGTCAGCCTGCGCGAGCAGCTGCCCTGGCTGACGGAAAAACCTTTATTGGCGGTGGCCAGCCATACCCATTTCGACCATATCGCCGGTCACCATGAATTCCCCGAGCGCCTGGTGCACCCCGCCGAGGCGGACATCCTCGCCGCGCCGACCGGCGCCAACACCCTAGCAGCTGCCTGCGTCGGCAACGCCATGTTCGAGGCGCACCCGGACTGCCCGCTGTGCTACGCGCAATACCGGGTCAAGGCGGCGCCGGCCACGCGTTTGATCGAGGAAGGCGATGTGCTGGATCTGGGTGACCGGGCCCTGCAGGTGCTGCACACGCCCGGTCACTCACCGGGCGGCATCAGCCTGTGGGAAGCGAAGACGCAGACGCTGTTTAGCGGCGACATCCTCTACGATGGTCCGCTGGTGGAGAACGCCTACCACTCCAACCTGCAGGATTACGCACAAAGCCTGCGGCGCCTGCGCGACCTGCCGGTGCGCAGCGTCCATGGCGGACATTTTCCGAGCTTTTCCGGCGCGCGCATGGGCGAACTGATCGAGCAGTGGTTCAAGGACCACCCGGCGCTTGCCTGAGGTTCAGGGCCTTGACCCGCCCTTGCTCCCCCGCTACCCAGGCAACTTCGACCGCCAGCCCTGTCGGGCCTTACTGGCGCCGCTTGCGGGGCGCCTGTGGGCGCCGCGGTGGATTGCTGGGGACCGGTACAGGCTGTGGCCGCTCGAGCAGGCCCCAGGCGATCAACAGGTCCTCGAGGGCATTCAGCAACTTGGCGATCATAGAACTTCCTCCTGCCAAGGGTTACGACAAGGCGCGACTCGCACCTGATTTCAGCGTAGATGAGCCGCGCCGCCATTGCCGCCCCATGCCCCCGCCTGAGCCCCCAGCGGCCTGACCGGCAGGCGCCCGCTATACCGCAACAGGGCGCCGCGAGGCCCGGCAGACAAGGCCTGTAGCCCGGGTGCGCCGTTTGTCGCGGGAGCGTTCAGCGAGCACCATCGACCGGATCGGGCGATCGCCGGTAAGGGAAGACGTCGATCACCTTGCCGGCGCGGATCGCCTCCTGCAGCCCCTTCCAGTAGTCGGCGTCGTACAGATCGCCGTGCAACTGGCTGAACAGCCGGCGTTGCTTGATGTCGGCGAACAGGAAGGGCGGGAACTCCTCGGGAAACACGTCCATGGGCGCCACCGAATACCAGGGCTCGGAGGCCATCTCGTCCTCCGGATAGCGCGGCGGCGGGATGTGGCGGAAATTCACCTCAGTGAGGAAGCAGATCTCGTCGTAGTCGTAGAACACCACGCGACCATGGCGGGTGACGCCGAAGTTCTTCAGCAGCATATCGCCGGGGAAGATGTTCGCCGCCGCCAGCTGCTTGATCGCCAGGCCGTAGTCGTACAGCGCCTCGCGCACCTGGGCCTCACTGGCATTCTCCACATAGAGATTGAGCGGGGTCATGCGCCGCTCGGTCCAGCAGTGGCGCACCAGCACGGTGTCGCCCTCCAGCACCACGGTGGACGGCGCCACCTCCAGCAGTTCGGCCAGGCATTCGGGGGCGAACTTGGCCTTGGGGAAGCGGAAGTCGGCGAACTCCTGGGTATCGGCCATGCGCCCGACCCGGTCGACGCTCTTCACCAGGCGGTACTTCTGGATCACCGTGGAGCGGTCGACGCTCTTCACCGGCGAGAAGCGGTCCTTGATGATCTTGAACACGGTGTTGAAGCCCGGCAGGGTGAACACGCTCATGACCATGCCGCGCACCCCGGGGGCCATGATGAACTGGTCGTCGGTGCTCGCCAGGTGGTTGATCAGCGCGCGGTAGAACTCCGACTTGCCGTGCTTGTAGAAGCCGATCGAGGTGTACAGCTCGGCGATGTGCTTGCCCGGCAGGATGCGCCGCAGGAAGCCGATGAACTCCGCCGGAATATCCACCCGCACCATGAAGTAGGAGCGGGTGAAGGAGAAGATGATCGACACCTCGGCCTCGTCGGTGATCAGCGCATCGATCTGGATGCCCTGCCCCTCGCGGTGCAGCAGCGGGATCACCAGCGGCCACTGCTCGTCGCGGGTATAGATGCGCCCGACCAGGTAGGCGCCCTTGTTGCGATAGAGCACCGAGGAAAACAGCTCGATGCACAGCTCCGGGTCCTTGCACACCCAGTCCGGCAGGCTGTCACGCAGCTGCCCTTCCAGGCGCTTGAGGTCGCGCGGCAGGTCCTCGAAGGCCACGCTGAAGCGATAGTCCTGGAAGATCGCCTCGAGCATGCCCGACAAGCCGCCGTCGGGCCGGTAACTGCGGGTCTGCGCGGCGCGCTGGCGGCTGTGCAGCGACGGCCGGGTGGTATGGATGAACATGCAGCCATCGCTGATCTGATCGTGGCTGAACAGGCCGCAGAAGATCGAATTGAACCAGGTTTCCGCCAGCTCATCGTCGAAACGCAGGTCGATCAGGGCGATATAGGCGCTCTTCACCAGCGGCCACTGGCAGACCTCGACCAACGCCTCGCCGAAGCGCTCGCGCAGGCCCTGCACCACCTCGTCGACCTTTTCCTCGTACAGGTTGATACGCGCGGCGGAGGCCTGCTGCGCTTCCTGCCAGAGCGCCTGCTCGAAGCGCTCACGGGCGCCCTGGGTGATCTGGCGGAAGTGCTCGCGATAGTCGTCGAAGCCATCGAGAATCCGACGGGCGATATCGGCGGCCGGCCATTGCTGCGCCATGGGACAGTCCTCTGCGGGAAGTAGCGGATTGGAATGCCGAGCTTAGCCAGTGGCCGCCACCCGGGAAAGCCTTGTGGCGCGCGTCGCGCGCGGAATCACCGGCCCGCGCCGGACGAACGGCTGGCAACTGTGCCGGCAATTTGAAAGCCAGTTGTGGATTGCGCCTGCGCCCTGGCGGCGTAAGCTGGCCGGCTCCCACCCACGAGAGCCGACGCCATGCGCCTCGCCGACCTGCTCCGCCTGCTGTTGCTCGCCGCCATCTGGGGCGCCAGCTTCCTGTTCATGCGGATCATCGCCCCGGTGCTCGGCAGCATGCCGACCGCCTTCTTTCGCGCCAGCCTCGGCGCCCTCGGCCTGCTGGCGATCCTGCTGCTGATGCGGGTGCGCTGGGACTTTCGCGGCAAGCTCAGGCAGTGCCTAGTGCTCGGGGTGATCAACGCCGGCTTGCCGTCGGCCATGTATTGCCTGGCGGCCCTGGTGCTGCCGGCCGGCTATTCGGCGATCCTCAACGCCACCACGCCGATGATGGGTGTGCTGATCGGCATGCTGTTCTTCGCCGAGGAGCTGACCGCAAGCAAGGCCGCCGGCGTGGCGCTCGGGCTGTTCGGCGTGGCGGTGCTGACCCGCACCGGGCCGGTCGACTTCGACCTGGAGCTGCTGCTGGGCGCCGGCGCCTGCCTGGTCGCCACCGCCTGCTACGGTTTCGCCGGCTTCCTCGCGCGGCGCTGGATCGCCGAACGCGGCGGCCTGGACAACCGCCTGACCGCGTTCAGCAGCCTGTGCGGTGCCAGCCTGTTCCTGCTGCCCTGGTTCGCCGGCGCGCTGGTGCTGCAGCCGCCGGCCAGCTGGGGCGGCCCGCAGGTCTGGCTGTCGCTGGCCGGCCTGGGCCTGCTGTGCACGGCCTTCGCCTACGTGCTGTACTTCCGCCTGCTGGCCGATATCGGCCCGATCAAGGCCTCCACCACCACCTTCCTGATTCCACCCTTCGGCGTGTTGTGGGGCGCGTTGCTGCTCGACGAGCCACTGTCCACCGCCTATCTGTATGGCGGCGCGCTGATCGCCGTGGCGCTCTGGCTGGTGGTGCGCCCTACTGCACCGGCCGTGCAGCCGAAGGCTGCGACCTGACGCGGGAATAGCCGCCAGCGTTCTCCCGCGCGTACCGACTCAGCCGTGGCGATGAGCCAGCGCCGTCCGTCAGTTGGCGCTTCGACAGCGGTCGACGCCTGCATCTGGACTAGACTTGAGGGTTAGGCGAGTAATAGGGCGCTGGCGAGACGCTCGGTAATACAGACGGCCTCCTCGATGAGGCCGGCTGCCAACTGCTGGACTGCCTCGAACTCCCCCGACGGAGCAACTAACCGCATGCACTCACCGTGTCGAGCAAAGGTGAGCGCCAGGAGCAGCCCGGATGAGCACAAAGGCCGATGTCCACGAGCCCAGTCAGAGTCCCAACCTTCGTCTGCCGGGCTCGAACGAAGAGGCTATGCCCCATCCGCACCCTAGCTGGTGGCGCCGGACGACGATGGCGTTGTATCGGCTGAGCCGCTCGACCCAGTTCGTCATCGCCGCCGCGGTCATCCTCGGCCTGACCATGGCCTTCGTCGGCAACCTGGTCAGCAAGACCATCGAACGCTCGGCCGTGCAGGCCGCGGCGAATGCCGGCGCCCTGTACATGACCACCTTCCTCGAACCCTATGTCCAGGAGCTGAGCAGCGCCGAGCGCCTGTCGGTCAAATCCGCCTCGGCCATCGACCGGTTGATGACCAGCCCGACCCTCAATGTGCACGTGGTCTCGGTGAAGATCTGGAGCCCGGAGGGCCGGGTGATCTATGCGACCAACAAGGATCTGGTGGGCAAGTCCTTTCCGACCGCCGAAATCGCCAAGGCGCTGAAAGGCGAGACGGTAACCGAGTGGGGCGCCCTCAAGGAGGAGGAGAACGCCTACGAGCGCAGCCTGGGCATCCCGCTCTATGAGATCTATGCGCCGCTGCGTGAATTCGGCACGGACCGGATCCTCGCCGTCGGCGAGTTCTACGAAAAGGCCGAGATGCTGCAGCACGAGATCGCCACGATCCGCCAGGAGGTGTGGATCATCGTCGGCACCGCGACCCTGTCCATGCTCCTGCTGCTGTTTGCCATCGTCCGCCGCGGCGAACGCATCATCCTGCAGCAGCAGCTGGCCCTCAGCCGGCAGATGCAGGAACAGGCGCGGCTGAACAACCAGAACATCAACCTGCAGCGCAAGATCACCAGCGCCAACCAGTCCTTCTCCCGGGTCAACGAGCTGATCCTGCGTCGTCTCGGCGCCGACCTGCATGATGGCCCGGCGCAGCTGCTGACCCTGATCCTGGTTCGCCTCGACGAACTGTCCGTACTGCAGGAACGCTACAAGGAAAATGGCGGTGACTTCGACCTCGAAGCGCTGGAGTCGCTGAGGCACGCGGCCAAGGATGCGCTGGGCGAGATTCGCGACATTTCCCGCGGCCTGGCCCTGCCGGAAATCAACGGCATGCCCCTGCGCCAGGAGCTGGAACTGGTGGTGAAGCGCCATGAGCTGCGTACCGAAACCCACGTCCGGCTCAGCTGCGGCAGCCTGCCGGAGAAGGTGCCGCTGGCGCACAAGACCTGTATCTACCGCTTCATCCAGGAGGCGCTGAACAACGCCTACCGGCATGCCGACGGCAGGGGGCAGGAAGTCAGTGCCTCCTTCGACCAGGGCGTACTGGAAATCAAGGTCAGCGATGATGGCGATGGCTTCGATACCGAGCATCTGGCGGCGGCGAACCATCAGCAGAGGGCCCGCCTGGGGCTGGCCGGCATGCGCTACCGGGTGGAGTCACTGGGCGGGCAGTTTCACATCGAGTCCAATCCGGACGACGGCACCACGGTGAGCGCCCGGTTCAGTCTTTGACGCAGCGCTCAGTCGCTATCCCCGTTGGCGGCGGTCTCCACTTCCCGGTGCGCCGCGAACTGGCTTCTGATCCGGGAGGCCTGGCGGTTCTTCCAATACTCCAACACCGCGGTGACCGCCTCCACCCGGTTACGCACCTGCAGCTTCTGCATGATGCTGGTCATGTAGTGCTTGACGGTCTTCTCGCTGAGCGACAGCTTGTCGGCGACCTCCCGGTTGGTCAGCCCGTTGGCCACCTCACGGATGATCTGCTCCTCGCGATGGGTAAGCTCATTGACCGACTTCTCATCACCGTTCTGCTTCTGCAGGTTGCTGATCAACTTGCTGGCAAAGCCCGGCGTGATGAACGTCTGCCCCATCGCCACGCTCCTGATCGCCTGCGCCAGCTCCGGCCCGCTCACGCCCTTGAGCACATAGCCCTTGGCGCCCGCCTCCAGTGCTGCGTAGGCGTCTTCCTCGGACTCGGACACCGTCAGCATCAACACCCTGGTCGCGGAGTTGCCGGACACGATGGCGCGCACCGCGGCAAAACTGTCGCCCGGCATGTGCACATCCATCAGCATCACGTCCGGCTTGTACTTCGTCGCAATCCGCTCAGCCTCTTCGGCCGACCCCCCTTGTTCGACCACCTCGAAGTCGGCGATGCGTTTCAGCGCAGCGGCCACCCCCTGCCTCAGCAGAGGGTGATCGTCGACTATGCCGATCCTTATCCTGCCACCCATGCCCGGTCCCTCCCCTACTACAAGCGCCCAAGCGGCGCGAACGCCTTGACCAAGCGCTCGAAACTCACTTCATTGTAGTAAAGCCAGGAATAACCACAGACCGTGCGTCCTTTTTTCGCGCGCGCGTCAAAGGACGAGGGCCGGGCAAGTTTCAGACCATAGTCGCAAAGGAAGTTAGGACCATAGTGGCCCGATTTAGCCGGACCTATGCATCTTTGGCTTCACGAAGAACCAATCAATCCTGTAAGCCTCATAGGACTTTTTGAGTTGTGACTATGACTTACGCATTCAGAACCAATCCAGACTCCGACAAGCGCCAAGAAGTTGACCAGACTGTTGAGTCCGCTATTCAACAGGTCCTGAAGGTTGCCCAGTCCGTTGCGCCGGAGCCGAACAAGAAGGCCACAGAGGCGCCTGCGAAGGTCACGCCCACACCCGCCAGCACCACGAAGACGCACAAGTCCACGGACTACAGCCAGGCGCTGGATGCCACTCGCATGTACCTGAACGAGATCGGCTTCTCGCCACTGCTGAGCCGCGAGGAAGAGCTGCATTTCGCTCGCCTGACCGTCCAGGGCGACCCGCTGGCGCGCAAGCGCATGATCGAAAGCAATCTGCGCCTGGTGGTGAAGATCGCCCGCGGCTACCTGAACCGTGGCCTGTCGCTGCTGGACCTGGTCGAAGAAGGCAATCTCGGCCTGATCCGCGCCGTGGACAAGTTCGACCCCGAGCTCGGCTATCGCTTCTCCACCTACGGCACCTGGTGGATTCGCGAAACCGTGGAACGGGCGCTGATGAACCAGACCCGGACCATCCGCCTGCCCATCCATGTGGTGAAGAAGCTCAACAGCTACCTGACCGCCGCTCGCGAACTGACCCGCAAGCTCGACCACGACCCCTCGAGCGAGGAGATCGCCGCCTTGCTGGAGAAAGACGTCGGCGAGGTGGAGCGCCTGCGCGACCTGAACGTCAGGGTGACCTCGCTGGACAGCAGCTTCGGCGAGGAATCCGACAACCGCAGCCTGCTCGACACGGTAACCGGCGACCTGCCGAACGATCCCTGCGATCTGCTGCAGGACAGCGAAATGGCGCAGTGCATCAAGGAATGGCTGTCGCAGCTCACCGAGCGCCAATGCGAGGTGGTGATCCGCCGCTTCGGCCTGCGCGGCGACGAGGGCTGCACCCTGGAAGAAATGGGCCAGTCCATCGGACTGACCCGCGAACGGGTACGGCAGATCCAGGCCGAGGCCCTCAGGCGCCTGCGCCGCATCCTCGAACGCAACGGCCTCTCCAGCGAGACCCTGCTCGAGTAGCGCGGCAGGCCCGGGCATGGGTGAAGGACGCATTCGCGCCTGCGCCGAGCCTCTCTTCCATCCTTTCGACCCGCCGCGCAAGCGGCGCGGCCATTTGTCCCCAGCCGATCCTTACTGCACCAGTTCCTGCTCGCTGAACAGGTCGCTGAACAGCATGCTCGACAGGTAGCGCTCACCGGAATCCGGCAGTATCACCACCAGGGTCTTGCCCTGCATCGACGGTTCCTCGGCGATACGCACGGCCACGGCCATGGCCGCCCCGCAGGATATGCCGGCCAGAATCCCCTCCTCACGCATCAGGCGCAGGGCCATGGCCTTGGCTTCCTCGTCATTGACCTGCTCGATACGGTCGACCATTTCCAGGTCCAGGTTCTTCGGCACGAAGCCGGCGCCGATACCCTGGATCTTGTGCGGGCTGGGCTTGACCTCTTCACCGGCCACCGTCTGGCTGATCACCGGCGAGCTCACCGGCTCGACCGCCACCGAGATGATCGGCTTGCCCTGGGTCCGCTTGATATAACGCGACACGCCGGTGATGGTGCCGCCGGTGCCGACGCCGGAAACCAGCACGTCGATGGCGCCGTCGGTGTCGTTCCAGATCTCCGGGCCGGTGGTCTTCTCGTGGATCGCCGGGTTGGCCGGGTTCTCGAACTGCTGCGGCATGAAATAGCGGGCAGGGTCGGAGGCGGCGATCTCCGCGGCCTTCTCGATGGCGCCCTTCATGCCCTTGGCCGGCTCGGTCAGCACCAGCTCGGCGCCCAGCGCCTTGAGCACCTTGCGCCGCTCCAGGCTCATCGACGCCGGCATGGTCAGCAGCAGCTTGTAGCCGCGCGCGGCGGCGACGAACGCCAGACCGATGCCGGTATTGCCGGAAGTCGGCTCGACCAGGGTCATGCCGGGCTTGAGCACCCCGCGCTCCTCCGCATCCCAGACCATGCTGGCGCCGATCCGGCACTTGACCGAATAGGCCGGGTTGCGTCCCTCGATCTTGGCCAGGATGGTCACCCCGGCCGGCCCCAGGCGATTGATCATCACCAGCGGGGTGTTGCCTATGGCTTGGGCGTTGTCGGCAAAGATGCGACTCATGGCGGGCTCCTTGTGCATGTTCCGTGGAAAGGGCTGCCAGCCTAAGACGCACACGGCCGAGCGTCCAGCATTGCGCTCAGGCCCGCCGGAACCGCTGCGGCCGCGCCGACCGACGAGCGGCACGCCGGACAGCCCGGGCGTGACCCGCCATTCAGTGACTGAATGGCGCGTCCGCGTTCACAGTCGCCCGGCCCGCGCGTTATAGTCGCCCTTTCAATTACTGAACCCGCGGGTACTGCCCGGGCCGTTACCGTTCGAGGATATTCCGATGAAGTTCGAAGGCACTCAGTCGTATGTCGCCACCGACGACCTCAAGCTCGCGGTCAATGCCGCCATCACCCTGCAGCGTCCACTGTTGGTCAAGGGCGAACCGGGCACCGGCAAGACCATGCTCGCCGAGCAACTGGCCGAGTCCTTCTCTGCCCGCCTGATCACCTGGCACATCAAGTCCACCACCAAGGCCCACCAGGGCCTCTACGAGTACGACGCGGTCAGCCGCCTGCGCGACTCGCAGCTGGACTCGGACAAGGTCCACGACGTGCGCAACTACATCAAGAAGGGCAAGCTGTGGGAGGCCTTCGAGTCCGAGGAGCGGGTGATCCTGCTGATCGACGAGATCGACAAGGCCGACATCGAGTTCCCCAACGACCTGCTGCAGGAACTCGACAAGATGGAGTTCTACGTCTACGAGACCAACGAGACCATCAAGGCCAAGCAGCGGCCGATCATCATCATCACCTCGAACAACGAGAAGGAACTGCCGGACGCCTTCCTGCGCCGCTGCTTCTTCCACTACATCGCCTTCCCCGACCGCGACACCCTGCAGAAGATCGTCGACGTGCACTACCCGACCATCAAGAAGGACCTGGTGGCCGAGGCACTGGATGTGTTCTTCGACGTGCGCAAGGTGCCGGGCCTGAAGAAGAAGCCCTCGACCAGCGAGCTGGTGGACTGGCTCAAGCTGCTGATGGCCGACAACATCGGCGAGGCGGTGCTGCGCGAACGCGACCCGACCAAGGCCATCCCGCCCCTGGCCGGCGCCCTGGTGAAGAACGAGCAGGACGTGCAGCTGCTCGAGCGCCTGGCCTTCATGAGCCGCCGCGCGTCTCGATAAATCAGCCGGCTACATTGCCGTAGGGTGGAAAACCGCGAAGCGTTTTCCACCACCCCAAGGGCACGGTGGATAAAAAGAGCGTTATCCACCCTACGGGTAATCGGGAGATCGCCTGCATGCTGCTTAACCTGTTCAACGAAATGCGCGCGGCCAAGGTGCCGGTGTCGGTGCGCGAGCTGCTCGACCTGATCAACGCGTTGCAGCACAACGTGGTGTTCGCCGACATGGACGAGTTCTACTTCCTCGCCCGGGCCATCCTGGTCAAGGACGAGCGCCACTTCGACAAGTTCGACCGGGCCTTCGGCGCCTACTTCAAGGGCCTGGAGAACCTCAACCAGCACATCGAGGCCTTGATCCCCGACGAGTGGCTACGCAAGGAGTTCGAGCGTTCGCTGACCGACGAGGAGCGCGCCAGGATCGAATCCTTGGGCGGCCTGGACAAGCTGATCGAGGAATTCAAGAAGCGCCTGGAGGAGCAGAAGGAACGCCACGCCGGCGGCAACAAGTGGATCGGCACCGGTGGCACCAGCCCGTTCGGCTCCGGCGGCTTCAACCCCGAGGGCATCCGCGTCGGCGATGCCGGCAAGCGCCAGGGCCGCGCGGTCAAGGTGTGGGACCAGCGCGAGTACAAGAACCTCGACGACCAGGTCGAGCTGGGCACGCGCAACATCAAGGTCGCCCTGCGCCGCCTGCGCAAGTTCGCCCGCCAGGGCGCCCAGGACGAGCTGGACCTGGACGGCACCATCGACCACACGGCCAAGGACGGCGGGCTGCTCAACATCCAGATGCGCCCGGAGCGGCGTAACGCGGTCAAGCTGCTGATCCTGTTCGACATCGGCGGCTCGATGGACGCCCACGTCAAGGTCTGCGAGGAGCTGTTCAGCGCCTGCAAGACCGAGTTCAAGCACCTGGAGTACTACTACTTCCACAACTGCGTGTACGAGTCGGTGTGGAAGAACAACCTGCGCCGCACCTCCGAGCGCTTCTCCACCCATGACCTGCTGCACAAGTACGGCGCCGACTACAAGGTGGTGTTCGTCGGCGACGCGGCCATGGCGCCCTACGAGATCACCCAGGCCGGCGGCAGCGTCGAGCACTGGAACGAGGAGCCGGGCTACGTGTGGATCAAGCGTTTCATGGAGAAGTACAAGAAACTCATCTGGATCAACCCCTACCCCAAGGACAGCTGGGGCTACACCGCCTCCACCAGCCTGATCCGCGAGCTGGTCGAAGACCAGATGTACCCCCTGACCCTGCAGGGCCTGGAAGACGGCATGAGGTTCCTGTCCAAGTAACATTGCCCCCGGCGACCCGGCGCGCCCGCGCCGGAGCCCGGGTCGACGCCCGACAAGGTCGCGAGCGCCTTTCTGCCGGTTCGCGGCGGCTTCTGGTTCAGCCCTGGCGCCGCCCCTCCCCTCCAGGTTTCATCCCTGTCTTCTGCCCCCCGCCCCCTGTCGCGTGATGCACCTGGCCGGCACGCCGCACTCTGTCACGACTTAGCCAGTTGGCCGGCTCGGACTTAAGTCTCACGATTTGCCGATGTCAATAAACCACCGCTGTCGCCTAGAAAACCCTTAAAAATCATAAGTCCCTGCTTCAAAAGAGAATTATTACGCATAGCGCGAACACATGAAGGCCAACTCGCGCCTTGCGTGAAGCCCGGCCCCGTACCTATACCTAGATGGCAAGGGCCCCTTTTGCGTGTGGCGAGGATGGTTTTGCACAGGAATTTCACCGCCAGGGACGGGCGGTAAACGGGCACCAGCCACAGCTGAGCGATCAGCCAGCAGCAGTATTGGAGGAACGTCATGGGCATGCCGCAGTCCCCCCGCTCCGAGTTGGCGGAAGTGCTATTTCGCTTGCGCCGGACCTTCATTTCCCTGGCCTGTTTCAGCGGCGTGATCAACCTGCTGATGTTGACCCCAGCGGTCTACATGTTGCAGGTGTACGACCGGGCACTGGTCAGCAGCAACGTCACCACCCTGTTGATGCTGACCCTGCTGGTCGTCGGCCTCTATGTGCTGATGGGCCTGCTGGAGATGGTCCGTTCCACCGTGCTGATCAGGGTCGGCAACCGCCTGGACATGATGCTCAACAAGCGCGTGTTCACCGCCGCCTTCGAGCGCAACCTGAATCGCGCCGGCGGCAACCCGGCCCAGGCGCTGCAGGACATGGCCCAGGTTCGCCAGTTCCTCACCGGCAACGGCCTGTTCGCCTTCTTCGACTCGCCCTGGACGCCGATCTACCTGTTCGTCATCTACCTGGTGCACCCGCTGCTCGGCCTGATCACGCTGATCGGTTCGGTGCTGCTGATCTGCCTGGCCTACCTGACCGAAGTCAGCACCCGCAAGCCGCTGGCCGAAGCCAACCAGGCCTCGGTGGCCTCCGGCACCTACGCCAACAACAACCTGCGCAATGCCGAGGTCATCCAGGCCATGGGCATGTTTCCGGCCATCCGCGAGCGCTGGTTCGGCAACCATCAGCAGATTCTCGAGAAGCAGACCCTGGCCTCCGACCGTGCGGCCTATATCAACGGCACCACGCGCTTCCTGCGCGTGACCCTGCAATCGCTGATTCTCGGCACCGGTGCCTTGCTGGCGATCGAAGGCAAGATCACCCCCGGGATGATGATCGCCTGCTCGATCCTCGCCGGACGCGCCCTGGCCCCGGTCGAACTGGCGATTTCCACCTGGAAGCAGCTGCTCGCCAGCCGCGCGTCCTGGGGACGGTTGTCCGGCCTGCTGGCCGACTTCCCGGCGCGCAAGCCCTCCATGCCGCTGCCCAAGCCGGCCGGTCAGGTCAGTGTGGAAGGCGCATTCGCCAACGCCCCCGGCACGCCCCTGACCATTCTGCGCAACATCAGCCTCAACGTTGCACCGGGAGAAGCTCTGGGCATCATCGGTCCCTCGGCCTCGGGCAAGTCCACCCTGGCACGCCTGCTGGTCGGTGTCTGGCCGGCACACGCCGGCAAGGTGCGCCTGGACGGGGCGGACGTCTTCCAGTGGGACAAGGAAGAACTGGGGCCCTGGCTGGGCTATCTGCCCCAGGACGTCGAGCTGTTCGAGGGCACTGTCGCCGAAAACATTTCCCGCTTCGGCGAGATCGATGGCGACGCGGTGATCCTGGCGGCCCAGCAGGCCGGCGTGCACGAGATGATCCTGCGCCTGCCGCAAGGCTACGACACGCCCCTGAGCGCCGACGGCAACTCGCTGTCCGGCGGCCAGAAGCAGCGCATCGGCCTGGCCCGTGCGCTCTACGGCGACCCCTCGCTGATCGTCCTCGACGAACCCAACGCCAGCCTCGACGACGTCGGCGAAGCCGCTCTGGTGAAGGCCCTCGCCGACCTCAAGCAACGTGGCAAGACCCTGGTGCTGATCTCCCATCGGCCGACGGTGCTGAACATAGTCGACAAGATCCTCGTGCTGCGCGAAGGCACGGTGCATATGTTCGGCAGCCGTGACGAAGTGTTCAACGCCCTGCGCCAGGCCGCCGTCATGCCCACCAGCATGGGCGGCGCGACCCTGGCGTCGGTCAAGACCAAGGAGTGATGCGTCATGTCGAATCTCGAGTTCGAACGCAAGAACCTCATGCCTGAGAACAGCCAGGAAGCCGTCGACGTCAATGACCAGCGCCCCAGTCGCTGGGGCCTGGCGCTGGTGCTCGCCGGTTTCGGCGGTTTCGTCCTCTGGGCCGTCCTCGCTCCGCTGGACGCGGGGGTGGTGGCGAACGCCACGGTCAATGTCACCGACAACCGCAAGACCATCCAGCATCTGGATGGCGGCTCGATCAAGACCATCGCGGTACGCGAGGGGCAGATGGTCGAACGCGGCCAGGTCCTGGTCGAATTGGACACCACCCGCGCCATCGCCGAACAGGGCGTGGTCAGCGGCCAGTACATCGTGTTGAAGTCCGTAGAAAACCGCCTGCAAGCCGAACGCGACGGCATGCCCGAGGTGACCTTCGATCCGGCGCTGCTCGAACGCTTCGCCGGCGACCCGCGCCTGAACGCCTCGATCGCCCTGCAGCAGCGCCTGTTCACCACCCGCCGCGCCGCCCTGACCGGCGAGGCCGGTATCCTCGAGGAAAACATTCGCGGCGCCGAGGAGCAGCTCAAGGGGTTGCGCCAGGTGCAGGGCTCGCGCTACGCGCAGATCAAATTCCTGCGCCAGGAACTCGACGGCGTGCGCAGCCTGGCGGCCGAAGGCTATGTGACCCGCAACCGGATGCTCGAACTGGAGCGCGAAGCCGCCGAACTGAACGCCTCGCTGGCGCAGAACATCGCCGAGATCGGCCGTGCCCGCAACCAGATCGCCGAGCTCAAGCTGCGCATCCTCCAGCTCGAGCAGAACTTCCAGAAGGAGGTGCAATCGCAGCTGACCGACGCGCAGAAGGAAGCCTCGGCCCTGGCCGACCGCCTGCGTTCGCTGGACTACGAGGTCACCAACACCGTGATCCGCTCGCCGATCGACGGTGTGGTCCTCGGCCTCAACGTCTCGACCATCGGCGGGGTGATCCAGCCTGGCTCGACCATCATGGACGTGGTACCGGCCAATGAGCCGCTGCAGGTCGACGCCATGGTGCCGGTACAGGCCATCGACAAGATGGTCCCGGGCCTGCTGGTGGACATCACCTTTCCGGCCTTCAACCATGCCCAGACGCCGAATATTCCGGGCCGGGTGCTGACCATTTCCGCCGACCGCCTGGTCGATGAAGCCAACAAGCAGCCCTACTACCTGGCGCAGGTCGAGGTCACCCCGGAAGGCATGGATAGGCTCGGCAGCAACCGCATCCGCCCTGGCATGCCGGCCACCGTGACGATAAAAACCGGCGAACGAAACCTGATGAGTTACCTGATGAAGCCTATGCTTGACCGGATCGACAGTGCCTTCAAGGAACAGTGACATGGTGATCCGCTTAGCCTTCGTCTGTCTGGCCACGGCGACCAGCCTGCCCGCGCTCGCGCTGGACCTGCAGGAAGCCTGGAACACCCTGCGCCTGCAGGGGCCGGTCTACCGCTCGGCGGCTCACGAGCGCGATGCCGGGCTGGAGAATCGCGCCCTGGGCCGCGCCGGCCTGCTGCCGCAGATCAGCGCCAGCGCCAGCAGGAGCAAGGTCAGCGGCAGTCAGGAGTTCGGCAACTCGACCGACAACGACCTGGATTACGACTCGCAGAACCTGGGCGTGCAACTGCGCCAGCCGCTGTTCGATCGGCAGAAGATGGCCGAGTACCGCCAGGGCAAGCAACGCGCCGGGTACAGCGAGGCGGTGTTCGACGCCAAGACCCAGAACATCGCGGTACGCCTGGCCAGCCGTTACTTCGATGTACTGCTGACCCGCGAAACCATCGAACTGGCCGACGCCAAGCTCAAGGCCCTGGAACAGCAGGTGGCCGCCGCCAAGCGGCGTTTCGACCTGGGCGATGGCACCATCACCGATGTCGACCAGGCCACCGCGCGGCGCGACCTGGCCCTGGCCGAACAGATCGAGGCCCAGGACAACCTGGCGATCGCCCTGCGCCTGCTGCAGGAGATGCTCGGCGAAATGCCGCAGCAGGTCGCCACCCTGCGCAGCGACTTTCCTACCCCCGGTCTGCACCCGGACAACCTGCAGGACTGGCTGAGCAAGGCGCGGGCGAACAACCCGGCGCTGCGCGCCCGTCACTACAACCACCGGGTCGCGGAAGAGGAAGTCAACCGCGCCAGCGGCGGACACTGGCCGACCCTCGATTTCGTGCTGGGCTATACCGACAGCGAAAGCGACTCCGTCACCACCATCGACCAGCAGAATCGTTACGCCTCGGTCGGCCTGGAGTTCAACCTGCCGCTGTACTCAGGCGGTGCGGTGAGCGCGCGGGTTCGTCAGGCCACCGCCAGCCGCGAACAGGCCGGGGAAGACCTCAACGCCACCCGCGAGGAAGTGTTCTCCGCCACCACCCGTGAATTCCGTGGCGTGCAGAGCGGCCCGGCGCGTATCAGGGCGCTGGAACAGGCGGTCGCCTCCAGCAAGCGGGCCCAGGATTCGGCGAAGAAGGGCTTCCTGGCCGGCTCCAGCACCAACGTCGACATCCTCAACGCCGAAGAGCAGGTGTTCATCGCCCGCCGCGACCTGCTGGAAGCCAAGTTGCGCTACCTGGTCTCACGCCTGCAACTCGCCGCGGCCGTGGGCCTGCTCGGTGACGACGACATCCGTCAGGCCAACGACTACCTCGGCCCGCAGCTGACCCTCAACTACTGAGCCGCACAGGCGCGCGGCTCAGCGCCAGTGGCGCTCGCGCGCGCGACGGTCCTGGCCGGCGACGAACACCCAGGCGAGCATCAGCAGCAACCCCTCGATCGACCAGGCGAACAACAGGGCACAGGCGATCCCCCAGGCGATGGCCTCGGGCGCCAGCAGCACCTGATAGCGATAGGCCTGGAACGTCTCCTCCAGCAGTTCGTTGTCCGCCGCCGTGGCCAGGTGCCACAGCTGGCCGTACCAGGGGCCCTGCATGGCCTGCCACTCCTCGGCGAGCCAGCGTGCCCGCTCGACCAGATTGCCGACGCTCTGCGCATCGCTGCGCATCACCGGGTCGTCGCTCACCCGGTAGTGGGCCACCAGGGCCTGCAGGTCCGCCTTGAAGAAACGTCGGGCGGTTTCCCGGAAGCCCTTCAAACTCTGCTCCGACTCCAGGCGGTGCGCCTCGACCCGCTTGCCGTAGTCATCGACAAAGCCGGGCACCTGGACCCCGACCAACAACCCCAGCGTGAACAGCGCCAGACGCAGATAGCTCCTCAGCATTACCTTCCCCAATGTTCCTTGTCCCCGGCTCAGGCGTTGCCCTGAGCCAGGCATTCGCCGCCACGCCACAGGCGCCATTCGCCTGGCTGGTAGCGGCTCCAGTTCTCGTTATCGGTGAGCGGCTCGGTGACCAGTACGGTTACCACGTCGTTGGGCGTGGTTTCCGCCTGAAAATCCACCCGCAGGTCGGCATCCTTCAACTGCGCCGGGCCGAACGGCGCGCGCCGGGTGATATGCGCCAGCTTGGTCGAGCAGAAGCTGAACAACCAGTCGCCGTCGCTGAGCAGGCAGTTGAACACGCCCAACTGGCGATACGCCGCGCAGGCCTCGATCAGGCTTGGCAGCAGCTGCTCGAAAGGTGGCGGTTCGGGGAACGCCAGGCGCAGGCGGTTGAGCAGGTCGCAGAACGCCGCCTCGCTGTCGGTGTCGCCGATGGCTTGGTAGAAACCCGCCGGCGGGCGGAAATCGGCCAGCTGGCCGTTATGGGCGAAACACCAGTTGCGCCCCCACATCTCGCGCACGAAGGGATGGGTGTTGGCCAGGCAGACGCGGCCGACGTTGGCCTGGCGAATGTGACCGATCACCACTTCGCTCTTGATCGGATAGCGCTGTACCAGTTGCGCCACCTCCGACTCGCTGCTGGCCCGCGGGTCCTGGAACAGGCGCAGGCCGCGCCCCTCGTAGAAGCCGATGCCCCAGCCATCGCGATGGGGGCCGGTGCGGCCGCCGCGCTGCATCAGCCCGGTAAAGCTGAAGACGATATCGGTGGGCACATTGGCGCTCATGCCGAGCAGCTCGCACATGGCTAGCGTCCTCCGCTCAGCGCAAGGCGTCGCCGCGCCGACCGGAGGCAGGCACAGGCGACGCGGTGCGCCGGCACTGGATCATTGGCGTTCGCACGGAACATGGGGTCCATAGGCTCTCCTGACGCAGCTGAGCCTATGCTGAAGGCCCGCCGCCACGCCTGCAAGCGCTGGCCAGCGGGCCAGACAGGTCGGGGTTCGAAGATCGGCCTGCCGGCCGGAAAACTCAGAGCCGCGGCTCGATGCGCAGGCGACGCTCGCCACGGGAGTCACGATGGCTGGCGCCCGGCTCAGCGGCGCCTTGCTCCATCAGCTCGCGCAAGGTCGGCGCATCCGCCTCGCGCTCTTCGCGCACCGGCCCGCCCCGGCGCTTCCACCAGCGCTCGATCGGCCAGCGAACGGCCACGAACAGCAGGTACAGGGCGAAGGCGATCAGGCCGTACATGGCCAGGTCCGCCGCCGCCCGCAAGGCGTTGTTGCCCACCTTGAACAGCAGATCCAGGGCGGCGACGGCGACCGCCGGGGCGAGCAGTTCCTTGGCCGGGTCGACTACGGTCGGGGTCAGCAGCAGCACCGCGACCAGCAGGCGCAGCGGCTCGCGCACATAGCGCCACATCCAGCGGGTCAGGCGGAACCAGACCAGCAGGCAGCCGAGCGCCGCGACGGCATAGGCGCTCCAGGCAAGTAGATAGTCGCTTTCGATCATAACGCGGCGGGTCCCTGACGTGGCGGGGCTTGCAAAGGGGCGCTTATGATAGCGGCTTTTCAACGGCCCGGCGCCCCCACCGTCGGCCGCACCTGATTTCGGAGTTGCCGCATGCCGCACGCCCCCATCGCCCGCACAGAACCCGGCGCCGACCCGTACCGCTGGCTGGAACAGCGAGATGCCGCCGAGGTACTCGAGCATCTCAAGGCCGAGAACGCCTACCTGGAGGCGCAGCTGGCCGAGCAGAGCGAGCTGCGCGAGACCCTGTTCGAGGAGATCAAGGGGCGTATCCGCGAGACCGACCTGTCGCTGCCGTCGCCCTGGGGGCCCTACCTCTACTACCAGCGCACCACCGCCGGCGACGAGTACCCGCGCCACTATCGCTGCCCACGGCCCAGCGATGACTCGCTGCAGGTCGATGAGCACGCCGAGCAGCTGCTGCTCGACCCCAACGCCCTGGCGAACGGCGGCTACCTGTCCCTCGGCGCGTTCAGCATCAGCCCGGACCACCAGCGCCTGGCCTACAGCCTGGACACCAGCGGCGACGAGACCTACCGGCTGTTCGTCAAGGAGCTGGCCGACGGCAGCATCCGCGAGCTGCCGTTCGCCGACTGCGACGGCAGCATGACCTGGGCCAACGACAGCCAGACCCTGTTCTTCGGCGAGCTGGACGACACCCACCGGCCGCACAAGCTGTATCGCCACCGCCTCGGCGACGACGCCGCCACGCTGGTGTTCCAAGAAGACGATGGACGCTTCTTCCTGCACTGCTACCGCACCAGCTCGGAACGCCAGCTGGTGCTGGCCCTGGGCAGCAAGACCACCAGCGAGGCCTGGGTGCTGGATGCCGACACCCCGGAAGAGGCCTTCCGTTGCCTGGCGCCGCGCGAGGACGGCCACGAATACTACGTCGACCACGGCAAGCACGACGGCCGCTGGTGCTGGCTGATTCGCAGCAACCAGAGCGGCATCAACTTCGCCCTGTTTTTCGCCAACGAACAGGCGCCGACCCGCGCGCACTGGCACCTGCTGCGCGCCCACGACGAGCGGGTGATGCTCGAAGGTCTCAGCCTGAACCAGCACGCCCTGGTCCTCAGCCTGCGCGAGGCCGGCCTGCCGATCATCGAGGTGCAGCCCCTGGGGCAGGCCGCCTACCGGGTCCAGCTGCCGGACGCGGCCTACAGCCTGTACGTGCAGGACTCGCTGGAGTTCCACAGCCCGGTCATCCGCCTGCGCTACGAGGCGCTGAACCGCCCGGCGCAGATCCGTCAGCTGAGCCTGGCCGACGGCACGCAGCAGGTGCTCAAGGAAACCCCGGTGGAAGGCCCGTTCGATGCCGATGCCTATGTCAGCCAGCGCCTGTGGGCCCGCGCCGCGGACGGCACCCAGGTGCCCATCAGCCTGGTGGCGCGCCGCGAGGTACTCCAGGCCGGGCAGCCCGCCCCGCTCTATCTCTATGGCTATGGCGCCTATGGCGAGAGCCTCGACCCCTGGTTCTCCCATGCCCGCCTGAGCCTGCTGGAGCGCGGTTTCGTCTTCGCCATCGCCCATGTGCGCGGCGGCGGCGAACTGGGCGAGGCCTGGTACCGGGCCGGCAAGCTGGAACACAAGCACAACAGCTTCGACGACTTCATCGCCTGCGCCGAGCACCTGATCGACGCCGGCTATACCAGCGCCGAGCGCCTGGCCATCAGCGGTGGCAGCGCCGGCGGCCTGCTGATCGGCGCGGTGCTCAACCTGCGCCCGGAACTGTTCGCCGCAGCCATCGCCGAGGTGCCGTTCGTCGATGTGCTCAACACCATGCAGAACCCCGATCTGCCCCTGACCGTCACCGAGTACGACGAATGGGGCGATCCCCACGAACCGCAGGTATTCGAGCGGATCAAGGGCTACGCCCCCTACGAGAACGTCAAGGCCCAGGCCTACCCGGCGATACTCGCGGTGGCCGGCTACAACGACAGCCGCGTGCAGTACTGGGAGGCGGCCAAGTGGGTGGCCAAGTTGCGCGCGCACAAGACCGACGAGCGGCTGCTGCTGCTCAAAACCGACCTCGACGCAGGCCATGGCGGCATGAGCGGGCGTTACCAGGCGCTGCGCGACGTGGCCCTGGAGTATGCTTTCCTGCTCAAGGTGCTGGCCGCGAACCCGGGCTAACTGAGCGCGCGGTCACAGCTTCCGGCGGGCGGCCGTTGGCAAGCCCGCCTCGGCCAGCTAACGTCACCTGTGAACCACCCATTTCTTGCCGGACAGCCGTAGAGTTCCCATGCCCGACAGTTCCTACCTGATCGATGAAATCCGCGACATGCTGCTCGACTGCGGCATGTTCCACAACCTGCTGCCGGCCGAACTGCTCAACGCGGCGGGCTATTTCAACATCAGCAAGTTCGACCCGGACGCGGTCATCTGCGACGAGGGCGATGCCGGCACCTTCATGTGCATCATTCATTTCGGCGCGGTTTCGGTGCGCAAGACCAACTCCAGCGGCGAGATCGTCGAGATCGCCAAGCTGCGCAAGGGTCGCGCCTTCGGCGAGATGGCCGTGCTCGATGGCGAAAGACGCTCGGCCAGTTGCGTGGCGGTCACCGACTGCACCCTGCTGGTGCTGGCCAAGGACTCCCTGGAGAAGATGCTGCAGGAAGCCCCCAAGTCGGCCGCCAAGATCATCCGCTCGATCGCCGTGGCCATGTCCAAGCGCCTGCGCATGGTCGATGGCCAGCTGATCGAGAAACAGGTCTGATCAATCTCAGCGCTGGCGCTGCGGTTGCCGCTCCAGCAGCGGCAGCCTGCCGTCGGCCGGCAGCGGCCCGTCTGGCCGCGGATTGAGCGCTCCGCCCCGATTGCCCGTACCGTCGTTGAGCAGCGGCAGATGCTGCGGTGCCGTGCCGGGAAGCCCGGCGGAGCGAGGCAGGACGAAGGGTTGCGGGGTGGCGGTGCCCGGCGAGCCCGCCGCGCGCTCATATGAGGCCGGCCATCGGGCCTCCTGCGCCGGCAGCGCGGCGACCCAGAACGCACCCAGGCAGGACAGAGCCAAAACCCACAACGGCATCGCCGCCCTCCTTTCTCGCGGGACTCCCCCGTTGGGCCGCACCCCGCTCGATTAGTGCCCGCCCGGCGGTTCTCGCCGACTGCCGGCAGGATTACACTGCAGACACGCCCCGAATCGCACGACGGAACCGACCATGAGCACCGACAAATCGCCCTCGCCCACCGCCAAGCTCGACCGCATCCTCGCCGAGGCCCAGCGCAGCCGCGAAGAAGGCTACCGGCAGAAGGCCCTGAAGATGTACCCCCACGTCTGCGGACGCTGCGGCCGCGAGTTCGCCGGCAAGCGCCTGAGCGAGCTGACGGTGCACCACCGCGACCACAACCACGACAACAACCCCCAGGACGGCTCCAACTGGGAGCTGCTGTGCCTGTACTGCCACGACAACGAGCATTCCCGGTACACCGACCAGCAGTATTTCAGCGAGGGCTCCACGTCCACGCCCCAGGGCCCCAAGGTGACCCACAAGGCCTTCGCCGACCTGGCCGCGCTGCTGAAGAACAAAGAATAAGCCAGTCCGGAGCGCGCCCCGTATACTGGCGCCCTTTGCTCAGGGGGCCCGTTTCGTGGCGAACAAGAGATACAGCTGCATCGGCCTGTTCAATCCCAAGTCGCCGGAGAACGTCGGTGCGGTGATGCGCGCCGCCGGCTGCTACGGCGTCAGTTCGGTGTTCTACACCGGCAAGCGCTACGAGCGCGCCCGCGACTTCGTCACCGACACCAAGCAGGTGCACCTGGATATCCCGCTGATCGCCATCGACGACCTGCAGAAGATCATCCCCCTGGGCTGTACCCCGGTCGCCGTGGAACTGGTCGAGGGCGCCCGGCCCTTGCCGGAATACACCCACCCGGATCGGGCCATCTACATCTTCGGCCCGGAGGACGGCTCGCTGGACAAGCAGATCCGCAGCTGGTGCGAAGACGTGGTGTACATCCCGACCCAGGGCTGCATGAACCTCGCGGCGACGGTCAACGTGGTGCTCTACGACCGCCTCGCCAAGGGCAACAACACCAAGTCCGGGCCGCTGTTCTAGGCCGGCCTAGCCGCGCCGCTCGGTCAGCGCCAGGCCGATGCCCATAGCCATGATCAGCACGCCGGCAGCGCTCTGCTGCCAGCGGCGCCAGGAGGGCCGGTCGCCCAGGCGAGCGCCGAAATGGCCGCACAGCGCGGCGACCGCGGCGTTCACCAGGGTGCCGCAGAGACTGAAGATCACCCCGAGCATGAGCATCTGCCAGACGAAGTGTGGCGAGTCCGGTTGGGCGAACTGCGGCAGGAAGGCCAGAAAGAACAGCGCCACCTTGGGGTTGAACACGTTCACCAGCACACCCTGCCAGAACACCTGAGACAAGCGCGCCGGCACCAGCGTCTGCTGCTGCGCCTCGCGCCAGCCTGCGCGGATCAGCTGCACGCCCAGCCAGATCAGGTAGAGCACCCCGGCCCACTTCACTAGGCTGAAGGCCAGCGCCGACATCATCAGCAACGCCGACAGGCCGAAGGCGGCCGCCAGGGCGTGCACCAGGCAGCCGGCGCCTATGCCCAGGCTCGATACCAGCCCGGCCGGCGTGCCCTGGGCACTGGCGCGCGAGGCGATGTACAGCATGTCCGGTCCGGGCGTCAGGTTCAGCGCCAGGGTCGCGGCGAGAAACAGGCCGAAATGTTCGATGCCGAGCATGGTCCTTCTCCGTCAGGGCGCTCAAGCCCTGGATGATCAACGCAGCAGACGGGTGTCCAGCACCTTGGACGGCTTGCCCATGACGCTTTCGCTGATCTCCACCAGATCCCGGGTGCTGACCTTGTTCAAGCGCATCAGGCCACGGGTCACGTCATCCAGCGAACGCGGGTGATTGCCCTTGGTGGCCTGGCGGATCTCGCGATCCAGCTCCTGCAGCAGCAGCACCGCCCGCGCCGTCACCGGCCCCGTGGAGCGGTTGCCGCGCAGGCTCTTGACCGGCTTGCTCCACTTGTTCAGCTGCTGGCGAATCTTCTGGTAGCGCTCCTCGTTCAAGCCGCCGGCGCGGCGCATCAGCTCGATGGCGTAGTACTCGGCCAGGCCCTCGACGACCCAGTCGCTGCGGTCGCGCTGGCTGATGCGGCTGAACACGTGCACCAGTTCGTGCACCAGGGAACTGGTGCCGTTCTCGCTGACCAACGGACGATCCGTGTGCATGTAGTAGGAGTTGGTCGCCGACAGGCCACCGCGCCACATCGGGTCGCCGGCACCGACGATCAGCAGCTTGGCCGGATCGCGCGGGAAGACCTCCTGCATCTGTGGCCAGACGAAGGTCAGCAGGGTGAGGATATCCATCCGCCGCATGCCTTCGCCGACCGGCGCCGCCACGGTCACCTCGGTATCACCGAGCCGCACCCGGCGCGTGCCGATCTTGCCAGCGACTATCCAGCCGGTCGGTCGGTCGAACTTGCGCAGCGGGTTGTCGATGCGGAACTTGTTCTTGCCGATGCGCGGCCAGCCGGTTTCGACGCCGCGCCAGCCCTTGGGCAGGTCGAACTGCAGGCGCGCGACCAGCTCGGTCTTGTCCTCCTGGCGCAGCCTGGCGCTGGGCACTAGGTCGTCGCCGCGCAACAGCGCCCAGTCTTCGGTCATGCGCGCATCGTAGTGCTTGTCGTTGCGCAGATGATTGACGCGCACCCGGTAGCTCAGCGTGGCCCGGCCCTCGGCCGGCTGCCACAGGCCGCGCCCGGGACTGTCCTGGGTCCACTGGCCATCGGCGCTGAAATCGCTGTACATGCCCTCCTCACCCAGGTCGAAATCCAGGCCCAGGACCCGCTCGCCCTTCTCCAGGGTCAGGCTGACCTCGGCCTGATCGGACTCCGGCAGAAAGCGCACCCGATAATCCAGGTCGACCTTCACGGCCGCCCACAGCGGGGTACTGAGCATCAACAAGATGGCGAACAACAAGCTAAGGCGAATCGGCATGCTGGGCATTTCCTTGGCAACAAAGATGCGGATCACGGCGCCGGGCCGGTTCCCGGGCGCTGCCGGCTACGCTTGCACAAAGCCGGCGGGGCTGCAACGGTGCCTAGCCGGCGCGGAAGATCAGGTGCTCTTCCCAGTCGTCCTCGGCCACCTTGTTCTCGCTGAGCATTCGCCCGGCCTGGGAGATGCGTTCGACATGCACCGCTTCAGGATCGCCGCAGACCAGGTGATGCCAGAGCGGCAGGTCCTTGCCCTCGCTGACCAGGCGATAGGCGCAGGTCGGCGGCAGCCACTGGAACTGATCGGCCTGGGCCGGGGTGAGCTGGATGCAGTCGGGGACGAAGCGTGCGCGGTTGGCGTAGTCGGTGCAGCGACAGGTGTCCAGGTCGAGCAGCTTGCAGGCAATGCGCGTGTAGTAGACGCTGCCGTCGTCCTCGTCCTCGAGCTTCTGCAGGCAGCACAGGCCGCAGCCGTCGCACAGCGACTCCCACTCGTCCTGGTCAAGCTGGGCGAGGGTCTTGCGTTTCCAGAAGGGTTCGACTTTGGCGGCCATAACGAGCGGTACGGGGACAGGCGAAAGGGCCGGCAGTCTAGCGTGGCGCCGGCGCCCGGCCAAGGGCGCATCGCCGAACGGCGCCGGCTAGTAGCCGCGCACGAAATCCACCTGGCCACGCAGTTCATGACCGGTGCGAAAGCGCGTCAGGTTGTCGAGGAACAACTGAGCCATCAGGTGCGGCTCGGTCGGTGCCGACGTGTGACCGGTAAGCAGCAGGTGCGGCGCGGTCCAGAACGGGTGACCGGCAGGCAGCGGTTCCTGGCGGCAGACGTCGATCACCGCGCCGGCCAACTGCCCCTGTTCCAGGGCCGCGACCAGGTCGGCATCGACCACCGCCACCCCGCGCCCGGCGTTGATCAGCAGCGCACTGGGCTTGAGCCGGGCCAGCAGCGCAGCGTCATAGACATCGCGGGTGGCCGGCGTGTCCGGCAACAGATTGACCAGATAATCGGCCGTGGCCGCTAGGCGCGGCAGCTGGTCAATGCCCGTCACCTCGACGAAGGGTTTCTGCACCCGCGCCTGACTGGCCACACCGAGCAGTTCGACGCCGAACGGCGCGAGGAACTGCGCCACGCTCTGGCCGATATCGCCACAGCCGACGATCAGCACCCGGCGCCCGACCAGGCTGCGCGGCGAACCGATGTCCCAGCGCTGCTCGACCTGTGCGGCCAGGCGCGCGAACAGCTGGCGCTCGTGGGCCAGCAGGTGGCCCAGCACATACTCGGCCATCACCTGGCCGAAGATACCCACCGCGCGGCTGAGGCGGTAGTCGCGCGGCAACTGCGGCGCCAGCAAGGGGGTGATGCCGGCCCAGGTGGACTGCAGCCACTGCGGCTTGTGCCCCTGCGCCAGCAGCGCGGCGAGCAGGTCCGGCTGGCCCAGCCACAGCGGGCAACCGGCGGCCAGCTGGCTCAGCTCGGCGGGATCGGCGCTGGCATGCAGCTGCAGCTCCGGCGCCGCCCGGTGCAGCAGTTCGGCATAGGTGGCATGGTCGGTTTCGGCGATCAGCAGGTGCATGGCGTGTCCTTGGCAGGGCGTGATCAGACCGGATCGTTGCGACGCAGCAGCTCATCCGGCAGGTGCTCGATATATTCCTCTTCCGGCGGCGGCATCTGCAGGTGAAAGCCCTGCTGCTCGAGGTTGTCGAGCACCTTGTGGATGTCCTCGCGGGCCAGCTGGCGCTCGGGGCTCAGGACCATGTCGAAGGTGTGGATGGGCGGGCCGAAGGCGGCCAGCAGGTTCTCCGGCACGCGTTTGAGCGCATCGCTCTTGAGCACGTAGAGGTACATCTCGTTCTTGCGCGGACTTTTGTAGATCGAGCAGATGCGTTTCACGCGGGGTCTCCTTCGGCGGCCAGGCAGGCGAGTAGGGCCTGGCCCATCAATTCACGGCGCCAGCCGCGCAGGGCGTCCGGCAGCTGGTAGGGTCCATCGGGGTAGCCGCTTTTCAGCAGGGCTTCCAGGGTTTTCTTGCGCAGCATCAGCTCCGGCGCGATGTCCAGGCGCTCGGCCTGGCGCTGGCCGATGGCGCGCAGCTTCTTCAGCAGGGCCGAGGCTTCCACCGGCAGCGGCTCGGGCAGCGCCTCGGGCCAGTCGGCCGGCGGCGTGGCGGCGGCGTCCTTGATCAGCTGCAGCAGGGTCTCGCCATCCTGGCGCACGGTCTTGGGGTGCATATCGTCGATCCGCGCCAGGGCCACCAGGTTGTCCGGCTGGCTGCGCGCCAGCGGCCACAGCGAATGCTCGCGGATGATGCGGTTGCGCGGCTGGTTGCGTGCCCGCGCCTCGTGCTCGCGCCAGGCGCACAGCGCGCGCAGCACGGCCAGTTGCTGGCGCGACAGTTTCCAGGCCAGCTTGGCTTCGCGGTAGGCCTCCTGCGGGTCGACTTCGCGACACAGGTTGGCCACCAGCTCGGCACCGTCCTCCAGAACCCAGGCGTTCTTCTCGCTCGACAACAGCTTCTGCTGGGCGTCGTAGACCTCGGCCAGGTGCAGCACATCCTCGGCGGCGTAGCTGACCTGGGTCGCCGACAGTGGCCGCTGCAACCAGTCGGAGCGCGTCTCGCCCTTGGGCAGCTCGATGTTGAGCACCGCCTGGACCAGGCGCGAATAGCCCATGGAGAAACCCAGGTTGAGGTAGCCGGCGGCCAACTGGGTGTCGAACAGCGGCGTCGGCAGGCTGCCGCTCAGGCGCAGGAAGACCTCCAGGTCCTCGCTGCAGGCGTGCAGCACCTTGACCACCGCCGGGTCTTCCAGCAAGGCGGCGAAGGCCGTCCAGTCGCCGATCTGCAGGGGGTCGATCAGGTAGGCGCGCTCGCCTTCACTGACCTGCAGCAGGCCGGCGATCGGGTAGAAGGTGTCGACCCGCATGAACTCGGTGTCCAGGGCCACATAGGGCAGACGGCGCCAGTCGGCGCAATGCTTAGCCAGGCTGGCGTCGTCAAGAATCCAGTGAATATCGATAGCCACGCGGCACTCCCGTCAAGAATACCGCGCAGTATATATCGCCCTCGCCCTTCGCCGGGCATCGATACCGGCAAAGGGGCGCGTCCCGCGCGACCTGTGTAATCTGACGGCCACGCGCCATCCGCCCGACTTCTGTACAAGGAATGACCACAATGAAGAAACTGCTTGGCCTGCTCGCGCTGGCACTAGCCGCGAGCGCCCTCTACCTGGCCATCACCCCCAGCCCCATCGAGCCCCTGGCCTGGCAGGCGCCACCCGCCCCCGCCATGACCGGCGTACTGGAGCCCAACGACACCCTGATGAAGGCCGAACTGCTCGGCAAGGGGCAACTGCAGGGGCCGGAAGACAGCGCAGTGGACGCCCAGGGCCGGGTCTACAGCGGCCTGCACGACGGTCGCATCGTGCGCATCGATGCCGATGGAGGGATCGAGACCTTCTCCGATACCCAGGGGCGGCCGCTGGGCATCGACTTCGACGCCGCCGGCAACCTGATCGTCGCCGATGCCTACAAGGGCCTGCTGTCCATCGACCCGCAGGGACGGATCGAGGTGCTCGCCAGCGAGGCAGACGGCGTGCCCTTGCGTTTCACCGATGACCTGGACATCGCCGCCGACGGCACCATCTACTTCAGCGATGCCTCGTCGCGCTTCGAGCAGCCCGACTACCTGCTCGACCTGCTCGAGGCCCGTCCCCACGGCCGCCTGCTCAGCCATGACCGCGCCAGCGGCGAGACCCGCGTGCTGCTCAAGGACTTGTACTTCGCCAACGGGGTGGCGCTGTCGGCCGACGAGGACTTCGTCCTGGTCAACGAAACCTACTGCTACCGCATCACCCGCTACTGGCTCAAGGGCGAGCAGGCCGGTACCGCGGATACCTTCATCGACAACCTGCCGGGCCTGCCGGACAACCTGCAGGGCGATGGCGCCGGCACCTTCTGGGTCGCGATGCCGACCCCGCGCAAGGCCGATGCCGACTTTCTCCATCGCCACCCCTGGCTCAAGGCGCAGCTGGCCAAACTGCCGCGCGCCCTGTGGCCCAAGGCGATCCCCTACGGCCTGGTCATCGCCGTCAACGAGCAGGGCGAGATCGTCCGCAGCCTGCACGACAGCAGCGGCAGCCACCTGCGCATGGTCACCTCGGCCAAGCCGGTGGGCGACTACCTGTACCTCGGCAGCCTGGACAACGACCGCCTCGGCAGACTGAGGATCCACTGACTCGCGTCAACGAAAAAACCCGCCTGCGCTTGACCCGCGGCGGGCGCTGATCGGCGGCAAGCGCCTTACTTGAGTTTTTCGGCGATCCAGATGGTATGCCGGGTACCACGGTTGCCGTGGGCGTAGACCTGCACTTCCTCGACCTTGAAGCCGCTGCGGCGCACCTTGTCGGCGAAGGCGCGGTCGACGCTGGCCGACCACACCGCCAGCATGCCCTTGGGGCGCAGCGCCTGGTGGCACTGGCGCAGGCCCTCGGCCGAATACAGCCAGCCATTGCCCTTCTGGGTCAGCCCCTCGGGGCCGTTGTCGACATCCAGCATGATCGCATCGAAGGCCTGGGTGGACGCCTTGAGCAGCTTGGCGACATCCTCCTGGACCACCCGGGTGCGCGGGTCCAGCAGCGGGTAACCCGACTTGGCGCCCAGCGCCCCGCGGTTCCACTCCACCACGCCGGGCACCAGTTCGGCCACCGTCACCTCGGCATCCGCCCCCAGGTGCTGCAGCGCCGAAGCCAGGGTAAAGCCCATGCCCAGGCCGCCGATCAGCGCCCGCACCTGCGGGCGGCCGGCCACCTTCTTGCAGGGAATCGCCGCCAGGGCGTCTTCCGAGCCGTGCATGCGCGTGTTCATCAGCTGGCCACCATCGCCGCCGGCGATCTTGATCACGAAGTCCTCGCCGTACTCGAACAGACACAGCGCGCCGGCGCCATCGGGAATCTGAGCCGTGTCCAGCAGTACGAAGCGTTTCATGTCGATCGACCGACCTGTGCAGTGAAAGAAGGCGGCACGATACAGCAGCCCGGCTCAGGCCACAGCCAGCATGTGCCCGACGATACCCAGTACGAAACCCAGCAAGGCGCCCAGGGACGGGGCCCAGTGCTTGTCCAGCCTGGCCTGGGGGGCGATGTCCTGAAACACCGAGTAGAGGATGCCGCCGGCGGCGAACAGCATGATGGCGCCGACCAGCGCCGGACTGTCGGCCAGCCACAGATAGCCGCACACCCCGGCCACCGGGCCGAGCAACGCCATGGCGGCGAACAGCAGAATGATCCTGGCGCGGCTGTAGCGGGTCGAATCCTTCAGCTCGCGGTAGGCGTTGAAGCCTTCCGGCAGGTTCTGCAGGCCGATGAGCAGCGCCAGCAGCACCGCCCCCTCGCCGCCGATGGCAAAAGCCGCACCCAGGGCCAGGGATTCGGGAACGAAGTCGGCGAGCATGGCCGCCAGCTGGCTGGCCGAGGTCTGCATGCGGTACAGGAGGATGTCCACCGCCATGAACGCCGCCCCGCCGGCAGCGAAATACAGCACGACGGGGACAGGGCTGAGGTCGTCGATCGCCTCGGGCACCAGCACCAGGGCCACCGCCGCCAGCAAGGCACCGCCGCCGAAGGCGATCACGCTGTGGCGAAATTCCTCTTCCAGCCAGCCGGGGCTGATCCGCTCGACACTGGCCAGGGCCGCACCGAACGGCATCGCCATGCCCGCGATCAGAGTGAATAGCACCACCGTCAGCAACTGCTGCACACACACCTCTGCCATGCTCAACAGCAACTCAACCAAGGCCCGGCCGCCGGGCTCAAGCGGTCGGCGCCAAGGTCGGGCCACCCTCGGCCAGCCACTGCTCGAGGCCACCGAACAGATAGCGGCAGCGCACGCCCCGTTCGGCGAGCTGCGCAGCGACGCCCTGACTGACCTCGTGACCGTGCACGCAATACACCACCTCCTCCTCCACCTCGCCAAGCTGCGCGCCCCAGGTGGCAACGGTCTCGGGCAAGCGGCGCACGGCATCTGGAATCACCACGGGGCTGGCCAGGAACGCCGGCTGGCGGCGCACATCGCAGAGCAGTGGCGGTTTGGCCGACGCCATCAGGGCCTGCAATTGCGCGACAGAGATGGCCTCAACCATGCTGACCTCCGGAACAACAGGCAGCGCGCCTGAGCGCATTCACCTTAGGCATTCACCCTTCCTCATCGACCGCGCCACGGCGGCAGCGCCTGGTCACAGCCAGCCTAGCCCAGGCGTTGCACCCCTGCTGCGGGCTGGGTTTATGATGCGCTTGCCCCCCCCTTTGGACACAGGACGCCCATCATGCCCCTCGCCCAGCTGATCACCCCCGCGGCCCTGGCCGCTCGCCTCGATCAGGCCGACCTGCTGATACTCGACTGCCGCTTCGCCCTCGACGACCCGGGCTACGGCCAGCGCAGCTACGCCGGCGGACATATTCCCGGCGCCCGCTTCGCCGACCTCGAGCAGGACCTCTCCGGCCCCGTGCAGAAAGGGATAACCGGGCGACACCCACTGCCGGCGCCGGACGCCCTGGTCGAGCGCCTGCGCCAGTGGGGCCTGAACCAGGACGACGAGGTGGTGCTGTATGACGACGGCCCCGGCGCGTTCGCCGCCCGCGCCTGGTGGCTGCTGGCCTGGCTGGGCAAGCGTGAGGGCGTATACCTGCTCGACGGTGGGCTCAAGGCCTGGAGGACCGCCGGCCAGGCCCTGAGCCAGGAACAGCCGAGCCGTCCCCGCGGCAATTTCCACGGGGAGCCGGATGCGCGCCTGCTGATCGGCGCCGCGCAGTTGCAGCAGCGTTTGGGCAGCCCCGAACTGACCCTGCTCGACGCCCGCGCGCTGCCGCGCTTTCGCGGCGAGGTGGAACCGCTGGACCCGGTTGCCGGGCATATTCCCGGCGCCCAGTGCGCGGCCTTCACCGACAACCTGGACAGCGATGGCCATTTCCTCGCGGCCGAGCAACTGCGCCAGCGCTTCGCCAGCCATCTGGGCGCGCGCCCGACCAGCGGACTGGTCGCCTACTGCGGCTCCGGCGTCACTGCCTGCCACAACCTGTTCGCCCTGTGTCTCGCCGGCTACCCGCTGGCACCGCTGTATGCCGGCTCCTGGAGCGAATGGATCACCGACCCGGCGCGGCCCGTTGCGAGCGGCGACTGAGCCGGGACGGGTGCGCGGAGATCGAGGCGAGCTGGCTAGGCAATCTCTACCGCCATCCGCGCCCCACTAAGCACGATGTGGAATATAGGCAATGAGCGAAAGCTGAAAACAATTTAAAAACAGCCCTTTACAGCTCAAAGGTCGCACTAGACTTGAACATGAGCGGCTAACCCCGCTCCCGGTGGGGCCTTTATCAGAACAAACAGAAGCTGCCATGCGCCCTGGCCCCACCGGCCACCTTCCGCGAGGGCTCTATGGGTATCGCCGCCTGCGAGTTGTGCCAGCACGTCATTCGCCCCACCCTGATCTACCTGGGCCGCCACTCCCCTGCCGCCGAAGCCCTTCTGCTCGGCGCCGCGGCCAGCCAGTCCGGGCTTGGCAGCGCCCTCGACGACCGCCGCGGGCATGGCCTGTACCGCATCGCCGAACAGCGCCACCAACGCCTGTGGGACCTGCACCTGGCCCGCGATCCGGATCTGGCCAGCCAGGTCCGCGGGCTGGCCAGCCAGCATGCCTTTCTCGCCGCCCCGCACCTGGAGCTGACCGTCAACCTGCGCTACGCCACCGCCATCGCCTGGCTGCTGATCGAGGCGGAAGACATCGTGCTGCCGGCGGCCAACGACCTGCTTGGCCTGGCGCTGATCTGGCGGCGGGTGTTTCATCCCCACGGCCAGCCCGGCGCATTCATCGCGGCCTGGCAACGCTGCGTCGGCAACCTCAGCCAGGTCGCCTGAGCCCACTCGTCCACAACCGCGACCTCACGCAGCGATTCCGCTCGCGCGATTGCGGTACACTCGCGCAGCGTCGACAACTACAAGAAAAGCCGCGTGGGACAGCCATGACCACACTTTGCACTGCCTTGCCAGACCAGTTGAACCTGTTGCTGGTGGACGATCACCGAATATTTCTCGACGGCCTGAGCCTGGCCCTCGCCCCGCTGTGCGCCGATCTGCGGGTGCAGGCCGCGTACAATGCCGCCGAGGCGGAGGACTGCCTGAAACGGCAGGATTTCGACCTGATCCTGCTGGACCTGCGCCTGCCCGACCTGCCTGGGCTGGAACTGCTGCAACGCTGGCAGCAGCAGGGGCGCATGACCCCGGTGGCGATCCTCAGCGCCAGCGATTCCAGCCTGGATGCCCAGGCCGCCCTGGCCGCCGGGGCCCTCGGCTTCATTCCGAAAAGCGCCGACGGCGACGACTTGCGCCAGGCGGTGACCCGCGTACTGCTCGGCGAGACACTTCCCGCCCCGGCCGCCGACAAGCCCCAGCTCACCCCCCGCCAGCAGGAGATTCTCCTGCTGCTGGCCGACGGCCTGCCGAACAAGGCCATCAGCCGCCAGCTGGGGGTCGCCGAGGACACGGTCAAGACCCACCTGAAGGCGCTGTTCCAGGAACTCGAGGTGCACACCCGTACCGCCTGTGTCAGTGCGGCGCGCCAGCGCGGCTGGCTCTGAGCCTCGCCCAAGCGCTCGGCACGCCGTAGGCGCTAGCTTTCCGTGCTGGCTGTGCGCTGCGCCTGGCTTGCCGAGGCGCCCGGCAGCAATACCGCCAGGGCCTGGCGCAGCCGCGCCGGCAGCAGGGGTTTGCCGAGCAGGGTGACGTGCGCGGGAATGCAGCGTTCCTGCAACTCGGGACTGATGTCGGCGCTGATCAGCAAGGCCGGCAGCATCCGCCCGGCTGCCTCGCGCACCCGCTCGATGGCCCGCAAGCCATCTTCCTCGGCGGCCAGACGGTAATCACTGATCAGCAGCTGGGGCTGGGCTTCGCCGACACAGCCGAGCGCCTCCGCCAGCCCGGCACAGGCCCATACCTCGCACCCCCAGCGCTGCAGCAGCCCGGCCAGGGCCTGGCGGCCCGGGCCGTTGTCCTCCAGCAGCAGAACGCGCCCCTGCATCGCCTGGGTGACAGGCGCCGGCGCCGGCGCCTCACCCGCCACAGCCAGCGGCACGCGCAAGCTGAAGCGCGCACCCTGCCCCGGACTCGAGTGCAGCTCCAGCGGGTGCTCCAGCAGCGTGGCCAGCTGCTGGACGATCGCCAGGCCCAGCCCCAGGCCCTGCTCGGCATTACGCCCCGGGTTATCCAGTTGGCGAAACTCCTCGAACACCTGGGCCTGCTCCTCCCGGGACAGGCCGCGGCCATCGTCGGCCACCTCCAGCAGCACGGCGCCGTCTTCCTCGCGCGCGGCGACCGTCACCAGCCGCGCCCGGGCGTGGCGCAGGGCGTTGACCAGCAGATTGCGCAGCACCCGCTCGAGCAGCAGCGGGTCGCTGCGCACCCAGAGGTCGGCGCAACGCAGTTGCAGGTCCACCCCTTGATCCCTGGCCTCATCCCGCGTCTCGCCACTCAGGCGCTCGAGCAGCGGGCGCAGGGGGAAGACTTCCGGCTTGACCGGCACGCCCCCCGGCAGGGTCAGGCGACTGTAGTCCAGCAGTGACTGCAGCAGACGGCTGAGCTGTTCCACCGAGGTTGCCAGACGCCCACTGACCTGGCGAATGCCCGGCTCGTGACTCTGCTCGAGCAGGTGCTGGGCATACAGGCCCATGGCGTTGAGGGGCTGACGCAGGTCATGGCTGGCAGCGGCGAGCAGGCGCAGCTTGCGCCCATCGTCGGCGACCGCGCGCTGGCGCGCCAGGTCGAGCAGGCGCATGTTCAGCCAGGCGCTGCGCTGGCCATGCTCCTGCAGATAGGCGCCGCCACTGCCGATCAGGTTGGCGCATCCGAGAAACAGTCCCTGGAAGGCCAGCTGCGATCCCGCATCGGTGAGCAGCACCCCGAGCAGCAGGTACAACAGGCAGAATCCCCAGGCCGCCAGGCTGATCGCGCGACACGACACACCGAGCAGCACATAGCCGAACAGCAGGATCAGGAACAGGCCGTCATAGGGCATGGACTGCCCCAGGGCCTCGCTCAGGTAGATCAGCGCCACCACACAGGCGGCATTCAGCGCGTAGGCGCCGGTGTAGGCGAATTGGGTGCCGAACAGCGAACTCTGGGGACGGCGGCAGTAGAGGCAAGCCAGCAGGACGCCGGCGATGCCCAGCAGGCGCAACGGCAATATCGACAGACTCACGACTGGCGGCAGCAGGGCCAGGTCCAGGCCGACATAGACCAGCTGGAAGCCGATCGCGACGCCGCCGATCAGCCAGAGGCGGCGCCTGATGCGCTGCACCCGATGCTCGACGAAGCCCTGCTCCAGCGCCGCGACGAAACGCAAGCGGTTATGGCCGCGGCGCTGCTGCGCGAGCAGCAGGCGTTCCTCCTCCGGCAGGTTCATCGGCAGCGCCCGCGGCCTGCCGGCACGGAATCACGGCTGGGGGCTGGCGCCGTCCTGCTGTTTGGCGGCAATCGCGTCATAGGTGTCCACCCGGTGCAATTCTTCTGAGCTGAACAAGCGCTGACGCAGGCGCTGCTGCTCGCGCTGCTGGTCCGCCGCACTCAGGCCGTCGCCCTGCAGGCCGGCCAGCTCCTGGCGGTAAGCCCCATAGCGCTTCTGCCAGGCGCGCTCGTCGCGTTGTTCGGCGAGCACACGCTCGACCGTGGGCGGATCATAGGCCATGGCAAGCGCCTGGCGCACCTGTTCCTCACTAGCCCCCTCGCGCCATAGCCGGTCGCTCTCCTGCTGCTGAGCCAGGGCCCGCTGCTGGCGCTCCTCGCTGGCCCGCAGGGCCGCCGGCAACTGGTCGCGCAAGCGCGCCTGGGCCTCGGCCTTGGCCTGTTCACTCAGGTCTTCGCGCGCCAGCAGCGCCAGGTTGTCCAGGGTGTAGTGGGCGTAGGCTTCTTCGGCGCCGAACAGCGCCTCCACCGCCGCAGCGGAGAAGTGGGCACGGCGCAGTTGGGCCAGGTTGTCGAACGCCTGTTGCAGGGTCGCCAGCTGCGCCTGCGGCTGGCTCTGCTGCTGGGCGCTCAGTGGCTGCTGCATCAGCGCCAGGCTGGCGCGCTTGTAATCCAGGTAGTCACCCAGCAGGCCGATCAACTGACCGAGCGCCGGCTCCTGCAGACGCCCCGTGGCATCGGCCAGCAACGCCTCCACCGAGCGATCCAGGCCGACCTGATCGACGGCACTGAGGAAATAATCGAAGTAATCGCGCACGCCCAGCCCGAGCAGCAGGTTGCCGGCGCGATCGGTCTTGAGTTCACCGTCGACCTCGGTGTCGGCCATGCTCGGCACCAGTGGCGGCTGTTGCAGCGGCTGCTGGCGGGCGACGCCGGGCAACGCCTGCGGCGCAACCGGACTGAGCGCCGGCGTTTGCCGCTCGACGGCCACCTCGATCTGGGGCGCGGGCGGCGCAACCGGCCATTGCCAATAGAGCACAAGGCCGGCCAGCGCGACGATCAGGAAGAACAGCGGGGCGATGTAGCGCACAGGCAGCGGCATGCGAACTCCGGGTGGCGGGCGGCCGCGGCCGCCCGCGAAGCTTTGCTGAATCAGATGCCCTTGTTCTTCAGGCGGTTGGCGTGCTGGCGGTACAGCGACACCGGCTCCGTCCAGCCGCGAATACCGAACAGGTGGTTGATCGCATCGACGTGGTTCATGTTGTAGCTGTCACCAAGCACCTGGCCCAGGTAGGTGGAGCAGACGCCGACCAGGCCGTCGTTCTTCTCGCTGCCGAACACCAGGCCGGTGATGGCCAGGAACGGGTCGACCACGTCGAGGACGTTGGTGTAGCTGGTGTTGCCGGTCCAGGAGAAGTAACGGATGTTGTTGCCGCGCACGTTGTGCACTTCGGTCGACTTGGCGCAGTAGCTGGCGTTGTTCACGCCCCAGGGGTGGCGGCCGTTGAGGGCGGCGGTGCCCGGAGTGGTCAGGGTACCGAGCGCGGCCACGCCGTTCTGCGGATTGCTGCTGCCGGACAGCAGGTTGATCACCGAGCCCAGGGCCACGGCGATGGCATTGGCACCGCCTTCGATGAGACCGTTGGCCGGGATCACCCCACGGATCACGTCGGCGACCTTGGAGCCCTTGTTGACGCCGTTGATCGAGGTCACCGACGCCACCAGGTCGGGACGCAGCGAGGCGGCCACGCGGGAGGTCGGCGAACCCTGGCTGTGGCCCATCAGGTTGACCTTGCCGCCGTTGGCGGTGGCCCATGGGACGATCTGCCGGGCCAGTTCGGCGCCGCGCTGTTCGCTGTCGTTGAGCGCCGCGACACTGGCGACGTAGACCTTGGCACCATCGCGCTCGAGGTTCCAGGGAATGGTATGGAAGTAGTTGATCAGGCCGCCGATGGTGTCGAAACCGGTGACACCGTGCACCAGCACGATCGGGTACTTGGTCTGGGTGTAGTTGGCCTGGGCCTCGACGGCTCCGGCCAGGGCCAGTGCGGCCAGGGTTGCAGTGAATGCGCGACGCATGGGTGCCTCCTTTATTTTTCTTGTGGGCACGCCGGGGGACTGCGTCCGGCGTGGCAAGAGTTTAAGAAGGCGGGAAAGCGGGTCTAATCGCCCAAACGGGTGAGCACGCCGCCAATGTGACGAACTGCACGTGCCGCGTGACAGGCCCGGCCAACCGGCTATCGCCCTAGCAGGCGCCCAGGCCCAACTGCAGGAATGCCAGGCCGCCCTGCTGCCAGCCCCACCAGGCCAGGGCCAGCAGGCCGGCCCCGGCCAGGGCCAGGCCGGCGCTCAGCCAGTGCCGGCTGCTCACGCCCCGGCTCCGGCGCCCTGCAGGCGCGCCACCGGTTGCTCGCGCACCGGCCAGTTCAATACCGCGGCCATCAGGCTCAGGGCAATCGCGATCTGCCAGACCAGCTCGTAGCTGCCGGTCTGGTCGTACAGGTAGCCGCCCAGCCAACCGCCGAGGAAGGCGCCGAGCTGGTGGAAGAGAAAGACGATGCCGCCAAGCATCGACAGGTTGCGCACGCCGAACAGGGTCGCCACCGTGCCATTGGTCAACGGCACGGTGGACAGCCACAGCAGGCCCATGGCGATGCCGAAGGCATAGGCGCTCCACACCGTCAGCGGCGCCATGACGAAGGCGGCGATGACCACCGCGCGGGCCAGGTACAGGGCGCTGAGCAGGCGCGGCTTGGACATGCGCCCACCCAGCCAGCCGGCGATATAGGTGCCGAACACGTTGAACAGGCCGACCAGGGCCAGCACCGTGGTGCCGACCAGCGCCGGCAGATGCTGGTCGACCAGGTAGGCCGGCAGGTGCACGCCGATGAACACCACCTGGAAACCGCAGACGAAGAAGCCCAAAGACAGCAGCCAGAAGCCGGAATGGCCGGCGGCTTCGCGCAAGGCCTCGGCCAGGGTCTGCTCGTGGCCGGCGCTCGGCAGCGGGTTGTCCTTGATCATCGCTGCCAACGGCACGATCAAGGCCACCAGCAGGCCCAGGGCGAGCAGCGCCGCCGACCAGCCCAGCCAGCTGATCAGGCCGAGGCTGCCGGGCAGCATGGCGAACTGACCGAAGGAGCCCGCCGCCGCGGCGATACCCATGGCCATGCTGCGCTTCTCGGCCGGCACGGCGCGGCCGACCACGCCGAGCAGCACCGAGAAGGAGGTGCCGGACAGGCCGATGCCGATCAGCAGGCCGGCACTCAGCGACAGCGACCAGGCCGAATCGGACAGGCCCATCAGCACCAGGCCCAGGGCGTAGAGCACGCCACTGACGACGATGGTGCGCTGGGCGCCGAAGCGATCGGCCAGGGCGCCGGTGAACGGCTGGGTCAGGCCCCAGATCAGGTTCTGCAGGGCGATGGCGAAGGCGAACACCTCGCGGCCCCAGCCGAATTCGGCGCTCATCGGCGCAAGGAACAGGCCGAAGCCGTGGCGGATGCCGAGTGACAGAGCGAGGATCAGGGACGCGCCCAGAAGAACCCAACCACTCGTGCGCCATACCGAAGTCATAAATACAGTCCTTGCCGAGCCGTGACCCGGGTTATCGAGAAAATATCGGTCGAGCCGGCATCAGCCGGCGAGCAGCACCATCGGCGCTGCTCGCCGCGCTGCCTGAACCACGAATACTGGGTGACATTCAGGTCGATGGCTATACGCGCATCGTCGTAGGCCTCGCTCACGCCGCGACTGGCAAGGCGCGACGGAACGCAGGGCCAAGGGTGCGGCAGGTTGGCGACAGGTATATACCCCCAGCCCGCATCGCGGCAGCTACAGCTGCCCGCCAATGCGCCGCTACAGATTGCCCTCAGGGCTGGAGGTGCAGTGCCAGCGCCACCAGCACGCCACATTCGACCAGCTCCACCAGGGCACCGGCGGTATCCCCGGTGGTACCGCCCAGGCGTCGCAGCATGGCCCGGCGCAGGCCGAGGAACAGCGCGGCGGCCACCAGCAGGGCCAGCAGCGCCGGCCAGCCGAGCAGCAGCACCGCGGCCCCGTGCAGCGCCAGCACCCAGGGCAGCGCGCGGCGCGGCAGATGCTCGGCCAGGGCCTGCCCCAGGCCGCCGGCGCGCACGTAGGGCGTGCTCAGCCACAGCAGCGGCAACAGTCCCCGCCCCAGCCAGGGCGCCAGCACCAGCAAGCCGCCCTGCCCGGCCTCGAGCAGCGTCACCAGGGCGGCGAACTTGAGCAGCAGCACCAGCACCAGCACCACCACCGCCAGCGGCCCGCTGCGCGGGTCCTGCATGATCGCCAGGGTGCGCTCGCGGTCGCCCAGGCCACCGACCCAGGCGTCGGCGCTGTCGGCCAGGCCGTCGAGGTGCAGCGCGCCGCTCAGGCCGACCCAGAGCGCCAGCAACAGGGCCGCCTGCAGCAGCGCCGAGGTCCCGCCGAGGCCCGCGTGCGCCAGGAGCAACAGCCCGCCGATCAACAGGCCGACCAGGGGATAGCAGGGCAGCGAGCGCCCGACCTCGGCCGGTGTCGGCATGGCCGCCAGCCTCACGGGCAGACGGGTGAGGAACTGCAGGGCGATCAGCAGCGGACTCATGGCAGCTCCCGCAACTGGCCATCCAGCCGGCGCTCCAGGCGAGAGCGCTGGGCATGGCCCACGTTCACCTGCAGCAGGCCGGCGCGCGGCAGACCGCGGGCCCTGGCCAGCAGCAGGCGCATGACCCCGCCATGGGTCACCAGCAGCAGGCGCTCGCCGGCGTACCGGCCATGCAAGCGCCGCAGGGCGGCCAGTACCCGCGCCTCGAAATCCACCAGCGGTTCGCCGGCCGGTGGGGTGAAGGCATAGGGATCGGCCCAGAAGCGACCCAGGGCCTCGGCGTCGGACGCCATCAGTTCTGCGCTGCTGCGCCCCTCCCAGGCGCCGAAGTGCAGCTCCTGCAGATCGGGCTCAAGACTCAGGGGCAGCCCACGCTGCGCCGCCAGCTCCTCGGCGAAACGGGCGCAACGCTGCAGCGGCGAGCTGATCAGGCGATCCCAGGGCCCGGCGTCCACCACGGCGGCACGCAGCTGCGCCCAGCCCGCGGCCGTCAGCGCGTCGTCCAGGCTGCCACGCAGCCCACCGCCCCGCTCGGTCTCGCCATGGCGCAGCAACTCCAGCCGCAGGCTCATGCCGGCCGCTCCGCCACCGCCGCCTCGGCGAAGGTGGCCATCTCGTCGTGCAGCCGACAGGCCAGTTGCAACAGTGGCACGGCCAGGGCCGCGCCACTGCCCTCGCCCAGGCGCAGGCCCAGCTGCAGCAACGGCTCGGCCGCCAAGGCATCCAACACCCGGCGATGGCCGGGTTCGGCGCCACAGTGGGCGAACAGCAGCCAGTCGCGGCAAGCGGGATTCAGGCGCACCGCCAGCAGCGCCGCGACGCTGCAGATAAAGCCGTCGACCAGCGCCGGCACGCCCTGCTGGGCGCAGGCCAGATAGGCGCCGATCAGGGCGGCGATCTCGAAGCCGCCGAGGCGTTGCAGGGCCTCGAAAGGACCGCGCAGCGCCGGGCCGTGCAGGGCCAGGGCCGCCTCGATCACCCGCGCCTTGTGCGCCACGCCGTCGCCATCCAGGCCGGTGCCCGGGCCGACCAGTTCGGCAGCCGGACAGTCCAGCAGGCAGCAGGCCAGTGCCGTGGCGGCTGTGGTGTTGCCGATGCCCATCTCGCCACCGATAAACAGCTCGACGCCTAGCTGCTCGGCGCGCAGCAGGCTGTCGCGCCCGGCCTGCAGGGCCAGCAACGTCTGCTCGGCGCTCATCGCCGGGCCCTGGAGAAAGTTGCGCGTGCCAGGGCCGAGGCGCAGCTGGCGCACCCCAGGCAGGTCGGCCCGAGGCGTGACGGTGCCCAGGTCGAGCACCTCCAGGGTCGCGCGCAACTGCCGGGCCAGCACGCTGATCGCCGCGCCGCCGCCGACGAAGTTGGCCAGCATCTGTCCGGTGACGGCCTGCGGGTAGGCCGAGACGCCCTCCTCGACCACACCGTGGTCGCCGGCGAAGAGGCCGATGAACACCCGCTCGATGCACGGTCGCGGGCGGCCCTGCAGGCCGGCGAGCCGGATCGCCACGCGCTCCAGCTGGCCGAGGGCGCCGGCCGGCTTGGTCAGCTGCCGCTGGCGGGCCTCGGCCGCCTCCCGCGCCCGTGCATCCACGGGCCGGCATTCGGCCTGCCACCATTGGCGACTCATGGCATCTGCCCCTTGAGGATCATCGGCAAGCCGGCCACGGTGAAGGTCACCCGCTGGCAGCGCTCGGCCAGGGCCTGGTGCAGCCAGCCGGCCTCGTCGACATAGCGGCGGCTCAGCTCGCCCAAGGGCACCACGCCCAGCCCGGTCTCGTTGCTGACCAGGATGATGCGCCCCGGCAATTCGCCCAGGCACGCGAGCAGGGCGTCGCGCTCGGCACTCAGTCGCGCCGCATCGTCCAGCATCAGCAGGTTGCTCAGCCACAGGGTCAGGCAGTCAACCAACAGGCAGCGGCCCGTGTCCGCCTGCTCGCCCAGCACCCGCGCCAGTTCGACGGGCTCTTCGACCAGCGCCCAGTGCGGCGGACGCCGCTCGCGGTGCTGGCGAATGCGCGCACTCATCTCGCCGTCCAGCGCCTGGCCAGTGGCGATATAGGTCACCGGCAAGCCGCTGTCGGCGGCCAGCTTCTCGGCCAGGCGGCTCTTGCCTGACCGGGCGCCTCCGAGGATCAGTTCATGCATGGCCTCTCCGTAGGGTGCGCCGCGCGCACCATTCATGTGTCCTTCGGTGCGCCTGGCGCACCCTACGCCCGCCCAGGGTGGACCGCGCTCCACCGTTGGCCGCTGCCTTGGTGGATGTAAAAGGCGACATCCACCCTACCGGCTCCGTAGGGTGCGCCGTGCGCACCATTCATATGCCCTTTGGTGCGCCTGGCGCACCCCACGCCTACAGGCCGCACAGCTCGCGCAACCTGGCGGTATCCAGATGGGCCTCGACCAGATCGGCCAGGCGCTCGATATCGCGTTCGCGCAGGGCCTGGTAATCCACCGCCTGCACCTCGCGCAGGCCGGCCCAGCGCAGCAGCGCGCCACAGGCCGGGACGGACTCGAACAGGCCGTGCAGATAGGTGCCCATCACCTGGCCGTCGGCGCTCAGCGCGCCATCGCAACGGCCGTCGTCCAGCCGCACCGCGCCGTTCAGCCCGGTCCCCGTGCTGACCCCGGCATGGATCTCGTAGCCGGTCACGGCCGCGTCCTCCAGACGCAGGCGCCCCTGCACGTTGCGCAGCTGCTTCTCGGCCTCCAGCACCGTGGCGAAGTCGAGCAGGCCGAATCCCTGGCTGCTGCCGGGTGCCCCTTCCAGGCCATGGGGGTCGTCGATGAAGCGGCCGAGCATCTGCAGGCCACCGCAGATGCCCAGCAGCTTGCCGCCGTAACGCAGGTGCTTATGAATGGCCGTCTCCCAGCCCTGCTCGCGGAGGAACGCCAGGTCGGCGCGCACGCTCTTGGAGCCGGGCAGGACGATCAGGTCGGCCGGCGGAATCGCCTGGCCCGGACCGACAAAGCACAGCTCGACCTGCGGGTGCAGGCGCAGCGGGTCGAAGTCGGTGTGGTTGCTGATGCGCGGCAGCACCGGCACCACCACCCTGATCGACTCGCCGGCCTTGGCGCTCTGGCGGGTGTCGATGGCGTCCTCGGCCTCCAGGTGGAAATCCATCAGGTACGGCAGCACGCCGAGTACCGGTTTGCCAGTGCGCCGCTCCAGCCAGTCCAGGCCCGGCTGCAACAGGGCGATGTCGCCGCGAAAACGGTTGATCACGAAACCCTGGATACGTGCCTGTTCCGACGGGCTGAGCAAGTCGAGGGTGCCGACCAGGTGGGCGAACACCCCGCCCTTGTCGATATCGGCGATCAGAATCACCGGGCAGTCCACCGCCTCGGCAAAGCCCATGTTGGCGATATCACCGGCGCGCAGATTGATCTCGGCCGGCGAGCCGGCGCCCTCCACCATCACCACCGAATAGGCGGCACACAGGCGCCCGTGGGAGGCCAGCACCGCGTCCATCGCCACCTGCTTGTAGTCGTGGTAGGCGGCGGCCTCCATGCTGCTGATGACTCGGCCGTGGATGATCACCTGGGCGCCGGTGTCGCTGTTGGGCTTGAGCAGCACCGGGTTCATGTCACTGTGCGGCGCCAGGCCGGCGGCCTGGGCCTGCACCGCCTGGGCGCGGCCGATCTCGCCGCCATCAACGGTCACCGCGCTGTTGAGCGCCATGTTCTGCGGCTTGAACGGCACCACCGCCACGCCCTGGCGCCTGAGCCAGCGGCACAGCGCGGTCACCAGGGTGCTCTTGCCGGCATCGGAGGTGGTGCCCTGCACCATCAATGTGGTCATGCCGAATGCTCCTTGAATGCCTGTAATGCCCGCTCCAACCGGGCCCAGCCCGCTTCGCCCGCCGGCAGGCCGAAGCGCAGGCTCGGAGGGCTAGTGAACAGGCGGGTGAGAATGCCCTGGCGGGCAAGAAATTCGTGCAGTTGCGCCGCGCGGGCCTCGATGCACCAGTGGAACAGCGCACAGCCGCCGCTGGGTGGCAGGCCGTGGGCGCCAAGCAAGGCGCCCAGCCGCTCGCCACCGGCCAGCAGGCGCCGGCGCTGCGCCTGCTGGCCGGGTCGATCCCGCAGCAGCAGCGTGGCCAGCGCCCGCGTCGGGCCGCTGACGGTCCAGGGCCCGAGCAGTTCGTCGAGACGCTCCAGCAGGCGCTGTTCGGCCAGGACGAAGCCCAGGCGGATACCGGCCAGACCGAAGAACTTGCCGAACGAACGCAGCACGATCAGCCCGGGCAGCTGGCTGTGGCCAGCCAGGCTGAACTGCGGCGTGCAGTCGATAAAGGCCTCGTCCACCACCAACCAGCCACCGCGCGCGGCCAGGCGCGCATGCCAGGCCAGCAGCTGCTCGGGGGCGAAGCGCTGGCCGCTGGGGTTGTTGGGGTTGATCAGCAGCAGTACGTCCAACTGCGCCAACTGGTCGTCGACCTGTGCGCCCCCAAGCTCCAGCAGCTGATGACCTTCGCGGCGCCAGGCTGCCGCGTGCTCGGCATAGGCCGGCGCGACGACGCCCACCCTGGATCGCCCGCGCAACCGCGGCAAGGCCTGGATCGCCGCCTGGGAACCGGCCACCGGCAGCACGGCTGGCGCCGCGTAATAATCGCGGGCCGCCGCCTGCAGGCCGTCGTCCGGCTCGGGCAGGCGGGCCCAGGCCTGCAGCGGCAAAGGCGGGATCGACCAGCCATAGGGGGCGATGCCGGTGGACAGGTCCAGCCAGTCGCCCAGGGCGATGCCATGACGCTGCGCCGCCGCGCGCAGCCGGCCGCCATGCTCAAGCACCGAACAGCCCCCACAGCAGCAACAGGGCCAACCACAGCAGCACCCCGCCATGCACCAGGTTCAGCGCCCGCTCGATATCCCGCGCCCGCGGCGGCGGGCCCTCGCCCAGCACCGGGCGCTCATGCAGCTCGCCGTGATACTGCGCCGCGCCGCCCAGGCCGATGCCCAGGGCGCCGGCGCCGGCAGCCATCACCGGGCCGGCGTTGGGACTGTCCCACTGCGGCGCCTGGCGCCACCAGCATTGCAGGGCCATGCCGGTGCGCCCGAGCAGCGCATAGGTCAGCGCCACCAGCCGCGCCGGCAGGTAGTTGAGCCAATCGTCGACCTTCGCCGCGGCCCAGCCGAAGCGCTCGAAGCGCGCCGTGCGGTAGCCCCACATGGCGTCCAGGGTATTGCTCAGGCGATAGAGCACGACGCCCGGAGCGCCGCCGACGAGGAACCAGAACAGCGCGGCGAACACCGCATCCGAGCCGTTCTCCAGCACCGACTCGGTGCCGGCGCGGGCCACGCCCCTGGCATCCAGAGCCGCGGTGTTGCGGCTGACCATCTGGCCGACCCGCTCGCGGGCCAGGGGCAGGTCGCCCAGGCGCAGGGCCAGGGCCACCGGCAGTGCGTGCTCGCCCAGGCTGCGCATCCCCAGGGCGAGGTACAGGGCGAGGATTTCCACGGCCCAGCCGACTAGCGGCATCTGGGCCAGCAGCGCGACCAACAGGGTCAGCGGCAGCACCGCCAGGCACCAGGCGCTGACCCCGTGGCTGCGCCAGCCGCGCCCGGCGGCGTTGAGCCGCTGTTCGATGCACTCGGCCAGGCGGCCGAACGCCACCAGCGGGTGCCAGCGCTTCGGCTCACCCAGCGCCATATCCATGGCGACGCCGGCCAGGGTGGCGAGCAGCAGGCTCATGCGCCGGCCTCCACGCAGGCACGAATCAGCGCGTGCAACTGGCGCACGCCATCGCTCAGCGCCGCCGGGCCGGCCTGGAGGATGTCCGGCGACTTGATCTCGTGCAGCTGGTTATGCCGCACCGCCGGAATCGCCTGCCAGCCTGGCCGGGCGGCGACCTGCTGCGGGCGGAAGCGCTTGCCGCACCAGGAGCCGATGATCAGCTCCGGGGCACGGCGCACCACCTCCAGCGGGTCGGCGATGATCCGCTGCCTGGCGCTGTGGCAGCCAGCCAGCTCGGCGAAGCAATCCTCGCCGCCGGCCAGCTCGATCAGTTCGCTGACCCAGCCGATGCCGCTGATCAATGGCTCGTTCCATTCCTCGAAATACACCCGCGGCCGCCGTGGCAGGCGTGCGGCGCTGGCGCGGATCGCCTCCAGCCCGGCCTGCAGCTCGGCGATCAGCGCTTCGGCCCGCGCGTTGGCATGCACCAGGGCGCCGAGGGTCTCGATCATCCGGTAGGTGCCGGCGATATCGCGCTGGTTGAACAGGTGCACCTCCAGGCCCTGACGGGCCAGGTCGGCGGCGATGTCTGCCTGCAGGTCGCAGTAGCCGAGCACCAGGTCGGGTTGCACCGCGAGGATCTTGTCGATCCGCGCGCTGCTGAAGCCGCTGACCTTGGGCTTTTCCTTGCGCGCCTGGGGCGGGCGCACGGTGAAGCCGGAGATGCCGACGATGCGCGCCTGCTCGCCGAGCAGGTAGAGGGTCTCGCAGGTCTCGGTGGACAGGCAGACGATGCGTTGCGGGCCTTTCATGATTGTCCCCATTGGTCCTGATACAGCAGTTCGCCCAGCGGCCGCGGCCGCGCCCAGCCCTGCTGGGCCAGCATCGGCTCCGCGTAGAAGCTCGTCACCGGCCCCAGGCAGAGCACCGCCATGGGCTTGCTGCCCGGCGGCATGGCCAGCAGTTCGGCCAGGGCAGCGGGCTCGAACAACGACACCCAGCCCATGCCCAGGCCCTCGGCGCGGGCGGCCAGCCAGAGATTCTGAATGGCGCAGGCCAGGGAGGCCAGGTCCATCTCCGGCAAGGTGCGCCGGCCGAACACATGGGCCTCGCGGCCCTCCATCAGCGCCACCACCAGCAACTCGGCGCAGTCGCCAATGCCCTCGACCTTGAGCCGCATGAAGTCGTCGCCACGCTCGCCCAGGGCCGCGGCGGTGCGCAGGCGCTCGGCCTCCACCAGGGCCTGGATCGACTCACGCAGCTCGGGACGGGTGATGCGGATAAAGCGCCAGGGCTGCATCAGGCCGACGCTGGGCGCCTGGTGCGCCGCCTCCAGCAGCCGGGCCAGCAGCTCCGGTTCGACCCGCCCGCCGGAAAAGTGGCGCATGTCGCGGCGCTCGGCGATGGCACGATAGACCGCCGCGCGCTCGGCGGGGCTAAAGGTCTGTGGGTTCATGGTCGGAACAGCTCCGCCGCGGCCAAGGGGTCGGAGGGCAGGTAGAAATGGATGTAGGAGGCCGTCAGCCGGCCCAGACGGTAGACCGCCTCGGCGGTGCGCCTGTAGTTCGGACACTCGCCACGGGCCAACGGCGCCAGCTCGCAGCTGAGCGCCGAGTGGTGGTAGGTGTGGCCGCGCAGGTGCCCGCCGGGCATCTCGACCTCCTGCAGGGCCAGGGCGGTCAGCCGTGGCTGCAGGGTCGCCTCGCCCGGCAGCAGGCCGAGCATCCGCCCGCTGACGCCCTGCTTGTCGGTCAGCCGTTCGAGCAGGTAGAGCATGCCGCCGCATTCCGCATGGATCGGCTTGCCGGCGGCGTGGTGGCTCCGAATCGCCTCGGCCATGGCCTGATTGCCCTGCAACTCGGCCAGGTGCAGTTCGGGATAGCCGCCCGGCAGGTACAGGCTGTCGACCGCCGGCAGCTGGCTGTCGGCCAACGGCGAGAAGAAGTGCAGCTCGGCGCCCAGCTCACGCAGCAGGTCCAGGTTGGCCTGGTAGAGAAAGGCGAAGGCGCTGTCCCGGGCCACGCCGATGCGCACCCCGGCCAGCAACGGCTCGAGCGGGCGCGGCACGGGGGCGGCGAAGGCCACCGGCGGCGGCAGGGCCACATCGGCGCTGGCCGCCAGGGCGTCGGCCGCGGCATCCAGGCGCGCATCCAGGTCGGCCAGCTCTTCGGCCTGGACCAGCCCCAGATGGCGGCTGGGCAGCTCGATCTCGGCGCTGCGCGGCAGGGCGCCGTACCAGCGGATCGCTGCGGGCAAGGCGTCGCGCAGCATCTCGCCATGCCGCGCGCTGCCGACCCGGTTGCCGAGCACCCCGGAGAACGGCAAATCGGGCTGGAAGCTGGCCAGGCCATGGGCCAGGGCGCCGAAGGTCTGGGCCATGGCCGAGCCGTCGATCACCGCCATCACCGGCACACCGAAGCGCCGCGCCAGGTCGGCCGCCGACGGGCTGCCATCGAACAGGCCCATCACCCCCTCGATGAGGATCAGGTCGGCCTCCCCGGCCGCCTGCCACAGCAGGCGCCGGCTCTCGGCCTCGCCGACCATCCACAGGTCCAGCTGGTACACCGGCAGTCCGCTGGCGCGGGCGAGGATCATCGGGTCGAGAAAGTCCGGCCCGCACTTGAACACCCGCACTCGCTTGCCCTGGCGACTGTGCAATCGCCCCAGGGCGGCGGTGACCGTGGTCTTGCCCTGCCCCGAGGCCGGGGCGGCGACCAACAGGGCCGGGCAGCTCCTAGCGCTCATCGCGGCCTCCCTTCACCATCGTAGGGTGGATGGCGTTTTACCCATCCACCAACGACAGCGGTGGATGAAAACGGCGTCATCCACCCTACGCAACTGCGGTCTTTGCATGCCTTGAGCGCGCGCATCAGAATTCCACGCCTTTCTGCGCCTTCACGCCAGCCTTGAAAGCGTGCTTGACCAGGCTCATCTCGGTGACCGTGTCCGCCGCCTCGATCATCCCCGGCAAGGCGCCCCGGCCGGTCACCACCACATGCTGCAGCAGCGGCCGCGCCTCGATATCGGCGAGCACTGGCTCCAGCTCCAGGTAGCCGTACTTCAGGGCGATATTCAGCTCATCCAGCACCACCAGGCCGATGGCCGGGTCGTTCAGCAGTTGCCGGGCGACCGCCCAGGCCTGCCGGGCCTTCTCGATGTCGCGCTGGCGGTCCTGGGTCTCCCAAGTGAAGCCCTCGCCCATCACGTGGTAGCTGACTTCCTCGGGGAAGCGGCGGAAGAAGCTCTCCTCGCCGGTGCTGGCGGCGCCCTTGATGAACTGCACCACGCCGACCCTGATGCCGTGCCCCAGGGCCCGGGCGACCATGCCGAAGGCCGAGCTGCTCTTGCCCTTGCCGTTGCCGCTGTGCACCAGCAGCAAGCCGTATTCGTCCTGGGCCTGGGCGATCTTCTCGTCGATCAGCGCCTTCTTGCGCGCCATGCGCGCCTTGTGCCGCGCGTCCCGCTCGATCGATTCGCTCATCACTTCACCTCGCTTGGCAGGCGCAGGTCGCGGGCCGCGCGGATGCCGACATACAGCAGCGCCGCCACACCGACATAGAGCGCCAGGCTGGCCAGGTAGCGCGGGTAGTACTGGGCGATGCGCTCGGCCAGCAGGGCCAGGCTCGGCTCCGGGTAGCGCCCGGAGAAATAGAGGAAACCGCCGCCGGAACACAGGTAGGCGGCCAGGGCGCCGAGCGTCACAGTCGCCGCCAGCAGCACCAGGCTCCCCAGGCTGTCGCGGTGCCAACCGGCATACAGGCGACCGGCCAGCCACAGCGAGCCGTAGGCCGGCACGAGCAGCCAGTAGGCCGGCGACATGCACCAGTCGCTCACCCCGGCCCACTGGATCGCGGCGAAGTCGAGCAGGGAAGCCTCGATGAACAGCGCCGGGAACACCCAGCGCGGGGTCAGCAGCACGCCGGCGAGAAAGAACACCGCCCAGGAGGCGCTGGGCAGGTTGAGCGTGGCGAAGTGCTGGCCACGGGTCATGGCCAGCAGCGCCACCAGGGCGAGGCCTATCAGCAGTTGCACGCGGGGGGTCGGGTTCATCCAGTCATCTCCAGGTTAAACACGTAGGGTGCGCCATGCGCACGGGGCATCGCTCAAAGCGCCTGATAACGCACCGTCAGGTAGACCGCCTGGCCGGGCTGGTTGAAGCCCTCGGCGGTCTCGTAGTCGGCATCCAGCAGGTTGGCGACGCGGGCCTGCAGGCGCCATTCGGGGGCGATGCGGTATTCGCCGCGCAGGTCGAGGGTGGCGAAGCCGGACAGCGGCTTGTTGTTGGCCAGGTCGTCGAAGCGCTGGCCTTCGGCGTGCAGGCTGGCGCCGAGGCTGAAGGCGCCGAGGCGACGATCCAGGTCCAGGTTGAACAGCTGCTTGGCGCGGCGCGCCAGTTCGTTGCCGTCATTGGCCCCGCCCGAGCGGTTCTCCGGCTCCAGCAGGGTGTAGTTGGCGTTCCACTCCCAGCCCAGCAACCGGCTGCCGAGCACCAGCTCGACGCCGCGGATGCGCGCCTGGTCGACGTTGGCCGGCGCCCTGATGCTCGAGTCGTAGGCGATCAGGTCGTCGATCACCGTGCGGAAGGCGTTGAGCGACCAATGGCCCCAGCCATGCCCGCCGGCCAGGCCGACCTCCAGGCTCCGGGAGGTTTCCGCCTGCAGCTGCGGGTTGCCATAGCCGGGGTAGTAAAGCTCGTTGAAGGTCGGCGCCTTGAACGCCGTGCCATAGCTGACAGTCGCCCGCAGCGCGTCGCTCAGGGCGTAGCCGTAACCGAGGTTGCCGGTGTCGTGGCGGCCGAACTGCTGGTTGTCGTCGCGGCGCAGCGACAGCTGCCAGTCGTGCCGGCCGACCTCGCCCAGGTACTGGGCGAAGGCGCCCTTGTTGTCCCGCGAGTCCTCGGCGTAGGCGGTGCTGCCGTTGACCTCGTCGTGCTGATGGTCGGCGCCCAGGGTCAGGGTATGGCCGCTCGCCAGGGCCAGGTCGTTCTGCCAGCTGGCGCTGTCGCGGCGGCTGTCGAAACGCGAACTGAAACGGCCGTCGAGAAAGGCGTCGGACTTGTCTTCGCTGCGCCCGACCTGCAGGGTCACCTGCCAGGGCTCCAGCGGGGCGAAGCGCGCGCGGGTGCCGAAGACGTTCGACTCGCCATCGGCATGGGCGTGAAAGCCCGAGGTGCGCTTGCGATTGACCTGGTCGTAGTCGTTGTGCGACTCGGCCCGCAGCAGGTTGGCGTCCAGCTCCAGGCCATTGTCGAAGCGATAGCCGGCGCTGAGCGTGGCGGACAGGTTACGGTAGCCGTCGGCATCGTCTTCGTAGCCGCTGGCGCCGATCGGCTTGACGTTGATGCCGTCGGTATCGATGCCGCTGACGCCCAGGCTGTACCAGCCGGCGCCGGCGCCGCCGGCAACCCCGGCGCTGCCGCTGTAGCTGTCGTGGGTGCCGTAGCCCGCGGAGAAAAATGGCTTGGCAGCGCCGCTGCCGCCCTTGCGGGTGAAGATCTGGATCACCCCGCCTATGGCTTCGGAGCCGTACAGGCTGGAACGCGGCCCGCGCACCACCTCGATGCGCTCGATCAGCTCCAGCGGCAGGTCCTGCAGGGCCGCGCCGCCGGCCGTTACCGAACCGACCTTGATGCCGTCGATCAGCACCAGCACATGGTCGGATTCGCTGCCGCGCATGAACAGCGAGGTGTTCTTGCCCGGCCCGCCGTTGTTGGCGAAGGACACGCCCGGTACGCGCTTGAGCAGCTCGGGCACCGAGGTCGCCTGGCTCTGCTCGATCTGCGCGCGGTCGAATACGGTCACCGCCGCCAGGCTCTGCTCGGCGGTCTGCGCCGTGCGGCTGGCGGTCACCAGTTGATCGCTCAATCGCGTCGGTTGGGCGGCTTGCGCCAAGGAAATGCTGCTGATGCTGCACGCCAGCAGCGCTGCCGGCGTCAGAAGGGACTTGCTCATGCTCGATCTATGCTCCGTCGCACCCACCCGGGCGACTTAGGCTGGGAAAGGCATGGGGAGCGCAAGGGACGGGCGAACGGCAATCAGGCGCAGTCCACCCGCCCGACAACGCCCTCCGCGATGCCGTGGACTGCTACAGGCCGGTCTCCGGGCTCACGAGCGGCGATCCGACTTGCGGATCACCCGCCAGCGCACCTTCCCATGCCGAGGCACAGTGGTTGAACAGCGCTGGTTTGACTCGTCTACCGTTGCGGGGGCAGCGTCGGAATGGTTGGCCCGAACAGGCCTAACGCACCGACTTCCCTGTTTCACCCTTCGGACGCACAGCGTCGGGGGCACCTGAAGCAAGGCGCGCAGGGTAGAGACCTGAGGCGGGGGCGTCAATCAAAAGGGACAGGCAAGCGGGCTGAAGCGAAGGGTTCGCCGGGCGGCGACAGCCTCCCGGGAACCTGTTCGAGCGTTTCACTTCCTGGCGAGTGATCGCTGCAAGCAGGCGAGATGGTGGACCGAAGGAGGATCGAACTCCCGACCTCCGCATTGCGAACGCGGCGCTCTCCCAGCTGAGCTATCGGCCCGTGCAGTATTCAATCTAGCCCGCCCTCGACGGGGCGCCAATGGCTCAGTGACGCGGCATGAAGCCCGCCGGCTTGGCGGCCAGCCAGGCGACGAAGGTGCGCAGGCGTTCGTCGCTCAGCAGGGCCTCGCGACTGTTGTAGTGCAGCGCCAGTTCCTTCTCGCTGAACAGCCGGTGAATCTGGTTATGGCAGGCGCGGCAGACCCACAGGGTGGCGGAGATCCGCTCGTTCCTGGCGTAGCGCTTCTGCACGTAGGGCTTGTCGTGCAGGGATTTGGGGATCAGGTGGTGACGGGTCAAGGGCGCCTGGCGGGCGCAGAGCTCGCAGCCTTCGGGCTGGGGCGGCAGGCGAATCGGTTCGGCCATGGGACGGCGGCGACCCCAGGCTCAGCGCTTGCGACACAGGGTCAGGCCGTCGCCCAGGGGCAGCAGCGACAGGTCGATGCGCGCATCGTCGCGCAGGGCCTGGTTGAGGGCCTGGATGGCGCGAGTATCGGCGCTGTCCGGCGCGGCCTCGAGCACCCGACCGCTCCACAGGGTGTTGTCGAACAGCACCAGGCCACCGGGGCGCAGCAGGCGCAGGGCATGCTCGAAGTAGGCCGGGTAGTTGGCCTTGTCGGCGTCGATGAAGATCAGGTCGAACTGCCCGTCCTGCTCCTCGCCGGCCATCGCCGCCAGGGTCTCCAGGGCCGGCGCCAGGCGCAGCTCGATGCGCCCGGCCAGGCCCGCCTCGTCCCAGTAGCGCCGGGCCATGGCGTTGTAGTCGCCGGGTATGTCGCAACAGATCAGCCGGCCGTCCTCGGGCATGGCCTGGGCCATGCAGATGGCACTGTAGCCGGTGAAGGTGCCGATCTCGATGATCCGCCTGGCGCCCGTGAGCTTGACCAGCAGCGCCATGAACTGGCCCTGCTCCGGGGCGATCTGCCAGCGCGCGTTGTCCAGCTGCGCGGTCTCCTCGCGCAGGCGCTTGAGCAGCGACGTCTCGCGCAGGGAGACGTCGAGCAGGTAGCGATACAGTGCGTCGTCGAGGTTGAGGGTGCGATTGGTCATGGGCTGGCCTGCCTGAGAGTCAGGGGTTGCGCGCCAGTTCGGCGCTGAACACGCGCTTGGCGTCCAGATAGGTGCGCTGCCAGTAGCTGTTGCTCAGGCTGTCCAGGCGCACGGTGCCGCCACTGGAGGGTGCGTGGACGAAACGCCCGTTGCCGACGTAGATGCCGGCATGGCTGACCTGACTGCCGCCACTGGTGGCGAAGAACACCAGGTCGCCACTTTGCAGGGCCTTGCGGCTGCCGATGGTCGGAGCGCGCAGTGCCTTGAGCTCACGGGTCGAACGGGGCAACTGGATGCCGGCGGCGTCGCGATAGACATAGCCGATCAGGCCGCTGCAGTCGAAGCCGCCCTCGGGGGTGTTGCCGCCGTAGCGATAGGGTGTACCGACCAGGCCCAAGGCGCGGAACAGCACGTCCTCGGAGCTGCCATGCGGGCTACCGGCGGGAAGCTGAATCGAGGTTGGTGGGGCGGCCGGGCGGCCGGCGCAGGCGCTGAGCAGCGCGACGAGAAGCAACAAGGCGACACGGGGCGTAGCGGACATGAGCGAGGCGATCCTGAGCCTGGATGCGCCCTACTCTGCCGGCTCGAGCCAAGGCGCGCAACCTTTGCGGCGGCGCCCAAGACTCAGGGATGGCGCTCGAGCGACTCGCTGGGCGCCATGGCCAGCACGCGCTTGGCCTCGATGAAGCTGCGTTTCCAGTAGCGGTCGTCCAGGCTGTCGACCCGTACGCCGCCGCTGCGGCGACTGGCCGAATGGATAAACTGGTCGTCGCCCAGGTAGATGCCGGCGTGGCTGACGCGGCCGCGACCGTTGGTGCTGAAGAACACCAGATCGCCCGGCTCCAGCTCATCGCGCTCGACCAGCGGCGCGTCGATATTGATCATCTCGCGGGTGGAGCGCGGCAGTTGCAGGCCGGCCTCTTCGCGGAACAGGTAGCCGATGAAGCCACTGCAATCGAAGCCGGACTTCACCGAGCTGCCGCCGAAGCGATAACGGGTGCCGACCAGCGACAGGCCATGGGACAGGATGCTGTCGGCCAGCTGGGGCATTTCGTAGGGCTGGTCGTCGGTCAGCTCGGCGAGTTCTTCCTCGGTCGGCTCGGCATGGGGCGCGCGGGAGACGAACATCGACGACTTGCTGAGCGGACCGAATACGCTGGACTGCGTCTGCGGCGCCTGGGCGGCGCAGCCCGCGAGGGCCAGGACGAGTGCGAGAGGCACGAGGGGTGCGAAGCGTTTGAGCATGGGCACAGCCGTGTCGGGAATTCTGAGAAGGACGCGACTATGCCTTCAACCTGCCCTATTTGCAATTTCCATGGGCAGAAATGTGACTCAGTAGTTCTGGCAGGACATCTAAGGCGCGCCCTTGCAGGTGGATATCGACCTCATCGCTCAGGTCGGTGCGGCTCGGGTTGATCTCCACGGTCAGGCCGCCGGCCTGGCGGGTGCGCAGCACCGGCTCGACTATATAGGGGAAGCTGGCGCTGGTGCCGACGCTCAACACCAGGTCGAAGCCCTTGCCCATTTCGCGGTAGAGGCTGTCGATGGCGGCCTCGGGCAGCATTTCCTCGAACAGCACCACGGGCGGGCGCAGGATGCCGCCGCACTGCCGGCAATGCGGCGGCAACGGCCGCGCCAGATGCTCGGCAAGCCCGGCATCTTCCGCCCCGCAGGACTGGCAGAACAACGGGGCCAGCTCGCCGTGGATCTCGATCAGCCGCTCGGACGGGCTGCCGGCTGCGCGGTGGTAGCCGTCGATATTCTGGGTCAGCAACCAGCACTGCGGCTTGAGCCGCTGCAGCTCGGCGATGGCCAAGTGGCCGGCATTGGCCCGGGCGCCGAGGCAGGCCCTGGCCAGTTCCGCCAGGTATTTCCAGCACAACGCCGGATCGCGCCGCAGCATCGGCCCCGACAACGCCGCCTCGATCGGCAGGCCCTCGGCCGTGTGGCCGTTGTACAGGCCACCGAGGCCGCGATAGGTCGGCAGCCCCGAGTCGGCGGAAAGGCCGGCACCGGTGATGACTAGGATGCGCTCGGCCCGGGCGATGGCCAGGGCGACACGCTCGATCTGCTGCTGCATCGCCGCCTCCGGCCTCAGTGGTTGACCGTGTGCGCCAGCATCACCGACAGCTGGCTCAGCGGCCGGCCGCTCTGCGCGTGCCAGTGGTTGAACGCCGCCTGCACCGCGGCCAGGTCCTTGAGGCTGGTCGGCGCCTTGTCGATGATCTGCTGGGCCTTGAGGGCGGCGACCATGTCGTTGGTGGGGATGAAGGTATCCTTGCCGACCATGCGCAGGAAGCGCGGCGCCGACAACCCGCCCAACTGGCTGCCGTGCTTGGCCAGGTACTTCCACAGGCCGACGATGTCGGTCACCGGCCAGTCGGCGATCAAGGCGCCGAAGCTGCCCTTCTCCCGCCGCACATCGAGGACGAACTGGGCGTTGCGCGGCACGCTCTTGAGCTTGCCCAGGTGGCGAATCAGCCGCGCGTCCTGCATCAGGTTCTCCAGGCGCTCGCCGCCCATCAGCACGACCTTTTCCGGGTCGAAGCCGAAGAACACCTCCTCGAAGGCCGCCCACTTGGCGTCCACCAGGCTGTGCTTGAGACCGGCGCGAAAGATCCGCAGGCTGATCAGTGACAGGTAGCGGTCGTCACTCAGCCCACGCAGCGCCTCGGCGCTGGCCGGCTGCGGCAGCATGGCCTCCAGGGCAGCGGCCGAGCCGAAGCGGTTCAGGCAGTACTCGTTGAGCCATTGATAGTCGCGCATGGGCTGTCCTTGCCGGCTCAGAGGTTCATCACGTCGAGAAAGCGCGGCGTGGCGGCGTCGTCGATCTTCAGGTTGACGAAGTCGAACAGGTTGCGGTCGGCCAGCTGCGAGGGCACCACGTTCTGCAGGGCGCGGAACATGATCTCGGTGCGGCCCGGGGTCTTGCGCTCCCACTCCTGGAGCATCTCCTTGACCACCTTGCGCTGCAGGTTCTCCTGGGAGCCGCAGAGGTTGCAGGGGATGATCGGGAACTCCTTGAGCTTGGCGTAGGCCTCGATGTCGGCCTCGTTGCAGTAGGCCAGCGGGCGGATCACCACGTTGCGCCCGTCGTCGGCGCGCAGCTTCGGCGGCATGGCCTTGAGGGTGCCGCCGTAGAACATGTTGAGGAAGAAGGTCTCGAGGATATCGTCGCGATGATGTCCCAGGGCCATCTTGGTCGCGCCGATCTCGTCGGCGAAGGTGTACAGGGTGCCGCGGCGCAGGCGCGAGCACAGCGAGCAGGTGGTCTTGCCCTCCGGGATCTTTTCCTTGACCACCGAGTAGGTGTCCTTCTCGACGATGTGGTAGGGCACGCCGATGGACTCCAGGTAGGCCGGCAGCACGTGCTCGGGGAAGCCTGGCTGCTTCTGGTCCATGTTCACCGCGACGATCTCGAACTTGATCGGCGCGACCTTCTGCAGGTACAGCAGCACGTCGAGCATGGTGTAGCTGTCCTTGCCGCCGGACAGGCAAACCATGACCTTGTCGCCATCTTCTATCATGTTGAAATCGGCAATGGCTTCGCCGGCCTGACGACGCAGGCGCTTTTGCAGTTTGTTCTGGTTGACCGAGAGGGTGCCCATGGTGCGCTGGAGTCCGGAAAGAAGTGCTAGAACGCGACATTTTACGCAGAAACCACGGTGCGCCCCACCCCATTTGCGGCGAAGTGTTAGGCTGAAATCATGAATGATGAACTCGATCCCGACCTCGAACTGGTCGATCAGATCCTGCTACTTCTGCAGGACGCGCCTGCCGGTCTCAGCGAATATGAGCTGATCCAGCAATTGAAAGGCGGCCACTCGACCCACATCCCCAACCTTCCGCTGCTCGACAACCTGATCCTGTTTCGCACCCATTTCCTGGTGTTCAACGCCCTCTACCAGCTGCGTGAGCGCCTGTGGGACGAGCGCCGCGGCCACCTGGAAATCAACCCGCTGTGCATCCAGCTGCAACCCTACCGCGCCGGCGGCGCCGGGCTCGCCGAGCACGACCCGCTGCGCGACTACTATCTGGACCTGGACAACCTGCGCAATACCGACGCGGATGACGTGGAGAAGCTGCTGACCAGCTTCTGGACACGCATGCAGGGTGGCGAAGAGAAGCAGGCGGCGCTGGAGCTGTTCGAGCTGCACGACCATCAGCAGCCGCTCAACCTCGCCACCATCAAGCACCGCTACCGCCAGCTGGTGAGCATTCACCACCCCGACCGCGGCGGCAACACAGAGCGACTGCAGTCGATCAACAAGGCGATGGAAATTCTCGAGCGCTATTACAACTGATCCGTAGAGATCAATTTGCTCTAACCCCTCCCCTCTCGCGGTCCCCAGCCCTTGCCTATACTGCGACATACGGTCGCATAGGTTCGGCCTGGCACCCGGTGGCGCTGATCACGCGCGCCGGGCGCTCCGCTGGGGGGCGATCGCTATAACAAGAGGAGGTGTTTGGCATGATCCACCATGTTTGGGGGCTCTTCACCCATCCTGACCAAGAATGGCAAGAAATCCGTGGCGAGGAAGAAACCATCAGCCACATGTATCTCACCCACATCCTGGTTCTCGCAGCGATCCCCGCGATCTCCGCGTATATCGGCACCACCCAGGTCGGCTGGTCGATCGGCGACCGAGCCCCGGTGATGCTGACCGAAGCCAGCGCGTTGCAAATGACCATCATGTCTTACCTGGCAATGCTCGCCGGCGTCGCGGTGATGGGCGCCTTCATCCACTGGATGGCACGGACCTACGACGCCAGTCCGAGCCTGACGCAGTGCGTGGTATTCGCCGCGTACACCGCCACTCCGCTGTTCGTCGGCGGTCTGGCGGCACTCTACCCGCACCTGTGGCTGGCCATGACCGTGGGTACGGTCGCCATCTGCTACACCGTCTACCTGCTCTACGTGGGCATACCGACCTTCATGAACATCCCCAAGGACGAGGGGTTCATGTTCTCCAGCTCGGTACTGGCGGTGGGGCTGGTGGTGCTGGTGGCGATGATCGCCTGCTCGGTGATTCTCTGGGGCTTCGGCGTGGGCCCGGTGTACACCAGCTAAGGGCTGATCACGGCAACAAGACGAAACCACCTGCGGGTGGTTTCGTCGTTTCCGGGCTGCCGCAAGCGCCATGCTTGGGCATAATCGCCCGGCACAGTCGAGAAACCACCACCATGCCCGAACGTCTCCATGCCCGCGTCGAGGACTGCTACCTGCAGGCCGAAAACTTCTTCAAGCGTTCCTTCAGGCGCCCCGAGGTGAGTTTCAAGCTGCGCGGGCAGAAGGCCGGCGTCGCCCACCTGACGGAGAACAAGCTGCGTTTCAATCCGCAGCTGTACCGTGAGAATCAGGAGGACTTCCTGCGCCAGACCGTGGCCCATGAAGTGGCCCACCTGATCGCCCACCAGCTGTTCGGCGCCACTATCAGAGCCCATGGCGAGGAGTGGCAGCTGATCATGCGCGGCGTTTACCAACTGCCACCGAATCGCTGCCACAGCTACGAAGTGCAGCGCAGCCGGGTCAGTCGCTTCATCTACCGCTGCAGCTGCCCCCAGGGCGAGTTCCCGTTTTCCTCGCAGCGCCACAGCCTGGTCGCCAAGGGGCGTCGCTACTACTGCCGGCGCTGCAAGGCCACCCTGAGCTTCACCGGCGAGCGACGCCTGGAGTGAATCCGCGGCTCGTGCCCGACTCCTGAAGCCGAGCGACAGGCTAGCCGAGCAGGCGCCGGTAGACCTGCAGGTCGCCGGCCGAAAAGCAGCAGAAGATCACTTCCTCGATCGAGGGGAGCTCCCGCACCGTCTCCCGCACCGTGTCGACGGCGGTACGCGCCGCCAGGTCGACCGGATAGCCGTAGACCCCCGTACCGATGCTGGGAAAGGCGATTCTGCGCACCTCATGGCTGGCCGCCAGCGCCAGCGAGTTGCGGTAGCAGGCCGCCAGCAGTTCCGGTTCGCCCCGCTCGCCGCCGTTCCAGACCGGGCCGACGGTGTGGATGACGTACCTGGCCGGCAGATTGAAGCCCGGGGTAAGCCTGGCTTCTCCGGTCGGACAGCCCCCCAGCTGCCGGCAGGCCTGCGACAACTCCGGTCCGGCGGCACGGTGAATGGCACCGTCGACGCCGCCTCCTCCAGCCAAGGCGCTGTTCGCGGCATTGACTATGGCGTCCACAGACAGGGTGGCGATATCGGCGCGCATGGCGCTGAACTTGGCTGGCATGAATTGGCTGACCTCCAAAGATTTGCACCTCAGGCAAGTTTAGCGGCCCCTGGCCGCCTCGCCGTGGCAGATCGGTCCGGTCCAGCCAACTGCGCAGCCGGCAACCACGACCAGCCGCAACCGCGCAATTTCCGGCCCGAGAGCCACAAGCAGGGGCGACGATGGCCGGGCCTGCCCCGGCGGCTGGGGGCGGCAGGGGCGCCGAGTCTGCGGTGCTATACTTTTGGTCGACTGCAGCAGATGCGCAACCGGTTCCACGGCGGCGAGCACCCACTGCGATTTTTCACCTATCGGCTTCTAGATGGCGGGGATCTGGGGCAAACACTAGATGGGAGGTGTGTCATGAATCGACACTATTACATCAGTGACGATCTCGACGATCTTGAAACCGTTGAAAACGAGCTGGAAGCCAGCGGCATCAGTACCGAACAGATCCATGTACTCAGCGAGAAGGACGCCGACGTGGAGCATCACCAGCTGCACGAGGTGCCCTCCTTCATGAAGCAGGACGTGGTGCACTCCGGTGAAATCGGCGCGGCGATCGGTGCGGTGCTGGCCGCCGTGGTACTCGGCGGTGCCTACCTGCTGGGCTGGACCGAGTCCGCGGCCGGCTGGGTTCCCTTCATCTTCCTGGCCATCGTGCTGTTCGGCTTCTGCACCTGGGAAGGCGGCTTCTTCGGCATCCAGGTGCCGAACGCCCACTTCCGCGGCTTCCGGCAGAAGCTCAAGGAAGGCAAACACGTGTTCTTCGTCGATGTCGAGCCGGAGCAGGAGTCGATTCTGGATCGCGTCATCCAGCATCATCCGTCCTTGGTCGATGCCGGCACCGGCGCCGCTTCGCCACACTGGATAGTCGCCTGGCAGCAGAAGTGGCACCAGTTCAAGCGCACCATCTAGCCTGCCCGCCGCCAGCCTTCCCTGGGTGACCCACGCGGTCACCTTGGAGGCGCGTCAGTGGCCGAAGAACAATTCCCGACTCAGAAAGATGTAGTCCGCCTCGGCGGCCATCAGCCCGACCAGCACCAGCAGGCACAGCGGCGGCACCAATATGGCGTAGACCATCGCCAGCCGCTCCCAGGCCATGTGCATGAAGATCGCCACGATCAGTCCCGCCTTGAGCAGCATGAAGATGATGATCAGCGACCAGCGCAGGTAGCCGACGAAATGGAAGTAGTCGACCAGGTAGGACAGCGTACTGAGGACGAACAGCAGCCCCCATATCTTCAAATACAGGCCGATCGGATGTTGCTGGCCCTGTGCATGTGCCATCGCCCGGGCTCCTCTAGAAGGTCACCATAGATAGAAGAATGCAAAGATAAACACCCACACCAGGTCGACGAAGTGCCAGTAGAGCCCGGCGATCTCGACGATCTGGTAGTTGCCGGAGCGCTCGTAGTCTCCGCGCAGCACCTTCAGCGCCACGATGCTGAGGTAGATCACCCCGATCGACACGTGCAGACCGTGAAAACCGGTGATCATGAAGAAACTTGCGCCGAACTGTGCGGCGCCCATGGGGTTGCCCCAGGGTCTGACGCCCTCGCTGATCAGCTTGCTCCACTCGAAGGCCTGCATACCGACGAAGGTCAGCCCGAGGGCCGCGGTGACCAGCATCAGCGCGGCGGTCTTGGCGCGGTCGCGCCGGTAGGCGAAGTTCACCGCCATGGCCATGGTGCCGCTGCTGGTGATCAGAACGAAGGTCATGATGGCGATCAGGATCAGCGGGATCTCGGCACCGGCTATGGTCAGGGCGAACACCTCGCTGGCGTGCGGCCAGGGCTCGGTGGCACTGATGCGCACCGACATGTAGCCGGTGAGGAAGCAGGTGAACACGAAGGTATCGCTGAGCAGGAAGATCCACATCATCGCCTTGCCCCAGGACACCTGCTTGAACGCATCCTTGTCCGAGGCCCAGTCATCGACGATACCCGGCCAACCCGGCGCCGAACCCTCGGCGGGCTTCAGCGTTGATCCACGGGGTTCACCTGACGGGTGCGACTGGATGGCCATGGCATCACCTCAAACCGCAGAACGCAGCGATGGCTTGATAGGTTGCCGGCGTGCTGGTCAGCAGGGCGAACAGCAGCAGCCAGAGGCCCAGCAGGTAGTGCCAATAGATGGCGCACAACTCCACACTGCTCTGCAGCTGCCTGGCCGGCGCTCGGCGCAGCATTTTGCCCAGGGTTCGCCCCCAGGCGACCAGCCCGCCCAGCAGGTGCAGGCCATGCAGTCCGGTCAGCAGGAAGAAGAAGCTGTTGGCCGGGTTGCCCGCCACGCCATAGCCCCAGGCGGCGAACTGCTGCCAGACCCACAGTTGGCCAATCAGGAAGGCCAGGGCGAATAGCCCGCCCAGCCCGAAACCCAGGCTCGTCGCCGCCGGTTGCCCGCGCCTGATCGCCACCCGCGCCCATTGCAAGGCGATGCTGGCGGCGAGCAGAAAGGCCGAGTTCAGCCACAGCTGCCAGGGCTGGGCCAAGGGCGCCAGCGGCTCGGTCAGGGGCTGCCAGTCGGGCACTTGCGAACGGACGATAAAGGCGATCAGGAACAACAGGAACAGCGAGCTGACCACCGCCAGGAACAGGCGCAGGCCGACCCGGGCCGTGCGTGCCCGGGCCTCGTCGACGCCCGGCAACTGGCGCGGCACGTGGCCCCAGCTGCCGCCCGGGTCGCCTCCGGTCGCGTCGCGCAACAGCAGCCCGCTCATGGCCTGGCGCCCTCCTGCCGGTCGGCGCCGTCACGCTGGCACCACTGCTTGAGTTCCTCATCCGACACCGTCTGCGGCACGAAGTCCTGCTCGACGCCCGGCATGCTGTAGTCATAGGCCCAGCGGTGCACCACCGGCAGCCTGGCGCCCCAGTTGCCGTGTCGCGGCGGCGTGTCCGGGGTCAGCCACTCCAGGCTGGTGGCGCCCCAGGGGTTGGCCCCGGCCGGCTTGCCCTTGAACAGGCTCCAGGCCAGGTTGAACAGGAACAACAGCTGGGCCACGCCGACGGTCAGCGCGGCCACCGTGATGAAGGCATTGAGGTCCTGGGCCGATTGCGGAATGAACTCGTAGTTCTCGTAGGCGTAGTAGCGCCGCGGCATGCCCAGGAAGCCCAGGTAGTGCATGGGGAAGTAGATGGCATAGGTGCCGAGGAAGGTGATCCAGAAATGCAGCTTGCCCAGGCGGTCCTCGAGCAGGCGCCCGGTGATTTTCGGGTACCAGTGATAGATGGCGCCGAACACCACCAGGATGGGCGCGACCCCCATGACCATGTGGAAGTGGGCGACCACGAAATAGGTGTCCGACAGGGGGATGTCGACGATCACGTTGCCAAGGAACAAGCCGGTCAGGCCACCGACCACGAAGGTGACGATGAACGCCAGGGCGAACAGCATGGGCACGGTCAGGTGAATGTCGCCACGCCACAGGGTCAGTACCCAGTTGTAGACCTTCAGCGCGGTGGGCACGGCGATGATCAGGGTGGTGGTGGCGAAGAAGAAGCCGAAGTAGGGGTTCATGCCGCTGACGTACATGTGGTGCGCCCAGACCACGAAACTGAGCACGCCGATCGCCACGATGGCCCAGACCATCATGCGGTAGCCGAAGATGTTCTTGCGCGCATGGGTGCTGATCAGGTCGGAAACCAGGCCGAAGGCCGGCAGCGCGACGATGTACACCTCCGGGTGGCCGAAGAACCAGAACAGGTGCTGGAACAGGATCGGGCTGCCGCCCTGGTGATCCAGCGCCTGGCCCAGGGAGACAATCGCCGGCATGAAGAAGCTGGTGCCCAGCAACTTGTCGAACAGCATCATCACCGCGCTGACGAACAGGGCCGGGAACGCCAGCAAGGCGAGGATCGAGGCCATGAAGATGCCCCACACCGACAGCGGCATGCGCATCAGGGTCATGCCGTGGGTGCGCGCCTGCAGCACCGTGGTCACGTAGTTGAGGCCACCCATGGTGGCGGCGACGATGAAGATCGCCAGGGACACCAGCATCAGCACGATACCCCACTCGGTGCCCGGCGAACCCGCGGTGATGGCCTGGGGCGGATAGAGGGTCCAGCCGGCGCCGCTGGGGCCGCCCGGGACGAAGAAACTGGCCAGCAGGACGATCACCGAGAGCAGGTAGAACCAGTAGCTGAGCATGTTGACGTAGGGGAATACCATGTCCCGGGCGCCGACCATCAGCGGGATCAGGTAGTTGCCGAAACCGCCGAGAAACAGCGCGGTGAGCAGATAGATGACCATGATCATGCCGTGCATGGTCATGGCCTGGTAATAGGCGCTGGCGTCCATGAATTCGAGGCTGCCGGGGAAGCCGATCTGCATGCGCATCAGGCCGGACAGCACCAGGGCGATGAGGCCGACGAAGATCGCCGTCAGCGCATATTGAATGGCGATGACCTTGTGGTCCTGGCTCCAGATGTAGCGGGTCAGGAAGCTTTTCGGCTCGTGAAGCAGCGCTGTCTCGGCTTGCTCCGCATAGGCCATCGAATCACCCTCCTGTGAAGTTCGGGGGGAGCGCCCGGGGCTACTCTCCCGACTCCACCTTGCCGGCATCAGCATCGCTGTCCGTCAGGGAGCCGATCAGGGCGATCAGCGCCTGCAACTCCTCGTCGCTCGGGGCATAGGCCGGCATCATCGGCGCGTAGCCTCTGACGACCTGGCTGTTGGGGTTAAGGATAGACTCTTTTAGGTAGGCCTCATCGACCCGCACCTGGGTGCCGTCGGCCAGGGTCTCGGTCTTGCCATACAGCCCCTGCCAGCCCGGCCCGACGCTTGGGCTGCCGTCGAGGCTGTGGCACGCCAGGCAGCCGAGGGACTCGGCCACCTGGCGCCCGTGGCGGACCGTACCCCCTGCCGCGCCATCGTCCCCCGTGGGTTCGGCGGCCGGCACACCGCTCAGCGACTTGATCAACGCGACCAGGGCGTCCAGTTCGTCCTTGGCAAACGCATAGGCGACCATCACCGGCGGATAGCCCTGCACCATCCTGGCCTTGGGGTCGATGATCGACTCCTTCAAATAGGCCTCATCGACGACGACGCTGCTGCCGTCGGCCAGGGTCTCGGTCTTGCCATACAGCCCCAGCCAGCCTGGCCCGAGGCTGGCGCTGCCATCCAGGCTGTGGCAGGCCAGGCAACCATGGCTCTGGGCGAGGATACGGCCCTGCTCCAGCAGGTCGTCCCGGCCCGGCCTGGCCGCCGTAGCCAGGGACTGGGCGAAGGTCGGCTGGGCGGCGAGCCATTGCTCGAACGCCGCCGGTGGCTCGACGCGCAGGAAGCCGCGCATGTTGTAGTGGCCAACGCCACAGTATTCGGCGCAGAGCACCTCGTACTTGCCGGTCTGGGTCGGGGTGAACCAGAAGTAGGAGACCATGCCCGGAACCATGTCCATCTTGCTGCGAATCTGCGGGATATAGAAATTGTGCAGCACGTCCTTGGAACGCAGCAGCACCTTGACCGGGCGGCCGAGAGGCAGGCGCACTTCGTTGCTCTTGACCAGTACATCGTCCTGCCCGGCCGGGTCGCCGGGGTCGATCCCGAGGGGGTTGCCGGCGTCGATATGCTTGACGTCCGACTTGCCCAGCTGGCCGTCGGCACCGGGAAAACGAAATGCCCACTGCCACTGCTGGGCGACCACCTCCAGCTCATGAGCCTCCTCGGGCACCCTGACGAAGTCGTCGTAAACCACCAGCCCCGGGGTCAGCATGCCGACGATGCCGACGCTGGTGACGCCGATCAGCCACCACTCGAGCTTCTTGTTTTCCGGTTCATAGGCCGCCCGCCGGCCCTCGCGATGACGGAAGCGGATGAGCGCCACCGCCATGAACAGGGTCACGGCGACAAAGAAGATTCCGGTGATTACCAGGGTGATCAGCAGCGTGGTGTCTATCGACCCCCAGTTGGACACCGCGGGGGTCAGGTGCCAGGGGCTGAGCAGGTGGAACAGCACCGACGCGACGACGATTAGAATCAAGATAATTGCAATTGCCATTGTCTTTTCATCCTGTCTGCGTTGGCACCGGGCAAGGCCCGGGCCGCACTGAGCAACAGCGGCCTGCAATCAATCTCGGCCTATCCCCCAACGGCGCAAGCCCGCGTCGGCACTGCCGGGGGCAGCGCCTGCAAAAGTATAGTGCAGGGCCGCAGCGGCCACTTTCGGCCCGTGGCGGCCAGCTGGAGGAGCCGTTCGGCGTGCGCGCGCCGTGGCGGCTTCGCTCGCAAAAACCTCAGGCGATGACCTTGCTGGCCCTGAGTTCGGCGATCCGTTCCGGCGCATAGCCCAGTTCGCTCAGCACCTGATCGGTGTGCGCGCCGAGCGCGGCGCCGATGTGCCGCGGTGCGGGCAGTCCGCCGGAGAACTTGATCGGGCAGGCGATCTGCTTCTGCGCCGGCGCATCGTCGCGCGGCACCTCGGTGATCAGCTGACGGGCCTTGAGCTGGGGATGCTCGACGGCCTCGGAGAGGTTCAGCATCGGCTCGACGCAGGCATCCTCGGCAGCGAACAGCCGGTTCCATTCGGCGAAGTCACGCCTGGCGATCTCGGCTTCGATCTCGCGCTTGAGCGCTCGCTGCTCGGCGGGATCGGCCGACAGCCCACGCCCGGCCAGTTCGGGGCGGCCGATGACCGCGCAGAATCGCTGCATGAACTGCGGTTCCAGGCTGCCGACCGACAGCCAGCGCCCATCGCGGGTGCGGTAGTAATCGTAGAAGCTGCCGCCATTGAGCACCTGGCTTTCCATCTGCGGCTCGACGCCGGCGGCCAGGTAGCCGGCCCCGGCCATGCCGTGCAGGCTGAAGGCGCAGTCGGTCATGCTCACGTCGACCTGCTGCCCCTGCCCCGTGACCTGGCGCTGGATCACCGCCGCCAGCAGGCCCATCACCCCGTGCAACGAGCCGCCGGCGATATCCGCCAGTTGCACGCCCAGGGGCAGCGGACCGCTGTCGCGCCGGCCGCTATAGCTGGCGAGGCCGGCCAGGGCCAGGTAGTTGATGTCGTGGCCGGCTCGGTCCTTGTAGGGCCCGGTCTGGCCATAGCCGGTGATCGACACGTAGATCAGCCGCGGGTTGATCGCCTTGAGCGCCGCATAGCCGACCCCCAGCTTGTCCATCACCCCGGGGCGGAACTGCTCGAGGACGATGTCGTACTCGCCCACCAGCTGCTTGACCATGTCCACCGCCTCGGCGCGCTTGAGGTCCAGGGCAATGCTGCGCTTGTTGCGATTGATATAGGCGTGGCTGGCCGAGACGCCGCCATCGTGGGGCGGCAGCACACGCACCAGGTCCATGCGGCTGGGCGACTCGACGCGCAACACCTCGGCGCCCATGTCGGCGAGCAACAGGGTGGCGAACGGCCCCGGCAGCAGGGTGGAGAAATCGAGAATTTTCAGGGAGGACAGCGGGCCGTTCATTTCAGCTCCTCGGATCAGCGGCCGGACTGGGCGGTGCCGGTGGCGACAGTGCAGGGGCCGGGCCGGCGCGAACGCGCCCATATCCCGGGCCAGTAGCCCTGCAGAGTAGGCAACGCCGGCAGGCGGCTCAATGACCCAGGCGCTCGGCCTCGATTGACCCATTCGCTCGCCCGGCTTGTCCTGCCGCGGTCAGCCTGCCTACCATCGGCGGCCTGAACAGGAGCCTGCCCATGCGCGAACGCACCATCGCCAGCCACTTCGTCCGCGCCGCCCTGCGCGGTGGCGTGCGCCAGGGCCTGGACGGCGCCGCGCTGCTGCGCCAGGCGGGCATCCAGCCGGCACTGCTCGACGAGCCGCGCGCGCGCATCGCTCCCGAGCAGTTCGCCCGCTTGATGCAGCTGCTCTGGGAGCGACTCGACGACGAGTACCTGGGCCTGGCGCGCCTGCGCAGCAGGCGCGGCACCTTCGCCATGATGTGCCACGCGATCATCCACTGCCGCACCCTGGACAAGGCCCTGAGCCGCGGCGCGCTGTTCTACGGGCTGTTCCCCGAGGCGCCGCGCATCCGCCTCGAGCGCGAGGGCGACTGGGCGCGCCTGAGCGTGGACGACGCCAGCCTGTGGGACCCGGACCATTTCCTGCTGGAGAGCCTGCTGGTGATCTGGCACCGCCTCGGCAGCTGGCTGATCGGCCAGCGCATCCGCCTGGAGCAGAGCCGTTTCGCCTATGCCGCACCGGCCCACGCCGGCGAATATGCCTTGCTGTTCCCCGGCCCCCGGCGCTTCGACGCCGACGCCAGCTGCCTGCTGTTCCACGCCCGCTACCTGACGATGCCGCTGCTGCAGGACGAACGCACGCTCAAGCACTTCCTCGAGCGCTCGCCGGCCGACCTGCTGGCGCGCCCCGACGGCGGCGACAGCCTGACCGGCCAGATCCGCCGCCTGCTCGGCCGCGACTGCCGGCATTGGCCGGACCTGGACGGCATCGCCCGCCAACTGCACCTGAGCCCGCCAACCCTGCGCCGCCACCTGCGCGAGGAAGGCTCGAGCTTCCAGGAATTGAAGGACCAGCTGCGCTGCGACCTGGCGATCTACCAGCTGGGCCGCGACGAGCTGTCGATCCAGGCGATCGCCGAGCAGCTGGGTTTTTCCGAGCCCTCGGCGTTTCACCGCGCGTTCAAGAAGTGGACCGGACTGACCCCCGGCGCCTACCGGGCCCAGGAACACTAGCCGCCGACGCGGCCCGTCACAGGCGCCGCGCGCCCCAGGCGGCCAGCAGGAACAGGCTCGTCAGCACCGCCAGCAGGGGCAGCCAGCCGCCGTGCTGCCAGACGTAGCCGCCGACATAGCCGACCAGGCTGGAGCCCAGGTAGTAGGCGCACAGGTACAGCGCCGAGGCCTGGGCCTTGGCGCCCTGGGCGCGTTGGCCGACCTGGCCGCTGGCCACCGCATGGGCGGCGAAGAAGCCCAGGGTGAACAGCGCCAGGCCGCTCACCACCACCCCCAGCCAGGGCGTGGCGCACAGTGCCACGCCGAGCAGCATGATGCCGATGCCGCCCTGCAGCACCCGGCGCGCACCGAAGCGCGGCACCAGCCGACCGGCCCAGCCGGCGCTGAAGATCCCCAGCAGGTAGACGCTGAACAGCAGGCCGATGGCGCTCGGCGACAGGTTGAACGGCGCCCGGGCCAGGCGAAAGCCGATGTAGTTGAACAGCGCGACGAAGCCGCCCATCAGCAGGAAGGCGAGCAGGAACAGGCTGCGCAGCTCGGCGTTGCCCAGGTGCTTGGCGAAGTTGCCGAGCAGTCCGCGCAGCGACAGCGGCTGGGCCTGGAAATGCCGGGAGGGCGGCAGCAGCCAGAGGAACAGCGCCAGGGCCAGCAGCCCCAGCCCGGCGATGCCGCCGAGGGCCAGGTGCCAGCCACCGAGGTCGCTGAGCACGCCGGCGAGCAGGCGGCCGAGCAGGCCGCCGAGCGCCGTGCCGCCGATATACAGGCCCATCGCCGCGGGCAGTGCCGCCGGGTCGAACTCCTCGCCGACATAGGCCATGGCCAGCGCCGGCAGGCCGCTCAGGGCCAGGCCGAGCAGCGCCCGCAACAGCAACAGGTAGTCCCAGCTTTCGACCAGGGCACAGCCGAGCCCCAGCACGCTGGCCAGGGCCAGGGCGGCGGCCATCACCGGCTTGCGCCCCCAGCTCTCGGCCAGGGCGCCGGACACCAGCAGGCACAGCGCCAGGCTCAGGGTCGCCAGGGACAGGGCCAGGCTGCTGGCCGCGGCCGACACCGAGAACTCGGCGGCCAGTTGTGGCAGCAGCGGCTGCACGCAATAGAGCATGGCGAAGGTGGCGAAGCCGGCGCAGAACAGCGCCAGGGTGGCGCGCCGATAGGCGCCGGTACCGCGCTGCAGGTGCGCGCTGACAGGGGAGGTAGACATCGCAGGGGCTCGCAAATCCGGCCACAGGCAGGCCGCGGCGCAAGCCTAGCATGGAGCCACGCCCTCACGGCCCCCGGCCGCCACAGCCATCGCTCTATTCCGCGCCTTCCGACCCGACACAGAAGGACGACCGATACCCGGCGCCTGTGGCAGTATTGCCACGTTGCAGGGCGCCACTGGTACAAGGAAGAAGCCGCTTGGAAACCTCCGTATTTCTCGCCGTGATGGCCGCCGCCGCCCTGCATGCCGGCTGGAACGCCCTGCTCAAGATCGGCCTCGATCGTTTTCTCACCGCCTGCCTGATCCAGATCGCCGCCGGCGCGGTGGCCCTCTGCGCCCTGCCCTTCGTGGCCTTTCCCCAGGCCGCGGCCTGGCCGTGGATCGCCCTCTCCGCCCTGCTGCATATCGGCTACAACAGCTTTCTCGCCCGCGCCTACCAATATGGCGACCTGGGCCAGGTCTACCCGATCTCCCGCGGCAGCTCGACGCTGCTCGTCGCCCTGCTGTCGGTCACCCTGCTGGCCGACAGCCTGCCGGCCGGGCAGTGGCTCGGCTTGCTGACGCTGGTCGCCGGCATCTGGCTGATGGCCCTGCGCGGCAGCCAGCGGGCGGCCGCGTTGAATGCGCCCATGCTGTTCAGCGCGCTGATGACCGCCTGCTTCATCGCCGGCTACACCCTGTCCGACGCAGTCGGCGCGCGCCACAACCAGGACGCCCTGTCCTACTCGATGTGGCTGTTCACGGTCAGTGGCGTGGTCATGGCCCTGGTGGTCGCGGCAACCCGTGGGCCGCGGGCGTTCCTGCGCCTGGGGCCGCACTGGAAAGGCGGCCTGGCCGGCGGCGCGCTGTCGCTGGCGGCCTACAGCATCGTCATCTGGGCGATGACCCAGGCGCCGGTGGCGCTGGTCTCGGCGCTGCGCGAATCCAGCGTGCTGTTCGCCCTGCTGATCGGCAGCTTGTGGCTCAAGGAAAGCCTGCCCGCGATCCGCCTGCTGGCCTGCGGGCTGATCCTGTTCGGCATGCTGGTGATGAAACTGGCCTGAAGCCCCGCGAAGCCGTCGCGACGGCCAGACAAGTATCCCGCAAGCTGCGTGACCAGCAGCATTGCGGGACTATTCGATCATGCGCCCCAGCGCACTTGTCCTCCTGGCATGGCCTGGTGGCCGAGGAGCGCGCCGCCTGGCCGGTGGCCCGCTATTTCACCTCGGCTTCCAGTGGCTCGACGCTAACCGAGAAGCTGCGCACGCGGCCCTGCTCCTGGATCTGGTGCACGCCGATCCCGGTGACGGTACCGGTGCCGAGCGAGAACACGCCATGATCTTCGCCCTTGATCTTGAAATCACGGTCCGACTCGCAGTCGCAATCCTCGGCCCCTACGAAGGGTCCGGGGTTGAACGTGCCGTCGTTGTGGAAGTGGGCGAAGCCTGGGTGTGCATTCTCGACAAACTCGTTCTCGTCGTCGTCGAGTTTTTCCGTGTTATCGAACGCCCGTCCGCGAATGCCACGCAGCACCTGATAGTTGTTGTTGACGGTCAGGTTCCAGGTGATGCGCAGGCCGAAGCTGTCCTCGGCAGGCGCCACCTCCTGGACGAAACCGATGTCGATCGGCTTGGCGCTGGCGATGTTGAGGGTCAGGTCGAGGGTGCCCTTGTTGCGCCCGGTGCCGGCATTGCCGGTGAATACACAATTGCTCACCTGAGCGTCATCGAAGGTCAGCATCCAACCGGTATCCCGATTGGCGTCGGCCAGTTCGCAGGTGCCTGCATTTGCCGCGCCGGCATACAGCCCTGCGCCGGCGATTCCCAGGGCCAGTGGCACCGAGTAGATTTTCAACCAGTGAGTGAACATGGTGTCCTCCTTCTCTCCGCAAAGCCCCAGCCTTCGGGTTCGCTTCCTCCCACAGCAGACATAGCCAAAAAGTTGCTCCGCCTCTCTACACCGGAAAGGCAGGAGCGACAGCAGAAGCCCGCGAGGCGGTCGACTACTGTCGGGTGCAAGTATGGGCTTCAGACTAAAGTCTGACTTTACTTTGATTGCGTAACGCTATGCGTCTTCTGGAAGGAGGCGACCATCGGGCGGGCTCATCCGGTATTCGGACGGGGTGACCCCGATTCGCTGGTGAAACAGCCGGGAGAAGTGCGAGGGGTTGCGGAAGCCGGCGGCAATGGCCACCTCGGCAATGCTGGCGTGGGAGTTGAGCAGCATCTCCAGGGAGCGCTGCAGCCGGTAGCGACACAGGTATTCGCGGAAGGTCAGCCCGTACACGCGTTTGAAGCAACGGCTGAATTCATAGACGCTCATGCGGCAGCAGCCGGCGACATCCTCCAGGCGCAGCACTTCACCATAGTGGCGCTGAACATAGGTCAGCGCCTGCTGGGTCAGCCGCTCCGTCGGGCCTGGAGCGCCGATGCGCGCCTCCCGGGGAATCAGCGGCGCGGGCATGGCGATCCGCCGGGCAGCGTCCGGGTTGGCCGGCAACACCGACAGCAGCTGCCTGATCCGTCGCCACAGCTCCTCGGCCGAGACGGGCTTGACCAGGTAATCCCAGACCCGGGTGCGAAACGCCCACACCGCCAGCGCCTCGGAATGATGGACGGTGAGCATCAGAATGGGCAGGGCGGGATAGGCACGCTTGGTCGCACGCAGCGCCTTCAAGCCAGGCAGATTCGGGTAGTCGTACTCGAAGCAGGCCAGCAGCGGCGCGTGCTGATCGATGTCCTGCATGAGGCTCGCGGTTCCGACCAGATGATGCAGCCGAAAATGCGCCTTCAACTCGCCGACAGGACTGGGCTCATGGGTGTCGCTGCGCAGATCTGTCCAGACGAGGCCCGGCAAACTCATCATTCGCCTCCCAGCCTATTCACCCCGCCCGCGAACGGTGAGCAGGGTCATCGTTGGCACAGGCCTGCCGGCGATTCACAGGCACACCCGCGCGGCTACTCATTGGGCAAGTATAGGCACGCAGCGGTGCAGCGCCCCCAGCCAATGCGGCAGCCTGCCCGGCGGGGCCGGTAGGCAGCCGCGCAAAAAAAACGGGAGCCCAAACGGGCTCCCGTACTCGAATCTGAGAAAAGGTCGGGGCCGGCGGACACCGGCACCAACTACAACCTCACCTGCGTCCCCGAAGAAACGCGGCGCCAGTCTGGCAAATGCCCGAGCGACTATCCGTTTAGCTTTGTTGCGCTTTTGCAAAGAAATGTAACCACCCGGGCGGCTGGCGGCCGCCGGCGGCTCCCGGCAGAATGCCGGCATGAGCGAACCCTACCTGCCGTCCTGCTGCACCCCGCTGAGCGACCGCTGGCCTCTGCCGCACGCGCTGCCTGGCGTGCACCTGCTCAGCACAAGCTTTAGCGCCGAGCGCCTGGATGGCGAGGACTTCAGCCGCTGCGCCATCGCCCCGGTGCGCGGAGTGGCCAAACGCCAGGCCGAATACCTGGCCGGCCGCCTGTGCGCGCGCGAGGCATTGCGCCGCCTGACCGGGCAGCCGCAGGTTCCCGCGGTCGGCGCCGACCGGGCACCGCAATGGCCGGCTGGGGTGGTCGGTTCGATCAGCCACGGCCACGGCTGGGCCGCTGCCCTGGTGGCGCACAGAAGCGCCTGGCGCGGCCTGGGCCTGGATATCGAGCCCCCCCTGGCGAGCGCGCGCGCCGAGCGGCTGGCCGCGGAGATCCTCACCCCGACCGAGTTGCACCGGCTCCAGTCGCTGCCCGCCGAGCAGCGCGCCTGGCGCGTCAGCCTGACCTTCTCGCTCAAGGAAAGCCTGTTCAAGGCGCTCTACCCCCTGGTGCTGCGCCGCTTCTACTTCCACGACGCCGAGCTGCTGAACTGCCAGGACGACGGCCGCGCGCGCCTACGCCTGCTGATCGACCTGGGCGCCGACTGGCCGGCCGGCAGCGAGCTGCAGGGCCAGTTCGCCGAGTGCGACGGCCAGCTGCTCAGCCTGGTCAGCATCCCGGCCTGAGCCCACCCCATCCAATCTCGGCCATGGCGGACGCTGGCGAGACACAGGCCGCGCCAATGCCGGCGACAAATCCGATAAACTCCGCGCATTGCCGCCAGGAGTGCCCCATGCGCGAAGAACTGAACCAAGGCCTGATCGATTTCCTCAAGGCCTCGCCGACGCCCTTTCATGCCACCGCCGCCCTCGCCCAGCGCCTGCAGGCAGCCGGCTTCCAGCCACTGGACGAACGCGCCTCCTGGCACACCGAGGCCGGCGGCCGTTATTACGTGACCCGCAACGACTCCTCGATCATCGCCTTCAAGCTCGGCCAGCGTCCGCCCGTCGAGGGTGGCCTGCGCCTGGTCGGCGCCCACACCGACAGCCCCTGCCTGCGGGTCAAGCCCCATCCGGAGCTGCAGCGCCAGGGCTTCTTCCAGCTCGGCGTGGAAGTCTACGGCGGCGCACTGTTCACCCCCTGGTTCGACCGCGACCTGTCGCTGGCCGGACGGGTGACCTTCCGCGAGAGCGGCAAGGTGCAGAGCCAGCTGATCGACTTCCAGGCGCCGATCGCGGTGATCCCCAACCTGGCCATCCACCTCAACCGCGAGGCCAACCAGGGCTGGAACATCAACGCGCAGACCGAGCTGCCGCCGATCCTGGCCCAGCTCACCGGCAGCGAGGCGGCGGACTTCCGCGCCCTGCTGGCCGACCAGCTGGCCAGCGAACACGGCCTGAGCGCCGATGCGGTGCTGGATTACGAGCTGAGCTTCTACGACACCCAGGCCGCCGCGGTGATCGGCCTCAATCGCGACTTCATCGCCGGCGCCCGCCTGGACAACCTGCTGTCCTGCTACGCCGGCCTGCAGGCGCTGCTGGCCGCCCCGGACGCCGAGAGCTGCGTGCTGGTGTGCAACGACCACGAGGAGGTCGGCTCCACCTCCGCCTGCGGCGCCGACGGGCCGATGCTCGAGCAGGTGCTGCGCCGGGTGCTGCCGGAGGGCGATGCCTTCGTGCGCTGCATCCAGCGTTCGCTGCTGGTCTCCGCCGACAATGCCCACGCCGTGCACCCCAACTACCCGGACAAGCACGACGAGAACCACGGGCCCAAGCTCAACGCCGGCCCGGTGATCAAGATCAACAGCAACCAGCGCTACGCCACCAACAGCGAAACGGCCGGTTTCTTCCGCCACCTGTGCCTGGAGAACGAAGTGCCGGTGCAGAGCTTCGTCACCCGCAGCGACATGGGCTGCGGTTCGACCATCGGCCCGCTCACCGCCGGCCAGCTGGGCGTGCGCACCGTCGACATCGGCCTGCCGACCTTCGCCATGCACTCGATCCGCGAGCTGGCCGGCAGCCAGGACCTGGCGCACCTGGTCAAGGTGCTCACCGCCTTCTACGCCAGCGCCGAACTGCCCTGAGCCGGCGGCGCTACTCCGGCACCTCGACGCTCACATGCAGGGCGTCGTGGCGCCAGAACTCCAGGTCGCAGTCGATCAGCCGGCCGTGCTGGTCACGGTTGACCCGCACGATGCGCAGCGCCGGGCTGCCCAGGGCCACCTTAAGCGCGGCCGCGGCCTCGCTGTGCAGGGCGGTCGGCACCATGTCGAAACGCACCCGGCCGTAACGCACCCCGTACTCGTGCTCGTACAGCTCGGTCAGCGAGCGGGTCAGGTCGAACCCCAGGATTCCCGGGAAATAGGCCGGGTTGAGGTAGTGCTCGACGTACAGCACCAGGCGCCCGTCGATGCGCCGGGCGCGGCGGATCTGGTAGACGCTGGACAGCGCCGGTAGCGCCAGCAGCTGGCAGATTTCCGCATTGGCCGGCATCAGCCGCGCACTCAGCACCTCGGTGGCCGGCACCCGCCCCTGCTCGCCGACCATGGCATGGAAGTGGCTGCGCACCAGCGGGTTGTAAGTCAGCCGCGGCGGCGAGACGAACCAGCCGCGACGCTCCTCGCGGTAGACCAGCCCCTGCGCCTCCAGCTGGCCGAGCGCCTCGCGCAGGGTGATGCGCGTGGTGTCGAACAGCTCGCTGAGCTTGCGCTCGGCCGGCAGCTTGCTGCCAGAGGGCAGCAAGCCATGTTCGATCTGCTCTTCCAGTGCACGGCAGATGGTGGTGACGGCACGCGGCGCTTCTTCGCGCATCAACGATTCCCCTTTGGCCTAGTCCAGCTCGACCCGGACGCCAAGATTCCAGGGCTGGAGTCCGGCGAGTCTGTTGCAAGTCTAGGCAATCTGCATGACCAGTCGATGACAACAGGCCAATCGCAGCATCCGGGTTAGCCGGAAAGATCGCCGTCAAACCGGCCAAGCGCCCGGTAATCCATGGTCTACGCTAGATGAGCGCCAATCTGGCGAACGGCCTGGAAATGCGCACGCGCGCGGCGGACATAAAACTGTCACCTCCGCCGCCTAGATTGACCCGGACTCTGCTGATCTAGACCAACACTCTCATCGCAAAGGAGTTTCCAATGAAACGATTGCTGCTGGCTTCACTGATGGGTTCGGCCATCGCCCTGGCCACCTCGGCCATGGCCGCTGACATGGACATGCAAGCGCTGGAACAGGCCGCCCGCGCCGAGGGCGAGGTGAACAGCGTGGGCATGCCCGACAGCTGGGCCAACTGGAAGGACACCTGGGAGGATCTGAACAGGCTGTACGGCCTCAAGCACCTGGACACCGACATGAGCTCGGCCCAGGAGATCGCCAAGTTCGCCGCCGAGAAGGACAACGCCACCGCCGATATCGGCGACGTCGGCGCCGCCTTCGGCCCCATCGCCGTGCAGCAGGGCGTGACCCAGCCGTTCAAGCCGAGCACCTGGGAGCAGATCCCGGCCTGGGCCAAGGATCAGGACGGCCACTGGATGCTGGCCTATACCGGCTCCATCGCCTTCATCGTCAACAAGAAGCTGGTCAAGGACATCCCCACCTCCTGGGCCGACCTGAAGAACGGCCAGTACAAGGTCGCCATCGGCGACGTCAGCGCCGCCGCCCAGGCGGTGAATGGCGTGCTGGCCGCGGCCATCGCCAACGGTGGCGACGAGAAGAACATCCAGCCGGGCCTGGACTTCTTCGCCGGCATCGCCGAGCAGGGCCGCCTGTCGCTGTCCAACCCGACCATCCAGACCCTGGAGAAGGGTGAGGTGGAGGTCGGCGTGGTGTGGGACTTCAACGGCCTGAGCTATCGCGACCAGATCGACCCGAGCCGCTTCGAAGTGCTGATCCCCTCCGACGGCTCGGTGATCTCCGGCTACAGCACCATCATCAACAAGTACGCCAAGCACCCCAACGCCGCCAAGCTGGCGCGCGAGTACATCCTCAGCGACGCCGGGCAGATCAACCTGGCCAAGGGCAACGCCCGGCCGATCCGCGCCGAGCACCTGACCCTGCCGGCCGAAGTGCAGGCCAAGCTGCTGCCCAACGAGCAGTACGCCAAGGTCCAGCCGATCAAGGACGCCGCGGCCTGGGAGACCACCTCCAAGGCGCTGCCACAGCTGTGGCAGGAACACGTGATCATCAATATGGAGTAAGCCGCGTTCGCCATCCGCACGCGCCGGAGGGACTGCCCTTGAGGCAGTTCCTCCGGCGCGCCGTCAAACGAACGCAATGGGGTCAACAGCAACGATGAAACACAACGTCATCCTGGTCGTACTGGATGGCCTGAATTACCAGGTCGCCCGCCATGCCCTGGGCCACCTGCAGGCCTACCGCGAAGCCGGGCGCGCCGCGCTGTACAAGCTCGACTGCGAGCTGCCCTCGCTGTCCCGGCCGCTCTATGAATGCATCCTCACCGGCGTGACGCCGATCGACAGCGGCATCGTGCACAACGATGTGGTGCGCCTGTCCAACCAGCGCAGCATCTTCCACTACGCCCGTGACTCCGGCCTGAGCACCGCCGCCGCGGCCTATCACTGGATCAGCGAGCTGTACAACCGCGCGCCCTTCGTCGCGGCCCGCGACCGCCATACCGCGGCGCCCGACCTGCCGATCCAGCACGGCCATTTCTACTACGCCGACCATTACCCGGACTCGCACCTGTTCGCCGACGCGGAAAGCCTGCGCCTGCGCCACCAGCCGAACTTCCTTCTGGTGCACCCGATGAACGTCGACGACGCCGGCCACAAGCACGGTCTCGACAGCGCCCAATACCGCAACAGCGCACGGCGCGCCGACATCATCCTGGCCGACTACCTGCAGGGCTGGTTGCAAGCCGGCTATCAGGTGCTGGTCACCGCCGACCATGGCATGAACGACGACCGCTCGCACAACGGCCTGCTGCCCGAGGAGCGCGAAGTACCGCTGTTCGTGCTGGGCGAGGCCTTCAGCCTGGACGAGGCGGCGCTGCCGAAGCAGACCGAGCTGTGCGGCACCGTCTGCGAGCTGCTCGGCGTGCCTCACGACAAACCCGTCTGCCGCGAGCTGCTGAAATGACCGTGCCACTGGAAAACACCCCGAAGCACCCCGGCACATTGCTGCCGGAGCGCGTGGCCGCACCGCCAGCTCGACTGCGCGTGCCGGGCAGATGGCTGGCCCTGCTCTGCCTGCTGCCCTTCGCCGTATTCTTCATCGCCTTCCAGATCGCCCCGCTGGCGTGGGTCGCCGTGCACAGCCTGAGCGTCGGAGACGGCTGGGGCCTGGACAACTTCGAGAAGATATTCAGCTCCAGGTTCTACCTGCAGGCGATCAAGCACAGCCTGCAGATCGCCTTCTGGTCCAGCCTGTTCGGCATCGTCATCGCCATCCTCGGCAGCTATTCGCTGCGCCAGGTGGACTCCAAGCTGCGCGACTTCGTCATCGCCTTCTCCAACATGACCAGCAACTTCGCCGGGGTACCGCTGGCCTTCGCCTTCATCATCCTGCTCGGCTTCAACGGCGCGCTGACCCTGCTGCTCAAGCAGATCGGCATCATCGAGGACTTCAACCTCTACTCCAAGACCGGCCTGATCGTGCTCTACACCTACTTCCAGATTCCCCTCGGCGTGTTGCTGCTGTACCCGGCCTTCGACGCCCTGCGCGAGGACTGGCGCGAGTCGGCCGCCCTGCTCGGCGCCGGCACCTGGGACTACTGGCGGCACATCGGCCTGCCGGTGCTGACCCCGGCGCTGCTCGGCACCTTCGTCATCCTCCTGGCCAACGCCCTGGGCGCCTACGCCACGGTGTACTACCTGACCACCGGCAACTTCAACGTGCTGCCGATCCGCATCGCCGGGCTGGTGTCCGGCGACATCTCGCTCAACCCGGACCTGGCCAGCGCCCTGGCCATGGTGCTGGTCGGCCTGATGGCGGTGATCACCGTGGCCCACCAGCTGCTGCTCAAGAGGAGCTACCATGTCTCGCGCTGACGCCAAGCCCGGCGAGCTGTATCACCGGGTAGTGGTCTGGCTGCTGTTCGTGATCCTGCTGCTGCCGCTGGCCGCCACCCTGCTCTACTCGCTGTCCACCAGCTGGGGCGCGACCATCCTGCCGGACGGCCTGACCTTCAAGTGGTACCTGGCGCTGTGGAGCGACGCGCGCTTTCTCGCCGCCTTCGGCCAGTCGCTGCTGGTGTGCTTCGGCGCCCTGCTGCTGGCGGTGCTGCTGATCCTGCCGCTGCTGTTCGTGGTGCACTACCACTTCCCCAGGCTCGACGGCCTGATGAACATCCTCATCCTGCTGCCCTTCGCGGTGCCGCCGGTGGTGTCCTCGGTGGGCCTGTTGCAGGTCTACGGCTCGGGGCCGCTGGCCATGGTCGGCACGCCGTGGATCCTGATTGGCTGCTACTTCACCATCGCCCTGCCCTTCATGTACCGGGCGATCACCAACAACCTGCAGGCGATCAACCTGCGCGACCTGATGGACGCCGCCCACCTGCTCGGCGCCAGCACCTGGAAGGCGGCCTTCCTGGTGGTGCTGCCGAACCTGCGCAAGGGCCTGATGGTCTCGCTGTTCCTCTCCTTCAGCTTCCTGTTCGGCGAGTTCGTCTTCGCCAACCTGCTGGTGGGCACGCGCTACGAGACCCTGCAGGTGTACCTGAACAACATGCGTAACAGCAGCGGCCACTTCAACAGCGCGCTGGTGATTTCCTACTTCTTCTTCGTGCTGGTGTTCACCTGGGCCGCCAACCGCCTGAACAAGGACAAGACATGAGTTTCCTGAGCATCCAAGGCCTGCACAAAAGCTACGGCCAGACCCCGATCTTCAGCGATATCGACTGCGAAATCGGCCAGGGCGAATTCGTCACCCTGCTCGGCCCCTCGGGGTGCGGCAAGTCCACCCTGCTGCGCTGCATCGCCGGGCTGACCGGGGTCAACGGTGGGCGGATCCTCCTCGATGGCCAGGACCTGGTGCCGCTGGCGCCGCAGAAGCGCGGCATTGGCATGGTGTTCCAGAGCTACGCGCTGTTCCCCAACATGACCGTGCAGGAAAACGTCGCCTTCGGCCTGCGCATGCAGCAGGTCAAGGCGGACGAGAGCGGCCGGCGCGTGCGCGAAGCCCTGGACATGGTCGAACTGGGCGAGTTCGCCACGCGCTACCCGCAGCAGCTGTCCGGCGGCCAGTGCCAGCGCGTGGCCCTGGCCCGCTCGCTGGTCACCCGGCCGCGCCTGCTGCTGCTCGACGAGCCGCTGTCGGCGCTGGATGCGCGGATTCGCAAGCACCTGCGCGAGCAGATCCGCGGCATCCAGCAGGAGCTGGGCCTGACCACCATCTTCGTCACCCACGATCAGGAGGAGGCGCTGGTGATGAGCGACCGCATCTTCCTGATGAACGCTGGGCAGATCGTCCAGAGCGGCGATGCTGAGACGCTCTACACCGCGCCGGTCGACGCCTTCGCCGCCGGCTTTATCGGCAACTACAACCTGCTGGATGCCGAGGCCGCCACTCGCCTGCTCGGCCGCCCGGTCGGCGGGCGCATCGCCATCCGCCCGGAGGCCATCGCCCTCGGCGCCCAGGGCGAGATCGAGGCCCTGGTGCGCAGCCACAGCCTGCTCGGCAACGTCATCCGCTACCGCGTCGAGGCCCGCGGCGTCGAACTGCTGGTCGACGTGCTCAACCGCTCGGCGGCCGACATGCATGCCAGCGGCCAGCGCATCGCGCTGAACATCGACGCCCACGCCATCCATGAGGTGGCCTGATGGCCCTGGCAATCTTCGACCTGGACGAAACCCTGATCGACGGCGACTGCGCCAGCCTGTGGAGCGCCGAAATGGCCAAGCTCGGCTGGGTCGATGGCGACAGCTTCCTGGCCCGCGACCACGCGCTGATGGCGCTCTACGCCGAAGGCCGGCTGGCCATGGAGGACTACATGGCCTTCAGCCTCTCGCCCCTGGTCGGACGCAGCGCCGAGGAAGTGGCCTACGTCGTCGAGCCCTTCGTCGAGGAGGTGATCGAGCCGCTGCTCTACAGCGACGCCACCCGTTGCCTGGCCAGGCACCGCGTCGCCGGCGACCGCATCCTGGTCATCAGCGCCTCGGCGCACTTTCTGGTCAGCGCCATCGCCGCGCGACTCGGCATCGACGAGGTGCTGGCGATCGATCTGCAGCTGCAGCACGGCTGCTACACCGGCTACACCCAGGGCGTGCTGACCTACCGCGAGGGCAAGGTCACGCGCCTGCAGCAGTGGCTCGAGCAGCAGGGCGAAACCCTGGACGGCGCCTACTTCTACTCCGACTCGCGCAATGACCTGCCGCTGCTGCAGCTGGTCAGCCAGCCCCACGCGGTCAACCCCGATCCATTGCTGCGCGCCCACGCCGAACAGGTCGGCTGGCCGATATTGCACTGGCGCTAAGCCTTCCCGGCAGAGGCGCACAGCGGTAACGTGGCGCCCCTGGCAACCCTGCCCAGCAGCCGACCCTCTGACCGCGGAGCGCTCCATGTCCCAGCTCGACCCTCAGCAACGCCTGGCCGCCCGCCAGGCCATCCTCAGCCACCCGGACGCCCAGGACTGCACGGTCTACCGCCCGGACGACAACGATCCCGACGCCGAGGAGCGCGACCTGGGCGATGCCAAGATCCTCTTCACCGGCTCCTTCCAGCCGCCGCAGGAGTGGGATGCCCGGCAACGCGACGAGTACTGCGGCGACAGCGCCCCCGAGCTGTTCATGACCGCCGCCATCGAATGCGAGGCCAAGCCCTCGTCGGCGGCCTACTTCAGCGCGGAAATCGGCGACTACGTAGCGACCATGCCGGGCCTGGGCGAGGTGGTGATGTTCTATGTGCACGACTGCGTGGACGCGGACAACGGCCGCAGCTACGTGCTGATCCGCGACGACGAATCGCTGGACTGAAACCGACCCGGGCCGGGGCCGGACGCGTCCTCAGGTCGCCGCCACCGTCTCGGCGAGTTGCGCCTGCAACCACTCGACGACCGGCTGCACCAGGCTGCTGTTGCGGTGCTTGCTCGCCAGCAGATAGCCGTGGTCGCCCCTGACCACCTTGGGCTGCAGGGCGAGCAGGCGCCCTTCGGCGATCGGCTGCTGCACCAGCTCCGACCAGCCTAGCGCCATGCCCTCGCCCTGCAGGACGGCACCGAGCAGCAACGGATAGTTGTTGAACTTGAAACGCGCCGCGTCCGCCACGGGGGCGAGGCCGGCCAGCGTGCACCAGCGGGGCCAATCCAGCCAGCGCGGATTGTTCTGGTCCATGTGCAGCAGCGGCACCTGCGCCAGCACTTTGTCGTCGACGTGGCCAGCCAGGCCATGGCGCCGGGCGAACGCCGGACTGCAGATGGGAAACACCACTTCCGCCGCGAGCTGCACCTCATTGGCCCGGCAGCTGCTCAGGTGGCCGAAGCGAATGGCGATGTCCGCCTCGGCCATTTCCAGGGCGGAGTCGGAGTCCACCGGGGTCACCTCGAAGCGGTAGCGCGGAAAGGCGCGCTGCAGCTCGCTCAAGCGCGGCAGCAGCCAGGCATGGGCGAAGCCGAAGTTGGCGGCGAGCGACAGGTTCGGCTCGACGGCCTGGGCCTCGTCACGCAGCTTGGCCACCGCGGCGTTGATGCTGGCGAGGGCGCCAGACAACTCGCCGTAGAGGAAGCGGCCCTGCTCGGTCGGCGCCAGGCGGCTGCCGGTGCGATCGAACAGCACGCGGCCGATGCTCTCCTCCAGCACGCGGATGCGCTGCGAGATCACCGGTTGCGTGGTGCCCTGTTCCTGAGCCGCCGCCGTCATCGAGCCGAGGCGAAACGACGCCTCGAAAGCGAGCAGGGCTTTCATCGAGGGCGGCTGATGGCGATCGGAAATCATAAAAATACTGCATGCCTCGGCATCAAGAAAAAAGGGCTGTGCAATTGGGAAGAAAGCTGCTTATTCTTCGCCGCGAGATGGATGCGGGCGGGCAAACAGTCGCGCCGGCAGATCGTTACATACTCCAGCGGCTTCGACCAAGGGATGCCTAGAGCAACCCATGGCTGCCGCAAGGCCAAAATAAGAATAAGGCTCATCACCATGGCATTGACCCAACTCTTCAAGCTCGCGCGGGCCAACCGCCGCGCCCCCGTAACCCCCCAGGAAAACCTGGCCGAGCGCCTGAGCACGGCGGCCGTGCCGAGCTTCGCGCGCGCCCGCCAGAGCCTGGAGATCCCGGCCCAGCGCTGGCTGACCCCGCCTCTGATCTAGGTAGACGCGGATGCCCCTCGCCGTTGAAGAAATAGTCGAGAACGGCCTGTGCATCGGCTGCGGCCTGTGCCGCACCATTGCCGAGCCGCAACAGATCAGCCTGGTACTCACCCCCGAGGGGCGCGAACGGCCGCTGGTGCATGCGCCCCTGAGCGAGACGACGCTTGAACGCATCAACGCCGTCTGCCCCGGCACGCGCATCGAGGGCGCGCAGCCGGCAAGCCAGACGCCGGACGCCCAGCATGACCTGATCTGGGGCGCGGCCGAACGGCTGGCGATCGGCTATGCCGGCGACCCACAGGTGCGCTTTCGCGCCTCCACCGGCGGCGTACTGACCGCCCTGGGGCAGTTCCTGCTGAACAGCGGACGGGTCGATTTCATTCTGCATGTCGGCGCCTCGCGCCAGCAGCCGATGCGCAGCGAGCGCCGTCTCAGCTTCGATGCGGCCGCGGTCCTCGAGGGTGCCGGCTCGCGCTACGGCCCGGCGGCGCCGCTGCTCGACTTCAACGAAATCCTCGAGCGCCGCCAGCCCTTCGCCCTGATCGCCAAACCCTGCGATATCACGGCGGTGCGCAACCTGGCCCGGCTGGACCCGCGCGTCGACCAGTACATGCGGTACGCACTGACCCTGGTTTGCGGCGGCGCCTCGGACCTGACCAAGTCGGAAGAGGTACTGGCCCAGTTCGGTCTCCAGGAGGACCAGCTCAGCCTGTTCCGCTACCGCGGCAACGGCAACCCGGGCCTGACCCGCCTGGAAACCAAGAGCGGCCAGGCCTTCGAACTGACCTACCAGTCGATGTGGGAAAAAGAAGACAAATGGATGCTGCAGCCACGCTGCAAGATCTGTGCGGATGCCATCGGCGAGAGCGCCGACCTGGCCGCCTCGGATGTCTGGCCCGGGGGCGGGCCCAGCGGCGAGGATGAAGGCTTCAACGGCATCATCGTGCGCACCCGGCGCGGCCTCGAGCTCTATCAGGCGGCGCTCGCCGCCGGCGCTATCGAGGTGCTGCCCGAGCCGGTCGGCTTTCGCGACTTCGATCGCTTCCAGCCGCACCAGGTGCGCAAGAAACGCGCGGTGTGGGCGCGCCTGACCGGCATGAAGGCCGCAGGCCAACCCGTGCCGGAGGTGCACAACCTGCGCCTGATCGAATGCGCCCAGCTCAACTCGCTAGCCGAGAATCTCCACGAGGCCCGCGGCACCCGTGCGCGGGCCAAGAGCGGGCGCATGAGCGAACCCCGCCCCAGCCCCCGTGGTCCCGACGCGGTGGTCACGCCCGAACGCGGCTAGCCCCCTCACTGCGGCTGTGCGCCCCAAGCGGGCTCGGCCCGCGAACAGCGCCGGATCGCCCCCTCTGCTGCGCGCGGCAATGCCGCGCCGAGCGGCCCGCCCAGCCTCGGGCGCGGTCGACTATCCATAAGTTTTTTGCATGCCTGCGTATCAACTAACGCGGCTGGGCCGCCACCGCGCCAGATGCGACCATTCGCTTACCACCTGCGACAACCATGGCATGGGTAGGTTGCAACGAAGCCGCCGAAGAGCGGCCAGGCAATGCAGCGACTTTGGCCTCGGCGCGCCAGCGAAAGCGCTCGAAAAACTGCCCCCCAAACAGCATCTGCATCACGGGATACAGGCGATGAAAAACATTGAGGTCATCTTCGAGCAGGCTCCACCGGCGGTAAGCGTCCGCGCCGATGGCGCAATCACCGAGCTACCGGCGCTCTGGCTGCGTGAACGCAGCCAGGACCCCACGCAACTGGATCACAAGACCCAGCAGCGCCTGTTCGACTCCCACGCCATCGATCCGGAAATCGCCCTGCTTGCCGTGGAGCCGGTCGGCGCGCGGCAGGCACGGCTCGAGTTCAGCGACGGTCACCGCTCCCTGTATGACTTCTCGTTCCTGCAGGCCGAGCTGGACGCCGATGACGCCTTTCCGGCCGCCCAGGGCTGGGACAGCAGCCTCGATCAGCGCTCGGTGCGCTTCGGCTGGCCGAACATGCAGGTTCCCGAGCAGTTCCTGGCGGCGCTCGATACCTACCTGCGCTACGGCTTCATCGTCCTGACCCAGGTACCCACGGAACCCGAGAGCATTCTCGATGTGGCCGCCAAGTTCGGTTACCTCAAGGAAACCAATTTCGGCCGCTACTTCGAGGTCTTCTCCAAGCCCGATGCCAACGACCTGGCCTATACCGGCGTGCACCTGGGCCCCCATACCGACAACCCCTACCGCGACCCGGTGCCGGGCATCCAGTTGCTGCACTGCCTGGTCAACGAGACCAGCGGCGGCCTGTCGACCCTGGTCGACAGCGTCAGCGTGGTGCGCGAGCTGGCCGCGACCGATCCAGAGGGCTATCGGCTGCTCAAGGACACCTCGGTCAAATACCGCTTCATCGACAAGGGCACCGAGCTGGTCAGCCACAAGCCGATCATCAAGACCGACGAGCACGGGCGCACGCTGGGCGTGCACTACAGCCCCCGCCTCGATGGCCTGCCGCTTCTGCCGATCGAGCAGATGAAGGCCTATCACCGTGCGCGCAAGCGCCTCGGCGAGCTGTTCTGCGACCCGGCCTACGAGATCCGCTTCCCCCTGCGCGCCGGCGAACTGATGCTGTTCGACAACAGCCGGGTGCTGCACGGGCGCAGCAGCTTCGATCCATCCGAGGGTCCAAGACACCTGCAAGGCTGCTACATCGACCTCGACGGCCCGCGCGAACGCTACGCCAGCACCCTTATCCAGCTCAAAACCATCAAGGAAGTCGCCTGATGAACAGCGTGCAATTCACCCAGATGAAAGACGGCACCGCCGAGGAGTACGAATTCCTCGACCGCCTGGAAACCGAGTTCAACCAGAACCTGCCCGAGCGCATCCTCAAGGCCCTGGCCGAACTGGAGCACAGCCTGAGCGGCTATCAGGTCAGTCGCCTGCAGCACTCGCTGCAAACCGCCGCCCGCGCTGAGGCCGACGGCGCCGACGAGGACATGATCGTCGGTGCCCTGATTCACGACATCGGCGACGAACTGGCCCCCTACAACCACTCGCAACTGGCGGCCTCGGTCATCAGGCCCTACGTGCGTGGCGAGGTCACCTGGGTACTGCACCACCACGGGCTGTTCCAGAACTTCTACTATGCCCACCACTTCGGCGGCGACCGTAACGAGCGGGACCGCTACAAGGACCATCCGGCCTACCAGCTGTGCGTCGACTTCTGCGAGAAATGGGACCAGGCCTCGTTCGACCCGGCCTACCCGACGCCGAGCCTGGAGCATTTCCGCCCCATGGTTCAGCGCGTGTTCAGCCGCAAGCCCTTCGACCCGGCGGTGATCGGCGAGGAATACGCACTGCTTTGAGGTTCAGACGCGGCGCGCCCAGGGCCTGGCTGACCGGGCTCAGGGCCGCGCCGCTTCACCACGCGGCGCCGAGGTCAGGCCGCAGCAGACGCGCCCACGCCCCTGCTTCTTGGCCCGATAGAGCTGCGCGTCGGCCTGGGTGATCAGCGCCTCGCAGGAGTCGCTCGAGTCCGGGTCCAGCACGGCCGCACCGATGCTGACGGTCAGCACGGCGGCGACACTGGAGTCGAGGTGCTCCAGGTTGAGTTGGCGCACCGTCTCGACCAGACGCTCGGCGATGACCCGTGCGCCCTTGGCGTCCGTCTCCGGCAGCAGGAAGGCGAACTCCTCGCCACCGTAGCGCGCCGCCAGGTCGCCGGGACGCTGCATGTTCGCACTCAACAGCGCCGCCACCTGGCGCAGGCATTCGTCGCCGGCCTGGTGGCCATAGCGATCGTTGTAGGGCTTGAAGCAGTCGACATCGATCATCAGCAAGGCCAGCGAGGTGCCGTTGCGCCGGCTGCGCCGGTACTCCTGCCCCAGCCGCTCCTCGAACTGACGCCGATTGGCGATCCCGGTCAGGCCGTCGACGAAGGCCATTTCGCGCAGGCGATCGGCCTGAAACTTCAGCGCCAGGTGGACATTCACGCGATTGCGCAGGGTCAGCGGATTGAACGGCTTGTTGACGAAGTCGACGCCACCGGCGTTCCAGCAGGCCGTCTCTTCGTCCAGCGACTCGTGTCCGGTGACGAAGATCACCGGGATCGCCCGGGCATCCGGCAACCGCTTCAACTGCCGGCACAGCTCGAGTCCGTCCATGCCCGGCATCATGACGTCCAGCAGGATCAGGTCGGGGGCCGAACGGGCATAGATCCTCAAGGCCTCCTCGCCGCTGGTGGCCATGAACACCTCATGCTCGGCAGAAAACAACTGGTGGATCAACTTGACGAACACCGGTTCGTCGTCGACCACCAGCAGGCGCGCACGCCTGCCGCCGAGGTCGTAGGGGCCTGGCCCTTCGCCGCCTATGCTCATGCCCCCTCCGTGCTCTCCAACAGCGCCTGGCACTGTGCCGCTGCCGCGGTGAAATCGAGTTGCTCGATCGCCTCGCCGAGCTGCTTGAATGCGTGCACTGACGCCCCCTGATAATGCTTGTGCAGTCGGTCGTAGACGCACAGGGCGTCCATGTTATTGGCCTCGAGCAGCCGCCACAACGCCAACAGCTCATTTCTGCCGTCCTGGTCATCCAGCGGCGCCGCTGGCGGCGGCACGGCGGCCAGCTCGGCTGGTTCGGCTGCGGTCTCGAGCAGCGCCTGCGCCGCGCTCACCGCGCCCTGGCCCGCCTCCATCAGCGCCGCCCGCATGGCCGTCCAGCGTTCCTGCGAACAGCCCGGGGCGAGCAGTTTGCAGGCATCGGCGGCCAGCGCGGCAAATGTCTCGGCGCCGATGGTCGCGGCCAGCCCCTTCAAACTGTGCAGCTGGCGCAGCAGCCCTTCCCTTTCCGGCTCAAGGGTAATCGGCAGCTCGGCAAGCTGGGCCTGCGCATCGCTGCTGAACTTACCCAGCGCCTGCTGGTAGATCCGCCGGCTGCCGTCGAAACGGCGCAATGCGGCCTCGTCATCGAGCACCCTGCGCGCCGCCCGCGGCGGCGCCACGGCGGGCGCGGGCGCAGCGTCGGCGCCACGCCCGCTCAGTTGACGGATCACCGCCACCAGCGTCGCCAGTTCGAACGGCTTGCCGACATGCTCGTTCATCCCCGCGTCCAGAGCGGCCGCGCGGTCGGCCGGCATCGCGTTGGCCGTCATGGCGATGATCGGCAGTTGTTCGCGAGTGTAATGGCGGCGAAGCTCGCGGGTGGCCTCGTAACCGTCGATGCCGGGCATCTGGATGTCCATCAGCACCGCATCGAACTGCGGATCGGCCCCCTGTACCGCGGCGATGCCCACCTGGCCGTCGCTGGCCACCGCCACCTCGGCCCCGGCGCTGATCAGCAGTTCGCGGGCCACCAGCTGGTTGGTCGGATTGTCCTCGACCAGCAGCAGGCGCAGACCCGACAGCCCGCGCGGTCGGCCCGGCGTAGCGCGGGCGGCCGACGGCGCCTTGCTCGCGGCCGGCCCACTGCCTTCGGGCGCCTCCGCGCGCTGGCAATCGAGGCTGAACGCCTGTGGATCGTGCGTGATCGTTTGCCCCTCGCTCGTCGAGAAGTCGAACATGCCGAGCTGGGCCTGGCCGGCTGCCTCGGCCTGTTCCTTGGCCCCGCGCAGGGTCGACTCGACCTGGCGCTGCGCGCTGATATCGAGATTGATGCCGGTAACGCGCAGGGCCTGGCCCTGATCGTCGCGCTCCACATAGGCGCCGGCCTGGATATGGCGGATCTGGCCATCCGGCAGCACGATGCGGAACACCGGGTCATACTCCCCACGCCCCTCGACGGCCGCCCGCAGCGCCGCCTCCGTCGCCTCGATGTCCTCGGGATGGACCCGCGAGCGCCAATGGGCGTAGTTGAGGCCCTGTCCGTTCAGGCTCGGCGGCTGTTGATAGAGCTCGAACATGCGGGCGTTCCAGATCAACGAATCGTCGGCCGGCACCCAGGTCCAGATGCCGAGCCTGGCGACCTCGACGATCTTGGCCAGCTGGTCCCGGGTGGCCAGCAACTCGCGCTGGCTCTGCTGCTGCCGGGAAATATCCGAGGCCATGGCGAGGTAGCCCTGGATGACCCCGTGCTCGTCGCGCAGCGCGCTGATATCCAGCAGCACCGCCAGCCGGGTGCCGTCCTTGCGCAGCACCGACCACTGGTGCCGATTGGCCACGCCACGGCGGGACTTGGCCACCAGCACCTCGAACCCTGGCCCCAGCGGCTGCTGCAGTTCCCGGGCGAACGCCTGGGCGCGCTCCGCAAGCTCCTCGCCATCGTGCCAGAGCAGCGGCGTCTGGCGCCCCAACAGCTCCTCGGCGGCATAGCCGAACAGCTTCTCCGCGGCCGGGTTGAACAGGGTGATCAAGCCGTCCAGGTCGGTGGCCACCATGGCGTAGCTGGCATCGGCGACGATCGCCTGCTGCAGGGACGCAAGGCGTTGAATCTGCTGGGTGCGTTCGGCCACCTGGCGCTCGAGCGCGGCGTTCATCTCGCGGACCTTGCGCTCGGCCAGACGCTGCGCGCTGACGTCGCGAATGGTGTCGGCCAGGCCGGCGACGCCGTTGCCCTGGGCGATGATCGGCGTGACCAACAGGGATACGGCGAACTCGCTGCCATCGCGGCGCCGGCGCACGGATTCGATCCCCGGCACCGGCTCACCGCCGGCGGCGCGGCGGTGAATCGAGGCATCCTCCTCGATCTGCTCCGGCGGCACGATCAGCTCGGCCAGTGGGCGGCCGACGGCCTCGTTGGCGGCATAGCCGAACATCCGCTCGGCGGCCGGGTTCCAGCTGCTGACCACGCCAGCCAGGTCGGTGCCGATGATCGCGTCCTGGGCGCCGCCGACTATGGCCGCCAGCTCGGCGCGGCGGCGATAGAGCGTGCGCCGCTGGCGTTGAAAGGCGAACGCCAGCAAGGCGGCGAGCAGGCCGCCGCCGAGCATCGCCAGCAGGGCGGTCTGACGCGCGGAGGCCACGGCGGCCACCACCGGCGCCTCGGTCACCGCCATGGCGATGGTCAGGCTACGGCCGTCGCGGGCACCGGGATTGAGGCGCAAGCGACGGGTCACCGCATAGGCCTGGGTGGCGGCGTTCTGCAGCAGTTGCAGCTTGCGCGAGCCGGCCGGCGAATCCAGCTCGCGGAACTCGTCCTGCCAGCGCCAGGTGCGGCCGGGTTCGAAGGCAAACGCCTTGTTCGGGTCCGGGTGCAGGAGGAAATAGCCGTTCTGATCGGTCATATAGACCCGCAGCTGCTTCTCGTCCGAACCGGTCTGCATGGTGGCCAGCAGTCGGCCGGCATCCAGGTCCACCAGGACGATGCCGAACAGCTCGCCGGCACTGTCGAACAGCGGGGTCGCCACCCGCATGGTCGGCACCAGCGGCGACCGCTCGTCGCCGTGCTCGCGGCTCAGTTCGATGGCGGAAATATGCACCTCGTTGTCCTGCAGGCGGACAGCCTCGCGGAAGTACGCGGCATCGCCGCGTGACTGCAGCTGGTTGGGCGCCTGCACCTGCACCCGGCCCTTGCGCTGGACCACGCGAATCAGCTCGCGGCCCTGGTCGGCGACGCCGATCAGGCGCACCTGCAGCACGTCGGGGGTGGTGCTGACGAAGGCGCTGAAGATGGTTTCCAGGCGGCTCTGCCACGACTCATAGGAGCTCTGCCCAAGCGCGTCGAGGCCTTGCTGATGGCTGGCCGCCACCATTCCCAGGGCCGGGGGCGTCCTGGCGAGCAAACGCACCTGCTGGCGACGCCGGTCGATCTGCCGCGCCAGCGACTCGACACGCAGCTGACTGAGCGACTGCAGTTCGCTGTGCAGCAGTTGCAGCGCACGCTCGCGCTCGCTGCGCCCGGCGACGAAGGCTACCGCTGCGGCCAGCAGCGCCCACAGCAGCAACGCGCCGAGCGCCATTCGCCAATCCAGGTTGCGCAACAGCTTGGCTCGGGTTGCACGCACTTGCTCGCTCCTTCGGCTCAATTGATGCGACGGCGTGCAGTCGAAACCATGGGTTTCGCCGCCCGGACCCTCGCCCACTGGCGCGTCAGGCCCGCCAGCGCAGGCTGCATGCTGCCTGCGCTGGGCGCGAATCTCAAGCTGGCCGAGGCCCGCGCATGAGACGAACGCGCCGTTCAAGGAGCCTTCCCTTGCCCTGAGCATTAAAGGTAGACGCTGCGCCGGCGCCAGGCCGACCGAGGGTGACAAGCGCCGCCTGTCTTGTGGACAGGCGGCGCTTGCGCAGGCGGGGGTCAAAGAGACCTTGGTCGGCGCGGTCGGCCGACAAGGTGGGTGAGCGCCGAGGGCGCTCGGCACGCCCGGCGGGATCACCGCTCAGGCACGCCATGCGGATGCCGGAATCAGGCGCTGGCGTAGACCACCAGCTCCACCAGCATTTCCTCGCGGGCCAGGCCGGCGATGACCATGGCCGCTCGGTTCGGGTAAGGGGCACTGAAGTACTCGGCATACACCGCATTGACCGTGGCCAGGTAGCTGCGGTCGGTGACGTAGATCAGCACCTGGTTCACCGCGTCCAGGCCCAGCCCCGCGCACTCCAGGGTGTGCTTGAGGTTGTCCAGGGTCTGGCGGGTCTGCGCCTCGATGCCGCCGGGCACCACCTGGCCCTGGACGTCGATGGGGATCTGCGCGGTGTACAGCGTGCCGTTGCCGATCACCGCCCACTCCAGCGGGGCCTTGGACGGGAACAGCTGGGTCTTCACGGCCTGTTTCATGGCGTGCTCCTGGTTCGAGAGAGGAATAAAAAAGAGGGAGGTGGCTTGCGCCACGTTCCCCCAAAAGTTGCGGGGATTAGAGCCCTTGCTCGTCGGCCATGCGCTTGGCGATCTGCGGCGCGTTCCACAGCGACGGCAGCAGGATCAGCGACACCGGCACGGCGGTGATGACGATGAACGATTGCAGCGCGCTGATGCCGCCGGCGCCGATGGAGATCAGCAGCGCCGCCACCACGCCCATCATCACGCCCCAGAACACGCGGATCTCGGCGCGCGGGTGGTCGGTACCGGTCATCACCATGGAGATGGTGTAGGTCATCGAGTCGCCGGTGGTGGTGACGAAGATCACCGTGAGGATCAGAAACAGCACCGACATCAGGTAGCCCAGGGGCAGCTGCGCGGTGATCGCCAGCAAGGCGCCGGGCAGGTTGAAGCCGGCGAAGGCCTCCGACACCGAGCCGGGGTTGCTCAGCTCGAAGGACAGGCCGCTGCCGCCGACGATGGTGAACCAGAAGCAGGTGATCACCGGCGCCACCACCGAGATGGTCAGCACCAGCTCGCGCAGGGTGCGACCGCGGGAGATGCGCGCGACGAACATGGCCATCAGCGGGCCGTAGCCGAGGAACCAGCCCCAGAAGAACACCGTCCACCAGTCCAGCCAGGCCGGGTCGGCGCGGAAGGTGGCCATCGGGATGAACTTGTCCAGGTAGATGCCCATGGCCTGCAGGTAGGCGTCGACGATGAAGCCGGTCGGCCCCAGCAGCAGGATGAACAGCATCAGCGCCACCGCCAGGACCACGTTGATCTGGCTCAGCCACTGGATGCCGCGGGCCACTCCGGACACCGCCGAGAGGGTGTAGACCGCCACCAGCACGCCGATGATGGTCACCTGGGTGGCGTAGTCGTTGCTGACGCCGAACAGCTTCTCCAGGCCGAAGCTCACCTGCAGGCCGAGGAAGCCGATCGGGCCGATGGTGCCGGCGACCACCGCCAGCACGCAGCAGGCGTCGATCAGGGCGCCGAACCAGCCGGTCATCACGCGCTCGCCGAACAGCGGGTAGAGCAAGGTGCGCGGCTTGAGCGGCAGGCCCTTCTCGTAGTGCAGGTGCATCAGCACGATGCCGGTCAGGCTGCCGAGGATCGCCCAGGCCAGGAAGCCCCAGTGCATGAAGCTCTGCGCCAGCGCGTTGTAGGCCGCCTGCGGGGTGCCGGTCTCGCCGCCGTGCAGCGGTGGCGGCGAGAGGAAGTGCGCCATCGGCTCGGCCGCGGCCCAGAACACGCCGCCGCCGGCCAGCAGGGTGCACATGATCACGCAGACCCAGGTGAAGGTCGGCATCTCCGGCTTGGCCAGGGCGCCAAGGCGCACCCGGCCGGTACGACCGAGGGCCAGGTAGAGGCCGATGACGAAGGTCAGCAGCAGCAATACCTGCCAGTAGGCGCCGAACAACTTGGTCGACCAGGCGAAGGCGCCGTTGACCCACTGGGTCATCAGTTCGATGTCCCACAGGGCGAGGACGGCGAACAGCAGGACGAATCCGCCGCTCATGAGGAACACCGGGATATCCACGCCGTGCAGCAGTTTGCCTTTGTCGCTCATCACCGGTGCCCCCGTTTGGGTAGCCGTTTGGGTGCTATTCATTACAGCCTCCTGACAAGAATCTTGTACTTGTTGGTTGTTCAGGACCGTTATTGGGCAGGCTTGAGCCCCTGTTCCAGGGTGTTCAGCCAGTTGAGACCCATCACCTTGGCGGTGTCCTGCGCAGTGAAACCGCGCTGCAGCAGGCCCTGGGTGATATTGGGGAAATCGCGGCTGTCGCCGAACCAGCCGAGCGGCTTGGGCCAGTCGGCGTTGCTCGCCGAGCCCTCGCCATAGTCGACCTGCTTCGACCAGCGGCCGCTGCGCATCCACTCCAGCACCGACTGCGGCTGGTTCTGGCACAGGTCGGTGCCGATGCCGATGTGGTCGATGCCCATCAGGTCGGCGGTGCGCGCGACCATGTCACAGAACTGATCCAGGCTGCAGTCCGAGCCGTTGTGCAGGTGGAAGGGATACAGGCTGAAGCCGAGCAGGCCACCGGACTGGCCCAGCTCGCGCAGCACGGTCTCCGACTTGTTGCGCTTGGCCGGGTGGAAGAACGCCGGGTTGGCGTGGGAGATGATGATCGGCCGGCTCGACAGCTCGATCGCCTCCAGGGTGCTGCGTTCGGCGCTGTGGGACATGTCGATGAGCATGCCGACCCGGTTCATCTCGGCGATGGCCTGCTTGCCGAAGCGGGTGATGCCGCTGTCGCTGCCCTCGTAGCAACCGGTGGCCAGCAGGCTCTGGTTGTTGTAGGTCAGCTGCATGATCAGCAGGTTGAGCTGGCGGAACACCTCGATCAGGGCGATATCGTCCTCGATCGGCGAGCAGTTCTGCGCGCCGAAGAACACCCCGACCTTGCCCAGCTCCTTGGCCCGACGGATGTCGGCGGCGCCGGCCACCGGCATGATCAGGTCGCCGTGCTGCTCGAAGCGGCGGTTCCACTCGCCGAGGCGGCTCAGGGTCTCGCGGGCGTTCTCGTGGTACACCAGGGTCGCGTGCACGGCGCTGACGCCGCCCTCGCGCAGTTGGGTGAAGATCTCGCGGGACCAGTTGGAGTACTGCAACCCGTCGATCACGATCAGTTCGTCATGCATGGCGCACGCCCTCAGGCACGGATGTAGGTGGTCTTGACCACGGTGTAGAACTCGCGGGCGTAGGTGCCCTGCTCGCGCGGGCCGAAGCTGGAGTTCTTACGGCCGCCGAAGGGCACGTGGTAGTCGGTGCCGGCGGTCGGCAGGTTGACCATCACGCAGCCGGTCTTGGCGCGGCGCTTGAAGTCGCTGGCGACCTTCAGCGACTGGGTCATGATCCCGGCGGTGAGGCCGAAGTCGGTGTCGTTGAGGGTGGCCAGGGCCTGCTCGTAGTCATCGACCTTGATCACGCAGGCGATCGGGCCGAACACCTCGTCGCGGTTGATCTGCATGTCGTTGCGGGTGTCGACGAACAGCGCCGGGCGCATATAGAAGCCTTCGTACTCCTCGTCGATGCGCTCGCCGCCACAGGCCAGCACCGCGCCCTCGGCCTTGGCCTGCTCGATGTAACGCAGGTTCTGCTCCAGCTGCTTGCCGTCGATCACCGCGCCGATCTGCACGCCCTCGCGCAACGGGTAGCCGACCTTGAGCTGGCCCATGCGCTCGACCAGCCTGGCGACGAAGCGGTCGTGCACGCCGGCGGTGACGATCAGCCGCGAGGAGGCGGTGCACTTCTGCCCGGTGCCGAAGAAGGCGCCGTTCAGCGCGCAGTCAACGGCCTGCTCCAGGTCGGCGTCGTCGAGCACGATCAGGGCGTTCTTGCTGCCCATCTCCAGCTGGCAGCGGACGAAGTTGGCGGCAGTGGCGGCGGCCACCTTGCGCCCGGTCTCCACCGAGCCGGTGAAGCTCAGGGCCTGGATCTTGTTGGAGTGGATCAGCGCGTCGCCGACCGTGGCGCCGCTGCCCATCACCAGGTTGAAGGTGCCGGCGGGCAGGCCCTGGCGGGAGATGATCTCGGTCAGCGACCAGGCGCTGGCCGGCACCGCGTTGGCCGGTTTGAACACCACGGCGTTGCCGAAGGCCAGGGCCGGAGCGATCTTCCAGGCCGCGGTGGCCATGGGGAAGTTCCACGGGGTGATGACGGCGACCACGCCCACCGGCTCGCGGCGGGTCTCGATCTCCACGCCGGGGCGCACCGAATCGGCGGTCTCGCCCATCTGGCGCAGCACTTCGGCGGCGTAGTAATGGAAGAACTGGCCGGAGCGGTAGACTTCACCCATGCCCTCGGCCAGGGTCTTGCCCTCTTCGCGGGCCAGTTGCTCGCCCAGTTCGGCCTTGCGCTCGATCAGCTCGTCGCCGATGGCCATCAGCACCTGGTAGCGCTGCTCCAGGCCGCTCTGCTGCCACTGCGCCTGCCCTGCCTCGGCGGCGGCCAGGGCCTGCTCGACCTGCTCGGCATCGGCCTGGGCATACTGGCCCAGCACGTCCTGGATGTTCGCCGGGCTGATGTTGCTCACGCTGGCGGTGCCGGTGACCCATTCACCGTTGATGTAGTTGCGGAAGATATCAGTGGACATGTGCGCCTCCTCTCAAGCTGTAGCCGAATGGTAGGCGCGCTCCGAAATAAACTAAAATTAATAGTAAATATTGTTTGATAAGGAAAACTTACCATGCTGCCCGAGCTGAAGATCGCCCAACTGCGGCATTTCGTCTGGGTCGCCGAGCTCCAGGGCTTCCACGCCGCGGCGGAAAAAGCGCACCGCACCCAGCCGGCGATCTCCCTGTCGATCCGCGACCTGGAGGGCAAGCTCGGCCAGGCCCTGTTCGAGAAGCGCAATGCCCGCGCGGCGCGACCGGAGCTGACGCCCTTCGGCGTGCAGTTCATGGTCTACGCCAAGGAGCTGATCGCCCACCACGACCGGGTGGTCAACGACATGAACCTGATCGCCCAGCACAAGTCCGGGCACCTGCGCATCGCCTCGGTTCCCTCGATCGCCAGCCGCCTGCTGCCGGACATCCTCGCCCGCTTCATCGGCGATGCCACCGACCTGCACGTCAGCCTGTTCGACGACAGCTCCGAGGCGGTGCTGGCGATGGTGGAGAACCAGCAGGTGGACTTCGGCATCGCCAGCCTGTGGGAGGCGGACAGCGACATCCGCTTCACCCCCATCTGGGAGGACAGCATCGGCGTGGTCTGCCGCGACGACCATCGCCTGGCCGGCGAGGCGCAACTGGGCTGGCAACAGCTGAACGGCGAGCGGCTGATCGCCAATGGCACCTCGCGCCTGCTGGCCGGCACCGAGGCCGAGGAGCTGGTGGCCGACTCGCAGTTCTATATGTCCAACATGATCTCGCTGCTGGCCATGCTCGAGGCCGGCATGGGCATCACCACCCTGCCGCGCTTCGCCTTTGCGGCCGGGCATGAGCGCCTGCGCTTCATTCCCCTGAGCGATCCGCTGGTCAGCCGCGACATCGGCATCGTCTGCCTGGCCAACCGTTCCCTGCCGGTGGCGGCCCAGGCGCTCTACGAATTCATCCTGCGCGAGAACGCACTGAATCCGGCGCGGGCCGACGATGGCTCCAGCTGATCGAAACCACCATCTATATAAGTTTCACTTATCAGCTGATAGGCCGATCTGAATTGCTCCGGGCCCGGCCTTGCACCACCATCGGCGGCAGATAAAAACAATCTGCCGCACCCTGCGGGTCAAACCGCCGGGTGTGCACTGCACCAGTCGAGGGCAAGCCTATGAGCACTCCTTCCAGCATCGATGCCGCGAGCGGCGGGGCCCAGTCCCTGCGCATGCGTCCAGCCCACGTGGTCATGGACCTGGAGCGTCTCGGCAGCCTGCACCAGAGCCGCCTGAGCTTCATGCGCTGCCTGGTGCGCAAGATCATGCGCGAGGGCTGGCGGATCGAGCCACGGCGCTTCGACCTGGATGACCAGGGCTACGGCACGGTGATCTACCGCATCCAGACCAGCGGCGACCTGTTCAGCTTCGTGCTGTTCTCCCAGTACCTCGACCCGGACAAGCGCAACGACCGGGTGATCGCCAGCGAGTGGGACCTGACCATGGCCCTGTGCGAGGGCGAGGTGGACGACGACTACGTCGAGTTCCTGCGCCGCAACGTGCCGCTGCAGGAAGCCGGACGCCTGGACTCGCGGGTGATGGTGCTGTCGCGGGCCAACCGCAGCGTGCGCAATTTCGACAGCGTGGTCGAGGCGCTGAGCGCCGGCCGCCAGCCGCAAGTCGAGCAGATCGCCCGGGTCGGCTACCTCTACCGCACCACCGCGGTGTATGGCAGCGGCAAGCTGGGCATGGCCGACTGGGAGAAGGTCAGCAGCAAGCACCCGGACTTCGCCCGCCCGTTCGCCGCGGAGATGTTCAACTGCTTCATGCTGCGCAACTTCAGCCTGCAGCAGGCCGAGCACATCGCCCGCCGGCGCGCGCCGGACACCGCCGTGGCGCTGCAGCCGCAGCTCAAGCGCTACTTCGGCATCGGCAACTCCACGGGCCTGGGTATGGCGCCCTACCTGATCAACCATCCGCAGCTGGTCGGCCGCTGGATCGAGATGCGCGAGCTGGCCCTGGCCCGGGTACGCAGCCTCGGCCAGGTCACCGCCGAGCGCCTGGCGCGCCTGCACGTCCTGGTCACGCGCGGCATCTTGCACATCGAGCAGACCGTCACCGAGGACGCCTGGCAGACCGAGAACAACCGGGTGGTGCTGGAGGACTTCGCCGCCCTGCAGGACTGGCTCGCCACGGTGCGCCTGGAGAGCTGGGCGCAGCTGCTGGCCTGGGCCGAGCGCCAGCTCAGCCTGCAGGCCCAGGAGCTGCTCAACTGCATCCTGCTGGAACTCTACCCGGAGCTGGTCGACAACCTGGAGGACAGCTTCGCCCTGGTCGAGTCCCTGGAGCTGCAACCGCAGATGCCGGCCCGCGAGCTGCGCAGGCTGATCGAGCAGCACTACGCCTGGGCCCTGGCCATCGACTTCGAGGCCGAGGGCGCCACCGAGACCTTCTGGTACCGTTCCGAGGAGAAACAGGAGCCGCGCCTGGGCAACTGCAGCCTGGAGAGCGGGCGCGACAAGCAGATGCCCCTGGGCATCGGCTACCTGGCCCAGCAGTGCCATCGCCAGCTCTGCGCCTACCTGGCCGAGCACCCCGAGCAGTGCACCGCCAGCTTCCTCCTGCGTCATCCCGAGCAGCGCGGCATCGTGCGGCGCATGCAGAGCATGGCCAAGACCCACTACGGCGAGATCCAGGCCAACCTGCTCGACCGCGACGTGCTGCCGATGCACCTGCTGCGCTGCAAGCTGGCCTTCTTCGGCGTCAGCAAGTTCGACCCGCGCTCGCGCCTGTGGGTGCGCAACACCATGTTCCAGGGCGCCCCGCTGCTCGAGGACATCGGCCAGCCGTTCGAGGACGACTGGTTCCTGCCCCTGGCCCCGACCCTGGAGACGTGCTGATGCTGATTTCGTCGAATGAACTGACCGCCCTGCTCAAGCGCGTGTTCGAGGGCATGGGCTACCCGGTGGGCTACTACGAGGACGCCGCCGCCCTGGTCAAATGGCTGCAGGTGCACGGCGAGCAGGGCTTCGGCGAATTGCAGCGGGCGCTGCCCTTCGTCGCCGACCGCGAGCGCCCGGCGCTGCAGCTGCTGGCCGAGGAGAGCCAGGCTCTGCTGTTCGACTGCCACGGCCGCAGCGCCCTGAACTGCCTGCCGAGCATCATCGAGCTGGCCGAGACCAAGGCCCTGGAACAGGGCTGCGTCAACGTCAAGGTGCGCAACTGCCACAACCGCAAGTTCGTCCTCAAGCTGCTGGTCGACTGCGCGCGCCAGGGCATCAGCGGCCTGGCCTACTGGCAGAACGGCAAGCAGCCGGTCAGCGAGCATGTCGCCAGCATCGCCGCCGGCGCCGCCTACCCGACCTACAGCGAGGCCCTGCTGGTCGACCCGGCCACGGCCGACACCCAGACCCTGACCCTGCTGCTGAGCACCCGCATCGACCTGCTCGGCCAGCTGCACGGCAACGCCAGCCAGCGCAGCGGCTACCGCCAGGTCAGCCCCGAGCAGTTCGCCCGCGCCTACCAGGGCGCCCTGGAAGGCGGCATGGATATCTCCATCGAACTCTGGCAACAGCTCAACCAGCTGGCCGAAGCGGTGCTGGTGGAGAACTCCGAGCAGTCGCGCAGCGGCGCCGGCGGCCGCTGAGGACCTCGGCCCGAGCCGCACAACCATGACCTACGGTGCCGTCGACTGCCTGGCGCTGCTGATCGTGCTGGGCGGCAGCCTGGTGCAGGCCCTGCTGGGCATCGGCTTCGCCCTGCTCGCCGCGCCGCTGCTGTTTCTCCTCGACCCCGGCTATGTGCCGGGGCCGATCCTGCTGCTGGGCCTCGTCCTGGCCTGCTGCATGCTGCTCGGCAAGCGCCAGCCGCTGGCCTGGCGCCGGCCGCTGCCGGCCATCCTCGGGCGCCTGCCCGGAGCCTGGTGCGGCGCCCTGCTGCTCGGCCTGCTGCCCGCCGCCTGGCTCGGCCTGCTGCTGGGCGGCAGCGTGCTGCTGGCGACGCTGTCCAGCTATCGCTGGCTGGCCCTGCCGTGCAGCCCGCGCAACCTCGGCATCGCCGGTTTCTGCTCGGGCCTGATGGGCACCGCCACCTCGGTCGGCGGCCCGCCCATGGCCCTGGTCTACCAGGGGCGCAGCCGCGTCGATGCCTGCGACGAGCTGGCCGCCTTCTTCCTGCTGAGCACCCCACTGTCGCTGCTGGTCCTGCTGCACCAGGGCCGCCTGCCCCTCGACCAGCTGGCCGGCGCCGTGAAGCTGGCGCCCGCGGTACTGGCCGGCTACGGCCTGGCCCGCTGCCTGGAGGGCCGCATCAACCAGCGCAGCCCGCGGCAGCTGCTCCTGCTGCTGTCGCTGCTGGCCGCCGGCGGCCTAGTGCTGGTCAGCCTGTGGCGACTACTGCGCGGCGGCTGAGCGGCCTATCGGTAACCCGTCATCTCCAGGTAGCCCACGCCCGCGTGGCTGCCGCCGAAGCGGATCGGCCCCTCCCAGTAGGGGAAGCGGGTGGCCATCCAGGCCTGCTCGTGCAACGGCACGCTGTCGATGGCCAGGCCCTTGACCGGGACGCGCAGGGTCCAGGCGGTCGGCAGGCGACGACCGGCGACCCGGCTGTGGTGGCGCGGGGTCATCTGGATATCAGTCCCGGCGAGGGCCTGGCTGCTGCCATCGGCACCGATCCAGGTGCCGGCGCGGTAGTGCTGGCCGTCGGCGTGGCGCAGCTGGAACAGCATCAGCTTGTCGCCCGAGTCGAGGTGCAGGGAAAACCAGTCCCAACCCAGCTGATCGGGCGCCAGCGGCTGGCTGCTCCATTCGCGGTCGAGCCAGGCCTGGCCGCTGACCTGATGCCGCTGGCCGTCCAGCTCGACTTCCCCGCGAATCCGCAGGAACGGCTGGCTGTAGTAGTAGGACGCCTGGCCCTGGCCGGACTTCTGGCTGTAGCCGCCCTCACCATGCAGCACCGGCCCCTGGTCGCTGGTCAGATGCAGGCGATAGGCGAAGTCGCGGCCGCGGGCCTGCAGTTGCAGCGCGCCCAGGCCACCCTGCTGCGGCGACAGGCTGCGCAGCCGCCAGTCGTCGATCCAGGCCTGCAGCGGCGCGGACGCCACCCCGGCCTGGCCGACCCCGCCACGGGCGAAGGTCTCGGCGAAGCGGTGGCCATGGGGGCCGGTCAGCGCCGCATGGCCCATCCACAGCTGGCGGTTGCTCCAGTCCGCCGCATTGGCGCCCGGCTGTAGGGCGCTGCGAAACAGCGTCCACTGCAGGCCCCAGTCGCGGCCCTGCCGGTCCTTGAGGTTGGCGGTGAGGTACCACCACTCGATGCGGTAGTCCGGATGGGCAGCGTGGTCGGCGGGGAACGTCAGCACGCGCCCTGGTTCGACCCGGGCGAACGCCTCGGCGGTGCTGCCCAGTCCGGCGAAGCCCTGGGGCGGCGGCGCCTCGCCCTCGCAGGCGGCCAGCAGCCACGCGGCCATCACCAGGCCGAGGCGTCTAGCGTTCATCGACGAAGCTCCGCAGCAAGGCCGCCGGCGTGCTGCGCGCCAGGCGCCACAGCGGCCAGGCCGCCGCCAGCAGGCTCGCCAGCAGGGCCAGGCCGAACAATTGCAGCAGCTGCCAGGGAAAGACCTGCAGCGGCAGGCGCCAGCCGAAGGCCTGCACGTTGATCACCGCCACCAGCCACCAGGCCAGCAACAGGCCCAACGGCAGCGCCAGGAACAGGGTCGCCGCGGCCAGCAGCAGGGTCTGGCCGGCGCTCAGCCAGGCCAGCCGTGCCCTCGCCACCCCCAGCGCCCAGAGTGGCGCCAGCTGGTTCAGGCGCGTCTGCCCCAGGGTCAGCAGGCTGATGAACAGCGCCACGCCGGCCACCCCCAGGGTCAGGCTGTTGAGGGCGGCGGTGGCGGCGAAGGTGCGCTCGAACACCCGCCGCGACCAGGCCTTGAGCGCGGCCTGGTCGATCAGCCGGCTGTCATCCAGGGCGAAGCGCGCCTGCAGGGCCTGGATCAGCGCCGGCACCGCGTCGCTCGCCAGGCGCAGGCTGTAGCTGCGCGGCGCCAGTCCCGGCCAGTGGCGCAGCAGGCCCGTCGCGTCGACCAGCGCATGCCCCTTGGGGTTGCCGTAGTCGGCGTAGATGCCCAGCACCTCCAGGCTCCAGTCGCCCTGCGGGGTGGGCAGGCTCAGGCGCGCGCCCAGACCCAGGCCCAGGCGCCGCGCCAGTTGCTCGCTGAGCAGCAGGCCCTGGCCGGCGGCCAAACGCTCCCAGGCCGCGTCCGCGGCGTTCAGCAACGGCCAGTGCGCGCGGTAGTGGGGGTGCTCGCGGATGCCAGTCAGCTCGACCGGCCAGCCGTTCAGCGGCAGCTCGACCCGCCAGCTCGGCAGCACGGCCTGTACCTGTTCCTGGCGCTGCAACCAGCGTTCGATGGCCGCGCCTTGCTCGGAGTCCCTCGGCGTCAGGTACAGCTCGGCGGCCAGGCGCTGGTCGAGCCAGCTGCCGAAGGTCTGGCGAAAGCCCTCGGTCATGCTGCCGACGCCGACATTCGCCGCCAGGGCCAGCAGCAGCGCCATCAACGCCAGGGCCAGGCCCGGCAGCTGCTGGCGACTGTCGGCGACGAACCACTGAATCAGCGGCCCGCGGCAATGCGGCAGCAGGGCCTCCAACAGCAGGTTGAGCAGCACCGGCAGGGCCAGGGCCGCCCCCAGCAGCAGCGCGGCGAGGCCGACGAAGCCGGCCTGCAGGCTGTCGCCCAGCCACAGCGCCAACCCGGCCAGCAGCCCCAGGACGGCGGCCAGCCAAGCCTGGCGGCGCAGGCTGCGCGCCTGGGCCTGCTGCCAGGCCTGCGGCTGGGCCAGCGCCAGCACCGGCAGGTGCGCGGCGCGCAGCAAACTGGCGGCGCCGGCCAGCAGCGCGCCGAGCAGGCAGATCGCCAGCGCGCCCAACCACCAACTCGGCGCGAGGCTGAGCTGGCCGGCTACTTCGGCGCCATACAACCCGCGCAGGCTGGCGGCGACATCCGGCAGCAGCCAGGCCGCCAGGGCGTAGCCGCTGGCCAGGCCGGCCAGGCCGCCGAGCAGGCCCAGCGCAGCCAGCTCCAGGACCAGCGCCAGCAGCAGGCCGCGCAGGCTGACCCCGCAGGCGCGCAGGCTGCGCAGCAGCGCGCGGCGCTGCTCCAGGGCCAGGCCGAAGGCGGCGTGGACGATGAACAGGCCGACGACGAAGGCCAGCAGGCCGAGGGCGCTGAGGTTGAGGTGGAAGCTGTCGGTGAGGCGCGCCAGATCGGCCGCCGGGTCGCTGCGCCGCAGCACCAGCTGCGCGGCCAACGCCGCCGGCAGTGGCCTGTCGGCGGCGACGAAGTCGCCATCGAGCAGCAGCCGCGACAGCCGCCCGGGGGCGTCGAGCAGGCGCTGGGCCTCGCCGATGTCCACCAGCAGCACCCCGGGCGCCAGTCCCGGCCGGATCTGCAGCGGCGGCAGGGCCCGGCCGGACGTGCTGAGCGGACGGGCACCGGGCGCCAGGCCGAGTTGCCCCAGGGTCTCGGCGGTGATCCAGGTGCGTCCCGGCGGGCCGAGAAAATTGGCCAGCTGCTCGCGATCACCCGCCGCGCCCGCCAGCCCCGTGCCGGCGGGCAGGGTCAGGGGCTCGATGCCGATCAGCTGCAGGCGCTCCTGCTCCAGCCCGCGCAGGCGCAGAACGCCTTGCAGCAGCGGCGAGACCGGCCAGCCGGCGCGGCGCAGCGTGACGAAAGCCTGCTGGTCGAACAGCCCGCCCTGGCGTGCGACCAGGGCGTAGTGGCGATCGCCACCGAACAGCTGGCTGGCCCGCGCGTAGCTGTCGCGGGCCTGGCCGTTGAGCGCCTGGACCCCGGCCCACAGGCCGCAGGCCAGCCACAGCCCGGTGAGCACGGCGAACAGCTGCAGCGGATGGCGCCGCCAATGGCCGGCCAGGGCGCGCAGGGTCCACCCGAGGACGGCCATCTCAATCCGCCCCCGGCTCCAGCAGGCGCCCGCCCTGCAGGGTCAGGCGGCGCTGCAGGCGGGCCGCCACCCGCGCGCTATGGGTCACCATCAGCAGGCTGGTACGGCTGCCGGCCAGCAGCTCGAGCAACAGCGCCAGCACCTCGTCGGCACTGTGCTCGTCCAGGCTGCCGGTGGGTTCGTCGGCCAGCAGCAGCGGCGGCCGGGACGCCAGCGCCCGGCCCAGGGCCACGCGCTGCTGCTGACCGACCGACAGCTGCTCGGGGTAACGGCGCAGCAAGGCGCCCAGGCCCAGGCGCTCGCTCAGCTCGCCTTGCCACCGCGGGTCGTGACGGCCCACCAGGCGCGCCTGGAAGGCCAGGTTGTCGGCGACGCTCAGGCTGCTGATCAGGTTGAACTGCTGGAACACCAGGCCGATGCCATTGCGCCGCCAGGCGGCCAGCGCGGATTCATCGAGCCGCTCCAGCGCCCGCTCGCCGACCCGGATGCTGCCGGCATCGGCGCGGTCGAGCCCGGCCACCAGGTGCAGCAGGGTGCTCTTGCCGCTGCCGGACTCGCCCATCAGCGCCAGGCTGGCGCCGGCGGCCAGGTGCAGGTCGACGCCGCGCAGCACCGGCAGCGGCCCCTGGGGCGTCGGGTAACTCTTGTACAGGCCCTGAATGCTGAGCATCGGCAAGCCACCTTGGCGCGTGTGGCCCAGGGAAAATCCCGGGCACTGGCCAGGGAGAGTCTAGCGCCGCCCGGCACTCGACCGGGCGCATCGGGCAGAAGCTGATTTACTGAAACTATGCAGCGTCCGTTCCCGCAACCGCACAGGAGATACGCGATGAATGTTCTGTACTCGACCCAGGCCACCGCCACCGGCGGCCGCACCGGCAAGGCCAGCACCGCGGACGGCGCCCTGGCCGTGACCCTGACCACGCCCAAGGAATTGGGCGGCCCGGGTGGCGAGGGCAATAATCCGGAACAGCTGTTCGCCGCCGGCTATGCGGCCTGCTTCCTCGGCGCGATCAAGTTCGTCGCCGGCAAGCAGAAGGTGACGATCGACGACGACAGCACGGTCACCGCCACCGTCGGCATCGGCGCCCGCGACGACGGCGAGGGCTTCGGCCTGGACGTGGCTCTGGAGGTGCGCCTGCCGGGCATCGATCACGCCCAGGCCGAGGCGATAGTGGGCCAGGCCCATGTGGTCTGCCCCTACTCCCATGCCACCCGCAACGGCCTGGTGGTGCGTACCCTGGTGCTGTAGCTGACGTCCGGCAGCTGCGCCGGACTGGCAAAAAAAACGGCTAACCCGAGGGTTAGCCGTCTTTTCTCTGACGACCGCGCAAGCGGCCAATCAAGCCGAGCCGATCTGGCCGAGCCGATCAAGCCGAACGGATCAGGTGATCGAAGGCGGAGAGCGACGCCTTGGCCCCCTCGCCCACGGCGATGACGATCTGCTTGTAGGGCACGGTGGTCACGTCGCCGGCGGCGAAGATGCCCGGTACCGAGGTCTCGCCGCGCGAATCGACGATGATCTCGCCCCGTGGCGACAGCTCGATCGCACCTTTCAGCCAGTCGCTGTTGGGCAGCAGGCCGATCTGCACGAAGATCCCTTCCAGCTCGATTTCATGCAACTCGTCGCTGTTGCGGTCCCGGTAGACCAGGGCGTTGACCTTCTGCCCATCGCCCTTCACCTCGGTGGTCAGGGCGCTCTTGATCACCCGTACGTTGCCCAGGCTGTTGAGCTTGTTCTGCAGCACCGCATCGGCGCGCAGCTGGCTGTCGAACTCGATCAGGGTCACCTGAGCGACGATGCCGGCCAGGTCGATGGCCGCCTCGACGCCGGAGTTGCCGCCGCCGATCACCGCCACCCGCTTGCCCTTGAACAGCGGCCCGTCGCAGTGCGGGCAGTAGGCCACGCCGCGGCCACGGTACTGCTGCTCGCCGGGCACGTTCATCTCGCGCCAGCGGGCGCCGGTGGCGAGGATCAGGGTCTTGGCCTTGAGGCTGGCACCGCTGTCGAACTTCACTTCGTGCAGGCCGCCGGCGCTGCTGGCCGGAATCAGCGCACTGGCGCGCTGCAGGTTCATGATGTCCACCTCGTACTGCTTGACGTGCTCCTCCAGGGCGCGGGCCAGTTTCGGCCCCTCGGTCTCCTGCACCGAGATGAAGTTCTCGATGGCCATGGTGTCGAGCACCTGACCGCCGAAACGCTCGGCGGCCACGCCGGTGCGGATGCCCTTGCGCGCGGCGTAGATGGCCGCCGCGGCGCCGGCCGGGCCACCACCGACCACCAGCACGTCGAACGCGGCCTTGGCGTTGAGCTTCTCGGCATCGCGGGCGCTGGCGCCGGTGTCGAGCTTGGCGAGGATCTCCTCGACGTCCATGCGGCCGGAGGCGAAGGGCTCACCGTTGAGGTAGATGCTCGGCACCGACATGATCTGCCGCTGCTCGACCTCGGCCTGGAACAGCGCGCCGTCGATCGCCACGTGGCGAATATTCGGGTTGAGCACCGCCATCAGGTTGAGCGCCTGGACCACGTCCGGGCAGTTCTGGCAGGACAGCGAGAAGTAGGTCTCGAAGCTGAACTGGCCCTCCAGGCCCTTGACCTGCTCGATCAGCTCGGCCGCCAGTTTGGACGGATGGCCACCAACCTGCAGCAGGGCCAGCACCAGCGAGGTGAACTCGTGGCCCATGGGGATGCCGGCGAAGCGCAGGCCGATATCGGCGCCCGGGCGATTGAGCGAGAAGGACGGCGTGCGCGCATCAACGCCGTCGGTCTTCAGGGCGATCTTGTCGCTCAGGCCGACGATGTCCTGCAGCAGTGCGAGCAGCTCGCGGGATTTGTCGCTGTCATCGAGGGACGCGACGATCTCGAACGGCTGGCTGACCTTTTCCAGGTAGCCCTTCAACTGGGATTTCAGGTTGGCGTCCAACATGGCGGCGTGTCCTCTATGACGAAATTCGGGCAATAAAATGCCCGGGCGGATCGCGCCCGGGCATTCGGGCGCTGGCCGGGCTGGGTGGCAGCCCTGGCAGCGCAGAAAGGTTTCCCGCCCCTAAGCAGCTGCTCGGGAGCGGGAAGGCGGCAGATTTAGATCTTGCCGACCAGGTCCAGCGACGGGGCCAGGGTGGCTTCGCCTTCTTTCCACTTGGCCGGGCAAACCTGGCCCGGGTTGGCCGCGGTGTACTGGGCAGCCTTGAGCTTGCGCAGGGTTTCGGAGACGTCGCGGGCGATCTCGTTGGAGTGGATTTCCACGGTTTTGATCACGCCTTCCGGGTTGATCACGAAGGTGCCACGCAGGGCCAGGCCTTCTTCGGCGATGTGCACGCCGAAGGCGTTGGTCAGGGCGTGGGTCGGGTCGCCGATCAGCGGGAACTGAGCCTTGCCGACCGCCGGGGAAGTCTCGTGCCAGACCTTGTGCGAGAAGTGGGTGTCGGTGGTGACGATGTACACCTCGGTGTTGGCATCGCGGAAGGCCGCATAGTTGTTGGCGGCGTCTTCGATCTCGGTCGGGCAGTTGAAGGTGAAGGCGGCCGGCATGAAGATCAGCACGGACCACTTGCCCTTCAGGGACTGTTCGGTGACTTCGATGAACTGGCCGTTGTGGAAAGCGTTGGCCTTGAACGGTTGGACCTGGGTGTTGATGAGGTTCATCTCTGATTCCTTCTGAGGGTTGGAAAGTTGACCCGGAGAATCTTAGAGCGAGACGATCTAAAAACCTTATTGATTGAGCCCATTGGATTGATTGAGCAACTCAATCCACGCCCATGGATTTCATCAAGAAATCTATCCAGGGCATTGCCGCAGGCGCCGGCAATGCCCCTCCCCGGCTCAGGCCAGGCTTTCGTCGATCAGCAGTACCAATTTGCCGTTGACCCGGTTGCCGGCCAGTTCGGCGAAGGCCAGCTCCGCCTCCTCGATCGGGTAGCAGCGCTCCAACTGCGGCTTTAGCCGGCCCTCGGTGAACAGCGGCCAGAGGTGCTGCTGCAGGTCGCGCAGCAGGTCCGCCTTGAACTGGTCGTCGCGCGTGCGCAGGGTCGAGCCGATCAGCTGAATGCGCTTGCCCAGCAGCAACGCCAGGTCCAGCTCCGCCTTGCGCCCGCCCATCAGGCCGATATTCACCCAGCGACCATCGCGCGCCAGCAGCTCCAGGTTGAGCGCCGCGTAGCTGCCGCCCACCGGGTCGAGGATCACATCGAAGGGCCCGAAGTCGCGCAGCGCCTGCAGGCCGTCATCGCCACGCAACACGCCGCCCTGGCCCCCCAGGGCCTGGCAATAGGCCAGCCGCTCGGGCGAGCCGACGCTGACCCAGCAGGGATTGCCGAAGGCCTTGCACAGCTGGATCGCCGCCGAGCCGACGCCGCTGGCGCCGGCATGCAGCAGGACCTTTTCGCCCGGCTTCAGCGCGGCCAGCTGGAACAGGTTGAGCCAGGCAGTGGCATAGACCTCCGGCACGGCTGCCGCCTCGGCCAGCGACAGGCCGTCGGGCAGCGGCAGCGCGTGGCGCGCATCGACCACCACCTCCTCGGCCATGCCGCCACCGGCGAGCAGGGCGCAGACCCGGTCACCCACCTGCCAGTCGCAACCGGCGCCGACTTCGCTGACGATGCCGGCGCATTCCAGGCCGAGCGCCTCGCTGGCCCCGGGCGGCGGCGGGTAGAGTCCCGCGCGCTGCAGCAGGTCGGCCCGGTTGAGGCCGGCCGCCGCCACGCGAATGCGAATTTCCCCTACATCACAGGCCGGGGTGGGCTGTTGCGCCCATTCCGTCCGGCCTTCAACGCCTTGCAATGCCTTCACGCTGCCTCCATAGTGGATTTGAACCGGGCCCGGCGCTCAGCGCTGGGCCTCTGCTTTGCGCCCATGGAACTCGGCGCCCCTCTAGACGGCCTAATATGCGTTATCAATTACCCTCGCGTCGAATCAGCATGAAGCGCTCACTGCTCTGCGCCACCCTCGCCTTTGCCCTCGGTCTGAGCGCGCTGCCCCTGGCCGCGAAGACCACCCAGGCCGATTCCTGGGAATACCTGCAGCCGGACCGCGAGCAGGTCATCGCCAGCCTCAACGTCGTCGAGCTATTGAAACGCCATCACTACAACAAGCCGCCGCTGGACGACGCGCGTTCGGCGAAGATCTACCAGGGCTACCTGAAGATGCTCGACCCGGCGCGTAGCTATTTCACCGCCGGGGATATCGCCGAGTTCGACCAGTGGCGCGAGCAGTTCGATGACCTGCTGAAAAGCGGCAACCTGGAACCGGGCTTCACCATCTACAAGCGCCAGCTCGAGCGCCTGCAGGGGCGCCTGCAGTTCGCCCTCGGCCTGCTCGAACAGGGCATCGACAAGCTCGACTTCAGCCGCGACGAGAGCCTGCTGATCGACCGCGAGAACGCCCCCTGGGCCAAGGATGTCGCGGAACTCGACGACCTCTGGCGCAAGCGGGTGAAGGACGAGGTGCTGCGCCTGAAGATCGCCGGCAAGGAGCCCAAGGCCATCCAGGAGCTGCTGACCAAGCGCTACAAGAACCAGCTGGCGCGCCTGCGCCAGACCCGTGGCGAGGACGTGTTCCAGGCCTACATCAATGCCTTCGCCACCACCTACGACCCGCACACCACCTACCTGTCGCCGGACAATGCGGAAAACTTCGACATCAACATGAGCCTGTCCCTGGAAGGCATAGGCGCGGTGCTGCAGACCGACAACGAGCACGTCAAGGTGGTGCGCCTGGTGCCGGCCGGTCCGGCGGAGAAGAGCAAGCAGATCGCCCCGGCGGACAAGATCATCGGCGTGGCCCAGGGCGACGGCGAGATGGTCGACGTGATCGGCTGGCGCCTGGACGAGGTGGTCAAGCTGATCCGCGGGCCGAAGGGCTCGCTGGTGCGCCTGGAAGTGATCCCGGCCAACAATGCGCCCAACGACCAGAGCAGCAAGGTGGTCAGCATCACCCGCGAGGCGGTCAAGCTGGAGGAGCAGGCGGCGAAGAAGTCGGTGCTCGAACTCAAGCATGAAGGCCGCGACTACAAGCTGGGGGTCATCGAGATTCCCGCCTTCTACCTGGACTTCAAGGCCTACCGTGCCGGCGATCCGAATTACAAGAGCACCACCCGCGACGTCAAACGCCTGCTCAGCGAACTGGAGAAGGAGAAGGTCGACGGCGTGGTCATCGACCTGCGCAACAACGGCGGCGGCTCGCTGCAGGAAGCCACCGAGCTGACCGGGCTGTTCATCGACCAGGGGCCGACCGTGCTGGTGCGCAACAGCGACGGCCGCGTGGACGTGCTGGCCGACGAGAACCGCGGCACCTACTACTCCGGCCCCCTGGCCGTGCTGGTCAACCGCCTGTCGGCCTCGGCCTCGGAGATCTTCGCCGGCGCCATGCAGGACTACCACCGCGCGCTGATCCTCGGCGGCCAGACCTTCGGCAAGGGCACGGTGCAGACCATCCAGCCGCTCAATCATGGCGAGCTGAAACTGACCCTGGCCAAGTTCTACCGCGTCTCCGGGCAGAGCACCCAGCACCAGGGGGTGATCCCCGACATCCAGTATCCGGACGTCATGGACACCAAGGAGATCGGCGAGAGCGCGCTGCCCGAGGCCCTGCCCTGGGACAGCATCCGCCCGGCGATCAAACCCGAGCGGGACCCGATCATGCCGTTCCTCGCCGAGCTGCAGAGCCGCTATGACAGCCGTACCGCGAAGAACCCGGACTTCACCTTCACCCGCGAACGCCTGGCCTTGGCGAAGAAGCTGATGGGCGAGACCAGCGTCAGCCTCAACGAAAGCAAGCGCCGCGCCCAGCAGGCCGAGATCGAGGCCCAGCAGCTGGTCATCGAGAACAACCGGCGCAAGGCCAAGGGCCTGGCGCCGCTGACCGAGCTGAAGGAAGAAGATCCCGAGGTAGCGAGCGAGGAGCAAGACCAGGGCCAGGATGACGCCTTCCTCGCCGAAAGTGGGCACATCCTCCTGGACTACCTCGGGCTCAATGCCGCCGTGGCGAAGCACTAGAACCGCGCAGTCATCAAACGGTCACGAAACCGTCGTGAAATGCAGGGGGCTGATCGCAGGATCAGCCCCTTTGTTTTTCTGGAGATAGAGGCCCTAGATGACCGTCACCGAGCAGTTGAGCGCACTGGACCATATCCTCGCTCACGGCGACCTGAGCAGCCTGTTCCAGCCCATAGTTTCCCTTTCCGAGCGGCGCATCTACGGCTACGAAGGCCTGACGCGCGGCCCCTCCAACAGCGCCCTGCACTCGCCGATCAACCTGTTCGCCGTGGCCCGCCATGCCGGGCGCCTGAGTGAGCTGGAGCGGGCCTGTCGCAAGAGCGCCTGCCAACGCTTCAGCGCGCTGCAGCTCGACGGCAAGCTGTTTCTCAACGTCTCGCCGGACTCCCTGCTGGAGTCCGACCACCAGTCCGGGCGCACCCTGCAGTTGCTGCAGAGCCTGGGCATCCCGCCGAGCCGGGTGGTGATCGAGCTGACCGAGCAGTCGCCTACCGAGGACTTCGCCCTGCTCGACAAGGCCCTGCATCACTACCGTGCCATGGGCTTCTCCATCGCCCTGGACGACCTCGGGGCCGGCTATTCCAGCCTGCGCCTGTGGTCGGAGCTGCGACCGGACTACGTGAAGATCGACCGCCACTTCATCGAGGGCATTCACCAGGATGCGGTCAAGCGCGAGTTCGTCGGCTCGATCCTGAAGATGGCCAAGGCCTCGCGCGCCGAGGTGATCGCCGAGGGCATCGAGCAGGCGCAAGAGCTGGCCGTGCTCTCGGAAATGGGCGTCAATCTGGTCCAGGGCTACCTGATCAGCCGCCCCCTTGAGCAGCCGCCACGTGAAGTGCGCACCCTGCTGCCGACGCTGGCCAGCCCACCGGCCGGCTTGGGCGAAAGCGAAGGCGACCTAACCAGCCTGCTCAACCGGCAAGCCGCCGTGTCCTGGTCGACCTCCACCGCCGCGGTGCTCGAAGCCTTCCGCGCCCAGGCCAACCTCAACTCCCTGGCGGTGCTGGACGAGCGCCAGCAGCCCGTGGGCATCATCCACCGCCACTCACTGGCCGACGCCCTGCTCAAGCCCTTCGCCACCGAGCTGTATTCGCGCAAACCGATCAGCCGGCTGATGAGCGACGACTTTCTCGCCGTCGAACGGGATCAGTCGCTGCAGAAGGTCAGCCGCCTGCTCACCAGCCGCGCCCGGCAGCGCATCGAGGAGGACTTCATCATCACCCTCGAGGGCCGCTACTGCGGCATGGGACGGGTCATCGACGTGCTCAAGCTGATCACCGAGATGAAGATCCAGCGCGCCCGGCATGCCAACCCGCTGACCATGCTGCCGGGCAACGTGCCGATCCAGCAGTGCCTGACCCGCCTGCTGCAGCAGGCCCGGGAAGCGGTGGTGTGCTACGTCGACATCGACAGCTTCAAGCCGTTCAATGACCTCTATGGCTACGCCAAGGGTGACGAGGTGCTGCTGAGCCTGGCGCAGAGCCTGAGCGAGCGGGTCGACCGGGCGCGCGACTTCGTCGGCCACATCGGCGGCGACGACTTCCTCCTGGTGCTCGGCTCGGAAGACTGGCGTGCCCGCCTCAATCGCCTGCTGGAGGACTTTCAGAGTCGCTGCCGGCGCTTCTACAGCGAGGAGCACCTGCACGCGGGCTACTTCAGCGCCTTCAACCGCCAGGGCCAGCGCCAGGACTTCCCGCTGCTGTCACTGTCCCTGGGCGTGGTACACCTGCGCCCCGCCCAGTGCGCACAGCTGGACGCCGAGCAGCTCGCCGCCCTGGCTTCGGAGGCCAAGCGCCAGGCCAAGGCGGTGCCCGGCTACAGCCTGCACATCATCGATACGGAAAAACTCTCGGCCTAGAGTCCGAGCGCTTCGGCCCGGGCGGCCAGGCGCGCCGCCGCCGCGCGATCGGCCGGCAGGCCCGGGGCGCCATCACGGTACAGCGCGGCCAGACGCCGAGCGGCCAAGGGGTGACCGGCCTCGCTGGCCAGCGACCACCAGCGCAAGGCTTGCCGGCCATCGGGCGCCTGCCGGGCATCGCCGGCCAGACTCAGCACGCCCAGTTGGTAAGCGGCCTTGCCGTCGCCACCTGCGGCGGCCAGGCGCAGCAGCCGCACGCCCTCGTCCCGCGCCCCCAGCCCCTGGCCGCGAAACAGCAGGATATGGCCATAGAAGCTTTGCGCCGCGACATCACCCAGGTTGGCCATGCGCGCGAACCGGCCCTCGAGCCAGCGCCAGCCACGCGGCTGCCTGACCCACCAGGACCAGTGGAACAGGCGTCTGGCCAGGGCATAACCCAGCCGAGCGCGCAGCCGGTGGAGCACTAGACCTCGTCCGGGTAGCTGAACTCGAACACCCGCGCCACTTCACCGGCATGCCAGGACGCCGCGGCGATGCCGTCGGAGGCGCCACTGAAGCGCCCCAGGCGCGTCACGCAGTCGAAGAAACCGGTACGCGGCAGGCGACTGGCGCCCTGACTGATCACCAGGGCACTGCGCAGCGGCCGTTCGGCGCGCGCATCCAGTGCCGCCAGGTGCTCCAGCGCGGCGGTCAGGGTCTGCATCGCCGGGCTCGGCAAGGCCAGACGCTCGATCAGCGCGCGATAGGTCAGCAGATGGCGCTGGCGCCGCGCCTCTTCCAGTTCGGTGAGCAGGGCCTGCCAATGTTGACGACTGATACTGACTGTCAAGAGTCCGCCTCCCAGCCCGCAACGCCGAGCGTCCAGGCCAGCGCACGCTGGATGGCCGCATCCGGCTGGCGCTCACCGCTTTCGATCATTCCCAGATAATGCGGGCTGATGCCCACGGCGCGCGCCAACTCCTCGGGCGCCAGGCCCTTGGCTTCGCGCAGGCGCGCCAGCTGACTCAATGCCGGCGCCGACGCTGGCGCGGCTGGCGGCTCGGCGCCCTGTTCGGCACGGCCGGCCGCCTGCAACAGCGCCTGATATTCCGCCCACGGCAATACCGCATACTGCGGTTCGCCGTCACTCTTGATCACTTGCACATTCATTATCAACTCTCCATGGAAAGCGCTATTGAGCGTTTCAGTCCATTCCTTGCTGGGCCCTATGTTACCAGCCCGGCGCCGACAGGAGCGCGAACTATCCGGCGCGAAGGCTCGTGGAGCAGGCCGGAGGGCGGTCGTCGGTCACGCTGCCGGCGCCCCACGGACCTCGACGACAGAGCGCAGCACCGGTCTGCCCAGCGCTGCAGGCGCGCTGAGCGCGATCCTCAGGGTTTCGACTCATCTGTCAGGGCAGCGTCGTCCGCCGGCAGCCGCTCGATGATCTCGAGCACCTCCGGAGCCTGGGCCTCCCGCCAGGCGCGGAAGGCGTCGAGTTCGCCACTCCAGGTCCGTAGCACCCAGGCCAGCACTGCCAGGTCATCGATAAAGCCCACGCCGATCAGCCAGTCCGGCAGCGCGTCCAGCGGCGTGACGAAATACAGCAGCGCGGCGACCACCGCCAGTAACGCCTCGCCACTGATCGCCCGGTATTCGCCGCGCCACCAGGCCAGGCAGAGGTTCTGCAGCAGGAGCAGATCCTCCTTCAGCTCGGCAAAGCGCCGACCGGGCCGAGCACTCTTGCGCGCGACTGCCAACAGAAGGCCCGGCAGCCGGGCCCGGCTCAGGATTTGCCGCGCCAGCGGCAGAAATCGGGCGAATCCCCAGGGTGTTTTCATGGTCGCTCCTCGCCAGCCAGCATGCTTGCTGGGCTCCTTGAGGTTATCCACGCAAGCTGTGGATAACCCTGTGAACATAATCTGGATGAGCCGGCCAAAGGCCCGTCTTATCAGGCCTTGAGACAGATCGGCGATTTTTTATACAGCCAATAAAACCAATACAAATCAATAACTTAAAAAGCCAGCAGGTTTCTCGACCAAGGTTCTTGCTGGCCGTCGCCGCACGTGATAGCGAATGTGCATAACCGTAACACCGGAACATCGAACCGGGCCCTTTTCGGACCGACTGGTCGTCAATTTTCGCCCTTTTATTGGCGCCAGAAACGACAACGCCCCGTCGAGACGGGGCGTTGTAACAACCGAAAACTTACTGCTCGGTTGCGGCGTCCTTGATGGACAGCAGTTCCAGCTCGAACACCAGCACGGAGTTGGCCGGAATCGCCGGAGTCGGGCTCTGCTCGCCATACGCCAGCTCGCTGGGGATATACAGCTTGTATTTCTCACCGACGTGCATCAGCTGCAGGCCTTCGACCCAGCCCGGAATCACGCCACTGACCGGCAGATCGATCGGGCTGCCACGCTCGATCGAGCTGTCGAACACGCTGCCGTCGGTCAGCTTGCCTTCATAGTGCACGGTCACCACGTCGCTGGCCTTGGGCTGGGCACCGTCGGCCTTCTTCAGCACTTCGTACTGCAGGCCCGATTCGGTGGTCACCACGCCGTCGCGCTTGGCGTTGTCTTCGAGGAACTTCTTGCCGGCCTTGGCCGACTCCTCGTTCATCTCCGCCATGCGCTCTTCGGCACGCTTCTGCAGGAAGGCGAAGGCCTCGATCAGCTCTTCGTCCTTCAGGCGCTGCTCTTTCTTGCCGATGGCATCTTCGATGCCCTGGGCCACGGCCTTGGAGTCCAGGTCGTCCATGCCTTCCTGGGCCAGGCTCTTGCCCATGTTCAGGCCGATGCCGTAGGAGGCCTTCTGCGCAGGCGTCTCCAGCTCGACACTGGTCTTCGAATCGCAACCTGCGAGTACCAGGCCAACCAGCGCAACCGCTGCTGCCAAACGATGCTGTTTCATGCTTATTCCTTGTCCGGTGCGCCCTAGGGCAATCGAGTGAAGGCGCGAGCTTAGCAGGCCGCCGCGATCACTGGCTACCAGGATACGAACCGGAAAATGCGCATAAGTTCAGGTGTTTTAACGGAAAATCGGAGAAGTACTGCGAATGTTGCGAAGGTGTGGTGCGGACATGGAGCGGAGATGAAGCGAGGAAAAAATGGCGCAGCGGACGGGACTCGAACCCGCGACCCCCGGCGTGACAGGCCGGTATTCTAACCGACTGAACTACCGCTGCGCGTAACCTCAAAAGCGAGTTTGGTGGGTGATGACGGGATCGAACCGCCGACCCTCTGCTTGTAAGGCAGATGCTCTCCCAGCTGAGCTAATCACCCTTCACTCTCGAAGTGGGGCGCATTCTAGAGAGCCATCGACACCTTGGCAAGCCCTGATTGAAAAAAATTTTATTGGCGTAGCAAAGGCTTAGCGCAGGGTTGGCCTTCGCCGTCGAGGGGAGAATAATGCGCGCTTTGCGTTAATGGAGAATCACCCGCTCATGTGGTTTCGTAACCTGCTGGTTTATCGCCTCACCCAAAATGTCCCGTTCGATGCCGAGGCACTCGAAGCCGCATTGGCCGCCAAGCCGGCGCGCCCCTGCGCCAGCCAGGAACTGACCACCTACGGATTCATCGCCCCCTTCGGCAAGGGCGCCGACGCGCCGCTGGTGCACGAGAGCCAGGGCTTCCTGATGATCGCCGCGCGCAAGGAGGAACGCATCCTGCCGGGCAGCGTGGTGCGCGACGCGCTGAAGGAGAAGGTCGACGAGATCGAAGCCGAGCAGATGCGCAAGGTCTACAAGAAGGAACGCGACCAGCTCAAGGACGAGATCGTGCAGACCTTCCTGCCGCGCGCCTTCATCCGCAAGTCGGCGACCTTCGCCGCCATCGCCCCGGCCCAGGGCCTGATCCTGGTCGATGCCTCGAGCCCCAAGCGCGCCGAGGACCTGCTGTCGACCCTGCGCGAGGCCATCGGCTCGCTGCCGGTGCGACCGCTGACGGTGAAGATCGCGCCGAGCGCGACCATGACCGACTGGGTCAAGGCGCAACAGGCCGCCGCCGACTTCCATGTGCTGGACGAGTGCGAGCTGCGCGACACCCATGAGGATGGCGGCGTGGTGCGCTGCAAGCGCCAGGACCTGACCAGCGACGAGATCCAGTTGCACCTGAGCGCCGGCAAACAGGTCACCCAACTGTCCCTGGGCTGGCAGGACAAGCTGTCCTTCGTCCTCGACGACAAGCTGGTGATCAAGCGCCTGCGCTTCGAGGACCTGCTGCAGGACCAGGCCGAGCAGGACGGCGGCGATGACGCCCTGGGCCAGCTGGATGCCAGCTTCACCCTGATGATGCTGACCTTCGTCGAATTCCTCCCGGCGCTGTTCGAGGCACTGGGCGGCGAAGAGATCCCCCAGGGCATCTGATCGCCTCCGCCCTCGGGGCATCCGCCGGTCCACGGCGGCTTGCCCCGGCGGCCCAGCCGTGGACAATAGCCAGCAGCCTGAGGACGACCTCAGCACTCCACGAGTGACCATCCGGGGACGGCCCCTAGCCTTTGCCAACCCTCGGAGGTGCCTATGTCCTGGATCATTCTGTTTTTCGCCGGCCTGTTCGAAGTCGGCTGGGCCGTCGGCCTGAAGTACAGCGATGGTTTCACCCGCCCCCTGCCCACCCTGCTCACCGTCGCGGCGATGATCGTCAGCCTGGCGCTGCTCGGCCTGGCCATGAAGGAGTTGCCCCTGGGCACCGCCTACGCCATCTGGACTGGTGTCGGCGCGCTCGGCACGGTGATCGCCGGGATCATCCTGTTCGGCGAATCCATGGCGCTGGTACGCCTGGCCAGCGTGGCGCTGATTCTCTGCGGCCTGGTCGGCCTCAAGCTCAGTCACTGACGCAGGAGAAGCCCGCCACCCGGCGGGCTTCTGCGGGTCAGCGCACCTCGCCGCGCAGCTCGGCCACCTGGGCCTGCAGCCGCTGGCGGTCCGCCGCCTGCGGCTCGAGCGGCGCACCGGCGACCAGGCCGATGCGCGACCATACCCGGCGAAATGGCGCCCGCTTCGGATCGCGACTGAAGAAGCTGCCCCACAGCCCCTGCAGCGCCATGGGAATCACCGGCACCGGGTTTTCCTTGAGGATGCGCTCGATGCCGCTCTTGAATTCGTTGATCTCGCCGTCGCCGGTCAGCTTGCCCTCCGGAAAGATGCACACCAGTTCGCCGTTGCGCAGGTACTCGGCGATCTTCTTGAACGCCGCGTCGTACACCAGCAGGTCCTCGCTGCGCCCGGCGATCGGCACGGTGCCGGCGGTGCGGAAGATGAAGTTCAGCACCGGCAGGTTGTAGATCTTGTAGTACATGACGAAACGCACCGGCCGGCGCACCGCGCCACCGATCAGCAGCGCGTCGACGAAGGACACATGGTTGCACACCAGCACAGCCGCGCCCTCGTCCGGGATGGCCTCCAGGCCCTTGTGCTCGACCCGGTACATCGAGTGGCCCAACAGCCAGATCAGGAAGCGCATGCTGAACTCGGGGACGATCTTGAAGATGTAGCTGTTGACCGCGACGTTCATCAGCGAGATGGCCAGGAACAGCTGCGGAATCGACAGCTCGGCGACGCTGAGAAAGAGGATCGAGACGAGCGCCGAGATCACCATGAACAGGGCATTGAGGATGTTGTTGGCGGCGATCACCCGCGCCCGCTCGTGCTCCACGGTGCGCGACTGGATCAGCGCGTACAGCGGCACGATGTAGAAGCCACCGAACAAGCCGATGCCGAGGATCGCCCCGAGCACCCACCAGGCCTGGGAGAACTGCAGCAGCGCCAGCCAGTCGTGGGGTTGCGCGCCCTGGACGAAGTCACCGGAATGCCACCACAGCAGGATGCCGAACAGGGTCAGGCCGATCGAGCCGAAGGGCACCAGGCCGATTTCCACCTTGCGCCCGCTCATCCGCTCGCAGAGCATCGAGCCCAGGCCTATCCCCAGGGAAAACACCGTGAGGATCAGCGTCACCACACTTTCGTCGCCATGCAGCCAGTCCTTGGCGTAGGCCGGGATCTGCGTCAGGTAGACCGCGCCGAGAAACCAGAACCAGGAATTGCCGAGCAGCGAGCGCGACACCGAGACCTTCTGCTCGACCAGCCCCAGGCGCATGATCCGCCAGGACTGGCGGAAGATGTTCCAGTCCAGCGCCAGTTCCGGCATGGCCGCGCGGGCCCGGGGAATGGCGCGGCTGGCCAGGTAACCGAGCACCGCCACCGTCACTACCGAGGCGGCGACGATCTGCGCGTAGCCGCTGTTGGCCATGATGATGCCGGCGCCTATGGTGCCGGCGAGGATGGCCAGGAAGGTGCCCATTTCCACCAGGGCGTTGCCGCCGACCAGCTCCTCCTCGCGCAGGTGCTGCGGCAGGATCGAGTACTTCACCGGGCCGAACAGCGCCGACTGGGTGCCCATGCAGAACAGCACGGCGAGCATCAGCGGCAGGCTGTCGAGCAGCACTCCGGCGGCGCCGGCGAGCATGATCAGGACCTCGGCGAACTTGATCGCGCGGATCAGCGCGTCCTTAGCGAACTTCTCGCCGAACTGCCCACCGAGCGCCGAGAACAGGAAGAACGGCAGGATGAACAGCAGCGCGCAGAGGTTGACCAGCAGGCTCTTGTCCGCGCCGGAGCTGAGCTTGTAGAGGATGGCGAGGATCAGCGACTGCTTGAAGATGTTGTCGTTGAAGGCGCCGAGCAGCTGGGTGATGAAGAACGGCAGGAAACGCTTTTTACCGAGCAGGGTGAATTGCGAATCTGGGGACATCTTCCTTGTACCTGTCTTCTATGACCTAAACGGGTCGTCCAGCATTGGACTGCAACAGCCCAGGGGAAAGCCACAGGATTCGGCGAGTTTTGCCACCTCCTCGGCTAAAAGACCGCACTCAGAGCGGCAACTGGCCGAATGCCCAGCGCAGCAGGAAGAACACCAGCAGCCCGCCGCCGATGGTCGCCAGCAGATGCCGGGTGGTGGCCGCGATGGCGATGGCTGCCAGGCCGCCCAGCAGGTAGGCGTTATCCAGGCGCAACGCCCAATGCTGGCCGTCGGGCAGCAGCATGCCGGGCACCACGATGGCGGTGAGCACCGCGGTCGGCACGTAGTGCAGGCCCTGGCGCACCAGCGGCGGAAAGCGCAGGTCGGGAAAGGCGAACAGGCTGTAGCGGATGGCGAAGGTGATCAGCGCCATGCCGAGGATCAACCACCAGATCTGCATCAGGCGCACTCCCCGCACGGCTCGGCGGGTATCCGCCGCTCCAGGACGACGCCCACGGCGATGCCGCTGAACGCGGCGGCCATCAGCCCGAGCTTGTAGGGCCAGGCGTGGCACAGCAGCGCCACCGCGCCGGCCACCAGCGCCGCCGCGACTTGCGGTCGATTGCGCAACGCCGGCACCACGATGCCGATGAAGGTCGCCAGCATGGCGAAGTCCAGCCCCCAGCCGGCCAGGTTCGGCACGCTCTGGCCGAACAGGATGCCGGCCAGCGAACTGCCGACCCAGGACAGGTACAGCGCCAGCGCCACCCCGGCGTGATACCACCGCCCGTGCCCGTCCATGCCACGGGCCAGGTAGCGGCGCTGCACCACGGCGAAGGTTTCGTCGGTCAGGCCGAAGGCCAGGGGCAAGCGCCAGCGCTGCGGCAATGGACCGACATAGGGCTGCAAGGCCGCGCTGTAGAGCACATGGCGCAGATTAACGACCAGGGTGGTGAGGAGAATCACCGCCGCCCCGGTGCCCAGGGTCAGCAGGCTGATGGCGATGAACTGCGCGGAACCGGCGTACACCAGCAGGGACATGCCCAGGGCCTGCCACAGGCTGAGCCCGGCGACACTGGCCAGGGCGCCGTAGATCAGCCCGAACGGCAGAATGCCGACGATCATCGGGATGCTGTCACGGGTACCGAATAGAAAGACTTGCGCGCGGGTCATGGGAACTCTCCTCCTGACCCGCCAGGATATCCTCGGCGGAGCGCGCGGTCTTGAAGGTTCTGCAGTGCCAGTTCATCCATGCTTCACGCGCCGAAACGCGCCTCCAGTTGTCGTTTTACCAGCGGCCACTGCTGGTCGGTGATGCTGTACAGCACGCTGTCGTCCAGGCGCCCATCGGCCAGGCGGCGGTGATTGCGCAGCACGCCCTCGCGCTGGGCGCCGAGCTTCTCGATGGCGCGCTGCGAACGCAGGTTGCTCGCCGCGGTTTTCAACTGCACGCGCACCATGCGCCAGCTCTCGAAGGCGTGGCGCAGCATCAGGTACTTGATCATGCTGTTCAGCCCGCTGCCGTGCTGACTGCGGTCGAGCCAGGTCCAGCCGATCTCGGCCGCAGGCAGCGCCGGCATGAAGTCGCCGAAACGGGTGGTGCCGACCAGCCGCTCGCCGAGGCGAACGACGAACGCCAGGGCCTTGCCCTCGCGCTGCTCCAGCAGGCCCTGGCGATACCAGTCGAGGCGCTGGGCACCGCTCATATAGAGCAGCTCCTGACGGTTGGCCTCGGCCAGGGCCACCAGCGCCGGGATATCGGCGTCGAGCATCGGCTCGATACGCAACGCGCCGCGCTGCAGGGTAATCAACTGCGGCTTGAACACGGCTCCCTCCTCGCACATGGACGCAGGCGGTTCACGCTAACAGGGCTGGCTGCCGCGCACAATTGCCGGCCCGCTGCCACGAAGCGCCGCCTGGCCGGCGGGCTGCGACCTTGGTCGCACCTGACGCCGGAGGGCTTTGCTGCGACACTGTGCAGACCCGTAGAAGTCGTCTGCTTCGGGGTTGCCGCTCGATCGGCCCGGAGGGCCAGGATCGATGAGTCACCACTGTTTGTCGCCGGAGTGTACATGTCGCTGTCCAGCGGGCTGATCGCCACGGTCGCCCTGATCTACATGGCCATCCTGTTCGCCATTGCCTTCTATGGCGATCGCCGCAGCACGCCCCTGCCGCCGCGGATGCGCGCCTGGGTCTACAGCCTGTCGCTGGCGGTGTACTGCACCAGCTGGACCTTCTTCGGCGCGGTCGGCCAGTCCGCCGAGCAGCTCTGGTCGTTCCTGCCGATCTACCTCGGGCCGATCCTGCTGCTGCTGGGCGCGCCCTGGGTGCTGCAGAAGATGGTGCTGATCAGCAAGCAGGAGAACATCACCTCGATCTCCGACTTCATCGCCGCCCGCTACGGCAAGTCGCAGGCGCTGGCCGTGGTGGTGGCGCTGATCTACCTGGTCGGGGTGCTGCCCTATATCGCCCTGCAGCTCAAGGGCATCGTCCTCGGGGTCAACCTGCTGATCGACACTGGCGCCGAGTCCGCCGAAACCCGTGCCCAGGACACCGCGCTGATCGTCTCCATGGTCCTGGCGCTGTTCGCCATCCTGTTCGGCACGCGCAACCTGGATGCCACCGAGCACCACCGCGGCATGGTCCTGGCGATTGCCTTCGAGTCGCTGGTCAAGCTGCTGGCCTTCCTCGCCGTCGGCGCCTTCGTCACCTACGGCCTGTACAACGGCTTCGACGACCTGCTCGGCCAGGCCGAGGTCACCCCCGAGCTGACGGCATTCTGGGCCGAGGCGGTGAACTGGCCCGCGATGCTGGTGCAGACCGCGGTGGCGATGATCGCCATCGTCTGCCTGCCGCGGCAGTTCCACGTCGCCGTGGTGGAGAACATCGACCCGAATGACCTGCGCCTGGCCCGCTGGGTGTTTCCCGCCTACCTGGTGCTGGCCGCCTTGTTCGTCGTACCTATCGCCCTGGCCGGCCAGATGCTGCTGCCGGCCGGGGTCAGCCCGGACTCCTTCGTCATCAGCCTGCCGCTGGCCGAGGCCCATCCGGCCCTGGCCCTGCTGGCCTTTATCGGTGGCGCCTCGGCGGCCACCGGCATGGTCATCGTCGCCTCGGTGGCGCTGTCGACCATGATCTCCAACGACATGCTGCTGCCCTGGCTGCTGCGCCGACAGAACACCGAACGGCCGTTCGAGGCCTTCCGCCACTGGATGCTCACGGCCCGGCGGGTGAGCATCGTGCTGATCCTGCTGCTGGCCTACGTGTGCTACCGCCTGCTCGGCGAAGGCGTCAGCCTGGCGACCATCGGCCAGGTGTCGTTCGCTGCCATCGGCCAGATCGGCCCGGCCATGTTCGGCGCCCTGGTGTGGAAGCAGGCCAATCGCCGCGGGGTGTTCGCCGGCCTGGGCGTCGGCTCCCTGCTGTGGTTCTACACCCTGATCATGCCGCTGGTGGCGCGCAGCCTGGGCTGGCCGCTGGAGAGCCTGCCCGGCCTGCACGCCCTGCTCTACGCGCCGCTGGGCTTCGAGGTCGACCCGCTGACCCGCGGCGTGGTGCTGTCGCTGGCCGGCAACTTCCTGCTGTTTGCCGGGGTCTCGTACTTCTCCCGCACCCGGGTGGCCGAGCACTGGCAGGCCGGCCGCTTCATCGGCCATGACTTCGGCGCCAAGCCGAGCAACCGCAGCCTGCTGGCGGTGCAGGTCGACGACCTGCTGCTGCTGGCCAGCCGCTTCGTCGGCGACGAGCGCGCACGGCAGAGTTTCCAGCGTATCGCCGCCCGCCAGGGCCAGGAGCTCGACCTCGACCAGCCGGCCAACGGCGACTGGATCGCCCACACCGAACGCCTGCTCGCCGGTGTGCTGGGCGCCTCCTCGACCCGCGCGGTGGTCAAGGCGGCCATCGAGGGCCGGGAGATGCAGGTCGAGGACGTGGTGCGCATCGTCGGCGAAGCCAGCCAGGTGCTGCAGTTCAACCGCGCACTGCTGCAGGGGGCGATCGAGAACATCACCCAGGGCATCAGCGTGGTCGACCAGTCCCTGCGCCTGGTGGCCTGGAACCACCGCTACCTGGAGCTGTTCGACTACCCGGACGGCATGATCTACGTCGGCCGGCCGATCGCCGAGATCATCCGCTTCAACGCCGAGCGCGGCATGCTCGGCAAAGGCGACATCGACATCGAGGAGAACGTCGCCAAGCGTCTGCACTGGATGCGCCAGGGCACCGCGCACAAATACGAGCGGCTGTTTCCCAACGGCCGGGTCATCGAACTGATCGGCAACCCCATGCCCGGCGGCGGTTTCGTCATGAGCTTCACCGACATCACCGAGTTCCGCGAGGCCGAGCGCGCGCTCAAGGCCGCCAACGAGGGCCTGGAGCAGCGCGTGGCAGAGCGCACCTTCGAGCTGTCGCAGCTGAACCAGGCGCTGAGCGAGGCCAAGGCCCGCGCCGAGGGCGCCAACCAGTCGAAGACCCGCTTCCTCGCCGCGGTCAGCCATGACCTGATGCAGCCGCTGAACGCGGCGCGGCTGTTCTCCGCCGCCCTCTCCCACCAGGACGATGCACTGCCGCGCGAGGCCCAGGAGCTGGTGCGCCACCTGGACAGCTCGCTGCGCTCGGCCGAGGACCTGATCACCGACCTGCTGGACATCTCGCGCCTGGAAAGCGGGCGCATCTCCCCCGATCGCAATGCCTTCGCCCTGAGCAGCCTGTTCGACACCCTGGGCGCCGAGTTCAAGGTGCTGGCCGCCGAACAGGGCATCGACTTCCGCCTGCGCGGCAGCCGCCTGCGCATCGACAGCGACATCAAGCTGCTGCGCCGGGTGCTGCAGAACTTCCTCACCAACGCCTTCCGTTATGCCAAGGGCCGGGTGCTGCTCGGCGTGCGCCGCCAGGGCGGGCAGCTGCGCCTGGAGGTCTGGGACCGCGGCCCGGGCATCCCCGAGGACAAGCGCAAGGTGATCTTCGAGGAGTTCAAGCGCCTGGACAGCCACCAGACCCGCGCGGAGAAAGGCCTGGGTCTCGGCCTGGCGATCGCCGACGGCCTCTGCCGGGTACTCGAGCATCCGCTGCAGGTACGCTCCTGGCCGGGCAAGGGCAGCGTGTTCAGCGTCAGCGTGCCGCTGGCGCGACTGCCGGCGGCCGCGCCGCAGCGCGCCCCGGCCGAGATCAATGGCCAGCCCCTGAGCGGCTCCCAGGTGATCTGCATCGACAACGAGGACAGCATCCTCGCCGGCATGCACAGCCTGCTGTCGCGCTGGGGCTGCCAGGTGTGGACGGCGCGCAACCGCCTGGAGTGCGAGCACCTGCTCAGCGAGGACGTGCGCCCGCAGTTGGCCCTGGTCGACTACCACCTCGACGAGGGCGAGACCGGCACCGAGCTGATGGCCTGGCTGCGCACCCGCCTGGGCGAGCCGGTACCCGGCGTGGTGATCAGCGCCGACGGGCGCGCCGAGCTGATCGCCGAGGTGCATGCCGCCGGCCTCGACTACCTGGCCAAGCCGGTCAAGCCGGCGGCCCTGCGCGCCTTGCTGAGCCGCCATCTGAGCCTGCGCTGAGCCGCGCGCCTTGACCTCGCGCAACATGCGCTCGCTGGCCACTGGCTAGACTGCTTGCATGATGCCCCCGCTCAAGGACGCGCCGTGCCCGATGCCCTCGACACCCTATTGAACCTAGCCAGCGCCCTGGCGGTCGGCCTGCTGATCGGTGCCGAGCGCGGCTGGCAGCAGCGCGATCTGGAGGACGGCCGCTTCTCCGCCGGCATCCGCACCTTCGCTCTGTGCGGCCTGCTCGGCGGCCTGGCCGAACTGCTCGGCGAACACCTCGGGGTCATCGCCTGGGCATCGATCTTCGCCGGCTTCTGCGCCCTGGTGATCGCCGCCTATTTCGGCGAACTGAGGCGCCACGGCGACATGGGCATGACCAGCGAGGTGGCACTGCTGACCACCTTCCTGCTCGGCAGCCTGGCGGTCGCCGGCCATCCGCAACTGGCCGCCGCCGGCGCCGTGGCAGTGGCCCTGTTGCTGAGCCTCAAACAGGTGCTGCACGGCTCGCTGCATCGGCTGAGCGAACTCGAACTGTCCGGCGCGCTGAAGCTGCTGTTCATCTCCCTGGTGCTGTTGCCGGCCCTGCCCAATCAAAGCTACGGGCCCTGGCAGGTCTTCAACCCCTACGTCACCTGGTGGATGGTGGTGCTGATCGCCGGGATGGGCTTTGTCGCCTACATGGCGATTCGCCTGGCCGGCACCCGCCAAGGCCTGCTGATCACCGCGCTGCTCGGCGGCGTGGTCTCCTCCACGGCGATGACCATCACCCTGGCCCGCCTCGACCGCGCCCGCGAACTACGCGCCATCATCGCCTGCGGCCTGCTGGCCACCTCGGCGCTGATGTTCCCGCGGGTGCTGCTGGAGGTCAGCCTGGTCAACGCCCAGCTGCTACCGCAACTGCTCTGGCCCCTGAGCGCCGCCATGCTGGTGTACGCCGGCGGCGCCCTGGCCTACGCCCTGCAGGGCAACCCGGCGCCAACGGAAAACGCCGAGCCGCCGCTGAAGAACCCCTTCGAGCTCGGCCCGGCGCTGCGCTTCGCCGCGCTGCTGGTGGCGATCCTGTTCGTCGTCGAGGGGGCGCGGCGCTGGTTCGGCGATGCCGGCGTGTACCTGGTGGCGCTGCTGTCCGGCCTGGCGGACGTCGACGCCATCACCCTGTCCCTGGCCCGCAGCGCCCGCAGCGAACTGGACGCCGAGGTGGCGGTGCGCGGCATCTTCCTCGCCACCCTGAGCAACAGCCTGGCCAAGGGCCTGCTCATCGCCCTGATCGGCGGGCGCGAACTGGCCCTGCGCACCCTGCCGGTGATGGCCGCCGGCCTGTGCGCCGGGCTGCTGATCCTGCTGCTGATCTAACGCCCTCAGTCGTCGCCGACCCCATCGAGCAGCGGCACACCGGCGGCCTGCTCGAGCAACTCGGCCGGCAGGCTCTTGCTGGCCCGCGCACCGAGCAGCTTGAGGTTCTCCACGCGGCTGATGATATTGCCGCGGCCATCGCACAGCTTGTTGCGTGCGGCCGCATAGGCCTTGTCCAGCTGCTGCAGGCGAGCGCCCATCTCGTCGAGGTCCTGGATGAAGGCGACGAACTTGTCGTACAGCGCGCCGGCGCGCTCGGCGATCTCGCGGGCGTTCTGGCTCTGCCGCTCCTGGCGCCAGAGGCTGTCGATCACCCGCAGGGTGGCCAGCAGGGTGGTCGGGCTGACGATCACGATGTTCTGCTCGAAGGCCTCCTGGAACAGCCCCGGGTCGGCCTGCAGGGCGGCGGCGAAGGCCGCCTCTATCGGCACGAAGAGCAGGACGAAGTCCAGGCTGTGCAGGCCTTCCAGGCGCTGGTAGTCCTTCAGCGACAGGCCCTTGAGATGAGCACGCAGCGACTGCACATGCTGCTTCAGGGCCTGCTGACGGGCCGCCTCGTCGTCGGCACCGACGAACTGCTGGTAGGCCGTCAGGCTGACCTTGGCGTCCACCACCACCTGCTTGTCGCCGGGCAGCTGGATCAGCACGTCCGGCTGGAAGCGCTCGCCCTCGGCGCTTTTCAGGCTGACCTGGGTCTGGTACTCGCGGCCCTTCTCCAGGCCCGCGTGCTCCAGCACCCGCTCCAGCACCAGCTCACCCCAGTTGCCCTGGGTCTTCTGCCCCTTCAGGGCGCGACTCAGCGTAATTGCCTCGTCGCCCAGGCGCTGATTGAGCTGCTGCAGGCGCTCCAGCTCCTTGCCCAGGGAGAAGCGCTCGCGCGCTTCCTGCTGATAGCTTTCCTCGACGCGTTTCTCGAAGGCCTGGATGCGCTCCTTGAGCGGATCGAGCAACTGACCGAGACGCTGCTGGCTGGTTTCGGCGAAGCGCTGCTCGCGCTCGTCGAAGATCTTCCCGGCCAGCTCGGCGAACTGCGCGCGCAGCTCGTCACGCGAGCCCTGCAGGTCCGCCAGACGCTGCTGATGGCTGTCCTGCTGCTCGTGCAACTCGGCGCTCAGGGCCGCCTTCTCGGCGCCCAGCCGGCGCAGCTCGGCTTCCTGCTGTTCGCGTTGCGCGTGCCAGGCCTGGGCCGCTTCCCGGGCGACCTGCCGCTCGTGCTGCAGCAACTCGGTCTCGCGGCGCAGGGCGGCCAGTTCGGCCTGCTGGTCGGCCTTGATCTCGACGATCTCCGAGACCTCCTGGCGACAGGCATCGAGCTGGGCGCCGAGGCCGGCCTGGGCCAGCTGGGCAGCGCTCAGGCGCTCCTGCAACAGGCTGCACTGCAGGCGCGCCTCGGCGGCGCGACGCTGCAGCGCCCAGGCCAACGCCAGCGCGGGCAGACCCGCGGCGACGACACCGAGCAGCACGGCCGGCAACATTGAAGAGAGATCGATGGGCATAAGCGGCTCCGCGCAAGATTGCCGGGGAGTATAACCAGCCGTGCGCGGGGGTGGTCAGGCGCGGCTCAGAGGCCGTTCAGCAGGCGCCTGGCCTCGTGGGAGCCCTGCCCGGCGGCGAGCTCCAGCCAGTGGCGAGCCTGCTGCGGCTCATGGCTGCGCGGCTGGCTGTAGAAGCGGCCAAGCTCCAGCTGGGCGCGGCGATCGCCGGCACGCGCGGCCTGACGCAGCAGTTCCAGGCCGATGCGCCGGTCGCGGGTATTGTCGCAGTCGCGGCAGAGCATCTGGCCCAGACGACTCTGTGCCTGCACCACCCCCTGACGCGCCGGCTGCTTGAGCAGATGGCCGGCTAGGCGCTTGACGCTGGGCGCGTGGCCCAGGCGCGGGCTGTCCAGCAGCCACAGGGCGACACGCAGCGGCAGGCGCGGACGATTGGACGAGGATTCGGCTGGCAGGCGAGGCAGAGCGCGAGACATAGGAGAACAGCGGCAGTGGCGGCAAGAAAGGCGCGCCACTCTACTCTTTTTTTCGCCGAGGTAAAGCCTTGCAACAGGGCCTTTTCGAGCGAGCCGAAAGGGCCCTCCGACAATCCACAGAAGCTGTGGATAACTCAGTGGACAACATGGGCGAAAGCGCCCCAATCACCCGTGGAATAAGGCCTCAGGTCAAACTGACGATTTTTTCACCAACCAGAAAAAATCATATTTTTCATTGACTTATAGAATTCACACGAAGAATCAAGGGTTTACGTCGAAGATTAATTCCGCCTTGACAAGACGCCTTGCAAATGTGCACAAGTCTTTCGCCAAGCCCGGCCAACGCCCCGTTTCAGAGCGCTCGCAGGGCGTTACCGGGTCACCCGGGGAAGGCTTCCGGAGGCCCCGTTCGCAGCACTGCGCACAAAGCCCTGGCGCCCCGCAGCCTGCGGCAAACGCAGGCCCTGGCGCGGACCTGCGGTAGATGGCCGCAGCCGCGACTCAACCCTGCTTCACCCTGGTGCGCGGCGACTCAATCGCTCAGGCCGGCAAGGGCAAGCGCCCTTCGATCAGGTAGTCCTCCAGCTGGAACATCCGTGGCGTGTCGGGCGCCTGGGCGTGCTTGAACGCCACATAGCTGCGGGTGGTTTCGCACAACCAGGGCAGCAGGTTGCGCGGTCGCTTTTCCGCCAGGGCCGCCGGCGCATAGAGCGCGACGTTGCTGCCACCCAGCGGGCAGCGGGCGGAGCGATACTCGAAGGCCTCCACCCCGGCCGCGCGCATGCTCGCGCCCAGGGCTTGAGTGGCGCGATAGTCGCTCGGGTGGCTCAGCTCGCGCTGGAAGCGGTTGAACGGCGGCCGCTGCAGGCGGATGCCGCGCGCGACCTGATAACGCGCCTCGAACGAGGCGTGCTCGGACAGCACACGCCCGCTTGGCGGTGCGCTGGCCATGCCGTCCAGCAGCACGAAGCGGTAGTAGGCGGCCTCCGCCATGGCGGTCTCCAGGCCCAGCGCTGCGTAGAACAGGCTCGGCTCCTGGCGCGTGCCGAAGCGCGAGCCCCAGCGCAAAGGCGGGTAGCGAAACGGGGTTTTCAGCAGGTAATGCAGCGCCTCGGCACCACGCGGCAGCGGCGGCTTGCTGCTTTCCAGCAACTCCTCGAGCAGCGCCTGCTCGCTCAGGTTATCCACCAGTTGCAGCGTGGCGACCTGTTCCTGACTCTCGACCAGGCGCACCAGACGCCCGCGCAGGGGCGCGATCTGTTCGACCCCGCGACATTCTTGCCAGATGTCCATGGCGACTCTTCCTTATTGTTCTCGGCCCGCTCCCGGCCGGGTGACACAGCCCTGCATGCGGCGCTCGGCGCGGCGCTCAGACCTTGCCGCGGATCGCGTCCAGATACTCCACCACATGCACCAGGCCCTGCACCTGGCCCATCAGCTCCAGCGGCACGCCGGCCAGATGACGATTGTCGGTGCGCAGGAAGTGCCGCATGTCCTGCAGGTTGCCGCCGAACAGGGCAAACAGCGCGCGATAGACCCGGATCAGCAGCAGCGCCAGCTCACCGGTCTTGCTCTGCGGACGCAGGCCACCGTCGGCCCAGCGACTGATCGCCGTGCGGTGCACACCGACGATGTCGGCCAGTTCCTGCTGCGTCAGCCCCAGCTGCTCGCGGGTATTGAGCAGGGCCTTGGCCAGCACCGCATCGGCATCTGCATGGGGTCGGACAAGTGCGCTCATGACCCTCGACCTCTGTGATCTATTTAGATCAATCTTAATACCTAATGATGCAAACGCACAAACAGACCGAGAAGCCGATTGGCAGCCAGGGGCCCTTGGGTTAACGTCCCCGGAGACCTTCACGCTATGGATCAGTGCCCATGATCAGCCGGCGCACCTGGCTGCGACTCCTCTGCTTGCTGCTCGTGCTGATGCTGCTCGGCGGCTACGGCTACTTCAGCCTGGGGCGCCTGCTCGAGCGTCAGCATATCCAGCGACTCGACTGGCAAGCCCCGCGCCTGGCCCTGGATGGCCTGCACCTGGACCGACTCGAGCTGCTGCAACAGAGTCCGGCCGGCCAGTTGCAACTGCGAATCGAGCGCCTGCACCTGGGTTGGGGACAGTTCGGCCTGCAACCGCCCTATGCCCAACAGGTTCGCGCCGAGCGACTGACGCTGGACTGGCACCCGGCGGCGGAACACGCCGCCAGTACGCCGGCGCGGAGACTGGACCTGAAGGCGCTCGGCGAAGCGCTCGCCATCCTGCCCCTGAGCCTGAGCATCGACGAGCTGCTCGTCGACCTGCCCTGCGCCAAGGGCCGCTGCCAGCTGCGCGGCGACCTCCAGCAGAGCCGCTCGGCGGTCTCAGCAGGCGCGCTCGACCTGCGACTCAATCTCGCCGGTGACACCACTCGCCTCAACCTCGAGGGCCGGATTCAAAGCGCTACCGATGCAACCGAGCTGCAGCTGGCCCTGGCGGTCAACGACCGCCCCCAGCTCAGCCTGCACAGCCGCCTGCAGGACAATGCCGATGGCACGCTGTGGCGCGGCGAGCTGTGGGCACCGACACTGGACGAAGCCACGGCGCTACGCGGGTGGCTGAGGGACTGGCTACTGCCCATGGACGCGGCGCCGGCCGCCGCACCGAGCACCGTGCAGCTTGCCGCCAGCTGGCAGCTGCAGCTGCCCCGCGGCGATCTGGACATCAACCTGTTGCGCCGCGCCACGGGCCATATCACGGCCAACGGCGCGCTCGCCGAACCCTGGGCCATCCCGGGCCTCGGCCAGCTGCAGGGCGAGCTCGGCCTGGCCCTGCGCGGCCTCGATGGCCGCTGGTACGCCGAACAACTGAGCGCCGAACTGGTGTTGCAGCAACCACTGCCGGACCAACAACAGAGACTCCCGGCCGCGCTGCGCGCCGATTCGCTGCGTCTGCTTCTGGAGGCAGGCGAGCCATTGGGCCCGCTGCCGAGCAATCTGGCCGAGCGCTCCCTGCCCCTGGCTTTCCGTCTGCGCAGTCAGGGCCCGACACCACTCGAACTGCGGGGTCAACTGGCACTGGCCAACGCACCGCCCTGGGCCGCGCAGTTCGCCGACGTGCAACTCAGCGCCAGCAGCCCACGGCTCACCCGGGGGGACTGGACGCTGCACAAGGCCAAGGCCGACCTGCGCTTCAACGGCTACCTGGACCCCGAGCAGTTGCGTATCGAGCTGCAACGGGGCTCCGCGCTCAGCCTCGACAGAGTGGCCGGCCGCGACCTGCAACTGCGGCGCCTGCGCGCCAACCTCGGCGGCCTGCAGCTGGGCGCACGCCTGCACAACGGCGATGCGTCCGACTGGCATCTGCAGGGCCCCGCCTCCATAGACGTCGAAAGCCTGCTGCACGCCGCCCTAAGGCCTCAGAGCTGGCGCTGGCAGGGTCGAGTGGACCTGGCCGAAGAGCGGCTCGAGTCGAGCGGCGAGCTGTCGGCGGACTCGGACCTCAAGCTGCCCCTGCAACTGCGCTACGACTCCGAGCGCGGCCTGCACGCCCACGCTCAGCTGCCGGAACTGTTCCTGCGGGCGGGCAACCCGCTGGCCACGACCCTGGCGCACTGGCCGGCACTACTCGAGCTGAACCAGGGTCGCGTGAGCGCCGACGCGGTAATCGACCTCGCCCCCGGCCACGACTGGCCCGACCTGAAGCTTGAGTTGACCGGCAAAGACCTGGCCGGCATCTACGACCGCACCGCCCTCAGCGGCCTAGACGCACGCGCGCGGATCAACCTGGACCATGGCCGCCTCCAGGTGACGCTGAGCGATCTGCGCCTGAAAGAAGCCAATCCGGGCATTCCCATCGGCCCGCTGCAGCTGCAGGCCGACTACAGCGCGCCCATCGAGCGACCCGACCTCGGCCAGCTGAACCTGCGCCAGGCCCAGGCCGGGCTGATGGGCGGCAGCGTCCACGTCGCGGCCAATCAGTGGAAGCTGACGGAGACGCCACTGCTGATCCCCGTGGAACTGCGCGGCCTGCAACTGAGGCGGCTGTTCACCCTCTATCCCGCCGAGGGGCTGGCCGGCAGCGGCACCTTCGACGGCCATCTACCGCTGCGCCTGAGCCGGCACGGCATCCAGGTCGACCGCGGCCGAATCGCCGCCCGCAGCCCCGGCGGCCACCTGCAACTGCACTCCGAACGCATCAGGGCACTGGGAAGCAGCAACCCCACCATGCAACTGGTGACCCAGTCACTGGAAGACTTCCACTTCACCACGCTGCGCAGCCAGGTGGACTACGATCCCCAGGGCAAGCTGCAGCTGAGCATGCGCCTGGAGGGCCAGAACCCAGCCATCGAGCAGGGCCGGCCGATTCATTTCAACATCAACCTGGAAGAAGACATCCCCTCGCTCTTGGCCAGCCTGCAATTGACCGATAAGGTGAACGAAATCATCCGCCGGCGAGTGCAGCAACGCATACTGAAACGCAACGCCAAAGCCGCTCCACTGGAGCCTTGAAGGAGGACGCGCCATGCGCGTGCAGATCTGTCTAGCGATCTTGCTCTTGGGCCTGCTGAACGCAGCCTGCACCCCGACCGTGCAGCTGACGGCGCCCAAGGAACCGATCAACATCAATCTCAACGTGAAGATCGAACACGAAATCTACATCAAGGTGGACAAAGCCCTGGACGACATGTTCAGCGAGTCCAGCGGACTGTTTTGAGGAGCGCCGTCATGAACCTGCCTAGACGCATTGCCAGCCTGCTACTGCTGCTCAGCCTGAGCCTGCCGGCCATGGCCCTGAGCCTCAACGAAGCCATGTCCGCCCTAGGCCCGGCCAAGGCCAGCGGCCAGCTCGGCGAGATGGCCAACGGTTACCTCGGTGTGGTCAAGCCCGGGGGCCAGGCCAGCGAAATCGCCCGCCTGATCAACCAGGCCCGGCGCGCCGAATACCAGCGCCTGGCCAACGAGAACGGCATCAAGCTCGGCGACGTGGAAGCCATCGCCGGGCAGAAAGCCCTGGAAAAGACCCCGCCCGGCCAGTACATCCAGCTCCAGGGGCAATGGCGACGCAAATAGAGCCATAACCGCAGAAATAGACAACCCCTGAAGCTTCGGCTTCGGGGGTTTTCTGTTTCTTGCACAAGCAGAATCGACGATGAAGGCAAACCTGGCCGCAGCGCAAAGGCTGGCAATGCATGTCCACAAGGGACCGCCTCAACAATGCCAAGCCCTGGAAACGCAAAAGCCCCTGACTTCACGAGGAAATACAGGGGCTCAGGTGTTGCGATATGGCGGGAAGATAGGGATTTGAACCCTAGGTACCATCGCTGATACAACGGATTTCGAATCCGTCCCGTTCGGCCACTCCGGCATCTTCCCGTTGCGGCGCGCATGATAACAGCACATGCGCTTTTGGCGAAGCCCACTGAGCGATTTTTTCGCACAGTTTCAGATGCTTGCGAATTCTGTTCGGCCCGGCAAGGGCAAAACGCGGCGCGCGGCAGCGCTTTCAACCCGCCGGCAAAAGAACAGAGGCGCCTGGGCGCCTGGGCGCCTCTTCAGCTCGGTCCGCTCGGCGCTCAGGCCGTCAGCCGCGTCAGGGCTTCGCGGTACTTGTCGGCGGTCTTCTGCGCCACCTCGGCCGGAACGGCCGGTGCCGGTGGCTGCTTGTTCCAACCGGTGGACTCCAGCCAGTCACGCACAAACTGCTTGTCGAAGCTCGGCGGGTTCTTGCCTACGACATAGCTGTCCGCCGGCCAGAAGCGGCTGGAATCGGGGGTCAGCACTTCGTCCATGAGGGTCAGGCGGCCGTTTTCATCCAGGCCGAACTCGAACTTGGTGTCGGCGATGATGATGCCGCGGGTCGCGGCGTACTCCACCGCCTTGCTGTACAGGGCGATTGCCGTGTCGCGCACCTGGGCGGCGAGCTCGGCGCCGATGATGGCTTCGCACTGCTCGAAGGAGATGTTCTCGTCGTGGTCGCCCACGGCGGCCTTGGTCGAGGGGGTGAAGATCGGCTGCGGCAGCTTGGCGGCCTCCTGCAGGCCGGCCGGCAGGTGAATCCCGCAGACGGTGCCGCTCTGCTGGTACTCCTTCCATCCCGAGCCGACGATATAGCCGCGCACAATGGCCTCCACGGCAACCGGCTTGAGGCGCTTGGCAACCACCGCACGACCCTCGACCAAGGGCAGTTCGGCCGCCGGCACCACGTCCTCGACCCGGTCGCCGGTGAAGTGGTTGGGCACCACGTCAGCGAGCTTGTCGAACCAGAAGTTGGAAATCGCGGTGAGGATCTTGCCCTTGTCCGGAATCGGCTCGGCGAGAATCACGTCGAAGGCCGAAAGGCGGTCGGTGGCGACCATCAGCATGCGCTGGTCATCGATTTCGTAGAGATCGCGGACTTTGCCCGAGTAGATCTTCTTCAGGCTCAGGGTCGCAGGAGTGGTCATATCGGGATTTCCGCCTTTAGCAAACGAAACAGGCGAAACCGGGAGGGTTTCGCCTATTGGTTTTCGCCCGAGCCGCACCTGCGGCGCGGGCCAGTGGTTCGGTTTCTAGCCGAGGTTTTCCTGGATCAGGCCCAGCACCCGGCGCGCGACATCGGCCGGCGCCACGGTGTTGAGGTCCTTTTCCACGGTGACCTGGACGCTGTCACCCACCGGCGTCAGGCGCACCTGATAGCGCTCGGCCCGGGCCTCGATCTCTTCCTTGTCCGCCTCGCCGCCGAGCAGCGAACCGAAGAAGCCCGGCTTCTCGCCCTTCTTCTTGGTGCCTTCTGCCAGGTTGATGTAGTACACCCCGAGGCTGCGATTGAGGTCGTCGACGCGCACGTCGGCCAACTCCAGGGAACGGCCTACACCCGACCAGGCGCGATCGAAGTCGGCGCCGAGGTTCAGCACCGGATTGCCGTTGCCGTCTTCCGACAGGCTGACCCGGCTCGGTGCGTCGAAATCGCGGGCGGCCAGCAGCGATACCGAACCGCCCTGCTCGACGCTGCGCGCCATGTTCGCCAGCATCTCGTCGAGCAAGGCGGCATCCAGCGCGGAGTTGGTGCCGCGACTGGTGAAGGCCACGTCGGCATTGCTACCGGCCGGACGCTCGGCGCTGGCCACGAAGATCTCGCTGGTATTGCGTTGCACGCCGGGCTCGATGCGCACCCGCACACGGGTCTCGGCATCTGCAGCCACGCCCGGGGCGCGGCTGCTCAGGCGGCGCGCCAAGGCGCTGGAGAGGCCATCGAGACGCTGCCACTCGGTGCTGAACTCGCCAGTCTGCGGGCGCTCTTCGGCGATGCGAAAGCCGTTGTCGGCAAAGAACTGCCGGGCCACCGGCCAGACTTCCGCCGGTACGCGCTGCGCCACCAGCCAGCGCGACTCGCCGCTCTTCTGCAGGCTGAACTCGCTGGCATCGCCACGCACAGCCAGGGACTGTGGGCGCGGCACCTCGAACTCACCTTCGGCGGTGCTGCTGGCCACCTGCTGCGGAACCGGCAACAGGGGGTCGAGGCGCTTGGCCTCGACATTCGCCGGCAGTTGCATAGGGGCGGTTTGCCGCGCGCTGAGGTAGTCGCTACCCCGATCACGGAAATAACCATCTTCCCCCCACAACCAGCCACAACCGCTGGTGCTGGAGATGATCAGGGCAAGTGCAGAGAGTCCGGCCAGTCGCTTCATGCGTAGTATTTCCTCGATTAAACCAATACGCCGGACTGGCGCAGGGCCTGACGCAGCGGTTCATGACAGCGCGGACTGAGCCAGGTCAACGGCAGACGGATGCCTTCCGGCATCATGCCCATTTCGTGCAGGGCCCACTTCACCGGAATCGGGTTGGACTCGATGAACAGCGTCTTGTGCAACGGCATCAAGCGGTCGTTGATGGCCCGCGCCAGGGCCGCATCGCCACGCATGGCCGCGGCGCACAGGTCGCTCATCGCCCGCGGGGCGACGTTGGCGGTGACCGAGATATTGCCCTTGCCGCCCATCAGCATCAGCTCGACGGCGGTGGCATCGTCACCGGAATAGACCAGGAAGTCCTTGCTCACCCGATCCAGCACTTCCTGGCCACGCTGCAGGTCGCCGGTGGCTTCCTTGATGCCGATGATGTTATCGATCTTCGACAGTCGCTCGACGGTCTCCGGCAGCATGTCGCAGGCCGTACGGCCCGGCACGTTGTAGAGGATCTGCGGAATCGCCACCGCCTCGGCGATGTGGCGGAAATGCAGGTACAGGCCTTCCTGGGTCGGCTTGTTGTAGTAGGGGGTCACCAGCAGGCAGGCGTCGGCACCGACGTCCTTGGCTGCGCGGGTCAGTTCGACCGACTCGCGGGTAGAGTTGCCACCGGTGCCGGCAATCACCGGGATGCGCCCGGCGACCTGGTCGACCACGCGGCGGATCGCCTCGATATGCTCGGTCACTTCCAGCGTGGCGGACTCACCCGTGGTGCCGACCGCGACGATGGCGTTGGTGCCCTCTTGCAGGTGGAAATCCACCAGTTTGCTCAGGCTGTCCCAGTCGAGACCACCCTGCGCATCCATGGGCGTGACCAGTGCCACCATACTGCCCGCAATCATGCAACCGCTCCTGCTGGAAAATGAGAGCCGTAATGGTACTGGCGCCACCTGGCTTGCACAAGCGAAGGACAAGGCCTTGGGGCAAGTGGCGAGCCAGCGCGCATCAGCGAATATTCCATGCGCGCGCCGACCCCGAGCATTCCCCTGGGCGGCGCTTTTCGCTACCCTTCCGGCTTTGCTCGGCACCGCACCTGCGGACCGACCGTTCATCGTTTTAGGAAGGCTGCATGTCCACCCCCCCAGTTCGCGAACAATTCCTCGTCATCAGTGCACTCGGTCCCAACGCCATGGAGCTGACCAATGTGCTGTGCCGCGCCAGCCATGAAAGCCGCTGCGCCGTGGTCAGCACCCGCCTGAGTCGCCACGGTGAGTTCAGCGCGCTGATCCTGCAGATCTCCGGCAGCTGGGATGCCCTGGCCCGCCTGGAGTCCAGCCTGCCGGCGCTGGCCAAGAAACATTCGTTCTCGGTCAACGTCACTCGCAGCGGCGCCGCGGACAATCGCCCCCAGGCCCTGCCCTACGTCGCTTACGTCAGCTCGGTGTATCGCCCGGACATTCTCAACGAGCTGTGCCAGTTCTTCATCGATCACCACGTCGAGCTGGAGAACCTGACCTGCGACACCTACCAGGCACCCCAGACCGGCGGCACCATGCTCAACGCCACCCTGACCGTGACCCTGCCGGCCGGCACCCAGATCAGCTGGCTGCGCGACCAGTTCCTCGACTTCGCCGACGCCCTGAACCTCGATGCGCTGATCGAGCCCTGGCGCCCGCAGAACCCATAAGGAGCCCGACCATGGCCGTGTCCCTCGACCAAGCCGTTCCCGACTTCCAGGCGCAAGCCACCAGCGGCCAATCGATCCAGCTGTCCGCTCTGCGCGGCCAGCAGGTGGTGCTCTACTTCTACCCGAAGGACAGCACCCCAGGCTGCACCACCGAGGGCCAGGGTTTTCGCGACCAGTATCCGGCGTTTCAGGCGGCCAACACCCTGATCTTCGGCGTATCGCGCGACGGACTGAAGTCCCATGAGAACTTCAAGGCCAAGCAGGCCTTCCCGTTCGAGCTGATCTCGGACAAGGACGAGGCACTCTGCCAGCTGTTCGAGGTGATCAAGCTGAAGAAGCTCTACGGCAAGGAGTACCTGGGCGTCGACCGCAGCACCTTCCTGATCGACAAGGATGGCGTGCTGCGCCATGAGTGGCGCGGGGTCAAGGTGCCCGGTCACGTCGACGCCGTGCTGGCGGCAGCCCAGACCCTGAACCAGGGCTAATCGAGCACCGCATGAAAAAGGCCGCGCGATGCGGCCTTTTTTCTTTCTACTCCCCCTGTACCGGCACCTGCAGCTCGCGCCGCGGCCAGGCGCTCAACACTGCCTTGAACAGGGTGGCCAGGGGAATGGCGAAGAACACCCCCCAGAACCCCCACAGACCGCCAAACAGCAGCACCGCGCAGATGATCGCCACCGGGTGCAGGTTGACCGCCTCGGAAAATAGCAGCGGCACCAGCACGTTGCCGTCCAGCGCCTGGATCACGCCGTAGACCACCATCAGGTAGAGGAACTGATCGCTAAAGCCCCACTGGAACAACGCGATCAGCGCCACCGGCACGGTCACCACCACCGCGCCGATATAGGGCACCACCACCGACAGCCCCACCGCCAGCGCTAGCAGCGCCGCGTAGTTGAGGCCAAGCGCGGCGAAGGCGACGTAGGTGACGCCACCACAGATGAGGATCTCGATGAACTTGCCGCGGATATAGTTGGCGATCTGCTGATTCATCTCCTGCGCCACCTGGGTGATCAGGGCGCGCTCGCGGGGCAGGTAGCCACGCAACCACTCACCGATCAGCCGCCGGTCCTTGAGGAAGAAGAACACCAGAATGGGCACCAGCACCACGTAGATCATCACGCCGACCAGCAGCGGCAGGCTGGCCAGGGAGAAGGACAGTGCCCATTGGCCGAACTGGCCGAGCTCGCCACGCACCGCCTCGATCAGCTGCAGCACCTGGGCGTCGCTGATCAAGTTCGGGTAGCGCTCCGGTAGCAGCAGGAACAGCGTCTGCCACTCGCCGAACATCCGCGGCAGCTCGTTGAACAGGTTGCTCAGCTGCCGCCACAGCAGCGGCATCAGCACCAACAGAAACAGGCCGAGCAGACTCATGAACAGCGCGAACACCAGCCACACCGCTACCAACTGCGGCAGCCGCAGGCGCTCCAGGGCGCTGACCAGCCCCTGCATCAGGAACGCCAGCACCAGCCCGGTTAGCACCGGGGCGAGCATCCCGCCCAGGGTCAGGATCACGGCAAAACCCAGGATCAGTAACACCGCCAGCACCACGGCCTGCTCATCGGAGAAGTAGCGGTGCAGCCAGTCGCGTAACACCTTAACCATCAAGATTCCTTAAATAGAAACGACCCGCGCAGACAGTGCGTCAGGCCTTGCGCAACCAGTAGCGATAGACACCGCCCTCGACTTCCTCGTGCAGCAGGCAATGCCCGGCGAGCGTCGCGAAGGCGCGCAGGTCGCGTTGCGAGCCGGCATCCGTGGCAATGACCTTGAGCACGGCACCGCTGGCCAGCTTGTTCAGCTCCAACTTGGCCTTGAGCAGCGGCAACGGACAGTTCAAGCCACTGGCATCCAGCTCCGCGTCGCAGGTCTCGAGCCACTCTTGCGTTTCGTTCATGCCACCCTCCGAGATAGACCCATAGGATACCGAAGGCCGCACAGCCCTGGCCAGGCGAACACCTGCGCGGCTACAGTATCGCCTTTGTCCGCCAAGAGCCCCGTGCATGAATGTTCTGCGCCCTACCCTGTTGACGCTCGCCTGCCTGCTCGCCCTGCCGGCAACCGCCAGCGATCTGCCATCGCTCGGCGATGCCAGCTCCTCGCTGGTTTCGCCCCAGCAAGAACACCAACTCGGGCGCGCCTGGCTCGGCCTGCTGCGCGGACAGATCAGCCAGCTGTCCGACCCGCAACTCAAGGAGTTCGTCGAGAGCAGCGTCTACCGCCTCAGCGAAACCAGCCAGCTGCAGGACCGCCGCCTGGAGTTCGTCCTGCTCGACAGCCCGCAGATCAACGCCTTCGCCGCGCCCGGCGGAATCATCGGGGTCAACGGCGGGCTGTTCCTCTATGCCCAGACCGAAGCCGAGTACGCCTCGGTCATGGCCCACGAACTGGCACACCTGTCGCAGCGCCACTTCGCCCGCGGCCTGGAAGCCCAGCAGCGCATGCAGGTACCGATGATGGCAGCGATGCTGGCCGGCATAGTCGCCGCCGCCGCCGGCGCCGGAGACGTCGGCATCGCCACCATCGCCTCGACGCAGGCGGCGGCGATCCAGGAACAACGGCGCTTTTCCCGGCAGAACGAGCAGGAAGCCGACCGCATCGGCCTGGTCAACCTGGAGAAGGCCGGCTTCGATCCGCGGGCCATGCCGAGCATGTTCGAGCGCCTCATGCGCCAGTACCGCTACGACCGCAAGCCACCGGAATTCCTCCTCACCCACCCGGTCTCCGAATCGCGCATCGCCGATACGCGCAACCGCGCCGAGCAGCATGCCGGCGGCGGCATCAAGGACAGCCTGCGCTACCAGCTGATGCGCGCCCGGGTCAGCCTGATCTACGAAGGCACTCCTGGCCTTGCCGCCAAGCGCTTTCGCAGCATGCTCGAGGAGAACCCCAAGCTCGATGCGGCACGCTACGGCCTGGCCTTGGCGCAGATCAAAGGCGGCCAACACCAGCAGGCGCGTGAGACGCTGCAGCCGCTGCTGCAGAACGAGCCGAACGATCCGACCTACAACCTGGCACAGATCGAGCTGGACATCGCCGCCAGCCGTCTCGATGAGGCCCAGGCGCGCATCGAGCGGCTGCTCGCGCTGTATCCGAACAGCTACCCGCTGCAACAGGCCCGTGTCGACCTGCTGCTGAAGCAGGGGCGCGCGCAGGACGCTGAGCGCGCCCTCGACGAACTGCTGAAGAGCCGCGCAAAGGATCCGGATATCTGGTACCTGGTCGCCGAGGTTCGCGGCCTCAGCGGCAACACCGTCGGCCTGCACCAGGCCCGCGCCGAGTACTTCGCCCTGGTCGGCGATTTCGACGAGGCCATCGAACAGCTCGACTTCGCCAAGCGCCGCGCCAGCAACAACTTCCAGCTGGCTTCACGCATCGACGCGCGGCAGCGCGAACTGATGGAAGATCAGCGCATGATCGAACAGATGCTGCGCTAGGCAGACAGCAAAAAGCCCGGACTCACCGGGCTTTTTTGTACCTGCTGCACCGCCGTCAGGCGTTGCCGGCCAGCTTCAGGCGTGCCGCCTGGGTGAAGTCCAGCATGCGCTTGAGCGGCCTGATCGCCCGCGGGATCAACGCCGGATCGACATGAATCTCGTTGCTGCCTTCACGCAGGCAGGCCAGGGTCCGCTCCAGAGTATTCATCGCCATCCACGGGCAGTGCGCGCAGCTGCGGCAGGCCGCGCCGTTACCGGCGGTCGGCGCCTCGACGAATTCCTTGTCCGGGCACAGCTGCTGCATCTTGTAGAAGATGCCACGGTCGGTGGCGACGATGAAGGTCTTGTTCGGCAGGGTCTGCGCCGCCTTGATCAACTGGCTGGTGGAGCCCACCGCGTCGGCCAGTTCGATCACCGCGGTCGGCGACTCCGGATGCACCAGCACCGCGGCGTCCGGGTACAGCGCCTTCATGTCTTCGAGCTGCTTGGCCTTGAACTCCTCGTGAACGATGCAGGCACCGTCCCACAGCAGCATGTCGGCCCCGGTCTTGTTCTGGATATAGCGCCCCAGGTGCTGATCCGGCGCCCAGATGATGCTCTCGCCGTTGTCCATCAGGTGCTCGACGATCTCCACCGCGCAGCTCGAGGTCACCACCCAGTCGGCCCGCGCCTTCACCGCCGCCGAGGTATTGGCATAGACCACCACGGTACGCTGCGGGTGCTGGTCGCAGAACGCGGCGAACTCGTCCACCGGGCATCCCAGGTCCAAGGAACAGGTCGCCTCGAGCGTCGGCATCAGCACACGCTTTTCCGGATTGAGGATCTTTGCCGTCTCGCCCATGAACTTGACGCCGGCCACCAGCACCGTCTGCGCCGAGTGCTGATTACCGAATCGGGCCATCTCCAGGGAGTCGGAGACGCAACCACCGGTCTCCTCGGCGAGCGCTTGCAGCACCGGATCGCAGTAGTAGTGAGCGACCAGCACGGCGTTCTGCTTTTTCAGCTCGGCGGCGATCTCGGAGCGGTAGAAGGACTCTTGCTCGGGCGTCAGCGGCTTGGGCTGCTTGGCATCGAGATGAGCTTGAACCAGGAGGCGTTCGGAAATCTGCGTCATGTCATAAGGCCCTGTGAAGGTCTATTCAGAGCGGAGTTCTAGTATACCCGCCAGGAGAATGTGCGAGAGCAGACAGGACGGGAACACGGGGAGGCACTACGAGGAAGGAGGTTGGTGGGTCGTGTAGGATTCGAACCTACGACCAATTGGTTAAAAGCCAACTGCTCTACCAACTGAGCTAACGACCCAACGCGAGGCGTATAATACTGATTTAATTCAGAAAAACAACACCTCGTGAAAACTTTTTAGCAGTAGCGGGTGGGATCGGCGACGCCGGCCCCAACAAAGCCCGCAGCGCGCAGGCGGCAGCTGTCGCATTTGCCACAGGCGCGGCCATCCGCGTCGGCCTGGTAGCAGGACACGGTCAGCGCGTAATCCACACCATGCTGCAGGCCGGCCTGGATGATCTCGGCCTTGCTCATATCCTGCAGCGGGGCCTGAATGCGGAAGCCCTGCCCTTCGACCCCGACCTTGGTCGCCAGGTTGGCCAGGCGCTCGAAAGCCTCGATGAACTCGGGGCGACAGTCCGGGTAGCCGGAATAGTCCACCGCGTTGACCCCGATGAAGATATCCCGCGCGCCCAGCACTTCGGCCCACCCCAGCGCCAGGGACAGGAACACGGTATTACGCGCCGGCACATAGGTAACGGGAATGCCCTCGCTGGGCGACTCCGGCACCTCGATACTGCTGTCGGTCAGGGCCGAACCGCCGATGCCGTCGAGACTGAGGCCAATGACCTTGTGCTCGATCACGCCCAACTGCCTGGCTACTCGCTCGGCCGCCTGCAGTTCGGCTCGATGGCGCTGACCATAGTCGAAGCTCATGCTGTAGCAGGCATAGCCCTGGGCCTTGGCCAGCGCCACCACGGTGGCCGAATCCAGGCCACCAGAGAGAAGAATGACGGCTTTCTTATCGCTCATGCTCAATGCCCCGGCTCATCGTCCCAGAGGATCTTGTGCAACTGCATCTGCAGGCGCACAGGCAGGTTGTCGGTCACTATCCAGTCGGCCAGCGCGCGCGCATCCAGCTCGTGATGACTGGGCGAGAACAACACCTCGCCGGCACGCTCATGCAGGCGGTACTGGATCAGCTTGGTCACCGCCCAGTCATAGTCCTCGCGGGAGCAGATGACGAACTTGACCTGATCGTTGCTCGTCAGCAATTCGATATTCTCATATCGATTGCGCGCCACTTCGGCCGATCCGGGCGTCTTGAGATCAAGCACCCTGCTGACCCGCGGATCGACCGCCGACACATCCAGGGCGCCACTGGTTTCCAGCGACACCTCGTAGCCAGCATCGCACAGGCGCTCGAGCAAGGGGATGCAGTTCGGTTGCGCCAGCGGCTCACCACCCGTCACGCAGATGTAGCGCGGCTTGTAGCGCGCGACCTGCTCGACGATGGCGTCCAGGGACATGATCTCGCCACCACTAAAGGCATAGGCGGTGTCGCAATACTGGCAGCGCAGGGGACAGCCGGTGAGGCGTACGAACACGGTCGGCAAGCCGGCAGTGCGCGTCTCCCCCTGCAGCGAGTAGAAAATCTCGGTAATTCGCAGGGTTTCTTGCATATCAGCCACGGGCGTGACGGCTAAACAGGCCATCCGCCTCCGTTGCGGGAAAGGGGGCGCCGATTCTAACGAAAAAACCCGCGCTAGGCGCGGGTTTTCTTGATCGACGATTCAGCTTCTAGGGCAAGCGCTGCAGATCGCGCTGCGCCAGCTGGGCAGCCGAACTTCCGGGATACTGGGCGATGATCTGGCGCAAAATGCCCTTGGCCTTGTCGGCATTACCCAAGCGTTGCTCCACATCGGCCAACTTGAACAGCGAATCCGGCACCTTGGCGTGCTGCGGGTAGGCCTGACTGACCCGGGCAAAGGCCTGGCCGGCAGCCTGCAGGTCGCCCTTGGCCAGGTTCACCTCGCCCAGCCAGTACTGGGCATTGCCGGCGTACTGACTGTTCGGATACTTGCGCAAGAAGGCGCCGAAGGCCTGGCTGGCCTTGTCGAAGTCCTTGGCCTTGATCAGGTCGAAGGCAGCGTCATAAAACAGCTTTTCCTTCTCCGGATCGGCGGGGCCGCTTGCCGCGGGCGCCTGAGCAATAGGGGATTGAGATACGCCGCCGGCACCAAGGGAGCCGTCGGAGGGGGAATTCTGAGCGGCCGCAGCACTTGCGGAACCACTGTTCAAGCGTCGATCAAGATCCTGGTAACGCTCCAGGCTTTCCTGCTTCAAACGCTGGATTTCGTATTGCTGCTCTTCGAGCAGACCACGCAGCTGCGCGATCTCCTGCTGCATCTGCTGCAGCTGGGTGAACATCATGCCCTGCGCCGAGGCAGGGGCTTCCGCCCCTCCCCCGACGTAGGCGCCAGTCGTGCCGTAACCGGCGGGCGGATAGCTGCCGCCATAAGCGGCATCGTTATCCACCACGGGAACCTCGGCCCAGGCCGCGAGCGGCAGGCAGAGGGCCAAAACGGTCACAACACGACGGCTACTACGCATGGCAAATTACTTGCGCAGTTCGACGCGGCGGTTCTGAGCCCAGGACTGCTCGTCGTTGCCAGTGGCAATCGCACGCTCTTCGCCGTAGGAAACCAGTTCCAGCTGAGCCGGGGAAACGCCCTGCAGCACCAGGTAGCGCTGAACGGCCTTGGCACGACGCTCGCCCAGGGCGATGTTGTACTCGCGGGTACCGCGCTCGTCAGCGTGGCCTTCCAGAACGACGCGAGCGCCGTTGCCTTTCAGGTCCTTGGCGTGAACGTCCAGAGCGCGCATGGCTTCCGGCTTCAGGTCGGAGCTGTCGTACTCGAAGTAGAAGGTGGTGATAGCGCGCAGAGCAGCTTCTTCGCTCAGGCTGCCGTCAACGGCACCGGTGTTTGCGCCGTAACCGGCGTTCGGATCAATCGCGCCTTCACCAGCAGCGTCACCGCCCTTCGAGGAGCAACCTACAGCCACGGCCAGAGCCAGGCTCAGAGCAGCAAATTTGCCGAATTTCAGCATTTCCATCATGTAACCCCAAATGTGTTAAGCAAAAGTTTAAAGGTAAAACGCCGCATCAGTTCAGGTAGGGGGACCAGGAAGGCTCTCGAACTTCGCCTTGAGCGGTAGGAAGAGGGAGCCTCACACGTCCGTTGATGGACGCTAACATCAAGACTCCCCGACCCTGCTGGCGGGTGGCGTAGATTAGCATGGTGCCATTAGGTGCAACAGTGGGAGATTCATCCAAACTTGTATCAGAAAGGATGCGCGGCGCCCCACCGCGCGCCAGATCCATGGCAGCTACCTTGAACACGGTAAAACCATCCTGGCGATGGATCATCACCAGAGTCTTTTCATCAGCGGAAAGCTTCGGATTGGCGTTGTAGTTACCCACGAAGGTCACTCGATCCACCGCACCGCTGCTGATGTTGGTCTTGTAAATCTGTGGTTTGCCGGCGCGATCGGAGGTGAAGTAGATGGTCTGCCCATCCTTGCCCCAGAACGGCTCGGTATCGATGGCGTAGTGATTGGTCACGCGGCGCAGCTGGCGCGAGCCCATGTCCATCACGTAGATCTCCGGATTGCCATCACGCGACAGCACGAAAGCCAGGCGACTGCCATCCGGCGACCAGGACGGCGCGCCGTTCAAGCCCTCGAAATTGGTGATCTGCTCGCGACGACCGGTATCGATGTGCTGCACGAAGATACGCGGGCGCTTCTGCTCGAACGACACGTAGGCGATGCGACGGCCGTCCGGCGCGAAGGACGGCGACAGAATCGGCTCGCGCGATTGCAACAGGGTCACCGCGCGGGCGCCGTCGTAGTCAGAACGCTGCAGGGTGTAGCGGGTGTTGTTCACCGCGAAACGCTCGGCGGTGACATAGAGCATGCGGGTGGAGAATGCGCCCTTGACCCCGGTGAGCTTCTCGAACGCCAGGTCGGCGATATGGTGGGCCATGTCGCGCAGCTGGTCGACGCCACCGCCAACGCTACCGGTCAATACCTGCTGCTCGGTGGCCACGTTGAACAGGGCGAACTGCACCTGCAGGCGACCGCCGGCAGGCACCATGCTGCCGACCAGGACGTACTGCGCGCCGAGGGCCTTCCAGTCGCGGTAGATGACCTCGCTGGCCTGGGTCGGCAGGCTGATCATGTTCTGCCGTGGAATCGGCTCGAACACCCCGGAGTTGCGCAGGTCGTTGCCGACGATCTCAGCAATGTCCTCCGGCAGCACGGTGCCGCCCTGCCAGCCGAAGGGCACCACGGCGATCGGCGTGGCGCGATCGGTACCACTGGTAATCACCAGTGGATCAGCGGCCTGTACGCTGCCGACCAACAAGGTCAGCCCCAACAGGACGATACGCATCAAGGTGTTCACAGACCTAAATCCTCCGGTTTGAAGATGACGCGACGCTGCCGGTAAAGCCGGTCGAACGTGGCGCGATCAAGTTGTTGCATCTCGACGATACGCCCTACGTTGCGCACCGCTTGTACGGCGGAACTGTCGAAGGGCGCATCACCACTGCCACGGGTCACGCTGGCGTTGGTGATAGTGCCATCGGGCAGCATCTCGATGAGAATTTCCACACTCATGCCGTTACGCGCCGAAGGCGGCCTACGCCACTGCTCGCTCACCAGCCTGACGATCAAGTCATCGAGACTACCGGCAACCTGGTCGCCATGGGTCTCGGCCAGCGCCTGCTGGTGCTCCACATTATCCGAAAGCAGTTCGGCCAATGCCGCCGCCTTCTTGTCTTCGACGGCCTTGCGCGCCTGCTCGGCTGCCTTCTTCTTGGCATCGTCGGCGGCCTTCTTCTTCGCGGCCTCCGCTGCGGCCTTTTTCTTTGCCTCTTCGGCGGCTTTCTTTTTAGCCTCTTCGGCGGCCTTTTTCTTGGCGTCTTCGGCGGCTTTCTTCTTCGCCTCTTCCTCTGCCGCCTTCTTCTTGGCGATATCAGCCAGCTTCTTCTGCTCGGCCGCCTTGGCTGCCTCGGCCTGCTTGGCGGCTTCGGCCTTCTTCACCGCTTCGGCCTTTCGAGCCTCTTCGGCCTTCTTTTGTTCCGCTGCCTTGGCCGCCGCCTGCTTCTGCTGCTCGGCCTTCTTCAGCTCCAGCTGCTCGGTCTCGTACTGCGGCGCGGCGGTTTTCTTCGCCTCACCGGCAATCTTCTGATTGGTCTGGGTGGTCGCCTGGCTCTGCGACTTCAACTGATACAGGGTGGCCTGGACGATCGGCCTGGCCGGCGGCAGGTCCGGGGCAAAGGCAAAGCTGACGAACAGCATGGCGAACATCAGGACGTGCAGACTCACGGCCCAGACCACCGGCCAGAACAGGCTTTCCGAAGGAGAGCGCTCGCGCTGCTGCATCAGGGCGCCTCGGTGATCAGCCCGACGTTACCCACGTCGGCCTGCTGCAAGCCACTCATGGCCGCCATCACGGAACCGTAATCGACCGCCTTGTCGCCGCGCACGAAGACCTGCACCTGCTTGCCCTGGCTGCGGCTCTGGTTGAGGATGGCGGTGACCGCCCGGACCATCTCCTCGAGGGTCAGCGCCTGATCCTGAACGGTGTCGACATCGACTTCGGTGCCCATGTTCCAGTAGTAGGACTTGTCGGCCTTGATCGAAATGGTCAGCACCTGGGCGTCGTTATCCTGCGGCAACACCTCGCTGCTGACTTTCGGCAGGTCGACCTTGACCCCCTGGTTGAGCATCGGCGCGGTCACCATGAAGATCACCAGCAGTACCAACATCACGTCGATGTAGGGCACCACGTTCATCTCGGCGACCGGCTTGCGTCTGTTGCGAATTCTGGCCATGGCCTGAAACCTATCCTGAACGCCTGAGGCTTAGTCGTCGGTGGTATGCACTTTGCGGTGCAGGATCGCCTGGAACTCGTCGGCGAAGGTGTAGTAGCGACCGATCAGCATCTCGCCGCGGGCGGAGAAACGGTTGTAGGCGATCACCGCCGGAATCGCGGCGAACAGACCGATGGCCGTGGCGATCAGCGCTTCGGCGATACCCGGCGCCACGGTGGCGAGGGTGGCCTGCTGCACCTGGGCCAGGCCGCGGAAGGAGTTCATGATGCCCCACACGGTACCGAACAGGCCGATGTAGGGGCTGGTGGAACCGACGGTGGCAAGGAACGGCAGGCTCTGCTCGAGCTTTTCCTCTTCCCGCGAGATGGCCACGCGCATGGCCCGCGACACGCCGTCCATCACCGCGTCCGGATCGACGCCGGGCTGCTGGCGCAGGCGCGAGAACTCCTTGAAGCCGGCGCGGAAGATCTGCTCCAGACCCGAGTCCGGATCGGGGTTGCTACCGGCCTGACGATACAGCTTGGACAGGTCGATGCCCGACCAGAAACGCTCCTCGAACATGTCCAGGGCGCGCTTGGCCGCGCGCAGCAGGGTGCTGCGCTGAAAAATCATGACCCACGAGGTGACCGAGGCGGCCACCAGGGTCAGCATCACCAGCTGCACCACCAGACTGGCGTTGCTGATCAGGCTCCACATCGACATATGGTCAACGGCGTTGGCGTTGGCTTCCACGCTTACTCTCCTGCTCTAGATGGACCGGTGCCGCCCGTCTCGGCAAAGGCCGCTCGCAGCGTTTCGGGAATGGCCCGGGGTTTCAAATTGTCGGCGCGCACACAGGCCACCAAAAACTGCCCTTCACAGAGCAGCACATCATCCGCCACCCGCCTGACTTGCTGACGAAAGCGCAGGCTGGCGCGGTTCAAATCGATTACGTCGGCGCTCACCAGCAGTTCGTCGTCCAGGCGTGCCGGCGCGTGATAGCGCGCCTCGGTGGAATGCACGACGAACAACAGGCCCTCACCAGCCAGCGTCGATTGGGCGAAGCCCAGGTCGCGCAGCCGCTCGGTGCGGGCCCGTTCCATAAACTTGAGGTAATTGACGTAGTAGACGATGCCGCCGGCATCGGTGTCTTCGTAGTAAACACGACAACGATGAGCGAACGGCTGAACTCCGTTTTGCGCGCGCATACTCTAGTCTCAGCTCCTGCTCTTGCCAATCGGGTGCAGCAAGTATTTTTTCACGCATCACCACCATCGAATAAGTCCGCCACCGGCGCCTCGCCCATGCGTTTGGGGGTATTCAGGCCGAAATGCAGGTAGGCATGCCGGGTCACCACGCGCCCGCGCGGCGTGCGCATGATGTAGCCCTGTTGAATCAGGTAGGGCTCCAGCACATCCTCGATGGTATGGCGCTCTTCGCTGATGGCCGCCGCCAGGCTGTCGACGCCGACCGGGCCGCCATCGAACTTCTCGATCATGGCCAGCAGCAACCGGCGGTCCTGGTGGTCGAAGCCTCGCTCATCGACATCCAGCAGATTGAGCGCCAGGTCGGCGATCTGCCGGGTGATCTCGCCCTTGCCGCGCACCTCGGCGAAATCGCGCACGCGGCGCAGCAGGCGGTTGGCGATACGCGGTGTGCCGCGGGCGCGACGGGCGATCTCGAAGGCACCCTGGGCCTCGATCGGCAGGCCAAGAATCCCGGCTGACCGCCCGACGATGGTCGCCAGGTCCTCGACGCTGTAGAACTCCAGGCGCTGGACAATCCCGAAGCGGTCGCGCAGCGGGTTGGTCAGCATGCCGGCGCGGGTGGTGGCGCCGACCAGGGTGAAGGGCGGCAGGTCCAGCTTGATCGACCGCGCCGCCGGCCCCTCGCCAATCATGATGTCGAGCTGGAAGTCCTCCATCGCTGGATACAGCACTTCTTCGACTATCGGCGACAGGCGATGGATTTCATCGACAAACAGCACATCGCCCGGCTCGAGGTTGGTCAGCAACGCCGCCAGATCACCGGGACGCTCCAGCACGGGACCGGAGGTGCTCTTGATCGACACGCCCATTTCCTGGGCGATGATATTGGCCAGGGTGGTCTTGCCCAGGCCGGGCGGTCCGAAGATCAGCGTGTGGTCGAGCGCTTCCGCGCGGCCCTTGGCCGCCTGAATGAACAGCTCCATCTGCTCGCGCACATTTGGCTGGCCGATGTACTCGGCCAGCTTCAACGGGCGAATGGCGCGATCTACCTGTTCCTCACGTTCGCGGGGGCTGGCAGTGATCAGACGGTCGGCTTCTATCATCTGTGGCTCTGTATCGGAATAGGTTGGGGCGTCACGGCGAATGCCGTGCAGGCCATGAAGCGGCCACACTGGACGCCGTGAAACGGCAAATCAAGAGGCGGTACCCAGGCGCCGACGAACTCCACCGCTCGGCGTGAGCCAGGTCGCACGTTAGATCATGCCCTTGAGGGCGCGGCGGATCATGTCTTCACTGCTCAACCCTTCCTCCTTGATGGCCGAGACCGCGCGACTGGCTTCCTGGGGCTTGTAACCGAGGGAAATCAACGCGCTGACCGCATCATTCTCCGCGCTTGAGACTGCAGCGATGCCCTGAGGTTCCACCACCAGGGTGGCCATTCCGGGCACGGCCTCCCAGGCCTTGAAGCGCCCCTTCAATTCCACCAGCAGGCGCTCGGCGGTCTTCTTGCCGACCCCCGGCACCCTGACCAGGGCCGAGGTGTCCTGGGCCTGCACGCAGCGCACCAGCTCATCGACCTCCAGCCCGGACATCAGGGCCAAGGCCAGTTTCGGGCCGACGCCATTGAGACGGATCAGCTCGCGGAACAGCTCGCGCTCGCGCTTCTCGAAGAAGCCGTAGAGCAGGTGGGCATCCTCACGCACCACCAGATGAGTGTGCAGGGTCAACGACTCGCCCACCGCGGGCAGGCGGTAGAGAGTGGTCATGGGCACCTCCAGCTCGTAGCCGAGGCCATTCACATCCACCATCACATGGGGCGGCTGCTTCTCCGCCAGGGTGCCGCGCAAACGTCCGATCACCGAAATTTTCCTTGAGTAACGTTACAAACGAAGGCGACCGCTGCGCCGCTTCGCGCCGGACAGACCATGGGGAATCAGGCTCTGCCGGTGATGGGCGTGACACAGGGCGATGGCCAGGGCATCCGAAGCGTCGATCTGCGGCTTCTGCACCAGCTTGAGCAGGTGCATTACCATCATCTGCACCTGCTCCTTGTCCGCCCCGCCGCTGCCGGCGATCGCCTGCTTGACCTGGGTGGCGGTGTATTCGGCCACCTCCAGGCCCGCCTCGACCCCCGCGAGGATCGCCGCGCCGCGCGCCTGGCCGAGCTTCAGCGCCGAGTCGGCATTGCGCGCCATGAACACCTGCTCGATCCCCATGGTCACCGGACCGTAACTCTCGATCACCTCGCGCACCCCGCGAAACACGATCTGCAAGCGCTCGGGCAAGGCTCCGCTGCCGGTGCGGATACAGCCGGAGGCGACATATTCGCAACTGCGCCCGGTGTCGCGCACCACACCGTAGCCGGTGATGCGCGAACCGGGATCGATGCCGAGGATCAGGGTCATGACCGGTCTTCCATCCAGGCTGCCGAGACTTGCCGACAACCCTACTGTTTATTTATCCAGCTGGCGAGTATAGGGACTGACCCGCGCCCAGTCACCCGACCAACGCCCATAAAAAAGCCGGAAGCATTCGGGCACGCCTCACCCGATAGCTTCCGGCCCCTCAGTCCCGACTCGATCAGCCAAGCTGCTCCATGATCTCGTCGGGAATCTCGGCGTTGTGGTAGACGTTCTGCACGTCGTCGAGGTCTTCCAGCATGTCGATCAGCCTGATGACCTTCTGCGCGGTTTCCAGGTCCTCGATGGGCGCACCTATCGAGGGAATCATGGCGATCTCGGAGTCATCGCCCTTGAAACCGGCTTCGCCCAATGCCTCGTTGACCGCATGAAAGTCGCTGAAGGGGGTGTAGACCTCGACCGAACCGTCCTCACCGCTGACCACGTCGTCGGCACCGGCCTCCAGGGCGGCCTCCATCAGGGCGTCTTCGTCGACGCCCGGGGCGTAGCTGATATGGCCCTTGCGCTCGAACATGTAGGCCACCGAGCCATCGGTGCCGAGGTTGCCGCCGCACTTGCTGAACGCATGGCGCACTTCGGCGGCGGTGCGGTTGCGATTGTCGGTCATGGCCTCGACGATGATGGCCACACCGTTCGGCGCGTAACCCTCGTAGCTCAGCTCGACGACGTTGTCCGCCTCGTTGTTGCCCGCACCGCGGGCGATGGCGCGATCGATCACGTCACGCGACATGTTGGCGGTCAGCGCCTTGTCCACCGCCAGGCGCAGACGCGGATTGTCCGCCGGCACCGGGCCGCCGTGCTTGGCCGCAACGGTCAGTTCACGAATCAGCTTGGTGAAAATCTTGCCGCGCTTGGCGTCCTGACGCCCCTTGCGGTGCTTGATGTTGGCCCACTTGGAATGACCAGCCATACCTCACTCCATTTGCTTCGAATCAAATAGTACCGCCCCAAAAACCAAGGAGCCTGGAAAATCCAGGCTCCTGTCGGTACGGCTTATTCCGCCTTGGGCTGCTCGCGCAGACGGATGTGCAGCTCGCGCAGCGCCTTGTTGTCCACTTCGCCCGGCGCCTGGGTCATCACGCACGCGGCGCTCTGGGTCTTCGGGAAAGCAATCACTTCGCGGATCGACTGGGCGCCGGTCATCAGCATGACCAGACGATCCAGGCCGAAGGCCAGACCACCGTGAGGCGGGGCACCGAACTTCAGGGCGTCGAGGAGGAAGCCGAACTTCTCCTGCTGCTCATCCTCGCTGATGCCGAGCACGCGGAACACCGCCTGCTGCATGCCCTTGTCGTGGATACGGATGGAACCACCACCCAGCTCGGTGCCGTTGAGCACCATGTCGTAGGCGCGCGACAGGGCGACGGCCGGATTGGCTTCCAGCTCCTCGGCCGTGCAGTTCGGCGAGGTGAAGGGGTGGTGCAGCGACGTCAGGCTGCCGTCGTCGTTCTCCTCGAACATCGGGAAATCGACCACCCACAGCGGCGCCCACTCGCAGGTCAGCAGGTTCAGGTCGTGACCCAGCTTGATGCGCAGCGCACCCAGGGCCTCGCTGACGATCTTGGCCTTGTCCGCACCGAAGAACACGATATCGCCATCGACCGCGCCGACGCGATCGAGGATGACTTCGAGATTTTCCGCCGGGATATTCTTGACGATCGGCGACTGCAGCCCCTCGACGCCCTTGGCGCGCTCGTTGACCTTGATGTAGGCCAGGCCCTTGGCGCCGTAGATACCGACGAACTTGGTGTAGTCGTCGATCTGCTTGCGCGGCATGCTCGCCCCGCCCGGCACGCGCAGCGCGGCGACGCGGCAGGCCGGGTCGTTGGCCGGGCCGCTGAACACCTTGAACTCGACCTGCTGCAGCTGGTCGGCCACATCCACCAGCTCCAGCGGAATGCGCAGGTCCGGCTTGTCCGAGCCGTAGCGGCGCATGGCCTCGGCGAAGCTCATGTGCGGGAACTCGCCGAACTCCACGTCCAGCACTTCCTTGAACAGCTGGCGGATCATCTTCTCGGTGATGCCCATGATGTCGTGCTCATCGAGGAAGCTGGTCTCGATGTCGATCTGGGTGAACTCCGGCTGGCGGTCGGCGCGCAGGTCTTCGTCGCGGAAGCACTTGGCGATCTGGTAGTAGCGGTCGAAGCCGGCCACCATCAACAGCTGCTTGAACAGCTGCGGCGACTGCGGCAGGGCGAAGAAGCTGCCGGCGTGGGTGCGGCTCGGCACCAGGTAGTCGCGCGCGCCTTCCGGCGTGGCGCGGGTGAGGATCGGCGTCTCCACGTCGAGGAAGCCGTTGTCGTCGAGGTAGCGACGAATGCTGGTGGTGATGTTCGAGCGCAGCTTCAGCTTGGCCGCCATTTCCGGGCGACGCAGGTCGATGAAGCGGTAGCGCAGGCGCGTCTCCTCGCCGACGTCGGTGTACTCGTTGAGCGGGAACGGCGGGGTCTCCGCCTCGTTCAGCACTTCCAGCTCATAGCCCAGCACTTCGATGGCGCCGGAGGCCATGTTCGGGTTCACCGCGCCGGCCGGACGCAGGCGCACCTTGCCGGTGAGCTTGACCACATATTCGCTGCGCACCTTGTCGGCAGTGGCGAAGGTGTCCGCGCGATCCGGATCGAATACCACCTGGGCCAGGCCTTCACGGTCGCGAATATCGAGGAAGATCACCCCGCCGTGGTCGCGACGGCGGTGCACCCAACCGCAAAGGGTAACTTCCTGTCCGTCCAGGCTCTCGTTCAGTTGGCCGCAATAGTGGCTGCGCATCATGGTGGTAGTCGCTTCTCTTGAGTCTTGAATTCGTTGAGCCGCAGATCCTGCGGCGCGCTTGATCATTCCAGTGGCTTGCCGACGACCGGTTAGCCCAACCTGCAGGTGAACGCAGCACGCTCGGAAGTCCCGGAGCCCGAATGCGCCAGCGCCACCCGCGCGCCAGACAGCCTTCGACCGGAATGCTGCGGCAAAGCGCGGGATTATATATGGTTAGGCCGTGACATGCAGCCGCCAGCCCGCGCGCAACTGCCAAGCCTCTCTATACTCAGAACGGATTCCGGGGGAGACCGATCATGGCAACACCGCGCATCGCCGAAATGAGCAGCGACCAACTGGACGACTTTCGCCAGGAAGCCACCGAGCAGTTCCAGCGCTGCGAGCAACTGCTGATCGAACTGGAGCATGCGCCGGATGACGAGGAGCGACTGCGCGATCTGTTTCGCCAGGTCCACACGCTCAAGGGCAATCTCGGCATCGTCGGCCTGAGCGCCCTGATCCCCCTGCCGCAAGCACTGGAGGATGTGCTGGACCGCCTGCGCCAGACCCAGCTCGAGTTCGACAGCCTGCTGGGCGACATCCTGCTGCTCAGCCTGGATCACCTGAAGGAGCTGCTCGAACAAGCCTACGGCGGCCGGCCGGCACGCCTGAGCAGCGAACAGATCGACGCCCTCAGCCAGGCCCTGCGCATGCTGGCAGCCGCGCCGAGCGAGCGCCAGACAAGCGTGCGTCGAGCGCTGCTCGAACAACTCGACCCCAGCACCAGCCTGCTCGCCCCTGCCGAGCCAGGCGACCTGCCGGCCGCGGAGCTGGCAAAGCGGCACGGACTGGCGCTCGATGCGGATCTGATGTTCTTCCTCGAGCTGATGCAGGCCAGCGAACGCCGCTCGCACTACTGGCAAGGTCGCGGCATGCGCCAACTGGACCTGGCCCTGAGCATCAATCGCCTCGGCGACACCCCCGAAGATCCGGCCCAGCTGGCGGCCGCCGTGTGCCTGCATGACCTGGGCATGGCCTTTCTGCCACTGTCCATCCTGCACAAGAAGTCCCGCCTCACCGAGGAAGAGCGCACCCAGATACAGGCGCACCCCGACGTCGCCCACGACATGCTCAGGCGCATGCCCACCTGGACCACGGCAGCGCAGATAGTCCAGCAGCACCATGAGCATGCCGACGGCAGCGGCTACCCCAAGGGCCTCACGGAGAGTGAGACGCGACCCGGCGCGCTGATCCTCAATATCGTCGACACCTTCGATGCCCGCACCCACGAGCGGGCCCATCAGACCCTGAGCAAGCGACCGCTGCTGCGGGCGATCCTGGAGATCAACGGACTGGCCGGCAGCCAGTTCAGCGCCCACTGGGTCGACGCCTTCAATCGCACCCTGCACCAGGAGCCCGAGCTGGGACATCGCTGAATCCCCCGCGTCGAGCGCTGCCACTCTATCGCCTTCATTAATAGAGGCTACGGGCAAGCGCTGCCAAGCCCATGCTAGGCTGCCGATCTTTTCAGGGCGAGTTCGCCCCCAGCCAACTGAAAGGAGAAACGGCATGGAGATCAACATCGGAATAGCCGAGCAAGACCGCGCCGCGATTGCCGAGGGCCTGTCGCGACTGCTTGCCGATACCTACACCCTGTACCTGAAAACCCATAACTTCCACTGGAACGTCACCGGCCCGATGTTCAACACCCTGCACCTGATGTTCGAAGGGCAGTACACCGAACTGGCGCTGGCCGTCGACCAGATTGCCGAGCGCATCCGCGCGCTGGGCTTCCCGGCGCCGGGTACGTACGCAGCCTATGCACGCCTGTCCTCGATCAAGGAAGAAGAAGGCGTCCCGAGCGCGCCAGACATGATCAAGCAACTGGTGCAGGGCCAGGAGGCCGTGGTCCGCACCGCTCGCGGCATCTTCCCGCTGCTCGACAAGGTCAGCGATGAACCTACCGCCGACCTCCTGACCCAGCGCATGCAGGTACACGAGAAGACCGCCTGGATGCTGCGCAGCCTGCTGGACGCCTGAGCCAGGCCGATCACCGGCAAGGGGCCCACCCTCGCAGGCGGGCCTTTTGCTAGGCGCAGGGCACGGCGTTGTTCTATGCTTGGGCCATTCGCAGCCTGCCACAGTGACGTGCATGAGCCAGCCAAACAAAGCGCCTACCATCCTAGAGCTCTACCCCGAGGGAACCCGCGAATCGGCCGAACTCCTCAAGCAGGCGGTGCCGCTGATGATGCGTCACGACATTCCGCCGAGCCCACTGCATTACGCCCTCTGGTACAGCTACAGCAAAGGCGACGAACCGGAACTCAATCGCCGCCTGGACAAGATCGTCAACGACTTCGACAGTTTCCCCCCGGAAACGGCAGCCAAGCTCTTTCGCGACTTCATCATTCGCGGCGAGCTGGAAGAGGCACGCGCCGGCCAGCAGCAAGTCATCGAGCTGGTTGACGACATCGAAGGCGATATCTCGCGCAGCGTGGCCGGCAGCCGCAACTACCAACTGAGCCTGGAGCAGGGCCTGGCGGCGCTTCACGAACCGCTGATCGACGAACTGCCCCACGTCCTGACCGACCTGCAGCACAGCACCCAGCAGATGCAGGACCAGCACGAAAAATTTCTCTACCGCCTGCGCGCCGCCCAGGACGAGATCCAGCATCTGCGCAGCCAGCTCGAACGGGCCCACCTGGCCGCGACCCTGGACAGCCTGACCCGCGTCTTCAACCGCAACGCCTTTACTCGCCTGCTCGAACAGACATTGAACGGCGACCATCAGGGCGTCGCCCTGGTGATGCTGGACATCGACCACTTCAAGCAGTTCAACGACCAATACGGCCACCCGCTGGGCGACCGCGTGCTGCAGACGATCGGTCAACTGCTGCGTGACACCCTGCCTCCCCGCGCCATGGCTGCCCGTTATGGCGGTGAAGAGTTCTGCATCATCCTGCGCGAATGCTTCGACCTGGAAAGCGCCGGCGCCTTCGCCGAACAACTGCGTCTGAAGATCCAGTCCCTGCGAATCAAGGTCAGGCGAACCGATCAGGTACTCGACAGCATCACCGCCTCGTTCGGCTTTGCCCTTGCCGAAGCCGGAGACACGGTCGAAAGCCTGTTGACCCGTGCCGACGACGCGCTCTATCAAGCCAAGCGCAACGGCCGCAACCAGGCCCAGCCAAGCCCCACGAAAGCCGAAATCAGCGCCTGATTGAGTAGCCCTCTTCTTTGCTGTTAAATACGCCCGGTGCTGCCGCCCGAGCCTTCGGGTCGGCGCATAGGCTGATCCCGCACGCATCTTCAAAGCCCCTCATTCACGGCCAAGCATGCAGGGCCAGCTCTTCCTTGCGATTCTTTTATTAAAGCGAGCTCCGCAAACATGTTGAAAATTGTTCACCTTCTGACGGGCACGGCCGCGTTACTGCTGTCCTTGACGCCCAGCTTCGGTAGTACCGCCCAGCCATTTCTGCAGCATCCTGACGCCCTCTGCCTCGCCCTGTTCGGCCTGCTCAACCTGCTTCTGGCACCACAACTGCCCATCTGGCACGCCGGCTTGCGCCATCAATTGCAAAACCTGGTTTCCGCCGCGCTGATACTGGGTACCTTGCTGCAAGCGCTGATCCTGCTTGCCCCCCTTCCAATGATCGCCAACCTGCCGGCCACCCTGTTCAGCCTGCTCAGCATCCTGGCCGCCGTACTCCTTCACCTGGGCACCAACCTGCGCCTGCAAGTACGTACCCACAGCTCGACAGCCAGCAGCGCAGACCGCGAAACCGGCACGGTGAAGTGGTTCAACACCTCCAAGGGCTTCGGCTTTATCTCCCGCGACTCGGGCGACGATATCTTCGTGCACTTTCGCGCCATTCGCGGCGAAGGCCATCGGGTACTGGTCGAAGGTCAGCGCGTCGAGTTCTCCGTGATGCAGCGCGACAAAGGCCTGCAGGCGGAAGACGTCATCGCCGCCCTGCCCGCCCGCCGCTGAGCCGACACCCAACAAAAAAGCCCGCGAAATGCGGGCTTTTTTGTTGGCGCACCCATCAATAATGCGGTGGTGGCGCCTCGTCATCAGCTGCGTCGAGCTGCCCACCGATTTCCTCCTGGCGCTTGGCCAAGGCCTCCAATTGCAACTGCACGCGCTCAAGTACACGCTGTTGCGCCACCAATTCATCATTGAGGGCCTGAATAGTGTCGTCCTGGAACGCCAAACGGCTTTCCAACTCTGTAATGCGCGCTTCTACACTCATCGGTCACTCCTCAAAGCGGAAGTTGTCGGTCAGCACCAAGCGTAACTTAGCCTTGATCGCCGCCACCTGATCATCCCCATATGGTAGAGCCGGGTTTCTGCCCCATACCGGCGCTGGCCAGGCCGCGTCGCCACGTCGCCGCACTATGACATGCATATGCAGCTGACTGACCACGTTGCCCAGGGTCGCGATATTCATCTTGTCGGCAGCGAAGGTGTCCTTGAGCGTTTCGGCCAACAAGGTGATCTCCTGCCAGAGCGCCCGCTGATCGCCGGCATCGAGCTGAAACAATTCGCTGACCTCCTCACGACGCGGCACCAGAATGAACCACGGGTAGTGCGCATCGTTCATCAGCAGCAACCTGCACAGGGGGAAATCTCCGATTACCAGAGTGTCCTGCTGCAGACGTGAATCCAAGGCAAACATTCAAGCCTCTCCGCTCGACCAGTTAATAGGAACAGCTTAGCGCCAGAAACCCCAGGCGGGCGCACCAAGCCTGCACGCGCACAGGATACGTGGGAAAAGCTGCGGCTTCACACCCGCCAACCCAGCCCGCAGCCTCGCACCACCGCAAGCCACTGACCACACAGTCACCCGAGAGGCGCACCATAATGTTTCCTCCCGTAATACATACTGCGCCTGCGTTACCGCTAGCGCCCCGCCGGAACGAACAAAAGGCACGTGCGCGCCGGCCCGCAACAAAGCAAACAGCGGACGCTCCGCCTAGTCATCTGCCCTATCTAGTACTCCAACCCCCGCCAACACTGCACCTGGCGCCGATCTTCCAGGCGTCATGACAGCCACTTGGGAAGTTGGAAGTTCACGTATGACGAGTCGTATACAGTTTGAGCACGGGTTTTGCTTTATGCTTCGCCCGTGCCCGGACCGCCTGAGCGCGCCCGGCACAGCCTGGTTGCTCGCAACCGAAACGCTGAATTTTGTCTACGCTAGAGGCCGCCGGGAACAATCTACAGATTTGCGACATTCATCATAGGCATTTGCGACAGCACCTCGATGAACGCGAAAGGAATAGATTGCAACTATCGCCAACTTTGGCTGCGTGCTATAAGTTAGCGCCGACACAAAAAGAAAGAGCCGCCCATACAACAACTTAGTGGGCAGCGCAACTCTTCTAAACCAAAGGAGCAATCACGATGCAAGTGATGAAGTGGAGCGTAATCGCCCTGGCTGTAGCCGCGGGCACCACCCAACTGGCCTTCGCCTCGAGCCAGTCCGAATCCAAAGGCTTCGTTGAAGACGCCAAGTTCAACATCTTCAACCGCGCGCTGTACCACAACCGCGACTACCGCAATGGTGCTTCGAACAGCAACAGCAAGGCCGGCGTAACCAATGGCTACTTCGAAGAATTCGGCCTGGGCATTCGCCTGCTGGCCGAATCTGGGTTTACTCAGGGCACCGTTGGCGTGGGCGTCGACGCACACAGCCTGAGCAGCATCAAGCTGGACAGCGGCCGCGGTCGCACCCGTGGCTTCGACCAGTTCGGCCTTAACGATGAAGGCCGCCCTGAGGACACCCAGAGCGAAGTCGGCGGCGCCATCAAATTCCGCATTTCCGACACCGTCTTGAAATACGGCAATCAGATGACTGGTAGCCCGGTATTTAGCACTGACGATAGCCGCATCCTGCCGGAAGTCGCCACCGGCACCCTGCTGACCAGCAACGAAATCGAAGGCCTGGAGCTGACCGCCGGCCGTTTCACCGCCATTAGCAGCCAGTATCAGAGCGCTCGCGACGACCTTCGCCTGAATGAGATCAACATCGTCGGCGCTGGCTACAGCTTCACCGACAATTTCTATGGCGCTATCCACGCCTCCGACGCCGAAGATCACTTCAAGAAGACCTACGTCAACTTGAACTACAACCTGCCCCTGGCCGACTCCCAGGCGCTGAACTTCGACTTCAATGGCTATCGGACCAACGGCCAAGGCAAAGAATTGTCGGGCGAAGTCGACAACACCATCTGGAGCTTGGCGGCTGCCTACTCCATGGGCGCCCACAAGCTGACCCTGGCTCACCAGCGCTCCAAAGGCGATAGCGGCTATAGCTACGGCAATATCGACGGCGGCGGCACCATCTGGCTGTCCAACTCGGTCCAGGTTTCCGACTTCAACAATGAAGACGAGACATCCTGGCAGGTGCGTTACGACCTGAACATGGCCGAGTACGGCGTTCCAGGCCTGAGCTTCATGACCCGCTACATCACTGGCGAAGACATCACCCTGCGCAACGGTGCCGGCGTGATTACTAGCACCGGCGAAAAAGAGCACGAGTGGGATATCGAAGGCAAGTACGTGATTCAGGAAGGTGCCGCCAAGGACCTGTCCTTCCGCGTACGTAATGCCATCCTGCGCGCTAATAGTGGCGTGATCCGCGACACCAATGACTTCCGCATCATCGTCGAATACCCGCTGAGCGTGCTGTAAGCCAGCGTTAGTTCGATAGCAATACGAAAAAGCCCGGCTCTGCCGGGCTTTTTCTTTTCTGCAACGCTTATCGCGACCGAACCATCCCCAGATCTATGTCATCGGCAGGGCATAGGTCCCGGTAACGTGGGCCACCAACTCATCCTCATTGCCCGCCGAGTAGAGCGACACCTCGCACACGGCCTGACGCCGACTCAGGCGCAGAATCCGTGCTTCGGCCAGCAGATCCACCGGCCGGGGCTTGACCAGGAAGTTGATGTTCAGGTTCGAGGTCACCGCCATCTCCACCCGCCCCAGACGGCCCAGCACCACCGCGTACATGGCCGCATCGCCCAGCGCCATGATGGTCGGGCCTGAGATCGTGCCGCCCGGTCGCACCAGCTTGCGGTGAAACGGCACCCGCGCCAGCACGCTGGCTTCATCCAGTCGATCGATGCACAGGTCGATGTCCTCGGCCATCGGCAATCCGGCCCGTATCAGCGCCTGGACCTCCTGCGCCGTCAGTTTCGACATAGCTCCTCCATATCGAGCGACTCCTCTGCAACCTGTACGCCACAGTACAGGCACCGTACAATGCCGGCCTATCAAACGCCCTTGCAACCGACAAAACGGCCAATCATGCGTACCAGTCAGTTCCTGCTCTCGACCCTGAAAGAAACCCCTTCCGATGCCGTGGTGATCAGTCACCAGCTGATGCTGCGCGCCGGGATGATCCGCAAACTGGCTTCGGGGCTGTATACCTGGCTGCCGATGGGCCTGCGCGTGCTGCGCAAGGTGGAAAAGGTGGTGCGTGAAGAAATGAACGCCGCCGGTGCCCTCGAGGTGCTCATGCCCGGCATTCAGCCGGCCGAGCTGTGGCAGGAATCCGGGCGCTGGGAGCAGTACGGCCCCGAGCTGCTGCGCATGCAGGACCGTCACGGCCGCGACTTCTGCGCCGGCCCGACCCACGAGGAAGTAATCACCGATCTGGCGCGCAACGAGCTGAACAGCTACAAGCAGCTGCCGATCAACCTGTATCAGATCCAGACCAAGTTCCGCGACGAGATCCGCCCGCGCTTCGGCCTGATGCGTGGCCGCGAGTTCATCATGAAGGACGCCTACTCCTTCCATGTCGATCAGGCTTCGCTGCAGGAAACCTACGACCGCATGCACCAGGCCTACTGCAACGTGTTCACCCGCCTGGGCCTGAACTTCCGCCCGGTGCAGGCCGACACCGGGTCGATCGGCGGCACCGGCTCCCATGAGTTCCATGTCCTGGCCGACTCCGGCGAGGACGATATCGCCTTCAGCGACAGCTCCAACTACGCCGCCAACATCGAGAAGGCCGAAGCCGTGCCGCGGGAAACCGAGCGCGGCGCCGCCAGCGAAGAGCTGCGCCTGGTCGACACCCCCAACACCAAGACCATCAACGACCTGGTGGAAGGCTACGACCTGCCGATCGAGAAGACCATCAAGACCCTGGTGGTGCATGGCGCCGAACCTGGCACCCTCATCGCCCTGATCATCCGCGGCGACCATGAGCTGAACGAGATCAAGGCCGCCAATCTGGAGCAGGTCGCCAGCCCTTTGACGATGGCGACCGAAGCCGAGCTGCGCGCCGCCATCGGCGCCGGCGCCGGCTCCCTCGGCCCGCTGAACCTGCCACTGCCGTGCATCGTCGATCGCTCCGTCGCCCTGATGAGCGACTTCGCCATCGGCGCCAACATCGACGACAAGCACTACTTCGGGGTCAACTGGGAGCGCGACCTGCCGCTGCCACCAGTGGCCGACCTGCGCAACGTGGTGGCCGGCGACCCGAGCCCCGACGGCCAGGGCACCCTGGTGATCAAGCGCGGTATCGAAGTCGGGCACATCTTCCAGCTCGGTACCAAGTACAGCGAAGCCTTGAACTGCCAGGTACTGGGCGAGAGCGGCAAGCCGGTAACCCTGACCATGGGCTGCTACGGTATCGGCGTCTCGCGCGTGGTAGCGGCCGCCATCGAGCAGAACAACGACGAGCGCGGCATTCTCTGGAACGACGCCCTGGCGCCCTTCCACATTGCCCTGGTGCCGCTGCGCTACGAAACCGAGGCGGTACGTGAAGCCACCGACAAGCTGTACTCCGAACTCACCGCCGCCGGCTACGAAGTACTGCTCGACGACCGTGACAAGAAGACCAGCCCGGGCATCAAGTTTGCCGACATGGAGCTGATCGGCATCCCGCATCGCATCGTGGTCAGCGATCGCGGCCTGGCCGACGGCAACCTCGAGTACAAGAGCCGGCAGGAAACCGATGCACAGGCAGTGCCCGTCGCCGATATCCTGCCGTTTATCCAGGCACGCATCAGCCGCTGATTTCAGCCTTTATCAAGAGCCATCATGTTCAAGCGAAGCTCCCTCCGCCTCGTCGGCGCCGCACTCTGCGGCGCTGTCTTCATCAGTGGCTGCGCCAACCAGTTGCCGCAGCGCAGCGAGCATGAAGAGCGTATCGAACGCAAACTGCTGGCCCACAGCCTGCAAATCGATGCCGGCGAACCCGGCGTGCTGGAGCTGCCGCAACGCCGCGTGCGCATACAGGAACAGAAGACCTTCGAGGTCACCGCATTCGAGGTCACCCGCCGCTATGACCGCTACACGCCCTACCAGGCGTGGCGCGAGCTCTACGAGGTTCCGCTCGGCGCGCTGGCCCTGGTTGCCGGCATCGGCGCCAATGCACTCAACGTCGTGATGCTCGGGCGCCTGCCCGACAGTGCCACCAAGGACTGGATCAGCTACGGCTTTGCCGGCCTCAACCCGGCCATGAACGCCGAGTCCAATGGCCGCTCACAGCAGAACCTCGCCAGCCTCGAGGAACAGCGCCAGGACGCCCGCATGGAGTACTCCAGCCTGCCCTGGGCCGAACGTCCGGTACTGGTCAAGGCCGGCGAGCAGACCCATGAGCTGCTTACCGACCGCAACGGCGTGCTGCGCCTCAACCTGCTCGACAGCCCCTTCGCCGAACAGGACGTCAACCGCATCGGCTCCCTGCTCCTGCAGGTCGAAGATCCCCAGGGCTCCGCCAGCGCGGAAGCCACCCTGCTGGTCAGCCGCACCCTGCGCGGCAAGCTGCAGGAAGCCCACGGCCTGATCTACGACGATCTGGAAGACGACGATGTCGAACAGTGGGTGCACCGGGTCAAGCGCCTGTCCGAACTGGGCCTGGAGGAGGAAGCCAGCGAACTGGAGCAGAGCCTGATCGAACTGACGCGCAACGATCCCGAGCTGCAGGAAAGCTTTCTCCAGGCCCTGACCCGGGACGCCGGTCGCCTGGTGGCCGACCCCGGCGCCGACTGACGTAGCCATGCCTTCGCGCCTGGCCCTGGCGACGCTGCTGCTGTGCCTGTGCGCGACCAGCCATGCCAGCCTGCGCCAGGCCCCGGACCCCGAACTGCGCGACGTGCTGCAGCGCACGGTGGCCGAAGCCGACAGTTTTCAGGATCGCTTCGACGCCGAAGTCTGGCTGCTGGACATGTCCACCCGCCTGGCGCGCTATGTGCCCGCACCGCAACAGCGCCTGAGCCTGCTCCGGCTGGTGCATCGAGAGGCCAGCAAGGCCGGGCTGCGACCGGATCTGGTACTGGCGTTGATCCATGCCGAAAGCCACTTCGACCGCTTCGCCATTTCGTCGGCCGGCGCCCAGGGCATGATGCAGGTGATGCCGTTCTGGAAGGCCGAACTCGGCCGACCGCAGGACAACCTCACCGATATCGCCACCAACCTGCGCTACGGCTGCACCATCCTCAGCTTCTATCTGCGCAAGGAGAACGGCAACCTGACCCGCGCCCTGGCGCGCTACAACGGCAGCCTCGGCCAGCAGCGCTACCCGGCCAAGGTGATCGGCTTCTGGCATGACTTCTGGTACGTCAAACCCTAGCCCGCACGCGCCGACTTGATTGGCGACGGCAGCCGTCTAGCGGCGCAGGACAAACCCGGCGATGCCTTGCAGGGGCTGCTCCTGCAATTCGACGGCGCTCACCTGGGCCCCACTCGGGCCGTGCTCCAGCCAGGCGGCCAGGCTGTGCACCGCCGACTCCTCGCCCTCGACCAACACCTCGACCCGCCCGTCGTCGAGGTTGCGCACCCAGCCGTTCAGTTGCAACTGCTCGGCCTGCTCGACGGTGCTCTGGCGGTAGTACACGCCCTGCACCCGGCCGCTGACGTACCCGTGCAAACATATCCGTGCCACTGGCTACCCTCCGCTGCGCAATTCACTCAGGCGGGCCGTCAGCCCGGCTGCCGTCTGCTCGCCCAACAAGCGCTCACGCACCTGTCCGCGGTCATCGACTATATAGGTGACCGGCAGCACCTCGTTGCGTGGCAACTGGAAACGCGTCGCCGGGTCCTGCTCCAGTACGATGAACTCGATCCCCATGGCCTGCGCAGCCTGACTGAGTTCCTCACCCTGCAATCCATCGAAGTTCACCCCCACCACACGCACCGGCAGGTCCTGCAACTGCCTGGCCAGAGCATTCAGCTCGGGAATCTCGCTGCGGCACGGCGCGCACCACTCCGCCCAGTAATTAATCACTAACCACTGGCCTTCGAGCTGCTCAACCGCTACCTTTCGACCATGCTGATCGACGCCCGCGTCATCGGAGCAGCCGGCCAGGATCAGGCCGGCGCAGAGCCCCATAACAGCACGCCCAACAGCCCGGAGTCGCGTTCCCATGCATTCGATCCTCGTCCACGCAGGGTTGATATGACGCTCGATGCCTTGCGCCTGGAAGTACCGGACATCCTCGAAGAAGACGCCGTCTCGCTGGCCGAACTCAACGAGCAGTTGACTCAGGCCCGCCTGCAACCGCAAGACACTGCGCTGCAGCAGGTCCTGAGCCTGCTGTTTCGAATCAACCGCAGTGGCATGACCTTACTCGAAAGGCAGCGGGCGCTGCAAAGCTTCAGCGACCAGTACCGGCACTACGCCGCGGCCTACCAGGACAAAGCGGCGCCGCCGGCACTGTTCGTGCACCTGTGCGGCGAACTGGCGATCGGCTTCAAGCGCCTGTTGCTGCAGATATTGCAGGGCCGCCAGCCGTCCCGTCCGCACCTGGCCTGGTGTCTGTATATGGCCCTGCACTTCCTGGCGCAGAGCCTGCTGCGCCATTACCAGCGCTACCACGAACCTCCACCCAGCCTGTGGCGCGACAGCCACCTGCTGTACTGGATCGGCGAGCATCAGCAGTGCCTGGACGAACAGGTGGCGGCCACGTTCAGTCCACGGCCGGCCAATACCCTGCGCGGACTCTATCAGCAGATGCTGCTGCTGGCCCTGAGCAATCCCTTCCATCTCGTCGAAGGTGAATGCCCCCGCCTCTTCGGCGCCCTCGCCCCGCTGGCCGAACTCGCACGCTTGCTGCCATGGGACGTAGAAGGCGACGCGGAGGGGCCGATCGTCGACCTGACCGAGTCGCAGCCCTGCCTGAGCTATACCCAGAAACCGGAGGGCGACCAGGCCAATCTACGCCATCTCGAACTCGGCGCCCTGTTGATCGCCCTGCATGAGCCCGCCCCCCTGCAAGGTGCCGAGGAGCGTCGCCTGCTCGGCCAGGTACAGCACCATTGGCTGGGCCGCCAACAGCGACGCCATCCGCGCACCGAGCAGGCCGCCCCGTGCGACCTGGTGATCGGCCTGCCGGCCATTCATGCCCAGCTCCTGGAAAAGCTGCCCCCGCGCTCCCCAGCGCAGATGCTCGACAACAGTCCCGGCGGCGCGCGCCTGCTGTGCAATCCCGATCAGGCCACCCAACTGGCCGTCGGCCAGCTGGCGCTCCTGCTCACCGGCAGCGGCACTCCCATCCTGGCTCTGGTGCGCTGGCGCCACCTCAATGACGAGGGCCTGCACCTGGGCCTGCGTTACCTCAAGGGCCTGCCGCGCCCGGCCTGGTTGCGCCGCGCGCCCAGCGCGCAGACCCATCCCGGCGTCCTGCAGAGCACGCCGGCGCCGGGCAATGGCTGGCATCACGGCCTGTGGCTGCCCAACGGCCAGTTTGCCGAAGGCGAGCACCTCTGGCTGCAGCTGCCCGGCATGCACAACCAGGCGATCCTGCCACTGCCGGCCGCCAACCTCGCCACCAGCTCGATCGCCCGCTATCCGCTGCAATTGGCCTAGAGAAAGAAACTGCGAGAAGGATCACGCCGCACGGCGGCCGAGTGCACAGAATCGCTGGCCATGCCCTGCCTATAATTTCCTGGCTCGTACTTGACTCACCCGCCATCAGTCTGGAAGACAGCGATCATGACCCAAGCCCACGACAAGTTGATCGGCCCCGTGCCCGCGCGCATCGTCGAAGTAGCCCGCCCGCAGGTTACCGCCTACGAAGGGCGCGTGGCCGAGTACAACGTCGCCGTCTGGCTACAGCTTCCGGGCCTCGCCAGCCTGCCCGTATCGCTGCTGATCAACTACCGAGACGGCGACAAGCGCCGTGAGGTGGCGGTGGACCACGGTAAAGTCAGCGCGCACAACAAGATCCTCCTGTCCGGAATCGCCCGTTTGCCGGTCAAGCAGAAGATCGAAGACATGCAGGTACGGCTGCGCTCCGCGGTGCCGGCGCAGAGCCTGGTCGTCGAGGAGCTGTTCGTCCAGGCCGTCGAGACAGCCGTCAGCACCAGCAGCCAGCCGCTTGCAGGCAGCCTGGCCTAACCGGACTGCGCGTCCAGCCTCGCCACGAGGCCGTCTGGCTCCCGCGGTGCCGGCGGCGCTTCGACCTCCACCGCCCGCACCAGCGACTCCGGCCAGCGTGCAAAACTCAGCCCGGTAATTCGATTCAGCCGCTGCAGCGCAGCCTGCTGGTCGCGCTCATGCAGGTGAATCACCTCACCCTTGCTCGTCGTCATAACCGGCCTACTCCCTTGAACGATCCCAGCCCCGTCAGGCTGTAGCCAGAAGCGTGCCAGTGCCTCGCACCGCCTCCCTGCGCGCCATCGCCGCTGGCACTACCCTCATCAAGCCGGCGCCGCGCCGTAAACTGACGTTTTTTGTCACTGCGGCGGATGCAGCCAGTCCGCCAAGCTCTCGCCGAACAGCGTCGCCTGCTCTTCATGCAGCCGCTCCAGGGCACTGCGCAGCGCCGGATACCAGGGCTCGTCGAGCTGCTCCGGCAGCTGGCCGAGTCGCGGCAGCGGCCAGGGGCAATGGGACAGCAACTGCTGCAGGCTGTAGTGGGCCAGGTCGCGACTCAACACCCAGCCCCCCGCACCGGTGGGGGCCACCAGGTGCTGGCGCTCGAGAAACGCCAACACCTCATCCCACTCATGCTCCGGCAGCGGCCAGCCCTGGTCCGGCATATCCCGATGGCGCACCTTCAGTCCGGTCTGCTGGCGCTCATGGAACACCCGCAGGATGCCCAGGGCCACCAACAGCCGCGGCACGGCGCGGCGCCGCCACTGCTGGGTCGCCCCCAGGTTGCAGACCAGCTCGGCGCCAAACAGCACGATCAACCAGGAGAGGTAGATCCACAAGAGGAACAGCGGCACCGTGGCGAAGGCGCCATAGACCAGCTGATAGCCCGGAAACAAGCGCACGTAGAGGCCGAACAGCGCCTTGGCCACCTCGAACAGCACCGCGGTGAACAACCCGCCGAGGAGCGCGTGGCGCAGTGGCACGCGCGCATTCGGGACCGAGGCGTAGAGCAGGGTGAAGGCCGCCACACTGAAGGTCAGCGGCATGACGCCCAGCAGGGTCTCGGCGCCGAGCAGCGCGTCGGGACCGGAAATCAGCGACAGCGACGCGATATAGGTGCTGATCGCGAAACCGGCACCCAGGAGAATCGGCCCCAGGCTGAGGATCGCCCAGTACAGCAGAAAGCTCGACACCCCGCGCCGGGCCTGGCGCACCCGCCAGATGGTATTGAAGGCTTTCTCGATGGTCACCAGCATCCAGAACGCCGTGACCGCCAGCACCACCACGCCGATCCAGGTCAGTTGCCGGGCCTGGGCGGTGAAGTCGCGCAGATAGCCCTGCACGGTCTCGCCGGCCGAGGGCACGAAGTTGCGGAAGATGAAGCTCTGAATCTGCTCACCGGTGCCCTGGAAGGCCGGCACCGCCGAGAGCATGGAGAAGGTCACGGTCATCATCGGCACCACCGCGAACAGCGTGGTGTAGGTCAGGGCCGCGGCATTGTTGGCGCCGCGATCGGCATGGAAGCGCTGCAGCAGAAAACGCCAGAACTCCAGCCAATCAGTGAAACGCTGCCCCATGCCCTCTCCTTAGCGAATGGCCCCATTGGCCCGGTCCGGCCGTCGAAACGCCGAGCAGTTCAGACTCAAGCCCCGACGCGGTTAGAATAGCCGCCACTCGATCCAAGATGCGACCCGCCCATGACCGACCTGACCCTGTATCACAATCCTCGCTGCTCGAAATCCCGCAGCGCCCTGCAACTGCTCGAGGAGCGCGGGCTGACGCCGAGCATCGTGCGCTACCTGGAAAGTCCGCCCAGCGCCGCACAACTGCAGGCGCTGCTCGGCAAGCTCGGCATCGGCGCCCGGCAATTGCTGCGCAGCGGCGAAGAGGAATACCGCACCCTGAACCTGGCCGAGCCCGGCCTGAGCGAAGCGCAGCTGATCGAGGCCATGGTTAGCCACCCCAAGCTGATCGAGCGTCCGATCCTCATCGCCGGTGACAAGGCGGTGATCGGCCGCCCACCGGAGAGGGTCCTGGAGCTGCTGTCGTGAGCGGCGCCTACATCCTGGTGCTGTACTACAGCCGCCACGGCGCCACCGCGCAGATGGCCCGGCAGATTGCCCGCGGCGTCGAGATGGGCGGCCTGGAAGCCCGCCTGCGCACGGTGCCGGCCGTGTCCACGGAGTGCGAAGCGGTCACGCCGGAGATTCCCGAGGACGGCCCGCTGTATGTCAGCCTCGACGATCTCAAACACTGCGCCGGCCTGGCCCTGGGCAGCCCGACGCGCTTCGGCAACATGGCCGCACCGCTGAAATACTTCCTCGACGGCACCAGCAGCCTGTGGCTCAGCGGCGGCCTGGTGGGCAAACCGGCCGGGGTATTCACCTCCACCGCCAGCCTGCACGGCGGCCAGGAAACCACCCTGCTGTCGATGATGCTGCCGCTGCTGCACCACGGCATGCTGATCACCGGCCTGCCCTACAGCGAATCGGCCCTGCTGGAAACCCGTGGCGGCGGCACGCCCTACGGGCCGAGCCACCATGCCGGCGCCGATGGCAAGCGCGCCCTCGACGAACACGAGATCAGCCTGTGCCGCACGCTCGGCCAGCGCCTGGCGCAGACCGCAATGAAACTGGAGAGTGCCCGTGGCTAGAACCCCCAAGCCGTTGCCGGCCCTCGAGTGGCTGAAGCCGCGCCTGGCGATCAGCCGCGCCATCAGCCTGATCAGCTTCCTGGCCCTGACGATTCTGCTGCTGGTGTGGAACCTGGCGTTCGCCGACCTGCCAGACAAGCTGCTCTGGGTGATCCTGGCGTTCCAGCTGCTGCCCCTGCTGCTGCTGGGGCCCGGCATGCTGCTCGGCAATGCCCGCGCCCACGCCTGGGCCTGCTTCGTGGTCAACCTGTACTTCATCCAAGGGGTGCTGGCGGCCTTCGATCCATCCAAGGCGCTGTTCGGCTGGCTTGAAACCCTGCTCAGCTTCAGCCTGTTCTGCGCCGCCCTGCTCTATACCCGCTGGTGCTTCCAGTACAACCGCAGGCTGGCCGGGGAGAGCTGAGCGACGGCCAGGCAACGCCCTCGCACCTGACTCCCGCCAGGCGAGTCAGGTGCCCCAGGGATCTACCAGCCCAGGGTTTCCTTGAGGAAGGGAATGGTCAGCTTGCGCTGGGCCTGCAGCGAGGCTTGGTCGAGGCGCTCGAGCAGTTCGAACAGGGCGCTCATGCTGCGCTCGCCACGGGTGAGGATGAACCGGCCGACCTCATCGCTCATGTTCAGGCCGCGGCGCGAGGCGCGCAGCTGCAAGGCGCGCAACTTGTCCTCGTCGGACAACTCGTGCAACTGGAAGACCAGCGCCAGGGTCAGCCGCGACTGCAGGTCGGGAAGCCTGATGGCCAGCTCCCGTGGCGACTTGTCGGCCGCCAGCAACAAGCGCCGACCGCTGTCGCGCAGGCGATTGAACAGGTGGAACAGGGCCTCCTCCCAGTCGCCGCGTCCAGCCACGGCATCCAGCTCGTCGAGGCACACCAGCTCGCACTGCTCGAGGTTGTCGAGGATCTCCGGCCCGTACTCCACCACCTCCGCCAGCGGCAGGTACACCGCCGGCTCGCCGCGCTGCTCGAAGCGCAGGCAGGCCGCCTGTAGCAGGTGGCTGCAGCCTACGCCTTCGGCGCCCCACAGGTAGATCAGGCTTTCCGTCCAGCCGGCCTCGGCCTCGCACAGGCGCTCGACATAGCCGAGCGCGGCGGCGTTGGCCCCCGGATAGTAGTTGGCAAAGGTGGCGTCATCGCGTAAGCGAACGCCTAACGGCAATTGAATGGGCGTCATGCAGGACTCTGCGGTTCGTCGGAGCCGCGGGGGGACTCTCCGTAAAGAGCGGAAAGTTTATAGAAATCATGGGCATGGCGCAGCAAAACCATGATCACCGCGGCGACCGGCAGGGCCAGCAGCACGCCACTGAAGCCGAACAGCTGGCCGCCGGCCATGATCGCGAAGATCACCGCCACCGGATGCAGGCCGATGCGGTCGCCGACCAGCCAGGGGGTCAGCAGCATGCCTTCGAGCAGCTGGCCGACTGCGAACACCGCGGCGATGGCCAGCAGCGGATAGAGCTCGCCACCGAACTGGAACAACCCGGCGGTCAGTGCCGCGGCGACGCCAACCACCACGCCCAGGTAGGGCACGATGCTGGCCAGCCCCGCCAGCAGGCCGATCAGCAGGCCCAGCTCCAGGCCCAGCGCCATCAGACCGGCGGCATACACCAGCCCTAGCGCCAGCATCACCAGCAATTGCCCGCGCAGGAAGGCGCCGAGCACCTCATGGCATTCGGCGAACAGGGTCACCACCAGGCCCTCGCGGTTGCGCGGCAGCAGGCCACGGAGCTTGGCGATCATCAGGTCCCAGTCGCGCAACAGGTAGAAGGTCACCACCGGGATCAACAGCAGATTGGCCAGCCAGGCCACCAGCGCCAGGCCCGAGGCGGTGGCCCGGGACAGCAGCAGGCCGAGGATATCGGTGGTCTTGCCCAGGTGCCCGGACAACGCGGCCTTGAGCTGATCGAAGCGCCAGAAGCCGTCGCTCAGGCCCAATTGCCCCTGCACCCAGGGCAGCGCATCGTGCTGGGCCCAGTCGAGCATCTGCGGGGTCAGCTCATACAGGCGCATCAGCTGCTTGCCCAGCATCGGCACCAGCACCAGCAGCATCAGCGCCAGGATCAGGCCGAACAACACGAACACCAGGATCACCCCCCAGGTGCGCGACAGCTTCCAGCGCTCCAGCCGATCCACCAGGGGATCGCCCAGGTAGGCGAGCAGCACCCCCATCAGGAAGGGCGTGAGAATGGGGTGCAACAGGTACAGCAACCAGCCGAGCAGCAACAGCCCGGCTATCCATAGCCAGCGACGTGAATCGATCATCCTCAGCCCTCAGTTGGCGAAATGCACTGCCTGGGACATAACCGCAGCCGAAGAGTGCCCATGGCCCCACTCTGCAGCCGTCCGCCGCCCCGTCATTGCCGAACAGGCGGCACTGGTGCGGGGTCGCGCGTTACGGGGCGCCAGTCTACCAGCGAAAGCGCAGGATTTCGGTACGCGGCAACAGCTGCGGCGCCGCTTGCTCCGCCGGCGACTGGCTGGCATCGATAGGCGCGGCCTGCGCCGGCACTTCCTGCAGGCGCAGCAAGGCCAACTGCGCGCGCAGCTGCGCGGGACTGGCATTGACCCGGTAGGTCACCCGGTCGCCCTGTATCTGGCTGAGCTGCGCGCCGAGTGGCTCGAGCAGGCGCTGCAACTCGGCGAACCGCGCCACATCGACGCCCTCGACTTCCAGGAGCAGGCTGGTGGCGGCGCCGGGCGCCACCACGAAACGTGGCGCCAAGCGTTCGCTGACGGCCAGGAACACCGCATCGGCCAGGGCAAGCGGGTCATCGCCCTGGGCCTTGCCTTGCTCCCGCCCCTCGCCCAGCCACAGGCGCCACTGCGCCTGCCACTGGCCGTCGACTTCACGGGCCGAAACCGCCAGCAGCGCATCGGCCGAGTAGCGCTCGGACGCCGAACGCAAGGCCTGCGGGTCGTTGGCGGCCAGGCTTTCAGGCGTGGCCAGCAGTTGCTCATCGAGATCCGCCAGCGGCAGGCGCAGCGGCAGGCCACGGTGTTGCGCCGCCCGGCGCAGGGGGGCGGCGCTATCCTGGCCATCGCCCACGAGGCTGGAACCGCCGACACCCTCATTCAGCCACCAGGCCATGATCGCCGGCCGGTTGCTGCCCCACAGGGACAAGCCAGCCTGGCGCAATTGACGATCGGTGCTGAGCGGGTCGAAGTCCACCAGCAGGTCGTCACCCTCGTAACCGTACTGCGCGACGATCTGTTGCGGATCCTTGCGCAGGTCGGCCAAAACCTCGCTCTGCGCGGCGTCGCGGCTGCCGGTCAGGCGCAGCACCAGGGTCTCCAGGGCGCGCCCCAGGGCCGCGTCGCGCGCCTCCGGCTGCTGGCTGGCGACCGGCTCGCGCACCTGGTAGAGATCGCTCAAGGTCGCCGCAAGCCCCGGCAGGCTATACAGCGACAGACACAGGACAAGCAGGCGAGCGATCAGGGGCATGGAATGGGCTCTCGACAGGCGGAAGGCGGCGCGCTATGGCCTGGCGGGCGGCGCGCGGAGCCTCATACATTAAACAGCCACCCGCGCCCCGGCAACCGCGGCGGCTGGCCGCTGCCCGGCAAGCCTGATAAAATCGCGCGCCTTCGCAGGCCGGCCATTGCAGCGCCGGTGCACATCCGATTTCCCCCTTCAAAGGCCTGGATCTATGAGCAAGCAACCCTCCATCAGCTACAAGGACGCAGGTGTAGACATCGACGCGGGCGAAGCCCTGGTCGAGCGCATCAAAGGCGTGGCCAAGCGCACCGCACGTCCGGAAGTCATGGGTGGGCTGGGCGGCTTCGGCGCGCTCTGCGAGATCCCGGCCGGCTACAAGCAGCCGGTACTGGTGTCCGGTACCGACGGCGTCGGCACCAAGCTGCGCCTGGCGCTGAACCTGAACAAGCACGACAGCATCGGCCAGGACCTGGTGGCCATGTGCGTCAACGACCTGGTGGTGTGTGGCGCCGAGCCGCTGTTCTTCCTCGACTACTACGCCACCGGCAAACTCAACGTCGACGTAGCCGCCACCGTAGTCACCGGCATCGGCGCCGGCTGCGAACTGGCCGGCTGCTCCCTGGTTGGCGGCGAGACCGCGGAAATGCCCGGCATGTACGAAGGCGAGGACTACGACCTGGCCGGCTTCTGCGTCGGCGTGGTGGAGAAGGCCGAGATCATCGACGGCTCCCGCGTGCAGACCGGCGACGCCCTGATCGCCCTGCCCTCCTCCGGCCCGCACTCCAATGGCTACTCGCTGATTCGCAAGATCATCGAAGTCTCCGGTGCCGATATCGAAGCCATCCAGCTCGATGGCCAGCCGCTGACCGAACTGCTGATGGCGCCGACGCGCATCTACGTCAAGCCGCTGCTGCAGCTGATCAAGGACACCGGCGCGGTCAAGGCCATGGCCCACATCACTGGTGGCGGCCTGCTCGACAACATCCCGCGGGTGCTGCCGGAAGGCGCCCAGGCGGTGCTCGACGTGGCCAGCTGGCAGCGCCCGGCGGTATTCGACTGGCTGCAGGAACAAGGCAACGTCGACGAGCATGAAATGCACCGCGTGCTCAACTGTGGCGTCGGCATGGTCATCTGCGTCGCCCAGGATCAGGTCGACGGCGCCCTCGCCTGCCTGCGCCAGGCCGGCGAACAGCCCTGGGTGATCGGCCAGATCGCCGCGGCCGCCGAGGGTGCCGAGCGGGTCGTGCTGAACAACCTGAAGCAGCACTGATGCCGTCAGCCTGCAATGTAGTGGTGCTGATCTCCGGCTCCGGCAGCAACCTGCAGGCGCTGATCGACAGCACCCGCGCCAGCGAGCAGCCGGCGCGCATCTGCGCGGTGATTTCCAACCGCGCAGATGCCTACGGCCTGGAGCGGGCGCAAGCCGCCGGCATCGCCACCCGGGTGCTCGACCACAAGGCCTTCGAGGGTCGCGATGCCTTCGATGCGGCACTGATCGAAGCCATCGACGCCTTCGCCCCGCAACTGGTGGTGCTGGCCGGTTTCATGCGCATCCTTACCCCGGGCTTCGTCCGCCACTACGCCGGACGCCTGCTGAACATCCACCCCTCGCTGCTGCCCAAGTACAAGGGCCTGCACACCCACCAGCGGGCGCTGGAGGCCGGCGACCGCGAGCACGGCTGCAGCGTGCACTTCGTCACCGAGGAACTCGATGGCGGACCGCTGGTCGTACAGGCTGTGATCCCGGTCCAGACGGACGATTCTGCAGCCAGCCTGGCGCAACGGGTCCACGAGCAGGAACACCTGATCTACCCGCTGGCCGTGCGCTGGTTCGCCGAGGGGCGCTTGCACCTTGGTGAGCACGGGGCAATGCTCGACGGCCAGCCGCTTCCGAGCACCGGCCACCTCTTCCGAACCTAGGAGACATTATGCGTCGCGCCTTAACGTTCGCCCTTGCCCTACTCTGCCTGCCGGCCTTCGCCGTCGAGCTGAAGCCGTTCTCCGCCAGCTACACCGCCGACTGGAAGCAGGTGCCGGTCAGCGGCTCGGCCGAACGCGGCCTGCAGGCGCTGGACGACGGCCGCTGGCAGCTCAACTTCGAGGCCTCCATGCTGGTCGCCAGCCTCAGCGAGACCAGCACCTTCCGCGTCGACAACGGCGCCTTCCTGCCGCAGACCTACCGCTTCGAACGCAGTGGGCTGGGCAAGGGCAAGGTGGTCGAACAGGACTTCGACTGGAGCAGCAAGCAGGTCCTGGGCAGTGACCGCGGCGAACCGGTGCGCTTCGCCCTCAACCGCGGCCTGCAGGACAAGTCGACCTACCAGCTGGTGCTGCAGCAGGATGTCGCCGCCGGCAAGAAGAGCATGAGCTACCAGGTGGTCGATGGCGACGAGATCGAGACCTACGACTTCCGCGTGCTTGGCGAAGAAACCGTGCGCACCCGCGCAGGCTTGATCGATGCGATCAAGGTCGAGCGCGTGCGCGACCCGACCCAGAGCAAGCGCAAGACCATCCTCTGGTTCGCCAAGGACTGGAGCTACCTGCTGGTGCGCCTGCATCAGGTGGAGAAGGACGGCAAGGAATACCAGATCATGCTCGAGGACGGCACGGTCGACGGCAAGCCGGTCGAAGGCCGTCGCGACTGAGCGCGATCGCACCAGGAAAGCCGGGCAACGCCCGGCTTTTTCATGGCCTCAGCAAAGATCCCCGCGCAATAGCACACGGGCGAAACTGGCCCCCGGGGTCAGCGGCGTGATCGCGAGCAGGCGGTCGAGACGCAGGCGCTGCTCGCCAGCGGCAGCTCGCACGATCAGGAACTCTTCCTTGCTTGCCGTGGTTTGCGTGGTCAGCGCCTCAGCGTCCAACTGGCCGCCGTCGACCAGTTCGATGCGCAGCCGATAGCGATGCAGGCAGGCGATCTCCAGGTAGTCATGGAGATCGCAGTTCAGTGGCTGGTAGCCGTGGTCCATCTGCCATTCCTCACCCATGCAGGCATGCAGTTCGCCGCCATGCAAAAGCCGGGACGGGCCCGACTTTTATAAAGAGAGCATTACCACATCAGGTCGTCCGGCACCTGATAGGCGGCGTAGGGGTCGTCGGCGTCCGGCGCCTCGGTCGGCGTATTGAGCAGGACGATGCGCTGCGCGTCACGGGCCTGGATCTTCAGCGCCGCCTCACGCGGGATCACCTCGTAGCCGCCGCCGTGACGGACGATGGCCAACGAGCCGCAGCTGAGCTTGTCGCGCATCAGCTTGTTCACCGACAGGCGCTTGACCTTCTTGTCGTCGACGAAGTTGTAGTAATCCTCGGTGGTCAACTTGGGCAGACGCGACACCTCGATCAACTGCTTGATCTGCGCGGCGCGGGCCTTCTGCTCGGCCTTCTCCTGCTGCTGGCGATTGAGCTCCTGGTCGCGGGCGGCCTTCTCGGCCATGGCCTGCTGGGCGGCGAGCTTCTGCGACTCGTCCTTCTCGACCTGGCCCTTGTGCTCCAGGCGCTTCTGCTTCTGCTTCTCTTTGCTGACCTGCTTGGCCTGCTTCTCGTTGACCAGCCCGGCTTTGAGCAACTGGTCGCGTAGTGAAAGAGCCATAACCTACCTTTAACCGACGAACATTAAATATGCGACGAGCCGCGCTCGAACCTGCCTAGCAGGCCGACGGCCTGTCGCGCTTTTCCAGTTTCTTGGCTTCACCCCAGAGCGCGTCCAGGTCTTCCAGGGAGCAATCTTCGATGGCCCGACCCGCTTCGCGCAAGGCCTGCTCGATAAAACGGAAGCGCTGCTCGAACTTGCCATTGGCGGCGCGCAGGGCCGACTCCGGGTCGACCTTGAGGTGCCGCGCCAGGTTGGTCACCACGAACAGTAGATCACCGATCTCCTCGGCGATCGCCTCCGGGTCGTTCTCGCTCATGGCCTCGAGCACCTCGTCCAGCTCCTCGCGCACCTTGTCCACCACCGGCAGGGCCGCGGGCCAGTCGAAGCCGACCTGGGCGGCGCGCTTCTGCAACTTGGTGGCGCGACTCAAGGCCGGCAGGGCCAGGGGCACGTCGTCGAGCAGGGACAGCTGCTCCGGCGCGACGGCCTTCTGCGCCCGCTCCTCGGCCTTGAGCTCTTCCCAGCGCTGCTTGACCGCCGCCTCTTCCAGCCTGGCCGCGTCTGGCGCGCCATACAGGTCGCCATCGACAAACACATGGGGATGACGATGCACCAGCTTGCGGGTGATGCCGTCGACCACCTCGGCGAAGGCGAAGCGCCCCTCCTCGCTGGCCAGCTGGCTGTAATACACCACCTGGAACAGCAGGTCGCCCAGCTCGCCGGGCAGATGCTCGAAGTCGCCGCGCTCGATGGCGTCGGCCACCTCATAGGCTTCTTCGATGGTGTGCGGCACGATGCTCGCGTAGGACTGCTTGAGGTCCCAGGGGCAGCCATATTGCGGGTCCCGCAGGCGGGCCATCAGGTGCAACAGGTCGTCGAGTTGATACATGCGAAGCTCCGATCGACGTAGGGTGGATGACGCCTTGCCCGTCCATCGGCGGGCTTTCGGCACGCCGGCGGACGAATGAAGCGGCGCCCCCAGGGCTGGCGCGCGTGCGGCTCAGGACGGCCGCTGGCGCCGGGCCTCGATGATATTGGGCAGCTGCGAGATGCGTCCGAGCAGGCGTCCCAGTGCATCCAGCCCGGGAATCTCCACCGTGATCGACATCGACGCGGTGTTGTCTTCCTTGTTCGACTGGGTATTGACCGCCAGCACATTGAGCTTCTCGTTGAGCAGCAGCTGGGTCACGTCGCGCAGCAGGCCGGAGCGATCGTAGGCCTTGATGACGATATCCACCGGGTAGGTCTGCACCGGCACCGGCCCCCAGCTGACCTGGATGATCCGCTCCGGCTCGCGCCCGGCCATCTGCAGCACCGAGGCGCAGTCCTGGCGGTGGATGCTGACCCCGCGACCGAGGGTGATGTAGCCGACGATCGGGTCGCCCGGCAGCGGCTTGCAGCAGCCGGCCATCTGCGTCAGCAGGTTGCCGACGCCCTGGATCTGGATATCGCCGCGCTTGCCCGGGCGGAAGCCCAGGGCCTTGCGCGGGATCAGCTCGAGCTGCTCGCTGCCGCGCTCCGGCTCCACCAGCTGCTGGGCCAGGTTGACCAGGTGGGCCAGGCGCACGTCGCCGGCGCCGAGGGCGGCGAACAGGTCCTCGGCGCTCTTCAGGTTGGCCTTCTCGGCCAGCGCGTCGAACTCCACCTGCGGCAGGGCCAGGCGGCCCAGCTCGCGCTCGAGCATGGCCTTGCCGGCGGCGACGTTCTGGTCACGGTCCTGCAGCTTGAACCAGTGGACGATCTTCGCCCGTGCCCGCGAGGTGGTGACATAGCCCAGGTTGCTGTTCAGCCAGTCGCGGCTCGGCGTACCGTGCTTGCTGGTGATGATCTCCACCTGCTCGCCGGTCTGCAGGCTGTAGTTGAGCGGCACGATGCGCCCGTTGATCTTGGCGCCACGGCAGTTGTGGCCGATCTCGGTATGCACCCGGTAGGCGAAATCCAGCGGCGTGGCGCCCTTGGGCAGGTCGATGGCGTGGCCATCCGGGGTGAACACGTAGACCCGGTCGGGCTCGATATCCACCCGCAACTGCTCGGCCAGGCCGCCGATGTCGCCCAGCTCCTCGTGCCACTCGAGCACCTGGCGCAGCCAGGAGATCTTCTCTTCGTAGTGATTGGAGCCGGACTTGACGTCGGTGCCCTTGTAGCGCCAGTGGGCGCACACCCCCAGCTCCGCCTCCTCGTGCATGGCGTGGGTGCGGATCTGCACCTCCAGCACCTTGCCCTCGGGGCCGAGCACCGCGGTATGCAGCGAGCGATAGCCGTTTTCCTTGGGGTTGGCGATGTAGTCGTCGAACTCCTTGGGGATGTGCCGCCAGAGGGTGTGGACGATGCCCAGCGCGGTGTAGCAGTCGCGCATCTCCGGCACCAGCACGCGCACCGCGCGCACGTCGTAGATCTGGCTGAACTGCAGGCCCTTGCGCTGCATTTTGCGCCAGATCGAATAGATGTGTTTCGCCCGACCGCTGATGTCGGGCTTGATCCCGGTGGCCTCCAGCTCGGCGCGCAGGTGGTCCATCGCATCGTTGATGTACTGCTCGCGGTCCAGGCGCCGCTCGTGCAGCAGCTTGGCGATCTGCTTGTACTGGTCGGGCTCCAGGTAGCGGAAGGACAGGTCTTCCAGCTCCCATTTGATATGGCCGATGCCCAGGCGGTGGGCCAGCGGCGCGTAGATGTCGAAGACCTCGCGCGCCACGCGCTGGCGCTTCTCGTCGTCGGCTTCCTTGACCGCGCGGATCGCGCAGGTGCGCTCGGCCAGTTTGATCAGGGCCACGCGCACGTCGTCGACCATGGCCACCAGCATCTTGCGCAGGTTCTCCACCTGGGCCTGGGAACCGAGCACCAGGGAATCGCGCGGGTTGAGGCTGGCGCTGATCGCCGCCATGCGCAGCACGCCGTCGATCAGCTTGGCCACCACCGGGCCGAAGCGCTGATGCACGGCCGCCAGGGTCACCTTGCCCTCACGCACGCCACGGTAGATCACCGCGGCCACCAGGGAGTCCTGATCGAGCTTGAGGTCGGCGAGAATCTCGGCGATCTCCAGGCCGGCGCGGAAACTCGACGCGCCCTCGGCCCACAGATTCTGCGCGGCATTGGCCTGCTGCTCGGCCTCGCGGGCGAACTCGCAGGCGTCGTGCAAGGCCTCGCGGTCCAGCGCCGGATCGACACTGAGCACATGCTCCAGCCAGGCCTCGAGATTGATGCTGCCGTCATCGTTGATCGGCTGATGCGCTCTCACCTGAACCATACTGCTTACCTTCCCTTACGGTGCGCATGCGGCGCCCCGAACGATCGCCGGCCTTCTCCGGGCCAGTCGGTTTAACTGCTTGAGGTGCGCTCCCTGCCCACCCTGTTGAACCTAGATAAGGTTACCCCAACGCAAAAACAAGACGCCTTGCGCGGGGCAGATCCCGACCTACGGCTTTTCGAACAACGCCATCGCCTCGACATGGGCGGTCTGCGGAAACATGTCGAGGATGCCCGCCTGGCTCAGCCTGTAGCCCTGCGCCAGCAACTCGGCACTGTCGCGGGCCAGGGTCGCCGGGTTGCACGAGACGTACACCAGGCGCCGGGCGCCCAGCGCGCCGATCTGCCGGACCACCTGCAGCGCGCCGTCGCGCGGCGGGTCGAGCAGCACGGCGGCGAAGCCGCCCTGGGCCCAGCCGGCGTCGGCCAGGGGCTCGGCCAGGTCGGCCCGCACCACCCGCACGTTATCCAGGCCATTGCCGGCGGCATTCTGCTCAGCCCGCTCGACCATCGCCTGCACCCCTTCCACCGCCACCACCTCGCGCACCTCACGGGCCAGCGGCAGGGCGAAGTTGCCCAGGCCGCAGAACAGGTCCAGCACCCGTTCATCAGCCTGGGGCGCCAGCCACTCCAGGGCCTGGGCGACCATTGCCTCGTTCACCGGCGCATTGACCTGGACGAAGTCCCCGGGCCGGTAACTCAGCTGCAGGTTCCAGCGCTCCAGGCGATAGCCCAGCTCGGGCGCCGAGGCGAACGGCTCGGGCTCGCCACTGCCCTGCAGCCACAGCTGCGCGTCCTGGGCCTCGGCGAACGCCTGCAGGCGCGCCAGGTCCTCCTCGCCCAGGGCGGCGGTGTGACGCACCAAGATGGCGCTGGCGGTGCCATGGAACAGCTCTACGTGGCCGATGGCCTGGGGCTTGTCCAGGCTCCTCAGCACATTCGGCAAGGCCCGCAGGATAGGCTGCAAGGGCTGTACCAGAACCGGGCAGTCGTCGATGGCGACGATGCCCTGGCTGGCCGCGACGCGAAAGCCGACGTCCAGGCGCCGGGCCTTGGCGTCCCAGCGCACGGCGATGCGCGCGCGACGCCGGTAGCCGAACTCGGGGCCGACCAGCGGCGCTGCCCAGCGCTGCGGCTGCACCCCGGCCACACGGCTGAACTGCTCGGCGAGCTGGCGCTGCTTGAGTTCGAGCTGATCGGCGTGGGGCATATGCTGCACGCTGCAGCCGCCGCAGGTTCGCGCATGGACGCAGGGCTCGGGACGGCGCTGCGGGCTGGCGCTGAGAATGCGCTCGGCGCGGGCCTCGACCACTTGGCTGCGGGCGCCCTGCACGCGAGCCTCGACCTCCTCCCCGGGCAGGGCGCCGCTGACGAACCAGGTGCGCCCCTCGACGAAAGCGATGCCACGGCCATCATTGGCCAGGCGCTCGATGCTCAGACGCTGCTTCTTGCCCACCGGCACCTGGGGCGCACGCGCGCCGCCGCTGGGCTGAAAGCGCAGCCCACCGCTCTTCTTGGCCATCAGTCGTGGGGCGTGTCGTACACGCCGGTGGACAGGTAACGGTCGCCACGATCACAGATGATCGCCACCATCACCGCGTTCTCCACTTCCTGGGACAGGCGCAGCATGGCCGCCACCGAACCGCCGGACGACACCCCGCAGAAGATCCCCTCCTCGCGCGCCAGACGGCGCATGGTGTCTTCGGCCTCGCGCTGGGCCATGTCGATGATCCGGTCGACCCGCTCGGCCTGATAGATCTTCGGCAGGTATTCCTGCGGCCAGCGACGGATGCCGGGAATCGACGCGCCCTCCATCGGCTGCAGGCCGACGATCTGCACCTGCGGGTTCTGCTCCTTGAGGTAGCGCGACACCCCCATGATGGTGCCGGTGGTGCCCATGGAGCTGATGAAATGAGTGATCTGGCCCTGGGTCTGGCGCCAGATTTCCGGGCCGGTGCCGCTGTAGTGGGCCTCGGGGTTGTCGCCGTTGGCGAACTGGTCGAGGACCTTGCCACGGCCGCCGCGCTGCAGGCTCTCGGCCAGGTCGCGGGCGCCTTCCATGCCGTCCTCGCGCGACACCAGCACCAGCTCGGCGCCGTAGGCGGTCATCGCCGCCTTGCGCTCGGCGCTCATGTTGTCCGGCATGATCAGGATCAGCTCGTAGCCCTTGATCGCCGCCGCCATCGCCAGGGCGATGCCGGTATTGCCGCTGGTGGCCTCGATCAGGGTATCGCCGGGGCGGATATCGCCGCGCAGCTCGGCGCGGGTGATCATCGACAGCGCCGGGCGGTCCTTCACCGAGCCGGCCGGGTTATTGCCCTCCAGCTTGACCAGCAGGGTGTTGGAGGTCGTGCCCGGCAGGCGCTGCAAACGCACCAGCGGGGTGTTGCCGATGCAATCGGCGATGGTGGGAAACTGCAGGGTCATGGCGTCGCTCGAATCCAGACGGCAAGAAGGGACGCCCATGATAACGGCAAACCGGCGACGGCCATAACGCGACGATGATCTACCCGGGCGCATCGGCTCGACGCGGGCGGGCCTGTCATTCCCGCGAGGCCAGCCGCTACACTGGCGCACTGAGGACAGTGATAGGCCGGGCAGGAGAAAGCGAGTGTTCAAGGATCTAGGCATCAAAGGTCGGGTGCTGATGCTCACCCTGTTGCCGACCAGCCTGCTGGCGCTGGTGCTCGGCGGCTATTTCACCTGGGTGCAACTGTCCGGCCTGCAGGCCCAGTTGCTGCAGCGCGGGCAGATGATCACCGAGCAGCTCGCCCCGCTGGCTGCCCCCGCCCTGCTGCGGGGCGACGCCACCCTGCTGCAGCGCATCGCCACCCAGGCCCTGGAGCAGCCGGACGTGCGCGCGGTGCGCTTCCTCGCCGCGGCGCGCAAGCACCTGGCCCACGCCGGGCCCAGCATGCTCAATGCCGCGCCCAGCGGCGGCGAACTACAGGCCGCGCGGCGCACCGGCCAGGACGCCACGCGTTTCCTCCTGCCAGTATTCGAGCAGCACCTGAACCTGACCGGGGCGGCGATCGACGGCCCCGGCGAGCGCCTGCTCGGCTGGGTGGAGCTGGAGCTGTCGCACCACGGCACCCTGCTCAGCGGCTATCGCAGCCTGTTCGCCAGCCTCTTGCTGATCGCCACCGGGCTGATCGTCACCGCCCTGCTGGCCATGCGCATGAGCCGCAGCATCAACGACCCGCTGCGACGCATCAAGCACAGCGTCGCACTGCTCCAGGACGGCCATCTGGAAACCCGCCTGCCGGCGCTCGGCAGTCATGAGATGGACGAGCTGGCCGCTGGCATCAACCGCATGGCCGAGGCCCTGCAGAACGCCCAGGAAGAACTGCAGCACAGCATCGACCAGGCCACCGAGGACGTACGGCAGAACCTGGAGACCATCGAGATCCAGAACATCGAACTGGACTTCGCGCGCAAGGAGGCCCTGGAGGCCAGCCGCATCAAGTCCGAGTTCCTCGCCAACATGAGCCACGAGATCCGCACCCCGCTCAACGGCATCCTCGGCTTCACCAACCTACTGCAGAAGAGCGAGCTGAGCCCGCGCCAGCAGGACTACCTGGGCACCATCGAGAAATCCGCCGACAGCCTGCTGGGGATCATCAACGAGATCCTCGACTTCTCCAAGATCGACGCCGGCAAGCTGGTGCTCGAAAGCATTCCGTTCAACCTGCGCGACCTGCTCCAGGACACCCTGACCATCCTCGCCCCGGCGGCCCACGAGAAGCAGCTGGAACTGCTCAGCCTGGTCTACCGCGACACCCCCATGACCCTGGTTGGCGACCCCCTGCGCCTCAAGCAGGTGCTGACCAACCTGGTGAGCAACGCGATCAAGTTCACCCGCGAAGGCAGCATCGTCCTGCGCGCCATGCTCGAGGACGAGAGCGCCGACCACGCGCAGCTGCGCATCAGCGTGCAGGACACCGGCATCGGCCTGTCCGACGAGGACCTGCGCGCGCTGTTCCAATCCTTCAGCCAGGCCGACAACTCGCTGTCGCGCCAGGCCGGCGGCACCGGCCTGGGCCTGGTGATCTCCAAGCGCCTGATCGAGCAGATGGGCGGCGAGATCGGCGTCGACAGCAGCCCCGGCGAGGGTTCGGAGTTCTGGGTCAGCCTGAGCCTGCCGAAGGCCCGCGACGACGCCGAGGACCTGCCGCGCCCGCCCCTGCTGGGGCGGCGCGTGGCGCTCCTCGAAAGCCACGACCTGGCGCGCCAGGCCCTGGAGCACCAGTTGGAGGACTGCGGCCTGAAGGTCAGCGCCTTCGCCGACCTCGACAGCCTGCTGGAGGCCGTCGACAAGGCCCGCCACGGCGAGCAGCCGATCAACCTGGCGGTGCTCGGCGTCACCGCCCAGGTCCTGCCGCCGGACAACCTGGGCCAGCGTATCTGGGATCTGCAGCACCTCGCCTGCAAGACCGTGGTGCTCTGTCCGACCACCGAGCAGGCGCTCTACCACGAGGCCCTGCCCGATGCCTACAGCCAGCTGCAGGCCAAGCCCGCCTGCACCCGCAAGCTACAGCGCGCCCTGGCCGAACTGATCAGCCCCCGCCTGCCGCTGCGCCGGGAAACCGACCCGCCGGTCCCTGGCCGGGCCGCGCGCATCATGTGCGTTGACGACAACCCGGCCAACCTGCTGCTGGTCCGCACCCTGCTCGAGGACATGGGCGCCACGGTGAGCGGCGCCAGCAGCGGTTACCAGGCCCTGGAACAGGTGCAGCACGACAGCTTCGACCTGATCTTCATGGACGTGCAGATGCCCGGCATGGACGGTCGCCAGACCACCGAGGCGATCCGCCAGTGGGAAGCCGAACGCCAGCGCACGCCGGTGCCGATCATCGCCCTGACCGCCCACGCCCTGGCCAACGAGCGCCGCGCCCTGCTGCAGAGCGGCCTCGACGACTACCTGACCAAGCCCATCAGCGAGCGCCAGCTGGCCCAGGTGGTACTCAAGTGGACCGGCCTGGCCCTGCGCAGCCAGGCACCGGAGCACCCCGCCGAACCCAGCGCCGGCGCCAGCCAGCTGAGCGTGCTGGATGCCGCCGAGGGCCTGCGCCTGGCCGCCGGCAAGGCCGACCTGGCCAGCGACATGCTGAACATGCTGCTGGCCGGGCTGCCGGGCGATCGCCAGGCGATCCGCCAGGCCCGCGAAGCCGGCGAGCGCAAGGCGCTGATCGAGCGGGTCCACCGCCTGCACGGCGCCACCCGCTACTGCGGCGTGCCGCAATTGCGCGCCGCCTGCCAGCGCAGCGAAACCCTGCTGAAACAGAACGATCCGGCCGCCCAGCACGCCCTGGACGAGCTGGACGCGGCCATCGACCGGCTGGCCAACGAAACCCAGGTCAGCGCCTGAGGCCACAGCGCCACCGACGAACCCGCAACGAGGAGACGCCATGCGCATCATCCTGTTCAGCAGCAAGCCGTACGACCGCGACAGCTTTCTCGCCGCCAAGCGTCCCCAGGCCTGGCAGCTGCAGTTCCAGGAGGCCCGCCTGGGGCTCGAGTCCGCCGCCCTGGCGCAGCACTGCGAGGTGGTCTGCGCCTTCATCAACGACGACCTCTCGGCGCCGGTGCTGCAGCGCCTGGCGGCCGGCGGCACGCGACTGATCGCCCTGCGTTCGGCCGGCTACAACAATGTCGACCTGAAGGCCGCGCAGCAACTGGGCCTTTGCGTGGTGCGGGTGCCGGCCTACTCGCCCCATGCGGTGGCCGAGCACGCCGTGGCACTGATCCTGGCCCTGAATCGACGCATCCACCGCGCCTTCAACCGCACCCGCGAGGGCGACTTTTCCCTGCACGGGCTGATCGGCTTCGACCTGCACGGCAAGACCGTCGGCGTGGTCGGCTGCGGCAACATCGGCCGGGTCTTCGCCCGCATCATGGCCGGCTTCGGCTGCCGGGTGCAGGTCTACGATCCCTTTCCGGTGGCGGACCTGACGCAACTGGGCGGCCAGCAGGTGGAACTCGACCAGCTGATCGCCGAGAGCGACATCATCAGCCTGCACTGCCCGCTGAACGAAAGCAGCCACCACCTGATCGACGCGACGCGCCTGGGGCAGATGAAGCGCGGCGCGATGCTGATCAACACCGGGCGCGGCGCCCTGGTCGACACCCCCGCGCTGATCGAGGCGCTGAAGAGTGGCCAGCTCGGGCATCTCGGCCTGGATGTCTACGAGGAGGAAGCCGAGCTGTTCTTCGACGACTGCTCCGACCAGCCGCTGCAGGACGACGTGCTGGCGCGCCTGCTGACCTTTCCCAATGTCATCGTCACCGCCCACCAGGCCTTCCTCACCCACGAAGCGCTGACCGCGATCGCCAGCACCACCCTGGACAACATCGCCGCCTGGGCGGCCGGCGCACCGGTCAATCGGCTGCCCCCCGGCCCGTGATAGCATGCGCGGCAATTTTGGAGGAGCCATGGCCGAACACGATTTTCGCTACAACCTGCTCAACCCCGAGCACACCCTGATCGAATGCCGCGCCCTGGCGCCGGGCCGCTACCAGGTCACCGGCAACGGCGGCTCGATCCACAGCGGCGACGGCCTGCTGGTCACCCTCAAGGGCAGCCGCGACCTGAGCATGCGCCTGCAGGTCGACAAGGTGCGCCACCTGATCAACCCGCGCGGCCAGTGGGTCGCCGTCGCCCACGGCCCGGCGTTCGGCGAGCTGGCGATTTTCAACTGGCAGGTCAAGTGCGACGGCTGCGCCAGCCAGCTGGACTTCGAGTTCGCCGTCGACGCCGCCCTCGGCAAGAAGGCCCAGGCCCCGGCGGCCGACGCGCGCATCCGCGAGCTGGGCTGGCGCAGCCAGGACGGCCGCCACCTGTGCCCCAAGTGCCCGTAGGCCCAAGCATGCGCCACGCCCTGATAATCTCCCTGCTCGGCGCCAGCCTGCTGAGCTGCGCCAGCCCCCCGCCGCAGCTGGAAACCGAACGCAGCTATCGCATCGAGTGGATCGGCGGGCGCCCGGCGCTCGACGACAGCCATCCGACCCTGACCCTGGGCGAGGACGGCCGCGCCTATGGCAGCACCGGCTGCAACCACTGGTTCGCCCGCTACGAACTGCAGGGCCAGCGTCTCAGCTTCGCCGCCGCCGGTAGTACCCGCAGGCAGTGCGCCGCCGCACAAATGGAGCAGGAAGCCCATTTTCTCGACAGCCTGGGCAAGGTGCAGCGCTGGGATGTCTCGCCGCTCGAGCAGCTGCGCCTGTGGCCCGAGACCGGCAAACCGCTGCGCCTCTGGCCGCTCGAGGGCTAGCTGACGCAGACTGCCCGCCTACCCCAACGGTGGATGTGAAAGGCGACATCCACCCTACGGCGCGAACAACTCCAGCTGCTCATGCCGGCCGCGCAGGTCGTGCAGCCGCACCCCCACCCCGAGCAGCCGCACCGGCTTGTTGCCGCGGGCAAACGCGGCGCTGAGCAGCAGCTTGTAGCTGTCCAGGTCGCGACGCGCGCCCGCCTGCTCCAGGGTGGTCTGGGTGAAGTCGTGGAACTTGATCTTGACGAAGGGCTTGTCCGGCCGGTAGCTGGCGTCCAGGCGCGCCATGCGCCGGGCCAGCTCCTCGAGCAGCTGCGGCAGTTGCGCGAGGCAGGCCGGCAGGTCCGGCAGGTCGTGGTCGAAGGTGGTCTCCACGCTGACCGTCTGCCGGCGGCTGTCGGTCTGCACCGGTCGCTCGTCGATCCCCCGTGCCAAGCCCCAGAGCCGCTCGCCGAAGTGGCCGAACTCCTTGACCAGCGCCAGCTTGTGCCACTGACGCAGATCCGCGCAGTCACGAATGCCCAGGCGCCCAAGCTTGTCCGCGGTCACCTTGCCCACGCCGTGCAGCTTGCTGACCGGCAGTTCGGCGACGAACGCCTCGATCTGCTCCGGGGTGATGACGAACAGGCCGTTGGGCTTCTTCCAGTCGCTGGCGATCTTGGCCAGGAACTTGTTCGGCGCCACGCCGGCCGAGACGGTGATGTGCAGTTCCTGGGAGACCCGCCGGCGAATCTCCTGAGCAATCCGCGTGGCGCTGCCGGCGAAATGCGGGCTGTCCGACACATCCAGATAGGCCTCATCCAGGGAGAGCGGCTCGATGACCTCGGTGTAGTCGCGAAAGATCCCTTGAATCTCCCGGGAAACCGACTTGTACACCTCCATCCGCGGTTTGACGATCAACAGGTCCGGGCACAGTTTCAGCGCATGCCCGGAGGCCATCGCCGAACGCACCCCATAGGCGCGTGCCTCGTAGTTGCAGGTGGCGATCACCCCACGACGATCCGCCGCGCCGCCCACCGCCAGCGGCTTGCGCGCCAGGCTGGGGTCGTCGCGCATTTCGATGGCGGCATAGAAACAGTCACAATCGACGTGGATGATCTTGCGGGTTGTCATGGTCGGAATCTGTAACTCAAGGTGCGGCGGGCGGACAACAGGCTGAGCGGCGCCGAATGGCCCCGGACTCTAGCCCAAGCGCAACGCCATCGGCTACGCCGGCCAGCCAGACAATCGATAAATGTCGACTTTCCTGAGGGAACCTCGCCCCGCCCGATCCTCCCGCAAAGGCCCGGCAGATCAGGCCGACAGCGCTTTCGTGAGTGCCCAGCAACGCTAAGCGTATGAACAAACAACAGTTTTTAACCGAACTAAAGGTTGACAGCCTGCCTCTAAACTATAGAATGGCCGCCGCGGGATGGAGCAGTCTGGTAGCTCGTCGGGCTCATAACCCGAAGGTCGTAGGTTCAAATCCTGCTCCCGCAACCAAATACCCGGAAAGGCCACTCAATCGAGTGGCCTTTTTCGTTTGCGTCCGATTCAGCTATTTAAGTAATTGATTGAAATATAGAAATCGATTGACAGAAGCGCGTATCTATATAGAATGGCCGGCGCGGGATGGAGCAGTCTGGTAGCTCGTCGGGCTCATAACCCGAAGGTCGTAGGTTCAAATCCTGCTCCCGCAACCAAATACCCGAAAAGGCCACTCAATCGAGTGGCCTTTTTCGTTTGCGTCCGATTAAGCTATTTAAATAATTGATTGAAATATAGAAATCGATTGACAGAAGCGCGTATCTATATAGAATGGCCGGCGCGGGATGGAGCAGTCTGGTAGCTCGTCGGGCTCATAACCCGAAGGTCGTAGGTTCAAATCCTGCTCCCGCAACCAAATACCCGAAAAGGCCACTCAATCGAGTGGCCTTTTTCGTTTCAGCGCTCGCCACAACCCCGCAGCACCTCCCTGACGATTTCCCGACTTCCTCCCCGCTAGCCTCTGCTCCGCAGGCGTAGGCGTAGGAGACAGACAACCCATGCCCTGGAAAACACCGAAGTCCGTTACGGCAGCCTGTCGATTGCCCTGCACTGGTTGAAGCTGCCGATCGCGGCGGTCTACGCCTGCATCGAGTCCAAGGGTTACTTCCCCAAGGGCAGCGACGCCCGCACCCTGCTTATGCAGTGGCACTTCATGCTGGGACTGGCGACCTTCGGAGCCGCTCACCGGCCGCCCTCTTATGATCAGCCACGACGCGCAATCGCTCGCGGCGCTGGTCAAGCCGGCGATCCGCCGCTAGAATTGCGCACTTTTTGATCAACGGCGCCTTTCGCGCCCATCCTCCAAAGCCTGAGGTCAGCCGCATGTCCACCCCTGCCACGCCAAAAGTCGGATTCGTTTCACTGGGTTGCCCCAAGGCCCTGGTGGACTCCGAACGCATCCTGACCCAGCTGCGCATGGAAGGTTACGAGGTCGTGCCGACCTATGAAGACGCCGACGTAGTGGTGGTCAACACCTGCGGCTTCATCGACAGCGCCAAGGCCGAATCCCTGGAGGTGATCGGCGAGGCCATCGCCGAGAACGGCAAGGTCATCGTCACCGGCTGCATGGGCGTGGAAGAGAGTGCGATCCGCGACGTGCACCCCAGCGTGCTGTCGGTCACCGGCCCGCAGCAGTACGAGCAGGTGCTCAACGCCGTGCACGAAGTGGTGCCGCCGAGCAAGGAGCACAACCCGCTGATCGACCTGGTGCCGCCCCAGGGCGTCAAGCTGACGCCGCGCCACTACGCCTACCTGAAGATTTCCGAAGGCTGCAACCACAGCTGCAGCTTCTGCATCATCCCCTCGATGCGCGGCAAGCTGGTCAGCCGCCCGGTCGGCGAGGTGCTCAGCGAGGCCGAGCGCCTGGTCAAGGCCGGGGTCAAGGAACTGCTGGTGATCAGCCAGGACACCAGCGCCTACGGAGTCGACATGAAGTACAAGACCGACTTCTGGAACGGCCAGCCGGTGAAGACCCGCATGACCGAGCTGTGCGAGGCGCTGTCCTCCATGGGCGTGTGGGTGCGCCTGCACTACGTCTACCCGTATCCGCACGTCGACGAGCTGATCCCGCTGATGGCCGCCGGCAAGCTGCTGCCCTACCTCGACATCCCCTTCCAGCACGCCAGCCCGAAGGTGCTCAAGGCCATGAAGCGCCCGGCCTTCGAGGACAAGACCCTGGCCCGTATCAAGGCCTGGCGCGAGATCTGCCCGGAGCTGACCATCCGCTCGACCTTTATCGTCGGCTTCCCCGGCGAAACCGAGGAAGACTTCCAGTACCTGCTCGACTGGCTGACCGAGGCCCAGCTCGACCGCGTCGGCTGCTTCCAGTACTCGCCGGTGGACGGCGCCCCGGCCAACCTGCTGGACAACCCGGTGCCGGACGAGGTCAAGCAGGATCGCTGGGACCGCTTCATGGCCCACCAGCAGGCCATCAGCACCGCCCGCCTGCAGCTGAAGGTCGGCAAGGAAATGGAGGTGCTGATCGATGAGGTCGACGACCAGGGCGCCGTCGCGCGCTGCTACGCCGACGCCCCGGAAATCGACGGCAGCGTGTTCATCGAAAGCACCGCGGTCAAGCCCGGCGACAAGGTGCGCGTGCGCATCGTCGACGCCGACGAATACGACATGTGGGCCGAGCTGATCTGACTTGCCCCGCCCCTTCCCATCACGGGAAGGGGCTTGCCCACCCCGCCCCCGCTAGACTTAAGACAAGCCCCGCCACCAGGCCAAGCCCATGGCCCGACTCAAGGTCTATTACGACGGCGCCTGCCCGCGCTGCGTGGCCGACCGCCGCCGCTACGAACGACTCGCGCAGCACGACGACAGCGTCGAATGGGTCGACATCACCGGCCAGGAGAACCAGCTGCGCGCCGCCGGCATCGATCCCTACCGCGCCCTCACCGAACTGCATGTAGAGGATGACCAGGGCCGCATCCACCGCGAGCTCGACGCCTATATCCTGCTGATGAGGCGCACGCCGAGGCTGCGTCCGCTGGCCTGGCTGCTCGGCCTGCCCGGCCTCAAACCACTGCTGTCCTGGTGCTATCGACGCTGGGTGTTGCGCCGCCTGCGCCGCCAAGGGCGGCTATAGACGGCGCGCCCTGCGCCCCAGCGAGCTAGCCGCTCACGGCCTCGGCGATCGAACGCCATGCGGCATCGGCGAAGATATCAGCGTGCACGGTAGGAGCGCCTTTGACCCGTCCCGACAACCAGGCACGGCAGTAGTTTTCTGCTTGGCCGATCAACAGCGAGGCATAGACCTCACGGGGTAGCTTGCGGATCACCCCGGCATCCACCCCTTTGCCCAACCATTCGAGCAAGGCGCCATAGCGGCGCCGGTTGCGCGCGGCCAGGTCGTCCTGGCGCGGCCCCGAAGCCACCGCATGGCGCGCCTGAGAGATAAAGCGGGCCAGCTCCGGTTGCTGCTCAACCCAGGCCAGGTACGTCCGGATCAAGGCCTCAACCGCCTCACGTGGCGTGCTGGAACCTTCTATGCGGGGCTGCACCAGGGCCAACTGATCGTCTAGCGCGGCAAAGTAGAGTGCCGCCACCAGACCCTCCTTGTTGCCGAAATGGTGATAGATCGAGCCGATGCTGCTTTCGGCGCGCAGGCGAATGTCCTCAATCTTGGTCGACTCGAGGCCCATTTCGTCGAAGCACGCCAGCGCACAGGCCATGATGTGCCGCTTGTTCGATCGGCGGTCGCCGGGCTCGACGCGTTCCAGGGCCGCCAGCGCGGCTGAGTAATCGTAGCTTGACACAGGCATAGAACAATACTCTAGAATAATATTCCGTATTTTACATAGAGCGCGTGGCGATGAGTACAGGCACATTGGCGATTTGGCAACGCTTCTCCAGCAAGCCCGCTGGCAAATGGGCCTTCTCCCGGCTCCTGTGTTTCAAGGCGCCCTACTTTGCCAGCATTCGCCCTCGGTTCGAGGCACTGAGGCCCGAGTACTGCGAAGTATCGATCCCTAAGCGCCGCGCCGTGCTCAACCACCTGGGCACCGTGCATGCCATTGCCATGTGCAACATGGCTGAACTGGCCGGTGGAACCATGACCGAGGTGACAGTCCCGCGAACGCACCGCTGGATACCCAAGGGCATGACGGTCGAATACCTGAAGAAAGCCACGTCCGACCTGACCGCGGTCGCCACACCCGAATCGCAGCCGGACTGGTCGGCGCCCGGCGACTACAAGGTTAATGTCGAGGTCAAGGACCAAGCGGGAGTGGCCGTTTTTCGGGCAGTGATCACCATGTGGGTAACGCCTAAATCGGCATAGCCATGCAGACTTCGCCTCAATGTCGCGCAACAACGCCATGGCGTCGACACCGGCTACGCTGCGTGACCTGACCGACCTCAACCCTCGCCGCTGCCGGCACTGCCGGCCTTAGGGGCTGCCCCACCAGGGCTATAGACGGCGCCTCAGCGATCCAGCGGGCTCAGCACCCCGAGCCCGCCGCGATTGAGCACATGGGTATAGATCATCGTGGTCTTCACATCGGCGTGGCCCAACAGCTCCTGCACCGTGCGGATATCTTGACCGCTCTCCAGCAGATGGGTGGCGAAGCAGTGACGCAAGGTATGCGGTGTGGCCGGCTTGATGATCCCCGCCGCGCGCAACGCCGGCTTGAAAGCGCGCTGCACCTGCTGCTCATTGAAATGATGACGACGCTCCGCGCCCGAGCGCGGGTCGATCGAACGGCGCGATGCCGGAAACACATACTGCCAACCCCACTCCCGCGGCGCCGCGGGATATTTGCGCGCCAGGGCGAACGGCAGATAGACCTCGCCGAAGCCCTCGGCCAGATCCCGCTCGTGTTGCGCCTTGACCCAGGCCAGATGCGCCTGCAGCCCGTCGCGCAGCGAGTCCGGCAGCAGCGTAACCCGGTCCTTCATGCCCTTGCCGTCGCGCACCAGAATCTCGCGGCGCTGGAAATCCACATCCTTGACCCGCAGTCTCACCGCCTCCATCAAGCGCATGCCCGATCCGTACAACAGGCCAGTGATCAGGCCCACCTCGCCGGAGAACTGCGCCAACAGACGCTGCGTCTCCTCGCGACTCAATACCAACGGCAGGCGCTCGGGCCGCTTGGCGCGCACCACCCCATCCAGCCAGGGCAACTCGATGCGCAACACCTGCTTGTAAAGAAACAGCAGCGCCGCCAACGCCTGGTTCTGCGTCGACGCCGACACCGTACGCTGCACCGCCAGATAAGACAGGAACTGCTCGACCTCCTCCGCGCCCATGTCCGCCGGGTGGCGCAACTTCTGGAATCGGATGAACTGCCGGACCCAGTGCAGATAGACAGCTTCCGTACGAATCGAATAATGTCGCACGCGGATCTGTTCGCGCAGTTGATCGAGCAGTTTGGGCTTGCCGTCCATGGTGTATAACTCCCTTCTGATCCCAGCATCCCGCTGGAACCCCCAGAATAGACAAGGAAGGCCAAAGGCGACAAGGAACGTTATCCACCAAATGGCGCGTTTAAACGCACCGCTTGGTGTCTAATTTTAGTTAGAGGCAATTATGAGTTTCGGAACATTTTACATAATTGACGATGAAGCTCGATCGTTCTTCGAAGGAAGGATAACGAAAAGTGATTGGTATGATGCTTTAGGAGAAATCGAGATTCAGAATAGTGAATCATGTGATGCTGAAGAATCAATACCTGCCTGGGTATTAGCCTTGAAGAACGAAGAACAACCCTTGAATTTACTGTTCCAAGGTGAACTACGGGCAGAGCCAAATGAATATGACGATCCTGACGTTGTATTTATCGGCAAAGACATGATCTCCTCAATTGTTAAAGAACTCGAAAAGAAACCGAAACCATATTTCGAAAAGTTACTTGACAATGTCAATTGCACACCAGATTTTTGGCTTTTCGACTCAATGTTTCAGTTTCTAAAAAGGGCAGGCGCTAACAAAAAGGCTATTGTAATAATATGGGGCGGCTAATGAGCTCTAACAAAGCCATGAACTCGGGTTTTGATAAAGCGTCATCTTTTTTGTTCAAAAAAAACCCCACTTCCCCAAGCTGGTTAGGGCGGAGTTACCATTTGTATTCTTCTTATTTGTTTTTGCACCGCGTACATTCGTAAAATTGCTCCACTACTTTCGGGTTTACAGCGGTTCGTCAGCAGCATCGATACATTAAATTTATTGCGTTTCGCCAGGTTAATCGCGCAACGCGCTACAAGCAGGAAAGCGGTGCTTTAAATTATGCGCACATCCGAGCCTCTAACAATTGGTTCAAATCGCTCGCTGCGCTCGCTGGGACGGGCTAAAGCCCGCCCCTTAACCAAACGTTAGGGACAACCATGCTTCATCTACGCGACATGACATATGGATTGTTAATTCTGGCGCTAATACCATTACTGCACTATGGAATTGATAGCACCATATACTCTGGCTTATGGAGCCTGAAATACGACTATCTTCCTATATTCATCATTCCAGCTGCGTGCATTATGGCCTGCGGCCTTGCCAGGCCTGCCCCTTTCTTCCTAACGGGCATATGTCTAGCATTTTCACTAACACTTGCTATGAGCATGCTCAATGACATGATCTGGCCACGCCATGGTCATAGAGGGCTTGATTATTTACTAGGTTCTTTAGGCGCCTCTGCTGGTGCAATAATCACCCTTACTTATCTAAAAATAAGCAAGGCAAAATCCATAAGCTCATACACGCTTCTTGGTTTCACTGGAACCCTGCTTGGCTTCATTATTTCCCAGCAAGCCTTCTGCAACACTGTTATTTACTGCGGGCCATTTTCACTTATGTATTACACCCAATGAGCCAGCCCCTAACAACTGGTTCAAACCGCTCGCTTCGCTCACTGGGACGGGCTAAAGCCCGCCCCTTAACCAAACGTTAGAGGACATATGGATTATCGTGCAGTATCAAAAGGACTTGTAGCTTCCTTAGTTATCTATTTAATATCCAGGCCATTGCTTAAATGGCATAGCTTCCTCGTTGAGGACATATCAAACGAAATTATTGCACTGATTGTAAACTCAGCTCACCAGCCTATTTCAATAACCTCATGGTTCATAGGTGGCGCACTTGTAGGTTATTTATGCAATGCCAATCCAATTAAAAACGGAGCTCTTGCAGGCGCACTATATGGAGTAGCATTCAGCATTGTCGGCATTGCCTTAATAAGCGGCCAAACTCACGACTTAACAACCAAATATTTACAGTTAATCCGAGCAGCCTTTATGATTGGAACCTATTCATTTTTGTTCGCACTATCGGCCTCCTTCGGCAATCTGTTACGAAGCCAGCGTAGTGTCCTCTAACTAGTGGTTCAAATCGCTCGCTGCGCTCACTGGGACCGGCTAAAGCCGGCCCCTTAGCTTAATCGTTGAGGCTGTAGAAAAACCTGCTGCCACCTCTTGTACAGACTGATAACCTTCAGCGTATTCAATCGCAGGGAGGCGTGGGGCAATGCCTCGATTCAAGACCGTTCACAGGGGCCTCAAGCTCCTCCCCATCGACTTCGACAAGCAGTTGCTGCCTGGCACCTTCGAGCACGCCCTGAGCTACCTGGTCGATCACGAACTGGATCTTTCCGACTTCCACGCCCGTTACCGCAACAGTGTCGAAGGCGCACCGGCCTACGACCCGGCCGTGCTGCTGAAGATCGTTCTGCTGGCCTACAGTCGCGGCATCATCAGCAGCCGCAAGATAGCGGCCGCCTGCCGTGATCATGTGCTGTTCATGGCCATTTCCGGTGACAGCCAGCCGCACTTCACGACCCTGGCCCACTTCGTCTCCGCCATGGGCGAGCTGGCCGCCAAGCTGTTCGCCCAGGTGCTCACCGTGTGTGATCGGCAGGGCCTGATTGGCCGTGAGATGTTCGCCATCGACGGCGTCAAGTTGCCGAGCAACGCCAGCAAGGCCAAGAGCGGCACCCGTGCCGACTTCCTGCGCCAGGCCGAGAAGATGGAGAAAGCCGCGCAGGCCATGATTGAACGTCAGCGGCAGTGCGATAGACAGCCCGAGGATGACGACTTGCGGGCCGCCCGCAAGCTGGAGCGCCTGCAAGCCAATGCCCGCCAACTGCGCAGCTGGCTCAGCGAAAACCCCGACGACCGAAAAGGGGCCAAAGGCCGGGTCAATCTCTCCAACCGCACCGATAACGACTCGGCCAAGATGGCCACCAGCAAGGGCGTGGTCCAGGGCTATACCGGCGTGGCCACGGTGGATGAGCAGGCGCAGATCATCGTCGATGCCCAGGCCCATGGCACCGGTTCGGAGCAGGCGCTGCTCACGCCCGTGGTGGCGGCCACTGCCGCGTGGCGCACCCCAACCACCTGCTACACCGCCGATGCCGGTTACCACAGCCGCAAGGCGCTGGAACAATTGGAGGCCGCCGGCATCGCCGCCTTTATTCCCGATAACGGCTATCGCAAGCGCGATTCACGCTATGCCGGGCAAGCTCTGCATACAGAGAAACCCGACCCGCTCTGGGACAAAAGCGCCAAACCGCGCACGAGCAGGCGCTACAGCCCAGCCGATTTCCACTTCGATCCGATCCAGCAAACCTGCACCTGCCCGGCGGGCAAACAGCTCTATGGCAACGGCAGCAACTGTTTGATCAAGGGCCAGCCGGCGATCAAGTTCAAGGGCGCGCTGCGCGACTGCCTGAGCTGCCTGCAACGCAAACAATGCCTGCGCACGCCGGAGAAAACCGCAGCGCGCCAGGTCACCTTCTGCTTGCCCAAGGCCGCGCCAGACAACGCGCTAACCCGCATGCGCCGCCGCATCGACAGCCCGCAAGGTCGCGAGATGATCACCCGCCGCTTCGCCACCGTGGAGCCGGTGTTCGGCAACCTGCGCCACAACAAGCGCCTGGATCGCTTCAGCCTGCGTGGGCGCGAACGGGTGGACGGCCAATGGAAGCTCTACTGCGTCACCCACAACATCGAAAAACTGGCTCGCTGCGGAACCTAGTCATGACGAACAGCCTGCAGAAGCGCTTCCAAGCCCCCCTCACGTGCCCCAGCACAGCCCGTGAATGGCCAACCACTCACCTATCCTCCAAGAACCCCCATCGCCAGATGCGCGCGCAGCTTCTCAAAAGAGGCGCTGTGAGCCTTGATAGCGGGAGTGGTTTTGAGGATTTTCTACAGCGTCGTTAGGGAAACTATGCACTGGAAACTCGCGGCAACAAGCGGTGTGTGTTTTGCTCTCGTTAGCATAACCACTGTATCAGCCAAATCCGGCAATCCGTGCAATGCTTCCAATACCGAAGCAGAAATGTACGAGTGCTTGAGCTTGGAATTAAGAAAATCAGACTCCGAACTAAATCTTGCGTATAAAACCCTCATTGCCAGATACAAAGGAAATGGTTCGCCGTCAGGATCAAGTATAGAAACACAAGATATCTACCTTAAGAAAGCACAAATAGCTTGGATCAAACAGCGCGATGCAAATTGTGACTTTGAAACTTACGAGTCAATTACAGGAAATGGCTTCGGTACAATTTACACAGCATGTCTTCTAGAGCAGACACAAAAGAGAGCTGAGTACCTTAAATGGTTCATTCAGCACCCCTAACAAGTGTATATGGACGCTCCCCACAAGTAGATGAGGAATCGCTTTTCAAGCCTGTCGTCAGTGCGGTTGCATTCGTATATCCGGCCTGTCATGGGCAGCTTCGCCCTGGCCACTCTGTAGTTCGCGCAGCGGGGGCCCAGCGTTCAATCGATCCCGAGGATCATGATTGTTATCGGCCTTGTTCCGCTGCAGGACTCGCCGGTTCCGATAGATCCCCACGATCTATCTCCAACGCTCTCCGATTTTCGGATTGTCGTGCGCCTCGCACGGCAAGGCTGCGCGACATCTGGCGATTCGGGCGCCTGTCGCTCGACTAGAGTATGGACGTAGGGTCCAGCAAATTTGGGCTCAGCAGGAGGTTGCAGATGGCCAAGTATTTGTTCGTGTATCACGGCGGCAGCACTCCGAATGCCCCCGAGGAGGTAACCCAGACAATGCAGGCCTGGGGCGAATGGTTTGCCTCCATGGGCGCGGCGGTGAGCGACCCTGGCAACCCGGTTGGCCTGTCGACGACGGTCAACAGCGATGGCTCGGTCACTCACAACGGCGGCAGCAATCCGGCCAGTGGCTACAGCATTATCGAGGCGGCTTCGGCCGAAGCAGCCATCGAGCATGCGCAGCGCTGCCCAATACTGGCAGCAGGCGGCAGTATCGAACTCGCCGAGATCATCCAGATGTAACAGCCCTGGCCTCAGGCGCAGCGCGCCGGCCGCTCGCTGCGCGCAACAGTCGAGCGGGTACAGTCAGGGGCGCCTGCGGCCCGCCGGGCCTAGCGCGCCCGCCCAGGGAGCGCCACCGCGGCTTCGTCCGGCGCGGCCAGCGTATCCTCGACAATACGCGGGATCAGGTTCGCGATGTCGGCCACCCGGTTACTCAACCGCTCTTCCTGCTGCTGCAGTTCCTGGCGATGGCGCTGCTCCATCTCGGCCTGCTGGGCACACAGCTTCAACGCCGTCAGCACCAGCAAGCGGTCGCCGATCAAGGACGGCGAGGCGGCCTTGGTCTCCGCCAGAAGCTTCTTGAGCAGCTGCGCCGATTCGTTCAGGGCCTGCTGTTTACCGGCAGGCGCCTTGATGCAGTAGTCATTGCCGAGGATGGAAATGACCGTGACCGTTTCCCCTTCCAGGCTCATGCGTGGGCAGCACTCGGCGCGGCCTGCGCGCTACGACCGGCCAGCTCGACCAGGGCCTGGATGCGCGCCGCCGTGGCGCTGTGCAGCTCTTCCTGCTCCAGGGCGCTCATCTGCAGGGCCTCGTTCTCGTCCTTCAGCTGGGCCAGTTCGGCGCGAATCTGCTGGTTCGCCTCCTGCAGCGCCCTGTTCTCCTGCACCAGGGCACCGACAAGTTCTTCCAACTGACTCAGATTGTTTTCCAACATATTGATTACTCAGGATTTTCGGCGGGGCGCCACAATAAAGAAAAGCGTCGACAGAAGCCAGACAAGCCGCAGCCCGGCGACCTCCGACGCGCGTTGCTGGGCGCGCTCCCAGGGCCTGCGGATGCGACCAGCCGTTTTCCGACTGCCCTGTGCCATGGGAGTTCCCCCCTGCCCTGGGCCCAGTGAAGACAGGCGCCGTTGGCGCGCACCAGATTGGCCCGGTGACGCACCGCCATGAAGCCGCGACCTCTATCAAGCGACCAGATCGCAGGCGCCTGCCCCAGCGAATGCAGGCCCGCCAGCCCCCCGGCCTGAAATTTGCTGAGGTCGACCCGGCCCGCACCATCCCAGGCCCCTGAAGCCTGCTGCCTCACCAACCACACTCAGCAAGGCCATCCGACCCGAACTGGAGTACCGCCGTGATTTCTGCCTCTATCGCCCGCTGCATGAGCAAAGACTTCGCCCTGATCCACCCCGAAATGCCGGTGGTGGCGGCATCCGCCAAACTGATGAAGCACGCCATGCTCGGCGGTCCGGTGGTCGATGGCGAGGGGCTGCTGCTGGGCTGGATCTCCGAGCAGGAGTGCCTGCAGGTGAGCATCCAGGTGGTCTACCACAACCAACGCGTGGCCACCGTGCGCGACATCATGCGTACCGACGTGCTGTGCGTGAAGCTGGATGACGATCCGCTCGAGCTGGCCCAGCAGATGCTCGGCGACAAGCCCAAGAGCTACCCGGTGGTCGACGCCAGGCGCAAGGTGCTGGGTGTGGTTACCCGCCGCCATGTCCTCAACCTTCTGATCGATCAGCTGGGCAGCTTCGGCAAGACCGCCTGACTCTCGCGCCGCTGGCGGCAAGTGCCGCGCTACCCGGTTGCAGCCAGTGGGCGCGGCGCCTTCAACCGTGCCCGTGGGCCTGTAGCCAGGCGAACAGGCGTTCGGTGTCGCTCAGTCGACAGAGTTCACTGCCGTCGCAGATGATCGCCGCGCTGCCGGCTGCCACTCCGTAGCGCAGCGCTTCGCGCCAGCCGGCGCCGCTGGCCAGCTTCAGGGTCACCCCGGCCACCATGCTGTCCCCGGCGCCGACGGTGCTGCGCCGCTGCACGGTCGGCGCGGCGATCCGTTCACTCATGCCCTGGCCGACCAGCAGCGCGCCCTGGGCGCCGAGCGATACCAGCACGTGCTCGCAACTGCCGCGGTCCACCAGGCCCTGGGCGACGCTGGCGAGCCGTTCCGGCCCGCAGATCGTCTCCCCGACCAGGCGGCTCAGCTCGTTGAGGTTGGGCTTGATCAGGAATATCCCGCCCACCTCCAGGGCCCGGCGCAGTGCATCGCCGGAGCTGTCTAGGATGCAGCGCACCCCGCGCCGGCCGGCGCCCTGCAGCAGGCGCGGCAGGAAGTCGATGGCCAGGTCCGGCGGCAGGCTGCCGCTGATCACCAGGTAGTCCGGCCCTGGCAGCGCCTCCACGGCCGCCAGCAGATCCTGCTGTTCGGCGACGCTGAGGCTCGCGCCGGGCAGGACGAAACGGTATTGCTGGCCGCTGGCCTGTTCCACCACGTTGAGGCATTCGCGGGTGCGCGCGGCGATCGCCAGGGGCTGGCTGAGCACACCCTCGGCGTCGAGCAGTTCGATCAGCTGCTGGCCGCTGGCACCGCCGGCGGGAAACAGCGCCAGGGCGCTGCCGCCGAGGCGGTGGATGGCCCGCGCGACGTTGATGCCGCCACCGCCGGGGGCGTACTCGGGTAAGGCGCAGCGCAGCTTGGCGTCCGCGCGCAGGCGGTCGATCTGGGTGGCGATGTCCAACGCCGGACTCAGGGTCAGGGTGACGATGGACGCCAGGCCGCCAGCCGGGCTTTCGGGAGCGGGAGTGACCATGGGCTAAAGCCTAGGCGAGCCCGGGCGTGACTGCCGGCGCCCGCTGCGCCGGCTTGCGCTCAGGGCGTAGCCGGGCGGATATCGAAACCGCTCTTGGCCTCGCTGACGATACGAAAATGCTGGCGCTGGCCCGGCGTGACCGGCACCGCCAGCTCGCGACGCAGGCGGCCCATGCCGCACAGGGTGTCGTCCTGCTTGTCGACGCCGATGCCCAGCACCCGGGTGCCGCTCGGCACCTGCAGGCGCACCCTCTCGCCCACGCCGATGCGCGCCGCCACCTGGCGGTCGACCAGCACCGCCACGTAGCAGCCGCCGCCGAGCATGCCCAGGTCTCGATTGACCACCAGCTCCCCGCCACCGGCGACAGGTTGCTGGTAGGCCAGCAAGCGCTCCTCGGGCACCGGGCTGACCTTGTCCGGGTGCGCCTGGAAAGACGAACACGCGGTGAGCGCCAGCAGCGGCATTACGGCAAGAATCAATCGCATGGAGCCCTCCATGGGCGCAAGGAATGCCGGCTGAGTATTGGCGCAGACGGGCCGGGGCTCAAGCGCAGAAGGCAATCTTGCGCCAGCCCATGGCCCTGGCGGATGGCCTTTCGCTCGACTCGGGCGGGGGCACGGGGCGCCCAGCGATAGGAGAAAGTCACATGAGTCAGCTCGAACCATCAAAAAATATGATGGAACTCACCCTTTTGGCTGATGGCTTTCCCTGCCGACCTAAGAGTAGATTCGCCGTTAGATATTTGGCGTCACTGTTTCGAACCAATATCACGGCTTTCTGACCGAGTACATCGCAGGGATGCGGCTGGTGACGCTGGGCGCTACTGGATCTTCTGCACGGGACATTGTTCATGCCCCGGCGAAACCAGGAGCCACCCGGCGAACGCCAAGTCTGTCTTCCTACTTTTTGGCGCGGTAACAGGCGGCGCCACCTGGACACCATCATGATCGGCGACTCATCTCTGCTCCTCGTAGCCAACCTTGTCCTGATACCGCTGGTCGGCGGGCTGGTGTTCTGGATACTCAGCGCCAAGCACGCACGCGCCATCGCCGCGCTGCAACAGGCCCTGAATGACAGCGAGCGGCAACGCCGCGACATGGTGTCGACCGAAGCCCTGGAGCAGTGCCGCGCCGAGGGCGCCGCGCAGCAGCAGGCGCTCCAGCAGGAACTGGCCGATTGCCAGCAGCGCCAGCAGCAAGAGCGCCAGGCCCTGGTGCAGGAACACGAGACAAGCCGCAGCTTCCTCGAGCGCGAACTGCAGCAGCTCAACAGCGCTCGCGAAGCCAGCCTGCAGGACATGGCGCGCAAGATGGCCCTGCTGGAGAACGCCGTCCAGGAGCTGCTGGAGATCACCGCCACCATCGAGCGCTGGCACGACGGCATGAGCAGCATCATGGTGCACAACAACATCATGCAGAAGCAGATCGGCGACTTCCGCAACATCGTCGGGCAGATCGCCATCCTCTCCCTCAACGCCGCCATCGAGGCCGCCCGCGCCGGCGAATCGGGCCGCGGCTTCGCCGTGGTGGCCGACGAGGTGCGCAAGCTGTCGACCAGCGCCAACGCGCTGAACGAGGACTACCGCAGCAACCTGAACAAGAACACCCTGGTCACCACCCTGGCGTTCCAGGACATCCAGGCCGGCGGCAACATGATCGTCACGGCGATTCACGGCGTGCAGAGCCAGATCCGCACCCTGGGTCAAGCACTGGAAGGCGCATGACCATGCGCGCAGCCAGCCACATGGTCGACCTCACCCTCGGCAAGCTGCTGCAGGTCACCCTGGAGCAGACGCTCAAGGGCTGCTCGGCCAGCACGCCCTGGGTCATTTCCCGGGTCGACAACCTCGACGACGTGCGCCAGGAGCAGTGCATCGTCCTGACCATCTCCTCGTTCAAGTTCAGGATCATCTGCCTGCTGCATGTCTCCATGGACCAGACCACCCGCCAGTTCGTCGGCGAGGCCACCGCCGCGCGCGCCGAGAGCCTCGACGAGTCGGTGTTCAAGGACTACCTGCTGGAGCTGAGCAACAGCTTCTGCGGCACGCTCAAGCGCCACCTGCAGAGCAGCTGCCCGCCACTGGGCATGTCCACCCCCAACTTCATCGAGCGTTCCAGCCTCGCCCACTACGAATCGATCAAGCCCTTGCACAGCGCCCACGCCAAGGCGCAGATGAACAGCAGTGAGCCGGCGCTGTTCGCCGCCAGCGTCATGGTCAGCGTCGCCCAGGCCGGTGACTTCCAACTCGAGCACTACCACGAGCCGGTCCACAGCGATGTGGACGAGGCCGATGGCTCCGGCGAACTGGAGCTCTTCTAGGACGCCGCCAACCGGCGAGTACCAGGCGGGATCAGCGACGATGCCGCCAGCACCCCGCACAACCCAGGGACGGTAATAACAATAAACGGCCGCTGGTCCTTCTCCGGGCTGGCGGCGCACAAAGACGCGCGTTCCAGCAGCGGAGAAACGTCACCATGATCGGTTTCGAGAAACGCCTCGTCAGCAAGGTGCTGATCTTCGAGGACAACGCCAGTGCCCAGGGAAAGATCAAGGCGTTTTGCAGTGAACATGGCCTGATCGGCCTCAAGCAATCCAACAGCTCCAGCATGCAAATGCTGGAAGCCAATATCGACCTCGGCGCCGTGCTGATCTCCGAGCACAGCGCCGACCCGGCGGCCGGCATCGAGAACGGCTTCGAACTGGCCCGGCGCATACATCAACTGCGCCGGGAGCTGCCGATCTTCATGCGCCGCGAGGGCCGCGCCGATCTGCACGACCTGGAGCCCATCCAGACCATCGGCATCGCCGGCGCCTACGACATCGAGCACCCGGACAGCCTCAAGCTGCTGCTCGACCAGTACCTGGCCAACACCGAATACCCGATCTCGCTGATCCGCCGCATGGAGGAGGTCACCCTCGCCTCCCTGACGGCGCTGTTCCGCGATGTCGAGGTCAGCTGCGAGCTGCCCTACCTGGTCAAGGACAAGCTCACCTACGGCGACATCCTCAGCCTGCTGCCGGTCGAGTCGCCCTGGTTCTGCGGCTACATGATGGTGCAGTCCGAGGAACAGCCGATGGTCGAGATGATCAAGGATGGGCGCACCGCGATTGCCAGCCATGACGTCGATTTCCGCGACGTCATGGGCATGCTCAGCGAGATCACCAACCTGGCCTGGGGCGGGCTGCGCACCCGCCTGCTGTCGCTGCACCCGCCGGTGGTCAGCGAAACCTCGCGGATCAGCGTGCCGATCACCGTCAACCACTACAAGGAATACATCTCCTTCGGCACCGACCGCTCGCAACTGTGCTTCAAGTACACCCTGCGCGACCGCCACGACAAGCTGGCCCCGGTGACCCTCTATCAGAAGTTCATCTTCAACATCCGCTGGGCCCCCGAGGAGTACCTGGAGGCCGATGAAAACAAGGTCGAGGACCTGGTGGAGAGCGGCTGCCTGGAACTGTTCTGAACCGGCCTCGGCAGGGCCGACTCGCGACACCCCGAATACCCGAACGACAACACCGATTCCCGAATAAATAGAAGGCAGAACCTCATGGCACAGATTCTCGTAGTCGACGACAGCGCGGCCATTCGCAACGAAGTCACCGCGTTCCTCAAGTCCCACAACTTCAGCGTGGAAACCGCCGTCGATGGCAAGGATGGCCTGACCAAGCTCAAGGGCAACCGCGACATCAAGCTGATCATCTCGGACGTCAACATGCCCAACATGGACGGCCTGACCATGGCGGAGAAGGTGCGCAGCGAGCTGGGCAACCAGACCGTCAACATCATCATGCTGACCACCGAGAACGACCCCAACATGAAGACCCGCGGCAAGGCCGCCGGGGTCAAGGGCTGGATCGTCAAGCCGTTCAATGGCGCCAACGCCATCGGCGCCATCCAGAAGCTGGTCGCCGGGTAATCGCGGCCGCCAAGGATCCAGGCTGCCGCTACGGCAGCCTGTCGGCACCCGCTGAGCCCCCACGCACGACAAAAACAATAAGCCCAGGCAGGTGTGACATGCCCAGAATCAAACTCAGTTTCAACCACAAGGTCGCCTTAGGCTTTGCCGTCATTCTCGCGTTGCTGATGATCTCGGGGGGCATGTCCCTGTGGAATCTCAACGACATCAGCGGCTCCAACCAGCGCGTCCAGGAACAGGCGGTGCCGGTGGTGACGGAAGTCAACAAGGTGCAGATCCAGCTGCTCAAGCTGGCCAACCTCAGTGCCCTGGGCTTCAACGCCGGCAGCGAAGAGGCGATCCGCCCCTACCGCGACGACTTCGAGAAGGGCGCCACGGCCTTCGCCGAGGGCTTTCAGCGCCTCGAGGCGCTGGCCCAGTCCGACCCGCAGATGGCTGCCGTGGTAGCCGACATCCAGGACAACTTCACGCTCTACACCGCCGCGGTGCGGCAGATGTTCGAGGCCAAGCTGGCGGTGCTGGTCGCCAAGCAGGCCGTGGACGATGAAGTGGCGGTGGTGATGGAGCGTTCCGACGACATCGGTTTCTCCTTCATGGAGATCGTCAACGCTCGCGCGCCGAGCAAGGACATGGAAAAAGACCTGGCCCTGGCCCAGGGCTTCGCCAACCAGGCGGACGGCCTGATGGCCGGCGTGGTCAAGATGGCGGAGGAAGTACAGGCCAGCAACGACCTGGCGCGCCTGGACAGTGCGCGGGAGGATTTCGAGTTCATCATCAATGATTCGATGTCGCGCTTCGACATGGCCGCACGGCTGTTCAAGCCGATGGACAGCGCCGGTGTCGTCGACACGACCTACGCCAGCGTCGACGCCCTGCGCCAGGTGCTCAACACCGAACCCAGCCTGATCGAGCACAAGCGCGAGCAACTGACCCAGGCGCAGGCCGCCTGGGAGCAGCTCAACAGCGCCAAGGCCGCGGTGCAGAAGGCGGTGGACGGCCTCGACCAGGTGCTGGTCGCCGCCAACTCGCAGTTCGAGCGCCTGCAGAGCGAGCTGGGCGACAGCGTCAGCTTCGGCTTCAAGAGCACCCTGGTGATGATGATCATCCTCCTCGCCCTGGCCTCGCAGAACTTCAACTCCATGCGCCTGGCGATCCGCAAGAAGATGGTCGACCTGGCCAAGCTCAACCGCATCGGCGGCACCCTGGCCACCGCCCGCGACCAGGACACCGCCCTGGACCTGGTGCTGCACGCCATGAGCGAGAAGATCGGCATCGAGCGCGGCTCGGTCTACCTGTTCAACAAGGACAACGCGCTGGAAGCCAAGGCCTTCCTGCCGCCCAAGCAGATGGACGGCGCCCCGGCCGCCATCACCTTCACCCTGGGCGAAGGCGTGATCGGTCGCACGGCCGCCTCGAAGCGGGTGATCTTCGTGCCCGACACCAGCCGCGACAGCACCTACGTGGCCGGCGAGCAGGAGAAGGCCAAGGCCCTGCTCTGCGTGCCGCTGCTGGACAAGGACATCCTGATCGGCGTGATGAACGTCTCCGGCGAGGTCGACAAGGTCAACTTCGCCGACAGCGACTATGAGTTCGTCGCCTCCGTGGCGCGCTCGCTGGTCACCACCATCAAGAACATCCGCATGGTCGAGGTGATCGAGGAGCACAACCGTACCCTGGAGCGGAAGGTCGAGGAACGCACCGCCGCCCTCAAGCAGAAGAACGAGGACATCGCCAACATGTTCTCCAACATGCACCAGGGCCTGTTCACCATCGTCGACAACGGCCTGATCCACCCGGAATACGCGACCTACCTGGAGACCATCTTCGAGACCAAGGAGATCGCCAACCGCAACTTCGTCGACTTCATGCTCAAGCGCTCGACCCTGAACGCCGAAATGATCGACGGCATCTCCACGGCGGTGGCGTCCATCGTCGGCGAAGACGCGATGATGTACGAGTTCAACTCGCACCTGCTGATCGGCGAGCTGACCCTGGAATTCCCGGGCCGCCCGCACAAACTGATCGAACTGGACTGGGACCCGATCGTCGACGACCAGGACGTGGTCACCAAGCTGATGGTCACCGTGCGCGACGTCACCGCGCTCAAGGCCCTGCAGGCCGAGGCCGAGGGGCAGAAGCAGGAACTGATGATCATCGGCGAGATCCTCGCGGTCGACGCGGAGAAGTTCAGCGCCTTCATCGACGGTTCCTCGACGCTGGTCGAGAAGTGCCGGGCGATCATCGAGCAGACCGAGGAGAAGGACCAGGGCAAGCTGGCCGAACTGTTCCGCAACATCCACACGGTCAAGGGCAACGCCCGCACCTACGGCCTCAAGCACATCACCGACACCGTGCACCAGGTGGAGAACACCTTCGACCAGCTGCGCAAGAACGAGGAAATGCCGTGGCAGCCGGCCGACCTGCTCGATGAGCTGGCCTACGCCGAACGGGCCCTGCAGTTCTACCGCAGCATCTTCAAGGACAAACTGGGCCGTGACCGCCAGGTGAGTGGCGGCATGCAGATCGATCGCGCGCAGCTCAAGCGCCTGCTCGACAGCATGGCGGCGCTGTGCGAAGCCGAGCTGCCGGGCAATGTCAGCAGCATCGTCAAGGCCACCTACCACAGCCTGGTCACCCTCGAATCCGCTCCGCTGGAGGAGGTGATCGCCGATGTCCTCGACTCGGTGCAGTCGCTGGCCAATGAGCTGGACAAGCCGGCGCCGACGGTGCTGATCGCCGATCACGAGGCGCACATCCGCAAGGAGGCCGGCGGCATGCTCGGCAACATCTTCATGCATGTGCTGCGCAACGCCATCGACCATGGCATCGAAGGTCCGGACGAGCGCCTGGCCAAGGGCAAGGCCGCGCAGGGCTGCATCCGCATCGATGCCACCGAGGCGGACGGTGCGATTACCTATGCGGTGCGCGATGACGGTCGCGGCGTGGCGCTGAGCAAGATCTTCGCCAAGGCCGTGGCCTTGGGCCTGTATCCGGCCGATGCGCCGCGCCCGGCGGCCAGCGAGATCGCCAACCTGATCTTCGCCTCCGGCTTCTCCACCGCCGACCAGGTCACCGAGGTGTCGGGTCGCGGGGTCGGCATGGACGCCGTGCGCGACTTCCTCGAGTCAGCCGGCGGCGGCATCGAGGTTCGCCTGGATGCCGGCGACGAGCACGCCGACTACCGCGCCTTCACCACCCTGATCCGCCTGCCGGCCGAATGGTGCATCCTCAAGCAGGCATTCGCCCTGGCCAGCTGACCACTCCCCGGCCTCTGCCGCCGCCCGGGCGGCAGGCGCCGGGAACGCCTGGCCTCAACCCGCCAGGCGCTTGACCAGGCGCGCCTGCAGCGCCTCCAGTTCGGCCGGATCGGCCTTGTTGGCCGCATGGATGCCCAGACCCTGGCCGGCGAAACGCGGAATCACATGCATGTGCAGGTGGAACACGGTCTGCCCGGCCGGGCCGCCATTGAACTGCGCCACCTGCACGCCGTCCGGCTGCAACTCGTCGACCAGGACCCTGGCCAGAAGCTGGGTCGCCGCCATGACCTTGGCCAGCGCCTGCGCATCGATCTCCAGGATGTTGCGCGCCGCCGCACGCTTGGGAATCACCAGGGTGTGGCCGAGGGCCTGCGGGAACAGGTCGAGGAAGGCGAGCACGTCGTCGTCCTCGTACAGCTTGTAGCAGGGGGCCTCGCCGCGAATGATCTGGGCGAAGATATTCTGCGGGTCATAATCGCCATGCAGGCTCATCGGAGTTCTCCATTACCGGTGCAAAGATGCGCGCACGATACCCGCTCGCAGGGCCGCGGGAAACCCGCTACCAGGTGGCCATCAGCCAGCCCGATGGCCACTAGCAGGACGATCGATTTTCGCCGTGGGCCCGACCGTGGTCTGCTCGCAGCCTGCCAGCCCCATCCGCGGGGCGGGCCCAAGCCGCTCGCCCGGGCCAGCCAGGGCGAGCGATCCGTGCCACCGCCAGTTGAAAGGAAATTCCATGTCAGACCTCAGCGCCTACCCCATCACCCGCAAATGGCCCGCCACGCAGCCCGAACGCCTGCAGCTGTATTCGCTGCCCACACCCAACGGGGTCAAGGTGTCGATCATGCTGGAGGAAACCGGCCTGGCCTACGAACCCCACCTGGTCAGCTTCGAGCGCAACGAGCAGCTGTCCGCGGAGTTCCTCTCGCTCAACCCGAACAACAAGATCCCGGCGATCCTCGACCCCAACGGCCCCGGCGGGAAGCCGCTGGCGCTGTTCGAGTCCGGCGCAATCCTGCTGTACCTGGCGGACAAGACCGGCCAGCTGATGCCCAAGGATGCCGCCGCACGCTATGAAACCCTGCAGTGGCTGATGTGGCAGATGGGCGGCGTCGGCCCGATGTTCGGCCAGGTCGGCTTCTTCAACCGGCTCGCCGGCAAGGACTTCGAGGACAAGCGTCCGCTGCAGCGCTATGTCGAGGAAGCCAGGCGCCTGCTCGGCGTGCTCGACCGGCGCCTGGACGGCCGCGCCTGGATCATGGGCGAGGCCTACAGCATCGCCGACATCGCCACCTTCCCCTGGGTGCGCAACCTGGTCGGCTTCTACGAGGCCGGCGAGCTGGTGCAGATCGAGCGTTTCAGCCACGTCAACCGCGCCCTGGACGCCTTCCTCTCGCGCCCGGCGGTGATCCGCGGCCTGGCCATTCCCAAGCGCGACTGAAGCACGCTGTCTGGCGCCTGGTGCGCAGAACCGCGGCGGCGGGTATCTTCTGCGCACCGCCGCTTTCCAGGACTGCGCCAGCCCATGCCCACTGCCCTAATCCAGGCCGCCCTGCTGCTCGCCGCAGCGCTCTGCTCGACCGCCACCCTGGCCAGGGTCGAGATCGAAGCGGCGCAGCACAAGCGCCTCGGCCCGCTGCTGATCGCCAAGGTCTCCGAGGACATCGCCCCCGGCGACTACGAGGCCCTGCTCAAGGGCCTGCGGGCCAATCCCGGTCGCTTCGCCGGCAAGATCCTGCTGCTCGACAGCATCGGCGGCAGCGCCCCGGAAGCCATCCGCATGGGCCGCCTGCTGCGCGAGACCGGCTTCGATGCCCTGGTGCCCAGCCGCGGCGTCTGCCAGGGCAGCTGCATCTACCTGCTCGCCGCCGGCCACAAGAAGACCGTACGCGGCCACGTAGGCCTGCACCGGCCGCGCTTCCCCAGTGGCGACTCGGCCCTGGCGCAGGCCGTCCACCGCGGCGAACGCTACAGCCCGAGTGCCTACTTCCGCGAAATGAACCTTCCCGGCCGCCTGGCGGACGAGATGCAGCGCATCGAGCCGCATAAGATGCGCGTGCTCTCGACTCAGGAGCTGGCCGGCTTCGGCCTGCAATAACCGCCAGCGCTGCGCTTCAGCCGCTCAACCGTTGGCATTCGCCGGCTGCTCGGCCTTCTTCCACAACGACCAGCCCAGGGTCATGCCGGCAGCGGCCAACAGGATGGCGGCGGTGCCGACCAGCTGGAGCGGGTGCAGGCGGTGGTCGAAGGCCAGGTAGTCGACCAGGATCGCCACCACCGGATAGATGAACGACAGCGCCCCGGTCAGGTGGGTCGGCAGCTTCTGGATGGCGCCGTACAGCAGGATGTACATCAGCCCGGTATGCACCACGCCAAGGGTCACCAGGGCGCCCCAGCTGGCGGCATCGCTGGGCAGCTGCGCCAGGTTGGCGAACGGCACCAGCATCAGGGTGCCGACGCACACCTGGATCAGCGCGATCAGGTGCGGCGGCGTACCCTTGAGCTTCTTGGCGACCAGCGCGGCCAGGGCGTAGAAGAACGCCGCACCCAGGGCCAGGAGGACGCCGCCGAGGTAGTCGCTGCCCACGTAGCCGGCATTCGGCTTGGCCTGGACGATCAGCAGCATGCCGGCGAAGGCCAGGCCCAGCCACATCAGCTTGTTCGCGGTCAGGCGCTCGCCGAGGAACAGCGCACCGAGCCCCACCAGGATGAACGGCTGGGTGTTGTACACCGCCGTGGCGATCGAGATGGAGGCGCGTGGGTAGGCGGCGAACAGCAGCAGCCAGTTGAGCACGATCGCCACCCCGCCCAGCGCGGCGAACGCCAGCAGGCGCGGCGTCAACTGGCCGCGCAGCAGGCCGAGGGCGGCGCACACGGCCAGCAGCACCGGCGCACCGATGGCGCAGCGCCAGAACACCACGTCCATGGCCGGCTGACCGGAGTAGAGAACGAACCAGCCAATGGTCCCGGAAATTATCATTGCGGCGGTCATTTCGACCGAGCCACGCGTCGTGCTGTTCATGGAGCACCTCCGTCAGTTGTCAGAGGCTAAGATATTATGGAGCCAGGCCAATTCACATGACTTGAAAAAGGCTAAAAACAAGATAAACCTAACTTTATAAGGTTAACTGGCACTTTTTATGGAGCAGCGAAAATGCTGGACGAACTCGACCAGAAGATCCTCGAAATGCTGCTGCAGGACTCGCGGGTATCGCTCAAGGAACTGGCCCGCCAGGTCGGCCTGTCCTCGCCCGCCACCTCGGAACGGGTGCGCCGGCTGGAGGAGCGCGGGGTGATCCGCGGCTTCACCATCGAGATAGACCCCAGGGCCCTGGGCTACCAGTTGCAGGCCATCGTGCGGATCAAGCCCATGCCGGGCATGCTGCACACGGTGCAGAAGCTGATCGAGGACACCGCCGAGTTCTGCGAGTGCGACAAGGTCACCGGCGACGACTGCTTTATCGCCCGCCTGCACTTGCGTTCGATCGACCAGCTCGACCACATCCTCGACCGCATTTCCGACAAGGCGCAGACCAGCACGGCAATCGTCAAATCCCAGCCGATCAAACGCCGCCCGCCGGGCATCGGCTGGCGCGGGGCCAACGGCAAGGCCGGGGCCAACCGAGCCCCTTGAGCGTCAAGGCGTGCGGTTCTCCACCCTGCTTCACCGGTCGAACCGTAGGGTGCGCCCTGCGCACCATCGCCCCATCGCCCCAGCGCCGAAAATGCCTGACGGTGCGCGTGGCGCACCCTACCCGGTATCAGCGAGGTCGCCTCGGTGACCACTGGTGGACAACGCTTACTTGTCCACCGGCCTCTGTGATAGCCCGCAACGGATCGACGCCGGCCTGTCACCAGCGCCTCACTTAAAGCCCTTGACCGCCTCCAGCCAGGCCGGATCGAGGGGCTGTTGCTGCGGGTCCAGCCCGCGCTGCGCCATGGCCTCGCGGTGCGCGTCGATCTCCCGCACCAGCTGGCTGAGTTCGCCGCTGTTGCCATCCAGCTGGTGCATCTGGGTCAGGCCCAGGTGGTAGAAGCGCAACAGCTGCATGGCCTGCGCGTCGCCCCGCGCCACCCCGGCCTTGACCTGGTGCATCTGGTTGGTCACGCGCAGCAGGCTGCGCTTGAGCCGCCAGCCATAGACCGCCGCTGCCATGAACGGCCGCGACCACAGCTGCAGGCGCACGAAGGCGACAGTCAGGGCCAGGCCGGCGAGCACGCCGATCAGGTTCCACTTGAAGTTGTCGCCACCGGGGGTGCCGAACAGCTGGCTGCTGGCCGTGGCGCAGAGCATGGCCAGCAGCAGGAACAGCAGCACGATCACCAGGGTGCTGCGGCGGGTCTGCCGGCGGTAGTGCTCGGGGCTCATGGGCTGAATTTCGAACATCTGGGACTCCTCCCGCGGTCAGGCTTCGACCGCGCTCCATTGTTTGCTCAGGCGCTTGTCGGACACCGCCATCTTGGTGCCCAGCTGCTGGGCGAACAGCGACACCCGGTATTCCTCGAGCATCCAGCGGTACAGCACCAGCTGCGGGTCGCGCTTGCCTTCCTGGGCGTGCTTGCCCAGACGCGCCTGGTACTGCTCCCAGTAGCCTGCCAGCTCGCCGCTCCACACCCGGTCGCGCTGCACCTGGGCGCCGATCTTGTCCAGGCGCTGCTCGATGGCCTTGAGGTAACGCGGCAGTTCCTTGAGCCATTCGCCCGGGGTCTCGCGCACGAAGCCGGGATACACCAGATTGGCCAGCTGCTGCTTGATGTCGTTGAGGGCCATGGCCTGGGCCAGGTCGATCTTGCCCTTGAAGCGCTTCTGCAGGCCGTGCCACAGCTTGAGGATTTCCAGTGTCAGGCGGGCCAGGCGTTCGGCGTGGGCGGTCCAGTCGCCACGCTTGCGCTCGGCCAGGGCGGCCAGGGCGGCGCCGTCGCGCGGCAGGCTGGTTTCGCCCTCGAGGATGCAGGCGTCCAGGCTGGCCAGCAGGATGTCCTCGACCAGCGCCTCGATGCGGCCGATCTCGCGGTGCAGCAGGCCCAGCTCGGTCAGCCCCGGCAGCTTGCCGCGGAGGAACTTGGCCTGCTCGGCCAGTTGCTGCAACAGCAGGCGCTGCAAGGCGCGGCGATGCTGGTACTCGGCCTCGGCCTGAGTCGGGAAGCGGCCTTCCTTGACCGTGCCGCCCTCCTCGACCAGCGCCGGGTAGACGGTCATCGACAGACCGGCGATCTTCTGCTGAGCCTTCTCGGCGACCTGGGTGAAGGCCTTGGCCTCCACCGCCTTCGGCGCCTTGTCGGTTTGGGGGATGGCCAGGGCCGCCTGGCTGGCGGCGCTGAAGCGCGCGCACAACTCGGCCAGGTCGCGGCCTTCGCCGAGCGGCTTGCCCTGGCTGTCGACCACCTCGATGTTCATCCGCAGGTGGTGTTCCAGCTGCGCATCGGACTCGGCCCAGGCCTCCTCCGGCACACGCACGCCGGTCATGCGCAGCAGCTCGCGGCCCAGGGCCTCGGGCAGGCTGCCGACGGCGAAGCCGATCTTGGCCAGGGCGGCGCCGACGAAATCCGGCACCGGCACGAAATTCTTGCGCAGCGCCTTGGGCAGCCCACGCACCAGGGCCATGCACTTGGCCTCCAGCAGGCCCGGCACCAGCCACTGCAGACGCTCGGCCGGCAGCTGCGGCAGCAGCGGCGCCGGCACCCGCAGGGTCACGCCGTCGCGCGGGTGATTGGGCTCGAAGTGGTAGGACAGCGGCAGTTGCAGCTCGCCCAGGCGCAGGCTGTCCGGGTACTGGGCGGCGGTGACCTCGCGGGCGTCGCGGGCCAGCACATCCTCCTCGCGCATGATCAGCAGCTGCGGGTCCTGGGCGCTCTCACGCTTGTACCAGCTGTCGAAGCTGGCGCTCTGGTAGATCTCCGCCGGCAGGCGCGCCTCGTAATAGGCGAACAGGGTTTCCTCGTCGGCGAGGATGTCGCGCCGGCGGGCCTTGGCCTCCAGCTCATCGAGCTTCTCCAGCAGCTGGCGGTTGGCCGTCAGGCAGCGCGCGCGGGAATGCATCTCGCCGCCGACCAGGCCCTCGCGGATAAACAGCTCACGCGCTACCGGCGGGTCGATGGGGCCGTAGTGCACCGGACGGCGGCCGACCACGATCAGGCCGTAGAGGGTGATCTGCTCGTAGGCCACCACCTGGCCGCGCTTTTTCTCCCAGTGCGGTTCCAGGTGGTTCTTCTTGATCAGGTGGCCGGCCAGCGGCTCGATCCAGTCCGGCTCGATCTTGGCCACCATGCGCGCGAACAGCTTGCTGGTCTCGACCAGCTCGGCGGTCATGATCCACTGCGGGCGCTTGCGCCCCAGCCCCGAGGAGGGATGGACCCAGAAACGCCGCTGGCGCGCGCCGAGGTAGTCGCCGTCCTCGGTCTTCTGGCCGATCTGGCTGAGCAGGCCGGAGAGAATCGCCTTGTGCACCTTGGCGTAATCGATGCTGCGCTGCTGGGCCTCGTCCTTGGCCGCTTGCGCGGGCGCGCGGTTGGCGCCGTCAGCCTTGGTGGACAAGCCTGCGGCGTTGTCCACCCTGCCCTTGCTGCGCGCGTCTGCCACCCTAGGTTGACCGGAGCCATCCACCTTGCGGCTGTCGGCGAGTTGCAGGTCGCGGACGATCAGCACCAGCTGGCGGTGTGCGTCGCGCCACTCGCGCAGGCGCAGGTAGTTGAGGAAGTTCTTCCGGCACCAGCTGCGCAGGGCGTTGGAGCCCAGGGCCTGGCGCTGCTCCTCGAAGCCGCGCCAGAGGTTGACCAGGGCGGCGAAGTCGGAATCGACGTCCTTCCACTGCGCGTGGGCCTGGTCGGCGGCCTGCTGGCGATCGGACGGCCGCTCGCGCACATCCTGCACCGACAGGGCGCTGGCGATGATCAGCACTTCTTCCAGGCTGCCCTGCCTGGCGCCTTCGAGCACCATTCGGCCGAGGCGCGGGTCCACCGGCAGGCGCGCCAGCTGACGGCCCAGGGGGGTGAGCTGGCCGTCGCGGCTGACCGCCGAGAGCTCCTGCAGCAGGGTGTAGCCGTCGCTGATGGCCTTGCCATCCGGCGGCTCGATAAAGGGGAAGGCGTCGACCTCGCCCAGACGCAGGTGGAGCATCTGCAGGATCACCGCCGCCAGGTTGGTACGCAGGATCTCCGGGTCGGTGAATTCGGGGCGGGCGAGGAAGTCCTCCTCGCTGTACAGGCGAATGCAGATACCCGGCTCGACCCGCCCGCAACGGCCCTTGCGCTGGTTGGCGCTGGCCTGGGACACGGCCTCGATGGGCAGGCGCTGGACCTTGGCGCGGTAGCTGTAACGGCTGATGCGCGCGGTGCCGCTGTCGATCACGTAGCGGATGCCGGGCACGGTCAGCGAGGTCTCGGCGACGTTGGTGGCCAGGACGATCTTGCGTGCGCCCATGGGCTGGAAGATCTTCTGCTGCTCAGCCGGGGTCAGCCGGGCATACAGCGGCAGCACCTCGGTCAGACGCAGGTTGGCCTTGCGCAGCACCTCGGCGCAGTCGCGAATCTCCCGCTCGCCGGGGAGGAACACCAGCACGTCGCCGGGGCGCTTGCCCTCACTCTTCTCGAACGCGGCAATCTCGTCCAGGCTGGCGAGAATCGCCTGGTCGACGCTGAGGTCCTCCTCGACCCGGTTGCCCTCCTCGTCCTGCTCGGCGGTCAGCGGTCGGTACCAGGTCTCAACCGGGTAGGTGCGCCCGGATACCTCGACGATGGGCGCGCCCGGAAGGCCGGCCCCGCCGAAATGCTTGGAGAAGCGCTCCAGGTCAATGGTCGCCGAGGTGATGATCAGCTTGAGGTCGGGGCGGCGGGCCAGCAGGGTCTTCAGGTAGCCGAGCAAAAAATCGATGTTCAGGCTGCGCTCGTGGGCCTCGTCGACGATGATCGTGTCGTACTTGTCGAGGAAACGGTCGTGCTGGGTCTCGGCCAGCAGGATGCCGTCGGTCATCAGCTTGATCAGGCTGCGCTCGTTGCTCTGGTCCTCGAAGCGCACCTGGTAGCCGACCAGCTCGCCCAGCTTGGTGCCGATCTCCTCGGCCACCCGCGTCGCCACGCTGCGCGCCGCCAGGCGCCGCGGCTGGGTATGGCCGATCAGCCCGTGGGTGCCGCGGCCCAGTTCCAGGCAGATCTTCGGCAGCTGGGTGGTCTTGCCCGAGCCGGTCTCGCCGGCGATCACCACCACCTGATGCGCGGCGATGGCGGCCTTGATCTCCTCGCGCTTGGCGGCGATCGGCAAGGCATCGTCGTAGCGCATGCCGGGCACGCTGAGGCGGCGCGCCTCGACCTTGGCGGCGGAGGCCTGGAAGCGTTCCAGCCACTGCGCCAGCTTGGCCTGGTCCGGCTGCGCCTGCTTGCGCAACTCGTGCAATTGGCGGCGCAGGCGATGGCGGTCGGCGATCAGCGCCTGATCGAGGTTTTTCAGCAGGAGGTCGAAGGCGGGAGTCTGGTCGGTCATCGGTTGCCGTGGCGCGCTCATGCGGGGTGGGCGCGGACCGCACCCACCTCGACAGGGAAAATTGGCCGGCGATTGTCGCAGATTTCCCCGCCGCATGCGCCCGGGCCGCCGGCGATGGCCCCCCTGAGCAGCGCAGGCCCCCGACCGCGACGCGCGTAAAACGAAAAAGCCCCGCCTGCTGGGCGGGGCTTCTTCAGGCGCAGTGGCCTCAGCTGGCCTTGGCCAGCTTCTTCAGTTCCTCGTCGCGCAGTTCGCGGCGCAGGATCTTGCCGACGTTGGTGGTCGGCAGCACCTCGCGGAACTCCACGGCCCGGGGCATCTTGTAACCGGTGACGTTGGCGCGCATGTGCTCCATCACCTGCTCCTTGGTCAGGGTCACGCCTGGCTTGGCGACCACGAACAGCTTGATCGCCTCGCCGGACTTCTCATCCGGCACGCCGATGGCCGCGCACTGCAGCACGCCCGGCAGGGTCGCCAGCACGTCTTCCAGCTCGTTCGGGTAGACGTTGAAGCCGGACACCAGAATCATGTCCTTCTTGCGGTCGACGATGCGCATGTAGCCGTCTTCCTGGATCAGCGCGATGTCGCCGGTCTTCAGCCAGCCCTCGGCGTCGAGGATCTCCTCGGTGGCTTCCTGGCGCTGCCAGTAGCCCTTCATCACCTGCGGCCCTTTGATGCACAGCTCGCCCACCGAACCGAGCGGCAGCTCGTTGCCGGCGTCGTCGATGACCTTGCACTGGGTCGAGGGCACCGGAATGCCGATGGTGCCCATCTGGATGTTGGCCGCCGGATTGACCGAAGCCACCGGGCTGGTTTCGGTCATGCCGTAGCCTTCGCAGATCGAGCAACCGGTGACTTCCTTCCAGCGCTCGGCGACGGCCTGCTGCAGGGCCATGCCGCCGGATGCGGTAAGCTTCAGGGCGGAGAAGTCCAGGGCGCGGAACGCCTCGTTGTTGCACAGGGCGACGAACAGGGTGTTGAGGCCGACGAAGGCGGTGAAACGGTACTTGCCCAGGTCCTTGACCATGCTCGGCAGATCCCGCGGGTTGGTGATCAGCACGTTGTGGTTGCCGGTCAGCATCAGCACCATGCAGTGAAAGGTGAAGGCATAGATGTGGTACAGCGGCAGCGGCCCGATCACCACTTCGCCGCCCTCGACGAGGTTGGCACCCAGCAGCGCCTTGGCCTGCAGCATGTTGGCCACCAGGTTGCGATGGGTCAGCATGGCGCCCTTGGCCACCCCGGTGGTACCGCCGGTGTACTGCAGCACGGCGACATCGCCGCTGGCCGGGTTGGCCTCGGTGACCGCCTGGCCCCGGCCCTTGGCCAGGGCGTCGGTGAGCTTGACGGCGTGGGGCAGGCTATAGGCCGGCACCATCTTCTTCACGTACTTGACCACGCTGTTGGTCAGCAGGCGCTTGAGCGGCGCCAGCATGTCGCCGACCTCGGTGACGATGACCGTCTTGACCCCGGTCTTGGGCACCACCTGCTCGGCCAGGTGGGCCATGTTGGCCAGGCAGACCAGCGCCTTGGCGCCGGAGTCGTTGAACTGGTGTTCCATTTCCCGGGCGGTGTACAGCGGGTTGGTGTTGACCACCACCAGGCCGGCGCGGATGGCGCCGAATACCACCACCGGGTACTGCAGCAGGTTGGGCAGCTGCACGGCGATGCGATCGCCCGGCTTGAGGTCGGTATGCTGCTGCAGGTAGGCGGCGAAGGCACCGGACAGCTGGTACAGCTCGCCGTAGGTCAGGGTCTTGCCGAGGTTGCTGAACGCGGGCTTGTCGGCGAAGCGCTGGCAGGACTGTTGCAGTACCGCCTGGATGTTCGGGTACTGGTCGGGATCGATCTCGGCAGCGATGCCAACGGGATACTTATCCTTCCAAAAATTCTCGGTCATGGAAGCCCACTCCTAAGCGACAGCTGATCTGCACCGCGCGAAGGCGGTTGTTTGTTGTTTTGGCCTGTTTCTCCGCCGTGCAGGCGGCCACAAGGCGAGCCGAGAGTAGCAGCTTTGCCAGAGGCCGACTAGCACCGAAATCAGCCCGAAAGGTCCATAAGTGACCAGAAAAGCATCTTCTGGTCACTTATCGAGAGGGCTGCCAGATTGCCCGACAATCGCCTCCCTGGGCAGCATGCCGCAAATGCCGAGCGGCGTGCCGCGTGCGGCAGGCAGAGCCGACGAACCTGTCGCGGCTTGGCGCCAGCAGAACGGGTAGGGATGAACTGGCGCCACCCACGGGTGGCGCCAGCCTGGGAGGGATCAGGCGATATCGCGCAGTTCGCGACGGAGGATCTTGCCGACCGGGGTCATAGGTAGCGCGTCCTTGAAAACGATGTGCCTGGGCACCTTGTAGCCGGTGAAGTTTTCCTTGCAGTAGGCCTTGAGCTCCTCGACGCTGAGGTCGCCGCTGCGCGGTACCACGAACAGCTTGACCGCCTCGCCGGACTTCTCGTCGGGCACACCGATGGCCGCGCAACTGGCGACCTTGGGATGGGCCATGACCACGTCCTCGATCTCGTTGGGGTACACGTTGAAGCCGGAGACGATGATCATGTCCTTCTTGCGGTCGACGACGCGCACGAAGCCGTCCGGGTCGATCACCGCGATGTCGCCGGTCTTGAACCAGCCTTCGGCGTCCAGCACCTCGGCCGTGGCTTCCTCGCGCTGCCAGTAGCCCTTCATCACCTGCGGCCCCTTGATGCACAGCTCGCCGCGCTCGCCGATGGGCATTTCGTTGCCATCGTCATCGATGGTCTTGAACGCCGTGCCCGGTACCGGCACGCCGACCGTACCCAGGCGCGCCTTGTCGCCATAGCCATTGGCGCTGGCCACCGGCGAGGTCTCGGTCAGGCCATAGCCCTCGGTCACGGCGCAGCCGGTCATGGCCTGCCAGCGCTCGGCGGTGGCCTTGACCAGGGCGGTGCCGCCGGAGTTGGTGAGCTTGAGGTGGGAGAAATCCAGGTCCTTGAACTTCGGGTGGTCCATCAGGGCGACGAACAGGGTGTTGAGGCCCAGCAGCGCGGAGAACTTCCACTTGCCCAGCTCCTTGACGAAGCCGGCGATGTCCCGAGGGTTGGTGATCAGCACGTTGTGGTTGCCATTGACCATCATGCACATGCAGTTCGCGGTGAAGGCATAGATGTGGTACAGCGGCAGCGGCGCGATCATCACTTCCTGGGCCGGCTTCATCAGCGGCGTACCGTCAGCGCCGAGCTGCGACATGCAGGCATTGACCTGCAGCATGTTGGCCACCAGGTTGCCGTGGGTCAGCATCGCGCCCTTGGCCACCCCGGTGGTGCCGCCGGTGTACTGCAGCACCGCGATGTCGTCATGGCCGACCTTCACCGGCTTGATGTCATAGCCGTGCCCCTCGGCCAGCGCCTGCTTGAACGGCACGGCCTGGGGCAGCTGGTAGTCCGGCACCATCTTCTTGACCTTCTTCACCAGGGTATTGACCAGCCAACCCTTCAGGCTCGGCATCAGGTCACCCATCCTGGCCTCGATCAGGTACTCGATCTCGGTATCGCCCAGCACCTCCTGCACCAGCTTGCCGAACATGTTGAGGTAGACCAGCGCACGCACGCCGGCGTCCTTGAACTGGTGGCGCATCTCCCGGGTGGTGTACAGCGGGTTGGTGTTGACCACGATCAGCCCGGCGCGCATGGCACCGAACACGGCGACCGGGTACTGCAGGATATTGGGCATCTGCACGGCGATGCGGTCGCCGGGCTGCAGGTCGGTGTGCTTCTGCAGGTAGCCGGCGAAGGCGGCGGACAGACGGTCCAGCTCGGCATAGGTCAGGGTCACGCCCATGTTGGTGAAGGCTGGGCGGTCGGCGAACTTCTTGCAAGAGCGCTCGAACACCTCGATCACCGATTTGTAGGCGTCCAGGTCGATGTTGCTGGGTACGCCGGCCGGGCGCTTGTCGTTCCAGAAATCAGGCTGCATTTATTATTGTCCTCTTCCTCGAGATGATTTCCCCTGCCAAGCGGGACCGCGCAAGAACTTGCCGAGTCACGCCAGGATCTGCGTCGAACTTAACAGTTCCAGTACGGCACGGAAAGACTGGTACGATCGTCATAGATCGCGTGAATCCTCGATCCGCTCGTGCGGCTGGGAAAGCCCGGGGCCTGCCTCTACAATGCCGACTCCCGCAGGCTCAAGGATTCGCCATGCACCACGAAGCATTCTGGCTGAACAGCAGTGATGCAACGCCCCTGTACGTGAACCGCTGGTCGCCGGAGGCGCCGCCCAAGGCCGTGATCATGCTGGCCCACGGCATGGCCGAGCACAGCGGCCGCTACGACCGCCTGGGGGGCGCGCTGACGGCGGCCGGCTACGAGCTGTTCGCCCACGACCAGCGTGGCCATGGCCAGACCGCCAGCCACGGCCGCCTCGGCCACTATGCCGACGACAACGGCTGGAACCTGGTGATTGGCGACCTGGCCTGCCTCAACCACCATATCCGCCAGCGCCACCCGCAGACACCGATCTTCCTGCTCGGCCACAGCATGGGCAGCTACATCGGCCAGGCCTACCTGATGCACCACAGCTGCAGCCTGCAGGGCGCCATACTCTCGGGCTCCAACTACCAGCCGATCTGGCTCTATCGCCTGGCCCGCCTGGTGGCGCGCTTCGAGCGTTGGCGCCAGGGCGCCCATGGCCGCAGCAGGCTGATCGACCTGCTGTCCTTCGGCTCGTTCAACAAGGCCTTCAAGCCCAACCGCACGACGTTCGACTGGCTGAGCCGCGACCCCAGGGAGGTGGACAACTACATCGACGACCCGCTGTGCGGCTTCCTCTGCACCAACCAGCTCTGGCTCGACCTGCTCGGCGGCCTGCAGCACATCAGCCAGACCCAGCACCTCGAGCAGATCGACAGCGACCTGCCGCTGCTGGTGATCGGCGGCGATCACGACCCGGTCAGCGCCGGCAAGCGCCTGCGCGACCTGTCCGAAGCCCTGCGACAAGCCGGCCTCAAGCGGGTACAGCTGAAAACCTACCCGGACGCCCGCCACGAGTTGCTCAACGAGCGCAACCGCGACGAGGTGACCGCCTACCTGATCGGCTGGCTGAACCAAGCCCTGAACCACAGCCGCCACCGCACACGCAAAGCCAAGGAGATCTCATGACCCAGACCAGCAACACGCCCTACGAAGCCCTCGAGGTCGGCCAGACCGCCAGCTACAGCAAGACCGTCGAGGAGCGCGATATCCAGCTGTTCGCCGCGATGTCCGGCGACCACAACCCGGTGCACCTGGATGCCGAGTACGCGGCCGGCACCATGTTCAAGGAGCGCATCGCCCACGGCATGTTCAGTGGCGCCCTGATCAGCGCGGCGGTGGCCTGCGAACTGCCCGGCCCCGGCACCATCTACCTGGGCCAGACCATGCGCTTCACCCTGCCGGTGAAACTCGGCGACACCCTCACCGTGCGCCTGGAAATCCTCGAGAAACTGCCGAAGTTCCGCGTGCGCATCGCCACCCGGGTGTTCAACCAGCGCGACGAGCTGGTGGTCGATGGCGAGGCCGAGATTCTCGCCCCGCGCAAGCAGCAGACCGTGGAGCTGACCGAACTGCCGCCGATCCACATCGGCTAGCCTGCGGGCAACCCGGGGCAAACTTCCCGGTCTAACCCGCACACCTGTCGACAGACCGCCACAACGGCGGTCTGTCTTCTTCCTCGCCGCATCCCACGCACCTCCCTGGAGAGCTCCATGTCCCTGTCCATGTACCAAGCGTCCATCCCGGTCTTCGTCCGCCAGCTTAACAACCTGTCGACCATTCTCGGCCTCGCCGCGGCCGACGCCGAGGCGCGCAAGTTCGACCCGAGCGTGCTGTTCAACGCGCGCCTGGCGCCCGACATGTTTCCCCTGAGCCGCCAGGTGCAGATCGCCTGCGACGGCGCCAAGGCCGGCGTCGCCCTGCTGGCCGGCGTCGAACCGCCGAGCCATGCCGACGACGAAACCACCCTGGCCGAGTTGCAGGCGCGCATCGCCAAGACCCTGGAATTCCTCCAGGCCGTCAGTCCCGGGCAGATCGACGGCAGCGAAGAGCGCACCGTGACCCTCAAGCGCCGCGACAAGGAAACCCACTTCCAGGGCCAGGCCTTCCTCCTCGACCACGTCCTGCCCAACTTCTATTTCCACTACACCACCGCCTACGCCATCCTGCGCCACAACGGCGTCGCGGTCGGCAAGCGCGACTTCCTCGGCACCCGCTGAGTCGTTCCCGGGGGCGCCTAGCCCCCGACTGGGCGTCCCCGGCTGGGCGCCCCCGGCTGGGCGCCCCCGGCTGGACACCTCTAGTGGGGTGCCCAGCCGCCTGCCCTTCCCCTGCCTGATCGCGCCCACGGCGTGCAGACTGCCGTTCGGCAGATGACCCGGCCCGTTCGCGGCGTTTAATTAAACTTATATTTAAATAAACGCCGCGACCCCGGAGCCGCGCATGTCCCGCCCCCGCTCACCTGGCCGGCCCAGCGGCGATGCCCCCCAGCAGCGCGAACGCCTGCTCGATGCCGCCGTGGAGGCCTTCGCCCATGCCGGCATCAAGGCCTCCAGCCTGCGCGGCATCGCCGAGCAGGCCGGGGTCACCCCGGCCCTGGTCAACTACTACTTCGGCAACAAGACGCGCCTGGTCGAGGCGATGATCGAGGAGCGCTTCCTGCCGCTGATCCGCGGCGTCGCCAGCGGCCTGCAGCAGGCCGGCGACGACCCCCGTGAACTGGTCGGGCGTTTCGTCCGCGGCATGAGCGAGATGGTGATCGAGCACCCGTGGATTCCGCCGCTGTGGGTGCGCGAGATTCTCTGCGAGGGCGGCATGCTGCGCGAACAGCTGAGCCAACGCATCGCCCCGCTGATCCCCCTGCTGCTGGCCCAGCGCTTCGCCGCCGCCCAGGCCCGCGGCGCCCTCAACCCGGACCTGGACCCGCGCCTGCTGGTGGTCTCGCTGATCGGCCTGACCATGCTGCCCTACGCCGCCGCGCCGTTATGGCGCGGCATCTTCGCCAACCCGCAGATCGGTGACGAGGCGCTGGTCGCCCACACCCTGGCCCTGCTCGAACGCGGGATGGAGGCCTGAAATGCCCAGACTGCTGCCGGGCCTGCTGCTGCTCACCCTCCTCGGCAGCTGCGAGCGCGCGGGCGAGACGGTGCTGCTCGGCACCCTGGAATGGGACCGTATCGGCCTGCCGGCCGAGCTATCGGAACCCGTGCTGCGCTGGCACGTGGTCGAGGGCGAGCGGGTCGCGGCCGGCCAGCTGCTGCTGGAGCTGGACCCGCGGCGCCAGGACGCGCGCATCGCCCAGGCCCGCGCCGAAGTCGCCGGCGCCGAGGCGCGCCTGCGCGAGCTGAGCAATGGCGCGCGGCTGGAGAGCATCGAGGCGGCCCAGGCCCGCCTGGCGCGAAACCGCGCCGCCCAGGTCGATGCCGAACGCAGCTTCCAGCGCAGCGCCACCCTGCACCGGCGCGGCCTGCTCGCCGATGCCGAGCTGGATCGCGCCCGCGCCAGCCGCGACCAGGCCCGCGCGGCCAGCCGTGCGGCCGACGCCCAGCTGCGCGAACTGAGCAACGGCACCCGCCCCGAACAGCTGGAACAGGCTGCCGCGCGCCTGCAGGGCACCCGCGCCAGCCTGGAGCTGTTGCGGCTCGAGGGCCAGCGCCTGCGCCTGCACGCGCCACGCGCCGGCCGGGTCGACGCCCTGCCGTTCAAGCCCGGCGACCAGCCGCCGCGTGGCGCCGAACTGGTCAGCCTGCTGGTCGGCGAGCAGCCCTACGCGCGGGTCTACATCCCCGCCAGCCAGCGCGCGGGCATCGCCCTGGGCGACAGCCTGCAGGTGCGGGTCGAGGGCGTCGCCCAGCCGTTCACCGCCATAGTCGGCAGCATCCGCAGCGAGGCCAGCTTCACCCCCTACTTCGCCCTCAGCGGCGACGACGCCAGCCGCCTGATGTACCGCGCCGAACTGCGCCTGCAGGGCGAGGCGGCGCGCCGCCTGCCGGCCGGCCTGCCCCTGCGCGCCGAGCGCCAGCACCATGAGTAGCGCAGACGCGGTGATCCGCTGCCGCGGCCTGAGCAAGCGCTTCGGCACCCTGAGCGCGGTCGACCGACTCGACCTGGAGGTGCGCCGCGCCGAGGTGTTCGGCTTCCTCGGCCCCAACGGCTCCGGCAAGTCCACCACCATCCGCATGCTCTGCGGCCTGTTGCTGCCCAGCGCCGGGGAGATCGAGGTGCTCGGCTGCCAGATCCCCCGCGACGCCGAGACGCTGAAGCGGCGCATCGGCTACATGACCCAGAAGTTCTCGCTGTACGAGGACCTCAGCGTGCTGGAGAACCTGCAGTTTCTCGCCGCCGTCCAGGGCCTGAGCAAGGCTGCGGCTCGGCCGCGCATCGAGCAGCTGCTGGAGCGCTACTGGCTGGCCGACCGCCGCCGGCAGATGGCCGGCACCCTCAGTGGCGGGCAGAAGCAGCGCCTGGCCCTGGCCGGCGCGGTGCTGCACCAGCCCGACTTGCTGCTGCTGGACGAGCCCACCAGCGCGGTCGACCCGCAGTCGCGCCGCGAGTTCTGGGATTCGCTGTTCGAGCTGGCCGAGGCCGGCACCACCCTGCTGGTGTCCACCCACTACATGGACGAGGCCGAGCGCTGTACCCGCCTGGGTATCCTCGATGACGGCCGCCTGGTCGCCGATGGCAGCCCGCGCGAGCTGCTCGACGCCCTGCCAGGCCGGCCGCTGCTGATCCAGTGCGCGCAGCCGCGCCAGGCCCAGCGCGCGCTGCAGGGCTGCCCGCAGGTGCTGGCCATGGCGCAGATCGGCGCCAGCCTGCGGGTGCTGGTGGCCGGTGCCGACGCCCGCGCCGCGGTTGCCGCGCGCCTGGACGACGCGCGGATCGACGCCCGCCTGCAGGAGGCCCCGGCCAACCTCGAGGACGTCTTCGTCAGCGTCACCCAGCAACCCGTGCAGGCACGCCGATGAACCTGCGCCGGCTGAGTGCGATCGTCATCAAGGAGCTGCGCCAGCTGCGCCGCGACCGCCTGACCTTCGCCATGATCGTCGGCATCCCGCTGCTGCAGCTGGTGCTGTTCGGCTATGCCATCAACATGGACGTGCGCGGCATCGACGCCGCCGTGCTGGACCAGGCCGGCACGGCGCGCGCGCGTGAGGTGGTGGCGGAGATCGGCTCCAGCCAGGTGCTCGAGCTGCGCTATCGGGCCCACAGCCCACAGCAGCTGGACGACCTGCTGCGCCAGGGCAAGATCAGCGCCGCCCTGGTGCTGCCGGCGGATTTCGAGACCCGCCTGCAACGCCGCGAGCGCCCGCCGCTGCAGCTGCTGGTCGACGGATCGGACCAGAGCGTGCAGGCCTCGGCCCGGCAGCTGGCGGCCTATCCGCTGCCGGGCTGGGGCAACCGCCAGGCGGTGGAGGTGGTCAATTTCTACAACCCCGAGCGGCGCGCCGCGCTGAATACGGTGCCGGGGCTGATCGGGGTGATCCTCACCATGACCCTGGTGATGTTCACCGCCATCGCCCTGGTGCGCGAGCGCGAACGCGGCAACCTGGAGATGCTGATCGCCACGCCGCTGTCGCCCTGGGAACTGACCCTGGGCAAGGTCCTGCCGTTCGTCGGCATCGGCCTGATTCAGGTAACGGTGATCCTGCTGGTCGGCGGCCTGCTGTTCGCCGTGCCGGTGCGCGGTTCGCTGCTGCAGCTGTACGGCGCCGCCTTGCTGTTCATCGTCGCCAGCCTGGCCCTCGGGGTATTCCTCTCGACCCTGGCGCGCACCCAGTTCCAGGCCATGCAGATGGCCTTCTTCACCTTCCTGCCGCAGATCCTGCTGTCCGGCTTCATGTTCCCCTTCGCCGGCATGCCCCGGGCCGCACAGTGGTTCGCCGAGCTGCTGCCGCTGACCCACTTCCTGCGCCTGGCGCGCGGCATCATGCTGCGCAGCGCCGGCCTGCTGGAACTCTGGCCGGAAATGCTGGCGCTGCTGGCATTCACCGTGCTGATGCTGGGCGTCGCGGTGCTGCGGGTCAGCAAGCGCCTCGACTAGCGGGAGTGCCGGCAGTGCCCGGCAACAAAAAAAAGGGCGACCTGAGTCGCCCGAATTGCCTTGCGTGCCTGTGCCCCTTCGGCGCAACTAGCCCTGCTTGCGCCCGTGCGAATCCTTCCAGATGAAATAACCGACGCCGGCGAAGAAGGCCAGCATCAGGCCGACGGTGCCGACTCCGGCGAGAACTACCACATCGATGAACATGCTGGCCTCCTGTCTTGAGCCTGTCGCGATGACGGCAAGTTAGCAGGGGCAGCAGGGCGATCCTTGATCCAGGTCAAGGGCCCGTGAGGCGGGATAACAACAGGCGGGGAAAAGCTGATCCAGATCAACGGATCGGCTTGGCTGACGCGGCGACTCAGCGCTTCTTCGGCTTGCCCTTGGCCTTCTTCCTGGCCTTGGCCAACGGCAGCACCTGCTCGAACTTCTGGCGCATCTCGTCGAGGCGCTTGTCGTGCAGGTCATGGATGCGCTTGTCGCGCTCGGCGCTGAAATCGATCAGGTTTTCGTCTTTGCTCATGCGGGCGACCGGATTAGGCGAAAGGTCAGGTTCAGACGCGGCGCGCTGGGCCGGCGCGTCTTCGCCACTTGATGCTGCCAATAATGCTGCGTCGGGCCGGCCATGACCAGTAGCGATCCGTGGCCCAGCTCCAGGGAGTGCTCGATGCCCGAGCCCCCCTTGCGGCGCAGGTCGAAGCGCCGGGTGCCGCCCAGGTTGAGCGAGACGATCAACGGGTTGGCGCCCAGTTCCGCCTCGTCGTCGCTGTGCCAGCCCATGGAGTCTTGGCCATCGCGGTAGTAGTTGAGCAGCGCGCCGTTGAGCGGCTGCCCCACCGCCGCCTCCAGGCGCTGGCGGATATGCGCCAGCAGCGGCGTCCAGGGCAGCGGTCGGTGGATCAGGCCGGAATAGCGGTAGCTCGCCTCGGCATCGCCGTACCAGGCCACCAGGCGCGGCACCGGGTGCAGGCGCCCGTAGAGGCGCAGCTGCGGCTGCTGCCAGGGCGTTTCCTGCAGCAGCTGGCCCAGCCAGCTGTCGGCCGTCGGCGCGTCGAGCCAGCCCGGCTGGAAGTCCAACTGGGCATCGGCCAACTGCAACGGGGTATCGGGGAACAGGCTCACTGGTGATTCGTCGGTAAAAGCGTCGGGTGGATGCCGGCATTGTGCGCGGCTCAGACCTCCACATCCACCCACAGGCCCTGGCGCGGCAGCTCGTCGAGCAGTGGCGCATCCTCCTGCTCCACCTCGCCCTCGGCCAGCTCTTCGGCGCTGTAGCCGCGCCGCTGGCGTTGGCGCTGCTCTTCGCGCAGCAGCTCGGCGGCCTCCTGCGGGTGGCGCTTGTCCAGGCTGACGCCGCTTTCCTTGGCCCCCTCGGCCGCCGGCGTCACCGGCGGCACCTCGGGCTTGGGCTTGATCACGTCCCGCTGCACCGTGACCGGTGCCAGGCTGTGGGGGATGGGGGGTAGCACGTTATTACGCCCTCCTTTGGTCAGGCTGTCGGCCAGCTGCACGCCGACTTGAGAGCAGCCTAACTACACTTTCGACTCGGGCGACGCCGTTAAGTGCCTGGCAGGTGTATTGCGCCTTTGGCCTGGGCCCGACGTTCCGTTACCATAGCCGGCTTTTTTACGCGGGGAGACAGGCATGGCGCAATACGAACCGGGGCAACGCTGGATCAGTGACAGCGAAGCGGAGCTGGGCTTGGGAACCATCCTGATGCAGGACGGCCGCATGCTCACCGTGCTCTACCCGGCCACTGGCGAGACCCGCCAGTACGCTGCGCGCAATGCCCCGCTGACCCGCGTGCGCTTCGCCCCGGGCGACGAGATCACCCATTTCGAGGGCTGGAAGCTGACCGTGCAGGAGGTCGAGGACATCGACGGCCTGCTGGTCTACCACGGCCTCAATGGCCAGCACGAAAGCATCAGCCTGCCGGAAACCCAGCTGTCGAACTTCATCCAGTTCCGCCTGGCCAGCGATCGCCTGTTCGCCGGCCAGATCGACCCGCTGCCCTGGTTCGCCCTGCGCTACCGCACCCTGGAGTTCACCAGCAAGCAGCTGCAGTCACCGCTCTGGGGCCTGGGCGGCGCCCGCGCGCAACCCATCGCCCACCAGCTGCACATCGCCCGCGAAGTGGCCGATCGCATCGCCCCGCGGGTGCTGCTGGCCGACGAAGTGGGCCTGGGCAAGACCATCGAGGCCGGCCTGGTGATCCATCGCCAGCTGCTCACCGGCCGCGCCAGCCGGGTGCTGATCCTGGTGCCGGAGAACCTCCAGCACCAGTGGCTGGTGGAGATGCGCCGGCGCTTCAACCTCGAGGTGGCGCTGTTCGACGCCGAGCGTTTCATCGAGAGCGACGCCAGCAACCCCTTCGAGGACGCCCAGCTGGCCCTGGTCGCCCTGGAGTGGCTGCGCGAGGACGAGCGCGCCCAGGATGCCTTGTTCGCCGCCGGCTGGGACCTGCTGGTGGTCGACGAGGCCCACCACCTGGTCTGGCATCCGGAGCATGCCAGCCCGGAATACGCCCTCGTCGAGCAACTGGCCGGCGTCATCCCCGGCGTGCTGCTGCTCACCGCGACTCCCGAACAGCTCGGCCAGGACAGCCACTTCGCCCGCCTGCGCCTGCTCGACCCGCACCGTTTCCATGATCTGGAGGCCTTTCGCGCCGAGAGCGCCCATTACCGCCCGGTCGCCGAGGCGGTGCAGGAGCTGCTGGACAAGGGCCAGCTGTCGACCACCGCACACCGCACCATCCACGACTTCCTCGGCATGGAAGGCGAAGGCCTGCTGGCCGCGGTCAACGATGGCGACCAGGAAGCCGCGGCGCGCCTGGTGCGCGAGCTGCTCGACCGCCACGGCACCGGCCGCCTGCTGTTTCGCAACACCCGCGCGGCGGTGCAGGGCTTCCCCGAGCGCGAGCTGCACCCCTACCCGCTGCCGAGCCCGGACGAGTACATGGAGCTGCCGATCGGCGAGCACCCTGACCTCTACCCCGAGGTCAGCTTCCAGGCCCAGCCCGAGGTCGACGACGAGCAGCGCTGGTGGCACTTCGACCCACGGGTCGAGTGGCTGATCGACACCCTGAAGATGCTCAAGAAGTTCAAGGTCCTGGTGATCTGCGCCCACGCCGAGACCGCCATGGACCTGGAGCACGCCCTGCGTGTGCGCAAGGGCATTCCCGCCACGGTGTTCCACGAGGGCATGAGCATCCTCGAGCGCGACCGCGCCGCCGCCTACTTCGCCGACGAGGAATTCGGCGCCCAGGTGCTGATCTGTTCGGAAATCGGCAGCGAGGGTCGCAACTTCCAGTTCGCCCACCACCTGGTGCTGTTCGACCTGCCAGCCCACCCCGACCTGCTCGAGCAGCGCATCGGCCGCCTCGACCGCATCGGCCAGAAGCACCGCATCCAGCTGCACGTGCCCTACCTGGAAAACAGCCCCCAGGAACGCCTGTTCCACTGGTACCACCAGGGCCTCAACGCCTTCCTCGCCACCTGCCCTACCGGCAACGCCCTGCAGCACCAGTTCGGCGCCCGCCTGCTGCCGCTGCTCGAAGGCGGCGACGACGAGCAGTGGCAGCGCCTGGTGGACGACGCCAAGGCGGAGCGCCTGCGCCTGGAGAGCGAACTGCACGCCGGCCGCGACCGCCTGCTGGAACTCAACTCCGGCGGCGCCGGCGAGGGCGAGGCGCTGGTCGAGGCGATCCTCGAGCAGGACGACCAGTTCGCCCTGCCGATCTACATGGAAGCGCTGTTCGACGCCTTCGGCATCGACAGCGAGGACCACTCGGAAAACGCCCTGATCCTGCGCCCCAGCGAGAAGATGCTGGACGCCAGCTTCCCCCTGGGCAGCGACGAGGGGGTGACCATCACCTACGACCGCAACCAGGCCCTGGCCCGCGAGGACATGCAGTTCCTCACCTGGGAACACCCCATGGTGCAGGGCGGCATGGACCTGGTGCGTTCCGGCTCCATGGGCAACACCGGCGTCGCGCTGATCAAGAACAAGGCGCTCAAGCCTGGCACCGTGCTGCTGGAGCTGCTCTACGTCAGCGAGGTGGTGGCGCCGCGCACCCTGCAGCTCGGCCGCTACCTGCCGCCGGCGGCGCTGCGCTGCCTGCTCGACGCCAACGGCAACGACCTGGCCGGCAAGGTCGCCTTCGAGACCCTCAACGACCAGCTGGAAAGCGTGCCGCGGGCCAGCGCCAACAAGTTCGTCCAGGCCCAGCGCGATGCCCTGAGCCCGCTGATCAACGCCGGCGAGGACAAGATCGCCCCGCGTCACGCCGAGCGGGTCGCCGAGGCCAAGCGTCGCCTGGCCGCCGAGGTCGACGAGGAACTGGCGCGCCTGACCGCCCTGCAGGCGGTCAACCCCAGCGTGCGCGACGACGAGCTGAACGCCCTGCGCCAGCAGCGCGAACAGGGCCTGGCCATGCTCGACAAGGCGGCCCTGCGCCTGGAGGCGATCCGCGTACTGGTGGCCGGCTAAACGTCCCGCCCGCTCGACACGACAGGCCCGCCTATGCGGGCCTGTCGCGTTTCTGCGGTGCAGCGCCGGCCGCCGAGGGCCAGACTCTTGGATCGAATGGCGATAAGCCTGATCGCCAAAAAGTCACGACCATTGCCCCATCCCCCCTTGTCGGACAAGGGCCCTCACTATACTGACGGCATGACGCGACCCCCCATCGACAGGTGTAAGGGAGAGAGCACGCTATGGACTGGCTTTACCTGCGATTGACCTCTGACATCCCCCACGGCGGCCAGCTGATCCTCGAACTCACCCACAACCCCTGGCTGGTGGCGCTGGCCTGCCTGGTGGCCGCCGCCGCCGGCTACGCCGCCCTGGACATGGCCGAACGCGCCCACGGTTGCCAGCGCCCAGGCACCCGCAGCCTGTGGTGCTGGATGGGCGCCCTGGGCCTGGCCGGCGGCGCCTGGTCGCTGCACTTCATCGCCATGCTGGCCCTGCAGGCACCGATTGCCATCCGCTACGACCTGCCGACCACCCTCCTCGCGCTGCTCGCAGCCTTCGTTCCGGCGCTGCTGGCGATGCACCTGCTGGATCAGCGCCAACTGGGCACGCGGCAGTGCGCGCTCGCCGCCCTGTGCATTGGCCTGGGCATCACGGCCAGCCATTACGGCGGCATGAACGCCGTACGCTCGACCGCCACCCTGTACTTCCAACCCTGGCTGCTGGCCCTGGCCGTGGCGCTGACCCTGGCCTGCAGTTTCGCCGCGCTGCTGCTCAACCGGCATGCCCGCCAGCTGCGCGGCGAGCGGCGCACGCTCTGCCAGGGCGCCGCCGGAGCGCTACTGGGCCTGGCCATGGCGTTGATGCATTTTGTCGGCATGGCCTCGCTGAGCCTGGCGGTGCCACTGGGCACCGCCCTGCACCAGCAGGGCGCCGCCAATGCCCTGCAACTGGCTCTGACCGTCGGCAGCGTGGCCCTGCTGAGCATCGGCGCCAGCCTGGCCGCGACCTGGGCCGACCGCAAGCAGGAGCACAAGGAGCGCGAACAGCTGCAGGTCAGCTCGCTGCTGACCCAGCTCGACCACGCGCGCGCCTCGCTGCAACAGGTCGCCCAGTTCGACAGCCTGACCGACCTGCTCAATCGCCAGGGCCTGGAGGAGGCCTTTGCCGAGAAGATCCAGGAGCATCGGCAGCGGGGTACGCCGCTGGCGGTGATGTTCCTCGACATCGATCACTTCAAACGGATCAACGACAGCCTCGGCCATGCCGCCGGCGACGAGATGCTCAGGGTGTTCGCCGAGCGCATCCGCGGCGTGCTGCGCGGCAACGACGTGATCGCCCGCTTCGGCGGCGACGAGTTCTGCGTGATCGCCAGCCTGATCGACAACGACGAAGCGCGGCACCTGGCGCAGCGGGTGATGCAGCGCATCAAGGAGCCGGTGGTCCTGGCCGGACGCAGCATGGTGATGAGCACCAGCATCGGCATCAGCCTGTTCCCCAAGGACGGGGAAAGCTGCGAGGAGCTGCTCAAGCACGCGGACCTCGCCCTCTACCAATCCAAGGGCAGCGGCCGCAACAACGCCCAGTTCTTCAGCGCGCCACTGAAGATCAAGGCCAGCTTCGAACTGCAGCTGGAAGAGCAACTGCGCACCGCGCTGCAACGCGACCAGGGCCTGCTGCTGTACTACCAGCCGATCCTCGACCTGCACAGCGGCCAGGTGAGCAAGCTGGAGGCCCTGGTGCGCTGGCAGCACCCGGAGCACGGCCTGCTGACCCCGGACCGCTTCGTCGGCATCGCCGAAGCCAATGGCTTCATCGGCGAACTCGACGCCTGGGTATTGCTGCGCGCCTGCCGCGACCTCTGCCTGCTGGGCGATACCGGCTACCCGCAGCTGCGCGTCGCGGTGAACTGCTCGGCGCTGAACCTGGGCCGGGAGGAACTGCTCAAGGAGGTGCGCGATGCCCTGGGCAGCTCCGGGGTCGCCGCCCAACGCCTGGAACTGGAGGTGACCGAGAACGCCCTGATGGGCAACATCAACCGCGCCGTCGCCTTGCTGCAGCAGATCCGCGAGCTGGGCGTGAGCCTGTCCATCGATGATTTCGGCACCGGCTACTCCTCGCTGGCCTACCTCAAGCGCCTGCCCCTCGACACCCTGAAGATCGACCGCTCCTTCATCCAGGACGTCCCGGCCTCGCGCCAGGACATGGAGATCATCCAGGCGGTCATCGCCATGGCCCACACCCTGCACCTGAAGGTCGTCGCCGAAGGGGTGGAGACTCCGCAACAGCTGGCCTTCCTCCAGGAACATGGTTGCGACTACCTGCAAGGCTACCTGCTCAGCCGGCCATTGCCGCTGCTGCAGCTGCTGGACTTCCTGCGCCAGCAGCCGGCTGCGGCCGAATCCCTGCCCCTGCTGACGCGCTGTCGCTGAACGCCGGCCGGTTGACGCCATGGCGTTCGCTGTCCATCGTCATAGCAGGCATCAAAACGCCAGACCAGCGACGGGCCTTCATGTCAGTACCCATTGCCAGCCAGCTTGCCATCCAGCCCTCGGCGCCTGCCGCCGGCCGTTCGCTATGGCTGGCCATCGGTCTGCTCATCACCCAGTTGCTCTGGCCATTCGAAGCGCTGGCAGCGGAAAAACTGCGCCTGCAACTGCGCTGGCTGCACCAGTTCCAGTTCGCCGGCTACTACATGGCCCTGGAGAAAGGCTTCTACCGCCAGGCCGGGCTGGATGTGCAGATCCTCCCGGGCGGCCCCCAGGCCGCCAGGCCAATCGGCGCCCTGCTGGCCGGCGAGGTCGATTTCGCCATCGCCAACAGCGGCCTGGTCATCGCCCGCCTGCGCGGCAAGCCGGTGGTGGCGCTGGCGGCGATCATGCAGACCTCGCCGGTGGTGTGGATCGTCCGCGCCGATTCGGGCATCTACACGGTCCACGACCTGGCCGGCAAACGCGCCATGCTGCTCGAGCCGCCGGAAAGCGCCGAGCTGCGCATCACCCTGCTGCGCGAAGGCATCGACCTCGACCGCCTGCAGATCAGCCCGACCGGCTTCGACCCGCAGGACCTGGTCGACGGTCGCACCGACGCCTACGACGGCTACACCTCCAACGAGCCGTACTGGCTCAAACAGCAGGGGGTCGACTATCGCCTGATCAACCCACGCGAGTACGGGGTCAACTTCTACAACGATGTGCTGGCCACCCGTGAGGCGCTGCTCGAGCAGCGCCCCGAGCAGGTCGAGGCCTTCGTCAACGCCAGCCTCAAGGGCTGGCAGTACGCCCTGGACAACATCGAGGAAAGCATCCTGCTGATCCAGCAGCGCTATGCGCCGGAAAAGACCCTGGAGCACCTGCGCTTCGAGGCCGAGGAGCTGAAGAAGCTGATCATGCCGGAGCTGGTTCAGCTCGGCCACATGAACCCCGGACGCTGGCAGACCATCGCCGACAGCTATGTGGAACTGGGCATGGCCGAGGATTCGAGTGATCTCGACGGTTTCCTCTACCAGGGCATGACGCAACCCGATCACCGCCTGCTCTACCAGGTCATCGCCGGCGCCGCGCTGGCCCTGCTGCTGATGGCGATCGTCGCCTTGCGCTTCGCCCGCCTGTCCCGGCGCCTGCGCCGGGAGGTCAGTCGACGCAGGCAGGCCGAACAGGAGCTGCGCGACAGCAACCTGCTACTCGAGCGCGTGGCCAACACCGATCCCCTCACCGGACTGTGGACCCGACTGAAACTGGAGGAAGTGGCGCACAACGAGATCAAGCGCGCCGAGCGCTATGGGCTGCCGCTCAGCCTGCTGTTCTTCGACATCGATCACTTCAAGGTGGTCAACGACCAGCATGGCCACGATGCCGGCGACCGGGTCCTGCGCGCCGTGGCCCAGCGCGTCCAGGCGCAGCTGCGCGAATCCGACTGCCTGTGCCGCTGGGGCGGCGAGGAATTCGTCATCCTCATGCCGCATACCAATCTCGAGCATGCCGCGGTGATCGCGGAAAAACTGCGCATCCTGATCTCCAACGAGCCGACCGCCGCCCAGATCAGCGTTACCGCCAGCTTTGGCGTGGCCCAGTGGCAACCCGGACAGAGCCTGCGCGAGCTGGTGAAATGCGCCGACCAGGTGCTCTACCGGGCCAAGCAGCGCGGGCGCAATCGCATCGAGTGCTACGCCCCCGCCGTCGTGCCGCCGCCGGGCTGAGACTCCAGCCTCAGGCGTCCGCGCGCCATCTCGCCAGCCAATCCAGGCCGGCCCGCGTGCCCGCCGCACCGGGGTTGTATTCGGCCCCCAGCCAACCGCGATAACCGCTGCGCCGCAGCGCCGCCAGCGCCGCGCTGAAGTCCAGGCTGCCGCTGCCGGGCGCCCCGCGGCCGGGACAGTCGGCGAACTGCACATGGCCGATACGCCCGGCCAGCAGCTCGATTCCCGCAACCGGATCGAGCCCCTGCCGGGCCATGTGATAGAGGTCGTACTGGGCCAGGCAGTTCGGGTGATCGACCGTGCGCAGCAGCTCGTCCAGCTGCTGTGGCGTGTTGATCAGGAAGCCGGGCATGTCCAACGGGTTGATCGCCTCCACCAGCACCCGGATACGCAGCAGCTCGAAGGCCTCGGCCGCCAGGCGCAGGTTATCGCTCAGGGTGGCCAGCGCCTGCTCCCGGCTGACGCCCTCGGCCAGCCGTCCCGGCAGCACATTGACGCAGGCCGGGCGCACCATCGCCGCGTAGCTCAGGGCCTCCTGCAGCGCCGCGGCGAACGCCACGCGGCGCGACGGCACGCCCGCCAGGCCGGCGCCACCGCTCAACAGGTCGCCGGCCGGCAGGTTGATCAGCACCAGCGGCAGGCCCGCCGCCGCCAGGGCCTCCTTCAGGCGAATCGCCGGAACCTCGTAGGGAAACTGGATCTCCACGCCATCGAAACCGGCCGCCGCGGCGGCGACGACGCGCTCGATCAGCGGCACCTCGGCGAACAGCAGCGACAGGTTGGCGGCGATCTTCATGCCTGGCCCTCGCGGTACAGCTCGACCAGGGTCGCCGGATCGTTCTCCAGGTTGCCCTGGCTGCCATGCAGGCGCATCAGCTGCGCCGCCAGGCCGCTGAGCGGGGTCGCCGAGCCGATCTCGCGGGACAGCTTGACCGCGGTATCCAGGTCCTTGAGCAGGGTGCGCACATGCCACTTGACCGGCGCGAACTGGCTGCTGGCCATCTGCGGGGCGAGAATCTGCAGCGGCTTGGAGTCGGCGAACCCGCCGGCCAGGGCCGGGGCGATCAGCCCGGCGTCGACCCCGGCGCGCTCGGCCAGGGCCACCACCTCGGCGATCACCAGGGCATTGCAGGCGACGATCATCTGGTTGCACACCTTGCTCACCTGGCCGGCGCCGACCGCGCCCATGTGGGTGAGACGCTGGCCCAGGTGGGCGAGGATCGGCCGCACCCGCTCGACATCCTCCGCGCGCCCGCCGGCCATGATCGCCAGGCTGCCGGCTTCGGCGCCGGCGGTACCGCCCGACACCGGCGCGTCCACCCAATGCATGCCGCAGCGCTGCAGCAGTTCGGCCGCCATCTCGCGGGTCGCCGCCGGCTCCAGGCTGGACATGTCCAGCAGCACCTGCCCGGGCTTGCCGCCCTCGACGATGCCGCCGGGGCCGAACACCACCTCGCGCACCACCTCGGTATTGGCCAGGCAGAGCAGCACCACCTCGGCATCGGCACACAGATCGGCCGGCTTCGCGGCGCGGCGTGCGCCCTGCTGCAGCAGCGGCGCGCACTTGTCCGGCGAACGGTTCCAGACGCTCAGCGGATAGCCGGCGGCGAGCAGCCGGCGGGTCATCGGCAGGCCCATCAGGCCGATGCCGGCGAAGGCGATCGAAGGCAACGCAGCGGTCATGTGGCAAATTCCCCAAATCAACGGAAGGCCCATCTTAACGGTCGGCGCCGCCAATGAAAGCTGCGCAAATGCGCCCATGTCCCTATAATCCGCCCCCGCTTTCCCCGCTATTGAACCGGAGAACCCATGAAGCTCAAGAAATCCCTGGCGCTCGTCGCCGGCCTCGCCCTGTCCCTTTCCTGCGTCATCAGCCAAGCCGCCGAAGCACTGCGAGTCTCGGCCATCCCCGATGAGGCACCCACCGAACTGCTGCGCAAGTTCGAACCGCTGGGGGCCTACCTCGAGCAGCAGCTCGGCATGCCGGTCGAGTTCGTCCCGGTCACCGACTACGCCGCAGTGGTCGAAGCCCTCGCCGCCGAGCGTATCGACCTGGCCTGGCTGGGCGGTTTCACCTTCGTCCAGGCGCGCCTGAAGACCGGTGACGCGATTCCCCTGGTGCAACGCGCCGAGGACGAGAAGTTCACCAGCAAGTTCATCAGCGCCGATCCCGCCGTGCAGTCGCTGCAGGACCTCAAGGGCAAGACCTTCGCCTTCGGCTCGGTATCCTCCACCTCCGGCAGCCTGATGCCGCGCTACTTCATGCTGCAGGACGGCATCGAGCCCGAGCAGTTTTTCAGCCGCATCGCCTACTCCGGCGCCCACGACGCCACCGCCGCCTGGGTCCAGGCCGGCAAGGCCGATGGCGGCGTGCTCAATGCCTCGGTGTGGGACAAGCTGGTCGCCGCCGGCAAGGTCGACAGCGACAAGGTCCGGGTGATCGCCACCACCCCGCCCTACTTCGACTACAACTGGACCGTGCGCGGCAGCCTCGAGCCGGCCCTGCGCGACAAGCTCCAGGGCGCATTCCTCGCCCTCGACCCGGCCAATCCCGCGCACAAGGCGATCCTCGACCTGCAAGGCGCCAGCCGCTTCATCGAAACCAAGGCGGATAACTACCAAGGCATCGAGGAAGCAGCCCGCGCGGCCGGCCTGTTGCAGTGAGCCTGAGCCTGGAGGGCGTGGGCCTGGCCCACGCCAACGGCCGGGTCGCGCTCAGCAACATCGACCTGCGCGTCCAGCCCGGCGAACGGGTGGCGATCATCGGCCCCTCCGGCGCGGGCAAGACCAGCCTGCTGCGCCTGCTCGCCACCGGCCAGCGGCCCAGCAGCGGGCAGGTCAGCGTGCTCGACCAGCAGCCCTGGCAGCTCAGCGCCCGCCAGCGCCAACGCCTGCGCGCGCGCATCGGCCTGATCCACCAGAGCCCGCCGCTGCCGCCACGCCAGCGCGTGGTCACCGCCGTGCTGGCCGGCAAGCTCGGCCAGTGGACGCTGGCCCGCAGCCTGCTCAGCCTGCTGCATCCGCTCGACAGCGCCGGCGCGGCCGCGGCCCTCGGCCGCCTGGACCTGGCGGAGAAGCTGTTCGAGCGCTGCGACCAGCTGTCCGGTGGCCAGCTGCAGCGCGTCGGCATTGCCCGCGCGCTGTACCAGGCGCCGGAAATCATCCTCGCCGATGAGCCGGTATCGGCCATGGACCCGCTGCTCGCCGGGCACACCCTGGGGGTGCTCAACCGCGAGGCCGACAGCCGCGGCCTGACCCTGCTGGCCAGCCTGCATGCGGTGGACCTGGCCCTGGCCCACTTTCCACGGATTATCGGCCTGCGCGACGGACGCATCGCCTTCGACCTGCCGCCCAAGGCGATCCAGCCGGCGCAACTGGCCGCCCTGTACGCCAACGACCAGCTGCAGGCCACGCCGGCCGCGACCCCAGCGCCTCAGCCGATCCCCCATATCCCGCGATGCTGACGCCGTCCCCACGCGACCCGGCCGCCCTGCCGCGCCTGGCCCTGACCCTGCTCGCCCTGTCGCTGTTGTGGCCGGGCCTGCGTCTCAGCGAGCTGGACCTGGGCGTGCTGTTCGACAGCGACAACGCCGCGAACATGGGGCGTTTTCTCCACGACTTCTGGCCGCCGGCTCATGATCCCGGGTTCCTCCAGTTGCTGGGCCGCGCGACCCTGGAAACCCTGGCCATCGCCACCGCCGGCATGGCCCTGGCGCTGCTGATTGCCGTGCCCGGCGCGCTGCTGGCCAGTCGTGCGCTGTCCCTCTCTGCACTGCACCGCGGCGGTCGTCCGGCCTGGTGGGCGCAGACGCTGCGCTGGCCGGTGCGCGCCCTGCTGATCGTGCTGCGCAGCGTGCCGGAGATCGTCTGGGCGCTGCTGTTCGTGCGCGCCGTCGGCCTCGGCCCCACCGCCGGCGTGCTGGCCATCGCCATCACCTACAGCGGCATGCTCGGCAAGGTCTATGCGGAGATTTTCGAGTCGGTCGACCCGCGCCCCAGCCGCGCCCTGCTGCTGGCCGGCAGTCCGCGCCTGGCGGCATTCGCCTACGGCGTGCTGCCCCACGCCGCGGCGGAAATGCTCTCCTACACGGTGTACCGTTGGGAATGCGCGATCCGCGCCTCGGTGGTGATGGGCTTCGTCGGCGCCGGCGGCCTGGGCCAGCAGATCGAACTGTCGATGCGCATGTTCGCCGGCGCCGAGGTGGCCAGCATGCTGCTGACCTTCCTGGCCCTGGTGCTGCTGGCCGACCAGCTCAGCCGCCTGCTGCGGGCGCGACTGCTGTGAAGCGCCATCTGGGCAATGGCGCCCTGCTGCTGGCGCTGCTGGCGGCGGTGGTCGCTTCCTTCCTCTACCTGGGCATCGACCTCGGCGGGCTGTTCGGCGGCGACAACCCCAAGCAGATGGCCGGCTATGCCGCGAGCTTTCTGCGCCCGGACCTGTCCGCCGGGCACCTGCGTTCGATCGGCGACGCGGCGCTGGAGACCCTGGCCATGTCCGCCATCGGCACGCTGCTGGCGGCAGTCGTGGGACTGGCCCTGGCCTTGCCGGCCGCCGGACGCCTCGGCTGGCTGCCGCGCAATGGCGCACGCCTGCTGCTCAACGCCCTGCGCGCGGTGCCGGAGCTGGTCTGGGCGGCCCTGGTGGTGTTGGCCGCAGGCCTGGGGCCGAATGCCGGCACCCTGGCCCTGGCGCTGCACACCTGCGGCGTGCTCGGCCGGCTGTTCGCCGAGGCCCTGGAAAACACCCCGGACGCGCCAGCCGAGGCTATCCGCCTGGGCGGTGGCAGCGCCGTCGCGGCATTCTGCTACGGCACCCTACCCGGCGTCTGGCCGCAGCTGCTGGCCTACTCGCTGTACCGCTGGGAAAACAATATCCGCATGGCCAGCGTGCTCGGCTTCGTCGGCGCCGGCGGCCTGGGGCAGATGCTCTACGTCCACCTCAGCCTGTTCCAGCAAGCCCAGGCGGCAGCGGTAATTCTGGCCATGTTGATTCTGGTGCTGGGGGTCGACGCCCTCAGCGGCTGGGCGCGCCAGCGCTGGATCAGCGGCTAGCGCTTACAGGCCATCCTTCTCCAGATGGTCGAGATCGACCGGATCGCCGGTATGACTGCCGAGCTTGGCCCGGATATCGGCGAACATATGGTCGTACTCCTGATGATCACGCAGCAGCAGGCTGGTAGAGGCCGGCAGGCCGTGCTTGCGGGCGATACGGCTGGCGACGCTGGCGAAGTTGAAGGCGGTGTCTCGGTGCAGCTCGAACTGTTCCTCGAACTGCTTGCCCGCTATCTCTCCGCACAGGCGCATGTGCAACATCGGGCCCTCGACCGAATCCTGGCGCACCTCATAGAACAGATCGATGCTGTACGCCGGTTGATCGCTGGTGGCAACCGGATTGGCGCGGTGCAAGTGGCCGGGCTGGAACATGGCGGCGCTCCTTCTGCGGATCAGCCCCGAGCATAGTAGCTCGCCGCCCGCTTTGCCCTCATCGCTGCCGACCGGGACAGTTCAGAGCGGCTGCTCGGCACGCTCCTGGACCAGCACCCAGGGCGCCACCACCACGGCCCAGAGCTGCGGATCACGCGTCAGCAGGTCCTCGGCCAGGCTGTCGTCGACCTTGCGCAGCAGGCCATCCTGCAACCAGCCGACCACCTTGCCCTGATGGTTTTCCGCCACCGCCTCGGCCACCGCGACCAGATCCTGAGCGCCCTCGACCCACAACAACGCGCCGCGGGCGAAGAAAGGCTGCAGCTCTTGCCAGCGAATGGGAGCAGTTTCTCCAAGCAACTTGGCATAGAGGGTGCTAGGTTGTTCAGTCATGGTGTGCCCTATGGTGGAAGCCGGGTTTCAGTCGGCGGCCATGATAACTTCGGGCGCCGCCCAGGCAAGTATTCAGGGCGTTGTCAGGGCTGTCGAAGCACGCCGTTTTTCTATACGTTCCTTACATTAAGGCGACACCCCGATGTTTTGCCCCCAGCAGCCGGCTTTTCAAGGCGAGAACCGCCGCTCTACACTGCACCGGTACAGTTGCCGGGGGTACAGCCGGGGAAACAACCCGGTTCTGCAGCTTTGGCCGCCAGAACTACAACAATGAAAGACCAATAAGAGTGGAGCACTATGAACAAGGCTACTAAGCAGATTTCCAAACTGTTTGCCGCCATGGCCATGGCCGGCGTTGCCAGCTACTCGGTAGCGGCTGACACCATCAAGATCGGCATGGCCGGTCCGGTAACCGGCGCCGTTGCGCAGTACGGCGAGATGCAATTCATCGGTGCCGAAATGGCCATCGAGCAGATCAACAAGGCCGGCGGCATCAACGGCGCCAAGCTCGAAGGCGTGAAGTACGACGACGCCTGTGATCCGAAGCAGGCCGTTGCCGTAGCCAACAAGATCGTCAACGACGAAGTGAAGTTCGTGGTTGGCCACCTCTGCTCCAGCTCCACTCAGCCGGCGTCCGACATCTACGAAGACGAAGGCATCCTGATGATCACCCCGGCCTCCACCAGCCCGGACATCACCGCCCGTGGCTACGAGCTGCTGTTCCGCACAATCGGCCTGGACAGCCTGCAGGGCCCGACCGCCGGCAACTTCATTGCCGACCACGTCAAGCCGAAGAGCGTCGCGGTCATCCACGACAAGCAGCAGTACGGTGAAGGCATCGCCACCGCGGTCAAGCAGACCCTGGAAGGCAAGGGTGTCAACGTCGCCCTGTTCGAAGGCATCAACGCCGGCGACAAGGACTTCTCGGCGATGATCTCCAAGCTCAAGCAGGCCAACGTCGACTTCGTCTACTACGGCGGCTACCACCCGGAACTGGGCCTGCTGCTGCGCCAGTCGTCGGAGAAGGGCCTGAAAGCCAAGTTCATGGGTCCGGAAGGCGTGGGTAACAAGGAAATCTCCGCCATCGCCGGCGAGGCTTCCGAAGGCCTGCTGGTGACCCTGCCGAAGTCCTTCGACCAGGATCCGAAGAACCAGGCACTGGTCGAGGCCTTCAAGGCCAAGAACCAGGACCCGACTGGTCCGTTCGTGTTCCCGGCTTATGCCGCCGTACAGGTGATCGCCGAAGGCATCGCCAAGGCCGGTGACACCGACACCGCCAAGGTGGCCGCTGCCCTGCGCGCCAACAGCTTCGACACCCCGACCGGCACCCTGGCCTTCGACGAGAAGGGCGATCTGAAAGACTTCAGCTTCGTCGTCTACGAATGGCACCAGGACGGCACCAAGTCCGAAGCCGCCACCCACTAATCCGGGGGCGTCCCGCCTGAACCCAAAGCCCACTGCAGCCGCAGTGGGTTTTGTTTATTAGAAGAATTCTGGTCTCATGCTGCGCCACAAGCGCCGCCGTGCGTGCTGACCCAGGAGTTAGGCAATGCCTGATCTTTATCACTACCTGCAACAGCTGGTTAACGGCCTCACCGTTGGCAGCACCTATGCCCTGATCGCCATCGGCTACACCATGGTCTACGGCATCATCGGCATGATCAACTTCGCCCATGGCGAGGTGTACATGATTGGCTCGTACGTAGCCTTCATCGCCATTACTCTGCTCGCCATGATGGGCCTGGACAGCCTGCCGCTGATCATGATTGCCGGCTTCGCCGCCAGCATCATCGTCTGCAGCGCCTATGGCTACAGTATCGAGCGAGTCGCCTATCGCCCGCTGCGCGGCGGCAACCGCCTGATCCCGCTGATCTCCGCGATCGGCATGTCGATCTTCCTGCAGAACCTGGTATTGCTGGCCCAGGACTCCAAGGACAAGGCGATCCCCAACCCGCTGCCGGGCAACTTCGTGTTCGGCGAAAGCACCATGAACGGCGTGGTGATCTCCTACACCCAGGTGCTGATCTTCGTCGTCACCTTCCTGGCGATGGTCGGCCTGACCCTGTTCATCTCCCGTTCGCGCCTCGGCCGCGCCTGCCGCGCCAGTGCCGAAGACCTGAAGATGGCCAACCTGCTGGGCATCAACACCAACAACATCATCGCCCTGACCTTCGTCATCGGCGCCGCCCTGGCCGCTGTCGCCGCGGTTCTGCTGGGCATGCAGTACGGCGTGATCAACCCACACCTGGGCTTCCTCGCCGGCATCAAGGCGTTCACCGCCGCGGTCCTCGGCGGCATCGGCAGCATCCCCGGCGCCATGCTCGGTGGCCTGGTACTGGGCGTGGCCGAAGCCTTCGGCGCCGACATCTTCGGTGACCAGTACAAGGACGTGGTGGCCTTCAGCCTGCTGGTACTGGTCCTGCTGTTCCGCCCGACCGGTATTCTCGGCCGTCCGGAGGTTGAAAAGGTATGACTTCGATCAATCGCGGCAACCTCAAGACCGCCTTCTTCAGCGCCCTGCTGGTGATCGCCGTGGCCTATCCGGTCATCGGCCTGAAGCTGACCACCGTGGGCATCAGCCTGCAGGTGCAGGGCGCCAGCCCCGCCGTGCTCTGGACCATCGCCGCCTGCGCCATCGCCATGTTCTTCTGGCAGCTGCTGCGCGACCAGATCGGCGCCGCCTGGGCCAGCGTGCCCAGCATGCCCAAGGTGCCCGGCCAGGCCAGTGACTTCCTCACCCTGCCGAGCACCCAGCGCTGGGTCGTCCTCGTGCTGATCCTGATCGCCCTGGCCTGGCCATTCTTCGGCAGCCGCGGCGCGGTGGACATCGCCACGCTGATCCTGATCTACGTGATGCTCGGCCTCGGCCTGAACATCGTCGTGGGCCTGGCCGGCCTGCTCGACCTGGGCTATGTCGGCTTCTACGCGGTGGGTGCCTACAGCTACGCACTGCTGTCGCACTACTACGGCCTGGGCTTCTGGGTGTGCCTGCCGATCGCCGGCCTGATGGCGGCGTTCTTCGGCTTCATCCTCGGTTTCCCGGTGCTGCGCCTGCGCGGCGACTACCTGGCCATCGTCACCCTGGGCTTCGGCGAAATCATCCGCATCCTGCTGCGCAACATGACCGAGCTGACCGGCGGCCCCAACGGCATCAGCAACATCGACAAGCCAACCCTGTTCGGCCTGTCGTTCGAGCGCAAGGCCGCCGAAGGCATGCAGACCTTCCACGAGTACTTCGGGGTTGCCTACAACTCGATCAACAAGGTGATCTTCCTCTACCTGATCGCCCTGCTGCTGGTGCTGCTGACCCTGTTCGTGATCAACCGCCTGCTGCGCATGCCGATCGGCCGCGCCTGGGAAGCCCTGCGCGAAGATGAGATCGCCTGCCGGGCGCTGGGTATGAACCCCACCGTGATCAAGCTGTCGGCCTTTACCCTAGGCGCGACCTTTGCCGGTTTCGCCGGCAGCTTCTTCGCCGCCCGCCAGGGTCTGGTGACCCCGGAATCCTTCACCTTCATCGAATCGGCGATCATCCTCGCCATCGTCGTGCTGGGCGGCATGGGCTCGCAACTGGGGATCATCCTCGCCGCAGTGGTGATGATCCTGCTGCCGGAACTGGCCCGCGAGTTCAACGAGTACCGCATGCTGATGTTCGGTGCCTTGATGGTACTGATGATGATCTGGCGTCCGCAGGGCCTGCTGCCCATGCAGCGCCCGCACCTGGAGCTGAAACCATGAGCCGCCCGATTCTAGAAGTAAGCGGCCTGTCCATGCGCTTCGGCGGCCTGCTGGCCGTCAACGGGGTGGGCCTGTCCGTCAACGAGAAGCAAGTGGTGTCGATGATCGGCCCGAACGGTGCCGGCAAGACCACGGTGTTCAACTGCCTGACCGGTTTCTACCAGCCGACCAGCGGCAGCATCCGCCTCAACGGTGAGCAGATCGAGGGCCTGCCGGGCCACAAGATCGCCCACAGGGGCGTGGTGCGCACCTTCCAGAACGTTCGCCTGTTCAAGGAAATGACCGCGGTGGAGAACCTGCTGGTGGCCCAGCATCGACACCTCAACACCAACTTCATCGCCGGCCTGCTGAAGACCCCGGCGTTCCGCAAGAGCGAGCGCCAGGCCATGGAATACGCCGCGCATTGGCTGGAGCAGGTCGACCTGACCGAATTCGCCAACCGCCCGGCCGGCACCCTGGCCTACGGCCAGCAACGGCGCCTGGAGATCGCCCGCTGCATGATGACGCGCCCGAGCATCCTCATGCTCGACGAGCCGGCCGCCGGCCTCAACCCGCGCGAGACCGACGACCTCAAGGCGCTGATCCGCATGCTGCGCGACCAGCACAACGTCACCGTGCTGCTGATCGAACACGACATGAAGCTGGTCATGAGCATTTCCGACTATATCTACGTGATCAACCAGGGCACCCCCCTGGCCGACGGCACGCCGGAGCAGGTCCGCGACAACCCGGACGTGATCAAAGCCTATCTGGGGGAGGCCTGAGCCATGCTGACTTTCGACAAGGTTTCCACCTTCTACGGCAAGATCCAGGCACTCCACGACGTCAGCGTCGAGGTTCGCCAGGGCGAGATCGTCACCCTGATCGGGGCCAACGGCGCCGGCAAGTCGACCCTGCTGATGACCCTCTGCGGCAACCCGCACGCCTCCAGCGGCAGCATCCGCTACCAGGGCGAGGAACTGGTCGGCAAGGACACCCCGGAGATCATGCGCAAGAGCATCGCCATCGTCCCCGAGGGGCGCCGGGTGTTCGCCCGCCTGACCGTCGAGGAGAACCTGGTGATGGGCGGCTTCTTCACCGCCAAGGGCGAGTTCCGCGAGCAGATGGACAAGGTCCTGCACCTGTTCCCGCGCCTCAAGGAACGCCTCAACCAGCGCGCCGGCACCATGTCCGGCGGCGAGCAGCAGATGCTCGCCATCGGCCGCGCGCTGATGAGCATGCCCAAGATGCTGCTGCTCGACGAACCCTCCCTCGGCCTGGCGCCGATCATCATCCAGCAGATCTTCGACATCATCGAACAGCTGCGCAAGGACGGCGTGACCATCTTCCTGGTCGAACAGAACGCCAACCAGGCGCTCAAGCTGGCCGATCGCGGCTATGTGCTGGAGAACGGACGGATCGTCATGCAGGGCAGCGGCCATGAACTGCTGACCAACCCCAAGGTGCGCGACGCCTATCTCGGCGGCTGAAACGCCGGCGATCAGAAAACCGCTCCTCGGAGCGGTTTTTTTATCCCTGTGCCACGGCCCGTGCCAGTTACAATGGCCGCCCTCCCCTTGCCGATGACCTTTGCCATGACCGACCCCGTCCGCCTTTCCAAGCGCCTGATCGAACTGGTCGGCTGCTCGCGCCGCGAGGCCGAGCTGTATATCCAGGGCGGCTGGGTGCTGGTCGATGGCGAAGTGGTGGACGAACCGCAGTTCAAGGTGCTGGACCAGCAAGTCGAGCTGCTCCCGGACGCCGTCGCCGCACCGCTGGAGCCGGCGACCCTGCTGCTCCACGTGCCCAGCGGCCACGCCCCGGCGAGCGCCACCACCACCCTCGGGCCGGCCAGCCACTGGCCGGATGACCCCTCCGGCATCCGCCCACTGAAGGGCCATTTCGCCCGCCTGACTCCCTGCGCTCCGCTGCAGGCTGGCGCCGACGGCCTGCACGTGCTGACCCAGGACTGGCGCGTCGAACGCAAACTGCGGGAAGACCTTGGCAAGCTGGAGCAGGAGTACGTGGTCGAAGTCAGCGGCCAGCTCAGTCCGGCCCAGCTCAAGCGCCTGAACCACGGCCTGAGTTTCAACGGCACGCCGCTGCCACCCTGCAAGGTCAGCTGGCAGAACGAAACCCGCCTGCGCTTCGCCCTGAAGAACCCCCAGCCCGGTCAGATCGTGTTCATGTGCAACAGCGTCGACCTCAAGGTACTGGGGCTCAAGCGCATCCGCATCGGCGGCGTGCCGATGGCCAAGGTTCCAGCCGGCCAGTGGCGCTATCTGGCCGCCAAGGAACGCTTCTAGGTCCGCCTCCCCCGCCGTCCCGCCCCGGTGCGGCTCCCCTTATTTCCAGGAATCAAGCCATGCTCAATAACGATGTGCTGCGCAGCCTGCGCTACTCCCTCGACCTCAGCGACGCGCAGATGGCCGATATCATCCAGCTCAGCGGCCTGCAGGTCGCCGCAGAGCAGGTCAGCGCGGTGCTGAAGAAGGACGACGAGGACGGCTTCCAGGCCTGCGAAGACGAGCTGATGGCGCATTTTCTCGACGGCCTGGTGTACTTCAAGCGCGGCAAGGACGACAGCCATCCGGCGCAGCCCTTCGAGCTGCCGGTGACCAACAACATGGTGCTGAAGAAGCTGCGCGTGGCCTTCGAGCTGAAGGAAGACGACATGCACGCGATCATGCAGAGCGTCGACTGCCCGGTGTCCAAGCCGGAGATGAGCGCGCTGTTCCGCAAGTCCGGCCATAGCAACTACCGTCCCTGCGGCGACCAGTTCCTGCGCAACTTCCTCCGGGGCCTGACCCTGCGCCTGCGCGGCTGAACCGCAGGCTCGGACCTTCGCCACTGAGCGCCTAGGCCGAACCGGATTCGGCCCCGCTCCCCGCGGCAACCGCTAGTCCGCCGCGCCCGCCGGGCGTCCCGCCATTGCTAACCTTCTAATTGGGGGTCACCACTTCAGGCCGCCAGCGCGGCAGGGAGGAAGGCCATGAGCATGGCTGACTGGCGCATGCAGGGCGTCGAGTTCGCTACCTGCAACTGCAACTGGGGCTGTCCCTGTCAATTCAGCGCCCTGCCCAGCCACGGCAACTGCGAGGCCGTGGTGTCGATGCGTATCGACCGGGGGCACTACAAAGACATCCAACTCGACGGTCTGTGCTGGGTCGGCACCTTCGCCTGGCCCAAGGCCATCCACGAGGGCGATGGCCGCTGCCAGCTGTTCATCGACGAACGCGCCTCTGCCGAACAACGCGAGGCATTGCTGCGGATTCTCGCCGGCGAGGACACCGAGCCCGGCGCCACGGTGTTCTCTGTGTTCGCCAGCACCCTCGGCGAGCTGTACGAGCCGCAGTTCGTCCCCATCGAGTTCAGCGTCGATGTCGATCGCCGCGAAGCCCACACCCGCATCCCTGGGGTGCTGGAAGTAACAGGTGAACCGATCCGCAACCCGGTCAGCGGCCAGGCCCAGGAAGCGCGCCTGGTACTGCCCAACGGCTTCGAGTTCACCGAGGCGCAGATGGCCAGCGGCAGCTACCAGACCCACGGCGCGATCAAGATCCAGTCGCAGCAGGGCCACGGCCACTTCGCCCGCCTGCACTTCACCGGCCAGGGGGTGGTGCGCTGAAATCGCCCGCACTTCCTGGCGCCGCCGAGCCTGCTCGGCGGCTGCCCCACTGGCCGCTGCAGCGCGACCAGTGGAGCACTGCGCTGTGCCTGCTGGTACTGCTGGGGCTGGCCTGGTGGGCCCTGTTGCGGATGGCCGGCAGCATGCCCGAGATGGCCATGGCCGCCATGCCGATGCCCTGGAGCGCCGCCGATGCTCTGCTGATGCTGGCGATGTGGGCGGTGATGATGGTCGGCATGATGTTACCCAGCGCCGTGCCGATGATCCTGCTGTACCAGCAGATGCTGCGCCGGCAGCTGCACTCGCCGCGCAGACAGCTGGCCCTGCTGGCGTTCTGCCTGGCCTACCTGTTGGTGTGGGGCGGCTTCAGCCTGCTCGCCACCGCCGCGCAATGGGGCCTGGACCGCCTCGCCCTGCTCAACCCGCAGATGCGCAGTGACAGCCAGTGGCTGGGCGCCAGCCTGCTGATCGGCGCCGGCGCCTACCAGTGGCTGCCGGGCAAAGCCGCCTGCCTGGCCCATTGCCGCGGACCGGTGCTGTTTCTCCTCGGGCATTGGCGTCCCGGTATCGCCGGCGGCTGGCGTATGGGCCTGGCCCACGGCCTGTATTGCCTGGGTTGCTGCTGGGCACTGATGGGCCTGCTGTTTCTTGGCGGGGTGATGAACCTGCTGTGGGCGGCCCTGATCGGCGCCTATGTGCTGCTGGAGAAAGTGCTGCCGCAAGGCCTGTGGCTCGCGCGCCTGGCCGGGCTCCTGCTGCTGGCCTGGGGCCTGCTGGTGCTGTACGCCTAGCCCGGGCTTAAGACTGGAGTCTGCAGCAGGTAAGATGGGCCTCCCCCGCCGCCGATCGCCCGCCCATGTCCTACGCCGTATCGCCCATAGGTTTCCTGCGTTCCTGCTTCAAGGAGAAGTTCGCCATCCCGCGCCAGCCGCAGTTGGCGCCGGCGGCCCGCGGTGTTCTGGAGCTGCTTGCGCCCTTCGACCAGGGCGAGGCCGTGCAGGGACTGGAGCAGGTCAGCCATGTCTGGCTGCTGTTTCTCTTCCACCAGACCCTGGAGGACAAGCCGCGCCTGAAGGTGCGGCCGCCGCGCCTGGGCGGCAACCAGTCGCTCGGCGTGTTCGCCAGCCGCGCCACCCACAGGCCCAACGGCATCGGCCAGTCGGTGGTCAGGCTGGACAGGGTCGAGCCGGGGCGCCTGTGGCTTTCCGGCATCGACCTGCTCGACGGCACGCCGGTGCTGGATATCAAGCCCTACGTGCCCTATGCCGATTGCGTGACGGACGCGACAAACGCCATCGCCGACAGCGCGCCACAGCCGATTGCGGTGGATTGGCAGGAGCAGGCCCTGGCCCAGGCCCGCCAGCACGCCCTGCGTCTGGACGAGCCCCTGGTCGAACTGATCGAGCAATGCCTGGCCCAGGACCCGCGCCCGGCCTATCAGCAGCCACAACCGGAGCGCCGCTACGGCGCCGGTTTCTGGGATGTGGACGTGCGCTGGCACTACCCGCAACCCGGACAGATTCGCGTGCTCGAGGTGGTGCCGAGCGCCACGAAAAAGCCCGCCTGAAGGCGGGCTCCGGCGCAGACCGTGCGCATCACTTCTCGACGAAAGCGCGCTCGATCAGGTAGTCACCCGGCTCGCCCAGGCGCGGCGAGATCTTCAGGCCGAAGCCATCCAGCACCGCGCTGGTCTCGTCGAGCATGCTCGGGCTGCCGCAGATCATCGCGCGGTCGTCCTGCGGGTTGATCGGGGGCAGGCCGATATCGCGGAACAGCTTGCCGCTGCGCATCAGGTCGGTGAGCCGGCCCTGGTTCTCGAATTCTTCGCGGGTCACGGTCGGGTAGTAGATCAGCTTGCTCTTGAGCGACTCGCCGAAGTACTCGTTCTGCGGCAGGTGCTCGGTGATGAACTCGCGGTAGGCGACCTCGTTGACGTAGCGCACGCCGTGCACCAGCACCACCTTCTCGTAGCGCTCATAGGTTTCCGGGTCCTGGATCACGCTCATGAAGGGGGCCAGGCCGGTGCCGGTGCTGAGCAGGTAGAGGTGCTTGCCCGGCAGCAGGTCGTCGAGCAGCAGCGTGCCGGTGGGCTTGCGGCTGACCATCAGCTCGTCGCCCGGCTTGAGGTGCTGCAGCTTGGAGGTCAGCGGGCCGTCCGGCACCTTGATGCTGAAGAACTCCAGATGGTCCTCGTAGTTGGGGCTGGCGATCGAGTAGGCGCGCATCAGCGGGCGACCGTTGTCCTGCTGCAGGCCGATCATCACGAACTGACCGTTCTCGAATCGCAGGCCCGCACTGCGGGTGGTCTTGAAACTGAACAGGGTGTCGTTCCAGTGGTGGACGCTGAGCACACGCTCGACGTTCAGATTGCTCATGCTGGCTTCCTCGAAGGCTCAGATACCCGATGCGGGTGATTGCGCGGCATTCTAGGCGGGCGCAGAATATCTGTTAAGTGGATAATTCTGATATGGCTTATCGGTTATATAGATATGCGATTTACGCTTAGACAGCTTCATGTGTTCGTCATCGCCGCCCAACAGGAAAGCGTGTCACGCGCGGCCGAGGCCCTGGCCCTGTCGCAATCGGCCACCAGCACCTCGCTGAGCGAGCTGGAACGGCAGTCCGGTTGCCAGCTGTTCGACCGTTCCGGCAAGCGCCTGCGCCTCAATGCACTGGGTCGCCAGCTACTCCCCGAGGCCGTGGCCCTGCTCGACCAGGCCAAGGAGATCGAACGCCTGCTGGCCGGCAAGAGTGGCTTCGGCTCGCTGGATGTCGGCGCCACCCTGACCGTGGGCAATTACCTGGCGACCCTGCTGATCGGCACCTTCATGCAGCGCCACCCGGAATGCCGGGTGAGGCTGCAGGTGCACAACACCGCCCACGTGGTCCAGCAGATCGCCCATTACGAACTGGACCTGGGGCTGATCGAGGGCGACTGCCAGCATCCGGATATCGAGGTGCAGCCCTGGGTGGAGGACGAGCTGGTGGTGTTCTGCGCGCCCCAGCATCCCCTGGCGCAACGCCGCGAGGCGAGCCTGGAGGAGTTGACCCGGGAGGCCTGGATTCTCCGCGAGCAGGGCTCCGGCACGCGCCTGACCTTCGACCAGGCCATGCGTCACCATCCGGCCTCGCTGAATATCCGCCTGGAGCTGGAGCATACCGAGGCGATCAAGCGCGCCGTGGAGTCGGGCCTGGGCATCGGCTGCATCTCGCGCCTGGCCCTGCGCGACGCCTTCCGCCGCGGCAGCCTGGTGGCGGTGGAAACCCCGACCCTGGACCTGCGCCGGCAGTTCTACTTCATCTGGCACAAACAGAAGTACCAGACCGCCGCCATGCGCGAGTTCCTCGTCCAGTGCCGGGCGCTGACCGTCGGGGTCAGGCGCAGCCACGAGATCGTCCTGCCGAATCTGGTCGAGTCGGGTTGAGGCGGGGCTCAGGCGCCGGGAATGGATTCCAGTTGCTGCAGCAGCAGCGCCGCCTGGGTGCGGGTGCGTACCCCGAGCTTGCGGAAGATCGCCGTGACGTGGGCCTTGACGGTCGCCTCCGAGACACTCAGCTCATAGGCGATCTGCTTGTTCAGCAGCCCGTCGCAGACCATGGTCAGCACGCGGAACTGCTGCGGAGTCAGGCTGGCCAGGCCGGCGCTGGCGGCCTTGGCCTCGGCCGACAGCGCCGCCGCCTCCTCGGTTTGCGGCGGCCACCAGGCGTCGCCGTCGAGCACCTGGCGCACCGCCTGCTGGATGGTCTCCAGGGCACTGGATTTGGGAATGAAGCCACTGGCGCCGAATTCACGGGAACGGGCCACCACGGCCGCGTCCTCCTGGGCAGAGATCATCACCACGGGAACTTGCGGGTACTGCCCGCGCAGCAGCACCAGGCCGGAGAAGCCATAGGCCCCCGGCATATTGAGATCGAGCAGCACCAGGTCCCAGTCCGCCTTGCTCGCCAGCGCGGCTTCCAGCTCGGCAATGCTGGCGGCCTCCACCAGGCGCACGTCCGGCCCCAGCCCCAGGGTCAAAGCCTGCTGCAAGGCGCTGCGGAACAGCGGATGATCGTCGGCAATCAGGATTTCATAGGCAGCCATCGGCAGATCCTGTTTCTTGTTATGTAAGCGGCCACGACGGGCCGGTCCCGGGCGTTCCAGGTAGCCCCCAGACAAGCCTAGGTCAGCTCGTCGGGCCGCGCGGTCAGGCCCTACTGCGCGCCTGAGGCGGCGCCCAGCATGCCGAGCGCGGCGGGGGTGGTCAAGCGCCATGCTTTGCGGCACAGTCTGCGTCTTTGCCCAACTAGGATTGCTCCATGCGAAAGGAAGCCCTGCGCGCCGACCTGTTAATGCTCCTGACGGCCATGATCTGGGGGTCGGCCTTCGTGGCCCAACGCCTGGGCATGGACAGCATCGGCCCGTTTCTCTACAGCGGCCTGCGCTTCGCCCTGGCGGCGCTGATCCTGCTGCCATTGCTGCCCATTCTGCAGCGCCTCTCGCCTGACGCGCCGACACCGCCGGTGAATCGCCCGCTGCTGCTCGGCGGCGTGCTGATGGGCCTGGCCCTGGCCCTGGGGATCAACCTGCAGCAGGTCGGCCTGCTGTTCACCAGCGTGACCAACTCCGGCTTCATCACCGGCCTGTATGTGATCATCGTGCCGCTGCTCGGCCTGCTGATCGGCCACAAGACCGGCCTCGGCATCTGGCTGGGCGCCTGCCTGGCGGTGTTCGGCATGTTCCTGCTGAGCGTCGGCGAAGGTTTCCAGGTGGCCTCCGGCGACTGGCTGCAGCTGGCCGGTGCCTTCGTCTGGGGCGTGCATGTGCTGCTGGTGGGCTATTTCGCCGGGCGCCACGACCCGTTGCGCCTGGCCGTCGTGCAGTTCATCACCTGTGCGCTGATCAGCCTGCTGCTGGCCGTGCTGCTGGAGGAGATCCGCCTGGAGGCAATCCTCGCCGCCGGTCCGGCGATTCTCTACGGCGGTGTGTTCGGTGTGGCGATCGGCTTCACTCTGCAGGTGGTGGCGCAGAAGCATGCAATCGCCTCCCATGCGGCGATCATCCTCTCGTTGGAGGCGGTGTTCGCCGCCATCGCCGGCGCGCTGCTGCTCGGCGAGTCACTGGAAATGCGCGGCTACTTCGGCTGTGCGCTGATGTTCAGCGGCATGCTGCTGGCCCAGCTGTGGCCGCGCAAACTGCCGCCGCTGGTGGTTCCAGTGGCGCCGGCGGCGATCACAGAAACGCCCGCAAGCGCTGGTGCAGCGGATCATCCGGATCGATCGCGCGCTGCCCTTTCGCCGCCAGGTAGTGCTGGCTGAACACATCCAGATAGGCCCCCAGCGCATCGCCGGCGCGCTGGTCGCCGGCCAGCTCCAGGCAGAGCGCGGCGACCTCGGCGGTGCACAGGTGATCGCCGCGGGTGGAGCGGCGCAGGCGATAGCGCGACAGCTGCTCCGGCTTGAAGCTGAGCACCGGCAGATGATCCAGATAGGGGCTCTTGCGGAACATCTTGCGCGCCTCGGTCCAGGTCGCATCGAGCAGCACGAACAGCGGACGCTTGCCCGGTGCCACCTCGACCTCGCTGACCTCCCGCTCGGGCGCGGCATACTCGCCGGGAAACACCAGGTAGGGTTGCCATTGCGGATCGCTGAGCAAAGCCGGCAGGCTCGGATCGACCTCGGTGCGCAGCCAGCCGAAGGCCGAGGTATCGGCCACCACATCGGCGATCAGCCAGCCGGTGTTGCTCGGCTTCAGCGCCTCGACGTCGTGCATCAGGAGGCACACCGCCGACTCCGCCTCGACCCGCGGCCGCCAGGGGCACAGGCAATGGCTCGCGGCCAGCCGGCAGCTCGGGCAGCGGATGGTTTTGGAACCCCGCGCGACGAAGGGTTTGACGCTGCGCGCCAGGCGTGCGGCGCGTAGACGGGCAACGGCGTGGCTCATTTGGGCCGCGCCTGGGGGGCAAGATGAAGACGGCATGCTTGATCCTGGGTCGACAGGCGCGGCAGTCTAACAAAGCCGCCGTGCTACGGCGTGCCGATACGACTGAAGGCGCGGCTGCTGAACCTCCTGCGCCGCCTGCAGGTCCAACGTCCTCACCCCTACCGGAGCCCCCCATGCTGCGCGCCACCGCCCTGATCATCGCCCTGAGCCTGCCGCTCGGCGCCCAAGCCGCCTCGCTCAAGGACCATGAGCTGACCAAGATGCTGGAACAGGTCGCCCGCCAGAGCAGCCAGGGCACGCCACGGGCCATCAACGCCGACATCCTCGATCGTGGTTACACGGTCGAGGGCAACGAACTGATCAACCACCTCAGCGTACGCGCCCGCCATGCCGCCGAGATGCGCGGCAATCCCGACACGGTGCGGGCGCAGCTGGCCGACAGCGTATGCCGCAATGACGGCTTCCGCCGCTTGCTGGCCGATGGCGCGGTGCTGCGCTACCAGTTCAGCGAATACCAGAGCAACCGCCCGGTGACCAGCGAGCGCTTCGCCAAGGCCGACTGCGGGATGCCTTGAGCGCGCTATAGCAGCAACCGCCAAGGCAGATAAGCCGTATCAACGGATGAGCGGCATTGCTGCGGCGCCGGCTGCAACGGCTATCCGACTAGGCTAAAGGCGAGAGGGGCTCGTCGCGAACCGCCTACCGACTGCCAGCCGGCAGCGGCCCATTCAGGCTCGCCACGAGGCCGATGCAGGGCCGTGCTGACCAGGGTCAAGTCCACCCGACTCGCCTTGGTGCAGCCTGTGGCCATGCCCATCCCGCACTGCCAAGGAGCTCACCCATGGCGCTACTCAACTTCTACGGGGCCATTCAGCAGGTCACCGGCTCCTGCTACCTGGTCGAAAGCCGCGATGGCGCGCGGGTCCTCCTCGAATGCGGCATGCACCAGGGCCGCCGCCAGGAGGAAGATCGCAACCACGCGCCCTTCCCCTTCGATCCCGGCAGCCTGGACGCGGTGGTGATCTCCCATGCCCACCTCGATCACACCGGCCTGCTGCCGCGCCTGGTCGCCTCCGGCTACCGCGGGCCGATCTTCGCCACCGAGGCCTGCTGCGAGCTGATGGAACTGATGCTGCTGGACTCGGCGCATATTCAGGAGAAGGACGCCGAATGGGAGAGCAAGTGGCGGGTGCGCCAGGGCAAGCCGCCGGTCAAACCGCTGTACACCACCAAGGACACCGAGAAGACCCTGGCGCTGCGCCAGCCACTGCCCTACGGCAGGCCCCATGAAGTGGCCAAGGGCGTGCAGGTCACCTATCACGATGCCGGTCACATCCTCGGCTCGGCGATCGTCGAGTTCGAAGTGCAGGACCATCACCTGACCCGCCGCCTGGTGTTCTCTGGCGACCTGGGCAATACCTGCTCGCCGCTGATGTGCGATCCGGCCACGCTGGAGCGCGCCGATGTGGTGCTGCTGGAATCCACCTATGGCGATCGTGACCACCGCAACAACCGGGAAACCCTCGACGAACTGGCGCAGATCCTCCAGCAGGCCCATCGCGACGGCGGCAACGTGCTGATTCCGTCCTTCGCCGTCGGCCGCACCCAGGACCTGATCTACTACCTCGGGCGCTTCTACCAGGAGGGCCGCCTGCCGCAGCAGGCGGTGTTCCTCGACAGCCCCATGGCCATTCGTGCCAACGCCATCTATGCCCGCTATCACGAGCAGTTCGACCTGACCAACCAGGCGGAGATCAAGGCCAAGGGGGTCAGGCGCGTCGAGGACTGGCTGCCGATCCTGCGCTGCACGCCGTCACCGGAAGAGTCCATGGCGATCAACCGGATCAAGAGCGGCGCGATCATCATCGCCGGCAGCGGCATGTGCAACGGCGGACGCATCGTCCACCACTTCAAGCACAACCTCTGGCGCAGCGATTGCCACCTGGTGTTTCCGGGTTTCCAGGCGCGGGGCACAACCGGCCGGGCGATCGTCGACGGCGCGGAAACGGTGAAGGTGCTGCACCAGCGCATCGCGGTGAAGGCCAAGGTGCACACCCTCGGCGGCTTCTCCGCCCATGCCGGGCAATCGCAACTGCTCGACTGGGTCAGCCACTTCGAGCATCACCCGGAGCTGTATCTGGTGCACGGTGAACTGGAGAAGATGAAAGTCCTGCAACAGGTGCTGCGCGAGCGCCTGCAATGGATCGCCAACATCCCCGAACCCGGCGAACAGATCGCCCTGTAGCCTCTCCTGAGACGACCTTCTGGTCGCGCCCATTGCTCAGTCCCCAGCCGCAGAAACGCCGCGACCCAGCCATACTCTTGTAAAGGGCTGGGCACTTCAGGGAGTCGAAACGATCCGGTCCGCATTAGAAAAAGGAGAAGTTCTATGCCTGATGAATCGGACGACTACCTGTCTCGGCACTTCCAGATCAGCGGCATCGACCTGACCGGCAAGGTGGAGGAACTCACCTCTCTGGCCGTCCCCCCGGACAGCCCCAACCTGTCGCTGTATCGGGAAATGTTCATCACCGTGGTGCGCATGGCCCAGGCCGACCGCAATCGCTGGGACGCCAAGATCATGCTGCAGACCCTGCGGGAAATGGAGCACGCCTTCAGTACCCTGGAGCAGTTCAAGCGGCGGCGCAAGGTCACGGTATTCGGCTCGGCACGTACCCCGGTCGATCATCCGGTCTACCAGTTGGCCCGGGAACTGGGCGCCACCCTGGCGCGCTACGACCTCATGGTGGTGACCGGCGCCGGTGGCGGGATCATGGCCGCCGCCCATGAAGGCGCCGGCCTGGAGAACAGCCTGGGCTTCAACATCACCCTGCCCTTCGAACAAGGCGCCAACGCCACCGTTGAAGGCAGCGGGCACTTGCTGTCGTTCCACTTCTTCTTCCTGCGCAAGCTGTTCTTCGTCAAGGAGGCCGACGCCCTGGTGCTTTGCCCGGGGGGGTTCGGCACCCTGGACGAGGCCCTGGAAGTGCTGACCCTGATCCAGACCGGCAAGAGTCCGATCGTGCCGGTGGTACTGCTGGACCAGCCGGGCGGTAGCTACTGGGAGGAGCACCTGGCCTTTATCGAGAAGCAGGTGCTCGGCCACGGCTACATCCTGCCCAGCGACCTGCAACTGATCCGCCTGGTGCACAGCGCCGACGAGGCGGCCGAAGAGATTGCCCGGTTCTACGGCAACTTCCATTCCAGTCGCTGGCTGAAGGGCCTGTACGTCATTCGCCTCAACCACCCACTCGGCGAGGCGGCCATGCAGCAGCTCAACCACGATTTCAGGGACCTTTGCAAGAAGGGCGAATTCCAGCAGCAGCAGCCTTCCGAACTGGAGCAGGACGAGCCGGAACTGTCTCACCTCACGCGCCTGGCCTTCGCCTTCAACGGCCGCGACCACGGACGCCTGCGCGAGCTGCTGAACTTCATCAACCTGCCACAGAATTGGGCGAAGAAAGCCTGACGTCGTTCCAGGTCGATCCTCACCCGACCGGCCGCTGGGGAGCGGCCGGCCCTTGGCTTTTGATCGCAATGAGCCAGAAGCACCAGGGATATGAATGCCGATCCAGCCCGTCGCCAGAGCAGTAGTGGGGAATCAGGACGAGGATAGGCTGCCGGGCGCCTGCCGGTTCAATCGTCGATGCCGCGCAGCAGGCGGCCGATCAACTCATGGGAAAAACCGCGGTAGCTGAGAAAGCGCCCTTGCTGAGCGCGCTCGCGGGCGTCCTCGGGCAATTTGCCGGCGTACTTGCGTTGCCAGGCCGCGCGTAGCTGCTCGACCCAGTCGATACCGCTGTCGCGCAGCGCCTGCTCGACCTCGGCCCGGGCCAAGCCACGCTGGGTGAGCTCTTCGCGAATGCGCTGCGGTCCGTAGCCGGAGCGCGCGCGATGGCTGATGAAGCTCTCCAGATATCGCGCCTCGGACAGCAAGCCCTCCTCCGCCAGGCGATCCAGGGCCGCCTCGATCAGCTCGGCGCTGGCGCCGCGCTGACGCAGCTTGCGCGTCAGCTCGACCCGGCCATGCTCGCGGCGCGCCAGCAGATCCATGGCCGTGCGGCGCACCGCCAGCGGATTATCGAGGACCACGGGCATGCGCTAAGCCCTGCCGTACTCTCAGTGACCCCGGACTCAGGCGTCGACTTCGGCGCCAGCCAGGTCGTCGGCGGTGGCCTTGGCCGGCACGCTGGACACCAGCAGCTTCTCGCGGATCATGCCCTCGATGGTGCGCGCCACTTCCGGGTTGTCTTCCAGGTACTTGGCCGAGTTGGCCTTGCCCTGACCGATCTTGCTGCCCTGGTAGCTGTACCAGGCACCGGACTTCTCCAGCAGGCCCAGCTGCACGCCCAGGTCGATGATCTCGCCGTTACGGTAGATACCCTTGCCGTAAAGGATCTGGAACTCGGCCTGACGGAAAGGCGGCGCTACCTTGTTCTTGACGACCTTGACCCGGGTCTCGCTGCCGACCACCTCGTCGCCTTCCTTCACCGCGCCGGTGCGACGGATGTCCAGGCGCACCGATGCGTAGAACTTCAGGGCGTTACCGCCGGTGGTGGTCTCCGGGCTGCCGAACATCACACCGATCTTCATGCGGATCTGGTTGATGAAGATCACCAGGCAGTTGGCGTTCTTGATGTTGCCGGTGATCTTGCGCAGCGCCTGGGACATCAGGCGGGCCTGCAGGCCGACATGCATGTCACCCATCTCGCCCTCGATCTCCGCCTTGGGCACCAGGGCCGCCACTGAGTCGACGATGATCACGTCGATGGCGTTGGAACGCACCAGCATGTCGGTGATCTCCAGGGCCTGCTCACCGGTGTCCGGTTGCGAGACCAGCAGGTCGTCGACGTTGACTCCCAGCTTGCCGGCGTAGTCCGGGTCCAGCGCGTGCTCGGCATCGACGAAGGCGCAAGTGGCACCGAGCTTCTGCGCTTCGGCGATCACCGACAGGGTCAGGGTGGTCTTGCCCGAGGACTCAGGGCCATAGATCTCGACGATACGCCCCTTGGGCAAACCGCCGATGCCCAGGGCGATGTCCAGGCCGAGCGAGCCGGTGGAGATGGCCGGAATCGCCTGGCGCTCGTGGTCGCCCATGCGCATCACCGCGCCCTTGCCGAATTGCTTTTCGATCTGGCCCAGGGCAGCCGCCAAGGCGCGCTTCTTATTCTCGTCCATTGAAGTCCTCACGTGATCAAGAGGGCCTGACGGCCAACAACTGTATAAGTAGCCAGTATTATTCCACAGGGCAAGTCGCCCGCCTACCCCGCCTCCGGATTTTCTTTCGCCAACAGGCGCAGCAACCCCTCTAGGGCGGCCTCGACCGTTTGTCGGCGAACTTCGCCACGGTCGCCGGTGAACTGCCGGCGCTGGCTGAACAGCTGTGCGCCGTCGCTCCAGGCCAGCCATACGGTGCCCACCGGTTTGTCCGGCGAACCGCCATCCGGGCCGGCCACGCCACTGACCGCCACGGCGTAGCGCGCGCCACTGGCGCCCTGGGCGCCGCGCACCATGGCCTCGACCACCTCGCGACTGACGGCCCCAACTGTTGCGAACAGCGCCTCGGGCACATCCAGCTGCTTGCTCTTCTGGGCATTGGAATAGGTGACGTAGCCGGCCTCGAACCAGACCGAGCTGCCGGGAACCCGGGTGATGGCCTCGGCGATACCGCCGCCGGTGCAGGATTCGGCCGTGCTCACCTGGGCCTTGGCGGCCAGCAGCCGCGCACCCAGTTCGGTGGCCAGACGAGTCAGCTCTCGATCATCCACAGTCTTTCGCGCTCCGGGGTGAAACGGGTAAGGGCGATACCCTACACTAGGCGCTTTTGCGATTCAGCCGGACAGTTAATCACGATGAGCCAAAGCGATCTCAGCGCCCACACCCCGATGATGCAGCAGTACTGGAAACTGAAGAACCAGCACCCGGACCAGCTGATGTTCTACCGCATGGGCGACTTCTACGAGATCTTCTACGAGGACGCCAAGAAGGCCGCCAAGCTGCTCGACATCACCCTCACCGCCCGCGGCCAGTCCGCCGGGCAGGCCATTCCGATGTGCGGCATCCCCTTCCATTCCGTCGAGGGCTACCTGGCCAAGCTGGTCAAGCTCGGCGAGTCGGTGGTGATCTGCGAGCAGGTCGGTGATCCGGCCACCAGCAAGGGCCCGGTGGAGCGTCAGGTGGTGCGCATCATCACCCCCGGCACGGTCAGCGACGAAGCCCTGCTCGACGAACGCCGCGACAACCTGCTGGCCGCCGTGCTCGGCGACGAGCGCCTGTTCGGCCTGGCGGTGCTGGACATCACCAGCGGCCGCTTCAGCGTGCTCGAGATCAAGGGCTGGGAGAACCTGCTGGCCGAGCTGGAACGACTCAACCCGGTCGAACTGCTGATTCCCGATGACTGGCCCCAGGGCCTGCCGGCAGAGAAGCGCCGCGGCGCTCGACGCCGGGCCCCTTGGGATTTCGAGCGCGATTCCGCACACAAGAGCCTGTGCCAGCAATTCGGCACCCAGGACCTCAAGGGCTTCGGCTGCGAGAACCTGACCCTGGCCATAGGCGCTGCCGGCTGCCTGCTCGGCTACGCCAAGGAAACCCAGCGCACCGCCCTGCCGCACCTGCGCAGCCTGCGCCATGAGCGCCTCGACGACACGGTGATCCTCGACGGCGCCAGCCGGCGAAATCTGGAGCTGGACATCAACCTCGCCGGCGGACGGGACAACACCCTGCAGTCGGTGGTCGATCGCTGCCAGACAGCCATGGGCAGCCGCCTGCTAAGTCGCTGGCTGAATCGCCCGCTGCGTGACCGCGCGGTGCTGGAGGCGCGCCAGGAGTCGATCGACTGTTTCCTGGAGCGCTATCGCTTCGAGACTTTGCAGCCGCAACTCAAGGAAATCGGCGATCTGGAGCGCATCCTCGCCCGTATCGGCCTGCGCAACGCCCGGCCCCGCGACCTGGCCCGCCTGCGCGATGCCCTGGCGGCGCTGCCACAGCTGCAACAGGCGATGAGCGTGCTGGAGGCGCCGCACCTCAAGGCGCTGGCTGCCAGCGTGAGCACCTATCCGGAACTGGCGGATCTGCTGGCACGGGCGATCATCGACAATCCGCCGGCGGTGATCCGCGAAGGCGGCGTGCTGAAGACCGGCTACGACGCCGAGCTGGACGAGTTGCAGGCGATGAGCGAGAACGCCGGCCAGTACCTGATGGACCTGGAAACCCGGGAGAAGGCCCGTACCGGCCTGGCCAACCTCAAGGTCGGCTACAACCGCGTGCATGGTTATTTCATCGAGCTGCCGAGCAAGCAGGCCGAGCAGGCGCCCGCCGACTACATCCGCCGGCAGACCCTCAAGGGCGCCGAGCGCTTCATCACCCCCGAGCTGAAGGAGTTCGAGGACAAGGCGCTGTCGGCCAAGAGCCGCGCCCTGGCGCGCGAGAAGATGCTCTACGAGGCCCTGCTCGAGCTGCTGATCGAACACCTGGCGCCGCTGCAGGACAGCGCCGCCGCCCTGGCCGAGCTGGACGTGCTGAGCAACCTGGCCGAGCGCGCGCTGACGCTCGACCTCAACCGCCCGCGCTTCGTCGACGAGCCCTGCATGCGCATCGAGCAGGGCCGCCATCCGGTGGTGGAGCAGGTATTGACCACGCCCTTCGTGGCCAACGACCTGCGCCTGGACGACGCCACGCGCATGCTGATCATCACCGGCCCGAACATGGGCGGTAAGTCCACCTACATGCGCCAGACCGCACTGATCGTGCTGCTGGCCCATATCGGCAGCTTCGTCCCGGCAGCCAGCTGCGAGCTGTCGCCGGTCGACCGCATCTTCACCCGCATCGGCTCCAGCGACGACCTGGCCGGCGGCCGCTCGACCTTCATGGTCGAGATGAGCGAAACGGCCAACATCCTGCACAACGCCAGCGAACGCAGCCTGGTGCTGATGGACGAGGTGGGCCGCGGCACCAGCACCTTCGACGGCCTGTCGCTGGCCTGGGCCGCCGCCGAGCAGCTGGCCAAGCTGCGCGCCTACACCCTGTTCGCCACCCATTATTTCGAGCTGACGGTGCTGCCGGAGAGCCAGCCGATCGTCGCCAACGTGCACCTCAACGCCACCGAGCACAACGAGCGCATCGTCTTCCTGCACCACGTGCTCCCCGGCCCGGCCAGCCAGAGCTATGGTCTGGCAGTGGCGCAGCTGGCCGGGGTTCCCAGCGAGGTCATCACCCGCGCCCGCGAGCACCTGGCGCGCCTGGAAACCACCAGCCTGCCCCACGAATTGCCCCCGCAGGAACCGGGACAAGCCGGTGTCCCTCTGCAGAGCGACCTGTTCGCCAGCCTGCCGCACCCGGTGCTGGAAGAATTGTCGAGGATCAATCCGGATGATCTAACGCCACGCAAGGCATTGGAGCTGTTATATACATGGAAGACACGCATCTAACGCTGACTCGCGCAAGCTGATAGAATCGCGCGCATTTTTATGACTGCCCGGTTTAAAGCCTGAGCCGCGGCCAATAACGAACGCCTGCACGCCCCGCATAGATGGGGCCAGGCCGCCGCCCGAGGAGAGAATCAAGCCATGACCTTCGTCGTTACCGACAACTGCATCAAGTGCAAATACACCGACTGCGTGGAAGTCTGCCCTGTCGACTGCTTTTACGAAGGCCCGAACTTCCTGGTGATTCACCCGGACGAGTGCATCGACTGCGCGCTGTGCGAGCCCGAATGCCCGGCACAGGCGATCTTCTCCGAAGACGAGGTCCCGGAGGACATGCAGGAATACATCGAACTGAACGCCGACCTGGCGGAAGTCTGGCCGAACATCACCGAGAAGAAGGACGCCCTGCCGGATGCCGAGGAATGGGACGGGGTAAAGGACAAGCTGCAGCACCTGGAACGCTGAGTCTCAGCAACAGCTCAAGGAAAGGCCCGCCATACGCGGGCCTTTTACTTTTCTGCGGACAAAAAAAGGGGCGGTTTTACCCGCCCACTCTTTTGTCCCTACTCCCTTTATTTCCCAGCTCATCATCCTGATGAAACCGCATCCGGCGGTTGTCCTGGTCACCTTCCTTAGCGACCTGTGTCTGTCCCTCGACACAGGTGTGATATTAGCGATTTCTGGAACGCCTACAAGCCAGCGGCAGCTCATCAAAAGCACTCGAACGCGCACTCGATAAAAATAATAATCAACAATATCAAAACGTTACGATATTTATACGACCCCGAAGAGCCACTAGCCCGCGGCACTTTCCTGCAATTGCTTACATCCCTTGTAAGCAATGACTTACATGAACAGCCACAAAAAACCCGGCATCAGCCGGGCCTCTTGCTGCCTGTATCGCTCACTGAAACAACGAATCACTCGACAGGCCATTGCTCTCGAGGATTTCGCGCAGGCGCTTGAGCGCCTCAACCTGGATCTGCCGGACTCGCTCGCGAGTCAGACCGATTTCCTGGCCGACCTCCTCCAGGGTGCAGGTCTCATGGCCCCGCAAGCCGAATCGACGTACCACGACTTCACGCTGCTTGTCGGTCAGTTCCGACAGCCATTGGTCGATGCTCTGCGACAGATCATCGTCCTGCAACAGCTCACAGGGATCGGTCGGCCGATCATCGGTCAGGGTATCGAGCAGGGTCTTGTCCGAATCCGGGCCGAGGGACACATCCACCGAAGACACCCGCTCGTTCAGGCCCAGCATGCGCTTGACCTCACCCACCGGCTTCTCCAGCAGATTGGCGATCTCTTCGGCCGAGGGCTCATGGTCGAGCTTCTGGGTCAACTCACGAGCGGCGCGCAGGTAAACGTTCAGCTCCTTGACCACATGGATCGGCAAGCGAATGGTGCGGGTCTGATTCATGATCGCCCGCTCGATGGTCTGGCGAATCCACCAGGTGGCATAGGTCGAGAAGCGGAAGCCGCGTTCGGGGTCGAATTTCTCCACCGCGCGAATCAGCCCGAGATTGCCTTCCTCGATCAGGTCGAGCAGCGACAGGCCGCGATTGACATAGCGGCGGGCGATCTTCACCACCAAGCGCAGGTTGCTTTCGATCATGCGCTTGCGCCCGGCGGGGTCGCCCTTCTGCGCCAGACGCGCGAAGAACACCTCCTCTTCGGGAGTAAGCAGGGGAGAAAAACCGATTTCGTTGAGGTACAGCTGAGTGGCGTCGAGCGCCCGGGTGTAGTCGATGTACTTGTGCTGCTTGCTGCTTGCCGAATTCTTGGCCTTGGAACGAGAAGCCGGTGCTGGCTTCTCCTCTTTCAAGCCGCCGTCCAAAACAATGCCAGGCTCCATCAGGAGCACTTCATCGTCGACGTCAAACTCCGGCGTTTCTTTTTTTTTGAGAGCCATTGTGGTTGCTCCTTGCTGAGTTCGACAGCAAGCCCGAGCGTCGCCTGGATCCCTGGCTACACCTGAGCCCGTTCCTCCCACGAAATGGAACAGGCCGGCGACTGATCAACGGCGAGGCAAGTATTGCAATGGATCTACAGGTTTACCCTGACGGCGAATTTCGAAGTGAAGCTTCACCCGGTCGGTTCCCGTGGAACCCATCTCGGCAATTGTCTGCCCGGCCTTGACCCGCTGCCCCTCCCGTACCAACAGCCTGCGGTTATGTCCGTAGGCACTGACGTAGGTATCGCTGTGTTTGATGATCAACAACTCGCCGTAGCCCCGTAAACCACTCCCGGCGTACACCACTGATCCATCAGACGCAGCCAAAACAGGCTGGCCTAATTCCCCCGCGATATCAATGCCTTTATTCAAACTACCGTTTGACGAAAAACGCCCGATCACGGCGCCGTTCGACGGCCAGGCCCAGCCGCTCGCGGAGCGCTGAACCGGCTGCACCGGCGTGGTGGCTGGCGTGCTCTGAACCGGCGTGGCCGGGGCGCTGCGCACTGGCGTGACGGGCGCTGGAGCAGCGGCCACCGACGGCGCGACAGGCGCCGGCCGGCTGACCACCGGTGCCGCCGTCGCTGCGGGGGCGGGACGCGCGACGGGTTGACCATCGAAGCGAATGATCTGCCCCACCCGGATCAGATAGGGGGCCGTGATGCCGTTTCGTGCGGCCAGCGCCTTCCAGTCCCAGCCGAAGCGAAAGGCGATCGAATAGAGCGTATCGCCACGACGCACCACGTATTGCCCACTGGTTACGGTCGGGCGCTGCTGGGCCGCCGCCGCACGGTGATTACGGTCAACCACCTGCACCCCACCGGATGGAGGGCTGGCGCAACCGCTCAGCAACACGCCCAGGACCAGGCCACCCAGCAGGCAACGGAGGCGGCTGCAGCGAGCTGGCGATTGAATGGCAGTGAAGCTCACCCGTGTCTCCCCTATTTGGCAAACGGCATGGGTTGGTAGGCGCGTATTGTGCCGCAATTAATTGCGGCAACCAGTGTTTTGCTGCAAGCGGCCGGCCAGCCATTCCAGGCCGAGCACCAGCAGCACCCCGGACAGGGCCAGGAGGATGGCCAGCAGCAGCTGCGGATCCTGGCCGCTGATCTCGGCAAACCGCCCGGGCAACAGGTTGGCCTGCAGCAGCGGCACCTGCTCGCCGTGACGGTCGGTCCGCCAGGTCAGGGTCTCCTTCCAGGGCCAGATCTTGTTCAGCGAGCCGAGCATCAAGCCGGTGAGGAAGGCCAGGCTCAGGTCGCGCCAGCGCACCAGCAGCCAACGCAGAAGGCTGGCGAAGCTGACGATGCCCACCAGGCAACCGCTGGCGAACAAGGCCAACACACCGACATCCAGGCTTTTGACCGCGCCGAGGACGAAGGGGTAGAGCCCCAGCAGGACCAGAATGAAGCTACCGGATATCCCCGGCAGGATCATCGCGCAGATGGCGATGGCACCGGCGAGGAACAGGCTCAGCGGATCATGCCCCCACTGCACCGGCGCGGCCACGGTGATCCAGTAGGCAAAGCCCATCCCCAGGACGAAGCTAAGCCCGCGAGACCAATTCCAGCGTTGGATCTCCCGCGCCACTATGTGCGCGGAAACCAGGATCAGGCCGAAGAAGAACGACCAGACCGCGATGGGCTGAGCCACCAGCAGGTAGCTGATCAACCGCGCCAGGCTGAGCACGCTGGTGAGGATGCCGGCCAGCAGTACCAGCAGGAAGGTCGCGTTGGCCGCCTGCCAGGCCGCCACGATACGCCCGCGCAGGAGCATGCCCAAGGCCGCCGGCACGCTGGCGAGCGAGCGCAGCAACTCGTCATAGATGCCACTGATAAAGGCCACGGTGCCGCCGGACACGCCGGGCACCACATCGGCCGCGCCCATGGCGATGCCCTTGGCATAGAGCAGGAATTGTTTCTTCATGGATCCATCCGGTTAAGCGTGAGGTCAGGCCAGCGGCCCATTGAGCAGAGGCACGAAGCGCACGGCATCCAGCACATGCCTGGCAAAGCCGTGTTCCTCGCGAACGATCAGCAGCAGTTGTTGCACATCGCCGGCGCCAACCGGGATCACCAGGCGCCCGCCCGGAGCCAGCTGGTCGAGCAGGGCCTGGGGCACCTCGGTGGCAGCCGCAGTGACGATGATGCCGTTGTACGGCGCCAGCGCCGACCAGCCCTCCCAACCATCGCCCCAGCGGAACACCACATTGCGCAGGTTCAGCTCGCTAAGACGTTCCTTGGCCCGGTCCTGCAAACCCTGAATGCGCTCGACGGTGAACACCCGCTCGACCAGCTGGGCCAGGATCGCGGTCTGGTAACCGGAGCCGGTGCCGATCTCCAGCACCTTGTCCAACGGCCCGGCCGCCAGCAGCAGCTCGCTCATCCGCGCGACCATATAGGGCTGGGAGATGGTCTGATTGCTGCCGATCGGCAGCGCGGTGTCCTCGTAGGCACGGTGCGCCAGGGCCTCATCGACGAACAGATGGCGCGGCGTACGGCGGATGGCCTCGAGCACATGGGCGTTGGACAAGCCCTCTTCGTACAGACGCTGGATCAGTCGCTCGCGGGTGCGCTGCGAGGTCATGCCGATGCCCCGGCGCTGCAGTTCGTCCTGGTCCCGATTCATCAGAGCAAGCTCTCCAGCCAAGGTTGCAGGCCGTTGAAGCCTTCCCTAAAGGTGCGGTCCAGCTGCAGCGGTGTCACCGACACGTAGCCCTGGGCCACCGCATGGAAATCCGTTCCCGGGCCACCGTCCTCGGCGGCGCCGGCCGCGGAAATCCAGTAGCCCTCCTTGCCACGCGGATTGACCACCTTGACCGGCGCCGCGGCACGGGCCCGATGGCCAAGGCGCGTCAACTGGATCCCGCGCACCTGATCCAGTGGCAAGTTGGGAACATTGACGTTGAGCACGGTGCGCGGCGGCAGGTCGAGGCGCTCATGGGCGGCCACCAGCTTGCGGGCGAAATAGGCCGCGGTCGGCAGGTTGTCCGGCGCCCGCGACAGCAGGGAGAAGGCGAACGCCGGACGCACCAGGAAACGCCCCTCCAGGGCGGCGGCCACGGTACCCGAATAGAGCACGTCGTCGCCCAGGTTGGCGCCGAGGTTGATGCCCGAGACCACCAGATCGGCCAGCTCCGGGAGCAGGCCGTTGAGCCCCAGGTGCACGCAGTCGGTGGGCGTGCCGTTGAGGCTGATGAAGCCGTTGGCCAGGGTTTGCGGGTGCAGCGGCCGGTCCAGGGTCAGCGAGCTGCTGGCGCCACTGCGGTCCTGGTCGGGCGCGATCACCGTGCAATCGGCATAGTCGAGCAGCGCAGCATGCAGCGCGGCGAGGCCCGGCGCCGCCACGCCGTCGTCGTTAGAAATCAGAATACGCATGGGTTATCCGTCTGCCCTGCCGGCAGTAGATCGACGAGTTCGCGCACCAAGACAGTGGCGAAGCATCCAGCCGGCAGGACGAATTCCAGTTGCAGAATGTCAGGCTCCGGATAATGCCACGTCAAACCGCCGATGGGGAGGCGCAGGATGCGCCGTTCGTGCTGCAGGCCCGCTTCTGCCAGCCAGTCGACCAGCTCGCTGTCGCTTTGTGCCAGGCGCTGCTCCAGTTCCTGGGTGGCGCCCTCGGCGGAGGACTGACCGGCGCCCCACAGCGGCCCGGTCGGGTGCAGGTCGAGCAGCGCCAGACGCGGGTCGTCGCACTCGGCCGCGCCGGCCATGAAGAAGCTGCGACTGTCGGTGAAGGCCAGCAGATCGCCGACCTGCGCTCGGTTCCAGGTGCCGGCGGCGACACGCTCGGCAAGGGCACGATTGAACAAATAGCTGCGCGCCGCCGAGAGCACCCGCGAGCGTACATTGCGCTTCTCGGGCAAGCTGCTGCCTGCGGCAAAGTGCCGGGCATGGGCCAGATTCCCGCCCTCATGGCCGAAACGCTGCAAGCCGTAGTAGTTCGGGATGCCCTGGGCCGCGATCTGCTGCAGGCGTCCATCCAGGGCTGCGATGTCAGCCTCGAGCTGGGTCAGGCGCAGGGTAAAACCATTGGCGGCATGCGCACCGCGCTGCAGCTTGCGGCTATGCCGCACCTGCTTGAGGACACTCAGGCTGGCGTCTTGCGCCGCGCTCAGATCAGGATCGAGCTTGCCCGGCAGGTGCAGGCTGAACCACTGCCGGGTCAGGGCCTGGCGATCCTTGAGCCCGGCATAGCTGATCATCCGCAGCGGCACCCCGGCGGCGCGGGCGATGCGCTTGGCCGCCTCCTCGGTATTCAGCCCGCGCTTCTCCACCCATAGCCAGAGGTGCTCGCCCTCGCCGGCCAGCGGGATATCCAGTACCTCGTCGACCTGGAAGTCTTCCGCGCTGGCCTTGAGCACTGCGCTGCCGCAGGCCGGGCCATGGGCGCGCGGGCCCAGCAGTTCGAGCTCGGTCATAGGCCGACCAACAGCGCCACGGCATGCACCGCGATGCCTTCCTCGCGACCGGTGAAGCCGAGCTTCTCGGTGGTGGTGGCCTTGACGTTTACCTGGTCCAGATCGACCTGCAGGTCTGCGGCGATCCGCTCGCGCATGGCCGGAATATGCGGGGCCATCTTCGGCGCCTGGGCGACGATGGTGGCGTCGACATTGCCGACCCGCCAGCCCTTGGCCTGGATCAGGCCGAGCACGTGGCGCAGCAGCGCCCGGCTGTCGGCGCCCTTGAAGCGCGGGTCGGTGTCAGGGAAATGCCGGCCGATATCGCCGAGGGCCGCCGCGCCGAGCAACGCATCGCTGAGCGCATGCAGCAGCACGTCGCCGTCGGAGTGGGCGATCAACCCGAACCCGTGGGGAATCCGCACGCCACCGAGGGTGACGTGATCGCCCTCGCCGAAGCGGTGCACATCGTAGCCGTGACCAATACGCATAAAGAACAACGCCCTGAAAATTCAGGGCGTGATTCTACAGGACTCTCGACGACTGGGAGTCTTTCAGCTCTGCAGCGCCTGCGCATGATGACGCAGATGGTCATCGATGAAACTGGCGATGAAGTAATAGCTGTGGTCGTAGCCCGGCTGCAGGCGCAGAGTCAGCGGATGCCCGACTGCCTGGGCGGCGCCTTGCAGGGCCTCGGGCTTGAGCTGATTGGCGAGGAAGTCGTCGCGGTCGCCCTGGTCGACCAGGATCGGCAAGCGCTCCGAGGCCTCGGCGATCAGCGCGCAGGCATCCCACTCGCGCCAGCGCGAGCGATCTTCACCGAGGAAGCGGGTGAACGCCTTCTCGCCCCAGGGGCAGTTCATCGGATTGGTGATCGGCGAGAAGGCCGACAGCGACTGGTAGCGCCCGGGGTTGCGCAGAGCGCAGACCAGCGCGCCATGGCCGCCCATGGAATGACCGCTGATGCCACGCTTGTCCGAGACAGGGAAGTTGGCCTCGATCAACGCCGGCAACTCCTGCACCACGTAGTCGTGCATGCGGTAGTGACGGGCCCAGGGCTCCTGGGTGGCGTTGAGGTAGAAGCCGGCGCCCTTGCCGAAGTCCCAGGCGCCATCCGGGTCGCCGGGCACGTCGTCGCCACGCGGACTGGTGTCCGGCGCCACGATGATCAACCCCAGCTCCGCGGCCAAGCGCTGGGCGCCGGCTTTCTGCATGAAGTTCTCGTCGGTGCAGGTCAGGCCGCTCAACCAGTACAGCACCGGCAGCCTGGCGCCCTGCTCGGCCTGCGGCGGCAGGTAGACGGCGAACACCATGTCGCAATTCAAGGTGCTGGAGCGGTGACGGTAACGCTTGTGCCAGCCGCCAAAACTCTTCTGACAGGAAATATTTTCCAAGGTCATGACAATCCCCTCAGATCCTTAGGGTGCGCCGTGCGCACCTATGGGTTGCGGTGCGCACGGCGCACCCTACGAGTAATCCAAGCGGCCAGACGGCCGCGCGACTTCACGTCAGAAATGAATGACGGTGCGGATGCTCTTGCCTTCGTGCATCAGTTCGAAGGCCTGATTGATGTCGTCCAGCGGCATATTGTGGGTGATGAAGGTGTCCAGCGGGATTTCGCCCTTCTGCGACTTCTCGACATAACCCGGCAGCTCGGTGCGGCCCTTGACGCCACCGAAGGCGCTACCGCGCCAGACGCGACCGGTGACCAGCTGGAACGGACGGGTGCTGATCTCGGCACCCGCCGGCGCCACGCCGATGATGGTCGACTCGCCCCAGCCCTTGTGGCAGCACTCCAGCGCCGCACGCATCAGCTGCACATTGCCGATGCACTCGAAGCTGTAGTCGACACCACCGTCGGTCATTTCGACGATGACTTCCTGGATCGGCTTGGCATGGTCCTTGGGATTGACGAAGTCGGTTATACCCAGCTCACGGGCCACGGCTTCCTTGGCCGGGTTGATGTCGATACCGATGATGCGCGAAGCCTTGGCCATCTTCGCACCGATGATCGCCGCCAGGCCGATACCGCCCAGACCGAAGATCGCCACGGTAGCGCCCTCTTCCACCTTGGCGGTGTTGAGCACCGCACCGATGCCGGTGGTGACGCCGCAGCCCAGCAGGCAGACCTTGTCCAGCGGCGCTTCCTTCGGGATCACGGCAACGGAGACTTCCGGCAGCACGGTGTACTCGGAGAAGGTCGAGCAGCCCATGTAGTGGTAGACCGGCTGGCCCTGGTAGGAGAAGCGCGTGGTGCCGTCCGGCATCAGGCCCTTGCCCTGGGTGGCCCGGACCGAGCTGCACAGATTGGTCTTGTTGGACTTGCAGAACTTGCACTGGCCGCACTCGGCGGTGTACAGCGGGATCACGTGATCGCCCACCTTGACTGAGGTCACCCCTTCGCCGACTGCCTCGACCACGCCACCGCCCTCGTGACCGAGGATGCAGGGGAATACGCCTTCGGAATCCTGACCAGACAGGGTGTAGGCGTCGGTGTGGCACACGCCGGTGGCGACGATGCGCACCAGCACTTCGCCGGCCTGGGGCGGCGCGACGTCCACTTCGACGATCTGCAGGGGTTGGTTGGCGGCAAAGGCCACGGCAGCACGGGACTTGATCATGTTCGCTCTCCGATGGGTGCAAAAGTGGCGGAAAGTATAGATCAGCCACCAATCATCAATAATCAGCCAACATGCAAAACATTATTGCCAGCCAGGGACAATCGCAGGCCTGCCAGCTTAGAATCTGTGGCCACCCCACCACCCTAGGAGCGCCACGATGAGCCGCTGGGAAGGCCTGGATGAGTTCGTCGCCGTGGCCGAATGCGGCCAGTTCACCGCTGCCGCCGAACGCCTGGGCCTGTCTTCTTCACAGGTCAGCCGGCAGATCGCTCGCCTGGAAGACCGGCTGCAGACCCGCCTGTTCTACCGCAGTACCCGCCGGGTGGCACTGACCGAGGCCGGCCAGACCTTCCTGCAGCACTGCCAGCGCCTGCAGGACGCCCGCGAAGAGGCGCTGCGCGCGGTCGGCGATCTCGGCAGCGAACCCAAGGGCTTGTTGCGCATGACCTGCGCGGTGGCCTACGGCGAGCGCTTCATCGTGCCACTGGTGACCGACTTCATGAGCAGGCACCCCCAGTTGCGGGTCGAGATCGAGCTGAGCAACCGCACCCTGGACATGGTCCAGGAAGGACTCGATCTGGCCATTCGCCTCGGCCGCCTGCAGGACTCGCGCCTGGTGGCCACGCGCCTGGCGCCGCGGCAGATGTACCTGTGCGCGGCGCCGGCCTACCTGCAGCGCTACGGCCGCCCGCACAGCCTGTCCGAGCTGAGTCGGCACAACTGCCTGATCGGCAGCTCGGATACCTGGACCTTCCAGCTCAACGGCCGCGAGTCGGCCCAGCGGGTCCAGGGCAACTGGCGCTGCAACAGCGGTCAGGCGGTGCTGGAGGCGGCCCTGCGTGGACTGGGGCTGTGCCAGCTGCCGGACTACTACGTGCTGGAGCACCTGCGCAGCGGCGCCCTGGTGTCCTTGCTGGGCAACCAGCAGCCGCCGAACACCGCGGTCTGGGCGCTCTATCCGCAACAGCGCCACCTGTCGCCCAAGGTGCGGCAACTGGTGGACTACCTCAAGGAAGGCCTGGCGCAACGCCACGAATACCGCGCGAACGCCTGATCGGCGAGCGGAAGGAGCGGAGGGAGCGGCGCTTAGGCTTTACGCCAGAGCAGCGCCAGGCTCTGCAGGTCTTCCGGACGAGTGACCTTGAGATTGTCGGCCCGCCCCTCGATCAGCCGCGGTGCGCAACCGGCCCACTCGATGGCCGACGCCTCGTCGGTGATCGCCACGCCGGACACCAGGGCGTCGGCCAGGGCCCGGTGCAACTGGCCGAGACGGAACATCTGCGGGGTGTAGGCCTGCCAGATCGGCGCACGATCGACGGTTTCCTGCACCCGGCCATCGGCACCGGCGCGCTTGAGGGTGTCGCGCGCCGGCACCGCCAGCAGGCCGCCGACCGGATCATCGGCCAGTTCGCCGAGCAGGCGATCGAGATCGCCGCGCGACAGGTTGGGCCGCGCGGCGTCGTGCACCAGCACCCAATCCTGCTCCTGGGCACCCAGCTCGGCCAGACGGCGCAGGCCGCCCAGCACCGAGTCGGCACGCTCGCGGCCACCGTCGGCGCGCTGAATGCGCGCATCGGCGGCGCACGCCAGGGTCGGCCAGTAGGGATCGTCACTGGCCAGGCTGACCACCAGCCCACGCAGCTGCGGATGATCGAGAAAGCAGGCCAGGGTGTGTTCGAGAATGGTCCGACCGGCCAGCTCCAGATACTGCTTGGGGCGGTCGGCGCGCATCCGGCTGCCAACCCCGGCAGCCGGAATCAGCGCCCAGAAGGGCGGCGGGCTGAAAGCAGTCATTCGGTCAGCTGAAAGAGGGTCTCACCCTCTTTGACCATGCCCAACTCGTGGCGGGCGCGCTCCTCGACGGTTTCCATGCCTTTCTTCAGCTCCAGCACCTCGGCCTCGAGGATGCGGTTGCGCTCCAGCAGGCGCTGGTTCTCGCCTTGCTGATCGGCGATCTGCTGCTTCAGGTCGGCGACCTGGGCCAGGCTGCCATCACCGACCCACAGGCGGTACTGCAAGCCGGCGAGCAGCAGGACCAGTACCAGCCACAACCAATAGGGGCTACGCATAGAGGAAAAGGTATCCGAACGAAAAAGGGGCGACTCGCGCCGCCCCTCTTTTACCACGACTGAGTTCAACCACGGAACTCGGCGCGACCACGATAGACCGCCTTGCCCGCCAGCTGCTCTTCGATGCGCAGCAGCTGGTTGTACTTGGACACGCGATCGGAGCGGCACAGCGAGCCGGTCTTGATCTGCCCGGCGGCGGTGCCCACGGCGAGATCCGCGATGGTGCTGTCTTCGGTCTCACCGGAGCGGTGCGAGATCACCGCGGTGTAGCCAGCGGCCTTGGCCATCTGGATGGCTTCGAGGGTCTCGGTCAGCGAGCCGATCTGGTTGAACTTGATCAGGATCGAGTTGGCGATGGACTCGTCGATACCGCGCTTGAGGATCTTGGTGTTGGTGACAAACAGGTCGTCGCCGACCAGCTGCACCTTGGCGCCGATCTTGTCGGTCAGCACCTTCCAGCCGGCCCAGTCGGACTCGTCCATGCCGTCTTCGATGGAGATGATCGGGTAACGCTGGGACAGGCCGGCCAGGTAGTCGGCGAAACCGGCGGCGTCGAACACCTTGCCTTCGCCGGCCAGGTCATACTGGCCGTTCTTGTAGAACTCGCTGGAAGCGCAGTCCAGGGCCAGGGTGACGTCGTCGCCCAGCTTGTAGCCGGCATTGGCCACGGCTTCGGCGATGGCCGCCAGGGCGTCCTCGTTGGAGGCCAGGTTCGGCGCGAAGCCGCCCTCGTCGCCCACCGAGGTGCTCAGGCCACGCGCCTTGAGCACGGCCTTGAGGTGATGGAAGATCTCGGTGCCCATGCGCAGGGCGTCGGAGAAGGTCTTGGCGCCGACCGGCTGAACCATGAACTCCTGGATATCGACGTTGTTATCGGCGTGCTCACCGCCGTTGATGATGTTCATCATCGGCACCGGCATGGAGTACTGGCCCGGCGTACCGTTGAGGTCGGCGATGTGCGCGTACAGCGGCACGCCCTTGGCCTGGGCGGCAGCCTTGGCAGCGGCCAGGGACACGGCGAGGATGGCGTTGGCGCCCAGGCTGGCCTTGTTCTCGGTACCGTCGAGCTCGATCATCGCGCGGTCCAGGGCCTGCTGGTCAACAGCATCTTTGCCAAGCAGCAGGTCACGGATCGGACCGTTGATATTGGCCACGGCCTTGAGCACGCCCTTGCCCAGGTAACGGCTCTTGTCGCCATCACGCAGCTCCAGCGCTTCGCGCGAACCGGTGGAGGCACCGGACGGCGCACAGGCGCTGCCGATGATGCCGCCCTCGAGGATCACATCGGCTTCCACGGTCGGGTTGCCACGGGAGTCGAGAACCTCACGGCCTTTGATGTCGACGATCTTTGCCATTGCGTTGAGCACTCCAAAAGTTGACGAAAGGGTAGCGCCGGACTGGACAGCCATTGCCCGTTGCCAAATGGACAGACGAGAAAATTGTACCGGCTAACAAACAAAACTGTATACAACTAGCGACTTAGCGGGAAACCACCGCGTCAGGCAGTCTCGATCGGCGCGAAGCTCTTGACCAGATCATCCAGCTGCTTGAGCTGGGTGAGGAACGGCTCCAGCTTGTCCAGGCGCAACGCGCAGGGGCCGTCGCACTTGGCGTTGTCCGGATCCGGATGGGCCTCGAGGAACAGGCCGGCCAGGCCCTGGCTCATGCCCGCCTTGGCCAGGTCGGTGACCTGGCCACGCCGCCCTGCGGCGGAGTCGGCGCGGCCGCCGGGCATCTGCAAGGCATGGGTGACATCGAAGAACACCGGATAGTCGAACTGCTTCATGATGCCGAAGCCGAGCATGTCCACCACTAGGTTGTTGTAGCCGAACGAGGTGCCGCGCTCGCAGAGGATCAGCTGGTCGTTGCCGGCTTCCACGCACTTGGCCAGGATGTGCTTCATCTCCTGGGGCGCGAGGAACTGGGCTTTCTTTATGTTGACCACCGCGCCGGTCTTGGCCATGGCCACCACCAGGTCGGTCTGCCGCGAGAGGAAGGCCGGCAGCTGGATGATGTCGCAGATCTCGGCGACCGGCTGCGCCTGATGGGGCTCGTGCACGTCGGTGATCACCGGCACGCCGAAGGTCTTCTTCACTTCTTCGAAGATCTTCAGCCCCTCGTCCAGGCCCGGGCCACGGAACGAGGCCACCGAAGAACGGTTGGCCTTGTCGAAGCTGGCCTTGAACACGTAGGGAATACCGAGTTTCTCGGTGACCCGCACGTATTCCTCGCAGGCCTGCATGGCCAGATCACGCGACTCGAGGACGTTGATGCCGCCGAACAGCACCATGGGCTTGTCGTTGGCGATCTCGATCGCGCCGACGCGAATAGTCTTCTGCGTCATATCCTCAGGCCTTCTTTGCTTGCTGCGCCAGCGCGGCATTGACGAAGCCACTGAACAGCGGGTGGCCGTCACGCGGCGTCGAGGTGAACTCGGGGTGGAACTGGCAGGCGACGAACCACGGGTGATCCGGCGCCTCGACCACTTCCACCAGCGCGCCGTCGCCGGAGCGCCCGGTGACCTTGAGGCCCGCCTCGATCAGCTGCGGCAGCAGGTTGTTGTTGACCTCATAGCGATGACGATGGCGCTCGACGATCACATCCTGGCCGTAGCACTCACGCACCTGGGAGCCGCTTTCCAGCTGGCAATCCTGGGCGCCCAGGCGCATGGTGCCGCCGAGGTCGGAGGCTTCGGTGCGCTGCTCGGTGGCGCCGGTGGCGTCCTGCCACTCGGTGATCAGGCCGACCACCGGATGACCGCTGCCGCTGTCGAACTCAGTGGAGTTGGCGTCCTGCCAGCCCAGCACGTTGCGGGCGAACTCGATCACCGCGACCTGCATGCCGAGGCAGATGCCGAGGTAGGGAATCTTGTTCTCACGGGCAAACTGCACGGTCTTGATCTTGCCTTCCACGCCACGCAGGCCGAAGCCACCCGGGACCAGGATGGCATCGGCGCCTTCCAGCAGCGAGGTGCCCTGGTTCTCGATGTCTTCGGAGTCGATATAGCGCAGGTTGACCTTGGTGCGGTTCTGGATGCCGGCATGGCTCATCGCCTCGATCAGCGACTTGTAGGCATCCAGCAGCTCCATGTACTTGCCGACCATGGCGATGTTCACTTCACGCTCGGGGTTGAGCTTGGCGTCGACCACGCGGTCCCACTCGGACAGGTCGGCACCGCCGCAGTCCAGACCGAAACGCTCGACGACGAAGTCATCCAGGCCCTGGGCATGCAGCACCGACGGGATCTTGTAGATGGTGTCGACGTCTTCCAGGCTGATCACCGCACGCTCTTCGACGTTGGTGAACAGGGCGATCTTGCGCCGCGAAGAAACATCGACCGGATGATCGGAGCGGCACACCAGCACGTCCGGCTGCAGGCCGATGGAGCGCAGCTCCTTCACCGAATGCTGGGTCGGCTTGGTCTTGGTCTCGCCGGCAGTGGCGATGTACGGCACCAGGGTCAGGTGCATCAGCATGGCGCGCTTGGCGCCCACCTCCACGCGCAGCTGGCGGATGGCCTCGAGGAACGGCTGCGACTCGATGTCGCCGACCGTACCGCCGATCTCGACCATGGCCACGTCGGCATCGCCGGCGCCCTTGATGATGCGGCGCTTGATCTCGTCGGTGATGTGCGGAATGACCTGAATGGTGGCGCCCAGGTAATCACCACGGCGCTCCTTGCGCAGCACGTCTTCGTAGACGCGGCCGGTGGTGAAGTTGTTGTTCTGGGTCATGGTGGTGCGGATGAACCGCTCGTAGTGGCCCAGGTCGAGGTCGGTCTCGGCGCCGTCGTGGGTGACGAACACCTCGCCGTGCTGGAACGGGCTCATGGTGCCCGGATCGACGTTGATATAGGGGTCCAGCTTGAGCATCGTGACCTTCAGGCCCCGCGCCTCCAGGATGGCCGCCAATGAAGCCGAGGCAATGCCTTTCCCCAAAGAAGAAACAACACCACCCGTGACGAAGATGTAGCGCGTCATGAAAAACCCTAGAAGTCTGCGTTTAAGCGGTCAGCGCCGCCGGGGAAAGCGAAGGAAAGCCGAAGCTCCAATCACGGAATTGCCGCAATTGGCAAGCCATCACCAACTCCGGTTTTCGCGAGGAAAGGGAGTCAGCAAAAGCTCTGATAAGACGGGAGCGTAGTCTACCGGAAAGGCCTTATCAGCTCAAACCCGGATCGCAGGATGGCGGCTGCCAACTGAGCCGCCACTGGCCGTCGAGCGGTCCGTCCAGTCCGGGCAGATTGGCCACCGCCCGCACCTCGCCGTCGCACAGCAGCAGCGGCAGGCGCGAACGGACGAAGGCCGGCACCTGGCGCTCATTGAGCAGGCGCTTGAGATCTCGATGGCCGCGACCAGGCAGATTCATCACCTCGCCCCCCTGGCGATAGGCCAGGCGCCACTGGCCTGCGCCGCCCAGGCTGCCATCGATACGCACACAGCCATTACCCGGCAGCGCCAGCGCTTGATTGATCTGCGGCACGACAGGAGGCGGTGCTGGCGCTCTCAGCCAGTCAGCGGAAAGCCACCACAGCCGCTCGTCGGCACGACGCAGCTCGCCGCTCGCCAGGCGCCAGATCGGCGCCGCGTCGCCGGCCGCCGAGAGCAGCGCGTCCCAGCCGGCCCAGTGCTCGAAATCCGGCATCGGCGTCCGCTCGCGCAGCCAGTAGCGCAGCACGTTGCGCTGGCGCGCCGGGCTCAGGGTGCGCAACGGGGCCAGGGCCAGGCTCGGCAATGGCAGCCAGGTCAATGGACTGGGCGCCAACGCCGGCGCCAGGTCCAGTTGCGCCAGCTCGTCGAGCAGCTGCGCCGACTCCCCCAGCAGCGCGGCACTGCGCGCCATGTTGGCGGCCGCCTGGGGCCAGCGCGCCGCCAGCACCGGCATCACCCGATGTCGCAGGTAGTTGCGCGAAAAGCGTCCATCGGCGTTGGACGGGTCCTCGACCCAGGACAGGCTCTGCTCGGCGGCGTAGGCCTCCAGCTCGGCGCGCGAACAGTGCAGCAGCGGGCGCAGCAACTGCCCCCTCCCCAGCGGGCGGCTTTGTGGCATGCCTCCCAGACCGCGTGTGCCGGCACCGCGCAGCAGGCGAAAGAGCAAGGTTTCGGCCTGATCATCGCGATGCTGGGCGCTCAGCAACACCTCGCCGCCCCCCAGCGCCGCGGCAAAGGCGGCATAACGCGCCTCGCGCGCCGCGCGCTCGAGGCTGGCGCCTGGCTTCACCTCGACCGAGTGGACCTGCAAGGCAATCCCCAGCCGATCGCACACCCGCCGACAATGTGCCGGCCAGGACTCGGCCGCAGTCTGCAGGCCGTGATGGATATGGATGGCGGAAAGTGGCGGAAGGGCCTCGCTTTGCGCGAGCTCGGCCAGCAGATGGAGCAGCACGGTGGAGTCCAGGCCACCGGAAAAGGCCACGCGCCAAGCCGGCGCAGCACGCCAAGGAGCCAGATTCCCCAGCACCTTGGCGTGCAGACTCATTTAGGCGACGCCGTAGCTCATCAGGCGCTCATAGCGACGGGCCAGCAGCTCGGCGGTATCGAGCTTCTTCAGGGTCGCCAGCTGGGCCTTCAGCTCCTGGCGGATCGATTCGGCCGCTGCGACCGGATCGCTGTGGGCGCCGCCCAGGGGCTCGGCGATGACCTTGTCGACGATGCCCAGGCCCTTAAGGCGCTCGGCGGTGATGCCCATGGCCTCGGCGGCATCCGGCGCTTTCTCCGCGGTTTTCCACAGGATCGAGGCGCAACCTTCCGGGGAAATCACCGAGTAGGTCGAGTACTGCAGCATGTTCAGGCGGTCGCACACGCCGATCGCCAGGGCGCCGCCGGAACCGCCTTCACCGATCACGGTGGCGATGATCGGGGTCTTCAGCCGCGCCATCACGCGCAGGTTCCAGGCGATGGCCTCGCTCTGCCCGCGCTCTTCGGCGTCGATACCCGGATAGGCGCCCGGGGTGTCGATGAAGGTGAGGATAGGCATCTTGAAGCGCTCGGCCATCTCCATCAGGCGGCAGGCCTTGCGGTAGCCTTCCGGACGCGGCATGCCGAAGTTGCGCCGCACCTTCTCGCGTACGTCGCGGCCCTTCTGGTGACCGATGACCATCACCGGCTCGCCGTCCAGACGCGCCACGCCACCGACGATCGCGGCATCATCGGAGAAGTGCCGATCGCCGTGCAGTTCATCGAACTCGGTGAAGATGTGCTGCAGATAGTCGAGGGTATAGGGGCGGCGCGGATGACGGGCGAGCTGGGCGATCTGCCAGCTGGTCAGGTTGCCGAAAATGCTTTCGGTCAGGGCGCTGCTCTTGTCCTGCAGGCGGGCGATCTCTTCGTTGATGTTCAACGCGTTGTCGTTACCCACCAAGCGAAGCTCTTCGATCTTGGCTTGCAGGTCGGCGATCGGCTGTTCGAAATCGAGAAAGTTCGGGTTCATAGTCATCCGTCTTGCGTCGACGGCCAAGCGGCCGGGGAGCTGTATCCGTTTCGCGCCCTACCTTAAGGGATCAGGCGCATCGAGGTCGACACCCAATAGTGTGTCGGGCCAACTGGCGAGGCGCGGCCTCGTCTATCAGCGGTAGTGCAGGAAGACGTTGTCTCGCCCGAACTGGTCACGCAATGCCTGAATCAGGCTGTCGGCCGGGTCGATTCGCCAGCTTTCGCCGAACTGCAGCAGCGCCTTGGCCTCCTCGCCAGTGTAATCGAGGGTGATCGGGCAGGCGCCGCGATGACGGCTGCACAGCTCGGCCAGCCAGCGCAGGCGATCGCCCTTGAGGGTCGCGCTGGCGACCTTCAGGCGCAGGCTTTCGGCCAGGCCGGTGCGCGCCTCCTCCAGGCTCATCACCCGCTTGGCACGCAGGCGCAGGCCGCCGGAGAAGTCGTCGTTGCTCACCTCGCCCTCGACCACCACCAGGGCGTCGGTCTGCAGCAGCGCCTGGGCGCCGGCGAAGGCGTCGGCGAACAGCGAGGCCTCGATCCGTCCGGAGCGGTCGTCGAGGGTGATGAAGCCCATCTTGTCGCCCTTCTTGTTCTTCATCACCCGCAGGGCGACGATCAGCCCGGCCACCGTCTGACTGTCACGGGCCGGCTTGAGGTCGACGATGCGCTGGCGGGCGAATCGGCGCACCTCGCCTTCGTACTCGTCGATCGGGTGACCGGTCAGGTACAGGCCGAGGGTTTCCTTCTCGCCCTTCAGGCGCTCCTTGAGGGTCAGCTCGCGGGCCTTGAGATGGTTGGCGTAGACATCGGTCTCGGCATCGGCGAAGACCCCGCCGAACAGGTCCATGTGGCCGCTGTCGTGGCTGCGCGCGGTCTGCTCGGCGGCCTGCACCGCCTCCTCCATGGCCGCCAGCAGCACCGCGCGGTTGCGATCGATGTTGGCGTGGTAGGCCTTGATCTCGTCATGGAAATGCGGACCCAGGCGATCCAGCGCGCCGCTGCGGATCAGCGCCTCGAGGGTGCGCTTGTTGATGCGCTTGAGGTCGACCCGCGAACAGAAATCGAACAGATCCTTGAACGGGCCGTCGCGACGCGACTCGACGATGGCCTCCACCGGTCCCTCGCCGACGCCCTTGATGGCGCCCAGGCCGTAGACGATACGGCCGTCCTCATTGACCGTAAACTTGAAGTCCGAGGTGTTCACGTCCGGCGCGTCGAGGCGCAGCTTCATGCTGCGGCACTCCTCGATCAGGGTCACCACCTTGTCGGTGTTGTGCATATCCGCCGAGAGCACCGCGGCCATGAACGGCGCCGGGTGATGGGCCTTGAGCCAGGCGGTCTGGTAGGAGACCAGGCCGTAGGCGGCCGAGTGCGATTTGTTGAAGCCGTAGCCGGCGAACTTTTCCACCAGGTCGAAGATGTTGCCCGCCAGGTCGGCGTCGATGCCGTTGTTGGCGCAGCCCTCGATGAAGCCGCCGCGCTGCTTGGCCATCTCCTCGGGCTTCTTCTTGCCCATGGCACGGCGCAGCATGTCGGCGCCGCCGAGGGTGTAGCCGGCCATGACCTGGGCGATCTGCATCACCTGTTCCTGGTACAGGATGATGCCGTAGGTCGGTGCCAGCACCGGCTTGAGGCCTTCGTACTGGTAGTCCGGGTGCGGGTAGGCCAGCTCGGCGCGGCCGTGCTTGCGGTTGATGAAGTCGTCCACCATGCCCGACTGCAGCGGGCCGGGGCGGAACAGCGCCACCAGGGCGATGAGGTCTTCCAGGCAGTCGGGCTTGAGCTTCTTGATCAGCTCCTTCATGCCGCGCGATTCGAGCTGGAACACCGCGGTGGTCTCGGCCTTCTGCAGCATCTGGAAGGTCGGCTTGTCATCCAGCGGGATGAAGTCGATGTTCAGCGGCTCCAGGCCCTTCTTGGCCTGCTCGCGGTTGATGGTCTCCATCGCCCACTTGATGATGGTCAGGGTACGCAGGCCGAGGAAGTCGAACTTGACCAGGCCGGCGGCCTCGACGTCGTCCTTGTCGAACTGGGTCACCAGGCCGCCGCCCTCTTCATCACAGGCGATCGGCGAGAAGTCGGTGAGCTTGGTCGGCGCGATCACCACACCACCGGCGTGCTTGCCGGTACCGCGGGTGATGCCCTCGAGCTTGAGCGACATCTCCCAGATTTCCGCGGCTTCCTCATCGACCTTGAGGAAGTCACGCAGCGCCTCCTCCTGCTCGTAGGCCTTCTCCAGGGTCATGCCGACCTCGAAGGGAATCATCTTCGACAGGCGATCGGCCAGGCCGTAGGACTTGCCCTGGGCCCGGGCCACGTCGCGGACCACCGCCTTGGCCGCCATGGAGCCGAAGGTGATGATCTGGCTCACCGCGTTGCGCCCGTATTTCTCGGCGACGTAGTCGATCACCCGGTCGCGGCCGTCCATGCAGAAGTCGACGTCGAAGTCGGGCATCGACACCCGCTCGGGGTTGAGGAAGCGCTCGAACAGCAGGTCGTAGGCCAGCGGATCGAGGTCGGTGATCTTCTGCACGTAGGCCACCAGCGAGCCAGCGCCCGACCCCCGCCCAGGACCTACCGGCACGCCGTTGTTCTTCGCCCACTGGATGAAGTCCATAACGATGAGGAAGTAACCGGGGAAACCCATCTGGATGATGATGTCCAGCTCGAAGTTCAGGCGATCGACATAGACCTGCTTCTTCGCCTCGTAGTCCGGCGTGTCCGGCGGCAGCAGCACGGCCAAACGCTCTTCCAGGCCATCGAAGGAGACCTTGCGGAAGTACTCGTCCATGGTCATGCCATCGGGGATCGGGAAGTTCGGCAGGAAGTAGGTGCCGAGCTGGACCTCGATGTTGCAGCGCTTGGCGATCTCCACCGAGTTTTCCAACGCTTCGGGCAGGTCGCTGAACAGCTCCCACATCTCTTCCGGGGTCTTCAGGTACTGCTGGTCCGAATAGGTACGCAGGCGCCGCGGATCGTCCAGGGAGCGGCCTTCGCCGATGCACACGCGGGTCTCGTGGGCGGCGAAGTCTTCCTGCTTGATGAAGCGCACGTCGTTGGTCGCCACCAGGGGCGCACCGAGCCGCTCGCCCAGGGCGACGGCGGCGTGCAGGTGTTCCTCGTCGTTGACCCGGTTGGTGCGCTGCACCTCCAGGTAGAAGCGCCCGGGAAAGACCTCCAGCCACTCGCGCAGCCGCGCCTCGGCCTCAGCCTGATCGCCCTCGAGCAGGGCATGCCCGACCTCGCCCTCCTTCGCCCCGGACAGGGCGATAAGGCCCTCGGAGGCGGCCTTGACCCAGTCGCGCTGGATGATCACCAGGTCGTTGCTCTGCCCCTCCATCCAGCCGCGCGAGATCAGCTCGGTGAGGTTGCGATACCCCTTGGCGTTCATCGCCAGCAGGGTCATGCGGCTCAGGGGGCCGTCCTCGTCGGGACTGGCCAGCCAGATGTCGGCGCCGCAGATCGGCTTGATCCCGGCGCCCATGGCCGCCTTGTAGAACTTAACCAGGGCGCACATGTTGCTCATGTCGGTAATCGCCACCGCCGGCATTCCGGCGCCCGCGGTGGCCTTGATCAGCGGCTTGACCCGCACCAGGCCGTCGACCAGGGAGTACTCGGAATGCAGACGCAGGTGGACGAAGGAAACGGTCATGGCAAGCCTATGCAGAACACGAAAACGACAAGGCCCGGATTGTACCGGGCTCGGGGATAAAGACCAGAGACGCGCAACCCGGCTCAGCTGACCGCAGGCGCCGGGCCCACGACTGGCACGTGGACGCCCTCAGGGCTCCAGCAGCGCGCGAACCGGGGCGAAGGAGCACCGATGTATCGGCGTCGGCCCCAGACGGCGCAGGGCCTCCAGGTGGGTCGGGGTGGGGTAGCCCTTGTGCCCGGCGATGCCGTAGCCGGGGTACTGCAGGTCGAGTTGCTGCATCTCGCGATCACGACTGACCTTGGCCAGGATCGACGCGGCGGCGATCGCCGGCACCTGGCTGTCGCCCTTGACCACGGCGGCGCTGGGCACCTGCAGGTGCGGGCAGCGGTTGCCGTCGATCAGCGCCAGCCTGGGCGTGACGCTCAACCCCTCGACCGCGCGCTGCATGGCCAGCATGGTGGCCTGCAGGATGTTCAGCCGATCGATCTCCTCGACCTCGGCACGGGCGATGCACCAGGCCAAGGCTTTTTCCTGAATCTCCTCGAACAGCCGTTCGCGGCGCGCCTCAGTGAGCTTCTTCGAATCGTTCAGGCCGACTATCGGCCGCAGCGGGTCGAGAATCACCGCCGCGGTGACCACCGCGCCGCACAACGGGCCACGGCCGACCTCGTCGACGCCGGCGACCAGCTCCTGCACCTGGGTGAAATCCAGCCCCAGCTGCATCAGGCGCGTCCGACCAGCTTGAGCACGGCATCGGCGGCCTGGGCCGAGGCGTCACGGCGCAGCGCGCGATGGATCAGGTCGAAGCTTTCGGTCTGCACCTCGCCGTCTTCCAGCAGCGGCGCCACGTGCTGGGCCAGGGCCTCGGGGGTGGCTGCGTCCTGGATCAGCTCGGGCACCAAGAGGCGCTCGGCGAGCAGATTGGGCAATGAGATATAGGGGCTCTTCACCAGGCGCTTGAGTATCCGGTAGGTCAACGGCGCGACCCGGTAGGCCACCACCATCGGCCGCTTGTACAGCAGCGCCTCCAGGGTCGCGGTACCGGAGGCGATCAGCACCGCGTCGCAGGCGGCCAACGCCTCGTGGGAACGGCCGTCGAGCAGGGTCAGAGGCAGGTCCCTGCCTACCAGCATCTGCTCGAGCTGGGCACGCCGCTCGGGACTGGCGCTGGGCAGCACGAAGCGGATACCGGGACGCAGAGCCCGCAGGCGCGAGGCGGCATCGAGGAACAGAGCGCCCAGGCGCGCCACCTCGCCGCCCCGGCTGCCCGGCAGCAGGGCCACCACCGGACCATCGACGGGAAGGTCGAGGGCCAGGCGCGCCGCTGCACGATCGGCGTCCAGGGGGATGGCATCGGCCAGGGGGTGACCGACGAAACGCACCGGCACCTGCTGAGCGTCGTAGAACTGCGCCTCGAAGGGGAACAGGGTCAGCATCAGGTCGCAGCCCTGACGGATCTTCAATACCCGCTTCTGCCGCCAGGCCCAGACCGAGGGGCTGACATAGTGCACGGTCTTGATCCCGGCGCGACGCAGCTTGAGCTCGAGATCGAGGTTGAAGTCCGGGGCATCGATGCCGATGAACACGTCCGGCCTGGCGGCAATCAGATCACGCAGCAGGCGTCGGCGGCGCGCCAGCAACTCCGGCAGGCGGCCGAGCACCTCGACCAGCCCCATCACCGCCAGGCGCTCCATGGGGAAGTAGGACTTCAGCCCCTCGGCTTCCATCCGTGGCCCACCGATGCCGATGAACTCGACCCGAGGATGCCGCGCCTTGAGCGCCTGCATCAGGCCGGCACCGAGAATGTCACCCGAGGCTTCGCCAGCCACCAGTGCGACGCGCAATACCTGAGCCATGGATTAACGGGTGATGCCGCGTTTCGAGGCCTGGATCGAGTCGCGAAACAGCGCGACCTCGGGGAACTGCGCCGAAGGCTCGGCCAGCTCGGCCAGCGCCTGCTCGACCGTCAACCCCTGGCGATACACGGTCTTGTAGGCGCGGCGCAGCGCGGCGATGGCCTCGGTGCTGAAACCGCGACGGCGCATGCCTTCGAAGTTCATGCTGCGTGCCTCGGCGGGGTTGCCGAAGACCGTGACATAGGCCGGCACATCCTTGCCGATGGCCGTGCCCATACCGGAGAAGCTGTGCGCGCCGATATGGCAATACTGATGCACCAGGGTGTAGCCGGAGAGAATCGCCCAGTCGCCGACATGGACGTGCCCGGCCAGGGCGGTGTTGTTCACCAGAATGCAATGGTTGGCAATGACACTGTCGTGGCCGATATGCGCGTAGGCCATGATCAGGTTGTGATCGCCGATGGTGGTTTCGCTGCGATCCTGCACCGTGCCACGGTGGATGCTGACCCCTTCGCGAATCACGTTGTGGTCGCCAATCACCAGGCGCGTGGGTTCGCCCTTGTACTTGAGGTCGGGCGTGTCTTCACCGATCGAGGAAAACTGGAAGATGCGATTGTGCTCGCCGATCCGGGTCGGCCCCTTGAGCACCACATGCGGGCCGATCACCGTGCCCGCGCCGATTTCCACATCGGCGCCGACAATCGACCAGGGACCGACGACCACGTCGTCCGCCAGCTTGGCGCTGGGGTCGATGATGGCGCGAGGGTCAATCAAACTCATAGTTTGCGTTCCGCACAGATGATCTCGGCCGAGCAGACTTCCTTGCCATCGACGGTGGCCTGGCACTCGAACTTCCAGATGCCGCGCTTGGTGCTGAGGAACTTGGCCTCGAGCATCAGCTGGTCACCGGGCACCACGGGCTGGCGGAAGCGCAGCTTGTCCGAGCCGACGAAGTAGTACAGCGTACCATCGGAAGGCCTGGCCCCCATCATCTTGAAACCCAGGATACCGGCGGCCTGGGCCATGGCTTCGATGATCAACACACCAGGCATGATCGGATGCTCGGGAAAATGCCCGTTGAAGAACGGCTCATTGATGCTGACATTCTTATAGGCACGAATGCACTTGCCTTCAACATCCAGCTCGGCGACCCGGTCCACCAGCAGGAAGGGATAGCGATGCGGCAGGTATTCGCGAATTTCGTTGATGTCCATCATGTCCAGAGAAGCCTGTAGTAAAAAGAGGGGAGCCGGCGTCCGCCGGGCTCAGGCATCAGATGAGGCATTGCCGCCCGAGGTCACGGCCGCCAACTGTTTTTCCAGTTCTTTCAGACGCCGTGCCATCTCGTCCAACTGACGAATGCGTGCCGCACTCTTCCTCCATTCCCCGGCCGGCTGCATGGCCGTACCGGAGGAATAGGAGCCAGGTTCGGTGATAGAGCGGGTGACCATGGTCATGCCGGTGACAAACACCCCGTCGCAGACCTCGATATGCCCCACCATGCCCACGCCGCCGGCGATCATGCAGTTCTTGCCGATCTTGGTGCTGCCGGAAATGCCCGCACAGCCGGCCATGGCCGTGTTGTCGCCGATCTGCACGTTGTGCGCGATCATGATCTGGTTATCCAGCTTGACGCCGTTGCCGATCAGGGTGTCGGCCAGCGCGCCGCGGTCGATGGTGGTATTGGCGCCGATCTCGACATCATCGCCGATCAGCACCCCGCCGATCTGCGCGATCTTCTGCCAGACACCCTTCTCGTTGGCGAAGCCGAAGCCCTCGCCGCCGATCACCGCGCCCGACTGGATCACCACCCGCTTGCCGATGCGCACGTCGTGATACAGGGTCACCCGTGGCGCCAGCCAACCGCCCTCACCGATGACCGAACGCGCGCCGACCACGCAGTGCGCGCCCAGGGTCACGCCGGCGCCGATCTGCGCACCGCTTTCGACCACCACGTAGGCGCCGATGCTGGCGCTGGCGTCGATCTGCGCGTCCGCGGCAATCGATGCGGTCGGATGCACGCCGGCGAGCCGCTGCGGCTTGCGGTCGAACAGATGGGAGATCTCGGCGTAGGCCAGGTAGGGATTGGCGACGATCAGGGCGTCGCCGGCGAACCCCTCGGCGTCGGCTGCGGTCAGCAGCACGGCGCCGGCCTGGCAGTCAGCCAGGTACTTGCGGTATTGCGGATTGGCCAGAAAGCTCAGCTGATCCGGGCCGGCTTCCTGCAAGGTCGCCAGGCCACTGATCGGCTTGCCTTCGGCGCCACGCAGGGTAGCGCCCAGGCGCTCGGCCAACTGACCGAGGGTAAAGAGCGGCGCCTTCATGCTCAACGCATCTGATTCATGCGCTCGATGACCTGCAGCGTGATGTCGAACTGGGGTTTGACATCGATCACTGCGCCACGCTCGAGCACCAGGTCGTAGTTGCCCTTCTTGATCACTTCCTCGACTGCCTTGTCCAGGTTCGGCTTGAGCTTCTTCAGCATGTCGCGATCGGCGATGGCCTTGGCTTCGTTCAGCTCCTTGGACTGGAACTGGAAGTCACGGGCCTTCTGCTTGAATTCCAGCTCCAGGCGCTCGCGTTCGGCGGTCTGCATCTTCTCGCCGTCCTTGACCAGGCGATCCTGGATGCGCTTGGCGTCGCCTTCCAGGGTCTTGAGCTTGTTCAGCTGCGGGCCGAACTTCTTCTCCGCATCCACGGCGTAACGCTTGGCCGCGTCGGACTCGAGCAGAGCCATTTGATAGTTGAGCACCGCCACCTTCATTTCGGCGAAGGCCGGCATTGCCAGCAGGGCCGCACTTAACAGAACCAGTTGAGTCAACTTACGCACGATGCAACTCCTGCAAAAAACCGTTGTTGTTCAGAGGCCAGCCGCTTAGAAGGTCTGGCCGAGGGAGAACTGGAATACCTGGGTGTCGGCGTCGTCAGGCTTGACCACCGGCATCGCCAGACTGAAGCTCAAGGGCCCGAGCGCGGTGATCCAGGTCAGGCCGACACCCACGGAGCTGGCCAGTTCGCCGGCATCGATGCCTTGGCAACTGGTCTGGGTGCTGCCGCAGTTGGTGTCGAAAACGTTACCCACATCCCAGAACAGAGCGGTGCGCAGCGAACGTTGATCCTTGACGAAGGGCATCGGGAACAGCAGCTCCACACCACCCTGGACCAGCACGTTGCCACCGAAGGGCAGCGGATCCTGATCCGGATCGAACTGGGTTCCTGGATTGGTACCCTTGCTCGGCGTGCTGCGCGGCCCCAGGCTGTTGTCGTCGAAACCGCGCACCGAATTGAAGCCGCCGGCGTAGTAGTTCTCGTAGAACGGCAGCCTGGCGGTGGAACCGTAGCTGTCGCCATAGCCCAGTTCGGTGTGCAGGCGCAGGGTGTAGGTGTTGCTCAGCGGCTTGAAGATCTGCCCACGGTAATCGACCTTGTAGAACGACAGGTCACTACCCGGCACAGTGGTTTCGAATACCAGGCTCTGGGAATGGCCACGCGTGGCCAGCACGCCACGGTTCAGGGTCGACTCCGACCAGCCGACCGAGGCCTTGAGGTTCAGGTAATTGTCGCCTTCCTGCTCGATGAACTTGAAGATCTCGTCGACGGTAAAGACACCGGTATTGAGCGTGTCCTGCTGGACGGTCAGACCATAGGTCAGGCGCGAGGTCTCGCTGATCGGGTAACCGATGCTCACACCCGCGCCGAGGCTGTCGACTGCAAAGCTGGAGACCTGAGTATCGAGCTCGTCATAGTCGGTGGTGCGGTAGAAGGCGTTGTAGCCCAGGCTGACACCATCAGCCGTCCAGTAGGGATCGACAAAGCCGAAGTTGTAGCTGGTCTGGTACTCGCTGCGGTTCAGGCCGACGCTGACCTTGTTACCGGTTCCGAGGAAGTTGCTCTGGCTGATCGAGCCGCCGAGGATCAGACCGGCGTTCTGGGCGAAGCCGACGCTCGCGGTGATCGAGCCGGAGGCCTGTTCCTCGACGCTGTAGTTGACGTCGATCTGGTCATCGCTGCCCGGTACCGGCGGGGTTTCAACGTTGACTTCCTTGAAGTAGCCAAGGCGCTCCAGGCGGGTCTTGGACTGATCGATCAGGTAGGTCGAGGCCCAACCGCCTTCCATCTGGCGCATTTCCCGACGCAGCACTTCGTCTTCGGTCTTGGTGTTGCCGCGGAAGTTGATGCGATTGACGTAGGCGCGCTTGCCCGGGTCGACGACGAAGGTGATGGAGACCGTGCCATCTTCGTCATGGGCCTCTGGCACGCCGTTGACGTTGGCAAAGGTATAGCCTTCGTTACCCAGGCGACGGGTGATCAGCTCGGAGGTAGTGGTCATCACCTTGCGCGAGAACACCTGACCTTCCTTGACCAGCAGCAGGCTGCGAATGTCCTCTTCCGGCACCTTCAGATCGCCGGCCAGCTTGACTTCACGCACGCTGTACTTCTGCCCCTCATCGACGTTGACCGTGATGTAGACGTGCTTCTTGTCCGGGGTGATGGACACCTGGGTGGAGGAGATATCCATGTTGATGTAGCCGCGATCCAGGTAATAGGAACGCAGGCGCTCCAAGTCGCCGGAAAGCTTTTCCCGGGCGTACTTGTCGTCATTCTTGAAGAACGACAGCCAGTTGCTGGTTTTCAGCTCGAACAGGTCGATCAGGTCTTCGTCGGCGAAGACGCTGTTGCCCACCACGTTGATATGCTGAATGGCCGCGACTGAGCCTTCATTGATATTGATCTTCAACGCCACGCGGTTGCGCGGCTGGGGAATCACTTCGGTCTCGATTTCGGCGGAGTAGCGGCCCTGGGCCACGTACTGACGCTGCAACTCGTTGCGCACGCCTTCGAGGGTCGCCCGCTGGAAGATCTCGCCTTCCGCCAGGCCGGACTGATTGAGGCCCTTGAGCAGGTCTTCGCTGGTGATCGCCTTGTTGCCGTCGATCTCGATGCTGGAGATAGACGGGCGCTCCACCAGGGTGATGACCAGCACGTCGCCATCGCGACCCAACTGGATATCTTGGAAGAAACCGGTCTTGAACAGTTCGCGAGTGGCTTCCACCAGGCTGCGGTCATCGACCTGCTCGCCGACATTCAGCGGCAAGGCACCGAACACGCTGCCGGCGGAGACCCGCTGGAGGCCGTTGACGCGAATATCGGAGATGGTGAAGGACTCGGCGTGAACTTCGGCGATCATCAATGCGGCAAGCACCGCAGGTAGCAGCAGACGTTTCATGAAGTCCTTTCTTATTTCAACTGACAATAAAAAATCTGTCGCTCGGGGCGACAGATTTGTAATTCAGTAGCAATTACAGCCGACTGAGATCATTGACCAGGGCCAGCAGCATCACCCCTATCACCAAGCTGATGCCGATCTGCATCCCCCAACCCTGCACCCGTTCCGACAGCGGACGACCGCGTGCCCACTCGACCAGATAAAAAAGCAGATGCCCCCCATCCAGCACGGGGATTGGCAACAGATTGAGAACCCCCAGGCTTATGCTCAGGTAGGCGAGGAAGTTCAGGAAATCCCCCAGGCCCGACTCAGCCGAAGCGCCCGCCACTTTAGCAATGGTTATCGGCCCGCTCAAGTTTTTTACCGAGAGCTCGCCGAACAGCATTTTCCTCAACGAATCAAGGGTCAGCAGGCTCATGGTCCAGGTACGCGAGAGCGCCTCGCCAACCGCCTCTAGCGGTCCGAAGCTGACCTCGCGGAGCATCTCGGGCGGCCATTCGCCCCCCGCCACGCCTGCGCCGAGGTAGCCACTGCGCGCTTCGCCCTCGCCGCGCACGGCGAGCTTCAGGGCGATCTCACGCTCACGCCCCTGGCGCTCGACCAGCAGGCGCACGGCCTGGCCCGGCATGGCGCGCACGCGCTCGACCAGCTGCTGCCAGTCCTCGAGCACCTCGCCATCCAGCGCCAAGATGCGGTCGCCGACTTGCAGCCCGGCAGCCTTGGCCGGGCCCTTGTCGTCCAGCTGTGCCAACACCGGCTCCAGGGTCGGCCGCCACGGCCGAATACCCAGGGAGGCGATGGGGTCCGGCTGATCGACGCCCTGGAGCCAGTCGGCCAGGACGATCTGCCGCGGACTCTCCAGGGTCGAGCCCGGCTCACGCACGGTGACCGGCAGGCTGCCGCTCTCCCCCAACCGCCGCACCAACTGCAGATTGACCGCAGCCCAGCCAGCGGTCGGTTCGTCGTTGACCGCGACGATCTCCTGGCCCGCCTGCAAGCCGGCCTGCGCGGCCAGGCTACCGCTCTCGACCGCACCGATCACCGGGCGCACCTGCAGGCTGCCGAGCATGGCCACCAGCCAGAAGAACAGCAACGCGAGAAGGAAGTTGGCGATGGGGCCGGCGGAGACTATGGCGATCCGCTGGCGCACGTTCTTGCGATTGAACGACTGCGAGAGCTGCGCGGGCGGCACCTCGCCCTCGCGCTCATCAAGCATCTTGACGTAGCCGCCCAGGGGAATGGCGGCGATGACGAACTCGGTGCCCTGGCGATCATGCCAGCGCAGCAGCGGCGTGCCGAAGCCGACCGAAAAGCGCAGGACCTTGACCCCGCAACGCCGCGCCACCCAGAAGTGACCGAACTCATGGAAAGTCACCAGCACCCCGAGCGCAACCAGGGTGCCGAGAATCATATACAGCGTACTCATAGGGCTTCTCCGCGCCGCTTATCCACGGCGACTCAGCCATTGGCTGGCCAGTTGACGCGCCTGCTGGTCGGCCGCCAACACCGTTTCCAGGCTTTCGACCGCAACCACCGCCTCGGTGTTCAGCACCTGGTCGATGATACTCGCGATCTCGGGGAAGCGAATGCGCCGATCGAGAAAGGCGGCCACCGCCACTTCATTGGCGGCATTGAGCATGGCCGGCGCAGTACCACCGGCCTCGGCCGCCGCCCGGGCCAGGCGCAGACAGGGAAAACGCTGCTCATCGGGCGCCTGGAAGTCCAGGCGCGCCACGGCGAACAAGTCCAGCGGCGCCACGCCCGAGTCGATCCGCTGCGGCCAGGCCAGGGCGTGACTGATCGGCGTGCGCATATCGGGATTGCCCAACTGCGCCAGCACCGAGCCGTCGACATAGTCGACCAGGGAATGGATCACGCTCTGCGGATGAATCACCACCTCGACCTGCTCGGGGCGGGCATCGAACAACCAGCAGGCCTCGATCAGCTCGAGCCCCTTGTTCATCATGCTCGCCGAATCCACGGAGATCTTGCGCCCCATCGACCAGTTGGGGTGAGCGCAAGCCTGTTCCGGTGAAACTGCCGCCAGCTCAGCCAGCGGCGTCTCGCGGAACGGCCCACCCGAAGCCGTCAGCATGATGCGCCGCACCCCGACCTGCTCCAGGCCACGCCCATAATCGCCGGGCAGGCACTGAAAAATCGCGTTGTGCTCGCTGTCGATCGGCAACAGGGTCGCACCACTGCGGCGTACGGCCTCGATAAACAAGGCGCCGGACATCACCAGCGCCTCCTTGTTGGCCAGCAGCACCTTCTTGCCGGCCTCGACCGCCGCCAGGGTCGGCTTGAGCCCGGCCGCACCGACGATGGCGGCCATCACGGCATCCACCTGCGGATGCGCGGCCACCTGGCACAGCCCCGCCTCGCCACTGAGCACCCGCGTGCTCAATCCCGCGGCATGCAAGCCACCCTGCAACTGGCGGGCCGAGTGTTCATCGGCGACCACCGCGAAACGTGGTCGATGCTGCAGGCACAAAGCCTCCAGCTCGGCGATGCGGCTATGTCCTGACAGGGCGAAGACCCGATAGCGCTCGGGATGACGGGCAATCACGTCGAGGGTGCTGAGGCCAATGGAGCCGGTGGCGCCCAGCACGGTGACCTGCTGCGGGCCGCTCACAGCGCCCCCCAGCCCGCCAGCCACAGCAACGCGGCAAACACCGGCACCGCCGCAGTCAGACTGTCGATTCGGTCGAGCACACCGCCATGTCCGGGCAGCAGGTTGCTGCTGTCCTTGACCCCGGATTGACGCTTGAACATGCTCTCGGTCAGGTCACCGACCACAGAAATCAGCACCACCACGGCGGCGCCCGCCAGGGCCAGCAACAGCGCAGCGCCGCCCCAGCCCCGGTACAGGCCGACCACCAGGGTCAACAGCAGACTGGTGAGCAACCCGCCGAGCAGCCCCTCCCAGCTCTTGCCCGGACTGACCTGGGGGGCCAGCTTGCGCCTGCCAAAAGCCTTGCCGGAGAAATAGGCGCCGATATCCGCCGCCCACACCAGCACCATCACGGCCAGGATCAGGCCATTGGCCATGGGCCACTGTTTGAACAGCACCAGGCCCTGCCAGGCCGGCAGCAGAATCAACAGACCGATCAGCAACTTGCGCCCAGCGCCCTGCCAGTAGCGACTGCTGGCGGGGTAACCCAAAACCAGCAGGGTCGCCAGCCCCCACCAGATCACGCCCAGCGCCACAACCCCGGGCGCCAGCGCGGGCAAGTGATAGAGCCCGAACAGCAGCAGCGCCACCAGCGCCGCATAGCCGACACGCTGGGGCTGCCCGTCGAATCCGGCGAGACGCGCCCACTCCCAGGCGCCCAAGCCAATCACCGCACCGATGAACAAGGCAAAGGCCGCGCCCTCGAGCAGAAAAAAGCCACCCAGCGCGATGGGCAACAGCACCAGCGCGGTAATCACTCGTTGTTTAAGCATTAACTGCGCGCCTCGGCTTCGACCTGCTCACTGGTTCTACCAAAGCGCCGCTGGCGCCTGGCGAAGTCGGCCAGCGCCTTGCGCATGGCTTCGTGCTTGAAGTCCGGCCAGAACAGCTCGGAGAAATACAGCTCGCTGTAGGCCAGCTGCCATAGCAGGAAATTGCTGATGCGGTGCTCGCCGCCCGTGCGGATGCACAGGTCGGGCAGCGGCAGATCGCCGGTCGCCAGACAACCCTGCAGCAGCTGCGGGGTGATGTCCTCCGGCCGCAGATGCCCGCCCTGCACCTCGCGAGCCAGGCGCTGCACGGCCTGGGCGATATCCCACTGACCGCCATAATTGGCGGCGATCTGCAGAATGAAGCGCTTCTCTCCGGCTGTCTGTGCCTCGGCTTCGCGCATGGCCGCCTGCAGTTCCGGATGAAAGCGCGAGCGATCACCGATGATGCGCAGGCTGATGCCGTTGTCATCGAGCTTCCGGGCCTCGCGGCGCAATGCACCGAGAAACAGCTCCATCAGCGCCCCCACCTCATCGGCGGGGCGCTGCCAGTTCTCACTGGAGAAGGCAAACAGGGTCAGCACCTCGACCCCGGCCTCGGCGCACACCTCGATCACCGCGCGCACCGCGTCGACGCCCGCCTTGTGCCCGGCGACGCCGGGCAGCAAGCGCTTCCTCGCCCAGCGATTGTTGCCGTCCATGATGATCGCCACGTGTCGTGGCACGGCTAACTGGCCGCCGCGGCTGGTCTTTTCCATGACGATATCCTGACCGTCAGACGGCCATCAGATCCGCTTCTTTCTGCTTCATCGCGGCGTCGATTTCGGCAACGAACTTGTCGGTCAGCTTCTGCACCTCATCGGCGGCGCGACGCTCTTCGTCCTCGCTGATTTCCTTCTCCTTGACCAGATCCTTGAGCTGACTCAGGGCGTCACGGCGAATGTTGCGCACCGCCACCCGGGCGTCTTCGGCGGCATCACGTGCCTGCTTGGTGAAGCCCTTGCGGGTTTCCTCGGTCAATGCCGGCATGCTCACCAGCAGCAGCTCACCCAGGTTGGTCGGGTTGAAGCCCAGGCCGGAGCTCTGGATCGCCTTGTCCACGGCCGCCAGCATGTTGCGCTCGAAGGCCACCACCTGCAGGGTGCGGGAGTCCTTCACGGTCACGTTGGCGACCTGATTGATCGGCGTGTCGGTACCGTAATAGGGCACCATGACACCGGCGAGGATGCTCGGATGAGCCTGGCCGGTACGGATACGGCTGAACGCATGAGCCAGGGATTCCAGGCTCTTCTGCATGCGCACTTGGGCGTCTTTCTTGATCTCGTTGATCATTGCTTGTCTTCCTCAATCAGAGTGCCTTCGGTGCCACCGACTACCACATTGAGCAGGGCACCAGGCTTGTTCATATTGAAAACGCGCAGCGGCATCTGGTGGTCGCGACACAGGCAGATGGCCGTCAGGTCCATGACCCCCAGCTTGCGGTCGAGCACCTCATCGTAGGTCAGGCGCTCGAACTTCTCGGCATGCGGGTCCTTGAACGGATCGGCAGTGTATACGCCATCGACCTTGGTCGCCTTCAACACGACGTCGGCGTCGACCTCGATGGCCCGCAGGCACGCCGCCGAGTCGGTGGTGAAGAAGGGATTGCCGGTACCGGCAGCGAAAATCACCACCTCGCCGGTCTTCAGGTGACGCATCGCCTTGCGCCGATCGTAGTGATCGGTCACCCCGACCATGGAGATCGCCGACATGACGATGGCCGGGATGTTCGAGCGCTCCAGCGCGTCGCGCATGGCCAGCGCGTTCATCACGGTGGCCAGCATGCCCATGTGGTCGCCGGTTACCCGATCCATGCCCGCCGCGCTCAAGGCCGCGCCACGGAACAGATTGCCGCCGCCGATCACCAGACCGACCTGCACGCCGATGCCGACCAGCTGGCCGACTTCCAGGGCCATGCGGTCGAGCACCTTGGGATCGATGCCGAAATCTTCCGAGCCCATCAGCGCTTCGCCGCTAAGTTTGAGCAGAATGCGCTTGTAGCGCGGTTGACGACCACTCACCTGCTGAGCCATTACCAGTCTCTCCTGCGGCGTTTGAATTCTGCGCGGGCGAATATACCCGCAGTAATCGGGCGCTTAGACCGCACCCAGAGCCTTTGGTGCCCAGCACCGCGACTCGCTCCCCAGGCCAATTTGCCAACCCACTTCGAAAAAGAGGCCGCACGCGCGAGCGGGCAGCCTCTTCGGGGCGACAGCCTGAGTAGACTGCTAGACCAGTTTACTGCTTGCTGGCAGCAACCTGAGCAGCGACTTCGGCAGCGAAGTCGGTCTCGGCCTTCTCGATGCCTTCGCCGACTTCGTAACGTACGAAGGAAACGATCTCGGCACCGGCCTTCTTCACCAGGTCACCGACCTTGACTTCCGGATCCATGATGAACGCCTGCTCAACCAGGCTGGCTTCGGCCAGGAACTTGTTGATACGGCCCTTGACCATGTTCTCGACGATGTTTTCCGGCTTGCCGGCGATCTTCTCGGCGTTGAGCTGCAGGAAGATTTCCTTCTCCTTGGCAACCAGCTCTTCGGAAACCTGATCCGGGCTGACAACGGCCGGGTTGGACGCAGCAACGTGCATGGCAACGTGCTTGGCCAGCTCGTCGTTGCCGCCCTTCAGAACCACCAGAACACCGATGCGGTGGCCGTGCAGGTAGGCACCGACGGTATCGCCGGAAACGGCAGTCAGGCGACGGATGTTGACGTTCTCGCCGCACTTGGCAACCAGCGCCTCGCGAGCGGATTCGCGGGAAGCGATCAGCGGCGCGGCATCGGTGAGGTTCTGCTCGAAGGCTTCGTTCAGGCTGTCCTTGACGAACGCCTTGAAGTCATCCTGCAGGGCCAGGAAGTCGGTCTGCGAGTTGACTTCGATGATCAGGCCACGGCCGCCTTCGACGCGTACGGCGATCGAACCTTCGGCGGCGATGTTGCCAGCCTTCTTGGCGGCCTTGATGGCGCCGGAAGCGCGCATGTCGTCGATGGCCTTCTCGATGTCGCCACCGGCGGCAACCAGGGCCTTCTTGCATTCCATCATGCCTTGGCCGGTACGCTCGCGCAGTTCTTTAACCAGGGCTGCAGTAATCTCTGCCATGTTCGAATCCTCTTGGATAGGTCTTCAACCACTTCACCCGTCAGGCCGGGCGATTAATTCTGTGAGTGGCAAAAAGGGGGCCTAGCCCCCTTTTTGCGCAGCGAGTAACGCTAGAAGCTTACCGCTTAGCCTTCAGCCGCTTCGGAGGCCGGGGCTTCTTCGACGAACTCGTCGGTGCCGCCGCCAGCGTTGCTGCGACCACGCACTACGGCGTCGGCCATGGCACCCATGTACAGCTGGATGGCACGAATGGCGTCGTCGTTACCCGGGATGATGTAGTCCACACCTTCCGGGCTGCTGTTGGTATCGACTACGCCGATGACCGGGATGCCCAGCTTGTTGGCTTCGGTGATGGCGATGCGCTCGTGGTCGACGTCGATCACGAACAGTGCGTCCGGCAGGCCGCCCATGTCCTTGATACCACCCAGGCTGCGATCCAGCTTTTCCAGGTCGCGGGTGCGCATCAGGGCTTCTTTCTTGGTCAGCTTGGTGAAGGTGCCGTCCTGAGCCTGGGTTTCCAGGTCGCGCAGACGCTTGATCGAAGCGCGGATGGTCTTGTAGTTGGTCAGCATGCCGCCCAACCAGCGGTGATCGACGAACGGCGAGCCACAACGAGCGGCTTCTTCGCGAACGATCTTGCCAGCGGAACGCTTGGTGCCGACGAACAGAATCTTGTTCTTGCCCGCAGCCAGCTTCTCAACGAAGGACAGCGCCTCGTTGAACATCGGCAGGGTTTTTTCCAGGTTGATGATGTGGATCTTGTTGCGCGCGCCGAAAATGTACTTGCCCATTTTCGGGTTCCAGTAACGGGTCTGGTGGCCGAAGTGCACACCGGCCTTCAGCATATCGCGCATATTGACTTGGGACATGATAGTTCCTTGATAAGTCGGGTTAGGCCTCCACGCATCCCAATTTCCAACCCTTGCGGGCACCCAGGAAACCGTGTCGATACGTGTGTGGGTTTGTGCCTTCGGGCTGGCAGCCCTGAAAGCGGCGCGTTTTATACCATAGCAGCGCCCCATAAGCTACCCACAACGACAGATAAGCCCGGACGCGGTCCACCACCATCCAGCCCCGCGCCCTCGCCCATGCCGCCGGTCGTCGCCTTCTCTGATAGAATCCCGGCTTTCCTTTTTTTGCCTTGCGCCGCCGAGCGCCGAGAGAGACCGCATGACCGTCACCATCAAGACGCCCGAAGAAATCGAGAAAATGCGCGTGGCCGGCCGCCTGGCCGCCGAGGTGCTGGAAATGATCGGCGAGCACGTCAAGCCCGGCGTGACCACCGATGAGCTGGACCGCATCTGCCATGACTATATCGTCAACGTGCAGCAGGCCATCCCCGCGCCGCTCAACTACAAGGGCTTCCCCAAGTCGATCTGCACCTCGGTCAACCATGTGGTCTGCCACGGCATCCCCAATGAAAAGCCGCTCAAGGACGGAGACGTCGTCAATATCGACGTCACCGTGATCAAGGACGGCTACCACGGCGACACCAGCAAGATGTTCATGGTCGGCAAGGTGCCCGAGTGGGCCGAGCGCCTGGCCAAGGTCACCCAGGAGTGCATGTACAAGGGCATCGAACTGGTCCGCCCGGGCATCCGCCTCGGCGACATCGGTGAAGTAATCCAGAAGCACGCCGAGAAGAACGGCTTCTCGGTGGTGCGCGAATATTGCGGACACGGCATCGGCAAGGTGTTCCACGAGGAGCCGCAGGTCCTGCACTACGGCCGCGCCGGCACCGGCATGGAACTGAAGGAAGGCATGACCTTCACCATCGAGCCGATGATCAACCAGGGCCGCGCGGAGACCCGCCTGCTCGGCGACGGCTGGACCGCCATCACCAAGGACCGCAAGCTCTCGGCCCAGTGGGAGCACACCATTCTGGTCACCGCCGACGGCTACGAGATCTTCACGCTGCGCAGCGACGACACCATCGCCCGCACCTCGGCCTGATCCGCCGCCCATATAGGAAAGCCGTTGCATGCCGCAGGTAGACCCGGAATTGTTCGACCGCGGCCAGTTCCAGGCGGAACTGGCCCTGAAGTCCAGCCCCATCGCTGCCTTCAAGAAGGCCATTCGCCTCGCCAAGGACGTGCTCGACGCACGTTTTCGGGCGGGCCGCGAAGTGCGCCGTCTGGTCGAGGATCGCGCCTGGTTCGCCGATCAGATCCTGCGCGAGGCCTGGAGTCGCCTGGACTGGAGCGAGGACGCCGACATCGCCCTGCTGGCGGTCGGCGGCTACGGGCGCGGCGAGTTGCACCCGTTTTCCGACATCGACCTGCTGATCCTGCTCGACAGTGCCGACCACGAGACCTTCCGTGAGCCGATCGAGCACTTCCTTACCCTGCTCTGGGACATCGGCCTGGAGGTCGGTCAGAGCGTGCGCTCGGTCGATGAGTGCGCCGAGGAGGCCCGCGCCGACCTGACGGTGATCACCAACCTGATGGAAAGCCGCACCATCGCCGGCCCGGAGCGCCTGCGCCAGCGCATGCTGGAGGTCACCAGCAGCGAGCGGATGTGGCCGAGCAAGCAGTTCTTCCTGGCCAAGCGCGAGGAGCAGCGGGCTCGCCATCGCAAATACAACGACACCGAGTACAACCTCGAACCCAACGTCAAGGGCTCGCCCGGAGGCCTGCGCGACATCCAGAACATCCTCTGGGTCGCCCGCCGCCACTTCGGCACGCTGAACCTGCACGCGATGGTCGGCCAGGGCTTCCTCCTCGAGAGTGAACAGGCCCTGCTCGCCTCCAGCCAGGAGTTCCTCTGGCGTGTGCGCTACGCCCTGCACATGCTCGCCGGCCGCGCCGAAGACCGCCTGCTGTTCGATCACCAGGCCCAGGTCGCGGCCCTGCTCGGCTTCGAAGGCAGCGGCAACCAACGGGCCATCGAGCGCTTCATGCAGAAGTACTACCGGGTGGTGATGAGCATCGCCGAGCTCAGCGACCTGATCAAACAGCACTTCGAGGAGGTCATCCTGCGCGCCGGCGAGAAGGCGCCGGCGAGCCCGCTGAACAGTCGCTTCCAGGTGCGCGACGGTTATATCGAGGTGACCCACCCGAACGTCTTCAAGCGCACGCCGTTCGCCATCATGGAGGTTTTCGTGCTGATGGCCCAGCACACCGAGATCCGCGGCGTGTGCGCCGACACCATCCGCCTGCTGCGCGACCATCGCCACCTGATCGACGACGAATTCCGCAACGACATCCGCAACACCAGCCTGTTCATCGAGCTGTTCAAGAGCGGCCAGGGCATCCACCGCAACCTGCGGCGGATGAACCGCTACGGCATCCTCGGCCGCTACCTGCCGGAGTTCGGCCACATCGTCGGGCAGATGCAGCACGACCTGTTCCACATCTACACGGTCGACGCCCACACCCTCAACCTGATCAAGCACCTGCGCAAGTTCAGGTGGCCGGAGCTGGCGGAGAAGTTCCCCCTGGCCAGCAAGCTGATCGACAGGCTGCCCAAGCCCGAACTGATCTACCTGGCCGGGCTCTACCACGACATCGGCAAGGGCCGCGGCGGCGACCACTCGGAGCTCGGCGCGCTGGACGCTGAGGTCTTCTGTGCCCGCCACCAACTGCCCGAATGGGACTCGAAACTGGTGGTCTGGCTGGTGCAGCAGCACCTGACGATGTCCACCACCGCGCAGCGCAAGGACCTCTCCGACCCCCAGGTGATCCATGACTTCGCCCTGTTCGTCGGCGACCAGACCCACCTGGACTACCTCTACGTGCTCACCGTGGCTGACATCAACGCCACCAACCCGAGCCTGTGGAACTCCTGGCGCGCCAGCCTGCTGCGCCAGCTCTACACCGAGACCAAGCGCGCCCTGCGCCGCGGCCTGGAGAATCGCCTGGAGCGCGAGGAGCAGATCCGCCTGACCCAGGGCGCGGCCCTGGACATCCTGGTGCGCGGCGGCACCGACCAGGACGATGCCGAACAGCTCTGGGCGCAGCTCGGCGACGACTATTTCCTGCGCCACACGGCGGGCGACGTGGCCTGGCATACCGAGGCGATCCTCCAGCACGGCAACAACAGCAACCCCCTGGTGCTGATCAAGGAAACCACCCAGCGCGAGTTCGAGGGCGGCACCCAGATCTTCATCTACGCCCAGGATCAGCACGACTTCTTCGCCGTGACCGTGGCGGCGATGGCCCAGCTCAACCTGAACATCCACGACGCGCGGATTCTCACCTCCACCAGCCAGTTCACCCTCGATACCTATATAGTGCTGGAGGGCGAAGGCGGCTCGATCGGCGACAACCCGGCGCGGATCCGCCAGATCCGCCAGGGCCTGATCGATGCGCTGAAGAATCCGGACGAGTACCCGAGCATCATCCAGCGCCGGGTGCCGCGCCAGCTCAAGCATTTCGACTTCCCGCCACGGGTGACCATCTACAACGACGCCCAGCGGCCGGTGACCGTCCTCGAGCTGACCGCCCCGGACCGCCCCGGCCTGCTGGCCCGGGTCGGGCGGATATTCCTCGATTTCGACCTGTCGGTGCAGAATGCCAAGATCGCCACCCTCGGCGAACGGGTGGAGGACGTGTTCTTCGTTACCGACGCGGACAACCAGCCGCTGTCCGACCCGGCGCTGTGCGTGCGCCTGCAGGAAACCATCGTCGCCCAGCTCACCGAGGCCAGCGAGCTGCTGAGCGAGCCGAACCGAATCAGTATCTGACCGACAGCCTTGCACCGCCGCGGTGCCTAGCCAGGCCCGTCGGCACGCCGTAGCAGTACCAGGAAATTGCCATGAATGATGCGTTGAACCAGTTGCAGCCCTACCCCTTCGAGAAGCTCCGCGCCCTGCTGGCCGGCGCCCAGCCTTCCAGCGAGAAGAAGGCCATCGCCCTGTCGATTGGCGAGCCCAAGCATCGCTCGCCAGCCTTCGTCGCCGAGGCCCTGAGCGCCAACCTCGACCAGCTGGCGGTCTACCCGACCACCCTGGGCGTGCCGGCGCTGCGCGAGGCGATCGCCAACTGGTGCGGCCAGCGTTTCAACCTGCCGAGCGGCTGGCTCGACCCGGCACGCCACGTGCTGCCGGTCAATGGCACCCGCGAGGCGCTGTTCGCCTTCACCCAGGCCGTGGTCCAGCGCGACGAGCAGGCCCTGGTAGTCAGCCCCAACCCCTTCTACCAGATCTACGAGGGCGCGGCGCTGCTCGCCGGCGCGCGGCCCCACTACCTGCCGTGCCTGGAGGAACAGGGCTTCAACCCGGACTTCGACGCGGTGCCGGCGGACATCTGGCAGCGCTGCCAGATCCTCTTCCTGTGCTCGCCGGGAAACCCCACCGGCGCGCTGATTCCCCTGGACACCCTGAAGAAGCTGATCGCCCTGGCCGACCAGTACGACTTCGTCATCGCCGCCGACGAGTGCTACAGCGAGCTGTACTTCGACGAGCAGCAGCCGCCCGCCGGCCTGCTGAGCGCCTGCGCCGAACTGGGCCGCAGCGATTTCGCCCGCTGCGTGGTGTTCCACAGCCTGTCCAAGCGCTCGAACCTGCCGGGCCTGCGCTCCGGCTTCGTCGCCGGCGATGCCGACATCCTCAAGGCCTTCCTGCTGTATCGTACCTACCATGGCTGCGCCATGCCGGTGCAGACCCAGCTGGCCAGCGTCGCCGCCTGGAGCGACGAGGTGCATGTGCGGGCCAATCGCGCCCTGTACCGCGAGAAGTTCGACGCGGTGCTGGCGATCCTCGACGGCGTGCTCGAGGTGCAGCGGCCCGACGGCGGCTTCTACCTGTGGGCCAAGACCCCGGTGGACGACGAGAGCTTCACCCGCGAACTGTTCGCCCGCGAGCACGTCACCGTGGTGCCGGGCTCCTACCTGTCGCGCAATGTCGACGGGGTCAACCCCGGCGCCGGGCGCGTGCGCATGGCCCTGGTCGCGCCGCTGGCCGAGTGCGTCGAGGCCGCCGAGCGCATCCGTGAATTCGTGAAGAGCCTGCAAGCATGAGCAAGACCCTGTTTGGCATCAAAGCGTGCGACACCATGAAGAAAGCCCGCACCTGGCTCGACGAGCACGGCGTGGACTATGCCTTTCACGACTACAAGGCGCTCGGCATCGACCGCGAGCGCCTGCAGCAGTGGTGCGAGGAGCACGGCTGGGAGACCATTCTCAACCGCGCCGGCACCACCTTCCGCAAGCTCGACGAGGCGCAGAAGACCGACCTCGACCAGGCCAAGGCCATCGAACTGATGCTGGCCCAGCCGTCGATGATCAAGCGTCCGGTGCTGGATCTGGGTGACAGGACCCTGGTCGGCTTCAAGCCCGAGCGCTACGCTGCCGCGCTGTCCTGAACCAAGGAGCATCGCCATGGAGATCGCCTGGTTGCTGTTCATCCCCGCCTGCTTCGCCCTGAACCTGGCGCCGGGACCGAACAACCTGCTGTCGCTGAACAACGCGGCCCGCCAGGGCCTGCGCGTCGCCTGCCTGGCCGCCAGTGGCCGGCTGCTGGCGTTCAGCGCCATGATCGCCCTGGCGGCATCCGGCCTGGCCCTGGTGCTGCAGGCCTCGGCCAGCCTGTTCCTGGCCATCAAGCTGCTCGGCGCGGCCTACCTGTTCTGGCTGGCGCTGCAATTGTGGCGCGCGCCATCGGCGCAACTCGACGGCCGGGCCGGCGCAGCGAGCCGTTCGCTGTGGACGCTGAGCCGCCAGGAGTTCTGGGTCGCCGCCGGCAACCCCAAGGCCATCCTGATCTTCACCGCGTTCCTGCCGCAGTTCGTCAACCCGCAGCAGCCGGTGGCGCTGCAGTTCGCGGTCCTCGGCCTGGCCTTCCTGCTCCTGGAATGGCTGGCCGTGCTGCTCTATTCACTGGCCGGGCTGCATCTCGGCCGCCTGCTCGCCGCGCCCAAGGCCCGGCAGCTGTTCAACCGTGGCTGCGCCGCCCTATTGGGCGGCGCAGGCCTGGGCCTGCTGCTCAGCCGCCGGCCTGCCTGATCCAACCTAATTCAGCAAGAGGAAAACCCATGTCCACCCAACTCTTCAGCGTCGCCTTCGGTGTCGGCACCCAGAACCGCCAGGGCACCTGGCTGGAAGTGTTCTACGCGCAGCCTTTGCTCAACCCGGCCAGCGAGCTGGTCGCCAAGGCCGCCGAAAAGCTCGGCTACAGCGGCGGCAACCAGGCGCTCGCCTTCACCACCACCCAGGCCGGCGAACTGGCCGAGGCCCTGAAGGGCATCGACCCCGTGCAGGCCAAGCTGCTGACCCGCCTGGCCGAAAGCCACAACCCCCTGGTCGCCACCTTCCTCGCCGAAGACGCCGCGCCGGCCAGCACCCCCGAGGCCTACCTCAAGCTGCACCTGCTCTCGCACCGCCTGGTCAAGCCCCACGGCGTCAACCTGACCGGCATCTTCCCGCTGCTGCCCAACGTCGCCTGGACCAGCCAGGGTGCGGTGGACCTCGCCGAACTGGCCGAACGCCAGCTGGAAGCGCGCCTGAAGGGCAAGCTGCTGGAGGTGTTCTCGGTGGACAAGTTCCCGAAGATGACCGATTACGTGGTGCCGGCCGGCGTGCGCATCGCCGACACCGCCCGCGTGCGCCTGGGTGCCTACATCGGCGAGGGCACCACGGTGATGCACGAGGGCTTCGTCAATTTCAACGCCGGCACCGCCGGCCCGGGCATGATCGAAGGTCGCGTGTCGGCCGGGGTATTCGTCGGCAAGGGCTCGGACCTGGGCGGCGGCTGCTCGACCATGGGCACCCTGTCCGGCGGCGGCAACATCGTGATCTCCGTGGGCGAAGGCTGCCTGATCGGCGCCAACGCCGGCATCGGCATCCCCCTGGGCGATCGCAACACCGTGGAATCCGGCCTGTACGTCACCGCCGGCACCAAGGTGGCGCTGCTCGACGACCAGGGCCAGCTGGTCAAGCTGGTCAAGGCCCGCGAACTGGCCGGCCAGCCGGACCTGCTGTTCCGCCGCAACTCGCAGACCGGCGCCGTGGAGTGCAAGACCCACAAGTCGGCGATCGAGCTGAACGAAGCCCTGCACGCGCATAATTGACCCCGAGCAGGCTGTGCCGCGCGCACCCTTCGCGCGCGGTTCAGCACTGGGTGCGCACGGCGCACCCTACATGATCATCCCCGCACTCTCGGGACTTTTTCAGGCCTGAACCCCATGTCCCTGATTTCCCCCTGGCGCACCGATTTCCCCGGCATCCTGGCGCTAGAAGCCGAGGGCCAGACCTACCTGGACAGCGCCGCCACCGCACAGAAGCCCCAGGCCGTACTCGATGCCCTGCTCGGCTACTACGCCGGCGGCGCGGCCAACGTGCACCGTGCCCAGCACTTGCCCGGCGAGCGTGCCACCCGCGCCTTCGAGTCGACCCGCGACAAGGTCGCCAACTGGCTGAACGCCGCCGAAGCGAGCCAGATCGTCTTCACCCGCGGCGCCACCGAGGCCTTCAACCTGCTGGCCTATGGCCTGGAGGCCGAGTTCCGCGCCGGCGACGAGATTGTCGTCAGCGCCGCGGAGCACCACGCCAACCTGCTGCCCTGGCAACAACTAGCGCTGCGGCGCGGGCTCAAGCTGGTGGTGCTGCCCCTGGACGACGCGGGCCAAGTCGACCTGCAGCGGGCCGCCGAGCTGATCGGCCCGCGCACCCGCCTGCTGGCGCTCAGCCAGCTGTCCAATGTGCTCGGCTGCTGGCAGCCATTGGCCGAGCTGATCGACCTGGGCAGGGCCCACGGGGCCTTGTCCGTGATCGATGGCGCCCAGGGCGTGGTCCACGGCCGCCATGACGTGCAGGCCCTGGGCTGCGACTACTACGTGTTCTCCAGTCACAAGCTCTACGGCCCGGACGGGGTCGGCGTGCTCTACGGCAGCCGCGAAGCCCTGCGCCGCCTCGCGCACTGGCAGTACGGCGGCGAGATGGTGCGCCTGGCCGACTATCAATACGCCGAGTTTCGCGACGCCCCCCTGGGCTTCGAGGCCGGCACGCCGCCGATCGCCGGGGTGATCGCCCTCGGCGCCGCCCTCGACTACCTGGGCGCGCTGGACGCCGCCGCGGTCAGCGGCCACGAGGCGGCGCTGCACGCCAAGCTGCTGGCCGGCCTGGCCGTCCGCGACGGCATCCAGCTGCTCGGCGCCCCGCGGGTGGCCCTGGCCAGCTTCGTCGTCGACGGCGTGCACAACGCCGACCTCGCCCACCTGCTGACCGACCAAAGCATCGCCGTGCGCGCCGGCCATCATTGCGCCATGCCGCTGCTCAGCAGCCTGGGCCTGGCCGGGGCGGTGCGGGTGTCCCTGGGGCTGTACAACGATGGTACGGACCTGCAGCGCTTCTTCACCGCGCTGGACCGGGCCCTGGAGCTGTTGCGATGAGTATCCCCAGCGGTGCCCAGGTAGCGCTCGACGCCTTCGCCCAATGCCCGGGCTGGGAGCAACGCGCCCGCCTGCTGATGCAGTGGGGCGAACGCCTCACGCCGCTGACTGAGGACGAGCGCAACGAGGCCAACCGGGTGCACGGCTGCGAAAGCCAGGTCTGGCTGGTGGGCGAGGAGCAGGAGGGTCACTGGCACTTTCGCGCCGCCAGCGATGCCCGCCTGCTGCGCGGCCTGCTGGCGGTGCTGCTGGCGCGGGTCGACGGCCTCAGCGGCGCGCAACTGGGCGAAGTCGACCTGGCGGACTGGTTCGCCCAGCTCGGCCTGTCGCGCCAGCTCTCGCCTTCACGCAGCAACGGCCTGAATGCCGTGCTGCTGCGCATGCGCCAACTGGCGGCGGAGCACTCGGAGGACTAGGAGGTTTTCGCCGCGCGCTCGGCCGGTCGCCGCGCGCCGGCCACCAGCTTGTCCACCGTCTTGGCCACCGCCGCCATGCCGAAGCTGGCGGTGACCATCATCACCGCGCCGAAACCACCGGCGCAGTCGAGCTTGACCCCTTCGCCGACGAAGCCCTTGGCCTGACACACCGTGCCGTCCGGCTTGGGGTAGCGCAGCTGCTCGGTGGAGAACACACAGGGCACGCTGTAGGTGCGCCCCGGGGTGCGCGAGAAGTTGTAGTCGCGGCGCAGCATCGAGCGCACCTTGGCCGCCAGGGGGTCGTTGTAGGTCTTGTTGAGGTCGGCGATCTGGATCTGCGTCGGGTCGACCTGGCCGCCGGCGCCACCGGTGGTGACGATCTGGATCTTGCGCCGCTTGCACCAGGCGATCAGCGCGGCCTTGGCGGCCACGCTGTCGATGCAGTCGATCACCGCGTCGAACTGCTCGGTGATGTACTCGGCCATGGTTTCGCGGGTGACGAAGTCGGCCACCGCGTGCACCACGCAGGCCGGGTTGATGGCGCGGATGCGCGCCGCCATGGCCTCGACCTTGGCCTGGCCGACCGCGCCGTCCAGCGCGTGCACCTGGCGGTTGGTGTTGCTGATGCACACATCGTCCAGGTCGAACAGCGAGATTTCGCCGACCCCCGAACGCGCCAGCGCCTCCGCCGCCCAGGAACCCACGCCGCCGATGCCGACCACCGCGACATGGGCGGCCAACAGCCGCTCCGCACCTTCGCGGCCGTACAGACGGGCAATTCCAGCAAAGCGTTGATCGTCGAACGGCATCTACTCACCTCAACAGCCAGAAATCGAGCGGGCCCGCATTATACCGGTGCGCACAGCGGCTGCGGCCACCCGGGCCTGCGCTCTGACCCACTCAGCTGGACGAACTGCGGCGCCTGACGGCGGCCATCGAACGACATTTTGCTTTAAGATGGCGGCCTTTCCGCTAGACCCCGCCCTGGAGCCGCAATGACCGCCCCCTCGCCGACCCTTTCCGCCACCCTGGAACTCGCCTGCGACCTGATTCGCCGCCCGTCCGTCACGCCGGTCGACGAAGGCTGCCAGGAGCTGATGATGCGCCGCCTGCAAGCCGTCGGCTTCGCGGTCGAGCCGATGCGCATCGAGGAGGTGGACAACTTCTGGGCCAGCCACGGCGAGCAGGAAGGTCCGGTGCTGTGCTTCGCCGGCCACACCGACGTGGTCCCGACCGGCCCGCTGCAGGCTTGGCAGCACCAGCCGTTCGACGCCCTGATCGACGAACACGGCATGCTCTGCGGCCGCGGCGCCGCCGACATGAAGGGCAGCCTGGCGTCGATGATCATCGCGGTGGAACGTTTCGTCGCCGACCACCCCAAGCACAAGGGGCGCATCGCCTTTCTCATCACCAGCGACGAGGAAGGCCCGGCCCAGCATGGCACCAAGGCGGTGATCGAGCGCCTGGCGGCGCGCCAGGAGCGCCTGGACTGGTGCATCGTCGGCGAGCCCTCGAGCACCTCGCTGGTCGGCGACGTGGTCAAGAACGGTCGCCGCGGCTCCCTCGGCGCCAAGCTCACGGTGCGCGGCGTGCAGGGCCACGTGGCCTACCCGCACCTGGCCAAGAACCCCATCCACCTGGCCGCCCCGGCCCTGGCCGAACTCGCCGCCGAGCACTGGGACGACGGCAACGCCTTCTTCCCGCCGACCAGCTTCCAGGTCTCCAACCTGAATTCGGGCACCGGCGCGACCAACGTGATTCCCGGCGAGCTGCAGGCGATCTTCAACTTCCGTTTCTCCACCGAATCCACGGTCGAGGGCCTGCAGAAGCGCGTCGAAGCCATCCTCGACAAGCACGGCCTGGACTACCACGTGGAGTGGGCGCTGTCCGGCCTGCCGTTCCTTACCGAACCCGGCGCCCTGCTCGATGCGGTGGCCGCCAGCATCAAGGCGGTGACCGGGCGCGAGACCACGCCCTCGACCTCCGGTGGTACTTCCGATGGGCGCTTTATCGCTACCCTCGGCACCCAGGTGGTCGAGCTCGGCCCGGTCAACGCAACCATCCACCAGATCAACGAGCGGGTGCTGGCCAGCGACCTGGATGTGCTGACCGAGATCTACTACCAGACCCTCGTCAAGCTGCTCGCCTGATGCTCACCTGCCCGATCTGCCAGGGCGCCCTGGGCGCGGTCGACAACGGCGTGGCCTGCGCGGCCGGCCATCGCTTCGACCGCGCCCGCCAGGGCTACCTGAACCTGCTGCCGGTGCAGCACAAGAACAGCCGCGATCCCGGCGACAACGCCGCCATGGTCGAGGCCCGGCGGCGCTTTCTCGACGGCGGCCACTACGCGCCCCTGGCCACGCGCCTGGCCGAACTGGCCGCCGCGCGAAACCCGGCCCGCTGGCTGGATATCGGCTGCGGCGAGGGCTATTACACCGCGCAGATCGCCGAGGCCCTGCCCCAGGCCCAGGGCTATGCCCTGGACATCTCCCGCGAGGCGGTCAAGCGCGCCTGCAAGCGCGCAACCCAGCTCGAGTGGCTGGTGGCGAGCATGGCCCGGGTGCCCCTGAGCGATTCCAGCTGCCAGCTGCTGGCCAGCGTGTTCAGCCCGCTGGACTGGCAGGAGGCCCGGCGCCTGCTCGCCCCCGGCGGCGGCCTGCTGCGCATGGGCCCGAGCCGCGAGCACCTGCTGGAGCTGCGCCAGAAACTCTATGACCAGGTGCGCGACTATGACGATCAGAAGCACCTGGAGCTGATCCCCGACGGCATGCGCCTGGCCCACAGCGAAACCCTGCGCTTCGCCCTGCAGCTGGACAGCGCCGAAGCCCGCGCCGACCTGCTGGCCATGACCCCCCACGGCTGGCGCGCCAGCGCCGAGCGGCGCAACGCGGTGATTGCCGCGCCGTTCGAGGTGACCGTCGCCATACGCTACGATTGGATCGAGAAACTCTAGGGACCTGCCCCATGCGCCAACCGGATATCGAGATTTACCTGAAGGACGCCGAGCACCAGGCCGTCGCCGAATGGCTGGGTCAGGCACTCGGCCCCTGCACCCCCTGGCAGCAGAAGGGCCAGACCTTCAAATGCCGCGCCGGCGAAGTGCCGGTGACCTGGCTGCCGAAGGCCGTCGGCAAATGGCACAGCCTCTACCTGGAGAGCGACGCCACGCCCTGGGCGGACGACCTGGCCTGTGCCCAGGCGGCCTTCGCCGCGCTGCAGGTCGAGGTGCGCTGCGCCCCCGGCGGCTGGCAGGAGGAGGAAAGCGACGAGCAGGCCGACCGCTGGATGCGCATCAGCGCCGATGGCGTCGAGGAGATCACCTGGCGCACCGGCTGATCCCGGCCGCCATTCTCAGCCGCGCACAAAAAAGCCCGTCGATGACGGGCTTTTACTGTGGCGCCGGCGCTCAGAGCGCGGACACGTCTTCGGCCTGCAGGCCCTTCTGACCCTGGGTCACGGCGAACTCGACCTTCTGCCCTTCGACCAGGGAGCGGTGGCCCTCACCGCGGATAGCCCGATAGTGCACGAACACATCGGCGCCGCTCTCGCGCTGAATGAAGCCATATCCCTTGGAATCATTGAACCATTTGACGGTTCCAGTCTCACGATCAGCCATTACTACACTCTCCAACTCGCAGTTTTTTATTGTCCCGTAAAGGCGCTTCGACGGTCCGGCGCAAACGTTGCTCCAGTCGTATCCGACCCTGGCCGAAGTAAGCGAGGAGCGGGTATTGACGATGGCGTTATAACAACGACCGCTGCCGGAGTATAAAGCAAGCCCGGGGCCTGAAAAGCACTTTTTGGGATGGGCTGCAGGCCATACAGGACAAGGCCTGCAGCGTTATTTACAAGACATGCCAGGTGCTCGCCCGGTACCCTGCCGACGGGGCGGGCGCGGAGCCGCCCGACCCGCGAGATGGCCGTCAGCCGTGGCGGCGGCGACGCCACAGCCACAGGGCCAGCACCCCGAGCGTCAACGCCAACGGCATCAGGGCGATATTGACGAACTTCAGGGTCCGCCCCAGCGCCTCGATATCGGCGTTGAGCTGATAACGCACCTCGCGCAGTTCCTTGCGGATCTTCAGCTTCTCCTGGAGGAACTGTTGCACCGTGGCCTGCTCTTCCGGGGTCAGCTCCAGGCTCGTGCTCGGGTCGTCGTTGCGCTGCAGCGCCGCGAGCTTCTGCTCGGTATCGGCCAGGCGTGCCTGCAGGGCCTGCTCCTTCTCGCGGAAGCGCGCCTCGGCCTCACGCTGCAGCGCCTCGACCACCTCGAATGGACGGCTGAAGCGGCCGCGCGAACGCACGCTGATCAGCGCCTCGGAGCCGGCCAGGTTGTCCAGGGCGTTGATCGCGAAACCGGCGTTGTCGGCCCAGGGCTGGGGAATGCGCTGGCCGAAGAAGTCCTGCACCCGCACCCACATGCGATCGGTCAGCAGGTCGGTGTCGGCGACCACGATGACGTTGATGTTGTCCGCCTGCTTGAGGCCGTCCTTGCGCCCCTCGATACCGTCCGGATAGGCCGACTGCACCGGGCCGCTGATGCGCGCGGCGAGGGTGTAGCGCTCGCCGGTCGGTTGCAGGTCGCGGATCAGTTCCTCCGGGTTGTGCAGCAGGCCGAAACGCTTCACATCGAATGGCATGGCGTACTGCGAGCTCTGCACCAGCGGGATGAAGGTGGTCTTCGCCTCCTCCAGCGGCTCGAGCATGCCGGCGCTGGCCACGGTCAGGTTCTCCAACGCCGCGGTGCTGATGTCGTCCTGATCCAGGGCATTCTTCGGCAGGCTCAGCCAGGCGGCGTGGCGCACCGGGCGCGCGCCCTGGCCCATGCTCACGGACATGGCGTAGGCGCCGTCGCCGAGCACCTGATCGGGCAGCATGCGCAGGCCCCAGGCCTTGAACAGCGGCGCCAGGTCGGAGGACTTGTCGACAGCCATCTCCCCGGGCATCTCGGCCTGGGTGTCGGCCTCGCTGAACGGGTCGACGAAGGCCAGCAGCTTGCCGCCGCGCAGGACGAACTGGTCGATGGCGTAGAGCGTCTGCTGCGGCAGCTGCTTCGGGTGCACCAGCAGCAGCACCGAGACCTGCTCGGGGATTGCGTCGATGTCGCCCTTCAGGCTCTCGATCTTGAACAGCTGGCGGATCTCCTCCATGACCATCCACGGCGGTGTCGGCTGGCGCGCCATCATGTCGAAGCCGCCGTTGATCTGCAGCCCCGAGAGCACGCCGACCACCGGCCGCTCGGGCTCGGCCAGGCTCTGCACCAGGCGACTGAGCTCGTACTCGAGGAACTCCTCCTGATCCAGGGCGAAGAACGGGATGACCTGGGTGTCGCCCCGGGCGTTCTTGCCGGCCAGGCCGAAGTACAGCGAGTCGCCGCCCTGCTGTAGCGGGATGGCCTGCAGGCCGAACTCGGCGGCCTTGTCCTCGTCCTCGGAGAACGGCGCCGGGTCGATGATCTGCAGCTTGAGCTTGTCGCCGGCCTCGCGCTGGTAGGCCTTGAGCATCTCCTCCACGCGCCTGGCGTAGGTGCGCAGCGCCGGCAGGTCCTTGGCGGTGTTGTCGGAGTAGAAGAAGCTCAGTTCGATCGGCTCTTCCAGGCTGCCGAGGATCTGCTCGGTGCCGGCGGAAATGGTGTAGAGCTTCTGCTCGGTCAGGTCCAGGCGGGCGCCGCTCAGGCTGAGCCCGGAGACCAGGTTGAAGGCGAGAAACGCCAGGGCGATGAGCACGAGCCCGGCGCTGGATACCATCAGCTTTTTCATGGGCGCGTCCTCAGTCGGCTTTCTTCAGGTCGATGACCACCGCGGTCGCGGCCAGCCAGGCGGCGATCAGGGTGAGGAAATACAGCAGGTCGCGCAGGTCGATCACGCCCTTGCTGATGGCATCGAAACGGGTCAGGAAGCTCAACGAGGCGACGGCATCGACCAGCCATTGCGGCGCCCAGCCGCTGAAGGCGTCGAGGACCATGGGGAAGCCGCTGACGATGAACAGGAAGCACAGCCCCACCGCGAGGATGAAGGCGATCACCTGGTTCTTCGCCAGGGCCGACATGCATGAGCCGATCGCCAGGTAGGCGCCGGCCAGCAGCCAGCTGCCGAGGTAGCCGGTGACGATGGCGCCGTTGTCCGGCTGGCCCAGGTAGTTGACGGTGATGATCATCGGGAAGGTCAGCAGCAGCGCCAGACCGGCGAACACCCAGGCGGCGAGGAACTTGCCGGTGACCGCCTCGAAGCGGCTGATCGGCAGGGTCATCAGCAGCTCGATGGAGCCGGACTTGCGCTCCTCGGCCCACAGGCGCATGGCGATGGCCGGGACCAGGAACAGGTACAGCCAGGGGTGGAAGTTGAAGAACGGCGCCAGGTTGGCTTGGCCGCTCTCGAAGAAGCCGCCCAGGTAGAAGGTGAACACCCCGGACAGCACCAGGAAGATCACGATGAACACATAGGCCAGCGGCGTGGCGAAGTAGCTCGCCAGCTCGCGCTTGAAGATCACCGACAACTGCTTCATACCACCTCCCCACGGGTCAGGCTGCGGAACACCTCATCCAGGCGGCCGCGCTCGACATTCAACTCCTTGACCTTCCAGCCGCGCTCGGCGATCAAGCCACTGACCTGGGGGTAGATCACCGCCCCCGGCCGGGCCAGCACGCTGAGGCTGTGCTCCGGGGCATTGGCCTCCACGCCGAGCACGCCGGGCAGCGCCGCCAGGGCCTCATGGTCCAGGGGTTCCTCGGCGACCAGGGTCACCGCCTGGTGGTAGCGCGAGCGGCTCTCCAGCTCCAGCGGCGTGCCATCGGCCAGCAGCCGGCCCTGGCCGATCACCACCGCGCGGGTGCAGACCGCCGAGACTTCCTCGAGGATGTGGGTGGAGATGATCACGATCTTGTCCCGGGCCAGGCTCTGGATCAGCTTGCGCACCTGGTGCTTCTGGTTCGGATCCAGGCCGTCGGTGGGCTCGTCGAGGATCAGCACCTTGGGATCGTGGAGAATCGCCTGGGCCAGGCCGACCCGGCGCTTGAAGCCCTTGGACAGGGTCTCGATGGACTGCTCCAGGACCTTCTCCAGCTCGACCTGGGCCACCGCCTGCTGCACCCGCTGCTGCTTCTCCTGACCGCGATAACCGCGAACCTCGGCGATGAACTGCAGGAAGCCGCGGACCGTCATGTCGCCGTAGCAGGGCGCGCCTTCGGGCAGGTAGCCGATCTGCCGCTGCGCCTGGCGGGTGTCCTTCTGGATATCGAAGCCGAGGATGCTGGCGCTACCGGAGGTCGGCGCGAGAAAGCCGGTGAGCATCTTCATGGTGGTGGACTTGCCGGCGCCGTTGGGGCCGAGGAAGCCCAGCACTTCACCGGGCTGGACGCGGAAGGACAGGTTGTCCACCGCCGTGTGCTGTGCAAAACGCTTCGTAAGATTTCTTATCTCGATCATGGTCTCTCACCATCGCGGTCAAACCCTGTCCGCTACCCGTACAGCAGCGAGACGGGCCCTTCGAATGCGCGCAGGACTATAAGGAGTCCGCCTTCGCCAGTGCAAGACCGGGAATTTGCGCAAATGTTGCGCCGCCGCGCAAAGCGCGGCGGCCGACAAGACTTTTGCCGGCGCGTCGGCGATACGGCACACTAGCCAGCCCGAGCAATCGCTCGTTTTACGCCATCAGCAGATTCCGTATGACCCGCTCCCCGCTCCATCGCCTCGTGTTCGGCACCCTGCGCCGCCTGCTGTACCTCTGGGTACGCTCGGAAACCATCAACCAGTCGGGTTTCACCCTCAAGCTCGACCGCAGCAAGCCGGTGTTCTTCGTGCTGCAGCAGCCGTCGCTGAGCGACCTGGCGGTGGTCGACAGCGAATGCCGCAAGGCCGGCCTGCCGCGCCCGGTAGTGGCGGTGCGGGTCGGCGACCTGGAGGAGCCGGCGGCTTTCTTCTACCTGACCCCGGAGCCGGACTGGCTCGGCCGCCAGGACAAGCGCGGCAGCTCGCCGACCCTGGCGCGGCTGGTGAGCGCGCTACGGCAGAACGCCGTGGACGATGCGCAGATCGTGCCGGTCAGCGTGTTCTGGGGGCAGTCGCCGGACCGCGAAACCAGCCCCTGGAAGCTGCTGTTCGCCGACAGCTGGGCGGTCACCGGGCGCCTGCGCCGGCTGGTCAGCATCCTGATCCTCGGGCGCAAGACCCGCGTGCAGTTCTCCACGCCCATCCACCTGCGCGAGCTGGTCGAGCAGGACAAGGGCCACGAGCGCACCCTGCGCATGGTCCAGCGCATGCTCCGTGTGCATTTCCGCAACCAGAAGACCGCGGTCATCGGCCCGGACCTGTCGCACCGGCGCAACCTGGTCAAGGGCCTGGTGCACGGCCCGCTGGTACGCCAGGCGATCAGCGAGGAAAGCGCGCGCACCGGCATCAGCCTGGAAAAGGCCGAAGCCCAGGCGCTGCGCTACGGCAACGAGATCGCCTCGGACTACGCCTACACCGCCATCCGCTTCCTCGAACTGGTGCTCAGCTGGTTCTGGAACAAGATCTACGACGGCATCCGGGTCAACCACATCGAGGGCGTGCAGGACGTCGCCCAGGGCCACGAGGTGATCTACGTGCCCTGCCACCGCAGCCATATCGACTACCTGCTGCTGTCCTACCTGCTGTTTCGCAACGGCCTGACCCCGCCGCACATCGCCGCCGGCATCAACCTCAACATGCCGCTGATCGGCGGCCTGCTGCGCCGCGGTGGCGCCTTCTTCATGCGCCGCACCTTCAAGGGCAACCCGCTGTACACCGCGGTGTTCAACGAATACCTGCACAGCCTGTTCAGCAAGGGCTTCCCGGTCGAGTACTTCGTCGAGGGCGGGCGCTCGCGCACCGGGCGCATGCTGCAGCCCAAGACCGGCATGCTGGCCATCACCCTGCGCAGCTTCCTGCGCAGCCACCGCCTGCCGGTGGTGTTCGTGCCGGTGTATATCGGCTATGAAAGAGTCCTCGAAGGCCGCACCTACCTGGGCGAGTTGCGTGGGGCGAGCAAGAAGAAGGAGTCGATCTTCGACATCTTCAAGGTCATCGGCGCGCTCAAGCAGCGCTTCGGCCAGGTCTGGGTGAATTTCGGCGAGCCGATCAAGCTGGCCGAGTTCCTCGACCAGCAGCAACCGGGCTGGCGCGAGCAGGATTACGCCGGGCAGTTCCGCCCGGCCTGGCTGAACGACACCACCAGCCGCCTCGGCGCGCGGGTGGCGCAACGCCTCAACGAAGCGGCGGCGATCAACCCGGTCAACCTGGTGGCCCTGGCGCTGCTGTCCACCAGCAAGCTGGCCCTGGACGACAGCGCCCTGGCGCGGGTCCTCGACCTCTACCTGGCGCTGCTGCGCCGGGTGCCCTACTCGCCCCACACCACCCTGCCGGACGGTGACGGCCAGGCGCTGATCGGTTACGTCAAGGGCATGGACCTGCTCGCCGAACAGCGCGACGCCCTGGGCAAGATCCTCTACCTGGACGAGCACAATGCGGTGCTGATGACCTACTACCGCAACAACGTGCTGCATATCTTCGCCCTGCCGGCGCTGCTGGCGAGTTTCTTCCAGAGCAGCGCGCGGATCAGCCGCGAGCAGATCCTGCGCTTCACCGAGGCGCTCTACCCCTACCTGCAGGCCGAGCTGTTCATCCGCTGGGACGTGGAGGAACTGGAGAGCGTCGTCGATGAGTGGCTGGCGGCCTTCGTCGAGCAGGGCCTGCTCAAGCTCGAGGGCGACGTCTACGTGCGTCCGGCGCCGAGCTCGCGCCAGTTCGTCCTGCTGACCCTGCTGTCGCGGGCCATCGCCCAGACCCTGCAGCGCTTCTACATGGCCATCGCCCTGCTGCTCAATGCTGGGCAGAACGTCATCAGCGCCGAGCAGCTGGAGGACCTGTGCACGGTGATGGCCCAGCGCCTGTCGATCCTGCATGGCCTCAATGCCCCGGAGTTCTTCGACAAGAGCCTGTTCCGCCACTTCATCCAGACCCTGCAGGAGCAGGGCGTGCTGCGCCAGGACGAGGCCGGCAAGCTCGGTCACCACGAGAAACTGGGCGAGCTGGTCGAGGGCGCCGCCAAGCGCGTGCTGCCGGCCGAGCTGCGCCTGTCGATCCGCCAGGTGGCGATGGATCGCGGCGAGGACGCCCAGGACAGTCTCTGACCCGCCGCCCGGCAAGACACGCGCCCGGCGCTAGTTGACCCTACTCGCCGCGCTGTCCATCTGCGCGGCGGCCTGCTGCGGCGCCAGGCACTGGCGGAACAGGTCGCGCTCGGGGCGGTAGGTCGAGGTCTGCACGGCCATCAGGCCCAGCACCGAGTGGAACAGGTTGTCGTGGGACAGGCGCTGGTCCTTCAGGCCCGTCAGGCAATGGGCCTGCAGGCCCTCCTGGCGCAGCAGGCCCTCGGAGACCCAGAGAATCATTGGCACATGGGTCTGCTCGTCGGGCGCCATGGCGTAGGGCAGACCGTGCAGGTAGAGACCGCCCTCGCCCAGGGACTCGCCATGATCGGAGACGTAGAGCATCGCCGTGTCGAGGCGCGCGGCGTTGCGCTCGAGCAGCGCGACGGTCTGCGCCAGTACGTGGTCGGTATAGGCCAGGCTGTTGTCGTAGGCGTTGACGATGCTCTGGCTGGAACACTGGTCCAGCTCGTTGCTGCGACAGACCGGTACGAACTTCTCGAAGGCCGCCGGGTAGCGCTTGTAGTAGGCCGGGCCATGGCTGCCCTTCATGTGCAGCACCACCACGGCGTCGTCGTCCAGCTTGTCCAGATAGCCCTGCAGACCGCTGAGCAACACCTCGTCGTGGCACTCGCCGTCCGCGCACAGATCGGCCAGCTCGAGGTGCGAGACGTCCTCGCTCGGCACCCGGTCGCAGGCGCCTTTGCAGCCGGAATTGTTGTCGCGCCACAACACCCTGACCCCGGCTCGCTGCAGCACGTCGAGCAGGCCCTCGCGGTTGCGCGACATCGACTCCTGGTACTGGTCGCGGCCGACCTCGAGGAACATGCAGGGCACCGACACCGCCGTGGCGGTGCCACAGGAGCTGACGTGGCTGAAGCTGATCACCCCGGCCTTGGCCAGCTCCGGGCTGGTCTCGCGGGCATAGCCATTGAGCGAGAAGTTCGCCGCCCGCGCGGTCTCGCCGACCAGCAGCACGGTGAGCCTCGGCTTGCGCGCGGCGCCGACGCTGGCCAGGCGATGGGCGTCCGCGCCGATCACCTGCAGGCGTGGCGGCGCCTGCAACTCCCGGCGCAGGTAGCCGTGCAGCGCCGCCAGCACATTGGAAGGCGTCAGCAGCAGGCGCAGCTCATGGTGGTTGCGCAGCAGCGAGGCATAGGACTGGTACTGGCTCAGGGCGATGCCCAGCAGGCAGACCAGGGCCAGGACCATGCTGCCCAGCTTGATGCCCAGCTCCCGGCGCCAGCCGCGCGGCCGGCTGCGCAGGCGGCTGAGCGCCAGCAGCGGCAAGCCACCGACCAGCGCCAGCCAGACCAGCAGGCGCCAGCTGAGCAGCTCGGCGGCCTCGGCGCCGTCGGTCTGCAGCACATTGGTCAGCATGCTGGAGTCGATGACGATTCCGTAGCGGCCCATGAAGTAGCTGGCCGCGGCCGAGACCAGCAGCATGGCGCCCAGCACCGCCTTGGTCATCCGCCCCCAGGCCAGCAGGCTGAGCAGCAGGTAGAGCCACAGCCAGGCGAACAGCGGCAGGCTGAGCAGGAACAGCCAGTTGCCGTTGTCCAGGCCATCCACCCCCTGCCAGACATCGCGCCAGAACGGCAGGTTGCTGAACAGCAGCAGCCAGAGCGCGGTCAGCAGGGTCATCAACGGGCGGCTGACGCTGAGCGTCCAGGCCGCCGGAGCGGTCGCGAGATTGCGGGTTTGCGAAGTGGGCAGCACGGTCATTCCTACGCCAGAACCAAGGTAGATGCGCAGGCTAGGCAGGCGGCTGTCGGCGGAATGTCGGGGCGATGTGAAAAACTCGTCATGGCGCACGGCAAGGCAACAATGCCCGGCGGCCATGCTCGGCCAGGTCGGCGAGGCGGTCCGCGTCCCTTATGCGGCGCTGCGTATCAGCCAGCGAAACAGCGCCAGCTGCGCCGGCAGGTAGCACAGGTACTCCGGGTGCCACTGCACGCCGATGATCGGCCGGCCGTCCGCTGCCTCCACCGCCTGGACGATATTGTCCAGGTCCCAGGCCACGACCCGCAGCCCCTCGCCCGGTTGGCGCACGGCCTGATGATGCAGGCTGTTGACCCGCAGGCGGGCCTTGCCGCAGAGCCCGGCCAGCCTCGACTCGGCATCGACGCGCACCTGCTTGGTCGGCAGCAGGCCCGGGCGGTTGTAGGTGTGCACGCGCATCGCGCGGATGTCCTGGTGCAGGTTGCCGCCGAGCACCACGTTGATCAGCTGGGCGCCGCGGCAGATGCCGAGCAGCGGGATGCCCTGCTCCAGGGCACGCTCGATCCAGCGCATCTCCAGCTCATCGCGCTCTGGATCGCTGCGCACCTTGGCGGTGATCTCGCCGCCGTAGTGCTCCGGCCCTATGTCGTCGCCACCGCCGATGATCAGCGCGCTCAGCGGCCGGCCGCTGGCGGCATGGCGCACACTGATGCGCTCGGCCTGTGCGCCGGCCAGGCGCAGCGCCAGGCGGGTCGACCACCAGGACGGCGACCAGCGGCGCGAGTTGCCGGTTACCCCCACCCGCGGTCGTTCAGCCATCGCCCGACGTACTCCAGCCATGCCCCACGATTGAGCCCCAGCAGCGGCCGCCAATGCTCGACGAAGGCCGCGCCGAGCGCCTGCAGCTCGTCGTCCCGGGAAGCCAGCTGCTCGACCAGCCACCACAGGTTCCACGACCCGGCCAGGGACCAGTCGGCCTTCTCGATCTGACAGTTGGGCAGGCGATAGTGGAAGGTCGGGCGGGCCTTGATCTTGGGGTCCGGCACGGCCTGGCGCACCCGCTCGGCATCGATCTGCGCCAGCAGCGGCAGCAGGTCCAGGGCGCGGTTGCGCGTGGCGTTGTGCTCCAGGTAGTCGTCGAACAGCTGCCCCATGGCGGGCGGCGCCTGCTCGACCAACCGCTTCACGTAGGCCTCCGGATACAGGTCGATGTAGGGGCTGATCTTGCGCGAGATGTCCACCTGGTGGGCGTCCACCAGCCACCACTGCAGCAGGCCGAAGGCACGCAGGTAGGCGCCGATGGTAGGCGCGTCGAGCCGCGGTATCTCGGGGTTGAGGTGCACGCCAAAGGCCGCCATTGGCGAGTTCTCGGTGCCCACTGCCCCGGCCCGGCGCAGGCCGTCGACCATGCTGTGCAGGCGCTCCAGCTCGCCGATGGCGATGGGCGGACAGACCACCTCCAGGGGCACCACCAGGCTCGCCGCCTGGCTGAGCAGGTCCATCCACTGCGCGCCGCCCTCGTCCTCCTCCTCGGCCTTGAGCGCCTGGCGCTTGAGGAAGTCCCAGTCCAGCTCGATGTTGAAGGTGCCCAGGCCATCCACCCGCAGCACCCGCTCGCTGGCCGAGGTGCGCGACAGCTCACCGCCCAGCGCTTCCTGCACCGCGGCGGCGGTCTGCTCCAGGGTAAGGCCGGTGAACTCCAGCTCGATGCCGACCCGGCGCGGTTGGCCGTCCTCCTTGCTGGTCACAGGGGGCAGCTTGAATTCGTGGTCTTGGGGCATTGCGTCAATAGCCTTTGCAGCGGGAAAGGCCTTTCAGTAATAACGCCTGTGACGCGTCAGCGCAAACCGCGGCACGGCGCCGGCAGATGGCGGGCGCCGGCCCTGCAACCGGCCCGGGCGGCGCCAAGTCAGGGTTTGCGCCGCCCCGCCGCTCCGCTAAGCTCGACCCATACCCTCCGTAAAAGGATTGCCCCATGTTGCGCCTTTCCACACTGCTCGCCGGCCTGGCCCTGTCTGCCAACGCCTTCGCCCTGTCGCTCGCCGACCTGACCCAGCAGGACGCCAGCGGCGGCCTCAAGGACGCGCTAATCCAGGGTGCCCAGGTGGCGGTCAAGCAACTCGGCGCCCCCGGCGGCTTCAACGACAACCCGCAGGTTCGCATCGAGTTGCCGGGCAACCTCGGCAAGGCGGCGCAGACCATGAAGCTGATGGGCATGGGCAACCAGGTCGAGCAGTTGGAGCTGAGCATGAACCGCGCCGCCGAGGCGGCGGTGCCCGAGGCCCAGGCGCTGCTGGTCGAGGCGGTGAAGAAGATGACCGTGCAGGACGCCAAGGGCATCCTCACCGGGCCGCAGGACTCCGCCACCCAGTACCTGGACAGCAGCAGCCGCGAACAGATCCGCGCGCGCTTCCTGCCCATCGTCAAGCAGGCCACCGACCGGGTCGGCCTGGCCCAGCAGTACAACGCCTTCGCCGGCCAGGCGGCCAACTTCGGCATGCTCGACGCCAAGAACGCCAATATCGAAAGCTATGTCACCGAACAGGCGCTGGACGGCCTGTTCGCCATGATCGCCGAGCAGGAAGCGAGCATCCGCAAGAATCCCGCCGGTGCGGCCACTAGCCTGGCGAAGAAGGTCTTCGGCGCCCTGTAAACGCCCCCGCACCCTCGCTGAGCCCCTGGTGGGCTCAGCCCCGCCTGTTGCGCGCCATCGGCGCCAGCCGAGCGAACGCAACGCCCCGCCAAGCCACTCGAGGGCGTGGACCGGTCGGTTGCCTCGCACCGAGCGCAGCGTTCGGCACGACCACTGCGAAGCATTCCCCATCCCACACTCGACACAGGAGTCGTCATGAATATTTCCCGTTACGAAACCAGCGCGCGCATGAGCCGCATCGTGGTGCACAACCACACCGTCTACCTGTGTGGGCAGGTGGCCGAGGACCGCAGCGCCGGCATAACCGATCAGACCCGCACCATGCTGGCGAAGGTCGACACCTTGCTGGAATCGGTCGGCAGCAGCCGCGAGCAGATCCTCTCCGCCACCCTGTACCTGAAGGACATGAGCCTGTTCGCCGAGATGAACGCCGTGTGGGACAGCTGGGTGCCGGCCGGCCATGCCCCCGCGCGCGCCTGCGTGGAGGCCGCGATGGCCAGCCCCGAGCTGCTGGTGGAGATCTCGGTGATCGCCGCCGTTTCCCCCTGAAGACCACCCTGCGGCCAGGCAGCGCCCTTTGTCAGCGCTGCCACATCGCTGTCTAATATCGCCACAACCCACCCGCTCCAGACGGCGCAATACACGCTGCGGAGCACTCCGTTGCAAGGAATCCACCCCATGCCGCTCGGCAAGTCGCTGGCCACCTGGTGCCAGGAATATCCATTGATCGAGGAGCTGGTCGCCCTGCGTCCGCTCAGCTGGTTCAACCCGGGGATCGCCCCCGCGGCCGAGGCCCTGGGCGATGTCGGCCTGAGCCAGGCCGACGTCGACGCCGCCAGCGCGCGCCTGGCCCGCTTCGCGCCCTATATCGCCCGGGCCTTCCCGGAGACGGCGGGCAGCGGCGGCATCATCGAATCGTCGCTGGTCGCGCTGCCGCACCTGCAGGCGCTGCTGACCGAGCGCCATGACCTGAGCCTCGACGGCGCACTGTGGCTCAAGCAGGACAGCCACCTGCCGATCTCCGGCTCGATCAAGGCCCGCGGCGGCATCTACGAGGTGCTCAAGCACGCCGAGGACCTGGCATTGGCCGAAGGCCTGCTGCGGCTCGACGACGACTACGCGACCCTCGACAGCGACGCGGCGCGGGCCTTCTTTGGCCGCCACAAGATCGCCGTCGGCTCCACCGGCAACCTCGGCCTGTCGATCGGCATCATCAGCGCCCGCCTGGGCTTCCAGGCCACGGTGCACATGTCGGCCGACGCCCGTCAGTGGAAGAAGGACAAGCTGCGCGCCCACGGCGTCGAGGTGGTCGAGTACGCCTGCGACTACAGCGTCGCCGTGGCCGAGGGGCGCAAACAGGCCAGCGCCGATCCGTTCTGCCACTTCATCGACGACGAAAACTCGCCGGACCTGTTCCTCGGCTACGCGGTGGCCGCCGAGCGCCTCAAGGCGCAGCTGGCGGCCGCCGGCATCCGCGTCGACGCCGAGCATCCGCTGTTCGTCTACCTGCCCTGCGGCGTCGGCGGCGGCCCGGGCGGGGTGGCCTTCGGCCTCAAGCTGGCGTTCGGCGACGCGGTGCACTGCCTGTTCGCCGAGCCGACCCACTCGCCCTGCATGCTGCTGGGGGTCTACAGCGGCCTGCACGACGAGGTGGCGGTGCAGGACTTCGGCATCGACAACCTCACCGCCGCCGACGGCCTGGCGGTCGGCCGCCCGTCCGGCTTCGTCGGCCGCGCCATGCAGCGCCTGATCGACGGCTACTACACGGTCAGCGACGAGGAGTTGTTCCGCCTGTTGGCGCTGCTGCAGAGCAGCGAGGGCCTGCGTCTTGAGCCCTCGGCGCTGGCCGGGGTGCCGGGCATGCTGCAGGTGCTGGGCGAACAACAGGGCTATCGCCAGCGCCTGGGACTGACGCCCGAGCGCCTGGCCCGCGCCACCCACCTGGTCTGGGCCACCGGCGGCAGCATGGTGCCCGAGACGGAGATGTCCGCCTACCTGGCCCGCGGCCAGGCGCTGCTGCAGGCCGAGCGACAGTAGCCCTGCCGGCAGACTGCCGCGCAGAAAAAAGCCCGGTCGCGCGACCGGGCTTTTTCATTGCCGCGCCGGACCTCAGTGCGCCGCCGGCTTGACCCTGAACCAGGCCGCATAGAGCGCCGGCAGGAACAGCAGGGTCAGCGCCGTGGCGACGATCAGGCCGCCCATGATGGCCACCGCCATCGGCCCGAAGAAGATGCTGCGCGACAGCGGGATCATCGCCAGCACCGCCGCCAGGGCGGTCAGCACGATCGGCCGGAAGCGCCGCACCGTGGCCTCGATGATCGCCTGCCAGCGGTCCAGGCCGGCGGCGATGTCCTGCTCGATCTGATCGACCAGGATCACCGAGTTGCGCATGATCATCCCGGACAGGGCGATGGTGCCGAGCATGGCGACGAAGCCGAACGGCTGGCGGAAGATCAGCAGGAACAGGGTCACGCCGATCAGCCCCAACGGCGCGGTGAGGAACACCATGGCCGAGCGCGAGAAGCTCTTGAGTTGCAGCATCAGCAGGGTCAGCACCACCACGATGAACAGCGGCACGCCGGCGTTCACCGACTGCTGTCCGCGCGTCGAGTCCTCCACCGTGCCACCGACGTCCAGCAGGTAGCCGTCCGGCAGCGCGGCGCGGATCGGCTCCAGGGTCGGCAGGATCTGCTTGACCAGGGTGACCGGCTGCTGCTGGCCGTAGATGTCAGCGCGCACGGTGACGGTCGGCAGGCGGTTGCGGTGCCAGATCACCCCTTCCTCGAAGCCGTACTCGAGCACGGCGATCTGCGCCAGGGGCACGCGCTTGCCGCTCTCGGTGGGCACCGCCAGGCTCGGCAGCAGGCCCAGTTGCTGACGCTCGCCCTGGGTGCCGCGCAGGAGGATCTCGATCAGTTCGTTGCCTTCGCGGTAGTGGCTGACCGGCGCGCCGGTCAGCGAGCTCTGCAGGAAGCGCGACAGGTCGGCGGTGCTCACCCCCAGGGCGCGGGCGCGTTCCTGGTCGATGTTCAGGCGCACCACCTTGCTCGGCTCCTCCCAGTCCAGGTGCACGTTGACCACGTGGGGGTTGGCGCGCACCTTGTTCGCCACCTCGCGGGCCAGGGCGCGCACCTCGTCGATGTGCTCGCCGGACACGCGGAACTGCACCGGATAGCCCACCGGCGGGCCGTTTTCCAGGCGCGAGATGCGCGTGCGTAGGCTGGGGAACTCCTGACCCAGGGTGTCGATCAGCCAGGTGCGGATCTTCTCCCGCTCCTCGATGCTTTTCGCCAGGATGACGAACTGGGCGAAGCTGGCGGCCGGCAACTGCTGGTCCAGCGGCAGGTAGAAGCGCGGCGAGCCGCTGCCGACATAGGCGACGAAATTGTCGATGCCCTCATGGCCTTCGAGCAGGGCTTCGAGGCGCTGGACCTCGGCCTCGGTGGCCGCCAGCGAGGCGCCCTCGCCGAGCTTGAGGTCGACCATCAGCTCCAGGCGCCCGGAAGCCGGGAAGAACTGCTGAGGCACGAAACGGAACAGCGCGATGGACGCCACGAACAGGGCCAGGGTCAGCAGGATCACCGTCTTGCGCCGGCGCACGCACCACTCCACCATGCGCCTCACGCGCTGATAGAAGGGCGTGCCATAGGGGTCGTGGCCCTGGTCGCTGCCGCCGTGCTTGGCCGCATGCAGCTTGGCCAGGTCCGGTAGCAGCTTGGCCCCCAGGTAGGGCACGAAGACCACCGCGGCGATCCACGACACCAGCAGGGCGATGGTCACCACCTGGAAGATCGAGCGGGTGTACTCGCCGGTACCGGACTGCGCGGTGGCGATCGGCAGGAAGCCGGCGGCGGTGATCAGGGTGCCGGTGAGCATCGGGAAGGCGGTGCTGCTCCAGGCGTAGCTGGCCGCCTTGAGGCGGTCGTAGCCCTGCTCCATCTTGATCGCCATCATCTCCACCGCGATGATCGCGTCGTCGACCAGCAGGCCGAGGGCCAGCACCAGGGCGCCGAGGGAAATCTTGTGCAGGCCGATGTCCAGGTAGTACATGGCGGCGAAGGTCATCGCCAGCACCAGCGGGATCGACAGCGCCACCACCAGGCCGGTGCGCAGGCCGAGGGAGAAGAAGCTCACCAACAGGACGATGATCACCGCCTCGGTGAGCACGCGGACGAACTCGCCGACCCCGGTCTTCACCGCAGCCGGCTGGTCCGACACCTTGCGCAGCTGCATGCCGACCGGCAGGGTCTCCTGCAGGCGGGCGAACTCGCCCTCCAGGGCCTTGCCCAGCACCAGGATGTCGCCACCGCTCTTCATCGACACGGCCAGGCCGATGGCGTCCTCGCCCATGAAGCGCATGCGCGGCGCCGGTGGATCGTTGAAGCCGCGCTTGACCTCGGCCACGTCGCCGATGCGGAAGGTGCGCTCGGCCACGCGAATGGGGAAATCGCGGATCTGCTCGACCGACTGGAAGCTGCCGGTCACCCGCAGCTGCACGCGGTCGGAGGCGGTCTCGAAGAACCCCGCCGAGGACACCGCGTTCTGCTCATCCAGCGCCTGTTGCACTGCCGCCAGGGGCAGGCCGAGGGTGGCCAGCTTGGTGTTGGACAGCTCGATCCAGATCTTCTCGTCCTGCAGGCCGAGCAGGTCGACCTTGCCGACATCCTTGACCCGCTGCAATTGCAGCTGGACGCGGTCGGCGTAGTCCTTGAGCACGGCGTAGTCGAAGCCTTCGCCGGTCAGCGCGTAGATATTGCCGAAGGTGGTGCCGAACTCGTCATTGAAGAACGGCCCCTGGATGCCCTGGGGCAGGGTGTGGCGAATGTCGCTGACCTTCTTGCGCACCTGGTACCAGAGATCGGGAATCTCCTTGGAATGCATGGAGTCGCGGGCGATGAAGGTGACCGAGGACTCGCCCGGGCGGGAGAAGGAGACGATCTTGTCGTACTCGCCAGTCTCCAGCAGCTTCTTCTCGATGCGTTCGGTGACCTGGCGGGACACTTCCTCGGCCGTCGCCCCCGGCCAGTTGGTGCGTATCACCATGGCCTTGAAGGTGAACGGCGGGTCCTCGCTCTGCCCCAGCTTGGTGTAGGAAATCGCCCCGACAATACCCAGCAGCAGCATGATGTAGAGGACGATCTGGCGGTTGTTCAGCGCCCAGGCGGATAGGTTGAAAGCCATCGGGACTACTCCTTGGCCACCAGCTTGACTGCTCGGTTGTCACGGTCGACCGGGCGCACCTGCTGGCCCTCGCGCAGCACCTGCACGCCGGCGGCCACCACCCAGTCGTCGGCCTTCAGGCCTTCGAGCACCGGCACGGTCTTCTCGCCATAGGCGCCGATACGCACCGGGGTGCGCTTGAGGCTGGAGTCTGCCGGGTCGACCACCCAGACGAAGGGCCGGCCCTGCTCGGCGCTCAGTGCCGATAACGGCACCGCCAGCGGCACCTCGCCGTCGTGGGCGATGAACACCCGGGCGCTCTGCCCCAGTTCGGCCGGCACCTTGCCTTCGACGAAGGAAACCCGGGCGGCGAAGGTGCGCGACTGCGGGTCGGCGGCCGGCGACATCTCGCGGATCTGCCCGGAAAAGCGCTGGTCGGGCTGCGACCACAGCTCGACCGCCACCGACTGGCCGACCTTGAAGCGCTCGAAGGCCTGCTCGGGCAGGCTGATCAACACCTCCCGCTCGCCATTGGCGGCCAGGGTGAACACGCTCTGCCCGGCCGCCACCACCTGGCCGACCTCGACCATGCGTTTGGCGATGATGCCGTCCTGAGACGCGCGCAGCACGGCGTAGCCGGCCTGGTTGCTGGCCACGTCGAACTCGGCCTTGACCTGCTTGAGCCGCGCCTCGCCGGAGCGATAGAGGTTCTCCGCGTTGTCGTACTGCGAGCGGCTGACCAGCTGGCGCTCCAGCAGCGTCTTGTAGCGGTCGCGCTCGGCGCGCACCAGGCGCAGATTGGCTTCGGCGGCGGCCACCTGGGCGCGGATCGCCTCCAGCTGCAGGCGCACGTCCTGGGGGTCCAGTTCGGCCAGGGGCTGGTCCTTCTTCACCTGGTCGCCGACCTCGACCAGGCGCTTGGTCACCTTGCCGGCGATGCGGAACGCCAGCTCCGGCTCGAAGCGCGCGCGCACCTCGCCGGGGTAGCTGTCCATCAGCTCGGCGGCCGGTTGCGGCTGCACCACCAGGGCCGGACGGATGGACTGCTCAACCTGCTCGCCATTGCCACAGGCGGCGAGCAGCGCGATTAGACTGGCGGGCAGAGCGACGGACAGGACATGGCGCAACATGATGAACGACCTTTCGCGGAGGTTTGGAATATTTGAACCGACGGGTATAGTAAAAATAGCAAACTCACCAGTCCAGTATTAAAAGCTGCCCATGCCCAACAAATTGTTACCCCCCAGCGGCCCGGGTCGCCCGAAAGACCTCGCCAAGCGCCAGGCCATTCTGGACGCGGCGAAGAACCTGTTCCTGCGCCACGGCTACGACGGCAGCAGCATGGATGCCATCGCCGCGGAGGCCGGGGTGTCCAAGCTGACGGTGTACAGCCACTTCACCGACAAGGAGACGCTGTTTTCCGAGGCGGTTAAGGCCAAGTGCCAGGAACAGCTGCCCGAGCTGCTGTTCGAGCTGGCGGATGACGCGCCGCTCGAGAGCGTGCTGCTGAACATCGCCCGTGGCTTCCACGCGCTGATCAACAGCCGCGAATCGATCGAGCTGCACCGGGTGATGGTCAGCCTGGGCGCCCAGGACCCCAAGCTGTCGCGGGTCTTCTACGAGGCCGGGCCGCAGCGCGTGCTGCAGGAAATGGAGCATCTGCTGCGCCAGGCCCAACGCGCCGGCAAGCTGCGCATCGACGACCCGCTGGAAGCGGCCGACCAGTTCTTCTGCCTGGTCAAGGGCGGCGCCAACTTCCGCCTGCTGATCGGCTGCGGCGAGGCGCAGCAGGGGGCGGTGGCCGAGCAGCATGTGCGCAACGTGGTGGCGATGTTCATGCGCGCCTACCGGCCTGACTAGTCAGGCCTTGCCCAGGGACTTCTTCGGATAGATGTCGTAGCGGCTGGATTTGCCTTCCAGGGCATAGCCGGGCTTGGCCCCATCGATCAGCGGCGCCTTGCGCGGACGCTTGACCACCACCCGATGGCTGGCCAGTTCGAGGGCCGCGGCGAGCAGCGCCGGGGCATCCAGATCGTCACCGACGAAGGGACGGAACAGACGCATTTCCTTCTTCACCAGGGCACTCTTGTCGCGGTGGGGAAACATCGGGTCGAGGTAGATCACCTGGGGCGGCTCGTCCTCCCAGGCGCCCATCAACTCGATGGCGTTGCCGGCCAGCAGACGCATGCGAGCGACGATCGGCCCCACCTCGGCATCGCCGACGGCGCGCCCCAGGCCATCCTCGAGCAGAGCGGCGATCAGCGGCTGGCGCTCGATCAGGGTCACCTCGCAGCCCAGGCTGGCCAGGACGAACCCGTCGCGCCCCAGGCCGGCGGTGGCATCCAGCACCCGCGGGCGCACGCCCGGTTGCACGCCCACTGCCTTGGCGATCATCTGCCCGCTGCCGCCGCCGAACTGGCGGCGATGGGCCATGGCGCCCTCGACGAAGTCCACCCGTACCGGCCCGGGCGCCTGGGGCCCCAGCTCGACCAGTTGCAGGCCCGCCTCGCCCAGCTGCAAGGCGTACTGCGCCTCGCCCTCACGCGGCAGACCCAGGCGCGCGGCCCAGGCGTCGGCGGCCTCGTGCAGATGGGCGGCCAGGGCGTCCATGCGAATGCTGGCGCTGGGCTGTTGGTCACTCATGGGCAATCACACTCGAGATCGTTCAATTCGGCCGCGCGTCGGCCGATAACCAGTTTGGGTCGGCATTCTGCCAGACCCGGTCCCGTCCAGCCGCAACGAGTTGTCCATGATCAACGGCCTCGCCACGCTCCAGCCCTCCTCCGCCGCCGGCCGCAACCTGCCCGCGGTGAGCAGCGAGGCGCAAGTCCGCGGCTATGTCGACTTTCAGCTGCTGCTGAGCAAGCTGCTGCCCCAGCAGCCGGTGGCAACAGCGGACGGCGCCAGCGAGGCCGCGCCAGAGCCGGCTCCGCTCCCGGCACCAGCGCAGGAAACCGTCGATGCGGACTATGCGGACTACCTGGCGCGGCTGACCCTCGAGCACGGCGAATATCTGCGCGCCCGCCCGCAGCCCGTCGACCACCTGAGCCTGGTGCTGCTGGCCGATGCCAGCAACGCCTGCGCCCGCCTCAGCTCGCCTGGAGCGGCGCTGGGGCTGCCGCCGCCACCCCGCTGACAGTCAGCGGCCGGACGGCGGCGCGGCTCAGCGGCCCTGCTGCGAGGTCGCGCGGAAACGCCCCGGGGCGACGTCGAAGAACTCGCGGAAGCAGCGGCGGAAATGGGAAATGCTGACGAAGCCGCTGGCCACCGCGATCTCGGCCATGGACTTGTTGGTCTGCTGCAGCAACTGGCGCGCGCGGGTCAGGCGCAATTCCAGGTAGTAGCGCGAGGGGGTGGCGTTGACGTGACGGCAGAACAGGCGCTCCAGGTGACGCCGGGAGATGCCCACGCAGTCGGCGATCTCATCGACCACCAGCGGTTCGTCGATGTTGTTGTGCATCAGCTCCAGGGCCAGCTTCAGCGCCTGCGGCAGGGTCGGATCGTAGTCCACCGAGACCACCGACACGTCCATGACCTCGCGCATCTTGTCGCAGCTGAGCACCTCCTCCACCGCGCTGACCAGCTGCTCACCACCGCTGCAGCGCACCACCTCAAGCATCATGCCCAGGGAACTGTTGGCCCCGGCGCAGCTGATCCGCTCGCGGTCGACCACATGGGCGTGGCTGGACAGTTTCACGCTGGGAAACAGCTCGGCCATCATCGCCCGGCCATCGGGATGGAAGGCGCACTCGTAGCCGTTCAGCAGCCCGGCCTCGGCGATGAAATAGGCGCCGTTCCACAGGCCGCCGAGGATGGCGCCGGCGGCCTCGGCCGAACGCAGCTTGCTGCGCAGCAAGGGTTCGCCCTGCAGGCGCACGCGGAAACCGCCGCACACCACCAGGATGTCCAGCTTCTTTTCCTCCAGCTCGGCCAGGCGGCAGCCGGCGGAAATGGCGATGCCCAGGTCGCTGACCACCAGCTCCTCGGCCCCCCCGACCACCAGCACCTCGAACAGCGGCGACGAACTCATCAGGTTGGCGGTGACCAGGGCATCCACCGCGCCGGTGAAGGCCATCATCGAGAAGTTTTCCTGCAGCACGAAGGCCACCCGCCGCGGCGGCAGCGACGGCCCTGCGCTCACCATCTTGTCCAGGTGAGCCATGTTCTTGTTTTTCAGCACGCTCTCGAAGGACGATCTCATCTAGCAACTCGGTCAGACAAAAATGCCATGTGATTATTCTAGTTATGCGGGGCCACGCCCCCCGCCAGGCGGGAGGGGCATTTCCCCTGGCGTGCAGGGCACAAGCATACCCTGCTCCTGGAGCCAGTCCGCGAAATAATATCCATGTGAACACGCTGTAGCAGCCCTATTACGACTCGATACGGCACGCGGAAAGGCGGCTCAAATCGCCTTGCACCAGCGAGCCGGCTGATCCGACGGGCGGCGGTGCTACCGCCCCCATCTACGAGCCGGGACCCGGCAGAAAACCACGCCACTCGACTGCCGAGCAACGCCAGGGCGACCTGTCGCGCCGCCCCCCCGCTGCAGCCCGCGCTCCTCCGATAGCTCCTTGCATCAGCGCTCGGCGCCAGCAATACGCCACTAGTCCGAAACTCCCATGCCGTCTGGGAGCATCGGGCGATGGGCACTGCGCCGGTCTCTCCCGATAGTGGAGGACAGAGCTGAAGTCACGGCCAACGGTCAGGCCTCGATGACCGGCAACACCCAGGAGCACGCCATGGCTATTGTGTACGTTACGCTGGACGAAACGGCCGGATTGCAGAACAACACTGCCACTCCAGGCATCGCGGGAGACGCGGACGACAACGACATTCTGGTGACAACCCTGCCGCTGACCTTCTCCACGCGCCTGAGCGTACTGGGGGCCAACACCTCCACCGCATTGGGCGCGGCCTTGAGCGGCTATAGCGGGGCCGTGGGCGACACGGGCAGCAACGCCTTCAGCATCACCCCGCCCCCCGGCGCGAACGTCATCGATGTCAGCTTCACCGACAGCACGGGCGCGCCGCTCAATGGCCTGGACAGCGGCCTGGACACCCTCGACGGCACGAGCATCCTGCTCTACACCGATAGCCTCAACAACAACATCCTGCTGGCCCGGGCCGGGGGGCCGCACGGGACCATCGTGTTCGCCGCCTATATCGAGGAAACCGGCTCGCCGGTCTCGGGCGGCAAGCTGTGGATGGTGCAATACCAGCCGCTCAAGCACCTGAACCCCAACGACCCCGACGATGCGCTCAACTTGCTCAACAAGGTATTCATCGGCACCAGCCAGGACGTGGAGTTCGTCCTGGCCAACGCGCCCTCCGGGCAGAACCTGTTCCTCATGTTCACCCAGACCAACCCGCTAACCTTTAACGACAACGGTGTCACGCGGATCTCGAATCCGAGCATCATCGCCACCGGCAAGGACCCCGCTAACCAGTCCACCGGCGTCAACATCAACACCGGCGACACCATCAACACCAGCCAGGCGGGCGGCCCGACCACCTTCGGCACCAACAATCAGATGATCACCGAACAGGAGGGCATCCGCTTCACCTTCGTCACCGGCGCCCGTCTGGACGTGACCATTCCCAATCTGGATCAGAACGAAGCGGATGTCGAAGCCAACATCGACTTCACCGCCATGTTCAACGCGCGCTCGGCGCGCTTCGACGTCGTGCAACTGCAGAGCGGCAAGACGGCTCAGGTGAAGATCAGCGCCTTCAGCACCGACGCGGAACCCGGGGTGAATTTCGTCGACGGCTATACAAACGATACCGCGGTGGCGATCAGCAACGTCCGCGTCATCAACATCGCCAGCGGGCTGGTGATCGAGAACTCGGATGGTTCGGTGAACGACCCCGGCATCACCATCGCCATCGTCGGCGGGGTCGCGACGCTGACCGGCATCAAGGCCGGCCACAGGATCGAATACACCACCACCACGGATCACAACCGCGTACTCGTCGAGAACGGCGCGGCCCTCAACGCCAAGGGCAACAACCACGCCGACTTCGACATTGGTGGCTTCATGCTGCGGCAGGTCTCGACCTCGGTCACCGAGGTCGGCTCCCAGATGATCTTCGAGGACGACGGCCCTACCCTGGCCTTCGGCAACCTGATAGGCACCGGCACCACCCTCGCGCAGTTCGGCTACTGGAACATGGCGGCCGGCGCCGACGGACTGGGCGCGAGCGGTCTGGACATCAGCCTGGTGAACGGCCAGTTCACCCTGGTCAGGCCCGACGGCACTACCGCCACCGGAAGCGGCACACTCACCGAGCTGTCGCCCTCGCCGGATGCCAGCGGCGCCTTCCGTTTCGCCGGCCAGTTGACCGGCGATTTCGACAACAATTCCGCAACGGCGAATACCACCATCGACTACACGCTGACCGCTTTCGCCAATGGCACCTATGCGCTGGACCTGGTGCAGGGTTTCAGTTCGATGATAGTGCGCAGCAGTGCCGATGGCGCGCTCGCTGCCGGCGGCCCGGACCCGGTGCGCACCCTGCTGATCCCGCCGCAGAATACGCCGACCATTCCGTCGCCCTCCGAGGAGATCGTCTTCTTCGGCGTCAACGCGACCACCAGCGCCGCCAACATTCTCCTCGCCATCGGGCCGGGCGCGTCGGACCTGACCGAAGCGCAGATAGAAGCCGGAGGATTCAGCTTCCTCGGCACGGCGAACATGAACGTCAGCACCTCGGGCATCGGCATCGGCAACAACAACCTGGATGGCAACGGCACGGCCGGCATCAATCCCGGCGACGAGAGCTTCGTCGTCAACCCCGAGTCCCTGTTGACGGCCATGCGAGTCTTCATCGACAACTCGGTGCAGGGCTACAACCCAGCGACGGAACAGCTCTACTACCGGATCTTCTACTCGGACGAGACGGTTTCGAACCATATCCTGGTGGGAGCCGCTGACCTGAAGTCGGAAGCGGGCGGGCAGAAGTCCTTCCTCATCGAGCGCGAAGGCAGCAAGCTGATCGATGCGGTGCAGCTGACCATGGGCAAGGGCGTGATCAAGATCCCGGTGATCCAGTTCATCCAGGAGACCGAGAGCCTGGCCAGCGATATCCGGCTGACCTTCAGCGCCACCCTGACCGACGGCGACGGCGATACGGCGACCAGCATTTTCGCCGCCGACCTGTTCGCCAACGAACTGGCCAACACGCTGTTCGACTACTCGCTGCTCGGCACGCTCGGCAAGCAGGACGCCTTCAACGTCGACCTGTCTTTCACCGAGACCCTATACCAGGTCACCGGCTTCGATGCGAGCTCGGGCCTGCGCGACAGGCTGGTGCTGCTTGGCGACCCGGGTGCCGTCACGTCGATCGACAACAGCGGCGCAGACAGCCTGGTGACGATCACCGAGTCCGGCGGACAGATCACCACCATCACCGTGGTCGGGGTCGACCTGCTGGCCAGCGACATCGTGCTCGGCGGCATCTGAGGCATCGCGGGAAGGTGCAGCTGCGGGCGGTAGCGCAAGAGCCTACCCCCCGCACTGCTGCCGGCAACTCTTGCAGGGGCGGCGGGCATGCAGGCCGGCACCGCCATCAGCCAGCCTCTCGCACCTGGCCACCGCTCAGGAGGGCAACGGCCCGACTGCCCGGGCACTGCACAGGGTGCCAGGGCCTCGATTCAATCCAACTCCACCCAACTGGACGCAGGCGGCTCATCGCTGTCGGTAATCCCGTGCTTCAGCGCGTATATCAGCAGGTCGACGCGGTTGATGAGTTTGAGTTTGTGATAGATGTTGCTGAGGTGGTTATGCACGGTGTGCTCACTGATACCCAAGTGCGCGGCGATGCTCAGGTACTTGGCGGACGGGTCGCCCACTATGACGCGAATCAGCTCCTTTTCGCGATGCGTCAACTGCGCCTGCCTCGTCCTCTCCAGACTGCACTTAAAGGGCACGTGCCCGGCCACGGCATAGCTGGACAGCCCCCCGGCCCAGGCTCTGTCCAGCCCGACGTCACGATGGTGGACCCTGATGATGGCCTGGATGATCGCTTCCGTCGGGTCTTCGGCCAGCACTATGCCACGGGCACCCGCACCTATCGCCTGGCCCACTGGAATGGATTCGTACAACCCCTTGAGCACCAGCACTTTCATCTCGGCATTGGAGGCGAGCCCGGCGATGACATCCAGCGGGTCGAGTGCATCCGGAAAGAAACTGAAAAAAATGACATCGGGACGCAACCGGTCGGCAAGATCCAGTGCGCTGGCATAGGCCGAGGCTTGGCCGATCACCTCCATCCGTGGCTTCCTCGCGTTGATCAGATCGTGCAGGCCCATGAGGACCAGAGGACGGCAATCGATCAGCATCACGCGTATCGGATTTCTGCGGGCAGGCATGATGATCCTCGCCCTCTGGAGAGTGAATGTTTGCCAGTTGGCCGAAGAGCGTCGGCAAGGCCATCCCAGGCAGGCCAGGAAGGCAATCTCTGGCAAATCAAACAGATGCACCGACGGAGTTCACATGCAGTCGCTCGGCATGCCGAGCGAACTCGCGCTCGAATCTGTTTTAAATAACTCATTGGCCACGCAGGTCGTTTTTCAACAGCACGTCAACGGTGAGGGGCTTTCCTATGTATAGGAAAGGCGTGGGCATGTGGCCAGCAAATTTTTCAATTGGAGCGAAGGGATTAAGCGGGCAAGCCAGCCCTCCATTCGAGCCGCCTAAACGAGGCGGATGAGCGAGTTCTGGGCGCCGTGGGCTCGGCGGATACCGCACAGCAGCGCCGGCCGGGCGCGCGCTCTATGTACAGGCGCGCCCCCAGGTGTCTATTTCCGACACCTGGGGCATGCCGCGTACAGCGCCTCAGAACGGCAGGGGCAGCTTGGCGGTGCGGCCGCCGTCGACCACCAGAATCTGGCCGGTGACAAAGGCCGCTTCGTCGGAGGCGAGGAATACCACCGCGCCGCCGACGTCCTGCGGGGTGCCGGTGCGGCCGACCGGGTGCATGGCCAGCAGGCCCTGGCGGGCGCCGACCGGGTCGGCCTGGACGTCGATGTAGGCGTTGCTCAGGTCCGAGTCGATCCAGCCCGGGGCGATGGCGTTGCAGCGCACGCCGTCGCGGCCGAGGTCCACCGCCAGGGCCCGGGTCAGGCCGTGGATGCCGGCCTTGGAGGCGCAGTAGGCGGCGTGCTGGGGGTTGGCGCCGAGGCCCTCGATCGAGCCGATGTTGATGATGCTGCCGCCGCCGCGCTGGCGCATCTGCGCCAGCAGTTCGCGGGCGAGGAACACCGGCGCGCGCAGGTTGACCACCAGCATCCGGTCCCAGTCCTGCTCGCTCATGGCCTCGATCGGCTGCTCGAACATGAAGCCGGCGTTGTTCACCAGCACGTCGATGCCGCCGAGCAGTTCGGCCGCGGCCTGGGCGATGCGCAGCGGCGCGCCGGACTCGGCCAGGTCGGCCTCGACGAAGAACACATCCGGGTTATTCGCCAGCTCGGCGTCCAGTGCCTGGCGCTGGGCCACCAGCACCCGCGCACCGGCGGCCAGCAGTTTCTCGGTGATGCCGCGGCCGATGCCACGGCCGCCGCCGGTCACCAGGGCATTTTTTCCTGTCAAAAGCATGGTCATCTCCTCAGCCCGAAACCGGCTTGGCACCGGTGACCTCGAGGGTCTCGCCGGCGATGTAACGCGCCTCGTCCGAGGCCAGGAAGGCGATCACATCGGCGATGTCCTCCGGTTCGGCGATGCGCCCCAGGGGCACGCTCTTGTTCAGCTCCTCGACCGCCTTGTCCGGGTCCAGGCCGCGGCGCTCGAAACCGCTGCGGATCATCGGCGTGTTGATTTCATGCGGGCACACGGCGTTGACCCGGATGCCCAGCGGCGCACAGTCGCGGCCGAGGTTCTTGCTCAGCGCCGCCACCGCGCCCTTGCTGGTGCAGTAGGCGACATGCCCCGGCCCCGGGTAGACGCCCCACACCGAGGAGGTGTTGACGATGGCCGCGCCCTTGCGGCCCTTCATGTGTGGAATGGCGGCGCGGCAGATGTAGAACACCGCGTTGAGGTTCACGCCCATGGCGTCGAACCACATCTCGTCGGTGGTTTCCTCGATGGTGCCGCGGGGGATGATGCCGGCATTGTTGAGCACGATGTCGAGGCCGCCGAAGGCCTCCACCGCGGCGCTGACCAGCGCCTCGCAATAGCTCTTCTGCTTGAGGTCGCCGGCCAGGTAACTGACCTCGGCACCGAGGGCGCGGGCCCGCTCGGCGATGGCCGCACAACCCACCTCGTCGCGGTCGGACAGCATCAGGCGCGCACCCTCGCGGGCGAACAGCAGGGCCAGGGCCTGGCCGACGCCGCCGGCGGCGCCGGTGATCAGGGTGACTTTCTCGGCGAACTTCATAGGGCGATCTCCATGAGCTGAGCGGCCTCGGGCATTGCCCGGGCGACGTCGGTGTGGAACAGCAACTCGAACAGCTCGCTGCAGTCGGCGCTGGCCGGCAGCGCGGCGACGGCCTGTTCGATGGCCTCCCGGCGCACCTGATCCAGGCTGACGCCGGCGAGCAGGTGGAACTTGGCGCTGAACTCGGCCTGGCTCATGGCCGTGGCCGGGTCGCCCTTGGCCGCAGTGATCGGGCTGGCGAAGCGCTGGCCATCCTTGAGCGACACCGAGACCCGCGAGAGGATCTCATTGGGGAAGCGCGCGGACAGGTCGTCGGCCTCGACGATCTCGATTCGTTGGCTGACGGCGAGGATGTCGGCAGCATGGATTGCCTCCCCGGTCACCTCCAGCGGGCCGACCTGGCCACGGGCGACCAGCGCCGCCAGCGGGAAGGCCAGGGCATACTGGGCCTCGTCGGCATTGGCCGGGGTGTGGCCCTGCAGGCGCATGGATTCGTGGAAGGTCTCGACCTGGATCTTCTCGATGGCCTCGCCGCTGATCTGCGGATGCGCGGCCAGCAGCGCGGTCATCGCGGTCAGGGCCGGCTGGGCCCAGCGGCACACCGGCCAGGGCTTGAAGTACTGGGCATCGATCTCCCAGCGCTGGCCGAGGTCGTGCCACTGGGCGGCGACCGCCGTGGTCTCGACCGTCTCGGCCGGCGCGCCGGTGACCCCGGCCTGGGCCAGCAGCAGGGCGTTGAGCCCGGCATGGGCGCCGGCGCCGTGGGCGTCCCGCAGCATCGAGGGATGATCGACCAGGCGCATCATCGGGCAGCGCGGGCCGAAGTACTCGGCGATGCCCAGGGCATGACGGAAGGTCTGCTCGTCGAGGCCGAGCAGGCGCGCGCCGCCGCAGACCACGCCGAGCCCGGAGAAGGCGCCGGAGGCGTGGTATTCCGGCGCGGTGGCCATCAGCGCGGCACCGGCGCGCAGCGCCGTCTCGTAGCCGATGCACAGGGCGCTGAGCAGCTCCTCGCCACTGATGGCGCGGCCCTGCTCGCGGCAGGCGTCGACCAGCGCCAGCAACGCCGGCACCACGGTGGCGCCGGCATGGCCCTTGGAGGTGAAGTGGCCCTCGTGGGCATCCAGGCTGTCAACGCTGAAGCCGCCGGCCCAGGCCGCGCCCAGCGGGTGCACGGCACGGCCGTCGAACAGCAGGCGGCTGGCCATGGCGCCGGCCGGGTAATGCGCGACCGCGTAGCCCTTGAGGGCCTGGCTGGTCTGGTTGTCGCGGGCGCCGGCGGCGACCCCGAGGATGTCCAGCAGGCAGGTCTGCAGCAGCGTGCGGGTGTGCTGCGGTGCCTGGCTGAAGGTGAAATCACGGACGAACGAATAGAGCGACATGGGCTTACTCCATGAATGGGTCGCGACTCGAAGGGCAAAAAAAGGCGCCCATCGGGGCGCCCAAATAAGGTTCACGAGTCTGAGCGCGGAACTCAGTTGGCCGCGGCGCGGGAAGCGGCCAGCCAGCCGTCGAACGTCTCGCGGTGGGCGGCGACCCAGTCGGCGGCGTGACGCTTGATGTCGGCGGCGCTGCTTTCACCGTTCTGCATCTTCAGGTTCTGTGCGCTCTCGTCATCGGTGGTGATCTGCACCAGCGAGAGGAACTTCAGGGCGGCCGGATTCTCCTTGGCGAAGTCCTTGTTCAGCACGGCCTTGACCTCGTCCACGGCGAAGCCGAGGTTCTTGCCGGCGAAGCTGGTGTTGACGTCGTTGTTGCCGTCCGGCAGATCGGTGTGCGGCACTTCCAGCCAGACCACATCCTTGCCCTCGACCAGCACGCCGGCGATCCACTGCGGCACCCAGGTGAAGTAGAGGATCGGCTGCCCTTCCTTGTAGCGGGCGATGGTGTCGGCCATCAGGGCGAAGTAGGAGCCGCGGTTGTGGCTGACGCTCTGCTCCAGGTCGTAGGCCTTGAGGTGGTGGTCGATCACCAGCTCGCAGCCCCAGCCCGGGTTGCAGCCGGTAAGGTCGGCCTTGCCATCGCCATTGCTGTCGAACAGCTTGGCGATCTCCGGCTTCTTCAGGTCGGTGAGGTACTTGATGTTGTGCGCCTCGGCGGTCTTCTTGTCGATCAGGTAGCCCTGCAGCACCCCGGGGATCACGTCGCCGGCCTTGACCAGCGTGTCGTCGCCGCCGACCTTCTGGTAGAAGGTGTCGTGCAGCTTGTCCCACAGGTGCACGGAAAAGTCGGCATCGCCGTAGGACAGCGCCAGCATCATCGCCGCGTATTCGGTTTCCTTGGGTTCCTGTACCTCGTAACCCAGCTCGCGCAGGCCGGCCATGGCCACCTCACCGCGGAAGCGCTCCTCGGCGATGCTCGGGAAGATCGGCGTCACTTCCACGCCCTCGCCGGGTTTCTCGGCGCTCGCCGCCTGGCCATACAGCGGCAGCAGGCTCAGGGACGCCACGGCGGCGCAGTGCAGGACCTTCTGGGTGAAGCCACGCTTTTCGAAACTCATCGTCATCTACCTCTGGGTTTTGTTGTTCGTCGGGTATTTCGATTGGGTTCAGGAACCAGGCCTCAGGCCTGAGCTTTGGCGGTTGCCGGGCGGCTGCCCAGCAGGCCCAGCAGCAGGCCGACGGGGCCGCTGTGGTACCAGCGCCGGCTGGGGTCGCTGCTGCGCTCGCCCATCGCCTGGGTCAGGCGGTCGAGGAAGATCGCCAGCAGCACCAGGCCGACACCGCCGACCGTGGCCAGGCCCATGTCCAGGCGGCCGATGCCGCGCAGCACCATCTGCCCCAGGCCGCCGACCGAGATCATCGAGGCGATCACCACCATCGACAGCGAGAGCATCAGGGTCTGGTTGACGCCGGCCATGATGGTCGGCGCGGCCAAGGGCAGCTGCACGCGGCGGAGCATCTGCCACGGCGTGCAGCCGAAGGCGCGGGCCGCCTCGATCTTGTCGTCCGGCACCTGGCGGATGCCCAGGTTGGTCAGGCGCACCAGCGGCGGCACGGCGAACACGATGGTCACCAGCACGCCCGGCACGTTGCCGATGCCGAACAGCATCACCACCGGCACCAGGTAGACGAAGGCCGGCAGGGTCTGCATGGCGTCGAGCACCGGCCGCACCACCTTCTCCAGGCGGTCGCTGCGGGCCGAGAGGATGCCCAGGGGCACGCCGATCAGGGCGCAGAAGAACACCGAGGTCAGCACCAGGGCCAGGGTGGTCATGGACTCCGACCAGACCCCGATCAGGCCCAGCAGGGTCAGGGTAACGGCGCACAGCAGGCCCATGCGCGGCCCGGCCATCTGCCAGCCGAACAGCGAGGCGAGGAGGATGCCGATGGTCGGCGGGATGCTCTGCAGGGTGAATTCGAAGCCGTTGAGCACCTGGTCGATCGGCCAGCGGATCGCGCGGAAGAACTCGCGGAAGTTGTGCACCAGGTAATTGAGGGTGCTCTCCACCCAGTCGCCCAGGGGGATGGTCAAGGTCTGGAAGGGATCGAGAATGCTGAACTCTGACATCGTGGTTACCTATTCTGGGGTTCTGCGGCGCGTGCCGGCTCGACGGTCTGCCGCTCAGTGGCGACTCATGGTGTGCAGCAGCAAGCTCTTCGAAATCGTCCCCTTGAGCGCGCCGGCGTGGTCGATGACCGGCACCGGGTACGGCACCTCGGCGACGATATCCAGCACGTCGTGCAGGGGCGTGTCGATGTAGATGGGCTGGTGGCAATCCAGCTTGAGCTGCTCGATCCGCGCGGAGTCGGCGCCGTCGCGCAGCTGCGCGGCGTCGACCACAGCGAGCAGCTGGTCCTGTTCGTTGACCAGGTAGCCGAACGGCACGCCGGCGGCGAAGGCCGGCACATGGCCGTTGACCCGGCACACCGTGGCCGGGTCCAGCGCGGCGACGTCGCCGGCCTTGAGCACCCGCGAGCTGTCGAAGCCCTTGAAGAAGGCCTCGACATACTCGTTGGCCGGGTTGCACAGCAGTTCCTGCGGGGTGCCGATCTGCACCACTCGACCGCCCTCCATGATGGCGATGCGGTGGCCGATGCGGATGGCCTCTTCGATGTCGTGGGAGATGAAGATGATGGTGCGCTGCTGCTCGGCCTGCAGGCGGATCAGCTCGCCCTGCATCTCGCTGCGGATCAGCGGGTCGAGGGCGGAGAAGGCCTCGTCCATCAGCAGGATGGTCGGGTCGTTGGTCAGCGCGCGGGCCAGGCCGACGCGCTGCTGCATGCCGCCGGACAGCTGGTGCGGGTAGCTGTTCTCGTGGCCGGCCAGGCCGACCTGGGCCAGGGCTTCGATGGCCCGGGCGCGGCGCTCCTGCTCGCTGATCCCGGAGATCTCCAGGCCGAAGGCGGCGTTGTCCAGCACGCTCATGTGCGGCATCAGGGCGAAGGACTGGAACACCATGCCCATTTCCTTGCGCCGCACGTTGGTCAGCTCCTTGTCGGACAGGCCGGTGATCTCCCGGCCGTTGAGGTGGATGCTGCCGGAGGTCGGTTCGATCAGGCGGTTGAACAGGCGCACCATGGTCGACTTGCCCGAGCCGGACAGGCCCATGATGACGAAGATCTCGCCGCGCTTGACCGAGAAACTGGCGTCGAACACGCCGACCACTTGCCCGGTCTTCTGAAATATCTCGTTCTTGTCGGCGCCCTTGCGCAACATATCCATGGCCACTTCCGGCTGCGCGCCGAATACCTTGAATATGTTCTTGACCGAAAGTATCTCGTCGGCTTGGGTCATTGCGCCCTCTTCTTATCGATATATAAACGTGACCTTGGTGACGCCGCTCGGCGCTTTATCCAGGGCGAAGAAATCCCGCCAGCACGAACTCTTGGACAAGCTTCTGCCGACCCTTCAAATGGTCTGGATCACCGCGAATAGGCCCTTGGCGGCCGCCTGCTGGGCGTGCCGTCGGGGTGAGTCAAAGTTAGAGTTCGGGGGGCTGAGCGTCCAACGACATTTGTTCGGTCAAAACAATAACCTGATGTTATTGATTGACCGGATTACGCCTGGTACGGAAGCGAGACTGGCAGCCCAGGTCAGGACGACCCCGGCGATCTGGAAATACTGAGTACCGATCACGCAACACCGGCGCACGCACTCCCAGAGGGCGAGACCTGGGTAGTGCTGGGCCCAGTGCGCTGGAACGGCATCCGCTCAGTAGCGGTATGGCAGGAGAGCATGGCCGACGCTGATATCGGTGCGGGGCGACACGTCAGCTCTCCCCCGGTGAACAGGGTGGCCGCGTATAGCCGCCACCCTGCTTACTGACGTCAACGAAGACTGACGAACTTGCTCTTCATGTAGGCGTCCAGGGCTTCGATGCCACCCTCGACACCATAGCCGCTGTCGCCCCATCCCCCCAACGGAACTTCGGCGATATGGGCGGGAACATCGTTCACCCCTATGGTCCCTGCTGTCAGCTGCTCGCTGAAACGCTGTTGACGCTTGGGGTCATTGGTGAACACATAGGCTGCCAGGCCGTAGTCGACGTCGTTAGCAATACGAAGCACCTCGTCTTCGTCATTGAACGGCAGAATTGGGACGACCGGGCCAAAAATCTCGTTGCTCATGAGGTCCGCATCCAGGCTCACATCCGTCAATACCGTCGGCGCGAAATAGAAGCCCCGCTCGCCGAGGCGCTGGCCGCCTGTAGCCACCTTGGCGCCCTTCGACACCGCGTCCGCAATCAGTTGCTCCATTGCCTGCAGGCGCCGCTGGTTGGCCAGAGGCCCCATCTGCGTATTGCTGTACTTGCCATTGCCTACGGTCAAGCGGCTGGCAAGCTCGCAGAACTGGCTGACGAACTGTTCATACTTGCTCTCATGGACGAAGAATCGCGTCGGCGACACGCACACCTGGCCGGCATTGAAGAACTTCTTGGCGACCAGCATTTTCGCGAGGGGCTCAATGTCGACATCGTCGAACACGATGACCGGAGAGTGCCCGCCCAGCTCCATGGTGACAGGTTTCATGACTTCGCCGGCCTTGGCAGCCAGCAACTTGCCGACGGGCGATGAGCCGGTAAAGGTAATCTTGCGAACGGACGGGGCCGCAATCAGCTGGCTGGAAATCTGTGCCGGGTTGCCCAACACCACGTTGAGGGTCTTGCCCGGAACACCGGCGTCAAGCAGTGCCTTAATCAGCTCGATCGCCGAACCGGGCGTCTCCTCGGCCGGCTTCACGACGCAGGAACAGCCGGCCCCCAGCAGCCCGGCAAGTTTCTTGGCGGTCAGCACCACAGGAAAATTCCACGGGGAAAAAGCCGCCACTACACCGACCGGCACCTTGCGAATTTCGATGCTATTGCCACTGTCGCGACCATTCATCAGGCGCCCAGCCATGCGCCGGGCTTCCTCGCCGCCCCACTCGATGAAGTCGGCAGCGCGCTCGATCTCGCCAACCGACTCGGCCAAAGGCTTGCCTTGCTCCTGGGTCAGAATCTCCGCGATCTCCTGCTTGCGTTGGCGCAAGAGGTCGGCGGCGCGCTTGAGAATCGCCCCCCTCTGCCACTGGGGTACCGCCTGCCAGTCCTTGAGCCCCTGATTGGCCGATGCGACAGCACGATCGATGTCCGCCGGGGTGGCATGGCAGAAGTGGCCAATGACCTCTTCAGTCGCCGGATTGATAACGGGCTCTGTGACACCGTCGGCACCATCGGTCCACTCACCGCCAATGAAAAGTTGGTATGTATTCATGTTGCCTCCTGTATGAAAAAGACAAAAAGTTACTCGAACCGAAAACATTCGGTTGCTGTGATTAATATGCTGAAGGCGCGAGCGCGGCATGCCCGCGAGCGCTCGGCCGCTAAATTCGACTCGCGCTACTTGAACGCAGACTTAATCCACTCGGCAAACAGCATCTCCTTGGGGGAAATGCTGTAATAGTCCGGCTCCACGATAAAGAAGTTCTCGCGACTTTTAATCTCACCAAACTCGAGCTTGACCAGGCTGCCGTCCTGGATGAAAGCGTCGACCAGCGAATTGATTCCCAGGCATATGTAGTTCCCCGACCGGGCAGCCTTATAGGCCAGCAAGTTGCTTTCGACATACAGGCTGCTGGGTTTTACATCCAGACTCAGTTGCTGTGCGTCGCACCACTCCTGCCAGCCAATCTTGTTGCCCATCACCGAGATGAGCGGGTGCTCAAACATGTCTGCACGCTTAGTGATGCTATTGCGGGTCGCCGGCGAGCAGACCGGAAAAACATTATCCCGGGTCAGTTGATGGCAACTGGAGTCACCCCAAGCACCATCGCCGTACCTGATTTCAATGCCTCGTCCGATTTCGCCAAAATCCGTCAGCCACAACCCGGAATACAGCTCGACACGAGTCCCCGGATATAACTTGTGAAACTCATGAAGCTTTCCGGATATCCAAGTGTCTGCAAACGAGTAGTTCGACTTTATGGTGACCGTATCGGCACGCCCAGAGCCGAATAGTTGATCCGTAGTATCGGATATCTTGTCCAGGGCGATCTTGATAACGTTGTAGTAATGCTTGCCCACATCAGTCAGTGAAATCCCCTTTTTCCCCCTGACTATCAGGCGGGTATCCAGGTAGTCCTCCAGCGACTTGATCTGCTGGCTGACGGCAGACTGCGACACATTGAGCCTTTCGGACGCTTCGGTGATGGAGCCCGACTCGACGATGATCTTGAAAACGAACAACCAATTATGGGGTGGGGGTCTCTTCATCGTCGCATCCTCACTGTCTGACTTGGGCCATCGGGGATTGCAGAAGCCTTGAACAGCTCCGTTTTCTTCGCTCAGCAATCCCCGCGGGCTGGCGGGCTCGGTTCGAGAACTATCATAGCCCTGCCACCCAGCCCGGATGCGCGCTAGATCCGATGTGCCCGGCCATCCTCCAGCAGGTATTTCATGGTGGTAATCATCATGCAGAACAGGATCAGCAGCAGAGGCAAGGCGACAATCACCGATGCCGTCTGCATACTCTTCAACCCCCCCACGAACAGCAGGGCCAGCGGCAGGATGGTGATCACGAAACACCAGAACAGGCGGTTGGATTTCTCGGGCTCTTGTCCCTCGCCGAGTTCGCTGGACGTGGCGCAAGCCAGCACATAGGCGGCGGAGTCGAAGGTAGTGGCCAGGAGGACGATGCCGGACACGGCCAGCCCGATCAGCAGAAGAGTGGCGCCTGGCAGGGTCTTGAAGATCTCGATGATGGCGGCAGCGCCACCCTGGCTGTTGACGATGTCCGAAACGGCGAGTGCCTCGGTAATCTGCAGATCGATGCCATAGCCCCCCACCACGATATAGAACATGGCGGTGCCGGCAGTGCCGAAGACCAGCATGCCTAGAATCACTTCGCGAATGGTCCTGCCCTGGGAAATGCGGGTTACAAACATGCCCATGAAGGGGGCATAAGCAATCCACCAGGCCCAATAGAACACTGTCCAGGCTTGCGGGAAGCCACTTTGATTGACGCTGTCGGTCCAGGTGCTCATTTTGATGAAGTTTTCGACGGCATAACCCACGGAGTCGAAACCCAGGCCAATGATGAACTTGGTCGGCCCGACCATCAGGATGTACAGCACGATCGCCACCGTCACGACGGTCGAGAAGATGCTCAGGCGCTTGATGCCCTTCGCCAGCCCCAGGCCGCTGCTGATCGTGAAGACTGCCGTACAAACCAGAATGATGGAGATGTCCAGCGTGAGGCCAGGCTCTATGCCCAGAATACTGGCGACGGCCATGCCAATCATGGGCGTGCCCAGGCCCAGAGAGGTAGCGGCAGCCCCGAGGATGCCGAACAGGAACATGTAGTTGATGACCGTGCCCACGGGGCCGTCGACGAGATTGCCGAGTGCACCGCGGCACGATTCACTCAGGTTATAGATGTGCTTTTTCCGCACATAATAAATGTAGGACATGGCGATGGCCGGGACGCAATAGATCGCCCAGGCTGAAGGTCCCCAGTGGAACAGGCCATAGGCCTGAGCGACCACGTACATTTCATTAGTCTTGGGTTCTATGCCAAACGGCGTCCACGCATAGTGATAGGCCCATTCAGTGCCCGCCCAGAGCATCAGGCCAGTGGCGATACCCGCCAGAAATACCATCATTATCCAGGAACTCCTGGAGAACTCGGCAGGTGCCGCCTGGTCAGCACTCAATTTGATGTCGCCATAGCGCGAGCAGGCAAGATAAACCAGGAAGCCCATCGCGATAATGGGCAGGGACAGGAAGGCGAAGTCGAAACTGTGTGTCATTGACTTGAACAGGGTGTCAATGAAGCCTTTACCGTCTTCAGGCAGAAGGACAAGCGGCAAAGCAACCGCAATAACAATCAGAACACTCAAAATCTGCATTCTTCGATTGCTTTGAGTACGAGCGACATCTATGGGTGCATCTAGGCATTCTGAGTATTCGGTATTCATGATCTTACCTTTAAGCTTATTTTTATAGTGCGCGGCGTCGAATGCCTGTATCCATCCGGCGCGGCAGGTTCAGGTATGCACTTTACTTCGCTGTCAGGCCTCGGCTGCGCGTGCCCTATTTAAAGAGCAAGGCTATTGACCTGAGTATGAGCGGTACTGCGTTTCAGCATCCCTCCCGGGGTATCTGACGGTTGGACACAAGATACAAGGCCGGCAAACCTTGGCCGCTATTACTCCTCGATACAGCCATCACCTCAACTTATTATGTTGATCGCTGCCTCACTCTTACTTCTTGCTATGGAGCATAGTGATCAATGTGGATGCAGAAGGAAATTCAAATACTTTCTGCTACGCAGTAGAAAATCTTATGCTGCTGTTCCGCCTCTCCTCAGGCGACGCCTGAACTACCCCTGACGCTTTGCCCAAAGAGCAAATCCGCAGGTACTTGGCCCAGGCCAGCGGTCCGAAAGCGTCTCTGCGATACCTGAAGAAAGCCGGCATCGAGCAACTGCAGGCAGCCCTGCGCCCCCCAGCGTCCTTAGCACTGGCCAGTCCTGGGGCAGGAGGGCAGGTCAGGCGGCGCAGAAGCCAGGGGCAGACCCTGGCTTGCGCCGGACACAGCCGCTGCGAGCGGACTCGACGAGCCTGCGGCAAGCCGGTAGCGCCTGACACGGCCGGCTCGACCAGCCCTCAGCCAGCAATCACCCTGTCGACTATCGTCGGCGACAGGCCCAAATAGGACGACGGCGACAGGACCTGTTGCAGCGCATCCTCATCGAGGTGGCGAGTGACTCCGGGGTTTTGCGCCAGAACCTCGTACAGCGAACAGTCATGCTTCTGCGCTTCGAGACAGGCCTCGTAGACCACGTCGTGAGCAGCCTGCCGTCCGATATGCGGTGCCAGGGCCATCATGGCGGCCTCCGCGACTATCAGCCCCTTGCTGATGTCGAGATTCCTGGCCATCTTGTCGGGGAACACCTCCAGACCTTCCAGCAGGAACACGGCCTGAGAGAGTGCGCAATGGGCCAGGACAAAAGCCTGGGGCAGGCCTATCCATTCGGCATGCCAGGGGCCGGTCGCCCGCTCAAAGTCGGCCTCCTGAGCATTCATCAGCAGCCCGGCTGCCTTGGCAACCCCCAGATTGCAGCCACGAATGACCTCGCACGAGATAGGGTTACGCTTCTGCGGCATGGTCGAGGAAGCGCCGCGATCCTTGACGAAGGGTTCGGCGACCTCGGAGATCTCGTCCATGCACATGATCATGATGTCGAACGCGATCTTGCTCAGCGAACCGGTCATCAGGGCCAGGCCGCAGCCGACCTCCGCCAGTCCGTCCCGAGCCGCATGCCAGGGTGCGAGCGGGGTCGCCAACTGCAGCTCTTCAGCCACGACGCCGGTCAACAGCTCGGCCTTGTCGCCAATGGATGCCAGGGTGCCAGCTGCACCCCAGAGTTGAGCCATCAGTACGCGCGGACGCATTTGCTGGAGGCGGGCCTCGGCGCGACGGATGCTGTCCAGCCAGATCGCCGCCTTGTAGCCGAAGGTGATCGGCAAGGCATGCTGCAGGTGAGTGCGCCCGGCCATCACGGTATTGCGGTGCTCCTGGGCAAGAACGATCAGCGCCTTCTTGACCCGCTCGAGGTCCCTGTCGATCAAGGCCAATCCATTGCGAATCTGGAGAACCGATGCGGTATCCATGATGTCTTGCGTGGTCGCCCCCCAGTGGACGTAGCCGCCCGACTCGCTGCCACAGGCTTCGACCAACTGGCGCACCAGGCCGAGAATGGGGTAGCCCACGGTGCCGGTGTCATGGGCTAGGCGCGCCATATCGATCTGGATGCTGCGGGCCGCCTCGTCGATCTGCTCGGCGGCCTTTGCCGGGATAAGGCCGAGCTTGGCCTGGGCACGGGCCAGCGCGGCCTCGGTCTGCAGGAAGGCCTCTACGCGAGCCTCGTCATTGAAGACGGACTGCATTTCCTGCGAGTGGAACAAGGGGGCGAATATTTTCGAATCGAGGATCGAAGACGTCATGCTGAACTTCCTCTGGGAAGGCGAGGTAAAGGTTGTATGGGGGCCGCCCCGGCATATCGATCACCGCATGGGGCAGTTGCGCAGGCCAGATCGCCGCGAGTCCGGTCGAACGGCAGGGACGCCTGGATACAGGCGTCCTACTTCGCCCATGTCGGCAGGCAACTGGCGCCCGGGGCAGGCGAATGTGTTCCGTGGGTTATTTCATGACGATCGATGCCCGGGTGACTTTGCGCGACATGGAATCGGAAAGCGCCAGCTCGACGTCCTCCAGCGCGTACTCGGTGTCCAGTATTTTGTGGAAGGGCAGCCTGTCGATGTTCTCACTCAGGAACTTCAGCGCCTTGTACAGGTACACAGGCTGGTAACGCATGACCGGAATGACCGTGATTTGATTCCGGGTGATGTAGCCGGGGTCGATGGCAATGGTCTTCCCCGGAGTGACGTTGCCCATGGTGACGAACTTCCCGCCGGCCCGGACCAGTTCCAGGCCTTCGGCAAAAGCCTCTGGAACACCCGCCACCTCGAGGCATACATTGGCACCACGGCCATTGGTGAGCGCCTTCACCGCATGCACGCGCTCCTCTTTCGTCGGATACTCGCGCATGTTCAGAACATGGTCAGCGCCGAACTCCCTGGCCAATTCGAGGCGATTCTTGTCAGCATCAATGACGATGACGGTCACCCCCTTGCTCTTGGCCAAAGCTATTGCATAAATCCCCAGGCCACCGGCGCCCTGAATCACCAGGCTGTCCTGAACCGTGATTTCCGACAGCTCGATGCCGTAATAGACTTGCGACAGCGCACAATTCGCCCCTGCGGCCAACTTGTCCGGCACGTTGTCCGGCACCTTGTAGAAGAACTGCCCGGGATGGATGTAATAGTGGGTCGAGAAGGTCGTATGGAAATGCGGCGCTTCTTCAGGTTGCTTGGCCCAGAAGCTGTAGGCGTTTTCGCAAAGGTTGAGTTTGCCCGACAAACAGGAAGGGCAGCGCTGGCAAGCGATGAAGTAGGTGGCGGCAATACGGTCGCCTACTTTGATAGGTGCCCCGGCATTATCGGTCAGCACGCCCTCGCCGATCTGCTGCACCAGGCCCACCGTTTCGTGGCCCAGTCCGCCACTCTTCTTGGGGTGATGGCCGCACCATATATGCAGCTCCGAACCGCAGACATTACTGCATAGAACCTTGGTGATAATAGATCCGGGCTTGGGGGCTGGGATTTCATATTCCTGGAACTCGATCTGTCCAGGCTGTTTCATTACTGCAATCTTGCCTTTCATGATGACCTCGCTGAAGAATGTCGAACTTATTCTTCGAATAATTAGTTCCGGGGCGGCCAGTCCGACTGCAGATATTGCAGTTCGCATCAGGTTTAAGCGGCTCATCGACGCGCGTTAACAGCGCCACAAGGCGTCTGCCGAGTCGGCGGACAGGTGCCCAGAGAGCCACGTTACCGGCTCTCTGGCCCGGAGAGTTTGAGATCTAGCGGGGACCGGGTAGAGGTCAAACAACGCCGTTTTTACGCGTATCTATAGACTCGGTGATGCAGATGACCGGCTCGTCCCATGGGTGATGCTCGAAAATACTTTCGACCACTTTCGACAGGAGCGTCTTGTCTCGAGGGATCGAAAACTCGATCTTGGTCGAGGCAATGGAGAAGGGTTGGTCAATCTCGCCGCCATAGGTATTGGAGCCCGAACGTGGCGTGCACCTTTCTATACCGGGCTGAGAGCACCAGGACACCCCATCATAGTTCCCGTATTTCAGGCTGGTTGTACTGGCAATCCCGCCCAATACTTTTTCCAGGTACTCTTCGATCACGTACACCTTGATTCGAAATGTCTCGACAAACATGATATTGCTCACGACCTGCCCCTTACTCGTAATAGCCGTCAGTTGATTTTCTCAGGGAGTTGAACTGCTCGCTGTCATGCCCGAACCAGACGTCTGAATTTGTCTGCTTGGAGAGCTTTTGGATCTTCTCCACGGTTCTCATGTAACCCAGCGAGTCGTAGATGGTCGCGGGCAGTCGACTTGGGTTGCTGTAGTTTTCTGCGGAGTAGACGGCATCTGATGCAAGTATCAGCCGACCATGACCGGGCAGGTCGATATGCAGGCCGAGCATGCCATACGAGTGTCCACCGCCGAAGTTCAACACCCGAACGCCATCGAGCAAGTCCAGGTCGCCGTCTGCCTCCTTGACCACTTTCCAGGTCAGATCATTCTTGATCCACGCATCGACATCATCCCAGATGAACCCTTCGGCACTTCTGTTCTGGGCGTAGTTGGAAAGGGCAGCGTTGAATTCATTCTGATGAACGATGATCTTCGCGTTGGTGAACAACTCCAAACAACCAGAGTGATCGAGATGCAAGTGGGAAACCACGACATAGTCAACCTCGCGAGGGTCTACGCCAATTTCTTCCAGACGACTGTGCAAGTGACAGTCCTGACCGTTGACCATCGCGGTGTAGTGAAACATGTTCTGGATTTCTTTCGGCCACCGGCCGTTCTCACCCATGCTATTGGGGTTGCAGGCGGTATCAAACAATACCTTGCCGTCGGGATGGTCGATGAACACGGTATAGATGGGAAATTCGATCATCTCGGCAGGCTTGTTCGGCTCGTCGATAGTGGCCGGATTATGCATGCTGATCATGAAGTTCTTATCCATCTTCATGCGACCATTATCCAGCACGTAAACTTTTGGCAGTTGCTTGATGAAATTGGACATGAATGCACCCTCGTATTGTTCTTGGTCTGTCGTCTGGTTGATTTCCTGCTTAGCGCTGACTGCATACTGTTCAACATTGGGCCAGAAGAAAATTCAAATTTTTTCTGCTAAGCAGTAGGAAAACTTATGCTGAAGGCGTCGTTCTAATACGGAGCAAATAATGCGCCCACGCCATATCTGCGGCTCTATGCGCCCGGCCCCGCTGCTAGGCGGATTCGCCCTGAACAACCCGGCGAGGGAGATTGCCGCACGAACTCAGTCCGACCTTTTCGGCAAGAGGGCCGGGCAGCGCAAAGGTTCGCGATGGAGCCGGCCGCGGTGCGGCCTTTTTGGAGTTGTCACAGCAGTGAGGAGTGTCGCCCAGCAAACAGGCCAGGGGCAGGAGGCCGGTAGCAGGATGCTCGCGAACTAAGGCGCCGCCGCGCCGATCCGGCTACTCAGCGCGAGTCTTGCGCATAGCGGTTCTTCATCCGTTGGGCAGCCGCTTCGGCCGCCTCCAGACCGGCCCCGACGGCCTGCCGGAAGCCGGCGTCACCCATGGCCTGCAGGCCGGCGGCGGTGGTGCCGCGGTAGTCGAGCATGGCCTGGACCATCTGCGCCGGCGACATGCCAGCGCGGCCGAGCAACTGGCTTGCGCCGACCACCACGCCACGCACCGCGTTCTCGGCCACCTGGCGCGGCAAGCCCCTGGCCAGGGCGTGGGCGAGCATGGCCTCGGCCAGCAGCGCCGGATAGGCCGCGCCCGAGCCGACCAGCCCGGTCAGGTAATCGAGATCGGCTTCGCTGGCCACTTCGTCGGCGCTACCGCAAGCCTCGAACATCGCCTGGGTGAAGGCCTTGTCGGCCGCCGTGACCTGCGCCGTGGCGAACCAGGGGGTGTAGCACTGGCCAATCTCCGCGGCGGCATTGGGCATGGCGCGGATGATGCGCCGGCTGCCGGTGCGGGCGATCAGGGTGTCGACCGAGACCCCGGCCATGAAGGAGATGACCAGCTTGTCGGCGGCCTCGACTTGCACATCGGCGAACTGCTCGGGCCGCACCGACAGCACGATGATCTCGGCCAGTTGCGCCAGCTGGCGGTTGTCCTGGGTCAGCCGAACGTCGGGCCAGGCCGCGAAGCCCTCGACCCGCCCGCTGCGACTGGAGAGGATCAGCCCGGCCGGCGCCAGCACGCCCTTTTCGAGCAGGGCGCCGCCGATGGCGCGTCCCAGCCAGCCGCCGCCACCGATGATGCCGAGCGTGATTGCCTGTGCCATTTCTCCTCCCCTACGGCGCAAGGCCGTTCATTCAAGCAAGGGCAACGCCAGGGGCCTGCCCCTCCCAGGTGGATGGCTACGGCCATCCACCCTACGTATCTGCGCCCCCGTAGGGTGGGCAACGCCGGAGGCTTGCCCGACGTGGTGAATGGCTACAGCCATCCACCCTAGGTTTCTGCGTTCCCGTAGGGTGGGCAACGCCGAAGGCTTGCCCACCATGATGGCTGGCTACGACCATCCACCCTAGGTTTCTGCGCCCCCGTAGGGTGGGCAACGCCGAAGGCTTGCCCACCATGGCGCTTAGGTGTGCAGCGGGCCCTTCGCCGCCAGGGCCACCAGGGTCGGTGCCTGCACCGCATAGCCGTGGCGGGCATAGAAGCGCTCCAGCTCGCGGGGCTGCGGCGGCTGGCCGGTGAAGATCTTCACGTACTCGGGAATGCGCTGCATGCGCGTCAGGGCATCCTCGTGGGTGTTCATGCTGATGTAGCCGATCTGCGTCAGGTAGGTCGAACGGGCCCGCACGTCGGCGCTCATGCCGTCGAAGCCGAAGCGCTCGAACATCCCGCTCAGGGCGGCCAGGCGCGCCTTGTCGGCGACATCGACCTCCTCGGCCACCCTGGGCTCCTGCAACGCCCAGCTGCGCACGGCGAACTCGAACTGGGAATCGAACAGGGCCGGGGTCAGCCAGCAGTCGAAGACGTTGAGGATGGCCTCGGCGATGCTTTCGGCATAGGCCTCCGCCTGGCCGACCAGGTTGCCGGTGTTCTTCGCCCGCCAGCGCTCGATCAGCGCGGCCAGCAGCTCATCGCGGTCCTTGAAGAACCAGTAGAAGCTGGTGCGCGACAGGTTCAGTTTCTTCGCCAGCGGCTGGATGCGCACGGCCTCGACGCCGGACTCGACCAGGCTGTCATAGGCCGCCTGCAGCCAGCCCTCGGCCGAACCGCGCCAGCCGCTTTCGGGGGATTTCGTCGGTGTGCTCATGGGCCGATGCTAGCGGCCGCTCCCCCGCGGCACAAGCGCAATGTCCACTAACGTTGATAAAAGAGACATCCATGTACATTTAAGCCGCCTCCTGCCACTGCCTGGATATTCCAACAATGGGCAGTCAGAAGGCTGAAACCTGCCTTTTACCGATCATCAGCACCACCGCGAGCGACACCAGATAGTCGAGAGCGACATCGGCGGCCCGCGCAAATGTACACAGAGGATCATTAAATAGACACTCATGTACATTAACCCCGAACGCCGACCCGAGTTTCTTCTCTGCGTGGAGCCCAGACCATGTCCAACGACCCGCTTCTCCAGCCCTACCAGCTCAAGCACCTGACCCTGCGCAACCGCATCATCACCACCTCCCACGAGCCGGCCTACCCCGAGGACGGCATGCCCAAGGCGCTGTACCGCGCCTACCACGTGGAACGGGCCAAGGCCGGCGTCGCCCTGACCATGACCGCCGGCTCGGCGGCGGTGTCGCGCGACAGCCCGCCGGTGTTCAACAACATCCTCGCCTACAAGGACGAGGTGGTCGGCTGGATGAAGGACCTGGCCGACGAGTGCCACGAACATGGCGCCGCGGTGATGATCCAGCTGACCCACCTGGGTCGCCGCACCCGCTGGGACAAGGGCGACTGGCTGCCGGTGGTCTCGCCCTCGCACAACCGCGAGGCGGCGCACCGCGCCTTTCCCAAGAAGCTGGAAGACTGGGACATCGAGCGCATCATCAAGGACTACGCCGATGCGGCGGAGCGGATGAAGGCCGCCGGCCTCGACGGCATCGAGCTGCAGGCCTACGGCCACCTGATGGACCAGTTCTGGTCGCCGCTGACCAACGAGCTGGACGCCCCCTACGGCGGCTCCCTGGACAACCGCCTGCGCTTCACCTTCGACGTGCTCAAGGCCGTGCGCCAGCGCGTCGGCAACGAGTTCATCGTCGGCGTGCGCTACACCGCCGACGAGGCGCTGCCCGGCGGCCTGGCCGCCGAGGAAGGCCTGGACATCTCGCGCCGCCTGAAGGAAAGCGGCATGGTCGATTTCCTCAACATCATCCGCGGCCACATCGACACCGACCCGGGCCTGACCGATGTGATCCCGATCCAGGGCATGGCCAACTCGCCGCACCTGGACTTCGCCGGGCAGATTCGCGCCGCCACCGACTTCCCCACCTTCCACGCGGCGAAGATTCCGGATATCGCCACCGCGCGCCACGCCATCGCCTCGGGCAAGGTCGACATGGTCGGCATGACCCGCGCGCACATGACCGACCCGCACCTGGTGCGCAAGCTGATCGAGGGTCGCGAGCAGGACATCCGCCCCTGCGTCGGCGCCAACTACTGCCTCGACCGCATCTACCAGGGCGGCGCGGCCTACTGCATCCACAACGCCGCCACCGGCCGCGAGACCAGCATGCCCCACGACATCCCCAAGGCCGCGACGCGGCGCAAGGTGGTGATCATCGGCGCCGGCCCGGCCGGCCTGGAAGCCGCGCGGGTCGCCAGCGAGCGCGGCCACCAGGTGCTGGTGCTGGAGGCCGCCAACCAGCCCGGCGGGCAGATCCGCCTGACCGCGCAAAGCCCGCGCCGGCGCGAGATGCTCAGCATCGTCGAATGGCGCATGAGCCAGTGCGAGGCGCTGGGTGTGGAGTTCCGCTTCAACACCTGGGCCGACGCCGAAACCGTCCGCGCCGAGCGCGCCGACGTGGTCATCGTCGCCACCGGCGGCTTTCCCCACACCGAGATCCTCGGCGCGGGCAACGAGCATGTGGTGTCGGCCTGGGACATCATCTCCGGCGACGTCAAACCCGGCAGCAATGTGCTGCTGTTCGACGACGCCGGCGACCACGCCGCCCTGCAGGCCGCCGAGTTCATCGCCCAGAGCGGCGCCAAGCTGGAGATCATGACCCCCGACCGCGCCTTCGCCCCGGAAGTCATGGCGATGAACCTGGTGCCCTACATGCGCTCGCTGCAGAAGCTCGACACCACCTTCACCGTCACCTACCGCCTGGCTTCGGTGGCGCGCGACGGCGAAGGCCTGCTGGCCGAGATCGACAGCGACTACGGCGGTGTGCGCAAGCAGCGCCGGGTCGACCAGGTGGTGGTCAACCACGGCACCCGGCCGATGGACGAGCTGTATTTCGAGCTCAAGCCCTTCTCGCGCAACCTCGGCGCGGTCGAGTACGCCGACCTGATCGTCGGCCAACCGCAGACCCGCGACGACAACCCGGACGGCGAGTTCCAGCTGTTCCGCATCGGCGACGCGGTGGCCGCGCGCAACACCCACGCCGCCATCTACGACGCCCTGCGCCTGGTTAAGGACCTCTAGGCGCCTGGCCTTTAGGCCGGCCATCCGGCGGCCTGACCGCCGCACTGGTGGGTTACGCCGCTACGCGGTTAGCCCACCCAACTGACAGGCCACGGCTAGCGGACCTGCACGGCCGTGCGCACCAGCCGGTGGACAAGCCAAGCTTGTCCACCCTACCCAGCCCCCGCGATTGCGTAGGGTGGAAAACCGTGCAGCGTTTTCCACCGGAGGAACGCGAACGCCCCACTGGCAATCCCCAGCGACGCGCAAGGGCCATCGCCAGCGCAGCCGACATCCAGAAGACTCGGCCGACACCCGCCCCTTATTGTTTCCCGTCCCCGGCTCGCGCTAATCTCGACGCCTCTTCGGCCCCTCGCAAATGGAATTGTCCCGATGGTGCATAACACCCCCGCGCCCAAGCGCCCGCCGCCCAAGGCGCACGCCAGAGCCTTCCAGGCCCGCCCCCCAGAACGTTATCCGTCAAACGATGCGTTTAAACGCATCATTTGACGTCTAATTTTAGTTAGGCACACAAGAAAAATGAACGCAGCATACAAAATATTTACTGACTGTTCGTCAAAAGAAGCTGCGGCAAAAGTGGCTAAGCGCTATTTTTCTAGCATTGGGTCAGAACCAAGCACACTTACTATCGCCCCCTATCACAAGGGCGGTTTTTTGATTGCTGGGGCTATACCTATATCTGCCCATAATTGGTCAGAAGTAATATTTGAAACACTATCTATAGCCCAAAATGTAGGCAGAGCATGGGTAATAACAGGGAATATCGATGAAGAACTAGATGCTTGGTCAAACGACTCGGCCATTTCGGGTGTCTCATCAATACAACTACAGATCGTCCGTGCATGCGCCTAACAAGTCGCTTAAATCGCTCACTTCGTTCGCTGGGACGGGCTAAAGCCCGCCCCTTAGCTTAATCGTTAGGTAATTGAATGGATATCGAGAAAACCCTCAAAGATATCTCTTCAGGAGATAATCACCTCGCATGGTCTGCTGGGTGGTGCATAATTAAAGCAAATGCAATTGATCTTAATGAAATTCCACTAGACTCTATAGCCGTTATACGAACTGCCGTCGAAAAATTACCAGCACCAGAATGCCCATCAGTCGCTGATAGTCGTGAAATACCTAAACTGGCACTGAAAATATTAGAGCATAAAGAATCAAATACCTGCAGATGTAATCTATACAAATCTGCTCAAAGGTTCTTGCCAGAAGAAGAACAGGTTCGCGGCTACATACTAATTGAAAAGAAAAATGACATTCCATGGGAACCTGAATTTCACTGCAAATGTTTGAGCTGCGGCAAAAAATACTTTGTCCACGAAAGCCACAGTTATCATTACCCTTGGGCAGAATGGTCTGCAATCACCTAACTAGTGGTTCAAGTCGTTCGCTTCGCTCACTCGGGACGGGCTAAAGCCCGCCCCTTAACCAAACGTTGTGCCCCCAATCGAAAAGATGCGTACGTATGAAAAAATTACTATCGTGGCTCAAAGCTATTTGGAAATGGATAAAACAAGCCAACCATCTTTGGCGCGCCTTGTCAGTCGCCATTTTATCCGTCGCGTACATAAACCTTAACCCCGACGAGCAATCCATCCGGATCACCGGGCTAATATTACAAGTACTAGGAATCTTCACTGTCGCGTGGGGTATCAAAGAAACGAGGGAACTATTTGGCCAGCCAAGCCTTATAACAAAAGGCCTCCAATGGCTCAAAAACTTCCCGCCATACGGAGGAAGAGTCAACTCTGGGAGCGGTCATGCCACTTTTAGGGCTATGACAGGAAACTCTCGTGGCTGCACCTCCTTACCAATTGACGAAAACTCTAGTATCGAAGATCGCTTAGCGGCAATTGAAACAAATATCAATCATATATATAAGCGTATCCACGAGACTGAAATCAGCTTAGATAAACAAGAAAAATCCATGATTGAAGCAATTAGTCAGGAAACATTATTAAGAGAGCTAGCCGACAGCGAAACACATAAAAAATTAGAAGCTTCAAGCACAGGCGGCCTCCACATATCAGCAACAGGAGCATTATGGCTTCTACTTGGCGTTACGATGAGCACAGCACCAAATGAACTTCTTACTCTGGTGTGGTAGCACAACTATGCGCTCAAATCGCTCACTTCGTTCGCTGGGACGGGCTAAAGCCCGCCCCTTAGCTTAATCGTTAGCGGTTATGTATGCGCATCGAGCTAAAGAAAATATATAGCCTTGAGTACGGCAAACCTAACATCCCTGAAGAGCCAGACTGCTGCGCGATACTTATGCACGCAGACATAGGAACCATGGGCCATGAAGGGGCTGACTACTTTACTTTCACAGTTATCACACCTAAGTTTTTGGAAAAATGGCCAGAAACACGATGGGGGCGTAGTTATTTGCTAATGCCAGAATTCTCATGGCCAGAAGTCGAGAGAATGGTCAGCGGTCTTGTCTCAGCAATTTCGGCTGATAGTTGGGAAAATGCCGCCAACCAATTATGCAAGTACATGGAGTGGGAGTTTGAAAACTACCTACCATACACCGAGCAACCGCTAACAATGCGCTGAACGCCGCTCGTTTCACTCGCTGGACGTCCAAAAGCTGCGCTTTTGGCCGCCCGTTAGCTTAATCGTTGTGCACCAAGAGCAAGGAAGCCCGATGGAAGTCGTCATATCAATGCAAGACGCAATTGCGGAAGATGAAGTAGTTTCATTGTACTCCGCTAACGAATGGTCATCCGCCCAAAAACCAGATCAGCTACTGCCGGCGCTGCGTAATTCACACGCCCTCGTCACAGCCCGACTAAATGGCCAGCTAGTCGGTATTGGCAACGCAATTTCAGACGGCCATCTTGTCGTCTACTTCCCACACATGCTGGTGAAACCCAATCTTCAAGGCCAGGGTATCGGTAAGAAAATGATGCAGGCCATGCTTAGCAAGTACAAAGGCTTTCATCAGCTAATGCTAACCGCGGACGGGGACGCCATTGATTTTTACAAAGCTCTTGGGTTTAGCCGGGCAGGTAAAACGGAGCCAATGTGGGTATATGCCGGGACGGAGCATTGATGCACAACAATGCGCTCAACCTCGCTCACTTCGTTCGCTGGACAGTCAAAAGCTGCGCTTTTGCCTGCCGGTTAGCTTAATCGTTAGGCATTATGAACAAAGAACCCAGTTACCTCGCACATCTTGGAGAGTTCGCGACTCTCAAAAATGCTATTGGGTCCTGGTATCACCAAGATGCATATCTGGATTTCGGTACGGATGAGGAAATCTGGTCAGATATTTTCACCGGCCATGACAAAGAAGCCATGTCACGCATCCAGACTCAGCTATCCGAGCTCCTTGAAAGATCAGATGAAAATATTCTTCTCTTTTGGAATTCAGAGGCCCATTCGCATAATTTCATCAATGGCGCTGAAGCTCGTTCTTTCCTTAAAGCTATGTTGTCTTTTTTCAGAGCTACTAACCCAACAGCCTAACAAGTGGTATATGGACGCTCCCCACAAGTAGATGAGGAATCGCTTTTCAAGCCTGTCGTCAGTGCGGTTGCATTCGTATATCCGGCCTGTCATGGGCAGCATCGCCCTGGCCACTCTGTAGTTCGCACAGCGGGGGCCCAGCGTTCAATCGATCACGTGGATCATGATTGTTATCGGCCTTGTTCCGCTGCAGGACTCGCCTATTCCGACAGTCTCGCGTCTCACCACAACCACCCGAAACCCTTCATTCCCTCCTGATTACCCCCGCCGTCAGGCGGGCTTGGCGCTCTGCCAGTCGCCACTGAAACGTCGTTCGTGGCACCACACCGCCCAGCAGATCCGTACCAGTTTGTTGGCCAAGGCCACCGCCGCCTTGTTGTGGCCGATGCGCGCCGCCGTTTGCGTGGCCCAGCGCTGCAGCGCGGTCATTCGCTCGGGCGTATTGGCCTAGCAGCGCTGGGCCGCCAACAAGGCGGCGCGGGAGCCGTGGACCAGCAAGGTACGCACATAGACGTTGCCCTGGCAGCTGATATGGCCCAGCTTGCGCCGGTTGCCGCTGCTGAACTCGCGTGGGGTCAGGCCCAGCCAGGCACTGAGTTGGCGGCCGCTGGCGAAGCGCTGCGGATTGCCGACCGCGGTCTTCAGCGCGCTGGCGGTGAGCAGGCCGATGCCGCTGACCTCGTCCAGCCTGCGCACGATTTCATCCTCGGCATGCCATTGCTGAAGCTGCCGCTCGCAGTCCGCCATGCACTGCTGATAGAGATTGATCTCGCCCAGAACGATCTGCAGCAGGCCGCGCAGGCGCTCCAGCTCCGGGCGCTCGATCAGTTCGTTGGCCCGGCGCAGGAAGGCCGCGGCGCTGGCTGGCGCCTCGATACCCGCTTCGCGCAGGATGCCACGCAGCAGGTTGATGCGCTGGGTGCGGCTCTTCTTCCAGGTCTCGCGCAGGCCGTGCAACTGCTGCAGTTGCTGCTGCTCGTGGCTCTTCACCGGCACCGGATGCAGGCCGGCACAGCGCGCCGCTTCGAGCATCGCCTCACAGTCGTTGCGGTCGGTCTTGTTACGCCGCCGGTACGATCGCACATAGCGTGGATGCAGCAGCATCACCCGGTGCCCACGGGCCTGCATCAACCGCCCCCAGTAGTGCGCCGTGCCACAGGCCTCCATCAGCCACTCGACCGCCTCGGCCTGCTCCTGTATATATCGCCCGAACGCCTCACGACTCAGCCGCCTGCGCTGACTCACCACGCCGGCACGGACACTCTCGGCAACTTGGTAAACGGACTTGGCCAGATCAACTGCTATGCGTTTCATCACACCTCTCCCAATGCACAGTCACCACCGTTGTGGGTATAGAACCGTGGCGCGGGGAGTGTCCATTACAGCATTCAAACCGTTCGCTGCGCTCACTGGGACGGGCTAAAGCCCGCCCCTTAACCAAACGTTAGGCCCTGATGGAGCACGCCCTTGATATCAGAGCAATTTGAAACATTACAGGAACTATTTTCACTGATATCCGCCGGAATAAATCAGCCATATGAAAAATTAGAATTTGAGTCTGACGTATTTGAAAGCTATATGGTCATGGCGCTAGTATTAACAATAGATGGCAAAGACAAAGCCGACGTAGAAACAACTTATAATCACTCATTACTAAGCGATCTCATTAAGAAACTTCACAAGCAGTCACTTCAACAAGGCGATGACTGGAAGGTTCTTATAATTACATATGCCCCTGGCGAACAAGTAAAGACAAATTACATCTACCAACATCGCGAGGAAAACTTGTTATGACTTGCTACAAAATCACACCACAACACTCTACACAGATATTTCTTTTATATGCATGGCATTGAACAGCCTAACAATTGGTATATGGACGCTCCCCACAAGTAGATGAGGAATCGCTTTTCAAGCCTGTCGTCAGTGCGGTTGCATTCGTATATCCGGCCTTTCGCGGGCAGCATCGCCCTGGCCACTCTGTAGTTCGCACAGCGGGGGCCCAGCGTTCAATCGATCACGTGGATCATGATTGTTATCGGCCTTGTTCCGCTGCAGGACTCGCCTGTTCCGACAGTCTCGCGTCTCACCACAACCACCCGAAAACCCTCATTCCCTCCTGGTTACTCCCGCCGTCAGGCGGGCCTTACGCTCTGCCAGTTGCCGCTGAAACGTCGTTCGTGGCACCACACCGCCCAGCAGATTCGTACCAGTTTGTTGGCCAACGCCACCGCCGCTTTGTTGTGGCCGATGCGCGCCGCCGTTTGCGTGGCCCAGCGCTGTAATGCGGTCAGTCGTTCCGGCGTGTTGGCCAGGCAGCGCTGGGCCGCCAACAAGGCGGCGCGGGAGCCGTGGACCAGCAAGGTACGCACATAGACGTTGCCCTGGCAGCTGATATGGCCCAGCTTGCGCCGGTTGCCGCTGCTGAACTCGCGTGGGGTCAGGCCCAGCCAGGCACTGAGTTGGCGGCCGCTGGCGAAGCGCTGCGGATTGCCGACCGCGGTCTTCAGGGCGCTGGCGGTGAGCAGGCCGATGCCGCTGACCTCGTCCAGCCTGCGCACGATTTCATCCTCGGCATGCCATTGCTGCAGCTGCCGCTCGCAGTCCGCCATGCACTGCTGATAGAGATTGATCTCACCCAGGACGATCTGCAGCAGGCCGCGCAGGCGCGCCAGCTCCGGGCGCTCGATCAGTTCGTTGGCCCGGCGCAGGAAGGCCGCGGTGCTGGCTGGCGCCTCGATACCCGCTTCGCGCAGGATGCCACGCAGCAGGTTGATACGCTGGGTGCGGCTCTTCTTTCAGGTCTCGCGCAGGCCGTGCAACTGCTGCAGTTGCTGCTGCTCGTGGCTCTTCACCGGCACCGGATGCAGGCCGGCACAGCGCGCCGCTTCGAGCATCGCCTCACAGTCGTTGCGGTCGGTCTTGTTACGCCGCCGGTACGATCGCACATAGCGTGGATGCAGCAGCATCACCCGGTGCCCACGGGCCTGCATCAACCGCCCCCAGTAGTGCGCCGTGCCACAGGCCTCCATCAGCCACTCGACCGCCTCAGCCTGCTCCTGTATATATCGCCCGAACGCCTCACGACTCAGCCGCCTGCGCTGACTCACCACGCCGGCACGGACACTCTCGGCAACTTGGTAAACGGACTTGGCCAGATCAACTGCTATGCGTTTCATCACACCTCTCCCAATGCACAGTCACCACCGTTGTGGGTATAGAACCGTGGCGCGGGGAGTGTCCATTACAGCATTCAAACCGTTCGCTGCGCTCACTGGGACCGGCTAAAGCCGGCCCCTTAACCAAACGTTAGAACCCATGAATAAAAATTTCGCACCAGGTATTGCTATCGATGGAGGAGCAGAAACAGAGCTCCATGCCATTGCTTGGGCAGGAAATTTGCGCCGAGCTCGTCGCTTAGTTCGAAGAGGCGCCGATGTGAATCATATTGATTCGGCTGGCGAAACTCCGCTGCATGGAGCCGCTGCTTGGGGGCGAGCAAGCATGGTTCGTTTCTTACTATCAGTCGGCGCTCGCCACGACATAGCGGCATTAAATACAAATAATATGACTCCATTGCTATGGGCAGCCAGGGCAAACCTCAAAACAGTAAAGGTATTGCTTAAAGCCGGCGCAGATCGCGACGCCAAGGATGCCCAAGGCAATACCGCATACGACATTGCAAAAAAATATCTGAAACCAGAGATAATGGTATTTCTGGCTTCTAACTAGTGGTTCAAATCGTTCGCTACGCTCACTGGGACCGGCTAAAGCCGACCCCTTAACCAAACGTTAGGTATCATTGTGAAGAAATTCGTACTCGCAGTAACCATAGTCATATTTGTAATTGCTCAATCATTCTTCATCTATGCTTTTTTTCCAGCCCGAGACAGCCAATTATTTTACTAATCTCTGGTCAGGCTTTGGTGTTCAGCAAACGCCTTACTCATAATTTGTTTTCGAAACTATTCAGTGGTGGGCAGCGTTGCCAGTCATATGTTTAGCGCTTGGTGCACTTGCAATTAAACTCTCATCAAAACCAATATCGCTATTCGCCATCTCTACAAGCATACTAGGCACAATCGCTTTGTATTGGTCTGCGTACGCCCCAACATTATTCATCAGTATATGACACCTAACTAGTGGTTCAAATCGCTCGCTGCGCTCACTGGGACGGGCTAAAGCCCGCCCCTTAACCAAACGTTAGGGCATCCAATGCATCGCTCACTTGCTGCCTGCCTACTAGCCTTATCTATTGAGGCATACGCAGAACCTGAGAATAATATTGACTGCGCCAATGCATTCTCAACGCCTGACATTGAACAGTGCGCATCTATCTCTTTCGAAAGCACAGAGAAAGAGCTGAATTTAACGTATAAAAAATTGGTGACAAGTCTTTCCCAGCAAGACACTGAATACGAAAATTACACTGAATACAGGAACAAGCTTTTAACCGCGCAAAGAGCATGGATTACATTCAGGGAAGCGGATTGCGCTGCTCAATATGAAATGCACAGATCAGGGACTATTCGCAATAGCATCTATCTAGCCTGCAAAGAAGAGCGCGCCAAACAGCGAATAAAGGAGCTTCAAAACTATGCTCCGTACTAGCCCTAACAAATGTATATGGACGCTCCCCACAAGTAGATGAGGAATCGCTTTTCAAGCCTGTCGTCAGTGCGGTTGCATTCGTATATCCGGCCTGTCATGGGCAGCATCGCCCTGGCCACTCTGTAGTTCGCGCAACGGGGGCCCAGCGTTCAATCGATCACATGGATCATGATTGTTATCGGCCTTGTTCCGCTGCAGGACTCGCTTGTTGCGACAGTCTCGCGTCTCACCACAACCACAACCACAACCACAAGAAAGCCATCACACCTTCCTGATTACCCCGCCCTCGCCGCCAGGGAGGAAAAACGGACAGCGTGCCGGCATCCGCCGCCCCGGGCATGACGCAGCCCGCAGCACGTCATCGCCCTGTCCTGCTCAAGCAATACATTGCCGAATGGATTAAATCCGCTTATGGATAGCATTTGGCGAACTCGTTTGTCCTTAAAGTCGCCCCAGCCTACATTCCGCCTGCCCGCGACAGTTTTCCTGTACGTGACACATCACTGGGGAGCCGCTGATTCATTCGTTTTTTCGCACCGGAGGCGTCCTGCAAGCTCGTTCTATCAGGTTCGCAGCTTGGTAGTACGCCCGCCGCCGCGCCATGGCCTTCGCGCTGTCGCACCTGGGGATGCGAAAAACGCTTATTGAATGCGCAAGAGGCGCACCGCTGAAGGCGCCATTTCTTTGGTAGGCGTAGGCACGTCGAGAAACACGTGAATTGAGCGAAGCAGCACGCTGACTTTCAGTTGGGGCAGCGCTCTTTGCAGCCCGAATAGCGGCGGAAATTTCAGATCTTCCTTAGGGGAACACACTTGAACAACTATGTTTCTGGAATGGGGCTTCCCCAAGAAGCCATATTCGACCTTGATCGTGCCAAGCGTCTTTATTCAAAGAAATGGTTCTTCGCGGGCACCCGCGGTGACGTCCCGAAGCCAAGGGACTTCCTCAAGTTCTCCCTGTTCGACGACGAATATTTCCTGCTCCATGGTACCGATGGCGTGATCCGTTGCATGGCGAACCGCTGCTCGCACCAGAGCGCCCGCCTGCTGCGCGAGCCCCATGGGAAATGCCCGCCGATGATCATGTGCCCCAACCATCAGTGGGTCTATGAGCTCAACGGCGGCCGCCTGGTCAACGCCCCTGGATTCGCCCCCGACTTCCCCGGCTCGGAACTGGGACAATCGATGCATCTCGACAGCCTGCCGGTGGTCGAGGTACACGGCCTGCTGTTCGCCAGCCTGGACCCTGAGTGTGATCGCAGCGATCTCGAAGAGATCGAGAAGATCATCGCACCTTACGCGGCGCCGTTTGGCTTGCAGAACGGCGGCTACAAACTGGCCTATCACGAATGCGAAATTGTCGACGCCAACTGGTTCCTGGTGATGATCAACAACCGCGAGTGCTGCCATTGCAACCTGAACCACCAGGGCCTGGTCAAGCTATTCGACCCCTCCAGCTTCAATGGCGCGCAATCGCCAGCCTATGAACAAATGTTTGCCCGGGCGGTGCAACGCTGGGAGGCGCTTGGATTGGAGTGGAAAGAGCAAGCCTTCACGCCGAATGATTGCTGCCGCGTGGCGCGCTACCCCATGCAAGAAAATTTCCAATCCATCACCTTCGATGGCAAGCCGGCCAGCAAGAAACTGATCGGCCCATTCAAGGACTACGATCAAAGCACGCTGTCGATGTGGTTCAACCCCAACGCGTGGATTCACTTCACCTCGGACCACATTGCGACCAACTGGGTGTTGCCGCTTGGCAGTGACAAATGTGCGCTCTATACCAGCTGGATCGTTCATGAGGATGCCGTCGAAGGCGTTGATTATCACCCCGAACACATGAAGGAAGTCTGGCAGGTAACCAACGCGGAAGATGTCGCCCTGTGCCAATCGATGACCGCAGGCGCCAAGTCGGCGTTCTATCGACCGGGCCCCTTCGCGAAAGACGAGAAGTTTTGTGTTCAGCTAAGCGATTGGTACATGGAGCATTCCGGTAGCTGAAAACAGGTCGCGTCCTAGACGAGCGCTTGCCGATATCCGCGCGGTGGGGTTCGAGCAGCACGGGAACAAAACGTGCGCTCAAGCTCTACCCGCGTCGTACAGCGACTGCAGGGCTCGGCCCCGCCTTGCTCGGTAGCAGGACAGGGCCAGCTCAGGCCTGCGACTCCTGGGTTATCCACTGGTGGAACGCACGCACCCCGGGTCGCTCCAGGGCGTCGTCGCGGTAGACGATAAAGTACCCATAGCCCTCGAGTGAAAGATCGAAAGGCCGCACCAGACGCTTCAGGGATATCTCGTCGGCAATCAGCTCATCGGCCAGTGCCCAGCCACGCCCATCGATGGCCGCCTGCAGGTAGACATTCGGATCGTTGATTTTCATGTCGTACGCAGGGCCGGCATCGTCTATCCCCGCCAACTCCAACCATTTCGACCAGGCCTCGTAGTGCACGTCATCGCGCAACAGGGCCTGCTTGCGCAGTCCCTGGGAGGACGCCGGTGAACCTGGATTTTCCAGCAGGGCCGGACTGCAGACGGGGCTGACGGCCGAGGTGAACAATAGCCGGCTGTTAAGACCCGGTTCCGGCGACCAGTGACGCTCCTTCCAGACGATCGCCATATCGACGCCGTCGACACCTGGACGCGCATTGGTTTCCGGGTGCTGCAAGCGAAGCTGAATATCCGGGTGCAGGTGAGAGAAGTGTCCCAGGCGCCTGGACAGCCAATGAATGGCAAAGTACGTGCTGAGTGCGACGGTGAGTTTCTCTTCGCGGCTCACGGCGGAAAAAGCCTCAATGCCTTCGGCAATTTCCGAGAACGCCCGCTGTAGAACCGGCAGTAGCTGCTGTGCGCCCTCGGTCAGCACCACGCTGCGTTTCTCACGCACAAACAGCTGGGCGCCGAGCTCGTCCTCCAGCATGCGGATCTGGTAGCTGACGGCGGCCTGGGTGATATGCAGTTCCTGCGCGGCTTTGGTGAAGCTCAAGTGGCGCGCCGCCGCTTCGAAGGCTCGCAGCGCGGACAGGGAAGGCAATCTGGCCATTGGTCAATTTCGTCCAAGTAGATGGGCTGGATCATTCAGCGTAGCGGCCACCCGCTATTCCCCTCGCAGGCCCGATCGGTGCCGGCATTATCGCCATGCTGCGCTCCGCGCCTGGACAAGCGTGCACAGGCTTCGAGGTCGCGGCGCGTCCGCGCCGATCTCGGCGCTCGCACTGCTCACCCGAACATGCAAAGCCTGAGGCGGCGCAGCACCGCTGCCAAACACCTAGGCTTGTATATCCATCGCGCCTGTATGGGCTGGCCGAATGCGACCTGCGCGGTCCGATACCCGTCACCGCCTCTCTTTGACAGCCTGAGCCTAGGGTGCTGACGCGCGGCGACAGGGCGAGGATGCACGCACATTCGACGTGCAATGCATCGCAACGACAAAGGGGCGTGCCCACAGGAACGCCCCTCGTGGTGTGCTACTGCCGGGCCCGGCCTTTCGTGCGGCGGCGGAGTGGTGCTAGTCCCCCTCGTTCACCCCTTGCCTCGCCACCACCGCTTCCGGCACGGCCAGTTGCTCCAGCGCGCCGCCCTGGCGAGCCAGGATGATCGCCGCCGTCACCACCAGCAAGCCGCCGCCGAGCATACCGGCGCTGATATGTTCACCGATCAGCAAGACGGCGATGGTCACCGCCACCACCGGCTCCAGGGTCGAGAGGGTGGAGGCCGACGACGGCCCGATATGCGGTGAGCCGGCAAGAAAGGCGGCGATCGGCAGGATGGTGGCGAACAGGGCCAGCCCCAGCATCGACCACCAGGCCGGCGCCCCCGACGGCGTGGCCGCCCCCCAGGTGAACGCGGCCAGCGCGAAGGTCAGGGTGCCGCCCAGCAACACCATGGCCGCCGAGGCCAGCGGCTGCTCATGGCGAATGCTGTGGGTGCCGTAGACCAGTGCGGCGCCATAGCTGCAGGCGGCAAACAGCGCCCAGAGCACGCCGGTCAGCTCCCCGGAGAAGCTCATGCCCGCGGCCAGCAGCACACCGCCCAGCGCCAGCACCAGGCTGAGCAGCTTGAGCGCACTGGTGCGCTCACCCAGGTAGGCGATCGACAGGACGGTGACGAACGCCGGGAAGGAAAACATCAGGATCACCGCCAGGCTCACCGAGGTGCTGCGGCTGGCGCTGTAATAGCCCAGCGCCGCCATGGCATAGCCGATGCCCACCAGCAGGTTCTGGCGGGCCAGTCGCCCGGCCGGCAGGCGAATGCCACGCAGGCGCAGAAACAGCAGCAGCACCGCGGCGGCGATCAGAAAGCGCACCAGCAGCACGCCCACCGGGTCCGCGCCGCCGGCATAGGCGTACTGGGCGAACAGCGGCTGCAGGCCGTAGCAGAAGGCCGCCAGCAGCACGAGGAGGAAGCCCCTGGCGTAGTCACTGCCAGGCATCGGAAATGGCGAGCGCTGCATCGCTGGATGCTCCTGTTCTCAGAACCTTGCTGCTGCAGAAAGGCCCCGCATGACGAGAGGGCCATGCGGGGCACTTGCGTGGTGAGCTACCGCCGCGCGGCTAGTCGGCCAGCTTGCGCGCCATGGTGGCGCAGTACCAGTCGTCGAACTGGCACACGCCGTTCTCGGCGATTGAGGAGTAAGGCCCCGGCTCGTAGGCCGGCGAGTTGACCCCGGCCTGGGTGCCTTCGACCAGGCGGCGATCCTGGTCGTTGGTGGCCAGCCATACCCGGGTCAGGGTCTCCAGGTCGTAGTCGAGGCCTTCCTGGGCATCCTTGGGCACCAGCCACTTGGTCGTCACCAGGGTCTCGTTCGGCCCCTGGGGCAGCACGCGGAAGCTCAGGGCGTGGTCGCCGAGGAAGTGGTTCCAGGTCGAGGGGTAGTTGAAGTACAGCAGCGCGCCGATGTTCTCCACGCCGCTGCTGTCCAGGCGCCGGGCCACCGCCGGCTTGCCGTTCATGGTGTAGCTGACGGCGCCGGACGACAGCGGAATGCGGGTCATGCGGAACTGGCCGTTATCGTCCATCACCAAACGGCTGGGCAGGCCGCCGGCCTCGCAGCGGTTCCAGTGCTCGACCAACTCCGGATCGTCGTCGCCGCCGACCCCGGCCACCGAGAGGTTCTCGACGAAGGAGTTCATCAGCTCGGGGTGGGTGCCGTCGCAGTGGAAGCACTCGCGGTTGTTCTCGAACACCAGCTTCCAGTTGCCCTTCTCCACCAGGTTGGACTCGAAGGCCACCTTGCAGTCGTCGAGGTTGTGCGGGGCGATAAAGGGCGACAGGGCGGCGCGGAACTTCTGAAAGTCCGGCGCCTGCTCGGCGACGCAGACATAGATGTAGCTGTTGACCACCTCGCAGTGGGCGGCTTTGAGGCCGTACTCGGCGTTGTTGAAGTCCACGCCCATGTTGCCGGCGAACAGCAGCTTGCCGTCCAGGTCGAAGGTCCACTTGTGATAGGGGCAAACCAGCTTGGCCACCTTGCCGCTGGCCTCGCTGCAGACCTTGGAGCCGCGATGGCGGCAGGCGTTGTGCAGGGCGCGGATCTGCCCGTCGCCGCCGCGCACCACCACCACCGGGTAGTCGCCGATCTGCAGGGTCAGGTACTGGCCGGGCTTTTCCAGCTCGAAGGTGTGCCCGGCGAAGATCCATTCCTTGTGCCAGATCTGCTCGAGGTCCTGGCGGTATACCTCGAGGTCGCTGTACAAAGCGGTCGGCAGCGCATGACGCGGCTTACGCTGTTGAATGAGTTCTGCAACCTTCGCTTTGTTATTCACTTTCTAGGCACTCCAACACTAATCCGGATGATCCAGCGGGCGCTTTCCGATAACTTACGCGCCCCTATGCAGCCACCAGCGCCGCTTTTGGCACTGTCGAAAGTCTAGAGCGGGGCTATAGTCGGCAGAACCGACTTTTTATTCAGGAAATTGAATACCTGCCGTTATGGTTAAACACACAGAACCCGATCAGACGCTGATCAAGATGCCGTCGCTGCGCGCGGTCAAATCCTTCGTGGCGGCGGCCAAGTACCAGAACTTCACCCGCGCCGCCGAAGCCCTGTGCGTGACCCAGGCGGCCATCAGCCGGCAGATTCGCGAACTGGAGACCTACCTGGGCGCCGAGCTGTTCAAGCGCGCTGGCCGCGCGGTGGAGCTGACCGCCGCCGGGGCGATCTTCTTCGATGCCGCGCAGCTGTCCTTCGTCAACATCGCCCAGGCGGCCGAGCGCATCCGCAGCCGCAACGTCGGCAAGCGGGTGCTGACCCTGTGCTGCTCGCCGGCGTTCTCGGCGATGTGGTTGGCGCACCGCCTGCCGAGCTTCTTCAGCGCCAACCCGGATGTGGACCTCAACCTGATCACCACGCAGAACTTCCTGTCCATGGAGCCCGGGGTGCGCCCGGACATCTTCATCACCAAGATGGCCAAGATCCGCGCCGGCTACCGCAGCCTGCCGATGTTCCACGACGTCATCTACCCGGTGTGCACCCCGCGCTACCTCGAGCAGCACCCGGAGCTGAACAGCCTGGAGGGGCTGCGCGACAGCGTGCTGCTCAACCTCAGTCCCTACGGCCGCTCGCAGGTGGCCGAGCACGTCGACTGGGGCGTCTGGCTGGCCTTCCACGATGTCGATATCGAGGCGCGCGGCAGCGACAGCCCGCATTTCTTCAACGCCAACGACTACAACATGCTGGTGCAGATGGTCCTCAACCATCAGGGCGTGGCGCTCGGCTGGCACCACCTGGTCGGCCACCTGGTCGAGCAGGGCCTGCTGGTGCGCCCGGTGCCCGAGCAGGTGGTGCACAAGGAGAGCCAGCACTACCTGACCTTCAACGAAGACAAGGAAGACGACGAGGCCTGCGGCCGGCTGCGCGACTGGCTGATGGCGCAACTCTGATAACCGGGCGTTATTGTTAGATCGCACTTCCGGTTATTCAAAAAACCGCCAGAGGCAAGAACAACTTTCCGGCCCCGCGCCCGAACTATAAGAAAACCTGCCGAGTGCAGGTTTTTTTATGCCTGCAGTCCGCGCTTACGGCCCATCCATAACCTTTGATTATTAATTAACGGCCCTAAATGTTGCTTATTGCCCGGCGCCGAACGGCCGTAACCTTTTTCTCGAAATCGACAACAAATTCAACCTCTTCCACTCAGGTGAACGCATGAACTTCGATGGCATTTGGACTCCCGTGGTAACGCCCTTCAACCAGGACGGCGCGATCAACTTCGCCGCCCTGCGCGAGGTCATCGACAGCCTGATCGGCGACGGCGTGCACGGCCTGATCATCGGCGGCACCACCGGCGAGTACTACGCCCTGAGCAACGCCGAGCGCAAGCAGCTGTTCGACGCGGTCGCCGAGCAGGCCAAGGGCCGCATCACCCTGATGGCCGGCATCAACGCCACCAGCACCGAGGAAAGCCTCGACCTGGGCCGCTACGCCAAGGCCGCCGGCTTCGACTGCATCCTCCTGGCCGCGCCCTACTATTGCCAGCCGACCCAGGAGGAGCTGCTGGCCCATGCCCTGTGCGTGGACGATGCCCTGGACATGCCGATCATGCTCTACAACTTCCCGGCCCGTACCGGCACGCCGATGAGCTTCGAGTTCATCGACGCCCTCAAGGGCCGGCCGAACTTCCAGGCGATCAAGGAAAGCACCGGCTCGATCGAGCGCATGCACACACTGACCCAGGAGTACGCCGACCAGCTGCAGACCAGCTGCGGCATGGACGACCAGATCCTCGAGTTCTTCACCTGGGGCGCGCGCAGCTGGGTCTGCGGCGCCTCCAACTTCCTCGCCCGCGAGCACGTGGCGCTGTACCAGGCCTGCGTGGTCGAGCAGGACATGCTCAAGGGCCGCCAGCTGGCCCAGCGCCTGCTGCCGATGCTCAACCTGCTCGAAGGCGGCGGCAAGTTCTGCCAGTACATCAAGCACGGCTGCGAGCTGGCCGGCCTGCCGGTGGGCGTTACCCGTCGTCCGCTGCTGCCGCTGAACGACGCCGAGAAGAGCGCGTTCAAGCAGACCTACGAGCAGCTGATCGCCCATCGCGGCTAACCCCCTCGGCCTGGAGGCACTCCCCATGCAACTGCACTGCAACTTCCTGCCCCAGGCCGACGGGCGCTGCGGATGGTACGAAACCCTGCCGCCACCGCCGCCATGCACCCCGCTGCGTGGCACCGTGCAGGCCGACTGGGTGGTGCTCGGCGCCGGCTATGCCGGCCTGGCCGCCGCCCGCCGCCTGGCCGAGTTGCAGCCCGAGGCCTCGGTGGTGCTGATCGACGCCAAGCGCGTCGGCTTCGGCGCGGCCGGACGCAACTCCGGCTTCATGGTCGACCTGCCCCACGACCTGACCTCGCACAGCTACACCAGCAGTCACGAGGCCGACCACAAGATCATCCGCCTGAGCCGCGGCGCCATCGACTACACCCGCGAGATCGTCCAGCGCCACGGCATCGATTGCGACTGGCGCGAACAGGGCAAGCTGCATGGCGCCGCCAACGAGCGTGGCGGCCAGGCCCTGGAGGCATTCGCCAAGGGCCTGTCGGTGCTCGGCGAGCCCTATCGCCTGCTCGATGCCAAGCAGATGAAGGCCGTCACCGGCAGCGACTTCTACCAGGCCGGCCTGCATGCGCCGGGCGCGGTGCTGGTGCAGCCGGCGGCGCTGTCGCGTGGCCTGGGCCAGAGCCTGCCGGCCAACGTGCGGCTGTTTGAGGAAAGCCCGGTGCTGGACATCCAGGTGGGCACGCCTCACACCCTGACCACCGCCCAGGGCTGCATCAAGGCGCCGCGCATGGTGCTGGCGAACAACGCCTACGCCTCGAACTTCGGCGAACTCGGGCTCAAGGGCCGGCTGCTGCCGGTCTACACCTACGGCAGCATGACCCGCCAGCTGACCCAGGAGGAACTGGCACGCCTCGGCGGCGAGGACAGCTGGGGGCTGATCCCGGCCGACCCGCTGGGCTCCACGGTGCGCCGCCTGGCCAACGGGCGCATCTGCGTGCGCAACTCCTTCACCTACAACCCGGACGTGCATGCCTCGGCCGGCACCCTGCAGCGGGTGCTCAAGGCCCATCGCAAGTCCTTCGAGCGGCGCTTCCCGATGCTGCCGGAGGTCGATTTCGAATACACCTGGGGCGGCGCCCTGTGCCTGGCGCGCAACGCCGGCTCGGTGTTCGGCGAAATCGCCCCCGGGGTGTTCAGCGCGGTGTGCTGCAACGGCCTGGGCCTGACCCGCGGGACCATCTCCGGCAAGTTGATCGCCGAGTACGCCCTGGGAATGGACAGCGACCTGCTGCGCATCATGCTCGAACAACCGAAACCCAGCCGCAATCCACCCGAACCCCTGCTCGGGATCGGCGTGCGCTCCTCCATCGCCTGGAAAGAGTGGACCGCCGGCGTGGAGCTCTGAAACTGCCCCAACCTTCAGGAGAAAAACAATGACCGACGCCCTCACCCGCAGCGCCATCGACCAACAGCTCGAGCGCCTGGAATACCGCAACCAGGCCTTTATCGACGGCCGCTTCGTCGCCGCCCGCTCTGGCGCCACCTTCGCCACCCTGAACCCGGCCACCGGCCAGGTCATCACCGAGGTGGCCGCCTGCGACGCCGAAGACGTCGACGCCGCCGTACAGGCCGCCCGCGCCGCGTTCGACGCCGGGGTCTGGTCGAAACTGGCGCCGGCCGAGCGCAAGGCGATCATGCTGGAGTTCGCCAACCTGATCGACGCCCACCGCCTGGAGCTGGCAGTGCTGGAATCCCTGGAGGCCGGCAAGCCGGTGGGCGAGTGCTACGGCATCGACATCCCCGACACCGCCAACACCATCCGCTGGCACGCCGAGGCCGGCGACAAGCTGTACGACGCCATCTCGCCGTCCAGCCCGGGCAACGTCGGCATGATCCGCCGCGAGCCGATCGGCGTGGTCGGCGCCGTACTGCCGTGGAACTTCCCCTGCATGATGGCCGGCTGGAAGCTCGGCCCGGCGCTGATCACCGGCAACAGCGTGGTCCTCAAGCCCGCCGAGCTGACCTCCCTGGCCACCCTGCGCCTGGCCGAGCTGGCCCATCAGGCCGGCATCCCGGCCGGCGTGCTCAACGTGGTGCCGGGCCTCGGCCACAGCGCCGGCAAGGCCATCGGCCTGCACCCGGACATCGACCTGGCGGCCTTCACCGGCTCCACCGAGGTCGGCCGGCTGTTTCTCGAGTACTCGGCCAAGAGCAACCTCAAGCGTGTGGTGCTCGAGTGCGGCGGCAAGAACCCCCAGGTGGTGATGGGCGACGCCGGCGACCTCGCGGCGGTGGCCAGCAACGTGCTCGCCGCGGCCTTCTGGAACATGGGCGAGAACTGCTCGGCCGGCTCGCGGCTGATCGTCCACCGCTCGCTCAAGGACGCCCTGCTCGAGGAGATGCTCGGCCAGTTGCAGGACTGGGTCACCGGCGACCCGCTGGACCCGGCCGTGCGCCTCGGTGCGCTGATCGAAGAGGCGCACATGGAAAAAGTCCTGGGGCATATCGAGCAGGCCAAGGCCGAGGGCTGCAAGCTGGTCACCGGCGGCGTGCGCCTGCATGCCGAGAGCGGCGGCTATTTCGTCGCCCCGACCATCTTCGAAGCTCCCTCCAACGCCGCTTCGGTGGCCCAGGAGGAGATCTTCGGCCCGGTGCTGGCGGTGATCGCCTTCGACACCGAGGAAGAGGCCATCGCCATCGCCAACGACACCTGCTACGGCCTGGCCGCCTCGCTGTGGACCGCCAACATCAACACCGCGCACCGCATGTCGGCGGCGATCCGCGCCGGCACCGTGTCGGTCAACTGTTTCTCCGAGGGCGACATCTGCACGCCGTTCGGCGGCTACAAGCAGTCCGGCTTCGGCGGTCGCGACAAGTCGATCTACGCCCACGACCAGTACTGCGAACTGAAGACCACCTGGATCCAGCTGTCCTAGCGCCAGGCGCACCCGGCCGCGCGCGCGGCCGCCCCCCCCAAAAAATCGACAGTCCCCTCCCGGCAACCGACGGTGAGGGGGCGTTGCCTATTGCCGAGAGTCACCCATGAACCATCTCACCAGCAGTGAGTACCTCAATCCGGTCAGCACCCAGACCTGGGCCAACGGCCGCCATCTGGTGCGCTGCCTCAAGGTCATCCGCGAGACCGCGGACGTCATCACCTACTGCTTCAGCATGCAGGAGCCGGTGCTGTTCTTCTTCAAACCCGGGCAGTTCGTCACCCTGGAGCTGGAGATCGACGGCGAGCAGGTGATGCGCTCCTACACCCTCTCCAGCGCCCCTTCGATCCCCTACAGCTTCTCCATCACGGTCAAGCGCGTGCCCGGCGGGCGGGTGTCGAACTGGCTGCACGATTACCTCAGCGAAGGCGAGGTGATCGCCGTGCACGGCCCGGTCGGCCAGTTCAACTGCATCGACTTTCCCGCCGACAAGGTACTGCTGCTGTCCGGCGGCGTCGGCATCACCCCGGTGATGTCCATGGCCCGCTGGTTCTTCAACACCAACAGCGAAGTCGACATGGTGTTCGCCCACAGCGCGCGCACCCCGGCCGACATCATCTACCGCGCCGAGCTGGACTACATGTCCACGCGCATCGACAACTTCAAGCTGCACCTGATCTGCGAACGCAACGAGACCGGGCAGATCTGGGGCGGCTACCGCGGCTTTCTCAGCCGCGAGATGCTGCAGCTGATCGCCCCGGACTTCCTCGAGCGCGAGGTGTTCTGCTGCGGTCCGGCGCCCTACATGCGCGCGGTACGACGCCTGCTCGGCGAAGCCGGCTACGACATGGCGCGCTACCACGAGGAGTCCTTCGGCGCGACGCCGGGCGAGGATATCGCCACGGCCGAGGAACAGGCAGCGATAGCCCAGGCCGAGGAACCCCAGGCCAGCCACTGGGTAACCTTCAGCGAGTCCGGCAAGTCGGTGCAGGCCGCCCTGGGCAGCACCCTGTACGAGGCCGCCGCCAGCGCCGGCCTGACCATCCCCAAGGCCTGCGGCATGGGTATCTGCGGCACCTGCAAGGTGCGCGTGGTCAGCGGCGAGGCGGCCATGGAGCACAACGGCGGCATCAGCGAAGAGGAGATCGCCGAGGGCTATGTGCTGAGCTGCTGCACCCGGGTCAGCGGCGCCGTCGAGGTCGAGTACTAGGCGCCGCGCCGGTCACAGCAGGCCCAGCTGCGGGCTGGGCGTCGCAACGGCAGGCTCGGGCAGGTCGGGAAGACCGGGCAGGCGCAGCATCAGCTGGGCATGGAAGCGCCGCGCCAGCTGCGCCGCCAGGCGGTTGTCCGGGGTGTGCAGGAAGGCGTAGGGCGTGCGCCCCGCCTCGATCCAGGCGGCGAGCTTGTCCAGCCAGGGGGCCATGAATGCATCGTTGGCCGCCAGCTCCGGGTGGCCGATGAAGCGCAGCTGCGGCGTCTGGCTGAAGGCGGTCGGGCGCACCGGCAGGCGCGGCTTCTTCGCCTGGGCATGCAGCACGGCCGGATCGTCGGAACTGCAACTGAACAGCGCCCGCGAGTCCAGGCAGATGCGCTCGATGCCGCGCCCCAGCAGCAGACGGTTGAGCGCGCGCTCCTCCTCGCCTTTGGCGAAGAACGCCGGGTGACGCAGCTCCACCGCCAGCTCGTCCCCCGCCCAGTGCTCGATAAAGGCGGCCAGCTCGACCAGGCGCGAGGGGCCGAAGCTGGCCGGCAGCTGCAGCCAGAACGGCGCCACGCGACCACCCAGGGGCGCCAGCAGGCGGCGGAAGCTATCGGCGGCGGCCAGCTGCTCGCGCAGGTCGCCGCCGTGGCTGATGTCCCGGGGCAGCTTGGCGCAGAAGCGGAACTGCGCCGGCATCGCCTGGGCCCAGCGCGCCACCGTGTCGGCCGTGGGGCTGGCATAGAAGGTGGTGTTGCCCTCCACGGCATTGAACAGCTGGGTGTAGAGCGGCAGGAAGTCGCTGGTCCGGGCGGTTTCCGGGTACAGCGCGCCGCGCCAGGCCGGCTCGCTCCAGGACGGGCAACCGAGGAAATAAGGCAGCACTAGGCGTAGAGGTCGAGACCCAGCACCTGCTGCGCGTCGGACTCGCCGGCGAAGGAGGCGGTGCTGCTGTAGCTGGCAAGGGCCTGGGCGGCGCGGTTGCTCAGCGCCGGCCGGTAGTCGGGCTCCTGGCTACGCGCCGCCAGGTTGTCGCTGCCGCCGTTGCTGGCCTGCACGCGGCGCAACTGAGGCAGCTGCTCGAAACCCTGGCTGCTGGCCGGCGCGGCCGGCTGCTCGCGACGCGCCTCGACTTCCCGCTGGGCCTCGCGATAGGGCGTGACCGCGGTCCCCGAGCGGGGGCCGCGATCTGGCGAGAAGGGAGCGATTGAGCCGTCGATACGCATCAGTTACTGCTCGGCCGATTGGCCAACTGTGTGGGATTCGACCAATCTACCGCCGTCGACCCGGCTTGGCAATCGAGCATCCGGGCAGGCGTAAGGGCTGGATGGCCGGCGCGGGCTACTGCGGCGCCTTGGGCGTGGCGACCTGGTCGCGCAGGTACACCGGCTGCGCCTCATCGGCCGGCAGCGCCTCGCCACGGGCCCAGGCGAAGCGCGCCAGGCTGAGCAGGTCTTCGGCATGGGGCAGCATGGCGCCATCCTGGCCCGCCAGCATCGCCGGCAGCCGAATGGCGTGGGTACCCCAGCCGGTACCGGCACCGAACCAGTCGCCGGCCGCATCGCGGGGCAGGCCCGCCAGTTCCGGCGGCAGCACCGCCTCGGCGCCGAGCAGGCGCATCTCACCCTTCTCGGCCCGGTAGCAGCCCCAGTAGACCTCGTCCATGCGCGCGTCGATGGCCGCGGCCACCTGCTGTACACCATGCTCACGCAGGGCCCGCTGGGCCAGTACGGCCAGGTCCGAGACCGGCAGCACCGGCCGGTCCAGGCCGAAGGCCAGGCCCTGGACCACGCCGATAGCGATACGCACCCCGGTGAAGGCGCCGGGGCCACGACCGAAGGCGATCGCATCCAGCGCCGACAGGGCGACGCCCGCCTCTTCCAGCAAGGCCTTGATCATCGGCAACAGCCGCTGGGCATGCAGGCGCGGAATCACTTCGTAATGGCTGTACACCCGGTCGTCATGCAGCAGGGCGACGGAACAGGCTTCGGTGGCGGTATCAAGGGCCAGCAGAGTGGTCATTGCATTCGGAAAGGTGACGAAATGGATCGGCATTAGAACGGCTTGAGGCTTTTTTTTCCAGCGCAATCACCCTGGCCTGCCGGACAGCAAGCACGCGCCGGGCCAGTACGACCCGACGCAGCCTCAGCCAACAGCGGCTTACCAGGCCTCGATAACGGTCTCCGCTTCCCAGGCTTGCAGGGGCGCCTTGGACCAGGTGCCGTAGGTCGCATTGGGGAAGACGATCCACTCGGTGCCCCATTTGCCGCCTTCGGCGGCCACGGTGGCGCGCTGATCGGCCAGCGGCGTCTTGCGGAAACGCGCATCAAAGTCGTGCAGCGTATCGCCCAGCAGCAATACGATCTGATGATCGGCGCTGACTATGGCGCGTCGCTCGACCTTGGGCGGCCCCAGCAGCAGCACGCTCTGCGCCGAAATCTGCGGCAGGCCGAGCTTGCTCAGGGTGGCCAGGGTGTGCTGCTTCTGCTCGTCGGAACGGTCCGAGATATAGCGAATGGTCACGCCCAGGCTGTCGGCGTGCTGCAGGAACTGCTTGGCACCGGGGATCAGCTGCGGGGTGCCATCACGCTCCCAGGGCAACCAGGTGTCCCAGGCGTCATAGGTGTGACAGTTGGCCAGGTCCCTCGCCAACAGGGCGCTGTTATCGATAACGGTTTCATCCAGGTCAGTCACGATGGCCAACTTCGACGGATCTTTCGCGGCGGCCACGGCCGCATCCAGCTTCAGCGTCGCGATGTTGTAGGCCTGCAGCTGCAGCGCCTGAACTTCCGCCGATTGCTGCTGGAAACGCAGGCCCATGGCGAACTCGGCGACAGCGCACTCCGTCTTGGGCTTCGCAGATGTATCGGCAAAGGCCACGGGAATAGCCAACAGCGACACTGCAAGGCCCAGCCAGATAGCTCTCTTTGCTGCTTTTTCAGTCATTGAACGCGCCCTCTTCCTAAGTATGGGTTAAGACCTAAGGTCTAGGAGCATCTCGCGATGGTCTAGACCAGATATCGATGCTAGCTTAGGCGAACAAGGTTACTGTTCTGAGAACGACAGCAAATTGGCCGACCCAGCGCCAGAAACGACAACGGCCCGCAAGCGGGCCGTTGTTTCAAGGAGGGCGCAGGCTCAGCTGAGCGCGGCCAGTACCTTGGCGGTGATCTCGTCCACCGAACCGACACCGGCGATGGCGCTGTACTTCGGCGTGCCTTCACGGGCGGCCAGTTGCTGGTAGAAGTCCACCAGCGGCTTGGTCTGCGAGTGGTAGACCGACAGGCGGTGACGCACGGTCTCTTCCTTGTCGTCGTCGCGCTGGATCAGCTCCTCGCCACTCTCGTCGTCGATACCGGCGACCTTGGGCGGGTTGTGCTCGGTGTGGTAGACGCGGCCCGAGGCCGGGTGCACGCGACGGCCGGCGATGCGGCTGACGATTTCCTCGTCGTCGACGGCGATCTCGACCACGTAGTCGATGGTCACGCCGGCTTCCTTCAGGGCTTCGGCCTGGGGAATGGTGCGCGGGAAGCCATCGAAGAGGAAGCCATTGGCGCAATCCGCCTGGGCGATGCGTTCCTTGACCAGGTTGATGATCAGGTCGTCGGAGACCAGGCCACCGGCGTCCATGACGCTCTTGGCCTTCAGGCCCAGCTCGGTGCCAGCCTTGACCGCCGCGCGCAGCATGTCGCCGGTGGAGATTTGCGGAATGCCGAACTTCTTGGTGATGAAGCCAGCCTGGGTACCTTTACCGGCACCGGGCGCCCCCAGCAGAATCACGCGCATCGATGTGCTCCTCAAGATTTAAGTAGAAATCGTCGGACTCGCCTCATGGGGCCAATCTCAGAATAGTTTCGGCAGCACTGCGCACGGGTGCCTGACTGCCAGAAGGCCGATCAAGATACACAGCGCACCTCTGGCGCACAAGCCGCCAAAAGTCGCACACCGGGTCGCAGCCCGGGCGCCTGAAAGACGCCCGCCAAGCCACTTGCAGCCACCGCCCCGCGCCCCTGAGGGACGCAGGCACGGCCCCTTCAGCCGGTGTTGCGCAGCCCCGCGGCGATACCCGCGACGCTGACCAGCAAGGCCTGTTCCAAAGGGCTGTCGGCCTCATTCTGGCGCTGTCTGGAGCGGGCCAGCAGCTCGGCCTGCAGCAGGTGCAAGGGGTCCAGATAGGTGTTGCGCACGGTGATGTACTCGAGCGTCTCGGGACTGTGCGCCAGCAGTTGCGACTGCCCGGTCAGTCCCAGCACCGTCGCCACCGCCTGCGACAATAGGTCGCGCAGATGCTCGCCCAATGGTCGCAAATCCGATTGCACGAGGCGTTCGTCGTAGAGTCGGGCGATGGCCGCGTCGGCCTTGGCCAGGACCATCTCTAGCATGTCGATGCGGGTGCGGAAGAACGGCCAGTGCTCGCGCATCTGCCCGAGCAGCTCACCCTCGCCGCGCTTCAGGGCGTTGCCCAGGGCGTACTCCCAGCCGAGCCAGGCCGGCAGCATCAGGCGGGTCTGGGTCCAGGCGAAGATCCAGGGGATCGCCCGCAGGCTCTCCACCCCGCCCTCGCGGCGCTTGGCCGGGCGGCTGCCGAGTGGCAGGCGACCGAGCTCCTGCTCCGGCGTGGCCTGGCGGAAGTAGTCGACGAACTGCGGATGCTCGCGCACCACGCCGCGGTAAGCGCTGACACCATCGGCGGCCAGCCGGTCCATCAGCTCGCGCCAGGCCGGCTCGGGGGTTGGCGGCGGCTGCAGGGTGGCCTCCAGCACGGCGGCCAGGTAGAGGTTGAGGTTCTGCTCGGCAACGTCCGGCAAACCGAACTTGAAGCGGATCATCTCGCCCTGCTCGGTGGTGCGGAAACGCCCCACCACCGAGCCCGGCGGCTGCGACAGGATCGCCGCGTGGGCCGGGCCGCCGCCGCGGCCCACGGTGCCACCGCGACCGTGGAACAGCAGCAGCTCGACCCGATGGTGGGCGCAGACCTGCACCAGGCGCTCCTGGGCACGGTACTGGGCCCAGGCCGCCGCCGTGGTGCCGGCGTCCTTGGCCGAGTCGGAGTAGCCGATCATCACCTCCTGCGGCCCCTGCAGGCGCGAGCGGTAGCCGGGCAGGCTCAGCAGGCGGTCGATGGCCGGACCGGCGTTGTCCAGGTCGGCCAGGGTCTCGAACAGCGGCACCACGCGAATGGAGCGCTGCAGGCCAGCCTCCTTCAACAGCAACTGCACGGCCAGCACATCGGAGGGCGCGCCGGCCATGGAGATCACATACGAGCCCAGCGAAGCGGCCGGCGCGACCGCCACCTCGCGACAGGTGGCCAGCACCTCGGCGGTCTCCTCGCTCGGCTGGAAGTGTGCCGGCAGCAGCGGCCGACGGTTGTCCAGCTCGGTCAGGAGAAACTGCTGGCGAGCCTCTTCGTCCCACTCGGCGTAGCGGCCCAGGCCCAGGTAGTCGGTGATCTCGTCGAGCGCCGCGGCATGGCGGCTGGCATCCTGGCGCACGTCCAGGCGCACCAGGAACAGGCCGAAGGTGCGCGCCCGGCGCAGGCAGTCGAGCAGCGGACCGTCGGCGATCACGGCCATGCCACAGGCATGCAGGGACTGGTAGCAGAGGTTCAGCGGCTCGAGCAGCTCGTCGTTGTCCTGCAGCACGGCCGCAGGCGGCGTCACGGCGCCCTGCAGGGCGTCGTGGGCCCAGGCGCGGGTCGCCCGCAGGCGCTCGCGCAGCTGCTTGAGCAGGCTGCGGTAGGGTTCGGCGCTGTCGCCGACCCGGGCGCGCAGCTCGGGGCTGGCCTGCTGCATGGACAGCTCGGCCGCCAGCTGGTCGATATCGCGCAGGTACAGGTCGGCGGCCATCCAGCGCGCCAGTAACAGCACCTCGCGGGTCACCGTGGCGGTGACATTGGGGTTGCCGTCGCGGTCGCCGCCCATCCAGGAGGCGAAGCGTACCGGCGCGGCCTCCAGTGCCAGGCGCTGGCCGGTCGCGGCGTGCAGCGCGCGGTCGGCCTGGCGCAGGAAATTGGGTACCGCCTGCCACAGCGAATGCTCGATCACCGCGAAGCCCCACTTGGCCTCGTCCACCGGGCTGGGCCGGCTGCGGCGGATCTCCTCGGTGTGCCAGGCCTCGGCGATCAAGCGTTGCAGGCGCTGGGCGGCCAGCTCACGCTCGGCGGCGGACAGGTCGCTGTGGTCCTGGGCGGCCAGCTGGGCGGACATGGCGTCGTACTTCTGGATCAGGGTGCGCCGCGCCACCTCGGTCGGGTGGGCGGTCAGCACCAGCTCGATATCCAGGTTGCCGAGCTGGCGCGCCAGCTCTTCGGGGGCGTGACCGCTGGCACGCAGGCGCTGCAGCAGTTCCGGCAGCACCCGCGACTCGAAGGGCTCCGGCTCGTCGCTGCCACGGCGGCGGACGCGGTGGTACTGCTCGGCGATATTGGCCAGGTTGAGGAACTGGTTGAACGCCCGCGCCACCGGCAGCAGCTCATCGTCGTCGAGGCCATCGAGGGATTCGCTGAGCTGCTCGGCGCCGGCGGCCGAGCCACGGCGAGCCGCCTTGGCACCCTTGCGGATGCGCTCGATCTTGCCCAGGAAGGCCTCGCCCAGCTGGGCACTGATGGTGTTGCCCAGCAGTTCGCCGAGCTGGTGCACGTCCTCGCGCAAACGCGCGTCAATTTCCGTCACGGTCAGTCCTCCGTCAGTGCGTGGCTCAAGAGTGCCCAGCGCGGCGACTTCTTACAAGCGTGCGACGTCGAACCTGCGAACGCCAGGAGCGGTCTAGTCTAAAGAAGAGGGCGAGCCCGCAACGACTTGCCTCAGCAGCGGCTTACCAACCGCTTACCCGCAGCAGGCACAGGACGAGGTAGTTATGAAGATTCGCGAGCTTGTCCATCACTGGGAACAGAACTCCAAGGGCCGCCTGACCCGCAACACCTACCAGATCCACCTCGATCTGGAAGCGGCCGCGCGCCTGGCGGCGCTGACCGAGATGTACCCCAAGCACCACACCGAAGAACTGCTCGGCGAGCTGATCGGCGCGGCGCTGGAGGAATTGGAGGCCAGCCTGCCCTATGTCAAGGGCAGTCAGGTCGTGGCGACCGACGAACAGGGCGACCCGCTGTACGAGGACATCGGCCCGACCCCGCGCTTCCTCGCCCTGTCACGCAAGTACCTGCGCGAGCTGATGCAGCAACAGAACAGCGCCGAGCACTGACGCCGCACCGCTTTATTGCGCTGCCGCCGGGACTTGCTCGCCCAGGCAGCGCACGGCGCGCTTGCGATTGTCCACCAGCACGCCAGTCAGCCCCTTCTGCTGCAAGTCGAACATCACCAGCACGCCATCGATGCACTGCGCCACCTGTTCGGCCGGTTTGAGCGAGACCTTGTAGTCTTCGCCCGGGATGGTCTTGAGCATGGTGAAGTCGGACAGCAGCAGGGCGTCCTCGGGCTTGGCGATATGCAGGTAGCCGTAGTACCAGAGCACCGCGACCGTCGCGCAGACGCTGCCGATGGCGGTGAGAATCAGGGGAATGGGGTCGCGTTCACTCATGGTCGTTTCTCAGAATCGGGGAGTTCCGCCAGATGGCGCAGGCCGGCGAAGCCACGCGGGTCGCGCATGAACTGCAGCATGACCTGACGCCAGTCCGGGTCCTCAAAGGTTTGCACATGGCCGCCGCGGGTCGGCTGGAACACCCGTGGCGGCGGCGCAGCTTGATACAAGCGCTCGCCGTTGGAAAGGGGCACCAGCGCATCGTCGACGCTGTGATAGATCAGCAGCGGCAGGTCTTCCAGTCGCTCCATGGCGTGGATGGCGCTGTCGTCGTCGGGCACCAGCCAGCTCAGCGGCACCTGCAGCGGCCAGGTCAGCCAGTTGGCGTCCAGGGCATGGCGGGCGACCTCGCGATAGCTGGCCGGTACGCCGTCGAGGATCAGCGCGCTCAGGCGCCCTCGTCGGTGCGGCAGCTCGACCAGAAAACGAATGGCCAAGGCGCCCCCCAGGCTCTGGCCGAGAACGAACAGGGGTGCGCCCTGCACCTGCGGCGCCTGCTCCAGCCAGGCGAAGGCGGCCTCGATATCCTGATACACCGCCGGCAGACTCGGCTCGCCCTGGGACAGGCCATAGCCGCGGTAATCCAGCATCAGCACCTGGTAGCCCTGCTCCGGCAGCCACCAGGTGCCGCCCAGGTGGCTGGACAGGTTGCCGCCATTGCCGTGCAGGTGCAGCACCGTACCGCGCACCTCGACGCCGGCCTTGGCCGGCAGCCACCAGGCATGCAGGCGCGTGCCGTCTGCCGCCCGCAGGTATTGGTCGCGGTAGTCCAGGCGGGCATTGGCCGGGGTGAAAGGCAGCCCCCGCTCGGGGTAGAACAGCAGTTCGCTGCAGCCATGCAGCGACAGCAGCGCGGCCAGGAGCCAGGCGCGGCGGTTCACTTGCCGCCGGCGCGAGTTTCCTCACGCGCCTTGAAGGTGGCCTCGTAGACCCGCTCGGCCAGGCGCGAGAACGGCAGGCTCTGGATCCACACCGTGCCGCTGCCCTTGAGCGTCGCCAGGAGGATGCCCTCGCCGCCGAACAGCATGCTCTTGAGCCCGCCGGCCAGGGCGATGTCGTAGTCGATACCCGAGCTGAACGCCACCAGGCAACCGGTGTCCAGGCGCAGGGTCTCGTTGTTCAGTTCCTTGCGAATCACCGTGCCGCCGGCATGCACGAAGGCCAGGCCGTCGCCTTCGAGCTTCTGCAGGATGAAGCCCTCGCCGCCGAAGAAACCGGCGCCCAGGCGCTTGTTGAAGCTGATGCCCAGCGCCGTGCCGTGGGCGGCGCAGAGAAAGGCGTCCTTCTGGCAAATCAGCCGGCCGCCCACCTCGGCCAGCTGGATCGGCACCACGGTGCCCGGATAGGGCGCGGCGAAGGCCACCCGCGCCGGGCGCTTGCCGGCATTGCTGAAGTGGGTCATGAACAGCGACTCGCCGGTGAGCAGGCGCTTGCCGACGCCCCACAGCTTGCCCAACACCCCGCTGGTCGAGCCGTCGCCCATGCGCGTCTCGAAACGCACGCCCTCGGTCATGTAGTTCATCACCCCGGCTTCGGCGATCACCGTCTCACCCGGGTCGAGGATGATCTCCACGCTCTGCGCCGAGGTTCCGAGGATTTCGTATTCGAGCTGGTGGCTGGGCACTGCACAAGGCTCCGGCTATAGGGTTGAGTGCCTCCCGGATTTCATCCGGAACAGGCCCCCGCTGGAGGACCAGGCACTGCGTCTGAAGGCATCATGAACGCAGTTCAGGCTGGGCGAAGGTGGGGCCGAAAAGCGCCGTTTACCGGAGTAAGTAAGCGTTTTCGGCCTCCCCCTCAGCGCCGCATGCGGCAGCTTTCAGAGGATATTGGCGTAATCGGCCTCGATCCGATCCAGGCTCAGGTGGTTGAGGAAGTTGGAGAAGCACATCCAGGCCGACAGCGAGTTGAGGTCGCTGAACTGCGGCGGCAGGTATTTCGGCGCCACCACCAGGCCCTCGTCGACCAGCTGGCGCAGGGTGCGCATGTCCTCCAGGGTGGTCTTGCCACAGAACAGCAGCGGGATCTGCTCCAGCTTGCCCTTGCGCACGGCCAGTTGAATGTAGTTGTAGACCATGATGAAGCCCTTCAGATAGGACAGGTCCTTGGTGAAGGGTAGCCCGGTCGGCGACGATCCGCGAAAGGCGCGGCTGGCATTGCTGTAGCTGTCTTCCAGGCTAAAACCCTGCTCGCGGTAGAAACCGCAGACCTGGAGGAAGTCGGCGCCCTCCTCGGCCATGTGAATGGCACGGGTGCGATTGGTCAGCTTGCGCAGCCGGGTCGGGTAGGAGGCGAAGGCGATCACCTCCATGAGAATCGCCAGGCCTTCCTGGGTCACGGTGGACGACGGCGGCCCCTTGGCCAGGAAGGTGCAGATCGGCTGGTTCTGTCCGTTCAGCGTGGTGGCCACGTGCACCAGGCCCTCGTGCACCTCCAGGGCCCTGACGTCGCGCTCGTTGAACATGGCGTCGGTGCGGATCTTGATGTAGTCGGCGCCGGCCGCCGCATCGGCGAGGATGCCGTCGGACTCGAACACCCGAATGGTCTCCTCCGCCTCGCCGAACACCTTGTTCAGGCGATGCTGCAGCATATCGACCGCCTGCTTGGCCGTGAGGTCCTTCGGTTCGTCCTTGAGGTCGCCGCGGTCGTCGATGTTGTTCAGGAACTCGGAGAACATCAGCCCCAGGTCGGACAGGGTCGGGTCGCCGGCATGGAAGGCATCGGACGCCGCGCCATAGAGGTCCTGGGAGATCAGGCCGAAGTCCTCGGTGCCACGCGCCTCGAGCATGCGGATGACCATGCGGTATTCGCGGCACATGCGCCGCATGATCTGCCCGACCGGATTGAACTGGCCGAGCTGGCGGGTGATGTCGCGCTCGATGTTCTGGAACTCCAGCTTCTTCGCCGCGGTGTCGAAGGCCAGCGGGCGCCCGGCGTAGTAGTCGCGATCGACCACCGGCAGCTTCTTGCCCTTGTGCTTGAGAAAGTCAGCGCGGACGTTCTCATCCCACTTCACCGCATCCAGCACGCGAATCGGCGTCTGCGCCTCGACGATGCGGTCGGACAGCCCCCGCACGGTCATCTGATACTCGTCCAGCTCACTAAGACTGTTCATCGAATCCTCGGTGCAGCGCACGCTCATGGGTGAAGGGCCGGTTACTGGCCGACGCGCTGATAGCGCGCCACCTCGACGAACACGTCCGAGTTGGCCGGGTCGTCGAGGTAGGCGAAGACCTTGTCCAGCGGGCTGGTGATCAGCGCGCCGTCGCCCTGGGATGTCTCCACCACTTCACCCTCCAGCACGCCCTGCTCCAGCACCTGCAGGATGCGATCGACATCCAGGCTGTAGAGCACCAGCTCACTGCGCGGGGTCAGCTCGAACCCGGCGATGGCGAAGTTCGCCCCCAGGCGCTTGGGCAGGCCGAGCGACAGGTACCAGCGCCGACCGTGGTGGGCCACGGTGAAGCCATATTCCTTGCGACTGTCGAGGTTGTCCGGGTCGTCGTCATAGGTCTCGGCCTTGTAGGTATTGGCGCCGGAACGACTGATCTGCAGGAACTGTTCCTCACCCCACTCGTTGGTGCGCGCCCACTCGCCGAGCAGCGGGATCGGCGCCGCCTCGTTGGCCGGGATCGGGTCCTTGACGGTGACCAGACAGCCACTCAACAACAGGAAGGACACGGCGACTACCATGCGCCAGGCTCTCATTACGATCTCCTTGTGAAACGATTCGGCATTGCCCGCCGGACTCAGCCGGCTCGTCATATATGACAAACCCCGCCGTTGAGAGGTTCGCCACCAGCCCAAGGCTCACATATAACTTAAGCGTATAACACAGCCGCCTGCCCCGGGCCCACCTCGACGTGGCGTGGGCCGGGCGCTCAGAGGCCCAGGACCAGGTGCATATAGCGCTTGAGGGTGGCCAGCATGCCCTGGTTGTCCAGGTGCTCGACGCCGTCGAGCAGGCCCTGGTACTCCATGCGCAGGATGATCGCGGTCAGCAGCCGGGCATCCTGCTCCGGCTGTTGCGAACCGAGCACCTCGAAGAACTGGATGACGCCCTGGGCGAGGATCTGCGCGTGGGCACGCACCAGCCCGTGCAGCCGCGGGTTGAGCAAGGCCTCCTGCTGGAACGCCTGCTCGGCCAGCAGGTGATCGCGGCGATTGACCAGCTGATAGCGCACGTACTCCACCGCCAGCCGGGCGATCTCATCGGCCAGCTGGCGCCGCGCCTCGCGCGTGCCGTCGAGCTGGCCGACCAGCTCCTGCAATACGCCCTCGGTGCTGCTCCAGAACTTGGCCATGTAGGCGGCGCTGCGCTCGACGAACTGGGCGAAGGTGTCGGTGATCAGGTCGTTGATGTCTTTGAAATAGTAGGTGGTGGCCGACAGCGGCACCCCGGCCTCGGCCGCCACCGCGCGATGGCGCACGGCCCGCACTCCCTCGCGCACGATGATGCGCATGGCCGCGTCGAGAATCGCCTGGCGGCGCTGTTCGCTGCCGCGCCGGCTGGCCTTGCGCCCCTGGTACTGGACACTCTCGGCGACGGCGGTGGCCACGCGGGTGGCGTTTTCTTGAGCAGGCGTAAGAATCACGGTGGAACAATCCTCTGGCGCGAACGAACTGACTTCAGGTACAGCCTCTAGACCGCAGGATAGGCCATGGTCCGCTCACAAAAAAGCCGCCCTAAGGCGGCTTGCATTCCCGTCAGGCCTGTGGGCGCATGTGCGGGAAGAGGATCACGTCGCGGATCGACGGCGCGTCGGTGAGCAGCATGACCAGGCGGTCGATACCGATGCCCTCGCCGGCGGTGGGCGGCATGCCGTACTCCAGGGCGCGGACGAAGTCGGCGTCGTAGTGCATGGCCTCGTCGTCACCGGCATCCTTGTCGGCCACCTGGGCCATGAAGCGCTCGGCCTGGTCCTCGGCATCGTTCAACTCGGAATAGGCGTTGGCGATCTCGCGGCCGCCGATGAACAGCTCGAAGCGGTCGGTGACGCTCGGGTCCTGGTCGTTGCGCCGGGCCAGTGGCGACACCTCGAAGGGGTACTTGGTGATGAAGGTCGGCTGCTCCAGCTTGTGCTCGACCAGCTCCTCGAAAATCATCACCTGCAGCTTGCCCAGGCCCTCGAAGCCCAGCACCTTGGCGCCGGCCTGCTTGGCGATGGCGCGGGCCTTGTCGATGTCCATCAGGTCGGCGGCGCTGATCTCCGGGTTGAACTTGAGGATCGAGTCGAACACCGACAGGCGGGCGAAGGGCTCGCCGAAATGGAACACCTTGCCCTGGTAGGGCACGTCGGTGCTGCCGAGCACCAGCTGGGCCAGCTCGCGGAACAGCTCCTCGGTCAGGTCCATGTTGTCTTCGTAGTCGGCGTAGGCCTGGTAGAACTCGAGCATGGTGAACTCGGGGTTGTGCCGGGTCGAGACGCCTTCGTTACGGAAGTTGCGGTTGATCTCGAAGACCCGCTCGAAGCCGCCGACCACCAGGCGCTTGAGGTACAGCTCCGGGGCGATGCGCAGGAACATCTGCATGTCCAGGGCATTGTGGTGGGTCTCGAACGGCTTGGCCGCGGCGCCGCCGGGAATGGTCTGCAGCATCGGCGTTTCCACTTCGAGGAAGTCGCGCTGCATGAGGAAGTTGCGGATATGGGCGATCACCTGGGAACGCACGCGGAAGCTGTGACGCACTTCCTCGTTGACCATCAGGTCGACGTAGCGCTGGCGGTAGCGCAGCTCGGTGTCGGTCAGGCCGTGGTGCTTGTCCGGCAGCGGGCGCAGCGACTTGGTCAGCAGGCGCACGTCGGTCATCTCGACGTACAGGTCGCCCTTGCCGGAACGGGCCAGGGTGCCCACGCAGCCGATGATGTCGCCCAGGTCCCAGTGCTTGATGGCTTCCAGGGTCTCGGCCGGCAGGGTCTTGCGGTTGACGTAGACCTGGATGCGCCCGCTCATGTCCTGGATCACCATGAAGGCGCCGCGGTTGAGCATGATGCGCCCGGCGACCTTGACCGGGATGGCGGCCTCGGCCAGCTCTTCCTTGCTCGCGTCGACGTACTGTTTCTGCAGGTCCGCGCAATAGCAGTCGCGGCGGAAATCGTTGGGGAAGGGGTTGCCCTGCTGACGCGCGGCGGCAAGCTTTTCCTTGCGCTGGGCAATCAGCTTGTTTTCTTCCTGCTGCAGTTCTTGGTGGTCGTGCTGGTCGAGTTGTTGGTCGCTCATGATCGCTTGGTTCCGTGACTGGTTCGGCCCCTCTTTCCAGCGGAAGGAGGGTCGGGGTGAGGGGGCGGGCAGGAAACGCCAGGCTCCGGCCCCTCACCCCCGTCCTCCCCCGGCGACGGGGGATGGCGTAAAAAAGCCTTACAGGCCCTGTTTCAGGCTGGCCTCGATGAACTCATCGAGGTCGCCGTCGAGCACCGCGTCGCAGTTGCTGTTCTCGATGCCGGTGCGCAGATCCTTGATCCGCGACTGGTCGAGCACATAGGAGCGGATCTGGTGACCCCAGCCGATATCCGACTTGGAGTCTTCCAGGGCCTGGGAGGCGGCGTTGCGTTTCTGCATTTCCTGCTCGTACAACTTGGCCCGCAGCATCTTCATGGCGGTGTCCTTGTTGGCGTGCTGGGAGCGCTCGTTCTGGCAGCTGACCACGGTGTTGGTCGGCACGTGGGTGATTCGCACCGCCGAGTCGGTGGTGTTGACGTGCTGACCACCGGCGCCGGAGGAGCGGTAGGTGTCGATGCGCAGGTCGGCCGGGTTGATCTCGATCTCGATGTTGTCGTCGATCTCCGGGGAGACGAACACCGCGGTGAACGAGGTGTGACGACGGTTGCCGGAGTCGAAGGGGCTCTTGCGCACCAGGCGGTGCACACCGATCTCGGTACGCAGCCAGCCGAAGGCGTACTCGCCCTTGATATGCACGGTGGCGCCCTTGATCCCCGCCACTTCGCCGGCGGACAGCTCCATGATGGTGGCGTCGAAGCCGCGCTTGTCGGCCCAGCGCAGGTACATGCGCAGCAGCATGTTGGCCCAGTCCTGGGCCTCGGTGCCGCCGGAGCCGGCCTGGATGTCCAGGTAGGCGTTGTTCGGGTCCATCTCGCCGCTGAACATGCGGCGGAACTCGAGTTTCTCGAGAATGCCGCGCAGGCGCTCGACCTCGGCGGCGACATCGTCGACGGCGCCCTGGTCGCCTTCCTCGGCGGCCATTTCCAGCAGGTCGCGGGAGTCGGCCAGGCTGCCGCCCAGGTCATCGAGGGTCTCGACGATCAGGGCCAGGGAGGCACGCTCACGCCCCAGGTTCTGGGCGTACTCGGCATTGTTCCAGACGTTCGGGTCTTCCAGCTCGCGGTTTACTTCGATCAGACGATCATGCTTTTGATCGTAGTCAAAGATACCCCCGAATAGTCTGGGTGCGCTCGGACAGGTCCTTGATGCTGTTAAGGATCGGGTTGATTTCCATGGCTGGCGGCACTCGCAGGTAAAACTTCGGAAAAGCCGGCGAGTATACCCGACTCGGCCGGCGCCTGGCAGCACGGCGACCACCCTGTTTTGCCGCGATGCGGACCGACGGCGCTGCAAAATCCCGTGCACGGCAGCATAATCGCCGCCGCCAAGAATAAGTGCCCGCCCAAGGAGCCGAAGCGCCATGCATTCCTCGCAAAGCCTGCGCAGTCGTTTCGCGCTGCTCATCGCCCTGCTGGTCGCGGGCCTGAGCTGGCTGTTCGGCAGCCTGATCAGCCAGGACGCCAGCCGACGCATTGCCGAGGAAGTCGGCCGCGACCTGGCCGAAGTGTCCTACATGATGGTCGATCGCCTGGATCGCGACATGCAGAGCCGCGCCGGCATGCTGGCGGTGCTCGGCCGGCTGCGCGCCCTCACCTCCCCGCAGGACCTGGAAGAGATCGACGCCCTGCTCAACCGCCTGCAGGACAAGTTCCCGAGCTTCGCCTGGATCGGCTTCACCGATCCGCACGGCCGGGTCCTGGCGGCCAGCGACGGTATCCTGCAGGGCGTCAGCATCGCCCAACGCCCGGTCTACCTGCAGGGCCGCTCGGGTTTGTTCGTCGGCGACGTGCACGAAGCGGTGTTGCTGGCCGGCTTGCTGCCCAATCCGAGCGGCGAGGCCATGAAGTTCGTCGACATCAGCCTGCCGGTGCATGCCAAGGACGGCAGCCTGGTCGGCGTACTGGCCTCGCACCTGTCGTGGGCCTGGGCCGAAGAGGTCCGCCAGGCGATCCTCGAGCCCATCCAGCAGCGCCGCAATGTCGAGTTCTTCGTCATCGGCCAGGACCGCACCGTGCTACTGGGGGACAAGCAGATGGTCGGCCAGCGCCTGGACCTTGCCGCCCTGGATGGCCTCGGCAAAGGCCAGAGCCGCTGGAGCCTGGAGCGCTGGCCGGACGGCGGGCGCTACCTGACCGGCCTGAGCCTCAGCCACGGCTACCAGGACTACCCGGGCCTCGGCTGGACCGTGATCGCCCGTCAACCGGTGGACGAGGCCTACGCCCCGGCCCATGAAATGCAACGCAGCATTCTGCTCTGGGGCAGCGCCCTGGCCGCGCTGTTCGCCCTGCTCGGCTGGCTGCTGGCGGACTATGTCACCCGTCCCCTGCGGCAGATAGCCAAGGCCGCGGACCGCCTGAGCGCCGGCGTGATCACGGAAATCCCGGATATCCGGAGCACCCGCGAGATCAGCCGCCTGAGCCAGTCGATTCGCCATCTGGTGGACAGTCTGAGCCATCAGCAGGCGGCGCTCGGCAAGATGGAAAACCTTGCCCACCACGACCCCCTGACCGGCCTGCCCAACCGCGCCGCCCTGGAGAAGTTTCTGGCCAGCGCGGCCCAGCACTGCCCGGAGCAGAACAACCACCTGGCCCTGCTCTATCTGGACCTGGATGGCTTCAAACCGGTCAACGACCGATTCGGCCATGCCGCCGGCGACCAGCTGCTTCAGGAGGTCGCCGCGCGCCTGCGCGGATGCCTGCGCGACGGCGACCTGGTGGCGCGCCTGGGCGGCGATGAATTCGTCATGGTCCTGCGGGTGCCCGGCGCTGAAGCCCTGCCGCAGGCGCGCCTGATCGCGCAGCGCGTACTCAACGTACTGAGCGCGCCCCTGGACCTGGGCAAGCACCAGGCCAGCGTCAGTTGCAGCATCGGCGGCGCCATCTGGCCGCAGGACCACAGGGCAATCGAACAGGCACTGGAGCTGGCCGACAAGGCCCTGTACCGCGCCAAGCATGCGGGCAAGAACTGCGCCGAGTTCCACGTGCCGCCGTCACAGGAGGCTAATGCCTCAGCGCCGCCTGCGGCCCCGCACGGGACGCAGATCGCGCCGTCCTGAAGCCACAACGACGAACGCCCCGCCTCAGCGCGGGGCGATATGCGCGACCATCAGCTGCACGCTTTCCTGGCCGCGGTACTCGTTGACGTCCAGCTTGTAGGCCAGCTCGACCCAACGCACCGTGGGATTGGGCCAGACCTCGCGGTCGACGTTGAAGGCGATGCCGTCCAGGGTCTGGCCGCCGCACTCGGTCTTGAGCACCAGCTTGAGGTGCTTCTCGCCGACCACCCGCTGCTGCACGATCTGGAAGATGCCGTGGAACAGCGGCTCCGGAAAGTGCTGGCCCCAGGGCCCGGCATTGCGCAGCGCCCGGGCCAGCTCCAGATGGAATTCCTCCACCGCCAGGCTGCCATCGGAGAGCAGGCGCCCGGTCAGGTCGTCCTCCACCAGTTGGCGCCGCACCTCGGCATCGAAGGCCGCGGCGAAGGCGCCGAAATGCTCCTGCGGCAGGGACAGGCCGGCGGCCATGGCGTGTCCGCCGAACTTGCTGATCAGCCCCGGATGCTTGGCCGCCACCGCGTCCAGCGCATCGCGGATGTGGAAGCCCGGCACCGAACGCGCCGAGCCCTTGAGCACACCCTCGCCGGCATCGGCGAAGGCGATGGTCGGGCGGTGGTAACGCTCCTTCAGACGCGAGGCGAGGATGCCGATCACCCCCTGGTGCCAGTCCGGCTCGAACAGGCACAGGCCGAACGGCAAGCTTTCCACCGGCAGCTCCTTGAGCTGGGCCAGGGCTTCGCGCTGCATGCCCTGCTCGATGGCCTTGCGGTCCTGGTTGAGCTGATCGAGCTGCTGGGCCATGTCGCGGGCCAGCGCCTCGTCCTCGCAGAGCAGGCACTCGATGCCCAGGCTCATGTCGTCCAGGCGCCCGGCGGCATTCAGGCGTGGGCCGAGGATGAAGCCCAGGTCGGTGGAGGTGATGCGCCGATGGTCGCGGCCGGCCACCTCGAGAATCGCCCGCAGGCCCGGACGGGCGCGGCCGGCACGGATGCGCGCCAGGCCCTGATGGACGAGGATGCGGTTGTTGGCGTCCAGCGGCACCACGTCGGCGACGCTGCCCAGGGCCACCAGGTCGAGCAGCTCGGCCAGGTTCGGTTCGGCCGGACGCGACTCGGCCACGCCGGCCCGGGCGAACCAGTCCAGCTCGCGCAGGCGCGCGCGCAGGGCCAGCAGCACGTAGAACATTACCCCGACCCCGGCCATGGCCTTGCTGGGGAAGGCGCAGCCCGGCTGGTTGGGATTGACGATGGCGTCGGCCGCCGGCAACTCGGCCCCGGGCAGGTGGTGATCGGTGACCAGCACCTTGAGCCCGGCGGCCTTGGCCGCCGCCACGCCCTCGACGCTGGAGATGCCGTTGTCCACGGTGATCAACAGCTGCGGCCGGCGCTCCAGGGCCACGGCGACGATCTCCGGAGTCAGGCCGTAGCCGTACTCGAAGCGGTTGGGTACCAGGTAGTCGACATGGGCGGCGCCGAGCAGGCGCAGGCCCAGCACCCCGACCGTGCTGGCCGTGGCGCCGTCGGCATCGAAGTCACCGACGATCAACAGGCGCTGGCGTTGCTCCAGGGCCTGCACCAGCAACTCGACCGCCGCCTCGATGCCCTTGAGCTGCTGATACGGAAGCAACCGCGCCAGGCCCTTGTCCAGCTCGGCCGCCGATTGCACGCCGCGGGCGGCATACAGGCGGGTCAGCAGCGGCGGCAGTTCGCCCAGGTCGGGCAGGGTTTCAGGCAGCGGGCGGGGTTCGATACGCATCGGGGTTCCTGAATCGGGTTTAGACAAGCCAGCTGTAGGGTGGAAAACCGCGAAGCGTTTGCCACCTCAAGCCGGAGGAAGCAGATCGCAGCACCACTCGGCGCAGGCGCTCAGCGTTCGCCGACCAGCCACTCCAGGGGAATCTCGTGCTGGCCGCGCTCGTCGGTGACGAACAGCTCGCCATCGCTGATCATCACACTCCAGCTCAGCGCCCGCGGCATGTCCAGGGCCAGGCTAGCCAGGGCTTCCTGCCCCACCGCCACCACGTTGATGTTCTTCAGGCTGCGCACCGGATCGAGTTCCTTGGTCTGCCACACCCGCAGGTTGCCATAGGCCACCAGGCTGAACTTCTCGGTACGCCGCGAGCACCAGGTGATGCGCTCGCTGTCCGGCTGGCCGACCTCGATCCAGTGCAGCACGCGGTCGTCCAGGCTCTTCTCCCACAGCGCCGGCTCGTCGACATCCGACAGGCCGCGGCCGAAGGCCAGCTGCTCGTGGTAGAACAGCACGTAGGCGATCAGCCGGGCGGCCAGGCGCTCCTCGGTTTCCGAGGGGTGGCGGGCGACGGTGAAACGCAGGCTCTCGTAGACGCTGCGATCGATGTCGGTGAGGTTCAGGTCGATCTTGTAGGTGGTGGACGGCAGGGCCATGGGCGGGCTTCTTGGCTGGGCGAAAAGGCCGCAAGTCTAACCCGAAACGGCCGCCGCCGGATTGCCGGATCGCCGGACCGTCGAAGCGTCGGAACGCCGAACCGTCGAGTCAGCAGCGCATCTGCCGCTCGCTGCCGTCCTCGGGGTCGCGGTAATGGATGATTGCCTGACTGGTGCTCAGCTCGACCTGCAGCCGGCAGTAATGCTCGCCGTGACGCCAGGCCATGGCCAGGCTGCTGTCGCTGGACTGGATCAGCTCGAAGCGGCCGGCGAAGGCCGGGTGCTGGCAACGCAGGCGCATCAACCTCAGCAGGCGCTGCACCACAGGCTGCTGCAGGGCCGCCTGCGCTTCGTCGAGGCTGTAGAAGTGGCGATTGACGTCGCGTGCCTCGCCGCTGGCCTCGGCCAGCTCGAAATCGTTGCAGCCGGCCAGCAGGCCGACGTAGTAGACCTGGGGGATGCCGGGGGTGAAGAACTGGATGGCCCGCGCGGCGATATAGGCCTCCTCGTTGCGCATCAACGCCTCGAAGAAGGTGCAGGTCAGCTGATAGATGGCCCCCACGCTGTGCACGTTGACCGCCGAGCGGCGCATGATCGGATCGGCGCTGCGGGTCGAGACCTCGTCGACCAGGTAGCGGATCTCCGCCTCGGGCAGCACGCCCTCGACATCGGGAATGCAGATGCCGTCGTGGGTATCGAGCACCGTGACCTGGTTGCGCGGGCACATGCGCAACCACTGCTTGAGGTAGCGGCTGTTGCCGGCGAGAAAGGCATGCAGCACCAGCGGCGGCAGGGCGAAGGCATAGGGCCGCATGTTGCGCCGCGAGATGGCGTACTGGTAGCTGATGTGATCGTGCACCTCGGGGAGCATCTCGGCACCGTACTTCGCCCCGGTTTCGCGGAACCACTCGAGAATCCCGTAGACCTCCGGCTCCACCAGGAAGCAGCTGCTGCCGATGCGCTTGGTGGTGTAGCCGAAGGCATCCAGGCGGAACAGCTTGACCCCGCGCGCGGCGAGGAAGGCCATGTACTCCTCCATCAGCCGGTAGGTCTGCGGCGACTCGTAGTTCAGGTCGATCTGCTGCTCGGTGAAGGTGCACCAGACCCGGCATTGCGTGCCGTCGGCCAGTTGCACCTGGCGAAAGGGCTCCTTCTCCCGGCGGATATGGATCTTCGCCAGGTCCTCCAGGCTGATCTCGCCCAGCTTGTCGACCTGCACGAACAGCTCGGCATGGGGCGAATCCTGGCCGCGAGCGAGGAAGTCGAGGAACTGCGGCGACTCATCGGCGATATGGCTGATGATCAGGTCGACACACAGATCGAAGCGCGCGGAAATGCGCTCGACATCGGCCCAGTCGCCATAGCGCGGATCGACCTCCATGTGGGTCAGGGGCGAGAAACCGCCATCGGCGTTGGACGGATACAGCGGCAGCAGATGCACCCCACCCAGGGCATCGCCCAGGTGTTGATCGAGCAGCTGGTAGAGTTCACCGAGATTGCGACCAAGGCGGTCGGGATAGGCGATCAGTTGGACAGCGTTGCGCAAGGACATACGGCCTCCTGGTACGGTGGGAATGACTGACGCAGCGCCAGACCACGGGTTAACCCCTAGGTCAGCCTAGCGCCCCCCGTCAAGCCAGGCACGGCAATCGCCGCCTCGCTGCCGCGCCCAGGCCATGCCGCTAGAGCCGCTGCAGCAAGGCCTGCAGCGTCGCCTCAGGCTGCAGCGTCCATAGCGCGTAGCTCAGCGGCAGCGTCTCCAGCCCGGCGCGCGACAACAGCAAGTAGCGTTCGAGCTGAAGGAAACCCTCGGCCTCACCGGGGAAGCCGATCAGATCGATGGCCAGGCACTTGTCACCACGCTGGCAGAAGATATCCAGCAACTGCCCGGCCAACGGATAGCCTGCCCAGGTTGTCACCCCATGGGCCTGCAGGGCCCGGCAGACTCGCCGCTGGAAATCGTCCAGGCCGCCGGGCGGCGCAACCGGCCCGGATCGCCCGAGCCGTTCCAGATAGCGCCGCAGCAGGTGCTGCGGCGGCAACTGGCGTTCGTCACCACTGAACAACAGCAGTTGACGCTCGCGGGCGCGGGTGATGGCCACGTTGAACATATCGGCACGGTTGAGGTAAGCCGCCGCCTGGCTCGCCCCGCCATGGATGGCGAAGCTGATGATCATCAGATCGCGCTCCTCGCCCTGAAAGCCGTAGGGCGTCGCCACCAACAGGCGAAACTCATGCACCACCTGCAACGACAGGCTGGCCGCGATGCGCTGGCGGATCTGTTCGACCTGAGCGCGGAACGGCGAAAGCACGCCGACACTGGGTTTCAACGGGCTGTCGCGATAACGCTCGACATGCGCGCGCAGCACGTCCAGCACCCGCTCGACCTCGAGCGGATTGACGCCATCGCCACCCCGCTCACCCGCCATCCGTTCGAGTTGCAGGCTGTCGCAGTGCTCCTGGCCGGGGCGCTCCTTCATCACCTTGAGCCGACGCTGGTAGAACTCGTCGTTGCTGAACCGGATCAACGCCGGGCGGCTGCGAAAGTGCTCGTCGAGGAAGGTCACCGCTTGCTGGCTGCTCAGCCGCAGCCCCACCAAATCCAGCACGCTGTTGTCGCGATAGCTCCACTGCTCGCGCTCCTCCCCCCCCACACCGGCCTGTTGCAAGAGGCGCAGCTCGCGGGCGCGAGAAAGGAAGGAGATATGCCGCAGCTGCCGAGCATCACCGCTGATCACCGCTCGCCGGCAGCGCTGGAAAGCCGGCAGGGCCGAGGCGATGTCGCATTGTGTGGCCTCATCCATGACCATCGCATCGAACAAGCCTGCGCGCAGTGGCAACAGGCGGTGCAATTCGTCCAGGGTCACCACCCAGATAGGAAAGGCCGCCAGCAACTGCGCTGGATCGATATCCTCGAACAAGGCCAGCTGGCGCTGCGAACTGCGGGCCCGCAGCGCCTGGTGGTAGCGCACGAAGGTACTCCGCTCGGTGCCCAGCAAGCGTCCCAGCCTGGTCGCGCGACGGCAGTTGATATGCTCGCGGCTCAACGCCTGGCGGCGCCGCTGGCACTCGCGCAACTCATCGAGCAGGTCCCAGGGGCGCGCGCTGCCGCGGGCCCGGCGCAGGGCCCAGGGCAGCTGCAGGTGGCGTTGCCAGAAACCCAGCGCCCCACGTTCGCCGCGGGCCAACAGCGCACTCCAGCGTAAGGCTTGCGCGCAGCGCTTCTGGAAGCCCTCGCGCAAGCGACGTTCGCGGGCCTCCAGGCGCTGCAGCTCGACGGCCAACCGTTCTTCTGCGCGACTCGATGCCTTCGGCAGGTCGCCCTGCAAAAGCCGCTGAAGCCTGTCGCGCAGGCTCGCGAGCATGCTCTGCCCATCACCAGCGAGAACCAGATCCTCGAGTCCGAAATCATCGCGCAGCTTCTGGGCAATCACGCGTACCGCCTGCTCGCTGCGGCTGACCAGCAACACCGTCTCGCCGTTGAGGTAGCGGTCCAGGGCCAGCGCTGCCAAGGTATAGGTCTTGCCGGTGCCCGGCGGCCCGGATAGCTGGCTCAGGGCAAAGCGCGCGGCATTGGCCAGCGCCTCGACCTGGGTCCCGCTGAGCTGCGCCGGCAAGCGCTCGGGCGTGCTGGAAGGTGCCGCGGGGTCAGCCCTGTCGGTCGCGCCGAGCAGCTGCAGCAAGGCTGGCGATAGCTGCGCGCATCCCTGCAACTCCTGCAGCTCATGGGCGATACCACGACTGCCGCTGCCACGCGGCACCAACGCCACCAGGGCCGCCGCCTGAAGGGACAGGAACTTGCGCCGCTGCGCCTGTTGCAGTGCCACGGCATGCTCCAGGCGTGGAAAAGCCGCGGCACCGGTCACATCCTGCACCCGGGTGTGCCGGCTGACCCAGCCGAGCAGATCGGCCAGACCAAGCGCGTCGAGCGGCTCCTGAGGCAGCGGCAAACCGTCCAGCTCCACATCTTGCTCGTCCGTCATCAGGCTGCGCAGCAAGCGCCAGTTGCCGTGGGGCTGCTGCAAATCGATGGAGAGGAAGTAGCTCTGGCCATCCGCGCCGGCCTCCAGCCGCGCCTCGTAATAGATCAGCGGCCCGCAGACCGAGCGTACCGGTGCATCTTCGGCCACCAGGCGCCCGCAGATCGGCAAGACCCCATAGACCAGCTGCAGTTCGCGCTGATAGAGGCTCTGCTGCTTGTCCAGGGCGGCCCCCAGGGCCGGCGGCAGCGGCAGCTTGGGCAAGGCGCCGCTGGCCAACTCCTCCGCCCCGGAGAACCAGGCCCAGCGCTCGCCCGGTAACTTGCCCAGGTTATCCAGATCCAGCTCACGGCTGTCGGCCAGGTAGCAGCTACGGTAGAAACCAATCAGTCGGCGGGCCCGCTCGGCGGCCTGTTCAGCTGCTGCCATCAATTATCCGCGTAGCGCCCCCAGAGGTCGTCGAACTCGCGACTGTAAGCCGCCACCAGCTGCGGGTGCTCGATTACCAGCAGGTTTTCCGCGTTACTGGTACTGGCACTGCGGGTCCAGTTGAAACTGCCGTTGAGCAGCAGGCGGCCGTCGAACAGGGCGAACTTGTGGTGCATATGGTGCGGGCCGGCATCGATGCGCAAGGGCACGCCCTGACTGCGCAGGCGCTCGATGTCACTGCCCGCATCGAACTGCTTTTCGTTGTCGCTGATCACTCGTACGGCAATGCCGCGCCGGTGACAGGCGAGGACCTCCTCGCTGAGCTGGTCGTCGGAGATGGTATAGACGCAGATATCCACGCTGCGGCGGGCCTGCCGGCACAGCTCACGGATCGTCCGGCGACAGCTTTCTCCGGGGCTGAAGTGGGCGCTGGCGCTGTCGAGGCGCGCTGGCGTGACACTGACATCCAGGGTCTTGACCACCTGCTCAAGCCATTTCAACGCCGCCTCGGTATTACCCGGGTCGGCGACCAGTTCGCGCACCAGGGCGAAGGCGCGATTGCGCATGAAACGCACCTGGTCCGGGGTCAGTTCGCTGCCGAGCTGGCGCAGCTCGGCGCGCTCCTCGTTGCTCAGGCGCAGGTCGGCCAGGCTGTCACGCAACTGCCGGTCGAGTTGCTGGAAATCCATGTTGACTCCTTGTCGTCAGCCCTGCCGCGGCCTGCGCGCGATTGCCGCATAGAGCACCCCGCACAAGGCACCGGCAAGATGGTATTCAAACGAAATGCCCTGATGCGGCAACAGGCCGAACCACCAGCCACCGTAATAGAACAGCACCAGCAGGGCCACCAGCAGGTTGCGCAGGCTGTGCTGGAACCAGGCGTTGGCCAGCAACAGCCCCCACAGGCCAAACAGCCAGCCGCTGGCACCGACATGCATGCCCGGGCGGGCGAACAGCCATACCAACAGGCCGCTACCGAGGATGATGAACAGACTGGCCAGGACGAAGCGCCGGCGCGAATCGAGCATGGCCAGCCAGCCGAGGACCAGCACCCCCGGCAGGTTGCCCAACAGGTGCAGCCAGCCACCATGTAGCCAAGGCGCGAACAGGATGCCCGGCAGGCTAGCCGGATGGCGCGGCAACAGCCCCCAGGCATTCAGCGCATTGCCGCTGACACTGTTGAACAGCTGCAGCACCAGCATCAGCGCCGCAATCCCCAGCAGCAGCTGCAGGCGCGGCGCCCACCAGGCGCTCATCGTTCGCCGGCTTCCGGCTCCGCCTGATCGGGCCGCTGGCCGACGAAGTGGCCAAGCTCGCGCAACCGCGCGGCCATCTCGCCCATGCGGTTGTGGGTGCGCAGGTCGATGTCGAGCTTCTTGTCCATTGCATTGATCAGCGGCATGAAGCTGTTCTGCAGGGTGTCGGCCAGCTTTTCCAGCAATACCTGCACCCCCGGTTGCGCTGGCGCCACTACCTCCACCGCCACCTGCGGCTGCGCCTGGCCGAAGCGTTCCAGGCTGGCGAGCAACTGTTCCCAGGGCAACTGTGCGGCCTGCTCAGGCTGCCGCTGCAGGCTGGCGCCGAGGGCGCGAACGCCTTCGACCAGGTCGTTGAGCTGGGCCACCACTCGCCCGCCAACGTCGCTGTCGCTGCCGCCCATGGCCTTGTTGCGCAGGAAGTCGCGCTTGATCTGGGTCCAGCGCTCGGCCTGCTCGGGGGTCTGATTGCCACGCAGCTCGGCTAGTTTCAGCAGGTTTTCCTCGGCGCCGGTGGTCAGCAACTGCGCCTCACCCTGGTAGTGGTCGGCGACCAGCTGCAGCAGCTCGGCATCATTCATCACCGCGCTGATCTTCTCAGCCATCTTGTTCATGTTGCGGTAACTGCCCTGCAACTTGAAAGGCGGCTCACTGCGGTAGTGATCGGCCTGGGCGGCGCTGGCGATGTACTGCTGATTGACCTTGAGCACCACGTCGCGCACCTGCATCAGGCGCTGCAAGGTGCTGACGATCTCGTTGATCTCTGCGCCGCTGTAGCTGTGGCTCAGTTCATTGCTGGAGAACGGCTTGCCTTCGGCCTTGGCGACGAAGCGATAGACATCGCCCATGTCGCGGGTGGCCAGCGGTGCCAGCACCGGATTGGAGGTCAGGCCGTTCTCGATATAGGACAGCGCGAAAGCTTCCTGCATGCCGCCCAGGGTGTCGCCGAGGTTATAGATATCGGCGCGGTTGGCCAGCATGTCGGGAATCTTGAAGACCTCGCCGGACTCGGTATAGGGGTTGCCGGACATCACCACGCAGAACTTCTTGCCGCGCATGTCGTAGGTCTTGGTCTTGCCCTTCCACACGCCTTCGATACGCCTGGTGCCATCACAGAGCGAGATGAACTTCTGCAGGAACTCCGGATGGGTGTGCTGGATGTCATCGACATAAAGCATCACGTTGTTGCCCATCTCCAGGGCCAAATTGAGCTTTTCCAGCTCCTGCCGCGAGGTGGCGTCCGGCGCCTGGGCCGGGTCGAGGGAGCGCACCTCATGGCCCAGGGCCGGGCCGTTGATCTTCATGAAGATCAGCCCCAGGCGGTGTGCCACGTACTCCATCAGCGTGGTCTTGCCGTAGCCCGGTGGCGAGATGAGCATCAACAGGCCCATCAGGTCGCTACGCTTGTTTTCCCCGGCGGTGCCCATCTGCTTGGCCAGGTTGTCGCCGATCACGCCCAGGTAGACATCGTTGATCAGCTTGTTACGGACGAAGGAGCTCAGCGGCCGCGGCTTGAACTCGGCCAGGCGCAGTGCCTCGCGCTCGCGGGTGACCACCTCCTGGCGCAGCGCCTGATAACGCTGCAAGCCAGGCAGGAACTGTGCGCGATGGGCGCGCAGGCGGGCGAAGTAATCATCCACCGCCAGCACCAGGCTGCGCTCCTGAATACGCGGGTGGTCGCCCAGCAACCCGGTCACCGTGAAACGCAGGTCGACCTCGGTTATGCGCCGCGGTACCTCCTCGGCCAGGAGCGACAAGGCCACCGCCTCGCCAACATAGCCGCGCAAGGCGGCGAACCCCGGGTCCATGCACAGGCCATGCAGCCAGTTCTCGACGAGCCCCCATTGCGCCGCCGGACGCTCGTGCAGGCGCGCCAATGCCTGCTGGAAATCGTCCCACATGCGCGCCTCCTGCAAGCGCGACTTGAGGCCATCCAACAGCTGCTTGGCGTACTTGCTGAAGGTGAACTCGATACGCTCGGCCGCCAGCTCCTGCACCAGATATTCGGCGGCCTCCTCGACCTGGTTTGGTGGCACGCCCAAGGGTTGCTCGACGAGAAACGCCTGCAGGGCCGTGGCGATTTCCGCCTGCAGGCCGAGCAGGCCGTCGCGCCGCCCGAATAGCTGAAGGATATGCCGGCTGGTACGCGCCCGCTCCGGCCACTGGCCGATTGCCGGTTGCCCCCGGCGCAGACTCCAGAACAGGCTGGCCAGCGCCCGCGACGGTGCCGCGTAGCGCAACAGCCCGGCGCTCTCGCGCAGCGGCAGCAGCTGGCCGAGCAGGGCCGCCGCGTCATGGTCGTGGATGCCTTTCTGGTAGCCCTCCTTGTAGCGCGGCGCGGCGAAGTCGCGGAGCAATTTGACCAGGCCCTCGGGCTGCATCAGCAGGCTCTTCACGTGCGCCAGATCGAGCCCGTCACGACCGGCATCGGCTGCCGCCAGCAGCTCACCGGCCAGGTACTCGGCGCGGTACAGGCTGGCCGACTCCGACTCCAGGGACACCTGCCAATAATCGCGCAGCGACTCCAGCTCCGCGTCGCGCAACGGCTCGAGGAAGTCGGTGCCGGTCAGGTGCAGGTACAGCTGGTCGCCGCGTGGCATCAGGGTCAGGTCGAGTTCCTGGGTGTTGACGCTGAAGCGATGGCGCGGCCCGAGCTTGATGACGTTACCGCCTTCCTCGAACAGCTCGCTCTTGTCGCGCAGGGCACGCACCGCTTGATCCTTGGCCCCCTTCAGGCGCGCCTCGACATCGTCGGCCTTGACGCTGTCCTTCAACTCGCGCAGGCGCTCGGCCAACTCGCGCAGTTTGAGGATCAGCGGGTCGGCGGCGAAGAAGGCATTCAGCTCCTCGGCCTGGGTGAACCGTGCGGTACGCCGGCCGAGGCTGTCGAGGATGCGCCGCGCGGCATCCTGCAGGCCCTGGGCCCTGCGCTGACGCTCGTCGAGCAGCGCCTGCTTGTGGCCCTCGAAGGTCTCCAGCAGCTCTTCGCGCTTGGCCATGATGTCGCCGAGGAACTGCTCATGATCGCCGAACTGGCTTTCCAGCTCCTCGAGCTGAACCAGCAGCCGCGACAGCTCCTCGTCGCAGCGCTCGGGGTCCTGGGCCATGGCCAGGGCGTTGGTGATGCCCTGGCTGAACAACTTGAACTGGGCGCCGAACTGCGCCACGGCTTCCGCCGAGCCGAGCCCCTTGCGCCGCTGCTCGGCACGGGCCTTGGCCTGGTTGAGACGAGCGTATATCTCCGAGATGGATTCGACGATGCGGGTGCGCTGAGTCGCATCGTCGATCTGCAACGAGGCCATCAGCCCGGAGAGCATGTCGAGGTTGCCGGCCATGGCCCGCAACTCGGCCAGCGGCTCGCTCAGTTGCGCCACGCTTTCGGCTTTCTGCGCCTGACCATCCAGTGCTTGCAGCTGTTCGACGTAGGGTTGCAAGGCCGCGTCGCTGGCGAGGAAGGCCGAGGTAGCCAGCGCCACCCGCTCCTGGGCGACGCGCAGCTCGGCTTCCATGGCGTCGATGCGCGCCACGTCGATGTAGCGGTAGTCGCGGATGGTCAACAACTGGCCGCGCTGGGCGGTGAGGCCATTGAGCGCATCGACGAAATGCTGCACCTGGTCCCAGCTGTCCGTCCGCAAGCTGCCCAGCAATGCCTGCTGCCGGGTCTCGGCCTCGCCCATGGCGCGACTGGATTGACGACGGATGCTCTCGACCTTCTCGAACTCATCCAGCACCAGTTCGCCGCTGCCGGCTATCTCGCGCAACAGCGGCGCCAGGCCCTGGCACTGGGCGTCGTCGAGCCAGTGGTAGATATCGAACAAGCGCCGGGTGTTCTGGCACAGTTGGGTATAACGGGCGACCGAGACCTCCGGGCTGTCGATCTCGCGACTGAGGTTGAAGAGATCGGACACCCCGCGCACCAGCTCGGCGTTGCCTATGCGCCCGAAGAAACCGCCGCGGGACGGTTGGCGGGCGGCGAACTCCTCGGTGAAGAAGGGCGTCTGCCAGATCTGCATGGGGTGAATGCGCGTCGGCTCCTCGCCCTCGGCGGCGAAGATCACCATGCGCCCGTCTTCCAGGCGCGCGTAGCCGTGGCCGAACAGCGGGTTCTGCAACTGGCGGGTGATCATGTTGTAGGTAAGCAGCACCGAACGGCCCTGCTCGGGGTGATAGAAGATGTACTGCACGTCCTCGCCATTGGGCGAACGTACTGCGCGCTTGAAGCGCATGCCCGCCATGGACTGCTCGAACGCCTTGCTTTCTCCGTTCTGCAGGTAGTAGCCGCCGGGAAAGATGATGCCGTGGTCTTCCGGCAACTGCACACAGGCTAGGCCTATGGCGTCGATGCGCTCGACCTTGCGCGTCAGACTGTTGAACACCAGGTAGCGCCACTGTTCTTCACGGTACGGCAGCACTTTGAGCAGGATCAGACTGCCCAGCCGGGCGAACTCGATCTGTGCATCATCCAGCGACTGGGTCTTGTCCAGTACCGCTTCGCGGTAGATGCCCAGGCCATCTTCGGTGTTGTTCTCGACCTTGACCGTGAGGTCGCCGCCGATGGTCTCGACGAACAGCGTATCGAGGATGTTCAGGTGCGGATGGCGGCCACTGACCACCATCTCGCGAGTGGTTTTCTGCCACTCGAAATCGAATGGTTCCGGCAAGGCGATGTCGCGCTCGCCGCGGTTGTCGATGTAGCGGATCTCCGTGCCGTCGACCGAGATCGACCAGCGGAACACCCGGATATCGCTGATGCGTTCGCCGATCTGGAAGCTGGCCAGCAGCTTGCCGTCGCGCACCAGCAGCTGCAGCAGGCGGGTGTTCTTGTAATAGGTGTAGAGCTCGTTGAAGTCGTTGACGAAGCTGCTCTGGGCCAGAAAGCTGCCATCCAGCGGCAGCGCTTCGGCCTCGTAGCCTTCGCCCTGCTCGCTCAGGCGATAGAGGGAAAACACGTCGCCGACGCGGGTTTCCTTCTTCAGCCCGAGAAACACGTTGTAGCCGAACAGCAGGCAGTCGCCGACCTGCACGATATCGCGCGCCGTGCAGTTGTTCTCGGTGCGGATGCGCACCCGCCCGACCACCGCCATCTGGCTGCTGCCGAACTCGTCAAGACGCTGCTGATTGAGCGTCTCGGTAATCTGGCGCAGGCGTTGCCCCTGCTCCTGCAGGCGCTTGTGCAGCACCTCGTAGGCGCCGCCTTCGGCGACGGCCTTGTCCAATACATCCTGTGGCTGGGCTACGGCTGGAGCATCCGACATCGTGGTCTTCCTGAATCTGCGCTGTCTGCAAGCAAAGACGCCCCACCAGGCGGGGGCAGAGGCCAGAGGGCAAGCCTTGGCTTGCCCCGAGGGCGAAACGAACGGCTTTGCCCCTTATTTATGCCCCGATTTTTCTCGCGATCTCGGCAAGCTTGTCGTGCATGGCCTGATCGATCTCCTCCGCTTTGATGTGACCGATGATCCTCTTCAGCACGCGAATCTCGTTGTCATCAATCACCCCGTCGCGCTCGGCGATATCCAGTAGCGCGCCCAACTCCTGCACATCCAGACGACCGTCATTGGCGAAGCACTGGATCGAACGGAAGGACATTTCCAAATAGTCTCTTGGTTCCGACATCAAGCTTTCCCTGTTCATTGCTGGTGGTATGAGGCTCGGCGTTCACCTGCATGGCAGGTGCCCAGCGAGCGACTCGTTCCTTGATCGACCAGCCTCCAGCGCCCTCAGCGGCGCTGGCGGCTCTGGCGCCTCAAGCCTCCTTGATATCCGCCACTGCCGGCGTCTTGGCCTCGGCCGAACGACCATTCAGCAGCCGCGCCAGCACGTCTTGAACCACCGGGCTCTTGCCTACCACGCCCTCGATGGCCTTGCCCACCGACAGCGACTTGGCGAAGGAGTTGAAGAAGTCGCCTTCGCCGCCGACGATCTCGATCTTCGCCTTGCCCAGTGCGGTGGCCAGCACTTCGGCCTGGTCCTTGGCGATGTCCTTGTTGGCCGCGATAGCCGCCATGGCTTCCTCGAAGCTCTTCTCCAGCTGCATGCGGAACTCTTCATGAGCCCGGGCGCTGTCACTCAGCGCATCGAGGGCACCGAACTTCTTGCCCAGGCCCTCGGCCTCGGCGTTCAAGCGCTCCAGCAGGACGTCCGCCTCGGCCATGCCCAGGTCCTTGGTCGCCTTGGCCTTGGCCACGCCGAGCTGCTCTTCGCCACGCGCCTGGGCGCCCAGCTTCTCCTCCAGCACCCTGGCCTCGGCCAAGCCATCTTTCTCCTTGGCCGCCGCCTGAGCTTCGGTAACCCGCGCCTCGGCCAGGCCTTTCTCCTGCTCGCCCTTGGCTTCGGCGATCAGTCGCTCGGCCTGCACCCGCGCCTCGGCAAGACCTTCCTTCTCCTTGGCCGCGGCGGTGACTTCGCGCACTCGGGCGTCGGCCAGGCCTGGCGCGGCACGCTCGGCCTCGATGCCTTCGGCCAGCTTCTTCTTGGCCTCGGCCTGCTTGGCCGCCGCTTCGAGTTCGGCCTGGGCCAGGGTGTTGATCTCCACCGCCTTGTGCTTGGAACGGGTCTCGTCGGCCTCGGCCTGCTTGACCTGGCGTACCAGCTCCTGCTCGGCTTCGGCCTGGGCCTGCAGGACGATGACCTGCTTGGCACGGTCGGCCTCGGAGACCTCGCGCACCTCCTTGATCCGCTCCTCTTCCTGAGCCACGGTCTTCTCCACCGCCACGCGCTCGCGGATCACCCCGGCGATGTTCTTGCGCTCTTCTTCAAGCGCCTTTTCCTTCTCGATACGCTGCAGCTCGACTTCGCGCTCGCGGGCCACCACTTCCAACTCCTTGGCGCGGGTCACCTTCTCCACTTCGATGACCACCGCGCGCTGGCGATTCTGCTGCGCCACCTCGACCTCGCGCTGATGGTTCTCGGCGCGGATGTCCAGCTCCTGCTGGGTCTGGATACGCGCCTGCTCCGCCTTAAGCCGTTCTTCTTCCTTGACCTTGAGCGTCTCGGCCTCCTCGCGGGCGCGAATGGTCTCGATCTCGCGCTTCTGCCGCGCTTCGGCGTCGGCCTGCTGGCGCTCCAGGGCCAGGGTCGCCTCGCGGGTCTCGACGTTCTTCTTCTTGATCGCCAGTTCTTCGTTGCGCTCCAGATCGTTGGTGATCACATTCTGCGCGGCGGTCAGCTCGGTGATCTTGCGAATGCCTTCGGCGTCGAGGATGTTGCTTGGGTCCAGGGAGGCCTTGGAGGTCTGCTCCAGGTAGTCGATGGCGACGTCTTCCAGGACATAGCCGTTGAGATCGTTGCCGATCACCTCGACGATGCGGTCACGAAAGTCCTGGCGGTTCTCGAACAACTGGACGAAGTCGAACTGCTTGCCGACGGTCTTCAGCGCCTCGGAGAACTTGGCATTGAACAGCTCGTTGACCGCGGCGCGATCGGAGGCGCGATCCACGCCGATGGCCTTGGCCACCTTGAGCACGTCTTCCTGGGTCTCATTGACGCGCAGGTAGAAGGCCACGGTGATGTCGGCGCGCATGTTGTCCTTGCAGATCAAACCGTCCTTGGCGCGGCGGTCCACTTCCAGGGTGATCAGGGAGATCTTCATGAACTCCTTGAGGTAGATCACCGGATAGACCAGGGCGCCGGTGAAATGCACCTTGGGCGTCGACGACATGTCGTTGACGATCAGTGCCGTGCCCTGCGGGACCTTGATATAGAAGGCCTTGAACAGCACGAAAAAGCCGAATATCAGCAAGAAGAACAGGCCAACACCGGTCAGGAAGGGCATCAGTAACTCGAGGCTCATTGCGATCAATCTCCTTTGATTCTGGGGTGAGTGGGGCCTTAGAGGCCCTTGAACTCGTCCTCGGTAATAACCCGGTAGGCATGCTCGCCCTCCAGATATTCCAACAACACGACTCGGTCGCCGCGTTTGAAACCTCTCGCCTCCTCGGCACGCACACGCAGGATCAGTCCCGCGCCACCGTCCTCCAACAGCGCCTCACCATGACTCAGGCTGACTCGCCCGCTGCGCACCACCGCAGTCTGACCCAGTACCGACTTGCTACTGGTAGCCTCCAGCTTGCGAAACAGCGGGCGCAGCGGGCGGCATAACGCCGCGCTGACCGGTACCGCCAACAGCAGTGCTACACCGGCCACCAGGATCCCCAGCGGATACCGCAACAGCTCCAGCGGCAGGTAACGCAGCACAAACAACTCGGCGAAGTAACTGACCAGCCAGGCGAAGAAACACAGCAGGGTCAGCACCAGGGTCACCGGCACGCCATTCAACCCCAGTTTGAGCAGCAGCCCGGCCAGGCCTTCCGGCTGCAGCGAATCGAGCGCCGAATCGGCCTCGATATCCAGCAGGTCGACCTCGAGTATCCCCAGGGCGGCGACACACCAGTAGAGAATTGCCAGGCTCAGCAGGAAGCTGAACAGCAGTGTGGGAAACGCCAGGGCGCTCTGCAGGAAAATATCCATATGGTTCCTATCCCGGTGCACGACGCGCCGGGGCCTTGCTGCCCCGGCGCCGCTTTAGCGAGCAATCAAGTCTTGGCCTTGCCCTTGAGGCGGGCTAACACGCTATCGGCGCTGGCGCCATCCGGCACTATGCCGGCGGCGCGCAGCTTGCTGTCCAGCGCTGCATCGCCACCTTCCGCGGCGGCCAGTTCGGCCGTGGCCTCCATCTTGGCCGCACGCTCGGCCTGCTGCTGCTTGATCCGCTCCAGCGACTCCACCGCGGTGTGCAGTTTGGCTTGCGAGCCTCCAAAGCGCTGGGCCACAGCCATCTGAGCTTTCTGCACGCTTTCTGTGGCCTTGACAGTGTCCACCTGTTGCTTCAAGCGCTTGATATTGCCCTCGGCCTGGCTCACCGCGTGACGCAATTGCGCAACGCTGGCGGCGTAGCCTTCGGCCTGCTCACGATCACTGGCCAGGGAGCTTTCCAGGTTGGCGATCTTCATCGCGACTTCCTTGGCCAACCCCTCGTCCCCCGCTTCCAGCGCCTTGAGGGCGTACTGCTCATACTCGGCGACCTTGGCTGCACCCTTACTGGCACGCTCGGCGGCTAGCTTCTGCTTGGCCATGATCTCGGCCAGAGCCTCCTTGGACTTGCGCAGCTCCAGATCGGCGTCGCGAATTTCCTGGTCGAGGATACGCAAGGCCTGCCCATCGACTATGGCCTCGCCCATTTCATTGGCACCGCCACGCAGTGCCGTCAGCAACTTGCTCCAGACGTTCATCGGACTCTCTCCTTCACAGTGGCTCTAAGCGCTAGCCTTGAGGAAGCCCTCGTAGGCTTCGGTTGCCTTGATCACATTGTCCGCCAACAACTCGATCTCCAGTACCACATCAGAGAGAGTCGAGGCCGCACTCAACGCGCCGAACATGGTGTAACAGTCCTGTCCATCCGGCAGGGTTTCCAGACCGATGCTCGACAACGGAAACAGCTTGTGGCTGCGCAGCACTTCTTCATTGAAGGCCTGAACGTCGCGCACATCGCTGGCGGGCCAGAGCAGCGCCTCGACGATAATCTGTTCGCCATACACGGCGACAAACAGCGGTAGATCGCCATATTCACGCATGGTCACATGCAGGCTCGCATCGGCGCCCTGTATCAGCTCGATTGAAGCGCCGCCTTCCTTGCACAGCTCGGCGGCCGAGAGCGCATCGAACAGTGCTTGTGCAGTCCAAACCTGAGGCATATGCATACCTCCCTCCTTCTCCATAGAGGCCAGCCTCGTTTGCGGCTGGCGCAGTTTCCGTTCAAAGGCCGCGAGCACCTGGGCGTGCTCGGGCAATATCCAGACTTCCTTCTTCACCAATCCCTGCTCGCGCAGGCGCTGGCGAAACAAACGCTGATAATGGGCTGACGATTTGCTTTCCATGACGCAGAGACTAGGCCATCACATGTAATGAATCAATGCATCACATGTAATTTCCTGAACAGACTCAGACGATGAACAACAAGGCCCCGCAACCACCAACGGACGTCGACCTGGAGACAGGAAAAGAGGCCGGACAGCGCCGAAGCAAGCCGACCTGCCACTCGTAAGCGCTGGGCGTCACGCCCCGGGGAATTTAACCGCAGAACCCCGCACGCACGTCCGACAAAAGTGCCAACTGCGTCTCATACAAACGCAAGATCGCCGCCCCGCACATAAGACATGGCAACCCTTAGCCTGCAGACACGCAATCGAATAGGCTAGGCGCGAAGCGCCATCCACACGGAGTCATGCATGAATCCCAGCAAACCCCTCGCCGGCCTCAAGGTCATCGAACTCGGCAGCCTGATCGCCGGCCCCTTCGCCGCGCGCATCTGCGCCGAGTTCGGCGCCGAGGTGATCAAGGTCGAGTCACCGGACGGCGGCGACCCGCTGCGCAAGTGGCGCAAGCTGTACGAGGGCACCTCGCTGTGGTGGTTCGTGCAGGCACGCAACAAGCGCTCGATCACCCTCAATCTCAAGCATGAGCAGGGCCGCGAGGTACTGCTGAAGCTGCTCGCCGAGGCCGACATCCTGATCGAGAACTTCCGCCCCGGGGTCCTGGAGAAGCTCGGCCTGGGCTGGGACGTGCTGCACGCGCTCAACCCCAGGCTGGTGATGGTACGTCTGTCCGGCTTCGGCCAGAGCGGCCCGCTGAAGGACCAGCCGGGCTTCGGCGCGGTGGGCGAGTCCATGGGCGGGCTGCGCTACATCACCGGCTTCGAGGATCGCCCGCCGGTGCGCACGGGCATCAGCATCGGCGACTCGATCGCCGCCCTCTGGGGCGTGATCGGTGCGCTCATGGCGCTACGCCATCGCGAGGTCAACGGCGGCCAGGGCCAGGTGGTGGACGTGGCCCTGTACGAGGCGGTGTTCGCCATGATGGAGTCGATGGTCCCGGAGTTCGACGTGTTCGGCTTCATCCGTGAGCGCAGCGGCAACATCATGCCGGGCATCACCCCCTCCTCCATCCACACCAGCGCCGACGGCCGGCACGTGCAGATCGGCGCCAATGGCGACGCCATCTTCAAGCGCTTCATGCAGGCCATCGGCCGCCACGACCTGGCCGACGACCCGCAGCTGGCCAGCAACGACGGCCGCGATGCGCGCCGCGACGAACTCTACGGAGTGATCGACCGCTGGGTCGGCGCACTGCCGCTGGAGCAGGTGCTGACCATCCTGAGCCGGGCCGAGGTGCCGGCCAGCCGCATCTTCAGCGCCGAGGACATGTTCACCGACCCGCAGTTTCTCGCCCGCGAGATGTTCCTCAGCGCCAAGCTGCCGGACGGCAAGCCATTCAAGATGCCCGGCATCGTGCCCAAGCTGTCGGACACCCCGGGCTCTGCCGAGTGGATAGGCCCCAGGCTCGGCGAGCACACCGAGGCCCTGCTCGCTGAACTAGGCTATGAGCAAGAGCAGGTCGCCGAGCTTCGGCGCAGCGGAGTCATCTGAAGGCGACCGGGAGGCATGCGATGCAGCAGGCCGAAGAGCAACTGCCGCCTGACGTGCTCCGGGCCCTGCACGCCGGTCACCGCGTGAGGGCCATCGGATTGCTGCGCGCCCACTCGGCCATCGGCGCCAAGGAGGCCGAAGCGCGCATCGACCGCTACCTGGAGGACAACCCGCCGATCCCCCTGCGCGGCCCCGGCATCGTGGCCTCCAGCCGGCTCAATGCCTTGGTGTGGGTCGCGCTGATCGTACTGATGGGCCTGGCGTACCTGTTGCTGGCCAGCTGAGGGGCGGAGTCCGCGCCCTACAGGCGATTGCTGAACAGCAGCAGAAGCACGCCCAGCAGCAGGCTCAACAGCACCCAGAAGCGCAGTCCATGCCGATGGCTGCTCGCGGGCCGAGCCGCAAGCAACTCCGGATGGGCATGCAGGTAAGCGTCCACCACCGCCTTGGCCTGCCGCAGCTCCAGCCCACGACTTTCGCGTAGCACCTTGATCGCCTCGACCTTGTGCCCCTGCTGCAACGCCGCCATCACCTGGGGCGGCAATTCATCGCGCTGCTCGTTCATGGCCTGCCTCGCGCCGCCACGCCTGTAACACTCTGAGCCTAGCCGGCCATGGCCGCCGGCGCCGCCCGCAGAAACGCGAAAGCCCGCTGCCGCCTGGGGCGACAACGGGCTTTGCAGGCGCTGGCGCGGGGCTTACAGCGGCTTGCCGCGATTGCCGTGGGCCGTGACGAAGCCCTGTACGGTCTTCAGATCATTGGCCAGCACGGTGCAACGCTCCTCGCGCTCGAACAGGTCGGCCAGGTGCGGCGGCAGCTGCGGCGACTGGCCGATGCCGGCCTTTTCCACCGCCTCCGGGAATTTCACCGGGTGGGCGGTACCCAGGATCACCATCGGCACGGCCAGGCTGCGCCGGCATTCGCGCGCCGCGCGCACGCCGATGGCGGTGTGCGGATCGAGCAACTCGCCGCACTCCTTGAACACCTCGGCAATGGTCTCGCAGGTGGCCCGGTCATCCACGGCCAGGGAATCGAACAGCTTGCGCGCCTCGGTCCAGCGATCCTGCTCGACGCTGAAACCGCCCCCCTGCTTGAAGTTGGCCATCAGCTCGGCGATCGCCGCGCCGTTGCGTCCATGCAGGTCGAACAGCAACCGCTCGAAGTTCGACGAGACCATGATGTCCATCGACGGCGACAGGGTCGGGTGCAGGGTGTCCTTGACGTACTGGTTGCCACTCATGAAGCGGTGCAGGATGTCATTGCGGTTGGTCGCGACGATCAGCTGACTGATCGGCAGGCCCATGTTGCGCGCCAGGTAGCCGGCGAAGATGTCGCCGAAGTTGCCGGTCGGCACCGAGAACGCCACCGAACGGGCCGGACCGCCGAGCTGCAGGGCCGCGTGGAAGTAGTAGACGATCTGGGCCATGATCCGCGCCCAGTTGATCGAATTCACCGCCACCAGGCGCGTACCCTTGAGGAAGCCCTGGTCGGCGAAGCTGTCCTTGACCATCTCCTGGCAGTCGTCGAAGTTGCCTTCCACGGCGATGTTGTGGATGTTGTCGCCGAGGATGGTGGTCATCTGCCGGCGCTGCACCTCCGACACCCGCTGGTGCGGATGGAGGATGAAGATGTCGACGTTGTCGCAGCGACGGCAGCCTTCGATGGCCGCCGAGCCGGTGTCGCCGGAGGTCGCGCCCATGATCACCACGCGCTCGCCGCGCTTTTCCAGCACGTGATCGAGCAGGCGACCGAGCAGCTGCAGGGCGAAATCCTTGAACGCCAGGGTCGGGCCGTGGAACAGCTCGAGCACCCACTCGTTGCCGTTCAACTGGCGCAGCGGCGCCACGGCGTTGTGGGCGAACACGCCGTAGGTTTCCTCGAGGATCTTCTTGAAGTCGCCGTCACTGATGCTGCCAGTCACGAACGGGCGCATCACCCGGAAGGCCAGCTCGTGGTAGGGCAGGCCGGCCCAGGAGGCGATCTCCTCCTGGGTGAAGCGCGGCAGGTTCTCCGGCACGTAGAGGCCGCCGTCGCTGGCCAGGCCGGCCAGCAGCACGTCTTCGAAATTCAGGGCCGGTGCCTGGCCGCGGGTACTGATATAACGCATGACTCTGTTCCTCAGACCAGTTGCTCGACACGGATGCGCACGACGCTGCCGACCACGTCGTCCAGCGCCTCCAGGGCGGCGATGGCCCCATTGATGCGCGCCTCGACCACCCGGTGGGTGACCAGGATCATCGGCACCAGGCCGTCATGCTCCTCGACTTCCTTCTGCATGATCGACTCGATGTTGATGCCGCGCTCGGACAGGATGCTCGCCACCTGGGCCAGCACGCCCGGATGGTCCTTGGCCTGGATGCGCAGGTAATAGGCGCTCTCGCACGACTCGATCGCCAGGATCGGGTGATCGGACAGCGAATCCGGCTGGAACGCCAGGTGCGGCACGCGGTTGGTCGGGTCGGTGGTCAGCGCGCGCACCACGTCGACCAGGTCGGCCACCACCGAGGAAGCGGTGGGCTCCATGCCGGCGCCGGCGCCGTAGAACAGGGTGCTGCCGGCGGCATCGCCGTTGACCATGACCGCGTTCATCACGCCGTTGACGTTGGCGATCAGGCGGTCGGCCGGGATCAGGGTCGGGTGCACGCGCAGCTCGATGCCGGCGTCGGTGCTGCGCGCCACGCCCAGGTGCTTGATGCGGTAGCCCAGGGCCTCGGCGTAGTTGACGTCGGCCGTGGTCAGCTTGGTGATGCCCTCGGTGTAAGCCTTGTCGAACTGCAGCGGAATGCCGAAGGCGATGGAGGCGAGGATGGTCAGCTTGTGCGCCGCATCGATGCCTTCGACGTCGAAGGTCGGATCGGCTTCGGCGTAGCCGAGGGCCTGGGCTTCCTTGAGCACGTCCTCGAAGGCGCGGCCCTTCTCGCGCATCTCGCTGAGGATGAAGTTGCCGGTGCCGTTGATGATCCCGGCCAGCCAGTTGATGCGGTTGCCGGCCAGGCCCTCGCGAATCGCTTTGATCACCGGGATACCGCCGGCCACGGCCGCCTCGAAGGCGACGATCACGCCCTTCTCGCGGGCCTTGGCGAAGATTTCGTTGCCGTGCACGGCGATCAGCGCCTTGTTCGCAGTGACCACGTGCTTGCCGTTGTCGATGGCCTTGAGCACCAGGTCGCGAGCCAGGGTATAGCCACCGATCAGCTCGATGACGATCTCGATCTCGGGATTGTCGACCAGCTCGAAGACATCCTGGGTAATCGCAATACCGGTAATGTCGCACTGCGGGTTCTGCGAACGCAGCGCAATCTGCGCCACTTCGATGCCACGCCCGGCACGACGCGCGATTTCCTCGGCGTTGCGCGTGAGCACGTTGAAGGTACCGCCACCGACGGTGCCCAACCCACAGATGCCTACTTTGACCGGTTTCACACTGAACTCCCCATCTGCACTGCGTAAAACGGCCGGAGCAAGCTCCGGCCGTGGAAAATGAGCCGCACCTTACGAAGCGGCCGATTATTAGTCAATCGAGTCGAGGCCCGGGGCTACTTGGCCTCCAGGGCCTGCTGGGCCAGCTGTGGCGCCGGTTGATAACCGGGGATCAGCTTGCCGTTGGCCAGGACGATCGCCGGCGTACCGTTGACCCCGATCATCTGCCCGAGGGCGTACTGCTGGGCGACCGGGTTGTCGCACTGCGCCTCGGGCACGTCCTTGCGGGCCTTGGCCAGATCCATGGCCGCCAGACGATCCTTGGCGCACCAGATACTGACCATCTCCTGGTAAGCCGGACTCTGCAAGCCCTGGCGCGGGAATGCTACGTAGCGCACCTCGACGCCGAGACGGTTGAGCTCGGGCACTTCGCTGTGCAGCTTCTGGCAGTAGCCACAGTCGGTATCGGTGAACACGGTGATGTGGGTCTTGGCCTGCTTGGCCGGGAACACCACCATTTCCTTGGCGGCAATGCCATTGATCTGCTTGGCGATGGCGCGACTCTCTTCCTGCTCGGTCAGGTTGATCGCCTGGCCGTCCTTGAACTGGTAGAGATAGCCCTGCAGGACGAACTGGCCGTCGGCGCTGGCATACAGCTGGCGTCCGCCCTTGAGCTGGACCTGATAGAGACCCGGCATCGGGCTCTCGGCGATCGCCTCGATCGGCATGTCGGGCTGGATCGACAGCAGGTTCTGGCGGATGGCCTGATCGGGATCTGCGGCCAGGACAAAGGTGCTGGCCAGGGCAACAGCCAGGGCCGCAGAAATGCGGGTCAAACGCATGGAAACTCCTGTCGAGCGAGGGACTAACGAAGATTTGCACAGCCTACCATAGAAGCCGGCAATGACAGACCACGGCAGCCGGACGGCCATCTCAGCCCCGTGGATGGTGCTGGGCGTGCAATTCCTGCAGGCGCGCACGGGCGATATGGGTATAAATCTGCGTGGTCGACAGGTCGCTGTGGCCCAGCAGCATCTGCACCACGCGCAAGTCCGCGCCATGGTTGAGCAGGTGGGTGGCGAAGGCATGGCGCAGGGTGTGCGGCGACAGCGATGAGGAAATACCCGCGACCCGGGCCTGCAGCTTGATGCGGTGCCAGAAGGTCTGGCGGGTCATCTGCTCGCCGCGCAAGCTGGGAAACAGCACGTCGCTGGGCCTGCCGTCGAGCAGCAGCGGACGCGCCTCCTTGCTGTAGCGCTCGATCCAGGCGATCGCCTCTTCCCCCAGGGGCACCAGACGCTCCTTGCTGCCCTTGCCGAAGACCCGCAGCACGCCCTGGCGCAGGTTGACCTGCTCCAGCGTCAGGCCGACCAACTCGCTGACCCGCAGGCCACAGGCATAGAGCACCTCGAGCATGGCCCGATCACGTAGGCCGAGTGGCTCGCCCAGCTCCGGGGCCGCCAACAGCGCCTCGACATCCGCCTCGGAAAGCGACTTGGGCAGCGGACGACCGAGTTGCGGCAGGTCGACCTGCAGGGTCGGGTCGAGCGCGATCAACCCCTCGCGCAACAGGAAGCGATAGAGGCCGCGGGCAGCGGAGAGGAAGCGCGCGGTGGAGCGCGCCTTGTAGCCTTCGTTCAGGCGCCAGGCGAGGTGGTCGAGAATCGCCTCGCGCCCGGCGCGCTCGAGCAGCAGGCCGCGCTCATCGAGCCAGCCGTTGAAGTGCGCCAGATCACTGCGATAGGCCGCACGCGTATGCGCTGACAGGCCCTTTTCCAGCCACAGGGCATCAAGGAAGCGGTCGATCAGGGGATGGTCTATGGCTGGCATGCGGGACTATGGCGGCGTCATAAAGCGGGTTAGTCTTTCACAGCCTGGCCAAGTACGGCCAGCGCCCTGCACTCCAAGGACACCCGATGAACGAACAGCAAATCCTCTTCGCCTTCGCCACCATTGGCGCCTCCGCCCTCGCCTGCCAGTGGCTGGCCTGGCGCCTGCGCCTGCCGGCGATCCTGTTCCTGCTGATCTGCGGCATTCTCGCCGGGCCGGTGCTCGGCTGGCTCGACCCACAGGCGCTGTTCGGCTCGCTGCTGTTCCCCATGGTGTCTATGGCCGTCGCGCTGATCCTCTTCGAGGGCAGCCTGACCCTGCACCTGTCCGAGTGGCGGGAGATCGGCAGCGTGGTCAAGCGCATGGTGACCGTCGGCGCCCTGGCCACCTGGGGCGTGATCGCCGTCGCCACTCATTACCTGCTCGGCTTCAGCTGGGAGATGGCCCTGCTGTTCGGCACCCTGACCCTGGTCACCGGCCCGACGGTGATAGTGCCGATGCTGCGCGTGGTACGCCCGAAGGCCTCGGTGGCCAATATCCTGCGCTGGGAGGGCATCGTCATCGACCCGATCGGCGCCCTGCTGGCGGTCGTGGTGTTCAGCTTCATCATCGCCAGCGGCGAGGGCGAAGGCTGGAGCCAGAGCCTGACCACCTTCGCCGGGGTCATCCTCTGTGGCACCCTGTTCGGCGTGGCGGGCGGCTGGGCCCTCGGCCAGGTGCTGCGCCGCCAATGGCTGCCCGACTACCTGCACAACCTCGCCGTGCTGGCCACGGTGCTCGGGGTGTTCATCGCCTCCAACGAGGTGATGCACGAGTCCGGCCTGCTCGCCGTGACCCTGATGGGCATGTGGCTGGCCAACATGAAGGGCGTGGACGTCCGACACATCCTGCACTTCAAGGAAAACCTCAGCGTGCTGCTGATTTCCGGCCTGTTCATTCTGCTCGCCGCGCGCCTGGACCTCAGCGCCCTGCTGGCACTGGGCCCGGCGGTGCTGTTGCTGCTGGCGATCATCCAGTTCATCGCCCGCCCACTGAACGTCGCCCTGTCGACCTTCGGCTCCAGCCTGAACTGGCGCGAGCGCGCCCTGCTCGCCTGGATCTCCCCACGTGGCATCGTCGCCGCCGCGGTTTCGGCGATCTTCGCCATCCGCCTGAGCGAAACCGGCCACGCCGGCGCCGAACTACTGGTTCCGCTAACCTTCGCCGTGATCATCGGCACCGTGGTACTGCAGAGCGCCACCGCTCGTCCCCTGGCGAGCCTGCTGAACGTAGCGGAGCCCGCCCCCAGCGGCTTCCTGATCATCGGCGCCAACCCGGTCGCACGGACCATCGGCAAGGCCCTGCAGCAGCTCGGTTGCCGCGTACTCCTGACCGACTCGAGCTGGGAGAACATTCGCGCCGCCCGCATGGACAACCTGCCGACCTATTTCGGCAACCCGGCCTCCCAGCACGCCGAGGCCCACCTCGACCTGGTCGGCATTGGCCACCTGCTGGCGCTGTCCCCGGCCGGCGAGCTGAACACCCTGGCGAGCATGCGCTTTCGCCACGAGTTCGGGCACACCCGGCTGTTCAGCCTGGCCAGCGGCCAGGAAAGCCGGCGCAGCGACAAGCACCGCGCCAGTGACGAGCACCGTGGCCGCCCCCTGGGCAGCCAGCCACTGACCTACCCCCAGGCAGCCAGCCGGCTGGCCAAGGATGCCGAGCTGTACAGCACGACCCTGACCGACGCGTTCAGCTGGGAGGACTACCAGGCCCTGCATGGCGCGCGAGCCACACTGCTGTTCGCCCGCGACCGCGAGGGCTGGGTGCACGTGATCACCCCTCAGGACACCATGCATCCGCAAGCCGGCTGGACCCTGGTGGCCCTGATAGAGCCCCAGACCACCGATACCGCGAAGGCCAAGCAGGAAAGCCTGCAGGCCTCCTGAACGAACCCGCGCGCCGGACTGCCGAGCGCCGCCGCCCAGGCGGCGCCCGGCTCGGCGCCTCCGGCGCAGAAACTAGGCAACACCGGCGTCGACCACCCCTACCAGCGATAGCAGCAATCCAGACCACGCCGGCCCTGGCGCCCTGGCGCCCAGGCGGCCGGCGCCGGCGCCGGCGCGACTCTCCACGCCCCCCAGGGGCCGATATCCCCGGCCAGCCAGCCAGCCAGCCAGCAGGAGAATGATCGAACGCGCTAAATCGATGGCCTCGACTGCCCCGGGATTTGCCCAGGCGCACGGGGAACAAGGTACGGGCAGGACAGGAGCCGAGCCCAGAAACAAAAAAAGCAGCCCGAGGGCTGCTTTTTTCTGCAGGGAAGCGCGCCTTAGGCGAGCTTCTCCTTGATGCGTGCGGCCTTACCGGACAGGTCACGCAGGTAGTACAGCTTGGCCTTGCGCACGTCGCCGCGACGCTTGACAGCCAGGCTGTCGACCAGCGGGCTGTAGGTCTGGAAGGTACGCTCGACGCCGACACCGTTGGAGATCTTGCGCACGGTGAAGGCGCTGTTCAGACCACGGTTACGCTTGGCGATCACAACGCCTTCGAAGGCCTGCAGACGCTGGCGGTCGCCTTCCTTCACCTTGACCTGAACGACCACGGTGTCGCCCGGGGCGAAGGTCGGGATCTCTTTGGTCATCTGCTCAGCTTCGATCTGCTGAATGATTTTGTTGGTCATGCTGCGCTCCTAAGACAGGCCGTCGGGCCGGTCATCGATACGTTAACTATCGTCCCGCTGGCGGATGAATTCCTCCAGCAGCTTCTTCTCTTCTCCAGAAAGCGAGCGGCTATCCAGAAGATCGGCACGGCGCTCCCAGGTCCGACCAAGGGACTGCTGCAAACGCCAGCGCCGGATGTGTTCGTGGTTGCCACTAAGCAACACTTCGGGAACACGTTTATCCGCATACACCTCCGGGCGGGTGTAGTGCGGGCAGTCGAGCAGGCCATCCGTAAAGGAATCCTCCTCGGCCGAGTCCGCATGACCTAGTGCACCAGGCAATAGGCGCGTTACCGCATCGATCAGCACCATGGCCGGCAGCTCACCGCCGGACAGGACGTAATCCCCGATCGACCATTCCTCATCGACATGCGCCTCGATAAAGCGCTCGTCGATGCCTTCGTAGCGTCCGGCGATAAGGATCAATGCCTCCTCGCTCGCCAGCTCGCGTACCGCTGACTGGGTCAGCTGACGACCTTGCGGCGACAGGTAGATCACCTTCGCCTGACCACCTGCGGCCTGCTTGGCATCGAGCAAAGCATCCTCAAGCGGCTTGATCTTCATCACCATGCCGGGACCGCCACCGAAAGGCCGGTCATCCACGGTGTGATGACGGTCCGTCGTGTAGCTGCGCGGATTCCAACAGGACAGCTGCAACAGCCCCTGCTTCACCGCACGGCTGGTAATGCCGTAATCGCCGATGGCGGCAAACATCTCCGGGAACAGCGTAATGACTTCAACGCGCAAGCTCGGCATGGCGTTTAGAAGTCCGCATCCCAGTCGACCCGCATTTCGCCGGCAGCCAGATCAATCGACAGCACGCATTGCTCGGTATAGGGCAACAGGCGCTCGCGCTCATCCAGACTGTCGATGCAGGGTTTGACCACCATTACATCGTTGGCGCCAGTCTCGAACAGGTGATCGATCTTGCCGAGCAGCTGCCCAACCTGATCTATGACCCTGAGACCTTCCAACTGATACCAGTAGAACTCGCCATCGCTGAGTTCCGGCAGCTCGCTGCGGGGCACGCAAATATCGAAACCGGCGAAGGTACGAGCCACTTCCCGATCATCGAGCCCCTTGAGCTTTGCCACCAGGACCTTGCCTTGCAAGCGTCCACTGGCCAATTCGACCTGCTTTACCTCGTTGTCACGCCTGAGCGTCCAACGGTGGTATTCGAGCACGTTGTCCACTGGATCAGTAAAGGAGTACACCTTCACCTCACCTCGCACGCCATGCACCGAAACAATCTTGCCGAGTACAACCAGATCCTCGGCGGGCGCCGGCATCGTGCTCATAAGGAGTGCTTAGGCAGCAGCCTTGGCAGCTTCCTTGAGCAGCTGAGCAACACGCTCAGACGGCTGCGCGCCCTGGCTCAGCCAGTAGCTGACACGCTCCTGATTCACGGACAGCTTCACTTCGGCACCCGAGGCAACCGGGTTGAAGAAACCGACGCGCTCAACGAAGCGACCATCGCGCGCATTGCGGCTGTTGGTCACGGTCAGGTGGTAGAAAGGGCGCTTTTTGGAGCCGCCACGGGCAAGACGGATGGTTACCATTGAACTTCGTTCCTGTAGTCGGTGCTGCAAAACTGAAATGCACGCATAGGGCACTAGGCCCGAAAGGCCGCATATTCTAAGGATTATCCGGCCTTTTGCAAATCTCTTTTTCCGGCCGCCGGTCGGTGCCGGCGCCAAGCCCCGGGGCGCGGGGCGTGCAGCGGCCGCGCCACTATGCCCGAGGCCAGGCCGGGATCAAATCTTCGGCAGGCCGCCGCCGGGGAACATGCCACCCATGCCGCGCATCATCTTGGCCATGCCGCCCTTGGCGGTGAATTTCTTCATCATCTTCTGCATCTGCTTGTGCTGCTTGATCAGCCGCCCGATGTCCTGCACCTGGGTGCCGGAGCCCATGGCGATGCGGCGCTTGCGCGAACCGCTGATGATCTCCGGATCGCGACGCTCGGCAGGCGTCATCGAATTGATGATCGCCTCCATCTGTTTGAACTGCTTCTCGGCCGCGCCCTGGGCATTGCCCATCTGCGCCAGATTGACGCCGCCCATCTGCGGCAGCTTGTCCATCAGGCCACCGAGACCGCCCATGTTCTTCATCTGCTGGAGCTGGTCGCGGAAGTCTTCCAGGTCGAAGCCCTTGCCCTTCTTCAGCTTCTTGGTGAGTTTCTCGGCTTTCTCGCGGTCGAGGGTCTGTTCGGCCTGCTCGATCAGGCTGAGCACGTCGCCCATGCCGAGGATGCGCGAGGCGATCCGCTCCGGATGGAAGGGCTCGAGCGCCTCGCTCTTCTCCCCCATACCGATGAACTTGATCGGCTTGCCGGTGACGTGGCGCACCGACAGGGCCGCACCGCCGCGAGCATCGCCATCGACCTTAGTCAGCACCACGCCAGTCAGCGGCAACGCATCGGCAAAGGCCTTGGCGGTATTAGCGGCGTCCTGGCCGGTCATGGCATCGACCACGAACAGCGTCTCGGCCGGCTTGATCGCCCCGTGCAGCACCTGGATCTCGGCCATCATCTCGGCATCGATGGCCAGGCGACCAGCGGTGTCGACTATCACCACATCGATGAACTTGAGCTTGGCTTCCCGGATTGCCGCCTCGGCGATCGCCACCGGCTTCTGGGTGATGTCCGAGGGAAAGAAGGTCACGCCGATATCGGCCGCCAGGGTCTCCAGCTGCTTGATCGCCGCTGGCCGGTAGACGTCCGCCGAGACCACCAGCACGCTCTTCTTCTTACGCTCCTTGAGAAAGCGCGCGAGCTTGCCCACCGTGGTGGTCTTACCCGCGCCCTGCAGGCCGGCCATCAGCACCACCGCCGGTGGCGCGACATTCAACGCCAGGTCTTCGTTGGCCGCGCCCATCAGGCTTTCCAGCTCGGCGCGGACGATCTTCACGAACGCCTGGCCCGGCGTCAGGCTCTTCGACACCTCGGTGCCGACCGCCCGCTCTTTGACCTTATTGACGAAGTCCTTGACCACCGGCAGGGCGACGTCGGCCTCAAGCAGGGCCATGCGCACTTCGCGCAGGGTGTCTTTGATGTTGTCCTCGGTCAGCTTGGCTTTGCCAGTGACGTTTCGCAGGGTCTGCGAGAGGCGGTCGGTAAGATTTTCGAACATGCGCGTTCCTTTCAGGTTCTGCGGAACCGAGGCTGAGCTTGCGGCAGGCGGCGGATTATAGCGGAGACTCCCGGGCACCGACACCGCCAGCGGTCTTTCGTGGGGCGCCGGTTGTATGCCACACTCAGCGCCTTTCGGGCCTGCCTAACAAGGATTTATGCACCCTCTGCTGCCCAGCCTCGCAGCCGCCTGCCTTTACGCCGGCGCCACTGCCTACCAAAGCCTTCGACTCAGTCGGCGCAGCACGCCAGACAAACGCCTGCTGGCCCTGCTCGGCGTCCTCGCCCTGCTGTTTCATGGGGCCAGCCTGTTCGTGCAGATGAACCATGCGGCCGGCCTGGCACTGGACTTCTTCAACGCCGCCAGCCTGATCGCCTTCGCGGTGATCCTGCTCAGCCTGCTGGCCTGCGTGCGCATGCCGGTGGAGAACCTGCTGCTGCTGCTGTACCCCCTGGGTTGTCTGACCGTACTACTCGCCCAGCTCATGCCCAACGGCACCCTGCGGCCGATCAACGAGAATCCCGGCATCCTCGCCCACATCCTGCTGTCGATCATCGCCTACGGCATTCTCACCATCGCTGCCTTCCAGTCGCTGCTGTTGCTGCTGCAGGACTACCAGCTAAAGCACAAGCACCCGTCCGGGCTGATCAAGAGCTTCCCGCCGCTGCAGACCATGGAAAGCCTGCTGTTCGGCTTCCTCTGGGCCGGCTGGGCACTGCTGTCGCTGTCACTGCTGTCTGGCGCGCTGTTTCTCGACGACCTGTTCGCCCAACACCTGGCGCACAAGACCATCCTCTCCAGCTTCGCCTGGGTGGTCTTCGCGGTGCTGCTGTGGGGGCGCCATCAGCTCGGCTGGCGCGGACACAAGGCCATCCGTTGGACCCTGGCGGGCTTTTGCCTGCTGATGCTGGCGTATTTCGGCAGCAAACTGGTCCGCGAATTCATCCTGCATATCTAGGCCCTTCTCCGTGGACAACGTACACCCCGGTTTCCTGCTCGGCCTGCTGATCTTCCTGCTGGCCTGTTCGGCCTTCTTCTCCAGCTCGGAGACCGGCATCCTCAGCCTCAATCGCTACCGCCTGCGCCACCTGGCGAAAGAAGGGCATCGCGGCGCCAAGCGGGTCAGCGACCTGCTGAGCCGCCCGGATCGGCTGCTCGGCACCATCCTGATCGGCAACAACTTCGTCAACATCCTCGCCTCGGCCATCGCCACCGTGCTGGCCATCCAGCTGTGGGGCGAAGCGGGAATCGCCATCGCCACCATCGGCCTGACCATCGCATTGCTGATTTTCGGCGAGATCACCCCGAAGACCCTGGCCGCCCTGCACCCGGAGCGGGTCGCTTATCCGTTCAGCCTGCCGCTGCTGCTGCTGCTCAAGCTGCTCTATCCGTTGGTGGTGCTGCTCAGCTGGATCAGCAACGGCCTGCTGCGCCTGCTCGGCGTCGACCCCGCGAGCAAGAGCAGCGACAGCCTGACCACCGAGGAACTGCGTAGCGTGGTGCGCGAGTCCGGCCACGAGCTGCCGAAGAACCGCCAGAGCATGCTGCTGGGCATCCTCGACCTGGAGAAGGTCACGGTGAACGACATCATGATCCCGCGCCACGAGGTGGTCGGCATCGACCTGGAAGACGACCTCGAGACCATCATCGCCCAGCTGCGCACCACCCCGCACACCCGCCTGCCGGTGTTCCGCGAGGACATCAACCAGATCGAGGGCGTGGTGCACATGCGCCAGATCGCCCGCCTGCTCAGCCACGACCAGCTGACCAAGGAGGCCCTGCTCGGCGCCTGCAACGAGCCCTACTTCGTGCCGGAAAGCACGCCACTGTCGACCCAGCTGTTCAACTTCCAGAAGCACAAGCGACGCATCGGTATAGTGGTCGACGAGTATGGCGACGTGATCGGCATCGTCACCCTGGAGGACATCCTCGAAGAGATAGTCGGCGACTTCAACAACCAGGACAGCCTGCGCAGTCCAGACATCCACCCCCAGGAAGACGGCACCCAGGTGATAGACGGCGCCGCCTATATCCGCGAGGTGAACAAGGCCCTCGACTGGCACCTGCCCTGCGACGGCCCCAAGACCCTCAACGGCCTGATCACCGAGGCGCTGGAAAGCATTCCCGAAAGCACGGTATGCCTGAAAATCGGCCCCTACCGCCTGGAAATCCTGCAATCCTCGGAGAACCGCGTGAAGAGCGTGCGCGTCTGGCAGGCCAGCGCTACGCCGCAGCCGGAGTCCCCGGAAGAGTAAGGCGCTCGGCCAGCCCCTGCGCCCACAGCCGATAGCCCAGCGCGGACGGATGGTAGCCATCCAGCGCGAGGTATTGCGGGGAGAACGGCAGGCTCACCGAACAGTAGTCAGCCTCCACCAGCCGCGCCACCCGGCGCAGGCGCGCATCCAGCAACGCCGCCCGCGCACCGAGCAACGCCCGCAGCAGCCAGGGCAAGGCGCGAAAGTGCTGCAAGGGCGGCACCGCACTGAAGGCCACCCGCGCACCATGTGAGCGGAACGCCTCGGCCATCCCCCCAAGCGCCAGCTGCCAACGCCCCATCGAGGTCAGCCCGGTACTGTCGTTGACCCCGAAGACCAGCAGCACCAGCTCCGGCGCGTCCGCCAGCCCCTGCGGCAGCAGGCGCTGGCGGGCCTGTGCCGCGGTAATGCCATTTTCGCCGCAGGCGCGCCAGACGACCGGCCGCCCATGGCGCTCGCACAGGGCCTGCGCCAGGCAGCCGACCAGGGCATGCTGCAGGCAACTGACGCCGACCCCGGCCACCGTCGACTCACCGAGCACCAGCAGGCGAACGGGCTGCCCGGGCAATTCGGCACCCGCCATCCCGTGCGTCGGTCCCGCTGCCGGCGCCAAGCGCAGCGCCTGGCAACGGGTATGCAGGGCCAGCGGCACGAGCAGCGGCAGCGCCGGCACCAGCAGCAGCCACCAACCCAGTTCGCGCCAGCCCGTCACAGCTCGATGCTGACCGCCCGGGCCGCGCGGGCCGCCTTGTCACGGGCCGCCTGCAGCGACTCGTCGCGAGCCAGCAGCACGCCCATGCGGCGCTGGCCCCTGACCTCCGGCTTGCCGAACAGGCGCAAGGCGGTGTCCGGCTCGGCCAGGGCCATGCCGAGATTGCCGAAACGCACCTGCTGCGACTCGCCTTCGGCCAGCACCACCGCCGAAGCCGAGGGCCCCAGTTGGCGGATCGCCGGAATCGGCAAGCCGAGGATGGCCCGCGCATGCAGGGCGAATTCGGACAAGTCCTGGGAGATCAGGGTTACCAGACCCGTGTCGTGGGGCCGCGGGGAAATCTCGCAGAACCACACCTGGTCGCCCTTGACGAACAGCTCGACGCCGAACAGCCCGCGCCCACCCAGCGCGGCGGTAACCGCCAGGGCGATGCGCTCGGCTTCGGCCTGGGCCCTGGCGCTCATCGGCTGCGGCTGCCAGGATTCCTGGTAATCACCCCTGACCTGGCGATGACCGACCGGCGCGCAGAAGGTGGTGCCGCCGGCGTGACGCACGGTAAGCAGGGCGATTTCGTAGTCGAAGTCGACGAAGCCCTCGACTATCACCCGGCCCTTGCCGGCCCGTCCGCCCGCCTGGGCGTAGTCCCAGGCCGCCGGAAAATCGTCGATGCTCCTGAGCAGCGACTGGCCCTTGCCCGAGGAACTCATGATCGGTTTGATCAGGCAGGGAAAGCCCAACGCCTGCACGGCCTCACGGCATTCCTCGAGGGAATCGGCGAACTGGTAGGGCGAAGTCGGCAGTCCCAGTTCCTCGGCCGCCAGGCGGCGGATACCCTCGCGATTCATGGTCAACTGCGCGGCCCGCGCGCTGGGTATCACCGTATAGCCTTCGGCTTCCAGCTCGACCAGGGTCGCCGTGGCGATCGCCTCGATCTCCGGGACAATGTAGTGCGGCCGCTCCAGCTCGATAACCGCACGCAGCGCCGCACCGTCGAGCATATCCAGGACATGGCTTCGATGGGCCACCTGCATGGCCGGGGCGTTGGCGTAGCGATCCACGGCGATCACCTCGACGCCCAGGCGCTGCAACTCGATCACCACTTCCTTGCCCAATTCGCCAGCGCCACAGAGCAGGACGCGGGTCGCACTCGGCGACAGCGGGGTTCCGATACGGGGCATAACTCATCCTCGAGAGGTTACGTATATAAGAGGGGAACAACCATGTAGCGACAGGCAGGCCGCACTCCTACAGCAGCACGCCCTTGGCCCTGGCACGCTCATGACAGAGCGCCAGCACCTGTCGCCGCTCGCCGTCGTCCATGCGGCTCCAACGGGTAATTTCGGCGACATTGCGCTGGCAACCGATGCAGATGTCCTCGTCATCCAATGCGCAAATCTGCACGCAGGGCGAGGCGACCGGGCGATCCGCGCGGGTCATGGCGCCTGCTCGGCCAGCTCGCGGGCATAGCGCTGAGCGTTGCGTACATAGTGGGCGGCGCTGGCCTCGAGCATCTTCTTTTGTTCCGCGCTCAGGGTACGGATCACATTGCCCGGGGAACCGACCACCAGCGAACCGTCGGGAATCTCCTTGCCCTCGCCGATCAGGGTGTTGGCGCCGATGATGCAGTACTTGCCGATCTTGGCGCCATTGAGCACCACGGCATTGATGCCGATCAGGCTGTAATCGCCCACCGAGCAGCCGTGCAGCATGGCCTTGTGGCCGATGGTCACGCCCTTGCCGATGGACAGCGGAAAGCCCATGTCGGTGTGCATCACGGTGCCGTCCTGCACGTTGCTCTGCTCGCCGATATGGATCAGCTCGTTGTCGCCGCGCAACACCGCGTTGAACCAGACGCTGGCCTGCGCCTCGAGCCTGACCTTGCCGACCAGCGTGGCATTTGGCGCCACCCAACTGTCGGGGTGGGCTTCGACCTGCACCTGTCCCAGGCGGTACATCATGGGCTGCTCCTCGTCTTGCGGTTCAGTTGAGCGCGATGAAATGCGCGGGCGGCTGGTGCAGGGCAATCTCGGCGTCGTACAACAGGTTGACCAGCTCGACCAGCATGATCGCCGTCAGCCCCCAGATCTTGTATTCGCCATAGCGGTAGCTCGGCACATACCAGCTCTGGCCGAGGTAGTCGATGCGATGGGTCACCTCCCGCGGATCGTCGCGAAAAAACGCCAGCGGCACCGAGAATACCGAGGCGATCTCGCTGTCGTTGGCCTGGTACTCGACGTAGTCCGGCACCAGGCCGACATAGGGCGTGACGTGGATGCCGTGGCGCGACACCACGGAGCTGAGCGGCCCTATCACTTCGACCAGGCCAGGCGGCAGGCCGATCTCCTCCTCCGCCTCGCGCAGGGCGGTGTGGATCAGGTCAGGGTCTTCCGGATCACGGCGACCGCCGGGAAAGGCCACCTCGCCGCCGTGGGTGGACAGCCCGCTGGCGCGCAGGGTCAGCACCACCTCCGGCTCGTCGCTACGGGTTATCGGCACCAGCACCGCCGCCTCAGGAAAGTCGCGGTCGGCCTCCAGTAGACGCGGTCGGTGTCCGCGCACGCGGTGGAGTAACTCGTCCAGCATGGGCACTCTCGAGCTTGTTCTTCTGCCCCGGATAATCGCATGAAAGCCGACCGCCACCCAAGTCCCGCCGACCTGGCCGGTTGCTCCGGCCGCTCGAGCGCATCGCCCACGGCGCTTGCCGCCAGGCCTGCTGGCGCGCCAAGATAGCTCATGAGCCCGGAGGAATCGGCATGAAGTTCTGCAGCCATTGCGGCAACCCGGTCAGCCAGCGCGTTCCCGCCGGCGACAATCGCCTGCGCTACGTCTGCGAACACTGCCATACCATTCACTATCAGAATCCGCGCATCGTCGCCGGCTGCCTGCCGATCTGGGGCGAGCAGGTGCTGCTGTGCCGTCGCGCCATCGAGCCGCGGCGTGGCTACTGGACCCTGCCCGCCGGTTTCATGGAGAACGGTGAGACCCTGGAGCAGGCGGCGGCCCGGGAAACCCAGGAAGAAGCCTGCGCCCGGGTGCGCGACCTGTCCCTCTACACCCTGTTCGACCTGCCGCACATCAACCAGGTGTACCTGTTCTTCCGTGCCGAGCTGGTCGATCTGGATTTCGCCGTGGGCGAGGAAAGCCTCGAGGTACAGCTGTTTCACGAAGGCGATATCCCTTGGTCAGAGCTGGCTTTCCCGACCGTGGGCCGTACCTTAGAATGCTTCTTCGCCGACCGCCGGGAGCACGTGTATCCGGTACGCAACGAGCCCCTGGAAGCGTTGCGCGCGCATTACAAGAAACCACTCTGACCCCTGGATACCCCCATGCGCCGGTTGCTCGCCCTGCTCTGCCTGTCCCTGGCCCTACCCGCCCAGGCCAGCACCACCACCAGCCTCGACGGCCCCAGCGTGGACAAGGTGCTGGTGGTCAAATCCGAGCGCAAGCTGCAGCTGATCAGCCGCGGCCAGCCACTCAAGTCCTATCGCATCTCCCTGGGCAAGCAACCCAATGGCGCCAAGCAGCGCGAGGGCGACAAGCGCACGCCGGAGGGGCTCTACTGGATCGACTGGCGCAAGACCAGCGACAAGTACCAGCTGTCCCTGCACATCTCCTATCCCAACGCCCGCGACCTGGCCAGCGCTCGCGAACAGGGCGTGCCTGCCGGGGGCATGATCATGATCCACGGCACGCCCCTGGACGAGGAGTATCCGGAGTGGTTCTTCCACACCCTGGACTGGACCGAGGGCTGCATCGCCATGAAGAACGACGACATGCGCGAGGTGTGGCAACTGGTCAAGGACGGCACCCTGATCGAGATCCGCCCCTGAGCCCACGGCCTGAGCTGCGGGCATGAAAAAGGCGCCTTGCGGCGCCTTTCTTTGGCATTAGCCGAACTAGAACTGCAGATCGGACAGGCGCCACACCTCGAACGCCGGTGTCTCGTAGGGATGGCTGTGCTTGAGCGCCTTGACCGTGTCATGGATCAACTCATCGGCCACCACCAGCTCGACCTTCCACTCCGCCAGCTGCTCCAGCCGGCCGGTCTGCCCAAGATACGGCTGGCTGCCGGCCAAGGGGCGGAACTGGCCTTGCCCGAGGGCCTGCCAGCTGCAGCTGTCATAGCCGCCGATGCGCCCGCCGCCGGCAGCGAAGACTGCCTGCTTTACCGCCTCCAGGTGGCTTTCCGGCACGTAGAAACACAGCTTGTACATCGCGATCTCCGCAGCTGGGCCCAACAAGCCTCGCCGAACCGAGCGCAGCCGCCTGGCGGCGCCAAAGGTTGCCGGCGAGCCCGGACCTCCCTCACAGATTAAAGAGTAGACGAGCAGCGGAATCATTCCCCGGCAACCGGCAGGGCGGCGTGACAGTCATGGCGCGACGGCCGCCCTGTACCGACGGACGGGACGAACGCGCTCGAGAGGCGCGGAACCAGAGAACCTGATTCCGCGCCATGGGCATCAGTCCACCCATACCCGGGCGTTGCGGAACATGCGCAGCCAGCCGGCGTCATCCTGCCAGTCGTCCGGGCACCAGGAGTTCTGCACGGCGCGGAACACCCGCTCCGGGTGCGGCATCATGATGGTGACCCGGCCGTCACGGCTGGTCAGGCCGGTGATCCCGCGCGGCGAACCGTTGGGGTTGGCCGGATAGGTCTCGGTGACCTTGCCGTGGCTGTCGACGAAACGCATGGCCACGCAGCCCGACAGATCGGCCTCCAGCAGCGCCTCTTCGCTCTCGAACTCGGCATGGCCTTCACCGTGGGCGATGGCAATCGGCATGCGCGAACCAGCCATGCCCTGCAGAAAGATCGACGCCGACTCCTGCACCTGGACCATGGCCACCCGGGCCTCGAACTGCTCGGAGCGGTTACGCACGAAGTGCGGCCAGAACTCGCTGCCGGGAATCAGTTCATGCAGGTTCGACAGCATCTGGCAGCCGTTGCACACGCCCAGCGCGAAGCTGTCGCTGCGCTCGAAGAAGCCCTGGAAGGCGTCGCGCGCGCGGCTGTTGAACAGGATCGACTTGGCCCAGCCCTCGCCGGCGCCGAGCACGTCGCCATAGGAGAAGCCGCCGCAAGCCACCAGGCCCTTGAAGGCTTCAAGGTCGACGCGACCGGCGAGGATATCGCTCATGTGCACGTCGATGGCATTGAAGCCGGCGCGGTCGAAGGCCGCGGCCATCTCCACCTGACCGTTGACGCCCTGCTCACGCAGCACGGCGATCTGCGGACGCACACCCTTCTTGATATAGGGCGCGGCGATGTCCTCGTTGACGTCGTAGCCCAGCTTGGCGCTCAGGCCCGGATTGTCCTCTTCGAGCAGCGCATCGAACTCCTGATCGGCACACTGGGCGTTATCGCGCAGGCGCTGGATCTGGTAGCTGGTCTCGGACCACTGGCGCTGCAGCAGGCGACGCTCGCCGTCGAACACCGCCTGGCCGTCGAAGCTGATCCTGACCTCGGCGTTGTTGAGCGGCTGGCCGATCACCGCCACGCAGTCACCCAGGCCGGCGGCGCTGAACTGCGCCAGTACGTCCGGCGTGGCATCCTGGCGCACCTGGATCACCGCGCCCAGTTCCTCGTTGAACAGCACCGCGGCCAGCTCCTCGCGGCCATCGGCCAGGGCGTCGAGCTGCAGGTTGAGGCCGCAGTGGCCGGCGAAGGCCATCTCCAGCGCGGTGACCAGCAGGCCGCCGTCGGAGCGGTCGTGATAGGCCAGCAGGTGGCCGTCGGCATTCAAGCCCTGGATCACCGCGAAGAACGCCTTGAGGTCTTCGGCATCGTCGACATCCGGCGCCTGGCGGCCGATCTGCCCGTAAACCTGGGCGAGGATCGAGGCGCCCATGCGGTTCTGTCCGCGGCCCAGGTCGATCAAGATCAGGTCGGTCTCGCCCTTGTCCATGCGCAGCTGCGGGGTCAGGGTCTGGCGGATGTCGCTGACCGGGGCGAAGCCGGTAACGATCAGCGACAGCGGCGCGGTGACGCTCTTCTCGGCGCCCGCGTCCTGCCAGCGGGTCTTCATCGACATCGAGTCCTTGCCCACCGGAATGGTGATGCCCAGCTCCGGGCACAGCTCCATGCCGACGGCCTTGACCGTGTCGTACAGGCGCGCGTCTTCGCCCGGATGACCGGCGGCGGCCATCCAGTTGGCCGACAGCTTGATGTCGGAAATCTTCTCGATGCGCGAGGCCGCCAGGTTGGTCAGGGTCTCGCCGATCGCCATGCGCCCGGACGCCGGGGCGTCGAGCAGGGCCAGCGGCGTGCGCTCGCCCATGGCCATGGCTTCACCGGTGTAGACGTCGAAGCTGGTGGCGGTGACCGCGCAATCGGCCACCGGCACCTGCCAGGGACCGACCATCTGGTCGCGGGCGACCAGGCCGGTGATGGTGCGGTCGCCGATGGTGATCAGGAAGCTCTTGCTGGCCACGGCCGGGTGTCGCAGCACGCGGCTGACGGACTCTTCGAGGTCCAGGCTGCCGGCATCGAAGTCATCGCCCAGCTCGGCCTCGCGGGAGGCCGAACGGTGCATGCGCGGCGCCTTGCCAAGCAGCACGTTGAGCGGCATGTCCACGGCGTTGTTGCCGAAATGGCTGTCGGCGACGGTCAGGTGCGGCTCTTCGGTGGCCTCGCCGACCACCGCGAACGGGCAGCGCTCGCGCTCGCAGATCGCCTTGAAACGCTCGAAATCGGCGGCGTCGACCGCTAGCACATAGCGCTCCTGGGACTCGTTGCACCAGATTTCCAGCGGCGCCATGCCCGGCTCGTCGTTGGGCACGTTGCGCAGCTCGAATCGTCCGCCGCGGCCGCCGTCGTTGACCAGCTCGGGGAAGGCGTTGGACAAGCCGCCGGCGCCGACGTCGTGGATGAAGGCGATCGGGTTCTTGTCACCGAGCTGCCAGCAGCGGTCGATGACTTCCTGGCAGCGCCGCTCCATCTCCGGGTTCTCGCGCTGCACCGAGGCGAAGTCCAGGTCGGCCGAGCTGGTGCCGGTGGCCATCGACGAGGCGGCGCCGCCGCCCAGGCCGATCAGCATGGCCGGGCCGCCGAGCACGATCAGCTTGGCACCGACGGTGATCTCGCCTTTCTGCACGTGCTCGCCGCGGATGTTGCCCATGCCGCCGGCCAGCATGATCGGCTTGTGGTAGCCGCGTACCTCTTCGCCGCGCGGCGTGCTGATCGCCTGTTCGAAGGTGCGGAAGTAGCCGGTCAGCGCCGGGCGGCCGAATTCGTTGTTGAACGCGGCGCCGCCGAGCGGACCCTCGATCATGATGTCCAGCGCGGTGACGATGCGTTCGGGCTTGCCGTAGGGCACTTCCCAGGGCTGCTCGAAACCGGGGATCTGCAGGTTGGACACGGTGAAGCCGGTCAGACCGGCCTTGGGCTTGGCGCCGCGACCGGTGGCGCCTTCGTCGCGGATCTCGCCACCGGAGCCGGTGGAGGCGCCCGGGAAGGGTGCGATGGCGGTCGGGTGGTTGTGCGTCTCCACCTTCATCAGGATGTGCACCGGCTCTTCGACCGCGCCGTACTGGCGGGTCTCGCCGTTCGGGAAGAAGCGCCCGGCCTTGTGGCCGACGATCACCGCGGCGTTGTCCTTGTAGGCCGACAGCACGCCTTCGCTGTGCATCTGGTAGGTGTTCTTGATCATGCCGAACAGGGATTTTTCCTGGGCTTGACCGTCGATATCCCAGCTGGCGTTGAAGATCTTGTGGCGGCAGTGCTCGGAGTTGGCCTGGGCGAACATCATCAGCTCGATGTCATGGGGATTGCGCCCCAGGTCATTGAAGCTCTGCACCAGGTAGTCGATCTCGTCTTCGGCCAGGGCCAGGCCCAGCTCGACGTTGGCCTGCTCGAGGGCGGCGCGGCCGCCGCCGAGCACGTCCACTGCGGTCAGCGGCTTGGGCGCTGCATGGCTGAACAGCGCCGCGGCGCCTTCCAGGGTGTCCAGCACCAGCTGGGTCATGCGGTCGTGCAGCAGGGCGGCGACCTGCTCGGCCTCGACCGCGCTCAGCTCACCGGCCACGTAGTAGGCAATGCCGCGCTCGATGCGCTGGATCTTCGCCAGGCCGCAGTTGCGGGCGATGTCGCTGGCCTTGCTCGACCAGGGCGAGATGGTGCCGAAGCGCGGGATGGTCAGGAACAGGCGGCCGTTGGGCTCCTGCACCGGCACACTCGGGCCGTACTTCAGCAGACGGGCCAACACCCGCTCTTCGTCGGCGCCGAGCACATCGGTGACGTCGGCAAAATGCGCGAACTCGGCGTACAGCCCGGTCACAGCAGGTACTTTGCCGGTCAGTTGCTCGAGCAATTTACCGTGGCGGAAAGCAGAAAGGGCGGGAGCGCCGCGCAGGATCAACATCGGGGACAGCCTCTGGGAAGGGGGTGTACTTTGAGGCCGTGCATTCTAGCCTAAAGCAGCGCGCCGCGGCACCCGTAGCGCAGCCTGTGCGGCGCCTCGAGCGCTAGCAGAGAAGGTTGCTGCTGTCGAGATATGGCGCGCCGGGTGCTTTGCGTATACTGCGGTAATGTTTGCCCAATCCGCGTTCCGCTCCCGCTGCGCCAGCTGGCTGTCAGCGATCGGGATCCTCCTGCTGCTCGGCGGCTGTGTTGAAGAACCCAGCACCCTCGAGCGCGTCCAGGCGGACGGCGTGCTGCGCGTGATCACCCGCAACAGCCCGTCCACCTATTTCCAGGACCGCAACGGCGAAACCGGCTTCGAGTACGAACTGCTCAAGCGCTTCGCCAGCGACCTGGATGTCGAGCTGCAGATCGAGACCGCCGACAACCTCGACCAGCTGTTCGCCCGCCTCGGCGAGGCCAAGGGGCCGGTACTGGCCGCCGCCGGCCTGGTGGCAAGCGACGGACGGCAGCAGATCGCTCGGTTTTCCCGCCCCTACCTGCAGATCACCCCGCAAGTCATCTATCGCAACGCCCAGCAGCGTCCGACCCGCCCGCAGGACCTGCTCGGCAAGCGCATCCTGGTGCTCAAGGGCAGCAGTCACGCCGAGCAACTGGCGGCGCTCAAGGCCGAACTGCCGGAACTGAAGTACGAGGAATCGGCCGAGGTGGAGGTGGTCGACCTGCTGCGCATGGTCGACGAAGGACAGATCGACCTGACCCTGGTCGACTCCAACGAGCTGGCGATGAACCAGGTGTACTTCCCCAACGTGCGCGTCGCCTTCGACTTCGGCGACTCCCAGGGCCTGGGCTGGGCGGTCGCCCCCGGCGAGGACAGCAGCCTGCTGGACGAGATCAACGCCTTCCTCGCCCGCGCCCAGGAAAACGGCACCCTCAAACGCCTGACCGAACGCTATTACGGCCATGTCGACGTACTCGGCTATGTCGGTGCCTATACCTTCGCCAAACACCTGCAGCAGCGCCTGCCGCGCTACGAAAAGTACTTTCGCGAAGCCGCCCGCGTCGAGGGCGTGGACTGGCGCCTGCTCGCCGCCATGGGCTATCAGGAATCGCTGTGGCAACCCACCGCCACCTCCAAGACCGGGGTGCGCGGCCTGATGATGCTGACCCTGCGCACCGCCCAGGCCATGGGCGTATCCAACCGCCTCGATCCCAAACAGAGCATCGACGGCGGCGCCAAGTACATCGTCAAGGTGAAGAAGCAACTGCCCGACAGCATCGTCGAGCCGGACCGAACCTGGTTCGCCCTGGCCGCCTACAACGTCGGCGCCGGCCACCTGGAGGACGCGCGCAAGCTCACCGAGGCCGCGGGCCTGAACCCCGACAAGTGGCTGGACGTGCAGAAGATCCTCCCGCGCCTGGCGCAGAAGCAGTGGTACAGCAAGACGCGCTACGGCTACGCCCGCGGCGGCGAGCCTGTGCACTTCGTGCGCAACATCCGCCGCTACTACGACATCCTCACCTGGGTCACGCAGCCACAACTGGAAGGCACCCAGGTGGCCGAGTCCGGCATGCACGTGCCGGGCGTCAACAAGAACCCGCCGCGCGACGAGCTGCCCCCGCTCTGAGCCCTAACGCGCGCCGCGGCGGGCCTTGAAGAAGGCGCTGAGCAACTCGCTGCACTCCTGCGCCAGCACCCCGCCCTCGATCAGCACCCGATGGTTGAGAAAGCCCTGACTGAAGAACTCGCCGCGACTCATCGCCACCCCGGCCTTGGGCTCGGTGGCGCCGTACACCACCCGCTCGACCCGCGAGTGGACGATCAGGCCCGCGCACATGCTGCACGGCTCCAGGGTCACATACAGGGTGCTGCCGGGCAGGCGGTAATTGCCGAGTGCCTGCGCCGCCGCGCGAATCGCCACCATCTCGGCATGGGCACTGGGGTCGTGGGTGGAGATCGGGCAGTTGAAGCCGCGACCGATGACGGCGCCGCCCAGCACCAGCACGGCGCCGACCGGCACCTCGCCGAGCGCCGCCCCCTCGGCGGCTAACGCCAGGGCCTCGCGCATGAAATGCTGATCCTGGCTGCGGTCGATGATTTTCGGCTGACGCATCACACCACCTGAATCGCGGCCATCAGGCCGGTTTCCATATGATCGACGACATGGCAATGAAACATCCACACCCCGGGATTGTCGGCGACCAGGGCGATGCGCGCCGTCTCGTTCTTGCCCAGCAGGTAGGTATCGGTGAAGTACGGGGTGATCTGGCGCCGATCCGAATCCAGCACCTTGAAGGTCATGCCGTGCAGGTGAATCGGGTGCAGGTACTGGGCCATGTTGCGCAACACGAAGATGTAGTGGCCGCCGCGCTTCAGGGTGGCGATGGGCCGGTCTGCGCAGGTCTTGTCATTGATGTTCCAGGCCTGGCCATTGATCTGCCAATAGCGGTAGCCGGCCTGCTCGGCATTCTGCGAGAGCATCGCCGCCCACTCGAAGTTGAAGCTCAGGGTTTCCGCGCTGGCCAGGTCCGGTTCGGCCACCGGGTTGGCCGGCAAGGCCGGCGGCCAGTCGCCGAGCGGCGCATCGCTGGCCGTGCTCTGGATCGTCGCCAGGCGCAGCGGACCGTTACGCAGGGCCCGCTCGCTGCCGGCGGCCGGCACCTTGAGCGCCAGATCCAGGCGCATGCCGGGGCCCAGCCAGTACTCCTCGCCCAGCGGCCGCGGCTCGACCGGGTTGCCATCCAGGGCGTAGATGCGCGCCTCGGCGTCCGGCAGGTTGAGCCGGTAGGTCACGGTGTTGTCGACATTGATAAGACGCAGGCGCACCACCTGCCCGGCCGGCAACCGCAGCGTCGGCGCATGGGCGCCGTTGACCGTACTCAGGCGCCCGCGGGTGCCCTCGCGCGCCGCTAGGCGTGGCACGCTGAAGGCGCTGAAGGCGCCCTGCTCGTCCAGGTGCCAGTTCTTCAGGCACAGCGTGCGCTCGTGCACGAAGCCCGTCGGCTCACGCTCCTCGACGATCAGCGGACCGACCAGGCCACGGCCGAGCTGCTCGCTGCTGGTGGTATGGGGGTGATACCAGAAGCTGCCGGCATCCGGGGTCTTGAACTGGTAGTCGAAGTACTCGCCCGGCAGCACCGGCAACTGCGAGACATAGGGCACGCCGTCCATCTCCAGCGGCAGACGGATGCCGTGCCAATGAATGGTGGTCGGCACCTCCAGGCGATTGATGAAGCGCACCCGCAGCCACTCGCCCTGCCTGGCGCGGATCTCCATGCCCGACGCCTGCCCCCCGAAGGCCCAGGCCGGGGTGAGATGTCCCGGCACCAGCTCGAGGTCCAGCGGCGCGGCGATCAGCTGGTAATCGTACTCGGCGGCGACCAGCGGCCGCCCCAACCAATAGCGCACGCCGCCGGCACCGAGGCCGACCACACCGAGCCCAGCCAGGCCGGCCAGCATCTGTCTGCGGGTAAAGGACATGTTCAGTTCCGTGGCCCGAATGAAATCTGGGAAAGTCGCGTACCGGACCGTATCCGGACACTCAATTGCAACATCTTCTCATTTAAGCGGCGCCGCTGGCGAGCCTGATCGCCAGCGGCGGCCCGGCAATCTGCAGATGCGACAAGGGCAGCCTGGGCTGCCCTTGTCGTTCAGATCACTCCCACTCGATGGTGGCAGGCGGCTTGCTCGACACGTCGTAGGTGACGCGGGAGATGCCTTCGATCTCGTTGATGATGCGGTTGCTGACCTTCTCCAGCAGCTCGTAGGGCAGGTGCGCCCAGCGTGCGGTCATGAAGTCGATGGTTTCCACCGCGCGCAGGGCCACGACCCAGGCGTAGCGACGGCCATCGCCGACCACACCGACCGACTTGACCGGCTGGAACACCACGAATGCCTGGCTGGTCTTGTGGTACCAGTCGAAGTTGCGCAGCTCCTCGATAAAGATGTGGTCGGCGCGACGCAGCAGGTCGGCGTATTCCTTCTTCACCTCGCCGAGGATGCGCACGCCCAGACCCGGGCCCGGGAACGGGTGGCGGTAGACCATGTCGTAGGGCAGGCCCAGCTCCAGGCCGATCTTGCGCACCTCGTCCTTGAACAGTTCGCGCAGCGGCTCGACCAGCTTGAGGTTCATTTCCTCCGGCAGGCCGCCGACGTTGTGGTGCGATTTGATCACGTGGGCCTTGCCGGTCTTGGCGCCAGCCGACTCGATCACGTCCGGGTAGATGGTGCCCTGGGCGAGGAACTTGATGTCGTGCAGCTTGCTGGCCTCGGCATCGAACACGTCGATGAAGGTACGGCCGATGATCTTGCGCTTCTTCTCCGGGTCGGCCTCGCCGGCCAGGTTACCGAGGAACTGCTCCTCGGCGTTGGCGCGGATCACCTTGACCCCCATGTTCTCGGCGAACATGGCCATCACCTGCTCACCCTCGTGCAGGCGCAGCAGGCCGTTGTCGACGAACACGCAGGTCAGCTGATCACCGATGGCGCGGTGCAGCAGGGCCGCGACCACCGAGGAATCGACACCGCCGGACAGCCCCAGCAGCACGTTGGAGCTGCCGACCTGGGCGCGCACCTGGGCGATGGCGTCCTCAACGATATTCGACGGCGTCCACAGCGCCTCGCAGCCACAGATATCCAGGGCGAAGCGCGAGAGGATGCGACCGCCCTGCTTGGTGTGGGTCACTTCCGGGTGGAACTGCACGCCGTAGTAACGACGCTCGTCGTCGGACATCGCGGCGATCGGGCAGCTCGGGGTGCTGGCGAGGATATGGAAGCCTTCCGGCAAGGCGGTGACCTTGTCGCCGTGGCTCATCCACACGTCCAGACCGAACACGCCATCGTCGTCGACATGGTCTTCGATGCCGTCGAGCAGGCGACCCTTGCCGACGACGTCGACGCGGGCGTAGCCGAACTCACGGATGTCCGAGCCCTGCACCTTGCCGCCCAGCTGCTCGGCCATGGTCTGCATGCCGTAGCAGATACCGAGCAGCGGCACGCCGAGGTCGAACACCGCATGCGGCGCGCGCGGGCTGTCAGCCGCATGCACCGACTCGGGGCCGCCGGCGAGGATGATGCCGCGCGGGGCGAAGGCGCGGATGTCCTCGTCGCTCATGTCGAAGGGGTGCAACTCGCAATACACGCCGATCTCGCGCACGCGGCGGGCGATCAGCTGGGTGTACTGGGAACCGAAATCCAGGATCAGGATGCGGTGGGCGTGAATATCAGGATGGGCCATGGCCGTCTCTCGTAGCGGAATTCACAAATGACACGGGGCTGAATCGAACAGCCCCGTGACTTCATAGCAACTCTGTGGCGTTACCCAACACGGTAGTTGGGCGCTTCCTTGGTGATCTGCACGTCATGCACATGGGACTCGGCCATGCCGGCACCGGTGATGCGCACGAACTCAGGCTTGGTGCGCATCTCCTCGATGGTCGCGCAGCCGGTGTAGCCCATGGAGGCGCGCAGGCCGCCCATCAGCTGGTGGACGATGGCCGCCATGGCGCCCTTGTAGGGCACCCGGCCCTCGATGCCCTCGGGCACCAGCTTCTCGGCACCGGCGGAGGAATCCTGGAAATAGCGATCCGAGGAGCCCTGGGCCTGGGACATCGCCCCCAGCGACCCCATGCCGCGGTAGGCCTTGTAGGAGCGGCCCTGGAACAGCTCGACCTCGCCCGGCGCCTCTTCGGTGCCGGCCAGCATGGAGCCGATCATCACCGCCGAGGCGCCGGCCACGATGGCTTTGGACAGGTCGCCGGAGAAGCGGATGCCGCCGTCGGCGATCAGCGGTACGCCGCTGCCGGCCAGGGCGGCGGCGACGTTGGCCACCGCGGAGATCTGCGGTACGCCGACACCGGCGACGATGCGCGTGGTGCAGATCGAACCCGGACCGATGCCGACCTTGACGCCGTCGGCGCCGGCCTCGACCAGGGCCCTGGCGGCGTCGCCGGTGGCGATGTTGCCGCCGATCACCTGGACTTCGGGGAAGTTCTGCTTGACCCAGCGCACCCGGTCGATCACGCCCTTGGAATGGCCGTGGGCGGTGTCGACGATGATCACATCGACCCCGGCGGCAGCCAGCGCGGCGACCCGGTCGCCGGTATCGGCGCCGGTGCCCACCGCGGCGCCGACGCGCAGGCGAGCCTGATCGTCCTTGCTGGCCAGCGGGTAGGCCTTGGCCTTCTCGATGTCCTTGACGGTCATCATGCCCTTGAGGTTGAAGCCGTCGTCGACGATCAGCACCTTCTCGATGCGGTGCTTGTGCAGCAGCTCGCGCACGGTCTCCTTGTCGGCGCCCTCCTTGACCGTGACCAGACGCTCTTTCGGCGTCATCACTTCACGCACGGTGGCGTCCAGGCGGTTCTCGAAGCGCACGTCGCGGGAGGTGACGATGCCCACCAGGTCGCCGTTGGACAGCACCGGCACGCCGGAGATGTTGTTCTGCCGGGTCAGCTCGAACAGGTCGCGAATGGTCGCGTCGGCCTCGATGGTGATCGGGTCCTTGACCACGCCGGCCTCGAACTTCTTGACCTTGCGCACTTCGGCAGCCTGCTGCTCGATGGTCATGTTCTTATGGATGATGCCGATGCCGCCTTCCTGGGCCATGGCGATCGCCAGACGGGCCTCGGTGACGGTGTCCATGGCGGCGGACAGCAGCGGGATATTCAGCTCGATGCCACGGGTCAGGCGAGTCTTGAGGCTGACATCCTTCGGCAGAACTTCGGAATAACCAGGAATAAGTAGAACGTCGTCGAAGGTAAGGGCTTCTTGACTGATACGCAGCATGGCGGGGGCTCCCAGACGGGAAAATTGGAAGCGCGCCATTATACCCAGGCGACCTCGTCCACTCAATGCAAAGAATGCACCGTAGGCTCAGGGGCGCCAGGCCGGGCGACGAGCTGCAGCCCCTGCCGGCTACTCACAGGTCGACGTGGACCTGCGCGACGGGATGACCGAGGCGCTCGGCGAACTCATCGAGAAAGCTCTGCCTGAACCCGGCGGCGCCCCAGCCGTTGAAGACGAAGCCCAGGTTGGAGAAGGCGCAAGGCTGCAGGAACAGGAAGCCGTTGACGTCGTCCTCATGGCCGCACTCCGGGCAGATGAAGTTGTCGGTGCGCCCGGGCATCCACTCCTCCAGGCTGTCGAACAGCGCCTCGCCGATTTCCTGGCGACACTCGGGGCAGCCGGCTTCCTCGAGAAAGTCCCTGGTCGGGGTATAGATGCAACGTTTGCTGACGATCTCCAGGCCATTGGCCGGGCGGTCGAAGGGCAGCAGCTGCGGGCGTTCGACCACCCGCCGCGCGCCGGGACCGATGGCATGGGCCATGCGATTGCCCAGGCCGCCGCAGGTGCTCAGCCGCTCATCGACTATGCCCTGCTGCACCAGCCAGCGGACGATCGCCCGCGCCCGCGCCTCATGCCCGGGAAAGCTGGATATACGCGGCACGAGGATGGTCTGTTGTTCAGCCATGGAGCGACCCACTCTGCAGGAAAGGCGCGCAGCTTAATGCCACTGGCGCAGCGGTCAAGGCCGGCGGCCTATGGCCGGCCCGGCAAAGCCTTTATCATGCCGGCCATGATCAAAGACCCCTTCCAGCGCCTGAACCTCGACCGCGAGGTGCTCAGCGTCAGCCAGCTCAACAACCGCGCCCGCCTGCTGCTGGAGGACGTGTTCGCCAGTATCTGGGTCGAGGGCGAGATTTCCAACCTGGCCAAGCCAGCCTCCGGGCACATCTATTTCACCCTCAAGGACAGCCAGGCCCAGGTGCGCTGCGCGCTGTTCCGGCAGAACGCCGCGCGGGTGCGCCAGGCACTGCGCGACGGCCTGGCGGTGAAGGTGCGCGGCAAGGTCTCGCTGTTCGAGGGGCGCGGCGACTACCAGCTGATCCTCGATGCGGTGGAGCCGGCCGGCGACGGCGCCCTGCGCCTGGCCTTCGAGGCACTGAAGGAAAAGCTCAGCGGTGAAGGCCTGTTCGCCGCCGAGCGCAAGGTTGCCCTGCCCGCCCACCCGCGGCGCATCGGCATCGTCAGTTCGCCCACCGGCGCGGTGATTCGCGACATCGTCAGCGTGTTCCGCCGCCGCGCGCCGCAGGTCGAACTGACCCTGATCCCCACCGCTGTGCAAGGCCGCGAGGCTACTGGACAGATCGTTCGAGCCCTGCAACTGGCCGACCGCCGGGGCTTCGATGCGCTGATCCTGGCGCGCGGTGGCGGCTCCCTGGAAGACCTCTGGAGCTTCAACGAAGAAGCGGTGGCCCGCGCCATCGACGCCTGCGCCACCCCCATCGTCAGCGCCGTGGGTCACGAGACCGACGTCTCGATCAGCGATTTCGTCGCCGACGTGCGGGCACCGACGCCTTCGGCCGCCGCCGAGCTGCTGGCGCCCGACTCCAGCGAGCTGGTGCAGCGCCTGCACGGCCTGCAGCGTCGCCTGCTGCTCTACATCAAGGGCCGCCTGGCGCGCGAACACATGCAACTGGATGGCCTGCGTCGGCGCCTGCGTCACCCCGGCGAACGCCTGCGCCAGCAGGCGCAGCGCCTGGATGACCTGGAGATGCGCCTGCAGCGAGCCTTCACGCGCCAGCTGACCGCCCGCCAGGAACGCCTGGCGCGCCTGCAGACCCGCCTGGCCGGCCAGCACCCGGAACGCGCCCTGCAGCTCCTGCGCCAGCGCCTGGCCAGCCTCGCCGAGCGCCTGCCGCGGGCCATGCGCGAAGGCCTCAAGGAGCGCCGCCTGCAACTGCACAGCCAGATGCAGACGCTCAATGCGGTCAGCCCCCTGGCGACCCTGGGCCGCGGCTACAGCATCCTCCTCGACGAGCGCGGCCGGGCCATCCGCAGGGCAGGCGACACCCAGCCGGGCCAGCGCCTCAAGGCCCGCCTGGGCGAGGGCGAGCTGGACGTGCGGGTCGAAGACAACCATGTACAGCCGGCGACCCTGTCGCTGCTGGATTGACCCTTACCGATGGTGGATGAACAGCGCGTCAACCACCCTGCCCGGGAGTACACCATGCGCCTCATCCCACTGCTGATCACCCTCCTGCTCGCCTTGCCCACCCAGGCCGAGGGCTTCATCAGCCGCCTGCTGAACAAGCCCGTGCCGGGCGGGGTCGCCGTGGTCGATCTCGGCCCGGCCGCCACGGCGCCACGCGCCACCTACCAAGGCAAACCGCTGCTGGTGATTCACGAGGACGGCCAGCGCTGGATCGCCATCGTCGGCCTGCCCCTGAGCGTCCGCCCCGGCAGCCAGCAGATCGAGGTGGACGGCCGGCGGCACAGCTTCCAGGTCGGCGGCCGCGCCTATGCCGAGCAGCGCATCACCCTGAAGAACCAGCAGCAGGTCAATCCCAACCCGACCAACCTCAAGCGCATCGAGCGCGAGCTGGACGAACAGACCCGCGCCTATCGCCAGTTCAGCCCGCGCCAGCCGAGCAACCTGCTGTTCGACAGGCCGGTCGACGGGCCGCTGTCCAGCCCCTTCGGCCTGCGCCGCTTCTTCAATGGCGAGGAGCGCAACCCCCATTCGGGCCTGGACTTCGCCGCCGCGCGTGGCACCCCGGTCAAGGCGCCGGCGGCGGGCCAGGTGATCCTGATCGGCGACTACTTCTTCAACGGCAAGACGGTGTTCGTCGACCACGGCCAGGGCCTGATCAGCATGTTCTGCCACCTCTCGGCGATCGACGTGAAGCTGTGGCAGGAGCTGCCGCGTGGCGGCGTGCTCGGCAAGGTCGGCGCCACTGGCCGCGCCACCGGGCCGCACCTGCACTGGAATGTGAGCCTGAACGATGCGCGCATCGACCCGTCGATCTTTATCGGCGCCTTCAAGCCCTAGCTGCAATACCTCGCAAGACAGCGGTAACGGCAAACGCCGGCCCGCTTTGTTAAGGTGCGCCCTCGTCGCCCGCCTGCCCTCGACCTCCGCGCACTGAGCCAGACTCGAGGCGCTCGCCCTGCGCGGCCTTCACACGCAGCAAACGAGGATCGTCATGAAGCAACACTACGCCGCCACCCTCGAATGGCTCGAGCGCTACCCGCACCTGCACAGCCTGATCAGCCTGGGTCTGCTGGTGCTCGGCGCCTGGATCGCCAACTGGCTGGTCAAGCGCATCCTCCTGCGCGGCCTCTATCGCGCGCTCGAGGCCACGCCCCTGGGGCAGGACAAGGCGCTGTCGGAGTCGAAGATCAGCGCGCGCCTGGCCAACATAGTGCCGGCGCTGATTCTCTCCAGTGGCATCCACCTGGTGCCGCACCTGCCCGATGCCGCGGTGACCGTGGTCGACAACGTCTGCAGCGCCTTTATCGTGCTGACCGTGGCCCTGGCCATGAGCGGCACCCTGAGCCTGCTCAACACCCTTTACCAGCGCCGCCCGGACGCCCATCTCAAGCCGATCAAGGGCTACCTGCAGTTGCTCAAGATCGTGATCTTCGCCATCGCCGCGATCCTCATGGTCGCCAGCCTGATCGACCGCTCGCCGCTGATCCTGCTGTCCGGCCTCGGCGCCATGGCCGCGGTGCTGATGCTGATCTTCCAGGACACCCTGCTGTCGCTGGTGGCCAGCGTGCAGATCTCTTCCAACGACATCATCCGGGTCGGCGACTGGGTGGAGATGCCGCAGCTCAATGCCGACGGCGACGTCATCGACATCGCCCTGCACATGGTCAAGGTGCAAAATTGGGACAAGACCATCACCAGCATCCCGACCAAGCGTTTCATCAGCGACCCGTTCAAGAACTGGCGCGGCATGCAGGAATGCGGCGGCAGGCGGATCATGCGCAACCTGTACCTGGACCAGACCAGCATCGCCTTCCTCGACCAGGAGCAGATCGAGCGCCTGGGGCGCTTCCGCCTGCTCAGCGACTACCTGCAAGACAAGCAGCGCGAGCTGCAGGAATGGAACGACGCCCTGGCCGACGCCGGCCGCGAGCCGGTCAACACCCGCCGCGTCACCAATATCGGCACCTTCCGCGCCTACGTGGAGCAGTACCTGCGCCAACATCCCGGGGTCCATCAGGAGATGACCCAGCTGGTGCGCCAGCTCAGCCCGACCGCAGACGGCCTGCCGCTGCAGCTCTATTGCTTCACCAACACCACCGCCTGGGCGCGTTACGAGGGCATCCAGGCGGATATCTTCGACCACATGCTGGCGATCCTGCCGGAATTCGGCCTGCGCGTGTTCCAGCATCCGAGCGGCTCGGACATGCGCGAACTGGGCCGCCCGCTGCCGCCGGCAAGCGCCTCCTCTTGAGCGCCCACCTGAGCCCCGGCCCCGGCCCGGGCACAGGCCGCCCCGGGACAAAAGCGCCGCGCAATCGGTCGGCATTCCAGCGCGCCTTCTCGCAACTGGCAACCAACATAGACACTCAAACGACGACTTCTGCCAATTTTTCAACAATGCTTGCCAGCATTTACCTCAAATAGGTAGGGTTGAAGCCATGAACGCTACCCATACCCTCATCCTGCTGCGGCAACACGCCAACCTCTGCCTGGTCAGCCAGCGACTGCGTGACTAACGCCCCCCCTTCCTGATCTTGCCGATATTGCCTGGCCCTTCAGCGGCCGCCGCCCACAAGGATTTCCCCATGAGCATGCTCAAAGACCCGTCCAGCAAGTACCGCGCCTTTCCCGCCATCGACCTGCCAGACCGCACCTGGCCGTCGAAGACCATCACCGCAGTGCCGGTCTGGTGCAGTTCTGACCTGCGCGACGGCAACCAGTCGCTGATCGAGCCGATGGACGCGCAGAAGAAGATGCGCTTCTTCAAGACCCTGGTGCAGGTCGGCATCAAGCAGATCGAAGTGGGCTTCCCCTCCGCCTCGCAGACCGACTTCGATTTCGTCCGCGAGCTGATCGAGGGCGGGCATATCCCCGAGGACACCACCATCCAGGTGCTGACCCAGGCCCGCGAAGACCTGATCACCCGCACCTTCGAGTCGCTCAAGGGCGCGAAGAAGGCCATCGTCCACGTCTACAACGCCACCGCGCCCTCGTTCCGCCGCATCGTCTTCAACCAGGACAAGGCCGGGGTGGTGAACATCGCGGTGAATGCCGCGCGGATCATCAAGGACCTGGCCGAACAGCAGCCGGGCACCCAGTGGACCTTCCAGTACTCGCCGGAGATCTTCACCTCCACCGAGCTGGAGTTCGCCGTCGAGGTCTGCGACGCGGTGCTCGACGTCTGGCAGCCAACCCCTGAGAACAAGGCCATCCTCAACCTGCCGGCCACCGTGGAAGTGTCCACACCCAACGTCTACGCCGACCAGATCGAGTGGTTCTGCCGCCATATCAGCCGCCGCGACAGCGTGCTGATCAGCCTGCACACCCACAACGACCGCGGCACCGGCGTGGCCGCCAGCGAACTGGGCCTGATGGCCGGCGCCGACCGCGTCGAGGGCTGCCTGTTCGGCAACGGCGAGCGCACCGGCAACGTCGACCTGGTCAACCTGGCGCTCAACCTCTACACCCAGGGCATCCACCCGGGCCTGGATTTCTCCGACATCGACGCGGTGCGCAAGGTGGTCGAGGAGTGCAACCAGATCCCGGTGCACCCGCGCCATCCCTATGTCGGCGACCTGGTCCACACCGCCTTCTCCGGCTCGCACCAGGACGCCATTCGCAAGGGCTTCGCCCAGCAGGACCCGGATGGTGTCTGGGAGGTACCCTACCTGCCGATCGACCCGGCCGACATCGGCCGCAGCTACGAGGCGGTGATCCGCGTCAACAGCCAGTCCGGCAAGGGCGGCATCACCTACCTGCTGGAGCAGGAATACGGCATCAGCCTGCCGCGGCGCATGCAGATCGAGTTCAGCCAGGTGGTGCAGAAGGAAACCGACCGCCTGGGCCTGGAGATGAGCGCCGCGCAGATCTACCAGCTGTTCGATCGCGAATACCTGCAAGCCAGTGCGCCCTACACCCTCAAGGGCCATCGCCTGCAGGAAGAGAACGGCACCAGCGCGGTCGACGTGGAAATCGTCAGCGACGGCGAAAGCCAGCACTGGCGTGGCATCGGCAAGGGCCCCCTGGAGGCACTGGTGGCCGGCCTGCCGGTGGACGTGGAGATCATGGACTACTGCGAGCACGCCATAGGCGCCGGCACCAACGCCAAGGCCGCGGCCTATATCGAGCTGCGGGTCAATGGCGGGCGAGCCCTGCACGGCGTGGGCATCGACGAGAACCTGACCACCGCCAGCTTCCGCGCCCTGTTTAGCGCCCTTAACCGGGCCATGGGTCAGGCCGCCGAACAGGCCGCCTGATAGCGCGGACTGCACCAAAAACGCCGGGCTCTGCCCGGCGTTTGCTTATATAACGCAATCCGGATTACGGGCGCTGCGTATGCTGGCTGGCGCTGTCGCATCTGCTGCATGACTCGAGCGCAGCGTTGCCACTGGCTTGGGATATCGCTACGCCACACCCAGGCTATGGCTGCAGCTCGAAGGCATCGGCATCCAGATAGGCGGGGAAACGTTCGCGGTACGCGGCCAGATCGGCACCCGACAGGGCCAAGCGGTATACGCCAGCAGCGGCTTCGGCGTTGAGCAGGGTCTCGCCCTGGAAATCCAGCACCTGGCTGTCGCCGCTGTAGGCATGGCCCTTGCCGTCCTCGCCGACGCGGTTGACCGCCGCCACGTAGCACAGATTCTCGATGGCCCGCGCCGGCAGCAGGCGGTTCCAGTGGTGACGCCGCGCGGCCGGCCAGTTGGCGGTATAGAGCAGCAAGTCGGTGTCGCGCGGATCGCGGCTCCACACTGGGAAGCGCAGGTCGTAGCAGATCAGCGGACGGACCCGCCAGCCCTTGAGCTCCAGCAGCACTTGCTGCTCGCCGGCGGCGTAATGCTTGTGCTCGCCGGCCATGCGGAACAGGTGGCGCTTGTCGTAGTGCGCCAGCGAGCCGTCCGGGCGCGCCCAGAGCAGGCGGTTGCGGTAGCTGCCGTCGGCCGCCTGGATGATCAGGCTGCCGGTGACCACCGCCTGCAGGCGGCGGGCCTGCTCCTGCAGCCAGACAGTGCTGGGACCGTCCTCGGGCTCGGCCAGGCTGGCCGAGTCCATGGTGAAGCCGGTGCTGAACATCTCCGGCAGCACCACCAGATCGGCGCCAGCGGCCTGTTCCAGCAGCGCCTCGAAGTGCGCCCGGTTGGCGGCCGGATCGTGCCAGGCCAGTGCACTCTGCACCAGGGCCAACTGCAGGTCGGGTAACGCCGTCAGATCGCGCATAGCTTCTCCGCGGCCTGGCGCAGGGTGTCCTCGCGCTTGGCGAAGCATAAGCGCACCAGGCGCAGGTCCTTGGGCGGCTCTTGGTAGAACACCGACACCGGGATGGTCGCCACACCATGCTCGCGGGTCAGCCACTCGGCCATGGCGACATCGTCCAGGTCATCACGGATCGCCGAATAGTCGGCCAGCTGGAAATAGGTGCCGGGGGCGCGCTGAAAGCTGAAGCGCGAGTCCTTGAGCAGGTCGCAGAACAGGTCGCGCTTGGCCTGGTAGAAGGCCGGCAACTCCTCGACATGCTCGGGGTGCTCGGCCATGAAGTCGGCCAGCGCCCACTGCAGCGGCGTCACTCCGCAGAAGCTCACGTACTGGTGCACCTTGCGCAGCTCGGCGGTGAGCGCCGGCGGCGATACCACGTAGCCGGTCTTCCAGCCGGTGACGTGATAGGTCTTGCCGAACGAGCTGACCACGAAGGCGCGCTGGTACAGCTCCTCGTGGGCCAGCACGCTGGCGTGCCGGGCGCCGTCGAACACCAGGTGTTCGTAGACCTCGTCGCTGACCAGGTAGATGTCGCGGTCGCGGATCAGCGCGGCCAGGCGGTCCAGGTCGGCGCGGGAAATCAGCGCGCCGCTGGGGTTGTGCGGGCTGTTGAGGATGATCAGCCGGGTCCTGGGGCTCAGCGCGTCGGCCAGGCGCTGCCAGTCGATGGCGAAATCCGGTAGCGCCAGGGGCACGTGCACGCAGCGGCCGCCGGCCAGCTCCACCGAGGGCTCATAGCTGTCGTAGCAGGGGTCGAAGACGATGACCTCGTCGCCCGGGTGGATCAGCGTCTGGATGGCGCAGAAGATCGCCTGGGTGGCGCCCGGGGTGATGGTCACCTCGCTGTCCATGTCGACCGTGCGGCCATAGCTGCGGGCGATCTTCGCCGCCACCTGCTCGCGCAGCGCCGGCAGCCCGGCCAGCGGTGCATACTGGTTGTGGCCGGCGGCAATGTGCCGGCCGACCGCGTCGCGCAGCGCCTGGGGGCCGTCGAAATCGGGGAAGCCCTGGGACAGGTTGAGGGCGCCGGTCTCGGCGGCGAGCTGGGACATGCGGGTGAAGATGGTGGTGCCGACAGTCGGCAGCTTGCTGTTGAACATGAGGTCTTCCTGCTGATCACCGCGAACGGCTGGCGGTGCCGATGAGCCAGGATAGCCGATCGACCGGACACGAAAAAGGCGCCCGCAGGCGCCTTCCGTTCGAGCCGGACGGGCAGAATCAGCGCTTCTTGTCCTTGCGCTTCTTCTCGGCCTTCTTGTGGTGGCTCATCAGCCGGCGCTTCTTGTTGACCTGACGGTCGGTCAGAGTGTTCTTCTTGTCCTCGTAGGGGTTCTCGCCGCCCTTGTACTCGATGCGGATCGGCGTGCCGACCAGCTTGAGCACGCGCCGGTAGGTGTTCTCCAGGTAACGCGAGTAGGCGCGCGGCACCGACTCGACCTGGTTGCCGTGGATCACGATCAGCGGCGGGTTGGCGCCGCCGAGGTGGGCGTAGCGCAGCTTGATGCGCCGGCCATTGACCAGCGGCGGCTGGTGCTCGCGCACCGCGTCCTCGAGGATCTGGGTCAGGCGGCTGGTGGGCCAGCGGGTGATGGCCGACTGGAACGAGGCCTGCACCGACTTGTACAGGTGGCCGACGCCGGTGCCGTGCAGCGCCGAGATGAAGTGGATGTCGGCGAAGTCGACGAAGAACAACCGGCGCTGCAGCTCGGTCTTCACGTAGTCGCGCTCGCTCGGCTCCATGCCGTCCCACTTGTTCAGGGCGATGACCAGGGCGCGGCCGCTTTCCAGCACGAAACCGAGCAGATTGAGGTCGTGGTCGACCACCCCTTCGCGGGCGTCCATGACGAACACCACCACGTTGGAGTCCTGGATCGCCTGCAGGGTCTTGACCACCGAGAACTTTTCCACCGCCTCGAAGATCTTGCCGCGACGGCGTACGCCGGCGGTGTCGATCAGGGTGTACTTCTCGTCGTCGCGCTCGAAGGGGATGTAGATGCTGTCGCGGGTGGTGCCGGCCTGGTCATAGACGATCACCCGGTCTTCGCCGAGCATGCGGTTGACCAGGGTCGACTTGCCGACGTTGGGCCGGCCGATGATCGCCAGCTTGATGCCGTCCTTCTCGCTCGGTCCGGGAATGCGCTTGGCTTCCTCGCCCTCGGCGACCACTTCGAGTTCCTCGCCTTCCTGCGGCTCGCCCTCGTCCTTGGGGAAACCGCCGAGCACCGCCTCGAGCATCTGGCTGATGCCGCGGCCGTGGGCGCCGGCAATGGCCAGGGCCTCGCCCATGCCCAGGGGGCTGAACTCGGCGCGAGCCAGGTCGGGGTCGAGGTTGTCGACCTTGTTGATCACCAGGAAGCTGTGCTTGTTACGCTTGCGCAGGTGCTCGCCGATCATCTGGTCGGAGGCCGACAGCCCGGCCCGGGCGTCGACCAGGAACAGCACGGCATCGGCCTCTTCGATGGCCTGCAGCGACTGCTCGGCCATCTTCGCGTCGATCCCCTCCTCGTCACCGGAGATGCCCCCGGTGTCGATGACGATATAGGTGCGCCCCTGCCACTTGGCTTCGCCGTACTGGCGATCGCGGGTCAGGCCGGAGAGGTCACCGACGATGGCGTCGCGGGTCCTGGTCAAGCGGTTGAAGAGGGTGGACTTGCCGACGTTCGGACGACCCACCAGGGCAATTACGGGAACCATTAGGCTCTCCACTACGTTATTTCAGAAAATACAAAGGCCGCTGCCAGGGCAGCGGCCGAATTCACAACTGGGGCCGCCCCGCTGCACGGCGTCGCCATGCAGCATAGCCAAGCCCTCTAGCGCTCGGTCACTTGATGGTCAGCGCGACCAGTTTGCCACCGTTGCCATAGGCGTACAGCCAGTTGCCGACCACCAGCGGGCGAGCGCGCAGGCCGTCGCTGTCGATCCGCTTGCGGCCGACGAAGCGACCATCGACCTGGCTGATCAGGTGCAGGTAACCCTCCAGGTCCCCGAAGGCGACATAGCTGGAGAACACTTCCGGCGCCGACAGTTGGCGACGGGCCAATGCATCGTTGTTCCACAGCGCCGAGGTGCTGCGCTCGTCGATGCCTTCGACGCTGCCGTTGGCTAGGCTGACGTAGACGTTGCCGAAGCCCTGGGCCACGCCGACCGAGCTGGACGCCTCGCGCTGCCAGAGCACGCGGCCGCTCTCCAGCTCCAGCGCCGCCACGCGGCCCTGGTAGCTCACGACATAGAGCGTGCCGCCGGACAGCAGCAGGCCACCGTCGATGTCTACCACCCGATCAAGCTCCGAGCGCCCCTGGGGAATCGCCACGCGCTGCTCCCAGACCGGCAGGCCGCGCTGGGTGTCGATGGCGATGACCTTGCCACTGGACAGCCCGGCAATCGCCAGACGGTTGGTCAGCACCGGGCTACCGGTGCCGCGCAGGGTCAGCACCGCCGGGGTGTTCTCGAAGATCCAGCGCTGATTGCCGGTGTCGGCATCGAGGGCGATCAGGCGATCGTCCTGGGTCTGCACCAGCACCACGTCGCCGTTGACAGCCGGCGCCGCCAGCACTTCGCTAGTCACCCGCGAGCGCCATTTCTCATCGCCGCTGGACGCGTCCAGGGCAATCACCTCGCCCTTCAGCGTACCCAGCAGGACCAGGCCATAGCCGGCGCCGACCGCGCCGGAAACCGGGGCGTCGAGTTCTTGCTTCCAGAGCACCTTGCCGCTCAGGCGGTCGAGCGCCATGACCAGGCCTTCGACGTCGGCGGCAAAGATGCGCTCGCCGTCGACGGCCGGAACCAGCATGTTGAAGGTGTCACCCTGGCCTTCGCCAATCGAGCGACTCCACTCCTCCTGCAGCACCACCTCTTCCTCGAAGTCGGTGAGTTCGGCCGGCGGCAATTCCTTTTTACTGTTGCTGCTGCAACCTACGGCCAGAACGGCCAGGGCCAGCAGTGCGGCATTCTTCCAGCGCATCACGTCACGCATCCCCTTTTGCCAGGTCGTCGAGCTTCATCTGTAAACCGCCCACGGCGGCGTCCTCCGCCAATGCGGCCTTGGCCTTCAGGTAGGCGGCATGGGCCTCATCGTCGCGCCCGAGCTTGGCCAGCAGGTCGCCCTTGAGCTCCTCGCGGCTGGCCAGATAGGCCGCAGCGGCGTCACCCTCGAGCAGCGCCAGCGCATCTTCGGTCTTGTCCTGCGCGGCGAGCACGCTGGCCAGACGCTGACGGGCCAGCTCTTCCAGGGTCTTGTCCGCCGGCTGATCGACGATCGCCTGCAACTCGTTCGCCGCGTCGTCCAGCTTGCCGGACTCGACCGCGACCTTGGCGACGAACAAGCTGCCGTACTGGGCGTACTGGCTGCCGCCGAATTCACTCTTGAGCTGATTGCCCAGCTCGACGACCTTGGCCGCGTCGGGCTCGCCACTCGGATTGAGTGCGGTTTCCAGCAGCTGCTGGTAAAGCATCGAGGCGTTCTGCGCCTGGCTACTCTGGTATCGCTCCCAGCCCTGCCAGCCGAATACCGCCACCAGGGCCAATAGCGCGCCGGTGAGCAACGGCATGCCGTTGCGCTGCCACCATTCCTTGATCAACGCCAGCTGTTCTTCTTCGGTACGCGATTCCACCCCAATACTCCTGTTCGCTAAATCGGCGTGTGCTTGATGCTTTAAGCCTGCTCGAGGCAGGGTGCCAGGCGCTCGACCAGAGCATCCCAGGCAATAGTCTGCTGCTCGCCCTGGTCGCGCAGCGGCTTGCAACCTACCACTCGCTGGGCCAGTTCGTCTTCACCCAGGACCAACGCATAGAGCGCGCCGCTCTTGTCGGCCTTCTTCAGCTGGCTCTTGAAGCTGCCGCCGCCGGCGTTGACCTGCAGGCGCAAGCCCGGCAGCTGGTCGCGCAGGCGCTCGGCCAGGGCCAGACCGGCCAGCTCGGCCGGCTCGCCAAAGGCGCACAGGTAGACATCGACCTGACGGGCGATCTCCGCTGGTACCTTGCCCAGCGTCTCGATCAGCAGCACCAGGCGCTCGATGCCCATGGCGAAGCCCACGCCCGGCGTCGGCTTGCCGCCCATCTGCTCGACCAGGCCGTCGTAACGGCCACCGGCACAGACCGTGCCCTGGGCACCGAGGCTGGCGGTGACCCACTCGAACACGGTCTTGCTGTAGTAATCCAGGCCGCGCACCAGCTTGGGATTGATCACATAAGGAATGCCGGCAGCATCCAGGCGCGCCTTCAGGCCCTCGAAGTGGGTGCGCGAGTCCTCGTCCAGATAGTCCGCCAGCTTGGGCGCATCGGCCAGCAGCGCCTGGGTTTCCGGCACCTTGCTGTCGAGTACGCGCAGCGGATTGCTGGTCAGGCGGCGGCGACTGTCTTCGTCGAGCTGATCGGCGCGCGCCGACAGGTAGTCGACCAGCGCCTCGCGGTAGACCGCGCGGGCTTCGCTGGTACCCAGGCTGTTCAGCTCCAGGGTCACCGCATCGCGGATCCCCAGCAGGCCCCACAGGCGCCAGGTCAGCACGATCAGCTCGGCGTCGATGTCCGGACCGTCGATGTTGAACACTTCCACGCCGATCTGATGGAACTGGCGATAGCGGCCCTTCTGCGGGCGCTCGTGACGGAACATCGGGCCGATGTACCAGAGCTTCTGGGTCTGCCCGCCACCAGCCAGGCCGTGCTCGAGCACCGCCCGCACGCAGGCCGCGGTGCCTTCCGGACGCAGGGTCAGGGAGTCGCCGTTGCGATCATCGAAGGTGTACATCTCCTTCTCGACGATGTCGGTGACCTCGCCGATGGAGCGCTTGAACAGCTCGGTGAACTCGACGATCGGCATGCGGATCTGCCGATAGCCGTAGCCATCCAACAGACGCGCCACCTTGTCCTCGAAATAACGCCAGAGGGGGGTCTGCTCGGGCAGGATGTCGTTCATGCCACGAATGGCTTGCAGGGACTTGCTCAATTCTATTCCTTAGCTGTTACGGGTGCGCGAAGGCTCAGCTGCGCACGATCAAGGCGGCGTCTGCGGCGACCTTCTCGGCCGCCTTCTGGCGGATCAGCCGCTCCAGCTCATCCACCAGATTGTCGTTGGTCAGTTTCTGTGCCGGTTTGCCGTCGATATACACCAGGTTGTTCGGCGTGCCGCCGGTCAGGCCGACATGTGCTTCCTTGGCCTCGCCCGGGCCGTTGACCACGCAACCGATCACCGCCACGTCCAGCGGCACCAGCAGGTCTTCGACGCGCGATTCCAGTTCGTTCATGGTCTTGACCACATCGAAGTTCTGCCGCGAGCAACTCGGGCAGGCGATGAAGTTGATCCCGCGCGAACGCAGCCGCAACGACTTGAGGATGTCGAAGCCGACCTTGATCTCCTCCACCGGGTCGGCGGCCAGGGAGATGCGGATGGTATCGCCGATGCCCTCGGCCAGCAGCATGCCCAGGCCCACCGCCGACTTCACCGTGCCGGAGCGCAGGCCGCCGGCCTCGGTGATGCCCAGGTGCAGCGGTTGCTCGATCTGCTTGGCCAGCAGGCGATAGGCCTCCACCGCCATGAACACGTCGGAGGCCTTGACGCTGACCTTGAAGTCCGGGAAGTTCAGGCGGTCCAGGTGTTCGACATGGCGCAGCGCCGACTCGACCAGGGCCTGGGGCGTCGGCTCGCCGTATTTCTTCTGCAGGTCTTTTTCCAGGGAGCCGGCATTGACCCCGATGCGGATCGGAATGCCCTTGTCCCGCGCGGCCTCGACCACGGCACGGACGCGATCCTCGCGGCCGATATTGCCGGGGTTGATGCGCAGGCAGTCGACCCCCAGCTCAGCCACGCGCAGGGCGATCTGGTAGTCGAAGTGGATGTCGGCGACCAGCGGCAGGGCGACCTGCTGCTTGATCTTGCCGAAGGCCTCGGCGGCGTCCATGTCCGGCACCGAGACGCGCACGATATCGGCACCCGCCTCTTCCAGGCGGCGGATCTGTGCGACCGTCGCGGCGACATCATTGGTATCGGTGTTGGTCATGCTCTGCACCGAGATGGGCGAATCGCCGCCCACCGGTACCGAGCCGACCCAGATCTTGCGCGACTGACGCCGCTTGATCGGTGATTCGCAATGCATGTTATTGCCCACCCAGTTTCAGGCGCGCGGTTTCGCCGGTTGTGAAGGGCGCCACATCGACCGCCTGGCCGTTGTAGGTGACTTGGGCGCCACGGGCAAACCCCAGGCGCAGTTCGAGCGGCGCCTTGCCAACCAGCCGCAGGCTGTCGCCGGCACGCTTGAGTGAGCTGACCAGGATCTTGCCATTGGCATCGGTCAGCTGGGTCCAGCAATCGGCGGAAAAGCTCAGCTCGACGACGCCTTCGCCGGCCGCCGCCACGGGCGGCTGCTCGGCGGCGGATGCCGGCGCGACCGGCTCGCCGGGGGTCGGTGCCACCGCCGCCTGCGGCGCAGGTTCGGCTGGACTCGGCGCCGGCGCGACTGGCGCCGCCACAACCGGCTCGGCCAAGCCCGCATCGCCGTTCGACTCGGCCGCCGACTCATCGGTCTGCGGTGCCGGCTCGAGCGCGGTAGCGGACAGATTGAGCTCGCTGGGCTGCTGGGCCTCGGCTACCGCCTGGTCTTCGGGTTCGTCCAGCACATGGATCTGGGTGGTACCGTCGGCGCCTTCCACTTCGACATGTTCGAAGCTGCTCGCCGGCTCCTCAGCCGCCCGCTGGGCCTGCTCCTGCCACCAGTACAGGCCGGCCCCGGCCAGGACCACCAGCACGGCCAGCACGGCGAAACGCAGGATGTGCTGCGAGTGGCTCAATGGTTGTTCGATGCGGCCGAGGCTGTGCACGCTGCTGCCCGCCGCGTTGCTGCCGGTGAACTGATCGAACTCCAGCACCAGGCGCGCCTGGTCCATGCCCAGCAACTTGCCATAAGCGCGGATGTAACCGCGGGCGAAGGTGTGCCCCGGCAACTTGTCGAAGGCACCGTCTTCGATCTGCCCCAGGCGCTGGGGCGTCAGGTTGAGCTGCGCGGCCACCTCGGCGATGCTCCAGCCCTTGCTTTCGCGGGTGATGCGTAAGGATTCGCCGGGATTGACCTGCTGGGCCACTGCTTCTTCGGAATGCGCCGCTTTCATCTTTGCTCCGACAGGTATTGCTGATATTCCGGGGTCCCCGGATAAAGACGTTTCAACTGCAGGCCGAGGCTGGCCGCCTGGTCGCGGTCCTCGAAGATCGCCGCCAGGCGGGCCCCCAGCAACAGGCTGCGAGCACTCTGCTCGGCCAGTGCGCTGTAGCTCTCGTAGTAGCGGCGCGCCGGCACGTACTGCCGATCCTCGAAGTGCAACTGCGCCATCTCCAGCAGCGCCCGCGGTTGGCGACTGTCGAGCCGCAGCGAACGCTCGAAATAGGTTTTCGCCTGCTCGCGCTGTTTGAGCATCATGGCGGTCAGACCGAGGTTCTCGAACACCCGCGAACGCTCCGGATAGAGATTGTCGCGAGCCGCCTCCTGGTAGCGCTGCAGCGCTTCCTCGTAGCGTTTCTGCTCGAACAGGAAGCTGCCGTAGTTGTTCAGCAGACGGGCGTCATCGCCGCGCTGCGACAGCGCCTTGCGATAGTGCTCATCGGCCAGCTTGGGTTCCATCTCGATCTGAAACACCAGGGCCAAGGCCGCGTGGGCGTCGGCACTCGAAGGATCGAGGGCCAGGGCCTTCTTCAGCGGCACCTTGGCACGCCCGCTGGCGCCTTGCTGGAGATAGCCGAGACCCAGCTGCACATAGGCATCACGCGCCTCGTCGCGCCCCTTATCGGTTCTCATCGGGTCGACATCGCCAGTCGATACGCATCCGGCCAGCAGGCCGGCGAACAACAAGAACAGCGCTGGGCGCAGGGTCATGGGTTTCCTCTCTTCAGGTTCGATCGGCGGCGGATGGCGAAGCATCCGCCTCGCTGCTCAATTCGCGCACGGCGATATAACGCGCACTGCGGCGGGTACGATCCATGACCTGACCGACCAGCTGACCACAGGCGGCGTCGATATCCTCGCCACGGGTGGTGCGCACCGTGACGTTGTGCCCGGCCTTGTGCAGCAGGTCCTGGAAACGGCGGATGGCATTATTGCTCGGCCGTTCGTACCCAGAGTGGGGAAAGGGATTAAACGGAATCAGGTTGATCTTGCAAGGCACATCCTTGAGAAGTGCGATCATTTCCTCAGCATGAGCCGGCTGATCGTTGACATCCTTGAGCAGGGTGTACTCGATGGTCAGCACGCGCTTCTCGCCGAGACGCGACACGTAGCGCTTGCAGGCTGCCAGCAACATGTCCAGGGGGTACTTCTTGTTGATCGGCACCAGCTGGTTGCGCAGTTCATCGTTCGGCGCGTGCAGCGACAGGGCCAGCGACACGTCGATGACCTCGCCCAGCTTGTCGATCATCGGCACCACGCCGGAGGTGGACAGGGTCACCTTGCGCTTGGAGATGCCATAACCGAGGTCGTCCATCATGATCTTCATGGCGGCGACCACGTTGTCGAAATTCAGCAACGGCTCGCCCATGCCCATCATCACCACGTTGGTGATGGCGCGATCGATCTTCGCCGGCACGGAGCCGAAAGACTTGTTGGCGATCCACACCTGGCCGATCACTTCGGCGGCAGACAGATCGCTGTTGAAACCTTGTTTGCCGGTGGAGCAGAAGCTGCAGTCCAGGGCACAGCCAGCCTGGGAGGAGACGCACAGGGTGCCACGCCCGCCCTGGGGAATGTACACGGTCTCGACGCAACTGCCGGACGCCACCCGCACGACCCACTTGCGAGTGCCGTCGGTGGAAATGTCTTCGCTGACCACTTCCGGACCGCGAATCTCGGCACAGGCCTTGAGCTTCTCGCGCAAGGCCTTGCCCACATTGCTCATGGCATCGAAGTCATCGACGCCAAAGTGGTGAATCCATTTCATCACCTGGCCGGCACGGAAGCGCTTCTCCCCGATGTTCTCGAAGAACTGCTCCATTTCTGGCTGGGTCAGACCCAGCAGGTTGATCTTGCCGGTAGCTTCAGTCATGGCTTCACCCTCGCATGGTTCGCCTTAGCGAATGCGTGCGCACACTTCGGTGGAAGCGAAGAAGTAGGCGATCTCGCGAGCGGCGGAAGCCTCGGAGTCGGAGCCGTGCACGGCGTTCTCGTCGATGGACACGGCGAAGTCGGCGCGGATGGTACCGGCGGCAGCTTCCTTCGGGTTGGTGGCGCCCATCAGCTCGCGGTTCTTGGCGATGGCGTCTTCACCTTCCAGCACCTGGACGATGACCGGACCGGAGGTCATGAAGGCAACCAGGTCCTTGAAGAAGCCGCGCTCGCTGTGCTCGGCGTAGAAGCCGGCGGCTTCGCGCTCGGACAGCTGGACCATCTTCGAAGCGACGACACGCAGGCCGGCTTTCTCGAAACGGGTGGTGATCTCACCGATGACGTTCTTGGCAACGGCGTCGGGCTTGATGATGGAGAAGGTACGTTGAACAGCCATGAAAAACTCCAGAAACAGGGATTAAAGCGAAAAATTAAACCCGCGAATTATACGCGGGTTCCGGTTAAATGCGTAGGGCGGCGCCGGCTCGGCGCCCGGCTCAGTCGATCTCTTCGAGCCAGGCGGCCTGGATCGCCTCGAGGACCTTCTCGCCGCCGCGCTGCGGATCGTCGGAGAACTCCGGCAAGTCCAGCACCCAGCGGTGCAGATCGACGAAGTTCACGTAGCGCGGATCGACTTCGGGCTTGGCTTCCGCCAGCTGGATGGCGATCTCCAGCACATCGGTCCATTTCAGACTCATGACCTGCTCCTTCACTAAAGGGTTCAGTGACCTTCGGAAACCTGGTTAATGGTGTACTTGGGAATCTCCACCACCAGATCCTGATCCGCCACCACCGCCTGGCAAGACAGCCGCGAATTGGGCTCCAGACCCCAGGCCTTGTCGAGCATGTCGTCCTCCAGCTCGTCGGACGGTTCCAGGGAGTTGAAGCCCTCGCGGATCACCACGTGACAGGTGGTGCAGGCACAGGACTTCTCGCAGGCATGCTCGATATCGATGCCATGGGCCAGGGCGGCATTGAGCACCGTCTCGCCCGATTCCACCTCGATGACCGCACCCTCGGGGCAGTGCTCGGCGTGGGGCAGAAAAATCAACTGCGGCATGCTTATTCCTCAATCTCGTTAAGACTACGGCCGGCCAACGCGGCCTTGACCGTGGCATCCAGGCGACGCGCGGCGAAAGCGTCGGTCAACTGGGTCAGGCGCTTGGTCTGCTGCTCGATGGCCAGGCCATCGTTGCCCGCCATCAGCTCACGCAACTCGTCCATCTGCGCCTCGATCGCCAGGCGCTCGTCGGCGCTCAACAGGCGCTCGCCATCGGCCTCCAGGGCCGCCTGCACGGCCTCGAGCAGGCGCTGGGCATCGACCTGCTGCTCACGCAGAACCCGGGCCACCTTGTCGTCGCTGGCATGCTGGAAGGAGTCCTGCAGCATGCGCGCGATCTCGCCATCGGTCAGGCCATAGGACGGCTTGACCTGGATGCTCGCCTCCACCCCGGACGCCAGCTCGCGAGCCGACACCCCGAGCAGGCCGTCGGCATCGACCTGGAAGGTCACGCGGATCTTCGCCGCGCCGGCCACCATGGGCGGAATACCACGCAGCTCGAAGCGCGCCAGGGAGCGGCAATCGCCGATCAGCTCGCGCTCGCCCTGCAGCACATGGATCATCATGGCCGTCTGGCCATCCTTGTAGGTGGTGAATTCCTGGGCGCGCGCCACTGGAATGGTGGTGTTGCGCGGGATCACCTTTTCCATCAGGCCGCCCATGGTCTCCAGACCAAGGGACAGCGGAATCACATCCAGCAGCAGCAGCTCTTCACCCTCGCCGCGCTGATTGCCAGCCAGGGTGTCGGCCTGGATCGCCGCGCCGATGGCGACCACCTGGTCCGGGTCGATATCGGTCAAGGGCTCGCGGCCGAACATTTCGCTGACGGCCTGACGCACCCGTGGCACTCGAGTCGAGCCACCGACCATGACCACCGCCTCGACCTGCTCCAGCTCGATGCCGGCATCGCGCACGGCGCGCCGACAGGCCTTGAGGCTGCGCGCCACCATGGGCTCGATCAGCGCATCGAACTGCTCACGACTGAGCACGCCACGCCAATCACCATGACTCAGCTCCACCTCGGCGTTGGCGCTCAGCGCCTCTTTCGCCGTACAGGCGGTGCTGAGCAGGCTGCGCTGGGCACCGGGGTCGAGGTCGGCGGACAAGCCGGCCTGCTCGACTATCCAGCCAGCGATGGCGTGGTCGAAGTCGTCGCCACCCAGGGCGCTGTCGCCGCCGGTCGCCAGCACCTCGAACACCCCGCGGGTCAGGCGCAGGATGGAGATATCGAAGGTACCGCCACCCAGATCGTAGATCGCCACGACCCCCTCGGCCTGCTGGTCCAGGCCATAGGCCACGGCGGCCGCGGTCGGCTCGTTGAGCAGACGCAGCACATTCAACCCGGCGAGGCGCGCGGCATCCTTGGTCGCCTGGCGCTGGGCCTCGTCGAAGTAGGCCGGCACCGTGATCACCGCGCCAACCAGCTCGCCACCCAAGGCCTCTTCGGCGCGCTGACGCAACACCTTGAGAATATCGGCGGACACCTCGACCGGACTCTTCGGCCCCTGCACCGTCTCGATGAAGGGCATGTGCGACTGGCCGTCGACGAAGCGATAGGGCAACTGTTCGCCCAGCTGCTTGACGTCTTCCAGGCCGCGCCCCATCAGGCGCTTGACCGACAGCACGGTGTTCAGCGGATCGCTGGAGGCGGCCGCCTTGGCGGCCTCGCCCACTTCGATTCGATCGGGGTGATAGCGCACCGCGGACGGCAGGATGACCTGGCCATCGGCGTCCGGCAGGGGTTCGGAGAGGCCACTGCGCAGGGCAGCGACCAGGGAATTGGTGGTACCCAGATCGATCCCCACAGCCAATCGACGCTGGTGTGGCTGGGGGCTCTGTCCGGGCTCAGCGATCTGCAGTAAGGCCATGATTAATAAATGCTTATCTGGATTTCAGGTGCACAGCCGAGCTGCGCAAGCGTTAGTCGTCGAGGCGCTCTTCCAACTGGCGCACCTCATGGGCGAGCTTGTCGAGAAACTGCATCCGGCGCATCAGGCGCTCGGCTTCCTCGCGCCGCACCGGATCGTCCCAGCAGCCGGCAAAGCTTTCGTTCAGCTCGTCCTGAGCGACCTTGAGGCGCCGCTTGAACGCTGCCACCCCCGCCAGATCGGCGCTGTCCTGCAGATCCTCGAGCTCTTCGCGCCAGTGCATCTGCTGCATCAGGAAACCCGGATCCTGCACCGTGACCTCCAGCGGCAGCTCGGGGCCGCTCAGGGTCAGCAGGTAGCGCGCTCGCTGCGGGGCATGCCTGAGCGTCTGGTAGGCCTCATTGAGACTCGCGGAGCGCTCCAAGGCCAACCGCTGCTCGCGCTCGGAGGCGTCGGCGAATCGATCCGGATGGACGGTGCGCGCCAACTCGCGATAACGCGCACCCAACTCGTCGAGGTCCAGACGGAAACTCGGCTTCAGGTCGAACAGGGCAAAATGACAAGGACTTCCCACAAGCGCCTCAGATGTTGAAGCTCTCGCCGCAGCCACATTCGCCGCGCACGTTGGGGTTGTTGAACTTGAAACCCTCGTTCAACCCTTCCTTGACGAAGTCCAGCTCGGTGCCATCGAGATAGACCAGGCTCTTCGGATCGATGATCACCTTGACGCCGTGACTCTCGAACACCTGGTCTTCGCTGGCCGGCTCATCGACGAACTCCAGCACATAAGCCAGGCCGGAACAGCCGGTCGTACGCACACCCAGGCGAATACCCTCGCCCTTGCCGCGCCCCTCGAGGGAGCGGCGCACGTGCTGCGCGGCAGCTTCGGTCATGCTGATAGCCATCGACATACCTCCTTAGAGCAAACCTTTCTTCTGCTTGTAGTCGCGCACGGCCGCCTTGATGGCGTCCTCGGCGAGCACCGAGCAGTGAATCTTCACCGGCGGCAGGGCCAGCTCTTCGGCCAGCTGGGTGTTCTTGATGGTCTCGGCCTCATCCAGGGTCTTGCCCTTCATCCACTCGGTAGCGAGGGAGCTGGAGGCGATGGCCGAACCGCAGCCATAGGTCTTGAACTTGGCATCTTCGATGACGCCCTGCTCGTTGACCTTGATCTGCAGACGCATCACGTCACCGCAGGCCGGCGCACCGACCATGCCGGTACCGACGCTGGGGTCTTCCGCGTCCATCTTGCCGACGTTGCGCGGGTTTTCGTAATGGTCGATGACCTTTTCACTGTATGCCATGCTGCTATTCCTCTCTCATCAGGTGCCGCTCTTCGGCAGCTCGCTAGTTAGTGTGCTGCCCACTCGATCTTCGACAGATCGACACCGTCCTTGTACATGTCCCACAGCGGCGACAACTCGCGCAGCTTGGTGACCGCCTCGCGTACCTTCTGCGCGGCGTAGTCGACTTCTTCCTCGGTGGTGAAGCGACCGAAGGTGAAACGGATGGAGCTGTGCGCCAATTCGTCGTTGCGGCCCAGGGCGCGCAATACGTAGGACGGTTCCAGGGAGGCCGAGGTGCACGCCGAGCCGGAGGAAACCGCCAGGTCCTTGAGCGCCATGATCAGCGACTCGCCTTCGACATAGTTGAAGCTGAGATTGAGATTGTGCGGCACGCGGGCCGTCAGGCTGCCGTTGACGTACAGCTCTTCCAGGCCATCGACCTGGGCGAAGAAGCGGTCACGCAGGGCCAGCACACGCTGGTTTTCCTGGGCCATTTCTTCCTTGGCGATACGGAACGCCTCACCCATGCCGACGCACTGGTGCGTGGCCAGGGTGCCGGAGCGCATGCCACGCTCATGGCCGCCACCGTGGGTCTGGGCCTCCAGGCGCACGCGCGGCTTGCGGCGCACGTACAGCGCACCGACGCCCTTGGGGCCGTAGGTCTTGTGCGCCGAGAAGGACATCAGGTCGACCTTGAGCTTCTCCAGGTCGATTTCCACCTTGCCGGTGGATTGCGCGGCATCCACATGGAACAGCACGCCGCGCGAGCGGGTCAGCTCGCCGATGGCGGCGATGTCGTTGATCGTGCCGATCTCGTTGTTCACGTGCATGATCGACACCAGCACGGTGTCATCGCGCAGCGCCGCCTCGACCATGGCCGGGGTGATCAGACCATCTTCGCCGGGCTCGATGTAGGTGACCTCGAATCCTTCGCGCTCCAGTTGGCGCATGGTGTCGAGGACCGCCTTGTGCTCGATCTTCGAGGTGACCAGGTGCTTGCCCTTGCTGCTGTAGAAATTGGCCACACCCTTGATCGCAAGGTTGTCGGACTCGGTGGCACCGGAGGTCCAGACGATCTCGCGCGGATCGGCATTGACCAGCTCGGCGACCTGACGGCGAGCATTCTCCACCGCTTCTTCGGCCTTCCAGCCGAACACGTGGGAGCGCGAGGCCGGGTTACCGAAGTTGCCATCGACCAGCAGGCACTCACTCATCTTCTGGGCGACACGCGGGTCGACCGGCGTGGTGGCGGAATAATCGAGGTAAATCGGAAATTTCATTGACTCTCTCCTATCAGGTCTCGGACCTCGCAGCCCGGCGCCCTTGCATTCAATCGACGGTGGACGCTTCAATCTTGTCCAAATGCGGCATCAAGCCACTGCTGCAGCGACGCTGATCCTGGCGCTGAGCAACCTCCTGCACCTCACGGCGCGTCACCAGGTCGGCGAGGCTGATGCCACTGAGGAATTCGTGAATCTGCTGACTGAGGTCGCACCACAAATGGTGGGTCAGACAGGTGTCGCCGGCATGGCAATCACCCTGCCCCTGGCAACGGGTGGCATCGACCGACTCGTTGACCGCATCGATCACCTGAGCCACCTGAATGCCGCACATGTCACGCGCCAGCTGATAGCCGCCGCCCGGGCCGCGCACACTGGAAACCAGGTTGCCACGACGCAGCTTGGCGAACAGCTGCTCCAGATAGGACAGGGAGATGCCCTGACGTTCGGATATGTCGGCGAGGGACACCGGACCATGCTGCGCGTGAAGCGCGAGGTCGAGCATTGCCGTGACGGCGTAGCGGCCTTTGGTGGTCAGACGCATGGAGGGTTACCACGGGATCACTGTGTGCCGCGAGTATGCAATTCCCGAGTATTTAAGTCAACTATAAGACCTATGGTTTTACTCGGGATTAGGCGACGCGAAGGGCGCGCAGCATAACAAAATGCCGCGCGCCGCGCATCACGCAGCCGGCTTGTCGTCCTGATCCTTGCAGACGCCAGCGAAGTCCTCGTCCCGCAGCGCCGGCAGCTCCTTCGCGCAGTAGTCGCTACCCAGAGCCGTCAGCGCGCTGCACATGCCCTCCAGGCGCCCGTCGACGGCCTGCAGGTGATCGAGCAGCTGGCCGATCGCGCGCGCAACCGGGTCCGGCATGTCCTGGCCGACACCATAGGCATCGAAGCCAAGCTTTTCGGCCATGGCCTGACGCTTGGCCTCCTGCTCGCCATCGACCTTGACGATGATCCGCCCGGGAATGCCCACTGCCGTGGCCCCGGCCGGCACCGCCTTGGTCACCACGGCATTGGAGCCGATCTTCGCGCCCGCACCGACCGTGAAGGGTCCCAGCACCTTGGCGCCGGCACCGACCACCACGCCATCTTCCAGAGTCGGATGACGCTTGCCCTTGTTCCAGCTGGTGCCACCCAGGGTCACCCCCTGGTAAAGCGTGACGTCGTTGCCGATCTCGGCCGTCTCGCCAATGACGATACCCATGCCATGATCAATGAAGAAACGCCGACCGATTTTCGCCCCGGGATGAATCTCGATCCCGGTCAACCAGCGACCGAAATTCGACACCACCCGCGCCAGCCACTTCCAGCCCGCCGCCCACAAGGCGTGCGCCACGCGATGCAGCCACACCGCATGCAAGCCCGGGTAGCAGGTCACCACCTCCAGCGTATTGCGCGCCGCCGGATCGCGATGGAACACGCTCTGGATATCTTCTCGCATGCGCTCAAACATCAGATTTCCCCTGCCTATGGTGCTGACCACGCGCGGCCTTGACGGTCTCCGTCAGAATGCCGCGCAAGATATTCATTTCCAGCTTGCTGACGCCGCTGCGCCCGTACAGCCGACGCAGACGACTCATCAGGTGCCGCGGCTTGGCCGGCTCGAGAAAGCCGATCTCCACCAGCGCCAACTCCAGGTGTGCATAGAAGGACTCCAGTTCGTCTGCAGTCACCGGCTGCATGTCGAGCATCGCCGTGGCCTCCACTTTGGCGACCTTGGTCGGCTGATTCTGCGCAGCCAGCCAGGCCATGCGCACTTCATACGCCAACACCTGCACGGCGGCCGCCAGGTTCAGCGAGCTGAACTGCGGGTCGGACGGAATATGCACATGGAATTGACAGCGCTGCAGTTCCTCGTTGGTAAGGCCGGCGTATTCGCGACCGAACACCAGCGCCACCTCGCCCCCTTGCGCCGCCTGTTCGCAGGCCGTCACACCGCATTCGCGCGGATCCAGCAGGGGCCAGGGAATGCGCCGATCACGGGCACTGGTGCCCATCACCAGACTGCAACCGACCAGCGCCTCCTCGAGCGTACCGACCACCTGGGCGGAATCGAGGATATCGGTCGCCCCGGAGGCGCGCGCGACCGCATCGCCACTGGGAAAGTCGATCGGATCGACCAGCACCAGGCGCGACAACCCCATGTTCTTCATGGCTCGCGCAGCACCGCCGATATTGCCCGGATGACTGGTATTGACCAAAACCACGCGAATGTTCTGCAGCAACGTAGACGCTCACATGAAAAAAGAAGGGGAGCAAATCTTACAGAACCCCCCTGATTAATGCCATGCACGGCACAGGCGGCACTTCAACCGCGTGGCTTTTCTGCTAGAATGGCCGGCTTTCTTTAACGACCCAGGTGAACATCCATGCAGCCCATGCTGAATATCGCGCTGCGCGCAGCCCGTAGCGCCGGTGAAATGATTTTCCGCTCGATCGAACGCTTGGACGTCATCTCGGTCGACGAGAAAGATGCCAAAGATTACGTGACCGAAATCGACCGCTCCGCCGAGCAGCTGATCATCCAGGCCCTGCGCAAGGCCTACCCGAATCACGGCTTCCTCGGCGAAGAGGGCGGCCTGATCGAAGGCAGCGGCGAGGGCGCGGACTACCAGTGGATCATCGACCCACTGGACGGCACCACCAACTTCATCCGCGGCGTGCCGCACTTCGCGGTCAGCGTCGCCTGCAAATACCGCGGCCGCCTCGAGCACGCGGTGATCATCGATCCGGTTCGCCAGGAAGAGTTCACCGCCAGCCGCGGTCGCGGCGCCGCCCTCAATGGCCGCCGCCTGCGCGTCAGCACCCGCAAGAGCCTGGAAGGCGCCCTGCTCGGCACCGGCTTCCCGTTCCGCGACAGCCAGCTGGACAACCTGGAGAACTACCTGGGCATGTTCCGCAGCCTGGTCGGCCAGACCGCCGGCGTACGCCGCGCCGGCGCCGCCAGCCTGGACCTGGCCTATGTGGCGGCTGGCCGCTTCGACGCCTTCTGGGAGTTCGGCCTGTCCGAGTGGGACATGGCCGCCGGTGCCCTGCTGATTCAGGAAGCAGGCGGCCTGGTCAGCGACTTCAGCGGCGGCCACGATTTCCTCGAGAAGGGCCAGATCGTCGCCGGCAACACCAAGTGCTTCAAGGCGGTGCTGACGGCGATCCAGCCGCACCTGTCGACCGCGCTGAAACGCTGATCGCCCCGCTTCAGAAAAAACCGGCCTAGCGCCGGTTTTTTATCGCCCATAGAAAAAGCGCCCCGCGGGGCGCTTTTTCGTTGCAACTGCCGAACGCCTTACTGTGTAGACGCCGCCAATACCAACTGACCGTCCTTTACCGGAATCTGGCGGCCCGGATCATGGTCCATGCGCACCTGGCCCACCTTGCCGTCCAACTGGTATTTCACGTCGTAGCCGACCAGCTTCTCGCTGGTATCGGTGACCGTATTGCAGCGCGTCTCGGTGGTGGTGTAGGTGTCATTGGCCTGCATGTTCTCCTGCACCTTGTTGCCGGCGTAACCGCCGCCAACCGCGCCGGCGACCGTGGCAATCTTCTTGCCATTGCCACCGCCCACCTGATTACCGAGCAAGCCGCCGACCACCGCACCGATCGCCGTACCGGCGATACGATGCTGGTCCTTGACCGGCTTCTGCCGGGTCACGGTGACTTCGCGACATTCCTCACGCGGGGTCTGGATGGTTTCCTTGACCGGTTGCACGGCCAGCACCTCGGCGTACTCCGGACCGCTGACCAATTTATAGGTCGCGACAGCACCCCCGGCAGTGACCCCTACGGCGCCCAATACCGCGCCCACGAGCATCGATTTGTTCATGGCTTCTCCTGGCTCACGCTCTAGCTATCCGGCGAATTTCGCCTTGTTCGCACGGTTGGACCGAGGCGACCTGCGGCAAGTTCCACCGCCGCCAATGCCGCTCGATCCAACTGCGACAGAGCGCACAGACTCAGGGACGCTCGTCGACCTCTTCGGCCACCACTGGCGGAATCAGGTCCTCGACCGTGAGGTCCAGCCACAGCAGCACGACGTTGGCGATATAGATCGACGAGTAGGTACCCGCCAGCACACCGATGAACAGCGCGATGGAGAAGCCGAACAGGTTGTCGCCGGCGAACACCAGCAACGCACCGATTGCCAGCAAGGTGGAAATCGAGGTCGCCAGGGTGCGCAACAGGGTCTGGGTGGTGGAGATATTGATGTTGTCGATCAGGCTGGTCTTGCGCAGCACGCGGAAGTTCTCGCGCACCCGGTCGAACACCACGATGGTGTCGTTCAGCGAGTAACCGATGATCGCCAGGATCGCCGCCAGCACCGTCAGGTCGAAAGTCACCTGGAAGAACGACAGGATGCCCAGGGTCACCACCACGTCATGGATCAACGAGACGATGGCGCCGACAGCGAACTTCCACTGGAAGCGAAACGCCAGATACAGCAGCACCCCGCCCAGCGCCAGGAGCATGCCGATGCCACCTTGGTCACGCAGCTCTTCCCCCACCTGCGGGCCGACGAACTCGACCTTCTTGACCTCCGGCGCAGCACCGGATTTCGCCAGCGCCTCGGCCACCTTGTTGCCCAGGTCCGGATCATCGCCCTGCATGCGTACCACCACATCGGTGGTGGCGCCGAAGCTCTGCACCACGGCATCGGCGAAGCCGGCAGCGGCGAGCTGCTGGCGAATCCCGCTCAAGTCGGCCGGCTGCTGGTAGCCCAGCTCGATCTGCGTGCCGCCAGTGAAATCCAGCCCCAGGTTCAGGCCCTTGAACGCCCAACTGCCCAACGCCAGCAGGGTGAGGAACAGCGTGAGGGCAAACGCAAGTTTGCGCACGCCCATGAAGTTGATCGTACGATTCATCTCGACCTCTTAAACCCAAAGCTTCTTGAAGTCACGCCCACCGAAGATCAGGTTGACCATCGCGCGAGTCACCAGCACGGCGGTGAACATCGAGGTGAGAATGCCCAGCGACAAGGTCACGGCAAAGCCCTTGACCGGCCCGGTACCCATGGCGAAGAGGATGCCGCCGACCAGCAGGGTGGTCAGGTTGGCGTCGATGATCGCCGAGAAGGCGCGATCGAAGCCTTCATGAATCGCCCGCTGCACCGACATGCCATTGGCGATCTCTTCGCGGATACGCGAGAAGATCAGTACGTTGGCATCCACCGCCATACCCATGGTCAACACGATACCGGCGATACCCGGCAGGGTCAGGGTGGCGCTCAACAGCGACATCAGCGCCAGCAGCATGATCATGTTGAAGCCCAGCGCGACGGTCGCCAGCACGCCGAAGAAACGGTAGATCACCATGATGAACAGCGACACGAAGAGCATGCCCCACAACGACGCATCGACACCCTTGGCGATGTTGTCGGCACCCAGGCTCGGGCCGATGGTGCGCTCTTCGGCGAAGTACATCGGCGCCGCCAGACCACCGGCGCGCAGCAGCAGCGCCAGCTCCGAGGACTCGCCCTGGCCGTCCAGTCCGGTGATACGGAACTGGCTGCCGAGCGGCGACTGGATGGTCGCCAGGCTGATGATCTTCTTCTCCTCGACGAAACTGGCTATCGCCACCTCCTGCTCGACGCCCTCGACCACCTGGCGCGCGTAACGGGTCACCGGCTTCTGCTCGATGAAGATCACCGCCATGCTGCGCCCGACATTGTTGCGCGTGGCGCGATTCATCAGGTCGCCGCCGTGGTTATCCAGGCGGATGTTCACCTGCGGACGACCGTTCTCGTCGAAACTGGCCTGGGCGTCGGTGACCTGGTCACCGGTGATGATCAGCTCGCGCTCCAGTTGCACCGGCGCGCGCCCTTCTTCGCGGAACTCGAAGGTTTCGGTCGCCGCCCTGGGCGCATCCAGTTCGGCGGCCAGACGGAACTCCAGGTTGGCGGTCTTGCCGAGAATCCGCTTGGCCTCGGCAGTGTCCTGCACACCCGGCAACTCGACGACGATGCGGTTGGCGCCCTGACGCTGGACCAGCGGCTCGGCCACGCCCAGCTCGTTGACCCGGTTGCGCACGGTGGTCAGGTTCTGTTTGATCGAATACTCGCGAATCTCGGCGAGCTTGGCCGGAGTCAGGGTCAGGCGCAGCACCTGCTGGTCGCCCCGCTCGACGGCATTCTGTTCGAAATCGATGAAATCACGACGAATCAGGCGCTGCGCCTGCTCCAGGGTCGCCTCATCGGCAAAGCCCAGCTGGATCGCGCCATTGGCTTCCGGCAGGCTGCGATAGCGCACCCGCTCCTTGCGCAGCAGGCTCTTGACCTCACCCTCGTAGACCTTGCGACGGGCATCCAGCGCCTTGTCCATGTCCACTTCGAGCAGGAAGTGCACACCACCGGACAGGTCCAGACCCAGCTTCATCGGCCCGGCGCCGATATTGCGCAGCCAGTCCGGGGTGGTCTGCGCCAGGTTCAGGGCGACCACGAAATCGCCACCCAACGCCTTGCGTACCACGTCCTTGGCCGGCAACTGATCTTCCTTGCTGACCAGGCGCAGCAGGCCGGCGCGGCCCTGATCGGCCAGGCTCACGCCCTTGACCTCGATGCCGGCATCGCTCAGGGCGCGACCGGCGCGCTCCAGGTCGGCCTGCTCGACGCGCATCGCCGTGCTGTTGCCACTGATCTGGATGGCCGGATCGTCTGGATAGAGGTTGGGTGCCGAATAGATAAAGCCGATCGTCAGCACAGCCGCGATCAGCAGGTACTTCCACAGAGGAAATTTATTGAGCATGACGCCGCCCGTTATGACGCGGGGCGCATTAAGCGCCCCGTCGAATGGTAATGATGTGTGACTCAGATGGCTTTCAGCGTGCCCTTGGGCAGGGTGGCGGCGATGGCCACCTTCTGGATCTTCAGCTCCACGGTGTCCGACGCCTCGATCACCACGAAATCGTCGCTGACCTTGGTCACTTTGCCGGCGATGCCGCCGCTGGTCACCACTTCGTCACCCTTCTGCAGGTTGCCGATCAGGTTCTTGTGCTCCTTGGCGCGCTTGGCCTGCGGACGCCAGATCATCAGGTAGAAGATGACCAGGAAACCGACCAGAAACACCCACTCGAAACCGGTACCGGCAGGACCAGCAGCCGGGGCAGCGGCATCGGCATAAGCAGCGGGGATCAAAAAGCTCATTTAACACTCCTGTTGGATAAGGTCTTTAGAACAGCGATAGATCAGGCGAGCGGCGGTGTCGGCAGCCCGCGTCGCGCATAGAAGGCATCGACAAAGGCGGCCAATGTACCCTGTTGAATTGCCTCGCGCAAACCAGCCATAAGGCGCTGATAGTGGCGCAAGTTATGGATGGTATTGAGCATGCTTCCCAGCATTTCGCCGCACTTATCCAGATGATGCAGGTAGGCCCGGGAAAAGTGCTGGCAGGTGTAGCAGTCACAGGTTGCATCGAGCGGCGAGTCGTCATGCTTGTGCACCGAATTGCGAATCTTCAGCACGCCGGTGTCGACGAACAGATGGCCGTTGCGCGCATTGCGCGTGGGCATCACGCAGTCGAACATGTCGACGCCGCGCCGCACACCCTCGACCAAATCTTCCGGCTTGCCGACGCCCATCAGGTAGCGCGGCTTGTCCGCCGGCAGCTGCGCCGGCAGATAGTCCAGCACGCGGATCATCTCCTCCTTGGGCTCGCCGACCGACAGCCCGCCGATCGCCAGGCCATCGAAACCGATCTCGCTCAAACCCTCCAGCGAGCGCATGCGCAGCTCTTCGTGCATGCCGCCCTGGACGATACCGAACAGCGCCGCGCTGCTGTCGCCATGGGCCTCCTTGGAGCGCCTGGCCCAGCGCAGCGACAGCTCCATGGAGCGCTTGGCGACGTCGAACTCGGCCGGATAGGGCGTGCACTCGTCGAAGATCATCACGATGTCCGAGCCGAGGTCGCGCTGCACCTGCATCGACTCCTCCGGCCCCATGAACACCTTGCTGCCGTCCACCGGCGAGGCGAAGGTCACGCCCTCCTCCTTGATCTTGCGCATGGCACCCAGGCTGAACACCTGGAAGCCACCCGAATCGGTGAGGATCGGCCCCTGCCACTGCATGAAGTCGTGCAGATCGCCATGGCGCTTGATCACCTCGGTACCCGGGCGCAGCCACAGGTGGAAGGTGTTGCCGAGAATGATCTGCGCGCCGATCGCCTCGATATCCCGGGGCAACATGCCCTTCACCGTGCCATAGGTGCCGACCGGCATGAACGCCGGCGTCTCGACCACGCCCCGGGGAAAACTCAGGCGCCCGCGACGGGCCTTGCCGTCGGTCGCCAACAGCTCGAAAGACATGCGACAGGTGCGCGTCATAGTGTTTCCTCGGGCCCGCGCGGCGCGGGATTGCGGGTGACGAACATGGCATCACCGTAACTAAAGAAGCGGTAGCCCTCGGCGACCGCGCTCTGGTAGGCCGCCATGGTTTCCGGATAGCCGGCGAATGCCGATACCAGCATCAGCAGGGTCGACTCCGGCAGGTGAAAGTTGGTGATCAGGGCATCGACCACATGCAGCGGGCGTCCCGGGTAGATGAAGATGTCGGTGTCGCCCCTGAACGCCTTGAGCACGCCATCCCGTGCGGCGCTTTCCAGCGAGCGCACGCTGGTGGTGCCGACCGCGATCACCCGACCGCCGCGAGCACGACAGGCCGCCACGGCGTCCACCACCTCCTGGCTGACCTCCAGCCATTCGCTGTGCATGTGGTGATCCTCGATGCGCTCGACCCGCACCGGCTGGAAGGTGCCGGCGCCGACATGCAAGGTGACGAAGGCGGTCTCGACGCCCATCTCGGCGATCGCCGCGAGCATTGGCTGATCGAAATGCAGCCCGGCCGTAGGCGCCGCCACCGCGCCGGCGCGTGCGGCATATACGGTCTGATAGCGTTCGCGATCGGCCGCCTCGTCTGGTCGGTCGATATAGGGCGGCAGCGGCATATGACCGATGCGCTCGAGCAGCGGCAGGACGTCCTCGCTGAAGCGCAACTCGAACAGCGCATCATGGCGCGCCAGCATCTGCGCCTCACCGCCGCCGTCGAGCAGAATGGTCGAGCCCGGCTTGGGCGACTTGCTCGAGCGCACATGGGCCAGCACCCGATGGTCGTCCAGCACGCGCTCGACCAGCACTTCGAGCCTGCCGCCCGACGCCTTTTGGCCGAACAGTCGCGCCGGGATCACCCGGGTATTGTTGAACACCATCAGATCGCCAGGGCGCAGATACTCCAGCAGGTCGCTGAACTGGCGATGGGCGAGCTGACCGCTGGGGCCATCGAGCACCAGCAGGCGGCTGGCGCGGCGCTCGGCCAGCGGATGACGGGCGATCAGGGAATCAGGCAGCTCGAAATGAAAGTCGGCAACACGCATGGCGGAAAGGGGTCGTATTTCGGGGCGGCAAAGCTTACCGGAAATCGCGCATACTGGCCACGCAAGTGGATTGACCGGGCGCAGCGCCCTCCCTATACTGCGCCGCCATTGTGCCCCGGTGGCGGAACCGGTAGACGCGGCGGATTCAAAATCCGTTTCCGAAAGGAGTGGGAGTTCGAGTCTCCCCCGGGGCACCAATAATCCAGTCGCTGCAACCAGCGCAAAGCGACACCCGGCAGCCCACCGAACTGCCCTCCAAAGCCCCAAGACTCCCTCTTGCACAGCTCTCTTCGATAGTCCGCAAACAACCTCGATCCGCCTTGATTCTCGGGCTCCGCAGGGGTTGGCATTTGCCCAAAAGTTAGCGTAGAGTGATTGAACTGTGTTTGCATGGGTCGCCGTGAATCGTGACCTGATGCAGTAGATCCTCTCGATCCGCTACATCCCGCTCGACTTCTATTACTCTTTGCAACCAGTCTCAGTCCTCTATTATTTAGGGGCTGTCATCAACTCTAGTTTCAAGGAAATAAGACATGTCGAATCGTCAGAACGGTACCGTCAAGTGGTTTAACGACGAAAAAGGTTTTGGTTTTATCACTCCAGAAAGCGGTCCGGATCTGTTCGTGCACTTCCGCGCGATCGAAGGCAACGGCTTCAAGAGCCTGAAAGAAGGCCAGAAAGTCAGCTTCGTTGCAGTGCAAGGTCAAAAAGGCATGCAGGCTGACCAGGTTCAAGTCCTGAGCTAATCCTGCCGCTTTGAAGAACCCCTGATGGCATCATCAGGGGTTTTTTTATGCCCATTTGTAGGCAAAAAAACCTGATATAGACCCAACCGCACTATTACCCGACGAGCCCTCCATGCCGAAACACCTGTTGCGCCCGCAGGGTGAATTTCCCGCTGCCGGCCTGATCCGACGCCTCGCGGCCATGTTCTACGACTTCCTGCTGTGCATCGCCCTGCTGATAGTGGTGACTTTCATCTACAAGCTGGTGCTGATGGGCTTCTATGGCGAGGCGCAGCTCAAGCGACTCTCCGACGCCGGCGCCCTGGACGGCGACCCGCTGCTCTCGACCCTTCTGCTGTTCAGCCTGTTCGGCTTCTTCGCCAAGTTCTGGACGCACAACGGCCAGACCCTGGGCATGCAGGTGTGGGGCCTGCGCATCCAGAACCAGGATGGCAGCGCCATCACCCTGTGGCAGGCATTGCTGCGCTTCCTGGTCGCCACCGCCTCCTGGCTCTGCCTCGGCCTGGGCTTTCTCTGGGTTCTCTGGGACAAGGAAAAACGCAGCTGGCACGACATCTATTCCGCCAGCCGGACCGTGCAGCTGCCGAAGAACATCCACAAGAAGTGAGGCTGCAGAAAAAAGCCGGCGCTGAGCCGGCTTTTTTCTGCGCGCGAATTAACTAGCCTGCCCTGCGCAGCAGCCCCATGCCCGCTACCGCACAGATGACCGCAGGAATCAGCACGGCGAGCAGCGGCGAAAAGCCGAACACCAGGCTCGACGGCCCGAGCAGGTCCTGGGCGATGCTGAAGACGAAACCGACCAGCACCCCGGTGAATACCCGCTGCCCCAGGGTCACCGAGCGCAGCGGGCCGAAGATGAAGGAGATCGCCAGCAGCACCAGGGCCGCGGTCACCAGCGGCTGCAACACCTTGGTCCAGAACGCCAGCCAGTACTGGCCATTGTTGAGGCCCTGCTCACCCAGATACTGGATGTAGCGCCACAAGCCCGTCACCGACAGCGCATCGGGCTCCAGCACCACGGTACCGAGCAACTGCGGATTGAGCTCGACGTCCCAGCGTTCGCTGAGCGACTTGACCACCTCGGTGCTGCGCTCACGGAAATGCGTGGTGGCGACGTTCTCCAGGCGCCAGTGATCGCCCTGGTACTGCGCCCGCCGGGCGAAGCTGGAGGACAGCAGGTGGCGCTGCTCGTCGAAACGGTAACGCGTCACCCCGTACAGCACGCCATTGGGTTGCACCGCGTTGATATGCACGAACTCCTGCCCCTGGCGGTGCCACATGCCGCGCTTGGCACTCTGTGCCTCGCCCCCGCCCTGGGCCATGGCGCGATTGGCCTGGGCCTGGTTCTCGCTCCAGGGCGCCAGGTACTCGCCGATCAGGATGCCGGCCAGCATGAGCACCAGCATCGGCTTCATCACCGCCCAGACGATGCGCCCGATCGATACGCCGGCGGCGCGCATGACGGTCAGCTCGCTGTTGCTGGCCAGGCTGCCCAGGCCGATCAGGCAACCGATCAGCGCCGCCATCGGCAACATCTCGTAGACCCGCCGCGGCAGGGTGAGAAACACGTACCAGGCGGCCTCGCCCAGGCTGTAATCGCCCTCGACGTCCCCCAGCTCATCGATGAAGGCGAACATCAGGGCCAGCCCGACGATGATCCCCAGCACGGAAAGAATCGCGACGAACACCTGGGTGCCGATGTACCTATCCAACCTAACCACGAGCCACCTCCGGCGCAGCACGACGAGCGGCCCACTTCAAGCGCAGCGGCTCCCAGTAAAGCAGCAACAGACCGATCAACATGAACACCCCATGCACCCACCACAAGCCCAGCTCCTGGGGAATCTTGCCCTTGTCCAGGGCGCCACGCGCGGCGATCAGCAGCGCCAGGTAGGCCATGTACAGGAGAATCGCCGGCAGCAGCTTGAGGAAGCGACCCTGGCGCGGATTGACCCGCGACAAGGGCACGGCCAGCAGGGCGACGACGAATACCAGCAACGGAATCGACAGGCGCCACTGCAACTCGGACTGCAGGCGCGGATTGTCGCTGCCGATCAGCTCCCGGGTCGGCACCGCCTCGCGCTCGCTGATTTCACCGCTGACCGAGGGCTTGGGCAGCAACACGCCATAGGTGTCGTACTGAATCGCCCGGTAGTCCGCCTGACCGGGATTGCCGTCATAGCGATAGCCGTTCTCCAGGATCAGGTAGCGACTGCCGTCGGCCTGCAACTCCTGGCGCCCGCTTTCCGCCACCAGCACGGTGATGCCGCGCTCCTTGCCACCCTCACGGGAGAAGCGCTTCTCGGAGATGAAGACCCCGGCCAGCTCGCCGCGGTCTTTCGACAGCTCCCGGGTGTAGGTCACTCGCGAGCCGTCCCGCATGGCCTGGAAGCGGCCCGGCACCAGGGTGTCGAACTCGGTCAGGGCGTCCTGCTCATTGAGGATGCGCATCTGCTCCGCCACGCCCTGCGGTGCCAGACTCAAGCTCAGCCAGGCCACCAGCAACGCCACCAGCAGCGCCGGCGCCAGGCTGTACACCATCAGGCGTTGCTGACTCATGCCGGTGGCCGAAAGAACGGTCATCTCGCTGTCCAGGTAGAGCCGCCCGTAGGCCAGCAGGATGCCCAGGAACAGCCCCAGCGGCAGGATCAGCTGGAGAAAGCCGGGCAGGCGATACCCCATAATCAGAAACAGCACCCCGGGATCGAGCAAACCCTGGGCGGCCTGCGCCAGGTACTTGATGAAGCGGCCACTCATGATGATCACCAGCAGCACGGCGCTCACCGCACTCAGGGTAATCAAGACCTCACGGGACAGATAACGGAAGACGATCAAACCAGACACTCCAGGGTTGTCAGGCTCAGGCGGCTACGATCAAACTAGCCGCACTGCATGCCGGCTCGCCCACGGACGAACCACTGAAAAAATAGCCGGCATTATCCTGCAATACCGACTTCTTGTCTTGGGGACACTACGCCATGGAATTTCTAGCCAAAAGCGCTCGCCCGGAAACCCTGAAAACCGCCACCCTGGTCATCGCCGTCGGCGAAGGCCGCAAGCTCGGTGAAACGGCGAGCGCTGTCGACAATGCCTGCGCCGGCGCGATCAGCGCCCTGCTCAAGCGTGGCGACCTGGCCGGAAAGCTTGGCCAGACCTTGCTGGTGCACAACCTGGCCGGCCTCAAGGCCGAGCGCGTGCTGCTGGTCGGCAGCGGCAAGGACGCCGAGCTGTCGGACCGCCAGCTGCGCAAACTGATCGGCGCCGCCCACGCGGTACTCAAGGGACTCGGCGGCAGCGACGCCGTGCTGGCCCTGCAGGACCTCGGCGTCAAGGGCCGCGACGCCTACGGCAAAACGCGCCTGATAGTAGAGAGCCTAGCCGACGGTGACTATCAGTTCGATCGCTTCAAGAGCCAGAAAGCCGAGCCGCGCGCCCTGAAGAAGCTGACCCTGAGCTGCGACAAGGCCAGCCTGGCGGAGGTCGAGCGCGCCACCACGCACGCCCGGGCCATCGCCGCCGGCATGGCCTTCACCCGCGACCTGGGCAACCTGCCGCCGAACCTCTGCCACCCCAGCTACCTGGCCGACCAAGCCAAAGATCTGGCCAAGGCGCACAAGAACCTCAAGGTGGAGATCCTCGACGAGAAGAAGCTCAAGGAGCTCGGCGCCGGCGCCTTCCTCGCCGTGGCCCAGGGCAGCGAGCAACCGCCGCGGATGATCGTGCTCCACTACCAGGGCGGCAAGAAGACCGACAAGCCCTTCGCCCTGGTCGGCAAAGGCATCACCTTCGACACCGGCGGCATCAGCATCAAGCCGGCGGCCGGCATGGACGAGATGAAGTACGACATGTGCGGCGCCGCCAGCGTGTTCGGCACCCTGAAAGCCGTGCTCGAACTGCAGCTGCCGATCAACCTGGTGTGCCTGCTGGCCTGCGCCGAGAACATGCCCAGCGGCCGCGCCACCCGCCCCGGCGACATCGTCACCAGCATGAGCGGGCAGACCGTGGAGATCCTCAACACCGACGCCGAAGGCCGCCTGGTGCTGTGCGACACCCTGACCTACGCCGAGCGTTTCAAGCCCCAGGCGGTGATCGACATCGCCACCCTCACCGGCGCCTGCATCGTCGCCCTGGGCGCCAACACCTCGGGCCTGATGGGCAACAACGACGAGCTGGTCGAGCAACTCCTGGCCGCCGGCCAGCACGCCGACGACCGTGCCTGGCAGCTGCCGCTGTTCGACGAGTACCAGGAGCAGCTGGACAGCCCGTTCGCCGACATCGCCAACATCGGCGGCCCGAAGGCCGGTACCATCACCGCCGGCTGCTTCCTCTCGCGCTTCGCCAAGCAGTACCCCTGGGCTCACCTGGATATCGCCGGCACCGCCTGGATCAGCGGGGGCAAGGAGAAAGGCGCCACCGGCCGCCCGGTGCCGCTGCTGACCCAGTACCTGCTCGATCGCAGCCAGGCCTGACCCGCGCCGGGGCGGCCCTGTCCGCCCCGGCCTCCGCCGTCCATCATCGAAGTCGCCATGCCCCGAATCGAGTTCTACGTCCTCTCCTCCGCCACCCCGGCCGAACGCCTGCGCGCCGCCTGCCAGCTGGCGATGAAGGCCTGGCGCGCCGGCCTGCCGGTGTTCCTGCGCGGCACCGATGCCCAGCAGTGCGCGGAACTGGATGAGCTGCTGTGGCGTTTCAAGGCGGAGGCCTTCGTGCCCCACGAGCTGCACCAGGACGATCCGCACGCCCCGGTGGTGATCGGTCAGGATGAGCCGCCGGCGGCCGAGCAAGGCGTGCTGATCAATCTCAATCCGAGCCTCTCGCCGCTCGTCGATCGCTTCAGCCGGGTCATCGAGATCGTCAACCAGGAAGCGGACCTGCTGACCGCCTGCCGGGAGAATTTCCGCAGCTACCGCCAACGCGGCTATGATCCCAAACGAGTCGACCTCTAGCCGCCCGCCATGGACAAACCGAAGCCGCCGCACAAACCCACCCAGCTGCTGAACGACCTGGAGTCGATCCGCGAACTCCTGGGCGACCAGGACCTCGAGCCGCCGCTGCTGGTCGACGCCCTCGACCCGGACAGCATCCCCGTGCTCTCGGACATCGTCAGCGCACCCGCGACAACCACCCCGGCTCCGGCGCCCAGCTACCGCCCCACGGCAACGGCCAAGCCGGCCCAGCCCAGCACCCCGGCAGACCTGCGCAGCGCCCTGGAGCAGGCGGTGCAACGCGACAGCGGCGCCGAGATGAAGCGCCTGGACAGCGAACTGCGTGCCGCCGCCCAGCTGATCCTGCAGGATGTCATCGACGATTTCGTGCCGCAGATCGAGGCCGAGCTCAAGCGCCGCCTGGAGGCGCGCCTGACCCGCCTGCTGCCGCCGCGCCGCAACTGACAGCCGCCGACGACGCTCGCCCCACCAGTCAGCTTCCCCGCGCGCGGCCTTACGCCCTCCACGCCTTCCCCGTTATACTTGCCGGCTTTTCCGATCAGCCGTCAAAAGGGTCCCGCCGCGCATGGACAAGACCTACCAGCCGCACGCCATTGAAACCGCCCTGTACGAGAACTGGGAGGCGAACAATTACTTCGCCCCACAGGGTTCGGGCGAGCCCTACACCATCATGATCCCGCCGCCGAACGTCACCGGCAGCCTGCACATGGGCCATGGCTTCAACAACGCGATCATGGATGCGCTGATCCGCTTCCGCCGCATGCAGGGGCGCAACACCCTGTGGCAGCCGGGCACCGACCACGCGGGGATCGCCACCCAGATGGTGGTCGAGCGCCAGCTAGCCGCCGACGGCATCGGTCGCCACGACCTGGGCCGCGAGAAATTCCTGGAGAAGGTCTGGGAATGGAAGGAGCAGTCCGGCGGCACCATCACCCGGCAGATCCGTCGCCTGGGCAGCTCGGTGGACTGGTCGCGCGAGCGCTTCACCATGGACGAGGGCCTGTCCGAGGCGGTCAAGGAAGCCTTCGTGCGCCTGCACCAGGACGGCCTGATCTACCGCGGCAAGCGCCTGGTCAACTGGGACACCAAGTTCCACACCGCCATCTCCGACCTCGAAGTGGAAAACCACGACGAGAAGGGCAGCCTGTGGAACCTGCGCTACCCGCTGGCCGACGGCCACAAGACCGCCGACGGCAAGAACTACCTGATCGTCGCCACCACCCGCCCGGAAACCATGCTCGGCGACGCCGCCGTGGCCGTGCACCCGGACGACGAGCGCTACCAGGCGCTGATCGGCACCTTCGTCGAGCTGCCCCTGGTCGGCCGGCGCATTCCGATCATCGCCGACGACTATTGCGATCCCGAGTTCGGCACCGGCTGCGTGAAGATCACCCCGGCCCACGACTTCAACGACTATGAAGTGGGCAAGCGCCACAACCTGCCGCTGATCAACATCTTCGACAAGAACGCCGCGGTGCTGGCGCAGGCCCAGGTGTTCAACATCGACGGCAGCGTCAACAGCCAGGTCGACGGCCGCCTACCGGGCGAATACGCCGGCCTGGACCGTTTCGTCGCGCGCAAGCAGATCGTTGCCGCCTTCGAGGCCGCCGGCCTGCTGGAGAAGATCGACGAGCATGCGCTGAAGGTGCCGAAGGGCGACCGTTCCGGCACCATCATCGAGCCGTGGCTGACCGACCAGTGGTACGTCAGCACCAAGCCGCTGGCCGAGAAGGCCATCGCCGTGGTGGAAAGCGGCGAGATCCAGTTCGTGCCCAAGCAGTACGAGAACATGTACTTCAGCTGGATGCGTGACATCCAGGACTGGTGCATCAGCCGCCAGCTATGGTGGGGCCACCGCATCCCGGCCTGGTACGACGACGCCGGCAACGTCTATGTCGGTCGTGACGAGGCCGAGGTGCGCGCCACCCACAACCTCGGCGACGCCAACCTGCGCCAGGACGAAGACGTGCTGGACACCTGGTTCAGCTCCGGCCTGTGGACCTTCTCCACCCTCGGCTGGCCGCAGCAGACCGACTACCTGAAGACCTTCCACCCCACGGATGTTCTTGTAACAGGCTTCGACATCATCTTCTTCTGGGTCGCCCGGATGATCATGCTGTCGACCCACCTGACCGGGCAGATCCCGTTCAAGACCGTGTACGTGCACGGCCTGGTCCGCGACAGCCAGGGGCAGAAGATGTCCAAGTCCAAGGGCAACGTGCTCGACCCGCTGGACATCGTCGACGGCATCAGCCTCGACGCCCTGCTGGAGAAGCGCACCAGCGGCATGATGCAGCCCAAGCTGGCGGAGAAGATCGCCAAGCAGACCCGTGCCGAGTTCCCCGAAGGCATCGCCGCCTACGGCACCGACGCCCTGCGCTTCACCAACCTGGCGCTGGCCTCCACCGGCCGCGACATCAAGTTCGACATGGGCCGGGTCGAGGGTTACCGCAACTTCTGCAACAAGATCTGGAACGCCGCGAACTTCGTCCTGGAAAACACCGACGGCCAGGACACCGGCGTGAATGGCGAGCCGGTGGAGCTGTCCTCGGTGGATCGCTGGATCATCTCCGCCCTGCAGCGCACCGAAGCCGAAGTGACCCGCCAGCTCGACGCCTTCCGCTTCGACCTGGCCGCCCAGGCCCTGTACGAATTCATCTGGGACGAGTACTGCGCCTGGTACCTGGAGCTGGTCAAGCCGGTGCTGTGGGACGAGAACGCACCGATCGAGCGCCAGCGTGGCACCCGCCGCACGCTGATCCGCGTGCTGGAAGTGGCCCTGCGCCTGGCCCACCCGTTCATGCCATTCATCACCGAAGAGATCTGGCAGCGGATCAAGGCGCAAGCTGGCGTCAGCGGCGAGACCATCATGCTGCAGGCCTGGCCGGTGGCCAATGAGAGCCGCATCGACGCCGCCGCCGAAGGCGACATCGAGTGGGTCAAGCAGCTGATGCTCGGCCTGCGGCAGATTCGCGGCGAGATGAAGATCTCCATGGCCAAGCGCATCGACATCATCCTGCAGAACGCCAGCGACGTAGACCAACGCCGCCTGGCCGACAACCTGCCGCTGCTGAACAAGCTGGCCAAGCTGGAGTCGGTGCGGGTGCTGGCGGCCGGCGAAGAAGCGCCGATGTCCGCCACCGCCCTGGTCGGCGAGATGCAGGTGCTGGTGCCGATGGCCGGGCTGATCGACAAGGACGCCGAACTGGCCCGCCTGGACAAGGAAATCGCCCGTCTGGACGGCGAGGTCAAGCGCGTCGGCGGCAAGCTCGCCAATGAGGGCTTCGTCGCCAAGGCGCCGGCCGAGGTGCTCGACAAGGAGCGCGCCAAGCTCGCCGAGGCGGAACAGGCCCTGGGCAAGCTGGTCGACCAGCGCGCCCGCATCGCCAGCCTCTAAGCCAAGTGAAAGGCCCGCCCCGTGCGGGCCTTTTTGCACCCGTGGCAGCGCCTAGCGCTTGGCCGCGAGGCGCCCAGGCGCGGCGCAAGCCTTTCCACGGACCCTGTGCTTGAGGCATGCTCCCCGCCGCTTTCAGACCCGAATAACAACAACCTGCTGACTGGAACCCGCCTATGTACGCCCTAATGGCCCTGATATTCATACTCGGCTACCTGTGTATCGCCCTCGAGCACCCGCTGAAGATCGACAAAGCGGCCTCGGCCCTGCTGACCGCCGTGTTGGCCTGGACCGTACTGGTGCTCGGCGCCGAAAGCATCACCCCGCTGATTGCCGCCGCCCTGGAGCATGGCAGTAGCGACGGTGCTCACTATGCAGTGAGCGAACTGCGTCATCACCTCGGCGAGATCTCGGAAATCCTGTTCTTCCTGATGGGCGCCATGACCATCGTCGAGCTGATCGACGCCCACGAAGGCTTCAAGGTCATCACCGACCGCATCCGCACCACCAAGCGCGTACACCTGCTCTGGCTGGTCGGGCTGATCACCTTCTTCCTGTCCGCCGCGCTGGACAACCTGGCCACCACCATCGTCATGATCTCCCTGCTGCGCAAGCTGATCGCCGACCAGCACGAACGCTGGTTCTACGCCGGCATCGTGGTCATCGCCGCCAACTCCGGCGGCGCCTGGTCGCCGATCGGCGACGTCACCACCACCATGCTGTGGATCGGCCACCAGATCACCGCCAGCGGTATCGTGGTCAAGCTGATCGTGCCAAGCCTGGTGTGCCTGCTGGTCCCGTTGATCATCATGAGTTTCGTGCTCAAGGGTGACATCAAGGCGCCAAAGCCCAAGGAAACCCTGGAGAGCCGCCGGGACCCCACGACCCCCTTCGAACGCAATCTGGTGTTCTGCCTAGGCCTGGCTGCGCTGGTGTTCGTCCCGGTATTCAAGACCGTCACCGGGCTGCCGCCTTACATGGGCATCCTCTTCGGCCTGGGCATCCTCTGGATCACCACCGAAATCATCCACCGCAGCAAGAACAGCGAAGATAAAGACCCGCTCTCGGTGGTCGGCGTACTGCGCCGCGTAGACGTACCCAGCGTTCTGTTCTTCCTCGGCATCCTGCTGGCGGTCTCCAGCCTGTCGACCGCCGGCCACCTGCTCGAGGTGGCGACCTACCTCAAGGACAGCCTGGGCAACATCTACAGCATCGCCATTTCCATCGGCCTGCTCTCGGCCCTCGTGGACAACGTGCCGATGGTCGCTGGCGCCATGAAGATGTACCCGCTGGTCAGCCCGCAAGCCCTGGCAGAGGCCGCCGCCGCTGAGGTGCCGTGGCTGAGCAATTTCGTGGTCAACGGCAACTTCTGGGAGATGCTCGCCTACTGCGCCGGCACCGGCGGCAGCTGCCTGATCATCGGCTCGGCGGCCGGCGTGGCCGCCATGGGCATGGAGAAAATCAACTTTCTCTGGTACCTCAAGTACATTACCGGCCTGGCCTTCGCCGGCTATATCGCCGGTGCGATGACCTATATGGCCATCTTCGCCCTCTAGCTCATGGAATAGCACGGGTGCTTCGCCAGGCGCCCGTTGCCTTTCTCAAGGTGCATGCCATGGAAATCAGCAAAACCCGCAGCAGTTTCTACCGGCGCCTGTACGTCGCCTGGCTGATCGACAGTGGCAACGCGCGCAGCGTGCCGGAGCTGATGGCCGTCACCGGCATGCCGCGACGCACCGCCCAGGACACCCTGAGCGCCCTCGCCGACCTGGATATCCACTGCGAATTCGTCCAGCAGGAAGGTGAACGCAACAACGCCGGCCACTATGCGATCCGCGACTGGGGCGCCATCGACCCGCAGTGGATCGCCAGCCACCTGGCGCAGATCAAGGCCATACTCGGGTATCCCTGATCCGGAGCCTGGCATGCGCAGCTCCCTCCGCCTGCTGCTGGTGGTCCTGTTCCTCCTCGGCCTGTTCCTGCTGTTCGAGGTCCTGGGCCTGCGCGCCCAGTTCAACCTGCAAGCGTTGCAGCAACTGATCCTGATGCACCCGGTGCTCGGCCTGCTGCTGTTCACCCTGCTGTTCGCCCTCGGCAACCTGATCCAGATCCCCGGCTGGCTGTTCCTCGCCGCCGCCGTGCTGGCCCTGGGCCGGGTCCAGGGCGGCCTGGCCACCTACCTGGCCGCCAGTTTCTCCTGCGTGTTCACCTTCTTCATCATCCGCCTGCTCGGCGGCAATGCCTTGCGCACACTCGACAGCCCCCTGGCCCAGCGCCTGCTGGCGGGCCTGGACCGGCATCCGCTGGCCAGCATCGTCGCCCTGCGCATGCTGTTCCAGACCGTTCCGGCGCTGAACTACAGCCTGGCCCTGGCCGGGGTGCCCTTTCGCCATTACCTGCTCGGCACCCTGCTCGGCCTGCCGCTGCCGATCGCCCTGTATTGCCTGTTCTTCGACTACCTGGCCATGTGGCTGAATATCGCCAGCGGCTAGCCACGGCCGCCGCATTGTGAATAATGCCCCGGCCAGTTCTCGTCCCCACGGATTACCATGTCTCGCCGCCAACGCCCCAGCCCGCCAAAACCCGCCGTCCAGGCAGACAAGGGCCAGCTGCACCCGCGCAACCGCCACCAGGGCCGCTACGACTTCCCCGCGCTGATCGCGGCCAGCCCGGAACTGGCTGAGTTCGTCATCCTCAACCCCTACGGCAAGCAGAGCATCGACTTCGCCAACCCGGCGGCGGTCAAGGTGTTCAACCGCGCCCTGCTCAAGCAGTTCTACGGCATCGATCACTGGGACATTCCGGCGGACTACCTGTGCCCGCCGATCCCCGGTCGCGCCGACTACCTGCACTACCTGGCCGACCTGCTGGCCGCCGGCAACGGCGGCGAGATCCCGCGCGGCGTCCGGGTGCGCGCCCTGGACATCGGCGTCGGCGCCAACTGCATCTATCCCTTGCTGGGGAACCGCGAGTACGGCTGGCGTTTCCTCGGTGCCGACATCGCCGCCAGCGCCATCGCCTCGGCCAGGGCCATCGTGCAGAGCAACCCGGGCCTGAGCGAGGCCATCGAACTGCGCCAGCAGGGCGACGCCGAGCACATCTTCCAGGGCCTGCTGCAGGCCGACGAGCGCTTCGACCTGAGCCTGTGCAACCCGCCCTTCCATGCCTCGGCCGCCGAAGCGGCCAGCGGCAGCAAGCGCAAGTGGCGCAACCTGGGCAAGCTCGACCCCAAGCGCAAGCTGCCGCTGCTGAACTTCGGCGGCCAGGCCGCCGAACTCTGGTGCCAGGGCGGCGAGGCGGCCTTTATCGGCCGGCTGATCCGCGAAAGCGCGCAGTGCCCGGAGCAGGTGCTGTGGTTCAGCACCCTGGTGTCCAAGGCCAGCAACCTGCCCGGCGTGCATGCCGCCCTGCAGAAAGCCGGCGCCCGCGAGGTGCGTACCGTGGAAATGGCCCAGGGACAGAAGCAGAGCCGTTTCGTCGCCTGGACCTTCCAGGGCGCCGAACAGCACCAGCGCTGGCGCCAGGCGCGCTGGCAGTAGGCCCTCTGCGCGACGCCAGGCGCTAGCTTGAGCGCCAGTAGCGCTGCATTTCCACGAAGAGGAACGAGGCCGTCCAGGTGATCAGCACCAGCCCGGTCAGCGCTTCGATCCCGGTCAAATAGCGCAGCTCGCCCAGTGGCTCGATGTCGCCGAAGCCCAGGGTGGTGAAGGTGGTGAAGGAGAAGTACACACAGGCCATGAAGCTGCCGTCGAAGTTGCCCTCCAGCCGGCCCCAGCCGTCGGCGCTGTGCATGAGGAAATAGGCGAAAGCGAATAGCCACACCTCGACCGCATGGGCCAGCAGCGCCCCGCCGACGCCCAGCACCAGGCGAAAACGATGGCGAACCCTGAGTTTCGGCAGCAACTGGGTGAGGCGATAGAGGAACTCGTAGTGGATGATCACCGCGGCGATCACCACCAGGCTGTTGACGAAAAATACGCTGAGCACGGAAGCCCCTGGTGCGGAGGGTTTGCAGGAAGGGCGCAGCTTGCCGGCCACGCTTTGGCCACCAGTATGGCGTCGGGCCGCGCGCCAGGCCACCGGCTCGACCGCAGAGGGCCGGCACGCGCGCTCCGCCGCAAAGGCCAGCCAGCGACATGCCACGTACCGCCCGCGCCCCATGGCTCGCCAGATGCCCCACGACTAGGCTATAAGCCCATATGCCAGCGAAGCCTAGCGACCGGCGACTTTCGTCGGTTGGACGCAAGCGGGTGGCTCGGGCGGCGGCGAACGTCGCCACCCTATGCCCAGAACTCAGGTGCAAGGAATGGCTGGAACCATGAGCAATCAGTCCGCTCGCCCCAAGCCGACAGCCAGGTCGAAGCGCCGCCTTCGAGGATGGGCGCGGTATTCCATTGCCCTCGGCTTCGTGTTCCTGTGGCTGATCGGCGCGCTGGCCATCTACCGTGACGCCCGGCACCTGGCGGTCGATACGCAAGCCAAGATCCGCACCGAGATGGCCATCGAAACCCGCGCCATGGCGCAAACCCTGGCGGGGATGCTCGAGCGCACCTACCTCACCATCAGGACCATCTCGCTGCTACCGGCGGTTCGCGCCGCGACACCGCTCAATCGTCAAAGCGACGACGAGGATGTCGTCGAGCAGGGCCACTTTCGCGACAGCGACGCCACCATCATCCAGCAGCTGTACAACCACATCGCCGCCGATATCGACCTATCGGAAATCTATCTGGTCTACGACGGCTTCGACCCTACGCGCGGCCAGGTGCCCTTCCTGATGTTCGACCAGGTGCTGCTCGAGCGCATCAGCCGGGCCAAGCAGGCCGAGCCCACCCACGACGCCGACGAACCCGAAGAGTACGAGGCGGCCGAATACGACGAATACGTGCGCCAGCTCGATCATTTGCGCCGCTTCGCGCCGATGCTGCCGGCCGAAGCCCCGCAGGGGATCGCCGCCGTCACCTCGGAGTTGCTGCGCACCTGCGACAACTCCCAGTACACCTCGCTGGCCAACGGCGACGAGCGCGACAGCCACGGCCTGCTGCTGTCCACCCCGATCTATGACCTGACCAGCAAGCGGTTCAAGGGACTGGTGACCGCCGTGCTGCGCGCCAACGTGCTGGAAGCCACGCTGCTCGGCTGGCCGCGGCTGCCGATCACCGAACTGGACCTCGAGATCCTGGCCCAGCAGCGGATCGACCTCGACGCTGCGCCGGGCGAATACGTGCTGGAGAATCGCGAGACCGGCGACCGCATCATGGACAGACGCAGTCACCTGCTGCCGCGTTTCCTCGCGGGCCTGGAGCAGCCGGCCATCCACCTCGAACAGCCGGTCGAGTTGCCCTACACCTCGGCCTGGCAGCTGCAGCGCTTCAAGTCGGCGGCCGACCTGGCCGCGGCGATCGCCCCCATCCAGCGTGAGATGTGGCTGCGCCTGGGACTGCTCAGCCTGCTCCTGGCCGGCCTGGGGCTGGCCGTGGCGCGGGTCTTCGCGGTGCAGCGGCGCTCCACCCGGACCCTGACCCGGATGGCCAACTACGACGCCCTGACCGGCCTGCCCAACCGGCGCCTGGTCGCCGAGCTGCTGTCCAGCGCGCTGAGCCGCAGGCCGCCCAGACGCGAGCGCTATGCCGTGCTGATGATCGACCTGGACGATTTCAAGGAGGTCAACGACACCCTCGGCCACGAAGTGGGCGATCGCCTGCTGATCGAGGTCGCGCAGCGCTTCGTGCAGAGCCTGCGGGCCTCGGACGAGGTGTTTCAGCTGCCCATGGACGAGGACACACAGGATGAGCACGCCTCGATGGTCGGCCGCCTCGGTGGTGACGAGTTCCTCGTGCTGTTGCCGGACCAGTCCAGCCTGGAGCAGATCCTGGGCATCGCCGAACGCCTGCAGCAGAGCCTGAGCGAGCCCATCAGCCTGGGCCGCGAGCAGATCTACGTGCACGCGAGCATCGGCATCGCCCTGTATCCGGAGCATGGCAACGACGGTACGGTACTGTTGCGCAGCGCCGATACCGCCATGTACCTGGCCAAACGCCAGGGCCGTGGGCAGACCGTGGTGTTCCAGCAGGACCTCGACGAGAAATCGCGGCAGCGCCTGCAGCTGCTCAGCGACCTGCACTCGGCCCTGGCCCAGGGGCAATTCACCCTGCACTACCAACCGGAACTGAACCTGGCCAGCGGCCAGATCGATTGCGTCGAGGCGCTGATCCGCTGGCAACACCCGACCCTCGGGCTGATCTACCCAGCGGACTTCATCACCATGCTCGAGCAGTCGGCGCTGATTCTCGACGTCGGCCAGTGGACCCTGGAAACCGCCTGCCGCCAGCTCAAGACCTGGCAGGACCAGGCGTCGCCGATCAAGCAGATGTGCGTCAACGTCTCGATCAGGCAACTGAACCAACCAGGCTTCGCCGAACGTCTGCGGGACACCATCCAGAGCACCGGCATCCAGGCCGAGGCCCTGAGCCTGGAGCTGACCGAATCGATGCTGATGCAGAATCCGCAAGCCAATATCTGCCTGCTGCACGAGCTGCGCGCGCTCGGCGTCAAGGTGGCCCTGGACGATTTCGGCACCGGCTACTCGTCGTTCAGCTACCTGCGCCAGCTGCCGCTGGACGTGCTGAAGATCGACCGCAGCTTCGTCACCGACACCCACACCGAGCAGGGCCTGGCCATCTGCGAAACGCTCGCGGCGCTGGCCCAGCGCCTCGGGCTCAAGGTCATCGCCGAGGGCATCGAAACCGCCGAGCAGTTCGCCAGGCTGAGCGCGGTCGGCAGCAACTGGATGCAGGGCTACCTGATCGCCCGGCCGTTGCCGCCGGAGCAGGTCGAGCCGTTCGCCCGGGGCTTCGACTGGACGGCTTTCGAGGCCGCGCATGAGCTGCATCAGCCCTGCCCCGACTGGACGCCAAGCCAAGGCCACGCCTCGCAGCCCACCTAGCGCCGCCGGCCGCTACAGGGCGAAGCGCTTGTCCAGGCCGCTGTAGCCCAGGCCGATGCCCTTGTGCACCTTCAGCTGCACCGGGATACGTTCCTTGAGCGCCTCGACATGGCTGATCACGCCGATCATCTTGCCGCTGGCATTGAGGCTGTCGAGGGCATCCAGGGCTACCTCCAGGGTCTCGCCGTCGAGAGTGCCGAAGCCTTCGTCGAGGAACAGCGAGTCGATGCTGGTTTTGTGGCTGACCAGATCGGACAGCGCCAGCGCCAGGGCCAGGCTGACCAGGAAGCTTTCGCCGCCGGACAGGGTCCGGGTGTCGCGGGCCACGTCGGCCTGCCAGGTGTCGATCACCTCGAGCTCCAGCTCGCCACCGGCCTTGCGCGCCAGCTGGTAGCGGCCGTGCAGGCGCTCGAGCTGACGATTGGCCAGGTAGACCAGGTGATCGAGGGTCAGGCCCTGGGCGAACTTGCGGTACTTGGCGCCATCGGCCGAGCCGATCAGGCTGTTGAGCTGCTGCCACAGGTCGTAGTCGGCCTGGCGGGCGTCGATCGCCGCGAACAGCGCCTGCTGGTTCAGCCGACGCGCGGCGTCGCCCTGCAGCTGCGCGCGGATTTCGCCCTGGCGCTGACTCAGGCCCTTCAGCTGCCCGCCGACCTCCAGCAGGCGCGCCTCCAGCTGTTCACGGTCCGACTCGGCCTGGCCACCGGCCTGTAGCTCGGCCACCTGCTGCCTGGCCGCCTGGGCCAGGGCCTGGGCCTCGTTCAGGGCGCGCTGCAGGCGCGCCTGCAGTTCGCGCAGCTCGCGGCGCTGCCGATCGTCCAGCACGGCCGCGAGAAAGGCCGCCTCATCGGCGAAGGGGCTGAGCGCCAGCGCGGCTTGCCAGGCGCCGGAGGCCGCCTCGAGGCCCTGGCGTTCGCTCTCGATGCGCCGCTGCAGCGACTGCGCGCCGCCTTGCAAGTGCAGATGGCGCTGCTGCGCCTGCGCCCAATCGCGCTCCAGCTGCTGCAAGGCGGCGTGCGGCTCGGCCACCGCCGGCAGCGCGGCGAGGTCGTCCCGCTGCTGGTCGCGCCAGCGCTGCTGCCAGAGCCGGGCCTGCTCGTCGTCACGGCTGAGCAGGTGCCGCAGTTCGCCTTGCTGCTGCGTCAGCTCCTGCAGCTGCTGGCGGTCCTGCTGCCAGGCCTGCCACTCGCGGCCGCGCTCGGCCAACCAGGCGGCGCCATCCTCCGGCAGCCGATAGTCCAGCTCGGCCAGGCTGTCAGCCAGACGCTGGCGCTCCGCGGCCTGGGCCACGGCCAGCTGCTCCAGGCGCTGGCCGGCGTCGCGCAACGCCTGCTCCAGGTTAAGCCGGTCCTTTTCCAGCATGGCCAGCTGATTGCGGCTGGCATTCAGCTCGCCGTCGCGCTGCAGCAGCGCCTCGCTGGCCTGCTGCAGCGCCGACTTGAGCCGGTCGAGCTGGCCGAGGCGCTGCTGCAGGGCGGCCTGGCGCTCGTCCGCACGCTGCTGCTCGAGCACCAGCGCCGGCTCATCGTCCAGCGCCAGGCCCGCCTGTCGGCATGCCTGCGCCCAGGCCTCATCGGTCTGCTGCGCCTCCTGCCGGCAACGCTCGAGGCCCTGCTGAAGCTGCTCGATCTGCGCCTCGACCCGGGCCAGTTGCTGGTTCAGTCGATCGCCCTGGCCATGCACCGCGTCGAGCGCCTGCTGCGTCTCCTGCAGCGCCTGCTGGGTGGCCGACAGGTTCAGCGCCTGGTACTCGGCAATCGCCGGGTGCTCGCAGGAGCCACACAGCGGGCAGGCCTCGCCAGGCTGCAGGGCGGCGCGGTACTGCTCGAGTTGCTGGATGCGCCGCTCCTGTTCGAGCAGCTTGTTCTGCTCCGCGAGCCGCTGGCGCAGTTCGCCGAAGCGCCGGCGCAATTCGTCGCGCGCGGCGCTCAGCCTGGCCCGCTCGGCCTGCTGCTCGGTCAGTTGCGGCTGCAGCTGGGCGAGCTGCGTGGCCAGCTGCCGGCGCTGGCCGGCCAACTGCGCCAGGCGCTCCAGCTGGCGCTGCTGCTCGAGCAGTTGCTGCCATTGCGCACGCAGCGCGGCGTCATCCTGGCCGTCCAGCAGCTCGTGCAACTGCGCCTGCTGGCTGGCCTGCAGCTGCTGCGCCGCGGCGCGCGCCGCCTGCGCCTGGTCCAGCGCCGCCTGCTGTTGCTGCAGGCGCTCGGCCACCTCGCCGAGCTGAACCTGCACGCGCTGCTGGCGGGACTCCAGCTCGAGCCGTTCTACTCGCCCCTTGTCCAAGGCTTCGAACTGACTGCCCCAGAGGCCGAGGAACTCGCCCAGGCGGCTGCGCTGCGGCTGCACCGCCAGGCGCTGCGACAGCTCGGCGCAGCGCTCGCCCAGCGTGTCCAGGCGCTGCTGCTGCGCCTGCAGCGCCTGCCGGCTCAACTGCTCGCCCTGCCAGGCCGAGCGGCACAGGGCCTCGGCCATGTCCCGCTGTTCATTCTCGATCTGGCGCAGCTCGGCCTGACTGTCCTGCAGCTGTCGCCGGGCGCGCTGCCATTCACGATGCGTCGGCTGCAACTCGGCCGCCGGTTCGCTCGCCGCCAGGCGCGCCAGCTGCGCCTGGACCGCCTGCCATTCGGCCTGGGCCTGCTGTTCGGCGAGGGCCGCGGCCTGCTCCTGGCTCTGCGCCTTGGCCAGGTCCTCGTGCCATTGCCGCTGGCGCTGCAACTCGGCCTGCTGCCGGCTCAAGGCGCCTTCCTCGGCACCAAGGCGCTCGGCCTCCGCCTGCAGTTCGCCACGCTGCTCCTCGCTCAGCAGCTCGACGCCCTCGGCCCTGGCGCGCAATTGTTCGAGGGCGGCCTTCGCCTCGCGGGTCTGCTCGAACACGCGCTGGGAGATCTGGCCATAGATGTCGGTGCCGGTCAGCTCCTCCAGCAGTTCCGCGCGCTGGTTGGCACCCGCCTCGAGGAACGCGGCGAAGCCCCCCTGGGCCAGCAGCATGGATTTGGTGAAACGCTCGAAATCCAGGCCGGTGAGGCGCTCGGTCTCGCGCAGCTTCTCGCTGATCTTGTCGCTGAGGATCTGCCCGTCCGCCGTCGCCAGCTCCACCTTGGGCGCCTGCAACGCGCCGTCGAGCTTGTCGCGTGCCCGGCGCTGGCTCCAGAACGCGCGGTAGGCGGTACCCTTGACCTCGAACTCGACCTCGGCCAGGCAGTCGGCGGTATGCCGGGTCATCAGCTCGTTGCCGCTGGCCGACAGCGTGCTCATGCGCGGCGTGCGGTGATACAGGGCCAGGCAGATGGCATCGAGCAGGGTGGTCTTGCCGGCGCCGGTCGGCCCGGTAATGGCGAACAGGCCATTGCCGGCGAACGGCTCGGCGGCGAAGTCGACCTTCCACTCGCCCTTGAGCGAGTTGAGGTTCTTCAGACGCAGGCTGAGGATCTTCATGCCTGGTCCTCGCGCAATTCGCCGACCACCTGGCGATACAGCGCCTGCAAGCGCGCCTGCTCGGCCTCGTCCAGGCTTTCGCCGGCCAGGCGCTGGGCGAACACTTCGTCCACGCTCAGTTCATCCAGGGTCTCGCGGGCCTGGCTGTACAGGCTCGCTACGGCATTGCCGCGTTCACGACGAATGCGCAGCACCTCCACCGGCAGCCCCTCGCACAGGGCCGCGATGCGCTGCTGCAGGTCGCTCAGGTAGTCGTCGCCACTGACCCGCACCTCCAGCCACACCGGCCGCTCGGCGCTGCCCTGGGCCGCCGCCTCGGCGATCGCCGGCGCCAGCTCGGCCAGCGTCCCGCCCAGCGACAGCATTGGCTGGAAACGCGGCACCGGCAGCGCCCTGACCTCGCGCAGGCCGCCGCCATCCAGCTCGACCAGCAGCACCTCCTTCTGCTGCCGCGCCTCGTCGAAGCTCAGCGCGATAGGCGAGCCGCAATAGCGGATGTGCTCCAGGCCGCCGACCTTCTGCGGCCGGTGGATGTGCCCCAGGGCGATATAGGCGGCCGGCGGGAAGGCGCTGGTGGGAAAGGCCTCCAGGCTGCCGACGTAGATCTCGCGCACCGACTCGCTGGCGCTGGCGCCCACCGTGGTCAGGTGCCCCGTGGCGATGATCGGCAAGTCGCCGCCCAACTCGGCGCGCCTGGCCTCGGCCAGGGCATACAGGTCGCGGTAATGCGCCTGGATCGCTTGCTGCAGGGACTGCTGCTTGTCCGCGGCGCTCTGCCCGGCCTGGCTCTGCAGCACATCGCGCGGGCGAATGAAGGGGATGCCGCAGAGAATGGCACCGGGCTGGCCATCGCGGCGCGTGAGCACCAGCAACTGCTCGGCTAGGTCCCCGCTCACCCCGGGAATCACCCGGGTTCCCAGCTGCTCCAGCAGGGTCTTGCTCTCGCCGAGCATGGCCACCGAATCATGGTTGCCGCCGAGCACCACCAGCGCGCAGCCGCTGTCGCGCAGCTCGACGATCAAGCGGTTGTACTGCTCGCGGGCATAACTGGGCGGCGCGCCGGTGTCGAACACATCGCCGGCGATCAGCAGCGCATCGACGCCGTGCTCGCGAACCCGCTCGATCAGCCAGGCGCAGAAGGCCCGATGCTCGGCCTGGCGGGTCTTGCCCATGAAGTGCTGGCCGAGGTGCCAGTCGGAGGTGTGGAGGATGCGCATGGAGCCACTCACATCGGCCAATCCGTGACCACCATATGGGTCTTGACCTTGTGCATGCCGGGGTAGTTTTCGATCTGTCCGCGGATCTCGCTGAGCCGCTCCATGGACGGCGCCTCGATGTACACCAGCATGTCGGTCTCGCCGCTGATGCCGCTACAGCGGCGCACTTCGCTGAAGCTGCGCATGCGCTGCACGTAGTTCTCGCAGCGCCCGCCCTGGTAGAACAGCTCCAGGTAGGCCTTGACCGCCGCGCCGGCGGGCTCGGCGACCCTGGCGTGGTAGCCCTTGATCACCCCGGCCTGCTCCAGGTGGCGAATGCGCTCGGCGACCGCGGAGCGCGACAGGTTGATGTCGCGGGCGATCTGGCTCACGGCCAGACGGGCGTCGGCGCGCAACAGGGCGAGTATCTGCTGATCGAACTTGTCCACTCGGGGGTCTCACGCAAAGAACAGATTGACGGGCAATACCGCCATTTTGCCGGTCAAAGCCGGCGCTTCGCCAGCCATCGAAGGTCGCTGGGCGGCGTAACATGGCAGGGCCAAAAAGGACGCACGAGCATACATCATGAGCCGCCTCAACCAAGAACTGGGCCTGCTGCAAGGGATCGGCCTGCTGAGCACTTCGCTGCTGGGCACCGGAATTTTCGTCGTCCCGGCCCTGGCCGCCACGGCCGCAGGGGAGGCCTCGCTGTGGGCCTGGCTGATCCTCATCGCCCTGGTGCTGCCGGTGGCCTTCACCTTCGCCCAACTGGGTCGCCACTTTCCCCATGCCGGTGGCGCGCCGCACCTGATCGGCCGCGCCTTCGGCCCACGCCTGGAACGCATCAGTGCCTGGCTGTTCCTGGCAGTGCTGCCGGTCGGCCTGCCGGCGGCGCTGAGCATCGCCAGCGGATTCTGGCTGGCGCTGTTCGACCTCGGCCACGGCCAGATCCTGGCCATTCAGCTCGCCACCCTGGGCGCCATCCTGCTGCTCGGGCAGCGCCCGGCCAAGGCCTCCGGGGCCGTGCAGGGCGCCATCGCCGTGGCGATCATCGCCACCATCGCGCTGATCTGGTGGGTCGGCGAACTGCCACTGGCGCGCCAGGAGCTGCTGCCGCCCATCGAGGGCTCCTGGCAGCTGCTGCCGGCGGCGCTGGGGGTGATGTTCTGGTGCTTCGTCGGCATCGAGGCCTTCACCCACCTGGGCGAGGAGTTCAAGCGCCCCGAGCGTGACTTCCCCCTCGCCCTGCTGCTCGGCGTGCTGCTGGCCGGTCTGGTGTACTGGGCCTGTTCGGTCGCCGTGCTGAGCTTCCAGGCCTATGGCGACGTGCACTCGGACGCCGCCTCGCTGCCACGCATGCTCGACCTGCTGCTGGGCGAGAAGGCCCGCTGGCTCAGCGCGCTGGTCGGCTACCTGGCCTGCTTCGCCTCGATGAACGTGTATATCCAGGGTTTCGCCCGGCTGATCTGGAGCCTGGCCGACGAAGGCAAGCTGCCCGCCGCCATGGCCCGGCGCAATCGCCATGGCGTGCCCGGCCGCGCCCAGCTGCTGGTGGTGTTGAGCTGCGCCCTGTGCGCGACCCTGGCCTGGAGCCTGTCGCTGTCGGTCGATCAGCTGATCCGCTACGCCAACGGCAACTTCGTGCTGATCTACCTGCTGAGCATGGCCGCCGGCTGGTATCTGCTCAAAGGCCTGTGGCGCTGGCTGGCGGGGCTCAGCACCCTGCTCTGCACCCTGGTGCTGGCGATGCTCGGCGTGGACGCCTGGTATGCCCTGGGACTGCTGGGCCTGCTGGCGCTGCTCGACGGCGCTCGCAACCTGCGGCCGCGCAAATTGCCGGGCGCCACGCGCACCACCCTCTAGCTACAGCCTGACGGGCTGCGGGATGACCGCGGACAGCAGCTGGTTCTATGCTTGGGGCGAACCCGCCGAAAGGATGCCCCATGCGCCGTGTGCTCAAAGACCTGAAGATCATCCTGCTGGCCAATCTGTGGATAGTGCCGGTGGTGGCCGGCCTGGTGGGCGCCCTGTTCTACTTCGTCGCGCCGCCGCCGCCGATGAGCGCCAGCATGGCCACCGGCTCGGAGGGCGGCGGCTACCGGGCCTTCGCCGAGAAACTCAAGGGTGAACTGGCCAAGCAGGGCTTCGAGCTGACCCTGCAGCCCAGCGCCGGCTCGCGGGACAACCTGCAACGGCTGCTGGCGGATGAGCCACAGGTGCAGATCGCCCTGGTGCAGAGTGGCCTGGAGCGCCCGCTCGGCAGCGCCGAGCGGGAGCGCCTGGAGAGCCTGGGCGCGGTGTATCAGGAACCCTTGTGGCTGTTCCTCCGAGCGGACCTCGACTTCCGCTCGCTCGCCGACCTGCGGCCCCTGCGGGTGGCCCTGGGCGGTGCCGGCAGCGGCACCCGCGCCGCCAGCGAGGCGCTGCTCGCGGCCAACGGCATCACCGCCGAGCAGTATCCGGGCAGCTGGCAGGCCCTGGGCGGCAACCCGGCCGCCGATGCCTTGATCGCCGGCGAGCTGGACGCCGCCTTCTTCGTCAGCCCGGCGGAGAATGCCCGGATACAGCGCCTGGCCGCCACGCCCACGCTGACGCTGGCGCACTTCGGCCGCGCCGCGGCCTACCAGGCGCACCTGCCCTTCCTCAAACGCGTCACGGTCCATGAAGGCCTGCTCAACCTGCGCCTGAACGCGCCGACCCGGGACACCGACATTCTCTCGCCGGTCGCCACCCTGGTGGTCAATCAGGACTTCCACCCGGGGCTGGCGCCGCTGTTCCTCGAGGCGGCGCGCCAGGTGATGAAGGACGGCAGCCTGCTGGACCCGGCCGGCAGCCTCCCCAGCGCCGAACCACGCACCTTTGCCCTGGCCGGCGATGCCGCGCACTACTACAACAACGGCCTGCCGCTTCTGCAGCGCTACCTGCCGTTTCGCATCGCCTCCCTGGCCGACCGCTACATCATCCTGCTGATCCCCCTGCTGATGGTGCTGATCCCCCTGTTCAAGGCGGTCGGCCCGCTCTACCGCTGGCGCATCCGCGCACGCATCTACCGCTGGTACAAATACCTGCGCGAGATCGACCGGCAGCTGGACGCCGGCACCCTGCCGGAGCGCCTGGGCAGCGAGATCCAGCGCCTGGAGCGCCTCGAGGACAGCCTGTCCAAGGTCGAGGTGCCGCTGTCCTACTCCAACGAGCTGTACCAGTTGCACATGCACCTGCGCTACGTCATCGAACGCTTGCAGGCCTTGCAGCGACGACGGGCGACCCAGGGCGAGTCCGTCGGGTAAACTGCGCGCCCCAAGGTCGTGGAACAGCGCCCGCACGCCGCCACGACCGCGCTTACCGCTGAAGAATGCCGAGAGAGTCACCCATGCCGATCCGCCACTGCATCGTTCACCTGATCGACAAGAAGCCCGATGGCAGCCCCGCCGTGCTGCACGCCCGCGACAGCGAACTGGGCAGCTCCCAGGCTATCGAGAACATGCTCGCCGACCTCAACGAGAGCTATAACGCCAAGCAGGGCAAGGCCTGGGGCTTTTTCCACGAGGAGTCCGGCGCCTACCCCTTCAGCGGCTGGCTGAAGGCCTATCTCGAGGACGGCCAGGACTTCACCGCCTTCAGCCGCCAGGCGGTCGAGCATCTGCAGAAGCTGATGGAAGAATCCAACCTCTCGGTCGGCGGCCACGTGCTGTTCGCCCATTACCAGCAGGGCATGACCGAGTACCTGGCCATCGCCCTGCTGCACCACAGCGAAGGGGTGGCGGTGACCGAGGCCCTGGATGTCACCCCGGCCAAGCACCTGGACCTCGGTCAGCTGCACCTGGCGGCGCGGATCAACCTCTCGGAATGGCGCAACAACGCCAATTCCAAGCAGTACATCTCCTTTATCAAGGGCAAGAACGGCAAGAAGGTCTCGGAATACTTCCGCGACTTCATCGGCTGCCAGGAGGGCGTCGATGGCCCAGGCGAGACCCGCACCCTGCTCAAGGCGTTCAGCGACTTCGTGGAGAGCGAAGACCTGCCGGAAGAGTCGGCCCGGGAGAAGACCAAGACCCTGGTCGACTACGCCAGCAGCCAGGCCAAGCAGGGCGAGCCGATGACCCTGCAGGAGCTTTCCGGACTGATCGACGAGGAGCGCCCGCAGGCGTTCTACGAACACATCCGCAACAAGGACTACGGCCTGTCGCCGGAGATTCCGCCGGACAAGCGCACCCTCAACCAGTTCCGCCGCTTCACCGGTCGCGCCGAAGGCCTGTCGATCAGCTTCGAGTCCCACCTGCTGGGTTCGAAGATCGAGTACGACGAGGCCCAGGACACCCTGATCATCCGCAACCTGCCGACCCAGCTGACCGATCAGCTGAAGCGACGCAAGGACTGATCCACGGCGCGCGATGCTGAACTAGAGTCAGAGGATCGGGGTCCAGCCTCAGTCGCCAGGAACCGCAGATGAAATCCCCCGGCCACCGGGCAAGCATGTGCACACAAGGCCGCCAATGGCTGCTGCGGGGCCTGCTGGGCCTGCTGGCCTGGGCAGCCCCGGCCACGGTGATGAGCAGCGAGGAGCCGCCGCCGGCGGCGCTGCGCAGCGACACCGCGCGCTTCGTCGCGGTCAATGTCGAATTCACCCTGCTGCACGAGATGGGTCACCTGCTGATCGCCGAGCTGGGCCTGCCGGTGCTCGGTCGCGAAGAGGACGCCGCCGACCAGCTCGGTTTCATCAGCCTGTTCCTCTCCTCGGGGCGCCACCGCGACGCCGACTTCTACGCCAGGCTGCTGGATGTCGCCGACTACTGGCGCCTGGAATGGCAGCGCGCGAAGCCGGAGTCCGAGGAGGTCTTCGCCTGGGCCGCCCACGGCCTGGACGCCCAGCGCTTCTACAACCTCGCTTGCCTGATCTATGGCAGCGATCCGGACCGCCTGGAGTGGATCCCCAAGGTCACCGGCCTGCCGGTAGAACGCGCCCTGTATTGCGACCAGGAATACGCCCAGGTACGCACGGCCCTGGCCTGGGTCGAGCGGCAACATGGCCGTCGTCCCGACGAGGAGATCCGCCACACTATTCGGGTGATCTACGAGCCACCGAGCCTGCGCCTGGGCAATGGCCGTTACCTGCTCGAACAGCTGCGCCGCTCCGGCGAGGTGGAAGCCATCGCCCGCCGGGCCAGCGAGACCTACCGGCTACCCCGCGAACTGGTGCTGCGCCTGAGCAACTGCGGCGCACCGGACGCCTGGTATAACCGCACCGGCGCCGAGCTGGTGCTCTGCTACGAGCGCCTGGAGCACTTCCAGACGCTCGCCGCGCAACTGCCCGACCTGCGCCAGGCCCAGGTGCCCGGGCAATGCCCCCTCTGCCGCAGCCCCTAGCGGCCGCCCGACTGGCACACCTCGAGCACAGGGCTCACCGCAGCCGTCAACGCACCTGCCTCTACCTAGCGCGCCTCGATGCGAAAGCCGAAGCGCGGGAAGTGCACATGCACGCAGCCGGCGCGCGAATCCTCGCGGCGCAGGATCAGCTCCTCGGTACCGGAGAACAGCAACTCGCCCTCGACCGGGTCGACGCCGTAGTCGGTGGCGGCGATCGCCACCCGCTGACTAGGCTGGAAGCCATTGGCATCGTCGAAAGGCTCATCCGGCAAGGCCGCAGGGGTGGCCTCGCGCGCCACGGCGATGGCCTCTTCGGCGCTCATCTCGCTGAGCGAACCGTGGCCGAAGCCCAGCACCCGCGCCAGCCAGGCGGCGACCAGCGGGTAGTCATCGACCAGCGGTGCGGTCACCGGGGTGCCGCGCAGGAACCACAGCGGATGGGCCATGGCGAAGTCGGCCAGGGACGGCTCGCCGAACAGGAAATCGCCCTGCTCCCGGCTCAACTGCTGTTGCAGGCGCGCCATCAGGGTCGGCCACTGGTGCCTGGCCTGCTCGAGGGGCAGACGGGTGGCCTGGCCGCCGCTGAACAGGGCGCTGCGGTCGGCGACGAAGGCCTTGAGGAACTCCGGCGGCAGGGAGGCGAAACGCACCGCCACGGACTCGGGCTGAAACACCAGGCTCACCGCATGCTGGAACACCAGCGAGTCGGCCCACTGGGCGAAGCTGGCGACATTGAACTCCTGGCCCTCGGGGAACAGCGCCGGGGTGGCTTTCTCCGCCTCCAGGCGGCGGGCGATCGCGGCCGTGTCGCAGTAGATGTCGGCCCCTACTTGCAGCACCGGGGTCTTGCGATAGCCGCCGGTCAGCGCGGTCAGATCCGGCTTGGGCATGAGCGGCGGGATCATCACCGAACGCCAGGACAGCTGCTTGAAGCCCAGCATCAGGCGGGTCTTCTCGGCAAACGGCGAGGTCGGGTAATGGTGCAGGATCAGCTCGTGCATGAATGGCTCCGCAACGTATGGGATAAAGTCAAAGCTTACTCGGCTGCGCCGCGTCGGCCTACCCGGCTACCCTGATAGCCCGTCATCAGTAAGGCCGATAAGGCCGCCGCTGGCCACCAGGTTTTCCTTGGCGGCCTTGCCCAGGCGCTTGATCGCCCGCTCGCGGCGCAGCGCGTCACCCTTGCCGGCGCAGGCCTCGGTGTAGACCAGCGCCACCGCCGGACTGGAATGAAAGAAGCGCGCGCCCCTGCCGCGCTGGTGCTGGGCGAAGCGTCGCCGCGGATCGTCGCTGATGCCGCAGTACAGGGCACCATTGCCGGCACGTACCAGATAGACGAACCAGGCCTTGTCGGGGGTTTCAGGCATCGCTGGCGAACCATTCCCGGGCCGTGCGCCACAGACAGATGCCGACGAAGTAGGTCGATGCCAGCAGCCAGATCACCAGCAGCCAGGTCGGGTTGGCCGGGTACAGCAGAATCAGCACGCCGCAGGCGAGCATCCACACCAGGGTCACCGCGATATTGACCGCCATGAACTGCCTGACCCGGAAGGGGTGCAGGAACTTCATCCGCGACAGGGTCAGGCCGGACAGCAGCAGGATGGTGGCGAAGCTCAGCCAGGGCGTGAAGTCCAGCAGGTACAGGTACACCACCACCACGTTCCAGGCGGCCGGAAAGCCGACGAAGTAGTTGTCCTGGCTCTTCATGTTGACGTTGCAGAAACAGAACAGCGAGGACAGCAGGATCAGCCCGACCGCGGGCAACGGGGTGTATTCGGGCAGGGGGATGAAGCGGTAGACGAAGATCGCCGGGATGAACACATAGGTCAGGTAGTCGATCACCAGGTCCAGGGTCACCCCATCGAAATGCGGCAGCACGGACTTGACGTGAAAGTGGCGGGCCAACGTGCCGTCGAGGCCATCGACCAGCAGCGCGAGACCCAGCCACAGCAGGCACACCTGGGGCCGCCCATCGAGCACCGCGAGCAACGCCAGCAGCGCCAGGATCACCCCGCTGGCGGTCACCGCGTGCACGCTCCAGGCCTTGGCTTTGCTTATCGACTGCAACAATTCACTCACGGACGGCTTCCTGACCGGGGGATGGACTCATCGCGCAATTCGGCAGACATGCCACTGCCTGTCGACGATAAGGGCAGAGCACAAGACTAACACTGCGCCATCGCCGTCGCCGCCGCGGCGTTAGCCCTGCGCCTGACGCGCCGCCCGGAACTGCTCCAGGCCCCTGGCTGCCTGGCGCCGAATGGCACGTTGCACCGGCGGCGCCCAGCCCAGCAGAAGCCCCTTGCGACCCAGCGCCTGGCGCGCCCAACTCCACAGGTCGAACTGATCGCGATGCTCGATGATCTTGCCGTCGGCAAAGCGAAAATGCGCCTCGATATGGTTGACCACGTGGTTGCCGGTCTGACTGAACAGGTATCGGGCCGTCCAGCGCGCGCTGCCCTGGTGATCATCGGCCTGCACGGCGTCGAACGTGAGGGAAAAGTCCTGCGCCCGCGCCGTCAGCATGCGCCACATGTCCGCCGCCTCTTCGCCGCGCAGGTCCTGAAATACCGGATCGCCGAAGCGCACGTCCTCGGCGTAGCAGGCGGCCATCGTCTCGGCATCCAGTTGCTGGAAGGCCCGGTAGAACCGGCTGATCAGTTCGGCATTGGGATTACGCATAGGTCCGGCTCCAAAGATATGGGGCCCATGAGTATGGGGGCAGCTACGCCGCGACGCGATTGGCGCAATCGACAATCTTTTGTCAATAATCGCCAAACCCCTGTCGACGGCCCAGCCCATGCTCCAGATCGCGCTGCATGTCTGCCCGCAAACCTCGTGCTCCAGCCTGAGCACGGCCCACGATGCCTTCGCCCTGGGCAACCGCCTGGCCGGACGGCCATTGTTCAATCTGCAGCGCTTCAGCGCCGATGCCCGACCGGTCGAACTGGAGTTCGCCTGCATCCGGGTCGACGGCGGCCTGGAGCTGGCAGCCAGCGCCGAGCTGCTGATAGTGCCGGCGACCGGTAGCGCGATCGACAACAACCTGACTGCGCATTGAGGCCGCCCAGCGCACCTTGAGCGATCCGGCGCGATCACTGGAGCAGATTGCCGAGCAGGTCGGCTACGGCGACCGCGCGACCTTCGCCAAACGCTTCAAGCAGCTGTGCGGAGAGTCTCCGGGCGCCTTTCGCCAGCGCCTGCGCCAGACGGCCTGAACCGCGTTTGCGGTCCGCAAGCTCAGATACGGCCGCATAAAAAAGGGAGCCTCCTGGCTCCCTTTTTTATGCGGCACGTTACCGATTGGTCAGTGCAGGATCTGGCTGAGGAACAGCTGGGTGCGCTCGTTCTTCGGGTTGGTGAAGAAGGTGTCCGGGTCGGCCTCCTCGACGATCTCGCCCTTGTCGAGGAACAACACCCGATTGGCCACGGTACGGGCAAAGCCCATCTCGTGGGTCACGCAGAGCATGGTCATGCCGTCCTCGGCCAGGCCGACCATGGTGTCCAGTACTTCCTTGACCATCTCCGGATCGAGAGCCGAGGTCGGCTCGTCGAACAGCATGATCTTCGGTTTCATGCACAGCGCACGGGCAATGGCCACACGCTGCTGCTGGCCGCCGGACAGCTGTCCCGGGTACTTGTTGGCCTGCTCAGGAATGCGCACCCGCTCGAGGTAATGCATCGCCACTTCCTCGGCTTCGCGCTTGGGCAGCTTGCGCACCCACATCGGCGCCAGGGTGCAGTTCTGCAGCACGGTGAGGTGCGGGAACAGGTTGAAGTGCTGGAACACCATGCCAACCTCGCGGCGTACCGCCTCGATGTGCTTGAGGTCGTGGGTCAGTTCGGTACCGTCGATGACGATGCGCCCCTGCTGGTGTTCCTCCAGGCGATTGAGGCAACGAATGGCGGTGGACTTGCCCGAGCCGGAAGGGCCGCACAATACGATGCGCTCTCCCTGTTGCACGTTCAGGTTGATGTCCTTGAGCACATGGAACTGGCCGTACCACTTATGCACGCCGTCCATCTGGATGATTCCCGGCGCGGCGCTGATCGACTGCTTGATAGCTTCACTCATGACAAAACTCCTAACGCTTATGGCCGGTGTCCAGCTTGCGCTCCAGATGCATGGAGTAGCGGGACATACCAAAACAGAAAATCCAGAAAACCAGGGCGGCGAACACATAGCCTTCGGTGGCCATGCCCAGCCAGGCCGGGTCGGTGGTCGCCTGCTTGATGCTGTTGAGCAGGTCGAACAGGCCGATGATGATCACCAGGCTGGTGTCCTTGAACAGCGCGATAAAGGTGTTGACGATACCCGGGATCACCAGCTTCAGCGCCTGCGGCAGGATCACCAGGCCCATCATCCGCCAGTAGCCCAGGCCCATGGCGGCGGCCGCTTCGTACTGGCCCTTGGGAATGGCCTGCAGACCGCCGCGCACCACCTCGGCGATATAGGCCGACTGGAACAGGATCACCCCGATCAACGCACGCATCAGCTTGTCGAAGGAGAGGCCCTCCGGCAGGAACAGCGGCAGCATCACCGAGGACATGAACAGCACGGTGATCAGCGGTACGCCGCGCCAGAACTCGATGAAGGTCACGCAGATCACCCGGATCGCCGGCATGTCCGAGCGCCGGCCGAGGGCCAGCACGATGCCCAGCGGCAAGGCACCGACAATACCGACCGCGGCGATCACCAGGGTCAGCATCAGGCCGCCCCACTGGCTGGTTTCCACCTCGCTCAGGCCTAAGAAGCCGCCATGCAGCAGCCAGAAGGCCAGCAGCGGATACACCACCAGAAAGCTCAGGCCGTATATGGCCTTGCGCGGCATCTGCGGGATGAACAGCGGGGCTGCCCCGATCACCGCCATCCACAGCGTCAGGTCGACACGCCAGCGCAGCTCGGTCGGGTAGAAGCCGTACATGAACTGGCCGAAACGCTGCTGCACGAAGACCCAGCACGCGCCTTCCTTGGTGCAATCCGCGCGGGTGGTCCCGACCCAGTTGGCGTCGATCAAGGCCCACTGAATGATCGGTGGAACAATCAGCCAGACCAGATAGATGGCGAGAAAGGTCAGCAGGGTGTTGAACCAGTTGGAAAACAGGTTGGCGCGCAACCAACCGAGCACACCGACGCTCAGCACCGGAGGCTGCATGTCGGGTTTGAATGTATGAGTCTGCATGGGCTGCTCCTTACCGCTCGATCAGCGCAATGCGCTTGTTGTACCAGTTCATCAGCATGGAAATGCTGATGCTGATCGCCAGGTACACGCTCATGGTGATGGCAATGACCTCGATCGCCTGGCCGGTCTGATTGAGCACGGTACCGGCGAACAGCGAGACCATGTCCGGGTAACCGATACCGGCCGCCAGGGAGGAGTTCTTCGCCAGGTTCAGGTACTGGCTGGTCAGCGGCGGAATGATCACCCGCAGCGCCTGGGGAATCACCACGAAGCGCAGCGTAAGGCCACGGCTCAGGCCCAGGGAGTGGGCCGCCTCGGTCTGGCCATGGCTGACCGCCATGATCCCGGAACGCACGTTCTCGGCGATAAACGCGGCGGTGTAGATGGTCAGTGCCAGGGTCAGAGCGATCAGCTCGGGGATCATCACCCAGCCGCCGGTGAAGTTGAAACCGGTCAGTTCGGGCGTGCTCCATACCAGCGGATTACCCGCCACCATGATCGCCAGCCCCGGCAACCCGATGATCAGCGCCAGCGCGGCGATGGATACATGGAAGATCTTGCCCGTCGCTTCCCGACGTGCCTTGGCCCAGCGACCGATCAGCACGGTGCTGACGATGGCGATCAACACCGCGCCGATGAAGGTGCCAAAGGCCTCCGACGCGCCCGGGGCCGGCATGTACAGACCGCGACTGTTGAGGAAGAAGGTCTGGCCGATCTCGAGACTGCCCCGCGGTCCCGGCAGGGACAGCATGACCGCGAAGTACCAGAAGAAAATCTGCAGCAGTGGCGGGATATTACGAAACGTCTCGATGTAGATGGTGGCCAGCCGGCTGATCAGCCAGTTGTGAGACAGCCTCGCGACGCCGAGGATAAAACCCAGGATGGTCGCCAGCACGATGCCGATGACCGACACCAGCAGGGTGTTGAGCAGGCCGATAACGAAGACTCGTCCGTAGGTATCGCTTTCGGTGTACTCGATCAGGTGCTGAGCGATACCGAAACCGGCGCTGTTGCTAAGGAAGGAGAAGCCGGAGGTGATCCCGCGTTTCTCCAGGTTGGACTGGGTGTTGTCGAACAAGTACCAACCGATCGCCACGACGGCGATAACGGCAAGAATCTGGAATATCCATGCGCGGACCTTGGGATCGGTCCAGACCGAGCCTTTGGGGTGCGGGGTATCTGCGGTGTTTTGCATAGGAGCCCTCATGGAACACCCTTGCCCGCGTCCGCGGGCCAGGGGTTCACGTAATCAGAACGATGCTGGCGGCCCAGAATGGGACGCCAGCAAAGACGGTCAGCGCACCGGCGGTGCGTACTGCAGACCACCTTTGTTCCACAGGGCGTTGAGGCCACGCTCGATCTTCAGCTCGCTGCCGGCACCGACATTGCGCTCGAAGCTTTCACCGTAGTTACCCACTTGCTTGACGATCTGTACTGCCCAGTCTTTCGGCAGCTTCAGGTCCTTGCCGAACTCACCCTCGGCGCCCAGCAGGCGAGCGATATCCGGGTTCTTGGTGGATGAGGCCATTTCCACGACGTTGGACGAAGTCACACCCAGTTCCTCGGCATTGACCATGGCGAACAGCGACCAGCGTACGACGTTGAACCACTCGTCATCACCCTGGCGGACCACCGGGCCCAGCGGCTCCTTGGAGATCACTTCCGGCAGCACCACGTACTGCTCCGGGTTGGCCAGCTTGATACGCTGCGCGTACAGCTGCGACTGGTCGGAGGTCAGCACGTCGCAACGACCGGCCTCAACCGACTTGGCGCTCTCGTCGGAGGTATCGTAGGTGATCGGGGTGTACTTCATGCCATTGGCACGGAAGTAGTCGGAGAGGTTCAGCTCGGTGGTGGTACCGGCCTGGATGCAGACGGTGGCGCCATCGAGTTCCTTGGCGCTGGAAACGCCAAGCTTCTTGTTCACCAGGAAGCCCTGACCGTCGTAGTAGTTGACGCCGGCGAAGTTCAGGCCCAGGCCTGCGTCACGCGAGCTGGTCCAGGTGGTGTTACGCGAGAGGATGTCGACTTCGCCGGACTGCAGCGCGGTGAAGCGCTCCTTGGCGGTCAGCGGGCTGTACTTGACCTTGGTCGCGTCACCGAAAATGGCGGCTGCCACGGCACGGCACACGTCAACGTCGAGGCCCAGGTAGTTGCCCTTCTCATCCGCATAGGAGAAGCCCGGCAGACCATCGCTGATACCGCACTGCACGAAACCTTTCTTCTGCACTGCATCCAGAGTAGCGCCCGCCTGGGCGAAGCTGCTAACCCCGAGTACGGCTGCGGTAGTCAGTACCGCCAGGGTGGATTTCACCATCTTCATTAAAACCTCCAGTTGCTTTTTTTGTGTAGGAGTCTCGGCCTTACCACCATACCCTTTTGGGGCACGTCGAACGCGTCTGCAGCAACGCCTCCAACTGGCGGGTTAGACCTGTGCGAGAGTCTAGTTGGCGAATCTTCCTTCGGCCATAAAACTCTCGCTCACCCATTGGTCGAATGGGTCAGAGACGGATAGCCATTTGCTCATCGCCACACATGCAATGCTAGGCGAACCTTTGGAAACCCCATCAAATTGGCTTCCCATCTGTTCCGCGCCCGGCCTGGCACAATGTGTTACCGCACCGGGCAACGTCATCAGTCCACTTGGCTGTAGCAAAGCCCGTACCAGCACCTTGCCATTACCACCATACGGACAGGTCAAGCGCAAAACTTGTAACCTTGCGACATCTTCTTCCGATATTAGTCACTGGCCGAAAAGCCAGCCGCCCAATATGAGCGCGGCCGCACCAGACTGGAGCCACACATGAGCGAACCCCTGATTCTTCACCCCACACCCAGCGCCGACGCGTGCGTCATTTGGTTGCACGGCCTGGGCGCGGACCGCTATGACTTCCTGCCGGTGGCCGAAGCGTTGCAGGAGCGCCTGCCCAGCACCCGTTTCGTGCTGCCCCAGGCGCCTACCCAGGCGGTGACCATCAACGGCGGCTGGGCCATGCCCAGCTGGTACGACATCCTCGCCATGAGTCCGGCCCGGGCAATCAACCAGGAACAACTGGAAGCCTCGGCGCAGCAGGTGATCGCCCTGATCGAAGCGCAGCGCGACAGCGGCATAGACCCGACGCGGATCTTCCTGGCCGGGTTCTCCCAGGGGGGCGCGGTGGTCCTGCATGCAGCGTTCCTGCGCTGGCAGGGGCCGCTGGGCGGGGTACTGGCGCTGTCCACCTACGCCCCGACGTTCAACGACGACATCCAATTGACAGAGGACAAAACGCAGGTGCCGGTGCTGTGCCTGCACGGCACCTTCGATGACGTGGTGCAGCCCACACTGGGCCGCGCCGCCCATGACTATCTGACGGCCCAGGGCGTTGACGCGAAGTGGCGCGAGTACCCGATGGCCCACGAGGTCCTGCCGGAACAGATACGCGACATAGCCGCCTGGCTGGAAGAACGCCTCAGCCGCCGCACCCCGGGGTCCAGCACCGCGCCATGACGCCCCAACGGGCGCGCCGAGCGCCGAAACGTGACGGGGTAGTCAGAATCTCGGCCTCCGCTCGTTGAGTCGCGGCCTGAGGATTGCCAGCCCCGCCCGGCCGGCATACTGTCGGGATTGGAAATCGCCATACGACAGGGAGTGTTCGCGATGCCCACCATCCCCCATGGCCCGCGTCACTCGCGCCTGCGATGAACGAGGCGCAGTGGCAGGCCGACCTGCAGCACGCTCGCCAGCAGCGACTGTTCAATAACGTCGCCGCCGGCAGCGTGAACCAAGTACTCGAGGCGTTTCACGCCCGCGAGCTGGAAGCCGGCGAGATACTGCTCTCGCCGTTCAACCGCAACGAACACCTCTACCTGCTGGTCAAGGGCCGGCTCAGGGTCTACCTGGGCTCGCCGGACAACCAGCCGGTGGGCACGCTGAAGGTGGGCGACTGCGCCGGAGAAATCAGCCTCATCGACAACCAGCCGCCCTCGGCCTATGTGGTGGCCAGCGAGCCGAGCCGCGTGCTGCGCCTGCACCGCAGCGCACTGATCGGCTTGTTCGAGCAATCGCCGGACCTGATGCACAACCTGTTGAGCCTGCTCTGCGAGCGCGTGCGCACAGGCAACCGCAGCCTGCTGGACAGTGAGCAAAACGCCAATGTCGACAGCCTCACCGGCGCATACAACCGCCGCTGGCTGGAGCATGTGTTCGACCGGGAAAGCACCCGCTGCGCGTTCAACCGGCAGCCCCTGAGCATGCTGATGCTGGATGTCGATCACTTCAAAGCCTACAACGACCAGCACGGCCACCTGGCCGGCGACTATGCGCTGAGCCTGGTCGCCCAGACCCTGCGCGGCCAGCTGCGCCCCAAGGACAGCCTGATCCGCTATGGCGGCGAGGAGTTCGTCATCCTGCTGCCGGAGATCGGCGAGCAGGAAGCGCGGGGCATCGGCGAGCGGTTGCGTCTGGCCCTGCAGCACATCCCCTCCTTCTATGCGCCGATCGGCGTGCTGCCGGGGGTAACCCTGTCCATCGGCCTGGCGCAGATGCGCCACCAGGACAGCCTGCCGAGTCTGGTCGCCCGGGCCGACAGCGCGCTGTACCGGGCCAAGCAGCAGGGCCGCAACTGCCTGTGTGGATAGAGGACTGACGCACCGCCGACACCCGGCCAGTGCCGCACCTCACCTGGGCGAACCGAACGTGCCGCACATCGCCGCCGATTAGCGGCCAACGCGCTGCTATCGTCACACCCGCTCTTGTAGAGTGACCGGCAAAACGACAAGCCTGGATGGCCCGAACATGCGCAAACTGCTGATCGCCCTGCTCCTGCTGCTCATTTCGACCCTGGTGTTCTTCTCCCTGCCGCACATCCTCGACCGCACGCTGAACAGCGTCGCCAGCCCACCGCCCTACCCGACCGGTGATGCTGCCCGGCACTTGCATGACCGGCTGTTTGTCGCCGACCTGCACGATGACGCACTGCTCTGGCAACGCGACCCGCTGCAGCGCCACAGCTACGGCCATTCCGACCTGCCGCGCCAGCTCGAAGGGCGGGTGGCGCTGCAGGTGTTCTCCACCGTGACCAAGACCCCACGCGGACTCAACTACGAACGCAATGGCGCCGACAGCGACAACATCACCCTGCTGGCCATGGCCCAGCGCTGGCCGCGCGCTACCTGGAACAGCCTGCTGCAGCGCGCCCTGTACCAGGCCGGCAAACTCGAGGCGGCTGCCGCGAACAGCGCCGGGCGCCTGGTGCTGATCCGCACCCGCGGCGACCTGGCGCGCTTCGTCGAGGCCTGGCGCCAGGATCCGCAACGGGTCGGCGCCCTGCTCGCCACCGAGGGCCTGCATCCGCTCGAGGAGCGCCTGGAGAACCTCGACCGGCTCTACGATGCCGGCTTCCGCATTGCCGGCCTGACCCACTTCTTCGATAACGAAGTCGGCGGTTCGGCCCATGGCCTGGACAAGGGCGGCCTGACCCCCCTTGGGCGCCAGGTGATCACGCGCCTGGAGGAGAAGGCCATGCTGATCGACCTGGCCCACGCCTCCCGCGCCCTGATCGACGACGTGCTGGCCATGAGCACACGACCACTGCTGGTCTCCCATACCGGAGTGGAAGGCACCTGCCCCGGCACGCGCAACCTCAGCGACCGCCACCTCAAGGCCATTGCCGCCAGCGGCGGGGTGGTCGGCATCGGCTACTGGGACACGGCCGTGTGCGCCACCTCGATCGAGGCCATAGTCCGGGCCATCCGCTACAGTGCCGAGCTGATCGGCGTCGAGCATGTCGCCCTCGGCTCGGACTTCAATGGCACCGTGCATACGCCCTTCGACGTCACAGGCCTGGCCCAGCTGACCGAAGGGCTGCTGGCGGCCGGCTTCAACCAGAGTGAGGTCGCCGCGATCATGGGCGGCAACGTGCAACGGCTGCTGCTCGCCAGCCTGCCGGCGGACTGATCGAGCCGACTGGCGAGAGGATTCAGGCATATCGCGCGCCAGGCATTGACAAGCCCCCGAGCACGGTACTTCGCCGCGCCGGGTTCTTGCTTTACACTGGCCGCCGTTCACTCCTTAACCAATTGATGAGATGACCGTGCTCAAAGCACTCAAGAAGATGTTCGGCAAAGCCGAAGGCGAGCAGCCCAGCACGCCCGCCACACCCGCAACGCCGCGCGGCAATGACGCCTCGCCCGAAACGACCAGCCGCCCCGCCAAGCCCAAGCGCAGCGACGACGCGGCGCCCGCCAACACGGCCGGCGCAGAACCTGCGAGCAAGCCGGCCAAGCCGGCGCGCGATGGCAAGGACAACGCCGCCAAGCCCCGACGCGCGCGCGCGGCCAAGCCCGTCGACACCTGGAAGCTGGAAGACTTCAAGGTCGAGCCGGCCGAAGGCAAGACCCGCTTCCATGACTTCAAGCTCGCCCCGGAGCTGATGCACGCCATCCACGACCTCGGCTTCCCCTATTGCACGCCGATCCAGGCCGGCGTGCTGGGCTATACCCTCAAGGGCCAGGACGCCATCGGCCGCGCCCAGACCGGCACCGGCAAGACCGCGGCGTTCCTCATCTCGATCATCACCCAGCTGCTGCAGACCCCGCCGCCGAAAGAGCGCTACATGGGCGAGCCGCGGGCACTGATCATCGCGCCGACCCGCGAACTGGTGGTGCAGATCGCCAAGGACGCCACCGAACTGAACAAGTACACCGGGCTCAACGTCATGCAGTTCGTCGGCGGCATGGACTTCGACAAGCAGCTCAAACAACTGGAATCGCGCTTCTGCGACATCCTGGTCGCCACCCCGGGTCGCCTGCTGGACTTCAACCAGCGCGGCGAGGTGCACCTGGACATGGTCGAGGTGATGGTGCTCGACGAGGCCGACCGCATGCTCGACATGGGCTTCATCCCCCAGGTACGGCAGATCATCCGCCAGACCCCGATGAAGGGCGAACGCCAGACCCTGCTGTTCTCCGCCACCTTCACCGAAGACGTGATGAACCTGGCCAAGCAATGGACGATTGATCCGGCCATCGTCGAGATCGAGCCGGAAAACGTCGCCAGCGACACGGTCGAGCAGCATGTCTACGCCGTCGCCGGCGCCGACAAGTACAAGCTGCTGTACAACCTGATCACCCAGAACGACTGGAGCCGGGTGATGGTCTTCGCCAACCGCAAGGACGAGGTGCGGCGCATCGAGGAACGCCTGACCCGCGACGGCATCAGCGCCGTGCAGATGTCCGGCGACGTGCCGCAGCACAAGCGCATCCGCGCCCTGGAAGGCTTCCGCGAAGGCAAGATCAAGGTGATGGTGGCCACCGACGTGGCTGGCCGCGGCATCCACGTCGAAGGCATCAGCCACGTGATCAACTTCACCCTGCCGGAAGACCCGGACGACTACGTGCACCGCATTGGCCGCACCGGCCGCGCCGGCAGCAGCGGCACCTCGATCAGCTTCGCCGGCGAGGACGACGCCTTCGCCCTGCCGCCGATCGAAGAGCTGCTCGGGCGCAAGATCAACTGCGAGATGCCGCCGGACGAGTTGCTCAAGCCGGTGCCGCGCAAGCACTGACGGCGCGTGACAAGGCGAAGCGGATGCTTCGCCTTTTTTGTGCCCCGCAGCGGCGCAACCGGCGTCCATCAGGGAAAGGGAGGACCCACAGCATGTCCGTCAAGCTCACTGCCGCCGACCTCGACCGGGCGACCGCCGCCGGCATCCTGCAGCCCGGCCAGGCCCGGGCCCTGCTGCAGTTCCTCGAGCACAGCGCGCCGCCGCACGCCAGTTTCCAGCTCGCCCACGTCAGCTACTACTGCGGCGCCGTGCTGATCATCGGCGCCCTCGGCTGGCTGCTGACCGAGGCCTGGATGCAGGTGGGCGATGGCGCACTGCTGTTGCTCGCCCTCGGCTACATGGGACTGTTCAGCGCGTGCGGGCTCGGCCTGTGGCGCCACGGTCAGCAGATTCCCGGCGGCCTGCTCGGTGCCGTGGCGGTCAGCCTCACACCGCTGGCGGTGTTCGCCGTGCAACGCCTGAGCGGCCTGTGGCCACTGGAGGACGAGCAGCACGATTACCAGCATTACTACCGCTACGTACAGGGCGGTTGGCTGGCCATGGAGGCCGCGACGCTGCTGGTCGGCGCGCTGATGCTGCGCCTGCTGCCGTTTCCCTTCATCGTCATGCCGATGGCCGTGGCGCTCTGGTTCATGTCCATGGACCTCACCGAGCTCTTCTATGGCAGCCCGTTCGACTGGGAGCAGCGCCGCTGGGTGTCACTCTGGTTCGGCCTGGGGCTGCTGCTGGCCAGCCTCGGCCTGGATGGCCGCACGCGCCAGGACTATGCCTTCTGGGGCTACCTCGCCGGACTCGCCGCGTTCTGGGGCGGCCTGAGCCTGATGGACAGCGACAGCGAACTGGGCAAGGCCCTCTACTGCCTGATCAACCTGGTGCTGATGGCCCTGGCCGTGCTGCTGCGTCGGGTGCAGTTCATGGTGTTCGGCGCGCTCGGCGTGGCCGGCTATCTGGGCCATCTGGCCTACGAGGTGTTCGCCGATTCGCTGCTGTTTCCCATCGTGCTCAGCCTGATCGGCCTGGCGGTGATCGGCCTCGGCCTGCTCTACCAGCGCCATCGCCAGCGGCTGAGCAGCGGCCTGCGCACCCACCTGCCCAAAGGCCTGCTGGCCTTTCTGCCGGCGTTGCGCAATCACTAGACAGCGCCGGACCCCACGCAAGGAGCCATCGCCATGCATGAAGCGGACTACCTGATCATCGGTGCCGGCATCGCCGGCGCCTCCACCGGCTACTGGCTGGCGCCCCACGGCCGGGTGCAGGTGCTCGAGCGCGAGGCGCAGCCCGGCTATCACGCCACCGGGCGCTCGGCCGCGCTCTATACCGTGGCCTACGGCCCGCCCCATGTGCGCGCGCTGACCGCCGCCAGCCGGGCCTTCTACGACGCCCCGCCGCCCGGCTTCGCCGAGCAGCCGCTGCTCAGCCCGCGCGGCGAGCTGACGGTGGATTTCAACGGCGATCCGGAGGAGCTCGAGCGCCAGTACCAGGCCGCCCGGGCCTGCGTGGCCGAGACCCGGCGGCTGACGCCCGAACAGGCCTGTGCCCTGCTGCCGGCATTGCGCCGGGAGCGAGTCTTTGGCGCCTTCTACGACCCCACTGCCGCCGACATCGATACCCACGCCCTGCATCAGGGCTACCTGCGCGGCATCCGCCAGCATGGCGGGCAGATCAGTTGCAACCGCGAGGTGACCGCCATCGAGCGGCGCGGCGAAACCTGGCACGTGCAGTGCGGCGAGCAGCACTACCACGCCCGGGTCCTGGTGAATGCCGCTGGCGCCTGGTGCGACCGGATCGCCGAGCTGGCCGGGGTCAGGCCTCTGGGGCTGGTGCCCAAGCGCCGCTCGGCCTTCACCTTCGCCCCGCCGCCGCAGCTGGATGTGCACAGCTGGCCGATGCTGCTGGCCCTCGATGACAGCTTCTACCTCAAGCCCGATGCCGGCATGCTGCTCGGCTCGCCGGCCAATGCCGACCCGGTCGAGCCCCATGACGTGCAGCCAGAGGAGCTGGACATCGCCACTGGGATCTACCACATCGAACAGGCCACCCAGCTGCACATCCACCGCCCGCAACACAGCTGGGCCGGGTTGCGCTCCTTCGTCGCCGACGGCGATCTGGTCGGCGGCTACGAGTCCGAGGGACAGGGGTTCTTCTGGGTCGCCGCCCAGGGCGGCTATGGTATCCAGACTTCGGCGGCGATGGGCCAGGCCTGCGCCGCCCTGGTGCGCGACGAGCACTTGCCGGCGCAGCTGACCGGCTTCGGCGTCAGCGCCGAACGGCTGTCGCCGTCACGGCTGCGCGCCTGAGCGCTAGGCGTTGCGCCAGCGCTCGGCGGCATCCTGGTCGCTGACGCGGCCCTCGACCCAGCGCGGGCCTTCGCTGGTGTCCTCCTTCTTCCAGAACGGCGCGCGGGTCTTCAGGTAGTCCATGACGAAGGCGCAGGCATCGAACGCCGCCTGGCGGTGGGCGCTGCTGGTGCCGACGAAGACGATCGGCTCGCCCGGCTCCAGGCGACCGATACGGTGGATGATCTGGATATTCAGCAGCGGCCAGCGCTGCCCGGCCTCCTCGGCGATCTTGCCCAGGGCCTTCTCGGTCATGCCGGGGAAGTGCTCGAGGAACATGCCGCCGACCTCGCGGCCCTCGTTGAAGTCGCGCACGTAGCCGACGAAGCTGACCACCGCGCCGACGCCGACGTTGGCCGCATGCAGCGCATTGGTTTCGACACCCGGATCGAACGCCTCGACCTGCACTCGAATGGCCATGCTCAGCCTCCGGTCACGGTGGGGAAGAAGGCCACCTCGTCGCCCTCCTCCAGGGGTTCGTCGAGGCTGCACAGCTCCTGGTTGCGGGCGCACATCAGGTTCCGCTCGGCGAGCACCTGCCACACCCCGCCGCGGGCCAGCAGGTGCCTGCGCAGGTCGTCGAGGGTGGCGAAGTCCTGGCTGTCGCGCAGCTGCTCGCCGTCCAGGCCCAGGGTTTCGCGGTAGCGGGCGAAATACTGCACGCGGATCATTGTTCGTCCTCGGCCTTGTAGTGGCCGCTCTTGCCGCCGAGCTTCTCCAGCAGGCGCACGCTCTCGATGAGCATGCCGCGGTCCACCGCCTTGCACATGTCGTAGATGGTCAGCGCGGCGACGCTGGCGGCGGTCAGCGCCTCCATCTCCACGCCGGTCTGCCCGGTCAGCTTGCAGCGCGCGGTTATGCGCACCGCGTCGCCGCCCTCGGCAGCCAGTTCGACCTTGACGCTGGTGAGCATCAGCGGATGGCACAGGGGGATCAGGTCGGCGGTCTTCTTCGCCGCCTGGATGCCGGCGATGCGCGCCACGGCGAACACGTCGCCCTTGGGGTGATCGCCGTCGACGATCATCTGCAGGGTCTGCGGGCGCATGCGCACCCGGGCTTCAGCCACGGCTTCACGGACGGTCAGGGATTTATCGCTGACATCGACCATATTGGCGCGACCTTGGGAATCGAGATGGGTCAACACAGGCTTGCTCCAGACGGGTATCCGGCGATTGTAAACCCGCGAGTCAGCTTTCGGCACCTGCGAATGCCAAGGGTCGGGAAAGGAATGCAGGGTCTGGAGCGAGCGCCGCCGCGCCGGGAAAGCCCCGGCGCGGCGGATGGGTGGGAACGGGCGTCACATATGGCTTTCGGCGAACTCGGCGAGGATCGAGCGCGGCACCCCTTGCAGGGTGATGTGCACGCCGTGCTCGAAGTCCTTGAAGCGTTCGGTGAGGTAGGTCAGGCCCGAGCTGGGCGCCGACAGGTAGGGGGTGTCGATCTGCGCTAGGTTACCCAGGCAGACCACCTTGGAGCCGCTGCCGGCGCGGGTGATGATGGTCTTCATCTGGTGCGGGGTGAGGTTCTGGCACTCGTCGATGAGGATCAGGCTCTGCTGGAAGCTGCGACCGCGGATGTAGTTGAGCGATTTGAACTGCAGCGGCACCTTCTGCAGGATGTAGTCGACGCTGCCGTGGGTGTTTTCATCCTCCATATGCAGCGCTTCCAGGTTGTCGGTGATGGCGCCGAGCCAGGGCTCCATCTTCTCCGCCTCGGTGCCGGGCAGGAAGCCGATCTCCTGGTCGAGCCCCTGCACGCTGCGGGTGGCGATGATGCGCCGGTAGCGCTTGCTGACCATGGTCTGCTCGATGGCCGCGGCCAGGGCCAGGATGGTCTTGCCCGAACCGGCCGCGCCGGACAGGTTGACTAGGTGGATGTCCGGGTCCAGCAGGGCGTACAACGCCAGGGCCTGGTAGATGTCCCGCGGGCGCAGGCCCCAGGCCTCCTGGTGCATCAAGGGCTCCTGGTGCAGGTCGAGGATCACCAGCTCGCTGCCCTCGATGCCCTTGATCCAGCCGACGAAGCCCTGTTCGTCGACGATGAACTCGTTGACGTGCACCGCCGGCAGGTTGTCGGTGAGCTGCACGCGGTGCCAGGTGCGACCATGGTCCTGGCGGGTCTCCACGGTGCTCACGCGGTCCCAGAAAGAGCCGTCCATGCTGTGGTAGCCCTGGGACAGCAGAGACACGTCGTCGACCAGCTGGTCGGTGTGATAGTCCTCCGAATCGATGCCGCAGGCGCGCGCCTTCAGGCGCATGTTGATGTCCTTGGTCACCAGCACCACGGCCACGCCCGGACGCCGCGACTTGAGCTCGACCAACTGGTTGATGATCTTGTTGTCGTTGAGGTCTTCCGGCAGCCAGGTGATCGGCGAGGCGCTCTTGCTCATGAGAATCGACAGGAACCCGCAGGGCCCGCTCTTCTCCCGCTGGATGGGTACGCCAAGTTCGACTTCGTCGGGCGCGGCGCTGCCGAGAATCTTGTCGATCAGACGAATGGCCTGGCGACATTCGGCGGCGACGCCGGCTTTACCGGTCTTCAGTTTGTCCAGTTCCTCCAGCACGGTCATCGGGATGGCGACGTGGTGTTCCTGAAAATTCAGCAACGCATTGGGGTCGTGGATCAGGACATTGGTGTCGAGAGCGTAGAGGGTCGGAGCGGTGCGCGTGGAGCGTCCATGGTCATCCATACTCGGTCACCTTCTTCAAGAAGCCATGCGACGGAATGCCAGTGCAGCGCTCCGCCGCGGGAGGCCGCCGACGTCTCAGTTTGGGGCTGAGGAGGTGCAAGCAGGATGGGGGCCGGTGGCCGCCACCTGTCTGCAGGGTTCGGCGGTCTTGCTTTTTAATTACTCCAAAAAAGATGACAGGAAAACGACTTTTCAGTTTTTTGAAGTTTATTTTGCCTGTGGACGAATAATGCTTGGCGAGTACCCTGCGCCTCGTTAAAGTCGGAAGTCCTATCGGCGTAAATGACGCCAAAAAACTCACTTCCAGTCCGCTCAGCCCTCGACTTCGACACAGCGGTTGACCTCGACCGTGACGTGTACCAACTCGCGAATATTCGCCAGGCGCGCCTTGTAACGATCGGCCGAACCGTTGCCATGGGTCACCACGCTGACGATGCAGGCGAACTGCGCGCGCCCCACCCGCCACAGGTGCAGGTCCGCCAGTTCGGTATCCGGTTCCTGTTCCAGGGTCTGCCGCACCCGCGCCACCACCGGGCTGTCCATCTCCCGATCGAGCAGCACCTTGGCCGTGTCCAGCAGCAGGCCCTTGGCCCAGATCGCGATGATCACCGCGCCTATCACCCCCATCAGCGGGTCCAGCCAGTTCCAGCCGAACAGCCAGCCGCCGAGCAGCGCGACGATGGCCGCCACCGACGTCAGGGCATCGGCCAGCACGTGGAGAAAGGCGGCGTGGCGATTGAGGTCGCGGCCATGGGAATGGTCGTGGTCGTGGTCGTGGTCGTGGTCGCCGTGAGCATGGACGTGGCTGTGCTCGTGCTGATCGCGCAGCAGCCAGGCCGACGCCAGGTTGACCAGCAGGCCGATCACCGCCACCAGCAGGGCCAGGTCGAAGGCGATCACCTGCGGTTGCCACAGCCGCCACAAGGACTCGAAGGCCAGCATGGCCACCACCACCAGCAACAGCAGCGAGCTGGCGAATCCGGACAGCACCTCCACCTTCCAGGTGCCGAAGGCGAAGCGCGGGTCGTTGGCGTAACGCCGCGCCAGCAGATAGGCCAGGGCGGTCAGGCCGATGGCGAGCATGTGCGAGGCCATGTGCCAGCCGTCCGCCAGCAGGGCCATGGAGTTGAAGGCGTAACCGGCGGCGATCTCCACCAGCATGGTCGCCCCGGTCAGTGCCGCTACCTGCCAGGCCTGGCGCTCGGCGCGACTCTCCAGCGGACGGTAGTCGTGGGATGGTTCCCAGCGGGAATGGTTGCAAGCGCTCATCAGGACTCCTTGTTGGCCATGGGTTCCTGCCCACACTAAAAGGCCGGGGCGGCCCCCAGGTCAACCCATGCCGGCGGATCGGCGGGGCGACCATCGGGCAGTGCATCGCAGCGATAGGTAGAGCCATAGCCCCCACTCGGCCTAGAATCGCCGCCAAGACTTCAAGGAGCCGCCCGATGCTGATGGTGATTTCCCCGGCCAAGACCCTCGACTACGAGACGCCGCCGGCGACCCCACGCTACACCCAACCCGAACACCTCGACCACGCCCAGGACCTGATCGCCCAGCTGCGCGACCTCAGCCCCGCGCAGATCGCCGAGCTGATGCACCTGTCGGACAAGCTCGCCGGGCTGAACGCCGCGCGCTTCGGCAGCTGGACCCCGTCCTTCACCCCCGAGAACGCCAAGCAGGCGCTGCTGGCCTTCAAGGGCGACGTCTACACCGGGCTCGATGCCGAATCCTTCAACGAGGAGGACTTCGACTTCGCCCAGCGGCATCTGCGCATGCTCTCCGGCCTGTACGGCGTACTGCGCCCGCTGGACCTGATGCAACCCTACCGCCTGGAGATGGGCACCAAGCTGGCCAATCCACGCGGCAAGGACCTCTACGCCTTCTGGGGCGAGCGCATCAGCGGCTGGCTCAACGAAGCCCTGGCCGCCCAGGGCGACCAGGTGCTGCTCAACCTGGCCTCCACCGAGTACTTCGGCGCGGTCAAGCGCAAGGTGCTCGACGCGCGGATCATCGACACCGAGTTCAAGGACCTGAAGAACGGCCAGTACAAGATCATCAGCTTCTACGCCAAGAAGGCCCGTGGGTTGATGGCCCGCTATGTGATCAAGGAGCGCCTGAGCGACCCGGAAGGCCTCAAGGACTTCAACTGCCAGGGCTACCGCTTCGCCGCGGAGCAGTCCAAGGCGGACAAGCTGGTGTTCCTGCGCGACCAGCCGCAGGACTGAGTCTCGGCGAGGTTTTTCCCGCCGCCAGGCATGCCCGCCGGCCCGGCCTTGTGTAGGATGGATCGGTGTCCGTCCATCAAGGCCGCCCCCATGCTAATCGGCGTGTTTCTGCTGTTGACCTGGCTGATCCTGCTGCTCCGCTACCCGAGCAAGGCCCTGCCGATCTCCATGGCCGCCCTGCTCGGCCTGGGCCTGGTCGCCAGCTGGGTGGTCTGGCAGGAAAGCCGCGAATCGCAGCGTCTGGGCCAACTGCAGCTGCGCCTGGAGTACGCCCCCGAGCGCTGCCCGGGCAATCGCCCGCTGGCCCTGGAGCTGACCAATGGCAGCGACGCCACCCTGCAGGAGCTGCACTGGCAGGTCGCCGCCTACCGCCCCGGGGAGACCGTCAACCTGGCCCGCCAGCTGTATGAGTCGCCACGCTACAGCGGTCCCGGCGACCTGCTTCCCGGCGCCACCTGGCAGGACTGCCTGCCCTTGCCGACCCTGCGCAGCGGTTACCGCGCCAGCACCCTGGAGTTCCGCGCCGAGCGTCTGCAGGGCCATTTCGTCGACTGAACGGGCCGCCGCAGCGAGCCGCGTCCGCCATTTATCCCCCCCTGAAAGGAAGCCCCCATGAGCCAGCCCGTCGTCCTGATCACCGGATGCTCCAGCGGCATCGGCCGCGCCCTGGCCGATGCCTTCCATGGCGCCGGCTATCGGGTCTGGGCCAGCGCACGCAAGGCCGCAGACCTCGCCACGCTGGAGGCCGCGGGTTTCACCGCGGTGCAGCTGGATGTCAACGATGGGGCGGCGCTCGAGCAACTGGCCGCGCGCCTGCAGCAGGAAGCCGGCGGCCTCGATGTGCTGATCAACAATGCCGGCTACGGCGCCATGGGCCCGTTGCTCGACGGCGGCGTCGAGGCCCTGCGCCGGCAGTTCGAGACCAACGTGTTCGCCCTGGTCGGGGTCACCCGCGCGCTGTTTCCGCTGCTGCGCCAGAGCAGCGGCCTGGTGATCAACATCGGCAGCGTCTCCGGCGTCCTGGCGACCCCCTTCGCTGGTGCCTACTGCGCCTCCAAGGCGGCCGTGCATGCCCTGTCCGACGCCCTGCGGCTGGAGCTGGCGCCCTTCTCCATCGAGCTGATGGAAGTGCAGCCCGGCGCCATCGCCTCCAGCTTCGGCGCCAACGCCAGCCGCGAGGCGGAACAGCTGATCGCCGAAGGCTCGCCCTGGTGGCCGGTCCGCGCGGGCATTCGCGCGCGGGCCAAGGCCTCCCAGAACAACCCGACCCCTGCCGGGCGGTTCGCCGGCGACCTGCTGGCCGCCGTGCAACGGCGCAGGCGCCCGGCGCTGCTGCGCCTGGGCAACGGCAGCCGCAGCATGCCGCTGTTGGCCGCGCTGCTGCCCAGAAGCCTGCTGGCCCTGCTGCTGAAAAGGCGCTTCGGTTTGAACCTTCAGCTCTGAGCCAGGCCGCCCCCAGAGCCTGGCCAGGTCGGAAAAACCGGGTGTATAACAATGGCGCTACTTCGCCGCTGGCGCCGCTCGCCGCGCCAGCGGCTTTCGACCTGCCACCGCACGGGAGCCCCCAAGATGACCCAGCCATTCGACGCCGCCGCCAGCCGCCAGGCCGAGCAACTGGCCCTGACCTTTCTCGACCGGGTATGGCAGCCGCCCCATGACCTGGACGCCATCGACGAGCTGATGACCGAGGACTACGTCATCACCTCCGGTGGCCAGACCATCCGCGGGCGCGATGCCTTCAAGGCCTGGGTCAAGGCCTTTCAGACCCTGCTGCTGGATGCGCGCACCGACAGCCAGGACGTGTTCGCCAGCCCCGGCGGTGACCGCGTGGTATCACGCTGGCTGTGCTCGGGGCGCAACAACGGCATGCTCGGCACGCCGGCCGACGGTCGCGATATCTGCTTCAGCGGTGTCGCCATCTGGACGGTGCGTGATGGCCGCCTGGCCGAATGCTGGGTCGAGCGCAGCGCCTGGGAGCTCTACCAGCAACTGACCAGCGCAGCCTGAATCTCGGCAAAGGCGCGCGAGCCCCGTGAAGCCGAACCTGGCGGTGCTGCTTCTGAGCCTGATCCTGTGCGGCTGCGCCGTCGCGCCGGCGCCAGCATCTGGCCCGGCGATGACCGACGAAGGGCGGCTGGTTCTGCTGCTGGATCACGGCGTCCATGCCGGCCTGCTGATCGCCCGCAACGATCTGCTGCAGGCGCTTCCGGCGCTGGGCGAAACGCTCGGCGGCGGCGAGTGGGTCGAACTCGGCTGGGGCGACGAAGACTTCTACCGGACCCCGCAGGCCGGCCTCGGCCTGGCCCTCAAGGCGCTGCTCGGGCCAACGCCGGCGGTACTGCATGTACGCGCCATCAGCGTCGATCCGCGGCGCCTGGGTGAGCGCGATCCCGTCGCCGTGCACCTGGACGCACCAGGCTACCGGCGGCTGCTCGCGTTCATCGGTGCAAGCTTCAGTCGTCCGGCGCCAGACCGGCTGGACGACCTCGGGCCGGGGCTGTACCGCGACAGCCGCTTCTATCGGGCCGAAGGCCGCTACTCGCTGCTGCGCACCTGCAACACCTGGCTGGCCGAGGCCCTTGGCGCCAGTGGTTGCCCGCTGCAGCCGGCCACAGTCGTGACCAGCGGCCAGCTGCTCAGCCGCCTGCGGGCCATGCCGGCAACGGGCCCGGCCTGCCGCCCCGCCCCCTGGCCTGGCAGGCCATAGCGCGGCGTTCTGGGGCTGTTCCAAACTGGCATAAGCCGGCCCTGCCCCCCGGCTATCGTCGGCACTAGAATTCGATAGGACTCGATCGCTCAGCGCGCCCTCGGGTGCAGTGATTCCCGGGTTGCCTGCATGGCGATGAGCCCACCCGGCTCAACCCTGCAAGAGGAAACCATCATGAGCCACTTGAACACCCTCGCCGTTGCCCTGAGCGTGCTGGGCGCCACCTGGCTGACGCCTGCGACCGCGGCCGAAGAAGGCGCCTTGATCGCCGCCAAAGCGTCCGAACTGCAATGGTCCGCGGCGCCTTCGGTGGGTCCGGGCGCGATGATGGCGGTCATCGAGGGCGACCCCAAGGCCGCCGGCCCCTTCACCTTCCGCCTGAAGCTGCCCGCCAACTCGAGCGTAGGCGTGCATACCCACCCCACCACCGAACGGGTCACCGTGCTCTCGGGCAGTTTCTACCTCGGCACCGGCGACAACCTCGACCCGGCCAAGGCCACGACCTACCAGGCCGGCGACAGCCTGGTCATTCCTGCGGGCATGGCCATGTCCGCCGGCACCCGCGCCGAGGAAGCCGTCCTGCAGCTGCATGGCACCGGCCCCTGGGGCATCAGCTATCACGATCCAGCGGATGACCCACGCAACCAGTAGCAGAGGCCAGCGCCCGCAGAGGCGGGCGCGACCCGCTCGGCGCGCGGAACCCGGCACCAGCAGGGTGGCTCTATACTCAAGCCAGGTCGTGCATGGGTTGGAGGCCAGCCATGCCAGAGCCAAGCGCCACCAACCAGGAGCACCAGCAACTCACCCGCGCGCTGCGCACCCTCAGCGGCTGTAATCGCGCCCTGCTGCGCGCCAAGAACGAAGCCTGCCTGCTGCAGGACATCTGCCGGATCATCGTCGAGAAATGCGGCTACAGCCTGGCCTGGGTCGGCCGCGCCGAGGCGGATGCGGCGAAATCGATCACCCCGGTGGCCTTCGCCGGGGTCGAAAAGGCCTATATCGACTCGCTGAACATTTCCTGGGGCGACAATGAACGGGGCCGGGCGCCCACCGCCACGGCGATCCGCACCGGTCGCCTGACCCTGTCGCGCAACCTGTTGACCGACCCGAACACCGTGCGTTGGCGCGAGGGCGCCATCCAGCACAGGATCGCCTCGGTGCTGTCGCTGCCGCTGCGGGTCGAGGGCGAGATCTTCGGTGCCCTCGGCATCGGCGCGCCGGAGCCGGATGCCTTCGGTGAGCAGGAACTGGACCTGCTCGGCGAGGCCGCCGAGGACCTGGCCTTCGGCCTCCAGACCCTGCGCCTCGAGGCCCGCCGGGCCCAGGCGGAGCAGGAGGTGCAGCGCCTCAACCGCGCCCTGGCGACGCGGGTGGCGGTCAATCATGCGGTCATTCATGCCAGCGACGAACCGGCGCTGTTGCGGGAAATCTGCCGGGTCCTGGTGGACGACTGCGGCTACCGCCTGGCCTGGGTCAGCTACCCGGGCGAAGACCCCACGCAACCGTCCCGGCATGTCGCCTATGCCGGCGTCGACAAGGGTTTTCTCGCCATCGGCCAGGCCTGGGCGGCAAGCGCCGATGGCCAGGCCTATATCCGCAAGCTGGACCAGGAGCTGGCGGACGGCCGGCCGTTGGTGATCCGCGACCGTCCCGAGGGTCCGCCCCTGCCGCTGCGCGAGGAAGCCAGCCGGCGCGGCTTCGCCGCCTCGATCGTGCTGCCGCTGCGCCTCGACGGCGCGCCGCTGGGCAGGCTGGTGATCATGGCCTCGGAGGCCGACGCCTTCGACGCCCGGGAAGTCGACCTGCTGTTCGCCACGGCCAACGACCTGGGCTTCGGCATCGCCACCCTGCGCACCCGCGCCAGGGCGCTGCAGGCCGAGGCCACCATCAGGCGCATGGCCTTTACCGACTGCCTCACCGGCCTGCCGAACCGCCTGCGCCTGGGCGAACTGCTGGAAGAGGCGATCGCCCGCGCCAGGCAGGAGCACCACCCGCTCGGCCTGCTGCGCCTGGAGGTCGGCAGCAACCAGGAGATCAACGACACCCTCGGCTATCGCGAAGGCGACCGCCTGCAGCAGGCCATCGCCGCCCGTCTGCAACAGGCCGTCGGCGCCTGCTGCCCGGTGGCGCGCATCGGCGAGAAGGAATATGCCGTGCTCATGCCCAGCGGCGGCGCCGAGCAGGCGGCCCAGCTGGCGCAACAGATCCTGGTGGCTCTGTACGAGCCGGTCGACCTCTCCGGGCTGTGCCTCGATGCCCGCGCCAGCATCGGCATCGCCCTCTACCCCGGGCACGGCACCGACGCCGACACCCTGCTGCGGCGGGCCGGCAGTGCCCTCGACCAGGCCAAGCGCTCGAGCAACGGCTACGCCCTGTTCCACGGCGGCCTGGACCGCGAATGCGCGCAGCACCTGACCCTGATGAGCGACCTGCGCCGGGCCATCGACGGCAACCAGTTGCTGCTGTACTACCAGCCCAAGCTGCAGATCGCCAGCCGCCTGGTCTGCGGTACCGAGGCCCTGGTGCGCTGGCAGCACCCGCAGCACGGGCTGCTGCCGCCCAACGACTTCATCAAGCTGGCGGAAAGCTCGGGGCTGATCACCCCGCTGACCTACTGGGTGCTGGACAGCGCGCTGGGCCAGGGCTACGCCTGGCGCGAGGAAGGCGACAGCCGGCCGATCTCGGTCAACCTGTCGGCCCGCGACCTGCGCGATCCCAAGCTGGTGGAACGGGTGCGCGGCGCCTTCGCCACCTGGGGGGCCGAGCCGGACTGGATCGAATTCGAGCTGACCGAGAGCGCGCTGATGGACGACCCGGTGACGGCGCTGGAAACCCTGGTGCAGCTGAGGAACCTGGAAAGCCGCCTGACCATCGACGACTTCGGCACCGGCTACTCCTCCCTGGCCTACCTGCAACGGCTGCCGGTGGACTCGCTGAAGATCGACCAGTCCTTCGTCACCGGCATGCTCAGCGACGACGACGATTCGGCGAAGATCGTCCGTTCCATCGTCGAGCTGGCGCACAACCTCGACCTGGAGGTGGTCGCCGAGGGCGTGGAAAACCACGAGACCCTGACCCGCCTGGGCAACTTCGGCTGCGACATCGCCCAGGGCTTCTCCATCAGCCAGCCGCTGCCCGCCGACAAGTTCCGCGCCTGGGAAGCCCGCTCCAGCTGGCACTGAGTGCGGGTGAACGGGCCGCGGGGTGCTGGGTGCGCACGGCGCACCCTACCCGCGTGCTTCGCCTAGCGGCTCTGCGCCAGGCCCTGCGCCAACGGTGCGGCCGGCCTGGGCTTCCTGAACACCAGCACGTTGCCGAGCATCACCAGCAGCAGGCCGACCAGCGCCGGCGCGCTCCACTGATAGCCCTCGGCGAATACCGAGATATTCAACGCCACCACCGGGAACAGCACGGTGCAATAGGCCGCGCGCTCCGGGCCGAGACGGCCGACCAGGGTCAGGTAGGCGGTGAAGCCGATCACCGAGCCGGGGATGGCCAGGTACAGCAGCGAGCCGACATAGCGTGTACTCCACTCGAAGCCGAACGGCGTGCCGCTGACCAGGCAGATCGCCACCAGCATCAGCGCGCCGTAGAGCATGCCCCAGGCATTGGTGGTCAGCGGCTTGAGGCCGGCCTTCTGCTGCTGGCTGGAGAGCAGGTTGCCGGCGGAGAAGCACAGGGTGCCGAGCAGCGCCAGGCCGATGCCCAGCAGCGATTCGCCGCTGGCCGGATGGTCGGCCAGCTCCGGCCAGAACAGCAGGGCCAGGCCGGCCAGGCCCAGGGCGCCGCCGGCCAGCACGTTGGCGGCGATCCGCTGCTTGAAGAACAACCGGGCATTCAGCGCATTCCACAGCGTCGCGGTGGAGAAGATCACCGCCACCAGGCCGCTGGGGATCCACTGGCTGGCGGTGTAGAAACACAGGAAGTTGATGCAGAACAGGCACAGCCCCTGCACCAGGCAGATCAGCTGGCCGCGGCGGTCGAGCTTCTGCAGCCGGCCGCTGAGCAGCAGCACGGCGAACAGCACCGCCGCGGCCAGGGCGAAGCGGTAGGCGATGGACGCGGCGATCGCCACCTCGCCCATCTGCAGCTTGATGGCGATCCAGGTGGTGCCCCAGATCAGGACGGTCAACAGATACAACGACAGGCTCATCGCACGACTCCCGGTGAATGGCCGTCAGTCTGCGCCGCCTTGGCTGGTCGGCGCTTGCACAAAGTTGCGGCTTTCTCGACCCCGGGGCGCCAGCGCCCATACTGAGGGGTATATGGCCAGTTCCAGCAACAGCGCAGCGGCGGTGTTCCGCACCCGGGGGGTCACCAAGGTCTATGGCGAGGGCCCCTCGGCCGTGCGCGCGCTGCGCGGGGTCGACCTGGAGCTGCCCGGCGGCGAGCTGGTGGTGCTGCTCGGCGCCTCCGGCAGCGGCAAGTCGACGCTGCTGAACATCCTCGGCGGCCTGGACCGGCCGAGCGCCGGCAGCGTGCACTTCTTCGAGCAGGAGCTGACGGCCATGAGCGATGGCCAGCTCACCCAGTACCGGCGGCGGCATGTCGGCTTCGTGTTCCAGTCCTACAACCTGATGCCCAGCCTCACCGCCGAGGAGAACGTCGAGCTGGTCACCGAGATCGCCGACGACCCGCTGGCGCCGGCCGAAGCCCTGGCCCTGGTCGGCCTGCAGCAGCGCCTGCAGCACTTCCCGGCGCAACTGTCCGGCGGCGAGCAGCAGCGCGTGGCCATCGCCCGGGCGATCGCCAAGCGCCCGACCGTGCTGTTCTGCGACGAACCCACCGGCGCCCTCGACAGCGAGACCGGACGCGCCGTGCTGCGGGTGCTGCAGGACATCAACCAGGAGCTCGGCACCAGCGTGCTGATCATCACCCACGCCGCCGCCACCGCGGCCATGGCCGACCGCGTCCTGCACTTCGCCGACGGGCGCATCCGCCAGGTCGAACTCAACGCCCACAAGCGCCCGGCCGAGGAGATCGTCTGGTGAAGGCCGGACGGCGTCAGCCATGAGCCCCCTCGACCGCAAGCTGCTGCGCGACCTGTACCGGGTGCGCGGCCAGGCCCTGGCCATCGCCGTGGTCATCGCCCTCGGCGTACTGTTGCTGGTGATGATGGACGGCCTGGTCAACTCCCTGGAGGACAGCCAGCGCGCCTACTACCAGCGCTATCGCCTGGCCGAGGTGTTCGCCCCGGTCAAGCGGGCGCCGCGCCAGGTGCTCGGGCAGGTCGCCGGGCTGCCGGGCGTCGCCGCCGTCGAGGGACGCATCAGCGGCGGCGCGCTGATCGACCTGCCGGGGGTGGCGGTGCCGATCCGCGCCCAGGCCGTGTCGCTGCCGGCCTTGCGCCCGCCACGACTGAACGCGGTGCACCTGGTGGAGGGGCGCCGGCTCGACCCCGCGCGCCGCGACGAGGTCCTGCTGCTGCACGGTTTCGCCGTGGCCCGGGGCCTGGCGCCCGGCGACCCGCTGCGGGTCAATCTCAACGGCGCGCGGCGCACCCTGCGCATCGTCGGCCTGGCCCAGGCCCCCGAGTTTCTCTACGCCGTGGCGCCGGGCGAGCTGGCCCCGGACGACGCGCGCTTCGCCGTGCTGTGGATGAACGAGGAGGCCCTGGCCGCGGCCTTCGACCTGGACGGCGCGTTCAACCAGGCTCTGCTGGCGCTGAGCCGCGACGCCCGCCTGGCCGAAGTGCTCGAGGGCCTGGAGCGCCTGCTCGCGCCCTATGGCAGCAGCGGCGCCTTCGGCCTGGCCGACCAGCTGTCCAACCGTTTCATCAGCGAGGAGATCGAGGGCCTCAAGGCTTCCCGGCGGGTGGTGCCGCCGATCTTCCTCGGCGTCGCCGCCTTTCTCCTGTACATCGTCATCGCGCGGATGATCCAGGCCGAGCGCGAGCAGATCGGCCTGCTCAAGGCCTTCGGCTACAGCAGTCGGGCGGTAGGCCTGCACTACGCCAAGTTCGTCCTGGCCATCGCCGTGGCCGGCGCCCTGCTCGGCTGCCTGCTCGGGGTGCTGGCCGGGCGCAGCCTGGTGGACGTCTACCTGGCCTACTACAAGTTTCCCTTCCTGCTGTTCCGGGTCGATCCCGGGGTGTTCCTCGCCGGGGTGGCGATCAGCGTGCTGGTGGCCTCGGCCGGCGGCCTGCTGGTGCTCCGCCAGGTCTTTGCGCTGACCCCGGCCACCGCCATGCGGCCGCCGGCGCCGGCCGATTACAGCCGCTCCGCGCGCCTGGACAAGGCCCTGCTGCGCCTGCTCGACCAGCCCAGTCGCATGGTCCTGCGCCGCCTGCTGCGCCAGCCGGCGCGCACCCTCACCGCCGCCTGCGGGATCGGCGCCGGCATGGCCCTGTCGGTGGCGATGCTCAGCCTGATGAGCGCCTTCGAGCGCAGCCTGGAGCTGAGCTTCAGCGTCATCGACCGCAGCGACGCCACGGTCAGCTTCATCGAGCCGCTGTCCGACAAGACCCTCCTGGAGCTGGGGCGCATGGCCGGGGTGATCGAAGTCGAGCCCTTGCGCAGCGTGCCGGTGCTGCTGCGCCACGGCCGCCACAGCTACCGCGGGGCGATCAGCGGCCTGGTCGCCGAGCCGCGCCTGAACCGCGCGGTCGACGCCGACATGCAGGGCATCTTCATCCGCGCCGACGGCCTGATCCTCGCCGAATCCCTGGCGCAGATCCTCCACATCCGCCCCGGCCAGCACCTGACCGTCGAGGTGCGCGAGGGCCGCCGGCCACGGCTGCAACTGCCGGTGGCGGGGATCGCCCAGACCCTGCTCGGCGCCCCGGCCTACCTCGAGCTGGGCGCGCTGAACCGGGCGCTGGGCGAGCCCGGGCGGGTGTCCGGTGCCTACCTGCGGGTCGACAGCCTGCAGGGCGAGGCGCTCTACCGCGCTCTCAAGGACATGCCGGCGGTGGCCGGCGTCAGCCTGCGCAGCGACGCCCGGGCCGCCTTCAAGCGGCTGCTGGACAGCGGCGCCGGGGCGATCCGCTACGTGATGGCGGCCATCGCCGCGGTCATCACCTTCGGCATCGTCTACAACAGCGCGCGCATCGCCTTCGCCGAACGCGCCCGTGACCTCGCCAGCCTGCGGGTGCTGGGCTTCACCCGCGGCGAGACGGCCTTCGTCCTGCTCGGCGAACTGGCGCTGATCACCCTGCTGGCCCTGCCGCTCGGCGCGCTCCTCGGCTACTACTTAACCCAGGCGATATCGGCCGGTTTCAGCACCGACCTGTACCGCATCCCGCTGCTGCTGGTGCCGCAGAGCTATGGCAGCGCGGCCCTGGCGGTGCTGGCGGCGGCGGTGGTGTCCGGCTGGCTGGTCAAGCGCGACATCGACCGCCTCGAGCTGGTCGCGGCGCTGAAGACACAGGAGTGACCCGAACGGTGGCGCACAACGGTTCACGCATCTGGATCAGCCTCGGTCTCGGCGCCCTGCTCGCCGCTGCCCTGGCCTATGCCTTCTGGCCGCTCGCGCTGCCGGTCGACCTGGGCACGGCGCAGCGCGCGCCCATGCAGCTGAGCATCGATGAAGAAGGCCGCACCCGCGTGCGCGAGCGCTATGTGCTGTCGGCGCCGTTCGCCGGGCGCCTGCTGCGGGTCGAGGTGGAGCCCGGCGACCGGGTCGAGGGCGGCCGGAGCGTGGTCGCCCGCATGCTGCCGAGCCATCCGCCGCCGCTGGACCGCCGCGACCGCGAGCAGGCCCGCGCCCAGCTCGATGCCAGCACCGCGGCCCAGCGCGCAGCCGCGGCCGAACTGGCCGGCGCCGACGCCGAGCGGCGCCTGGCCGACCGCGAACTGCAGCGCGCCCGCCGCCTGCACGCCCGCGATGCCCTCGCCCAGGCCGAACTGGAGCGCTCCCAGCGCAGCGCCCGCACGGCTGCCGCGACAAGACAGCGTGCCGAAGCCGCCGTCGCCCGGGCCGAGGCCGAGCAGGCCAGTGCCCGGGCGCGCCTGGGCCAGGTCGCCCCGGACGCCGAGGAGGCTGGCGCGACGGCGGCCAACGGGGACGCGGTGCCCTTGCTCGCGCCGGTTTCCGGACAGATCCTGCGCCTGCTCCAGGAGAGCGCCACCAGCCTGGCCGACGGCGCGCCCATCCTCGAGATCGGCGACGTGGACAATGACCTGGAGGTGCTCGTCGAACTGCTGTCCAGCGATGCGGTGCGGGTCGCCCCGGGCAACCCGGTGATCATCGACAACTGGGGTGGCCCCGACCCGCTGCACGGCGAAGTCGAGCGGGTCGAACCGGCGGGCTTCACCAAGTTCTCCGCCCTCGGCGTCGAGGAACAGCGGGTCAACACCCTGATCCGCCTGAGCGACCCGCCCGCGCGCCGCGCCGGCCTCGGCCACGGCTACCGGGTGCTGGCACGGATCGTCGTCTGGCAGTCCGCCGAGACCCTCAGCGTGCCGTCCAGCGCCCTGTTCCGCGAGGACGGCGACTGGGCCCTGTTCGTCGTCGAAAACGGCCGGGCACGCCTGGTCCAGGTCGAGGTCGGTGCCAACAACGGCCGCCAGGCGCAGCTACTCGGCGGCCTGGACGCCGGCGCGCAGGTGATCCTCTACCCCGGCGCCGAGCTGAGCGATGGCGTGCGGGTGCAGCCGCGCCAACTCGCGCCAGCACGCTGAAGGCGGGCACCGCGCGCCGGCCGTTCGCCAGCGGCGTGCTAAGGTGCCAGTCGATAACCGCTTCGCACCACCCAGAGTATGCACCGCCATGCCGAAGATCGAGTCCCTGCTGCTCACCGCGGCGCGCATCTGCACCTACGACGGCCAGCGCCAGCTGACCAACGCCAGCGGCTTCTTCTTCGCCCGCGGCGAACGCCTGTTCGTGGTGACCAGCCGCCACGTGATGATCGACGAGCCGAGCAAGCATTTTCCCGATCGCATCGTCATCGAGGTGCACACCGCCGAGGCCAACATGGCCAGCTCCACCGGCTTCTCCATTCCGCTGTACCGCGACGGCAAGAGCCTCTGGCGCCAGGGCCTGGACAGCGCCGGCGAGATCGACGTGGCGGCCATCGAGCTGGACCGCGCCGCCCTGCCCGAGGACATGGTCTACAGCGCCTTCACCCCCGAGCACCTGCCGGGGCCGGAGGAGCCGGTCGAGGTCGGCTCGTCGCTGCTGGTGGTGGGCTTCCCCCTCGGCTTCCACGACACCCTGCACCACATGCCAGTGGTGCGCCACGCGGTGCTCGCCTCCTCCTTCGGCCTGCGTTTCCAGGGCCAGGGCTACTTCCTCACCGACGGCCGCACCCACCGCGGCACCAGCGGCGCCCCGGTGGTGCTGCGCCTGCCCGACCGCCAGGGCAAAGCGGACGAGCTGCCCTGGCGCCTGCTGGGTGTGCACTCGGCGCGCCTCGACCTGGGCACCCGCGACCTGGAGCTGGACGAGGCGCTCGGCCTGAACTGCACCTGGTACGCGGATATCCTGCTGACGCTGACGAAGTGACGACGGGCCTCGCGCGCTCCGTCTGGGTGCCGGCTGCCGTTTTCCCCGACGTAGTTCCAGGCTATTACCCGCCTGCGCACTCGAAGGCGGAAACTCGTCGGGTCATCAACCTGTCAGGAGGACAGCATGGCTGCGAAGAATATTTTGATGCTGGTCGGCGACTACGTCGAAGATTACGAAGTGATGGTGCCGTTCCAGGCCCTGCAGATGGTCGGTCACGTCGTGCATGCGGTCTGTCCGGACAAAGTCGCCGGGCAGAGCGTGCGCACCGCCATCCATGACTTCGAGGGCGATCAGACCTACAGCGAAAAGCCCGGGCACAACTTCGTCCTGAACTACGACTTCGCCAAGGTCGAGGCCGAGCATTACCAGGGGCTGTTGATTCCCGGCGGGCGTGCCCCGGAATACCTGCGCCTGAACGAGCAGGTGCTGGAGCTGGTCCGGGCCTTCGCCAGGGCCGACAAGCCGATTGCCGCGGTCTGTCACGGTGCCCAGCTGCTGACGGCGGCGGGCGTGCTCCAAGGCCGTGCCTGCAGCGCATACCCGGCCTGTGCCCCGGAAGTGCGGCAGGCCGGTGGCGAGTATATGGACATCGCCGTGGATCAAGCGCATATCCAGGGCAACCTGGTCACCGCACCGGCCTGGCCGGCGCACCCGGCCTGGCTGGCCGGCTTCCTCACGCTGCTGGGCACCAGGATCAGCCTGTAAGGGTAACGTTCAACTGTGGCAGCGGCCGCAGGACGGCCCGGTAAGCGACAATCGGGTCCCCTGCCAGCGACTGCGGTCGCCGCCACGGCATCCCGCTCGAGAGACCTTGGAATATGTGCGAGCTCTACGTCAAAGCCGACCCGATTCTCTACGAGTCGCGCTCCCGATCGCTGCGGATTCGCGGCGTGGTCACCACCCTGCGCCTGGAGAACCAGTTCTGGGACATCCTGCGCGAGATCGCCGAAGTCGATGGCATGACCACCAATCAGTTGATCACCAAGCTGTACGAGGAGGTCATCGACTACCGTGGCGAGGTGGTCAACTTCGCCTCCTTCCTGCGGGTCAGCTGCACACGCTTTCTCAGCCAGCGGCGCGGCACGGTCAGCGAGTTGAGTCTGGTGCCGGGGCGCACCCGGCCCTGAGCGCCAACCGCTCGACTATATTCAGCGGGCCCGCCGGGCATCGAACAGGTCGCCACAGCGTCGGTACCGGCTGCACACTGAGCGCCGGGCAACACCTCGAACTCGATCCAAGGAGGCTCCATGACCACCCCACCGCAAGCGCTGCGGATCGACATCGTCTCCGATGTGGTCTGCCCCTGGTGCATCATCGGCTACCGACAGCTGGCCACCGCGCTGCAGGCGACCGGCACGCCGCACGAGGTCCATTGGCACCCGTTCGAGCTGAACCCCGACATGCCGCCCGAGGGGCAGAACCTGCGCGACCATGTGGCCGAGAAATACGGCACCACCCGGGAGCAATCGGAGGACAGCCGGGCTAGGTTGACCGCGATCGGCGCAGAGCTCGGCTTCGCGTTCCGCTTTGCCGACGACATGCGCATGCACAACACCTTCAACGTGCATCAACTGCTGCACTGGGCCGATCAGCAGGGGCGCATGCACGACCTGGAACAGGCGCTGTTTACCGCCCACTTCACCCACCGCCGCGACCTGTCCGACCTCGGCGTGCTGGCGGACGTAGCCGCCGAAGTCGGCTTGGCGCGAGCCGAAGCCCTGGCGGTGCTTCAGGATCAGCGCTTTGCCTCAGCGGTGCGTGCGGCCGAGAGCGCATGGCTGAACCAAGGCATTCGCGGTGTGCCGGCGGTGATCTTCAACCGTCGCCACCTCGTCAGCGGTGCGCAAGGGGTGGAGAACTACACGCGCATCCTGGAACAGCTGGCCGCCGGGGATAATTGAGCGAGGTCGTCCACCCGGTACAGCGCGCGAGTTCGCCCAGGCTGGCACGCTGGCGCAACGTCTATCGACGCCCGAGCTGGAAAGATTCGACCGTTTGATTGCAGAGGAGACGCGGCATGGAGCGATTCACCGGCGGTTGCCTGTGCGGCAACGTGCGCATCGAGGCCTCGGGACGCCCCTACCGGGTCGGCCTTTGCCACTGTCTCGACTGCCGCAAGCACCATGGCGCGCTGTTCCACGCATCCGCGATCTTCCCCCAGGATGCGGTAACGATCGAGGGAGAAACCCGCGACTACGCCGGGCGGTATTTCTGCCCCCGCTGCGGCTCATCGGTTTTCGCCCGCAGCGCAGACGAGATCGAAGTGAACCTGGGCGCCCTGGATGCCCCCGACCAACTGACGCCCACCTACGAGAGCTGGACCGTCCGCCGCGAGTCCTGGCTGCCGGCGTTTCCCCTTAGCCGGCGATACGCCCACGACCGCGAGGCCACGGGGCGCTTCGAGGAGTAGCCGGCCCAAGGCGGACGCTCAGCGCAGGAAAAATAGATCTGCCCCCTTTGGCCGACCGAATACACTATGCGCCCGATTATCCTGGGCCATGCATATGGCTGCACCGAACAAGGAACTCGCCTCAATGGCCTCCCCAGACAAACAGAAGAAACGCGCCCAGCGGGCCAAAGCCAAGGCCAAGCAGAACCGTTCGGGCAAGTCCAAAGCCCATGCGGTTCATCCGCTGCTGGCCAATCCGCTGATCGACGAGCCCTTCGATGATGTCGAAATCGACCTGAGCACCTTCGACTTCAAGGACATCGAAGAGAACGGCTTCGACCCGGCGCACTTCGACGACCTGTTCCAGGCGATGAAAGTCGCCGAAAACACCAGCCTGCTGGCGATGTGCCTGGTGTTCCTGCAGTACCCGGTGCTGGAGCTGGTGGTCGCCGAGGAAGAGGAAGACCCGGCGATCGACTTCATGATGGGCCTGCTGATCACCTACCGGGGGATCTTCCACGATGAAGACGAAGACACGGCAGTGGACTGGATCAGCGGCGAGGCTTTCCAGAATGCCTACAGCGAAGCATCGATAATCCTGCAGAAGAAATACGCTCGCGGCGCCCCAGGGGCCCAAGCTTAAAAGCGGACAGGGTTGTTCACGTCATCAGGGGCAGACCACGATTCAGGAAATGGCGATCTGCCCCCAGTTGTTATTGGCCACGGGCCTTAACAGTCTCAGCGGATGGCTAGGGCAGCTGTCGCAGAGCGGCCGCTTTCGGCCAAAAGCTGACGTTCAAATACGTCTACCAAAACGGGGACAACTCAGAACATCGACGCGAAGGAGTGACGAAAAGGGTAGGCTCTTCCATTGTCTTTCCTTCAGCGTCCGTTTGCGTCCTCCAATCATGGCGGGGCGCAAGCGAGGTATTGCTCTTGAGGGCAGCTTGCAGAAACCTACTTTAACCAGTCCAGAATTGTCTTGGTTGTCTCTTTGGGCTTTTCCTCCTGAATCCAGTGGCCTGTGTCCAGGCTGACAATTTCGACGTTTGGCACAAAGTCACTCAGATTTGGGGACTTGGGTATCAGGTCGCGCTCTCCATAGATCATTAGGGCGGGATGGGGAACAATCGGATCCACGCCCGCCAAGAGATGCCAGTTGCGATCGAGATTTCTATACCAGTTGATACTGCCCGTGAAGCCAGAGACCTCAAACGCGGCGTCGAGGACAGACAGCTCGGCATCTGTCATGAGCGCCTCTCCAGTAGCAACCTCAGCCTTCGCCAGATTGATCATTGCCATTCCTGGTTCGGGTGTATGTGGTTGTTGGTTCTTGCGATACAGATTTCGAAGGAACCGTAGCCTGTTTTGATCCAGGATCGCATCCGCCACACCGGGGTGCTTATTGAAATGCACCATGTAATTGTCTGGCCCCATGAAGCCTTCGATCAACTCCACCCACGGGATATCACCCCGTTCCTGATAGGGAAGTGCGAGCGCGATGAGCTTACTCACGCGGTTTGGATGCAGTAGAGCCATGCCCCAGACAACATTTGCGCCCCAGTCATGACCAATAAAGACGGCGTCGTCGTATCCGAAGTGATCGAGCAAGGCGACAAGGTCACCGGTCAGGTGTGCGAGGTCATATGCTGTCACGTCATTCGGTCGCGCAGAATTTCCATACCCACGCTGGTTTGGCACGATGACGTGATAGCCAGCAGCCGCAAGTGCGGGGATTTGATATCGCCAGGAAAAAGCATGCTGTGGCCAGCCGTGACACAGCACGATCGGGTTTCTAGAGTTTTCACTTCCGGCTTCAAAGACTTCCAATTCCACACCGTTAACTGAGATCAAAGTGGGTTTGGGAAAGTCATCGGGGTTAAACATTTATCTTCCTTTTGTGTTTGGATGGGTGATCAGGCAGCGGCGCTACACTTGATGACCGGTAGGTCAGGGGGCAGCGCCGGACGTCAACTGGCGTCGACACTCGTAATCTACGAGGTAAAGGTGTCAAAATATGACACCTTTGATTATTGATCCAAAGAAGATGAATGTTCGCCTTCGACAAGAAGCCATCATACGCAGCCTGCGCCGCAATGGATCAGCGACCATTGCCGAGCTCGCAGGGCAGGTGGGGGCATCCCGTAGCACACTGCTACGTGACATTAGCCCGTTGCGAGAACAGGGTTTTGTCATTTGTTCTGAACCTGGTCGCGGCGGGGGGCTGCAACTTGACCCTCGTTCGGTTCAGACCGCGCCACGTCTTTCAGTGACCGAGGTTTTTGCCCTTTTGATCAGCGTGGCATCGATGCGTGCAGCGGGAAACCTACCATTTTCAAACTTTGCGGACACCGGGCTTGCAAAGATTGAAAAGGCATTGCCGCCAGATAAAATTCGGGATTTACGGCATTTTCTGGACAGCCTGTATATCGGAGAACTTGCCCCGCAGGTGGACAGGTCCAATATAGGAACAATGGACCCTGCTTTGCTTCCGGAATTCGAGGTGGCCTTTCTTCAGCGCCAGCATCTACGGTTCAATTATCGCGATGCGAAAGGTGAAAGCAGCATACGTGTGGTTGAGCCGCAGGCAATGCTGATTCTGCCGCCACTTTGGTATCTGGTGGCCTGGGATCCTGCACGTGAAGACTTTCGGCATTTCCGCATGGACCGGATCAGAGAACCGCACTGTATCGAAGGAACGACGTTCCGAAAGCGGCACGTCGTTTTCGATGATGGCGTTCGACCTCTAGATAATTTACAGCGCTAGAAATTCTAAATATGAGGCAGTACTAATCCTTACATCAGCACTCGCTATTAAGATTGCTCAGGCTTTCTAATGAATCGCCCCTACTTTTCTCGACACCTCCAAGTCACAGCTGTGGGCAGCTTATCTAAATCTGGATCGTCTGCTTTTGGCCGAAAGCGGGCATCTGCCCAAGGCCGGCGTCGACCCGAAGTAGACAATGCAGCCATGCATCTAAATCCGGCTTGCTGATGTCAGGACAGACAAGAGTGGCGCTAGCCATATTTCGCCAGCACCGCCTCGATAACCTGAACGACCTCTTGGCACTTCTGCAGATCCAGCGCGTCAGGGTGCGGCGCGGCGAAGCACCCGGCGTCATTGTCGAAGTATCGGCCGGAGGCTGTGGCGAACTCATCCGAGAGTGCCGCCCTGACCAATATGTCCGCCCCCGTACGCAGGTCCTTGCCGGCCATGCCGAAGCCTTCCTTGACCATCTTGGTGGCCAGCAGGGAGCCGGGATTCACCGCCACCAGCAACGGCCCCCTGCCCTTCAGCGCATGCGCCATGCCATGGGTCCACATGGTCAGGGCCAGCTTGCTCTGGGCATAGCTTTCGAACTGGTCGGCAATCGGCGTCCGCCCAGCCAGCGCATCCAGGTCAACGGGCGCCTGCGCGGCAGACGACAGGTTGACCACCCGGGCGTCCGGGCCCAGCACGGGCAGCAGCCGCTGGGTCAACAGGTAGGGGGCGAGGGTGTTGACCGCGAAGCGCACATCGAAACCCTCGGCCGTGCGGCTTTGCTCGGAGCGGAAGATGCCCGCGTTGTTGATCAGCACGTCGAGCCTGTCGTGCTGCTCGATGATGGCCTGGGCGAGCGCCACGACTTCGCTCGGGTCGGACAGGTCGGCCAGGTATGTCTCCGTGTAGCCGCCCGACAGCGCCTGCCGGGCCGCCTCCAGCTTTGCCGGATTGCGGCCATGCAACAGCACCCGATGCCCCTGGGAACACAGGAGCTTGGCCGTTTCCAGGCCGATGCCGTCCGTGGCGCCGGTAATCAGAATGGTCTTTTGCATGGGTCACCTCCTCACGCAGTAAAGTCCGGCAACAGCGCGTCGGCGATGCGCTGCAGCGTGGTTTCGATATCGGCCTGGTTGAAGCGCAGGTTCAGCGCCACATGGTTGATGCCGATGGATTCGAGCGATCTCAGGTAGGCCCGCAGGTAGTGGATGCCCGCGCGAAAGCCGAGGTGGATCGCCTGGGGCGGTGCATCATCCTTCTCGAGCAGGTCGATGTAGAGCGACTGCATGGCGGGCTTGATCCCATGGCCGGCGGCAGCTGCCCGTGCTCGCCAGTCGCCGATGATCTGCTGCTGAACCGCCACGGGCCGCGGGTAGGTAATCCAGCCGTCGCCATGACTGGCCAGCCAGTCCGGGTTCTGCTGGCTGGCGCCGGTGATCAGCAACGGCACTTTTTCTGCGACGGGTTTTGGCAGCATGTCCATGCCCCCGCCAGGGCTGCCATAGCGGTTGTCGAACGCAGGCGCGTGCTGCCAGATCCGCTGGATGTAGTCGAGGCTGTCGCGAAAGCGCGTGCCACGATCCTCGTAGTTCAGTTTGAGGGCGGGGTATTCGTCCGGCCGGTCGCCCGAGGCGACGCCCAGAAGCAGGCGACCGCCCGACAGGGCGTCGGCGCTGGCAGCGGCCTTGGCCACATGGGCCGGATGACGCAAGGGCAGCACGAGACTGGCGACGCCCAGAGCGATGCGTTCGGTCTGCCCGGCCAGCAGGCCCAGGTAGACAAAGGGATCGTAGAGCTGGCCGGCATCGCCGAATGACGGCACGTTGAACGGCACATCGCGCAGCCAGACCGCGGCGAACCCCAGCTGCTCGGCCAGCCTGACCCGCTCGAGGTGAGCGCGCATCGAGGGGACAGGACTGTCCGCATAGCGCTCGATGGGCACCACGAGGCCGAGGCTTAGCCTGTTCAGGCGAAAGACTGCCTCGTAGCCCTGATTGATGGGGGCGAACCCCCGTTGTTCGGACAGCATTGCGACACCTCTTGCCATGAGTGCGGCGGGCTCCAACCCTGGGCCCGCCCCACCGTGCGTGGTCAGGCCTCGACCACTACCTTGCCGATCGCCTGGCCGCTGCCCAGGCGTGCATGGGCCTGGCCGATGTCTTCGAGGGCAAACCGCGGGTCGTCCAGCAGCGGCTTGAGGGCCCCGGCATCGGCGATCTCGGCGAGCTTGGTGAGAATGGCGCCATGCTCTTCACGCTTGTGGTTGTGCAGCATGGGGATCAGCATGAACACCACGTGCACCGACAGGCCCTTGAAGTGCGCGGGCGTCAGGTCAAGCTCCAGCATGGAAACGGTGGTCACCACCTGAGCATTCAGCGCCGCGGCCTCGAAGGAATTGGCCATGTTGGCGCCGCCAACGCTGTCGAAGACGACCTCGAACCCCTTCCCGTCGGTGTGCTTCGCCACATAGTCGGCGACCGACTCGTTCCTGTAGTTGATCGGCGTGGCGCCATAGCCCTGAATCACGCTGGCCTGCTGCTCACCCGAGCAGGTGGCGTACACCTCCGCGCCCAGGTACTTGGCCAGTTGCACGGCCACGTGGCCAACACCACCGGCACCACCATGCACCAGCACGCGCTGCCCGGCGTGGGTGCCGGCGCGCTGCAGGCCTTCGTAGGCGGTGATGCCCACCAGTGGCAAGGCGGCCGCCTCACGCATCGACAGCGACTTGGGCTTGTGGGCCAGCAAGCGGGCGTCGGCCAGCATGTACTCGGCCAGCGTGCCTTGCAGGTCGGCCAGGCCACCGGCACAGCCGTACACCTCATCGCCTGGCGCAAAGCCGCTGACGCCTTCACCGACGGCCTCGACGGTGCCGGCGAAATCCATCCCCAGCACGGCGGGCAGGGCCGGCGACAGCGGCAGGTCCTGGCCCATCTGGCGGATCATGGTGTCGACGGTGTTCACGCTGGTGGCGGCGATGCGCACCAGCACATGGCCTGCCCTGACCACCGGCTTCGGCAGGTCGGCCACCTGGAAGGCGGCGTTTTCGCCGTACTGCTCGAGGATCATTGCTTTCATGGGGAAATCTCCTGCTTATATCGGGAAGTGGTCGAGGCACTGAGAGCAATACAGGCTGTGTGCGGACCACTCGGTGTGATGCTTCAGGCTGACTCATCCAGCCCATGATTCGAGCACCCTGAACTGACGGCTTGCCGTGAGCGCTGTGTGCTTGATGGGGTCAGCATATTTGACAGACAGACCATTGATAATCGACCATCTCAAGCAATAACTTTTTAGATTTCGCTGAATATCGACCATGAACATCGAGCATCTCAAGCTCTTCGTCAGGCTGGCGGTCACCCACAACATCAGCCAGGCCGGCCAGGAATTGGGCCTGTCGCCGGCGGTGGCCAGCGCCCATATCAGCAAGCTGGAGCAAGGGCTTGGCGTGCGTTTGCTGCATCGCACCACACGCAAGGTGTCGCTCACCCAGGAGGGCGAGGCCTTTCTGCCCTATGCCGAAGAAGTGCTGGCCAGCGTGGAGATGGCGCGCGCCTCGGTGGGCGCGGGCAGCACGGCGCCCAGGGGGACGCTGCGGGTCACGGCACCCGCTTCGTTCGGGCGCATGCATCTGCTGCCTTCGCTGAAGACGTTTCTCGCCCGTTATCCGCACCTGTCGCTGGATCTGCGGCTGTCCGACTCGATCGTCGACCTGGTCGAGGGCGGCTTCGATATTGCGATCCGCAATGCCGAGCTCAAGGACTCCAGCCTGGTGGCCCGCCGGCTGGCGCCGGACCGGCGCATCCTCTGCGCCGCGCCGGAATATCTGAAGCATTACGGAGAACCGCTCTCGCCCCAGGATCTGCTCAATCATCAATGCATCAATCTGCTGGGGCTGGAGACCTGGGTCTTCGCCACGGCGAATGGCCCGCTCAGCATCAAAACCCATGGCCAGCTGCGTACCGACAACGGTGAGGCCATGCGTGACGCCTGTGTCAGCGGACTGGGCATCGCCATCAGCTCGACCTGGAGCGTCTACCAGCACCTGGCGCATGGCGACCTGGTCCAGGTGCTACCGCACAGCCCGCTGCTTGCACAAACCGCGATCTGGGCGATGTACCCCAGTTCACGCCTGCTAGCCCCCAAGGTGCGGGCCTTTATCGATTTCTACGCCGAGTATTTTGGTGAGGAACCTTACTGGGACCAGGCGCTGCCGGGTGCGGAGTATTGAATCGGCCCGCGCGCCTGAATGCCTAGACGCCTCTATGTGAGCCCCGTTCAGCTTGGTACGGATCAGTTTGCTCTTGGCTGGCTTCTGCCGGCTCCCTGCCCCCGCTAGGGTCGTTCCCTTGATCAGACCGAGCGGGTGATGCCGCCATCGACCCGCAGGTTCTGCCCGGTGATGTAGCCCGCCCCCTCGCTGGCGAGGAAGGCGATGGTCGCGGCTATCTCCTCGGCGCGTCCGTAACGGCCCATGGGGATGCGCGCACGGAACTCCTCCTTCTCCGGCAGGCTGTCGATGAAGCCTGGCAGCACATTGTTCATGCGCACGTTGTCGGCCGCATGGCGATCGGCGAACAGTTTGCTGAACGCCGCCAGGCCGGCGCGGAAGACACCAGAAGTCGGAAACACCGGATCAGGCTCGAACGCCGCGAAGGTCGAGATGTTGATGATGCTGCCTGACTGCTGGGCGACCATGGTTGGCGTCACCAGGCGCGTCGGGCGGATCACGTTCAGCAGGTAGACCTCCAGCCCTCTGTGCCACTCTTCGTCGCTCAGCTCGAGCACCGGTGCGCGCGGCCCATGGCCGGCGCTGTTGACCAGCACATCGATGCGCCCCCAGCGTTCAAGCGTCAGGTCTACCAGGCGTTGCAGATCATCGTTCGACTGGTTGGAGCCGGTGACGCCCAGCCCACCCAGTTGCTTGGCCAGCTCCTCGCCCTTGCCCGACGCCGACAGGATCGCCACCTTGAAGCCGTCGCTGGCCAGCCGTTTGGCGGTGGCTGCCCCCATGCCGCTGCCACCGGCGGTAATGATGGCTACTTTTTCTATAGTCATGCTGCCTCCTCATGAATGCCGGAAATCGCTGCTGGAAATCCGTATGAATTGCATGAACTATAGGTATATGAGCGCCCACGTTCGAACCAGATCGACTGCCTTGTGACTATAGAAAAACTACATGACTACAACTAACTCAGCGCGGCTGCCGCCGCTCAATGCCCTGCGCGTCTTCGACGTGGTCGCGCAGCAGCTGAACTTCCGCCTGGCGGCCGAACAGCTAAACGTCACCCAGGGGGCGGTGGCACAGCAGATTCGCAAGCTCGAGGATGATCTGGGCATCCGCCTGTTCATACGCGAGGCGCATGGGGTGGCGTTGACGGACGCGGGACGGGCCTTCCTGCCTAACATCCGCCGGGCCTTCGAACTGATCGGCGACGCCACGGCAAACCTGCGCACCGCCCCCACTCGCCTGACGATCAGCGCGACCCCGACCTTTGCAGCCAAATGGCTGCTGCCCAGGCTGCCCGGATTCGTCGCCGCCCATCCGCTGATCGACCTGCGCATTCTGGCGAGCGAGCAGCTGTCGAGCTTCCACGCCGATGGCGTCGACCTGGCCATTCGCCAGGGACGTCCGCCGTTCGGGCCAGGGCTGGAAGTGGATTTTCTGTTTGCGCAGACACTGATTGCAGTCTGCAGCCCCGCCCTGCTTGCGTCCCTGGACGCACCGATGACCCCGGCGAACCTGCGCGGCCAGGTGCTGCTCGAGGACAGCCACAACCTCTGGCCCGAGTATCTTGAACGGGCCCTGGGCCAGGCCAATGCCCTCGGGAGCAAGCGCATGCAGTTCAACCAGACCAGCCTGGCCATAGATGCAGCCATTGCCGGCCAGGGATTCGCCCTGGCCAGCCGTTTTCTGGTGCAGGCAGAACTGGCCTCGGGTCTGTTGGTGCAACCGTTCACTGCTGTGATGCGCGGCACCCAGGACTTCTACGTCGTGGCCCCCCGCCGGCAACGCCACCCCGAGCCGACCCAGGCGGTTCGGCAGTGGCTTATGAGCGAGAGAGGGGCGGAACTACCCGACTTGCAGTGAATGCTTGCTCCTTGCCAGGCTTCGCGTCTGCTGCCTGGCGGAAGTCGCCCCAAGCCGCCTGTCGTATCAGGCGAAAACCAGCCAATAGCCGACACTCGGCTTCAGGCGGAGCCGATCTGTTTGAGCACTGCCGCAACGATCGCCTCCGGGCGATCCTCTTGCATGAGGTGCCCGGAGTTTTCAACCAGGAAACACGGCCGATCCGAGATCGACTCGGCGAGCACTTTGCCCTTCTCCGCTGGGATCCAGGCATCCTCCTGCCCCCACAAGACCCTGACAGGACAATCCATTGCGCCATAGAGGCCCTGAACCTCATCGGTAAACCGTTCATCCATCTGCGCAATCTGTCGATAGAAGGCCGCCTGGCCGACTGCTCCCACCCATGGATTGCAGTACAGCTGCATCGCCTCCTCGGACAGTGGATTACACGCGGCGGTTTGCAGATACGCCCTGAGCAAAGCCTGGTGCATGTAGTCCGGCATGCCGGCGAATGCGGCCTCATGCTGACGAACATGGCGGACGAATGGCGAGCCCCATGGGGCTAACGCCACAGCGTCGAAGATCGTGAGAGAGGAATAGCGAAGCCCGTTCAGGTAGTAGCCACGCAGGGCCGTGGCTCCGCCAAAATCGTGGGCCAGAACGTCAGGTCGGCTGATGCCCCACTCCTCGAAGAGGGCGGCGAGCACCTTGTTCTGGATTGCCAGGGAGACATCCTGGCCCGCCCGCATTTCGGACTGCCCGTACCCCACCAGATCGAAGTAATAAACCGTCCTCTGATCGACCAGATGGGGAATGATTCTGCGCCAGACCTGGGATGAGAACGGTGTGCCATGGATAGCGACCAAGGGGGCACCACTGCCACAGCGTCCCCACCTCACTGCATTCCCTTCAATCACCGACGTATATGGCAAATCCAACATAGCCTTGTCTCACAGGGTCATTTAGCTGAAAGACCAGTGTAGTGGTCTGCTGATCCAGGCGAACGCTGGGATTAACCCAGGAGCGCTCGCCTGAACTTGGACGCGACACTATGAGTCTTGCTGCCGTCGGCACCGACGCCGGCAATCAGGACGAAGTTCAGCATCAGCGAATGGGACGGCCTGATCTCCTTGGAGCGCACGAGTCTGCCGGCCATGGATACCGGCAAAAAGGCCTGGCAGAACCCTTCTTCGACGCCATCTCGCAGGGAGGCGACTGTCGCGGCCTCGAGCACCAGCTTGTGCTCACGGGGCACGGTCTTCAGGTCTTCGAGCGCGCGATCACGCAAGATGCAGTTGGTCGTCAGCACCCCCACCTTGGCTTTGCCGTCCTGGGTTCTTGCGCTACCAAACCAGGCGATTTCTTCCGACCAGAGATGAGCCCCCTCATCGGTTCCGGGCTCTTGCGCCACGATGGCCATATCCAGTGCACCGGACTGGATGCGTGCTCGCAGCGAGCGACTGGGTTCGAGAATGATGGTGGGAGTGAGCTTGGGGAACTCACGGCCAAAGATGGGCAGAAGTTTCTGCAGCAGCGTCGGCGCATAGTCGGTGGGGGTGCCGAAACTCAATTTGCCGAACAACTCGCCCTGGCGCAGATCGCTGAGCAGTTCGTAGTTCAGGCCCAGCAGCTTTTCGCCCTTCTCCTTGAGGATGTCCCCGGCCGCGGTCAGGGCAATCCCCTGGTTGCTGCGTTCCAGAAGCCGCTGCCCCAGCAGCTCTTCGAGCCGCTTGATCTGCATGCTGACAGCGGCGGGGGTTTTATTGAGTCTTTCGGCCGCGGGTTTGAAGCCACCTTCCTGCAGGACGGTCTGGAACGTCCGAATGAGTTCGAGGTCTAGCGCCGGCAACATGATTAAATTTCCCTTACCTACAAGGTAAAATTATTTAGTTTTTATTAACCATAGCAGCCTTCCATACTCGCCCAACAGCCTTCCTTTGGAGTGAGTCATGCTGGATCTGTCCGCCACCCTCGACCAGAAACGCGTCCGTGCCTATCGGCTCGAGCGCACGCGCGAACTGTTGGCCCACTTCAAGATGGACGCGGCGGTGCTCTTCGATCCGCTGAACCTGCGTTACGCGACCGGTTGTCGCAACATGCAGGTCTGGACCTCGCACCACCTGGCGCGCTACGTCTTCGTCCCGGCGGCAGGACCCGTGGTGCTGTTCGACTACGGCGGTGCGCTGCACCTGTCCGATGACCTGGAAACCATCGACGAGGCCCGACCGGCGAAGTCCTGGGATTACTTCGGCTCCGGCAGCCGCGCTGAAGAGCACGCCGGCAAGTGGGCCGAAGAGATCGTCGACCTGCTGCACACCACCTGCGGACGCGGCGCCACCCTGGGCATCGACCGGGCCGATCTGCTGCCGCTGTTGGCCCTGCAGAAGCGCGGTATCCAGATGATGGACGCCAAGGCGCCAATGGAGATCGCCCGCTCGATCAAGTCGGCCGATGAGGTGGCGATCATCAGGAACTCGATGCAGGTCTGCACCGATGCCATCGCCTTCATGCGTCAGCACGCCGTGCCCGGGGTGACCGAGAACTACCTGATGTCGCTGATGAACCAGTACAACCTGGAGCATGGCGGCGAAGCGCAGGAGACGCGCTTGCTGAGCTCGGGGCATCACACCAACCCCTGGTTCACCGAGACCTCGAGCAAGGTGATCGAGGCGGGCGAGATGCTGGTCTTCGACAGCGACCTGATCGGCCCGGACGGCGTCTTCGTCGACCAGACCCGCGCCTTCGTGATCGGCGACAGGCGGCCCACGGCGGAGCAACGGCGCCTGTATGCCCACGCCCATGAGCAGTTGCAGCACAACATGGCGCTGCTGCGCCCGGGCATGAGCTTCGCTGAATTCGGCGAACTGTCCTGGAAGATGCCCGACATCTATGTGCCCAACCGCTATGCCGAGATGGTCCACGGCATCGGCTTCGGCGTGGAGTTCCCGGTGATCTACTACCCCGAGGACCACGAAACCTGGCAGTACGCCGGCACCTTTCAGGAGGGCATGTGCGTGTGCGTCGAGAGCTACATCGGCGCGGTCGGTGGCGATGAAGGGGTGAAGCTCGAACAGCCCGTGCTGATCACCAAGGATGGTCCCGTGCCGCTGAGCGACTGCCCGTTCGAGGAGGACTATCTGTGAACAGCCGTTACGACTACATCATCGTTGGCGCGGGCACCGCCGGCTGCGTGCTGGCCCATCGGCTGAGCGAAAGCGGCGAGTATTCGGTGCTGTTGCTGGAGCATGGCGGCGATGACCGCAGCTGGATCATCCAGATGCCGGCCGGCTTGCGTTCGGCATTCAAGCCGACGAGCAAGTACAACTATTGGTTCAAGACCACGCCGCAGCGCCAGCTGAACAATCGTGCGATCGACCAGCCACGCGGCAAGGTGCTGGGCGGATCGTCCTCGATCAACGGCATGACCTTCTTGCGCGGCAATCCGCGCGACTATGACGACTGGGCGGATATCGAAGGCTGCAGCGGTTGGTCCTTCGCCGATTGCCTGCCGTATTTCAAGAAGCTCGAGCGGCGCGACGGTCCGGCGGACGACTACCGCAGTCATTCGGGCCCGGTGGGGGTGAAGACCCAGCAGGACCTCAACCCGTTGAACGCCGCGTTCCTCGAGGCGGGCCAGCAGGCCGGGCATGCGCTGACTGAGGATGTGAACGGCTATGCGCAGGAAGGCGTGAGCCGCTTCGAGATGTCGGTGGAAAAAGGCGTGCGCAGCAGCTCCGCGCGTTCCTACCTGCATGCCCAGGCCAAGCGCGCCAATCTGCATGTGGTCACCGGCGTCAAGGTCTTGCGGGTCATCGTCCAGAACGGCCGCGCAACGGGCGTGGAACTGGCCAAGGGCCGGCGCATCCACAGGGTGCAAGCCTCACGCGAGGTGGTGATGTCGGCCGGGGTGTTCGGCACGCCGCAGATTCTGATGCTCTCGGGGATCGGCCCCGAGAAGCATCTGCGCGAGCACGGCATCGAGGTCGTCCACCCTGCGCCCATGCTGGGCGAGAACCTGCAGGACCACCTGGAGGCGCATATCCAGGTGGAGACGGACCAGCCGGTGTCCCTGAATCGATACCTCAAGCCCCATCTGATGCTCTGGGCCGGGCTGCAGTGGTTCGGCTGGAAGGGCGGCGTGGCCTCGATCAACCAATGCAATGTCGGGGCGTTCCTGCGCACCGATGCGGATGTCACGCACCCGAATATCCAGTTCCACTTCTTCCCGGTGTTCTTCGGCGAAAACTGGATCCCGAACCCGGCGAAAAACGGCTATCGCCTGGGGGCAGGCCCGATGCGCCCGGAAAGCCGCGGCAGGGTCCGGCTGGCCTCGGCCAATCCGCTGGATGCGCCGCTGATCGACCCCAACTACCTCGCCACCGAGCGGGATTGGTACGAGATGCGCCAGGGCCTGAAGATGGGCCGCGAGCTGCTGTCGCAGCCTACCTTCAAGGACTTCCACCGACGGGAGGACCTGCCCGGCGTGAACGTGCGAACGGATGTGGAACTGGATGAATTCATCCGCAAGGATGCCTCCTCGGCCTTCCACCCCTGCGGCACGGCACGCATGGGGGCGAGCGGCGATGAGCGCGCCGTGGTGGACCTGAACCTCAAGCTGCGCGGCATCGAAGGGTTGCGCATCGTCGATGCCTCGGTGATCCCCGCCGTGCCCAGCGCCAATATCAATGCCTGCGTGTACATGATCGCCGAGAAGGCCGCCGACCTGATCCTCGGCAAAACGCCTCTGACTCCAGAGTTCGTTGCGTATCACCGTGCCATCTGAAAAGGAGAGCGTTATGACCCGTCTGCACGAACGTATCGTCGATTCCCGGTTCTTCAAGCGCCGCAAGGCCAGCGAAGACACCAAACGCAAGATCGCCAACTGGGCTACATGGGACTGTGCCGATCCCGAGTTCCAATACGCTTACGCGCGCAGGGTTTCGCTCTATGTGCATCAGGGAAGAGCCGACTTGACCTTCTCGGACGGCGAGGTGGTTGACCTGCAACCAGGCGATTTCCTGACGATCGAGGCGGGCGCCAGCGCAACCTGGAAGATCATCGAGCCCATCCGCAACAGCTACTGCTATCACGATACCTTTGAGTCTGCCTCCCGACGGGCCAGTCAGGTTCGCATGCAGGACAAGTAGCGCGGCCTGTCGCCCCGAAATCAGTTCTGCCCAGAAGTGGTTCTCAGCCGCGAGGGGCCGTTTCCGTTTCTTGGGGGCTCCTCCCGGTGAGCCGCCCTGGGGTTTCGTAGGCGCCCAGGGGCAGCGCCTGGCCGGTTGAGGCCAGTCAAGGCCGGCAGCGGTCGATGCATTGCGGCCAGCCGCAGAAGTTGGCGGACAAGGACACCTTGTCCACCCTGCCCAGCGCCATGGTCCGGCCGGTCTTGCGGCTGCAAGGAGCTCGCGCAGCGCCTGATGCCGCCCAGGTTCACTACCGAGAAACGTCGGCCTGCCTCTAGCCGGGGCCTACTTGAAGTGTTCCAGATGCGCCCTGGTGAACTCGTGCAGGTAGTGCATGAGCTCGGCAGAAGCCCCCACGGCGACGTCTTTGTCCTGATCGACCAGGGCGCGCATCTGCTTGATGTACAGCCGGGTGCAGTAGGCCTGATCTTCAGCCGTCGCGTAGTAGCACCAGAAGCGCCGGGAAAGGCCCTGGGTGGTTCTGATGCTCGAGAGAATGAACTCGTTCTTCGAGGAACGCGCCAGGATGTGATGCATGCGCCGCAGCTGGGCCATGAAGCCCTTGCGGTCATCGCTCGCCAGGCTTTCAAGCGCCTGGATCACCTCGCGGATCGGTGGCTTGTCGTCCTCGACCAGTCGTTCGACCGCTTTCTCGATACACAGGCGCTCGATCAGCGCCCGTGGCTCCAGCAGCTTGAGCATGGTCAGCGGGTTGAGTTCGGGGATCACCACGCCGGCGCGCGACAGGCGCACGAGGTTCTCGTTGGCCAGCTCGATCAGCGCCTCACGCACGGGGGTACGGCCCAGGCCGAGGTACTCGCTGATCTCGGTTTCCGTCATGACCGTGCCCGGGGCGAGGCGGCAATCGACTATCGCCGCCTCCAGTTCGTCATGGGCGATTTCAGCCTTGCTGCGTTTATCTACGGTGTTCTGCATGCGTCGATCAAGTCCCAGTTGAGCTCGAGTCCGAGCCCGTGTGCGCCTTCTTCGAGGGTGATCATACCCTGCTCGTCCGGGCGAAGTGGATTGACCACCAGCTGCCGGCGAAGAAGCGATGGACTGGTCGAATACTCCAGCGGCTCGATGCGCGCCTGCGTGCAGAGGAACTGGGCGTTTACCGCGATGGTCAGGTCGGTGTTGTAGGCGTGGGGCACGATGCGCTTGCCCTGCGGCGCCAGCAGATCGCGAAGCTTCATCACCTCGCTGACGCCACCGAACAGGGTGAGGTCCGGCTGGGCGATGTCGAATGCATCGGCCGCCAGGTAGGGCTGAAATTCCTTGCAGGTGGTGAAGCCCAGGTCGCCCACCCCCACCGGGATGGCGGTCGAGGTGCGCAGCCGCCGATGGTCATCGAGGTTGTCCGCATCGAAAGGGGCTTCGATCCATTTGAAGTCCAGCGCCTGCAAGGTGTCGAGGAACGGCTCGAGCTGCTCGAAACGGGTGAACTCCATGGCCACGTCCAGCATCAGCTCGATCTCGGGGCCGACGAACTCGCGCAGGCGCTGGAGGTTGCCGATGGCCTTCGCCGAGTCCTGCCACCAGGGCTCGACGCAGATCTTGATGCGTTTGAAGCCCTGCTCCAGGCAGGCGCCGACTTGCTGCTGGAACAGCTCCGGCTCCGCCTGCATCGGGTAGAGGGTGGCGTACACCGGCAACTGCCTGTGCTTCAGCCCGCCGAAGTAGCTGTGCAAGGGCCGCCGCTCGCTGCGCGCGAACAGATCCCACAGGGCGATATCCAGGGCGCTGATGGCATGGATGGCGACGCCGTAGCGGCCATGCCAGTTGCTGCCCTGGTACATCTTGCGCCACAGGCGCCGCGGGTCATCCAGCACTTCGCCGACCAGCACGCTGGCCAGTCCCGAAGACAGGTAGTTGTAGGGCCGCGACTCGATCAGCGCCTTGATCACCTGCGGCGGCGAGTCGGTCTCGCCGATGCCGTACAGGCCGTTGTCGCCGCGCACCACGACCAGGGCATTCTGGTAGCTGCCCTCGAAGCGGACGAAGTCCGCTTGCGGGTCCTGCAGGCAGATGACCTCGACGCTGTCGATCCGCACGCTCATTGTCCGCCCCCCAAGCTGAACTGGCGCTGCTGGTAGATGAAGGGCTCCAGCACCTCCCAATCCAGCTCGACGCCCAGGCCGGGCAAACCGGTGGGGTGGATGAAGCCCTCACTGTCCGGGCGAAATACCTGCCGGGCACCCACTTCGTACTTCTCGTAGGGCGCGGCCTGTTCGAAGAACTCGCAGTTGTCGTGGGCCAGCATCAGGTGCAGGTTGGCCGCCTGGGTCAGGGTATAGCCCCAGGACTGCAGTTCCGCCTTCAGACCCTGGGCGCGGGTCACGCCCATGACCTGGGTGGCGCCAGTGTAGCCGCCGATGCTGGTGACATCGAAGCGGCTGCGGTCCCAGCAGTGGTTCTGCAGGCCATGCTTGATCAGCTGCAGGTTGGGCAGCGAGTTGCCGCCGCTGATCACGTCCAGGTCCAGGGCCGCAGCCAGCTTCTTGTAGCCATCGAGGTCGGCGTCCGGCAGCGGTTCCTCGAAGAATTCCCACTGGTAGCGGTCGAGCAGGCGGCCCATCTGCAGGGCCTCCTGGAAACCGTAGTTGGCGTCGATATCCAGGCTCCAGCCGATATTGCGCTCGCCGAACTCCTCGTGCAGCGCATGGACCAGGGCGACGTCTTCAGCAAAGACGCAGCGCGGGTGGATCTTGATGGCGTTGAAGCCCTGCCCCAGCATCCGGTGGCAGTACTCGATGTACTCATCGACACCGGCCATGACCGGGCTGGAGGCATAGGCGCGGATCTTGTGCTTGGCGGCGCCGAGCATCTGGTAGATGGGCAGGTTCAGCGCCTTGGCCTTGGCATCGTGCAAGGCGATGTCGAACAGGGACATCGCCAGGTGCTTGAGCGGCACGTACTTGCCGGCCAAGGCCTTGGCGATCTGCGGCGCCTCGTACAGCCCCCTGCCCAGCAGGAAAGGCGCCATCAGCGCCAGGCTGTGGAAGGCCGTCTGGTCGAACTCGTGCTCGGTGTAGGTGGTCAGGCCGGCGATGCCCTGCAAGCCATCATCGAAGGTCAGGCGAGCGACGATCAGCGCTTCGTACATGGGCCCCAGGTGAGAAGACCAGCTGATCTTCTCCCCGTCCGGGCCAATCGCGAAGATCTCGATGTTTTTCACAATTGGCTGGGTCATATCAGGCGTTGTCTTCTTTGATGAATTTAATGGTGGTGAACATCATCAGCACCATGATCACCATCAGCGGCAAGCCGATGATCACCGAGGTAGTCTGCATGGTTTTCAGGCCGCCCAGAAACAGCAGCGCCAGGGGCAGGATGGCGATGGCGAAGCACCAGAACAGGCGGTTGGAGCGTTGCGGCTCCTGCCCCTCGCCAAGCTGCTTGGTGGTGGCGCAAGCCATCACGTAGGCGGCGGAGTCGAAGGTGGTGGCCAGCATCACGATCCCGGAGACCGCGACCGCCAGCAGCACCAGACCACTCATGGGCAGGGTCTTGAACATCTCGAGAATCGCCGGCGCGACGCCGTTGGTGTTCACCAGCTCGGACAGCGCCAGGGTCTCGGTCATTTGCAGGTTGATGCCATAACCGCCCAGCACGATGTAGAACAGCGCACAGCCGAACGTGCCATAGGTGAGCATGCCGACGATCACCTCGCGGATGGTACGGCCACGGGAAATGCGGGTGACGAACATGCCCATGAACGGCGCGTAGGCCACCCACCAGGCCCAGTAGAACACCGTCCAGGCCTGCGGGAAGCCGCTCTGGTTGACGCTGTCAGTCCAGGTGCTCATGCGGATGTAGTTCTCCACCATATAGCCGAGCGAGTCCATGCCCAGCCCCAGGATGAACTTGGTCGGCCCGACCAGTAGGACGTAGACCACGATCGCCAGGGTAACCACGGTGGCGAAGGTGCTCAGACGCTTGATCCCCTTGGCCAGGCCCAGGCCGCTGCTGATGGTGAAGACCGCGGTGCAGACGAGGATGATCGCCATGTCCAGGTAGATGCTGCCACTAATGCCCAGCACCTCGGCCAGGGCGCCGCCGATCATCGGTGTGCCCAGCCCCAGCGAGGTGGCGGACGCACCCAGCACGCCGAGAATGAACAGGTAGTTGATGAACGTCCCTACAGGACCGTCCACCAGGTCGCCTAGCGCCCCGCGACACGCCTCGCTGATCTTGTAGATGTGTTTCTGGCGCACGTAGTAGATGTACGACATGGCGATGGTCGGCACACAGTATATGGCCCAGGCGGTAGGCCCCCAGTGGAAGATGCCGTAGGCCTGGCCCACGGTGTACATCTCCTTGGTCTTGGCCTCCAGGCCGAACGGCGTCCAGGCGAAGTGGTAGCCCCACTCGGTACCGGCCCAGAGCATCAGGCCCGAGGCGATGCCGGCGAGAAACACCATGGTGCCCCAACCGAACCTGGTGAACTCGGGCGCGGCGTTCTTGTCGGCACTGAGCTTGATCTCACCGTATTTGGAGCAGGCCAGGGCCAGCATAAAGAGCAGTGCACCGAGGCCGACGGCGAGAAAGACGAAGTCGAAGGTGTGGGTCATCCATTTGAAAACGGCATTGATGGTGCTGGCGCCCTCGTCCGGGAACGCCACCAGCGGAATCGCCACAGCGCAGATGATCAACAGGCTGATGATCTGCATCTGCCGGTTGGTTTCGATGGGCATGGCGATGCGCTCGACCGCAGCCTCCTCGGCTGGAATATCCATTGCTTTTATGTTCACTGAAGCACCTCTTGTTGTTGTAGTTGCCACGAATTGTTTGAACAACCGGCCCGTCAACCGGACTGCTGCATCAGGAAGGCCATATGTCCGCCTTCGATGACCTGAAACGCCAGGTCTTCCTTGATCGCCAGGTCCGCCGCCAGCGCCGCCGCCCGGCCGTATTCGAAGCACTGCGCGGTGACCCGGCAGCTGGCCAGCGCCTCGTGCTCGCTGCTCAGGCAGCGACCGGCGACGATGATGTTCTTGCCGACCTTGGGCACCAGGGTGTGAAACGGCACTTCGTAGTAGTCGTCCACCAGCCACTCGGTCTTCGGCTTGGCGCCGTAGTGCAGTTCGATCGGCCAGGAGGTCCTGGCGATGGCGTCGCTGAACTTGCGCTTGCTGGTCACGTCGTCATTGGTCAGGCGCGCCACGCCGTCGATGGAACGGGTCTGGCGCACGCCGACCTCGGTGGCGTAGTCGATGAAGTAGCTGTCTTCGCAGCCCGGCAGGTTGGCCTTCATGAAGTCGAAGAAGGCCTTGGCCTGGTAGATGGAGAACTGCTCCGCCTCGCTGTGGTCGACCGGGTCGGTGACGTCCAGCGCCCGCTTGTCGAAGCCGGTGATCTTGGTGGCATTGACCAGCAGTTCACCGGGATTGACCGTGGGGAATAGCCAGACCTTCTTGCGCAGCAGTTCGTCCTGGGCTTCCAGCATGCTTACCACCTTGGGTGGCGAGATGGTGTCCTGGCCCCAGTAGGCGAGGTACTTCGGCAGGTTGACGTTGCCGACCTTGAACATCATCGAGGGGTTCTGGATGACGCCGTTGTTGCCCTTGGTGGTCTTCAGGCCCATCTTGTAGACCACATCGGCGTCGCCGCTGGCGTCGATGACCTTCCTGGCATACACCGCGGTGAACCCCGACTTGGTGTGCAGCACCATGCCCTTGAGCTCCTCCTCCTCGGCGATCACATCGATCATCTGGGTGTGGTAGAGCACGGTCACCCTGGCCGTCCGCAACATGTCGGTGGCGACCTTCTTGTACTTGGCGCAGTCATGGGTGGCGACCCAGGTCTTGCCGTAGATCTGCGGCTCGGTCAGGCCGCCCTCGCGGTACAGGGCATCGCGAAAGCGCTCGGCGAAGCCAAAGATGATCTGTTCGGGCGTGGCCTTGCTCGGGTCCTCGACCGTCATGTACAGGCCGCAGATGGTGCCGGACAGGCCAGCCACCGCGGCGCCGCCACAGAACCCCAGGCGCTCGATGAGCAGCACGCTGAGTCCGCGCTCGCCGGCGGTGACGGCGGCGGCGATGCCTGCCGGGCCTCCACCGACCACAACAACATCGAAGTGACCGAAGCAGTTCAGCTCGGCCTTGAATCCGGCGGGGAGATTTCGGGTGTAGGTCATGTCTGCGCTCATCTATCCAAACAATATTTAAAATATATTTTTGATATGCACAATAAACATCGCTTGCGATGGTCCTGTCAATGGCCGTTTATCCGCGATCCATTCGCGCACTCACCCGACCGCGCCGGGCGGCGAACAGGGTCCAGTGTTGTCGGAGGTGCAATTGGTCAGCGATGGGCGCTTATGGCGCCGGCCGGACAGGACGCTCGGGCCGAGGGCACGGGCGCAGATGGGCGATGGCGTGCGGGCGAGAATCCCGCCCCTGGCAGAAGCTGCGCTTTTCTCATCCCACGGGCTGGCGGTTGCGCCGCAGCGGCGTAGCATGGCCGGGTCAGAGGAACAGTCGATGGCAGCACTCGATCAGCTACAGGTCTTCCAGAGCATGAACAGCTCGCCGCACGCGCGTCTGCTGCGCAGCGCCGCGCTGGGCGACGGGCTGGGGGCGGCGCAGTGGAGCAACCACCACGACTGCCGGGACTACCAGGCGCCGAGCCACCACACCCTGTCCTGCTACCTGGCCGGCGGCACCGGCACCTTCCGCCGCGATCAGCCGCACAGCAAGGGCGGGCCGGACAAGCTGTGCATCCTGCCGGCCGGCCACGAGTCGGCCTGGGTGATCAATGGCGAGATCCAGCTGGCGCACCTGTATGTCAGCCAGGAGCAGTTCGCCCTCGGCGCCGTGCGCCTGCTCGACCGCGAACCGCGCGAGTTGCAGTTGCGCGAGCGCACCTTCCTCGATGATCCGTTGCAGGCCAGCCTGTTCCGCCGCCTGACCCGGCTGGACTGGGACGAGCCCGGCGAGCGCCTGCTGACCAGCAGCCTGGCCCACCAACTGCTCGATCGCGCGCTGCTGTCCCAGGTCCGCCGCCGCGACGGCCTGCGCCTGACCGGCGGCCTGGCGCCGGCGCAGCGGCGGCGGCTGCGCGAGTACATCGACAGCCACCTGGCCGAGCCCCTGAGCCTGGGCCAGCTGGCCGCGCTTTGCGCGCTGTCCGAATACCACTTCGCGCGGATGTTCCAGCTGAGCTTCGGCCTGCCGCCGCACCGCTACCTGCTCAACCAGCGCCTGGCCCGCGCCCAGGTGCTGTTGCGCCAGAGCGCCCTGCCCCTCGGCGAAATCGCCCTGGCCTGCGGCTTCGCCAGCGCCAGCCATTTCAGCAACCGCTTCCGCCAGGCGTTCGCCGCCACCCCGGGCCAGTACCGCAGCGCATTCGCCGGCTGACGCCCGCAAGGCGGCGCGGCTGTGTCAAAATCATCGGCTGTTCAGCGTTCGGCACCCGCATGCCAAGACTCGACCACATGCCCACGGGGCTCAGCCAATGAGCCTGGATATTCTGCACCTGCACCAGGATGACTGGCGGGCGGCCGTCGGCGACGGCGACTTCACCCGCGGCCTCGTCTACGCCCAGCAGGGCCGCAGCCGCCTGCTCAGCCTCAAGGACCATACCCTGTTGGCCAGCTGCCGCGGCTCCGGCGCGAATACCTACCGGCAACGCATCAGCCTGCATCCGCGCGGCCAGCACTGGGACGTGACCGGCCACTGCGACTGCCCGGTGGGGTTCAACTGCAAGCATGTGGTCGCCGCCCTGCTGACCCTGGAGCAGCAGCAACTCGCCGGCATCGACCTGAGCCCGCTGATCGTGCCGAGCAAGGACGCCGAGGAGCAGCGCCTCGAGGGCCTCGCGCCGCAGCCGGTGCTGACCCTCGGCAGCCACGTGCGGGTGCATTTCGATGCGCGCAAGGGGCGCATGCACGAGCAGACCCAGCACCGCGCCGCCCTGGCCTTCGACTACCAGGGCCACCTGGCGCACGGCAAGGCCACCAAGGACCTGGTGGTGCGCCAGAGCGCCAGGCTCAACCTGCGCATCATCCGCGACGCCGGCGCCGAGGCCGCGCTGCGCCAGCGCCTGCTCGGCAGCGGCGTGCAGGTGGCGCTGCGCCAGAGCGAGGCGCTGGCCGAGCACCCCGGCGAGCACTTCGAGCTGCTCGACGAGGCGGCCTGGCTGGCGTTCGTCCAGCAGCAGCTGCCGCAGTTGCGCGCTGAGGGCTGGCTGGTGCGCATGCAGCCGGACTTCCAGTACAACCTGGCGCAGGTGGATGATTGGTACGCCGAGGTCGAGGATGCGCCGGAGCACGACTGGTTCGACCTGGAGCTGGGCATCGAGGTCGAGGGCCAGCGCATCAGCCTGCTGCCGATCCTGCTGCAGGCGATCCGCCAGAAGCCCTGGCTGCTGACCGGCGACGCCCTGGCCCAGCGCGCCGATGAGGAGGTGCTGCTGGTCAACCTGCCGCACAGCGCCCGGCGCATCGCCCTGCCCTTCGCCCGCCTCAAGCCGCTGCTCGGCACCCTCGGCGAGCTGTTCTTCCGCGAGCCCGGCGAGCTCGGCCAGCGCCTGCGTCTGGGCCGCGCCGATGCCGCGCGCCTGAGCGGCCTGGAACAGGGCCCGGCACTCAACTGGCAGGGCGGCGAACAGCTGCGCGGCTTCGCCCAGCGCCTGCAGGCGCTGCCGAGCAAGCGGGTCAAGGCCCCGGCCGGCTTGCAGGCCAAGCTGCGCCCCTATCAGCTGCACGGCCTGGCCTGGATGCAGGCCCTCGCCGAGCTGGAAGTCGGCGGCGTGCTGGCCGACGACATGGGCCTGGGCAAGACCCTGCAGACCCTGGCACACATCCTCTGCGAGAAGCAGGCCGGGCGCCTGCAGCGGCCGGCGCTGATCGTCATGCCCACCAGCCTGATCCCCAACTGGCAGGACGAAGCCGCGCGCTTCACCCCCCAGCTCAGGGTGCTGGCGCTGCACGGGGCCAAGCGCCGGGCGCAGTTTCCGCTGATCGGCGAGCACGACCTGATCCTCACCACCTACGCCCTGCTGCCGCGCGACCTCAAGGTGCTGGGGGCGCAGCACTACCAGCTGCTGATTCTCGACGAGGCGCAGAACATCAAGAACCCGCGCAGCAAGGCGGCCCTCGCCGCCGGGCAGCTGCAGGCGCGGCAACGCCTGTGCCTGACCGGCACGCCGCTGGAGAATCACCTGGGCGAGCTGTGGTCGCTGTTCAACTGCCTGATGCCCGGCTGGCTCGGTGACAGCAAGAGCTTCACCCGCGACTACCGCACACCGATCGAGAAGCAGGCCAACGCCCAGCGCCTGGCGCACCTGCACGGGCGCATCAAGCCGTTCCTGCTGCGCCGCACCAAGGAACAGGTGGCCCGCGAGTTGCCGCCCAAGACCGAGATCACCCACTGGGTCGAACTGACCGAGGCCCAGCGCGATCGCTACGAGACCCTGCGCCTGGCCATGGACCAGAAGGTCCGCGCCGAGATCGCCCGCCAGGGCCTGGCGCGCAGCCAGATCGTCATCCTCGAAGCGCTGCTGCGCCTGCGCCAGGCCTGCTGCGACCTGCGCCTGCTCGGCGACGAGCCGGGGCAGCTGCACAGCGGCGACTCGGGCAAGCTCAGCGCCCTGCTGGAGATGCTCGAGGAACTGGTCGAGGAAGGCCGGCGGGTGCTGCTGTTCTCCCAGTTCACCTCGATGCTCGAGCTGATCGAGGCGGAACTGCAGGCCCGGCACATCGCCTACGCCAAGCTCACCGGCAGCACCCAGGACCGCCGCACCCCGGTGCAGCAGTTCCAGGCCGGGCAGTTCCCGGTGTTCCTGATCAGCCTCAAGGCCGGCGGCGCCGGCCTCAACCTCACCGCCGCCGACACGGTGATCCACTTCGACCCCTGGTGGAACCCGGCGGCCGAGGCCCAGGCCAGCGACCGCGCCTACCGCATCGGCCAGGACAAGCCGGTGTTCGTCTACAAGCTGATCGCCCGCGGCAGCGTCGAGGAGAAGATCCAGCAACTGCAGCAGGCCAAGGCCGGCCTGGCCAAGGGCGTGCTGGAGGGCGGCAGCCAGGCGCAGTGGCAACTGAGCGAGGACGACCTGCAGGCGCTGTTCGCCCCCCTGGACTGACTACCCTCAGCCCCGTAGCCCGGATGCAATCCGGGTGCGGTGTGCCGTCGAAATCTTTCCCGGATTACATCCGGGCTACGGTCAGCTCGAGAGTTGCGCAGCGCGCGACCTCTCTTGTCGCCCTATTTCCGTCGGAGCACCAGCCAGGTGGCAGCGTCTGCGCGGCCCGTGAATCATCTGTCCAGAACATTGTCCCCGACCACTTCCCCGGTCGCGTCGATCGCCTTGCTGGAAGGAAACTTGTATGACGCGAACCGGACCGCCACGACCGAGAGCGACAGCAGGAATATCCCGCCGCACAGGTAGAGCAGGCCGATATCCGGAGCCTTGTGGTGAGACACGTCACCGATCAGGTAGCGCGTCAGTGCGGTGATCGCGATGTACAGCAAGAAGCGGATGGGCAGATGGTTGGTCTTGAAATAGATGCCGACCATCGCCCCCAGCTCGAGGTAGATGAACAGCAGGAGGATGTCGTCGATGCTCGCGTGGCCTTTGTCGAGCATGTCCATGAACGCCATCACGGAGGCCCACGCGGTGGCCGCCCCGATGGCGAACAAGCCCAGGTAGTGAAACCCCTCGACCAGCAGATTCCCGATGGAATTTGCCCCATCATGCATACGCTTGCGGCTGCTTACGACCCACTTCATCCTCGGTTACCTCAAATCAGTCCAGAAACAGTGACAGCTGGGCTCGCCGGCCAGCAGGCTGCACGAAAACGCCGATTGGGGCATCGGCCAAGAAACCGCCCCCCAACAGGGCGTGTGCCGCGCGGATATGCACGTCGGCAGGTTGCACCGTGCCGTGTCGAGGCCCACACCCCAGGTGACAATGTCTTATGCAGCAACGGGGCCAGCCCGCCGCCGAACGGGCCGGCTCGCGCGGTCGATACTACGTGGAAGCAGCAGGAAGGCTCTGCGGCGCATCGCCGCAGAGTTCAAGAAAGGGGCGCCCTCAGCCGGACGCCGCCCGGGTCACTCGCTGATGGCGCCACACTGGGCGGTCGGCATGAGCTTGAGGAACTGCTTGGAGCTCATGTGCACCAGCCCCTCATGGTCGCCGGACTCGAAGTACAGGTCCTTGACCTCCTTGAGCGACTCGTCGATCACTGTGTCCATCTCGAAGGCACTGCCCACCGGCGGAATTGCGCCGTTGGCGCAGTCGCTGAAACGCGGGGTGAATTCGTTCTCCCGCGCCAGGCGCCAGTGCCGCTTGGTCAGCTTGCGTACCTTGTTGAGGTTGACCTGACGCGTGGCCGGTACCACCGCCATCAGCCAGTGGCCCTGGAAGTCGTCGAGGATCACCGACTTGGCCATCAGGTGCGGCGGCACGCCGGCACGCCGGGCCGCTTCGCGGCTGGTCATCGAGGGGTCGTGCTGGAGCATGTCGTAGCGCGAATGATGCTCCGACAGATAGTTTTGCAAACGATTGGCCATGGTCATGATGCACCTCCTGCCGCTGGCCTGAGGATTGACGCCGGCCCCATCGTCCCGATGAAACCTGCGAGAACCGGTGCTTGCGCCGCCGGTCGTGGTCGCCGCGCGCCGGTGGCGCGCCGCGGGAGGCTGCCAACCTCCCTGGCGAGCCTGGCGGCCATCGTCACCGCCCACTCTCTAAGTCTAGTGCAGCGAGCCGCCTACGCCGCGCCTCGGGTCGCCTGGACCATGGCGTCCACCATGCACCGGGCAGGCGCGGCCCGGCCCTAGGAGTACTCTTCGGCGGCCACCTCGAGGAAGGCCGCGACCACCTTGGGGTCGAACTGCTTGCCGGCGCGCTCCTGGATGTAGTCCAGGGAAGCGGACAGCGACCAGGGCTCCTTGTACGGCCGCCGATGCATCAGCGCATCGAACACGTCGATCACCGCGACGATACGCGCCGCCAGCGGTATTTCCTCGCCCCGGAGCCCCTGTGGATAACCGTTGCCATCGAAATGCTCGTGGTGGCCGCCGGCGATCTCGGCGCCGATCGACAGGTAGCTCTGGCCCTCCACCATGCGCGCCGAACGCTGCAGGATGGCCGCGCCGATGCTGGCGTGGCGGCGCATCACCTCGCGTTGCTCATCGTCATGAACCCCGGGCTTGAACAGCACCAGGTCAGGGGTCGCGACCTTGCCGACGTCGTGCAGGATGCTGGCCATGCCGACCAGCTCGAGGAAGCGTGGCGTCAGCAGCTCGAGGTAGTCGCCGCGCTCGGCCATGCGCTGGGCGGTGCGCGCGGTCCAGCGCTCGACGCGCAGCACGTGGTCGCCGGTGTCGCTGTCGCGGTACTCGGCCAGATCGGCCAGGGCCACCACTGTGGCCTCCTGGGCGCGGGTCATCTGCAGGTGATGGTGCAGGTTGTCGAAGGCCGAGGCGATGCGGCTGCAGAACACCTCCAGCAGGTCCTTGTCGACCGCGGTCAGCGGCCAGGGCGGGGTGAAGTAGAGGAGGAACTCGTGGCGGGTCTGGGTCGGGATGTAGAGCACCTCGTTGGGGTAGTCATACAGGCTCTGGCGAGTCTCGATCGCCTTCAGCATCAGCGGATAGGCCGGGTGCTGCTCGTCCAGTTCGTCGTGCTGGGCCATGTCCGAGAAGCTGCCGGTGGCGCCGAGCACCTGCAGGGCCACCGATCCCGAGCCGGCGCCGCGGCGCACGCAGAGGATGCCATGGGTACCGACATCGAGGATGGCGCCGATCTGCGCCAGCACGCCGGAGGCGAACTCGCGCAGCGAGTGCATCTGGTAGAGGTTGGCCGAGCCCTCGAGGATCTTGCTCAGGCCCTGGCGGCTGCGCTCGATGGCCAGCAGGCTCTCGTAGGCGCGCAGGGAGGAAATCACCGTGGTGTAGAGCTTCTGCAGGGTCAGCTCGGTCTTGGCTTTGTAGTCGTTGATGTCGTAGGCGACTATCACCTCCTGCTCCGGCGCCTGCCCCGGCTGGCCGGTGCGCAGGACGATGCGCACCAGCTGGTTGTCCAGCTCCTCGCGCACCCGTCGGACCAGGCGCAGGCCGGCGTCATCGGTCTCCATCACCACGTCGAGCAGGGTCAGGGCGATATCCGGCTGGTCGCGCAGCAGGGCAAAGCCCTCTTCGCCGGAATGGGCACTGAGCAACTCCAGGCCGCGGCCCTTGTATTCGATGCCGCGCAGCGCCAGTTGGGTGACCCGGTGTACGTCCGGCTCATCGTCGACTATCAGCAGCCGCCACGGCGCCAGCGGTTTGTCGGCGGCGGGTTCGACGCTGTCGTCGAGCAGCCAGTCGTCCGCCTCGTCAGGATATTCGTTGCTCACGTCGCCTCCTCCGCCGGGTGCGGGGCTGTGCGTGGCATGTGCAGGGTGAAGCAGGTGCCGCTGCCGACCGTGCTCGCCACTTGGATCTGCCCGCCCAGGCGCTGGGTCACAATGTTATAGACCACATGCAGGCCCAAACCGCTGCCGCCGGCGCCCCGCTTGGTGGTGAAGAAGGGCTCGAAGATGTGCGGCAGGTGCTCGGCGGCGATGCCCTGGCCGTCATCCTCGAAGCGCAGGACCACCCACTCGCCCTCGGTTCGGGCGCTGAGCTCGACCCGTCCGGCCGCGCCTGAGGGGTAGGCATGGGTCACCGCATTGACCAGCAGGTTGGTCACCACCTGGGCCAGGGCGCCGGGGTAGCCGTCCAGCTGGATGTCCGCCGGGCAGCTGTTGCTCACCTCGATCGGCAGGCGCTTGTAGGTCGGCCGCAGGCTCTCGACCACCTCGTCGAGGTAGCGGGCGAGGTTGAACTCGCGCCGCGCCTCGCTGGTCTGGTCCACCGCCACCTGCTTGAAGCTGTGCACCAGATGGGCGGCGCGGTTGGCATTGGCCAGGATCAGCTCGACGCTCTCGGCGGCGGTGCGCAGGTAGCCCTCGACATCGGACTTCCTGAGCTGTCCGGCCTGCAACTGGCTGTCGAAGCGGCGGGTCTGCTCGGCCAGCACGCTGGCGCCGGTCAGGGTGATGCCCAGGGGCGTGTTGATCTCGTGGGCGACCCCGGCGACCAGGCCGCCCAGGGCCGCCAGCTTCTCCGCCTGGATCAGCGTGGCCTGGGCGCGCTGCAATTCCTCGTAGGCCCGGCGGATATCGCCCTCGGCCTGGCGCCTGGCGTCCAGGTCTTCGGCCAGGCGCCGGGTGATGCGCTTGAAACCGCCGAGCACCTCGCCGAACTCGTCGAGAGGGGTGCTCGGCAGCTCCAGCGACTCGGGCGGGCCACGGTGCTCGGCCGCCTGGTTGAGTGCGTCGCGCAGCCCGGCCAGGGGCTTGAGCACCTGCAGGCGCAGGCTGAGCGACAGCGCCGCGACCAGCAGCACGTCCAGGGCGAGGATCTCCAGGAAGCGCCGCCACACCTGTTCGTTCAGGGTGTCGTGCATGGCCTGGCGCGACAGCAGCACCTGCGTCCGACCGAGCACCTGCTGCTCGTTGCGCCCCCGGTTGTACACCGGAAAGTTCAGCTGCTCGTAGTCGCCGGCACGACTGCGCGCCGGCTCCAGCACACCGACGGCGGCCACCTGCTCGCCGTGTTCGCTTTGCACCAGGATGCCCAGCACCGGGGGCTTCAGCTCGGCGGCCAGGTTTTCCTGCAGGGTGGTGGTGTCGAAATTCCACAATGGGTTGACCAGATTGGTCTGCAGGCGCTGCTGCACGCTGTCGCGGGTGCGCTGGTACTGCTCGAGCAACTGGCTGCGCATGCTCCAGTAGGCCAGCGCGCCGGAACAGCCGAGCAGCAGAGTGACCAGCACCACGAACAGGGCATTGAGGCGGAAAGCTATGCTGTTTCTCATCACCTACCCCCGCCGATCCCAGGCGTAGTCAACGGGCACCGGAATCGGCAGCGCGAGAAGGACGGGGTCAAGCCTTAGCTATCACCATAGTCCACAGGGGGTGGGGCCGAGCGCCTGAGGCGCGCGGGGGCGATGCCCGGCCGAGCCGATCGCCCCTATCGCCGCCGCATGGCCACCACCGAGGGAATCCGCCGATGCACGACATCAAGCCCTGGCGAGCCGGCTCGCTGCTGCTGAGCCTGCTGATGCTGCTGACGCCGCTGGCGCCGCGCGCCGATACGCTGGTGACCCTGCTGGTCGACGAGGCCTACCCGCCCTTCACCTACCGCACAGCCGAAGGTGGGGCCGCCGGCATCTATGTCGATGTGCTGCGCGCCGCCGCGCCGCTTCTGCGCGGCTACCGCCTCGAGTTCCAGCCCATGCCCTGGCGCCGGGCGATGACCGAGATCGAGTCCGGTCGGGCGCTGGCGGTGGTGCCGCCCTACTACCGGCCCCAGGAGCGGCCGTGGATCAACCCCTACTCGGAGCCGATCCTCCAGGAGCGGGTGGTGGTGTTCTGCCACCACGCGGTGTTCGCCGAGGCGCCGCGGCCGCGCTGGCCGGATGACTACCAGGGCCTGCGCTTCGGCAACAACCCGGGCTACCTGTCGGCGGACCCGGCCTTCTGGCGGGCAGTGGACCTCGAGCAGATCGAGGTCGAGGACGCCCCGGGCAACCGGGCCAACCTGCAGAAGCTGCTGCACCGGCGCATCGACTGCTACTTCAACGAACGCCTGTCGATCCTCGCCGAACTCACGCAGATGCGCCGCGAAGGCCTGTTGACCGACAGCGACGCCACGGTGATAGTCGAGGGCCCTACCATCTCGATGGAAAACAGCTACGTCGGCTTCAGCGCCCGCGGCGGCGGGCGTTTCCCCTACAAGCAGGACTTCGTCCGCCAGCTGAACGCGGCCTTGCAGCAGCTGCAGAAGTCGCACGAGATCGAGCGGATCGTCCAGCGCTACACCGACTGAATCGCCGTGCGCCCACCGGCGCGGCGTCGGCGCCTTGAGCGCCATGGGCTTTGCAGGCCGACGCGAGTGCATTACACTGCGCCACCACTGTATAAATAAACAGTTTCCAGCAACCCTATCAGCGTGAAGGCGTAGAGGTGATGAATGGCCGTCGAAGTGGTGTACCGCAGCAGTCGAGATCTGGAGCGTTTGTTTATGGATAAGGCCGAAGCCGACCGTCACGACAAGATGCTCGAACTGGCCGAGCTGCTCACCGAGGTGCTGCAGAAGGCCGTGCCCTCGCTGAACGAGCAACAGGGCGAGGAACTGGGCATCTACATGGCGAAGAACCGTGACATCTTCGCCAAGGCCTTCAAGAACCAGCCCGACGCCCTGAGCGAGCTGGGCCAGGACGACAGCGCCGAGTAACGCGCAGCGGCTGGTACTGGCACAAGCTTGTCATTTACCCGGGACTGCGGCAGGGTCACCAGACCAACGTCTCTGCCGCAGGAAGCCCCCATGTCGAAGCTCTTCCCCAGTATCGATCCCGACGGCCTGATCGAATATTCGGTGGTCTATACCGACCGCTCGCTCAACCACATGTCGCAGTCGTTCCAGCAGGTGATGAACGACATCTCGCGCACCCTCAAGCAGGTCTACAACGCCCAGGGCGTGGCGGTGGTGCCGGGCAGCGGCACCTTCGGCATGGAGGCGGTGGCGCGCCAGCTGGCGACCGGGCAGCAGTGCCTGGTCATCCGCAACGGCTGGTTCAGCTACCGCTGGAGCCAGATCTTCGAGATGGGCAACATCCCGGCCGCCTGCACGGTGCTCAAGGCCCGCCCTGTCGAGCCTGGCCGCCAGGCCGCGTTCGCCCCCGCGCCCCTCGACGAAGTGCTGGCGAGCATCGCCGCCGAGCGCCCGCAGCTGGTGTTCGCCCCCCATGTGGAAACCGCCTCCGGCATGCTCCTGCCGGATGACTACCTGCGCGCCGTGGCCGACGCCGTGCACGCGGTCGGCGGCCTGTTCGTGCTCGACTGCATCGCCTCCGGGACCCTGTGGGTCGACATGCAGGCCTGCGGCATCGACGTGCTGATCAGCGCCCCGCAGAAAGGCTGGAGCGGCTCGCCCTGCTGCGCCCTGGTGATGCTCAGCGAACGGGCCCTGGCGCGGGTCGAGGCCACCCAGAGCAGCAGCTTCGCCTGCGACCTGAAGAAGTGGCTGCAGATCATGCAGGCCTACGAACAGGGCGGCCACGCCTACCACGCGACCATGCCCTGCGACGCCCTGGCGCGCTTTCGCGAGGTGATGCTGGAAACCCAGGCCTACGGCTTCGCCAAGGTGCGCGACGAACAGCTGCAACTCGGCGAGCGGGTGCGCACCCTGCTGAGCGCCCGCGGCTTCAGGAGCGTGGCCGCCGAGGGCTTCCAGGCGCCCGGCGTGGTGGTCTGCTACACCGACGACGAGGGCATCAAGAGCGGCAGGAAGTTCGCCGCCCATGGCCTGCAGACCGCCGCCGGGGTGCCCCTGCAATGCGACGAGCCGGCCGACTTCCAGACCTTCCGCATCGGCCTGTTCGGCCTGGACAAGCTGAACAATATCCAACGCACCGTCGACACCCTGGAACAGGCGCTGGACCAGGTGCTGAGCGACTGAGCGGCAAAGACCCGCGGGGCGCTCAGCTGGCCGGCGCAGCCAGGCTGAACACCAGCGCCTTGAGCCCGCCCTGCGGATCGACATCGGCGAATTCGGGGGGATTGTCCAGGCGCTCGACGAAGTGCAGCGCCGGCGCCTGGCTGGCCATCGCCTCGATCAGGTACTGCGCGCCGATGGCCGGATCGTTGAGGCAGGCCAGCACCATGGCCTGCGGCGCCAGCAGGTCGGGCAGGCGCCGCAGCACCTTCTGGTAGTCCTGGGTCAGCACGAAGCTGCCCTTCTGGAAGGAAGGCGGATCGATGATCAGCAGGTCGTAGGGCCCGGACTTCCTCACCTTGCCCCAGGACTTGAACAGGTCATGGCCGAGGAAGCTGACCCGGGCGAGGTCGTGCCGGTTGAGCCGGTGGTTGTCCCGCCCCCGGCTCAGCGCCGCCTTGGCCATGTCCAGGTTCAGCACATGCTCGGCGCCACCGGCGAGCGCCGCCACCGAGAAGCCGCAGGTGTAGGCGAACAGGTTGAGCACCCGCTTGCCCCGGGCATGCTCACGCACCCAGCGGCGGCCATAACGCATGTCGAGGAACAGGCCGGTGTTCTGCTTTCGCCCCAGGTCCAGCTGGAAACGCAGGCCACCTTCGCTGATCTGCCATTGCTCGCGGGGCTCGCCCAGCAACCACTCGCCGGGGCTGTCCGGCAGGTAGCGGTGCTGCAGCACAATCGCCTGGGCCTGGCTGGCACGCCAGGCCGTCGACTCGGCCAGCGCCAGCAACGTCCGCCGCAGTCCGGCCAGCTCGTCCGCCTGCGGCTGGCGAAACAGCGCCACCAGCAGCACCCCCTGCAACCAGTCGACGGTGAGCTGCTCCAGGCCCGGCCAGCGTCGCCCGCGTCCGTGCAAGAACCGGCGTGCCTCGGCCGGCGGCGGATTCAAGGCGTCGAGCAGGTGTTGCTGCAGGGTGTCGAGGGCGGCAGGATTCATGACTCGCATTCACTAGGGCGTTGCCGGCGATTTTAACCGCAGTCAGCGCCCGCGGACGGCCAATCCATCGATCCGGCGGCGGAACCCGGCGCCGCCCTACAGCAATGAAGCGCCCGAACTCACGAAGCGGGAGAACGCCTGCGCCACCGGCGATGGCGGCTTGCTGCGCCAGCGCACCAGGTACCAGCGGTTGGGGATCGGGAACTGCTCCACATCCAACTCCACCAGATTGCCCGGCGCCGTATGCACCAGGGTATGGCGTGACAGGATCGCAATGCCCAGGCCGGCGGCCACCGACTCCTTGATCGCCTCGTTGCTTTCGATGGTCATGTGCGGCTTGAGGGTCCAGCCGCAGCGGGCGAAATGCTCCTCGATGGCGCGCCGGGTTCCGGAGCCGGCCTCGCGGCTGATGAAACGCTGGTCGGCCAGGTACTCCCAGCGCAGGTTGCGACGCTCGGCCAGCGGGTGGCGGGCCGGGGCGATCACCACCAACGGGTTGTCCGCCAGGGGCGTGGCCTGGATATCCAGGTGCTCGGGCGGCTGGCTGAACACGTAGAGGTCATCAAGGTTGTCCTGCAGGCGCCGGATCACCTCGGAGCGGTTGGCGACGTTGAACTGCACCTCGACATCCGGGTGCGCCTGGCAGAACGGGCCGAGCAGGCGCGGCACCAGGTACTTGGCGGTGGTCACCACGCCCAGGCGCAACTGGCCGGCGGTCAGGCCATGCAACTGACCGAGGCGCATCTCCAGGCGGTCGAGGGCATCGAACAGCTCGCGGGTACTGTGCAGCACCTCGCGTCCGGCATCGGTCAGGTACAGGCGCTTGCCGATCTGCTCGAACAGGCTCAGGCCCAGGGCCTGCTGCAGCTTGCCCAACTGGCTGGACACCGACGACTGGGCCAGGTGCAACGCATGGGCGGCCTCGGTAACGCTCAGGCGCTCGGCCACCTCGCGGAATATCTCCAGCTGGCGGAAGGTGGTCTGGCGAGTGTGAAAACGCAGTCTTTCCATTGCTTATCCGCGATGCTTGTTTGCAGTTAAATCGATTATCAACAATGAAGAATTCTTCCGAGAATAGCCTCGCCCACCCGAAACGACGAGGTTCCCATGTACAAGACGCCCATTACCGTGGCCTACGGCGACGGCATCGGCCCGGAAATCATGCAGGCCACCCTGCAGATCCTCGAGGCCGCCGGCGCGGCGATAGCGCCCGAGGTGATCGAGGTCGGCGAGGCCGTCTACCTGCGCGGCGAGAGCGCGGGCATCGCCCCCGAGGCCTGGGACTCGCTGCGACGCACCCGGGTGTTTCTCAAGGCGCCGATCACCACCCCCCAGGGCGGTGGCTACAAGAGCCTCAACGTCACCACCCGCAAGGCCCTCGGCCTGTTCGCCAACGTGCGCCCCTGCGTGGCCTACGCGCCCTTCGTCGCGACCCGCCACCCGAGCATGGACCTGGTGATCGTCCGCGAGAACGAGGAAGACCTCTACGCCGGCATCGAGCACCGCCAGAGCGACGAGGTCTACCAGTGCCTCAAGCTGATCTCGCGCCCGGGCTGTGAACGCATCGTCCGCTACGCCTTCGAATACGCCCGCCAGCATGGCCGGCGCAAGGTCAGCTGCTTCGTCAAGGACAACATCATGAAGCTCACCGACGGCCTGTTCCACCAGGTCTTCGATGAGATCGGCCGCGACTACCCGGAGCTGGAGCAGGACTGCTGGATCGTCGACATCGGCGCGGCCAAGCTGGCCGACACGCCGGAGCTGTTCGACGTCATCGTCATGCCCAACCTCTACGGCGACATCCTCTCCGATGTCGCCGCGCAGATCGCCGGCAGCGTCGGCATGGCCGGCTCGGCCAATATCGGCCAGCAGTGCGCGATGTTCGAGGCCATCCACGGTTCGGCGCCGCGGCGCGCCGGGCAGAACCTGGCCAACCCCTCGGGCCTCTTGCAAGGCGCCATCCTCATGCTCCTGCACATCGGCCAGGGCGAGGTGGCCACGCGCATCCACAACGCCTGGCTGCGCACCCTGGAAGAGGGCCTGCACACCTACGACATCTTCGATGCCGAGCACAGCCGGCAGAAACTCGGCACCCGCGAGTTCGCCGAGGCCATCATCGCCCGCCTCGGCCAGCGCCCCGAACGCCTCAAGGCCGTGGATTACCCCGACGACAGCCGCATCGCCCTGAAACCGCTGGCCGAGCGCCCGGCCGCGCGCAAACAGCTGGTGGGCGTGGACATCTTCCTGCACCACAAGGGCCGGGACCCCGATGCCCTCGGCCAGCGCCTCAAGTCCCTTGGCATCCCCGGCCTGCCGCTGTCGGTGATCACCAACCGCGGGGTCAAGGTGTGGCCCAAGGGCTTCCCCGAGACCTCCTGCGTCGACCACTGGCGCTGCCGCTTCCTCGCGGACTCAGGCGATACCCTCGACTTCGGCGAGCTGCTGTCACTGCAAACCCGCCTGTACATGGCCGGCTTCGAGCCGATCAAGACCGAGAACCTCTACAACTTCGACGGCGCACCCGGTTACGCCGCGGTCCACGGCTGAGGGGAACAACATGCAGACACTGGCCTTCCTGACCTGCCACGGCAAGGCGCCGCTGGTGGCCGAGCCCCTGGCCGCCTGCGGCTACCAGGTGCTGACGGTCGGCGACTACGACACCGACCGCTTCGGCACCTTCAGCCGCGAAGTCGAGCGCCCCGGCAGTGCCCAGGAAACCGCCCTGGCCAAGGCCCGCATGGCCGCCGAGCGCGCCGGCACACGCTTCGGCCTGGGCAGCGAGGGCAGCTTCGGCCGCGACCCGTATCTCGGCTGCCTGCCCTGGGACAGCGAGCTGCTGTGCTGGTGGGACCGCGAGCGCGGCTACCCGGTCTACGCCAGCCAGGGTTCGAGCGACACCAATTATGCGCAGCGCCTGGTCACCCGCCTGGACGAGGTGGAGCAGTTCGCCAGCCAGATCGGCTTCCCCGAGCACGGGCTGATCCTCGGGCGCAGCGGCGAGCCCTGGTTCAGCAAGGGCCTGCGCGTGGCCAGCGCCCTGCAGCAGGCCGCTGCGATACTCGCCGCACAAGGCGAGCTCTGGCTGGAAAGCGACATGCGCGCGCACCTCAACCCGAGCCGCCAGCGGGTGATCCGCAGCGCCGCGGGGCGACTGGCCGAGCGCCTCAGCTGCCGTTGCCCGCAATGCACGGCGCCGGGCTTCGCCCTGGCCCGCATCGACTCCGGCCAACGCTGCCGCGCCTGCGACTATCCGACCCGGAGGGCGACGCGCGAGCACTGGCTGTGCCCGGCCTGCAGCCATGGCGAAAGCCGCGAAATCCAGGGCTGGGCCGACCCAGCCGATTGCCAGCTGTGCAACCCATGAGGCTGCCATGAACGCCATCATTCATTCGCCAACGGTGCCCGCCGGCGCACCACAGCTGACCCACCTGCGCGCCCTCGAGGCCGAGGCCATGCACATTCTCCGCGAGGTGGTGGCGGAGCGGCAGAATCCCTGCCTGTTCTACTCGATCGGCAAGGACTCCACGGTGCTCCTGCACCTGGCGCGCAAGGCCTTCTACCCCGCCCCGGTGCCCTTCCCGCTGCTGCATGTGGACACCGGCTGGGAGTTCCAGGAGATGGGCGCGTTTCGCGACCGCCTGGCCGCCAAGCTGGGCCTGGAGATGCTGGTGCACATCAACCCCGACGGAGTGAGCGCGGGTATCACGCCCTTCTCCGCCGGCTCGGCCAAGTACACCGACATCATGAAGACCGAGGCGCTCAAGCAGGCCCTGGATCGCTATCGCTTCGACGCCTGCTTCGGCGGCGCCCGCCGCGACGAGGAGAAGTCGCGGGCCAAGGAGCGGGTGTTCTCGTTCCGCGACGCCAAGCATCGCTGGGACCCCAAGCAGCAGCGCCCGGAGCTGTGGAACCTGTACAACGGCAGGGTCGGCCCCGGCGAGAGCCTGCGCGTGTTCCCCCTGTCGAACTGGACCGAGCTGGACATCTGGCAGTACATCCACCTGGAGCAGATCGAGATCGTCGACCTGTACCGCGCGGCCGAGCGGCCGGTGGTCGACCACCAGGGCACCCTGATCTGCATCGACGACGAGCGCATCCTGCCGCACCTGACGGCGCAGCAGCGCGCCAGCGTCCAGCCGCGCTGGGTGCGCTTCCGCACCCTCGGCTGCTACCCGCTGACCGGCGCGGTGGCCTCCACCGCCCGCGAACTGCCGCAGATCATTCAGGAAATGCTCACCTGCACCACCTCGGAGCGCCAGGGGCGGATCATCGACCACGATCAGGAAGGCTCGATGGAGAAGAAGAAGATCGAAGGCTACTTCTAGCTCGCCGCCAACTGGCGCCGCTAAGCACCCGGAACCGGCCGCGCCTACCCCGGCGCGGCGCAAACAACCCGACAGCTGCCAGGCGCATGCAGAAAACACATATCATTCAATGAGATACCTATTAACCAAGGGAACCTCATCGAATGCTGGCTGCCGTCGCCCGCTACAAGCTGTTGCTCTCCGGGGCGCTGGCACGCTATTTCCCACGCACCACCGCCTACCTGCGCGCCGAGCGTGAGGCCGGCCTGGTCGAACCGCCTCCCGCCCGGCGCTCGAGCAGGCCCGGCGCCGCCAGTGCCAGGAAGCCGAGCACTCCCCGGAAAAAGGCGCCCGGCCCGAACAAGGCCACCCAGCAGGCCAGCCCCGGCATCTACGGCCCCGCCCCGCTGCCGGTCGCGGATGCGCAGGCTCAAGCGATGCGCGAGCGGGTCGCCGCCGCCGTGGCCGCGAGGGTGATCAGCCCGCCTTCCGAGGAGCAGTGGGCGATGATCCTCTGCCGCGCGCCGGCCACGCGCATCTTCGCCGGCGCCGGCTCGGGCAAGTCCACCACCCTGGTGCTGCGCGTGGTGTTCATGCTCTGTCACCTGGGAATCGAGCCCGGCCGGCTGACGGTGATCTCCTTCACCAACGCCTCCTGCGCCGAGCTGCGCGAGCAGTTGCTGCGGATCCTGGCGTTCTGGCAGCTCCCCTTCGACGCCGCCATGGCCCGGCAAACGGTGCGCACCTTCCACTCGGCGATGGCCGCCCTGGCCCGGGAAGTGCTCGACCAGCCGGCCTGGTTCGAACAGCTGGACGACAAGGCGGGCGGCGAGCCGGACAACCCGTTGACCGGTGCGCGGCTGCGCCCGGCCCAGGCGCGCCTGCTCAAGCAGGCGTATCAGGATTGCTACGACCAGGACCCGCAGTTTCGCCAGCGGGTGCACAGCCTGCTGGGGTTGCCGCCGCCCGCCGACGCAGGCCAGCGCCAGGCGGCCGCCAAGGCGCCCCTGGACGGCTTCAAGCTGGCTGGCGAGCTCACCCCGGCGCCCTTGTACGAGGCCTTCCATGCCCAGGCCGGGTTCATCGAAAGCATCGGCCTGCGCATCGAGCGGCTGCAGCCGGCGGAGCTGTCCGGCGCGGCCGGCGAGCGCACCTTCGTCGAGGCCCTGATCCCGTTCTGGCGCTGCTTCCAGGCCAGCCTGCAGGCCCAGGGCCTGATGACCTTCAACGGCGCCTTCCAGCGCCTCACCGACAGCCTCGCCGCTGGCGCGGCCGACGTCCCGGCCCAGGCCCTGGCGCCCTTCCAGCACCTGCTGATCGATGAGTTCCAGGACATCTCGCCGCAGATCGTGCAGTGGCTGCAGGCCCTGCACCGCGCCCTGCAGCGCCAGAAACAGGCGGTCAGCCTGATGGCGATCGGCGACGACTGGCAGTCGATCTACGGCTGGCGCGGCAGCTCGCCCGAACTGTTCATGGACTTCGACAGGCATTTCCCTGGCCGCGGCCGCTCGAAGCACAGCACCGTGCTCATGCTGGAAACCAACTACCGCTCCATCGAGCCGGTGATCCGCGACGGCGAGGCGGTGCTGGCAGGGGTGGAATTCAATCAGGCCAAGCGCAGCCAGGCGTTCAAGGCCGCGCAGCCGGGCGATCACGGCGTCAGGCTGGTAACGGGCTTCGACCTCAAGGCGCGCCTGCCGGAGCTGATCAAGGAAATCGAGGCGCAGTGCCGGCATGCTGCCGCACGCCCAAGCCGCGAACGCACCGCCGTGCTGGTCCTGAGCCGGCGCAACCAACCCCTGCAGGCCATCCAGGCCCAGCTGGAGCGCAAGCTGCCGGTCAAGGCCTACACCATCCACCGCGCCAAGGGCCTGCAGGCCGAGGTCGCCGTCATCGTCGACGACTGCGCGCCGCCGGAAAAGCACCCGCTGCGCAACGCCCTCTACGCCCAGTCGGGGTTCTTCCGCAACAGCTACGACCAGGCCATGCAGGACGAAAGCCTGCGCCTGGCCTATGTCGCCATCACCCGCGGCGTCAGCCGCGTGCTGTGGTTCACCCGCAAGCCCCGGGGCGCGAGCGAACTGCTGGCGAGGCGGGGCAAGGGCTGAGGCAGGCCCAGATGACCCGTCCAGATCCGCAAAGCCCTCAACCGACGCAGCCCTGCTCGCTGAACCGGACCCGCGCCACTGCACCGTACTTGTTGGCGTAGCTCGCCAGCAGTTGCTCGTCGCGCCACCACCAGCGCTTGGCGTTGGTCATCAGGCCGCGTTTGTATTCGATGCCGTGGGGCAGGTCGACCCAGGGTTCGATGACGCTGCCGTCGGGGTAGCTGAGCAATTCGCTCTCGGCCTCGGCGAAGCCCTCGATGCTCACCCGGCCCTGGCCGCCGGCGAACTCGAAGTCGATCGGCGCCACCTTGGTCGGCAACCACTGGCTGACCAGCTGCGTGCCGAACAGCTCGAAGATGCCGCCGCCGGCCTGGCCGCTGCCGATGGCCTGCAGGGCCTGGCGCTGCTCGGTGTCGGCGCGGCTGTCGAGGTACAGGCAGGCACTGCCCTGGCCCTCCTCGACCAGCCCGGGAAACTTGTAATAGAGGGCGAAGCGCAGGCCATCGAGCTTGAGCTCGGCGAACTGGCCAGTGAGGATGCTCCAGGCGCCCCAGCCCATGCAGCGCCCTTCGCTCGGTCGCGCGTTGAAGTTGCACGGGCAACCCCAGTCGCAGTTGCAGGCGGTGAAGTAGTCCGCCTCGAAGCTCCAGCGAGTCATCTGGCCTCCTCGGCTGCACGCAGCCTTGGCAAAACCGTCCAATCACCTGCCCGCCAACGCCGATACGTTGACTGAACAACTGCCCCCCGCTGACAGAGCAACCACAATCCCGATTTCAGTATAGGAGGTCCCGCTGTCGCCGCAGTGCTCGCGCCAGGCGCTTGGGCGGGCGCTAAGCCGGCTGGCGCTACCCGGGTTTTCGACCATGCTTGCAACGGAGATGATTGCCGAGCTGGGCAATCAGTGGCCCATGCCTCGCCATGGGCCGGCTCGCCCAGGAGGCCTGATGCCTGGAAAGTTGAAGTACTGCGACCTGGTGCTCGCTGCGCTGCTCCTGCTGCCGCTCTTGCTGGCCTGGCCGCGACTGTGGGCCATGCCTGGCGAGGGCGCCGCGCGCTGGCTGGGTTTGGCGGGCCTCCTGGCTGGCGTGGCCGGGTTGTGCAGCCTGCTGGTGACGGCTGCCATGTGCATTCGCTTGCCACGACTGGACCGCTGGCTCGGCGGTTTGCCGCGCCTTTGGCGGCTGCACCGGCGCCTGGGTTTCATCGCCTTCATCCTGATCCTCGGCCACGCCCTGCTGCTCGGCTTTGCCGCCTTGCCGGAGTCGCCGACAGCTGCCACCAAAGTGCTCTTCCCGCCACTCTCGGCCTACCTGATCTGGGTCGGCTGGCTGGCCCTGGCCGTGATGGTGGTGTTCCTTGCGCCAACCTTCCAACTGTCCGAACGCTTTCACTATCAGCGCTGGAAGCGCCTGCACCTGCTGTCTGCGCTCACCTTGCTGCTGGCCCTGCTGCACGCCCTGCCCCTCAGCCCGGACAACCCTGGAGTCTGGCTGCTGATCCTGCTCGCCTGGGCGGCGATCGCCTGGCGCAAACTGCTGGCGCCGACCTTCGCCCGCCAGAACTACCGGGTAACGGCACTGACCCGCCTCGCCCCGGACGTCATGGAGATCAGCCTGCGGCCGAGCGGTGCCGGCATCGCTCACCAGGCCGGGCAGTTCGTCTACCTCACCCCCCGGGAGCCATCACTCAGCGCCGGCTGCGGGGAGGAGCATCCGTTCACCATCAGCTCGGCGCCGGGCGCTGCCGAGCTAACGCTGGGCATCAAGGCCTTGGGCGATGCCAGCCGCGCCCTGCATGAGCTGCCCCTGGGCAGCCAAGTGCAGGTCGAGGGCCCCTATGGCCAGCTGTTCGAGCGCCGGGCACCGGCACGCGCTCAGCTGTGGCTGGGTGGCGGCATCGGGATCGCGCCCTTCGTCAGCGCCGCACGCGCCCTGGCCGGTCCTTCCGGGGCGGCCGGCCACGTCAGCCTGCTGTACCTGGCTGACCGAGCCGAACGGGCCTATTACCTCAAGGAACTGCAGGCCATCGCGGCCCACCAGCCGCGGCTGAGCGTCACCACCCATTACTTTTTCGACTGCGGCCCCCTCAGCGAGGCCTTCCTGCAGGCGCACTGCCCCGACTTTCGTGAGCGCGAGATCTACATCTGCGGGCCGCCGGCCATGCTCCGGCATGTCCAGGCGCTGCTGCGCGCGACCGGAGCCGACCCCAAGCTGATCCACACGGAGGCATTCGAATTCCTATGAACCTCAACAAAACCGCCTACACCGCCCTCGTCGCCTTCGTCAGCGCCGTGCTGACCCTGCTGGCGGCCCATCTGCTCGGAACCGGCGCGCCGCAGCATGCCGTCGCGGCCGACACGCCGCGATTGATCGCTCCGGACGAACTGGCCCGGCATGACCACCGCGACAGTTGTTGGAAGGCCATCGACGGCCTGGTGTACGACGTCACCCGCTACCTCGCCGAACATCCTGGCGACCCGCAACAGACACTTTCCTGGTGCGGTAAGGATGCCAGCCAGGCCTGGCACAACAAGCGCCCGGGCCAGCCCCACAGCGCCAGCGCCTCGCGGCTCTTGCAGCCGCTGCTGATCGGCCGCCTGGCGCCGGAGCAGGCCATGCCCACCGCCGCCACCGGAGCCGCCATTCCGCCGGCCAATGCCGCCTCGTCGCGGCCTTCTGCCAAGGTATTGCTCGGCCTGGCGCCGGGTAGCTACCTCGACGGCATCTACCGCGGCCACTTCTCCGACCGCGGCGAGATGCAGGTGAGCCTGCAGTTCCACCTGCGCGACCATCGGCTGCACGACATCGAGCTGCGCTACCTCGCCTATGCCGGTATCGATTATCTGAAACTGGCCGAGCAGGAGGCGCTCTACCCGGTGCTGCAACAATACCGCCAGGCCATCGCCCACCTGGAAGGCCAGCCCCTGGAAAGGGTCTTCGATCTCTATGAGCCGGCCCAGGTGGTACAGGACTACGATGGCCTGACCGGCGCCACCCTGCGCGGCGCAAAGATCATTTCCGCCGTGCGCGATGCCTTGAATCGCGGGGTCTACCAGTGGCGCTGACCGCCTGGCCGCAGGCGCCTATTCAGGCGCCTCCAGCGCCTGCACCAGCGCCTTGAGGAAGCGCGCCGCCTCGCCGCCGGTGACCGCGCGATGGTCGAAGGTCAGCGACAGCGGCAGGATCGGGTGCACCACCACCTTGCCGTCCACCGCCACCGGCTCGTCGCGGATGCCGCCGGCGCCGATGATCGCCACCTGCGGCGGCACCACGATGGGGTTGGCGTAGCGGCCGAACAGGGTGCCGAAGTTGGACAGGGTGAGGGTCGCGCCCATCATTTCCTGGGGCGGGATGGAGCGCGCCTTGACGTCCGCGCGCAGGCGCGTCGCCCCTTCGCGCAGGTCCTCGGCGCTGCGCGCGCCGACGTTGCGCAGCACCGGCACGAACAGGCCCTCGGGGCTGTCCACGGCGATGCCCAGGTCGAGCTGCTCGTGCTGCTTGATCGACAGGTTCTTGCCGTCGAACCAGCTGTTGAGCACCGGTTCCACCGCGCAGGCCGCGGCGATGGCCTGGGCCAGACGCACCAGCGGGTCGCGGGCCTGCTTCCAGCGATGCAGGTCGGCGTCGCCGACTATGACCACCGGCACCACCTCGGCGTGGGAGCGGGCCATGTTGATCGCCATGCTGCGCCGCACGCCGCGCAGCTTCTCGCCGCCGAACTTGTCGCGGGCGGTCTGGGTGGCGGCCTCGACGTCGGCGCGAGTGATCAGGCCGTCGCTGCCGGTGCCGCTCAGGCTGCCCAGGTCGACGCCCAGCTGGCGCGCCAGCTGGCGCACCGCCGGGGTGGCGCGCGGCGCCAGGTGCTCGCGGGTCGAGGGCGCGGCGCCGACGAAGAAGCTGTCGGCCTGGGCCTCACCGCCGCCCTCCAAGCGGCCGACCACGGTGCCGGAGTCGGCCTCGCCCTCGTAGGCCAACAGCGGCTCGCCGACATGCAGGATGTCGCCCTCGGCGCCGAAGGTCTTGTGCACCACACCATCGTAGGGCGCGGGGATGTCGACGATGGCCTTGGCGGTTTCCACCGAGACCAGCAGCTGGTCGGTCTTCACCGTGTCGCCGGCCTTGACGTGCCACTCGACGATCTCGGCTTCCTGCAGGCCTTCGCCCAGGTCGGGCAGCTTGAAGTATTTCATCGTTGCATCTCCTCGTTGGCCTTGTGCCCGCGTAGGGTGCGCTCTGCGCACCATCGTCCCGCGGTGGGGCTGCCGGTGCGCACGGCGCACCCTACGGTTTGCCTGAGTAGGGTGCGCTCTGCGCACCGTCGTCCCGCGGTGGTGCTGCCGGTGCGCACGGCGCACCCTACGGTTTGCCTGAGTAGGGTGCGCTACGCGCACCGTCGTCCTGCGGTGGTGCTGCCGGTGCGCACGGCGCACCCTACGGTTTGCCGGGGTAGGGTGCGCTACGCGCACCGTCGTCCTGCGGTGGTGCTGCCGGTGCGCACGGCGCACCCTACGGTTTGCCTGGGTAGGGTGCGCTGCGCGCACCGTCGTACCGCCAGTGTTGCCGGTGCGCGGGGCGCACCCTACGGAGGATGCGCCGTGCATGAGGGCGCATCGGCGCGGCGGCGTCTCAGGCGTAGTTCAGTACCGTCTCGCAGGCGGCGAGTATGTCCTCGACACCCGGAATGTAGAGTTGCTCCAGGCGGTACAGCGGCGGTGGAATGTCCGGCGCGGTGACCCGCTGGATTGGCGCCTGCAGGTCGAGCAGGGCCCGCTCGTAGAGGCTGGCGGCGATCTCCGCGCCGACCGCGCAGCTCTTCGGCGCCTCGTGGACGATCACGCAGCGCCCGGTCTTGCGCACCGAGGCCTCGAGGGTGTCGAGGTCCAGCGGCTTGACGCAGGCGACGTCGATCACCTCGGCGGCGATGCCCTGCTCGGCCAGCTGGCTGGCGGCCTGCAGCGTCTCGTGCACACTGGCGCCCCAGCTGATCAGGGTCAGGTCGCTGCCCTCGCGCAGGGTGAAGCAGCTATCGAGCGGCAGGCGCTTGCCGTCGTCGACCAGCACCTGGGGGTTCATCCGGTACAACCGGGTCGGCTCGAGGAAGATCACCGGGTCGGGGTCGTCGATGGCCGCCAGCAGCAGGCCATAGGCCCGCGCCGGCGACGAGGGCATGACCACGCGCAGGCCGGGCACCTGGGCGAACATCGCCTCGGTGCTCTCGCTGTGGTGCTCCGGGGCGCGGATGCCGGCGCCCATCGGCGTGCGCAGCACCATGGGGCAGGTCAGGCGGCCGCGGGTGCGGTTGCGCAGGCGGCTGGCGTGGGACACCAGGTGGTCCAGGGCCGGGTAGATGAAGCCCATGAACTGGATTTCCATCACCGGCTTGAGGCCCTGGGCGGCCATGCCGACCGCCAGGCCGGCGATCATGGTCTCGGCCAGTGGCGTATCGATCACCCGCTTGAAGCCGAAGGCCTCGCGCAGGCCGAGGGTGGCGCGGAACACGCCGCCGTTGACGCCGATGTCCTCGCCGAGGACCACGACATTCTCGTCCTCGGCCATGGCCCGGTGCAGGGCCAGGTTGACCGCCTCCAGCAGGCTCAGCTTCTGCTCACTCATGGCGCTTCTCCTCGCGGCGCGCGGCCCGCTCCCTGAGCGTCTCGCGCTGTTCGGCCAGGGCCGCCGGCCACTGCGCGTAGACGTAGTCGAAGACGCTGTCGACGGGCTGCTCGCCGGCCGCCTCGAAGGCTTCCACGGCCCGCTGCACCAGGCCCTGGCACTCGCCGACCAGTTCCTGCTCGCGCTTCTCGTCCCACACCCCCTGGGCCGCCAGGTAGCTCTGCAGGCGCTTGATCGGCTCCTCCTGCCAGGCCTGCTTGACCTCGGCGGCCGGGCGATAGCGGCTGGCGTCGTCGGCGGTGGTGTGGTCGCCCAGGCGGTAGCTGAGGCACTCCAGCAGCACCGGCCCCTTGCCCTGGCGGGCGCGCTCCAGGGCGCTGCCCATGCGGTCGTAGACGGCGAGGATATCGTTGCCGTCCACCTGCTCGCCGTGAAAGCCCGCGCCGATGGCCTTCTGCGCCAGGGTCGGGGCGCCGCACTGGATGCGTCGCGGCACCGAGATGGCCCACTGGTTGTTGTTGACCACGAACACCACCGGCAACTGCCAGGCGCCGGCGACGTTCAGCGCCTCGAGGAAGTCGCCCTTGCTGGTGGCACCATCGCCGCAGGTGGTCACCGCCACCCGGTGCTCGCCACGGATCTTCATCGCCGTGGCCACCCCGCAGGCATGCAGGGCCTGGGTGGCGATCGGCACGCACAGCGGGAAATCCTGCCCCACGGCCGGATCGACGTAGGCACTGCCGCGCTCGTCGCCGCCCCAGTAGAGGAGGATTTCCTCCATCTTCACCCCGCGCATGACCTGCGCCGCGGTGTCGCGGTAATAGGGCACCAGCACGTCCTCGGGGCGCATCCGCGCGCCGATGGCCACGCCGATGGCCTCCTGACCGACGGTCGGCGCGTAGGTGCCGATGCGCCCGGTGCGCTGCAGGGCCACGGCCTTCTGGTCGAACAGGCGGGTCAGCACCATCTGCCGGTACAGGCGGATCAGCAGGTCGAAGTCGTCGGCCCAATCCGGCAGCGCGCCGACCAGGCCGCCATGCGGATCGAGGTAACGGGTGTAGGGCAGTTTCAGACTCTCAGGCATGCGAAACCTCCTCGGCACCTGGTAGGTGGTTGAGCGGCACCCGCCGCTCGTGGCGGCGGGCTGACCCGGGGCACCGCCGGTAGGCGGGCATCCCGCTCTGTCGCAGGGCGCTCGGCGCGCCCCCTCAGCGGCCGTACAGCAGGCGCTCGGCCAGGCTGTCGGCGACCCGCGCCGGCGAGCGATTCTCGGTCTCGGCGTGGGCGTAGATTTCCGTCAGGCGCTCGCTGATCTTGGTCAGGTGCGCGGTAATGGTGGCCAGGCTCGCGCCACGGTGCTGCAGCGCCACGTAGATCAGCCCGCCGGAATTGATCACGTAGTCCGGCGCATAGAGGATGCCGCGGTCCTGCAGGGTGTCGGCGACCTCCGCACTGGCCAGCTGGGTGTTCGCCGCCCCCGCCACCGCGGAGCAGCGCAGCTGCTGAACCGTCTCGGCGTCGAGGATGCCGCCCAGGCCGCAGGGCGCGAGGATGTCGCAGGGCGTGGCGAGCAGGGACTCGCTGGGCACCGCCTGGGCGCCCAGCTGCTCGACCGCCAGCTGCACCCGGCCGGGGTCCAGGTCGCTGACCAGCAACTCGGCGCCGACCGCGTGCAGCTGCTCGGCCAGGGCATAGCCGACGTGGCCGAGGCCCTGGATGGCCACGCGCAGGCCCGTCAGGTCGTCGCTGCCCAGGCGGGCCAGGGCGGTGGCGCGAATCCCGGCGAACACGCCCATGGCCGTGTGCGGCGAGGGGTCGCCGCCGCGGGTGGTGCTGGTGACGTGATTGGTGTGCTGGGCGATGCAGTCCATGTCGGCGCTGGAGGTGCCGCTGTCCACGGCGGTGATGTAGCGCCCACCCAGGCTCTCGATCATGCGGCCGAAGGCCTCGAACAGCGCGCCGCGATTCGCCACATGGGCCGGGCGGATGAGCACCGACTTGCCGCCGCCCTGCTCCAGGCCCGCCAGCGCCGCCTTGTAACTCATGCTCCTGGCCAGGCCGATGGCGTCGCGAATGGCGCTCTGCTCGTCGGGGTAGGGCAGGTAGCGGCAACCGCCGAGGGCCGGACCCAGGCGGGTGCTGTGGATGGCGATCACCGCCTTGAGCCCGGTTGCCGGGTCCTGGGCGAGGTGCAGTTCCTCCAGCCGCGAGGCTTCCATCATGGCGAACATGCTGTGGCTCCTTGGGCTCGCGACGGCGCGGCGCTCGATCCGCTTGCCGCTCCGCCGAGCATCGTCGTTATCGCCAGTATAGGCAGGCCCTCCGCAGGCGCCGGGGCAAGCCGACACAAGACTGGACGCCAGCGTCCTGGCCGGCTACAAACCAGTGATTCGCCGAGGTGACCATGAGCCCCCGCCAATCCTGCCTTGCCTGCCTGGACCGTGAGCCGCCCGCCCTGTTCGAGGCGGCGCTGTGGATTGCCGCCGAGCACGACCCGGCGCTGCAGCCGCAGCTGCTGCTGCGCGAGCTGCACTCCTTGCAGCAGCTGGTGGCCAACGGCCTGCCCGACCTGCCCGCCCGGGAACTGGCGCAGCCGCTGCTGCGCCGCCTCAACGAGCTGGACTTCCACGAGGACGACGCCAGCCCGCCACAACCGCGGGGCGCCCTGCTGCACCTGGTGCTGCGCCAGCGCCGCGGCCAGCCGCTGTCGCTGGCGCTGATCGCCCTGGAGCTGGCCCGGCGCCTGGAGATCCCCCTGCAGGGGGTGAACTTCCCCGGACGCTTTCTGTTGCGCGTGCCGGGGGCCGACCACCTGCTCGACCCCTGCGGCGGGCGGCGCCTGTACACCCGCGATTGCCGCGAGCTGCTGCTGCGTCAGCTCGGCGGCCACGCCGAACTGACGGCCGCGCACCTGCTGGGCTGCGACGCCGGGGCCATGCTGCAGCGCCTGTCGCGTAACCTGCGCCAGCTGCATCAACTCAACGACGACCCGCTGGCCGCCCTCAAGGATGCCGAGCGGGTGCTGCAACTGGGCCCGCCGAGCGTCGCCGACCACCTGGCCCGCGCCGACCTCTACCACCAGCTGGACTGCCCCCAGGCCGAACGCTTCGACCTGCAGCGCGCCCTGCTGCTGTGCGATGAGCCGGCCCAGCGCCTGCAGCTCGGCGAGCGCCTGCGTCGGCTAAGCGCCAGCCCGGCGCTGCACTGACGCCGCCGCGCCGGGTGACGCACGAGAAGGAGCCCGCGATGCCGGCCCGGCCGCCGATCAGCCTGTGGATGGAGCAAGCCGACCCGCCCGCGCCGACCCGTGCGGCGCTGGCCGGCAGCCTGGAAGTCGACGTGGCGATCATCGGCGCCGGCTACACGGGCCTCTGGACCGCCTACTACCTCAAGCGCCAGGCGCCCACGCTGCGCATCGCCCTGCTTGAGGCCGAGTACGCCGGCTTCGGCGCCTCGGGGCGCAACGGTGGCTGGCTGCTGGGCGGCCTGCTGGGCGAGGAACGCCTGCTCGGCGACCTGCCGACCGAGCGCCGCCACGCGGCCTTCGAGCTGCTGCACGGCATTCCCGACGAGGTGGCGACGGTGCTGCAGCGCGAGGGCATCGCCTGCGACTACCGCAAGGGCGGTGTGCTGCACTGCGCGGCGCGCTATCCGGAGCAGGCCGGGCGCCTGCGCACCTGGCTCGACGCACTGCTTCGCCTGGGCCTGGGCGAGGCCGACTACCGCTGGCTGACGCCGGCCGAGCTGAACCGGCAGCTGCGCCTCAACGGCGCGCTCGGCGCCATCTACAGCCCGCACTGCGCCACCCTCCAGCCGGCCAGGCTGGTCCGTGGCCTGGCCCTGGCGGTCGAGCGCCTGGGGGTACGGCTGTTCGAGCAGAGCCGGGTCAGCCACTGGCAGCCGGGCCTGCTGCGCACCGCCCAGGGCGAGCTGCAGGCCGACTGGATAGTGCCGGCCGTGGAGGGCTATGCCGCCGAACTGCCGCCTCTGGGCCGCTATCAGCTGCCGGTGCAGAGCCTGATGGTGGCCACCGCGCCCCTGCCGCGCGCGCTGTGGCAGGAGATCGGCCTGGACCGCGGCCAGGCCTTCGCCGAGTTCAGCCGCCAGGTCACCTACGGCCAGCGCAGCGCCGACGACCGCCTGGTGTTCGGCGCCCGCGGCGGCTACCGCTTCGGCGGTCGGCTGCGCCAGGACTTCGCCCTCGATGACGGGGAAATCGGCCTGCGCCGCGAACTGCTCGGCGAGCTGTTCCCGCAGCTGCGCAATGTCGAGATCAGCCATGCCTGGGGCGGCAACCTCGGCATGGCCAGGCGCTTCCAGCCGCACATGCTGCTCGACCGACAAAGCCGCATCGCCCTGGCCGGCGGCTATGGCGGCGAGGGCGTGGGCGCCAGCAACCTGGCCGGGCGCACCCTGGCCGACCTCATGCTCGGCCGCGCCAGCCCCCTGACCGAACAACCCTGGGTGCTCGCCGGGCGGCCGCTGACCAGCCTGCGCGCCTGGGAGCCGGAGCCCTGGCGCTGGCTCGGCTACAACGCCATCGCCAACAGTTTCCGCCACGAGGACCGGGTGCTGGCGAATCCGCGCAGCCCGGCCTGGCGCCGCACCCTGGCGGCCCGGCTGGCGGACTTCATGGAACGCCTGATGGGCTGATCGGGCGCCGGGTGCGCCACCCTGGCGCGGACAGTCGTAGGGCAAGGCAGTCCGACCGTATCGATTTCGATACGTCGTAACGAAATCGACACAAAAGCGACGCACACCTGCCAAACCGCGACATCAGCGGCTCCTGCCCGTCGATTCGGCTCGCACCTATCCCAGCCGTATTGATTTCAATACAGAACATCGGCACACCACTTCATATGCCGAACGTTAACTTATTGATTTTATTGATTTTTTTATCAATGGCACTACCCTTGCTTAGTCTTCTGCCAGATGGCTCGCTGCCCGGCACGAGCGCCCCGATCACGCCCGCAGCAGAAACGGGCGAACCCGCCCACTTGAGGAGTTCACATGAGCGAATTGCGTTTTACCGTCGATCACGAATGGCTGCGTCAGGATGCCGATGGCCTGGTTACCGTTGGCATCACCGCCTATGCCCAGGAAGCCCTGGGTGACGTGGTGTTCGTGCAGCTGCCGGAAGCGCAGGGTTATGCCCAGGGCGACGAAGTGGCCGTGCTGGAGTCGGTGAAGGCCGCCAGCAACATCGCCATGCCGCTGGACGGTGAAATCGTCGAAGTCAACGCTGAGCTGGAAGGCAGCCCGGAGCTGGTCAACGAAGACCCGCTGAACAAGGGCTGGTTCTTCCGCTTCCGCCCCACCGATGCCAGCGCTGTCGCCGCCCTGCTCGACCAGGACGCCTACCAGCGTCTGCTCAAAGCCAACGACGAAGCCTGAGGGCCGCGCCATGTCTGAACTCACTACCCAGAACGAATTCATCGCCCGGCATATCGGCCCGCGTGACGCCGACACCGCCGCCATGCTCGCCACCCTGGGCTTCGACTCCGTCGAGGCGCTGATCGCCAGCGTCATCCCGGAGACCATCAAGGGCACCAGCGTGCTCGGCCAGACCCCGGGCCTGAGCGAGGCCGACGCCCTGGCCAAGATCAAGGCCATCGCCGCCAAGAACCTGCAGTTCAAGACCTACATCGGTCAGGGCTACTACGGCACCCACACGCCGAGCCCGATCCTGCGCAACCTGCTGGAGAACCCGGCCTGGTACACCGCCTACACCCCCTACCAGCCGGAAATCTCCCAGGGCCGCCTGGAAGCGCTGCTGAACTTCCAGACCCTGATCAGCGACCTCACCGGCCTGCCGATCGCCAACGCCTCGCTGCTGGACGAAGCCACCGCCGCCGCCGAGGCCATGACCTTCTGCAAGCGCCTGTCGAAGAACAAGGCCAGCAACGCCTTCTTCGCCTCGCAGCATTGCCACCCGCAGACCCTCGACGTGCTGCGCACCCGTGCCGAGCCCCTGGGCATCGAAGTGGTGGTCGGTGACGAGCGCGAAATCGCCGACGCCAGCGCCTACTTCGGCGCCCTGCTGCAGTACCCGACCAGCAACGGCGACATCTTCGACTACCGCGAGCTGGTCGAGCGCTTCCACGAGGCCAAGGCGCTGGTCGCCGTGGCCGCCGACCTGCTGGCCCTGACCCTGCTCAGCGCCCCGGGCGAGTTCGGCGCCGACGTGGCCATCGGCAGCGCCCAGCGCTTCGGTGTGCCGCTGGGCTTCGGCGGCCCGCATGCCGCCTACTTCGCCACCCGCGACACCTTCAAGCGCGACATGCCCGGCCGCCTGGTCGGCGTCTCGGTCGACCGTTTCGGCAAGCCGGCCCTGCGCCTGGCCATGCAGACCCGCGAGCAGCACATCCGCCGCGAGAAGGCCACCAGCAACATCTGCACCGCCCAGGTGCTGCTGGCCAACATCGCCAGCATGTACGCCGTGTACCACGGTCCCCAGGGCCTGACCGCCATCGCCCAGCGCGTGCACCAGCTGACCGCCATCCTCGCCGCGGGCCTGGCCAAGCTGGGCCTGGCCGCCGAGCAGGAGAGCTTCTTCGATACCCTGACCCTGGCCACCGGTGCGCGCACCGCGCAGCTGCACCAGCAGGCCCGCGAGATGGGCATCAACCTGCGCGAGATCGACGCCGAGCGCCTCGGCCTGTCGCTGGACGAGACCACCGACCAGGCCGCCGTCGAGCGCCTGTGGGAAGTCTTCGCCGAGCCGGGCCAGAACCTCCCGGACTTCGCCGAGCTGGCCGCCGCCACTGCCGCCCGCCTGCCCCAGGCCCTGCTGCGCCAGTCGGCGATCCTGCAGCACGAAGTGTTCAACCGCTACCACAGCGAAACCGAGCTGATGCGCTACCTGCGCAAGCTGGCCGACAAGGACCTGGCCCTGGACCGCAGCATGATCCCGCTGGGCTCCTGCACCATGAAGCTCAACGCCGCCAGCGAGATGATCCCGGTCACCTGGCCGGAGTTCGGCAACCTGCACCCCTTCGCCCCGGCCGAGCAGAGCCAGGGTTACCAGCAGCTGACCGACGAGCTGGAGGCCATGCTGTGCGCCGCCACCGGCTATGACGGCGTGTCCCTGCAGCCGAACGCCGGCTCCCAGGGCGAGTACGCCGGCCTGCTGGCGATCCGCGCCTACCACCGCAGCCGCGGCGAGGAGCAGCGCGACATCTGCCTGATCCCGCAGTCCGCCCACGGCACCAACCCGGCCACCGCCAGCATGGCCGGCATGCGCGTGGTGGTGACCGCCTGCGACGCCCGCGGCAACGTCGACATCGACGACCTGCGCGCCAAGGCCCAGGAGCACCAGCACCGCCTGGCCGCGCTGATGATCACCTACCCGTCGACCCACGGCGTGTTCGAGGAAGGCATCCGCGAGATCTGCCAGATCGTTCACGATAACGGCGGCCAGGTGTACATCGACGGCGCCAACATGAACGCCATGGTCGGCCTCTGCGCCCCGGGCCAGTTCGGCGGCGACGTCTCGCACCTGAACCTGCACAAGACCTTCTGCATCCCCCACGGCGGTGGCGGTCCGGGCGTCGGCCCGATCGGCGTCAAGTCGCACCTGATCCCCTTCCTGCCGGGCCACGACAAGATGGCGCGCAAGGAAGGCGCGGTCAGCGCGGCGCCGTTCGGCAGCGCCAGCATCCTGCCGATCACCTGGATGTACATCACCATGATGGGCGGCGAAGGCCTCAAGCGCGCCTCGCAGATGGCCATCCTCAACGCCAACTACATCGCCCGTCGCCTGGAAGAGCACTACCCGGTGCTGTACAGCGGCGAAGGCGGCCTGGTGGCCCACGAGTGCATCCTCGACATCCGCCCGCTCAAGGAAAGCAGCGGCATCAGCGTCGACGACGTGGCCAAGCGCCTGATCGACTTCGGCTTCCACGCCCCGACCATGTCCTTCCCGGTGGCCGGCACGCTGATGATCGAGCCGACCGAGAGCGAGTCCAAGGAAGAACTGGATCGTTTCTGCGACGCCATGATCGCCATCCGCGAGGAAATCCGCGCGGTCGAGCGTGGTGACCTGGACGCCGAGGACAACCCGCTGAAGAACGCGCCGCACACCGCCCTGGAGCTGGTCGGCGAGTGGACCCACGGCTACAGCCGCGAGCAGGCGGTCTACCCGCTCGCCTCCCTGGTGGACGGCAAGTACTGGCCGCCGGTCGGCCGGGTCGACAACGTGTTCGGCGACCGCAACCTGATCTGCGCCTGCCCATCGATCGAGGCCTACCAGGACGCCTAAGCAGCACCCCTGGCCCGGCGCATGCCGGGCCAGCCAACAGTGGCCTCGAGCGGCGTTGAGCGGCTCGAGGCCGGCAGGAGTTTGTGGGTGCGCGGTGTGCGTCCCTGTGTCGGCAAACCCATGGCACACAGCGCGCACCCACAACCGGTTCGTCGTTGCACGGCGGATCGTTTAGCGCAAAACAGCAATTCCCATCGCGGCACAACCGCACGACAGCCCTTATTCGAAGCAGGCCACCCCTGCGCCCTAACAACAAGAAAAGGAGCGTTACATGGAATTCATCACCTCTCTGGTCAATCAAATCAACGGCCTGGTCTGGGGCCCACCGATGCTGGTGGCGATCCTCGGTACCGGTCTGTTCCTCATGCTGCGCCTGAAGCTGATGCCGCTGAGCAAGATCGGCGCCGGCTTCGCCCTGATGTGGCAAGGCCGCAAGAAGGACGATGCGGCCAGCGGCGAGATCAGCCCGTTCCAGGCGCTGATGACCTGCCTGGCCGCCACCGTCGGTACCGGCAACATCGCCGGCGTGGCCACCGCCATCTTCCTCGGCGGCCCCGGCGCGCTGTTCTGGATGTGGTGCACCGCCCTGGTCGGCATGGCCACCAAATACTGTGAAGTGGTGCTGGCGGTGCATTACCGCGAGAAGGACGACCGCGGCGAGCACGTCGGCGGGCCGATGTACGCGATCAAGAACGGCCTGGGCAAGAAGTGGCTGTGGCTGGGCACCGCCTTCGCCATCTTCGGCGGCCTGGCCGGCTTCGGCATCGGCAACATGGTCCAGGTCAACAGCATGGCCCACGCCCTGGAAAGCACCTTCGACATCCCGCTGTGGGCCACCGGCCTGGTCAGCATGGTGCTGGTCGGCCTGGTGATCCTCGGCGGCATCCAGCGCATCGGCAAGGTCGCCGCGACCCTGGTGCCGTTCATGTGCGTGGCCTACATCGTCGCCGCCGTGGCGGTGCTGGTGGCCTTCGCCGACGCCATCCCCGGCGCCTTCGAGCTGATCTTCACCCACGCCTTCAGCCCGATCGCCGCTGCCGGTGGCTTCGCCGGCGCGGCGGTGATGGCGGCGATCCGCTTCGGTGTGGCCCGCGGCATCTTCTCCAACGAGGCGGGCCTGGGCACCGCCGGCATCGCCCAGGCGGCCGGCATCACCAACAGCGCCGTGCGCTCGGGGATGATCGGCATGCTCGGGACCTTCATCGACACCATCATCATCTGCAGCATGACCGGCCTGGCGATCATCGCCTCCGGCGTGTGGACCAGCGGCGAGAGCGGCGCGGCCCTGTCGGCGGCGGCCTTCGAAGCGGCCATGCCCGGCTTCGGCGGCGCCCTGCTGAGCATCGCCCTGGTGGTCTTCGCCTTCACCACCATCCTCGGCTGGAGCTACTTCGGCGAGAAGTGCTGGGAGTTCATGGTCGGCACCAAGGCGATCATGCCGTTCCGCATCATCTGGGTGCTGGCCGTGCCGTTCGGCGCCATCGCCCAACTGGACTTCGCCTGGTTGCTGGCCGACACCCTCAACGGCCTGATGGCACTGCCCAACCTGCTGTCGCTGCTGCTGCTCAGCCCGGTGGTGGTCAAGCTGACCCGCGACCATTTCGCCAACAAGGCCAGCGTCGGCGGCGCCGCTGTCGTACAACGCTAACCCCTCGCATGACCCTGGCGCGGCCGGTTCACGGTCGCGCCCTTCGCCAAGGACCTCTCCCATGTTCCACAAGAGCCTGACCCTCAACGACTACGATCCGGCCCTGGCCCACGCCATCGCCGCCGAAGAGAGCCGCCAGCAGGACCACATCGAGCTGATCGCCTCGGAAAACTACTGCAGCCCGGCCGTGATGCAGGCCCAGGGCAGCGGGCTGACCAACAAGTACGCCGAGGGCTACCCGGGCAAGCGCTACTACGGCGGTTGCGAGCACGTCGACAAGGTCGAGCAACTGGCCATCGAACGGGCCAAGCAGCTGTTCGGCGCCGACTACGCCAACGTCCAGCCGCACTCCGGCTCCTCGGCCAACGCCGCCGTCTACCTGGCCCTGCTCAACGCGGGCGACACCATCCTCGGCATGAGCCTGGCCCACGGCGGCCACCTGACCCACGGTGCCAAGGTCAGCTCCTCCGGCAAGCTGTACAACGCGGTGCAGTACGGCATCGACGAGAACGGCCTGATCGACTACGCCGAGGTCGAGCGCCTGGCCGTGGAGCACCAGCCGAAGATGATCGTCGCCGGCTTCTCCGCCTACTCGCGGACCCTGGACTTCGCCCGTTTCCGCGCCATCGCCGACCAGGTCGGGGCGCTGCTGTTCGTCGACATGGCCCACGTCGCCGGCCTGGTCGCCGCCGGCCTGTACCCCAACCCGCTGCCCTACGCCGACGTGGTCACCACCACCACCCACAAGACCCTGCGCGGCCCGCGCGGCGGCCTGATCCTGGCCAGGTCCAACGAGGAGATCGAGAAGAAGCTCAACTCCGCGGTGTTCCCGGGCGCCCAGGGCGGCCCGCTGATGCACGTGATCGCGGCCAAGGCGGTGTGTTTCAAGGAAGCCCTGGAGCCCGGCTTCAAGGCCTACCAGCAGCAGGTGATCGACAACGCCCAGGCGATGGCCGAGGTGTTCGTCGGCCGCGGCTACGAGGTGGTCTCCGGCGGCACCGACAACCACCTGTTCCTGCTCAGCCTGATCAAGCAGGGCCTGACCGGCAAGGCCGCCGACGCGGCGCTCGGCGCGGCGCATATCACGGTGAACAAGAACGCCGTGCCGAACGACCCACAGTCGCCGTTCGTCACCTCCGGCATCCGCATCGGCACCCCGGCGGTGACCACCCGCGGCTTCAAGCAGGGCGAGTGCCGTGAGCTGGCCGGCTGGATCTGCGACATCCTCGACGAGATGGACAACCCCAGCGTGATCGAGCGGGTCCGTGGTCAGGTCGCGGACCTGTGCGCCACCTTCCCGGTCTACGCTGAATAGATAAGGTCGCTTCCTGGCCCGGAGCGCGTCCATTCCTGGGCGCGCCGCCCGTACCGCCAGAAGCCGGAGATCAGCATGTCACTTAGCGTTTTCGATCTGTTCAAAATCGGCATCGGCCCCTCCAGCTCGCACACCGTCGGGCCGATGCGCGCCGCCGTGCGTTTCGTCGAAGGCCTGCGCCGCGACGACCTGCTCGCCAGCACCGAATCCATCAAGGTCGAGCTGTACGGCTCGCTCGGCGCCACCGGCAAGGGCCATGGCAGCGACAAGGCAGTCTTGCTCGGCCTCGAGGGCGAGCAACCGGACACCGTCGACACGCGCACGGTGGACTCGCGCCTGGCGACGATGCGCAAGGCCGGTGAGCTCAAGCTGCTCGGCGAAAAGGCGATCCGCTTCGTCGAGAAAGAACACCTGGCGATGATCCGCAAGCCCCTGCCCTACCACCCCAACGGCATGATCTTCCGCGCCTTCGACGGCGCCGGCCTGCAGATCCGTTCGCGCGAGTACTACTCGGTGGGTGGCGGTTTCGTGGTCGACGAGGAAGCCGCCGGCGCCGACCGCATCGTCGAGGACCGCACGCCCCTGACCTACCCCTTCACCACCGCCAAGCAGCTGCTGGCCCACTGCGCCGAGCACAACCTGTCGATCAGCCAGGTGATGCTGGCCAACGAGACCGCCTGGCGCCCCGAGGCGGAAACCCGCGAAGGCCTGCTGAAGATCTGGCAGGTGATGCAGGACTGCGTCGAGGCCGGCTGCCAGAACGAGGGCATCATGCCCGGCGGGCTCAAGGTCAAGCGCCGCGCCGCCGCGCTGCACCGCCAGCTGTGCAAGCACCCGGAAGCGGCCCTGCGCGACTCGCTCAGCGTGCTCGACTGGGTCAACCTCTATGCCCTGGCGGTCAACGAGGAAAACGCCAGCGGCGGCCGCGTGGTGACCGCCCCGACCAACGGCGCGGCCGGCATCGTGCCGGCGGTGCTGCACTACTACATGCGCTTCATCGCCGGCGCCAACGAGGACGGCGTGGTGCGCTTCCTGCTCACCGCCGCGGCCATCGGCATCCTCTACAAGGAGAACGCCTCGATCTCCGGCGCCGAGGTCGGCTGCCAGGGCGAGGTCGGCGTGGCCTGCTCGATGGCCGCCGGGGCCCTGTGCGAAGTGCTCGGCGGTACGGTGGCGCAGGTGGAGAACGCCGCCGAGATCGGCATGGAGCACAACCTCGGCCTGACCTGCGACCCGATCGGCGGCCTGGTCCAGGTGCCGTGCATCGAACGCAACGCCATGGGCTCGGTGAAGGCGATCAACGCCGCCCGCATGGCCCTGCGCGGCGACGGCCAGCACTTCGTCTCGCTGGACAAGGTGATCCGCACCATGCGCCAGACCGGCGCCGACATGAAGAGCAAGTACAAGGAAACCGCCCGCGGCGGCCTAGCGGTCAACATCATCGAATGCTGATTTGTAGGGTGCGCTATGCGCACCAATGCTCTACCCGTGCGCCCACGCACCAACGCCCTACCCGTGCGCACGGCGCACCCAGATCTTTAACGGTGCGCTCGGCGCACCCTACCGGAGACATTGCATGACCACCGAAACCCTGGCGAAAACCCCTCTGCATGCCCTGCACCTGGAACTGGGCGCGCGCATGGTGCCGTTCGCCGGCTACGACATGCCGGTGCAGTACCCGCTCGGCGTGATGAAGGAGCACCTGCACACCCGCGAGCAGGCCGGCCTGTTCGACGTCTCGCACATGGGCCAGATCGTCCTGCGCGGCGCCGAGGCCGCCAAGGCCCTGGAAACCCTGGTGCCGGTGGACATCATCGACCTGCCGGTGGGCATGCAGCGCTACGCCATGTTCACCGATGAGAACGGCGGCATCCTCGACGACCTGATGGTCGCCAACCTGGGCGACGACACCCTGTTCCTGGTGGTCAACGCCGCCTGCAAGCAGCAGGACCTGATGCACCTGCAGCAGCACATCGCCGGCCAGTGCCAGATCGAGTCGCACTTCGACCGCGCCCTGCTCGCCCTGCAGGGCCCGAAGGCCGTCGACGCGCTGGCGCGCCTGGCCCCGGAAGTGGCGAAGATGACCTTCATGCAGTTCGCCGCCGTGCGCCTGCTCGGCGTCGACTGCTACGTCAGCCGCTCCGGCTACACCGGCGAAGACGGCTACGAGATCTCGGTGCCGGCCGAGCACGCCGAGACCCTGGCCCGCAGCCTGCTGGCCGAGCCGGAAGTCGAGGCCATCGGCCTCGGCGCGCGCGACTCGCTGCGTCTGGAAGCCGGCCTGTGCCTGTACGGCCACGACATGAGCACCAGCACCACGCCGATCGAGGCCAGCCTGCTGTGGGCCATCTCCAAGGCCCGCCGCGCCGACGGCGCCCGTGCCGGCGGCTTCCCCGGCGCCGAGCGGATCTTCACCCAGCTGCGTGAAGGCGTCGCCAGCAAGCGCGTCGGCCTGCTGCCGCAGGAGCGCGTGCCGGTGCGCGAAGGCGCGGAAATCGTCGACGCCGACGGCCAGGTGATCGGCCAGGTGTGCAGCGGCGGCTTCGGCCCGACCCTCGGCGCGCCTGTGGCCATGGGCTACGTGCAGAGCAGCCATGTGGCGGTGGACAGCGAGGTCTGGGCGCTGGTGCGCGGCAAGCGCGTGGCCATGAAAGTGGCCAAGACCCCCTTCGTGCCGCAGCGCTACTACCGCGGCTGATCCCCCGGCCCTCGCCGCCTGCCGGCGAGGGCCTTCCGGCGCATCACTCGCGCTAGAGCCCCCGCTGCACGCCTCACGGCTTGCCCGATCGCAATCTGATGGCCAGAATGCAGGGTAAGTCCCCGCCACTGCGTGCCCGGACCTTTCGAGTCATTCTGCCCAACGCGATACCCGCCGCCACCGCGGACCGCTGGATCTTCGCCCGCTGCAATGGGGCGGCCCAAGCGGCCAAGGCCCGGTCGGGCTCCAGACATAACGCCGAGCCAGTGAGGCAGTACGTAGCGCCTATGGACACGAGCCCCTATTCGCCGCCCACCGGATTCATGGACCTGCTGCTCGATGCCGTGTGCGCGGTCGACGCCGAGGGCCACTTCGTGTTCGTCAGCGCGGCCTGCGAGCGCATCTTCGGCTATCGCCCGGAAGAAATGATCGGCATGAACATGATCGACCTGGTGTTGCCCGAGGATCGAGAAAGGACCCTGCAGACAGCGCGCGAGATCATGGCCGGGCAGGCCAAGCCCTATTTCGAGAACCGCTACCGACACAAGGACGGCCGGATCGCCCACATCATGTGGTCGGCCCGCTGGTCGGAGTCCGACCAGCTGCGCATTGCCGTGGCCCGCGACATCACCGAGCGCAAGCAGGCCGAGTCTTTGCACGCCGCGCTCTACGCCATCTCCGAGGCGGCGCACGTCGCCGAGGACCTGCTGGCCCTGTTCCGGCAGATTCACCAGATCATCGGCGAGCTGCTGCCGGCGCAGAACTTTTCCGTGGCGCTATACGATGCGCTCCACGACCGGCTGAGCTTTCCCTATCACGTCGATGAGCGCGACCAGTCCGACGCGTCCGGCAACTCGACCGCAGGCGCGCTCTGCGCCGAGGTGATCCGCAGCGGCCAGGCGCTGCTGCTGAGCCCCGGAACCCAGAGCAAGGCGGCCGAGCCGCTGCGGCCGAGCACCGACCAGGACGCCCTGTGCTGGCTGGGCGTGCCGCTCAATTCGCCGGGCGGCGTCATCGGCGCCCTGGCGCTGAAGAGCTACCGCGGCGGCGCGCAGTACAGCGAAAAGGACACCGAACTGCTGCAGTTCGTCTCCAATCAGGTGGCCGCCGCGATAGAGCGCAAGCAGCTGCAGGCCCGCCTGCGGCACATGGCGCAGTACGATCAGCTGACCCAGCTGCCCAATCGCGGCCTGCTGCATGATCGCCTGAAGACGGCCCTGGAACGGGCGCGGCGGGAACAGGACAGAATGGCCCTGCTGTACCTCGACCTGGACCGCTTCAAGCAGGTCAACGACAGCCTCGGCCATGCCGCCGGCGACTTGCTGCTGCAGGAGGTGGCCAGCCGCCTCAAGCAGTGCGTGCGCGGCGTCGACACGGTTGCCCGGATCGGCGGCGACGAATTCGTGGTGCTGCTCGAGAGCATACAGACGCCGGAGCAAGCGGCGCACCTGGCGGAGAAGATTCGCCGCCTGCTCAACCTGCCCATGGACCTGGGCGGCCAGCCCCTGTGCATCCTGCCCAGCATCGGCATCGCCCTCTACCCCGAGCACGGCGATACGGTCGAGCAACTGCTCAAGCACGCCGATGACGCCATGTACGGCGCCAAAGGCAGCGGCGGCAACTGCTTTCAGTTGCGCACCCTGCCTGGCCCCGCCGAAGACAACGGCGCAGCCACGCTCCCCGGCTAACCGCCGACGAGCCGATCAGCGCAGCGTGCCGACCATCGCCGCCGCCACGCTGAGCACATCATGGCCCAGACGTTTCGAGCGCCGACCGCTCCACGCCGTCAGCGGCTCGGGATTGTCGTCGTGGTCCTTGAACGGCATCTCGATGGTGAACGACAGGCAGTCGAACTCCTCGCCGACCGCGTTGCAGGCCAGGGTCAGGTTGGCCTGGCCCGGCTCGTCGCGGGGGTAGCCGAAGGCGGTCTGGAACTCCGCGCCGATGTCCACCAGGCGACGCCTGAATTCATCCTCCAGCGCCGCCAGGCGCGGACTGTAGCCGGGATTACCCTCGCAACCGGCGGTAAACACGTGGGGAATCTCCTCGTCGCCGTGGATGTCGAGGAACAGATCAACACCGACCCGGCGCATCTGCTGCTGGACGAAGAACACCTCGGGGCTCTCGGCCTCGCTGGCCGACTGCCAGGCACGGTTGAGGTCCTTGCCGGCGGCGTTGGTGCGCAGGTGCCCGCGGAAGGCGCCATCGGGGTTCATGTTCGGCACCAGGTACAGTTCGGCCTGAGCCAGCAGGGCATTCAGCTCGGCGTCGTCCGGGTCCTGCAGACGCTCGATCAACCCTTCCATGAACCACTCGGCCATGTGCTCGCCGGGATGCTGCTGGGCGATGATCCAGATCTTGCGCGTGGCCTGGGGCGTGCGGCTGATCCGCAACAACTGGATGTCCCGGCCCTCGATGCTCTTGCCGCAGGCGAACAACTCGGCCCCGGCCTTCTCCAACGCCTGGCCGATCAGCCAGTCGTGGCGGGCACGGCTGTAGGGCTCGAAGTAGGCGAACCAGACCTGGGCCTCGCGCGGCTCGAGCTCGAACTGCAGCGCCCCCTCCTCGAAGCGGCTGGGCACGCGGAACCAGTTGACCTGGTCATAGGAGGCGACGGCGTTGTAGCCGCTCCAGGCGTGGCTGTAGGCCGACTGGCCGGCGTTGCACAGGCTGAAGCCGTAGCGCTGGCCGGGGCTCATGCCCGCCACCTTGAAGTGGAACCACTGAAAATGATGGCTATTGAGGTCCGGGCGCATGGCGAGCCGAACCTGCCGTGGATTGCTGGCGTCGAGTACCTCGATATTGCCGCTGTCGAAGTCGGAGCTGATGAGCATGCTTACCTCAGGCGCAAGGGGTTGCCGAAGTCCGCGAGGATCGCAGTTCGGCCGGCCCTTGGAAACGTTGAATGCGACATATACCTGAGCACCAGGTCCCGTATCACGCTCGGGGGACAACTCGAGCGCCGCCGCAGTCCGCGGCAAAGAGCGCAAAGCGGGCCGCCGCATTCTTGTCGGCGAAGTTAGGCGAGCGGAAAGTCTCAAGAAAAATACCGTTGACTGCGGCGACAATATAACGACCGGGCGGTCACGCTACAGCCTTATCCCTAGCACGAATCAATATCGCAGTGTTACTTGGGCGATCGCCGGCAAACGATTTTCGTGACAGGCCACACACACTGTTCTTAACTGAATTCAAGACAGCGCTAGACTTTTAGCGAGTGTTCGCCATAATTATTACCGCGCCCATAGAAAGCGCCGTAATAAGCCCCGTAAACAACCTAAGTCGTTGTTTATTATTGGATTTATCACTCAATAAACCTGTTACAAATACACTCAATAAAATCAAAGCAGCTTTGACTGCACCGCAAACGGTGACCGTAGCAGTAAGGCAGGCAGCCTTACGTTGTCACCTCATAAGTTACAGACCATGGGTAACCACGTGACGAAAGACGAACTGCGCGCCGAACTCGAGCGCCAGGCGCAGCGTTACAAGGACGTATACGGCGGGGAAGTCATTACCTACGCCGCTCAACCTGATCCCGAGCGCAAGCCTTGGCGCAAGAAGGCCAATCTTCTCGATCAAGCATTCGAGAAAGAACTGGAAAAGATCGAAAAAGACCTGCAGAGCAAAGCCGAAAAATCGCAAGATTGACGGCGCCGACGCGCCGTTGCCGCGGGCACCGGCGACTGATCCGCATGACCGACCAGGCCCTGCCAGGGCCGGGCCGGCCTGCGAGGCTGCCTGATCAGCGGCGCTTACCGCCCAGCAACGAGCCCATCAGCCCCCGCACCAGCTGCCGACCGATCTGGTTGGCGGCCTGGCGCACGGCGCTCTTCACCGCCTGGCTGGCCAGGCTGCCGAGCAATCCACCGGCCATGCCGCCGATTCCAGCCGTCGACTTGTCGGCTTTCTCACTGACCTGCTGCGCCTGCAGTTCGGCGGCCTCGGCGCTGGCCTTGGCGGCACGGGCAGACAGCAGCTCATAGGCCGACTCGCGGTCGACCGCCTGGTCGTAGCGCCCACCCAGGGGCGACTGGCGGATCAGTGCGGCGCGCTCCTGCTCGCTCAGCGGGCCGATACGCGACTGCGGCGGGGCAATGGCCACGTGCCGGACCAGGGCCGGCGTGCCCTTGTCCTCCAGGGTGCCGACCAGGGCCTCGCCGATGCCCAGCTCGGTCAGCAGGCTCAGGGTGTCGAACGCCGGATTGGCGCGGAAGCCGTCGGCCACCGCGCGCAGGGCCTTGCGCTCCTTGGTGGTGAAGGCACGCAGGCCATGCTGGATGCGCAGGCCGAGCTGGGCCAGCACGTCATCGGGCAGGTCGCTGGGCGACTGGGTGACGAAATACACCCCGACACCTTTCGAGCGGATCAGCCGTACCACCTGCTCCAGGCGCTCCTGCAAGGCCTTGGGGGTGTCGGCGAAAAGCAGGTGTGCCTCGTCGAAGAACAGCGCCAGCACCGGCTTGTCGGCGTCGCCGCGCTCGGGCAGCTGCTCGAACAGCTCGGCCAGCAGCCACAACAGAAAGGTCGCGTAGACCTTGGGCGCTTCGTGCACCAGGCGACTGGCGTCGAGCAGATGAATGCGCCCGCGACCATCGCGATCGGGATGCAGGATGTCCTCGAGCTGCAGGGCCGGTTCGCCGAACAGGGCCTCGGCGCCCTGCTGCTCGAGGCCCGCCAGGCGGCGCAGCAAGGCCTGGGCCGAGGCTGAGGTGAACAATGCGCTGTCGTCGCCGAGCACCTCGGGATGGGCCTTGAGATGAGCCAGCAAGGCCTTCAGATCCTTCAGGTCGAGCAGCAGCAGGCCTTCGCGGTCGGCCACCTTGAAGGCGGCGTAGAGCGCGGCCTGCTGACTGTCGGTCAGCTCCAACAGCGCGCCGAGCAGCAAGGGCCCCATCTCGCTCAGGGTGGTACGCAGCGGGTGCCCGCTCTGGCCGTGGATATCCCACAGGGTGAGCGGGTAGGCCGTCGGCCGGTGGTCCAGCCAGGGCATGCTGGCGATGCGCTCGGCCACCTTGCCCTGGGGCGCGCCGGCGGCGCCCAGACCGCAGAGATCGCCCTTCACGTCGGCGGCGAATACCGCCACCCCGGCATCGCTGAAACCCTCGATCAGGCGTTGCAGGGTCACCGTCTTGCCCGTGCCCGTCGCCCCCGCGACCAGCCCGTGCCGGTTGGCCAGGCGCAGGGGCTGCGCAACCGGCTGGCCGGAACTGTCGGCGCCAAAAATGAACTGTTCGGATACGGACATTTCGGTGTCTCCCAAGTTAAAGCTTTCGTCCACGAATGCCGACACAAGGGGAGTGCTGGCCGCCTGGACAGCCCCCATTTCCGGCACCGCATGAAACCTCAAGCCAGCCCAGACTGGCAGCCGCCTCTAACGGACAGCATAAGCCATGACCCACAGCCTGAAGTTCAGCCACAAGATCCTGCTCGCCGCCTCGCTGGTGGTGATCGCGGCCTTCTCCCTGTTCACCCTGTACAACGACTACCTGCAGCGCAACGCGATCCGCGCCAACCTGGAGAACTACCTGCACGAGATGGGTGAGGTGACCGCCGGCACCATCCAGAACTGGTTGTCCGGACGCATCCTGCTGGTGGAGAGCACGGCCCAGTCGATAACCCGGGAGGCGGCAAATGACAAGGTCGTCAGCCTGTTGGAACAACGTGCGCTGGCCTCGACCTTCGCCTTCGCCTACCTGGGCGGCGACGACGGCACCTTCACCTCGCGTCCGGAAAGCGATCTGCCGGCGGGTTACGATCCGCGTACCCGTCCCTGGTACAAGGACGCCATGGCCGCCGGTGGCACCACCCTCACCGAACCCTACGTGGATGCCTCCACCAACGAGCTGACCATCACCATCGCCACGCCGGCCAAGCCCGCCGGTGTGGTCGGCGGCGACCTGGGCCTGAGCACCCTGGTCAACCTGATCAACTCGCTGGACTTCAACGGCATCGGCTACGCCTTCCTGGTCAGCGCCGACGGCAAGATTCTCGTGCACCCGGACCAGGCGCTGGTGATGAAGAGCCTCAAGGAGGTGTTCCCCCAGGACACCCCGCGTATCGGCAGCGACTTCAGCGAGACCGAAGTGGATGGCAATACCCGCCTGTTCACCTTCACCCCGGTCAAGGGCCTGCCTTCGGTTTCCTGGTACATCGGCCTGTCCATCGACAAGGCCAAGGCCTATGCGATGCTCAGCGAGTTCCGCGCCTCGGCCATTGTCGCCACCCTGATCGCCGTGGTGCTGATCATCCTGCTGCTGAGCATGCTGATCCGCGTGCTGATGCAGCCGCTGCGCGTGATGGGCAAGGCCATGCAGGACATCGCCCAGGGCGAAGGCGACCTGACCAAGCGCCTGGCGATCCAGTCCAACGACGAGTTCGGTGAGCTGGCCAAGTCGTTCAACCGTTTCGTCGAGCGGATTCACGCCTCGATCCGCGAGGTGTCCTCGGCCACCATCCAGGTCAACGAGGTGGCCAAGCTGGTGGTCAACGCCTCCAACTCCTCGATGCTCAACTCCGACGAGCAGGCCAGTCGCACCAACAGCGTGGCCGCGGCGATCAACGAGCTGGGCGCCGCGGCCCAGGAGATCGCCCGCAACGCCGCCGATGCCTCGACCCAGGCCTCCGATGCCCGCGGCCAGGCCGAGGACGGCCGCCAGGTGGTGGAACAGACCATCCGCGCGATGAACGACCTGTCGAGCAAGATCAGCAGCTCCTGCAGCCACATCGAGACGCTGAACGGCAAGACGGTAAACATCGGCCAGATCCTCGAGGTGATCAAGAGCATCTCCCAGCAGACCAACCTGCTGGCACTCAACGCCGCCATCGAGGCCGCGCGGGCCGGCGAAGCGGGCCGGGGCTTCGCCGTGGTCGCCGACGAGGTGCGCAACCTGGCCCACCGTACCCAGGAGTCGGCGCAGGAAATCGAGAGCATGATCGAGGAACTGCAGGTCGGCTCGCGCGAGTCGGTCACCACCATGACCGAGAGCCAGCGCTACAGCGAGGAAAGCGTGGAGATCGCCAACCAGGCGGGCCAGCGCCTGAGCAGCGTGACCCAGCGCATCGGCGAGATCGACGGCATGAACCAGTCGGTGGCCACCGCCACCGAAGAGCAGACCTCGGTGATCGAGTCGCTGAACATGGACATCACCGAGATCAACACCCTCAACCAGGAGGGTGTGGAGAACCTCCACGCCACCCTGCGTGCCTGCGGTGACCTGGAGCAGCAGGCCGCGCGCCTGAAGCAGCTGGTGGACAGCTTCCGCATCTGATCCCGCCGGGAAACGACAACGGGGCGCTCAGACAGCGCCCCGATTCATTTGCGCGGCGGTTTTGCTTCTTGCGCCTGCGCCTGTTCAGTCTGCAGCTGCTGCCACAGTTCGGCGGCACCGGGAAAATCGCTGCCGACGCTGTCATCCATGGACTCTGGGTCGTAACGCCGCACGCATCCCTCGCCGAGCGTCGGCGGCGGCCTGGAGGTGGCGCGTTCGAGTGGATCGGTCATGACTTCATTCTCGGTGGCTAACGGGGCGAGTCGCCTTGCAGCATCCGCCGCGCCCGGCTTCGGCGCAAGGCGCAGCCAATCCCAGTCGCGCGCCCAGTGGCCAGCGGGCCTACTCCTGCTTGGCGCCCTGCTCGTGCTGCGCGAACTCCTTGACCGCGCGCAACACATCGCTGCGACTGATCTGGCCGACCAGCCGACCACCCTCGATCACCGGAATGCGCCCGAGACGGCCGCGCAGGAAGCGCTGGGAGACTTCAATGATGTCGACCTCTGGCGAGATGGTCTCCACCTCGGTGACCATATAGCCGCTGACCGTGCCGCCGATGGCCTCGTAGTAGGCGCCGGAGAGTATCCCGCGCAGACAGTCGCCCTCGGACAGCAAACCGATCAGATGGCCCTGGGAGTCGACCACCGGGGCACCGGAAATGCGGTGCTCCAGCAGGCGGTTGATGGCGGTGAACAGATCGGTGTCGGACCGAAAGGTCACCAGGTGGCGCGTCATGTAATCCCGCACCTTGATTGACTTGAGCATTAGCGAACTCCTGTATCGTCCACCCCAAGCGGCCCACGTCAGCAAGTGTCAGTCGAACACCACCGTCTTGTTGTCGTGTACCAGCACCCGGTCTTCCAAGTGATAGCGTAGTCCACGGGACAGCACCATTTTCTCCACATCCTTACCCAGGCGAACCATTTCCTCGACACTGTCGCGGTGGCTCACCCGCACCACGTCCTGTTCGATGATCGGTCCGGCATCCAGCTCCTCGGTGACGTAGTGCGAAGTGGCGCCGATCAGCTTCACCCCGCGCAGCGACGCCTGGTGATAGGGCTTGGCGCCGACGAACGACGGCAGGAAGCTGTGATGGATGTTGATCACCCGCTGGGCGAACTCGGCGCAGAGTTGCTCGGGCAGAATTTGCATGTAGCGGGCCAGGACGATGGCATCGGCCGCATGCGCCTTGACCAGCCGTTCCACTTCGGCGAAGGCCGGCTGTTTGTCCTGGGGGTCGACCGGAACATGGAAGTAGGGAATACCATGCCACTCGACCATGCTGCGCAAGTCGTCATGATTGGAAATGACACAGGGAATATCGCAGTCGAGTTCATTGCTGTGCCAGCGGTGTAACAAGTCCGCCAGACAATGCGATTCACGGCTGGCCATCAGCACCACCCGTTTCTTCTGCGCCGAATCGGTAATCCGCCACTCCATGGAAAACTCCCGGGCGATAGGCGCAAACGCCTGGCGCATGCCGTCTATATCGAACGGCAACGAATCGGCACGAATCTCATGACGCATGAAGAACCAACCGCTCTGGGTATCCGAGTGATGGCTCGCCTCGGTAATCCAGCCGTTATAGGTCGCCAGGAAGTTACTGACCTTGGCCACGATACCGACGCGGTCCGGGCAGGCAATGACCAGACGAAAAGTGCGCATTAGAGACTCCAGAGTTTTCGCAAAGGCGGCCATTCTAGCCAGCACGCGGAAAAACTGCAGTAGCGCGGCGGTGGCGTCGAAAAAACACCTGCAATGGCCTGAGGCAACCGCCAAACCACGGACAAGACTGAGTCGCTGGGAGTTTGCCGTCGCGGCCACGAGGTTTACGCGCCGCAGACAATTACCTCAGCTGCCGCAGCCAGGAGTTAGTTCGCGGCTAAAAGCGCAACTAAATATGACGCCCACTGGCAATTTTCAACAAAGCAGTTTACTTGTGAAAAGTGCCTGACTATTATTACTGACACTTAGCCATCTGCCACTTGCGTACCAAGGAAATCCCATGTCGCTGATCAACGAATATCGCGCTGCCGAAGAAGCCATCAAAGAACTGCAAGAGCGCCTGAAAACCCTGTCGCAAGACGACAAACTGAAGAAAGAACTGGAATTCGAAGGCAAGCTGCGCACACTGATGGGCGAATACCAGAAGTCCCTGCGCGACATCATCGCCCTGCTCGATCCCGAAGCCAAGGTCAGCAAGGCCGGCCGCGCCACCAAGCCCGCTGGCGCCAAGCGCGCGCGCAAGGTAAAGCAGTACAAGAACCCCAACACTGGCGAAGTGATTGAAACCAAAGGCGGCAACCACAAGACTCTGAAAGAGTGGAAAGCCAAGTGGGGCGCCGACACCGTAGAAAGCTGGGCCACCCTGCTGGGTTGATCCCCGCTACTAGGTTGCTTCTCAGCACATAAAAAAACGCCGGCCATGCTGGCGTTTTTTTATGGCGGCAGGAATGTGCGCATCGACACTGGTTCAGCGACATCCGCGCGGGCTATCGCCATAACGGCTTGGCAGAAAGCCCCTCAGCGCAAACAGTAGGCCGACCGCGGCTATCGCCAATAGCGCAACTTCGTCCAGCACTGGAGCGAAGACTGCCTTAGTGCTCGAAGCAACCCGAAACGCAGGGAATATCCGACTCGCCGTTCGCCGGCGAGACTCCCGCAACAACAATGCGAGCGCTATTGACCGACCAGTATCGAACGCCGACCACGCAGTCTAATTATGGCGAGCCATGCACCAGCGCCAGTAACCCGCGCCGGCGTTCTTTTTAAAGCGCGTATCGCTCACGCAACTGCTGCGCGTAACCTTGCCATTCGGCCAATATCGCCTGCTGCTCCGGTGACGCCGTCGGGATTATTTCCGCCACCGCCGCTTCGAAATTCGCCAGGGTATTCGGCGCCCCGTACTCGGCCCGGCTTAATCGCAGCTGGCAGAACTCACGCCAGCGCTGTTGTTCGGCCTCGGTCAAACTGGAGAAACAATTCCGCGCACGATAGCGGAACAGCAACTCCGGCAGCCGCGCATCGTCAAACGGCCAACTCTGTCTGGCCAAGAGTTGCGGCTCGGCATTACGTACCTGCTCGCACAGTCGCCGGTCGCGATCGCCGATAAATCCCTCGTATAACTGCTGCTCCGGGTCCTCGCTCGCGGCGAAGTCTTCCTCGCGGTAAACCTGGGCAAGTTTGTCCTGCCATTGTGCTTGAGTGTCCGCGAGCTGCTTGGCCCGCGCCTGACAAGTCGACATATCCAACTGCAGGCGCTGAATATCCTCGTCGCGCAATACCTTCAACGGCGCCACCACCGGACAACGGTTGATATGCAACAACTTCAGCGGCACCGGTAGCTCACCTTCGGCCAACTGCTCGCGCCGGGTGTACAGACGCCGGCACAGGGTTTCCCCATCTTCCGCCAGCAGGGGCGTCGGATCGGCCTGCAGGTCGCAGACGATCAGGGCATTGCGATTGCGCGGGTGCCAGGCCAGGGGCAGGACCAGCGCCAGGTAATGGCGAGAGCCGGCGAAGCGGCCGGACACGTGCACCAAGGGCTGTAGCAGGCGAATCTGATCGAGCACGCGCTGCTTGCTGCGCAATTGATAGAGGTAGTCGTATAGCTTCGGCTGCCGGTCGCGCAGCAGACGCGCCAGGGCGATGGTCGCGCGCACGTCGGACAGGGCATCGTGGGCCTGGCCATGGTCGATGCCGTTGGCCTGGGTCAGGCGCTCCAGCTTGAGGCTGACGCGGCCCTCCTCCTCTGGCCAGACGATGCCCTCTGGGCGCAGGGCGTAGGCGGTGCGCAGCAGATCGATCAGGTCCCAGCGGCTGTTGCCGCCTTGCCATTCGCGGGCATAGGGGTCGAAGAAGTTGCGGTAGAGGCTGTAGCGCGTGACCTCGTCGTCGAAACGCAGGCTGTTGTAACCGGCGCCGCAGGTGCCGGGCTGCGCCAGCTCGGCGTGCACGCGGCTCATGAACTCGGCCTCGCCCAGGCCCTGCTGCGCCAGCCGCCCGGGGGTAATGCCGGTGACCAGGCAAGCAGCCGGATGCGGCAGGATGTCGTCGCTGGGCTGGCAGTAGATGTTAAGCGGCTCGCCGATTTCCCGGAGATTCTCGTCGGTGCGAATGCCGGCGACCTGCAAGGGGCGGTCGCGTCGCGGGTCGATGCCGGTGGTTTCGTAGTCGTACCAGAAGATGGAAGTCACGTGGCTGTCCTGAGTCAGAGGCCGCGGCAGTCTAGCATCCAGGCCACGACGGATCGTCGCCAGCGAACCTTGCGCCAGCGCACGCCGCACCGGCGCGCGCCTTGTCCTCGGCATGCCCGCGGGGCTAGAGTGCCTGCCTCGATCAACTCGCGCACAAGGATGTCCCATGAGCGAAATCACCAGCCCCAACCCCTACGCCGCGCCGACCAGCGACCTGCAGGAGGCCCGTGGCGATGCCCAGGCACCGAGCATCGAGCAGGCCCTGAGCCGCGGTTACGACTTCCGTATCGGCGAACTGCTGAGCGAATCCTGGCAGCGTGTCGAAGGCACCAAAGGCATCATCATCGGCGGTTTCATCGCCTGCTTCGTGGCCCTGATGTTGTGCGGATTGGTCCTCAGCCAGGCGTTCAGCTTCGTGCTGATGATCAGCCACGACGTGACGACCCTGATGGTCGCCACGATGCTGCTGTCCCTGCTGATCACCTCCCTGGCCTACCCCTTCATGGCCGGCATCAACATGGTCGGCATCCGCCGGGCGGCCGATCAACCGGTCAGGTTCAGCGAGGTGTTCGCCCACCTCGGGCGCAGCCTGCCGCTGATCATCACCGCCATCATCATGCTGGTACTGGTCAACCTGGGTTCTATGCTGCTGGTCATTCCCGGCGTCTATCTGTCCATCGCCTATCTGCTGGCGATCCCCCTGGTGGTCGAACGGCGCCTGTCGCCCTGGCAAGCCCTGGAAGCCTCGCGCAAGGCCATCAGCCAGCACTGGTTCAAGGTCTTCGGCCTGTTCCTGCTGCTTTGCCTGATCAACCTGGTCGCCGTCCTTCCCCTGGGTATCGGCCTGATCTGGAGCGTTCCGCTGTTCGTGGTCGCCATGGGCGTGCTCTACCGCACCATCTTCGGCGTGTTACCCGTGGCCAAGTGAGCACTGGCTCGCTAGCCACGCACCCGAGGCACCGGGCTCGTCACTGAGCCCGGTTGCTTACCCGCCTGCTGCTGGCTAGCATCGGGCTTTCTTCGACGCAGTCTGCCGATGCCGCTCTCCTCCGCCATTACCCCTTGCGCCGTGCAACGCCCGCCGCTGGACACCCGCTATCCGGTGGAAACACCGGAAGGCATCGACCTGAGCCTGCGCCCCGCCGGCCTGGTGCCGCGCGCCCTGGCATTCACCATCGACCTGCTGATCCGCGGTCTGCTGCTGGCGGCGCTGTTCATCGTCCTCGGTCTGCTCGGCCAGTTCGGCATGGGCCTGGCGACCATCATGCTGTTCCTGGTGACCTGGTGGTACATGGTGCTGTTCGAGGTGCTCAACCAGGGGCGCTCACCGGGCAAACAGCTGCTCGGCCTGCGCGTGGTGCACGATGACGGCACGCCGGTCGGATGGGCCGCCTCGCTGACCCGCAACCTGCTGCGCTTCGTCGATATCCTGCCGTTCGCCTATTTCCTGGGCATTCTCAGCTGCCTCAACCACCCGGCCTTCAAGCGCCTCGGCGATCTCGCCGCCGGCACCCTGGTGGTCTATCGCGACACGCCGCCAGCGCCGCAGAGCCTGCCGTCCGCCGAGCCCGTGCCGGCGCCCATCGGCCTCAGCCAGGGCGAACAGCGTGCCCTGCTGGCATTCGCCGAGCGCGCCGAGCAACTGTCCAGCGCCCGCCGCGGCGAACTGGCGGCGATTCTCGCCGAACCACTGCAGGTGCCGCCGGAGCAGGCCGAGCAGCGGCTTCACGGCATCGCCCGCAGCTTGCTGGGGTCGACATGAAGCAGAGCCTGTTCGAAAGCCGCCACCAGGCCGAATGGCAGGCCTTCGCCAGCCTGCTCGAGGCACTCGAGCGCGGCAAGGCGGACAGCCAGGACAGCCGTGGCTTTGCCGCCGCCTACCGACGTCAGTGCCAGCATCTGGCCCTGGCCCAAGCGCGCGGCTACAGCAGCCGCCTGGTCGAGCAGCTACAGCAGCTGGCCATGCGTGGCCATCAGCAGTTCTACCGCCACCGCAGCCCGCTCGGCGCGCAGCTGCTCGGTTTCCTGCTTGGCGGCTTTCCCCGCCTGGTACGGGAGGAATGGCGCTGCGTGCTCAGCGCCAGCCTGCTGTTCTTCGGCAGCCTGCTGGGCATGGGCGTGCTGGTCTACCTGTTCCCGGACCTGGTCTACAGCCTGGTCGACCCGGAGCAGGTGAGCAGCATGGAGCGGATGTACGACCCGGACGCCAGCCGCCTAGGGCGTTTCGCCGAGCGCGACTCGGGCGACGACTGGATGATGTTCGGCTTCTACATCATGAACAACATCGGCATCGCCTTTCAGACCTTCGCCAGCGGCCTGCTGCTGGGCCTCGGCAGCCTGTTCTACCTGCTGTTCAACGGCCTGATGATCGGCGCGGTGGCCGGCCACCTGACGCAGATCGGCTATGGCCAGACCTTCTGGTCGTTCGTCATCGGCCACGGCGCCTTCGAGCTCACCGCCATCGCCCTGGCCGGTGCCGCCGGCCTCAAGCTCGGCTGGGCACTGCTCGCCCCCGGCCGGCTGCCGCGCAGCGAAGCCCTGCGCCTGGCCGCCGCGCGCAGCGTGCGCCTGGTCGGCGGGGTCATCCTGTTCCTGCTGCTGGCGGCCTTCATCGAGGCCTACTGGTCGTCGATGACCCTGGCCGGCGCCCAACTCAAGTACCTGGTCGGCGCGGGGCTCTGGGCCCTGGTGCTGGCCTACCTGCTGCTGGCCGGACGAGGTCACCATGCGCCTGACTGACGCCAGCGTGGCGATCCGACCGCGCAGCGCCTGGGAGGCGCTGGACCTCGGCGTGCTCCTGGCGCGCCGCCATGCCGGGCTGCTGATGGCCAGCTGGGCGCTGGTCAGCCTGCCGGTGTTCGCCCTGCTCTGCCTGTTGCTGTGGGACTCCCCCGGCTGGGCCATGCTCGCCTTCTGGTGGCTGAAGCCGGCCTTCGAGCGGCTGCCACTGTATATCCTCGGCCGCGCCCTGTTCGGCGATACGCCGACGCTCAAGCAGGCCCTGAAGGCCTGGCCCGGCCTGCTCAAGCCGCAGCTGCTGGCCAGCCTGACCTGGCGCCGGCTCAGCCCCACCCGCAGCTTCGACCTGCCGGTGCTGCAGCTCGAAGGCCTGGCCGGGCAGGCGCGCAGCGCGCGGCTGGCGGTGCTGGGTCAGCGCGACTCGGCACCGGCGACCTGGCTGACCCTGGTCGGCGTGCACCTGGAAATGGCCCTGTGGCTGGGCCTGGTCAGCCTGTTCTATCTGCTGCTGCCGCAGCAAATCGAGCTGGACTGGAGCTGGCAGAGCCTGATTCAGGCCGATGCCGGCGACTGGCTGTGGCTGGAGCACCTGTCCAACCTGCTCTACGCCCTGGTGCTGGTGCTCTGGGAGCCCATTTATGTGGCCTGCGGCTTCAGCCTCTACCTCAACCGGCGCACTGCGCTGGAGGCCTGGGACATCGAACTGAGCTTCCGCCGTCTGCGCCAGCGCCTGACCGGCGTGGCCTATGCCCTGGTCCTCGGCCTGGGACTGCTGCTGGCGCAGACGCCGGGCGTGGCGCTGGCCGCCGGCAGCAGCTGCCCACTGCCGCAGGAGGATCCCCATGGCCCCGAGGCGCCGCGCCTGCTGCAGCAGCCACTGACCAGCCAGGCCGCGCAGCGGAGCATCGCCCAGCTGCTCGATGAGCCGCCGTTCGAGCACCGCGAAACCGTCACGCTCTGGCGTTTCGGCGCCCAGGAGGCGGCCGAACCGTCCGGGGAACTGGACCTGGAGGCCCTGCTGGAGAAACTCCGCGCGCTGATCGAGTTCTGGAAGCACCTGGACAGCGTGGCACTGTTCTTCGAGGTGCTGCTGTGGGCCAGCCTGTTCGCCCTGCTGGCCATGCTGGCCTGGCGCTACCGCGACTGGCTCGCGGCGTTCGCCGGCCGCCTGGGCGTGGCACCACGCCCCGCAGCCGCGCCGCCGAGCCAGTTGTTCGGCCTGGAAGTCGCGCCGCAAAGCCTGCCCGCGGATGTCCCCGGCGAAGCCGAACGACTGTGGGCCGAGCAGCCCCGCGCCGCCCTCGGCCTGCTCTACCGCGCCCTGCTCAGCCGCCTGCTGCATGACTATCGCCTGCCCTTGAGCGGCGCCCACACCGAGGCCGAGATGCTGCGCCTGGTGGCAACCCTGGAGCAGGGCGAACTGGATGGCTTCAGCCGGGCGCTGACCCAGCACTGGCAGAACCTCGCCTATGGCCATCGCCTGCCGCCGGAGGAGCTCAAGGCACAGCTGTGCGACGGCTGGCGGCGCCTGTTTGCGGGCGAGGTGCGGCCATGAACCGACAGCGCCGCTTCCTCCTAGTCTGCGCGCTGTGCCTGGCCCTCGGCTTGCTCGGCGTGTACCTGCTGGGGCGCCTGGAGCCCTACCAGGAAACCCTCGAGCACGGCCCGGCCCCCGAGGCGCGGGCCAACCCCTACCTGGCCGCCGAGCACTTCCTGCGCCGCCAGGGCCTGCAGGTGCAGCGCGCCGACAGCCTGCAGCAGCTGTCGAGCCTGCCCAGCGCCGGCCAGACCCTGCTACTGCTCGGCGACCGTCAGCGCATGACCCCGCGCCAGACCGACCGCCTGCTGGAGTGGGCGGCCAAGGGCGGCCACCTGCTGTTCGTCGCCGAACGCCTGTGGGACGAAGAGACAGGCGTCAGCGGCGACCTGCTGCTCGATCGCCTGGGCATCCAGCAGTACCAGAGCGACGCGCTCGACGAGGAGGACGGCGAGGCCGAAGCAGGCGCAGGCGCAGGCGATGCGCCGGCCGAGCCCCTCGAGGAGGCGAACCGCTACCCGCAGCTGACCCAGCTGTACCTGGAAAACGAAACCGCGCCGGCCTACATCGAGTTCGATACCGACTTCCACCTGTACGACGCGCAGAATCGTGCCCATGCCTGGGCCAACAGCGGCGCCGCCACGCACATGCTGCAGCTGTACCACGGCGACGGCCTGATCAGCGTGCTGAGCGACGCCTGGATCTGGCGCAACGACAAGATCGATCAATACGACAACGCCTGGCTGCTCTGGTACCTCAGCCAGGACAGCGCCGTGACCCTGCTCTACCGCGCCGACCGCGACGGCCTGGCGAGCCTGCTGCTGCGCCACTTCCCCCTGGCCCTGACGGCCCTGGGGCTGTTGCTGGTCCTCGGCCTGTGGCACGTCGGCATGCGCCAGGGCCCGCTGCAGCCGGCGGCCAGCCGGGCGCGCCGGCAGCTGCGCGAGCACCTGCGCGGCAGCGCCGACTTCCTGCTCCGGCGCAGCGGCCAGCACAGCCTGCTGCAAGCCCTGCAGCAGGACATCCAGCGCCGCGCGCGGCAACGACATCCCGGATTCGAACGCCTCGGCGTGGCCGACCAGTGGCAGCTGCTCAGCCGCCTCAGCCGCCTGCCACCCCGAGCCATCAGCCAAGCCATGCGGCCGCTGCCCCAGCAGCGCCTGGCCGCCGCCGACTTCACCCGTCAGGTCGCGCACCTGCAAACCCTCAGGAATGCCCTATGAGCGAATACACGCCCGAACAGCCCGACAGCCCGGCTGTCGACGCCCCAGTTGCCGCCACGGCGCCGGCGACCGCCCCGGTCAATCCGCCGCCCCAGCGCCAGCGCGCCAGCCAGCTGCTCCAGGCCCTGCGCCTGGAGCTGCAGAAGGCGTTGATCGGCCAGACCGCGGTGATCGACGACGTGCTCACTGCCCTGGTAGCCGGCGGCCATGTGCTGGTCGAGGGCGTGCCGGGCCTGGGCAAGACCCTGCTGGTGCGCGCCCTGGCGCGCTGCTTCGGCGGCGAGTTCGCGCGCATCCAGTTCACCCCGGACCTGATGCCCAGCGACGTCACCGGCCATGCCGTGTACGACCTGGCCAGCGAGCAGTTCAAGCTGCGCAAGGGCCCGGTGTTCACCAACCTGCTGCTGGCCGACGAGATCAACCGCGCCCCGGCCAAGACCCAGGCGGCCCTGCTGGAGGTCATGCAGGAACGCCAGGTGACCCTGGAGGGCCGCGCTCTGGCGGTGCCGCTGCCGTTCATGGTGCTGGCCACGCAGAACCCGATCGAGCAGGAAGGCACCTACCCGCTGCCCGAAGCCGAGCTGGACCGCTTCATGCTCAAGCTGCGCATGGACTACCCGGAGCAGGACGAGGAGCTGCGCCTGGTCCGCCAGGTCACCCGCTCGACCAAGGCCGACATGCTCGAAGTCACCCCGCTGCGCACCCTGCTGCAGGCCAAGGACATGCTGGCCATCCAGAAGATCGCCAGCGACCTGCCCATCGACGACCAGGTCCTCGACTACGCCGTGCGCCTGGCCCGCGCCACGCGCAGCTGGCCGGGCCTGGCCATCGGCGCCGGGCCACGCGCCTCCATCGCCCTGGTGCGCGGCGGGCGCGCCCGTGCGCTGCTGCGCGGCGGCGACTTCGTCCTGCCCGACGACATCAAGAGCGGCGCCCTGGCGGTGCTGCGTCACCGCGTGCGCCTGGCACCGGAGCTGGATATCGAAGGTCTGTCGGTCGACCAGGTGCTGCAGCAGTTGCTCGACCAGGTGGCGGCGCCGCGCCTATGAGCGACTCGAACAGGGAGGCGTCATGAAGCCGTCGCGCCTGCTGCTGGCGCTGGTCGCCGGTCTGTTCGGCCTGGCCCTGCTGCTCGGCGTCCTCCACGCCCTGGCGATCAAGCTGCCGCCGACGCTGCCGGCGCTCTGGTGGGCGCTGCTGCTGACCCTGCTCGGCGCGGCGCTGTTCGATGCCCTGCGCCTGCGCCGCCGGCCCTCGCCGCGCATCGAGCGCCAGCTACCGGGCAACCTGCCGCTGGGGCGTTGGCACGAGGTGCAGCTGTGCCTGCACCACGACTATCCGCGCGCGCTACAGCTGGAGCTGTTCGATCACGTTCCCGCCGGCATGGCCGTCGAGCACCTGCCGCAGCGCGTCGCCCTGCTGCCGGGCCAACTGACCCGTGTCGGCTATCGCGTGCGCCCGCTGCAGCGCGGCCACTTCCACTTCCCCCTGTGCGAAATCGGCCTGCCCAGCCCCCTGGGCCTGTGGCAGGCGCGGCGCCACCTGGCGCTGGCGGGGGAAACCCGGGTCTACCCGGACTTCGCCCGCCTCTACGGCGCCCAGCTGATGGCGGTGGACGACTGGCTCAGCCAGCTCGGGGTGCGCCAGCGCCCACGGCGCGGCCTGGGCCTGGAGTTCCACCAGCTGCGCGAGTTCCGCGACGGCGACAGCCTGCGCCAGATCGACTGGAAGGCCACGGCGCGCAAGCGCACGCCGATCGCCCGCGAATACCAGGACGAACGCGACCAGCAGATCGTCTTCCTGCTCGATTGCGGCCGCCGCATGCGCAGCCAGGACGGCGAGCTGGCGCACTTCGACCATGCCCTCAACGCCAGCCTGCTGCTCAGCTACGTGGCCCTGCGCCAGGGCGACGCGGTGGGCCTGGCGACCTTCGCCGGCGAGCACAGCCGCTTCCTGCCACCGGTCAAGGGCGCCGCCCAGCTCAAGGTGCTGCTCAATGCCGTGTACGACCTGCAGACCACCGGCCAACCGGCCGACTTCGCCGCGGCCGCCGACCTGCTGCTCAGCCGTCAGCGGCGCCGCGCTCTGGTGGTGCTGGTGAGCAACCTGCGCGACGAAGACGATGAGGACCTGCTGGCCGCGGTCAGGCGCCTGGGCCGCCAGCACCGGGTACTGATCGCCAGCCTGCGCGAGGAGGTGCTCGACCAGCTGCGCCAGGCCCCGGTGGAGGATTTCGAGGGTGCCCTGACCTATTGCGGCACGGTGGACTACCTCAACGCCCGCGCCAGCCTGCATGAACGCCTGGCCGCGCATAACGTGCCGGTGCTCGATGCCCGCCCCAGCGAGCTGGGCCCGCAGCTGGTCAGCCGCTACCTGGCCTGGAAGAAGGCCGGGGTGCTGTAGCGCAGGCAGAAAAAAGCCCGCGGCTGGGCGGGCTCTCGATTCGCTCGAGCGATCAGCCGCGGGCGGCCTTGATCACCTCGATATAGGGCTCGGCCTGGCGCTGATCCTGGATCAGGGCAATGAAGTCGTTGCCCTGCTCGTCCTTGGCGTCGAGGTCGTAGCCGGCCTCGACGAAGAAACCGACGAAGCGCTCGAAGTCGTCGACGCGCAGGCCGCGGTAGGCCTTGATCAGCTTGTGCAGCGCTGGCGGCGTGGCGTCGGCCGGCTCCACGTCGAGGAACAGCTTGATCGACTCGTCACCGATCTCTTCGCCAATCACCTGCTTCTTGTCTTTGCGCATCGTTCACTCCAGCTAACCAGGCCACACGGGGGGCGGCAGTGTACCTCCGCGACGCCCCGGCGCTCAACGCGTGACCACGTTCACGGAGCGCCGATCCCCCCAGCGCGCAGCTCGCTCCGAGTGGGCGAGCGGCAGGCGCAAGGCCCAGCGCCTCGTATACAATATCCGCATCACCGATCATTGCAGGACCTTCCCTTGCCGCTGCCCAGTTTCAACGCCCCCAACCTCGGCGTCACCCCGACCGCCTCGGAAGTCATCACCAAGCACCTGCGCGAGGCGATCATCGGCGGCCATTTCGCCGAGGACGAGCCGATCCGCCAGGACGACGTCGCGCGCCTGTTCAACGTCAGCAAGATCCCCGTGCGCGAGGCGCTCAAGCGCCTGGAGGCCGAGGGCCTGGTGGTGTTCCAGCGCAACAAGGGCGCGGTGGTGACGCGTATCTCCGAACCGGAACTGGCGCAGATCTTCGAGGTGCGGGTGCTGCTGGAGGTGCAGGCGATCCGCCTGGCGGTGCCGAACATGACCGAGGAAACCTTCGCCCGCGCCGAAAGCATCTGCCAGGAGTTCGTCGGCGAGACCGACATCGGCCACTGGGCCGAGCTGAACTGGAAACTGCACGCCTGCCTCTACGAACCGGCGCAACGGCCCTTCCTGGTCAACCTGATCCGCTCCATCCATGACAAGGTCGAGCGCTACCTGCGCATGCAGATGAGCCTGTCCGCCGGCAAGAACCGCGCCGACCAGGAACACCGCGAGATCCTCGCCGCCTGCCGCGCCGGCGATGCCGACAAGGCCGCGGAACTGATCGAGCAGCACATCATCGGCGTCTGCCGCACCCTCTACGAGCACCTGCCGAACCGGCTCAGCCCCAGCTGATCGCGCCGCCCAGGGCGGGCGCTCAGTCGTCCCGGGTCAGCACTTCGAGCAACTCGATCTCGAAGATCAGGTTCGAGTTGGCCGGGATATGCTCGCCGATCTGCCGCTCGCCATAGGCCAGGTGAGCCGGCACCAGCAGCTTGCGTTTGCCGCCGACACGCATGCCCATCAAACCCTTGTCCCAGCCCTGGATCACCCGCCGGGTGCCGATCACGCACTGGAACGGCTTGCCGCGTTCGTAGGAGGAATCGAACGGCGTGCCGTCCTCGAGAAAGCCGCGGTACTGGGTGGTGATCAAGGCGCCCTTGACCACTTCCTTGCCGTCGCCCAGCTGAATATCTATCACCTGCAATTCGCTGATCATCACACCCTCCTGTCAGTTCGCCGGCCGGTGGCCGCCTACCGGGCAGCGTTTTCTCAGGAAACCGGCGGCCTGGCAAGCGCCCGAACCGCTGTGCAGGCGCCGCCATCAAACTGAAACAACCCGGTTCTAGAGTGCCGGCACGCTTTCACAAGGACGATGGGCACGTGAGCCGAACAACCCGCACCCTCTGCAAGACCCTGGATATGGTGGCCGCCAATAACGAGGCCGGCACGGTCACGGTGATGCGCGCCGCCGAGCGCCTGGGCGATGAGGTGCTCCGCCAGCAACTGCTGAACCTGATCCAGCGCATGAATCAGGACGCCGCCCAGCTGCGCCTGGCCCGTGACGAGATTGCCGGCCAGGGCCTTAGGCGCGCCTGAGCCTGCCTGCTGCGAGGCCAGGCAAAGGCACGCTCACTAAGGCGTAAGCTGTGCCGATTTCGTCATCACGCACCACGAAAGCCATCAAGCCGGCGCTGCCTCGAGACGCCAGTCTTACAGGCATCCTTTCTGTGCAGGTGCCGGCAGCCATGAAACACATCCAAGTCATCGACTCTCACACCGGCGGCGAACCGACCCGCCTGGTAATCGACGGGTTTCCCGAGCTGGGCCGCGGCAGCATGCTCGAACGCCGCCAGCGCCTGGCCGAGCACCATGACGACTGGCGCGCCGCCACGGTGCTGGAGCCGCGCGGCAGCGACGTGCTGGTCGGCGCGCTGCTGTGCGAGCCGGCGGACCCGAGCGCCAGCGCCGGGGTGATCTTCTTCAACAACAGCGGTTATCTCGGCATGTGCGGCCACGGCACCATCGGCCTGATCGCCTCCCTGGCCCACCTGGGGCGCATCCAGCCCGGCCTGCACCGCATCGAGACACCGGTGGGTACTGTTGAGGCGACCCTGCACGCGGATCGCTCGGTCAGCGTGCGCAACGTGCCCGCCTACCGCTACCGCCAGGCGGTGCCCCTGGAAGTGCCGGGCCACGGCAAGGTCACGGGCGATATCGCCTGGGGCGGCAACTGGTTCTTTTTGATCGCCGAGCACGGCCAGCGCATCGCCGGCGACAACCTGGAGGCGCTGACCGCCTACACCTGGGCCGTGCGCCAGGCCCTGGAGGCCCAGGGCCTGCGCGGCGAGGACGGCGGCGAGATCGACCATATCGAGCTTTTCGCCGACGACCCCGAGGCCGACAGCCGCAACTTCGTGCTGTGCCCCGGCAAGGCCTACGACCGCTCGCCCTGCGGCACCGGCACCAGCGCCAAGCTGGCCTGCCTGGCCGCCGACGGCAAGCTGGCGCCCGGCGCCCTGTGGCGCCAGGCCAGCGTGATCGGCAGCCAGTTCGAGGCCAGCTATGAGTGGCAGGACCAACGCCGCATCGTCCCGACCATCCGCGGCCGCGCCCATATCAGCGCCGAGGCGACCCTGCTGCTGGAGGACGACGATCCCTTCGCCTGGGGCATTCGCGGATGAATGCCGACGTCATCGTCATCGGCGCCGGCATAGTCGGCAGCGCCTGCGCTTATGAATTCGCCCGCCGCGGCCTCGACGTGCTGGTGCTGGACAGCCAGCGCGGCGGCGCCACGGCGGTGGGCATGGGCCACCTGGTAGCGATGGACGACAACCCGGCGGAGCTGGCCCTCAGCCGCTACTCCATCGATTTGTGGCGCCAGTGGGCGCCGCAGCTCCCCGCCGACTGCGCCTACCACAACTGCGGCACCCTGTGGCTGGCCACAGACCGCGAGGAGCTGGGCGCCGCCGAGCACAAGCGCGACACCCTGAGCGCGGCCGGCATCGCCTGCCAGATGTTCGACGCCGCCGCGCTGCGTCAGGCCGAGCCGATGCTGCGCCAGGACCTGAGCGGCGCCCTGAAGGTGCCAGGCGACAGCATCCTCTACGCACCCAATGCCGCGCGCTGGCTACTGGAGCAGGGCGGCATGCGCATCCGCCAGCGCCGGGCGCGGGTCGTCGAGGTCGCCGGCAACCGCCTGCGCCTGGAGGGCGGCGAGTGGCTGCAGGCCCAGTTCGTGGTGCTGGCAGCCGGCATCCATGCCAGCGAGCTGTGCCCGGAACTGCCGATCCGCCCGAAGAAGGGCCACCTGCTGATCACCGACCGCTACCCCGGGCGCATCCAGCATCAGTTGGTGGAACTCGGCTATGCCGCCAGCGCCCACGCCAACAGCGGCAGCTCGGTGGCATTCAATGCCCAGCCCCGGCCGACCGGGCAGATCCTGCTTGGCTCCTCGCGGCAGTTCGACAGCCTCGACCCCGCCGTCGAGGGCCCACTGCTGGCGCGCATGCTGGCGCGCGCCCTCGACTACCTGCCGGGGCTGGCGAGCATGAACGCCATCCGCAGCTGGACCGGCTTTCGCGCCGCCACCCCGGATGGCCTGCCGCTGCTCGGCCAGCATCCGCAGCAGCCCGGCCTATGGCTGGCGGTCGGTCACGAGGGACTCGGCGTCACCACCGCGCCGGGCAGCGCCCGGCTGCTCGCCGCCCAGCTGTTCGACGAGCGCCCGGCCATCGACCTCGAGCCCTACCGCCCCGAGCGTTTCATCCACATGACTGTCCCCATGGAGCAAGGCGCATGATCGAACTCAGCCTCGATGGCCAACCCTTGCGCGTGCCCGCCGGCTGCACCGTGGCGGCCGCGCTCTGCCTGGGTGGCGACGGCAGCAGCCGCACCGCGGTCGGCGGCCAGCGTCGCGCGCCGCTGTGCGGCATGGGCGTATGCCAGGAGTGCCGGGTCAGCATCGACGGCCGGCGCCGCCTGGCCTGCCAGACCCTGTGTCAGCCCGGCATGCAGGTGGAGACCCGGCCATGACCCGCGACTTCGACCTGCTGATCATCGGCGCCGGCCCCGCCGGCATGGCCGCGGCCCTGGCCGCCGCCCCTAGCGGCGCGCGCATCGCCATCATCGACGACAACCCGGCGCCCGGCGGACAGATCTGGCGCGATGGCGTGCGGGCGCAGCTGCCGGACAATGCCCTGCGTTACCGCGAGGCCTTGGCCGCGGCGGGCAATATCCAGCTGTTCAGCTCCACCCGGGTGGTGGCCATCGCCGCCCCGCAGCTGTTGCTGCTGGAGGACGACAGCAGCGCCTGGCAGGCACGCTACGCCAAGCTGATCCTCTGTACCGGCGCCCGCGAGCTGCTGCTGCCCTTCCCCGGCTGGACCCTGCCCGGGGTGACCGGCGCCGGCGGCCTGCAGGCGCTGATCAAGGGCGGCGTGCCGGTCGCCGGCGAGCGCCTGGTGATCGCCGGCAGCGGTCCACTGCTGCTGGCCAGCGCCGCCACCGCGAAACAGGCCGGCGCACAGATCCTGCGCATCGCCGAACAGGCCCGCTTCGGCGCCCTGGCGGCCTTCGCCCTGCAACTGCCGCGCTGGCCCGGCAAGCTGCTGCAGGCCGGGCAACTGTTCGACCGCCACTACCGCAGCGGCAGCTTTGTGCTCGCCGCCCTCGGCAACAAGCGCCTGGAAGGGGTGCGCCTGTGGCAGAACGGCAAGGTAGCGGAGATGGCCTGCGAACGCCTGGCCTGTGGTTTCGGCCTGGTCCCCAACACCCAGCTGGGCCAGGCCCTCGGCTGCGAGCTGAGCGAGCAGGCCATCGCCGTGGATGCCTGGCAGGCCTGCAGCCTGGACGACCACTACGCCGCCGGCGAATGCACCGGCTTCGGCGGCAGCGAGCTGGCCCTGGTCGAGGGCGCCATCGCCGGCCACGCGGCAGTCGGCCAACAGGCCGAAGCCCGCGCCCTGTGGCCACAACGGCGGCGCTGGCAGGCCTTCGCCGCGCAGCTCGGCCGCCGCTTCGCCCTCGACCCGCGACTCAAGCAACTGGCCGATGCCGACACCCTGGTGTGCCGCTGCGAGGATGTGCCCTATGCCGCGCTCGCCGGGCGCAGCGACTGGACCGACGCCAAGCTGCACAGCCGCTGCGGCATGGGCGCCTGCCAGGGGCGCATCTGTGGCGGCGCCACCCGCTTCCTGTTCGACTGGCCGGCACCGACGCCGCGGCCACCCTTCTCGCCGGCGCGCATCGACAGCCTGCTGCAACTGGCCGACGTGCCCCAGACACGCCCGGCCGAGGAGCCGGCGCTTCCCCGAGCGCGGCGCGGGTCGTAGAGTAGGGCCGCGCTCGCCTCGCGAGCGCGCCCTTTCCCGCCCTGCCCGGACCTCGCCTGCGCATGCCCCTGCCGCTCCAGCTCCAGCACCTGCCCACGCCCCGCGACCTGCCGGAACTGCTCGGCAGCCTGCAGCTGATCGCCCCCCTGCTCGATGCCATGCCCGACCTGGTGTTCTTCATCAAGGACACCGAGGCGCGCTACGTGCTGGTCAACCAGACCCTGCTACAACGCTGCGCCCTCAAGGAGCGCCAGGCTTTGCTCGGCATGACCGCCGAACAGGTATTCCCCTCGCGTTTCGGCCCGCTCTATACCGAGCAGGATCGCCGCGTGCTGGAGGGCGGCGAGCAACTGCGCGACCAGCTGGAGCTGCACCTCTACCCCGGCCGCCAGCCCGGCTGGTGCCTGACCCACAAGCTGGCCCTGCGCGACCGTGACGGCGCGATCATCGGCATGGCCGGCATCTCCGCCGACCTGCAGGCGCCCCAGGCCAGCCACCCGGCCTACCAGAAGCTGGCGGCGGTGGACGCGCATATCCGCCAGTACTATGCCCAGCCCATCGCGGTGAAGGACCTCTGCGCCATCGCCGGCTTGTCCGTCGCCCAGCTGGAGCGCCTGTGCAAGCGCATCTTCGGCCTCAACCCGCGGCAGATGATCCACCGCGCACGCCTGGGCGCCGCTTCCCAGCTGCTGAGCGGCGAACTGCCGATCACCGAGATCGCCCTGCGCTGCGGCTATACCGACCACAGCGCCTTCAGCCGCCAATTCAAGGCCCTCACCGGCCTGTCCCCCAGCCAGTACCGCGAGCGCCAACGCGGCGCGTAGGGTGCGCTGCGCGCACCAAGCGCCAACCACCCTGCAACCGGGGCCGACGGTGCGCATGGCGCACCCTACGTCGACTCGGCGACCAACCGGCGGGGCGCCGCCGCAAGCCAGACATCCCAACCCGTAGGGTGCGCCGCGCGCACCAAGCGCCAACCACCCTGCAACCGGGGCCAATGGTGCGCATGGCGCACCCTACGCCGATTCGACGACCAACCGGCGGGGGCGCTGTCGTAAACCAAACATCTACCCCCCGCAGGGTGCGCCGCGCGCACCAAACACCATAAACCCCACACCCGGCGGCCCCTCGGTTTTGTCGTCGCCTGTTACCCCCGTGTCACCTTTGGGTGCAAACCCGCTTCGTCCTGCTTCATTTTGTGACGCCACGCCCCGCCACGGGCTCACCCGCGACGGCTGCTGGCACGCCTGCGACCCGGCCCGGGCCAGGCCTGACGCCCCGCGCTTCGGGGCCTGCGGCCCACGCCAAAGCCTCTCCCGGCGATTCGTGCCGACCCTGCCAGGTTTCTGGCACAGCCAGTGCATATAAAATATCGTATACGAAATCATCTATACGAAAGGCGTCCGTTACCCCATCCGCTCGACCCCACCAGACCACGAGGCCCCTATGAAAACACCAACAATCGCCGTAGCCCTCAGCGCTGTCCTGAGCACCTCCTTTATCAACCTGGCCCAGGCCGACAAGCTCGACGACATCATCGAGTCGGGCAAGCTGCGCTGCGCCGTGACCCTGGACTTCCCGCCCATGGGTTTCCGTGACGAAGCCAACCAGCCCGCCGGCTTCGACGTGGATTACTGCGCCGACCTGGCGAAGATTCTCGGCGTCACCCCAGAAGTCGTGGAAACCCCCTTCCCGGACCGCATCCCGGCGCTGATCTCCGGCCGCGCCGACGTCATCGTCGCCTCCACCTCCGACACCCTGGAGCGGGCCAAGACCGTCGGCATGACCGTGCCCTACTTCGCCTTCCAGATGGTGGTGCTGACCCGCGACGACAGCGGCATCAGCAGCTACCAGGACCTCAAGGGCCGCCCGGTCGGCAACACCAGCGGCACCTACGAGGCCATCGCCCTGGAGAAGGACGTCAAGGCCTGGGGCGGCGGCAGCTTCCGCGCCTACCAGAGCCTCAACGACACCATCCTCGCCGTCACCCAGGGTCACATCGACGCCACGGTGGTGACCAACACGGTGGCCGCCTCGACCCTCAAATCCGGCAAGTACAAGGGCCTGAAGATCGCCGGCGACGCGCCCTACACCATCGACTACGTGTCCCTGGCGGCCAAGCGCAACGAGTACGGCCTGCTCAACTACATGAACCTGTTCGTCAACCAGCAGGTGCGCACCGGTCGCTACCAGGAGCTGTGGAACAAGTGGGTCGGCGAAGAGGTCGCGCCAGCCAACCTGGCCGTACCGGGCGTGTACTACTGAGCCGCACAGCCAGCCAAACCCGCGCACATTCACCAATCAACGTGCGGCCCCACGGGTCGCACGGGAGCTACAGATGCCTGAACTGTCGATACAAGCGCGCAGCCTGGTTGCCGGCAACGCGCAAGGCGAATTGCTGTATGCCGATGTTGGCTTGAGCTTCTGGGGCGGAGTCGACCCCAGCAGCGGCGAGGTGATCGATCGCCATCACCCCCTGAGTGGCCGGGTCATCGCCGGGCGCGTGCTGGCGATCCCCAGCGGTCGCGGCTCCTGCACCGGCAGCAGCGTGCTGCTGGAACTGATTCTCAACGGTCATGGGCCCGCCGCCCTGGTGGTGGCGCAGCCCGAGGAGATTCTCAGCCTGGGCGTGCTGGTGGCCCAGGCCCTGTTCGAGCGCGACCTGCCGGTGGTTTGCGTTGGCGAGGAGGCCTTCGCCTGCCTGCAGGACTGCCGCTTCGTGCGAATCGAAGGCAGTCGGGTCGAGGCCTTCGACGCGCCGCCCGCCGACGCCTGGCGCCCGAAGCCGGACGATCTCGCGAGCCATCCCGTTGCCAGCAGCTTCACACTCAGCGACGGCGACCGCGCGCTGCTCGACGGCCACCACGGCAAGGCCGCCCAGGTGGCCATGCAGATCGTCCTGCAGATGGCCGAGCTGCAGGGCGCCAGCGAGCTGATCGACATCGCCCAGGCGCATATCGATGGCTGCATCTACACCGGCCCGGCCAGCCTGCGCTTCGCCCGTCAGTTGCTCGACTGGGGCGCGCAGGTGCGGGTGCCGACCACCCTCAACGCCATCTCCGTGGACCAGCGTCTCTGGCGCGCCCAGGGCATCGACCCGGCCTTCGGCGAACCGGCCAGCGCCCTGGGTGACGTCTACATGGCAATGGGTGCGCAGATGAGCTTCACCTGCGCACCCTACCTGCTGGACAGCGCGCCCAAGGCCGGCGAGCAGGTGGTCTGGGCCGAGTCCAACGCGGTGGTGTATGCCAACAGCGTGCTGGCCGCGCGCACCCAGAAATACCCGGATTTTCTCGACATCTGCATCGCCCTGACCGGCCGCGCACCACGTTCCGGTTGCCATCTCGACAGCGGCCGTGTGCCCAGCCTGCTGGTCGAGGTGACGCCGCCGGAGCGGCGTGACGATGCCTACTATCCGTTGCTGGGCTACCACATCGGCGCCCTGGCCGGCAGCCAGATCCCGCTGATCACCGGCCTGGAGCAGAGCGCGCCGAGCCTGGACGAGCTCAAGGCCTTCGGTGCGGCCTTCGCCACCACCTCCGGAGCACCGATGTTCCATATCGCCGGGGTGACCCCGGAGGCGGCGACGGCCGAGCAGGCCCTGGTCGGCATGCCGCCGCGCCGCCGACTCAGGATCACTGTGCAGGACCTGCTCGCCAGCTGGCGCGAGCTGAACAGCGCCGACAGCCCGCAGCTGGGCCTGGTGGCCCTGGGCAACCCGCACTTCTCCCTGAGCGAATGCGCCGCCCTGGCCCGTCTCTGCGCCGGCCGGCGCAAGCACCCCGACGTGGCCCTGGTGATCACCTGTGGTCGCCAGGTGCTCGAGCAGGCTAGCCAAGCCGGCCACGTCGCCGCGCTTGCGGCCTTCGGCGCGCAGTTCGTCACCGACACCTGCTGGTGCATGCTCGGCGAGCCGGTGCTGCCGGTGGCGGCCACAACCCTGATGACCAACTCCGGCAAGTACGCCCACTACGCCCCGGGCCTGGTCGGCCGCCGCGTGCACTTCGCCGGCCTGGCGGCGTGCGTCGAGGCCGCCTGCAGCGGCCAGGCCAGCGGCGCGCTGCCGGCCTGGCTGAACCCGGCCACCAGCAGCCAAGGAGGCCATTGAGCGATGTTCGACTACAGCTTCCACTGGCGCTCGGCCCTCAAGGCCCTGCCCGACATGCTCAGCGGCGCCTGGGTGACCTTCGAGACCGCCGCCCTGTCGATGATCTTCGGCGTACTGATCGCCCTGTGCCTGACCCTGATGCGACAGATGAAGAACCCGCTGACCCGCGGCTTCGCCGATGCCTGGGTGTCGGTGGCGCGCAACACGCCGTCGCTGTTCCAGATCTACCTGCTGTATTTCGGCCTCGGCTCCTTCGGCCTGCATATCAGCTCCTGGGCCGCGCTGCTGGCGGGCATCACCTTCAATAACGCCGGCTACCTGGCGGAGAACTTCCGCGGCGGCCTCAAGGCGGTGCCGGAGACGCAGATGCGCGCGGCCCGCTCCCTGGGCATGAGCGCCTTCAAGGCCTACCGGCTGGTCGTCGTGCCGCAGCTCCTGCGCATCGTCTTCTACCCGCTGACCAACCAGATGGTCTGGGCGGTGCTGATGACCTCCCTGGGGGTGATCGTCGGCCTCAACAACGACCTCACCGGGGTCACCCAGGACTACAACGTGAAGACCTTCCGCACCTTCGAGTACTTCGCCCTGGCGGCGGTGCTCTACTACCTGATCGCCAAAGCCATCGTACTGGCCGCCCGCCTGCTGGGCTGGCGCCTGTTCCGCTACTGAGAGGGCCATGGCCATGTTCGCTACCAGCCTTACCTCGACCGACCTGCTGTTCCTCCTGCAGGGCGCCTGGACCACCATCCTGTTGACCCTCGGCGCGATGCTCCTGGGCACCCTCGGCGGCGTGCTCTGCGGCCTGCTGCGGGCCACCCTGCCGCGCGCCAGCCTGCCGCTGGCCTGGCTGCTGGATGTGTTTCGCAGCGTGCCGCTGCTGATCCAGTTCGTCCTGTTCAACTCGCTCAAGAGCATCGCCGGCCTGGACTGGAGCGCCTTTTCCGTCGCCTGCGGGGTGCTCGGCGTGTATGCCGCGGCCTATTGCACGGAGATCGTGCGCAGCGGCGTGCTGGCGGTGTCGCCCAACGTGCGCCGCGCCGCCCGTTCGCTCGGCATGAGCTACTGGCAGGACCTGCGCCATATCGTCCTGCCGATGGCCACCCGCATCGCCTTTCCCGGCTGGCTCAACCTGTGCCTGTCGGTGATGAAAGACACCGCCCTGGTCATGTGGATCGGCATCATCGAGTTGCTGCGCGCCTCGCAGACCATCGTCACGCGCATTCAGGAGCCGCTGCTGGTGCTGTGCATCGCCGGGCTCATCTACTACTTCATCAGCCTGGTCGTTGCCCGCCTGGGCAACCAACTGGAGAAAAGGTGGCAGGAAAATGATTGAGATCGACAACGTACACAAATCCTTCGGCGACCTGGACGTGATCAAGGGCGTCAGCCTGACGGTGAACAAGGGCGAGGTGGTCTCGATCATCGGCGGCTCGGGTTCGGGCAAGTCGACCCTGCTGATGTGCATCAACGGCCTGGAATCGATCAAGCAGGGCAGCATCCGCGTCGACGGCACCGAGGTGCACGCCAAGGCCACCGACCTGAACAAGCTGCGGCAGAAGATCGGCATCGTCTTCCAGCAATGGAACGCCTTCCCCCACCTGACCGTACTGGAGAACGTCATGCTGGCGCCGCGCAAGGTGCTCGGCCAGAGCCGCGAGCAAGCCGAGGAAATGGCGGTCAGGCAGCTGACCCACGTCGGCCTGGGCGACAAGCTCAGGGTGTTCCCCGGCAAGCTCTCCGGCGGCCAGCAGCAGCGCATGGCCATCGCCCGCGCCCTGGCCATGTCGCCGGACTATATGCTGTTCGACGAGGCCACCAGCGCGCTGGACCCACAGCTGGTCGGCGAGGTGCTGGACACCATGCGCCTGCTCGCCGAGGAAGGCATGACCATGGTCCTGGTGACTCACGAGATCAGCTTCGCCCGTGAGGTGTCCGACCGCGTGGCGTTCTTCCGCAACGGCCTGGTGCACGAGATCGGCACGCCCGAGCAGGTGCTGGGCAATCCGCAGCGCGCGGAAACCGCCGACTTCCTCAAGTCCGTGCTCTAGCGAGCTGCGTAGGGTGCGCCCTGCGCACCAGCAACAATGTCAATGGTGCGCAGGGCGCACCCTACAGATGCCAAGCGCAGACGCTTGAACAACGGATCAGCGAGACAGCACACCAGGAGTCATTCATGCGTTCATCGAAGATCATCCATGTGGTCAGCTGCCATGCCGAGGGCGAGGTGGGTGACGTGATAGTCGGCGGCGTGGCGCCGCCACCCGGCGACACGGTCTGGGCGCAATCGCGCTGGATCGCCGAGGACCAGACGCTGCGCAACTTCATGCTCAACGAACCGCGCGGCGGGGTGTTCCGCCACGTCAACCTGCTGCTGCCGGCCAAGGACCCACGGGCGCAGATGGCCTGGATCATCATGGAGCCGGCCGACACCCCGCCGATGTCCGGCTCCAACTCGCTGTGCGTGGCCACCGTGCTGCTGGAGAGCGGCATCCTGCCGATGACGGAGCCCGAGACCCGCCTGGTGCTGGAAGCGCCGGGTGGCCTGATCGAGGCGCTGGCCCAGTGCCGCGACGGCAAGGTCGAGCGGGTCGAGGTGAAGAACCTGCCCTCCTTCGCCGACCGGCTCGACGCCTGGATCGAGGTGGAGGGCATCGGCTCGCTGCAGGTGGACACCGCCTACGGCGGCGACAGCTTCGTCATCGCCGACGCCCAGGCCCTGGGCTTTGCCCTGGGCGCCGACGAGGCGGCGGACCTCGCGACCATGGGCCTGAAGATCACCCGCGCGGCCAATGAGCAGCTGGGTTTCGTCCACCCGCTGAACCCCGACTGGGAGCATATCTCCTTCTGCCAGCTGGCCGGTCCGCTGCAGCGGCAGCAGGGTGTGCTGAGCGCCGCCAATGCCGTGGTGATCCGCCCCGGCAAGGTCGACCGCTCACCCACCGGCACCGGCTGTTCGGCGCGCATGGCGGTGCTGCATGCCAGGGGCCAGCTGGCGGTGGGCGAGCGCTTTATCGGCCGCTCGATCATCGGCTCCGAGTTCCACTGCCGCATCGACAGCCTCACCGAGGTGGCCGGGCGCCCGGCGATCATCCCCTGCCTGTCCGGCCGGGCCTGGATCACCGGCACCCACCAGCACCTGCTCGACCCGAGCGACCCCTGGCCGACCGGTTACCGCCTCTCGGATACCTGGCCGGTCGAGCTGTAGCGCTAAACCCTGTTCTTTGAAGATCTGAAAACCGCCGCCTCGCCGGCGCCATGAACCGGGCCTGGACCCAACCAATGGCAACAAGGGTTTATAACGGCCATTTATTTTCGTATACGAAATACTTTTAATCTGCCCAGGAGGCGACAGCATGAACAGCAACATCTTCACCGGCACCATCCCCGCCCTGATGACCCCCTGCACCGCCGAGCGCAAGCCGGACTTCGACGCCCTGGTGCGCAAGGGCCGCGAAATGATCGAAGCCGGCATGAGCGCGGTGGTCTACTGCGGCTCCATGGGCGACTGGCCGTTGCTCACCGAGGCCGAACGCCAGGAAGGGGTGGCGCGCCTGGTCGCCGCCGGCATCCCGACTATCGTCGGCACCGGTGCGGTGAACAGTCGCGAAGCGGTATCCCACGCCGCCCACGCCGCCAAGGTCGGCGCCCATGGCCTGATGGTCATCCCCCGCGTGTTGTCCCGTGGTGCTTCGCCAGCCGCCCAGGAGGCGCACTTCTCCGCCATTCTCGAAGCGGCGCCGCAGCTTCCGGCGGTGATCTACAACAGCCCGTACTACGGCTTTGCAACCCGCGCCGAACTGTTTTTCAAACTGCGCCGCCAATACCCCAATCTGATCGGCTTCAAGGAATTCGGCGGCGCCGCCGACATGCGCTACGCCGCCGAGCACATCACCTCGCAGGATGACGAAGTGATTCTCATGGCCGGCGTCGATACCCAGGTCATGCATGGCTTCGTCAATTGCGGCGCGACCGGCGCCATCACCGGTATCGGCAACGCCCTGCCGCGCGAAGTGCTGCAGCTGGTGGAACTGAGCAAGCAGGCCGCCAAGGGCGACGCCATTGCCCGCCGCCGCGCCCTGGAGCTGTCCGAGGCGCTGAACGTGCTGTCGTCTTTCGACGAAGGCACCGACCTGGTTCTCTACTACAAACACCTGATGGTGCTGGGCGGCGACCAGGAATACGCCCTGCACTTCAACGAAACCGATGCGCTCAGCGCCGCCCAACGTCACTACGCCGAGACCCAGTACAACCTGTTCCGCCAGTGGTACGCCAACTGGTCGGCCGAACAGAACCTCGCCTGATCGCGGTACTTCGGCCGGGTGCTTCCAGCGCAGTCGGCCGATCTGGCCTGCAATAACCGAGTTCAACCGAACATTCCGTACCTGTTTATAGGCCCCCAACAGGAGCTAGCAATGCCCGCTACCATCGGCCACAACTTCATCGCCGGCGACCGCAGCGCCGCCGGTGAGGTCATCCTGCAGAGCCTCGACGCCACGACCGGCGAGGCGCTGCCCTACAGCTTCCACCAGGCCACCGAGGCCGAGGTGGATGCCGCCGCCCGCGCCGCGGCAGCCGCCTACCCGCGCTACCGGCAACTCTCGGCCGAGCGCCGCGCCGAGTTTCTCGAGGCCATCGCCGACGAGATCGACGCCCTGGGCGACGACTTCGTTGCCCTGGTGTGCCGCGAGACCGCCTTGCCCGCCGCACGCATCCAGGGCGAACGCGGCCGCACCAGCAACCAGCTGCGCCTGTTCGCCCGGGTGCTGCGGCGTGGCGATTTCTACGGCGCGCGCATCGACCGCGCGCTGCCCGAGCGCCAGCCGCTGCCGCGCCCGGACCTGCGCCAGTACCGCATCGGCCTCGGTCCGGTGGCGGTGTTCGGCGCCAGCAACTTCCCCCTGGCCTTCTCCACCGCCGGCGGCGACAGCGCCGCGGCGCTGGCCGCCGGCTGCCCGGTGGTGTTCAAGGCCCACAGCGGGCACATGGCCACGGCAGAACTGGTCGCCCAGGCGATCATCCAGGCGGCGGAGAAGACCGGTATGCCGGCCGGGGTGTTCAACATGGTCTACGGCAACGGCGTGGGCGCCGACCTGGTCAGGCACCCGGCCATCCAGGCCGTCGGCTTCACCGGCTCGCTCAAGGGCGGCCGGGCGCTGTGCGACCTGGCGGCGGCGCGCCCGCAGCCGATCCCGGTGTTCGCCGAGATGAGTTCGATCAACCCGGTGCTGCTGCTGCCCGCAGCCCTGAAGCAGCGCGGCGCGCAGATCGCCAGCGAGCTGAGCGCCTCGGTGGTGCTGGGTTGCGGCCAGTTCTGCACCAATCCCGGCCTGCTGATCGGCATCCGTTCGGCCGAGTTCAGCGCCTTCGTGCAGGACCTGGCCGCCCGGATGGCCGAGCAGCCGGCGCAGACCATGCTCAACGCCGGCACCCTGCGCAGCTATGAGCGAGGCGTGGCGGCGCTGCACGGCCACCCGGGCATTCGCCACCTGGCGGGTCGCACGCAGGCCGGCAAGCAGGCCCAGCCGCAGCTGTTCCAGGCCGATGCCCGCCTGCTGCGCGGGGGCGACGAGCTGCTGCAGGAAGAGGTGTTCGGCCCGACCAGCATCGTTGTCGAGGTGGCCGACATGGCCGAGCTGACCCAGGCCCTGCATGGCCTGCACGGGCAACTGAGCGCCACCCTGATCGCCGACCCGGCGGACCTGGACAGCTGTGCACCACTGCTGGCGCTGCTTGAGCAGAAGGCCGGGCGCCTGCTGCTCAACGGCTACCCGACCGGGGTCGAGGTGGGCGACGCCATGGTGCATGGCGGTCCCTACCCGGCCACCTCCGATGCCCGCGGCACCTCGGTGGGCAGCGCGGCGCTCGAGCGCTTCCTGCGCCCGGTCTGCTACCAGAACTGCCCGGACGCGCTGCTGCCGGCCGCCCTGCAGAACGCCAACCCACTGGGCATCGCCCGCCTGGTGGACGGCGAGACCACGCGGCAAGCCCTGACCTGAAAGCTGTCGGCCAGGTCGTAGGGTGGGTTAGGCGCCTGGCACAGGTTGTTGGCTGCTACCGGATCTGTGGCGCCGTAACCCACCACTGCACTCGTCCGTTCCAACAAAGGACGTAGGGTGGGCGACACAGGACGGGTAGCTAAGCACCACCTATAGAATCGGCGTACCGCGTAACCCACCAGGCAATCCATAGGTCTGCCAAAGATGGTTTGCGGCTTTCGAGTCTGCGGCGCCGTAACCGAGCAAGGTTCTCGTCTGTTGGAACGCTGTGGTGGGTTACGCCGCTACGCGGCTAACCCACCCTACGGATATGCTTCTTATGCGCTCAGGCCGTCATCCGGCGACAAGCAATGCCTGGAGGTCGTCGTACAGCGCCTGGGGAATCTGCACACCCTGTTCGGCGCTGCGCGCCCGCGCCTCGTAGCGGCGCTGCGACGGCAGACGCGCGCCCTGGCCCTGGATGCTCTCGAACAGGGTTTCGGCCCGCGCCAGGTGCTGTGCGGCCGCGTCGCCGAGGAAGCGCCGCGGGTCGAGGGCGATGATCAGTTCGCCGTGATAGGGCGAGCAGTCGCCGCCGCCGTCAAAGGCCTTGGACTCGGCGCTGGTCAGATCGCCAATCAAGGGACCGGCGATCAGTTCGACCATCGCCGCCAGGGCCGAGCCCTTGTGTCCGCCGAAGGTCTGCATGGCGCCGCGCAGCACCGCCGCCGCATCGGTGCTGGGCCGGCCCTGCTCATCGACGCCCCAGCCCTCGGGGATCGGCTTGCCGGCGCGGCGGTGCAGCTCGATGTCGCCGCGGGCGATGACGCTGGTGGCGAAGTCGAAGATGAACGGGTCGTGCCCGGCCCGGGGCCAGCCGAAGGCGATCGGGTTGGTGCCGAACACCGGCTGGCTGCCGCCGGCCGGCGCCACCCAGGCATGGCTGGGGGTGCAGGCCAGGGCCACCAGGCCGGCCGCGGTCAGGGCCTCGATCTCCACCCACAGGGCGGAGAAATGTACGCAATGGTTGATCGCCAGGGCGGCGATGCCGCAGTCGCGGGTCTTGCTCAGCAGCACCGGCAGGCCGGCCTGGAAGGCCAGCTGGGAGAAGCCACCGCGGGCATCGACGCGGACGATCGCCGGCGCCTGGTCGAACACCTCGGGCGCGGCGTCGGCGACCACCTTGCCGGCCTTGAGCGAGCGCACGCAGCCGAGCAGCCGGTACAGGCCGTGGGAGGCGCAGCCGTCGCGCTCGCCGGCCAGCACCGTGGCGCTGACCGCCTGCACGTGGGGCTCGCTGAAGCCATTGCGGCGCAGGATGTCCTGCGCCAGTTCGCGTGCTTGTTCCAGGGTCAATCGAATCACGGTGCGGCTCCTCTGCTAACCAACGGCTAGCGTGGCGCCTCGGCCCTGCAGCGGCTTGAGCCGTTTAGCCGGGGAAACTGACGAATTCGGCACAGCCGCGCTCAGGCGAACTGCGCGCGCATCCACGCCAGGTAGGCCGCCGCGCCGGGCTCGCCTTCGTTTGGCGCCCAGGGCGCGCGCTCGCCCTCGCCGACCGGCCGGTAGGGCCCGGCCTTGCACTCGAACAGGATGCTGTCGGCCTGCAGCACCACCAGGGCGTGGAACACCCCCGGCGGCAGGTCGACGCCGACACAGTCGCCGCCGGCCTCCAGCACCCGCTGGTCCTGCAGCGCACCGGCCTCGTCGAAGATCAGCAGGCCCAGGCGCCCTTTGAGCACCAGCAGGGCCTCGGCCTTGTCCGCCGCAAGGTGGCGGTGCGGCGGGATATAGGTGTCCGGCTGCAGGCCCACGGCCATGCGGTGGCAGGGCTCCTCCATGGCATGGAAGTTGTGGTGCTGGCGCTGGCGCGGGTTGGCCGCGGCCTGTTCGGCCAGCTCGCTGAACAGGCGCCGGTCGAGCAGGCGCGGCGCGGCCATGGCGTTACAGGCCCTTGACCGCGAAGATGCCGGCGGCGTTGCGCCAGTAGCCCTTGTAGTCCATGCCGTAGCCGAAGATGTAGCGGTCGATGCATGGCAGGCCGACGTAATCGGCCTTGAGGTCCGGGCGCGCCTTGCGGTCGTGGTCCTTGTCGATCAGCACCGCGGTGTGCACCGCCGCCGCGCCGGCGTGGCGGCAGAAGTCGATGATCGCGCCGAGGGTGTGCCCCTCGTCGAGGATGTCGTCGATGATCAGCACGTCGCGGTCGATAAAGGAGATTTCCGGCTTGGCCTTCCAGAACAGCTCGCCGCCGCTGGTCTCGTTGCGGTAGCGGGTGGCGTGCAGGTAGGACAACTCGAGGGGGAAGTCCAGCTTGGGCAGCAGCTTGCCGGAGAAGATCAGGCCGCCGTTCATCACGCAGAACACCACGGGGTTGCGCTCGGCCAGCTCGCCGTTGATCGCCGCGGCGACCCGGTCGATGGCCGCTTCCACTTCGGCTTCGCTGTACAGGCAATCGGCTTCCGCCATGACTTGGCGAATGTGCGCGAGATCGGCGGGCATGATGATTCCTCTTGAGTGAATGGCCCTGCTCGAGGCAGAGAACCTGATCGGGTCGTCAAAATAAAAGTCGGCAAAGGTACGCATCCGGCCGGCGCGGAGCAAGCCCCGGCGGACAAACGTGGCCACAAGCCGGCTACCTCGGCGAACGGGGGGATATTAAACGCAATCCTCCGGCAAGACTCGGCAAACCGCGCACCACTTGCCCGGCGCAATGCATTACTCTAACGCCATTTTTCGCCAGCCCCGTCGGAGACCCCGCATGCCCACTCTCGAGATCCGCCACCCGCTGATCCGCCACAAGCTCGGCCTGATGCGCCGCGCCGACATCAGCACGAAGAACTTCCGCGAACTGGCGCAGGAAGTCGGCGCCCTGCTGACCTACGAGGCGACCAAGGATCTGCCCCTGGAAAGCTACGAGATCCCGGGCTGGGCGGGGCCGGTGCAGGTGGAGAAGATTTCCGGCAAGAAGATCACCGTGGTGCCGATCCTGCGCGCCGGCATCGGCATGCTCGACGGCGTGCTCAGCCTGATCCCGGGGGCCAAGGTCAGCGCCGTGGGCGTGGCACGCAACGAGCAGACCCTGCAGGCGCACACCTACCTGGAGAAGCTGGTACCGGAGATCAACGAGCGCCTGGCGATGATCATCGACCCGATGCTGGCCACCGGCGGCTCCATGGTCGCCACCATCGACCTGCTGAAGAAGGCCGGCTGCAGGGAAATCCGCGCCATGGTGCTGGTCGCCGCGCCGGAGGGCATCAAGGTGGTCAACGACGCCCACCCGGATGTGCAGATCTACACCGCCTCGATCGACGAGCGGCTCAACGAGCACGGCTACATCATTCCCGGCCTGGGCGATGCCGGCGACAAGATCTTCGGCACCAAGCAGAAGGACGCCTGAGCATGCAGGACCATATGCAGGACCCCACCTGGCGCCAGGCCCTGGCCGGCTCGCAGATGCTTTTCGTGGCCTTCGGCGCCCTGGTGCTGATGCCGCTGATCACCGGCATGGACCCCAACGTGGCGCTGTTCACCGCGGGCCTCGGCACCCTGATCTTCCAGCTGGTGACCAAGAACCAGGTGCCGGTGTTCCTCGCCTCCAGCTTCGCCTTCATCGCCCCTATCCTCGCCGCGAAGAACGACTTCGGCCTGCCGGCGACCCTCGGCGGCCTGGTGGCCGCCGGCGGCATGTACATGCTGCTGGCCGGCGCGGTGCGCCTGAAGGGCACCGGCTTCATCGACCGCCTGCTGCCGCCGGTGGTGATCGGCCCGGTGATCATGGCCATCGGCCTGGGCCTGGCGCCGGTCGCGGCCAACATGGCGATGGGCAAGGCCGGCGACGCCAGCGTGCAGCTGGTGCCCTATGACACGGCGCTGATGATCTCCCTGCCGGCGCTGATCACCACCCTGATCGTCGCGGTAATCGGCCGCGGCATCTTCCGCCTGATCCCGATCCTCTGCGGCGTCGCCGTGGGCTACGTGCTGGCCGTGCTGTTCGGCGTGGTCGAGTTCAGCGGCGTGGCCGCCGCGCCCTGGCTGGCGGTGCCGAATTTCGTCGCCCCGGAGCTACACTGGGGGGCGATCCTGTTCATCCTGCCGGTGGCCATCGCCCCGGCCATCGAGCACATCGGCGACGTGCTGGCGATCGGCACGGTGACCGGCAAGAACTACCTGAAGAAGCCCGGCCTGCACCGCACCCTGCTCGGCGACGGCCTGGCCACCTCGGCCGCCGGCATGCTCGGCGGCCCGCCCAACACCACCTACTCGGAAGTCACCGGGGCGGTGATGCTGACCAAGAACTTCAACCCCAAGGTGATGATCTGGGCCGCGCTGATCGCCATGGCCCTGGCCTTCATCGGCAAGTTCGGCGCCGCCCTGCAGAGCATCCCGGTGCCGGTGATGGGCGGCATCCTCTGCCTGCTGTTCGGCTCCATCGCGGTGGTCGGCCTGAACACCCTGATCCGCCACCAGGTCGACCTGTCCGAGGCGCGCAACCTGGTGATCGTCGCCGTGACCCTGGTGTTCGGCATCGGCGGCATGGTCATCGGCGCCGGCGACGTCAGCCTCAAGGGCATCTCCCTGTGCGGCATCATCGCCATCCTGCTCAACCTGCTGCTACCCGGCGGCCAGGGCTGGCGCAGCAAGGCGCTGAGCGAAGAGCAGGGCTAAGCGGCCCAGACGAAGCAGCCCCGCCGATGCGGGGCTTCTTCGTTGCACACGCCGCCTACAGCCAGTTCACGATTTCCCGTAGGGTGCGCCACGCGCACCAATACCCCCAGAAAAGATCGCCGCCAGGCTCTAGAGCATCGTCGGCGCGCGTTCGCACAGGCGCTTGAGGGCCGCCACCCAGCTCGGGTGATCGTTGAGACAAGGCACCAGCTGCAGGCTCTCGCCGCCGGCCGCCTGGAACTGCTCACGGCCGCGGTCGCCGATCTCCTCCAGGGTCTCGATGCAATCGGCGACGAAAGCCGGGCACATCACCAGCAGCTTCTTCACCCCCTGCCCGGCCAGCTCGTCGAGGCGGGTCTCGGTGTAAGGCTCGATCCACTTGGCCTTGCCCAGGCGCGACTGGAAGGACACCGACCATTGCTCGGGACGCAGCCCCAGGCGCGCCGCGAAGGCCTCGGCACTGCGCAGGCACTGGGCGCGGTAGCAGGTGGCGAGCACCTCGGCCGGTGCCGTGCGGCAGCAGTCGGCGCCCTTCAGGCAGTGGCCGCTGGGGTCGAGCTTGTGCAGGTGGCGTTCGGGCAGGCCGTGGAAGCTCAGCAGCAGGTGGTCGAAGTCCTGCTCCAGGTGGGGCTTGGCGCTGTCCACCAGGGCATCGAGGTACTCCGGCTGGTCGTAGAACGGCGGCAGGATGGCGAAGTCCAGCTTCAGGCGCTGGTCACGCACCACCCGCTTGGCCTCCTCGATCACCGTGGTCACCGTGCTGTCGGCGAACTGCGGATAGAGCGGCGCCAGGGTCACCTGGCGAATGCCCTGGGCGGCCAGCCGGGTCAGCACCGACTCGATCGACGGCTCGCCGTAGCGCATCGCCAGCTCCACCGGCCCCTGGCCCCAGTGCCCGCGCATCGCCTCCTGCAGGCGCCGGCTCAGCACCACCAGGGGCGAGCCCTCGTCCCACCAGATAGACGCATAGGCATGGGCCGACTGCGCCGGACGCTTGATCAGGATCAGCGACACCAGCAACCGGCGCAGCGGCCAGGGCAGGTCGATGACGTAGGGGTCCATGAGGAATTGATTGAGGTAGCGTCGCACATCGGCCACGTCGGTCGATGCCGGGGAGCCCAGGTTGACCAGCAGCAGGGCGTGATCGGTCATAAACAGTCCTATTCAATGGCGGCCGGCCAGAAGATCCTCGAGGGCCGCATCCAGATCGGTAAAGCGAAATCGAAAGCCCGCCGCCTCCAGGCGCGCCGGCAGCGCGCGCTGCCCACCGAGCAGCAGCTCGGACAGCTCGCCCAGGGTGGCGCGCAGCACGAAAGCCGGGGCGGGCAGGATCGCCGGGCGGTGCAAGGCTTTGCCCAGCGCCTGGGCGAACTCGGCGTTGCGCACCGGCGCCGGCGCGCAGGCATTATAGGGACCCGCGGCCTGCTGCTGGTGCAGGAGAAAATCAATCAGGCCGATTTGGTCGTCCAGGTGGATCCACGGCATCCACTGTCGGCCGTCGCCCAGCGGCCCACCCAGGCCGAGCCTGAACGGCAGCAGCAGGCGCTTGAGCATGCCGCCTTCCCTGGCCAGCACCAGGCCGGTGCGCACCAGCACCACGCGGATGCCCATGGCCTCGGCGCGCTGGGCGGTCTCCTCCCAGGCGCCGCACAGCTGGGCGGCGAAGTCGTCGGTGACTTGGGGGTTGTCCTCGAGCAGTTCGCGTTCGCCGCCATTGCCGTACCAGCCGACCGCCGAGCCGGACAGCAACAGCTGCGGTTTCTGCCCGCGTTGCCCCAGCCAGGCCAGCAGCTGCTCGGTGAGGCCGATCCGGCTGGCCCACAGCAGGGTCTTGCGCTTGCGCGTCCAGGGCCGATCGGCGATCGGCGCGCCAGCCAGGTTGATCACCGCATCCAGCGGCTCCTCACCCAGCTCCTCGAGGCGGCCGATGCCGCGCACCGCGGCGCCACACAGGCTCGATACCCGCTGCGGACTGCGGCTCCACACGGTCAGCTGGTGGCCCTGGGCAAGCCAGTGGCGGCACAGGGCACGTCCGATCAAACCGGTACCGCCGGTCAGCAATATGTGCATGGCATCTTCCTCGCATGGCGTAACAGCGGGTTATCGCCCTAGTCTGTTTTATAAGAGGGCACGTGCCTTTTATCCCCAGGCAGGTTGTCCTAAATATAGAGAGACGGCCGAGGAACCGCACAAGTTTATACACAACTATAATATTGTATAGCTTTTGTCTAAAGCGTAATCTCGCGCTCTAGCACATGAGGTAGACCATGACAGCACTCGCCCCCATCGCCATCATCGGCACCGGCATGGCCGGATTGTCGGCCGCCCAGACCCTGCACGCCGCGGGCCACGAGCTGCAGTTGTTCGACAAGAGTCGCGGCAGCGGCGGGCGCATGGCCAGCAGGCGCAGCGACGCCGGCGCCCTCGATCTGGGCGCGCAGTACTTCACCGCGCGCGACCGCCGCTTCGTCGAGGCGGTCCAGCAGTGGCAGGCCCGCGGCTGGGTCGCCGAATGGCAACCGAGCCTCTACCACTACCGCGACGGCCAGCTCGCCTCCTCGCCGGACGAGCAGCTGCGCTGGGTCGGCATCCCACGCATGAGCGCGATCACCCGCGCCCTGCTCGGCGCCCTGCCGGTGCACTTCTCCTGCCGCATCACCGAGGTGTTCCGCGGTGAACAGTACTGGCACCTGCAGGATGCCGACGGGCGCAGCCACGGCCCCTTCAGCCATGTCCTGATCGCCACCCCGGCGCCCCAGGCCAGCGCCCTGCTGGCCAGCGCCCCCAAGCTCGCCGCGGCCGCCGCCAGCGTGCCGATGGAGCCGACCTGGGCCGCCGCGCTGGCCTTCGACAGCCCCCTGGACACCGATGTGGAGGGCTGCTTCGTGCACGACAGCCCCCTCGACTGGCTGGCGCGCAACCGCAGCAAGCCCGGCCGCGAGACCACCCTGGACACCTGGGTGCTGCACGCCAGCAGCAGCTGGAGCAAGCAGCACCTGGACCTGCCCAAGGAAGATGTGATCGAGCACCTGCTCGGCGCCTTCGCCGAGATGATCGGCTGCACCGTGCCGGCGCCGTCCTTCAGCCTGGCCCATCGCTGGCTCTATGCCCGCCCGGGCAACGCCCACCAGTGGGGCGCGCTGGCCGATGCCGACCTGGGGCTGTATGCCTGCGGCGACTGGTGCCTGTCCGGTCGCGTCGAGGGCGCCTGGCTGAGCGGCCACGAGGCGGCGCGCAAGCTGCTCGGCCACCTGCAGTGAGCGGAGCCGGAGCGGGACGATGAACGCCGGGTTGCCGCGCCACCGCCTCAATCCGCGCAAGCTGCTGCTGTCCAAGTGGACAGCGGTGCAGCCACAGAACCGCGAGAAGCACTTCCTGGTCATCGAACTGCTGCGCGACGAGGACGACAACGTCGTCGCGGTCGAGCTGCAGGCGGTGCTCAGTCAACGCAACCAGCGCCTGCCCTGGCGCGCCCTGCAGGACGCCCGGCACTGGCGCATGGGCTGGCAGTAACCCCCCTCCCCACACACGACCTATACAAATCTTGTACAAAATACTTGTACAAGGCCAGCCCCACTCCTATGATGGACACAGGTTGTACAGGAAATATTACCTGTACAAGTCTTCATCGGAGGTCGCGCCATGTCCCTTGCCCAAGCCCACCACGCCAGACCCAAGCTCGGCATCAGCGCCTGCCTGCTGGGCAACACCGTGCGCTACAACGGCGGGCACAAGGAATCGCGCCTGTGCAGCCAGGTACTCGGTGAACACTTCGACTTCGTCCCCCTGTGCCCGGAGGTCGCCATCGGCCTCGGCACGCCGCGCGAACCCATCCGCCTGGTCGGTGATCCGCAGGCGCCGCGCGCAGTCGGCACGGTCGACCCGACCCTGGATGTGACCGAACGCCTGGCGGCCTACGGTGCGCGCATGGCCGAGGAACTGGACGGCATCTGCGGCTACATCCTGATGCAGAAGTCGCCGTCCTGCGGCATGGAACGGGTCAAGGTCTACCAGGACCGCGGCCGGCCCAGCGAGGCCAGTGGCCGGGGCATCTTCGCCAACGCCCTGATCGCACGGCACCCGGATCTGCCGGTGGAAGAAGATGGCCGGCTCAACGACCCGGTGCTGCGCGAGAACTTCCTCACCCGGGTATTCGCCTACGCCGAATGGCAGCGCCTGCTGCACGAGGGCCTGACGCGCAAGACCCTGATCGCCTTCCACTCGCGCTACAAGTACCTGCTGATGGCCACCGCGCCGTTGCAGTACAAGGCCCTCGGCCGACTGCTCGGCGACCTCGGCCGGCATGACCTGGCGCAACTGGCGCCGCGCTACTTCAGCGAGCTGATGGCCGCCTTGAAGCAGTGCGCCACCCGCGGCACCCACAGCAACGTGCTGCAGCACCTGTGCGGCTACCTGAAGCAGGGCCTGAGCCGCGAAGAGCGCCAGGAGATGCACCAGCTGATCGGCCAGTACCGCGACGGCATGGTGCCGCTGGTGGTGCCGCTGACCCTGCTCAAGCACCATTTCCGCCGCCACCCGGACGCCTACGTGGCGCAGCAGGCCTACCTGCAGCCCCATCCGGAAAACCTCAGCCTGCGCAACGCCCTATGAACGGCGAAGCCCGCCCTGCTGCCCCCGGCGGCGACCCGGCCAGCGAGGCGCTGGGCGAGGGCCTGCTGCCGATCCGCGAGGTGGCGCGGCTGACCGGCGTCAATGCCGTCACCCTGCGCGCCTGGGAGCGCCGCTATGGCCTGATCGTGCCGCACCGCACCGCCAAGGGCCATCGACTCTACTCCGAAGCGCACATCGCTCGGGTCCAGGCGATCCTTACCTGGCTCGAGCGCGGCGTCTCGGTCAGCCAGGTCAAGGGCCTGCTGCAAGCGGAACGCAGCGCGCCGGAGGAAAACCTGTCGCAGTGGGGTCAGAAGCGCGACCAGCTGCTGGCGGCCATCGGCGACCTGGCCGAACGCCGCCTCGACGACTGCTTCAATGGCGAAATGGCGCTGTACCCGCCGCAGACCCTGTGCCAGCAACTGCTACTGCCGCTGCTGCAGGCCCTGGAACTGCGCTGGCGCGGCCAGTTCGGCGCGGAGCTGGAGCGGGTGTTCTTCCTCTCCTGGCTGCGCAGCAAGCTCGGCGCGCGCCTGTACCACAACAACCGCCTGCATGGCGGCGCGCCGGTGCTGTTGATCAACCTATGCGAACCGCCGATGGAGCCCGGCCTGTGGCTCAGCGCCTGGTTGGCCAGCAGTGCCGGGCATGCGGTGGAAGTGTTCGACTGGCCGGTGCCGACCGCCGAGCTGGGCCTGGCCCTGGAACGCATCCGCCCCTGCGCCCTGCTGCTGTACGCCAGCCAGGCCCTCGACGGCCAGCAGCTGCCACGCCTGCTCGGCGCCGGCCGCTGCCCCACGGTGCTGGCCGGGCCGGCGGTACGCATTCATCGACAGGCCCTGGCCGAACTGACCGCCGCGCGCGCCGACCTGCGCCTGGCGGAAGACCCGCTGGCGGCGCTGCGAGCGCTGGACCAGCTCAACCTACAGGCCCCTTCACAGGTGACCCCATGCGGCAAATGATCTGGCTGCGCAGCGACCTGCGCGTACGCGACAACAGCGCCCTGGCCGCCGCCATGGCGGCCGGGCCGACCGTGGCGCTCTATCTGCTCAGCCCCGGCCAGTGGCAGCGGCACGACGACGCGCCGTGCAAGGTCGACTTCTGGCTGCGCAACCTGGCCGAGCTGTCCACCGCCCTGGGCCGGCTCAACGTGCCGCTGCTGATCCGCCAGGCCGACAGCTGGGACGCCGCGCCCGACGTGATAGGCGCGCTGTGCCGCGAGCTGCGGATCAGCACCGTGCGGGTCAACGAGGAGTACGGGATCAACGAGCAGCGCCGCGACCAGGCCGTGGCCCGGCGCCTCGACGAACAGGACGTGGCCTTCCACGGTCACCTCGATCAGCTGCTGTTCCAGCCGGGCAGCCTGCTGACCCAGTCCGGCGGCTACTTCAAGGTCTACAGCCAGTTCCGCAAGCTCTGCTACCAGCGCCTGCACACCGCCCTGCCGCCCCTGCTGCCGACCCCGGCGGCGCAGGCGCCCCTGGCGCTCGCGAGCGATGCCGTGCCCGCCGCTGTCGCCGGTTTCGGCCCGGCGGCCGAGGCGCTGCGCCAGCTCTGGCCGGCCGGCGAGGCCAGCGCCCATGAGCGCCTGGCACGCTTCGCCGACGAGCAGATCGACTACTACCAGGACGCCCGCGACATCCCCGCCAAGCCCGGCACCAGCCAGCTGTCGGCCTACCTCGCCGCCGGCGTGCTGTCGCCGCGCCAGTGCCTGCACGCCGCCCTGCAGGTCAACCAAGGCGAATTCGATGGCGGCAACAACGGCGTCGTCACCTGGATCAACGAGCTGCTCTGGCGCGAGTTCTACAAACACATCCTGGTCGGCTACCCGCGCGTCTCGCGGCACCGCGCCTTCCGCCCCGAGACCGAGGCGCTGCCGTGGCGCGACGCCCCGGACGAGCTCGCCGCCTGGCAGCAGGGCCGCACCGGCTTCCCGCTGATCGACGCGGCGATGCGCCAGCTGCACGCCACCGGCTGGATGCACAACCGCCTGCGCATGGTCGTGGCCATGTTCCTGACCAAGAACCTGCTGATCGACTGGCGCGCCGGCGAGCGCTACTTCATGCGCCAGCTGATCGACGGCGACCTGGCGGCCAACAACGGCGGCTGGCAATGGAGCGCCTCCACCGGCACCGACGCGGTGCCCTACTTCCGCCTGTTCAACCCGGTCAGCCAGTCGCGGCGCTTCGATCCCCAGGGCCGCTTCATCCGCCACTGGCTGCCGGAGCTGGCCGGGCTCGACGACAAGGCCATCCATGACCCGAGCACGGTGCGCGGCGGGCTGTTCGACTCGCTCGACTATCCACGGCCGATCGTCGACCTCAGCCACAGTCGCGAACGGGCCCTGGCGGCCTTCAAGAACCTGCCGCCGCTGCTTCGGGAGGCCAGCTGATGAGCGACTTCCTGCGCCGCTTCGCCAAGGACTTCGCCAGCCTCGACAAGGACAACCTCGAGCGCCTGGGCCAGCTGTACAGCGACGATGCGCTGTTCTGCGATCCACTGCACGAGGTGCGCGGGCTGGACAACCTGCACCGCTACTTCGCCCAGCTGTACGCCAACGTCAGCGACCTGCGCTTCGACTTCTACGGCTTCGACCAGGTCCGCGAGGGCGAGGGCTACCTGCGCTGGACCATGAGCTACCGCCATCCACGCCTGGCCGGTGGCCAGCTGATCCGGGTGGAGGGCTGCTCCCATCTGTTGTGGAACGGCAAGGTCCATCGCCACCGCGACTATTTCGACGCCGGCGCCCTGCTCTACGAGCACGCGCCCCTGATCGGCCGGCTGATCCGCTGGCTGAAGCGGAGGTTGGCATGAACAGCGAATCGCGACGCATCTGGCTCACCGGCGCCAGCAGTGGCATCGGCGCCGCCCTGGCCGAACTGCTGCTCAAGGCTGGCCACCGCCTGGCGCTCAGCGCGCGCCGCCCGGGTCCGCTGCGCGCCCTGGCCGACCGTTATCCACAACAGGTGCTGCTGGCCCCCGGCGATCTCGGCGACGCCGAGCAGGTGCGCGACATCGGCGAGCGCATCGCTTCGCGCTGGGGTGCCCTGGATACCCTGCTGCTCAATGCCGGCACCTGCGAATACGTCGATGCCCGGACCTTCGAGGCGGCGATGATCGAGCGGGTGATGCGGGTCAACCTGTTCGCCGCCAGCTACTGCATCGAGACCGCCCTGCCGCTGCTGCGCCGCGGCTGGCAGCCGCACCTGGTCGGCGTCGGCAGTTCGGTGACCTACCTGGCCCTGCCCCGCGCCGAGGCCTACGGCGCCTCCAAGGCCGGCCTGCGCTACCTGCTGGAGGCGCTGCGCATCGACCTGGCCGACGAAGGCATCGACGTCACCCTGGTCAGCCCAGGCTTCGTCGACACGCCCCTGACCCGGCAGAACGACTTCCCCATGCCGATGCGCTGGCCGGTGCAGCGGGCGGCCGCCCATATCGCCAGCCGCCTGGACAAGCGGCCACTGGAGATCGCCTTCCCGCGGCCGTTCATCGCCGCGCTGCGGCTGCTCGCCCACCTGCCGGGGCGCCTGCAACTGGCCATCGGCCGACGCATGGCGCGCCGCGAAACATCGTCGAAGGAACGCCCATGAAGATCGCCATCATCGGCAGCGGCATCGCCGGCCTGACCAGCGCCTACCTGCTCAACCGGCGTCACGACATCAGCCTGTTCGAGGCCGGCGACTGGGTCGGCGGCCATACCCATACCGTCGATGTGCGGGTGGACGGTCGCGACTACGCCATCGATACCGGCTTCATCGTGTTCAACGACTGGACCTATCCCAACTTCATCCGCCTGCTCGACCGGCTCGGCGTCGCCTCCAGAGCCACCGAGATGAGCTTCTCGGTGCGCGATCCGCACAGCGCCGTGGAATACAACGGCAACAACCTCAACAGCCTGTTCGCCCAGCGCCGCAACCTGCTGTCGCCGGTATTCTGGGGCATGCTGCGCGACATCCTGCGCTTCAACCGCGAAGCCCTCGCCGACCTCGGCACCGGGCGCATGGAGGCGCATGTCACCCTCGGTGATTACCTGCAGCGTGGCGGCTACGGCAGCCGTTTCATCGAGCACTACATCGTGCCAATGGGCGCGGCGATCTGGTCCATGTCCCTGGCCGAGATGCTCCACTTCCCCCTGCAGTTCTTCGTGCGCTTCTTCAAGAACCACGGCCTGCTGTCGGTCAGCGACCGCCCGCAATGGCGGGTGATCGAAGGCGGCTCGCGCAGCTATGTGGCGCCGCTCAGCGCCCCCTTCGCCGAGCGCATCCGCCTGAACTGCCCGGTGCAGCGCATCGAGCGCTACGAGACGGGCGTGACCCTGCACAGCGCCGCCGGCACGGAACGCTTCGACAAGGTGGTGCTGGCCTGCCACAGCGACCAGGCCCTGGCCCTGCTGGCCCAGCCGAGCCAGGCCGAGCGGGAGATCCTCGGCGCCCTGCCCTACGCCGACAACGATGTGGTGCTGCACACCGACACCCGCCTGCTGCCCCGGCGCCGCCTGGCCTGGGCCAGCTGGAACTATCGACTGGGCGGGCCGAGCGAGCAGGCGGCGGCGGTGACCTACAACATGAACATCCTCCAGGGCATCCACAGCGACACCACTTTCTGCGTCAGCCTCAACCAGACCGCGGCGATCGACCCGGACAAGATCCTCGGCCGCTACCGCTACGCCCATCCGCAGTACAGCCTGGCCGGCATGGCCGCCCAGGCGCGCTGGCAGGAGTTGCTCGGCGCCCAGCACAGCTACTACTGCGGCGCCTACTGGGCCAACGGTTTCCACGAGGACGGGGTGGTCAGCGCCCTGCGCGTGGCCCGCGCCTTCGGCGAGGAACTCTGATGCACAGCGCCCTGTACAGCGGCTGGGTGCAGCACCGGCGCTTCGCCCCCAGGAGCCATAGCTTCCGCTACCGCATGGGCCTGCTGTACCTGGACCTGGCCGAGCAGGAGCAGGTGCTGGCACTCTCGCCCCTGGCCGGCGGCGGTCGCTGGGCGCCCTTCGCCTTCCGCGAAAGCGACTACCTGCCGGAATTCACCAGGCACGGCATGCGCCTGGTCGACGCGGTACGCCAGCGGGTCGCCGAGGCCCTGGGCGAGGCGCCCGGGGGGGCGATCCGCCTGCTGACCCAACCGCGCAGCTGGGGCCTGGCGTTCAATCCGGCGAGCTTCTTCTACTGCTTCGAGGCCGACGGGCGCCTGGCGGCGGTCCTCTGCGAAGTCAGCAACACGCCCTGGCGCGAGCGTTACCACTACGTGCTGCCGGCACAAGGCGCGGGCCAGCAGCACGTCGCCGTGGCCAAGGCCTTCCACGTCTCGCCGTTCCTGCCCCGCGAACTGCAATACCGCATGAGCTTCGCCGCGCCCGGCCAGCGCCTGGGCCTGCACATGGCCGACTGGCAGGGCGAGGACAAGCTGTTCGACGCCAGCCTCAGCCTGCAGCGCGAGCCCCTCGACCGCGCCAGCCTGCACCGCTACCTGCTGCGCTTCCCCTGGATGACCGGCAAGACCCTCGCCGCCATCTACTGGCAGGCCCTGCGCCTGCTGCTCAAACGCACTCCCCTGTTCAGCCACCAGGTCGCGGACGACGGCTTCCGCACGGCCCGGGCACACGCGAAGGACGTATCCCATGAAAAGCACTAGCCCAACCACCGGAAAATACTCCCTGGTCGCCGGCCAGGGCCTCGGCGCCGGCCTGCTGCGCCGCGCCGTGCTGCACCAGCTGAGCCAGCTGCGCCATGGCCACCTGCTGATCATCGAGGGCGAGCAGCGCCTGGCGTTCGGCGACCCGCAGGCCAGCCTCAGCGCGCAGATCGAGGTGCTCGACGGCGCCGTCTGGGGGCTGGTCGCCGGCAACGGTTCGATTGGCGCGGGCGAGGCCTTTATCCATGGCTACTGGAGCAGCCCGGACCTGACCGCGGTGGTGCGCGTGTTCGTCAGCAACCTCGAGGTGCTCGATGCCCTGGAGGGCGGCCTGGCCCGCCTCGGCCGGCCGCTGATCCAGGGCCTGCACTGGCTCAACCGCAACACCCGGCGCGGCTCGCGCAAGAACATCGCCGCCCACTACGATCTGGGCAATGCACTGTTCGAGCAGTTCCTCGACCCGACCATGATGTATTCCGCGGCGCAGTTCGAGGGCCCCGACGACAGCCTGGAGCAGGCCCAGCTGAACAAGCTCGAACGCATCTGCCAGAAGCTGGCCCTGCGCCCCGACGACCACCTGCTGGAGATCGGCACCGGCTGGGGCAGCATGGCGATCTATGCGGCCAGCCACTATGGCTGCCGGGTCACCACCACCACCCTGTCCCGCGAGCAGTACGACTACACCGCCCGGCGCATCGCCGAGCAGGGCCTGGGCGAGCGCGTCACCCTGCTGCTGGAGGACTACCGCGACCTCGCCGGCCAGTACGACAAGCTGGTGTCGATCGAGATGATCGAGGCGGTCGGCCACCGCTTCCTGCCCACCTACTTCCAGCAGTGCGCGAAGCTGCTCAAGGACGACGGCCTGATGCTGCTGCAGGCCATCACCATCCGCGACCAGCGCTATGCGCAGGCCAGGCGCAGCGTCGACTTCATCCAGCGCTATATCTTTCCCGGCGGCGCCCTGCCCTCGCTGCAGAAGATGCTGGAGATAGTCGGCAGCCGCACCGACCTGAACCTGCATCACATGGAGGATTTCGGCCTGCACTACGCCCGCACCCTGCGCCTGTGGCACGACAACCTGCGCCAGGCGCGGCACAAGCTGGAGCAACTCGGCTACGACGAGCACTTCTACCGCTTGTGGGAGTTCTACCTGTGCTATTGCGAGGGCGGCTTCATCGAGCGCACCATCGGCACCGCTCAACTGCTGCTGGCCAAGCCGGCGGCGCGACCGCAACCGCTACTGGGACGCCTGGATGCCTAAACTGATCGCCAACGCCCTGCTGTTCCAACTCGGCTGGCTGGCCTGCGTGCTGGGCGGCGGCCCCTGGCTGCTGCTGGTGGCCCTGGCCGTCGCGGTGCACCTGCTGTGGACCGCCAGCTGGGCCGCCGAAGGCAAGCTGCTGTTCAGCGTGTTCCTCGCCGGCAGCGCCCTGGACAGCTTTCTGCTCAACCTCGGGGTGTTCGACTTCGGCGAGCCGCGCACCCTGATCCCGCTGTGGCTGGCGCTGCTCTGGCTGCTGCTGGCGACCACCCTCAACCACTGCCTGGCCTGGACGGCGCAACCCTGGTGGCGTGGCAGCCTGCTCGGCGCCGTCGGCGGGCCGCTGTCCTACTATGCCGGCGCCCAGCTGGCCGACGTCACCCTGCCCTATGGCACCTGGCCGACCCTGGCCCTGGTGGCGCTGATCTGGGCCCTGGTGATGCCCGTGCTGCACGGTTTCGCCAGGCTCTATCGCAGCCAGTACCAGCAGAGCCTGCGCGCGCGCCGGTCGGCTTGAGCGCCGCAGCGACCATGGCTGGCGTACACTGCGGCCCATGAGTCATCTCCCGCCCATTGCCCACACCCAACTGCCCGATGAGCCGGCCGTCAGCTGCTCGAACTGCGCCGCCTGCTGCTGCCAGCTGGAAGTCATGCTGATCAGCGACACCGGCGTGCCGCAACGCTTCATCGGCACCGATGCCTGGGGTGGCGAGGTGATGCGCCGCCTCGACGACGGCTGGTGCGCGGCCCTGGACCGCGACAGCATGCGCTGCAGCATCTACGAACAGCGCCCGCAGATCTGCCGTGATTTCGAGATGGGCTCGGGCGAGTGCCTGGAAGAACGCCAGGGCATGGCCGGCATCTATCGCTGAGGGTGCCCCGCCGAAACGAAAAAACCGGGCCATGGCCCGGTTTTTTTCGATCTGACGCCGCGCCTCAGAAACCCATGCGGTAATGCAGGGTATAGGCCTCGATGCCATTGTTCGGCTCCTTGAGCCCGGCATTGGAGTAGTGCCAGGCGCGCAGGCCAACCTCCTGGTCGGCGAAACGCAGGCCGACGCCGAGGCGATCCTCGAACTGGAAGGACGAACCCAGTTTGCTGCCCTCCAGCTCGGTGCTGGAGAAGAAGGCCACGCCGATGCCGGCCTCGATGTAGGGCCGCACGTTGTCCCCGGCGAACTCATAAACGAACACTGGCGAGAACGACAGGCTGTGGTTGCTGGCCGACTCATCGCCTTGCCAGTAGGTGTAGCCGGCATCCCAGTAGCCGCCGAGATGGCCGGTGCCGCTTTCCAACCAGCGGCTGCTGAAGTCGAACTGGGTACCGAGACGGTAGACCATGGTCGACTCGTCGGTGCTGCCTACGGAGAAGGTCACATCGGCCGCCTGCGCCGACACCACTGATCCCATGGTCACGGCTGCAAGGGCAGCCAAAGCGAACAACTTCTTCATTGTAAATTTCCTTTTATCACCAGGTCCGGGGCATCCCCGTGCAGTCACCTGAAAGTATCGAAGTCTTGGTTATTAATACAAGCAGACTATTGCATAACAGCATCGCCGCCCGGGGCTGTCAAAGCCGGCTGACGTCCGCCGCATCGCCCCAGAGCAGTGGCAGCACCGCCTGCATCTGCCCGGGATCGCCACTGCTCCAGAAGCGCCCGGCCCGCGCCGGACCAGCGGCCAGCAGCCGCTGCTCGTCGAGACGCCGTTGCAACTGCCGAGCAACCGCCGCGCCGGTATCGATCAGACTGACCGAAGCCGGCAGCAGTTCGCGCAGCAATGGCTTGATAAAGGGGTAATGGGTGCAGCCGAGGATCAGCGTATCGCAGCCCTCGGCCAGCAGCGGGGCGACGAAGCCCTGGAGCAGCTCGCGGGTCGCCGCGCCGTCCAGCTCGCCGGCCTCGATGCACTCCACCAGACCCGGGCAGGGCTGGGTCACCACCCGCACGTCGCTGGCGAAGCGGTCGAGCAAGGCGGCGAACCTGGCGCTCTTCAGGGTGCCGGTGGTGGCCAGCACGCCCACCACCCCGGCGCGGGTCGCCGCCGCCGCCGGCTTGACCGCCGGCTCCATGCCGATGATCGGCAGCTGCGGGTACAGCTCGCGCAGCTCGGCAATACCGGCCACGGTGGCGGTGTTGCAGGCCAGCACCAGCGCCTTGGCGCCCTGCCCGAGGAGAAAATCGGCGATCGTCCGGCAGCGCTCGCGGATGAATTCCGGGCTCTTCTCGCCGTAGGGCACATGGCCGCTGTCGGCCACGTAGAGCAGGGACTCAGATGGCAGCAGGGCGCGGATCTCGCGCAGCACCGAGAGGCCGCCGACGCCGGAGTCGAATACCCCGACCGGCGCGTTATCGGCCATGGCCACCGCCACAGACGCTGCAGGCCGGATCGCGCCTGACCCGCAGTTCGCGAAAACGCGAGCCCAGGGCATCGACCAGCAGCAACCGACCGATCAGCGGCTCGCCGAAGCCGGCCAGCAGCTTCAACGCCTCCAGCGCCTGCAGGCTGCCGACCAGGCCCACCAGCGGACCGACCACCCCGGCTTCGCTGCAGGTCAGCTCGGCCTCGCTGCCATGGCCGTACAAGCAGTGGTAGCAGGGGCTGTCGTCGCGACGCGGGTCGAACACCGACAACTGCCCTTCCAGGCGGATCGCCGCGCCGCTGACCAGGGGCTTGCGCGCGGCGACGCAGGCGGCATTGACCGCCTCGCGGGTGGCGAAGTTGTCGCAGCAGTCCAGCACCAGATCTACCGCCGCCACCGCCGCGGCCAGCGAGTCGGCATCCAGGGCGGTGCGGTGCGCCTGCAGGCGTACCTGCGGGTTGAGCGCCGCCAGCCGCGCCATGGCCGAGTCGACCTTGCCCTGGCCGATGCTCGGGCTGTCGTGGACGATCTGTCGCTGCAGGTTGGTCAGGTCCACCGCGTCGAAGTCCGCCAGGTGCAGCTCGCCGACACCGGCCGCCGCCAGGTACAGCGCCACCGGCGAGCCGAGGCCGCCGAGGCCGACGATCAGCACGCGGCTGCCCTTGAGACGCAGCTGCCCTTCGATATCGATCTGCGCCAGGAGAATCTGCCGGCTGTAGCGCAGCAGCTCCTCATCGTTCAGCGTGTTCGGCTCATTCATGGTGAAAACGTCCCAGACTGATGCGTTCATGGCCACCCAGGTCGCGCCGGCTCTGCACCTCGACGAACCCGCGCGCGCTCAGCAGGCTGCGGACCGCCGCGGCCTGCTGGAAACCATGCTCGAGCAGCAGCCAGCCGCCCGCTTCGAGGTGCTCCGGGGCCCGGGCGACTATCTCGCGGATATCGTCCAGGCCATCGGCGCCGGCGACCAGCGCGCTGCTCGGCTCGAAGCGCAGGTCGCCCTCGCGCAGATGCTGGTCATCGGCGGCGATATAGGGTGGGTTACTGAGGATCATGGCATAGCGCCCGGCGCCCAAAGCGGCGAACCAGTGGCTGGCGCAGAAGGCGGCATTGTTCAGTTTCAACCGCTGGCGGTTGCGTTCGGCCAGGGCCACCGCCTCGGGCACCCGGTCCACGCCGGTGACCCGCCAGGCCGGCCGTTCGGCGGCCAGGGCCAGGGCGATGGCGCCGCTGCCGGTGCCGAGGTCGAGCACGCTGGCCGGCGTCGCCGGCAGCAGCGCTAGGGCGGTCTCCACCAGCAGTTCGGTGTCCGGGCGGGGAATCAGGGTATGCGGCGCCACTTCCAGCTCCAGGCTCCAGAAGCCCTGCTGGCCGAGGATATAGGCCACCGGCTCGCCAGCGCGGCGGCGCGCCAGGTCGGCGGCAAAGCGCTCGGCCTGCGCGGCCTCGACTTCGCGCTCCGGCCAGGTGTGCAAGTAGCTGCGCGACTTGCCCAGGGCGCTGGCCAGGAGCAGCTCGGCATCCAGCCGCGGGGTCGGCGAGTCGGGCAGCTCGGCCGCGCTCAACAGGGATTCGATGCTGGCCATATTCCTCTCGTAGGGTGGTTGGTGCGCGCGGCGCACCCTACATGGCACGCCGTAGGGAGCACTATGCGCACCACTGGACTCAATCGCCCAGCGCGGCCAGCTGGTCGGCCTGGTACTCGGCCAGCAGCGGCTCGATCACCGCATCGACGCCGCCGGCGATGACCTCGGACAGCGAATACAGGGTCAGGTTGATGCGGTGATCGGTGACCCGGCCCTGGGGAAAATTGTAGGTGCGGATGCGCTCGGAACGGTCGCCGGAGCCGACCAGCAGCTTGCGCGTGTCGGAGATCTCCTTGTGCGCGGCGGCCTCCTGCTGGTCCTTGAGCTTGGCGGCGAGCCAGGCCATGGCCTTGGCGCGGTTCTTGTGCTGCGAGCGCTCCTCCTGGCATTCGACCACGATGCCGGTGGGAATGTGGGTGATGCGGATCGCCGAGTCGGTGGTGTTGACGTGCTGGCCACCGGCGCCGGAGGAGCGGTAGGTGTCGACCCGCAGGTCCGCCGGGTTGATCTCGATCGCCGCCTGCTCATCCGGCTCCGGCAGCACCGCCACGGTACAGGCGGAGGTGTGGATACGGCCCTGGGACTCGGTTTCCGGCACGCGCTGCACGCGGTGGGCGCCGGACTCGAACTTCAGCTTGGCGTAGACGTTGTCGCCCTCGACCCGGGCGATCACCTCCTTGTAGCCGCCGTGCTCGCCCTCGTTGGCCGACAGCACCTCGACCCGCCAGCCCTGCTTCTCGGCATAGCGCGAGTACATGCGGAACAGGTCGCCGGAGAAGATCGCCGCCTCGTCGCCGCCGGTACCGGCCCGCACCTCGAGGTAGACGTTGCGCCCGTCGTTGGGGTCCTTGGGCAGCAGCATGCGCTGCAGACGGTCTTCCAGCTCGAGCAGCTGGGCCTTGGCGCTGGCCACTTCTTCCTCGGCCATCTCGCGCAGGTCCGGGTCGCTGTCCTTGAGCAGCGCCTGGGCGCCCTCGAGGTCGCCCTGCACCTTGCAGAACTCGCGAAACGCCAGGATCACCGGTTCGATCTCGGCGTACTCCTTGGAATAGGCGCGGAACTGGCTCTGCTTGCTTATGACTTCGGCATCACCGAGCAGCGCGGTCAATTCTTCGAAACGATCCTGCAGCAAGTCGAGTTTGTTGATCAGTGAAGCTTTCATCACAGGCCTTTGTCGGACGGCACGCCCTCATCGAGGGCAAAGAGTTCCTGAGCCACGGCCAGCGCATCGATGCGGCCGTCGGCGGAGAGTTTCTTCAGCTGCACGCTGGGCGCGTGCAGCAGCTTGTTGGTCAGCCCGCGGGCCAGCTGGGCCAGCACCTCTTCGGCCGAGGCGCCCCGGCCGAGCAGGCGCACGGCCTTGGCCAGTTCCTCGTCGCGCAGGCGCTCGGCCTGCTGGCGATAGGCCCTGAGCACATCCACCGCGGCCAGCTCGCGCAGGCGCAGCATGAAGTCCTCGGCCCCGGCACTGACCAGCTCCTCGGCGGCCTGGGCGGCGCCCTGGCGGCTCTTGAGGTTTTCCGCGATGACCTCGTGCAGGTCGTCGACGGTATAGAGATAGACGTCGTCGAGCTTGCCGACCTGGGGCTCGATGTCCCGCGGCACGGCGATGTCGACCATGAAGATCGGCTTGTGCTTGCGCCGCTTCAGCGCGCTTTCCACCGCACCCTTGCCGAGGATCGGCAGCTGGCTGGCGGTGGAGCTGATGACGATGTCGCTGTGCACCAGTTCCTGGGGAATGTCCGAGAGCAGCACGGCGTGGGCGCCGAACTGCTCGGCCAGGCTGCTGGCCCGCTCCAGGGTGCGGTTGGCCACGACGATGCGCTTGACGCCCTGCTCGTATAGATGACGGGCAACCAGGGTGATGGTCTCGCCGGCGCCGATCAGCAGCGCCTGGCTGTCGTGCAGGTCGCTGAAGATCTGCTTGGCCAGGCTGACGGCGGCGAAGGCCACCGACACCGGGTTCTCGCCGATCGCGGTATCGGTACGCACCTGCTTGGCGGTGCTGAAGGTGGCCTGGAACAGCCTGCCGAGCAGCGGCCCCAGGGTACCGGCCTCGCGGGCCACGGCGTAGGCCGACTTCATCTGGCCGAGGATCTGCGGCTCGCCGAGCACCATGGAGTCCAGCCCGGAGGCCACCCGCATCATGTGGCGCACCGCCGCGTCGTCCTGGTGCACATAGGCACAGGCGCGCAGGTCATCGAGGCTGAGCTGGTGAAACTCGGCCAGCCAGGCCAGCACCGCGTCGGCCGCCAGGCTGTCCTGCTCGAGGTACAGCTCGCTGCGGTTGCAGGTCGAGAGGATCGCCGCCTCGCGGCTCGCCGTGCGCAGGCACAGCTGCTGCAAGGCTTCAACCAACTGCTCGGGGGTGAAGGCCACGCGTTCGCGGACGTCCACCGAGGCGGTTTTGTGGTTGATGCCGAGGGCGATGAAGGCCATGCAAGGTCGCTGACAGAAGAGGGAAGCGCGCAATTGTCCTACTTCGCCGGTACGAGAACAACCACCGCCGACCACTGTCCTAGCCAAGCGTGTGCGCCACTGCAGCGCCGTGAGGCCTGCCCCATGGGCTTGCCCTACGGCTTGTGTCATGATGCCCCGACCGCAGGTTAGTCGTCTTTGCCCCTATGAATAGATCCTTCGCGTTACTGACCGCCCTGGCCTTGCTGGGCGGCTGCCAAGTGCTCAGCCCTGCCGTTCCGGACGGCACGCCGCCCGTGGAGGAGGCCTCCCCGGCAACGCAAGCGCCGACGCCCAAGGAATATGCCTCGTTCAGCCAGGAAACCCTGTTCGCCCTGCTCACCGCCGAGCTGGCCGGGCAGCGCAACCGCTTCGATATCGCCCTGGGCAACTACGTGCAGCAGGCCAACGCCACCCAGGACGCCGGGGTCGCCGAGCGCGGCTTCCGCATCGCCGAATACCTCGGTGCCGAGCAGGCGGCCCTGGATACCGCGCTGATCTGGGCGAAGAACGCTCCCGACAACCTCGACGCCCAGCGCGCCGCCGCCGTGCAACTAGCCCGCGCCGGGCGCTACGACGAGTCCATGCACTATATGGAAAGCGTCCTGCAACGCCAGGGCGATACCCATTTCGACTTCCTCGCCCTGTCCGCCGCAGAAACCGACCCGGACACCCGCGCCGGCCTGCTGCAAAGCTTCGACCAGCTGCTGGAAAAGCACCCGGACAACGGCCAACTGCTGTTCGGCAAGGCCCTGCTGCTGCAGCAGGACGAGCGCCCCCAGGAGGCCCTAGAGCTGCTCGAGGAGCAGGCCGCCAAGCTCGACAACGTGGCGCCACTGCTGCTGCGCGCGCGCCTGCTGCAGGGCCTCGAGCGTGGCGATGAAGCGCTGCCACTGCTGGAGCGGGGCCTCAAGCGCCACCCGGAGGATAAGCGCCTGCGCCTGACCTACGCGCGCATGCTGGTCACCCAGGACCGCCTGGAGGACGCCAAGGGCGAGTTCGCCAAGCTCCTGCAGCAATTCCCCACGGATGATGACCTGCGCTTCTCCCTGGCACTGGTCTGCCTGGAAGCGGAAGCCTGGAAAGAGGCCATCGTCTACCTGCAGGAACTGGTCGAGCGTGGCAGCCATGTCGACGCCGCCCACTTCAATCTGGCCCGTGCCTATGAGGCGCTGAAGAAGCCGAAGAACGCGCTGATGGAGTACGCCCTGGTCGGCCCCGGCAACGACTACCTGCCGGCCCAGGCGCGCCAGACCGAACTGCTGCTGGCCGAGCAGCGCGGCGAAGAGGCCTCGACACGCCTGCGCAAGGCGCGCGAAGCGCAGCCCGACTACGCCATCCAGCTGTACCTGATCGAATCGGAAGCCTTATCCAAGCAGCAGCAGCACGAAACCGCCTGGACCCTGATCGCGCAGGCGCTCGAGCAGTTCCCGGACGACCTCAACCTGCTCTACACCCGCGCCATGCTGGCGGAGAAGCGCGACGACCTGGGCCAGCTGGAACGGGACCTGCGCTTCATCATCGAGCGCGAGCCGGACAATGCCATGGCGCTCAATGCCCTCGGCTACACCCTGGCCGACCGCACCACGCGCTACGCCGAGGCGAAGGAACTGATCGAGCTGGCCTACCAGATCAGCCCGGACGACCCGGCGATTCTCGACAGCCTGGGCTGGGTCAACTATCGCCTGGGCAACCTGGACGAGGCCGAGCGCCTGCTGCGCCAGGCCCTGCGCAGCTTCCCCGACCATGAGGTCGCCGCCCACCTCGGTGAAGTGCTCTGGGCCCAGGGCAAGCAGCGCGAGGCCAGGAAAGTCTGGGCCGGCGCCCTCAAGGATCAACCCGACAGCACCGTGTTGCGTAGCACCCTGCTGCGCCTGACCGGCTCCGAGACCCTGTGATGCTCGCCCGTACCCTCATCCTCCTCAGCCTGTCCATCCTGCTCGCCGGTTGCGCCGGCCTGACCTCCCGCGAAGCGCTCGAAGGCGCCGGCGATCCGGCCCGCTGGAAGCTGCACAAGCAGCAGGTCAGCACCCTCGACGCCTGGCAGATCAGCGGCAAGGTCGGCATCCGTGCCCCGCGCGACTCCGGCAGCGGCACGCTGTTCTGGCTGCAGCGCCAGGACTACTACGACATTCGCCTGTCCGGCCCCCTGGGCCGCGGCGCCGCCCGCCTGACCGGGCGGCCGGGGGCGATCCTCCTGGAAGTGGCCAACCAGGGCCGCTATCAGGCCGCCTCGCCGGAAGCCCTGCTGCAACAGCAGCTGGGCCTGAACCTGCCGGTCTCGCATCTACTCTGGTGGATCCGCGGCCTGCCCTCGCCCGACAGCAGGAGTCGCGTCACCCTGGACGGCGACAGCCGCCTGGCGCAACTGAAGCAGGACGGCTGGCAGGTCGACTACCTGCGCTACACCGAGCAGAACGGCTACTGGCTGCCCGAGCGCATCAAGCTCGACGGCCACGACCTGCAGGTCACCCTGGTGATCAAGGACTGGCAACCGCGCCAGCTCGGCCAATGATCCAGCCGGCCATTCCCGCCGCCGCCCAGCTGACCCTGCCGGCGCCGGCCAAACTCAACCTGATGCTGCACGTCCTCGGTCGCCGCGCCGACGGCTACCACGAGCTGCAGACCCTGTTCCAGTTCCTCGACCATGGCGACCAGCTGGGCTTCGCCCTGCGCGACGACGGACAGATCCGCCTGCACACCGAGATATCCGGCGTGGCGCACGACAGCAACCTGATCGTGCGTGCCGCCCGGCAGTTGCAGCGGCAGTCGGGCTGTCCACTGGGCGCCGACATCTGGCTGGACAAGCAGCTGCCCATGGGCGGCGGCATCGGTGGCGGCAGCTCGGATGCCGCCACCACCCTACTCGGCCTCAACCAGCTCTGGCAGCTGGACTGGGACGAGGACCGCCTGGCCGCGCTGGGCCTCGGCCTCGGCGCCGACGTGCCGGTGTTCGTGCGCGGCCGCGCCGCCTTCGCCGAGGGCGTCGGCGAGAGACTCACCCCGGTCGAGCTCGCCGAACCCTGGTTTCTCGTGGCCATCCCGCAAGTGCTTGTCAGCACAGCGGAAGTTTTCTCCGACCCCGAGTTGACACGCGATACGCCGCCCATTAAAGTTCGCAGCCTTCTTGAGGGGGGTGGTCGTAACGACTGCCAGCCGGTTGTCCAGAAGCGTTACCCAGCTGTTCGTAACGCTTTGATCTTGTTGAACAAATTTGTTCCAACTAGATTAACCGGCACTGGAGCTTGTGTGTTTGGGAGCTTCCCAAACCGGGACGATGCTGATAAAGTCGCCCGCCAACTTCCAGCCGCTTTGCCGAGCTTTGTCGCTCAAGGTCGCAACATCTCGATGTTGCATCGAAAGCTCGCAGCTCTGGCCAAGAAGTGAATGCGTAAGAGTGAGTTGTACTAGGGGCGTCGCCAAGCGGTAAGGCACCAGGTTTTGATCCTGGCATGCGTTGGTTCGAATCCAGCCGCCCCTGCCATCAACGCCACAGGCGTTGTGAGTACGACTGACAGCATTGGGTTACACACGATACAGGGGCGTCGCCAAGCGGTAAGGCACCAGGTTTTGATCCTGGCATGCGTTGGTTCGAATCCAGCCGCCCCTGCCATTTCTATACTCATCCAGGTATACCCTCAGCCGGCAGGTACTGCGCGTGTCCAAGATGATGGTCTTTACGGGGAACGCTAACCCCGATCTGGCGCGACGTATTGTTCGTCAGCTGCACATCCCCCTCGGCGATGCCTCTGTCGGTAAGTTCTCCGACGGCGAAATCAGCATTGAAATCAACGAAAACGTCCGCGGTAAAGACGTCTTCCTGATCCAGCCGACGTGCGCGCCAACCAACGACAACCTGATGGAACTGGTGGTAATGGCCGACGCCTTCCGCCGCTCCTCGGCCACTCGAATCACCGCTGTCATCCCCTACTTCGGCTATGCCCGCCAGGATCGCCGTCCGCGCTCCGCCCGCGTGGCTATCAGCGCCAAGGTAGTGGCCGACATGCTCACCGTTGTAGGCATCGACCGTGTTCTCACCGTCGACCTGCACGCGGACCAGATCCAGGGCTTCTTCGATATCCCGGTCGACAACATCTACGGCTCGCCCGTACTGGTCGACGATATCGAAGATCAGCGCTTCGACAACCTGATGATCGTTTCCCCGGATATCGGCGGCGTGGTGCGTGCGCGCGCCGTGGCCAAGTCCCTGGGCGTGGACCTGGCGATCATCGACAAGCGTCGCGAGAAGGCCAACCACTCCGAGGTGATGCACATCATCGGCGACGTGGAAGGCCGCACCTGCATCCTGGTCGACGACATGGTGGACACCGCCGGCACCCTGTGCCACGCGGCCAAGGCCCTGAAGGAACATGGCGCCGCCAAAGTCTTCGCCTATGCCACGCACGCCGTGCTGTCGGGTCGCGCCATCGAGAACATCGAGAATTCCGTGCTGGACGAGCTGGTGGTGACCAACACCATCCCGCTGTCCGCCGCCGCGCAATCCTGCTCGCGTATTCGCCAGCTGGATATCGCACCGGTAGTCGCTGAGGCGGTCCGCCGCATCAGCAATGAAGAATCGATCAGCGCGATGTTCCGTTAACCCGGAATCACCGCTGAACGAAATGCGCCCCGCCTCGAGCGGGGCTTTTTGCCCAACCGTCCGGTCGCTGGTCGCAAGCGTGAAGGACGGTTTGGTTATTTTGGAGAAATGAAATGACTGAATTTGCCCTGAATGCCGAAGTGCGTTCCGACCTGGGGAAAGGTGCGAGCCGCCGCCTGCGTCGTAACGCCAGCCTGGTTCCTGCCGTAATCTACGGTGGCGAGAAAGCCCCGCAATCGATCAGCCTGCTGGCCAAGGACTTCGCCAAGCTGCTGGAGAACGAAGCGGCCTTCAGCCACGTTCTGACCTTGAACGTCGCCGGCAGCAACGAAAGCGTCCTGATCAAGGCGCTGCAGCGTCACCCGGCCAAGGGCTTCGTCCTGCATGCCGACTTCCAGCGCGTGATCGCTGGCCAGAAGCTGACTGCTCACGTTCCGCTGCACTTCCTCAACGAAGAAACCGCAGTCGGCGTCAAGCAGAGCGGCGGCGAAATCTCCCACACCCTGGTGGAAGTGGAAGTTTCCTGCCTGCCGAAGGACCTGCCGGAGTTCATCGAAGTTGACCTGGCCAAGGTCGAGCTGGGCCAAGTCGTTCACCTGTCCGACCTGACCCTGCCGAAGGGCGTCGAGCTGGTGGCACTGGCTCACGGCAACGACCTGGCCGTGGCCAACATCCACGCTTCCCGCGTGGTGAAGGAAGAAGACGAAGCTGAAAGCAAAGTCGAAGACGAAGAAGGTGAAGGCGCTGCCGAGTAACCCTCGCACCGCCGAAAACAGCCCGGCCACCTCGGTGGCCGGGCTATTTTCACTAAAGGGCTCCTGACATGACCGCCGTACAACTGATCGTTGGCCTGGGTAATCCCGGCCCCGAATACGACCAGACCCGGCACAATGCGGGGGCCCTTTTCGTTGAGCGCCTGGCGGCCAGCCAGGGCGCCAACCTGAGCGTCGATCGCAAGTATTTCGGCCTGGTGGGCAAGTTCAGCCACCAGGGCCGCGACGTTCGCCTGTTGATCCCCACCACCTACATGAACCGCAGCGGCCAGGCCGTGGCGGCGCTGGCGAAATTCTTCCGCACCCCCCCGGAAGCGATCCTGGTGGCTCACGACGAACTCGACATGCCCCCCGGCATCGCCAAACTCAAACAGGGTGGCGGGCACGGCGGACATAACGGGCTGCGCGACATCATCGCCCAGCTCGGTAATCAGAATAATTTCTATCGCCTGCGGCTCGGCATCGGCCACCCCGGGCACAGCAGCATGGTTTCCGGCTACGTGCTCGGCCGCGCGCCGCGCAGCGAGCAGGAACTGCTCGATACCAGCATCGATTTCGCCCTCGGCGTGCTACCGCAAATGCTCGCCGGCGACTGGTCCAAGGCCATGCAGCAACTGCACAGCCAGAAAGCCTGACCTTCTCCCCACCGAATTCACCTCCGCGAGGAACACACCATGGGATTCAACTGCGGCATCGTCGGCCTGCCCAACGTCGGCAAGTCTACCCTGTTCAATGCCCTGACCAAGGCCGGGATCAGCGCGGAGAACTTCCCCTTCTGCACCATCGAGCCGAACAGCGGCATCGTGCCCATGCCCGATGCGCGCCTGGACGCCCTGGCGGCCATCGTCAAGCCGGAGCGGGTGATCCCCACCACCATGGAATTCGTCGACATCGCCGGCCTGGTCGCCGGCGCCTCCAAGGGTGAGGGCCTGGGCAACAAGTTCCTCGCCAACATCCGTGAGACCGACGCCATCGCCCACGTGGTGCGCTGCTTCCAGGACGACAACGTGATCCACGTGGCCAATACCGTCGACCCCAAGCGCGACATCGAAATCATCGAGCTGGAACTGATCTTCGCCGACCTCGACAGCTGCGAGAAGCAGCTGCAGAAAGTCCAGCGCAACGCCAAGGGCGGCGACAAGGAAGCCGTGGCGCAGAAGGCCCTGCTGGAGAAGCTGATCCCGCACTTCAGCGAAGGCAAGCCGGCGCGCACCCTGCTGAAGACCCTGGGCGACGAGGAGAAGCAACTGGTCCGGGGCTTCCACCTGCTCACCAGCAAGCCGGTGATGTACATCGCCAACGTCGCCGAAGACGGCTTCGAGAACAACCCGCTGCTCGACGTGGTCAACGCCATCGCCGCCGAGGAAGGCGCCATCGTCGTCCCGGTGTGCAACAAGATCGAAGCGGAAATCGCCGAGTTGGAAGACGGCGAGGAGAAGGACATGTTCCTCGAGTCCCTGGGCCTGGAAGAGCCCGGCCTGAACCGGGTGATCCGCGCCGGCTACGAACTGCTCAACCTGCAGACCTACTTCACCGCCGGGGTCAAGGAAGTGCGCGCCTGGACCGTTCGCGTCGGCGCCACCGCGCCGCAGGCCGCTGCAGTGATCCACACCGACTTCGAGAAAGGCTTCATCCGCGCCGAGGTCATCGCCTACAACGACTTCATCCAGTACAAGGGCGAAGCGGGGGCCAAGGAAGCCGGCAAGTGGCGCCTGGAAGGCAAGGAGTACATCGTCAAGGATGGCGACGTCATGCATTTCCGCTTCAACGTCTAAGCGCTTGATCGCGCGCAGAAATTTTCGCGAAACAGGGTTGACAGCAGCCCGCCTTCCGCGAATAATGCGCGCCACTCGGCTACGTAGCTCAGCTGGTTAGAGCATAGCATTCATAATGCTGGGGTCCGGGGTTCAAGTCCCTGCGTAGCCACCAAACAAAACAAGGGTTTAGCGAAAGCTAAGCCCTTTTTTGTTTGTCCGGCAGACTACAAACAGACTACATTCCGACCACCGCCGCTCCTATCAGGCGCTTGAGTAAACGGAATGACGATCGAGCTTGATCAAATCCTCTCCCGGTCCGCCGAATTTCATCGTGCCTACAGCAGACTACTTCTCGGGACTAAGCCCTACCCAACAGAGCGAGTGGAAGCAAGCTTCTGTATGTGCTCACTATCGCAGGAGCATGCAGAAGGTTTAAGAGCCCTGATAGCCCGAGGCCATGCGAATAGTGCAACTAGCCTGCTCAGGCTTCAGTACGAGACCCTGACTAGAGCTCTGTGGCTACTTTACTGCGCAAGCGACAAGGTAATCGAGCAGCTCTGCCAGCCACTCAGCGCCGAAAGTGAGCACGCCGCGAAGAAGCTACCCGGGCTGAATGAGATGCTTGGAAGGCTGCAGGCGATTGAGTCAGCACACCACGCCTACCTCAAACTCATTGAGTTCAAGAGCGTATCGCTCAATGCACTGAACTCCTTTGTGCATGGGGGCATTCATCCACTCAAGAGGCACACCGAAGGCTTTCCCGTAGAGCTAGCCATCGAGGTGGTCAAGAATTCAAATGGGTTGAGCCACATGACCGCAGTTATGATGGCGATGCACACAGGCGACATTACAGTGATTACGCCCGTACGAGAGATCTACTCGCAATACATCGACTGCCTGCCGCCAATCGTAGTCACCGCAGCTCATTGACCTTAGTCCTCCCGGAAGGCTCCGCTTTGCGCAAGAGGCGAAAGCCTCAACGCTGACTCCAGATGATCCGGCGACAAGTGCGCATAGCGCATGGTCATGGTGATCGAGGAGTGGCCGAGGATTCGTTGCAGGCTGAGGATATCCCCTCCCGCCATCATGTAATGACTGGCGAAGGTATGACGAAGGATGTGGGTTAGCTGCCCCGGCGTCTGGAAGCCACAGCGCTCATAGGCACTACGGAATGCGGCACGGCAGGACATGAAGAGCCGACCGTTCCCAGGCATGGCCACGTTGAACACGGCGTCCTCGACTTCCTTGGGTATCGGCACCGAGCGAGACTGCCGATTCTTCGTCCGATGGAAATGGGCCTTACCCCCGAAGATCGCACCCCGCGTCAGACTCTCCGCTTCATCCCAACGCGCACCAGTTGCCAAGCAGATTAGGGCAACCGGATAGGTGTGGTTGTTCGTCGACTTCCTGCACTCCTCAAGGAGCTGGCCTATCTGCTCCAGGGTCAGGAAGGACAGCTCGGTCTGATCGGTCTTGATCTGACGAACATTGGCCAAAGGGTTGATACCCGACCATGCGCCCAGGCGGATCAGCTCGGAGAACACGGCAGACAGGTAGCGCTGTTCATGATTGACCGTGCTGGGAGTGGCATCTTTCAGGCGTGACTGGCGATAGCGAGCCCAGGCCAGGGCATCGAAGTCAGATACGTGAGGGTCACCCAGGCGCTCCACCACAGCGAGAGTGCGCGAGAGGCGAGCCTTTTCGTCTTTTAACGAGCAGCCATGCAAGTCATACCAAACAGTGACGAGATCCGAGAGGCGATCATCGAGCGGCCTGCCAGTCAGTTTCATTGACGCGAAGAAGTCGGACTCGTAGCGCAGAGCCGCCGACTTGGTTAGGAATCCATACTTCCTGATACGGCGCCCGGTACGACCATTCTCATAAAAATCAGCAGTCCAGGTCTTGCCCTCCTTGCGTGCCGTCATACCGCCCTGCCCCACCTGACATTGCGCTCCTCGAGCAGCGCCTTGATGTGCTTGTACAGGTCGTGCTCGCTCATGTCCTTGGCGGCATAGTGGTCGCGGATCACCGGCCAGCAGTCCCACTGCTGGAGGGTTTCAAAGGCCTTTTTTGCGCCCACCCGCTCCCTTGCCAGTAGGCTGACGAAGTTTCCCAGGAACAGCTCGACGTTCTTCCCGGAGAAGCCCCGGCTGGTCTTGTAGTAACGCTTGTATTCGGTCTGATCGAGCAACGAGTCCACCGGCAGATCGACCCGCACGTCATCGCGGATCAGGGTCCATATCGGCTCGAAATAGCCGGGACGGGCTAGCAACTTGAACTGCCCCAGGCCATAGCGCCATAGGCCGTCCAGATGGCCCGAAAACGCCGCATAGGAGCGCGTGTCGATGGCTTCCCCCGTATGGACGTCGATAGAGCCGCTGGCGAATTGCTGGATGATTGAGTGGTGATAGCGCAGCTCTACGCGCCAGACGTCTTGCGCCGGATCGTAGTTCTCCGGGTCGCCTTCATCGAAGCTGTCACGGCGCTTCCAGACGCTTTCCCAGTAGTCGAGCTTGTCGGTGGCGCGGGCCTGTTCGGTCTTGTTGTAGATGGCCAGTTGAACGCCACCGGCGGAACCGAACATGGAGGTTTCGCCGCGACCGTAGACGCTGGATTTGGTGGACCAATGGACTTCATTGATGCCGGATATGTCGCGGTGCGTGCGCGCCTTGCAGTGCATCCGGGCGACCAGATCGGCAGGCGGCGTCCAGCCCTGCAGGTCCAACGCCAGATGGACCGCGCACTGGTTCATTTCCAGATGGGTCAGCACGGCGTCGGCGTAGTAGTCCAGGCGCTCTTGCAGACGCTCGGGCGAGAAGGCGTCGATGGCGTGAGGCGAGACTTCGATTTTCAGATGGGGGCCGATGCTATCGAGCTTGGAGTTGAAATTCTTCACCAACAGGATGATGCCCAGGTCGGCGTTCTGCAGCTTGTACTGGTAACCCGAATCACGGCCGACGCGACCGGAGTGCCAGCGCTGGCCGGCAAAATCGACCATGGCGCCCGGCGTCTCAAACAGCGCCATGATCTCCGGGCGGATCATGCCCCGGTACAGCTGACGCACCGTATCGACGCCACAGCGCAGCAGGCGAACGCCGGACAGGTCGACGAAGCCCATATGGCCCGGATCGACGAAAAGACGACTTTTCGAATTCTCCAAGCCGGTTTCTATATCGATGCGGGAGAAGTCCTTTGCTCTGGCCATTTCACACCCTTCAATCTGGTTTAGTCTGGTCGTTCACTTCTGTTTATCTGACGTGTTACAGGAACGTCAGCGCGCGCTTTTGGCGCGGCGCTCGTCCCTCGCGCCTGCGCCCAAAAGCGCCGAGCGAAGGCGCTGAGCAGTCACCATAGGAACTCGCCTTTCTCATAGGGAATACGCGTCACGGTGATTCCTGATGGCTTACCCTCAGCCGCAGCAGCGGGATTGCGCACTGGGGCTGATGGCCTCGGTTCGGCCTGGGCAAGCATTGGGTTTTCCGCTGGCTGGCGATCAGGAACGGTCGGATCGAAATAACCATCCCGGGCCACACCGATGCAGAAGTCGAACGAGGTCTGGTATTTGGTCGACTGCTGCGTGTAGCACTGGCAGGACACGCCATCCTTCACCGTCTGCGGCGGCCTTCTGGCCACCAGTTCGGGGTCACTACTGGACAGACAATAGAGCCTGGGGTGGGAGACTGGAGCGGTGAGGTGGTCATAGACTGGAGCCGAGGACGGTAGGTCGGGCACCCGAGGCAGGCGACTGGCCAAATAGCCAGCGACCGTTTGCTCCGGACTGGCCTGCTCAGGTGCGCCGACCGGCGTGATGAACGCGCCCACCGTGGACTTGACCTGTTCGACCACGCCCCCGGCTTCCGAGCTGGTAGCGGTGGCCGCCTGGGTTCCGCTGTCGGTCTTGGCATCTGCGTAGCGGTCGTAGGCGCGATAGACCAGCACGCCAGCGGCAAGGATGACTAGCGCGGCCATGATGAACTTGGTCGGTAGCTTGGTCTGGAAGTGGTGCTTGGCGTTGCTGCTCGTGTAGGCGGTGAAGTAGCGCTTATCCAGGCGCAGGGATTTCTTGTCGGCATCCTTGAAGCTGGTTTTCACTTCGACCTTTTCCACCACCGCTTCGGACTCGAAGCGCAGCAGTTGCTGGGATTTGAATACCCGCCAGTAGTGGACATGGCCGTTGCACAGGCGGCGCAGGTGCACATCGAGGTAGCGCGGGTCCTGGGTGACCAGATGCACTTCATGGCCCTGGTGACGCATGGTTTCGAAGCGGGTGATGTGTTCTGGAGGGCGCTGACGAGGGTCACGACTGCCAAACCATCCCTGGGCCTCATCCACCACGACAATGGCGTCATTGGGTAGCTCGTACCACTTCTCGGGATCTTCGAAGGGATACCAGGGCGCTTGCAGCTGCTCAGGCTTGAGGCCGTTGATGTTGTGGAAGTAAACCACCCGGCCTTCGCTATGGGCCTTCTGGTCGACTTCGCGGATGGTGTTGAGGGTCTTGCCGTGACCCGGTTTACCGGTGCGAATGTAGAGCATGGCTCGCTCCCCTTAGGCGTCGATGGAGGTGCCGCCCGGCTTGTGCCAGACCTGATTGCGTTTGCGGTCGGTGGCCTTGTCGATGCCCGCCAAAATGAAGCGGGTGGCGATCGCGGCGAAGAAGATGTTGATCACCACATCGAATTTGGCGAGGCCGAGAATCTGTTGAATGATCGGGCCGGCTTCGCCCATGCGGGCGAATACGTAGCTCTGCGCCTGACCAATGATCAGGTTGAAGCCAAAATAGGTGACGAAGCCGAAGCCCAGGATGCGCAGGACCATCTTTACCAAGGGGCCGACGATCATGATGAGCAACTGGGCGATGAACAGGTATTGCATCACTGACCTCCTACGGAGCGCCCGACATAGAGAGCGGCAAAGACACTGGCAGCCACCAGAAACAACGGACTGAGCGCGCTGGCGACATTGCACAGGGGTTCGTAGCTGATGGCGAACGTACGGCCGCCAGCAGTCGTCAAGGAGAAGCTTTCCGCCGCGGGGCAGCTGGAAGGCAGAAAGCGGGTGCCTTGGTTGATGAAGGACGGCAGTTCGATTTCGCCGCCGTCCTGCAGCTTGAATTTGTCACCCTGCAGGAGCGCTTCGATTTCAGGCTTCTGCTTGGCGAAGTCGTCTTGCTTCTCGACGTGGCAGCGCAGCTCTTTTTGCTGCTTGAGGATGGCGCACTGGATGATGTCACCCGAGCAGGTCAGAACCCCTTCGCAGCTTTCCCCACCGACGCTGGCTTCACCGCACTTGTTCGGGTCGGTCTTGGGATCGCAGGCGCCTTCATCCTCGCCGTCTCCTTCTCCGCCATCATCGCCCGATCCATCACCCGATCCGTCGCCGCTTCCATCACCGGGACCATCGCCACCACTACCGCCACCGCCACCGCCACCGCCACCGCTATCTCCAGATCCATCACCACCATCGCCAGGGTCCGACGGATCAGAGGGGTCGGACGGGTCGCCGCCGTCGCCAGGACTGCCACCGTCCGACGGAACGCAGGTTGTGCCAGACCAGCTGTAACCGTCGCCACAATTAGGCGGCGGCGGATCGTCGGGGTTGTTGGGATCGGTTGGAGGCGTACCGCCAGTGGGCTCATCGCCAGGAGAACAAGCAGCGCCTGTGAAGGTGCCGGTCCCATAACAAATGCCAGGCGTAGCCCCATCAGGCGTAGCGGCACAGGTGGAGGTGCCAAGGGAAATACGACAACTATCAGAGCAGCCATATTCGATATTGCCGAGGCCGTTGGTATCAGGCCGCAGCAATGACCAGGAGGTAGATTGACCGGATTTGGTTGAGCAATCGTCAGGCGATGGTGGCGGCTCTACAGGGGCAGGATCACATGCACCAGTGGCGGAGTTGTAGTTAGCGCCAGCCGGGCACGAGTCACCACCGCGCACCGCAACGACAGAACCGTATTGAAAGTTGGACGGCTGCGAATAGTATTCGCACTTGAACTGAGTGTCTGCCTGCTTAACCAGCTTGAATGTATTGTTGCTGACAAACTCGCCAGAACACTCGCTGTATTGGCATTGTCCAATTGTGGTGCGGTAGTAATTACAAAGAGCAGAAGGAGTAGCTTCCTGGCGCGGATAGCCTGGGCGCTGCCAGTAGAAATCCGCAGCACTAACCCCCTGAGCCCAGCACAACGATATCAACAGGCCAAGAATCAATAAAACCCGACTAATAGCGGCCATATTCAAACCCGCCCAAAGAACACGAGGTAAAACGCCAGGGTGCTGAGCAGCAGTACGTACAGTTGGTAGTCCATGGCGTCCTCCTGAAAGAGAAACCCCGCCGGAGCGGGGTTGGTTTGCTTCGGCACTGGTGAGGTGCGGTGTGGTCGGGTTACAGGGCGCGACGCATGTACTTGAAGGCCATGGCGGCGATCAGTACGGCGAACACGGCCCAGCCGATGGTGCCGACGTCGGTACCCGCGGTATCGAGCGCGGCCGTGGCTTCAGTCGGTACGGCGGCGTGCACCGAGCCGGCCAGTGCCAGGGAGCCAACGGCAGCGCCGGTAGCCAGTTGACGGGAGCGGCGGCCGAAGCCGGACGCGACGTTCTGCAGCTGAGTTTTCAGGTGTTTCATCGTGGTGTACCTCGCTATTTCAGGACTTTTTTCAGGACCAGGAAGCCAAACGCCAGGGCGAACAAGGTGATGACCTCGCCTTGCAGTTCGCTTACCTGATCCCAGGTGAGTGCAGAGCCGCTAAGGCCCTGCATTTCCTCGCGGGTGAGGGAGACCAAGGCGCCGGTGCAGATGGGTTCGCCAGCTGCGCCCTTCGACCAGTCGCCCTCACAGGCCAGGAAATTCATGCCCCGCCCTCAATCAACACGGGGCTTGATACTTCGCTGGAGTCCCAGCAATCCGGGCAGACGGTGAAGGCCGGGGCCAAACGCAGATCGGCCAGCAGATCGGCTTGGGGCGCGGGCTGGTGGTGCAGTTGGCCCATGTCGCCCAAGCACAGGTCGCAGATGACGCGATCGACGATCAGCACGGTCTGCCCTCCCCCTTAGCTCTTGGCCGCGTCAGGCGACGGCTGCTGGGCCGGCCGTTGCGGGCTGGCCGGGGTCTGGCGGGTGGTCGGGCGCGGGTCCACGGCTTCGATGTGCAGGGCGAGATTTTTGCCCTTGTTCTGCCCGCCTCGGGCTACGTCGAAGGTGATACGCACCTTCTGCAGCGGGTCGAACTGGGCGCCGGCGGCGAAGACTTCATCGGCCACGTCTTCGGCGATGGCCATGCCGATGATGGAAAGACCGTGCTCGCTTTTGCCGTCCGGTTCATCGCCATAGAAAATCTTGGCGTATTTGGCGTCATCGACCTGGGTCATCTGCGTGCCGAGAAATGCAACTTCCATAGTTGAACGTGCCATTGGTATTTCCTCGTTGAGTTGCGCGTTATTGCGCGGTTTGCCTATCAGCAGGCCGAGCGATCCCGAGCAGGTGAACTGTGAAGTTCGGCCTACTGGGTTATCTCGACTTGCCGGGGGTTAAAGCCGGGTCTTGCGTTGAGCTGTTACGGGGTCAGCACTGGGGCTGCTGGTCAGCCGCTCCATCGTCGGGGCGGGCTGGGGATCGGGGCATGGATGCGCAACCCGCGTTGCCTGGGACAGATACCCACCGGCTGCGCCCGTGGATATCTATCAGCCCTCGACCCCACACGTGGGGCCCCACTCGGGCCTTGGGCAAAGCGGGTTTGCACCTGGGAAGAAGGAAAAGCAAAAGCGCGCCGAGGTTCGGGTTTGACGAACCAGCAGGCCAGCCACTCGCGCCACAGGTAACGGGTGATGCCGTGGCCGACGATATAGGCAGCCGGCGCCAGTAAGATGAGCAGGGCGATCTGTTCAGAAGTCATAGAAGAGATCCACTGGCGGCAGCGATGGAATGGGGGCGCCGCTGTCCTGCACAACGCGCCAGTACTTCGGCGGCTGGAGCGGTGGCGTGTGTTTCTCGCAGATAAAGGCCGGTGTCACCGCCCAGTCCGAGAGCAGGACTTTCCAGGCGCCAGCTACGAAGCCCATCTTGATGACGCGAATCGGCAGCGCAGAGGCGCGGCGGCATAGGGCGCATGGTGTGGATGGGCAAGGATCGGACCTGGCCATTTCGGCCTTGGACCAGCAGACAGAGCAGGCGCAGTTCTCGGCATGCGGCTTGTGGCTGTAGCTGGACTGATTCATAGGTCATGCCCTCGCCTGGGCGCTCGGAAATGGCGTAGATCACAGCGAAGCCTCCTGCTTTGGTTCTCCCTGGGCGAAGTTCGCCTCAAGGCGGATGACGATTTCAGCGTTGAGAGAGCGGCGGGCCTGCTTGACGGCCTGCTCCAACTGAGCGCGAACGGATGCCGGCATGCGCAGCTTGAATTGCTGATCTGCCCTACTCATCGGCGTAATCCCCGGCGCAAAAGATGGTTTTGCCCTTCTCCAGGTCGCGGCGGATGCGGTGCAGGTTGATCACGCGCCGGCGGCCGATCTTCACGGTCGGGATGGCTTGCGACTCAACCCACCCGCGCACCACGTCCTGAGTGACGTCTTCGATGCCGAGCATTTCGGCGAAAACCAGCTGGGAGCAAAAAGGCGAATCACGGAAGTCGGTGATGCGCTCTGCGTTTCCCTGTGCGTTGAACCCCACTACTCCAGACTGTTCCATGTAAAAGCCCCTATAATCCGGCGAAATGGCTGTGCCCTTCACGGCAAAATATGTACTAGATACACATGTACATAGTACCCAAATGGCTCAGAGTGTACATAGAACATTCATGGCATTTTTTAATGAGCGAAGGCATTTCTGATAGAGGGCTTCAACTTCTCGAACGCGCGAGCTTGAAAGAGCTGGCGGAAAGCGGGGGGACGGAATACGTCCGCTGGCAGAACATCAAACGAGGCAAGGCAAGGATAGGAGCCAACGAGATCGAGATTCTCGGCCGTGTATTCCCACGCTACCGGTGGTGGCTGATTACAGGCGAGGTCATGCCAGAGAATGATCAAACAAGCCCGGACTACGACGAGGCCAACCGAAACTTGATCGGTCAAAACGCGGGATAGCAATCACAACGGAAGTGACTAAGCGCTGGTACGCCCGAAAGGTGGAGAGATCGAGTGAAAGAGAGCTTTGAAAACATCCGGGCCGAGCGCGAGGCGCCGACCTTCAGACGGCATCAGCCTAACCAATATGCGGGGCTCTGGAAGCAGATCGCCCTGGGCATCATCGTCGGCGGCAGCGTGCTGAGCCTGATCGGCACCCTGCTCTGGCTGATTTCGGTAGGCGCACTGCTGGGCGGCATGACCATAGCCTTGCCACAACCCTAGGCGGGCATACGAGTCGCGGTATTTCCGAAGGAACGGAGCAACATCATGAAGCAAGCACTTATCGCCTTACTCATCCTGGCAGCGCCCGCTTTTGCCGATGAGGAAAAGCCCGTCGCTACCCAGGCGGCAGAAGCCGTTACCCCCTATGCGGAAGCATTCAGTAAAAGCGTAAGCAGAACCTTCACTGAGATCATGGCCGGCGGCAAAGGCCCGATGGCCGAAGGTGCGCGCGCCAACCTCAGGATGCAGGATCAGCGCGAGCGGGAAGCCAATCGCGGCACCCGCAAGAGCATGAAAGAGTGCATCAAGCCTGGGAACGTCATTGATGATGATGTGAAGGAATGCATTGAAGGGCTACGCGAGAAAACATGGTGACTTATCCCCATAAAACTGCGACATATGCCCGAGCACTTCAGGAGAGCACTCAACCTTGCAGCATTGAAGAACAATAAAGAACCAAACAATATAACTACAACCTATAAGCACAATAACCAAACCCTTTACTCACTTACAGAGACAACGTAGTCTCACACTCGATTTGCCGCAATATTGTCTGCACATATATCTAGCATATCCTGATAATACTGGAGCACAGTTTTTGATGCGTCCCCCGGATGCAACTGCATAACCAAACCCGAGACCGTCGTACTTCTTTGAGTGCGCCCTAGTATTCTTGTTGACAAGGCATCCAACTGCGCCTGTGTAGAACTACTCAAATGAGCAGCGGCATTCCGAATAGTCCTCAAATCCGATAGCTCACTTGCTATTGACGATAGATTTGTAAGAAGTGGATTACCATCAACCAAATATATACCTGCAAGCCTCCTTACAATCTCATGATTCGCCCAGTCCACATACTTCTGAGTCCCCACTAAAATTTTTATAGCATGCTGCTTATCTGCAGGAGTAACAATTCCAGGAGCAGGAGTCCCCGCAGTTGACAACTCGCCCGCAAGATACTTCGCAAAAGAGTCTTCCAAAAAAGACTCCCAATATATAAACATTTTCAGAAAGGATGAAGAAATAACAAAATCCTTTTTTACATCATCAAATAAATCATTCCCATTTTGGTCTCGCTCATAAGCCATAGATACAAAACTATTAGTTAGAGCAATCCCCCTTCTGAATTCGGAAAGCGTATCAGCCAGCGACATAACCTACCCCGCAATGACCCCAGCTATGAAGTCACTTCTCCTGATGCGCACCGCTGTATCTGTAGTTGCCCGGCGACAATCTTCAAGAAACTGCCGTTCATCTCGGCTCAACAACTGCTTATCCTCCTCTTCAAAAATATAATCAATGCGCTCGAGATTCTGAGAGATTCGCGCATACCCAATACGATTCATATCTACCCTTGGGGAGGAAAGATTTTCAACTCCATACTGCATGTGATACAGAGTCATAAAGAGGGAGTAAAAAACGTGCGGCCGCCTAAACTCCCTCTTCTTGAAGTTATCATCAAAAAGCTCTTTAATAATATCTATTACAGACTGGAATCTAGCTTCTAAATCATCAGTATCATATTCAAACTCATGTTCATACTGCTCATAATATTTCCTTATTTGCTTTTTACTGCGCACCCCCTCAACCATACCGATTAGCAGATCCGCAGTCAGCTGAACATCATGCATGCGCAGAACATTCTGCTCGCTAACTATCTTATTATCGATCCAGAACGCGTTATTCTTATGAGCAACATTGTCAGCCAGTCGTTTAAATGGCCCAAAGTGATTGGCGTTTATTTTTTCCTGCTCGTTTAGCGTCACAGAGTAAGAATTCAATCGACTGAATATATCAAGAACATCGGGGTCCGACATATTCACTAATAAATCGACAGAAATCTCATAATTAAGTATTTGAGACTGGATATCGTCATCAACACCATCCAGCTGACTAAAATAGAGACCACCGTATACTTTATTGTGCCGCTTACTAATTACAAACCCATCCTTGACAAAAGACAGAATAGTTCTTAATCTCTGCTGCCCATCAACAACTTCACGAATAGATTTCCTGGTTTGCGGGTTTATTTTCTGACGAATAAAAACTTTAGGAATCGGCTTACCATCAATAATTGTGTCCATGAGGTAGGATCTGGCCGTATCTGTCCACACAGATCGCCTCTGGAACTTAGGAGACAATTCAAGCTGACCATTCTCATGCCATTCAATGAAGTCATTAATACTGTAAGTGCGCGAATCAAAATTCTTCATTTACGTCGTCCACTAAATTTAGGCAAAGGACTGAATCACACGATATCGGAAACATTATAGAGGTAGGCTATTAATCACTCAGAAGCCCTCAACCCGGAATCGTTCCACGACACTTAGGATACTGTACACAGCCCCAAAACACATTTCCCGCATTAGCGCCACGCTTCGCAGTCCGTTTCCGCATGACGGAATTACACACCGGACAACTGGGCGCGAGTGCCTGCTGAGGTTGGAGTGGTTTTATTGGAACTGGAGTAACTGCTGGAGGCTTGTTTTGCGTACTGCGGGATGCCGCAACCCAGCGATTGAGCTCGGCGCCTTCGACCAGGCGAATATTGCGGCCACTGGCAAAGGTCTTGGCCTCATCAGTAAAGGTGCCCGAGGTTACGACAAAACCGCCAGCCGCCCCTTCTGCCGCCATCACACCAAAGAACTCGCGAATCACGGCAACACCAACCTTGAGTGAGCGCCACTGCTTGCACTGAACCAGGTGCTTCTCGCTGCCTTTGCGCAGGATCAGGTCAATGCCACCGTCCGGGCCGTTACCGCCAGTTTCGGTGACGGTGAAACCCTGCCGGCGAAAGGCTTCGCCCACCAGTTGCTCGAACTGCTGCCAGGTGATGCCGTCGAGGGTCTTGCCCGGCTTGGTGGCGGAGGCGACGTCTTCCATCAGCTTGCGACGCTTGGCTCGGCCGAATATGGAGCCGATGGCGCCCAGCACAAAGGCAATGGGAATGATGTATTGAAGGAACAGAGCAAGGCTGCGCCACACCTGACCGGCGATGGCAGGGCCAAAATTCTTATGGTCTATCGCTGTAGGCGACAGGGTATTGGCAACAGAGTGGAAGTACAGCCCTGCGGCCAAGGCGATCAGCAGGCTTACCCACCAGGGCAAACGGCTGGCGATGAAGATAAGGTCTTCAAAAGGCGAGGTTTTCTTGCGACGTGCCATCCCTGGTTCCTACCTGTTCCTTGGCACATGGCCATTAGCGTTACCGGATAATGCCGCAAAGGCTGAAACATTGGAACTAGAGCGGTTCATTGCCGGTGGATAGCTCCACGGCGTGCAACAATTCAGGGTAGTCATTACGGGTGTTGTTGACCTCTGTGCTGACCGGGTGGGCGATGAGGTCATGCCTAGCCTGGGCCACCACTTGGCCAACCTGGTCAGTCGAGAGACTGGCCGACAACCACAGGTCGAACTGCTCCGGGGCCAGGACAACGGGCATGCGGTTGTGGATGGCATGAACGGACGGCGCCGCTTCCGTGGTGAGCAGTGCGCAAGACAAGACTTGCTGATCATCCGGGCCCTGCCAGCTGGACCATAGCGCGGCGAAGGCCAGCATCGAATCATCAGGGGAATGGATGTAGTACGGCTGCTTCACCTTGCGACCGCTCGGGCTGCGTGCCGATTCGTGAGCATTCCATTCGTACCAGCCCTGGGCGGGCATCAGGCAACGCTGGGTACGGTAGCTATGCCGCCACATGGGCTTTTCGGCGGCTTCTTCACTGCGGGCATTGAAGGTCAGGGTTGGCAGGCTGGGCTTCTTCCACCACCCCGGAATCAGCCCCCAGCGAGCGGGCACGACCTCGGGCGATCCGTCGTCGTTGTTCAGGACGATGGGCACCGTCATGGTCGGGGCTACATTGTAGATCCGCTGAATCCACCGCCCGGAGTTTCGCGCGCCGATGTGCCAGTAGCGCTCCATGGCTGCTTCATCGGGGCTGACGTATCGACCGCACATGGGCACCTCTTGGGCTCAATCCGGGGGTGACTACATCGGCCTGTTTTTCTGGAAAGCTCTGTTTTGACGAGGGCCGAGGCAGGCTGAAAGCCCCGGTTTATGGGCTTTCCTGGCTCAGAGTGTAGCCGCTCAGGTGATTCATAATGCTGGGGTCCGGGGTTCAAGTCCCTGCGTAGCCACCAAACAAAACAAGGGTTTACCGAAAGGTAAGCCCTTTTTTGTGGGCGCTAGTGACTACAAAGTGACTACGGCGCGCCCACACCTATCGATACGGCAGGATGCCGATGAAAACGACCGCCACGTTCATTTGCTGGGTCGCTCTCTCGTTGGGGGCTCTAGGATGGCTTGCCCTCATTGGGCTCTCAGCTGAATGCTACTTTCTCCCTCCTCCCGCGCCAGCCAGTGCAGTGCATTGCTACGCAGTAGCGTTAACAGTAAGCAAATTACTGCTCTATATTGCAACATCGCTAGCGACCATCGCATACCTCTGGATTCCCTGGAAAAAGCAGCGCTTAGCGTTTCTAACCGTTATCGCTCCCGCCCTTCTTCTATTCACTAATTCTTAAAACCACAGCCGCCTAGGAAAGATGGGTGGTACTACGTCTGAAAAGGAAAGCAATGAAGCTCCTAAAGCCAATCTTCGTTGTAGTCGCGTTGTATGGCGCCGCAACACTCCTATACCCCACACTTCCCCTGCATTACCAGCACGCGATTTCCGACTGGCATGCTCGCTTGGGCACCCCCACCTATTCAGAAGCGCCTGACTATTTCTCTGCACGAGACCAAGCCGCAGTCATCAGCGAGAATGAGGCTCGCGGCCACAAGTTGAAATGCTATGGCAATTTGGGCCCAGCAGAACGCATTAGCGCACAAGATGACTACCTGTGCTCAGCGCATATCAGCAATGCGTATGACAACATCCCTGCTCGACTGGTAACGTTCTTTTTCTCCAAGAATAAGCTGAGCAACGTACGCATCGAATTTGCGTCCGGAAGCTTTGACCGTCTGAATGACTATCTCATGAGAAAGCTTGCCGACTACCCACGCCTCGACAAGATGCCGGGCGCCAGATTTGGCACCGATTCATTCGGGAAAAAGTTAGTCGTATGGCGAGTAAAACACGGCCTAATTACCGCCGCTGCAGAAGATACGCCGGGGCAAAACCCGATAATTTTGTGGAGTGGTTATAGATACCACTCCGATAAAGTTAGCCGGAATCCCCCTGTGGCGGCAGTAACTCACCGAACACAGTGAGCACTCTGAATCAACGGAGATAGTCGTAGTGCCGACTCCAAGTGATCGGGCGACAAATGTGCATAGCGCATGGTCATCGTGATCGAAGAATGCCCGAGGATGCGCTGCAGGCTGAGGATGTCACCAACGGCCATCATGTAGTGACTGGCGAAGGTGTGCCGGAGGATGTGAGTGAGTTGCCCAGGAGTATCGAAGCCGCAGCGTTCATAGGCGCTACGAAATGCTGCGCGACAGGACATGAACAGCCGACCGTTCCCAGGCATGGCCACCTTGAAAACCGCATCTTCGACTTCCTTGGGTATCGGCACCGAGCGCGACTGCCGGTTATTGGTCCGGTGAAAATGCGCCTTCCCCCGAAGATCGCGCCCCGCGTCAGACTCTCCGCTTCGTCCCATCTGGCGCCAGTAGCCAAGCAGATCAGCGCCACTGGATAGGTGTGGTTGTTCGTCGACCTGCGGCACTCATCGAGCAGCTGACGAATCTGCTCCAGGCTCAGAAACGACAGCTCGGTCTGGTCGGTCTTTATCTGCCGGACCTTGGCTAACGGATTGTTGCCCGCCCAAGCGCCCAGGCGAATCAGTTCGGAGAAGACGGCGGACAGATAGCGCTGCTCGTGGTTGACCGTGCTGGGCGTCGCGTCTTTCAAGCGTGACTGACGGTAGCGGGCCCAAGCCAGGACATCGAAGTCGGAGACGCGAGGGTCGCCCAGGCGCTGGACCACTGCCATGGTCCGAGACAGCCGGGCCTTCTCATCCTTGAGCGAACAGCCGTGCAGGTCATACCAGACGGTGACCAGATCGGAGAGGCGATCATCGAGCGGCCTGCCGGTCTGCTTTAGCGCCGCGAAGTAATCCGACTCGAAACGCTGCGCGGCTGACTTGGTCGCGAAGCCCTTCTTGCGGATTCGCCGACCGGTGCGGCCGTTCTCATAGAAGTCCGCCATCCATGTTTTGCCGTTTTTGCGAACGGTCATACCGCCCTGCCCCACCTGACATTGCGCTCCTCGAGCAGCGCCTTGATGTGCTTGTACAGGTCGTGCTCGCTCATGTCCTTGGCGGCGTAGTGGTCGCGGATCACCGGCCAGCAGTCCCATTGCTGGAGGGTCTCAAAGGCCTTTTTTGCGCCCACCCGCTCCCTTGCCAGCAGGCTGACGAAGTTTCCCAGGAACAGCTCGACGTTCTTCCCGGAGAAGCCTCGGCTCGTCTTGTAGTAACGCTTGTATTCGGTCTGATCGAGCAACGAGTCCACCGGCAGATCGACCCGCACATCATCGCGGATCAGGGTCCCGATCGGCTCGAAATAGCCAGGCCGGACCAGCAACTTGAACTGCGCCAGGCCCATAGCGCCATAGGCCGTCCAAATGGCCCGAGAAAGCGGCAAACGACCGGGTGTCGATGGTCTCCCCCGTCTTGACGTCGATAGACCCGCTGGCGAACTGCTGGATGATCGAATGGTGATAGCGCAGCTCGACTCGCCAGACGTCTTGCGCCGGATCGTAGTTCTCCGGGTCGCCTTCATCGAAGCTGTCACGGCGCTTCCAGACGCTTTCCCAGTAGTCGAGCTTGTCCGCGGCGCGGGCCTGTTTGCACCTGGGAAGAAGGAGAAGCAAAAGCGCGCCGAGGCTCAGGTTTAACCAACCAGCAGGCCAGCCACTCGCGCCTCAGGTACCCGCAACGCCACAAATGCTCAAGCGAAGGTGAGCATGAGCGACGAGGCACCCCGGGTGACGAAGATCAGCAGGCACACTACGTAGAACAGAACCGGCAGCTCAAGCAGGTTCATGTAGTTGCGGTTGGGAATGCTCACATGCGGCGGCACGGTGGCCGACTCACCGTACTTAAAGTCGTTGGTGACGATCTCGCGTCGCTGGCCTGCCCGCATTCTCGCGATGGGAATCAGCAGCAGAACCAGGCTGGTCCAGAGCGCCAGGGCAAATATGGGGTAGAGAATGGTTGGGTTCGTCATGTGCAAGACCATAGATTTATTCCAAGAGTCGGGGTCACGTTCGCTACAGCTAGCACAACTCAGAACCTACCCCACAGAACAATCAATATGTAATCGGAACGTCTATCGAAATAGTGGTGTGATGAAGCCCTCCCAACTCAGTAACGTGCAGGCCAGGCTCAACCGCCGAGACGATCGATACAGTTGATAGATTTGGATAGTGCTTTTTCAACACATCCGAGTCCCTTTCCCGCTTATCACTAAAATCAACCTTGGCCCCAGTAACAGTTAGGCCCATGCGGGAAAGTTGAGTGAAGTGGAAATTGCCTATGTATGTCGCCTTGCCTGGGATGACGCTAAACAAGATTGAGAATGGCCTTGTTGGGCGCACGAAGGCGGCACCACTGCCAACACTCCAGGCGTCAATAACGTAGTCACCCGCAGGCAGTTCAGCAGCGATCAAATTACCGTTGATCCCCATAGTCTCAAATTCACCAGCCGGAAAATACGGAATCACCACATTTGACTGACCAGACTGAAAACGCCCAGAAGCCTCAGAGGGAGCCCGCCGGTACGACACGGCATATCCCGAATACGAACCATCATAGGTAATGGAGCCAACAACAAGCCCAGTCCCAGAATTCTCCTTCAGTGAGTAGTTCTTAGACACATTGGTCGTTACACAACCACAAAGCAGCAAAACACAAAATACCAAAACAGATACGCGACTCATCCCAGCCCTCTTTACCAAAACCCAGCGACTAACCTAAGCCATGGGTACTACATATTGACGACCAGTCCACTCCTGCTCGCCAACCTCTTGTAGTTTGGTGCCGCCATGCTTCAGCACTCCGGGGAAAGACGAAGCTTATTATCGCAACCATGAATCCACCTAGCACCTCGACAAGTATCGGACACTAGACGCCTCTGACTTTCGCACTCCAAAACACTTAAAACATAACAGTTAAATAATCGGCCCAGCGACAATAAACAACCCCTCCGTAATCGCAGTTGATATGACCGCAATCATGACACTTGGCCCAAATTTTGTTCCTAGAGCCACGCTAAAACCAAGCACATACGAGCAAAAGAACACCCCTAGCGCAGCAAGTGCCGAGATACCTGAGTACATAAACGCACCAGAGCCTGACGAAAACCCACTCAGCCCCAGCATCGCAACTACAGCAAATATGCAAGAGAGTGCTACGGCATTAAAGGACTCTCCCCAGGACGGAGAGCATCCAGATACCACCTTGGCACAGAGCTTCGCGACTCCGACCATAAGCAATATGGAAACAGCAGCTAACATGACCTTTTCCATTGGCGCGATGACTACAAAAAATATAAACGCAGCAGCAAGCAGCAGTTGGAGCATGTAGAACCTCTACCCTCTAGTTGATGGAAATGCTTAGACTGAGCTAATAAGCGAAGCAGTCATATCGTCAATGCACGCAGGCGCCATTCCGCTCAGCGCAAGCATCAAGGGAGTGTTGGGGGAAGTATTCGAAAGTGTATCTGAGGTGCGGTAGGTCATCCGTGACTCCTGCAGGTCGATGGGCATAATGCCACTAGTGCGGCGCGATGATGCCTTAGCGTCAGAAAAAAGGGAACTAGGCACGGTGACTACATCGGCCTTTTTTCTGAAAGCTCTGTTTAGACAGGGGTCTAGGAAGGCTGAAGGCCTGTTAATGGGCCTTCTGGGGTAAGGGTGTAGCCGCTCAGGTGCTTCGTATTGACGGCGGAGCGGAGCTGGACAGCAATCGCTAGATATAGATAACTCGGATTTGCTAGCTCCTTCAGTGGGCTATTTGCAAGAAGTGGATGCAACTGACAAAACTGACAGACAACACAGGCTACACCCACTACCGCTCAGCAAATGCTTTAAAAACTAGCTATTGCTCCCCACCGTAAATATTGCATTCCCAGTAGAACTACCATTGCCCGTGGTTTTAATTTCCAACGAGGTATCCGGCGGATAGCTAGAGGTGGCCCCGTCATGGAAATTATTATCCAAGTATATTGAGCTATTATTGAACGGCTCATTATTACTGAACGACATGTACATATTTGCCGTTAACAGCGGATCGAGCCCCCAGAGGTAAAAGTGCATTGTTATCGAAATCGCCGGACTTGCACCATCACAACCGTATGTAACAGTTGGATTAATACTTAACCGGCCCGTCTGCTTGAAGACAGGCGTTGTAGAGTGGGCAGGTATGGACTTAGGCCAATCCCCATCCCCTTGATTATCCTGATTCAACAGGGTCAAGGAGTAAGGGCTGTTATTAACAATCTTAAAGCTTTCGGTATACATAGACATGAGTTTATCATCCCGTATAGAACTGCTAATGAAACTTCCTGTTCATAGCTTTCACACTTAAAGCCTTTACAAGCTAGACCATAGTGACACCTCCTCATCTATTGACTATGACGGCAACCTGAACAGTGAATCGTATTAGCCAATACGATTGGCACTGTCTATGGGCACATCACCAATAAATTACAATTATTTATCCTCAAATCAGTACTGCCTATGCGGATACCGGAACAAGCCTAGCCAACAACACCCTACCTGCAAGTCATAAATCCCACATGAAATCTGAGCACTCTGGCCTCAGCACACAGAAGGACTCCTCTGATATAGGCCACGACTATGCGGTGAGCGTTTCTGAACACTCTGTACTGGTGAGGCACGCGCCGGCTGAAACCCAGACCCTGCGGGCCTATCGGGGTTGCAGGAGAGAGGGAAACGACCAACACCATTCATGAGATGTGCCGCAGCATCAGCCTGTTCTCTGGAAAGCATTGCCTGGATGAGGTCGGAGATGGGCAGACAGCCAGAATCAACACACTCCGTTGCGCCTCCGCTCCTGGCCAGCGTTAGACAACCCCTTCTTTAAGGCAGAGCGTCATGGACTGGACTAGCAAGGCCGAGCCGGGACGCAAAGGCTCAGTTGCACCACTTGGTACAAAGCCAGCCTTAAGGTAGAGGTGCGTCGCTGGGCCATTGTTCAGCGTGACGCCAAGGCAGACGGCAGTGGCATCGCGCGCTCGCGCCCATGAGATCACCGCTTGCAAAAGCTGCCTTCCCAGCCCTATGCCTCGGTGCACCGGGGGCGACCCACATCTGGAACAGGTTGATCTGAGAGGGGTTGGAGGGATCTGCCTTGGCCCAAGCAAGTCCAGCAGGATAGTTGTGCACGAGAGCCGGGAGGGGAAGATCCGAGGATGACGCGGCCCCGTTGGACGTACGACGCTGCCACTCTTCCGCGGAGCGCTGCTGCTCAAGTGCCAGGGTACTGCCGAAGGCGTCAGGCGACTCGGTCAGACCGCGCAGGCGCAGCTGACTATATAGCAGCCAATCTGTTGCTTCGAGCCTTCGTACATTACCCGTCGACTGCATGATGGATCTTTGCGCCGCCTAACGTCTGGAGGTAATTCACTATTATTAATGTTGTGACAGCTGGCATCCAACAGCCGCCTCTAGGGCAGCTACCTGAGGGTCCGCATCAACCGCATTTTTAAACGGCATCATGGTTCGAGTGAATACACGTTTGCCATTTATCTCCGCGTCTATGTAGACGATATACACGCTGGCGTGACTGGGATTTTCTCGCGCCGAGTACAGTGCCCGTTTGTATTCGGCCGATGCTAGCGACTCGAATCCAGCACGATCAACCGATGTACATGCTGTATTTGGAACCGTCGTCGGTAGCTGGCCCACTACTACTGCGCCCAAGGCACCCGCAAACACTCCGCCAAATGTGCTACGGCGAAGCTCTGATTGCAGGTTGCAGTACACAACAAAATGATGGACAACGAGTTCAAGGCTCGGCGTTGCCGCGCCGAATTTTTCATACGCACGATGGCGTAGGAGAATGGTACCGGGCGGTGAAACGGCGTCTTCAGCCACACGATAGGTCGCATACGCAGCGTTGCTGATTGAATAGCTAAACGTCTCTGCTTCCTTCTCCGACTCCGGCCGCCGATCGACTACCGAAAGGGTGCTGGACCGATCAACGTCGGCGACGTTGGGATTGGTGATTTGCCCCGCACAGCCAGCAAGCATCAGCACAAGGACCGCTAGCACAGTCTTCATTGGCCTTATCTCCACTAGTGCACAAACGAGACGGCGAAAGCACGTCATTTTATAGAATCGGCCCAACCACTACCGGCCAGATCCTGCCTGGCGAGTCGAAGGATTTCATTTCGAGTTTTCTCGTCATTGTTTAGTTGATGCAGAACACCACGGTAATGAACTGCCCCACCGAAGGACATGGCAAGCAGGCCAGTAGCCTCCCCAGGTGCGATTACATTTTTATAATGCTCTTGGGTCTCATCAGCCCCATCAAGCCCTACTGATGTGTTGACGACATAGCGCCCCATAACGACAAACTGATTCTCATGAACAGTGACAACTGACTGCTCTACAATCGCCCTGGAGAAATAGGTGGTGTAGGTACTTCTGGCTGCTTGCATGGGTGGCAAAAAAAACGCGCCAACCACAGCATAGGTACCTGGTCGTGCATTGAGTAGATAGGCTCGACCGTCCTTGACGAAGTTGGAGCGGATAATACTTTGTTGAAGAAGACCGTCTTGGTTATCGACCCTGACAAAATAGACCTGATCAGGTTTATTGGTGAATACACTGACCGGTGCATTCAAGGTTAAATCTACAACCAAGGCGGATGCGCTCGGTTGAGATATAGCAGGTATAGACGGACTGGTCGCGCAGCCAGCGAGAAGTACGGTGACAGCCAGAGTGAAGAGAGCCAGGCGTAGCGCACCTACCGGATTCATAGCATCACCTATACGTAATGCATCGAGGTAGCCCCCTACCGATAGAGGCTATTGGACCGCCTCTAACTGCACGCTGTCCGACCTAACGCGTCGAGCGTCCATGGAGTACACATCCATGGGTCAGCCGTAGCAGCGGCGGCCCTTCCGAGACTCTAGTAGGTCCGTGAGAACAAGGCCAATTGTCGAGCGTAGGCAGTGGCTGAAAACTCTCAATCAGTTCGGCAAGGCGCTTACTGTCGGTGGGGCTGCCTGGTCGGATGTTCATGGCGCTTAACCTCCGCTCAATGGCGGGATCAGTTGCCTGGGTCGCCGCCCGGTTCAGTTTGCCCTGATGAACAGCGACCTGCTCGGGAAACGGCTGCACTACTGTAGAGAAGCCGCGGCGATCGCCTCAGCCGATCAGGCTGACGCGGGCCAGATCAGGCCACAAGGCGGCGTGATGATCGGCGCCTTGATAGTCCGCGGCCAAATGAATGCGCGGACGTCGAACTGGCGCGGCTGGGCTCGCAACCAAACGCTCGACAAAGAACTCCACCCGGCCACTCGGTCCACCAGGCAACGGCCAGAGGCAGACCCGCTGCGCGAGCACCTTGTAGGCCGCCGCGCTCCTTGAACGGGGGTAGGCCTCATAGACTGCCCGCCCCTTCTGCGCGGCTCGGCGCACGAAGTTGTCGAAAGGTATGGCGCCGGCGTAGGACAGCAGTACCTCGGGGAGGTGCTCGCTGCTCTTCACCAGTTTTCTGAAGAGCAAGTGCGCCTCTTGAGGGCTGTGGGTCATGTTGGCCAGCACATGGAAACGCGTGGTGCCATGCTCACGATTGAGCAACTCGATCAGCGTGGACGCACTGGCAATCGAACTGGGCTCGTCACCGGCCACCACCAGCACTTCCCGGGAGGCGCCCACGAAACTCAGCACCGTGTCGCTGATGCCCGAGGCCGTATCGATAATCAGGTAGTCCATGGCGTCACCGATCTCGCTGAAGGCGTGAATCAGCCCGGCATGCTGCATGGCGCTGAGCCGCCCCATCGCGGGATCGCCAGAACTGCCGGAAACCACGCGAACGCCACTCCTACCCTCGTGGACCACTTCGCTCAGGCGGAACTTGCCGTTGATTACGTCTGCAAGGCTGCGCTCGGCTGCATGGCCCAGCAATACATTGAGGTTCGCCTTGCTCAGGTCGGCATCCAGCAACAAGACCCGATTACCCAGGTCGGCCAATGCCAGGGCGAGGTTGGCCGCAACATTCGTCTTGCCGACACCGCCCTTGCCGCTGGTCACGGCAACGACCTGAACAGGATTCCCCCCACGATTTGCCACAACGCTGCCCTCACTGGCGATGCCCTTACTGGTGAGCCCATCATTCGTCTCGCCTCGCAGCGGCCGACCGATCAGCATCAGCGAGCTCAACCGATGGCTCCGCAGCGCGCTCAACGCATCGCCCAGGCTGATCCAGGTCATCCATCACAAGCTGACCTCACGATTATGTCATAAATGCCTTTGATGCCAATCGTGACACTAATGGAAATCTACACACGCGTTTGATTCCCGATGGATGGCGACGCCTCCGGAAGTTTGGGAGGACGCAGGCCAGGCGAATCAGGCGGCAAGGGCTAGTTCAGTTTCTGGAGCAACGCGGAGTAGTCGTTGCGGGCGTCGTTGACCTCGGTGCTGACGGGATGGGCAATGAGGTCACGCCGAGCGTGGGTCAGCGCCTCGCCAACCCGCTCAGCCGACAGGTTGGTCGACAACCACAGGTCGAACTGCTGCGGGGCCAGGACAACGGGCATGCGCTGGTGGATGGCGTGAATGGCCGGTGACGCTTCCGTGGTGAGCAATGCGCAGGACAGGACTTGCCGCGCATCCGGGCCCAGCCAGGTGGACCACAGCGCAGCGAAGGCTAGCATCGAATCATCGGGGCAATGGATGTAGTACGGCTGCTTGACCTTGCGGCCGCTCGGACTGACTGCCTGTTCCTGAGCGTTCCATTCATACCAGCCCTGGGCTGGCATCAGGCAGCGGCGAGACCGGTAGCTTTGCCGCCACATGGTTTTTTCGGCCGCCTCTTCACGGCGGGCATTGAAGGTCAGGGTCGGCAGACTGGATTTCTTCCACCACCCCGGAATCAGCCCCCAGCGAGCCGGCAGCACTTCGGCTATACCCTCTTCGTTGCTTAGCACCACGGGCACGGTCATTGTCGGGGCGACGTTGTAGATACGCCGAATCCACCGCCCGGAGTTGCCTGCGCCGATGTGCCAGTAACGCTCCATGGCGGCTTCATCGGGGCTGACGTATCGACCGCACATGGACACCTCCGAAGCGTCGGGATTGGTCGAGATCGGCGTGTCGAGCCCACCGCTGTATTCAGGTTAGTCCGGTTGGATGGGAGACGAGGCGTGCCTGCAAGGCTCATCACGCCACTCGAGCAACCCAACCATCAGCGGCCGAAAATCATGAACCCCGCGGAAGAGAAGTAGAGCCGCGTCTGCCTCCGCCTGCGACCCGGCAACGCCTATTCGCCGTGGACCTCGGTATTGGCACGCGATGCACCGGCCAGGCCTCGGACCAGAGCGGATGGGGGCTGCCTGGCCGCTAAATAGCCAGTATTTCCGGCGCCCTGAACGGCACTACCGTTCGTCGCCGTCACTGCTCAAAAAATGAACAAACCGATTTCAGCCCGCTCTGAGAGTAGCCAGATGACGGCGGAGGCATTCGCCCCGCCTTCCAGCAAACCAGGAGCTTTTTCTCACAGGCACGAGTCATGTGCAGGGGGAGCTTTTACTTTTGAAAGAGGAAATCGAATGACTGAAGGCTCATTCGCCAGGTGGTAACCGGATCGACAGTTTCATCCTGAAACCGAAGACCGGCTCTGGAAGCGTTTCTTAACTGCAAATGTAAAAACCTAATGCCCACAACGCCCTGATTGTGAGGCTCACCTGATAAAAAGAGGCACCCATGGATTTCACTATCATTACTGCGCTGTTCGAGCAGAAGACCACCATGGAGTTTATGCGCCTAGGGATTGTTTATGCGCACCTGATCGCCTGCTGTGTCGCCATCGGCATGGTGTTGACCAGCGACTTCGCGATGATCAAAGAATTGTTCAAGGGTGGAAACTCCCACCTGCAAGACAGCCAGCATATGGAAAGCCTGCAGAAATCCGTTTCCGCCGCCCTGGCGGTCCTCTGGGTCAGCGGCGTGGCGATCATCTGGCTGGATATCAGTGCCAGCGGCTTGTCCTACCTGCTCAACCCCAAGCTGCAGGCCAAGATCACCATCGTGATGCTGCTGACCTTCAACGGCATGCTCCTGCATGGCCTGGTGTTGCCCGCCCTGCAGAAGGCCGGCTCGCTGCTCAAGCTGAACTTCAGCATGCGCATGTTCGCCCTGTTCGCCGGTGCGCTGTCGGGCGTGTCCTGGTTCTATGCGGCGATGCTGGGCATCGGCCGCCCGCTGTCCTGGAAGTATTCGCTGACCGAGATTCTCGCTGCCTATCCGGTGATGATCGTCGGTGGTTTCGCCGCGATGGTGCTGCTCACCCAGTGGGCGATGAAGCGTGAAGCCCGCGAAGAGCAAGGCGATCTCGCACTTGCCCCGGTCATTCGCAACCCGGCACTGGCAGCGGGATAAGCCACGCTGATTCCTTCGCCAGGCTGAACATCGGCCTGGCCCCTGACGCCCTCGAACGCCAAGCCGTTCGGGGGCGTCTTGCATTCTGTTCCCGCGCCGACATCGCGCCCGTGACCCGGCTGCCGAGGCTTGATAGCGCAGCGCTACCGGCTCAGCGAGTCTGCCAGGGCCCGCAGCAGCGCCGCGCCATCGCCTTTCCAGGCGCTGCCATGCATACAGGCCAGGGTGGTGGGCTTGGCGCTCGCCAGGTGCTCGAGCAACGAACGGGTATTTTTCGTGTGGGAGAAGTAGTCCAGTTCATGCCGGTAGGCTTCGCTGGGCCCGAGGATGTCCGACTCGGTGATGGGCGGCAGGTCGCTACCACCCTGGGTGAACAGGTCGCCGCAGAACAGGGTGCCGGTCCGCTCTTCCGCGAGAAAGCCGCATTCCCAGGCGTGGGGCAGGTGCGGTGCGTCGAACCAGCGCACGACCCGCGAACCCAGCGAGAGGCGCTCACCGTCGGCCATGGCTCGCGGACTGCGGTCGGCCAGGTCCTCGATGGAGACCATGGCGGCGATCACCCCGCATAGCGGCACGGAGTTCGGCGCGGCAGCCAGCCACTCGTTGAGCGAACCGCACTCGTCCGACTCCACATGGGAGAAGGCGATATAGCGCAGGCGCTCGACCGGCAGGATGCTGGCGACCGCCTCGCGCACCAGGGGAAACAGCTTGCGCGGGCCGGTGTGGAACAGCAGGGGCTCGTCGTCGACGATCAGGTACTGGTTGAACGAGAAACCACCGGCACCGGGGATGACCAGCGGCGTGTTGATGCGGTAGATGCCGTCGGCCACCTCATGCACATTGGTGCCGGACTGATGGTTGGTAACGGCCATGACGCCTCCTCGTTGTATCCGTGAATGTTCGCCTTGTATGGCTCTATATGCAGACAGTCCGAAACCTAGGCGATAACGCGCCACTCGCCGGGTTTCGCAGAGCCAGCCTACGCCCCGTCCGGAGGGAATGTCGGCCAATAAGCCCACACACCTGGCCATCAGGCTGACTATCCCCTGGCCATCCGTTTAACTGGGAGGTTGGCCGCCCAGGGTCGGCGTCCTCCCCGTTACTCAGCCCCACTGTTTGCCGAGTGCGTCGAGCCCGGCATGCTGCAAGTCCTGCGGACTCATCAGGATGCGGAACCGGCAGTCGGCCTGAAAGTTGAGGAAGAAAGGCTCCGCAATCGCCGGCACCGAGGAGGGTTCCTTCACCTCGATCACGAAGACGCCCGCGCGCCTGCCGCCCTCCTCCGTGAAGTAGGCGGCCTCGGGCTTGATGGTATCCAGGATTCGGCCGATGACCTCACCACAGGTGCCGTTGCGAACCAGCGCGTTGAAGGGTTCATGGGGGAACTCAACCGAAAGCAGCATCTTCATTGGGTGATGTCCTGCTGAGGCGGCATGCCAAGGCGCTGCCGCATACGCCCGGCTACTGCCCTGCAAGGCGGCAGCCAAGAGACGCCCAGCTGAGCCTCGCACTCAAGGCAACTGGAACGCCTCACCGATGGTGCTCGTCTGGAACAGCCGGAACTGTGCCGCGTCCACCTCCAGATATGGGTAGCGGCGCTTGACCTTCGCCAGGTAGTCCATGAAGGCTGGCGCGTCGCTCAAGTAGTAACGCCAGATCATCGGCTGCCCGGCCTGCAGACATTCGGGGCCGAAGTGGCCGACATAGACCACCTCATTGGCGGCCACGCTGAAGCTGCCCGCCAGAGGCGTGCCGCCGTCCAGCAGCTGAGTGCGCCGCGCCTGAAAGGCGCCGACGTCGTTGACCGACCTGGCGGCCTTGATATGGAACGCGGTGAGGGCGTACTCACCCGGCTCCACCAGCAGCGCATAGTCTTGCGACACCGGCTTGGCCAGCAGCCCGGGCCCCTCGAGCTCGATATCGGCGGCCGCCTGGTCGCCGAGTTTGCGCACCGGCATGCGGTCGAAGCCAAGGCTGCGCAGTTGCACATTCTCGAACCCACAATAGCCCCACGCCCGGCCCCAGCCCACTCCCAGCAGGATCACGCCCATGGACGAGCCGGCCCCGGCATAGGAGCGCTCGGTCAGTTCCTGGGCGGCAGATACCAGCGCTGCAGCAGCCCATCCGCACAGGATGATCGAGGTCCTAAGAAGTGGCCGAATGCCTTTGGTTCTCATGCTGCCTCACCCTGCTGGCTGTGCCCTTGGCTGTCGCATCAGCCCAGCGATGCCTCAACGGCCTCGCTATCACCCAGGCCGCACCTCGCGCCCTGGATTTGCCAGAGCGGTCCCTGGCGGCACGACTGCCGCTGTCGAACAGGCGCGAACTCACTCAAGAAGTAGAGACCAACCGGCGCGCCTGAGCGCCCAATCCGCGACGTCAGGCGGCTTTTTCCTAGACGGAGTTTTCCTATGGCCGGCCCTGCTCAGCAGTAACGGCAATTTAGCCCGCCAGGCGCCGTATGGAACCGCAGGTTGCGGCCGCTACCGCGTTAGCCCCTGACCGAGCGCTGCGTGCCGAGCAACAGGCCGGCGAAGATCAGGCCACCGCCGAACCAGTGGAAGGGCTGCAGCCCCTCGCCCAGCAGCAGCCAGCCGAGCACGGCAGTGAACACCGGCATCAGGTAGTTGGCCAGCGCCGCCTTGGCCGCGCCGAGCACCCGCACGCCATGATTCCAGGCCAGGTAGGCCAGCAGCGAGGCGAATACCGCCGTGTAGCCGATAGCGCCAAGGGTGCCCGGGGTGACCACGAAGTGCGCGCCACGGGCCAGCTCGACCAGGTAAAACGGCAGGATCAGCGGCAGGCCCAGCAGCATGAATGCGCCGAGCAAGGCCAGCGGCGGGATCGGCAGCAGGTAGCTGGCCCAGCGCCGCAACAGCAACGAATACAGCGCCCAATCGGCCACGGCCAGAAGCATGATCAGGTCGCCCGGGTTGAACGACAGCGCCATCAGCGCCGCCAGGCTGCCCTGGCCGATCAGCACCAGCAGGCCGATGGCCGCCAGACCCATGCCCCACCAGGCGCGCGGCTGTGGCCACTCGCCGAGCAACAGGCCGGCGCCGATAAAGGTCATCAGCGGCAGGCAGGTGTTGACCAGGGTGATGTTGATCGCCACGGTGGTCTGCGCCGCGCTGTACAACAGCGAGTTGTAGGCGGCGATGCCCAGGCCGCCGAGCACCAGCAGGCGCCAGCCGGCGTCGCGCAAGGCCGCGCGGTGGCGCCACAACGGCGCGGCGACGAAGGGCAGCAGCAGCGCCAGGGCCAGGCTCCAGCGCCAGAACGACAGGGCGAAGGGCGGGATCTCGCTGACGAAGGCCCGCGCCACCAGGGCGTTGCCCGACCAGCAGAGCACGGCCAGCAGCAGGCCCAGCGTGGCCATGCCGCGTGAACTGGTCATTGGCTTCAGACCTGACGCAGCGGACGCAGGCGGTATTGCGCCGGCAACTGCTCGATACCGCTGACGGTGACGTCGAGGTTCTTCCAGCGTCCGTCCTTGATGCCGTAGATGCAGCCGTGCACCGACAGCGCCTGGCCGCGATGCCAGGCGTTCTGCACGATGGTGGTATGGCTGACGTTGGCCACCTGCTGGATCACGTTCAACTCGCACATGCGATCGACCCGCGTTTCTTCGTCGGGCAGCTGTGCCAGGTCCTCGTGATGCTCGTAGTAGAGATCGCGGATCGAACGCAGCCAGCCATCGATCAGGCCGTACTGGGTGTCCTGCATCGAGGCGCGCACACCGCCGCAGCCGTAGTGGCCGGTGACCAGGATATGTTTGACCTTGAGCACGTCGACCGCGTACTGGATCACCGACAGGCAGTTGAGGTCGGTGTGCAGCACCACGTTGGCGACGTTGCGGTGGACGAACAGGTCGCCCGGCAGCAGACCGACGATCTCGTTGGCCGGCACCCGCGCGTCCGAGCAGCCGATCCACAGGTACTCCGGCACCTGCTGGCGGGCCAGCTTGGCGAAGAACTCCGGGTCTTCCTGGTTGATCGCCTCGGCCCAGCGGGCGTTGTTGTCGAAAAGGTGCTGTAGATCGCTCATGCCTTTTGCTCCGTAAATTGCCGATGCTCACCATACGGAGCGTTCGTGGCTTTTGACAGGTTACCGCCTCACGCAGTCACAGGTCGGGTTGCCGGCCATCACCGGTAGTTGCCTGCGAGCCACGGTCGGGCCTCTGCGGCGGGGCCGCCGGTCAGGCAGCGGCCGCGCACGCTTGCGCCACTGCTAGCGTAAACCCTAGGTAACCGCTGCAGAGGAGAAGGACTGATGCCTGTCACCCCACCCGCGAGCGGGTCCGGTTCGACCAAGAAGCCGCGAGAGGATCCGGTTCTGGACGACGTCGAAGAGCCGCTGCTCGATGAACTCGAGGATGAGCATGAGCTGATCGAAGAGTTCGAGCACATCCAGCGCCGCGAAGCCGGCCTGAGCGACGATGCCCCGCCGGGCCATGGCCCCGACAAGGACGATGCGGACCTGGAGGACCTGATCCACGAAGACGGCGCCCGCTCGCCCTACGAGGAAGGTGGCGACCAGCCGGCAGACCATGAACTGAGCATCATCGACGAGGATGACCTCGACTTCAGCCTGAAGGATGACGAACGGGCACCTCGAGGCGCCACGCCCAAGGAAGATCGCTAGGCGCTCAGTCGATCAGGGTGCAGGCCATCACCAGGGCATCCTCGCGCCCCCCGACTGCCGGGTAGTAATCGCGCCGCCGGCCGATTTCGTTGAATCCGTAACGCTCGTACAGACGGTAAGCCGCCTGGTTGCTGGCGCGCACCTCGAGGAAGCATTCGCCGGCCTTGAGCTGCATGGCCCGCTGCATGAGGAACTCGAGCAGACGCAGGCCCAGGCCGCGCCCCTGGCTTTGCGGCTTGACTGTGATGTTGAGCAGGTGGGCCTCGTCGATGATCACGTTGATCACCCCATGGCCGACCTGCTGGCTACCCTCGAACATCACCCAGCAGTCGTAGGACTTGATACTGTCGGTGAAGATGCCGCGGGTCCAGGGATGGCTGAAGGCGGCGTACTCGATTTTCAGCACGGCCTCGAGATCCGCCTCGGTCATCGGGCGGAAGCTTATTGCATCACTCATTGCGCCTGACTCATCCAGCGTTGGCGTACCCGCCGCATCGCCTGCCACAGTTCGCGCTTGCGCTGCGGCTCCTCCATCAGCAGCTCCAGGCCCGGCAAGGCCCAGGCCGCGCCCAGTCCCTCGATCTGCAACTCGCGGTTATAGGACTCGGCGTCGGCCTCGCCGGCAAAACGCACGGCCGGCAGGCCGACCAGCCACAGGCAGGCACAGGGCGCCTGCTCCTCGAGGCGGGCGCCGACGAAGCTCTGCACGAACTCCAGCGCCGCCTGCGGCCCCTGGTCCATATTGCCGCGCACCAGCAGCGGCCAGCGCACCGGCTCACCGACCAGCTGCGGGCTGTCCGGCAATCCGGCGGCGCGCAGCAGGTCCTTGAGCAGCAAATAAGCAGGATCACGCCCCTGCAGCGGCTCGCCGGTGGGCAACTCGACCAGCAGGGCGCAGTCGCCGGCGCGCAGCAGTTGCAGGGCAAAGCGCGGCGGCGCCACGGCCACAGGCCTGGCCGCCGCGGGCGCTTCGGCCGCCGATTCATCCGCCTCGGGCTTGGCGCCGCGGCCAGTAGCCGCGGGGCGCGGCACCTCGACCTTCGGCCGCTCGCTGGGTGGGACGACGGGAGTCGGTGCCACGCTCTCGCGCAGCGCCTGCATGGCCGGCGCCTCGTCGGCCGGTTGCGCAGGCTCGGGCGGCGCCAGCAGCTCCGGCCGCGACGGCGCGGCGAACGGCAGCTCCACCCGCGGCAGCCAGCTGGCCACCTGCATGGCGCTCAGATAGGCACGGCGGCGCAGTTCTGCGATCAAACGTCAGCCACCTGCGGATGGGCCTTCTGCCCGGCCTGCATCAGGTTCAGGGCATTGATATAGGCCTTGGCCGAGGCCACCAGGATGTCGGTGTCGGCGCCATTGCCGTTGACGATGCGCCCAGCCCTCTCCAGGCGCACCGTGACCTCGCCCTGGGAATCGGTGCCCTGGGTGATGGCGTTGACCGAGTACAGCTGCAGGTTGGCCGTGGACGCGGCGACCGACTCGATGGCCTTGAAGGTCGCGTCCACCGGCCCCGAGCCCTGGGCCTGGGCCGCATGCTCGGTGCCATCGACGCTGAGCACCAGCTTGGCCTGGGGCACGCTGCCGGTCTTGCTGGCAACTTCCAGGCTGATCAGCTTGAAGTGCTCCGGCGCTTCCTCGCCCAGGGTGTCGGAGACCAGCGCCTGCAGGTCCTCGTCGAAGATCTCGTGCTTCTTGTCGGCCAGCTCCTTGAAGCGGGCAAATGCCGCGTTCAGCTCGGCCTCGCTGGACAGGGCGATGCCCAGCTCGTCCAGACGCGAGCGGAAGGCGTTGCGCCCGCTCAACTTGCCCAGGGACAGCTTGTTGGTGTGCCAGCCGACCGACTGCGCCGACATGATCTCGTAGGTCTCGCGGTGCTTGAGGATGCCGTCCTGGTGGATACCCGACTCGTGGGCGAAGGCGTTGGCGCCGACGATGGCCTTGTTCGGCTGCACCGGGAAGCCGGTGATGCCGGAGACCATGCGCGAGGTGCTGAGGATGTGCGGGGTGTCGATGTTGGTGTGCACGCCGAGCAGGTCCGCGCGGGTCTTGATCGCCATGACGATCTCTTCCAGGGCGGCGTTGCCGGCCCGCTCGCCGAGACCGTTGATGGTGCATTCCACCTGCCGCGCGCCGGCCACCACCGCGGCCAGGGAGTTGGCCACGGCCAGGCCCAGGTCGTTGTGGCAGTGCACCGAGAACACCGCCTTGTCGGCATTGGGGATGCGCTGCAGCAGCTGGCGGATGGTCTCGGCGTACTGGTGCGGAATGGCGTAGCCGACGGTGTCGGGGATATTGATGGTGCGCGCGCCGGCGTCGATGGCCGCCTCGATGATGCGGCAGAGGAAGTCGATCTCCGAACGCCCGGCATCCTCGCAGGAGAACTCCACATCGCTGCACAGGTTGCGCGCGCGCTTGACCGCGTGCACCGCCTGCTCGACCACCTGATCCGGCTGCATGCGCAGCTTGTACTGCATGTGGATCGGGCTGGTGGCAATAAAGGTGTGGATGCGCCCGGAGTTGGCGTTCTTCAGCGCCTCGGCGGCGCGGTCGATATCGGCGTCCACGGCCCTGGAGAGGCTGCACACGGTGCTGTCCTTGATGCTGTCGGCAATCGCCTTGACCGCGGCGAAGTCACCCGGGCTGGCGATGGCGAAGCCGGCCTCGATCACGTCGACCCGCAGGCGCTCCAGGGCCTTGGCGATGCGCAGCTTTTCTTCGCCGGTCATGGACGCACCGGGGCTCTGCTCGCCGTCGCGCAGGGTGGTATCGAAAATAATGACGCGATCGCTGCTGCTCATGCTCGACTCCTCGTGGCCCGGCCTTGGATGCGGCGGGACTCAGGCAGATAGTGCCCGCTGGTGGCGGCACCCAATTGAGGAATTGTGGCGTGAAACCGGGCTCACGGAAAGCCTGCAACGGCTATGCGGTCAGCCCAGCTATCGATAAGCCGCGTGCTGGCGCTCACGACCGATGGCGCGGGCCATGCTCAGCAAGGGTCATACAGGCCGAGCAGATGCTCGGCAATCGCCGCCTCGATGGCCTGGCTCCGCCTTTGCGCGCGGAGCAACGCCTCCGATCGGCAGGGGTTCCGGCACGGGCCATGCGATGCAGTACAATCGGCGTTTTTTCCGACTGAGCGACCGGCCCTGCGATGATCGACCCCAAGCGCGTACTGCGCGCCCTCGCCGAACACTGGACCCTGCTCGAACCGCTGTGCGAGCGCTTCGATGCCGGCACTCTGAGCCTGGTCGAGCTGCGCAACCAGCTCAATGCGCAACTTCCGGACAGCACGCCGGTGGACATCACCGCCCTGCTCGACCAGTGGATCCGCCTGGACATCCTGGTGCCGGTGGCCAAGAGCCCCAATCGCTTCGAGCTCAACGCGCAGATCCACGACTTCCTCGCCTACCTGCGGCGTGAACACCGTTTGGGTTTGTGCCTGGAGATCGAGGCCTACCTGCGCCACCTCGAGCGCCTGGCCGGCTATATCAAGGATGCCTTCGAGGTGCGCGACGCCGCCGACCTGGCGCGCCAGCTGCGCCTGCTCGACATGCGCGTGCGCGACGTACTGAAGAAGCTGGCCAACGACGAACAGGCGCTGGTCGCCGTGGCCGAGCGGGCCAAGACCAGCGACCGGCAGATTCCGCTGCGCCAACGCTACGCCGAGGTGCTGGCCACCTGGGACGAGTACGTCGAGCCGATGATCCAGCTGGTCGCCGCCGACGGTGCCTTCGAGCAGGGCGTGTACCGCGTCGAGCACGTGCTGCTGCGCCTGCTCGGTGAGCAGCAGCGCCTCGGCCAGCTGGTCGACGACGACCTGCTGCTGCGCACCCACGCGCGCATCCTGGAAATGCAGACCACCGCCCAGCTGACCCTGCGCCGCGCCCGCGAACTGCTGCTGCCGCTGCGCGAGGAGGCACGCCGGCACAACGCGGTGACCCGTGGCGCCGCCCTGGCCCTGTCGGTGATCCGCAAGAAGGGCCTGGACGCCGTGCCCCAGGCCGCCCTGCCGCTGTTCAGCCGGCCGCAGAGCACCTTCCTCGGCAGCGCGTCCCAGGTCGAGGCCTATGTCTATGCCCTGGCCCGCTTCGAGCCCAAGCCCAGCCACTTCCCCAAGGCCAGCGGCACGCGCAAGCAGGTCGGCCCCAAGGCGCCGCGCACCGCCCGCGAGATGCTCGAACGCTGCGAGCAGGCCCTGCCGCTGCCGGACCTGATGCTCTGGCTGCTCGACCAGGAGCCCGAAGGCGCCACCGACGAGCTGCTCTACTGGTTCTCGCGCCTGTCCCGCGACGCCCGCTTCCAGCGCGAACGCCTGGAGCGCCGCGACTACCTGACCCACGAGCATCAGCTGAGCCTGAGCTCCTACGCACTGGTGGGCCGCCCCAATGCCTAAACTGCCCGTAGGGTGCGCCGTGCGCACCGCCACCGACGACAAGGTGCGCACGGCGCACCCTACGATTGCCTGTGAGCATCACCTATGAATATCGACCTGAAAGAACTCACCCAGCTGGCGCCGATCTTCCGCGAGCTGTTCAAGGGCTACCACCTGTCGCGCAGCGAGCCGGAGTGCTACGCCCAGCTGTCCAGCCAGCAGGACCAGTACCGCGCGCTGTTCAAGGCCCTCGGCTTCGAGCTGGTATGCGACCCGCGCGGTTTCTACTACTTCGTCCCCGAGCAGATGGGCGCCCAGGTCAACAAGACCGCCCAGCGCCTGGCGCTGTTCACCTTCATCCTGGTCGAGCACCTGGCCGACCAGGGCCGCGACCCGCTCAGCGTGCTGGACGGCGGCAGCATCGGCCGCGACGAGCTGCCGGCGCTGCTGGACAAGTACCGCGACCTGTTCCTCCAGGCCGAGGTCACCACCCAGGATGAGCTGGAGGACAAGGTCATCCGCCGCCTGACCCAGCTCGGTTTCGCCGCGGACAGCAACGGCGTGTACCGCTTCCTCGCGCCGATGCACCGCTTCCTCGATGTCTGCCTGGCGGTACAGCACGACCGCGACCTGGCCGCCAGCCTGCACAGCAACGACCTGCCCCTGCCGGCGCCGGTGCTGATCGACGACGACAGCGGCGAGGCGCTGATCGCCCTCGACGACGGCGCCGATGAATCCGACGAATCCGAAGAACAGGCCCTGGCCCGCGCCCTGGCCGAAGAACGCGCCCTGCAGGAGACCCTCGCATGAGCCAGGAACGCTACGGCATTCGCCGCTTCGCCCTGCTGAATACCGCCGGCTACAGCCTCGGCCTGTTCCCCCTGGAGAACCCGCTGTCGGTGTATGGCGCCAACAACCTGGGCAAGTCCGCCTCGATCAACGCCCTGCAGTTCCCGATCCTGGCGCGCATGTCGGACATGAGCTTCGGCAAGTACAGCCTGGAGCAGTCGCGCAGGTTCTACTTCGCCAGCGACACCAGCTACATCCTCGTCGAGGTCGCCCTGCCCCACGGACCCCACGTCATCGGCGTGGCCGGGCGCGGCCCCGGCGGCGGCTTCGGCCACCAGTTCTTCGCCTACCAGGGCGAGCTGGACCTGGAGCACTACCAGAACAACGGCACCTGCCTGCGCCAGCGCGAACTGTTCAACAACCTCGAGCGGGCCGGCATCAAGGCCTTCGAGCTCAAGCCGGACGAACTGCGCCGCCTGCTGGTCGGCGGCCACACCTCGATCCCCCTGGACCTGACCCTGATCCCGCTGCGCTCGACCAGCGAGCAGAGCCTGAAGACCTTCCGCGCGCTGTTTATCAACCTGCTGCATATGCGGGAAATTACCGCGGCCAAGCTCAAGCAGCTGTTCCTCGACGCCTTCGAGCACAGCCTGCGCTCGGGCAGCGTCGACTACATCGCCGCCACCGAGGAGGCCTTCCGCGACGTGCGGCGCATGGAGCAGGACTACCAGGCCCTGGTCGGCGCCGGCCCGCTGATCGAGGCCCTGGCCGCCGGCGTGGCCCAGCGCGAGCAGCTGCGCGGCAAGCTGCACCGCCTGTCGCCGCTGCTCGACTCGCTGCTCGGCACCTGGCAGGACTATGCCGGCGCCCGCCGCGAGGAACTGGTGATCCAGGCCGAGCACTACCAGCGCGAGCAGGATGGCCTGCAGCAGGAACAGCGTGGCGGCACCGCCGAGCTGATGCGCCTGGAGCGGGCGATCAGCGAGATCCAGCGCTGGCTCGGCGAGCTGTCCGTGCTGAAGAACCGTTTCGCCCTGATCGACAATGCCCAGGTGCTGGAGGCCCAGCTGCTGGCGGCCAAGGACGCCCACGACGAGCTGGCCGGCGCCTTGGCGCAGTCGCGGCAGTTCTCCAGTGAAGACCTCGACGAGCGCCTGCGCGACCTGGAAAAGCGCCTCAAGTCGGTCAGGCAGCAGCTCGACCACGCCGACAACAACAGCTACGCCAGGCTGCGCGAGGAGTTCAGCCAGGCCGACGTCGATCGCCTGATGCGCCTGTTCAACGGCCAGCTGTTCAGCCTGCCGCTGGGCGAGAAGGGCATCGCCCTGGACGACGGCGAGGCCTGGGTCAAATCCCTGGAAGCGGTGCTCGATGGCTTCAAGGGCGAGCGCTTCGAGGCCCCGGGCCTGTCCATCGACCTGTCCCATATCGAGCCGCCGGCCCTGCAGGCGTTGGCCGACCGCGCCGCCCTGCGCGACCAGAAGGACCGCCTGGAGCGAGAGCTCAAGCAGCTCAAGACCCAGCAGGCGGTGGCCGCCGACCGCGCCGCGAGCAAGACCCAGGCCGAGGCGCTGTACCAGGCCGTGCTGGATGCGCAGAAGGCCCTGGAGGATTACCGCCGCAGCCAGACCCTGGCCGTCGAAGAAGCCGGCAAGCTGGAGCAACTGGCGCAGCTGGAGGCCGCCCAGGACGAACTGCGCCGTACCAGCGACGCCTTCGCCGAGCGCGTGCAGCAGCTGTCGGCCAAGTTGCAGCTGGTCGGCCGCCAGCTGGCCGACCTGGAAGCCATGCAGCGCACCCTGGACGACGCCCTGCGCCGCCGCCAGCTGCTGCCGGCCGACCTGCCGTTCGGCACGCCCTTCACCGACCCGGTGGACGACAGCCTGGACAACCTGCTGCCGCTGCTCAACGACTACCAGGACGCCTGGCAGGGCCTGCAGCGCGTGGACGGGCAGATCGAGGCGCTGTATGCCCAGGTGCGCCTCAAGGGCGTGGCCAAGTTCGACAGCGAGGACGATGTCGAGCGCCGCCTGCAGCTGCTGGTCAACGCCTACGCCCATCGCCAGGACGAGGCCCTGACCCTGGCCAAGGCCCGCCGCGCCGCGGTCACCGATATCGCCCGCACCCTGCGCAATATCCGCAGCGACTACGACAACCTGGAACACCAGCTGGCGCTGTTCAACCGCGAGATCAACAAGCGCCAGGTCTCCAACCTGGCGAGCTTCCGCATCGTCCTGGCGCCGAACAAGGAGGCGCTCAAGCACATCGACCAGATCATCCACAGCGCCGGCCAGTACGAGGAAGGCGAGACCCTGTCGGTGTTCGACCTGCAGCAGAGCAGCGAGCAGGACGCCAGGAACGAGCAGGCCAAGGAGTACCTGGCGCGCCTGGTGGCGGCCAACCAGAACCAGCTGGGCCTCAAAGACCTGTTCGAGCTGGCGTTCGAGATCACCAAGGTCGGCGGCCAACCGGTGATCCACACCGACATCGACGGGGCGGCGTCCAACGGCACCACCATGACCATCAAGGCGCTGACCAACATGTACCTGCTGCTGCACCTGATGGACCGCGAGCAGGCCGGACGCGTGCGCCTGCCCTACTACCTGGACGAGGCGGCCGATATCGACGAGCGCAACCAGCAGGCGCTGATCGAGACCAGCCTGCAGCTGGGCTTCGTGCCCATCCTCGCCTCGGTCAAACCGCAGGTCTCGGCCCACGTGGCCATCGACCTGGAGGGCGGCAGCGGCCCGGCCGGCATCTACATCGACGAGGCCGACTGGAAATTTATCCGCCCCCGTGAACCGGCCAAGACCGAGGCCGTCCACGAAGAAGCCAGTGCCGAACCGGCCTGATCCTTCCGCCTCAATGAAAAGGGCCGCAGATGCGGCCCTTTTTCATCGCCTCACTGCGGCGCCAGGTCGATCTTCGGCGCCCAGCGCAGCCAGTGCTCCTCGGCCTCCTCGAACAGGGCGAAAGTCTGTCCCGGCAGGGCCCGCACGCCCATCTCCTCGCCCTCCGGCGTGGCGAAGGCCACCCCACCGGCGATGATGGTCTCCAGGGACTCGGTGCGCACCTTCAGCCCCTTGAACAGGCTCGCCTCGACGCCGATGCCGCTGCTGACCCAGAAGCGGCTGCCGCCGTGGACCAGGACCGCATAACGCGGCTCGATCAGCACGTGGACCAGCACCCGGTTGGCGCTGGGGCTCAGCTCGACGCCGGTTATCTTGCCCACCGGCACCTCGCGGTAGGTCACCGGCTCGCCGGGCTTCAGCGAGTTGCGGCTGGCGGCGCTGAGCACCAGGTGCAGCCCGGCTTCGCGCAGCGCCTGGTTCGGCGGCGCCGCCAGGGCGACGAACGCGGTCTGCTGGGGCCCAGCGCGCTCGGCCGGCAGCACCTCCAGGTACTGGCCACCGACCAGGGTGTCGAGGTTGGTCACCCGGCTCAGGCTCAGCTCCGGCTTGACCACCCAGAACTGCGAGCCGGCGCGGGCGATGCGCTCGGCCGCCAGGGTGATCCGCCCATGCAACATGACGCTCTGCAGGTCGTCACTGAGCTCGATGCGCTCGACCTTGCCGACGTCCAGGCCACGGTAGCGAATGGCCGTGCCCGGCCCCAGGCCGTCGCCACGTTCCAGGCGGACGCTGATCGCCACGCCGTTCTGCAGCGCGCTGTCGCGACTGTCGTACAGGGCGAAGCGCTGCACCCGCTTGGTCACCACCGGCGCCTGCGGGTCGCGGGTCTCGAAGGCGATGCCGCCGGCCAGCAGGGTCTGCAGCGACTCGCTCTTGACCTCGATACCGGACAAGCCGCCCTTTAGGGTGATACCGCTGGCGTTCCAGAAGCGCGTGCTGCTGTTGACCAGGTGGGCGTACTCCGGCTCGATGTGCACGCCGAAGGCCACCTTTTGGTCGTTGCGGGCCAGCTGCACGCTCTGCACCGAGCCGACCTTGACCTGGCGATAGAGGATCGGATTACCGACCTCCAGGGAGCCGCGACTGTCGCTCAGCAGCACCAGATGCAGGCCCGGCGCGGCCAGGTCCAGCGGCGGCGCCTTGGGCCGTGCCTCGAACTCGCGCTTGGCCGGGGCGCCCTTCTCGCCGGGGCGCACGGCGATGTAGTTGCCCTTGACCAGGGCTTCCAGGCCGGTGATGCCGGCCAGCGAGATGGACGGCTTGACCACCCAGAACTCGGCCCCCTCGACCAGATAGTCCTCGGTGCGCGGATCGAGGGTCAGCTCGGCAGTGGCCGAGGCCAGGTCGTCGCTGACCTTGAGGCTCTTCAGGCTGCCGGCCTGGATGCCGTTGTACAGCACCGGCGTGCGCCCGGCCTCCAGGCCTTCGAAGTCGCTGAACTTGACCTGCACCCGGATGCCGGCCTGGGCCGCGTCGAAGTCCTCGTAGAGGCGGAAGGGGAAGACCGGGTCGGTCGGCGGGCTGTCCTTGCGGTGCTCCGGCGTGGCGAAGGCGATACCGCCGGCGACGATGCTGGCCAGGGACTCGCTGCGCAGCTTGAAGCCCGACAACCCCGCGTTGATGCTGATGCCGCTGGCGTTCCAGAAACGCGTGTGCTTGCGCACCAGGCTGGCGTAGGTCGGCTCGATGAAGATCTTCACCTCGATGGTGCTCTGGTCGCTGGCCAGTTCGTAGCTCTTCACCCGGCCGACCTGGATCTGCTTGTAGAACACCGGGCTGTCACGGCTCAGGGAACCCAGGCGCTCGGCCTTCAGGGTCAGATGCAGGCCGGGCTGGTCATCCGCCAAGGGCGGCGCCTCGGGCAGCGCCTGGAATTTCCTCGCCGGCTCCCCGTCGCCCGGGCTTACGGCGATGTAGTTGCCCGACACCAGGGTTTCCAGGCCGGTGATCCCGGCCAGGCTGACGCTGGGCTTGACCAGCCAGAAGCGGGTGTTTTCGCGCAGCTGCTCGTCCAGTTCCTGGTTCATTTCGATGCTGGCGATCACCCCGCGCTGCTCGCCACTGTCGTCCAGGGCCAGGGCCTTGACCTTGCCGATCGGCATGCCCTTGTAGATGACCTCGGTCTTGCCGGCCTGGATGCCGGCGCCACTGTCGAAGAACACCTCGATCTCGATCCCCGCCTGGCTGTAGGCGCGCCAGCCCAGCCAGCCGCCGATCAGCAGGGCGAGGATGGGCAGCACCCAGATGGCCGACCAGTTGGAGGCCGGGCGGGTTTTGGCCAGAGGCAGATCATTCATGGTCGTGTTGCGACTCCGTGTTATCCCAGATCAGGCGTGGGTCAAAGGTCAGGGCGGCGAGCATGGTCAGGATCACCACGCTGGCGAAGGCCACCGCGCCCATCCCCGGCTCGATGCTGGCCAGGTTGCCGAACCGGACCAGCGCCACCAGGATGGCGATGACGAAGATGTCGAGCATCGACCAGCGGCCGATCCACTCGATGAAGCGGAACATGAAGATGCGCTGGCGCGGCGACATGGGCTGATGGCGCTGCACCGAATACAGCAGCAGGGCGATGCCGACCAGTTTGAAGGTCGGCACCAGGATGCTGGCGATGAACACCACCGCGGCGATCGGCAGCATGCCCAGATGGACCAGTTCGATCACCCCGGACATGATGGTGTCCGACTGGCCCTTGCCCAGCGAGTTGACCGTCATGATCGGCAGCAGGTTGGCCGGGATATAGAGGATCGCCGCGGTCAGCAGCAGCGCCCAGGTGCGCGCCAGGCTGTTCGGCCGCCGCGCGTGCAGCAGGCCGCCGCAGCGCTCGCAGTGCTGGTGGGCGACTCCGGCCTGCACGGGGTTGAGCAGGTGGCACTCGTGGCAGACCAGCAGCCCCGCATCAATCGCCCGCATGCAGGTCCTCCCCCGACAGCGCCTGCCAGATCTGGTGCGGCGCCATGCTCACCTCGAGCCAGGCCTGGATCAGCAGCAGCGCGACGAAACAGAACAGCCCGACGCCGAGGCTGAGTTCGGCCAGGTCGGCCAGCTTGACCATGGCCACCAGGATGCCCATCAGGTACACCTCGAGCATGCCCCACTCGCGCAGGTGGTGATAGATGCGGTACAGCAGCAGGCCGTAGCTGCGCCCCAGGTCCAGGCGGATGCTCAGCAGCACCGCCAGCTGGCACAGCAGCTTGAGCAGCGGCACCGCCATGCTGCAGAGGAACACCACCGCGGCGATACCCTGCATGCCGCTCTCGTACAGCCCGAGCACCCCGCTCCACACCGTGTCCTCGCTGCTCTGCCCAAGCAGGTTGAGGTGCATGATCGGGAGGAAGTTGGCCGGCACATAGAGCAACAAGGCGGTGATCACCAGCGCCAGGCTGCGGCGCACCACCTGATGCCGATGGGTATACAACTCGAAGCCGCAGCGCGGGCACTCGACCCGCTCGTCATAGCCGGTATCCGGCTTGCGCATCAGCAGGTCGCATTCGTGGCAGGCGATCAATTGCTCGACGGCAAGCGCCGGCAAAGGCTGAAGGTCGGCCGAATCGGACATAAACGGGTTCTCGCAAAAGTGCGCCTATTCTAGCCGAGCGCGACCGCCAGCAGGTGAAGAGCGAAGCGACGGTCGCGGGCGCGTTGCCCAGGACGAGCGGGCCTGGTCCACCCGTCTGCTGCCAGGCCCGGGCGCTTGCCGGTCACCCCGCCGATAGACTACTGTATTTATATACAGTTAACCGGCAAGCCCCACTCCGGGGCAACAACTCCTCCGGCAGTCCTCCCCATGCGCCTCATTACCCGCCACACACCAGTCATTGAACCGCGAGCCTGTTCCAGCGCCCTCACCCGGGCCGGCCGAGGCCCACGCCAATGAGCGCCGTGATCAGCCTCGACAGCTTGCTCGACGAGCGTCGGGTCTGGCGTGGCCGGCCGACGGCGCGGACGGCCGGCCGACAGCCGAGCGGCCATGCCGCGCTGGATGCCGCCCTGCCCACAGGTGGCTGGCCGGAGTCGGCGCTCTCCGAGATCCTCATGCCCGGACCTGGCCTCGGCGAACTGCACCTGCTGTGGCCGACCCTGGCGCGCCTGACCCGGGCAGCCGAACGGGTGATCCTGGTCGCACCGCCCTTCGTGCCCTACGCCCCGGCCTGGCAGGCCGCCGGACTCGACCTGCGCCGCCTCGAGGTGATCCAGGCGAGCGGCCGCGATGCCCTGTGGGCGGCCGAACAATGCCTGCGCTCGGGCAGTTGCGCGGCACTGCTGTGCTGGCCTGAGCGCGCCGACGACCGCGCCCTGCGGCGCCTGCAGGTCGCCGCCGAAGGCGGCCAGAGCCTGGCGTTCGCCTATCGCCCGCTGCGCGAGGCGCACAACCCGTCGCCGGCCGCCCTGCGCCTGGCCCTGGACGGCCGGCGGGGCCAGGTCCGGGTGCTCAAGTGTCGCGGCGGCCTGGCCCCGGCGGCGCCGCTGTGCTTCGCCGTCGGGGCGTGAGCCGCCATGCGCTGGGCCTGCATAGTGCTGCCGCAGCTGGCACTGGATGCGGTGCTGCGGCGCTGCGCCGATCCCGCCGCGCCTCTGGTGCTGCTCAGCGGGCCGGCGCAGCGACGCGTGCTGCAGGCGGTCAATCCGGCCGCTCGCGCCCTCGGCCTGCGTCCCGGCCAGTCGCTGAACGCAGCCCAGGCCCTGAGCCGCGACTTCGCCACGGCCGAGTACGACACGCAGCAGATCGAGCGCTGTCAGCGCTTCCTGGCGGCCTGGGCCTATCGCTTCAGCTCCCAGGTCAGCCTGCACTACCCGCGCGCGCTGCTCATGGAGGTCGAATCCAGCCTCGCCCTGTTCGGCCCCTGGCCGCGCTTCGAGGCACGCCTGCGCGCCGAACTGCAGGCTCTGGGCTTTCGCCACCGCATCACCCTGGCGCCGAACCCGGCCGCGGCCAGGGTGCTGGCCAATGCCCATGACGGCCTGGCAATCGCCGATGCGGCCGCGTTGCGCCAGCAGCTGGAACAACTGCCGATCGAGCGCCTCGGCCTGCCCCGCGAGGTAGCCAGCGCCCTGGCCCGCATGGGCCTGCGCACCCTGCGCCAGGTCCTGGACCTGCCCCGCGACGGCCTGGCCCGGCGTTTCCCCGCCGAGATGCTGCGCCACCTCGACACCCTGCTCGGTCTGCGCCCCTTGGCATTGGACTGCTACAGCCCGCCGGACCACTTCGATGAGCGTATCGAGCTGAACTTCGATGTCGAATCCCACCAGGCCCTGCTGTTTCCCCTGCGCCGCCTGATCCACGATCTGGCCGCCTACCTGGCCGGCCGCGACAGCGGCGTGCAGCGCTTCGTCCTGCACCTGGAACACCGGGCCCGCGCCGACAGCCTGGTGGCGGTCGGACTGCTCGGCGCCGAGCGCGACGCAACCCTGTTGTTCGAGCTGACCCGCGAACGCCTGGAGCGCCTGCAGCTACCCGCCCCGGTCGAGGCGCTGCGCCTGCAGGCCCGGGACCTGCCGGACTTCGTCCCGGCGCACGCCAACCTGTTCGACGAACGTGCGCAACAGACGCTGGCCTGGGAGCAGCTGCGCGAACGCCTGCGCGCGCGCCTGGGCGACGCGGCGGTGCAGGGCCTCGGCGTGCACGCCGATCACCGCCCCGAACAGGCCTGGCGGCCATACAGCGCAGCCGCGACGACTGTCCCCGGCGCGACCGGTCCCAGGCCCGGCTGGCTGCTCGCAGAGCCACTGGCCCTGGACGACGCGGCCCCGCGCCTGCTCGCCGGCCCGGAACGCATCGAGTCCGGCTGGTGGGACGGCAACGACCAGCGCCGCGACTATTACCTGATCGAGACCAGCTCGGGCCAGCGCGCCTGGGCCTTCCGCCCGGTCGGCTCGGCGGGGCCGCTGTGGCTGCACGGGTGGTTCGCATGAGCGTCGACTACGCCGAGCTGCACTGCCTGTCCAACTTCAGCTTCCAGCGCGGCGCCTCCAGTGCCGGCGAACTCTTCAGCCGCGCCGCCCGTCTGGGCTACCGGGCCCTGGCCATCACCGACGAATGCAGCCTTGCCGGCATCGTACGCGCCTGGCAGGCGGCCAAGGACAGCGGCGTGCCGCTGATCGTCGGCAGCGAACTGTGCATCGAGGAGGGGCCCAAGTTTGTCCTGCTGGTGGAAAACCTCGGCGGCTACCAGCACCTGTGCCGGCTGATCAGCAAGGCCCGGCGGCGCGCGCCCAAGGGTCACTACCGCCTGCTCCGCGACGACTTCGCCGAGCCAACCGAGGGCCTGCTGGCGCTCTGGTTGCCCGGTTCGCCTGGCGATGCCAGCGAGGGCCATTGGCTGCGCGGCATATTCGCCGAGCGCCTGTGGCTGGCGGTGGAGCTGCACCGTGGCGCGGACGACAGCCAGCGCCTGGCTGACCTGCAGGCCCTGGCCACCGAGCTGGAATTGCCGCTGGTCGCCAGTGGCGACGTGCACATGCACGCCCGTGGCCGCCGCGCCCTGCAGGACTGCATGACGGCGATCCGCCTGCACCTGCCGGTCGGCGAAGCCGGCTTGCGGCTGTTCGCCAATGGCGAACGCCACCTGCGCGCCCCGCAGGCGCTGGCCGAGCTCTATCCCCCGCAACTGCTGGAAGAGACCCTGCGCATTGCCCGGCGCTGTCGGTTCGACCTCAGCGAACTGCACTACCAATACCCGCGCGAACTGGTCCCCCAGGGCCAGACGCCGAGCACCTGGCTGCGCCAACTAACCGAGCAGGGCATGGCCTGGCGCTGGCCCCAGGGCGCTCCGCCGAAGGCCCGGCAGCTGATCGAGCGCGAACTGGCGCTGATCGCCGAGCTGGGCTACGAGAGCTACTTCCTCACGGTGCACGACATCGTGCGCTTCGCCCGCAGCCAGAACATCCTCTGCCAGGGCCGCGGTTCGGCGGCCAACTCGGCGGTGTGCTACGCCCTGGGCATCACCGAGCTGGATCCGGCGCGGATGAACATGCTGTTCGAGCGTTTCATCTCCCGGGAGCGCAACGAGCCGCCGGACATCGACGTCGACTTCGAACACGAGCGCCGCGAAGAAGTGCTGCATGCTGCAGTATGTGTTCCAGCGCTATGGCCGCGAGCGTGCCGCGCTCACCGCCGTGGTCAGCACCTACCATGGAGCCGGCGCCGTGCGCGATGTCGGCAAGGCCCTCGGCCTGCCACCTGACCAGCTCAACGCCCTGGCCGCCTGCTGCGGACGCTGGAGCGACCGACTGCCGCCGGCCGAGCAGCTGCTGGAGGGCGGCTTCGATCCCGACAGTCCGCTGCTGCGCCGGGTGCTGACCCTCAGTGCCGAGCTGATCGGCTTCCCCCGCCACCTGTCCCAGCATCCGGGCGGTTTCGTCATCTCCGAGCAGCCCCTGCATGGCCTGGTACCGGTGGAGAACGCAGCCATGGCCGAGCGCACCATCATCCAGTGGGACAAGGATGACCTGGACATGCTCGGCCTGCTCAAGGTCGACATCCTCGCCCTGGGCATGCTCAGCGCCCTGCGCCGCACCTTCGATCTGCTGCGCCGCTATCGTGGCCGCGACCTGAGCCTGGCCAGCATCCCGGCCGAAGACCCGCAGACCTACGCGATGATCAGCCGCGCCGACACCATCGGCGTGTTCCAGATCGAGTCGCGGGCGCAGATGGCCATGTTGCCGCGACTCAAGCCCAGGTGCTTCTACGATCTGGTCATCGAAGTCGCCATCGTCCGCCCGGGGCCGATCCAGGGCGACATGGTCCACCCCTACCTGCGCCGGCGCAATGGCGAGGAGGCGGTCAGCTATCCCTCGGAGGAACTGCGCAAGGTGTTCGAGCGCACCCTCGGCGTGCCGCTGTTCCAGGAACAGGTCATGGAGCTGGCAATAGTCGCGGCCGGCTACAGTCCGGGCGAGGCTGACCAGCTGCGTCGCGCCATGGCCGCCTGGAAACGCCATGGCGGCCTCGAGCCCCATCGCCAGCGTCTGACCCAGGGCATGCTCGCGCGCGGCTATAGCGGCGAATTCGCCGCGCGCATCTTCGAGCAGATCAAGGGCTTCGGCAGCTATGGTTTCCCCGAGTCCCATGCCGCCAGCTTCGCCCTGCTGACCTACGCCAGTTGCTGGCTCAAGTGCCACGAACCGGCGGCCTTCACCTGCGCCCTGATCAACAGCTGGCCGATGGGCTTCTACAGCCCCGACCAGCTGCTGCAGGATGCCCGCCGCCACGGGATCGAGACGCGCCCCGCGGACGTGTGTTGCAGCGACTGGGATTGCACCCTGGAGACCGACACTGGCCAAGCGGCCATCCGCCTCGGCTTGCGCATGGTACGCGGCCTGCGCGAATCCGCTGGCCGGCGTATCGAAGCGGCCAGAACAGCAGCGCCCTTTGAGGATGCGTACGACCTGGCCAGGCGCGCCGTGCTCGACTCCCGCGCCCTCGCCCAGTTGGCCGACGCCGGCTGCCTGCAGGGACTGGCCGGCGACCGTCACCGGGCTCGCTGGTCAGTCGCCGGTATCGGGGAGCAGACGCCCCTGTTCGCCCACCTGCCCGCTCAAGCCGAGGCGCCAGTACTCCTGCCTCAGCCCACGCAGGGGGAAAACCTGCAGGCCGACTACGCCACGCTGGGTACCACCCTGGGGCCCCATCCGCTGTCGCTGTTGCGCGGCGAGCTGGAGCGCAGGCGCTGTCGCAGCTCGCGAGAGCTACGGGCTATCGCCCATGGCCGCACCCTCAGCGTCGCCGGCCTGGTGGTCGGTCGCCAGCGCCCGCAAACCGCCGCCGGCGTGACCTTTGTCACCCTGGAGGACGAACACGGCATGATCAATGTGGTGGTCTGGCGCGATCTGGCAGAACGTCAGCGCCGCGTGCTGCTGGAAGCGCAGTTGCTGCAGGTCGATGGCCATCTGGAAGAGGCCTCAAACGTCCGCCATGTGATCGCCGGCCGCCTGCTGGACCTGACCCCGCTGCTGGCCGGGCTGGCGGTACGCAGCCGCGATTTCCAGTGAAGCCCGGCAAATTTTTCCAGCGCGCAAAGACAAACCCCCGACCTGCTTTCGCGGGTCGGGGGTTCGGGATAGGTGCTTGACGATGACCTACTCTCACATGGGGAAACCCCACACTACCATCGGCGATGCATCGTTTCACTACTGAGTTCGGGATGGGATCAGGTGGTTCCAACGCTCTATGGTCGTCAAGCAATTCAGCTGGGGATTCGCGGTTAAGGCGCTTCCCCGAATTGGGTATGTGATGTCTGGTATTGCGTGTTCTGGCAAATTTTCGGTTTGTTGTCGACTTCAACCGTCTGGCACACAAACAGCAAATTGTTTGGGTGTTATATGGTCAAGCCTCACGGGCAATTAGTATGGGTTAGCTCAACGCCTCACAGCGCTTACACACCCCACCTATCAACGTCGTAGTCTTCGACGGCCCTTTAGGGAGCTCGAGGCTCCAGTGAGATCTCATCTTGAGGCAAGTTTCCCGCTTAGATGCTTTCAGCGGTTATCTTTTCCGAACATAGCTACCCGGCAATGCCACTGGCGTGACAACCGGAACACCAGAGGTTCGTCCACTCCGGTCCTCTCGTACTAGGAGCAGCCCCTCTCAAATCTCAAACGTCCACGGCAGATAGGGACCGAACTGTCTCACGACGTTCTAAACCCAGCTCGCGTACCACTTTAAATGGCGAACAGCCATACCCTTGGGACCGGCTTCAGCCCCAGGATGTGATGAGCCGACATCGAGGTGCCAAACACCGCCGTCGATATGAACTCTTGGGCGGTATCAGCCTGTTATCCCCGGAGTACCTTTTATCCGTTGAGCGATGGCCCTTCCATACAGAACCACCGGATCACTAAGACCTACTTTCGTACCTGCTCGACGTGTCTGTCTCGCAGTCAAGCGCGCTTTTGCCTTTATACTCTACGACCGATTTCCGACCGGTCTGAGCGCACCTTCGTACTCCTCCGTTACTCTTTAGGAGGAGACCGCCCCAGTCAAACTACCCACCATACACTGTCCTCGATCCGGATAACGGACCAGAGTTAGAACCTCAAGGTTACCAGGGTGGTATTTCAAGGATGGCTCCACGCGAACTGGCGTCCACGCTTCAAAGCCTCCCACCTATCCTACACAAGTAAACTCAAAGTCCAGTGCAAAGCTATAGTAAAGGTTCACGGGGTCTTTCCGTCTAGCCGCGGATACACTGCATCTTCACAGCGATTTCAATTTCACTGAGTCTCGGGTGGAGACAGCGCCGCCATCGTTACGCCATTCGTGCAGGTCGGAACTTACCCGACAAGGAATTTCGCTACCTTAGGACCGTTATAGTTACGGCCGCCGTTTACCGGGGCTTCGATCAAGAGCTTCGCTTTCGCTAACCCCATCAATTAACCTTCCGGCACCGGGCAGGCGTCACACCCTATACGTCCACTTTCGTGTTTGCAGAGTGCTGTGTTTTTAATAAACAGTCGCAGCGGCCTGGTATCTTCGACCGGCATGAGCTTACGCAGTAAATGCTTCACCCTCACCGGCGCACCTTCTCCCGAAGTTACGGTGCCATTTTGCCTAGTTCCTTCACCCGAGTTCTCTCAAGCGCCTTGGTATTCTCTACCTAACCACCTGTGTCGGTTTGGGGTACGGTTCCTAGTTACCTGAAGCTTAGAAGCTTTTCCTGGAAGCATGGCATCAACCACTTCGCATTCTAAAAGAACGCTCGTCATCAGCTCTCGGCATTAAGCGCCCGGATTTACCTAAGCACTCTGCCTACCACCTTAAACACGGACAACCAACGCCGTGCTGGCCTAGCCTTCTCCGTCCCTCCATCGCAGTAACTAGAAGTACGGGAATATTAACCCGTTTCCCATCGACTACGCATTTCTGCCTCGCCTTAGGGGCCGACTCACCCTGCGTCGATTAACGTTGCGCAGGAAACCTTGGTCTTTCGGCGTGCGAGTTTTTCACTCGCATTGTCGTTACTCATGTCAGCATTCGCACTTCTGATACCTCCAGCAAGCTTCTCAACTCACCTTCACAGGCTTACAGAACGCTCCTCTACCGCTCATCCTAAGATGAACCCGTAGCTTCGGTGTATGGTTTGAGCCCCGTTACATCTTCCGCGCAGGCCGACTCGACTAGTGAGCTATTACGCTTTCTTTAAAGGGTGGCTGCTTCTAAGCCAACCTCCTAGCTGTCTAAGCCTTCCCACATCGTTTCCCACTTAACCATAACTTTGGGACCTTAGCTGACGGTCTGGGTTGTTTCCCTTTTCACGACGGACGTTAGCACCCGCCGTGTGTCTCCCGTGCTGACACTTGCTGGTATTCGGAGTTTGCATCGGTTTGGTAAGTCGGGATGACCCCCTAGCCGAAACAGTGCTCTACCCCCAGCAGTGATACACGAGGCGCTACCTAAATAGCTTTCGAGGAGAACCAGCTATCTCCGAGCTTGATTAGCCTTTCACTCCGATCCACAGGTCATCCGCTAACTTTTCAACGGTAGTCGGTTCGGTCCTCCAGTCAGTGTTACCTAACCTTCAACCTGCCCATGGATAGATCGCCCGGTTTCGGGTCTATACCCAGCGACTAAACGCCCTATTAAGACTCGCTTTCGCTACGCCTCCCCTATTCGGTTAAGCTCGCCACTGAATATAAGTCGCTGACCCATTATACAAAAGGTACGCAGTCACCCAACAAAGTGGGCTCCCACTGCTTGTACGCATACGGTTTCAGGTTCTATTTCACTCCCCTCTCCGGGGTTCTTTTCGCCTTTCCCTCACGGTACTGGTTCACTATCGGTCAGTCAGTAGTATTTAGCCTTGGAGGATGGTCCCCCCATATTCAGACAAAGTTTCTCGTGCTCCGTCCTACTCGATTTCACTTCTAAGATCCTTTCGCGTACAGGGCTATCACCCACTATGGCCGCACTTTCCAGAGCGTTCCGCTAAAATCAAAGAAGCTTAAGGGCTAGTCCCCGTTCGCTCGCCACTACTAAGGGAATCTCGGTTGATTTCTATTCCTCAGGGTACTTAGATGTTTCAGTTCCCCTGGTTCGCCTCACACACCTATGTATTCAGTGTGTGATACCCAGCTTATGCTGGGTGGGTTCCCCCATTCAGAGATCTCCGGATCAAAGTCTGTTTGCCGACTCCCCGAAGCTTATCGCAGGCTACCACGTCTTTCATCGCCTCTGACTGCCAAGGCATCCACCGTATGCGCTTCTTCACTTGACCATATAACCCCAAGCAATCTGGTTATTGTCTATAACGTGAAGACGACATTCGCCGAAAATTTGCACTTGAGAACAACGCAAATTTTACCTTGACCAAACTAATTACCAGTGAAAGTAATTAATCAGTCACTTCTATCACATACCCAAATTTTTAAAGAACGATTTTCGTACTGGTCAAAGACCAGAAATCAACATTCAACTGACAGTCTCAGGAATGTTCATTTCTGAACTCTACATACCGGTGCTGTAAGTGGTGGAGCCAAGCGGGATCGAACCGCTGACCTCCTGCGTGCAAGGCAGGCGCTCTCCCAGCTGAGCTATGGCCCCATATTCGTACAAGGCCAAACCCCACAACAATTGGTGGGTCTGGGCAGATTCGAACTGCCGACCTCACCCTTATCAGGGGTGCGCTCTAACCAACTGAGCTACAGACCCAATCGTCTTTCGCAATGAATCAAGCAATTCGTGTGGGAGCTTATAAGGAAGCTGATGTCGTCGATTAAGGAGGTGATCCAGCCGCAGGTTCCCCTACGGCTACCTTGTTACGACTTCACCCCAGTCATGAATCACACCGTGGTAACCGTCCCCCTTGCGGTTAGACTAGCTACTTCTGGTGCAACCCACTCCCATGGTGTGACGGGCGGTGTGTACAAGGCCCGGGAACGTATTCACCGTGACATTCTGATTCACGATTACTAGCGATTCCGACTTCACGCAGTCGAGTTGCAGACTGCGATCCGGACTACGATCGGTTTTATGGGATTAGCTCCACCTCGCGGCTTGGCAACCCTTTGTACCGACCATTGTAGCACGTGTGTAGCCCTGGCCGTAAGGGCCATGATGACTTGACGTCATCCCCACCTTCCTCCGGTTTGTCACCGGCAGTCTCCTTAGAGTTCCCACCATAACGTGCTGGTAACTAAGGACAAGGGTTGCGCTCGTTACGGGACTTAACCCAACATCTCACGACACGAGCTGACGACAGCCATGCAGCACCTGTGTCTGAGTTCCCGAAGGCACCAATCCATCTCTGGAAAGTTCTCAGCATGTCAAGGCCAGGTAAGGTTCTTCGCGTTGCTTCGAATTAAACCACATGCTCCACCGCTTGTGCGGGCCCCCGTCAATTCATTTGAGTTTTAACCTTGCGGCCGTACTCCCCAGGCGGTCAACTTAATGCGTTAGCTGCGCCACTAAAATCTCAAGGATTCCAACGGCTAGTTGACATCGTTTACGGCGTGGACTACCAGGGTATCTAATCCTGTTTGCTCCCCACGCTTTCGCACCTCAGTGTCAGTATCAGTCCAGGTGGTCGCCTTCGCCACTGGTGTTCCTTCCTATATCTACGCATTTCACCGCTACACAGGAAATTCCACCACCCTCTACCGTACTCTAGCTTGCCAGTTTTGGATGCAGTTCCCAGGTTGAGCCCGGGGCTTTCACATCCAACTTAACAAACCACCTACGCGCGCTTTACGCCCAGTAATTCCGATTAACGCTTGCACCCTCTGTATTACCGCGGCTGCTGGCACAGAGTTAGCCGGTGCTTATTCTGTCGGTAACGTCAAAATTGCAACGTATTAGGTTACAACCCTTCCTCCCAACTTAAAGTGCTTTACAATCCGAAGACCTTCTTCACACACGCGGCATGGCTGGATCAGGCTTTCGCCCATTGTCCAATATTCCCCACTGCTGCCTCCCGTAGGAGTCTGGACCGTGTCTCAGTTCCAGTGTGACTGATCATCCTCTCAGACCAGTTACGGATCGTCGCCTTGGTGAGCCATTACCTCACCAACTAGCTAATCCGACCTAGGCTCATCTGATAGCGTGAGGTCCGAAGATCCCCCACTTTCTCCCGTAGGACGTATGCGGTATTAGCGTTCCTTTCGAAACGTTGTCCCCCACTACCAGGCAGATTCCTAGGCATTACTCACCCGTCCGCCGCTGAATCAGGTAGCAAGCTACCCTCATCCGCTCGACTTGCATGTGTTAGGCCTGCCGCCAGCGTTCAATCTGAGCCATGATCAAACTCTTCAGTTCAATACTGCTTGGGTTTTGAGAAAACCCTAAACTTGGCTCAGCAATCGCAAATCTCTTACTTAAAAGAGTTAACTCTCGAATTAACGAGTGTTGCTTTGTGATGCTGATAATCAGTTGACTATCAGTCTTACCTCACAAGCACCCACACGAATTGCTTGATTCAGTTGTTAAAGAACAGTTGGTTAAGTCTTTCGTCTCAACCGAGGCGCGCATTCTACAGCAGCCTCATCTTCCGTCAAGCAGTTTCGAAAATTTCTTTTCTACTTCAACCACTTGGTGAAACTTAGCGGCTTTCGCCAGCATTCAGCTTCACGCCCAAGTACAAATCTTAGGCTTTCACTAAAAGACAAACCCCCGACCCGCTTTCGCGTGTCGGGGGTTTGGGATAGGTGCTTGACGATGACCTACTCTCACATGGGGAAACCCCACACTACCATCGGCGATGCATCGTTTCACTACTGAGTTCGGGATGGGATCAGGTGGTTCCAACGCTCTATGGTCGTCAAGCAATTCAGCTGGGGATTCGCGGTTAAGGCGCTTCCCCGAATTGGGTATGTGATGTCTGGTATTGCGTGTTCTGGCAAATTTTCGGTTTGTTGTCGACTTCAACCGTCTGGCACACAAACAGCAAATTGTTTGGGTGTTATATGGTCAAGCCTCACGGGCAATTAGTATGGGTTAGCTCAACGCCTCACAGCGCTTACACACCCCACCTATCAACGTCGTAGTCTTCGACGGCCCTTTAGGGAGCTCGAGGCTCCAGTGAGATCTCATCTTGAGGCAAGTTTCCCGCTTAGATGCTTTCAGCGGTTATCTTTTCCGAACATAGCTACCCGGCAATGCCACTGGCGTGACAACCGGAACACCAGAGGTTCGTCCACTCCGGTCCTCTCGTACTAGGAGCAGCCCCTCTCAAATCTCAAACGTCCACGGCAGATAGGGACCGAACTGTCTCACGACGTTCTAAACCCAGCTCGCGTACCACTTTAAATGGCGAACAGCCATACCCTTGGGACCGGCTTCAGCCCCAGGATGTGATGAGCCGACATCGAGGTGCCAAACACCGCCGTCGATATGAACTCTTGGGCGGTATCAGCCTGTTATCCCCGGAGTACCTTTTATCCGTTGAGCGATGGCCCTTCCATACAGAACCACCGGATCACTAAGACCTACTTTCGTACCTGCTCGACGTGTCTGTCTCGCAGTCAAGCGCGCTTTTGCCTTTATACTCTACGACCGATTTCCGACCGGTCTGAGCGCACCTTCGTACTCCTCCGTTACTCTTTAGGAGGAGACCGCCCCAGTCAAACTACCCACCATACACTGTCCTCGATCCGGATAACGGACCAGAGTTAGAACCTCAAGGTTACCAGGGTGGTATTTCAAGGATGGCTCCACGCGAACTGGCGTCCACGCTTCAAAGCCTCCCACCTATCCTACACAAGTAAACTCAAAGTCCAGTGCAAAGCTATAGTAAAGGTTCACGGGGTCTTTCCGTCTAGCCGCGGATACACTGCATCTTCACAGCGATTTCAATTTCACTGAGTCTCGGGTGGAGACAGCGCCGCCATCGTTACGCCATTCGTGCAGGTCGGAACTTACCCGACAAGGAATTTCGCTACCTTAGGACCGTTATAGTTACGGCCGCCGTTTACCGGGGCTTCGATCAAGAGCTTCGCTTTCGCTAACCCCATCAATTAACCTTCCGGCACCGGGCAGGCGTCACACCCTATACGTCCACTTTCGTGTTTGCAGAGTGCTGTGTTTTTAATAAACAGTCGCAGCGGCCTGGTATCTTCGACCGGCATGAGCTTACGCAGTAAATGCTTCACCCTCACCGGCGCACCTTCTCCCGAAGTTACGGTGCCATTTTGCCTAGTTCCTTCACCCGAGTTCTCTCAAGCGCCTTGGTATTCTCTACCTAACCACCTGTGTCGGTTTGGGGTACGGTTCCTAGTTACCTGAAGCTTAGAAGCTTTTCCTGGAAGCATGGCATCAACCACTTCGCATTCTAAAAGAACGCTCGTCATCAGCTCTCGGCATTAAGCGCCCGGATTTACCTAAGCACTCTGCCTACCACCTTAAACACGGACAACCAACGCCGTGCTGGCCTAGCCTTCTCCGTCCCTCCATCGCAGTAACTAGAAGTACGGGAATATTAACCCGTTTCCCATCGACTACGCATTTCTGCCTCGCCTTAGGGGCCGACTCACCCTGCGTCGATTAACGTTGCGCAGGAAACCTTGGTCTTTCGGCGTGCGAGTTTTTCACTCGCATTGTCGTTACTCATGTCAGCATTCGCACTTCTGATACCTCCAGCAAGCTTCTCAACTCACCTTCACAGGCTTACAGAACGCTCCTCTACCGCTCATCCTAAGATGAACCCGTAGCTTCGGTGTATGGTTTGAGCCCCGTTACATCTTCCGCGCAGGCCGACTCGACTAGTGAGCTATTACGCTTTCTTTAAAGGGTGGCTGCTTCTAAGCCAACCTCCTAGCTGTCTAAGCCTTCCCACATCGTTTCCCACTTAACCATAACTTTGGGACCTTAGCTGACGGTCTGGGTTGTTTCCCTTTTCACGACGGACGTTAGCACCCGCCGTGTGTCTCCCGTGCTGACACTTGCTGGTATTCGGAGTTTGCATCGGTTTGGTAAGTCGGGATGACCCCCTAGCCGAAACAGTGCTCTACCCCCAGCAGTGATACACGAGGCGCTACCTAAATAGCTTTCGAGGAGAACCAGCTATCTCCGAGCTTGATTAGCCTTTCACTCCGATCCACAGGTCATCCGCTAACTTTTCAACGGTAGTCGGTTCGGTCCTCCAGTCAGTGTTACCTAACCTTCAACCTGCCCATGGATAGATCGCCCGGTTTCGGGTCTATACCCAGCGACTAAACGCCCTATTAAGACTCGCTTTCGCTACGCCTCCCCTATTCGGTTAAGCTCGCCACTGAATATAAGTCGCTGACCCATTATACAAAAGGTACGCAGTCACCCAACAAAGTGGGCTCCCACTGCTTGTACGCATACGGTTTCAGGTTCTATTTCACTCCCCTCTCCGGGGTTCTTTTCGCCTTTCCCTCACGGTACTGGTTCACTATCGGTCAGTCAGTAGTATTTAGCCTTGGAGGATGGTCCCCCCATATTCAGACAAAGTTTCTCGTGCTCCGTCCTACTCGATTTCACTTCTAAGATCCTTTCGCGTACAGGGCTATCACCCACTATGGCCGCACTTTCCAGAGCGTTCCGCTAAAATCAAAGAAGCTTAAGGGCTAGTCCCCGTTCGCTCGCCACTACTAAGGGAATCTCGGTTGATTTCTATTCCTCAGGGTACTTAGATGTTTCAGTTCCCCTGGTTCGCCTCACACACCTATGTATTCAGTGTGTGATACCCAGCTTATGCTGGGTGGGTTCCCCCATTCAGAGATCTCCGGATCAAAGTCTGTTTGCCGACTCCCCGAAGCTTATCGCAGGCTACCACGTCTTTCATCGCCTCTGACTGCCAAGGCATCCACCGTATGCGCTTCTTCACTTGACCATATAACCCCAAGCAATCTGGTTATTGTCTATAACGTGAAGACGACATTCGCCGAAAATTTGCACTTGAGAACAACGCAAATTTTACCTTGACCAAACTAATTACCAGTGAAAGTAATTAATCAGTCACTTCTATCACATACCCAAATTTTTAAAGAACGATTTTCGTACTGGTCAAAGACCAGAAATCAACATTCAACTGACAGTCTCAGGAATGTTCATTTCTGAACTCTACATACCGGTGCTGTAAGTGGTGGAGCCAAGCGGGATCGAACCGCTGACCTCCTGCGTGCAAGGCAGGCGCTCTCCCAGCTGAGCTATGGCCCCATATTCGTACAAGGCCAAACCCCACAACAATTGGTGGGTCTGGGCAGATTCGAACTGCCGACCTCACCCTTATCAGGGGTGCGCTCTAACCAACTGAGCTACAGACCCAATCGTCTTTCGCAATGAATCAAGCAATTCGTGTGGGAGCTTATAAGGAAGCTGATGTCGTCGATTAAGGAGGTGATCCAGCCGCAGGTTCCCCTACGGCTACCTTGTTACGACTTCACCCCAGTCATGAATCACACCGTGGTAACCGTCCCCCTTGCGGTTAGACTAGCTACTTCTGGTGCAACCCACTCCCATGGTGTGACGGGCGGTGTGTACAAGGCCCGGGAACGTATTCACCGTGACATTCTGATTCACGATTACTAGCGATTCCGACTTCACGCAGTCGAGTTGCAGACTGCGATCCGGACTACGATCGGTTTTATGGGATTAGCTCCACCTCGCGGCTTGGCAACCCTTTGTACCGACCATTGTAGCACGTGTGTAGCCCTGGCCGTAAGGGCCATGATGACTTGACGTCATCCCCACCTTCCTCCGGTTTGTCACCGGCAGTCTCCTTAGAGTTCCCACCATAACGTGCTGGTAACTAAGGACAAGGGTTGCGCTCGTTACGGGACTTAACCCAACATCTCACGACACGAGCTGACGACAGCCATGCAGCACCTGTGTCTGAGTTCCCGAAGGCACCAATCCATCTCTGGAAAGTTCTCAGCATGTCAAGGCCAGGTAAGGTTCTTCGCGTTGCTTCGAATTAAACCACATGCTCCACCGCTTGTGCGGGCCCCCGTCAATTCATTTGAGTTTTAACCTTGCGGCCGTACTCCCCAGGCGGTCAACTTAATGCGTTAGCTGCGCCACTAAAATCTCAAGGATTCCAACGGCTAGTTGACATCGTTTACGGCGTGGACTACCAGGGTATCTAATCCTGTTTGCTCCCCACGCTTTCGCACCTCAGTGTCAGTATCAGTCCAGGTGGTCGCCTTCGCCACTGGTGTTCCTTCCTATATCTACGCATTTCACCGCTACACAGGAAATTCCACCACCCTCTACCGTACTCTAGCTTGCCAGTTTTGGATGCAGTTCCCAGGTTGAGCCCGGGGCTTTCACATCCAACTTAACAAACCACCTACGCGCGCTTTACGCCCAGTAATTCCGATTAACGCTTGCACCCTCTGTATTACCGCGGCTGCTGGCACAGAGTTAGCCGGTGCTTATTCTGTCGGTAACGTCAAAATTGCAACGTATTAGGTTACAACCCTTCCTCCCAACTTAAAGTGCTTTACAATCCGAAGACCTTCTTCACACACGCGGCATGGCTGGATCAGGCTTTCGCCCATTGTCCAATATTCCCCACTGCTGCCTCCCGTAGGAGTCTGGACCGTGTCTCAGTTCCAGTGTGACTGATCATCCTCTCAGACCAGTTACGGATCGTCGCCTTGGTGAGCCATTACCTCACCAACTAGCTAATCCGACCTAGGCTCATCTGATAGCGTGAGGTCCGAAGATCCCCCACTTTCTCCCGTAGGACGTATGCGGTATTAGCGTTCCTTTCGAAACGTTGTCCCCCACTACCAGGCAGATTCCTAGGCATTACTCACCCGTCCGCCGCTGAATCAGGTAGCAAGCTACCCTCATCCGCTCGACTTGCATGTGTTAGGCCTGCCGCCAGCGTTCAATCTGAGCCATGATCAAACTCTTCAGTTCAATACTGCTTGGGTTTTGAGAAAACCCTAAACTTGGCTCAGCAATCGCAAATCTCTTACTTAAAAGAGTTAACTCTCGAATTAACGAGTGTTGCTTTGTGATGCTGATAATCAGTTGACTATCAGTCTTACCTCACAAGCACCCACACGAATTGCTTGATTCAGTTGTTAAAGAACAGTTGGTTAAGTCTTTCGTCTCAACCGAGGCGCGCATTCTACAGCAGCCTCATCTTCCGTCAAGCAGTTTCGAAAATTTCTTTTCTACTTCAACCACTTGCACCTTCGATCAGCCTCAAGCTTCTCGTCAGCGGGAGGCGAATTCTACAGCGTTTCAAACCGCTGTCAACTGCCTCTTCTACCACTTTCGACCACCTTGGACCGAAGCACCGACAGGATCAACTTGCCACCCCGTCAGCCCGGCGCATTCTACGCAGCTTTCGCCGTGTTGCAACCCCTAACTCAAACTTAACTCTTTGTTTTGCAAAGCGTTTTATAGGGGACTTACGCCGGAGAAGGCGCGCATTATAGGCATCAAGCGCAGCAGGTCAACGCTTTATCGAGTTCTTTCCAATACACAGAGCGAAGGCCCTACTCCACCCCGCCAACCCCTCTCACCCGAACGCGAAGACACTGACGTCACCCGCGCGCCGGAAGCCCGGCGACTCAACCACAGCCCAAGCCGCCCGGGCTGCAGCATTCGTAGCCCCATACCAAGCAGCAATCCAATAGCGGCACTGAAGATATCCACAACCAAGCACCATGCATGGCAGCCCTGACGAGCGAAACAGACAGGAGCCCAACGAAGCCTAGCGAGGGGAAACCCAATGCGCACTAGCACGAAGACTGACAGCCCAGAGGGCAGAGAGAGGAACCACGAAAGGAATGGGCAGGACTAGCTCCTGCCCGCCGACGCCGCACTGCGGGTCGCGGCGTCGGCCGGACGCTAGATCACTTTACCGACTTGCGCCGACGCAGTTGCAGGAGGTACTGCAAAGGACCGGACGCGGCATAGGCCAGGAAGATGATCAGCAGTATGCGCGGCGGATCACTGAACACCACCGCAAAGAGCAGCACAACGGCAAGGATCGCAACAAAGGGCACGCGCCCCTTCAGGTCCAGATCCTTGAAGCTGTAGTACTTGATATTGCTGACCATCAGCATGCCGGCGGCCGCCACCAGCACCGCCACACCAAAGGCCATGTTGGACCCCTTGATGCCGAAGTCACTGAAAGCCCAGACCGTACCCGCGACCACACCGGCCGCCGCAGGACTGGCCAAGCCGATGAAGAAGCGTTTGTCGGTCGTACCGATCTGGGTATTGAAGCGCGCGAGGCGCAGCGCCGCTCCGGCGACGTATATGAACGCCACCATCCAGCCCACCTTGCCCATGCTGCCCAGGGCCCACTCGAACGCCAACAGCGCAGGCGCCACACCGAAGGCGACCATGTCGGACAGAGAGTCGTATTCGGCGCCAAAGGCGCTCTGCGTATTAGTCAGGCGTGCCACTCGACCATCGAGACTATCCAGCACCATGGCCACGAACACTGCGGCCGCGGCCACATAGAAATTACCGTTCATGGCATTGATGATGGCGTAGAAGCCGGCAAACAGGTTCGCCGTGGTGAACAGGTTGGGCAGCAGGTAGACCCCACGATGACGAACCTTTCGCCCCTCATCATCATGGCCTTCCTCGACATGCTCATCGATCGGTAGCAGGCTCTCTTCGTCGGGGGCCGCGTTGGGCGCTTCTGGACGCTCGCTCATGAACAACACCTTGCAACGTATAGGGAGAATTTCGCCAGACAGCAGCAGTGCCAACTCGCCACTGCCCAGGCTCAGCAATCAGGCTTTATACCAGAAGCCTTGCGGTAGAACGAAAAAACGCGGCCAGGGCCGCGTTCTTTCTCACACCGACAGGGCTTAGTTCTTGCTCTTGTCGACGATCTTGTTGGCGGAGATCCACGGCATCATCGAACGCAGCTGCTCACCGATGATCTCGATGCCATGGGCCGCGTTGTTGCGGCGCTTGGCGGTCATCGACGGATAGTTGGTAGCACCTTCGCTGATGAACATCTTCGCGTACTCACCGTCCTGGATGCGCTTCAGGGCGTTGCGCATGGCCTTGCGCGACTCCTCGTTGATCACTTCCGGACCGGTCACGTACTCGCCGTACTCGGCGTTGTTGGAGATCGAGTAGTTCATGTTGGCGATGCCGCCTTCGTACATCAGGTCGACAATCAGCTTCAGCTCGTGCAGGCACTCGAAGTAGGCCATTTCCGGGGCATAGCCGGCTTCGACAAGGGTTTCGAAGCCAGCCTTGACCAGCTCGACGCAACCGCCACAGAGAACGGCCTGCTCACCGAACAGGTCGGTTTCGGTTTCGTCCTTGAAGGTGGTTTCGATGATGCCGGTACGACCGCCGCCGACACCGGAGGCGTAGGACAGGGCGACGTTCTTGGCGTTGCCGGAGGCGTCCTGGTAGATCGCGATCAGATCAGGGATACCACCGCCCTTGACGAACTCGGAACGCACGGTGTGGCCCGGGGCCTTGGGCGCGATCATGATCACGTCGAGGTCGGCACGCGGGACGACCTGATTGTAGTGGATGGCGAAACCGTGGGAGAAAGCCAGGGTTGCACCCTGCTTGATGTTCGGCTCGATCTCGTTCTTGTACAGCTGGCCCTGGAACTCGTCCGGAGTGAGGATCATCACCAGGTCGGCAGCCGCGACAGCGGAGGCGACGTCGGTGACCTTCAGGCCGTGGGCCTCGGCCTTGGCGACAGTAGCCGAGCCCTTGCGCAGACCGATGGTGACGTCGACACCGGAGTCCTTCAGGTTGCATGCCTGGGCATGGCCCTGGGAACCGTAACCGATGATGGCGACTTTCTTGCCCTGGATGATGGAGAGGTCGCAGTCTTTGTCGTAATAAACTTTCATGTTCTTGGCTCTTTTGAATCGAAAGGAGTGGGGCGCAGAGGCGCCGTGACAAGAGGCACCTTAAGTGATCCTCACCGTTGCGTAAAATGATATATTTGCAACACAACATGCCGAAATACGAAATACAAATGGACAGCCACGCCCTCAAGCTTTTTCTTGCCCTGGCAGACAACCTGCACTTCGGCAAAACCAGCCACGAGCAGCACGTCAGCCCCTCCGCACTCAGTCGCTGCATCAAGCAGCTGGAAGATGAACTGGGCGCACCGCTGTTCCTGCGCGACAATCGCTCGGTCCGGCTGACCCGCGAGGGGCAGCAGTTCCGCGAATACGCCAGCGAGGTCATGAATGGCTGGCAGGCCATTCGCCAGGCGTTCCGGCAGGACCAGCTGGTTCTGCACGGCGAACTCTCCCTGTACTGCTCCGTCACGGCCAGCTACAGCTTCCTCTACGACATCCTCAGCAGCTTTCGGCAAGACTACCCGCGCATTGAAATGAAGCTGCACACCGGCGACCCGGCAAGAGCCGTGGAACGCGTGCAGCAGGGACTGGAAGATCTTGCCATCGGCGCCCGCCCCGACCACTTACCCGCCGGCATCGATTTTCAGTCGATCACTCGCTCCGAGCTGCGCTTCATCGGCCCGCAGTCGCCGCAGCTACTGACCGAAGACCAGCTGATCCACCCCGACGCGGAAAGCTGGAAAGATGTGCCGATGATCCTATCGGAAGAGGGCCTGGCCAGAACCCGCACCGACCGGTGGCTGAAGAGCCACAACATCAAACCGCGCATCTACGCCCAGGTGAGCGGCAACGAAGCTATCGTGAGCATGGTGAGTCTGGGGTTCGGTATAGGCGTGGTGCCGCAGATCGTGCTCGACAACAGCCCGCTGACCGCACGCATTCGCATCTACGACATTCAGCCGCCGTTGACCGCCTACGATATAGGCCTGTTCGCGCTGCAAAAGCGCCTCAAGGACCCACTGATCGCGGCCTTCTGGAATCGCCAGCAATAACCTGGGGCGAAAAAAAGCCCCGCACTGGGCGGGGCTTTCTTCAGCATGGCTGTCAGATACTCAGCACCTTGTCGCCCCGGGCGATGCCGGTGACACCACTGCGTACGGTTTCCAGGATCGACGCGGTGCCGATGGCCTGGATGAAGCTGTCCAGCTTGTCGCTCGTGCCGGCCAGCTGAATGGTGTACACGCTGGTATTCACGTCGACGATCTGCCCACGGAAGATGTCGGTGGTGCGCTTGACCTCGGCGCGCTGGGCACCGGTGGCCTTGACCTTGACCAGCATCAGCTCACGCTCGATGTGAGCGCTTTCCGACAGGTCGACCAGCTTCACCACCTCGATCAGCTTGTTGAGGTTCTTGGTGATCTGCTCGATCACTTCATCATGTCCCACAGTCGTGAGCGTCAGACGCGACAGGGTCGGGTCTTCGGTCGGCGCCACGGTCAGGCTTTCGATGTTGTAGTTGCGCTGCGAGAACAGCCCAACCACACGGGACAATGCGCCTGGCTCGTTTTCCAGCAGCAGGGAAATAATGTGTCGCATGGTTAGGTCCGCTCCGTCTTGCTCAACCACATATCGCGCATCGCCCCGTCCTTGATCTGCATCGGGTAGACGTGCTCGCTGGTGTCGACCTGGATATCGAGGAACACCAGGCGATCCTTCATCGCGAAGGCCTGCTCCATCATCGGCTTGAGGTCTTTCAGCTCGGTAATGCGCATGCCGACATGGCCATAGGCCTCGGCCAGTTTGACGAAGTCCGGCAACGACTCCATGTAGGAGTGCGAGTGACGGCTGCTGTACATCATGTCCTGCCACTGGCGGACCATGCCGAGGGCACCATTGTTCAGGTTGACGATCTTCACCGGCAGGTCGTACTGCAGGCAGGTCGACAGCTCCTGGATGTTCATCTGGATGCTGCCTTCGCCAGTCACGCAGGCCACGTGATCATCCGGGAAGCTCAGCTTGACGCCCATCGCGGCCGGCAGGCCGAAGCCCATGGTGCCGAGGCCGCCGGAGTTGATCCAGCGATTGGGCTTGTTGAAGCGGTAGTACTGCGCCGCGAACATCTGGTGCTGACCGACGTCGGAGGTGACGAAGGCGTCGCCCTGGGTGACCTCGCAGAGGGTCTCGATCACGGTCTGTGGCTTGATGATGCTGCCGTCACCCTTGTCGTAAGGGAACATGCCGCGACTGCCGCGCCACTCGTCGATCTGTTTCCACCAGCTGGACAGCGCTTCCTTGCTCGGAGCCTGGCCGATCTCCTTGAGGATCGCGACCATCTCGACCAGCACGCTGTCGACCGGACCGACGATCGGGATGTCGGCCTTGATGGTCTTGGAGATCGACGCCGGATCGATGTCGATATGGATGATCTTGGCATTCGGGCAGAACTTGCCGGCGCCATTGATCACGCGGTCGTCGAAACGCGCGCCGACCGCCAGGATCACGTCGGCATGGTGCATCGCCAGGTTGGCGGTGTAGCTGCCGTGCATGCCGAGCATGCCGAGGAACTGGCGATCACCGCCGGGATAACCGCCCAACCCCATCAGGGTATTGGTCACCGGCAGATTGAGCATCTGCGCGAGCTCGGTCAGGGGCGCCGCGGCGCCGCCCATGATCACCCCGCCACCGGAGTAGACCACCGGGCGCTTGGCGCTCAGGAGCAGTTCGGCCGCCTTGCGGATCTGCCCGGAATGGCCACGCAGGGCCGGGCTGTAGGAGCGCAGCTTGGCCTTCTTCGGGTAGACGTATTCGAACTTCTCCGCCGGATTGGTCATGTCCTTGGGAATGTCCACGACCACCGGACCTGGACGGCCGGACTGGGCGATATAGAACGCCTTCTTCATCACCTCGGGAATCTCCGAGGCGTGCTTGATCATGAAGCTGTGTTTCACGATCGGCCGGGAGATGCCGATCATGTCGGTTTCCTGGAAGGCGTCGGTACCGACCATGTTGCTCGGCACCTGACCGGACAGCACCACCATCGGAATTGAATCCATGTAGGCGGTGGCGATACCGGTGATGGCATTGGTCGCGCCCGGGCCGGAAGTCACCAACACCACACCGGCCTTGCCGGTGGCGCGGGCGTAGCCGTCAGCCATATGGGTTGCCGCTTGCTCGTGGCGAACCAGGATGTGATTGACTTCCGGTTCCTTGAACAGGGCATCGTAGATATGCAGCAGAGCACCGCCCGGGTACCCATAGATGTTCTTAACGCCTTCGTCACGCAAAAAGCGGACGACCATTTCAGCGCCGGATAAAAGCTCCACGTTGTTCACCTCTTGAACGCCAGAATGCCACCCGACAACGAGTGACTCTTAGTAGGTCTTACTGGTCAGCTGACTTGCACGACTGTGATCGTGAACTCTGGACATCGGCATGACGAGTAACGGAACAGCCCATGGTCTTGCGGGACTGGCCCTCCCAGCGCGAGGTAACGCGTTGCGGGTAACACGGTTCGGCACGGGTAGCGCCTCTTGTTGCTGAGCTGGAGGACACTTGCGGCGGACTCCACTACAGCGAACGTTGGATTGTTCGGATTCGGCGAAGGCAAGTCAAGCGGCGCGTGACGCTTTGCGCAATCTTCTGCTGTGACGTGGCGCAGGATGAAGATTCAGCCGATTTGGTTATAGTAGCCCTCAGCCTTCGCAGCACATCAAAAGGAAACAGCATGCGCCGCACAATCCTCATCAGCAGCTTGCTGCTCGCCCTGAGCGCAACCGCCATGGCCAGCCAGGTGTACAAGTGGGTCGACGCCCAAGGCGTCACCCACTTCGGCGCGCAGCCGCCGCAAGGTGCGCAGGCCACCACCATCAATACCGCCGCACCGCCGCCCAAGCCTGCCGAACCGGTGAAAGCCGCGCCGACCTTCGAGAGCATTGCCGACCCAGAGCAGGCCGCCATCGACGAGAAGGTCAAGCAGCAGGTCGCTGCCAAGGAAGCCGAGCGCAGGAAATACTGCGAAAACATGCGCACCAACCTGGCGCAACTGCAGAACAATCCGCGCGTGCGCGTCGAGGAAGGTGGCGAAGTGCGCCGTCTCAGCGAAAAGGAACGTCAGGAGCGTATCGGCGCGGCGCAGAAGGCGATTGCCGACAACTGCAAGTAAGGCGGCAAAATCGGCGCGGCGTCAGGCCGCGCCGCCGATCAACCGATCGAATTCGCCCAGCAGGCGAATCAGCTCCGTAGCCTGGGCACTGCGGTCGCTGTAGACCTGTTCCGCCATCGGCTGGATACCCGAGACACTGGGCAGCGCCGCCCCGGCCTCCAGCATCTGTTTCATCCGCGGCAGGAATATCCATTGCAGCCACTGCTCGAACGCCATGCTGTCGACACAGAATGGCTGCTGGCTGGCCAACGCCTGGGCACTGGGCGGCTGCTCGCTCCACCAGCCCTGCCCGCGCAGTTCGCGCTCGATCAGTAGCAACTGCTCCGCAATAGCCGGCACTCGCGCATCCATCACAGGCTGACCCGCGCCCGCTCGCGCGCCTGGGCGGCGCCGGCAGGGTCACCCTGACGCTCACGTGCCTGGGCGATCAGATTCCACAGGCTGGCCTGCAAGGCCGGCCGACCACTTGCATAGCTCAGACCGCGACGGGCGAATTGCTCGGCCTGCGCCGCATCGCCCTGGGCCAGGCGAACTTCGGCCAGACGATAGAGCACCTGCGGCTCGCGCGGGGCGATGCGCTGGGCGCGCTCGAGGCTGGAGGCCGCACCGTTCAGGTCTCCACTGCCCTGCTGCTGCTGCGCCGTGGTCAACAGCGCCAGTACCGGACCATCCAACTGCTCATCGGCAGCCAGCCCGCCACTGCTGGGAATCCCACTGGGCATCGAGGGCGCTGGCGCGCTGTAACCGCCCTGCGGCTCGCCGATGACCTGCGGTGAACTGTCGCTGGCACCGCCTATCGGCGCGCTCGGCGCCGGGAAGGTCTGGATGGGCGCAGAGCTGCCGGCGCCCTGGGGCACCATCACCACCACCCCGGAATCCTGCGGAACGGCCTGGGGCTGAGGCTGGATGGCCGGCTGACCATAGCTGCCACCACCCGCCTCCTGCTGGTCATAGACCGATCCGCTGGAGTCGACCACCGGGATCGAACCGCGCGGGACGCTGGCACAGCCACCCAGCACCATCGAGGCTGTCAGAGCAGGAATCCACCACTTAATCACTTCACACCCTCTCACTTAATTCAACCAGCCACGTACCCAGTCCATCACCGAATCGACCGGGGCCTGTATGCCACAGCCTGGTCCCGGCGCCGGCTCACTGCCGCGAATATACGGCATCTGCACGGCATTCGGGCAGCTGGGATCCGAGCCCTGGCCGCTATTGGCGTCGACCCAGGCCTGCACCACGTTGTCCGGCAGCGGCATGTCCAGCGGCAGCGGATCGGCCTTGCGCATGAAATCGGTCCACACCTGCAAGGCGCCAGTGGCCCCGGTCAGCGGCGTCGGGCCGTTGTCGTCCCGACCGAGCCACACCACCGCCAGCAGATCCTGGCTGAAGCCGGCGAACCAGCTGTCGCGCGAATCGTTGCTGGTGCCGGTCTTACCCGCCAAATTCAAGGAGCGGGGCAACTGGCTGTACACCGAACGGCCGGTGCCTTCGCTCATGGTGCGCTGCATGGCGTTCTGCAGCAGGTAGATGGCGCCGGCATCGAAGCGCTGCTGGATCTGGTAGGGGTAGCGCTTGAGCGGCTCGCCCTCGGCGGTCAGCACGCTGCGAATGCCGCGCAACGGGGTGTTGAAGCCACCATTGGCCAGGGTCTGGTACATGTCCGCCACCTCCATCGGCGTCAGCGCACCGGCCCCCAGCAACATCGAGGGATAGGCCGGCCACTTGCGCTCGACACCGAGACGCTCAAGAGTTTTGAGCACATTCGGTACGCCCAGTTCCAGGCCGAGCTTGGCGGTGGACAGGTTGTAGGAGTTGGCCAGGCCCTGATAGAGGTAGATCGTGCCATGAGCCTTGCGATCGTAGTTCTGCGGGCTCCAGACCTGGCCGTCCTGGCCCTTGATGGAGAAGGGCTGATCCTGCAGCAGGCTGGTCAGGGTGAACTGGCTGGGGCGCTCCAGGGCCGTCAGGTAGACCGCCGGCTTGATCAGCGAGCCGATCGGCCGCAGCGCATCCAGCGCCCGGTTGAAGCCGGCGAAGCGCGGCTGACGGCTGCCGATCAGCGCCTGGATCTCGCCGGTTTCCGGATTGGTCACCACCATCCCGGCCTCCACCTGGTCCACGCCCTTGCGCCCGGACAGGCGTTTCAGGGAGTCGGCCAGGGCGGTTTCGGCCTTGAGCTGGAGGATCGGGTCGAAACTGGTGAAGATGCGCAGCCCTTCTTCGGTCAGGTCCGCCTCGCGATAGTCCTGGCGCAGCTGACGCTTGACCAGGTCGAGGAAGGCCGGGAAAGAGCTGTCGGCTAGGCTGCCGCGCGGGGTCACGCCGAGCGGCTTGCGCTTGGCCGCCTCGGCCTGCTCGGCGCTCACCACGCCCTGCTCGACGAGCACGTCGAGCACCAGGTTGCGCCGCTCGAGGGCGCGCTCGGGATTGCGCCGCGGGTTGTAGTAGGTCGGCCCCTTGACCATGCCCACCAGCAGCGCCACCTGCTCGAGCTTAAGCTCCGACAGCGGCTGGCTGAAGAAGTACTGGCTGGCCAGGCCGAAACCGTGCACCGCGCGCTGGCCGTCCTGGCCGAGGAAGACCTCATTGAGGTAGGCCTCGAGAATGTCCTTCTTCTCGTAATGCAGCTCCAGCAGCACCGCCATCATCGCTTCGGTGGCCTTGCGAGTCAGGCTGCGCTCGTTGGTCAGGTAGAAGTTCTTCACCAACTGCTGGGTCAGGGTGCTGCCGCCCTGGCGCAACTGGCCGGCCGTGGCATTGATCCACACCGCGCGGGCGATGCCCTTGGGAGACACGCCGAAGTGGTTGAAGAATTCGCGATCCTCGACCGCCACCAGGGTTTCCACCAGATAGGGCGGCACCTGCTCCAGCTTGATCAGCACGCGGTCTTCCTGATGCGCCGGATACAGGCCACCGATCAGCATCGGCTCCAGACGCGCCACCGCCAGGTTGGCACCATTGCCCTGGTTGAGGCCGGCGACGTAATCGCCGGAGAAGCGCACGCGCACGCGCTGCGCCGGCTCGCTGCTCTCGTAGAACTGGAAGCCACGGGTGTGCAGCTCGATACTGTTGCCGGCCACCGCCACGGCGCCTGGGCCATTGGCGGCGCTCTCGCGGCGATAGCCGAGGGCGTCCAGCTCCTTGAGAAAGTCGTCCTTGGCCAGCTTCTGGCCGACGAACAGCTCGAGGGGCCTGGCATAGACCTTGGCGGGCACGGTCCAGCGCTTGCCGGAGAACTTCTCCTGGACCACGGCGTCGAGGTACACGGCAAAGCCGGCTAGGATGACCAAGCCAACCAGGCCGAGCTTGAAAGCCCAGCCAAGCCAGGGACGCAGGCCGCGCGAGCGACGTTTGGAGCGGGAACGGGGGGATCGGGTACGAGTCATGGCGCGGCATTATACGCACTTTGCCTGGCACGGGCAGGCGCTGCCAGGCGGTTTGCAGAGCGGCTCACAGCGGCCATAATGCCGGCCTCTTCTATTGCCCGAACGCCAAGGATCGCCTGTGAGCCAAGCCCTGATCGCCGCCCTGCAGAACCCGGCCCTCTACCCCCACCCGGTGGACGGGTTCCAGGTCATCGAGACGCATATCTCCTGGGTCCTGTTGACCGGCCCCTACGCCTACAAGATCAAGAAACCGGTGAATTTCGGCTTCCTCGACTTCACCGAACTGGCGGCGCGCGAGCACTTCTGCAACGAGGAGTTGCGCCTCAACCAGCGCCTGACCCAGGGCCTGTACCTGGAAGTCCTGCCGATCAGCGGCAGTGCCGAGGCGCCACAGCTGTCCGGCGACGGCCCGGTCATCGAGTACGCGCTGAAGATGCGCCAGTTCCCCCAGGAGCATCTGCTCGGCGAGGTACAGGGGCGCGGTGAGCTGAGCGAGGGCCATATCGAGGCCCTGGCCCGACAGATTGCCGAGTTCCACCTCAAGGCCCCACAAGTGCCGCAGGCGCATGAGCTCGGCAGCGCCGAGGCGGTCATGGCGCCGGTGCTGCAGAATTTCGAGCAGATCCGTCCACTGCTGTCCGACTCGGCCGACATGCAACAACTCGACGCCCTGCAGGCCTGGGCCGAGAGCAGCTACGCACGCCTCATGCCGCTGCTCGGCCAGCGCAAGGCCGAGGGTTTCATTCGCGAATGCCATGGCGATATCCACCTGGGCAACGTGACCCTGCTCGACGGCCAGGTGGTGCTGTTCGACTGCATCGAGTTCAACGAGCCGTTCCGCCTGATCGACATCATCTCCGATGCCGCCTTCCTCGCCATGGACCTGGAAGACCGCGGGCTCAAGTGCCTGTCGCGGCGCTTCGTCAGCACCTGGCTGGAATACACCGGCGACTACGCCGCGCTGGAGCTGCTGAACTTCTACAAGGCCTATCGCGCCATGGTCCGCGGCAAGGTCGCGCTGTTCCGCCTCGGCCAGGAAGAGGACGCGGTGCAGCGTGCGGTGATCCTGCGCCAGTACCGCCGTTACGCCGCCCTGGCGGAAAGCTACAGCGCCATTCCCACGCCCTTTCTGGCCGTCACCCATGGGGTTTCGGCCGTCGGCAAGAGTTCCGTGGCGATGCGTCTGGTCGAAGCCCTGGGCGCCGTGCGCCTGCGCTCGGACGTCGAACGCAAGCGCCTGTTCGGTGAGCAGTCGAATGCCGACCAGGGCCAGCTGAGCGCCGGCATCTACAGCGAGGATGCCAGCCTCGCCACCTACCAGCGCCTGCATCGCCTGGCCGAACTCGCCCTGCATGCCGGTTTTCCGGTGGTGATCGACGCCACCTACCTCAAGCGGGAGCAGCGCCAGGGCGCCTGGCAGATCGCCGAAGCCAGCGCCGTACCCTTCCTGATCCTCGACTGCCACGCCCCCGAGGACGTCATCGCCAGCTGGCTGGGCCAGCGCCAGGCCGCCGGCGTCGACCCGTCCGACGCCACCCTCGAAGTGATCCAGGCCCAGCAGGCCAGCCGCGAGCCGCTCAGCGAGGAAGAACAGGCCAACAGCCGCCGCGTCGAGACCCACGACAGTGCCAGCCTGGACAACTTGGTGAAGCAGATCCGTCAGCGCCTGCCGGGGCTGTAAGGGCTGTCGCAGCACGATCGGGCAGATCGCGCCGCGGCTTCTATACTGGCGGGGGACGCCACCCAGGAAGGTTTCCCCCATGAGCCAGCCACGCCAACTCGATAGCCCGCTCTACCGCCTGTTGCGTGAGGAGAACATCGCTGGCTTCAATGCCCAGCGTCCCCGGGATGTCGAAGTCGATCTCAGCGGCGGCGACTTCCGCGGCCTCGATCTGCGCGCCCTCGACGCCCAGGGCATCAACTTCCGCGACGCCTATTTCCGTGGCACCGACCTGCGCGGCCTGGACCTGCGCGAGGCCCTCCTCGAGGGCGCCAGCCTGGCTCACGCGCAGATTTCCGGCGCCTACTTCCCCGCCGACCTGTCCGCCGACGAACTCTTGATGTCGGTCAATTTCGGCACGCGCCTGCGCTACCGGACCCGCTGAGCATGAGCGAGGTGGCCGAGCTGTTCGGAACGGGCGCAGCGGCCTACGCCAGCTATCGCCCGCAGTACCCGGACGCCCTGTTCGACTGGCTGGCCGAGCACAGCCCGCAACGCCAACGCGCCCTGGACATCGCCTGCGGCAACGGCCAGGCGAGCCGCCCCCTGCTTCGGCACTTCGCCCAGGTACTGGCCTGCGATGCCAGCCTCGAGCAGCTGCGAGCCGGTCGCGACTGGCAGGGCATCCAGCTGTTCGCCGCCAGCGCCGAAGCGCTGCCCCTGCCATCCGCCAGCCTCGATCTGATCGTGGTCGCCCAGGCCCTGCACTGGTTCGCCGGCCCGGCATTCTTCGCCGAAGTCGGCCGGCTGCTCAGGCCCGACGGCCTGTTCTGCGCCTGGTGCTACGGCCTGATGCAGGTCGACAGTCGCCTGGACGCACTGATCGAGGATTTCTACGGCAACACCCTGGCCGGCTACTGGCTGGACGGTCGCGCCAGTGTCGATGCCGGCTACCGCGACATCCCGCTTCCCTTTCCCCGCCTCGAAGCGCCCGAACTGGCCCTCGAAGCGACCTGGAACCTCGGCCAGCTGACCGGCTATCTGGGTACCTGGTCGGCGGTGCAGCGCTGGCAGCGCAAGCACGGCCGCGACCCGGTCGGCGCGCTGAAGCCGGCACTGCAGCAGGCCTGGGGGGATCCCGACCAGCCACGCCCGATTCGCTGGCCGCTACACTTACTGGCAGGCATTGCACGCTGATCGCCTTCCATTCGTTATTCAGCTTCGCCCATTCGCGACGCAAGGAGGCTTGATGAACGACGAACTGCAACACCTGAAGAACCTCGGCAAGACTTCGGCCCTTTGGCTACATGCCGCCGGCATCCACAGCGCCAACGACCTGCGCCGGCTGGGCGCGGTGAGCGCTTACCAGGCCGTGCGGGCCCGGGGTTTTCGCGCCTCCAAGGTGCTGCTCTACGCCATCGAGGGCGCGTTGCTGAACGTGCACTGGAACGAGCTGCCGCCCGCCCACAAGGCGGAGCTGAACGGCCAGCTCGAAGCCTGCGTGGCACACAACAAGAGCTAGCTCACAACCTCTGCTTACGGGGATTTACCAGAAGCCGGGCGCCACCTATTGTGTCAGGGCCATCCGTGCGCTTCGTCAGTCCAGTCCGTTCAAGGAATTACGCCCATGTATCTACTCGGGGAGCAACCGGCTTACGCCGACCAGCTGATCAGCCGACTGCAGAGCATCCCCGCCCAGCTGCTGGACGGACTGCAACCCTGTGGTCCGGCGCTGCTGCTGGAACAGGTGGACGACCTGGCGCCGGAGCTGCCGAGCAACCAGCTGTTCATCATCGAGGATGGCCTGCTGCATGCCCTGGTCGATGGGCGCCCGCTGTTCTACCTGCAGGAGGGCGACCTGGTCGGCCTGCGCCAGGGCATCGACCTGCCCAGCTGCCGCTACCGCAGCGAGGAGCCCCTCAGCCTGCTGCCCTATTCGCGCAATGAAGTGTTCAAGCACATCTACGCCAGCGAGCAGCGCCAGGAACTGCTCATCCAGTACCTGATCGGTCATACCGCCCTGCTCTCCGATGCCCTGGCGCGCCTCAAGCAGCCGGAGCTGCGCACCTCGACCGGTTTCCAGCACTTCGCCGCCGGCGAAGAACTGATTCACCAGGGCGACGCCGCCGATCACGTGTTCATCATCATCGAGGGCCATGCCGAGGCCTTCGTCGACGGGCACAAGGTTGGTGACGTGCAGAAGGACGAGATCTTCGGCGCCATGGCCGTGTTCACCCGGGAAAAGCGCAGCGCCACCGTGCTGGCAACCGAGCCCTGCACGGTGATGGTGATTCCCAAGGACCAGTTCCTCAGCCTGATGCAGAGCAACCCGCGGATCGCCCATAGCCTGATCGAAAGCATGGCCAGGCGCATCGACCTGATGAACAAGGAAATCACCCAGCTGCGCCTGCCGCCGATCGCGCTCTAGAAACTGGCGCCCCGCGCCAACACACACAGCCGCGCAGAATTTCTCGCGAAAGAGCGTTGACATCGAAATGAGAATTGTTATTATTCACTCAACTGGTCGCGAGATCAGCCGATAAGCTCTAGGGCCCGGCAGTCGGACTCTTCAGATTATCTCCTCATCAGGCTAATCACGGTTATTGACCCGGCGCATGCCGGGTCTTTTTTTTGCCCGGCTGTTTTCGGCGTACGCCGAAGATCAATACTCGAGCTTGGCATAGAAGGTCTTCTGCGAAGCCTCGCGGGCCTGGCGCAGGGTGTGGATGCCGCGCTCGGCGAGCAACGGCAGCAGGCGCAGGAACACCTCGCCGGTGACCATGGCATCGCCCAGGGCGGTATGCCGGCCGATCACCTGCACACCGAGGCGCGCAGCGATCTGCTCGAGGCGGTGCTCATCGGGGTTGTGCCCGGGATGGACCAGGGCCGACAGCAGCAAGGTGTCGAGCACCGGCTGGATGAAGCGCACGCCCGTCTGCTCCTCCTTGAGCTGCAGGAAACGCATGTCGAACGCGGCGTTGTGCGCGACCAGCACCGTGTCCTCGGCAAAGCGCTGAAACAGCGGCAGCACCTGGGCGATGCCAGGCTGGCCGGCCAGCAGCTCCGGGGTCAGGCCATGCACCTGCTGCGATTCCCGCGGGATCGAGCGATGGGGGTCGATCAACTGCTCGAAACATTCCTGCTTGAGCAGCCGACCATTGACCATGCGCACCGCGCCGATGGAGATGATCTCGTCGCCCTCGGACGGCGCCAGGCCAGTGGTCTCGGTGTCGAACACGGTGTAGGCCAGTTCGCTCAGGGGCCGCTCATCCAGCTCCGGCGTCTGCCCCGGCTGGCTGAACAGGTCGAAGTCGTAGTACACCGGGCGGCCGTGGGCTGGCGACGACTGCGCCGGCTGCGGCTGAGGCTCGATGATCGGCAACTGCAGGCACAGGCGGCCGACGCCGGCGGCGTGGTCGGTCTGGCACCAGAGCTCGCCGCCGTGGCGCTCCAGCACCTCGCGCAGGGTCGAGGCGCCGGGGTCGTCGCCGCCCAGGCTGAACGGCCGCTCTTCCCACTCGTGCAGCACTTCCGGCTCCAGACCGGCGCCGTTCCAGCGCAGCCCCAGGCGGGCGAAACCGCCCTCGCCGGCCAGTTCCAGCTCGACCTCACGCACCCCGCAGGCGTTCGCCAGCGCGCCCATCAGCTGGGTCATGGCCTGCACCAGGGAATAGCTGTCCAGGCTCAGCCACAGCGGTCGATCATCGCCGCCGTAGTGCGCGGTGACCCCCAGTACCGTGGCGAAGTTGCGTTGCAGCGCCAGCAGCAGGTCGCTGGCCAGCATGTCCTCCAGCGGCCACTGCGGCCTGAGGATGTCGGCATGCCGGGCCAGGGTCTGCTGCAACTGCTGGGACAGGCGCTGCGCCTCATCCAGAATCACCGCGCCGAAACGCTGGCGTTGCTCGGCGTCCATCTGCGGGTACTGCTGCACCGTCTCGGCGGCGGCGCGGATATTGCCCAGGGCGGCGCGGCTGCCCTCGGTGAGCTGCAGCAGCAGGGCGTCACGACGGCTGTTGAGCTCCACCGAGCGGGTGATGTCCTCGAGGATCAGCACGAAGCCGATCAGCTCGCCCAGGGCATCCTGCAGCGGCACCATCTGCGCGCGCAGCAGATGGGCGCCGCGCGCCGTGACGAAATTGGCCACCGGCCGCGGGCTGTGCTGCGCCAGGCGCTGACGCAGGCGTTCCAGGGCGTGGACGATCAGCCGCTGGTCGAGGATGGCGAAGATCGAGCGCCCCAGGCCGACCGGCGTACCGACCGCCTCCGCGGCGCCCGGCTCCAGGAGCAGGCTGGCGCTGCTGTTGTAGAGCAGGATGCGCCCCTCGCGGTTGCACACCAGCACGCTCTGGGCGAGCTCCGACATCAGCGCGGCCAGGCGATTCTTCTCCTGCTCCAGATGGGCGTTGGCCTCGTCGATGCGCTGCTTCACCTCCTGCTGCAGGGCGCCATGGGCCTCGGCGAAGGCATTCAGCGCGCGGGCCAGGCGACGCATCGGCCGGGCTCCCACTGGCTTGAGACGATGGCCGCTGTTGACCCGGCGGATGATGTCGACTTCCTCGACCAGGCGCGCCGCCGCCTCCGGATAACCCGCCAGGCCGATTCGCAGGAGCACGGCGAAGGGCACCAGCAGCAGGCCGCCAAGCACCACCAGCAAGGCGCCGCGCCCTTCGGGCAACGCCAGCAGCGCGGCCCGCTCCGCCGCGTCCAGGTCGAGCCACAGCGCCGCGCCGGCCAGGCCGAGCAAGGCGCCCAGCAGCAGCCCCAGCCCGGCCAGCCAGGCGACGAACCTGAGGCGCGGGCGCATGACCTAGGCGTCCCCGAGCAGCGCGCGCACCTGGGCCAGCAGTTCCTGGGTGGAAAACGGCTTGCTGATATAGGCGTCGGCGCCCAGTGCCAGGCCCTTGCTGACCTCCACCTCGCGGCCCTTGGCGGTCAGCATGACGATGGGCAGCTGCTGCCAGGCCGGGTTCTCGCGGATCTTCTGGCAGACATCGAAGCCGCTCAGGCGCGGCATCATCACATCGAGCAGCACCAGGTCCGGCGGCTGACGCTGGATCGCCTCCCAGGCCTCCTGGCCGTCGTGCGCCACCTGCACCCGATAGCCCTCCTGCTGCAGGAGAAACTCCAGGGAGATGACGATGTTCGGCTCGTCGTCGGCGATCAACACGGTACGGCTCATGCCTGTTCCTCCGTCTTGCGGCCAGGGGCCGGCGTCTCGGCGTCGCCCCCTAAGGGAAGGGTAAAAGAAAAGCAGGCGCCCTGCCCACGCGCGCTGTCCACCCACAGGCGGCCGCCGAAGTGCTCGATGATCTGCCGGCTGATCGGCAGGCCGAGGCCGGTGCCCTGGGGTTTCTCGGTGAGGTGGTCGCCGGCCTGGCGGAATTTCTCGAAGATCGCCTCCTGATCGCCCGGGTCGATGCCGGCACCGTTGTCGCGCACCTCCACCCGCAGCGCCTCGGGCAGCTCGCGCAGGACGATGTCGATGCGCCCGTCCTCGGCGGCGCAGAACTTGACCGCGTTGGAGATCAGGTTGAGCAACACCTGCAGCAGGCGGTCGCGGTCGGCCTGCACCGGCGCGACCTGCGCCGGCAGGTCGAGGCCGAGGCTGATCCCCTTGTCGCTGAGCAGCTGGCTGGTGGTGGCCACGGCGTCCTCGATCACCTGCCGGAGGTCGACGGCGCTCGCGTGCCACTCGGCCCGGCCCGACTCCAGCTTGGCCAGGTCCAGCACCTGGTTGATCATCCGGGTCAGGCGCTCGCTCTCCTTGACGATGATGGCGATGAAGCGGGCGCGCTGCTGCGCCTCCAGCTCAGGATTGTCGTTGAGTATCTCGGAGAAGGCGCGAATGGAAGTCAGCGGCGTGCGCAACTCGTGTGTCACGGTGGAGATGAAGTCATCCTTCAGGCGGTCGAGCTCCTGCAGCCGGGCATTGGCCGCGCGCAGCTCGCCGGTGGCGGCCTCCAGCTCGCGGGACTGCTGCTCCAGGCGGCGGCTGTAGGCGAGCACCTGGGAGGCTTCATCGAGGATGCCGAGCACCTCGTCCATGCCCAGCGGCTCCTCCTCCACCACCGAGGCCAGCATCACCCGCGCCGAAGCGGCGCCTATGGCGCCGGCCAGCTGCTGCTCGGCGAAATGCACCAGCTCGGCGTCCGCCTCGAGCTCCTCGCTGGAGCGCAGCCCGCGCCGTGCCGCGTGCCCAGCGAAGGCTGCGGCGGCGCGCTGCGGGCCGAGGAAGCGGCCGACCAGGGCGCTGATCTCCGCCACCGAGGCCTTGCCGCGCCACAGGCTGGAGCCGCGTCCGGCGACCTTGAAGGCGTCGACGAACAGCAGCGCCTGGGCGTGTTCACGGGCGCTCTGCCGGCCCAGCAGCGACACCGCGACATAGCCGCCGAGGTTGGCGGTGAGGCTCCAGAACAGCGCGTGGCTGATCTCGTCCAGGCCGCTCAGGCCGAACAGCGCCAGTGGCTTGAGCCAGGCGATGGCCAGCGGCCCCTGCTCGATGAACGACAGCGGCAGCCAGCCGGACTTGGCGAACGCCGGCAGCAGCAGGGTATAGAGCCACAGCGCGAAGCCCAGCAGCAGGCCGCAGAGGGCGCCGGCGCGGGTACCCTGCTTCCAGTACATGCCGCCGAGCATCGCCGGGGCGAACTGGGCCACCGCGGCGAAGGACACCAGGCCGATCGACACCAGCGCGTAGGCCTCGCCGGCGGCGCGGTAGTAGACGTAGCCGAGCAACAGCAGCAGCACGATGGCGCCGCGGCGGATGCCCAGCAGCAAGCCGGACAGGTCGTTGCGCCGCGCCAGGCCCAGAGCCCGCCAGCGCAGCAGGAGCGGCATCACCAGGTCGTTACAGATCATGGTCGACAGGGCGATGCTCTCGACTATGACCATGCCGGTGGCCGCCGACAGGCCGCCGATAAACACCAGCAGGGCCAAGGCCTCATGGCCCAGGGCCATGGGCAGGGTGAGGACGAAGGTGTCGGCGTCGACCTGGCCCGGGGCGAAGTGCATCAGGCCGGCGAAGGTGATCGGCAGGACGAAGACATTGATCGCCAGCAGGTACAGGGGGAACAGCCAGATCGCCTTGGCCAGGTGCTGCTCGTTGACGTTCTCCACCACGCCGATCTGGAACTGCCGCGGCAGGAACAGGATCGACAGCATCGACAGCAGGATCAGCGAGGCCCAGGAGCCGTAGCTGCCGGCCGCACCGCCGAGGGTCAGCAGGCCGCTCACCTGCGGCAGGCGCCGCGCCTGCTCGAACAGGTCGGCGAAGCCGTGGTAGAGGCCGAAGGTGACGAAGATGCCCACGGCGAGAAAGGCCAGCAGCTTGACCAGCGACTCGAAGGCGATCGCCGCCACCATGCCCTCGTGACGCTCGGTGGCATCGAGGTGACGGGTACCGAAGACGATGGTGAAGGCCGCCAGCAGCAGCGCCGCATAGAGCGCGGTGTCCTGCAGCAGGCCGGCGCTGGCCTGCTGCGCTGGCATGACGATCTGCGGGTACTGCAGGAGGATAAGAAAGCTGGTCGACACCGCCTTCAGCTGCAGGGCGATATAGGGAATCACCCCGACCACCGCGATCAGCGTCACCAGGCCACCGAGCAGGGCGCTCTTGCCGTAGCGCGCGGCGATGAAGTCGGCGATCGAGGTGATGCGGTTGGCCTTGCTGATGCGGATCATCTTGCGCAGCACCAGCCAGAACAGCGCCGCCATCAGGGTCGGCCCGAGGTAGATGGGCAGGAAGCCGACGCCGCTGGCCGCGGCGCGACCGACGCTGCCATAGAAGGTCCAGGAAGTGGCGTAGACCGCCATCGACAGGGCGTAGATATAGGGGTTGGCGATGATCGAGCGGCCGGCGTCGGCACGCTTGTCGCCCCAGTAGGCGATGGCGAAGAGAATCCCCAGGTAGGCGCAGGAGGCCAGCAGGATCACGCCGCCATGCAGCATCGGCCGTGCCCCCTCTCAGCCCGAGCGTTCGATGACCAGGATCATCAGCCCGATCAGCGCGGCCCAGGCCAGAAACAGGTAGGCATAGAGCAACGGAATGCCCAGCAGCGTGCCGTCGACGTTGAACAGCGCGAGCAGCGGGTAACTGAACAGCAGCCAGCCAAGCGCAAAGAGCGCCACCAGCCGCTGGGTCCGCCGGGTCTGATCGGCCATGGTCCACACCTCCTGAGACTAGTGTGGACGAATCTCAGCGATCCGCCGCCTGACGAATGCGCGCGCAGTGGTCCTGCTCCACTTGCGCCGGGGTGTACCAGACGTAGTCGGCCTGCCCTGCCTCGACCCGAGTGCCGACCTCGGCCAGCAGCAGCACGCCGGTGTCCGGCGTAGCGCCCAGGTCGGCCAGGTGCAGGGGCACGCCCAGGTCGCGGCGCACGTGATAGGCGCCGGCCAGCAGCAGGCTCGGCTGCGGCGATGCCAACAGCGCCTCGGCCATGCGCCGGTCGCGCTGCTGCTGCACGGCGAGCATGGCCGGCAGCTGGCTCTGCGGCAGCTGGTCGCAATGGGCAGCGCGGATCTGCGCCAGCAGCGCCGTGCGCACCTTCGGCGCGGTAGAGGCCTTGCCGGCCAGCGGCGGCGGCTGGCGATAGACCTGCATGACCTCGTCACGCCCCAGGTTGGCCGGCAACGTCGGATAAGGCTGGGTCAGGGCATGGCGCATGATCGGTCCGTACAGCGCCCAGTCCCAGCCCGGCTGCCAGGCCAGGGCGGCGGGCAGGTCGGTCACCGCCTGGCCGCCGGCCAGGCGCCGGCGCGTCGCCTCGACCCGCTCCAGCTGGTCCGGGCCGAGCATCTCCAGCAGCAGGCTGCCCTGGACGCGCCGCGCCGCCAGGGCCTCGAGCAGCCACAGCTGCAGGGCGTGATGATCCGGGTTGTCGTGCCGCTCGCCGATCAGCACCCGTGGCGCCGCGGCCAGGCGCTCGACCAGCTGCGTCGGGCTCAGGCGCCGGCCGCTGGCCAGCTCGACGATCTGCCCCAGTTGCGCGTGCTGGCGCCCCTCGGGGCTCTGCCAGGCCGGCAGCGGCGGCAAGGCGGCCTGGCAGCCGGCAAGCAACAGCACCAAGGCGATAAGTAGCAGGCGCATGCGCGACTCCTCAGCGGGCGACTATCAGGGGGTGGCCGCGCTCGGGGTGGCGCTGCACCAGCACCTCCAGGCCGAACACCGCGCGCAGCGGCTCGGCACGCAGCACCTGGTCGGGCGTGCCCAGCACATGGGGGCGGCCGTCCGCGAGCAGCAGCAGTCGATCGCAGTAGCGCGCCGCCAGGTTGAGATCATGCAGGACCACCAGCACCGCGGCGCCCTGCTCGGCGAAGCGCCGGGTGGCCTGCAGGGTGATGTGCTGGTGCAGCGGGTCGAGCATCGATGTCGGCTCGTCCAGCAGCAGGCTCTGCCCCGCCCCGCCCGGCCACAGCTGGGCCAGCACCCGCGCCAGGTGCACGCGCTGGCGTTCGCCGCCGGACAGTTGCAGGTAGCTACGCCCGCCCAGGTGGGCGGCATCGGCGGCGTGCAGAGCCTCGGCGACTATTTCGGCATCGCGCCGCCGGCCACTGGCATGGGGCAGCCGGCCCATGGCCACCACCTCCTCGACGCGAAAGGCGAAGTTCAGCGTCGAGCTCTGCGGCAGCACCGCCAGGCGCCGCGCCCGCTCCGGCCCGGGCCAGTCGGCGAGCGGGCGCCCGTCCAGCAGCACCCGACCGTGGGCCGCCGGTAGCTCGCCGGCCAGGGCGCCGAGCAGGGTGCTCTTGCCCGCCCCGTTGGGCCCGAGCACGCCGAGCAGCTCGCCCGGGCGCAGCTGCAGGTCGATGTCCGCCAACACGGTGTTGTGGCCACGGCGAACGGCCAGCTCTTGCGCCTGCAGCATCAGGCTCGCCCCCGTACCAGCAAATAGAGGAAGAAGGGCGCACCGAGCAGCGCCGTGACGATGCCGATGGGCAGTTCGGCGGGTGCCAGCAGCAGCCGTGCGGCCAGGTCGGCGAGCAGCAACAAGGCGGCGCCAGCGAGCATCGCGGCCGGCAGCAACAGGCGGTGATCCGGGCCGGTGAGCAGGCGCACCAGATGCGGCACCACCAGGCCGACGAAGCCGATCATGCCCGCCGCCGCCACGGCCGCGCCCACCCCCAGGGCAGTGCACAGCACCAGCTCGCGCTTCAGCCGTTCGACATCGAAGCCCAGGTGGCGCGCCTCCGACTCGCCGAGCAGCAGGGCGTTCAGCGCCCGCGCCCGGCGCGGCAGCCACAGCGCTACGCCGAGGGTGATCAGCAGCAGCGGCCACAGCCGCGAATAACTGGCGCCGTTGAGGCTGCCGAGGTTCCAGAAGGTCAGGCTGCGCAGGGTGGCGTCGTCGGCCAGGTAGGTGAACAGGCCGATCGCCGCACCGGCCAGGGCGGTCAGGGCGATGCCGGCGAGCAGCATGGTCGCCACGTCGGTCTGGCCGTCGCGGCGGCCCAGGCGATAGACCAGGCTGGTCACCATCAGTCCGCCGCCGAAGGCGCAGGCCGACAGCAGATAGGGCTCGAGTCCGGCGGGCAGGCCACCGAACGCCGCCCCGCCGACAATGGCGACAGCCGCCCCCAGCGCGGCGCCGCCGGACACGCCGATCAGCCCCGGATCGGCCAGTGGGTTGCGGAACAGCCCCTGCATGGCCACCCCGGTCAGCGCCAGCACCGCGCCCACCGCCAGCCCCAGCAGGGTGCGCGGCAGGCGGATCTGGCCGAGGATCAGTTCGGCCTGCTGCAGCTCGGCACCGCCCAGCGGCAGGCCGACCAGGCGCAGGGCCGCCTGCAGCGTGTCCTGCAGCGGCAGACTGACCGGCCCCAGGGCCAGGGACAGCCAGAGGGCGAGCAACAGCAGCAGGCCCAGCGCGAGAAACAGCGCGCGCGGTGGAATGACAGGATGCATGGCGTGGACGGACCTGGCGGCCGGAAGTTGGCTGGCAGGATAAAAGGCTGGGGAGCTGGCCGCCAGCCCGATCACGGCGGCTCCGTCGCCCGGCGCTTGGCAAGCGGGCACGGCGCGGCATAATGGCCGCCTGCCGTGGAGAATCCGATGACGCGTTTATGCGCCCCGCACGAGCTGGCCGAGGGCCAGAGCCGGGGCTTTGAAGTTGCGGGGCGCAAGCTGCTGGCCGTGCGCAAGGCTGGCCAGGTGTTCGTCTACGCCAACCGCTGCCCGCACCGCGGCATTCCCCTGGAATGGCTGCCCGACCAGTTCCTCGACGCCAGCGCCAGCCTGATCCAGTGCGCCACCCATGGCGCGCTGTTTCTCATCGAGTCGGGCGAGTGCGTCGCCGGCCCCTGCGCCGGACAGGCGCTCGAGGCGCTCACCTGCGTGGAAGACGCCGAGGGAATCTGGCTCCAGTCCTAGCCCCACGCCGCGTAGGGTGCGCCGCGCGCACCGACGCTCGAGGCCATGGCGTCCATCTATCGGTGCGCATGGCGCACCCTACTAATCAGGGCCCAGCGTAGTCCATCGGTTGGGATGTCCATGCCACGTAGGGTGCGCCGTGCGCACCGGCGCTCGTCGCCATGGTGCCTATCCAGCGGTGGGCAGGGCGCACCCTAGCCTTGCACCTCGAGCCTGCGCACCAGGCGAATTTCCTCGGGGCCGATGTCGGCGCCATAGGCCAGCACCTCGACGCCAGCGGCGATGGCCTCACGCAGGGCCGCGGCATAGGCCGGGTCGATCTCCTCGGCCGGGCGCACCGCCTCGATCCCGCTCAGGTTGACGCAATACAGCTGCACCGCGCGCACGCCATCGCGGGCCAGCGCGGCCAGCTCGCGCAGGTGCTTGGCGCCGCGTTCGGTGCGCGCATCGGGGAAGGCCGCCACGGCCGAATCGGCGAAGCCCAGGGTCACGCTCTTGACCTCGACGAACGCCGGCCCGCCCGGGTAGTCCAGGCGAAAATCGATGCGGCTGCGCTCCTGGCCATAGGGCACCTCGCGCTTGAGTTCGGTGAAGCCGGCCAGCTCGGCGATCAGTCCGGCCCGCAGCGCCTCCTCCACCAGGGCGTTGGCCCGCGCCGTATTGATCACCGCCAGGCGTCCATGGGGCGTCTCGCCGATTTCCCAGGTGCCCGGCAGCTTGCGCTTGGGGTCGCTCGAGCGACTGAACCAGACCCGCGCGCCCTCGCTCATGCAGTTGAGCATCGAGCCGGTATTGGGGCAGTGGATGCACAGCTGCTCGCCGCTCGCCGTCTCGATATCGGCGAGAAAGCGCTTGTAGCGGCGCAGCAGGCGGCCCTGCTGCAGCGGCGGTTCAAAGCGCATCGGGGCGCCAGCTCTTCAGGCCGCGGGCGATGCGCTCGACCGCCTGCTGCAGCCGCGGCAGGTTCTGGGTATAGGCGAAGCGCACATGCTGGCCGGCCAGATGACGGCCGAAGTCCAGCCCCGGGGTAAAGGCCACATGCTCGGTCTCCAGGAAGTGCTGGCAGAAGGCGAAGGCGTCGCCGCCGAAGGCGCTGATGTCGGCATATAGATAGAAGGCGCCTTCCGGCTCCACGGCGATCCTGAAGCCCAGCTCGCGCAGCGCCGGCAGGAGGAAGTCGCGGCGCCGCTGGAACTCGTGGCGACGCTGCTCGCAGATCTCCAGGGTCTGCGGCTCGAAACAGGCCAGGGCGGCGTGCTGGGCCATGCTCGGCGCGCTGATATAGAGGTTCTGCGCCAGTTTTTCCAGCTCCGGCACCGCCGCCGGCGGCGCCACCAGCCAGCCCAGGCGCCAGCCGGTCATGCCGAAATACTTGGAGAAGCTGTTGAGCACGAAGGCCTCGTCGTCCACTTCCAGCACGCTGGCCGCGTCCACACCGTAGGTCAGGCCGTGGTAAATCTCGTCGACCACCAGATGGCCGCCATGCGCCTTCAGCGCCTGGGACAGCGCGGCCAGCTCCTCGCGCGGCAGCAGGGTGCCGGTTGGATTGGCCGGCGAGGCGACCAGGGCGCCGACGCTGTCGCGATCCCAGTGACGGTCGACCAGCTCGGGCGTCAGCTGGTAGCGCACCTCGGGGCCTACCGGCACCAGTTGCGCGGCGCCTTCGATCAGACGCAGGAAGTGGCGGTTGCAGGGGTAGCCCGGGTCGGCCAGCAGCCAGTGCTTGCCCGGGTCGACCAGCAGGCTGCTGGCCAGCAGCAGGGCGCCGGAACCGCCCGGGGTAATCAAAATCCGCTCAGGGTCTATGCTCAACCGGTAGCGTTGTGCGTAGAAACCGGCAATCGCCTCGCGCAGCGCCGGGATACCCCGCGCCGCGGTGTAGCGGGTATGCCCGGCAGCCAGCGCGGCCTGGCCGGCGGCGACGACGGGCGCGGCGGTGGTGAAATCCGGCTCGCCGATCTCCAGATGGATCACGTCGTGGCCATCGGCCTGCAACTGATTGGCGCGGGCGAGCAAGGCCATGACGTGGAAGGGTTCGATGGCACGGCTGCGCGCACTGTATGACTGGGCCATGGACCTGCCTTGAAAGAGGTTGAAAGGCGGATTCTAACCAAGCGCCCGGCGAAACGGCAGCAACCTCGACAACCGGGAGTGGCGCGGCTTCAATCGTTCTGGTAAGTTCGCCCGCTTGCAGCCGCAGGGCCGATGCGAAATCGGCAAAGGGACACCACTCCTGCGCAGTGGATTAGAGAGAGTGAGAGGCGGTCATCCATGCCCATCAAAGCAAAAGCAAAGAGCAGCCAACTGATTCGTGGCTTCGAACCCTACCAAGAGAGCAAGGGTGAGGAGTACATGAGCGAGCCGATGCGCGCCCACTTTACCGGCATCCTCAACAAGTGGAAGCTGGAACTGATGCAGGAAGTCGATCGTACCGTGCATCACATGCAGGACGAAGCGGCCAACTTCCCCGATCCGGCCGACCGCGCCAGCCAGGAAGAAGAGTTCAGCCTGGAACTGCGTGCCCGCGACCGCGAGCGCAAGCTGATCAAGAAGATCGACGAGACCCTCGAGCTGATCGAAGAGAACGAGTACGGCTGGTGCGATTCCTGCGGTGTCGAGATCGGCATCCGTCGCCTGGAAGCCCGCCCCACCGCCACCCTGTGCATCGACTGCAAGACCCTGGCGGAAATCAAGGAAAAGCAGATCGGTTCCTGATCTGATCACGGGGCGCTGAGGCGCCCCGCGTTGTTTCTGCCCCGCGCCCGCACACCCCGCCCCACGCTCTCCCGCGCCCAACCCTGCAGCCCGCCCGCATGAACGCTCCCCGCTACATCGGTCGATTCGCCCCCACCCCCAGTGGCTATCTGCACTTCGGTTCCCTGGTCGCCGCCCTGGCGTCCTACCTGGATGCGCGCGCCGTCGGCGGTCGCTGGCTGCTGCGCATGGAGGACCTCGACCCACCGCGCGAGGTGCCCGGCGCCCAGGACGCGATCCTGCGCACCCTGGAGAGCTACGGCCTGTACTGGGACGGCGAGCTGGTGCGCCAGAGCGCGCGGCATGCCGAGTATCAGGCCCTGATCGAGCGCCTGCTGGACAGCGGCCTGGCCTATGCCTGCACCTGCTCGCGCAAGCAGCTGGAGGGTTATCACGGGGTCTATCCGGGGTTCTGCCGCGACGCCGGCCACGCGCCCGATAACGCGGCGATCCGCCTGCGCGTGCCGCAGCTGAGCTACGGCTTCAGCGACCGCGTGCAGGGCGAGTATCGCCAGCACCTGGGCCGCGAGGTGGGCGACTTCGTCATTCGCCGCCGCGACGGCCTGTACGCCTACCAGCTGGCGGTGGTGCTCGACGACGCCTGGCAGGGGGTCACCGACGTAGTGCGCGGCGCCGACCTGCTCGACTCCACCCCGCGCCAGCTCTATCTGCAGGAGCTGCTCGGCGCGGCCCAGCCGCGTTACCTACACGTGCCGCTGATCATCCAGCCCGACGGCCACAAGCTGGGCAAGTCCTACCGCTCGCCGCCGCTGCCCGCCGACCAAGCCGCGCCGCTGCTGCTGCGCGCCCTGCATGCCCTGGGGCAAAAGGTCCCCGGCGAACTCGCCGAGGCGCGCCCGGCGCAGTTGCTGGAATGGGCCGCGCGGCACTGGGACGCCGGGCGCATTCCCCGCAGCCGCACCCTGGCCGAGGCGCAGTTGCGCTAGACGGTGCCCGGCGGCTCAGTGGCGCAGTGGGTCGCGGGCGAGCTCCGCCTCCTCCTCCAGCCATGACCAGAAGGCCTCGGCCTGGGGCGACATGTACTGGTGCGCCGGGCAGGCCAGGTAGAACGCCTCGGAGGTGGCAATCCGCTGCTCGAACGGCGCCAGCAGACGCCCGCTTTCGATCATCCCCGCCACCAGGGAGGTGCGCCCCAGCGCCAGGCCATGGCCGAGCGTGGCCATCTCCAGGGCGGTGATCAGGGTATCGAACTGCATGCCCTGGGACGGATCGACGTGAAGGAAGCCGGTCTGGTTGAGCCAGTAGCCCCAGCCCTCCTCGTAGCCGATCACATGCAGCAGGGTGTGATCGGCCAGGGCCTCGGGGGACGCGGGCGGCGCCTCGCCGTTGTTGAGCTGCGGGCTGCACACCGGAAACAGCTCGTCCCAGGTCAGCCGGCTGGACTTGTAGCCCGCCCAGACGCCCTGGCCGTAGCGGATCTCCATGTCCGCCTCCTTCTCCCGCTCGTCCAGCCAGATATTGCTGGTGAAGCGCAGGCCGACATCCGGGTGGCGCTCACGAAAGCGCGCCAGCCGCGGGGCCAGCCAGGTGGTGAAGAACACCAGGTTGACCCGCACGGTGAGCAGGCGCTTGCGCCCCTGGCCGAACAGTTCGTCGGTGGCCGCGGCCAGGCGTTCGACCGCCTCGTGCACCACCGGCATGTAGGCCTGGCCCGCCTCGGTCAGCTCCAGGCCGCGTGGCAGGCGCTTGAACAGGCTGACGCCGAGCTGCGACTCCAGGCCCTTGACCTGCTGGCTGATCGCCGCCTGGGTCAGGTTCAGCTCGGTGGCCGCCTGGGTGAAGTTCAGGTGGCGGGCGGACGCCTCGAACGACCGCAGCCAGTTCAGTGGGGGAAGCCTCTTCTTCATCGCTCACGCTCGAATTCAGTCCCTGACAACCTCCGTGTCATTGATCAGCTGACCCAACTCCCCGGCCGCCTCGCGTAACAACGGAGTATATGTCAGCAGCTCGCCCAGGCTCTTGCGTATAAGCGGCGCATGGGCGAACAGACAGGCGAACAAGCGACCATCGCGACCGCGGATCGGCACTGCGCAGGCCGCCAGGCCATCGACGAACTCCTCGTCATCGGTGCCCAGCTCCTCATCCCGGGTCTTGAGCAAGGCGGCTTCCAGCGCCGCGGCGCTGGTCAGGGTGTTGCGGGCGAAGCGCTGCAGCGGCAGGTTGTTGATGATGCGCTGGCGCCGCTCCCGGGGCAGCGAGCTGAGGTACAGCTTGCCACTGGCGGTGCACCAGATCGGCGTATGGCTGCCCACCGGCAGGTACACCTGCAGCGGCCGGTCGGTCTGCACCCGGTCGTAGTAGATCATCTCGGTGCCGTTGGGAATGGCGATGCCGCAGGTCTCGCCGATCTCCGCGGTCAGGCGCTTGAGGATGGCCTGGCGCGGCGCCTTGAAGCGCCCGCTATGCAACACGCCGAGGGCGATGTCGTGCATGCGGTCGCCGGGCACGATGAGCCCGCGCATGTTGATCTGCAGGTAGCCGTCGCCTTCGAGCTGGCTGAGCAGGCGATGGATACTCGGCTTGGGGATATCCAGCTGGTAGGCGAGGTCGGCCGGGGACATCGGCCGCTCGGCCCTGGAGACCGCCTCGATGATCTCCAGCACCCGGCTGATCGAGGAGCCTTTCTCGCGCGTCGTCGTAGTCATTCGTTCATTTCCCCCTGTACAGCGGGCAATCCCCGGGCATAAACGACGGAGGCCACGCCCCCCTTGCGTGGGCGTGGCCTCCGGCCTGCGCAAGGCGCAGGCTGCCCCGAGCTGGCGGCCGCTTACTTCATGGTCGGCATGGAGAAGGACACACCCTCGCGCACCCCGGCCGACGGCCAGCGCTGGGTGATGGTCTTGCGCTTGGTGTAGAAGCGCACGGCGTCCGGGCCGTAGGCATGCAGGTCACCGAACAGCGAGCGCTTCCAGCCGCCGAAGCTGTGGTAGGCCACCGGCACCGGCAGCGGCACGTTGATGCCGACCATGCCGACCTTGATGTTGTCGGAGAAGTAGCGCGCCGCCTCGCCGTCACGGGTGAAGATGCAGGTGCCGTTGCCGTACTCGTGGGCATCGATCAGGTCCATCGCCTCCTGCATGCTGTTGACGCGCACCACCTGCAGCACCGGGCCGAAGATCTCTTCCTTGTAGCTGAGCATCTCCGGGTTGACGTTGTCGATCAGCGTGCCGCCGACGAAGAAGCCGTTCTCGTGACCTTCGACCTGCGGATTGCGGCCGTCGACCACCACCTTGGCGCCCTGCTCTTCGGCGCTGTCGATGTAGCCGACCACCTTCTGCTGATGGGCCTTGGTGATCACCGGACCGAAGTCGTTGCTCTTGTCCGAGTAGGCGCCGACCTTCAGCGACTGCATGGCGGCCTGCATCTTCTCGACCAGCGCATCGGCGGCCGCATCGCCCACCGCCACGGCCACCGACAGCGCCATGCAGCGCTCGCCGGAGGAGCCGAAGGCCGCGCCGAGCAATTGGTTGACGGCGTTGTCCATGTCCGCGTCGGGCATCACGATGGCGTGGTTCTTCGCGCCACCTAAAGCCTGGCAGCGCTTGCCGTTGGCGTTGGCGGTCTTGTAGATGTACTCGGCGATCGGCGTCGAGCCGACGAAGCTGACGGCCTGGATGCGTTCGTCGCAGAGCAGCACGTCGACCGCTTCCTTGTCGCCGTTGACCACGTTCATCACGCCATCCGGCAAGCCGGCTTCCTGCAGCAGCTGGGCGATGAACAGGGTGGAGCTGGGGTCGCGCTCGGACGGCTTGAGGATGAAGCAGTTGCCGCAGACGATGGCCATGGGGAACATCCACAGCGGCACCATCGCCGGGAAGTTGAACGGGGTGATGCCGGCGACCACGCCCAGGGGCTGGAACTCGCTCCAGGAGTCGATGTTCGGGCCGACGTTCTTGCTGTGCTCGCCCTTGAGCAGCTCGGGGGCGCCACAGGCATATTCGACGTTCTCGATGCCGCGCTGCAGCTCGCCGAGGGCGTCATGGGCGATCTTGCCGTGCTCCTCGCCGATCATCTGGGCGATGCGCTCGGCGTTCTGCTCGAGCAGCTCCTTGAAGCGGAACATCACCCGCGCACGCTTGATCGGCGGGGTATTGCGCCATTCCGGGAAGGCCGCCTCGGCGGCGGCGATGGCCTGCTCGACGGTGGCCTTGGACGCCAGGGCAACCTGCTTGCTGACCTCGCCGGTGGAGGGGTTGTAAACGTCCTGCAGGCGCGCGGCGTCGCTGATGACTTGGCCGTTGATCAGGTGTCCTACTGTGTTCATCGCAACTGTTCCTCGATAAGGGGTTGAGGCGGCTGGCTCGCCACCGCTAATGGCTGATAGACGTGGGCTTACCAGAGCTTCTTGTAGAGCTCGATGATCTCTTCGGCGCTCGGCACGCGCGGGTTGTTGTTCGGCGAGCCGGAGGCCAGGGCCTGCTCGGCCATGACCTGCAGCTGGTCGAAGAAGTGCTGGCGATCGATGCCGAACTGCTCGGGCGTGGGCACCTGCAGCTCGTCGTTGAGGGCGCGCAGCTCGGCGAGCAGCTTGTCGTTGGCCACCTCGTCGCTGTCCTGGGCACTGGCCACGCCCATGGCGCGGGCGCAGTCGGCGTAACGCGCGGCGGCGGCCGGGATGGAGAACTCGGTGACGGTCGGCAGCAGCATGGCGTTGGACAGGCCGTGGGGCACATGGAAGTGTGCGCCGATCGGTCGGCTCATGCCGTGCACCAGCGCCACCGAGGCGTTGGAGAACGCCACGCCGGCCAGGGTCGAGCCGAGCATCATGGCCTCGCGGGCGGCCTTGTCCGCGCCGTCGTGGTAGGCGCGGCGCAGGTTCGGCGCGATCAGGCGCATGGCCTCCAGGGCCTGGCTGTCGCTGTACAGGCTGGCCTTCTTGCTGACGTAGGCCTCCATGGCGTGGGTCAGGGCGTCGATGCCGGTGTCGGCGGTGATGCGCGACGGCAGGCTGAGGGTCAGGCTGAAGTCGATCAGCGCCGCCACCGGCATGAAGCCGATGCCCACGCAGAGCATTTTCTCGTCGGTCTTCTCGTCGGAGATGATGGTCACCCGGGTGACTTCCGAGCCAGTGCCGGCGGTGGTCGGCACGGCGATGATCGGCAGGCCGGACTCGACGACGATGCGCGGGAACTTGTAGTCGCGCATCTCGCCGCCATGCTTGGCGAGGATGGCGATGGCCTTGGCGCTGTCGATCGGGCTGCCGCCGCCGAGGGCGATGATGCAGTCGTAGTCGCCGTTGCGCGCCTTCTCCACGCCGGCCTGGATCGACGCCACGGTCGGCTCCGGCACCGTCTCGTCGAACACTTCGGCGGTGATGTCGTGGGCCGCCAGGCGCTCCTGGATGGTGGCGGCGTAACCCAGCTTGACCATCATCTTGTCGGTGATGATCAGCGGCCGCTTGCAGCCCAGGTTGGTCATCACCAGCGGAATATCCTGACTGGCGTTCTCGCCAATCTGCATGATGCGGGGAAGGATCACTTGAGTAGCCATGACGACTCCATTATTTCCGAGTAACTGGGCCTGGAAACTCGGACTGAATAGTCCCAGGCGTTATTGTTCTGTCGATGTCGACCGCTTGGCTAAGCCGACGCGGGTGACGCAAATAAACTGTCGATGCGGGCCAATCTCGCCGTACTTGCTAAAGTGCCATCACGCCACTGGTAATAAAGCACCGTCACTATTCCAACAGGCGAAAGGCGACTTGCTTATCTATCCGCGGCGGAACTGCCGGCGCTGATAACGCAACGCCCGGCACTCTCAAACTTCGCCACTGCCCTGCCTTTCCCCCTCGCTCAGACGCTCACGGGGAGCGGCCCTCAGCGGTCGATCCCGGCCTGGCGAACCCGCGATATCGATACGAAATCTATTGTTATGAAGATAAAAAGCGCTGAAAAGCAAAAAAATAGCGGCCTATGAGCCGCTTTTTTTTATGGATCCATTAGCAAACTACCTCATGGACGGCAGCGGCGGCCGACGACATAGGTCGCATTGACAGCACCTCGGGCGCTCGAGTGACCGCCAGGTCACGCACTTATGCACCCATAAGCAAAACCCCGCCTTAGGTCCATTTTTTATTGCTGGTTAGCGCAATTCTTCATTCCTAATATCCGCCTCACCGAAGCAGACCAAGCACCTGCCGAACGCACCTATTGCCGCCAGCGATAGAGGCGACAAGCAGAACAGGCCGGTTCGGGAACTGAGCGGTGCGGCAATAACGGGCACAACTGCCCATCGATATTGATGCCCAGGTTATTGCCGGCCTCGCTCGAACCACAGCGCATCGAAAACGAGTCTCTCGTGCTCGATGACAAACCGCAAAGCTTGGTGGCAGTTCGCCAACTTATTAATAAAACAACCCAACTTGCCTGATTTGCACCAGCAGGCTGGATCGCTCCTCGAGGGATAAATTGAAATGAACAACAACAATCAATTGCCTTTAAACGGTGTCCGCGTCCTCGACTTCGGCCAGCAGATCGCCGGCCCGGCCGTGGCCATGACCCTCGCCGACCTGGGCGCCACCGTGGTGCACATCGATCCGCCGCAGGGCCCGCAGTGGGACCACCCGGCCAATGCCGTGCTGAACCGCAACAAGAGCTGCCTGCGCCTGGACCTCAAGTCCGATGCCGGACGCGCCCAGGCCATGGCCCTGATCGACAAGGCCGACATCGTCATCGAGAGCTTCCGTCCCGGCGTCATGCAGGAGCTGGGCATCGACTTCGCCAAGCTGCGTGAAGCCCGTCCGGAGCTGATCACCCTGTCCATCCCCGGCTTCGCCAGCAACGACGAACTGCGCCGCGAGTGGAAGGCCACCGAGGCCGTGGTCGCGGCGACCGCTGGCGCCTTCACCGACATGGGCTTCAACCGCGTGCTGCTGGGCCTGAACCCGAGCTTCTCGCCGCTGCCGCTGGGCTCCGCCTACGCCACCGCCCTGGCTGCCGCCTCCGTCGCCCTGGCCCTGCAGGCCCGTGAGCGCACCGGCCGTGGCGACGCCATCGAAGTGCCGGTGATCTCCGCGCTGATGGAAGGCCTGTCGTACAACTCCTACGTCATCGAAGGCCTGCCCGAGCGCTACAAGACCATGCGCGAGAAGGAGATCGAGTACCGCAAGGCCAACAACATCGCGATGGACCTGAGCTACGACGACCTGCAGGAATACCTGGACCCCTTCTACCGCACCTACAAGTGCGCCGACGGCCGCATGTTCTATTGCGTCTGCCCGTCGCACCGCAACCACGCCAAGCGCGCCCTGACCGTGCTGGGCATCTACGACGAGCTGGTCGCCGAAGGCCTGCCGGAAGTCAACGACCTGCACGCGCCGATCAGCGAGTGGGACGGCGAGACCTCCATCGGCGTCTACCCGCTGCCGAAGAAATGGGCCGACCACATCTCGGCGAAGATGAAGAAGGCCTTCCTGACCAGGACCTCCGAGGAGTGGGCGAAGATCTTCGGCGAAGGCCAGATCCCCGGCGCGCCGCACCGCACCACCCAGGAGTGGGTCAACCACGAGCACACCAACGCCGCCGGGCTGATCGTCGAGGTCAACGACCCCGAGTACGGCCTGATGAAGCAGCCCGGCCCGTTCGCCTGGCTGGAAGAGTGCGCCGGGCAGATGGTCAGCCCGCGGCCACGCAAGAATGTCAGCTTCGAGCAGGCCCTGGCCGAGCTGAGCGAAGTGGCCGCCGCCGAGGTGGTGACCCGTCCGGTCGGCGCCGCCATCGCCCCCGCCTCCAACGCCGGCTGGCTCGACGGCCTGCGCATCCTCGACCTGACCAACGTGATCGCCGGCCCGCACTCCACCGCCTTCCTCGCCCGCTTCGGCGCCGAGGTGATCAAGCTCGACCCGGTCAAGCCGCTGTACGATCCGCTGATCGGCACCCTGTTCAGCTTCCAGACCAGCATGGGCAAGCAGAGCGCCCTGGTCGACATCATGAGCGAGGAAGGCCGCGAGGTGTTCAACCGCCTGGTGCGCTCGGTGGACATGGTGGTGATCAACGCCCCCGAGCGTCAGCTCAAGCCCCTGGGCCTGGACCACGACAGCCTGCAGGCGGTCAAGCCGGGCGTGCTGTTCTGCCGCCTCGACTGCCTCGGCGGCCCGCTGCCGGGTCCGAAGACCAACTACATCGGCTACGACGACATCATCCAGGCGCACAGCGGCATCATGAGCCGCTTCGGTGGCCCGGAGACCCCGGAGGAGCACGCACACCTCGGCACCCTGGACGTCAACTGCGGCTTCGCCGCCGGCCTGGGCATGGCGGTGTCGATCTACCACAAGCTAAAGACCGGCCAGCCGAGCCGCTCGCGCACCTCGCTGTCGGCGGTCACCAACCTGGCGCAGATCACCTTCGCCTTCGATTACGAGGGGCGCGCGCCCTTCAACGAGCCGTCCGGTCGCGAAGTGCTGGGCCACCACGCCCTGTCGCACTTCTACAAGACCTCCGAGGGCTGGATCTACCTCGACTCCAAGCAAGCCGAACTGCCGAAGCTGGAGCAAGTCGAGGGCCTGGCCGGCATCAGCGCCGCGGCCGACGTCGGCGCGTTCCTGAAGAGCGCTCTGCAGGCCGCACCAGCCGCCTACTGGGCGGAGAAGCTGCAGGCAGCCGATATCGCCGCCGCGGTTCCGCAGTCGATCGAGTCGCTGCGCGAGCAGTACAGCCGCGAAGGCGATGGCACCGTGGGCATCGACAAGGGCAGCTTCGCCTTCTCGATCCACCGCAACCACCCGAGCGGCCACTGCCTGACCCAGATCGACCACCTGGCGATCCGCCCGAGCGAGGCCAGCATCAGGGCGGTCAGCCTGCCGGAGCGCTGGGGCCACTCGACCCGCGAAGTGCTGGCCGATGCCGGCTACAGCTCGAGCGAGATCGAATCGATGATCGAGCGCAACATCGCCAGCCTGGGCTGGGCCAAGGAGTTCCTGCCTAGCTAAACTCAGGCATCAGACCGGCGGGCGGGACAGTTTGGCTGTCCCGCCCGCTTTTGCATTTCTGGGCCGAGGCGCGGCGCGCTGCCCTCGGCCAGCCATTCTTCACGGCCTGGCCACGTTTTGCCGGTGCCGGCCCGGGTCGCAAGACGCGGCTGCGCGAACACGGTGGTGAGCATGTTTCAGCAGACAGTGCGGGCCGTCTGGCCCTTGTTCTTCGGCTTGGGCATCATCGGCCTGTGCATCGGCGCGCAGAACACCCTGCTGGGCATTCGCGCCGAGCTGGAAGGCTTCGACACCCGCGTCACCGGCCTGCTGATGTCCGGCTACTACGCCGGCTTCCTGCTCGGCTCGCTGCGCGCCCCGGCGATCATCCAGCGGGTCGGCCACGTGCGCGCCTTCGCCGCGCTGACCGCCCTGGCCTCCATGACCATCCTGATCCATTCGCTGTGGGTCGACCCCTGGGTCTGGGGCGTCATGCGCCTGCTCACCGGCTTCTCGGTGTCGGCCATCTATGTGGTCGCCGAGAGCTGGCTGAACCAGGCCGCCGACAACCGCACCCGTGGCCAGCTGCTGTCGCTGTACATGATCACCATGCTCGCCGGCCTGTCGGGCGGGCAGTTCCTGCTGAACATCTCCGACCCGGCCAGCTTCGAGCTGTTCACCCTGATCTCCATCCTCATCAGCCTGGCGGCGATTCCGATCCTGATCACCGCCACGCCGATGCCCTCGTTCGCCGCCGCCCGCCCGGTGAGCATCGCCACCCTGTATCGCCTGGCGCCGACCGGCCTGGTCGGCTCCTTCCTGATCAACGCCTGCTACGCCATGGTCCTCGGCATGGGCTCGGTGTACGCCAGCCGGCTGGGCATGCAGGTCAGCGACATCTCGCTGTTCATGGCCCTGCTGGTGGTCGGCGGCATGTTGCTGCAGTGGCCGCTGGGCCGGTTGTCCGACAGCATGGACCGGCGCACGGTGATCGCCGCGGCCGCCGCGGCCGCCGTGCTGTTCGCCGCGGCCAGCGCCCTGGTCGGCTTCGCCGCCAACCACAGCCACCTGCTGCTGGCCTTGCTGTTCGGCGGCAGCTGCTTCCCCCTGCTGGCCCTGTACCTGGCACTGACCAACGACCAGCTGGAGGCCGACCAGGCCACCGGTGCCAGCAGCACCCTGTTGCTGCTGGGCAGCGTCGGCGCCAGCATCGGCCCGTTCATGGTCTCCCTGACCATGGAGCAATGGGGCCCGGCCAGCTTCTTCTGGAGCCTGGCGGTGATGGCCGGCCTGATGGTCACCCACGCCGTCTACAAGCGCATCACCGACCCCTTCCCCGCCACCAGCGAGACGCCCACCCACTTCCAGATGCAGGCGCCCCTAGCGGTGGGCTCGGTGCTGATGGAGTCGATGCCGAACGACGACGAGCCCGACGCAGCAGCGGCGGCCGCAACCGAGGGCAGCGCGCAACCGCCGTCGCCAACGGCCTGAAGCAGCGCCGCTGGCGCCGCGGCCAGGTCGAATTCGGCTATCCTTGGCGCCCTTCTCCATCGCCCCAGGACCCACAGCATGCAAGCGCAACTCGAAGAACTGATCGGCAAGATAAGCTCGGGCTGCATGCTGGCCGAGGACATCGCCCGCATCGCCGCCGAGGCCGCCCAGGCCTATGCCGACCCGCAGGCCTTCCTCGCCGCCAACCCGGACATCAACTACGACGACGACTTCCCCATCCCGCTCGGCGAATGGGTGGTGGTCGGCAGCCTGCCGGACACCGTGCTGTTCCAGGCCGACAGCTACGACCAGCTGTTCCAGCAGATCACCGACTCCTTCGGCCCCAGCGTGAACTTCGTGCTCAAGCCCAAGCAGCTGCAGAAAGTCGAACCGCTCAAGGCGCTCAACCGCATCCAGGTGCAGCTCTCCAGCCTGTCACCGGAGACCCGGGGCTACGTCCTGCTCGACTTCAGCGAACCGCTGGATGACGAATTGCAGGCCGTGCTGGTGTACAGCACCGACCTGCCACGGGTGATGGAACTGGCGGTGGAAGTGGGCATCTATGCCGCGCCGGCCTATGAGGCGTGCAAGGCGGCGCAGGCCGAGTAGCCTGCGCTCCGCCGAGCTACCCGCAACAGTTGGCCATTCCACGGCGATAAGACGTACCAGGCTTGTGACCGGCATCGGAGGAAACCCTGGCAACGCCGGCCTCGAGGTCGGCCTCGCATTCGCTGCGCTCGGCCTGGTTGCCCCGCCGGCAGTCCCGCACAGGGTACGCATGCAGCCGCTTCACCCGGTGCCCCCACCCCCTCAATAGTTTGCCGTAGCGCAGGTCCCCATTAGCCACTCGACCGGCTCGGCTCGCTCCTGTATACATCGCCCGAGCACCCCACGACTCAGCCGCCTACGCTGACTCACCCCGCCGACACGGACACGCTCGGCAACTTGGTAAACGGACTTGACCAGATCAACTGCTATGCGTTTCTTCAGCACTCTCCCTGCGCACAGTCAGCCGCACTCTGTCGATAGAAGAGTGGCGCGTCGTCTGCGCGGTTGTATTCGTATATTCGGCCTGTAGTGCAGGTGAGGGCCTCACTCCGGAGGGGCCGGCCAGAGCTAAACCTTTAATCCAGGTACGGACCACAGAAGAAGCCATGCGAACCTTCGCTGCAACTGAAGACGCCCCGATAGAAATACGCGTATACGACCCTGCTTGGCCGCGAATTTTCGCAGAGGAGCAGGCGTTACTGGCCGAGGTTCTTGAGCCGTGGCTTGTTGGCCCCATCGAGCACGTCGGCAGCACTTCAGTGCCTGGCTTGGTTGCCAAACCGATCATCGACATTGCTGCGCCTGTCAGGTCGCTGGCAGAGTCCCGCGGAGCCATTGAAGCATTGCGCCATCTGGCCTATCAGCATTACCCGTATAAGCCCGAGGACATGCACTGGTTCTGCAAACCCTCCCCTGACTTACGGACGCATCACCTGCATATCTTGGTATATAACAGCCCGACGTGGCTTGATCGACTGGCCTTCCGCGACACCTTGCGCTCAAACCCTAAGCTCGCTGCGCAGTACGCCGCCTTGAAACTACAGCTTGCCGTTCAGCATCGCACTGACCGCGAAGCGTACACAGCGGCCAAAGCACCCTTCATACAGGCGGTACTCACTCACTGCCGGCGCGGCCAGGGCAATGAGGTCTAACAAGCCGCGCAGGCCGCACGCTGCGCTTACACAGGACGGGCGAAGAAAGGACTTTAACCAAGCGGTTACCTAGAGGAAGCACTCAATGGAATATGAGGCACTAAACCTTGAAAGAAAACTTGCTCTCTTTGACGAGCAATGGGCACCCAAAGTCATCGCAGAGATGAATGACTACCAGTTCAAATTAGTTAAAATCAAAGGTGACTTTGTCTGGCACGAACACAAGGACACAGACGAAACCTTTATTGTACTAGACGGAAAACTACGAATTGATTTTCGTGATGGACATGTAAACCTGTCGAAAGGCGAGATGTACGTCGTACCGAAGGGCAAGGAGCACAAACCTTTCGCGAAAGATGAAGCAAAGGTTCTACTAATCGAGCCCCGCGGGGTACTCAACACTGGCCATGCAGCCAGCGATCGCACCGCCACGAATGATGTGTGGATATGAAACAAAACAGTCAACACGACGGAGATCGCTCGTCTCACCCACAGGAGCAGGCTAACGCCTGCCTCTCAACCTAAACGCCAGACAACGGAGAGTGCAGATTAATGCGGCAGGACCTAAGAGAAAAAATAGTCAGCGTGTGCACCAAGAAAATACTTGCCAAGGGCGACTCGGTTGGCGTTTCTTTTTATGCGTTCTTTGCCAATAAAAATGACGATCCAGAACGACTCATGGAGGCTGCAACATGGTGGATACAAACCCACAAACTGGATCACTTCGAGAAAGCCACAAAAATAAGGCTGATGGCTGAATCCGGGCTCTGATGTATTCAGTCCATAACCAGAGCATCTGGTCTTACGCTGCCCCCTCCGACACGGAAACTCTCGGCGACTCGGTACATGGACTTGGCCAGCTCAACCAGCACCGCTGTGGGTGATAGAAGCGTGGCGCGAGATGTGCCCGCTCCGGCGTTCAGATCCTTCGCTTCACTCACTCGGATCGGGCCAAAGCCCGCCCCTTAATCTAACGCCAGGCATCGGAAGTCGATCATGCGTGTAGAACAAGAATCGCCCAATCAAACAGATGTCATCGCGCTCATCGCAGAGCTCGATGCCTATCAGGACTCTTTGTACCCGGCGGAAGCGCGGTATGCGCTCGACCTCACGTCGCTATCCAAGCCCAATGTACTGTTTGTCGTAGCCCGGAATGAACAGCGCGCAGCCCTCGGGTGCGGCGCTGTTGTGCTTAACGACCTCTACGGCGAGGTCAAGCGCATGTATGTGCGGCCGGAAGCGCGGAATATGGGCGTGGCGCGGCACGTCATCGCCGCCCTGGAAGCGGGTGCCTACAAGTCAGGCTGCCGAGAGCTCATGCTTGAAACGGGCCCGTATCAGCCAGAGGCGCTGCGGTTCTACGGGAGACACGGCTACATGCGACGGGGGGCGTTCGGCGCCTATCCGGAACATCCACTGAGTGTGTTCATGGGAAAGTCACTCTGTTCACCAACGGACCACAAGGATGACTGAACATTCACCGGGCGCCTGTTAGTAACTGCCGTCACTCGCGCCTGCGAAGGGGGGTGAACCCACGCCCGGTACCACGACAAATAGCCTACCCAATAGATTCGTTGCTTCAGCAGCGTCGGTCTTTCGCTTTCCCGTTGCTGCAACTACCGTATTGTCTTAGCTGCGCCTAACTCGCGGTTCAATTCGTTGATTTCGCTCACTTGGATGTCCAAGTATCGCGGCCACACCTTTAACCTAGTGCCAGAGCTAAGCCATGAAAACATCGAGCCTGTGCAAAGCCCTCGTGAAAGAGGCATGTGAAGACAATCTATCGTTCTACAGAAGCATGCTCACTACCCAAGATTTGGCCTCCGTGAGGAACGAAGAGTGGCAAGCCATCATTGGTTTGGCTCGTGAACTTAAGCCGCACCAGCAAGAAATACTTTTATCTTTTGCACGCATCGCGTCAACTGACGCCCTTTTAACCCTATGCAGCGCAATTGATGGCGTCACACCGATTGGGGGGCGTTTTGTTGCTTTCTCGCTCACTGATGAGTCAGGCACGGAACATGCCGGCTCCCTGCAAGAAAGCCTACTTTCTCTTATCTCCCAGTAGGTGGGTCAGCAATCGACATGGGCTGTTCTTACCTATAGTGCGTGATCGTTTCTCGAGCCTGATCTCCGCGCAGTGGCATTCGTATATCCGCCCAGTCCCGGGCTCTATCAGCATGACGAGCCTATCGTCCGTGCAGCCAGACCAGGCACAGGGATGGCGCTGCGCACGCCCTGCTCGACGAACCAAACGCAGCGCGATGTGGCGCTTGAGCCAACCTTCGACGCGCCAGGCGCAGCACGATGCCCCGCCTGGACACACTCCCCCGACGCGCTACAACGTCCCGCGCAGCGCCTTCTCGAACAGCTGGCTGTATTGCGCCGCGCTGAAGGCGATCGGGTTGGTGCCCGCCGACGGATCGACCTCGGCCATCTTCCCGACCTGCTCGATGCGGTTGTCGTCGATGCCGATCTCGCCGAGGCTGTGGGGGATGCCCACCTCGCTGCGCAGCTCCAGCACCCAGTCGAGCACGCCATCGAACCCCGGCTTGGCCAGGTTGAGGTAGCGCGCCAGGCGGTACATCTGCGGACCGATGCGCTCCTGGTTGGCCTGCAGCACGTAGGGCATCAGCACCGCGTTGAGCAGGCCGTGGTGGGCGTCGTACAGCGCGCCGAGCGGATGGGCCAGGGCATGCATGGCGCCCAGGCCGCGCTGGAAGGCGGTGGCGCCCATGCTGGAGGCCACCAGCATCTGCAACCGCGCCTCGACGTCCGCGCCGTGGGCCACGGCCCGCGGCAGGAAGTGCTGGATCAGGCGCATGCCCTCCAGGGCGATGCCCTCGGCCATCGGGTGGAACAGCGGCGAGCAGTAGGCCTCCAGGTTATGCGACAGGGCGTCCATGCCGGTGGCGGCGGTGACCTTGGCCGGCAGGCCGATGGTCAGTTGCGGGTCGAGGATGACCAGGGCCGGGAGCATGCGCGCGTGGAAGATGATGCGCTTGATCTGCGCCGCCTCATCGGTGATCACCGAGGCGCGGCCGACTTCCGAGCCAGTGCCGGCGGTGGTCGGCACCGCCACCACCGGCGCCATGTCGGCGACATTGACCCGCAGGTAGTTGTCGCCGACGTCCTCGAAGTCCCACAAGGGGCGATCCTGGCCGACCATCAGGGCGATGGCCTTGCCGGCGTCCAGCGCCGAGCCGCCGCCGAAGGCGACCACGCCGTCATGCCCGCCGGCCTTGAAGGCCGCCACGCCGTCCATCACGTTCTGGCCGGTGGGGTTGCCCTTGATCGCCGAGAACAGCCCGGCCTTGAGGCCGTCGTCGCGGCACTGCAGCAGGGCGTCGTCGATCACCGACAGCGCCGCCAGGCCGGGGTCGGTGACCAGCAGCGGTGCCTGCATGCCCAGCTCACGACAGGCCGCCGGCAACTCGGTGATGCGCCCGGCGCCGACGCGCACCGCGGTGGGGTAGTTCCAGTTCATCCGGTATTGCTTCAGGTCCATGGGGCGCCTCACAGCTGAGTCTTGAAGTGGAAGGATTTCGGCCGGGTCAGCTGCTCGTAACCGATGCTCGACAGGGTGCAGCCGCGGCCGGAGTGCTTGACCCCGGTCCAGGCCAGCGCCGGGTCGAGGTAGTCGCAGCGGTTGAGGAACACGGTGCCGGCCTCGACCCGCTCGGCCAGGGCCTGGGCGGCCTCGACGTCGCGGCTGAAGATGGCGGCGGTGAGGCCGAACTCGCTGTCGTTCATCAGCACCAGCGCCTCGTCATCGCCGCTGACCTTCTGGATGCCGACCACCGGACCGAAGGACTCCTCGGTCATCACCCGCATGCCGTGGTGCACGCCGGTGAGCACCTGGGGCGCCAGGTAGGGCGTGCCGCGCAGGTCCTGGGGAAAGTCGGCCGGGTCAATATGGGCGGTCGCGCCCTGGGCCACCGCCTCGTCGATCTGGCCCCGGACGAAGTCGGCGGCCTCGGCGCGCACCAGCGGGCCGAGAGTGGTCTCGGGGTCGTCGGAGCGGCCCAGCCTGTACTGGCGCACCAGCGCCACCGCCTGCTCGACGAAGGCGTCGTACAGCGACTCGTGCACGTAGATGCGCTCGATGCCGCAACACGATTGCCCGGAGTTGAAGAAGGCACCGTCGATGCTGGTCTCCACCGCGTGGGCCAGGTCGGCATCGGCGCGCACGTAGGCCGGGTCCTTGCCGCCCAGCTCCAGTCCGGTGCCGATGAAGCGCCCGGCGGCCGCCTGCTCGACCATGGCGCCGCCCGGCACCGAGCCGGTGAAGGCCACGTAGCGCACCGCCGGTGCCTTGATCAGCTGCTCGGTATCGGCGTGACTGAGGTGCAGGTACTGGAACACCCCGTCCGGCAGCCCGGCCTCGGCGAAGGCCGCGACCATGCGCTCGGCACACAGCGGGGTCTGCGCCGAGTGTTTGAGCAGCACCGCGTTGCCGGCCAGCAGCGCCGGCATCACCGCGTTCACCGCGGTCAGGTAGGGGTAGTTCCACGGCGCGATGACCAGCGCCACGCCCAGCGGCTCGCGACGGATAAAGCGGGTGAAGCCGGGCTTGTCCGGTAGGCGGATGTCGGCCAGGGCGCTCTCGGCGATGTCCGCCATATGGCTGGCGCGCTCGACGAAACCGCGGATCTCCCCGGCGGTGTAGCGAATCGGCCGGCCCATCATCCAGCACAGCTCCTCAGCCAGCTGGGTTTCCTTGGCGGCGAAGGCGGCGATGGCCTTGCGGCCGATGGCGACCCGCTCGCTCAGGGGGGTGTCTTTCCACATCCGCTGGGCCTGCTCGGCCTTGGCCAGGGCCACGGCGATCTGCTCGGGCGAAGCCAGTTCACGCTCGACGTACAGCGAGCCGTCGATCGGTGATATGCACTGCAACTTGCTCATTGCGACACTCCAGAACGGGACAGGGGCGCGGCGACAGCGTGCCGCCCCCGGCAATCAGATGATTTCGAAGTAGCGATCGAGCTCCCAATCGCTGACATGCCGACGGTATTCACGTTCCTCCCATTCGCGGCTGGCGGCGAAATGCTCGACGAACGGGTCGCCGAACAGCTCGCGCGCGGCGGTGGAGGCGCGCAGGCGCTGCGCCGCGTCCCACAGGGTGCGCGGCAGCGCCAGCTCCGGCGGATGTTTCTGCGCATAGGCGTTGCCGGACACCGGCTCGGTCGGCTGCCACTGCTGCATCACCCCGTACAGCCCCGAGCCGATGGCCACCGACAGCGCCAGGAAGGGATTGCCGTCCGCCGCGCCCAGGCGATATTCCTGGCGTTGCGACTTGTCGCTGCCGGGGATCACGCGCAGCGCCGCCGTGCGGTTCTCCACGCCCCAGGTGGCATCGGTCGGCGCCCAGAAACCGGGGATCAGGCGCCGGTAGCTGTTCAGCGTCGGCGCCACCATGCACAGGAACTCCGGCATCAGGCGCTGCTGGCCGGCGAGGAAGTGACGCTGCAGCGCGCTCATGTTGTGCGGCTGGCTGGGGTCGTGGAACGCCGACTTGCCGCTGCTGCGGTCGCGCAGGGAGACGTGGATATGCCCGCTCTGCCCCGGGTACTTGCCCGACCACTTGGCCATGAAGGTGGCCATCAGGCCGTTGCGCTGGGCCAGCACCTTCATGAAGGTCTTGAACAGCGCGCCCTTGTCGGCCGCGGCCTCGGCATGGTCATAGGCGATGGCCGCCTCGAGCACGCCGGGGCCGGTCTCGGTGTGCAGGCCTTCGATGGGAAAGTCCATCTGCTCGGCCAGTTCGAGGATCTCGTGGTACAGCTCGGCATGCACCGAGTTGCGGATGGTCGAGTAGCCGAACCAGTCCGGGGTGAACGGCTTGAGGTTGCGAAAGCCCTTCTCCCGCGCCGACTCCGGGGTCTCGTCGAACATGAAGAATTCGTACTCCAGCGCCGCGAAGGGGTCGAAGCCCATTTCCTGGCAGCGCTTGACCACCCGGCGCAGGGTGCCGCGCGGACAGACGGCCTCGGCCTGCTGGTCGAACTCGCAGATGAACAGCAGCATGCCGTTCTCGAAGGGAATGTCCCGGCAGGTGTGCGGCAGCACCCGCACCGGCGCGTCCGGGTAGCCGGTGTGCCAGCCGGTGTAGCTGGCGTTGTCGTACAGCTGGTCCTTGACGTCCCAGCCCAGGACCACGTCGCAAAAGGCGAAGCCCGAGTCCAGCGCCGAGAAAAACTTGCTGCGGCTCAGGTACTTGCCGCGCATCACCCCATCGTTATCGAACACCCCTACTTTGATATGGCTGAGCCCGCGCTCCTCGACGATACGCTTGGCGTCCTCAATGGTCTTCACTTCTCGCGGTTTGAGCATACTCGCCCCCTGTCTGTTGTTATGGCCGACGTCCCCTGTCGGTGGTTCTGCTTCGCTGCCAGCGACCGGCCGCAAAACGCACGGCGCCCGCGCCGGCGCAGACGCAACCGGGCACGGGCACCGGCCTGCGCCCGGCAGCGCAGGCAGTCAGTGTCAGTAACGGTAGGGTGGCCCAGCCTTGGCCATCAGGGCGTTGTACTTCTTGAAGATCTCCACCACCTTGGCGCTGCGCGGGCTGGTCTTGGCGATCTCGTCCCAGAACTTGTGCGCCTCCTCCTCGACGGTCTTCCACTCGGCATCGGGAATGGTGGTCAGCTGCAGCTTGCCGCCCTCCACCCGCAGCTGCGCCTCGCCGCCCCAGTACCAGTGCTGGCGGTAGTAGTGGGAGCTGTCCATACACAGCTTGAACAGGGTCTTGAGGTGCTCGGGCACCTCGGCCCACTTCTCCGAGTTGGCGAAATAGGAGCCGATCCAGGCGCCGGAGATGTTGTTGGTGAGGAAGTACTTGGTAACGTCGGCCCAGCCGACGGTGTAGTCCTCGGTGATGCCCGACCAGGTGATGCCGTCCAGCTCGCCGGTCTGCACCGCCACCTCGACATCCTCCCAGGGCAGCGTCACCGGGATCACGCCGAAGCGCGAGAGGAACTTGCCGGCGGTGGGGAAGGTGAAGATGCGCTTGCCCTTGAGGTCGGCCAGGCTGCGGATCGGTTCGACCGTGGCGAAATGGCAGGGGTCCCAGGCCCCGGCGCCGAGCCAGGTGACGCCCTCGACCTCGCCGTAGGCCTCCTCCCATATCTGCCGCAGGCCGTACTTCTCGAACAGCACCGGCACGTCCAGGCTGTAGCGGGTGGCGAAGGGGAAATAGCCGCCGAACACCGAGACGTCCACCGGTGCGGCGATCGAGTCGTCGTCGCTCTGCACCGCGTCGATGGTGCCGCGCTGCATGGCGCGGAACAGCTCGCCGGTGGGCACCAGCTGGTCGGCGTAGTACAGCTGGATTTCCATCTGCCCGTTGGCAGCCAGGTTGAAGGCGTCGATGGACGGCTTGATCACGTGCTCGGCAAGGGCCGGGCCGGCGTATGTCTGCAGGCGCCAGGTGATCTTCTTCGGCTCGGCGGCGTAGATGTGCGCCGAGCCCAGGGCCGAAGCGCCCACCGCGCCGGTGGTGACCGCGGCGGTCTTGAGGAACTTGCGTCTCGTACTCATGCTGTTATCTCCAATAGTGTCGATCCAGATGTCATACAACCGCATAGCACCACTGCGACCCGGCAAGGTCGGTGCAGCGTGTTCAGGTAGGCTCAATCCCCCTCATGGCGCCTGCGCCGGCCCTCTGTCGAGGTCGACCGGCCGCTCCTGAATTACATGGTTCATCGCGCGTAGTGCCACTGCGGCAGCCACAGGGCGATCTGTGGAAAGACCATCACCAGCACCAGGGCCAGGACCATGATCAGCACGAAGGGCGTGACCGAGACGTAGATGTCGCGCAGGGTCACCTCCGGCGGCGCCATGGCGCGCATGAGGAACAGGTTGTAGCCGAAGGGCGGGGTCATGTAGGCGATCTGGCAGGTGATGGTGTAGAGCACGCCGTACCAGATCAGGTCGAAGCCCAGGGCGCCGACCAGGGGCACGTAGAGCGGCGCGACGATCACCAGCATGGCGGTGTCGTCGAGGAACATGCCCATCAGGATGAACGACAGCTGCATCATGATGAGGATCTCCCAGGGCCCCAGGTTCAGGCGGTCGACGAAGAAGGCCTCGATCGCATTGACCGCGCCGAGGCCGTCGAACACCGCGCCGAAGCACAGGGCGGCGAGGATGATCCACATGAACATGCAGCTGATGCCGAGGGTCTTGCGCAGGGTTTCCTCCATCACCTTGGCGTTCAGCCGGCCCTTGACCAGGGCCGTGAAGGTGGCGGCCGCGGCGCCCACCGCCGAGCTCTCCACCAGGCTGGTGACGCCCATCAGGAACAGCCCGGTCATGCAGAAGAAGATGAACAGCGGGGCGATGCCGGCCTTGAGCAGGCGCAGCTTCTCGCCCCAGCCGATCTGCTCGCGCTCCTCCTCGGCCAGGGCCGGCCCCAGGTTGGGCTGCAGGCGACAGCGGATGACGATATAGAGGATGAACAGCCCGGCCATCATCAGCCCCGGAAAGACCCCGGCCAGCCACAGCTGGCCGACCGGCTGACGGGCGATCATGCCGTACAGCACCAGCACCACGCTGGGCGGAATCAGGATGCCCAGGGAGCTGCCGGCCTGGATCACCCCGGTGACCATGATCTTGTCGTAGCCGCGGCGCAGCAATTCCGGCAGGGCGATACTGGCGCCGATGGCCATGCCGGCGACGCTCAGCCCGTTCATCGCCGAGATCGCCACCATCAGGCCGATGGTGCCGATCGCTAGGCCGCCGTGCAGTGGCCCCATCCACACGTGGAACATGCGGTAGAGGTCTTCGGCCAGGCCGGACTCGGAGAGCATGTAGCCCATGTAGACGAACATCGGCAGGGTCAGCAGCGGATACCACTTCATCAGCTTCATGGCGGCGCTGAAGGCGATTTCCGAGCCGCCGTCGCCCCACAGCAGCAGGGCGGCGCCGACCGCGACGAAACCGATGGCGCCGAACACCCGCTTGCCGGTGAGCAACAGCAACATCATCGAGGAGAACATCAACAGGGCGATGAGCTCGTAACTCATTTAGAGCGTCTCCCCACGCGCCGTGGCGACATCCTTGAAGAAGGTGGCGATGCTCTGCAGCAGCATCAGCGCCACCCCGAGGGTCATGATGATCTTGATCGGCGCCATGGGCGGCGACCAGGCCGAGTAGCTGGTCTCGCCGTACTGCAGGGCGTACTGGGTCGAGGAGATGCCGCCGTAGAGCAGGAAGATCAGGTAGAAGATCAGGAAGCCGACGGTGAGTGCATCCATGATCGCGCTGGTGCGTGGCGACCAGCGACTGTAGAACAGGTCCATGCGCACATGGGCATCCAGTTGCATGGAATAGCCGCCGCCGAGGAGGAAGTAGGCGACCATCAGGAATTGCGCGGTTTCCAGGGTCCAGATCGCCGGATCGGCGAAGGTCTTGCTGACCGAGGAGTAGAGCAGCACCGCCAGCATGGCGAATATCAGGTACATGGCGAACCGGCCTATGACCCGGTTCATCGCATCCACCCCGCGCACGAAAACCCGTATGGCCCTTGGCATGCAGTTCTCTACGAAATAGTTGTTATCCCGTCAGCCTAGCCGAAGATTTCACAATGCCAACTTGCCCGGATCGCGCGCCTGCTGGGCGCTCTGTGATCACCGTGCGGAGGTGGCTACGCGGCCGACCACGTCTGCCAAGGCGCCGAAAAAAGTCGAGAAATATCAGGCAAAATCGGCGAATAGCGCCGACAAAACCGACAATCCAGCGCATCACCAACATCGATGGACACTATCGAAGCGCTCAACTTCTGCCGGCGTCGGCAAGCCCCTAGCATGGCCCTCCGTAACCCTTGTTCTCCAACCGGAGGAGCCATCATGAACTACCCATCGATCCTTGCCCTGGCCCTCGGCCTGTTCGCCACCAACGCCCTGGCCCTGCCGAGCCAGATCCCCCAGCCGTTGCTCGGCGAGCTCAAGGACAGCCAACAAAACGTGCGCCCGCAGGACCGCCACGTCGCCGAAGGCGGTGCCGAACGCACCCCCGGACAGCAGGGACTGCGCCTGGCCGAAGGCGGCGCCGAGCGTCTGCTGGAGCAGCACGGCCAGGGCTGAACGCAGGGCGGCGCCCGGCAGTAATAGCGCAGTGATCGGCGCAATCGCCCGATCAACTAAGATAAATCCATAGGCGCCATCACCACGCGCGCAGTCACTGACCAGCGGCAACACAGCGGGGCGCTCCGGCGCCCCGCTTCTGGCGTCCTCACGGAGGTATCCATGAACAAGCACACGCTGGGCGCCAGCCTGCTCCTGTGCACACTGGCCGGCTGCGCCGGTTCGCTGGGCAGTCCCACCGCCTACCTGAGCTATCGCGACGAACCCCTGGTGGCCAAGGTCGAACTCGACATGACCAAGCAGCAGGTCCTGGAGATCGGCGGCCCGCCATCCGGCGAGATGCCGCGCAGCGTCAGCCCGGGCAGCTGTCTCGACTACATCCTCACCCGCGACGGCCAGCCCCAGGCCTACCACATCAGCCTCGACTCGGCCGAGCGGGTCGACGGCAAGGGCTTCACCACCTGCGAACAGATGGAAAGCAACGCCCGCGCCCGAGCTCGCGCCCCCTACGGGATCGGCGGCGGAGGCGGCGGCTACTGAGCGGCGCGGCCAAGGCGGCTCGTCTGAGCAGTAAGAGTACAGCTGGCGGGGCGGGTCAATCCGGGCGCGCCAGGCCACCACGCTGGCACCTGGGCGGCCAATGCCCGGACTGTGCCGGTGGTCGCAATCGAGCCCTCGCCGATCTGCGCCAGCTTTGCCATAGTCGCAGCTCTGCTGCCTCAATCGACTGCACCGGAAGGGTCCATGCCGCGCCTCGCCCGCTTTCTCCTCGCCCCCTTGCTGCTGACCGCCATCGCCCTGCTGGCGCTGGCCCAGACCAGTCGCCCGGCTTCGCCGCCGGCGGTGCTGGCCACCTTCGGTGAGCGCCCGCTGGTGATCGCCCACCGCGGCGGCATGGGCCTGTGGCCGGAGAACAGCCTGTTCGCCTTCGAACGCGCCAGCGCCCTGGGCGTGGACATGCTGGAGATGGACCTGCACCTGTCCAGCGACGGCGAACCGGTGGTGATCCACGACAGCCGCCTAGAGCGCACCACCGACGGCCAGGGGCCGGTGGCGGCACGCAGCCTGGAGCAGCTGCAGGCCCTGGATGCCGGCTACCACTGGACTGCCGACGGCGGCCAGAGCTACCCCTACCGCGGCCAGGGCATTCGCATTCCGAGCCTCGCCGAGGTGCTCGAGCGCCTGCCGGACATGCCCAAGGTGATCGAGATCAAGGCGCCGGACGTTGGTCTCGAGGCCCGTCTGTGCCAGCTGCTGGAGGCCAGCGGTCAGCGCGAGCGGGTGCTGGTCGGCAGTTTCCACGAGCGCAGCCTGCAACTGTTCCGTGAGCAGTGCCCAGGCGTCGCCACCTCCGCCGGCCCCGGCTCGGTACGGCTGCTGGTGACGCTCGACTGGCTGGGCCTGGGCGGCCTGCTGTCGCCCTCCTACCAGGCGCTGCAGATCCCCGAGCGCCACAGCGGCGTACCGATCGCCAGTGCCAGCCTGCTGCGGACCGCCCGCGACTGCGGCCTCGACGTGCTGCTGTGGACCATCAACGAACAGCCGGCGATGCGCCGGCTGCTCGACCTCGGTGCCCGGGGGCTGATCACCGACCATCCGGAACGCGCCCTGCAGCTGCTCGGCCGCTCGACCCGGATCAGCTCGCTGAGCGACTAGCCGCGTCAGCCGCTCAAAAAACAGCCAGCGCCGGCCCCGCCTAGCGCTATCGGGGCTGGCGCCAATCACCCGCAGCTTATCCACAGCTCGTTCCACAGGCAGACTGGATAAGTTCCATAAGCCTTTTACAACCTGCTGATAAATTTAGATTTTTTGCTTGACTACAGGGCGGACAAGCGCCTCCCCCACGCCCGCCCGACGCCTGATCATAAAACGCACAACGGCCGCCAGGCCATGCACTGCCTGGCCCGGCCTCACTTACCCGACAGTTATCAACAGGGCTACCCACAGCAGTGGTGGACAACTTATCCGCACCGCTTCCATCCACTCTCGTCAAGCCCAAGTCGCTGTATTTACTGGAAAAACTCCGCAGCTCAAAAAACATGCAATTCCCCGCAAGGGCCGTGCATCGAGGCCTTGGCAACTCTGCCACCAGCTTACCCACAGGCTGATCCACAGGCTCTGTGGGCAACTGTCCGCGACCGCCTATTGCCCTGATCGAGACAATCAACCAGCCGCTGGCAGCGTCTTGGCCTAGCCTCATCCGCAGCCCTCAAGGAGAACGCCCATGCCACTCAACGACCTGATCCACAGCCTGCTCGCCGCCTACGCCTCGGGCGCCAGCGGCAGCAGCCACGAATAGCGCCAAACCGCCCTTGGTCGTGCCGGCCTGACTCGTTACCCTGAAGGCATCATTGCCCTAAGGAGTCGAGCATGACCTTGCGCTCAATCTGCGTATTCTGCGGTGCCAGCCCCGGTGCCCAGCCGATCTATCGCCAGGCGGCGGAGCACCTCGGCCGGCACCTGGCCGAACAGGGCCTGCGCCTGGTCTATGGCGGCGGCGCGGTCGGTCTGATGGGGGTAGTGGCGGACGCGGCGATGGCCGCCGGCGGCGAAGTCGTCGGCATCATTCCGCAGAGCCTGGAGCGCGCGGAGATTGGCCACCAGGGCCTGACCCGCCTGGAGGTGGTGGACGGCATGCACGCGCGCAAGGCGCGGATGGCCGAGCTCAGCGACGCCTTCATCGCCCTGCCCGGCGGCCTCGGCACCCTGGAGGAGCTGTTCGAAGTGTGGACCTGGGGCCAGCTCGGCTACCACAGCAAGCCCCTGGGCCTGCTGGACGTCGCAGGTTTCTACACCAAGCTCGGCGACTTTCTCGACCACCTGGTGACCGAGCGCTTCGTCCGCTCCCAGCACCGCGCCATGTTGCAGCTCGGCGAGTCTCCCAGTGAACTGCTGCAGGCGCTGCGCCAGTGGCAGCCGAATGCGGCGCCGAAGTGGGTCGATCGCAAGCCCGACTGAGTAGCCTCAGCTCGGCGCCACCGCCTCGGCCACCGGCAGCACGGTGACCTGCACCTCGGGGTCGTGGCTGCCGCCGCCGAGGATCACCCCGCGCAGCGGCGAGACGTCGGCGAAGTCGCGGCCCCAGGCCAGGGTGATGTGCTCCAGCGCCGGCCGGATATTGTTGGTCGGATCGAAGTCCACCCAGCCCTGGCGCGGGCAATACACCGAGATCCAGGCGTGCGAGGCGTCGGCGCCGATCAGCCGTGGCTGGCCGGGCGGCGGCTGGGTCAGCAGGTAGCCGCTGACGTAGCGCGCGGCCAGGCCACGGGAGCGCAGGCAGGCGAGCATCAGGTGGGCGAAGTCCTGGCACACGCCGCGGCGTTCCTCCAGCACCTGCAGCAGCGGCGTGGCCACCTGGGTGGCCACGGCATCGAAGGTGAACTCCTCGAAGATCTTGCCCATCAGCGCCTGCACCGCCAGGAGCAGCGGCCGGCGGGCCGGAAAACAGTCGTCGGCGTAATCGACGAAGGCCTGCTTGAGGCGCACATAGGGCGACTCGAAGCGGTAGCGGGCGGCATCCAGCAAGGCCGGCGAGAGCGCACGACCGCTGTAGCTGAGCGCGCCGCTGATGCTCTCCCAGGGCGGCGAGTCCGTCAGCGCCAGCGCTGGCCGGGCCAATACCTCGATGCGCAGGCGCGCGCCGACCACCAGGGCATCATGGGGGCGCTCGAACACCAGTCGGGTCAGCGGGTTGCCGAACACGTCCAGTTCGTCGCGGCGCTGGCAGGGCCGCGGGCTGACCTGCAGCTCGCGCTCGTCGCAGCGCTGCCAGGCGCAGGGCCGCGGCCACAGGTGCGCCAGCTGCTGGGCCAGGGAGACCGGCGCCGAGTAGCGGTAGTGGGTGTCGTGGATGATCTGATAGGCCGCGCTGTTCATGTCGACTGGGTCCGCTGGCTGGGGTCGACGTGCACGAAGAAGCGTAGACCGAGGTGTTCGGAGGCATCTTCGCCGGCCCCGGCGATGCGCTCCAGCAGATCGGCCAGGCCCAGCAGCACCGCCTTGACGCTGCTCGGGCCGAACAGCGGGTTCTCCAGGCTGGCCAGGCTGAAGTCGCTGAGCTGCTGCTCCAGCTGGCGCAAGGGCACCTCGTCCGGCAGCTCGTAGCGTTCGCCGAGACGGCCCAGCGCGCGCAGCAGGGTGCGCAGCTGGAACAGCACGGCATGGGGATTCTGCTCATCCAGCAGCAGCAGGTCGAGCACCGGGATGAGTTGCGCCGAGGCCAGGTAGCGGGTGCGGTAGGTGATGCTGCTGTTGCCCAGCTCCAGCAGCCAGGCCAGGGCCGACGAGTCGCCGACCGCATCGCTGCGCAGGAAGGCGGCGACACTCTCGGCCATGAAGTGCAGGCGCTCGATGCTGCGCCCGACCAGCAGGAAACGCCAGCCATCGTCGCGGGTCATGTCGTCCAGGGCGAAGCCGGACAGCGCCGCCAGGGAGATCAGCAGGCCGTCGAGGTAATCCAGCAGTTCGCCGAAGTCCGCGGCCTCGGCATCCAGCCGATGGGCCTCGCGCTGCAGCTCCAGCAGCAGTTGCCAGTTGCCCTGGGACAGCTTGCCGCGCACGCTGCCGGCGGTCCATTGCAGGCGCTGCAGGTTGGTCCGCAGGCTGGCCGGCCAGTCGGCGCCGAGCAGCGCCTGCAGCAGACGCTGCTCCAGCTCGCCGCTGGCCGCCTCCGGCAGCAGGCCGAGGCTTTCGCCCAGGGCCAGGGCGCTCTCCAGGGCCTGGGGATCGTCGTCATCGTCGACATAGCGCGCCAGCATGATGCGCAGCAGGCGCGCGCCATCCTCGCAGCGCGAGCTGTAGCGGCCGAACCAGAACAGGTTCTCCACCACCCGCGACGGCAGGAAGGGGTCGCTGCGCACCAGGTCGGCCACGCCGAGGGCGCGCCACCACTGCCAGGGCTCGCCGCCGGGATGACGCTCGCCGAGCACCCAGGTGTCCTTGCTCGCCCCGCCGCTCTGCATCGACACCGCTTCGGCATCGGCCGCGGCGGCCACCCGGGTCAGACCGCCGGGCATCACCCGGTAGCCCTCGGCGCTGGCCACGGCGAACACCCGCATGCCGATGGCCCGGGACTGCAAGCCATCCGCCTCGCCCAGCCATACCGGCGCCTGGGACAGTTGCGGGCGGGCCTGGGCGACATAGGCATAGGGCCGCGCCCGCAGGCGCTCGGCCAGCGCCGAGCGCTGGGCCTCGTCGAGGTCGCGGGCCAATACCGGGGGAAAGCTCTGCGAGGGGAAGCTGGGGCGCACCAGCAGCTCCGGCAGTTTCTTCAGGGCCTGTTGGAGCACGGGCGCCTCGCCGCACCACCAGCTGGCGATGCTCGGCAGCAGCAGCTTCTCGCCGAGCACTTTCTCGGCGATGGCCGGGAGAAAACCGGGCAGCCCCGGCGACTCCAGCACCCCGCTGCCCAGTGCATTGGCGATCAGCACCCGGCCGCGACGCACCGCCTCGAGCAGGCCGGGCACCCCGAGGGCGGAATCGGCGCGCAGCTCCAGCGGGTCGCAGAAGTCGTCGTCCATCCGGCGCAGTACCGCGTGCACGCGGCGCAGGCCGGCCAGGGTTTTCAGGTACAGGGTGGCGTCGCGCACCGTCAGGTCGCTGCCCTCGACCAGCGGGTAGCCGAGCTGGCGGGCCAGATACAGGTGTTCGAAGTAGCTCTCGTTGAAGCGCCCGGACGTCAGCAGCACCACCAGGGGCGTCTCGCCGTCGGCCGGGGCCTGGCGCGCCAGGGTCTCCTGCAGGGTGCGGAAGAAGCCGCCGAGGTACTGCACGTTCAGCTCGCGGTACAGCTCGGGCAAGGTGCGCGAGACGATCTGCCGGTTCTCAAGGGCGTAGCCGGCACCGGACGGCGCCTGGGTGCGGTCGTCGGTGACCCACCAGCGGCCATCCGGCGCGCGGGCCAGGTCCACCGCATACAGGTGCAGGAAGGTGTCGCCCGCCGGCCTCACGCCCTGGCACGGCCAGAGGAAGTTGTTATGACCGAATACCAGCTCGGCCGGCAGCAGGCCATCGGCGATCAGCTGCTGCGGCCCGTAGATATCGGCCAGCACGGCGTCGAGCAGCTTCGCCCGCTGGGCCACGCCGGCGGCGATCTGGCGCCACTCATCGGCGGGAATCAGGTTCGGCAGCAGGTCCAGCTCCCAGGGCCGGTCGGCGCCTTCGGGGTCGGCGTAGACGTTGTAGGTCACGCCGTTTTCCTGGATCTGCCGGGCCACCAGGGCCTGGCGCTGGGCCAACTGCTCGGGGCTGGCGCCCTGCAGGCGCTCGAACAGGCGGCGCCAGTGCGGCCGCACCCGCCCCTTGGCATCCACCAGTTCGTGGTAGGCCGCATCGCTCAGCGGGTAGTCGGCTAGCAGGTCGGGCATGAGTCACTCGAGAAAAGGTGGCCGTCTAATGACGACGCAGGTCCAGGGTCATCGGCAGCTCGGGGTTAATCTGCAGTGGGCCCACCTCACGCAGGCCTGGGCTGTGACCGAGCCGGAAGAAGCGCGCCAGGCGCCGACTCTCCGCCTCGTAGGCATTGACCGGCAGGCTTTCGTAGTTGCGCCCGCCGGGATGGGCGACATGATACTGGCAACCGCCCAGGGAACGGTTCATCCAGCTGTCGATCAGGTCGAACACCAGGGGCGCATGCACGCCGATATTCGGCTGCAGGCAGGAGGCCGGCTGCCAGGCACGGAAGCGCACGCCACCGACGAACTCGCCGACCGTACCGGTGGGCTGCAGCGGCACCGGCACGCCATTGCAGGTCAGCACATAGCGGTCGGCCGGCATGCCGTCGACCTTGACCTGCAGGCGCTCCAGGGACGAGTCGACGTAACGCACGGTGCCGCCGGTGGCACCCTCCTCGCCCAGCACGTGCCAGGGCTCCAGGGCCTGGCGCAGCTCCAGCTCGATGCCCTTGACGTTGAAGTCACCGACCTTGGGAAAGCGGAACTCGAAGTGCGGGGCGAACCACTCGGCCCGCAGCGGATAGCCGAAGGCATAGAGCTCCTGCATCACATCGGCGAAGTCCTGCTCGACGAAATGCGGCAGCAGGTAGCGGTCGTGCAGCTCGGTACCCCAGCGCACCAGCCGCGCCGGTGCGTAGGGCTGCTGCCAGAAGCGCGCGATCAGGGCGCGCAGCAGCAACTGCTGGGCCAGGCTCATTTCCCCGTGGGGCGGCATCTCGAAGGCGCGCAGCTCGAGCAGACCGAGGCGGCCGGTGGCCGAGTCCGGCGAATACAGCTTGTCGATGCAGAACTCGGCCCGGTGGGTGTTGCCGGTCACGTCCACCAGCAGGTGGCGCAGCAGGCGGTCGATCAGCCACGGCTGGCAAGGCTGCCCCGGCTCGGGGATCTGCGCGAAGGCGATCTCCAGCTCGTAGAGCGAATCGTTGCGCGCCTCGTCGACCCGCGGCGCCTGGGAGGTCGGGCCGATGAACAGGCCGGAGAACAGGTAGGACAGCGACGGGTGGTTGTGCCAGTAGCTGATCAGGCTGCGCAACAGATCGGGGCGGCGCAGGAAGGGCGAGTCGGCCGGGGTCGCGCCGCCGAGGACGAAATGGTTGCCGCCGCCGGTGCCGGTGTGACGGCCATCGATCATGAACTTCTCGCTGGACAGGCGTGACTGGCGCGCCGCCGCGTAGAGGAACTCGGTGCGCTCGACCAGCTCCGGCCAACTGGCGGCCGGGTGGATGTTCACCTCGATCACCCCCGGGTCCGGGGTGACCCGGAAAAACTGCAGGCGCGGGTCCTGGGGCGGCTCGTAGCCTTCGAGCAGCACCGGGCAGTCCAGCTCGACTGCGGTGGCCTCGATGGCCGCGACCAGCTCCAGGTAGTCTTCCAGGCGACTCAGCGGCGGCATGAACAGATACAGGCGCCCTTCCCGCGGCTCGGCGCACAGCGCGGTGCGCACCACGCGGTCGGCCGACTGCCCGCGGCGCGGGCGCTCGCTCGTCGTGTTCGGGCTCGCCGGCATGCCGCCGCGCAACTGGCGGGCGATCTGCCCTGCCGGCGGGAGTGGCGCCAGCAGCTGGGACGGATCCACCGGGTTGACATAGGGATAATCGGCCTCCCTGACCCAGGGCTGCGACTCCAGCGGCAGGCGGTAGCCCAGCGGCGAGTCGCCCGGCAGCAGCCGGCAGCGCTCGTCGCGCAGGAACCAGGCGCTGCTCTGCCAGGCGTCTTCGCTGGCGCTGCGGGCCAGCGGCAGGATATGCCCGACCACCTTGCCCAGGCCCTGCTCGAACACCTTGCACAGGCGCTCGCGCTCCAGCGGGTCGCTCAGCCGCGAATCCTCCGGGCTGACGTTGCTCGGCAGCTTGCGTTCGCGCCACAGGTAATAGAGGAAGTCCTCGTAGGCGGCGAAGCAGTGCTCGCCGCTCAGCCCCAGGCGCGGCGCCAGCGCGGCGAGAAAGCGCGCGGCCAGGTCGGCGTCGGCGCCGTAGTCGCTCTGCTCGTCGGCATACAGCAGCGGCTCGTGCCACAGCGGCTCGCCATCGCGGCGCCAGTAGCAGTTCAGCGACCAGCGCGGCAGTTGCTCGCCCGGGTACCACTTACCCTGGCCGAAGTGCACCAGCCCCTTCGGCGCGTAGTGGGCACGCAGGCGATGGAACAGCTCGGCGGCCAGGCGCCGCTTGTGCGGGCCAAGGGCGGCGGTGTTCCACTCCTCCTCGTCCGGGTAGTCGAGGGCGACGAAGGTCGGCTCGCCGCCCATGGTCAGGCGCACGTCGTCGCGCTGCAGGTCCTCGTCGACGCGCCGTCCGAGGGCGTCGATCGCCAGCCATTGCGCCTCGCTGTAGGGCCGGGTGACCCGCGGCGCCTCCCAGATGCGTTCGATGCGCATCTCATGGGAGAACTCGCACTCGCTCTCGTCCACCCCGCCACTGATCGGCGCCGCCGACGACGGTTCCGGGCTGCAGGCCAGGGGAATGTGGCCCTCGCCGGCGAACAGGCCGCTGGTCGGGTCCAGGCCGATCCAGCCGGCGCCGGGCAGGTAGACCTCGCACCAGGCGTGCAGGTCGGTGAAGTCCACCTCGGTGCCCGACGGGCCGTCCAGCGCCTTGACGTCGGCGGTGAGCTGGATCAGGTAGCCGGAGACGAAACGCGCGGCCAGGCCCAGGTGACGCAGCAGCTGCACCAGCAGCCAGGCCGAGTCGCGACAGGAGCCCGAGCCGTTCTCCAGGGTTTCCTCGGGCGTCTGCACCCCCGGCTCCAGGCGGATCAAATAGGCGATGTCGCAGGACAGGCGCTGATTGATCGCCACCAGGAAGTCGACGCTGGCCGTCGGCGTCAGGTCGATGCCGGCCAGGTACTCGGCGAACAGCGGCGTCGCCGGCAGCTGCACCAGATAGGGCGCCAGCTCGCGCCGCTCGCCCTCGGTGTAGGCGAAGGGGATCTGTTCGGCATAGGGTTCGAGGAAGAAGTCGAAGGGGTTGAACACCGCCATCTCGGCGACCAGGTCGACCTCCACCTTCAGCTCGCGGGTCTTCTCCGGGAACACCAGGCGCGCCAGGTAGTTGCCCTGGGGGTCCTGCTGCCAGTTGATGAAGTGCCCGCCCGGCTCGACCTTCAGGCCGTAGGACAGCACCCGAGTGCGACTGTGGGGCGCCGGACGCAGGCGCACGATCTGCGGCCCGAGCTGGACGTCGCGGTCGTAGCGGTAGTGGCTGACGTGGTGCAAGGCGATATGGATCGACACGGTAAACCTCCTGCGAGCCTGGGCGATACGCATCCCGCGCAAGTCTTGTGCCAGTGCTCTGCTATAGAGACTCTAGCCCCTCCCACCCGGCAGCGCGCAGCACCAGGCGACCGGCAACGCTGCACAATCTCCGTGCAGCCCGGGCCGGCCGTGCGCCCTGGCGCCCTACGCAGGCCGTCGCGCATCCGTTACCATCGCGCCACATCCCAGAAGAGCTGCGCATGTATATCTATCGATTGGTTCTGATCCTGGTTGTGGGGATCTACCTGTTTTCCCCGGCCATCATGGACTGGTGGACCGACCCCAACGGCGCCTGGTACCGGCCGTACCTGTTGTGGCTGATCCTGATCGTGGTGACCTTCATCCTGCAGAGCCAGCGAGACACCGATGAGCTCTGATGCGCAGCGGCGAACTGCAGCGACCGCCCTTTACTCCTTATTCGCCGAGCCGAACCGATGCTGATGAGTTTTAGCCTGAGCCAGCTGATCCTGATCAGCGCCGCCTACCTGCTGGTGCTGTTCGGCGTCGCCTGGGTCAGCGAGCACGGCCTGATCCCGCGCTGGATCATCCGCCACCCCCTGACCTACACCCTGTCGCTCGGCGTGTATGCCAGCGCCTGGGCCTTCTACGGCACCGTCGGCCTGGCCTACCAGTACGGCTACGGCTTTCTCGCCAGCTACCTGGGGGTGTCCGGCGCCTTCCTCCTGGCGCCGGTGCTGCTCTACCCGATCCTGCGCATCACCCGCACCTACCAGCTGTCGTCATTGGCCGACCTGTTCGCCTTCCGCTTTCGCAGCACCTGGGCCGGCGCGCTGAGCACGGTGTTCATGCTGATCGGCGTGCTGCCACTGCTGGCGCTGCAGATCCAGGCGGTGGCCGACTCGATCGGCATCCTCACCCAGGAGCCGGTGAAGGACCGCGTGGCCCTGGCCTTCTGCGGCCTGATCATCCTCTTCACCACCCTGTTCGGCGCCCGCCATATCGCCACCCGCGAGAAGCACGAGGGGCTGGTGTTCGCCATCGCCTTCGAGTCGGTGGTCAAGCTCGGCGCCCTGGCCATCATCGGCCTGTACGCCCTGTACGGGGTGTTCGACGGGCCGCAGGCCCTGGAGACCTGGCTGGTGCAGAACCAGGCCGCCCTGACCAGCCTGCACACGCCGCTGCAGGAAGGCCCCTGGCGCACCCTGCTGCTGGTGTTCTTCGCCTCGGCCATCGTCATGCCGCACATGTACCACATGACCTTCACCGAGAACCTCAACCCGCGGGCCATGGTCAGCGCCAGCTGGGGCCTGCCGCTGTTCCTGCTGCTGATGAGCCTGGCGGTGCCGCTGATCCTCTGGGCCGGCCTGCGCGTGGGCGCCACCACCAACCCGGAGTACTTCACCCTCGGCCTGGGCATTGCGGTGAACAGCCAGACCCTGGCGCTGATCGCCTACGTCGGCGGCCTGTCGGCCTCCAGCGGGCTGATCATCGTCACCACCCTGGCGCTGTCCGGCATGCTCCTCAACCATGTGGTGCTGCCGCTGTACCAGCCGCCGACCGAAGGCAACATCTACCGCTGGCTGAAGTGGACCCGGCGGGTGCTGATCTTCGCCGTGATCATGGCCGGCTTCGGTTTCTATCACCTGCTCGGCGCCGAGCAGGACCTGGCCAACCTGGGCATCGTCGCCTTCGTCGCCACCCTGCAGTTCCTCCCCGGGGTGCTCTCGGTGCTGTACTGGCCGACCGCCAACCGCCGCGGCTTCATCGCCGGCCTGCTGGCCGGCATCGGCGTCTGGGTGGTGGGCATGCTGCTGCCGATGCTCGGCAACCTGCAGGGCTTCTACCTGCCGATGTTCAACCTGGTCTACGTGCTGGACGACAGCAGCTGGCACTTCGCCGCGATCGGCTCGCTGGCGGCCAACGTGCTGGTGTTCACCCTGGTCTCGCTGTTCACCGAGGCCAGCGACGAGGAGAAGAGCGCCGCCGAGGCCTGCGCGGTGGACAACGTGCGCCGCCCGCAACGCCGCGAGCTGCTGGCCCTGTCGCCCCAGGAATTCGCCGCCCAGCTGGCCAAGCCGCTGGGTGCCAAGACCGCCCAGCGCGAGGTCGAGCAGGCCCTGCGCGACCTGCACCTGCCGTTCGACGAGGGCCGCCCCTATGCCCTGCGCCGCCTGCGCGACCGCATCGAGGCCAACCTGTCCGGCCTGATGGGGCCAAGCGTGGCCCAGGACATCGTCGAGACCTTCCTGCCCTATAAGGCCGGCAGCGAAACCTATGTCACCGAGGACATCCACTTCATCGAGAGCCGCCTGGAGGACTACCACTCGCGCCTCACCGGCCTGGCCGCCGAACTCGACACCCTGCGCCGCTACCACCGCCAGACCCTGCAGGAACTGCCCATGGGCGTCTGCTCGCTGGCCAAGGACCAGGAAATCCTGATGTGGAACAAGGCCATGGAGGAACTCACCGAGATCCCCGCGCAGCGCGTGGTCGGCTCACGCCTGGCGACCCTCGGCGAGCCCTGGCACGGCCTGCTCAGCGGTTTCATCGAGCTGCCCGACCAGCACCTGCACAAGCAGCAGCTGGACCTGGATGGCGAGACCCGCTGGCTCAACCTGCACAAGGCGGCGATCGACGAGCCGCTGGCGCCGGGCAACAGCGGCCTGGTGCTGCTGGTCGAGGACCTCACCGAAACCCAGATGCTGGAAGACAAGCTGGTCCACTCCGAGCGCCTGGCCAGCATCGGTCGCCTGGCCGCCGGGGTGGCCCACGAGATCGGCAACCCGATCACCGGCATCGCCTGCCTGGCGCAGAACCTGCGCGAGGACCGCGAGCAGGACGAGGAGATGGTCGAGCTGAGCGGGCAGATCCTCGAACAGACCAAGCGGGTCTCGCGCATCGTCCAGTCACTGATGAGCTTCGCCCACTCCGGCAGCCACCAGCAGGCCGACGAACCGGTGTCCCTGGCCCAGGTGGCGCAGGACGCCATCGGCCTGCTGGCGCTCAACCGGCTCGGCACCGAGGTGCAGTTCTTCAACCTGTGCGACCCGGAGCACTGGGCCGAGGGTGACCCCCAGCGCCTCGCCCAGGTGCTGATCAACCTGCTGTCCAACGCGCGCGATGCCTCGCCCCAGGGCGCGGCCATCCGGGTCAAGAGCGAGGCCAGCGAACACACCGTCGACCTGATCGTCGAAGACGAGGGCAGCGGCATTCCCAAGGCGATCATGGACCGCCTGTTCGAGCCCTTCTTCACCACCAAGGAGGTCGGCAAGGGCACGGGGCTCGGCCTCGCGCTGGTCTATTCCATCGTGGAAGAGCATTATGGACAGATAACAATCGACAGCCCGGCCGATCCCGAGCACCAACGCGGCACCCGCATCCGGGTGACCTTGCCACGGCATGTCGAGGCGACGTCCAAAGCGAATTGAACCTGCGACCTGAGACCGTCGAGAGAACAGATTAATGCCCCATATTTTGATCGTCGAAGACGAAACCATTATCCGCTCTGCCCTGCGCCGCCTGCTCGAGCGCAACCAGTACCAGGTCAGCGAAGCCGGCTCGGTACAGGAAGCCCAGGAACGCTACAGCATCCCCGGCTTCGACCTGATCGTCAGCGACCTGCGCCTGCCGGGCGCGCCGGGTACCGAGATGATCAAGCTGGCCGAGGGCACCCCGGTGCTGATCATGACCAGCTACGCCAGCCTGCGCTCGGCCGTCGACTCGATGAAGATGGGCGCGGTCGACTATATCGCCAAGCCCTTCGACCACGACGAGATGCTCCAGGCCGTGGCGCGCATCCTGCGCGACCGACAGACGGCCAAGAGCGCCCCGGGCGAGCCCGCCGCCAGCAGCGGCCGGGCCGCCAGCGACAAGGACAGCGGCAACGGCGAGATCGGCATCATCGGCTCCTGCGCGCCGATGCAGGAGCTGTACAACAAGATCCGCAAGGTCGCGCCGACCGACTCCAATGTGCTGATCCAGGGCGAGTCCGGCACCGGCAAGGAGCTGGTCGCCCGCGCCCTGCACAACCTGTCCAAGCGCGCCAAGGCGCCACTGATCTCGGTCAACTGCGCGGCCATCCCGGAAACCCTGATCGAGTCGGAGCTGTTCGGCCATGAAAAAGGCGCGTTCACCGGCGCCAGCGCCAGCCGGGCCGGCCTGGTCGAGGCGGCAGATGGCGGCACCCTGTTCCTCGACGAGATCGGCGAGTTGCCGCTCGAGGCCCAGGCCCGCCTGCTGCGGGTGCTGCAGGAGGGCGAGATCCGCCGGGTCGGCTCGGTGCAGTCGCAGAAGGTCGACGTGCGCCTGATCGCCGCCACCCACCGCGACCTGAAGGGCCTGGCCAAGATCGGCCAGTTCCGCGAGGACCTCTATTACCGGCTGCACGTGATCGCCCTGAAGCTGCCCGCCCTGCGCGAACGCGGCAACGATGTGCTGGAGATCGCCCGCGCCTTCCTGCTGCGCCAGTGCACCCGAATGGGCCGCGACGACCTGCAGTTCGCCCAGGACGCCGAGCAGGCGATCCGTCACTACTCCTGGCCGGGCAACGTGCGCGAGCTGGAGAACGCCATCGAGCGCGCGGTGATCCTCTGCGAGAACAGCAGCATCACGGCCGAGCTGCTGGGCATCGACATCGAGCTGGACGACCTCGACGAAGACGACGACGGCCCTTCCAGCGGTGCGCCCCAGGCCAGCAACAGCAGCCTGGAGCCCACCGAAGACCTGTCACTGGAAGACTATTTCCAGCACTTCGTACTGGAACACCAGGACCACATGACCGAGACCGAACTGGCGCGCAAGCTCGGTATCAGCCGCAAGTGCCTGTGGGAACGGCGCCAGCGCCTGGGCATTCCGCGGCGCAAGTCGGGGGCGGCGACCGGGACCTGAGTGCTCAGGGCGCGACAGGTGCGCCGAGCAAAGGTTCCCCGAGCTGTTACCCAATCAGTCTCGCGTAACAGAAGCCGGGTCTATCGGTAACGACAGCCCGGCTTTTTTGTCCCCGTCTCGCACCACAAGAAATCCTCAAGCCCTTGTTTTAAAAGACATTCTCAAAACTGGCACGGCATCTGCTTTATCGCTGGCACAACAACAATAACAAGCAGCACCCACGACAATAAAAACAAGACGTAACGACTCCAGAACAACAAGAACAACAAGACGGAGGCGCAGCTAACTGATCATTTTGGAAAGGAATTGCCTTTGGGGTTCGCCCCACAGCCAGGCCGAGAACAATAAAACTGCCACGAGGCAGCTCCTGTACTGGTTGGGTCACGCAAGGACCATGGCAGCGTCAGCATCCAAAGTAATCCGTTTGCTATTGGCTCCCACACTGGGAGGTTTTCCACGGGTCATTGACTCGGCGGAACGAGCAAGACGAAAACAACAACAAGCTCGCCATAACAATAAAAACAAAGCACGCACCTACTTGAGGGGGAGCCTAGGCTCCCCCAGTAGCTTCAGCCCCGGCCAGCCTGACTATCTCCCGCCGCTTCCTACACCATCTCCCGACTCGATGCTAGAATCCGCGCCAATCCTGCGGCCATCACGTATTCTGGCCAGTCATTCCGTCAAACAGTGCATCCCATGCTGAAAAAGCTGTTCAAGTCTTTACGCTCTCCCCTTCGCCGCGCCAAGCATTCGCACAGCACCCCCGAGGTGCTGAACAACAGCCAGCACCCGATCCAGCGCGGGGAAATCAGCCGCTACGCCACCAGCGTGGTGGAGCGCCTGCAGAACGCCGGCTACCAGGCGTACCTGGTCGGTGGCTGCGTCCGCGACCTGCTGCTGGACATCGACCCCAAGGATTTCGACGTCGCCACCAGCGCCACCCCCGAACAGGTGCGCGCCGAGTTCCGCAACGCGCGGGTGATCGGCCGGCGCTTCAAGCTGGCCCATGTGCACTTCGGCCGCGAGATCATCGAGGTCGCGACCTTCCGCGCCAACCATCCCCAGGGCGATGAGGAAGAGAACAGCAACCTGGCCTCGCGCAACGAGAGCGGACGCATCCTGCGCGACAACGTCTACGGCAGCCTGGAGGACGACGCCCAGCGCCGCGACTTCACCATCAATGCGCTGTACTACGACCCGAGCAGCGAGCGCATCCTCGACTACGCCAATGGCGTGCACGACATCCGCAACCACCTGATCCGCCTGATCGGCGATCCGACCCAGCGCTACCAGGAAGACCCGGTGCGCATGCTGCGGGCCGTGCGCTTCGCCGCCAAGCTGGACTTCGAAATCGAGAAACACAGCGCCGCGCCCATCTACAAGCTGGCGCCGATGCTGCGCGAGATCCCCTCGGCGCGCCTGTTCGAGGAAGTGCTCAAGCTGTTTCTCGCCGGCTACGCGGTCTACACCTACGAGTTGCTGGTCGACTACGGCCTGTTCGGCGAACTGTTCCCGGCCAGCGCCGCGGCGCTCAAGCAGAACCCGGACTACACCGACACCCTGATCCACAACGCCCTGGCCAACACCGACCTGCGCATCCAGCAGGGCAAGACGGTGACCCCGGCGTTCCTCTTCGCCGCGCTGCTCTGGCCGGCGCTGCCCGCCCGCGTGCTGAAGCTGCAGGAACGTGGCATGCCGCCGATCCCAGCCATGCAGGAAGCCGCCCACGAACTGATCAGCGAGCAGTGCCAGCGCATTGCCGTGCCCAAGCGCTTCACCCTGCCCATCCGCGAGATCTGGGACATGCAGGAGCGCCTGCCGCGGCGCAGCGGCAAGCGTGCCGACCTGCTGCTGGAGAATCCGCGCTTCCGCGCCGGCTATGACTTCCTCCTGCTGCGCGAGAGCGCGGGCGAGCAGACCGGCGGCCTTGGCGCCTGGTGGACCACCTATCAGGATGCCAGCGACAGCGAGCGACGAGCGATGATCCGCGAGCTCAGCAGCAAGGACGACGGCCCCGGCGCCCCGCGCAAGCGCAAGCGCAGCGGCGGCCGGCGCAAGCGCAGCGGCGAAGGCGCGGCAAAGCCGAGCAACGACTGATGGAACGGGTCTATATCGGCCTCGGCAGCAACCTGGCCGAGCCCCTGCAGCAACTGCATGGCGCCCTCGCCGCGCTGGCCGAGCTGCCGCAGTCGCAGCTCAGCGCCACCTCGTCCTTCTATGCCAGCGACCCGCTCGGCCCGGCGGACCAGCCGCGCTACGTCAATGCCGTGGCTGCCCTCGATACCGCGCTCGCCCCCCTGGCCCTGCTCGACGCCTTGCAGGCCATCGAGCTGAACCAGGGCCGCACGCGCAAGGCCGAACGCTGGGGGCCGCGCACCCTCGACCTGGACATCCTGCTGTTCGGCCAGCGCCGCCTCGATGAGCCGCGCCTGACGGTGCCGCATTACCACATGCATGCCCGCCCCTTCGTCCTCTATCCCCTGGCCGAACTGGCCCCGGACCTGGTGCTGCCGGACGGTCGCGCGCTGCAGCAGTTGCTCGACGCCTGCCCCTTCCAGGGACTGGAGCGCCTGGCCTAGAGCCTCTCGTCGCTCCGTCGCCAAGCGCCCGGGCGCGCCGCGACGGCACCACGGATGCTGCGTCCGCGCCCCGCACGCCGGCGCCGCACGGTAACGCCAGTAACGTGCCGGTAACACCCGCAATTGACTTCAAGCCGCCCCATCAGGACTATATGCGTCCCGTTGCCCCGCACCGGTGAAAACCGAGGCCAATGCAGGCCAACTTGAAGCAGCACGGCTGCTGGCTCGACGCCTGATTGAGGACGATTCTCATGCCTGACGTTACCCTGACCACCCTGCAGAGCCTCAAGCAGAGCGGCGAGAAAATCGCCATGCTGACCTGCTACGACGCCACCTTCGCCCAGGTCGCCAGCCAGGCGGGGGTCGAGGTGCTGCTGGTCGGCGACTCCCTCGGCATGGTCCTGCAGGGGCACGACAGCACCCTGCCGGTCAGTGTCGCCGACATGGCCTACCACACCGCCAGCGTCAAGCGCGGCAACCAGGGTGCGCTGATCCTCGTCGACCTGCCGTTCATGGCCTACGCCACCCCCGAACAGACCCTGGCCAACTGCGCCACCCTGATGCAGGCCGGCGCCCACATGGTCAAGCTGGAAGGCGCCGGCTGGCTCGCCGAACCGGTCCGCCTGCTCGCCGAGCGCGGCGTGCCGACCTGTGTGCACCTGGGGCTGACGCCGCAGGCGGTCAATCTGCTCGGCGGCTACAAGGTCCAGGGCCGCCAGGAGGCCCAGGCACGCCAGATGCGCGCCGACGCCATGGCCCTGGAGCAGGCCGGCGCGGCCATGCTGCTGCTCGAGTGCGTGCCCAGTGAACTGGCCGCGGAGATCAGCCAGGCGGTGAAGATCCCGGTGATCGGCATCGGCGCCGGCAGCGCCACCGACGGCCAGGTGCTGGTCCTGCACGACATGCTCGGCCTGTCCCTGAGCGGCCGCACGCCGAAGTTCGTCAAGGACTTCATGGCCGGTCAGAACAACATTCAGGCGGCGCTCGGCGCCTACGTCCAGGCGGTCAAGGCGCAGACCTTCCCCGCCGCCGAACACGGATTCTCCCTATGAACACGGTCAAGACCATTCGCGACCTGCGGGCCGCCGTGGCCCAGGCGCGCGCCGAAGGCAAGCAGATCGGCTTCGTGCCGACCATGGGCAACCTGCATGCCGGCCATGCCGCGCTGGTGACCAAGGCGGCCCAGCGCGCCGACTTCGTGGTGGCGAGCATCTTCGTCAACCCGCTGCAATTTGGCCCGAGCGAAGACCTCGACAAGTACCCGCGTACCCTCGCCGAAGACCAGGACAAGCTGCTCGAAGCCGGTTGCCACCTGCTGTTCGCCCCCGGCGTCGAGGAGATGTACCCGGACGGCATGAACGACCAGACCCGGGTCAGCGTGCCGCGGGTCTCCGAAGGCCTGTGCGGCGCCAGCCGCCCGGGGCACTTCGAGGGCGTCGCCACCGTGGTGACCAAGCTGCTCAACATGGTGCAGCCGGATCTCGCGGTATTCGGCCAGAAGGATTTCCAGCAGCTGGCGGTGATCCGCGCCCTGGTCCGCGACCTGAACATGCCGATCCAGATCATCGGCGAGCCCACCGTGCGCGCCGAGGACGGACTGGCGCTGTCGTCGCGCAACGGCTACCTGACCCCTGAACAGCGTGTCGTGGCGCCCACCCTGTATCGCAGCCTGCAGCAGATCGCCGCGGCGCTGCGCGGGGGTGACCGCGACTTCGCCAAGCTGATCGCCGCCGCCCAGCAGCAGCAGCTCACCGCCGGCTTCCGCCCGGACTATCTGGAAGTTCGCGAAGCCAACAGCCTGCGCCCGGCCACGGCTCAGGATCGCCAGCTGGTGATCCTGGTCGCCGCCTTCATCGGCAACACCCGGCTGATCGACAACCTGGCGCTCGACCTCGACGCCACCCCGTAACCCGCCAGCGGGCTCGTGCGCCGGCGCCCTGGGCTGCTGCGCACCGGCTCGCACAGCCACTGCAACCGCTTAGGAGAACGCCATGCACGCGATCATGCTCAAGGCCAAACTGCACCGCGCCGAAGTCACCCACGCCGTGCTCGACTACGAGGGCTCCTGCGCCATCGACGGTGAGTGGCTGGACCTGGCCGGCATCCATGAGTACGAGCAAATTCAGATCTACAACATCGACAACGGCGAGCGCTTCACCACCTACGCGATTCGCGGCGAAGCCGGCTCGCGGATGATCTCGGTGAACGGCGCGGCGGCGCACAAGGCCAAGGTCGGCGACCGGGTCATTATCTGTGCCTATGCCCAATACAGCGAGGCCGAGCTGGCCAGCTTCAAGCCGCGCATGCTGTACATGGCGCCGGGCAACGAACTGAGCCACACCAGCAACGCCATTCCGTTGCAGGTGGCCTGAGGCGGCGCCCCGCCGGTTACACTCAAAGCCCGGACACAGACAGTGCTCCGGGCTTTTTATTGCCCCTATCGATATCCAGAGAACGCACAAGCAGAAGGAAGCCCCGCAATGGCGTACTACCAGCACCCGCTCGATGTCACCGCCCTGCCCGCCTGGCAGGCACTGCAAAGCCATAGAGCCGGCTTGCAGGACTTCAGCATGCGCGAGGCGTTCAAAGCGGATTCGCAGCGTTTCGATCAGCTGTCATTGAGCAGCTGTGGCCTGTTTCTCGATTACTCGAAGAACCTGATCACCTACAAGACCCGCGACCTGCTGGTGCGTCTGGCCGAAGAGTGTGGCCTGCGGCAGGCGATTGGCGCGCTGTTCGACGGCGCACGGCTCAACGCCTCGGAGGGCCGCCCGGCCCTGCACACCGCGCTGCGCCGGCCGATCGGCGACAAGGTGCTGGTCGATGGCGTCGACGTGATGCCCGAGGTGCACCGGGTGCTGCACCAGATGACCGAACTGGTCGGCAAGGTGCACGACGGCCTGTGGCGCGGCTACAGCGAGAAGCCCATCACCGACGTGGTCAACATCGGCATTGGCGGCTCCTTCCTCGGCCCGCAGCTGGTCTCCGAGGCGCTGCTGCCGTTCGCCCAGCGCGGCGTGCGCTGTCACTACCTGGCCAATATCGACGGCAGCTCGTTCCACGAGCTGGCGGCCAAGCTGCGCGCCGAAACCACCCTGTTCATCGTCTCCTCGAAGACCTTCAGCACCCTGGAAACCCTGAAGAACGCCCAGGCCGCGCGCAGCTGGTACCTGGCCCAGGGCGGCACCGAGGGCGAACTGCACCGCCACTTCATCGCCGTGTCGAGCAACCGCGAGGCGGCGGTGGCCTTCGGCATCCACGAGGAGAACATCCTGCCGATGTGGGACTGGGTCGGCGGGCGCTACTCGCTGTGGTCGGCCATCGGCCTGCCGATCGCCATGTCCATCGGCATGTCCAACTTCAAGGAGCTGCTGTCCGGCGCCTACAGCATGGACGAGCACTTCCAGAACGCCCCGTTCGAGCAGAACATGCCGGTGCTCATGGCCCTGCTGGGCATCTGGTACGGCAACTTCTGGGGCGCCCAGACCCAGGCGATCCTGCCCTACGACCATTACCTGCGTAACATCACCAAGCACCTGCAGCAGCTGGACATGGAGTCCAACGGCAAGCGCGTGCTGCAGGACGGCCGCCCCGTGCCCTGCGCCACCGGCCCGGTGATCTGGGGCGGGGTCGGCTGCAACGGCCAGCACGCCTATCACCAGCTGCTGCACCAGGGCACCGCGCTGATCCCGGCCGACTTCATCGTGCCGGTGGTCAGCTACAACCCGGTGGCCGACCATCACCAGTGGCTCTATGCCAACTGCCTGTCGCAGAGCCAGGCGCTGATGCTCGGCAAGACCCAGGCCGAAGCCGAGGCGGAGCTGCGCGCCAAGGGCCTGGACGAGGACGAGGTGCAGCGCCTGGCGCCGCACAAGGTGATCCCCGGCAACCGCCCGAGCAACACCCTGGTGATGGAACGGGTCAGCCCGCGCCGCCTGGGCGCTCTGGTCGCGCTGTACGAGCACAAGGTGTTCGCCCAGAGCGCCATCTGGGGCATCAACGCCTTCGACCAGTGGGGCGTCGAGCTGGGCAAGGAGCTGGGCAAGAACGTCTACTCGCGCCTGCTCAGCACCGAGCCGGGGCCGGCCGAGGACCCCTCCACCCAGGGCCTGATCGACTTCTTCCGCGCCCGCCATCGCGGTTGAGCCCAGCCGCGCCCTGGCTCAGGTCGGGGCGCAGGCACGGGGTTGCGGCGCTTGATCCGGGGCGCCGCGGGGGTGCTAACCTTACCGACATCGCGGACACAACCAGACAAAAGGACCCGCCATGTTTGAGATCACCCGCCACCCCGTGGCTGACGCCGTGCGCCAGCGCGCGCACCTCGACAGCGCCGACTACCAGCGCCTCTATCAGCAGTCGATCGAGCAACCGGAGACCTTCTGGGCCGAACAGGCCAAGGCCTTTCTCGACTGGTTCAAGCCCTGGCTCAGCGTGCACCACGTCGACATGTACAAGGGCCAGGCGACCTGGTTCAAGGGTGCCCAGCTCAACGTCAGCTACAACTGCATCGACCGCCACCTGGCGCAGCGTGGCGACCAGGTGGCGCTGATCTGGGAGGGCGACGACCCCAGCGAATCGGCCAACATCACCTACAGCAAGCTGCACCAGCAGGTCTGCCGCCTGGCCAACGCCCTGAAGAGCCGCGGCGTGCAGAAGGGCGACCGGGTGTGCATCTACATGCCGATGATTCCGGAAGCCGCCTATGCCATGCTCGCCTGCACGCGCATCGGCGCGGTGCACTCGGTGGTGTTCGGCGGCTTCTCCCCCGATGCCCTGCGCGACCGCATCCTGGATGCCGACTGCCGCACCGTGATCACCGCCGACGAAGGCGTGCGCGGCGGCAAGTACGTGCCGCTCAAGGCCAACGTCGACAAGGCGCTGCAGAGCTGCCCGGACGTCTCCACCGTACTGGTGGTGCAACGCACCCAGGGCGAGATCGACTGGCACGCCGAACGCGACATCTGGTATCACGACGCGCTGCGCGGCGCCGGCGACGACTGCGCGCCCGAGCCGATGGAGGCCGAGGACCCGCTGTTCATCCTCTACACCTCCGGCTCCACCGGCAAGCCCAAGGGTGTGTTGCACACCACCGGCGGCTACCTGCTGATGGCGGCGATGACCCACAAGTACGTGTTCGATTACCACGACGGCGACATCTACTGGTGCACCGCCGATGTCGGCTGGGTCACCGGGCACAGCTACATCGTCTACGGCCCGCTGGCCAACGGCGCCACCAGCCTGGTCTTCGAGGGCGTGCCGAACTATCCGGACGCCTCGCGCTTCTGGCAGGTGATCGACAAGCACCAGGTGAACATCTTCTACACCGCGCCGACCGCCATCCGCGCGCTGATGCGCGAAGGCGAGGGCCCGGTCAAGAGCAGCTCACGGACGAGCCTGCGCCTGCTCGGCTCGGTCGGCGAGCCGATCAACCCGGAAGCCTGGGAGTGGTACTACAACGTGGTCGGCGACCAGCGCTGCCCGATCGTCGACACCTGGTGGCAGACCGAAACCGGCGCCATCATGATCGCCCCGCTGCCCGGCGCCACCGACCTCAAGCCAGGCTCGGCGACCCTGCCATTCTTCGGCGTGCAACCGGTCCTCCTGGATGAGCAGGGCAAGGAAATCGACGGCCCGGCCAGCGGTGTATTGGCGATCAAGGCCAGCTGGCCGAGCCAGATCCGCAGCGTCTATGGCGATCACCAGCGACTGATCGACACCTACTTCAAGCCCTACCCCGGCTACTACTTCAGCGGCGACGGCGCGCGCCGCGACGAGGACGGCTACTACTGGATCACCGGGCGGGTCGACGACGTGATCAACGTCTCCGGCCACCGCATCGGCACCGCCGAAGTGGAAAGCGCCCTGGTGCTGCACGATGCCGTGGCCGAAGCGGCAGTGGTCGGCTACCCCCATGACGTCAAGGGCCAGGGCATCTACGCCTTTGTCACGCCGATGAACGGGGTGGAACCAAGCGACGCGCTGAAGAAGGAACTGCTGGCCCTGGTCGGCAAGGAAATCGGCAGCTTCGCCAAACCCGAACTGCTGCAATGGGCCCCCGGCCTACCCAAGACCCGCTCCGGCAAGATCATGCGACGCATCCTGCGCAAGATCGCCTGCAACGAGCTGGACACCCTCGGCGACACCTCGACCCTGGCCGACCCGAGTGTGGTCGACGGCCTGATCGACCAACGCCTCAATCGCTGAGCACGCTCAGCCCCGCCCAACCGAAAGCCGCCAACACTGCGCGCCCAGCGCCGTGTTGGCGCCGGCAACCGCCCAGGCAAGGGCCGTTCGCGACCGCCCCCATCAGCCCGCACGACTGACCGCGAAAAATACTTGCGCGAGGACCTAAAGCTTTCTCTTGCCGCGACGACACATTTGTCGGAACCAGGAAAAAGCGAGCCGGCAGGTAATGCCCACAAGGAACGTCCAAGGCAGGGATACCCAACCATCTGCCGGTCTCGACGAGCCAGAGTGCGAGCATTCTTGACGCAGTAGGCAGCTCTGGGAAGCGAGATGTAGCGCCACTGAGACGTGGCACAACGCCACCAGTCCGATTTCGGCCACGACCATGTGGCCCCCTGGTACCATCCTGCGCATTTTGAGGCACTGGCAGATCGCGTCAGACGTGGATCTGTGCGGCATCCGGCGACGGGAATAACCAGCAAATTCCGGGCAGAGGACTAGGGCAAATGACCATCATCTCATCCTTCAAGAGCTATACCGTCGACCAGATCTCATCGCTGACGACCGACCAGATCAGGTCCGCTGACGCCAGCGCAATCAAGACGCTGACGGCGTCGCATATCCAGGCCCTGTCACCCGATCAGATCTCCGCCATCGGCTTGGACGACTCGGGGAACTACAAGCCCGATGTCATCGTCGCGCTGAGCGGCACTCAACTGGCCGCGCTCAACCCCTATCAGGTGCAGTACGGTCTCAAGGAAGATCAGATCAGCGCTTTCGGCGCGACTCAGCTCAAGGCACTGACCACCGCGCAGCTGGCCGTGATGACCTATCAGCAGGTCGACGCCATCAACACAGCGCAGATTGGCAGCCTCTCGGCCAACCAGCTCAAGGCCTTCTCCGCCGAGCAGATCCGAGCCCTGGAAGATGGCGCCGGCGACCAACTCAGCAACGCCCAGATCCAGGCACTTACCGTAGGCCAGCTGGATGCCGTGCAGGAGCTGAGCACCAAGCAGATCCAGGCCTTGACCACCAAGCAGGTGCAACTGCTTTCGGCGGATCAGTTGCGCGGCCTGAGCAGCGACCAGATCAACGCACTGACCTCGACCCAGGTGCAGGCGCTCAAGGGTAGCCAGTTCGACGCCATCGACGTTCTCGGCAGCAAGATCAGCTCCCTGACGACCGCGCAGATTGCCAGCTTGAACGCAGACCAACTGCAGTCACTCGAAACCAGCCAGCTGGCCGCGGTGACCGGCTCGCAGTTCAAGGCGCTGACCACCACGCAGATTCAGGCGCTGTCCGACACCCAGATCAAGAGCCTGAGCGCCAACCAGGCCAGGTCCCTCACCACCGCCCAGATCGGCGCACTGACCAGCGAACAGATAGGTGCACTCAGCACCGACTCGATCAGCGTGCTGAATACCACCCAGATCCGCGCGCTGTCGGCGAGCCAGATCGGCCAGATGTCCGACGTTCAGGTCGGTTCGCTGCTGGCCGGCCAGGTCAGCTCGTTGAAAACCGACCAGCTTGGTGCCCTGAGCACCGACCAGATCGCCACCCTCAAGACCGAGGCGATCGCCGCGCTGACCACCGCCCAGGTACAGCAGCTGAGCAGCGACCAGCTCAAGAGCCTGAGCAGCGATCAGGTCAAGGCACTGACCTCCGCCCAGGTGCGAGTCCTAACAGCCGACGCCGTGACCGGGCAGATCAAGGCACTGAGCAGCAGCCAACTGGCGGCGCTTTCGACCTCCGCCGTGGCGGCCCTGACCACCGCCCAGGTCCAGCAACTGTCAACCTCTCAGCTTGGCAGTCTCAGCTCCGGCCAGGCCGGCGCCCTCACCTCGTCTCAAGTGCGTGCTTTGAGCTCGGACCAGTTGCAGAACCTGACCAACGACCAGGTCGCGGCACTCTCCACTGCGGCAATTCGCTCGCTGACCGGCACGCAGATTCAGGCCCTGCGCACCGACCAGGTGCAGGCCCTGACCGACGGGCAGATCCAGAAGCTCAGTTCCACGGCGGTCCGCCAGCTCGATGGCAACCAGCTGAAGGCCATGGCCTACAGCGCGGTACAGGCACTGGCGCCGACCCTGCAAGCCAACCAGATCGCGGCCTTGAGCACCGACCAGGTGCAATCCTTCAGTACCGCGCAGATCGGCGCTCTGTCCACCGGGCAGATCGCCGCCCTGAGCAGCGAGCAGATCGCCGCGCTGAAAACCGATCAGATTGCGGCGTTGAGCTCCACGCAAGTGCGTGCATTGAGCAGCGACGGCGTGACCGGACAGATCAAGGCATTGAGCAATGAGCAGATTGCCGCGCTAAAAACTTCTGCAATCGCCGGACTGAAAACCGAACAGGTGCGCGCTCTCAGCACCGAGCAGATCCGCAGCCTCACCGACTCCCAGGCCGCCGGCCTAAGCGCAACAGCAGTGCGTGCGCTCGATGCAGGTCAGTTGAAGGCACTCGAGCAACAGGACCTGGTCGCCCTGGCCAGCAAGATCCAGGCGAGCCAGATCGGCTCATTGAGCACCGAGCAGGTTCAGTCGCTCGCCACGGCCCAAATCGCGGCGCTGACCACCGCGCAAGTCCAGTCCCTGGACACCACCCAGGTGGCGGCCCTGAGCGCCAGCCAGGCCGGAGCCTTGAGCACCGCACAAGTTCGCGCCCTGACCACCGGCCAGCTTCGCGCCTTGAGCACAGACGCCATCGCGGCGCTGACGACTGGCAGCACCGGCGCCATCGCCGCGCTGCGTACCGATCAGGTCAAGGCACTGGGGACCGAGCAATTGCGTGCACTGAGCGACGCTCAGATCGATAGCCTCAGCGCCACCCAGACCCAGTCGCTGAGCACCGACCAGGTCAAAGCCCTTGAGGCATACGACCTGGGCAAGCTCAAGGGCAACCTGCAAACCGATCAGATTCAGGCCCTCAGCGACGATCAGGTCCGCCAGCTCGCCGCCACCTCCGCGGGTATCGGTGCACTGAGCACTACCCAGGTGCGCGCGTTCAAGGCCAGCCAGATCGCCGCCATGACCTACCAGCAGGTCGAGGCGCTGAGCACCGCCCAAGTCCGCTCTCTGAGCACCAGCCAGCTGCAGGCCTTCACCGGCAACCAGATCGGTAGAATCGAAACCGAGGACCTGCAGGCCCTGCAGACCAACCAATTGGCCGCCTTGAGCGCCGGCCAGTTGCAGTTCCTGTCGTCGTCCCAGGTGCAGAGCCTGAGCGGCACTCAGGTCAAAGCCCTGGACAACACACAGTTGGGCGCAGTGCTGAGCAACCTGTCCACCTCGCAGATCCAGGCCCTGAGCACCGACCAAGTCGCTAACCTGAGTGCCGGCCAGCTGCAAAGCCTGACCAACGAGCAGATTTCCAAGCTGACCACCGGCCAGATGCGCGCGCTGAATACCGACCAGCTTGCAGTGCTCAAGGACCTGTATGCCAGCGACATCAGCGCCCTGACCACCGCCCAGGTGGCGAGCCTGAGCACGGGCGTGCTGGGAGGCCTGACCAGCAACCAGGTCAAGGCGCTGAGCTCCGACCAGATGCAGGCGCTGGGCAATCCGCAAGTGGCGGCCATCCTGCCCAAGCTCGCGGCCAGCGACATGCAGGAGCTTTCCACCAGCCAGGTCGGCAGCCTGAGCACTACCTCGATCGCAGCTCTGACCAGCAATCAGGTAGGCGGCCTGAGCAGCGTCCAGCTGGGCGCGCTTAACAGCGCTCAGCTGACCACGGACCTCTCCGCCGAAACCAAGTCGTTGCTCGAGGTCCTGGGCAGCAAGGTCGATCAGCTCTCGGTCGCCCAGATCAGCGGCCTGGCCGGCGACATCGACAAGCTGACCGGCAGCCAGGTCGGTGCCCTCACCGCCCAACAACTGCGCGCCCTGGATGCGACCCAACTGTCCGCCATGGCCACCGCCGATACCCTCAAGGACATCGGGGGCAATATCGCCGCCCTGCAGAACAGCCAGATTGCCGCCCTCGACGTCACTAAACTGGATAACAGCCAGTTCGGCAGCCTGACCGCTTCGCAGATCAGGTCGTTCGGCAATGCTCAGCTGGGCAACATGAGCAACGGCCAGCTGGGCGCGATTTCGGCAAGCAATCTCAGCGAGTTCACCCTCAGCCAGGTCACGGCCTTCTCGGTGGCCCAGCTGCAGGCGATGAACGATGTCAAGACCAACATGTCGGGCGAACAGAAGGAGGCACTGCTCGCGCACTTGGGCCAGACGGATTACGACACCGTATTCGCCTAAGCCTCAATGGCCAGGTCTTCCTGGCCATCGAGAATACCCACGGGTTTGTCCGGCTCCGCCCCTACTCCAGCGGAGCCGGACCTCGAGTAGACTCGCCCTCGGTGGGGCGCTCGCGCGCTCGTGGGTCTAACCGATCAGATGGCGAGAAACCATGCCCAAGAAGAATCAGAACGCGCCTGCCGGCCTCGACTTCACCCAGGCCACTCAGCAGGCCTGGGAAGGCCGGCTGAACCTGCTGCAACTGCTCGAGATCGCCGGGCAGTTTTCCGCCGAGGGCCGCAACGCCCTGGCTGCGGTGCTCTACCAGACCTGGCTCAAGCGCAATCAAACGACCCACAACCACCTGGCCTACTTCAACCTGGGCGTCATCCTGTTCAGCGAGGGCGACCTAGCAGGGGCAAAGGAGGCCTACAGCCATGCCCTGGGGTTGGCACCGCAGTTCCTCCAGCCGCGCTTCAATCTGGGCCTGGTCTATGAGCGCCAGGGCCAGCATGATGCCGCGACCGCTCAATGGCTGTGGATCGAGGCACATGCCAACCCGACCGACAGCGAGCAGCGCCCCCTGCTGCTGCTGGCGCTGAATAACCTCGGACGCCATTACGAAGAAAAGAGTCGCTATGCCGAGGCCCTCTCGGCCCTGACCAAGAGCCTGAGGATCGAACCGAACCAGCCGGATGTCATTCACCACTGGGTCTTTCTGCGCGCCAAACAATGCTGTTGGCCGGTGTACCAGAGCATCGACGGCATCAGTGAACAGATGTTCCAGCAGTCGACCTCGGCCCTGGCGATGATCAGCCTCTCGGAAGACCCACAGGCACAGCTCGAGGCAGCCCGGCAGTACGTCAGCCGCAAGGTCCAGTCCCAGGTACCCCGGCTCGCGCCAAAGCATGGCTATGGTCACCGCAAGCTGCGCATCGGCTATTGTTCGTCGGATTTCTGCCTGCACCCGGTGGCCATGCTGACCGTCGAGCTCTTCGAGCTGCACGACCGCGACCAGTTCGAGATCTACGGTTTCGACTGGAGCCGCGAAGACGGCTCGGCGCTGCGCCAGCGCGTCATCAAGGCCATGGACCACTTCGAGCACATCCATGCCTTGAGCGACGAGGCCGCCGCCCAGCTGATCCGCCAGCATGAGATCGACATCCTCATCGACCTGCAGGGCCAGACCCTGGGCGCCCGCGCCGGCATGCTGGCGTATCGCCCCGCGCCGATTCAGATCACCTATCTGGGCCTGCCGGCCACCACCGGCCTACCGTCGATCGACTACGTGATCGCCGATCGCTTCCTGATTCCGGAATCGGCCGTGGCGTTCTATTCGGAGAAGCCGCTGTACTTGCCGGACGTCTATCAGGTGAGCGACCGCCAGCGCCAGAGCGCGCCGGTGCCGTCACGGGAAAGCTGTGGCCTGCCGCCTGATGCCTTCGTGTTCTGCTCGTTCAACAACAACTACAAATACACCCCGGAAATGTTCCGCACCTGGATGAGAATCCTCGGCCGCGTACCGGGCAGCGTGCTCTGGCTGCTGGCCGACAACCCCTGGGCCGAGGCCAACCTCAGGCAGGAGGCGCTGGCCTGCGGCATCGATGAGCAACGGCTGATCTTCGCCTCGCGCACCCTCCCGGAGCAGTACCTGGCACGCTATGGGGTGGCCGACCTGTTCCTCGACTGCTACCCGTTCAACGGCGGCACCACCGCCAACGACGCCCTGTGGATGGGCCTGCCGGTACTGACGCGTAGCGGCCAGACCTTTGCCTCGCGCATGGCCGGCGCCCTGCTCACAGCCGCTGGCCTGGACGAGCTCATCACCTACGACCTGGCCAGCTACGAGGAAAAGGCCGTGGCACTGGCCAATTCGACCCGCGAATGCCAGCGCCTGCGCGCTCATCTGCAGCACACCCGCGAGCAGGGCGCGCTGTTCGACACCCCGCGCCTCACGCGCAATCTGGAAAAGCAGTTCAAGACGCTGCACGCCGAGCTGGCCTGAGGCCTCTCGGCGCACTGCCGTCTCGCCCCGAGCCGGCAGTTCTCCACTAGGCGCGCCGACGGCGGCACTGCCGCCCCGGACAGCGACCGCGGTCGCTTGCCGCGGCAAGCCGGCGACCGGCGCCAGCGCATCCGGCCGCAGACTGTTAGCCAGCCCCCCGCTGTGCGACCATGGCCGCCATTCGGATCATCCACTGACTGCGTTTTCGCCTTTGTGAGGATAGTTTCATGCAAGAAGTCGTCATCGTCGCCGCCACCCGCACCGCCATCGGCAGCTTCCAGGGCTCGCTGGCCGGCATTCCGGCCGTCGAGCTGGGCGCCGCGGTGATCCGCCGCCTGCTCGAACAGACCGGCCTGAACGGCGCCGAGGTCGACGAGGTGATCCTCGGTCAGGTGCTCACCGCCGGTGCCGGGCAGAACCCAGCGCGCCAGGCGGCGATCCATGCCGGCCTGCCCCACGCGGTGCCGGCGCTGACCCTCAACAAGGTCTGCGGCTCCGGCCTCAAGGCCCTGCACCTGGGCGCCCAGGCGATTCGCTGCGGCGACGCTGAGGTGATCATCGCCGGCGGCATGGAGAACATGAGCCTGGCGCCCCACGTCGTGCCCAACATGCGCAGCGGCCTGCGCATGGGCCACGGCAAGCTGATCGACACGATGATCCATGACGGCCTGTGGGATGCCTTCAACGACTACCACATGGGCATCACCGCCGAGAATCTGGTGGAGAAGTACGGCATCAGCCGCGCGGAGCAGGACGCCTTCGCCGCCGCCTCGCAGCGCAAGGCCGCCGCGGCCATCGAGTCCGGCCGCTTCGCGGAGGAGATCACCCCGATCCTGATCCCCCAGCGCAAGGGCGAGCCGAAGGCCTTCGTCACCGACGAACAGCCGCGCGCCGGCACCACCCCGGAGTCCCTGGCCGCGCTCAAGCCGGCATTCAAGAAGGACGGCAGCGTCACCTCCGGCAATGCCTCCAGCCTCAACGACGGCGCCGCCGCGGTGTTGCTGATGAGCGCGGCCAAGGCCGAGGCCCTCGGCCTGCCGGTGCTGGCGCGCATCGCCGCCTACGCCAATGCCGGGGTCGATCCGGCGATCATGGGCATCGCCCCGGTCTCGGCCACCCGTCGCTGCCTGGACAAGGCCGGCTGGAGCCTGGAGCAACTCGACCTGATCGAGGCCAACGAGGCCTTCGCCGCCCAGGCCCTGGCGGTCGGCAAGGAGCTGGGCTGGGATGCCGACAAGGTCAACGTCAACGGCGGCGCCATCGCCCTGGGCCACCCGATCGGCGGCTCGGGCTGCCGGGTGCTGGTGACCCTGTTGCACGAGATGATCAAACGCGACGCCAAGAAGGGCCTGGCCACCCTGTGCATCGGCGGCGGCCAGGGCGTGGCCCTGGCCATCGAACGCTAGGCCCTGCCACCGCGCGACTGAACGCCGGCGCCGCTTCGCAAGCAGGCGCCGGCGTTTTTCTTGCTAGACTGCGCGCCTCCTTTTTCCGAGTCGCCGCGCATGACCTCTCTCGATCAGGCGCTGCGCGCCGCCCTCGACAACCGCCAGGCACTGCTCGCCGAGCTGCACCAGCAGGGCACCGACTGCTATCGCCTGTTCCACGGCAGCCAGGAGGGCGCCGGCGGCCTGACCCTCGACCGCTACGGCCCGCAACTGCTGGTACAGAGTTTTCACCAGAGCCTCGAGCGCGCTCAACTGCTGCGCCTGGCCGAGCAGTGCCGCGAGCACCTCAACGAACCCCTGCTGCTGGTCTACAACGACCGCTCCCAGGGCAACTCGCGAGTCGACCGGCAGGACCCGGTCTACCGCGCCGAGGACGCTGCCCTGGACGATCTGCTCGGCCACGAATGGGGCCTCACGTATCGGGTACGTGGCCGCCATCCCGGTCAGGACCCGCTGCTGTTTCTCGACCTGCGCAATGCCCGCGGCTGGATCAAGGCGCACAGCGCCGGCAAGTCCGTGCTCAACCTGTTCGCCTACACCTGCGGCGTCGGCCTCGCCGCCAGCGCCGGCGGCGCCCGCGAGTCGCTCAACCTGGATTTCGCCGAAGGCAACCTGGCGGTCGGCCGCGAGAACGGCGCACTCAACCCGCAACTGCCGCCCATGCAGTTCATCCAGTCGGACTATTTCCCGGCGATCCGTCAGCTGGCCGGCCTGCCGGTGGCCCAGCGCCGCGGCCACAAGCTGCCCAGCTACCCGCGCCTGGACGCGCGGCAGTTCGACCTGGTATTCCTCGACCCGCCGGCCTGGGCCAAGAGCGCCTTCGGCACCGTCGATCTGCTGCGCGACTACCAGAGCCTGCTCAAGCCGGCGATTCTCGCCACCGCCGCCGACGGCGTACTGGTCTGCTGCAACAACCTGGCGAAGGTCGCCCTTGCCGACTGGCGTGAGCAGGTGCTGCGCTGCGCCGCCAAGCTCGGCCGCCCGGTACGCGACTGCCAGGTGCTGACGCCGGCCGCCGACTTCCCCTCGCAGGACGGCCAGTCACCGCTGAAGACCCTGATCCTGAGCTTCTGAATAGCCGTTCGGACGACGCAAAAGCCGCCACAGCTGGCATTTTGGAACCAGCGACGCATGCCATACTCCAAGGCACTTCTCCTCGGGAAAGTTGTCGCCTCACCATGCACAAAGGATTGAAACGCGCCGCCGGCGCCCTGTTGATCGCCACGCTGTTCTACGGCCTGCTGGGTTTTCTGATCCTGCCCGGGGTCGCCCTGCGCGTCGCCAACCAGCAACTGGCGCAGTACAGCAACCAGCCCGCCAGCCTGGAGCGCCTGCAGTTCAACCCCTTGAGCCTGGAGCTCAGCCTGTGGGGCCTGCGGGTCGGCGCAGCCGAGCAGGAGCAGCTGGCGCTGGGCCGGCTCAGCGCCGACCTGGAGATCGACAGCCTGTGGCGCGGCGCCGTGCACCTGGCGCGCATCGAACTGGAGCACCCCCGCGCCGAGGTGCGTTTCGATCGCCAGGGCCAGCTCAACCTCGTCCAGCTGTTCAGGCTGCCGGAGCCTGCACAGCCCAGCGAGGAGACCCGCGAGCCGATGGCCCTGCGTATCGATCAGCTGACGCTGAACGGCGGCAACCTCAGGTTTCAGGACCTGCGCCCAAGCGAGCCGGTCGAGCTGCACTATGACGACCTCAACCTCGAGCTGCGCGACCTCAGCACCCTGGCGGGCGACAGCGCCACGCTGACCCTGAAAGCCAGCGACGCGCAAGGGGCGCGCGTCGACTGGCGCGGACAGCTGAGCCTGGCGCCGCTCAGCTCCAGCGGCCACCTGCAGCTGCGCAAGGCGCACCTGAGGAGCGTCTGGCCCTATGTCCGCGACGTCCTGCCGCTGGTACTGGAAGACGGCCTTATCGACCTGTCCGGCGACTACCAGCTGCAGCTGGCCGACGGCCTGCGCCTGCAACTGGACAAGGCCCGGGCGCGCCTCGCACCTTTTGCCCTCAAGGCGCCCGATGGCCGCCCGCTGCTCAAGCTGGCAAGCCTGGAGATCGCCGACACCCGCGTGGACCTGGGCAAGCGCCAGGTGCGCATCGGCACGCTACGCAGCCAGCAACTGGAAACCTGGGCGGCGCGCGAGGCCGACGGCCAGCTGGACTGGCTGAAGCTGCTGGCGAGCAAAGCCGACTCACCAACCAAGCCGGCACCCACCCAGGCCGCGCCGACCAAGGCCTGGCAGGTGCTGCTGGCCGATGCGCAGCTGCGCGATTACCGCATCCACCTGGCCGACCGCGTCCCTCAACAGGCGGTCGAACTGCAGCTGGGCCCGCTGGATCTCGACCTGCAGGACTTCGACAGCCGCGGCACCACGCCCTTCCGCCTCAAATTGGACACCGGCCTGGGCGCCAAGGGCCGGCTCAAGGCCGAGGGCCAGGCGCAGCTGAGCCCCACCACGGCCACTCTGCAGATCAGCAGCCAGGACATCGACCTGCGCCTGGCCCAGGCCTACCTCACTCCACTGCTTCGCCTGGAGCTGCGCAGCGGCCAGCTGGCCAGCGACCTCAAGCTCAACCTCAGCGGCACAACACCGCTGGCGTTCGGCATCACCGGCAGCGCCCAGGTCAATCGCCTGCACAGCCTGGACACCCTCAAGGAGCGCGACTTCGTGCGCTGGGAGCAACTCGACCTGGACGGCCTGAACTACCAGCATGGCGAGGCCCTGAGCATCGACAAGGTAAGGCTGCAGCAACCCTATGGGCGCTTCATCGTCAATGAGGACCTGAGCACCAACCTCAACGACCTGATCATCAGCCAAGCGGCGGCGCCCGAGGCCCCGGCCGAAACGGGCGCGCGCGCCGGCGAACCGCTGGCGATCCGTATCGGCGAGATCACCATCGCCGAGGGCTCGGCCAACTTCGCCGACTTCAGCCTGACCCCCAACTTCGCCACCGCCATCCAGCAGCTCAATGGCCGTATCGGCACCCTGGACAGCCGCAGCGGCGCGCCGGCCAGCGTGGCCATCAGCGGCAAGGTCGATCGCTATGCCCCGGTCAGCATCAAGGGCAGCCTCAACCCCTTCAACCCGCTGGACAGCCTGGACCTCACCAGCCAGTTCAAGCAGGTCGAACTGACCACCCTGACCCCCTACTCCGGCAAGTTCGCCGGCTACCGTATCCGCAAGGGCCGGCTCAACCTGGACCTGCACTACCGCATCAACAAGGGCCAGCTGCAGGCCGAGAACAACGTGGTGGTCGAACAGCTGCAGCTCGGCCAGCAGGTCGACAGCCCCAGCGCCGTGGATCTGCCGGTGCGCCTGGCCGTCGCCCTGCTCAAGGACGCCAACGGCAAGATCGCCATCCAGCTGCCGGTGCAGGGCAACCTCAACAATCCCGACTTCGATGTCATGCCGATCGTCTGGAAGACCCTGCGCGGCCTGGTGCTGCGCGCCGTAAAGGCGCCCTTCAAGCTGCTCGGCGGACTGGTCAGCGGCGGCACGCAGATGGACCTCGGCCATGTGCCCTTCGCCCCGGGCAGCGCCGAGCTCGACGTCGCCGCCCAGAGCAGCCTGGACACCCTCGCCGGGGCCCTGCAGAAGCGCCCGGCGCTGCGCCTGGAGATCGAGGGCCTGAGCGCGCCAAGCAGCGACGGTCCGCCGCTGGCCGAACAGCGCCTGCAGCGCGCCTACCAGGCCAGCTACCAGAAGCTCCTGCAGGGCCGTGGCGAAGCCGTGCCGAACGACCCGGCGCAGCTGCAGGTGCCCGAAGACGAGAAGAGCGCCTTGCTCGAGGACATCTACCGCAGCCGCCTGAAACAGCCACCACCAGGCGAGTGGGCCGAACTGGACGGGCCACAGCGCGCCGACCTGCTGCGCGAGGCCGTGCTGCAGTCCTGGGCGCAGAGCAAGCTGCTGCTGCGCCAGCTGGCCCAGGAACGCGCCGCCCGCATCAAGGACTACCTGGTCGACAAGACCAGCCTGGCCCAGGAGCGCATCTACCTGCTCGACGTCGGCCTGGGCGAACCCGGCGCCGACGGACGAGTGGCCACCCCGCTGCACCTGGATAGCGAATAAGCTGAAGCGGTGATGAGCATGAAAACCATCAGCCTGGCCCTGCTTATGGGCTGCGCCGCCTGGGCCCAGGCCGACACCCTGCGCTGCGGCAGCCAGCTGGTCAGCCTCGGCGATCGCAGCTTCGAGGTGCAGCAGAAGTGCGGCGAGCCGGCCTTCCGTGACCTGGTCGGCTACACCCTGGGCCCCTATGACCGGCGCGAGTTCAAGATCGAGGAGTGGGTCTACGGGCCGAGCAATGGCGCGCTGAGCATCCTCACCTTCGAAGGCAACCGCCTGACCCGCATCGAAAGGCGCCGCCAGCGCTGACGTTCACGCGCCCAGGGTATAGGCTGGGGGCTCCATGACACTGCCCAGGTACACGATGAGAATCCCCATCCTGCTCGCAGCCCTGAGCCTGGCGAGCGCCGTCGACGCCGCCTCGACCCTGCGCTGCGGCAGCGCACTGGTCAGCCGCGACGACAGCACCGCCGAGGTCCTCGACAAATGCGGCGAGCCGGTCAGCCGCGACTTCCTCGGCTACCGCGAGGTGCTGGACTACTACGGTTTTCGCCACGAGGTGAGCGTCGAGGAATGGACCTACGGGCCACGCAATGGCATGTATCACTTCCTGCGTTTCGAGGGCAATCGCCTGGACCGCATCGACAGCGAACGTGGCAACTGACAATTTTTCAGGCGGCTGCTAGTCTCGCCGCTTCTTCTCTACCTGGAACAAGGAAGCTCCATCATGCGCAAACTCTCTCTGTCCATCGCCCTGCTGCTGAGCGTCACCTGCGCCGAGGCCTCGCTGCGCTGTGACAACGGCATCGCCAGCAAGGGCGACCGCAGCGTCGAGGTCCAGGCCAAATGTGGCGAAGCCGCCAGCCGCGCCCTGGTCGGCTACACCCAGAACGCCAACGGCGATCAGGAGTTGCCGATCGAAGAGTGGGTCTATGGCCCGCGCAGCGGCATGTACTACTACCTGACCTTCCAGGGCGGGCGCCTGCTGCGCATCGACAGCAAGCGCGGCAACTGACGCCGGCAGGATCACCAGCACATGCTCATCCTCCCCGCCGAACACCCGCTGGACTGGAAGAAACCGCCGGTCGCCACCCTGCTGCTGATCCTGCTCAACGTACTGATCTATTTCGGCTACCAGGGCGGCGACCAGGCGCGCGAAGCCCAGGCCGTGCAGACCTACCTCGATGGCGGCCTGCTCAACCGCGAGCGCGCGCTGTTTCTCGAGGCCTTCAGCGAGCGCCGCGAGCTGGACGCCGAACAGCGCCGCTACGTCGACAGCATGCGTCGCAGTGACCTGGCCCGCCTGGTGCTCTACGACCTGCAGTTCGAGAGCCGCCTGCGGCACAATCCCGACTACCTGGCCGACCCGTCCTGGCAGGCGGCACGCCAGCGGGCCGAGGCGGCGCGCGATCGCATCAGCAGCATGCGCTTCGGCTTCATCCCCGCCCGCTTCAGTGTCGAGGGGCTGTTCGGCGCCATGTTCCTGCACGGCGACTTCGGCCACCTGGCCGGCAACATGCTGTTCCTGTTCATCTTCGGCTTCGCCCTGGAAATCGCCCTGGGCCGCTGGCTGTACCTCGGTCTCTACCTGCTCAGCGGCGTGGCCTCGCACCTGCTGTGGTGGATCATGGACCCGGTCTGGATCACCGGAGTCGGCGCCTCCGGGGCGATCTCCGGGCTGATGGGCATGTACCTGGGGGTCTACGGCCTGCGCCGCATCAACTTCTTCTACTGGCTCGGGCCGCTGTTCGGTTACTTCCGGGCGCCGGCGCTGTGGATACTGCCGGTGTGGATGGGCAAGGAGCTCTACGGCCTGCTGCTGGCCGACGACAACGTCAACTACTACGCCCACCTCGGCGGCCTGGGCGCCGGCTTCCTCGCCGTGTGGCTGCCGCGCCTGGGCGGCAGGCTGCGGGTCGACCAGGCCTACCTGCACAAGGAAGACCCGGACGCGCCGTTCAAGCGCGAGCTGGATGGCCTGGATCGCGCGATCGGCGGCTTCGCCCTCGACCAGGCCGCCAGCCGCGGCCTGGAGCTGCTCGAACGCTACCCTGGGCGCCTGGAGCTGCTCGAGCGCCTCTACCCGCTGGCCCGCACCCGCCAGGACAAGGCCCTGCTCGGCGGCGTGCTGCGGCAGCTGTTCGGCCTGCCGGCGCAGCCCTCCCAGCTGCCGCTGTTGCTGCGCCTGGCCGAGGACAGTGCCGCCCCCGCGCAGCCGCTGCTGCAGCTCCCGGCCGTGCAGTTGCACCTGCTCCAACGCCTGCTGCAGACCGACCAGCACGCCCTGGCCCTGGCCGCCTGGCGCCGACTCAGCCGAGCCGCCAAACAGCCGGCCGAGCTGCCGGCGCTGACCCTGCGCCTGGCCAAGCAGCTGGGGCGCCGACAGGACATGGGCGGCCTGGCCGAGCTCGCCCAGTTCCTCGAACAGCGTTACCCGCAAGCCGAGCAGACCGCCCAACTGGGCCTGCTCCGGCAACATCTGGCCCGCTGACAGCCCACCCCGGCAGGTGCTGGCCTGCCGGGCATCACGCTCCTGGGCGGACTGCAGACAGCCCTTGAACGAGCCTCAGGCGAGACTGGCCAGTCGGTCCAGGGTCGCCTCCAGGCTCGCCACTTCGCCCAACAGGGGCGACTGCGGGTAGCGCAGGCGGATAAAGGCCAGCAGCTTGCGGGCCGGCTCGATCTGCCCGAGCCCCTCGGCGAAGCCACGGCTGGCCAGCAGATAGGCGCGGGGAATGTGCGGGTAGTCCGGGAAGCGCTGGTGCAGGTTGCGCAACAGTGCCAGCGCTTCGCGGGTCTTGTGGCGCTGCAACAGCGATTCGGCCACTCGCTCGCAGACCAGGGCGTCATCGGGCAGGTAGTCGACGCCGAGCTGCCGCGCGTTGAGCAGGGCACTGGCCGCCAGCGAGGGGTTCAAACGGGCGGCCAATGGCAGGTAATGGGCCAGATGGCGCTGGCAGCGCACCCGGTCATTCAGGCCGAAGAGCAGCTGGTGATAACGCTCGTTGAGCCCGAGGTCGTCGCCATCACGCTGCAGGGCCTTGCTCAGGGTGTCCAGGGCTTGCGCGCTCTGCCCTTCCTTGAGGCGTATCTGCGCCTCGGCCAAGGCGCGCCGCCGCAGGTATTCCGGCGCCGGGTAGGCCGCCGCGCCCTCATCGTCGGCGATCACGTAGCCCAGGGCGCCCTGATACTGAAACACCGCATAGCCCATCATCGCGCACATCACCACGCCGAAGTACCCGAACAGGAAGGCCGCGACAGGCATCAGCACCACCCGCGGCAGGCCGCTGGAGAGCATGTAGGTGACCCAGCCCGGCGACTGCCAGAGGATGAACAGGAAGGCGCACAGGATCAGGTATCTCCAGCCCATGGCGCCTATCACCTGGCCAACCTGCTCCGGGCTCAGCGCCGCGCCCAGCTCCTTGTCCAGCGCCAGGCGGATGATGCTGGCCGGCAATACCAGGAGCAGGCCGATATTCACCGTCCAGTACAGCGCCTCGCTGTCGAAGTCGCTGGCCAGCCAGAGCGCGGCGAAGGCGATCAGAAATACCGCCAGCTGCTTGCAGAACAGGCTGAAGCCTTCGCCGCTGAAGGCGCTAGCCAGGCTCGGCGCCTGTCGGTCGGCCTGGCTGCTGGCCTCGATCACGCTGTGGAAGTACTTGGTCGCCACGCTGAACAGGACGATCCACAGGACGATCCAGCGCGGCATGAACAGGCTCGCCAGCGCCAGCAAGGCGGCGAACGCCAGGGGGCCCGCCTGCAGGGCGTAGGTGAAGAAGCCGGGGATACGCTCCCAGAACGGCTGGGCGCTGTTCGCCGCGCCGAGAAACTGCAACGGCCCGGCGCACAGCGGGCAAGCCGGCGTATCGTCGGGGGCATCGGCATTCAACGGGATGCAACAGTCGCCATAGGCCCGCTGACAGGGCTGGCATTGCCAGGTGGCGGGCTGGGCGGGATGGTAGCGGCAGAGGGTCTTGTCCATAAGCGAAGAATCCTGGAACGGCTGACGAAAGCCGGCGGGTGGGCGCACGGCTGGCTGCGGCCACCGACCGATCCGCTCGGATGGCTGGCGCGCGGCCACTATTGTCCAGACAAAAAAAGAGGGCCGCAATGCGGCCCTCCGTTTCAGCGTGGCTGTTGCCCGCTATCAGACACCCGAGGCTTCGGCAGCCGCGACGTCCTTGATCGACAGCTTGATACGGCCGCGGTTGTCCACGTCCAGTACCAGTACCTTCACTTCCTGGCCTTCCTTCAGTACGTCGGTGACCTTCTCGACACGCTGATCGCTCAGCATCGAGATGTGCACCAGACCGTCCTTGCCCGGCAGGATGTTGACGAAGGCGCCGAAGTCGACGATGCGCTCGACCTTGCCGACGTAGATCTTGCCGATCTCGGCCTCGGCGGTGATGCCCAGTACACGCTGACGCGCGGCCTCGGCAGCTTCCTTGGTTTCGCCGAAGATCTTGATGGTGCCGTCGTCTTCGATGTCGATCGAAGCCTTGGTTTCCTCGCAGATGCCGCGGATGGTCGCGCCACCCTTGCCGATCACGTCGCGGATCTTGTCCTGGTCGATCTTCATCGCGATCATGGTCGGCGCGTTGGCCGACAGTTCGCTGCGCGACTCGGCGATCACCTGGTTCATCTGGCCGAGGATGTTCAGGCGCGCTTCCAGGGCCTGGCCCAGAGCGATTTCCATGATCTCTTCGGTGATGCCCTGGATCTTGATGTCCATCTGCAGCGCGGTCACGCCCTTGGCGGTACCGGCAACCTTGAAGTCCATGTCGCCCAGGTGGTCTTCGTCACCGAGGATGTCGGTCAGCACGGCGAACTTCTCGCCTTCCTTGACCAGGCCCATGGCGATACCGGCCACCGGCGCCTTCATCGGCACGCCGGCATCCATCAGCGCCAGGGAGGCACCGCAGACCGAGGCCATGGAGCTGGAGCCGTTGGACTCGGTGATTTCCGACACCACGCGGATGGTGTACGGGAACTCGTCGGGGCTCGGCAGCATGGCGGCAACGGAGCGACGGGCCAGGCGGCCGTGGCCGATTTCGCGGCGACCGGTGGCGCCCATGCGGCCACACTCGCCCACCGAGTACGGCGGGAAGTTGTAGTGCAGCATGAAGGGGTCTTTCTTCTCGCCTTCCAGGGTGTCGAGCAGCTGCGCATCGCGGGCGGTGCCCAGGGTCGCAACTACCAGGGCCTGGGTCTCGCCACGGGTGAACAGCGCCGAACCGTGGGTCTTGGCCAGCACGCCGACTTCGATGTTCAGCCCGCGCACGGTACGGGTGTCGCGACCGTCGATACGCGGTTTGCCGTTGACGATGTTCTCGCGCACGGTGCGGTATTCGATTTCGCCGAAAGCCTCTTTCACTTCACCGGCAGAAGGCTGACCTTCTTCGCCGGAGAACTTGGCCACGACCTGATCACGCAGCTCGCCCAGGCGCGCGTAGCGATCCTGCTTGATAGTGATGGTGTAGGCCTGGGAAATCGCCTCGCCGAATTCGCTGCGAATGGCCGCGAGCAGAGCGGTGTTTTCCGCCTTCGGCTGCCAGTCCCAGGTCGGCTTGCCGGCTTCGGCAGCCAGCTCGGTGACGGCCTGGATCACGGCCTGGAATTCGTCGTGGGCGAACAGTACGGCGCCCAGCATCTGGTCTTCGGTCAGCTCCTTAGCTTCCGACTCGACCATCAGCACGGCGTCCTTGGTACCGGCCACGACCATGTCCAGGCTGGAGGCCTTGAGCTGCTCGTAGGTCGGGTTCAGCAGGTAGCCGGTTTCCGGGTGGAAGGCCACGCGCGCGGCGCCGATCGGACCGTTGAACGGAATGCCGGAGATCGCCAGGGCAGCAGAGGTACCGATCATCGCCGCGATGTCCGGATCGGTCTTCTTGCTGGTGGAGACCACGGTGCAGATGACCTGCACTTCGTTCTGGAAACCTTCCGGGAACAGCGGGCGGATCGGACGGTCGATCAGGCGCGAGGTCAGGGTCTCTTTCTCGGAAGGACGCGCTTCACGCTTGAAGAAACCGCCGGGGATCTTGCCGGCTGCGTAGGTCTTTTCCTGGTAGTGCACCGACAGCGGGAAGAAGCCCTTGCTCGGGTCCGCGGTCTTGGCACCGGTCACGGCGACCAGCACGGCGACGTCGTCGTCGACGGTGACCAGCACGGAGCCGGAGGCCTGACGGGCCATACGGCCGGTCTCGAGGGTAACGGTCGACTGACCGAACTGGAATTTCTTGATTACCGGGTTCACGGTGTTTTCCTTCTCTCTGTTGCCTTTGGGGAAATCTGGATGTAGCAAAATTCGTGGGCAGCTACGGGAGTCGGACCCGCGCCTGTCCAAAATGCAGCAGGCTGAAACGCAAAAGCTGGAAGCGGGGACCAGCCCCACTTCCAGCTTCGGCATTCAGCTGCGCGCCAGCATTGCTTAGCGACGCAGACCCAGGCGACCGATCAGGGCGCTGTAACGAGTGGTGTCCTTGCCCTTCAGGTAGTCCAGCAGCTTACGACGCTGGTTAACCATACGGATCAGGCCACGACGCGAGTGGTGGTCCTTACCGTTGGCCTTGAAGTGGCCTTGCAGCTTGTTGATGTTGGCGGACAGCAGTGCAACCTGCACTTCCGGGCTACCGGTGTCGCCTTCAGCTTGCTTGTACTCGTTTACGATCTGGGCTTTTTCTTCAACGCTGAGTGCCATGTGGGCATCCTCTCAGTTAGGAAACTGCTGCAGAACAACAGTTTCAATAGGCCGGGAATCGCTTCCCGTGTTTTAAAGTGAGGTATGACCGTGCCTATTAACAGCCACCCTCGATACACGCGGGTCGGAGCCGAAACCCCGGTCCCGCGCTACGGTCATGCCGACCGAATCAAACGACGCGGCGCGATGCGCCCGTCTTCGCTCACTTCACCGATACCGATAAAGCGACCGGTGTGATCTTGCACCCGCACCATGCCGAACTTCGGCGCCTCCGGCGCGCGCACCGGCTGCCCCTGCAGCCAATAGAACGCACTGTGCTCGGAGAACTGCAACAGCGGCCAGTGCAGCAGGCCACTGTCCACCGGCAGCAGGAAGCGGTCGAGGGCCTCGTTGCCGCCCTCGGCGTGGGCCTGCTCCAGCTCTTCCAGGCTGACCGTCTGGGCCAGTTCAAAAGGACCGGCCTTGGTTCTGCGCAGCTCGGCGACATGGGCGCCACAGCCAAGCAGCTGACCGAGGTCTTCAACCAGGGTGCGAATATAGGTGCCCTTGCTGCAATCCACCGCCAGGCGCGCCTGCTCTGCCTCGCAGGCCAGCAATTCCAGGCGCGCAATAGTAACAGAACGCGGCTCGCGCTCCACTACTTCGCCGGCACGGGCCAGCTTGTACAGCGGCTGCCCGTCGCGCTTGAGGGCCGAGTGCATCGGCGGTATCTGACTGATTTCACCGCGAAAACGCGGCAACAGGGCCTCGATCTCGGCGCGACCAACGGTCACTGGACGCTGCTCGAGCACCTCGCCTTCGGCATCCCCGGTGCTGGTGGTAACTCCCAGCTGCATCAGGGTTTCATAGCCCTTGTCGGCATCCAGCAGGTACTGGGAGAACTTGGTCGCCTCACCGAAGCACAGCGGCAGTACCCCGGTGGCCAGCGGATCGAGGCTGCCGGTATGACCGGCCTTCTCGGCATTGAGCAGCCAGCGCACCTTCTGCAGGGCCGCGTTGGAACTGAAACCACGCGGCTTATCCAGCAGGATGATGCCGTTGACCTGGCGACGCACACGCTTTACCTGGGCCACGGGCTTACTCCTCGGTCTTGCCGGCGTCGTGCTGGCTGTCTTCGGCCACCGCACGATCGATCAGCGCCGACAGGTGGGCGCCACGACTGACGCTCTCGTCGTAGTGGAAGCGCAACTGCGGCACGCTGCGCAGCTTCATCGCCTTGCCCAGCTGCATGCGCAGGAAGCCACTGGCGTCGTTGAGCACCTTGAGACTCTGGGTGACATGATCGACGCCATTGTCGGCGGTCATCACGGTGATGAAGATCTTCGCATGACCGACGTCGCGGCTGACTTCAACGGCGGTGATGGTCACCAGGCCCAGACGTGGGTCCTTGACCTCACGGCGGATCAATTGCGCCAGCTCGCGCTGCATCTGGTCGCCGATACGCTGGGTCCGGCTATAGTCTTTTGCCATCTCTACTACCTTTCACTCGCCGCGACGCTTGGAAGGCATCGGGCTCAAAAGCGGCAAACGCCCGGCCGCGCGAAAAGCGGGGCCGGGCGTTGCATGTTGCAACTCGCTGCCTTACAGGCTGCGAGCCACCTGGACTTTCTCGAACACTTCGATCTTGTCGCCGACCTTGACGTCGTTGTAGCTCTTCACCGCGATACCGCACTCCATGCCGGCCCGCACTTCGGACATGTCGTCCTTGAAGCGGCGCAGGGATTCCAGTTCGCCCTCGAAGATCACCACGTCGTCGCGCAGCACGCGGATCGGACGGTTACGGTGCACCACGCCTTCGACGACCATGCAACCGGCCACCGCGCCGAACTTCGGCGAGCGGAACACGTCACGCACCTCGGCGATACCCAGGATGTTCTCCCGGACGTCGCTGCCGAGCATGCCGGTGAGGGCCTTCTTGACGTCTTCGATGATGTCGTAGATGACGTTGTAGTAACGCATGTCCAGACCTTCCTGCTCGACGATCTTCCGGGCGCCGGCATCGGCACGCACGTTGAAGCCGAACAGCACGGCGTTGGAGGCCAGCGCCAGGTTGGCATCGGACTCGGTGATACCACCGACGCCGCCACCGACCACACGCACCTGCACTTCGTCGTTACCCAGGCTGCCGAGCGAGCCCTGCAGGGCCTCCAGCGAGCCGCGAACGTCGGACTTGAGGACGATGTTGAGGGTCTTCTTCTCGTCCTGGCCCATGTTCTCGAAGATGTTTTCCAGCTTGCCGGCATGCGCACGGGCCAGCTTGACCTCGCGGAACTTGCCCTGACGGAACAGGGCCACTTCGCGGGCCTTCTTCTCGTCGGCCACCACGGTCATCTCGTCACCGGCTTCCGGCGTGCCGTCCAGGCCGAGGATCTCGACCGGAATCGACGGACCGGCTTCTTTAACCGGCTTGCCGTTCTCGTCGAGCATGGCGCGGATGCGGCCGTAGTTGGAACCGACCAGCACCATGTCGCCCTGGCGCAGGGTACCGTCCTGGACCAGCAGGGTTGCCACCGGGCCACGGCCCTTGTCCAGACGCGACTCGACCACCACGCCACGGCCAGGTGCCGAAGGCGTGGCCTTGAGCTCGAGGACTTCGGCTTGCAGCAGTACGGCCTCGAGCAGTTCGTCGACGCCGGTACCGAGCTTGGCGGAAACATGCACGTAGGGCGCATCACCACCCCACTCTTCGGGGATCACATCCAGCGCGGCCAGGCCGTTCTTGATGTTGTCCGGGTTGGCGTCGGGCTTGTCGATCTTGTTCACCGCGACCACGATCGGCACGCCAGCCGCTTTCGCGTGCTGCACGGCTTCCTGGGTCTGCGGCATGACGCCGTCGTCGGCTGCCACCACCAGGATGACGATATCGGTGGCCTTGGCACCACGGGCACGCATCTGGGTAAAGGCGGCGTGGCCTGGAGTATCGAGGAAGGTGACCATGCCGCGGTCGGTTTCCACGTGGTAGGCACCGATGTGCTGGGTGATGCCACCGGCTTCGCCCGCCGCCACCTTGGCGCGACGGATGTAGTCGAGCAGCGAAGTCTTGCCGTGGTCGACGTGACCCATCACGGTCACCACCGGCGCACGGGAAATCGCCTCACCTTCGAACTTGAGGGACGCAGCCAGCTGCTCCTCGAGCGCGTTATCGCTGACCAGCTTGACCTTGTGGCCGAGCTCTTCGGCGATCAGCTGTGCGGTTTCCTGATCGAGCACCTGGTTGATGGTCACCGGGGTGCCCATCTTGAACATGAACTTGATCACTTCGGCGGCTTTCACCGTCATCTGCTGAGCCAGCTCGCCGACGGTGATGGTCTCGCCGATCGCCACTTCGCGGACGATAGGCCCGCTCGGGCTCTGGAAGCCGTGCTGGTTGCGCTTCTTCAGCTTGGACTTGCCACGACCACCGCGACGGAAACCATCGCTTTCTTCGTCGACAGTGCGCGGCGCGACGCGCGGCGCCGGAGCCTTTTCCTTGACGGTCGGGCGGTGCTGGGTGGTCTTGCGCTCGCCGCGACGGTCGTCGTCACTGCGCACCTTGTCGGGGCGACGCGGCTCGTCCTTCTTGCGCTCCTCGACCACCGGCGCGGCGACCGGCAGTTCGACCACGGTCGCCGAAGCCGGCGCAGGCGCGCTTTCTTCGGTCTTGGCACTGACGGCCTTGAGCTTGGCTTCTTCCTCGGCGCGGCGCTTGGCCTCTTCTTCGGCCTTCAAGCGTGCTGCTTCGGCAGCGGCACGCTGCTCGGCGAGCTCGCGCTGCTTCTCGGCCTCGATCTCTTCGGCGCTACGCTTGACGAAGGTCTTCTTCTTGCGCACTTCAACGCTGATGGTCTTGCTGCCAGCAACACGCAGGGTGCTGGTGGTCTTGCGCTGCAGGGTAATCTTGCGCGGCTCTTCTACTTTATCGCCGTGGCTGCTCTTGAGATGGGCGAGCAGGGCTTGCTTCTCGTTATCGGTGACAACTTGCTCGGCACTGCTGTGCGGCAAACCCGCCTCACGCATCTGCTGCAGCAGGCGCTCTACCGGTGTGTCGACCACTTGGGCCAGTTCTTTCACCGTGACTTGCGACATGCATTTCTCTCCTCAGGCCGTAAAACTTACTCGAACCAATGGGCTCGGGCGGCCATGATCAGCTTGCCGGCACGCTCTTCGTCGATGCCGTCTATGTCGAGCAAGTCATCAATCGACTGCTCGGCCAGGTCTTCGCGGGTAATCACACCGCGCACTGCCAGTTCCTGCGCCAGGCCCTTCTCCATACCCTCGAGCGAGAGCAGGTCTTCGGCCGGGTGGGCGTCTGCCAGCTTTTCTTCTGTGGCGATGGCTTTGGTCAGCAGGCGATCTTTTGCCCGCGCACGCAGCTCGCTGACGATTTCTTCATCGAAACCGTCGATGCTGAGCATCTCTTCCATCGGCACATAGGCGATCTCTTCCAGGCTGGTGAAACCTTCTTCCACCAGCACCTGGGCCAGCTCCTCGTCGACTTCCAGCTCGTCGATGAAGCGCTGCAGAATATCGCCGGTTTCGGCCTGTTGCTTGGCCTGGATGTCCGCCTCGGTCATCACGTTCAGCGTCCAGCCGGTAAGCTGGCTGGCCAGGCGAACGTTCTGACCGCCACGGCCGATGGCCTGGGCCAGGTTGTCTTCGCCGACGGCGATGTCCATCGCGTGGGCATCCTCATCAACGATGATTGCTGCCACTTCCGCCGGGGACATGGCATTGATGACGAACTGCGCCGGATTCTCGTCCCACAGGACGATATCCACCCGCTCGCCACCCAGCTCGCCGGAAACGGCCTGCACACGTGAACCGCGCATGCCGATACAGGCACCCTGCGGATCGATACGCTTGTCCTTGGAGCGCACCGCGATCTTGGCCCGCGAACCCGGATCCCGGGAGGCAGCCATGACTTCGATCAGCTCTTCGGCGATTTCCGGCACTTCGATGCGGAACAGCTCGATCAGCATCTCCGGGGCAGTGCGCGACAGGATCAGTTGCGGGCCGCGGTTTTCGGTGCGGATTTCCTTGAGCAGCGCACGCAGGCGGGCACCGACCCGGAAGGTCTCGCGGGAGATGATGTCTTCGCGGGCCAGCAGCGCTTCGGCATTGTTACCCAGGTCGACGATGACGCTGTCGCGGGTAACCTTCTTGACCGTACCGGAAATGATCTCGCCCAGACGCCCACGATAGGCCTCGACCACTTGGGCACGCTCGGCCTCGCGCACTTTCTGCACGATGACCTGCTTGGCAGTCTGGGCGGCAATGCGGCCAAACTCGATGGATTCGATCTTCTCCTCGAGTACATCGCCGATCTTCGCATCGGCTTTGCGCGCCTGGGCCAGATCCAGGGTCAACTGATGCGCAGGGTCCTCAAAATCTTCCTCTTCCACCACTGTCCAGCAGCGGAAGGTCTCGTAGTTGCCGGTGAGGCGATTGATCGCCACTCGCAACTCGACTTCGTCTTCAAATCGCTTCTTGGTCGCCGTGGCCAGGGCCAACTCCAGCGCCTCGAAAATCACGCTGGCCGGCACGCCCTTTTCGTTGGACACCGACTCAACAACCAGCAGTACTTCTTTGCTCATCGTACGCCTCGCCTTTCGCAATCCATTGGATCCGCGGGATCCGCGTCTCAATCAAACCGGGGGATGACATTGGCCTTGTCGATCGAATCGATCGGCAACAGGAACTCGTGGTCATCCACCTGCACCACCACGTCCTGCTCCTCCACACCTCGGAGAAGACCCTGAAAGTTGCGGCGCCCTTCGAAAGGCGTGCGCAGCTTGATTTTCACCTGCTCACCGACATAGCTGGCAAATTGCTCCAGCGTGAACAGCGGCCGATCCATGCCCGGCGACGACACCTCCAGGGTGTACTCCGCACTGATCGGATCCTCGACATCGAGGACACCACTGACCTGCCGACTGACTTTCTCGCAATCGTCAATCAGAACGCCGTTGGCATGATCGATATAAATACGCAGCAACGAATGCCGCCCTTGCGACAGGAACTCGATACCCCAGCATTGATAGCCGAGTGCTTCGACTACCGGGGCCACCAAGGCCTGCAACTGTTCTAGCTTGCTCGACACCTGAACCCCTCGCGCATGCTGTGCAAATAAAAAATGGGCGAAACGCCCATCCCTTCGATTCGGCTCAAGAGGCCGAAAAACCTGTCTCCCAGCTAGCAAAAAGCCCCTTGAAAGGGGCTCCGCTACTACTGGTTGCGGGGGCTGGATTTGAACCAACGACCTTCGGGTTATGAGCCCGACGAGCTACCAGACTGCTCCACCCCGCGTCAAAGCTGGGGCCGAAGTATACGGCCGAACACCCGAAAGGGTCAACCGAAGCTCCAGCAACAACAAGACCCGCATGTAGCGGGCCTTCTTGTAAATTGGTACCGAGGAGGGGACTCGAACCCCTACAGCCTATGGCCACTACCACCTCAAGGTAGCGTGTCTACCAATTCCACCACCTCGGCAAAAACGCTTGAAACTTTTACCGCTGTTACTGCTGCTCTGGAGCCTGAGGTACGTCAGCTGTATTCACCGCTGACTTTTGCTCTTCGAGCACCGGCACATCTTCTGCCGCCGGCTTTTCTTGCTGCACTTCCTCGACCGCCGGAGCCGGCAAACCTACCTGACTCAGCGCATCAGCCTTTTCATTAGCAAAGAACGCTAAGCCCAGGCTGGTTAAGAAAAATGCGGTGGCGAGTATAGCAGTAACGCGACTCAAAAAGGTAGAGGAACCTTGACTACCGAACACGGTAGCAGAAGCACCCGAACCAAAAGACGCGCCCGCATCGGCACCCTTACCCTGCTGCAACAAAACCAGCGCAACCACGCCGATCGCACCCAGCAGATGAAGAACTACTACGACTGTTTCCAGCATCTTTTCAGCTTCCCGCGGCGCGACAGATCGCACCGAACTCATCCGCATTCAGAGAGGCTCCACCCACAAGCCCCCCATCGATATCCGGCATGCCAAACAACTCGGCCGCGTTGACGGCCTTGACACTGCCGCCGTACAGAATTCTTACCCCTTGCGCCACTTCGGCATCTGCTGCCGCCAGCTGCGCCCGAATGGCAGCATGCACTTCCTGCGCCTGATCCGGCGAAGCGGTCAACCCACTACCAATCGCCCAGACCGGCTCGTAAGCCACCACCGCCCGACCGAAGGCTGCGACGCCGCAGGCGTCTATCACAGCAGCCAGCTGGCGACCCACTACCTCGAGGGTCTCGCCCGCTTCACGCTGCGCCAGGGTCTCCCCCACACAGAGCACCGGCACCAAGCCGCACGACTGAGCCGCAGCGAACTTGCGCACCACCCACTCGTCGGACTCCGCCAGCAGCAGGCGACGCTCAGAATGACCTACCAGCACCAGGGCACAACCGGCATCCCGCAACTGGCTGGCAGCCACCTCGCCGGTCAGCGCACCCTGCGATGCCTCGACCGCGCAGTCCTGCCCGCCAACCATCACCGGCAGGCCGCTCAAACCCTCCACGACCTGGGCCACATGCAGACAAGACGGGAATACCGCAACCTCCACATCGACAGGCAACGCCTGTCGCCGAACACCTTCGATCAGCTCTGCGACGCTGGCGCGGGTACCGTGCATCTTCCAGTTACCAGCAACCATTGGGCGACGCATGCTTTACCTCGTCGGTCAAAGAGGGCGCAGATATTACCCAACAGCCGTTAGCCTGGCAAGCCGAATCAAGGACATACTTCGGCAACAACTTTAGCCAATTCATCGGCATAGCCACGAACCTGGGCTTCGTCGTCGCCTTCGACCATTACGCGGACCAGCGGCTCGGTGCCGGACTTGCGCAACAGCACACGTCCACGCCCCGCCATGCGCTCGGTGACACGCGCGCTGGCGTCCTGCACGGCCGGGTGTTCGAGGGGGTCTTCGCCGCCGGAAAAGCGCACATTCACCAGTACCTGGGGGCACTTTTGCATGCCCTGGCGCGTCTCGGCCAGGCTCTGCCCGCGCCGCTTGAGCGCCAGCAGGACCTGCAATGCAGCGATGACCGCATCTCCGGTAGTGGTGTGCTGGAAGCACACCAGATGGCCCGAGTTCTCCCCACCAAGCTGCCAGTTGCGCGCAAGCAATTCGGCGATCACGTAACGGTCGCCGACCTTGGCGCGGACGAAGGGTATCCCCAGGTCGGCGCACGCCAGTTCCAGTCCGAGATTGCTCATCAGGGTCCCGACTACGCCCCCCTGCAGCTTGCCGCGCTCCTGCAGATCACGGGCGATGATGAACAACAGTTCGTCGCCATCGACCAAGGCGCCGGTATGATCGACCATCAGCACCCGATCGGCGTCGCCATCGAAGGCGATGCCCAGATCGGCCTGCTGGGCAACCACCTCGGCCTGCAGCGCCTCCATATGGGTGGAGCCGCAGGCATCGTTGATATTCAGCCCGTTGGGCTGCGCCGAGAGCACCGACACCTGGGCACCGAGCTCGCGGAACACGCTGGGCGCCACCTTGTAGGCGGCGCCATGGGCGCAATCGATCACCATCTTCAAACCGGCGAAATCGGTGCTGGTCGGCACGCTGCTCTTGCAGAATTCGATGTAGCGGCCAGCCGCATCATGCACACGCGACACTTTGCCGAGCCGCTCCGACTCGACCACCGTCATCGGCGCATCGAGCAGCTCCTCGATCATCAGCTCGACTTCGTCCGGGAGCTTTGTGCCCTGTCCGGAGAAAAACTTGATGCCGTTGTCATGGTGAGGATTGTGCGAGGCGCTGATGACGATGCCCGCCTCGGCATGAAAAGTGCGCGTCAGATAGGCGATCGCCGGGGTCGGCATGGGGCCCAGCAACATTACATCGGCGCCAGCTGCTAGCAAGCCGGCCTCGAGGGCCGACTCGAACATATAGCCGGATATTCGTGTGTCTTTCCCAATAAGGATGCGGCACTTACCCTGCTTGCGAAATGCCATGCCGGCGGCCCAGCCGAGCTTGAGCATGAAATCCGGGGTGATGGGAAACTCACCAACGCGCCCGCGAATACCATCAGTACCAAAATATTTTCTAACCATAACCACGCTTCCTTCTGACTTATTCGGCCGCTTCGACTGCGGCAATCATGCGTACCACATCAACTGTCTCGGCCACGTCGTGAACCCTGAGAATGTGCGCACCCTTGGTCACCGCGAGAGCCGCAAGCCCCAGGCTGCCATAGAGACGCCCACCGACCTCGTGACCAAGCACCCGGCCGATCATACTCTTGCGCGAAACACCGACCAGCAACGGCCGCCCGAAGGCATGCAGCGACTCCAAGTGCTTGAACAGCCTCAGATTGTGCTCCAAGGTCTTGGCGAAACCGAAGCCCGGATCGAGCATCACCCGCTCGGCGGCAATTCCGGCGCGCGCGCAGGCGTCCAGTCGCTCCGAGAGGAAGCCGCGCACCTCATTCAGGATATCGGCGTAATGAGGGTCTTGCTGCATGGTGCTCGGTTCGCCGCGCATATGCATTAGGCACACCGGCAGCCCACTGGCCGCAGCGGCCTCAAGCGCCCCTTCTCGCTGCAACGAGCGCACGTCATTGATCAGCCCGGCGCCCAGTCGCGCAGCCTCGCGCATGACCGCCGGCGTCGAGGTATCCACGGAAATGATCACGTCGAGCTCGGCGGCTATGGCTTCGACCACCGGAGCGACCCGCTCCAGTTCCTCAGCGGGCGAGACCACTTGCGCACCGGGCCGGGTCGACTCGCCGCCGACGTCGATCAGCGTTGCACCGGCGCACACCATCTCGGCCGCATGGCGCAGCGCTGCATCACGCTGGCGATAGCGGCCACCGTCGGAGAACGAGTCGGGGGTTACGTTGAGAATGCCCATCACCTGCGGACGGGCCAAATCAAGAAACCGGCTGCCACAGGGCAGCCGGTTCTGTTCAAGCGAGAGAGGCATTGGCAACCTTAATGCTCGGCGGCGGGGCCACCGATTGGCTTCTCGGGACTATCGGCCTGGTCGGTCTTGGCCGATGGCTTGCCCGCTCCGCCGTCATCGCCCCAGCCCTTCGGCTCACGCGGCGCACGACCATTCATGATGTCGTCGATCTGCTCGGCGTCGATGGTCTCGTACTTCATCAGCGCCTCGGCCATGGCATCGAGCTTGTCGCGGTTCTCCTCGAGCAGACGCTTGGCGGTGCCATAGCACTGGTCGATGATGCTGCGCACCTCCAGGTCGATCATCTTCGCCGTGTCGGCCGAGACGTTGGTGTGCTGGCTGCCCATGCTGCGACCAAGGAACACTTCCCCCTCTTCCTCGGCGTACATCAGCGGACCGAGCTTCTCGGACAGGCCCCACTTGGTGACCATGTTCCGCGCCAACTGGGTCGCTCGCATGATGTCGTTGGACGCACCGGTGGTGACCCCCTCGAAGCCCAGGGTCATCTCTTCGGCGATACGGCCGCCAAAGAGGGAGCAAATCTGACTGACCAGCGCGCGCTTGCTCAGGCTGTAGCGGTCTTCTTCAGGCAGGAACATGGTCACACCCAGGGCACGACCACGCGGGATGATCGACACCTTGTAGACCGGGTCATGCTCCGGCACCAGGCGACCGACGATGGCGTGGCCGGCCTCGTGGAACGCTGTATTGAGGCGCTCCTTCTCGGACATGACCATGGTCTTGCGCTCGGCGCCCATCATGATCTTGTCCTTGGCCAGCTCGAACTCCTTCATCTCGACCAGACGCTTGCCGGCTCGGGCGGCAAACAGCGACGCCTCGTTCACCAGGTTGGCCAGGTCGGCGCCGGAGAAGCCTGGGGTTCCCCGGGCGATGAGCGCAGGCTGCACATCTTCGCCCATCGGCACCTTGCGCATGTGCACCTTGAGGATCTGCTCGCGACCGCGGATATCCGGCAGACCGACCACCACCTGACGGTCGAAACGCCCCGGACGCAGCAGCGCCGGGTCGAGCACGTCGGGACGGTTGGTGGCAGCGATGACGATCACGCCGTCGTTCATCTCGAAGCCATCCATCTCCACCAGCAACTGGTTGAGGGTCTGCTCGCGCTCGTCATGCCCGCCGCCCATGCCGGCGCCACGGTGACGGCCGACGGCGTCGATTTCATCGATGAAGATGATGCACGGCGCGTGCTTCTTGGCCTGCTCGAACATGTCGCGCACGCGGGAGGCGCCGACACCGACGAACATCTCGACGAAGTCGGAGCCGGAAATGGTGAAGAACGGCACCTTGGCCTCACCGGCGACTGCCTTGGCCAGCAGGGTCTTACCGGTACCCGGCGAGCCGACCATCAGCACGCCGCGCGGAATGCGCCCGCCGAGGCGCTGGAACTTGCCGGGATCGCGGAGGAACTCGACCAGTTCGCTGACCTCTTCCTTGGCCTCGTCGCAACCGGCGACATCGGCGAAGGTGGTCTTGACCTGATCCTCGGACAACAGGCGCGCCTTGCTCTTGCCGAAGCTCATGGGCCCGCCCTTGCCGCCGGCGCCGCCCTGCATCTGGCGCATGAAGAACATGAACACCGCGATGATCACCAGAATGGGGAAGCTGGCGACCAGCAACTGGGTCCAGATGCTCTGCTGTTCCGGCTGCTTGCCGACGATCTCGACATTGTTGTCGATCAGGTCCTTGATCAGGCCGTTGTCCTGAATGGCGGGACGCACGGTCTCGAAGCGCGTGCCGTCGATCCGCTCACCATTGATGATGTAGCCGTCAACGGTAACCCGCTGAACCCGACCATCCTGAACCTGCTCGATGAAGTCCGAGTAGTTGAGCTTGTTCGTCTCGCTCGGGCTGGAGAAATTGTTCATCACCGTGACCAGAACAGCAGCGATGATCAGCCACAGGATCAGATTCTTTGCCATGTCGTTCAATTAACTACCCTCTGAAGCAGGCCCCGTGCGCAAGCGTGCTTCGCATGACGACCAGTTATGTACCGATCTAACTTACTACACAACGCCTGCAGCTGGCAGACGCGGTCTGTAACCCTTTATTTGCGTCGCCGGAGCCGACGAGAACGCACAATGCATGCAGCCCTTTGGACTGACAAGCCCGCCCTTGGTTGCATCGACCTAGGCGCCGCGATAACCGCGGGCCAACAGGTACTGTTCGCGGGAACGATCGCGGGAGGACAGCGGCTTGCGCATCTGCACCTTGTCGAACATCTCGCGCACCTGCTTGTGGTACTGGTCGAAGCCCTCGCCCTGGAAGATCTTGATCAGGAAATCACCACCCGGACGCAGCACGCGCCCCGCCAGATCCAGGGCCAATTCGCACAGGTACATGGCGCGCGGCTGGTCGGCCGCCCTTACTCCACTCATATTGGGGGCCATGTCGGAAATCACAAGGTCCACCGGGTTGCCGCCAATCGCCTCGAGGATCTGGCTGAACACCGCATCCTCGGTGAAGTCACCCTGAATGAAGGTGACGTCCGGGATGCTGTCCATCTCCAGGATATCGGAGGCGATCAGCGTGCCCTTGTCGCCGATCAGTCGACTGGTCACCTGCGACCAGCCGCCCGGCGCGGCGCCGAGATCGACCACGGTCATGCCCGGGCGCAGGATGCGGTCCTTCTCCTGGATCTCCAGCAGCTTGTAGCTGGCGCGCGAACGGTAGCCGTCCTTCTGCGCCATTTTGACGTAGGGATCGTCGAAGTGTTCTTTCAGCCAACGGGGGCTGGTCTTGGAGCGAGCCACACGGCACCTCGATTTTACAAGTCGTGAATAACTGGGCGGGTCCGAAGGCGCTCGGGTAAACTAGCCGCCGCTTTTTACCAGATCAGACGCAGGGGTCAGATTATGCCGCTCACTCAGGAGCAGAAGAAACAATACAAATCTATCGGCCACCACCTGAAACCGGTATTGATCGTGGCAGACAATGGTTTGACCGAGGGCGTTCTGGCCGAACTGGAACGCGCACTGAACGATCACGAACTGATCAAGGTGCAACTACGCATCACCGAACGCGAGGATCGCCTCGCCGCGATCGACGAACTGTGCAAGGCGGCCAAGGGCGAACTGGTGCAGGTCATCGGCAAGATGGCGCTGATTTACCGCAAGAACCCCAAGCCGAACAAGAACCTCTCCAACATCAGCCGCTACCAGGGCTGAGCCGGCACCAGCCGACCGCCGCCAGACTGTCGGCTTGCCTCGCCGCTCAGGCGCGACGAGCCGGCACCGGCTGCAATACCAGCAACAGCCCGCAAAACGCCAGGACCAGATAGCTGAACAGCAGCCAGCCCTGGGCCTCCGGCCACCACTGGCGCACCAGCAAGTAGCTGCCGGCGATCAGCAGCACGGTCAGCAGCAGCTGACCGCGCAGATCCCGCCACAGACTGGCCAGCCGCTCGAAACGCACCAGCACGACAATCTGCAGCAGCGCACAGCAGGCCGTGAGGCCTATCAGCAGCGAACCCAGCAGCGCGTCGATTTCTGCGAGCAGCAATGGCGCCAGCCCCAGCTTGACCAGGGCCGGCAGCACCAGAAACTGCAGGAGCCAGAGGCCGCCGACCCACAGGGTCTGGGCCAGCAGCCAGCTGATCGCCCCGGCACTCAGGGTCGGTTGCTTAGATATGGCGAACCTCGACGATCTCGTACTCGACCACGCCGCTCGGGGTTTTTACCGCCACCACATCACCCTCCTCCTTGCCCACCAGGGCACGGGCGATCGGCGAGCTGACCGACAGCTTGCGCTGCTTGATGTCCGCCTCGTCCTCACCGACGATCTTGTAGGTCACGCTCTCGTCGGTTTCGACGTTGGCGATCTCCACCGTGGTGCCGAAGATCACCTTGCCGGTATGGGCGATGGTGGTCACATCGATGACCACCGCATTCTGCAGACGTCCCTCGATGTCACGGATACGCGCCTCGACCATGCCCTGCTGCTCGCGGGCGGCATGGTATTCGGCGTTCTCCTTGAGGTCGCCCAGCTCACGGGCGGTACCGATATCCTGACTGAGCTTCGGACGCACGACCTTGGTCAGGTGGGCCAGCTCTTCTTCCAGGGCGCGCGCGCCCTGGACGGTCATGGGGTATTTGATCATGCCTTGATTCCTGCATGGAGATCCTGCAAGCGGCGCACGGTCTTCTCGGGACCGAACTTGAGCGCCTCACAGATCGCCTGACCCGCCGCGATGGTGGTGGTGCAGTAGATCTTGTGCTGCAGGGCGTTACGACGGATCGAGTAGGAGTCAGCGATCGACTGACGCCCCTCGGTGGTGTTGATGATGAGGGTGACCTCATCATTCTTGATCATGTCGACCACGTGCGGACGGCCTTCGGTAACCTTGTTGACCCGGCGCACGGGCAGTCCGGCGGCCTCGATCAGCTTGGCGGTACCGGCGGTCGCGACCACCTCGAAGCCCAGGCCGATCAGGTCGCGAGCGACCTCGGCCACCAGGGGCTTGTCGTCGTCGCGCACGCTGATGAAGGCACAGCCGCTGTTCGGCAGCACTTCGCTGGCGCCCATCTGCGCCTTGGCGAAGGCCTCGCCGAAGGTGTCGCCCACGCCCATCACCTCGCCGGTGGACTTCATCTCCGGGCCGAGGATGGGGTCGACGCCGGGGAATTTGGCGAACGGGAACACCGCTTCCTTGACGCTGAAGAACGGCGGGATGATCTCCTCGCTGTAGCCGGCCTCGGCCAGCGACTTGCCCGCCATGACGCGGGCCGCCACCTTGGCCAGCGACTCGCCGACGCACTTGGAGACGAACGGCACGGTACGCGAAGCGCGCGGGTTCACTTCGATCACGAAGATATCCTCGCCCTGCACGGCCATCTGCACGTTCATCAGGCCGACCACGCCGAGCTCCAGGGCCATCTTCTTGACCTGGTCGCGGATCTCGTCCTGGATGTGCTTGGGCAGCGAGTAAGGCGGCAGCGAACAGGCCGAGTCACCGGAGTGCACGCCGGCCTGCTCGATGTGCTGCATGATCGCGCCGATCACCACGGTTTCGCCGTCGCACACCGCGTCGACATCGACTTCGATGGCGCAGTTGAGGAAGTGATCCAGCAGCACCGGGCTGTCGTTGGAGACCTTCACCGCCTCGCGCATGTAGCGCTTGAGTTCGTCTTCCTGGTAGACGATCTCCATGGCCCGGCCGCCCAGCACGTAGGACGGACGCACCACCAGCGGATAACCGATGGTCTTGGAGTGAGCCAGGGCCTCGTCTTCGCTGCGCGCGGTGGCGTTGGCCGGCTGGCGCAGGCCGAGACGCTGGACCATCTGCTGGAAACGCTCGCGGTCTTCGGCGCGATCGATGGCATCCGGACTGGTACCGATGATCGGCACGCCGGCTTCTTCCAGGGCGCGACAGATCTTCAGCGGGGTCTGGCCACCGTACTGCACGATCACGCCCTTGGGCTGCTCGACGCGGACGATTTCCAGCACGTCTTCCAGGGTCACCGGCTCGAAGTACAGGCGGTCCGAGGTGTCGTAGTCGGTGGAGACGGTTTCCGGGTTGCAGTTGACCATGATGGTCTCGTAACCATCTTCACGCATGGCCAGCGCCGCGTGTACGCAGCAGTAGTCGAACTCGATGCCCTGGCCGATGCGGTTGGGGCCGCCGCCGAGGATCATGATCTTCTCGCGGCTCGACGGATTGGCCTCGCACTCTTCCTCGTAGGTCGAGTACATGTACGCGGTGTCGGTGGCGAACTCGGCCGCGCAGGTATCCACACGCTTGTAGACCGGCAGCACCTTGAGCTTGTGGCGATGGCTGCGCAGGGTCTTCTCGGTCACACCCAGCAGCTTGGCCAGGCGGATATCGGAGAACCCCTTGCGCTTGAGCTTGTACATCAGGTCACGATCGATGGCCGACAGCGCCTGGGTCTTGATGCGCTCTTCGTCCTTGATCAGGTCTTCGATCTGCACCAGGAACCACTCGTCGATACGGGTCAGCTCGAAGACTTCTTCGATGGTCTTGCCCGCACGGAAGGCGTCCGCCACGTACCAGATACGGTCGGCGCTCGGCACGGTCAGCTCGCGGCGCAGGGTGCTTTCGGCTTCCGGATCGTTCAGGTCGAGTTTTTCGTCGAAACCGGCGACGCCGACTTCCAGGCCGCGCAGGGCTTTCTGCAGGGACTCCTGGAAGGTGCGGCCGATGGCCATGACTTCACCCACGGACTTCATCTGGGTGGTCAGGCGGGCGTCGGCCTTGGGGAACTTCTCGAAGGCGAAACGCGGGATCTTGGTCACCACGTAGTCGATGGCCGGCTCGAACGAGGCCGGGGTGCGGCCACCGGTGATGTCGTTGGACAACTCATCGAGGGTGTAACCCACGGCCAGCTTGGCGGCGATCTTGGCGATCGGGAAGCCGGTAGCCTTGGAAGCCAGGGCCGAGGAGCGCGACACGCGCGGGTTCATCTCGATCACCACCATGCGCCCGGTGTTCGGGCAGATGCCGAACTGCACGTTGGAGCCGCCGGTTTCCACGCCGATCTCGCGCAGCACCGCCAGGGAGGCGTTGCGCAGGATCTGGTATTCCTTGTCGGTCAGGGTCTGCGCCGGGGCGACGGTGATGGAGTCGCCGGTGTGCACGCCCATCGGGTCGAAGTTCTCGATGGCGCAGACGATGATGCAGTTGTCCTTCTTGTCGCGGACCACCTCCATCTCGTATTCCTTCCAGCCGATCAGCGACTCGTCGATCAGCAGCTCGCTGGTCGGCGACAGGTCGAGACCGCGGGCGCAGATTTCCTCGAACTCTTCACGGTTGTAGGCGATGCCGCCGCCGGTGCCGCCCATGGTGAAGGACGGCCGGATGATGCAGGGGAAGCCGACCTTCTCCAGCACGCCGTAGGCTTCTTCCATGCTGTGGGCGATGCCGGAAACCGGACAGGCCAGGCCGATGTCCTTCATCGCCTTGTCGAAGCGCGAGCGGTCCTCGGCCTTGTCGATGGTGTCGGCGTTGGCACCGATCATCTCGACGCCGAATTTCTCCAGCACGCCGTGGCGCTCCAGGTCCAGGGCGCAGTTCAGTGCGGTCTGGCCACCCATGGTCGGCAGCAGGGCGTCGGGGCGCTCCTTCTCGATGATCTTGGCCACGGTCTGCCACTTGATCGGCTCGATGTAGGTGGCGTCGGCCATCGACGGGTCGGTCATGATGGTGGCCGGGTTGGAGTTCACCAGGATGACGCGGAAACCCTCTTCCTTCAGGGCCTTGCAGGCCTGGGCGCCGGAGTAGTCGAACTCGCAGGCCTGGCCGATGACGATCGGGCCGGCGCCGAGGATCAGGATGCTTTTGATATCTGTACGTTTTGGCATGTCTCTTACTCGAATCCTTGGGTCAGTCGGCGTGGCTTAGCGGCGCTTGGCCATGGCTTCGATGAAGCGGTCGAACAGCGGCGCGACGTCGTGCGGGCCGGGGCTCGCCTCGGGGTGACCCTGGAAGCTGAAGGCGACCTTGTCGGTCCGCTCGATGCCCTGCAGGGTGCCGTCGAACAGCGACTTGTGGATGGCCCGGACGTTGCCCGGCAGGCTGCCCTCGTCCACGGCGAAGCCGTGGTTCTGGCTGGTGATCATCACCACGCCGGAATCGAGGTCCTGCACCGGGTGGTTGGCGCCGTGGTGGCCGTGGCCCATCTTCAGGGTCTTGGCGCCGGACGCCAGGGCCAGCAGCTGGTGGCCAAGGCAGATGCCGAACACCGGGATATCGGTTTCCAGCACGTCCTTGATGGCCTGGATCGCGTAATCGCACGGCTCGGGGTCGCCCGGGCCGTTGGACAGGAACACGCCATCGGGATTCAGCGCCAGCACTTCGCTGGCCGGGGTCTGTGCCGGCACCACGGTCAGGCGGCAGCCGCGCGCCACCAGCATGCGCAGGATGTTCAGCTTGACCCCGTAGTCGTAGGCCACCACGTGATAGGGCAGCTCGCCGGCCGGGATCTGCGGGTGGCTGTCGTCCTTCAGGTTCCAGGTGCTTTCGCGCCACTCGTAGGGCTCGGAGCAGCTGACCACCTTGGCCAGGTCCATGCCCTTGAGGCCGGGGAAGCTGCGCGCCAGTTCCAGGGCTTTTTCCTCGGTGGCGTCTGCGCCGGCGAGGATGCAGCCGTTCTGCGAACCCTTCTCGCGCAGGATGCGGGTCAGGCGGCGAGTGTCGATGCCGGCGATGGCAACGGTGCCGTTTTCCTTCAGGTAGTCGGGCAACGACTGCTTGTTGCGCCAGTTGCTGGCGGTCAGCGGCAGGTCACGAATGATCAGGCCGGCAGCCCAGACCCGATTGGACTCGGCGTCCTCCGGGGTGGTGCCGGTGTTGCCGATATGCGGATAGGTCAGGGTAACGATTTGCTGGGCATAGGAGGGATCGGTAAGGATTTCCTGATAGCCGGTCATGGCGGTATTGAACACCACCTCTCCAATAGTATGGCCATCGGCACCGATGGCCTCGCCGCGAAAAATGCTGCCGTCAGCAAGGGCGAGTATGGCTGGCTTAGTCAAGAAGACCTCCCGTCGATCAAGGCTTGAAGCAAACGCAGGTTGTAAAAAAGCGGGATGACGTATCGACCGTCACCCCGCTTTTTTATCTGATTCATTCTGCGTAACTTTTAGTGGACACACTAAAGCGGGAAGCTTACAGGAAAGTGACTTTTTGGTCCACATCCAGATAAGCCTCCGCCCAGTTGCGCGGGGCTCAGTTGAGCCCCAGAACGTCCTGCATGTCATACAACCCGGCATCCCGCCCCTGCAGCCACAGGGCGGAGCGCACCGCCCCCTTGGCGAAGGTCATGCGGCTGGAGGCCTTGTGGGTGATCTCCACCCGCTCGCCGTCGGCGGCAAACAGCACGGTATGGTCGCCGACCACGTCGCCGGCGCGCACGGTGGCAAAGCCGATGGTCTCGCGGGCGCGAGCGCCGGTCTGGCCTTCGCGGCCGTAGACCGCGACCTTCTGCAGATCACGCCCCAGGGCATTGGCCACCACTTCGCCCATGCGCAAAGCAGTCCCGGAGGGCGCATCGACCTTGTGCCGGTGGTGGGCCTCGATGATCTCGATATCCACCTCGTCGCCCAGCACCCGCGCCGCGGTATCCAGCAGCTTCAGGCAGAGGTTGACGCCGACGCTGAAGTTGGCGGCGAAGACGATCGGGATCTGCTTGCCCGCCTCGGCCAGCAGCTGCTTCTCCGCGACACTGAAGCCCGTGGTGCCGATGACCATGGCCTTGCCCGCCTGACGGCAGACCTCCAGGTTCTTCAGGGTCACCGAGGGGTGAGTGAAATCGATCAGCACATCGAACTGGTCCAGCACGGCAGCCAGGTCGCCGGACAACGGCACACCCAGCTTGCCCAGCCCGGTCAGCTCGCCGGCATCGGCACCGACCAGGCTGCTGTCCGGGCGATCGACCGCGGCACTCAGGCTGGCGCCTTCGGCCTGCTGCACCGCCTCGATCAGGGTCTTGCCCATGCGCCCCGCGGCGCCCATCACGGCAATTCGTTGCATATCTAGAAACTCCAAGCTGCAGGTCCGCCGCCGGGTATAGAGGGCTGACTCATACCATCATCAGCCCGAGCGCCCGGCCGGCCGACTCGTTACAAATCGCCAAAGAAGCGCTTGACGCCCTCGAACCAGCCACTGGCCTTGGGCGAGTGGGAACTGTCGCCAGCCAGGGACTGACGGAACTCCTCGAGCAGCTCGCGCTGACGCCGATCCAGATTGACCGGAGTCTCCACCGCGACCCGGCACATAAGGTCGCCAGCACCACCGCCGCGCACCGGCGCCACGCCCTTGCCGCGCAGGCGGAACAGCTTGCCGGTCTGGGTGCCTTCCGGAATCTTCAGCTTGACCCGGCCATCCAGGGTCGGCACTTCCAGCTCGCCGCCCAGGGCGGCGTCGGCGAAGCTGATCGGCACCTCGCAATACAGGTGCTTGCCGTCACGCTGGAAGATCGAGTGCTCGCGCACATTGACCACCACGTAAAGGTCGCCCGCCGGGCCACCCATGGCACCCGCCTCGCCCTCGCCGGACAGGCGAATGCGATCGCCGGTGTCGACGCCGGCCGGCACCTTGACCGACAGGGTCTTGTGCTCCTCGACCCGGCCGTGGCCGTGGCAGCTGCCACAGGGGTCGGTGATCATCTTGCCGTTGCCATGACAGCGTGGACAGGTCTGCTGCACCGAGAAGAAGCCCTGCTGCATGCGCACCTGGCCGATACCACCACAGGTGGTACAGGTCACCGGGCTGGTGCCCTTCTTGGCGCCCGAGCCATCGCAGCTCTTGCAGTTGACCAGGGTCGGCACGCGAATGGTCACCGTGGTGCCGCGCACCGCCTCTTCCAGGTCCAGCTCCAGGGTGTAGCGCAGGTCGCTGCCCCGCTGGGCGCCACCGCGCTGACCACCACGACCTCCGCCGAAGAAGTCGCTGAACACGTCGCCGAAGATATCGGAGAAGTTCGCGCCGCCGAAGCCGGCGCCACCGCCGCCACCCATGCTCGGGTCGACGCCGGCGTGGCCGTACTGGTCATAGGCGGCCCGCTTGCTGGCGTCGGACAGCACCTCGTAGGCCTCGTTGGCCTCCTTGAACTTCTCTTCCGACGCTTTGTCGTCGGGATTGCGGTCCGGGTGGTGCTTCATCGCCAGGCGCCGGTAAGCCTTCTTCAGCTCCGCCTCGCTGGCGCCGCGCTCGACACCCAGCACCTCGTAATAGTCACGTTTAGACATAGATCCTCAACACCCTCAAATCGCCTCCTCCAGACACGCCAACGCGGGAGCAAGCCCCCGCGCGGCGATTCATCCCGCCCGTGACGCGCGCCACGAGCGGATGGAGCAGCAGCAAGCCTGCGCTTACTTGTTGTCCTTGACCTCTTCGAACTCGGCGTCGACCACGTCGTCGCCAGCGTTCTTGGCCTGATCACCGGCGTCCGCTGCGGCACCCGCCTGCGGCTGCTCGGCGTACATCTTCTGCGCCAGCGGCGTGGTCGCCTCGGACAGGGCATTCATCTTGGCCTCGATGGCCGCCTTATCGTCACCCTTCACTGCCACTTCCAGCTCGCCCAGGGCCTTCTCGATCGCCGCCTTCTCATCCTCGGTAGCCTTGTCGCCAGCCTCGGTGAGCATCTTGCGGGTGGCATGCACCAGCTGGTCACCCTGGTTGCGCGCGGTCGCCAGTTCCTCGAACTTGCGGTCTTCCTCGGCATTGGCCTCGGCGTCGCGGACCATCTGCTCGATTTCCTCCTCGGACAGGCCGGAGTTGGCCTTGATCACGATGGACTGCTGCTTGCCGGTGGCCTTGTCCTTCGCGCCGACATGCAGGATGCCGTTGGCGTCGATGTCGAAGGTCACCTCGATCTGCGGCACGCCACGCGGAGCCGGCGGAATCTCGGCCAGGTCGAACTTGCCCAGCGACTTGTTCTGCGCGGCCTGCTTGCGCTCGCCCTGCAGCACGTGGATGGTCACGGCGCTCTGGTTGTCGTCGGCGGTGGAGAACACCTGGGACTTCTTGGTCGGGATGGTGGTGTTCTTCTCGATCAGTGCGGTCATCACCCCGCCCATGGTCTCGATACCCAGGGTCAGCGGAGAGACGTCCAGCAGCAGCACGTCCTTGACGTCGCCGGCCAGTACCGCGCCCTGAATGGCGGCGCCCATGGCCACGGCTTCGTCCGGATTGACGTCCTTGCGCGCTTCCTTGCCGAAGAACTCGGCAACGGTCTTCTGCACCAGCGGCATGCGGGTCTGGCCACCGACCAGGATCACGTCATGGATCGAACCGACGTCGATACCGGCATCCTTCAAGGCGATGCGGCACGGCTCGATGGTGCGCTGCACCAGGTCCTCGACCAGCGACTCCAGCTTGGAGCGGGAGATCTTCACGTTGAGGTGCTTGGGACCGCTGGCGTCGGCGGTGATGTACGGCAGGTTGACGTCGGTCTGCTGGCTCGAGGACAGCTCGATCTTGGCCTTCTCCGCCGCCTCTTTCAGGCGCTGCATGGCCAGCGGGTCGCCCTTGAGGTTCATGCCGGTTTCTTTCTTGAACTCTTCCACCAGGTAGTCGATCAGGCGCAGGTCGAAGTCCTCACCACCGAGGAAGGTGTCGCCGTTGGTGGCCAACACTTCGAACTGGTGCTCACCATCGACTTCGGCGATCTCGATCACCGAAATATCGAAGGTACCGCCACCCAGGTCATAGACGATCACGGTGTGATCGCCCTTGGCCTTGTCCATGCCATAGGCCAGGGCCGCGGCGGTCGGCTCGTTGATGATGCGCTTGACGTCCAGACCGGCGATGCGGCCGGCGTCCTTGGTGGCCTGACGCTGGCTGTCGTTGAAGTAGGCCGGTACGGTGATCACCGCCTCGGTCACAGGCTCGCCGAGGTAGTCTTCGGCGGTTTTCTTCATCTTCTTCAGCACTTCCGCGGAGATCTGCGGCGGCGCCATCTTCTGGTCCTTGACCTGCACCCAGGCGTCGCCGTTGTCAGCCTTGACGATCTTGTACGGGACCATCTGGATGTCTTTTTGCACCACGTTTTCTTCGAAGCGACGGCCGATCAGGCGCTTCACCGCGTACAGGGTGTTGTGCGGGTTGGTCACCGCCTGACGCTTGGCCGACTGACCGACGAGGATCTCGCCGTCGTTGCTGTAGGCGATGATCGACGGCGTGGTGCGAGCGCCTTCGGCGTTCTCCAGCACCTTGACGCTGCCGTTTTCCAGAATGGAGACGCAGGAGTTGGTAGTCCCCAGGTCGATACCGATGATTTTGCCCATATTCACTCTCCCGAAATTTCGATTTCCCCGCCGCCTTGCTTGACCGGCCGCGGTAGCACTAAAACGCTTGATTCAACAAATGGGGGCTCGCCGGCGAATTTCAAGCCTGCTCGTCGATGGACGGCGGCGCTTCGGCCGGGGCCTTGCTGACCACCACCATGGCCGGGCGCAACAGCCGACCGTTGAGCAGATAGCCCTTCTGGAACACCTTGAGCACGCTATTGGGCTCCACCTGGGTGCTCTCCTGCATGGCCATCGCCTGGTGCTGCTCCGGGTCGAACGGTGCGCCTTCCGGGTCGACCGCCTCCAGCTGGTGACGCTTGAGGGTGTCCTGGAACAGCTTGAGGGTCAGCTCCATGCCTTCGCGCACCGCCTTGATCGCCTCGTCGTTCGGGCTCGACAGCTCGAGCCCGCGCTCCAGGCTGTCGACCACCGGCAGCAGGTCGCTGGCGAACTTTTCCAGGGCGAACTTGTGCGCCTTCTCGACATCCTGCTCGGCGCGGCGACGCACGTTCTGCAGGTCGGCGGCCATGCGCAGGGCCTTGTCCTGAGCGGCAGCCAACTCCTCCTCGAGAACCTGGATACGGGCATCCAACTCGCCGCCCGCCGCCTCGACCTCGGCGGAAACCTCAGGAAGCTGGTTATCTTGGGTCTGTTCGTCTGCCATGCAACTCTCCTCTGATAATTCGGCACAGGTCGGAACCTGCGCACCTGCCGCCTATATGGGGCCTAAATTTCACGCTTCAAGGGCGGCGGGAGGATTGTCAGCGGCAAAACAAACACTGTATAAATAACCAGACTTCAACCTCGAGAGGCCTCGCCATGCTGGTGCACCTGTCCGTACACAACTACGCCATCGTTGAACATCTCGACCTGGAGCTGGACAGCGGGATGAGCGTGATCAGCGGCGAAACCGGCGCCGGCAAGTCGATCATGCTCGACGCCCTCGGCCTCTGCCTGGGCGACCGTGCGGACAGCGGCGTGGTGCGCCCCGGCGCGGACAAGGCGGACATCCTCGCCAGCTTCGACCTCAGCGACATTCCCGAAGCGCGGGCCTGGCTAGCCGAGCACGACCTGGAGCACGACGGCCCGTGCATCCTGCGTCGGGTGATCACTGCCGAAGGCCGCTCGCGCGGCTATATCAACGGCTCGCCCTGCCCGCAAGGCGACCTCAAGGCCCTCGGCGAGCTGCTGATCGACATCCACAGCCAGCACGAACACCAGTCCCTGCTCAAGGCCGACACCCATCGCCGCCTGCTCGACGAGTACGCCGGCAGCCAGGAACTGGCGCGCCAGGTACAGCTGGCCGCGCAACGCTGGAAGCAGACCAAGAGCGAACTGGAACGCCTCTCCGGCCTCGGCGACGAGCAGCGCGCCCGCCATCAGCTGCTCAGCTATCAGCTCGAGGAACTGGACAACCTGGCCCTCGGCGAACAGGAGCTGGAACAGCTCGAGCAGGAGCACAAGACCCTGACCAACGCCGAAAGCCTGCTCAGCGCCTGCCGCCTGGTGATCGAGCAATGCAGCGAGAATGATGCCGGCAACGTGCTGTCGGCATTGACCGGCAGCCTCAACCGCCTCAGCGGCTTCCAGGGCCAACCCGGCGCCCTCAACGAGGCGATCAACCTGCTGGCCAGTGCGCAGATCCAGGTGGAAGAGGCGGTCGGCGAGCTGAATCGCTTTCTCGACCACTTCGACGCCGACCCCGAGCGCCTGCAGATGCTCGAGGAGCGCCTCGACATCATCTACACCCTGGCGCGCAAGCACCGCATCCAGCCCAGCGAGATGGCCGCGCTGCAGCAGCAGCTGTTCGAGGAACTGGAAAGCCTCAACGCCGACGACCAGGCCGTCGAGCGCCTCGGCGAAGAGCTCGACGCCTATGCCCGCCACTACCAGGAAAAGGCCGCGGAGCTGAGCGCCCTGCGCAACGAGGCCGCCAACCGCCTCGCCACGGCCGTGGAGACGGAGATGCACAGCCTGGGCATGCCTGGCGGGCGCTTCACTATCCAGCTGCGCGGCAACAGCAGCGACGAGCCGCAGGCCAACGGTTTGGAGCAGGTCGAGTTCCTGGTCAGCGCCAACCCCGGGCAGCCGCTCAAGGCCCTGGCCAAAGTCGCCTCCGGCGGCGAGCTGTCGCGTATCAGCCTGGCCATCCAGGTGATCACCGCCCAGACCTCACGGGTGCCGACCCTGGTCTTCGACGAAGTCGACGTCGGCATTGGCGGGCCGACCGCCGAGGTGGTCGGCCAGCTGCTGCGCCGCCTCGGCGAGCGCGGCCAGGTCCTGACCGTCACCCACCTGCCGCAGGTGGCGGCACAAGGGCACCAGCACCTGTTCGTGCACAAGGTGCGGGAAAGCGACGCGACCCGCACCGCGGTGAGCAAGCTCGAGCGTCACCAGCGGGTCGAGGAGATCGCCCGCATGCTCGGCGGCGTCGACCTCACCGAGGAGTCCCTGGCCCACGCCCGGCAGATGGTCGCCAGCGCCCAGGCCTGAGCGAGTAGCGGCGCCAAGCAACAAAAAAGGCGACCCCCAGGGTCGCCTTTCTCATGCCGCGCCAGTGCGCCTACTTCTTCTTGCGCACGTAGAGCACCAGGTTGTGATCGACCAGCTCGAAGCCGTGCTCGCGGACGATCTCCTTCTGCCGCTTCTCGATTTCCGGGTCGAAGAACTCGATCACCTCGCCGGATTCGACACAGACCATGTGATCGTGATGGCCGCTGTCGGCCAGCTCGAACACCGCATGGCCGCCATCGAAATTGTGCCGCACCACCAGACCAGCCGCCTCGAACTGGGTCAACACGCGATACACCGTGGCCAGACCGACATCCTCGCCCGCCTCCATCAGCGCCTTGTAAACATCCTCTGCGCTCATGTGGCGCTGCTCGGCGGAATCGAGCATCTGCAATATCTTGACCCTCGGCAGGGTCACTTTCAGGCCAGCCTTGCGTAGTTCGCTATTTTCAACCATGGTCTGCTTTCTCGTGGAAGCGGTTTTGCAGCTTCCCTTATTACGGGTATGATCCGGGTTTACGTTGCCCAGCCAAGATAGTGGAAGTCACCCACCGATGCAAAATGCCAAGATCCTGCTGACCAGCCTCACCTTAACGGGGCTCTTCGCACTCGCCGGTTGCTCATTCCCCGGGGTTTACAAAATCGACATCCAACAGGGCAATGTCGTGACGCAGGACATGATAGACCAGTTGCGCCCTGGAATGACCCGCCGCCAAGTGCGGTTTATCATGGGCAACCCGCTGCTCACCGACACCTTCCACAGCAACCGCTGGGACTACCTCTACAGCATCCAGCCGGGGGGCGGTCAGCGCCTGCAGGAGCGCGTCAGCCTGGTCTTCGATGGCAACGACCAACTGGCCGGCCTGTCCGGGGACTTCATGCCGGGCGTCAGCCGCGACCAGGCGATCCTCGGCGAGGACGGCGATCCGACCACGCCGGTCAGCGCTGAGCCGCAGATCGAGGACGCCGCGCCGGCTCCGGGCTCGCTGCTCGAGCAGATCCAGCGCGAGGTCGACGAAGTCAGAACCGTACCAGTGCCGGTTCCCGAGCCCCTGGAAAGCTCGCCGCAGTAGCCGTTAGAAACAAAAAAGCCCGGAAGATCTCCGGGCTTTTTTTGTGGTCGGCGCTTAGACATCAAACGCCCTGCTCGTCGGCCTTGGCCTTGGCCGCTCGGGCGGCCCGCTGCTTGCGCACCTCCTTCGGATCGGCAATCAGCGGACGATAGATCTCCACGCGCTCTCCATCTTCCAGCACACGCTCATCGGGCTTGGCCACCGCCTTGCCGAAGATTCCCAGCGGGCTGCTCGCCAGGTCCAGGTCCGGGAAGTGCACATCCATTCCGGACTGCAACGCCGCCTGCCGCACCGTGGTGCCATAAGGCAGGCTCAGACGCAGCAGCTTCTGCTTGTCGGCCAAGGCATAGACCACCTCGACCACTATGGTTCTGCTATCCATACAACTCCTTGGCCCTCTGGCAGAAGGCATCCACCAGGGTGTTGGCAGCCTGGTTGAACAACGGCCCTAGGGTCGCACGCACCAGCGGTCCGGCGTAGTCGAAGGTCAGATCCAGGCTGATCTTGCAGGCCTTCTCCCCCAGCACCTTGAACTCCCAGCGACCCTGCAGCTGGGTGAACGGCCCCTCTTCCAGGTTCAGCTCGATGGACTGCCCTGCAACCAGCGTGTTGCAGGTAACGAAGCGCTGGCGCAGCGCACCCTTGGCCACGCCGAGGCTGGCGCGCATGTGGGTCTCGCTCAGCTCCAGCACTTCGCTGGCCGAGCACCAGGGCAGGAACTGCGGGTAGCTGGCCACGTCGTTGACCAGGTCGTACAGCGCCTGCGCCGGATAGGGCAACAGGGCCGAGCGGTGGATATGCGTACTCATAGACCGGCGACTTCACTCATCAGCTTGCGTGCCCTCATTTGCTCAACTCGGCGACGAACACCACCAGCACGCCGACAGGGGCCACCACGCGAATCAGCCAGTAAGCCAGATTGAACAGCAGCGGACTCTTGATCGCCAGCTCCTCGCGCACCGCTTCGCGGCTCAGCACCCAGCCGGCGAACAAGGCGAAGGCCAGGCCACCGAGCGGCAGGAGAATGCGGCTGGTCAGGTAGTCGATGCTGTCGAAGAAGGTCTTGCCGCCCTCGGCGCCCCACTGGAACAGATGGAAGCCATCCTCGGCGAAGACGAAGAACTTGGCCTCGGCACCGACATTGAACGACAACACCGTACCCATGCCGATCACCCAGCACAGCAGCGCCAGCAGCGCGGTGACCGTGGTCCGGCTGCGCCCACTGCGCTCGACGAAATAGGCCACCGCCGGCTCCAGCATGGAGATCGACGAACTCCAGGCCGCCACCGCCACCAGCACGAAGAACACCAGGCCCATCAACTGGCCGAAGGCGATATTGCCGAAGGCGATCGGCAGGGTGACGAACATCAGCCCGGGACCGGCGCCCGGCTCCAGGCCGGCGGCGAACACGATCGGGAACAACGCCAGGCCGGCGGTCAGGGCGACCAGGGTATCGAGCAGCCCGACCGCGATCACCGTCGCGCCGATGGACGAATTCTTCGGCATATAGGCACCGTAGACCATGATCGAGCCGACACCCACGCTGAGGGTGAAGAAGGCGTGGCCCATGGCGGCGAGGATGCCCTCGCGCACCTTGCTCGGGTCGAAATGGAAGAGGAAGTCGAAACCCTGCATGAAGTGCCCGGTGGTCAGGCTGTAGCCGAGCAGCACCAGCAGCAGGACGAACAGCAGCGGCATCATGATGCGCAGGCTGCGTTCCAGGCCGGCGACCACGCCGCGGGCGATGACCAGCGCGGTGAGGAACATGAACAGCGTATGCCACAGGGTCAGGCGCCAGGGGTCGCTGGTCAGCCCGCCGAATGCGGCGCCGGCCCCCTCGCCGCTGATCCCGACGAAGTCGCCGCCGGCCATGCCGAGGATATAGTCCAGGGACCAACCGGCGACCACGCTATAGAAGGACAGGATCAGCAGCGCGGCGATCATCCCCATCACCGCGGCCAGCGACCAGCCGCGGGACTTCCCCGCTTCGATGGCCAGGTTCTTCATGGCGTTGACCGGGCTCTGCCGGCCGCGACGGCCGATCAGGGTTTCCGCCAGCATGATCGGCACCCCGACCAAGGCGATGCAGATCAGGTACATGGCGACGAAGGCACCGCCGCCGTAGACGCCGGTCATGTAGGGGAACTTCCAGATATTGCCCAGCCCCACGGCCGAGCCGGTCGCCGCGAGAATGAAGACCCAGCGGCTGGCCCAGGCGCCGTGAATCGAGACCTTGTCGTTCGCCATGTGCGACTCGCCCGTTCTGATTGGAAAAAAGATCGGGCATTGTCGGGGATTCACCGAATCGGCTCAAGCGCAGCCGCCGCGGGCCGGTGAATATCCGTGATTTTGCCCTGCGCAGCGCATGGCGTCCGCGCAGGCGACTCCCTATAATGCGCGCCCTATGGCTAAACAAAAGAAACACCCTCAAGGCACCATCGCGCAGAACAAGAAGGCGCTGCACGATTATTTCGTCGACCAGAAGTTCGAGGCGGGCCTGGCCCTGGCCGGCTGGGAAGTGAAGAGCCTGCGCGCCGGCAAGGCCCAGTTGGTCGACAGCTACGTGCTGCTCAAGGACGACGAGGCCTGGCTGATGGGCTGCCACATCACCCCGTTGAAGACCGCCAGCACCCACGTGATCGCCGACCCGACCCGCACGCGCAAGCTGCTGCTGAACAAGCGCGAGCTGGACAAGCTGTTCGGCTCGGTGCAGCAGAAGGGCTACACCTGCGTGGCCCTGTCGCTCTACTGGAAGCAGCACCTGGTCAAGTGCGAGATCGCCCTGGCCAAGGGCAAGAAGGACTTCGACAAGCGTCACACCGAGAAAGAGCGCGACGCCGACCGCGAAGTGCAGCGCGCCATGCGCAGCAAAGGCAAGGACGAGTGAGCTCGGGAGCCAAGCGCTCCCGCCCCGCTGCTGGCCTCTACTAGCGCAGACTGCGCCGCTGCGCCCGCGCCACCCGCTGCACCTCCTGCTGCACCTCGGAAAGCACCTCCCGGACATAGTCGATATGCTGGTTCGACAGCTCCCGCGCCTCTTCGGCACGCCCCTCCATGATCGCCTCGAACAAGGCCCGGTGCTGAGTGATCAGCATGTCCCGGGTCTCGCTGCGCTGGGCGTACATGCCGCCGATATTGGTCACCACGTTGCGCTTGAGCAGGTCGAACAGGCCGCGAATGGTGTGCAGCAGCACCGCGTTGTGGCTGGCCTCGGCGATGGCCAGATGAAATCGCGCATCGGCCGCCCCCTCCTCGGCGCGGGTGACCTTGCCGCTGCGGCTGTAGCAGTCCTGCAGCGCGGCGAAGGCCTCGCTCAGGCGCTCGCGGTCCAGTTCGGTGGCGCGCAATGCAGCGTAGTAGGCGCAGGAACCCTCCAGGGTGTGGCGGAACTCCAGTAGATCGCGCTGCGCCTCGGGGTTGTTTTCCAGCAGTTCCAGCAGCGGATCGCTGAAGGTCGAACCCAGCGACTCGGCGACATAGTTGCCGCCGCCCTGGCGACTGACCAGCAGCCCCTTGGCCACCAGCTTCTGAATCGCCTCACGCAGCGATGGCCGCGATACGCCGAAGCGCTCGGACAGCACCCGCTCGGCCGGCAGGCGCTCGCCTGCCTTCAGCGAGCCCTCGAGAATCATGGTTTCCAGCTGCTCGACGATGGTGTCCGACAAGCGCCGCTGGCGCACCTGATCTACTTCCATTCCCCACTCTCCATTGGTTTTACCAGCTTTCCAGCAAGCCTATAGCGCACCGCATAGGCACACAAGGCCGCCCCCTCCTACCAAAGTCGCAGCACCGGAATTTGACAGCAACGGCCGCAGGCTTTTAACCTGACACGGTCGCCTTGTAAATTGGTCTTACCAATACAGCCCGACAACAAACAACAATTCCAAAAATAGCCACGCCGAGGTCTTCCCATGTCGGTCATGTCCATCACGCCGCTTGCTGCATTCCATCTGCCGAATCCATCGCGTCCCGCGCGCCACTGACCGGAGGTCCCGCCATGTCATCCGGTCTGCTCGCACTACTCGCCTTCTCCCCCATCCTGCTCGCCGCCATCCTGCTGATCGGCCTGCGCTGGCCCGCCAAACGCGCCATGCCGCTGGTCTACCTGCTCACGGCGGGCATCGCCCTGTACGCCTGGGACATGAGCCTCAACCGCGTACTCGCCTCCACCGTGCAAGGCCTGGTAATCACCGCCGGCGTGCTGTGGATCATCTTCGGCGCGATTCTGCTGCTCAACACCCTCAAGCATTCCGGCGGGATCACCAAGATCCGCGCCGGATTCGCCACCATCAGCCCGGACCGTCGCATCCAGGCGATCATCATTGCCTGGTTGTTCGGCTGCTTCATTGAGGGCGCCTCGGGCTTCGGCACGCCGGCGGCGATCGCCGCGCCCCTGCTGGTAGCCATCGGCTTCCCGGCCATGGCCGCGGTGATGCTCGGCATGCTGGTGCAGAGCACGCCGGTGTCCTTCGGTGCGGTCGGCACGCCGATCATCATCGGCATCAACAGCGGCCTGGACAGCGCCGCCCTGGGTGCGCAACTGAGCGCCCAGGGCTCCAGCTGGGAGATTTTCCTGCAGCTGATAACCAGCAACGTGGCGATCATCCACGCCCTGGTCGGCACCCTGATGCCGCTGATCATGGTGCTGATGCTGACGCGCTTCTTCGGCCAGCAGAAAAGCTGGAAGGCCGGCTTCGAGGTGCTGCCGTTCGCCCTCTTCGCCGGCCTGGCCTTCACCCTGCCCTACATGGCTACCGGCGTATTCCTCGGCCCCGAGTTCCCGTCCCTGGCGGGCGGCCTGATCGGCCTGGCCATCGTCACCTGTGCCGCCCGCGTGGGCTTCCTGGTGCCCAAGAAGACCTGGGACTTCGCCCCGGCGCAGGACTGGCCGAGCGAGTGGCTGGGCAGCGTGGAGATGAAGCTGGACGCGCTGAGCGCCAAGCCGATGAGCAGCCTGCGCGCCTGGTTCCCCTACGTGCTGGTCGGCGCCCTGCTGGTCATCAGCCGGGTCTTCCCGGACGTCAGCGCGGCGCTGAAGTCGGTGCTACTGGTATTCCCCGACATCCTCGGCGAGAGCGGCATCAAGGCCGACTTCATGCCGCTGTACCTGCCCGGCGGCATCCTGGTGACGGTGGTGCTGGCGACCTTCTTCCTGCACCGCATGAAGCTGCGCGAACTGACCGCCGCGATCGGCGAATCGAGTAAGGTCCTGCTCGGCGCCGGCTTCGTCCTGCTGTTCACCGTGCCCATGGTGCGCATCCTGATCAACTCCGGGGTCAACGCCGCCGACCTTCCGAGCATGCCGATCGCCATGGCCCGCTACGTGGCCGACAGCGTCGGCGGTGTCTACCCGCTGCTGGCGCCCAGCGTCGGCGCCCTGGGTGCCTTCATCGCCGGCTCCAATACCGTCAGCAACATGATGCTCAGCCAGTTCCAGTACGGCGTCGCGCACAGCCTGGGGATCTCCGGGGCGCTGATCGTCGCGGTGCAGGCCATCGGCGCGGCAGCCGGCAACATGGTGGCGATCCACAACGTGGTCGCCGCCTCGGCCACGGTCGGCCTGCTCGGCCGCGAGGGCAGCACCCTGCGCAAGACCGTCTGGCCTACCCTGTACTACGTGCTGTTCACCGGGCTGATCGCCCTCATCGCGATCTACCTGCTGGGCATCAGCGACCCGCTGGTGGCCCGCTGAAGCACGCTTGAATCCGCGCCCCGCTGACCCGCGGCGCGGCCGTATCCACAACCCGCAGAACCCGGCGCCGATATCGCCGCCGGGTTCTGCGGACCACCGGGCCCACCCGGAGCGCACAACCATGAGCCAGCTGTTCCACAACGCCGCGCCCAACGCCACCCGCGTCGCGCCGCCCCTGCCGCAACCGCGCCAGTATCCGCCGCACAAGCCCGAGCAGGTCTACCTGTTCGGCACCTGCGTGGTCGACCTGTTCTTCCCGGAAGCGGGGATGGACGCGATCCACCTGCTGGAGCGCGAGGGCATCCGCGTGCACTTCCCCCAGGACCAGGGCTGCTGCGGCCAGCCGGCCTATACCTCCGGCTACACCGCGGAGGCGCGCGAGGTGGCGCGCCGGCAGCTGCAGCTGTTCCGCGAGGACTGGCCGGTGGTGGTGCCGTCCGGCTCCTGCGCCGGCATGCTGCGCGAGCACTATGCCGAGCTGTTCAAGGACGAGCCCGACCTGCACGCCCGTCTCCAGGCCCTGGCCGAGCGCACCTATGAACTGGCCGAGTTTCTCCTCCATGTATGCAAGGTGCAGCTGCAGGACCAGGGCACGCCGACCAAGGTGGCCCTGCACACCTCCTGCAGCGCGCGCCGGGAGATGAACACCCACCTGCACGGCCGCGCCCTGCTGGCGCAACTGAGCCAGGTGGAGCGCGTCGAGCACGACCACGAGAGCGAGTGCTGCGGCTTCGGCGGCACCTTCAGCGTGCGCATGCCGGACATCTCCGGGGCGATGGTCGCGGACAAGACCCGCGCCCTGCAGGACTCCGGTGCCGCCCAGGTGGTCAGCGCCGACTGCGGCTGCCTGATGAACATCAACGGTGCCCTGGAGAAGCAGCGCGCCGCCCTGCGCGGCCAGCACCTGGCCAGTTTCCTCTGGCAGCGCACGAGGAGCGAGCGATGAACGGCGAGCAACGCATTCCCAGCGTGCAATTGGGTGACGAATCCGTCGCACCGGGCTTCAAACAGCGCGCCCATGACGCGCTGGGCGATGCCCAGCTGCGCAAGAACTTCCGCACCGCCATGGATTCGCTGATGGCCAAGCGCGCCAGCGCCTTCAGCGATGCCGACGAACGCGAGCGGCTGCGCGCCCTGGGCAACCAGATTCGCGCCCGCGCACTATCCAAGCTGCCCGAGCTGCTCGAGCAACTGGAACGGAACCTGATTCGCAACGGTGTGAAGGTGCACTGGGCGGAAACGGTGGACGAGGCCAACGCCATCGTCCTGCAGATCGCCCGCGCTCACGAGGCGCGACAAGTGATCAAGGGCAAATCGATGGTCAGCGAGGAAATGGAGATGAACCATTTCCTCGAAGGCCAGGGCATTGAATGCCTGGAATCGGACATGGGCGAGTACATCGTCCAGCTCGACCACGAGAAGCCTTCTCATATCATTATGCCGGCGATCCACAAGAATGCCGGTCAGGTCGCGTCCTTGTTCCACGACAAACTTGGCGTGGAATACACCAAGGACGTCGACCAACTCATTCAGATCGGCCGGCGCACCCTGCGCCGGAAGTTCTTCGAGGCCGACATCGGCGTGTCCGGGGTCAACTTCGCGGTAGCCGAGACCGGCACCCTGCTGCTGGTGGAGAACGAAGGCAACGGCCGCATGAGCACCACCGTGCCCCGGGTGCACATCGCCGTGACCGGTATCGAGAAGGTGGTGGAGAACCTGCGCGACACCGTGCCGCTGCTGTCGCTGCTGACCCGCTCGGCCCTGGGCCAGCCGATCACCACCTACGTCAACATGATCTCCGCTCCGCGCCAGGCCGACGAATTGGACGGCCCCGAGGAAGTCCACCTGGTGCTGCTGGACAACGGCCGCAGCCAGGCCTTCGCCGACAGCGAACTGCGCCAGACCCTGAACTGCATCCGCTGCGGCGCCTGCATGAACCATTGCCCGGTGTACACGCGCATTGGCGGCCACGCCTACGGCGAGGTCTATCCTGGGCCGATCGGCAAGATCATCACCCCCCACCTGGTCGGCCTGAACAAGGTCCCCGAGCACCCCAGCGCCTCGTCGCTGTGCGGCGCCTGCGGCGAGGTCTGCCCTGTGAAGATCCCCATCCCCTCGCTGCTGCGGCGCCTGCGCGAAGAGAACGTGAAAAAACCCGACGACCCGCAGCGGGTCATGCGCGGCCAGGGCAGCAAGTACTCGGCGGGCGAACGCCTGGCCTGGAAAACCTGGCGCACGCTCTACACCACGCCGCTGCTGTACCGCCTGTTCAGCTTCCTGGCCACCCGCCTGGGCGGCCTGACGCCGAGCAAGCTCGGCCCCTGGACCGAGCACCACAGCGCACCGGTTCCGGCCAAGCGCTCGCTGCATGAACTGGCCCGTCAGCACCTGGAGGGCAAATGATGAGTGCTCGAATCACCGGAGGGTGCGCCACGCGCACCATCACCGGAACGCCCGAGGTGCGCTCGGCGCACCCTACCGTTGCTGCATATACGGGAGCATCAGCATGAGCGCCAAAGCCAATATCCTCGCCAAGCTCAAGCGCAGCCTGGAAGGCACCACGCCGCTCGCCGACGACTTCGACGAGGCGCTGGTGACCCAGCCCTGGAGCTACCCGGCCGAACAGCGCATCCCGCGCCTGCGCCAGCTGATGGAGGCGGTGCATACCGAGACCCACCTGTGCCGCCAGGCCGAGTGGCCGGCGCTGGTCGAGCGCCTGCTGGCCGAGCGCGGCATCGCCAGCCTGCTGATCGCCCCGGGCACCGTGCATGGCCAGCAGCTCGCCGAGCACTGCCAGCAGAGTGGCAGCCCACTCGCGCTCAAGGCCTACGACCGGCCCATCGAGCAGTGGAAGGCCGAGCTGTTCGACGACACCCCGGCCAGCCTGACCGGCACCCTCGGCGCCATCGCCTCCACCGGCAGCCTGATCCTCTGGCCAAGCCGCGAGGAACCGCGCCTAATGAGCCTGGTACCGCCGCTGCACATCGCCCTGCTCAAGGCCAGCCAGGTGCGGGACAACCTCTACCAGGTGCAGCGGGAAATGGGCTGGGCCACCGGCATGCCGACCAACGCCCTGCTGGTGTCCGGGCCGTCGAAGACCGCCGACATCGAACAGGTGCTGGCCTATGGCGCCCACGGCCCGAAGGATCTGATCGTACTGATCCTGGAGGATGCATGAGTCTGCCGGCGACTTTTCTCCAGCAGGTCGAACGCCTGATCCCGCGCCAGCGGCGCTTCGACGACCCGCTGTCGACCCTGGCCTTCGGCACCGACGCCAGCTTCTACCGCCTTATCCCAAAGCTGGTCGTGCGCGTCGAGTCCGAGGAGGAAGTGGTGCAGCTGCTCCAGCTGGCCAGCGCCGAGCGCGTGCCGGTGACCTTCCGCGCCGCCGGCACCAGCCTGTCCGGCCAGGCCATCAGCGACTCGTTGCTGATCGTCCTGGGTGACAACTGGAACGGCCGCGAGGTGCGCAACCAGGGCGCGCAGATCCGCCTGCAACCGGGGGTCATCGGCGCCCAGGCCAACGTCGCGCTGGCGCCCTGGCAGCGCAAGATCGGCCCGGACCCGGCCTCGATCAACGCTTGCAAGATCGGCGGCATCGTCGCCAACAACGCCAGTGGCATGTGCTGCGGCACCGCGCAGAACAGCTACCACACCCTGGCCGGCATGCGCCTGGTGCTGGCCGACGGCAGCGTGCTGGACACCGAGGACGCCGCCAGCGTCGCCGCCTTCCAGGCCCGTCATGGCGAGCTGCTCGAGCAGCTCGCCCGCCTCGGCCGGCAGACCCGCGCCGACTCCGAGCTGGCCGCGCGCATTCGCCACAAGTACCGCTTGAAGAACACCACCGGGCTGTCGCTCAACGCCCTGGTCGACTTCGACCAGCCGCTGGACATCCTCAGCCACCTGCTGGTCGGCTCCGAGGGCACCCTGGGCTTCATCAGCTCGGTGACCTACCACACCGTGCCGGACCATCCGCACAAGGCCAGCGCCCTGCTGGTATTCCCCGACGTGGACAGTTGCTGTCGCGCGGTCAGCGTGCTGAAAAGCCAGCCGGTGTCGGCGGTGGAACTGCTGGACCGCCGCAGCCTGCGCTCGGTCGAGAACAAGCCGGGCATGCCCGAATGGGTCAGGGGCCTGTCGGCCGGCGCCTGCGCCCTGCTGATCGAGGCGCGGGCGGCCAGCCAGAGCCTGCTGCACGAACAGCTGGCGCAGATCATGGACTCGCTCGCCGACTTTACGCTGGAGAAGCGGGTCGACTTCAGCGAGGACCCGGCGGTCTACAACCAGCTGTGGAAGATCCGCAAGGACACCTTCCCCGCCGTCGGCGCGGTGCGCGAGACCGGCACCACGGTGATCATCGAGGACGTCACCTTCCCGGTCGAGCAACTGGCCGAGGGCGTCAACCGCCTGCTGGCGCTGTTCGACAAGCACGGCTACGACGAGGCGATCATCTTCGGCCATGCCCTGGAGGGCAACCTGCACTTCGTCTTCACCCAGGGTTTCGACAGCCCCGAGCAGGTGGCGCGCTACCAGGCCTTCATGGACGAGGTGGCGCAGCTGGTGGCGGTGGAGTTCGGCGGCTCGCTCAAGGCCGAGCACGGCACCGGACGCAACATGGCGCCCTTCGTCGAGCTGGAGTGGGGCACGGACGCCTACCAGCTGATGTGGCGGATCAAGCGCCTGCTCGACCCCCTGGGCATCCTCAACCCGGACGTGGTGCTCAGCGAAGACCCGCAGATCCACCTGAAACACCTCAAGCCGCTGCCGGCCGCCGACGAGCTGGTCGACAAGTGCATCGAGTGCGGCTTCTGCGAGCCGGTCTGCCCGTCCAAGGAGCTGACCCTGAGCCCGCGCCAGCGCATCGTCATCTGGCGCGACATCCAGGCCAGGCAGCGGCGCGGCGAAGACACCCGCGAGCTCGAGCGCCGCTACCAGTACCAGGGCCTCGACACCTGCGCCGCCACCGGCCTGTGCGCCCAGCGCTGCCCGGTGGGCATCAACACCGGCGACCTGGTGCGCAAGCTGCGCGGTCGCGACGCCAGCCAACAGAGGCGCGCCAACTGGCTGGCCACGCATTTCGCCGCCACCCTCAGCGCCGCGCGCCTGACTCTGCGCGCCGCCGACGGCGCCCGCCGGCTGCTCGGCGCGCCGCTGCTGACGAAAGTCTCGAGCGGCCTGCACACGGCCTCGGGCCAGCGCCTACCGCAGTGGAGCAGCGCCATGCCCCAGGCCGTGCAGCAGATCCGCATCGGCGCGGCGACCGACGACGCGCGACCGCGGGTGGTCTACCTGGCCGCCTGCGTCTCACGGGTCATGGGCCCGGCATTCGCCGACCGGGAGCAGATGCCGCTGATCGACAAGACCCGCGCCCTGCTGGAAAAGGCCGGCTTCCAGGTCGTCTTTCCGGAGGGCCAGGACAACCTGTGCTGCGGCCAGCCCTTCGCCTCCAAGGGCTATGCCGAACAGGCCGAACGCAAGCGCCAGGAACTGCTCGACACGCTGCTCGAGGCCAGCCGCGGCGGCCTGGACCCGGTCTACTGCGACACCAGCCCCTGCACCCTGCGCCTGCTACAGGACGGCCTGGACCCACGGCTCAAGCTGTTCGACCCGGTGAAGTTCATCCGCGAGAAACTCCTGGATAGATTGCAGATCACCCCGCAGCAGCAGCCCGTGGCGGTACACGTGACCTGCAGCACCCAGCACCTGGGCGAGGCCCAGGGACTGATCGACATCGCCCGCCGCTGCGCCCGCGAGGTGATTGTCCCCGAGGGCATCCACTGCTGCGGCTTCGCCGGCGACAAGGGCTTCACCACCCCGGAGCTCAACGCCCATGCGCTGCGCACGCTGCAGGATGCGGTGCAGCACTGCAGCGAGGGGCTGTCCACCAGCCGCACCTGCGAGATCGGCCTGAGCCAGCATGCCGGCATCGACTACCACGGCCTGGTCTACCTGGTCGATCGGGTCTCCCGGCCTAGAGTCTGACGCACTGCCCGCGGCCGCAGCGGGCAGCTGGCGCGGGCTCAAGCCCGCGCCGGCTCACACCTCTGCCGGCAGAAAGCGGACCGGCGGCCATTGGCCCCGCCCGCTGCTTTCTATACTGAAAAATCCCCCCCTGAAGGAGCGATGCCATGCGCCGCCTAGCCGTTTTCCTCGCCGCCGCCCTGCTCAGCGTCCCGCTCTGGGCCGCACACTGCCCGGCGGACATGGCCAAGATAGATGCCATGCTGGCCAGCAACCCGCCCAGCGATGCGGCGGTGCTGGCGCAGGTACAGAAGCTCCGTGCCGAGGGCGAGGCTCTGCACAAGAGCGGCGACCACGGCCAATCCGTGCAGGTCCTCGGCGAGGCGCTGCAACTGCTCGAAGCCAGCGAGTAACAGCCTGCTCGCCAGGGCGATGTGCCCTGGCGAGCCGTGAACGGCCCTCAGGTGCCGCTCAATCCTCGCTAGCGGCGGGCTGAACTGTCGTCTGGGGCGCAGCGGCGCTGGGCAGGTCGATCCAGAATCGACTGCCATGCCCGGCGCGGCTCTCGAAGCCCATTTCGCCGCCCATCAGGCTGGCCAGCTCGCGGCACAGCACCAGGCCGATGCCGGTGCCGGGGGTACTGGAGTTCTCCCGACCGAGACGCTGGAACGGCTGGAACAGCTGGGCCTGCTGCTCCTCGGTCAGCCCCGAACCATTGTCCTCGACCCACAGGCGCACGCCGCCAGGGAGCAGCTCATAGCCCATGCGGATGACGCCCCGGGGGCTGTTGTACTTGATGGCGTTGGACAGCAGGTTGAGCATCACCTGGCGTACACGGCGCAGGTCCGCCTGCACATAGAGCGGCGCCTCGAGCTCCGCCTGCACCTCCAGCTGCAGGTGCCGCTGCTGCACTTCCGGCTGCACCAGCTCGGCACAGCTGGCGAGCAGCTCGCCGATCGCGACCGGTTGCAGCTGCAGCTGCTGACGGCGACTCTCGATACTCGACAGGTCGAGGATATCGTCGACCAGGGAAGTCAGGTGACGACTGGCGTTGACGATCTCCCGCGCGTAGTCCGCCTCCTGCTGGGCGTCGGGCTTGTCCTGCGCCTCCATCTCGATCAACTGGCCGAAGCCATAGATCGCGTTCAGCGGCGTACGCAGCTCGTGGCTCATGCTCGAGAGGAAACGGCTCTTCGCCTGGCTGGCCGCCTGGGCCTCCAGACTGGCGCGGCGCAGCTCCTCCTGGGCCTGTTTGAGCCGGGTGATATCGACATGGGTGCCGGCGATGCGCAGCACGCGGCCGGCCGCATCGCGCTCGAGCACCTTGCCGCGGCTGAGCAGCCAGGCGTACTCGCCGCGCGCGTCGGCATAGCGGTACTCGGCCTCGAACTGGTCCTCGCCGCTGGTGACGAACTGTTCGCGCAGGTGGCGAATGCGCTCCAGATCATTGGGGTGCATGCGCTGGTTGAACTCGCTCAGGCTCATGCACTCCCGGGCCAGGCCGAAGCGTTTGAGGAAGCGGCCACTGAGCTTGATGGTGGCATTCGGCGAGTCCACCTCCCACAGGCTCTCCGTGGTGCTCTCCAGCACCAGGTCGAGAATCCGCTGGGCCTCGCGGCGCTCGGTCTCGCTCGCCTGCAACTGCTCGCCGGTGTGCTGCACCGCCTGCGCCATGGAGGTCAGCTCGGCGATCTGGCTGGTCGGCGCGCTGGGATGGAAATCCCCCTGACCGATCCGCCGCATCATGCCGCCGATACCGGCGATGGGTTGCGCCAGCTGGTCGCTCAGCTGCCGCGAGCGCATCCACATCCAGGCGAAGAACAGCAGATAGAACAGCGCCAGACCGGCGATCAGCAGGTAGCCGATCTGCAGGTAGCGTTCGGCCAGACGATTGGTTTCGCTGAAGATCTGCTCCTCGTCCACCACCAGCAGCAGACGCCAGCCGGTTTGTGGAATCTCGCTCCAGGCCACCAGGCGATTGCGCCCGCCCAGCTGGACCTCCTGCACATTGCCCTGCCCGGCCGCCATGGCCTGCAGCAGGGGCTGCATATCGGCGTACTTGTCCAGGCGGAAATCTTCCGGCTTGAGCACCTCGCGGCGCACCGCCTCGGCATAGGAGTACTCGGTCAGCTCGCGCAGGCCGAAATCGCGCTCGCCGGCCTGCGGCAGGGCCATGATGTTGTGGTCGCGGCTGACCAGCATGGCATAGCCCTGCCAGGGTACATCCAGCTCACCGATCTCCGTGAGCATCTGGCCGACGGTGATATCCAGGCCGACAACGCCCTCGAGGAAGTCATCGCGGTACACCGGGGCGACGGCAGACATCATCCAGCCGAGCCCGGCCGGATCCAGGTAGACATCGGTCCAGGCCACCTTGCGCTGCGGGTTGTGCTTGGCGTCGGCCAGGTAATAGAAGTTGTAATCGGGTATCACCATGTCGTGGGGATACTGCTCGGGAGTCATGAAGAACGGGTAGATGCGGTTGTAGCTGTCCCAGCTGTTGAAGTAGACCGCCGCTACCAGCGGATTGGCCGCGCGGATCGAACGCATCAGCGGATCGACCTGCGACAGACGCAGCGCCTTGGCACGGTCCTGACGCTCGGGCGGCGTGCTGTTGGCGTAGAAGGATGCCGCGCGACCATCGTCGCTGCGCGTGTAGTACACCCCGCTGGGGGTGGCGGCATGGCGCTGGCGCTCCAGCTGATCGGGCTGGAACTCGGTGTTCTGCAGTGCCTGCAGCGTCGCGTCGCGGAAAATCTGCACCTGCGCCTCGACGGCACGCAGGCGGCTGTCGATCACCTGCCCCTCACGAGCCACCGCCGCCGACAAATCGCCCAGCGCGCTGCGCTGCAGATAGCCGATCTGCGCATCGCGAATCGCCGCGTTACTCAGCAGGTAGACGGTAATCAGCACCGACTCGACGAGAATCAGCGGAATCAACGCACTCTGTACAAAGGCGCGCCAGATCCACTGACGCAGGGGGTAACGCGACGTGCGCGACATAGAAAAGGTCTCGTCCCAAAGACATGACTGCAGCTCAGGTGTCTAATCATAGCCGCACTCCGCGCCCGGCGTCCGCGCCGAGATTGCAAGGTCGACGCCAGGCAGCCGATGCCGTACACTTCGGCCTAGCTTCACCCATGACAGTTTTGGGGCCGATTAGGATTCGACGCCGGTAGCAAAACTTGAGGGGCATGCCGAGCTGGTAGCAGAACTCGTAAATTCGCTGCTGCAAACTTATAGTTGCCAACGACGACAACTACGCTCTAGCCGCCTAAGTGCCGCTAGCTGACCCTAGGGGATGCCTGTAAACCCGAAGATTTGGTCAGTCATATAGAACAGGATCGCCGCCAAGTTCGCTGTAGACGTAACGGCTAAAACTCATACAGCTCGCTCAAAGCGCCCTGCCACTCGGGCCGCGATGAGTTAACTCAATAGAGATGGCTAAGCATGTAGAACCGATAGCGGAGAACTGGCGGACGGGGGTTCAAATCCCCCGGCTCCACCAAATGAAAACAGCCTAAACCCTTGATAATCCTAGAGATTTTCAAGGGTTTTTGCTTTCTAGGGGCATCAACTGTCCCGAAAGTGTCACACCTGCCAACGGGCTCAGCTTGACCGCCTCGACCAGATGCTCGGGCGCAAGGTGTGCATAGCGCATCGTCATGGCCAAGCTCGAGTGCCCCAGAATTTTCTGCAACGTGAGGATGTTGCCGCCCTTCTGCATGAAGTGGCTGGCGAAGGTGTGGCGCAGCGCGTGGCTGGCCTGCCCTTTGGGCAGCTCGATGCCTGACCGCTTCAATGCACGCCGGAATGACGTTATCGCCCCAGTGAAGGGGCCATGCTGCTTCCAGTGGTTGCGGATCAACGTTTCCAGCTCTGCCGAAATTGGCACCGTCCTAACCTTGCTCGACTTGGTTTTGCTGTACGTGACAGCGCCGTTCCGCAATCGCGCCGGCATGAGTCCTTCCGCTTCCGACCATCGAGCACCAGTGGCCAGACAGAGCAGCACTATAGGTTCGACGTGCGGGTTGTCGCAGCCTTCACGAATGGCAGTCAGCAGATGGGCTATCTGTTCCTGGGTCAGCCAGGACAGTTCCCGTTCCTCAATCCTGTAGAGCTTCATCAGCTCCAGCGGGTTGGCATAGTCGATCTGACCCAAGCCTCGCAGCTCATTGAACACGGCACGGATGTAGCCCAGTTCGTTGTTCAACGTCTTGGGCGTGATGCCTGACTCAGCGCGCAAGCGGCGGTCATGGGCATAGCTGGCCGGGTCGAGCTTCATCGCGATGGGGTCACGCAGGCGCACGCACAGGGCGTCGAGCTTGGCCTTTCTTCGCTCGCCATCCTTGAGCATGTGACCATGCAGGTCGAACCAGAGCCCAACCAGCTCCGAAAGTCGACGCCGATCCTTGGCCTTGGGGTTCCAGGCAGGGTCGGCCGCCTTGTTGGTGATGATGTACTGTTCGTAGCGCAGGGCTTCCGCCTTGGTCGAGAACAGCTTACGGAAACGCTGACCACGGATTGGCTGAACATCTGCAAGCCAACGGCCATCAGGGCGCTTCTTTACTGTCATACCGCCCTGCCCCACCTGACCTGCCGTTCTTCCAACAGGTCTTTGATGTGCCGGTAGATGTCCCGCTCAGTCTTTTCCTTGGCCGCGTAGTGATCCCGTATAACGGGCCAACAGTCCCATTGTTTTAGGGTGGAGAACGCCTTTTTTGCGCCCACCCGCTCCCTTGCCAGCAGGCTTACGAAGTTTCCCAGGAACAGCTCCACGTTCTTGCCCGAGAAGCCCCGCGAGGTCTTGTAGTAGCGCTTGTATTCGGTCTGATCCAGCAGGGAGTCCACCGGCAGATCGACCCGCACATCTTCACGAATCAGGGTCCAGATAGGCTCAAAATGACCGGGACGGACTAGCAGCTTGAATTGACCCAGGCCATAACGCCACAGGCCGTCCAGATGGCCCGAGAATGCGGCAAACGACCGGGTGTCGATGGCCTCACCCGTCTTCACGTCAATTGAGCCGCTAGCGAACTGCTGGATTATCGAGTGGTGATAGCGCAGCTCCACCCGCCACACGTCTTGCGTCGGGTCGTAGTTGTCCGAGTCCGCTGCGTCGAAGCTATCGCGCCGTTTCCAGACGCTTTCCCAGTAGTCGAGCTTGTCGGTGGCGCGGGCCTGTTCGGTCTTGTTGTAGATGGCCAGCTGTACGCCAGCAGCCGAACCGAACATCGAGGTTTCGCCCCGGCCGTAGACACTGGACTTGCTCGCCCAGGAAATCTCATTGATGCCGGAAATATCCCGGTGTGTACGGGCCTTGCAGTGCATGCGCGCCACCAGGTCGCTGGGAGGCGTCCAGCCTTGCAGGTCCAACGCCAGATGGACCGCACACTGGTTGATTTCCAGGTGGGTCAACACGGCGTCGGCGTAGTGATCCAGGTGCTCTTGCAGCCGCTCCGGCGACAGCGCGTCGATGGCATGCGGTGACACCTCGATTTTCAGGTGCGGGCCGATGCTGTCGATCTTGGCGTTGAAGTTCTTGATGAGCAGAATCAGGCCCAAGTCAGCGTTTTGCAGCTTGTACTGGTAGCCCGAGTCGCGCCCTACTCGTCCCGAGTGCCAGCGCTGGCCGGCGAAGTCGACCATGACGCCCGGAGTCTCGAACAGCGCCATCACTTCCGGGCGGATCATGCCCCGGTACAGCTGACGCACCGTATCGACGCCACAGCGCAGCAGGCGGACCTTCGACAGGTCGGTGAACGTGTAGTTACCCGGATCGACAAACAAGCGACCGCGTTTGTCTTCCACTGCGGTCAAAGCATCCAAACGCATATGGTCAATTGCTTTTGTCATTTCTTCACCTATTGCCGATTAATGCGGAAGTTTCTTGGCTTTTATCTGACGTGTTACAGGGACGTCGCGCGGCGGCCTGCGCGCGCGAGGGCGCTCTGAACCGAGCCGCGCTTTCGCGTGCGCAGGCCGCCGCGTCGTAGGGCCAACCACTCAATTGAGGTTTTTCCGGTTTATGGCTGGCCACTGGTTCACTCCAGGGCGCGGCGAGGGTCAGTAGCAGAAGGAGCCCGAGCAGGACTGGACGAGCATCCGGCACGACCGGCAGATGCAGCAGGCGGGAAGGATCAGCAAGGCAAGCAGTGGCTTGGCGCGGGTGGTGGGCAGAAGCTATGCACACCAAGGGCTCTGCCCTTGTCATCCCGCTCTTGCCGCCGAGGGCTCGGGAGCGCGGGGCGGTGAAGCTGCCCCACTCTCCCGCGGTCAGGCTGCTCATCATGGCGCGGGGTCAAGGGTGCGCTTCGCCCGTGCTTCCGTTCATCGCGACAAAACAGCCGTCACGATGAGCCGGGAGCGCGGCCCCTGACCCTTCCGAATGGGTCAGAGTCATGCGGCCCAGTACGTTGCCGGAACCCTGCCGGTCGCGGTACCGCATAGCCCTGATAGTGCAAATATCGTCGAAGTAGATTTCGTTGGGAGTGCGCGTGCTGGAACTGAGCTCCACGCCCAAGAAATACGGCGAGCCTTTCATGTCCGCCGTGGGCAGGAGAACGCCAACGATGTGCGTGCATTGCCAGAAGGACTCCGGCTCAGCATCCCAGGCCATTTCGATCAAGACGGTCTGGCCGACATAGCTCAGGGCCTTGGCGGCATCGATTGCGATACGAGGCTTACGCATGGCGGCGCTCTCCTTCCTTGGGTCCGACTTGGCTCTGGATCAGATGAGGCAGTGGCAGGCTGCCCAGCACCTTGCTGGCTGCGCTACGGTCGCGAATGGCCCGGATGGTATTGATGCTGTCGAAGTAGATTTCGACCGGGAAGTCGTCGCTACCGCCGAAGGGCACGGTGAGGAAGTAGCCGTCTTCAAATACGCCCGGCACCGGTAATACGACGCCAATCACGTGGTAGCAGCGCCAGAGCATTTCGTTGTCGTCGTCCCAGCACAGTTCGACGAGGACAGTTCGGCCGATGTAGCTGATAGCGGTGATCGGATCGAACGAGGGAGCCAGGCTAGACATGGGCGTAATCTCCTTCCTTGAACTCGGTCTTGCCCTTCTCCAGGTCCGCGCGCAGGCGAGCGAGATTGACCATGCGAAAGTCCGCCAAGCGCAGGCTGGGAATGGTGCCGTTGTCCACCCAGTCGATGGCCTCTTCAACCGATATGCCGCTCATCTCGGCGAAGGTGATGACGCTACAGAGGTCCAGGCTTTCGTCAGTGGTGCTCATTGGTTGCCCTCCTTGGCAGTTTTCTCCTGGGCATAGCTCGCTTCCAGGCGAATGACGACTTCCGAATTCATCGAACGGCGGGCCGCGAAGGCGGACTGTTCGATCTTGGAGCGCAGCTTGGGCGGCACGCGCAGCTTGAATTGCGGGTCAGTTCGGCTCACAGCGTCCACTCCTGCTCAAGCAGCTGCTGGGTCAGCAGGGCAACGTTGACCATGGTGCGTTTGCCCACCTTCTGCGAAGGCAGGTAGTTCCGTTCCACCCAAGTGCGAACCACGATGGGTTCATTACCCATGCCGATCCACTCGGCGAACTTCTGCCACGGCATCAAGGGCGGGGCGCCGTGCAGCTTTTGCGGGTCGAGACCTTCCGTATCCATAAGCTTTAATCCACTATGTTCAGCAGTGATTACCAACCAACAGAATGGGTAATAGATACCCATGGAGTGATTGTTACCCATTCCCCACAATGGAGCAATTACTACTCAGGAAATATTTTCTATATGGCAAGCACTGCTGATAGAGCACGCACATTGATCAAGCTGGTGGGTCCAAAGAGAGCAAGCGAAGAAGGCGGTGCTTACGAACGCTGGAGAAACGTCAGCAAAGGCGCTGTACGAGTAGGCGCTGAGGAAATAGACGTGCTGGTGAAAATTTACCCTCAGTACGCCCTATGGCTGGCTAGCGGCCAGATCGCACCGGAGATCGGCCAAACCAGCCCGGCCTACGACGAGGCCAACCGAAACTTGAGCCAACCCAACGCGGGATAGCGATCACTCAGGAAGCAACTAGGCGCTGGTATGCCCGAAACAAGGATGAATAGTTTCACTCGCCATAGGAAATTAAAATGAATGATCTTGCCATTTATGGGCTTATTGCTTTAGGAGCACTCGCAATAGCCGGACTAGGGGTAAAAATAGCTATAAACTATAAAGGTGGCACTAAGAACAACCTTAAGAATGTCACCATTCATGGGCCGTATGCGGGGAGGGATAACCGTGGGATGGATTCTAAACAAGATACGGAACGCTAATTTCTTTGGCCCATATGCAGGCCGAGATATTATCAATCAAAACATCCTACCCAAACCCACACAAATGGACTTGCTGATCGACGTATATAAAGACGAGGTCAAAAACGGGAAAGAAGTGCAAAGCCTAATCGACGAGCTTATGCACTACAACAGCAAAAAATACGAAATCAGAAATCTAGAGACAAAGCTGACCGAAGTAAATCTAGAAGAACTAATAAAAGACGCCGAAGAGCTCAAACAGCTAATATCAATGCTGATTTTAAAAAATCAAAACTACAAATCAGCACAGAAAATTATTACTCTATTACTGGACGAAGTGGCAAGCATCTTCAATAGCAAAATCAAGCCACATATAACCTGCGACATAACAAGAGCAGCAGCAGAGCAGCTAATTTCACAGCATCTAGAAACAGAAGTACGCAAGCACCTGGGTGAAAACGTACTAGAAATTTATAATCGACAGATAAAAGGAATGCTTTTTTTCTTAACTGGAAACTGCCATTTGGAGTGGAAGTAATGCTCTTATATAACAAGGCATTTGATCCAATCCACACCATACTCCGACTGGCAGCAATTTGCCAAAACAGCCGTACCGATCAGATAGAATTAGAGCGACTGCAAATTTTCAATTTTCTGCTTGCCTTTCCTGCCCACATTGCGGACATGCCCTTGCCTCGAGAGCTACTGCAAGCAAAGAACAAGTTCAAGAAGTATCGATCCCCTTACAACAACTTTGAACCGTACACATTATTCAACAGAATGAATCCAACATTTTTTGCCTCGCTTCAAATGGCAGAAAATATTGGATTCTTACATGTACAAGACAATGGCACGATTCAACTAAACAAAGAACTCATCCCCACTGAGCTAAACTCCATCACACGCGCCGAAGTCAGCAGCATATCCAGGGAAGCCTTAGACTTTGAAATAGGTCATCTTTCAAAGATGCCTATACTTGGAAAAACAGGACTCAAAGCGGCAAGTAAACTAATGGATTATAAATATGATTATCCGCAAGCCGACAATTAAGATTAACCGCCTCCTTGCGGCAAAGTCAGGCAACCTTGTATATGACGAAAGGTTTCACACAGGTCTAAACATTCTTTCCGGCTGCAATGGCGGGGGAAAAACATCCGTTATACAGCTGCTTGTCTATGGGCTTGGATATGAAGTCCAAAACTGGAAGGAAGAGGCAGGCTCTTGTGACGAGGTATTCGTTGAATGCTCATTAAACGGACAAAGCGTGACGCTGAATCGTGCACTGCAAACTCAAAGAGCTAGCATGCAACTCTATTATGGCAACCTAGATGCAGGGCTAAAGGCCGGCCGAGGCGAATGGTTCTCGTACCCTTACAACACCGGCACTAAAGAAAGCTTCTCACAAAAGCTATTTGAAATATTAGGAATACCAGAGGTAAAGCTCGACGCAAGTGAGAACTTAACAATGCATCAACTGTTAAGGCTCATATATAGCAACCAAGCAAACCCACCTTCGAGCATATTTAACATAGAAGCATTTGACTCTGCCTTCAAAAGAGAGGCAATAGGAAAATATCTGTGCGGCCTCTATGACAACGATCTCTACAACGAAAAAATAGAACTCAGCACTAGTGAAAAATCCCTAGACAAAATAATCACCGAAATAAGAGCAATTACAAACATACTAGGGAAGACCGAAATATCCTCAGAGCTATTCACCACCGACCAACTTCGAAACTCATATCTCGATGAAATTAAGTCCATAAAAGCTGAGATAATGGCTAAACAGGAAGAAAATCGAGCAACCTACAAAGAAGAAAAACAGGCAACAAACCAATCCGCCAACGATATCACTAAGATCAAAGAATCCCTCTACGACACTGAAGTAACACAACGTGACCTTGAATTTGAAGTAGAAGACATCCGGCTCTTCCTAAGCGAATTAAATCAAAAGCTACAAGAAATTAATGATTCTATGGATGCTGGAAACGCCCTATCATCCATAGCATTTAAAGTTTGCCCCTGCTGCTTTTCCGAGCTACCTGAGTCGACTGAAGGTGCATGCTCGCTCTGCGGCAGCAGCGACTATCTAGAACGTAGAAACACCAACATGCTTAGAATGAAAAACGAGATAAGCATACAACTAAAAGAATCACATAAGATTTACGAAAGAAAGTCACAAACACTAGACGATATCGGAAAGAAAAAGAAAGAGCTCGAAACAGAGCTTAGAAAGAGCATAACTAAAACAGTAGCAACCGTGGCCGTACAGAACAGCCAGAGGGAAAAGGAGCTCTTTGCACTTTACACAAAAACTGGCGAATTAGAACAAAAGATAGCCGACCTCGAGCGCACAGAAGAGTTAAGGAATGCAATAAACGCCTTATCTACAAGGCGACAAGAAATCCAAGACAAAGTCTCTGCACTTAAAAATTCAATAGAACTAAAAGAAAGTCTTGCCAGAATTCGCCCCGGCGAAGTCCACAAGATAATATCCGAATGCGTCGTATCATTCTTAAAGTCCGACTCAGGGAGTGAAAAGGAGTTCCAAGAAGCAAGCGAGATAGAGTATGACTTTGCCGCCAGCAGAGTCTCTGTAAACGGAAAGACATACTTCTCAGAAAGCTCTATCTCATACTTAAACAACGCCTTCCACCTTGCCCTACTAAAACTATCTCTAGCCAAGGACTATGCTCGTTTCCCAAGGCTTCTCATATTAGACGGCATTGAAAACTTTGGATTAGAAGACCAGCGCTCACAAAATTTTCAAATGAGCATAAAAAATTACTTCGCAGAAGAGCAGGCGGAGCACCAAATAATTATTGCCACAAAAACCATCCATCCAGACTTAAACAATCCAGAAGTAAGGGTAGGCGATCACTTCACCAAAGAAGCAAAGAGCTTAAAGATGTAGGAATGCCAATTTAGTGTCACAAGCATTGCTGTGACTAGCAGAACATTGCGTGGTAGCCTGCTCGACAAATTGTTGTTTTATATACAAAAGCTGAAAATTGCCATGTTTTGCAGAGAGCATGTGACGGGTTCAAATCCCCCCGGCCCCCAAACAAACATCTAAAGACGTCCTCGGACGTCTTTTTTTGTGCCTGAAATCCAGTAAGTACGGGACTTTCAGCGCCACCGGCGCCCACGATGCTGCAGTCGATATCTACGCAGTTTGGTATTCCAAGCAGTACTCCAGCTCATTCACTGGTAATTCTTGGAATACCGAAACCGCCGACGAGCTGGTCAAGCAATGCCATCGACCTGAATGGCGTGGAGCAAAGCGCTTTCCCGCGCACAGTCCCCTTTTCCGGGCACTGTTCGGGCATCGGCGCACGGCCCGCCGCGCCGGACATAGTGAGTTGCCGCCCAGCCGCGCCTAGACTGGCCACTGCCCACCGCTGCGGATAGACCATGACCACTCGAACCCTGCTGCTGACCGCCCTGGCCATGCTCGCCTTCGCCGGTAATTCGTTGCTCTGCCGCCTGGCGCTGCGCGAGACGGAGATCGACGCCGCCAGTTTCACCAGTCTGCGTCTCTTCTCCGGCGCCCTGACCTTGTGGCTGCTGCTGCGCCTGCGTCCGACCAACGCCGCTGCGACCGGCAACTGGTTCGCCGCCGTGGCGCTGCTGGTCTATGCCGCCGCGTTTTCCTTCGCCTACCTGAGCCTGGATGCCGGGGTCGGCGCGTTGCTGCTGTTCGGTGCGGTGCAGCTGAGCATGATCGGCTGGGGCCTGTGGCGCGGCGAGCGCTTCGGCCGCAAGGCCAGCGCCGGCCTGCTGCTGGCGATCGGCGGCCTGCTGGCGCTGCTGTTGCCGGGCGCCAGCGCGCCACCGCTGGGCGGAGCCTTGCTGATGTTACTGGCAGGCGCCGCCTGGGGCGCCTATTCCCTGCTCGGTCGCGGCGTCACCGATCCGCTGGCGGCCACCACCGGCAACTTCCTGCGCGCCACGCCCCTGGCGTTGCTGATCAGCGCAGTGCTGCTGGGCCAGGCCAGCTGGGACCTGCCGGGGCTGATCTATGCCGTGCTGTCCGGCGCGCTCACCTCCGGTATCGGCTATGCCATCTGGTACACCGCCTTGCGCGGCCTTCAATCCTTCCAGGCGGCCACGGTGCAGCTCAGCGTGCCGATCCTCGCCGCCCTGGCCGGCAGCCTGCTGCTCGATGAAGCATTGAGCCTGCGCCTGGCGCTGAGCGCGGCGGCCGTGCTCGGTGGCATTGCCCTGGTGCTGGGCGCCAGGCAGCACGGACGCTAGAGGTCATCGCCCGCTGGTCTTCTATCCTCTACCTGGAGTCCGCCACGGAATATCGAACCATGCCTTCGCGTTCACGCCTGCTTCTGCGCCCGCTGTCCGTCCTCCTGCTGGCCTGCGGACTCGCCGCGTGCGCCAGCCTGCGCGACCCATTGCGTATCGACCTGGTCGGCCTGGAGCCGCTACCCGGCCAGGAGCTAGAAATGCGTTTTGCGCTGAAGCTGCGTGTGCAGAACCCGAACGACGCCCCGTTCGACTATAACGGCGTGGCCCTGGAGCTGGAGGTCAATGGCCAGCCACTGGCCAGCGGGGTGAGTGATCAGCGCGGTCAGGTGCCGCGCTTCGGCGAGGCGCTGCTCAACGTGCCGGTGAGTATTTCCGCCTTTTCGGCAATTCGTCAGGCCTGGGGCGCCGCCGGCTACCGGCCCGGCCAGGGCCTGCCCTATGAGCTGAGTGGCAAGCTGGCGGGAGGACTGTTCGGAACCATGCGTTTCAAGGATCAAGGCGTGCTGAACTGGCCGGAACCCTCGACCGCACGCTGAAGGCCACCCTGCTTTGGAGACACCGACTGCAGGTTCCGCGACCCCGCACCCACGTGTTGGTCTTTCGACCCGCTGCCTCAGCGCGGCCTGGGGCCGCGTCTGCTCGGCCCGACGCTCGGGCGCTTGAGGGGCGCAACGCTGCCCCAGGATGGGAACAGGTGGCGGGTGGAGCCGGAAGCGTGGCGCTTGAGCGCGAGCCAAGCGCAGCGCAGTTTCGCCGATAAGGAAATGCGGTAAGCGGCCAGACCGGATGACCAATGCCGAGCGCCGCGGCCCGTTCCCCTGTCGAGCGGGGCCTTGCCGGAATTGCCCTGGGACTGCAGCAGGCGGGCCAGGTAGTTCGCGGCAATCACCGGCGCATCGGCATCGCACCAGTGCGTAGCATCGTCCCCCGGATAGCGACTGGGCATCGCCCGTGACGATCGTGGATAGCCTGCCGGCATCCCGGTACTGCTCTTGCTGTCCATCACTCGTCCCGCCCTGTCGTGAGAACCATCGGATCGCCGACAAGGCGACCACTCTCATGCTCAGGCTTCCCAGCCGATGCCGCTTCTTCTCCGCCAACGGTGGACGCAAGCACAGCTGCCAACACCCCTACCGTTTTATTGGTTTAGTTGCGCCACCGGCGAACGTCAAGACTCCGACAATCGGCAGACAATGGCCTCTTCCACCAGTAAGCCATTGAAATTAAGCGAATTTAAAAAACATAAGAAATACACCGCGGCCCTTATAGCAAATAAGTAATGCCGTACATCTGCAGGGCGCGCCCCTGATTGGGCCAGCAGCCGCCCGGCTCCATCGGCGAATCAAGCGCAGCGCCGACAGGTGCAGGCGCCTTGCGGCGCAACTGGGCGCATCCTCGCCCTCAAGGCTGGACGGCCATAACGTGCTGACCCGTTCGCCGCATTAGCACGCGCCAGCCCTCGGGCGAAACCGGCCCCGCCAGCGCAATTAGCCCTCGGGGTCGGGTTGCCGCGGGCGGGGCTCGCCCACCGCCAGGCGCGGGTCCTCGCCCAGATCCAGGCGCAGGCTGCCAGAACGCAGGTGCAGGTCGCGCTGGGGAAAGGGAATCTCCACCTCGGCCAGGCGCAGCTGGTCCTCGATGGCCCACATGAAGCGCGCCTGGGTGGCACCGGGGGAGACCATCAGGTCGTGCTCGACCCACACCACCAGCTCGAACTCCAGGCTGCTGTCGCCGAAGCGGGTCAACCATACGTCCGGCTGGCGCCCGGGCAGGCTGGTGATGCACCCCGGCACGGCCTCCACCGATTTGAGTACCGCTGCCTTGACCTTGTGCTTGTCGCTGCCGTAGGCCACGCCGAAGGGCACGTGGATGCGCCGGTACTTCTCGTCGAAGCTCCAATTGGTCACCCGGCCGTTCACGAACTCGGAGTTGGGCACGATGATGTCGACCAGGTCGTTGGTGGTGATGCGCGTGTAGCGCATGCCGATCTCGGTGACCCGGCCCATCACCCCGGACTGCAGGTCGACGAAATCGCCGACCTTGAGGGTCTTCTCCAGCAGCAGGATCAGCCCGGAGATGAAATTGCTGAAGATGTTCTGCAGGCCCAGGCCGATGCCCACGCCGATGGCGCCACCGACCAGGGCGATGTTGGTCAGATCCAGGCCCAGGTAGCGCAGCCCCACCAGGGTGCCGATGATCCACACCGCATAACGGATGATGCGGGTCAGGGCATACATCCCCGAGGAGTTCATATGGGTGCCCTTGCCGCGCGCCGCCACGTTGTGCAGGCCGTGCTCGAGCAGGGAGGAGAACCACCAGGCGAAGAACAGGATCAGCCCCAGGCCGATCAGGCGCGCCAGGTGCAGGTCGGTCTCGCCGATCTGCAGCCAGGGCGTGGTCGCCCAGCGCCACAGGGTTTCGAGGATGTCGTCGGTAAGCTTGTCCAGTTCCATGCTCGGCGCCTGTGCTGCGGGTAGGGTCGCGGATCACGGCCCGGGCCGTCATCGCCTTGTTGAGAATAGCCGTCCGCCACCTTCTTCCAGGCCGTCGACGCACGGGGCGGTCGCGGCAGCGGCTTTACTATGCTCAAGGACAAGCCCTACCCCGAGTTATCAGGAGGCCCATGAGCACGGCCGTGGTTCGTATCACCCTCTACCGCTGGGCCGGCCGCTTCGGCCCGCTGAGGATCAAGATCCCCTGCGGCGAGTGCGCCCTGACCCGCGATGTGATCGAGGACACCCTGGCCAACGAGCTGGCGGGCATCCCCGTGGAGCTGCAGCTACGCGACTGGCTGAGCCAGTGGTGGCAGCCGCTGCTCAAGGGCGGCTGGCACGCCCCCATCGTCATGGTCGAGGGGCGGGTGATCAGTCAGGGCAACGCGCTCAACCGCGGGGTGCTGACCGAAGCGGTGATCGCCCACCACGCCGGGCGCAGTCCGGTCAGCGGCAACCACCTGTTCGGCAAGGCCAGCTGCCCCCATTGCCAGCGCGCCAAGGACTACCTCGGGCACGCCGGCATCGACTTCCGCTATCACGATGTGGTCAAGGACGCCCGTGCTCTCTACGAGATGCTGGCCCGGGTCAAACCGCTGGTGGGACCGAGCACGCCGATCACCGTGCCGCAGATCTGGCTGGACGGCCAGTACATCGGCGGCGCCGACCAGTTGAGCGCGCGCCTGCACAGCGCGGTGGACCCCAACCCCGAGCGCGGCCAGTCGTCCCTGGGGCTCCATGACCTGACCCGCCGCCATTGAGGCGGACGGCAAACGGCGCAACCCGAGGATCGCCCGCATGCCGCAACACCGAGTCGATCCCGCCATCACGGCCGTGCAGCTGCGCGCGCTGCACGAGCACGGCTTCGTCCTGCTGCCCGGCGTGCTGGCGCCGCCGCAGGTCGCCGAGCTGCGCGAAGCCATCGACCGCCTGCAAGCGCAGCACTGGGACTACAGCGGCCTGCTCGACCAGTACAAGTGCGTGTTCAACCGCGACCCGCTGTGGCTGCCCTACCTCGACCCGCCAGGGGTGATCGAGCTGGCCGAGGCGGCCCTCGGCAGCGACTGCCATGTCATCGGCCAGACCGCCTGGCGCTGCCACCCCGGCTTCGTCGGCGCCGAGCTGCATCTGGACTATCTGGTGATGCCGCTGCCGAGCTCGCTGCTGGCCGACCCGGCGTTCGAGCTGCCCATGCAGATCTGCACCGCCCACCTCTACCTCGACGACGTCGACGCCGACCTCTGCCCCACCCTGGTGGTGCCCGGCAGCCACCGCGCCGGACGCGCGCCGCGAGCGGGCGAGCGCAGCTGGCAGGGCCGGCCCGCGCAGCCGGTGCTGTGCCAGGCCGGCGATGTGCTGATGTTTCGCAGCGAGCTGTGGCACGCCGGCAGCCGCAACCGCAGCAACGATCGCTGCCGCTACCTGCTGCAGGTGCACTACGGCCGGCGCATGGTCGCGCAGAAGTTCTCGCCCTACCTGGCCTGGCGCTTCAATCCCGCCGTGCTGGCCGCCTGCACCCCGCGCCAGCGGCGCCTGCTGGGCGAACACCAGGAGGCGGAGTACGACTGAGCCGCCGGCCAGTAAACAGCGGCGCCTTTACACAAGTTTTACCTCGGTGCCGCGGATATCCGGCGCCAGGCATGGTCAAAAAATAACCAGACCCGAGCGTTCCGCGGAAGGAGGTTGACCATGCTTGGCCGCATTACTCTATTGAGCGCGCTGATCGCCAGCCTGATGCTGAGCGGCGCCGCCTCGGCAGACGGCTCCCGGCGTGATGCCGCGATCGCCGGGGTGCTGGTCGGCGCGGTGATCGGCGGCGCGATCGTCGCCAACAGCCGCTACGAGCATGCACCGCTGTATGTCGAGATCGGTCCGCCACCGCCGCGCGTCATCTACTACCAGCAGCCCCATTCGCGCTACTACTCGCCACCGCCGGTTTACTACCGGCCGTATCAGCCGGTGCTGGTGCCGCACCATTTCCATCGCCCGCACCACTACAAGCATCGCCATCACAAGCACTACCGCCGCCATCACCATCACGGCCATTACGAGCCGCGCTGGTAGCCGCCAGCGCGGGCGCGCCCGACCGAGGCGTGCCCGCACGGGCGGCAATCCCTATACACTGCGCGGCCTTTCGCCCGAACGTCGCCGAGGAGCCTCAGTGAGCACCCTGCCACCCTGTCCCCAATGTCATTCCCCATACAGTTACCAGGACGGCCAGCTGCTGGTCTGCCCGGAATGCGCCCATGAATGGTCCGCCAACGCCGAGGCGCCCGGCGCCGGCGACGAGGCCAAGGTGATCAAGGATGCGGTAGGCAACACCCTGCAAGACGGCGACAGCGTCAGCGTGATCAAGGACCTCAAGGTCAAGGGTTCGTCGCTGGTGGTCAAGGTCGGCACCAAGGTCAAGGGCATCCGCCTGGTCGACGGCGACCACGACATCGATTGCAGGATCGATGGCATCGGCGCGATGAAGCTCAAGTCCGAGTTCGTCAGGAAGGTCTGATCCAGCCGGGCTCCTGGCTTTTCCTGGTCGTCCGCGCAAGCCATTGAACCATAAGTAAAAATTGCGCAATAGGCGCACCCTCAGGCCCTCCAAAACGGCTATCATGCGCGGCTTTTTGCCCGAGCCGCCCATGTCCCGCCTGCTTGCCCTGCTGTGCCTGCTATTCGCCCTGCCCGCCCACGCCGACGCCCCGCAGTCCTTTGCCGCCGCCAAGAAGGTCGCCTGGAAGCTCTATGCCCAGCGGCAGACCACCTTCTATTGCGGCTGTGCCTACCAGGGCAAGCAGGTGGATCTGGCCAGTTGCGGCTACAAGCCGCGCAAGCAGCTGCGTCGTGCGCAACGTTTGGAGTGGGAGCATGTGGTGCCGGCCTGGGTGATCGGCCATCAGCGCCAGTGCTGGCAGCACGGCGGGCGCAAGAACTGCAGCCGCAACGACCCGGTGTTCCGCGCCGCCGAAGCCGACCTGCACAACCTGGTGCCGAGCATCGGCGAGCTCAATGGCGACCGCTCCAACTACGCCCTCGGCATGCTCCCCGCCGCGCCCGCACAGTATGGAGCCTGCCCGATGCGCGTCGATTTCAAGGCCAGGACCGCCATGCCGCCTGAGCAGGCGCGTGGCGCCGCGGCGCGCATCTACCTGTACATGGCCGATCATTATCGGCTGCGCCTGTCGCGTCAGGATCGCCGCACCTACGAGGCCTGGCACCGCCAGTACCCGGTCAGCCAGTGGGAGCGCTGGCGCAACCAGCAGGTCGGCTGCGTCATGGGCCATGGCAATCCCTATGTCGAGAAGCTCGATCGCCAGGCCTGCCCAATCCAGCAGCGTGCCGGCGGCGCGCGACCGAGCAGCGGCTGAGCCTCGGCAGGCGGCAAGGGACTAGGTTTCGAGCCCATCGCTACCGCCCATCGAGCCCCCGTTCCGGCGTTTGCCTAGTCACCCTCCAGGTGCCATGCTGCACTCCAAGCTCAAACGGAACACCCCATGCGCTATCTGCTGCTATGCCTGCTCCTGACCCTCGGCCCGGCAACAATGGCCGAGCCATGGAAGGTGGTCGGCGACGAACAGTTCGCCCCCTACAGTTTCGCCGCGAGCCACGATGCCACGCCCCAGGGTCTGGATGTCGAACTGGTCAGCACGGTGCTGCAGGCCGCCGGGATCGACTACGAGCTGCGCCTGTACCCCTGGCAGCGGGTCAAGCGCATGCTCGAACAGGGCGGCGTCGACATGGCCTTCCAGTTCGCCGGCACCGCCGAACGCCACGCCCAATACCTGCTGGTCGGCCCGATCCGCACCGGCTCCACCGTGTTCATGGCAGCCCACAAGAGCGCACTGGGCGACTGGCAGCAACTCAGCGATCTGGAGCCCTACGTAATCGGCCAGGTGAAGGGCTACGCCTACGACACGGACTACGACCAGGCCCCGCTGAAGCGCGACAGCAGCGCGCAGAGCCCGCGGCAGCTGGTGTCCATGCTGCTGGCCGGACGCGTCGACCTGATCGTCGGCGACCGGGTTCAATTGCTGCATTACGCCCGCGAGCTCGGGGCCGAAGATAAGGTCCGCATCCTGCCGCGGCCACTGGCGCACATGCCGCGCTTCGTCGCCTTCGCCAAGAACGACCAGGAGCGCGCGGCACGCTTCGCCGCGGCGCTGCACCTCCTGCAGCGCCTCGGCAGGCTGGAGGCGATCTATCAGCGCTGGGGGCAGCCGCCGCAAAGTTGAAGGCGCCACCTCTATCGACCGCAGTCCGAGCGTAGACGCCTGTTGTCGCTCAGTGCACGCTCAGCTCGAGCGTTGTCGCCTGCTCGCCGCTGCCGCTGAGCAGGACTATCCTGGCCTGGTCGCGGCCACTCTGCTTGGCGAGGTAGAGCGCGTCGTCGGCCAGCTTGTACAGGCTTTCCAGGCTCAGCGCGGCGCCGGCCTGGACGCAGGCGATGCCGACCGACACGGTCAGGCGCCCCGTCTGCTCCGGCTGCGAAACCTCGATGGCCAGGCTGCGCACCGCCTCGAGCAGGTGAGCGGCGAAGGCCTGCAGCTTGCCGCCGTCGACCTGCTCGGCGCTGGCGAACAGGGCGAACTCCTCGCCGCCCAGGCGAAAGCAATGATCCCCGGCGCGCCGATGCAGCGCAGAAAGGCACGCGCCGAGCTGGCGAATCGCCTGATCGCCGACCGCATGGCCATAACGGTCGTTGATCTGCTTGAAATGATCGATATCGAGAACCGCCAGAGTCGCCCACAGCGGCGTCGACTGCAGGCGGGCGAGGCGCGCCAGCTCCTGCGGCACCACCAACTGGAATTGCCGGCGGTTGTGCAGCCCCGAGAGCTCGTCGGTGATCGCCAGGGTGGCCAGGCGCTGGTTGGCCTGGGTCAGCGCCTCGGTGCGCGCCGCCACCTGGGCATCGAGGTCGCGGTTGGCCGCCAGCAATGCCTGGCGCGAGGCCTCGAGCTCGCTCGCCGTCTCGCGAAAGCGGCTGGCCAGCCGGCCGAACTCGTCGCGCCGGCGCGGCAGCTCGCTGCCCTGCAGCGCGCTCAGGCCTTCCTCGCCGACCTTTTCGGTGACCCGGATGAAGCGCCGCAGCGGCGCCAGCACATACTGCTCGATCAGCAGCCAGAGCACGGCGAACTCCGACAGCAGGCCAAGCAGGGCGATGCCGAGGATGATCGTGGCGGCTGCCATGGCCTTGTTCTGCAGCAACTGCTTGGGGTAGATGTTGACCAGGTACCAGTCCGGGCCGTCGATGCGGGTGTAGGCAAGAAAGGCCTCGTCGGTCTCGGTCACGCCGCTGCGGCGCTGCTGCCCGGTGACGGCAGCGAAGATGCCCTGCAACTGCGGCTGGTCGCCGTCGATTTTCAGCGTGCCGCCAGCGGCCTGGATCTGCGCCAACAACGGCTCGTAGGCGATCAGGCTGCCGTCGGCACTGAAGGCGATGTTCTCGGTGCCGTCCAGGGCATCCTTGAGGGTGCGCTGCATGAAGTCGTCGAGCAGGATGTCCTGGCCCAGCGTGGCCACCAGGCGGTCCTGCAGATAGACCGGTTTGAGGCTGCTGAGCATCCACATCTTGGCGGTGGCGTCGAAATAGAAATGGGTCCAGACCGCTTGCCGCTCGGGGTTCTGCGCTTCGTTGGCGCGGGCGACGAAGATTTCATCGGGGAAATAGGTGTCGGCCGGTACCTGGTGCAGATAGGGGACGCCGATGAATTCGCCGACCAGCAGGTTTTCCGGCGCCGAGACGAAGTAGTTGATGTACTGGCCCGTGGACGTCCAGGCGCTGCCATACCAGTCCAGCAGCGCCGCGATCAGCGCCGCGCGGTGGCGCAACTGGGGCGTCAGTTCGACGTCGCGGCCGATGAAGCCGGTGAAGCCGCGGTGCTGCAGACCATCCTTGAACAGTTGCCCCTCGTACCAGCCGGTCCGGGTGCGCCAGGTACCGTCGGGCCAGGGCTCGAAATAGTCATCGAACAATGCCGCACCGGTCGCCAGCGGCACCGACTGCAGCTGTTCGAGCAAGGCCTGCTCGACGGCCCGATGGTGGCGTTCGGTCTGCAGGAACGGCTCCGAATCGCGCCGGCCACGTTCGGCGATGAACTGCTCGAGCTGCTCGACCACGCCGTCCTCGAGCATGCCCGCCACATGGTAGTAGCTGGCCAGGCACAACAGCGCGGCGATCACCAGGCTGCGCAGGGCGCCGCGCACGATGATCTGGGTTCGCAGGGAGGTTCGCGCAGGCACGCCAGTGGCTTTGTCGACGGTCATCGGGGTGTCTCGGCTATATCGCCACAGGTTCGGATCTCGCCTCGATGCCGGCGCAGCATTGGCTATCGGAAATCCATCGCGGACAGCAGTTCGGTTGTCAGGGGCCCATCGAGACGCGCCGCTGCCGCAGGACGCGGACGAAAGCCGACATTGCAAGCAGTTAGCCATCAACCCGGAAAGGGCGCAAGCCCCGCCAGCCGGGCCGTTCCACTGTTCGCCACGCCAGCCGACCAGGTGCACGCCCGCCCGGCCCTGGCGCCGAGGTGGCATCCGCAGTATGGTCGAGGCACCTTCAGATCAAGGACGAGCCATGGCCACTAAACCCAGCTCAACCCGGCAACAGAAGCTGCTCGCCGTACTGATCGACGCCGACAACGCCTCGGCCGCCATCGTCGAGGGGCTGTTCGAGGAGATCGCCAAGTTCGGCGTGGCCAGCGTCAAGCGCATCTACGGCGACTGGACCCAGCCCAACCTGGGCAAATGGAAACAGGTGCTGCTCGACCACAGCATCCAGCCGATCCAGCAATTCGCCTACACCCGCGGCAAGAACGCCACCGACAGCGCGCTGATCATCGACGCCATGGACCTGCTCTACACCCGGCGTTTCGACGGCTTCTGCCTGGTCTCCAGCGACAGCGACTTCACCCGCCTGGCCGCGCGCCTGCGCGAGGAAGGCCTGACCGTGTACGGCTTCGGCGAGGAGAAGACGCCCTCGCCCTTCGTCTCGGCCTGCGACAAGTTCATCTACACCGAGATCCTCCGTGCCGACGCGGCAGACGCGACGGACGAGCAGCCCGGCAACGGCGACAAGAACAAGGCCGCCGCCGGCGACAGCCCCCCCGCCGAGCCGGCCAAGGCAACGGCCAGGAAGAAGCCGCAGAAGGTGCCGGTGGACTTTATCGCCAAGCTGATCGACGACATCGACGACGAGGACGGCTGGGTCGAACTCGGTGTGCTCGGGCAGAACATCAGCAAGCTGCGCCCGGCCTTCGACGCCCGCCTCTATGGTTTCAAGAAGCTCAGCGAGCTGATCAAGGGCCAGGCCAAGCGTTTCGAACTGCAGGTGCGCGGCAGCAGTGCCACCGGCGGCGAGGCGCTGTATGTGCGCAATCGCAAGGCGGGCAAATAGGCCGAGCGGCAGCGCTCACCAGACCGGACGCTGCCCTCAGCGCCTCTGCCCGTGCACACCCCGCAGGTCAGATGGAAGCCTGGCGGTGCATTCAACGAAAAGGCCAGTCGCAGGACTGGCCTTTCTCGATTCGCTTATCGGCAGCAGGCAACCCAGGCATCGATCAACGGTCGCGATGCGGGGGCTCAGTCAGCCACTCAGCAATATATTCCAGGGCCCACCGCTCGCGCTGCGCCCAGTCGCCGCCCAGCTGACGCAGCGGCTGCTGGTGGGTCTGCAGCCAATCGCGGCAGGCCTGGTGAAAACGCAGACGCTCGTCCAGCTGCGGCTGACAGCGCTGGCCATCGTCGACCCAGGGCACGCCGTGCGGGTCGAGCAGCAGGTGCAGGTCGTAGCGGCGCGCCAGCAGGGCCTGCTCGATCCAGGCCGGGCAGTCGCCGAACAACGTCCGGCTCCACAGCAGGTTGCTCAGCAGGTGGGTGTCGAGGATCAGCAGCGGCGGCGCCGCCGCGCGGGCCGCATCCTCCCACTGCAGCTGGCCGCGGGCGATCGCCTCGATGTCGGCGTAGCAGGTGTCGCGGCCCTGCTGCTCGATGAAGTGACGCACGTACTCACCGACCAGCAGGCCGCCGAAGCGCGCCTGAAGGGCCTCGGCCAGGCGGCTCTTGCCGCTCGACTCCGGGCCGGTCAGCACCAGCACCTTCATGCGCGGGCCAGTTCCGGGGCGCGGCGCCAGCTCTGCCAGCCGTGCAGCGCCAGCAGGCAGAACAGGCCGTAGAGGCCGGCGGTGAGGTACAGCTCCTTGTGCACGAACAGGCCGACGAACAGCACGTCCAGGGTGAACCACAGCGGCCAGCATTCCAGGCGCTTCTGCGCCATCCACACCTGGGCCACCAGGCTGAAGCCGGTCAGGGCGGCATCCAGCCAGGGCGCCGCGGCGTCGGTGTAGGTGGCCATCGCATAGCCCAGGCCGAGGCTGCCGGCGCCGCCTATGGCCAGGCTCAGGGCCAGGCCATAGGCGCTCAGGCGCGTGACCTCGCGGCCCTGATGGCGCTCGCCGCCGCGCTTCCACTGCCACCAGCCATACAGCTGCAGCACGGCGTAGACCAGCTGCAGGAGCATGTCCGAATACAGCTTCACCTCGAAGAAGATCCAGCTGTACATCGACACCATTACCAGGCCGATGGGCCAGCACCAGATGTTCTGCCTGACCGTCAGCCAGACGGCGATCACCCCGAGGGTGGCGGCGATGAGTTCAAGGAGGGACATGGACAACCTCGGTGTGCGGCGCGCCGGGCGTGGCGCGGATAAAAAAGAGCGGCGAATTGTACCCAATCGAAGGCACCGGCGCAGACCGGCCGCCGAATCGCCGCGCCCGGGCAGTTGCCCCTGCATTGTGGCGCGATCGCCCTTTGCCTCGGCCTCGGCCAATCCCTACTGTAATCCGGACGATTCGCCAGACCATGAGGAAGATCATGACGCGCACCCGCACTACCGCGCGCCTGCCGGCCAACGCGCAATGGCTGCACTGCAGCGACCAGGGCGTGCCGGCGCACTTCTACCACGCCAACGGTTTCCCGCTGCGGGTCTACGAGCCCCTGCTCGAGCGCCTGAGCGGCAGCCTGGCACTCAGTGGCCTGGCCTGCCGCGCGACCTGGCCGGACATTGGCCCGCCGCCGCGTCGGCGCGACTGGCAGCTGTATGCCGACGACCTGATCGCCTTCATCGAGCAGGAATACCAGCAGCCGATCGTCGGCATCGGCCACTCCCTGGGCGCCACCTGCACCATCCTCGCCGCCGCCAAACGTCCGGAGCTGTTCAAGGCCCTGGTGCTGATCGAGCCGGCCATGGTCTCCCCGACACTGGCGCGGCTGGTGCGCTGGCTGCCCAAGGCGCTGATGAACCGCACCGACCCGGCCCGAAGCACCCTGCGCAAGGCCGACCGCTGGCCCAGCCGTGAGGCATTCCTGCGGCAGTGCCAGAACGCCCGCGGCTACAAGCGCTTCGGCGCCGAAGCCCTGCAGGCGCTGGCCCGGCACGCCGTGGTGGAGGGCGCCGACGGCCAGCTGCAACTGGCCTTCCCCAAGCACTGGGAGGCGCACAACTACACCCAGCCGCCGAACGTGATGGCGCAGTTGCAACAGCTGGCGATGCCCTGCGTGGCGATCCGCGGCAAGCCCTCGGTGTTCTTCAGCGAGCAGCTGTGGCAGGAATGGCAACGGCGCTGCCCGCAGACCCGGTTCCTGGAAGATCTGCAGCACGGCCACCTGCTGCCGCTGGAAAATCCCGCCGGCTGTCACCTGCTGATCGAACGGGGCCTGCGCGCTATCGGCGTACTTCCCCCAGGCTGAGCTCGGCCTGGGGCTGCAACTGCTGCAGATAGGCGGCCAGCGCGGCGATGCGCCGGTCGCTGAAGCCGTCGGCGATGCTCATCATCACCGAGCCGGCACGGCGCGGATCCTTGTCGCGAAAACGGGTCAGGGCACGGCGCAGGTACTCGGCCGGCTGGCCGGCTAGGCGCGGGGTATTGTCGCGGCCTTCGGCGTTCATCCCGTGGCAGCCCGTGCATAGCGTCTTGAAGGTCGCCTCGCCGTCCTGGCGCAGCGCCGGGTCGACCGCCGCCTCATGCCCTTGCAACTGCTGCTGGCCGAAATAGATGGCCACGTTGACCCTATCCTCGAGGCTCAGGTTTGGCGCCAGCTTGGACATCACATAGTCGCTGCGCTCGCCGCTGGCGAACTTCTCGAAGGCATTGAACAGATACACCGGGTTCTGCTGGGCCAGATTGGGGATGTGCGGGCGCCGGCTGTTGCCGTTCTCGCCGTGGCAATTGCCGCAGAAACGGATGCGTTCGTGGCCGGCCTCGTAGGCCTGCTGGCGCAGCACCGGGTCGGCATTGAGCTGGGTGAAGCGCTGCATTGCCTCGTTGCTGGCCTTGGCCAGGCCGGCGAGGCAACAGAACAGTACGAGGGCGAGCGCACGCATGAGGGAAGTCCTTTTCTCGTTGATACCGGGCTGAAATTTAAGCGCCGGACTATAGGCCCCCGCGCCAGGGCAAACCCCGACACAGATCAAGCAAAGTGCAGATTCCGCCGATCGATCGCCGCAACCACAGGCTCCATATGGCGCCGTGACAGCATCCGCAGTATGTTCGGGACACGTACCGTTCAAGGACTGAGCAAGTAGCCTGGGTATCCGTAGGGTGGACAACGCGAAGCTTGTCCACCATCGACCTCGCGAAACTAACCTTGCCTTGACGTATCGTTATTCGCCCTTGCGACGGGCCCTCGCTTCGCGAAGCCCTTCGCTGGCGAGCCTAAAGGAGGCTCACCCGGGCAGTGCAAAAGGTACTCGCCGCAAAAGCGAAACGCGATGCCCAGGAGAGGCAAGTCGCACGGGTACACGCGGTGGAAACGCTGCGCAGTTCTCCACCCTACCCGCTGACCACGACCAGCACGGCCCGCAAACAAAAAGGCCAGTCTCACGACTGGCCTTTTTCGTTACCGCCCTAGCAAAGCTCAGCCATTGCTGGGGAAGGCGAACTGCGCCGCCTCGTGGCTGGCGCGCTGCGGCCAGCGCTGGGTGACGGCCTTCTTGCGGGTGTAGAAGCGCACGCCGTCCGGGCCGTAGGCGTGCAGGTCACCGAACAGCGAGCGCTTCCAGCCGCCGAAGCTGTGGTAGCTCACCGGCACCGGCAGCGGTACGTTGACCCCGACCATGCCCACCTCGATCTCGTCGACGAACAGGCGCGCCGCTTCACCGTCGCGGGTGAAGATGCAGGTGCCGTTGCCGTACTCGTGGTCGTTGATCAGCTGCATGGCCTCTTCCAGGCTGTCGACCCGCACGATGCACAGCACCGGGCCGAAGATCTCGTCGCTGTAGATGCTCATCTCGGGCGTGACCTTGTCGAACAGGGTGCCGCCGACGAAATAGCCATTGTCACAGCCGGCCACCTGCAGGCCACGGCCGTCGACCACCAGTTCGGCACCGGCGGCCACGCCCGCGTCGATGTAGCCGGTGACCCGCTCCTTGGCGGCGGCGGTAACCAGCGGGCCCATGTCCAGGCCACAGCTGGTGCCGGCGCCGATCTTCAGTTCCTGGATCTGCGGGGTGATCTTCTGCACCAGGGCATCGGCGATCTGGTCACCTACGCACACCGCCACCGAGATGGCCATGCAGCGCTCGCCGCAGGAGCCGTAGGCCGCGCCCATCAGCGCGCTGACGGCGTTGTTGAGGTCGGCGTCGGGCATCAGCACGGCGTGGTTCTTCGCCCCGCCCAGAGCCTGCACGCGCTTGCCGCGCTTGGTGCCTTCGCTGTAGATGTACTCGGCGATCGGGGTCGAGCCGACGAAGCTCAGGGCCTTGACCTGGGGCGCCTCGATCAGCGCATCGACCGCTTCCTTGTCGCCGTGCACCACGTTCAGCACGCCCTTGGGCAGGCCGGCCTCGTGCAGCAGTTCGGCGATGTACAGGGTGGAGCTGGGGTCGCGCTCGGAGGGCTTGAGGATGAAGCAGTTGCCGCAGACGATGGCCAGCGGGTACATCCACAACGGCACCATGGCCGGGAAGTTGAACGGGGTGATGCCGGCAACCACGCCGACCGGCTGCAGGTCGCTCCAGGCGTCGATGTCCGGGCCGACGTTGCGGCTGTACTCACCCTTGAGGATCTGCGGCGCGCCACAGGCGAACTCGACGTTCTCTATGCCACGCTTGAGCTCGCCGGCGGCGTCTTCCAGGGTCTTGCCGTGCTCCTCGCTGATCAGCTTGGCAATCTCTGCCTCGTGCTGCTCGAGCAACTGCTTGAAGCGGAACATAACCTGGGCGCGCTTGGCCGCCGGGGTCTTGCGCCAGGCCGGGAAGGCGGCCTTGGCGGCGTCGATGGCCTGCTGGATGACGTCGCGGTCGGCCAGGGCGACCTGCTTGGTCACCTCGCCGGTGGCCGGGTTGAAGACGTCGGCGCTGCGGCCTTGGCCCTTGATGCGCTCGCCGTTGATCAGGTGCGGGATGCTGGTCATGGGATCTCTCCGTCAATCGAATTCGTAGGGTGGATGGCGCGAAGCTCATCCACCTGGGATATGGGGGGCGATGGCGCAGGCCACCCAGCGGGTCAGTCGAGCTGGTTGAGGGTTTCGCCGACGGCGTCGAACATTCGCTCGAGGTCGTCGATCCGGGCGTTGAAGGTCGGCCCGAACTGCAGGGTGTCGCCGCCGAAGCGCACGTAGAAGCCGGCCTTCCACAGGGCCATGCCGGCCTCGAACGGGCGGATCACCGGATCGCCGTCGCGCGGGGCGATCTGCAGGGCGCCGGCCAGGCCGCAGTTGCGGATGTCGAGGATGTGCTTGGCGCCTTTCAGGCCATGCAGGGCCTTCTCGAACTGCGGCGCCAGCTCGGCGGCCTGCTGCACCAGGTTGTCGCGCTTGAGCAGCTCCAGCGAAGCCAGGCCGGCGGCACAGGCCACCGGGTGGGCCGAATAGGTATAGCCGTGGGTGAACTCGATCATGTGCTCGGGCGACGGCTGGTTCATGAAGGTCTGGTAGATCTCGCGGCTGGCGATCACCGCGCCCAGGGGCACGGCGCCGTTGGTGATCTGCTTGGCGGTGTTCATGATGTCCGGGGTGACGCCGAAGTACTCGGCACCGCTCCACTTGCCCATGCGGCCGAAGGCGGTGATCACCTCGTCGAAGATCAGCAGGATGTTGTGCTGGTCGCAGATCTCGCGCAGGCGCTGCAGGTAGCCGACCGGCGGCACCAGCACCCCGGCCGAACCGGACATCGGCTCGACGATCACCGCGGCGATGTTCGAGGCGTCGTGCAGTTCGATCAGCTTGAGCAGCTCGTTGGCCAGCTCGACGCCGCCGGTCTCGGCCATGCCCGGGGTGTAGGCCAGGTGCGGCTGCAGGGTGTGCGGCAGGTGGTCGACGTCCATGAACTGGCCGTACATCTTGCGGTTGCCGCCGATGCCGCCGAGGCTGGTGCCGGCGATATTGACGCCGTGGTAGCCACGGGCGCGGCCGATGAACTTGGTCTTGGCCGGCTGGCCCTTCAGGCGCCAGTAGGCCTTGGCCATCTTCACCGAGGTGTCGGCGCACTCGGAGCCGGAGCTGGTGAAGAACACATGGTTGAGCTCGCCCGGCATCAGGTCGGCGATCTGCTCGGCCAGCTGGAACGACAGCGGGTGGCCGTACTGGAAGCCCGGCGAATAGTCGAGGGTGCCGAGCTGCTTGGCCACCGCCTCCTGGATTTCCTTGCGCGAATGGCCGGCGCCGCAAGTCCACAGGCCGGACAGGCCGTCGTAGATCTTGCGGCCCCGATCATCGGTGAGCCAGCTGCCTTCGGCGGCAACGATCAGACGCGGGTCGCGCTGGAAGTTGCGGTTGGCGGAAAACGGCATCCAGTGAGCGTCCAGCTTGAGCTGGCTGGCCACTGGCAGGGGGGCGGTCTGCTGCATGTTCATGGGGGCGGCCTCGCGTGGCAGGGCGGGTTCTAGCTTGGATAAGCAGTTGCCAGTAAAGGTGCCACGGGGATAGATTCACAAAAACACGACTTTACTTATCTTTAGTTAATGGATAACTAAACAATGAGCACACGCCGCGCCGAACCCCTGGCCCAGGTCAGCGACTTCGAAATCCGCCTGCTCAAGCTGTTTCGCAGCGTGGTGGAGTGCGGCGGCTTCTCCGCCGCGGAAAGCGTGCTGGGCATCGGCCGCTCGGCCATCAGCCAGCAGATGAGCGACCTGGAGCAGCGCCTGGGCCTGCGCCTGTGCCAGCGCGGCCGCGCCGGCTTCGCCCTGACCGAGGAAGGCCGCGAGGTGTACCAGTCGACCCAGCAACTGCTGGCGGCGCTGGAGAGCTTTCGCACCGAGGTCAACGGCCTGCACCAGAACCTGCGCGGCGAGCTGAACATCGGCCTCACCGACAACCTGGTGACGGTGCCGCACATGCGCATCACCAACGCCCTGGCGCGGCTCAAGGAGCGCGGCCCGGACGTGCGCATCCATATCCGCATGACGCCACCCAGCGAGGTCGAGCAGGGGGTGCTGGACGGTCGCCTGCACATCGGCGTGGTGCCCCAGGCCGGCGCGCTGTCCGGGCTGGAGTACCAGAGCCTGTACGACGAACGCTCGCTGCTGTACTGCGCGGTGGGTCACCCGCTGTTCTATGTCGACGATCAGCAACTGGCCGACGCGCGCCTGGACGCCCAGGACGCCATCGCGCCGACCTTCCGCCTGCCGCCGGAGGTCCAGGGCCAGTATCAGCAGCTCAACTGCACGGCCAGCGCCTCGGACCGCGAGGGCATGGCCTTCCTGATCCTCACCGGGCGCTACATCGGCTACCTGCCCGATCACTACGCCGCGGCCTGGGTGCAGCAGGGTCGCCTGCGCGCGCTGAAGGCCGGCACGCGCTACTACGACCTCAGCCTGGCGGCGGTGACGCGCAAGGGCCGCCGGCCACACCTGGTGCTGGAGAGTTTTCTCGAGGCCCTGGCGGCAACCGGCTGAGCAAGGCAAAGCGCGCCCCGACGGACATCGGGGCGCGGGGTGGGGATTACTGCATCCAGGGCGGCGGCGGTTCCTCGCCGCGCGGCGCATCCTCGGCATTGAGCAGGGCCTGGCGGCGCGCTTCCTCGGCCAGGGCGGCCTTGATCTCGCGCATCACCGCGTCGACATCGGCGGCGTCCTCCGGGTCGGCGAACTCGCCGGTCAGCTGGCTCTCCGGAGTCAGCTTGCCCTCCTCGTACAGCGCCCACATCTCCTTGGCGTACTTGGTGTACTTCAACTCCGGGGCGAACTGGCCGAAGTAGGCGGCCATGTTGCCGACGTCGCGCTCGAGCATCTTGAACGCGTGGTTGTTGCCGGCCGCATCCACCGCCTGGGGCAGGTCGATGATCACCGGCCCCTCGGGACCGAGCAGCACGTTGAACTCGGACAGGTCGCCATGCACCAGGCCGGCGCAGAGCATCTTCACCACTTCCTGGATCATGAAGGCGTGGAACTCGCGGGCGTCCTCCGGGTGCAGGTCGACGTCGTTGAGCCGTGGCGCCACGCCGCCCTCGCCGTCGTCGACCAGCTCCATCAGCAGCACACCCTCGAGGAAGTCATAGGGCTTGGGCACCCGCACCCCGGCGTTGGCCAGGCGGAACAGCGCCGCCACCTCGGCGTTCTGCCAGGCGTCCTCCTGGCCCTTGCGGCCGTACTTCGAGCCCCGGGCCATGGCGCGGGCGTCGCGGCTGTTACGCACCTTGCGCCCTTCCTGGTACTCCACGGACTGGCGAAAGCCACGCTTGTTGGCCTCCTTGTAGACCTTGGCGCAACGCAGCTCCTCGCCACAGCGCACCACGAACACCGCGGCCTCCTTGCCGCTCATCAGCGGGCGTATGACCTCGTCGACCAGACCATCCTCGACCAGGGGTTCAATACGTTTTGGTGTCTTCATCGGCTTTGATCGCGGGTCCTGTGTTGCCCAATTCGCGTGTGCCGCCCGTTATACGGCAATCGGCGTCCATAACCCACCCTGGGGCGACCATTACCCGGCCGCGCATGCTCAATCTCGCAACAGATGCTGGCGCAGTGCCTCGAGGGCATAGCGCACCTTGGCCGGCTGGGCATCGCGGCGCGGGGTGACCAGGTAGATCCCCAGGGGCGGCAAACGCCAGCCCGGCAGCACATCGCGCAGCCTACCTGCCGCCAGCTCCTCGCGCACCTCGTGTGCCGGCTGCAGCGACACGCCCATCCCGGCCAGGGTGAACTGGCGTACGGCCAGGATGTTGTTGCAGCCGACCCGGCTTTCGATGCGCAACTTCTCCTGCTCGCCCGCCGGCCCCTGCAGGCTGAGGGTGTTGAAGCGAGCGTCGGTGTTCAAGGTCAGCCAGTCGAGGCCGATCAGCTCGGCGGGCAGGCTTATGGGCGCCCGCCGCGCCAGGTAGCTCGGCGCCGCGCACAGCAGCATGCGCGAGTCGCCGATATGCCGCGCCACCAGGCTGGAGTCCGGCTGACTGCCGGCGCGGATCGCCAGGTCGATGCGCTGTTCGACCAGGTCGATCGGCTCATCGTGAAAGAACAGCTGCAGGCTCAACCCGCTGTGTGCCTGCAACAGCGGCGCCAGGGCCGCGCAGATCGGGGCGCCGGCGAAGCCCACCGGGGCGGCGATGCGCAGCTCGCCGACCGGCGCATCACGCAGCTCGGCCAGGCGCTGCTCGGCCTCCTGAGCCAGGGCCAGCACCTGGGCACAACTCTGGTAGAAGGCGGCGCCGGCCTCGGTCAGGGTCAGCTTGCGGGTGGTGCGGTGCAGCAGGCTGACCTGGGTGCCGTCCTCCAGCTTGCGGATCTGCTGGCTGACCGCCGAGGGGGTCATGCCGAGCACCTCGGCGGCGGCGACCATGGAACCGCGCTCGACCACCGTGGCGAAGATCGCCATACGTTTGAGCTGCTCCATTAATTAGCCCTGCTTAATAGTTAAAGCGCTTTTAACCGATTTTTCCGACCTTTATCCAGCTGCGATTATCTCCCTCGACGAAAATCACCCGAGGAAACAGCCATGAATATCGCCCTGATCGGCGCCAGCGGCTTCGTCGGCGCCGCCGTTCTGCGGGAAGCCCTGAACCGGGGCCACCTGGTCACCGGCCTGGTCCGCCAGCCGCAGAATCTGCCCGCGCACCCGGCGCTGAATGCCGTGGCTGCCGATGCCTATGACACCGAGGCGCTGGCCGCGGCCCTGCGCGGCCATGATGCAGTGGTCCATGCCTTCAACCCCGGTTGGGGCCAGGCGAACATTCGCGAACGGTTCGTCCAGGGCACCCGGGCGATCTATGCGGCGACCCAGCAAGCCGACATCCAGCGCCTGCTGGTGGTCGGCGGCGCTGGCAGCCTGTATGTCGCACCGGGCCTGCAGCTGATCGACACCCCGGACTTCCCCGCCGAATACAAGGAAGGCGCCGAGGGCGCGCGCCAGGCCCTCGAGCTGATCCGGGCGGAAACTGCGCTGGACTGGAGCTTCATCTCGCCGCCAGCGCTGCTGCAACCGGGCGCGCGCAGCGGCCAGTTCCGCATCGGCGGCGACCAGTTGCTGATGAACGGCGAGGCGCCGGCGAGCATCAGCGTGGCCGACCTGGCCGTGGCCATCATCGACGAACTGGAACAGCCACAGCACATCCGCCAACGCTTTACCGTCGGCTACTGACTTCCCGACAGGCGCGGCCCCGCGCGCCTGTCCCGCCCACACCTGGAGACCCCATGACCCTGACCGCCACCACCCATGTCGTCACCGCCACGCCGGCCCGCTATATCAGCCGCCTGTGCAAGCACTTCGCCCACAAGATCCCGGTCAGCTTCGACCAACAGCAGGGTCGTATCGAGTTCGCCTTCGGCTTGGCGCTGCTCGCCGCCGAAGACGATGGCCTGCGCCTGAGCGTGCACGCCGAGGAACAGGAGCAGCTGGCCAAGCTCCAGCACGTGGTGGCCAGCCACTTCGAACGCTTCGCCTGGCAGGAGGCGCTGACGCTCGACTGGCAGTGAGCGACCCGCAGGCGATTTGAAAGCGCGATTCGGATTGGCGGCGCGCGCCCAAGGGCCGACAATCGAGGCATCACCCCACGGAGCCGCGCCATGCTCGACCCTGACCTCTGCTGGCAAGCCGTCTGCACCCGCGATGGCGCCTATGACGGCCGGTTCGTCTTCGCCGTGCGCTCCACCGGCATCTACTGCCGGCCGAGCTGCCCGGCGCGGCGGCCGCGACGCGACAACGTCAGCTACCATGCCGACCCGGCCAGCGCCGAGGCCGCCGGCTACCGTGCCTGTCGGCGCTGCGCGCCCCAGGGTGCCAGCCCGGCCGAGCAGCTCGACGCATTGGTGGCATCGGCCTGTCGCCTGCTCGATGAGCTGGAACCGACGCCGACCCTGGCACAGCTCGCCGCACGCATCGGCCTGTCCTCCTCGCACCTGGTGCGCGCGTTCAAGGCGCGCACCGGGCTGACGCCCAAGGCCTGGCTTCAGGCCCGCCGCCGCGCCGCGCTGGAGGCGCACCTGCCCGCGGCCGACTCGGTGCTGCAGGCGGCCCTGAGCGCTGGCTACTCCGGCACCCGCGCGCTGTACGAACAGGACGATGGACTGAGCCCGACGCAACGCCGCCGCGGCGGCGCCGGCGAAACCCTGCGCTTCACCACCGCGCCCTGCCCGCTCGGCCAGTTGCTGCTGGCCAGCAGCGCCAAGGGGGTCTGCGCCGTGCTGCTCGGCGACGAGTCGGCGCAGCTGGAGGACGAACTGCGCCAACGCTTCGCCACCGCCTGCCTGCAGCGCGACGACGCCGGCCTGGGCGACTGGCTGCAACAGGTGCTGCGGCAGATCGATGAACCCGAACGCGCCGCCCAGCTGCCCCTGGACCTGCGCGGCACCGCCTACCAGCAACGGGTCTGGCGCGCACTGCGGCAGATCCCCCCGGCCAGACCCGTGGCTATGGCGAACTGGCTGCCGCCCTCGGCAGCCACCCGCGCGCCGTGGCCCGGGCCTGCGCCAGCAACCCCCTGGGCCTGCTGGTGCCGTGCCACCGAGTGGTGAGCGCCAACGGCGCCTTGGGCGGCTACCGCTGGGGCGTGGAACGCAAGGCGGCGCTGCTGAGCCGCGAACGCGGGGAGGACTGAGCGGCGCTCAGCCCCGATACAGGGCCAGCAGCTGCGGCACAGCTTCGGCGATCAGGCTGGTCCCGGCCAGCAGCAGCAGGACGAACACCAGCCAGCGCACCGTGCGCAGCGAGAGCTTCGGCGGGTAGCGACGCACCAGCCAGCTGAGCAGCATGACCAATGGCAGTGCTTCAGCGCTGAGCCACAGGATATCCAGCGTCAGTTGCCCCTGCACCGCCACCAGGCCCAGGCGCATGGCCGCGTTGCAGGCGAATACGGTGATCAGGGTATTGCGGATCAACTCGTAGCCCAGGGGCTGGCGATACAGGTGATAGACGATCGGCGGCCCGCCACTGGAGAACAGGCCGTTGAGCAGCCCGCAGAGACCTCCGGCCAGCCAGAACGCCGACGATGAAGAGACCTGCGCGCGCGGTTCGCTCTGCACCACCAGCATCAGGCTGGCGAGGATGATCACGCCGCCCAGCAGCAGGCGCAGCCAGGCGATCTGCCGGCCATCCAGGGCACCGAGGCTCCAGATGCCCAGGCACACGCCAAGCAGGCTGCTGATCAACAGGGGGGCGAGTATCGAGCGGTCCAGCTGCGGCTTGGGCCCCGCCACCGTGACCAGGGCATTGCCCAGGGTGAGGATGCTGATCACCACCGCGACTTCGCCGAGGGGTATCAGCTCCAGGATCGCCACCAGGCCGATGAGAATCAGGCCGAAGGCGAAGCCGGTCAGGCACTGGGCGAAGGTGGCCAGGGCCACGCAGAGAAGAAACAGCAGGTGGAGCTGCAGGCTCATGCCGGCGTCCTCGTCGGAGTCGCAGGATTAGCTGGCTGGCATTCTCGGAGCGGGCGCATCGCAATCACCGGCCTACCTCTTTCAGACGTGTGCGCCGCAGCAGCATGGACGGCGCACAAACGAAGCGGCGCACGGTGCCATCGATCGAGGATCGGTGACGCCGTGCGCCGCCAGTGTCAGCCTAGCGCCGACCGCGACAGACTCCGGGACTTAGGCGCCCTGGGCCTCCCGCACGCAGAGCGACTCGCGCTCTTCCTGGTGCAGTGCACGCACCAGGCTGTAGCAGATCACCAGCAGCACCACGGAGAACGGCAGCGCCGCGGCGATGGTGGCCGCCTGCAGCCCCTTGAGGCCGCCGGCCAGCAGCAACACGCCGGCCAGCGCGCCCAGACCCAGGCCCCAGATGATGCGGAAGCGCTGCGGCGGGTTCTGGTTGCCCATGGACAGGATGGTGCAGATCACCAGAGTGGCCGAGTCGGCCGAGGTGACGAACCAGCTGACGATCATCAGGGTGGCCAGGCCGGCCATGGCCATGGTCGCCCAGGACACGTTCAGGCCCTCGATGGTCTTGTACAGCACCATGGTCACGTCGGAGTTGGCCACGGCATTCAGGTCGATGGCGCCGGACAGCTGCAGCGACACGCCGGTACCGCCCATGATCACGATCCACAGGAAGGCGCCCAGGGTCGAGGCGAGCATGCCGCCGAGCACCACCTGGCGCACGGTGCGGCCACGGGAGATGCGGGCGATGAACATGCCGACGAACGGGCCCCAGGACAGCCACCAGCCCCAGTAGAAGATGGTCCACCAGCCCTGCCACTGACGCTCGGGGTTGGAGTCGGTCCACATGCCCATGGGGATGAAGGTGGCCAGGTAGTCGCCCAGGCTGGTGGCGTAGAGGCCCAGCAGGAACACGGTCGGCCCGGCCAGCAGCAGGAACAGGAACAGAATGCTGCTCAGGCGGATGTTCCACTCGCTGAGCCAGAGGATGCCCTTGCGCACCCCGGACACGGCCGACAGGGTGGCGACCACCGCGGTGGCGGAGATCAGGATCAGCTGGTTGGTGGTGGAGATCTCGATGCCGAACATGTAGTTCAGGCCGGCGTTCATCTGCGACACGCCCAGGCCGAGGGTGGTGGCGGTGCCGAACAGGGTGCTGAAGATCGCCAGCAGGTCGACCGCATGACCGATCGGGCCATAGATGCGCTCACCGATCAGCGGATACAGCGCCGAACGCACGGTCAGCGGCAGGTTATGCCGATAGGTGAAGTAGGCCAGGATCAGGCCGACGATGATGTAGATGCTCCAGCCGTGCAGGCCCCAATGGAACATGGTCACGCGCAGGGCGATCTGCGCCGCTTCCGGGGTATTGGCGGCGACGCCGGCCATGTCCATGAAGGGATTGCCCTGCATGTGCATCAGCGGCTCGGCGATGCTCCAGAACAGCAGGCCGGTACCGACCGCGGCGCTGAACAGCATGGCGAACCAGGAGAAGTTGCTGAACTCGGGACGCTCGTCGTCGCGGCCCAGACGCAGGTTGCCGAAACGGCTGAGGCCGACCCAGAAGGTGAAGAACAGCACCGCACTGACCACCGCCACGTAGTACCAGCCCAGGGACCCTTCGATCCACTGCTTGGCGCCGGTGTAGAGACTGTTGGCCAGCTCGCTGTAGGTCACGGTGAACAGCACGAAGACCAGCACCATCACCAGGGATGAAATGGCCATCGTCGGATTTACGCCTGCGAACAGACGTTGAGAGCCTTGCATAGGATGTTCGCTCACGAGCGCGCCTCCTCCTTATTTTTGTATGGGACACACCGAAGTGTTTGTCGCCAATGTCGCCAGCAATCGCTCGGGCGATGAGTTTCCTCAGACGATGGCAGTCGTCCTCGGTCACTCCGGCAGCGCCCGAATGCGACCGCAGTGGATGCAGCAACATTCGCTTGTCATATGGTATACCATAGACCGGAATACAGAAGCAAAGCACTTGGCCTGAGAAAAATCAGCGCTCATTGATCGCTCCCGCTTCCAGCCAAGCCACCGGCGGCGCAGGGCCACCGGATCACTTGACTTGCCATAATGGTCTTATGGTATACCATAATACGACTACGGCGATTACGCCCCATCCGCAGCCCAGGAGAGCCTCATGAGCTTTGAAATCCGCAAGATCGTCAGCTACGTGGAAGAAACCCTTATCGAAGGTGGCAAGGCCACCGACAAGCCGGTGACCATGGTCGGCCTAGCTGTGGTAATGAAGAACCCCTGGTCCGGCCGTGGCTTCGTCGAAGACCTGCGCTCGGAAATCAAGGCCAATTGCTCCGAGCTGGGCGCGCTGATGGTCAAGCGCCTGGTCGACGCCATCGGTGGCGCCGAGAAGATCGAGGCCTATGGTAAGGCCGCCGTCGTCGGCGCCGACGGCGAGATCGAACATGCCTCCGCGGTGATCCACAACCTGCGTTTCGGCAACCACTACCGCCAGGCGGTGAACGCCAAGAGCTACCTGAGCTTCACCAACAAGCGCGGCGGCCCGGGCACCTCGATCCAGATTCCGATGATGCACAAGGACGACGAAGGCGCGCGCTCGCACTATGTCACCCTGGAGATGCAGATCGAAGACGCCCCGCGCGCCGACGAGATCGTCGTCGTCCTGGGCGCTTCCGACGGCGGCCGCCTGCACCCGCGTATCGGCAACCGCTACATCGACCTGGAAGAACTGGCCGCCGAGCAAGCCCAGTAATTGCCAGGCGCGCGCAGGAGCAACCCATGATTCGGCTCACCGCTGAACAGACCCCGGCCGGCACCAGCTACCTGGCGACCGGCCAAGGCCACCCCGTGGTGCTGATCCACGGGGTCGGCCTGAACAAGGAAATGTGGGGCGGGCAGATCGTCGGCCTGGCCCCGCACTTCCGCGTGATCGCCTACGACATGCTCGGCCATGGCGCCAGCGCCCTGCCGCCGGCAGACGCCGGACTGCCGGACTATGCCGAACAGTTGCGCGAGTTGCTCGAGCACCTCGACCTGCCCCGGGTCGCGGTGGTCGGCTTCTCCATGGGCGGCCTGGTGGCGCGGGCGTTTGCCCTGCAGCAGCCGGCCCGCCTGAGTGCCCTGGTGGTGCTCAACAGCGTGTTCAATCGCAGCCCCGAGCAGCGCGCAGGGGTGATCGAGCGCACCGCCCAGGTCGCCGAGTTCGGTCCGGCGGCCAACGCCGAGGCGGCCCTGGCGCGCTGGTTCAGCCGCGAATACCAGGCGGCCAACCCGGCGCAGATCGCGGCGATCCGCCAGGTCCTGGCGGGCAACGATCCCCAGGGCTACCTGACCACCTACTCGTTGTTCGCCACCCAGGACATGTATGGTGCCGACGAGCTTTCGAGCATCCAGGCGCCGACCCTGATCGCCACCGGCGAACTGGACCCCGGCTCCACGCCCGAGATGGCCCGGCAACTGGCCGCGCGGATTCCCGGTGCCCAGGCCGCCATACTCGAAGAACAGCGGCACATGATGCCGGTAGAGTCGCCGCGCCTGGTCAACCAGCTGCTGCTCGACTTCCTCGGCAATACCCAGCACGCAGCGCCCCCAGTAAAGGAGATCGTCGCATGAGCCTCGAACGCTTTCGCATGTGCATCGACGGCCAGTGGCTCGACGCCCTGTCCGGCAAGACCTTCCAGAGCCTCAACCCGGCCCTCGCCGAGCCCTGGGCCGAACTGCCCGACGCCGACGAAGCCGACGTCGAGCGCGCCGTTCAGGCGGCGCAGAAGGCCTTCGAAAGTGCGGCCTGGCGCGGCCTGACCGCCACCGCCCGGGGCAAGCTGCTGCGCCGCCTGGGTGACCTGATCGCCGAGAACAAGGAGCACCTGGCCCAGCTGGAAAGCCGCGACAACGGCAAGCTGATCCGCGAGACCCGCGGCCAGGTCGGCTACCTGCCGGAGTTCTTCCACTACACCGCCGGCCTCGCCGACAAGCTCGAGGGCGGCACCCTGCCCTTGGACAAGAGCGACCTGTTCGCCTACACCGTGCATGAGCCGCTGGGCGTGGTCGCCGGGATCATCCCCTGGAACAGCCCGCTGTACCTCACCGCGATCAAGCTGGCACCGGCCCTGGCCGCCGGCAACACCGTGGTGCTCAAGCCCTCCGAGCACGCCTCGGCGACCATCCTCGAGCTGGCCCGCCTGGCCCTGGAAGCCGGCATTCCGCCGGGCGTGGTCAACGTGGTCACCGGCTACGGCCCGAGCACCGGCGCGGCGCTGACCCGCCACCCGCTGGTGCGCAAGATCGCCTTCACCGGCGGCGCCGCCACCGCCCGCCACGTGGTGCGCAGCAGCGCGGAGAACTTCGCCAAGCTGTCGCTGGAGCTGGGCGGCAAGTCGCCGAACATCATCTTCGCCGACGCCGACCTGGACAGCGCCATCAACGGCGCCGTCGCCGGCATCTATGCCGCCTCGGGGCAGAGCTGCGTGTCCGGCTCGCGCCTGCTGGTGCAGGACGAGATCTACGACGAGTTCGTCGCCCGCCTGATCGAACGCGCCCGGCGCATCCGCATCGGCAACCCGCAGGACGAGCAGAGCGAGATGGGCCCCATGGCCACCGCGCAGCAGCTGGCTGTGGTCGAAGGCCTGGTCGCCGACGCCCTGGCCGAGGGCGCGACCCTGCGCCTGGGCGGCAAGCGCCCGCAGGTCGAGGGCAACGGCTGGTACTACGAGCCGACCCTGTTCGAGTGCGATAGCAACTCGATGAAGATCATGCAGGAAGAGGTCTTCGGCCCCGTCGCCTCGGTGATCCGCTTCAAGGACGAGGCCGAGGCCCTGGCCATCGCCAACGACTCGCAGTTCGGCCTGGCCGCCGGTATCTGGACCCGCGACCTCGGCCGCGCCCACCGCCTGGCCCGCGACGTGCGCTCGGGGATCATCTGGGTCAACACCTACCGCGCGGTCTCGGCCATGGCGCCGATCGGCGGCTTCAAGAACAGCGGCTATGGCCGCGAGAGCGGCATCGACTCGGTGCTCGCCTACACCGAGCAGAAGACGGTGTGGATCAACCTCTCGCAAGCGCCGATGCCAGACCCCTTCGTGATGCGCTGAGCCGCCACGAACCGCAACCCATAGGTAGTCAAAGATGATCGAACCAGGCATTTACAAAGAGGTGATGGGCTCGTTTCCCTCGGGCGTCACCGTGATCACCTGCCTCGACGAGGACGGCGGCATAGTCGGCATCACCGCCAGCGCCTTCAGCGCCCTGTCGATCGACCCGGCGCTGGTGCTGTTCTGCCCCAACTACGCCTCCGATTCCTACCCGGTGCTGCGCGCCAACAAGCGCTTCGCCATCCACCTGCTGTCCGCCGAGCAGCAGGCCGAGGCCTATGCCTTCGCCGGCAAAGGCAAGGACAAGGCCAAGGGCATCGACTGGCAGCTCAGCGCGCTGGGCAACCCGCTGCTGAGCAAGGCCACCGCAATCATCGAGTGCGAGCTGTGGCGCGAATATGAAGGCGGCGACCACGCCATCATGGTCGGCGCGGTGCAGAACCTGATCATCCCCGAGGTCGAGCTGACCCCGATGGTCTATCACCGCGGCAAGCTGGGCGCCCTGCCCGCCATCGCCTGAACGCCATCACCTGACAGTTTTTTTGGGTCGTCTGCCTCCACGTATTGCGCAGGCGACCCTTTTTTATTCCCGGAGCCGACATGACCCCAGCAGCCGCACACCTGTTCCGCCAGCAGGCCTTCATCGACGGTCAATGGTGTGATGCCCAGGACGGCACACACCAGCAAATCCACAACCCGGCCAACGGCGCGGTGATCGGCCAGGTGCCGAACATGGGCAGCGCCGAAGCCCAGCGCGCCATCGCCGCCGCCAATGCCGCCTGGCCCGCCTGGCGCGCGCGCACCGCCAAGGAACGCAGCAGCATCCTCAAGCGCTGGCACGCGCTGATGCTGGAGCATGCCGATGCCCTGGCCGAGATCCTCACCTTGGAGCAAGGCAAGCCGCTGGCCGAAGCCAAGGGCGAGATTCTCTACGCCGCCAGCTTCATCGAGTGGTTCGCCGAGGAGGCCAAGCGCATCTACGGCGACACCATTCCCAGCCACAAGGGCGATGCACGCATCGTCGTGAGCAAGGAACCGATCGGCGTCGTCGCGGCCATCACCCCGTGGAACTTCCCGGCCGCGATGATCACCCGCAAGGCCGGCCCGGCGCTGGCCGCCGGCTGCCCGTGCATCGTCAAGCCGGCCCCGGAAACCCCGTTCTCCGCCCTGGCCATGGCCGCCCTGGCCGAGCAGGCCGGCATCCCGGCCGGCATCTTCAACGTGATCACCGGCGACGCGGTGGCCATCGGCGCCGAGCTGACCGGCAGCCCGGCGGTGCGCAAGCTGTCGTTCACCGGCTCCACGGCCATCGGCAAGCTGCTCATGGCCCAGTGCGCCGACACCCTGAAGAAGGTCTCGCTGGAGCTGGGCGGCAACGCGCCGTTCATCGTCTTCGACGACGCCGACCTGGAGCGCGCGGTCGAGGGCGCGCTGATCGCCAAGTTCCGCAACGCCGGGCAGACCTGCGTGTGCGTCAACCGCTTCCTGGTGCAGGATGGCATCTACGAGGCGTTCGTCGCGCGCCTGGCCGAGCGCGTCCGCGAGTTCAAGGTCGGCGACGGTTTCGAGTCCGGCGTCACCCAGGGCCCGCTGATCAACGAGCGCGCCGTGGCCAAGGTCGAGGACCATGTGCAGGACGCCCTCGGCAAGGGCGCGCGCCTGCTCTGTGGCGGCGAACGCCACGCGCTGGGCAACGGTTTCTTCCAGCCGACCGTGCTCGCCGACCTGAGCCTGGAGATGAAGGTCGCCCGCGAGGAAACCTTCGGCCCGCTGGCCGCGGTATTCCGCTTCGGCAGTGAAGCCGAAGCCGTGCACCTGGCCAACGACACCGAGTACGGCCTGGCCGCCTACTGCTACACCCGCGACCTGGGCCGCGCCTGGCGCATGAGCGAGGCGCTGGAATATGGCATGGTCGGCATCAACGAGGGGCTGATCTCCACCGAGGTCGCGCCTTTCGGCGGCGTCAAAGCCTCCGGTCTGGGCCGCGAAGGCTCCAAGTACGGCATCGAGGACTACCTCGAGATCAAATACACCCTGATGGGCGGCCTGTGACGGCCCGCCCCCGAAGGAGCGCAACATGAGCAACGACAAGTACGAGAAGGGCCTGGCGATCCGCACCCAGGTGCTGGGCGAGGCCTACGTCAACAAGTCGATCGACAACGCCGACGACTTCAACCGCCCCCTGCAGGAACTGGTCACCGAGTACTGCTGGGGCCACGTCTGGGGCCGCGAGGGCTTATCCCTGGCCGAACGCAGCATGATAAACTTGGCGATGATTTCGGCACTCAATCGCCCGCACGAGCTGAAGCTGCATATCCGTGGAGCCCTGCGCAACGGCCTCAGCCGTGAGCAGATCCGCGAGATCCTGCTACAGGTCGGCATATACTGCGGCGTACCTGCAGCCGTGGACAGTTTCCGCATCGCCCGCGAAGCCTTTGCCGAGGCCGATGCTGAAAGCCAATCGTAACAACTGGCTTGAAGGAAGCATCCGGAGCACCCTCGATCCAGCGATCTGGGTGCTTTTTGCTTTTTAAGGACAGTCTCAACCAGAGCGGAACCCATGAAACGCTTGCCTCTCGACGATAGCTTCAAGGTCAATCGCAACCCCGTTACCCTGCGCGAAATCGTGCTGGAAAAACTGCGCAGCGCCATCATGAACTTCCAGCTGCTGCCCGGCGACCGCCTGGTCGAGCGCGACCTGTGCGACCGCCTCGGCGTCAGCCGCACCTCGGTACGCGAGGCCCTGCGCCACCTCGAATCCGAAGGTCTGGTGGAGTTCGCCGACGCCAAGGGCCCGCGCGTGGCGATCATCACCCTGGAGGACGCCCGCGACATCTACGAGCTGCGCTGCGTGCTCGAGGGCCTGATCGTCCAGCTGTTCACCCTCAATGCCAAGGCCAAGGACATCCGCGCCCTGGAGCGCGCCCTGGAGGCCAACCGTAAGGTCCTCGAGGAAGGCGAACTGCAGCAGGTGCTGGAGTCGGTGCAGGGCTTCTACGACGTGCTGCTGGAGGGCTCCGGCAACCACATCGCGGCGACCCAGCTGCGCCAGCTGCAGGCGCGCATCAGCTACCTGCGCGCCACCTCGGTGTCGCAGGCCAACCGCCGCGGCAGCAGCAACCAGGAGATGGAACGCATCGTCGAGGCGATCAAGAGCGGCGACCCGCTGGCCGCGCACCAGGCCTCGGTGGACCACGTGCGCGCCGCCGCCAAGGTGGCCCTGGACTACCTCAAGTCCAAGCAGGAAGAACCGGCCAAGGTACGTGACATCGCCGCGCCGATCGCCCTCAAAGACCCGCGCATAGGACGCTGAGCCCATGCCCACTCCGCGCTTCTGCCCCGGCTGCGGCGCCGACCGCCTGAGCCGGCGGCAGCCGCCAGGCGACACCCATGAGCGCCTGATGTGCGCGGGCTGCGGCTATATCCACTACGAGAATCCGAAGATCATCGCCGGCTGCATCATCGAGCAGGACGGCAAGTACCTGCTGTGCCAGCGTGCCATCGCCCCGCGCCCCGGCACCTGGACCCTGCCGGCCGGCTTCATGGAAAGCGGCGAGACCACCGAGGAGGCGGCCCTGCGCGAGGTCTGGGAGGAAAGCGGCGTACGCGCCGAGATCCTCTGCCCCTATTCGATCTTCAGCGTGCCGAAGATCAGCGAGGTGTACATCATCTTCCGCGCCGTGGCGCTGGAAGTGACCGGCCAGTTCGGCCCCGAGACCCTCGACTACCGCTTCTTCGCCCCGGAAGAGATCCCCTGGGAGAGCATCTACTACCCGGCGATCCGGCAGATTCTCGAGCGTTATATCGAGGAGCGCCAGGCCGGGGTCTACGGCATCTACGTCGGCAACGACGACACCGGCAAAGTGCACTTTATCCGCTAAAGCGAGCCACCCAGCCCACCAGCCTCACGTCGGCTCAGGGCGCAACGCCCTCGACTATGATCACCTCGGCAAGGGCCGCACCCTGGCGCTGGCTGCAGGCGTCCTGGTACTCGGCCGAACGGTAGCAGGCCAACGCCTGCTCGTAGGTCGCGAACTCGATCACCACGCTGCGCTGCGGCGTCGCCCGCCCCTCCAGCGCCTCGGAGCGCCCGCCCCGGGCCAGGATCCGGCCGCCGTGCTGGGCGATCGCCGCCGGTGCCCGGCGGGTGTATTCGCTGTACTGCGCGGGGTCGGTCACATCGACATGGGCAATCCAGTACGCCTTCATCTTTACCTCGGGTGTTCGTCAGAATTTCGTAATATGGTATACCATACAGCCGATCGAACAACCGTCACCCATCGCAAACCGTGAGAACACTGGCATGGCATTCAACAGCATCGAAGAAATCATCGAGGACTACCGCCAGGGCAAGATGGTCCTGCTGGTGGACGACGAGGACCGCGAGAACGAGGGCGACCTGCTGCTGGCGGCGGAAATGTGTACGCCGGCGGCGATCAACTTCATGGCCCGCGAGGCGCGCGGCCTGATCTGCCTGACCCTAACCGACGAGCACTGCCAGCGCCTCGGCCTGGAGCAGATGGTGCCGGCCAACGGCAGTGCCTTCTCCACCGCCTTCACCATTTCCATCGAGGCCGCCACCGGCGTCACCACCGGCATCTCCGCCGCCGACCGCGCGCGCACCGTGCTGGCCGCCGTGGCGCCGGACGCCAAGGCCGAAGACCTGGTGCAACCCGGGCACATCTTCCCCCTGCGCGCCCGCGACGGCGGCGTGCTCAACCGCGCCGGGCACACCGAGGCCGGCTGCGACCTGGCGCGCCTGGCCGGCTTCAGCCCGGCGTCGGTGATCGTCGAGGTGATGAACGAGGACGGCAGCATGGCCCGTCGTCCCGACCTGGAGAAGTTCGCCGCCCAGCACGGCATCAAGATCGGCACCATCGCCGACCTGATCCACTACCGCCTGAGCACCGAGCACACGGTGACCCGGATCGGCGAGCGCGAGCTGCCCACCGTGCACGGCGACTTCCGCCTGATCACCTACGAGGACCGCATCGAAGGCGGCGTGCACATGGCCATGGTGATGGGCGAGATCCGGCGCGAGGAGCCCACCCTGGTGCGCGTGCACGTGATCGACCCGCTGCGCGACCTGGTCGGCGCCGAGTACACCGGCCCGCAGAACTGGACACTGTGGGCGGCGCTGCAGAAGGTCGCCGAGGAAGGCCGCGGCGTGGTGGTGGTGCTGGCCAACAACGAGTCGTCCCAGGCCCTGCTGGAACGCGTGCCGCAACTGACCCAGCCGCGCCAGCAGTTCAACCGCTCGCAGTCGCGCATCTATTCGGAAGTCGGCACCGGCGCGCAGATCCTCCAGGACATCGGCGTCGGCAAGCTGCGCCACCTCGGCGCGCCGTTGAAGTACGCCGGCCTGACCGGCTACGACCTGGAAGTGGTGGAAACCCTGACGTTCGGCGGCTGACGCACCGCGGCAGTCGACTCCCAGCCGGCGCACCACCGCGCCGGCCAACACCCGCAGCCCCTTGCGCCTGCCGCCCAGGCCAAGGGGCTGTGTGTTTCCGGCCCCGATGCAAGCGCCTGGCGTCGACCCCACTCCCGCCCCCAGCCAACCGGCCCTGGCCGAGCCGATCGGCAGCGGACGACCGTTCGCCGCCGGCCACAAATAATTCTTGCGAACACCGTATTACGGTATACCATCATTCAAATCGAATCGCCGGAACAAGCCGGCGGTGCCAGCCCCACCATGGCTGCCGGTCGCAGCCACGCTCTGCCGAGGTACTCGAGATGATCGACGCAACTGCCTACAAACACGTCATGGGCTCCTTCCCCTCCGGCGTCACCGTGATCACCACCCTGGACGAAAACGGCGGCATCGTCGGCCTCACCGCCAGCGCCTTCAGCTCCCTGTCCATGGACCCGGCCCTGGTGCTGTTCTGCCCCAACTACAGCTCCGACTCCTACCCGGCGCTGATCAAGAGCCGGCGCTTCGCCATCCACCTGCTGTCCGCCGAGCAGCAGGGCGAGGCCTACGCCTTCGCCCGCAAGGGCAGCGACAAGGCCAACGGCATCGAGTGGAGCCTCAGCGAACTGGGCAATCCGATCCTGCGCAACGCCACCGCGATCATCGAGTGCGAGCTGTGGCGCGAGTACGAGGGCGGCGACCACGCCATCCTGGTCGGCGCGGTGAAGAACCTGATCGTGCCGGAGCAGGCGGTCGCGCCCATGGTCTACTGCCGCGGCAAGATGGGCGCCCTGCCCGCCTTTGCCTGAGCTATCCCCCCGATAGCCGCCCGGGGCCGGAGCGAGCCGGCCCCGGGCGCGACACACCTCAGGTCTTGAAGCGCCGGATCAACGCGCTCAGTTCCTCGGACAGGCCCGCCAGGGTCTTGGCATCCACGCTGGTGGTTCCCGCCAGGTCCGCCACCAGGCGGGCATCGGCGTGGATCTGGCTGATGTGCCGGTTGATGTCCTCGGCCACCTGATGCTGCTCCTCGGCGGCCGTGGCGATCTGGGTGTTCATGTCGCGAATCACATCCACCGCATCGCGAATCCGCTCGAAACTGGCACTCGCCTGGCTGATCGAGGCCACCGTCAGCTGCGACACCTCGAGGCTGCCCTGCATCTGCGTGCCCATCTGCTGGGTGCGCCGCGCCAGGCCACCGAGCAGGCCATCGATCTCCTCGGTGGAGTCGGCAGTGCGCTTGGCCAGGGCGCGAACCTCATCGGCGACCACCGCGAAACCGCGGCCCTGCTCGCCGGCGCGGGCAGCTTCGATGGCCGCATTGAGCGCCAGCAGGTTGGTCTGCTCGGCGATCGAGCGGATGGTGCCGAGAATCGACTGGATATCCTGGCTGTCCTGCTCCAGTTGGCGCATGGCGCCGGCCGACTGCTGAATCTCGCCGCTCAGACGGTTGACCCGCTCGACCGCCTCGTCGATCTGCCGCTGCCCGGCATGGGCCTGACGCTGTCCGCTGTCGGCGGACTCGGCGGCCTGGGTGCAGGAACGCGCGACCTCATTGGCGGTCATGACCATCTCATGGAAGGCGGTGGACACCATGTCCACCGCCTCACGCTGGCGCGCCGCCACCTCGGCCATCTCCCCGGCCACCTCGCTGGAGCTGCCGGAACTGCTGTGAATCTGCCCCGCCGCCTGGCCGATGCGCTGGATCAGCTGGCGGATGCTGCCGAGGAACTGGTTGAACCAGCCGGCCAGCTGCGCGGTTTCATCCGCACCGCGCACCGCCAGGCTGCCGGTCAGGTCGCCGTCGCCCTGGGCGATGCCCTCCAGGCCACCCGCCACCGAGCGGATCGGCCGCACGATCAGACCGGCGAACCAGGCGCCGACGAAGGCGAACAGCACGGCCAGGGCCAGGGCGATGGCGGCGATCAGCCAGGCCAGGCGAGTGGCGGAACCGAATACCTCGTCCTGGCGAATCAGGCCAACGAAGCGCCAGCCCAGCTGTTCGGACGGCCACACATTGGCCATATAGCGCTGGCCATCGATCTGCACTTCCACCAGGCCCTGCTCGGCCCGGGCCAGCTCGCTGTAGCCGCCACCCAGGTCCGCGAGGCGCTTGAAGTTGTGCGCCGGCTCGCTCGGGTCCACCAGCACGGTACCGTTGTCTTCCATCAGCAGCAGATAGCCACTGTCACCCAGCTTGATCTGCTTGACCAGATCGGTCAGCTGCTTGAGCGACACATCGATATTCACCACCCCACCCGGGCTGCCCAGCCGATTGGCGAAGCTGCGCACCGTGCTGACCAGCACCACATCGTCCGCCGCCCAGTAGTAGGCCGCGGTGCGCCGGGTCTTGCCCGGCTCGGCCATGGCGGCCTGGTACCAGGGGCGCGTGCGCGGGTCGTAGTTGCTCAGGTTCGGATCGCCCGGCCAGAACACATAGCCGCCCTCGCGGGTGCCCAGGGACAGGTAGGCGTAGGCCGGATGACTGGCGGCCAGGGCGGCGAACAGCTCGAATACCCGCTGGTCCTGCGCGCCCATCTCGACCCGCGCGGCGTCGGCGGCGAGATAGCGCTTGAGGTCGCCGTCGATCGCCGTGAGCTGCGGCTGACTGGCGAGAAAATCGACGTTCTGGCGGATGCTCTCGAAGAACAGCTGCATGGCATTGTCGACCTGGCGGATCTCCCGGGCGCTGCTGTCGAGGAACGCCGTGCGTGCTTCACTGCGCAGATTCAGGATGATCAGCAGCGCGACCAGGATGACCGGCACGCAGGCAATCACCGCGAACGCCAGGGTTAACTTCTGCTTGATGTTCATCCTCTCTCCTTGGGTACGGTGCGTTGGGCAGAAAAATTTTGTGGATACTGCGTATTATGGTATACCAACACACAACGTTCCGCTCAGCCATTTACTGGCCGTCTACCCGACGCAGCGGAATCAACCGCGATGCAGCGCCGCGCGCTCTTCACCCTTTCGGCCGACCACCGGGCTACGGCCGCTCAGCAACAGGTTCGAGGTAAATGCCATGAAGTTTTCTTTGTTCGTGCATATGGAGCGCTACGACGAGCAAGTCAGCCATCGTCAACTGTTCGAGAATCTCACCGAGTTGACCCTGATGGCCGAGGCCGGCGGCTTCAGCACCGTCTGGATCGGCGAGCACCACGCGATGGAATACACCATCTCGCCGAGCCCGATGCCGCTGCTGTCCTACCTGGCAGGCAAGACCACGACCATTCGCCTGGGCGCCGGCACCATCATCGCGCCGTTCTGGCACCCCATCCGCGTGGCCGGCGAGTGCGCCCTGCTCGACGTGATCAGCAACGGTCGCATGGAAGTGGGCCTGGCCCGCGGCGCCTACCAGTACGAATTCGACCGCATGGCCGGTGGCATGCCGGCCTCCTCGGGTGGCCAGCACCTGCGCGAGATGGTCCCGGTGGTCAAGGCCCTGTGGCAGGGCGACTACGCCCACGACGGCGAGCTCTGGAAGTTCCCCAGCTCCACCTCCTCGCCCAAGCCGGTGCAGCAGCCCGGCCCGCCCGTGTGGATCGCCGCCCGCGACCCCGACTCGCATAACTTCGCGGTGAAGAACGGCTGCAACGTGATGGTCACCCCGCTGATGAAGGGCGACGAGGAAGTGGTCGACCTGATGAACAAGTTCGAGACCGCCCTGGCCAACAACCCCGAGGTGCCACGCCCGCAACTGATGGTGCTGCGCCATACCCACGTGCACAGCAGCGACGACCCCGAGGGCTGGATGGTCGGCGCCAAGGCCATCTCGCGCTTCTACCGCACCTTCGACGCCTGGTTCGGCAACAAGCAGACCCCGGTCAACGGCCTGCTGCCGCCGAGCCCGGAGGAGAAGTTCAAGGAACGCCCGGAGTTCGAACTGGAGAACATCCACAAGAACACCATGATCGGCACCCCCGAGCAGATCATCGCCCGCATCCGCCACTACCAGGAGCTTGGCGTCGACGAGTTCAGCTTCTGGGCCGACAACGGCCTGTCCCACGAGGAAAAGAAGAAGTCCCTGGAGCTGTTCATCAAGCACGTGGTGCCGGCGTTCCGCTGAGCCCCACCTGAGCCACACAGCAAAGCCGGATCAGCAATGATCCGGCTTTTTTCGTTCAGCCGCGAAGATGCGCATCCGCGGCACGACGCTAATAACCAGATCGTATAAATGTGCGGCCGGTCTAGGCATGTATCACGGCATACTGGTATACCGAATCCCACAATTAGATCGCGATCGATCACTGGATGGATTCGCCGCACGAGTGGGGGTTGGTTATGGGGTTGGCAAGACCGGTTTTCGTCCTGTTGGGCGCCTTGTGGATGGGCTGCCAAGTCGCTGAGGCGCAAGAGAGCCTGACCTTCGTCAGTTGGGGCGGTTCGACCCAGTCCGCCCAACAAAAAGCCTGGGCGGAGCCCTTCACCCGGGCGACCGGCATCGCCGTGAAACAGGCCGGCCCCACCGACTACGCCGCGTTCAAGGCCATGGTCGAGAGCGGCGAGGTGACCTGGGACGTGGTCGACGTCGAGCCCGACTTCGCCCTGCGTGCCGGCCGCGAAGGCCTGCTCGAACCCATGGACTTCAAGCTGATCGCCCAGCCGCAGATCGACCCGCGCTTCGTCACCCTCTACGCCGTGGGTTCCTTCTACTTCTCCTTCGTCCTCGGTTACAACAGCGAGCGCCTGCCCGCTCAACCGCGGAACTGGGCGGCGCTGTTCGACACCGACAACTTCCCCGGCAAGCGCGCGCTGTACAAATGGCCGAGCCCCGGCGTGCTGGAGATGGCCTTGCTGGCCGACGGCGTCGATCCACAACGCCTCTACCCGCTGGACCTGGATCGCGCCTTCGCCAAGCTCGAGCAGATCAAGGCGGACATTCTCTGGTGGGACGGCGGCGAGGAGTCCCAGCGCCTGTTGACCTCGGGCGAGGCCAGCCTGGGCATGTTCTGGAACGGCCGGGTCAATGCCCTGCAGCAAAGCGGGGCGCCGGTGGGGATCGGCTGGCAGCAGAACCTGGTCAGCGGCGACTTCCTGGTGATCCCGCGCGGCAGCAAGAACGCCGCAGCGGCCAAGCGCTTCCTCGGTTTCGCCAGCAGTCCCCAAGCCCAGGCCGACTTCGCCATCCTCAGTGGCTATGCCCCGGTCAACCTGGAGAGCCAGGGCAAGGTGCCGGCGGTGCTGGCGGACAACCTGCCCAGCGCCCACAGCGACAGCCAGGTGACCCTGGATTTCAAATACTGGAGCAAGCACGGCGAGGCCATCGCCGAGCGCTGGCAGGCCTGGCAGCGGCAGTAAGGCGGCTGAACGCCGACGTCGCGGCCAGGCGGGCTCGGTTCAGGCACAAAAAAAAGGCGGCCCCAACCGGCGGGACCGCCCTCAATCATGGAGTTGCGTACATCGCGTGGCCGCGATGACGAGCGGCCACGGCTATTGGATTACCTTTCCAGGATCGCGGTCACACCCTGGCCGCCCGCCGCGCAAATCGAGATCAGACCGCGCCCCTGCCCGGCCACCGCCAGCAGCTTGGCCAGGTTGGCGACGATGCGCCCGCCGGTGGCAGCGAACGGGTGGCCGGCGGCCAGGGAACTGCCCTTGACGTTCATCCGCTGGCGGTCGATGGCGCCCAGCGGTTGCGCCAGGCCCAGGCGGCGCTTGCAGTAGTCGGCGTCCTCCCAGGCCCTGAGGGTGCACAACACCTGGGCGGCGAAGGCTTCGTGGATCTCGTAGTAGTCGAAGTCCTGCAGGCGCAGGCCGTTGCGTGCCAGCAACCGCGGCACGGCGTACACCGGAGCCATCAACAGGCCCTCCTGGCCGCCGACGAAATCCACCGCCGCCGCCTCGCCGTCCTTGAAATAGGCCAGCACCGGCAGGCCGCGGGCCTTGGCCCAGTCCTCGCTGGCCAGCAGCACCAGCGAGGCGCCGTCGGTCAGCGGGGTCGAATTGGCCGCGGTCAGGGTGCCGTTCAGCCCGCGGTCGAACACCGGCGAAAGGTCGGCGAGCCGGTCGAGGTCGATGTCCGGGCGCAGGTTCTGGTCGCGGGTCAGGCCGCGGAAGGGGGTGAGCAGGTCGTCCTGCCAGCCCTCGGCATAGGCCGCGGCGAGATTCTGATGACTGGCCACGGCCAGGCGATCCTGCTCGTCGCGCGGGATGCCCCAGGTCTGCGCCATCCGCTCGCAGTGCTCGCCCATGGACAGCCCGGTACGCGGCTCGCTATTGCGCGGCAGGGACGGCGCCAGGTGGCGCGGACGCAGCTTGAGCAGGCTCTTGAGCTTGTCGACGGTGCGCCTGCCGCGATTGGCCTCCAGGAGAATCTTGCGCAGGCCCTCGCTGACCGCGATCGGCGCGTCGGAGGTGGTGTCGACGCCACCGGCGATGCCGCAGTCGATCTGCCCGAGGGCGATCTTGTTGGCCACCAGCAGCGCCGCCTCCAGGCCGGTGCCGCAGGCCTGCTGCAGGTCGTAGGCCGGCGTCTCGGGCGCCAGGCGCGAGCCCAGCACGCACTCGCGGGTCAGGTTGAAGTCGCGCGCATGCTTGAGCACCGCCCCGGCCACCACCTCGCCGAGACGCTCGCCGTGCAGGTTGAAGCGCTCCACCAGACCGTCCAGGGCACTGCCGAGCATGTCCTGGTTGCTTGCCGTGGCATAGGCGCCGTTGGCGCGGGCGAAGGGAATGCGGTTGCCACCGACGATGGCGACGCGGCGCAGCGAATTCATGGCGGGTTCCTCGGGGTGCGGCACTGGCATGAGGCTCAGGCTAGTCCATGGGCGCCCGCTCGGGCGCTGGCCGGCACTCCGACCCCATGAAACAATGCGCCCTCAGCCGATCACTCACGCCGGAGCCCCATGGACCTCGCCGAACTCACCGCCCGCCTGCACGCCATCCGCGACCGCAACGACTGGCGCCAATTCCACAGCCCGAAGAACCTGGCCATGGCTGCCAGCGTGGAGATGGCCGAGCTGGTGGAGATCTTCCAGTGGCTCAGCGAGGAACAGTCGCGCCAGCTCGCTCCCGAGCAGCTGGCGCACGCCGGCCAGGAAGTCGGCGATATCGTGCTCTACCTGTTGCTGCTGTGCAGCGAGCTGGGCATCGACCTGGAGCAGGCGGTGCGCGCCAAGCTGGCCGACAGCGAACGGCGTTTCGCCCGATGAAGGACCGTCATTTCGACGAGCTGGCCACCCGTTTCGCCGAGAAGATCTACGGCGGCGCCAAGGGCGCGATCCGCCTGGCGGTGCTCCAGGCCGACCTGGCCGAGGCGCTGCCCGACCGGCCGCTGCGGGTGCTCGACATCGGCGCCGGCCTCGGCCACATGGCCCTGTGGCTGGCCGGCCGTGGCCACCTGGTGACCCTCGCCGAACCCGCCGCGCCGATGCTCGAGGGCGCTCGCGCGCGCTTCGCCGGCGCTGGCCAACCGGCCACCTTCATCCAGGCCCCCTGGCAGGACCTGCTCGGCCAGCTCAACCAGCCCTACGACCTGGTGGTCTGCCATGCGGTGCTGGAATGGTTGGCCGAACCCCAGGCCATCCTGCCGGTGCTGCACCAGCTCACGGCGCCGGGCGGCTGGCTGTCGCTGGCCTTCTACAACAAGGATGCGCTGATCTACCGCAACCTGCTCAAGGGCCACTTCCGCAAGCTGCGCAAGGCCGAGTTCGCCGGCGAGAAAAGCAGCCTGACGCCGCAACGGCCATTGGACCCGCGCGAGCTGGCGGTGCAACTCGACGAGTACTGGCGGGTCGAAAGCCAGAGTGGCGTGCGGGTTTTCCACGACTACATGAGCCAGGAGTTCCAGGCCAAGGCCGAACCGATCGACCTGCTGGAAATGGAGCTGGCCTACCGCCGCCACCCGAGCTTCGCCGGCCTGGGCCGCTATCTGCACTGGATCTGCCGGCCGCGCTGACCCGGAGGGAAGATGACCCGCTTTGCCCTGTTGTTGCTGTGCCTGTCCCTGGCCGCCTGCCAGGGCCCCAACCCCTATACCGCGCAATCCATGCCCCTGCCGCCGGCACCGGCCCAGGCGGCCACCCAGCTGGATCGCAGCGCCTACCCGGCGGCACCGCGTGATTACAGGCGCTACCGCAACTGGACCTGGCACAACGATCAGCCGCCGGCCGGCAGCGCCTGGGCCAGCGCCGAGCTGGTGCAGGAGGCCCTGAGCAACGCCCTCGATCAGCGCGGCCTGCGCCCGGCCCAGGGCGGGGCAGTGGCCGACCTCGGGGTGCGCAGCGAGCTGCGCCTGGAGCGGCGCATCCGCCAGGTGGTCGATCACTATGACGGCTATCACGATCGCGGCTACTACGCCGACTACCCGGGCTACTGGGGCCGCATTCCGGTGGAGCGCGCCTACGAGGTGGAGGTCCTGGTGGTCAGCATCGAGCTGTTCGACCGCCGTGACGGCCAGCCGGTCTGGCAAGGCCTCGCCGAGCTGCCCAGCGGCGGCAGCCAGGCCGAGCGCGCCGACGCCCTGCGCGCCGCCTGCAAGCGTGCCCTGCAAGACTATCCACCGGCCTGAGCCAACCCGAGCAACGCCGCGCGGGCTCGTCCCGGACCGCGGCGATGAGGAGACCCGAGCATGCGCCTGCCCCTGCTACTGATCGCCACCCTGCTGCTGACGACGGCTTGCCAGACCACCCGCCTCAGCCGCGACTTCGACCCGCAGCGCGACTTCGCCCGCTACCAGAGCTGGAGCTGGCAGGAGCCGGCCGTGCAGTACAGGCCCGACGACCCCAGGCTCAACAGCGGCCTGACCGAGCAGCGCCTGCGCGCGGCCATCACCGAGCAGCTGGAACAACGCGGACTGCGCGCCGCGCCGCCCGGCACCAGTGGCGACCTGCGGGTGCAGGCCTGGCTGATCGTCGACGAGCGCCAGCAGCAGGTCAGCACCAGCTACGGCGGCGGTTGGAGCGGACATTGGGGCGGCGTCTGGGGCGGCCCGGCCTATGTCGAGACGCGCACCCTCGACTATCAGGTCGGCACCCTGCAGATCGACCTGTTCGACGGCCAAGACAACCAGCTGGTGTGGCGCGGCAGCGCGGCGCAAAGCCTGCGCGGCGACTACCGCGACCCGCGCGAGCGCGACACGGCGATTCGCCAGACGGTGGCCAAGGTGCTCGGCCAGTATCCGCCGCACTAGCCCAAGTTGTGCCACGCGTGCGGCGCTGCTATCAGTAAACCCTTCATTGCACCGGCCAGCAGGAGCCTCCATGAATCACCCCGCCCGACCCAGCCACCGCCCCGCCAGCCCCGCCGATCTGGCGAGCGTGGTCGAGTTCCCGCAGAACGCCCAGGAGCTGTTCTTCAGCTACCCCAGGGCCAGCTGGCCGCTGAGCGTCGCGCAGCTGGCGACGGCCATGGCCGAGCGCAGCAACAGCACGGTGGCGCTGCTGGACGGCCGGGTCGCCGGCTTCGCCAATTTCTACCAGGCGCAGCCGAACGAGTTCTGCGCCCTCGGCAACCTGATGATCGCCCCCTGGGCCCGCGGCCAGGGCGTCGCCCACTACCTGATCGGCGAGATGGAGCGCCAGGCCCTAGAGGACTTCAATGCCGCCTGCATGCGCGCGTCCTGCCACAACGACAACGCCGCCGGCCTGCTGCTCTACGCCCGCCTCGGTTACCGCGCCCGCGACATCGTCGAACGCCAGGATTTTGCGGGCCGCCGGGTGGCCCTGGTGCAGATGGAGAAAAGCCTCGGCTAAGCAGGACGCCGGCGTAGTGCTGGCCATTGCGCGCATGGCGCTCCGTGCAGGCTCGTCGGCTTGCAACTGACCATCACCGGCATCCGGCCGATCCACCACGACCAGTCCCAATCGCGCCGGCCCTGCGGGTGCGGCGCAGGCCCCGCTGTGGTAGGGTATGCGCCCTTTTTGGCCCGCCGGGAACGTAGCCTGGCCAATCGCGCGGCTCCGAGCGTCACGCCAGCCGCCGATGCGCGCCTATGTTGTTCGTCCCCGCGCGCCGGGTGCGCGCCTGGTTCGGCCCGCACTCATGCCCGAGCCGGGCGCTGCCCCCTGATACCTTCTGTCGCTCACCCGCTCCACCCGCTGCCTGTTCACGCCGGCGGAGCACAGCCCTTGGAACAGCCGATGCTGCACAGCCTGAAACAAACCTGGTTATTCAACATCCGCGGCGACGTGCTCGCCGGCCTGGTGGTCGCCCTGGCGCTGATCCCCGAGGCCATCGCCTTCTCGATCATCGCCGGGGTCGATCCCAAGGTCGGCCTCTACGCCTCCTTCTGCATCGCCGTGGTGATCGCCTTCGTCGGCGGCCGTCCGGGGATGATCAGCGCCGCCACCGGGGCCATGGCCCTGGTCATGGTGACCCTGGTCAAGGACCACGGCCTGCAGTACCTGCTGGCCGCGACCCTGCTCACCGGGGTGCTGCAGATCGGCGCCGGTTACCTCAAGCTCGGCAGCCTGATGCGCTTCGTCTCGCGCTCGGTGGTCACCGGCTTCGTCAACGCCCTGGCGATTCTGATCTTTATGGCCCAATTACCCGAGCTCACGGATGTGACTTGGCATGTGTACGCCATGACCGCCGCCGGCCTGGGCATCATCTACCTGTTCCCCTACGTGCCCAAGGTCGGCAAGGTGATTCCCTCGCCGCTGGTGTGCATCCTGTCGATGACCGCCGTGGCCATGCTCATGGGCCTGGACATCCGCACCGTCGGCGACATGGGCGAGCTGCCGGACACCCTGCCGGTCTTCCTCTGGCCCGAGGTGCCGCTGACCTTCGAGACCCTGGCGATCATCTTCCCCTACGCCGCCGCCCTGGCCGTGGTCGGCCTGCTGGAGTCGATGATGACCGCCACCATCATCGACGACCTGACCGACACCGGCAGCGACAAGAACCGCGAGTGCAAGGGCCAGGGCGTGGCCAACATCGCCAGCGGCCTGCTCGGCGGCATGGCCGGCTGCGCGATGATCGGCCAGTCGGTGATCAACGTGAAATCCGGCGGTCGCGGACGCCTGTCGACCCTGGTGGCCGGTGCGGTGCTGCTGCTGATGGTGGTGTTCCTCTCCGACTGGGTCAGCCAGATCCCCATGGCCGCCCTGGTGGCGGTGATGATCATGGTGTCGATCGGCACCTTCAGCTGGGACTCGATCCGCAACCTCAAGAGCTTCCCGCTGTCGACCAACCTGGTGATGCTGGCCACCGTGGCGGTCACCGTCTACACCCACAACCTGGCCTACGGCGTGTTCGTCGGCGTGCTGCTGGCGGCGCTGTTCTTCGCCAACAAGATCGGCCACTTCCTGTATATCGACTCCGAAATCGACGCGAACGGCAAGCAGCGCAGCTACAAGGTGGTCGGCCAGGTGTTCTTCGCCTCCGCCGACAAGTTCGGCAACGCCTTTGACTTCAAGGAAGCCCTTGATAAGGTCAGCATCGACCTGTCGCGCGCGCACTTCTGGGACATCACCGCGGTCGCCGCGCTGGACAAGGTGGTGCTCAAGCTGCGCCGCGAAGGCACCGAAGTCGAGGTGCTCGGCCTCAATCAGGCCAGCGCCACCATCGTCGACCGCTTCGGCGTGCACGACAAGCCCGACGCCGTCGACAACCTGATGGGCCACTAAGGAGCAACAGCATGAGCCACGTAATGGCATGTATCGACGGTTCGCCGGCCGCCCCCGCAGTGTGCGACTACGCCGCCTGGGCCAGCCAGCGCCTGCAGGCGCCGCTGAGCTTCCTCCACGTGCTGGACCAGGTGCAGTACCCGCAGCGCCAGGACCTGTCCGGCGCCATCGGCCTGGGCAGCCGCGAACACCTGCTCGAGGAGCTGGCCGAACTGGACGAGAAGCGCAGCAAGCTGGCCCTGGAGCAGGGCCACCTGATGCTCGAGGCGGCCAAGGCCCGCGCCACCGCCGCCGGTATCGGCGACATCCAGTTGCGCCAGCGCCACGGCGACCTGGTCGACAGCCTCGGCGAGCTGCAGCAGGACATCCGCCTGCTGGTGATCGGCCGCCAGGGCGAGGCCAGCGCCAGCCAGACCGAACAGGTCGGCAGCCACCTGGAGAACGCCATCCGCACCCTGCAGCGGCCGATCCTGGTCAGCTGCGGTGAATTCCAGGCGCCCCGGAGCTACCTGTTCGCCTTCGACGGCAGCGCCACCGCGCGCAAGGGCATCGAGCTGATCGCCGCCAGCCCGCTGCTCAAGGGCCTGCCCTGCCACCTGGTGATGGTCGGCGCCGACACCGTTGAGGCCAGGGAACAGCTCAAGGCCGCCGAGCGCGCCTTGCAGGGCTCGGCCGCCGAGGTGCACCTGGCGATCCGTGCCGGCGAAGTCGAACCGACCCTGCACGCCTACCAAGCCGAGCATGGCATCGACCTGCTGGTGATGGGCGCCTACGGCCACTCGCGGATCCGCCAGTTCCTGGTCGGCAGCACCACCAGCCACCTGCTGCGCTCCAGCAATGGCCCGCTGCTGATCCTGCGCTAGGTCCCGCCCCTCCTCTATCGCCTCGGCCAGGCCGAACCACCCGGGTTCGGCCGCAGGACCGCCAAAAGGCCGTTCGACACTGCTGCCGCCACAGAAGCGCTATGCTCTAACTCGGCTGCTCTAGTGATCTCCTGCAATGACCTATAGCGAATTACCCCATGAGCCTGCCGCTTTCGCCCTCTGGCGCCAAGCACAGGACATACGCGCACGCTCCTTCCTCGCCGGCTTCTATTACCTGGTGGCCTGGTTGCTGGTGTGGCTGTTGAGCAACCAGCCGAGCGAGCAATGGCCCCTCGGCCTGGCCGGCATCGCCTACTTCGGCCTGCTGCTGCTCCTGCGCCTGGGCCATCGCCTGCCGGCGCAGAACGCCCAGCACCTGCTGCAGCGCTGGCTCAGTCGACACTGGGCGCTGATCCTGCTGAGCGCCCTGGGCTGGGGCCTGGCGCTGGGCTGGACGCTGTACAGCGCGGCGTTCGAGGGTTCGCGGGTCGTCGCGATGATGGCCACCATCGCCTTCAGCACCGCCAGCGTGTACCACCTGGCCATGCGCAAACACCTGTCCCTGCTGCTCCTGCCGCTGTTCTACCTGCCCGGCCTGCTGGTCCTGGCCCTGGACTGGCAGGCGCAACGGGGCCATTTCATCGCCCTGATCGTCTACCTCAGCTACCTGGTAATGGCCCTCAGCCGCAACCGTCAGGTCTATCACAACCATCTGAACCTGGAGCTCAAGCTGCTCGAGCAGCAACGCGACCTCGAAGAGCTCAGCCGCACCGACAGCCTGACCCAGCTGGGCAATCGCTATCAGTTCAACAGCCTGTTCCCGGTGATGGTGGCCAACGCCCACCGCCAGGGCGAGCCGCTGTCCCTGGTGCTGCTGGACATCGACTTCTTCAAGCGGATCAACGACGAGCACGGCCATGCCTGCGGCGACGCCTGCCTCAGCGCCTTCGCCGAGCGCATGCGCCAGGTGTTCCGGCGTGACAGCGACGCCCTGCTGCGCCTGGGCGGCGAGGAATTCGGCGTGCTGATGCCCAACACCCCGCTCGGCCAGGCCCAGCACCTGGCGGAGAGCTTTCGCCAGGAGTTGGAAGATAAGGGTTTCGACGTTCAGGGCAACACCCTGCCGCTGACCGCCAGCCTCGGTGTCGGCTGCTTCGCGCCGGAGCGCGACGCCAGCGCCGAGGCCTTCTTCAAGCGCGTCGACGACGCCCTCTACCTGGCCAAGGACGCCGGGCGCAACCGCCTGGCCCTGGCCTGAGCGAAGACAGGCCAGGCAGCCGATAGCGGGCTAGAGGCGGAAGCTGCCCATCTGCTTGGCCAGGTCCTCGGCCAGGGCGCTGAGGCTGCGGCAATCCTCGCGGCAGCCCAACACCTCGCCGGCGGTGGCGTGGGCCAGGTCGGCGATGCCCTGGACGTTGCGATTGATCTCCTCGGTGACCGACGACTGCTCCTCGGTGGCCGCGGCCACCTGGGTGTTCATGTCGCTGATCTTCTCCACCTGCTCGGTGATCGCGCCGAGCGACTGGCCGGTGCGCTGGCTGGCCTGCACGCCGGTGCCGGTGGCGGCCTGCCCGGCGTGCATCGAGCTGACCGCGGTGTCGGCGCCCTGCTTGAGGCGCTGGATCATGTCCTGGATCTCGTCGGTGGAGCTCTGGGTGCGGCTGGCCAGGGTACGCACCTCGTCGGCGACCACGGCGAAGCCACGGCCCATCTCGCCGGCGCGCGCCGCCTCGATGGCGGCGTTGAGCGCCAGCAGGTTGGTCTGCTCGGAGATGCCGCGAATGACCGCCAGCACCTGGTCGATCGACGCCACCTGGTTGGCCAGTTCGCCGACCGCCTCGGCCGCACCGCCGATCTCGCTGGACATTTTCTCGATATGGGTGATCGACTCGCCGACCACCTGGCGCGCCTGCTGCGCCTCGTCGCGGGCGCTGTGGGAGGCCTGCGCGGCGCTGCTGGCATTGCGCGCGATCTCCTGCACGGTGAGGCCCATCTCATGCACCGCGGTGGCCACCATGTCGGTCATTTCCTGCTGGCGGCCGGCACGGTCGGCGGTGTTCTCCACCACCTGGGCGACTTGGCCGACCGCGCTGCGCAGGCGCTCGCTGGTGGTCAGCACGTCGCCGATCAGGCTGCGTTGGCTGCCGATGAAGCGGTTGAAGCCACGGGCCAGGTCGCCCAGCTCGTCGGCCCGCGACTCGTCCAGGCGGCGGGTCAGGTCGCCGCCGCCGCCACCGATCTCCACCAGGGCGGCGGTGACCTGGCGAATCGGCCGCACCAGGCCCCGGGCCAGCAACACCACCAGGCCGAGGAACAGCAGGGCCACGGCTATGCCGATCAAACTGCTGGTCCACAGGGCCTGGCGCGCCTCGGCGTAGATTTCCGCCTCGGGAATCTCGCTGACCAGCAACCAGTCCAGGGCCTGCAAGGGCTGGGCGATGGCCAGGTAGGCTTCACCATCACGCTGGAAGCGCAGGGCCTCGCGACGCTTGCCGAGCAGGCCGCCAGCCGCCTCGGCGCCGACCAGTTGCGCCAGTTCGCGGCTGTCGTTGAGCTCCGACTGCGGGTGCACCTTGACCCGTCCATCGGCGCTGACCAGGTAGACCCGCCCGGCCTCGCCGAAGCGGAAGTCGCGGATCATCTCCGACATGGCGCTGAGGCTGAAGCCGAGGCCGGCCACCCCCAGGGTCTTGCCGCCGACCGCGACCCGCTGGTTGATGAACAGGGTCGGTTGGCGGGTGCTCTGGTCGATGTCGATATCCAGCGAGCGCTCCTTGCCGCTGTCGACGAAGCCGTAGAACCAGCCGTTGTCCGCCGGGCCGCGGGTCAGGGTGCGCTTGAGCCCCTGGCCGGTGAAGTAGTTGCCGCTGTCCAGGGCCACGATAAAGGTCACCAGGGCCTTCTGCTGCGCCTGCACGCCGGCCAGGTAGCGGGCGAAGGCGTCGCGCTGGGCGGAATCCTCGCCGCTGCCCAGCCAGTCCGCCACCAGGCTGTTCTGGGCGATGCCGCGCGCCGCGGTGAGGGGTTCGGCCAGGACCCGCTCGAGGTCGTTGCGAATGGCCAGGATGCTCGCCGGCAGCGCCTCCTCGACCAGGTAGCGCTCGGCCAGGCGATTGACCACCGCCGTGTAGATGCCCACCACGATGAGGATGCTGGCGAGCAGGGCCGCACCCATGCTGAGGATCAACTGCCACTGAATGCTGCGTTGCCAGAGGCGCATGGAAGGTCTCCCGTTGTTATTGTCGATTGACGGCTACTTTGGATACAGCATTGTGCACAAATAGCCGCCTGATGACAGCCTTGCCGGGTTATCGACTACCGAGAAACAGAGTTGAGCGCAGCGCGACCCGGGCCGACGCACGGTTGCCGAGCGCGGCCGCTACGAAACACCGGCCGGCCTGGCCGAGGGCAATCGGGCGTCGTGAATGGAACACCGGGCCCGCGCCCGGCGCCCTAAGCTTGTGCCGTGTCGTGCCGGCAAGGCGTCTCCCCACCACCGCATGCGCCGGCAGGCACCCACAGACAGGCAGCGTCAGGAGACAGCATGGCCCTCTCAGCACACCCGGCCTTCACCGCCGGCGCCAAGGCAGTCGCCCCGCTGCTTCCCGGGCTGATTCCGTTCGGCATGATCGCCGGCATCGCCGCCATCGACGCCGGACTGTCGCCCAGCGCCGCCCTGGCCATGTCGTTCGTGATCTTCGCCGGGACGGCGCAACTGGTGGCCGCGCAACTGATGGACCTCGGCACCCTGCCGCTGGTGATCATCCTCACGGCGCTGGTCATCAACGCGCGCTTCACCATGTACAGCGCCTCGATCGCCCCGCACTTCCAGGGCCTGAGCGGGCGCTGGCGCTGGCCCCTGGCCTACCTGCTCACCGATCAGGCCTATGCGCTGAGCATCACCCGCTACACCCTCGAGCCGAAGGCCCCGGCCAAGCACCTCTATTACCTGGGCGCGGGGCTGCCGCTGTGGCTGGTCTGGGTGGCCTCCTGCGCCGCCGGCATCTTTCTCGGCGCCGGGGTGCCGGCGAGCTGGTCCCTGGAGTTCACCATTCCGCTGTCCTTCCTGGTGCTGCTGATCCCCTCGATTGTCGACCGCGCGACCCTGGCCGCGGCCCTGACCGGCGGCGTGGTCGCGGTGCTGGCCGCGCGCCTGCCGTACAACCTGGGGCTGTTTCTGGCGGCGGCCAGCGGTATCACCGCCGGCCTGCTGGTGGAACAGCTGCAGCCACCCGCCCCGCCGCCCATCGACACCCGACCGCCCGCGAAGGACGCCCCATGACCAGCAACACCACGGCCTGGCTGATCATTCTCACCATCGGCGTCGGCACCTACGCCCTGCGCCTGTCGTTCATCGAGATGCTCGGCCGCCGCAGCCCACCGCCCTACCTGCAGCGCGCCCTGCGTTTCGTCCCGGCCGCGGTGATGGCGGCCCTGGTGCTGCCGGCCCTGGTCAACGTCGACGGCGCCGTCGACCTGTCCCTGGGCAATGAGCGCCTGCTGGCCGGCGCCCTGGCGGCATTCGTCGCCTGGCGCACCCGTCAGGTGCTGCTGACCCTGGCGGTGGGCATGGCGGCGCTCTGGCTGCTCCAGGCCTATGCCTGAGCCGCTGGGACTAGGACTGCGGACGCGCCTCGGCATCGAGGATATCCACCACCACCTTGCCGAGCGCCGCACCGCTTTCCAAATGGCGATGGGCCGCCGCCAGCTCCGCCAGGGCGAAGCGCTGCGGATCCACTAGCGGCGTGATCAGGCCGTCATCGGCCAACCGCGCCAACTCGCCGAGGATCTCGCCGTGGCGGGCGCGACCCAGGTCGTGCAGCATCGGAATCAGCATGAACAGGATATGGATGCTCAGGCCCTTGGCGAAGGCGCCGCCGAGGTCGTAGCTCTGCCGCGCCACCAGGGTCACCACCTGTCCCTGCGGACGTGCGGCCTGGATGGCGACGTTGAGGTTGTCGCCACCCAACGTATCGAACACCAGGTCGAAACCCAGCCCGTCGGTGAGGCGCTGCGCGGCCTGCTCGGGACTCTCCTCGCGGTACAGCACCACCTCATCGGCGCCCAGGGACAGGACCAGGGAGGCCTTGCTCGGCGTCGATATCGCCGCCGTCACGTGGGCCCCGCACGCCTTGGCGATCTGCACGGCGAGATGGCCGACGCCGCCACTCGCGCCGTAGACCAGCACGCGCTGCCCCGGCGCCAGCCGCGCGCGATCGATCAACCCTTCATAGGCGGTGATGCCGGCCAGCGGCAGCGCCGCCGCCTGACGCGGGCTCAGACGGCGCGGGCACGGGGCCAGCAGGCGTGCATCGGCGGCGATGTATTCGGCGTAGCTGCCATGCATGCCGCGCACCCCGCCGGCGCAGCCGAACACTGCGTCCCCTAGGGCGAACCCGCTGACGCCCGCGCCCAGCGCCACCACCTCGCCGGCCAGGTCGGCGCCGAGCACCGCCGGTAAATCCGGGGCCAGCGCCGAACCGCTGCGGCGCATCTTGCAGTCGGCCGGATTGACGCTGGTGGCGTGCAGTCGCACCAGCACCTCGCCCGGCCCCGGCTCGGGCTTGGGCCACTCCTGATAGCTGAACTGCTCGGGCTCGCCCGGTCGATAGAGTACCTGCGCTTTCATGGTCGCCTCTCCTGTATGGATGGCGACAGTGTATTAGCGGCAACAAGCAGCGATAATCAGGCAACCAGTGCCAGCTCTGTTCGATATTTTTTGAAAATGAACGAAGACGACCTCCAGCTGTTCCTGCGCATCGCCGCCCTCGGCAACCTCAGCGCCGCCGCCCGCGAGGCGCACCTGTCACCGGCGGTGGTCAGCCACCGCCTGGCCCAGCTGGAGAAACGCCTGGGCGCGCGCCTGTTTCACCGCAGCACCCGGGCCCTCAGCCTCAGCGAGGACGGCCGGGTGTTCGCCGACTACGCGCAACGCCTGGTCGACACCATGGCCGAGGCGCGGGCCGCCCTGAGCGCCCCGGCGCAGCAGCCGAGCGGCACCCTGCGCATCACCTGCTCGGCCTCCTTCGGCCGGCTGCACCTCGGCCCGGCGCTGGCGCGCTTCCTGGAGCGCTACCCGACGCTCAAGGTCGACCTGCAGCTGTCCGACCGGGTCGTCGACCTGGTGCAGGACGGCCTCGACCTCGGCATCCGCATCGCCCCGCAGGTCGACCCGGGCCTGGTCGCGCGCAGGCTGGCCGACAGCACGCGCATCCTCTGCGCCGCGCCGGCCTACCTCGCACGCCAGGGCACGCCGCGAGTGCCCGCCGACCTGGCCCGGCACCAGTGCCTGGTGCTGCACGAACAGCACAGCTGGACCCTGCGCCACGCCACTGGCGAGAAGTCCGTGGTGCGGGTCAGCGGCCCGCTACGCAGCAACCACGGCGAGAGCCTGCGCGACGCCGCCCTCAACGGCCAGGGCATCAGCATTCAGTCGCTGTGGAGCATCCATCAGGAGCTGGCCGACGGCCGCCTGGTGCCGGTGCTGCCCAACTACCCGCTCGAGGCGCAATCGAGCATCTGGGCGGTCTACCCCAGCGGCCGCCTGCTGGCGCCCAAGGTGCGCTGCTTCATCGACTTCCTGCTGGAACACTGGGCCGATCCGCACTGGCAGTCCGCCGGCCAAAACCGACCCCGCCCGACACCATGACCCGCCTGGCCCCCGCTCGGCGTTCAGCCTTCGGGGCCGTGGCCCGTGGCCTTCAACACCGGGTGGAAAAGGCGGCGATACTGGCTCGGGGTGAGGCCCGTGCAGCGTTTGAACAAGCGGCGAAAGAATGACGGGTCGTCGTAGCTGACGGCGGCGCTGATCTCGTCCACCGGCAGCGAGCCGGACTCCAGCAGGCGCTTCGCCTCCTCGATCCGCAGGTTCTGCAGGTACTCGATCAGCGAGCTGCCGGTAGCCGCCTTGAAGCGTCGCTTCAGGGTGCGCGCGGGCACCTGCGCCTGCTCGACCACGCCATGGATCACCCCGCTCGCCCGGAAGTGCTCGGCCAGCCACGCCTCGCAGGCGCGCACCACGGTATCCCCGTGCAAGGTCCGGCGGACCAGGGATTCATAGGGCAGCTGGCCCTCATCGTGCCACTTGAGCAGGTAGACCTTGGCCACCCGCAGCGCCTCCCCCGGGCTGCCGTGGCGGGCAATGATATGGATCGCCAGGTCGTGCCAGGAGGTCGTGCCCCCCGCGGTGACGATACGCCCCGAACTGTTGGCGAACACCAGGTTCGGCTCCGGGCGGAAGCACACCTTGGGATAGTGCTTGCTGAACAGCTCCCGATAGCCCCAATGGGAGGTGGCCTCGCAGCCATCGAGCAGGCCGCTCTCGGCCAGCATGACCGCGCCGGAACAGGCGGAGTAGAGGGTGGCCCCCTCGGCATACTGGCGGCGGATCCACGCCATCAGCTCGGGGTAGCGGCCGTGCAGGCCTTCATCGGGTCGCAGCCAGAGTTCGGGCAGGATCAGGATGCCCGCCCTGGGCTCGTCGGCGACCGCACAGGCGGGCACCACGGGAATGCCATTGCCGCAGGTGAAGGGCGCCCTGCCGGGCGAGACGATGCGCACCCGGAACAGCGCGCGGCCCGGTTCCCCGCTCACCAGGCTCTGCCACACGTGCCCCGCGGCCAGCAGCACATCCACCATGCCGTAGAGGGACGAGCCGGCGGTCTCGGCGACCGCGACGATCAGGACGTCCACCGGCCCCGTTTCTGAACGGTTCAAGGCGGCCTCCTCATTCAGTGGCACGATCGCCCCTGTTTTGGCCAAAAGCCATCTTACTGCCGGGTACTTACGCGCCTATCGTAGATGCGCCGCGACAAAAGCAAGCGGCGCCGGAGGACACCATGACAACCCTAAAAAGCCAAACGCGCAACGGCCTGAACGTACAGCAGATGACGCAGACCGTGGAGGCCATCAAGAACGATCCAAGCCTGGCACGTTTCGAGTTCCGCGCTCGCAACCAATGGATCGACGGCGGCGAGAACCGCTCGACCATCAAGGACTTCTATGGCGCCGGGGCCGAGGACACCTCGCGCAGCGTTTCATTCGAGTTCATCAATGGCGAACCGCCGGTGCTGCTCGGCGGCAACGAGGGCGCCAATCCCGTCGAGTTCCTGCTGCACGCCCTGGCCGGCTGCGTGACCACCACCACCGTGCTGCACGCCGCCGCGCGCGGTATCCAGATCCGCAGGCTATCCACCGAACTGCAAGGCAGCATCGACGTGCAGGGCCTGCTCGACCTGAATGCTGCCGTGCCGGTCGGCTACGAGCAGATCCGCATCAAGATGGACATCGAGGCGGACTGCAGCGACGCGGAGCTGGACGACCTGCTCACGTTCGCCAAGGAACACTCGCCGGTCTGCAACACCGTATGCCGCCCGGTGCCGGTGACGGTGGAACGGGTCAGGCATGCGAAGGCCGCCTAGTCCGCGAGCGGGCACGTTGTTGCACCAGTCGTGCCGCCTGACGCTGCGCCGTGGCGTCAGGCGGCTTGAATGACCTGACCGCCCGCCTACGCCGCCCGATCGGCAACAATCCACGCCCCCTTCGGCTCCTCGCCGCCCATAACCGCCCCAGGCGTGAACTCGCTCACAGCCAGCGCCGCCGCCGAGCAAATGGCTACTGGCCAGCACCCCTGGGCTTTTGTAGACTCCGCGGCCGATACAACAGGGCCTGGTCCCAGTCGCAGCCACGCTGTCGCCACCGCCCAGCCCCCCCAGCAACGCCCGGCCACCGCCCAGCGGGTGCGCCGATCAAGGACTCGATGGTCATGGACGCACCCGCAGCTGTTGCCCCAGCTCGCCTTCTACCGCCTGCCCGCAGCCGGCGGCTCGCGCATGCCATCCAGCTCCCCCCGGATCAATCCCCCGACGAGAACGCCTAGATGAGAAGAACCCTAATTGCCGTCAGCCTGCTCGGCCTGCTGAGCGGCTGCGCCACCGAGCAATCGCGCACCCTCGAGGTCGCCAAGGTCGCCTCGGCCCATAGCGTCTACCAGGGCCCCCGCAACCCGATCGCAGTGGGCAAGTTCGACAACCGCTCCAGCTACATGCGCGGGCTGTTCTCCGACGGCGTCGACCGCCTCGGCGGCCAGGCCAAGACCATCCTGATCACCCACCTGCAGCAGTCCAATCGCTTCAACGTGCTCGACCGCGACAACCTCGCGGAAATCCAGCAGGAAAGCCAGATCGCCCAGAAGAGCCAGCAGTTGCGCGGAGCCGATTACGTGGTGACCGGCGACGTCACCGAGTTCGGCCGCAAGGAAGTCGGCGACCACCAGCTGTTCGGCATCCTCGGCCGCGGCAAATCGCAGATCGCCTACGCCAAGGTCAACCTCAACATCGTCAACGTGCGCACCTCCGAGGTGGTCTACTCGGCCCAGGGCGCCGGCGAGTACAGCCTGTCCAATCGCGAAGTGATCGGCTTCGGCGGCACCGCCAGCTACGACTCGACCCTCAACGGCAAGGTCCTCGACCTGGCCATCCGCGAAGCGGTCAACAACCTGGTCGGCGGTGTCGACAGCGGCGCCTGGCGCCCGGCGCAATAACCCCAAGGAAAGGAATCCACATGCAGATGCACAAGTACGCCACGCTGCTCGCCCTGGCTTCGGCCACCCTGCTGGGCGGCTGCGTCAGCCAGCCCCAGCCGCTGTACCACTGGGCCGGCTACCAGGAACAGGTCTACGCACACTTCAAGAACGACGGCAGCGGCCCGGAGCAGCAGATCGCCGCCCTGGAAGCCGGCCTGCAGGAAGCCCGCGCGCGCAACGCCGTGCCGCCACCGGGCCTGCACGCCCACCTCGGCATGCTCTACGCCCAGGTCGGCAAGGCCGACCAGGTGCGCCAGCAGTTCGAAACCGAGAAGAGCCTGTTCCCCGAGTCCGCCGCCTACATGGACTTCCTGCTGCGTAACGCCGAGAGATAACCCGCCATGATCCGTTTCAACCCCTGCAAAGCCCTGGCCCTGCTGCTGTTGACCGGCCTGCTCGGCGGCTGCGCCACCCCCACGCCCTACGACTACACCGCGTTCAAGCAGAGCAACCCCGCCTCCATCCTGGTGCTGCCGCCAATCAACAGCTCGCCGGACATCAAGGCCAGCTACAGCGTGCTGTCCCACGTCACCCTGCCGCTCGCCGAGGCCGGCTACTACGTGCTGCCGGTGGCGCTGGTGGACGAAACCTTCAAGCAGAACGGCCTGATGAACGCCGCCGAAATGCACATGGCGCCGCCGGCCAAGCTGCAGGAGATCTTCGGCGCCGATGCCGCCCTGTACATCGAGGTCAGCGAATACGGCAGCAGCTACAAGCTGGTGAGCAGCGAGGTCGCGGTGACCGCCAACGCCAAGCTGGTCGACCTGCGCAACGGCCAGTTGCTGTGGGAAGGCAGCGCCCGCGCCAGCACCGCGGAGAACCAGAACAACAGCGGCGGCGGCCTGGTCGGCATGCTGATCACCGCCGCGGTCAACCAGATCATCAACACCCTGAGTGACCGCGGCCACGAAGTCGCCGGCATCGCCAGCCACCGCCTGCTGACCGTCTCCCGCCGGGACGGCATCCTCCCCGGCCCGCGCGCGCCCCTGGCCATGAAGCAACAACTGGCCGCGCAATAGCGCAGAGCGCCAACTGCCGCCAGACCGAATCGCCGCCGGCCTGGCAGCAAACCAGCCGGACAGAAAGAAAGAAAGAAAGAAAGAAAGAAAGAAAGAAAACGATAGTGTAAGTCTGTCGGTTGAGCCGGCAATAGCCTAGGGACACATCCGCCGACCTCCACCAGCAGGAAATCTCCACTTTGACGCCTGGCTGTGTGAACCCAGCACGTTTCCAGTGAAAGTGGCGCGCCGCTGATGGCGGGCGATAACCGAGACAGGAGTCCGACCGGTGCCAGTTGTAGCGACTCAGACACAGCAGCAGGTGCTGTGCTCGCTGCGCTGAGCTTTCGTAACTACGGGCATAGGCCCTCCCGTGCAGGCTGGTCTGGATGAAGCGCTCAGCCTTGCAGCTGGTCCTTGGCGTATACGGCTTGGTGCGCAGGTGACGCAACCCCAAGCGCCTAACCAAACGGCGGAATTTGCGTGAGCCATTGCGGCTTCCGTTGTCGGTCATGATGCGGGGGAAGTGAATGCCCGGGCAGCGGTACTAACGCAGCGCTTGAATCAAGACCTGACACGCACTGCGGCCCCGCTCTTCAGGATGCAAACTGCTGAAAGCGATACGACTAGCATCGTCGATGGCCACATTGACGAACTCCCAGCCCACTCCTCGCCCCGCAGGCCAGGGTGAATGCGCTGAACTAAAAGGGCTAGACTGCGAGGGGTAAGAAGGGCATGTATATGCAGGTTAATCTGGGGCTCCTAGAAGGCTTTGCTGGGCGCACATCCAGAACGCCGGGAATGCCACGGATGAACAACCTACTGAGAGATCACGCCGAGCGACACTATGAAAAACACTTCCCAAACCCGTTGAAATACGTCGCTCCCGCCACCCGAGCTCTTCCATAAAGCAGATGACCTTCTGCCAAAGCCGAGTATGCCGGCAAGCGCAAGCAGACCCGCAAGGAATTGCGTCTGATCGAGATGGGTCAGATGGTGCCGTGGAGGGGACTGATTGCTCTGATCGAGCCGTACTACACCAAGGGCGAAATCGGCCGACCGGCGGACGCGCTGCTGGCGATGCCGCGCATTCATCTGATGCAGAACTGGTTTGGCCACAGGGATCCGGCGATGAAAGAAGCGCTGTACGAGACCACTATCCTGTGCCGGTTTCCCGGTTTGCCGGGCTGAGCCTGGAACGCCCCCGGACGAAACTACCGTCCTGGCCGCGCTCAGGCCTCAGTCAGCCCCGACAACCTTCTGCAATAACACAGTCATCGCAGCTCGACTAGAAACCGCATCAAAATTGTCTTGAACATACCGTACCGCTCTGTTGCCCATATCGAGCCGGCGAGCCTCATCGCTCATCAACTCAAAGACAAGAGCTGAAAGCTGCTGACCGCTGCCTGGAGAGAAAATAACTCCAGCATGAGCAGCCTGAACGATCTCAGCAGCCTCCCCCCCAATACCGCATAGCACAGGACGACCGCAGGCCATGTAATCCAGCAATTTTGTAGGAATAGCGCCTTTGAACAAAGGAATATCCTGCAAAGTTACTAGACACAAATCCGCCGCATTAATGAACCCACGCGCCATATCTTTGGAAACCGGAGCCAACAACTGAATATTATTAATATTTAGCGCTGCAATACGACTTTCAACATGTGACCGCCTCATTCCATCGCCCACCAACAAAAAAAGGGTTCTCCGATCCTGACAACACATAGCGGCATCAATAATCACATCCAGATTATTGGCCTCACCCATTGCCCCAAAGTACAATACGATATTTCGCCCTTCCCAGCCATACATACGACGAATCTCAGCCCCCGCTTCAACATCCGGATAAAGCATCTGAGTATCGATACCGCAGGTAATAACTTCCAGCTTTTCTGCAGGCCAGCCACGCGCATGGATATCGTCGCGAATGCCATGGGTGAGTGTTACAATTCGCTCCGCCTTATTGTAGAGCAACCGTTCCATCCATGACATGACTGCGATAAGAGGGCGGTTCCGCAGAATGCCCATCTGAACGGCAGACTCCGGCCACAGGTCACGCACCTCGAAAACCATCGGAATACCGCGCATCTTGCAGACCAACCAGACGGATAACATTGGAAAAATTGGCGGGGAGGATGCCAGCACGACATCCGGCCTACTGACTTTCAATAGACCGAACGGAGCCGTCAACGAAAATGATATGAAGCTGAACAAACGCCCTAGGTAACTGCAATGAAGCTCACTGTAGGTGTAGGTGCGGATGATCTGCACGGCACCGTCCTGCTCCCAGCGCAAGAGGCGCCTGTACCAAGGCAAAACCGGCTTATCGCGGCGCATGTAGCCAGTTTCGCCAGAGACTACAGTAACCTCATGGCCATTTGCAGCGAGATGCTGAGTAAGCTCATACACCAACGAGTGCCCGGGCGAGGAGTGTCCCTGATAGTATTGGTAAACCACCGCTATTTTCATTTAAACGCTCGATAGAGCTGCTTGAAACTCTCACCTTCTTTCTGCCAGCTGAGCTCTTCGCGAACGGCAGCAAGTCGCTCACGCCAGCGTTGTAGGCGCAGTTCATCGGCAAAAAATGCCTCAATCATCTTTGCCATGGCCGACGGCGTGGAGAGGTCGCCGACACAACCGATTTGATTACCCTCAACCAAGCGCCGCAACTCCGGCAAGTCGCTTGCCAGAATGGGCAACCCTGCAGCAATGAACTCAAATAACTTGTTAGGCGTGCAGTAGTAGTTGTTCAGACATATAGACTGATAAGGGATCACACCAGCATCTGCTGCCGCCGTCACCTCAAGCAAACGAGCTTGGGCAACGGCCGGATGCAAATACACCCGCGACTGCAACCCCTTACGCTCAACCAGGCGCTGCAGAGCATTGACAAGCTGACCGTCGCCCAACAACACGAGATAAACCCTCGAGTCACGCAGCAACACCATAGCCTTAACCAACTCAACTAAGTTGCGTCCCGCTGAAAAGCCGCCCTGAAATAACAGAATGCGACCTTCACGAGGAATGCCGAAGCGCTCATGCAAATACCAAGAACGCGGACCGAGCGGACTGATGCGTTCAGCATTATGAATGACTGCCACCCCTGCCAGCCCATAGCGCGCCTCAAGCTCACGGGCAATCGACGGATTAACAGTAATCACCTGATCACAGGTTTTAATATGCCGGTGCTCAATCTTCGCCCAGCTCGCCTGCTGCTGGCGTGAGAACTCTTGCTCGGTATACAGTTCGTGGCTGTCATAGATCAAATAGGCCCTAAACTCATTGGCCAACGCCCGGCCGACGGCAAGCATCGGCAAATCGTGCGCCACCACGACATTAGCCACATGCTGGCGACCATTGGCAAGAAAAAGGTTTAGATAAAAGCGCTCCTTATCGACCAATAATCGCCAGGCAATAGACTTCAACAACCGCATCAATGGGCCATTCATCGGTAGATATTGACTGGCCAGTCGATATATCTCAAGCACGCGATTTTCCCGATGCGCGAATGGATTGGTCAGTGCACCGATTCTTACAACGCGCGGATCGTCCAATGCTACTGACTCGTCCAGCGGCATCGCCAGAATAGTGACCTGCCAACCGTCCTCCTCCAAACTGTCTGCTTGGAGAAGAATCCGTCTATCAATCTGCCGGTCATTACAGAGCATCAGTACCTGTCGAGTGGCCTGCAATGAATCAGATAACACTAGGTTTCATGTCTCCGTCAATAAAAATTCGCTGCCACAACTCTAGACACAACAGCCCCCAAACGACACGTCCGAACTCGCGCTCGTTACCCAAGGTCCTCTCCACCGCCGCCACGTCATACAGGCCGCGCTGACGCGCGCGATCGGAAAGCAGCATGTCGCGGACAAAATCACGCGCAACGCCCTTGGTCCACTGATTGAGCGGGGTCGGGAAGCCCATCTTATCTTTTCGTTCAATAATGCTCGGCGGAATAGCGCTGCGCACCGACTCTTTGAATAGATGCTTCATGCGCCCTTCGGCAAACTTGATATTCGGCGGAACGGTAGCCATGAACTCTAAAATGCGGTGGTCAAGCAGTGGCACACGGGACTCGATGGATGCGGCCATACTTGTACGGTCCTCAACATGGAGCAGCGCCGGCAGTGAACCCTTAAGGTCGAAATACGTCATTTGGTTGACTAGTGAGTGTAGTCCCGCTCTATTAAAAATTCGCTGGAACGACTCAAATGAGGAGTAGCCACTACTGGTTCGTAAAGCATCCTGATTGAACAGCTGCGCCATACCTTCTCTGCGATCCAACAAGCTAAAATAACGCTGGTCATGGGACGCAAACAACCCGTTCTTCCAAAGCTGCTGCAACATTGGCTGGTAGGTAGCCAGTAGAGGCAGGTTAGGGACGATCGACTCCAGCGAGACCGCATAGCGGTTTTGGTTGGCTGTCTGGTAAATAGCACCCGACAGGCACTTCTCCAGATACAACGCCATGTAACGAGCATAGCCGATAAACAGTTCATCACCGCCCTGCCCCCCCATCACCACCTTCACGTGCTGGCTGGCCAACTGCGACACGTAGTACTGAGGAATAACCCCTGGTCCAGCCAGCGGCTCATCCATACAATACATCAGGCGCGGAAGCGTCTCCGCAAGCTCATTTCCGGCTGGGATGTAGATCTCGTTATAGGTTGTGCCGGCGAACGCCGATACTGCCTTGGCGTAAGCCGTCTCGTCAAACTGCGGCCCCTCATTGAACGCACCTGTAAAGGTATGCATCTTTTCGCCTCCCAACATGCGCGAGGCCAAACACACGATGGCACTGGAGTCCAGCCCGCCAGACAAATGTGCACCCAGCGGCACATCAGAACGCATATGGAGGCGAATAGAGTCGTCGATCAGCCCTGACAGCGTGTCGATGAAGTAACGCTCATCGTGCTCTTCATCAATGTTGTAGCGCAGATCCCAATACTGGCGTGTCTGCACTTTGAGCGAATCGCCCTCATACCAAGCGGACAGGCAATAGCCCGGCTCAAGCTTGTCGATCCCTTTGAATAAAGTTTTTTGATCTAAGCAGAACTGGAACGTCAGATAGTCCTGCAACCCCTCGGGATCAACCTGAGCTTTAACCTTATCGTCGGCCACGATTGCCTTGATTTCCGAGGCGAACAACAAACGACGGCCATCAAAGTGGTAATATAAAGGCTTGATACCAACTCGATCGCGGGCACAGAACAGCCGCTGCTCATATTTGTCCCAGATCGCAAACGCAAACATCCCCAACAGCCGGTCTACAAAAGGTTCACCCCACTCACGATAGGCGTACAGCAGCACCTCGGTATCCGAGAAGCTGTGAAGCGGATGGCCCTTAGCAATAAGCTCGCGGCGTAACTCCAGATAATTGTAAATAGCACCGTTAAATACCACGACAAAGCGACCATCCTCGGTCACCATCGGCTGCTTTCCGTGTTCCGGATCGATAATCGCCAGTCGCACATGGCCGAACCCAACCGGTCGACGCTCATCCAACCAGACCCCTTCTCCATCAGGACCGCGGTGTCGGATGACTGCCAGCATACTCCTTACATCATCAACAACCTTCTGCTGATGACCAACTCCAGACAGAACACCTGCCAAACCACACATGCAAACTCCAAATCATTTAACATCCAGCTTTCGATACGCATCAAAATATTCTTGAATACCTGAATACCTACTTTTAACCTTTGCACCCAAATGAAAATCCGCCCCCTTATATCGCCACAACACCGGATTATATGTATCAGTGTAAAGCGCTGTGGAAAAATCACACCCTCCTGCCCGCATAGCCGAATTAGAACACAAATACAACGCACCTAAGGTTGGATCAGCAGTGTATTCCTCACCAAAGTAATCAATCTCGACGACAGCATGCTGGGCCTGCAAATTGGAAACTAAACCCAAAGCACTCCATCCATATCTACCACTTATCTCATATGCAAAAATATAGTTATAGTTCCCACAATGCAGAGAGCTTGCAGTTTTCAAGCTTGAAGCTAACGCATCAATATCTCTTGAATCTGTTTCGGTCACCCCCATACCATAAGGCGCAGTCAGTGATACACGATGAATGTCACGCAAAACTGGAGCAAGATCACTGCCAACGCGCGTTCTAAAAAACGGAGCGACCGCCCTAAGCAGCAACCTATCCTGCCCAGCACCCGCTACATAGTTCACACGAAACCTAGAAAACTTTGAGAGCGATTCAATACTAAGTTCGGAATAGAAAAACCCGGACAAAGACTTGACAACAAGAGGATTATCCTTCGCCCAGAGCACCTCAATCTCGGTCGTCCCTCGCCCCCCCGCAAGCCCTAACACCTCAATAGACTTAGGTGCTTCAGCCAGCGAATACCAGACGAGCTTCAAGCCAGCAAGCTGGGAAGCCTCATTTGTACTAAAACAAAAACTAGAACCCTGCGCGCTCACTGCCGCAACGTAGTCATCTAAATTAGCAGTATCTAACGCATCAACACCGTGCCCCGAGTAGTAGTTTGAGTCGTCACAAGAATAAAACTCCACAGCCCCCAGCAAATTAAATACAGTGTGGCTCCGGTATCCAAGATAAGCATGAACAACGCCTACCACCACTCCAATAAGAGCCAGAAACAAAAAAACAAAAATCCCGCACCGCCCCAACACACTGCGCCGAAATAGCATGACTAAGAAATCACTGCCGACATGCATCTAAAGACAACCCCACACACAGCAAACACTAATTGATTCCCAACCATCACTCACCCCCAACACAACCATTAAAACACACACGCATGCTCTACGTAGCCTTGCCAGACCATTACATACGAAAAACATATATCCACCCAAGAACATCTGCACCCCCGCTTAAAGCAAGTATCATTGCCCGGACGCTCTGGAAGGATCCATTAACGCCCCTTCCAAAGACACTGGAAGTGTTAAGCATAGCCATCACATATAAAAACCCACACACCTAGGAACAAAAGCCAAGTGTACCGCATTGACACTGCGCGATGCCCATACGGATCGCCACCGCACCCCAGGAATTCTTCATCGAATACTCAGAAAATTGAAAAAATCAAACCGCATGCCAGCGACACTTCACAACACCAAGCAAAAGCCGATAAGAATGCAGCAATAGATAACTTATCTGACTGCCGGAGCAGGCACGCCCCAAAGCATTAAGTTACCTCGGATTACCACATGCATAACCTCTTAACGCCTCCAAAAAATTAAACTCCAACACAGGCTCAGCGGAACGTTCCAAGCACCCGGGAAACTGATGAAATATAGATATCCCCCTGCCCACGCCATGCAAATTTGCTTCGACCGCACTTGATGTTGCTGCGCCACTCCGAAAAATCCCCGCTTGAGAAAGCAGAATCAATCGCCAGAGCGATTTTCCTCGGATTAGTCATCTTGGCCGAGCTGCCAAATTTATTAACCCGAACAAAGCGATTAAGCTCCGGCGAGTCATTAGCAAGTATCGGCAGCCCAGCCTGAATAAATTCGAACAACTTGTTTGGAGTACAGTAGTAAGAGTTTAAATCCACATGCGGATAGGGAATAATGCCAATATCCGCCGACGCGCTGTGCTGTAGAAGCTCACTCTGCGCTACTGCCGGCAGAAAATGAACTCGCGAGCCCAGAAGCTTGAGCCGTGCAGCCTTCGCCTTGAGCAGATCGCCGAACGTACCGAACCCCATCATGACCAGATCAACATCTGAGGCCCGCACATAAGCCATGGCCTCCACGAGAGCCTCCAGATTGCGATGTGGCGCAAAGCCTCCTTGAAACAGCAGAATACGCCTCTGCACAGGCAGACTGAGCTTCTCACGCAACAAGTCATAGCGCGCTTCAGGGTCGAACTCTACAGGAGGGTCGAGTGCATTTAACAATGTCACCGGTTTGGGTATCCGATAACGGCGGGCCATTTCATCGCCGATAGACTCATTGACGGCAAACACCAGATTCGCCTTCTTGATCAGGCGCGCTTCTGCTTGCGAGCAGATTCGACGCTGCGCCCAAGAGAACGACTTTTGCTCTGGATACAGCTCGTGAGCATCATATACCAGTGGCACATTCCAGGCCCCAGCCAACTCAGCCCCAGCCTCGAGTGCTGGCAAGTCATGTACTTGCACGAGATCGCTCGGATGTGCCAGACCGTGACTAACAAATGCCTGCCGAAACGGCAGCGGATCATGCAGGGCAACGTTGTGATATCGCGCCAATAACAGTGTCTTGTAGAGATTCCAGTTCAGCCGGCTCGCGCAGTTAAATATACGTTGAAAGCCCCCTACCCTGCGGGAGTAACGATTGGCAGCACGGGTGAACAGATCACTTAATCGATGCTGGCGTATCACATATGCTTTGTAAATCGAATTTTCAGGAACGATATGATTCAAGCCGATTCGTGTCAGCTGGATGCCTTCAGGCATCAGCTCATTAGTGGTCTCACCGTCGAATGACAATGCGAGAAGGTGCACAGAATGACCCTGCCCTATTAAGGTAGCAGCCTGCGCCACCACCCGACGATCCAGGCTCTGATCGTGGCACAGCATTAGAATGTGGGCCATGCACGCCCCCCCTACGATTTTTAGTCGGACTCGCCAGCGCGCCTCTGACGGCGATGCCCAACCGGCTTCTATTGTTGACTGAGCTGCGTCACCCGGGCTTGGTTGGCTAGCAGTTGCTCTTGCAGGTCCTACTGTGCACATCTTGCTTGTCAAGGCACACTGGATTCCCTTGTAAATGAGCATGCCCTTCTAAGGAGCGATGCTGAAACTCTTGCTGCTTACTATTGCAGCTGCTCGATCCGGGCTTTCGGCTACCACGAGCGCTCACTGCGCTCATCGCTTAGGTTCTGCAGGCGCACCGCGAGACTGTCTAGCATCATCGTCGCATTGCAGCAAGGCATTACGCTCTGCCCTCAGGTTTTGCACCTGTACCGCCAATTGGTCGGCCTCCATAGCGCGCTGCAGCAAGACATCACGCTCAGTGCTCAGGTTCTGCAACTGCACCGCCAACTGATCAGCTTCAATAGCGCGTTGCAACAGGGTATCACGCTCAGTGCTCAGGCTCTGCAACTGCACTGCTAACTGATCAGCCTCAATAGTGCGCTGCAGCAAGGCATCGCGCTCTGCACTCAGATTCTGCACCTGCACCGCCAACTGATCAGCCTCAATAGCGCGCTGCAGCAAGACATCACGCTCTGCACTCAGATTCTGCACCCGCACCGCCAACTGATCAGCCTCAATAGCGCGCTGCAGCAAGACATCACGATCTGCACTCAGATTCTGCACCCGCACCGCCAACTGATCAGCCTCAATAGCGCGCTGCAGCAAGGCATCACGCTCTGCACTAAGGTTCTGCAACTGCACCGCCAACTGATCAGCTTCAATAGCACGCTGCAGCAAGGCATCACGCTCTGCACTAAGGTTCTGGATATGCACCCGCAGCTGATTTTGCTCGGTAATCTGAGCCTCAATGGATGAGACAGCATTGCTGGCTTGCAGGGCGCGCTCGAAACAATCCTGCAGACTGTACAACACCTGCCACGGTGCAGCCCTCGCCGCTGGCGACCGCGGGCTCAGCGTTTGTGGGTCAAACCAGAGTGGCTGCGATACCTGAACGAATAGCGGGTTCTCTTCGCCGTTAAGGTGCAGATAACGGCATTTCCCACTATCGGCGGCCACAGCCCAGAGCACCGACGGACCCTGCCCCAACTGCAACGAAGCGAACGGCTCAGCACTTGAGCAGGACCCCAGCACGCCGTAGTAACCTGCCTGCGGCGGGCGTGGCAAACGGTGAACGCTGCGCTCCTGCCCGTCATCCAGCACGCAGCCGTTGAACAGGCAGCCGACCTCATCCTCCAGCACTAGGTGCAGCGCGCCCTGGCTACCTGGCTGGCGGCAGACTTCCAGCGTGGGTGATGCTTCGTAGAGTGGGAACTGTAGGCGCCAACGGCCGCCCGCACAGGCCACATGCTGGGCCACTTGGCAGAACGGCTGCAGATCGGCAGCCGGTAACTGCTCTAAAAAATCTATCTGGGATGCCGGCTGGGCATGAGTTTCCGCCAGTAACGGTTGCGGAAGGTCGAACGCCACCCCATTACGCTGGAATATCACCAGAACTTCGCTGTGGCTGCGACAGTAACGCTGTTCGGCAAGTGCCGGATAAAGGTGCTTGGCCAGCGCCTGCGCCAGCAAAGATTGCAATGGTTGCTCAGCAGTCGCGGCCTGGCCGCCGCTACCGCAGCAGGGACAGATTGCCAGCTCCCACCCCGCCCACTCGTTCAGGGCCGTTCGCCGCAGTATAGTTTCCGGCGGCAACGTGGCATTCCAGGGCTCGCCAGCTAGCACAGTGGCACGAACCGTCCACCCGACCGGGGCACGCTGATGAAGGTCTACGATGTCGTAGCTGCGCTGGTGCCAATTGACGTGGTAGCAATGGCCGCACTCTGCACAACGGGTGGTGGCGTCCAGCAGCTCCTCACGAAAAGGAACCGCGACCATTACCGCTTTGGCGGCTACGCGAAACAGCTCGTCCCAGGCGGAGACTTCCTCGGCGTCGGGCATATGTTCCAGGGTGTCGGTACTCATCACCAGGTCGAAGGCGGCGCTGGGAAACGGCAATGCCTGCGCCTTACCCAGCACCCCATCGAGCTGAAGGCGCGCGAGTGCCTCTCCACTGCTATCAAGCCCAACAATGGTCGGCGCCCCAGGCGCTCTCAATCGAGAAGTCAGCTTCCCGTCCCCGCAACCGACATCCAGCACCGAGGCGATCCCGGTCGGCCAGAAGTCCCGAATAGCCTGCAGCAGGTTGAATTGTCCGATCTGCAACGGCTGATCCCAAACTTGGGCCTTGTCATATAAGCGCCATAAGCGCCTATTTTCGATCACTTTAGTAACTCCCACTGGGCAGGCTGATTGACCAAGCCGATCTGCACATGAACGCCAGACGGCGGCAGCACCTTAAGAGCATGGCAACGGTCATGCAGATCGTAAGAGGACGGTTCCACCGCCGAAGCTAGGTTCAGCTCGCGGAACAAAGCCACCGACACCAGATAATCCCCAGGCCCCAGCAGCAAAGGCGAAAAGTCCACTCGAATACCTCCGCTGCCATCCAACTGAGAAAAGCGCTGACCGCTCAGACTCGCAATGACCTGCATCGCGCAGGTTCCGTCGGGGCGGTAGATGGCAACCACCGGGACAGGATCAAGCACCGCCTCACTGGCATCGAAAGCTATCACCGCAAAAGCCGGCTCGCCCGTAATCAGCGTGTGTCGGCGGACACCTTCAGCGTCGAAAAAGCCAAAGCCGGTAATACGCACTTCTCCGCTGCCGTATCGGTCGTCACTGCTGAGTTCCTGCAGATCCGCGAGCAGTTCGTCTCGCCGGTTACGACCCAGAGCGAATTCTGTGTGCAGCGGCACGCGCACGGTGGTCCACACCTCACCGCTGCCCGCGGCAATTTCTATCAGCTTGCAATACACGCCCTGCTCCGGATCGTACTGCTCGAGCAGCACCGGGTGACTGGAGCTTTGGCGCAACTGCAACTGCACCCAGGCACCGACAGGAATACCGTTCGGCCAGGCAAGCTGCAGCGGGGAATGCTGATAACGCCCACCGAAGTCGCCAAACGCCCAACAGCCAGAGTCCGCGGAAGAAGCGACACGCTGCCAATTCATGAATTGAGGGTCGACGATCAGGCAAGAGCCGCCGGTGTGCACGCCAGCCATATCAATGCTGCCCAACTGCCCACTGACATCGCCATATTCGACAGCACGCAGCAGCAGTGGCTGCCTAGGCGGAGTACCATCGAGACCGACCAATCGCAGCAAGCTGGTCTGCCCGCCAGTGGTGGTTAAGGCCGACACCTGCCCACGAGTCAACGACATGCTCTTGGCCCGCACGCGCCGCTCTTCTTCATCGCGAATACTAGCCAAGTACGCCTTGCTAACTGGAAGTAAGGGGCCGTCCTGGCGAATATGCCCTCCCTCTAGCCAGATGCCGCGATCACAAAGCACCTGCACTGAGCTGATATCATGGGAGACGAACAGTATTGTCGCGCCCTGATTAGTCAACGTCTTCATACGGTGAATGCACTTTCCTAGGAAGTAGGCATCGCCGGCGCCCAGAATCTCGTCGATAATTAGCACTTCGGGGCTGGTGGATGTGGCCACAGCAAACGCCAGTCGTGCATACATTCCAGCCGAATACTCCTTTACCGGGCGCTGCAGAAAGGTATCCAGCTCAGTGAACTCAGCTATTTCCTCAATACAATCTTCCACTCGTGACGGGGGGACGCCCTGGTAGGCAAGGGCCGAGCGAATGTTATCGATACCGCTGAAATCCGGATGAAATCCCGTGCCTAGCGTCATCAGCGCCTGCACTTGTCCATTCACGCGAATCTGCCCACAGTCCGCACGCATCAGTCCAGAGATCAGACGCAACAGTGTGCTTTTACCGGCGCCATTGCGTCCGATTAGGGCCACCTTCTCGCCCCTAGAGATGTTTAGATTAATATCCGTCAGAGCCTGGAAGATGTCATAGCGACACTTCGACACAGGCCAGCCCAAAGCATCAAGTGCCCTCCAGACGGGGTGCTGGAAGCGGCGAAACGTCTTGCTGACGCCAGTAAGAGAAATCGCAAAATCAGACATGATCAGCAAACAACGGTTTAAGTCGCAGGATGAGCGCTCCACCTACGGTGAAGAGCACGCAGGCAAAAAGCGCAAACAGACCAAGCTGTTCCAGCGGCGCCTCGCCACGCACCAGACAGGCCCGATAGAGTTCCATCAGCCAGGCCAAGGGGTTGAACAGCAGTAGCGCCTTGAGTCCTTCTGGAACCATATCTGCCGTGTAGCCGATTGGCGAGACCATCATCAGAAATAGTACAAGGATTGGGATAGCCTGCTGCAGATCACGAAAAAACACCGTCAGGGTAGCGGTGATCCACACCAGACCTATCACCATAATGATCTGCAGAAGATAGATCAGCGGCACCAGCAGGTGCGTCCACTGGGCACCATGAAAATGAAGGACCGCGCCCCAGAGCAGCAACATTCCCATGCCCATAGTGGCATGGCCAATAAGTACCTCGCGGGCAACAACTAACTCGATGGGGAAAAGGGTATTCATCAGCAGATCGCGGTTGGCGACGATACTGATGGTGCCAGTGCCGAATGCCTCGGAGAACGCCAGGAAGGGAACCAGACCGGAAAACACCACTAGAATGTACCCTATGGTGTCCAGCCCTGGAATGCGAACCTGCAGGATCTGCACGAAGACCAAGCCGTACATGCTCAGAAACAGCAACGGATAAAGCAGCATCCACAATGCCCCAAGCACATTGCCACTGGTGCGCTTCCTCAGCCCGTGAACCACAGTGGCGTAAAGAATGTGTCGATGCTTTAGCAGGCTAGCCAATGCGTCCATCTCATACGTCTCTCATAGATATTTTGAGGTTATTACGACTCGTAACCCTAGGGATGCTCTGAAGTAGCCCGGTATTTCCGAGCCACTTCAGCCATCGCCCATTTGAAAGCAAGGGGATCGATCAAAATCGACCAGCCCCGCCGCCACATTATTTGCATTTTTTGGCAGGCGCGCGCCCCTCGCGGCAGCCATCTCCTACATTTCGGGCGAACCTCTCCTGCGCTCGCCAGCAAACGTCGACGCGTCATCCACAGGTCCGACAATGCAAACAGCGTCACCAGTTGCGCTGTGCTCTTCACCAGGCCACGGAAGCGCGCTATCACACAACCGAACTGACGCTTGGCCACCCTAAACGGATGCTCGACCTTTGCGCGCATCTGCGCTTTGGCCTTCCCGGTCTTGCGCTTGGTTTTGTACAGGGCACTGCGCCTATCGAGTTTCTTATAGTTACTACGACGAGCTGCGATCAGCCAAATGACTGCGCGGCCTTCATGCTCGGGTCGTTGCTCGACGCCAGTGTACCGGCATCCGCACAGACCTCGTTCTCGCCAAGCAGCTGGTCGACCTGGGTCGACATCCACCACATTGTCCACTGTACCCACCAGGCCGTGCACCAGGCCCGATTCGTCATCGACGCCGATGTGCGCCTTCATGCCGAAGTTAGACTGGCTGCCCCTCTTGGTCTGATCCTTCTTTGGATCGCGCTTGCCGCTCTTGTTCTTGGTCGAACTGGACGCTGGATAAACGTGGCATCGACGATGGTGCCCAGGCGTCGCGACAGACCACGACCACCCAAATAACCAAGCACCCCGACCGCCATCTCGTGTTTCGCCAGCAGGCGCGTAAAATTGAGGGCGGTAGTTTCGTCCGGGATGCGCTCCAGTCTCAGCCCGGCAAAACGGCGCAAGATGGTGGCCTCGTACAGTGCTTCTTTCATCGCCGGATCCCTGTAGCCAAACCAGTTCTACATCAGATGAATGCGCAGCATCGCCAGCAACGCGTACGCCGGTCGGCCGGTTTCGCCCTGGGGTAGTACGGCTCGATCAGAGCAATCAGTCCCCTCCACGGCACCACCTGCCCCCTCTCGATCAGGCGCGCCTCCTTACGGGTCTGCTTCCGCTTGCCGGCATACTCGGCTTTGGCGAAGGTCATCTGCTCTAAGGAAGAACTCGGGAGGCGGGATCGACGTATTTCATCATACTTGGGAAGTGTATACAGGGCGCGCCTTGATCGTCGACATAACCGTTGGCTAACCGAATGAAAGCCCCTCCATAATGCACTCGTAAAATGCTCCGAACAGCTGAGTCTGGCCAAGCTAAACGGTCTCCTCCTATATCTGTTTCATCACCCAAGGCATGCACTGTACCTGATAGAAATAGGCTACCTTCTCCAGACTGTCGGAGCCCGGGAAAGTCACCTTGGCCGCCTACTCCACAAGCGCCGCCATTTCAGGGAGCGCAAGTAGTTCCACAAGGCACAACGGCTCAAAGAAGCCCTCCAACTCACACATCTAGATCATTCGCAGGAGCGAGAATTACGAGGCAGAACCAACTTAAGCACTGCTGCGGTAATTGCAGAACCTAAAGAACTCCCGGCAGTTGCTTGAGTTGAGTATGTCCGTATTTTCGGCAGGATGGCAGACTGTCAACCCACAGCTTTCTCACGAAGCCCGAGCAGCTAAGAATCCGGTAGGTGATAAGCGCGCCTAGCGTGACACATCGAACATTGCGCCGCCAACCTTTTCAATGCCCAGAGTAAGATCTTCGCGAGCCTGGCTCGCTACGGCCGTAATCGGCATCCTCGAGCTCGCGAATAGCGGAGGCTCTGGTTGTGCGAGTGGCGATAGCTGTCGCTGACCGCATCGCCACCGGCGCGCAGGCTCAACTGGTCGGCCAGGCCCAGCGGGCTGTCCCAGTCCAGGCCCAGGCCCAGGCCCCACTGCTGCTCGCCGGTGCTTGGCTGGCCGTCGTTGTGGCGCGTCAGGCTGGCGCGCCAGGGCTTGCTGCGCTGGCCCTTGAGCTGCACGCGGCTGCCACCGACCTGCTCGCCGGGCAGCAGCTCCAGCTGCGCCTGGCGCGAGGGCAGGCGGTTGAGCTGCTCGACCAGCTGCTCCAGCTCACGCAGGTTGAGCACCTCAGCGGTGCGTCCGGGAAAGCTCATGGCCAGCTCGCGCTCGCTGGCCAGCTCGGAGCTGTCCAGCCCCTCGAGCCGCCCTTCGACCACGATGACCTTGAGCGTGCCATCGGCCAGCTCCTGCGGCGGCAGGTAGGCGCGGGTGGTGACGTAGCCACGGCCGAGGTAGTGATTGGTGATGACCTTGAGCAGCTGGTTGAGCTGGCCGGCGGCCAGGCACTGGCCGACGAAGGGCGCCAGCAAGCTGGCCTGTTCGGCCTCGCCGAGCAGGCTGGCGCCGCTCAGCTCGATCTGCTGGATGTCGAAACAGCGTTCGCTGTCGCCAGCCGGCTCGGACGGCAGCTGCGGCGTCGCGCCGGGCAGCTGGCGCAGTTCTTCCAGGCGCTGCTGCTGCTCCTGCAGCAGGCGTTCCTGGCGCTCACGAATCAGCTCTCGATCGCCCGGGGTCTGCGCGGCCAGGGCAACAGGGGCGAGGGTAACGATCAGCCAGGCGGCCAGCGGCGTACTACGAAGCGCCATGCTTTCAATCCCTTGAGCGGCAAAAAAATCCGGCGCGCATTTAACCACATGGCATCCGGCCATCACCGCTAAAGCTTCGTGACACCCCTCACAGTTCTAGTCATCCACGCGAAACCCCAGCCGCGCGGTTTGCCCGCTTTCGTCCAGCACGCTGAGCCGATAGTGACCGCTGCGCGCGAAGGTTTGCTCGAGTACCGCCTCGGCGGCGCTCTCGCCGATCGGCTGGCCGTCGAGGAACCACCAGCGCCGGCCGCCGCCGCCCAGGGCAGAGAGGCTCAGGCGCAGCGGTGTGGCGCTGGTGGCGGGTCGGCGCAGGCGGTCGCCGTCGCTGACGCCGACGATCGACAGGGGCGCGGCGGCCGCTGGCTGGCTTGGCGGGCAGCGCGGGTCGACCGCCGGCAGGCGCGCGCTGCGCCGCTCGCGGCGCGGCAGCCAGGGCTCCAGCGGCGCCGGCCACAGGGCGATGTCGCGAGCCTCGGCGCCGGCACAGCCGGCATCGACACGCAGGCCCTCGGCATTGAGCCAGATGGTCTCCCGCAGGCCCAGGCCGAGGGGCTGGTCCAGCGCCTGCAGGGTCGGCGGCGTGGTGCCGGCCAGGGTCCAGGCGAAGCGCTGGCGCCGGCAGTTGGGGTCGCCCCGCTCCAACGGCTGGCCCAGGGGCCAGCAGATCGCCGCCACACCGACCTCGGCGGGCTGCGGGTCTGCGGGCAACGCAATGCCGCGCTGGCTGTCGCGGTTGCTCAGCAGGTCGTGCACCTGCAGCAGCAGCGGCGCAGCCGAGGCCAGGCCGAACTGACCGGGCACCGGGGTGCCATCCGGGCGACCGATCCACACGCCAATCACATGGCGCGGCGCCACGCCGATCGCCCAGGCATCGCGAAAGCCGTAGCTGGTGCCGGTCTTCCAGGCCAGGCTCGGGCGCTGCACCAGTTGCGCCCGCGGGTCGCGGTCGGGCCGCGCCTGGCCGCTGAGGATGCGCCGCACGATCCAGGCGGCGCCGGGGGACAGCAGGCGCCGCTCATGCAGGGCGTCGCCGGGCTGCAGGCGCAGGCGCGCGGCGCGCCCACCACGGGCGAAGGCGCTGTAGCCGCTGACCAGCTCTTCCAGGCGGCTGCCGGCGCCGCCGAGGATCAGCGCCAGGTTCGGTTCGGCCAGCGGCGGCAGGGCCAGGGGCACGCCGGCATGGCGCAGTTCGCCGGCGAAACGCTTGGAGCCGTAGGCCTCCAGCAATTGCACCGCGGGCAGGTTGAGGGAGCTGGCCAGGGCCTGGCTGGCCGATACCGCGCCGCTGAAATCGGCGGCGAAGTTGCCGGGGCGGTAGTCGCCGTAGCGCCGCGGCACGTCCTGCAGCAGGGATTCGGAATGGATCAGCCCGGCATCCAGGGCCATGCCGTAGAGGAAGGGCTTGAGGGTCGAACCGGGCGAGCGCACGGCACTGATCATGTCGACATGGCCGAAGCGCGCGGCATCGCCGATATCCACCGAGCCCAGGTAGGCACGCACCGCCATGCTTGGCTGCTCGACCACCAGGATCGCCGCCGAGGTACGCTCCGGCAGGCGCGCGCGCCAGCCCAGCAGCAGGTCCTCCAGGCGGCGCTGCAGCGCGGCATCGAGGGTGGTGCGGATCAGCGGCGGGCTGCCGGGTACATTCAGCCGCCGCGCCAGCAGCGGCGCCAGCGACGGCTGCCGGCGCGGCGCCAGCAGCACCGCCTCCTCCAGGGCGTCCTCGACCAGCGCCTGCGGCCACACGCCAAAGCCGGCCAGACGCGCCAGCACCTTGTCGCGCGCCGCCTGGGCGCGCTGTGGGTGACGGTCCGGGCGCAGGCGGCTGGGAGCCTGGGGCAGCACCGCGAGCAGGGCCGCCTCGGCGCGGGTCAGGCTGGCCGGCGACTTGCCCAGGTAGCTCCAGCTGGCCGCCGCCACGCCCTGCAGGGTGCCGCCGAAAGGCGCGCGGTTGAGATACAGGCCGAGAATCTCGTCCTTGGACAGGTGCCACTCCAGCTGCAGGGTGCGCGCCAGCTGCTTGAGCTTGCCGGCCAGAGAGCGGTCGTGGGGATCGAGCAGGCGCGCCACCTGCATCGACAGGGTGCTGCCACCGGACACCACTCGCCCGCCGCGCAGGTTCTGCCAGGTGGCGCGCACCAGGGCCAGGGGGTTGACCCCGGGATGCCGGTAGAACCAGCGATCCTCGTAGGTCAGCAGCGCCTGCAGGTAGTAGGGCGAGACCTGCTGCAGGCTCACCGGGTAGCGCCACACCCCCTTGGCATCGGCGAAGCGCCACAGCGGCGTGCCGTCCTCGGCCAGCACCACCCGGGCCAGGTCGTCGTGCGGCAGCGGCAGCGGACACAGCCGGTCGGCCAGCCACAGCGATGCTGGCACCAGCAGCAATGCTGCCATCAGCCAGGCTCGACGACGCGCCCTGCCGAGCCTGACAACCTGCCGCCACTGCGACCACCAGATCAAAGCGCTAACTCCTTTAAATTTAACGACTTATTGACTGATTGATTGCAATTAGCCAGCACTCGAAAAGTCGTAAAAATGACGCCAGCGAACAACCCAACCACTCGAAACATACCGATCGTCGGAATACTGTCACAAAGCACATTTTCCATCGATTCGCGGCTTTACAGAGTATCCGCGCCTGCCTAAACCCATATCACACTGATATCAGGTGACCGGGGCCGATCATCTGAATTAGTGACGCACTCAAAACAAGTTTCCGGCCCCCGAAAAAGACGACATCAGACTCAAGCGCTTAGCCAGGCATGCACGGAGCCGGCGCTCGCTGCTGCCTGGCTGACGGGATGACTCTCGAACTGATTCGCCTCACTTGGACGTAGACGCTTATCAACTCAAGGCAGGGCAGTAACCATGGATAGCAACTATTTTGAGCGTTCGCCGCACATCGCCAAAAAACTCAACAGGGTGACAGACGTGAGCCATTCCATGCCGACAGGCCAAACGCCTGATTCCGGCGCTTGTTGGGGCTCAGCCCGACTGGCCGGCCTTGCGACCCTGGCACTGGCCCTCTCCCTGCCGTCGGTGACCGCACAGGCCGCGCCGACAGTGACCCAGGGCTGCGTATTAGGCCAAGGTGAAACGCTGACGCTGAAAGGGTCGGTCAGTTATTTCAACCTCAGCAGCGGCGGCGGCGGGAAAGAAATATCGATAAGCGAATTGCCGGTGATCGCCCCAGCGGCGACAGGCGACGTCACATGGGAGACAGGCAAGGCCGTAATGTTCACCTATAACGGTGTCGGCAACTTGAGCACCGCCGTGGAAAGCTTGGGTCAGCCTATTACACGCAACCTATCCAATCTGGGCCCATTAAACTACCTGCAGATCACTATCACCAAGAACCAGACGCCTACCTCCATCAGTCTAAATAACGTGTCACTCGGAGGTGAGTCTCTGGGCAGTTTTACAAAACCAGTTGGCACTAGTGGCCCCACGTGCTGGAGCGTGACGGGGGTCGACATGGCCGCCGGCTTCACGCTCAGCGGTGCACTTGCCTTATCTGGAAGTTTTGGCGGAGGGGCGTCCAGCAATGTCACGATCAGCATTGGCCACCTGGAGGTACCGGACGTGGTAGTGCTGCCAGCCGACGAGGCCGGCCCCATCACGTCGGACGTAGCCGTTCTGCCGGATCCCATATATCTGAACGGCACTGCAACCGTCAGCGCGACGGTCGACGACAGCAGCACTGGCGGCAGCCTGATCGCCGATGCCGAATACAGTGTCGACAATGGCGCCTGGCTGCCCATGAGTGCGAAGGACGGTGCCTTTGATGGGGTGGCGGAGGATGTCGAGGTCAGCTTCGACGCGACGTCCGTCGGCAACCATGAAGTCTGTGTCCGAGGTACGGACTCTGCCGGCAATACCGGAGAGCCGCTGTGCCAGAGTTTCCTGGTGACCTACAAGTTCGACGGGTTCTTCAGCCCGGTGGACAATGGCCTGGTTAACGTCGCGAAGGCCGGGCAAACGATACCGATCAAGTGGCGCCTGACCGACGCCAACAACGTGCCAATTGCCTATGGCTCGAGTTTCAGTGGCATGTTCTCCTCGGAAAACCTCTGCGTCGGGGGCCAACCGACCGATGCCGTCGAGGAAACCACTTCCGGCAGCAGCGGCCTGCAGTACAACGGCGACGGCTATTGGCAGTTCAACTGGAAGACGCCCAAGGACTATGCGAGCAAGTGTCGCGTGCTGTACATGCAGTACAACAGCGGCGCCACCTCGCCGGTGGTGAAGTTCGAGTTCAAGAAGTAACAGTACGCAGAAATGGAGCAGCCCGGGGTCGTCCGTCCCCCGGGTTGTTCACTCCGAAAAAGCTCCGAGCCCCCAGCAGTAGCCCGAATGAAGTCCGCCACTCCTCGAAATACAACCCGCCCCCTTCTGTCGCGCCCCTGCCATCCCCCAGCTTTGCCTGCTGCACTCCGAGCCGAAGCCCTCCAGACCTAGACCTGCTCCTGCCACGCCGGACGACACTCCCATACGCAGTGCAAGACGTTGCCACGGATTGCATCCGTGCTACTGCTGGCACTTCCAGCAACGCGGGACTGATCCACGCGCCAGGCAGAACCGCCGCCTGGCAGCAGTCCGCCAAGCCTGCGGATCTGCTCTGCCGATGGCACACTAGGCGCCTTTGCCGCCGGCGCTCGCCGGCGATCACCCACTGCGCCGCAGGGCGGAAAGGATTTGTCGAATGCAGGTGGAAAGTTTTTTCGAGTGGCTGGGCCGAGCCTTTGGCGAGTTGATCCGCTTTGTCGTCGAGGCCCTGGGCGGCTTTTTCGAGTTGATGGGCAGCGCGGTCGCCGGCTTCATCTCGGGCCTGTCCCAGGCCCTCGGCATCACCCCGTCGCTGCTCGGCATCGCCGTGCTGGTGATCGGCCTGCTGCTGCTCTACGCCGCACTGCGCGCCTTCCTGCGCCGCTCGATCATCGCCGGACTGGTGTGGCTGTTCCTCGGCCTGTGGCTGCTCAGCGGCCTGATTCACTAGGCGTTGAATGGGTGCTGCCCCGGATTGCATCCGGGCTACGGGAGAGGCGTAGCCGGATGCAATCCGGGAGCGCTTACGCCCCCGCACGGCTGACCGCCCGCTCGTCTCCTCCAGCCCAATCGCGCGGCAACAGGCCGCGCTGCACATAGCGGTGGAAGCTGGAGTGCGGCCAGTCGCACACCCGCTCGACCAGGCCATGCTTCTGCGGGTTGATGTGGATGTAATCCACATGGGCGGCCAGGCCCCGTTCATCGCGGATCAGGTGTTCCCAGAAGCGCCGCTGCCAGAGATTGGCCTCCCCCCTGGCATTGAGCCTGATGGTGTGGTCCGGCTGGGCGCGCAGCGCGGCGACGAACATCGACTTGAGCAGGCGGAAGCGCGATGAAAAATCGGCATCGCGCCGGGGTAACGGCATCAGCATATGCAGGTGGTCCGGCAGCAGGACGATAGCGGGCAGCGCAAAGGGCTGTTGCCGGCGCCCCCGACGCAAGGCATCGCCCAGGGCTGCACGGTGCAGCAGCAGGGTATCCGCGCGCCTGTCCTGCAGCGCCAGGGGGAGGAAGTAACAGGCGCCGGGCACGCGGGCCCGGCGGTAGAGCACCATGCTGCAGACCTCCCTGCCTGAGTCTCGTCCCGGATTTCATCCGGGCTACCACGAGCACGCAGGCATGCTTTGTAGCCCGGATGCAATCCGGGAAGCCTTCTATCACCGCTCCCTGACCACCAGGCGCCCCGGCGACTCGCCCAGGGCCTGCCAGTTCGGCCGGTACATGGATTCGACCTGGGGCGGCGGCACCCGGTAGCTGCCCGGGGTCACGGCGCGCGCCAGGTACAGCAGGTGGGTGGTGCCGTGGCCATAGAGGTCCAGGGCGGCGACGTAGCGATCGCCGCGGAACTCCTGATGCTTGAGCCGCGCGCTCTGCATCGAACGCTGCCACTCCTGCACCGCACTGCCGGCATCGGCCAGGCTGGCGGCGCTCTGCGCCAGGTTCTGGTTTTCCAGCTCCAGGCCGGCCGGCAGCAGGTCGACCACCAGGGCATCGGGCACCCGCTGCTTGGCCGCCACCGTCAGGTGCACCAGCACCAGCTCGCCGCTGTTCAGCGCTCCCAGGTCCAACGGGCGGCCGTCCATGCCCAGGTACTCGCGGAAGATGCTGAGGTTCTCGCCGCCGGCCGCCGGCGCTTCGCGCGGGTAGCCGGACAGGGTCAGCTGCTGGTACAGCGGCGCCGCGCCGGCGTGACTGATGGTCAGCGGCGCGGCCAGTTGCTCGCCCTCGAGCTTGAGGCCCGGCTGGGCGTCACTCAGGCTGAACGCGAAGGCCCCGCTCTGCAGCTGGGCCGTCCAGGCCGCCTCGGGCTTGCCGAGCAGGGTGCGCCCGGCCAGGAACAGGGCGTTGCGCTCCTGGGTCGACAGCCAGCGCTGGCTGGCGACTTCGTCGGCCAGGGCGAACAGCCGTTGCTCGCGGCTGCCGGCGGCCAGTTCGTGCTCCTCCAGCAGGGCCAGGATCAGCGCCTGGTCGCGCAGCGCGCTGCCGTAGTCGGCCAGCCAGCGCTGGCTGTCGCGGCCGCGCGCCAGGCCGGCGGCCAGGGCCTGCTCGGCGCGCGGCGCATCGCCCATCTTCTGCAGGGCCACGGCCAGGTGCACCAGCGGCAGGCCGGACTGGGCGTCGCCGCGCCGCTCGAACAGGCTGCGCAGGGCGCCCAGCGGCGCCTGCTGGCTGCGCGCCAGGACGTAGCCGGCGTAGGCCTGCACGGCGAAGCGGCTGTGGTTGCCGTCCTGGCTGTAGTCGACCTCGATCAGGTTGCGTTCCTGCAGGTAGCGCAGCAGGCGCTCGCTGGCCTTTTTCAGTGCCTCGGCCGGCACGCCGAAGCCCTGCTCGCGGGCGCGCAGGAGGAAGTCGGTGACGTAGGCCGTCAGCCAGAATTCCTCGCTGCCGTCGGCGCCCCACAGGCCGAAGCTGCCGTTGTGCCGCTGCATGCCCAGCAGGCGCTCGATGCCCAGTTCGATGGCCCTCCGCCGCTGGGGCTCGGGCTCGGCCGCGATGCCGAGGCGCTGGAGGCTCGCCGCGTCGGCATAGAGCGACGGATACAGGCCGCTGGTGGTCTGCTCCAGGCAACCATAGGGGTAGGCCTTGAGCGCGCGGATGTGCTCGCCGAGGTTGAGCGGCGGGCGGCTGGACAGCTGCAGGCGCGCCTCCAGTCCGGCCGGCTCGAAGGCTTGCAGGGCGTCGTCCGGCAGGCGCCAGGGCTGGTCCTCGAGCACCGCGCGGAACTGCCGCAGCTGCGCCGGGTAGGCCGGGCGCACGCCCAGGGTCCACTGGCGCGCGAAGGGCGGCAGCGACTCGCCGGGCAATGTCAGGCCCTGCACCTCGACGCCGATGCGCCCCTGGCCGTAGCCGCCGAGGGCCCGCACCGGCAGGCGCAGAATGCGCCGCTCGCCCGCGTCCAGGCGAATGCCGTGCACCGCCTCTGCCGCGTCTGCCAGTTGCAGCTGGCCCTCGACGGCGAGCTGCACCTGCAGCTGCTGGGCCCGGCCGGACAGGTTGTGCAGGTCCAGCGCCAGGCGGGTTTCGTCGCCGCCGGCGAGAAAGCGCGGCGCCGACAGTTCGGCGATCAGCGGCGCGGCCACCAGGGTCTTGGCCTCGGCCATGCCGTAGCGCTCGTCGGTCCAGGCCTGGGCCATCAGGCGCAGTTCGCCGTTGAAGTCCGGGATGTCCAGGCTGACTTCGCCCTCGCCCTGCTCGTCCAGCCACAGCGGCTGGCTCTGCAGGGCGACGATCAGCACGCTGGTGTCCGGGCGCTTGCCGCCGGCGGCCAGGGCCGCATCGCCGCCGAAGGCCAGCTTGGCCACCCGGCCCTGGCCGGCCTCGATCAGCTGGCCGTAGACATCCAGCTGGTCGGCGCCGTAGGCCTTGCGCCCGAACAGCGCGGCGAAGGGGTCGGGGGTGGGGTAGCCGGTGATGTTGAGGATGCCGGCATCCACCGCGGCGACCAGCACCCGGGCGCGCCGGGGCACGCTGCCATCGGCGTTGCGCGCCTGCACCCTGATCTTCAGCGGCTGGCTGGGGCGCATCTTCTCCGTGGCCTCGAGGCGCAGCGCCAGCTTGCGCGGCGCGCGCTCGAGCGGCAGGTGCAGCAGGCCGACCGCGCGCTTGGGCGTGGCGTTGCCCTGCCGTTCGCCGGGGCGGATCACCAGGGCGCTGACGTACAGGTCGTGGCGCGCCCAGGCCTTGGCGATGGGAATCTCGAAGCGCTTGCCCTCGGCCGGCACCTCGATCTCCTGCCACCACAGCGGGCCGTCGCTGGATTCGACCAGCAGGTAGCCGTTGCCGGCGGCCGGCGGGGTGACCGTGACCTGGGCGGTGTCGCCCTCGACATAGGCCGGCTGGTCCAGGGCCAGCTTGACCTGATCCGGGCGCACCGCACCGCCGCCGGCGTTGTCCTGCCAGCGGTAGCCGGCCCAGAAGCGCAGGCTGCTGAGCAGGCCGGTCTGGCCGTCGATCACCTCGACCCGGTACGGGCCCCACTCCACCGGGAAGCTGACCTTCGCCGTGGCGCCGGCCGCGACACTGAGCGGCTGCTCGCTGAGGGTCAGGTACTTCTCGTTGTAGTGGTGGCTCCAGCCATCGCTCGCCGAGAAGTTCCAGTAGTAATCGCGGCGCTCGCGCACCAGGCGCACCGTCAGCTGCTCGGCGGCCAGCTTGCGCCCGGCGGCGTCGGCCACCAGCACCTCGAACTCGGCCAGGCTGTCGGCGTCGACCTGCTCGCCGTCGAACAGGCCGCGCAGCCCCGGCAGGCGCTCGGCCGGCCACACCGGCTGCACCAGGCGGCGGGTGATGGGGCGGCCACCGGACTCCTGCAGGCTGGCCTGGAGGATCAGTTGCAACGGCGACCTGGCGTCGCGCCAGCGGCTGTCGATCTCCAGCCGGGTCCGGCCCTGCTCGTCCAGGCTGGTTTCCTCCAGCTCGATATCCTGGCTCAGCTCCGGCTCGGTGACCGAGCCGAACTGATAGCCCAGCAGGCCGGCCACCGCCTCGCGCAGCGGTCGCACGTAGAGCTGGCCACTGAGGCGGTTGCCCGCGGCCGGGGCGCCATAGAGGTAGCGCCCGCTCACCGCGAACTCGGCCTGCTCGGCCGGGGCAAAGGGGCTGTCGCGGCCCTCGAGTTCCAGGGCCAGGCGCTCGGGGAGGAAGTCCTCGACGGCGAACTCGTAGAGCTGCGGCTGGCCGTCGCCAAGATCGAGCAGCAACTGCCAGCGCCCGGTCGGCGCCTCCTCGGCCAGCTGCAGCTGGTACTGGTAGAGGCCGGCGTCATCGGCCTGCCAGACGAACTTGCGACTGACCTGCTCGTCCGGCCGGCGCACCTCGACGCTGACCGGCTGGGCCGGCACCGCGCGGCCGTCGGCGTCGCGCAGCAGGGCATTGAGCAGCACGGTCTCGCCCGGGCGATAGAGATCCCGCGGGCCGAACACGAAGAACTGCAACGGCTGCGCCTTGGGCCCGGCGATATCGAACTCGGCCAGGTCCAGGGCCGGCCCGGCGAGGCGCAGCAGGCTGGTCTGCTCGCCCTGGCGCGCCAGCAGCAGGTCGGCCTTGGCCGGCAACGGCAGTTCGGCGTGGCCGGCGTCGTCGGTCTTGCCCGCGGCCAGCACCCGGCCCTTGTTATCGAGCAGCTCCAGCTCGACCTCGGCCAATGCCTGACCACCCGCCAGGGCCTGGGTGAACACGTCCAGGCGCTGGCCGTAGCGGTGGGCGGACAGGCCGATGTCGCTGAGGCTGAACAACGTGGCCGGCTGCGAGTAGCCGTAGCTGCCGGCCTCGCGCATCACCGCCAGGTACACCCCTGGCTGCTGGAACGGTGGCAGGCCGGCGAGCGGCAGCAGCAGGGTCTCGCGGGTGTTGCGCGCCGGGTTGAGGTCGAAGCGACCTCCATACACCAGCTCGGCCATCGGCAGCAGCTGCTGCGCCTCCCAGGTTTCCAGGTTGCTGCTGCGCCCCCACTGGGCCAGAAAGCGCGGCAGCGCCTGGGGCTTGATGCGGAAGAATTCGACGTTGACCCGGTCGACGTTCAGGGCGATCACCGGCAGGCCTTCGGCCAGCCGGGTCGGCAGCAGCGAGCCGCGGCTGGCGAAACCAACGCTGGGCTGCAGGTCGCGGGTCTGCACGCGGCTGATATGTTCATCGGCCAGCTCGGCGCCGTTGACCGCGCGCAGGCCGGCATCCACGGTCAGTACCAGTTTGCGTCGCGGCTCCAGGTGGCGCAGGCGCAGCTCCATCAGGCTGTCGGCCAGCTCCCAGGCACCATCGACCTTGCCGCTCTTGCTGTCGACCAGGTGCAGGCGCTCGGCGAAGTTCTGTTCGGGCTCCAGCGGCACCGCGAAACTCACCGACAGGGCACTGGCGCCGTCCAGCTGCACCTCGGAGACATCCACCACACTCAGCTCGCGACCGGCATAGCGCGCGGCCAGGGCCTCGCGGTCGACCCGGGGCGGCGCCTGCGGGACGCTACTGGCCGGTGCCGACGCCGGCGTGGCGCTGACCTGGGCCGGCTCGGTGGAGGAATCACAGGCGCTGAGCAGGCTCAGGACAAGTGCCAGAAGCAGTCCTTTGTTCGGCATTGCGGGCTCCAGACATGGCGGGTGCGGACGCCGGACACTATAGCCCAGGGCCCGCCCGGCAAGCTGCCAGGCCGTGCACAACCCGGGCCGGCACCCGGCTTATCGGCGCGGCGTCGCCTTCCGTATACTGCAGCGCTGTCCGGGAGCCCCTATGTCCTTGCTACGCGATGCCTGGCGTCACCGCCCGACCCACCAACGGGTCTGGGCCCTGGCGGCGCCGATGATCCTCTCCAACCTGTCCGTGCCGCTGGTGGCGCTGGTCGACAGCGCGGTGGTCGGCCACCTGCCCCACGCCCATCAGCTCGCCGCCGTGGCCGTCGGCGCCAGCCTGTATACCCTGCTGGCCTGGACCGTGGGCTTCCTGCGCATGGGCACCACCGGTTTCGCCGCCCAGGCCGCCGGCCGCGAGGACGGCGGCGCTCTGCGCCAGGTGCTGTGCCAGGGCCTGCTGCTGGCCGGCGGCCTGGCGCTGCTGCTGATGCTCCTGGCGTTGCCCTTCAGCGGCCTGGCCCTGAGCCTGATGCAGCCCTCGGCGGCCCTCGACGAGCTGGCCCGCAGCTACCTGCATATCCGCCTGCTCGGCCTGCCGGCGGCGCTGGCCAGCTATGCGCTGATCGGCTGGCTGCTCGGCACCCAGAACGCCCGTGGGCCGCTGGCCATCCTGCTGACCACCAACCTGCTCAACGTGGCCCTCGACCTGCTGTTCGTGCTCGGCCTGCAGTGGGGCGTGGCCGGCGCCGCCTGGGCCTCGGTGCTGGCCGAATGGAGCGGTGCGCTGCTCGGCCTGTACCTGGCCCGGCGCGCCCTGGCCGCCTATGCCGGCGGCATCGAGTGGCCGCTGCTGCGCCGCTGGGCCAGCTGGCGCCCCTTGCTGGCGGTCAATCGCGACATCTTTATCCGCAGCCTGGCGCTGCAGTCGGTGTTCTTCCTGGTCACGGTGCAGGGTACCCGCCTGGGCGACGCCACGGTGGCGGCCAACGCCCTGCTGCTCAACGGCCTGCTGCTCACCGCCCACGCCCTCGATGGCCTGGCCCATGCGGTCGAGGCGCTGTGCGGCCACGCCCTCGGCGCCGGCGACCGCCGGGCCCTGCGCCGCAGCCTGATCGTCGCCGCCGGCTGGTCGATGCTGGCCAGCCTCGGCTTCGCCCTGTTCTTCTGGTTCGGCGGCCACTGGTTCATCGCCCTGCAGACCGACATCGCGGTGGTGCGCGCCACGGCCCTCGACTACCTGCCCTACCTGGCCCTGCTGCCCGTGATCGCGGTATCGAGCTACCTGCTCGACGGCCTGTTCATCGGTGCCACCAGGGCGCGGGAGATGCGCGACGCCATGCTCCTGGCGCTGCTGCCCAGCCTGGCGCTGGGCTGGCTGCTGCAGCCCCTGGGCAACCACGGCTTGTGGCTGGCCTTCCTTGCCTTCATGCTACTGCGAAGCCTCAGCCTGGGTGGCTATGCGTATCGCCTGACCCGCCGCGACGCGTGGTTCGGCGCCCCCGGGCCGACCCATCCACGCCCAACCGACTGTTCCACCGAGTAAGGAAACTCCCATGGCCGAAGCCATTGCCGCCTACCTGCACTACCTGTCGATCTTCGTCCTGTTCGCCCTGCTGACCCTGGAGCACCAGCTGTTCAAGCTGCCCCTGGACCTGCAGCGGGCGCGCAGCCTGGTGCGCCTCGACGCCGCCTATGGCATGAGCGCCGTGCTGGTGCTGCTCACCGGCGCGGCGCGGGCCTTGTGGTTCGCCAAGGGCCTGGACTACTACCTGCACAACGGCCTGTTCCACGCCAAGCTCACCCTGTTCGTTCTGGTCGGCCTGCTGTCGATCGTGCCGACCCTGCTATTCCTCGGCTGGCGCAAGAGCCTGAAGGCCGGCCAGCTGCCCGAGGTCAGCGCGAGCCAGGCCCGCCGGGTGACCCTGGTCATCCGCCTGGAGCTGCTGTTGCTGCTGCTGATTCCGCTGCTGGCGGCGCTGATGGCCCGCGGCGTCGGCTACTTCGGCTGAGCGCCGGCGGAAACGAAAACGCCCGGCACGAGCCGGGCGTTTTCATTGGGCGGCGAAGCGTCAGGACGCCAGGTAGGAGGAGCGGGTCAGGCCCAGGCGCAGGGCGTCGAGGAACTGGGTACGCTCGCGGGCGCTGATCTTGGCGCTGGCCACCTTGTCGCGGTAGTGGGTCATCAGCTCCTCCGGCGACAGGTGCACGTAGCGCAGCATGTCCTCGATGGTGTCGTGGGTCTCGATACCGGCGTGGTACACACTGCCGTCCTGGTTCTGGTAGATGTTCACCGAGTCGGTGTCACCGAACAGGTTGTGCATGTCGCCGAGGATCTCCTGGTAGGCGCCGACCAGGAAGATCCCCAGCAGGTAGTCCTCGCCCTCGCGCAGGGCATGCACCGGCAGGCTGGTCTCGATGCTCTGCTCGTCGACGTACTGCTTGATCTTGCCGTCCGAGTCGCAGGTCAGGTCCTGCAGCACGGCGCGGCGCAGCGGCTCCTCGTCCAGGCGGTTGAGCGGCAGGATCGGCAGCACCTGATCGATCGCCCAGGTGTCCGGCAGGCTCTGGAACACCGAAAAGTTGCAGATGTACTTGTCGGCCAGCTTGTCGTTGAGCTCGTCGAGCACCTGGCGGTGCGAGCGCTGGCGCGCCTTCAGCGAGTCGTACAGGCGCCGGCACACGGCGAAGTAGCACTGCTCGGCCAGGGCCTTTTCGCGCAGGCTGACCTTGCCCTCGGCGTACTGCGCGGCCACGTCGCTGATGTAGTGGGTGGCGCGCCAGTAGGTCTCGGTGACCATCTCGATGTCGGTGGGGCCGAGCAGCTCGACCAGGTGCTGCACCGTCTCCGGCAGGCTGGCGACGTCCTCGATCACCGGCACCTCGTCGTTGTGCTTCTCCACATCGGTGACCTGCACGATCAGCATCGCGTGGTGCGCGGTCAGCGAGCGGCCGCTCTCCGAGAAGATGCGCGGGTGCGGCAGCTCCTGGGCGTCGCAGAACTCCTTGAGCATGCCCACCACCACGCCGGCGTAATCGTCCATGTCGTAGTTGATCGAGCTGGCGTTGCGCGAGTGGGTACCGTCGTAGTCGACCCCCAGGCCGCCGCCGACGTCGACGTGGTCGACCGGCAGGCCGAGGCCACGCAGCTCGCCGTAGTAACGGATGGCCTCGCGGAAGCCGTGCTGGTAGTCGGCCAGGTTGGCGATCTGCGAGCCCATGTGGAAGTGCAGCAGGCGGATGCCCTGGTCGAGCCCCGCCGCGCGGAAACGCTCGACCACCGACAGCAGCTGCGCCGCCGACAGGCCGAACTTGGACTTCTCGCCGCCGGTGTCGGCCCACTTGCTCGAGGCCAGCGACGACAGGCGCACGCGCAGGCCGATCTGCGGGGCGACCTTGAGCTCGGCCGCCTCCTCGATCACCAGCTGCACCTCGGATTCCTTCTCGATGACGATGAACACGCTGTGGCCGAGCTTCTGGCCGATCAGCGCCAGGCGGATGAACTCGCGGTCCTTGTAGCCGTTGCAGACGATGGTGCCGCCCTTCGGCGCCAGCGCCAGCACCGCCAGCAGCTCCGGCTTGGAGCCGGCTTCTAGGCCGATGGAGACGTTCTGCGTGGCGATGATGTTCTCCACCACCGCCTCCTGCTGGTTGACCTTGATCGGGTACAGCGCGGTGTACTGGTTCTCGTAGCCGAGGCGCGCGATGTTGGCGTCGAAGGCGCCGGTCAGGCCGCGCACGCGGTCCTGCAGGATGTCCGGAAAACGCACCAGCAACGGCAGGCTCAGGCCGCTCTCGCGCAGCTCCTCGACCTGGGCGAACAGGTCGATCGGCGTGCTGCCAGGGCCGTTGGGGCGCACCTCGACGCGGCCGCTTTCATTGATCGCGAAATACCCCGCGCCCCAATGCCGAATGCCGTAGACGCTGCGGCTGTCCGCGACCGTCCACTGGCTACCGTCATCTTTGCGTGTGCGTCGTGCAGACATCGAGTTCTCCCTTGCTAGAGATGGAGGCCAGGGGGTCAGCCCGGGCAACAGCAGATTAGAGTGAGCAAATGAACAAAGCCCGGCAGTCGACCCGCGACTTGCCGAGAAAGTTTAGAAGACTTGGGAAAAGAGCCCGGCTAGCCGCCGGACTTCTTCGCCTTGAAGCCGCGTTTGAGCAGTTCGTCGAGGAGCAGCTGGACGTGATCGCCCTGGATCTCGATCACCCCGTCTTTCAGCGCGCCGCCGCAACCGCAGCGCTTCTTCAGCGCGCTGGCCAGTTCCTTGAGCGGCTCTTCGGCCAGGGGCACGCCGCTGACGGTGGTCACCGTCTTGCCGCCACGGCCCTTGGTCTCGCGGCGCACACGGGCGATGCCGTCACCGGCGGGAATCTGGGTCTTGTGGCAGATGCAGGCGTCCACCGGCTGGCTGCAGTCCGGGCAATGCCGGCCGCTGTCGGTGGAATACACCAGGCCGCCGAGGGCGGACAATGACGAGGCTTTCTTGACCACCGGCTTGTCCTCGTAGGGGTCAGGATAGCGACTGGCTGATGGCTATCAGCCGCGAAGCCCCACTCTGGCAGGGGCAGCGCAGCCGAGCTGGACGGCTCGGGCTTAGAGGGCGCGCAGTGTAAAGGCAAAGCCCGCCGTTGCTAAGTACAAATTTGCGCCATTAGCCGACAGATTGGCGACCCCGTCCAACATAGCGCACGGCATTGCCGCGCTATGTTGCACAGTCGCCGTCGATCGACGGTCTCAGCCCGCCAAGTAGCGCCGCAGCGCCTCCAGCGAGTCCGGGCAGTAGGGCTTTTCGGCGGCTTCGGCCAGCGCCTGCTGCGGGGCGATGAAGTGCGCTTCCAGGACCTCCTCCGGCTGCAGCACCAGCGGCGCATCGGACTGCGCCGAATACACCGCGCACCACAGGCGATTGCCGGCCTGGTCGAAGAAGAAGCGTTCGTGCTCGCACAATTCGACCCCGGCGATGCCCAGTTCCTCGGCCAGCTCGCGGGTCGCCGATTCGGCGTAGCTTTCGCCGGCCAGCACCATGCCGCCGGCGGCCACGTCCCAGTAGCCGGGGTACAGCGCCTTGCTCAGGGTGCGCCGGTGCACGCACAGCTGACCGGCGGAGTTGAACAGCAGGATGAAGGTACCGCGGCCGATCAGGCCGCGCCGACTCAACTCGGCACGCGGCAGGCTGCCGAGCGGGCGGTCGTCTGCGTCGACCCAGGCCACCAGCTCGGCATCGGAGGCGGCGCGATGGGCCGCCTCGACTTCCGACACCGCCACTAGCCCTGGCTCAGCAGGGTACGCAGGTCGATGATCGCCGCATTGGCCCGCGAAATGTAGTTGGCCATCACCAGCGAGTGGTTGGCCAGCAGGCCGTAACCGCTGCCATTGAGGATCATCGGGCTCCACAGGGTTTCCTGGGCGGCCTCCAGCTCGCGAATGATCTGCCGCAGGCTGATGGTGGCGTTCTTCTTCGCCAGCACGTCGGCGAAGTCCACCTCGATGGCGCGTAGCAGATGAGACAGCGCCCAGGCCTGGCCACGGGCCTCGTAGAACACGTTGTCGATCTGCATCCACGGCGTCTCGTAGATGCCCTCGGCGATGCCGCCGGTGCCTTCCTCGGCCAGGGCCGGGTCCGGCAGGTCGGTGTTCAGGCGCACCTGGCCGACGCTGGCGGACAGGCGCTGCGACAGCGAGCCGAGGCGGGTCGCGGTGTCGCCCAGCCAGTTGTTGAGGTTGTCGGCACGGGTGAAGAACTGCGCGCCGGGCTTGCTCGGATCGGCCAGGCGGGCCAGGTAGCGGTCGAGCAGCCTGATCCCTTCGCGGTACTCGGACTCGGAGGCCGGCAGCGCCCAACTCTTGTTGTCGAAGTTGAAGCGCGGCTCGGCCTTGGCCAGGTCGACGTCTTCAGTGGACTGCGACTGCGAGCGGGCGAAGTCCTTGCGTAGCGCCCGCGACAGGTCGCGCACCTGCACCAGCACGCCGTACTCCCAGCTCGGCATGTTGTCCAGCCACAGCCCCGGCGGTGCCATGTCGTTGGCCAGGTAGCCACCGGGCTTGTCCAGCAGGGTGCTGGCGACCTGCTTGAGGGTCTCCACCGTGGTGTAGCCATTGACCATCTGCCGCTGGGCCTTCTGCGCCGCGGCCTGGGCCTGGGCCTGCACCGGGAACAGCTCGGGCTCCTGGCTCCAGTACCAGCCGACTACCAGCGCCGCCAGCAGGTAGAGGCCGACCAGGCTGCCGACCCCGCGGCCGATCCAGCCGCCCCCAGATTTCTTGCGTGCGTTGTCGCCCGAGTCTTCGAGGCTGTCGCGCACACCTGCTGCGCCCTTCTTCCAGTCCAGCATGGCAAAGTCCTTCATCTACGGCATTCGGTTGTCCGACCACAATCCCCGGAGGAGGTTGCGCGGCGGTCTTGCACTATAAGGGAAGCATAGGCCCCTGCGCAGCGCCGACCGGCAAACTCGATCGCCATGCGTCTGTGGATGCGCGCCAAATCGGCGGGACGGAAGGCCGGCGAAATGAGATCGGCGGCACTGGTGCGCCGAGCCGACGGTGATAGCATGCAGCCACCAGTCAGCCGGGCCTCAGCGCCACCAGAAGAGTCAGGGACATGACCGAGCACACCGACCCCAGCCGCGATCGACTCAAGCAGCACTTCGCCCAGCGCGTGATCAACCAGGCCCGCCAGGTGCTGGAGGTCTGGCAGCGCCTGCAGCGCCTCGACTGGAATGACGCCAGCATGCACGAGCTGCGCGAGGCGGCGCTGCTGCTGCAACGCTACGCCGAGCGCTTCGAGCAGGCCGAACACCTGCAGCTGGCCGAAGGCATCGGCCACTGCCTGCAGGCCGTGGCCGACAACCGCGGTCGCCTCAGCAGCGCCGTGATCAGTGAGCTCAACCAGCTGATGCAGCGCCTGTCACGCACCGGCCTGCGCCACGGCGACAGCTTCGAGCAGACCGCCCTGCCACCGCTGCGCAAGCCGGTGTACCTGGCCCTGCAACATCTGGAGCGCGCCGAACGCCTGGCACAGCAGCTGGAGTTCTTCGGCATGACCGCGCAACCGCTGGACAGCGCCAACGCCTTCCGCGCGGCGATGCTCGAGCGCCATCCTGCGGCCATCCTCATGGAGGTGGATTTCTCCGGCCCCGGCTGCGGTTTGCAACTGGCCGAGTCGGTGCAGCAGGGCCTGGAACAGAAGATCCCGCTGCTGTTCTACAGCCACCACGACACCGACACCCCGACCCGCCTGGCGGCGGTGCGCGCCGGCGGCCAGGAGTTCTTCACCGGCACCCTGGACGCCTCCACCCTGCTCGAGCGCATCGAGGTGCTCACCCATGTGGCCCAGTACGACCCCTACCGGGTGCTGATCATCGACGATTCACGGGCCCAGGCCACCCACACCGAACGGGTGCTCAACGGCGCCGGCATCGTCACCCGCACCCTGACCGAGCCGATCCAGGCGATGGCCGAGCTGGCCGAATTCCAGCCCGACCTGATCATCCTCGACATGTACATGCCGAACTGCACCGGTACCGAGCTGGCCAAGGTGATCCGCCACAACGACCGCTATGTCAGCGTGCCGATCATCTACCTGTCCGCCGAGGACGACCTGGACAAGCAGCTCGACGCCATGAGCGAGGGCGGCGACGACTTCCTCACCAAGCCGATCAAGCCGCGCCACCTGATCGCCACCGTGCGCAATCGCGCCGCCCGCGCGCGCAACCTCAAGGCGCGCATGGTGCGCGACAGCCTGACCGGCCTGTACAACCACACCCACACCCTGCAGCTGCTCGAAGATGCACGCTACCGCGCCCAGCGCGACGACCAGCCGCTGAGCTTCGCCATGCTCGACATCGACTTCTTCAAGAAGGTCAACGACACCTACGGCCACCCCATGGGTGACCGGGTGATCAAGAGCCTGGCGCTGTTCCTCAAGCAGCGCCTGCGCAAGAGCGACCACATCGGCCGCTACGGCGGCGAGGAGTTCGCCGTGGTCATGCCGGGCACCGACGCCCAGGCCGCGCGCCGGGTGCTCGACGAGATCCGCCAACGCTTCGCCGAAATCCGCTACCCGGCGCAACCCCAGGACCTGTCCTGCACCTTCAGCGCCGGCATCGCCGAGCTGAATGGCGAGCAGGACAGCAAGCGCCTGTCCCAGCAGGCCGACGAGGCGCTGTACCGCGCCAAGCACGGCGGCCGCAACCGGGTGGAGCTGTTCAGCGACTGACGCCGCGCCGGCAAAGTGTGAAGCCGCCCACGCTGTCACACCGGTGTCATCAAAACGCAATACGTTCATAGACTCAGCGGTCACCCCAGGACGGGGTGGCCTCCACCGTCTTATCGCCGGTCGAGTTCTATGCGCCTGAAGTCCCTCACCAACCTCAATACCCTGCTGCTGGTTGCCGTGTGCATCGCCCTCGGCGCCACGCTCTGGTGGTCGCAGCACGCCCTGGAGCGCCCCTACCAGTTGATGGCACGCTACCTGAGCCTGTCGCAACAGTTCCAGCAGCAGGTCGCCCGCAACACCCTCGATTACCTCGACAGTGGCGACGCCCTGCGCCACAGCGCCGCGCTGCAGGCCATCGACAGCCTGGAGCCGGCCGTCGCCGCGCTGCCGGGGCAACTGGCCGAGGACCTGCGCCCGAGCCTCGCCGCGCTGCGCGACTTCGCCGCCGGCGAGCTGCTCGCCGCCGGCAAGCTGGCCGGCGACCCCCAGGGCCTGCTGCTGCAGGCCGAACGGGAGATGGCTGGCACCCTCGAGCAGCTCGCCCAGTACGCCGACAGCGCCAACGCCGCCCCTGCCGCCGGCTACCGGCGCCCGCTGTTCGATGCCGCCCAGCACCTCGGACGCCTGGCCCATGCCCGCAACAAGCTGGTCGGCAGCGGGCGCGGCGAGCTGACCGCCGACGTCGAGCGCGAGCTGGCTGCGCTGCGACGCCAGGCCGAAGCCCTCGACGCCCTGCCTCTGCTCGGCGTAGCAGAGGAGCGGGAATCGGCCGGCGATGGCTTCGCCGCCCTGCTCGGCCTGGGCAGCGACGGCGCCAGCGAACCGGCGCAGGACCGCGGCATTGCCCTGAAGCGCGAGCTGGCCAGCCTGGTGGCACGCTACCCGGCGGAACTGCGCCGCACCCAGGCGCTGATCGAACAGCGTGGCCAGCTGCTCCAGCTCACCCGCCAGCGGCTCGACGCCGTGCAACAGGCCCTGGGCGCCCTGGAGCCGCTGGTGCGCGCCGAACACGGCCGCATCCAGGCGGAGGTGCGCCTGATCCAGGGGCTGATGATCGGCCTGATCCTGCTCATCGCCCTGACCATCGACCGCCTCCAGCGCCGCCTGACCCGCCTGCTCGAGCAACTGGTGCCGGCGCTGTCGGCCTGGGCCGAGGGCGACTTCGCCGGAGACATCCAGCTGGACACCCGCACCCCCGAGTTGTGCGACATCGAGGCCTCGCTCAAACGCCTGCGCGCCTACCTGGTCGAACTGGTCGGCACCATCCGCCTGCACGCCGAGCAGGTGGCCGGCTCCAGTCGCACCCTGGCCGATCTCAGCGGCGGCCTGCACGCCGGCGCCGAGCGTCAGGCCGGCGACACCGCGCAGATCCGCGATGCCCTCGGCGAGCTGGAGCGCACCATCCAGCAGGTGGCCGGCGACGCCAGCCAGGCGGCCGCCGCCAGCCGCGATGCCGACCTCGCCCTGGGCCAGGGCCAGCAGGTCATCGGCCAGAGCCTGAGCGGGCTGCACGCCCTGGTCGGCGAGGTTCAGGGCAACGCCCAGGCCATCGAGCGCCTGGCCGAGGAAACCGCCACCATCGGCAATGTGCTGACGGTGATCCGCGGCGTCGCCGAACAGACCAACTTGCTGGCGCTCAACGCCGCCATCGAAGCGGCGCGCGCCGGGCATGCCGGGCGCGGCTTCGCCGTGGTCGCCGACGAGGTGCGCTCGCTGTCGCAGCGCACCAGCAGCGCCACCCAGGAGATTCAGGAGCTGATCGCGCGCCTGCAGCAGGCCGCACACCAGTCGGTGGACGCCATGCGCGCCCAGGTCGAGCACGCGGAGACCACCGCCAGTCAGGCCGAGGCCGCCGAAGGCGCTCTCGACGATATAGTCGCGGCAATCCGCACCATCGCCAGCATGGCCGAGCGCATCGCCGCCGCCACCGCCCAGCAGAGCGACGCGGTCAGCGGAATCCGCGGCCACAGCGAGCGCATTCACCAGCTCGGCGGCGACAACCTGCTGCGCATCGGCACCGGGCGCCAGCAGGGCGAGCAGCTGCTGCGCCTGGGTGAGCAGCTGCACACCGCGGTGCAGGCGTTCCGCCTGTAGGCGGCCAGCGGCGCGGCCGACCATCCGCGCCTTGGACACGACCGCTTACAGCCTGCACCCTGCCCCCTCCGCGCCGGCTTGGTTATGATGCAGGCACCAGCCAAAGACGAGACTTCCATGCGCCGCCTGTTCTGCCTGCTTCTACTGCTGTTCGCCCTGCCCACCAGCGCCGGCCTGCTCGACAACCGCCCCGCCTCGGCGCCACTGGGCGCGGCACTGAACAACAGTGCCGATTTCCTGCCGGTGCGCGAGGCGTTCAAGTTGAGCCTGGTCGACAGCTCGGCCGATGCGATCAAGCTGCGCTTCGTCGCCGCCGAGGGCTATTACCTCTACAAGCACCGCTTCAAGTTCGCCAGCGAACCCGCCGATATCGGCCTGGGCGAGGCGCGCCTGCCGGCCGGCAAGCACAAGACCGACGACTACTTCGGCGACGTCGAGGTGTACTACGGCGTGCTCGACGTGGAGCTGCCCCGCAGCCGCCCCGGCCAAGCCCCGTTCGACCTGCAGGTGACCTACCAGGGCTGCGCCGACAAGGGCCTGTGCTATCCGCCGGAAACCGAGGTGCTGGCAATCGATGGCGGCCTGGCTGCCGGCGTCGCCCTCCCCGGCGGCACGCACTCCAGCTGGAACTGGCGCGATTTGGCGCTGTTCTTCCTCGCCGGCCTGGGCCTGACCTTCACCCCCTGCGTGCTGCCGATGCTGCCGATCCTCTCCGGCGTGGTGCTGCGCGGACGCCCGAGCAACGGCCGCGGCCTGGTCCTGTCGCTGGCCTACGTGCTGCCGATGGCCGCCTGTTATGCGGCGCTCGGCGCGCTGATGGGGGTGTTCGGCGCCAGCCTGAACCTGCAGGCCATGCTGCAGTCGCCCTGGGTACTGGTGCCCTTCGCCACCTTCTTCGCGCTGTTCGCCCTGGCCATGTTCGGCCTGTTCGAGCTGCGCCTGCCGGCCTTCATCCGCGAGCGCCTCGATCGCCAGGCGGCGCAGACCCGCGGCGGCACCGTCGCCGGCGCGGCCACCCTCGGGGTGCTCTCCAGCCTGATCGTCTCGCCCTGCGTTACCGCACCGCTGACCGGCCTGTTGCTGTATATCAGCAGCACCGGCGACGCCCTCGGCGGCGGCCTGCAGCTGTTCGCCCTGGGCCTGGGCATGGGCGCGCCCCTGGTGCTGATCGGGGCCGGCGGCGGCGCGCTGCTGCCCAAGAGCGGCGCCTGGATGACCGGCGTGCGCAACCTGTTCGGCGTCATGCTCCTGGCCGTCTCCGTGTGGCTGCTCGAACGGGTGCTGCCCGGCCCGCTTTCGCTGGCGCTGTGGGGCCTGCTCGCCGGCGGCGCCGCGCTGTTCCTCGGCGCCCTGGAATTCGGCCCGAAAACCCACGGGCAGAAGCTCGCCCAGCTGGCCGGCCTGGCGCTGCTGGCCTATGCCCTGGCCAGCTGGACCGGTGCCCTGCAGGGCCAGGACGACCCGCTGCGCCCGCTCGGCCGCCCGGCGGCGCTGGCGGGTGCGCCGGCCAGTCAGGTCGGCGTCGAGGGCTGGCAGACCGTCAGCAGCCCCGCCGACCTGGAGGCCGCCTTCGCCGCGGCGAGAACCAGCGCCCAGCCGCTGCTGCTCGACTGGTACGCCGACTGGTGCATCAGCTGCAAGGTGATCGAGCGCGAGGTGCTGAGCGAGCCGCGGGTCGGCAGCCAACTGGCCGGCTTTCGCCTGGTGCGCTTCGACATGACCGACAGCACCCCGGCGCAACGCGCCCTGCTCGACCGCTACCAGCTGTTCGGCCCGCCGGCGCTCCTGCTGTTCGACAGCCAGGGCGAAGAATGGCGCGACCTGCGCGTGGTCGGCGAGGTGGATGCACCGACCTTCGCCACGCGCCTGAGCCGGGCACGCGAACGCCTCTGAGCCTCTCAGTCACATATCTGCCGCAAACTACTGACATCGTGCCGGCTACTGCTGGCAACTGGACAGTCCTGCGCGTTCTGCGGCATAGTCGCGCGCAGCATTGGACACCTTAGGAACCCGCTCATGGCCACCTTGCTGGTACTGCACGGCCCCAACCTCAACCTGCTGGGCACCCGCGAGCCAGGGGTCTACGGCGCCACCACCCTGGAGCAGATCAACCTCGACCTGGAGCGCCGCGCCCGCGAGGCCGGCCACCACCTGCAGTACCTGCAGAGCAACGCCGAGTACGAGCTGATCGAGCGCATTCACGCCGCGAAAGGCGAAGGTGTCGACTTTATCCTGATCAATCCCGCCGCTTTTACCCACACCAGCGTCGCATTACGTGACGCATTGCTGGCGGTGAGCATCCCATTCATCGAAGTGCACCTGTCCAACGTGCACAAACGCGAACCTTTCCGCCATCACTCCTACTTTTCCGACGTCGCGGTGGGAGTGATCTGCGGCCTTGGCGCCAGCGGTTACCGCTTGGCCCTGGAGGCCGCGCTCGAACAACTTGAACGGCCCTGACCTCACCTGGGAGTGGAGCAACTATGGATATTCGTAAAGTCAAGAAACTGATCGAACTGCTGGAAGAGTCCGGCATCGACGAGCTGGAGATTCGCGAAGGCGAAGAGTCCGTGCGCATCAGCCGCCACAGCAAGCAGCCGGCCTTCATGCAGCAGCCGGTCTATGCCCAGGCCGCCGCGCCTGCCGCTCCAGCCGCCGCTCCGGCCGCGCCGGCAGCCGCCGAAGCCGCCGCTCCGGCCGCGCCCAAGCTGAATGGCACCGTGGTCCGCTCGCCGATGGTCGGCACCTTCTACCGCGCCTCCTCGCCAACCTCGGGCAACTTCGTCGAAGTGGGTACGAGCGTGAAGAAGGGCGACATCCTCTGCATCGTCGAGGCGATGAAGATGATGAACCACATCGAGGCCGAGACCAGCGGCGTGATCGAATCCATCCTGGGCGAGAACGGCCAGCCGGTGGAATACGATCAGCCCCTGTTCACCATCGTTTGAACCGGGGAGAGCCTGCGATGTTGGAAAAAGTCCTGATCGCCAACCGCGGCGAGATTGCCCTGCGCGTGCTGCGCGCCTGTAAGGAACTGGGCATCAAGACCGTGGCGGTGCACTCCACCGCCGACCGCGAATTGATGCACCTGGCCCTGGCCGACGAGTCGGTCTGCATCGGCCCGGCGGCCGGCGCCCAGTCCTACCTGAACATCCCGGCGATCATCAGCGCCGCGGAAGTAACCGGCGCCACCGCCATCCACCCTGGCTACGGCTTCCTCGCGGAAAACGCCGATTTCGCCGAACAGGTGGAAAACTCCGGTTTCGCCTTCATCGGCCCGAAAGCCGAGACCATCCGCCTGATGGGCGACAAGGTCTCGGCCAAGGAAGCCATGATCAAGTCCGGCGTACCGGTGGTTCCCGGCTCCGACGGCCCGCTGCCGGAAGACGAGGAGACCGCCCTGGCGATCGCCCGTGAAGTCGGCTACCCGGTGATCATCAAGGCCGCCGGTGGCGGTGGTGGTCGCGGCATGCGCGTGGTGCACAAGGAAGAAGACCTGATCAAGTCGGCCAAGCTGACCCGCAGCGAAGCCGGTGCGGTGTTCGGCAACCCGATGGTCTACCTGGAGAAGTTCCTCGGCAATCCGCGTCACGTGGAAGTCCAGGTGCTGTCCGACGGCCAGGGCAACGCCATCCATCTGGGCGACCGCGACTGCTCGCTGCAGCGCCGCCACCAGAAGGTCCTGGAAGAAGCCCCGGCCCCGTTCATCGACGAGCGCGCGCGCGCCCAGGTCCTCGACCGCTGCGTCAACGCCTGCATCGAGATCGGCTATCGCGGCGCCGGTACCTTCGAGTTTCTCTACGAAGACGGCAACTTCTACTTCATCGAGATGAACACCCGCGTACAGGTCGAACACCCGGTCACCGAAATGGTCACCGGCGTCGACATCGTCAAGGAGATGCTCAGCATCGCCGCGGGCAACAAGCTGTCGATCAAGCAGGAAGACGTGGTGATCCGCGGCCATGCCCTGGAATGCCGGATCAATGCCGAAGACCCCGACAACTTCATGCCCTGCCCGGGCAAGGTCAAGCACTTCCATGCCCCTGGCGGCTTTGGCGTGCGGGTCGACTCGCACCTGTACAGCGGCTACACCGTGCCGCCGAACTACGACTCGCTGATCGGCAAGCTGATCACCTACGGCGCCAGCCGTGACGAGGCGCTGGCGCGCATGCGCAACGCCCTGGAAGAGATCGTGGTCGACGGCATCAAGACCAACGTGCCACTGCACCGCGATCTGGTCATCGACAAGGGCTTCTGCCAAGGCGGCGTGAACATCCATTACCTGGAAAAGAAACTGGGTATGGACAAGCACTGACGCTTGCCGTGTCGAACCACAAGGGCTGCCCACGGGCGGCCCTTGTCATTTCAGGCCACGGTGAAACCGCCGCGGTGGAAGGCGCAACGCCCGTCAAGTAAGCTTGCCCACCTGTCGCACCATCCAATTCGCTCCATTACGTCGTATCGCAAGAGGTTTCCCCCATGCCCTGGCTGCAAGTCCGTCTCGCCATCACCCCGGAACAGGCGGAAACCTACGAGGACGCGCTGCTCGAAGTGGGCGCCGTATCCGTGACCTTCATGGACGCCGAGGACCAGCCGATCTTCGAGCCGGACCTGGGCACCACCCCGCTGTGGTCGCACACCCACCTGCTGGCGCTGTTCGAGGCCGACACCGACGCGGACAGCCTGATCGCCCACCTGCAACTGCTGACCGGCGGCGCACTGCCCGAGCACCAGTTGGAGCGCATCGAGGACCAGGACTGGGAACGCAGCTGGATGGACAACTTCCAGCCGATGCGCTTCGGCCGCCGCCTGTGGATAGTGCCGAGCTGGCACGCCGCGCCGGAGCCGGATGCGGTCAACCTGCTGCTCGATCCCGGCCTGGCCTTCGGCACCGGCACCCACCCGACCACCGCGCTGTGCCTGGAGTGGCTGGATGCCCAGGAACTGACCGATTGCAACGTGCTGGACTTCGGCTGCGGCTCCGGCATCCTGGCGATCGCCGCCCTGCTGCTCGGCGCCCCCCAGGCCGTGGGTACCGACATCGACCCCCAGGCCCTGGAAGCCTCGCGCGACAACGCCGGGCGCAATGGCATCGCCCCGGAGCGCTTCGCCCTCTATCTGCCCGCCGACCTGCCGCCGCAGCCGGCCGAGGTGGTAGTGGCCAACATTCTCGCCGGACCGCTGGTCGCCCTGGCCCCGCAGATCACCAGCCTGGTCAAGCCGGGCGGCCGCCTGGCGCTGTCGGGCATCCTCGCCGAACAGGCCGATGAGGTCCGCGCCGCCTACAGCGATGCCTTCGTCTTGGAGCCGACCGCCAGCAAGGAAGGCTGGGTGCGCATCAGCGGCGTGCGCCGCTGATGGGCCGCCCTGCTGCTATGCCGGGCACTTGCGTTAGACTGATCGCCCCGCTCCACCTGCCCTCAGGCCGCCGGACCCACGCATGAGCGAAAGCTTCATCACCCAGTGCCCCCATTGCCACACCAGCTTCCGGGTCAACCAGGCACAGCTGGGCGCCGCCCATGGCGTGGTCCGCTGCGGCGCCTGCCTGCACGTGTTCAATGCCGCGCAACAACTGCGCGAGCAGGGCCATCAGTTGGCCGGCGACGCCCCCGGCAGGGCGCCCATCGCCGCTCCTGCGCAGCCGGCGCCAGCGCCCGCGCGAGCAGACGAACAACCCCCTTCGCCGGCGGAGCGGAAAACCTCCGACGATACCCTGTGGATACACGACGACCTCGACCTGGACAGCCTCGACCTCGACGAGGAACTGGCCAAGCTGGAAGAACAGGAGCAGCAGCTCTCCCAGCAGTTCATGGCCCTCGAGCAACCGCCGCGCTACACCGAAGGCTTCCGCCCGCTGAGCGACAGCGCCCGCGAGCCCGACGACGAGCAATGGGCCGAGGCCCTGCTGCGCGAGGAGGCGCCCAAGGGGCCGCTGAGCCTGAGCCCGGACGCAGCCGAGGACGCGCCGGCCGCGCCGCTACCCGCGACTCCGCCAGCATCGCCCATCGCCCGCACCGAGCCCGCCGTCCAGCCGCCACGCAGCGAGCCGCGGTTCAACCTGAGCGATGCCGACACCGTCGAATCACTGCCGCTGGAGGACGAACTGCGCCTGAGCGCGGCACGCGAGGAGATCGATCCGGAGCTGGACGAACCTGCGGTCGAGCCGACCGCAAAGAGCCGCCGCAACGAGCCCGAACTGCGCGACGAACACCTGTTCGAGCTGGACGACGAACCGCTGCAACTGGACTGGCAGCCACCGCGCAAGCCCTGGGCGCGCTGGTTCGCCTGGGGCCTGCTCAACCTGGTCGCCGCCGGCGCCCTGGCCACTCAGTACGTGATCTATCACTTCGACGAACTGGCGCGCCAGGACGAGTACCGCCCCTGGTTCGAGCAGCTGTGCCCGAGCATCGGCTGCCTGCTGCCGTCCAAGGTCGACATCGAGCAGATCAAGAGCAGCAACCTGGTGGTGCGCAGCCACCCGCAGTTCAGCGGCGCCCTGGTGGTCGACGCGATCCTCTACAACCGCGCGCCGTTCGCCCAACCCTTCCCGCTGCTGGAAATGCGCTTCGCCGACATCAACGGCCAACTGCTCGCCAGCCGCCGCTTCAAACCCAACGAATACCTCGGCGGCGAGCTCGCCGGCCAGGCGGAAATGCCGCCGCAGACCCCCATCCACGTGTCCCTGGACATCCTCGACCCGGGCACCCAGGCGGTGAACTACAGCCTCAGCTTCCACTCGCCGGAATGAGCCACAGGCGGCGCCATGCCGGGCCGCCGCCGGCAACCTAACCCTTGGCGATAAGGCCGTAGCTGTTCAGAATTTGTTCAAAACAGCCTTTATCCGGTCACCCAGAGCGGGTATTATTCCCAGCCTTTTCGCACCCTCCTACTGGTCTCAACAGCACGTCTCTTGAGCAGGGAAGCCCTATGTCGGCGTTATGCATCGGCCCCTACAGACTGCCCAACTCGCTGATTCTCGCGCCCATGGCCGGAGTCACCGACCGGCCCTTCCGCCAGCTCTGCCGGCGCCTGGGTGCGGGCTTGGTCGTCTCGGAAATGGTCACCAGCGATGTGCGCCTGTGGAGTTCGCGCAAGTCCAGCCTGCGCCTGCCCCACGCCGGCGATCCGGAGCCGCGCTCGGTGCAGATCGCCGGTGGCGATCCGCAGATGCTCGCCGAGGCGGCGCGGCGTAACGTCGAACTGGGTGCGCAGATCATCGACATCAATATGGGCTGCCCGGCCAAGAAGGTCTGCAACAAGGCCGCCGGCTCTGCCCTGCTGAAGGATCAGGACCTGGTGCGCGAGATCCTCCACGCGGTGGTCGCCGCTGTGGACGTGCCGGTCACCCTGAAGATCCGCACCGGCTGGGACCGGCAGAACAAGAACGGCGTGGAGGTGGCGAAGATCGCCGAGCAGGCGGGAATCGCCGCCCTGGCCGTGCACGGGCGCACCCGCGCCGATCTCTACACCGGCGAAGCCGAGTACGACACCATCGCCGCGATCAAGCAGGCGGTGTCGATGCCGGTGTTTGCCAACGGCGATATCGATTCACCGGAAAAGGCCAAGGCCGTGCTCGCCGCCACCGGCGCCGATGCCCTGCTGATTGGCCGGGCGGCCCAGGGGCGGCCGTGGATCTTTCGCGAGATCGAGCACTACCTGCGCACCGGGGAAAAACTCCCGGCGCCGGGCCTGCTCGAACTGGAACGTATTCTGCTTGAGCATCTGGCCGCACTGCATGCCTTCTATGGCGAGGTGATGGGCGTGCGCATCGCCCGCAAGCATGTCGGCTGGTATCTCGCAACCCTGCCGGGCGCCAGGGAGTTTCGCGCCCAGTTCAATCGTCTGGACAGTACGGACGCGCAGTGCGCCGAGATTCGCCTGTTTTTCGGCGAGCGGCGAAACGATGGAAAGGGGGTGGCCGCATGACGTTGATGACCGAGAATTTAGTGAGTGGAATTGCACCCGTGAGCGACAGCACCAGCTTGAAACAGCACCTGACCACGCCGAGCGAAGAGGGCCAGACCCTACGCGGCAGTGTCGAGAAAGCGCTGCATAACTATTTCGCCCACCTGGAAGGTGCGGACGTCACCGACGTCTACAACCTGGTGCTCACCGAGGTGGAAGCCCCGCTGCTGGAGACCGTGATGAACTACGTCAAGGGCAACCAGACCAAGGCCTCGGAACTGCTCGGCCTGAACCGCGGCACCCTGCGCAAGAAACTCAAGCAGTACGACCTGCTCTAACCCCTTTTCCCCAGGCGGGGCGGCCCGATCACGAGCCGCCCCGCCTGCTGATTTCCCTGCTCTGATGGACTCTGAAATGACCGACCAGACCACCCGCCTCCCCGTCCGCCGCGCGCTGATCAGCGTCTCCGACAAGACCGGCGTCCTCGACTTCGCCCGCGAACTGTCCGCCCTCGGCGTCGAGATCCTCTCCACCGGCGGCACCTACAAGCTGCTCAAGGACAACGGCGTGGCCGCCGTGGAAGTGGCCGACTACACCGGCTTCCCGGAGATGATGGACGGCCGGGTGAAGACCCTGCACCCGAAGATCCATGGCGGCATCCTCGGGCGCCGCGCCCTCGACGGCGAGGTCATGGCGCAGCACGGGATCAAGCCGATCGACCTGGTCGCGGTCAACCTCTACCCCTTCGAGGCCACCGTGGCCAAGCCGGACTGCGACCTGGCCGATGCCATCGAGAACATCGACATCGGCGGCCCGACCATGGTCCGCAGCGCGGCGAAGAACCACAAGGACGTCGCCATCGTGGTCAACACCGGCGACTACGCCGGCATCGTCGAGGCCCTGAAGGCCGGCGGCCTGAGCTACGCCCAGCGCTTCGACCTGGCGCTCAAGGCCTTCGAGCACACCGCTGCCTACGACGGCATGATCGCCAACTACCTGGGCACCATCGACCAGAGCCGCGAGACGCTGTCCACCGAGGCCCGTGGCGCCTTCCCGCGCACCTTCAACAGCCAGTTCATCAAGGCCCAGGAGATGCGCTACGGCGAGAACCCGCACCAGAGCGCGGCCTTCTACGTCGAGGCGAAGAAGGGCGAGGCCAGCGTCTCCAGCGCCGTGCAGCTGCAGGGCAAGGAGCTGTCGTTCAACAACGTCGCCGATACCGACGCCGCCCTGGAATGCGTCAAGAGCTTCGTCAAACCGGCCTGCGTGATCGTCAAGCACGCCAATCCCTGCGGCGTCGCCGTGGTCCCCGAAGACGAAGGCGGCATCCGCAAGGCCTACGACCTGGCCTATGCCACCGACAGCGAATCGGCCTTCGGCGGCATCATCGCCTTCAACCGCGAGCTGGACGGCGAAACCGCCAAGGCCATCGTCGAGCGTCAGTTCGTCGAGGTGATCATCGCCCCGAAAATCTCCCAGGCTGCCCGCGAAGTGGTTGCCGCCAAGGCCAACGTGCGCCTGCTCGAGTGCGGCGAGTGGCCGGCCGAGCGCGCCCCGGGCTGGGACTTCAAGCGGGTCAACGGTGGCCTGCTGGTACAGAGCCGCGATATCGGCATGATCAAGGCCGAAGACCTGAAGATCGTCACCCAGCGCGCCCCCAGCGAGCAGGAGATCCATGACCTGATCTTCGCCTGGAAGGTGGCCAAGTTCGTCAAATCCAACGCCATCGTCTACGCCAAGAACCGCCAGACCATAGGCGTCGGCGCCGGCCAGATGAGCCGCGTCAACTCCGCGCGCATCGCCGCGATCAAGGCCGAGCACGCCGGCCTGCCGGTCCCCGGCGCGGTGATGGCCTCGGACGCGTTCTTCCCCTTCCGCGACGGCATCGACAACGCCGCCAAGGCCGGCATCACCGCGGTGATCCAGCCCGGCGGTTCGATGCGTGACGCCGAGGTGATCGCCGCCGCTGACGAGGCGGGGATTGCCATGGTGTTCACCGGCATGCGCCACTTCAGGCACTAAGATCGGCCGCGATCGGACGGGCATCAGCGGCATTGCCCGGCCCTTACCCCTGCTCATTGCCAGAAGGCAACAGTGCTGGGCGAAGGACCGGGCGCCCTGCATCTACCGGCCCGATCGCGACCTCGACATTCGCAGGGTGGATAGCGCTTTGCCTATCCACCGAACGGGCCCCAGGCCCGCCTCCCCCAGGAGAGAAACATGAACGTATTGATCATCGGCAGCGGCGGTCGCGAACACGCCCTGGCCTGGAAAGTCGCCCAGGACCCACGCGTGGCCAAGGTCTTCGTCGCCCCGGGCAATGCCGGCACCGCCCTCGAGGCCAAGTGTGAGAACGTCGCCATCGACGTGCTGGCCCTCGAGCAACTGGCCGACTTCGCCGAGCAGAACGTGCAGCTGACCATCGTCGGCCCCGAGGCGCCGCTGGTGAGGGGCGTGGTCGACCTGTTCCGCTCCCGCGGCCTGGACATCTTCGGTCCCAGCGCCGGCGCCGCACAGCTGGAGGGCTCCAAGGCCTTCACCAAGGACTTCCTCGCCCGCCACCAGATTCCGACCGCGGCCTACCAGAACTTCACCGAAGTGGAACCTGCCCTGGCCTACCTGCAGCAGGTTGGCGCTCCGATCGTCATCAAGGCCGACGGCCTGGCCGCCGGCAAGGGCGTGATCGTCGCCATGGACCTGGCCGAGGCCGAGGCCGCGGTGCGCGACATGCTCGCCGGCAATGCCTTCGGCGAGGCCGGCTCGCGGGTGGTCATTGAAGAGTTTCTGGATGGTGAAGAGGCTTCCTTCATCGTGATGGTCGACGGCGAGAATGTCCTGCCGATGGCCACCAGCCAGGATCACAAGCGCGTCGGCGACGGCGACAGCGGCCCGAACACCGGCGGCATGGGCGCCTACTCGCCGGCTCCGGTGGTGACCGCCGAGGTACACCAGCGGGTGATGGACGAGGTGATCATGCCGACCGTCAAGGGCATGGCCGCCGAAGGCAACGTCTACACCGGCTTCCTCTATGCCGGCCTGATGATCGACAAGAGCGGTGCGCCCAAGGTCATCGAGTTCAACTGCCGCTTCGGCGACCCGGAGACCCAGCCGATCATGGTGCGCCTGGAATCGTCCCTGGTGCTGCTGATCGAGGCCGCCCTGGCCAGGGCCCTGGACAAGGTCGAGGCGACCTGGGACCCGCGCCCCACCGTCGGCGTTGTACTGGCCGCCGGCGGCTATCCCGGCGACTACGCCAAGGGCGAGGTCATCGACGGCCTGGACGCCGCCGCCAAGCTGGACGGCAAGGTGTTCCACGCCGGCACCGCGCTCAAGGACGGCCAGATCGTCACCGCCGGCGGCCGGGTGCTGTGCGCCACGGCCATCGGCCCGAGCGTGGCCGAGGCCCAGCAGCAGGCCTACCGCCTGGCCGAGCAGATCCGTTGGAACGGCTGTTTCTACCGCAAGGACATCGGCTATCGGGCGATCGCCCGCGAGCGCGGCGAGAGCTGAGAGCGCACCAGCAAAGGGCGGCGACGCCCTTTGCATGGTCCTGGCGATCCCGGCATGGCTATAATCGGACCACCCATTACCGAAGGGATTTCACCGTGCGCCGGCTGAGGAATGCCACAGGATTGTTTTTCGGCTTGCTGCTGACGCTGCTGTGTCAGTTGCCGGCCCAGGCGGCGAGCGGATGGTCGGCGCTGAACGACGATGGCGCGAGCCTGCAACTCGACGACATCCGCACCCCCCTGCACAGCTCGCGCTTCGCCCCGACCGAGCTCGGCGACCTCTACACCCCCGGCGGCGACGCCGCGCTATGGCTGCACTACCGCCTGCCGGTGAGCCCGCAGGCGCGCATGCTGCGGATTTTCGCCCCCTACCTGGCCTACCTCGACCTGTACGTGCTGCAGGGCGATCAGCTGCTCGATCACACCCGCACCGGCAGCAGCCTGCCGTTCTCCAGCCGTCCCCTGGCCAGCCGTGACTACCTGCTGCCACTGCCCCAGGCCGATGCCCCCCTGGACCTCTACCTGCGCCTGGCCTCCGATCACGCCCTGCGCCCGACCATCAGCCTGCAGAGCACCAACGCCATCGCCGCCGACGACAGCCGGCCACTGCTGCTCGGCCTGCTGCTCGGCGGCCTCGGCATGCTGGTGTTCTACAACCTCGTGCGCTTCGCCTACAGCCGCGCGGTCACCAGCCTGTGGCTCGCGGCGACCCAGGCCGGCCTGCTGCTGACCGCCATCAGCGTGCTGGGCATCAGCAACCCCTGGCTGGGCGAATGGCAGCCGTTGCAACCGCAGATCGCCAACCTGTCGATGCTGGCAACCATGCTCTGCGCCCTGGCCTTCACCGCCAGCTTCTTCCATGGGGTCTGCAGCAATACGCCGCTGAACCGCCTGCTGCTCGGGGAAATCCTGGTGGTCGGCCTGGTCAGCCTGACCCTGCTGATCGCCAGCAACCTGCAGTTCAACCAGCTGGTCTACCTGCTCGCCGCGGTCAGCGGCCTGAGCATGCTGCTGGTCGCGCTGTACCACTGGAGCCACGGCTACCGCCCGGCGCGCCTGTTCAGTGTGGCGCTGCTGCTGTATTGCGCGGCCTTCGTCGGCGCCCTGCCGATCCTCTTCGGCTACTGGGCGGTGCAATCCGACTGGTTGGCCTACGGCCTGCTGGCCATCACCGTGGTCAGCGGCTTCATCGCCAGCATGGCGCTGAGCGAACGCCAGCGCCGCATCGTCCAGGATCAGTTCAGCACCAGCCGCGCCCTGGCCGCCAGCTCCGCCGAGTTGAAGGCCAAGGCCGAGTTCCTGGCCAAGATCAGCCACGAGATCCGCACCCCGATGAACGGCGTGCTGGGCATGACCGAGCTGCTGCTCGGCACCCCACTGTCGGCCAAGCAGCGCGACTACGTGCAGACCATCCACAGCTCGGGCAACGAGCTGCTGACCCTGATCAACGAGATTCTCGACATTTCCAAGCTGGAGACCGGGCAGATCGAACTGGACGATGTGCAGTTCGATCTCAATGCCCTGATCGAGGACTGCCTGGACATCTTCCGCGCCAAGGCCGAGCAGCAGAAGGTCGAGCTGATCAGCTTCATGCAACCCCAGGTGCCGCGGGTGATCAGCGGCGACCCGACGCGCCTGCGCCAGACCCTGCTGAGCCTGCTGGACAATGCCTTCAAGCAGACCGCCGAGGGCGAGGTGCTGCTGGTGGTGGCGCTGGACAATGGCGGGAGCCAGCCGCGCCTGCGCATCGCCGTGCAGGACAGCGGCCAGCCGCTGCTGGCCAGCGAACGCGAGGCGCTCCTGCATGCCGAGCTGCAAAGCCGCGACTTCCTCTCCGCCACCAAGCTCGGCGGCCGCCTGGGCCTGCTTATCGCCCGCCAGCTGGTGCGCCTGATGGGCGGCGAGTTCGGCGTGCAGAGCGGCGGCAAGCAGGGCTCGACCCTGTGGCTGACCCTGCCGCTCGACGCCGCGCGCCTCGAGCAGCCCACCGCCGACCTCGACGGTCCCCTGCAGGGTGCCCGCCTGCTGGTGGTCGACGACAACGACACCTGCCGCAAGGTGCTGATGCAGCAGTGCAGCGCCTGGGGCCTAAGCGTCAGCACCGTGCCCTCCGGCAAGGAGGCCCTGGCCCTGCTGCGGACCAAGGCGCACCTGCGCGAGTACTTCGACGTGGTGCTGCTCGACCAGGACATGCCCGGCATGACCGGCATGCAGCTGGCGGCCAAGATCAAGGAAGACCCCAGCCTCAACCACGACATCCTGCTGATCATGCTCACCGGCATCAGCAACGCACCGAGCAAGATCGTCGCGCGCAATGCCGGCATCAAGCGCATCCTGGCCAAGCCGGTGGCCGGGTACACCCTCAAGGCCACCCTGGCCGACGAACTGGCCCAGCGCAGCACCGGCGCGCCGCAGTTCGTGCCGACCACGGTGACCGCGCCACTGAACGTGCCGAACGATTTCCGCATCCTGGTCGCCGAAGACAACAGCATCTCGACCAAGGTGATCCGCGGCATGCTCGGCAAGCTCAACCTGCAGCCCGATACCGCCAGCAACGGCGAGGAAGCGCTCACGGCCATGAAGAGCCGGCATTACGACCTGGTCCTGATGGACTGCGAGATGCCGGTGCTCGACGGCTTCTCCGCCACCGAGCAGCTGCGCGCCTGGGAGCAGGCGGAGAAGCGCGACCGCACCCCGGTGGTGGCCCTCACCGCGCATATCCTCAACGAACACAAGGAACGCGCACGCCAGGCCGGCATGGACGGGCACATGTCCAAGCCGGTGGAGCTGTCGCAACTGCGCGACCTGCTCGAGCACTGGATCGCCGAACGCGAAGTCCGCCGCCAGCGCACCGCCCTGCCCTACTGATCCGTCCCTCGGCAAACCCGGCGTCGCACAGGCGCCCCCGTATCAGGCGAAGCGCAGCGCATGGATCGGCGGCAGGTGGCCGGCCAGCAGCTGCCAGCTGTCGCCCTGATCGGCCGAGTACCACAGATGGCCGGTGGTCGAGCCCATCGCCAGGCATTGCCCACGTTCGTCGATGGCCAAGCCATGCCGGTAGACCAGGTCGAAGCAGTGTTTCTGCGGCAGGCCGGCGCCCAGGCACTGGAAGCTCTCCCCACCATCCCGTGTGCGAGTCACCACCAGGCGTTGCTGCACCGGCACCCGACACTCGTCCTTGACCGCCGGCACGAACCAGGCGGTTTGTGCCTCGCGCGGGTGCACGACCACGGCGAAACCGAAGCTCGAAGGTTCGACGCCCTCGATCTCGCGCCAATGCCCGGCGCCATCGTGGGACAGGAAGATGCCGTTGTGGTGCTGCACCCAGAGGGTGTCCGGCTGCGCCGCACAGGCCACCATGCGGTGCGGGTCCTGGATCTCCGGCATCTCGGCCTGCTCCGGCGGCATGTAGGCCGCGCGCATGCCCTGGGTACAGCAGGCCCAGCTGGTCCCGGCGTCCTCGCTGCACCACACGCCGCCGCAGGACACCGCGACCTGCAGCCGCGCGCTGTCGCGCGGATCGACGCAGATCGAGTGAATGCCCGGCTCGTCGTAGCCGCCGCCGAACCACTGGGCGCGCTCCGGGCGCTGCCACAACGCTTCGATCAGCCGCCAGGACGCGCCACGGTCGTCGGAGCGGAACAGGCCGCCGGGAAGGGTCCCGGCCCAGAGCGTCTGCGGCTGGTCGACGCCGCCACACTCCAGCGACCAGATCATCGACACCGACGGCCCCTGCCCGTCAGCGCTGGCGGCGAACGCCGGCGCGACGACTTCTTCCCAGTGTTCTCCGGCATCTGCCGAACGCCACAGCTTGGGACCGAAATGCCCCAGGTGCAGGGCCGCGTAGAGATAGCCATCGCGCCGATCGGCCAGCACCATGCTTACCGGTTCCCCAAGGAAATCGCTGCGCTCGAGGCGCCACTCGCCCGCCTTGCGGGAAAATGTCAGCAAGCCCTTGCGCGTGGCCACATGCAGCACGTCAGCCATCTTCGCCTCCTCCTTTTATCCGCCGGAAAGCGCCTGCACCACGAAGATCTCGCTGCCGCTCGCCACCCGGTCACTCAAGCCGCGGCGGTCGCGCACCTGGCTGCCATCGACGAAGATCGCCACGTGCTGACGCAGCCGTCCCTGATCATCCAGCAGATAACTGCGCAGCCGCGGATTGCCGGCGAACACCTCGCCCAGTACCTCGCCCACCGTGGCACCGGCCGCCTCGCAGGCGGCCACATCCAGGTGGCGATGCAGGTTGCGGGTGAAGCTCACATGCGCCATCGTGCGGCTCCAGCGGCCAGTGCCGGCTAACGCCACAGGTATAGTCGAACTTGCGCGCCGGCTGGCGCCAGGGCGCCAGGCGGTCATCCACCAGCGAGCAACAAAATTGCCTGGCGCACTGGAGATCGCGCGACCAATCCCGGATCATTCCCCTCCGAGGCGACCGCCGGCACGGCCGCGCCCACCGCCTACCCCCGCCCCCCGGCCAAGAGACGAGTCCCGCCATGGCGTCCGAGCTGTTCAGTCTGTATCTCAAGTTGCTGGTGCTCTACAGCCCATTCTTCGTGTTGTCCTGCTTTATCGGCCTGAGCCGCGGCTACACGGTAAAGGAGCGCAAGAGGCTGGCCTGGAAGGTCGCCGCCGGCGTACTGGTGGCCAGCGTACTGCTGTACCTGTTCGGCAAGCACATCTTCACCCTGTTCGGCATCACCATCGACGCGTTCCGCATCGGCGCCGGCAGCGTGCTGTTCATCTCCGCCCTGGGCATGGCCCAGGGTAAGTCGGCGGTGCAGACCGACAACGTGCAGCAGGACGTGACCATCGTGCCGCTGACCATCCCCCTCACCGTCGGCCCCGGCACCATCGGTGCGCTGCTGCTGATGGGCGCCAGCCAGCCGCATTGGGACGACAAGCTGCTGGCGGTGCTCGGCATCGCCCTGGCCAGCCTCACCGTGGGGGTGGTGCTGTACCTGTCGAACCAGTTCGAGCGCCTGCTCGGCGACCAGGGCCTGCAGATCGTCAGCCGCCTGATGGGCCTGTTCGTCTGCGCCCTGGCGGCGCAGATCATCTTCACCGGGGTGAAGAACTACCTGGTGCTCTGATTCGCCGGCGCCGCGCGGCCGGTCGAGCGGGCGCCCTCAGCCCCGGAGGAGACGCTCGACGCCCGCCGCAGCCCCGACCTATATTCAGCCTCGCGGGCGACCGTACCCCCTGCATCGCCAAGGATTGCCATGAGCTACACGATCTGCGACGCCAACGCCGGCGACCTGCCCGGCATCCTGGCCATCTACAACGACGCCGTGCAGAACACCACGGCGATCTGGAACGAAACCCTGGTCGACCTGAACAACCGCAGCGCCTGGCTGGCCGAACGCCGGGCCGCCGGCTTTCCGGTCCTGGTCGCCCGTGATAGCGCGGGGCAAGTGCTTGGCTACGCCAGCTACGGCACCTGGCGCAGCATCGAAGGCTTTCGCCACACCGTGGAACACTCGGTGTACGTGCGCGGCGACCAACGCGGCCGCGGCCTGGGGCCCGCGCTAATGCAGGCGCTGATCGAGCGGGCGCGCGGCGCCGGCCTGCACGTGCTGGTCGCCGCCATCGAAAGTGGAAACACCGCCTCGATCCGCCTGCACGAGCGCCTCGGCTTCGTCACCACCGGGCAGATGCCCCAGGTCGGGCGCAAGTTCGACCGCTGGCTGGATTTGACCTTTATGCAACTGATTCTACCCACGGAAGGGAATACCCATGGATCCAGCGCTCCCGACGACCCAGCCACTGCAACCGACCCTGGTCGGGCCTGAGCAATTCGAAACCTATAGACAGGGGCTGGTCGAGCTGCTGCTCGACAGCGTGCGCCACGGCGCTTCGGTCGGCTTCCTCGCCGACCTCTCGGGGGCCGAAGCCAACGCCTATTACGACGAGGTGCTGGCGGGCCTGCAGGACGGCTCGCGCCTGCTGTGGGTCGCCGGCCGGCATGCCCTGCCGCTCGGCAGCGTGCAGCTGAGCCTGTGCCAGAAGCGCAACGGCCTGAACCGTGCCGAGGTGCAGAAGCTCCTGGTGCACAGCCGTGCGCGCCGGCGCGGTATCGCCCGCGCACTGCTACAGCGCCTGGAGGACGAGGCGCGCAGCCGGCAGCGCGGCCTGCTGTACCTGGACACCGAGGCTGGCAGCCCGGCCGAGGACGCCTACCGCAGCGCAGGCTATCGCTGCATCGGCGGCCTGCCCGACTACGCATGTGGCCCCGATGGCCAGTACCGGGCGAACGCCATCTACTACAAGACCCTGTCCACGCCCGCCCGATGACTGCCGGCCGGGGCCGCTGTCATGACACTGAGCTCATTTCAGCACTGGCCGAGGGATAGGGAAGACCGAGGCGCGAGCTAACGGCTGCCGCTGAGCAGCCATGCCGGCAGCGGCTGTTCGGGGAACCAGCGCCGGTAGATGGCGGTAAATTCGCCGTCCCGCTTCATCTCATCCAACGCCACCTGCCAGCGCTCGACGATGCTCCGCGCGGTGGCGAGGGAGAACGCCAGGTAGGTGTCGTGTTCGAGAAACACGAACTGCGCCTCGACCTGCTCCGGCCTCATCCCGACCATCGCCAGCAGCTCCGGCAAGGCGTAGTCGCTAGCCGCCAGCAGGTCGGCGCGATGCTTGCTGAACACCTGCATCATCTTGTCCGGCGCCGTCACCGTATAGAGGTTGGTGAAACCGCGCGCGAGCAAATACTCGTGGGTGTACCAGTTGCGCTGCAGGACCAGGCGACCGGCATGGGCGGCCTGCTCGAGGCTGTCGATTCGCAGGCCCGCGCCCTTGTGCGTGTAGAAACGGGTGCGCGTGTGCGTCAGCGGCCCCACCCACTGAAAAGCCTGCTCGCGCTCGGCGATGCGTGCCGTGGTAAAGACCCCGACGTTGGCGGTGCTCATCGCCTTGCCGTAGCCGCGGGTCCAGGGCCCCAGTTCGAGCCGAACCGTGTCGCCGGTGCGCACGGCCAACTCGCGAACGACCTCGGTGGAGAACCCCGTCAGTTCGCCATCGCGACTGAAGTTCATCGGCGGGTTTTCCTCAGTGTGCAACACCAGCTGCGCGGCCTGGGCCGGCAGGACCACGAGCAGGGCCAGGCACGACACGAGGGAAGCGTGCCGCACATTCAGGCGCAGCCATTGCCACAGCTTTCCCACTGTTTCCCCCCTGACGCCCATGCCGCGCCTTATCTGAGTTGACTGTCCTTGCTGCCGCGGCGGTTGTAGCCGCCACCGGCCTGCTGCGCCTTGTCCTGTTCGGACTGGCAGGCGACGCACAGGCGCACCCCCGCGATAGCCTGGCGCCGGGCCTCGGGAATGGCCGCATCGCACGCCTCGCAGTGATGCAGGCTCTCGCCCCTGGGCAGCTGGCTACGGGCGCGAGCGATGGCGTCCTCGATGCTGCTGTCGATCTGTTCCTGCACCGCCCCGTCACTCGCCCAACCACCGGCCATGTACACCTCTCAAACGTTCGTTGCCCTGCGCTAGATATGCGCGCCTGAGCCCGCTATTGCAAGGGCGGTTCATCGGCCTGCGCCGCACACGGCTACTCCTTCACATTCATGAAGTCCTCGGCCCAGACCATGTACTCCTCGGGCAGGCTGTACTTGTGCGCCAACTCGGAGGCGCTGAGTTCGGATGCCTCGCCACCGCGCTGCTCGCGCAGGCAGTCGTAGGTGGCCTTGATCGCGGCGAAGTAGGCGGCGTGGCCGTTGACCACGATGCGCACGCCGAGCTTGGCCAGGCGCGCGTCGTCACGCAGCCGGGGATTGCCGTAGGTCACCAGCATCAGCGGGATGCTCAGCGCGCCGGCGATCTGCTCCAGATGGGCGAAGTCCTCCACCCCGACCAGGCAGATGGCATCGGCGCCGGCCGCCTGGTAGGCCTGGGTGCGACGGATCACCTCGTCCGTCGCCAGCACGCCGGCATGGGTGCGCGCGATGATCGCCAGCTGCGGGTCGACCCGCGCCTCCAGCGCCGCGCGGATCTTGCCGACGCCCTCGTCGATGGAGATCAGGTCGGTGGACTTGCGACCGAACTGGGCCGGCAGCAGGGTGTCTTCGATGGTCAGCGCGGCGATCCCGGCGCGCTCCAGTTCGACCACGGTGCGCATCACGTTGAGCGCATTGCCGTAGCCGTGGTCGGCATCGGCGATCACCGGCAAGCGGCTGACCCGGCCGATACGGGTGGCCTGCTCGACGAACTCGCTGAGGCTGATCAGGGCGAAGTCGGGCGCGGCCAGCACCTGCAGCGAGGCCACCGAACCACCGAGAATGCCCACCTCGAAGCCGAGGTCGGCGGCAATCCGCGCCGACATCGGATCGAACACCGAGGCGGTGTGGTAGCAGGCATCGGCGCTCAGCAGCGCGCGAAAGGCGCTGCGCAGCTCATGGTGGGAAGCACGTTGCAGGTTCGACATGGGGGCATCATCCAGAAGCGATGGTGAGGTTGGACGGAGGAGCGGCCGGGGCCGGCACTCGCCAGGGCGCAAGCGCTGGCGAGCGACACCCGATGACCGGCCTAGGGCTGCTTGGGCAGCTGCAGCTGGGTCTTGATCCCGGGACTGTCGAGATTGTCCCGCGTCACCAGCACGGCGTCCAACTCGATCCGCCGCATACGCGGCTCGACGCGCCCCGTGCGCAAGGCGCGCTCGGCCAGCAGCACACCCTGATAGCCCATGGCATAGGGCTGCTGCACCATCAGTGCGTCGATCTGACCGGCCCTGAGCGCATCGAGCAGCACCTGATCGGCGTCGAAGCCGATGTGCAGCAGCTGCCCGGCCTCCTGCATGCGCAACAGCGCGGCGTAGGTTAGCCGGGTCGAGGAGCCGTTCGGGGTGAACAGCGCGTCGAGCCGCGGCAGCTGATCGTGCAAGGCTTCGAAGGTGGCTTGCGGCGGATCGCCCAGGGGGCGATCGAAGGCGATAGTAAGGCCTGCCGCCTCCACCGCCTGGATGAAGCCGCGCTGGCGGGCACTGGTCGAGGCGATCTCCGGCGTCATGCGAATCAGCCCGACCCGCCCCTCGCTGCCCAGACGCTGCGCGACGTGGCGCCCGGCCGCCTGGCCTGCCCGGTAGTTGTTGGTGGCGATCAGCGCCTGTACATCGTCGCCGCCGACGTCCCGGTCGATGTAGAAGGTCAGCACCCCGCGTGCCTCGAGTTCACGGGCCTTGGCATTGATCTCGGCACCGGCCGGGGCGATCACCAACGCCTTGCAGCCCTGCTCCAGGACCTTGTCGATCAGTTGCAGCTGGGTGGCGACGCTGCCCTCCTTGCGCGGGCCGCGCACATAAAGCTCGATACCGGCGTCGACCCCCGCACGGCGGGCACCGGCCTCCACCTGTTGCCAGAAGACGTGGGCGCTGGCGGGCACCACGCCGATGCAGTCCTTTGCCGAAGCCTGACCCGACTGCAAGACGCCCAGCGCGAAAAGCAGGCAGGCCCAGCGCACCACTTGAGGGGACTGCATGTTCGGACTCCCGCGGCCTCTGCGACCGCAACTTACCGCATGATGTCACATTAGTATCATATCCTTAGCGACGCCAGCTCGACACTGACCACTGCCAGCCAATATCCCGACGGTGGCCGCTCAGACCATTGCCTCGGAGCACCAGGCGGCCGGCCATTCGCACAACTTTGTCACAGTCCAGCCGACAATCGGGCTGGCGGCTGCCGCTCAGGCAGGCGATCATCGCCCTTCTTTCCAGCGCTTCGAACGAGACATGACCCAGACCACGCCAAGCCCCAGCGCCGCACACAAGCCGCGCCCACTGATCGACCTGCTGATCAGCATCCTGATTCCCTCGCTGATCCTGATGAAGCTCAGCGGCGAGTCGCGCCTAGGCGCCGACGGCGCCCTGGTCCTGGCCCTGGCGTTCCCCCTTGGCTGGGGTTCGTTCGAGCTGATCAAGTATCGCAAATTCAACTTCATTGCCCTGCTCGGCCTGATCAGCGTGCTGCTCACCGGTGGCATCGGCCTGCTCAAGCTGGACAACCAGTGGCTGGCGATCAAGGAGGCCGCGGTGCCCGGGCTGATCGGCATCGCCGTGCTGGTGTCGACCTACACCCGCTACCCGCTGATTCGCACCATGCTGCTCAACAAGTCGCTGCTGGATGTCGACAAGATCCATCAGCGCCTGGAACAGGGCGGCCACACCGCGGCGTTCGAAGCCCGTTTGCTGCGCGCGACCTACTGGCTCAGCGGCACCTTCTTCTTCTCCTCGGCGATGAACTACGTCCTGGCCAAGTGGATCGTCGTCAGCCCGGCCGGCAGCGAAGCCTTCAACGCCGAACTGGGGCGGATGAACCTGCTCAGCTACCCGATGATCGCCATTCCCTCGATGATCATGCTGATGGCCATCTTCTACTACCTGTGGCGCACCATCCACGGCCTCACCGGACTGAAGCTGGAAGAGATCATGACCCACGCCGGCCAGGAACAGCAGTCCTGAGCGCAGCGACTGGCGCGCCTACGAGCATGACGCGCCACCGCCAAACCCCGCCCTGATGCTGAGCCTTTCCGCCTACTTCGGGCTGTTCTTCACCGCACTCGGCGCCGCCACCCTGCTGCCGGTGCAATCGGAAGTGCTGCTGGTCGCCCTGCTGCTCAGCGAGGCTTACCCGGTCTGGGCGCTGCTGGCGGTGGCCAGCGCCGGCAATGTGCTCGGCGCCCTGGTCAACTGGCTGCTCGGCCGCTACCTGGAACACTTTCGCCACCGGCGCTGGTTTCCCATCAGTGAACGCAACCTGACGCGCGCCCAGGGCTGGTATGGCCACTACGGCCACTGGTCGCTGCTGCTCAGCTGGGCGCCCTTTATCGGCGACCCGCTGACCCTGGCCGCGGGCATCATGCGCGAGCCGCTGTGGCGCTTCCTGCTGATCGTCGGCCTGGCCAAGACCGGGCGCTATGCCGTGGTGGCGGCCCTGACCCTGGGCTGGGGCTGAGCCCGCCGGCATCCGTCGCCCGCACCCTGAACGGGGCAGCATTCTGCGGCCGCCTCGCATAGAATGCGCGGCCGTTTTTTTGGAACAGCGCGCAGCATGTCTTTCTCTTCTCCGGCCCGCGCCTGCGGCATCGATTTCGGCACCTCCAACTCCACCGTCGGCTGGCAGCGCCCCGGCGGCGACACCCTGATCGCCCTGGAGGACGGCAAGATCACCCTGCCCTCGGTGCTGTTCTTCAACTTCGAGGAGCGCCGCCCGGTCTATGGCCGCCTGGCCCTGCACGAGTACCTGGAAGGTTATGAAGGCCGCCTGATGCGCTCGCTCAAGAGCCTGCTGGGCTCCAAGCTGCTGAAGAGCGAAACCACGGTACTGGGCAGCGCCATGCCGTTCAAGGAGCTGCTCGGCCTGTTCATCGGCCAGCTCAAGCAGCGCGCCGAGACGGTGGCCGAGCGCCCCTTCGAGGCCGTGGTGCTGGGCCGCCCGGTGTTCTTCGTCGACGATGACCCGCTCGCCGACCAGGAGGCGCAGAACACCCTGGTGGCCGTGGCACACAAGCTCGGCTTCAAGGAGGTGTCCTTCCAGTACGAGCCGATCGCCGCGGCCTTCGACTATGAGAGCAGTATCGAGCGCGAGGAACTGGTGCTGATCGTCGACATCGGCGGCGGCACCTCGGACTTCTCCCTGGTGCGCCTGTCGCCCGAGCGCCGGCAAGTGGCCGATCGCCAGGCCGACATCCTCGCCACCGGCGGCGTGCATGTCGGCGGCACCGACTTCGACAAGCAGCTCAGCCTGCAGGGCGTGATGCCGCTGTTCGGCTACGGCAGCCGGATGAAGAGCGATGCGCCCATGCCGACCAGCGCGCACCTGAACCTGGCCACCTGGCACACCATCAATGCGGTCTACTCGGCCCAGTCGCAGCGGGCCCTGCAGAGCATGCGCTACGACATCCTCGACCCCACCGGCATCGACCGCCTGTTCAAGCTGATCGAGCAGCGCGCCGGACACTGGCTGGCCATGCAGGTGGAAGACAGCAAGATCGCCCTGACCGAGCGCGACGCCGCGCCGATCGATTTGCAGCGCATCGAGGCGGGCCTGCTCGCCGAGCTGACCCGCGAATTGTTCGAGGACGCGATCGAACCGCTGCTGCTGCGCATTCGCGCCAGCATCGGGCAACTGCTCGGCGATGCCGGGATCCGCGTCGAGCAGGTCGACACGGTGTTCTTCACCGGCGGCTCCAGCGGCATCCCGGCGCTGCGCCAGAGCGTCGCGGCGATGCTGCCAAACGCCCGCCATGTGGAGGGCAATACCTTCGGCAGCATCGGCAGCGGCCTGGCCATCGAGGCGCACAAGCGCTACGGCTGAAGCAGGCCGGCAACCTTCCTTAGCAGGTACAAAAACGCCAGCACGAAGCTGGCGTTCTTGTTAGCGCGGGGAATCAGCGCGGCGCCACCGGTCGCTTCGCCGGCTTCTTGCCGCCCTTCTTGTCCGCGCCCTTGCCGCTGCGCTCGGCCTTGGCCCGGGCTTCCGCCGCGGCCTTGGCCTGCTCGCGCTTGTCCCAGGGATTGCTGCCATCGCTGCCGCGCGGCGGCAGGCCGGTGTGCTGGGTCAGGATGCGGGTGGATTCCTTGCCGCCCGCGGCCCGACCGACCTTCTTGCTGCCGGCCGGGGTGGAGTTCTTGCGTCGCGCGCTGTGGTACTCGTCGACCTTGGGCTGATAGGCCGGCACCAGCTGCTGCTTGCCGTTGCCGATCAGGTCGCTGCGGCCCATGCGCTCCAGGGCCTCGCGCAGCATCGGCCAGCCCTTGGGGTCGTGGTAGCGCAGGAAGGCCTTGTGCAGGCGGCGCTGGGCCTCGCTCTTGACGATGGTCACGCCGTCGCTCTTGTAGGTCACCTTGCGCAGCGGGTTCTTGCCCGAGTGGTACATGGCGGTGGCGGTGGCCATCGGCGAGGGATAGAACGCCTGCACCTGGTCGGCGCGGAAGTCGTTGCGCTTGAGCCACAGGGCGAGGTTCATCATGTCCTCGTCGGTGGTGCCCGGGTGCGCGGCGATGAAGTATGGAATCAGGTACTGCTCCTTGCCCGCTTCCTTGGAGTACTTCTCGAACATCCGCTTGAACTTGTCGTAGCTACCGATGCCCGGCTTCATCATCTGATTGAGCGGGCCTTCCTCTGTGTGCTCCGGGGCGATCTTCAGGTAGCCGCCGACGTGGTGGGTGACCAGTTCCTTGACGTACTCCGGCGACTCCACCGCCAGGTCGTAGCGCAGGCCCGAGGCGATCAGGATCTTCTTCACCCCCGGTAGCTCGCGCGCCGAACGGTACAGCTGGATCAGCGAGCTGTGATCGGTGTTGAGGTTCTCGCAGATGCCGGGGAACACGCAGGACGGCTTGCGGCAGTGCCGCTCGATCTCCGGATCCTTGCAGGCTATGCGGTACATGTTGGCGGTCGGCCCGCCCAGGTCGGAGATGACCCCGGTGAAGCCCGGCACCTTGTCGCGGATCTCTTCGATCTCGCGGATGATCGACTCGTGGGAGCGGTTCTGGATGATTCGCCCCTCGTGCTCGGTGATCGAGCAGAAGGTGCAGCCGCCGAAACAGCCGCGCATGATGTTGACCGAGAAGCGGATCATCTCGTACGCCGGGATCTTCTCCTTGCCGTAGGCCGGATGCGGCACCCGCGCGTAGGGCATGCCGAACACGTAGTCCATTTCCTCGGTGGTCATGGGGATCGGTGGCGGGTTGAACCACACGTCCACCTCGCCGTGCTTCTGCACCAGGGCGCGAGCGTTGCCCGGGTTGGTCTCCAGGTGCAGCACGCGGTTGGCGTGGGCGTAGAGCACCGCATCGCCGCGCACCTTCTCGAAGGACGGCAGGCGGATCACCGTCTTGTCGCGCTCCAGGCGCGGGTGCGGCAGCAGCTGCACCACCTTGGCCTCGTTCGGGTCCTCGACCGGTCCCTTCTCCTGCTCGATGGCGCAGGCCTGGGTGTCCTGGGTGTTGACGTAGGGGTTGATGATCTTGTCGATCTTGCCCGGACGGTCGATACGGGTGGAGTCGATCTCCAGCCAGCCTTGCGGGGTGTCGCGACGGATAAAGGCGGTGCCGCGGATATCGGTGATCTCTTCGATCTTGTGCCCGTAGGACAGGCGCTGGGCGATCTCCACCACGGCGCGCTCGGCGTTGCCGTACAGCAGGATGTCGGCGCAGGCGTCGATCAGGATCGAGTGGCGCACCTTGTCCTGCCAGTAGTCGTAGTGGGCGATCCGGCGCAAGGATGCCTCGATGCCGCCGAGCACGATTGGCACATGCTTGTAGGCCTCCTTGCAGCGCTGGCTGTACACCAGGCTGGCGCGATCCGGGCGCTTGCCGGCCAGGCCGCCCGGGGTGTAGGCATCGTCGGAGCGGATCTTCTTGTCGGCGGTGTAGCGGTTGATCATCGAGTCCATGTTGCCGGCGGCGACGCCGAAGAACAGGTTGGGCTCGCCGAGCTTCATGAAGTCGTCTTTGCTGGTCCAGTCGGGCTGGGCGATGATGCCCACGCGAAAGCCCTGGGCCTCGAGCAGGCGGCCGATGATCGCCATGCCGAACGAGGGGTGATCCACATAGGCATCGCCGGTGACGATGATGATGTCGCAGCTGTCCCAGCCGAGCTGATCCATCTCTTCCCGGCTCATCGGCAGGAAAGGCGCCGGGCCGAAGCACTCGGCCCAGTATTTGGGATAGTCGAATAACGGCTTGGCTGCTTGCATGGACATGACCGAGGTTTCATGGGGATAAACGGCCGCGGAATATAGCACAAAATTTGACCAAATCCGACCGCTGTACTGGGTTTAACCAGGGCCGAACGGCAATATCAGAAGGCCATATATTTCCTGATCAGCGCTAGCGCGCACGGCTATACTCCGAGCGATATCGGATCAGGTAAAGCGCGGCAGCTGGGTCAAAGGAGTCTGTGCGGTGCAGCAGTTCGTCACCACAATAATCCTGCTGCTCATGGCGGTCGGGGCCTGCGCCTCGCCCATGGCGCTGACGGCGCAGAGCAGCGGCCAGCTGCTGAACGGGCAAATCGAACTGCTCGAAGACGTCGGTGCTCGCCTGGACATCGCCGAGCTGGCGGACCCGGCGGTGCAGGCGCGCTTCCAGCCCGCGGACGGACGCGTCAGCGTCGGCCAGAGTCGTCACCCCTGGTGGATCAAGGTACAACTGCGCCGCGCCACGGACGCCCCCCGCCAGTGGTGGCTGGAGGTCGGCGCGGTGACCCTGCTCGACCTGCAACTGTTCCTGCCAGACGATCGGGGCGGCTGGCGGCAGCGGCAGGCCGGCGAGCTAGTCAGCTTCGCCGACGGCCGTGACGCCCCCTACCGGCGCGCGCTGTTCCGGCTGCCGCCGCTCGACGAGCAACCGCTGACTCTCTACCTGCGCACCTACGACCCCGCCGGCAACTCCTTCCCCCTGCGCGCCTGGCAGCTGGGCGACCTCGAGCGCCACGCCAGCCAGGAAAACCTCGGCCTGGGCATGATCTACGGGGTGATCTTCGCCCTGCTGCTGTACAACCTGTTCATCCTCCTGGCGCTGCGCGATCGCGCCTACCTCTGGTATGTGCTGAGCATGGCCGCCTCCCTGGTGTTCATCGCCAGCATGAGCGGCCACGGCTTCCAGTACCTGTGGCCTGACGCGCCAGTGCCGGCCTGGCTCAATCGCATCACCCTGCCGGTACTGGTCTGCATCGGCATCCTGCGCTTCACCCAGGAGCTGCTGTACACCCGCAAAAGCCTGCGCTGGGCCCATCAACTGCTGAACGGCTGCATCCTGCTGTACCTGCTGGCCTTAATCGGCAACCTGACCGGCTTCCGCAGCGAAGCCGCCGGGCTGATCGGCCTGCTGCCCATCCTCAGCGTACCGACCCTGCTGATCTGCGCGGCTATCCGCTGGAAACAGGGCTTCACCCCGGCCCTGCTCTACCTGCTGGGATACGGCAGCGTGCTGCTGAGCTTCGTGATCCTGATGCTGCGCGCGGCCGGCGTGGTGCAACCCAGCGAACTGACCGCCTACCTGTTCCCCCTGGCCGTCGCCGCGGAGGCCATTCTGTTCTCCTTCGCCCTGGCCTATCGCATCCAGCTGCTCAAGCGCGAGCGAGCGCAGGCGCTACACGAAGCGGACCGCGAGAAGGCCGCGCGGCTGGCCCTGGTACAAGCCAACGCCGAGGAGTTGCAGCGCGCAGTGACCCAACGCACCGCCGAGCTGGCCGCCAGCAACACCCGCCTGCAGCAGCGCGAGCTGGAACTGCAGCATGCGGCCTTTCACGATCCGCTGACCGAACTGCCCAACCGGCGTTTCCTGGTCGAACGGACCGGCTCCGCCCTGGCCAATGCCGAGCGCCACAACGAGGTCGTGGCGCTGATGCTGATCGATCTCGATCATTTCAAGCCGATCAACGACAGGTTCGGCCACGACGCCGGCGACCTGATGCTGCAGGAGATCGCCAAGCGCCTGCGCCAGCATGTGCGCTGCGGCGACACCGTGGCCCGCCTGGGCGGCGATGAATTCGCCGTGCTGATCTGCGGCGCCGACGCCGAGGCCCACGCCCGGGATATCGCCGAGCGCCTGCTCGCCGAGCTGGCCCATCCGGTGCACTACGGCGCGGAGCGGCTCACCGTGACCATCAGCATCGGCGTGGCGCTCTATCCCCAGCATGCCCTGCAGTTCGCCGGCCTGTTCAAGGCCGCCGACGAGGCGCTTTACAAGGTCAAGGCCCGCGGCCGCTCGGGCTGGGCGCTCAGCGGTGAAGACGGCGAGCTGAGCGCCAGCGCGCGCCTGCACCTGGATGTGATCAAGGTCAGCAGCGGACTCTGAGCCTTTCCAGCGCCTCCGCCCCACCAGCACGACCTCAGCATGACGAGCTGAGCGGGCGCCATAGCGCGTCGGTGTCGCCGCAAAGTCTACTGACAGCAGGCTGTCAGCAGCCCCCGCGTAGAGTGATCTCAGCGGTCCGGAACGCGCCACGCGCGGCGGCGGCCAGCTGACCCGATAGCCCTACAAGGAGTGGCAACATGAACGCAATCAATTGGTTTGAACTGTTCGTCGAAGACTTTCAACGCGCCCAGAAGTTCTACGAGCAGGCGCTGGCTGCGCCCCTGCAAGTGATGGACGCCATGGGTGGGCCGGTGGCCTTGCTCCCCTACGACGCTGACCAGGGTGTCGGCGGCTGCCTGAGCGCCGAAAAGGGCCAGCGTCCGGGCACCGGGGGCACCCGGGTTTACCTGAACGCCGAGGGCCAGCTGGACGCGGTCCTGGACCGCGTGCCCGGCGCCGGCGGCAAGATACTCCAGACCAAGACCGATATCGGCTGCAGCGGTTTCATCGCCCTGATAGAGGACAGCGAGGGCAACCACGTGGGCCTGCACAGCAGGTCCTGAGTCGACTCGCCTTCTCGCCGGATCGATTCGACGAGAAGGCCAAGGGCGGGCCCGGAGAAGCGCTGTCTAGGCCGGACCAAGACCTCTAGACTGCTCCCGCCGAGCGGGCTTAGCGCCGCCTACAGGGAGTGAAGATGAGACGCGCCGACCGACTGTTCCAGATCGTCCAGTTCCTGCGCAGCCGCCGGTTGACCACTGCGCAGTGGCTGGCCGAGCGCCTGCAGGTCTCGGTACGCACCATCTATCGCGATATCCAGGACCTCTCGCTTTCCGGCGTCCCGCTGGAAGGCGAGGCCGGACTCGGCTATGTGCTGCGCCAGCCGATGGACCTGCCGCCGTTGATGTTCGAGCGCGAAGAGCTTGAAGCCCTGCTGATCGGCGCGCGCATGGTCAACGCCTGGGCCGATCCGCAATTGCAGCGGGCCGCCGAATCGGCACTGGCGAAAATTCACGGCGTGCTGCCCGCGTCCCTGCGCGACGAGTTCAACCGCAACCAGCTATTCGCCCCCGAGACCCGGCCCTACCCCTTGCATTTGCTGGGTCAGTTGCGCCAGGCGATCCGTGACGGGCACACGCTGCAACTCAGCTACTGCAGCGAAACTCGGCAAACCACCGAAAGACGCGTGCGCCCCCTCGGCCTGTTCTTCTGGGGCCAGGCCTGGACGCTGTGCGGCTGGTGCGAACTGCGCAACGATTTCCGCAACTTTCGAGTCGACCGGGTGCTGACCCTGCTGGACACCGGCGAGGCCTTCACGCCCGCAGCGGGTCAGCGCCTGGAGGACTATCTCGCCCGCCATGCCCGCGCCGAGCTCAGTATCCCGACTTACAAAAGCTGATCGCAGCGCACGCGCGGTCACTCGAGGAGGCGCGCGTACCTGCCGCGCCGCGCGCCACCCAGGGGCCGCTGCGCTGCTGCCGAAGAGGCGCTCGGCGTCCAGCTCGTTCGCCCCGGAGTCACGCAGGCCGGCATTGACCGGCTCCCCGTCGAGGCATCTGTCCGGGCGCGGCTCAAGGTTGAAATGAAAAAAGGCCACGGGGTTATCCGTGGCCTTTCTCTATCGCGCTATCGGTAACGGGTCAGAACGCCCAGCGCGCCTCGAGCGAGGCAGTCTGGTTGAGGAAATCCTGACGGTGCTCGGCATCGTAACGCAGCGACAGTTTCAACTGACTGTCGGCCTGGTAGGACAGCCCGACACCGCCACGCGCCAGCCAGGGATCGGGGTCGATGCCCTTGGTGGTGAAGGCCACGCCCGGCGCGCCGGCAAAGGTCGAGGTCAGCGAGGTGCGCTCGGCCAGGAAGTCGTAACCGACGCCCAGGTTGAGGTTCAGGGTCAGCTGCTCGCTCAGGCTCTGCGCCAGCTTGCCATCCACGCCCAGCACGAACTGGTCGGTGGTCTGGCTGTCGACATCGAGGCTGAGGGCACCAGCGCCCTTCTCCCGATAGGCCTCGTCCTTGATCCAGGTGTAGTCGGCGCGCACCGCGGGCGTGAAGCGGGTGCCCGGTGCCAGTTCGAAGCTGCGATCGAGGGCCACGCCGGCATGGGCCATCCAGCTGGAATAGTCCGATTCGGCCTTGAGCCCGGCGAAGCTGATGTCGCGCGCACCCTTGTTGCGGCTCTGGCCCACGTCGAGTTGGAAGCTCAAGGCACTATCGCCGGCCAGGCGGTAGGAACCGTAGCCGATCAACTGGTAGACATCGGCGTCCAGGCCATGGCGGGCGCCGCCGAACTGGCTGCGCGAGTCGGCGTTGGCATAGACGAAGGCCGAGCCCAGGGTCCAGAGTTCGCCAACGCTGCCATCGACGCCCAGGGCCAGGCCGGCCAGGTCGGAACTGAAGCCGGCGACGTTGTCGCGGTCTTCCTGGTCCGCCCAGGAGCCGAAGGGCTTGAGCCACAGATGGCGGTCGACGAAGAACTGCTCGCCGCTGGCGCGGCCGCTGGCCGCGTCGCTGCGGGCGCCGATCACCCGGTTGATGCTGCCCAGGGTGGAGCCGAGGACCAGGCCCGAGCCGCTGGTGAGCAACGGCATGCTCTGGCCGGCGGCGTCGGAAATCGCCGCATCGCCGTTCAATGGCTGAAAGTAGCTGGCCAACTGGCCATTGGGATCGCTGGCGAAGACCTGGTCCAGGGCCCGCGCGGCACCGACTGCTGGGCTGTTGTTCATGGCCCGCACGCTGCTCAGCACGCTGCTGCTGGCGCTGGCCACGGCGTTCAGGTCGACACTGGTGGGGTTGTAGATGGCCTGGAAATCGAACAGCTGGCTGTTATCGCTGACGCTGCTGAAGGTGCCGCTCACCGAGCTGGCCGTGACCACCCCGAGCAGACTTTGCCCGCTCCAGTTGAAGCCATTGTTGACATCCACTTCCAGCGCACCATCCAGGTACGCCCCCCCCAAAACGTTGAGTTTTCCGAATGCGCCCAGGCTGTTCGCGCCGATGGACAGCGTGCCGGCGCTGTTCTGGATAAAATCGTCACGCACGTTCAGCTGGGTGCCGGGCAGGGTGAAGTTGCTGAGCTGGACCATGCCGGAGTTGATCAAGTTACCGCCGATGTAGGTAGCACCGAGCTCGGAAATCAGGCTGGCGCCGACGTTTACGTCTACGGAGCCGGACACGCCGGCGAGATCGGTCAGGTACAGGGCGCCACTCTCCACCGTCCAGTCCTTGCCGGTAATGTCGGTGCCGCTCAGGCTCCATGAACTGTTGCCAATCTTTCGGTATCGCCCGAAGTTCTGATACTGCGCCGGCCCACCCAGGAAACCCAACTCGTCCAAGTCAAACGAATCAGACCCGGTGTCACCACCGAGGCTCAGTGTGTCGCTGCTGGTGCTGACCACGTTGCCGTTGATGATCGAGCCGACCTCCAGCACCAGGGTGTTGCCGCCACCGCTGAACTCGATGGCATTGGCCCGCGCGCCGCTGCCGCCATTGGCCAGCCCGCCTTCGATGGTGCCGGCGTTATAGATCGTCGAGCTACCGAGGGCGATCACGCCGACGCCGCCAACGCCAAAGCTGCCGCTAGCGCCATAGCTGCCGGAATTGCCAATACTGCCGGCGGAGCCGTTGGCTCCACCGTATGTGCCGGCGCCGCCGGCACCGCCACTGCCGGGAATACCGTAGTAACCACCGGCGCCGCCCACACCTCCGTTACCGCCGGTGATGGTGCCGCTGTTGCGCAGCACGAAATACGAGCCGAAGACACCGGTACCACCCTGGGCGCCAGCGCCGCCTGTGCCGCCGGTGCCGCCGTTGCCACCATTGCCGCCGTTGCCGCCGTTGCTGGTGTATTTGCCGCCATCGCCGCCGGTTCCGCCGGTGCCGCCGGTGCCGGCCATGCCGCCGGTGCCGCCATTGCCACCGGCCCCGCCGCGGATGGTGCCAGTGTTGGTCAGGGTGAAGCCTGTGCCACTGAAGCCGGTGCCACCGACGGCGCCATTGCCGCCAGTACCGCCAATGCCACCGTTGCCACCGTTGCCGCCATTGCCGCCGCTGCCGTAACCAAATGAGTAGCCAGCACCGCCGCTGCCACCGTTGCCACCGTTGCCGCCGTTGCCGCCGGTACCGCCGGCGCCGCCCGTGACACTGGCGCTGTTGATGATGCTGGCATTATCGGCCTCGACCCCCACACCGCCCGCACCACCATTGCCTCCGGAGTAGCCGGAGTAGCCGGGTAGACCGCTGGCGCCGCCATACATACCGGACATGCCATTCGCCCCGGAAGTCCCGCCAGCACCTGCCGTCCCCGGGCTACCGGTGAAAGTGCCGGCCGCGGCGAAGGTGAGACTGTTGCCGCTGGACAAGGTGAACGAGCTACCGCCACCGGTGATAGGCTGGCTCACGATCTCGACAGCGCTGTTGGGCTGCACTGTTACCGGCACGGTCAACACAGGCAGAGGGGCAGACAAGGTAATGCTGGTCACGGCCGCATCGATGTTGATGGTGCTAGCCCCATCGGCGTTGGCATCGAGGATCGCCTGGCGCAGCGAGCCGGGTCCCGAGTCCGCGCCCGTGGTCACGTTATAGGTGCCGGCCAGGGCGCCGTTGGCCGCGGCGATGCCCAGGGCCAGCGCGGCCAAGGGCAGGCCGCGACCCGGCCGGCGAGGAAAGCCGCTTCGGGCGCGGGGGCTGCCGCCGGGGCAGGCCCGGGCGATTTCGGAGACGGCCTGCAAGACGCCCAGGCTGCGGTTCCAGACCAGTCGATAAATACCTTTGTTCATCGAGGTGACCTTTCCTTGTGTGGATAAGCGGGTTCAGACGATGGTGACGTCGTTGGGGTTGAGTTGCGGGTTCTGCCAGAAGGCGTCGTGCTCGAAGCGGCGGAACACATCCGGCGGCAGGATGCTGCGCCGTGCGCGGGGCGCCACCTGCGGGCGTATCTCATGCAGGCCCGGGGTGCCGGCGCGGCGGTCGAATTCCTCGGCGTCGAAGCTGATCCGCTCGAAGTCGTGGGCGAAGGGCGGCTCGCCGATAAACTGGTAGATCGCCTGCATCACCTTCTGCGGTTCGCTGACCAGGGTTTCGTAGCGCACCAGCATCAGCCGCTCGCTGTGCTCGCCGTAGAAGGCCTGCTTGAGCGCGTTGTAGGCGCTGCCGAGCATGCCCTCGCCATTGGCCACCGCCTCGGCACGGCTGTACACGGTGCCGCCGGGCTGGAAATTGAAGATCGACGAGGGGCTGAAGGCATTGCGCTGCACCAGTTGCTCGATGCTGTCGACGATCCAGGGCACCTCGCGCACGCAGGCGATCACCCGGCTGGCCGGGAACAGGCTGCGCAGCACGGCCATGCGTCCGCACCAGCCGCGACTGGTATCGAAGATCACCTCGGCCGGGTATTCCGGGCCGTAGTACTGCTCGACCACCCCGCGCAGGATGCGCTGGCGCTGCTCGTCGCTGATGAACACGGAAAACTCGTTGCGGTTGCTCATGGCGCCGAGCAGCTCGTGCAGCAGGCCGGCCAACGGGCTGCTCATGCCGGCATGGAACCTGGGGTTCTGCCGCAGCAGGGCGGACAGCAGGGTCGAGCCGGAACGCGGCAGGCCAGAGATGAAATGCAGTGGACGCATTGGCGTGAACCTCGGTGCTGGTCGCTCAGGAGTGGGGGGAGGGTTTAGGCTTGCGCCTCGCCGTCCGCCGGCACGGCGAACCGCCGCTGCCAGACGCTTCTGCCCGCCTGATCTGCGCCGAGGCGGACGAACCCGAGGCGATTGAGCTGGCGTTGGCCGGCCGGGGCGTCGAGCTTGGCATTTTCGCTGACGATGATGACCCCGAGCGGCGCTCCGGCCTCGCCGGCGAAGGCGCCGGCCAGTCGCTCGACCGTATGCCTGACCATCCGCTGTGCCAGGCCATTGACCCGATGTTCCGGATCGATGAAGTTCCGGTAGAACCAGTAGGGCGCCCCCAGGGCCTGATGCTGGGCGCTGTACACCGAACTGACACCGGCGATTCGCCCGGCCTGATCGACGGCGATGCAGGCGACCTCAAAGGTTCGCCGCCAAGCTTCGTGGGCATCACTCAGGGCATTCTGCTCACGCCAGAAGGCGACAATCTGCGAGCGCAGTTGCGGGGAGCTTTGGCCATGCACCCAGTGCACTCGATAGCCGTGGAACTCGGTAGTGTCCAAGCTGCTGCCTCCGATGGACAATGGGCTGCGCTGCAGCCAGGGCTGTTCACGCCAGACTGAGGCACGCTATAAGGTGGTGGCGTTTAGCCGCCATTTATGCCGTAACTCACAGGTGCCTGCAACAGGGCTGAAGCAGCTCCTTGGCACGACTGCTGAACTGCCTTGACCGGAATAGCTCGGATCAGACGGGCGCTTACTCGTCGTCGAACTGGTAGCTGCCCGGCGCCAGGTTCTCGAAGCGCGAGTACTTGCCGAGAAACGCCAGGCGCGCGGTGCCCAGGGGTCCGTTACGCTGCTTGCCGATGATGATCTCGGCCACGCCCTTGTACTCGGTCTCCGGGTGATAGACCTCGTCGCGGTAGACGAACATGATGATGTCGGCGTCCTGCTCGATCGCCCCGGATTCACGCAGGTCGGAGTTGATCGGGCGCTTGTTGGGGCGCTGCTCGAGGCCACGGTTGAGCTGCGACAGGGCGATCACCGGGCAGTTGAACTCCTTGGCCAGGGCCTTGAGCGAGCGTGAGATTTCGGAAATCTCGTTGACCCGGCTGTCACCGCTGGAACCGGGAATCTGCATCAGCTGCAGGTAGTCGACCATGATCAGGCCGATCTCGCCGTGCTCGCGGGCCAGGCGCCGGGTGCGCGCGCGCATCTCGCTCGGAGAAATCCCCGCCGTATCGTCGATGAACAGCTTGCGGTCATTGAGCAGGTTGACCGCGCTGGTCAGGCGCGGCCAGTCATCGTCGTCCAGGCGACCGGCGCGCACCTTGGTCTGATCGATGCGCCCCAGGGAGGCGAGCATACGGATGACGATGGATTCCGAGGGCATCTCCAGGGAGTACACCAGCACCGCCTTGTCGCTGCGCATCAGGGCGTTCTCCACCAGGTTCATGGCGAAGGTGGTCTTACCCATGGATGGACGGCCGGCGACGATGATCATGTCGGCCGGCTGCAGGCCGCTGGTCAGGTTGTCCAGGTCGGTGAAGCCGGTGGACAGGCCGGTGATCGCATCGCCCGCGTTGAACAGGGTGTCGATGCGGTCGATGGCCTTGACCAGGATGTCGTTGATCCCCACCGGGCCGCCGGTCTTCGGCCGCGCCTCGGCGATCTGGAAGATCAGCCGCTCGGCCTCGTCGAGAATCTCCGCGCCGGTGCGGCCCTGGGGCGTGTAGGCGCTGTCGGCGATCTCGCTGCTGATGCCGATCAGCTGGCGCAGGGTGGCGCGCTCGCGGATGATCTGCGCGTAGGCCTTGATGTTGGCCACCGAGGGGGTGTTCTTGGCCAGCTCGCCGAGGTAGGCCAGGCCGCCGACCTGGGACAGCTGCCCCTCCTTGTCCAGCTGCTCGGACAGGGTGACCACGTCGAAGGGGTGGTTGCGCTCGGCCAGCTTGTAGATGGCGCGGAAGATCAGCCGGTGATCATGGCGATAGAAGTCACCATCGGACACCTGATCGAGCACCCGTTCCCAGGCATTGTTGTCCAGCATCAGGCCACCGAGCACGGCCTGCTCGGCCTCGATCGAGTGCGGCGGCACCTTCAGGGCGGAGGTTTGCAGGTCGTACTGCTCGGAAATGCTGATGTCGTTCATAAGGCTCTGGGAATAAATTCTGCAGTTGAAAAACAAAGGGCACGGCATCGCTTACGCAATGCCGTGCCCGATGTTAGCGAGCCTGCACCTGAGCGCAAGACCGCTTGGTCGCAAGCCTTAGGCGGCGACTACGACAACCTTGACGGTCGCCTCGACGTCGGTGTGCAGGTGCACAGCCACGTCGTATTCGCCAACCTGGCGAATGGTGCCGTTCGGCAGACGCACTTCAGCCTTGGCCACTTCCACGCCGGAGGCGGTCAGGGCGTCAGCGATGTCGTGGGTGCCGATGGAACCGAACAGCTTGCCCTCATCGCCCGCGGTGGCGGTGATGGTGACTTCCAGCTCGGCCAGCTGGGCGGCGCGAGTCTCGGCCGAAGCCTTCTTCTCGGCAGCCAGCTTTTCCAGCTCGGCGCGACGCGCTTCGAACGCAGCAACGTTCGCGGCGGTGGCGGCAGTAGCCTTGCCCTGCGGCAGCAGGTAGTTACGGCCGTAACCAGCCTTGACGTTCACTTTGTCGCCCAGGTTGCCCAGATTGGCGATTTTTTCCAGCAGGATGACTTCCATTTGGGTCTTACCTCTTAACTTTTAACCTTCACCGTCCGTGGGGCCAGCGCCGTGCTTGCGCGCAAAGCGACCACGAAAATCAAACAGACTGTCGACAATGGCCAGAACCACCAGTAACGGATAGGTCAGCTGCATGAACAACAGCAGCGTGATGTACAGCCCGACCAGCCAGAACTTGGCGAGTCGCCCTTGCGCCACCAGCCCGTGCAACAGGCCGATACCGGCAAACGCCAGCGGCACGCTGCACAGCGGTGTCAGCATTGCCATTTGCGGCCCGAGATTGGGGCCGAGCAGCAAGCCAACCAGCAACAACATCGCCGGCGCCGGCGGCAGTCGCAGGGCACGAAACTCGCGCCCGAAACCACCAGGGTTGTACAACAGCGCCTGCCAATAACGCCCAAGCATCAGGCTCAGCAGGCTGACGATCTGCAGCAAGGCTGCCAGCAATCCGGTCAGTACCGGTGCAATCAGGCTCTCCAGGCGCGCTCGCTCGTCCACCGACATCTGTTGGTGAACCCCATCGAGCATCTGCGGCAGGAGCTTCTGCAGCTCCCCCGCCATTGCCTCGATGGGTTCGCGGAACACCGCCCCCAAGACCAGCCCGTACACCAGGCCCAATGCCACGCTGCACAGCAGCACACGATTCCAGGACTGGCTGGCGCGCAACAACAACGCCAGCCCCAGCGCACCGAGCAACACCAACAAGGTGCGCGGTTCACCGAAATACCACCAGCCAATCGCCGGCAGCAGGGCCCAGGCGAGGATGCCCAGGGCATCACTCGAACCGCGCCGCAGAAGCACCAGGCTTCCCGCGGCAGCACTCAACCAGAACAGCAGCGGCAACGCCGCAGATCCCACCACCACCAGGGTGGCCTGCATGCGGCCGCGCATGATGAATTCAGCCAAGGCGCGCATGCGTTCTATCCCTTACTACTTGTCGAGCGTCCGATCTCAGCGGCCGTGGCTGTCGGTGTAGGGCAGCAGGGCCAGGAAGCGGGCGCGCTTGATAGCGGTGGCCAGCTGACGCTGATAACGAGCCTTGGTACCGGTGATACGGCTAGGAACGATCTTGCCGGTTTCCGAGATGTAGGCCTTCAGGGTGTTGAGATCTTTGAAATCGATCTCTTTCACGTCTTCAGCGGTGAAACGGCAGAATTTACGACGACGGAAGAAACGTGCCATGTGATTGGCTCCTCAATAGATCCGTGGATTACTCGTCAGCGTTGTCGCTGTCGTTGCTGTCGCTGTCATCGCTGCTGTCGTTGGACTCAGCGTTTTCAGGACGATCACGACGCTCGCGGCGCTCACTGCGGTTTTCTTCGGCCTTGAGCATCTCGGACTGACCGGTAACGGCTTCGTCGCGACGGATGACCAGGTTACGGATCACGGCATCGTTGTAACGGAAGTTGTCTTCCAGCTCGGCCAGGGCCTTGCCGGTGCACTCGACGTTGAGCATCACGTAGTGTGCTTTGTGGACGTTGTTGATGGCGTAAGCCAGCTGACGACGGCCCCAATCTTCCAGGCGGTGGATCTTGCCGCCGTCTTCTTCGATCAGCTTGGTGTAACGCTCGACCATGCCGCCGACTTGCTCGCTCTGGTCCGGGTGAACCAGAAAGATGATTTCGTAATGACGCATAAATGCTCCTTACGGGTTGTAGCCTGCCACGTGGCGCGGTCAGGCAAGGAGTGAATGACTCTGTGGGTCTTGCCGGCGGGAAGGCACGAAGGCGCCTGCCGCAGCGACAAGGGGCGCCATTCTAGAGAAGCCCCCCATCACAAGCAAGGCGCACTGGCGATTATTTGAACAGCGCGATAGCTACCGCCCCGCGCGAGCAGGGCGGTGCGACCTCAGGCCTTGGGCGCCTTGGCCCTGCGCTGGCGCAGCGCCTCGAACAGGCAGACGCCGGTGGCGACCGAGACATTCAGGCTGCTGACGCTGCCGGCCATCGGCAGGCGCACCAGGTAATCGCAATGCTCGCGGGTCAGGCGGCGCATGCCCTTGCCTTCTGCGCCCATGATCAGCACGGTCGGCCCGGTCAGGTCCTGCTGGTACAGCTCCTGCTCGGCCTCGCCGGCGGTGCCGACCACCCACAGACCGCGCTGCTGGAGCTTTTCCAGGCTGCGCGCGAGGTTGGTCACAGCCACCAGCGGCACCACCTCGGCTGCGCCACAGGCGACCTTGCGCACCGTGGCATTGAGCGTCGCCGACTTGTCCTTGGGCACGATCACCGCCAGGGCGCCAGCGGCATCGGCGGTGCGCAGGCAGGCGCCAAGGTTGTGCGGATCGGTCACGCCATCGAGCACCAGCAAAAGCGGCGGCCCCTCGGCGCGATCGAGCAGCTCCTCGAGCATCGCCTCGCCCCATACCTGACTGGGGCTGACATCAGCCACCACGCCCTGATGGACGCCCTCAACCCAGGCATCCATCTCGCGCCGCTCGCACTGACCGACGCTGACCCGCGCCTGCGCCGCCAGCTCGACCAGGACCTGCACCCGCGGATCGCTGCGCCCTTCGGCCAGCCATACCTGCTTCACCCGCTTGGGGTGGTGACGCAGCAACGCCTCCACGGCATGCAGGCCGTAGATCTTTTCCAACTGACTCATGATTTCGCCTTACGCTTGCGCGCCCCGCCTCCATTGCCGCCGGACTCCGCCTTCGGCGGCCCCTTGCGGTGCTTGCTGGGCTTGGCGCCCTTGCCCGCCTCGGCCTTGCCGGCGCGCCCCTTGGCGGACTTGGATTCGCTCAGCAGGGCCTTCTTCAGCTCACGACTTTTCTCGACGTCGGTGTTGCCCGCCGCCGCGCGCTCGCCACGGCGGCCACCCTTGGCCGGGGCCGACTCGAAGCCACCACGCCGGCGCCCGGCCGGCTCCGGAGTGGCGCTCACGACCAGTTCGAAGTCGATCTTGCGCTCATCCAGGTCGACTCGCATGACCTTGACCGCGACGCTGTCGCCGAGGCGGAAACTGCGCCCGCTGCGCTCGCCGGCCAGGCGGTGGTGCACCGGATCGAAGTGGTAGTAGTCGCCGGGCAGCGCGGTGACATGCACCAGGCCCTCGACGTAGATATCGGTCAGCTCGACGAACAGGCCGAAGCCGGTCACCGCGGTGATCACCCCAGGGAAGGTCTCGCCAACCCGATCCTTCATGAACTCGCACTTGAGCCAGTTCACCACATCGCGGGTCGCCTCGTCGGCGCGGCGCTCGGACATCGAGCACTGCTCGCCGAGCTGCTCCAGGGTCGGCTCGTCGTAGGGATAGATACGCGCCTTGGGCATGCTCACCGCGCCAGCGCGCTTGACGTGGGGGGTGTCCTGCTTGGAGCGGATCACGCTGCGGATCGCCCGATGGATCAGCAGATCCGGATAGCGGCGGATCGGCGAAGTGAAGTGGGCGTAGGCGTCGTAATTCAGGCCGAAGTGGCCGTGGTTATCAGCGCTGTACACCGCCTGACTCAGGGAGCGCAACATCACGGTCTGGATCAGGTGGTAGTCCGGGCGCTCGCGAATGTTCTCGAGCAGGGCCTGGTAGTCCTTTGGCGACGGCCCCTCCTTGGCCTTGCCACGATGCAGCGACAGCCCCAGCTCGGTGAGGAAGGCCTTGAGCTTTTCCAGGCGCTCGGGCGGCGGACCGTCGTGCACCCGGTACAGCGCCGGAATCTCATGCTTCTGCATGAACGCGGCGGTGGCCACGTTGGCCGCCAGCATGCACTCCTCGATCAGCTTGTGCGCATCGTTGCGCTGGGTCGGGCGGATCTCCGCGATCTTGCGCCCGGCGCCGAAGATAATGCGGGTTTCCTGGGTCTCGAAGTCGATGGCGCCGCGCTCATGACGCGCCGCCAGCAGCACCTGGTACAGCGAATAGAGCTGCTTGAGATGCGGCAGCACCTCCTTGTACTCACTACGTAGGGCCTTGCCTTCGCTGCTCTTGGGCTGCTCGAGCATGGCGCTGACCTTGTTGTAGGTCAGTCGTGCGTGGGAATGGATGACCGCTTCGTAGAAGCAGTAGTCGGTCATCTTGCCGGTCTTGGAGATACTGATCTCGCAAACCATCGCCAGGCGGTCGACCTGCGGATTGAGCGAGCACAGGCCGTTGGACAGTTCCTCGGGCAGCATCGGGATCACCCGCTCGGGGAAGTACACCGAGTTGCCGCGCACCTGGGCCTCGGCGTCCAGGGCCGAATCCACCTTCACATAGTGGGAGACGTCGGCGATCGCCACATAGAGCTTCCAGCCGCCAGAGAACAGGCGCCAGTTGCTACCGCTCTTCTCGCAGTAGACCGCGTCGTCGAAGTCGCGGGCGTCCTCGCCATCGATGGTGACGAACGGCAGGTGGCGCAGATCGATGCGCTTCTCCTTGTCCTTCTCCTCGACCTCTGGCTTGAGCTTGCGCGCCTCCTTGAGCACGGCCTCCGGCCAGACGTGCGGGATGTCGTAGCTGCGCAGGGCCACATCGATCTCCATGCCCGGCGCCATGTAGTTACCCACCACCTCGAGCACGTCGCCCTGGGGCTGGAAGCGCGGCGTCGGCCAGTGGGTGATCTTCACCTCGACGAACTGGCCCTGCTTGGCCCCGGCGTTGCGACCCGGGGTGACCAGCACTTCCTGCTGGATCTTCGGGTTGTCGGCGACCACGAAGCCGATGCCGCTCTCTTCGTAGTAACGCCCGACGATGGTCTCGTGGGCGCGGGCGATCACTTCGACAATCGCCCCCTCGCGGCGCCCGCGCCGATCGAGGCCGGAGACGCGTGCCAGGGCGCGGTCGCCATCGAATACCAGGCGCATCTGCGCCGGACTGAGGAACAGGTCATCACTGCCGTCGTCCGGCACGAGGAAGCCGAAACCATCGCGATGACCGCTGACCCGACCGAGAATCAGGTCCAGCTTGTCCACCGGCGCGTAGGTGCCGCGGCGGGTGTAAATCAGTTGACCATCGCGCTCCATGGCGCGCAGGCGGCGGCGCAGGGCTTCGATCTGCTCATCGGTGTCGAGACCGAACTCTTCGAGCAGCTGCTCGCGGTTAGCCGGCTCGCCGCGCTCGGCGAGATGCTGAAGGATCAGCTCGCGGCTGGGGATGGGGTTTTCATATTTTTCCGCTTCACGAGCGGCCTCGGGATCGAGGGATTGCCAATCGGCCATTAGAGGAGATTCACCTTTTCTATATAACTTCGGTTTGCCATATGTCTATTGAAGCGCGAAACCAGGGTTCGGGTCAGCCCGGCGCGCAGAATAAAATTTCTTGTCGCCTAGGGGTTTACAAGCCCCAAGAGCGACCGTATAGTTCGCGCCCACAGCGTCGAGCAGACGTTGTAACACGAAGTAGATGAGCAATCATCGATTTCAGTGCCCAGGTGGCGGAATTGGTAGACGCGCTGGTTTCAGGTATCAGTGATCGCAAGATCGTGGAAGTTCGAGTCTTCTCCTGGGCACCATTTTCAAACCGAGCTTAAGGTTCGGCGAGTAACAAACGGACGCAGTGATCCGTGTCGGCGACGATGAACATTGTAGCAGTGCCCAGGTGGCGGAATTGGTAGACGCGCTGGTTTCAGGTATCAGTGATCGCAAGATCGTGGAAGTTCGAGTCTTCTCCTGGGCACCAAATTTCAAAAAACCGAGCCAACGGCTCGGTTTTTTTATGCCTGTCATTTACCCCCTGCCCGCTCACTGCGCCACCAGCGCGGCGCAGTGAACAGCGCGCTACACGCGGAACTGCCCCAGACTGGCCCGCAGCCGCCCGGCCAGACCATCCAGCACTCGCCCGCTCTGCGCGGTCGCGGCCACCGCCTCGGCGGCACGCTGCGCCTCGGCATGAATCACCTCGACTCGCCCGCGCACCGCCTGCGCCCCCTCGGCCTGATGGGCCGCCGCCTGGGTCGCCGCATTGATGGCGCCATGCACCTCCTCCACCGCGGCCTGCACCGCCTGTTGCACGCGGGCACTCTCGCGCAGCGCCAGCAACCCCTTGTCGGCTTGCTGCCCCGCCTGAGCGATCACCCCGACAGCCTCTCGGGCGCCCTCCTGGAGCGCGCCGATATGGGCCTGGATATCCCCGGTCGACTGTTGCGTCTTGCTCGCCAGGGCCCGCACCTCGTCGGCGACCACGGCGAAACCGCGCCCACTCTCCCCGGCGCGCGCCGCCTCGATCGCCGCATTCAGCGCCAGCAAATTGGTCTGCTCGGCAATGCCATGGATCACCGTCAGCACCACCTCGATCTGCTCGCTCTGCCGCGCCAGGCGCTCGATCACCGCCGCGCCGTCACCGACCCGGCTCACCAACTCCTCGATGGAGCCTCCGACCCGGGTAGCGATGGCCGCGTTCTCGTCAGCCGCCTGGCGAATCGCCGCGACGCGCCGCAGCGCCTCCTGCATGGCCTGACTCTCCGCCTGCGCCTCGTCCGCCATCCGCTCCAGGGCCTGCAGGCTGCCGGCCACTTCATCGCGCTGACGCCCGGCAGCCGCCTCCGCCGCAACGCTGCGCGCCGCCAGCCCGGCAATCTCCTTGCTCGTCTGCACCGCCACCTCTCCTGCCTCGCGCACGATCGGCTGCAGCTTGGCGACGAAGCGATTGACCGCCGCCGCCATGTCACCAATCTCGTCACGACTGTCCAGCTCGACCCTCCGGGTCAAATCGCCTTCGCCCGCCGCCCAGTCGTTCAGCACGCCGATCAGGGTGTGCAGCTTGCTGACCACCCGGCGCCCCAGCACCAAGGCCAGCGCCAGAAGAATGCCCAGCCCGACCAGGGCCAACCCGAGACCGATATTCCAGCGCAGTTCGGCGGCGGCCGACTCGATCGCCTGGCGGCTGTTCTGACTCATGCTCTGCGCCACCTGTTGCGCACCGCCCAGGCGCGCCGCGAGGGCAGCGCCACTGTCGGCGGCCGCCTGACTCAGACCAGTAGACACCAGCTGGCCACTGCTGCCGATCAGCGCCGCGAAGCGCTGGTCCAGGGTCGCCAGCTCCTGCTCGACCTCGACGGTCGAGACACCCAGCACCACCTTGCCGATCGCCTCGCCCATGGGGCTGATGGCCGCCTCGGCGACATACACGCCCGCATCGCCGGCGGCGGCATTCAGCAGCTTGTCCAGGGCACCACGCCCTTGCCCCTTGGCGATCAACGCCTTGACCCGCGGGTCCTGCCGATTGACATGCCGGGTCAGGCGCTCGCCCTGGGCATCGAGATAGACCGCAAACAGCACACCTGGATTGCGATGGGCCATGCGCGACAGCTCGGTCAATGCCGGCACGTCGCCATCCCAGATGGCTTTAGGCGACACCGCAGCCAGCAGCTGCGCCTGGTCATCGGCCGACTGTCTGAGGTTACGCCCCAGAGCCTCGCGCACCTGATCCTGCTCGGCACTCAGGCGCTGCTTCAGGCCATCGGTGAGGCTGCCTTGCATGCGCACGGACAGCCCCTGCAGACCGCCCTGCACCTCCCGTCCAGCCGCTTCGAGGTCGGCCGACAGACGCTGGGTATCGGACCCCAGCCGCCCCCCAAGATCATCCACCAGCGCCCCTACGGTCGATCGCGTCAGCAGCACCGCAAGTACGACCTGCGCCAACAAGGCGACACCCAAGGCCAGGAACACCGGACGCAGCAGGCGGCTGCGCAGCAACAAGACGATGGCAGACACGGACAGGGCTCCTTCTCAGACCGTACAGACTGTAACGGCGACTTACGGGAATAATTGAATCCGGACAGCCGCGCAGCATATCGGCTCGCGGAAACGACAAAGGGCCGCACGAGGCGACCCTTTCCAGACAGCGTGCGCGCTATCAGGCGAATGGATGACGCAGCACGATGGTCTCGTTGCGGTCCGGCCCGGTGGAGATGATATCGATCGGCGCACCGACCAGCTCCTCGACACGCTTGATGTAAGCGCGCGCATTGGCCGGCAGCTCATCCAGGCTCTTGGCGCCGAGGGTCGACTCGCTCCAGCCCGGCACCTCCTCGTACACCGGCTGCAGACCGAGGTAGCTGTCGGCATCGGTCGGCGCATCGACCAGCACCTGGCCCTCGGCATCCTTATAGCCGGTGCAGATGCGGATGGTCTCCAGGCCGTCGAGCACGTCCAGCTTGGTCAGGCACAGACCGGAGATGCTGTTGATCTCGATTGCCCGACGCAGGATCACCGCGTCGAACCAACCGCAGCGACGGGCGCGACCAGTGGTGGCGCCGAACTCGTGACCACGCTTGGCGAGGAAGGCGCCGACGTCGTCGAACAGCTCGGTGGGGAACGGACCCGAACCGACCCGAGTGGTGTAGGCCTTGGTGATGCCGAGGATGTAATCCAGGTACATCGGGCCGAACCCGGAACCGGTGGCGATGCCACCAGCGGTGGTATTCGAGCTGGTCACGTAGGGATAGGTGCCGTGGTCGATATCCAGCAGCGAGCCCTGGGCACCCTCGAACATGATGTCCTTGTCCGCACGGCGCAGCTCATGCAGCACCGCAGTGACATCGGCCATCATCGGCTTGAGCAGCTCGGCGTATTCCATGCACTCGTCCAGAGTCTTCTGGAAGTCGATGGCCGGCTCCTTGTAGAAGTTCTGCAGGACGAAGTTGTGGTAATCCAGCAGCTCGCCGAGCTTGGCGGCGAAACGCTCGCGATGGAACAGGTCGCCGACACGCAGACCGCGACGCGCCACCTTGTCCTCGTAGGCCGGGCCGATACCGCGGCCGGTGGTGCCGATCTTGGCGTCGCCACGGGCCTTCTCGCGCGCCTGGTCGAGGGCCACGTGATAGGACAGGATCAGCGGGCAGGACGGGCTGATACGCAGACGCTCGCGCACCGGCACACCCTTCTCTTCCAGCTTGGTGATTTCGCGCATCAGCGCATCGGGCGCGACCACCACGCCGTTGCCGATCAGGCACTCGACGCCCTCACGCAGGATCCCCGAGGGGATCAGGTGCAGCACGGTCTTCTCCCCGTTGATCACCAGGGTATGGCCGGCATTGTGCCCGCCCTGATAACGCACCACCGCGGCGGCCTGCTCGGTCAGCAGGTCGACGATCTTGCCCTTGCCCTCATCGCCCCACTGGGTGCCCAGGACTACGACATTCTTACCCATAACACTTGTCCTCTTCGCGCAAGCTTGATGCCGACCGCAGCCGGCGGAAACGATTCAGGGCGCCAGCGGCGCCACCTGCCAACGGCCATCGCGCAGCAGCAACTGGCGATCGCAGCCAGCCTCATGCGCATCGCTCAATTCCTGGCCAGGCAAGGCCTGCACCACGCGCGAACCCTCGCCGCGCAGTCGCTGCACCGCCTGCCACAGAAATACATCATGGTTGTCCGGCGCCCAGATACCGGCCGGCTGCTCGCCGAGCGGCATCTGCCCCAAGCTGACCAGGGTCTTCAGGTCGGTGGAGAAACCGGTCGCCGGGCGCGCGCGACCGAAGTCGGCGCCGATATCGTCATACCGGCCGCCCTGGGCGATCGACTGACCGACGCCGGGGACGAACGCGGCGAACACCACGCCGGTGTGATAGTGATAGCCGCGCAGCTCGCCCAGGTCGAAGTACAGCGGCAATTCCGGATAGCGCAAGCTCAGCGCATCGGCGATCGCCAGCAGCTCGTCCAGCGCGGCATGCACCTCGTCCGGAGCCTCGACCAGACAGGCCTGCGCCAGGTCCAGCACTTCGCGGCCACCACACAGCTCGGCCAGGGCGCGCAGCATCTTGGCCATAGGCGCCGGCAGCGACTCGGTCAGCGCGGCGATTTCATCCACGGCCTTGCGCTGCAGCGCATCGAACAGCTGCTGCTCGATCTCGCCGGACAACCCGGCGGCGCGCGCCAGGCCGCGATAGATGCCGACATGGCCGAGGTCCATGTGCACGTCCGGCACCACGGCCAGCTCGAGGGTGTCCACCAGCAGGCTGATGACCTCGACGTCGCTGGCCGGGCTGGCGTCGCCGTACAGCTCGGCGCCGAGCTGGATCGGGCTGCGCGAAGTGGTCAGCGCACGCGGCTGGGCATGCAGCACACTGCCGGCGTAGCACAGACGACTCGGCCCCTCGCGACGCAGGGTATGGGCGTCGATGCGCGCCACCTGCGGCGTGATGTCGGCGCGAAAGCCCATCTGCCGCCCCGACAGCGGGTCGGTCACCTTGAAGGTGCGCAGGTCCAGGTCCTGGCCGGCGCCGGTAAGCAGCGACTCCAGGTACTCGATATGCGGCGTCACCACGAATTCATAGCCCCAGCGCTGGAACAGATCCAGCACCTGACGGCGCGCGACTTCGATGCGCGCCGCTTCCGGCGGCAGTACTTCTTCGATGCCATCTGGCAGTAGCCAGCGGTCTACCGTTGCCATTTCGCCATTCCCCTCTCGATCCGGGCGGCACAAGCCATCAGTGAAGCAAATAAAGGAGAGCCGTTCCCAGCAGCATGCTGGCCAGCCCCATCAGACGCAGTCGTCGATCCGACAGCCGTATCAGCTGCGCGACCGCTCCACGCCATTGGCGCGGATAGAGGAAGGGCAGGATGCCTTCCAGCACCAGCACGAGACAAATCGCGATGCCCAGTTCCTGCCACATGATTCCCACAGACGCAAAAAAGCCGGGATTTTCCCGGCTGCCGCATCATATCACGTTTTGCGCGATGGTCACCCCGACGACCGCCTGGCGGCCGTCGGGGGTCGGCCTCAGGGCTTGGACTTCTCCAGGTAACGGAAGAAGTCGCTCTTCGGGTCCAGCACCAGCACATCGCTCTTTTCCGCGAAGCTTTCACGGTAGGCCCGCAGACTGCGGTAGAAGGAGTAGAACTCCTGATCCTGACCATAAGCCTCGGCGTAGATGGCCGCTGCCTGGGCATCGCCATCACCGCGCAGCTCTTCCGCCTCGCGATAGGCTTCAGCCAGCAGCACCCGGCGCTGGCGGTCGGCGTCGGCGCGAATACCCTCGGCCAGCTCCTTACCCTTGGCGCGGTGCTCGCGGGCCTCACGCTCACGCTCCGAGCTCATGCGGTCGAACACGCTGCGGTTGACTTCCTTCGGCAGGTCGATGGTCTTGACCCGCACATCGACCACTTCGATACCCAGTTCGTTCTGCGCCGCGCGGTTCAGCGAAGCCGTGACGTCCGCCATCAGCGCATCGCGCTCGCCGGACACCGACTCGTGCAGGGTCCGCTTACCGAACTGGTCCCGCAGCGAAGCCTCCAGACGACGCGCCAGGCGCTCGTCGGCGATCTGCTTCATCCCCGAGGTGGCGGTGTAGTAGGCCTCGGCATCGAGCACCCGCCACTTGGCGAACGCATCGACCATCAGCGCCTTCTTCTCCAGGGTCAGGAAGCGTGAGCTGCTGGAATCGAGCGTCAGCAGGCGGCCATCGAACTTGCGCACCTGATTGACGTACGGAATCTTCACGTGCAGGCCAGGCTTCACATCCGGCTCGACGATCCGACCGAACTGCAACAGCACCGCACGCTCGGTTTGCGCAACGATATAGAAACTGTTCCAGGCGACGATCGCCAGCACGACGCCGACGATCAGGGCGATCAGCGATTTATTGCTCATCAGCGGCTCTCCCTCGTGCGCAGCTCAGGCTGACGCTGACCACTCGTACTCATGCGCGACCCCAGGTCGCCGACACCAGCACCCGAAATGGCGCTCGGCGCCGCACTGCTGCGGCCATCGATCATCTTGTCCAGCGGCAGGTAGAGCAGGTTGCTCTGGCCCTCGCCACCGGTGACCAGGACCTTGCTGGTGTTACCCATCATCTCCTGCATGGTGTCCAGGTACAGACGCTCGCGCGTCACCTCGGGCGCCTTGCGATACTCGGCGACCAGCTTGCTGAAGCGGTCCGCCTCACCCTGGGCGCGGGAGATCACCTCGTCGCGATAACCACTGGCATCCTCGATCATGCGCTGAGCCTGACCGCGCGCCTCGGGAACCACGCCATTGGCATAGGTTTCCGCCAGGTTCTTCTCGCGCTGCTCGTCCTCACGGGCACGGATCACGTCGTCGAACGCTTCCTGCACCTCACGCGGCGCCGCGGCGCTCTGCACGTTGACCTGGGTCACCAGGATGCCGGTGCGATAGGTGTCGAGGAAGCGCTGCAGGCGCTCCTTGACCTCGCTGGCCAGCAACTCACGACCTTCGGTCAGCACCTGGTCCATCTCGGTGGAGCCAACCACATGGCGCACGGCACTGTCGGTCGCATGCTGCAGGCTGATCTCCGGCTGATCGACATTGAGCACGAAGTCCTGCAGGTTGCTGATCTTGTACTGCACGGTCAGCGGCACCTCGATGATGTTCTCGTCCTCGGTGAGCATCTGCCCCTGCTTGCTGTAGGCACGCTCACGGGTGACGTTCTCCTGGAACTTGCGATCGATCGGCGGGAAATAGATGTTCAGGCCCGGACCGACTGTCTCGTAGTACTTGCCGAAGCGCAGCACCACCGCCTGCTCCTGCTCGTCGACCACGTAGATCGCGCTGTACAGCCAGACCAGCGCCAGCAGACCGAGGCCGACGAACAGCAGGCCGAAGCCGCCACTCTTGCCGGAGCCATCACCGCTGCCACGTTGCTTACCGCCACCGAACAAGCCGTTCAGGCTCTCCTGCAGCTTGCGGAAGGCCTCATCGAGATCCGGCGGCCCCTTGCGGTCGCCACCACGGCGTCCACCCCAAGGATCCTGATTGTTCGAGTTGCCACCCGGCTCATTCCAAGCCATAGCGCTCTCCATACTGATAAAGCAAAGACGCACCCACGGCGCGTCGGCCAATGCTACCGAATGCCCACCATCAGCGGCAAAGCCGCTGGTGCAGGCTTTATTGCAAAGTGTGTTGCTCGAGAAAGTCCTGCGGCTGCAGGCCCTCCCGACTGACCAGTCGATTCAGCTCGACGCGCGGCAGTCGCACCGCCAGCAAGCTGCTGCCATCCTCGGCATGTCCCTCGCTCTGCACCGCCCCCAACGCGAAGAACTGGGCGCGCAGGCGGCCCAGACGCTGGGGCAGGCACAATGTGCCGACGAACAGATCATTGCCCAACAGCTCGGCAATCGCCTGCTCCAGCAACGGCAGGCCCCGCCCGTCGCGAGCCGACAGCCAGACCCGCTGCGGCCGCCCATCGGCATCACGCTGGATCTGCGGCTCGACGCCTTCGAGCAGATCCAATTTGTTATACACCTCAAGCATAGGCAGTTCCTGGGCGCCAATCTCGCCCAGCACCGCGACCACCTGCTCGATCTGCGCCATGCGCTCAGGCTCATGGGCATCGATCACATGTAACAGCAGGTCGGAATTGCTCGACTCCTCCAGGGTTGCGCGAAACGCCTCGACCAGTTTGTGCGGCAGATGGCGAATGAAGCCCACCGTGTCGGCCAGGACGATCGGGCCGAGGTCATCCAGCTCCAGACGGCGCAAGGTCGGATCGAGGGTGGCGAACAACTGGTCGGCGGCGTAGACCTCCGAGGTCGTCAGGGCATTGAACAGGGTCGACTTGCCGGCGTTGGTATAACCAACCAGCGACACCGAGGGAATGTCCGCCCGCTTGCGCCCACGCCGGGCTTGCTCACGCTGGCTGCGTACCTTCTCCAGCTTCTGCTTGATCTGGCGAATACGCACCCGCAACAGACGCCGGTCGGTCTCCAGCTGGGTTTCACCCGGACCACGCAGACCGATACCGCCCTTCTGCCGCTCCAGGTGCGTCCAGCCGCGCACCAGGCGCGTACTCATGTGATCCAGCTGGGCCAGCTCGACCTGCAGCTTGCCCTCATGGGTACGCGCGCGCTGGGCGAAGATATCGAGAATCAACCCGGTACGATCGAGCACCCGACACTCGAAGACGCGCTCGAGGTTGCGTTCCTGACTGGGCGTGAGGACGTGATTGAAGATCACCAGATCGGCTTCGGCAGCCTTGACCAGGTCGCGCAACTCTTCGACCTTGCCGCTGCCGATCAGGTACTTGGCGGTCAGCCTGTTGCTCGGGACGCTAAGAAAAGCCACCGCATCAGCGCCGGCCGAGAGGGCCAGCTCCTGAAACTCTTGCGGATCTTCGCGCGCCTCGGAGTCTTGGCCTTCCAGATGAACCAGGATGGCCCGTTCACCACCTTCATGGCGCTCGAAGAACAATGCAGCCCCCTAATCAGGCGTTGCCAGGCTCGGCTTCAACCTGCTCGGACTCTGAAGCACTCGGCAGACGTACCGGGCGGCTCGGCACCACGGTGGAAATGGCATGTTTGTAGACCATCTGGCTGACAGTGTTCTTCAGCAGAATCACAAACTGGTCGAAGGACTCGATCTGACCCTGCAGCTTGATGCCGTTGACCAGGTAGATGGAAACCGGGACGCGTTCCTTACGCAGGGTATTGAGGTAAGGGTCTTGTAGCGAATGCCCTTTTGACATGTGCCGCACTCCTATAAAGGTCAAAAAACAATAATTTTTAATAAACCAACGAACGGCTTCAAGCAGTCTACCCCCCAAGGATAGACCGCCCATGGCAAGGTCTCAGGCCAATATGGAGACCGATGCCAGGTATTTCAAGGCGCGCGGCAGATTGTCGCAAGCCAGGCTGTCCAGCCAGTGCACGTCATCCCAGCCGCGCAGCCAGGTGAACTGCCGCTTGGCCAGCTGGCGCGTGGCGATGATGCCGCGCTCGCGCATCTGCGCCTCACTCAGGTTGCCATCCAGATATTCCCAGACCTGGCGATAACCCACCGCCCGTATAGACGGCAACCCGGCGTGCAAGTCACTTCGCCGACGCAGGCCTTCGACCTCTGCGACGAAGCCGTGTTCCAACATCGACTGAAAACGTTGCGCGATCCGCGCGTGCAGCACCTGTCGCTCTGCCGGCGCGATGGCCAACTGCGCCACAGTATAGGGGAATTGCCCCGCCGCGGGCCCTCCGCCGCCAGGAATTTGCGCCGCCTGACGCCGACGATGGGCGGTCATCGTCAGACCGCTCAGGCGATAGACCTCCAGCGCCCGGGTCAGGCGTTGCGGATCGTTGGGATGGATGCGCGCCGCCGACTCCGGGTCCACGGCCTGCAGCTCCCGATGCAACGCCGCCCACCCCTCGGCCTGGCCGCGCGCCTCCAGCTCGGCGCGCAGCTGCGGATCGGCACTGGGCATATCGGCCAGGCCTTCGAGCAGTGTCTTGTAGTACATCATGGTGCCGCCGACCAGCAGGGGAATGCGCCCCTGCGCGGTGATCTGCGCCATCGCCGCCAGGGCGTCGTCGCGGAACTCCGCCGCCGAGTAGCTTTCGGCCGGGTCGCGGATATCGATCAGACGGTGGGGGAATTCGGCCAGCACGGCCTTGTCTGGCTTGGCGGTACCGATGTCCATGCCGCGATAGATCAACGCCGAGTCGACGCTGATCAGCTCGCAGGGCAACACCCGCGCCAGCTCCAGGGCCAGGTCGGTCTTGCCGGCCGCGGTCGGCCCCATCAGGAATATCGCCGGCGGCAGGCGCTCAGACATGGTCAACCCTTTTCAGTGTGGCGCGGCCACCTAGCGACCACGCAGGAACAGCTTGTCGAGTTCGTCCATGCCCAGCTGCGTCCAGGTCGGCCGGCCGTGATTGCACTGGCCGCTGCGCTCGGTGTGCTCCATGTCGCGCAGCAACGCATTCATCTCCGGCAGGCTCAGACGGCGGTTGGCACGCACCGCACCATGGCAGGCCATGGTGCCGAGCAACTCGTTGAGATGCGCCTGAATCCGGTCGCTGCTGCCGTATTCGAGCAGGTCGGCCAGCACGTCGCGGACCAGCTGGGTCGCCTCGGCCTGTTTGAGCAACGCGGGGATCTGCCGGATCGCCAGACTCTCCGGGCCGAGGCGCTGCAGCTCGAAGCCCAGGCGCTGGAACCAGGCCGCGTGCTCCTCGGCGCAGTCGGCCTCGCGCTGACTGACGGCCAGCGACTCGGGCACCAGCAGCGGCTGGCTGCGCAAGCCCTCGCTGGCCATGGCGATCTTGAGCCGCTCGTAGGTGATGCGCTCATGGGCCGCATGCATGTCGACCAGCACCAGGCCCTGGACGTTCTCGGCGAGGATGTACACGCCCTTGAGCTGGGCAATCGCATAACCGAGCGGCGGCACCTCGCCCTGACTCTCGGGCAGTCCGGCAGGCGCCGAAGCCGACGGCAGTGGCGCGAAATACTCGCGATAGGCGCCGCGCGCCTCGGCCGCCGGCAATGCCGGCTCGGACCGCGGCGCCTGGTAGCCGGCGCCCGCCGATTGCCACACGGAAGCCCCCTGCGGACGCTCCAGCGTGCTGGCGGCCAAGCCGATCTCCCCCTGGGGGCCGAACTCGCCCGCCGCCTGGCCGCTCGGGCGTACCACGGCGTCGACCGCCGCCGGCGCCGCCAGCTGATCCTCGGGCCTCACCTCGCCCAGCGAGCGATGCAGGGTGCCGTAGAGGAAATCGTGAACCATGCGGCTGTCGCGAAACCGCACCTCGTGCTTGGTCGGGTGCACGTTGACGTCGACCACCGCCGGGTCGATGTCCAGGAACAGCACGAAGGTCGGGTGCCGACCATTGAACAGCACGTCGCGATAGGCCTGACGCACCGCGTGGGCGACCAGTTTGTCGCGGATCATCCGCCCATTGACATAGAAATACTGCAGGTCGGCCTGGCTGCGCGAGAAGGTCGGCAGCCCGACCCAGCCCCACAGGTGCAGGCCGTTGCGTTCGATCTCGATCGGCAGCGCCTGCTCGAGAAAGGCCGGCCCGCAGACGGCGGCGACCCGGCGCGCGCGACCCACTTCGTCATTGGCCTCATGCAGCGCCAGCACCGCCTTGCCGTTGTGACGCAGATGGAAGGCCACGTCGAAGCGCGCCAGGGCCAGGCGTTTGATGACCTCCTGCAGGTGTTCGAACTCGGTCTTCTCGGTGCGCAGGAACTTGCGCCGCGCCGGGGTATTGAAGAACAGGTCGCGCACCTCCACCGTGGTGCCGACCGGATGCGCCGCCGGCTGCACCCGCGGCTGCATGTCGCGCCCCTCGGTCTCCACCTGCCAGGCCTGCTCGGCGCCTGCGGTGCGCGAGGTCAGGGTCAGGCGGGCGACCGAGCTGATCGAGGCCAGGGCCTCGCCACGAAAGCCCAGGCTCATGACCTGCTCGAGATCGTCCAGCTCGCGAATCTTGCTGGTGGCGTGGCGCGCCAGCGCCAGGGGCAGGTCGTCCGGGGCGATGCCGCTGCCATCGTCGCGCACGCGCAGCAGCTTGATGCCGCCCTGCTCGACGTCCACCTCGATGCGCCGGGCGCCGGAGTCCAGGCTGTTCTCCAGCAACTCCTTGATCACCGAGGCCGGCCGCTCGACCACCTCGCCGGCGGCGATCTGGTTGGCCAGCCGCGGACTGAGCAGCTGGATGCGCGCCGCGCCACTCATGGCTGGGCCGCCAGCGCGGTGGCCGGAATCTGCAGGGTCTGCCCGGCCTGGATCAGGTCGGAACGCAGGGCATTGGCACTGCGCAGGGCGGCCAGGCTGATCTGGTAGCGCTGGGCGATCAGGGCCAGGCTCTCGCCGGAGCTGACCACGTGCTCGCGCGGCCCCTGGGCGATCTTGCCGTTGTCACGCAGCCAAGCGATGTAGGTGCCCGGCGGCGGATTCTGCTGGAAGAACTGCCGCACCCCGGTGAGGATCGAGCGCGACATAGCCTGCTGATAGCTCGAGGTGGCCAGCTTGCGTGCCTCGCCGGGATTGGAGATGAAGCCCGTCTCAACCAGGATCGACGGAATATCCGGCGACTTCAGCACCATGAAGCCGGCCTGTTCGACCCGACGCTTGTGCAGATGGGTGATCTGCCCCATGTTGCTCAGCACCTTCTGCCCGACGTTCAGACTCGAAGACAGCGAGGCGGTCATCGACAAATCCAGCAGCACGCTGGCGAGCATCTTGTCCTTGTCGTCGAGGCTGACGTTGCCGGCACCGCCGATCAGGTCCGACTGGTTCTCCGAGTCGGCCAGCCAACGCGCCGTCTCCGAAGTAGCGCCGCGGTCCGAAAGGGCATACACCGACGCGCCCGAAGCCGAGGCCCGCGGAGCCGCATCGGCATGGATGGAGACGAACAGGTCGGCGCCCTTCTTGCGGGCGATCTCGGTGCGCCGGCGCAGGGGGATGAAGTAGTCGCCGGTGCGCACCAGCTCGGCGCGGAACCCCTTCTCGGCATTGATCTGCCGTTGCAGTTCCTTGGCGATGGCCAGGGTTACATGCTTCTCGTACTGGCCCTTGACCGGCGACAAGGCGCCCGGATCTTCACCACCGTGGCCGGCGTCGATGGCGATGACAATGTCGCGCTTTCCCCCGGGCACCGGGGTGGGCTTAGGCGGCGCCTGGGTCGGCGTGACCGGCACCGGCGCGCTGCTGGCGGTCGCAGTCGAGGGCAGGCTGGGCGCTGCGCCGGATTCCTGGTCGTACAGGTCGACGACCAGGCGATGGCCGTATTGCTGGTTCGGCGCCAGGGTGAAGCTCTTCGGCGTGACCGGCGCCGCCAGGTCGATCACCACGCGCAGGTCATCGGCGGTGCGCTGGGCCGAGCGCACGCCGGTGATCGGCGTATTGCTCAGGGCCAGCTGGTCGAACTGGGTGGCCAGTTTGGCACCGCTGACATCGATGACGATGCGCTCCGGGGCGCTGAGGGTGAATACGCTGTGCTGCACCGGCCCGGACAGGTCGAAGACCAGGCGGGTGTTATCCGGGGCCCGCCACAGCCGGACGCTGCGTACATCCGAAGCGGCAAAAACCTCGGCGGCGAACGCCGCCATTACCACCCCTACCGCGATGAAACGCGCGCCTATGCGCATAGCCAACCCCATACGTTCTAATCATGCTCCGATGGCCAGGGCGGCACACCAGGCTTCGCCGCGCGCGCTGTGCGCCTGCAGGCGCAGCGAACGGCCGGCCGCTTGCGGGCTAATGGTAATGTCCAGGTCGGCCTTTGGCAAAATGCCCGCACCACGCTGCGGCCACTCCACCAGACACAAAGCATCCCCGGCGAAGTAGTCGCGGATGCCGAGAAACTCCAGTTCTTCCGGATCGACCAGGCGATACAGGTCGAAGTGATAGGCCCGCGCCCCATCGATTTCATAGGGTTCGACCAGGGTGAAGGTCGGGCTTTTCACCGCGCCGACATGGCCCAGGCCGCGGATGATGCCGCGCGCCAGGGTGGTCTTGCCGGCACCCAGGTCGCCGTGCAGGTAGATCACACCCACCCCCTTGCTGGCCTGGGCGATGGCCGCCCCCAGGGCGTACATGGCCGGTTCATCGGCGGCGTAGCGTTGTATTTCGGTCACGCGCACTGCTCCTGCATCAACTGACGAATGGCGTCGCACAAATCGCTCGCCGCCAACCCACACCCCTTATCGGCCAGCATTTCGCCGGCCCGCGCATGCAGCCAGACCGCCAGGCTGGCCGCCGCCAGCGGCGCCAGCCCCTGCCCCAACAGGGCGCCGATCAGCCCGGCGAGCACATCGCCCAGGCCGGCCCCGGCCATCGCCGGATGGCCGCGATCGCACAGCAGCAGGCTGCCGTCCGGGTCGGCGACCAGGGTGCCAGCGCCCTTCAAGACGCACACCGCCCGGTAACGTCGCGCCAGCTGCAGCGCGGCCGCGGGGCGGTCGGCCTGCACCTCGGCGGTGCTGACGCCGAGCAGGCGCGCCGCCTCGCCGGGATGCGGGGTGATCACGCAGCCGCTCGGCAGGCCGACCGCGCCGCTGGCCAGCAGGTTGAGCGCATCGGCATCCCACACCTGGGGCGCCGTCGCGGCGGCGGCGGCCGACAGCAGGCTGCGGCCCCAGGCGCCCTGGCCCAGCCCCGGGCCGACCACCCAGACGCTGGCGGCCGAGCCGAGCGCCAGCAACTGGTTGGCCGAGGCCACCGCCGCACTCATCACCTCGGGCAGACGCGCCTGCGCCGCCGCCAGGTGATCGCCACGGCTGGCCAGGGACACCATCCCGGCGCCGCCGCGCAAGGCGCTCTGCGCCGCCAGCAGGGCCGCCCCGGCATAACCACGCTCACCGCCCACCACCAGCACATGGCCGAGCAGGCCCTTGTGCACCGTGCGCGGCCGCGCCGGCAAGCGCGGCAGATTGCCCGGGGCCAGGCGCTGGGCGACCCTGGCCTGGCTCGCGACCAGCTGCGGGTCGGCCTGCAGGTCGTCATAGGCCAGCTCGCCGACCCAGTCCAGCGCCGCCCCGGTGAACAGGCCGATCTTCAGGCCGATCAGGGTCACCGTCAGCTGGGCGCGCACCGCCACGCCCAGCACCTGGCCGCTGTCGGCGCACAGCCCCGAGGGGATATCCACCGCCAAAACCGGCGCGCCACTGGCATTGAGCTGGCGAATGGCCTGGGCGTAGGGCTCGCGTACCGCGCCGCGCAGACCGGTGCCGAGCAGCGCATCGACCACCACCCCCTCCAGCGCCGCGCACTCGCTCCAGGCCTGCACCGTTACGCCGGCGCCCTGCGCCTCGTCGCGCGCGCGCGCCGCGTCGCCCTGCAGTTGCCCCGGATCGCCGAGCGCCAGCACCCGCACGCGCCAGCCGGCATGCTGGGCCAGGGCGGCGAGCAGATAGCCATCGCCGGCGTTGTTGCCGCGCCCGGCCAACACGGTGACCGCCCCGACGTCCGGCCAGCGACGGCGCAGGGCCCGCCACAGGCCATGGGCGGCGCGACTCATCAGCTCGAAGCCGGAGGTGCCGGCGGCGATCAGCCGGGCGTCGAGCGCGCGCACCTGGGCTGCGCTGTAAAGGGCAAGGGGAAGATTGTCTGGCGAATGCGGCATGCGTCGGCTCCGATGTCTGGCAGAATTATACCCACCTCCACTCAGGTTTCCCGCCCAGCATGTCCGTCTCCAGCGCCGATCTCGCCACCCTCGCCCAGTCGATCAAGGACTGGGGCCGCGAGCTGGGTTTCCAGCAGGTCGGTATCGCCGGCCTGGAACTGGGCGAGCACGAGGCGCACCTGCAGCGCTGGCTGGACGCCGGCTACCAGGGCGAGATGGACTATATGGCCGCCCACGGCAGCAAGCGCTCGCACCCCGAGCAGCTGGTGCCTGGCACCCTGCGGGTGGTGTCGCTGCGCATGGACTACCTGCCCGGCGACACCCGCATGGCCGAGCGCCTGGGCCAGCCGGAAACAGCCTACGTATCGCGCTACGCCCTGGGCCGCGACTACCACAAGCTGATCCGCAAGCGCCTGCAGCAGCTGGCCGAGCGCATCCAGCAGGCGATCGGCCCGTTCGGCTACCGCGCCTTCGTCGACAGCGCCCCGGTGCTGGAGAAGGCTATCGCCGAGCAGGCGGGCCTGGGCTGGATCGGCAAGAACACCCTGGTGCTCAATCGCAAGGCCGGCAGCTACTTCTTCCTCGGCGAGCTGTTCGTCGACATTCCCCTGCCGGTCGATGCGCCCCACGCCAGCGAGCACTGCGGGCGCTGCACGGCTTGCCTGGACATCTGCCCGACCGACGCCTTCGTCAGTCCCTACCAGCTGGATGCGCGGCGCTGCATCTCCTACCTGACCATCGAGCTGAAGGGGCCTATCCCCCTTGATCTGCGCGCGCCGATCGGCAACCGCGTGTTCGGCTGCGACGACTGCCAGATGGTCTGCCCGTGGAATCGCTTCGCCCGCCCCACCGGGCAGGGCGACTTCCAGCCCCGCCACGGCCTGGACAACGCCGGGCTGGCCGAACTGTTCCGCTGGAGCGAGGAAGAATTCCTCAGCCGCACCGAAGGCTCGCCACTGCGCCGCGCCGGCTATGAGCGCTGGCTGCGCAACCTGGCGGTCGGCCTGGGCAACGCGCCCTCGAGCATCCCGGTGCTCGAGGCGCTGGAGGCGCGCCGCGAGCATCCCTCGGCGCTGGTGCGCGAGCATATCGAATGGGCGCTGGCCCGGCACGCCGAGCGCGGCGCACCGGTAAAAGGCGCTTAGGCCTTGAGGAAGTGCTCGCGGTAATACTTGAGCTCGGCGATCGACTCGCGGATGTCGTCCAGCGCCTGATGGCTGGCCTTCTTCTGGAACCCGGCCTTGAGCTGCGGGGCCCAGCGATCGGCGAGGATCTTCAGGGTAGTGACATCCAGGTAGCGGTAGTGGAAATAGGCTTCCAGCTCCGGCATGTAGCGGTAGAGGAAGCGCCGGTCCTGAGCGATGCTGTTGCCGCAGATCGGCGAGCTGCCCTTGGGCACCCACTGCTCGAGGAAGGCCAGGGTCTGCGCCTCGGCCTCGGCCGGGCCGACCTTGCTGTCGCGCACGCGCTGAGTCAGGCCACTCTCGCCATGGGTGCGGGTGTTCCACTCGTCCATGCCGGCGAGCGCCTCATCACTCTGGTGCACCGCGATCACCGGCCCCTCGGCCAACACGTTGAGTTCGCTGTCGGTAACGATGGTGGCCATCTCGATGATGAGGTCTTTCTCCGGATCCAGACCGGTCATTTCCAGGTCGATCCAGATCAGGTTCTGTGGGTTCTGCATGTTGCGCTCCTCGGCTTGGATCGCCAGTTTAGCGAATTATTCGCCTGACGATGCGCCCGGCTCACCGCCCATGCGCCACAGCAGCAGGCGCGACTCACGCCAGTCGTGCAGTTCGATCGAGCGGTCCGCCGCCACCCCGGGCACCTCGAAGCTGTTGCTGATCAGCCAGGCGTCCGCTTTCATCTGTGCCCGGGCCTTATCCCAGAGAGCCGCCATGGGCGCTGGCGAGAGGAAGCAGTAGACCACCTCGAAGCGCGACAGGTCGGTGCGCCAGAGGCTGGCGTAGCGCACCCGGCAGTTGCGCTGGGGCAGGCAACGCAGCCAGGCGATGGCAAAGGTCAGGGGCGCGGTCTCGACGCCAACGAATTGCGCAGCGGGAAAGCGCCGGGCCAGGTGCAGCAGGGTGCCGGCCGGGCCGCAGCCGAGGTCGACGAAACGAAAGTCCGCCGGGCGCGTGGCAAGCAGCGCCACCAGCTGCTCCTGGCAGCGCGCACCGCTCAGGTACAACGGCACGCGCTCGACCAGGCTGTTCCAGTTGAGCAGCAGCACCAGCAGGAAGGCGAGGAAGAACACCCAGGACGGTAGCGACGCGCCACTGCTGAGCAGCACTGCGGGGACGAACAGCAGGTTCAGCCACCACCACCAGCGTGCCAGGCCCAGCCAGCTGCCCAGGCTGGCGGCCAGCAGCCCCTGGAGCAATCCGGCCAGCAGCCAGGGCGCGCGCCAGTCGGACAGTTGCGCCGCCAGATAGATCCCGCCGCCGACCAGCAGGGTCGCCAGCAGCTGCGCCAGCAAGGCGCGCAACGCCGGATTGTTTCCGATCACACTCGCGCCCATGCGCTCGTCCAGCCGTCCCAAGATGCCCCGCAGTGTACCGAGCGCCTCGGCCGGCTGCAGCAAGCGAGTCGGCCGCCCGCGCGTGCTAAACTCGCGGCCGGTTTTCCCCGCGACTCAACCCTCGAGACCCCCATGGCCAAACGCCAACTCAACCGCCGGCAAAGCTGGCGCATCGACAAGATCCAGGGCGAGCGTGCCGCCCGCGCCGCCAAGCGCGAGTCACAAGCCGTGCAGATTTTGGAAGGCGGCGACCTCGGCCCGGAACAGGTGGGCCTGGTGATCGCCCACTTCGGCGTGCAGGTCGAGGTCGAGGCCCAGGACGGCGAACAGCGCGGCCAGGTGTTCCGCTGCCACCTGCGCGCCAACCTGCCGACCCTGGTCACCGGCGACCGCGTGGTGTGGCGCGCCGGCAACCAGGGCATCGGCGTGATCGTCGCGCAGCTGCCACGCGACAGCGAACTGTGCCGCCCGGACAGCCGCGGCCAGCTGAAGCCGGTGGCGGCCAACGTCGACCTGATCGTCATCGTCTTCGCGCCGCTGCCCGAGCCCCACGCCAACCTGATCGACCGCTACCTGGTGGCCGCCGAGCATGCCGGCATCCGTCCGCTGCTGCTGCTGAACAAGGCCGACCTGATCGACACGCAGAACGGCCCGGCGCTCGAAGCCCTGCTCGCGGTCTATCGCCAGCTCGGCTACCCGCTGCTGGAGGTCTCGGCCCACCAGGGCGACGGCATGGAGAAGCTCAAGCAGCAGCTGGACGACCACGTCAGCGTCTTCGTCGGACAATCCGGGGTGGGCAAGTCGTCGCTGGTCAACAGCCTGCTACCGGGCGTGGACACCCGGGTCGGTGCGCTGTCGGAGCTGACCGGCAAGGGCACCCACACCACCACCACCGCGCGGCTGTTCCACTTCCCCGGCGGCGGCGAGCTGGTCGACTCCCCCGGCATTCGCGAATTCGGCCTGGTGCACGTCAGTCGCGACGACGTCGAGGCGGGCTTCATCGAGTTCCACGAGCTGCTCGGCCACTGTCGCTTCCGCGACTGCAAGCACGACCGCGAGCCCGGCTGCGCCCTGCTCAAGGCCCTGGAGGACGGGCGCATCCACCCGCAGCGCATGGCCAGCTACCGGCACATCCTCGCCAGCCTGCCGGAAGCGGACTACTGAAACGACAAGGCCGCGATCACCCGCGGCCTTGACCCGGCAGGTGCCGCTCACTGACCAGGCTGGTCGAGCCGCAGCACCCCGTCCTCGAAGATATTCAAGCGCTTGCGCAGCTCCTCCGCCGAGGCCGGCGGCAATGGCTCGTCCGGCGACGACGCGGCCGAGCCACCATCGCTCGCCGGCGCCGCCTCGCCGCCCTGCGGCTCGCCCTCGATGGCCCGCTGCGCCTTCTTGGTCAGCACGGTGATGTCGATGCGCCGGTTCACCGGGTTCAGCGGGTTCTTTCGATCGAACAGGGCCGACGAGGCGTAGCCGACCACGCGCGCCAGCTGTTCCTCGTCGTAGCCGCCGGCCACCAGCACGCGCCGGGCGGCGTTGGCGCGATTGGCGGACAGCTCCCAGTTGCCGAAGTCGCCAGCCCCGGCGAAGGGCTTGGCATCGGTGTGGCCGCTGATGCTGATCTTATTCGGCACCGCCTTGATGGTGTCGACCATGGCCAGCAGGATGTCTTCGAAATAGGGCTGCAGGCGCGCACTGCCGAGGTCGAACATCGGCCGGTTCTCGGCATCGACGATCTGGATGCGCAGGCCGTCCTGGGTGATCTCGAACAGGATCTGGTCCTTGAAGCGCTGCAACTGCGGATTCTCCTCGACCCTGTTCTGCAGCTCCTGTAGCAGCAGCTTCAGACGCTCGCGCTCCAGCTCTTCGGCCATGGATTCGGCCTGCTCCGGGTCGACCTCGACCGCCTCGCCATCGACCCGCTCGCTGTCGGCCGGTTCCTGGATCTCCGGGTTCAGGGTGCGGTCCGGTGACGGCGTGGGCGAGCCACCGAGATCGATCACATAGGGGCTGGCGCTCTCGCTGAAACCGATCGGGTCCTTGAAATAGCCGGAGATCAGCTTCTTCTGCTCCGGCGAGGCCGAGGACATCAGCCACATCACCAGGAAGAACGCCATCATCGCCGTGGCGAAGTCGGCGAAGGCGATCTTCCAGGCGCCGCCATGGTGGCCGCCGGCGGTCTTCTTGACCCGTTTGACGATGATCGGCTGATTATTTTCCATGACTCATCAGTTTCCGCGCATCGCCTGTTCCAGCTCGGTGAAGCTCGGCCGGTGCGCCGGGAACAGCGTCTTGCGCGCGAACTCGACGGCCAGCGTCGGCGGCATGCCGGACGCCGAGGCCACCAGAGCGGCCTTGATCGATTCGTAGACGTTGAGTTCTTCCTTGGCGTCGTGCTCCAGGGCATTGGACAAGGGACCGAAGAAGCCATAGGACGCGAGGATGCCGAGGAAGGTGCCGACCAGGGCCGTGCCGACCTTCTCGCCGATCTGCGCGTTATCGGCTTCGGCGAGGATCGACATGGTGATCACGATACCCAGCACCGCCGCCACGATCCCCATCGCCGGCATGCCGTCGGCGACCTTGGCCACGGCATGGGCGGGATGCTCGAGTTCCTCCTTGAGGCTGGCCATCTCCATGTCGAACAGGCCCTCCAGCTCATGGGGCGCCATGTTGCCGGACGACATGATGCGCAGGTAGTCGCAGATGTAGGCGGTCATCCGCTCATCCTTGAGGATCGCCGGGTACTTGCTGAAGATCGGGCTGGCGGCCGGCTCCTCGAGGTCGGCCTCGATGGCCATCATGCCCTCGCGCCGGCTCTTGTTGAGGATCTCGTAGAGCAGCTTCAGCACCTCCAGGTAGAAGGTATGGGTGAAGCGCGAACTGAACATCTTCAGCGACTTCTTGAAGACGTGCATGAAGGTGCTGCCTGGGTTGGCCTGGAGGAAGGCGCCCAGGGCCGCACCGCCGATGATCATCACCTCGAAGGGGTGCACCAGGGCCATGAACTTGCCGCCGGAAAGAATAAAGCCGCCGATCACGCTGGCGAGCACGACGATGATGCCGATGATTTTTGCCATATAGAGAAAACTTGCAGGAACCAGGAGTTGGGGTTTGTTGAATCAACCCTTCTATTTATCGGAAGGAATGCGCGAGACTATAGCCTGTTAAGTGCAAAAGCCAGTTTGGCTCCCCCATGCCGACGCCCCTACCCCGCAGTCTCGACGCCTGGCTCAAACAGCTGGACAAACAACCTATACCGGTGCCTGCCGACAGTCACCAGCGGGTATGTCGCGCCCTGGCGGACAGTCGCTGCTCGCTGCGCGACATCGCCGAGCTGATGCAAGCCAGCCCGGCGCTGTCACTGCGCGTACTGCGCGAGGCCAATCGCCATAGCGGCGGCCTCGGCGAGCCGGCGGAGAGCCTGGAAAGCGCCATCGGTCGCCTGGGCCTGCAGCGCACCGAGGAACTGGTGCAGCGCCAGCCGACCCTGCCGGCCGAGGAGGTTCCCCCGGCACTGCGGCAGATCCAGCTGGTCAGCCAGCATGCCAGCCAGCAGGCCAACGGCCTGTTCGCCGGGCGCCTGGCCCGGCTCTGGCAGGAAATCCACTGGGGCAGCCTGCTGTTTCTCGCGCCGATCTGGACCCTGCTTGCCGCGCGGCCGGAGCTGTTCGAAACCTGGGAGCAGCGCGTCCTGGTCAAGGGCGAGCCGGCCAGCCGGGTCGAGCAGGAGCTGCTCGGCGTGCCCCTGCTCGAGCTCTGCCTGGCCCTGGCCGAACGCTGGCGCCTGCCGGAGTGGATCGTGCAGGGCTATCGCCTGCTGACCCAGGATCGCCGCCTGCTGATCAAGGCGCTGCATATCGCCCGCGATAACGAGCACCCGCTGCACCAGCAGCAGATGCTCGATGCCGATCCCCAGCTGCGCCGCTGGCTGACCCAGCCGGCCAACACCATAGTGCTGGCCAACGGCCTGGCGCTATCGGCCCACCAGGCCTGGAGCAGCCCGCACAGCCTGCGCTGGCAGCGCCTGAGCGGACTCTACCTGCAGCTTCCGCTGGTCGAAGTGCAGCAGCAGATTCACCAGCAGGCCGCCCAGAGTGCGCGCCTGCATGCCGCCAGCGGCCTCTGGCACCCGGCCGAGGCGCTGCTGTGGCCGCCCACCGCCCGCCACCTGCGCAGCGCCGTGCCAGAGGCGCCGGCACCGGCACCGGCGAAAGCCACGGCAGTCGATGAATGGCGACGCCTGTGCACGCAGCTGCTCGCCCAGCCCAGCGCCTTCAACAACCTCGAGCAGCTCGCCAGCGGCGCCAGCCAGGCCCTGCAGGCCTGCGGCCTGGCGCGCGTGCTGCTGCTGCTGGCCGACCGCAGCCACAGCCGCCTGCGCGCACTGCAGCACGCCGGCCTGGAGCAGCCAGGCAGCGGACTGGCGCTCGACCCCCAGCACAGCCAGGTGCTGCGCCGCCTGCTGAAGGAGCCGGGGCAGTTGCGCCTGAGCCCCAGCAATATCGCCCAGTTCTCCGCCCTGCTACCCGGCGCGCTCAAGGCACTGTTTCCCAGTGAGCACCTGCTGCTCCGCTCGCTGGCCTGCAACGGCCGGGTGGCCCTGCTGCTGGTCGTCGACCGCAACGGCGGCGCCTTCAGCGACACCCAGCTGCAGGCCTTCGGCAAGACGGCCCAGTGCATCGAGCGGGCCCTGAACAGCTTTGCCAGACGCGCGCCCTAGGCTTTCCGCTACAATTCGCCCCTTCTCCGACTAAGAGGTCCAGCATGACTGCCTTCGCCGAGTTGCCGTTGGTTATCCAGCCGGCCGATCTGGCCAGCCGCCTGAGCGCCCCCGAGCTGATCCTGGTCGATCTGACCAGCGCACCGCGCTATGCCGCCGGACACATTCCCGGCGCCCGCTTCGTCGACCCGAAACGCACCCAGCTGGGTCAGCCGCCGGCACCCGGCCTGCTGCCGGAACAGGCACAGCTGCAACAGCTATTCGGCGAACTGGGACACAACCCGGACGCCGTCTACGTGGTGTACGACGACGAGGGTGGCGGCTGGGCCGGTCGCTTTATCTGGCTGCTGGATGTGATCGGCCACGGCCGCTACCACTACCTTGACGGCGGCCTGGTGGCCTGGCTGGCCGAGGAGCGCCCGCTAAGCGGCGATCAGCCAGCCCCACTGTCCGCCGCAGCGTCGCTGAGCTTCAGCACGGCGCCCAGCGCCACGCGCGAGTACCTGCAGAGCCGCCTGGGGGCCAATGACCTGGCGATCTGGGACGCCCGCTCCCCGGCCGAGTACCGCGGCGAGAAGGCCCTGGCAGCCAAGGCCGGGCACATTCCCGGCGCGGCAAACCTGGAGTGGACCGCCTGCATGGATCAGGCCCGAGCCCTGCGCCTGCGCCAGGACCTGCCCGAGCTGCTCGCCGACCTGGGCATCACCCCGGACAAGGAAGTGATCACCCACTGCCAGACCCATCACCGCTCCGGCCTCACCTACCTGGTGGCCAAGGCCCTCGGCTACCCGCGCGTCAAGGCCTATGCGGGTTCCTGGGGCGAGTGGGGCAACCACCCGGACACCCCGGTCGAACGTTGAATCGCCGCGCCTCGGCCGGCCCTTAAGGAAACCCGATGAAACAGCGTCTATTTATCCTCAGCCAGTACCTGCTGCCCCACCACCTGCTGTCACGCCTGATCGGCCATGCCGCAGAGTGCCGCGCGCCCTGGTTCAAGAACCGCCTGATCGACTGGTTCATCAAGCGCTACCAGGTCGACATGAGCGAAGCCCAGTGCGAGCAGCCGAGCGCCTTCGAACACTTCAACGCCTTTTTCACCCGGGCGCTGAAGGATGGCGCCCGCCCGCTGGACGACAGCCCGGACGCGGTGCTCTGCCCGGCCGACGGTGCGGTCAGCCAGTTGGGGCCGATCGAGCACGGGCGGATCTTCCAGGCCAAGGGCCACAGCTTCAGCGCGGTCGAGCTGCTCGGCGGCGATGCCGAGCGCGCCGCGCCGTTCATGGGCGGCGCATTCGCCACCATCTACCTGTCGCCGAAGGACTACCACCGGGTGCACATGCCCCTGGCCGGCACGTTGCGGGAAATGGTCTACGTGCCGGGGCGGCTGTTCTCGGTCAACCAGACCACGGCGCAGAATGTCCCCGAGCTGTTTGCCCGCAACGAGCGGGTGGTCTGCCTGTTCGACACCGAGCGCGGGCCGATGGCCGTGGTGCTGGTCGGGGCGATGATCGTCGCCTCGATCGAGACGGTCTGGGCCGGCTTGGTGACCCCGCCCAAGCGCAGCCTCAAGAGCGTGCGCTATGACGAGGCGGCGCGCGCACCTATCAGCCTGGACAAGGGCGCGGAACTGGGCCGTTTCAAGCTGGGCTCCACCGCCATCGTCCTGTTCGGCCCGGACCAGGTGCAGTGGGCCGAACAGCTCGGCGCCGACAGCCAGGTGCGGATGGGCCAAAGACTCGGCAGCAGCCGCCAGGCCTGAGACTCACCCATTTGCCGCCAGGGCCAGGCGCAGCCCTGGCCCTGGCGGCAAAACGCAAGCAATCTTGGTGATTCACCCCTCGCGCCGAACGCCGGCGGCGCCCAGCGGTCCAACTGCCGCCCCCTCACACTCCCCCGCGTGCGGGCCTGCATTCGGTCACAGCGTGAACGAAGGGTTCTAGCGATGGCTGCACCCCCGCGCGGATGCTGCTAGAGTCTGCAACATTATTATTAGATCGACCCGCCTCGGCCGCTGGCGTTGGAGTCTCCGATTTAGATGGATAGACAGAGTCCTCACCTGCTGCTCCGCGTCCCCACACCGGACAAGCAGAGCCTGTCGTTCTGCCAAGCGCACCCGCGCGACCTCAAACACTGGATTGCCGGCCTGCCCAAGGCCAACATCGGCGAAACGGCCCGTCAGCTCTATCAGGCCCTGGTCGAGCTCAACCAGCTGCAGACCCCCTCCGACATGCGCCTGCAACTGCTCGAGCTGCTGCGTCCCGAGGTGTACTTCGTCTGCAAGCACCTGGAGCGGCACTTCCTCAGCCAGGCCATCGTGCTCGACGAGCGCCCGCGCAAAGTCGCCAACCTGTGCCAAGCGCTGCAGAACCACCTGGCGGTCGGCTACAAGCTGATCATCGTCCGCCTCGCCACCCAGACCAGCCGCGAGCAGATCCAAGCCCTGACCCTCGCCCTGCAGCGCGCGATCCACAGCCTGTGCGCCCCGTTGATCCGCACCAGCCAGCTGTATTGCCCGGTGCCGGAAGGTCTCTGGCTTGAACTGCACCAGCTCTACCAGATCGCCCGGCAACGTAACCTGCATCAAGTGGCGATCCGCGACCCCCTGGGCACCCACACCCAGGGATTGAGCATCGAGCAGAACTACCTGGTGGCCCTGATGCTCGGCTCTGCTCGCTGCAACCAGATGCGCCAGAACAGCATCGCGCGCCTGGCAGAGGTCCTCGAACCCTGGAGCGCCCTGGTGCGCCTGCAGGCGGGCGACGCCCCCTCCAGCCTGTTCGCCGTGTCGCCGCAACAGGACGGTCCGCCACGCTACAGCTCGCTGTTCCAGCCCAGCGAACTGCACCATGCCCTCGGCATCGATCCAGGCCCGCTGGTCGATGCGATCAAGGAATACCTGCTGCTGCCAGCCGAAGACCGCGCCAGCGCGCGCCTGCTGGTTCCCGAGGGGCTCAGCCAGGACATGCTGCAACATCTCAGCGCGGCCTGGGGGGACATCGCCGAGCGCACCTTTCAGCGCACCCCCGGGCAGGGCTCGCTGACCCTGTGCATCGGCATGAGTGCACTGCATTTCTTCCTGTCCAGCCAGCGCGCCTTCAGCAAGACGCTGCAACTACCCGTCAGCAATTCGGTCGAGTTCAAGCCACGCAGCGGTGCTCCCGATGTCTGGGCCAAGGCGTTCGACGCCCAGCAAACGACCAACTGGGAGCAGGGCCTGCCGTTCGAGGAGATCGAGTACAGCAAGCCCCCATCGCCAACGGCCCAGGGCGGCCAGCCGCAGGCCGCCGAGAGCAAGGAGAGCTACCCGAGCTACGCGCTGCCCATCATCAACCACAGCCCAGGCGGCTACTGCCTGTCCTGGCCGAAGGAGGTGCCCAGCCAGCTGCAGGCCGGCGAACTGCTCGGCGTGCAGGACAACCCCGAACAGGGCTGGAGCGTCGCGGTGGTGCGCTGGATACGCCAGGTCCGCGGCGGCGGCACCCAGATGGGCATCGAGCTGATCGCCCCCCACGCCCAGGCCTGCGGCCTGCAACTGGTGCGCAAGGCCGACCAGAGCAGCCAGTACCTGCGGGCCTTGCTGCTGCCGGCAATCAGTGCCATCTCCCGTCCAGCGACACTGGTCACGCCCAGGCTGCCTTTTCAGGAAGGCAACAAGGTCATGATCAACCTCAATGGCACGGAACGCCGTGCCGTGCTCAGTCGCCGGCAGACCAGCACCGGCAGTTTCAGTCAGTTCGAGTACCGCAGCCTCGACCAGCCGGACACCCCCGCAGGGAAGCCCGTCACACCCTCGGGAAGCCGCGGCGCAGGCGGGGAGGAAGACTTTGACTCGCTCTGGAAGTCGCTGTAGATTGCCGGTTCTCTACCTTTTGTCGCCTTTTCGCGCCCGTTCGGCGCAGACCTGACCCCACCATGGCCATCGAAAAAAAGACTATTCGACTGCTGATCCTGGAAGACTCGCAGAATGAGGCCGAGCGCCTCGTCAGCCTGTTCCGCAACGCCGGCCGCGCGACCCGGGTGCACCGCCTGAGTTCGAGCGAGGACCTGGCCGACGCCCTACAGCAGAGCTGGGACCTGCTGATCGCCGCGCCCAGCAGCGAGCACCTCGCCCCCGGCGAGGCGATCAACGCCATCCGCCGCCAGGCCAAGGACATTCCGGTCATCCAGCTGCTCGACGGCAACGACTCCGACAGCATCACCGAGGCCCTGACCCTGGGCGCCCAGGACGCCCTGCCGCAAGGCGAGGACGAGCGCCTGATCCTGGTGGCCCAGCGCGAGCTGGCCAACCTAGAGGAACGCCGTGCGCGACGGGCCGCCGAAGTGGCCCTGCGCGAAGCGGAGAAGCGCTGCCAACTGCTGCTCGAGAGCTCGGTCGACGCCATCGCCTACGTCCACGACGGCATGCACATCTATGCCAACCGTTCCTATCTCGAGCTGTTCGGCTACGAGGACGCCGAGGAGCTGGAGGGCATGCCGATGATCGACCTGATCGCCGCCGCCGACCAGGCAGGTTTCAAGGACTTTCTTAAGGGCTACCAGGGCGCCGAAGGCAACGCCGAACTGGGCTGCACCGGGGTCAAGGCCAGCGGCGACAGCTTCAAGGTACGGATGAGCTTCTCGGCGGCCAGCTATGACGGCGAGCCGTGCATCCAGGTGGTGATTCGCGGCGAGGTCGGCAACGCCGAACTGGAGGAAAAGCTGCGGGAAATCAGCAGCCAGGATCTGGTCACCGGCCTGTACAACCGCAATTACTTCCTGGAACTGATGGACGCTGCCGCCGAGCGCGCGGTGAACATCGGCCAGCCGGCCAGCCTGGCCTACATCCGCGTCGACCAGTACGCCAGCCTGCTCGCCGAAGTCGGCCTGGCCGGCATCGACCTGCTGCTGACCGACCTGGCCAACCTGCTGCGCGCGCACTTCGCCGGCGAGGCGCAACTGGCCCGCTTCGGCGACGACGTATTCACCGTGCTGCAACCCGGCCTGACCCCGGAACAGTCGCGGGAAGGCCTGACGGCCGTGCTGAAGAAAGTCGAAAGCCATCTGTTCGACATCAGTGGCCGCACCGCCCAGACGACCCTGTCGATCGGCGTCGCCGGCCTCAGCGAGAAGACCACCAAAGCCCAGGACGTGGTCAACCGCGCGCAACGCTGCGCCGACGAACTGAGCGAAGGCAACGCCCTGAAACTGTTCGACCCGTCCGCCGAGCTGGCCGCCGCCGCCAACCGCGGCAGCATCGTGGCGATGGTCCAGCAGGCGCTTGAGAACAACAGCTTCCGCCTGCTGTTCCAGCCGATCATCAGCCTGCGCGGCGACAGTCACGAGCACTACGAAGTGCTCCTGCGCATGCTCAACCCCCAAGGACAGGAGGTGCCGCCACCGGACTTCCTCAACGCCGCCAAGGAGGCCGGCCTCGGCGAGAAGATCGACCGCTGGGTGATCCTCAATTCGATCAAGCTGCTCGCCGACCACCGCAGCAAGGGTCACAACACCCGCCTGTTCGTTCACCTGTCGAGCGCCAGCCTGCAGGACCAGACCCTGCTGCCCTGGCTCAGCGTCGCCCTGAAGGCCGCGCGCCTGCCTTCGGACTCGCTGGTCTTCCAGCTCAACGAGCCGGACGCCATCGCCTACCTGAAACAGGCCAAGGCCCTGACCCATGGCCTGCGCGAGCTGCATTGCAAGGTGGCCCTGAGCCAGTTCGGCTGCGCCCTGAACCCGTTCAACACGCTCAAGCACCTGCAGCTGGACTTCATCAAGATCGACGGCTCCTACTCCCAGGACCTCAACACGGCGGACAGCCAGGAAGCCCTGAAGACCCTGCTGGCCAGCCTGCATGCCCAGGCCAAGCTGACCATAGTGCCCTTCGTCGAGAGCGCCAGCGTCCTGGCCACGCTGTGGCAGGCCGGGGTCAACTACATCCAGGGCTACTACCTGCAGGCGCCGAGCCAGTCGATGAACTACGACTTCTCCTCCGACGACGAGTGACACCGCCCGCCGAAATGAAAAAGCCGCCCGTGGGCGGCTTTTTCATGTCGATTTCAGGCCAGTCCGTCGCGGTCGCGGAACCCCAGCAGATAGAGGATGCCGTCCAGCCCCAGGGTGGAGATGGCCTGCTTGGCCGACTGCTTGACCAGAGGCTTGGCGCGAAACGCCACGCCCAGCCCGGCTATCGCCAGCATCGGCAGGTCGTTGGCGCCATCGCCCACGGCGATGGTCTGCTCCAGGCGCAGGCCTTCCTGGTCCGCCAGCTGGCGCAACAGGTCGGCCTTGCGCTGGGCATCGACGATCGGCTCGACCGCCACGCCGGTGACCCGGCCATCGACGATCTGCAGTTCGTTGGCGAACACATAGTCGATGCCCAGCTTGGCTTGCAGCTGCTTGGCGAAATAGCTGAAGCCGCCCGAGAGGATGGCGGTCTTGTAGCCCAGCCGGCGCAGCTCGGCGAACAGCGTCTCCGCCCCCTCGGTCAGCCGCAGCGAGGCGCCGATATCGGCCAGCACGGTTTCCGGCAGGCCCTTGAGCAGCGCCATGCGCTCCCTGAAGCTGGCGGCGAAGTCCAGCTCGCCGCGCATGGCCCGCTCGGTGATCGCCGCCACCTGCTCGCCGACCCCGGCGGCCTTGGCCAGCTCGTCGATCACTTCCGCCTCGATCAGCGTGGAGTCCATGTCGAACACCGCCAGGCGGCGGTTGCGGCGAAACAGCGAGTCGCGCTGGAAGGCGATGTCGACATTCAGCTCCTGAGCGACACTGAGGAACTCGGCACGCAGCGCAGCCGGATCGGCCGGCTCGCCGCGCACGGAGAACTCGATGCAGCCCTTGCTCTGCTCGGCCGGGGTGTCCAGCGGCATGCGCCCGGACAGGCGGTCGATATGGTCGATATTCAGGCCGTAGCGGGCGGTGATCGCGCTGACCCGCTGCAGCTGCTCGGCGGTGACCTTGCGGGTCAGCAGGGTGACGATGTGCCGGGCCTTGCCCTGACCGCCCACCCACTGTTGGTAGTCCGCCTCCGAGACCGGGGTGAAGCGCACCTGCTGGTCCAGCTTGTAGGCGGTGAACAGCACATCCTTGAGTACCGAGGAGGCCTGTTCGGTATCCGGGATCTCGACCAGGATGCCGAACGACAGGGTGTCATGGATCACCGCCTGGCCGATGTCGAGGATATTCACCCCGCCCTGGGCCAGCACGCCGGTGATGGCGGCGGTGAGACCGGGGCGGTCCTCGCCAGTGATATTGATCAGGACGATTTCGCGCACGGCGCACCCCCAGGGCTCGGTTGAAAAATGGACCACCAGCCAAACGCTGAGCAGGCCGGAGAAAAGCCGCACATTCTAACCATTTTCGCAGCCGTACGGGCATGCGCGACGCTTTGCCCGCTGCAGGGCGGTCGCTATACTGCGCGGCAACTCCAGTCGACGAGAGCCGAGCTCTGTGAACCGGCCCGCCCCCGTAAAGCCCGACAACTTCTTCCTCCTGCTGTTTCAGGCCCTGCGCCAACGCCGGGTGCCGCTGGCCCTGCGCATCGCCAGCCACAGCCTGCTGCTGGTGGCCCTGGCGCTGGTGATCTATGCCTGGGTCATCGGCATGCAGTTCAAGCAGGCCATGCAGCAGCAGGCCGAGGCCCTGGGCACCAGCCTGATCACCCAGACCGCCGCCTCGGCCACCGAGCTGCTGGTGTCCAACGACATCCTCAGCCTCAACGTGCTGCTGAACAACCTGGTGAAGAACCCACTGGTGGCCCACGCCGCGATCTACAGCGTGGACAATCGCATCCTCGCCGAAGCCGGCGCCCGCCCCAGCAAGAACATGCTCGGCGAAACCGAGGGCCTGTACTCGACCCCCATCACCTTCCAGGAGGTCATCGCCGGCCAGCTGCGCATCAGCCTCGACATGCGCCAGTTCCAGCAGCCGATGACCATCAGCCTGCAGAGCATGGGCATCCTCAGCCTGATCCTGCTGGCGCTGACCCTCAGCCTGAGCCTGCGCCTGGGCCGGCATATCTCCACGCCGCTGCTGCAACTGCGGGTCTGGCTGCGCGACCCGGACGACCCGGCGCCCGGCGCCGGTCGCCAGGACGAGATCGGCGACCTGGCGCGCCAGCTGCAGGCCCGCCTGGTGCCGGAGAAGCCGGAGGTGGAGGGGCTCGACGATGAAGACCAGGGGTTCGAGGACGACGAGCAGTACCTGGACGACAGGCTCGACGACGAGCCCGGCTTCGCCGTACCCAACCTGCGCAACGAGCGCGTCGACGAGCTCGACGCCGACGATGACGAGCACCTCGACCCCTTCGCCGATCTGCGCGATGTCCCCGCGCAACAGCCGCCGGCACCGCCTGCGGCGCCGCAGCCCAGCGCCGTGCTGGCCATCCAGCTGGGCGCCCAGGAGCAACTGCGGCGCCTGCCACGGGCGCGCCTGCTCGATCTGCTGCAGCGTTACCGCGACTGCCTGAACCAGGCGGCCGAGCTCTACCAGGGCGAACTGCACACCCTCAGCGATGGCAGCAGCCTGATGCTGTTCCACAGCCGGGACAGCGGCGACGACTACCTGACCCACGCCATCTGCTGTGGCGAGCTGATGCGCGCACTCGGCCATGCCCTGCAGATCGAGGTCGCCGACAGCGGCATCACCCTGCAACTGCAACTGGGCCTGACCCAGGGCAGCGAATTGGTCGACCTCAGCCAGGGCGACCTGCTGCTCAGCGAAACCGCCCAGGACGCCCTGGCCCTGTCCCAGCACAGCCGCAATCTGCTGCTGCTGGAGCGGCGCATCGCCGAAGACCCGCTGGTTCGCCAGCGCAGCCGCATACGCGCCATCGCCAGCCCGGACGGCGCCAGTTGTGTGGAGCGGCTGCTGGAGCCTTACCCGTCACTGCTGGAGCGGCAACTGGCGCGCATGCACGAGAGCCACTGACCCCCAGGGCGGCGTCCAGTAAACAGCAGCCACAAAAAAGCCCCGCGCCAAGCGCGGGGCTTTTTTGTGCTCGAGCCACCGGCCCGACTGGCCCTGACGTCAGAAGCGAAACACCTCGCCCTCGTTCCTGAGCGGTTCGGCCACCGGAATCTTCGGCTTGGCCGGCTTCGCCGCCGGCGTGACCGGGGCCTTCTTGCGCGGCTCCTTGGCCACCTCCGGCGGCAGATCGCCGTACTCCTGCACCGCCAGCGCCACCTGCTCGACCAGTTGGCGCATCACCAGGCTCTGGGCCCGCACCTGGTCGGCGATGGAGCCCTCATGGGTCTCTTCCAGGCGCACCAGCCGGCCGTCGAGCAACTTCCCCTCGCCGCTCAGCAGGCGCCAGTGGGCCTCCAGCACGGCGGGACGCTGCGGGCCGGAGTCGAGGCGGCTGATGGCCAGCAGCACCTGGACCTGGGGGCTGAAGCCGGGCGTCGCCGGCGCCATCACCAGGCGCTGGCTGTTCAGCCGCGCCGCCAGTTGGCGCAGCAGCTGGCGATCGATGTCCGCCGCCAGGCTGCCGGCCCAGCGCCCGTCACGGGCCGCGGTCAGGCTGCCATCGGGCTGGCGTTGCAGCAGGGCCTCGCGCTGCAGGTAATCGGCAATCGACACCGGCCCCAGCAGCACCGCCACCCCACCCTTGTCGGTGGGCAGCGGGGCATTGCCGCCGTCGAGCTGATACAGCGGAACCGGTTGGTAGGCCGTGCAGCCGACCAGGCCGAGCAGGCCGGTCAGCAGCAGGATCAAGGGAAGGCGCACTACAGTCATTGCTCTCATCCGGCCGGCAGGCACTGCCGGCAGTCAAACCTGGGTTGGCGAATGCATTCAGCCGTCCTGATGCATCCCGCGGCCCACCATCATCCGCCAAAGCGGCGCACGACTCCAGCCTCGTGCGCCGCTTCGGCTCATCCGGCCTGTTCCACCAGCAGCCCATCGACCCGCTGGAAACCGCGCGGCAGCTTGTTGCCGCGGCGCCCGCGCTCGCCCTTGTAGTGCTCCAGGTCATCGGCCTTGAGCGACAGGGTGCGCTTGCCCGCCTGCAGCACCAGGGTGCTACCGGCCGGCAGCACCGCCAGGTCGCTGAGGTATTCCTCGCGACTGGCGACCCGCTCGCCGGGAATGCCGATGATCTTGTTGCCCTTGCCCTTGCCCAGCTGCGGCAGGTCGGCGACCTTGAACAGCAACAGGCGGCCCTCGGTGGTCACCGCCGCCAGCCAGTCCTCCTCGCGATTGGCCAGGGGCTTGGGCGCGATCACCTTGGCCCCCGCCGGCAGGCTGAGCAGGGCCTTGCCGGCCTTGTTCTTGGCCTGCAGGTCCTCGCCCTTGACCACGAAACCGTAGCCGGCGTCGGAGGCGATCACGTAGAGCGCATTGTCGTCCGGCAGCAGCACGCACTCGAAACTCGCCCCCGGCGGCGGCGCCAGGCGCCCGGTCAGCGGCTCGCCCTGACCGCGCGCCGACGGCAACGAGTGCGCCGCCAGCGAGTAGCTGCGGCCGGTGGAGTCGATAAACACCGCGAACTGGTTGGAGCGCCCCGGCGCGGCCGCCTTGAAGCCGTCGCCGGCCTTGTAGGACAGGCCGGTGGCATCGATGTCGTGGCCCTTGGCGCAGCGCACCCAGCCCTTCTCGGACATCACCACGGTGATCGGCTCGGTCGGCAGCAACTCGGTTTCCGACAGGGCGCGGGCCTCGGCGCGCTCGACGATCGGCGAGCGCCGCGCGTCGCCATAGGTCTCGGCGTCCTTGATGATCTCGTCGCGCACCAGCTTCTTCAGCTTGACCTCACTGCCGAGCAGGGCCAGCAGCTTGGCGCGCTCCTTGGCCAGCTCGTCCTGCTCGCCGCGGATCTTCATCTCTTCCAGGCGCGCCAGCTGACGCAGGCGGGTGTCGAGGATGTAGTCGGCCTGCACCTCGGTCAGGCCGAAACGGGCCATCAGCACCGGCTTGGGTTGGTCCTCGGTACGGATGATGTGGATCACCTCGTCGAGATTGAGGAAGGCCACCAGCAGGCCCTCCAACAGGTGCAGGCGCTTCTCCACCTTGTCCAGGCGGAACTGCAGGCGCCGGCGCACGGTGTTCACCCGGTACTCCAGCCACTCGCGCAGCAGCTGGCGCAGGTTCTTCACCTGGGGCTTGCCGTCCAGGCCGATGACGTTGGTGTTGACCCGGTAGCTGGACTCCAGGTCTGTGGTGGCGAACAGGTGGGTCATCAGCTCGTCGGCATCGACCCGGTTGGAGCGCGGGATGATGACGATGCGGCAGGGGTGCTCGTGGTCCGACTCGTCGCGCAGGTCGGCGACCATCGGCAGCTTCTTGGCCTGCATCTGCCCGGCGATCTGCTCCAGCACCTTGGCCCCGGAGACCTGATGCGGCAGCGCGGTGACCACGATGTCGCCGTCCTCGATGCGATACACCGCGCGCATGCGCACCGAACCGCGGCCGGTCTCGTAGATCTTCAACAGATCGCTGCGCGGGGTGATCACCTCGGCCTCGGTGGGGAAGTCCGGGCCCAGCACGTGCTCGCAGAGCTGCTCGACCGTGGCGTCCGGCTGATCGAGCAGGCGCACGCAGGCGGCGGCGACCTCGCGCAGGTTGTGCGGCGGCACGTCGGTGGCCATGCCCACGGCGATGCCGGTGGTGCCGTTGAGCAACAGGTTGGGCAGGCGCGCCGGCAGGGTCGCCGGCTCGTTGAGGGTACCGTCGAAGTTCGGCACCCAGTCCACCGTGCCCTGGCCCAGTTCGGTCAGCAGCACCTCGGAGTAGCGCGACAGGCGCGCCTCGGTGTAGCGCATGGCGGCGAAGGACTTGGGATCGTCCGGCGCGCCCCAGTTGCCCTGGCCGTCGACCAGGGTGTAGCGATAGCTGAACGGCTGGGCCATCAGCACCATGGCCTCGTAGCAGGCCGAGTCGCCATGGGGGTGGAACTTGCCGAGCACGTCGCCGACGGTGCGCGCCGACTTCTTGTGCTTGGCGTCGGCGTCCAGGCCCAGCTCGCTCATGGCATAGACGATGCGCCGCTGCACGGGCTTGAGGCCATCGCCGATATGCGGCAGGGCGCGATCCATGATCACGTACATCGAGTAGTTGAGATAGGCCTGCTCGGTGAAGTCGGCAAGCGAGCGGCGCTCAACGCCATCCAGGCTCAGATCGAGGGATTCGCTCATGAAAGTCTCATCGCAAGGTTGATTGGCGCAGCATCAGGGTGCCGTCGCGCTGGGTGAATTCGAGTTGTTTGAGGGCGCTCATGCCCAGCAGCACTTCCTCGCCATCCATGCCGGGGGCGATCAGCGCCTCGACGTCATGCAGCACGATGTCGCCCAGCCGCAGGCTGGCCAGTTGCGTGCGATGGGCCGTGGCGCGGCCATTGGCGGTGCTGATGGTGATCGCCGCGCCGGCACGCAGGCCCAGGCGCCGGGCCGCCTCCACGGGCACCGCCACCTGGGTGGCGCCGGTGTCGAGGAGGAAGGTCACCGGCTCGCCGTTGATCTGCCCGGTGGCGCGGTAATGCCCCTGGCGACTGCTGGCCAGGCGTACTTCCACGTAATCGCTGCCATGCAGCGACTCGGGCTGACGATTGGGGTTGCGCTGGGACTCCTCCCAATCGGCGAAGAAGCGCGTGGCCAGCAGCAGCGCGGCGAGCCAGGCGAGCACCAGCATCACCCGCCCCGCCCGGCGTCCCGGCGCTGGCGCGCTCACCGGCGGCCGCCCCAGCCGTGCTTCGGCGCGGCGACGCGCCAGACGATCGGCCGCTGCTCGCCATCGGCGCGGGCCTGGCCCTGATTGTCCAGGCCGATCCAGGCGCCTTCGGCATCGACCCACAAGGCCTCGGCCTGGCCTTGGCTCGACGGATAGCGGCGAGCGTCGGTGAGCGCCTCGGCGGCGAAGGACCAGCAGCGTTCGACCGCGCCGTCGCTCAGCTGGCGGCGGCAGATACGATGGGCCTGGCGTTCCAGGGTGAAGAGTTTCTCCTGATGGAAGGCCAGGCCGGAGAAGTCCCGGGGCCGCGCCTCGTCGCCCAGTTGCGCCGGCGCCGGCTCGCGGCCGCCTTCGCTGATCAGCACGCAGCCACCGCTGCAGCGCCAGGACAGGCCATTGCCGTGCAGCACCAGCAGACCGCGACGATTGCGCTCGGCGGCCAGCCACAGGCGCTCACCGGCCGGATCGACGGCGACGCCCTCCAGCAACGCGTTGAATTTCAGCAACATGCCGCTGGCCCGCGCCTGGCGCACCACGGCTTCCGGCAGGGCCAGCCAGCGCGCCTCGCCCAGGGGCGTAAGGCGCAACACGGCGGCCTGCGACTCGCTGACCAGGTAGCGATTGCCCTGCCGATCGCAGGACAGTCCCTCGAAGTCCAGGCCACCGCCCCGCACCTGGCCGGCGACCCAGGTGCTCATGCGCAGCCCCCAGGGCAGCGGCATGGGCGGTGACGGCGGGGCCGCGAAGGGCTCGGCCTCGGCCTGCCAGACCTCGGCGCCGGTCTGCAGGCGGTACAGCCGGTCATCCTCGCGGTCCGACACCGCCCACAGCGTGTCCTCGCACTGGGCCAGGCCGGACAGGTTGCCACCGGCCAGGCCCTCGACCGGGTACTCGCCGAGCAGGCTCAACTCCTCGAGGGGCGGCGCATCCGCCGATGCCGCCGCCGAGACCAGCAACAGCGCGACAGCCAGGCCACGCATCAGAGCAGCACCTCGGCCAGGTTGCCCTTGGACTCCAGCCAGGACTTGCGGTCGCCGGCGCGCTTCTTCGCCAGCAGCATGTCCATGATCTCCCGGGTGCCTTCGAAGTCGTCCAGGGTCAGTTGCACCAGGCGCCGGGTATTCGGGTCCATGGTGGTCTCGCGCAGCTGCGGCGGGTTCATCTCGCCGAGGCCCTTGAAGCGGGTGACCTGGGGCTTGCCGCGGCGCTTCTCGGCCACCAGGCGGTCGAGGATGCCGTCGCGCTCGGCGTCGTCCAGGGCGTAGAACACCTCCTTGCCCAGGTCGATGCGATACAGCGGCGGCATGGCCACATAAACGTGGCCGGCATCCACCAGGGGGCGGAAGTGCCGGACGAACAGCGCGCACAGCAGGGTGGCGATGTGCAGACCGTCGGAGTCGGCGTCGGCGAGAATGCAGATCTTGCCGTAGCGCAGCTGGGAGAGGTCGCTGGATCCCGGGTCGATGCCGATGGCCACGGCGATGTCATGCACCTCCTGGCTGGCCAGCACCTCGCCGCCGTCGACCTCCCAGGTATTCAGGATCTTGCCGCGCAGCGGCATGATCGCCTGGAACTCCTTGTCGCGCGCCTGCTTGGCGCTGCCTCCGGCCGAATCGCCCTCGACCAGGAACAGCTCCGCGCGCATCGGCTCCTGGCCGGCGCAGTCGGCGAGCTTGCCGGGCAGTGCCGGGCCCTGGGTGATGCGCTTGCGTTCGACCTTCTTGCCGGCCTTGAGGCGCCGGTTGGCGTTGCTGATCGCCAGCTCGGCGAGCTGCTGGCCGAACTCGGGGTGGGCGTTGAGCCACAGGCTGAAGGCGTCCTTGACCACACCAGAGACGAAGGCCGCGGCCTCGCGCGAGGACAGGCGCTCCTTGGTCTGCCCGGAGAACTGGGCATCCTGCATCTTCATCGACAGGACGAAGGCGATGCGCTCCCAGATGTCCTCGGGCGCCAGCTTGACCCCGCGCGGCAGCAGATTGCGGAACTCGCAGAACTCGCGCATGGCGTCCAGCAGGCCCTGGCGCAGGCCGTTGACGTGGGTGCCGCCCTGGGCGGTGGGAATCAGGTTGACGTAGCTCTCCTGCACGCCCTCGCCGCCCTCCGGCAGCCACAGCAAGGCCCAGTCCACCGCTTCCTTGTTACCACTGAGGCTGCCGCAGAACGGTTCCTCGGGCAGGCGCGGGTACTCGCTGACCGCATCCACCAGGTAGGAGCGCAGGCCGTCCTCGTAGAGCCACTCGACCCGCTCGCCGCTGGCCTTGTCCTCGAAACTGACCGCCAGGCCCGGACAGAGCACGGCCTTGGCCTTGAGCACGTGCTTGAGGCGGCTGACCGAGAACTTGTACGAGTCGAAGTACTTGGGGTCCGGCCAGAAATGCACGCTGGTGCCAGTGTTGCGCTTGCCGACCGTGCCCATTACCTCCAGATCGCTGGCCTTGAAGCCGTCGGCGAAGGCCATGCGGTATTCGCTGCCGTCACGCTTGACGCGCACCTCGACCCGGGTCGACAGGGCGTTGACCACCGAGATGCCGACGCCGTGCAGACCGCCGGAAAACTGGTAGTTCTTGTTGGAGAACTTGCCGCCGGCGTGCAGCTTGGTGAGGATCAGCTCGACCCCCGGCACCCCTTCCTCGGGGTGGATGTCCACCGGCATGCCACGCCCGTCGTCGAGCACTTCCAGGGAGTTGTCCTCGTGGAGGATCACCTGGATCGACTTGGCGTGGCCGGCCAGGGCTTCGTCGACGCTGTTGTCGATCACTTCCTGGGCCAGGTGGTTGGGCCGGCTGGTGTCGGTGTACATGCCCGGGCGCTTGCGCACCGGGTCGAGGCCGGAAAGGACTTCGATGGCGTCTGCGTTATAGGCGTTCTGCTGGGCCATGGGGTCTCGAATCGTATTAAAGGTCGGAGAAGTCGGCGTCGCGCCACAGGGTGGCGGGCACACCGGCAAAAGCAAAAAGCATCGGCAGGCGTGCGGCGAAGCCCTGGAAACCATGGTCGCCACCGGCCTGGATGCGCAGCGCGCAGGCCCGGTAGTAGGCCTCGGCCTGGCGGTAGTCGAGGGTTTCGTCGGCGGTCTGCAGCCACACCTGATAGCGCGCGGGGTCCTGCGGCGGCGGCACTTGCAGCTCACCCAGAGCCGTCACGTGCTCGGCGGTCAGCTCCCAGGTTTCATCGCTGTAGTAGTTCTTTTGCGGTCCCAGGTAGCCATCGAACAGCAGGTGCGGACGCACCGCCGGATTGATCAACAGCGCGCGCAAACCATGCCGTTCGGCCAAGTGGGTCGCATAGTAGCCGCCCAGGGAGCTGCCGACCAGCACGGGCCGACCGAGCTCGGCGATCAGCGCCTCGAGCTGGGCGATGGCCTGGCGCGGATGGTGATGCAGGGCCGGCACGCGCAGCTGCGCGGCCAGGCCCAGCCGCGCCATGGCCCGGCGCAGCAGGCTGGCTTTCAGCGAGTCGGGCGAGCTGTTGAGGCCGTGGATATAGAGGATGCTGGGACTGACTGCGGACATGGGTGACGAGGCTTGCGGCAAGGTACGGGAAGCCGAACGGTAGCAGTTTTACCGCCGCCGCCTCCAGCCCGTGGCTATCAATAGCCCTTGACGCTGTAGTCCACCTCGAACTGGATACCGGTGACCCGCGACACGCCGGTTTCCAGGCGGCCGTCGTCATGCAGGCGCAGCCAGCGGTAGCCCGGCGCGCAGCTGTCGACCTGGAAATCCTCGCTGCGCGGGGTGAATTGCACGCAGGTCGAGGGCGAGGCCAGCAGGCGCAGGTCGCCACGCTGCTGGTCGAACTCCTGGTGGATGTGCCCCCAGAGCAGCGCTCGCGCCTGGCTGTGGCGTTCGAGCACGGCGAACAGCGCCTCGGGGTTGCGCACGCCGATCGGCTCCATCCAGGCGCAACCGATGGACACCGGGTGGTGGTGCAGGCAGATCAGGTGATGGCGCTCCGGGGCTTCGCTCAGTGCGCGCTCGAGCAGCTCCAGCTGCTGGTCGGCAAGGTAGCCGGGCACCGCGCCGGGAATCGAGGAGTCGAGCAGGATGATGCGCCAGTTGCCCAGGTCGACCACCGGCTCCAGCAGGTCGCTGCCGGCGCAGGCGCTGTGCATCGCCGGCAGCTCGTCGTGGTTGCCGGGAAACCAGCGGGCCGGCGCCGGGATGGCCGCGGTCAGCTGGCGGAAGTGGGCGTAGGACGCCTCGCTGCCGTCCTGCGACAGGTCGCCGCTGGCCAGCATCAGGTCGATCCGTGGCTGCTCCTGAAGCACGAGCTCGATGACCCGTTGCAGGCTGTCCTGGGTGTCCATGCCCAACAGCTTGCCGCCCGCCTCGGCGAACAGATGGCTGTCGGATAGCTGCACCAGCAGCACCGAAGACTCAACAGCGGAAGTGGGCACGCTCGGCAAGGCCGTCTCCTCGAGCAGGGTGCTTGGATTATGCTAGCTAGCGCCGGCGATGGTAAACCCGCGAAGCGGGCTTGGGTCACAGAAAAACCGTCGTAATCGGGCGTAAACGCGACAACGCCCCGGGCGCCCCCTAGAACACCGGCGCCGGCTCGTGGCCGCAAGCCAGGCAGTGGCTCAGCCACTCGCCGAGGAACAGGTTGAGCTGGCTCTTTTCGTCCGGCTGGTGCATGGCCGCGTTCGGGTAGGGATAGATGCTGCGGAAGCGCCGGGCATTCTCGGCGCTGACCACCTCGGCCATGCGCGCATCGTGGTACACCCGCACTTGCAACTGCGGCACCGGCAACCAGGGCAGGCTGTGTTCCTGACGCACCAGCAGGGTGGTGGTGTAGGGGCAGGCCTCCAGCACCTCCAGCACCAGCACGCCCAGCACGCGGTCGCCCTGACTGAGGGCGACCCGGCGAGTCTTCTGCTCGCTGCGCATCTCCGGCAGCAGGCGCATCAGCCGGGCGTAGTTGGCCTCGCAGGCCGCCTGCAGCTCGACCAGGTCGACCCGGTAGCGCTCGCGCAACAGGTTCACGACCACAACCCCCTGACCTCGGCGCGGTTCAGCGCCAGCCATTGCAGGGCGATGATGCTCGCCGCATTGTCGATGCGGCCATCCTTCATCGCATCCAGGGCGTCCTCCAGCGGCCAGACATGCACGCGAATGTCCTCGCCCTCCTCGGCCAGGCCATGCACACCACCGGCGCCATCGCTGTCGCAACGGCCGATGAACAGGTGCACCCGCTCATCCGAACCGCCGGGCGAGGGGTAGTACTGGGTGATCGGCCACAGCGAGCTGAGCTTCAAACCGGCCTCCTCCTCCGCCTCGCGGCGAGCCACCTGCTCCGGTTCCTCGTCGGTGTCGATCAGTCCGGCGACCAGCTCCAGCAGCCAGGGATTGGCGCTCTTGTCCAGGGCGCCGACGCGGAACTGCTCGATCAGCACCACGACGTCGCGCTGCGGGTCGTAGGGCAGCACGCAGACCGCATCGTGACGCACGAACAGCTCGCGACTGAGCTCGGGCCCCATGCCCCCGGCGAACTGGCGATGACGCAGGCGCACGCGGTCGAGCTGGTAGAAGCCGCGAAAGCAGGCCTCCCGCTCGATTATTTCTACATCGTCCCGCTGCATAAGCACCCCCTGTTAACAGGAACGGGCCCGAAGGCCCGCCCTAGATCAGCTTCTCGCCACCGGCGCGGCACTGCGTCGGTGGCTGCATCCCCCATCACACCTTGTGATAGAGCTGCGCGCCTTGTGCCTTGAACTCCTCGGCCTTGGCCTGCATGCCCTGCTCGACCTCCTGATCCAGCTCCAGGGCGGCGATGCGTTGCTCTTCAGCATAGACCCGCACCTCCTGGGTGATCTTCATCGAGCAGAACTTCGGCCCGCACATGGAGCAGAAGTGCGCCACCTTGGCCGAGTCCTTGGGCAGGGTCTCGTCGTGGTAGCTGCGCGCCGTGTCCGGGTCCAGGCCCAGGTTGAACTGGTCTTCCCAGCGGAACTCGAAGCGCGCCTTGCTCAAGGCATTATCGCGAATCTGCGCTCCCGGATGGCCTTTGGCAAGGTCGGCGGCATGGGCGGCGATCTTGTAGGTGATGATGCCGGTCTTCACGTCGTCCTTGTTCGGCAGCCCCAGGTGCTCCTTGGGGGTAACGTAGCAGAGCATGGCGCAACCGAACCAACCGATCATCGCCGCGCCGATGCCCGAGGTGATGTGGTCGTAGCCGGGGGCGATGTCGGTGGTCAGCGGGCCGAGGGTGTAGAACGGCGCCTCGTCGCAGCATTCCAGCTGCTTGTCCATGTTCTCCTTGATCAGCTGCATCGGCACGTGGCCGGGGCCTTCGATCATCACCTGCACGTCGTGCTTCCAGGCGATCTTGGTCAGCTCGCCGAGGGTCTCCAGTTCGCCGAACTGTGCCTCGTCGTTGGCGTCGGCGATCGAGCCGGGACGCAGGCCGTCGCCCAGCGAGAAGCTGACGTCGTAGGCCTTCATGATCTCGCAGATTTCCTCGAAGTGGGTGTAGAGGAAATTCTCCTTGTGGTGCGCCAGGCACCACTTGGCCATGATCGAGCCGCCGCGCGAGACGATGCCGGTGACCCGCTTGGCGGTCATCGGCACGTAGCGCAGCAGCACACCGGCGTGGATGGTGAAGTAGTCCACGCCCTGCTCGGCCTGCTCGATCAGGGTGTCGCGGAACAGCTCCCAGGTCAGGTCCTCGGCCACGCCATTGACCTTCTCCAGGGCCTGGTAGATCGGCACCGTGCCGATCGGCACCGGCGAGTTGCGGATGATCCACTCGCGGGTCTCGTGGATGTGCTTGCCGGTGGACAGGTCCATCACGGTGTCCGAACCCCAGCGGATGCCCCAGGTCAGCTTGGCCACTTCCTCCTCGATGGAGGAGCCCAGCGCCGAGTTGCCGATGTTGCCGTTGATCTTCACCAGGAAGTTGCGGCCGATGATCATCGGCTCCAGTTCCACGTGGTTGATGTTGGCCGGGATGATGGCGCGGCCGCGGGCGATCTCCTCGCGGACGAACTCCGGGGTGATCTCCTTGGGAATCGAGGCACCGAAGCTGTGGCCGGCGTGCTGCTGCTCCAGCAGGCCGGCGGCGCGGGCCTCCTGCAGCTTCATGTTCTCGCGGATGGCGACGTATTCCATCTCCGGGGTGATGATGCCCTGGCGCGCGTAGTGCATCTGGCTGACGTTCTTGCCGGGCTTGGCGCGGCGCGGGTTGCGCACGTGGGCGAAGCGCATGGCGGTCAGTTCGGGGTTGGCCAGGCGTTCCTGGCCGAAATGGGAGCTCAGGCCATCGAGCAGCTCGGTGTCGCCGCGGTCTTCGATCCAGGCGCTGCGCACATCGGCCAGGCCCTGGCGCACATCGATGGTTACGCTCGGGTCGGTGTAGGGACCGGACGTGTCATAGACCAGCACCGGCGCGTTGATCTCGCCGCCGAAATCGGTCGGGGTGACGTCCAGGCTGATCTCGCGCATCGGTACGCGGATGTCCGGACGCGATCCCTGCACATAGATCTTCTGCGAGCGGGGGAAGGGCTGGATCGACTGCTGGTCGACCTGGGCGGACTCGCTCAGGTTCTTCTTTTCTTGTGCGCTCATCGGCTGGTGCTCTCCTGGATGAATGTCGGAGCGAACCTGGGATGGGCGAGGTGTGCGGGGAGCACCGGAGACGGCGCCGAGAGGACTCGCCGAAGGATGGGCGAGGACATCTTGTTCCCTACGCAGGCCTTAACCTGATCAGGTTCAACGGGATCCGGCAGCTGCCAATCTCAGCCCCGCATATGGGGCACCCCGACAAGAACCCGCCCAGTCTAATCAACCGCCGGCGATAAAACCAACCGGCGAGTCAAAAACGCCTGACCCATACGTCGGATAATGACGCCAAGGACGGGCGCCGCCGATTGTTGCAAGCAGGCAACATAGCTTGTCGCAAACTACACTCTCGGCGCCCTCGGCACGGCTTGACCCCTCCCGGCGGACCCGCTTAGCCTTGCCGATTACCGCCAAATCTAGGATTCCCCGAATGCTGCGCAGACTCTCCCTGGCGCTTGCCGTGGCCGCCGCCTCCGCCGGATTGGCCTGGGCCGAACAGGCTCCGCTGTCCACCAAGACCGACCTGATCACCGTCTATCAGGAAGCCGCCAGCAACAACGCCGACCTGGCGGCGGCGCGCGCCGACTACCAGGCCCGCCGCGAAGTGGTGCCCCAGGCCCGCGCCGGTCTGCTGCCGAACCTGTCGGCGGGCGCCAACCTGAGCAACACCCGCACCGAGGTCGACTCGCCGGCCAGCACCAGCACGCGCAGCGGCACGGTGTACCAGGCCAACCTCAGCCAGCCGCTGTTCCGCGCCGACCGCTGGTTCCAGCTGCAGGCCGCCGAGGCAAGCAGCGAACAGGCGGCCCTGGAACTGTCCGCCACCGAGCAGAGTCTGATCCTGCAGAGCGCCGAGACCTACTTCGCGGTGCTACGCGCCCAGGACGCCCTGGCCTCGACCCGGGCCGAGGAAGCCGCCTTCAAGCGCCAGCTCGACCAGGCCAACGAGCGCTTCGACGTCGGCCTGTCGGACAAGACCGACGTGCTCGAGGCCCAGGCCGGCTTCGACACCGCGCGGGCCAACCGGATCATCGCCGAGCGCCAGGTGGAAGACGCCTTCCAGGCCCTGATCACCCTGACCAATCGCGAACACGGCGCCCTCGAGGGCATCGACCACAGCTTGCCGATCCTCGCCCCGACGCCCAACGACGCCAAGGCCTGGGTCGACACCGCCGCCGCGCAGAACCTCAACCTGCTGGCCAGCAACTACGCGGTCAGCGCCGCCGAGGAAACCCTGCGCCAGCGCAAGTCCGGCCATGCGCCTAGCCTGGATGCGGTGGCCAGCTACCAGAAGGGCGACAACGACAGCCTCGGCTTCAGCAACAGCGGCGCCAGCGCCGCGCGCTTCAGCGGCGACGTCGAGCAGCGCTCGATCGGCCTGCAGCTGAACATCCCGCTGTACAGCGGCGGCCTGACCAGCTCCCAGGTGCGCGAGGCCTACCAGCGCCTGAGCCAGAGCGAGCAGCTGCGCGAGAGCCTGCGCCGTCAGGTGGTGCAGAACACCCGCAACCTGCACCGCGCGGTGAACACCGACGTGGAGACCGTGCAGGCGCGCAAGCAGTCGATCATCTCCAACCAGAGCGCCGTGGAAGCCACCGAGATCGGCTACCAGGTCGGTACGCGCAACATCGTCGACGTGCTCAACGCCCAGCGTCAGCTGTACAGCTCGGTGCGCACCTACAACGACGCACGCTACGACTACATCCTCAACAACCTGCGCCTCAAGCAGGCCGCCGGCACCCTCAGCCCGGCCGATCTGGAGGCCCTGGGCAGCTTCCTCAAGCCGGACTACGACCCGGACCAGGATTTCCTCCCGCCGGACCTGGCCAAGGCCGCGGAAGCGCAGCTGCAAGGCAACCCGGACTACTGAAGGACGAACATGAAAAAGCCGGCCCAGGTGGCCGGCTTTTTCATGGCTGTTCGGTCAGGCCGCAGAGCCGGCGCGGCGACTAACCGAGCAGGCGCCCCACGCCGGCGAGCAGGCGCTGCAGCGCGCCCTGATTGGCCCTCATCACCGCCAGGCCGGCCTCACGCATGCGCTGCGCCTGCTGCGGCTGCTGCCACAGCTCGGCCACCCTGGCGGCGAGCTGCTGCGCATCGGCCACTTCCCCCAACGCCCCGGCCTCGCGCAGTTGCGCGGCGATCTCGAGAAAGTTGAACAGGTGCGGGCCGCTGAGCACCGGCTTGCCCAGTGCCGCCGGCTCCAGCAGGTTGTGGCCGCCATTGGCCACCAGGCTACCGCCGACGAAGGCGCAGTCGGCCAGGGCATAGAGAAACAGCAGTTCACCCATGGTATCGCCGAGCAGCACCTGGTCGGCGTCGCTCACCGCCTCGCCGGTGGAGCGACGACGGGTGGCGAACCCCTGCCGCCGGCACAACTCGAACACGCCGGAGAAGCGTTCCGGATGGCGCGGCACCAGGATCAGCAGTGCGTCCGGGTACTGGTCCAGCAGCTGGCGATGAGCGATGAGGATGATCTCGTCCTCGCCGGCGTGGGTGCTGGCGGCGATCCACAGCGGGCGCTCGTTGGCGCCCCACTGCACCCGCAGTTCGGTGGCGCGATCGAGCAGGGCCGGGTCGACGTGCAGGTCGTACTTGATCGAGCCGGTCACCTCGACGCATTCGCCGCGAGCACCCAGCGTGCGAAAGCGCTCGGCCTCGGCGGCCGTCTGCGCGGCGATCAGGCTCAGTTCGGCGAGCATCGGCGCGGTCAGTTTGGCGAAGCGCCCGTAACCGCGTGCCGAGCGCTCGGACAGCCGCGCGTTGGCCAGGACCACGGGAATGCCGCGGCGGGCGCACTGGTGGATGTGGTTGGGCCACAACTCGGTTTCCATGATCAGCGCCAGACGCGGGCGCAGCCGCTCGAGAAAACGCGCGGCGGCCCAGGGCAGGTCATAGGGCAGGTAGCAGTGCTGCACGCGCCCGGCGAACTCCGGCGCGGCGAACAGCGCGCGGATGCGCTCCGAGCCGGTCGGGGTCATGCAGGTGACGGTGATCGGCAACTGCGGGTAGCGCGCCAGCAGCTCGCGGATCAGCGGTGCGGCGGCAATGCTCTCGCCCACCGAGACCGCATGCACCCAGATGCCGCCAGGGGCGAGCGCCGGCAGGCCGAAGGCGAAGCGCTCGCCGATGCGCCTGGCGTAGGCCGGCGCCCGCCAGGCGCGGTAGGCCAGGCGCAGGGCGACCAGGGGCAGGCCGAGATGGAACAGCAGGGTATAGAGGGTCCGATTCATGGGCGCGCAGCTTAGCAGAGCCGCGCCCGCCGATCAGCCAATGGCCTGCAGGTGCTCGGCCAGGCAGTCGGCCAGCCACAAGGCCGCCGGCCCCAGGGCCTCGTCGCGCCGGCAGACCAGCTCCACCACCAGGGGCGGCGGCGTCCAGTCGCTGCGCAATTCCACCAGCTGCCCCAGGTAGGTCGGGTACTGCGCCACATGGCGTGGCAGCCAGGCCCAGCCGAGGTTGCGCATCAGCAGTTCGGCCATGACGTAGAAACTGTCGGCGCGCCAGACCTGGGGACTGATCTGCTCGCCACCGGGGTAGCGGCTGTCCTGGGGCGCCATCAGCAGCTGACGGTGCCGGGCCAGTTCGCGGCGATCCACATAATCGTGCGCGGCCAGCGGATGGCCGGCGCCGCACACCGTGACCATGCCGATGGCGCCGAGGCGCTGGCGCTCCAGGGCCTCGGGCATCTGTTCGTGGTGGAACAGCAGGCCCAGGTCGGCGCGACGCTCCAGCAGCTTGCGCGCGACATCGCCCTGGGCGGCGCTGGCGACCTGCACCTCGAGCTGCGGAAACTGCCGGGCCAGCGCCTCCAGGCTATCGAGCACCGGCGGATAGGGCATCGCCTCGTCCTGGGCCAGGCGCAGCCGCGCCTCCTCGCCGCGGGCCAGGCCGAGGGCCCGCCCTTCCAGACGCTCGCACTGGCGCAGCACTTCGCGCGCCTCCTCGAGCAAGCTGGCGCCGGCTTCCGTCAGCTGCGGCTGGCGGCCGCTGCTGCGCGCGAACAACTGCACGCCCAGATCGACCTCCAACTGGGCAATCGCCGTGCTGACGGCCGACTGCGCGCGATTCATCTGCCGCGCCACGGCGGAGAACGAGCGGCCCTCGGCGACACTGATGAACAGGCGAATCTGCTCGAGGCTCCACTGCATGACCCATCTCCATTTCAGATAGGTAATAAGTTTATCCCATCATGAATCTCCCTAGAATGGCGGCAGCACCCACAGGAGTTCCACCATGACCGGCTATCTCTACCTCGCCATCGCCATTTCCGCGGAAGTCGTCGCCACCGCCTCGATGAAGGCGCTGGACGGCTTCAACCGGCCCCTGCCGCTGCTGCTGGTGGTGGGCGGCTACGTGCTGTCGTTCTGGATGCTCAGCCTGGTGGTCAAGACCATCCCGGTCGGCGTCGCCTACGCGGTGTGGGCCGGCCTGGGCATCGTCCTGGTGAGCGTCGCCGCCGCCGTGCTCTACCAGCAGCGCCTGGACCTGCCGGCCCTGCTCGGCATGGGCCTGATCGTCGCCGGGGTGGTGGTGATCCAGCTGTTCTCGCAAAGCGTCGGCCACTGAGCGAGGCAGCCACCACGACCTCGCGGGTTATACTGCGCGCCTGTTTTCCTATCGAGGCGCGCCCATGTCCCAAGCTCTGAGCACTGACGTCCTGATCGTCGGCGGCGGTATCGCCGGCCTCTGGCTCAATGCGCGCCTGCGCCGCCAGGGCTTCGCCACCCTGCTGGTGGAAAACGCCAGCCTCGGCGGCGGGCAGAGCGTCAAGTCCCAGGGCATCATCCACGGCGGCGCCAAGTACGCTCTGCATGGCGCGCTGAGCGGCGCCTCGGAAGCCATCGCCGACATGCCGCGGCGCTGGCGCGAGGCCCTGGCCGGCAGCGGCGAGCTGGATCTGTCCGGCGTGCGCCTGCTGTCCGAGGCCCACTACCTGTGGTCGCCCGGCAGCCTGGCCGGCAACCTGACCAGCTTCTTCGCCAGCAAGGCGGTGCGCGGCCGGGTCGACCAGGTCAAGGGCGAACAGCTGCCGCCGGCGCTGCAACACCCCAGGTTCAAGGGCAAGGTCTACCGCCTGGCCGAACTGGTGCTCGACGTGCCCAGCCTGATCGCCCGCCTCGCCGAACTGGCCGGTGACGGGTTGCTGGCGGCCGAGCGCATCGAACCGCTGCGCGAGCAGGACGAGCTGGTCGGCCTGCGCGTCGACGGCCGCGAGATCCGCGCCCAGCGCATCGCCCTCAGCGCCGGCCGCGGCAACGCCGAGCTGCTCGCGGCGCTCGGCCTGCAGCAACCGGCCCAACAGTTGCGCCCGCTGCACATGGTGCTGGTCAAGGGGCCGACCCTCAAGCCGCTGTACGCCCACTGCCTGGGCGGCGGCCCCAAGCCGCGGGTGACGGTCACCAGCCACCCGGCGGCCGACGGCCAGTGGGTCTGGTACCTGGGCGGCGACCTGGCCGAGGCCGATGGAGTAGCCCGCGAACCGGCGGCGCAGGTCCGGGCGGCGCAGAAGGAGCTGGGCGAGCTGCTGCCCTGGGTCGATTTCGGCAGCGCGCAATGGGCCACCCTGCGGGTCGAGCGCGCCGAACCGGCGCAATCCGGCCTGGTGCGCCCCGACAACGCCTTTCTCGCCGAACAGGGCCGCCTGCTGGTCGGCTGGCCGACTAAACTTGCCCTGGCCCCGGACTTCGCCGACCGCGTGCTGGCGACGCTGGCGCGCGACGGTATCCAGCCCGCCGGCCATCCGCCACTGCCCGAGCTGCCGCGCCCGGCCATCGCCCATCCCGCCTGGGAGGAACTGTTCTGATGCACACCCTGCACAACCTCCACCGCCCGCTCGGCGCGACCGGACTGCTGGTCTCCCCGCTGGGCCTGGGCACCGTCAAGCTGGGCCGCGACCAGGGGGTGAAGTACCCCAGCGGCTTTCGCATCCCGGATGACGCGGCGGCGCGCGCGCTGCTGGCCCAGGCTCACGAGCTGGGCATCAACCTGATCGACACGGCCCCCGCCTACGGCACCAGTGAGGCGCGCCTCGGCCCGCTGCTGCGCGGCCAGCGCGAGCAGTGGGTGATCGTCAGCAAGGTCGGCGAGGAGTTCGAGGACGGTCAGTCGCGCTTCGACTTTTCCCCGTCCCACGCGCGCCTCTCCGTGGAGCGCAGCCTCAAGCGCCTGGAGACCGATTTCATCGACCTGCTGCTGGTGCACTCGGACGGCAACGATGTCGCCATCCTGCAGGACAGCGGCCTCTACGAGACCCTCGCCGCGCTCAAGCGCGAAGGCAAGATCCGCGCCTTCGGCCTGTCCGGCAAGACCGTCGAGGGCGGCCTGCTGGCCCTCGAGCAGGGTGACTGCGCGATGGTCACCTACAATCTCAACGAGCAGGGCGAGGTGCCGGTGCTGGACTACGCCGAGCTGCACGGCAAAGGCATCCTGGTGAAGAAGGCCCTGGCCAGCGGCCATGCCTGCCTGCAACCGGGCGAAGATCCGGTGCGTGCCAGCTTCGAGCTGATCTTCGGCCACCCGGCGGTGAGCAGCGCGATCATCGGCACCATCAACCCGCAGCACCTGGCCGACAACGTGGCGACAGCCGCGGCGGTGATCCAGGACATCGCCTGAGCCCGCGCTCGCGGCCAGGCCACCCCGCGAAAGGAGCCGAGATGGCGCGCGCGCTGATCCGCAAGAATCCCAGCGTCTTCAAGACCCTGCCGCTGTTCGTCGAGGCGGGAGCGGACCGCCTGAGCTACCAGGGCATCGGCCAGCCACTGAACTTCAACCAGGTGCTGGCGCGACGCCAGGCGATCGCCATCGGCGACAGCCAGCACTTCGCCGTGGAACTGGCCAACCTCGGGGTCTCGGTACGCCTGACCCTGAGCTGGCAGGGCCGCGAATACTGGCTGCTGGTGCGCCAGCGGCGCCTGGATCGCGGCGACGTGGTGCTCAAGCTGATCTCCGGCTACGTCCCCACCCATGAACTGAACCTGCCATTGCACACCGCAATCCAGGAGGTCGCCGAGGAGTGCCTGGTGGAAACCCCGGAAGGCTGGCTGTACGGCCGCTTTGGCGACACCTGGCTGCCGGCGCCCTACCAGGGCGCGCTGCATTACCGCGAGGCCGCGCACTTTCGCCTGAGCCCGCTATCCGGCGCGGCGCGACCGGTGCAATGCGGCAACCTGACCCTGCTGGAGCGCCCGCGCGCCTATGTGCACCTGCCGACGGCCTCGCTGCAGCTGGTCTACGACCTGTGCCTGGAGCTGCCGAAGGAGGCCAGGCAGCCCAGCCTGTTCCACGTCGACGAGCACCTGGAGGACGGCCAGCTGGTCGCCCGCCTCGACCGCTCGCGCCCCGACCTGTACCTGATCCCGCTACAGGGCGGCAAGCCGACCGCGGAACTGCTGACCCTGGAAAACGGCCTGCTGACCCCGGCCAGCACGCGCGGCCTGTGGCTGGCGGAAAGTTTCGCGCCCCAGGACGGCTGGCTGGTGCGCGACGAACGCATTCGCTGGAAGGATTGGCTGAGCCTGCACGGGCTGAAACCGTCCAGCCCCGGCGGCGCGACGGACGCAGCGACGCCGCTGAGAGGCTGAGCGGTTCGCCGCGGTGACTATTTGCTGCGGATCTTCTCGACGATGGCGGTGGTCGAGCTGTTTTCCACCAGGCCGAGCACCCGCACTTCACCGCCATAGGCCGTGACGATCTCGGCACCGACCACCTGGTCGATGCCGTAGTCGCCGCCCTTGACCAGCACGTCCGGGCGCACCTGCTCGAGCAGCCGCTCGGGAGTGTCCTCGGCGAAGCTCACCACCCAGTCCACCGCGCCGAGGCCGGCGAGCACCGCCATGCGCCGGTCCACCGAGTTGATCGGCCGGCCTGGCCCCTTGAGGCGGCTGACCGAGGCGTCGTCGTTGACCGCCAGGACCAGGCGATCGCCCTGGGCACGAGCCTGCTCCAGGTAGGTCACGTGACCGGCGTGGAGGATGTCGAAGCAACCGTTGGTGAAGACGATCTTCTCGCCATGGGCGCGGGCGTCCTCGATGGCCAGCAGCAGCTGGTCCAGGCTCAGCACGCCGCGCTCGGAGCCCTGCTCACGCTGCACCGCGCGGCGCAACTCGGGGGCACTGATCGCCGCGGTGCCGAGCTTGCCGACCACGATGCCGGCGGCGAGGTTGGCCAGCGCCACTGCCTGCGGCAACTCCTCGCCGGCGGCTAGGCTGGCGGCCAGGGTGGAGATCACTGTGTCGCCGGCACCGGTGACATCGAACACCTCGCGGGCGCGGGCCGGCAGGTGCAGCGGTGCATGCTCAGGGCGCAGCAGGGTCATGCCGTGCTCGCCGCGGGTCACCAGCAGCGCGCCGAGGTCCAGCTCGCGCATCAGCGCCGCGCCCTTGGCGACCAGCTCGGCCTCGTCGGCGCAGCGCCCGACTATGGTCTCGAACTCGCTGAGGTTGGGGGTGATCAGGCTGGCGCCGCGGTAGATGGAGAAGTCCTTGCCCTTGGGATCGGCCAGCACCGGGATGCCGCGGGCGCGAGCGGCCTGCACCAGCACCTGGTGATTCTTCAGCGCGCCCTTGCCGTAGTCGGACAGCACCAGCACCTTGACCCCCTCGAGCAGCGCCTCGACTTCCCGGGCGATGGCGTCCGCATCGGTGCTGAAGGCTTCCTCGAAGTCCATGCGCAGCAGTTGCTGGTGACGGCTCAGCACCCGCAGCTTGACGATGGTCGGCTGGTCGGCGATACGCTGGAAGCGGGTCTTGACCCCCACCGCCTGCAGGCTGTTACTCAGGCTGTCGGCGGCCTCGTCGGCGCCGGTGACGCCGACCAGCACGGCCGGGGCCCCCAGCGCGGCGATGTTCAGCGCGACGTTGGCGGCGCCACCGGGGCGGTCCTCGATCTGCTCGACCTTGACCACCGGCACCGGCGCCTCCGGGGAGATCCGCGAGGTGCCGCCGTGCCAGTAACGATCGAGCATGACATCGCCCACCACCAGAACGGGGGCTTGGTCGAAACGGGGCATGGACAACTTCATGGGGACTCCGGGGCGGCAAAATCGCCGCAGATCATAGCATGTCGGGAATATCGGCCGATGCCGGCCAGGCGCGCGCCAGGTGCGGTGCCCTCCTACAGAGGACGCACCCAGAACAGCTCGTGGCGGCGCACCGCCTTGCGGAAAAACTCGTCCTCGCCACTGGCCGGCCAGCGGCGCCCGGCCAGCAGGCGCTGGATCAGCCGGCGCAGGCGTTTCTTGGTCGGCAGCGGCCCTTGCAGGTCGTGCTGCATGGCCAGGGCCATGGCCTTGTCCACCTGCACCTCGGCGCTCAGGCCCGGGCTCCACAGGCCATCGGCCGGCAAGGGCTCGATGGCCGGCGGCAGGGCGATGCCCTGGCCGGCAGGGCCCATGGGCCAGCGGTCGTTGTCGTGCAGGTGATTGGCGTAGAGCAGCAGGGTCGCGGGCTTCCAGCTGCTGCGCTGGATTGCCTCCTGCAGCGCGCGGGTCGCGGCGACATGATCGCTGTGCGGGTCCAGCTCGGGGTGCGGGGTGACCAGCAGCTCGGGGCGGTAATGCTCCAGCAGCGCCACCAGGTCCGCCACCAGGTTGTGCCAGCTGGGCACACCATCGGCATCGCCGGGCAATTGCAGCGGGTTGTGGCGGCGGGCACCGCGAGTATCGCACTCCCCGGATTCGCGAGAGCCGAAGGCCTGGGCGGGCTGCTCGGCCATGGCTGGCAGCTGCAGGCAGTAGTAGCCGAGCTGCACGCAACGCTCCGGGGTGACGCCGCCCCACAGCGGCACCGCCAGGCTGTCCCAGGTGCGCAGGCGGCCCTTGAGGCGCGCCGCCGCGGCCTGGTCCAGGCCGAGGCGCCGGTAGGCATCGGCCTCGATCTCGCCCTGGGTCAGGGTGACGATGCTCGCCTCGGCGGCGCGGCTGTACAGGCCGAATGCGGCCAGCTCGGCGTCGTCGGCATGGGGGGCGATGACCATCAGCCGCTGGCGGGCGTAATCGGGATTACTCAGGGCGTAAAACGTGGCACTGGCGCCCAGGCGACAGAAGCGCCCACGGATCGGCAGGCCGCCGGCGGCAAGGGCCTCGCCCTGGCTGGACAAGTTGAGGTAGCGCCGCCCACTGACGCCACGCTCGAAATCCTGGCGATCCTCGCCGACCAGCACATGGGGGTCGAGCCAGCGCCCCAGCCAGCCGGCCCGGAGCTCCAGCTGCAGGATCAGGGTGTCGGCGCTGGCGAAGTCGCCCTCCACCTCGAGCATCCCATCGGCCACGCGCGCCGGCAGCTGCCGCGTACCCGGCGGGAAGTCGTAGCGGTAGTCATCGGCCGGCGAGTAGAACAGGTGATCGGCGAACCAGGCCTCGTGGCCTACCCAGCCCAGCACCAGCAGCAGCGGCACCAGCCACCAGGCCAGCAGCACGCCGAGCAGCGCCAACAGCAGCATGCCCACCAGCAGGGCGATGCGCTTGTGCCGACGATGACGCTTGAGGAGCTGTTGCTTGCGGCCGGCCATGCTCACACCTGATAGACCGGCACGCGATTGCACCAGCGGTCCTTGTACTCGCGGTCGGCGCGACCGAAGGAGTAGCGCAGCGGCTTGCCCAGGGCCCGGGCCTCGACCCAGGCGGCTTGGGTATTGACGAAGCTGAGCACGCTGCCGGGGCTGAAGTCGCGGTTCTGCGGGTCGACCCCGCCGTTGATGTACTCCAGGCTGATCCACTGCGGCGCCTCGACCCGGTAGAGCACCTGGATGGCCACCGGCTCGTCGTTGAGGTAGATCAGCGAACCGGTCATGAACTCGCGCATCAGCGCGAAGACCTCTGCCAGGTGCGCCTTGCCGGTGGCCTCGAAGCCCCAGCGGCGCTGGAACAGGTCGGCGTAGATCGCCGCCTGCTCGGCGGCGCTGAGCTCCAGCATCGGCCGGATCACCCCGCCCGCCTCTTCCAGCAGACGCTGCTCGCGGCGCTGGTTGTAGCGGAACTTCTTGCTGTACTGCTCCGGCTCACGCGCCAGGGCTAGGCCCTCGGCCTGCTCGCGCAGCGAGGTGATGCGTTCGCCGTGCAGATCGGAAACGTAGCGCGCCTTGTGCCGCAACTGCACCCGCGCGTCAGGGGCCAGCGGCAGGATGATCTCGGCATTGCCCAGGTCGAACAGCCCACGCCGCCCGCGCTGCTTGAGCACATCCTTGGACAACGCCAGGTGGCGGCCCCAGGTCGCCACAGCCGCCTTCAGCTCACCCTGCTGCGACCAGCCCAGATAGCGCACCGCGATGCCGGCCAGGTCGGCCAGGCGCTCGATCACCTGCGGATGGGTGGCCACGCTGCCGCCGAAACGCTGCCAGAGCTCGGCATAGGTGGCGGCATCGATCGGGGTCCAGCCCTGCTCGCGCCAGAGGCGCAGATGACTCAGCATCAAACGTCCTGCTCCACCACGGTCTCGCCACCGACCTCGAACTGCTTGGCATGCAGGCGCGCGTAATAACCGTTCTGTTCCAGCAACTCGCGGTGGGTGCCGCGCTCGACGATACGGCCCTGGTCCATCACCAGGATCAGGTCGGCCTTCTCGATGGTGCTCAGACGATGGGCGATGACCAGGGTGGTGCGGCCCTTCATCACCTCGTCCAAGGCGGCCTGGATATGCCGCTCGGACTCGGTGTCCAGCGCCGAGGTGGCTTCGTCGAGCACCAGCAGCGGCGAGTCCTTGAGCAACGCCCGGGCGATCGCCAGACGCTGACGCTGTCCCCCGGACAGCAGCACGCCGTTCTCGCCCACCAGGGTGTCATAGCCCTCCGGCATGACGCTGATGAACTCGTCGGCATAAGCCGCCTCGGCCGCCTTGCGCACCTGTTCCAGCGGCGCGCCAGCGACGTCGCCATAGGCGATGTTGTTGGCCACGGTATCGTTGAACAGGGTGACGTGCTGGGTGACCAGGGCGATGTGCCGGCGCAGGTTGCGCAGGGTGTACTCCTCGACATCCACGCCATCGAGGAGGATCTGCCCCTGATCGTGGTGGTAGAAGCGCGGAATCAGGCTGGCCAGGGTCGACTTGCCGCTGCCGGAACGCCCGACCAGGGCGACCATCTGCCCCGGCTCGACGCTGAAGGAGATGTCGTTCAACACCGGCTTCTCCGCCCCCGGGTAGACGAAGCTCAGGTCACGCACCTCGAGACGACCACTGACGCGCTCGCGCTCCTGGGTGCCGTGATCGACCTCCGGCGCCTCGTCCAGTTGCTCGAAGATGCTTTCCGCACCGGCCACGCCTTTCTGGATGGTCGAACTCACTTCCGACAACTGGCGGATCGGCTTCGGCAACAGACCGGCCAGGGTGATGTAGGCCACAAGGTCCCCCGCCGAGGCATCGCCGCGCATGAACAGCACCAGGAACATCAGCACGGCCATGGCGCTGTAGATCACCAGCTGCAACATGGGCGTGTACACCGCGCCAGTCTTGGTCATGCGCAGCTGCTTTTCCGTGTTGCTTAGGCTGGAGTTGAGGAAGCGCTCCTGCTCGTAGGTCTCGCCGCCGAAGCTGCGCACCACCCGGTAGCCCTGGATGGTCTCGGAGGCGACATGGGTGACATCGCCCATGGCCACCTGGATCTTCTTGCTCTGCTTGCGAAACTTGCGGCTGGCGCTGCTGACCATCACGCCGATCAGCGGCAGGATGGCGACCATTACCAGGGTCAGCTTCCAGTTCATCCACAGCAGGGTGGCGAACAGGAATATCACCGTCATGCCTTCGCGTATGACCACCTTGATCGCGTCGGTCGCCGCCCCGGTGACCATGGTCACGTTGAAGGTGATGCGCGAAATCAGGTGTCCCGAGTTGTGGTTGTCGAAGTAGCGGTTGGGCAGCACCAGCAGGTTGTTGAACAGGGCCACCCGCAGGTCGTGCACCAGGCCCAGGGAAACCTTGGCGAGAAAGTAGTTGCCCAGATAGGAGCCGATGCCCTGCCACAGCGCGATCAGCACGATCAGCAGCGGCACCGCCTCGACCAGCTGCAGATCCTGCAGGTAGGGCACATTGGGAAACAGGCTGGCGTCGGGGTTGGACAGGCCATCGACGAAGTACTTAAGGATATAGCCAAGCATCGGCTGAGTAGAGGCAAAAATCAGGAACCCTAGAATGCTCAGCAGAAACAGCCCTATGTATGGCCGCACGTAGGCCAGCAAACGCAGGTATATCTTCAAACTTGAAGCAGGCTGGCGATCAGGATTGCTCATGGAGTAGGCACAGTCAAAAGGAGAGCATCATATCATGCCGTTTGCGCCGAGTTTCTCCTGCGCCCGTAGGCCAGAAACGCCTCAATATCATCGCAACACAACAAGCTACTGGCTTGTCGCACCTCGTTTTCCGGCCAGTCCCACCAGGCTATTTCAAGCAGCGCTTGGCGCGTACTCTCATCAAATCTCCAGCCAATCTGCCTGGCGGGGTTGCCCGCCACGATTGAATATGGCTCCACATCACGACTTACCACTGCCCCGGCAGCCACGACTGCGCCATGCCCGATAGTGACGCCAGACAAAATCATTACACGTGTGCAGAGCCAAACATCACTGCCGATAACGACATCGCCCCGGCTCCTCCCGTATCCCTCAATGCCAGCCGCCTGCGGAATCTTCGCTGGAAACGGATAAGTACTAACCCAGTCGGTGCGATGGTGACCGCCCAACAATATCTCGACGTCCTCGGCAACAGAGCAATATGCGCCAATGATCAGAGTACTGCCCTCCCCCCAATCCAGAACATTTGGCATTCCGTACGTGCCCACACCGATTTTATATGCCGGGTAGCGCATCAGAAATTTGGCTTGACTGCGATAGAACGCCGGTAGCTTGCTGATCCTTCGCTTCGCCCGCCGCTGCAAAATGCGATCGAGCCACCTAAGGACACTCTGAAAAAGACTTCCTGAATCCGGTGAAATAGGTCGAACCCGCCACCCGAGTTATTCCATGAAGCAGATGACCTTCGCCGACGCCGAGTACGCCGGCAAGCGCAAGCAAACTCGCAAGGAACTGTTCCTGATCGAGATGGATCAGGTGGTGCCGTGGAAGGGACTGATTGCCCTGATTGAGCCGCACTACCCGAAGGGTGAAGGCGGCCGGCCCGCCTACCCGCTGCTGGCCATGCTGCGTATTCATCTGATGCAGAACTGGTTCGGCTACAGCGATCCGGCCATGGAAGAGGCGCTGTACGAGACCACCATCCTGCGCCAGTTTGCCGGGCTGAGCCTAGAGCGCATTCCGGACGAAACCACCATCCTCAACTTCCGCCGGCTGCTGGAAAAACACGAGCTGGCGGCCGGGATACTGGCGGTGATCAACGGCTATCTCGGTGATCGCGGTCTGTCGCTGCGCCAGGGCACCATCGTCGACGCCACGTTGATCCATGCGCCCAGTTCGACCAAGAACAAGGACGGCAAGCGCGACCCGGAGATGCACCAGACCAAGAAAGGCAACCAGTACTACTTCGGCATGAAGGCCCACATTGGCGTCGATGACGCATCGGGATTGGTGCACAGCGTGGTCAGCACGGCGGCAAACGTGGCGGATGTCACCCAGGTCGACAAGCTGCTGCATGGCGACGAGAACGTCATCTGCGCCGACGCCGGCTACACCGGAGTCGAAAAGCGCGCCGAGCACGCTGGCCGGAACGTGATCTGGCAGGTCGCGGCGCGCCGTAGTACCTACAAGAAGCTGGGCAAGAACAATCCACTCTACAAAGCCAAGCGCAAGGTCGAAAAGGCCAAGGCGCAGGTGCGAGCCAAGGTCGAGCACCCGTTCCGAGTGATCAAGCGCCAGTTCGGTTACGTGAAGGTGCGCTTCCGTGGCCTGGCCAAGAACACTGCGCAGCTGATGACGCTGTTCGCACTGTCAAACCTGTGGATGGCACGTCGACATTTGCTAGCCACCGCAGGAGAGGTGCGCCTGTAATGTGGGAAATGGCCGTCGCGAGGTGCTCACGGCGGCGAAAAAGCGGAGAAATGAGTGGGCTATCTAGTCAATTTTGATCGACTGCCCGCTTTTAAAATCAGCGGAGGATGAAGTCGGCGGCAGAGACCGGGCTACTTCAGACCTTCCCTAAGCCTCATCATCCCTTCTCCAAAGGTAATAAATAGAGACGCACCAAACCTCGCAAGGTTTTCTTCGACCATGCGGAATAGGGAATTTTGGAAAGCAACTCACGGGCAAATTCCTTGTCGCGGCCCGCACATTTGAGAAACATGCCGTTGAGAAAGCGCCATCGCGCCTCATCGTAGAGCGGATGATCCGCGAAAAGCGCATAAGACCGCAGCACATTGTCAACCATAAAACGATAATTTTTATAGGTATTAGCGCCGTGAGTCCGATAGTGTGCGAACACTTGCGGAAGACAATCGATCGTGAAGCCGGCGTGGGTCACCTTCAACCAAATCTGCAGATCCTCCAAGCGGATACTTGGGTCAAATCCACCGGCCGCCTGCAAGGCCTCCCTGCGCAGGAGCATGGTCGCGGCCGGAGGCAGAGGCACACGATCCATGATGACATCGGCAAAGTCTAGGCGCCTAAACACTGTGCGCTTACCGGCACCTTTCGCCAGCTGCCGCCCCTCACCATCAATCAACTGGATATCACCTGCACATATGCCGACCTCAGGTTTATCCGCCATATAAGCCACCTGAATTGCTATACGCTCGGGTAACATCACATCATCCGAACCAAAAGGAGCAATAAACACCCCACTGGAACGGCCAATTGCCTCATTCAAGGTCTTAGACAAGCCTTGATTGGCCTGCACGCGAAAATCAAAGCCATACTCCGCCTGCAACCGCTGGATAATCAGCGGGCTGTCGTCACTGGAACCATCGTCAACGACCAACAGCTCTATATTTGGATAGGTCTGCGCGAGCACGCTTCGAATGGACTGCTCAATGTACTTGGCGTGGTTGTAACAAGCGATAATCACCGAGACCAACGGTTTGGCTTCATTCATAAACACACTCTCTCTCAAGCCCCTTCGAGGATCAGTACCGTTTTGCTTGAGGAGAATACTGAGTATCATCAGCCCCCCCTTTCAGAGCAGCGGCCATGCGACGTATCGACCCAACTGACTATGCGACCCTACGCTACGGCGCAGAAGTGCTGGAGGCCGACAGCTTTGGCGATAAGGTCCTGCGCCTGCGGGATGGAAATTTCATCAAACTGTTCAGGCGCAAGCGTCTTTTCTCATCAGCATTGATCTGGCCCTACGCCGCGCGTTTCGCCCGCAACGCCAAAGCCCTTGCCGCTGCTGGCATACGCTGCCCAACCGTTCTCGGAGTCTACCGCGCCCATGACATCGAGCGCGACATTGTCTACTACGCCCCCCTCCCCGGACAAACGCTTCGCCAGCTTCGGGAGAGCCAAGCTCCAGACCAATTGCATGAGGACCTCGGAAAATTTGTCGCTCATTTGCATGACGTAGGCGTCTATTTCCGCTCTTTGCACCTCGGGAATATCGTTCTAACGCCCGAAGGTGAGCTGGGCCTGATCGACATTGCCGACTTGCGGCAATATCGACACGCTTTAGGTAAAAGCAAACGCCTGCGAAATCTCCGACACCTGTTTCGAGACCCAGCAGATAGCCAGTGGCTAGAGTCGGGACCTTTTCTGCAGTCCTATAGGTCGAACAGCAAACTGATCATCGATAGTACGAAAATCGACAGCACGCAGAGACGATGAGCTGAAGAACAGCTACCTCAGTCTCCAATGATCAAGACGGTTTCACCTTTACGGTTTTCGAACTGACTGAGTATTTGTCTGCGCTCCCGATCCAACCATTCAGCCAGCCAGGGCTCCTCAGCCTCGGCCTCGATTAAAAAATAGCGGAACTTGCTGGCGTTCTTAACACTCATGGCCTGCTCACGGGTTAGATCCATGCGCGGATACCCCCAACCGGCGTAGTAGGCGATCCGTGAGTCGTCGTAGTAGATCCCCTCCCCTGGATCCACATGCGCGGACAGCCAGTGCCCCGCCTCAACATAATGGGTTTTCTTGGCACTGAGGGACACCACGTTATCCAACATGACAAGCACGGCAAGCGCCACCAGCACGCGAGCCATGCGGGAATGAGCACGCGCGAACAGCCACAGCCCCAGGCTCAAAAGAGGCACGGCAAGCAAGCCGAGGTAACTGGTGTAGCGCGAATTTATAAACCTTTCCTGAATAAAGAAGAGCAACAGCACTATGACATATATTGCCATCGCCAAAGCGAATGGCTTGTACGCCCGCCAGTACTGAAGAGCAGAGCCCCAAGCTAGACGACTAAGGTACGGCAAGGCGAAAGGGCCACACAGCTTGATGAAGCTTAGCGCGATCACCGTTAACATCCCCGAAAGAAGCAGAACAATTGCATCATCCGATGAGTACTTGTTCAAGACGGCATCAGACATCTCCTGCGCCATCACCAACAACTTGCTATGGACCTGGCCTGGATTGAGCATCGACAGGAAATACTCTATCCGTCCTTGGCTAAATCCGCCCTGCTGATACAGCACCGTAAGGCCGACCAGCGCCACAAAAATTGGCAAGGCATTAAGCTTAAGTAATGCCATCCAACCACCACGCCGACTCAGATCGGGCAACAGGCAGAAATTTATCGCCGCGATCAGCAATATAGCTTCCAGCCGAAATAAAGCCGCCATAACGATCGACACCTGAATTGCGACCGCACCAAACCAGCTTCTGCGCTCATACCAACGCAGCGCGAGCCAAAGCGCCAATACCGAAAAAAACCAGAACCCATACTCTCGCAGGATATCGCTACGAAAGGAGTTGAATGCCGGAACTGACAGCACAACGAGACAAGCCCATGGCGCCGCCCCAGGAAAGCTCCGCCGCACGCAGTCGACTAGCAGCGCACAGGTTCCAGCCAAGAAGAACGCGCACCAGAGGTAAGCACTGGCCTCAAGCGGTAGCCCTGTAAGCACATGAGTGCCCGCTAACAACAAAGGAAACCAAGGCCAGTTGAACACCTTGAACGCAACAAGAGGCCCCTGCTCTACCGAGCGCTGAGCAATGTCCAGATAGAACGCGGCATCTTTTCCGACCGTTGCCACGCCTAATACAGCGATAAAAGAGAGCAACAAACTGCCCCAAAAAGCCCAATGAGGCGAAGAAAGCATACCTATCTGTCTGATCAACACTTGCATTACCGCTCCATACATTACCGTTAGCGCCGATTGCGCGTTCCCCTTCCTAGCAACCGAAGCGCCTTGCGCAGATAGCTCCAACGCAGTGCCTGGTAAGGGTGCAGTTCTAAGGCATGCCAATAGAACCGTTTTGCTGCCTCCCGATCCCCCCCTAACACGGCTGCGCGAAACAAGGACAAGTAGCGCTGCGCTTCATATTGGCGGCGTAGCTGCTGGCACTCGTGCGGAAGGCCCGCGAAAACCTCCCGGACCATCCTTTGCGCGACGACCTCTTCATCCTCACGATTGTGTCGCAGGCTATCTGAATGCTTGTGGATTCTGGCCAGAGGACGCGCGGTTGTTACAACCAATGCATTGACCAAGAGATAGGCAAAAACCGGAACATCCTCGCCAGTACGCAAACTTTCGGGGTAAGGACGCTGCAACAAAAGATCACGCCGAAAGAGCGTACAGCAGTGAGATATCGATATTTTCTTTTCCAGCAAGTATCGCCGGGTCAACTCGCAAGGGGAGTGAGTGTTAGTAACCGGCGTGGGCAATCGGATCCGCTCACGACCGTCGGGATACACTGACACCTGCGCGCCAAGAACCAGCCCCGCCTCAGGGTTGTGGGCCAACACCTCCCTCAGGCAACTCAAAGCGCCCGGGAGCAGCTCATCGTCCGCGTCCAGCAATAATGCAAAGCGCCCACGAGCCAAGCGAATACCACTATTGCGCGCAGCGGCCGCCCCAGCGTTCACTTGGTGTTCGACTCGAAAACCTTGAATTTGTTGCCTTTGATATGCGGCCAAAACTTCGCCGGTATTATCCCGAGAACCATCATTGACCACGATCAACTCGACGTCCTCAGCCATCTGCTGAAATACCGAGTTTAGGGCTCTCGGCAGCAGATGGGCGTAGTTATACGTCGGGATGATGACGCTGATCAGCGGCTCAGGCCTGCTCATACCAGTCCTTGCCGTCCTTGACCACGAGGATGTCCTCCATGATCAGGTACTGCAGGTCGGAGCCGTGGAACATGTTCAGGGCATCGGTCGGCGAGCAGATCATCGGTTCGCCGCGGCGGTTCAGCGAGGTGTTCAGCGACACGCCGTTGCCGGTGAGCTTCTCCAGCTCCAGCATCATGTCGTAGTAGCGCGGGTTGTACTCGCGCTTGAGCACCTGGGCGCGGGAGGTGCCGTCCTCGTGCACCACTTCGCCGACGCGGGCCTTCCACTCCTCGTTGACCTCGAAGGTGAAGGTCATGAACGGGCTCGGGTGGTCGACCTTGAGCATCTGCGGGCCGACGGTGTCGAGCATCGACGGGCAGAAGGGGCGCCAGCGCTCGCGGAACTTGATCTGTTCGTTGATCCGGTCGGCCACCCCGGGGATGCTCGGGCAACCGATGATCGAGCGACCGCCGAGGGCCCGCGGGCCGAACTCCATGCGCCCCTGGAACCAGGCCACCGGGTTGCCGTCGACCATGATCCTGGCGATGCGCTGGGGCATGTCGGCGATCTGCTTGAACCTGGGCTTGCTCGGGTGGCGCGCGCAGGCGGCGATGACGTCTTCGTTGGAGTAGGACGGGCCGAGGTAGACGTGCTCCATCTTCTCCACCGGCACGCCGCGCTGGTGCGACACATAGGCGGCGGCGCCGACCGCGGTGCCGGCGTCACCGGAGGCCGGCTGGACGAACAGCTCCTTGACCTCGGGGCGGGCGATGATCTTCTGGTTGAGCTTGACGTTCAGCGCGCAGCCGCCGGCGAAGGCTATCTTGCCGGTCTCCTTGATGATGTCGCCGAGGTAGTGGTCCATCATCTGCAGCGCCAGCTTCTCGAACAGCGCCTGCATGCTGGCGGCGTAGTGGATGTAGGGGTCGTCGGCGATGTCGCCTTCGCGCTTGGGCCCCAGCCACTCGATCAGCTTCTTGGAGAAGTAGAAGCCCTTGCCCTTCTCCTTGTAGCGGCGCAGGCCGATTACGTTGGCGTAGTCGGTGTTGATCACCAGCTGGCCGTTCTCGAAGGTCGCCAGACGGGAGAAGTCGTACTTGCTGGCGTCGCCGTAGGGCGCCATGCCCATGACCTTGAACTCGCCGTCGAGCATCTCGAAACCGAGGAACTCGGTGATCGCGCCGTACAGGCCGCCGAGCGAATCTGGATCGTAGAATTCCTTGATCTTGTGGATCTTGCCGTTCTCGCCATAGCCGAAGAAGGTGGTGGCGTACTCGCCCTTGCCATCGATGCCGAGGATCGCCGTCTTCTCCTTGAAACCCGAGCAGTGGTAGGCGCTGGAGGCATGGGCCAGGTGGTGCTCGACCGGCTCGATCTTGACCTTCTTCGCATCGAAGCCCAGCTGCTCCAGGCACCAGACGATCTTCTTGCGGTAGCGCTTGTAGCGCCGGTTGCCCATCAGGATCGCATCGAGGGCGCGGTCCGGGGCGTACCAGTAGCGCTTGGCGTAATGCCAGCGGGCCTCGCCGAACAGGCTGATGGGGGCGAAGGGAATCGCCACCACGTCGACATCCGCGGGCTTGATCCCGGCCTGCTCCAGGCAGAACTTGGCCGACTCGTAGGGCATGCGGTTCTTGGCGTGCTTGTCGCGCACGAAGCGTTCTTCTTCAGCGGCCGCGATCAGCTTGCCATCGATATACAGGGCTGCCGACGGATCATGACTGAGGGCGCCGGAAAGGCCGAGAATGGTCAGTGCCACTGGTTTTGCCTCTATTCAGGGCAGGTGCCGGGCACCTGCGGTAAACGTTGGTCGAGCAACTGGTGAAGCGCCGAGTCGGCCGGCCAGTTGCGCAGGAATCGCGCGCGGTCGCGGGCATAGGCCCGGGCGAAACTGCGCATGCTGTGGTGCTGGCACATGGCATCGAGGTCGATCAAGGCCCATCTGCCGCCCTGTTCCTGGCCATCCCAGAACAGGTTGTGCCCCTTGAAATCGCCGTGGCTGATGCGCTCGCGCACCAAGGCGGCGAACAAGCGATCCAGCGCCAGGAGTTCGTGCTCAGGGGGCGAACTGCGCCCTTCTGTATCCAAGTACGGCCGAAAACGCGCGATTATATCCTGCCCGCCGCAGTATTCGGTAATCAGGTAGGCACGACCGCGCAGCCAGCACCAGCGCCGCTCCAGCACCGCCAGCGGGCGCGGCGTGGCGATGCCGAGCAGCTCCAGGCGATTGCCCTCGACCCAGCTGTGCCAGGCCCGGCTCGGCCGCCAGAAACGCTTCAGCCAGTGACCGAAGTGCTTGATGTTGTAGCGCTTGACCACCAGCGGGCGGCCGTCCAGTTCGACCCGCGCCACGGTGGCGGCGCCGCCGGTCTTGTAGACATGGCCCTGCTCGGTGAGGCGGTCGAGATCGGCCAGCAGCGGCTGCAGCGCCGCTTCCTGCTCCCGGCGTACCACCCGCAGACCGAAGGCGCCGACCTTGGCGCTGAACAGACTGCAGTCGCGGGCGACCTTGCGCAGGTAGTCGCGCAGGCGCCAACGGCGCACCTTGGCGGTCTCCTCGAGCAGCGCCTCCAGCGGCAGGGCATGCTCGCCGTTGACCAGCAGATAGTGCACCAGCAGCTCTTCGATAAAGGGCTCCAGCTCGACTGGAAGCTGGGCGAACAGTATCCCGAGATTCTCCAGCACCAACTCCCGCGACAGGGGTTGCCCCGGGACCTGCGCCTGCACCCCGCCGCCGTCGATGACCAGCAACCGCCCCCCATGCCGCAGCAGATTGTCCAGGTGCAGGTCGGCCTGCCACAGCCCCCTGGCATGCAGCTGCGCCACCGTCGCCAGGGCCTCGCCCAGCACCGCCTGCTGAGCGGCGCTGAGCAACGGCTGCGGCTCGACCTGACGCCAGGCGTCCCACAGGCTTTCGGCGCCCTCCAGGTAGTCGAACAGCAGCCAGCCGCCCTCACCCTCGCGCAGGCCGTCGGCCAGCAGCAGCGGCGTCGCCAGCCCCTGCCCGGCGAGCAGACGCGCACCGTCCAGCTCGCGGCGGAAATGTCGCGCCGCCCTGGCCCCGACCAGCAGCTTGGCCAGCACCTTGCGCCCGCGCCATTCGGCCAGGCCGACGTAGCGCTGGCCCGGCAGCACGCGCAGCAGGCTGCTCAGGGTCAGCACGGCCGGTCCGGCGGCATCTTCCAGCTCCAGCTGCAGAGGCAGTGTGGGCGTCCTGCCGGCGCGCGCCAGCTCGGCCAGGGTCATCGGCGCCCCTCCTTGTCCTGGCGACGCCGGCCCAGGCGGCTGCTCCAGCGCTCCAGTTCGGCGCCGGATGACAGGTAGGCCGCCAACAGCTGGCGCACCTCGTCCTCGCCCCAGGCGCCAGCGCGGCGCAGCAGCGGCTCGAGATCCTTGATCCGGTCGCGCTCGCCGAACAGCAGCGGCCGGGTCTTCTCCAGGTCGATCAACTGGGCGTCGAAGCCGCCGCCCGCCTCGCGCAGGAATATATGTTTGGGGTAGAAACAGCCATGCACCTGCCCCGCCCCGTGCAGGCGCCTGGCCAGCGCCCCGCAGGCGCGCAGAATGCCCTGGCGCCGAGGCTCGTCGAGGGCGGACCAGCCCTGCAGCCAGTGGTCCAGGTCCAGCCAGCCGTCCAGGGCGCGGGTCAGCAGCACCGCGCGGCGTTCTCCCGGCACACGGCGCTCGGCGAAGAAGGCGGCCTGCAAGGCCGGGATGCCCAGCCGGCGATAACGCTGGATGTTGCGGAACTCGCGGGCGAAGGTCGGCTCGCCCAGGGGATGCAGCACGCTGCGGGTCAGGTGGTTGCTCTGGCGCTTGAGGTAGAAGGCCGCGTCGCCCAGCTCCAGGCGATAGACGCTGCTCCAACCGCCGCGTTCGGTATTCGGCTCGTCCACCGCCTCCAGCTCCAGCGCCCATAGCGCGGAGAAGCTGGCCAGGCCATGGCGCTCGAGCAGTGCGCGGTCCTCGGCGGCGATAAAGTCGCTCATTCGCGGCCCTCGAAAAACCCGACGATCTGGCGGATGCGCCGCTTGTCCCGTGCGCTCAGGCGCCGGTGCCCGCGGTACTGCAAGTAGAAGCGCAGGCGCTGGCTGCGCGACAACGCGCGCTTGGCCACCTTGTCCAGGCAGGCCAGGTCCTTGATGACCCGGTAGCGCAGCAGGGGGCCCCACCAGAAGGCGCCGGTCGGGCAGTCGATGAAGAACAGCTCGGCCTGCTCGTTGACCAGCAGGTTGCGCCACTTCAGGTCGTTATGGGTGAAGTGGTGCCCATGCAGGGCGCGCGTCGCCGCGGCCAGCTGGCGGCTGATGCGGTCGACCCAGTGGCGATCGCGCAGCCAGGGATGGTCGCGCAGCGCCAGGTGGTTCATGTCCAGGGTGTCCGGCAGCTCGCGGGTGACCAGGGCGCCGCGGACGAAGGCGCCGAGCTGGCGCTCCAGGCCGTAGGCGACGATGGGCGCGGTGGGAATGCCCCACCTGGCGAAGTGCTTGAGGTTCTGCCACTCGGCCTTGACCCGCGGACGGCCGATATAGCGGCGCAATCCCTTGCCGGCGCCCCAGTAGCGCTTGACGTAGTAGCGCACCCCATCGCGCTCGATGCGGATCACCTCGGACAGCGGGTCACTGGTGATGCGCTCGCCCTCAAGGGCGAAGACCGCCTCCAGGCTGCCGAACTCGGCGGCCCGCCCGGCGTATTCGGGTTGCAGTGTCCAGCCAGCCATCAGAGCGCATCCCCATAACGCTGCTTGCGTGCGTAGAGCTTGTCGGCACGGCGCTCCAGCCAGGCGAGCAGGCGCGCCTCATCACGCAGGACCTGGCGCAGCGGCAGGCGGAAATAGGCCTTGAGGAAGCGCAGCTTGTCGCGCCGACTGAGGCCGATGTTCAGGGCGGAGAAGTACAGCCCGGCCAGGTCCTTGTCGCGCCAGCGGCGCGGCACCGCGGCGCGGGTCTGGGCGCGGTGCAGGTCGATCAGCGACAGGCGGAAATCGCCGGCCGCCACCGCTCGGTCGGTGTGCAACAGGAAGTGGCAGATATAGCAGTCGCGGTGGTTGACCCCGGCGCGGTGCATGGTGCCGGTCATGTTCGCCACTTCGGCGATCAATGCGCGCTTGAGCGCCGGCTCTGGCGGCTGGCGTTGCCAGTCGAGGCTGAAGTCTTCCAGGCTGACGGTCGGCGCCAGCTCCTCGGTGACGATAAAGGAGTGCTGGCTGGCCGGATTGCCACCGCGCTCGCCGTAGGCCACCGCGGTCATGGTCGGCACGCCGGCCTGGTGCAGACGCTCGAGGGCTCGCCATTCCTGGCCGGCGCCGAGCACCGGGAGCTTGGCGCTGAACAGGTTCTTGGCGATCTCGCCCCAGCCGATGCCGCGGTGGATCTTGACGAAATAGCCACGCCCGGCCACCTCGGTGCGCAGGGTGCGCCGGCCCTCCAGCTCGCGGTAGACCTGGCCCTGCAGGGCCTCGACCTCGACGAAGGGGTCCTTGCCGGCCCACAGACTCTTGAACGGCTCGTTCAACAACAACTTCATGGACGCTCCGCCAGAATCACATCGGCCGCCCGCTGCGGCATGGAATACAGGTCAGCCGAGTCGGCGTAGGCCAGGCCGTTGCGCTGCCACTGGCCGCGCTGGGCATCGTCCTCGAGCATCTCGCGCAAGTTGCGGTTGAGCTGCTGCTGCTCGAAGGGACTGCTCAGCACCCGGCCGGCGTCGGCCTCGGCGATGTAGTGGGCATAGCCGCAGACATCGGTGACCAGCACCGGCAGGCCGGCGACCAGGGCCTCCAGCAGCACGGTGCCGGTGTTCTCGTTGTAGGCCGGATGGATCAGCAGGTCGGCGCCGAGGAGGAAGCGCGGAATGTCGCTGCGGCCCTTGAGTATCTGCACCTGCTCGGAGATGCCCAGGGCCTTGATCTGCAGCAGGAAGGGCTTGGGGTCGTCCTGGCCGATGACGATCAGCCGGGTGCGCTGGCGCAGCTCGCGCGGCAGCGCGGCGACCGCCTTGAGGCTGCGATCCAGGCCCTTGGTCTTGAAGCCGGAGCCGATCTGCACCAGCAGCAGCTCGTCGTCCGCCAGGCCGAACTCGGCGCGGAACTCGGCGCGGATCTGCGCGGCATTGGCCGGCGCCCGGCGATCCTGGGCGATGCCCGGCGGCAGCAGGTGGAAGCGCTCGGCCGGGGTGGCGTAGTGCTTGACGAACAGCGGCTGCTGCACCTCGGAAATCATCAGGATCTCGGTCTTAGACTCGGGGGCGAACACCGCCCGCTCGTAGTCGGCGAAGTGCTTGTAGCGCCCCCAGCGGCGGTACAAGGGATTGCGCAGGGTCTGCGCCTTGTCCTCGAAACAGCCGTCGGCGGCGTAGTAGACATCCAGCCCGGGCATCTTGTTGAAGCCGATCACTCGCTCGACCGGGCGCCGGGCCAGGTCGGCCTCGACCCAGGCGGTGAGCTTCTCGTTGCGCCGGTGGTTGAACAGCGCCTTGACCGGCACCACCACCACCTCGAAACCCGCCGGCACTTCGCCCTCCCAGATCGGCGTATAGACGCGAATGGCGTGGCCGCGCTTCTGGCACTCCAGGGCGATGCGCATGAAGTCGCGCTGCAGGCCGCCGTAGGGGAAATACTTGTAGAGGATAAAAGCCAGCTGCATCAGACGATTTCCTCGGCCAGCAACAACGCCTGCAACTCGGTGGCCACCCGTTCGGGGCGCAGCTCGTCGAGGCAGGGTTTGTGGCGGTCGCCGAGGCCGGCATTGGGCCCGCTGGCGCACAGGTGGATCTGCGCCCGGCCATAGGCGCCGACGCGCCCCGGCAGGGTCGGTCCGTAGAGGGAGATGCTCGGCACATCCAGCGCGGCGGCCAGGTGGCCCAGACCGGTGTCCACCGCCACGCAGGCCTGGGCCCCGGCGATCACCTTGGCCACTCCGGCCAGGTTCAACCTGGGCAGTACCGCGGCGTTGTCCAGGCCGGCGGCGATGCGCTCGGCCCGCGCCCGCTCCTGCTCATTGCCCCAGGGCAGGCGAAGCGCCCAGCCCTGCTCGCTGAGCTGCTCGGCCAGCTCGCGCCAGTAGGCCTCCGGCCAATGCTTGCTCGGCCAGGTGGTGCCATGCAGGAACAGCACATAGGGCTGCGTCGCAGCGCCGGCGAGCTGGGCCCGGTTCAAGCCGTAATCGCCGAGGCCGGCCGGCAGCGGATAGTCCAGCGCCTGGGCGAACAGCTGGCGCACGCGTTCCAGGGCATGCTGCTCGCGGGGCACGTTATAGGTCCGGTCATAGAAACGGCTGGCGATGGGCTCGCGTGCCGAGTCGCGATCCAGGCCGGCCACCGGCGCCTTGACGTAGCGGGTCAGCCAGGCGCTCTTGAGCAGGCCCTGGGCATCGATCACCAGGTCGTAACGGGTCTCGCCCAGGCGCTGCTTGAAGCGGCGCCACTCGCCATTGCTCAGGGTCTGCCAGAGGTTCTTGCGCCAGCGGCGGATGGCCACCGGAATCACCCGGGCCACCGCCGGGTGCCAGGCCGGAATCTCGGCGAAACCCTCCTCCACCACCCAGTCGAACTGGATCCCGGGGATGGCCCGGGCCGCGTCGGTGAGCGCCGGCAGGCTGTGCACCACATCGCCCAGGGAGGACGTCTTGATCAGCAGCACCCGCATCAATCGACCTCGACCGGCTCGATCGGATCGCCGACCAGGCGATCCAGGGCCTCCAGCACTGGCTGCGGCGCCAGCTCGCGCAGGCAGTTGTAGTGACCGAAGCGACAGGTGCGGTCGAAGCAGGGGCTGCACTCCAGGCCCAGCCGGACGATCTCCACCTGCTCGGCCAGCGGCGGGGTGAACTGCGGCGAGGTCGAGCCGTAGACCGCCACCAGCGGCCGATTGAGCGCCGCGGCCACGTGCATCAGGCCGGAATCGTTGGACACCACCGCCGTGGCGCAGGACAGCAGGTCGATGGCCTCGGCCAGGCTGGTCTCGCCGGCGAGGTTGACCGCCTCCTCGCGCAAGCCGGGAATCAGCCGCGCGCGAATGTCCTCGCCGACCGGATGATCGTTCTTCGAGCCGAACAGCCAGACCTGCCAGCCGGCGCGGATCTTGGCCTCGGCGACCCTGGCGTAGTGTTCGCTGGGCCAGCGCTTGGCCTCGCCGAACTCGGCGCCGGGACAGAGCGCCAGCACCGGTCGATCCAGGCTCAGGGCGAAGCGGCCGAGGGCCGCGTCGCGACTGGCCGCCTCGATCTGCAGGCTGGGCCGCGGATAGGGACGCGGCAGCTGCGCGCCGGGTTCGAAGGCCAGCGCCATGAAGCGCTCGATCATCAGCGGGTAGCGCTGCTTGTCCAGCTTGCGCACATCGTTGAGCAGGCCGTAGCGCATCTCGCCCTTCCAGCCGGTGCGCTTGGCAATGCCGGCGAAGAACGGCACCAGGGCCGACTTGAGCGAGTTGGGCAGCAGGATCGCCTGATCGTACTGACCGACCAGGGACTTGCCGATGCGCCGGCGGGTCGCCAGCTGCAGCACGCCGTGGCCAAGGGGAAAACTCAGGGCTCGCCGCACCTCGGGCATGCGCTCGAGGATCGGCCGGCTCCATTCCGGCGCCAGTACGTCGATATCGCAGTCGCCGTGGCGCTGCTTCAGGCACTGGAACAGCGTCTGCGCCATCACCATGTCGCCCACCCAGCTGGGGCCTACGATCAGTATTCTCATGCCTATCCCAGAAACGACCGAGGAGGCTTGCGCCTCCCGGTTGTAGTTGCCTTGTCGCTCAGTGCGCGACCACCCACCGCATCGACGGGCGGCTGCCCGTCCCGCGAGCTTATTTGACCAGGGTGCGCCACTCGGCGTGGTTGCGGGTCTTGCCGGTCACCAGGTCGAAGTAGGCGGTCTGCAGCTTTTCGGTCACCGGGCCACGGCGCCCGGCGCCGATCTGCCGGCCGTCCACTTCGCGGATCGGCGTGACCTCGGCGGCGGTGCCGGTGAAGAAGGCCTCGTCGGCGATGTACACCTCGTCGCGGGTGATGCGCTTCTCGATCACCTTGATGCCCAGCTCCTCGGCCAGGGTCAGCACGGTGTTGCGGGTGATGCCGTTGAGGCAGGAGGTGACCTCCGGGGTGTACACCACGCCATCCTTGACCAGGAAGATGTTCTCCCCCGAACCCTCGGCCACGTAGCCTTCCGGATCCAGAAGCATGGCCTCGTCGGCGCCACCGGAGATGGCTTCCTGCAGGGCCAGCATCGAGTTGATGTAGTTGCCGTTGGCCTTGGCCCGGGTCATGGAGATGTTGACGTGATGCCGGGTGAAGGAGCTGGTGCGCACCTTGATGCCGACCTGCAGGGCCTCGTCGCCCATGTAGGCGCCCCAGTTCCACGCTGCCACGATCACCTGGACCTTCAGGCCGCTGGCGCGCAGGCCCATGGCTTCGGATCCGTAGAACACCATCGGGCGGATATAGGCGCTTTCCAGATTGTTCTCGCGCACCGCGGCGCGGGTCGCCTCGTTGATCTCGTCTTTGCTGAAGGGGATCTTCATGCCCATGATGTGGGCCGAATCGAACAGCCGATCGGTGTGCGCCTGCAGGCGGAAGATCGCCGTGCCATCGGGGGTGTTGTAGGCGCGCACGCCCTCGAACACGCCCATGCCATAGTGCAGGGTGTGGGTCAGCACATGGGTGGTGGCGTCGCGCCACGGCACCAGCTTGCCGTCATACCAAATCACACCATCACGATCGGCCATCGACATAGTTGCCTGCTCCTCAAATTCGCTTCGTACACTGCCACCGGCGGACGCTGCGCCTGCCGATCGGCACTCATTCAGTTCAAGCCAAGCGCCTGCCAGATGCGCAGCACGCTGCGTCGTTCGGCGTGGAACTGGTCGCCACTCACCACCCCGGGCTGCTTCTGCAGCGCCTGCCGGTGGGCCGCCGAGCGATAGGCCTTGTAGACCTCCTGCAACAGCAGGGCATCTTCTCCGGGCAGCAGGCCGACGCGCTCCAGCCCTTCCAGGATGCGGATGTTGTCGGTGAACTCGAGCAACTCCGGGTACTGTCGCGACCAGGCCAGGGCCGCGTATTGCACCATAAATTCGATATCGACGATACCTCCGGCATCCTGCTTGAGATCGAAGGGCGCCGAGGCCTCGAAGGCATTGGCCGCGGTGCCGGCGGCGGTGGCCTTGCTGCCGAGGTTGTCGCGCATCTTGGCGCGCATCTCGCTGACTTCCGCGCGCAGCTTGTCGAGATCGCGCTCACCCCCGAGCACCGCGGCGCGTACCGCCTCGAAGGCCTTGGCCACCCGCTGACAGCCGACCAGCACCCGGGCGCGCACCAGCGCCTGATGCTCCCAGGTCCAGGCCTCGTTTTCCTGGTAGCGCTGGAAGGCCCCGAGGGAGCTGACCAGCAAGCCCGCGGCGCCGGAGGGGCGCAGGCGCATATCCACCTCGTAGAGCTGGCCGGAGTTGGTCTGGGTGGTCAACAGGTGAATGATGCGCTGGCCCAGGCGAGTGAAGAACTGCGCGCCATCGATGGGCTTGGCGCCGTCGGTCTCGGCCTGGGGGTCGCCATCATGGATGAACACCAGGTCCAGGTCCGAGCCATGCCCCAGCTCGATGCCACCGACCTTGCCATAGCCGACGATGATGAAATCGGGGTCGCAGGGACTGCCATCGGCGCGGCGCGGCGCGCCGTGTTTGACCACGGTCTGGCGCCAGGCCAGGGCCAGCACCTGGTCGAGAATCGCCTCGGCCAGCCAGGTCAGGTAGTCGCTGACCTTCATCAGCGGCAGGGTGCCGGCGATCTCCGAGGCGGCGACGCGCAAGCGGTGGGCCAGCTTGAAGTGGCGCAGCGCCTCCATCTGCTGCTCCAGATCGTCCTCGGGGATGCGCATCAGCCGCTCGCGCAACTCGGCGGCCAGCTCGGGCGCCTGGGGCGGTTTGAACAGCCGGCCTTCGTTGAGCAGCTCGTCGAGCAGCAGCGGGAAGCGGGCGATCTGTTCGGCGATCCACGGACTGGCCGCGCACAGGGTCAGCAGGCGCTGCAGGGCCCCGGGATTCTCCGTCAGCAGGACCAGATAGGCCGAGCGCCGCGCCACCGCCTCGACCAGCGGCAGCACCCGCTCCAGCACCAGGTCCGGCTCCTCGTGCTCCACCGCCTGCGCCAACAATCGGGGAATAAAGGCGTCCAGGCGCTCGCGGCCGAGCCGCTGCATGGCCCGCACCTGATTACCGTTGCGCAGGCCGGCCAGGCGCTGCCGAGCCGCCGGGGCGTCGACAAAGCCGGCATCGCTGAGCTGGCGACAGGCGGCGGCCTCGTCCTGGGCGTCCTCCCACAGCGGCAGCCACTCGCCGCCGATCACCTCGTCGACCGCGCCATCCTGATCCTCGTCCGGATCGGCGATGACCTGGCGGAAATGCCAGTCGACCCGTCCGCGCCAGTGCATCAACTGCTGATGAAAGGCGTCCCAGCTGGCGAAGCCGAGCATGAAGGCCACCCGCGCCCGGTCCTGCTGGTTGTCCGGCAACATCTGCGTCTGCCGGTCGTCGATCGCCTGCAGGGCATGTTCGGTGTAGCGCAGGAACTCGTAGCCCTCGCGCAATTCCTCGACCACCGCGTCCGGCAGGTAGCCCTGCCCTGCCAGCGTGGCCAGCACCTTCAACAGAGGCCGCTGCTGCAGGCTGAGGTCGCGCCCGCCATGGATCAGCTGGAAGGCCTGGGCGATGAACTCCACCTCGCGAATGCCGCCGGCGCCCAGCTTGATGTTGTCGGCCATGCCCTTGCGCCGCACTTCCTGCTGGATCAGCAGCTTCATGCTGCGCAGCGCCTCGATGGCGGAGAAGTCCAGGTAGCGCCGATAGACGAAGGGGCGCAGCATTTCCAGCAGCTGCTCGCCGGCGAGCGGATCGCCGCCGACCACCCGCGCCTTGATCATGGCGTAGCGCTCCCAGTCGCGGCCTTGGTCCTGGTAGTACTGCTCCAGCGCATTGAAGCTGAACACCAGGGCGCCGGAGGAGCCGTAGGGGCGCAGGCGCATGTCGGTGCGGAACACGAAGCCCTCGACGGTGATGGCGTCCAACGCCTTGATTAACCGCTGGCCCAGGCGGATGAAGAACTCCTGATTATCCAGGGGACGCTTCACCCCTTCGGTCTCGCCGCCCTCCGGGTAGCCGAAGATCAGGTCGATGTCCGAAGACAGGTTGAGCTCATGGGCGCCGAGCTTGCCCATGCCGAGGATCACCATGTGCTGGGCCTGGCCACTGCGCCGCCCGATCGGCGTGCCGAACTGCGCGCAGTGGTGGGGATAGAGCCAGTGGTAGGCCAGGTCGATGCAGGCGTCGGCGAGGTCGGAAAGATCGCGGCAGGTTTCCTGCAGATCCGCCTGGCGGCCGATGTCGCGCCAGATGATGCGCAACTGCTGGCGGTTGCGGAAGCGCCGCAGACGCTGCCCCAACTCATCCTCGTCGGCACAGCCGTCTAGCGCGACGACCAACTGAGCGCGCAACTCCCCGGCCGACAGGCTGCGCTCCAGCTCCCCGGAATCTGCCAGCTCCAGCAGCATCAGCGGATCACGCAAGGCCTGCTGCAGGACGAAATCGCTGGCCGCGGACACCCGGCGCCAGGCGTCACGACGGGCCTGCGGCCAGGCGTCGAAGCGCGCCTCGGCAGCAGTGCCCAGATCGGCCAGAACCGCGCGCAAGGACTGCTCGGCGCGCAAGGCAAGGGAGTCGAGGGAAGCGGGCAAAGAGACCAGCACCGGCAAGCTCATGGTCTATCCTTTTCGGCGGGCTGCGGGTGGCGCCGGGAACAGCTGTATTCCACGGACCTCGCCGCGGGACACGCGACGAACAGCCAAAATAAAGTGTAGTTTTGCTACTAAAGATTGTATCCCAAGGGCTGAAATCGCCGTCGATATGTAGTAAAACTACACGGAGCCGGTCCTACCCCCGGTAAACAAGAATTTACGTGACCCGCTCACGAAGCCGGCCACGAACCCCTGGCCTCCGATTCTGGAAGCCTTTCCGCCCTGGAGCAAGCCATGCAAGACCTCGATCCCGTCGAAACCCAGGAATGGCTGGACGCGCTTGAGTCCGTCCTCGACCATGAGGGTGAAGACCGCGCACATTACCTGATGACCCGCATGGGCGAGCTGGCTACCCGCAGTGGTTCCCAGTTGCCGTACGCCATCACCACGCCCTATCGCAACACCATTCCGGTCACCCACGAAGCCCGCATGCCCGGCGACCTGTTCATGGAACGCCGCATCCGCTCGCTGGTGCGCTGGAACGCGCTGGCCATGGTGATGCGCACCAACCTGCAGGACCCGGACCTGGGCGGTCACATCTCCAGCTTCGCCTCCTCGGCGACCCTGTACGACATCGGCTTCAACTACTTCTTCCAGGCCCCGACCGAAGAACACGGCGGCGACCTGGTGTTCTATCAGGGCCATGCCTCACCCGGCATCTATGCCCGCGCCTTCATGGAAGGCCGGATCAGCGAAGAGCAGCTGAAGAATTTCCGCCAGGAAGTGGACGGTCAGGGCCTGTCGTCCTACCCGCACCCCTGGCTGATGCCGGACTTCTGGCAGTTCCCCACCGTGTCCATGGGCCTCGGCCCGATCCAGGCTATCTACCAGGCGCGCTTCATGAAGTACCTGGAAGCCCGCGGCTTCATCCCCGCCGGCAAGCAGAAGGTCTGGTGCTTCATGGGTGACGGCGAGTGCGACGAGCCGGAATCCCTCGGCGCCATTTCCCTGGCCGGCCGCGAGAAACTGGACAACCTGATCTTCGTCATCAACTGCAACCTGCAGCGCCTAGACGGCCCGGTACGCGGCAACGGCAAGATCATCCAGGAACTCGAAGGCGTGTTCCGCGGCGGCGGCTGGAACGTCAACAAGGTGGTCTGGGGCCGTTTCTGGGACCCGCTGCTGGCCAAAGACGTCGACGGCATCCTGCAACGGCGCATGGACGAAGTGATCGACGGCGAGTACCAGAACTACAAGGCCAAAGACGGCGCCTTCGTGCGCGAGCACTTCTTCAACAGCCCGGAACTCAAGGAGATGGTCAAGGACCTCTCCGATGACGAGATCTGGAAGCTCAACCGCGGCGGCCACGACCCCTACAAGGTCTATGCGGCCTATCACCAGGCGGTCAACCACAAGGGTCAACCGACCGTCGTCCTGGCCAAGACCGTCAAGGGTTATGGCACCGGTGCTGGCGAGGCGAAGAACACCGCCCACAACACCAAGAAGGTCGATGTCGACAGCCTGAAGAAATTCCGCGACCGCTTCGACATCCCGGTCAAGGACGACGAACTGGAGAACCTGCCGTTCTTCAAGCCGGCACCCGACAGCGCCGAAGGCAAGTACCTGCGCAAGAAGCGTGAAGCCCTGGGCGGCTTCGTGCCGCAGCGCCGGGTCAACAGCTTCGCCGTGCCGACCCCGCCGCTGGACACCCTCAAGGCCATCCTCGACGGCTCCGGCGACCGCGAAATCTCCACCACCATGGCCTTCGTGCGCATCCTCGCGCAGCTGGTCAAGGACAAGGAGCTGGGCGAGCGCATCGTGCCGATCATTCCCGACGAGGCGCGCACCTTCGGCATGGAAGGCATGTTCCGCCAGCTCGGCATCTACTCCTCGGTCGGCCAGCTGTATGAGCCGGTGGACAAGGACCAGGTGATGTTCTACCGCGAGGACAAGAAGGGCCAGATCCTCGAGGAAGGCATCAACGAAGCCGGCGCCATGAGCTCGTTCATCGCCGCGGGCACCAGCTACAGCTGCCACAACCAGCCGATGCTGCCGTTCTACATCTTCTACTCGATGTTCGGTTTCCAGCGCATCGGCGACTTGGCCTGGGCAGCCGGCGACAGCCGCACCCGCGGCTTCCTGATCGGCGGTACCGCCGGGCGCACCACGCTCAACGGCGAAGGCCTGCAGCACGAGGACGGCCACAGCCACCTGATGGCCGCAACCATCCCCAACTGCCGCACCTACGATCCGACCTACGGCTACGAGCTGGCGGTGATCATTCGCGAAGGCACGCGGCGGATGATGGAAGAGCAGGAAAACGTCTTCTACTACATCACCGTGATGAACGAGGCCTATCAGCAGCCGGCCATGCCCGAAGGTGTCGAGGAAGGCATCATCAAGGGCATGTACCTGCTCGAAGAGGACAAGAAGGAAGCCGCCCACCACGTACAACTGCTGGGCAGCGGCACCATCCTGCGCGAAGTGCGCGCCGCGGCGAAGATCCTGCGCGACGAGTACAACGTCGCGTCCGATGTGTGGAGCGTCACCAGCTTCAACGAACTGCGCCGCGAAGGCCTGGCCGTGGAGCGTCACAACCGCCTGCACCCGGAGCAGAAGCCGCAGCTGACCTACGTCGAGCAGTGCCTGAAAGGCCGTCAGGGCCCGGTCATCGCCAGCACCGACTACATGAAGCTGTTCGCCGACCAGATCCGCCAGTGGGTTCCGAGCAAGGAATACAAGGTGCTGGGCACCGACGGCTTCGGCCGCAGCGACAGCCGCAAGAAACTGCGCCACTTCTTCGAAGTGGACCGTAACTGGGTGGTCCTGGCCGCCCTGGAAGCCCTCGCCGACCGCGGCGATATCGAACCCAAGGTCGTGGCCGAGGCCATCGCCAAGTTCGGCATCGACCCGGAAAAACGCAACCCGCTGGACTGCTAAGGAGACGCACTGTGAGCGAACTAATCCGCGTACCCGATATCGGCAGTGGCGAAGGCGAAGTCATCGAGCTGATGGTCAAGGTCGGCGACCGTATCGAAGCCGACCAGAGCCTGCTGACCCTCGAGTCGGACAAGGCCAGCATGGAAATTCCGGCGCCCAAGGCCGGGGTGATCAAGAGCCTGAAGGTCAAGCTGGGCGACCGCCTGAAGGAAGGCGACGAGCTGCTTGAGCTGGAAGTCGAGGGTGCGGCCGAAGCCGCGCCCAAGGCCGAACAACCAGCCAAGACCGAGCCCCAGCAGGAGAAGCCTGCCGCGAAGGCCGAACAGCCCGCGGCTGCGCCGGCCAGCGAATCTGTGCAAGACGTCCATGTGCCGGATATCGGCACAGACGGCAAGGTCAAGGTCATCGAAGTCCTGGTCAAGGCCGGCGACAAGGTCGAAGCCGACCAATCGCTGATCACCCTGGAGTCGGACAAGGCGAGCATGGAGATTCCCTCTCCGGCCGCTGGCACCGTGGAAAGCGTGGAAGTCCAGCTGGACGCCGAAGTCGGCACCGGCGACCTGATCCTCAAGCTCAAGGTCACCGGCGCAGCCGCCGCCCCTGCAGCCGCCCAGGCTCCGGCGCCGGCCGCCGCCCCGGCGCTGCACAGCACGCCGCCCGGCGCCTCGCCGGAAGTGGCTGCCGAGGTCAGCGCCATCGCCAAGCTGGCGGCGGCCGCAGCCAACGTCAGCCCCGCGCCCAGGCGTGACGGCGCCAAGGTGCATGCCGGCCCGGCCGTACGCCAGCTGGCCCGCGAGTTCGGCGTCGAACTCGCCGCCATCAACGGCAGCGGTCCGAAGGGCCGGATCCTCAAGGAGGACGTGCAGGCCTACGTCAAGGCGATGATGCAGAAGGCCAAGGAGGCGCCGGCCGGCGCCACCGGCGCCACCGGCGGCGCCGGCATCCCGCCGATTCCGGTCGTGGACTTCAGCAAGTTCGGCGAAGTGGAAGAAGTGGCGATGACCCGCCTGATGCAGGTCGGCGCCGCCAACCTGCACCGCAGCTGGCTCAACGTGCCGCACGTGACCCAGTTCGACTCGGCCGACATCACCGAGCTGGAAGCCTTCCGCGTCGCGCAGAAGGCGGTCGCCGAGAAAGCCGGGGTCAAGCTGACCGTGCTGCCGCTGCTGCTCAAGGCCTGCGCGTTCCTGCTCAAGGAGCTGCCGGACTTCAACAGTTCGCTGGCGCCGAGCGGCAAGGCGGTGATCCGCAAGAAGTACGTGCACATCGGCTTCGCCGTGGACACCCCGGACGGCCTGCTGGTGCCGGTGATCAAGAACGTCGACCAGAAGAGCCTGCTGCAGCTGGCCGCCGAGGCCGCCGCCCTGGCGGAGAAGGCGCGCACCAAGAAGCTCTCGGCGGACGACATGCAGGGTGCCTGCTTCACCATCTCCAGCCTCGGGCACATTGGCGGCACCGGCTTCACGCCGATCGTCAATGCGCCGGAAGTGGCGATCCTCGGCGTGAGCAAGGCGACCATGCAGCCGGTCTGGGATGGCAAGGCCTTCCAGCCCAAGCTGATGCTGCCGCTGTCGCTGTCCTACGATCACCGAGTGATCAATGGCGCCGCCGCCGCGCGCTTCACCAAGCGTCTCGGCGATGTGCTGGCGGACATCCGCACCATGCTGCTGTAAGGCACCGCCTCAACTTTCGAGCATGCCACGCTCGTACCCTCAACCCCGCCTCATCGGCGGGGTTTTTTTTGCCTGGCCGCCGGCCTAGCCTTTCTGCAGGTTGCGGATCAGGAAGCTCAGGGCCTTGGCCAGCTCCGCGGCGCCCTGGTGATCGCGCACGATGCTCAGCAGCACACTGCCGTCCAGCGGGCTGAACAGCACACAGCTGATGCCACTGGGCGGGCAGTCGTAACGGATAAAGGGGTCGACGCCGAACAGCGCGATGCGCTGGTTGCGCACGGCGATATCGGTGCCCTGAGCGTTGCGGGTCTCTTCGCGCAACAGCAGCTCGCCGGGTGCGCCCAGACGCAGCTGGTAGAGACGGTCCTGACGCTGCGCCTGGCCGATCTGGTAGGCCGCGCTGAGGGCATAGGTCTTGAGCAGATCATTGCTGTGCGCCAGCAGCGCCTGGCGCTCATCCTGGGTCAGGTACAGGCGCTTGAGTTCGCTCAGGTAGCGCGCCTGCTCGGCGCCACCGAGGGTCGCCGCGGACTCGGCGGCAAACAGCGGGCCGGCCAGCAGGCAGCCGCCGAGGAGCACGGCGGGAATTAGTTTGCTTGTCAGTCGTAATAGCATCATGCACCCTTAGCCGACGCGATAGTGAAGTGGGCCGAGACCCCGACTCGGTCAGCATACTGGAAGCCAGCCTCCCAATGAAAAGCCATCCCGATGCCGCGAGCCAGCTGGCGGCCGAGGTTGTGACGCAGTTGCCAGTGCCTTCGCGGCTCGGCATGCTGCGCTTCGAGCGGCTGAACGAAGCCAGCTGGACCCTGCTTTTTCTCGATCCGGAGTGCGAGCAGCGGCTCGGCCTTCCCGCCAGCGAGCTGTGCTCGCTGATCGACGCCCCCTACGCCAGCCTGATGGAGCCCGTGGCACGCCATCGCCAGCACGAAGCGATCCAGCAGCAGCTCGCGCGGGACGCGCGCTACCTGGTGCACTACACCCTGCACACGCCCCGCGGCGCCCTCAGGCTCACCGAACTGGGCGAGCCGTTCAGGCAGCGCAACCGCCACCTGTTGCGCGGCTACCTGCTGGTCGCTGAGCCACCGACACCCGCCGAAACACCGCAGCCGTATCTCGACGGCCTGGCGCAAGCGGAACATCGCGAGCGGCATCGGCTGTCGCCGGAGCCGATCGCCGAGGCGCTGGAACAGGTTCGCACGCGCACCCAACAGGCGCTGCTCCAGCACCTGACGCTTCAGCGCTACAGCGCCGGCGATCCTCGGCGCGAAGCCGCTGAGCTGATTACCCGGGCGGCCTGCGAGGCCTACGGGGTGGCGCGGGCCGGCATCTGGAACCTGCAGGGCGCGACCCTCGAGCCGGTGACCCTGTACCGCCGCGACATCGACCTGCACGAGCCGGGCGCCAGCATGGACGCCGGCCAGTACCCGGTCTACCTGCATGCCCTGCACAGCGGCCGGGCGATCGACGTCCAGGACGCCCTGACCGACCCGCGCACCCGTGAAATGGCCGAGCACTACCTGCGCCCCATGGGCATCGGCGCCATGCTCGATGCCAGCATCCGCGTCGACGGCGAGGTAGTCGGCGTGCTCTGCCTCGAGCATGTCGGCGGGCCGCGCGCCTGGCAGGCCGACGAGGTCGCCTTCGCCAGTGAACTCGCCGAGCACTACGCCCAGGTCATCGGCAGCCACCAGCGGCGGCGCACCGCCGGCGCCCTGCACCTGTTCCAGCGCGCGGTGGAGCAAAGCGCCAGCGCCTTCATCCTGCTCGACCGGGACGGCCTGGTGGAGTACGTCAACCCGAGCTTCACCGCCATCACCCAGTACAGCGCCGACGAGGTCCAGGGCCGCCGCCTGTCCGAGCTGCCGGCCCTGGAAGCCCTCAACGACCTGCTGTTCGACGCCGGCACCGGGCTGTCCGAGCACAACAGCTGGCAGGGCGAGTTCAAGAGCCGACGCAAGAACTTCGAGCCCTACTGGAGCCAGCTGTCGATCTCCAAGGTGCACGCCGACGACGGCAGCCTGACCCACTACATCGGCATCTACGAAGACATCACCGAAACCAAGCACGCGCAGCAGCGCATCGAGCGCCTGGCCTTCAGCGACAACCTCACCGGCCTGGGCAACCGCTACGCCTTCATCCGCGCGTTGGAGGATCGCTTCGCCAAGGCCGACGGCAAGCCGATCAACCTGCTGCTGGTGGACATCGACAACTTCAAGCGGATCAACGACAGCCTCGGCCACCAGACCGGCGACAAGCTGCTCAGCAGCCTGGCCCGGCGCCTGCGCAACAGCCTCAACCCCAGCGGCGTGCTGGCGCGCTTCGCCAGCAACGAGTTCGCCATCCTGCTGGAGGACCACGCGCTCGAGGACGGCCAGCGCATCGCCCAGCAGATCCTGCAGACCATGGACAAGCCGCTGTTCGTCGACAACCAGCTGATCAGCGTCACCGGCTCGGTGGGCCTGGCCTGCGCGCCGCAGCATGGCCAGGACCCGCAGACCCTGATGAAGCACGCCGGCCTGGCCCTGCACAAGGCCAAGGCCAACGGCAAGCACCAGCTCCAGGTGTTCACCGAGGCGCTGAACGCCGAGGCCGACTACAAGCTGTTCGTCGAGAGCAACCTGCGCCGCGCCCTGACCCAGAACGAACTGGAAGTCTTCTACCAGCCCAAGCTGTGCCTGAAGACCGGCCAGCTGCTCGGCCTGGAGGCCCTGCTGCGCTGGCACCATCCGGAGAAGGGCATGATCCGTCCGGACCAGTTCATCAGCGTGGCCGAGGAGAACGGCCTGATCATCCCCATCGGCAAGTGGGTGCTGCGCCAGGCCTGCCGCATGAGCAAGGAAATGACCGCGGTCGGCCTCGGCAGCCTGCAGGTGGCGATCAACCTGTCGCCCAAGCAGTTCTCCGACCCCGATCTGGTCGGCTCGATCGAAGCGATCCTGCACGAGGAGCAGCTGCCCGCTTCGCTGCTGGAGCTGGAACTGACCGAAAGCCTGCTGCTGGAGGCCACCGACAACACCCGCGAGCAGCTGCGGCACCTGAAGAGCCTGGGCCTGACGCTGGCGATGGACGATTTCGGCACCGGCTATTCGTCGCTGAGCTACCTGAAGAAATTCCCCATCGACGTGATCAAAATCGATCGCAGCTTCATCAACGACATCCCGGACAACCAGGACGACATGGAGATCACCTCGGCGGTGATCGCCATGGCCCACAACCTCAAGCTCAAGGTGGTCGCCGAAGGCATCGAGAGCGCCGCCCAGCTCGGCTTCCTGCGCCGCCAGCAGTGCGACATCGGCCAGGGCTACCTGTTCGACCGGCCGATCGCCGGGCGCGAACTGATCGACAGCCTGAAGCGCTACCCCTGCCGCCCGCCGGGCTGAATGACCTGTAACGCCGCGCCCGCTGCGCGGTCTATCTGCACACACACTCTTCGCCGAGGACACGACCCATGGTTCTGCGTTCGCAAATACTCGCCCACAAACTCGAGCTGCCCAGCGCCGAGCAGGCCCTGCCCGGCCGCGCCACGCCGCTGCCGGTGCCCCCGGCCCACTATGTCAACGGCAACCCGCTGCAGCCGCCCTTTCCCGCCGGCCTGCAGCAGGCGGTCTTCGGCCTCGGCTGCTTCTGGGGGGCGGAACGACGCTTCTGGCAGCAGCCGGGGGTGTGGAGCACCGCGGTCGGCTATGCCGGCGGCCACACGCCGAACCCGACCTACGAGGAAACCTGCTCGGGCCTGACCGGCCACGCGGAAGTGGTGCTAGTGGTGTTCGACCCGCAACTGACCAGTTTCGAGGCCCTGCTCAAGGTGTTCTGGGAGGCGCACAACCCGACCCAGGGCATGCGCCAAGGCAACGACGTCGGCAGCCAGTACCGCTCGGCGATCTACTGCCATGGCCCCGAGCAGCTGGCCGCCGCCCTGGCCAGCCAGGCCGCCTTCCAGGCCGAGCTGGACAAGGCCGGGCTCGGCGCCATCACCACCGAGATCGCCGAGGCGCCGCCCTTCTACTACGCCGAGGCCTACCACCAGCAGTACCTGGCGAAGAACCCCGGCGGCTACTGCGGCCTCGGCGGCACCGGGGTGTGCCTGCCGGCCTGATGTGACGGCGCTCGCGGCTCAGCCCGGCGCCTTCTCCCCGATCAGCCAGTCCAGGCGCCAGCCGCCCTGGCCCTGGGCCAGGCGCTCGGCCAGCCAGGGCAGCAGCTGCTTGAGCTCTTCCTCCAGGCCCCAGGGCGGGTTGCTGATCACCAGGCCGGAGCCGTTCAGGCGCTGGGCCTCGTCAGTCGGCTGCACGTAGAGCTCGACCCGTAGCAGCTTGGGCGCCGCGCTCTTCTCCAGGTCGCGGTAGAAGCGCCTGAGCTGCTCCAGGGCCTTGATCGGGTACCAGATCGCCACCACCGTCTGGCGCATGCGGCCGATGGCCTCGTTCAGCGACTGCACGCAGCGTTCCAGCTCATCGGCCTTCTCGAAGGGCGGATCGATCAGCAGCAGCGCGCGTTTCTCCCGGGTCGGCAGCAAGGCGCGCGGCACATGCCAGCCTTCGCCCAGGTGCACGGCCACGCGGCGGTCGCCGGCCATGTTCTCCTTGAGCAGGCGGCCGTCTTCGGGGTGCTTCTCGTTGAGCTGCAGGCGGTCCTGTTCGCGGCTGAGCAGGCGCACCAGCTCCGGCGAGCCGGGGTAGTGACGCAGTACGCCATCCGGATTCATGGCACGAACCACCTCGAGGTAGTCGAGCAGCGGGTCGGGCAGGTCGTCGGCCTGCCACAGGCGGGCGATGCCCTGCTGCCACTCGCCGGTACGGCTGGCCTGGTCGCCGGCCAGGTCGTAGAGGCCGACGCCGGCGTGGCTGTCGAGGTAGGCGAAGGGCGCCTCCTTGCGCGACAGCAAGGCGACCAGGCGACAGAGGATCAGGTGTTTCAGCACGTCGGCGTGATTGCCGGCGTGAAAGGCGTGACGGTAGTTCATCGGGGCTCCCTCGGGACTGGGCCGCAGTGTAACCGCCAGCAGCCATCGGCGACGAACCGACACACAATTGTGGCAAGCTTGCGCGGTCACACAGCCCTGGCCAAGGAGGCCTCCATGAACCTGCAAGAACTGCTCGGCAGCGAACTCCCGATCATCCAGGCCCCCATGGCCGGCTCCCAGGATCACCGCCTGGCCGCCGCGGTCTGCCAGGCCGGCGGCCTCGGCTCGATCCCCTGCGCCATGCTCGCTCCGGCCGCCCTGCGCCTGGAGCTGGAAGCGATGCGCGCCTCGAGCGCACGCCCGTTCAACCTGAACTTCTTCAGCCATGTACCGCCCGAGCCGGATGCCGCACGCGAGGCGAACTGGCGCGAAGCCCTGGCGCCTTACTACCGGGAACTGGGCCTCGACCTGGCGAACATCGTCAGCGGGGCGGGCCGCCTGCCGTTCAACGACGAGGCGGCGGCACTGGTCGAGGAGTTTCGCCCGGCGGTGGTGAGTTTTCACTTCGGTCTGCCGGCGGAGTCCTTACTGGAGCGAGTGCGACGCAGCGGGGCGAAGATCCTCTCCAGCGCCACCACCCTGGACGAGGCGCTGTGGCTGCAGGCGCGCGGCGTCGATGCGGTGATCGCTCAGGGTCTGGAGGCCGGCGGCCATCGTGGTCACTTCCTCGACTTTGATCTCAGCCGCCAGCTCGGCACCTTCGCCCTGCTGCCGCAGCTAGTCGATGCGCTGAGGGTGCCGGTCATCGCCGCCGGCGGCATCGGCGACGCCCGCGGGGTGGCCGCCGCCATGGCCCTCGGCGCGGCCGGCGTGCAGGTCGGCAGCGCCTACCTGCTGTGCCCCGAGGCCAACACCAGCGCGCTGCACCGCGCCGCCCTGCAGAGCCCGGCGGCGCGCCACACGATGCTGACCAACCTGTTCAGCGGGCGCCCGGCACGCGGCATCGTCAACCGCCTGATGCGCGAGCAGGGACCGCTCAGTCCCATGGCACCGGCCTTCCCCCTGGCCACCGCGGCCATCGCCCCGCTGCGCGCGGCGGCCGAGGCCCAGGGCAGCAGCGACTTCTCGCCGCTGTGGGCTGGGCAGAACGTCGCCGGCTGCCGCCCCATCGGCGCCGCCGAGCTGACCCGCGAACTGGCCGCGGGCCTGGCCATGTGAGGCTGTATCACGCCCATCGATAGTGCTGGGCAGCCGCTTGGCGGCTGCCTAGACTCGGCCCCATCCATTGGAGGCCCGATCCATGTCCGAGACCCTGCTCAGCGCCCGCAACCTGGCCTTCGAGCTCTACGAAGTGCTCGATGCCCAAGCCCTGACCCAGCGCGAGCGCTTCGCCGAACACAGCCGCGAGACCTTCGATGCGGCCACCGACACCGCGCGCAACATCGCCGAACGCCTGTTCGCCCCGCACAACCGCAAGGGCGACGAACAGGAACCGCAGTACGTCGACGGCGCCGCGCAGCTGATCCCTGAAGTCAAGCCGGCGCTGCAAGCCTTTATCGACGCTGGCTTCCTCAACGCCACCCGCGACTTCGACGTCGGCGGCATGCAGTTGCCCAACCTGCTGTCCCAGGCCTGCTTCGCCCACTTCCAGGCGGCCAATATCGCCACCAGCTCCTATTCGATGCTGACCATGGGCGCGGCCAATCTGATCGAGAGCTTCGGCAGCGCGGAGCAGAAGGCGCGTTTCCTCACGCCGATGATCGAGGGCCGCTTCTACGGCACCATGGCCCTGACCGAGCCCCATGCCGGCTCCTCGCTGTCGGACATCCGCACCAAGGCCGAACCCGCGGCAGACGGCAGCTACCGCATCCGCGGCAACAAGATCTTCATCTCCGGCGGCGACCAGCCGATCTCCGAGAACATCGTGCACATGGTCCTGGCCCGGCTGCCGGACGCACCGCCCGGGGTGAAGGGCATCAGCCTGTTTATCGTGCCGAAGTTCCTGGTCGCCGATGACGGCAGCCTGGGCCCGCGCAACGACGTGCTGCTGGCCGGGCTGTTCCACAAGATGGGCTGGCGCGGCACCACCTCCACCGCGCTGAACTTCGGCGACCACGGCGAGTGCGTCGGCTACCTGCTGGGCCAGCCGCACCACGGCCTGTCGTACATGTTCCAGATGATGAACGAGGCGCGCATCGGCGTCGGCATGGGCGCCACCATGCTCGGCTACGCCGGCTACCTGTATTCTCTGGACTACGCCCGCCAGCGCCCCCAGGGCCGCCAGCCCGACGGCAAGGACCCGACCAGCCCGCAGGTGGCGATCATCGAGCACGCCGACGTGCGGCGCATGCTGCTGACCCAGAAGGCCTATGTCGAGGGCGCCTTCGACCTCGGCCTGTATGCAGCGCGGCTGTTCGACGACACCCAGACCCTGGACACCGAGGAAGAACGCCAGCGCGCCCTGCAGCTGCTCGACTTGCTCACCCCGATCGTCAAGTCCTGGCCCTCGGAGTTCTGCCTCAAGGCCAACGAGCTGGCGATCCAGATCCTCGGCGGCCACGGCTACACCCGCGAATACCCGGTGGAACAGTACTACCGCGACAACCGCCTCAACCCGATCCACGAGGGCACCCACGGCATCCAGTCCCTCGACCTGCTCGGGCGCAAGGTGGCGATGAACGACGGCGCGGCGCTCAAGCAGTTGTTCAGGCTGATCCAGGACGGCTGCCAGCGCGCCGCCGAGTACGCCTCCCTGAACGCCCTGCGCCAGCCGCTGGAGCAGTTGCTGGCGGGCCTGTCCAGGGTGACCCTGGCCCTGCTCGGCGACCTGCTGGCCGGCCGGGTCAACCAGGGCCTGGCCAATTCGGCCCTGTACCTCAAGGTGTTCGGCCACACGGTGATCGGCTGGCGCTGGCTGGAGCAGGCGATTCGCGCCGAACAGGGCCTGGCACTGCTCCAGCAAGGCGGGGGCAATGCCGCCGATGCCGACTTCTATCGCGGCAAGCTGCAGGCCGCACGCTACTTCCTGACCTGGGAAGTCCCCGGCTGCCAGCACGAACTGGCGCTGCTCGAGGCCCGCGACGACTGCACACTGGTCATGCAGGACGCCTGGTTCTAGCCCGCAGGCCAGCCAGCTACCAACACCCCGCCGAATGCGGGGTGTTTTTTTGACAGCGCGGCGAAGCTGCGGGTTAGAATCACTGGCACGCGCCATGCATAAGGCGCCCTCTCCTTATAACCCGGAGCAGCCCCGTGGACGCCAGCGCCATCAACAACCTGTTCCTGATCGGTGCATTGCTGGTGGCCATGAGCATCCTGGTCAGCGCCTTCGGTTCGCGTTTCGGCATTCCCATCCTGGTGATCTTCCTCGCCGTCGGCATGCTCGCCGGGGTCGACGGGCCCGGCGGCATCAACTTCGCCGACTATTCCCTGGCCTATCTGGTGGGCAACCTGGCCCTGGCGGTGATCCTCCTCGACGGCGGCATGCGCACCCGGGTCAAGAGTTTCCGCGTGGCGCTGTGGCCGTCCTTGTCGCTGGCCACCGCCGGGGTGCTGGTCACCGCCGGGCTGACCGGCGTCGCCGCCGCCTGGCTGTTCGGCCTGAGCCTGATGGAAGGCCTGCTGATCGGCGCCATCGTCGGCTCCACCGACGCCGCGGCGGTGTTCGGCCTGCTCGGCGGCCGTGGCCTCAACGAACGGGTCAGCGCCACCCTGGAGATCGAGTCCGGCAGCAACGACCCCATGGCGGTGTTCCTCACCGTGACCCTGATCGCCATGCTGGTGCGCGGCCAGACCGGCTTCGGCTGGGACATGCCCGTGCAACTGCTGCTGCAGTTCGGCCTCGGCGGCGTGCTGGGCCTGGGCGGCGGCTGGCTGCTGCTCAACCTGGTCAACCGCATGCACCTGGCCAATGGCCTCTATCCGCTGCTGGTGGTCAGCGGCGGGCTGATCATCTTCGCCATCACCAACGCCGTGGGCGGCAGCGGCTTCCTCGCCATCTACCTGTGCGGCCTGCTGCTGGGCAACCGGCCGATCCGCTCGCGCCACGGCATCCTGCACATGCTCGACGGCCTGGCCTGGCTCAGCCAGATCGGCATGTTCCTGGTCCTCGGCCTGCTGGTCACCCCCCACGAGCTGCTGCCCATCGCCCTGCCAGCCCTAGGCCTGGCGCTATGGATGATCCTGATCGCCCGGCCGCTGTCGATCTTCCTCGGCCTGCTGCCGTTCCGCGGCTTCCACGACCGCGAGAAGCTGTTCATCGCCTGGGTCGGCCTGCGCGGCGCGGTGCCAATCATCCTCGCGGTGTTCCCGCTGATGGCCGGCCTGGAGAACGCCCAGCTGTTCTTCAACCTGGCCTTCTTCATCGTCCTGGTCTCGCTGCTGCTGCAGGGCACCAGCCTGCCCTGGGTCGCCAAGTGGCTGCGGGTCACCGTGCCGCCGGAGCCGGCGCCGGTGTCGCGCGCCGGCCTGGAGGTGCATCCGACCAGCCAGTGGGAGCTGTTCATCTATTGTCTCGGCGCCGAGAAATGGTGCATCGGCGCCGCCCTGCGCGAACTGAAGATGCCCCCCGGCACGCGCATCGCCGCCCTGTTTCGCGGCCTGGAGCTGCTCCACCCGTCCGGCAGCACCACCCTGGAGGCCGGCGACCTGCTCTGCGTGATCGGCCACGAGCACGACCTGCCGGCCCTCGGCAAGCTGTTCAGCCAGGCGCCGACGCGGGGCCAGGACCTGCGTTTCTTCGGCGACTTCGTGCTGGAAGGCGATGCCGAGCTCAGTGCGGTGGCGGCGCTCTACGGCCTGAAGCTGGCCGGCCTCAATGGCGCGCAACCCCTGGGCCGCTTCATCGCCCACGAGATCGGCGGTGAACCGGTGATCGGCGACCAGGTCGAATGGCAGGGCCTGACCTGGACAGTCGCCGCCATGGAGGGGAACAAGATCCGCAAGGTCGGCGTCAGATTCCCCGAAGGCACGCGCCCGGGGCCGGGCCTGTTCCTCTAAACTCAGCACTTTCATTCGAGCCGCACGATCGCGACCATGCCCTTTTTCCGTACCCTGTTTGCCGCCGCACTGCTCGGGCTCTGCCTGGGCGCCCCCCTGCTCCAGGCCGCTGATTCGTCGAAGATCGCCGAGGTCAAGCGCAACCTGGACAACCTCGCCGAACGCAAGCTGCCGGAAGCCGAGCAACTGGCGCTCAAGCAGACGTTCGAGAAGACCCTGAGCCTGCTGACCGAACAGGTCGACAGCGAGAAGCGCCTGAATGAGCTCAAAAAGCAGCTCGAGCAGGCTCCGCGCCTGATCGCCGAGGCGCAACGCGAGCTGGCCCAGCTCAAGGCCAGCCAGCCACAGCCAGCGGCGCAGCGCCATGCCGGCGCCTCGGTGCCGCAGCTCGAGCAGCTGCTGGCCGAGCGCAGCAGCCAACTCGGCGAGTGGCAGAAGCAGTTGGGCGAGGCCAACAGCCTGATCATCACCGCCCAGACCCGGCCCGAGCGCGCCCAGGCCGAAATCAGCAGCAACCAGACCCGCGCCCAGGACATCAACAACGCACTGAAAAGCGGCAAGGAAAGCGGCAAGCCGCTGACCACCGAGCGCCGTGACCTGCTCAGCGTCGAGTTGGGCCAGCTCAACGCCAAGACCCAGCTGCGCCGCCAGGAACTGGCCGGCAACAGCCTGCTGCAGGACCTCGGCAACGCCCAGCGCGACCTGCTCGAAGAGCGCATCAAGCGCGCCGAGCAGGAGCTGCTCGACCTGCAGACCCTGGTCAACGAGAAGCGCCGCGCGCAATCGGAGAAGACCGTCGCCGAGCAGTCCCGCGAGGCCGAGAAGGCCGGCTCCGACAAGCTGCTGGCGAGCCAGAGCGCGCGCAACCTGAAGCTCTCCGACTACCTGCTTAACGCCACCGACCGGCTCAACGAGCTGACCCAGCTGAACCTGCAGACCAAGCAGAAGCTCGACAGCCTCAACCAGAGCGACCAGGCTCTTGAAGAGCAGATCAGCGTGTTGCAAGGCAGCCTGCTGCTGGCGAAGATCCTCTACCAGCAGAAACAGGCACTGCCCGCCCTCGAGCTGGACAACGGCCTGGCCAACGAGATCGCCGACCTGCGCCTCTACCAGTTCGAGCTGAACCAGCAGCGCGAGCGCCTCAGCAATCCGACCGCCTATGTCGAGCAACAGCTCGCCAAGCAGCCGCCAGATGAAGTCACCCCCGAGCTGCGCAACGCCCTGCTCGAGCTGATCAACACCCGCCGAGAACTGCTCGACCGCCTCAACCGCGAACTCAACGCGCTGCTCAACGAGTCGATCACCCTGCAGCTCAACCAGAAGCAGCTGCAGAGCACCGCCCAGGCCCTGCGCGCCACCCTCGACGAACAGATGTTCTGGATCCCCAGCAACAAGCCGCTCAACCTCGAGTGGTTCAGCAGCGCCCCGGGCCTGCTCAAGCGGCAGATCGCCGAGCTGCCCTGGGGCGCCAACCTGCGCGCCCTCGGCGCCGGCCTGATCGAGCGCCCGGTGCTGTTCCTGCCGCTGCTGCTGCTGATCGGCCTGCTGCTGTGGAAGCGCGGCTTCCTCTACCGCAAGCTCGGCGAGCTGCACCAGGACATCGGCCACTTCAAGCACGACAGCCAGCTGCACACGCCGATGGCGATCCTCCTCAACGTCCTCCTGGCCCTGCCCGGCACCCTGTTCCTGGCCCTCTGCGGCCTGGCCCTGCAGCTCGACGCCCGCGGCCAGAATGCCAACCTGGGCTCGGCGCTGTTCGGCATGGCCCTGGCTTGGCTGGTGTTCTACACGGTCTACCGCATCGTCACCCCGGGCGGCGTGGCCGAACTGCACTTCCACTGGCCACGCCGCCACGTGAGCTTCCTGCACCGGCAGCTGCGTTACCTGGGCCTGGTGGTGATGGCCCTGGTGGCGGTGGTCGCCGTGGCCGAGCACCAGCCGGCGAGCCTGGCCGAAGACGTCATCGGCATCACCGTGGTGCTGGCCTGCTTCGGCCTGATGGCCTGGCTGCTGAACAAGCTGCTGCTCAGCGGCCCGGCCCGCGAACACCCCTCGAACTTCCGCACCCTGGTCGGCCTGCTGTTCAGCCTGCTGCCCCTGGCGCTGATCGTCGCGGTCGGCTTCGGCTACTACTACACCGCGCTGAAGCTCAGCGATCGGCTGATCAGCACCCTGTACCTGCTGATCATCTGGACCATAGTCGAGGCCGCCTTCGTCCGCGGCCTGGCGGTGGCCGCGCGGCGCCTGGCCTATCAGCGCGCCATGGCCAAGCGCATGGCGCCGCCAAAGGAAGGTGCCGATGGCAGCGAGGCAGTGGTGGTCGAGGAACCGACCCTGGACATCGAGCAGGTCAACCAGCAGTCGTTGCGGCTGATCCGCCTGAGCCTGCTCGGCCTGTTCATCGCCGGCCTCTACTGGGTCTGGGCCGACCTACTGTCGGTATTCGCCTACCTGGACAACATCACCCTGTACGAATACACCAGCGGCAGCGGCGACAACGCCAGCATGGTGCCCATCAGCCTCGGCGACCTGCTCGGCGCCCTGGTCATCGTGGCCATCACCGTGGCCCTGGCGCGCAACCTGCCGGGCCTGCTCGAGGTGCTGGTGCTGTCGCGCATGCGCCTGGCCCAGGGCAGCGCCTACGCCACCACCACCCTGCTGTCCTACGTGATAGTGGGGATCGGCTTCGTGGTCACCCTGTCGACCCTGGGGGTCAGCTGGGACAAGCTGCAGTGGCTGGTGGCGGCACTGTCGGTGGGCCTGGGCTTCGGCCTGCAGGAGATCTTCGCCAACTTCATCTCCGGCCTGATCATCCTGTTCGAACGCCCGGTGCGCATCGGCGACGTGGTGACCATCGGCAACCTGTCCGGCACGGTCAGCCGCATCCGCATCCGCGCCACCACCATCACCGATTTCGACCGCAAAGAAATCATCGTGCCGAACAAGACCTTCGTCACCGACCAGCTGATCAACTGGTCGCTGAACGACACCGTGACCCGGGTGATCATCAAGATCGGCGTGGCCTACGAGACCGACCTGCCGCTGGCGCGCAAGCTGATGATGCAGGCCGTGCTGGAGAACCCGCGGGTGCTGCGCGACCCCGAGCCGCAGCTGTTCTTCCTGACCATCAGCGCCAGCACCTTCGACTATGAGCTGCGCTTCCACGTGCGCGAGCTGGGCGACCGCAACACCTCCACCGACGAGATCCTCACGCGCATCGCCCTGAGCTTCCGCGAACACAAGGTGGAGATGGCCTTCAACCAGGTCGAGGTGACACTGAAGAACCTGGAGGGCCAGGAACTCGACCTCGGCAGCGGCCGGGCCAACCTGGTGCAGCAGCCCCTGGGCCAGCCACAGCCGGCGGCGCCGGCAGTCGACCCGCAATAATCGGCGGTGTATGGTCAGGAATTAAGCCCCTGACCCCACCGCGCTGGAGAGTTGTTTTGAAGTCGCTCACCGATCTGACCTTCGATAATCGCTTCGCCCGCCTCGGCGACGCGTTTTCCACCGAAGTGCTGCCCGAGCCCATCGCCGAGCCGCGCCTGGTGGTGGCCAGCACGGCGGCCATGGCCCTGCTCGACCTCGACCCGGCGGAGGCCGAGCGCGAGGAGTTCGCCCAGCTGTTCGCCGGGCACAAACTGTGGAACGACGCCGAGCCACGGGCCATGGTCTATTCCGGGCACCAGTTCGGCGCGTACAACCCACGTCTGGGCGATGGCCGCGGCCTGCTGCTCGGCGAGGTGCTCAACGACGCCGGCGAGCACTGGGACCTGCACCTCAAGGGCGCCGGCCAGACGCCCTACTCGCGCATGGGCGACGGCCGCGCGGTGCTGCGCAGCTCGATTCGCGAGTTTCTCGCCAGCGAGCACCTGCACGCCCTCGGCATTCCCACCTCGCGGGCCCTGTGCGTCACCGCCTCGAGCACCCCGGTGTGGCGCGAGAAGAAGGAAAGCGCCGCGATGCTCCTGCGCCTGGCGCGCAGTCATGTGCGCTTCGGCCACTTCGAGTACTTCTACTACAGCCGCCAGCCGGAGCAGCTCAAGCAACTCGGCGAACACGTGCTGAACTGCCATTTCCCCGGCTGCCTGAGCGAGGACGAGCCCTACCTGGCCATGTTCCGCGAGGTGGTCGAGCGCAATGCCGCGCTGATCGCCCACTGGCAGGCCTACGGTTTCTGCCACGGGGTGATGAACAGCGACAACATGTCGATCCTCGGCATCACCTTCGACTACGGCCCCTACGCCTTCCTCGACGACTTCGACGCCAAGCACATCTGCAACCACTCCGACGACAGCGGCCGCTACAGCTTCAGCAACCAGGTGCCGATCGCCCAGTGGAACCTCGCCGCCCTCGGCCAGGCCCTGACGTCGTTCGTCGAAATCGACGCCCTGCGCGAGGCCCTGGCGTTGTTCATGCCGCTGTACCAGGCCCACTACCTCGACCTGATGCGCCGCCGCCTCGGCCTGCGCAGCGCCGAGGAAGGCGACGAGGCCCTGGTGCAGCGCCTGCTGCAACTGATGCAGGGCAGCGCGGTGGACTACACCAACTTCTTCCGCGAGCTGGGCGACAGCGCGCCAGCACAGGCCCTGGCGCGCCTGCGCGAGCACTTCGTCGACCTGGCCGGCTTCGACGCCTGGGCCGCCGACTACCAGGCGCGTGCGACCCGGGACGGCGACGACCAGCAGCAGCGCCGCGCGCGCATGCACGCGGTCAACCCCAAGTACATCCTGCGCAACTACCTGGCCCAGCAGGCCATCGAGGCCGCCGAGCAGGGCGACTACGGGCCGGTGCGCGAACTGCACGCGGTACTCGGCCGGCCCTTCGACGAACAGCCCGGCATGGAACGCTACGCCGAGCGCCCGCCGGAATGGGGCAAGCACCTGGCGATCAGCTGCTCCTCATAAACCCCGCCTCGAGTGAGTCGACTCCCGGCGCGGAACGCACGTCCCTGGACCACTCCAGGCGGATCGTGTTCGACGCACATCTCGGCTACGCTGCATCGACCGGCCAGCGAAGGCCCCCTCCCACCCAATGGAAGGCAGTCGAGCATGAGAGCCGAAATCTGCTTCAGCGCCTGCCTCAAGGCGTTCGCGTGCGCGGCGCTCATGCTCGCGTCCCCCGCCGACGCCGACGAGGCGGGGCTCAGGAACAAGATCATCACCGTGGCTTTCTATGAGGCCGGGCACCTCTATTCGAACGGCGCCGGCATCGATATGGATGTGATCACTGAACTGCAGCGCCGAGGTGGCTACCGCTTCAAGCTGGTCGAGCAGCCGCGCGTCAGAATATGGAAAGACCTGCAGAACGGCGTACTGCCCATGAGCGTCTCCGGGATCAGGAATGCCGAGCGCGATCAGTTCGCCTATTTCATTCCCTACCTGGCGCAGCGCAACAAGGCGCTGGTCAGCAACCCCGCGTATCGAAGCGCCGACAGCCTGGCGAACGACACCCGCGCGACAATCGCGGTGGTCAGGGGCTTCAGGCACGGCGAGTTCTTCGACGGCATCATCGAGCGCGTGCGCGCCCATGGCGGCGTGCGCGAAGTGCCGAGTATTCGCAACCTGTTCCTGATGCTCAAGGCCGGCAACAGGGTCGACATGATCATCGCCCTGCCGGTCTTCTATGACAAAGAGCTCGAGGAACACGGACTGGCATCCCGCCTCACGATCAACGACTGGGATCCAGACCCGGCGCCGATCCTGCACAACCTGATACTCAGCAAGGTGCATTTTTCGGCGCAGGACCGTGATGACATGCAGGCCATCATCGATGGCATGAAGGCCGACGGCACGCTCGAGAAGATATTCCTGAAGTACCTTCCCGCAGAAGAAGCCGAATACGCGGCCAACTTCTGACCCGGCCATCCCGCTATCGCGGCATTGGGCCCAGGCACCAGGCTCAGTCAGCTTGCGCGAACAGCCACTCCAGGCCCATGGCCACATGCCGCTCGCAACTGTCGAGCAACGGCAGCGGCGCGGCCACGCCCTCGAGCAGCAGGCCGATCTCGGTGCAACCGAGTATCGCCGCCTCGGCGCCCTGCTCACGCAGCTGCTCCAGGCATTCCAGGTAGAAGGCCCGCGCCGGGGCCCGGAACTCGCCGCGACAGAGTTCGGCGAAGATCACCCGATCGATCTCGGCCATAGCCTCGCTGCCGGGCACCAGCACCTCGATGGCGAAACGCTCGGCCAGGCGCTGGCGGTAGAAGTCCTCCTGCATGGTGAAGCGCGTGCCGAGCAAGGCCACGCGGCGCACCGCCTGCGCCTGCAGGGCCTGGCCGACGGCATCGCCGATATGCAGCAACGGGATGTCGAGCACCTCTTGGATGGCCGGCGCCACCTTGTGCATGGTGTTGGTCGCCAGCAGCAGCGCGCCGGCCCCGGCACGCTCCAGGCCCTGGGCGGCGACGCCCAGCTGGCGCCCGGCCTCGGCCCAGTCGCCCTGTTGCTGCAGCGCGGCGATTGCCGCGAAGTCCACCGAGTGCAGCAGCAGCGGCGCCGAATGCAGCCCGCCTAGGCGCTCGCGCACGCCCTGGTTGAGCAAGCGGTAGTAGCTGGTCGTCGACTCCCAACTCATGCCACCCAGAATGCCTAGAAGCCCCATATCACCTCCCCTGTGCAGAAACCCCGAGCCTAGTCGGCCGCCAGCCACAGGCACAGGCACAGCGACTTGGCAGGTGAGCGGTACAGCCTTATCGGGCCAGCAGAAAAGGCATATAAACCTTCTCAAACATTCTTAGACTATCTAAGCAAAGGCCACTATCTTGGCGACCTTGCGCGGCCGCCCATCGGTGAGCCTGCCCCCTCATACGAGATTCGCACGCTAAGGACGAAGATGTTCTGGGACTCTCTGCCGTTGCTGTTCGTCGGCGCTCTGCTGGTCTGGGTGCTGGTTGCCTTCATCCGCGAGAAGTGGAGCCCGGACGTGGTCGCGGCGATTGCCGTGGCCGCGCTGCTGGTGACCCAGCTGCTGGAGCCCAAGGAAGTGCTCAGCGTGCTGTCCAACTCGGCGCCGGTGACCATCGCCTGCATGTTCGTGCTGTCCGCGGCGCTGGAGCGCACCGGCTGCATCGACGCCCTCGGCAACTGGCTGGGCAACCTGGTCGGCACCAATCCGGTCCGCGTGCTCACCGGCCTGACCCTCACCGCCCTGGTGATCTCCGCCTGCCTGAACAACACCCCGGTGGTGGCTATCCTCACCCCGGTGGCCATCTCCCTGGCCCGCCGCGCCGGCACCCTGCCGTCCAAGCTGCTGATTCCGCTGTCCTACGCCACCATCCTCGGCGGCACCCTGACGATGATCGGCACCTCGACCAACATCTTGGTCGACGGTGTGGCGCGCAAGGCCGGCCTGGCGCCCTTCGGCATCTTCGAGATCACCGGCGCCGGGCTGATCCTCGCCGCCGTCGGCATGCTCTACCTGCTGACCATCGGCCGCCACCTGCTGCCGGAGCGCGAGACCCTGTCCAAGCAGCTGCGCCCGGACCTGGAGCGCACCTTCATGACCGAGCTGCTGGTGCCGCACGACTCGCCGGTGGTGGGCAAGACCCTGGCCGAAGCCAACCTCAACGGCGGCAGTGGCCTGCAGGTGCTCAAGCTGTTTCGCGAGGAACAGGAGCTCACCGAGCCGGACCACGGCACCCTGCTGGCCGGCGGAGACCGCCTGCTGCTGCACGGCCAGGTGAAGAACGTGGTCGAGCTGCGCGAGAGCGGCCACCTGTCGTTCAACCGCGGCGATGCCTTCGAAACCATCAGCAGCCACGACGTGATCCTCGCCGAGGCCATAGTCGGGCGTAACTCGCGCTACAGCCACCGGCCGATGCGCGATCTCGACCTGACCGCGCGCTACGGCATCGCCGTGCTCGCCGTGCACCGCCAGGACGAGAACATCCAGGGCAACCTCGATGACTTCGAGCTGCAGTTCGGCGACGTCATGCTGGTCGAGGGCACCCCGGCGCAGATCAAGCGCTTCGCCGACAACGGCGAGCTGATCAGCCTCAACGCCGTGCAGGAGCGCGCCTTCCGCCGCGACAAGGCGCCGATCGCGATCATCGCCACCCTGGCGGTGATGGTCCTGGCCGCCTTCGGCCTGATGCCCATCGAGGGCCTGGCGATCATCGGCGCGGTGACCGTGCTGGCCACCCGCTGCCTGGATGTCGAGGACGCCTACAAGGCGGTGGACTGGAAGATCCTCAGCCTGATCTTCGGCATGCTGGCCATCAGCATCGCCATGGACAAGGTCGGCCTGGTCAAGCTGCTGGTGGAGAACGTCATGGGCTGGCTGCCCTGGGCCGGGCCGCTGCTGATGCTGTCGTTCATCTACCTGTTCACCTCGATCCTCACCGAGATGCTGTCGAACAACGCGGTGGCCGTGCTGGTCACTCCGATCGCCATCGGCCTGGCCCAGCACCTGGGCGTCGACCCGCGGGCCTTCGTGGTGGCGGTGATGTTCGCCGCCAGCGCCAGCTTCGCCACGCCCATCGGCTACCAGACCAACACCTTCGTCTACAACGCCGGCGGCTATCGTTTCACCGACTTCATGAAGGTCGGCATTCCCCTCAACCTGCTGCTGTGGGCCGTGGCGTCCGTGGTGATTCCGCTGTTCTGGCCGCTGACGCCGGTCTGACGGGCGATACCCGGGCCCGTCCACAGAGGTTGACCGGGCCCGGACACTGTCTCCATGCTGCGCTCCTTGCCATCTACCTGAAGGAGCGCCCGATGAAACTGGAAACCCTGGCTATTCACGCCGGCTACAGCCCCGACCCGACCACCAAGGCGGTGGCGGTACCGATCTACCAGACCAGCTCCTACGCCTTCGACGACACCCAGCACGGCGCCGACCTGTTCGACCTGAAGGTCGCCGGCAACATCTACACCCGCATCATGAACCCGACCAACGACGTGCTGGAGCAGCGCATCGCGGCCCTGGAGGGCGGCGTCGGCGCCCTGGCCGTGGCCTCGGGCATGGCGGCCATCACCTACGCCATCCAGACCGTCGCCGAGGCCGGCGACAACATCGTCTCGGTGGCCAAGCTGTACGGCGGCACCTACAACCTGCTGGCCCACACCCTGCCGCGCTTTGGCATCCAGACCCGCTTCGCCGCCCACGACGACATCGCCGCCCTGGAGGCACTGATCGACGACAGGACCAAGGCGGTGTTCTGCGAATCCATCGGCAACCCGGCGGGCAATGTCGTCGACCTGCAGGCCCTGGCCGATGCCGCCCACCGTCACGGCGTGCCGCTGATCGTCGACAATACCGTGGCCACGCCGATCCTCTGCCGCCCCTTCGACCATGGCGCGGATATCGTCGTGCATTCGCTGACCAAGTACATCGGCGGCCACGGCACCAGCATCGGCGGCATCGTCGTCGATTCCGGCAAGTTTCCCTGGGCCGACAACAAGGACCGCTTCCCGCTGCTCAACACCCCGGACCCGTCCTACCACGGCGTCACCTACACCGAAGCCTTCGGCCCGGCCGCGTTCATCGGCCGCTGCCGGGTGGTGCCACTGCGCAACACCGGCGCGGCGCTGTCGCCGTTCAACGCCTTCCTCATCCTGCAGGGCCTGGAGACCCTGGCCCTGCGCATGGAGCGGCACTGCGAGAACGCCCTGAAGGTGGCCGAGCACCTCAAGGCCCATCCACAGGTGGCCTGGGTGCAGTATGCCGGCCTGGCCGACCATCCCGAGCACGCATTGGCCCAGCGCTACATGCAGGGCAAGCCGGCCTCGATTCTGTCCTTCGGCATCAAGGGCGGCCAGGAGGCAGGGGCGCGCTTTATCGACGCGCTGCAACTGGTGGTGCGCCTGGTGAACATCGGCGACGCCAAGTCGCTGGCCTGCCATCCCGCCTCCACCACCCACCGCCAGCTCAACGACGAGGAGCTGGCCAAGGCCGGTGTGCCGCGGGACATGGTGCGCCTGTCGATCGGCATCGAGCATATCGACGACATCCTCGCCGACCTCGATCAGGCCCTGGCGGCCGCCGGTTGACTTGATATTCGCCGCGGCGGCTCCAGATTAGGTCTATCCCGATCCGGAGCCGCACATGACCGACAGCCTGCTGATCCCCTGCCCCGCCTGCAATGGCCTCAACCGCATTCCCGCCCAGCGCCTGGGCGACCACCCCGTCTGCGGGCGCTGCAAGAGCGCCGTGCTGCCGGGCACGCCGCTGGAGCTGACCCAGGCCAACTTCGCCAGCCAGCTCAAGGGTGACCTGCCGCTGCTGGTCGATGTCTGGGCCGACTGGTGCGGCCCCTGCCAGGCCTTCGCCCCGACCTTCGCCCAGGCCGCCAGGCAGCTTCAGGGCAAGGCGCGCCTGGGCAAGCTGGACAGCGAAGCCAACCGGCAACTGGCCGGCCAGCTCGGCATCCGCTCGATTCCCAGCCTGATCCTGTTCAAGGGCGGTGAGGAAGTGGCCCGGCAGAGCGGCGCCCTGCCCCTCGCCCAGCTGCTCGCCTGGCTCAAGGGCCAGGGTATCTGAGCAACAGGCCAGCACGGACCGCGCACCCTCCGCGCCAGCCTAGGGGCGACCGCGAACCGTTGCGGCCAAGCTCGCGGTCAATTGCGGCCGCGCTGACGCCTGACCTTGCGATAGATCAATTCACCGGCTAAGCCTGAATGGATAATAAATTGCAGCCCCCTTCGGCCGGAGATTGCTCTGCCATGTTCAGCCACATCCTCGTCGCCCACGACCTGCGCGACACCGCCGACCTGGCCCTGTGCCGGGCCAGCCAACTGGCCCGGCAGCACGATGCCCGCCTGACCCTGCTGCACGTCCTCGACCCCAGCCACAGCAGCCCGCAACAGGAACAGGCCCGAGAGGCACTGGATCGCAGCCTGACCCGCTACGCACCGCCCGGCAGCGAACTGCTCCTGTGCAGCGGCAAGCCCGCCGAGGTGGTGCTGCAGCAGCTGCAGGCGCTCGGCTGCGACCTGCTGGTGCTCGGCGCCCACCACCAGCGCCACGACTTCTTCTCCGGCACCAGCCTGGACCGCATCGCCCGCAGCTGCCCGGTACCGCTGCTGCTGGTGGCGCGCAACGACTTCCAGCCCTACCAGCGCGCCATCGCCGCCATCGACTTTTCCCTCTGCGCCTGCAGCGCCCTGGGCCAGGCCTATCGCCTGCTGCCAAGCAGCGCCGAACTGCATGCCGTGCACGTGTTCGAGCCGGACAAGGGCACCACCCAGCAGGTCGAGACGCAGTTGCAGATTCAGCAGGCGCTGATCGACCAGCTGATGCAGGACGAAGCGCTGAACCTGCCCAGCCCGGGCCCGCGCCTCAGCCACGAAGTGCTCCACGGCGGCATCCTGCGCAGCCTGCAGGAGCAGCTGAAGGCGCGCCGCAGCGAACTGCTGGTGCTCGGCAGCCATGGCCGCAGCGCCCTGTCCCAGGCGCTGCTCGGCAGCCTGGCGCAACACTTCCTGCACCGCGCCCCCTGCGACATCTTCGTCGTCCGCTAGGGCGCCAGCCTGTTAACCCGCATAGCAAAAAGGCGCCTCACGGCGCCTTTTTGCTTGCCTGACGACTACTGGCCGGCGGCGTTGAGCAGGTCGTGCAGCTCGACAAACTGCTGGGTCAGCTTGTGCCGCGCATCCAGATGGATCAGCGGCGTGCAGGCCTGGTGTGACTCGCGCATCTTCACCGAACTCATCAGGTTCACCGGCAGCACCGGCAAGCCCTCGCTGATCAGCTCGTCGAGCAGCTGCTGCGGCAGGCTGGCCCGCGGCTGAAACTGGTTGACCACGATGCCCTCGACCTCCAATCCCTCGTTATGGTCCTCGCGCAGCTCCTCGATCTCCTGCAGCAGGCCATACAGGGCGTTGCGCGAGAAACTGTCGCAGTCGAAGGGAATCAGGCAACGATCGGCGGCGATCAGCGCGGAAACCGTGTAGAAGTTCAGGGCCGGCGGGGTATCCAGGTAGATCCGGTCGTAATCCTCGCCCAGCTCGTCGAGCAGTTTGCGCAGCTTGTTGATCTTGTGTTTGGCCTCGAGCTTGGGCTGCAGATCGGCCAGCTCGGCGGTCGCGGTGACCACGTGCAGGTTGTCGAACGGCGTCTCGTAGATATCGACCCGGCCCTTCTTGGCGAACGGCCCGCTGGCCAGGGTCTGCTTGAAGAACTCGGCGATCCCCATGGGGATCTCGGCGCCGGTCAGGCCGGTCAGGTAGTGGGTGGAGTTGGCCTGGGCATCCAGGTCCACCAGCAAGGTCCGATAGCCTTGCGCCGCGCTCACCGCCGCCAGATTGCAGGCGATGCTGGACTTGCCCACCCCGCCCTTCTGATTGAACACCACACGCCGCATCGCACACCTCCCTGAGCCCTAAGTGGGGCTGGATTCTATGCAAAGAGCGTGACAAGGGCGAGCCATTTGGTCATCCACTGACTGAGCATGAAGCGAAAGCCTACAGCCATGCTTCGACCACGACTCTTGTCCAGCCATCCAGAGCGCTTAGACATCACAGACGGTGGCCTGTCTGTGAGATCAAGGCCAAATGCCATCAAGCCATGCTAATCTTCGCCGCCGCCTATCGCGGCGGCTGGATAGAAGATAAACGCAAGGAGTTTTCATGAACATCAAACGCTTGGCGCTCGCCACCGGCTTCATCGTGCTTTGCTCGGGTTGTGCAACCGGCCTTAATTCACACCAGAAAGCAGAACTCAAACACTTCGAGGCTCGCGGCCAAGCGGTGAAGGAGAAGGAACCCGGCCTGGGTGCCGCCCTCGGCCTTCTTCCAGGTGGCGGCTCCTTCTATGGGCGCGAGTACGGCTTCGGCGTAGTGAACCTGCTGTTCTGGCCCCTTTCCATCCTATGGGACCCGGTCAGCGGCTACGATGCAGCTCAGTCAATCAACTACGAGGCCACCAAAGCACACCTGTATCGCCAGCAAGAGCGCGAGATGGGCGAACTGGACAGCAAGCTCCAGACCGGGCAGATCGACATCACCCAGTACACGCTGGAAAAGCGCAAGGTCGACCAAAAGTACCGGTACAACTAAGGCCGGCTGGCAGGGCCGAAAGCAAGCCCCCCTCGTCAGAAGGGGCGCTTGCGTTGACGGTGCGCTGAGCGACGCTAGCTAGCTAGCTGACAAGCTCGAACAACGGGCCAGCAGGTACTCGCCGCTGACCCTGCCTATGCAGTGAACTGGCCCTTGAGCAGCGGCAGGCGCGGGCCCGAGTAGCCCCGGCCCCAGCCAGCCCTGAACATGCAGCGCCATAGAGAGGCCGCATCTTCCCAAGGCCTCGCTACTAGGCCAGTGCCTATACGTGGTACTGCGCCGACAACTCGTGCACCGCCTCGAGGAAGGCGCCGGCGTGGGCCGGGTCGACTTCCGGGGTGATGCCGTGGCCGAGGTTGAAGACATGGCCGGAGCCCTTACCGTAGCTGGCCAGGATGCGCGCCACCTCGGCGCGGATGGCCGCCGGCTTGGCGTACAGCACCGTGGGGTCCATGTTGCCCTGCAACGCCACCTGAGCGCCGACCCGGCGACGCGCCTCACCGATGTCGCAGCTCCAGTCCAGACCCAGGGCATCGGCGCCGGTGGCGGCGATGGACTCCAGCCACAGGCCGCCGTTCTTGGTAAACAGGATCACCGGCACCTTGCGCCCGTCCTGCTCGCGGATCAGCCCATCGACGATCTTCTGCATATAGGCCAGGGAGAACTCCTGGTAGGCCGCCGACGACAGGTTGCCGCCCCAGGTGTCGAAGATCTGCACCGCCTGGGCGCCGGCCTTGATCTGGCCATTGAGGTAGCTGGTGACCGACTGCGCCAGCTTGTCGAGCAGGGCGTGCATGGCCTCCGGGTTGTCGTAGAGCATCGCCTTGGACTTGCGGAAGTCCTTGCTGGAGCCGCCCTCGACCATGTAGGTAGCCAGGGTCCAGGGGCTGCCGGAGAAGCCGATCAGTGGTACCCGGCCGTTCAGCTCGCGGCGGATGGTGCGCACCGCGTCCATCACGTAGCCGAGGTCCTGCTCCGGGTCGGGAATCGGCAGGGCCTCGATGTCGGCGGCAGTGGATATGACCTTCTTGAAGCGCGGCCCCTCGCCGGTCTCGAAGTACAGGCCCTGGCCCATGGCATGGGGGATGGTGAGGATGTCGGAGAACAGAATCGCCGCGTCCAGTTGCGGGTAACGGTCCAGCGGCTGCAGGGTGACCTCGCAGGCGAACGCCGGGTTCATCATCAGGCTCATGAAGTCGCCGGCCTTGGCCCGGCTGGCGCGGTACTCGGGCAGGTAGCGACCGGCCTGACGCATCATCCACACCGGGGTGACGTCGACGGGTTGCTTGAGCAGGGCGCGAAGGAAGCGGTCGTTCTTCAGGGCAGTCATGGCAGCGTCCGGTAGAAAAGTGCGGGCATTTTCTCAGACCGGAAAACAAAAGGCACGGCGAGTGCCGTGCCTTTTATCCATTGCGACGATTTGCCTCGCCCGCGCACTCGCCGAGCGCAGCGGCTAGGTCAAGGTGGTGCGCACAGCGCACCCTACCCATCAGACGCCGAGGTAGTCGAGGATGCCTTCGGCGGCGTTACGCCCCTCGAAGATCGCCGTCACCACCAGGTCGGAACCCCGGACCATGTCGCCACCGGCGAAGATCTTCGGGTTGCTGGTCTGGTGCTTGAACTGGCTCTTCTCCGGCGCCACCACGCGGCCCTGGCTGTCGGTCTGGATCTCGAACTGCTCGAACCAGGGCGCCGGGCTGGGGCGGAAACCGAAGGCGATCAGCACGGCTTCGGCCGGGATGACTTCCTCGGAGCCAGGAATCGGCTCGGGGCTGCGCCGGCCGCGGGCATCCGGTTCGCCGAGACGGGTCTCGACCACCTTGACGCCCTCCACCTTCTCCTCGCCGACGATGGCGATGGGCTGGCGATTGAACAGGAACTTAACGCCCTCTTCCTTGGCGTTCTTCACTTCCTTGCGCGAGCCCGGCATGTTCTCTTCGTCGCGACGGTAGGCGCAGATCACGCTCTTGGCGCCCTGGCGGATCGAGGTGCGGTTGCAGTCCATGGCGGTGTCGCCACCACCGAGCACGACGATGCGCTTGCCCTTCATGTCGATGAAGTCTTCCGGGGCCTTCTCGAAACCGAGGTTGCGATTGACATTGGCGATCAGGAAGTCCAGCGCGTCGTAGACGCCCGGCAGGTCCTCGCCCGGGAAGCCACCCTTCATGTAGGTGTAGGTGCCCATGCCCATGAACACGGCATCGTACTCTTCGAGCAACTGCTCCATGGTCACGTCGGTGCCCACCTCGGTGTTGAGGCGGAACTCGATGCCCATGCCGCTGAAGACCTCGCGACGATTGCTCATCACGGTCTTCTCGAGCTTGAACTCGGGGATGCCGAAGGTCAGCAGGCCGCCGATTTCCGGGTTCTTGTCGAACACCACCGGGGTCACGCCGTTACGCACCAGCACGTCGGCGCAGCCGAGGCCGGCCGGACCGGCGCCGATCACCGCGACGCGCTTGCCGGTCGGCTTGACCTTGGACATATCCGGGCGCCAGCCCATGGCGAAGGCGGTGTCGGTGATGTACTTCTCCACCGAACCGATGGTCACCGCGCCGAAGCCGTCGTTGAGGGTGCAGGCACCCTCGCACAGGCGATCCTGCGGACACACCCGGCCGCAGACTTCCGGCAGGGTGTTGGTCTGGTGCGACAGTTCCGCCGCCGCCAGGATGTTGCCCTCGGACACCAGCTTCAGCCAGTTGGGAATGAAGTTGTGCACCGGGCACTTCCATTCGCAGTACGGGTTGCCGCAGCCCAGGCAACGATGGGCCTGGTCGGCGGCCTGGGCCGGCTTGAAGTTGTCGTAGATCTCGACGAACTCCTTCTTGCGCTGACGCAACAGCTTCTTCTTCGGGTCTTTGCGCCCGACCTCGATGAACTGGAAGTCGTTATTCAGACGTTCAGTCATTTCAAAACCTCATCAAACTACTGCAGGCGCAAATCATTGCGGGTTGGCACGGGTGCTGGTGAGCAGCGACTTAAGGCTTGCCGCCTTCGGCTTGACCAACCAGAACTTGCGCAGATAGTCATCCAGGTTCTCCAGCAGGGTACGACCCCACTCGCTGGCAGTCTCCTCGACGTATTCGGCCAGCACGCGCTGCAGGTGGCTACGGTAAGCCTCCATCGCCTCGTTGTTGATCCGCTGGATCTCCACCAGCTCGTGGTTGACCCGGTCGTAGAAGCTGTTGTCCAGGTCGAGCACGTAGGCGAAGCCACCGGTCATGCCGGAGCCGAAGTTGTAGCCGGTCTTGCCCAGCACGCAGACGAAACCGCCGGTCATGTATTCGCAGCAGTGGTCACCGGTGCCTTCCACCACGGTGTGGGCGCCGGAGTTGCGCACGGCGAAGCGCTCGCCCGCGGTGCCGGCGGCGAACAGCTTGCCGCCGGTGGCGCCGTACAGGCAGGTATTGCCGATGATGGCGCTGTCCTGGGTCTTGAACGGGCTACCGGCAGGCGGAGTGATCACCAGCTTGCCGCCGGTCATACCCTTGCCCACGTAGTCGTTGGCGTCACCCTGCAGGTACAGGTTCAGGCCGCCGGCGTTCCACACGCCGAAGCTCTGCCCCGCGGTACCCTTGAAGCGGAAGGTGATCGGCGCCTTGGCCATGCCCTGGTTGCCATGCTTGCGGGCGATCTCGCCGGAGACGCGGGCACCGATGGAGCGGTCGCAGTTGCAGATATCCAGCTCGAACTCGCCACCACTGGCCGCATCGATCGCCGGCTTGGCCAGCTCGACCATCTTCTCGGCCAGCAGGCCCTGGTCGAACGGTGGGTTGCGCTCGACCCCGCAGAACTGTGGCTTGTCGGCCGGGATGTGCTCGCTGCCGAGCAGCGGGCTCAGGTCCAGGTTGCCCTGCTTGGCGGTCTCGCCCGGCAGCACCTCGAGCAGGTCGGTACGGCCGATCAGCTCTTCCAGGCTGCTCACGCCGAGCTTGGCCAGCCACTCGCGGGTTTCCTCGGCGACATAGGTGAAGAAGTTCATCACCATCTCGACGGTGCCGATGAAGTGATCCTTGCGCAGCTTGTCGTTCTGCGTGGCCACGCCGGTGGCGCAGTTGTTCAGGTGGCAGATGCGCAGGTACTTGCAGCCCAGGGCAATCATCGGCGCGGTGCCGAAGCCGAAGCTCTCGGCGCCGAGGATGGCCGCCTTGATCACGTCCAGGCCGGTCTTCAGGCCGCCGTCGGTCTGCACCCGCACCTTGCCGCGCAGGTCGTTGCCGCGCAGGGTCTGGTGGGTTTCGGCCAGGCCCAGCTCCCAGGGCGCACCGGCATAGCGGATGGAGGTCAGCGGCGAGGCGCCGGTACCGCCGTCGTAGCCGGAGATGGTGATCAGGTCGGCATAGGCCTTGGCCACGCCGGCGGCGATGGTGCCGACGCCGGCCTCGGCCACCAGCTTGACCGACACCAGCGCAGCCGGGTTGACCTGCTTGAGGTCATAGATCAGCTGCGCCAGGTCTTCGATCGAATAGATGTCGTGGTGCGGCGGCGGCGAAATCAGCGTCACACCGGGCACCGCGTAACGCAGGCGGGCGATCAGGCCGTTGACCTTGCCACCCGGCAGCTGGCCGCCCTCGCCGGGCTTGGCGCCCTGGGCCACCTTGATCTGCAGCACCTCGGCGTTGACCAGGTACTCCGGGGTCACGCCGAAACGGCCGGTGGCCACCTGCTTGATCTTCGAGCTGCGGGCGGTGCCGTAGCGGGCCGGGTCTTCGCCACCCTCACCGGAGTTGGAGCGCGCGCCGAGACGGTTCATCGCCTCGGCGATAGCCTCGTGGGCCTCCGGCGACAGGGCGCCGAGGGAAATACCGGCGGAGTCGAAGCGCTTGAGGATGGCCTCCAGCGGCTCGACCTGATCGAGCGACAACGGTTGCTCGGCCAGCTTGGGCTTGAGCAGGTCGCGGATCATCGACACCGGCCGGGTGTCGACCAGGGCGCTGTATTCCTTGTACTTCTCGTAGTTGCCCTGCTGCACGGCGGCCTGCAGGGTGCTGACCACATCCGGGTTGTAGGCGTGGTACTCGCCGCCGTAGACGAACTTGAGCAAGCCGCCCTGCTGGATCGCCTTGCGGTTGTTCCAGGCTTCGCCCGCCAGCAGCTTCTGCTCGGCCTCGAGGTCGACGAAGCGCGCACCCTTGATGCGGCTGGCGACGCCACGGAAGCACAGCTCGGTGACCTCGTCGGCCAGGCCGACAGCTTCGAACAGCTGGGCGCCACGGTAGGAGGCCATGGTCGAGATGCCCATCTTCGACAGGATCTTCAGCAGGCCCTTGGAGATGCCCTTGCGGTAGTGCTTGAACACCTCGTAGAGGTCGCCCAGCACCTCGCCGGTGCGGATCAGGTCGCCGAGCACTTCGTAGGCCAGGAACGGGTAGACCGCCGAGGCGCCGAAGCCGAGCAGCACCGCATAGTGGTGCGGGTCGCGGGCGGTGGCGGTTTCCACCAGGATGTTGCAGTCGCAACGCAGGCCCTTCTCGACCAGGCGGTGGTGTACAGCACCGGTGACCAGCGCCGCGTGAGCCGGCAGCTTGCCCGGGGCGATATGCCGGTCGGTCAGCACCAGCAGCACCTTGCCGCCGCGCACCGCTTCCTCGGCCTGGTCGGCCATGTTGCGCACGGCCGCCTCGAGCCCGAGGGTCTCGTCGTAGTTCATGTCGATCAGCTGGCGCTCGAAGCCCTGGCGCTCCAGGGTCATCAAGGCACGCCATTTGGCCGGCGAGATCACCGGGCTGCTGAGGATCACCCGCGCCGCGTGTTCCGGCGACTCGGCGAAGATGTTGCGCTCGGCGCCCAGGCAGACTTCCAGGGACATGACGATGGCTTCGCGCAGCGGATCGATCGGCGGGTTGGTGACCTGGGCGAACTGCTGGCGGAAATAGTCGTACGGCGAACGCACGCGCTGGCTCAGTACGGCCATCGGCGTGTCGTCACCCATGGAGCCGACCGCTTCCTGGCCCTGCTCGCCGAGCGGGCGCAGCACCTGGTCACGCTCCTCGAAGGTGACCTGGTACATCTTCATGTACTGCTTGAGCTGGTCGACGTCGTAGAAGGCCGAACCGTGGTCACGGTCTTCCAGGGTCGCCTGGATGCGCTGGGCATGCTTGCGCAGCCACTGCTTGTAGGGATGGCGCGACTTCAGGCGGTTGTCGATGTCGTCGGTGCCGAGCACCTGGCCGGTCTCGGTATCCACCGCGAGGATCTGCCCCGGGCCGACGCGGCCCTTGGCGATCACGTCTTCCGGCGCGTAGTTCCACACGCCGATTTCCGAGGCCAGAGTGATATAGCCGTTGGTCGTGGTGACCCAGCGCGCCGGGCGCAGGCCGTTGCGGTCGAGCAGACAGACCGCATGGCGACCGTCGGTCAGCACCACGCCGGCGGGGCCGTCCCACGGCTCCATGTGCATCGAGTTGTACTCGTAGAACGCGCGCAGGTCGGCGTCCATGGTCTCGACGTTCTGCCAGGCCGGCGGAATGATCATGCGCACGCCGCGGAACAGGTCGATGCCACCGGTGACCATCAGCTCGAGCATGTTGTCCATGCTCGAGGAGTCCGAACCGACGCGATTGACCAGCGGGCCCAGCTCATCCAGGTCGCCGATCAACTCGTTGGCGAACTTGGTGCGACGGGCCTGGGCCCAGTTGCGGTTGCCGGTGATGGTGTTGATCTCGCCGTTGTGGGCGAGGAAGCGGAACGGTTGCGCCAGCGGCCACTTCGGCAGGGTGTTGGTGGAGAAGCGCTGGTGGAACACGCAGATGGCGGTCTGCAGGCGCTCGTCACCCAGGTCCGGGTAGAACTGCTGCAGGTCGGCCGGCATCATCAGGCCTTTGTAGATGATGGTCTTGTGCGAGAAGCTGCAGATGTAGTGGTCGCTGTCCGCCGCATTGCTCACCGAGGAGCGGCGCCGCGCACTGAACAGCTTGATGGCGAACTCCTGGTCGCTCAGGCCCTCGCCACCGATGAACACCTGCTCGATCTGCGGCAGGCGCTCCAGGGCCAGGCGGCCGAGCACGCTGGTATCCACCGGCACCTTGCGCCAGCCGACCAGGCTCAGGCCGGCGGCGAGGATTTCGCGGTTCATGTTCTCCCGCGCTCGCTCGGCCTTCTCCGGGTCCTGATTGAAGAAGACCATGCCGACGGCATACTGCTGCGGCAGATCGGCGGCGAAATGCTCCCGGGCCATGGCGCGCAGGAAGGCATCCGGCTTCTGGATCAGCAGGCCGCAACCATCGCCAGTCTTGCCGTCGGCGTTGATTCCGCCGCGGTGGGTCATGCATGTCAGCGCTTCGATCGCGGTCTGCAGCAGGTGATGGCTCGCCTCGCCCTGCATATGGGCGATCAGGCCGAAGCCGCAGTTATCCTTGAACTCATCAGGACGGTACAAACCTGCTTTCATAGGGACTCTCACCAGACTGCCTTTTGCAAGGCAATTGCTTTCTAATTCAACCACTTACCGTACGCGCAGGGCAGAGCCCCGGCTTTGCGCAGGCAAAAGGGAGGTCATTGTACATATCCACCCGGCTCGTCACAAATCCTCGTGACGGGCCGATGAAAACTTATGTCGCGAAATCGAAGGAATAGACCGCCCGGTCGTGCTAACGACCGAGCGGTCTGCCAGGCAACGCCCCGCCCTAGCGCGCGGAAGCGATCTCCTGCTTGATACTGGCGAACGTACGCGGCCAGGGCTTGCCCGCCTGCACCTTCGCCGGCAACCCCCTGAGCGCCGCCTGCGCCGCCTCGCGGGTGGCGAAGCTGCCATAGGTCACCACGTACAGCGGCTGTCCCTGATGCAGCTTCTTGAAGTAGTGGTACTCGCCGCCATGCTCGCGCACGAAGGCCTGGGCACTGCTCTCCGCGCGCGCCCCAAGCACTTGCAAGGTGTAACGAGACGGCGCCTGCGCGGCATACCAGCCGGCAACTGCCGGCGCCTGAACCGGCGCCGCGGCGGCGACTTTACGCTCTACCGGAGCCGGCGCAGGCGCAGGCGCAGGCGGCGCTACGGGCTTTACCACCGGCGCAGCAGGCGCCGCGGCAACCACAGGCGCTGCAGCTAGGGGCTTCGGCGTAACTGGCGCCACCGGAACCGGATCGGCCTCGACACTGACGAGGATCTCATCCACCGCCCCCTCCACTTCCTCGGCCGAGCTCAACCCTGCGGCCTGCGCCAACGGCTGACGAATCACCGGCTGCGCCTCCCCAACCAGTGGCAGCGGTAACGGCTGACTGGCACCAGCAAATTCGATGGCCGGCGCCTCTACCGGCGCAACGGCAGGTGCCGCATCGGCTGACACCGCAGGCTGCGCCCCCTGCCCCAATGGCAACTGCGCCGTCGCCGGCGCCAACAGGTCGCCACCAGACTGGCCCTGCATCAGCCACGCAGCCAGCACGCCAACCGCCACCACCACCAGTGCCAGCAGGTGCTTGCGCGGCAGGTTCAAGCCCACCCCCGCGCGTCGCGTCGCACCCTTCTGAGCCAGCATCGCCTCGATCAGCGCCTCCCGCGCGGACTCGTTGATGCCGCCCGGCCAACCCGCGGAATGCTCATGGATCTGCGCCACCTGCTGGTCCGACAGCAACTCGATTCCCTGACCCGCACCCTCTAGGCGCTGCGCCAGATAGGCGCGCGTCTCGTCCTCGCTGTAGGGTTGCAGCGCCAACGCATGGAAACATTCCTCACCTTCGACCAGCGCCTCCAGCCTGGCGACCAATTGCGGCTCGGCGAACAGAAAGACATGCGCACGTCCCTCGGCATTGCCCTCGGCCAGCGCCAGCAGACTGGCCAGAGCCGCGTCACTCAGCTGCTCCGCATCATCGACCAGCACATAGACTTCCTGACCGGTCAGCGCCAACTGCCCGACCTGCGCCAGGATTGCCGAGGGATCGGCCTGCTGAATGTGCAAACCCTGGGCAACCTGACGCAGCACCGCCCCCGGCTCCGCCGCCCCACGGGCAGAAAGCACGACGCTGTGCACCGCCTGTTTGTTGGTGCTGGCCACCAGCGCCTGGCGCAGCAGGGTCTTGCCACTGCCCAGCGGCCCCGTCACCACCAGCAATAGCTGGCTGTAGCGCGCGAGGTGATGCAGCTGACCGAGCACGGGCTTGCGCTGGGCCGGGAAGAACTTGAAGCCCGGCACCCGGGCCGCGAACGGGTCATGGCTGAATTGGTAATGATCGAGGAAGGCCTCGTCAGCGTGCAGACTGGTCATTGGGCACTCATTGGTTTTTTAACTGATCCACCAGCGCCGCGTAATCCGCGCAGAGGGTGGCATGCAAAATCTCGCGCGAAAAATCGGCGGTCACCACCGCCTCGCCCAGGCGACGCAGCAGGACCAACCGCAGGCGGCCGTCGAGGACCTTCTTGTCCACCGCCATGTGCTCGATAAAGTCGTCGGGTTGCATATTACTCGGCGGAACCACCGGCAACCCGGCGGCCTGAAACAGCCGAATCGCCCTATTCTGGTCCGCGACGCTAATCCAGCCCAGGCGCATGGACATCTCCAGGGCCATGACAGTGCCCGCCGCAACAGCCTCACCATGCAGCCAGACGCCATAGCCTTGATGGGTCTCGATGGCATGGCCGAAGGTATGCCCCAGATTGAGCGTGGCACGCACGCCCGATTCGCGCTCGTCGGCCCCCACCACCCGCGCCTTGGCGGCACAGGAGCGCTCGATGGCCGAGGTCAGCGCCACCTGGTCCAACGCTCTCAGCGCCGCCATATTGTCCTCGAGCCAGGAAAGAAACGGCTCGTCGCAAATGAGTCCGTACTTGATCACTTCCGCCAGCCCCGCGGATAGCTCACGAGCCGGCAGGGTGGCTAGGCTGGCCGTATCGATCACCACCGCCTGAGGCTGATAGAAGGCTCCCACCATGTTCTTGCCAAGCGGATGATTGATGCCCGTCTTACCGCCAACCGAGGAATCCACCTGCGACAACAGCGTGGTCGGCACCTGAATGAAATTGACCCCTCGCTGATAACAGGCCGCGGCAAAGCCGGCCATATCGCCAATCACCCCGCCCCCAGGGCGATCACCGTGGTACGCCGATCATGCCGAGCGGTCAGCAGGCCATCGAAGATTTTCTGCAAGGTCTCCCAGGTCTTGTACGCCTCACCGTCTGGCAGGACGATGGAGGTCAGCGCATAGCCATTCAAGGCGGATTCGAGAGCATTGAGATAGAGCGGCGCCACCGTCTCGTTGGTGACGATGGCGACCTGCCGCCCGACTATGTGTGGTGCCAGCAAATCGGGGCGCAACAGCAAATCGGCACCGATATAGATGGGATAGCTGCGCTCACCGAGATCGACCTGAAGAGTTTGCATGGAGCCCCCGAGTTTAAAAGGGCCCTAGGATAGCGCAGTTCAGGCCGCGCTTTAACGGGGCGGCAACGCCTCCAGACGCTCCAGTATTTCCTGCACGACCATACGCGGCGGGCGCTCGTCGGTTTCCACGACTACATCGGCAATTTCCCGATACAGCGGGTCGCGTATCGCCAGCAGGTCGCTGAGCACCTTGGCCGGATCTGCGGTGCGCAACAAAGGCCGATTGCGATCACGCGAAGTGCGGTCGAGTTGCTGAACAACCGAGGCATGCAGGTAGACGACGCGCCCGCCCCGCCTCAGCGCCGCGCGATTTTCCGGACGCAACACCGCCCCGCCCCCGGTCGCCAGCACCATGCCATCGACCTCGCACAGCTCGGTAATCACCGCCTGCTCACGCTCACGAAACCCTTGCTCGCCCTCGACATCGAAAATCCACGGAATATCGGCCCCCGTGCGCTGCTCGATTTCCTTGTCCGAATCCTTGAACGGCAAACGCAGCTCTTTGGCAAGCAAGCGCCCGATGGTGCTTTTGCCGGCACCCATCGGGCCAATGAGGATCAAATTTCTCACAAACTATCGGCTCACAGATATGGCCTGATTGTTCATGATACGCGGAGTGAGAAAGACCAGCAGCTCCGACTTACTATCCTTTACAACATCTCGCCGGAACACGCGCCCAATGAAAGGAATATCACCCAGCAACGGAACCTTGTCGACCGACTTACTCTGAGTATTGGAGAACACGCCGCCGATAACAATAGTTTCGCCGTCCGCCACCAATACTTTCGCATTGACCTCGTTCTTATTGATCGCCGGAACGCCCCCACTTGCCGCAGCGTTAGAAAAATCAGGCGCATCCTTGGTAACTTTGACCTCCATGATAATCCGGTTGTCCGGGGTAATCTGAGGCGTAACCTCAAGGGAAAGCGCAGCCTCTTTGAACGAGGTAGTAGTCGCACCACTGGAGCTCGCCTCCTGATAGGGCACTTCGGCACCCTTCAGAATCTTGGCCGTCTCCTTGTCCGAGGTAACCACCTTGGGCTGCGACACCACCTCACCATTACCGGTTTTCTCCATAGCCGACAGCTCAAGGTCCAGCAAAGTATTATTGGTGATAAAGCCCAAATTGAGCCCGGTATTTGCTCCCGCCGCTCCTAGATCAACAAAGGTACCCGCCTGGAAGTCAACCGGGTCCGAACCCTTGATCAGACTGTTGCGCCCCCCAACGATAAAATTGTTATCAGCGAGACTTACGCCGCGCCACTCAACACCAAGGGCCTTATCGTAATCGACATTGGCCTCGACAATCCGCGCTTCAATCATCACCTGCCGAACCGGAATATCGAGCTGAGACACAATTCGACGCAACTCATCCAGCCGATCCTGGGTCTGATACGCAATAATACTGTTGGTTCTATCATCGACCGTAATAGAACCTCGCTCATCGGGAGCTCCTTCCACGCTAGTAACCGACTGAAACAACTTAGCCATATCCGCCGCTTTCGCGTAATTAACCTGAATCAACTCACGACGCAGCGGCGCTAGCTCGGCAATCTGCTTCTGGGCTTCCAGCTCCTGGCGTTCACGAGCAGCTATCTCATCTGCCGGCGCGACCAATAACACGTTGCCAACCTGTCGTTTATCCAGCCCCTTCGTTTTGAGCACCAAATCCAGAGCCTGGTCCCAAGGGACGTTCTGCAAGCGCAAGGTAATATTGCCCTGCACTGTATCGCTGGCAACCAAATTCAAATCCGTAAAATCAGCAATCAACTGCAACACCGAGCGCACATCGATGTCCTGAAAATTCAGCGAGAGCTTCTCTCCGGTATACGCAAAACGCTCTGTCTTGCGTTTTTCGACCTCATCTTGGGTTAAGGGTTTGATACTCAGCGTTAACTTATTATCTGTCTGGTAAGCCAGATAATCGTAGAGCCCGCTAGGCTCAATGATGATGCTCGCCCTATCGCCAGAGCCTGTGGCGCTAACAAACTGTACTGGCGTTGCAAAATCTTTTACGTCCAAGCGCACACGCAAAGCTTCAGGCAATTGCGTCTTTGCGAAGTCCAAACGAATCTTGCCACCCTGCTCTTGGATATCAGGGCTCACCGAAGCATCTGACAGGGTAATTACAACGTTACCCTCGCCTTGCTCGCCGCGCTGAAAATCGATATCACTAATAGCTTTTCGTTGAGGCGCATACACCTTGGCTGCAGGAGCCACAGCAACAGGCGCCGCCGAAGTCATTGACTGTGCAGCAACGGAACCTCTACCGGCTCCCTCCCCCACCAGCACGTACAGATTAGAGCCCTCGACGCGCGTACTATAAGGAGCGAGATTCGTCAGATTAATGATTAGACGCGTACGATCCTTTGCCTCGACCACCGTAACGCTGCGCGCATTGCCCACACCCAGCTCACGATTCTTCGCCCCTAGCTTGTTGGACACCCCGGGCAGATCCAATGCGATACGCGCTGGCTGCTCGATCGTGTACCCGCGCGGTGCGAGAACTGGTTCGTCGAACGTCAACTTTAATTCAACTCTATCACCCGGCAGGGCCGCCACATCAAGCGCCTGCAGGTCCGCAGCCAACAGCGCCGGCGATAGCAACATCGCCGACAGAGAAATACCTATACGTGAAAGGGAGCTATTCATTATCGTATTCCGTTGGGCAGACCAGTTATTTTTCTTCATACTCACTTCGCTCCCTCAAGAGCGCTCCTTAAGGGAGAGGCTTCGCGGCCGTTCCAACCAGCCACCCTCACCATCTGGAACGATTTCAACTACGTCAACTTTCGATTCGTCAATCGCAAGAATACGACCGTGATTGCGCCCAAGGTAATCCCCGACTTTGACACGGTGCACACCACCAGCACCGCTCACCAACGCATATACGGCTTCGTCTTTCGCAAGAGTACCGACCATCTCGAAAACCTCGATATTGAAGCCTTCAAGAAACTGCCTGACCCGCGCCTCATCCGGCTTAACTTCTTGCGAGCCCTTTTGACGGTTGGCCATATCTATCTTGATTGGCGGCTGAAACGGACTTCGCAATGCGGCAGCGCTGTAGGTAAAACTTTCATACGGCTGAAATTTTGGAAGCGGCTCAATTGCACCCTTGGGCCGAGCACGGACCTCGTCCATGTATGCCTGCAAATCGCCGAAATCGTTATCCGCCCCACAACCCGCTAACGACGAAACAAGCAGAAGCAGCGCAGAACGAATAATCTTCATGGCTGCACCCCCTTGTCGTTATAACGATATGTCTTGGCAAGGATACTCATGCGTAGCTTCGATGTACTATCAGTCTCAGCCGGCGTCAGCTCAAAGTCGTGCAAAGTCACAATGCGCGGAAGACTGGCCACACCACTGACAAAGGTTGCGAGGTCATGATAGGCACCCACCACTTTAATCTGGATGGGCAGCTCAATATAGAATTGCTGCGCGGCCTCTGGTAGAAGTTTGATCTCCTCAAACTCCAGGCCACTGCCCAAGCCGGTCCGGGTTATATCCTCCAGCAAGCCCGGCACTTCTGTATCTCCTGGAAGTTGCTTGAGCAGCGCCCCAAAGGAAACCTCCATCTCTTCCATTTGCGCCCGATATGCCTCTAGGTTGGCCGCCTGGAATGCCTTTGTCGCGAACTGCTGCTTGAGCACATCCTCCTGAGCCTGCTGCCCCTCCAATTGCACTTGTAAATCCTGCAAATGGAAGTTGTAGCCCAGCGCCAATACCGCCACAAACAAGATAACCCCAGCAATGAACTTTACTGCCGCTGGCCAAGAGCCGACATTATTAAAATCTAAATCACTGACATCAATTTTGCGTAAGCTCTCTAACGATTCGCTCAGGCTCATTTCACAGTCTCCTCAGCTTCAAGTCCGGGCTGAGTCTGCTGAACGGTCAGCTTGAAAACGTTAGCCTGATCGATCGCGCCAGCCGTGACCGCCTTGACCTCCGTCAAGTTTGGAGACTCCAGCCATTCGGAAGAATCCAAGTTACGCATCAAGTTGGAGACCCGGTTGTTTGACTCCGCAGCCCCGACAATGGCGATATTTTTTCCAGTCAGCTTAAGGCCCGTAAAATACACGCCATCCGGCAAGGTCCTGACCAGCTGATCGAACACTCGCCCAATGATCGGCCGATTACCTTGCAGGTCCTGAATGATCTTCATCCGCTCCAGCAATTGCTCGCGTCGGGTCTTCAGCTCGCTGATCTCCTTGATGCGGGCATCCAGCACGGCAATTTCCTTGCGCACGAACTCATTACGCGCATTCTGCTGCTCGATTGCCCCATTCAGATACTGATCACCGAGAAACACGATACCGGCCGCAATCGCCAAGACTCCGCCGAGCGCGACCAGGAAGCGCTGCTTGCGTTCCTCGCGCAATTGCTCGCGCCATGGAAGCAGGTTAATCCGTGCCATTAGTCAAAACTCCTCATGGCCAGCCCACAGGCAATCATCAACGATGGCGCATCACTGGCCAGCGCCCCGGCATTGACCCTGCCGCCCAGCGCCATGTCGGCGAACGGGTTGGCCACCAGCGTTTGAGTGCCGATCTTCTGCTGGATCAGGCGGTCCAGATCCGGAATGGAAGCCGTGCCACCCGCAAGCAGGATGTAATCGACATCGTTGAACTGACCCGCCGCGAAGAAGAACTGCAACGAACGCGACACCTGCTGCACGACCGCTTCCTTGAACGGCTGCAACACCTCGCTGTCATAGTCGTCTGGCAGGCCGCCCTGCTTCTTCGCGAGCCCCGCCTCCTCCACGGATAGACCGTAGCGCCGCTGGATCTCCTCGGTCAGCTGCTTGCCACCGAACAACTGCTCGCGGGTATAGATGGTGCGGCCGTTGTGCAGCACGCTGAGGGTCGTCATCGTCGCGCCGATATCGACCACGGCCACGGTCAACTCCTCCTGGCCGCTGCCCAGCTGCTCGGCAAGCAAGCCGTAAGCCCGCTCCAGCGCATAGGCTTCGACATCCACGACCTTGGCCGTCAGTCCAGACAGGGCCAACGCCGCCTCGCGGACCTCGACGTTCTCCTTGCGGCAAGCCGCCAGCAGCACTTCGACACGCTCGGGATTTCTTGGCGAAACGCCCTGCACCTCGAAGTCGATGGCCACTTCCTCAAGCGGATAAGGGATGTACTGATCAGCCTCGATCTTCAGCTGGTTTTCCAGCTCATCGTCGGAGAGCCCCGCCTCCATCTCGATGGTCTTGGTGATCACCGCCGAGCCGGCCACCGCAACGGCCACCGACTTCACGCCGGTCTTGGCCTTGCTGAGCACACGGGAAAGCGCCTGACCGACACCCTCCAGCTCGGCGATGTTCTTCTCGACCACAGCATTTGGCGGGAGCGGCTCGACTGCGTAAGCCTCTACCTTGTAGCGGCTTCCGGAGCGACTCAATTCGAGGAGCTTGACCGAGGTCGAGCTGATATCGATCCCCAGCAGCGTATTCGCATTCTTATTGAAGAGCCCTAGCACGACCGATTTCCTATTGGCATCCGCGACTTACGGACTATTTATGTTTTTTCACATTAAATAACAGTCTTGACAGAAGCGCAAATGGCTCCCCAGGAAAAAAAACGCTTATAATGTGAACAGTTTTCCCCTTTTGACTCCGCCTTCCGCTTAACTCGTTCTTTTATCTGGAAATCCAAGAATCTTGATGCGTCTGCTGAAGTTTTTCTGCTGGTCTTGTGTCGCCGTCTTTTGCGGGCTGTTACTCAGTTTGAGCGGCGCGTTCCTCTATCTTAGCCCGAGCCTCCCGTCCGTCGAGTCGCTGCGCAGCATTCAGCTGCAGATCCCACTGCGCGTCTACAGCAGCGATGCCAAGCTGATTGCGGAATTCGGCGAGATGCGCCGCTCGCCCATCGCCTTCGCGGACATCCCGGCGGACTTCACCAACGCCTTGCTCGCCGCCGAAGACGACAACTTTGCGAATCATTATGGCGTCGACGTGACCAGCCTGTTGCGCGCTGCCACGCAAATATTGAAAAGCGGGCACATCCAGACCGGCGGCAGCACCATCACCATGCAGGTGGCGAAGAACTTCTTCCTCACCAGCGAGCGGAGCTTCTCGCGCAAGATCAACGAGATTCTCCTGGCGCTGCAGATCGAACGCGAGCTGAGCAAGGACGAGATCCTCGAGCTCTACGTCAACAAGATCTACCTCGGCAATCGGGCATACGGCATCGAAGCCGCAGCCCAGGTCTACTACGGCAAATCGATTCGCGAGCTGAGCCTGGCGCAGATGGCGATGATCGCCGGCCTGCCGAAAGCCCCCTCGCGCTTCAATCCGCTGGTCAACCCGACCCGCGCCCAGGAGCGCCGCGACTGGATTCTCGGGCGCATGCGCCTGCTCGGCCGGATCGATCAGCAGCGCTATGAACAGGCGCTGGCCGAGCCGATCGACGCCAGCCACCACGTCCCCACCCCGGAAGTCGCCGCCCCCTACGTGGCGGAAATGGCCCGCGCGGAGATGGTCGGGCGCTTCGGCAGCGATGCCTACACCGAGGGTTTCAATGTCACCACCACGGTGCCGAGCGATCTGCAGGCCACGGCCAATCGGGCGGTGCGCGAGGGCCTGATCGACTACGATCAACGCCATGGCTATCGTGGACCGGAGAGCCGGCTGCCCGGCATGACCCAGCAGACCTGGCTGGGGGAACTGGCCAAGCAGAGCTCCCTGGGCGGCCTCGAGCCGGTCATCGTCACCCAGGTCGAAGCCAGTGGCATCCTCGTCCTCACCCGCAGCGGCGCGGAAGAAGCGGTCGCCTGGGACAGCATGAAATGGGCGCGCCCGTTCCTCAACACCAACAGCCTGGGCCCGCGACCGAAGCAGCCGGCAGACGTGGTCCAGGTGGGCGACCTGGTGCGCGTGCAGCGCCAGGAGAACGGCAGCCTGCGCTTCGTCCAGCTCCCCGCGGCGCAGGGCGCGCTGGTCTCGCTCGACCCGCGCAACGGCGCCATTCGTGCCCTGGTCGGCGGCTTCTCCTTCGAGCAAAGCAACTACAACCGCGCGGCGCAGGCCAAGCGCCAACCGGGCTCGAGCTTCAAGCCGTTTATCTACAGCGCCGCACTGGACAGCGGCTACACCGCCGCCAGCCTGGTCAACGATGCGCCGATCGTGTTCGTCGACGACTACCTGGATCAGGTGTGGCGGCCGAAGAACGACAACAACACCTTCCTCGGCCCGATTCGCCTGCGCGAGGCCCTGTACAAGTCGCGCAACCTGGTGTCGATCCGCCTGCTGCAGGCCATCGGCATCGAGCAGGCCCTGGACTACGTCAGCCGCTTCGGTTTCAACAAGCAGGATTTGCCGCGCAACCTGTCGCTGGCCCTGGGCACGGCGAATTTGACGCCCCTCGAGGTGGCCACCGGCTGGACGGCCTTCGCCAACGGCGGCTACAAGATCCAGCCCTACCTGATCGAGCGCATCGAGGACCGCCAGGGCCAGCCACTGTTCATCGCCAACCCGCCGAGCGTACCGAGCGCGCAAGCCGGCGAGGCGAAGCCGAACGAGGACGGCCTGATCACCACCGCCCACGCGAACGCCACGCCATCCAATCCCAGCGAGCCCGTGGTCGCCGAGCAGATCATCGACGAACGCACCGCCTACATCATGACCAGCATGCTGCAGGATGTGATCAGACGCGGCACCGGGCGGCGGGCCATGGCCCTGGGCCGCGACGACCTGGCCGGCAAGACCGGCACCACCAACGAGTCCAAGGACAGCTGGTTCTCCGGTTACAACGCCGACTATGTGACCACGGTCTGGACCGGCTTCGACCAGCCGGAAAGTCTCGGGCGCCACGAGTACGGCGGCACCGTCGCCCTGCCGATCTGGATGAGCTACATGGGCGAAGCTCTCAAGGACAAGCCCAGCCACCCGCCGGTGGAACCCAGCGGGCTGCTGACCCTGCGCATTGATCCACACAGTGGCCGTACGGCCCTGCCCGGCACGCCGGATGCCTACTTCGAGGTCTTCAAGAGCGAGGACTCGCCGCCGCCGATGAGCGAGCTCGATCCGGGGCTGGGTATTCCCGGCAGCCCGCTGCCCGCAGACGAAGTGGCGCCGCTGGACCTGTTCTAAACACCCGGAGGTGGTGCGCTTCGGCCCGAAGCGCCCGCCACCTTGAAGCCGAAAACAAAAAACCCGCCGAAGCGGGTTTTTTTATTGCGCCGGCCTTAGCCGTTGAACACGTCATCCACCGACTGCAGCGGGTAGTGCTTCGGGTAGGGCAGGGTCGCCACACCGCTCTCGATGGCGGCCTTGGCCACCGCATCGCACACCAGGGTGATCAGGCGCGGGTCCATCGGCTTCGGAATGATGTACTCGCGACCGAACTCCAGGCTAATGCCGCCGTAGGCGTCACAGACTTCCTGCGGTACCGGCAGCTTGGCCAGGTCGCGCAGGGCCAGGGCGGCGGCGATCTTCATTTCCTCGTTGATGCGCGTGGCGCGAACGTCCAGCGCACCGCGGAAGATGAAGGGGAAGCCCAGCACGTTGTTGACCTGGTTCGGGTAATCCGAACGACCGGTGGCCATGATCACGTCGTTACGCGCCTCATGGGCCAGCTCCGGCTTGATCTCCGGATCGGGGTTGGAGCAGGCGAACACGATGGGGTTGGCCGCCATGCGCTTGAGATCGTCCTGGCTCAGCAGGTTGGCGCCGGACAGGCCGACGAACACATCGGCACCCTCCAGGGCATCGGCCAGGGTGCGCTTGTCGGTTTCGGTGGCGAATACGGCCTTGTACTGGTTCAGGTCGTCGCGGCCGGCGTGGATCACGCCCTTGCGGTCGATCATGTAGATGTTCTCGACCTTGGCGCCCATGCTCACCAGCAGCTTCATGCAGGAAACCGCCGCGGCACCGGCACCGAGGCAGACGATCTTCGCCTCTTCCAGATTCTTGCCGGCGATCTCCAGGGCGTTGAGCATACCGGCCGCGGTAACGATCGCGGTGCCGTGCTGGTCATCGTGGAACACCGGAATATCGCACTGCTCGATCAACGCACGCTCGATCTCGAAGCATTCGGGTGCCTTGATGTCTTCCAGGTTGATGCCGCCGAAAGTGATGGAAATGCGCTTGACGGTATCGATGAAGGCCTGCGGGCTTTCCGAATCGACTTCGATGTCGAACACGTCAATGCCGGCGAAACGCTTGAACAGCACACCCTTGCCTTCCATGACCGGCTTGGACGCCAGCGGGCCGAGGTCACCCAGGCCGAGAATCGCGGTACCGTCGGAAATGACAGCCACCAGGTTGCCCTTGCCGGTGTAGCGGTAGGCAAGCTCGGGATCTCGGGCGATCTCACGCACCGGCTCGGCGACGCCCGGGCTGTAGGCCAGCGACAGGTCGCGGGCGGTAGCGGTGGGCTTGGTCAGCTCGACACTCAGTTTCCCGGGGCGGGGTTGGGCGTGATACTCGAGAGCGGCAGTTTTCAGATCAGACATAGTGGCATTTCCGCTTTTTGGCTGTTGAACAGGCTGGCGTGCGAGGATACGCAACTTGTATACAAGGGCACAAGACCGTCAGGTCAGCCTGACGACAGTGCGCTAATGCACGACCTTGACGCGATCACCGGGACGCGGCTCGCCCACCGGGTAGAAGTTGTTGAGCAAACGAAGGCTGGCCTCGGCATCCCCCGGCAGCTTGCTGCGCCTGGCCAGCTCGGCCATGGTCTGTCCTTGTTTCACCGTGACGATATCCAGGCGCAGCGGCTCGGCCAGCCTGCGTTCGGCGGCCGTGATCGGCCGAAAGCTGCCGATCACCTCGAGAAAGCGGGCATCCTGGCTTTCCAGCGAGGCACTCCCGCGCACGGCGGCGACGAACAGGTAGGCTCGCTCGCCGTGCAGCAGTGCCGCGACGCGCCGCGGGGCGCTGCCGGGAATGATCGCGCTGTATCCCGACAAGCCGGCCTGCCGCAGCTCGCGCTCCGCCGCGAGGGGCTGGCCGCCGACGCGCTGACGCAGCAGCTGCCTGGCACTCAGGCCCCTGGGATTGCCTTCCAGGGTCATGGCGATGAATGCCTGCTGGTCGACGGAGTGGCCGATCAGCGCATCCGCGCGATTGATGAGGCTCCAGCCATCGGGAAAGCCCAGGGTGATGCCCAGTTCGCCATGGTAGAAACGCTGCCCCCGGCGCACCCCAGTGGCCGCCGAATCACCGAACGGCAGACCGTCGAGGCGCTTGAGAAAAGTCTCGCGATTGACCTCCTGCTGCCCCGTTGCCAGCGCCCGGGCCGGGCCCAGCACCTGCCGCAGGCGCCGGTCATTGTCCGGATGGGTGTCGAACACCCCGTGGTAGCCGCTCGGCGGACTGGACTGGCCACGTTGGGCGGCCTGATCGCGGGCGAAATCCTCCTGCGCCTTGAGCACCTTGACCACCTCGATCATCGCCTGCGGATCGTAGCCGCTGCGCGCCAGATACTGCGCCCCGAGACCATCGGCCTCGAGCTCCATGTCGCGGCCGTAACCGCGGACGAAGGCCCCGCCGAGGACATTGGCCAGGTCGCCGGCGGCACCGATACCGGTGCCGATCGCCACCGCCTGGCCGAGGATGTTCCAGGCGCTCGACTGACTCTGCTGCTGCACGCTGTGGCGCGCGGTGACGTGCCCCACCTCATGCCCCAGCACGGCTGCCAGCTCGGCTTCCGAGTTGAGATAGGCCAGCAGCCCACGGTGTATATAGATGTAGCCGCCCGGCACGGCGAAGGCATTGATGTCGGGGCTGTCCACCACGGTGAACTGGTAGTTGAGCTGGCTGCGATGGCTGTGCCGGGCGACACGCTCGCCGACCTGCTGGACGTAGGCTTGCAGCTGTTCGTCGGGGTAGCGCGGGTACTGCTTGAGAATCTGCTGATTGTAGCGCCGACCCAGTTCCAGCTCCTGAGCCTCGCTCATCATCACGAAGTCACTGCGCCCGGTCGCGGGATTGACCGCACACCCCACGAGCTGCAGCAGCCCCAGCAGCACAAGCACGCAACGCAGCTTCATCGCACCACCTCCAGCATCGCCTCATGGCTCAGCGGCAAGAGCCAACGGGCCTGTCCTGGTTTTACGCCGCCGCGCCGTTGGCGGTCAACCACCCAGCCGCGGGCCTCGACCCGCTGCCCGACCAGGCCTTGCAGGCGCTGGGAGTCGAAATAGCGCAGGGCCGAGGGCGCCACGCGCAGCACCAGGGGGCCGTCCAGCTCCAGCCAGACGCCACCGCCGTTGCGCTCGACCCGCTCGACCCGCCCGCGCACCAGGGCAAAGCCGCTGCGCGCGAGCTGCTGCGGCGACAGCAGCGGCTCGCGCCGCCACAATCCGGCACGGGCGCCGCGCGCGGCACGCTCGGCGGCACGCTGGCACTCCAGCAGCGCCAGATTGGGCGGAATCGCCACCAGGTAACCGAGCCCCTCGGCCAACAACTGCGCCTCTAAATTATGCCCCCGGGCGTCGTAGGCATGGGCCAGTACGCGCCCATAACGGTCCCGGGCTTCGCGCCCCAGGCGCAGGCCGACACGCCCGTCGCTGGCCGCCACCAGTTCGACGAGGCGCCGCCTGGCTGTCTCGGCGAACGCCTCGGCGGAACGCCCCTGGCGCCCCAACTCGGGGCTGTTCAGGCCGATCAGGCGCACGCTGCGGCCGTCCAGCAGGCGCAGGGTGTCGCCATCCACCACCCGCTGCACCTCGGCGACCTGCAACGGCCCCGCCGGCGGGCACAACGCCTGCACCGGGGCCTGGAACACTGCACAAACGAAAAAGGCGCCCACAAGGGACGCCTTTCTCAGTAGCGCGGAACCAGCCAAGCGGCTCTTCCTCGCGGGTCGCCTGCTTACTTGCTGGCGCCGAACATGCCGAAGCGCTGCTTGAAGCGGTCAACACGGCCGCCGGTATCCAGCATCTTCTGCTTGCCGGTGTAGAACGGGTGGCACTCGTTGCACACGTCCAGGCTCAGCGGCTTGGCCAGGGTGGAGCGAGTTTCGATCACGTTGCCACAGCTGCAGGTAGCGGTGATTGCTTCGTAGTTCGGGTGGATATCGGCTTTCATGGTGCATTCCTCGGGGCTGACGTGCCGCCACCCAACACTATTGTTGGATACCGCACGGAAATAGGTCGCGGATGATACCAGACCGACAACCCGATGCAAGCCAGGGCCCCTGCCGGCCGTCGCGCGCGCCCATGCTAAGATCGCCGCACCCTTGCCTGGAGCCTCTGCGTGCCCGACGCCATTCTGCGCCTCGCCCTGCCGTCACCGCTGCGCCGCCTGTTCGACTACCGCGCGCCCCCCGGCGTGCCGCGCGCAGCCTTGCAACCGGGCATGCGCCTGCGCGTACCGTTCGGCCGCCGCGAGCTGATCGGCATCCTGATCGAGGTGTGCGACCACAGCGAGGTGCCGGCGGACAAGCTCAAGCCGGCCCTGGCGCTGCTCGACAGCCAACCGCCGCTGCCACCGGCGCTGTTTCGCCTGTGCCTGTGGACGGCGCAGTACTACCAACACAGCCTCGGCGACACCCTCAGTTGGGCGCTGCCGGTGCTGCTGCGCCAGGGCGAGCCCGCCGAGGCCCGCCAGGAGCGCTTCTGGCTGCTCAGCGAAGGCGCCCAGCCGGACGATCCGCGCCTGGTCCGGGCGCCGCGCCAGCGACAGGCGCTGAAGGTCATCGCCCAGCACCCCCACGGGGTCGCCCACCAGCTGCTCAGCCAGCTGCAGCTGAACAAGGACAGCCTCGAGCTGCTGCGGGAGAAGGGCCTGGTGCGCATCGAGGTGCGCCGCCACGCCGCCCGCGAGCGGCACGCCAGCTGGCTGGCGCAGCCCGAGCTGCCGCTTAACGCCGAGCAGCAGGTCGCCGAGCGTGCGGTGCGCGCCGGCTTCGGCCGCTTCGGCGCCTTTCTCCTGGCCGGAGTGACCGGCAGCGGCAAGACCGAGGTCTACCTGCAACTGATCCGCGCCACCCTGGAGGCCGGCAAGCAGGCTCTGGTGCTGATCCCGGAGATCAACCTCGGCCCACAGACCCTGGCGCGCTTCGAGCGGCGCTTCAATGCACGCATCGCCCTGCTGCACTCGGCGGTCAACGACCGCGAGCGCCTGGACGCCTGGCTGGCGGCGCGCGACGGCGAGGCCGACATCATCATCGGCACCCGCTCGGCGCTGTTCACGCCGATGCAGCGCCCGGGGCTGATCATCATCGACGAGGAACACGACGCCTCCTATAAACAGCAGGAGGGCCTGCGCTACCACGCCCGCGACCTGGCCCTGGTGCGCGCCCGCCAGGAGAACGTGCCGATCCTGCTCGGCTCGGCCACCCCCTCGCTGGAAAGCCTGCACAATGCCAACAGCGGTCGCTACCAGCTGCTGCGCCTCGAGCGGCGCGCCGGCGGCGCCCAGCCTCCGCGTTTCCTGCGCCTGGATGTGAAAAGCCTGCCGCTGGACTCGGGCATCTCCGGCCCGATGCAGCAGGCCATCCGCCAGACCCTGGCGGCCGGCCAGCAGGTGCTGGTGTTCCTCAACCGCCGCGGCTTCGCCCCGACCCTGCTGTGCCACGACTGCGGCTGGCTCTCCGAGTGCCCGCGCTGCGATGCGCGAATGACCGTGCACCAGCGCTCCAACGAACTGCGCTGCCACCATTGCGGCCACGTCGAACGCCGCCCCAGTCACTGCCCGAAATGCCAGAAGCTCGACCTGCGCCCGGTCGGCGCCGGCACCGAGCGCGCCGAGGAGCGCCTGGCGATCCTCTTCCCCCAGGTACCGGTGCTGCGCGTGGACCGCGACAGCACGGCGCGCAAGGAGGCCATGAACACGCTGTTCAACACCATCCAGCGCGGCGAGCCGTGCATCCTGGTCGGCACCCAGATGCTCGCCAAGGGCCATCACTTCCCCCGCGTCACCCTGGTGGCGATCCTCGATGCCGACGGCGGCCTGTTCTCCGCGGACTTCCGCGCCAGCGAACGCATGGCCCAGCTGATCGTCCAGGTCGCCGGTCGCGCCGGCCGCGCCGAGGAAGCGGGCAAGGTGATCATCCAGAGCCACCTGGCCGACCACCCTTTATTGGTGCAGCTGACCGAGCAGGGTTACTTCGCCTTCGCCGAGCAGGCGCTGAGCGAGCGCCGCGACGCCGGCCTGCCGCCCTTCTGCCACCTGGCCCTGCTGCGCGCCGAGGCGCACAAGCCGGGGCAGGCCGAGGGCTTCCTCGACGAGGCGTGCCACGAGGCCGAACTGCTGGTGAACGAGCTGCAACTGGACGGCATCGAACTGCTCGGCCCGGTGCCGGCGCCGATGGAGCGCCGCGCCGGCCGCTACCGCGCCCAATTGCTGCTGCAGAGCAGCGCCAGGGCACCGCTGCACCGCCTGCTGCACAGCTGGCTGGCGGCGCTGGAGCAGATGCCCAGCGGCCGCGCCGTGCGCTGGTCGCTGGATGTCGACCCGATCGATCTGTTCTGATCAAAGACGACAGCGGTTGGCAAGCCCGGATGGGCCACGGATAATGCGCAGTTTTCAACCAGCGCCCCAGGGCGCCGCCGCCCCACGCGGCCGGACGAGCAGACCATGAAAGACAGCATTCGCCACCTGATCCAGCAAGCCCTGACCCGCCTGACCACCGAAGGCGTGCTGCCCGAAGGCCTGAGCCCGGCGATCCAGGTGGAGAACACCAAGGACAAGAGCCACGGCGACTTCGCCAGCAACATCGCCCTGATGCTGGCCAAGCCGGCGGCCATGAAGCCGCGCGAGCTGGCCGAGAAGCTGATCGCCGCGCTGCCGGCCGACCCGCAGATCAGCAAGGTGGAGATCGCCGGCCCGGGCTTCCTCAACTTCTTCCAGAACAGCGACGCCCTGGCCGGGCGCCTGGAGGCGGCGCTGGCCGACGCGCGCCTCGGCGTGCGCAAGGCCGGCTCGGCGCAGCGCGTGGTGGTCGACCTGTCCTCGCCCAACCTGGCCAAGGAGATGCACGTCGGCCACCTGCGCTCGACCATCATCGGCGACGGCGTGGCGCGGGTCCTCGAGTTCCTCGGCGACGAGGTGATCCGGCAGAACCACGTCGGCGACTGGGGCACCCAGTTCGGCATGCTGCTGGCTTATGTGATGGAGCAGCCCAAGGGCTTCAGCTCGCCCGAGCTGGCGGACCTCGAGACCTTCTACCGCGCAGCGAAGAAGCGCTTCGACGAGTCGCCCGAGTTCGCCGACCGCGCCCGCCAGCTGGTGGTCCAGCTGCAGGCCGGCGACGGCGAATGCCTGCGCCTGTGGAACCAGTTCAACGACCTGTCCCTCGGTCACGCCCAGGAGGTCTACGACCGTCTCGGCGTCAAGCTGAGCAAGGCCGACGTCAAGGGCGAGAGCGCCTATAACGCCGAGCTGCCGGGCATCGTCCAGGCCCTGCGCGACAAGGGCCTGCTGACCGAGGACAACGGCGCCCAGTGCGTGTTCCTCGAGGAGTTCAAGAACGCCGAAGGCAACCCGCTGCCGGTGATCGTGCAGAAGGCCGGCGGCGGCTACCTCTACTCGACCACCGACCTGGCCGCCATGCGCTTTCGCAGCCAGGTGCTGAAGGCCGACCGCGCCCTGTACTTCGTCGACCAGCGCCAGGCCCTGCACTTCCAGATGGCCTTCGAGGTGGCGCGCCGCGCCGGCTTCGTCGATCCGGCCATGGAGCTGGAACACATGGGCTTCGGCACCATGAACGGCGCCGACGGTCGTCCGTTCAAGACCCGCGACGGCGGCACGGTGAAGCTGATCGACCTGCTCGACGAAGCCGAGCAACGCGCCTACGCCCTGGTCAAGGGCAAGAACCCGGAACTGGACGAGGCCGAACTGCGGCAGATCGCCCGCTCGGTGGGTATCGGCGCGGTGAAGTACGCCGACCTGTCCAAGCACCGCACCAGCGACTACAGCTTCAACTTCGAGCAGATGCTCAGCTTCGAGGGCAACACCGCGCCCTACCTGCTGTACGCCTACACCCGGGTGGCCAGCGTGTTCCGCAAGCTGGGCAAGGGCATCGACGAGATCGGCGGCCAGATCAGCCTGGTGGCCGAGCAGGAGCAGGCCCTGGCGGCCAAGCTGGCGCAGTTCGGCGAGGTGCTGAACAACGTCGCGGACAAGGGTACCCCGCACGTGCTGTGCACCTACCTGTACGACCTGGCCGGTCTGTTCTCCAGCTTCTACGAGAACTGCCCGATCCTCGCCGCCGCGGACCAGGCCACCCAGCAGAGCCGCCTGCGCCTGGCGGCGCTGACCGGCCGCACCCTGCAGCAGGGCCTGCAACTGCTCGGCCTGGAAACCCTGGAGCGCATGTAAGTGGCCGCCGCCCGCAAGAAGCCGGCCGCCAAGCGCGGCGCCAGCCGCTACAAGGCGCCGGCGAAGAAACCGGTGCCGGCCTGGATCTGGCTGGCCTGCGGTTTGGCGATCGGCGGCTTCATGACGTTCCTGTTCAGCCTCGAGCCCGGCCGCGACGAGATCAAGCGCGACAAGGCCGCGCAGGCCAGCGGCAAGCAGGGCGGCAAGCCGGCCCAGGACAAACCGGGCAAGGCCGAGCCGGCCAAGCCCAAGTACGACTTCTATACCCTGCTGCCCGAGTCGGAGGTCATAGTGCCGCCCCAGGCCCTGGAGCAGCCGGCGCCAGCGGCCGAACAGAAGCCGGTGAGCGCCGAGGAAGCGGCCAAGATCGACGCCGCGCGCGCCGAGGCGGCGCTCAACGGCGAGGTGCCGCCTCCGCCGCCGGTGGTCGCCCAGGCCCCACTGACCACCCAGTTCTTCCTCCAGGCCGGCTCGTTCCGCCGCAAGGACGACGCGGAAAGCCTGCGCGCGCAGATCATCCTGCTCGGCCAGAACGTGCGCGTGGAATCCGGCACGGTGCGCGAGGAAGTCTGGCACCGGGTGCTGATCGGCCCCTTCGCCGACCGCCAGCAGCTGGCCCAGTCGCAGAAGGCCATGGCCGCCAACGGCTTCAGCAACCTGCTGCTGCAGCAGCGCCAGGTGCGCTGAGCGTCGCGGGCCCCGCCTCGCCCGCGACGGGGCCGCGGTAATCCGCTGTTACAGCCGGGCCACGGCCATTCGGCCGAGAATCGCCCAGCGTCGGTTGAAAAGCGCCACACGCCACCCCATCTGAGTCTGCATTGGGCATTTTCGCCCCGCTGCGTGGAGACTCTCCCCTTGACCACCATCGTTTCAGTGCGCCGCCACGGCAAAGTCGTCATGGGCGGCGACGGCCAGGTTTCCCTCGGCAACACCGTGATGAAAGGCAACGCCAAGAAAGTCCGGCGCCTCTACCACGGCCAGGTGCTGGCCGGCTTCGCCGGTGCCACCGCGGACGCCTTCACCCTGTTCGAACGCTTCGAGGGCAAGCTGGAAAAGCACCAGGGCCACCTGATCCGCGCCGCCGTCGAGCTGGCCAAGGACTGGCGCACCGACCGCTCGCTCAGCCGCCTGGAGGCCATGCTGGCGGTGGCCAACAAGGACGCCTCGCTGATCATCACCGGCACCGGCGACGTGGTCGAGCCCGAGCACGGCCTGATCGCCATGGGCTCCGGCGGCGGCTATGCCCAGGCCGCGGCCATGGCCCTGCTGCAGCACACCGAGGAAATGAGCGCCCGCGAGGTCGCCGAGACCGCGCTGAACATCGCCGGGTCCATTTGCGTGTTCACCAACCAGAATCTGACCATCGAGGAACTGGACTCGGCCATCTGAGCCGCCGTCCGTTCAGGAGCCGTACCATGTCCATGACCCCTCGCGAGATCGTCCACGAGCTCAGCCGCCACATCATCGGCCAGGACGATGCCAAGCGCGCCGTGGCCATCGCCCTGCGCAACCGCTGGCGGCGCATGCAGCTGCCGGCCGAGCTGCGCGCCGAAGTCACCCCGAAGAACATCCTGATGATCGGCCCGACCGGGGTCGGCAAGACCGAGATCGCCCGCCGCCTGGCCAAGCTGGCCAACGCCCCGTTCATCAAGGTCGAGGCGACCAAGTTCACCGAGGTCGGCTATGTCGGCCGCGACGTCGAGTCGATCATCCGCGACCTGGCCGATGCTGCGGTGAAGATGCTGCGCGAGCAGGAAATGACCAAGGTCCGCCACCGAGCCGAAGACGCCGCCGAGGAGCGCATCCTCGACGCCCTGTTGCCACCGGCGCGCACCGGCTTCAACGAGGACCCGGTGCCGAGCGGCGACTCCAACACCCGCCAGCTGTTCCGCAAGCGCCTGCGCGAAGGCCAGCTGGACGACAAGGACATCGAAATCGAGGTGGCCGAGTCCGCCGCCGGCATCGAGATCATGACCCCGCCAGGCATGGAGGAGATGACCAACCAGCTGCAGAGCCTTTTCTCCAACCTGGGCAAGGGCAAGAAGAAGAGCCGCAAGCTCAAGGTCAAGGAAGCCCTCAAGCTGGTGCGCGACGAGGAAGCCGCGCGCCTCGTCAACGAGGAGGAACTCAAGGCCCGCGCCCTGGAGGCGGTGGAGCAGAACGGCATCGTCTTCATCGACGAGATCGACAAGGTCGCCAAGCGTGGCAACACCGGTGGCGCCGACGTGTCCCGCGAGGGCGTGCAGCGCGACCTGCTGCCGCTGATCGAGGGCTGCACGGTCAACACCAAGCTGGGCATGGTCAAGACCGATCACATCCTGTTCATCGCCTCCGGCGCCTTCCACCTGAGCAAGCCCAGCGACCTGGTGCCCGAACTGCAGGGCCGCCTGCCGATCCGTGTGGAACTCAAGGCCCTCAGCCCCGAGGACTTCGAGCGCATCCTCACCGAGCCCCACGCCTCGCTGACCGAACAGTACGCCGCGCTGCTCAATACCGAAGGGCTGAACATCGAGTTCGCCGCCGACGGCATCAAGCGCCTCGCCGAGATCGCCTGGCAGGTCAACGAGAAGACCGAGAACATCGGTGCGCGGCGCCTGCACACCCTGCTCGAGCGCCTGCTGGAAGAAGTCTCCTTCAGCGCCGGCGACCTGGCGTCCAAGCAAGAGGACGCGCCGATCATCATCGATGCGGCCTACGTCAACGGTCACCTCGGCGAACTGGCCGAGGACGAAGACCTGTCGCGCTATATTCTCTAGACCAGCCACCCAAACCGCCCGGAGCCTCTCCGGGCGGCGCCGCAGTCGACGACCATGACCCAGATCCCCAGCGCCATAGAGCTGCACAAAGCCTCGAAGACCCTGACCCTGAAATACGGCCAGGACAGCTACACCCTCTCCGCCGAGTTCCTGCGCGTGCACTCGCCCTCGGCCGAGGTGCAGGGTCACGGCACGCCGATCCTGCAGACCGGCAAGCTGCACGTCGGCCTCAGCCGCCTCGAGCCGGCGGGCAATTACGCCCTGAAACTGTGCTTCGACGATGGCCATGACAGCGGCCTGTACACCTGGGACTACCTGTACCGCCTGGCCACCCAGCAGGACGCCCTCTGGGCCGAGTACCTGGCCGCCCTGGCCGCCGCTGGCAAGACCCGCGACCCGGACGAGTCCGTGGTCAAACTGATGCTGTAGAACGCAGCAGGGCCCGGCACCTGCCGGGCCCACGTCCCGCTCGCCCCGCCTCAATAGCGCCTCGCACAAACCCGCCGCCGCTGCCGGCGGCACCCTACCTATCCGCCCGGTTAGAGCGCATTTTCTAATCCTTCCCGGCATACTCCCTGCATATTCGGCCCGAATCGCAGCCTGCTTGCGCAAATATAAAAACTCGGGTAACCAGGGAGCTGGCAGGTTCCCTGCATTTGCCGAACCGGCAAATGCAACAAAATCGCGGAATAGTCCGCCTTAGGTAACCCGAGCAATACCTGGCCCCTTGGCCTCGTGTCTCCGTGCACAGCAGTACGCCGGTATTCGCCTCAGGACAATGGAGCGTCGTTGATGACAGATAAACCCAGTGATGACCTGAAGAATCAAGCCTCCGAGAACACCCTCGGCCTGAGTCCGGTAATCGGCATTCGCGGCAAGGATCTGTTGAGCTCGGCGCGTACCGTGCTCACCCAAGCCATCAAGCAGCCCCTGCACAGCGCCAAGCACGTGGCCCACTTCGGCCTGGAGCTGAAGAACGTGCTGTTCGGCCAGTCCGAGCTCGCCCCCGAGGCCGGCGACCGCCGCTTCACCGACCCGGCCTGGAGCCAGAACCCGCTGTACAAGCGCTACCTGCAGACCTACCTGGCCTGGCGCAAGGAACTGCACGACTGGGTCGAGGAAAGCGACCTGTCCGAACAGGACGCCAGCCGCAGCCACTTCGTCATCAACCTGATGACCGAGGCCATGGCCCCGAGCAACGGCATGGCCAACCCGGCCGCGGTCAAGCGCTTCTTCGAGACCGGCGGCAAGAGCCTGCTGGACGGCCTCTCGCACCTGGCCAAGGACATCGTCAACAACGGCGGCATGCCCAGCCAGGTCAACATGAACGCCTTCGAGGTCGGCAAGAACCTGGCCACCACCGACGGCGCGGTGATCTTCCGCAACGAGGTGCTGGAGCTGATCCAGTACAGGCCGATCACCGAGCAGGTGCATGAGCGCCCGCTGCTGGTGGTGCCGCCGCAGATCAACAAGTTCTACGTGTTCGACCTGTCGCCGGAGAAGAGCGTGGCCCGCTTCCTCCTGCGCAACGGCGTGCAGACCTTCGTGATCAGCTGGCGCAACCCGACCAAGGCCCACCGCGAATGGGGCCTGACCAGCTATATCGAGGCGCTCAAGGAAGCCATCGACGTGGTCACGGCCGTCACCGGCAGCAAGGACGTGAACATGCTCGGCGCCTGCTCCGGCGGCCTGACCACCACCTCCCTGCTGGGCCACTACGCCGCCCTCGGCGAGCACAAGGTCAACGCCCTGACCCTGCTGGTCAGCGTGCTGGACAACCGCCTGGAGACCGACGTCGCCCTGTTCGCCGACGAGAAGAGCCTGGAAGCGGCCAAGCGGCGCTCCTACCAGGCCGGCGTGCTGGAAGGCAGCGACATGGCCAAGGTGTTCGCCTGGATGCGGCCCAACGACCTGATCTGGAACTACTGGGTCAACAACTACCTGCTCGGCAATGAGCCACCGGTGTTCGACATCCTCTACTGGAACAACGACACCACCCGCCTGCCGGCCGCCCTGCATGGCGAGTTCATCGAGATGTTCAAGACCAACCCGCTGATCCGCCCCGGCGCCCTGGAGGTCTGCGGCACGCCGATCGACCTCAAGCAGATCACTGCCGACCTGTACTGCGTCGCCGGCACCACCGACCACATCACGCCCTGGGAGTCCTGCTACAAGTCGGCCAACCTGTTCGGCGGCAAGGTGGAGTTCGTGCTGTCCAACAGCGGGCATATCCAGAGCATTCTCAACCCGCCTGGCAACCCCAAGGCGCGCTACATGACCAACACGGAAATGCCCCAGGACCCGAAGGACTGGCAGGAGAGCTCGACCAAGCACACCGATTCCTGGTGGCTGCACTGGCAGAACTGGCTGGCCGAGCGCTCGGGCGAGAAGAAGAAAGCGCCCACCCACCTGGGCAACAAGAAACACGCCCCCGGCGAAGCGGCTCCGGGTACTTACGTTCACGAGCGTTGATCGCCTGCGCACTGCGCGGCGCTGCCCGCGGCACCGGACGTGCCGCTCGTCCATCCGACCACTATGGCCGGGTGGGCGAACCAGGTTTCGCCCTGGTGGATCTGGGCACGACCTGGAAGGTATGACCCAGCGTTTTAATTGATAGGGCCCTTGCGCATGTCGCTACCTTTCGTATTTCGCACCATCGAGCTGGACGGCCAGACCCTGCGTACCGCCGTTCGCCCGGGCAACGGCAAGCTGACGCCCCTGCTGATTTTCAACGGCATCGGCGCCAACCTGGAGCTGGTCATGCCCTTCGTCCGCGCCCTCGACCCGGACCTGGAAGTGATCGCCTTCGACGTGCCGGGGGTGGGCGGCTCCTCCACCCCCAGCACGCCCTATCGCTTCCCTGGCTTGGCCAAACTGGCCGCGCGCATGCTCGATTACCTCGACTACGGCCAGGTCAACGCCATCGGCGTGTCCTGGGGTGGCGCGCTGGCGCAACAATTTGCCCACGACTACCCGGAACGCTGCAAGAAGCTGATCCTCGCCGCCACCTCGGCCGGCGCGGTGATGGTGCCGGGCAAACCCAAGGTGCTCTGGCGCATGGCCAGCCCGCGGCGCTACATCCAGCCGTCCTACGGCGTGCAGATCGCCCCGGACATCTATGGAGGCGCCTTCCGCCGCGATCCCAAGCTAGCCCTGGCCCATGCCAGCAAGGTGCGCTCGGGCGGCAAGATGGGCTACTACTGGCAGCTGTTCGCCGGCCTCGGCTGGACCAGCATCCACTGGCTGCACAAGATTCGCCAACCCACGCTGGTGATGGCGGGGGACGACGACCCGTTGATTCCCTTGATCAACATGCGCTTGCTGGCCTGGCGCATCCCCAACTCGGAGCTGCACGTGATCGACGATGGCCACCTGTTCCTGGTGACCCGTGCCGAGGCAGTGGCGCCGACCATCATGAAGTTTCTCGAAGAAGAACGGCAGCGCGCCGTGATGCACCCGCATCCGAGCAGTGCGCGCGGCCAGTGAGCGGGCAGGCTGCCGCACCAGCGCAGTGCGGCACTCAGCCACTTGACCCAACAGAGGGCTCAGGCTAATAACACTAACCCGGCAGCGGCGCTGCGCGCTGCCATTTGCGCGCCTTGGTACAGGCCTTGCTGCGAGCAGCGGTATTCGGATCTCAGCGGATAGACGACGGAGTGTTGCCCCATGCGAGAAAAGCCACGTATCGGCGCCTTACCAGCCCCTGCCACCTTCATGACTGCCCAGAATGCGGTGGTCGGCCTGCGCGGCCGCGACCTGCTGTCGACCCTGCGCACCCTGGCCCTGCAGGGCATCCGGCAGCCGGTGCACAGCGCCCGCCATGCCCTGGCCCTGGGCGGGCAGCTGGGGCGAGTGCTGCTCGGCGACACGCCACACAAGGTCAACCCGCAGGATACGCGCTTCGCCGACCCCACCTGGCAGCTCAACCCCCTGTACCGCCGTGGCCTGCAGGCCTATCTGGCCTGGCAACAGCAGCTCAATCGCTGGATCGACGAAAGCAGCCTGTCCGCCGACGACCGCGCCCGCGCCCGCTTCGTCACGGCCATGCTCAATGATGCCCTGGCGCCCTCCAACTCCCCGCTCAACCCGCTGGCACTCAAGGAACTGCTCAACAGTGGCGGCACCAGCCTGATCAAGGGCCTCGGCCAGCTGCTCGACGACCTGCTGCACAACCATGGGCTGCCCAGTCAGGTCAGCAAGCAGGCCTTCGAGGTCGGTCGCAACCTGGCCGCCACGCCTGGCGCGGTGGTGTTTCGCAATGACTTGCTGGAGCTGATCCAGTACAAGCCGATGAGCGAGAAGCAGTACCTGCAGCCCTTGCTGGTCGTGCCGCCGCAGATCAACAAGTACTACATATTCGACCTGTCCAACGAGAAGAGCTTCGTCCAGTACGCCCTGAAGAACGGCCTGCAGACCTTCATCATCAGCTGGCGCAACCCCGATGCCCGCCACCGCGAGTGGGGCCTGTCGACCTATGTGCAGGCCCTGGAAGAAGCCATGGACGCCTGCCGGGCGATCACCGGCAGCAAATCGGTCAACCTGCTGGGGGCCTGTGCCGGCGGCCTGACCATTGCCGCCCTGCAGGGCCACCTGCAGGCCAAGCGGCAACTGCGCAAGGTCGCCAGCGCCACCTATATGGTCAGCCTGCTCGACAGCCAGGTGGACAGCCCGGCCATGCTCTTCGCCGACGAGCAGACCCTCGAGGCCGCCAAGCGTCGCTCCTACCAGCAAGGCGTGCTGGACGGCCGCGACATGGCCCGGGTATTCGCCTGGATGCGCCCCAACGACCTGATCTGGAATTACTGGGTCAACAACTACCTGCTCGGCAAACAGCCGCCGGCCTTCGACATCCTCTACTGGAACAACGACTGCACCCGCCTGCCGGCCGCGCTGCACGGCGACCTGATCGACTTCTTCAAGTACAACCCGCTGAGCCACGCCGGTGGCCTGGAAGTCTGCGGCACCCCGATCGATCTGCGCAAAGTCGGCGTCGACAGTTTCAGCGTGGCCGGGATCAACGACCACATCACGCCCTGGGATTCGGTGTACCGCTCGACACTGCTGCTGGGCGGTGAGCGGCGCTTCATCCTGTCCAACAGCGGGCATATCCAGAGCATCCTCAACCCGCCCGGCAACCCCAAGGCGACCTTCCTGGAAAGCCCCAAGCTGACCGGCGACCCGCGCGCCTGGTACCACGACGCCCGCAAACACGATGGCAGCTGGTGGCCGCAGTGGCTGGAATGGATCCAGCAGCGCTCCGGCGAGCAGCGCGAGACCGACCCTGCCCTGGGCAGCGCGCAATACCCGAGCCTGGAAGCGGCGCCTGGCACCTATGTGCACGTGCGCTGAGTCGATCAACCGCTGCCCGGACATTTGCCCGGGCAGGCTGTACCCCCCTCACGCGGCCCTATAAGAACAGTCGATGAAAACTCGTGACCGCATCCTCGAATGCGCCCTGCTGCTGTTCAATCAGCAGGGCGAACCCAATGTCTCCACCCTGGAGATCGCCAACGAACTGGGCATCAGCCCGGGCAACCTGTACTACCACTTCCACGGCAAGGAGCCGCTGATCCTCGGCCTGTTCGAGCGTTTCAAGGAGGAACTGGCCCCGCTGCTCGACCCGCCCGCCGACGCGCGTCTGGATGTCGAGGATTACTGGCTGTTCCTGCACCTGATCGTCGAGCGCCTGGCCCATTACCGCTTCCTGTTCCAGGACCTGTCCAACCTGGCCGGACGCCTGCCCAAGCTGGCCCGCGGCATCCGCCAGTGGCTCAACGTGCTGAAGCGCACCCTGGCCACCCTGCTGGCGCGGCTGAAAGCGGAGGATCAGCTGGTCAGCGAGACCCAGGCCCTGGGCCAGCTGGTCGAGCAGATCACCCTGACCCTGCTGTTCTCCCTCGACTACCAGCGCATTCTCGGCGAAGAGGGCGAGAGCCGCCTGGTGGTGTATCAGGTGATGATGCTGGTGGCCCCGCACCTGACCAGCGAATCGCGACAGGCTGCCGAGCAGCTGGCCCGGCGCTACCTGGAAGCCTGAGCCCGGAAACGCAAACGCCCGACACGAGGTCGGGCGTTTGCGGGTAACACGCTCAGCCTCAGGACTGGCTGGTAGGCGTGGTTGCTGCTGGCGCATCGGCCGGCGCCACTGCGGCCGCAGGCACCGCCGGCTCGGAAGAAGCCGGCGCCACGACCTTGGCCAACGGCGTCTTCTTCACCGCCGGCTTCTTCGCCGCCGCCGGCTTGGCAGCCTTGGCTACCGCCTCGGCAACCGGCTCCGCCTTGGCCGCCGGTTTCGCGGCGGCTTTCGGCGCAGGCTTGGCCGCGGCCTTGGTCGCCGGCTTAGCGGCAGCCTTGGCGGCGGGCTTGGCCGCTGCCTTGGTGGCGGTCTTGCGGGCAGGCGCGACCGACTTGGCGCTGACGCCGGTCAGCTGCTCGATCTGCTTGGTCAGGCTCTCGACCTTGTCGTTGAGCGCCTTGACCTCGCTGCGGCTGGGTACGCCGAGACGCGAGATGGCATTGTGCAGGCGCTTGTCGAAAGCCTCCTCCAGTTCGCCCCACTTGCCGATGGCCTTGTCCTTGACTTCGTCGACCTTGGAGCGCGCGGAGCCCACTTTCGACTCGACAGTGGACTTCACCGCATCGACCTGCTTGTCGACGCCGCTCTTGGCCTGCTTCTCGGCCTTCTCGCCATCCTGAACCAGTGAATCGAAGAGCTTGGTGCCGTCCTTGCTGACCTTGGAGTAGGCACCCAAGCCGGCCAACCAGATCTGGCGCGAGTACTTCTCGACCTCGCCGATCCAGGAGCTGGTCTGTTTCTCGGATTTCTTCTTAACAGCCATCCTGCTCTCCTTTATTTGCTACGCGCGACATGCTCGAGCAATGCGCCCAGTTCATCCAGCTTAGCAGAGAGCTCTTCGATATCTTGCTTGGTCGGGATGCCGATACGCTTGAGGGCGCCGGCCACACGATTGTCGAAAGCCTTCTCGATCTTGTCGATTTGCACGTCGACCTTGCCCTTGACGCTGCTGACGCGGTTCTTCACGCCGTCGAGCTGGCTGTTGGCCGCCTCGACCTGCTCACCGACCAGCTTCTTGCCCTGCTCTTCGACGCCTTCACCGGCCTTGACCAGTTCCTTGAAGTATTCGGCGCCTTCCTGACCCGCCTTGGCGTAGGCTCCGAGACCGGCCAGCCAGACCTTGCGGGCGTAGACTTTGACGTCACCCAGCACGCCGGCTTTGGCTTCGGCTTCGACTTCGGCTTTCTTCTTGATTGCGACTTTCGACATGGTGCACCTCATGCGCGGTGATTTGAGGAAACGCCCACGGAATGCAGGCTTGGCACCAAGGTATCGAGGAAAATTAGAAACCGCATACTAGCCGCCGAAAATCGTGCGACGAACTCGTCTCAGGCCTTGAGACTCTTGTCCAGCACCTCTTCGATCTGCCGCTTGATGCTGCCGCCCATGGCCGACAGCAGCAGGCCGAGCTTGAGCTCCACGTGGACCCGGTCCTCGCCGACCTCGATACGCCCATCGGCGCCGCTGCGCTTGAACTCCAGGGTGTCGCCAGTCCAGCGATACTTCACGTCGAACTCGCGGGCCAGGCGCTCGGCCAGCTGTTCGGCTTTCGCCCGGGCCGCCTCGCGGCCGAGGCTATGGGGGCGTTCCACGGTGATTCTGGTCATGGCCTTTCTCCTCACTGCGACCTTCGATCGCGCGACTATATCAGCCCCGGGCCGGTCCTCGCGCGGCGCGGCGCCGCGCACGTCAAGACAAAGGTAGGCCGCAGGTTTAGAATGGCCGCCACTTTGATTCAGCCTCTCTTTAGGTAAGGGCGTCATGACCGACAAGCGCAGCGACAGCGAACCCACCACGCACTTCGGCTTCCAGGATGTTCCGGAAAGCCAGAAGGCGCAGAAGGTCGCCGAAGTCTTCCACTCGGTGGCCGCCAAATACGACCTGATGAACGACCTGCTCTCCGGCGGCATGCACCGCCTGTGGAAGCGCTTCACCATCGAACTGTCGGGCGTGCGCCTGGGCAACCGGGTGCTGGACATCGCCGGCGGCACCGGCGACCTGACCAAGCAGTTCGCCCGCCTGGTCGGCCCCCAGGGCGAGGTGGTGCTGGCCGACATCAACGAGTCGATGCTCAAGGTCGGCCGTGACCGCCTGCTCGACCGCGGCGTGGCCGGCAACGTCAAGTTCGTCCAGGCCGACGCCGAGAAGCTGCCGTTCCCGGACAACCACTTCGACTGCGTGACCATTGCCTTCGGCCTGCGCAACGTGACCCACAAGGAAGACGCCCTGCGCTCCATGCTGCGCGTGCTCAAGCCCGGCGGCCGCCTGCTGGTGCTGGAGTTCTCCAAGCCCTCCAGCGAGCTGCTGTCGAAGGTCTATGACACCTACTCGTTCAGCTTCATGCCGCTGATGGGCAAGCTGATCACCAACGACGCCGAGAGCTACCGCTACCTGGCCGAGTCGATCCGCATGCACCCGGACCAGGACACCCTCAAGGCGATGATGGCCGATGCCGGCTTCGAGCGGGTCACCTACCACAACATGACCGGCGGTATCGTCGCCCTGCACCGCGGTATCAAGCCCTGATGCTGCTGGACGGGCTGCTGGCCGGGGTCGAACACGGCCTCAACCGGGTACTGGCCATGGACGGCACGGCGCTGCCGCGCCTGGCCCGCCTGCGCGGCCGGGTGATCGAACTCGACTGCCGGCAACCCAGCCTGCAGCTGTTCATCCTGGCCGACGAGCAAGGCCTGCGCCTGGCGGCCAACTGGGCCGGCGACGCCGACTGCCGCCTGCGCGGGCCGGCCGCCAGCCTGCTGCGACTGGCCACCAGCGCGGACAAGAGCGCCGTTCTGCACAGCCCCGAGGTCGACCTGGATGGCGACAGCGCGGCACTGCTGGAGCTGGTCGGCATTCTCCAGGACCTCGAGCTGGACTGGGAGTACGAGCTGGCGCGCTGGCTCGGCCCGGTCGCCGGCCAGCTGCTCGGCAACCACCTGCGCAGCCGCGCCAGCTGGACCGCACAGAGCCTCGACAGCCTGCGCCTGAACCTCGCCGACTACCTCAGCGAGGAGTCGCGCAGCCTGGTCGGCCGCCGCGAAGCCGATGCGCGCTTCGCCGAGCTGGACGGCCTCAAGCTCGCCCTCGATCGTCTCGATGCGCGTATCGAACGCATCGCCCAACGCCATAAGCCCACCCCATGAAGCTGCTCGCCGTTCGCCGCCTGTTGCGCATTCAGCGCGTGATCATCCGCTATCAGCTGGACGATCTGCTGTTCGACCTGCCGTTGCCGCTGTGGCTGCGTGCCCTGCGCTATGCGCTGCCCTGGCACTGGCTGCCGCGCCGCGTGCATGCGCTGTCGCGCGGCGCCCGCCTGCGCCTGGCCCTGGAGGAACTGGGGCCGATCTTCATCAAGTTCGGCCAGCTGCTGTCCACCCGCCGCGACCTGTTGCCCCCGGACGTGGCCGACGAGCTGGCCAAGCTGCAGGACCAGGTGCCGCCCTTCGACCCGGCCCACTCCCTGGCCCTGATCGAGGCCCAGCTGGGGGCCAAGGTCGGCGAGGTGTTCGCCCGCTTCGACACCAAGCCGCTGGCCTCCGCCTCGGTCGCCCAGGTGCATGCGGCGCAGCTCAAGAGCGGCGAGGAAGTGGTGGTCAAGGTGATCCGCCCCGGCCTCAAGCCGGTGATCCGCCAGGACCTGGCCTGGCTGTTCCTGCTCGCCAAGCTGGCCGAGAAGGCCTCGCCGGATGCCCGCCGCCTGCGCCCGGTGGAAGTGGTCGGCGATTACGAGAAGACCATCTACGACGAGCTCGACCTGCTGCGCGAGGCGGCCAACGCCAGCCAGCTGAGGCGCAACTTCGAGGGCTCGCCGCTGCTCTACGTGCCCCAGGTGTACTGGGACCTGTGCCGGCCCAAGGTGCTGGTGATGGAGCGCATTTACGGCCTGCCGGTGACCGACCTGGCCAGCCTCGCCGACCAGCGCACCGACATGAAGCTGCTGGCCGAGCGCGGCGTGGAGATCTTCTTCACCCAGGTGTTCCGCGACAGCTTCTTCCACGCCGACATGCACCCCGGCAACATCTTCGTCAGCACCCACCAGCCGTGGAACCCGCAATACATCGCCATCGACTGCGGCATCATCGGCAGCCTCACGCCCGAGGACCAGGACTACCTGGCGCGCAACCTGATCGCCTTCTTCAAGCGCGACTACCGCCGCGTCGCCCAGCTGCACATCGATTCCGGCTGGGTGCCGGCCACCACCCGGGTCAACGACTTCGAGGCGGCCATCCGCACCGTCTGCGAGCCGATTTTCGAGCGGCCGCTGAAGGACATTTCCTTCGGCCAGCTGCTGCTGCGCCTGTTCCAGACCGCGCGACGCTTCAACATGGAGGTGCAGCCGCAACTGGTGCTGCTGCAGAAGACCCTGCTCAACATCGAGGGCCTGGGCCGCCAGCTGTACCCGGACCTGGACCTGTGGAGCACCGCCCAGCCCTTCCTCGAGCGCTGGATGCGCGAACGCATCAGCCCGCGCCATCTACTGCGCAACCTGCAACAGCAGGTCGAGCAGGTGCCGCACCTGTCACAGATGGCCCGCGACACCCTGGAACGGCTCAATCAGCAGCAGCCGCTGGTCCAGGTCGAAGCGCCCGACCACCGCCAGTGGCCCGCGCGCCTGCTCGGCGCCCTGCTGGTGGCCGGCGCCGCCGCCCAGGGCCTGGCGCTCAGCCTGCCGGCCTGGCCGAGCTGGGCCATGCTCGCCGGCGGGCTGTTCCTGGTACTGCGCCGATAGCCAGGCCCGAGCCGCACTGGCACACTAGACCTCTATCCAACAGGCCCGAAACGGGCGGAAGTAGCGATGAACGATTGGCTCGACGAGATCAACTGGAACAGCGATGGCCTGGTGCCGGCGATCGCCCAGGACCACCAGACCGGCCGCGTGCTGATGATGGCCTGGATGAACCGCGAGGCCCTGGCCCTGACCGCCAGTGAGCAGCGCGCCATCTACTGGTCACGTTCGCGCGGCAAGCTGTGGCGCAAGGGCGAAGAGTCCGGCCATGTGCAGAAGCTGCATGAGCTGCGCCTGGACTGCGACGCCGACGTGATCATCCTCAAGGTCGAACAGTTGGGCGGCATCGCCTGCCACACCGGCCGCGAGAGCTGCTTCTACCGGGTGTTCGACAACGGCGCCTGGAAAACCGTCGATGCGGTGCTCAAAGACCCGCATGCCATCTACAGCGCAGGACACCGCCATGACTGACACCCTCAGCCGCCTGGCCGAAGTGCTGGAGGCGCGCAAGGGCGCCGCGGCCGACTCGTCCTATGTCGCCAGCCTCTACCACAAGGGCCTGAACAAGATTCTCGAGAAGGTCGGCGAGGAATCGGTGGAAACCATTCTCGCCGCCAAGGACGCGGCCGCCAGCGGCGACTGCAGCGAACTGATCTACGAGACCGCCGACCTGTGGTTCCACACCCTGGTCATGCTCGCCGCCCTCGGCCAGCATCCGCAGGCCGTGCTGGACGAACTGGACCGGCGCTTCGGCCTGTCCGGGCACGCGGAAAAAGCCGCGCGCCCGCAAACCTGATCACCCCACTTATTACGGAGTACGCATCATGGGATTCGGTGGCATTAGCATTTGGCAACTCCTGATCATCCTGCTGATCGTGGTCATGCTGTTCGGCACCAAGCGCCTCAAGGGCATGGGCTCCGACATCGGCGACGCGATCAAGGGCTTCCGCAAGTCGATGGGCAACACCGAGGAAGACAAGCCGGCGGTGGACGAGCACAAGGGACAGACCATCGACGCCCAGGCGCGCAAGGTCGAAGAGCCGGCGAAGAAAGACTAAGAGCCGACCATCATGTTCGACATAGGTTTTAGCGAGCTGCTGCTGATTGGCCTGGTGGCCCTGCTGGTGCTCGGCCCCGAGCGCCTGCCCGGCGCCGTGCGCACGGCCGGCCTGTGGATCGGCCGGATCAAGCGCAGCTTCAGCGCGATCAAGGCCGAGGTCGAACGCGAGATCGGCGCCGACGAGATCCGCCGCCAGCTGCACAACGAGCAGATCCTCGAGCTGGAGCGGGAAATGAAGGCGATGAAGCAGGACCTGCTCTCCCCCGGCGCGGCGACCAAGAGCGAGGCCCCCGCCGGCTCCGAAGCTCCGGCCAAGGCCGAGCAGCCCGCTGCGACCGCTGAGCCCGCCGCCAGCGCCCCGAAAGAACCCAGCCAGGATAAATCCGCACAACCATGAGCCGACTAACGGAAGGCGACCAGGAGATGCCCCTGGTCTCGCACCTGACCGAGCTGCGCACGCGCCTGCTGCGCAGCGTCGTCGCCGTTCTGGCGCTCTTTGCCGGGCTGTTCTATTTCTCCCAGGACATCTACGCCCTGGTCGCCGCACCGTTGCGGGCCTACCTGCCGGAAGGCGCGACGATGATCGCCACCGGCGTCGCCTCGCCCTTCCTGACCCCCTTCAAGCTGACCATGATGGTCGCCCTGTTCCTGTCGATGCCGATCATCCTGCATCAGATCTGGGGCTTTATCGCGCCGGGGCTGTACAAGCACGAGAAGCGCATCGCCGTGCCCTTGCTGATTTCCAGCATCCTGCTGTTCTACGGCGGCATGGCCTTCGCCTATTTCGTGGTGTTCCCGATCATGTTCGGCTTCTTCGCCAGCGTGACCCCGGAAGGGGTGGCGATGATGACCGATATCGGCCAGTACCTGGACTTCGTCCTGACCCTGTTCTTCGCCTTCGGCGTGGCTTTCGAGATCCCAGTGGCGACCTTCCTGCTGATCTGGGTCGGCATCGTCGAGGTCGACAGCCTGCGCAAGAGCCGCCCCTACGTCATCGTCGGCTGCTTCGCCGTGGGCATGGTGCTGACCCCGCCGGACATCTTCTCCCAGACCCTGCTGGCGCTGCCGATGTGGCTGCTGTTCGAGGCCGGGGTATTCTTCGGCAGCCTGGTCAAGCGCCGCGCCGAGCACGACGCGGAAACCGAGGACAACGCCGAGGCAGCGGCGAAATCCGAAGACCAGCCGCCCGCGCCGCAACCGTGAACCTGCTGCTGCTGGAAGACGGCGACTTCGTCGCCGCCGATCGCGTGCGCCTCAGCGGCCGGCGCCTCAAGCATCTGCATGAGGTGCACCGCGCCGAAGCCGGCGACAGCCTGCGAGTCGGTCGCCTGGACGGCCTGATGGGCCGTGGGCAGTTGCTCAGCCTCAGCGCCGATGCCGCCGAACTGCAGGTCGAGCTCGATCAGGCTCCGCCGGCCAAGCTGCCCCTGACCCTGCTGCTGGCCCTGCCGCGACCGAAGATGCTGCGCCGGGTGCTGCAGACGGTCAGCGCCATGGGCGTACCGCGACTGATCCTGCTGAACAGCTACCGGGTCGAGAAGAGCTTCTGGCAGACCCCCTTCCTCGAGCCTGCGGCCATCCGCGAGCAGCTGATCCTCGGCCTGGAGCAGGCACGCGACAGCGTGCTGCCCGAGGTGATCATCGAGAAACGCTTCAAACCCTTCGTCGAGGACCGCCTGCCGCAGCTGGCCGCCGGCAGCCTCGGCCTGGTCGGCCACCCCGGGCCCTATCCGGCCTGCCCGCGAGCCGTGAGCGAGGCCGTGACCCTGGCCATCGGCCCGGAAGGTGGCTGGATTCCCTACGAGGTGGAAAAGCTGCAACAGGCCGGCTTGCAGCCGGTGCAGCTCGGCGAACGCATCCTGCGCGTGGAAACGGCGGTCAGCGCCCTGCTCGCCCGCCTGTTCTGAAGGCCCGGCGCGGGGGCCGCGCCGCCCTAGGTCGATTCGCCGCCGCGCGCTTGCTGCCAATGCGCCGGCAGCACCTGGCCCTCCAGCCCCGGCGCCTCCTCCAGGCGCACAGCGCCCGGCGCCAAGGCCTCGCCGCATTCCGAGCAGACCAGCACACCGTGCATCTGCCGACCGCAGCCGCGGTGCACATGCCGTAGTGGCGGCCCCTCGGTGCCACTCATATGCCGGTCGCCCCAGTTGGCCAGCGCCAGCATCACCGGATACAGGTCCAGGCCCTTGGCGGTCAGCCGATACTCCTCGCGCAACGGCCGCTGCTGGTAGGCCTCCTTGCTCAGCAGCCCCGCCTCCACCAGCTTCTTCAGGCGGTCCGCCAGCACGTGCCGGGTAATCCCCAGGCGCTGCTCGAAGCCGTCGAAGCGGCGTATGCCGAGAAAGCACTCGCGCAGCACCAGCAACGTCCAGCGGTCGCCAATCACCGACAGGGCGCGGGCCAGCGAGCAGGATTGTTGATCGAGTTCTTCCCAGCGCATGCACGGGTCTCCAGCAAAGAATGGCTCACCATAGCTTGACAGGTTCCAAAATGGAATTGACTATGCCTGTCAGTTCCAAAAAAGAACCAAGGAGAACAGGCATGAGCGAACGCAAGGCAATCCTGGTCATGGGCGCCGGCGACGCCACAGGCGGTGCCATCGCCAGGCGCTTCGCCCGCGAGGGCTACATCGCCTGCGTCGCCCGCCGTCAAGGCGAGCAGTTGCAGCCGCTGGTCGACGCTATCGAGGCCGAGGGCGGCCAGGCCCGCGCCTTCGCCTGCGATGCCCGGGAGGAGGCGCAGGTGCTCGAGCTGTTCGCCACCATCGAGCGCGAGGTCGCGCCGCTGACGGTGGTGGTGTTCAACATCGGCGCCAACGTGCAGTTTTCCATCACCGATACCACCGAGCGGGTCTACCGCAAGGTCTGGGAGATGGCTGCCCTGGCCGGCTTCCTCACCGGCCGCGAGGCGGCCAGGGTCATGCTGCCGCGGGCTCGCGGGACCATCCTGTTCACCGGTGCCACCGCCTCCTTGCGCGGCCGCGCCAACTTCGCCGCCTTCGCCGGCGCCAAGTTCGCCCTGCGCGCCCTGGCCCAGAGCATGGCCCGGGAACTCGGCCCCCAGGGCATCCATGTCGCCCATCCGATCATCGACGGCGCCATCGACACAGCCTTCATCCGCGACAACTTTCCCGAGCTGTACCAACGCAAGGAACAGGACGGCATCCTCGAACCCGAGCACATTGCCGATACCTACTGGCAGATCCACTGTCAGCCGCGCGATTGCTGGGTCCACGAACTGGACCTGCGCCCCTGGACGGAAAATTTCTAGTGGCAGCCGCCTTGATACCAGCGCCGCACAGCAAAGCCCCTCCACCACCCCAACCCAAGACGCCACGAGGATCACCATGAGCAAATCGTTTGAGTTCTTCTTCGACTTCGGCAGCCCCGCCAGTTACCTGGCCTGGACCCAGCTGCCGCGAATTGCCGAACAGGCCGATGCGCAGATCCATTGGCGGCCCATGCTGCTCGGCGCGGTGTTCAAGGCCACCGGCAACATGCCGCCGATAAGTGTGCCGACCAAGGGCCGCTACATGCTCCAGGACCTCAACCGCTTCGCCGCGCGTTACGGGGTGCCGCTGGTGTTCAACCCGCACTTTCCGCTCAACTCCCTGCCGCTGATGCGCGGCGCCGTCGCTTATCTCGACACGCCCCGCTTCGACGCCTACATGAGCGCAATCTTCGAGGCGGTCTGGCAGCAGAAGAAGCACCTCGACAAGCCCGAGGTACTGGCCGAGGTGCTCGAAGCGGCCGGTTTCGACAGCGCCGAGTTCGCCCGTTTGATCGGTGAGGATTCGGTCAAGCAGCGGCTCAAGGCCAATACCGAGGAGGCGGTCGAGCGCGGCGTGTTCGGCGCACCGAGCTTCTTCGTCGGCGACACCCTGTACTTCGGCCAGGATCGCCTGGACTTCGTCGCCGAAGCGCTGGCGCGCGGCTGACCCGTCAGCGGCACGCGCCTATTGCCGCCCGGCGGCGGCAATAGGCGCCGAACGGCATGACAGCGCCCCGCTCGCGAGGCTATTGTCGGGGCAGGACCCGACTCGGAGCACACCACCATGCGCCCCCTGACCCTCGACCTAGCACGTATCGAACAGGCCCTGCTGAGCCAGGCCGAACTCGAGCACTACCTCGACCTGGCCACCGGCAGCGTGCTGAGCATCATCCCCGGCGACCCGCCTCCGGGCGCCGACGAGAAGTACGACGTGCAGCCGGATCGCTACCTGGCCATCGAGCCCCTGCCCCACGGCCAGGCCCTGGCCCTGCGCGAAGCCTTCCTGTTCGGCCTGCACGACCCGCACGCACATACCCTGCTGCGCCACGCCCTGGCCGGGCGCAAGCCATTGCGTACCTTCGACTACCAGCTGGAAGCGCTGCCGCGGGTGCGCGACGCCTGGCTGGCCTTTCAGGCCCAGCAGGTTCGCGAGCTGGCACTGGAGTGGCTGCAGGACAACGGCCTGGAGCGGGCCGCACATGCGCCCATCGATGAGCTCAGACCTCGAGGAGGAAGGTCACCGGCCCATCATTGACCAGGTGCACCTGCATCTCGGCGCCGAAACGCCCGGTGGCCACCTGCGGGTGCCTGGCACGAGCCTGTTCGACCAGCAACTCGAACAGGGCGGCGCCCTGGGCCGGCGGTGCGGCGCTGGAGAAGCTCGGCCGCAGGCCGCTCCTAGTATCGGCGGCCAGGGTGAACTGCGAGACCAGCAGCAGGCCGCCGCCGACGTCGCCGAGGGACAGGTTCATCTTGCCCTCGGCATCGCTGAACACCCGGTAGTTGAGCAGCTTGTGCAGCAGCTTGGCGACGCTTTCGGGGTTGTCCTGGGGCTCCACGCCGACCAGCGCCAGCAAGCCCTGGTCGATGGCCCCGACCACCTCGCCGGCGACCTCGACACGGGCGCCGCGCACCCGCTGGATCAGCGCCTTCATGCTTCGTCCGGCGACAGGTTGAGCAGGCGCCGGGCAATCTGGTTGGCCGCCCGCACCAGGGCGTCGGTGATACCGACCTCGGCCGCCGAGTGGCCGGCGTCGCGGATGATCTGCAGCTCGCTGTTGGGCCAGGCCTGGTGCAGCTCCCAGGCGTTGTCCAGGGGGCAGATCACGTCGTAGCGGCCATGCACGATGACCCCCGGCAGGTGGGCAATCTTCGGCATGTCGCGGATCAACTGGTCGGCCTCGAGGAAGGCGTTGTTGACGAAGTAGTGGCACTCGATGCGGGCGATCGACAGGGCGCGGTGCGCCTCGCTGAAGCGCTCGACCACCTGCGGGTTGGGCCGCAGGGTGGCGGTGCGCCCCTCCCAGCTCGACCAGGCCTTGGCCGCGTGCATCTGGGCGATCTGGTCGGAGCCGGTCAGGCGCTTGTAGAACGCCTGCATCAGGTTGCCACGCTCCTCGACCGGAATCGGCGCCAGGTAGTCCTGCCAGTAGTCGGGAAACAGGCGGCTGGCGCCCTCCTGGTAGAACCAGTGGAATTCCTGGGGACGACACAGGAAGATGCCGCGCAGGATCAGCGCATGCACGCGCTCGGGATGGGTCTGGGCGTAGGCCAGGGCCAGGGTCGAGCCCCAGGAGCCGCCGAACAGCACCCACTTGTCGATGCCCAGGTGCTCGCGGATGCGTTCCATGTCGGCGACCAGGTCCCAGGTGGTGTTCTTCTCCAGGCTCGCATGGGGCGTTGAGCGCCCGCAGCCACGCTGGTCGAAGGTGACGATGCGGTACAGGTTGGGATCGAAGAAGCGCCGGCTCATGGCATCACAACCGGCGCCGGGACCGCCGTGGATGAACACCACCGGCAGACCGTCCGGCGAGCCGCTCTCGTCCACGTAGAGCACGTGCGGCTCGTCCACCGCCAACTCGTGGCGGGCGTGGGGTTTGATCTCCGGATACAAAGTCTGCATGGCATGCTCCTGAATGTATGCGTACGGTGCGTTCCAGGCGTCGACGAGAGCGCTTCGCGTCCTCGGGGCGCTATGCTGCCGGGTCCCGCTCTGCCCCGCATCATAACCATGAAAAAGGAGTTCGGCATGCCGATACGGCGATTTGCCCTGGCTTTCCTGGCACTTTTGACTCTGCTCACCGGCTGCAGCGAGCGGGACGACCCGCAGGCCGCCCTAGAGGCCGCCGTGCAGCAGTTGCAGGACAACTTGGAGGCGAAGGACAAGGCGGCAGTGCTGGAGCAGCTGCACCCGCAGTTCTTTGCCCAGCAGCAGCACGACCGTGAATGGGCCAGGCGCACCATGGCCCTGCTGTTCCTGCGACACAAGCAGGTGCGGGTGCTGCCCGTGAGCCAGGACAGTTACCTGGATTCGACCTATAGCGAGAAGGGCCACACCGAGGCGCGCCTGGCCCTGAGCGGCGCAGACGGGCTGATACCGGACAGCGCGCGCTATTACGCGGTCAAGCTGGAGTGGTGGCGGGATGACGGTGAGTGGCGGCTGGCGCGGCTGAACTGGCAGTGAAACCGCCACGCAGCCTTGCGCTGCGTGACGGTCCGGCGTCTTAGAAGTCCCAGTTGAGGGACAGGTTGACGCCGTGCTGGCGATCGGTGGTGCCGCGGAACTGATAGGCCGCACGCAACTGCAGCTCCGAGCTCAGAGCATGGCTCACGCCCAGGCCAGCCAGGGTCTGGCCGCTGGCCGGGGTGTGGCCCTGCAGCTCGAAGCGGTTGCCGGCCACCGAGTTGAGGCCCATGCGCAGCTGCCGCGGATCGTCCTCTAACTCGCGCTCGCGGGCGACTTCGGCGAACACCTGGGTCGCCGGGCTCAGCTGGTAGTTCATCTGCAGACCCAGGCCCAGACGCATGCTGTCACGCTGCTGGTCGTCGTAGTTCAGGGCCGTGGAGCTCATGCCACGCTCGCGGTAACCATCCACATCGACCCGGGCGTAGTCGGCGCTGATGAACGGACTGACCCGCCAGCCGGTGCCGGCATTGGCCAGGTCATAGCCCAGACGCCCAGACAGCGCCCACAGCTGGCCATCGGTGTCGCCCTTCTCGCTGCGCTCGGCAATGCCCAGGGCGAACTGGCGGTTGAGGTCGCCGTAGTCGAGATGGCCCAGGCTCAGGCTGGTATCGGCCCACACCCGGCCATTCTGGTACTGGGCGAAGGCGCTGAGCAGGTAGCTGCTCAGGTCGTACTCGGAATCGGCCTCGCCGGCCTCCAGGCTCTGCTCCTGCAGGCCCAGGGCCAGGCCCAGGCGCCAGCTGTCATCCAGCCGGTAGCTGCCACCCAGGTTCAGGCCCAGGCCATGGCTGTCGCCGCTGGCCACCGCCGCACCTTCCTGGAACTGCTGACGCTGACCGCTGGCGGCGACGAAGCTGCGCCACTGGCCCACCGCCTGCCAGGCACCGCGATCGGCCTGCCACTCGCTGCGCAGCTGCTGCTGGTGACCGTTGAGGCTGGCCATGGCCATCTCCGGCAGCAGGGAAACCTGCCAGGGTGCCGAGAGGATCGAGTAGGTGTAGTCGGCGGTGATCTGCTGTACAGCGGCGGTCGGGTGCACGCCGTCGTTGAACAGCAACTTGTTAGGGTTGGGCGAGATCCCCCCCAAGCCCCAGGTCGGATCGGCGGTGCAACCGCTGCCGCTGAAGCAAACATCAGTCTGCGCGACCAGCGGGTCGAAGCCAAAGGCTACAAGATCAGCCTGCACTTCGCTCAACAGGCCACGGTAGTTCAGGCGAATGACGTTGCCGCCGAGGGCCGACAGCTGGGTGGCTAGCGCATCGTTGAACAGCGAAGCCCCATTGGAAAAGAACGCGCGCATCCCCGACGGGAAGCCTGGCTGGGGTTCAAGTCCGAAAGGGGTCATACCCACGTCCGGCAGATCGGAGACGATGATGGTGCGCGCACCGGCTCGTTGCAGGGCGACGACACCATCGACCAGATTTTTGGCCGCGACCGCCGCACTGGTCTGATCGGTTATGAAACCCTGCAACACATCATTACCGCCACCGTTGATGTAGTAGAGCGCGTTGGCATCGGCACGGCCGAATTCGGCTAGATAGCCAGACCGCGATCGGAGGACGGTGCCTGCGCCGGGCTGGCCCACCGGAACAATCGTTTCAGATGTGGTAGTGATGGAGCTGAGGATCTGGCCCGTACGGTAGCCACCCACCGCGTAGTTGGTGCCGTCTGGATTACCGGTAACTGGCTGCAACAGGTATGGCGTGGACGGCAGGGCCTGAAGGCCGAGATGGGCGCCCAGGCGCTGGGTCGAAACAGCAGCGAAGTATTCGGTGCTATTGAAATTAGGGCCAGTGCGGTTGGTAAATCGGTTGCCACCGTTCGGAAATGCCGGGCCGCCAGAGTCGGGAAACTGGCCGCTATCGCTCAGCGAGTCACCGAATATCACCAGCTGCGAATAGGGCATGGCGTGGGCCGCGGCAGGCAGCCCGGCGAGGAGTACTGCAGCGGTCAAAGCTTTGAGGGGAAAAGTCATGGCTACTCCGTCATGTTAGTTTGCCAGCAGGCAAGCACGGCAGAGTAGCCAGTCCACACAAAATAGACGCTCACCCAAATGGGCGATTAAAAAAACACCTGAGCCGACTCATTCAGCCCCTTAATGAATGAAAAGACAGGGCTGGTCACAGCCTCCCCTGAGCTAGCGCCACTTCCATGACGACCGAACCACCTCCGGGTCGAATCACCAGACTCTTTGCGTCAGACGGCCCCACGCGATGCTCGGGTGGGGCCGTCTGCCAGGGTTGCGGCGTGAAGCTGTTACCCCGGCAGCTCACTGCCGGGCATCGAACCCCGTGCACAGTTCGCCCTGCACCAGCTGTTCACGCATGAGCTTCGCGGCGCTGGCGATATCCGGCGCCAGCCAGCGGTCCTGGTCAAAAGCCGGTACGCGCTGACGCAGCAACTTCCAGGCGTAGCCGGTGCCTGCGCCAAAGCTGTGTTCCTTGAGGAACTCGAACGCCTGGCCCGCCAACAGGTACTCGATGGCGAGGATCTGCGCGCAATTGTCCAGCAACCGATGCAGTTTCAAGGCGGCATTGGTGCCCATGCTCAGATGGTCTTCCTGCAGTGCCGAGGTCACGAAGTTGTCGATCACCGCCGGCTGAGCGAGTTGGCGATTTTCCGCACACAGCGACGCGGAAACGTACTGAACGATCATCATCCCGTTGTTCACGCCCGGCTGGCTGACCAGAAACGCTGGCAGGCCACTGACCAGGGGGTTGATCAAGCGGTCCTGGCGACGTTCGGAGATGCTGCCGATCTCGGCCATGGCGATCGCCAGCAGGTCGGCGGCCATCGCCACCTGCTGGCCATGGGGGTTGGCCTGCATGACCACCCGATAGTCGTCCGGGGTGCCCAGCACCAGCGGGTTGTCATTCACCGAATTGAGCTCGGTCTCGATCTGCCGGGCCGCATGTGCCAGCTGGTCCCGACAGGCGCCATGCACCTGGGGAATGGACCTGATGCTCAGCGCGTCCTGGGTGCGGATACCCAGATTGCGGGCGACGACCTCACTGCCGGCGAGCAGCGCGCGCAGGTTGTTACCCACTGCCTGCATGCCGGCATGCGGCTTCAGCGCGATGATCTCCGGGTCGTAGGCGTTGATCTGCCCACCCAGGGCCTCGAAGCTCATGGCACCGACCACGTCGGCCCATTCGATCAGGCGAGTAGCGTCCGCCAGCGCCAGACAACTCAAGCCAGTCATGCAGGGCGGGCCGTTGACCAGACTGAGTCCGTCCTTGGCGCCGAGCAGCACGGGCGCCAGCCCCTCGGCCTCCAGGGCCTGGCTGGCGGGTACGATCTGTCCCTGGTAACTCACCTCGCCAATGCCCAGCAGGCTGATGCCAACGTGGGCCATATGGGTCAGGTAGCCCACCGAGCCCTGTGCCGGCACCAGCGGGGTGATGCCGCGATTGAGCAGGTCCAGCAGCGCCTGGACCAGATGCCGCTGCAGGCCGGACTTGCCCTGGCTGTAGTTGCTGATGGCCGCGCAGATGATCGCCCGGGTCTGCTCCTCGGTAAGGGCCGCGCCGACACCGCAGGCATGGCTGACCAGCGTGTTGTAGGACAGCGCGGACAGTTGCTCGTCCTGCAGGGTGACGTTGCACAGTGCGCCGAGGCCGGTATTGACGCCGTAGGCGCGCTCGCCACTGGCGACAATGCGCTCGACGATCGCGCGGGCGTTGTCGATCCGCGCCCAAGCCTGCTCCGACAGCTCGAGCGGCGCGCGGTGGCGAGCCACCGCGACCACGTCCTGCCAGCGCAGCGGCGCATCACCGATGACGACGCGCTCAACTGTCGAGAGCGCTAGGTTTGCTTCCGAGCCAAGGGTTTCAGCTGACGACATCTAAGAGGTTTCCTTCGAGAGAGGTCACGTGGCGCTGAACGAAACGGTCTACGTATTCGTCGGCGGGCTGGTAGAGAATTTCCTTGGGGGTTCCCACTTGAATGAGGCGGCCATCCTTGAGGATGGCGATGCGGTTGCCGATGCGCACCGCTTCGTCGAGATCGTGGGTGATGAAGACGATGGTCTTGTTCAGGCCTTTCTGCAGTTCCAGCAGCTGATCCTGCATTTCCGCGCGAATCAGCGGATCGAGGGCGCTGAACGCTTCATCCATCAGGATGATGTCGGTGTCCGCGGCCAGCGCGCGCGCCAGGCCGACGCGCTGGCGCATGCCCCCGGACAGCTGGTGCGGGTAGGACTTCTCGTAGCCCTTGAGGCCGACCATGGCAATCCAGTGCTGCGCCCGCTCGGCGCAGCGGGCCTTGCTCTCGCCCCGCACCTTGAGGCCATAGGCGACGTTGTCCAGCACGCTCTTGTGCGGCAGCAGGCCGAAGCTCTGGAACACCATGCTGATCTTCTCGCGGCGAAACTGCCGCAACGCGTTCAGGTCATAGCGCAGGATGTCCTGGCCATCGATCAGTATCTCGCCGCTGGTCGGGTCGATCAGCCGATTGAAATGGCGCACCAGGGTCGACTTGCCCGAACCGGACAAGCCCATGATGACGAAGATCTCCCCCGGCTCGATGGCCAGCGACAGATCGTTCACCCCGACCACGCAGTTTGTCGCGGCCAGCACCTGATCCTTGCTCTTGCCCTCGCGGATCATGGCCAGGGCCTCATCGGCCCGCGAACCGAAGATCTTGAAGACGTGGTTGACCACTATCTTGCTCATTGGCTCACCTCATGCCGGGAACGGCCGTAGGCCTGGGTGATGCGATCGATGACCACGGCGAGGATGACGATGGCCAGTCCGGCCTCCAGGCCCTTGCCGACGTTCAGCGTCTGGATTCCGACCAGCACGTCTTCGCCAAGGCCGCGGGCGCCGATCATCGAGGCGATCACCACCATCGACAGGGCCATCATGGTGGTCTGGTTGAGCCCTGCCATGATGCTGGGCAGCGCCAGGGGCAACTGCACGCCGAACAGCTGTTGCCAGCGGTTGGCACCGAACGCGTTGACCGCCTCCATGACCTCGCGGTCGACCTGGCGGATGCCCAGATCGGTGAGGCGGATCAGCGGCGGTGCGGCATAGATCACCGTGGCGAAGATGGCCGGCACCTTGCCCAGGCCGAACAGCATCAGCACCGGAATCAGGTACACGAAGCTGGGCATGGTCTGCATGATGTCGAGCAGCGGCATCAACACGGTACGCAGACGGTCGCTGCGGGCAGAGAGAATCCCCAGGGGTATGCCGATCAGGACCGCAATCAGCGTAGCCACCAGCATCAGCGCCAGGGTCTGCATCAGCTTGTCCCACAGCCCCACCGCGCCGACCAGGAACAGCAGGCCGACGATCACCAGCGTCGGCAGCGCCCGACGGGTCGCGTGCCAGGCGATGGCGGCAAAGATGCCGAGCATCAGCCACCAGGGCGTCGCGCGCAGGCAGCTCTCGAGATTGACGATGGCCCACAGGACCGAGTCCGAAATCTGCCGGAACACATCGCCGTAATTGACCACCAAGGCATCAACCCAATCATTGACCAGGTTGGCGATAGAGAAAGTGAATTGCTCGGGAAACATAGAGTGCTCTCGATCGATAGACTTGGGGTGGCTGCTCATGCAACCGCCGGGAGGACCACCCTGGCCCTCCCGGTTTCAGCTTACAAGCTCGCTTCGATCTTCTTCGCCGCCTCAGCGCTCACCCAGCGGTGCCAGATTCCCGGGTTCTCCTTGAGGAACGCCTTGGCCAGTTCGGGCGACTCGATGCGCTCCTTGGCCATCCGTCCGAGGTTCTGGTTGAGCAGATCGATCGGTACGTTCACCTGCTCGAGTACCGCGACCAGTTCCGGTGCCTGCTCGTGGAACTCCTTGGACAGGCCGATCTGGATGGAAATGCTGTGGGCATGGCCCGGCTCGTCCTCCAGCTTGACCAGATCCACCTGGCCCATCAGCGGGGTCGGCGACCAGTAATAGAACAGGATCGGCTCGCCGCGCTTGTAGCTGGAAAGCACTGCGGCATCCAGTGCCGGACCGGTGCCAGGACGGAAGTTGGTGAACTTGCTCTCCAGGCCCGAGTCCTGCAGCTTCTTGCTGTTTTCCTGCTCGCAGCTCCAGCCGGCCGGGCAGTTGTAGAAGCGGCCCTTGGCCGGCTCCTCAGGATCGCGGAACACCTCGGTGTACTGGGCCAGGTCGGCGACCTTCTTGAGGTTCGGGGCCTTCGCCTCCAATTTGCGCTTGGCGTCCCCCTCCACCAGGTAACGCGGCACATACCAACCCTCATCGGCGCCGACGATGGGCGCGCCGACGCCGACGACCTTGCCGGCCGCCGCGGCCTTGTTCCACACATCGCTGCGGCCCACCCACTCCTCGGCGAACACCTGGATGTCGTTGGTACTCAGGGCCTGCTCCATGGTGATGGAGTTGCCCGGCAAGCTGTCGGTCGTGCAGCCGTAGCCTTCCTTGAGAACGATCTGGATCACGTCGGTGAGCAGCATGCCACTCTCCCAGTTGAGTCCGGCGAACTTCACCGGCTTACCGGATTCGCACCAGCCGGCAGCCTGGGCGGATACCGACCCAGCCAGCAGGCCAAGAGACAGCAGGGTGCTCAGCAGCTTTTTCTTACTTCCCATAGCGACACTCCTAATGCGTGGTGTTTAACGGTGGTGCAAATGCAGGCCTTGAGCATGGGCAGAGGTGGCGCGCGCTGCCGCACACCCCTTTACTTGTACACACAAGCATATGCAAGCAGAAGGCCAACCCCGTCTCGCTGCGAAGGATTTCATCGACGCATCGCTGAAGAGCGCGAAAAATCTGGAGAAAGGTGACCGGTCAGTCACCAAAATGGAAGACATGCCCGGAGTAGTGAGCTGTTACCCGAGCACAGCGGCGCACAGATAGGGAGCGCCGCGGGCCCCAGGATGGGGCCCGAGGTAACAAGCCCCTCAGTCGAGGGCCGCGTCGATACGCCCGGCCACCTCGGCCGGCACCCAGGTCGACCAGATATCCCGGTGCTCGCGGAAGAACTGCCGACTGACCTCTTCCGCCTCGCTGCGCTGCTCGGACATCCGCGCCAGGATGCCGTTGAACAGCGGCAGGGGAATCTGCACCTTGTCGAACACCTGAACCAGTTCGGGCGCGCGCTCGTGGAAGTCGCGCGACAGGCCGATGGAGATCTTCGCCGGCAACGAACGGGTCCCCACGGGGTTGGGGTGATTGCCGTCGATCAGGGTCTCCCAGGCCTCGGGGTCGAACGGCGGCTCCTCCAGCTGCACCAGCTTGTAGCGGCCCATCAGCGGCGTCGGCGACCAGTAGTAGAAGAGGATCGGCTCCTGGCGGCGGATCGCCGAGCTGATCGCCGCATCCAGGGCCGGCCCGGCGCCGGTGCGGAAGTTCACGTAGCTGTCCTCCAGGCCATAGGCCTTGAGCTTCTGCGAGTTGACCACCGCGCAGGTCCAGCCGCTCGGGCAGTTGTAGAAGCGCCCCTTGCCGGGCTCCTCGGGGTCGCGGAACAGCGCCTTGTAGCGCGGCAGGTCGCTCACCGACTTGAGCCCGGCAGCCGGCGCGTCGGCGCCGCCGACCAGGTACTCCGGTACCCACCAGCCCTCGGTGGCGCCCTGCACCGGCTCGCCGACGGCGAACACCTCGCCGGCCGCTTCGGCCTTGCGCCACAGCTCGCTGCGCCCGGCCCATTGCTCGGCGATCACCTGCACATCGTTCTGCTTGAGTGCGTTCTCCATGGTCAGGGTATTGCCGGGCAGGGCGTCGGTCTGGCAGCCGTAGCCCTTCTCCAGCAGATCGCGCAGCACCTGGGTGGCGAACATGCCGCTTTCCCAGTTGAGCCCGGCAAACACCACGGTGCTGGGATAGGGGCAGGTGGCCGGGGCGGCGTGGGCCGGGGCGCCGAGCCATGCGGCCACCAGGGCCAGGAATGCAAGCAGGGGACGAAACAGCGGCATGGCGATCTCCAGGTCAACCGCGAAGGGTGCGTCGCGCCGGCTGCTGTTGAGCACCGGCGGCAGACGACTACCTAGGGTTTAGACCGGGGCGCGGCGTTTGCCCAGTTTTCCGCCGCCGCCCCGCGCCACCTCGCAGGCCCACGGCCGGAGCGGTTCGGCTAAGGCGCGATCTCGCCGTCCGCCACCCGCCAGATCAGCGCGTCGGTGTCGTAGCCCTGCTCGCGCGCCACCTGCAGCAGCTTGTCGCGCAGCGCCGGGTCGACCTGCGGACTGCGCGCCAGCAGCCACAGGTAGTCACGATCCGGATGGCCGACCAGGGCGGTTTGGTATGCGTCGTCCAGGTAGAGCACCCAGTACTCGCCCTTGGCCATGCCCGGCAGCAGGCGGCTGAACCAGTTGTCGAAGCGCACCCACAATTTGTCGGTATCACCTGCCACCTGCGGCACGGCCACGCCCTCGACCTGCTGCCACTCGCCCTCGCGGCTGCGGCAGCGATTGACCACCTGCAGGCTGCCGTCGGCCTGCAGGCCATAGTGCGCCTCGGACTGGGCGCAATTGCGCTGGAAGAACATCGGCAGACGCGCCAGCTCGTACCAGGTGCCCTGGTAGCGCTGCAGGTCGACCCGCTCGACGGTTTGCGGCGGCACCGGCCCGGTGCCCAAGTTGGCGCAGCCGGCCAGCAGCGCCACCATCAACAAGCCCAACAAGCCACGCATGTCGACCTCCCTACTTGAGCCCCTTGCCGGAGAACATCAGCACCTGGTCGCCGGCGAACTGCACGCTGATCATGCTCTTCTCGTCGCCCCAGGTGCAGCTGGTGATGCCCAGGGCGCCGGCGCATTCGCTCGGTGCGCCGAGCAGTTGCTCGACCTCGGGCTTGCTCATGCCGGCCTGCAGTTTCGAGTAATTGGCCTGATTGACCTTGTTGCAGGCGACCAGCAGCACACAGGCGGCGATCAGGGTGAGGGCGCGAAACGACATGCAGGGACTCCGCTGGATGGATGTTCGGGCCCGACTGAAGTGAGGCCCGTGATTCGCTCGGTTGGACGTCAGAAACGCGAGCCGGGTTCCTCGAGAAAGCGCAACTCTTCCTCGCTCGAGGGGCGACCGAGAATGGCGTTGCGGTGGGGGAAGCGGCCGAAGCGGGCGATGATCCGCTGATGCTGCTCGGCATAATCGAGGAAGCCGGCGAACAGCGTGCGCTCGGCGGCGGGCGCCGCATCGAGCAGTCGGCTGAAGCGCCGCAGCGCTTCGTCCTGCAGCAGCAGGTCTTCGGCGTGCTCCAGCACCAGGTAGACGAACACCCGCTGGATCGGCGCCAGCGCCGCCTCATGCGCGCCATCCAGGCGGTCCAGCACCAATTGGCGGGCGCGGGCGTCGCCGGCGAAGGCGCGGGGGCTGTCGCGATGGATCATCCGCGGCAGCTGGTCGAGCAGCAGGACCAGGGCCAGCCAGCCTTCGGCCTGCTCGGTCCAGTCGGCGAGCTCGCCGGCCAGGGCCTGTTCGACCAGGGCGCCGAAGCGCTCGCGGGCCTCGGCATCCTGGCTGTCGCGCTTGCCAAACCACAGGCCGTTACGCGCCGCGGCCACCTCCCCCGCCGTCGTCAGGGGGCCGAACCACCAATCGAGCAAGGGCTGCCAGGGTGCGCTCATCGCCGCTCCTCTCGTGGGTTTACTCCTGATGGTAGGCGGTGACGCGCTCGACTTCCTGCTTGGAACCGAGGAACACCGCCACGCGCTGGTGCAGCGAGCTGGGCTGGATGTCGAGGATGCGCTGGGTGCCGTTGGTGGCGGCGCCGCCGGCCTGCTCGATGATGAAGGACATCGGGTTGGCCTCGTACATCAGGCGCAGCTTGCCCGGCTTCTCCGGCTCGCGGGCGTCGCGCGGGTACATGAAGATGCCGCCACGGGTGAGGATGCGGTGCACGTCGGCGACCATCGAGGCGATCCAGCGCATGTTGTAGTTCTTCTCCAGCGGCCCGGTCTCGCCGGCCAGCAGCTCGGAGACGTAACGCTGCACCGGCGCCTCCCAGTGGCGCTGGTTGGACATGTTGATGGCGAATTCCTTGGTGGTCTCCGGCACCTTGATGTTGTCGTGGGTCAGCACGAAGCTGCCCAGCTCGCGGTCCAGGGTGAAGCCCTTGACGCCATTGCCCAGGGTCAGCAGCAGCATGGTCTGCGGGCCGTAGATCGCATAGCCGGCGGCGACCTGCTGGGTGCCCGGCTGGAGGAACGCGTCCTCGCCGAGATCGCCCACATCGCCGTTGCGCTCCGGACAGCGCAGCACCGAGAAGATGGTGCCGACCGAGACGTTGACGTCGATGTTCGAGGAGCCATCCAGCGGATCGAAGACCAGCAGGTAGGCACCCTTGGGGTAGCGGCCGGGAATCTGGTAGGCCTTGTCCATCTCCTCCGACGCCATGCCGGCCAGGTGGCCGCCCCACTCGTTGGCTTCCAGGAGGATCTCGTTGGACAGCACGTCGAGCTTCTTCTGCACCTCGCCCTGCACGTTCTCGGTTTCCATGCTGCCGAGCACGCCGCCCAGGGCGCCCTTGGACACCTGATGGCTGATCGCCTTGCAGGCCCGCGCCACCACTTCGATAAGGAAACGCAGATCGGCAGGGGTGTTGTGGCTGCGGGTCTGCTCGATCAGATAGCGGCTCAGGGTAACGCGGGACATGGACGGCTCCGGGAAGGAAGAAAAATCGCGCGCAGTTTACCCCTTTATCACCTTCGGCGCCTCAGCAGCTGGATAGAAGGGCCCTGGGCTCGGCGCAAGGGCGGGCCATGTGCCTCAAGCCTCAGGCGCTTTGCGCAGCAGGCTCACGGCCATCAGCGCCAGCACGGCCACCCCCAGCAGCAGCACGGCCCAGAGCCCCCAGCGCTGCCAGTCGACCGTGCCGTCGGCCGGCGAGGCGGCCTGCGGCGTAGCGCCCGGCGACACCTCGGCCACGCCGAGCTGCGCCAGGCGCTCCGGGCGATAACCGGGGATCAGGGCCTGCACGGGCAAGGCGGCGGACAGCGCATCCGGGTTGCCCAGGGCCAGTCGATAGGGCGGGCTGCCGCGCAGGAGGAACACCAGCCGGGTGGCGCGCACGCCGACTTGCAGGCGTGGCTCGGGGGCGAGCCCGCCACCGCGTTGGTCGACCTGCAGGCGCAGCTGCTGCACAGTGAGCCCGGCCAGGGCCAGCTCATCCTGGCGCAACTCCCCGCCCTGCTCCGGCATGTGATAGAGCAGGCCGCCGCCCAGGGGGCGCCAGCGCCCCTGGGCGCCGCCCCGACCACTGACCTGGACAGGCACCAGACGGTTGTCCGTCCCCAGTTCGAGCCTGATCCTCTGCACCGGCAGCGCCAGCGGCAAACGCCACTGGTAGGCGCCGTCCGCGGCGCGATCCGCCGGCATCGGCTCGGACCACACCAGGGGCAGCGACAGGCTGTCATGGGGACGACTGAACAGCCGCGCGGCGATCAGCTGGGGGGCCTGCTGCGGGCTCTCCCACAGCAGGCGCAGGTAGCGGGCGCGGCGCCCCGGTAACTCGACCTGGCGCTGCTCGATGTACTCGTTGGCGAACGACAGGCGCGCCAGCTGGCCGTGCCCCCAGGATCTCCAGCTGCGCAGGTCGTCGCTGGCCTCGATGCGAAAGCGCTGGAAGCCCTCCTGGTCGCTGCTCCAGTCCAACGTCAGGCGCACCAGCGGCTGCTCCACGGCGCTGGCGTCGAGCAGCCAGCCGCGCAAGCTGGCCGGAGACGGCGCAGCATCCGCCTCCAGCAATTCGATCAGCGTGCCACTGGCGCTGCGCTCCACCCGCAGGCCGGGCAACCCGGCCTCGCCTTCGCCCTCGGCGTACAGCGGGAACCAGCGCACGTCCTGCTCATCCAGGCGTTCCTCGTGCGGGCTGCGCACCAGCGCATAGGCCAGCGCCTCGCCTTCGCCGTTGAACACCCGCAGGTCGCGCAGGTCGCCGTGGCGGGCGGCGAGGTGGGCGGCCATGGGTAGCTCCAGGCGATACCAGGGGCCCTCGCCATTCAGCTGCAAGGGCAGATGCCAGGTGTAGTCGGCGGGATGCTCCGCCGCCGCGGCGGCGAGGCTGCACAGCAGCCCGCTGAGCAGCAGCCAGGCGCCTGGTCGAGTTTTCGTGTTCATGCCTGCTCCTGTTCCATCGGCGCCTCTTCATCGCGCCTGGCCGGTGGCAAGGGGGCGAAGTAGCCGACCACCAGCAGCAGCACCCCGACCCCGATAAACGACACGATGCGCTCCAGCCCACCGCGATTGCCCAGTTCGACGAAGAACAGCTTGGCCACCACCACGGCGATCAGCGCCGCGCCGACCAGCCACAGCTCGCGGCGCCGGCGCAGATGACCGAAGACCATCAGCGGCAGGGCGATCAGGGTCCAGACGATGGACAGCCCGGCCTGCACCAGCATCGAATCGAGCAGCGGCTGCAGGCGGTAGGGCACGCCGCCCCAGTGGTGGGCCGTGCGCATCACCATGGCGGTGCACAGGGCAAACAGCGAGGCGCCGACCAGCACCAGGATCAGCCGGCGCCCGGGCAGGCCCTGCACACCCAGCTGCGGCAGGTTCGCCGACGACCAGAGGTACAAGGCGCCGAGGGTGAACAGCAGGCCCAGCTCCAGCGGGTTGAGCAGCGGCAGATAGGGCAGCGGCGCGGCGTCACCGGCGCTGAGGGCGTTGGCCAGCCAGAACCAGGCGAGCATCAGCAGGGCCAGCGGCAGCGCCGCCAGCACCTGGTACTCGCGGGGATACTCCGCCAGCGGCCAGGGCCGGCTGCGCGGGGTCGCCATCAGACACAGGTAGACACTCGGCAGCAGCGCCCAGCCGAGCCAGCGCCAGGCGTTGTAGTGCGTGGCCAGGGCGAGGAACTGGTACCGCAGCTCCAGGGCGATGACCGTCAGCAGCAGCCAGCAGCCGAGTACGTGGGCGGCGCTGCGGGCGCCGGCCGGCAGCAGCGGAGCCAGGCGCCGCAGCAGCCAGAAATGCACGGCGAACAGCGCCGCCCAGGCCAGCCAGCCGAATTGCGCCGACGGCTGGTAGCGCAGGTTCCAGGCCTGCAGCAGCACGGCCGCCGCCACCGGCATCAGCAGGCAGCAGAGCAGCGCCAGCTCTGGCCAGTGTTTGCGCCGGGCCAGCGCCCCGGCCAGCAGCGCGCCGAGCGCCGCCGCCAGCAGCAGGGCCGTGTCCTGCAGCGCGGCACCGGCGACGAAGCGCAGCACTTCGCCGGCCAGGGCCAGCCCGAGCCAGGCCACGCCCCACACCAGCGACAGCTGGGCCAGCGGCACGCCAAGCCGCTCCAGGAGCGGCGACGCCTCCGCGGCCAGCGCCTGCAGGCGCCAGGCGGCGAACAACGCGGCCGCCGCCAGGGCGGCCGGGGCCCAGAACTCGGCATGGGCCAGCGGTCGCACTCCGTCCGCGCCGCCCTGCACCAGCAGCAACGTGGAGGCGACAAGCAGGGCCAGGCCGGCCGCGATCTGCAGCGCCAGGGCCGAGAGGTACCCGGCGCGCCGCTGCAACTGCAGGTTGAACCAGACAACCAGTAACGCGCCGGCTCCCCACAACGCGTCGCCGGGAAGGACGAAGCGCTGCATCAGCCAGAGCCAGCCGAGGCCGGCCAGCAACAGCGCAGCCCAGCCCAGCACGCGCCGCCGGCCAGCCCCCAGCGGGGCAAGCCGGACCAGGCCGAACAGCCCGGCGATCAGCATCAGGCCCAGCAGCGCCGAGCCCAGCGTTACGCCGCCAACAGCGTTGGCACCAGCCAGGTGCAGCAGCGCCAGCAGGCCGCCGAGCAGTTGCACGGAGCAGGCCGCGAGCAGCAGCGCGCGCTCATGCAGGCGCAGGCCGAGCAGCAGGGTCAGCAACCCCGCGATCGCCCAGACGATGACCGTGCCGGCAGCGGCGAAGCTCAACGGCGCCATCAGGTAGAAGAAGGCCAACCCGCTGCAGGCCAGCAGTGGCAGGGCGCGGCGCTCCCAGCGACTGCTCGCGTCCGCCGGCGCCTGGCGCAGCTGCCAGGCACTGAACGACAGCGCCACGCCGAGCAAGAGCGCGCCCAGCACCGCGCCGCTCAGCAGGCTGTCGTGACCGTCGCGCAGCTCGCCCAGGTAGGCCAGCGCCGCGCCGCCCTGCAGCAACAGGGCGAAGGCCCGCGCCAGGCCACGACGCTGGTGCAGCCCCAGCCAGTAGACGCCGGCGCCCTCCACCGCCCAGGCCGCCGAGGTCCAGCGGGCATCCAGGCCCAGGGGAATGGCCAGGCTGGCGAACACCACGCCCAGGGCCAGGCAGGTCTCCACTAGCAGCAGCGCCCGGCCGGCGGTGCGTCCGGCCAGCAGGCGGGCCAGCGCCAGGTACAGCACGCCCAGGCCCAGGGCGCTGAAGGCCGCGGCGAACTCGAGGTGCTGCACCAGGGCGAACTGCAGGCCGAAGCCGACCAGCGGCGGGCCGAGCAATACGGTGGCGTCGATGTAGTCACCCTGCCCTGCCGACCAGCGCAGCAGCTCGCCACGCCCGGTTGGCGCCTGCGCCGCCTCGCGCAACTTGCGCCGGGCGAACAGCAGGCCGATCGCCAGGTACATCAGGAAGAACAGCCACAGGAAGGGCGCGGTGCTCCACAGCAGCTCCGGGGTATAGGCGCGCAGGCCCCAGGCCAGGCCGATGCTGAAGGTGCCGACGAAGCCGATCAGGTTGAGCAGGCGCCAGGCCTTGAACCAGGCGATGGCGAAGATACCGGCGTTGAGCAGGGCGAAGTAGCTGAACAGCGCCACATGGTCGCCGCTGCCGGTGGAGGTGAGGATGGGCGCGGCGAACCCGCCGAGGGCCGCCGCGGCAGCCAGGCCCAGGGCATTCTGCGCCACCGCGAGGATCGCCGAGGAACAGGTCACCAGCACCAGCAGGGCCAGGGCCAGGCCAGCGGGCAACAGTGGGTGCAGACGCATCGCGGCGAACACCGTGAGGTAGAGCACGCCGACCCCGGCGCCCTGCAGTATCAGGGCGTAGCCGGGATTGCGCCGGCGCAGCCACCAGCCCAGGCCGAGCAGGGCGATGGCACTGGCGGCGACCCCGGCATAGCGCAGCTCCACCGGCAGCACCAGGCCCTCGGTGGCGTAGCGCAGGAGGAAGGCCAGGCCGAGGAACAGCAGCAGCACGCCGACCCGCAGCAGGGTGTTGCCGCCCAGCAGCCAGGCCTTGGCCTTGCTCAGCGCACGGGCCAGCAGCCCAGGCTCGCCTGGCGCCTGGGACCAACCGTCCGGCGCGGCGGTTTGCGCCGCCTGCTCAGGTGTCGCCAGGGCCTCGGCCGCTGACGGCACCGCGTCCGATTCAGGTCCGGCGGCGGCCTGCGGCTGGACATCCAGGCTCCAGTCCAGCTCCGTCTCGGCCGCCGCGACAGGCGCTGGCGCGGGGAATTGCGCCGCAGGCGGCGGCGCAGCCTGCACCTGGTCCCGCTCGACCTTGAGCAGGCGCTCGTGAACCGCCGCGGTGCCGCGCTCGAAGCGCGCGGCGAAAGTCTCCAGCTGCGCCGTCAGCTCGGCACTCTGCCGGGCCAGCGCCTGCAGCCTGAACGCCTGGCCCAGGCTCAGGCCCAGCACGCCACCCAACAGCGCAGCGCTCGGCGACTCGCCGACCAGAGCCCCCAGCACCACGCCGACCAGCATGAATATCCATTGCATGCAGCAGTTCCCGATTTGCTAGACAGGTTCGCCCGCTTCCCTGCTCAAAAGCCCGGTGCCCGGGGCGATGCCCCAGTATAGGGGCCGACATCCTCGTCACCCAGGGAGACGTCCAAGGATTGCATGGCAGGCACACGAACCGCACCGACGGTGCGAAAAGCCGACCAACCGGCAGAAGTTTGTTCACTTTTTCACCAGCGCCGTTATCATCGCCCGCCGCACAGCCGATACCTGCCGATAGCCCGATGAAGAACAACCTGATCGCCGCCGCCGAACTCGACCGCCTGGACACCTGGGCCAAATACACCAGCGACATGTGCCACAGCTGCATGTCCAGCTGCTGCACCCTGCCGGTGGAGGCGCGCATCGGCGACCTGATCCGCATCGGCGTGGTCGACGAGTTCGAGCGCGGCGAGCCGGCGAAGAACATCGCCAAGCGCCTGCAGAAGGAAGGCATCGTCGAGCGCTTCAACCAGAAGAGCGGGGTCTTCACCCTGGCGCGCATGAGCAACAACGACTGCTTGTACCTGGATCGCAAGTCGCGCCTGTGCACCATCTACGACAAGCGCCCGGACACCTGCCGCAACCACCCCAAGGTCGGCCCGCGCCCGGGCTACTGCGCCTACAAGCCCAAGCCGCTGCAGTAACGGCGCAGAGCAGAATAGAAAAAGCCCCCGCCGGCCTGCGCCGACGGGGGCTTTTTCATTCAACCTGACGAATCAGTTCTTGGCTTTCTTGGCAGCGCGGGTGCGCTCGCCTTCGTCCAGGATCTTCTTGCGCAGGCGGATCGACTTCGGCGTGACTTCGCACAGCTCGTCGTCCTGGATGAATTCCAGAGCCTGCTCCAGGGTGAAACGAACCGGCGGCACCAGCGCGATGGTTTCGTCTTTACCGGAAGCACGCATGTTGTCGAGCTTCTTGCCCTTGGTGGGGTTCACGCCCAGGTCGTTGTCGCGGCTGTTCAGACCGACGATCTGACCGTTGTAGATTTCCTGGCCGTGCTCGACGAACAGCTTGCCGCGTGCCTGCAGGGTTTCCAGAGAATAGGTCAGGGCCTTGCCGGTATCGATCGAAACCAGTACGCCGTTCTGACGGCCGGACATGTGGCCGGACTTCATGGTGTCGTAACGGTCGAAGATCGAGGTCAGGATGCCGGCACCGTTGGTCAGGGTCAGGAACTGGTTACGGAAACCGATCAGACCGCGAGCCGGGATGTTGTACTCCAGGCGAACACGACCCTTGCCGTCCGGCACCATGTTGCTCAGGTCGCCCTTGCGCAGGCCCATTTCTTCCATGACCTTGCCCTGAGCCTCTTCCGGGATGTCGATGGTGACGTTCTCGAACGGCTCCTGCTTGACCCCGTCGACTTCACGGATGATCACTTCCGGACGGCCTACGCCCATCTCGAAGCCTTCGCGGCGCATGTTCTCGATCAGTACCGACAGGTGCAGCTCACCACGGCCGGAGACCTTGAACTTGTCGGCCGAGTCGCCCTCTTCGACGCGCAGGGCCACGTTGTACAGCAGCTCCTTGTCCAGACGCTCCTTGATGTTACGGCTGGTGACGAACTTGCCTTCCTTGCCACAGAACGGCGAATCGTTGACCTGGAAAGTCATGGAAACGGTCGGCTCGTCGACGGTCAGCGGCTTCATCGCTTCGACGTTGTTGATGTCACACAGGGTGTCGGAGATGAACAGCTCGTCCATGCCGCTGATGCAGACGATGTCGCCAGCGGTGGCTTCTTCGACGTCCACACGGTGCAGGCCGTGGTGGCCCATCAGCTTGAGGATACGGCCGTTGCGCTTCTTGCCTTCGGTGTCGATGGCGACGACCGGGGTGTTCGGCTTGACGCGACCGCGGGCGATACGGCCAACGCCGATGATGCCCAGGAAGCTGTTGTAGTCCAGTGCCGAGATTTGCATCTGGAACGGGCCGTCAACGTCGACCTTGGGAGCCGGTACGTGGTCGACGATGGCCTGGTACAGCGGGGTCATGTCTTCGGCCATGGCGGTGTGATCCAGACCGGCGATGCCGTTCAGGGCCGAGGCGTAGACGACCTGGAAGTCGAGCTGCTCTTCGGTAGCGCCGAGGTTGTCGAACAGGTCGAAGATCTGATCCAGCACCCAGTCGGGACGCGCGCCCGGACGGTCGACCTTGTTGATCACCACGATCGGCTTCAGGCCGGCTTCGAAGGCCTTCTTGGTCACGAAGCGGGTTTGCGGCATCGGGCCGTCTTGGGCGTCGACCAGCAGCAGTACCGAGTCGACCATCGACATCACGCGCTCTACTTCACCGCCGAAGTCGGCGTGGCCGGGGGTGTCGACGATGTTGATGCGGTAGTCGTTCCAACGGATGGCGGTGTTCTTCGCCAGGATGGTAATGCCGCGTTCCTTTTCCTGGTCGTTGGAGTCCATCACGCGCTCGTCGTTGAGCTCGCCGCGCTCCAGGGTGCCGGACTGACGCAGGAGTTTGTCTACCAGGGTGGTCTTACCATGGTCGACGTGGGCAATGATGGCGATGTTACGTAGATTTTCGATCACTTTTGTATCTCGATCAGAGGATTCGGTGTGCCGCGAAGTCTAGGCGGCGGAGATTAACTGATTGCGAATTCAGCCAGGCGGTGCAAAGACCTGGCGGCAGCTTCAGGCTGCCTCGCGGTCGGGGGGGCGATGGCGGATGCTGCCGCCATTCAGCCCTGGGGTCCTATGCCGGACGATAAACGCGCACATTGGCATGCCCCTCGCTCAGCAGGTGGTGGGCATGCAGGCGGCTCATCACCCCCTTGTCGCAATACAGCAGGTACTGGCGGGTCTCATCCAGCTCCTTGAACTTGCTGTTCAGGGCATAGAAGGGCAGCGCCTGCACCTCGATGCCGGGCAGCTCCAGCGGCTCGTCGTCGACGGCGTCGGGGTGGCGGATGTCGATCACCACATGGCCGGCCAGGGCCTCGTCGACTTCCTCGACCTGCACGTCCTTGCCGAGCTCGTCGATCACCTTGTCGATCGGCAGCAGGGTGGCGCGCTCTAGGGCGCGCTCGAGAATCGCCATGTCGAAGTGCGATTCCTCGTAGGCGATGCGCTCGGGCTTGGCCTTGGTGGTCGGGTTGACCGAGATCACCCCGCAGTATTCGGGCATGTGCTTGGCGAACTCGGCGGTGCCGATGGCGTAGGCGGTGTCGATGATGTCCTGCTTGTGGCTGGCGATCAGCGGGCGCAGCACCAGCTTGTCGGTGGCCGAGTCGATCACCGTGAGGTTCGGCAACGTCTGGCTGGACACCTGGGAAATCGCCTCGCCGGTGACCAGGGCATCGATCTGCAGACGCTCGGCCATGCGCGTGGAGGCCCGCAGCATCATGCGCTTGAGGATCACGCCCATCTGGCTGTTGTCGACCTTGCCGAGGATCTCGGCCAGCACTTCCTCGAACGGCACGCTGATGAACAGCACGCGCTGCGAGCGGCCGAACTTCTGCCACAGGTAGTGGGCCACTTCCATCACCCCCAGCTCGTGGGCGCGGCCGCCGAGGTTGAAGAAGCAGAAATGGGCGACCAGGCCGCGGCGCATCATCTGGTAGGCGGCGACGGTGGAGTCGAAGCCACCGGACATCAGCACCAGGGTCTGCTCCAGCGAACCCAGCGGATAGCCGCCCAGGCCGTCGTGCTGGCGATGGACGATGAACAGGCGCTGGTCGCGGATCTCCATGCGCACCTCGACCTCGGGCTTCTTCAGGTCGATGCCGGCGGCGCCGCACTGCTGGCGCAGCTGGCTGCCGACATAGCGCTCGATGTCCATCGAAGTGAACGCGTGCTTGCCGCCGCGCTTGCAGCGCACGGCGAAGACCTTGCCCGGCAGCTGGTCGGCGAAATGGGTCTTGCACTTGTCCAGCACGTCGTCGAAATCGCCCAGGGGGTACTCGTGGACCTCGAGGAAGTGGATCAGCCCCGGGGTGCAGCGCAGGCGTTCGATCATCTCCTGCAGCACCTTCGGCTCGGCGATCGCGGTTTCCACCTCGAGGTTGTCCCACACACCGCTGACCTGCAGCTGCGGATCGAGATCGCGCAGCACGGTACGGATGTTCTTGGCCAGCTGGCGGATGAAATGCTTGCGCACCGGCCGGCTCTTGATGGTGATTTCGGGGAAAACTTTAACGATCAGTTTCATGAAAACAGTGCGTGCCGGGGCAGCCGAAAAACAGGGGCGCGGATTATAGCGGAAATTGTTCAAGCTTTGATCAAAAATCCCACTCACCTGCCATAGCGCACCATTATTGTGCGAAGGATAAATTTACCGCTCTATATTGGTGCAAAAAATACCGCGATCTCGCCGCGCAGCCCGCGCCACTGCTGAGTTTCAGGCTTTACGCCCATTCCGGGGCACTGGCATGCAATTTGCTCCCTTGTGAGGCAGGTTGTCCTGGCCGACTATCGCGCCGGGCTTCATCGAACTATTGAGGGCTCGCATCCGAGCCTTATCCATCTGGAGGACAGCATGTCGAAGTCGATTCAACTGATTAAAGAACACGACGTGAAGTGGGTTGACCTGCGCTTCACCGACACCAAGGGCAAGCAGCACCACGTCACCATGCCGGCTCGCGACGCCCTGGACGAAGACTTCTTCGAGCACGGCAAGATGTTCGACGGTTCCTCCATCCATGGCTGGAAGGGCATCGAAGCCTCCGACATGATCCTGATGCCGGTCGACGAGACCGCCGTCCTGGACCCGTTCACCGAAGAGCCGACCCTGATCCTGGTCTGCGACATCGTCGAGCCGAGCACCATGCAGGGCTACGACCGCGACCCGCGCTCCATCGCCAAGCGCGCCGAGGAATTCCTCAAGACCACCGGCATCGGTGACACCGTATTCGTCGGCCCGGAGCCTGAGTTCTTCATCTTCGACGAAGTGAAGTTCAAGTCCGACATCTCCGGCTCGATGTTCAAGATCTACTCCGAGCAGGGCTCGTGGATGACCGACCAGGACGTCGAAGGCGGCAACAAGGGCCACCGCCCGGCCGTCAAGGGCGGTTACTTCCCGGTTCCGCCGTGCGACCACGACCACGAAATCCGTACCGCCATGTGTAACGCCATGGAAGAAATGGGCCTGGTCGTCGAAGTACACCACCACGAAGTGGCCACTGCCGGACAGAACGAAATCGGCGTGAAGTTCAACACCCTGGTCGCCAAGGCTGACGAAGTTCAGACCCTGAAGTACTGCGTGCACAACGTCGCCGACGCCTACGGCAAGACCGCCACCTTCATGCCGAAGCCGCTGTACGGCGACAACGGCTCGGGCATGCACGTGCACATGTCCATCTCCAAAGATGGCAAGAACACCTTCTCCGGCGAAGGCTATGCCGGCCTGTCCGACACCGCCCTGTACTTCATCGGCGGCATCATCAAGCACGGCAAGGCGCTGAACGGCTTCACCAACCCGTCGACCAACTCCTACAAGCGTCTGGTCCCGGGCTTCGAAGCGCCGGTGATGCTGGCCTACTCGGCACGCAACCGCTCCGCCTCGATCCGCATCCCCTATGTGTCGAGCCCGAAGGCCCGCCGCATCGAGGCGCGCTTCCCGGACCCGGCTGCCAACCCGTACCTGTGCTTCGCCGCCCTGCTGATGGCCGGCCTGGACGGTATCCAGAACAAGATCCACCCTGGCGATGCGGCCGACAAGAACCTGTACGACCTGCCGCCGGAAGAAGGCAAGCTGATCCCGCAGGTGTGCGGCAGCCTGAAGGAGGCCCTGGAAGAGCTGGACAAGGGCCGCGCGTTCCTGACCAAGGGCGGCGTATTCTCCGACGACTTCATCGATGCCTACATCGAGCTGAAGAGCGAAGAAGAGATCAAGGTGCGCACCTTCGTGCACCCGCTGGAATACGACCTGTACTACAGCGTCTAAAACCGCTGCGCGCCGCTCCGGCGGCGTGACGCACAAGGCCCCGCCCGGCTCAGCCGGCGGGGCCTTTTTTGTGGCCGACAGTCACAGGGCCGCGCGGCCGCGCTTGCCAGCGCGCCCCAGCGGTGCAAGGCTTAGCTGCACGATACCCGGGAGAATGGCCATGCGCCGGATGCTCACCTGCCTGCTGCTGTACCTGCCCCTGCTGGCCAGTGCACAGATCTACAAGTACACCGATGCCAAGGGCAATACGGTCTTCACCAACCAGCCGCCGGACGGCAGCGCCGCACAGAGCGTCGAACTGCCGCCGACCAACACCGTGAACATGCAACAGCCGCAGGCGACGCCCACCGGCAGCGCCGGCGCCGAGGTCAATGCCGCGCCGCCCTACAACACCCTCAAGTTGACCGGCCTGCCCGACGACGAGGCGCTGCGCGCCAACAACGGCACCTTCAGCGTCGGGGTGGCGCTGTCGCCGCGCCTGGCCGCCTCCCATCGCCTGCGCCTGCTGCTGGACGGCCAACCGTACGGCCAGCCGAGCAACGTGCCGCGCCTGCAGCTGACCAACGTCGACCGTGGCGAGCACAGCCTGGCGGTCGAGGTACTCAGCGGCGGCAAGCCGATCCAGCAAAGCGACGCGGTCACCTTTACCGTACAGCGGGTGCATACCAGTAGCCCGGCCCTGCGCCCACCTCCTCCGCCCAAGCCTGCGCCCTGACCATGAGAATCGCCCTGCTCTGCCTGAGCCTGCTCTGCTGCCTGCCGCTGCAGGCGGACGTCTACACCTATATAGATGCCGAGGGTAACCGGGTCTTCACCGACCGCCCCGGAACCGGCAATGCCCAGCGCATCCAGCTGGCACCCTCCAACAGCATGCCCGCGACCGCCCCCGCGCCGCCGCCCGTGAACGCGCCGAGCGCGCCCCAGGCGCCGGCCTATCAGCTGCTGCGCATCCTGGTGCCGCAACCCGATGCGACCATCCGCGACAGCGCCGGCAACCTGATCGTCACCGCCAGCAGCGACCCGGCCCTGCTCCCAGGCCACAGCTACCGCCTGCTGCTGGACGGCGAACCGCTGGGCGAGCCAAGCCGCAGCCCGGTCTTTCCCCTGGAGAACATCGACCGCGGCACCCACCAGCTGGCGGTGGAAATCATCGACGCGCAGGGCCGCACCCTCGAGCGCACCCCGAGTCAACCCTTCCACATGCTGCGCATCTCCCTGGCGCAGAAGCGCATGGTGCGGCCGTGCCAGAAAGACGATTACGGCGTGCGCCCGGAGTGTCCGTTGAAGGACAAACCGCCGGAGAAGAAAGACATCCCGTTGATCCCCTTCATCTGACCCTCAATGCCGGCGCACCATATCGGTGCGCCGCCGCCACTCCCTTCCTATACTCTCCCTGTTTTGGTTCGCCCACAGTTGCCGGCCATGCGCCGAAACACGGCGGCCGCCGTCCGCTGTCCGCGCCGCGCGCGTCTTTTCGGGGCTTTGGTTTGCTTCTTGCATTTTTCTGTTCATCGCCGCCAAGCCCTAGCCTATGACTATCAACGACGCACTGCACCGCCTGCTGCTAGACAACCTGACCACCGCCACCCTGCTGCTCAACGCCCAACTGCGGCTCGAGTACATGAACCCGGCGGCGGAGATGCTCCTGGCCGTCAGCGGCCAGCGCAGCCACGGCCAGTTCATCAGCGAGCTGTTCACCGAGTCGGCGGAAGCCCTGAGCGCGCTGCGCCAGGCGGTCGAACAGGCGCATCCGTTCAACAAGCGCGAAGCGGTGCTGACCGCCGTGACCGGCCAGACCCTGACCGTCGACTATGCGGTGACCCCCATTCTCAGCCGCGGCGCCACCCTGCTGCTGCTCGAGGTGCACCCGCGCGACCGGATGCTGAAGATCACCAAGGAAGAGGCCCAGCTGTCCAAGCAGGAAACCACCAAGTTGCTGGTGCGCGGCCTGGCCCACGAGATCAAGAACCCCCTCGGCGGCATCCGCGGCGCCGCCCAGCTGCTGGCCCGCGAGCTGCCGGACGCCGAGCTCAAGGACTACACCGACGTGATCATCGAAGAGGCCGACCGCCTGCGCAATCTGGTGGACCGCATGCTCGGCTCGAACAAGCTGCCGTCGCTGGCCTTGACCAACGTGCATGAGGTGCTGGAGCGGGTCGCCAGCCTGGTCGAAGCGGAAAGCCAGGGCGGCATCATTCTGGTGCGCGACTACGACCCGAGCATTCCCGACCTGCTGATCGATCGCGAGCAGATGATCCAGGCTGTGCTCAACATCGTGCGCAACGCCATGCAGGCCATCGCCACGCAGAAGCACGACCTGGGCCTGGGGCGCATCACCCTGCGCACCCGCACCCTGCGCCAGTTCACCATCGGCCACACTCGCCACCGCCTGGTGGCGCGCATCGAGATCATCGACAACGGCCCGGGCATCCCCCAGGAGCTGCAGGAAACCATCTTCTATCCCATGGTCAGCGGCCGCGCCGACGGCACCGGCCTCGGCCTGGCCATTACCCAGAACATCATCAGTCAGCATCAAGGCCTGATCGAGTGCGAGAGCCATCCCGGCCATACGCTGTTCTCGATCTTCCTGCCGCTGGAACAAGGAGCACCCGCTGCATGAGCCGAAGTGAAACCGTCTGGATCGTCGATGACGACCGCTCCATCCGCTGGGTCCTGGAAAAGGCCCTGCAGCAGGAAGGCATGACCACCCAGAGTTTCGACAGCGCCGACGGCGTGCTCGGCCGCCTCGGCCGCGAGCAACCGGACGTGATCATCTCCGACATCCGCATGCCCGGCTCCAGCGGCCTCGACCTGCTGGCGCGGATTCGCGAGCTGTACCCGCGCCTGCCGGTGATCATCATGACCGCCCACTCCGACCTGGACAGCGCGGTGGCTTCCTATCAGGGCGGCGCCTTCGAGTACCTGCCCAAGCCGTTCGACGTCGACGAAGCGGTCGCCCTGGTCAAGCGCGCCAACCAGCACGCCCAGGAGCAGCAGAGCCTGGCGGCGCCGGTGGAACAGCCACGCACCCCGGAAATCATCGGCGAAGCGCCGGCCATGCAGGAGGTGTTCCGCGCCATCGGCCGCCTCTCGCACTCCAACATCACCGTGCTGATCAACGGCGAGTCCGGCACCGGCAAGGAGTTGGTCGCCCACGCCCTGCACCGCCACAGCCCGCGCGCCGCTTCGCCGTTCATCGCCCTGAACATGGCGGCGATTCCCAAGGACCTGATGGAGTCGGAGCTGTTCGGCCACGAGAAGGGCGCCTTCACCGGCGCCGCCAACCTGCGCCGCGGGCGCTTCGAACAGGCCGACGGCGGCACCCTGTTCCTCGACGAGATCGGCGACATGCCGGCCGACACCCAGACCCGCCTGCTGCGCGTGCTGGCCGACGGCGAGTTCTACCGGGTCGGCGGCCATACGCCAGTGAAGGTCGACGTGCGCATCATCGCCGCGACCCACCAGGACCTGGAAAGCCTGGTGCAGGCCGGCAAGTTCCGCGAGGACCTGTTCCACCGCCTCAACGTCATCCGCATCCACATTCCGCGCCTGGCCGATCGTCGCGAGGACATCCCCACCCTGGCCCGCCACTTCCTCAGCCGCGCGGCGCTGGAACTGGCGGTGGAGCCCAAGTTGCTGAAGAGCGAGACCGAGGACTACCTGCAGCACCTGTCCTGGCCGGGCAACGTGCGCCAGCTGGAGAACACCTGCCGCTGGATCACCGTGATGGCCTCCGGGCGCGAGGTGCATGTCGGCGACCTGCCGCCGGAGCTGCTGGCCCAGCCCCAGGACAGCGCCCCGGTCAGCAGCTGGGAACAGGGCCTGCGCCAGTGGGCCGACCAGGCCCTGAGCCGCGGCCAGTCGAGCCTGCTCGACAGCGCGGTGCCGGCCTTCGAGCGGATCATGATCGAGACCGCCCTCAAGCACACCGCCGGCCGCCGCCGCGATGCCGCCGTGCTACTGGGCTGGGGGCGCAACACCCTGACGCGCAAGATCAAGGAACTCGGCATGAAGGTCGACGGCAGCGACGATGACGACAGCGACGACAACTGACGATCGCAGCAATGCACGACAAGCGGGCCGAGTGCCCGCTTTTTTATGCGCCGCTGTCACGCCCCGTCTCGGCGCCACGGGCAGCGCTGCTGCACCGTCGCGGTTCAGTCGCCGCCGGCGCCGCGCCCGCCGCAGCCCGGCTATGGCCCTACAGGCCGCTAATTACGGGCTTCAGCAACACTGCAATAAAACTGGCACAGCGAGTGCATAGAGTAAGACATTCCCAGTTTCGGGGACCTTGGTACAGGCAGGCCGGGGATTCCCCGCTTTTATTGCTCCTCCAGGCGGACCGTCAACCGCCAGCGCCCGTCCACTTGCTCGGCATGCCACTCGCCGCGCAGGGGACGGGCCGCCACCACCCGCAACAGCAACTCGCGGCGCTCGCGCTGCAGACGCCAGCTCACCAGCCGACCGTTCAGCCGCAGCTGCCCCTGCTGCTCGCGTCCGAGGGTTGCCACGCGCAGCACGAAGGCACCCTGGAAATGCCCGGCACGCACCTCGGGCCGCTCGTTGAACCACAGTTGCAAGCCCTGCTCCGTCGCCACCACCTCGCCCAGGCGCAACTCGGCCGGCTGCAGCAGGCGGCCGATCATCAGGCCGATGAGAAAGCCGAACAGCGCCAGCGAGGCGATCACCTTCAGCCAGGGACGCGGCCGCTCGCCGCTATCGGAGGTAGAATGCTGGCCGTCTTCAGGCCGGGAGCCGCGCATGTTTCACGTGATCCTCTTTCAACCGGAAATTCCACCGAACACCGGCAACATTATCAGGCTGTGCGCCAACAGCGGCTGCCAGCTGCACCTGATCGATCCCCTGGGCTTCGAGCTGGACGACAAGCGCCTGCGCCGGGCCGGCCTGGACTACCACGAGTACGCCACGCTCAAGCGCCATCCCGACCTCGACAGCTGCCTGGCGAGCCTCGGCCAGCCACGGGTATTCGCCTTCACCACTAAGGGCTCGCAGCCCTTCCATGAAGTGCAGTACCGCCCCGGCGACGCCTTCCTGTTCGGCCCGGAAAGCTGCGGCCTGCCCCAGGAGATTCGCGACGCCCTGCCGGTCGAGCGGCGCGTGCGCCTGCCGATGCGCGAGGGCTGTCGCAGCCTCAACCTGTCCAACACGGTCGCGGTGGCGGTCTACGAGGCCTGGCGCCAGCAGGGCTTCGCCATGGACTGAGGCCGCCGCCCGGCAATAAAAAACGCCCCGCGGGGCGTTTTTTATTGGGCCGTAGCAAACGCGGCTCAGTTGGTCGGGGCCTGCTCGGTGCTCTGCTGCATGCGCTTGAGCTCTTGGGCGTAGAGCGCATCGAAGTTCACCGGCGCCAGCATCAGGGCCGGGAAGGAGCCGCGCACCACCAGGCTGTCCAGGGTCTCGCGGGCGTAGGGGAACAGGATGTTCGGGCAGAAGGCGCCCAGGGTGTGGCTCATGGACGGGGCGTCCAGGCCCTTGATCAGGAAGATCCCGGCCTGCTGCACTTCGGCGATGAAGGCGGTTTCTTCGCCGTTCTTCACGGTGACCGAGAGGGTCAGCACCACTTCGTGGAAATCGCCGTCCAGGCTCTTCTGGCGGGTATTCAGGTCCAGGGCAACGCTCGGCTTCCACTCCTGGCGGAAGATTTCCGGGCTCTTCGGCGCCTCGAAGGACAGGTCGCGGATGTAGATACGCTGCAGGGAGAACTGCGGGCTCTGCTCGTCCTGTGCGGCTTCACTGCTGGCTTGTTCAGTCATGGAAAATCCTTGTTGTTTGGGGGTACTAGGTAGAGCGTATTGATCTCATGCCTCGAGCAGCGCGTCCAGCTTGCCGGCGCGCTCCAGGGCATGCAGTTCGTCGCAGCCACCGACATGGGTGGCGCCGATCCAGATCTGCGGCACCGAGGTGCGCTGCGCCTTGCGCGCCATCTCGGCGCGCAGCTCGGGCTGGCCGTCGACCTTGATTTCCTCGAAGTCGACGCCCTTGCTGGCCAGCAGCTGCTTGGCGCGGATGCAGTAGGGGCACCAATCGCTGGAATAGATGACGACGTCGGCCATATCACTTCACCAGCGGCAGGTTGTCGCCACGCCAGCTGGCGATCCCGCCGGACAGCTTGGCGACATTGAAACCGGCCTTCTTCAGCTCGCGGCTGGCGCCGCCGGCGTGCTGGCCCATGGCATCGACCACGATGAGCACCTTGGCCTTGTGCTTCTCCAGCTCGGCGACGCGCGCGGCCAGCTTCTCGTAGGGGATGTGCAGGGCACCGGCGATATGCCCGGCAGAAAAGTCCTTCTGCGCCCGCACGTCCAGTACCAGGCCCTGTTCGTTGTTGATCAGCGCGGTCAACTCGCGGCTGCTCAGGCTCTTGCCGCCCTTGTGCATCTCGGTGAACAGCAGCAGGGCCAGGAGGACGACGAACGATCCGCTCAGTACATAGTGGGTAGTGGCAAATTCAATCAGGTTGGCAAGCATTGCGCGGTTCCGGGACGGTAAAATGCCGGCCAGTATACACAGCCCCACAGGTCGGCCAAAGCCCGCCCGGCGGTGACGCCTCCGCCACTTGGCCGTAAAATGCCAAGCCTTTTTTGCCCCCTCAAGCAGAGCGAGCCAGCTTTATGAGCGCCACGCCCAAACCCCTGGTACTGATCATCCTCGACGGCTTCGGCCACAGCGACAGTCCCGAGCACAACGCCATCCACGCGGCCAACACCCCGGTCTACGATCGCCTGCGCGCCACCCAGCCCCACAGCCTGATCTCCGGCAGCGGCATGGACGTCGGCCTGCCGGACGGCCAGATGGGCAACTCCGAGGTCGGCCACATGAACCTCGGCGCTGGCCGCGTGGTGTATCAGGACTTCACCCGGGTGACCAAGGCCATTCGCGATGGCGAGTTCTTCGACAACGCGGCCATCTGCGGCGCGGTCGACCGGGCGGTGGGCGCCGGCAAGGCGGTGCACATCCTCGGCCTGCTTTCCGACGGCGGCGTGCACAGCCACCAGGAGCACATCGCCGCCATGGCCGAACTGGCGGCCCAGCGCGGCGCCGACAGGATCTACCTGCACGCCTTCCTCGATGGCCGCGACACCCCGCCGAAAAGCGCCCAGTCGTCCATCGAACTGCTCGACGCCACCTTCGCCAAGCTCGGCAAGGGACGCATCGCCAGCCTGATCGGCCGCTACTTCGCCATGGACCGCGACAACCGCTGGGACCGGGTCGAGCAGGCCTACCAGCTGATCGTCGACGGCCAGGGCCAGTTCCAGGCCGCCGACGCCAGCGCCGGCCTGGCGGCCGCCTACGCCCGCGGCGAGAGCGACGAATTCGTCAAGGCCACGGTCATTGGCGCACCGGTGCAGGTAGAGGACGGCGACGCCGTGGTGTTCATGAACTTCCGCGCCGACCGTGCCCGCGAACTGAGCCGCGCCTTCGTCGAGGCGGACTTCAAGGAGTTCGCCCGAACCCGCCAGCCGCAGCTGGCCGACTTCGTCATGCTCACCCAGTACGCCGCGAGCATCCCGGCGCCCAGCGCCTTCAAGCCGGAGGCGCTGACCAACGTGCTCGGCGAATACCTGGCCAAGCAGGGCAAGACCCAGCTGCGCATCGCCGAGACCGAGAAGTACGCCCACGTCACCTTCTTCTTCTCCGGCGGCCGTGAAGAGCCGTTCGCCGGCGAAGAGCGCATCCTCATCCCCTCGCCGAACGTCGCCACCTACGACCTCAAGCCGGAGATGAGCGCACCCGAGGTCACCGACCGCATCGTCGAGGCCATCGAGCAGCAGCGCTACGACCTGATCGTGGTCAACTACGCCAATGGCGACATGGTCGGCCACACCGGCGTGTTCAGCGCCGCGGTCAAGGCGGTGGAGTGCCTGGACAGCTGCGTCGGACGCATCGTCGAGGCCCTGGACAAGGTCGGCGGCGAGGCGCTGATCACCGCCGACCACGGCAACGTCGAGCAGATGGAAGACACCTGCACCGGCCAGGCCCATACCGCCCACACCTGCGAGCCGGTGCCCTTCATCTATGTCGGCAAGCGCCCCGTCAGCCTGCGCCACGGCGGCGTCCTGGCCGACGTCGCGCCGACCCTGCTGGAGCTGATGGGCCTGGCCAAGCCGGCGGAAATGACCGGCACCAGCATCATCAGCCTGCAGTAGCCGCGATAAATGGTTAAACGCCCCACTCCCTGCGGACTGGGGCGTTTTTTTTGCCCGTCACCCCGGGCATACTAAGGCCACTCCCCGCCCCCGGTGCCGTCGACTCCATGTTTCGCGCCCTCGCCCTGATTGTCCTGTCCTGCCTGCTCATCCCGGCCTTCGCCGATGACAAGGCCGATGCCCAGAAACAGCTGGAAGCCGCCCGCGCCGACGTGGCCGAGCTGAAGAAGCTGCTGCAGCAGTTGCAGCAGGAAAAATCCGGGGTGCAGCAGGACCTGCAGAAGACCGAGACCGAGATGGGCCAGCTGGAGAAGCAGGTCAAGGGCCTGCAGCAGGAGCTGCAGCAGGGCGAAGAGGAGATCCAGCGCCTCGACCAGGAGAAAAAAAAACTCCAGGGCGCGCGCCTTGAGCAGCAACGCCTGATCGGCATCCAGGCCCGCGCCGCCTACCAGAGCGGGCGCCAGGAATACCTCAAGCTGCTGCTCAACCAGCAGAACCCGGAAAAGTTCTCGCGCACCCTGACCTACTACGACTACCTCAGCGAAGCGCGCATGGAGCAGCTGGCCACGTTCAACGAGACCCTGCGCCAGCTAAACAACGTCGAGCAGGACATCGCCAGCCAGCAGCGTCAGCTGCAGGAGCACAAGAGCGCCCTCGACAGCCGCCGCGCAGAACTCGCCCAGGCCCGCCAGGAGCGCCAGCAGGCGCTGGCCAAGCTGAACCAGGAATTCTCCGCCCGCGACCGCAAGCTCAAGGCTCGCCAGCAGGAGCAGGAACAACTGGCGCGGGTGCTGAAGACCATCGAGGCGACCCTCGCCCGCCAGGCCCGCGAAGCCGAAGAGGCGCGCCAGCGCCCACGCCAGGACGGCCCGGCCAGCGCCAGCGCCAGCGCCAGCGCCAGCGGCCCCATGGTCAGCGCCGGCGCGACCTATGGCGGCCCGTTCGCCCAGGCCCGCGGCAAGCTGCCCTGGCCGGTCGACGGCCACCTGGTGGCGCGTTACGGCGCACCGCGCGGCGGCGATGCCCGGACCAAGTGGGACGGCGTGCTGATCGGCGCCGCCGCCGGCAGCCAGGTGCGTGCCGTGCATGGCGGGCGCGTGGTATTCGCCGACTGGTTGCGCGGCGCCGGGCTTCTGGTCATTCTCGACCATGGCAATGGCTACCTGAGCCTGTACGGGCACAATCAGAGCCTGCTGAAAGACCCAGGCGATCTGGTCAAGGCCGGCGAGCCCATCGCCACCGTCGGCACCAGTGGCGGCCAGGACACGCCGGCCCTGTATTTCGCGATTCGCCAGCAGGGCCGCCCCAGCGATCCGGCACAATGGTGCCGGGCGCAAGGATAGGCGCCACCTCATTCCGTAGGAGTTAGTTCGACATGCCGCATCTGCCCCGCCTCACCACTCTGACCCTGAGCATCGCCCTGCTCGGTGGCGCGCCCCTGCTGCACGCGGCGGAACCGGCGGAGGAGGCTGCTGCCACGGCAAGCGGCAAGGCACCGCTGCCGCTGGAGGACCTGCGCACCTTCGCCGAGGTGCTCGACCGCATCAAGGCGGCCTATGTCGAGCCGATCAGCGACAAGACCCTGCTGGAAAACGCGATCAAGGGCATGCTCAGCAACCTCGATCCGCACTCGGCCTACCTCGACATCGATGCCTTCCGCGAGCTGCAGGAGAGCACCAGCGGCGAGTTCGGCGGCCTGGGCATCGAGGTCGGCATGGAGGACGGCTTCGTCAAGGTGGTCTCGCCGATCGACGACACCCCGGCGTCCAGAGCCGGCATCCAGCCCGGCGACCTGATCATCAAGATCGACGGCCAGCCGACCAAGGGCCTGTCGATGCTCGAGGCGGTGGACAAGATGCGCGGCGAAGCCGGCAGCAAGATCCAGCTGACCCTGGTCCGCGAGGGCGGCAAGCCGTTCGACGTCGAGCTGACCCGCGCGGTGATCAAGGTACGCAGCGTCAAGAGCCAGCTGCTCGAGGACGGCTACGGCTACCTGCGCATCACCCAGTTCCAGGTCAACAGCGGCGACGAGGTGCTCAAGGCCCTGAACAAGCTGCGCAAGGACAACGGCAACAAGCTCAACGGCCTGGTCCTGGACCTGCGCAACAACCCCGGCGGCGTGCTGCAGGCGGCGGTCGAGGTCTCCGACCATTTCCTCAAGAAGGGCCTGATCGTCTACACCGAGGGGCGCATCGCCAATTCCGAGCTGCGCTTCTCCGCCGATCCGGCCGACCCCAGCGAAGGCGTGCCGCTGGTGGTGCTGATCAACGGTGGCAGCGCCTCGGCCTCGGAGATCGTCGCCGGCGCCCTGCAGGACCACAAGCGCGGCGTGCTGATGGGCACCGGCAGCTTCGGCAAGGGCTCGGTGCAGACCGTCCTGCCGCTGAACAACGACCGCGCGCTGAAGCTCACCACCGCGCTGTACTACACCCCCAACGGCCGCTCGATCCAGGCCCAGGGCATCGTGCCGGACATCGAGGTGGCGCGGGCCAAGCTGACCCGCGAGCAGGACGACGGCAACTTCAAGGAAGCCGACCTGCAGGGCCACCTGGGCAATGGCAACGGCGGCGCCGACAAGCCGAGCAAGGGCCAGAGCGCCCGGCCGACCCGGCCGCAGGACGACGACTACCAGCTGGCCCAGGCCCTCAACCTGCTCAAGGGGCTGAACGTAACCCGCGGCGAATAGTCGCCCGGCCAACAAAAAGCCCGGCACTGAGTCCGGGCTTTTTTGTTGCCTTGGCGGCTACAGGTAGCTGTTGGTCATGTCGTCGACGAAACCTTCGCTACGCAACTCGTCCAGGGCCTTCTGCAGACGCTGCACCACCTCGTCCGGGGTGTCCTTGTTCAGCGCCAGGTACAGCTCGGCCTCGTTGAAGCGCAGCACCGTGGTCAGGCCGCTGACGCCCTCCTGCTTGGCCAGGTAGCGGCCGACCGGATCGGTGGTGGCCCACAGGTCGATCTGCCCCTTGAGCAGCTTCTGCACGTTCTGCTGATCGCGCAGCGCGTTGATCGGCTGCAGCCCCTGGCTTTCCAGGTGCTGGCTGACCGCGTCGTTCTTGTAGGCGCCGACCTTGTACTGCGCGGCGTCCTTCAGGCTCTTCAGACTGAGGTTATTGCCCGGCGCGGCGAGCAGCACCCAGCCGCTCTTGGCGATCGGCCCGACCCACTTGAACAGCGGCTGGCGCTCGGGGGTGAAGGTGGTGGAGAACAGCCCGTAGTTGGGCTTGTCCAGGGTCAGACGGTACAGGCGATCCCAGGGAAAGCGCAGGGTCAGGCTGTAGTCGATCTTGGCCCGCTTGAACATGGCGCGGACGATCTCGGCGCTGATGCCGTCGATGCCGTCATCGCGGGCGAAGTTCTTGTCGTCCACCGCCATGTTGAACGGTGGGAAGTTCTCGGTCAGCAGCACCACCTTGTAGCCATAGGGCAACTCGGCCTGGGCCGTGCAGGCGCTGAGGATGAGGCCGAACAACAGGCCGATTTTCAGAGTTTTCAACATAAGTCTCCCCGCTCGCTTGATTTGTGATTATGGCTAGCGGCTTCCCTGCTCGGGCGAAGCCCCGGCGACGTATGACGCTCGGCGTCGGCCATCCTTGGCAGTGCGCCGGCTTGTGGCCGGCACACAGGTCTTACAGATACTTGTTGAGGACAGCGTCGACGAACCCCTCGTCACGCATCCTGTCCAGCTCGCCTTGCAGCTTGCGCACCACTTCGTCCGGCACCTCCTTGTTGAGAGCCAGGTACAACTGGGCGCTGTCGAAGCGCAGCACGGTCTTCAGCCCGCTGATGCCCGACTGTTTCGCCAGGTAGCGGCCGGCCGGGTCGCCGGTGGCCCAGAGGTCGATCTTGCCCTCCATGAGCTTCTTGGCGTTGAGCTGATCGCGCAGCGCGGTGATCGGCTGCAGGCCCTGCTCTTCCAGGTGCTCGGCGATCGCATCGCCCTTGTAGGCGCCAACCCGGTACTGCTTGGCTTCTTCCAGGCTGTTCAGACGGATCGAGCTGTCGCCCCGGGCCAGCAGCACCCAGTCATCCGGACCGATCGGCCCGACCCACTTGAACAGCGCCTCGCGCTCCGGCAGGCGCGCGGCGACGAACACGCCGTAGCCCGGCTTCTCCAGCGCCAGCTTGTAGATACGGGCCCAGGGGAAGCGCAGGGTCAGGTTGTACTGGATGCCGGCGCGCTTGAACATCTCGCGGACGATATCCACGGCGATGCCGTCGAGGTTCTCTTCACGGGCGTAATTCTTGCCATTGACCGCCATGTTGTAGGGCGGAAAGTTCTCGGTGAGCAGCACCATGCGGTAGTCCGGGTCGATGGCCGCCTGGGCCGCGCCAGTCGTCAGCATCAGGGTGCCGGCCAAGGCCAGCCACAGGCGTTTGAACATGGATGCTCCCGTAGTTATTAATGCACAGGCCGGCCAGCATACCCAGCCCGCCGCGCTTCGCCCAGCCTCCATCGGCAAATCGCGGCCATGCGCGCGACGGACCTCAGTAGCGCGCCACTATCGCGCCCAGTTCCCCCTCGGCGCGCAAGGCGTCCAGGGCCTCCTGCAGGCGCCCCACCAGGTCATCGGGCGTGGCCAGGTTCAGCGCCAGATAGAGCTCGGCCGTATGGAAGCGCTGCACCACCCTGAGGCCATCCAGGCCCTCCTGCTTGGCCAGGTAGCGCCCGCTCGGATCGGCGGTCACCCACAGGTCGATCTGGCCCTTGAGCAGCTTCTCCACGTTCTTGTTATCCCGCAGCGCGGTCTGCACCGGCAGGCCGCGGTCGATCAGGTACTGGCTGATGGCATCGCCCTTGTAGCCGCCGATGCGGTACTGCGCCGCCGCCTGCAGGTCGCCCAGCTGGATCGGGCTGTCGGCCTTGGCCATCAGCACCCAGTCGTTGCTGGCAATCGGCCCGACCCACTTGAACAGTTTCTCCCGCGCCGGCGTGCGGGCGGTGGAGAACAGGCCATAGCCCGGCTCGTTGAGCGCCTGCTGATAGACCCGTTCCCAGGGAAACCTGAGGATCTGCTGGCACTCGACCTGGGCGCGCTTGCAGACCGCGCGCAGGGTGTCGGAGCTGATGCCGGTGATGCCATCGTTCTTGGCGAAATTGCGGCCACTGACCGACTGATTGAAGGGGGCGAGGTTTTCGGTGAGCAGGACCAGGTTCTGGGCATGCGCCAGGCTGGCGCCAAGCAGCAGCACAACAACAGCGAGCAGCCGTACGGCAGGCATCGGGGACTCCGTGTCGAGAAACAGCGATAGGGGGCGCACGAGCGGCCTGAACGGCCGGTGCGCGGACGCTGAAATTTTAACGAAGCGGGTACGGCAGGTCTGTCGACTCCGCCGCACTCCATGCCGCTGGGCGTGCTCGGCCGGTCAGCGCACCACGATGCCACGGCTGGCCAGGTAGGCCTTGGCTTCCGGCACCGTGTACTCGCCGAAGTGGAAGATGCTCGCGGCCAGCACCGCGTCGGCCTTGCCCTCGAGGATGCCGGCGGCCAGGTGTTCGAGGTTGCCGACGCCGCCGGAGGCGATCACCGGGATGCCGACGAACTCGCTGATGGCGCGGGTGACGCCGAGGTCATAGCCGCTCTTCACACCGTCCTGGTCCATGCTGGTCAGGAGGATCTCGCCGGCGCCGAGGTCTTCCATCTTCTTCGCCCAGAGCACCGCGTCCAGGCCGGTGGGCTTGCGCCCGCCATGGGTGAAGATCTCCCAGCGCGGCGTCTCGCCGGGGCCGGAGACCTTCTTCGCGTCGATGGCAACGACGATGCACTGCGAGCCGAAACGCTGCGCCGCCTCGCCGACGAATTCCGGGTTGAACACCGCGGCGGTGTTGATCGACACCTTGTCGGCGCCGGCGTTGAGCAGGTTGCGGATGTCCTGCACGGTGCGCACGCCGCCGCCCACGGTCAGCGGGATAAACACCTGGCTGGCCATGCGCTCGACGGTGTGCAGGGTGGTGTCGCGGCCATCGACGCTGGCGGTGATGTCGAGGAAGGTGATCTCGTCGGCGCCCTGCTCGTCGTAGCGGCGGGCGATCTCCACCGGGTCGCCGGCGTCGCGGATGTTCTCGAACTGGACGCCCTTGACCACGCGGCCGTTGTCCACGTCGAGGCAGGGGATGATGCGTTTGGCGAGGGCCATGGCAATCTCTCTCGTAGGGTGCGCCGCGCGCACCGTAAACCGTCACAGGTGCGCGCGGCCTGGACGGCCGCGCACGCCCGACCTCAGCCGTTGTAGGCGTCGCAGTAGGCCTGGGCCTCGGCCACGTCCAGGGTGCCTTCGTAGATCGCCCGGCCGGTGATGGCGCCGATGATCCCCGGCGCCTTGGCGGCCAGCAGCTTGCCGATGTCGCCGAGGTTGTGGATGCCGCCGGAGGCGATCACCGGGATACGGCTGGCGGCGGCCAACGCGGCGGTGGCCTCGACGTTGCAGCCCTGCATCATGCCGTCCTTGGCGATGTCGGTGTAGACGATCGCCGAGACGCCATCGGCCTCGAAGCGCTTGGCCAGGTCGACCGCCTGCACGCTGCTGACCTCGGCCCAGCCGTCGGTGGCGACGAAACCGTCCTTGGCATCCAGGCCGACGATCACCTTGCCCGGGAAGGCCTTGCAGGCCTCGGCGACGAACTCGGGCTGCTTGACCGCCTTGGTGCCGATGATCACGTAGCTGACCCCGGCCTTGACGTAGTGCTCGATGGTTTCCAGGGAGCGGATGCCGCCGCCGATCTGGATCGGCAGGTTGGGATAGCGCTTGGCGATGGCGGTGACCACCTCGCCGTTGACCGGCTGGCCCTCGAAGGCGCCATTGAGGTCGACCAGGTGCAGCCGGCGGCAGCCGCCTTCCACCCACTTGGCGGCCATGCTCACCGGGTCGTCGGAAAACACCGTGGAGTCTTCCATACGGCCCTGGCGCAGACGCACGCAGGCGCCGTCCTTGAGATCGATAGCGGGGATAATCAGCATTGGGTGAACCTGTTCGAGTCTGTGGAAGTCGGTGCGGGTCAGCTCTTCTCGAGCGCCCACAAGTCGCTTTCGATGCTGTCGAACCTGTCCTTCAGGTGCGCCTGCACATCGAAGATCGCCTTGTTGTAAAACTGTGGGGCAATGTCACGGGCGAACAGGTCGAGTAGCTCCTGCACCTCGAAGCTGCCCAGTTGCAGCTCGAAGCGTTCGACCATGAAGCTCTGGAGCAGCCGCAGCGCGGCCTGCTCCTGCTCGCCCTCCAGGCGCAACTGCGGCGCCTGTAGCTTGCCCCGGCTCATCTACCAGCGGCCGTCCCAGGCGGCGAAGTTCTGCAGCAGCTGCAGGCCATGGGTGTGGCTCTTCTCCGGGTGGAACTGCACGGCGAAACGCGAGCCGTCGGCCAGCGCCGCGGCGAAGTCCTTGCCGTAATGGCCGCGACCGACCACCTGCTGGGCCTTGCCGGCCTCGACGTAGTAGCTGTGCACGAAGTAGAAGCGCGCCTGGTCGGGAATGTCGTGCCACAGCGGATGCCTGACCGACTGGCTCACCTGGTTCCAGCCCATGTGCGGCACCTTGAGCTGCTCGCCCTCTTCCACCAGGCCCTTGCCGAAGAAGCGCACCTGGCCGGGGAACAAGCCGATGCAGTCGACCCCGTCGTTCTCCTCGCTGCGCTCGAGCAGCGCCTGCATGCCGACGCAGATGCCAAGGAAGGGGCGATCCTGGCTGACCTCACGCACCAGCTGATCGAAGCCCAGGCGGCGGATCTCGGCCATGCAGTCGCGAATCGCGCCGACCCCGGGGAACACCACCCGGTCGGCCTCGCGGATCACCTGGGCGTCGCTGGTCACCAGCACCCGACCGGCGCCGACATGCTCCAGCGCCTTGGCCACCGAGTGCAGGTTGCCCATGCCATAGTCGATTACTGCAACTGTTTGCATTTACAGGCAACCCTTGGTCGACGGCATCTGCCCGGCCATGCGCTCGTCCAGGGTCACGGCCATGCGCAGGGCGCGGCCGAAGGCCTTGAATACGGTTTCGATCTGGTGGTGGGTGTTGCTGCCGCGCAGGTTATCGATATGCAGAGACACCAGGGCGTGGTTGACGAAGCCCTGGAAGAACTCCTGGAACAGGTCGACATCGAAGCCGCCGACCACCGCGCGGGTGAAGGGCACGTGCATCTGCAGCCCCGGGCGACCGGAGAAATCGATCACCACGCGCGACAGCGCCTCGTCCAGCGGCACGTAGGAATGGCCGTAGCGGGTCATGCCCTTCTTGTCGCCGATGGCCTTGGTGAAGGCCTGGCCGAGGGTGATGCCGACGTCCTCGACGGTGTGGTGGTCGTCGATATGCAGGTCGCCCTGGCACTCGATATCCAGGTCGATCAGGCCGTGACGGGCGATCTGGTCGAGCATGTGCTCGAGGAAGGGTACGCCGATAGCGAAGCGCGCCTTGCCGGTGCCATCCAGGTTGATCGAGACCTTGATCTGGGTCTCCAGGGTGTTGCGCTCGACGAATGCCGTACGTTCGGCCATCACCTGCTCCACAAAATCAGTGTGCGAAAGGGGCGACATTATAGGCCGATATGCTCGAAAGCTTGAAGCAAGCCGACCATTTGCAAGGAACTGCAGGCGCGCAACCCCAGCACCAGCCAGCCAGCGCTCGCGGACCGGGGAGGCGAGCATGCATCTGCTGAGCAGAAAAACCGCCTGTCCGAGGGGCCCGGGCGGTACGAGAAGAGCAGCCATAAGCGGTATTCTCTTGGCAGGCCCAGGGGCAGGCGCGACGGCGCAACAGTCGTCAGCAGTCTCTCCCCACCGGATGCCGAAGCCGCTACCTGCCTTGCCCACACCCCAACCGGCAAGGCGCCATCAATCAATCGAATAGCTACAGGTCGGAACATGCCCGTTATCGTCGAACGCCCCTCCCCTGCCAGCGCCCAGGACCTCATCGACCTGGCCAAGATCTACCGGGACGCGCCGGACTGGCTGCTGCCGCCCTATGCCGACGGCGAGGCGCTGATCCAGGCGAACCTCAACAGCGGCCGACTGCTCGCCGGGCGCTTCAACGACCGCCTGCTCGGCGCCGCCCTGCTCGAGCGCGGCGAGGACTGCTGGCGCCTGTCGCACCTGTGCGTGCGCGCCATTACGCGCAACCGCGGCGTCGCCCGGCGCCTGCTGGACGAGGCCAGCCGCATGGCGCGAGAGGCCGGCAAGCCACTGCACCTGGCCGCCCCCGAGGGCCAGCTGGAGGCCCGGGCACTGGCTGCGCGCCGCGGCCTGCCCCTGGACAGCCTCTGACCGCAGGACGCCCTCTTTCCAGGCGGCCGGCCAACCGGGAAGTGCCCGGGCTCTTGCTATGCTGTCGCCGCCCACGACCGCCGACACTCGAGGCGGCCTCCTCAGCCGCCCCCAGGAGCGACTGCGCCATGGACAGTATCGACACCCTGATAATCGGCGCCGGCGCCCTCGGCCTGGCCTGCGCCGCGCGCCTGGCCCGACCGGGACAGAGCAGCCTGATAGTCGAAGCGGAAAAGCTCATCGGCAGCCACACCTCCAGCCGCAACTCCGAGGTCATCCACGCCGGTCTGTACTACAGCCCAGGCTCACTGAAGGCCGAGCTGTGCCTGGAGGGCCGCGAGCGCCTGTACGCCTGGTGCGCCAAATACCGGGTCGGCCACCGGCGCCTGGGCAAGCTGCTGGTGGCGGTCAGCGAAGCCGAGCGCGCCAAGCTCGAGGCCCTCGCCGCCAATGCCGAGCGCTGCGGCGTGCGCGACCTGCAGGCGCTGGGCCACGACCAGCTGCACGAGCTGGAACCAGCGGTGCGCGGGGTCGCCGCCCTGCTGTCGCCGAGCACCGGGATCATCGACAGCCACGCCTACCTGCAGTCGCTGCTGGCCGCCGCCGAGCAGCGCGGCGCACAACTGGTCCTCGACACCCGGGTCGCGCACCTCGAGCCCGCTGGCGACGGCTGGATCGCCAGCGGCAGCAGTGCCGGCGAGCCGTTCCAGCTCAAGGCCCAGCGGGTGGTCAACGCCGCCGGCCTATTCGCCCAGCAGCTGGCGCGGCGTACCGCCAGCCTGGTAGCGACGCAGATTCCACCCCTGCACCTGTGCCAGGGGCGCTACTTCGCCTACAGCGGCCGCTCGCCCTTTCGCCACCTGATCTACCCGCTGCCGGAAGCCAACGGCGCCGGCCTGGGCATCCACGCCACCCTGGACCTGGCCGGCCAGCTGCGCTTCGGCCCCGACACCCGCTACCTCGAGCAGATCGACTACCGCGTCGATGAGCAGTTGCGCGAGCCGTTCGCCGAGGCGATCCGCCGCTATTTCCCGGCCCTCGACAGTGCCCGCCTGATGCCCGCCTACAGCGGCATCCGGGCGAAGCTCTGCGGCCCCGGGGAACCACCCGCCGACTTCATCATCCAAGGGCCTGGCGAGCACGGCCTGGCCGGGCTGGTCAACCTGTTCGGCATCGAGTCGCCGGGGCTGACCGCCAGCCTGGCCATCGCCGAGCGCGTGGCGCAGTCGCTTTGATCCACGCGGCGTTATACTTTCGCGTTCTCCCTCCATGCCATTCAAAACAAGGAATCGTCCATGAAAGCGCTCGGCAAGATCCTGGGTCTGTTTTTCCTCGGACTGTTGCTGATCATCGTGGCCCTGGGCTTCGCCCTGACCCACCTGTTCGATCCCAACGACTACAAAGACGAGATCCGTCAGCTGGCCCACGACAAGGCCAACCTGGAGCTGACGCTCAAAGGCGACATCGGCTGGAGCCTGTTCCCCTGGCTCGGCCTGGAGCTGACCGACGCCACCCTGGCCAGCGCCACCACGCCGAACCAGCCGTTCGCCGACCTGCGCCTGCTCGGCCTGTCGGTGCGCGTGCTGCCGCTGCTGCGCAAGGAAGTGCAGATGAGCGACATCCGCATCGACGGCCTCAACCTCAGCCTGCAGCGTGACGCCAAGGGCCGCGGCAACTGGGAAGACGTCGGCCGCCCCGCGCCTGCCGCCGGGTCCACGCCCGCGCCGAGCACGAGCGCCGGCAACGCGGCGAACGGCGAGGCGCCGGCCAGCCCGGCCGAACGCAGCCAGCCGATCAAGCTGGACATCGACAGCCTGATCGTCAACAACGCGCGCATCGACTACCGCGACGAGCGCAAGGGCCAGCAGTTCAGCGCCGAAAGCATCCAGCTGACCACCGGCGCCATCCGCGAAGGCACCAGCATCCCGGTCAAGCTCAGCGCCTTCTTCGGCACCAACCAGCCGCTGCTGCGTGCGCGCAGCGAACTGCAGGGCCGGCTGCGCTTCGACCGCGCGCTCAAGCGCTACCAGCTGGAGGGCACCCGCCTCTCCGGCGAGGCGTCGGGCGAACCGTTCGATGGCCAGACCCTGACCTACGCGCTGCAGGGCGAACTGCTGGTCGACCTGGCCGCCCAGGTCGCCGAATGGAATGGCCTGAAGCTCTCGGCCAACCAGCTGCGCGCCCTCGGCGAGCTCAAGGTGCGCGACCTGGACAAGACGGCGAAGCTGTCCGGCGGCCTGTCCATCGCGCCGCTCAACCTGCGCGATTTCCTCAGCGGCATCGGCCAACCATTGCCGCCGATGAGCGACGTCAAGGCCCTCGGCGAGTTCGAACTGGTCACCCGCCTGAACGGCACGCCGAACAGCCTGAGCCTGGACGAGCTGCAATTGAAGCTCGACGACAGCAGCTTCAGCGGCCAGCTGGCGGTCAGCGACCTGAGCAAGCAGGCCCTGCGGGTCAAGCTCAAGGGTGACAGCCTCAACCTCGACCGCTACCTGCCGCCGCCGGCCAAGGACACCGAGGATGCCGACAGCGCGCGCCGGGTCGAGGTCAAGGAAGCCGTCTCCCGTGCCGGCAGCAACGGCAGCAGTCCGCTGCCCGACGCGCCGACCCAGCAGGCCTGGAGCTCCAAGGCGCTGCTGCCGATCGACCAGCTGCGCAAGCTCGACCTGCAGCTGGCCCTCGACCTCGACCGACTGACCTTCGACCAGCAGGTGATCGACGCCTTGACCCTCAAGGCCAAGAGCGCCGCTGGCGTCGTGACCCTGGAGGAGTTGCGCGGCAAGCTCGGCGGCGGCAGCTTCGACGCCAAGGGCCGCATCGACGTGCGTCCGGCCATCCCCCTGCTCAGCCTGCAGCAGCGCCTCAAGCGGATTCAGCTCGAACCCTTCCTGAAGAGCGACGAGCAAGCCTCGCCGATCAAGGGACTGCTCGACCTGCAGGCCGACCTGAACACCAGCGGCAACAGCGAAAAGGCCTGGATCGACGGCCTCAATGGCACCGCCAGCTTTGCCCTCGCCGACGGCGTGCTGGTCGATGCCAACCTCGAGCACCAGCTGTGCCGGGGCATTGCCACCCTCAACCGCAAGGTCCCGAGCAACCCGCCAGGCGGCAAGGACACGCCGTTCGAGACCCTGCAGGGCACCCTGACCCTGCGCAATGGCGTGGCCAGCAACAACGACCTCAAGGCCCGCATCCCCGGCCTCAGCGCCAAGGGCGATGGCGACCTCGACCTGCGCGTACTCGGCCTCGACTACCGCGTCGGCGTCACCATCGAGGGCGACCAGCGCGCCATGCCCGACCCGGCCTGCCAGGTCAATGAGCGCTACGTCGGCATCGAGTGGCCGCTGCGCTGCCGCGGCCCCCTGGAACTCGGCGCCAAGGCCTGCCGGCTGGACCAGGAGGGCCTGGGCAAGATCGCCGCGCGCCTGGCCGGCGGCAAGCTCACCGAGAAGCTCGAGGAGAAGCTCGGCGACAAGGTCAGCCCGGAACTCAAGGACGCGCTCAAGGGCCTGTTCAAGCAATGAGTCCCGAGCAGTTTTCCGCGGCGGTACTCGACTGGTACGACAGCCACGGACGCAAGGATCTGCCCTGGCAACAGGGCATCAACCCCTACCGCGTGTGGGTCTCGGAAATCATGCTGCAGCAGACCCAGGTCAGCACCGTGCTCGGCTACTTCGACCGCTTCATGGCCGCGCTGCCGACCGTGCGCGACCTGGCCGAAGCGGCCGAGGACGAAGTGCTGCACCTGTGGACGGGCCTGGGTTACTACACCCGCGCCCGCAACCTGCAGAAGGCCGCGCGAATCGTCATGACCGAGCATGGCGGCGAGTTCCCCCGCGATGTCGAGACCCTGACCGCCCTGCCGGGCATCGGCCGCTCCACCGCCGGCGCCATCGCCAGCCTGAGCATGGGCCTGCGCGCGCCGATTCTCGACGGCAACGTCAAGCGCGTGCTGGCCCGCTATGTCGCCCAGCAGGGCTACCCCGGCGAGCCCAAGGTGGCGAAACAGCTGTGGCAGGTCGCCGAGCGCCTGACCCCGCAGGCCCGGGTCAATCACTACACCCAGGCGATGATGGACCTGGGCGCCACCCTCTGCACGCGCAGCAAGCCGAGCTGCCTGCTGTGCCCGCTGCGCGGCGGCTGCCAGGCGCACCTGCTCGGCCTGGAAATTCGCTACCCGATGCCCAAGCCACGCAAGGCCCTGCCGCAGAAACGCACGCTGATGCCGCTGCTGACCAATGGCGCCGGCGAGATCCTGCTCTACCGGCGCCCCTCCAGCGGCCTGTGGGGCGGCCTGTGGAGCCTCCCGGAACTCGACGACCTGCAGGGCCTCGACGCCCTGGCCGAACGCCACGCCCTGCGCCTCGGCGCGCGCCAGGAACTGGACGGGCTGACCCACACCTTCAGCCACTTCCAACTGACCATCGAGCCCTGGCTGATCCACGCAAAGGTCGCCGCCCACGCCGTGGCCGAGGCCGACTGGCTCTGGTATAACCTCGCCACCCCGCCGCGCCTGGGCCTCGCCGCCCCGGTGAAGAAACTGCTTAAGCGCGCGGCCGACACCCTCAATGCCCATCCCATTTCTGGAGAGCAGCCATGACCCGCACCGTGATGTGCCGCAAGCACAAGCAAGAACTGCCCGGCCTGGATCGCCCACCCTATCCGGGCGCCAAGGGCGAAGACATCTACAACAACGTCTCCAGGCAAGCCTGGGACGAATGGCAGAAGCACCAGACCCTGCTGATCAACGAACGCCGTCTGAACATGATGAACGCCGAGGACCGCAAGTTCCTCCAGGCCGAGATGGACAAGTTCCTCTCCGGCGAGGAATACGCCCAGGCTGAAGGCTATGTGCCGCCCAGCGAATAGGCCCTGAACGTAAACACCCGAAATAGTTAAATATTTTTCAATCTCGCGCTTGACAGGCATAAGCCAAAACCGTCTAATAGCGCCCCGTTGCCCAGGTAGCTCAGTCGGTAGAGCAGGGGATTGAAAATCCCCGTGTCGGCGGTTCGATTCCGTCCCTGGGCACCACCTTTCGTTTTCAGGTGGTGCCAAAACCACCCGAAAGCCCACAAGAAACCCGCCTAGTGCGGGTTTTTTGTTGCCTGTGATTCCCACCCCGGCCCTCGCCACCCCAGAACCTCGTGAGTAGATTCGTGAGTTGAACCGGTTCGGCCCAAGAATCTACTCACAGCAAGGCCACAGGGCGCCTGACTCGCAGGGCGTGCAAGGGGCGCCTCATGGCGCATACAGACGCCAGCATCCCACACCTCCACGCTGCCACAACCTGAAAGCAACCGAGTTGCGAATCCTGAAAAGGTGGGCACTAGCGCCACACGCCTGCCGGCAGAAGCCAGCCCCAGACCTTTGCCCCCGATGAAGACAGCCCCAATAGCGCCGCAGGCCCATGCGAGATACGCGCCGCGGCGACAGGTCGCTGGCCAGCCTGGATTTCTACCGCAGTTGATCTGAGTCAATCGCCGCGGCGCCTCCAACGAATAAATTTGGATCAGCCCGATTCAGAGGCTTTATGGGGGGAGCACCTCGAAAGCTGTTACAAAGAGCCATTCGTTTGCCTGAATGACCACCCGCAAACTGGCCCCCTACCTACTTGAAGTGAGCAAACTAGTGAAGAGAATTACTGCTTTCGTTTCTGCTGTAGCCACCATGGCCGCACTCGCAGGATGCTCCAGCCAGCCCAGTACCGCCGATCTGATGCGCGCCCATGCCGACGCCGCCCAAGCCAATGTCGATCTGCGCACGCAGTTGGCCAGCGACTGGGATAGAGGTTCAGAGCTGATCCGTAACGGCGAGAAGCGGGTAGAAAAAGGCGAAAAGCAGATCAGCTCTGCCGAAGAAAACCTGAGAAAAGGAAATGAGCAGGTTGCCCAGGGCAGAAATGAAGTTACTGAAGGGCAAAAGCTCATCCAAGAAAGCGAACAGAAGTTTCGCGAACTTTTCCCGACCCTTGAGCTTAAAACCGGCTCCTGATCAGACAGCCGCGGCTTAAAAGACGCTCCGGCGGGATCTCACCCGCCGGCCTCACTTGTGCCGACCAGGCGCGCAAATCCGAGCCCCAAATGGCTCTCCACCTCTACCACCGTCTCGGCTCACTTGAGGCCGGCGCTTGGCTTAGATACGCCCAACCCAGCCAGTCAGCTGTGGCTCTGATTCGCAATTCCAGAGCCGTTAGCCAGACGCTGCGACCGAAGCAACGGGAAAAGCGCCTAGACCAGAACCTGGCGCCTCGGAGCTGGCCGATGAACTACTGGCGCGAGAGTCGCGCCAATGTCGACGGAGAGGCGCTGCGAAACCCAGCGACATGGATAACACAGGCTGCTTCCCGGCATCGGTTAACGCCCGGGGAGGCCATTACTCGGCGCAGATCAGCGGGACCGCTGCGCAGGGCGCAAGCACGCGACACTCCCCCTCCACGCCAGCAGCCATCAGCCGCTCGAGTTCCTCGACGGGCATCGGCCGGCCGAACAGGTAGCCCTGGAAGCTCTGGCAGCCCATCCCCAGCAGCGCCCTGTACTGCTCATCGGTCTCGACGCCCTCGGCGATCACCTCCAGCTTGAGGCTGCTGGCCAGCGCGCAGATGGCGCGAATGATCGACGCGCTGTTTCCGTCCTCCGGCAAGGCTTTGACAAAGGACTGGTCGATCTTCAGCTGATCGAGAGGCAAGCGCTGCAGATAGGCCAGCGATGAGTAGCCAGTGCCGAAGTCGTCGATCGAGAATCGGATGCCCAGCGCCTTTAACGCGTTCATCCGGATGACCGCGCCCGGCAGATCGTCCAGCAGCAGCGTTTCGGTCAGTTCAAGCTTGAGCCGCTGCGGATTCGCGCCACTCTGCTCCAGGAGCAGGACCAGGCGCTCGACAAAATCCGCCTGATATAGAAACCGCGCACTGACGTTGACCGACAGGCTGAGCGACTCCGCTTGCGGATGGTTGCGCCATAGCGCCAGCTGACGACAGGTCTGCTTGAGCATCTGGAGATCCAGCTCATCGATCAGCCCTGCCTGCTCGGCGACCTCGATAAAGGCTACGGGGGAAAGCAGACCGCGCTGCGGATGCTGCCAGCGAGCGAGCGCCTCGGCGCCGATCAAGCCGCCCTTCCCATCCAGCTGCGGCTGCAGATAGAGGATGAAACCGTTCGTTTGCAGCCCCTCGCGAATCTCCTCCTCGAGGCGCAAGCGCTTGCTGACAGCCTCCTGCATCCGTGGATCGAAGAAGCGCACCGCATTTTTGCCCGCGGCCTTGGCGGCATACATCGACAGGTCGGCGCGCTTCATCAGCTCCTCGACCGGACAGGCGTCGTCGCTAAACAGCACGACACCGATGCTGGTGCTGCTGCGCAAGGTCAATGGGCCGATCCGGTAAGGCGCACCGACAGCCCTCAGCAGCTGTTCGGCTACGTGTTCAGCCTGAGCCGCTACCGCTTCCGGCGGACCGGCAAGACCCTCCAGCATCACCACGAACTCGTCACCACCCAGGCGCGCCACGGTATCGCTGGACCTCACGGCGCCAGTGAGGCGCTCGGCGGCCAGCCGCAGGAGTTCGTCTCCGGCTTGATGCCCATGAAAGTCGTTGATGTTCTTGAAATTGTCCAAGTCGAGAAACATCAGCGCCGAACTCTGCGCGCTGCGCACGCTGGTGGCCATCGCATGCTGCAGGCGATCGAGCAGCAGGCGCCTGTTCGGCAGCCCGGTAAGCGGATCGAAGAAGGCCAGTCGCTCGATATGCTCCTGGGCCGCTTGGCGCTCCGAAACATCGGCAAACGAGGCGACGTAATTGATGACCTGCCACTGCGCGTTGCGCACTGCGTTGATCGACAACCACTCGGGGAACACCTCGCCGTTTTTCCGCCGGTTCCACACCTCGCCATGCCAGGAGTCCGTCTCTTTGAGCTGTTGCCACATCGCCTGATAGAACGCCTGGCTCTGCCGCCCGGAGCTGAGCAGACTGGTCTTCTGGCCGATGACCTCCGCACGGCTGTAACCGGTGATGGCGCAGAACGCCTCGTTGACTCGCAGGATGCGATTGCTGGCATCGGTAATGAGCATGCCGTTCAGCGAATTGAAGGCGATGGCCGCTATCCGCAGCTCTCGCTCGTCATCTGTACGCTGCAATATCTCCTTGAGCATCAGCCCCAGCAACAGCGTGGCGACCGGCATCACCAGCAGCACCGGCACGCCCACTTGCTGCAAGGCGAACGCGACATACTCGCTGGGCAGCAGGCTGTAGAGCAGCAGACCCAGTACTTGCAGGATCAAGCCGAAGGCGAGCAATTGCGAGACCCCTACGCCGACTCGCCGGCGCAGGTAGAGTCGTCGGTAGACGAGACCCAAGCCTACCGATAAAAGGATCTCGGCAAGACCGGACCACATGCCGACGCCGCCCAGCCAGACCCGAAAGCCACTCGCTATCGCCCCAGCCACGCCGGCAACCAGCGGCCCGCTGAACAACGCAGCCATGCTCAGGATGACGCTGCGGGCATCCAGGATCAGTCCATCGGCCAGGGTGATCGGGGTCAGCATGCCGAACACGCTGGTGCCCCCAAACAACAGCGCCGCCATCAGCTGGCCGACAGTACTATTGGCGCCCCAGAAACGGACGTTGAGCGCTTGCAGCCAGCACAGTGACAGGAGCACTGCGGCGCCTTGAACAAGGTCGTAGAACAATTTGCGAGTCGCTCCACCTGAGCAGTGATATCAGTCGATTAGCTACAGGCTGAGATCCATTGCCAACCAGCATGTGCTCGCCACAGGCGCATTGGAGCATGCGCGCGGCGTGGCGCTACTGACCTGCGTCAGTCGAACAGCCTGGACAGGACACTTGAATCGCTCCCCGCCGACAGGCAGCGTTCCGGGCGCTGCCCGGCAGCGACTGACCGGTCGACCTGCCAGGCGAAGTGACTTGGAACACAGGCCCCAGCAATCCGGCACATAAACGAAAATGCGGAACGCATCACGTTTTGTCCGATCTAAAAACCCACGCGGCTGGTTTATCATCGCGCGACCGCAGACATTCGGGCGCCCACAAGCGCATACACCTGCGCGCTCAGCATCCGGCCGAGCGCGTAAACGCAACGGTAGGCCATTCAACATGCAAAGCACGGCATCGGAACAGCGCACGCTTCACTCGATGCGCCAACACATCGACCTGATGGTGGCGAAAGGCTGGTCGATCACTGGCCGAGATCCGCTGCGCCTCGAGTCCGCTGGTCGCACCTGCGTGGTCCGCCACGGCATCCTGATCAGCGAGCTCAAAGCCGCTTAGCTGCCCAGGGCCCGCAGGTTGCCGTTGCAACTGAGCGCAACTGGCCGCCCCCTTCCAGATAGAACATCGCGACTTGCCGCTGACAAATAGGGGCACCTACCCCAGCTGCGACCGATTGCCGGCCAACAGACGCACCTCGGCCATCGCTCAGCCCCCACGGGCAACACCGCATTAGCATTCTTGCATTCGCGCGACAGGCAGCTGCAACCAGGCGACACCCGTGACCGATCAGGCTAAAGCCGCCCAGTAAACGGCTTGGCGGTCAGCGAAACGCTATGCTAGCTTGGCGCCACGCCAGGAAGGCCTGACCATAGCCCGGAGCGCATCCGAACGAGAAGAGGACCCCCCATGGCCGAGGCCACGCCCGCGCTGGAAATTCGTAATCTGCACAAACGCTACGGCGACCTCGAGGTGCTCAAGGGCATCTCCCTCACGGCCAAAGATGGCGACGTGATTTCCATCCTCGGCTCCTCCGGCTCCGGCAAGTCGACCTTTCTGCGCTGCATCAACCTGCTGGAGAACCCCAACCAGGGCCAGATACTCGTCGCCGGAGAAGAGCTCAAGCTCAAACCCGGCAAGCAGGGCGAACTGGTCGCGGCGGACAACCGGCAGATCAATCGCCTGCGCAGCGAACTGGGCTTTGTCTTCCAGAACTTCAACCTGTGGCCGCACATGAGCGTGCTCGACAACATCATCGAGGCGCCGCGCCGGGTGCTGGGCCTGAGCAAGGCCGAGGCCACCGAGCGCGCCGAGGCCTTGCTGGCCAAGGTCGGCATCGCCGACAAGCGCCATGTCTACCCCAACCAGCTGTCCGGCGGCCAGCAGCAGCGCGCGGCCATCGCCCGCACGCTGTGCATGGAGCCCAAGGTGATCCTGTTCGACGAGCCGACTTCGGCCCTCGACCCGGAGATGGTCCAGGAAGTGCTCAACGTGATCCGCGCCCTGGCCGAAGAAGGCCGCACTATGCTGCTGGTGACCCACGAGATGAACTTTGCCCGCCAGGTGTCCAGTGAAGTGGTGTTTCTGCACCAGGGCCTGGTCGAGGAGCAGGGTCCGCCGGCGCTGGTGTTCGACAACCCGCAATCGGCGCGCTGCAAACAGTTCATGTCCAGCAATCACTAAAATGGAGCTACATCGCATGCAGAAATATAAGAAGATCCTGCTGGCTGCGGCCGCCACCCTGGCCTTCGGCACCAGCGCCGTGGCCGCCGACAAGCTGAAGATCGGTACCGAAGGCGCCTACCCCCCCTTCAACCTGATCGACGCCAGCGGGCAGGTGGTCGGCTTCGACATCGAGATCGCCCAGGCCCTGTGCGCCAAGATGCAGGCCGAGTGCGAAGTGGTCACCTCCGACTGGGACGGCATCATCCCGGCGCTGAACGCCAAGAAGTTCGACTTCCTGGTGGCCTCGATGTCGATCACCGAAGAGCGCCAGCAGGCGGTCGACTTCACCGAGCCCTACTACACCAACAAGCTGCAGTTCATCGCCCCGAAAGGCAGTGAGTTCAAGACCGACGAAGCCAGCCTCAAGGGCAAGGTGATCGGCGCCCAGCGCGCGACCATCGCCGGCACCTGGCTGGAAGACAACCTCGATGACGTGGTCGACATCAAGCTCTACGACACCCAGGAGAACGCCTACCTCGACCTGTCCTCGGGCCGCCTCGACGGCGTACTGGCCGACACCTTCGTCAACTGGGAATGGCTCAAGAGCGACGCCGGCAAGGGCTTCGAGTTCAAGGGCGAGCCTGTGTTCGACAACGACAAGATCGGCATCGCCGTGCGCAAGGGCGACCCGCTGCGCGAGAAGCTCAATGCCGCGCTGAAGGAAATCGTCGCCGACGGCACCTACAAGCAGATCAACGACAAGTACTTCCCGTTCAGCATCTACTGAGCAGCCTGTCCTGCGTCGCCGCTGCCGGCGACGCAGGCACCTGAGCCTCCATGACCCTAGACCTCTACGGATTCGGCCCCGCCCTGGCCGCCGGCACCCTGATGACCATCAAGCTGGCGCTCAGCGCGCTCAGCGTGGGTCTGGTGCTCGGCCTGCTCGGCGCCCTGGCCAAGACCTCGCCGTACAAGCCGCTGCAATGGCTCGGCGGCACCTATTCGACCATCGTGCGCGGCGTACCCGAGTTACTCTGGGTGCTGCTGATCTATTTCGGCACGGTCAACCTGATGCGCGAACTGGCCGACCTGCTCGGCATGGAAAGCCTGGAGCTGTCGCCCTTCGCCGCCGGCACCATCGCCCTCGGCCTGTGCTTCGGCGCCTACGCCACCGAGGTGTTCCGCGGCGCCATCCTGGCCATCCCCAAGGGCCATCGTGAAGCCGGCCAGGCCCTCGGCCTGTCCAAGCCGCGAATCTTCTGGCGCCTGATCCTTCCGCAGATGTGGCGCATCGCCCTGCCGGGGCTGGGCAACCTGTTCATGATCCTGATGAAGGACACCGCGCTGGTCTCGGTGATCGGCCTGGAGGAGATCATGCGCCGCTCGCAGATTGCGGTGACCTCGAGCAAGGAACCCTTCACCTTCTTCCTGGTGGCAGCGCTGATCTACCTCGGCCTGACCATCCTCGCCATGATCGGCCTGTATTTCCTCGAGAAACGCGCCAGTCGTGGCTTCGTCAGGAGCGCCGCATGAACTGGGAAGTCATCATCAAGTGGCTGCCACGCCTGGCCGAAGGCGCCCTGCTGACCCTGGAGCTGGTCGGCATCGCGGTGATCGCCGGGTTGATCCTGGCGATCCCCATGGGCATCGCCCGCGCGTCCAAGCACTGGTACGTGCGCGCCCTGCCCTACGGCTACATCTTCTTCTTCCGCGGCACGCCGCTGCTGGTGCAGCTGTTCCTGGTCTACTACGGCCTGGCGCAGTTCGACGCGGTGCGTGAAGGCCCACTGTGGCCCTACCTGCGCGACGCCTACTGGTGCGCCATCATCACCATGACCCTGCACACCGCGGCCTACATCGCCGAGATCCTCCGTGGCGCCATCCAGGCCGTACCGTCGGGTGAGGTCGAGGCAGCGCGAGCGCTGGGCATGGCACGCTGGCAGACCATGCTCTATATCGTCCTGCCGCGGGCCGCGCGCATCGGCCTACCGGCCTACAGCAACGAAGTGATCCTGATGCTCAAGGCCAGCGCCCTGGCCAGCACCGTGACCCTGCTGGAACTCACCGGCATGGCCCGCACCATCATTGCCCGCACCTACCTGCCGGTGGAGATCTTCTTCGCCGCCGGCCTCTTCTACCTGGGCATCGCCTTCGTCCTGGTGCGCGCCTTCAAGCTGCTGGAGCACTGGCTGCGCGTCGACGCCTGCCAGGGTCGCTGACGCTGTCGCCAGCGACCCTGCCCACCATGCCAGCACACCCCCTCAGTGGCGACGCCCTGCTCCAGCGCTTCCAGGCGCTGGATGCGTTGCTGACCGGGCATCAGCACCTCTGGCGACCGCAACCCTTCACCCAGCACCGGCTGCCCTGGGAAGACAGCCATCCCGAGCTGTCCCGCTGGTTGCGCGCCCGCAGCCTTGAACAGGCCGAAGCCGACCATGGCCAACCCCATCTGCTGGACGCCCCAGAGCCCTTTGCCGAACTCGCCAGACAGGCCAACGCACTGGCCCAGCTCGGCGAACTGCCACCACGGCCCCAGCCCGAACTGCCCGCCCGTTTCTCGCTCGATGTGCCGGGTCGCAAATGGCAGCAGATACAGGCCTTCGCCAGCCGCCTGCAGTTTCAAGGCGAACCACGGCACTGGCTCGACTGGTGCGCCGGCAAGGGCCACCTCGGTCGCCTGCTGGCCCATGATGGCCGCCCGCTGACCTGCCTGGAGCACGACCCACAGCTGGTAGAGAGCGGCCAGCGCCTCAGCCAGCGCCTGGGGCTCGCCGCCAGGCATCTGCGCCAGGACGTGCTGGCCATGGATACCGCTGAGCGACTGCTAGCCGAGCACACCCCGGTCGCCCTGCACGCCTGCGGCGATCTGCATATGCGGCTGATGCACCTGGCCAGCCAGGCCGGCTGCAGCCAACTGGCCATCGCCCCCTGCTGCTACAACCGCATCGCCACCCCCGACTACCAGCCCCTATCGGCCGCCGCGAAGGCCTCGGCCTTGCACCTGTCGCGGGACGACCTCGCCCTACCGCTCAAGGAGACCGTCACCGCCGGTGCCCGGGTACGCCGCCAACGGGACCTGTCCATGGCCCGGCGGCTGGCCTTCGACCTGCTGCAGCGGCGGCTGCGCGGCGTCGATGAATACCTGCCAACGCCCTCACTGCCACCGGCCTGGCTGGACAAGGACTTCTCCAGCTACTGCCGCGACCTGGCAACCCTCAAGGGGCTGGCCGACCCCGGCCCGACTCGCGACTGGTCGGGCCTGCTGGCACAGGGCTGGCAGCGCCTGGCCGAGGTGCGCAACCTCGAGCTGCTGCGCGCCCTGTTTCGCCGCCCGCTGGAACTGTGGCTGCTACTCGACCGCGCGCTTTACCTGCAGGATCAGGGCTTCGCCGTGCGCCTGGGCACCTTCTGCACCCGACAGCTCAGCCCGCGCAACCTGCTGCTGCTCGCCGAACGACCCGCCTGCGAGTTGCCCACACAATCTGTGGATAACTGTGTTGATAGATTCTGAGCAAACGCCTGCAAAGCCCTGCCTATCACCCCATGGGTTATCTGCTGCTTTTTTGGCCAGTTGATAAACATCAACAAAAACAGCCCCTTACACAAGTCCGTGAACGACCTCACAGTTCTTCTCGACCTCGGCCGCACTAGCCTATCCATTGTGCATAAGCACCTGACTGCTGATAGCCGGGACTGTTTCGATCTGCGCCGGAACGGCTTTACTCGCACAAACTAATGGATATAATGGCGGCCCTTCAGTGCCGGTATAGCTCAGCTGGTAGAGCAACTGACTTGTAATCAGTAGGTCCCGGGTTCGACTCCTGGTGCCGGCACCATCAAGATCAAAAGGGCTTGCAGCGATGCAGGCCTTTGTCGTTTCTGTGCCCCGAGTTGATTGGGGGCTCCGTGCCATCCTAAGCAACGCTTGCAGATGATGCACTCAGCCGACAAGCTAGGCAGCGCACCCGCGGCCTGGACTATGAGGCAAATCTTTCCCATGCGAATTCTGGTCACCGGCGGTGCCGGCTTTATCGGCTCGGCACTGATCCGCCATCTGTTGAACGAAACCGAGCACCAGGTGCTCAATCTGGACAAACTGACCTACGCCGGCAACCTCGAGTCCCTGGCCAGTGTCGCCGGCAACCCGCGCTATCAGTTTCTCCAGGCCGACATCGGCGACCAGGCCACGGTGGCCGAGGCGCTCGCCCAGTTCCAGCCGGATGCACTGATGCACCTGGCCGCCGAGTCCCATGTCGACCGCTCCATCGACGGTCCGGCCGAGTTCATTCAAACCAACATCGTCGGCACCTACAGCCTGCTGGAAGCCACCCGCGCCTACTGGTCGGCGCTGCCGGCCGAGCGCAAGCAGGCGTTTCGCTTCCATCACATTTCCACCGATGAGGTCTACGGCGACCTGCACGGTGTCGACGACCTGTTCAGCGAAACCACGCCCTACGCCCCCAGCTCACCCTATTCGGCGAGCAAGGCGGCCTCGGACCACCTGGTACGCGCCTGGCAGCGCACCTACGGGCTGCCGGTACTGCTGACCAACTGTTCGAACAACTACGGCCCCTATCACTTCCCGGAGAAGCTGATACCCCTGGTGATCCTCAACGCCCTGGACAGCAAGCCGCTGCCTGTCTATGGCAACGGTCAGCAAGTGCGCGACTGGCTGTACGTCGAGGACCACGCCCGTGCCCTGCTCAAGGTGGTGACCGAGGGCCAGGTCGGCGAGACCTACAATATCGGCGGCCACAACGAACAGAAGAACCTGCACGTGGTGGAAAGCATCTGCGCGCTGCTGGATGAGCTGGCGCCGCGCCAACAAGGCGGCGCCTACCGCGAGCAGATCACCTTCGTCGCCGATCGTCCCGGCCACGACCAGCGCTACGCCATCGACGCCAGCAAGATCGAGCGCGAACTGGGCTGGAAGCCCCAGGAAACCTTCGCCAGCGGCCTGCGCAAGACCGTGCGCTGGTACCTGGACAACCTCGACTGGTGCCGTCGCGTCCAGGACGGCAGCTATCAACGCGAGCGCCTCGGCGCCCTGACGGAGCGACAGCCATGAAAGGCATCATCCTCGCCGGCGGTTCCGGCACCCGCCTGCACCCGATCACCCTGGGCGTGTCCAAGCAGCTGCTGCCGATCTACGACAAGCCGATGATCTACTACCCGATCTCGGTACTGATGCTCGCCGGCATCCGCGACATCCTGATCATCTCCACCCCCCACGACCTGCCGCAGTTCGAGAAGATGCTCGGCGACGGCAGCCAGTTCGGCGTGCGCTTCTGCTATGCCGAACAGCCCTCGCCGGACGGCCTGGCCCAGGCCTTCCTGATCGGCGAGTCGTTTATCGGTAGCGACCCGGTGTGCCTGATCCTCGGCGACAACATCTTCCACGGCCAGCACTTCGGCGAACAACTGCAGCGCGCGGCCAGCCACCCTAGCGGTGCCACCGTGTTCGGCTACTGGGTCAGTGACCCCGAGCGTTTCGGCGTGGTCGAATTCGACGCCCAGGGACGCGCCATTTCCATCGAGGAGAAGCCGGCCAAGCCGAAGTCCAGCTATGCCGTCACCGGCCTGTACTTCTACGACAACGACGTGGTCGAGATCGCCAAGGCGGTGAAACCGTCGACCCGCGGCGAGCTGGAGATCACCGACATCAACAACGCCTACCTCAAGCGCGGCGACCTGCGCGTCGAGCGCTTCGGCCGCGGCTTCGCCTGGCTCGACACCGGCACCCACGACAGCCTGCTGGAAGCGTCGCAGTACGTGCAGACCATCGAGCACCGCCAGGGGCTGAAGGTCGCCTGTCTGGAGGAAATTGCCTACGGGCATGGCTGGATCGATCGCGACCAGCTGCTCCGCCAGGCCCAGGCCTTCGGCAAGACCGGCTACGGCCAGTACCTGTTCAAGCTGGCGGAGGAGCATGCATGAACGTCATCCAGACCGACCTTCCAGGCGTACTGATCCTCGAGCCCAAGGTGTTCGGCGATGAGCGCGGCTTCTTCTACGAGAGCTTCAACGCCCGCGCCTTCGCCGAGGCCACCGGCCTGACCCGCGAGTTTGTCCAGGACAACCATTCGCGCTCGCAGCGTGGCGTGCTGCGCGGCCTGCACTACCAGGTGCAGCAGGCCCAGGGCAAGCTGGTGCGGGTGACCGCCGGCGAAGTTTACGACGTGGCCGTGGATATCCGCCGCGCCTCGCCCACCTTCGGCCGCTGGATAGGCGTGCAGCTGTCCGCCGAGAACAAACGCCAGCTGTGGGTGCCGGAGGGCTTTGCCCACGGCTTCCTGGTGCTCAGCGAGTTCGCCGAATTCCTCTACAAGACCACCGACTACTACGCCCCGGCCCACGAGCGCTGCATCCGCTGGGACGACCCGAGCCTGGCCATCGACTGGCCGCTCGTCACCGCGCCGCAACTGTCGGCCAAGGATCAGGCCGGCCTCCCGCTCAACGAGGCGGAGCTGTTCCCATGAAAATCCTGTTGCTCGGCCAGCACGGCCAGGTCAGCCGCGAGCTGCAACTGAGTCTTGCGGGGCAGGCAGAACTGGTGGTGCGCGGACGCGACCAGCTCGACCTCGGTCAGCCCGAGCAGATTCGCCGGCAGGTCCGCGAACTGCGCCCGGCGCTGATCATCAATGCCGCCGCGCACACCGCGGTCGACCAGGCCGAAAGCGAGCCCGAGCTGGCCTTCGCGATCAACGCCACGGCCCCCGGCGTCCTGGCCGAGGAGGCGGCGGTCCTGGGCGCGCCGCTGATCCACTACTCCACCGACTACGTGTTCGACGGCGGCAAGGCGGCATCCTACACCGAGGACGACACGCCCAACCCGCTGGGCGTCTACGGCCAGAGCAAGCTGGCCGGCGAACAGGCCATCCGGGCCGCCGGTGGCGAGCACCTGATCCTTCGCACCAGCTGGGTGTACTCGCTGCACGGGCGCAACTTCCTGCTGACCATGCAGCGCCTGCTGCAGGAGCGCGACAGCCTCAATGTGGTGGCCGACCAGATCGGCGCGCCCACCTGGGCCGGCAGCATCGCCCGCGCCAGCGCCGAGCTGATCGCCCACTGGCGTGCCGGCCAGGCCGGCCCCTGGGGCACTTACCACCTGACTGGGCAGGGCGAGACCTCCTGGTTCGGCTTCGCCAGTGCCATCGCCGAACAGCTGCGCGCCCAGGGCAAGCCTGCCGCCCAGCTCGAAGCAATTCCGACCAGCGCCTATCCGACCCCGGCGCAGCGCCCGCTCAACTCGCGCCTGGACTGCACGCGCTTGCAGCACGACTGGCATATCCAGCTGCCGGACTGGGATGACGCCTTGCTGGAGTGCCTGGCCAGTCCGCGCTAGGAGTCGAAGCCAACCCCCCAGGCCGCAGCCCGGCGCGGCCCGGGCTTGATCGACCGCTCGAGCCAGCCAACGCCGGGTTGTCGAGCGCCCACCGTTGAACAGCAGGATCAGCCGCCGCTCGCGCGCCAGATCCAGGCCCCCCCGGTGGAGCGCCCTCCCTGGCGCCGCCTGGTCCGACAATTGCTTCAGGCTCGGTTCCGGGGCGCCTCGTCCCTTACTAAACTGAGCCTTACCGCGACCGAGTCATCCGCCCATGCCCTCCACCGCATTACACAGCCGCCCGCGCTGGCGCAGCCTGGCCCTGCTGGCGCTGATCCTGGCGTCGCTGCTCTGGCCCCTGCAGCAGTTGGCCGAACGCTATTACCGTGACGCACTGGACAGGCAGAGCGGCCAGACCCTCGACCTCTACGTGGCCAACCTGCTCGGCACCTTGCGCCGCTACGAGGTGCTGCCGCCGATCCTCAGCCAGCTGCCGGCCCTGCGCCAGCTGCTGCATGAGGGCGACCAGGCCCCGCTGCACGAGCGCGCCAACCGTCTGCTCGACGACCTGCAGCAGCAGACCGGCGCCGACGTGATCTACCTGATGGACGTCGACGGGCAGACCCTGGCGGCCTCCAACTGGCAGCGGCCGGACAGCTTCGTCGCGCGCAATTTTTCCTACCGGCCCTATTTCATCGAGGCCATGCAGGGCCGCGCCGGGCGCTTCTTCGGCCTCGGCACCACCTCGCGCAAGCGCGGCTATTTCTTCGCCTCGCCGGTACGCGAAGGCCAGCAGATCATCGGCGTGCTGGTGGTCAAGGTCGATCTGGACCACAGCGAAACCCTCTGGGGCAGTCGCCCGGAGCAGTTACTGGTGACCGACAACCATGGCGTGGTGATCCTCACCTCCAACGCCGATTGGCGCTTCCATGCCACCCGCAAGCTGGACAAGGCCGAACGGGCGACCATCGCCGACACCCAGCCCTACCTGATCCAGTCGCCGCCGCCGCTGCGCCTCGATGACAGTGCCTGGCTGCGCCAGGCGCGCGACCTGGAGGACATCGGCTGGACGGCCAGCATTCTCGCGCCGCGCAGCCTGCTCGACCGCCCCGTGCGCGCGGCCGTTGCCATCGGCGGCGCCGCGCTGCTGGTGCTCATCCTGCTGCTCGGCCTGCTGATGCAACGGCGCCGCCACTACCTCGAGCGCATCGCCCTGGACGCGCAAGCCCGTCAGCAGCTGGAGCAACGGGTACAGGAGCGCACCCATGACCTGGAACTGCTCAACAGCCGCCTGAAACAGGAGGTGCTGGAGCGCGAGCAGGCCCAGCAGGAGCTGGTGCGCGCCCAGGACGAACTGGTCCAGGCCGGCAAGCTGTCGGCCCTCGGCACCATGAGCGCGAGCATCAGCCACGAGCTCAACCAGCCCCTGGCGGCGATTCGCAGCTATGCCGACAACGCCGGCGTGCTGCTCGACCACCAGCGCGGCGCGGACGCCCGCGAAAACCTGCGCCTGATCAGCCAGCTCACCGAGCGCATGGCCTCGATCATCGCCCACCTGCGCGCCTTCGCCCGCCGCGATCGCCACGCCCCGGAGAGCGTCGCCCTGCAGCCGGCCATCGACGATGCCCTGGCGCTGCTGGCCAAGCGCCGGCGGGGCTTGCAGGTCGAGCTGATTCGCGACCTGCCGGACGCCACCCTGTGGGTCCAGGCCGGCGAGACCCGCCTGCGCCAGGTGCTCGGCAACCTCCTGGCCAATGCCCTCGATGCCCTGGCCGAAGTGCCGCCGCCGCGGCGCCTGTGGCTCAGCGCCGGGCGCACCGCCGAGGGCGTCGAGCTGCAGCTGCGCGACAATGGCCCGGGCTTCTCCGCCGAGGCCCTGCAACGCGCCCGCGAGCCCTTCTTCACCACCAAGACCAGCGCCCAGGGCCTCGGCCTGGGCCTGGCGATCTGCGATACCCTGATGCGTGCCCTGGGTGGCGAGCTGCTGCTGGCCAACCACCCCGCCGGCGGCGCCCTGTTGACCCTGCGCCTGCGCACCGCCGAGCACGGCGTGAATATCCAGCCGCCTGAGGACTCTGCCCCATGACCCTGCCCCTCGACGCCCGCACCCAGGTCCTGCTGATCGACGACGATCCCCACCTGCGCCAGGCCCTGAGCCAGACCCTCGACCTGGCCGGCCTCAAGGTCGCCAGCCTGGCCGATGCCCAGGGCGCCGCCGCGCGCATCGAGCGCGACTGGCCGGGGGTGGTGGTCAGCGATATCCGCATGCCGGGCATCGACGGCCTGCAGCTGCTCGAACAGCTGCACCAGCAGGACCCGGAGCTGCCGGTGCTGCTGATCACCGGCCACGGCGACGTGCCCCTGGCGGTGCAGGCGATGCGCGCCGGCGCCTACGACTTCCTCGAGAAGCCCTTTCCCAGCGAGCACCTGCTCGACAGCGTGCGCCGCGCCCTGGCCCTGCGCCGCCTGGTGCTGGACAACCGCAGCCTGCGCCTGGCCCTGAGCGACCGCAACGAGCTGTCGGCCCGCCTGGTCGGCCAGTCCGCCGCCATGCTGCGCCTGCGCGAGCAGATCGGCGCCCTCGCCGGGATCGCCGCGGACGTGCTGATCCTCGGTGAAACCGGCGCCGGCAAGGAGGTGGTGGCGCGCGCCCTGCACGATCTGTCCAGTCGCCGCGGCGGGCCCTTCGTGGCGATCAACGCCGGCGCCCTGGCCGAGTCGGTGGTGGAAAGCGAGCTGTTCGGCCACGAACCGGGGGCCTTTACCGGCGCGCAGAAGCGCCGTATCGGCAAGTTCGAGTTCGCCAACGGCGGCACCCTGTTCCTCGACGAGATCGAGAGCATGAGCCTGGAGGTGCAGGTCAAGCTGCTGCGCCTGCTGCAGGAGCGGGTGGTCGAACGCCTCGGCGGCAACCAGCTGATTCCCCTGGACATCCGGGTGATCGCCGCGACCAAGGAAGACCTGCGCCAGGCCGCCGATCAGGGGCGCTTCCGCGCCGACCTGTACTACCGGCTGAACGTTGCGCCGCTGCGCATCCCGCCGCTGCGCGAACGCGGCGACGACATCCTGCTGCTGTTCCAGCACTTCGCCGACGCCGCCGGCAGCCGCCACGGCCTGCCGCTGCGCGAGCTGCAATCGGCCCAGTGCGCGCAGCTGCTGCGCCATCCCTGGCCGGGCAACGTGCGCGAGCTGCAGAACGCCGCCGAGCGCTTCGCCCTGGGCCTGGACCTGGACCTCGGCCTGGAGCTGCAGCTCGAGTCCCCGGCTCCGGGCGACGACGCGGCGCCGAGCGGCAACCTCAGCGAGCAGGTAGAAGCCTTCGAGCGGGCGCTGATCGCCGCCGAGCTGGGCCGCCCCCACAGTTCGCTGCGCAGCGTGGCCGAGGCCCTCGGCGTGCCGCGCAAGACCCTGCACGACAAACTGCGCAAGCACGGCCTGAGCTTCGCCGATGCTGGCGGAAGCTCGCCAGACGAGGCCGGGTGACTGGCGGATATCCGCCAAATCCGCCGGGGCAGCCCTCCAGTTGGCCGCCCTGCTCCCCCCGATATACGCCTCGCGCGCGCCCCTGGCGCGCCATGTGCCAGCCTGAACAGCACCTGGCGCAGCGCTTGCCCCTGGACTGGCATGGCGGTTGCTCTACTCCTCTCAGGCGATCCACCAGGCTCGAGTCCAGGCCATAGCTGCCCAGCGTCCGTCGTGTTCCGACAGGCCGCCTAGACTTGAACCTGTTCGCCCGTTTCCGGCGCTGCGGCGCTCAACGCGATAAGCACAACAAGAGGAAGCACTCACATGTTCAAACTGACTGCCAAGGCGCTGGCGTGCGCCCTGTCCCTGACCATCGCCGGCCTGGCCCAGGCGGCCGATCCCATCGTCATCAAGTTCTCCCACGTGGTCGCCGAGAACACCCCGAAAGGCCAGGGTGCGCTGCTGTTCAAGAAGCTCGCCGAAGAGCGTCTGCCGGGCAAGGTCCAGGTCGAGGTCTACGCCAACTCCTCGCTGTTCGGCGACGGCAAGGAAATGGAAGCCCTGCTGCTCGGCGACGTGCAGCTGATCGCCCCGTCCCTGGCCAAGTTCGAGCAGTACACCAAGCAGCTGCAGGTATTCGACCTGCCCTTCCTGTTCAACGACATCAATGCGGTCGACCGCTTCCAGCAGAGCGCCGAAGGCCAGGCGCTGCTCAAGTCGATGGAAAGCAAGAACATCACCGGCCTCGGCTACTGGCACAACGGCATGAAGCAGCTGTCGGCCAACAAGGCCCTGCGTGAGCCGAAGGATGCCCGCGGCCTGAAGTTCCGCGTGCAGGCCAGCGCCGTGCTCGAGGAGCAGTTCAAGGCCGTGCGCGCCAACCCGCGCAAGATGAGCTTCGCCGAGGTCTACCAGGGCCTGCAGACCGGCGTGGTCAACGGCGCCGAGAACCCCTACTCGAACATCTACTCGCAGAAGATGCATGAAGTGCAGAAGTTCATCACCGAGTCCGATCACGGCGTCCTGGACTACATGCTGATCACCAACACCAAGTTCTGGAACGAGCTGCCGGCCGATGTGCGCAGCGAGCTGGAGAAGATCAACGTCGAAGTCGCCGCCGAAGTGAACAAGCAGGCCGACGCCCTGAACCAGGAAGCCAAGCAGGCCATCGTCGCCGCCGGCACCAGCGAGATCATCACCCTCACCCCGGAGCAGCGCGGTCAGTGGCGCGACGCCATGAAGCCGGTCTGGAGCAAGTTCGAAGCGGAAATCGGCGCCGACCTGATCAAGGCGGCCGACGCGGCCAACCAGCAGTAAGGGCAAAGCCGCCCGCGGCCGGACTTCCCGCCCGGGCGGCATAGCGGCGCTGTCGCCGACAGCGCCTCGCCACACCCGGTGGGTCGGCGCATGCGCCCGACCCACCCCGCGCTTTTCCTTTCTGTTCACCGGGAGACTCGAACGATGAACGCCTTGCGGCGCGTCTGGGACCACTTCGAGGAGGGCTTTATCGCCTTCCTGCTGGGCACCATGACGCTAGTGACATTCGTCTATGTGATCCTCAACAACCTCTACACGGTGTTCTACAGCCTTGGCGACAGCTGGCCGGCGGCCAGCGACCTGTTCTTCGCCATCGGTGACAGCGTGATCGAGATGGCCCAGGCCATGACCTGGAGCATCGCCCTGACCAAGGCCCTGTTCGCCTGGCTGATCTTCTTCGGCCTGGCCTACGGCGTGCGCACTGCCGGCCATATCGGCGTGGACGCCCTGGTCAAGCTGGCCAACAAGCCGACCCAGCGCATCATCGGCCTGATCGCCTGCCTGTGCTGCCTGGGCTACGCCGGGCTGATCAGCGTGGCCAGCTTCGACTGGGTGCGCACCCTGCTGATCGCCGACATCGGCGCCGAAGACCTCGGCCACTACGGCATCCAGCAGTGGTACATCAATGCCATCGTGCCGTTCGGCTACGCCATGGTGTTCATCCGCTTCCTCGAAATCTTCGTGCGCATCCTGCGCAACCAGCAGACCGGCCTGGGCCTGGCCGACGAGGCCGCCGAGGCGATGAAGCTGACCGAGCACGACGACGACACGAAGAAGGACTCCAAGCCATGACCATCCTGTTCCTCTTCGCCCTGCTGTTCCTGCTGATGTTCATCGGCGTGCCGATCGCCGTGTCCCTCGGCCTGGCCGGCTCCATGACCATCATGCTGTTCAGTCCCGACTCGGTGCGCTCGCTGGCGATCAAGCTGTTCGAGACCAGCGAGCACTACACCCTGCTGGCCATTCCGTTCTTCCTGCTGTCCGGCGCCTTCATGACCACCGGCGGCGTGGCCCGGCGCCTGATCGACTTCGCCAACGCCTGCGTCGGCCATATCCGCGGCGGCCTGGCGATTTCCGCGGTGCTGGCCTGCATGCTGTTCGCCGCGCTGTCCGGCTCCAGTCCGGCCACGGTGGCCGCGGTCGGCTCCATCGCCATCGCCGGCATGGTGCGCTCCGGCTACCCCCAGGCCTTCGGCGCCGGCATCGTCTGCAACGCCGGCACCCTGGGCATCCTGATTCCGCCATCGATCGTCATGGTGGTGTACGCCGCGGCCACCGAGCAGTCGGTGGGCAAGCTGTTCATGGCCGGCGTGGTGCCCGGTCTGCTGCTCGGCGTGGCGCTGATGGTGGCGATCTACATCGTCGCGCGCAAGATGAACCTGCCGGCCATGCCGCGGGCCAGCCTGCGCGAGCTGATCGCCACCGGGCGCAAGGCGATCTGGGGCCTGCTGCTGATGGTGATCATCCTCGGCGGCATCTACTCGGGCATGTTCACCCCCACCGAGGCGGCTGCGGTGGCGGCGGTCTACGCCGGCTTCGTGGCGCTGTTCGTGTACAAGGACATGACCATCCGCGAGTGCCCCAAGGTGCTGCTGGAGTCCGGCAAGCTCTCCATCATGCTGATGTTCATCATCGCCAACGCCATGCTCTTCGCCCACGTGCTGACCACCGAGCAGATCCCCCAGACCATCACCGCCTGGGTGATCGAGATGGGCCTGCAGCCCTGGCAGTTCCTGCTGGTGGTGAACATCGTGCTGCTGATCGCCGGCGCCTTCATGGAGCCTTCGGCGATCATCCTGATCCTTGCGCCGATCCTCTTCCCGATCGCCGTGCAGCTGGGCATCGACCCGATCCACCTGGGCATCATCATGGTGGTGAACATGGAGATCGGCCTGATCACCCCGCCGGTGGGGCTGAACCTGTTCGTCACCTCGGCGGTGACCGGCATGCCGCTGACCTCGGTGATCCGCGCGGCCTGGCCGTGGCTGATGCTGCTGCTGAGCTTCCTGCTGGTGATCACCTATATCCCGGCCGTGTCCATGGCCCTGCCGAACTGGCTGGGGATGAACTGAAACCCGCTTCCTTGGTAGCTTTTGTACCCACTCCGCCCGGCCTTAGCGCCGGGCTTTTTTTCGCTGACATCCAGACCCAGTAGCCCGGATGCAATCCGGGGCGGCGGTGCCATGCCGCCAACCAACCCCGGATTGCATCCGGGCTACCTGTAGCAGCAGAGCCGTCGCTCGGCCGTGCGGCGGACCGCGCCGCCTAGGCCGCCGTCTGCCCGCCCGCCGCCATGGCCCTGGCCTGCTCGCGCAGGACGAACTTCTGCACCTTGCCGGTGCTGGTCTTCGGCAGGCTGGTGAAGACCACGCAGCCCGGCGCCTTGAAGCGTGCCATGCGCTCCTGGCAGAAGGCGATCACCGCCTCGGCGCTGAGTTCTGCGCCCGGCTTGAGGGTGACGAAGGCACAGGGGGTCTCGCCCCACTTGGCGCTGGGCATGGCCACCACCGCGGCCTCGAGAATCTGCGGATGGCGGTAGAGCACGTCCTCCACCTCGATGGAGGAGATGTTCTCGCCGCCGGAGATGATGATGTCCTTGGAGCGATCCTTGATCTCCACATAGCCATCGGCGTGCCACACCGCCAGGTCGCCGGAATGGAACCAGCCGCCGGCGAAGGCCTCGGCGGTGGCCGTGGGGTTCTTCAGGTAGCCCTTCATCACCACGTTGCCACGCATGAAGATCTCGCCGATGGTCTGGCCGTCCTTGGGCACCGGCTGCAGGGTATCCGGGTCGGCGACCATCAGGCCGTCGAGCAGCGGCGCGCGCACGCCCTGACGGGACTTGAGGCGCGCCCGCTGCTCAGGGCTCTCGCCGTCCCACTCGGCCTTCCACTCGCAGGCCACGCTGGGGCCGTAGGTCTCGGTCAGGCCGTAGACGTGGGTGACGCGGAAGTCCAGGGCCTCCATGGCCTCGATCACCGCCGCCGGCGGCGCCGCGCCGGCGGTCAGCACCTTGACCGGCCGGGTCTTCAGCGCCTTCAGTTCATCGGCGGCGTTGGCCAGCATGTTCAGCACGATGGGCGCACCGCAGAAGTGGTCGACGCCATGCTCGGCCAGCAGCGGGTAGATTGCCTCGGCGCGCACCTGGCGCAGGCATACGCTGGTGCCGACGTAGGCGGCCAGGGCCCAGGGGAAGCACCAGCCGTTGCAGTGGAACATCGGCAGGGTCCACAGGTACACCGGGAAGCGCTGCATGTCCCAGCACAATGCATTGGACAGTGCGTTGAGGTGCGCGCCGCGGTGGTGGTAGACCACCCCCTTGGGGTTGCCGGTGGTGCCGCTGGTGTAGTTGAGGGCGATGGCCTGCCACTCGTCTGCCGGCATCTGCCAGGCGTATCCGGGATCGCCCTCGGCCAGCAGCGCCTCGTAGTCCAGCTCGCCGAGCAGCAGGCCTTCGGCGTACTCCGGGTCGTCGATGCCGATGATCAGCGGCGGATTGCTCAGTTGGGCGACGGCGCGCTGCACCAGCTCGCCGAACTCCTTGTCGACCAGCAGCACCCTGGCCTCGCCGTGCTGCAGGATGAAGGCGATGGCCTCGGCATCCAGGCGCGTGTTGATGGCATTGAGCACCGCGCCGCACATGGGCACGCCGAAGTGCGCCTCGAACAGTGCCGGGCCGTTGGGCGCGATCAGCGCCACCGTGTCGCCCAGGCCGATGCCGCGCCCGGCCAGGGCCGAGGCCAGGCGGATGCAGCGGCTGTAAGTCTCGCCCCAGGACTGGCGCAGACTACCGTTGATCAGCGCCAGGCGCTGCGGATAGACGCTGGCCGCCCGCTCGATAAAGCTCAAGGGGCTGAGCGCCTGGAAGTTCGCCGCATCGCGCGGCATGCCGTGTTCGTAAGGGTTGACGCTGTTCATTGTTGTTCTCCAGCTCAAGCTTGGGCGCCATTAACCCTAGCAGCCGTAGGGCCTTATCCAAGCCCTACCTTGGTCGAAGCCGTGACTCACAGGTCATTAACCTCGTCAGCATAGGCATCCGAACAGTCGAGCCGGCGCTCGCCCTTGCGGCCCTTGCGCGGGCCAGAGGGCTCCCGTTCCGTGCGACAAGCCGGCTCCGCGTCAGCCGCGCCTGTCCTGACGAATTCATTTGAAGGAGTTTTCCACGTGATATCTCGCTTACCCGTGATCGTTGGCTTTGGTGGTTACAACGCTGCCGGGCGCAGCTCCTTTCACCATGGCTTCCGTCGCACCGTGCTCGAGTCCATGGACACCCAGGCGCGCCAGGAAACCCTCGCCGGCCTGGCGGTGATGATGAAGCTGCTGCGCGTGGTCGATGGCGCCTACCAGGACCAGGACGGCAAGACCCTGAGCCTGGCCGAGATCGACGCGCGCCTGGGCGAGCAGATCCTCGCCTCGACCCTGGTGCGGCGCATCGAGAAGAGCTACCTGGACGTCGACGCCGCCCACTGGCAGAAGAGCATCACCCTCAGCGAGACCTCCGGCAGCCAGCTGAGCTTTATCGCCAGCCGCAAGCAGTTGCCCGAACCGCTGCCGGCCAACTGGACGGTCGAGCCGCTCAACGCCGCCGAGGTACGCGTCACCCTGCACGACAACTGCGAATTCAAGGTCGACAGCTACCGCGCCCTGCCGGTCAAGTCCGCCGGCCAGCTGCCCAGCGGCTTCGAGCCGGCCGAGCTGTACAACTCGCGCTTCCACCCGCGCGGCCTGAGCATGGCCGTGGTCGGGGTGACCGACGCCCTGCGCTCCACCGGCCTGCCCTGGCAGTCGATCGTCGACCGCGTGGCCCCGGACGAGATCGCCGTGTTCGCCAGCTGCATCATGAGCCAGCTGGACGAGAACGGCTTCGGCGGCCTGATGCAGTCGCGCCTCAAGGGCGGCCGGGTCACCGCCAAGCAGCTGGCCCTGGGCCTCAATACCATGCCGGCGGACTTCATCAACGCCTACGTGCTCGGCAGCGTCGGCACCACCGGCGCCATCACCGGCGCCTGCGCCACCTTCCTCTACAACCTGCAGAAGGGCATCGAGCAGATCGCCGCCGGCAAGGCGCGGGTGGTCATCGTCGGCAGCAGCGAGGCGCCGATCAACCAGGAGTGCATCGAGGGCTACGGCGCCATGGGCGCCCTCGCTACCGAAGACGGCCTGCGCCAGATCGAGGGCAAGGAGCAGGTGGACTTCCGCCGCGCCAGCCGCCCGTTCGGCGAGAACTGCGGCTTCACCCTGGCCGAGGCCTGCCAGTTCGTGGTGCTGATGGACGACGCCCTGGCCCTCGAGCTGGGCGCCGACATCCACGGCGCGGTGCCGGACGTGTTCATCAACGCCGACGGCTTCAAGAAGTCCATCTCCGCCCCTGGTCCGGGCAACTACCTGACCATGGCCAAGGCCGTGGCCAGCGCCGTGCAGCTGCTGGGCAGCGACGCCGTGCGCCAGCGCAGCTTCATCCACGCCCACGGCTCCAGCACCCCGGCCAACCGGGTCACCGAGTCCGAACTGCTCGACCGCATCGCCGCCGCCTTCGCCATCGAGCAATGGCCGGTCACCGCGGTCAAGGCCTTCGTCGGCCACTCCCTGGCCACCGCCAGCGGCGACCAGCTGATCGCCGCCCTGGGCAGCTTCAAGTACGGGGTGATTCCGGGGATCAAGACCATCGACGGGGTCGCCGACGACGTCCATCAGCAGCACCTGAGCATCGCCACCGAAGACCGCAAGGTCGGCGCGCAGGCGCTGGACGTGTGCTTTATCAACTCCAAGGGCTTCGGCGGCAACAACGCCAGCGGCGTGGTGCTGGCGCCCCATGTGGTCGAGCGCATGCTGCGCAAGCGCCATGGCGAAGCGGCCTTCGCCGACTACTGCGCGCGCCGCGAGCAGACCCGCGCCGCCGCCCGGCAGTACGACCAGCAGGCGCTGCTGGGCCAGCTGGACATCATCTACAACTTCGGCAACGACCTGATCGACGATCAGGCCATCGAGCTGGGCGACACCCAGGTCAAGGTGCCCGGCTTCGCCCAGCCCCTGGTGTTCAAGCAGGACGACCGCTACCGCGACATGCTCGACTGATCCGCGCAGGGTGCGTCCTGCGCGGCGCATTGATTGCCGCTGCTGTGGTGCGCGCGGCGCACCCTACGGCGGTCGTGTTGAGCGCGGCGAAACCCCGTAGCCCGGATTGCATCCGGGCCACCTCATCCCACTGAGTCTCAGTCGAGGGCGCGGGCCAGCTGGATCAGTTCGGCGCGCCATTCGGCGGCAGCCGGCAGGGCCAGGAAGGACGGGTTGAGCAGGGACTCGCGGGCCTCGTAGGTCAGCGCCTCGCCCTTGAGCGTCAGCACCTCGCCGCCGGCGCCTTCCAGTACGCCCTGGGCGGCGGCGGTGTCCCACTGCGAAGTCGGCGCCAGGCGCGGATAGCAGTCGGCCAGGCCCTCGGCCAGCTGGCAGAACTTCAGCGAACTGCCGACACTGGTCAGCTGCAGGTCGCCGAAACGCTCGACGAGCCCCTCCAGCAGGCGCTCCTGGGCCGGGCTGGAATGGCGGCGGCTGGCGACCAGGGTGAAGGCTTCCGCCGGCGCCAGGCGCACGCTGATCGCCTGCTCCGTGCCATCGGCCTCGGCACGCCGGGCTCCCAGCCCGGCGCCGCCGTAATAACAACGGCCACTGGCCGGGATGCCGACCACGCCGAACACCACCCGCCCGCGCTCGATCAGCGCGACGTTGACGGTGAACTCCTCCGAGCCGGCGATGAATTCCTTGGTGCCGTCCAACGGGTCGACCAGCCACCAGCGGCTCCAGCCGCTGCGCTCGCTCAGGGGAATGTTGGCCGCCTCCTCGGACAGCACCGGGATGCTCGCGTCCAGCTCCCGCAGGCCATCGGCCAACAGATGGTGGGCGGCCATGTCGGCGGCGGTCACCGGCGAGGCATCGGCCTTCTCGGTGACGGTCACGCCGGCGCGCCAGTGCGGCAGGGTCGCCTTGCCGGCGGCGCGGACCAGCTGGATCACCGCGGGAATCAGGGGGTGGTTCACAGGACGAAGTCTCCTCGTTGGCTAAGCAGGTCGCGCGCCAGGTACAGGGCGGCCAGGGCGCGCCCCTCGCTGAATTGGGGATGTTGCATCAGGCTCGACAGCTCGCGCAGGTTGACCCGGTCGACCCGCATCGGCTCCGGTTCATCGCCCGGCAGGCGCTCCTCGTAGAGGTCGCGGGCCAGCACCACCTGGATCTTCTGGCTCATGTAGCCGGGCGACAGGCTCAGCTCGGTGAGGTGCTCGAGCTGGCGGGCACCGAAGCCGGCCTCCTCCTTGAGCTCGCGGTTGGCCGCCGCCAACACGTCCTCACCCGGCTCGATCAGGCCCTTGGGCAACGACAGCTCGTACGCGTCGGTGCCGCCGCAATACTCCTCGACCAGCAGCGCATGCTCGGCGTCGGCCATCGCCACCACCATCACCGCGCCGTAGCCGACGCCCTTGCCAACCAGGCGCTCGTAGGTGCGCTCCACGCCGTTGGCAAAACGCAGCTGCAACTCCTCGACGCGGAACAGGCGACTGCTGGCGACTATCTCGCGGGCGAGTACGGTGGGCTTCTGGCGCATGGTGCGGCTCCTTGGCATGACCGGGCGGGTTATCATACCCCGGCTTTTTCCATTAGCCCCGCCGGAGATTGCGCGATGGACGACGGCCGCCGACCGAATCGCGACAGACTCCGCACCAGACGCCGAAGACCCTGCCATGCCGCCGTTACCCTGGAGCGAGATCGACACCGTCCTGCTGGACATGGACGGCACCCTGCTCGACCTGCACTTCGACAACCACTTCTGGCTCGAGCACCTGCCGCAGCGCTACGCCGAGCACCACGGCATCAGTCGTGAACTGGCCGACGCCGAACTGCTGCCGCTGTTCCGCGAACATGCCGGCCAGCTGACCTGGTACTGCACCGACTTCTGGACCCGCGAGCTGAAACTGTCGATCCGCGAGCTCAAGCGCGAGGTGGCCGAGCTGATCGCCCTGCGCCCGGATGCCGACACCTTCCTCGCCGCCCTGCGCGCCGCCGGCAAGCAGGTGGTGCTGATCACCAACGCCCACCGCGACTCGCTATCGCTCAAGCTCGAGCGCATCGAGCTGGCGCCCTACTTCGAACGCCTGATCAGCTCACACGACTACGGCTTCCCCAAGGAGAACCAGCAGTTCTGGCACGCCCTGCGCCAGGACCTGACCTTCGACCCGGCGCGCAGCCTGTTCATCGACGACAGCCTGCCGGTGCTGCGCAGCGCCCGCGAGTTCGGCGTCGCCCACCTGCTGGCGGTGCGCCAGCCGGACAGCCGCCAGGGGCCGAAGGACACCGAGGAATTCGCCGCGGTCGAGGATTACCGCGCGCTGCTGCCATGAAGCGCGCCCGGCCGTCGGCAAAAGCGACCCGCGGCTGCCTGCGCTCGGCATCGCCGCGCGCAGCATTAGACGCCCGCGCCCCACGGGCTTAGGCTAGGCCCATAACCCTTACGGAACGCCGAACATGCCGCGCGCCGCACTCGACTCGCCGACAGGCGAAAGCGCCAACGACCAGCCCCGGGATGCCTACGCCTACCAGGAACTGGATGGCGCCGGCGCGCGCGGCGAGGCGGTGCTGGCCGAGGAATGCGCCCTGGCGATCAGCTACAACGGCATCAGCCACGCGGTGATGATGGTCTCGCCCTCGGCGGTGGAGGACTTCGTCGCCGGTTTCAGCCTCAGCGGCGGCTTGGTCGACGGCCTCGACGACATCTACGACATCCAGGTCAAACGCGCCGGCGCCGCCCTGAGCGCCGAGGTGCAGATCAGCAGCCGCGCCTTCTGGGCCCTGAAGCAGCATCGGCGCAACCTGGCCGGCACCAGCGGCTGCGGCCTGTGCGGCGTCGAGGCGCTGGAGCAGGCACTGCCGCAACTCGACACCCTGACCGCCAGCCCGCTGCCGCCGGCCGAACACCTGCAGGGGCTGCGCGAGCGCATCGGCAGCGCGCAGCGCCTGGCCCGGCAGACCGGCGCCCTGCACGCCGCGGCTTTCGTCGACGGCAGCGGCGAGATCCGCCTGTGCCGCGAAGACATCGGCCGCCACAACGCCCTGGACAAGCTGATCGGCGCCCTGCTGCGCGAGCGCCTCGAGCCGCAGCTAGGCTTCGCCCTGGTCACCAGCCGCTGCAGCCTGGAACTGATCCACAAGGCGGTGCGCGCCAGGATCGGCACCCTGGTCAGCCTGTCGGCGCCGACCAGCCTCACCGTGCAATGGGCACGCCGCCACCACCTCAACCTGATCCACCTGCCGCACCACAGCGCCCCGCGGGTATACAGCCCGGCGCCGTTTGCCGGCGGGGGCTAAACCCGGTCTGGTCCAGACAACAAAAAGCCCGCATCGCGCGGGCTTTTTGTTGTAGGCAACACCTGAACCAGGCCAGGTGCCGACCGATCGATCAGGCGCTCCGGGCCACCGGCTCGATATGCTCGCGCTCACCCTGCATGGCCTCGAGGACGAAGGGGCTCAGGCCCTCGCCGCTGCTGGCGTCGATGTGCGCGTAGAGCGCGGTGCGCATCTGCGGGTCCCATTGCTTCTTCAGGTGCAGGGCGAAATCCGCGCGGGCCTGCGCGGGATTCGGCTGGGAAGCGAAGAAGGCGCCGATCTGGTTGGCCATCTTGATCAGTTGCGTGGCGTTCATGCCCATCTGCGAACCTCTTTGCGCTCGAAGAGTGGAGGAAGAATGTCGGCGGGCCCTCACCCGGAGGGCCCGCCGGCGTCGGTCAGAGCTGGGTCACCTTGATCCGCGGCAGGAAGTCGAGCTGCTCCTGGGTGAAGCTCTGGAACTCCTTCTGCCATTCGGACGGCGCCTCGACCTTGCTGACCTGCACCGCGGTGACCTTGTACTCGGGGCAGTTGGTCGCCCAGTCCGAGTTGTCGGTGGTGATCACGTTGGCGCCGGACTCCGGATGGTGGAAGGTGGTGTAGACCACCCCCGGCTGCATGCGCTCGGTCACCACCGCACGCATCACGGTCTCACCGGCACGGCTGTTGATGCCGACCCAGTCGCCGTCCTTGATGCCGCGGTCCTCGGCGTCCACCGGATGCAGTTCGAGCACGTCCTCGGAGTGCCAGGAGCTGTTCGAGGTGCGGCGGGTCTGCGCGCCGACGTTGTACTGCGAGAGGATGCGTCCGGTGGTGAGGATCAGCGGCCGCTTGCGCGAGGTGCGCTCCTCGGTGGGGATGTACTCGGTGACCATGAAGCGACCCTTGCCGCGCACGAAGGCGTCCTCGTGCATGATCGGCGTGCCGTCCGGCGCCTCGTCGTTGCACGGCCACTGGATGCTGCCCATGCGGTCGAGCTTGGCGTAGCTGACCCCGGTGAAGGTTGGGGTCAGGCTGGCGATCTCGTCCATGATCTGCGACGGGTGGGTGTAGTTCATCGGGTAGCCGAGGGCGTTGGACAGCGCCACGGTCACTTCCCAGTCTTCCTTGCCGGCCAGCGGCGGCATCACCTTGCGCACCGGCGAGATACGCCGCTCGGCGTTGGTGAAGGTGCCGTTCTTCTCGAGGAACGAGGCGCCCGGCAGGAACACGTGGGCGAACTTGGCGGTCTCGTTGAGGAACAGGTCCTGCACCACCACGCATTCCATTTCCTTCAGCGCGTCGGTGACGTGCTGGGTGTCCGGATCGGATTGCGCCGGGTCCTCGCCCTGGATGTAGATGCCCTTGAAGGTGCCGGCATGGGCGGCGGCCAGCATGTTGGGGATGCGCAGGCCCGGCTCGTCGAGCAGGGTCACGCCCCAGGCCTGTTCGAACTGCGGACGGATCACCGGGTCGGAGACGTGGCGATAGCCCGGCAGCTCATGGGGGAAGGAGCCCATGTCGCAGGAGCCCTGCACGTTGTTCTGCCCGCGCAGCGGGTTGACGCCGACGCCAGCGCGGCCGATGTTGCCGGTGGCCATGGCCAGGTTGGCGATCGCCATCACGGTCGAGGAGCCCTGGCTGTGTTCGGTCACGCCCAGGCCGTAGTAGATCGCCGCGTTGCCGCCGGTGGCGTACAGACGCGCCGCGGCGCGCACCGAGGCGGCCGGCACGCCGGTGTTGGCTTCCATGGCCTCGGGGCTGTGGCGCTGGTCGGCGACGAAGTCGCGCCACTGTTCGAAGGCATCACGCTCGCAGCGCTCGGCGACGAAGGCTTCGTTGACCAGGCCCTCGGTGACGATGACGTGGCCCAGGCTGTTGAGCAGGGCGACGTTGCTGCCGGGGCGCAGCTGCAGGTGATGCTCGGCCTTGATGTGCGGGCTGCGCACCAGGTCGATGCCGCGCGGGTCGGCGACGATCAGCTTGGCGCCCTCGCGCAGGCGGCGCTTGAGCTGGGAGGCGAATACCGGGTGGCCGTCGGTGGGGTTGGCACCGATCACCAGCACCACGTCGGCTTCCAGCACCGAGTCGAAGTCCTGGGTGCCGGCCGACTCGCCGAGGGTGACTTTCAGGCCATAGCCGGTCGGCGAATGGCAGACGCGGGCGCAGGTGTCGACGTTGTTGTTGCCGAACGCGGCGCGCACCAGCTTCTGCACCAGGTAGGCTTCTTCGTTGGTGCAGCGCGAGGAGGTCAGGCCGCCGACCGCGTTCTGCCCATACTGCGCCTGGATGTCCTTGAAGCGCTTGGCCGCGTAGCCGATCGCCTCGTCCCAGCTGACGGTGCGCCAGGGCTGGTCGATGCTGTCGCGGATCATCGGCGCCTTGATGCGGTCCGGGTGGGTGGCGTAGCCCCAGGCGAAGCGGCCCTTGACGCAGGAGTGGCCGTGGTTGGCGTGGCCATCCTTGTTCGGCACCATGCGCACCACTTCGTTGCCCTTGACCTCGGCCTTGAACGAGCAGCCGACGCCGCAGTAGGCGCAGGTGGTGGTGACGCTGCGCTCGGCCTGGCCCATCTCGATCACCGACTTTTCCATCAGCGTGGCGGTCGGGCAGGCCTGCACGCAGGCGCCGCAGGACACGCACTCGGAGTCGAGGAAGTCCTCGTCCTGGCCGGCGGCCACCCGCGAATCGAAGCCGCGACCGTCGATGGTCAGGGCGAAGGTGCCCTGCACCTCTTCACAGGCGCGCACGCAGCGGTTGCAGACGATGCACTTGGCCGGGTCGTAGCTGAAATAGGGGTTGGACTCGTCCTTGGCCTCGGCCAGGTGGGTCTTCACCGGGTCGTAGCGCACCTCGCGCAGGCCGACCACGCCGGCCATGTCCTGCAGCTCGCAGTTGCCGTTGGCCGAGCAGGTCAGGCAGTCCAGCGGGTGGTCGGAGATGTACAGCTCCATGGTGCCGCGGCGCAGTTCGGCCAGCTTCGGGCTCTGCGTGCGCACCTTCATGCCCGGCTCCACCGGGGTGGTGCAGGACGCCGGATAGCCGCGGCGGCCTTCGATTTCCACGGTGCACAGGCGGCAGGAGCCGAACGGCTCGAGGCTGTCGCTGGCGCACAGCTTGGGCACGGCAATACCGGCCTCCTGGGCCGCGCGCATCACCGAGGTGCCGGCCGGCACGGTGATGGCGGTGCCGTCGATTTCCACCGTTACCGGGGCGCCGGTGCGGGCGGGGGTGCCATAGTCGAGTTCACGATACAGGGCCATGAGAGTGCCTCCGGATCAGCGGGCTTCGGTGGTGTCTGGCGACACCCCGAAGTCCTCGGGAAAGTGGTTGATAGCGCTCATCACCGGATAGGGCGTCATGCCGCCGAGGGCGCAGAGCGAGGCGCCGAGCATGGTGTCGCAGAGGCTCTTGAGCAGCTCGATGCGACCCGGCTGCGGGCCTTCGGAACGGGCCACGATGATCTGCTCGAGCAGCTCCTCGCCGCGGGTCGAACCGATCCGGCACGGGGTGCACTTGCCGCAGGACTCCACCGCGCAGAACTCCATGGCGTAGCGGGCCATGTCGGCCATGTCGACGGTGTCGTCGAACACCACGATGCCGCCGTGGCCGAGCACCGCGCCGAGGGCGGCGAAGGCCTCGTAGTCCAGCGGGGTGTCGAACTGCGACTCCGGCAGGTAGGCGCCCAGCGGGCCGCCGACCTGTACCGCGCGGATCGGCCGGCCGCTGGCCGAGCCGCCGCCGTATTCGTAGAGGAGCTCGCGCAGGGTGACGCCGAAGGCCTTCTCGATCAGGCCGCCGCGGGCGATGTTGCCGGTCAGCTGGATCGGCAGGGTGCCGAGCGAGCGGCCCATGCCGTAGTCCTTGTAGTAGGCGCCGCCCTTGTCGAGGATGATCGGCACCGAGGCCAGGGAGATCACGTTGTTGATCACCGTAGGCTGGCCGAACAGGCCCTCGATGGCCGGCAGCGGCGGCTTCGGCCGCACGGTGCCGCGCTTGCCTTCGATGCTCTCCAGCAGTGCGGTTTCCTCGCCACAGATGTAGGCGCCGGCGCCGCGGCGCAGCTCCAGGTGGAAGGCCTTGCCGCTGCCGAGCACGTCGTCGCCCAGGTAGCCGGCGGCGCTGGCACGGCTGATGGTCTCAAGCAGCACCGCCTCGGCATGCGGGTATTCGGAACGCAGGTAGATGTAACCCTTGGTCGCGCCGACGGCGAGACCGGCGATGGTCATGCCCTCGATCAGCACGTAGGGGTCGTCTTCCATCACCATGCGGTCGGAGAAGGTGCCGGAGTCGCCCTCGTCGGCGTTGCAGACGATGTACTTCTGCTCAGCCTGGCAGCCGAGCACGGTGCGCCACTTGATGCCGGTGGGGAAGGCCGCGCCGCCACGGCCGCGCAGGCCGGACTCGGTGACCTCGGCGACGATCGCCTCGGGGCTCATGCCCAGGGCGCGCTTGAGGCCGCGGTAGCCGTCGTGGGCGATATAGTCCTCCAGCGACAGCGGATCGGTGATGCCGGCACGGGCGAAGGTCAGGCGCTCCTGACGCTTGAGGTAGTCGATCTCCTCGGTCAGGCCCTGGCCCAGGGCATGTTCCTTGCCTTCGAGGAAGCCGGCGTCGAACAGGCCCGGCACGTCCTTGGCCTTGACCGGGCCATAGGCCACGCGGCCGGCCGGAGTCGCCACTTCCACCATGGGCTCGAGCCAGAACAGCCCGCGCGAGCCGTTGCGCACCAGCTTGATCTCCAGGTTGCGCGCCTTGGCCTCGGCGGCGATGGTCTGGGCCACGCGGTCGGCACCTAGGCTCAGGGCGGTGGCGTCACGCGGCACGTAGACGGTCAGGGTGCCTGCTTTCATGTTCGCCTCGCTCATGCCTGTGCCTCCTGTTCTGCCAGCAGGGCCAGCAGGTCCTCGGCGTCGACCCGCCCGTGCAGCTCACCGTTGAGCATGGCGTTCGGCGCGCAGGCGCAGTTGCCCAGGCAGTACACCGCCTCGAAGGTCAGGCTGCCGTCCTCGCGGGTCTCGCCCAGTTGCAGGCCCAGCTTGTCCTCCAGTTCGGCGGTCAGCGCCTTGACCCCCATCGACTGGCAGGCCTCGGCCTGGCACAGCTTGAGGTGCTGGCGCCCGGGCGGGCTGGCGCGGAAGTCGTGGTAGAAGCTGACTACCCCATGCACCTCGGCGCGCGACAGGCAGAGGTCCTCGGCGATCATCGGCAGCAGCTCGGGCGGCACGGCGCCGAGGCGGTCCTGGATGTCGTGGAGGATGGGTAGCAGTGCGCCGGGCTGACCACGGTGGGCGGCCAGTACCTCACGGGTAACGGCCTGGCACTGCTCGGGGTCGAAGCGCTGGGGAAGAGTGGCCATGTTCGTTGCTCCAGCCGGCAGGCATAGCCGGTGCTGTCGGGGAGACGACTCGATCCATTCACGGTATATGGACCGGTTATCTCTGGCGGTGCCTATTGGCTCGCCACATATGAAATAAAGTTCTTATACTCGGGCACAGAAAAGCCCCGATGAGGCAAAGTATCATGGGCCACCCCCCGATCAAATATGAAGTACCGAGCATATGATCCGTATCGAAATCCAACCCCGCTGGCGCTTCCACCAGGGTGACGGCAGCAGCCTCGACCCCCAGGGCCTGGAGCTGCTGCAAGCGGTGCACGACACCGGCAAGCTCACCGAGGCCGCCGCCCGGGTCGGCTACTCCTACCGTCACGCCTGGAACCTGCTGGGCAAATGGCAAGCGTTCTTCGGCAGCCCGCTGATCGACCTGGAGCGCGGCAAGGGCGCACGCCTGGCGCCGCTGGGGGAGAAGCTGCTGTGGGCCGACCAGCGGATTCGCGCACGCCTGTCGCCGCAACTGGACAACCTGGCCGGCGAGCTGGAACTGGAGCTCAACCGGGTGCTGCAGGCTGGCAACCCGGGCCTGCGCATCTTCGCCAGCCACGGTTTCGCCGTGGCGGCGCTGCGCGAATGGCTGGAACAGGACCCGAGCTGGGAGTGGGACGTGCAGTTCCGCAGCGGCAGCGAGGCGATGATCGCCCTGCACCGCCGCGACTGCGAGGTGGCCGGCCTGCATGTGCCCTTCGGCCCGCTCGGCGCCCTGAGCATGAGCCGCATCCAGCCCTGGCTGCGGCCGGACCTGCGGGTGATCACCTTCGTCATGCGCACCCAGGGCCTGATCCTCGCCCCCGACAACCCACGCGGCGTCCAGGGCCTGGCCGATCTGGCGGGCGGCGACCTGCGCTTCGTCAACCGCGAGCAGGGCTCGGGCACGCGCATGCTGCTGGAGAGCCTGCTGCGTCGCGACAACCTGGACAGCGCGGCGATCAAGGGTTTCCACAACGAGGAGTTCACCCACGCCGCCGTGGCCGCCTACGTGGCCAGCGGCATGGCCGACGCCGGCTTCGGCGTCGAGGCGGCGGCGCGCCAGTTCGGCCTGACCTTCATCCCCATGGCCCGGGAGAACTACTGCCTGCTGTGCCGCGAGGACAGCCTCGGCCTGCCGGCCATGGGCGCCCTGCTCAAGGTCTTGCAGAACCCGCAGTTCCAGGCGCAGATCAGCCAGTTGCCGGGCTACGCCCTGAGCCGTCCCGGCGAGGTGCTGCCACTGGCCCAGGCCCTGGAGCAATGGCGCAAGGAAAACCTGCTCTAGCCGCGCGCGCCACTCGCCCAGCTCCGGCAAGGCCTGGGACATTCCGACAGGTGCCGGGAGCGGGCCGAGGGTAGCCATCAGTACGCCACTGCCGGCGCGGCGAAAAACGCCCCATCCTGGCCGGACCAAGAAGCCTCAGACCGCCACAGATCGCCGGAGTTCTCCGCAAAAAACAAATATTTATGAACTGCGAGCAAAGTCGTGCAGCTCGTCGGCAGGCGCTTGCGCGGACCGTCACGCGGCCCGAGGATCGCCGCCATGTTCACCAAGAGGTCCTCCCAGCCATGAAGTATTTCTCGATCCTCCTGATGTCCCTGGGCCTGGTCAGTGGCGCGGCCATGGCCGGCACCAGCGAAGCCGGAATCGGCGGCGCCCTGGGCGGGGTCCTGGGCGCGGTGGTCGGCCAGCAGGTCGGCGGCAACACCGGCGCGACCATCGGTGCCGGGGTTGGCGGCGCGGCCGGTAGCGTGGTCGGCGCCGACCGCCGCAGCCGCACCGAGGCGGCCATCGGTGGCGCCCTGGGCGGCGCCGGTGGCAACGTCATCGGTCGCCAGGTCGGCGGCACCACCGGCGGCCTGATCGGCGCCGCGATCGGCGGCGGCGGTGGCGGCGCCCTGGGCAACTACTACGGCAACAAGAGCCGCTACGATGACCGCCGCCACTACCGCGACGACCATCACCATGGCCACCGCCACAAGCATAAGCACCACAAGCACGGCAAGCGCCACGGCTGGCATCACGGTCACGACCACGACGACGACTGAAACCGATCGCCCCCGGACCAAGCCCTTTCCACCTTAGCGAGATCGACCCTATGCGCACACTTCTCACCGCCCTGGCATTCTGCGCCCTGGCGTCCCCGCTCGCCTTCGCCGGCGACAGCACCAAGGTCGCCATCGGCAGCGGTGTCGGCGGCGCCCTGGGCAACGTCATCGGCCAGCAGGTCGGCGGCAGCACCGGCGCGGCCGTCGGTGCCGGCCTCGGCGGCGCCGCCGGTGGGGTGATCACCGCACCGCGCGGCAACAAGACCGAGGCGGCCATCGGCGGCGGCCTGGGCGCCGCCGGCGGCTCGGTGATCGGTGGCAAGGTCGGCGGCAGCACCGGCTCGACCATCGGCGCCGGCCTCGGCGGCGCCGCCGGCGGTGCCCTGGGCAACGTCATCGCCAACGACAACCGCCAGGATGACCGTGGCCACTACCATGACGGCCATCGCCACTCCCACGGCGACCACGGCCATCACCATGGCCACAAACACAAGAAGCACAAGAAGCACAAACACCACTGAGCCACTCGGCCGACACACAAAAAGCCCGCCTGCTGCGGGCTTTTTGCTGGGCGCGATTGCCGGGCTCAGCCGGCCAGCAGCAGCCGATCCGCCTCATCCAGCTGCTGCAGCAGCACCGCCCGCGCCTTGTCGCGCAGCTTGATCGCATCCAGCCAGTCGTGACCGTCGGCCAGCAACTGGCCGCACAGCTTGACCCGGACCTCGCCCCGGTGAGGGAACCACTGGCCGTCGCGCAACACCATGCGCGTGCCGCCCAGGGCTATCGGCAGCAGCGGCACATCGGCACGCGCGGCGAGGACGAAGGCGCCCATGCGAAACGGCTGCAGCCCCGGCTCGCGGCTCAGGGTGCCCTCGGGGAAGAACAGCAGCGACTGCCCACTGGCCAGGGTCGCCGCCAGGGCCTCGGCATCGGCGGCGCCGCGCTGGACGTCGAAGCGCTCGACGAAGCAGGTGCCGAGCCGGCGCAGGAAGCGCCCGGCGACGAACTGCTCGGCCAGCTCGCGCTTGGCGACGAAACTGAAGGTCGGCGGCAGCACGGCGCACAGCACCACCCCGTCCAGGTAGCTGGCATGGTTGGCGACCAGCACCCGTACCTCGGACGCGCGCAGCTGGGCCAGGCCGCTGGTGCTCAACGGCACCCCGGCCAGGCGCAGGAAGCCCCGCGCCGCCACCCGGGTCAGGCGTCGGCACCAGCTGCGCCGCGGCAGCAGCGCCACCGCCAGCCAGGTCAGGCTGGCGATGATCAGCAGCAGGGCCCAGAAATAACCGGCGTAGAGCAAGGCGCCCAGCGCCCGCAGCAGACGTCCGGCCTGGGCACCCAGCGCCGCCTGGCCCAGGCGCAGCAGCTGCCGCCACACGGCGCGGCGCGGCTGGCCGACCTCGCCGCGCTCGTACAGCTCGCGACTGGCGGCGCGGCGGATCTTGCCGCTGGAGGTCTTCAGCACGCTGTGCGGCGGCGCCAGCACCACATCGTCCGGCGCCACCCCGGTGAGGTCCACGGCGACGCGGCTGATCGCCTGCTGCAGGTCACGCCGCGCCGCACTGTCCTGCTCGTGGGTCTCGGCCAGCACCACCAGGCGCTCGCCGCCATGGCTGGCGGCGCCGCTGCCGAACACCGCCACGCAGCCCTTGCGCAGGCCCTGCAGGTTGCCGACGGCGGTCTCCAGGTCATAGGGGTAGATGTTGCGCCCGCCCCGGATGATCAGGTCCTTGGCGCGGCCACTGAGGTAGAGCTCGCCGCCCGCCATGTAGCCGAGATCGAGGGAGTCCAGCCACTCGCCATGCCGAACCCGCGCGCTCTCCTGGGCATTGCGGAAATAGCCGGCGGTGGTCGAAGGCCCCCTGAACTGCACATGGCCCTCGGTGCGCTCGGGCAGCTCCACGTCGCGGCCGTCGACCACGCGCACCTGATGCCCCGGCAGCGGCCGCCCGCAACAGACGAAGCGCAGCGCATCGGCGCTGTCCGGCTCGACCGGCTGCGCCTGGCCGCTGGCCTGGAATGGCCCGCGGCTTACCCAGTCGATCAGCGGGCCACGCTGCAGCGGCGGGAAGGTCACCCCCAGGGTGCCCTCGGCCAGCCCATAGACCGGCATCAACGCCGCCGGTGACAGGCCGTAGCCGGCGAAGCGCTCGGCGAAGCGCTTGAGGGTATCCGGATTGACCGGCTCGGCGCCGTTCAGCGCCAGGCGCCAGCTGCTCAGGTCGAGGCCTTCGAGGTCGCGTGCATCGAGCTTGCTCAGGCACAGCTCGTAGGCGAAGTTCGGCGCCGCCGACAGGGTCGCGCGGTACTGGTGGATAGTCCGCAACCAGCGCGCCGGGCGAGCGAGGAAGGCCAGCGGCGACATCAGCACCAGGTTGAAACCGTAATACAGGCTGCCGAGCCAGGCACCGATCAGGCCCATGTCGTGGTACATCGGCAGCCAGCTGACGAACACGTCCTCGGCGTCGACCTTCAGGGCCTTGCCCATGGCGCGCAGGTTGGCCAGCAGGTTGGCGTGGCTGACCATCACCCCCTTGGGCTGGCCGGTGCTGCCGGAGGTGTACTGCAGGAAGGCCAGGTCCCCGGCCTGGCGGGGCTGGGCGCGCAGGGCGCCGCTGCTCGCGGACAGTTCGGCGACGCTGGCGATCTCGCCCAGGCTCGGCACCTGGGGCTTGAGCAGATGGGCGAGCAGCTTGGCCTCGCTGACGGTGATCAGCATGCTGGCCTCGGCGTTGCCGAGGATGGCGGCCTGGCGGCGCAGGTGGTCCTCGATCTGCGACAGGCGCATCGGCGGATAGATCGGCACCGGCACGCCACCGGCCAGGAGAATGCCGAAGAAACCGAAGAGGAAGTCGCGCCCGGTCGGCAGCATCAGCGCCACCCGCTGCCCGGCCTCCAGGCCGCGCTGCTGCAGGCCGACGGCGACCGCCTGGGCACCCCGCTGCAACGCCGCGTAGCTGATGTCGTCGCTCGCCTCGCCGTCGCCCAGCAGGCGCACATGGCAGCGTTGCGGATGCGCGCGCACATGCCAGTCTAGCACCTCCATCAGCGTCTGCGCCTGCTCCGGGGTGCGCCGATCCGCCGCCGTTGCGACCCTCTCGGGTTCGCTGGCGGGCTCCGGCTCGGGCACCACCCCGCGCTCGACGCGCAGGGCCACGAGCAGGTCCTGGGGGGTGTCAGCGCTGGCGAACAGCGCTTCGGGCAGGCGCACGCCGAACTCGCGCTCGATGCGCGACCACAGCTCGACCCGGCCCAGGCTGTCCAGGCCCAGGTCGCGATCGAGCACGCTGTGCAGGCTGATGGCCGCCTCATCGGCGGCATGCGGGCGCAACTCGAGCACGGTTTGCCGGACTATCTCCAGCAGCTTCTGCGCCGTCCCTCGGTCATCCGCATCGTTGGCTGTGGCATGAGGCAGGCGACTCATCGGCGACTCCTCAGCAATGGGCGGTCGTTGGCGAACACCCTCGCCTAAGCACCATAAGCCTTTGCCGGCCAGGGCGATAATAACTCTGGCCCATAACAGGCCCGTGGTTATAGCCGCAGCCCCTCTCGCCGCCTGCGTCAGCCGCGGCTAGGCTTGCCCCATCGCCGCAGCCAAATGGAGATTCCCCATGTCAGCCAGCCTCGCCCGCGGCGTCGACCGCCGAGAAGCCTGGGCCTGGGCGATGTACGACTTCGCCAACTCCGGCTACACCACGGTGGTGATCACCGCGGTGTTCAGCGCCTATTTCGTCGCCGTGGTCGCGGGTGGCGCCAGCTGGGCGACCCTGGCCTGGACCAGCGGCCTGTCGCTCTCCTACGCCCTGGTGATCATCGGCGCGCCGCTGCTGGGCGCCTACGCCGACGCCTTCGCCTGCAAGAAGCGCCTGCTGCTGTACAGCACCCTGGGCTGCGTCGCCGGCACCGCCGCCCTGGCGCTGGCCGGACCGGGCGCCCTGGGCCTGGCGCTGCTTTTTCTGCTGCTGTCGAACTTCTGCTTCGGCTGCGGCGAGAACCTGATCGCCGCCTTTCTCCCGGAAATCGCCCGCGAGGACGCCATCGGCCGGGTCTCCGGCTGGGGCTGGGGCCTGGGCTATATCGGCGGCCTGGTCAGCCTCGGCAGCTGCCTGGCCTATGTCGCCTGGGCCCAGGCCCAGGGCCATACGGCCGCCCAGTTCGTGCCGGTGTGCATGCTGATCACCGCGGCGCTGTTCGCCCTGGCCAGCCTGCCGACCTTCCTCTTCCTGCGCGAGCGCAGCCTGCCGCAGCTGCAGCCCGGCGCGCGGCATGACGCGGGCGTGGCGTGGCGGCGCTTCGCCCGCACCCTGGGCGAGACCCGGCGCTACCGCGACCTGCTGCGCTTTCTCGCCTGCACCGTCTGCTACCAGGCCGGCATCGCCGCGGTAATCACCCTGGCGGCGATCTACGCCAACCAGGCGATGGGCTTCTCCACCCAGGACACCCTGCTGCTGATCCTGCTGGTCAACGTCACCGCCTCCATCGGCGCGGTGCTGTTCGGCTATCTGCAGGACCGTCTCGGCCATCGCGCCACCCTGGCCCTTACCCTGCTCGGCTGGCTGCTGATGGTCGGCCTGGCCTGGGCCGCCGAGGGGCCGCCGCTGTTCTGGCTGGCGGCCAATATCGCCGGCCTGTGCATGGGCGCCAGCCAGTCGGCGGGGCGCGCCATCGTCGGCCTGCTGGCGCCGCCGACGCGATTGGCTGAGTTCTTCGGCCTGTGGGGCCAGGCGGTAAAACTGTCGTCGATCCTCGGCCCGATGACCTACGGCCTGACCAGCTGGCTGTCCGGCGGCGACCACCGCCTGGCGATCCTGATCACCGGCGGCTACTTCGTCCTCGGCCTGCTGATCCTCGCCAGCGTCGACCTCAAGCGTGGCCGCCGCGCCGCCCTGGCCGATCTGCCGGTCAGCGCAGCGACAGCCCGCTGACCCACGGGGTACCGGGGCTGAGCCCCCTGGGCTGGACCAAGGTGGCAAAAAGGCAGCTACGCTTGAACAACGCCGATAGCTATAACAGGGACGCCTAAGCATGCAGAAAAACCGCTTCCTCCTATGCACCATTCTGGTGCTGTTACCGCTGCTCGGCCAGGCCAGCCAGCGCCAGCTGACGATCCTCAACTGGGGCGATTATCTGGCTCCGGAAGTGGTCGAGGCCTTCGAGAAGGCGCATGGGGTCAAGGTGGTGGAGAGCCTGTACAGCTCCGACGACGACCGCACCCGCCTGCTGATGGAGAACGACGCGGTGGGCTACGACCTGATTCTGGTCGCCGGCAGCGACCTGGCCAGCTACGCCAAACGCGGCTGGATCGCCCCGCTGGAGCATGCCCGCCTGCCCAACTTCAAGCACCTCGACGCACGCTGGCTGCAGGCCTTTCCCGCCGCGCAGGACTATGGCGTGCCCTATTTTTGGGGCACCCTGGGCATCCTCTATCGCAGCGACCTGGTGAGCACGCCGATCACCAGCTGGCTGCAACTGCTCCGGCCGGCCCCGGAATTGCAGGGCAAGATTGCCATGCTCGAGGACGGCCGCGAATTCATCGGTGCCAGCCTCAAGGCCCTCGGCTACTCGCTCAACAGCAGCGACCCGGCGCAACTCAAGGCCGCCGAAGCGCTGCTGCTCGAGCAGAAACCCCACGTGCGCACCTACGACGCCGTGTCCCTCGACGAGCACTCGCCGATTCTCAGCGGCGAGATCGTCGCCACCATCATCTACAACGGCGATGCACTCATGCTCAGGGAATACAACGACAAGCTGCGCTACGTGCTGCCCCAGGAGGGCGGCAACCTCTGGGTCGACTACTTCACCCTGGGCGCCAAGGCGCAGGACGTCGACCTGGCCTATGCCTTCCTCGACTTTCTCAACGAGCCGACCCAGGCCGCCCGGCAGGCGCTGTTCGCCCATTACGCATCGCCCAACCACGCGGCCCGGGCCCTGTTGCCCAAGGCCATGCTGGACGATCCGAGCATCTATCCCGATGCCGGCAGCCTGACCACATCCGAGTTCTATACCGAGCAGCCAGCCCGCGCCCAGCGTTTGCGCAACCAGATCAGTGCCCGCGTTCTGAACTAGGCGCCCGCGCCTTTGAACCCTAAAGCTCCGGCCATGTGAGGCCATGATGAAGCTGCGCATACGCCTGCCCCTGCTGGTCGTGCCCCTGATCACCGCCCCGCTGCTGCTGGCGGGCTTCCTGGCCTTTGTCGAGCTCAAGCACAGCGCCCAGCAGCGCGGTGACCAGCAGACCCAGTTGCTGCTGGATCGGGTCGACGCCCAGTTGCGCCAGCTGATCGACAGCGCCGGCGCCAACGTGCAGCTGTTCGCCGAAGACCCGCTGCTGCAGAAGTACCTGCTGGCCGGCGATGCGCAAGAGCGCTATGCCCTGCTGCAGCGACCGTTGCAGCGCAAGCTCAGCAGCATCCAGGGGGTATTCCCGCAGTACTACGAGATCCGCGTGCTGTTGCCGGACGGCTTCGAAGACCTGCGCGTCGACGACGGCGCGCTGGCCAACCTGACCGAAGAGGAAGGGCAGAGCCCCTTCTTCCTGGCCATGCGGGGCGCCAAGCGGGACGCCAACGTCAACCTCATCGCCATCAACCCGGACAATCGACAGCTGGCGCTCTATGTGACGCGGGCCGTCCACCTGATCGACCTCTCGCTCGACTCCTATAACGCCACGCCGCAGTTGCGCGGCTACCTGAGCCTGACCGTCAGCCTGCAGGCGCTGCTCGACACCCTGTCGCCCTCGCCCTGGCCCCAGGGCGGCATGCTCCTGAGCGACGCCCGTGGCCGGCCTCTGGCGGCCTCCCGGGAAATCGAGCATCTACCGGGGCTGAGCCAGCTCGACCTGTCGCCGCTGACCTCGACGGAAAACGCAGAGCGCTGGGTCCAGCTCGCCGACCAGGATTACCTGCACCGCGCCAGGCGCCTGAGCGATGACCTGTGGATCCACCTGCTGATCCCCGAGGCCGTGCTGCTCGACGAATCGCGCACCATCGGCAATCTGGTGCTGCTGATCTGCCTGGCGGCCATCGGCCTGTCCGTGCCGCTGCTGTTGCTGGTGATCCGCAGCCAGTTCCTGCGGCCGGTGGAGCGCCTCAACAAGGCCCTGGCATCGCTCGGCCAGCGCCAGCAACTGGTGCAGGTGCCGGTGCAGAACGACGACGAGATCGGCGAGCTGAGTCGCTCCTTCAACCAGATGAGCCTGGCCCTGTACCAGTCCAACGAGCAGATCCGCAGCCTGGCCTACAGCGACAGCCTGACCGGGCTGCCCAACCGCCTGATGTTCATCAAGACCCTGCGCCGCGAGATCGAGCAGGCGCGCCAGCACGGAGGGCGCTTCGCCCTGCTGTTCCTCGACCTGGACAACTTCAAGCACGTCAACGACACCCTCGGCCACGCCGCCGGCGACCGCCTGCTGGTGAAGGTGACCGAGATCTTCCAGGCCAACCTGCGCGGCTACGACTACCTGAGCCGCCCCGTAGGCATCGAGGTCGGCCGCGACATGGCGCGCCTGGGCGGCGACGAGTTCACCCTGCTGCTCTGCCACCCGGAGGCCGATCAGCTGGCCGGCCCGGTGGCCGAGCGCATCATCGCGGCGCTGGCCGAGCCGATCGACCTCGAAGGCAGCGAGTGCTATATCGGCTGCAGCATCGGCATCGCCATCTACCCCGACGACGGCAGGAGCGTGGAAGACCTGGTCAAGCATGCGGACCTGGCGATGTATCAGGCCAAGACCCGCGGCAAGAGCACCTACCAGTTCTTCTCCAGCGCCATCGCCGCGCGCTCCCAGGAGCGCGTGCTGCTCGACCAGCGCCTGCACAGCGCGGTGGAGGCGCTCAACTTCCACCTGCAGTTCCAGCCCATAGTCGACAGCCGCAGCCTGCGCATGAAGTCGGTGGAGGCGCTGATCCGCTGGAACGACCCGGAGCTGGGGATGGTGCCGCCGGACCAGTTCATTCCGATTGCCGAGGAGAATGGCCTGATCCTGCCCATTGGCGACTGGGTGCTGGAGCAGGCCGCGCGCCAGCTGGTCGCCTGGAAACAGCGCGGCCTGCCGCGGCTGCGGGTCGCGGTCAACGTCTCCAGCGTGCAACTGGCCCAGCCGGGTTTCGCCAGGCAGATCTCCCGGCTCCTGCGCAAGCACCAGCTGGGCGCCGACGAGCTCTATATCGAACTGACGGAAACCGCCGTCCTGCAGGGCCGCGAACAGGTACTGGGAAACCTCCACGCCCTGCGCGAGCTCGGCATACAGATCGCCCTCGACGATTTCGGCACCGGCTATTCCTCGCTCAGCTACCTGCAGACCCTGCCGATCGACATCCTCAAGATCGACCGCAGCTTCATTCTCAACCTGCAGGAGAACAACAACGGGGTGATCCTCTCGGCCATCATCACCATGGCCCATTCGCTCGGCATGCAGGTGGTCGCCGAGGGCGTGGAGGACCAGAGCCACCTGTCCTTCCTGCTCGCCGAAGGTTGCGACCTGCTGCAAGGCTACCTGTTCAGCAGCCCGCGCCCGGCCGAAGAGATCGAGCAGCTGATCGGCCAGCCGCTACCCGAGGCGCGCCAAGACACCGCCCAGACCTGCGGGCTTGTCGGGCCCGGCTAAGGCGCCGGAGCGCCGGACCGCCGGGACGCCGGACCGCCGGAGCCCGCGCACAGGCGGCGCCGCCGGCAGTCGAGGCGCCTCAATCGGCGAAGCTGACGGCGCTGAAGCCTTGCTCGAACTCCGCCAGGCACTGCGGCCGGCCATACAGATAGCCCTGGTAGTGGTTGCAGCCGATCTCGTGCAGCAAGGCGCGCTGCGCCTGGGTCTCGACCCCCTCGGCGATCACGTCCAGGCCCATGGTCTCGGCCAGGGCGACGATGGTCTGGGCGATGGCCAGGTCGTTGCTGTCGCGGAGGATGTCGCGCACGAAGCTCTGGTCGATCTTCAGCTGGTTGAGCGGCAGCCGCTTCAGGTAGGTCAGCGACGAGTAGCCGGTGCCGAAGTCATCCAGGGAAAAGATCACGCCGTGGCGACGGATCGCCGCCATCTGCGCGGTGATCCGGTGGATGTCGCTGGCCAGCAGGCTCTCGGTGATTTCCAGCTTGAGCCGCGCCGGATTGGCGCCTGTCTCCCGCAGCACGGCGAGCACCGTCTGCTCCAGGTCCTCGCGGAGAAACTGCGCCACGCTGATGTTCACCGCGATGGTCAGCGCCGATTTCCGCGCGTCCGCCGCCCAGCGCGCCAGGCAGCGGCACGCCTCCTCCAGCGCCCAGCGACCGATGGGCACGATCAGCCCGGTTTCCTCGGCCACCGGAATGAAGTTCGCCGGGGATACGAATCCCTGCTGCGGGTGGCGCCAGCGCAACAGCACCTCGGCGCCGACGGTGGCCCCGGACTGATCGACCTGGCGCTGGTAGTAGAGCTCGAACTGGCGCTGCTGCAGGGCATCGTGGAGATCCCTTTCCAGACTGATCCGGGTCATCGCCGCGACCTGCATCGCCGGATCGAAGAAGCGGATGCTGTTGCGGCCCGAGGCCTTGGCCTGATACATCGCCATGTCGGCCTGCTTGAGCACATCCTCGCTGCTGGAGCTGCCCTGGAACAGGGTGACGCCGATACTCGGGGTGCTGTGATACTCGTTACCCGCCAGGTCGAAACTTCTGCTCAGCGCCGCGAGGACTTTCTGCGCGATATGCTCGGCATGGTTCACCGTCTCGTCCACATCGGCGCCGAGCTCCTCGATCATCACCACGAACTCGTCGCCGCCCAGGCGCGATACCGTATCGCCCTCCCTGACCGCGCGGCGCAGGCGCTCGGCCACCTGTTGCAGCAGCAGGTCGCCCTGGGCATGCCCGGCGGTGTCGTTGAGCTTCTTGAAATTGTCCAGGTCGAGGAACAGCAAGGCGCCGTAGCGCCGGTGCCGCTTGCTGGCCGCCAGGGCCTGCTCCAGTCGGTCCAGCAGCAGCCGGCGGTTGGGCAGCATGGTCAGGGCGTCGTAGAAGGCCAGCTGGCGAATCTCATGCTCGTCCTGGCGGCGCTGGGTGATGTCGCGCACTATCACGATGAACAGCAGCTCGCTGTCCTGCTGAACCTGTGACACCCCTATTTCCGCGGGGAATCGCTGGCCGTTCGCGCGCACGCCGTCCAGCTGCAACTGGGTCCCGGCGATGCCGCGCATATAGTTGGCCAGGTAGTTCTTCACGTAGAAGTCCTGGCGCGGGTGGTGGTGCTCCGGCATCAGCATGCTGATGTTCTCCCCCAGCACCTGGGCAGCGGAGTAGCCGAAGATCCCTTGCGCCGCGGCGTTGAACGACTTGATCGTGCCTTTGGCGTCGATCGAGATGACGCCATCGAGCATGTTGTCGACGATGACCCGCATGCGCTCGGACTGCTCGCGCAGACTCTGCTCGGCGTGCACCTGGCTACTGATGTCGAAGTGCGTGCCCAGCATGACCTCGATCTTGCCGGCCGCCGTCCGGGCCACCACGCGCCCGCGCATGTTGATCCACACCCAGCGTCCATCGGCGTGACGCATGCGCACATTGGCCTGGAAGTAATCCTCGGATTGCCGGCCAAAACCCTGCAGAAGCGCCTTGCACTGGGCGACATCCTCGGGGTGGGTCAGGCGCTCCCAGGTGTCCATGCTGATCGGCTGCAATTGCTCGAGCGTATAGCCGAGCAGGCCAGCCCAGATACGGTTGACGGTCAGCTCGCCGGTCTTGAGGTTGACCTTCCAGGTGCCGATGCTGTTGGCGTCCACCACGGCGCCGAGCAGGCGCTCGCTGTTGGCGATCCGCTCGGCGTCGCGCTTCTCCTGGGTAACGTCGGACTCGATGGCGATAAAGCCGTCGAAGTTGCCGTGGCGGTCGAGCAGGGGGTTGCAGGCGATGCGCACCCAGTAGGCCGCGCCGTTCTTGTGGTAGTTGAGTACGTCGAGCTTGAAGCTGCGCCGCGCCCGCAAGGCCTGGCGCATGTGCACAACCGCGTCGGGGTCGGTGTCCGGCCCCTGCAGGAGATCGCCGGGACGCCGCCCGAGCATCTCGTCGAGGGTGAAGCCGGTGAGCTGGGCAAACGCCTCGTTGATCCACACCACCCGACCATCCGCTGCGCAGATCACCACGCCATTGGTGGTCTGCCGGGCCACCTCGGACAGGCGCCCCAGCTCGGCCTGGGCGCGGGTGATGTGCGAGGTGTTGCGCACGATCAGCACCGCCTCGTCGGGATCGATACGGGTGATTCTCGCTTCGAAGCTGGCGCGCCCAGCGGCGACCTCCAGCTCGTAGTCGAAGCAGACCAGTCGCCCCGTGGCGAAGGCCTCGTCGAGCTTGCTGGAAAGGACCTGGGCAGCGGCGGGCGGCAGCACCTCGGCGAGCGTGCGGCCGATCAGCTGTTCGGGCGCCGCCGGCAGGTCCGGATGCTCCATGCACTCGATCAGCCGGGTGTCGCGACTCACCAGCAGGACGATGTCGGGCAGGGCCTGCAGCACCGCCGCACTGCGCTCGCGGCTGACGGCCAGCTGTCGCTGCAGGGCGTTGTCGCTGAGCAGGTTGATCTCCTGCTCGACGCAATCGGCGAAGTCGCGCAGCGCCCGCCGCTGCGCCGCACTCAGCCGCCGGGGCCGGCTGTCGACCAGGCACAGGGTGCCGAGCGCATGGCCGCTACGCGACCTGATTGGCGCACCGGCATAGAAGCGGACGAAGGGCGCAGCGGTCACCACCGGGCTGTCGGCGAAGCGCGGGTCGAGCAGGGTATCGGGAACCTCGAGAATATCGGTGCCGAGAATGGCATGGGCGCAGAAGGAAAGGCGCCTGGGGGTCTGCTCCTCGTCCAGCCCGTGCCTGGACTTGAACCATTGCCGCTCAGCATCGACGAGGGACACCAGGCAGATGCCCACGTCGAAGAATTGGGCGGCGAGCCTGGTGATCCGGTCGAAGCGCTCCTCGGCCGGGGAGTCCAGCAGGCCAGTGGCCTGGAGCGCGGCCATGCGCTCGGATTCGTTGTTCGGCAGCTCTGGTTCTTTCATTGTTATCACCTGCTGCTCTATAGATCGACTAAACCCTCGAGCCATGACCGCCAGTTGGAGCACAAGACGGCGGACCTGGCGTAAACAAAGTTACGCAAATTATTGACGCCATGATTATGCCATTCATGACAGATGACGCCACAGTGCGTCGGTCCTTGCTCGGCCAGGCACCACGCGGCGCTCCCGCGGGCGCCGCTCGGCTATGTACGCGCCCCGCACAGTGTCTGCAGTTCGGTGCGTAAGGCGTCAACCCGTCAATGGTCGTAGCACCGAAGGGAACACTTCCATGGGTGCAGCGGAGGTCCTGCCCAGGGAACGACGCGGCGGCCCATGAAAAAGGGGTTCCCACCTGCGTGGGAACCCCTCTTGCTAATCAGTTGGATAACTGGGAAGGGGCGCGTTACGCCCGGTCCAACTCTTCCTGCTTGGCCAGAAACTCTTCCTGCAGCAAGGCGTCGACCGGCTCCTCTTCGCCGTTATCGAGGCGTTTGGCCGAGGTCGCCCTGGCCTCCAGCTTGCCGACCAGATGCTCGAGCGCGTGACGCATTTTTTCGCTGGCGCCGTCGACGGCCTGCTCCAGGTCCTGAGCCTTGTGGGTCACCGAGATCGCCTGCTGCCCCTTGGGGCGGGCCTCGATCTGGCAGCGCTTGTCATCCGGCCCGGACTTGTGGGCGTTCTCGTCGCTGATGTGCACTTCTATGCGGGTAAGCAGATCGGAGTAGCGCTCGAGCCTGTCGGTTAGGGTCGAACCTATCCACTTCTGAAGTCGGGCGTCGCCTTCGATCTGATGAATGTTCACTTGTACTTGCATAGGGCTTCCTCGTTTTGACCTGGGTGTTCGTTCGAGGTGTTGCGGGGCCGGGGTTACAGTCGATTGCATGCCCTCCTGTCGCGGCGCCGGCTGCGTGGGACTGCAGCGCACGGCTCTAGCCAGATGCAATCGGCCAACAAACACCGACGCCTCCATGATTAACAGATGCGCGCCGAACAAGCCAGTGCCGCAAGCGGCCGACCCGCAATCGCCGGGCCGGACGCTTCGGCCAGCCAATCAGGCGAAGACGAAGTACTTGCGCACGGTCTCGACCACTTCCCAGGTGCCGGTCATGCCCGGCTCGACCACGAAGATATCGCCGGCCTTGAGGTGGATCGGCTCCTGACCGTCCGGGGTGATGATGCAGTAGCCTTCCTGGAAGTGGCAGTACTCCCACTTGTCGTAGGCCACCCGCCACTTGCCGGGGGTGCAGATCCAGGTGCCCATGATCTTCTTGCCGTCTTCCGAGGTGTAGGCATTAAGGTTGACGGTGTGCGGGTCGCCGCCGATGCGCTCCCACTTGCAGGCGTCGAGGACCGGGACGGGGGTGGTGTCGCGAAGAACGGTGATCGGTTGCATGTCTGCTCCACGTTGTCGGGCTGAAATAGCACCCGGCTAAGCTAGCGCTGCAACGCGTGACGCGAATGTCTGAAGTCGACCCCCAACTGCCTGGAAACGCGCAGCCCATCGACCGCCCACCATCGAGCTCTCCGCCGGCCACAAGCGCCAACGAAAAAGGGCACGCCCGCGGCATGCCCTTTTTTGTTCGAGTTGCACGGTCGATGTTCACCCCAGCGAAGCCGGCATCCGCTGCGGGCGCCGCGACCGGGCTAATGCGTCGGGGTTAGGAAGATCTCGCGGTCGCAGCTGCGCGAGTATTGCATCGGCCGGAGCGAGCGCCGAGGCGCCGCCGGCCATAGGCCAGGGTGCATCAGCGCTCGGGAGGGGAAGTCAGGCGGCGAGGTCTTCGCTGATCAGCATGCCGTGGTTGACCACCCAGCTCTTGCGGCCCTTGCGCAGCGCCAGCGGATTGCGGCCGGCAATGACCCAGCCCTTGCCGAGCAGTTGGTCGATGTGCGCGCGTAGCGCCGGGAGTTTGCGTTGTTCTTTCATGGTCGAGTCCTTTCTTCCATTGCCAATCGAACAGGTGGGTCGGCCGTGCAGCAGGCCGAGTTGTGACGCACGTCGCGCAGGATAGCCGACCCGCCGCCGCCGGCAAAGTCCCCCAATCGGGTGAGCGCAGGACTCATCGGCCGGCAAGCAAGTGCCCTGGCCACGGCGCCATCGATAGCCCCGCATGCCGTCGAACCGTCGAACCGTCGCAGGTGACCACCGCGAACTAAGCTTGGGCCTATGAGCACCACCCCGTACATCACCCCGTGCCAGTCGCGCGGTAGGCACGCCGCACCGGGCCTGCGGATCGGCGGCGACTGGACCCTGGTCCATTACACCGCACTGCAAGCCCAGGTGCAGGCGCTGCGCGGCAGCCTGCCGGACGCCGCGGCGGTCGAGCTGGGCGGACTGGGCGCGCTCGACACCGCCGGCGCGGCGCTGCTGGTCGAACTGCTCGGCAGCCAGCGCCTGGCCGAGCTGGCGGCCAGCGCCCCGGGGCTGCCCGAGGAGCGCCGCGCCCTGCTGCAGGTGGTGTGCCAGGCCATGGCCGGCGTGGCGGGCGGGCAGCCGGCACGGCGGCCCTCGACCCTGCTCGAGCTGCTCGGCACCATAGGCGCGGCCCTCGAGGGGCTGTGGCGACAGAGCGGCGCCCTGCTCGGCTTCATCGGTCTGACCCTGGCCACCCTGTTCGCCACCCTGTGGCGCCCACGTCGCTGGCGCGTCACCTCGCTGGTCGTGCACCTGGAGCAGAGCGGGCTCAACGCGCTGCCCATCGTCGCCCTGCTGACCTTCCTGGTCGGCGCCGTGGTGGCCTTCCTCGGCGCCACCGTGCTCGCCGGTTACGGCGCGACCCTCTATACGGTCAACCTGGTGGCCTTCTCCTTCCTGCGCGAGTTCGGCGTGCTGCTCACCGCGATCCTCATGGCCGGCCGCACGGCCAGCGCCTTCACCGCGCAGATCGGCTCGATGCTGGCCAACGAGGAGATCGACGCGATCCGCGCCCTCGGCCTCAGCCCCCTGGAGTTGCTGGTGCTGCCACGGGTGCTGGCGCTGCTGATCGCCCTGCCGATCCTGACCTTCGTCGCCATGCTCAGCGGCATCCTCGGCGGCGCCGTGGTCTGCGCCCTGAGCCTGGACATCACGCCAAGCATGTACCTGGCCATCCTGCAGGAGAACATCGCCGTGCGGCACTTCCTGGTGGGCATGGCCAAGGCGCCGCTGTTCGCCTTCCTGATCGCGGTGATCGGCTGCCTGGAAGGCTTCAAGGTCACCGGCAGCACCCAGTCGGTGGGCGAACGCACCACCTCCAGCGTGGTCCAGTCGATCTTCGTGGTGATCGTGCTGGACGCCGTGGCTGCGCTGTTCCTGATGGAGATGGGCTGGTGAGCGCCGAGCCGATCATCGAGGTGCACGACCTGTGCAACCGCTTCGGTACTCAGGTGGTGCACCAGGACCTGCACCTGCAATTGCTGCGCGGCGAGGTGCTCGGCGTGGTCGGCGGCTCGGGCACCGGCAAGTCGGTGCTGCTGCGCAGCATCCTCGGCCTGCGCCAGCCCACTTCCGGCCAGATCCGCGTGTTCGGTGAGGACCTGCTGCACCTGCCGCCGGCCCGGCGCGCGCGCATGGAACGACGCTTCGGTGTGCTGTTCCAGCGCGGCGCGCTGTTCTCCTCGCTGACGGTGACCGAGAACATCGCCCTGCCGCTGATCGAACATGCCGGCCTGCCCCGTCCGGCGGCCGAGCGCCTGGCCCGGGTCAAGCTGGCGCTGGTCGGCCTGCCGCTGGAGGCCGGCGGCAAGTACCCGGGCGAACTGTCCGGCGGCATGGTCAAGCGCGCCGCCCTGGCCCGCGCCCTGGCCATGGACCCGGAGATCCTGTTTCTCGATGAGCCGACCTCGGGCCTCGACCCGATCGGCGCCGGCGCCTTCGACCAGCTGCTGCGCACCCTGCGCGATGCCCTGGGGCTGAGCGTGCTGCTGGTCACCCACGACCTCGACGTGCTTTACAGCCTGTGCGACCGGGTGGCGGTGCTGGCGCGGCAGCGGGTACTGGTGGCCGACCGCCTGGAGCGGGTCGCCGCCTTCGACGACCCGTGGATTCGCGACTACTTTCACGGCCCGCGTGGACGCGCGGCCGAACGGGCCGCCGCCGGCGCGCCGGGGAGCCCTTGAATGGAACCGCGCGCCCACCATGTGCTGATCGGCCTGTTCGCCGTGCTGAGCCTCGCCGCCGCACTGCTGTTCGCCCTGTGGCTGAACAAGTCCACGGTCGACCAGGCGCTCAGCGACTACGTGGTGGTCTTCGACGAGACCGTCAGCGGCCTGTCCAAGGGCAGCGCGGTGCAATACAGCGGCATCACCATCGGCGAGGTGGCCAGCCTTGAGCTCGATCCCGAGGACCCGCGCAAGGTGCACGCGCGCATTCGCGTGCTCAGCCAGGCACCGATCAAGCAGGACACCCGCGCGCGCCTGACGATCACCGGCATCACCGGCATCGCGGTGATCCAGTTGCTCGGCGGCACGCCGCAGAGTCCCAGGCTCCTGGGCGACGGCGAGCAGCCGCCGCAGATCATCGCCGAACGCTCGGTACTGGCACAGCTGATGAGCAATGGCGACGACCTGCTGCTGAGCCTCAGCGGCCTGCTCAAACGCGCCGACCGGCTGCTCTCCGACGCCAATATCGAGCGCGTGTCGCGCACCCTCGAACACCTGGAACGGACCACCGCCAGCGTCGCCGAGCGACGCGACCAGTTGCGCCTGACCCTGCAAGAGTTCGGCGCCGCCAGCCAGGAAACGGCCAAGCTGATGCGCAGCGCCAACCAGCTGCTGGACGGCCCGGGCCGCCAGACCCTGGCCAACACCGAGCGGCTGATGGCCTCGCTGGAGCGCAGCAGCCGGAACCTCGAGCGCCTGCTCGGCGACAATCGCGAGGCGCTCGACAGCGGCCTGCAAGGCCTCGGCGAGCTGGGCCCGGCCATCCACGAGCTGCGCGACACCCTCGGCGCGCTGCGCTCGTTCTCCCGCCGCCTGGAGCAGGACCCCGCCGGCTACCTGCTGCGCGGCGAGCGGCTACAGGAGTTCCAGCCATGAGCCGGATGCTCTGCGCCCTGCTGCTGGGCGGCCTGCTCGGCGCCTGCTCGGTACTGCCCGAAAGCGAACCGCTGGACCTCTATCGCTTGCCGGCCAGCGCCCTGCCCAGCCAGGCGCACGCCGGGGTGCGCAGCGACTGGGCATTGCGGGTCAACACTCCCGCGGCCAGCGCCCTGCTCGACAGCACGCGGATCGCCGTGCTGCCCCAGGGCGACCGGCTCAGCGCCTACCAGGGCGCGCGCTGGGTCGACCGCGCCAGCCTTCTGCTGCGCGACCGGCTGCTAGATGGCTTTCGCGACGACGGCCGACTGGCCGCGCTGAGCAGCGACAGCAGCGGCCTGCGCGCCGACCTCCTGCTGGACAGCGACCTGCGCAGCTTCCAAGGCGACTACCACGGCCAGCGGCCCGAGGCCCACATCCGCCTGGAGGCGCGTCTGGTACAGGGCGGCAGCCGGCGCATCCTCGCCAGCCGCCGTTTCGAAGTGCGCCAGGCGGCGTCCGGGCGCTCGGTGGCGGCGATGGTGAGCGCCCTCGGCGCGGCCGCGGACCGGCTGACCGCGCAGCTGGTGCAGTGGGCCCTGGAACAGGGCCAGGCCACCCGCGCCCGGGATTAGTCGGCAGCCGGCTGCAGCCCGTCCCGCACCCAGTCGCGCACCGCCGCGTAGGGGTAGGCCTGCAGCGCGGCGAAGCCGGGCAGGCTGCGCGCCTTGAGTTTGGTCAGCAGCGGCGCGCTGACGCCACAGAGAAAGCGCGTCAGGCATTCGCCGCTGGGCGCCTCGCCACGGGCCTGGCGGTAGCGCTGGATGAAATCGCCACACAGCCGGTCGAGGTCCTGCCCGGCCAGCGCCGGCAGATCCGGTGGCGGCGGCAGCCGGGCGACCCGGCCGGCGCATACGGAACAGTGGCCGCAGCGCTCCGGCGCCTGCTCGTCGCCGAAGTAGTCGGCCAGGCGCCGGCTCAGGCACTGCGCGCTCTCGAACAGCGCCAGCATGGCCTGGATGCGGGCGATCTCGCTGCCCTCCTGCTGGCGGAAATACCGATGCAGCTCGGCGCCCAGCGCCTCCGGGTCGAAGTGCGGGTCGAGCAGCGCATAGACCTCGGTCATCTGCTTGCTTTCCAGCTCGATCCAGCCCTGTTCCTGAAAATAGTCCAGCGCCTTGACCACCCGGCTGCGCTCGGCCCGGTGCCGCTGATACAGCGCCTCGAAGTCCAGGGTGCACCAGGTGCGTGCCCGCGTCGCGCTGGCGACCAGGGCCTCGACGAACTGCCGGCGCTCGCCGTCGAAGCGGTCCAGCAGGGCTTGCGGCTCGATCAGGTACTTGAAGCGGTACTCGGCGAAATAGGCGTAACGCGGAGCGATGATGCCACGCAGCTCCAGCTGCACCAGCAGGGTCTTGAGCGGCAGCGGGCGGATGTTGCTCTGCTCGCTGAGGGCATTCAGCATCAGCTCCCACTGGCCGTCCTGCGCGCAGCCCAGCAGCTCCTCGAGCACCCGCTCGATGCCCGCAAGCTCCGGGGTGTCGCCGTAGACGAAGTTCTCCAGCAGGCTGAGGCTGTCGCGATTGGCCAGCACCAGGCAGTCCGAGGGGCGGCCGTCGCGCCCGGCACGGCCGATCTCCTGGCTGTAGTTCTCGATCGACTTGGGCAGGTCGAAGTGCACCACATTGCGGATGTCACTCTTGTCGATGCCCATGCCGAAGGCGATGGTGGCGACGATGCAGCTGTCCTGGCCGGCCATGAAGCGGCGCTGGATCGCCTCGCGCTGCTCGTGAGCCATGCCGGCGTGGTAGGCGCTGGCCGCGATGCCGTGCCGGCTCAGGTGCTCGGCGATCTGCTCGGCGCTCTTCTGCTGAGTCACGTAGACGATGCTCGGCTGCCCGGCCCGGGGCGCCAGCCATTCGACCAGGCGGCGGCGCTTGTCGTCGCCGCGCACCGGCTCGACCAGCAGGTTGAGATTGGCCCGGTAGAAGCCGGTGGTGATCACGTCCTGCGCTTCGATGGCGAACTTGCGCTGCATGTCGGCCACCACCTGCGGCGTGGCGGTGGCGGTCAGCAGCAGCACCTGGGGAATGGCGAACTGGCGCTGGTAGTCGGGCAACTTGAGGTAGTCCGGGCGAAAGTTGTGGCCCCACTCGGAGATGCAGTGAGCCTCGTCGACCACCAGCAGGGAGATCGGCACCTGGCCGATGAAGTTACGGAAGCGCTCGTTCTTCAGGCGCTCCACCGAGATCATCAGGATCTTCAGCTCGCCGGCACGGGCGCGCTCCATCACCTCGGCGGTCTGCTCGCGGCTCTGCGCCGAGTCGATGCTGGCGGCATTGATGCCGTGACGGGCGAGAAAGGCCAGCTGGTCCTGCATCAGCGCCAGCAGCGGCGACACCACCAGGGTCAGGTGCGGCAGATGCAGGGCCGGCAGCTGGTAGCACAGCGACTTGCCGGAGCCGGTGGGAAAGATCGCCGCCGCCGAGCGCCCGGCCAGCACCGCGCCGATCGCCGCCTCCTGACCGGGACGCAGTTGGTGAAAGCCGAAGACTTCGGCGAGGCTGTGCAGCAACATCGGGCATTCCTCGTGGCTGGCCGGAAACAGGCGCCCGGCTATTGTAAGAGCATTCCCCGGTGCTGGCCCGGCACACACGCCCAGACAGCCAGAAGCCGGGCGACAGCGGCTTTACCCCAGGTAGATGGCCAACTAACCTTGTGCTGTTGACCACCCGTCAGGGGGACTGCCCATGAAGGCCTGGCTTGTTGTTCTGTTGGGCTTTTCAATCAGCCTGTCGGCCGAGGCTCTGAGCCTCTGCGTCGAAGATGCCGACTACCTGCCCCTGCTGCTCAAACAAGATATCGATGGCCGTTCCGGCCTGCTGCCTGACATCGCCCGCGCCGCGGCGGCCGAACACGCCGAGCCGGTGACGCTGCTGCGCCATCCATGGAAACGCTGCCTCGCCATGCTGCGCAAGAACCAGGTCGATGCCATAGCGGCTGCCTTCTGGTCGAGCGAGCGCGACGCCTGGGGCGCCTTCCCTAAGGCCAATAAACGGGCGCAGTCCGCGCCAGACCCCGAACTGCGCCTGTGGCGCGAGGAGTATCGGGTGTTCGTCCCCTTGGCCGGCGAGCTGCGCTACGATGGCCAGCAGTTCAGCGGTATCAAGACCGGCCTGGGGGCGCCGCCTGGCTATGTGGTCTGGCACAGCCTGAAAAAGGCCGGCGTACTCGACGAGACGGTGCGCTCGGTGAAGATCGGCCTGCAGCTGGTGGCGCTGAACCGCCTGGATGGCTATGTCAGCGAGCGCAGCATCGGCCTCAATATGCTGCGTACCCTGGGCCTCACCGAGCAGGTCAAGCTGCTGCCACAGACGTACTACGAGGATGACTCCTATCTGGTGTTCTCCCACCAGTTTCGGCAACAGAACCCGCAACTGACTCAGGCCATCTGGCAATCCCTGCCGGCGATCCGCGAGCAACAGCTAAGAAAGCTGCTGGCTGAGTAAGCCCCGGCGCCTCCCCCTGCAACGGACAACGGCCGTCGCGAGGCAGACAGTTCAACACCCCGGCGTGATAGGCAGCACAGGCTGTCGACCGATTCACCGCAACAGTTCTTCCGGTGCTGGCTCTACCTGGCAGACGCATACAAAAAAACCGCCCGAAGGCGGTTTTCCGTGACGCGCTGACGGCTTAGAGCTGCGGGCCGGCGTTCTTGATCGCGTCGCTGACCTCGAACTTCTGGAAGTTGTCGATGAACAACTTGGCCAGGGCCTTGGCGGCCTCGTCGTAGGCGTTCTGGTCGGCCCAGGTGTTGCGCGGGTTGAGCAGGTTGGTTTCGACGCCCGGCACCGACTTCGGCACGTTGAGGTTGATGATCGGCAGGTGCTCGGTCTCTGTGCCGATCAGCGCGCCGCTCTGGATGGCGGCGATCACCCCACGGGTGGTGGGGATGTTGAAACGCTTGCCGACGCCATAGCCGCCGCCGGTCCAGCCGGTGTTGACCAGGTAGACCTTGGAGCCGAAGCCGCGGATGCGCTTGATCAGCAGCTCGGCGTACTCGCCGGCCGGGCGCGGGAAGAACGGCGCGCCGAAGCAGGTGGAGAAGGTCGACTTGATGCCGCTGCCCGAGCCCATTTCGGTGGAGCCGACCAGCGCGGTGTAGCCGGACAGGAAGTGGTAGGCGGCCTGCTCTTCGTCGAGGATCGACACCGGCGGCAGCACCCCGGTGAGGTCGCAGGTGAGGAAGATCACCGCGTTCGGCTCGCCGCCGAGGTTGCGCTCGCTGCGCTTCTCGACATGGCTCAGCGGGTAGGCCGCGCGGCTGTTCTGGGTCAGGCTGTCGTCGGCGTAGTCCGGGTTGCGCTGCTCATCGAGCACCACGTTTTCCAGCACGGCGCCGAACTGGATGGCCTTCCAGATCACCGGCTCGTTCTTCTCCGACAGGTCGATGCACTTGGCGTAGCAGCCACCCTCGATGTTGAACACCACGCCCTCGCCCCAGCCGTGCTCGTCGTCGCCGATCAGGTAGCGCGACTCGTCCGCCGACAGGGTGGTCTTGCCGGTGCCGGACAGGCCGAAGAACAGGGTGACGTCGCCGTCCTCGCCGATGTTGGCGGCGCAGTGCATCGGCAGCACGTCGGCGTCCGGCAGCAGGAAGTTCTGCACGCTGAACATCGCCTTCTTCATTTCACCGGCGTAGCGCATGCCGGCGATCAGCACCTTCCTGGCGGCGAAATTGATGATCACGCAACCGTCGGAGTTGGTGCCGTCACGCTCGGGCACGCACTCGAAGTTGGCGACGTTGAGCACCTGCCACTCAGCCTTGGCGGCCGGGTTGTACTGCGCCGGCTCGATGAACAGGCAGCGGCCGAAGAGGTTCTGCCAGGCGGTGGCGGTGGTCATTTTGACCGGCAGGTAGTGCGCTTCGGCGGAGCCTACGTGAACGTGGGAGACGAAGCTGTCCTGGGCATCGGAGAACGCCTGCACACGGTCCCACAGGGCATCGAACTTGTCCGCCGGGAATGGCCGGTTGATCGGGCCCCAGGCGATCTTCGCCTCGGTGCTCGGCTCCTGAACGATGAAGCGGTCGGCCGGCGAGCGGCCGGTGCGCTGGCCGGTGCGGACCACCAGAGAACCGTTGGCGGCCAGTTCGCCTTCGCCGCGACGGAGGGCTTCTTCGACCAGTTGGGCGGCGCTGATGTCGGTGTACACGGCGTTGTTGGCTTGCGTCATGTGAGTCCCCGTCGGCCCGCGGGCCGAGTCTTCCAAACGTTTTGTAGTAAAGGTTTGCGCACTACTACAGCGATAAAAAGTCGCGGGAGTATGCCAGAAAGCACATTCCTTGGCAGTACCCGATCCGCCAAGCGGGCCGATAGGCGCCCGCTATCGCCTCAGTGGCGCGTATCCGAGGGTTCCTCGCTGCCGCCGCCGGCGAACAGCTGGGCGACATCGGCGGCATCGAAACCGTATTGCTGGTTGCAGAACTGGCAGTCGATCACCACCCGCCCGGCATGCTCGCTGAGCAGCAGCTCGGCGTCGGCCTGCCCCAGGCTGATCAGCGCCCGGGCCGAGCGCTCGCGCGAACAGCTGCAGCGAAAGCACAGCTGGCGCGGCTCGAACAGGCGCAGCGCCTCCTCGTGATAGAGGCGGTGCAGCAGGGTTTCGTTGTCCAGGCCGAGCAGTTCCTCGGTGGTCAGGGTACTGGCCAGGGTCACCAGGTGCTGCCAGCTGGCCTCGCGGGCCTCGGCTTCCTTCAGGCGGTCGGCCGGCAGCTGCTGCAGCAGCAGACCGCGGGCGCGCTGACCGTCGGCGCACAGCCAGAAGCGCGTGGGCAGCTGTTCCGAGGTGGCGAAGTAGTTGGTCAGGCAGTCGGCCAGGGTGGCGCCTTCCAGGTCGACGATGCCCTGGTAGCGCTGGCCATTCTTCGGGTCGACGGTGATCGCCAGCACGCCATCGGGCATCAGCTCGGCCAGCCCGGCATCGCTGGCCACCTGCTCGGCGTGGTAGCGGGCAATGCCACGCAACTCGCCATCGCTGGAGCACTCGACCATCAGCAAGGGCACCGCGCCGGACGAGCGCGCCTGCAGCACCAGCAGGCCGTCGAACTTCAGGGTGCCGATCAGCAGCGACGCCGCGGCCAGCAATTCGCCGAGCAACTGGGCGACCGGCTGCGGATAGGGGTGCTTGGCCAGCACATGCTGGTAGCTCGCGCCCAGGCCGACCAGCTCGCCGCGGACATCGGTATCGTCGAACAGGAAACGCTGGGTGTGATCGAAATCGTGCATGGGGCAACCAGATGTGAACAACAGATGACAAAATGGCGCTGCATCTATATAAAGCGCGGCGCCATTACGATCAGGGAAGATTAAGGAGCGACATTCTATGAATAAAGACAACCGTATCCAAGCCACTTGGCGATGGCCGGCCCTGCTCGGTCTCAACCTGCTGGCCGCCGCCTTGCTCGCCAGCTGGTTGCTGCCAGCCACCCGCGCACTGTGGGACGCCGCCGACCTGTGGCTGTTCCAGAGCCTCAATGGCTCGCTCAATCACTACCCGCTATGGGACTGGTTCTGGGCCTTGACCAGCCTGCGCCCCAGCGACGCCTTGATCGGCGGCCTGATGCTCAGCCTGCTGCTGCACACGCGCTGGGCGTTCCGCACAGGCGAGTTGCGCCCGGCGCTGTTCACCTTCATTGCCCTGCTGGTGGTGCTGCTGGTGGTGCGCGTGGTGTTCAGCAAGCTGGTCACCCTGCTCGGATGGCAGCACGAAAGCCCCTCGATGCAGGTGCCTGGCAGCTTCCATCTGAGCGGCGCCTTCCCCGAGCTGGAGCGCCTGTTCGAACTCAAGGACCGCTCCAGCCGCAGCTTCCCCGGCGACCATGCCTCGGTGCTGCTGCTCTGGGGCCTGTTCATGGCCCTGTTCAGCCGTGGCTGGAAGCTGGCGGTGAGCCTGGCACTGGTGGTGCTGTTCATGCTGCCGCGCCTGGTCGCCGGCGCCCACTGGCTGGTGGACGTGGCGGTCGGCGGGCTGTTCATCGCCCTGGTCAGCTTCGCCTGGGGCTACTGCACGCCGCTCGCCGGGCATATCGCCAGGGGCCTGGAATGGGCCTGTCAGCCGCTATGGGCGCCGCTGCAACGGCTGCCGCTGATCAACCGACTGCAGGTGGTTTCGCCGCAGCACACGCCACAGTCGGGCGCGCCTCAGTCGTCCTGACTGCCGCGAAACTGGTGCAGCTGGCGCCGCTGTTTCTTGGTCGGCCGACCATCGGTCTGCACGCCCAGGGCGCCGGCCTTGCGCTGCGCCGCGGCTAGCTCGCGGCGGGCAAGGCTGTCGGCGGTCTCGGTGTACAGCTCCTGGGCCTGCGGCGCCCCCCGCCGCACCACCGACAGCGCCTGGATCACCACCGTACGCTCGTCGAAGCCGCTGCGGATCTGCAGTTCATCGCCGACCTTCGGCTCCTTGCTCGGCTTGCAGCGTTCGCCCCGGCAATGCACCTTGCCGCCCTCGATCGCCGCCTTGGCCAGGGCGCGGGTCTTGTAGAAGCGCGCCGCCCACAGCCACTTGTCCAGGCGCACCCTGTCGTCGTCTTTCTCGCTCATCGCTCTCTCGATCAAAAAATGCTGCCAGGCCACGATTCTGCCTGATGCAGTTGTCCCGGGGCACAACTAGAATGCCGGGACCATAGGCCAGTCAGGCCCAACGGAATCTGCCCAGTGTGAAGACCTTCGACCATCTCAGCGTGATCGGCCTGCGCGAATGGATCAACCTGCCGGAACTGGGCATGGTCGGCCTGCGCGCGAAGATCGACACCGGCGCCAGCACCTCCTGCCTGCACGCCAGCGATATCCAGCCGTTCGAGCGCGACGGCGCCGACTGGGTGCGCTTCACCGCGCACCTCGGCACCCTGGTGCAGCGGCGCCATCGCTGCGAGGCGCCGCTGGTGGCGGTCAAGCGCATCAAGAGCTCCACCGGCCACGTGCAGAGCCGCTACACGATCCGTACCCTGCTGATCCTCGGCGACCGCCACTGGCCGGTGGAATTCACCCTGACCTGCCGCAAGACCATGCGCTACCGCGTGCTGCTCGGCTCCAAGGCGCTGATCGACGGCCAGCTGGTGGTCAACCCGGCGCTGACCTATGTTCAAGACAAACCCTCGCTTCTCGACCTTCCGGGTGCCCCATGAAAATCGCTGTCCTGTCGCGCAACCCGCGCCTCTATTCCACCCGCCGCCTGGTCGAAGCCGGGCAGCAGCGCGGCCACGAGATGGTGGTGATCGACACCCTGCGCGCCTACATGAACATCGCCAGCCACAAGCCGCAGATCCACTATCGCGGCCAGCCGCTGGAAGGCTTCGATGCGGTGATTCCGCGCATCGGCGCCTCGGTGACCTTCTACGGCTGCGCGGTGCTGCGCCAGTTCGAGATGATGGGGGTGTTCCCGCTCAACGAATCAGTGGCCATCACCCGCTCGCGGGACAAGCTGCGCTCGCTGCAGTTGCTCTCGCGCAAGGGCATCGGCCTGCCGGTGACCGGCTTCGCCCACTCGCCGGACGACATCCCCGACCTGATCCAGATGGTCAACGGCGCGCCGCTGATCATCAAGGTACTGGAGGGCACCCAGGGCATCGGCGTGGTCATGTGCGAAACCCAGAAGGCCGCCGAGTCGGTGATTGAGGCCTTCATGGGCCTCAAGCAGAACATCATGGTGCAGGAGTACATCAAGGAGGCCGGCGGCGCCGACATCCGCTGCTTCGTGGTCGGCGACAAGGTCATCGCGGCGATCAAGCGGCAGGCCAAGCCGGGCGAGTTCCGCTCCAACCTGCACCGCGGCGGCGAGGCCAGCCTGATCAAGATCACCCCGGAGGAGCGCATGACCGCCCTGCGCGCGGCCAAGGTCATGGGTCTGTCGGTCGCCGGGGTGGACATCCTGCGCTCCCACCACGGCCCCCTGGTGATGGAGGTGAACTCCTCCCCAGGCCTGGAGGGCATCGAAACCACCACCAGCAAGGACGTCGCCGGGATGATCATCGAGTACATGGAAAAGACCGCCATGCCGCACCTGACCCGCACCAAGGGCCGCGGCTAGCCCCGCCTCCAGGGTCGCTGCAGCGCTCTGCCGGCGCTCACGCCGCGTCGCGCGGCAGCAGCAGGCCCAGCGGCAGGCACACCCGCGCTTCCAGACCGCCGCCGGAGCGGTTGCGCAGCTCGACGCTGCCGCCGTGCAGGGCGGCGATGCGCTTGACGATGGCCAGGCCGAGCCCGGCGCCCTGCCCACCGCGGGCACGGTCGCCGCGAATGAAGGGATTGAAGATGCTGCTCAGTTCCGCCGGATCGATGCCCGTGCCACGGTCGAGCACGCTCAGCACCACGTAGGGCGCGTTGTGCGTGCCGGACAGCGAGGCGGCCACCTCCACCGCATCGCCGCCGTAGCGCAGGGCGTTTTCGATCAGGTTGACCAGCAGGCGCTTGATCGACACCCGGCGCACGGGAATCACCGGCAGCGGCTCCAGGCACAGGCGCACCAGCTCCCGCTGCTGGTTGTAGGGTGCGACCACCTCGCGGATCAGCTCGCGCAGGTCGATCTCTTCCAGGGGCTCGTCGCGCCCGTCGCGGATAAAGGCGAGGAACTGGTCGAGAATCGCATCCATGTCCTCGATGTCGCGGACCATGTCGTCGGTCAGCTCCGAGTCGCTGTTGAGGAACTCCATGGACAGGCGCAGGCGGGTCAGCGGCGTGCGCAGGTCGTGGGACACCCCGGCGAGCATCAGCTCACGCTCGCGCGCCGCCTGTTCGACATCCTCGGCCATCTGGTTGAAGGCGCGGTAGACCTCGGTCATCTCGCTCGGCGTGTCGCTCACCGGCAGGCGCACGCTGCGCCCCTGGCCGATCTGCCGGGCGGCGAACACCAGGCGCTTGAGCGGCGCGCTCAGCTGGCGCACGAAGATCCAGGCCGCGGCGGTGGACAGCAGGCCGATGCCGAGGAACCAACCGAGCACGCTCCAGATCCGCTGGCCGCGCAGCGGGTGCGGATACAGCGGTACCCGCAGCCAGTCCTCGCCCAGCGCCGGCGCCCGCACCCAGAGCGCCGGCGGGCTCTTGGCACGCACCCGCACCTCGGTATCCGGGCCCAGTTCGGCCTGCATCTGGCGCTGGAAGATCTCGCTGTAGGGCCAGTGCTGCTCGCTGGCCGGCACCCGATGCTCGGCCACCCGTTTGAGGCCGGCGGCGCGGGCGATGGTCTGGCGATCCTCCGGGTCGGCCGCCCAGTAGGCGCGCAGGGTCAGGGCCGCGCCGTGGCTGTACTGGCGGTCGACCAGCACGTCCTCGTTCATCATCAGATAGACCAGGGTCAGTGCCTTGGAAAACAGCACCACCACCAGCACCAGCCAGAGGGTGCGGGCGAAGAAGCTTTGCGGGAACCACAGCGGGGTCTTCATGGCTGTTCGACGACCGCCTGACGGCGGCCCGCAACGCAAAAGAAGGGAGCGCCCGGCACTACTTGTTACCGTCCGGGACGAAGACATAGCCCACGCCCCAGACCGTCTGGATATAGCGCGGCTTGGACGGGTCCGGTTCGATCAGCCGGCGCAGGCGTGAGATCTGCACGTCGATGGAGCGCTCCAGGGCGTCCCACTCGCGGCCGCGGGCCAGGTTCATCAGCTTGTCGCGGGTCAGCGGCTCGCGGGCATGCTGCACCAGGGCCTTGAGCACGGCGAACTCGCCGGTGGTGAGCATGTGCACTTCCTCGCCCTTCTTCAGCTCGCGGGTGGCCAGCGACAGCTGGTAGTCGCCGAAGCTCACCGTCTCGTCCTCGCTGCCCGGCGCGCCCGGCACCACCGGCGCCTGGCGGCGCAGCACGGCCTTGATCCGCGCCAGCAGCTCGCGCGGGTTGAACGGCTTGGCCAGGTAGTCGTCGGCGCCCAGTTCCAGGCCCTGGATGCGGCTGGCCTCGTCGCCCTTGGCGGTGAGCATGATGATCGGCACCTGGTTGTTGCTCTCGCGCAGGCGGCGGCAGGCGGACAGGCCGTCCTCGCCGGGCAGCATCAGGTCGAGCACCACCAGGTTGAACAGCTCGCGCGACAGCAGGCGGTCCATCTGCTCGACGTTCTCCACCGTGCGCACCCGGTAGCCCTGCTCGTCGAAGAAGCGCTCGAGCAGGCGACGCAGGCGGGCGTCGTCGTCGACGACGAGGATTTTCTCGCCTTCAAGGGAGGGGGCGGTGCTACTCATAGAGGCTCCTTGACCGGGGATCTGTCTGGCCCGAGGGAGGCGCAGACAGCTTGCATGCTCGGCATTATGGCTCAGCCACCGGGCGCGGCGGGCCGGCCATTGTTAGCAGATTTTTCCCCGAACGGTTCCCAGCAGCCTGGCGGGCGGTGTTTATAATGCGCCGCTTCTTGTCTGGCCCGTGGTCTGCGTGGCCGGTTTTTCGTTTCAGTGTGGGTAGCTCTATATGGACAGCATCAACAACCGCATCGCCGAAGAACTGGGCGTGCGCCCGCAACAGGTCGCCGCCGCCGTGGCGCTGCTCGACGAAGGCTCGACCGTGCCCTTCATCGCCCGCTACCGCAAGGAAGTCACCGGCAGCCTGGACGACACCCAGCTGCGCCATCTGGAAGAGCGCCTGCGCTACCTGCGCGAGCTGGACGATCGCCGCGCCAGCATCCTCGCCAGCATCGAGGAGCAGGGCAAGCTGACCCCGGAACTGGCCCGCGAGATCAACCTGGCCGACACCAAGACGCGCCTCGAAGACCTCTACCTGCCCTACAAGCAGAAGCGCCGCACCAAGGGCCAGATCGCCCTGGAAGCCGGTCTCGGCGAACTGGCCGATGCGCTGTTCAACGACCCGAGCCTGACCCCGGACCAGGAAGCCGCACGCTTTGTCGACGCGGAAAAGGGCTTCGCCGACGTCAAGGCGGTGCTGGAAGGCGCCAAGTACATCCTCATGGAGCGCTTCGCCGAGGACGCCACTCTGCTCAGCAGCCTGCGCAGCTTCCTCAAGGACCACGCCACCCTCAGCGCCCGGGTGGTGGCCGGCAAGGAAGAGGAAGGCGCCAAGTTCCGCGACTACTTCGAACACGACGAGCCGCTCAAGAGCGCGCCGTCGCACCGCGCCCTGGCGATCTTCCGCGGGCGCAACGAGGGCATCCTCAGCGCCAGCCTGAAGGTCGGCGAGGAACTGCCCGGCACCCTGCATCCGTGCGAGGTGATGATCGCCGAACGCTTCGGCCTCGAGCAGCGCGGCCGCGCCGCCGACAAGTGGCTGGGCGAGGTGGTGCGCTGGACCTGGAAGGTCAAGCTCTATACCCACCTGGAAACCGACCTGCTCGGCGAGCTGCGCGAAGCGGCTGAAGACGAAGCCATCAATGTCTTTGCGCGCAACCTGCACGACCTGCTGCTGGCCGCCCCGGCCGGCCCGCGCGCCACCCTGGCGCTGGACCCGGGTCTGCGCACCGGCTGCAAGGTGGCGGTCGTGGATGCCACCGGCAAGGTACTGGAAACCGCCACCGTGTATCCGCATGCGCCGCGCAATGACTGGGACGGCACCCTGGCGGTCCTCGCCAAGCTGTGCGCCAAGCACGCCGTCGACCTGATCTCGATCGGCAACGGTACTGCGAGCCGCGAGACCGACAAGCTGGCCGCCGAGCTGATCAAAAAACTGCCGGGCCTCAAGCTGACCAAAGTGATGGTCAGTGAAGCCGGCGCCTCGGTGTACTCCGCCTCGGAGCTGGCCGCCAGAGAATTTCCGGACATGGATGTCTCGCTGCGCGGCGCGGTGTCCATTGCCCGCCGCCTGCAGGACCCGCTGGCCGAGTTGGTGAAGATCGACCCGAAATCCATCGGCGTCGGCCAGTACCAGCACGACGTCTCCCAGCTCAAGCTGGCGCGCAGCCTCGATGCCGTGGTGGAGGACTGCGTGAACGCCGTCGGCGTCGACGTCAACACCGCTTCCGCCGCCCTGCTGGCGCGCATCTCCGGGCTCAACGCGACCCTGGCGCAGAACATCGTCGCGCACCGCGACGCCAACGGCGCGTTCAAGACCCGCGACGAACTGAAGAAGGTCTCGCGCCTGGGCGAGAAGACCTTCGAACAGGCCGCCGGCTTCCTCCGCGTGATGAACGGCGACAACCCGCTGGACGCCTCGGCGGTGCACCCGGAAACCTATCCGCTGGTGCAGCGCATCGCCGCCGACACCGGCCGCGACATCCGCTCGCTGATCGGCGATGCGGCCTTCCTCAAGCGCCTCGACCCCAAGCAGTTCACCGACGAGCGCTTCGGCCTGGTGACCATCGGCGACATCCTCGCCGAGCTGGAGAAGCCCGGCCGTGACCCGCGCCCGGAGTTCAAGACCGCCGCGTTCCAGGAAGGCGTCGAGACCCTCAAGGACCTGCAGCTGGGAATGATCCTCGAGGGCGTGGTGACCAACGTCACCAACTTCGGCGCCTTCGTCGACATCGGCGTGCACCAGGACGGTCTGGTGCACATCTCGGCGCTGTCGGAGAAGTTCATCAAGGACCCGCACGAGGCGGTCAAGGCCGGCGACGTGGTCAAGGTCAAGGTGATGGAGGTGGACATCCCGCGCAACCGCATCGCCCTGTCCATGCGCATGGGCGACACCCCCGGCGAGAAGGTCGACGGGACGCGTGGCGGGCAATCCCGCGGTGGCGGCAAGCGTGGCAACACGCCGCGCAGCGAGCGCCATTCCAGCCAGGACAAGCCGGCCGAGGGCAACAATGCCATGGCCGCGCTGTTCGCCAACGCCAAGCAATTGAGGAAGTAAGCCATGAGCACCACCTCCCCGGTCGGCCAGGACAGCGCGTTCAGCAAGCTGCTCGGCATGACCATCGACAAGGCCGAGAACGGTGAATCCCAGGTGCGCATGAGCATGCAGGATCACCTGCTCAACCTGCACGGGCGCATGCACGGCGGCGCGCTGTTCTCGCTGATCGACACCGCGCTCGGCCAGGCCAGCCACAGCCTGTTCGGTGGCCAGGCCGGCAGCATGACCCTGGAGTGCAAGGTCAACTACATCCGCGCGGTCGAAGAAGGCGAGATCGCCTGCAACGCCCGCGTGCTCAATGCCGGGCGCAAGGTGCATGTGCTGGAGGCGCGGGTGCAGCAGGGCGACAAACTGGTCGCCACGGCCCAGGCCACCTTCATCTGCAAATGAGCCGCACCTGGGGCCGGGATGGATCGGGGCGAGAAGCGGGTCGCTGAGGCGCAAGCGACCTTCGCCTGGGTATAACTGCATCCGTCCCGGCTGGTCTAGGGTAGGCAGACGGCAGTCCGCTCCGGCGGGCCACGGCGCAAATCGCCGTTACCGATTCCCCCTTGTAGAGCAAGCGTTCCACCCCCATATTGGGCCGATCGACGCGTGAAGGAATGCAATCTTGAGCGACCTGTTCTCCCGCCGCCTGGCCCTGCTCGGCGAGCGCGCCAACCTCTCCCTGCTTTCCCAGTGCTTGCACGGCATCGAGCGCGAATGCCTGCGCGTCGACAGTGACGGCCAGCTGGCGTTGACCCCGCACCCGCAGAAACTGGGCTCGGCACTGACCCACCCGCAGATCACCACCGACTACTCCGAGGCACTGCTGGAGTTCATTACCCCGGCCGAGCCCGACCCGGCCACCACCCTGGCCGACCTCGAGCAGATTCACCGCTACGCCTACAGCAAGCTCGACGGCGAATACCTGTGGAGCCCGTCGATGCCCTGCGCCCTGCCGGACGAGGAGACGATCCCGATCGCCCGCTACGGCGACTCGAATATCGGTCGGCTCAAGTACGTGTACCGCAAGGGCCTGGCGCTGCGTTACGGCAAGACCATGCAGTGCATCGCCGGCATCCACTACAACTTCTCCCTGCCAGACCGGCTGTGGGCCGTGCTGCAGCAGGCCGAAGGCGACCCGCGCAGCCCGCGCGACTACCAGTCGGCGCGCTACATCGGCCTGATCCGCAATTTCCGCCGCTACAGCTGGCTGCTGATGTACCTGTTCGGCGCCTCACCGGCGCTGGACGCCGGCTTCATGCGCGGCCGCCCCCATGGCCTGCAGCAGCTCGACGCCGACACCCTGTACCTGCCCTACGCCACCAGCCTGCGCATGAGCGACCTGGGCTACCAGAGCAACGCCCAGGCCGGCCTGACGCCCTGCTACAACGACCTCGGCAGCTATATCGACAGCCTGCGCCAGGCCGTCGCCACGCCCTACCCCGCCTACGTCGAAGCCGGCACCCACAAGGATGGCGAGTGGCAGCAGCTCAACACCAACATCCTGCAGATCGAGAACGAGTACTACTCGAATATCCGCCCCAAGCGCGTCACCGCCAGCGGCGAACGGCCGATCCAGGCGCTGATGGCTCGCGGCGTGCAGTACGTCGAGGTGCGCTGCCTGGATATCAACCCCTTCCTGCCCCTGGGCATCGACCTGAACGAAGCGCGCTTCCTCGACGCCTTCCTGCTGTTCTGCGCCCTGCAGGACAGCCCGCTGCTGGAGAGTGACGAGTGCCACGCCTGCACCGACAACTTCCTTTCGGTGGTCAAGGAGGGTCGTCGTCCCGGCCTGCAGCTGCAGCGCCAGGGCCAACCGGTGGCGCTGCAGCAGTGGGCCGAGGAACTGCTCGCGCAGATCCAGCCACTGGCCGAACTGCTCGACCACAACCTGGGCGGCGACGCCCACGAACAGGCCCTGCAGGCGCAGCGCGCCAAGGTCGCCGACACCAGCCTGACGCCCTCGGCCCAGGTGCTGGCCCAGCTGCAGCAGGGCGAAAGCTTCACCCAGTTCGCCCTGCGCCAGAGCAAGCAGCACGCCGAGTACTTCCGTAGCCAGCCGCTGAGCGCCGAGCAACAGGCCGCACTGGAGGCGGCAACCGCCCGATCGCTGCGCGACCAGGCGGAGCTGGAGGCCCAGGAAGAAGGCGACTTCGACAGCTTCGCCGCGGCCTACCAGGCCAGCATCCTGGCCCTGGCGGTTTAGTCGATCCGGTCACAAAAAACGCCAGCGGCGTCAAAACCGGGACCGGCGGCCCGGTAATCACCGGCCGGCGCGGCTAGCATGGGCACAGTGAACGTAACGCGAGCTGTGCCCATGGCGTCCGACGCCCAACCCGACGATGACCGCCAGTGGAGCCTGGAGAGCCTGAACAAGGCTTACCAGCAGGGCTACATGGCCGGCCTGACCGGCCAACCCACCAGCAACCTGCCCTATACCGCGGAAGTTCCCAGCGCTGCCTGGGAGGCCGGCTGGGATGACGGCCACGGCCAACTGCTGCGCCAGCAGAAGAGCGCCTGAACCAACGCCGCTCGCCCTGGCCCATCAAGCTGCAGACCTACAGCCCCCCGCGCTGTCGCCGAGTGCGCAATTTATTGCGCACCCCACCTCACACAAGACTGTGGATAAGCCCGCCGAGCGCCTGCCCTGGCTGCCCCTTAGCGGTACTGCGCAAGCTCCTGCGCAGGCCTGCGCCAGACTCTGCGCAATATTTCGTGACGCCCTTCGCAACAGCCTGGCAAGGCAATCGAACAGATATCGCAAGTAATTGTTTTTAAATGATTTTTAATTGATGGCACGGTACTCGCTATAGACCCGGCTCCCGGATCAACTGGATCCATGAACCAGGCAAGGAGAGCACTCATGCCAACACCCGCGTATCTGTCCCTCGAAGGCACCAAACAAGGTCTGATCACCGCTGGCACCTTCACCGAGGACTCGGTCGGCAACATTTTCCAGGAAGGTCACGAAGATCAGATTCTGGTTCAAGCCTTCAACCACCAGGTGATCATCCCGCGTGACCCGCAGTCCGGCCAGCCGACCGGCCAGCGCGTGCACAAGCCGCTGATGATCACCAAGGTGTTCGACAAGTCCTCGCCGCTGATCTTCAACTCCCTGACCTCCGGTGAGCGTCTGAGCAAGTGCCGCCTGGAGTGGTACCGCACCTCCTCCACCGGTACCCAGGAGCACTACTTCACCATCGAACTGGAAGACGCGGTGATCGTCGACGTGCAGTCGCGCATGCCGAACTGCCAGGACCCGAACATGTCCCACTTCACCCACCTGGAAGACGTCTACTTCACCTACCGCAAGATCGTCTGGACCCACGAAGTCTCCGGCACCTCCGGCTCCGACGACTGGCGTACCCCGATCTCCGCCTAAGGTGATCGAGCGGTAATGCTGACCTCGGCCAGGCATCGTCCTGGCCGAGGTGTTTCAGCAGCAAGGAAATCCGCGAAAAAGTCGAGTCCGCACGTTCACCTGGCTGCGCCTGGGTTATAACGGCGGCGCTGCGCGCACTGACGCGGCTCATGGAACGATGGAAGAGGAACAACGGATGTTCGCCCAGGCCAACCAGACCCATTTCAGCCTGGAGATCGCGGGCGTGGCCCACGATTTCCAGGTCCTCGCGTTCAGCGGCCGCGAGGCGCTCAACCAGCCCTTCGAGTTCGAGGTGGAACTGGTCAGCGAACGCCCCGACCTCGACCTGGAAGCCCTGCTGCATGGCCCGGCCTTCCTCGCCCTGTCGCCAGCCGGTAACGGCATCCACGGGCAGATCTACCGTATCGCCCAGGGCGAGTCCGGCAAGCGCCTGACCCGCTACCACCTCAGCCTGCGCCCGCAACTGGCCTACCTGGCCCATCGCATCAACCAGCGCATCTTCCAGCACCTTTCCGTTGTGAAGATCATCGGCCAGGTGCTCGAGGAACACGGCATCCAGGCCAATGCCTACCACTTCCAACTCGGCTCGGTGTACCCCGAGCGCGAGTACTGCGTGCAGTACGACGAGTCCGACCTGCACTTCGTCCAGCGCCTGTGCGAGGAAGAAGGTATCCACTACCACTTCCAGCACAGCACAGACGGGCATGTACTGGTCTTCGGCGACGACCAGACGCCCTTCCCCAAACTGGCCCCCACCGCCTACCAGCAGGACAGCGGCCTGGTGGCCGACGAACCGGTGATCAAGCGTTTCGGCGTGCGCGTGGAAACCCGCACGAATCGAGTGACGCGCCGCGACTACGACTTCGAGAAGCCCAAGCTGCTGCTCGAGGCCGGCGCCAAGAGTGCGTTCGTACCCGACCTCGAGGACTACGACTACCCCGGCCGCTTCGTCGAACGTGAGCGCGGCAAGCACCTCAGCCAGCGCGCCCTGGAACGCCACCGCCACGACTTCGAACTGGCTGAGGGCGAGAGCGATCAGAGCCTGCTGGTCAGCGGCCACTTCCTGGCCTTCACCGACCACCCACGGCCCAGCTGGAACGACCTCTGGCTACTCACCGAAGTGCACCACGAGGGCAAGCAGCCGCAGGTGCTGGAAGAGGCCGTGACCAGCCACACCGATAAGGCCGACGGTTTCCAGCGGGGCTGCCTTCAGCAGGGCTACCGCAACCGCTTCAGCGCCACGCCCTGGACCGTGCCCTACCGCCCGCGCGTGCGCCACCCCAAGCCGCGCATCCTCGGCAGCCAGAGCGCCGTGGTCACCGGCCCGGCGGGCGAAGAGATCCACTGCGACGAATACGGCCGGGTCAAGGTGCAATTCTTCTGGGACCGCCACGGCCAAGCGGACGACAAGACCAGCTGCTGGCTGCGCGTGTCCAGCAACTGGGCCGGCGACCGCTACGGCGGCATCGCCATCCCGCGCATCGGCATGGAGGTGCTGATCACCTTCCTCGAAGGCGACCCCGACCAGCCGCTGGTGACCGGCTGCCTGTACCACAAGGAACACGTGGTGCCCTACGACCTGCCGGCGAACAAGACCCGCACTGTATTCAAGACCCTGAGCAGTCCCGGCGGAGGCGGCTACAACGAACTGCGCATCGAGGACCGCAAGGGCCAGGAACAGATCTATATCCATGCCCAGCGCGACTGGGACGAGAACATCGAGCACGACCAGAAGATCCGCATCGGCTCTGAGCGCCACGACACGGTCGAGGCCAACAGCTACAGCGAGTTCAAGGCCGAAGAGCACCGCACCACCCACGCCGACCGCAAGAGCGAGATCAAGGCCAACGACCACCTCAGCGTCGGCAACAACCAGCACATCAAGATCGGCACCGGCCAATTTATCAACGCCGGTAGCGAGATTCATTTATCCAGCGGGCAGAAAGTGGTGCTCGAAGCCGGCAGCGACCTGACCCTCAAGGCCGCCGGCAGCTTTATCAAGCTGGATGCCGGCGGCCTCACCCTGGTCGGCCCGGTGATCAAGATCAACTCCGGCGGCGGGCCGGGCAGTGGCTCGGGGGCAGCGCCGATATTACCGATCACTCCCAAGCCCGCCGATACCGCACCGACCGGGGAAAAGACCGGCAAGGCCAACGTCAATCCGCTGTTGCCGCTGGCGAACCTGGGCGAGCAAGGGGCACAACAACTGATTGTCGATGTCTGGGGCGACCCCGGCATGGGTGGCCAAGTACAACTGCTCGACCCGGAAGGTGATGCATGAGCGAGCTAAAAGATCAGCCCATCAAGCAGGGCACGCGAAAACGTGCGGAGTACGAAAATACGCGCCGTGCTCGATTAGCTCTGAATATCGAGCGCAGCGATGGCGGCACGCTGAAGATCCCCGTTGAATCAGATATGCGCAGTCACGAAGAAGAGCCGGAGGTTCAGCAGAACACCTTTCTCGCCGTTGTGCCCATGGCGCGGCTGCCGGGTTATGAGAAATACGATGAGGCCCCAAAAGGCGGACTGCTGCGCCCAGGTCGCCTATATATCTTCCGGCAGGGCAAGCTATGGCGCGAGTTGGAAAGTGATGGTCAGGGCCAGCTGTTTGAGGTTGATGTTGCGCACTGGCGCAAAACGGCACAGAGCGGCGGCAAGGCGGATGAGCGTAAGCCTGTTGGGGCTAAGCAGCATCTGATTCTTGTGCCCATGTTGTTACAAGGGCGTTTTGTTGGTGACCAGCTTGCCATGGCCTACAGCGAGTTGCCCTGGACTTGGGAGTACATCGAGTGGCTAGAAGCCAGCTCCGGACGGATCAAGCAACGTTGCCAGAACATCGCACCTGCTTGGGCTGCTGCTGTTGTAGGTCCTGAGCAATGGAAAGCCACTCAAGCGATGCCAATTATTCAGATCACACGTATTAGCAAAGGTATGTGTGCCCGTGAGTTGCATCTTGAAACCCTGCTTGAAGACCCTCTGCTATTCAATGCAGGTCTCACTGAGCTGCCAGCTACCTCGTTGGTTAAACAACTTGAACAGCGACAGAAAGAACTGGCAGGTTTTATTCGGACCACGCCACCCGACCCATTGCCCGTACTGCCGCCCAGCAAAGACTTGCTGGCGGAGTACCAGTTGCGCGGTCATCCGCAACTGGTTGGCGTGATGCTCGATGACCCCATTTTCGCCCTGCGCCATGCTGTCGCTCAGTCGCGGTTATGTGCTGAGCTGTTGCAGACCCTCAACGCCTTGGTTCCGCATCAGCCCTTCGGCCGTTATGCCGAGGTGCTTTACAGCGAGGCCATGCCTGTAAACGGTCCGCTGCAAGAGTTCAAAGAGCACATCGATATTGCCGCGCTTAAAAAAGCCACCTTGCATGCTGAGCGCGAGCAAGCCCGTGGGCAGCTCTATCGTCAGCAGGAGCGTGTGCTCAAGGTGGTCGAACGACTGCCTGCAGTGTGGAACGACTTTCTCCACAGCCACGATGAACGTCTGCTGGAACCCTATGCCCAGCTGAGCGAGTTGCTGGAGGTGCTCAACCGCTCGCCCAAGGGCTGCGACCCGCGCTGCATTGAAGCCCAGGATATGAAGGTCAGTGCTAACGTGGAGAAACTCAGCCGTCAGCTGATCAAAGCTACCCATGCGCTAACCAAAGGTTTATTGGCCAATACCCAGGGTGAGCTGCCAGAAACTGCCAAACGCCTACAGGCCCTTGCGGCCAGCGGTATGGCCGTCAACCCTGAGCGTTTAGGCCTGAGTGCCCTGAGCTTTCTCAACAACGCCTATATCGGCCAGAACTTGGCAGCAGCCCTCGACGAGTTGCTCAACCATGTCGCCACGGCCAGTGCGCTGGCGGTCAAGCGCATCAGTGCGAGCAGCAGCGTTACTCAGGTACAACTGCACCGCAGCTTCGCCCCGACCTTCGATGTGCTGAGCCACCTGCACAGCCGGGCCAAGAGGCTGAAACTGATGCCTCAAGGCGAGGCCCTGGCCAAGAATATGGTGGTACTGGGCGTGCACGGCGACGGCTTCAGTTTCGGCATCACCGCGGCCGAACGCGCCACGTTGACACGCGACAATTACCTCTACGCCAACCTAGAAGCGAAAAATGGCAAGGTGCAGACGACCAGCAGCGACAAGCTAGCGGAGCGTTTGGGCTTTGCCCGGAAAGACCTGGGGCAGGTCATGGTGGTGGCTGCGGAGGCTAACGATCCGCTGGTCGCCGACTACAAACAATGGCGTGCCATGGCTGGTCACCTGGATACGGCCAAGGCCCTCGCCAACAGCAAGTCGATACCCGTACTGGCAACCGTGTGTGCGGGGTTTAGTTTGTATGCCAATACTGTTGAAGCGAGGACACTACTGAAAAACAAGGAAGATTACCGCTATTTGGGAGGCTTCTTGAGCGGCTTAGCTGATCTTGGCCTGGCTGCCAATAACGTTGCACTTAAATTGCTAACCGATGCAAAAAGGACCGGAAACCCCTGGCATGTGTTCTGGGAACGGGGGCGTTTCCAGACATCCGGCTTCTGGGCAGACAACCTGCTAAAGCGCACCGGTAGCACATGGCTCAATGTGTCGAGTGTCGGCTCATTTATCGCGATGGGCGTTTTTACCGCTGGTTTGTTTGTCTGGGACGCCGGGCGCGCTCTATGTGACGGCGACGACGATGTCGCCATGGCCAATATGATCGCTGCCAGCGGCTCGGGTATCTGGGCACTCTATACCATTGGCCTGCTGGCCAGCCCCTGGTTGCTCGGGCTGGGGGTCGGCTTGCTGGTGGCCGGGGTTATTGGCAGCGTGTTACTGGCCGATAGCGCGGTAGAACAGGCCATCAAGCACGGCCCCTTCGGCACCAAGCAGCGCCTGCCACAGATGACCGATCCGCTGCTGGCCTACCAACAGCTGCTCGGCGCACTGGGTGAGCCCCGCGTGCATATCGAGCGCTTGCAGCATTGGCAGGAAAAAGCCAGCGCGGCAGACAATGCCCGCTTGCAAGATGCACAGAACGAAGCACGCATATACCTGAGGCCGAAAGACTGGGTGGTGGAACTGCGCACCCCGTTGCTCGGTCAGTTCCGCAATGGCGTCGACTTCAACCTGTTCGCGAGGGAAGTACTGCGTACCCGCAGCCATGCCTCTGGCTGGTCCTATCGTTATCAGCCCATTTCCAAGCAAAAACTCGGGGCGGTTGTGCTGGACGGCAACCGCTTGCTCTTTGTATTGCCCGCGCATTACGCCGTGCCCACGGAAAGCGATCCGTTGCGCTACCGGCAGGCGATTGAATTCAGCCTCAAGGTCTACGGCCAGTTCCAGTTGGGCGAAGCAATGTGCCGTGCGGACGACCCCTTTCCCGGTTATAACCGCATCACCTTGCCCCAACCAAAACCGCGCAACTGGCAACCGCTTGCTGCGAGTACACCCAGAGACCGCGACGACGCCGATGACGTAGCCTATTGGCTGATCACCCAAAGGGACTTTGCCAAAGTATGAATGCCCCCATAACTCCAGAAGCGGCCTATGCCGCTTCGGCTTATCGCAGCAATGCCATCCCCGCCCAGCCGCCGCATAAATGGTCGCAGGATGCCAATCGTACTGGCCCAACCCGCACCCAGTTGCTCTGGGGGCATTACGCCAATCTGGAGCCGTGGCAGAATGTAGATGCCCAGTTGCAGTCCGGCATGCGTGACTATCTAGACGAAAAAAAGGAAGACGATCTTTATATCAATCAAAAGCGCTGGAACTTTGATAGCGCCAGCAAATGGATGATTTTATTTCCGTACCTAAAATGGACATCAATTTTATATGCCCCGTGGGCCATATGGGGGGGGCCATGACTGGTGCATTCTCACCGCAACTTCAGAATATGACAGCGCAGAGCGGCACTACAACTCCAGCAGTTTTACTCAGTTCGCTCGGCTTGTTTGCATTCATAATGATTGGATTAAGTCATTGGTATATTTGGGGGCGGGACAAGCCGCGCTATAAAAACTACTTGGCGCAGACCTGTGCAGGGTTTGTCGTGGCTCTATTAGCATCGCTGCTTAATTTCCCACAATTAGAAGATGCAACTAGTCTCTGGTTATGTTTCTTCATGGCCTTTAGCGTCTTTATGGGCCTGATCGGCTGGGACTACTTACAAGACCTCTACCTGCGTGTATTTGCCCATGACGGCAGCGGCTTTAATCGCCAGACCGGTATGCTCACTATTGGCCGGCGCTTTCAGAAGCCTTTCAGCGCGCCGTTCTATGAGTTCGACGCCACCCTGGAGTTTCGCCCCGGCCCCCACGGCAACAGCGGTTTCGCCATCTGGCTGCACCACCGCTATACCTCGGTCGAGGTGTTTCTCGGCGCCAAAATTCAATCCCTGGGCATGAGTCTGGAAGAGGCCCTGGCGTTCTGGGATACCCTGCAACGCTATATGGACGTAACTCAACCCTTACCGGAACTGCCCATACTCGAACAGTTCCGCCACCTCGACCCCACCACCGCGGAACACGACCGCCAGAGCAAACGCGACCCGCGCTGCTGGCGCGATATGCCTTATCGGGCCTGGGAGCGCCGTGGCCGTGCAGAGATGATAAAGCGTAACCGCGATTACAACTGGCAAGAGCAGCCCTGCATCCTTCAGTCCAAGATCGACCATAACCTAAGCATCGAAACCTATTACCGCCAGCAGGAAGCCAAAGGCATCCACGCCACACCCAAGGGCGATGACTACGACAATATCCACCGGGGCTGAACATGAAAGTCAATCGTGTCCCGGCAAGCTGCACAAGGACCTGTTCCCCGTTTATTTCGACGCCTACCGGCTGAATGAGCTGAACCCCTACCGTGGCATACAGGAAATCACCTACCTGATCCTGCGCCTGCCCGGCCAAGCCGCCCTGACCGACGATATGCTCCACTTCAAGGGCGAAGAAATTTGGGGCGGTCTGTTCGGTTTCGGCAGCCTGCGCAAGCCGGTGGAATGGACCGGCAAGGACTTCGACCGCCATGCGGGCACCCGGGTCAGCACCGAACCCGGCGTCGCCACCTACAGGCGCGTCTACCATCAGGACCGCGACGGACGCGATCTCAATAAAATCAGCGGCAAACTAAGTTACTCACCCCTGGAAGGCCTTACCCTGCCCCCAGTCGACATCGAGGACATCGCATGGCTCTAAGAGACCTTATCCAGCAGGCGCGGGAAAGATACGGCCAAGTACCTAGCGTAGTGTTGACGGCCAGCCAGGCCACGGGCGAACAGCCCCTGGAGCTGTTTATCACCGATGAACACACCGAGCATTACCTGACATTACAGGCAGGCGGCGATAGTGATAGAGGCATGGCAACAGGCTTACTTGGCGGAATTGGAGGGGCCATGCTCTTTTTCTGCATACTAGTTTTAGCGTTGTTTTCCGGAAAATGGAGCCTTGTACCTTTCTCACTCTGGTTCTGCGTCCCTGCCTTTGTGATTCCCTTTGTTTGGGAAATCAGCCGCCCCCTCCCACTACCTATCCTCTTTAACCGCCGCACCCGCGAGGTCTATTTCGACCATAACGGCGAGCTCTACCACAGCCCCTGGGACGGCATCCAAGCCGTCGCCTGCGAGTTTCAGATCGTCGGCCCTTACACCGCCGGCATGAACAACGCGTCCCTGGAGCTACTCGTGCGCCGTCTCGGCGAGCCGGACAACGCTCTGATGGTCAGCCTCGGCGCGCCCATGGGCAAGTCGCTGGCCATGCAGAAAGGCTTCTGGGAATACATCCGCGCCTATATGAACAACGGCCCCTGGTTCGACAAGGACGGCAACCACAGTGAGTCGGATGCCTTTGTCAAAAGCCAGCTGGCGGCCCATACGAAACCCACGGGTTTCCTGGTGCACTCGCGCAAGACCATAGCGGAGAAGAAAGCGGCGGCAGGCAGCAAGAACTACCTCAGCGGGATCGATGTCGCCTTGTTCCTCGGAGACCTGCTCTTCTACCCGATGAACTGGATTCAGGAGTTCACCTACAACGTCGCCAAGCGCCGCTCGCGCAACCGCTGGCCGCAGATCGTCACCGAGCGCCTGCAACCCGACGGCCCCACCACCCGGCTGATCGATCTTGAACGCGAGCGCGGGCTGGACGTATAGAGGCCGGAGCTTTAGCGGCCCCGCCCGACTACAACGCCTTCTCGAACACCTGCGAGTTGCGCTGGAAGTTGTAGAGCGAGGCGCGCGCCGCCGGCAGGCGGTCGACGCTGCTGGGGACGAAGCCGCGTTCGCGGAACCAGTGGGCGGTGCGGGTGGTGAGGACGAACAGGGTCTTGATGCCCTGGCTGCGGGCGCGTTCCTCGATGCGCTCGAGCAGTTCGTCGCCGCGGCCGCCGTGGCGGTAGGACGGGTTGACCGCCAGGCAGGCCAGTTCGCCGAAATCCGAGTCGGCGATCTGGTACAGCGCCGCGCAGGCGATGATCATGCCGTCGCGCTCGACGATGCTGAACTGCTCGATCTCCCGCTCCAGCACCTCGCGCGAGCGGCGCACCAGGATGCCCTGCTCTTCCAGCGGGCTGATCAGCTCGATCAGCCCGCCGACGTCCTCGATGGTCGCCTCGCGCAGCGATTCGAACTGTTCCTGGTCGACCAGGGTGCCGCCGCCGTCGCGGGTGAAAAGCTCGGTGAGCAGCGAGCCGTCGTCGGCATAGCCGACGATGTGCGCGCGCTTGACCCCGCCGCGGCAGGCCTGGGCGGCGGCATCGAGCAGCTCGGCCTGGTAGCTGTTGCCCAGGCGCGCCAGGTAGGCCGGCACCTGCTGCGGGCGCAGTTCACGCACCAGCTTGCCCTGTTCGTCGAGAAGGCCGCGCTCGGGGCTGAACAGCAGCAGCTTGTCGGCGCCCAGGTCGATGGCGGCGCGGGTGGCGACATCCTCGCAGGCCACGTTGAAGATCTCCCCGGTCGGCGAATAGCCGAGCGAGGACAGCAGCACGATGCTGCGCTCGTCGAGCAGGCGGCCGATGCCCTTGCGGTCGATGCGGCGCACCTCGCCAGTGTGGTGGTAGTCGATGCCATCGACCACGCCGATGGGACGGGCGGTGACGAAATTGCCACTGGCCACCCGCAGCCTGGCGCCATGCATGGGCGAGGCGGCCATGTCCATCGACAGGCGCGCCTCGATGGCGATGCGCAGCTGGCCGACAGCGTCGATCACACACTCCAGGGTGGCCCCGTCGGTGACCCGTAGATCGCGGTGAAAGTGCGGGGTCAGGCCGCGCGCGGCCAGGCGCGCCTCGATCTGTGGTCGCGAGCCGTGCACCAGCACCAGGCGCACGCCGAGGCTGTGCAACAGCACCAGGTCGTGGACGATATTGCCGAAGTTCGGATGGGCAACGCCATCGCCCGGCAGCATCACCACGAAGGTGCAGTCGCGGTGGGCGTTGATATAGGGCGAGGCGTGGCGGAGCCAGTTGACGTAGTCGTGCATTGCTGAGGAAACCTGTAAGCCGTGAAAGGAACGCATGAACGGAGCGCGGCACGCGCCCGGTGAAGCAGCCGGCGGCACCCGCTTTATCGTCGCAGTTGGGGCAGCATCACGCGTTCTCTCCTTCCGCTGGCAAGGGTCGGGGCCGGGCTCAAGGGGCCGGGCTCAGGCAGTAGTGTTGGATCAGTTCACGCAGCAGACGCACGCTCGGCTCGATGCGTGACATCTCCAGGTATTCGTTGGGCTGGTGGGCGCAGTCGATGTCTCCCGGGCCGAGCACCAGGGTCTGGCAGCCGAGCTGTTGAAGATAAGGCGCTTCGGTGGCGAACGCCACCGCCGTCGCCGGATGGCCGGTCAACTGCTCGGCCAGGCGCACCAGTTCGGCATCGGCGGCCTGCTCGAAGGGTGGCACGCTGGGGAACAGCGGCGCGAAATCGATCTTCACCTGATGCTGCTCGGCCAGCGGCTGCAGCTTCTGCCGAATCGCCGCACGCAACGCCTCCGGCTGCATGCCCGGCAGCGGCCGCAGGTCGAACTCCAGGGAGCACTGGCCGCAGATGCGGTTGGGGTTGTCGCCGCCGTGGATGCAGCCAAGGTTGAGGGTCGGCTGCGGCACGCTGAACTGTGGGTTGCAGTACTGGCGCTGCCAGTCGCGGCGCAGCTGCATGAGTTCGCCCATCACCCCGTGCATCGCCTCCAGGGCGCTGTGGCCGAGGCTAGGGTCGGAGGAGTGGCCGCTTTGTCCGAGGATGTCGATGCGCTCCATCATGATGCCCTTGTGCAGGCGGATCGGCCGCAGGCCGGTCGGCTCGCCGATCACCGCGGCGCGGCCCAGCGGCCGGCCGGCCTCGGCCAGGGCGCGGGCGCCGGACATCGAGCTTTCCTCGTCGCAGGTGGCGAGAATCAGCAGCGGCTGCTGGAAGCGCTGGGTCAGCAGGGGCTGCACGGCCTCGATGATCAGGGCGAAGAAACCCTTCATGTCGCAGCTGCCGAGGCCGAACCAGCGGCCATCGGCTTCCGTCAGTTTGAGCGGGTCGGTCTGCCACAGCTCGGCGTCGAAGGGCACGGTGTCGCTGTGCCCGGCCAGCACCAGGCCACCCGCGCCGCTGCCGTAGCTGGCCAGCAGGTTGAACTTGCCGGGCTCGACCTCCTGCACTTCGCAGGCGAAGCCGAGATCGGTGAGCCAGCTGGACAGCAACTCGATCACCGGGCGATTGGACTGGTCCCACTGCGCCTGGGTGCAGCTCACCGAGGGCGCGGCGATCAGCGCGGCGAATTGCTCTTTGAAGGAAGGCAGGGTCATCGACGGTCTCCGCTGGCGATGCTCCCATCATAGGACCATCGCCAGCACAGATGAAACCGCCGAGTCGGATCAGACGCCGCCGAAGATGGCGCGCAGGGTCAGGAAGAACAGGATCGACAAGGCCGCGCCGACCGGCAGGGTGATGATCCAGGACATGAAGATCTTGCCGATCACGCCCAGGTTCAACGCGCCGATGCCGCGGGCGATACCGACGCCCAGCACCGCACCGACCAGGGTGTGGGTGGTGGACACCGGCAGGCCGATGGCCGAGGCGCCAACCACGGTGGTGGCGGTGGCCAGCTCGGCGGCGAAGCCGCGGCTCGGGGTCAGCTCGGTGATTTCCTTGCCGATGGTGGCGATCACCTTGTAGCCGTAGGTGGCCAGGCCGATGACGATACCGATGGCGCCGAGCAGCAGCACCCAGCTCGGCAGGGCTGCCTTGGCACCGACCGCTTCGCCGCCGGACTGGATCACCCCGACGATGGCCGCCAGCGGGCCGACCGCGTTGGCCACGTCGTTGGAGCCGTGGGCGAAGGCCATGGAGCAGGCGGTGAAGATCATCAGCACGGCGAAGACCTTCTCCACGCTGGCGTAATGGAAGCCCTTGTCGGCCTCGATGTCGATCTTGATCCGGCTGAGCAGGGCGATGCCGAGCAGCATCACCGCGGCGCCGACGGCCAGCGACAGGAAGAAGCCCTCGCTGGCGGACAGGTTCAGGCCGATGTGCTTGAGGCCCTTGGTCACGGTCATGATCGACACCATGAAACCGGTGAGGAACATGTACACCGGCACATAGCGCTTGGCGTTGAGGAAGGGCTTGTCGGTGTCGATGATCAGCTTCTGCACGCTGACGAACACGCCGAAGGCCACCACGCCGGACAGTACCGGGGAGACCACCCAACTGGCGACGATCGGCCCGACCTTGCTCCAGTGCACCGCATCCATGGACACGCCGAAGGCGGCGAAGCCGATCACCGCGCCGACGATGGAGTGGGTGGTCGAGACCGGCCAGCCGCGGGTCGAGGCCACCAGCAGCCAGGTACCGGCCGCCAGCAGCGCCGACATCATGCCCAGCACCATCAGCTCGGGGCTGATTATCGATGCGTCGACGATGCCGCTCTTGATGGTTTCGGTGACCTGGCCACCGGCCAGGTAGGCGCCGCAGAACTCGAAGACCATGGCGATGAGAATCGCCTGCTTGATGGTCAGCGCCCGGGAGCCGACCGAAGTGCCCATGGCGTTGGCGACATCGTTGGCGCCCACGCCCCAGGCCATGAAGAAGCCGAACAGGCAGGCCAGCAACAGGAGTACGAGGCCGTAGTCCGCAATCAGAGACATAATTTAGATTCCGTTGATCCCAGAAAGGACACTGGCGCTTAGCGCGCCAGCAGTTGTTCCAGTCGGTTGCCCACTCGTTGGGCACGGTCGGCTACATCGCCGATCCAGTCGATGATCTGATAGAGAAACATCACATCGACCGGCGGAAGCTCCTTCTCCAGCTTGAACAGTTGGCGGCGCACGTCGATCTGCAGGTTGTCGGTGTCCTGTTCGATGACACCCAGCTCCTCGATCAAGGTTTCCACCAACACCGCTTCACGACCGGCGAAGCCGGTTTCCAGCAGCTCGTCCAGCTCGTTCATGGCCTTCAGCGCCTGGGCGCTGGCGTCCACGGTGCGCTGCACGTAGCTGCGCATGATCGGCTGCAGAGCCTGAGGAATCATCATCTCGCGGCCCAGCACGAGCCCGGCGATGTCCTTGGCGCGGTTGGCGACTTTGTCCTGTACACTCAGCAGCTCGAGCAGATCCGAGCGCGGTACGGGCAGGAACAGGCTCTTGGGCAGGTGCAGGCGCACGCTTTTCTTGAGCTTGTCGGCTTCGTGCTCCAGGCGCGACATGTCCTGTTGCACTTGCTCTACCTTGGCCCAGTCTTCGGCCATCACGGCCTCGAAAAAGGGTACGAGATTCGCCGCACACTCGTGGGCCTTGGCAATGTGCTGCTGCATCGGTCCGATCGGCGAACGACCAAACAGGCTGACAAAGGGATTGACTGGCATAGGGTGAACCCTGGTTTTTCCAAAGGCGGCAAGTATACGGATCGTTCCCGGTGCCCGCCATCGCACGTCATCGCACCGTCACAATTTCATAGTAGGCGCTTAAGTTTCCCACCATGGTCAAAGAAACCGAAATCAAACTGCGGGTCAGCCGCGACACCCTGACCGCCCTGCGCGAGCACCCGTTGCTGAAGAAGCGTAACAAGAGCGGCTGGGAGCAGTGCGAGCTGTTCAACCAGTACTTCGACACCCCCGAGCGCGCGCTGGCCCAGGCCAAGGTCGCGCTGCGCCTGCGCCGCGATGGCGAGCAGTTCATCCAGACCCTGAAGACCCGTGGCCAGAGCGTCGCCGGGCTGTCCGAGCGCAACGAGTGGGACTGGTCCCTGGGCAAGGCCAAGCTGGACCTGAAGAAGCTCGACGACAGCTGCTGGCCGGCAAGCCTGGCCGAACTCGACAAGCAACAGCTCAAGCCGCTGTTCACCACCGACTTCGTCCGCCAGCGCGCCGAGATCGCCTGGGGCCGCGGCAAGGCCAAGGTGGTGATCGAGGCGGCGCTGGACCTCGGCCAGGTGGTCGCCGGCGACCAGCAGGAGGAAATCTGCGAACTGGAACTGGAGCTGCGCCAGGGCGAGCCCGGCGCGCTGCTGGAGCTGGCCGCCGAGCTGGCGGCCGACCTGCCCTTGATGCCGTGCGACATCAGCAAGGCCGAGCGCGGCTACCGGCTGTTCGATGCCGGCAGCTACGCCCTCAGCCTGCCGGCACCGCAACTGACGGCAGAAACCAGCCTGGACGATGGCTTCGCCGCCCTGGCCTGGCACCTGCTGGGCAGCAGCCAGCGCCTGGCCGAACAATACCGCTTCAACGGCCACTGGCGCCTGCTGGTGGACTGGCTGGAGCAGCTGGTCGACTTGCGCGCGCTGCTCGGCAGCCTTGGTCAGGCGGCGCCGCGAGCCAGCAGCAGCGAGCTGCGCCAGCGTCTCGACGCCCTGCTGAATGACTGGCGCCCGCGGCTGCTGGCCGGCCAGCACGACGAGACCGTGCGGCAGAACGCGCCGGGACAATTCGCCGCCGAGCTGGACGACACCCGCTGGGGCCAGTTTTCCCTGCACGCCTCGCGCTGGCTGCTGGCACGCAGCTGGACCGCCGAGCGCAACAACCGCGGCAACCGTCAGGGCGCCGCCCCGCTGGGCAACTGGCTGCCGACACTGGTCGCCGAGGAAGGCGCCGCGCTGCAGCTCAAGCGCTACCAGCAGCAGCCGGAAGACCTCGGCGAGCAGCTGCCGCGCATCGAGCGCCTGCTCGTCTGGCTGCGTCTGGCCAGGGACCTGCTGGAGGTGCCGGAGGTCGACCGCCTGTACGGCGAGTTGAACAAGTACCACCTGCTGGCCCTGCAGCCGCTGGACGAGGAGCAGCGCCAGCTGCGCGCCAGCCAGGCGCAGATCCTGCAAAGCCTGAAGGCCTGGAAAGCGCTGGTCAGGTAGCCCCGCACGCTGCGCCCAGGCGCACGCCGGCGCCCTCTCGCCAAGGGGGGGCGCCGCCCCCTCTGCTGCCCTAGCCCAGGGGCAGGCTGGTGGTGGACTTGATCTCCGACAGGGCGACGATGGAGTTGACCTCCTGGATCCCCGGCAACAGTGACAGCTTCTCGAAGAAGAAGCGCTCGTAGGCCTCGATGTCGCGGGTGACGATGCGCAGCATGAAGTCCATCGAGCCCATCAGCACGTGACACTCCAGCACCTCGGGAAACTCCTCCATGGCCGCGGCGAACTCGGTGAGGTTGGAGCGGCCGTGGGCGTTGAGCTTGATCTGGGCGAACACCTGGGCGTTGAGGCCGACCTTCTTGCGCTCGAGCAGGGTCACCTGGCGGCGGATCACCCCTTCCTCCTTGAGCCGTTGAATGCGCCGCCAGCAGGGCGATTGCGACAACCCGACGCGTTCGGCGATCTCCGCGGTGGAAAGCCCGGCATCTTCCTGCAGCAGGGCGAGAATGCGCCGATCGTAGGCATCCAGGACAACGGACATAAATTTTCCTCGAAATCGACAATATCCGGCAAGACTACCCACAAACCTGCCCGCATGACAGATAACCAGGCAGAACTTTCGCCCCTGAAAGGACGAAACTGGAAAAAAGTCACCCCGAGATACCGCCATGCCCGACACCACGCCCTTGCCCACCCCCTGCAATCGCCGCGATCCCTGGCAGGAGCGCCCCGAGCACAGCATCGAATACCGGCTGCGCACCGAGGCCGACGCCGACGTGCTGTGCCGCCTGCTCGGCCTGTTCGCCCAGTTGCAACTGCTGCCCCAGCACCTGCAGGCACACCAGCAGGACGGCGACCTGCATGTTCAGCTACGGCTGCCGGGCCTGTCGCTGCACCGCGCCGGGGTGCTGGCGAACAAGCTGCGCGGCCTGGTCTGCGTCTGGCAGGTCGACTGGCGACGCCTGGATCACAGCCTGGCGCCGGGGGCCGCTCGCACTGGGTAATGGGTCACGTCGCAGCACTTCGCTCCAGCCGGGTTTTTCGGGCATCCTAGCGCTAGCCACGGAAGACGCCCCCCCTGGCTATGCTTGACCCCAGGCCGCGCTACCGAGGAGCCCGCATGTCCGCCTTTGCCCCCACCACCCAAGACCGGGTGCTCGAACTCAACGACCTGTTGCGTGAGCTGGTCGGCCAGGGCCGGGTCGATCAGGACAGCGCCGAGCAGTGCCTGGCGATCCGCCGCAGCGCGGTGAAGAACCAGCAGCATCCCCTGGAGTTCCTCGCCGCGCAGCAGCTCGACGACCTCAAGCGACCGGGCAAGAAGCTCGACCTGGAAAGCCTCACGGTCTGGCTGGCGGAATTCGCCGGCCAGCCCTACCTGCGCATCGACCCGCTGAAGATCGATGTCGCCGCCGTCACCCCGCTGATGTCCTACGCCTTCGCCCAGCGCCACAAGATCCTCGCCGTGGCGGTGGACAGCGAGCAGGTCACCATCGCCAGCGCCCAGCCCCTGGTACACAGCTGGGAAGCCAACCTGACCCATGTGCTCAAGCGCCCGATCAAGCGGGTGGTGGCCAACCCGGCGGACATCCAGCGCTTCACCGTGGAGTTCTACCGCCTGGCCAAGTCGGTCAGCGGCGCCACCGCGGTGGACCAGAAGATCAGCGGCAGCGGCAACTTCGAGCAGCTGCTGAGCCTCGGCGCCCAGGACCAGGAGCCTGACGCCAACGACGCGCACATCATCAACATCACCGACTGGCTGTTCCAATACGCCTTCCAGCAGCGCGCCAGTGACATCCACATCGAGCCGCGCCGCGAGCAGGGCAGCGTGCGTTTTCGCATCGACGGCGTGCTGCACACCGTCTACCAATTTCCGCCCCAGGTGACCATGGCGGTGGTCAGCCGCCTGAAGAGCCTGGGGCGGATGAACGTCGCCGAGAAGCGCAAGCCCCAGGACGGCCGGGTCAAGACCAAGACCCCGGAAGGCGGCGAGGTCGAGCTGCGCCTGTCCACCCTGCCCACCGCCTTCGGCGAGAAGATGGTGATGCGCATCTTCGATCCCGAGGTGCTGCTCAAGGGCTTCGACCAGCTGGGCTTCTCCGCCGATGACCTGAAGCGCTGGCAGAGCATGACCAGCCAGCCCAACGGCATCATCCTGGTCACCGGGCCGACCGGCTCGGGCAAGACCACCACCCTGTACACCACGCTCAAGCAGCTGGCCACCGACGAGGTCAACGTCTGCACCATCGAAGACCCGATCGAGATGATCGAGGGCGCGTTCAACCAGATGCAGGTGCAGCACAACATCGACCTGACCTTCGCCAGCGGCGTACGCGCGCTGATGCGCCAGGACCCGGACATCATCATGATCGGCGAGATCCGCGACCTGGAGACCGCCGAGATGGCGATCCAGGCGGCGCTCACCGGCCACCTGGTGCTCTCCACCCTGCACACCAACGACGCCCCCAGCGCCATCACCCGCCTGCTCGAACTCGGCGTGCCGCACTACCTGCTCAAGGCCACCCTGCTCGGGGTCATGGCCCAGCGCCTGGTGCGCACCTTGTGCCCGCACTGCAAGGCGCCGCACGACCTGGACGAGAGCGACTGGCTGAGCCTGACCAAACCGTGGAAAACCCCCATGCCGAGCGGCGCGCACCAGGCCGTGGGCTGCCTGGAATGCCGCGACACCGGCTACCGCGGTCGCGCCGGGGTCTACGAGATCATGCTCCTCGGCGACTCGATCAAGCCGCTGATCACCGCCGACACCGATCTCATCGCCCTGCGCCGCCAGGCCTTCAAGGAAGGCATGCGCAGCCTGAGGCTGTCCGGCGCGCAGAAGATCGCCGCGGGGCTGACCACCATCGAGGAAGTGCTGCGCGTCACCCCGCAGAGCGAGCAGCGCTGATGAGCAGGCGGAGCGCCCCATGAGCGCACACCTGCTCCGGCTGTTCTGCCTGGCCTGGCTGCTGTGTCTACCAGCCCAGGCCCTGGCCTGGCTCGAAGTCGCCGAGCAGACGCAGCCCCTCGGCCGGCACCTCAGCCTGCTCAGCACGCCCGAGCCCATCGGCCTCGAGGCCGCCATCCGCGCCCGCCAGGCCGGCGCCTTCCAACCTTCGCCGCACGCCGTGCCGCGCCTGGGCATCGGCGCAGCCGCCCACTGGCTGTACCTGCCGCTGATCAATCCGTCCGATCAGCCGCTGCGGCGCACCCTGCAACTGGGCAAGGCCTGGATCGACCAGCTGGATGTTCACCTGCTGAGTGACGGCCGCGTGCTGCATCAGACGCACGCCGGGGACGGGCAACTGCAGGGGCTGCAGGCCACCCCCGGCATGGACTACCTGCTGACGCTGGAGCTGCCGCCGGGGCGCTCGGAACTCTACGTGCAGGCCTACAGCGCGGACCCCTTGATCCTTCCCGTGCGCCTGCTGAGCGACAGCGCCCTCGAGCACGCGCGCACCAGCACGCAATACGGTTACGGCGCCCTGTACGGTTTCATGCTGGCGCTTATGGCCTACAACCTGATGCTCTATGCCGGCCTGAAGGATCGCAACAACCTCAACTACTCGCTCTACCTCGCCGCCTTCATCCTGCTCAACCTGTCCTACACCGGCCATGCCGGGACCTGGCTGTGGCCGGACTCTCTGCTGCTCAAACGCTACGCCAACCCGGCCCTGATGAGCGCCGTCGCCTGGCTCGGCCTGCACTTCGCCCGTCATTTCCTCGACCTGGATGCCCATGCGCCGCGTCTGGCCCGCGCCGTCAGTCGTGGCGCCACGGCCAGCGTGCTACTGCTGTTGCCCTGCATCGCCTTCGACTGGCACGCCACGGCCCTCTGGCTGGCCTTCGCCAGCGTGCTGATCTACACCCTGCTGATGGTGGTTCTGGGCGTCATCAGCCTGCGCCGCGGTCGGCTAGCCGCCCGTTACTTCCTCGCGGCGACCCTGTGCGGCATGCTCGGGACCGCCCTGACCGATCTCAGCGTATGGGGCCTGCTGCCCTTCACCGAGCTGACCTACCGCGCCGTGGATATCGGCATTGCCCTGGAAGCCACCCTGCTGGCCCTGGCCCTGGCCTACCAGATGCGCCAGCACCAGCACGCCCGGCGTCAGGCCGAATCCCTGGCGCGCACCGACCCGCTGACCGGCTTGCTCAACCGCCGCGCCTTTCTCGAACAGGGCAATGCCCTGTGGAGCACGACGCGGCGTCATGCGCAGCCGCTGGCGCTGATCATGTTCGACCTGGATCACTTCAAGGACATCAATGACCGCCATGGTCACGACACGGGCGACAGTTGCCTGATCGCCACCGCCCGCCTGCTCACCCAGCAATGCCGCACCGGCGACCTGCTGGCGCGCTGGGGCGGTGAGGAATTCCTGCTGCTGCTGCCCAATACCAGCCTCGACGAGGCCCTGGTGCTGGCCGAGCGACTGCGCCAGGCCATCGCCAGCCTGAGCCTGCATGGCCGCGATGCGCCCTTGACCCCGAGCGCCAGCTTCGGCGTGGTCAGCCGCGAGCAGCAGCCCCACCTGGAACAGCTGATCAACACCGCGGATGAGCGTTTGTACCAGGCCAAACAGGACGGCCGTAACCGGGTTTGCGGCCCCCAGGCGAGCTACAGCTGAACGCCGGAATCAGCGCAGGGTGGCGAGCTGCTGGGGCCGGCAGTTGAGGTAGGCGGAACTGCGCAGCCAGCCCTGGTCGGGATACCAGGCGAACATGAACTGCCCGCCCTTGAGCTGGTCGACCACCAGGCGCGCCACCTGCGGGCGCACCGCGGGGCAGCCCAGACTGCGGCCGATGCGCCCCTGGGTGCTGGCCAGGCGTGGATCGACGTAGGCGGCGCCGTGGATGACGATGGCCCGTTCCCGGGCGCGATCGTTGACCCCCGGCTCCAGGCCATCCATGCGCAATGAATAGCCATGTTTGCCGCGGTAGCTTTCGGCGGTGCGGAACAGGCCCAGGCTCGACTGGTAGCTGTCGACCACATTGGAGAAGCGCCTGGCGTGGTTCTCCCCGGTCTGGCGTCCGTGAGCGACCAGGTCGTGCAGCACCAGTTTCTTGCGCTCCAGGTCGAAGATCCACAGGCGCTTGGCCGTGGACGGCAGCGAATAGTCGATCACCGCCAGGCGCCGCGCCGGGGCGGCGCCATGGTTGACCGCGCACTGCATGGCCGCCACCGCATGTTGCAGAACCTGACGGTCCAGGCCGGGGGCAACCCGTGCCAGGCTATCCGACAGACCGGCAGCCGGGACTCCGCCAGCCTGCAGTGGCGACGAAAACAGGAATAGCCACGCACCGTAAAGGCACAGGCGCCGAAGCAGTCTGGTCACACTCCCCCCAACTAAGCCTTGCTCCTGGTCCCGCCCCCAGTGGGCGCCGGGCTCCGATCGACTGCGGCCATGGTTTGCGTAATGGATGGAAGCCTGTTCGACTAGGCTTGCTAGCGAACCATGGGCTGGAGTCGACAAGTGTACAAAAAAACCGCACATGGCCTCATCACCGGCTGTCTGCTGGCCGTCGTCGCCCTCGCCTGCGCGGCCAGCGAGCCGCTGCAGGAGCGCATCCGCCTGACGCTCGAACAACGTGCCGAAGCCTGCGCGCCCTGGCTCGCAGCCAGCGAGCCAGGGGTCTCAAGCCAGCTCCATGAGTTTTACCAGCGCCGCGCCTTCACCCCGCTCTGGCAGGAGCCCAGCCGACGAGCGGCATTGCTGCGCGAGCTGGAGCAGCTGCGCGACGACGGTCTCGACCCGGCTGACTATCCCCTGGACCGAGCCGCCCCGGCCTCTTCATCCGCCGAGCAGCACAGCGCCTGCGCCGAGCTGCTGGCCAGTCGCAGCTACCTGCAGGCATTGCAGCACCTGTCGCGCGGGCGCCTGCCGCAGGACGCCCTCGAGCCATTCTGGCGCGCCCCGCAGAGCGCCTCGCCAACGCCGCAGCCCACGCTGCTCGAGCTGGCCTGGCGCGGCCTGGATGAGCCGGCGGCGGCCTTCGCCGCCGCGCGCCCACAACTGGCGCAGTACCAGGCACTGCGTCGCGCCTACGCCGAGCGTCGGCGCCAGCCCCTGAACGAATGGACGCCGGTTCCACCCGGGCGCCTGCTGCGGCCGGGCATGCGTGACGAGCGGGTGGCACTGCTGGCGGCGCGCCTGGAGGCCGGCGGCTACCTCGGGGAGCGCCCGCAGGCCGACGACGCGCTGTACGACCCTGCCGTGCTGGCGGCAGTAGAACAGTTCCAGAGCCGCCACGGCCTGCAGGCCGATGGCCTGGTCGGCCCCTACACCCTGAGCGCGCTGAACACCCCTGCCGCCGACCGCCTCGGTCAGTTACGGGTCAACCTGGAGCGCTGGCGCTGGCTGGCCGGCGACATCGAGGCGGAGACCCTGCTGGTGGATATCGCCGGCGGCCTGCTCAGCTATTACCGCGATCGGCAGCTGCGCTGGCAGGGCCGCACCGTGGTCGGCCGCGCGGACCGGCAGACGCCGCAGCTCAAGTCGCTGGTCAGCCGCCTGACGCTCAACCCCACCTGGAGCGTGCCGCCAACCATCCTGCGCGAGGACAAGGTCCCGGAGATCCTCCGCGACCCGGACTATCTGCAACAGCACAACATGCGCGTGCTCGACTATGCCGGCAATCCACTCGACCCGGCCGGCATCGACTGGGAGAACCCGGGGCGCATCATCCTGCGCCAGGACGCCGGGCCGGATAACCCGCTCGGCCAGCTGGCCATCCGCTTTGCCAACCCCTTCGCCGTGTACCTGCACGACACCCCGAGCCAGCACCTGTTCGCCAAGTCGCCACGGGCCTTCAGTTCGGGTTGCGTGCGCATCGAAGGGATTCTGCAGTTGCTGCAGACCCTGCTGCCGGCCGAGGACTGCGCGGAGATCCTCCGGCGCCTGGCCAGCAAGCGCACGCAGAACTACCCGATCAAGCGGCGCCTGCCGATCGTCATGGCCTACTGGACCGCCCACGTGGACCCGGACGGCACCTTGATTCTGCGCAACGACATCTATGCCCGCGACGCCCGCCTGCTCGCCGCCCTGCAAAAGCCTGGGCACTGAATCACAGCCCGGCCTGGCGCTCCGGCAAAGCAGCGACTATAGGCATACAATCGCGCCCGATCCGCACAGCACAAGGAGTTCGCGTTTAATGGAAATCGGCAGTGTCATCTTTCTCTTCGTCGGCCTCGCCGTGGCCGTGGTCTTCATGGGTTTCAAGGTGGTGCCCCAGGGCTCCCAGTGGACGGTGGAGCGCTTCGGCCGCTACACCACCACGCTGAAACCGGGGCTCAACATCATAGTGCCGGTGATGGACCGCATCGGCCGCAAGCTCAGCGTCATGGAGAGCGTGCTGGACATCGAGCCGCAGGAGGTGATCACCTCCGACAACGCCACCGTGCAGATCGATGCGGTGTGCTTCTTCCAGGTGATCAATGCGGCCCAGGCCGCCTACGAGGTGAATAACCTCGAACATGCCATCCGCAACCTGGTGATGACCAATATCCGCACCGTGCTCGGCTCCCTGGAACTGGACGCCATGCTCAGCCAGCGCGATGCGATCAACGAGCGCCTGCTCAAGACCGTCGACGAGGCCACCGCGCCCTGGGGCATCAAGATCACCCGCATCGAGATCAAGGACATCAGCCCGCCCGAAGACCTGATGGCCGCCATGTCCGGGCAGATGAAGGCCGAGCGCATCAAGCGCGCGCAGATCCTCGAGGCCGAAGGGCTGCGCCAGGCCGCGATCCTCACCGCCGAAGGCAAGAAGCAGGCGCAGATTCTCGAGGCCGAGGGTGAGCGCCAGGCCGCCTTCCTCGAAGCCGAGGCCCGCGAACGCGCCGCGGCGGCGGAAGCCGAAGCCACTCGTGTGGTCTCCGACGCCATCGCCAGCGGCAATGTGCAGGCGGTGAACTACTTCGTCGCGCAGAAATATGTCGACGCCCTGGGCAAGCTGGCTTCGGCCAACAACAGCAAGGTGATCCTCATGCCACTGGAGGCCAGCCAGGTGATCGGCGCGGTGGGCGGCATCGGCGAGATCGTCAGAGCCACCTTCGCCGGGGCGGACCATGCCGGGGCGGCCCCGGGCGAGCGGAAGGGCTAAGCGATGTGGGAATACCTGCAACACCTGTCGTTCTGGGACTGGCTGGCCTTCGGCACCCTGCTGCTGATCCTCGAGGTATTCGGCGCCGGCGGCTACCTGCTGTGGATCGGCATGGCCGCCGCCGGCGTCGGCGTGCTCACCTACCTGTTCCCGGCCCTGCCCTGGGCGGTGCAGTTTCTCCTGTTCGGCAGCCTCTCGGTGCTCACCGCGGTGTTCTGGTGGCGGCGCCAGCGCACCGCGGCCAAGCCGTCCGATCAGCCCGGGCTGAACGATCGCGGTAGTGAACTGCTGGGCCGCCGGTTCGTCCTGCACGAGGCGATCAGCGGCGGGCGCGGCAAGATCAAGGCCGGCGACTCGCTGTGGCTGGTCAGCGGCCCGGACCTGCCGGCCGGCAGCACGGTCAAGGTGATCGGCCAGGAGGGCGTGCTGCTCAAGGTCGAAGCGGCGGCATGAGGGCTCTACGTTTCACACTGCTGTCGGACATACAGCATGCGGCGGCGCTCGACCTGCTCGATACGGCCTTCGCTCGTGATCCAACAATCGGCTGGTTCCTGTTTCGCGAGCGCCCTGGCTTCGACCAACGCCGTCGCTCCTATCTCGCCGCCTACCAGCGCTTCCATCACGGCCAGGCATTACCCGCCCTTGCCGCTTGGAAGGACGATCACCTGCTCGGCGTGAGCTATTTCAGCCTGGGCAATGAACAGCCCGAAGCGGCCAGCTCGGAAGCGCTTGGAATGACCATTCGCGAGCAGTGCGGCGAGGACTGCCTGGCCCGCTTGGACCATCTCCTAGAAACATTCAACTTGCAAGGGGGCTCGCCCGGCGTCGCCCGAATCGAGTTCATAGCAGTGGCTCCCGAGCACCGAGGCCAAGGTCTCGGGGGCCTGTTACTCAATCACACCCTGAGCCATTGCAAGCTGCATGGCAGCCTCGCGGTGGCCCTTGAAACGGGTGAGCCGCGAAACCTGCCGCTATACCACCGCCTAGGTTTTCAACGGAGCGCCGACTTGCACATATCTGGTCTGCATCAGCACTACCTCCAGCTCTCCTGGGAAAGCGGTTCGCGCTGAAAAAAGCCAACCTCAACCGGCTACAGTGCGCAGTTGGTCATGCCGCCGGAACCCGCGACTCACTTGGGACTCTGAGCTATATCACCACCGCCCGGGAGTCATTCGCATGCACCGTTTCAGCCTGCCCCTCCTTGCCGCCTTGTCCCTGGCCACCGCGCCGGCATTCGCCGAAACCACTTGGCGCGACATTCTCTCGTCCGGGGCGACCACGGCCTCGACCTACCTGACCTTCAAGGACAAGAAGCTGATCGTGCCGGCCCAGGACGATGCGAGCAGCTTTATCGCCAGCGCCGGGCAGATTCGCGGGCCCTACCTGGAGGCGGCGCTGCAGCAGGTGCGCCGCGAGCATCCGGACCTGCAGGCCAGCGACATGGAACTGGCGGGCGCCATCCTCGCGAGCGAGCCGCGCTGAGCCCGTAGCCGCCTGATAGAAGCCCGCCGCCTGGCCGCGCTCAATTGTCGACTCTGTACTGGGCATGGATGCGCTGCCAGGTACCGTCGGCGCGCATTGCCTGCAGTACCTGGTCGACCTCTTCGAGCCGCGACGCGAAACTCGACGCCTTGCCGATGTAGAGCAGCATCTCGGTTCGATGGCCGGAGAGCGATGTCTCGCCGATCTCGGCGGCATACCCGCCGCGCTTCAGGAGATGGTGTATCACGTAGGGATTGTCGGGAATCACGTCGAAACGCCCGGCCAACAGCGTGGGTGGCAGCTGTTCCATCTTCGCCAAGTATTGCACCTGCAGATTGCCCAGCTTGTCCTTGACCCAGGCATTGCCCAGCAGGGTACCGATGCGCAAGGGGGCGAGCTGCTCCAGCGATCTGATACCAGCCAGGCGCCGGTCCCCCTTGCGGAAGAACAATGAGAGATCCCAGTAGGACACCGGCTCGCGGCTGGCCACGGCATAGACCAGGCGTGCCGGGCTTGGGCTGGCGACGAAGGCGTCCGCCAATCCACTCCTGACCTGTTGCTGGGCGCGCTCCCAGGGCAGCACCTTGTGTTCCAGGGTGATTCCGAGGCGCTTGCGCAAGGCTTCTTCCAGCAGATCGACTTCCAGGCCGATCACCTGGCTGCCCTCCTCCCAGCTGTAGGGCCGGTAGTCGGTATAGACGATCTTCATCGTCGCGGGCTCGCTGGCCGAGAGGGCCGCGCCCGGGCACAGGATCGAGAGCAGCAAGCCAGATGCGCCGATCAAACGTCTCATTGCCAGCCTCTTCCCGTACTCAGCCCGGAGTGTGCTCCGAGCTTGGGCCCGGGTAAAGGGTACCGGCGAGCGCGTCGAGCTGCTCGGCCAGCGCCGGCGACAGCTGGTCAGGTCAGCCCTTGCACCTTGAGCGGCCCGCCTGGCCACTCACCTCGAGGATCGGTCACTCCCGGTAGGCGTCCAGCGGCACGCAGGCGCAGAACAGGTTGCGGTCGCCATAGACGTTGTCCACCCGGTTGACCGTCGGCCAGTACTTGTGGGCCCGGCAGTGGGCCGTCGGGGTCACCGCCTCCTCGATGCTGTAGGGCCGCTGCCAGGGCCCGACGACGTCGGCCAGGGTATGCGGGGCGTGCTTGAGGGGGTTGTCCTCGGCCGGCCATTCGCCGCGCTGCACCTTGGCGATCTCCTCGCGAATGCTCAGCATGGCCTCGATGAAGCGGTCCAGCTCGTGCTTGTTCTCGCTTTCGGTCGGCTCGATCATCAGCGTGCCGGGCACCGGGAAGGACATGGTCGGGGCGTGGAAGCCGTAGTCGATCAGGCGCTTGGCCACGTCCTCCTCGCTGATCCCGGTTTCCGCCTTGAGCGGGCGCAGGTCGAGGATGCACTCGTGGGCCACCCTGCCGTTGCGGCCGCTGTACAGCACCGGGAAGGCGCCACCCAGCTGGTTGGCCAGGTAGTTGGCGCCGAGGATCGCCAGTTCGGTGGCGTCGGCCAGCTGCGGCCCCATCATGGCGATGTACATCCAGCTGATCGGCAGGATGCTGGCGCTGCCCCAGGGCGCCGCGCTGACCGCGCCGTTCTGCGGGTTGGGCCCCTGCAGCTCGACCACCGGGTGGTTGGCGACGAAGGGCGCCAGGTGCGCGCGCACGCCGATCGGCCCCATGCCCGGGCCGCCGCCGCCGTGGGGAATGCAGAAGGTCTTGTGCAGGTTCATGTGCGACACGTCGGCGCCGATATCGGCCGGACGGGTCAGCCCCACTTGCGCGTTCAGGTTGGCGCCGTCCATGTACACCTGGCCGCCATGGTTGTGAATCACCTCGCAGATCTCGCGGATACCTTCCTCGTAGACGCCATGGGTCGAGGGGTAGGTGGCCATCAGGCAGGCCAGCTGCTCGCCCGCCTCGGCCGCCTTGCGCTTGAGGTCGTCGAGGTCGACGTTGCCCTCGGCGTCGCACTCGACGATCTGCACGCGCATGCTGGCCATCTGCGCCGAGGCCGGATTGGTGCCGTGGGCCGAGGCCGGGATCAGGCAGATGGTGCGCTGGCTGTCGCCGCGGCTCTCATGGTAGCGGCGGATCGCCAGCAGCCCGGCGTATTCGCCCTGGGCCCCGGAGTTGGGCTGCATGGACACGGCATCGAAGCCGGTGATGGCGCACAGCCAGGCCTCCAGCTCGTCGATCATCGCCTTGTAGCCTAGGGCCTGGTCCCGCGGCACGAAGGGGTGCAGGTTGGCGAATTGCGGCCAGGTGATGGGGATCATCTCGCTGGTGGCGTTGAGCTTCATGGTGCAGGAACCGAGCGGAATCATCGCCTGGTTCAGCGCCAGGTCCTTGTTCTCCAATTGCTTGAGGTAGCGCAGCATCTCGGTTTCGCTGTGGTGGGCGTTGAACACCGGATGGATCAGGTAGCCGGAGCTGCGCAGCAGCGTGGCGGGAATGCCGTCGGCGATCTCGCCCTGGTCCAGCTTGGCCACGCTGAGGCCGTGGTCGGCGCCGAGGAAGACCGCGAACAGCTGCATCACCGTGCGCTCGTCGCAGGTCTCGTCGAGGCTGACGCCGAGCTTGCCGCGGCCGAGGATGCGCAGGTTGATCCGCGCCTGCTTGGCCGACTCGATGATCGCCGCCTGGCTGCCGCCGACATCGAGGGTCAGGGTGTCGAAGAAATGCCGGTTGTCACGGGCAATGCCGTTCTGCGCCAGGCCGGCGGCGAGGATCGCGGTCAGCCGATGCACGCGCTGGGCGATGCGCTTGAGGCCCTCGGGGCCGTGGTACACCGCGTAGCAGCTGGCGATGTTGGCCAGCAGCACCTGGGCGGTGCAGATGTTGGAGTTGGCCTTCTCGCGGCGGATATGCTGCTCGCGGGTCTGCAGGGCCATGCGCAGCGCGACGTTGTCGCGGGTGTCCTTGGACACGCCGATGATCCGCCCGGGCATGGCCCGCTTGAAGGCGTCGCGGGTGGCGAAGAAGGCCGCGTGGGGGCCGCCGTAGCCCATCGGCACGCCGAAGCGCTGCGCCGAACCGAATACCACGTCGGCACCCAGCTCGCCCGGCGGGGTCAGCAGCAGCAGGCTGAGCAGGTCGCAGGCGACGCAGGCCAGCGCCTGCTGGGCGTGCAGCTGCTCGATCAGTGGCCGCAGATCGCGGATCTCGCCGTGGGTATCCGGGTACTGCAGCAGCGCGCCGAACACCTGCTGCTCGCCGAGCTTGTCCACGGTTTCGACCACCAGGTCGAAGCCGAACGCCTCGGCACGGGTCTGCACCACGGAAATCGTCTGCGGATGGCAGTTCTCGTCGACGAAGAACAGGTTGCTCTTGCTCTTGGCCACGCGCTTGGCCAGGGCCATGGCTTCGGCGGCGGCGGTGGCCTCGTCGAGCAGCGAGGCGCTGGCCAGCTCCAGGCCGGTCAGGTCGATGGTCAGTTGCTGGAAATTCAGCAGCGCCTCCAGGCGCCCCTGGGCGATCTCCGGCTGGTAGGGCGTGTAGGCGGTGTACCAGCCCGGGTTCTCCAGCACGTTGCGCAGGATCACCGTGGGGGTGATGGTGCCGTGGTAACCCATGCCGATCAGGCTGGTCCACACCTGGTTCTGCTCGGCATAGCCCCACAGCTTGGCCAGGGCGGCCTGCTCGTCCAGGGCCGCCGGCAACTCCAGCGGCCGCTTCAGGCGGATCGCCGGCGGTACCGTCTGTTCGATCAGCGCGGCGCGACTGGGCAGGCCGAGGCTCGCCAGCATGGCCTGCTGTTCGGCGGCATCCGGGCCGAGGTGGCGACGCAGGAAGGCGTCGGGCTGCTGCAACTGGGCAAGGCGGGGTGTCTGGGGCATGGCCATCACTCTGCTAAAAAGACAAAGCCTCGACGATGCGAGGCTCTATCAGCTTAGGAAAAACTCAGCGTTCTGCCCGGACGATTAGGCGTCCGCGTCGGCGTTGGCCTTGTAGCTGGCGGCGTCGAGCAGCTTGTCCAGCTCGCTGACATCGCTCGGCTTGAGCTTGAAGAACCAGCTGCCGTAGGGGTCGCCGTTGACGCTCTCGGGGCTGTCGGCCAGGGACTCGTTGATGGCGATCACTTCGCCGCCGATTGGCGAGTAGATGTCGGAGGCGGCCTTGACCGACTCCACCACCCCGGCTTCCTGGCCGGCGGACAGGGTCTTGCCGACTTCCGGCAGCTCGATGAAGACCACGTCGCCGAGGGCTTCCTGGGCATGGTCGGAGATACCCACGGTGACGCTGCCATCCGCCTCCAGACGGGCCCATTCGTGGCTGGCGGCGTAACGCAGATCGTCGGGGATAGTGCTCATGTGTCGTTCCTCATCTGACATGACGGCGACCGCGCCGTCTGGAAAATTTAGCAGGCGCCGCTGATCGCGCCGGCCCTGCCTTTAAGAATTCGAGCCGCTGGCCCTTGGCCAAGCCTAGATCAAGGCTTTGCCATGGCGCACGAAAGTCGGCTGGACCACGCGCACCGGGTACCACTTGCCGCGGATTTCCACCTCGGCGCGCTCGGCGGTGGCCGCCGGTACGCGGGCCAGGGCGATGGACTTGTTCAGGGTCGGCGAGAAGCTGCCACTGGTGATCTCGCCCTCGCCCACCCCCTCTACCCGCACCACCTGGTGGGCGCGCAGCACGCCACGTTCCTCGAGCACCAGGCCGACCAGCTTGGCCTGGCTGGCGCCCGCGCGCTGCGCCTCCAGGCTGACACGCCCGACGAAGCGGCGCGCGGCCGGCTCCCAGGCCACGGTCCAGGCCATGTTGGCGGCCAGCGGCGAGACCTGCTCGTCCATGTCCTGGCCGTACAGGTTCATGCCCGCTTCCAGGCGCAGGGTATCGCGGGCGCCGAGGCCGATCGGCGAGATGCCGGCACCCACCAGGTCGTTGAAGAAGGCCACCGCCTGCTCGGCCGGCAGCATGATTTCCAGGCCGTCCTCGCCGGTATAACCGGTGCGGGCGATAAACCAGTCACCTTCGGCCAGGCCCTGGAAGGGTTTCAGCTCGTGGATCAGCGCGGCGCGCGCCTGGGTCACCAGCTCGGAGGTCCTGGCCCGCGCCTGCGGGCCCTGGATCGCCAGCAGGGCCAGCTCCGCGCGCTCGTCCAGTGCGACGGCGAAGCCGGCGCTCTGCAGACGCATCCAGGCCAGGTCCTTGTCGCGGGTGGCCGCGTTGACCACCAGGCGGTAGCTGGGCTGCTGCGCCGAGACACCGGTGAGGTAGACGATCAGGTCGTCGACCACCCCGCCCTGCTCGTTGAGCATGGCGCTGTAGAGGGCCTTGCCCGGTACCTGCAGACGCTCGACGTCGTTGGCCAGCAGGTGCTGCAGATAGACCTTGGCCTGCTCGCCAGACACATCCACCACGGTCATGTGCGACACGTCGAAGACCCCGCAGTCGCGACGCACCTGATGATGTTCCTCGACTTGCGAACCGTAGTGCAGCGGCATGTCCCAGCCGCCGAAGTCGACCATCTTGGCCCCCAAGGCGAGGTGCAGGTCGTAAAGAGCTGTGCGCTGTCCCATAGGTATCTCCTTCCGGGCTTGGCAGGGCTGCGAGCAGGCGCTGAAATCCGCGCAACGCCCGTGAATCGGGCGTTTGCGGGGATTCCGCCCTCCCGATGGCAATGACCGGTCGCAGCGAATGGCGCGCATTGTAGCCGCAAGGTCGGGGCGGGTCATCTCGACCGACGGCTCACCGGTCGGAGCCGCTCATGACCCGCCCGGAAAGGGGCGGCGGGGACGCCGCCCGCTGCGCCTAGCCGATGCGCCGGGCGGAACGGCGAATCAGCAGGATCACCGGCAGCAGGCCGACCAGCACCAGGGTCAGGGCCGGCAGCGCGGCGCGCGCCCATTCGCCCTCGCTGGTCATCTCGAAGACCCGCACCGACAGGGTGTCCCAGCCGAAGGGGCGCATCAGCAGGGTGGCCGGCATCTCCTTGAGCACGTCGACGAACACCAGCAGCGCCGCGGACAGGGCGCCGGGCACCAGCAGCGGCAGGTAGACCCGCAGGAACAGGCCGACACCGCCGACGCCGAGGCTGCGCGAGGCCTCCGGCAGCGACGGGCGGATTCGCGCCAGGCTGTTCTCCAACGGCCCATAGGCCACCGCCAGGAAGCGGATCAGGTAGGCCAGCAGCAGCGCCGACAGGCTGCCCAGCAACATCGGTTGACCGGCTCCGCCCAGCCAGCCGGACAGCGGTATCACCAGATGGCGATCCAGATAGCTGAACGCCAGCATGATCGCCACGGCCAGCACCGAGCCGGGCAAGGCATAGCCGAGATTGGCCAGGCCGACCGCCGAGCGCATCAGCCGGGTCGGCGCCAGACGCCGGGAGAAGGCCAGCAGCAGGGCCACGCCGACGGTGATCAACGCGGCCAGGCCGCCCAGATAGAGGGTGTGCAGGATCAACGCGCTGTAGCGCTCATCCAGATCGAAGCGCCCACGCTGCCAGAACCACACCAGCAGCTGCAGCACCGGGATGACGAAGGCGCAGGCGAACACCAAGCCGCACCAGGCACTGGCCGCCAGCGCCCGGCCGCCCGTGAGCTGATACAGCACCTTGCCGCGCGGGCGTTCGTTGCTCGGTCGCACCGCGCCGCGGGCGCGGCGCTCGCCATACAGCGCGAGCATCACCGCGAACAGCAGCAGGCTGGCCAGCTGGGTGGCGCTGGTCAGGCTGTAGAAGCTGTACCAGGTCTTGTAGATGGCCGTGGTGAAGGTGTCGAAGTTGAACACCGAGACCGCGCCGAAGTCGGCCAGGGTCTCCATCACCGCCAGGGCCAGGCCGGCGCCAATGGCCGGTCGCGCCACCGGCAGGGCCACCCGCCAGAACGCCTGCCAGGGACTCAGGCCCAGCACCCGCGCCGCCTCCATGAGGCCCTTGCCCTGGGCCAGGAAGGCATTGCGCGCCAGCAGGTAGACGTAGGGGTAGAACACCAGCACCAGGACGATGATCACCCCGCCGGTGGAGCGCACTGGCGGCAGCCGCAGGCCGCTGCCGAACAGCTCGCGCAGCAGCGTCTGCAGCGGCCCGGCGAAGTCCAGCAGGCCGACGAAGACGAACGCCAGCACATAGGCGGGAATGGCGAACGGCAGCATCAGCGCCCAGTCCAGCCAGCGCCGCCCGGGGAATTCGCAGAGGCTGGTGAGCCAGGCCAGGCTGACCCCGAGCAGGGTCACCCCGACACCCACCCCGAGCACCAGCACCAGGGTATTGCCGATCAGCCGCAGCAGCTGGGTCTGCCACAGGTGGGCCCAGATCTGCCGGTCCACCTCGTGCCAGCTGAACAACAGCACGCTCAGTGGCAGCAGCACCAGAAGGGCGACGGCAAAGGCGATGGGGTACCAGCGACGCTGGGCAGGGTGGGCCACGCAGAATCCTCGGAACTGAGAAAGCACAACGCCCCGGTCAGGCCGGGGCGTCGGGAGTATAAAGCCGGTTGGCTGCAGGGTGGATGCCAAAAGCGCCATCCACCCTACCCGGCCGTCATCAGTTCCAGCCGGCGCGATCCATCAGCATGGTGGCCTCGGCCTGGCGCTTGCCCGCCACCTCGACCGGCACGCTGTCGGCCTTGAAGCGGCCCCAGGCGGCGACATCCGGCGACGGATCGATCTGCGGGTTGGCCGGGAACTCCTGATTCAGGTTGGCGAAGATCGCCTGGGGTTCGGCGGTGGTCATGAACTCCAGCAGCTTCTGCGCCGCCTCGGCATGCGGTGCGTGCTTGGTCACGCCGGCGCCGGACAGGTTGACGTGCACGCCGCGGCCGTCCTGGTTCGGCCAGAACAGCTTGGCCTTGAGGTCCGGCTTCTGCTTGAGCAGGCGCACGAAGTAGTAGCTGTTGACGATGCCCACGTCGCACTGGCCGGCATCGATGGCCTTGATCAGCGCGGTGTCATCCGAGAACACGTCGGTGGCCAGGTTGTTGACCCAGCCCTTGACGATCTCCTCGGTCTTGGCCGCGCCATGGTTCTCGATCAGGGTGGCGGTCAGCGACTGGTTGTAGACCTTCTTGCTGGTGCGCAGGCACAGGCGGCCTTCCCAGTTTTCGTCGGCCAGGGCCTCGTAGGTGGTCAGTTCGCTCGGCTCGACCCGCTCGGTGGAGTAGACGATGGTGCGCGCGCGCAGCGACAGGCCGGTCCAGCTATTGGTGCTGGAGCGGTACTGCGACGGGATGTTCTGCTCGATGACGGCCGACTCGATCGGCTTGAGCACGCCTTCCTGCTCGGCCTGCCAGAGGTTGCCGGCATCCACGGTGATCAGCATGTCGGCCGGGGTGTTCTCGCCCTCGGCCTTCAGGCGCGCCAGCAGCGGCGCCTCCTTGTCGGTGATGAATTTCACCGGCACACCGGTCTTGGCGGTGTAGGCGTCGAACACCGGCTTGATCAGCTCGTCGATACGCGCGGAGTAGACCACCACTTCGTCAGCGGCCTGCACGGCGCCGGCCAGCGCGGTGAGGGTGAAGGCGGCGAACAAACGCTTGCTTACTTGCATGGATCTGCCTCTTGGTCGAAGGTGAACTCAGTCGGCAAATAGTAGTGAATCCTATTTAGTTTCTCAACCAGGCATTTCCGACGGCGCCATCCCAGCAACGACAAGATCGCGAACCGAGGCGATCGGCCACTGGAGGCGTCAGACTAGGCCAGCGGCGACCCTGCCGCGGATCAGGGGCGCGCCAGCTCCGGCAGGTCGCCGGACAGGCCGAGGGCCTGACGCACGAACAAGGCCTTGGCCTCGGGCTGGCCGTCGACCCAGTTGAGCCCGGCATTGCGCAGCCAGCGCAGCGGTAGCGGATCGGCCTGGAACAGCCGCTCGAAACCCTCCATCGCCGCCATCATCGCCAGGTTGTGGGGCATGCGCCGGCGTTCGTAGCGGCTCAGCACCCGCTCCTCGGCCAGGCGCTCGCCACGCCCCAGGGCGTGCAGCAACACCTCGGCAAGCACCGCGGCATCGAGAAAGCCCAGGTTGACCCCCTGCCCGGCCAGCGGATGAATGCTGTGGGCGGCATCGCCGATCAGCGCCAGGCCGTCCTCGACGTAACGCTTGGCATGCCGCTGGCGCAGCGGGATGCGCAGGCGCCGATCGGCCTGCAGCACCCGCCCCAGACGATGCTCGAAGGCCTTGCCCAGCGCCTCGCAGAAGGCCTCGTCCGGCAGGTTCATCAGGCGCTCGGCCTCGTCCGGCACGCAGGACCAGACGATCGAGCACCAGTGCTGCCCGTCGCCCGAATCGAGGGGCAGGAAGGCCAGCGGGCCGTCATCGGTGAAGCGCTGCCAGGCCGTGGCCCGGTGCGGCTCGCTGCAGCGCACGCTGGTGACGATGGCATGGTGCAGGTAGTCCCATTCGCGGGTGGCGCAGCCGGCCAGGCGGCGCACCGCCGAGTTGGCGCCGTCGGCGGCCACCAGCAGCGGCGCGCGCAACTCACGACCATCCTCCAGGTTCAGCAGCCAGCCGTCGCCGGAGCGGCGCAGGCGTTCCAGGCGCGCACCGGCCAGCAGGCCCACCCGGCTGTCGTGCAGGCGCTCGAGCAGGGCCTCCTGCACCACCCGGTTCTCGACGATATGGCCGAGGGTCTGCGCGTGCACGCTGGCCGCGCTGAAATGGATATGCCCGGTGCCGGCGCCGTCCCACACCTGCATCTCGCCGTAGGCACTGGCGCGCCGTGCGGCGATGCCCGGCCATACGCCGAGGCGCTCGAGCACCCGCTGACTGGCCGCCGAGAGTGCGCTGACGCGCGGCTCGAAGGCGCCGTTGCGGTCGAACGGCGCGACACTCAGCGGCCCGCCATCGACCAGCAGAATTTCCAGGCCCGCATCCTGCAGCGCCAGCGCCAGGGCGCTGCCGACCATACCGGCGCCGACGATGATCAGATCCGCATCCATGTCCATTCCTTAGGCGGCTCGCCGCGTGGGGCTCGAGTCGCAAGTAGAGAGTCTTGGGTACCCATACCAGCGCCTGACCACCGCACGGGTACCAGGGGTAGAACGGCGCGCTCTAGGCGACCTGGCCCTTGCGCAGCCCTTGTCCATGCGCCGGCTCAAGGCTGGGCGCGAGTGCCCAGGCCCATGGCCTGGCGGGCGAACCAGCGCTTGGCCGGCGGCAACAGGTCCAGGCCAAGCAGGCCGAGGTTGCGCCCGGCGGCAAGCAGCGGCTCACCATTGCTGAACAGGCGCGTGACCCGGTCGGAGAAGCCCAGGGTCAGCTGCTGATCGCTCTGCTGGCGCTGCAGGTAACCCTGCAGCACGGCGAAATCGCCGAGTGGCGCGCGACTGGCCAGCAGCGCCTCGGCCAGCGCCTGGGTGTCGCGCAACGACAGGTTGTAACCCTGGCCGGCGATCGGGTGCAGGCTGTGCGCGGCATTGCCCAGCACCACCAGGTGCGGGCGCACCTGTTCCTGGGCCTCGATCAACGCCAGCGGATAGAGATGGCGGGCGCCGACCTGGCCAATGGCGCCGAGGCGGTAACCGAAGGCCTGTTGCAGCTCAGCGCGAAAGGCCGCCTCATCCAGGCGCAGCAAGCGCTCGGCATCGGCCTCGGCCCGGGTCCAGATCAGTGCACAGCGGTTGTCCGGCAGCGGCAGCAGGGCCATCGGCCCGTCTTCGGTGAAACGCTCGAAGGCCTGGCCGCGATGGGCTTCCTGCGGGCTGAGGTTGGCGATCAGCGCACTCTGCCCGTAGGGGCGGTGGCTGACGCCGATGCCGAGTTGTTCGCGCAGACCGGAGCGGCCGCCTTCGGCGAGCACCGCCAGCTCGCACTCCAGGCTGGAGTCGTCGTCCAGGGTCAGGCGATAGCCTGCCGGCAGCGCGTCGAGACGCGTGACCTGGGCCGGGCTGCGCCAGCTGACCACCTCCGGATCCAGGGCCTGCCACAGGCACTGGCCGAGCCAGGCGTTCTCCACCACGTAGCCGAGCGCCGGCACGCCCTCCTCCATCGCACTGAGGCGCGCCGCGGCGAAGCGGCCGCGGTCGGAGACGTGGATCTGCCGGATAGGCTCGGCGCGCTTGGTCACCTGCTGCCAGATGCCCAGGCGCTGATAGATCTGTTGCGAGCCGTAGGACAGCGCGGTGGAGCGCGCGTCATAGCTGGGCTGGTAACCGTCGCCAGGGGTAAAGGCCTCGATCAGGCAGATCTGCCAGCCGCGCGCCTTGGCCGCGCCCTGCAGGGCCAGGGCCAGGCTGGCGCCGACCAGGCCGCCGCCAATGATCGCGAGATGGGCGCGCTGCATGGCCTCAGGCGACCTCGCGCTTTGCCGCGGCCATCAGCGCCTCGATCTCCGCGACTGTCTTCGGCACGCCGGTGGTGAGCACCTCGCAACCCTCCTTGGTCACCACCACGTCGTCCTCGATGCGCACGCCGATGCCGCGCCATTTCTTCGCCACGTTCTGGTTATCGACGGCGATATAGATGCCCGGCTCGACGGTCATGGCCATGCCGGCCTCCAGCTCGCGCCAGACACCGCCGACCTTGTAGTCGCCGACATCGTGCACGTCCATGCCCAACCAATGGCCGGCGCGGTGCATGTAAAACGGCTTGTAGGCCTCGCTGGCGATCAGCTCGTCGACTTCGCCCTGCAGCAGGCCGAGCTCGACCAGGCCGGCGGTGATCACCCGCACCGTCGCTTCATGGGCCTCGTTCCAGTGCTTGCCCGGGGCGATGTGCTTGAACGCCTCCTCGTTGGCCGCCAGCACCAGCTCGTAGATGGCTTTCTGCTCCGGCGAGAAGCGGCCGTTGACCGGGAAGCAGCGGGTGATGTCGCTGGCATAGCAGTCGATCTCGCAGCCGGCGTCGATCAGCACCAGGTCACCGTCCTTGAGCGGCGCGTCGTTCTCGCGGTAATGCAGGATGCAGGCGTTCCGGCCGGCGGCGACGATCGAGCCGTAGGCCGGCATCTTCGCCCCGCCCTTGCGAAACTCGTAGTCCAGCTCGGCTTCCAGGTGGAACTCGTGCAGGCCGGGACGGCTGGCCTGCATGGCGCGGATATGGGCGCGGGCGGAAATCTGCGCGGCCTCGCGCATCACCTTGACCTCGGCGGCGCTCTTGTACAGGCGCATGTCGTGCAGCAGGTGGTCGAGGGCGACGAACTCGTTCGGCGGCTGGGCGCCCTGGCGCGCCTTGGAGCGGATCACGTTGATCCACTCCATCAGGTGGCGGTCGAATTCCTGGTTGGTGCCCATGGCGTAGTAGACCCGCTCGCGGCCTTCGATCAGGCCGGGGAGGATGTCGTCGATGTCACCGATGGGAAAGGCATCGTCGGCGCCGTACTGGCTGATCGCACCGTCCTGGCCGGCGCGCAGGCCGTCCCACAGCTCGCGTTCGGGATCGCGCTCACGGCAGAACAACACGTATTCGCCGTGTTCGCGCCCCGGAATCAGGGCGATCACCGCTTCGGGCTCGGGAAAGCCGGAGAGGTACTGGAAGTCGCTGTCCTGGCGGTACACGTGCTCGACATCGCGGTTGCGGATGTACACCGGCGCGGCCGGCAGGATGGCGATGCTGTTGGGCTCCATCTGCTCCATCAGCGCCTTGCGCCGACGGGCGTATTCCGACTTGGGGATGCTGGTCATGGGCAGGCAGGGTCCGGTGTGGGGGGCATGAAGAATCAGTGCAGCGACGGTTTGGCGGCCGCCACCGGCTTGGCGCATTCGCTGAACAACAGCAGCGGCGCGACGCGCAGGTATTCCATCACTTCCATATAGTCGTTCTCGCCGTCTTCCGACTCTTCCAGGGCGTTCTGCACCTGGGCGATGGCCGACAGGTCCTGCAGCACCTCCATGGCTTCGGCGCTCAGCGCGCGGTCGCCGGCGGTCAGGCCGAAGCCGCCGAGAAAGCCCTGGCACCACAGGCCCAGCGCCTTGGCCCGCTCCTGCAGCGGCGCCTCGTCGGAAGGCAGCAGCAGGACCACGGTGACCTCTTCGCCGGTCAATTCGCCCTTGACCATTTCCTGCAGGCCGATCAGCGCCTGGCGCACATTGTCCTCGGGGGCGCCACCGAGCAGCTCGGCGGCATCGGCCAGCCAGGGTGCGATCTCGAAGCCGGCACCGGCGCAACTGCGCCCCAGCAGCAGGCCGTGCAGTTCGGCGGGAGAAACGGGATTGGCGCTGCTGGCGAGCAACGCGGCGAAGGCGGCATAGGCGGAACTGGAAGTCGGCATAGATAACTAGGCGCCAGACGGCGCAATCACTAGAATGAAGGCCTCGTATCCTAGCACCGGCAGGCGCGGCAAGACCATCCGAGGGTTTGACCCCGAGGCCGCCCGCTCCTATATAGTCCGGTCAATCCTTGCCTTAGCGAGAACCCATGGAAGACGCCGATCTGCACGCCCTTACGACCAAGCTGGACCTGCTGATCCAGCGCGTCGAGCAGCTTAAGGCCCACAACCGACTTCTCCTGGCGAATGAAAAGGCCTGGCGCGAGGAACGCGCCCATCTGATCGAAAAGAACGAAATGGCCCGGCACAAGGTCGAATCGATGATTTCGCGCCTAAAAGCCCTGGAGCAGGACTCATGACCCAGTCGAATACCGTCACCGTCCATATCCTGGACAAAGAATACTGCATCGCCTGCCCGCCGGATGAGCGCGCCAACCTGGAAAGCGCCGCCCGCTACCTGGACGGCAAGATGCGCGAGATCCGCTCGAGCGGCAAAGTCATCGGCGCCGACCGCGTGGCGGTGATGGCCGCCCTGAACATCTCCCACGAGTTGCTGCACAAGCAGCAGCACCTGGAACAGCACACCAGCAGCACCCGCGACCACGTGCGCAGCCTGCTCGAGCGGGTCGATACCGCCCTGGGCAGCGACGGCGATGGTCACAATGGCTGACGCCAGCCTCGATTCGGGTATACTGGCCGCCACTCCCTGGGGTGTGCGCCAGTTGGTGATGTCCCTGAGCCGATACGCACAAACCCGGGGGTTGCATGTTGAGGCAGGTGTGCATGTCCGCCTGACGGAAAGCCTTAACGCCTCCTGCAACCTCCACCTTGAACTCTCGGGTTCAAGGGCTAAACCGACAGCGGCACGTCGGGGAGTCACCCTTCTTCACCCAGCGCCCGTTCGCGGCGATGGACTACCCGCCTGAATCATGCACGACACCAACGACCTGTCCCGCGCGCAACTGCGCCGCCTGCTACGCCAGGCCCGCCGCCGCCTCAGCCCCCAGGCCCAGCGCCGCGCCGCCCAGGACCTGTATCGCCAGCTGGCGCAGCACCCGCTGTTCCGCCGCGCCCGACACATTGCCCTGTACCTGCCCAACGACGGCGAGATCGACCCCAGGCCCCTGCTGCGCGCCGCCCAACGGCGGGGCAAGGCCACGTATTTGCCGGTGCTCAACCCCTGGCCGAGCACCAAAATGGTGTTCCAGCGGGTGCGCCAGCGCGACAGCCTGACGCCCAACCGCTTCCGCATTCTCGAACCGAGACGCGACCCGGCGCGGCAGCGCAAGGTCTGGGCGCTGGACCTGATTCTAATGCCGCTGGTCGGTTTCGACCGCCATGGCGGTCGCCTCGGCATGGGCGGCGGCTTCTATGATCGCAGCCTGGCCTACCGCAGCATGCGCAAAAATTGGCACAAGCCGACCCTCTTGGGCCTGGCCCATGAGTGTCAGCAAGTGGATCGACTGGCGCTGGCCAGCTGGGATGTGCCGCTCGAGGCGACGGTAACGGATAAGGGTTGGTACTGACGGCAGGCGCCAGCCTGCTTCCCGATGCGGCCCCGGGCGAGGGCCTCAGGGCTGCTCAGCGGCCTCGACCGGCGGCTGGTTCTGGCGATCCCAAAGGCTCTGGGTGTAACCCGTGGTAACCATGCCCAGGCTGAACAGGATGACCAATACCCACAATAGATCTGGCTTGCGTTTCATCGAATGCCTCCTCCTTCAAGGCACACTGCGCACGGTGGACCGGCGGCGTTATTTTTATCGGTCGCGCGAGGTGCCTGGCACGAGGCCGGGCATTGTCGACCAACCGCGGCGGCGTCGCAATATCAGGCGCCAAACGGTTGTCGGTGGCTCGTACGACCATCAGCCCGATAAACGGACCGACCAAATGGAGCAAAGTTCATGCCTTATTGGCTGATGAAGTCAGAACCGGATGAATTATCCATCCACGACCTGCAGCGTCTCGGTGAAACCCGCTGGGACGGCGTACGCAACTACCAGGCACGCAACTTCCTGCGCGCCATGCAGGCCGGCGACGCATTCTTCTTCTATCACTCCAGCTGCCCCGAGCCCGGCATCGCCGGCATCGCGCGGATCAGCCGCCCGGCCTATGCCGACCCGAGCGCGCTCGACCCGCAGAGCCACTACTTCGACGCCAAGGCCAGCGCTACGAAGACCCCCTGGAGCGCGGTCGACGTGAGCTTCGTCGAGGCCTTCGCCCGCGTCATCCCGCTGGCCGAGCTGAAGCAGCAGAGCGCCCTGCTCGAGCTGCCCCTGGTGCAGCGCGGCAGCCGCCTGTCGGTAATGCCGGTCAGCACCGAGCAGTGGGCGGCGATCCTGGCCCTGCGCTAGGCACAGGCCCTCGTCAGCGCTGCAGGATCAGGTTGTTGAACAGCAGGTCCTCGACCACCGGCTGGCCCTCTTCCTGGGTCAGCACCTGCTGCACCTGCTTCAACGCCTCCTGGCGCAGCACCTCTTTGGCATCCGCCGCGCTCAGGCCCTCCTCGGTCTGCTGGGCGAACAGCATCACCAACTGGTTGCGGATCAGCGGTTCGTGGTGCTTCAGCTTGGCCTGGGCCTCGGGACCACTGACGCGCAGCGCGACATCGGCCTTGTAGAACTTCAGCTTCGGCCCGCCGCCGAAGTTGCCGACCAGTGCCGGGAACAGGTTGTGGTAGATCACCTGCGGCTTGGCGGCGCTTTCCTCCTCTTCGGCCAGGGCCGACATCGGCAGCGACAGGGCGAGCAGTGCAGCGATAAGGACTTTCACGAGCGAGATCTCCACTAGATTGCGGCCTAGCATAGCCATTGCCGGGCCGGCACCCAAGCCCGGCGCTTATGCCGCGCAATCAGGGTCGACCATGCTCGTTGACCGCCGCCGCCGGCTTCCTACACTGCGGGGCATCACCACAGAGGACAACGCCCGATGAAAGCCGTGCTGTGCAAAGCCTTCGGCCCCGCCGAAACCCTGGCCCTGGAAGAAGTCGCCAGCCCCGAGCCGAAGAAGAACGAAGTCCTCCTCGAGGTACATGCCGCCGGGGTCAACTTCCCCGACACCCTGATCATCGAGGGCAAGTACCAGTTCAAGCCGCCCTTCCCCTTCTCCCCGGGTGGCGAAGCCGCAGGCGTGGTTCGCGCGGTCGGCGAGAAGGTCGGCCACCTCAAGGTCGGAGACCGGGTGATGGCCCTGACCGGCTGGGGCAGTTTCGCCGAGCAGGTGGCCGTGCCCGGCTACAACGTCATGCCGCTCCCGTCGAGCATGGACTTCCTCAGCGCCGCCGCCTTCGGCATGACCTACGGCACCTCGATGCACGCGCTCAAGCAGCGGGCCAACCTGCAGCCCGGCGAGACCCTGCTGGTGCTTGGCGCCTCCGGCGGCGTCGGCCTGGCCGCGGTGGAGATCGGCAAGGCCATGGGCGCCAGGGTGATTGCTGCGGCCAGCAGCGCGGAGAAACTGGAAGTGTCCAGGGCCGCGGGCGCCGACGAGCTGATCAACTACAGCGAGCAGAGCCTGAAGGACGAGGTCAAGCGCCTGACCGGCGGCCAGGGCGCCGACGTGATCTACGACCCGGTGGGCGGCGACCAGTTCGACGCGGCCATCCGCAGCATCGCCTGGAACGGACGCCTGCTAGTGGTCGGCTTCGCCAGCGGACGCATCCCCGAGCTGCCGGTCAACCTGGCCCTGCTCAAGGGCGCCGCGGTGGTCGGCGTATTCTGGGGCGCTTTCGCCCAGCGCCAGCCCCAGGACAACGCCGCCAACTTCCAGCAGCTGTTCGCCTGGCATGCCGAGGGCAAGCTCAAGCCGCTGGTCTCGCAGACCTTCCCACTGGAGCAGGCCGGCGCAGCGATCGACTGCCTCGGCCGGCGTCAGGCCGTCGGCAAACTGGTGGTCCGGGTCAGGTAGGCCGGGCCAACGAAAAAGGCCGCCATCAGGCGGCCTTTTTCATGAGCGGCGCTCAGCCCCTGGGCGCATAGGCGAACACATCGGCGCGCATCTGGTGCGCGTCCATGCCGGCCTCGACCAATGCATCCAGGGTCGCATAGACCATCGCCGGCGACCCGCTGGCATAAACGTGCAGTGGTTTGAGGTCGGCGAAGTCCTCGCGCACCGCCTCGTGCAGCAGGCCGCAACGGCCCGACCAGCCGCACTGGTCGCTGACCACCTGGTGCAGGAACAGGTTGTCCAGCTGCTGCCAGTCGCTCCAGCAGGGCAGCTGATAGAAGTCCTCTGGACGCCGGGCGCCCCAGTACAGGTGCACCGGGTGCCTGAAGCCCGCCGCGCGGCAGTGCTCGATCAGACTGTGCATCTGCGCCATGCCGGTGCCGGCGGCGATCAGCACCAGCGGGCCCTCCGGCAGCTCGGCCAGGTGGGTATCGCCGAACGGCAGCTGCACCCGGGCGAAGCCCTGGCCACGGAGGAAGGCCAGCAAGCCGCGGGTCGCCTCGTCGCGGGCCAGGATATGCAGCTCCAGCTCACGGCCGCAGTGTGGCGCCGACGCCAGGGAGAAGGCCGCGTACTCGCCATCTTCACGCTGCAGCAGCAGGTACTGGCCGGCGTGGTAGCGCGGGATCTTGCCGGCCGGCGCGCGCAGGCTCAGGCGATGGACGTCGCCGCCCACCGCCTGGCAGTCGATCACCTGGCAGCTCAGCTCGCGCACCGCCAGCTCGCCGGGCGCCATCACCCCGTCCCAGTGCAGCACGCAGTCGCCCAGCGGCTCGGCCAGGCAGGTGAGCAGCTCGCCATGGTCCAGCTCGGCGCCGGCCTGCTGCACGCGCCCCTCGACCAGCAGCGCCGCGCAGATATGGCAATTGCCGTTGCGGCAGCTTTGCGGGCAGTCGTAGCCCAGGCGCCGGGCGGCATCGAGGATGCGCTCACCCGGCTGAGTCTCGAGCACCGCACCTGAAGGTTGCAGAGTGACACGCATCAATCAATTCCCAACTCGTTCCACAGTTCATCGACCCGTCGCTTCACCGCCTCGTCCTGGACGATGGCGCGACCCCATTCGCGAGTGGTCTCGCCCGGCCACTTGTGGGTGGCATCCAGGCCCATCTTTGAGCCTAGCCCCGAGACCGGCGAGGCGAAGTCGAGGTAGTCGATCGGCGTGTTGTCGATCAGCACCGTGTCGCGCTTGGGGTCCATGCGCGTGGTGATGGCCCAGATCACGTCGTTCCAGTCCCGCGCGTTGACGTCGTCATCGGTGACGATAACGAACTTGGTGTACATGAACTGTCGCAAAAACGACCAGACCCCGAGCATTACGCGCTTGGCATGGCCCGGGTACTGCTTCTTCATGGTCACCACCGCCATGCGGTAGGAACAGCCTTCGGGTGGCAGGTAGAAGTCGGTGATCTCGGGGAACTGCTTCTGCAGGATCGGCACGAAGACTTCGTTCAGCGCCACGCCGAGGATCGCCGGCTCGTCCGGTGGCCGCCCGGTGTAGGTGCTGTGGTAGATCGGCTGCTGGCGGCGGGTGATGCGCTCGACGGTGAACACCGGGAAACGATCCACTTCGTTGTAGTAGCCGGTGTGGTCGCCATAGGGTCCCTCGTCGGCCATCTCGCCCGGATGGATCACCCCCTCGAGGACGATCTCGGCGCTGGCCGGCACCTGCAGGTCGTTGCCGCGGCACTTGACCAGCTCAGTCTTGTTGCCGCGCAACAGGCCGGCGAAGGCGTATTCGGAGAGGCTGTCGGGCACCGGGGTGACGGCGCCGAGGATGGTCGCCGGATCGGCGCCCAGGGCCACCGCCACCGGGTAGGGGCGGCCCGGGTACTTCTCGCACCAGTCACGGAAATCCAGGGCGCCACCGCGATGGCTGAGCCAGCGCATGATCAGCTTGTTGCGGCCGATCACCTGCTGGCGGTAGATGCCGAGGTTCTGCCGTTCCTTGTTCGGCCCCTTGGTGACGGTCAGACCCCAGGTGATCAGCGGCCCGACATCGCCGGGCCAGCAGGTCTGCACCGGCAGCTTGCCCAGGTCGACATCCTCGCCCTCCTCGACCACCTCCTGGCAAGGCGCGTCCTTGAGTACCTTGGGCGCCATGGCCAGGACTTTCTTGAAGATCGGCAGCTTGGACCAGGCGTCCTTCAGGCCCTTCGGCGGCTCAGGCTCCTTGAGGAAGGCCAGCAGCTTGCCGATCTCGCGCAGCTCGGCGACCTCTTCGGCGCCCATGCCCAGGGCCACCCGCTTGGGCGTGCCGAACAGGTTGCCGAGCACCGGCATGGCGAAGCCCGTGGGGTTCTCGAACAGCAGCGCCGGGCCGGCCTTGCGCAGGGTGCGGTCGCAGATCTCGGTCATTTCCAGCACCGGGGAAACCGGGGTATGGATTCGCTTGAGTTCGCCGCGCTGTTCCAGACCGCGAATAAAGTCGCGCAGGTCGCGATACTGCATGCAGGAGCCTCGTCTCGGGCAGGCCAGTAGGGGGCGCAAAGTTTAGCGCCGAACTGGGTTATTCAGAAGGATAGCGGGGATGCAGATGCACAAAAGCCGGGTTTCCCCGGCCTTTGCGACAGCCCAGCGACTTACTTGCGACGCATCGACAGGAAGAACTCGTCGTTGGTCTTGGTCGCCTTCAGCTTGTCGATGAGGAACTCGATGGCGGCGATCTCGTCCATCGGGTGCAGCAGCTTGCGCAGGATCCACATGCGCTGCAGCTCGTCCTCGGCGGTCAGCAACTCTTCGCGGCGGGTGCCGGAACGGTTGATGTTGATCGCCGGGAACACGCGCTTCTCGGCGATACGCCGGTCCAGCGGCAGCTCCATGTTGCCGGTGCCCTTGAATTCCTCGTAGATCACCTCGTCCATCTTCGAGCCGGTCTCCACCAGCGCGGTGGCGAGGATGGTCAGCGAGCCGCCTTCCTCGATGTTGCGCGCGGCGCCGAAGAAGCGCTTGGGCTTCTCCAGGGCGTGGGCGTCGACACCACCGGTGAGCACTTTGCCGGAGCTCGGGATCACGGTGTTGTAGGCGCGCGCCAGGCGGGTGATGGAGTCGAGCAGGATGACCACGTCCTTCTTGTGCTCGACCAGGCGCTTGGCCTTCTCGATCACCATCTCGGCGACCTGCACGTGGCGGGTCGGCGGCTCATCGAAGGTCGAGGCGACCACTTCGCCGCGCACGGTGCGCTGCATCTCGGTCACTTCTTCCGGGCGCTCGTCGATCAGCAGGACGATCAGGTGGCACTCGGGGTTGTTGCGGGTGATGTTGGCCGCGATGTTCTGCAGCATGATGGTCTTGCCGGCCTTCGGCGGCGCCACGATCAGGCCACGCTGGCCCTTGCCGATCGGCGCGCAGAGGTCGATCACCCGACCGGTGATGTCTTCGGTGGAGCCGTTGCCGGCTTCCATGACCAGGCGCTTGTTGGGGAACAGCGGCGTCAGGTTTTCGAACAGGATCTTGTTCTTCGCGTTTTCCGGGCGATCGTAGTTGATCGTATCGACCTTGAGCAGCGCGAAGTAACGCTCGCCTTCTTTCGGCGGACGAATCTTGCCGACGATGGTGTCGCCCGTGCGCAGGTTGAAGCGGCGAATCTGGCTGGGCGAGACGTAGATGTCGTCCGGGCCGGCCAGGTAGGAGGCGTCTGCGGAGCGGAGGAAGCCGAAACCGTCCTGGAGGATCTCCAGCACGCCATCACCGGAAATTTCCTCGCCGCTTTTCGAGTGTTTTTTCAGCAGCGAGAAAATCACGTCCTGCTTGCGCGAACGGGCCATGTTCTCGATGCCCATCTGTTCGGCCATTTCCAGCAGTTCGGTGATCGGCTTTTGCTTGAGTTCGGTCAGATTCATAGGAATGACGTAATCATGAAGGAGGGAGAATAAGCTATTAGCTTGGGAGGCCGCGCCGCTGAGAAGGCGAACGGATCGCCTACTGGTGTAGCGAAAGTATTCGAGTAGGAATGCGTCGGCGACGGCTTGCAGAGGGCTGCATAGGAAATGCAGCGAGGCCGAATGTAACACCGGCCTGACGAAGGCGTCTAGCCTTCAGACGGAAAAAAGCCCCGCATATTCGGGGCCTTTTTGCCACACAGCGACTTTAGATGTTGCTGTCGAGGAAGGCGGCCAGCTGCGACTTGGACAGTGCACCAACCTTGGTCGCTTCGACGTTGCCGTTCTTGAACAGCATCAGGGTCGGGATGCCGCGCACACCGTACTTCGGCGGGGTATCCTGGTTCTCGTCGATGTTCAGCTTGCACACCTTCAGCTTGCCCTGGTAGGTCTGGGCGATCTCGTCGAGGACGGGGGCAATCATCTTGCATGGGCCGCACCACTCAGCCCAGTAATCGACCAATACCGGACCCTCAGCCTGGATAACTTCTTCATCGAAGCTAGCATCGCTGACGTTGGTGATGAATTCGCTCATGGAAAGTCTCCGTGTTCGGAAGCAAAAAGTGATCGACATCATAGCCCGGCTTGCCTGGCACAGGAAGGCAGACGCCATTGAGCTTAACTATGGACCCGCACAAATTCACCTGCCCGCAGGCGTCGCCGGCTGAGCCCGGTGGCGGCCGATTGCGCGGGCCACGGGGACGCCTGCGGCGTCGGTATGCGTTGGCTCACCCGGGCTATCGTGGCAGGATGGCATGGATCCGCACCGAGACCTATGCCCCATGCCGCACACTCCAGCCGAGTCTTTTCCCTTGATTGCAGCTATCGACCTGGGCTCCAACAGCTTCCACATGGTTCTGGCCAAGGCCGATCACGGCGAGATTCGCGTGCTCGAACGCCTCGGCGACAAGGTCCAGCTGGCCGCCGGCATCGACGAACAGCGCCTGCTCAGCGAAGAGGCCATGGTCCGCGGCCTCGACTGCCTGCGCCGTTTCGCCCAGCTGACTGCCAGCCTGCCGGAGGGCGCGCTGCGCATCGTCGGCACCAATGCCCTGCGCGAGGCGCGCAACCGTGGCGAGTTCATCCGCCGCGCCGAGGAGATTCTCGGCCATCCGGTGGAGGTCATCTCCGGCCGCGAGGAGGCGCGCCTGATCTACCTCGGCGTGTCCCACAGCATCGCCGCCACCCCGGGCAAGCGCCTGGTCGCCGACATCGGCGGCGGCAGCACCGAGTTCATCGTCGGCCTGCGCTTCGAGCCCCTGCTGCGCGAGAGCCTGCAGATGGGCTGCGTGAGCTATACCCAGCGCTTCTTCCGCGACGGCAAGATCACCCCGGCGCGCTACGCCCAGGCCTACACCGCGGCGCGCCTGGAGGTGATGGGCATCGAGCACGCCCTGCGCCGGCACAAGTGGGAAGACGCGGTGGGTGCATCGGGCACCATCAAGGCCATCGGCCTGGCCATCCAGGCCGCCGGCCTGGGCAGCGGCGAGGTCAATCCGGAAGGCCTGGCCTGGCTCAAGCGCAAGATCTTCAAGCTCGGCGAAGTGGACAAGCTCGATCTGGACGGCATCAAGCCGGACAGACGCGGCATCTTCCCCGCCGGCCTGGCAATTCTCGAGGCGATCTTCGATGCCTGCGACATCCAGCGCATGAGCCACTCCGAGGGGGCGCTGCGCGAAGGCGTGCTCTATGACCTGCTCGGCCGCCACCATCACGAGGACGTGCGCGGGCGCACCCTCAGCGCCCTGATGGAGCGTTACCACGTCGACCTGGAGCAGGCCGCGCGGGTCGAAAGCAAGGCGCTGGAGGCACTGGAGCAGGTGAAGGACAGCTGGGGCCTGAGCGACGACTGGCACCGCGAACTGCTGGTGTGGGCCGCGCGGGTCCACGAGATCGGCCTGGACATCGCCCACTACCAGTACCACAAGCACGGTGCCTACCTGGTCGAGCATTCCGACCTGGCCGGCTTCTCACGCCTCGACCAGCAGATGCTGGCGCTGCTGGTGCGCGGCCACCGGCGCAACATCCCCAAGGACAAGCTCGCCGACTTCGGCGCCGAGGGCGTGAAGCTGGTGCGCCTGTGCGTGCTGCTGCGCTTCGCCATCCTCTTCCATCACATCCGCGGCACCCAGGAAATGCCCAAAGTGCAGCTGCGCGCGGCCGAGAGCAGCCTGGAGATCCACTTCCCGGACGACTGGCTGGCCGCCAACCCGCTGACCCAGGCCGACTTCACCCAGGAAGCGGAGTGGCTCAAGCGCGTCGGCATCGACCTCAGCGTGCGCTGACCACCGGCGCCGTCAGCTTCTCCAGCAGACCCGCCTGGGCACTGCGCGGGTTCTGGTTGCCGGTCGGGCTGCAACGCAGGTAACGACCGTCGGGCTGCAGCACCCAGGCCTGGGTGTTGTCGGTCAGGTAGCTTTCCAGCTCCTTCTTCACCCGGGTGACCAGTTTCTTGCCCTCCACCGGGAAACAGGTCTCGACCCGCTTGTCCAGGTTGCGCTCCATCCAGTCGGCACTGGATAGGTAGATCTTCTCCTCGCCCTCGTTGAGGAAGTAGAACACCCGGGTGTGCTCGAGGAAGCGGCCGATGATCGAGCGCACCTGGATGTTGTGCGACACCCCGGGAATGCCCGGGCGCAGGCAGCACATGCCGCGCACCACCAGGTCGATCTTCACCCCGGCCTGGCTGGCCTTGTACAGCGCGCGAATGATCTTGGCGTCGGTCAGCGAGTTGAACTTGGCGATGATGTGCGCCGGCTTGCCCTCGCTGGCCAGCGCCGTCTCGCGACCGATCAGGTCGAGCAGGGTCTTCTTCAGGGTGAAGGGCGCGTGCAGCAGCTTCTTCATGCGCAGGGTCTTGCCCATGCCGATCAGCTGGCTGAACAGCTTGGCCACGTCCTCGCCGAGGGCCACGTCGGCGGTGAGCAGGCTGTAGTCGGTGTACAGGCGGGCGTTGCCGGCGTGGTAGTTGCCGGTGCCTACGTGGGCGTAGCGAACGATATCGCCGTTCTCGCGACGCAGGATCAGCATCATCTTGGCGTGGGTCTTGAACCCGACCACACCGTAGATCACCACCGCGCCGGCGGCCTGCAGGCGGCTGGCCAGGGCCAGGTTGGATTCCTCGTCGAAGCGCGCGCGCAGCTCGATCACCGCGGTGACCTCCTTGCCGTTGCGCGCCGCCTCCACCAGCGCATCGACGATCTCCGAGTTGGCCCCGCTGCGGTACAGCGTCTGCTTGATCGCCAGCACGTGCGGGTCCTTCGCCGCCTGGCGCAGCAGGTCGACCACTGGGGTGAACGACTCGAAGGGGTGCAGCAGGAGGATGTCCTGCTTGCTGACCACGCTGAAGATGTTCTCGCTGTTCTGCAGCAGCTTGGGAATCACCGGGGTGAAGGGGGTGTACTGCAGCTCTGGATGACTGTCCAGGCCAGTGATGCTGAACAGCCGGGTCAGGTTGACCGGGCCGCCGACCTGGTACAGCTCGCCCTCGGTCAGGCCGAACTGCTTGAGCAGATAGTCGGACAGGTTCTTCGGGCAGCTGTCGACCACCTCCAGGCGCACCGCGTCGCCGTAGCGCCGGGAGAACAGCTCGCCGCGCAGGGCGCGGGCCAGGTCCTCGACGTCCTCGGTGTCCACCGACAGGTCGGCGTTGCGGGTCAGGCGGAACTGGTAGCAGCCCTTGACCTTCATGCCCTGGAACAGGTCGTCGGCATGGGCGTGGATCATCGAGGAGAGGAACACGTAGTTGGCGCCCGCGCCACCCACCTCCTCCGGCACCCGGATCACCCGTGGCAGCAGGCGCGGCGCCGGGATGATGGCCAGGCCCGAGTCGCGGCCAAAGGCGTCGACGCCCTCCAGCTCGACGATGAAGTTCAGGCTCTTGTTCACCAGCAAGGGGAACGGGTGCGTCGGATCGAGGCCGATCGGCGTGATGATCGGCGCGATCTCGTCGCGGAAGTAGCGGCGCACCCAGGCCTTGACCTTGGTGTTCCAGTGGCGGCGGCGGATGAAGTTGATGTTGTGCTTGGCCAGCGCCGGAAACAGCACGTCGTTGAGGATCGCGTACTGGCGGCCGACCTGCTCGTGCACCAGCTCGCTGATCCGCGCCAGCGCCTGGTGCGGCTGCAGACCGTCGGCACCGGCCTGCTCGCGGGCGAAGTTGATCTGCTTCTTCAGCCCGGCGACGCGAATCTCGAAGAACTCGTCGAGGTTGCTGGAGAAGATCAGGAGGAACTTCAGCCGCTCCAGCAGTGGATAGGACTCGTCCAGCGCCTGCTCCAGCACGCGGATGTTGAACTGCAGCTGCGACAGCTCGCGATGGATGTACAGGCTGCTGTCGTCCAGGCTCGGCACCACCAAAGGCGGCGCCGGGGTGGGCGCCTCGATCGGCGCCGGCTCCGGCACTTCCGGCAACTCGACGGTTGGCGCCTGCGGCTCGAGCACTTCGCTCTGGGAGAGTCCTTCGGTATTCATCGTCTGGTCCTGGGGGACTACTGCCCCTGCTGCAAGAGTTCTGCCGCGCGAACGGCGAAATAGGTGAGGATGCCATCGGCGCCGGCGCGCTTGAAGGCGGTCAGCGACTCGAGGATCACCGCCTCGGAGAGCCAGCCGTTCTGGATCGCCGCCATGTGCATGGCGTACTCGCCACTGACCTGATAGACAAAGGTCGGCGCGCGAAATTCGCTTTTCACCCGGGCGACGATATCCAGGTAGGGCATGCCCGGCTTGACCATGACCATGTCGGCGCCTTCGGCCAGGTCGGCGGCCACCTCGTGCAGCGCCTCGTCGCTGTTGGCCGGGTCCATCTGGTAGCTGTACTTGTTGCTCTTGCCGAGGTTGCCCGCCGAGCCGACCGCATCGCGGAACGGGCCGTAGTAGGCGCTGGCGTACTTGGCCGAATAGGCCATGATGCGCACGTTGCTGTGATCGGCCAGCTCCAGCGCCTCGCGGATCGCCTGCACGCGGCCGTCCATCATGTCCGAGGGCGCGACCACCTGGGCCCCGGCCTCGGCATGGGACAGCGCCTGCTTGACCAGGGCATCGACGGTGATGTCGTTCTGCACGTAGCCGCTGTCGTCGAGGATGCCGTCCTGGCCGTGGGTGGTGAAGGGGTCCAGGGCCACGTCGCTGATCAACCCCAGCTCCGGGAAGCGTGCGCGCAGGGCGCGGATCGCGCGCTGGGCGATGCCGTCCGGGTTCCAGGCCTCGGCGCCATCCAGGGACTTCATCTCCAGTGGCGTCACCGGGAACAGCGCCAGCGCCGGAATGCCCAGGGCCACCCACTTTTCCGCCTCCTGCAGCAGCAGGTCGATGGACAGGCGCTCGACCCCGGGCATCGACTCCACCGCCTCGCGGCGGCCTTCGCCGTCGAGGACGAACACCGGCAGGATCAGGTCGTCGACGCTCAGGCGATGCTCGCGCACCAGGCGCCGGGAGAAATCGTCGCGACGATTGCGGCGCAGGCGAGTGGCAGGGAACAGGCGATTGGCGGGGGTAAAGCTCACGGCAGACTCCAGAGCCCGCGCGAACGGGCGAGTGTGACAGTTATAAGCGGTCATTATGACCAATAGATGACAGCGGAATCGAGTCTGCGACGGCGGGTCGCAGCGGCCGGAGCCGCATTGTGGCCATGCCGGCGTGTATCCGTCGAGTCGCCCGGAGTTTTCCGCCCGGTTCCGAGGGAGTAGGCTGAATGCCCCTTCCCGCGGTTGTTCCCATGCTCGAAGACCTGCTGCAGCAATACGGTTACCCGGCCCTGGTCCTGGGCACCTTCCTCGAAGGCGAGGTGTCGCTGCTGCTGGCAGCCTACCTGGCCCTGCGCGGCTACCTGAGCCTGGAATGGGTGGTGCTGTGCGCCTTCTGCGGCACCTATGCCAGCGATCAGCTGTGGTACCACCTGGGCCGGCGCCACGGCCGCGAGATTCTCGATCGCCGGCCACGCTGGCACGCCCTGGGCGACAAGGCATTGCGCCACCTGCGCCGCTACCCGGACCTGTGGGTGCTGAGCTTTCGCTTCCTCTACGGCATGCGCACGGTGATGCCGCTGGCCATCGGCCTGTCTGGCTACTCCTGGCGCCGCTACCTGCTGCTCGACGGCATAGGCGCAGCGCTGTGGGCCGGCGGCCTGGGCCTGGCCGCCTACCACCTGGGCGCGGCCCTGGAAACGCTGCTCGGCGATCTGCGTCGCTATCAGCTGTATGTGTTCGCCGCCCTGCTGCTGGTCGCCGTGGTGCTCTGGCTGCGCCGGCGCCTGCGCCGAGGGGCCGATTCCGAACGCTAGGTTGCCTGCCGGCCGGGCGCGGGCGAATTCACCCCGGCGCGTATCGCGCGGCGCAGTCTGCGACTAGGATTGCTAGGGATGGCAAACCCGCCGCCGGCGCCTCAGGCGAGGCCCGGCGACCGCCCGAGTGACACGTGAAGACAGTATGCGCAGACCCCTTCGCTGGCTCCTGATCGCCCTGGCCCTGCTGAGCATTGCCGCCCTGCTCGGCCTCTACCCCTATCGCACGGCGCTGTTGCCGGAAGCCGACGACCTGGCCAGCGCCAAGGCCCGCCTGGCCCCGCACCTGCGCCTGTTCACCCCGGCCGGCAGCGGCCCCTTCGCCACCGTACTGGTGTTCCACGGCTGCAGCGGACAGCACCAGGCGCTACTCGACAGCGTCAACGACTGGCTCCTGCCGGCCGGCTACGCCGCGCTGTTCGTCGACAGCCACGGGGCCCGCGGCATCGACGACTGGCGGCCGGTGTGTGCCGGCAAGCAGCTGTGGGGCAACCAGCGCGCCCTGGACGTGTATGCCGCCATCGAGCTGGCCGCCGAGCTGCCCCGGGTCGACGGCCGGCGCCTGGCCCTGCTCGGCTTCTCCCATGGCGGCTGGAGCATCCTCGATGCCCTGGCCTATGGCGGCGCGGCCGGCCATGGCTTCGCCGCCCCCGGACGACAGGGGCTCGAGCGGGTCAGGGCGGCGATTCTCTACTACCCCTATTGCGGCTTTCCCGCCCAGCTGCGCCGGCACATGAGTGCGCAGCCGCCGCAGCTGATGCTGCTGGCCGGCGAGGACCACATCACCGATCACCGCCAGTGCCTCGAGGCCCTGCGGCAGCTGCAACCGGGGGCGATCCAGGTGCAGCGCTACGCAAACGCCGATCACGTGTTCGACCACCTCAGCGATCTGGCCACCTACCAACCACAACTCGCCAAGGATGCCCAGCAGCGGGCCAGAAGCTTCCTGCGCAGCCACCTTGGCCCAGCCCCATGACCAGGAGTATTCGATGAACAAGAAAGTGGCAGTGATTCTTTCCGGCTGCGGCGTCTACGACGGCGCCGAGATCCATGAGAGCGTGATCACCCTGCTGCGCCTCGACCAGCGCGGCGCCCAGGTGCAGTGCTTCGCGCCGAACGTGGAGCAGCTGCACGTGGTCGATCACTACAGTGGCGACGAGATGGACGAGACCCGCAACGTGCTGGTGGAATCCGCGCGTATCGCCCGCGGTAAGATCAAGGACGTGCGCGAGCTGCACGCCGACGACTTCGATGCGCTGATCATGCCCGGCGGCTTCGGCGCGGCGAAGAACCTCTCGGACTTCGCCCTGAGCGGCGCCAACCTCAAGGTGCAACCGGACGTGCTGAACGCCGCCAAGTCCTTCGCCAGCGCCGGCAAGCCGGTCGGCCTGATCTGCATCTCGCCGGTGCTGGCGGCGCGGATCTTCGGCAATGGCGTGGAATGCACCATCGGCAACGACCACGACACCGCCGCGACCCTGACCCAGATGGGCGCCGTGCACCGCGAATGCGAGGTCAGCGAGATCATCGAAGACGGCCCGCGCAAGCTGGTCAGCACCCCGGCCTACATGCTCGCCCAGTCGATCAGCGAGGCCGCCTCGGGGATCAACAAGCTGGTCGACCGCATCCTCGAACTGACCCACCACGACTGAGACGGCCGACCGCGCAGGTCGATCCGGCCAATGCGCGCGGCACTCCCGCCGCGCCACTGGCCAAGTCCACCGCCGTGCGGCAGCGTGTCGGGCAAACTGCACAGGTACGCTGGCCATGACCCAACCCTATGAATTCACCGCAGAGCTGCAGGAGGCGGTGAGCAGCTTCATGCAGCGCATCCCGTTCAACCAGGTGCTCGGCATTCAGCTCGAGCAACTGTCGCCGGAGCGGGTGACGATGGTCCTGCCGATGAAGGACGAGCTGATCGGCAACTTCCTCCACGGCATCCTCCATGGCGGCGTGATCGCCTCGCTGCTCGACGTCGCCGGCGGCGCCATGGCGCTGATCGGCGCCTTCGAGCGGCACCATCAGCTGCCGGGCGCCGAGCGCCTGACACGGCTGTCCAAGCTCGGCACCATCGACCTGCGCATCGACTACCTGCGCCCCGGTCGCGGCCGCAGTTTCACCGCCAGCGCCGTGCTGCTGCGCTCGGGCAACAAGGTGGCGGTGGTACGCAGCGAACTGCACAACGACGAGGGCGTCCTGGTCGCGGTGGGCACCGGCACCTATCTGTGCGGCTAAGCGCGGCTCAAGCGGGTGAGGATGCGGTCCAGGGCGTTGGCGAAGGCCTGGCGGTCCTTGTCCGAATAGGCGCCCTGGCCGCCGCCGACCTGGCCCTGCTCGCGCAGCTCGGTAAAGAGGTTACGGGTGGCCAACTTGTCGCCCATATTGCGCTCGTCGAACTCGCGACCACGCGGATCGAGGGCGGCGACGCCCTTCTTCACCAGGCGGTCGGCCAGCGGCACGTCACTGCAGATCACCAGTTCGCCGGGCACCGCATGCTCGACCAGGTAGTCGTCGGCCGCATCCGGGCCGCTCGGCACCACGATCAGGCGCACGCAGGCGAAGCTGGGCCGCGCCACCGGCTGCCCGGCCACCAGCACCACCTCGTAGCCGCGCTTCAAGGCGAACTTCACCACCTGATCCCGCGCCGCCCGCGGGCAGGCATCGGCATCTATCCAGATACGCATCGACCGGCACTCTCCTCTGACTGAAATGGCGAACGGGTGCGCCCGCCAGGCGCCCATGATGCCGGCTTTCGCCGATGAGTCCATACTGGCCGACGCAACCGGCGGCCCACCTCTGGCCGCCGGGCGAGCGACAGGAGTAAGCCCCATGCCCTACTGGCAACGCCTGGATGAGCCCGCGCAGGTGCTGGTATGCGGCGCCAGCCGCGGCATCGGCCTGGCCCTCTGCGAACAGCTGCTGGCCCGCGCCGACGTAGCCGGTGTGTGGGCCCTGGCCCGCCGGGCCAGCCAGTCCGAGGGCCTCGCCGCGCTGGCCCGGCAGCATGGCCAGCGCCTGCACTTGCTGGACGTCGATGCCACGGACGAGGCGCAGCTGGCCGAACTGGCGCCTCGGCTCAAGCCACGTATTGCCCGACTGCACCTGCTGCTGTGCACGGTCGGCGTGCTGCAGGATGGCACGGCGAAGGCCGAGAAGGGCCTGGCCCAGCTCGATCTGGCCGGGTTGCAGGCGACCTTCCGGGTCAACGCCTTCGCCCCGATCCTGCTGCTCAAGCACCTGCTGCCGCTGCTGCGCGGGCGCCACCCGTGCACCGTGGCGACACTCTCGGCGCGGGTCGGCTCGATCGGCGACAACCGCCTCGGCGGCTGGTACAGCTACCGGGCGAGCAAGGCGGCGCTCAATCAGCTGCTGCACACCGCCAGCATCGAGCTGAGCCGCCTCAATCCGCAGAGCACGGTGCTGGCGCTGCACCCGGGCACCACCGACACCGAGCTGTCGCGGCCCTTTCAGGCCAATGTGCCGGCTGCGCAGCTGTTCCAGGCGAGTTTCGCCGCCGAGCGTCTGCTGGAGCAGGTGGCGCGCCATGGCCCCGAACAATCCGGCAGCTTCTGGGCCTGGGACGGTCAGCCGATCGAGTGGTAGGCGGGCCGCGCCTCAGGCCGTGGTGCGGCGCACCGTGGCCAGCAGCGCCGCGGCGCCGACGAACAGGGCGCCGAAGCTGCGGTTCATCAGCCGCTGCTGACGCGGCGTGCGCAGCAGGCGCAGGACCCGCGAGGCCAGGCCGGTATAGCCGGCCATCACCAGCAGGTCGACGCAGATCATGGTCACGCCCATCAGCAGGTATTGCGCCAGCAGCGGCGCCTGCGGATCGATGAACTGCGGCAGTACCGCGAGCATGAAGATGATCGCCTTGGGGTTGCTGATATTGACCAGAAAGCCGCGCAGCACCAGGGTCAGCGGCCGACCGATGGGGCGCTGCTCGGGCGCCGTGGCCAGGTCGGCGGGCAGCGCCTGCCACTGCCGGTAACCGAGATAGACCAGGTACAGCACGCCGAACCACTTGATCAGGCTGAAGGCCAGCGCCGAGGTGGCGAGGATCGCCCCGACCCCGGCGGCGACGATGGCGATCTGCAGGGCCAGGCCGAGCTGCAGACCCAGGGCGGTCCAATAGCCGCGCCAGAAGCCGTACTGCAGGCCGGACGACATCGAGGCGATGGCCCCGGCCCCGGGCGACAAGCTGATCACCCAACAGGCGACGAAAAACGCGAGCCAGGTCTGCAGGGCCATGGCGAATACCTCGAAACGAATGGTTGAAGGACGGCCCAGAAAAAAGGGGCAGGCTTCTCAGCCTACCCCTTGCTACAGGCGACGACCAGCCTCGCGGATCAGTCCGGCGAGCCCTTGCGCAAGTGCACCGGCTCCTGGCCGCGCTTGCGCGCCATGGCGCCGCGCAGGCGGATGTTGATCGCCTCCACCGCCAGCGAGAAGGCCATGGCGAAGTAGACGTAGCCCTTGGGCACATGCACGCCGAACGACTCGGCCACCAGCAGGGTGCCGACCATGATCAGGAACGACAGGGCGAGCATCTTCAGGCTCGGGTGCTTGTCGATGAAGTCACTGATGGTGGCGGCCGAGAGCATCATCACGATCACCGAGATGACGATGGCGGCGACCATCACCGGCACATTGTCGACCAGGCCGACGGCGGTGATCACCGAATCCAGGGAGAAGACGATGTCGATGATGGCGATCTGCACGATGATGCCCATGAAGCCGTAGGCCTTGCCGCCGGCCTGCTGCGCCTCCTCGGCGCCCTCCAGGCTGTGGTAGATCTCCATGGTGCTCTTGAACAGCAGGAACAGGCCACCGAAGAACAGGATCAGGTCACGCCCGGATACACCCATGCCGAAGAGCTGGAACAGGTCGTCGGTCAGGCGCATCACCCAGGTGATAGACAGCAGCAACGCGATCCGCGTGCCCATCGCCAGGGTCAGGCCGAAGAAGCGCGCATTGGGCTGCTGCTCCTTGGGCAGGCGGCTGACCAGGATCGAGATGAAGATGATGTTGTCGATGCCGAGGACGATCTCCAGGGCGGTCAGGGTGAGAAATGCGACCCAGATTTCCGGGCTAAGTAGCCATTCCATGATGCGTTAGATCTCGTAATTGCGGGATGTGGGATAGGTGCCGTTGCGCCAGCGGCGCACGGCTTTCTGGAAGAACAGGCTGTTGGGCACCTGCACCAGCGCCCCTGGGCTTTCGCCACCCTGGTCTTCCAGGGTGGTGTAGAACAGGTTGATGGCCAGCACCCGGCCCTTGACCCCGGGTTTCTCGGCGCTCTCGATGATCTCGACACTGTCGCCCAGGCGGAACGGCGCCAGGGTGAAGATCAGCAGCGCGCAGAACAGGTTGGACAGCACGCTCCAGATGGCGAAGAAGGCGATCGCCGCCACCGCCATGAAGCCGGTCAGCGCGGTCCACAGCACCTGGGCGGACACGCCGAGGCGCTCCAGCACCAGCAGCACGGCGCCGCCGACGACCAGCCAGCGCAGGCCGTTGCGCAGGGACACCAGCGCCGTCGCCGGCACCTGCGGGTAGCGTGCGCCAAGGCGCTTCAGGCCGCGCGCCAGCAGGCGCTGCAGCAGCCAGGCGAGCAACAGGATCAGCAGCACCTGGCCCGCACGCAGCAGCGGCTCGCTCCAGGCGGCCAGCCAGGGCCACTCGAGCAGCAGCGGATTCAACTGGCGGCCTCCAGCTCGGCCTGCAAGGCTTCGAGGCTTTCCAGGGCGAGCATCCAGCGCTCCTCGAGGTCGGCCTCGCGGCCCTTCAGCCTGGCCTGCTCGGCCAGCAGGTCGCGCAGCTCGTCCTTGCGTGCCGCCTCGTACAGTGCGCTGTCGCCCAGGCGGGCTTCGACCGCGACGAGCTGCTCGTGCAGCTGACCCAGCTCGCGCTCCAGCTTGTCGGCCTCGCGCTTGTGCGGCGCCAGCTGCTGGCGCAGGGCCGCCGCGGCCTGGCGCTGGGCGCGCTTGTCGGTCTTGTCCAGGCCGCCCTCGGCGGCGTTCACCGGCGCCGGCGCCTGGCGTGCCCGGTAGTCGAGCAGCCAGCGGGCGTAGTCCTCGAGATCGCCGTCGAACGGCTGCACCCGGCCATCGGCGACCAGGAGGAACTCGTCGGTGGTGCTCTTGAGCAGGTGGCGATCGTGGGACACCACCACCACCGCCCCGGCGAACTCCTGCAGGGCCAGGGTCAGGGCCAGGCGCATCTCCAGGTCGAGGTGGTTGGTCGGCTCGTCGAGCAACAGCAGGTTGGGCCGCCCCCAGGCGATCAGCGCCAGGGCCAGGCGCGCCTTCTCGCCGCCGGAGAAATTCAGCACCGGCTCGTCGCAGCGGGCGCCGCGGAAGTCGAAGCCGCCGAGGAAGTCGCGCAGGGTCTGCTCGCGCTCGCTCGGCGCCAGGCGCTGCAGGTGTAGCAACGGGCTGGCCTTGTCGTCGAGGGCGTCGAGCTGGTGCTGGGCGAAATAACCGACCACCAGGTTCTCGCCACGCTGCAGGCGACCGCCGATAGGTTGTAGCTCGTCGGCGAGGTTCTTGATCAGGGTCGACTTGCCGGCACCATTGGGCCCGAGCAGGCCCAGGCGCGCGCCCGGCGCGAGGCTCAGCTTGACCTGCTCCAGCACGGCCTTGTCGCCATAGCCGAGGCGCCCCTCGGCCAGGTCCAGCAACGGGCTGGAGATCTTACTGGCCTCGCGGAAGCGGAAGTCGAAGGGCGAGTCGACATGGGCCGCGGCCAGCTCCTCCATGCGCTCCAGGGCCTTGATCCGGCTCTGCGCCTGGCGCGCCTTGGTCGCCTGAGCCTTGAAGCGGGCGATGTACTTCTCCATGTGCGCGCGCTGCGCCTGCTGCTTCTCGTAGGCCTGCTGCTGCTGCGCCAGGCGCTCGGCGCGGGTGCGCTCGAAGGCCGAGTAGCCACCGCGATAGAGCGTCAGTTTCTGCTGATCCAGGTGCGCCACGTGGTCGACCACGGCATCGAGGAAGTCACGGTCGTGGGAGATCAGCAGCAGGGTGCCGGGGTAGCTCTTCAGCCAGCCTTCCAGCCAGAGGATCGCGTCCAGGTCCAGGTGGTTGGTCGGCTCGTCCAGCAGCAACAGGTCCGATGGGCACATCAGCGCCTGGGCCAGGTTCAGGCGCATCCGCCAGCCGCCTGAGAAGTCGCCGACGCGGCGGTCCATCTGGGCATGCTCGAAACCCAGGCCGGCCAGCAGCTTGCGCGCGCGAGCGGCAGCCGTATAGCCGTCGGCGCTGTCCAGTTCGGTATGCAGACGGGCAATCGCGGCGCCATCCTGGGCGGCCTCGGCGGCCGCCAGCTCGGCCTGCAGACCGCGCAGGTGGACGTCGCCGTCGAGCACGTAGTCGACCGCCAGGCGCTCGAGGTTGTCGACCTCCTGGCGCATGTGGGCGATGCGCCAGTCCGCCGGCAGCAGGCAATCGCCCGCGTCGGGACCGAGCTCGCCGCGCAGCAGGGCGAACAGGCTGGATTTGCCGGCGCCATTGGCGCCGATCAGTCCGGCCTTCTGGCCGGCGTGCAGGGTCAGTTCGGCGCCTTCTAGCAGGCGCTGCGGACCACGCTGTAGAGTGAGGTTCTGGAGTCGGATCATAATGGCGGCGAAGTCTATCAGAGTCGCCCGCCGCACACCCGGAAAGCACCATGCCCGCTGATCTGTGGCGTTTCGCCGAAGAGTACTACCAACGCCCCGGCGTCGAGGCGGCCTGCCTGCGGCTGCAGGCGCGCGGCGCCGATGTCTGCCTGCTGATCTGCGCCATCTGGCTCGGGAGCCGCGGCGTCGCCTGCAGCGCAGCGCGCAGCGGACAACTGCAAGCGCTCGCGCAACCCTGGCAGCGCCAGGTGGTCGAGCGCTTGCGCCAGGTACGCCAGGATTGGCGAGAAGCCGCCCACGGCGACGAGGCACTGGCCGCGCTGCGCGAGCAGGTCAAGCGCCTGGAACTGCAAGCCGAACAGGTGCAACTGCAGCGCCTGGCGGCGGCCAGCCACGACTGGCCGACCGTCGCCGGGCAAACGCTGGATGCCTGGCTGGGCGCCTTGGCGCCCGCTGGCCTGAGCGCGGACGACGAGGCGCTGCGACAGCTACGCCACGCCGCCCTGCAAACTTAGGACTCGGCCGGCGGCGTATCCGGCGCCGCACCCGATGCGGCTGCCGCGGGCTGCGCAGCCGGGGCCGCCGACGAGCTGGTGACAGGCTGGGCCGCCGCCGGCTTGCGCGCCGCCGGTTTCCTCGGCGCCGGCTTGGCGGCCGGTTTGGCCGCAGGCTTTGCAGCAGTTTTCCGCGGTGCCTTGCTGGCGACCGCTTTGCCGGCGGCAGCCTCGGCTGGCGCGCTCGCGGCGGCGGTTTTGGCCGCCGCGGGTTTGGCGGCTGGCTTGGCCGCAGTGCGCGGCGCGGGTCTGGCGGTGGTCTTGGCTGCCGCCGGCTTGGCGGGTGCCTTGGCGGCAGTGCGGGCGCCGGACTTGGCGGCCGGTTTCGCCGCAGTCGCGCCGCTCGCCACCGCGGCGGCCGGTTTGGCAGCCGCTGGCTTCTTCGCCGCCGGCTTGGCCGCGGCCCTGCTCGCAGGCTTGGCGGCTGCCTTGGCCGTGGCAGTGCTGGCCACCGCCCTGGCTGGCGCCTTCGCGGCCGGGACCTTGGCAGCGGCAGGCTTGGCGGCCTTCTGCGCGGCGGCCGGCTTGGCTTCACGGCTGCTCAGCGCCTTGCTCGCCGCTTCCTTGACCTTACCCACGCCCTGGGCGAGCTTGAGGCTCTCCTGGGCATCTCGTTTGAGCTGCTGGATATAGCTGCGGGTCTCGGTCTGCCGGGTCTTCAGGGTGTCGAGCAGGTCTTCCAGCTCGGCCACCACGGCCTTCGCCTTGGCCTGGGTTTTGGCCTTGCCGGCCGCGGCGGCGTCCTGCAGCTTGCCGCGCGCCTTGTGCAGTTTTTCCTGGGCGTTGCCGCGCTGCTTCTCCAGCTTGGCCAACAGCTTTTCGGCATCGCTCAGCGCTTGCGTACAGGCCTTTTCCAGATGCTCGAGCAAGCTGTGGGATAGCTGCTGAAGCAGGTGCAGGGGGGTACCAACCGCAGTCTTCTTAGGGTTTTTCTTGGCCGACATGTCGCGCCTCCTGGCGGGTGTAGATGCTGCCCATACTAGACGCCCGCACCGGGGGTCGCTAGTTCAGCCATTGCCTGGGCGCACTGGCCCAGCCAGGCGCACGGGCGCGGCAATGCGGAATGGATGCTGGTATTCGCCGCCAACGGACAGGCGTCGCGACTCGCAAGCACGTCGAAGAAGAAGCTCGGGGCGAAGGTATGGTCAAGAAGGGCAAACGGCGTCAGGCGCGGCGCCCGGCCAGGGACTGCACGCGCCGTATCGCTTCGGTGCGGAGTGAGCGTGGGCGCATGACAGCGCCCGGCAGTCACCTGTTCGAGTCGGCGAAGGCGGCATGCCCTGATCCCAGCCTTCAGCGCGAAGGGTTCTCAGCGGCGCCGCGAGTGAGTCAAAGGGCGGCTTCGGCCTGTTGCTGGTGGGCGTTGTGCAGCACCTCGATCAGGCAATCCTCCAGCTCGAAGCGCTCATGCAACAGCTGGCCGAGACGCTGCACTTCCTCGCCCAGCGACACGCTGTCGCGGCAGTCGCCATTGTCGCAACGGTCGTTGAACGACAGCGCCACCTCGGTGATCGCCTCGATTCGCGGGTAGATCTGTTTGGCCAGCTCGAGACCGCGCTGATCGTCGAAAGCCTTGGCCTCGTTGGTCAACTGCTCGTAGACCTCGAAATGCCCGGCCGACACGTAGTCGACCAGCACTTCGCAAAAGCGCTGCAAGCTTAGCGCATTGGCACTGGGGGCTCGCCCGGAGTCGCTGATGGCCGCAAAGGCGGCGATCAGTTCCTGGCGCTCCTGCAACCAGCGGTCGATCAGCAGGTGAACCCCACCCCAACGTTCCTGGGCGTTCTGACAACTCTCGAGCATGACGACCTCTCTTCCCTTATCGGTATTCCTGTTATTCGTCCGATCCGAGACGGTTTTTTGTCAATCGGTGCGTGGTCTTGGGAAGGCAACCGCGTGATGGCAACTTTCCGGCGGTGCGTGCGAGCCAGATTATGCCCGGGGGCCGCCATCGACAAGGCACTGGCGGGAGAAAATTTCATACGAGCGTTTAATCGGCGCTCCGCATCGTGCCTGGCTTTCTGCTCGCGAAGGGCCGTGCGCCGGCGTGGCCGGCAATCTCGCGACAGGATCAGTCGCGACGCAACAGCTGGAGCAACGCGAAACCCAGCATGGCGACGAATCCGAGCAGGCTCCACTCCGGGATACTCAGGCCGAACAGGGTCCAGCTGACCTCGGCGCAATCGGCCGAACCGTGCAGCACCAGGCGCACGATTTCCTGGAACGGCAGGGCCTCCATCATGTAGTCGAGGCTTGGCAAACAGGCGGGCAGCTGGTCTGCCGGCACCCCTTGCAGCCAGATCTGCCGAGCGGCCGTGCCGCCACCCGCTGCGGCGAACAGCAACCCCAACCCGGCATAGGCGCGGCGACCGGCACGGCCCGGCGCGTGCAGCGCGGCGACCAGACAGACTAGGCCGAAGCCGATCACGCAGACGCGCTGGACGATGCACAGGGGGCAAGGCTCCAGGCCGACCACGTGCTCCAGATAGAGCGCCGCGCCCATCAGCGCCAGGCAGCCGAGAAACGCGAGGGAGTAGAGAGAACGGGGGCTGGCCAAGGGCATGACGGCTCCGGGGTGGAAAACGAAGCCGCCTACGGTAGAGGAAAGCGCCTCGGCCGATCAAGGCAAACCAGCCGGCCAGTGCGGCTAGCCATCGGCCGAAACGTGCCGTACGTCCAGTGGCGGGGGCGATCTGCCCCCCGCGACTAGTTCAGGGCCGGCTGTGGCAGCGCCAGGCCGCCCAGGCGCTGATCGAGCAGGCCGAGGCCCTCCTGGAACAGCTGGTTGCTGCGCTCGACTTCACCGAGCCGCGCCAGCAGACGCGCCAGCTCCGCGCAGGTTTCCGGGTCACGCTGGAACACCAGGCTGCTCTCGAAATACTCCCTGGCCTTGCCCCACAACTGATTCTGCAGACACAGCCGGCCGACGGTCAGCAGCAGGCCGGCGTCCTGCGGGTGCTGCTTCAGCCAGCCTTCGGCCGCCTGCAGCTGACGCGCCGGATCCTTGCCGCGGAGCAGCCCGTAGAGGCGCACCAGGCGGCCGTCGTAATCGCGCTTCAGGGCGTGATGCAGGAGCGCCTCGGCCTCCTGCTCGGCGCCCAGCACGCGCAGCTGTTCGGCGTACACCGCGAGCAATTCGGGCTCCTGGCGATGCGCTGACGACAGCTGCTCCCAGGCTTGCTTGAGCGTCTCCAGGGCGCCCGGCAGATCGTCCGCGGCGCCCTCGCCGACGGCAGTCAGGCGACCGCGCCAGGCCTGGCGCTCGAGTTCGGACAGCTCGGCGGCGCCGAGGACCTTGTGCTTGTGCAGCTCCGGCAACAGACCGAGCAGCGCCGACCAGTCGCCGGCCTGCAGGTACAGGCGCTGCAGCTGGCGCAGCACCTGGCGATTCTGCGGGTAGCGCTCGCGCATGATCTCCAGGGTCTCCCGGGCCGAATCGCTCTGCCCGCGAGCGTGCTGCAGCCTGGCATGGGTCAGGGCAATCGCCAGTTCGGCATCCGGCTGACGCTTGAGCGCCCGCTCCAGCAGCGCGTCGCTGTCCTCGTGCTGCCCCAGCTTGTGCGCCGCCCGCGCCGCGCTCAGGTAATACATCAAGGGCTGCGGGTCGCTTTCGGCCGCCCGGCGCAGGTAGCGCAAGGCCGGCACCCAACGGCCTTCCGCCAGGTCGACGAACCCCTGCTCGGAGGCCACACGCACGCGGCGGCTGCGGTGCAGGCCCGACCAGGGGTTGATCAGCCGCCCGGAGGTCACCAACAGGCGCAGCAGCAGACGCAGTACCCGCAATAGCAGCCAGATCGCCACCAGCAGGGCGAGGAAGGCCCACAGGCCGGATTCGTAACGGAAGCCCTGATAGGCGAACAGCACGTAGCCCTTGTGCTCGACGATGGCCACGCCGAGCAGCGCCACGCCGGCCACTACCAGCAGCACGGCGAGCAATACCAAGACACGCTTCATGGACGCGCCTCCTCGTCACCCTGGGCGCCCTCGGGCGCCAGCGACTCACGCGCCGACTGCTTGCGCTCCAGGTAGGCCTGCACGGCAGTCAGCGAGTTACCAAGGTCCGGCGCCACGACCTCGACGGTCTGGCCGATCAGCTCATCGATGCGCGTGCGCAGGGCCCGGCTCGCCGGATTCTCCCGGTCGAAATGGGCATCCAGCACGTCGGCGGCCTGCAGCAGGGCCTGCCGGTAGACCGGGGTCTGGCCATGCAGCGCGGCCCACTGCGCTTGCTCCAGGGCCAGGCTGAGCGCCAGGCGCACCTGGGTCAGGCTCTGCCCGGCGAGCAGCGGCCGGATGTTCTGGTCGGCGCTGAAGTCGATACGGAAGTACTGCGACAGGGTGTGCAGCCCCTGGGACCACCAGCTGGCGCCATCGCCCTCGGCGGCCAGCTCACTCAGCACGCCGCCCTGGCTTTCGAACACCGGGTTGAGGGCGCTGAGCTGTGCGGCCTGGTCACGCAGGGCGCCGAGCTGCAGGAACAGCCCGGTGCGATCCGGGTTGCGGGTCGCGCGCAAGGCCTCCAGGCTCTTGGCCAGCTGCTCGCGGGCGGCGAACGCCGCCGGATCGTCCTGGTCGCGGAGGATCTCGTCGGCGCCTTGCACCAGCGCCTTGGCGCTGTCGATGTCCTGCAGGGCAGACAGGCGCAGGCTGGCCAGGCGCAGCAGGTGCTCGGCCTCGGCCAGGCGCCAATCCTGGCGACTGGCACCTAGCACGGTCTCCAGCCGCTTGTTGAGCAGCTGCTGATCCCCCTGCAGCTGGGCAAGCAGGCGCCGGCGCTCCTCCAGTTCCGCCGCCGCGGGCAGCTGCTGGAGCCGCGCGCTCAGGCCATCGGCCCGCTGCGCCGCAACCCCGGCCTGCTCGCGCGCCGCCTGCAATTGCTCGAGGCGCTGCTGATCCCTGGCCTCCAGGGCGCGCAACTGCCACAGGCCCCAGCCGCCGGCCAGCACCGCGGCGATGGCCAGCAACAGGGCCAGAATGGCCAGCAGCAGGGCAACCTTGCCCGGCTTGGACGGCTCTTCGGCCTTGCCTGCCGGCGCAGCCTCGGGTACGGCCGGCGTCGGCTGCTCTTGCTCGTTCGGGGAAGTCGCTTCGCTCACGTGTCCATCCTTTGCATCAGAGGTCAGGGGCAGGTTGCGCCTGCAACGCCGCCAGCAACGCCGCGGCGCTGGCGCCGCGACAGTCCACAACAATCTCGGCGCCCGCGGCGCGCGCCTGCTCGGCGACGCGCGGGCTGGGTACAAACAAGGGTAGCCGAGCCAGCTCGGGCCAGTGCTCGGCCGCCAGCTGGCGCAGATGATCGAAGCCCTGGCCGCTGCTGACCACCAGGCCGTTCAGACGCTCGACACGCACCCGCTCCTGCAGGACGCCCTCGGGATAGTCCGGCAGCCGCCGGCGATACAGCGGCAGATAGTCCACCTGCACACCCTGCTCGCGCAGTCGCTCGGCGAGCAGCTCGCGGCCCTCCTCGCCACGCAGGATCAGCACCCGCGGCGTGAAGGCCGCGCGCAGCGCCTGCTGCAGCTGCGGCAGGGCCAGCAGGCTCTCGCTGTCGTCGCCCGCGTCCGGGCAATGCACCGGCAGACCGTAGTCGCCGAGGATCTGCGCGGTGGCCGCGCCGACGCTGAACCAGGGCTGTTCGGCCAGCGGTTGCGGCCAGTAGCGATCGAGCAGTTCCAAACCGAGCCTGGCCGCGGGCTTGCTCACCACTATCACCGCGCAATAGCGATCCAGGTCGAGGATGGTGGCGCGCTGCTCGGCGGTTTCCGCCAGCGCCTCGATGGCCAGCAGCGGCAGGCTGCTGCTGTGGATGCCCTCGGCGGCCAGCGTCGCCGCCAGTGCCGGGCACTCCTCGGCCGGACGGGTCAGCAGCAGGCGCCAGGCACTCACTCGGGATCGGCCTCGCCGTAGATCGCCTGCAGTATGCCCGCCGCCCCCTGCGCCAGCAGGGCTTCGGCGACCTGCACGCCAAGCTGCTCGGCTGCCGTCTCCGGCGCGCGACCCTCGGCGCGCAGCAGCAGCCCGCCGTCCGGCTGACCGACCAGGCCGCGCAGCCACAGCTGCCCGCCTTCGAGCACCGCGTAGCAGGCGATCGGCACCTGGCAGCCGCCGTTCAGGCGCTTGTTCAGCGCGCGCTCGGCGGTCACCCGCAGGGCGGTGTCGACATGGTGCAGGGGCGCCAGCAAGGCGTGGATCTCGCTGTCGGCGCTGCGGCATTCGATGCCCACCGCGCCCTGCCCGCCCGCCGGCAGGCTGTCCTCGACACTGATCGAGGCGCGGATGCGTTCGGCGAAACCGAGACGGATCAGCCCGGCGGCGGCGAGGATGATGGCGTCGTACTCGCCGGCATCGAGCTTGGCCAGGCGGGTGTTGACGTTGCCGCGCAGGAACTGGATCTTCAGGTCGGGGCGCCGGGCCAGCAACTGGGCCTGGCGGCGCAGGCTGGAGGTGCCGACCACGCTGCCGGCCGGCAGCTCGTCGAGGCTGTCGAAGCGATTGGAGACGAAGGCGTCGCGCGGGTCTTCACGCTCGCAGATGCAGTACAGGCCCAGCCCCTGGGGGAAGTCCATCGGCACATCCTTCATCGAATGCACGGCGATGTCGGCCTGATCCTCCAGCAGCGCGGTTTCCAGTTCCTTGACGAACAGGCCCTTGCCGCCGATCTTCGCCAGCGGCGCATCGAGCAGCTTGTCGCCGCGGCTGACCATGGGCACCAGACTGACCTTGAGGCCCGGGTGCGCCTGCTCCAGGCGGGCCTTGACGTGTTCGGCCTGCCACAGGGCCAGGGCGCTTTTACGGGTGGCAATGCGAATTTCGCGGGGCATGGGCAATTCCAGAATTCGAACCGCCGAGGATGATAACAGGCTGATCCGCCGGAAGCCTGCGGCCGAATGCCATGCATGGCCACGCGCCGGCGGCCGCCTGACTCAGCGGGGCGCGGGCCGGTGCGCGCCGCTAGAGGCTGTTCATCAGTTTGCGCACCCCGGCCACATGACGGCGGCTGACGATCAGCGCGTCGCCATCCAAACCCTTGAGGTACAGCTGGAAGTGGCCGAGCGGCGTGCGCTGCAGGCGTTCGATGCGGTCGCGGGCCACCAGGGCATTGCGATGGATGCGCACGAAGCGCTCGCCGAATTCGTCCTCCAGGGCCTTCAAGGGCTCGTCGAGCAGCACCTCGCCGCCCTCGTGGCGCAGCGTCACGTACTTGTGGTCGGCGATGAAGTAGATGACCTGGTCGAGCGGAATCAGCTCGATGCCCTTGCGGGTACGCGCGCTGATGTGGGTGCGCGGTCCTCCGCCGGTCTCGGCGGCCGGTCGGGTGAGGGCGGCGAGCTGCACGCGGTTTGGCCGTTCGGCCTTCTTCAGCGCCTCGCTGAGACTCTCCGGGCGCACCGGTTTGACCAGGTAGCCCACCGCGCTGACCTTGAACGCCTCCAGGGCAAATTCGTCGTGGGCGGTGCAGAAGATCACGGCCGGCGGCGCCTCGCGCTCGCAGAGTTTCGCCGCGACCTGCAGACCGTCGAGGCCCGGCATGCGGATATCCAGCAGCACGATATCCGGTCTCAGGTTGTCGATCAGGGTCAGCGCCTCTTCGCCGTTACTGGCAGCAGGCTCGAGGACTCGGTAGCCATCGAGGTCGCCGACCATACGGCTGAGGCGGTCACGGGCCAAGGGTTCGTCATCGACTATCAGGACATTCATAATGCACTGGCTTCCTGCATGAGTCTCGCACAAGGATAGCGTAGACAGGTGTAGTGGCGGCCGTCACGGCGCTCCACGCTGAGGCTGGCGCGTGACCCGAAGAGTGCGGCGAGGCGCGCATCGATATTGTTCAACGCCTGGTGCGTCCCGCGTGAAGCCTGCGGCTCCCCCTGCTGCTCGTAGGGATTGCTGACGCACAGGCGGAAGATCCCATCCGTGTAGCTCGCCTCGACCTGCACCAGCCCCCCTTCGATGCGCGGCTGGATACCGTAGACCAGGGCGTTTTCCAGCAACGGCTGCAAGGTCAGCTGCGGTATCGGCAAATCATTCGGCACGTCGGCTACCTCCCACTGCAACTGTAGCCGCTCGCCGAGCCGGTAATGCTCGATCGACAGATAGCGCTTGGCCAGTTCCAGCTCCTCAATCCAGGGCACCAGGCTGCCCGGCTTGGCCAGGCTGGCGCGAAACAGGTCGGACAGATCCAGTACCGCCTGTTCGGCTTTGTACGGATCGACTGCGACCAGGCTGGCGATGCTGTTCAGGCTGTTGAACAAGAAATGCGGGCGGATCCGCGCTTGCAAGGACTCGATGCGCGCACGCAATTCAGCCTGCTCCTGCCGACGCCATTGGCTCTGCAGATAGAAGTAGCGTAGCAGCAGTGCCGACATGATCATGCTGATCAGGGCGTGGCGCAGGTACAGGTTGACCTCGCCGTCGTGCGGCAGCGGCCCGCCGAGCTGGTAATAATCGGCCACCGCGGTGCAGGCCAGGGTCAGAGCCACCACTATCGCGCAGGACAGCCCCCCGGCCAGCGCCGCGCGCAGGCGCGCCAGCAATGGCCGCAGGCGACACAGGAGGGCCGCCGACAGCAGCACGATCCACTGCACGAACAGCGATGTCAGCGCCAGCCGTACCCAGTTGAAACCGGGCAGCATGGGTTCGGCGAGCACCAGCACCAGTACCAGCAACTCGGCGAGCAGGACCATGCTCAGCAGCGCTTCCGGTTGGCAGAGCTCCGGGATGAAGAAGTCATCGTCCGGCTCGTCGCTATTTTTATTGTTGAACCATTGAATATGCATCGGCGCAGTTTCCGTTTAGCGCGCCCGGGCGGCAAGCTGGCCGGCTCCGGCCGGGTGAAATAAATCCCTGAAAACACGTGCCGGCACCCGGATTTGTGATCCGCCCTACACTGGACGCGCCTCAGCCACCGCCTGAGCCAGGGGAAAAGCGGCGCGGCGAATTTGCCCGCGACCCTGTTATTATCGACGGACTTTTTCCGCCGCGCCGGCCGTTATCCACGGCCCGCACGAATCTGCGCACCAGCCGAGCGAATCCCATGAGCACAGAGAAGACCAACCAATCCTGGGGCGGCCGCTTCAGCGAGCCCGTCGACGCCTTCGTCGCCCGTTTCACCGCCTCCGTCGAGTTCGACAAGCGCCTGTACCGCCACGACATCATGGGCTCCATCGCCCACGCCAGCATGCTGGCCCAGGTCGGCGTGCTCACCGACGCCGAGCGCGACAGCATCATCGACGGCCTGACGCAGATCCAGGGCGAGATCGAGGCCGGCCAGTTCGACTGGCGCGTCGACCTGGAAGACGTGCACATGAATATCGAGGCCAAGCTCACCGAGCGCATCGGCGTCACCGGCAAGAAGCTGCACACCGGACGCAGCCGCAACGACCAGGTGGCCACCGACATCCGCCTGTGGCTGCGCGACGAGATCGACCTGATCCTCGCCGAGCTCACCCGCCTGCAACAGGGCCTGCTGGAGCAGGCCGAGCGCGAGGCCGAGACCATCATGCCCGGCTTCACTCACCTGCAGACCGCCCAGCCGGTGACCTTCGGCCACCACCTGCTGGCTTGGTTCGAGATGCTCTCGCGCGACTACGAGCGCCTGGTCGACTGCCGCAAGCGCACCAACCGCATGCCCCTGGGCAGCGCCGCCCTGGCCGGCACCACCTACCCGATCGACCGGCAGATCACCGCCCAGCTGCTGGGCTTCGACACCATCGGCGGCAACTCGCTGGACGGCGTCTCGGACCGTGACTTCGCCATCGAGTTCTGCGCCGCGGCCAGCCTGGCGATGATGCACCTGTCGCGCTTCTCCGAGGAGCTGGTGCTGTGGACCAGCGCCCAGTTCCAGTTCATCGACCTGCCGGATCGCTTCTGCACCGGCTCCTCGATCATGCCGCAGAAAAAGAACCCGGACGTGCCGGAACTGGTGCGCGGCAAGACCGGCCGGGTGTTCGGCGCCCTGACCGGCCTGCTGACCCTGATGAAGGGCCAGCCGCTGGCCTACAACAAGGACAACCAGGAAGACAAGGAACCGCTGTTCGACGCCGCCGACACCCTGCGCGACAGCCTGCGCGCCTTCGCCGACATGATCCCGGCGATCAAGCCCAAGCACGCGATCATGCGCGAGGCGGCGCTGCGCGGCTTCTCCACCGCCACCGACCTGGCCGACTACCTGGTGCGCAAGGGCCTGCCGTTCCGCGACTGCCACGAAATCGTCGGCCATGCGGTGAAGTACGGCGTCGACAACGGCAAGGACCTGGCCGAGATGAGCCTGGACGAACTGCGCCAGTTCAGCGACCAGATCGAGCAGGACGTGTTCGCCGTGCTGACCCTGGAAGGTTCGGTGAATGCCCGCAACCATATCGGCGGCACCGCCCCCGATCAGGTGCGCGCGGCGGTCAAGCGCGGCCAAACGTTGCTGGCCACCCGCTGACAGCGGCCTGAACGGCGGCGCGCTCAGCTGGCCGGTGGCCCGGAGCGCTGGCGCCGGGTCGCGGCGAAGGCGCTGGTGCCCAGCCAGCGCCACAGGCTCCGGGCATCGTCCGCGCGCCCGTCGACACGCAGCTCTTGGGCGCCGATCACCTCTTTCGGCGTGCGATCGCCCGCCCACACCTCGGTCAGCGCCCGCACCGTGGCATCCACCACCAGGGTCAGCTCGCGCCCCGGATCGTCGCGGCACAGATCCGCCAGCCCCTCCTCGACCACCAGCCACCAGCTGCCCTCACCCGGGCGCGCGTCACGAAAGCTGAACTGGATGACCACCGGACAGGCGGGAAAGGCCTCGAGACGGACGAAGCGGCGCACGTCCCACATCAACAGGCCGGCATCGAGCTGGTCGTCGCGCAGGCGACTGCCGATCCACTGCGCGCCCCAGTGGCCGAGGGCCATGACGATCGGCCGCAGGTCCTCGCCGGCCGCCGTCAGGCCGTACTCCCAGGCATTGCCGACGGCCGTGCGCTGGACCACGCCGATCTCCTCCAGGTGGCGCAGGCGCTGGGTCAGCAGGCTGCTGGACATGCGCGGCACGCCGCGATGCAGGTCGTTGAAACGCTTGCTACCGCACAGCAGCTCACGCACCACCAGGGGCGTCCAGCGACTGCACAACGCCTCGGCGCCGCGGGCGACGGTGCAGAACTGCCCGTAGCTGTCGTCCATCGTCGATCCTCCGGGTAGCAACACTTCAGATTCTGGACTAGTTGCCCGATTAAACCAGGCGCAGGCTGAAGCTCATGAGTTCACCCCAATGAGGAGCACGACCATGAGCATGATTGCAATCATCCAACGTCCGTCGGTACTGCTCGATCGCCAGGCCACCCTCGCCCGGGCCCTGGAGTCGGTGGCCGAGGCCGCGGCGGCGGGCGCCGAGCTGGTGGTCCTGCCGGAGCAGTTCATCCCCGGCTACCCCGCGTGGATCTGGCGACTGGCGGCCGGCAAGGACGGGGCGCTGATGGGCCAGCTGCACGAGCAACTGTTGGCCAACGCCGTGGATATCGCCCGCGGCGACCTCGCCCCCCTGCAAGAGGCCGCCCGCCGCCACGGCCTGACCATCGTCTGCGGCCTCAACGAGTGCGAACACAGCCGCGGCGGCGGCACGCTGTACAACAGCGTGGTACTGATCGGCGCCGACGGCGCCCTGCTCAATCGCCACCGCAAGCTCATGCCGACCAACCCCGAGCGCATGGTGCATGGCCTGGGCGACGCCGCCGGTCTGCGCACGGTCGACACCCCGGTCGGCCGGGTCGGCACGCTGATCTGCTGGGAAAGCTACATGCCGCTGGCGCGCTATGCCCTGTATGCCGAGGGCGTACAGGTCTATGTGGCGCCCACCTACGACAGCGGCGAAGGCTGGCTGGCGACCCTGCGCCACATCGCCCTGGAGGGCCGCTGCTGGGTCCTGGGCAGCGGCACCCTGCTGCGCGGCAGCGATGTACCCGACGACCTGCCCGGACGGACACAACTGTTCCCCGACCCGGCCGAATGGATCAATGACGGCGACTCCGTGGTGATCGACCCCCAGGGCCGCATCGTCGCCGGGCCGCTGCACCGCGAGAGCGGCATTCTCTACGCGCAGCTCGACAGCTCCCGGGTGGCGCCGGCGCGCCGAGCCCTGGACGTGTGCGGTCACTACGCACGTCCGGACATCTTTGAGCTGCAGGTGCGCCGCACCCCATCCCAGGCGGTGCACTTCATCGACCGATGAAACCGGGCCAACCGGGCACAGGGCCCGGCAAGCGCCCGACCTTCGACAGGAGACAACAGATGAACAGCCAAGCTAGCTATCAAGGGCAGTGCCTTTGCGGCGCAGTCCGCTTCAGCGTCAGCGGCGAGCCCGCAGCCATGGGCTATTGCCACTGCCAGTCATGCCGACACTGGTCGGCCGGACCGGTCAACGCCTTCACCCTGTGGCCCAAGGAGGCCGTCGAGGTGACCCAGGGCGCCGAGCACATCGGTCGCTACAACAAGACCCCGCAGAGCACGCGGCAATGGTGCAAGGCGTGCGGTGGACACCTGTTCACCGAGCATCCGGACATGGCCCTGGTCGATGTCTACGCCGCGCTCATCCCGGCGTTCGCCTTCAGCCCGGGCGTGCATGTGCACTACCAGGAGGCCGTACTGCGGATCAAGGATGGCCTGCCCAAGTGGCGGGACGTACCCGAAAACCTGGGCGGCTCGGGCATCAGCCTGGCCGAATGATGCCCCCGCCCTCAGCGCTGGAGGCCGACCGGATGCACACGACAGAGGCGACAGGCTCGTCGCAATCGAGGCGTCAATAAACCATACGTCAGAATCGTGACGCAGTACCGTGCAACAGATCGCCTTAGGCTCTAGGCTGACTGCCAAGCAGGCCCGGATCGTCCGGGCCCTTCTCGCGCGAAACGGCGCCTGCCCGGGAGTACAGCGCAATGAAACGGATCCTCCTCAGCCTTGTTCTGTTCGCCGGCCTCGGCCTGCTCCCGGCCTGCGCCACGCCGCTGGTGATTCCCAGCCAGGTGAGCTGGCACATGCAACTGGACGGCAGGCTGCAGAAACCCGACCGTCAGCTATACGACATCGACCTGTACGACACGCCGGCGAAAACCATCGGTGACCTCAAGGCCGTCGGGCGCATCGTCATCTGCTACTTCAGCGCCGGCACCTGGGAAGACTGGCGCGCGGACGCCGCGGACTACCCCGCCGCCGCGCTCGGCGCACCGCTGGCCGACTGGCCGGGCGAGCGCTGGCTGGATATTCGCCGCGCCGACGTGCGTGCCCTGCTCAGCAAGCGCCTGGACCTGGCGGTCAGCAAGGGCTGTCACGGCGTCGACCCGGACAATGTGGATGGCTACAGCAATGCCAACGGCCTGCAACTGACTGCGGCCGATCAGCTCGACTTCAACCGTTGGCTGGCCCGCGAAGCGCACCAGCGCGACCTCGCCGTCGGCCTGAAGAACGCCGTGGAACTGCTGCCGCAACTGGTCGACGACTTCGACTTCGCCGTCAACGAAAGCTGCTACGTCTACAAGGAATGCGACGGCTACCGGCTGTTCCGCCAGCAGGGCAAGGCGGTGCTGATCGCCGACTACCGCGCCTACAACAGCAACCTGTGCACGCAGGCCGCGGCCTCGGGCTACCGCCTGCAGTTCTTCAAGCGCTCGCTGAAGGGCGTTGGCACGCCCTGCAAGTAAGCGCGGCGGTTACTCGAAGCAGATCTCGATGATCGCGCGGCCGAACTTCGACTCGAACGGCATGTAGATGCGCGGCCCCTGGGCATGGTGGCGGATGCTGTGATCGGCACCGGCCACCACCATCGGGGTGGCCATCTCGAAGTCGAAGCCCTGCTCGGCCAGGCGGCGCTTGGCCCCCCCGGTGACCATGTTGGTGATCTCGCCGACCATATCGGTCACCTCGTCGTTGATCTCCGTCGGCGCCTCGCCCAGCATGCGCCGCATGGCCTCCAGGGCCAGCGACTTCTGGAAGGTCACCGACATCGAGCCGCGGGTCTGCGGGGCCAGCATGCCGATCAGCCCGGAGACATCGCCCAACGCTCGCTCGTCGGTCTTGCGCTGCGGCTTGCCGGGCGTCAGCTCGAGATTGGCCATGGTGCTCATCACCTCGAGCATCGAGGCCAGAAAGGGGTTGACGAATTCCGCCCGCATGGGTGCTGCCTCCAGGTCTGCAGCCGCGCCAATGCCGGGCACGGCGTCCGCTTCGAGAATAATCAGGTTCACAGACTACGCCGAGCACGCGGCCATTGGCCAGCGTCGGCCCGCCCAAGCACTGGGGAGAATGCCAGGGCGCGCCGGCGCCGGCCGTGGCACACTGTCCGCTCAGCCCCAGGACGCACGCCATGAGCGAACACCCAGAAGCAGAAGACGAAGCCTTCGCCGAAGCAGCCTTGCTGCAGGCCATCGAAAACCAGATCGAAGCCGGAGAGCCACCCGCCACCCTCGCGGTGCTGAACAAGCTGACCCTGGTCGGCTTCGAACGCGAAGAAATCCTGCAGATGATGGCCCTGGTCCTGGCCCACGAGGTCAAGGCCATGCTCGCCGCCGACCGTCCGTTCGACGGCGCCGCCTACGAGCAGGCCTTGCGCGCGCTGCCCGAGCTGCCGGATGATCCGTCTGAGCCGGCGTGAGTTCGCCCCGCTACGCTAGTCGTTGCAGCCGGCACGCCAGCGCCGGGCTCGCTACACTGCACGCACCCGACGCGGCGAAAGCCCGCAGGGGGCACCTACCAGCCGGGCACCCGCGGTGTCCGGCGCAAGACAACAAGAACCGGGAGCATCTATGACCTTCACCCCTGATCTGGTCGCCGAACTGGAACTGCTTGCGCTGTTCAACCTGGGCAACACCCAGGAAGGCCTCAAGGTTCATCACGTCGCCGCACCCCAGGCCATCGCCGCGGCCCAACGCCTGCACGACAAGGGCCTGGTCACCCAGACCGACGGCGGCTACCTGACCAGCCTCGGGCTGGAAGCGGCCGAACATGCACAGAGCCTGCTGACCATCCTCACCGTAAGCGAAACGGCCTGACCCACTGCGCCAGACAAGCCGCCGCTCGACAGCGCGAGCGGTGGCTTAAGCGCATGCCCATAATGCGCCGCGAGGCTCTGGCGGCCGCTAGCCCCAGCGTCTTGCCCCGCAGAGCCCCGACATGAGCAGCAGCCAGGAAATCCGCCCGGACCTCGACGACGGCATCGACCGCAAGGTGCTGGCGCAGCTGCGCGCGCGCTTTCTCAAGGTCAATGACGGCCGCCTGCAGCGCGCCCTGCAGGCACTGTCGAGCCGCCAGCAACTGGTACTGCGCCTGCTGCCGTTGCTGTTTCACGTCAACCACCCGCTGCTTCCCGGCTATGTCTCGGGCCTGACCCCGGCCGGGCTGTCCGGTTTCGAGCCCGACGACGCCCTGCTCGCCGAGACGCAGCGCCTGACCCGCTCCTTCGCCTACAAGCCGCGCCGCGGCCCGACGCCGCAACCGATTCACGGGCTGTTCCTGATGGGCAGCCTGGGCACGGTGGCCCAGGCCGAGCAGAGCGACATGGACCTGTGGGTCTGCCACGCCCCAGACCTCAGCCCCCAGGAACTCGTCGAGCTGGGCAAGAAATGCACCCTGCTCGAGGCCTGGGCCGCGACCCAGGGCGCCGAGGCGCACTTCTTCCTGGTCGACCCGGCCCGCTTCAGCATCGGCGACCGCGACGCCCAGCTGACCTCGGACGACTGCGGCACCACCCAGCACTACCTGCTGCTCGACGAGTTCTACCGCTCGGCGATCTGGCTGGCCGGGCGCACGCCGCTATGGTGGCTGGTGCCGGTGTACGAGGAGGCGCGCTACCACGACTACACCCGCGCCCTGCTGAGCAAGCGTTTCATCCGTGCCGAGGAGGTGCTCGACCTCGGCCATCTGGCCCGCATCCCGCCGCAGGAGTTCATCGGCGCCGGCATGTGGCAGCTGTACAAGGGCATCGAGTCGCCCTACAAGTCGGTGCTCAAACTGCTGCTCACCGAGGTCTACGCCAGCGAGCATCCCCAGGTCGAATGCCTGTCGTTGCGCTTCAAGCAGGCGGTCTACGCCAACCGCCTGGACCTCGACGAACTGGACCCCTACGTGCTGGTCTACCGGCGCCTGGAGGAATACCTGAGCGGGCGTGGCGAAACCGAGCGCCTGGCCCTGGTGCGGCGCTGCCTGTACCTGAAGGTCAACCGCAAGCTCAGCCGCGCGCCGCGCGACTCGCGCAAGAGCTGGCAGCGCCTGCTGCTCGAACGCCTGATCGACGAGTGGCAGTGGGACCCGCAGCAGCTGGCGCTGCTCGACAGCCGCAGCCAGTGGAAGCTGCGCCAGGTCAGCGCCGAGCGGCGCATGCTGGTCAACGAGCTGACCTACAGCTACCGCTTCCTCTCGCAGTTTGCCCGCCGCGAACAGGCCGGCAGCTCGCTCAACCGCCGCGACCTCGGGGTGCTCGGCCGGCGCCTGTACGCCGCCTTCGAGCGCAAGGCCGGCAAGATCGAGATCATCAACCCGGGCATCGCCCCGGACCTGGGCGAGGACATCCTCACCCTGGTGCACTGTCCGAGCCCGCAAGCGCCCAAGGACAATCAATGGGCGCTGTTCCGCGGCAGCCTGGGCGCCCAGGAGTGGCCGGATTTCGCCCCACTCAAGCGCGCCGGCGAGCTGATCGAGCTGCTCGCCTGGTGCCACCGCAACGGGGTGATCGACAGCGGCACCCGGCTGTCGCTGCACCCGGGCAGCAGCGACCTCAGCGAGTCCGAACTGAACAACCTGCTGGGCAGCCTGCAACAGGCCCTGCCGCTGCCCCTGGCGCCGCTCGAGGAAACCGCGCTGCTGCGTCCCAGCGCGCCATGCGAGGTCCTGCTGCTGGTCAATGTCGGCCTCGACCCGCTGCGCCAGCACAGCCAGATGGACCTGCACATGACCAGCGAACGGACCGACGCGCTGGGCTACTCGGGGACCCGGGAAAACCTGATTCTGACCCTCGATCAGGTCAGCCTGAACAGCTGGAACGAGCTGACCGTGCGCCGTTACGCCGGGCCGAACGCCCTGCTCGAGTGCCTGCGCGGCCTGCTCGACAGCCTGCCGGCCGGCGCGACCAAGCCGCGCCTGCAGGTGCGCTGCTTCTGCCGCAACCGCGCCATGGCCATCGCCGAGCGGGTCGACGGCCTGTTACGCGACATTCTCCAGCACCTCAGCGCGAAGCAGCGTAACCGCTACCTGCTGCAGATCCAGCAGCACTACCATGTGCTCGAACTGGTCCCCGGCCAGACGCGCCACACGGTGCTGCACGACCTGCCCGCGCTGCTCGCCCACCTGGGCCACGCGCAGCCGGACTACAGCCCGCTTTACCTCGACCGCAACGCCCTGGAAGGCGAAGACCTGGCGCTGATCCTGCCCCTCGGCCGGCCCCAGTGCATCCAGGTGTTCTACCGCCTGCACGAGAGCGAGGCGACGGCGGAGCTGACCGTACTGGACGAGCACAACGCGCTGTGGCGCCAGTCGGTGCCGTTTCACGACGAGCAGAGCCTGCTGACCCCGCTGCAGCGCTTCCTGCGCGCCTTCCTGTACCGGCGCAACGCCGTGCTGCCGCTGGACAGCCCGGTGCCGCAGGCGCCACCGGAAGTGCTCTATTACCAGGTGCTGCCGGACGCGCCGCTGCGCGCGCAACGCCTGGAGCGGCGCCCGCCGCCGCAGGCGCCGGCCAATCACCCGTTCTATGACGTCCAGGCGATCGTCGAGCCGGCCGCAGGGCGACGCCCCAGCGTCACCCTGTACTGCAATCATCGCGAGTTTTCCGAACTGGAATACCGCGGCGGCCTGTTCGCCGCCGCGGCCCGCCACATTCTCGCCCAGCGCCGCACCGGCGAGCGCTATCGCTGCTACATCACCGACCTGGACCTGTCCGCGGTGCTCGGCAACGGCCAGGCCCAGACCATTCAGTACCTGCGCTACAAGGCCGAACTGGAAGCGGCGCTGAACAGCGCCCTGGAGCGGGTCTGAGGCGCGCCTGAGGAGCCGGGTAGCGCCGGCGCCAGGCGCTCAACCCTGGCGGCGATACTCGCCGGCGGCCTCGGGCTGGTACTCCACCGCCAGCAGGGCCAACTTCAGCGACTTGCCGCCCGGCCCCACCCAGTCGATGTGCTGGCCGACGCTGAGACCGAGCAAGGCGCTGCCGACCGGGGCGAGGATCGACACCCGGCCCTCACCGCCGGCATCCTGGGGATAGACCAGGGTCAGGTGATAGTCCTTGCCAGTGCTCTGCTCACGACAGTGCACCCGCGAATTCATGGTCACCACCCCGGCCGGCACCTCGTCGTGACCGACCACCTCGGCGCGATCCAGCTCGGCCTGCAGGGCGACGGCGCCCGCGCCGAAGTCCTCCAGGCTGTCGAGCAGACGCTCCAGACGCTGCAGGTCGAGGCGGGTAATGGTGATCGGCGGTGCGCTGTTCATGGTCGTGCGGATCTCCTTGTCGGGAGGCGAAAAAAGCAAAACCCCGCCAGGACGGCGGGGTTTTGCGAGTGATTTCGAGCGACCGTAACACAGCCGGGCAAATAAACAAGACCAGCCGGTCAGCGCCGCGCCTGCAGGCGCGCCTGGGCCTCCTGGCAGATCAGCCGGCGCCGCGCATTGTCGGCGCGGCCCCATTCGAGGATCTCCGCCAGCAGCCGCCCGCAACCCATGCACATGTCCCCAGGGTCCAGGCAGCACTGGCGCCGGCACGGCGAGGCGACCACCTCGGTTGCGGCGCCTCGCCCCTCAGAGTTCGTCGAACTCAAGATCGGCCCCGGCCTGGTCGAGGGTGATGCGCGCCAGCATCTCGCCGAGCTGCTCGTCGCTGCTGTCGCAGATCCAGCGTTCGCTGGCCGCGTCGTAGTCGAAGTGGAAGCCGCCGGAGCGGGCCGCGACCCACAGCTGGCGGATCGGCTCCTGACGGCTGAGGATCAGCTGGCTGCCGTTCTCGAACCGCACGGTCAGCACCCCGGCGGAGTTCTCCAGGTCGAGGTCCAGGTCGCTGTCATCGAAGATGTCTTCCACCGCTTGCTGCGTGGCGTCGACCAGGTCGTGAAAGCGGGCTTCGGTCAAACTCATTGGGCTGTCCTCGGAATAATTCGGGTCTATCAGGCGGGCTCTGGAGGCGCCGACCAGTACGGCGGGCGATCACGCCAGGCTGCAAGGCCTGGTCGGCGCACAGTTGCCGCACCGGCCGCCGGCCTGTCGCCTCCGGCAACTGGCGGAAGGATAAACCGACTTCGCCCAACTGGCGCCCCTGTTTTAGCAGCCGGCGACTGCACGGCCGCGCGCACGGTGCCGTTGCCCGGCGATTCGGCGCCTGCTCGGCGAGGCCTGGCGAACAGCGGCAAAGCCCCGCCGGACGGGAATCCCAGCGCATAGGCAAGGCCTCGGGGGGCCGGTATACTCCGGCCCAATCATGCTTTTTTACAAGGATTTCCCCATGAAGCGGCTGCTAACTGCCCTCATTGCGCTCGTCGCCGTCACCTCCCTGCTCGCGGGCTGCGGCCAGAAAGGCCCGCTGTACCTGCCGGACGACAGTCCATCCGCCTCCACGCAAGACGAATAAGGACGGCTCATGGAAGTCTTCAACTACCGCGACGGCGAGCTGTTCGCGGAGGGCGTGGCCTTGTCCGCCATCGCCCAGCGCTTCGGCACGCCCACCTACGTCTACTCGCGCGCACACATCGAGGCGCAGTACCACGCCTACGCCGATGCCCTGCAGGGCATGCCGCACCTGGTCTGCTTCGCCGTCAAGGCCAACTCCAACCTCGGCGTGCTCAATGCCCTGGCGCGCCTTGGCGCGGGCTTCGACATCGTCTCCCGTGGCGAGCTGGAACGCGTCCTGGCCGCCGGCGGCGAGCCTGGCAAGATCGTCTTCTCCGGCGTCGGCAAGAGCCGTGACGACATGCGCCGCGCCCTGCAAGTGGGCGTGCACTGCTTCAACGTCGAGTCCACCGATGAGCTGGAGCGCCTGCAGCAGGTCGCCGCCGAGCTGGGCCAGACCGCCGCCATTTCCCTTCGGGTCAACCCGGACGTCGATGCCGGCACCCACCCCTATATCTCCACCGGGCTGAAGGAAAACAAGTTCGGCATCGCCATCGCCGACGCCGAGGCGGTCTACGCCCGCGCCGCCGCGCTGCCAAACCTGCAGATAGTCGGCGTCGATTGCCATATCGGCTCGCAGCTGACCAACCTGCCGCCCTTCCTCGATGCCCTGGATCGCCTGCTGGGGCTGATCGACCGCCTCGCCGAACAGGGTATTCAGATCCGGCATCTGGACCTCGGTGGCGGCCTCGGCGTGCAGTACCGCGACGAACAGCCGCCGCTGGCTGGTGACTACATCAAGGCGGTGCGCGAGCGCATCGCCGGCCGCGACCTGGCCCTGGTATTCGAGCCGGGCCGCTCGATCGTGGCCAACGCCGGCGTGTTGCTGACCCGCGTGGAATACCTCAAGCACACCGAGCACAAGGACTTCGCCATCGTCGACGCGGCGATGAACGACCTGATCCGCCCGGCCCTGTACCAGGCCTGGATGGACGTGGTGGCGGTGCAGCCGCGCGACGGCGCCGCCCGCGCCTACGACATCGTCGGACCAATCTGCGAGACCGGCGACTTCCTGGCCAAGGAACGCGAGCTGGCCCTGGCCGAGGGCGACCTGCTGGCGGTGCGCTCGGCCGGCGCCTACGGCTTCGTCATGAGCTCCAACTACAACACCCGCGGCCGCGCTGCCGAGGTGATGGTCGATGGCCAGCAGGCCTTCGAGGTGCGCCGCCGCGAAACCCTCGACGAACTCTTTGCGGGCGAAAGCCGCCTGCCGGAGTGACCTCGATGCTATTGCGCTTTACCAAGATGCACGGGCTGGGCAACGACTTCATGGTCCTCGACCTGGTCAGCCAGCACGCGCACATCCAGCCGAAGAACGCCAAGCAGTGGGGCGACCGCCACACCGGGATCGGCTTCGACCAGCTGCTGATCGTCGAGCCGCCGAGCAACCCGGACGTCGACTTCCGCTACCGCATCTTCAACGCCGACGGTTCGGAAGTGGAGCAGTGCGGCAACGGCGCGCGCTGCTTCGCCCGCTTCGTGCTGGACAAGCGCCTGACGGTGAAGAAGCAGATCCGCGTGGAGACCAAGGGCGGCATCATCGAACTGGACGTGCGCAACGATGGCCAGGTCAGCGTCAACATGGGCGCGCCGCGCCTGGAGCCGCAGCAGATCCCCTTCCAGGCCGACTACGAGGCGCTGAGCTATCCGGTGCAGGTGGACGGGCAGACGGTCGAGCTGGCCGCCGTGTCCATGGGCAACCCCCACGCAGTGCTGCGCGTGGACAGCGTCGACAGCGCGCCGGTGCATGAACTGGGGCCGAAGCTCGAGCATCACCCGCGCTTTCCGCAGCGGGTCAATGTCGGTTTTCTCCAGATCATCGACCGCCAGCGCGCGCGCCTGCGGGTGTGGGAGCGCGGCGCCGGCGAGACCCAGGCCTGCGGCACCGGCGCCTGCGCCGCGGCGGTGGCGGCGATTCGCCAAGGCTGGATGGATTCGCCGGTGCAGCTCGAGCTGCCCGGCGGGCGCCTGTCCATCGAGTGGGCAGGCCCCGGCCAGCCCGTTATGATGACCGGGCCCGCAGTCCGCGTCTTCGAAGGACAGGTTCGCCTATGACCGACCAGCAGAGCTCGCCCAAGCCACTCGATTCGGAGACGGTCGCCGCCTACCTGCGCCTGCATCCGGAATTCTTCATCGACCACGACGAGCTGATCCCCGAGCTGCGCATTCCCCATCAGCGCGGCGACACCGTGTCGCTGGTCGAGCGCCAGGTCAAGCTGCTGCGCGAGCGCAACATCGAGATGCGCCACCGCCTGTCGCAGCTGATGGACGTGGCCCGGGAGAACGACCGGCTGTTCGACAAGACCCGCCGCCTGGTGCTCGACCTGCTCGATGCCGGCAGCCTGGAAGAAGTGGTCAGCGCCGTCGAGGACAGCCTGCGCAGCGAGTTCAAGGTGCCCTTCGTCAGCCTGATCCTGTTCAGCGAAACGCCGCTGCCGGTCGGCCGTACGGTCAGTGGCGCCGAGGCGCACCAGGCCATCGGCGGCCTGCTGGCCGGCGGCAAGACCATCTGCGGGGTACTGCGCAAGCATGAACTGGCGTTCCTGTTCGGCGCCGAGGACGCCGAGCAAGTCGGCTCGGCCGCCGTGGTGGCCGTGGCGCACCAGGGCCTGCACGGCGTGCTGGCCATCGGCAGCGCCGACCCGCAGCACTACAAGAGCTCCCTCGGCACCCTGTTCCTCGGCTATATCGCCGAAGTCCTGGCCCGCGTGCTGCCGCGCTTCGCCACCCCGCTGCGCTCGGTGCGCTAGCCCGCGCCCGACGCGGGGTCGCTGCCGCTCAGCTCCAGCACCACGAGAACCCCGTATGAAGCTCAGCAGCACCACGCCCATCCTGCGGATATTCGACGAGGCCAAGGCCCGCGCCTTCTACCTCGACTTCCTCGGCTTCCGGGTCGACTGGCAGCACCGCTTCGAACCGGGCCTGCCCCTGTACCTGCAGATTTCCCGGAGCGGCTGCGTGCTGCACCTCTCCGAGCATCACGGCGACTGCTGTCCCGGCGCGGCGCTGCGCATCGAATCCGACGACGTGCAGGCGCTGCACCAGGAGCTGCTGACCAAGGACTATGGCTATGCCCGGCCGAGCATCGCGCAGATGCCCTGGGGCAGCTGCGACATGCCGATCTGCGATCCCTTCGGCAATCGACTGATATTCACCAGCTCGGCCGGCGGCTGAGCCGCCCCGTCGGGAGCCTCCATGCACAGCCAGCTCGACGCCTACCTCGAACACCTGCGCAGCGAGCGCCAGGTCTCCGCTCACACCCTGGACGGCTATCGCCGCGACCTCGGCAAACTGCTGGCATTCTGCGAGGCCCAGGCGCTGCCTGCCTGGACCGACCTGGATAGCTGCCAGCTGCGCCGTCTGGTGGCCCAGCTGCACCAGCAGGGCCAGTCCAGTCGCAGTCTGGCGCGCCTGCTCTCGGCGGTGCGCGGCTTGTACCGCTACCTGATCCGCGAAGGCCTGGCCGAGCATGATCCGGCCAGCGGCCTGAGCCCACCGAAGGGCGAGCGCCGGCTGCCCAGGACCCTGGACGCCGACCGCACCGCACAACTGCTCGACGGCGCGGTGGAGGACGACTTCCTCGCCCGGCGCGACCAGGCCATGCTCGAGCTGTTCTACTCCTCGGGGCTGCGCCTGTCCGAGCTGGTCGGCCTGAATCTCGACGGCCTCGACCTGGCCGCCGGGCTGGTGCGGGTCTGCGGCAAGGGCAACAAGACCCGCGAGCTGCCACTCGGGCGCATGGCCCGCCAGGCCCTGGAACAATGGTTGGCCCTGCGCGCCCTGGCCGGCCCCATCGACGGCGCGCTGTTCATCAGCCAGCAGGGCCGGCGCCTCGGCCCGCGCGCCGTGCAGTTGCGCGTGCGCCAGGCCGGGGTGCGCGAGCTCGGCCAGCACCTGCACCCGCACATGCTGCGCCACTCCTTCGCCAGCCACCTGCTGGAGTCCTCCCAGGACCTGCGGGCGGTGCAGGAGCTGCTCGGCCATGCCGACATCGCCACGACCCAGGTCTACACCCACCTGGACTTCCAACACCTGGCCACGGTGTATGACCGTGCTCACCCCCGGGCCAAACGCAAAGGCGGCGCAGAATGACCATCGAACTGATCACCTTCGACCTCGACGACACCCTGTGGGACGTGACCCCGGTGATGCAGGATGCCGAAGCAGCGCTGCGCAACTGGCTGACCCTGCACGCCCCGCGCCTGGGCACCATGCCGGTGGATCACCTGTGGACCATTCGCGCCCAGCTGCTGGATGACGAGCCGGCGCTCAGGCACCGCCTCAGCGAACTGCGCCGGCGCATCCTGTTCAACGCCCTGGAGAGCGCCGGCTACCCCCATGAGGACGCTGCCACCCTGGCCGAATGTGGCTTCCAGGTATTCCTCGCCGCGCGCCATCAGGTCGAGCTGTTCGCCGAGGTGCATCCGACCCTGGAAGCCCTGGCCAGCCGCTTCAAGCTCGCGGTGATCACCAACGGCAACGCCGATGTGCGCCGCCTGGGCCTGGCCGACTATTTCCAGTTCGCCCTGTGCGCCGAGGAGCTGGGCGTCGGCAAGCCCGACCCCAAGCCCTTTACCGAAGCCCTGGCCCGCGCCGGGGTGAAGGCCGAGCACGCGGTGCATATCGGCGATCACCCCAGCGACGACATCGGCGGCGCCCAGGCCGCCGGCCTGCGGGCGATCTGGTTCAATCCCGAGGGCAAGGCCTGGCAGGCGGCCGGCACGCCGGACGCGGAAATCGCCAGCCTGGCCGAACTGCCGGCGCTGCTGCAGCGCTGGACCTGAGCCCGGGCGCCGGCGAGGCATAAAAAAGCCCGCCGGCAGGCGGGCTCTGACAGCGCGGCACAGCCCTCAGATGGGGCGGCTGCCGTACTTGTTGTCGGGCTTCTTGGGCGGGTCGGAGACCACATTGGGCTCGACCTCCTGCACCTTGCCGCCGCGCGCGAGAAATTCTTCCATAGCGCGCGCCAGGGCATCGCGCTCCTTCTGCTTGGCTTCGACGCTCGGCAGTTCCTCGACGTCGGCCGCGGCCTTGCTCTTGGCCTTGCTCTTGACCGGCGTTGCCGCCTCGTCGTCGCCGTCATCACCGCTGTCGCCGGTGTCCGCTGCGGCCAGCTCCTCGCCGTCGTCCTCGTCGGCCCCGTCCAGGTCGTCTTGTTCCAGATCGTCGTCGCTCATGTTCAACCTCATGACTTGCAAAAGCAGGTTAGTTATAGCCCAGCTGCGTAACCTATCGCACACCGCCGGAAAATTTCCAATGCCCTTGCCCGCTACCACAGCCGGGGGCAAGTCGCCTCCAAGGCGCCGCTGCCAGCTGCAGCGTGCTCAACGACGGGCATTCTAGCGCGCCGTGAGAAAAAACAAAGGGCGCCCGAAGGCGCCCTCGTGGAAAGCCCGGCCGATCAGGATTTGGTGAACTCCGGATAGGCTTCCATGCCGCATTCGGCGAGGTCCACACCTTCGTACTCTTCCTCCTCGCTGACCCGCAGGCCGATCACCGCCTTGAGGATCGACCAGACGATCAGGCTGGCGACGAAGACCCAGGCGAAGATGCAGGCGATACCCAGCAGCTGGGCGCCGAGGCTGGCATCGCCGTTGGTCAGGCAGACCGCCAGCAGGCCCCAGATGCCGACCACGCCGTGCACCGAGATGGCACCGACCGGGTCGTCGATCTTCAGCTTGTCCAGACCGAGGATCGAGAACACCACCAGCACTCCACCGACGCCGCCGATCAAGGTCGCCTGCATCGCGCTCGGGGTCAGCGGCTCGGCGGTGATGGCCACCAGGCCGGCCAGGGCGCCGTTGAGGACCATGGTCAGGTCGGTCTTGCCGAACAGGATGCGCGCCACGATCATCGCCGCGATCAGGCCGCCGGCCGCCGCCATGTTGGTGTTGACGAACACCTGGGCCACCGCGTTGGCGTCCTCGACGGTGCTCATCTTCAGCTGCGAGCCGCCGTTGAAGCCGAACCAGCCCATCCACAGGATGAAGGTGCCGAGGGTCGCCAGGGGCAGGTTGGAACCGGGGATGGCGTTGATCTGGCCGCCGGCACCGTACTTGCCTTTACGCGCACCGAGCAGCAGGACCCCGGCCAGGGCGGCAGAGGCACCGGCCATGTGCACCACACCGGAGCCGGCGAAGTCGAGGAAGCCGGCCTCGTTGAGGAAGCCCGAGCCCCACTTCCAGAAGCCCTGCACCGGGTAGATAAAGCCGGTCATGACCACCGCGAAGGCGAGGAACGCCCACAGCTTCATGCGCTCGGCCACCGCACCGGAAACGATCGACATACAGGTGGCGGCGAACACCACCTGGAAGAAGAAGTCGGAGCGCGCCGAGTAGTAAGGCGCATCGTCAGCGCCGCCGAGTACCGCGTCGGCGCCATTCTCCGCGCCGAGCAGGAAGCCCAGGCTCGGCAGGATGCCGCCCTCCGGGCTGGAGTACATGATGTGGTAGCCGATCAGCAGGTACATGACGCTGGCGACCGCATACAGGGAGATGTTCTTGGTGAGAATCTCGGTGGTGTTCTTGGCCCGCACCAGACCGGCCTCGAGCATGGCGAAACCCGCCGCCATCCACATCACCAGGGCGCCGCAGACCAGAAAATAGAAGGTATCGAAACCGTACTGCAAAGCAGTCAATGCCGTGTTGTCCATGATTCACCTCTTGCCGTGACGCGTCATCGCGCCGTTCGGTTAGGGCGCCCGTCCAGATGACGGACGCGCTCCGTGTGCTTACAGGTTGTAGCCACGCTCGTTGTGCAGGGCGAGGTCGAGACCGACCGTCTCCTCCTCGTCGCTGACACGCAGGCCCATTACCAGCTCAATCACTTTCAGGATCAGGAAGGTCAGCACCGCGGTGTAGACCACCGTGAAGACCACGCCCTCGACCTGTACCCAGAGCTGTGCCGGGATGTTCTCCACCTCGCCGAAGCCCCCCAGGGCCGGTGCGGCGAACGCACCGGTAAGAACGGCCCCGACCATGCCGCCGACCGCATGCACGCCGAAGACGTCCAGGGAGTCGTCATAACCCAGCTTGCGTTTCAGGCTGGTGGCGCAGAAGAAGCAGATCACCCCGGACGCCAGGCCGATCGCCAGGGCGCCCATGGGCCCCGCGGTGCCCGAGGCTGGGGTGATCGCCACCAGACCCGCCACCGCCCCGGAGGCGATGCCCAGCACGCTGGGCTTACGGTGGGTGATCCACTCGGCGAACATCCAGCCCAGGGCGGCCGTGGCCGTGGCGATCTGGGTGACCAGCATGGCCATGCCCGCGGTGCCATTGGCGGCGACCGCCGAGCCGGCGTTGAAGCCGAACCAGCCGACCCACAGCATGCTCGCGCCGATCAGGGTGTAGCCCAGGTTGTGTGGCGCCATGGCGGTAGTCGGGAAGCCCTTGCGCTTGCCCAGCACCAGGCAGGCCACCAGGCCGGCGATACCGGCATTGATGTGCACCACGGTGCCACCGGCGAAGTCCAGCACGCCCCAGTCCCACATCAACGCGCCATCACCGGCCCAAACCATGTGCGCGATGGGCACGTAGACCAGGGTGAACCAGATCGCCATGAACACCAGCATGGCCGAGAACTTCATGCGCTCGGCGAAGGCGCCGACCATCAACGCCGGGGTGATGATGGCGAAGGTCATCTGGAAGGTGATGAACACGCTCTCCGGCACGCCGGCCACCAGGCTGTCGAGGGTCAGGCCGGCGAGAAAGGCCTTGGACAGGCCGCCGACGAAGGAGTTGAAGTTGACCACCCCCTGCTCCATGCCGGTGGTGTCGAACGTCATGCTGTAGCCGTAGACCACCCACAGCAGGCTGATCAGGGCACAGATGGCGAAGCACTGCATGAGCACCGACAGCACGTTCTTGGAACGCACCATGCCGGCGTAGAACAGCGCCAGACCGGGTATGGTCATGAACAGTACCAGGACGGTCGCGACCAGCATCCAGGCTGTATCGCCGCCGTTCAGGCCTGCCTCGTCGGCCAGGGCCAGGCCCGGAACGAGAGACAATAGGGCTCCTAGCCCTGCGAATGTTCGCAGAGTCATGGTTTAACTCCTGGGGCTTTGGGGGGTTCGAAGGGCGCTTAGATCGCGTCGGTATCGGTTTCGCCGGTACGGATGCGGATGGCCTGCTCCAGGTTGACCACGAAGATCTTGCCGTCACCGATCTTGCCGGTGTTGGCGGCCTTGGTGATGGCCTCGATCACGCGATCCAGTTGGTCGTCGGCGATGGCCACGTCGATCTTCACCTTCGGCAGGAAATCGACCACGTATTCGGCGCCGCGGTACAGCTCGGTATGACCCTTCTGCCGACCGAAGCCCTTGACCTCGGTGACGGTAATGCCCTGCACGCCGATCTCCGACAGTGACTCACGGACGTCGTCCAGCTTGAACGGCTTGATGATGGCAGTGACTAGCTTCATGTAACTTTCTCCCGTGTAAGGTGGACTTGCCCCAGGAATTACGAACCCGGCTCAAGTCTATGCGCAGTGCCTGGCTTTTGTAATGCATCGACCGCCCTAACTCGGCCGCTACGGCACCAATCTCCGTCAACCGCTGCAGTCGAGGCACTCCACCGCCTCGACTGGCGCACCGAAACCGCATTGGTGCATGGTTAACAAGGCATAAGCAGAAACCTTGCCAGTTCATTGAAATACGCCTTTTTTCAGGCAGTTAACCCCTGCGTGTGGCTTTCGCCCTGGGTTTGCCGCACGGCAAACGCACAATATCGGTGCATGCCCCCGGCGCCGGACGCGCGATAATCGTGCGCGGCGCTGGCCTACCCGGTGGCCGGCGCCCAGCTGCGGGGCGCGTGCTACACTGCCGCCGTTTGTCACTGGAACCCCCGTCATGCTGCCACCCAAAGCCCTGCTCGACGCCCTCGGCGCCCATGCCTCGCGCCTGTTCAACGGCGACACGCCGCTGCCGCGCAGCGAATTCGAAGCCCAGTTCAAGGCGCTGCTGCAGAGCGGCTTCAGCAAACTCGACCTGGTCAGCCGGGAAGAGTTCGACAGCCAGATGACCGTGCTGGCGCGCACCCGCGCCCGCCTGGAGGCGCTGGAGGCCAAGGTGGCCGAACTCGAAGCCCGCCTCGCCAGCGAGCCGCAACCGCCCGCCGAGTAACGCGCTCCCGCGAGGCAGACGATCAAGGAGTGATCGATGTCCCTGGCCATAGTCCATAGCCGCGCCCAAGTCGGCGTCGAGGCGCCCGCCGTCACCGTCGAGGCGCACCTGGCCAACGGCCTGCCGTCCCTGGCGCTGGTCGGCCTGCCCGAGACGGCGGTGAAGGAGAGCAAGGATCGCGTGCGCAGCGCCATCCTCAACTCGGCCTTCGACTTCCCGCCCCGACGCATCACCCTGAACCTGGCCCCCGCCGACCTGCCGAAGGACGGCGGGCGCTTCGACCTGGCCATCGCTCTGGGGATTCTCGCCGCCAGCGGCCAACTGCCCGGCGCCGCGCTGGAGTCGCTCGAGTGCCTCGGCGAGCTGGCCCTGTCCGGCGCCGTGCGCCCGGTGCAGGGGGTGTTGCCCGCCGCCCTGGCGGCCCGCGCCGCCGGCCGCACCCTGGTGGTGCCCAGGGCCAATGCCGAGGAAGCCAGCCTGGCCTCGGGGCTGACGGTGATCGCCGTCGAGCACCTGCTGGAGCTGGCCGCCCACCTCAGCGGCCAGACGCCCCTCGAGCCCTTCCAGTCCCGTGGCCTGCTGCGCCAGACCCGCCCCTATCCGGATCTGGCCGAGGTGCAGGGCCAGGCCGCCGCCAAGCGCGCCCTGCTGGTGGCCGCCGCCGGATCGCACAACCTGCTGTTCAGCGGCCCGCCCGGCACCGGCAAGACCCTGCTGGCCAGCCGCCTGCCCGGCCTGCTGCCGCCGCTGGACGAGCAGGAGGCCCTGGAAGTGGCGGCGATACACTCGGTGGCCAGCCACGCGCCGCTGGACGCCTGGCCGCAACGGCCGTTCCGCACGCCCCACCACAGCGCCTCCGGGCCGGCCCTGGTCGGCGGCGGCAGTCGCCCGCAACCCGGCGAGATCACCCTGGCGCATCAGGGCGTGCTGTTTCTCGACGAACTGCCCGAGTTCGACCGCAAGGTCCTCGAGGTGCTGCGCGAGCCCCTGGAAAGCGGGCAGATCGTCATCGCCCGGGCCCGCGACAAGGTGCGTTTCCCGGCGCGCTTCCAGCTGGTGGCGGCGATGAACCCCTGCCCCTGCGGCTACCTCGGCGACCCCAGCGGCCGCTGTCGCTGCACCCCGGAGCAGGTCGCCCGCTACCGCGGCAAGCTCTCCGGCCCGCTGCTCGACCGCATCGACCTGCACCTGACCGTGGCCCGCGAAACCACGTCCCTGCAGGCGCCAGCCAGCGACGGTATCGACACCGCCAGCGCCGCCGCCCGAGTCGCCGCGGCGCGGCAACGACAGTTGGCGCGCCAGGGCCTGGCCAACGCCTTCCTCGACCTGGCAGGGCTGCGCCAGCACTGCGCCTTGGCGACCGAGGACCAGCGCTGGCTGGAGGGCGCCTGCGAGCGCCTCGGCCTGTCCCTGCGCGCCGCCCACCGGGTGCTCAAGGTGGCGCGCACCCTGGCCGACCTGGAGCAGGCCGAGCACATCGCCCGCAGCCACCTGGCCGAGGCCCTGCAGTATCGCGACGAGCCGCAGCGCTGAGGCTCGCCGGCACTTGCCGGCCGTCAGACGCGCCGCTCGACCGCCGGCAAGTGCATTGCCGCCACCTCGGCCAGGAGAAAGTCACGCAGCAGACGGAAACGCTCCTGGCCACGCCGGGCCTTGGGCCAGACCAGGTAGTAGCTGCTGCCACTGGGCACGGCGCAGGGCCAGGGCAGCGCCAGGCGACCCTGCTCGACGTCCTCGGCGACCATCACCAGGTCGCCGATCGACACGCCATAGCCACGCGCCGCGGCGACCATGCCCAGCTCCAGGGTGTCGAACACCTGGCCGCCCTTGAGCGGCACCTGCTCGCTCAGGCCCATGGCCTGCAGCCACTGGCGCCAGTCACGGCGGTCCGGGGTCGGGTGCAACAGCTCCGCGCCCTGCAGGCGCGCCAGATCCCAGGCCCCGGCGCGAGCCAGCTCGGGCGAGCAAACCGGGATCAACCACTCGGCGAACAGCAGGGCGCTCTCCCACTCCTCGGGAAAGCCGCCGCTGCCGAGCAGCACCGCACAGTCGAAGGGTTCGTGCAGGAAGTCCACTCGGTCCACGTCCATCCAGGCGCTGGTCAGTTGCACCTCGATGTCGCTGTGCTGCAGGCGCAAACGCGACAAGCGCGCCAGCAGCCAGCGCATGGTCAGGGTCGAGGGCGCCTTCAGGCGCAGGATGGCGTCGTCCACCCGCAACGTGGTGCAGGCCCGCTCCAGGGCATCGAAGCCGTCGCGTAGCCCCGGCAGCAGCAGGCGCGCCGACTCGGTCAGCCGCAGGCTGCGCCCGCGCCGCTCGAACAGGCGGCAGGCGAAGTGCTCCTCCAGGGTGCGGATATGCCGGCTGACCGCACTCTGGGTGATGGCCAGCTCCTCGGCGGCGCGGGTGAAGGAGCTATGTCGAGCCGCGGCCTCGAAGGCGCGCAGGGCATAGAGCGGCGGCAGGCGCCGGCTCATCGCCCGCAACCATGAGTATTAGTCATCCAAGGCATCGTATTTATCCCTTTGTGCCGGCCTCATCCAGCCCAGCAAAATAGCCGCTACTCGTCCCATGCCGGGAACCCCCGGCAAGCCTAACACTGAGCCAGACTCATGATGAAGCAAGCCCTTCGCAGCGAACTCCTGGCGATCCTGCGCCTGGCCGGCCCGCTGATCGCCGCCCAGCTGGCCCATGTGCTGATGGTCTTCACCGATACGGTGATGATGGGCCTGCTCGGCCCCGATGCCCTGGCCGGCGGCGGCCTGGGCGCAGCCAGTTATTCCTTCGTGTCGATCTTCTGCGTCGGCGTGATCGGCGCGGTCGGCAACCTGGTGGCCATCCGTCATGGCGCCGATGACAGGGCCGGGGTCATCCACCTGACCCAGAATGGCCTGTGGCTGGGTTGGGCCTTGGCCCTGGGCGCCGGCCTGCTGCTGTGGAATCTGGGACCGCTGCTGCTGTATTTCGGCCAGGCGCCGCAGAGCGTGGCCGGCGCCACGCAGTTTCTGTCCACCCTGGTGTTCGCCCTGCCCGGCTACCTGAGCTTCATGGCCCTGCGCGGCTTCACCAGCGCCATCGGCAACCCCGGCCCGGTGATGGCCATCAGCATCGGCGGCGCCCTGGCCAACTTCGTCCTCAACTACGCGCTGATCGAGGGCTGGTTCGGCCTGCCGGCCTTGGGCCTGGCCGGCATCGGCCTGGTCACCGCCCTGGTGATGAACGCCATGGCGCTGCTGCTGGCCTGGCAACTGCTGCGCGGGCCGGGCGCGGCCGCCTACCCGCTGTTGCGCGGCCTGCTGCGCCCGCAGTGGGCCGAGCTCAAGGAGCTGCTGCGCCTGGGCCTGCCGATCGGCGGCACCTACGCGGTGGAGTCCGGCCTGTTCGCCTTCGCCGCCCTGTGCATGGGCGCGCTCGGCAGCGATCAGCTGGCCGCACACCAGATCGCCATCCAGTCGGTGTACGTGGCCTTCATGGTGCCGGTGGGCATCTCCTACGCCATCACCTTCCGCATCGGCCAGCATTACGGCGGCGGCCGCCTGCGCCAGGCGCGCCTGGCCGGACGCCTGGGCATCGGCCTCGGCGCCCTGTGCATGTTCGCCTTTGCCGCGCTGTTCTGGCTGGCGCCGCATTGGGTGGTCGGGCTGTTTCTCGACCCGCACGACCCGGCCTACCGCGAAGTCGTCGCCCTGGCGATCGGGCTGCTGGCCATCGCCGCCTGGTTCGAGCTGTTCGACGGCATCCAGACCATCGCCATGGGCGCCATTCGCGGCCTCAAGGATGCCAAGACCACCCTGCTGGTCGGCCTGGCCTGCTACTGGGCGGTCGGGGCACCCCTGGCCTGGACCCTGGCCTTCCCGCTGGGCTGGGGCGCCGCGGGGGTGTGGTGGGGCCTGGCCGGCGGCCTGGCCTGCGCGGCGCTCGGCCTGAGCCTGGGCTTCGAGTGGAAGACCGCACGCCTGCTGCGGCCGGTGCCAGCGCGGGCGCTGCCCGGCTAGCGGACGCCTAGGCGATCGGCATGCCGAGCAAGGCCTGGCGCTGGCCGAATACCAGGAAACGCGCCAGCTCGCTGAGCGGCAGTGGCTTGCTGATCAGGTAGCCCTGCACCTGGTCGCAGCCGAACTGGCGCAGCAGTTCGAGCAGCTCGGGAGTTTCCACCCCCTCGGCGACCACCTGCAGCTCGAGGTTGTGCGCCAGGTTGATCATCGCCCGCACCAGCTGGCGATTCTCCGGGCGCACGGCCATGCCGGCGACGAAGCTCTTGTCGATCTTCAGCAGGGTGATCGGCAGGCTGTTGAGGTGGACGAAGGAGGAGAAGCCGGTGCCGAAGTCGTCCAGGGAGAAGCGCACGCCGAGCCGGCCCAGGGCCAGCATGGTCTGCTGCACCCGATCGCTGCGCCGCATCACCGCGGTTTCCGTCAGCTCGAATTCCAGCCACTGCGCGTCCACCCCGCGCGACTCGATCAGCCGGGCCAGGGTGGCCAGCAACTGGCCGTCCTGGAACTGACGGAACGACAGGTTGACCGCCATGTGCAGGGGCGGCAGACCACGCCCGCGCAACCACTGCATGTCGCGCAGGGCGCGGGCGATCACCCAGTAGCCGAGCGGCACGATCAGGCCACTCTCCTCGGCCAGCGGTACGAACTCGCTCGGCGCCAGCAGGCCGCGTTCGCCGTGGCGCCAGCGCACCAGCGCCTCCAGGCCGAGGATGCGGCCACTCTTCAGGCACAGCCGTGGCTGGTAGTGCAGCTCCAGCTCGTCACGGCGCAGGGCCCGGCGCAGTTCGCTTTCCTGCTCGGCCTGGCTGCGCGCCGCGCGATGCAGGCGTTCGTCGAACACATGGAAGGTGCAGCCCTGCTGACTCTTGGCCTGCTGCATGGCGATGTGCGCGTGCCACATCAGCGCATCGGCGCCACCGCCGGCGCGGGCCTGGGCCAGGCCCAGGCTGCTGCCCAGCAGCAGGCTCTCGCCATCGACCCAGTAGGGTTCGCCCAGGGCCTCGCCAATACGCTCGGCCAGGCGCTCGACGTAGCCGGGGCCACGGCGAGCGTCGAGCAGCAGGGCGAATTCGTCGCTGCCCAGGCGAGCCAGCTGGTCGCCGGGCTGCAGCTGGGCCCGCAAACGCGCCACCACCTGCAGGATCAGGCGATCACCGGCCTGATAGCCGAGGGCATCGTTGACGCTGCGAAAATTGTCCAGGTCCAGATGGCCCAGCACCAGTCCGCCGCCACCGGTCTCGGCCAGGCGGGCCGCCAGCAGGTTATGGAAGCCCTGGCGGTTGGCCACCCCGGTCAGGGCGTCCTGCTCGGTCAGGCGCCGCAGGCTGGCCTGCAGGCCGCTGCGCTCGCCGGCATAGCGCAGGCAGCGGCGCAAGGCGTCGGCGCCGAAGGACTCGGCCACCAGCCAGTCGCTGACTCCGGCCGGCGTCTGGCCGGCCTCGGGCTCCCGCTCGAGCAGCAGCACGATCGGCAGGTCGCAGCACCCCGCCGCCGGCAGGTGCGCGGGCGTGCACAGCAGCAGCGCCTGGCCGGAGCCCTCGAACAACCCGCGGGCCGCCGCCCAGGACGGAGCGGTGATCAGCCCCTGCTCGGCGCCCAGGGCGATCAGCTGCGCGCGCAACCTGGCGGTCCAGTGCGCCGAATCGGTCAACAGGAGCAAACGCAGGGGTTGAGCTGACGCGGCCACACGACTTCCTTGGCTGGATGGGGGAACTGACGGCGCCGGCGCTCGGCGCTGTCCCACCCGCACCTCCTGGTGACGGGCCCGGCCTTGGGTGCCGGAAAGTGCGACAAGTTACCGAACTGCGCCGATGGCGGCCAGCGACAGGACCGCAAGCTGTGAGCGAGATCATGCCCGGCGGGCAGATCGGCCGCCGGAATCGGGGGAAGCGGCGGGTTCGACTCAGCCCAGCGAGAGGCTGAGCAACGGCTCCTCACGCCGTGGCTGGCGCAGGAGAAACTGCTGCAGCTCGGCCAGCGGCAGGGCCTTGCTGATCAGGTAGCCCTGGCCCTGATCACAGCCGAACTGCTGCAGCAGCGCCAGTTCCGCCTCGCTCTCCACCCCCTCGGCGACCACTTCCAGGCCGAGGTTGCGGGCCAGGCTGATCATCGCGTTGACCAGCCGCGACTGCTCCGGGCGCACCGCCATGCCCGAGACGAAGCTCTTGTCCAGCTTCAGCAGGGAGATCGGCAGGCTGGCCAGGTGCACGAAGGAGGAGAAGCCGGTGCCGAAATCGTCCAGGGAGAAGCGCACGCCCAGGTCGCCGAGGGTGCTCATGGTGTCCAGCACGTAGTCGCTGCGGCGCATCATGGCGGTTTCCGTCAGCTCGAATTCCAGCCAGCGCCCGTCGACCCCGCAGCTCTCGATCAGGCGCTTGACCGTGGGCAGCAGCTGGCTGTCCTGGAACTGGCTGAACGACAGGTTGATCGCCAGGTGCAGCAGCAGGTCGCGCTCGGCCAGCCAGCGCAGGTCGCGCAGGGCGCGGTCCACCACCCAGTAGCCCAGGGGCACGATCAGCCCGCTTTGCTCGGCCAACGGAATGAAGTCCAGCGGGTAGAGCAAGCCGCGGCTGGGGTGGCGCCAACGGATCAACGCCTCGACGCCGACTATCGCCCCACTGACCAGGTCCTGGCGCGGCTGGTAGTGCAGCTCCAGCTCGTCGCGGCGCAGGGCCCGGCGCAGCTCGGCCTCGACATCGGCGAGGCTGCGCACCTGGCTGGAAATGCGCTCGTCGTACAGGTGATAGGTGCAGCCTTCCTTGTGCTTGGCCTGCTGCATGGCCATATGGGCGTGCCACAGCAGCGGGTCGGCGTCCTCTCCGGCGCGGCCATAGGCCAGCCCCAGACTGCAGCCCAGGGTCAGGCTCTCGCCCTGGATCCAGTAGGGCTCCGCCAGGGCCTGCATCAGCGCCTGGGCCGTGGGCTCGACCCGGGCACTGGACTGACTGACGTCCAGCAGCAGGGCGAATTCATCGCTGCCCAGGCGGGCCAGGCAGTCGTGGGGGGCGAGCACATCGCGGATGCGCTGCGCCACCTGCTGGATCAGCTGATCCCCGCCGCGGTGCCCCAGGCTGTCGTTGGCATGCTTGAAATTGTCCAGGTCCAGATAGCCGAGCAGCAGTCCGCGCCCACGGTTGTGCTGCAGACGCTTGTGCAGCAGGTTCTGAAAGCCCTGGCGGTTGACCACCCCGGTGAGCGGGTCGCGGTCGGCCAGGGTTTGCAAGGCCTGGCGTTGTCGACTGTAATCCAGGCAGCGGCGCAGCACCTCGGCGCTCAGGCTGTCGCGCGACAGCCAGTCCTGGGCGCCGAGCAAGGGGCCCTGGGGCGGGCGCTCGAGCAACAGGATGGGCAATTGCGCGCACTGCTCGGCGGCGGGCTGGCACTGCAGGGTGGTGAAGACGAAGTCGGGGGGGCAATGGGCGTAGCGCTGCTGGGCTTCCTGCCAGCTGCCGGCGACCAGCAACCAGGCGGGCTCGTCCTGCTCCGCCAGCATGGCGTCAAGCAGGCTTACCCAATGGTTTTCTGTCGTCAGAACCAGCAGTCGGCAGAAATCGCTTTGGCAGGACACGACACCTCCGCAGCTCACAACCTAAGAACTTACTTTAACTTATAGCTGCACCAACCTAATTAAGCATCAAAATTTATACGCGAGATTCCTCAGGCGACCAACCGCCCGGGTCGCCGCCTGCGCCGCAGCGTGCATTGCTGATAGAATTTGCGACCTTTTTACCAGACCCCATACCGCCCATGTCCCGACTGAACCCTCGGCAGCAGGAAGCCGTGAACTACGTCGGCGGCCCTCTTTTGGTGCTCGCCGGCGCCGGCTCCGGCAAGACCAGCGTGATCACGCGCAAGATCGCCCATCTGGTGCAGAACTGCGGCATCCGCGCCCAGCACATCGTCGCCATGACCTTCACCAACAAGGCCGCCCGCGAGATGAAGGAGCGGGTCGGCAGCCTGCTCAAGGGCGCCGAGGCACGCGGCCTGACGGTGTCGACCTTCCACAACCTGGGGATGAACATCATCCGCAAGGAGTACGCGCGCCTCGGCTACAAGCCGGGCTTCTCGATCTTCGACGAAGGCGACATCAAGGCGCTGCTGTCGGACATCATGCAGAAGGAATATGCCGGCGACGACGGCATCGATGAGGTGAAGAACTACATCGGCAGCTGGAAGAACGACCTGATCCTGCCCGATCAGGCCCTGGCCGAGGCGCGCAACCCCAAGGAGCAGACCGCGGCCATCGTCTACCTGCACTACCAGCGCACCCTCAAGGCCTACAACGCGGTGGATTTCGACGACCTGATCCTGATGCCGGTGAAGCTGTTCCAGGAGCACGCCGACATCCTGGAGAAATGGCAGAACCGCATCCGCTACCTGCTGGTCGACGAATACCAGGACACCAACGCCAGCCAGTACCTGCTGGTGAAACTGCTGGTGGGCACGCGCAACCAGTTCACCGTGGTCGGCGACGACGACCAGTCGATCTACGCCTGGCGCGGCGCCCGACCGGAAAACCTGATGCTGCTGAAGGAGGACTACCCGTCGCTGAAGGTGGTGATGCTGGAGCAGAACTACCGCTCCACCAGCCGCATCCTCAAGTGCGCCAACGTACTGATCGCCAACAACCCCCACGCCTTCGAGAAGCAGCTGTGGAGCGAGATGGGCATGGGCGACGAGATCCGCGTGATCCGCTGCCGCAACGAGGACGCCGAGTGCGAGCGGGTGGCCCTGGAGATCCTCACCGAGCACCTGCGCACCCAGCGCCCCTACAGCGACTACGCCATCCTCTACCGCGGCAACTACCAGGCCAAGCTGATGGAGCTGAAGCTGCAGCACCACCAGATCCCCTATCGCCTGTCCGGCGGCACCAGCTTCTTCGCCCGCCAGGAGGTGAAGGACCTGATGAGCTACTTCCGCCTGCTGGTCAACCCGGACGACGACAACGCCTTTCTGCGGGTGATCAACGTGCCGCGCCGGGAGATCGGCTCCACCACCCTGGAAAAGCTCGGCAACTACGCCACCGAGCGCAAGATCAGCATGTACGCCGCCGCCGGCGAGATCGGCCTGCAGGAAGTGCTGGATAGCCGCTTTACCGAGCGCCTGGCGCGCTTCACCCGCTGGATGGACGGGGTGCGCCAGCAATGCGCGCAGAACGACCCGATCGCCGCGATCCGCAGCATGGTGATGGACATCGACTACGAGAACTGGCTACGGCAGAACGCCTCCAGCGACAAGGTCGCCGACGCGCGCATGGGCAACGTCTGGTTCCTCGTCGACGCGCTGAAGAACACCCTGGAGCGCGACGAAGACGGCGACATGACCATCGAGGATGCCATCGGCAAGCTGGTACTGCGCGACATGCTCGAGCGCCAGCAGGAGGAAGAGGAAGGCGCCGAAGGCGTGCAGATGATGACCCTGCACGCCTCCAAGGGCCTGGAGTATCCCTCGGTGTACATCCTCGGCGTGGAGGAAGACATTCTGCCCCACCGTTCCAGCATCGAGGCCGACACCGTCGAGGAAGAGCGGCGCCTGGCCTACGTCGGCATCACCCGGGCCAAGCGCAACCTGACCATGACCTTTGCCGCCAAGCGCAAGCAGTACGGCGAGATCATCGAGTGCTCGCCAAGCCGCTTCCTCGACGAACTGCCGCCCGAGGACCTGGTCTGGGAAGGCCAGGAGGACGCACCGGCGGAGGTCAAGGCCGCCACCGGCAACTCGGCGCTGGCCAATATGCGCGCCCTGCTGAAAAAATAATCAACCGCCGTAGCCCGGATTGCATCCGGGCTACGCGAAGTCATAACCATGGGAGTTACCGCGTGGAAGCACTGAAGCAGAAGATTCGCGAAGAAGGCAGCGTACTCTCCGAGCAGGTGCTCAAGGTCGACGCCTTCCTCAACCACCAGATCGACCCGCTGCTGATGCAGCAGATCGGCCATGAGTTCGCCCGGCGCTTCGCCGGCCTGGGCATCAGCAAGATCGTCACCATCGAGGCCTCCGGCATCGCCCCGGCGGTGATGGCCGGCCTGGAACTGGGCGTGCCGGTGATCTTCGCCCGCAAGTACCAGTCGCTGACCCTCAAGGACGACCTGCTGACCTCCAAGGTGTTCTCCTTCACCAAGCAGACCGAGAGCACCATCGCCATCTCCGCCAAGCACCTCAATGCCGACGACCATGTATTGCTGATCGACGACTTCCTGGCCAACGGCCACGCCGCCCGGGCGCTGATCGACCTGATCGGCCAGGCCGGCGCGAGCATTGCCGGGGTCGGGGTGGTGATCGAGAAGTCCTTCCAGAGCGGCCGCACCGACCTCGACGCCCGCGGCTACCGGGTCGAGTCCCTGGCACGCATCAGCTCCCTGGCAGGCGGCACCGTCAGCTTTCTGGAATAGTCGCGTGCAGGCCGGCCAGCACTAGGCGCTGGTACAGCTCCTCGCGCCAGCCATCCGGCTGCGCCAGGGCCATGCGCGCCAGGTGACGGGCGAAGTCGGCCGGCGGCGGCGCCTCCAGGGCGGCCTTGCCCAGCTCCAGCGCCTCGCTGAGCTTGAACTTGCCCTTCAGCCAGTTCAGCGCCCGCAGCAGGTCGCGCTCCTCGCGGCCGAAGTCGCTGCCCAGCGGGTACTCGTCGAACAGCCGCGGATGGCGCGCCTGCACGGCCTGCAGGCGCTCCGGGCGGTTGTCGCGCAAGTGCGGGGCGAGGCGGAAGTCCCGCGGCAGCTTGCCGGCCTGCTGCGCCTGCTCGATCAGCTCGGGCTGGAAGCGCGAATCGCTGATGCCCAGCAGCGCCTCGATCACCTCGGCGTCGGTCTTGCCACGCAGGTCGGCGATGCCGTACTCGGTCACCACTAGGTCGCGCAGGTGACGGGGGATGGTGACATGGCCGTAGCGCCATACGATGTTGGAGCTCAACCGCCCGCCCGACTCGCGCCAGCTGCGCAGCAGCAGGATCGAGCGCGCGCCGTCCAGCGCCTGGGCCTGGGCGACGAAGTCGTACTGCCCGCCGACGCCACTGAGCACTCGCCCATCCTCCAGCTGGTCGGCCACCCCGGCGCCCAGCAGGGTCATGCAGAACGCGCTGTTGACGAAGCGCGCATCGCGGCGCTGCAGGCGCTTGAGCGCCTCCTCGCCATACAGCTGGTTGACGTAGCCGATGCCGGTCATGGCGATCTGCCCGAGGCGCTCGGGCGCCAGCCCGCGCAGGCGCTCATAGAAATCGGCGGGGCCGAGGAAGAAACCGCCGTGCAGCAGGACGCCGCCGCGCGCCGAGCCCAGGTGGGGCTGCAGCGCGGACTGGGTATAGGGGTCCTGCAGGTCGGTCGACAGCTCGCATCCATCGGCCAGGCGCAGGCGCTCGTCGCGCACCTGCAGGGTTGCGCCCAGCAGGCCGTTGCCCTGCAGCCAGGCTAGGCCGGCGGCATCCAGGCGGGCCGGCAGGCCGGCGTCGAGCAGCGCCTGCACGCTGTGCGGCCGCCCTTCCCCATCCAGCGCACCGGCGCTGGCCAGCTGCTGCAGGCGCAGCTCGGGGTAGACCCGCCGGCGCAGCACACCGGCCTCGAGCAGCGCCAGCAGGCCATTGACGAACATCTCGCTGCAGCCGTACAGGCCCTCGGCGAAGGGCTCTCGGCCGCCCACCGCGTCGACCTGCGCGGCCCAGGCGTCGCCCTGCAAGGCCTCGAGTCCGGCCCGGTAGGCCGCGTTGTCCACATGCCGGGCCAGCAGCGCCGCGGTCAACCCGTCGCCCATGGCACCGATGCCGATCTGCAGGGTGCCGCCGTCGCGCACCAGGCTGCTGGCATGCAGGCCGATGCACTGGTCCTGCAGGCTCACCGGCAGGTTCGGGGTGGAGAACAAGGTGCTGCGCTCCGGCTCCTGCAACAGCAGGTCGAAGCACTCGCGGGGGACCTCCGCCGGCCCCGGCATATAGGGCAGGTGCTCATGCACCTGGGCCAGGCAGAGGATGGTTTCGCCGGCCGCGCGACGCCGCTCCAGCAAGGGCAGCAGGTCGAGGGTGATGTCGGGGTTGCAGCTCAGGCTGAAGTAGCCTGGGCGCTGCGGGTCACGGGCGACCAGCTGGGCGATCAGGTTGATGCCCTTGGCATCGAGGTCGCGGGTGACCTGGCTGTAGTTGCAGCTGTTGTAGTCCTGCTGCGCCGAGGCGCAGTCCAGCAGGCTGCCGGGCTGCAGGAAGAACTGCTCGATGCGCACATTGGCCGGCAGCCTGTCGGCATGCAGGTCGGCGAGAAAATCCAGCTCCGGATAGTCGCCGTAGACGCGCTCGACGAAGGGCTCGAGAAAGCGTCGCTGCAGCTCCTGGGTGGCGCGCGGGCGACCCAGGCACAGCGCGGTGTAGATAGTCAGCTGGCGCTGCGGCTGCTGCCTGACCCGCGCGTACAGGGCGTTGACCCAGCGGTTCGGCTTGCCCAGGCCCAGGGGCAGGCCCAGATGGATCGGCCCATCGATCGCACTGAGCACGCGATCAACGGCCTGCTCGATGGAACAAACTTCTGGCATCTGGCGACTCCTGACGGCATCCCTGGCATGTCAGGTTGGACTATGGATCGCGGGCTTTTGCTGCACTACAACCGGCACAATGCAAAAAGCCGCCCGAAGGCGGCTTTGCGAGAACGACGGCCGGGCCTTACAGGCCGGACATCTTCTCGATGGCGGCGCGCAGCTCGTCATCCGAGCAATCGCCACAGGTGCCTTTCGGCGGCATGGCGTTGATACCGGCGATGGCATTGGCCAGCAGGCCATCCACACCGTTGCTGGCGCGCGCCTGCCAGGCGGCAGTGTCGCCGATCTTCGGCGCGCCCAGCACGCCGGCGCTGTGGCAGGCGCTGCAGTTCTTGGCGACGATATCGTCAGCGGTGCGTGCACCGCCGCCGGCGGAGGCCGCGACCGCTTCGACGCCCTTGCACTCCTCGCCCATCACGCAGACTTCACCGACCGGCTTGAGGCGCTCGGCGATCTCGTCATTGGTCGTGGCCTGAGCAGTCACTGCCCACAGGGCCAACACGGCGGCAGGCGCCAGCAGCATCTTGTTAAGTAGGTTCACGGATACACCCTCATCGTGGCTAGTCACGCCCGCGGCCACGGTTTCGCGAGCGGGCGACAGTATAACGGGAAGGCCGCCGGGCCGAAACAACCCAGTTTGTCGCAGGGTTATTGCGGCGAACGGTCAGAAATTCGCGGGGGTGGTGGCGCTGATCAGCCGCGCCGGCTCGTCGAACGGGTTGCGGAATCGGTGCGGTTTGCTGCTCTCGAAGTAGTAGCTGTCGCCTGGCTCGAGGATGAACACCTCGCCGCCCACGGTCAGCTCCAGACGCCCCGCGACCAGTATCCCGGCCTCTTCGCCGTCGTGGGTGTACATCTCGTCGCCGGTATCGGCGCCAATCGGATAGGTCTCGTCGAGGAACGCCAGGGCGCGGCTGGGATGGGCCTTGCCGACCAGCTTCATGGTCACCGCACCATCGGAAATGTCGATCAGCTCGCCGGCCTTGTAGACCACCTGGCTGTGACCGTCCTGCTCCATCTCCAGGGAAAAGAACTCCACCAGGGACATGGGAATGCCGGCCAGCACCTTCTTCAGCGAACTGATCGAGGGACTGACGCTGTTCTTCTCGATCATCGAAATGGTGCTGTTGGTGACGCCCGCGCGCTTGGCGAGTTCACGCTGGGAAAGGCCTTTGAGCTTGCGAATGGATTGCAGTCGTGCACCGACGTCCAATGCTGGAGTCCCCCTGGGGAAGATACGGAAAGAGTGCCCGTATCATGGCAACAGCGTTCAGTATTTACAACAGTCCAGTTGCAAATCCTGCCCGGCGCCCGGTTCAATCCCCGGAGTAGATCAGCGGCACCCGACGCAGGTTGCAGAACAGCTGGTAGGGAATGCTGCCCGCGCGGATTGCCACGTCACTGGCCAGCACCTGCTTGCCCCACAACTCGACCCGGCTGCCGAGGCCGGCCTGGGGCAGGTCGCTGAGGTCGACGGTGAGCATGTCCATCGACACCCGGCCGATCAGGCGGCTGGGCTGACCGTCGATGGTCACCGGGGTGCCGGTCGGCGCGTGCCGCGGATAGCCATCGGCATAACCCATGGCGACCACCCCGACCCGGGTCGGCCGTTCGGTGACGAAGCGGGCGCCGTAGCCGACCGGCTCGCCGGCCGGCAGCTCGCGTACGCTGATGATCTTCGATTCCAGGGTCATCACCGGCTGCAGGCGCGCGGCCAGCGCCTGCTCCTGCTCGAACGGGGTGGCGCCGTAGAGCATGATGCCGGGGCGTACCCAGTCGCTGGGGATGTTGGGCCAGCCGAGCACGGCCGGCGAGTTGCGCAGGCTGACTTCCGCCACCAGGCCCTGACGGGCCTGCTCGAACACCGCCAGCTGCTCTTCGCTGCGCGGACAGTCCAGCTCGTCGGCCCGGGCGAAGTGGCTCATCAGCACGATCTTGCCGACCTTGCCGCTGGCCAGCAGGCGGCGGTAGGCCGCCTGATACTCGGCCGGCGCCAGGCCGACCCGGTGCATCCCGGAGTCCATCTTCAGCCACAGGGTCAGCGGCTTGCTCAGGGCGCTGCGTTCGATCGCCTCGATCTGCCACTGGGCATGCACCACGCACCACAGCTCGTGCCGCTCGATCAGCGCCAGTTCGTCGGCCTCGAAGAAGCCCTCGAGCAGCAGGATCGGCGCGCGGATGCCGGCCTCGCGCAGCTGCAGGGCCTCCTCGATACAGGCCACGGCGAAGCCATCGGCCTGCTCCTCCAGCGCCTGGGCGACACGCACCGCGCCATGCCCGTAGGCATCGGCCTTGATCACCGCCAGCGCCCTGGCGGCCGAGACTTCGCGGGCCAACTGGTAGTTGTGACGCAGGGCTTGCAGGTCGATCAGGGCGCGGGCTGGACGCATGGCTCTCACACTTCTAACGGGGCACGGTGAATAAAAAAGCCCGGCAGAGCCGGGCCAAGCAGGATTGTGCGTCGCATTCGTGGCCGAGGGAACGCGACGGCTATTCGCTCATGATGGCGCAGACGCTTGCCGCCGCCATCATCTCGACCCGCCTGTCCATGGGGAACATGCGGGTCCCGACGCCTGGCCGGTCTCAGTGCGCGGGCACCGGACTGCCGTGCTTGGGCGTCTCCTGTTTGTTGCTGTAGCGGAAGATGTCCAGGCCTTCGGGGCTGATCTGCGGACGCTTCTTGGCCATCAGGTCGGCGAGCAAGCGACCGGAGCCGCAGGCCATGGTCCAGCCCAGTGTGCCGTGACCGGTGTTGAGGAACAAATTGCGGAAGCTGGTGGCGCCGACGATCGGCGTGCCGTCCGGGGTCGCCGGGCGCAGGCCGGTCCAGAAGTCCACCTGGCTCAGGTCGCCGCCCTGGGGGTAGAGATCGCCGACGATCATCTCCAGGGTCTCGCGCCGACGCGGGTTTAGGCTCAGGTCGAAACCGGCGATCTCGGCCATGCCGCCGACCCGGATGCGGTTGTCGAAGCGGGTGATGGCGACCTTGTAGGTCTCGTCGAGAATGGTCGAGGCCGGCGCCATGTCCGGGTTGACGATCGGCACGGTCAGCGAATAGCCCTTGAGCGGGTAGACCGGCGCACGGACACCCAGTGGCTTAAGCATCTGCGGGCTGTAGCTGCCGAGGGCCAGCACGTAGCGGTCGGCGGTTTCCAGCTTGCCGTCGATCCACACGCCGTTGATCCGGTCGCCGGCGAAGTCCAGGTGCTGGATGTTCTGGCCGAAGCGGAACTCGACGCCCATCTGCTTGGCCATCTCGGCCAGCTTGGTAGTGAACACCTGGCAGTCGCCGGTCTGGTCGTTGGGCAGACGCAGGGCGCCGGCCAGCTTGTCCTTGACCTGGGCCAGGGCCGGTTCGGCGCGGGCGATGCCATCGCGATCAAGCAGCTCGAAGGGCACGCCGGACTGCTGCAGCACGGCGATATCCTTGGCGGCGTTGTCCACCTGGGCCTGGGTGCGGAACAGCTGGGTGGTACCCAGGCGACGGCCTTCGTAGGCGATGCCGGTTTCGGCGCGCAGTTCGTCGAGGCAGTCGCGGCTGTACTCGGACAGGCGCACCATGCGCTCCTTGTTCACCGCGTAGCGGCTGGCGGTGCAGTTGCGCAGCATCTGCGCCATCCACAGGTACTGGTCGATGTCGGCGGTGGCCTTGATCGCCAGCGGTGCGTGCTTCTGCAGCAGCCACTTGATGGCCTTCAGCGGCACGCCGGGCGCGGCCCAGGGCGAGGCATAGCCGGGCGACACCTGGCCGGCGTTGGCGAAGCTGGTCTCCATGGCCGGCGCGGGCTGGCGATCGACCACCACCACCTCGAAGCCCTGACGAGCCAGGTAGTACGCGCTGACCGTACCGATGACACCGCTGCCCAGAACCAGAACCCGCATGCTTCACTCCTCGCCGCGACTATGCGCTGGCGTTTGTTGTCCAGAGAGTTGATGGGCGCAGTATATTGAGCAGCAGCCAGTGTTTCTCACTATATTGACTACTATATTTGGCGAGATTTCTCGGCAAAAACCACTTTCACGGAGGGGCATCCACCATGCGCACCCAGCACCAGAGCCGGCGCGAGCTGGACAAGATCGACCGCAACATCCTGCGCATCCTCCAGGAGGACGGGCGCATCTCCTTCACCGAGCTGGGCGAGCGCGTCGGCCTGTCCACCACGCCCTGCACCGAGCGGGTGCGGCGCCTGGAGCGCGAGGGCATCATCATGGGCTACCACGCGCGCCTCAACCCGCAGAACCTCAAGGCCAGCCTGCTGGTGTTCGTCGAGATCAGCCTGGACTACAAGTCCGGCGACACCTTCGAGGAGTTCCGCCGCGCGGTGCTCAAGCTGCCCCACGTGCTGGAATGCCACCTGGTGTCCGGCGACTTCGACTACCTGGTCAAGGCGCGGATCAACGAGATGGCCAGCTACCGCAAGCTGCTCGGCGACATCCTGCTCAAGCTGCCCCATGTGCGGGAATCGAAGAGCTATATCGTCATGGAAGAAGTGAAGGAGTCCCTGGCCCTGCCGGTGCCGGAATAGCCGGCACGCTCAGACCAGCACCTGACGGGTACTGGCGATCAGCCGGTGGACCTGACGCTCGACGGCGGCCTCGGTCGGCTGCTCCGGCCCGCGGCCGCGCGGACAGGGCAGGCTCGGGGTGGTGCCGAACAAGCGGCAGATCAACGGTCGCTGGTCGTACACCTGGCAGCCCTGGGGGCCGAGGTGCACGCAGTTGAACTCGGCCAGCGCGGCGTCGTGCTCGGCAACGCTCTTGACCGGCAGCCGCGCCATCTCCTCGCTTGAGGCCGTCACCGGGCCACAGCAGTCGTGGCAGCCCGGCTCGCAGGTGAACGAGGGAATCTGCAAACGCAGGTAGTCGATCTTGCGGCTGGTGCAGCTCATCGCAGAAGGGTCCGGGAGAAAATCCGCGCATCTTACCCCCGGTTGTCCCTGGAGGCTGCCCGCTCGGCTGATTTGCCGACCAGAGTCCAGTTTTTTGCCCCTGCCCCTTGGCGCCGGACGGAAACCGCGCTTATCCTTCGTAAAATTTTCCAAACACAAAAATCAGGATTTCACACATGAACGCCCGCGTTCGCCAGCCCGTGCACAGCACCCAGCATGCCGCCTCCTACTACGCCGCCAGCACCAATCGCCAGCTCGACTTCCCGCCCCTGGGCGGCGAGCTGCGGGCCGACGTCTGCGTGGTCGGCGGCGGCTTCTCGGGGTTGAACACCGCCATCGAGCTGGCCGACAAGGGCTTCTCGGTGGTGCTGCTGGAAGCGCGCAAGATCGGCTGGGGCGCCAGCGGCCGCAACGGCGGCCAGCTGATCCGCGGAGTCGGCCACGGGGTCGAGCAGTTCGCGCCGGTGATCGGCGTCGACGGCGTGCGCCGGCTCAAGCTGATGGGCCTGGAGGCGGTGGAACTGGTCCGCCAACGCGTCGAGCGCTTCGCCATCGACTGCGACCTGACCTGGGGCTACTGCGACCTGGCCAACAAGCCCAGCCACCTGGCCGCCTTCGCCGAGGATCTGGAAGAGCTCAGGTCTCTCGGCTACCGCCACGAACTGCGCCTGCTGCAGGCCGAGCAGGTGCATGAGGTGGTCGGCTCCAGCCGCTATGTCGGCGGCCTGATCGACATGGGTTCGGGGCACCTGCACCCGCTCAACCTGGCCCTCGGCGAGGCCGCCGCGGCGCAGGCCCTGGGGGTGCAGCTGTTCGAGAACTCGCCGGTGACGCGCATCGACTACGGCCGCGAGGTCAAGGTGCACACCGCCCACGGCACGGTGCGCGCCGCCCAGCTGGTGCTCGGCTGCAACGCCTACCTGGGCGAGCTGAACCCCACCCTGGGCGGCAAGGTGCTGCCGGCCGGCAGCTACATCATCGCCACCGAGCCGCTCTCCGAAGACCAGGCCAGGGCGCTGATTCCGCGCAACATGGCCCTGTGCGACCAGCGCGTGGCACTCGACTACTACCGCCTGTCCGCCGATCGCCGCCTGCTGTTCGGCGGCGCCTGCCACTACTCCGGACGCGACCCGGCGGACATCGCCGGCTACATGCGACCGAAGATGCTCGAGGTGTTTCCGCAGCTGCGCGATGTCCGGATCGACTACCAGTGGGGCGGCATGATCGGCATCGGCGCCAACCGTCTGCCGCAGATCGGCCGGCTCAAGGAGCAGGCCAATGTGTTCTACGCCCAGGCCTATTCCGGTCACGGGGTCAACGCCACCCACCTGGCCGGCAAGCTGCTCGCCGAGGCCATCGCCGGCCAGGCCGGCGGCGGCTTCGAGCTGTTCGCCAAGGTGCCGCACCTGACCTTCCCCGGCGGCCGCTACCTGCGCTCGCCACTGCTGGCCCTGGGCATGCTCTGGCACCGGCTCAAGGAACTGGCCTAGACACCGCAACGAAGCGGGCGCCGACGCCCGCGCCGAGACGGGCGCCACCCTAGAGCGTCCAGAACGGCCGCAGGGCTTCCTGCCGCGCCTGCGCGCGGGTCAGGCCGATATCCCGCAACTGCGCGTCATCCAGCTCGAGCAGGGCGCGACGGGTGCTCAGGCGTCGCCAGAACGCCTTCCAGCGCCTTTGCGCCTGGCCCTCCTGAGGCGCCGGAACCAGGCGCAGCGGCTCCCCCGCCGCCAACAACTCCTGCTGGGAAAGCGTCAGCCTCACATCGCTCAATCCGCCCATGATCATGTTCTCCGATACGCCAGCCTTGTGGGAGATCATGATGCGTGGTGGGAGAAGATCATTACAGATTCAGAGTTTTCGTTTAATCACCATACAGACTAGAATCAGGTACGGCTGAATCCTGTTTTTCTCACGGATCTGTATTGCTTTAGATAGAACCCACGGAATTCAAAAAAGCCCGAGGCAGCGACCATGACCCTCTACCTTGACCTCGCCGAACTGCTCGGCGCGCGCATCGAGCAAGGCCTCTACCGCCCGGGCGATCGCCTGCCCTCGGTGCGCGCCCTGAGCGTGGAGCATGGCGTCAGCCTGAGCACGGTGCAGCAGGCCTATCGCCACCTGGAAGATCACGGCCTGGCCACCCCACGGCCCAAGTCCGGCTACTTCGTCCCGCTGTCCCGACACACGCCCGCCCTGCCCCAGGTCGGGCGCGCGCCGCAGCGACCGGTCGACGTCTCGCAATGGGACAACATTCTCGAGCTGATCAGCCTGCCCCCGGGCAGCGACGTCCTGCAGCTCGGCCGCGGCATTCCCGATATCAGCAGCCCGACCCTGAAACCCCTGCTGCGCTCGCTGTCGCGCCTGAGCCGGCGCCAGTCGATGGAAGGCTTGAGCTATGGCTGCATCCATGGCGACCCCAAGCTGCGCGAGCAGGTGTCGCGGCTGATGCTCGATTCCGGCTGCCAGATCCCGCCCGACGAGATCGTCATCACCACCGGCGGCCATGAGGCGTTATCGGCGGCGATCTGCGCGACCTGCAAGGCCGGCGACATCGTCGCCCTCGACTCGCCGAGCTTCCATGGCGTGATGCAGGCCCTGAAGGGCTTCGGCATCAAGGCCCTGGAGCTGCCCACCGACCCGCTCAGCGGCATCAGCCTGGACGCCCTGGAGCTGGCGCTCGAGCAGTGGCCGATCAAGGCCATCCAGCTCACCCCGACCTGCAACAACCCGCTCGGCTACATCATGCCGGAGGCCAACAAGCGCGCCCTGCTGACGCTGGCCCAGCGCTACGACGTGGCGATCATCGAGGACGATGTCTACGGCGAGCTGGCATACAGCTACCCGCGCCCGCGCACCATCAAGTCCTACGACGTCGATGGCCGCGTGCTGCTCTGCAGTTCGTTCTCCAAGACCCTCGTGCCGGGACTGCGCGTCGGCTGGATAGCGGCCGGGCGCTACCAGCCGCAGATTCTCCACCTCAAGTACATCGGCACCGGCATGACCGCACAGCTGCCGCAGCTGGCCCTGGCCGAGTTCATCGCCGCCGGGCACTACGAGCCGCACCTGCGGCGCATGCGCAGCCAGTACGCGCGCAACCGCAACCGGATGACCGACTGGGTCAGCCGCTACTTTCCCGGCGGCACGCGGGTCAGCCAGCCCCATGGCGGCTTCATGCTCTGGGTCGAGCTGGACAGCGCCTTCGACAGCCAGCAGCTCAACCGCGTCCTGCTGCCGCACAAGGTGCAGATCGCGCCGGGCAGCATCTTCTCGGCCGCCGGCAAGTACCGTAACTGCCTGCGCCTGAACTATGCCGCGCCAGCGACGACGGAACTCGAAGAGGCCGTGCGCCGCGTCGGCGCAGCTGCCGGCGAGCTGCTGGCGGAGCTGCGCCGGACGGATTAGTCGCCGCGCACCGGCGCGGTGGCGAGTGGTGATTCGAAGCCGCTGTCGCGCCAGGCCAGCACCACGAACACCGCCGCGCCGAGGGCCATCAGCATGGGTAGCGCATGGCTGTTCAGCCACTGGCTGGCCGCTCCGGTGGCCAGCGGGCCGAGCAGGCAGCCGATGCCCCACAGCTGCGCCACATGGGCATTGGCGCGCACCAGCTGGTCGTCGCGGTAGCGCTCGCCGATGAGGATCAGCGACAGGGTGAACAGCCCCCCGGCGCTGGCGCCGAACAGCACCAGCAGCGGCCAGATCAGCGGCGAGTGCAGCAGCGGCGGAATCGCCAGGCTCGAACCCAGCAGGATCACCCCGCAACCGCGGAACAGGCTGCGCCGCGACAAGCGGTCGGCCAGCAGGCCGATCGGCAGCTGCAGAGCCGCATCGCCGACCACCACCACGCTGACCATGAACAGCGCCACCTCCTGGCTGAAGCCCTGGCGCAGGCCGTAGATCGGCAGCAGGGTGAGCATCATCGCCTCGAACGCGGCGAACAGCATCACCGCCCAGGCGATCGCCGGCAGCTTGCGGCAGAAGGCCGGCAGGCCCCGCCCCGAGGCGCTCTGCGCATCGACCCGGGGCGCCCCGCTGCGCCCCACCAGCAGCAGCGAGCCGCCGATCAGCAGCGCGGTGCCGGCCCAGAAGCCGCGGTCGCTGGCGGTGCCCAGCGCGGTCAACAGCAGCGGCCCACAGAGCTGGCTCAAGGCGTAGCCGGTGCCGTACAGCGCCACCAGGCGGCCGCGCCACTTCTCCACCGCCAGCTGGTTGATCCAGCTCTCGCCGAGGATGAACACCAGGGTCAGGGCCACGCCGATCAACAGGCGCAGCACCAGCCAGATAACGTAGTCCTGCAGCAATGCCAGCACGGCCACCGACAACGCGCTGCACAGCAGGCTCGCCTGCATCAGCCGGGTGGTGCCCAACCAGCCGGCCAGGCGACCGGCCAGCGAGGCTCCAAGCAGTACCCCTACCGCCGGCGTGGCCGCCATCACGCCGATGGCGAAGGAGCCGTAGCCCCAGCCCTCCAGGCGCAGCGACACCAGCGGCATGGTCACGCCGAGAGCCAGGCCGATGCTGATCACCGCCGAACAGACGGCGAAATAGGTACCCCAACGCATTACCCGACTCCTTCCTGTCGTCGTGGCCGGTGAAAACGAAACGGCCGGGCTTCCCAAGGGAACCCGGCCGCAGGTGTGGCTCATCGGAGCCGGCCCCGAAGGGCGGACCTTCAGGCGGTTGCCCGCCCGTCGTAGTCCGAGCTTACAGCTTGATCCAGGTGGCCTTCAGCTCGGTGTACTTGTCGAACGCGTGCAGCGACTTGTCGCGGCCGTTGCCCGACTGCTTGAAGCCGCCGAACGGCGCGGTCATGTCGCCACCATCGTACTGGTTGACCCACACGCTGCCGGCGCGCAGCGCCTTGGCGGTCAGGTGAGCCTTGGACAGGTTGCTGGTCCACACCGCCGCCGCCAGGCCGTAGGGCGTGTCGTTGGCGATGCGCACGGCTTCTTCGGCATCGGCGAAACCGATCACCGAGAGCACCGGACCGAAGATCTCCTCGCGGGCGATCTTCATCGCGTTGCTCACGCCATCGAAGATGGTCGGCTCGACATACACGCCGCCGGTCTCCTCGAGGGTGCGCTTGCCGCCGGCGACCAGCTTGGCACCGTCGGCCTGGCCAGCCTCGATGTAGCCGAGCACGGTATTGAGCTGCTGCTGATCGACCAGAGCGCCGACGTTGGTCTGCGGGTCCAGCGGATGCCCCGGCTTCCAGGCCTTGAGCGCCTCGACCACCAGCGGCACGAACTGCTCCTTGATCGAGTTTTCCACCAGCAGGCGCGAGCCGGCGGTGCACACCTCGCCCTGGTTGAAGGCGATGGCGCCGGCCGCGGCTTCGGCGGCGGCCTTGAGGTCCGGGGCGTCGGCGAAGACGATGTTGGGGCTCTTGCCGCCGGCTTCCAGCCACACCCGCTTCATGTTCGACTCGCCGGCGTAGACCATCAGCTGCTTGGCGATCTTGGTCGAGCCGGTGAACACCAGGGTGTCGACGTCCATGTGCAGGGCCAGGGCCTTGCCGACAGTGTGGCCGTAGCCCGGCAGCACGTTGAACACCCCGGCCGGGATGCCGGCGTCGATGGCCAGCTGGGCCAGGCGGATGGCGGTCAACGGCGACTTCTCGGACGGCTTGAGGATCACCGAGTTGCCGGTGGACAGCGCCGGGCCGAGCTTCCAGCAGCTCATCAGCAGCGGGAAGTTCCACGGCACGATGGCGGCGACCACGCCGATCGGCTCGCGGGTCACCAGGCCCAGTTCGTCATGCGGGGTGGCGGCCACCTCGTCGTAGATCTTGTCGATCGCCTCGCCGCTCCAGCGAATGGCGCGGGCGGCGCTGGAGACGTCGATACCCAGGGAGTCGCTGATCGGCTTGCCCATGTCGAGGGTTTCCAGCAGGGCCAGCTCCTCGCCGTGCTGCTCGATCAGGTCGGCGAAGCGGATCATCACGGCCTTGCGCTTGACCGGTGCCAGGCGCGACCAGACGCCGGAATCGAAGGTCACCCGGGCATCCTGCACCGCCAGCTCGGCGTCGGCCACATCGCAGCTGGCGACATTCGCCAGCAGGCGCCCATCCACCGGGCTGATGCACTCGAAGGTCGCAGCGGACGCCGCCCCGCGGTATTCGCCGTGGATGAAGGCACGCCCTTCGATGTTCAGGGTCTTGGCGCGTTGTTCCCAGTCGGCGCGAGTCAGGCTAGTCATGCAAGCATCCTCTTATCAGTAAAAAGCGCGATGGAGCAGGCTCCCGCACTGTCAATAATTCTGCAAGGCCCGAGCGGGCCGAATCCTGCTGGCAACACTAAACCAGAGGGCCACAGCTTTTCAATATTTTTGACAAAGCCGCCATCGACCCTCTTGTAATGTTCATTATATCGAACATAGACTGGGCAAAATCACTTTCCCACGCTCCTCTCTCGCTCGCTCGGACAACCCGCATGACCACCGATAGCCACCAGCAGATGAACAGAAAAACCCACGGCCTCGACGATTTCTGGATGCCCTTCACCGCCAACCGCCAGTTCAAGGCCAGACCGCGCCTGTTGAAGAGCGCCGCCGGCATGTATTTCACCAGTGACGACGGCCGTCAGGTATTGGACGGCACGGCCGGACTTTGGTGCTGCAACGCCGGCCACGGTCGTCGGGAAATCAGCGAAGCGGTCAGCCGGCAGATCGCCACCCTGGACTTTGCCCCGACCTTCCAGATGGGCCACCCGCTGCCCTTCGAGCTGGCCAGCCGGTTGGCCGAGATCGCCCCGGCCGGGCTGAACAAGCTGTTCTTCACCAATTCCGGTTCCGAGTCGGCCGATACCGCGTTGAAGATCGCCCTGGCCTACCAGCGCGCCATCGGCCAGGGCACCCGCACCCGCCTGATCGGCCGCGAGCTGGGCTACCACGGCGTCGGCTTCGGCGGCATCTCGGTCGGCGGCATGGTCAACAATCGCAAGGCCTTCGCCCTGCAGCTGCCCGGCGTCGACCACCTGCCACACACCCTGGATATCGCCCGCAATGCCTTCAGCAAGGGACTGCCGGAGTTCGGCGTCGACAAGGCCGACGAGCTGGCGCGCCTGGTGGCCCTGCACGGCGCCGAGAACATCGCCGCGGTGATGGTCGAGCCGATGTCCGGCTCGGCCGGCGTGGTGCTGCCGCCGGTGGGCTACCTGCAGCGCCTGCGCGAGATCACCCGCAAGCACGGCATCCTGCTGATCTTCGATGAGGTGATCACCGGCTTCGGTCGCGTCGGCAAGGCCTTCGCCGCCCAGCGCTGGGGCGTCACCCCGGACATCATCACCTGCGCCAAGGGCCTGACCAACGGCGCCATCCCCATGGGCGCGGTGTTCGTCGACGAGAAGATCCATGACGCCTTCATGCAAGGGCCGGACGGCATCGAGCTGTTCCACGGCTACACCTATTCCGGCCACCCCGTGGCCTGCGCCGCGGCCCTGGCGACCCTGGACATCTACCAGCAGGAAGGCCTGTTCGAACGGACCATCGAGCTGGAGAACTACTGGCAGGATGCCCTGCTCAGCCTGCGCGATTTGCCCCAGGTGATCGACATCCGCGCCGTCGGCCTGGTCGGCGGGGTGCAGCTCGCGCCCAGCGACCAGGGCATCGGCAAGCGCGGCTATCAGGTGTTCGAGCAATGCTTCCACGACGGCCTGATGGTCCGCGTGACCGGCGATACCCTGGCCATGTCGCCACCGCTGATCGTCGAGAAGACCCAGATCGACACCCTGGTGGAGAAGCTCGCCGCTTCGATCCGCAGGGCCCAATAACCCGTTCAAAGGACACGCCGATGACTATCCAGCAGATCGTCGATTTCGCCCAGGCCAACAGCACTGCCGAGCACTACCGTCCGGCGCCGGAAAAGGTCCTCAAGGGTGACCCCGAGCAGAGCGTGCGCAACCACTACGCCAGCCCCTGCGCCCAGTTCAGCGCCGGCGTCTGGGAAGGCGCGGTGGGCCAGTGGAGCGTCAGCTACAGCGAGCACGAATACTGCGAGATCCTCCAGGGCGTGTCCGTGCTGCGCGATGCGGACGGCAACGCCAAGACCGTACGCGCCGGCGACCGCTTCGTCATTCCCGCCGGGTTCACAGGCACCTGGGAGGTGCTGGAGACCTGCCGCAAGGTCTACGTCATCTTCGAACAGGCCCAGTCCTGAGCCCCCCGTCATGCGTCAGCCTTGGGCCCGCCTCGTGCGGGCTTTTTTATGCCGACGCGGTGATCGGTTGATGCGGCAATACCCCAGCGGCAGCAGTGCGGGTGATGACGCGGCATTCGGCGCGTCCAGCGGACTGTCCGGCGACACCGGGGGCGCCCAGAATGCGCAGACAACAATTAAGGAGGACCGCGTCATGGAGTTCCTGCGCACGCCAGAGGCCTGCTTTGCCAACCTGCCTGGATACCCCTTTGCCCCGCACTACCTGATGGTCGATGACACCGAAGGTGGCCAGTTGCGGGCGCACTACCTGGACGAGGGGCCTGCCGCGGCGGCCCCCGTGCTGCTGATGCACGGCGAGCCTTCCTGGAGCTATCTGTACCGGAAAATGATCCCCATCCTGGTGGCGGCCGGGCATCGCGTGATTGCCCCCGACCTGGTGGGCTTCGGTCGCTCCGACAAACCCAGCCGGCGCGCCGACTACAGCTACCAGCGCCACGTGGACTGGATGCAGTCGCTGCTCGAGCAGCTGCAGCTCACGGACATCACCCTGGTCTGCCAGGACTGGGGCGGACTGATCGGCCTGCGCCTGGTGGCGGACAATCCCGCGCGCTTCGCCCGGGTGGTCGCCGCCAACACCATGCTGCCGACGGGCGATCACGATCCTGGCGCGGCGTTCCGCAGCTGGCAGAAGTTCTCCCAGGAAGTAGCGGTGTTTCCGGCCGGCGGCGTCATCAAGGGCGGCACCACCACGGAGCTGCCCCAGGCCGTCATCGACGCCTACGATGCCCCCTTCCCGGAAGAACGCTACAAGGAAGGCGCACGCCAGTTCCCCTTGCTGGTGCCCATCACCCCGGACGACCCGGCGGCCGCCAAGAACCGCGAGGCCTGGACCCAGTTGCGGCAATGGCAGAAGCCATTCCTCACCGCCTTCAGCGACTCGGACCCCATCACCGCCGGCGGTGACAAGCTGATGCAGAAACTGATTCCCGGCACCCGGGGCCAAGCCCATATCACCATCGTCAATGGCGGTCACTTCCTGCAGGAAGACCAGGGCGAAAGGCTCGCAGAGGTTGTGGTGCAGTTCATCGCCGCGACGAGCTGATTGCCGGCAGCGAAATCCGACCAAGAAAAAGCCCGCCATATAGGCGGGCTCTCTCGGCAAGGTTGCGGATCAATTACTTGATCTTGGCTTCCTTGTACATCACGTGCTTGCGCACGACCGGATCGAATTTCTTGATTTCGATCTTGTCGGGGGTGGTGCGTTTGTTCTTGTCGGTGGTGTAGAAGTGGCCGGTACCGGCACTGGACACCAAACGGATCAGTTCGCGCATGATTTGCTCCTTAAACCTTTTCGCCGCGAGCGCGCAGCTCGGCCAGCACTACGTCAATGCCACGCTTGTCGATGACGCGCATGCCCTTGGCAGATACGCGCAGACGCACGAAGCGCTTCTCGGACTCGACCCAGAAGCGATGGTGCTGCAGGTTCGGCAGGAAACGACGACGGGTTTTGTTGTTTGCGTGGGAAATGTTGTTCCCGGTTACCGGACCCTTACCGGTAACTTGACAGACTCTCGACATGCCTCAGCCCTCTAAAACCACATGCCCAACCCGGCATGGGTTGGCCGCTTAAACTCAGTGTCATTGGCGCTCTGCGCCGCGTTTCTCGAGGGTCTTACCGGTCACACCTGAAAGCGCAACAACCGGGCCCCTAGAAAAGAGCGCTGCTTTATACCAGAAACCCCCCGGAGCAACAAGGCGAAACGCATTTTCCGCGTTTTTCCACGAACACTCTATCCTCGCCATCCGGCCACGGGCATGGGCCGCGACGCCTCTCGACCGCTCGTCGCACCGACGGACCTACAACCAGCCGTACTCCGCCAGAGACAGCGGCTCGCCGTCGCCAACGATGAAGTGGTCGAGGACCCGCACATCCACCAGCTCCAGCGCATCCTTCAATCTTCGGGTCAGCAGGCGGTCCGCCTGGCTCGGCTCGGCCACGCCCGAGGGGTGGTTGTGGGTCAGGATCAGCGCCGCCGCATTGTGTGCCAGCGCGCGTTTGACCACCTGGCGCGGGTAGACGCTGGCGCTGTCGATGGAACCGTGGAACAGCGCCTCGAAGGCCAGCACCCGATGCCTGGCATCGAGGAACAGGCAACCGAACACCTCGTGGGGCTCATGGCGCAACAGCGCCTTGAGGTAGTCGCGCACCGCCTGCGGACTCTCCAGCGCCGAGTCCCGCCGCAACTGTTCGGCCAGGTGACGGCGGGCCATTTCCAGCACCGCCTGCAACTGGGCGAACTTCGCCGGCCCCAGCCCCAGGCGCCGACTGAAGGCCGGCAGATCGGCCTGCAGCAGGGCTCGCAGGCCGCCGAAATCGCCAAGCAGATGGCGCGCCAGGTCCACCGCGCTCTGCCCGGCAACACCGGTCCGCAGGAAGATCGCCAGCAGTTCGGCGTCGCTCAGGGTAGCCGCCCCCAGGGCCAGCAGTTTCTCCCGCGGACGCTCCGCCGCGGGCCAGTCGCGAATGCTCATCGCACCTCCGTGTCGAGCTGGGCGCCGCTACTCCGCTGCGGCCGCTGTGCTATCGTAGCCCATCTTTTTGCGCGGCGATCGGCCTGGGGAGGCGGCATCGCCGCGGCGCACATCCACCTCATATAAAAGGCAGGCCTATGCAGCGGCTTTATCGCAAACGCATCATCGTCGGCGTGGGGGGAGGCATTGCCGCCTACAAGAGTGCCGAACTGGTCCGCCGCCTCAAGGATCAGGGCGCGGAAGTACGGGTGGTGATGACCCAGGGCGGCCGCGAGTTCATCACCCCGCTGACCCTGCAGGCGCTGTCCGGCCACCCGGTGCACCTGGACCTGCTCGACCCGGCCGCCGAGGCCGCCATGGGCCATATCGAACTGGCCCGCTGGGCCGACCTGGTGCTGATCGCCCCGGCCACCGCCGACCTCATGGCCCGCCTGGCCCAGGGCGTCGCTGACGACCTGCTGACCACCCTGGTGCTGGCCACCGATGCCGTAGTTGCCCTGGCGCCGGCGATGAACCAGGCGATGTGGCGCGACCCGGCAACCCAGACCAATGCGCGCACGCTCACCGAGCGCGGCCTGCGCCTGTTCGGCCCGGCTGCCGGCGAGCAGGCCTGCGGCGACGTCGGCCTCGGCCGCATGCTCGAAGCCGAGAAGCTGGCCCAGTGCGCCGCCGACTGCTTCGAGCGCCAGTCGCTGACCGGCATGCATGTCCTGATCACAGCCGGCCCGACCCAGGAAAACATCGATCCGGTGCGTTACATCACCAACCACAGCTCCGGCAAGATGGGCTTCGCCCTGGCCGAGGCGGCTGTCGAAGCCGGCGCCAAGGTCACCCTGGTCAGCGGTCCGGTGCACCTGCCGACACCGGACCGGGTCCAGCGCATCGACGTGGTCAGCGCCCGCGACATGCTCGCCGCCTGCGAAGCCGCGATGCCCTGCGACCTGCTGATCGCCGCCGCCGCCGTCGCCGATTACCGCCCGGAAGTGGTCGCCCAGCACAAACTGAAGAAGGACCCGGCCAACGGCGACGGCCTGCTCCTGCAGATGGTGCGCAACCCGGATATCCTCGCCACCCTGGCGCGCCGCGACGACCGCCCGTTCAGCGTCGGCTTCGCCGCCGAGACCGAGAACCTGCTGGAATACGCCTCGCGCAAGCTCAAGGACAAGAACCTCGACCTGATCGTCGCCAATGACGTGGCCAACCCGAGCATCGGCTTCAACAGCGAGGAAAACGCCATCACGGTGATCGACCGCGAGCTGCAGCAGAACGGCTTCGCCCAGACCAGCAAGAGCAAGATCGCGCGCCAGCTGGTGGCCTTCATCGCCGAGCGCCTGCCCCGCGCCTGACGCCCCAATCACCGACCACAGAGCCCGACATGCACGCCCTACAAGCCAAGATTCTCGACCCGCGCCTCGGCGACCAGTTCCCTCTGCCGCAGTACGCCACGCCCGGCTCGGCCGGGCTCGACCTGCGCGCCATGCTCGAGCAGGACCTGATCCTGGGCCCCGGGCAGACCGTATTGATCCCCACCGGCCTGTCGATCTACATCGGCGATCCGGGCCTGGCGGCGATGATCCTGCCACGCTCGGGGCTCGGCCATAAGCACGGCATCGTGCTGGGCAATCTGGTCGGCCTGATCGACTCGGACTACCAGGGCGAACTGATGGTCTCCTGCTGGAACCGTGGCCAGAGCGCCTTCACCATCGCCGTCGGCGAGCGCATCGCCCAGCTGATCCTGGTGCCGGTGGTGCAGGCGCACTTCGAGCTGGTCGAGGAGTTCGACGAGAGCCAGCGCGGCGCGGGTGGCTTCGGCCACTCGGGCAGCCATTGAACGCACTTAACCCTTTCAGGATGAACCGCCGAGGAGCCCTTCGATGAAACTCTTCAAGCGCACCGCCAAGGACACCCACGCCGGCACCTCGTCCGGCAAGACGGCGAAGAGGCCGGCCGATGCCAACCGGCAGCCCCTGCGGGCACTGCTGCCCGGCCTGCTGGCCAGCACGGTCGGCGTGGTCCTGGCCGCAGGACTGCTCTGGTTCGGCCTACAGGGCAGCGCCCAGCAGCATCAACAGCAACTGGTCCAGGCCTGGGGCGACGGGCAGGCCGCGGCGCTGCGCCAGGCGCTGATCCGGCTGGCCGGCGACACCCACAGCGCCGCGCGCAACCCCAGCCTGCTGGAAGCCCTGCAGAGCCAGGAGCCGGAGCGGATTCGCGCCGCCGAGCGCGACCTGCGCCACTGGGGCGGCGTGATCGACGCCCATCTCAATGGTCGCGGCCAGGCAACCCAGGACATGCAGCACGACGCGCCGATGAACTTCGCCGCCCTGGACCTGCTGCGCCGGGCTGAGAACGGCCAGACGCCCGCACCGGAAGCCTACAAGGTCGGCGACCGCTGGCTGGTGTACAGCGTCGCGCCGGTGCGCCTGAGCGACGACCAGCCGCTGCAGGGCACCCTGCTGCTGGCGTTCGACCTCAACCACCTGCTGAGCAGCCTGCCGCCGCTGCCCACCGAGGTCGGCCAGTTGCAGCTGTTCCAGCACTTCAGCGGTGCTGCCCCACAGCTGCTGGCCCAGCGCGGCCAGGCCCAGGGCACCGGACAGAGCTTCGACAGCGGCAACCGCAACTGGAAGCTCAGCTTTACCCCTGGACAGGCCCTCGAACCAGCGCACGTTTCCCTGCCACTGCTTGCCCTGGCTGCCTTGCTGGCCTGGGCCGGCGCCATCACCGGCCTGTTCATGCTGCACAGCGGCCTGCAACGCCGCCTGCGCGCCGACGTCCGGCAGCTCGGCTACCTGGTCGGCGAACTCTCGGCTGGCAAGGCCGTCAAAGCCTTCAGCCTGAGCCTGCCGGCACTGGACGGCCTGGCCCAGACCCTGGCCCGCATGCCGCGCCGTACCCATGAGGGGGCGCAGGGCACAGCGGCAAAAGAGCGCCCCCAGGGCGCCCCCTCCGCGACTGCCGCGACGGCAGCCCACACGCCGGCGGATCTGGTCGATCCGCTGTTTCAAGACACCGATATCCTCGATATCGACATTCTCGACGACGACCAGGATCTCCTGGGACTGGAGCAGACACCCGCAATGAGTACTCCGCAAACCGCCCCGACCCTCCCCGCCGATATCTTCCGCGCCTACGACATCCGTGGCGTGGTCGGCAGCAGCCTGACCGCCGAGACCGCCTACTGGGTCGGTCGGGCGATTGGCTCACAGAGCCTGGCGCAGGGCGAAGCCAATATCGCCGTGGGTCGTGACGGCCGCCTGTCCGGGCCGGAACTGATGCAGCAACTGATTCAGGGCCTGCTGGACTGCGGCTGCAACGTCAGCGACGTCGGCATGGTGCCGACCCCGGTGGTGTACTACGCCGCCCACGTACTCAGCGGCAAGTCCGCGGTGATGCTCACCGGCAGCCACAATCCGCCGGACTACAACGGCTTCAAGATCGTCATCGCCGGCGACACCCTGGCCAACGAGCAGATCCAGGCGCTCAAGACGCGCATCGACAACAACGACCTGGCCAACGGCGTCGGCACGGTCGAGCAGGTCGAGGTGCTGCAACGCTACTTCCGCCAGATCCGCGACGACATCGCCCTGGCCAAGCCTCTGAAGGTGGTGGTCGACTGCGGCAACGGCGCCGCCGGGGTGATCGCCCCGCAGCTCATCGAGGCCCTCGGCTGCACGGTGATCCCGCTGTACTGCGAGGTGGACGGCACCTTCCCCAACCATCACCCGGACCCGGGCAAGCCCGAGAACCTGGTCGACCTGATCGCCAAGGTGAAGGAAGAGCAGGCCGATGTCGGCCTGGCCTTCGACGGCGACGGCGACCGTGTCGGCGTGGTGACCAACACCGGCACCATCGTCTACCCCGACCGCCTGCTGATGCTGTTCGCCAAGGACGTGGTGTCGCGCAACCCCGGCGCCGACATCATCTTCGACGTCAAATGCACCCGCCGCCTGACCCCGCTGATCAGCGGCTACGGCGGTCGCCCGGTGATGTGGAAGACCGGCCACTCGCTGATCAAGAAGAAGATGAAGGAAACCGGCGCCCTGCTGGCCGGCGAGATGAGCGGGCACATCTTCTTCAAGGAGCGCTGGTTCGGCTTCGACGATGGCATCTATGCCGCCGCCCGCCTGCTGGAGATCCTCAGCCAGGACAAGCGCGACGCCGAGCAGGTATTCGCCGCCTTCCCCAGCGACATCTCGACCCCGGAGATCAACATCCAGGTCACCGAACAGAGCAAGTTCGGCCTGATCGACAGCCTGCAGCGCGACGGCGTATGGGGCGAGGGCAACATCACCAGCCTCGACGGCGTGCGCGTCGACTACCCCAAGGGCTGGGGCCTGGTGCGCGCCTCCAACACCACGCCGGTGCTGGTCTTGCGCTTCGAGGCCGACAGCGAACAGGAACTGGAACGCATCAAGGCCGTGTTCCGCGGCCAGCTGCAGCGCGTTGCCGCCGACATTAATCTACCGTTTTGAATGAGCGATTCAGCATTGGAGTCCCGCATGACCCTCGAGCGTGATGCCGCCACCCAGGTGGCCAAGGTTCTATCCGAAGCCCTGCCCTATATCCGCCGCTTCGTCGGCAAGACCCTGGTGATCAAGTACGGCGGCAACGCCATGGAGAGCGAAGAGCTCAAGGAAGGCTTCGCCCGCGACATCGTGCTGATGAAGGCGGTCGGCATCAACCCGGTGGTGGTGCATGGCGGCGGTCCGCAGATCGGCGACCTGCTCAAGCGCCTGTCGATCGAGAGCCATTTCATCGATGGCATGCGTGTCACCGACACCGCCACCATGGACGTGGTGGAGATGGTCCTTGGCGGCCAGGTCAACAAGAGCATCGTCAACCTAATCAACCAGCACGGCGGCAGCGCCATCGGCCTGACCGGCAAGGATGCCGGGCTGATCCGCGCCAAGAAGCTCAAGGTCAGCCGCCAGACCCCGGAGATGACCCAACCGGAAATCATCGACATTGGCCATGTCGGCGAGGTCACCGGGATCAACACCGACCTGCTGAACATGCTGGTCAAGGGCGACTTCATCCCGGTGATCGCGCCGATCGGCGTCGGCGCCGACGGCGAGTCCTACAACATCAACGCCGACCTGGTGGCTGGCAAGGTCGCCGAGGCGCTGAAGGCCGAGAAGCTGATGCTGCTGACCAATATCGCCGGGCTGATGGACAAGCAGGGTGAGGTCCTGACGGGACTGACCACCCAGCAGGTCGACGGCCTGATCGCCGACGGCACCATCTACGGCGGCATGCTGCCGAAGATCCGCTGCGCCCTGGAAGCGGTGCAGGCCGGGGTGACCAGCGCGCACATCATCGACGGTCGGGTGCCCAACGCGGTACTGCTGGAGATCTTCACCGACAGCGGCGTCGGCACCCTGATCTGCAACCGCAAGCGTCCCTGAGCCAAGGACAGCGGCCGACCAGTCTTAAATGAGGGTTAAGGGCGTGCCCCCAGCAGTTCGCTGAGGCGCGCCCGGTCGGCGGCAAAGCTGGCCTGGGCCCGCTTGCGCGCGTCCTGATAACGGGCGATGTCCTTCTTCAGCCGCTGCTGCTCGGCGATCTGGTTGTCGATCTGCATGATCAGGTGCTCCGGCACCTCTCGGCCGGCGCGCTCATGCTCGGCCGCCTGGCTCTGCAGGTTGCCCTGCTGGGTGCGCGCCGACTGCAGGTTGCCGCGGGCCACACCAATCAGGGCATCCAGCTCAGCCAGCTTGCGCCCGAGGGCCCGATCGACATCCTCGGGACTGGTATACAGGCGCAGCAGCTGCGCATCGGTGCCGGCGCGAGCCTTCTCGGCGAGTAGGCGCCGGCGCTCCTCGGCGCTCGGTGCCGGCGGCACCACCTGGATGACCCGCCCCTGCTCATTCAGCACCTGGTAGCCCTTGGCGATGAATTCCGGCGGCACGCCCTGACGGCTGAGCACCGTGACACCCTGATCGTTGACATAGCGATAGAACTCGGCAGCACCTACCGCCAGCGGCTGCGCCAGTCCGAGGAGCAGCAGGCAACGCGTCACGACCAGTCTTGGCATCGAAGCAACACCCTATGTGCGCAGGTTAGATTCCATATTCGGCGCGATACGCCTCAACTGCCGGTAGATACTGCTTGAGTTGCGCATCGCCTGCCAGATATTCAAGCACCTGTTGCAGTGACACGATACTCACTACCGGCATGCCGAAGTCGCGCTCGACCTCCTGGATCGCCGACAACTGGCCCTGGCCGCGCTCCTGGCGGTTCAGCGCGATCAGCACCCCGGCGGCCTCGGCGCCCTGGGCGCGAATGATCTGCATCACCTCGCGGATGGCGGTGCCGGCGGTGATCACATCGTCGATGATCAGCACCTTGCCGGCCAGCGGCGCACCGACCAGGGTGCCGCCCTCGCCATGGTCCTTGGCTTCCTTGCGATTGAAACACCAGGGCAGATCGCGTTGATGGTGCTCGGCCAGGGCCACCGCAGTGGTCGCCGCCAGGGGGATACCCTTGTACGCCGGACCGAACAGCACGTCGAAGGGAATCCCGCTATCGACCACCGCCGCCGCATAGAACCGCCCGAGCTGGGCCAGCGCCAGACCGCTGTCGAACAGCCCGGCGTTGAAGAAATAAGGGCTGGTGCGCCCGGACTTGAGGGTGAACTCACCGAAGCGCAGCACCCCGCGCTCGATGGCAAAACGAATGAATTCGCGCTGGTACGCTTGCATGGAAAGTCCCGGACGGCACGGATTTGGCTAGGAATTTAGCTAATTGAAGTCGAGCTCGGGTATCATACACGCACGTGTTTTTGGGGGCCATTTATGCGGATCATCAGTGTGAACGTGAATGGTATTCATGCTGCAGTCGAGCGCGGTTTGCTCAGTTGGCTGCAAGCACAGAATGCCGACGTCATCTGCCTGCAGGACACCCGCGCCTCCGCCTTTGAGCTGGACGACCAAGCCTTCCAACTGGATGGCTATTTCCTCTATGCCTGCGATGCTGAAGTGCCAAGCCAAGGTGGCGTGGCACTCTATTCGCGGTTGCAACCCAAGGCGGTAATCAGTGGACTCGGCTTTGAGATGGCCGATCGCTACGGGCGCTACCTGCAGGCCGATTTCGACAAGGTGAGTATCGCCACCCTGCTGCTGCCATCCGGGCAGAACGGGGACGAGGGCTTGAACCAGAAGTTCAAGTTCATGGACGACTTCACCCATTATCTGGACAAGCAACGGCGCAAGCGCCGCGAGTACATCTATTGCGGCTCGCTCTACGTGGCACACCAGAAGCTGGACGTGAAGAACTGGCGCGACTGCCAGCAGTCACCGGGCTTCCTGACACCCGAGCGTGCCTGGCTGGATGAGGTGATCGGCAGCATGGGTTATGTCGACGCCTTGCGCGAAGTCAGTCGCGAAGGCGACCAGTTCAGCTGGTGGCCGGACAGCGAGCAGGCCGAGATGCTCAATCTGGGCTATCGCTTCGACTACCAGCTGCTGACCCCGGGCATGCGCCGCAGCGTGCGCACCGCGCGTCTGCCGCGCCAACCGCGCTTCTCGCAGCACGCGCCGCTGATCGTCGATTACGACTGGATTCTCAGCCTGTAGGATGAGCACCCACAAAAAAGCCGGCGGTTGCCGGCTTTTTTGTGCCTTGCAGCGCGCCTACTTGATCAACCGCCAGTTGAAGGGGTAGCGGTAGGCCTGCCCCTCGTTGACCTTGATCCCGGCGATGATGGTCAGCACGATGGCGCCGATGGAGACCAGGCCGGCCAGCAGGAAACCGACCACCACCAGCATCAGCAGCACGCTGAGCATGAAGGCAATCGCCACGCTGATCTGAAAGTTCAACGCCTCCTTGCCCTGGGCGTCGACGAAGGGGTCAAGATCCTTCTTGATCTGCCAGACGATCAGCGGGCCGATCAAATTGCCGAAGGGGAAGACGAAGCCGAGAAAGGCGGCGAAGTGACAGAACATCGCCCATTGCCGCGCTTCCTGGTTCGGGGTCGGCACCGGCGCCTGTGCATGCTCGTCCATCGTCACCCTCCCTCGATCGGTAAAAGGCCTCAGTCGGCCAGCGCCGCCCGCTGCAGTTCGAACAGTTCGGCCATGCCTTTCTGCGCCAGCGCCAACATGGCGTTCAGCTCCTCGGACTGGAACGGCGCGCCTTCGGCGGTACCCTGCACCTCGATGAAGCCGCCGGCGCTGGTCATCACCACATTCAGGTCGGTCTCGGCGGCGGCGTCCTCCAGATAGTCCAGATCGAGCACCGGCTCGCCCTGGTACATGCCCACCGACACCGCGGCGATCATCTGCTTGAGCGGGTCGCCAGCCTTCAGACCGCCGCGCTTCTTGATCACCTTCAGCGCATCGACCAGGGCGACCATGGCCCCGGTGATCGACGCAGTGCGGGTACCACCATCGGCCTGGACCACGTCGCAATCGATGTACAGGGTGTTCTCGCCGAGCTTGGACATATCCAGCGCCGCGCGCAGCGAACGGCCGATCAGCCGCTGGATCTCCAGGGTGCGCCCGCCCTGCTTACCGCGGCTGGCCTCGCGCAGGTTACGCTCGCCGGTGGCCCGCGGCAGCATGCCGTACTCGGCGGTCAGCCAGCCCTGGCCCTTGCCCTTGAGAAAGCGCGGCACTCCCGACTCGACGCTGACCGTGCAGATCACCTTGGTATCACCGAACTCCACCAGCACCGAACCCTCGGCGTGCTTGGTGTAGTTGCGGGTGATGCGGATCGAGCGCAACTGGTCGGCCGCGCGGCCACTGGGACGTTTCATCAAGGAATACCTGCTCTGGAGTTAAATCTGCCGAGCATTATAGGGGCCATGGCCCGGCGACGACATGACCAATTGGGAGGGACCGACGCACTGCGCTACAATCCTGCGCCTTTCGTCCCGACATTCCGCGAGGTTCGCCCCCATGATCCACAGCATGACGGCCTTCGCCCGCGCCGAGCAGGCCGGGCCAAACGGCACCCTGAGCTGGGAGCTGCGCTCGGTCAACCATCGCTACCTGGAACCGCACCTGCGCCTGCCGGAGGCCTTCCGTGACCTCGAGGGCGCCGTGCGCGAGGCGCTGCGCCAGGGGCTATCGCGGGGCAAGGTCGAATGCACCCTGCGCTTCGCCGAGGACAGCGCCGGCAAGCCGCTGCAGGTCGACCGTGAACGCGCCGCGCAGCTGGTCGCCGCAGCGGAAAGCGTCGCCAGCCTGATCCAGCAGCCGGCACCGCTCAACCCCCTGGAAGTGCTCGGCTGGCCGGGCGTGCTGGTGGCCGATGCCGCCGACCCACAGGCGCTCAACAAGGCCGCGCTGGCGCTGTTCAACCAGGCCCTGGGCGAGCTCAAGAGCGGCCGCTCGCGCGAAGGCGCAGAACTGGCCAAGCTGCTCGGCGAACGCCTCGACGGCATCCTCGAGGAAGTGGCGGCCCTGCGCGAACTGGTGCCGCAGATGCTCGACGCGCAGCGGCAGAAGATCCTCGAGCGTTGCCGCGAGATGCAGGCCGACCTCGATCCCCAGCGCCTGGAGCAGGAACTGGTGATACTCGCGCAGAAAAGCGATGTCGCCGAGGAACTCGACCGCCTCAGCACCCACGTCAGCGAAGTGCGCCGCGTGCTCAAGGCCGGCGGAGCGGCCGGCCGGCGCCTGGACTTCCTCATGCAGGAACTCAACCGCGAGGCCAACACCCTGGGCTCCAAGGCCTTCGACCCACGCAGCACCCAGGCGGCGGTCAACCTCAAAGTGCTGATCGAGCAGATGCGCGAACAGGTACAGAACATCGAGTAGCCGCGCCCCGAAGCCCGGCCGAGCACGCCGCCACCCTACGACCCACGCTTTTTCCAGGACCCAGCCATGAGCCTCACCACCGGCACCCTCTACATCATTTCCGCGCCCTCCGGCGCCGGCAAGACCAGCCTGGTCAAGGCACTGATCGACAGCGAGGCGATGATTCGCGTCTCGGTCTCGCACACCACCCGCGCCATGCGCCCCGGCGAGGTGGACGGGGTGAACTATCACTTCGTCAGTCACGAACAGTTCCACGGCATGCTCGACCAGAATGCCTTTCTCGAGCATGCCGAGGTATTCGGCAACCTCTACGGCACCTCCCAGCACTGGGTCGAGCAGACCCTCGCCGAAGGCTACGACCTGATCCTCGAGATCGACTGGCAGGGCGCCCAACAGGTGCGCAGGCTGATGCCGCAGTCCAAGTCGATCTTCATCCTGCCGCCGACCCAGGAGGCCCTGCGCCACCGCCTGACCAACCGCGGCCAGGACAGCGGCGAGATCATCGAGCGGCGCATGCGTGAGGCGGTCAGCGAGATGAGTCACTACGTCGAGTACGACTACCTGGTGATCAACGACGACTTCGCCCACGCCCTTAGCGACCTGAAGTCCATCTTCCGCGCCAACCAGCTGCTGCAGGGGGTACAACAGCAGCGTCACAGCGGCCTGCTCGGCGAGCTGCTGGCCTGAGTCCGGGCGGCCGCGCAGAAAACAGTGCTTCCCTTAATGCTGGTGATTTTTTAGACTATTCAGTCCGCTCGCCCATTCGGGCCCAGCTCTTTATTTGCATTTGCTACGAGGAACACCATGGCCCGCGTAACCGTCGAAGATTGCCTGGACAACGTTGATAACCGCTTCGAGCTGGTCATGCTCGCCACCAAGCGTTCGCGCCAGCTCGCCACCGGCGGCAAAGAGCCGAAAGTGGCCTGGGAAAACGACAAGCCGACCGTGGTCGCCCTGCGCGAAATCGCCGCTGGCCTGGTCGACTATGACGTCATTGCCCAGGACGAGATCGTCGAAGAAGAGCCGCTGTTCGCCGCCTTCGAGGAAGAGGCCAACGAGCCTCTGTAAGCCATGCCTGGTCGAAGCGGCACGACGCGGACTCACAAGGCTCGCCAGGGGGAACACCCATGGCGAACATAGACGCCCTCGCCGATCGCCTTTCGACCTATCTCGACGGCGACCAGGTCAACCTGGTCCGCCGCGCCTATTTCTACGCCGAACAAGCCCACGACGGCCAGCGCCGCCGTAGCGGCGAAGCCTACGTCACCCACCCGCTCGCCGTGGCGGGGATTCTCGCCGACATGCACATGGACCATCAGAGCCTGATGGCGGCGATGCTGCATGACGTGATCGAAGACACCGGCATCGCCAAGGAAGCGCTCAATGCGCAGTTCGGCGAAACCGTGGCCGAACTGGTCGACGGGGTCAGCAAGCTGACCCAGATGAACTTCGAGACCAAGGCCGAGGCCCAGGCCGAGAACTTCCAGAAGATGGCCATGGCCATGGCCCGCGACATCCGCGTGATCCTGGTCAAGCTGGCCGACCGCCTGCACAACATGCGCACTCTGGAAGTGCTGTCCGGCGAGAAACGCCGACGCATCGCCAAGGAAACCCTGGAAATCTACGCCCCGATCGCCAACCGCCTGGGCATGCACAGCCTGCGCGTGGAGTTCGAGGACCTGGGTTTCAAGGCCATGCACCCGATGCGCTCCGAGCGCATCCGCGCCGCCGTGCGCCGGGCCCGCGGCAACCGCAAGGAAATCGTCAACAAGATCGAGGAGTCGCTGGTCCACTGCCTGGCCCGCGACGGCCTGGAAGGCGAAGTGGTCGGCCGCGAGAAGCACCTCTACAGCATCTACCAGAAGATGCGCGGCAAGCGCCGAGCGTTCAACGAGATCATGGACGTCTACGCCTTCCGCATCGTGGTCGACAAGGTCGACACCTGCTACCGCGTGCTCGGCGCCGTGCACAACCTGTACAAGCCCCTGCCCGGACGCTTCAAGGACTACATCGCGATCCCCAAGGCCAACGGCTACCAGTCGCTGCACACCACCCTGTTCGGCATGCACGGGGTGCCCATCGAGATCCAGATCCGTACCCGCGAGATGGAGGAGATGGCCAACAACGGCATCGCCGCCCACTGGCTGTACAAGTCCGAGGGCGACGACCAGCCCAAGGGCACCCACGCCCGCGCGCGGCAGTGGGTCAAGGGCGTGCTGGAGATGCAGCAACGCGCCGGCAACTCGCTGGAATTCATCGAGAGCGTGAAGATCGACCTATTCCCGGACGAGGTCTACGTGTTCACGCCCAAGGGCCGTATCATGGAGCTGCCGAAGGGCTCCACCGCGGTGGACTTCGCCTATGCGGTGCACACCGACGTCGGCAACACCTGCATCGCCTGCCGCATCAACCGCCGCCTGGCGCCGCTGTCCGAGCCGCTGCAGAGCGGCTCGACCGTGGAGATCGTCAGCGCGCCTGGCGCGCGTCCTAACCCGGCCTGGCTCAACTTCGTGGTCACCGGCAAGGCGCGCACCCACATCCGTCACGCCCTCAAGCTGCAGCGCCGCTCCGAGTCGATCAGCCTCGGCGAACGCCTGCTGAACAAAGTGCTGGCCAGCTTCGACAGCCACCTGGAGAAGATTCCGGGCGAGCGCGTCAAGACGGTACTCGGCGAGTACCGCCTGGAGCTGATCGAGGACCTGCTGGAAGACATCGGCCTGGGCAATCGCATGGCCTATGTGGTGGCGCGGCGCCTGCTGGCCGAGGGCGGCGACGAACTGCCGAACGCCGAAGGCCCGCTGGCGATTCGCGGCACCGAAGGCCTGGTGCTGAGCTACGCCAAATGCTGCACGCCGATCCCCGGCGACCCCATCGTCGGCTACCTGTCGGCGGGCAAGGGCATGGTGGTGCACCTGGAGAGCTGCCGCAATATCGGCGAGATCCGCCACAACCCGGAGAAGTGCATCCAGCTGTCCTGGGCCAAGGACGTCACCGGCGAGTTCAACGTCGAGCTGCGCGTCGAGCTGGAGCATCAGCGCGGCCTGATCGCCCTGCTGGCCGGCAGCGTCAATGCCGCCGACGGCAACATCGAGAAGATCAGCATGGACGAGCGCGACGGCCGCATCAGCGTGGTCCAGCTGGTGGTCAGCGTACATGACCGCGTACACCTGGCCCGGGTGATCAAGAAGCTGCGCGCCCTCCCCGGGGTCATCCGCATCACCCGCGTGCGCGCCTGACGCCCGACTGACAAGTCATTTTCCTCGCAGCTGTACTTTGACAGCGCCCCCGGCTTTCGCCGACCCTAGTCGCCCGCGGCTGCGCGGCGCGCACCCGGCGCGACGCAGCGCCCCATTCAAGCAACCGTTTCAGGAGTTCCCATGAGCAAGAGCGTCATCACCAGCGACAAGGCCCCTGCCGCCATCGGCACCTATTCCCAGGCGATCAAGGCCGGCAACACCGTCTACATGTCCGGGCAGATTCCGCTGGACCCCAAGACCATGGAACTGGTCGAAGGCTTCGAGGCGCAGACCGTCCAGGTGTTCGAGAACCTCAAGGCAGTGGCCGAGGCTGCTGGCGGTTCGTTCAAGGACATCGTCAAGCTGAACATCTTCCTCACCGACCTGGCCCACTTCGCCACCGTCAACGAGATCATGGGTCGCTACTTCCAGCAGCCATACCCGGCTCGCGCCGCCATCGGCGTCGCTGCGCTGCCGCGCGGCTCGCAAGTGGAAATGGACGCTATCTTGGTACTCGAATAAGTCCGCCGGCGGGGCACGACGCCCCGCCTTTCTCCTGCGTGCAAGGAGTCACCGATGCGCCCGCTCCTCATTTCGCCGCTGTTCATCTGGCTACTCGCCGGCTGCGCCAGCCAGCCCGGCGACCCCGGCGGCATCTGGATCAATCAGGCGGCAATCGATGCCGCGCGCCACGGCGGCCATCTGCGCGAGGCCCTGCTCGCCTACGGGCCGAACCTGGAGTGGCGGATCGAACCGCAACGCCGGCGCGCCAGCTTCAGCAATGGCTACGAGCACGACGAAGGCCAGCTGGTGAGCGAAACCGAGCAGCGCCTGCGGGTCGACTTCTACGGCGACTACCACGAATACCTCAGCCTCGATGATGCCGAACTGGTGCAGGCGGCCAGCGGCACCTGGCCCGAGCAGCGCTTCGTCCGCGCCCCGAGCGCCGACAACAGCTACGCCCCGCCCGGCAGCCGCTTCGAGCAGGCGCTGTACGGCGCTTACCTGGGTGGCACCTGGACCATTCGCCAGGGCCTGGGCGAAGGCGGCCTGGTGCTGTTCCATGCCGACGGCCGGGTCGAGGGCCTGCCCGGCGCCGAGCGCTACGCGCTGTGCCTGGCCGGCGACTGCGCGGCCATGAGCGGCGAATTCGACAGCCTGTGGCTGCAGCTCGGCGAGCAGGGCCAGACCTGGCTGTTCGAGCGCGACGGCGAGCGCTTGAGCATCTTCGATGCCGTCAACCAGGCGCAGCTCGACGACATGCCGGAATACCGCAAGGGGCCGCAACGCTGGCAGCTGGAGCGCCAATAGGCACTCGCAGGAGCAAGCGCCGCGCGACTGACCGCCCTAGGCGCTGAACGAGGCATCCGCCAGGATCGCCCCATAGCCTTCCCGGTAGCTCGGGTAACTCGGCGCCCAGCCCAGGGCGCGGGCGCGGGCGTTGCTGCAGCGCTTGCTGCCGGCGCGGCGCACCGTCGCCTCGGGCGCCCAGTGGCTGACGCCCAGCTGTTCGCGCAGCCAGGCCACCACCTCATGCAGCGGCGCCGGCTCGTCGTCGACGCCGAGGTAGCAATCGGCCAACGCCACGCCGCGGGCATCGGCCTGCAGCAGGAACGCCAGCAGGCCGGCGGCATCCTCGACGTGGATACGGTTGGCATACAGCGGCGGCTCGCTGGCCACCCGGTAGCCCTGGCGCACCTGGCTGAGCAACCACTGGCGGCCCGGTCCGTAGAGCCCGGCCAGGCGCACCCGGGTGGCGGCGATGCCGCTGTGCAGGGCCAGCTGCTCGGCCTCGCGCATCACCTGGCCGGAGAACCCCGCGGCCTGCGCCGGGGAATCTTCATCGACCCATTCGCCCTGCTGCTGGCCATAGACCCCACTGCTGGAGACGAACAGCAGGCGCTTGGGCCGCTGCCCGTGCTGCGCCAACCAGTCCAGCACCCGGCGCAGCCCCTCGACATAGATCGCCCGGTAGCCCGCCTCGTCGCGCTGGTTGGCCGCCGCGCAATACACCAGGTAGTCCAGCTCGCCTGTGGGCCAGCCCGGCGGACAGCCGTCTGCCTGCAGGTCAGCGGCGACCGGCCGGATCGCGGCGGGCAGGCACGCCACCGAGCGGCGCAGGCCATGGACCTCCCAACCGCCCTCGGCCAGGCGCACGCCGAGGCGGGAGCCGACATCCCCGCAGCCGGCTATCAGCACCCTGGTAGAACTCGCCATCCGCACCTCCACAATTTCGCCGTGAGCCAGTGTAGCGCGGTTGGTTCGTCGCAATGCAAAGGCTATGCTTAGGCGCAATTCAATGGATATTCACTATGACCCTCACCGAACTGCGCTACATCGTCACCCTCGCCCAGGAACAGCACTTCGGGCGCGCCGCCGAGCGTTGCCACGTCAGCCAGCCGACCCTGTCGGTGGGGGTCAAGAAGCTCGAGGACGAGCTCGGCGTGCTGATCTTCGAGCGCAGCAAGAGCGCGGTACGCCTGACCCCGGTTGGCGAAGGCATCGTCACCCAGGCACAGAAGGTGCTGGAGCAGGCCCAGGGCATCCGTGAGCTGGCCCAGGCCGGCAAGAACCAGCTGACCGCGCCGCTGAAGATCGGCGCCATCTACACCGTCGGTCCCTACCTGTTCCCCCACCTGATTCCCCAGCTGCACCGCGTCGCCCCGCAGATGCCTCTGTATATCGAGGAAAACTTCACCCATGTGCTGCGCGACAAGCTGCGCACCGGCGAGCTGGACGCCATCATCATCGCCCTGCCGTTCCAGGAAGCCGACGTGCTGACCAAGCCGCTGTACGACGAACCCTTCTATGCCTTGATGCCGGCCGGCCACCCCTGGGCCGCCATGCAGAGCATCGACAGCAAGCTGCTCAACGACAAGAGCCTGCTGCTGCTGGGCGAGGGCCATTGCTTCCGCGATCAGGTGCTGGAGGCCTGTCCGACCCTGCGCAAGGGCGGCGAGGAGCACGCCAAGCACACCACGGTGGAATCCAGCTCGCTGGAAACCATCCGCCACATGGTCGCCTCCGGCCTCGGCGTATCGATCCTGCCGTTCTCCGCGGTGGACAGCCACCACTACGCTCCCGGGGTGATCGAGGTGCGCCCGCTGAGCGCGCCAGCGCCGTTCCGCACCGTGGCCATCGCCTGGCGCGCCAGCTTCCCGCGGCCCAACGCCATCGAGGTGCTGGGCGACTCGATCCGCCTGTGCTCGGTGGCCAAGCCCCAGGCCCAGCCCGCTTAAGTCCGGCCCATGAGCGAACTGGCCAGCATCTCCGTCACCGCGCTGAAAGGCGTCGGCGCCGCCCTGGCCGAGAAGCTCGCCAAGGTCGGCCTGGAGAACCTGCAGGATTTGCTGTTCCACCTGCCGCTGCGCTACCAGGACCGCACCCGCATCGTGCCGATCGGCGCCCTGCGGCCCGGCCAGGACGCCGTGGTCGAAGGCCAGGTGGTCGGCGCCGACGTGGTCATGGGCCGGCGGCGCAGCCTGCTGGTGCGCCTGCAGGACGGCAGCGGCACCCTCAGCCTGCGCTTCTACCACTTCAGCCAGGCGCAGAAGGACGGCCTCAAGCGCGGAACCCAGCTGCGCTGTTATGGCGAAGTGCGCCCCGGCTCCTCAGGCCTGGAGATCTACCACCCGGAGTACCGCGCGCTCAGTGGCGCCGACGCGCCGCCGGTGGAGCAGTGCCTGACGCCGATCTACCCCAGCACCGAAGGCCTGACCCAGCAGCGCCTGCGAGCCTTGAGCGAGCAGGCCCTGGCCCGCCTCGGCCCGCGTAGCCTGCCCGACTGGCTGCCCGAGGAGCTGGCCCGCGACTACCGCCTCGGCCCGCTGGATGAGGCGATCCGCTACCTGCATCGACCACCGCCGGACGCCGACCTCGAGGAGCTCGCCGAAGGCCGCCACTGGGCCCAGCACCGCCTGGCCTTCGAGGAGCTGCTGACCCACCAGCTGTCGCTGCAGCGTCTGCGTGAACAGGTGCGCGCCCAGCAGGCGCCGCCGCTGCCGCCGGCCAAGCGCCTGCCGCCGCAGTTCCTCAGCAACCTGGGCTTCCCGCCCACCGGCGCGCAGCGCCGAGTCGGCGCCGAGATCGCCTACGACCTGAGCCAGGACGAGCCTATGCTGCGCCTGGTGCAGGGCGACGTCGGCGCCGGCAAGACGGTGGTCGCCGCCCTCGCCGCCCTGCAGGCCCTGGAGGCCGGCTACCAGGTGGCCCTGATGGCGCCGACCGAGATCCTCGCCGAGCAGCACTTCCTCAACTTCAGCCGCTGGCTGCAGCCGCTCGGCCTCGAGGTCGCCTGGCTGGCCGGCAAGCTCAAGGGCAAGGCCCGCGCCAGCGCGCTTGCGCAGATAGCCGACGGCGTGCCGATGGTGGTCGGCACCCATGCCCTGTTCCAGGACGAGGTGCAGTTTCGCAACCTGGCCCTGGTGATCATCGACGAGCAGCACCGCTTCGGCGTGCAGCAGCGCCTGGCCCTGCGCCAGAAAGGCGTCGGCGGCCGCCTCTGTCCGCACCAGCTGATCATGACCGCCACGCCGATTCCGCGCACCCTGGCGATGAGCGCCTACGCCGACCTGGACACCTCGATCCTCGACGAGCTGCCGCCGGGCCGCACCCCGGTCAACACCCTGGTGATCGCCGACAGTCGCCGCCTGGAAGTGATCGAACGGGTGCGCTCGGCCTGCAACGAGGGGCGCCAGGCATACTGGGTCTGTACCCTGATCGAGGAATCCGAGGAGCTGACCTGCCAGGCCGCCGAAACCACCTTCGCCGACCTCGCCGCCGCCCTCGGCGGCCTGCACGTCGGCCTGATCCACGGGCGCATGAAGCCAGCGGAGAAGGCCGCGGTGATGGAGCAGTTCAAGCTGGGCCAATTGCAGTTGCTGGTCGCCACCACGGTGATCGAGGTCGGCGTCGACGTGCCCAACGCCAGCCTGATGATCATCGAGAACCCCGAGCGCCTCGGCCTGGCCCAGCTGCACCAGCTGCGCGGGCGGGTCGGCCGCGGCAGCGCGGCGAGCCACTGCGTGCTGCTCTACCACCCGCCGCTGTCGCAGCTGGGCCGCGAGCGCCTGGGCATCATGCGCGAGACCAGCGACGGTTTCCTCATCGCCGAGAAGGACCTGGAGCTGCGCGGCCCCGGCGAGATGCTCGGCACCCGCCAGACCGGCCTGCTGCAGTTCAAGGTCGCCGACCTGATGCGCGACGCCGACCTGCTGCCGGCGGTGCGCGATGCCGCCCAGGCCCTGCTGGCGCACTGGCCGCAGCACGTCAGTCCGCTGCTGCAGCGCTGGCTGCGCCATGGTCAACAATATGGGCAGGTGTGATGCCAGGCGCGGGACTGCCGTCGCCTCGTCGTGCGTCCGCCGGCCCGCTGGTTATACTTCGGAGCACCCGCTCCCTCCACGTCGGATGCCCTCATGACTGAAGCCGCCCTCGCCCCCGACTCCGCAGTGCATGCGCCCCAGGTGATCGTGCAGCTGCTCGACAAGCTCGCGCTCGCCTACCGGGTGTGCAGCGAGACCCCGCAGCTGCCCGCCGCCCAGCGCGTGCAGGCGGTGCTGCTCGACGACGCGGTGGGCGCCCTGCTGGTGCTCTACCCGCATAGCCAGCTGCTCGACCTCAGTCGCCTGGCCGAGCTGACCGGACGCCAGCTCGCCGCGGTCAAACCCGAGCGCCTCGAGCGCATGCTCGCCAAGCACGAGCTGCGCGAGCTGCCGGGCCTGCCGCCACTGACCAGCTCGCCCTGCCTGTACGATGAGCGCCTGCTGCAGGAGCCCACGCTGTACCTGGCATCAGGCCAGCCCGGGGTGCTGCTGGAGATCGCCAGCGAGGCCTTCAAGGGCCTGCTGAGCAAGGCCAGCGCGGCACGCTTCGGCGAGCCGCTGAGCAATATCCGGCCGAACCTCGACCGCCCGGACGACGACCGCGAGGAGATCAGCCAGGCGGTCCAGGCCTTCACCGCCCGGCGCATCCAGCAGCGCCTGGAGGAGACCATCGAGATCCCGCCGCTGCCGCAGACCGCCCAGCGCATCATCAAGCTGCGGGTCGATCCGGACGCCACGGTGGACGACATCACCGGGGTAGTGGAGACCGACCCGGCGCTGGCCGCCCAGGTGGTCAGCTGGGCCGCCTCGCCCTATTACGCCGCGCCCGGCAAGATCCGCTCGGTGGAGGACGCCATCGTCCGCGTGCTGGGCTTCGACCTGGTGATCAACCTGGCCCTCGGCCTGGCCCTGGGCAAGACCCTGAGCCTGCCCAAGGACCAGCCGCAGCAGGCCACGCCCTACTGGCAGCAGGCGATCTACAGCGCCGCGGTGATCGAAGGGCTGACCCGCGCCATGCCCCGGGCACAGCGCCCGGAAGCCGGGCTGACCTACCTCGCCGGGCTGCTGCACAATTTTGGCTACCTGGTGCTGGCCCACGTCTTCCCGCCGCATTTTTCGCTGATCTGCCGCCATCTGGAGGTCAATCCGCACCTGTCGCCCGGCTATATCGAGCAGCACCTGCTGGGCATCACGCGCGAGCAGATCGGCGCCTGGCTGATGCGCTACTGGGACATGCCGGAAGAGCTGGCCAGCGCCCTGCGCTTCCAGCACGACCCGGACTACGCCGGCCCTCACGCCGCCTACCCGAACCTGGTGTGCCTGGCCGTCAGGCTGCTACGCAACCGCGGCATCGGCGCCGGCCCACAGGGCGAGATTCCACAGCAACTGCTCGACGCCCTCGGCCTGAGCCGGGACAAGGCCGAGGAGGCGGTGGACAAGGTGCTGGCCGCCGAGGTGGCGCTGCGCGAGCTGGCGGCGCAGTTCCACCCGCTGCACTAGCGCGGGATGCGTCGTCGCCAATGACCAAGGGGCCCTCGGGCCCCTTTGTCGTTTCGTTGGAGTGTTTACCTGAACGCGGCGCGACGCGCGGCGAACAGCTGCGGCAGCACCTGCACGCTGCTTTCCAGCAGATGGCTGACCGCCGGGTGCTCGTACAGCGCGGCATAGTCGGCCAGCTGCTCGCTGGGAATCTGCCGGTAGGCATAGAGCATGAAGGATTCCACCGCGGCGGCGCTGGAGGTTTTCAACGCCGCGACCTGGACCTGGGTCTGGCTGCTCAGGGCCTGCTCGTCGAGGGTCTCGCCGCGCGCCTTGAGCGCCAGCAAGGCCTGGGTCTTGCCGGCCTCGTAGCGCAGCACGGTGGCCAGTGCGGTGGTGCGTGCGGCCGCGTCGAGACGTCGTACCAGGGCCAATCTGTCCTGGCGCGGCGGGCGCGCGGCCAGTTGCTCGCGATAATCGGCCAGCGCCGTGCCGTCCCCCTCGCCCACCGCACGCTCGGCCGCGGTGAAACGCCGGGCCAGGGGGCTGTCGAGCAATTGCCGGGCCTGCTCGAGCTGGTCCCGATCGAACTTACCGGCCAGCTGCTCGGCCAGATCGCGGCACAAGCCATCGGCGGCGAAAGCCCGGCCCAACTGGGCCTGCTGCGCCGGATTCATGCCGCGCTGCACCAGCGGCGCGCTCTGCTCGCATAGCAGGCGCAGCCCGGCCAGTTCGAGCACGGGGGCGAAATCGTCGGCCTTGGGCGGCGCGGCGTGGGCCATGCCGACGGACAGCAGCAAGGCAGCAATGATCAAACGCATGAGGGGGCTTCCACTGTGGCAGCGCCCAGCCTAGCGAATGTGCCGGGCGCCAGCCAGTGGCGTGTTCAGGCGGCTTTCTTCTCGACGCGCTTCTTCGGCGCCAGGTACTTGGTCAGGCCCTGGAACCACAGCACCAGCGCCGGGTCGCCCTGGATCTGGATATCCTTGTTCTGGATGCCCTGCATGAACGCCAGCTGCTTGTTCTTCGCGTTGAACGTGGCGAAGCCGTAGGCACCATCGCGAAAGCCCAGGGCAAAGGCCGGCTGGGTGGCCGCGCCGCGCTTGCTGCTGACGCGCTGGTTCTTGACGACGAAATGGCGGGCGATCTTGCCGTCCAGGGTGTGCAGCTGGAACACCATGTCGCGGTCGGCGAGTTGTTGCTGGAAGGCGGGATTTTCGCGGCTGGCCTTGGCCATCAGGCGGCCCAGCATCCACAGGAGAAAACGGAACTTCATGCGCACGGCCTCGGCGGGTGTCGTAAATGGCGGCGCATTGTAGCGGTGTGTGGCGGGGCTGACAGCCAAACCAAAGCATGGTCGTGGCGGCGCAGCGGGTATTGCTCGGGCGAGCCCGGAGCCGGGAGGCTCCGGGCGGGCCAGGCTCAGTTGACCGCGTCTTTCAGGGACTTGCCCGGTTTGAAGGCGACGGTGTTGCTGGCCTTGATCGTGACCGGCTGGCCGGTCTGCGGGTTTTTGCCGGTGCGGGCACCTCGATGACGCTGGACGAAGGTACCGAAACCGACCAGGGTCACACTGTCCTTGCGGTTCAGTGCACCGGTGATTTCTTCGAGCACGGCGTTGAGTACACGACTGGCCTGATCCTTGGTGAGATCGGCCTTTTCGGCGATGGCGGCGGCGAGTTCCGGTTTACGCATAGTTGCCTCTTAGACGGTTATTGTTGTTGTGTCCGTGCTGTTCTTCCAGAACAGCGGCCAAGGCGCCGCAACGGCTCTACGCTGCGGCAGACCCAGGGAGGATGGCATGTGATCTGGCCCTGCGCCAGTGTCACTCGACGGTTAAAGCGAGCCAGGCCAGGGCAAATCCGCCAGATCGGGAGGCGCTCAGGCCAGCAGCGGCGGCAGCTGCTTGTTCAGCGCCAGCTTCTCCTGCACGGCGGCGCCGGTCAGCGCGTAGCCCAGCAGGTTGCCCTCGGCATCGCGGCACAGGGCCTTGATGTCGCTGCCGCTGCCTTCCACCGTCCACTCGCCCTGGCGGCCGCGCGGCGGCGGCGAGACCACCAGCGGGCACACCGGGGTCTTCACCGTGACCGGCATGGGGCCGTAGCTGACCTGGGTCGGCTTGCCGGCAAGGGTCTGGGCCAGGGCGCGGGCGCAGCTCATCAGGGGCATCACGTAGAGCAGGTTGAGGCCGTCGACCTCGGCGCAATCGCCCAGGGCGTAGATATTGGCGTGGGAGGTGCGCAGCTGGCGATCGACCACCACCCCGCGGTTGACGGCCAGGCCGGCGGCGGCGGCCAGCTCGATGCGCGGGCGCAGGCCGACGGCGGAGACCACCAGGTCGCAGGCGATCTCGCTGCCGTCGGACAGCTGCGCCAGCAAGCCATCGCCCTGGTGCTGGACGCTGCTCAGCACCGGGCCGAGGTAGAAGCGCGCCCCCAGGCTTTCCAGGCCGGCCTGCACCGCGGCGGCGGCGGCCGGATGCAGCAGCCCCGGCATCACCTGTTCGCAGGGGGCGACCAGCTCGACCTGGTAGCCGCCGACGCTGAGGTCGTTGGCGAACTCGCAGCCGATCAGCCCGGCGCCGAGCAGCAGCACCCGACGCTTGCCGGCCGCCGCGGCGCGAAAGCGCGCGTAGTCCTCCAGGTCGTTGATCGAGAAGATCGCATCCTCGGCATCGCCGGCCACCGGCACGCGGATCACCTCGGCGCCCCAGGCCAGCACCAGGTCGCGATAGGCCACGGCCTCCTCGCCGATCCACAGGCGCTGGTGGCCAGGATCGATGCCGCTGATGCGGGTATGAGTGCGGATCTCGGCGTTCAGCTGCTCGGCCATGGCGCCGGGTTCGGCCATGCTCAGGCCGTCGGCGTCCTTGTGCTTGCCGAACCCGGTGGAGAGCATCGGCTTGGAGTAGGAACGGCCATCGTCGGCGCTGATCAGCAGCAGCGGCGTGCTGCTGTCGAGCTTGCGGAACTCGCGGGCGAGGTTGTAGCCGGCCAATCCGGTGCCGACGATCACCACGGGTGCACTCATCATCCCTTCCTCTGTTGTGCTGGGGCGCGTTGGCCGAGCGGCTCGCTCAGCCAACCTCGATCATCTCGAAATCGGCCTTGCTCGCCCCGCAATCCGGGCAAAGCCAGTCGGCGGGAACATCCTCCCAGCGAGTACCGGGCGGGATGTCCTCGTCCGGCAGGCCTTCGGCTTCGTCGTAGATGAAGCCGCAAACAACGCATTGCCACTTGCTCATGGGGCCTCCTTGCGGGGTCATTTCAACAGACCCTACTGCAATTGCCGGCCCCCGGCCAAGCACGGCCCACGCATAAAAACGGCGGCCAGGGCCGCCGTGGGAAATTCTCGGGCTCAGGCGATCTCGATCATCTCGAAATCCATCTTGCCGACACCGCAGTCCGGACACAGCCAGTCTTCCGGCACGTCCTGCCAGGGCGTCCCGGCGGCGATGCCTTCATCGGGCCAGCCCTGGCTCTCGTCGTAGATCAACCCACAGACCACACATTGCCACTTCTTCATTGCTACCTCTGGCGAGTCTCACAGTGTTGCGCGGGGCACGCTACCGCAATTGCGCAGATGCGCCAAGTCGCCGGGCGACGAATGTCATCCGGCGGCTTGGGCAGACCAGGTCGGTGGCTGCGCGCCAGGCGGCGGGCAGCCACGCCGGCGCTTAGCGCGCCTGCAGCAGCGGATCGCTGATGCCCATGCCGTACATGGCGATCATGGTCAGGCCACCGGCCGCCACGAGGTAGTAGAGGGTCGGCAGCATGGTCTTGCGCAGGGTGATGCCCTCGCGACCGAGCAGGCCGACGGTGGCCGAGGCCGCCACCACGTTGTGGATGGCGATCATGTTGCCCGCCGCCGCGCCAACCGATTGAGCGGCCACCATCATCGCGCCGGAAACCCCGAGCAGGCCCGCCGCGTTGAACTGGAACTGCGACAGCATCAGGTTCGACACGGTGTTGGAACCGGCGATGAAGGCCCCCAGGGCGCCGACCGCCGGCGCGAAGAACGGGTAGATGCCGCCCACGCTGTCGGCCACCAGCTGGGCCATGGCCACCGGCATGGACATCAGGTCGGAGGCGTTGACCCCTGAGTTGATCAGGATACGCACCATCGGGATGGTGAAGATCAGCACGAAGCCGGCGCCCAGCAGGGTGCGGCTCGACTCGTGGACCGCCGCGCCCAGTTCGGACAGGCGCATGCGATGCAGCAGGCAGGTGACCAGCACCACGGCGCAGAGGATGCCGCCCGGCAGGTACAACGGCTGGATGGCACCGGAGACGCCGGTCTCACCGAGGATATCGGTCCAGCCGAAGCTGACGCTCATCAGCGCGGCCTTCAGCTCCGGGAACACCCGCGAGGCCACCAGGAACAGCGCCAGCAGCACGTACGGGGCCCAGGCCATGCGCACGGAGATCGGCGCCTTGCCGACGATGTCTTCGAGCTTCATCTCGATCTTGCCCATCCACTCGGCCGGCCAGTCTTTGGCGTCGGCGAAGTCCCAGGCCTGCTTGGGCAGCAGGAAACCGGCCTTGGCCGCCGGAATGACGATGGCCAGGCCGACCATGGCGCCGATCATCGAGGGGAACTCGGGGCCGAGGAACACGCCGGCGGCCATGTAGGGCAGGACGAAGCACAGGCCGGTGAAGATGGCGAACGGGGCCATTTCCAGGCCTTCCTTCCAGGACTGATTCTTGCCGAAGAAGCGGGTCATGATCGACAGCATGATCAGCGGCATGAGGATGCCGATCAGGCCGTGGGTGATCGCCACCCGGGAGAAGATCAGGTGGAAGAACACCTCCCAGCTGCTGTTCAGGGCGGTCAGCTGGGCGCTCATGCCGGCCTGATCCAGACCACCGGCGACACCGACCAGGATCGGCGTGCCGACTGCACCGAAGGACACCGGCGTGGACTGCACCATCATGCCCAGCACCACCGCGGCCAGCGCCGGGAAGCCCAGGGCCACCAGCAGCGGCGCGGCCACTGCGGCCGGCGTACCGAAGCCCGAGGCGCCCTCGATGAAGCAGCCGAACAGCCAGGCGATGATCAGCGCCTGGACCCGGCGGTCGGGGGTGATGGTGGCGAAGCCGCGGCGGATGGCGGCGATGCCGCCGGAATGCTTGAGGGTGTTGAGCAGCAGGATCGCGCCGAAGATGATCCAGAGGATCGACGCGGTGAGGATCAGGCCCTGCAGGCTGGAGGCCAGAACCCGGTTGAAGGACATGTCCCAGGCCGTCAGGCCGATGAGCGCGGTGAGCAGGAAGACCACCGGCATGGCGTACTTGGCTGGCCAGCGGAAGCCGATCAGCAGCACACCCGCCAGTACCAGCGGCACGAAGGCCAGGATCGACAGCAGTGTTTGACTCATGGGTTTGGTTCCTAGTTGTTTTTGTGAACCACAGTTACCGGGGTGACCCGGTGCCACGCATCTGGGCGGCCCGGGCAGTTGGCCCGGGCCGACCTTCGGCCGCCCGCTCCGGGTCCCCCCGGGCGGGCGTCCATGCTCGCCAGCCCGAACGTCGGCGACGCCCGCGGCTGTCTATCGTTTGACCTGAATCAGCCCTGCTGCTTGAAGCGCAGACGCCAGGCGTGCAGCAGCGGCTCGGTGTAGCCGCTGGGCTGCTCGCGGCCCCTGAACACCAGGTCGCTGGCCGCCTGGAAGGCCGCCGACTGGGCGAAGTCCGCCGCCATCGGCCGGTAGTTGGCATCGCCGGCGTTCTGCTGGTCGACCACCTTGGCCATGCGCTCGAGGGTCTCGCGCACCTGCTCCGCGCTGACCACGCCGTGGTGCAGCCAGTTGGCGATGTGCTGGCTGGAGATGCGCAGGGTGGCGCGGTCTTCCATCAGGCCGACGTTGTGGATGTCCGGCACCTTGGAGCAGCCGACGCCCTGTTCGACCCAGCGCACCACGTAGCCGAAGATGCCCTGGCAGTTGTTGTCCAGCTCTTCCTGGATCTCGCTGGCGCTCCAGTTGCGCTCGGCGGCCACCGGCACGCTGAGCAGGCCGTTGAGCAGTTCGTCACGCTGGCTGTTGAGGTCGATGGCCTCCAGCTCGCGCTGCACCGCCTGCACGTCCACCTGGTGGTAGTGCAGGGCATGCAGGGTGGCGGCGGTTGGCGACGGCACCCAGGCGGTGTTGGCCCCGGCCTTGGGGTGGCCGATCTTCTGCTCGAGCATGGCGGCCATCAGGTCCGGCATGGCCCACATGCCCTTGCCGATCTGCGCGCGGCCGCGCAGGCCGCAGCTCAGGCCGACCAGCACGTTGTTGCGCTCGTAGGCCTGGATCCAGGCGCTGCTCTTCATGTCGCCCTTGCGCAGCATGGCGCCGGCTTCCATGGCGCTGTGCATCTCGTCGCCGGTGCGGTCGAGGAAGCCGGTGTTGATGAAGGCCACACGCGCGCCGGCGGCGGCGATGCAGGCCTTGAGGTTGACGCTGGTGCGCCGCTCCTCGTCCATGATGCCCATCTTCAGGGTGTGGCGCGGCAGCTTGAGCAGGTCCTCGATGCGGCCGAACAGCTGGTCGGCGAAGGCCACTTCGGCCGGGCCGTGCATCTTCGGCTTGACGATGTAGACGCTGCCGGTGCGCGAGTTGCCGCGGCGCTGCAGGTCATGCAGGGCGATCAGGCTGGTCATCACGCCGTCGAGGATGCCCTCGGGGATCTCGTTGCCCTCGCCGTCGAGGATCGCCGGGTTGCTCATCAGGTGGCCGACGTTGCGCACGAACAGCAGCGAGCGGCCGTGCAGCGTCAGCTCGCCGCCGGCGGCGGCGGTGTACTGGCGGTCCGGGTTGAGGCGGCGGACGATGCGCTTGCCACCCTTCTCCAACTCCTCGCTCAGGTCGCCCTTCATCAGGCCGAGCCAGTTGCGGTAGACCAGCAGCTTGTCGTCGGCGTCGACCGCGGCCACCGAGTCCTCGCAGTCGAGGATGGTCGATAGCGCGGACTCGACCAGCAGGTCCTTGACCCCGGCGGCGTCGGTGGCGCCGATCTGGCTGTTCGGGTCGATCTGGATTTCCACGTGCAGGCCGTTGTTCTTCAGCAGCACGGCCTTCGGTGCGCTGGCCTCGCCCTGGAAGCCGACGAACTTGTCGGCCTGGGCCAGGCCGGTCTGGGTGCCGTCTTCCAGGGTCACCTGGAGCTGGCCGTCGACCACCCGGTAGCTGACCGAGTCGGCGTGGGAGCCGCTGGCCAGCGGGGCGGCCTGGTCGAGGAAGGCGCGGGCGAAGGCGATGACCTTGGCGCCGCGGGTCTGGTTGTAGCCCGGGCCTTTCTCGGCGCCGCCTGCTTCGGAGATGGCGTCGGTGCCGTACAGGGCGTCGTACAGCGAGCCCCAGCGGGCGTTGGCGGCATTCAGCGCGTAGCGTGCGTTCATCACCGGCACCACCAGCTGCGGGCCGGCCTGGCTGGCGATCTCGCTGTCGACGTTGGCGGTCGTGGCCTGCACGCTGTCCGGCTGGGCCAGCAGGTAGCCGATGGACTCGAGGAAGGCACGGTAGGCCGGCATGTCGCTCACCGGGCCCGGGTTCTCGCGGTGCCAGGCGTCCAGCTGGGCCTGCAGCGCGTCGCGCTCGGCCAGCAGCGCGCGGTTCTGCGGCGCCAGGTCATGCACCAGGGCGTCGAAGCCGGCCCAGAACGCCTCGCGCTCGATGCCGCTGCCCGGCAGCACTTCCTCGTCGACGAAACGTTGCAGGTTGGCGGCCACTTGCAGGCGCTGGCAGTTCACGCGATCGGTCATTTTCCACTCTCCAGAAATCGTTGCTTGTGCGGCGCCCGGCGCCCGGCGCCGGCAGCGGCCCCCTGGGGGCCGCGTCGCTATTCGAATCAGCCCAGGGCGGCGATGCCGGCCTTGGCCACTTGCGCGTCCTGCTCGGCCTTGACCCCGGACACACCCACCGCGCCGACCACCTGGCCGTCGACCAGCACCGGCACGCCGCCTTCCAGAGAGGTCACCAGCGGGGCGGAGAGGAAGGCGCTGCGACCGCCGTTGACCATGTCCTCGTAGCCCTTGGTCTCGCGCCGGCCGATGGCCGCGCTGCGGGCCTTCTCGGTGGCGATGTAGGCGCCGATCGGCGCGCAGCCGTCGAGGCGCTCGAGGGCCAGCGGATGACCGCCGTCGTCGACCACGGCGATGGCCACGGCCCAACTGTTCTGCTGCGCTTCGGCGCGGGCGGCAGCAAGAATGCGGGCGACCTCGGCTTGACCCAGTACGGCTTTGCTTTGCATCTGTAGTTCCTCGTGATTGTTTGTCGCGTAGTGCGTGAATTCGTGGCCCGGATGCAATCCGGGAGCTTGTGGCCGCCCCGGATTGCATCCGGGCTACGGCAACGCGGCCGTGGTTGTTAGCTCATGGCCTCTTCGACCAGTTCGATCCAGTGCCGCACGGGGGTACGGCCGGCGCCATCGAGGTGGGTCTGGCAGCCGATGTTGGCGGTGACGATCACCTCCGGCTTGCCGCTCTCCAGGGCATCGAGCTTGTTGTCGCGCAGCTGCCTGGACAGCTCCGGCTGGGTCAGCGAGTAGGTCCCGGCCGAGCCGCAGCACAGGTGGCCGTCCGCCACCGCGGTGAGGCTGAAGCCGAGGCGGCCGAGCACGCCTTCGACCGCGCCGCCGAGCTTCTGCGCATGCTGCAGGGTGCAGGGGCAATGGAAGGCCAGGCGCCTGTCGGCGCGCACGCCCAGTTGCTCCAGGGGTTCGGCGCCGAGCACCTCGACCAGGTCCTTGGCCAGGGCGCCGACGCGCTTGGCCTTGTCGGCATAGGCCGGGTCCTGGGCCAGCAGGTGGCCGTATTCCTTGACGAAGGCGCCGCAGCCGCTGGCGGTCTGTACGATGGCCTCGGCGCCGGCCTCGATGGCCGGCCACCAGGCGTCGATGTTGCGCCGGGCGCGCTGCAGGCCGGCGTCCTGGGCGTTGAGGTGGTAGTCCACCGCACCGCAGCAGCCGGCCTCGAAGATCGGCGTGACGCTGATGCCGAGGCGATCGAGCACCCGCGCCGTGGCGGCGTTGGTGTTGGGCGACAGGCCCGGCTGCACGCAGCCTTCGAGCATCAGCACACGACGGGCGTGACGCGGCTCGGGACGCGGCTTGGCCGGGCGCGCGGCGTGCGGCAACTTGGCCTTGAGCGCTGCCGGCAGCAACGGGCGCAGCACCTGGCCGACCTGGGTCAGGCCCTTGAACAGGCTGGCGTTGGGCACCACCGCGCGCAGGCTCTCGCGCAGCGCACGCTGGGCCAGCGGCCGCGGCACGGCGGCGTCGACCACGGCGCGGCCGATGTCCAGCAGGTTGTGGTACTGCACGCCGGAGGGGCAGGTGGTCTCGCAGTTGCGGCAGGTCAGGCAGCGGTCCAGGTGCAGCTGGGTCTTGGCGGTGACCTCGTTGCCCTCGAGCACCTGCTTGATCAGGTAGATACGCCCGCGCGGCCCGTCCAGCTCGTCGCCGAGCAGCTGATAGGTCGGGCAGGTGGCGTTGCAGAAGCCGCAGTGCACGCAGCTGCGCAGGATGCTCTCGGCCTCCTCGCCACGCGGCAGACTTTTGGCGTGTTCACTCAGGTTGGTCTGCATCTTAGGTCGTGCTCGCAGTAAATGGCATTTCGCGTTGGCTCTGTGCTCGCGCCAGGCAAGGCGCGGAACGCAGGCGATGGTGAACCCTCGGCAAGTTCTGCAACACCGCATGACGCGAGCACAGGGCCAACCCTTCGGGCCGCGCTCCGAAAAACGCAATTCGTCGTTGTTCGTCGTTCATTTGGAGTAACCAAATTTCTCTCCTCACGCCTAGCCTTGCGCCTTTCGGAGCGGCGGCGCGGCTGCCATTTACTGTGAGCACGACCTACACCTCGGAGTACATGCGGCCAGGGTTGAACAGCCCCTGGGGATCGAGCTGGGCTTTCAGCTGGCGGTGGTAGCGCAGCAACGGCGCGGCCAGCGGCTGGAAGGGGGTGTCGCAGTGACCGGCGCTGAAGCAGCTGGCGTGGCCACCGACCTCGCCGACGATCTGCCGGATCGCCGCGGCATCGGCGTCGGACTTCAGCCAGCGCTGGGCACCGCCCCAGTCGATCAGCTGCTCGCCGGGCAGGGCCAGCACGCCGCTGTTGCTCGGCACGGACAGGCGCCACAGCGGCCGTGGATCGGCGAAGAAACCCAGGCGCTGCTCGCGCAGGTCGGCCCAGTAGTCGCTTTCCAGCAGCTCGCCGCCGAGGCGCTCGCGGGCCGCGGCCACCGAGCCCTCGCCGCCTTCCAGGCGCAGGTGCAGGGCCTGGCCGTCATGGCTGGCGGCACTCAGCGGGATCGGCTGCTGGCCCCATTCGGCGAGCTTCTGCAGGGCCTGGGCGGCGTCCATCTGCAGGCGCAGGCTGAGGGTCTGGCGCGGCTTGGGCAGCACCTTGAGCGACACCTCGGTGATAACCCCGAGGCAGCCGAAGCTGCCGGCCATCAGGCGCGACAGATCGTAGCCGGCGACGTTCTTCATCACCTCGCCGCCGAAGCGCAGGTGCTTGCCCAGGCCGGTGATCACCCGGGTGCCCAGGACCAGGTCACGCACCGCCCCGGACCAGGGCCGGCGCGGGCCGGACAGGCCGGCGGCGACCATGCCGCCGACCGTGGCGCCCTCAGTGAAATGCGGGGCCTCGCAGGTGAGCATCTGCCCGGCCTCGTCCAGCGCCGCTTCCAGTTCGGCCAGCGGTGTGCCGGCGCGGGCGGTGATCACCAGCTCGGTTGGGTCGTAGCTGACGATGCCGCGGTGGGCACGGGTGTCGAGCACCTCGGCGTCCACCTGGCGGCCGAGAAAGGCCTTGCTGTTGCCCCCCTGGATGCGCAGCGCGGTGCCGCTGTCGAGGGCGTGGTTGACTTGTTCCAGCAGCGCCGCACTGGCGTCTGCGTCGTGACGCATGACCATTAGAAACGCTCCAGTTCGGGGAAAGGCAGCTGACCGTGATGCACATGCATGGCGCCGAACTCGGCGCAGCGGTGCAGGGTCGGGATGTTCTTGCCGGGGTTGAGCAGGCCGCTCGGGTCGAAGGCCGCCTTCACCGCGTGGAACAGGGTCAGCTCGTCGCTGTTGAACTGGGCGCACATCTGGTTGATCTTCTCGCGGCCCACGCCGTGTTCGCCGGTGATGCTGCCGCCGACCTTGACGCAGAGTTCGAGGATCTTGCCGCCCAGGGCCTCGGCGCGCTCCAGTTCGCCGGGCTGGTTGGCATCGAAGAGGATCAGCGGATGCATGTTGCCGTCGCCGGCGTGGAACACGTTGGCCACGCGCAGGCCGAACTCCTCGGACAGCTCGCCGATGCCCTTGAGCACGCCGGGCAGTTCGCGGCGCGGGATGGTGCCGTCCATGCAGTAGTAGTCCGGCGAGATGCGCCCGACCGCCGGGAAGGCGTTCTTGCGCCCGGCCCAGAACTTGACCCGCTCGGCTTCGTCGCGGGCCAGGCGCACCTCGGTGGCGCCGGCCTGCTTGAGCACCGCCTCGACCCGCGCGCAGTCGTCCTCCACGTCGGCTTCGACGCCGTCCAGCTCGCACAGCAGGATGGCTTCGGCCTCCACCGGGTAGCCGGCGCGGATAAAGTCTTCGGCGGCGCGAATCGCCAGGTTGTCCATCATCTCCAGGCCGCCGGGGATGATGCCGGCGGCGATGATGTCGCCCACGGCGCGGCCGGCCTTTTCCACCGAGTCGAAGGCCGCCAGCAGCACCTTGGCCACCTGCGGCTTGGGCAGCAGCTTGACCGTGACCTCGGTGACGATGCCGAGCATGCCCTCGGAGCCAGTGAACAGCGCCAGCAGGTCGAAGCCGGGCGAGTCCAGGGCATCGCTGCCCAGGGTCATGCGCTCGCCCTCGACCGTGAGGATCTCCACCTTGAGCAGGTTGTGCACGGTCAGGCCGTATTTCAGGCAGTGCACGCCGCCGGCGTTCTCGGCGACGTTGCCGCCGATCGAGCAGGCGATCTGCGAGGACGGGTCGGGGGCGTAGTACAGGTCATAGGGCGCGGCGGCCTGGGAAATCGCCAGGTTGCGCACGCCGGGCTGGACCCGGGCGAAACGTCCTGCGGGATTGACCTCGAGGATCTGCTTGAAGCGCGCCATCACCAGCAGGATGCCCTGTTCCAGCGGCAGCGCGCCGCCGGACAGGCCGGTGCCGGCGCCACGCGCCACCACCGGCACCTGGCGCTGGTGGCAGAGCTTGAGCAGACTCTCCACCTGCTCGACGCGCTCGGGCAGCACCACCAGCATGGGGGTGGTGCGGTAGGCCGACAGGCCGTCGCACTCGTAGGGTTTGAGGTCCTCCTGGGTATGCAGGATTTCCAGGCCCGGCAGGCGCGCCTGCAGCTCGCCCAGCAACGCGGACTTGTCGACTTTGGGCAGCGCGCCGTCGACGCGCTCGTCGTACAAAATGCTCATGGCAGTCTCAATCAGGCAGCGTCATTGTTCTAGGCGGCCCGGGCGCCAGCACCCGGACCGCGATGTGGCGCCAATCTTTAGGCCCGGCGGGCGTCGGCGTCCATCGCGGCAAACACTGGTACGACCAGTTTTTTTCGCAGACTTGAACTGACTGAGCAGCGACAGACCTTATGGATACTGGCTTTCAGGTTTATAGTGATCGGCCTGTGGATATCTCTTTCCAACTGGTCCTACCAGCACAGCGAGGTTGCCCATGAGCGAACCCACCTCCCCCGCCCGCCGCCAGGTCAGCGACGTGGTCGCCGAGCGCATCGAGCGCCTGATCGTCGACGGCGTGCTCAAGGTCGGCCAGCCGCTGCCCTCGGAACGCCGCCTGTGCGAGAAGCTGGGCATCTCCCGTTCGGCCCTGCGCGAGGGCCTCAAGGTGCTGCGCGGCCGCGGCATCATCGAGACCGCCCAGGGCCGCGATTCACGGGTCGCCTCGCTGAGCGGGCCGCGCGACGCCAGCCCGTTGATGAGCCTGTTCAGTTCGCAGCCGCGCACCCTCTACGACCTGCTGGAGGTACGCGCGCTGCTCGAGGCCGAATCGGCGCGCCTGGCGGCCCTGCGCGGCACCGATGCCGACTTCGTCCTGCTGACCCGGCGCTACGAGGAGATGCTCGCCGCCCACGACCACGCCGATGGCGTCGAGCCGCGGGAGCACGCGCGCCTCGACCACGCCTTCCACCTGGCCATCTGCGAGGCCTCGCACAACCCGGTGCTGCTGCACACCCTGCAGTCGCTCACCGACCTGATGCTCAGCACGGTGTTCGCCTCGGTGAACAACCTCTACCACCGGCCCATGCAGAAGCGTCAGATCGACCGCCAGCACGCGCGCCTGTACCACGCGGTGATCGAACGCCTGCCGGAGCAGGCCCAGCGCGCCGCCCGCGAGCACATCCACGGCATCCGCGACAACCTGCGCGACATCGAGCAGGAGGAGCAGCGCCTGGTGCGCGCGACCATGCGCCTGGAGGGCTGGAACTAGGGCAAGCGGCCGCGCCGCCCTGCACCGAGGATGGTTCGGCGTCAACCGGCGGCGGAGGCCGTGCTAGACTCGCGCGCTGGTGATTTGCCCCGAGCCCGTCCGTGTCCCACGCCTCCCTTGCCCACCCGCCGCGCTGGTACAGCGCCGGCCAGTTGCATCCGGCGCCCGTCGCCGGGGTGCGCGACTGGCTGTTCAACCAGGACTCGCTGACCCGCCGCCTGACCGCCCTGGCCGACGGCCAGTTCAGCGTCACCCCGCTGGTCGAAGGCTGGCAGCGCCTGCGCAACGACGAATGCGCCGCCCTCGGGGTGGCCGACGCCAGCCTCGGCTGGGTGCGTGAAGTCTTCCTGCGCGGCCACGGCCAGCCCTGGGTGTTCGCCCGCAGCGTGGCCGCGCGCAGCGCCCTGGAAGGCTCCGGCCTGGCCCTCGACCAGCTCGGCAGCCGCTCGCTCGGCGAACTGCTGTTCAGCGACCGCGCCTTCGACCGCGGCGCGCTGCAGGCCTGCCACTACCCGGCCCCCTGGCTGCCCAGCGAGGTGCGCGCCGAACGCCTGTGGGCGCGGCGCTCCTGCTTCAGCCGCGGCGCCCTCGGCGTGTTGGTGGCCGAGGTGTTCCTGCCGGCGTTCTGGCCGGCGGCGGGAATCGATGCCTAGGCTGGGTGGCCACCCCATGGAAAACCGCGCAGCGTTTTCCACCGAGTCCTCTCACCCCGCACCTCACCATCGAGCCTGTAGCGCTGGATGAGCAGAGCCTCATCCACCCTACGCTTCGATCATCCGTATAATCCGCGGCAGCCCGCACGGAGACGCGCCCGATGTATACCCGCCTGCTGAAATTCTTCGATCGCCTGCACCCCCGCGCCTGGGACTTCATCCAGCTGATGCGCCTGGACAAGCCGATCGGCATCTACCTGCTGCTGTGGCCGACGCTGTGGGCGCTGTGGGTGGCGGCCGAGGGCGTGCCGAGCGCGAAGAACCTGTTCATCTTCGTCACCGGGGTGATCCTGATGCGCGCCGCCGGCTGCGTGATCAACGACTACGCCGACCGCGACTTCGACGGCCACGTCGCCCGCACCCGCGCGCGCCCGCTGGCCAGCGGGCGGATTCAGCCGCGCGAAGCCCTGCTGCTGTTCGCCGTGCTGGTGGCGGCGGCCTTCGTGCTGGTGCTGCTGACCAACGCCGCGACCATCTGGCTGTCCTTCGGCGGCCTGGCCCTGGCCGCCTGCTACCCCTTCATGAAGCGCTACACCTTCTACCCCCAGGTGGTGCTGGGCGCGGCCTTCTCCTGGGGCATGCCGATGGCCTTCACCGCCGAGACCGGTGGCGTGCCGCCGGAGGCCTGGCTGCTGTATATCGCCAACCTGCTGTGGACCGTGGCCTACGACACCTACTACGCCATGGCCGACCGCGACGACGACCTGAAGATCGGGGTGAAATCCACCGCCATCCTGTTCGGCGACGCCGATCGCCTGATCATCGCCAGCCTGCAGGGCCTGGCGCTGGTGTGCCTGCTGCTGGCGGCGGCACGCTTCAAACTGGGCCTGTACTTCCACCTCGGCCTGCTGGTCGCCGCCGGCTGCTTCGCCTGGGAGTACCACAAGACCCGCAACCGCAAGCCCATGGCCTGCTTCAACGCCTTCCTGCACAACCACTGGGCCGGCCTGGCGATCTTCCTCGGCCTGGTCGCCGACTACGCCCTGCGCTGAGCCCCCGCCCGCGGCGCGGCGGCCGGGGCGCCGGCGGCGCGGTGTAGACTGGCTCCATGCGGCTGTCACATAGCTGCAATAATTCCGTTATCTAATGCGGCGCTAGACAGTTCAACGAGCCGAGGCGGGACCCATGGTTGGCAAAAACATCCTGATCGTCGATGACGAAGCACCGATCCGCGAGATGATCGCGGTGGCCCTGGAGATGGCCGGATACGAGTGCCTGGAAGCGGAGAATACCCAGCAGGCCCACGCCATGATCGTCGACCGCAAGCCCGACCTGATCCTCCTCGACTGGATGCTCCCCGGCACCAGCGGCATCGAGCTGGCCCGGCGCCTCAAGCGCGACGAGCTGACCGGCGACATCCCGATCATCATGCTCACCGCCAAGGGCGAAGAGGACAACAAGATCCAGGGCCTGGAAGTCGGCGCCGACGACTACATCACCAAGCCGTTCTCGCCGCGCGAGCTGGTCGCCCGTCTCAAGGCCGTGCTGCGCCGCGCCGGCCCCAGCGACAGCGAGGGGCCGATCGAGGTCGGCGGCCTGCTGCTCGATCCGGTCAGCCACCGCGTGACCATCGACGGCAAGCCGGCCGAGATGGGCCCCACCGAATACCGCCTGCTGCAGTTCTTCATGACCCACCAGGAGCGCGCCTATACCCGCGGCCAGCTGCTCGACCAGGTCTGGGGCGGCAACGTCTACGTCGAGGAGCGCACCGTCGACGTGCATATCCGCCGGCTGCGCAAGGCCCTCGGCGAGGCCTACGAAAGTCTGGTGCAGACCGTGCGCGGCACCGGCTATCGTTTCTCCACCAAGAGCTAGCAGCCAGACCTTTTGGGTTAGGCTACCCGGCCCGTATCAGCGGATGGCTGTAAGGATCGATTGGCGGATGACTTTCACGTGAACCAAAACTGGCATGGCGCCCTGACGCGCCGCCTGGTGCTGCTGCTCGGCGCCTGCCTGCTGCTGGGCCTGGTCACCGGCCAGACCGCCTGGGTGCTGGTGCTCGGCCTGGCCAGCTACCTGGCCTGGACCCTCAGCCAGCTGCTGCGCCTGCACAAGTGGCTGCGCGAGCACAAGCCGGACGAGCCGCCGCCGGACGGCTACGGCCTGTGGGGCGAGGTGTTCGACAGCATCTACCACCTGCAACGGCGCAACGAGAAGGCCCGCGGCCGCCTGCAGGCGGTCATCGACCGCGTGCAGGAATCCACCGCGGCGCTCAAGGACGCGGTGATCATGCTCGACCGCGACGGCAACCTGGAGTGGTGGAACCGCGCCGCGGAGACCCTGCTTGGCCTGCAGACCCCGCAGGACAGCGGCCAGTCGATCAGCAACCTGGTGCGCGACCCGCGCTTCAAGGAATACTTCGAGCGCGAGAACTACCGCGAGCCGCTGGACCTGCCCTCGCCGGTCAACAGCCGCCTGCGCCTGCAGATCCAGATCACCCAGTACGGCAACAACGAGCACCTGATGCTGGTGCGCGACGTCACCCGCCTGCATCAGCTGGAACAGATGCGCAAGGATTTCGTCGCCAACGTCTCCCACGAGCTGCGCACCCCGCTGACGGTCATCACCGGCTACCTGGAAACCCTGCTGGACAACGCCGAGGCGCTCGGCCCGCGCTGGCTGCGTGCGCTGCAGCAGATGCAGCAACAGGGCGCGCGCATGCAGACCCTGCTCAACGACCTGCTGCTGCTGGCCAAGCTGGAGGCCACCAACTACCCCACCGACAACCAGCCGGTGGCGGTCGACCTGCTGCTGCTGTCGATCAGCAACGACGCCCAGGCGCTGTCCGGCGAGCGCGGCCATCGCATCAGCCTGGACGCCGACCCGCACCTCAAGCTCAAGGGCAGCGAGGCGGAGCTGCGCAGCGCCTTCTCCAACCTGGTGTTCAACGCGGTGAAGTACACCCCGGACGCCGGCGACATCCACATCCGCTGGTGGGCCGACGAACAGGGCGCGCACCTGATGGTGCGCGACAACGGGCCGGGCATCGAGGCCAAGCACCTGCCGCGCCTGACCGAGCGCTTCTACCGGGTCGACGCCAGCCGCGCCAGCAACACCGGCGGCACCGGCCTCGGCCTGGCCATCGTCAAGCACGTGTTGCTGCGCCATCGCGGACGCCTGGACATCAGCAGCACCCTGGGCAAGGGCAGCGCCTTCACCTGCCATTTCGCCAGCGCCCAGGTGGTCCAGCGGAGCAACTAGCGTCGGCGCTTGCAAAGCCCGGCGACAACCCCCACCCTTTAGCGGTCTCTGGTCAACCGAACCCTTTATGGACCCCTCCTCTAGTTACTCCGCCGCTGCCTATTTCGCCGATTTCGGCCTTGTTCTATTCGCCCTCTTCCTCGTCCTGCTCAACGGCTTCTTCGTCGCCGCGGAGTTCGCCATCGTTCGCCTGCGCGCCACCAAGGTCGAATCCCTGGCCGAGCAGCACGGCTGGCGCGGGCACATCCTGCGCACCGTGCACGAGCAGATGGACGCCTACCTGTCGGCCTGCCAGCTGGGCATCACCCTGGCGTCCCTGGGCCTGGGCTGGGTCGGCGAGCCGGCCTTCGCCCACCTGCTCGAACCGCTGCTCGGCGCCATCGGCATCGAGTCGCCGAAGCTGGTCAGCGGCATCGCCTTCTTCAGCGCCTTCGCGATCATTTCCTACCTGCACATCGTGGTCGGCGAACTGGCGCCCAAGTCCTGGGCGATCCGCAAGCCCGAACTGCTGTCGCTGTGGACCGCCGGGCCGCTGTACCTGTTCTACTGGCTGATGTACCCGGCGATCTTCCTGCTCAACGCCAGCGCCAACGCCATCCTGCGCATCGCCGGCCAGGGCGAACCGGGGCCGCACCACGAGCACCACTACAGCCGCGACGAACTCAAGCTGATCCTGCATTCGAGCCGCGCCCGCGACCCCGGCGACCAGGGCATGCGCGTGCTGGCCTCGGCGGTGGAGCTGGGCGAGCTGGAGGTGGTGGACTGGGCCAACTCCCGCGAGGACCTGATCTCCCTCGAGCTGAACGCGCCCCTGGAGGAGGTGTTCAGCGTGTTCCGCCGGCACAAGTACAGCCGCTACCCGGTGTACGACACCGAGGCCGAGGACTTCGTCGGCGTGCTGCACATCAAGGACCTGCTGCTGCACCTGTCGCTGCTGGAGATGCTGCCCTCGGCGCTGAAGATCTCCGAGCTGATGCACCCGATCGAACGGGTCACCCGGCACCTGCCGCTGTCCAGCCTGCTCGAGCAGTTCCGCCAGGGCGGCGCGCATTTCGCCCTGGTCGAGGAGGCCGACGGCAAGGTGATCGGCTACCTGACCATGGAGGACGTGCTCGAGGCCCTGGTCGGCGACATCCAGGACGAACACCGCAAGGCCGAGCGCGGCATCCTCGCCTACCAGCCGGGCAAGCTGCTGGTGCGCGGCGACACGCCGCTGTTCAAGGTCGAGCGCCTGCTCGGGGTCAACCTCGACCATGTCGAGGCGGAAACCCTGGCTGGGCTGGTCTACGAGACCCTCAAGCGGGTACCGGAGGAAGAAGAGGTGCTGGAGGTCGAGGGCCTGCGCATCATCGTCAAGAAGATGAAGGGGCCGAAGATCCTCCTGGCCAAGGTGCTGCGCCTGGACTGACCCGCTCAGCCGGCCTGGGCCGCCGGCCCGCGGCGCCAGCCCAGCAGGCTGTGGCCGCACAGGGTGAGGAAGATCAGGCCGCCGCCGAGCAGCACCTGGCTGCTCGGCGCCTCGCCCAGCAGCCACCAGACCCACAGCGGCCCCAGCACCACCTCCAGCAACAGCAGCAGGCCCACCTCGGTGCCACTGATCCAGCGCGGTCCGAGCTGGATCAGCATGAAGGCCAACGGCAGCAGCACCCCCGCCATGAAGGCCAGGCCGGCCCACTGCGGCACGCTCAGCTCCGGGCTGCCGCCGATCAGGAAACCCAGCAGCGACACCAGCAGGGCGCCGGGAAGCAGCGCCGGACTCATGTCCACCGTCGGGCGGCTGCGCGCCAGGGTGAAGTTGCCGGCCAGCAGGGTGGCGGCCGCCAGGGCCCAGGCGTTGCCGACCAGGCTGTTGCCCGGCGCCTCGTCGGCGACGATCAGCAGCACCCCGCCGACGCAGATCAGGATCGCCAGCAGGGTGCGCAGCGCCAGGCGTTCGCCGAGGAACAGCCAGGCCAGGGCCGCGGCGATCAGCGGGGCGATGCTGAGGATCAGCAGGGTATTGGCCGCCCCGGCCAGGGTGATGGCCTGGACGAAGCCGATGGTGCTGCCGCAGTAACACAGCCCGCAGCCCAGGCCGACCCAGCCGCAACGGCGGACGGCGGCCGGCAGCCCGCCACGGTAGCGCCAGGCCAGCAGCAGGCCCAGGCCGATGGCCATGAGCAGGCCGCGCCAGGCCAGGACCTGCATGGCATCGGCGGCCAGCCAGCGCAACACTAGGGCGTCCGGGGACAGCACCAGCACCCCGAACGCGGTCAACAGCAAGCCCTTCTGTCTGTCCTGCACCTCAGACTCCCCGCTGCAGCACGCTGGCCGGGCGCGTGCGTGCGCCCTTCAAGCCAACGCGTAGCTGTCGGTCAGCAAGGTACCGAAACCCTGGGGCCGGTGCACGCAGCCGGCCAGTTGCAGGGCATGCCAGAACATCGCCTGGTTGCTGGAGATCACCGGCAGGCCCAGGCTGCGCTCCAGTTCAGCGAGCATGCCCAGGGTGCGCAGGTTGGTGCAGGAGAGGAACAGCGCGTCGACCCGCTGGCCGATCAGCAGCTCGCGCGCCGCCTGCTCGATGGCCGCCTCGGGAATCCGCGGGATCTCGGCATCCTCCAGCACGCCGAAGGTGCCGAAGGCCGCCACCTCGTGGCCGGCCTGCTGCAGGCCCTGGTAGATCGGGTAGTTGACCTCGCCGATATAGGGCGTGAGCACCGCGATGCGCCGCGCGTCGAGGCCGCGCAGGGCCGCCTTGACCGCGCTCCAGGGGTTGGTCACCGGCACGCCGGGGTGCGCCTGGTTGAGCAGCCGGGTCACCTCCTGTTCACCGATCAGCATGCTCCCCGAGGTGCAGCCGAAGGCCAGCACGTCCAGGGGCATGCCCGGCACCAGCAACGCGCTGGACTGGCTCAGGCCCTGGGCCAGGCCGCGCAGCCCGTCCGGGGTCACGGTCGGGCTGCAGGGGGTGCGGGTGCTGTACAGCTCGACCCGCTCGCCGAGCAGCTGGCGCCACTCGTTCTCCAGGGTGAAATCACTGGCCAGCTGCACCAGGCCGATGCGCACGTGGCCGTCATCGCAGGCGCGCACGTGCTCGAAGGTCTGCTGCAGGGCCTGGAACTCGGCGAAGGACTGGATCATCTCAGGCCTCCTCGAGCAGGCGCGCGGCGTAGTTGGCGATGGCGGTGTCCTGCACCCCGGTGCCGGTCAGGTCGCACACGGTGATCTGCTCGGCGCCGCTGCGCGCCTTGCGCCCCGCGGCGATCAGGCTGCCCAGCTCGAACACCTCGCGCTCCAGGGCCGGGGCGTGGTGCAGCTCGCCGAGGGCGCGGGACTGGCTGAGGCGATCGACCACCACGACATCGGCGCTGGCCAGGATGGTCGGCTCCAGCTCGTTCTTGTGCGGGTTGTCCGAGCCCATGGCGGTGACGTGCACGCCCTTGGGCAGGTCGCTCCAGCGCAGCACCGGCTCGCGGGCCGGGGTGGTGGTGACCACGATGTCGGCCTCGGCGCAGGCCGCGGCGGCGCTGTCGTGCACCGCCACCGCCAGGCCGTACTGCTCGCGCAGGCGCGCGGCATAGGCCTCGGCCTTGCTGCGGTCGCGGGCGTGCACATGCACCTCGCGGATGTCACGCACCAGGCGCAGGGCCGCGACCTGCAGCTCGGCCTGCAGGCCGGCGCCGATCACCGCGACGCGCTGGGCGTCCTCGCGGGCCAGGTGCTTGGCGGCGATGGCGCCGGCCAGGGCGGTGCGGATGTCGGTCAGGTAGCCCTCGTCGAACAGCACCGCATCGACCAGCCCGGTCTTGGCCGAGAACAGCAGCATCAGGCCGTTGAGGCTGGGCAGGCCGAGCTTGGGGTTGTCGAAGAAGCCGGGGCTGATCTTCACCGCGAAACGCGGCCAGCCGCGGATGTGCGCGGTCTTCACGTCGACCTCGCCGTTGCTCTCGGCGATGTTCATGCTGAGGATCGGCGGCATCGCCACCTCGTCGCGGCCGAGGGCGGCGAAACCGGCCTCGACGGCTTCCAGGGCGGCCGGGTCGAGCTTGACCCGCTCGGCGATCTGCTGGCGGTTATAGATTTTCATAAGGGCGTTCTCCGGCCAGGCGGCAGGCCTCGGCAAAGGTGGCGGTGGACAGGTTCTGGCCGCTGACCACGAACGCCACGCGGCGTCCGCTCAGGTCCAGCTGGTGCTGCTCGACGGCGGCCACGCCGACGGCGGCGGCGCCCTCGACCAGGAGTTTTTCTTCGCGCAGGAAATGCACCATGGCGCGGGCGATCTGCGCCTCGTCGACCCGGTAGCCGCGGTCCATGTAGCGCTGGGTCATGGCGAAGCTCCAGGCGTTGTCCAGACCGACGCCGCCGCCCAGGCTGTCGGCCAGCGACGCCACCTCGGGCACCTGCACCGGATGGCCGGCGGCCAGGCTCTCGAGCATCGCCGCGCCCTCGTTCATGCTCACGCCGATCACCTCGGCCCGCGGGTTGATGCTCTTCACCGCCAGGCCGATGCCGGCGATCAGGCCGCCGCCGGACAGGCCGGCGAACAGCATGTCGATGTCCGGTTGCTCCTCCATGATCTCCAGGCCGCAGGTGCCCTGGCCGGCGATGACCAGCGGATCGTCGAACGGCGAGACATAGGCCAGGCCCTGCTCGTCGCGCAGGCGCCGCGCCTCGACGTCGGCCTCGTCCTGAATCTGCCCGTGGATCACCAGATCGGCGCCACTGCGGCGCAGGGCCTCGACCTTGTTCTCCGGCACCAGGCGCGAGATGCACACCTTGACCGGAATGCCCAGGTGCTGGCCGGCGTAGGCCAGGGCGCGACCGAAGTTGCCGGTGGACATGGTCACCACGCCGCGCTGGCGCTGCGCCGCATCCAGGCCGAGCAGGGCGTTGACCGCGCCGCGCAGCTTGAAGGCGCCGGTGGGCTGCAGGCAGTCGAGCTTGAGCCAGGCCTCGCAGTTCCAGCGCCGCGACAGCGATTCGGAACGCACCAGCGGGGTGCGCAGGGCCAGACCGGCGATGCGCTGGCGGGCCCGGTAGATGTCTTGCAGGGTCAGTTGCTCATTCATGTTCAAAGTCCAACCTGTGAACGCAAGCGGGGGCCACCGTCTCGATGCCCCCCGCGTTGACCTGGCCGGTTACTTGGCCTGCCAGGCGCCGCTGCTGATCAGCTTGTCGGTGACCTTGTTCACCGCCCGCTCGGCGCGGGCGACGATGTCATCGATCTCGCCACGGGTGACCACCAGCGGCGGGGCGAAGCCGAGGATGTCGCCGTGCGGCATGGCCCGGGCGATCAGGCCCTCTTCCAGGCAGGCCGCGGAGATCTGCGGGCCGACCTTGAGGTTCGGGTCGAAGTGCTGACGCTTGCTGCGGTCGCTGGAGAACTCCAGGGCCGCCAGCAGGCCGATGCCGCGCGCCTCGCCGACCAGCGGGTGGTTGCCGAAGGTCTCCTGCATGCGCTGCTGCAGGTAGGCGCCGGTGTCGCGGGCGTTGGCGGTGAGGTTCTCGCGCTCGATGATGTCCAGGTTGGCGATCGCCGAGGCGATGCCCATGGGGTGGCCGGAGTAGGTGTAGCCGTGGCCGATGGCGCCGTAGGTGTCGGTGCCCTGCTCCAGCACCTGCCACACGCGCTCGCCGACGATCACCCCGGACAGCGGCTGGTAGGCCGAGGTCAGGCCCTTGGCCACGGTGATCAGGTCCGGCTTCATCTCGTAGTACTGCGAGCCGAAGTCCACGCCCAGGCGGCCGAAACCGCAGACCACTTCGTCGGCGATCAGCAGGATGTCGTACTTGTCCAGCACCTTGCGGATCTCCGCCCAGTAGCCCTGCGGCGGCGGCACGATGCCGCCGGTGCCGAGCACCGGCTCGCCGATCATCGCCGCGACGGTGTCCGGGCCTTCGGCGAGGATCATCTCCTCGAGCTTCTGCGCGCAGTAGCGGGAGAACTCCAGCTCGCTCATGCCGTCGTCGGGGCGGCGGTAGTAGACCGGCGCGACGGTGTGCTTGATGCGCTCGAGCGGCAGGTCGAAGTGGGCGTGGAACACCGGCAGGCCGGTCATGGAGCCGGAGGCGATGCTCGAGCCGTGGTAGCCGCGGTCGCGGGAGATGACCTTCTTCTTCTCCTTACGGCCGAGGATGTTGTTGTAGTACCAGACCAGCTTGAGCTGGGTCTCGTTGGCGTCCGAACCGGACATGCCGTAGTAGACCTTGCTCATGCCCTGGCCGGCGAGCCTGACGATGCGCTCGGACAGGGTCGCCATGCCCTCGGTGGTGTGGCCGACATAGGTGTGGTAGTAGGCCAGCTGCTTGGCCTGCTCGTAGATCGCCTCGGCCATCTCGGTGCGGCCGTAGCCGATGTTCACGCAGTACAGGCCGGCGAAGCCGTCGATGAACTCGTTGCCCAGGGAATCCTGGATGCGGATGCCCTTGGCGCCGGTGACGATGCGCGCCGGGCTCTCGCCGTGGGCATGCTGCTTCAGGTGGGTGGAGGCGTGGAACACGTTCTGGCGGTCGATCTCGATGATCTTCTGGGTGTCGATGGTCATGGCATTGCCCTCGTTCGATTCGGTTTCGGGTGGCGTTCAGGCAGCTGAGCGCGATTAACTTCCGCTGGCGCTGGGCAGGTTGCCCAGGCAGTAGTACTTGATCTGGCTGTATTCATCGAGGCCGTGGCGCGAGCCCTCGCGGCCGAGGCCGGACTGCTTGACGCCGCCGAAGGGTACGGGCGGGCCGGTCATCTTCACCGAGTTGACGCTGACCATGCCGAACTCCAGGCCGCGCAGCAGGCGCCACACCTGGCGCATGTCGTAACCATAGACATAGGCGGCCAGGCCGTACTCGGTGTCGTTGGCCTGGGCGATCAGCTGCTCCAGGTCGTCCCAGGCCAGCACGCCGGCCACCGGGGCGAAGTTCTCCTCGCGGTAGACGCGCATGTCCGCGGTCACATCGGCCAGCAGGGTCGGCATGAAGTAGTTGCGCCCCGGCGCCTGGTCCTGTTCGCCGACCAGCAGGCGGGCGCCCTTGGCCACGGCGTCGTCCACCAGCTCCTGGGCCTTGGCCACCGCCTTGGCGTTGATCAGCGGGCCCTGGTTGACCCCGCGGATCAGGCCGTTGCCGACGGTCAGCTCGCCCATGCGCCGGGCGAAGGCGGCGAGGAACGGCTCATACAGCGAGCGATGCACGAAGATGCGGTTGGCCGCCAGGCAGTCCTGGCCGGTGGTCTGGAACTTGGCGTCGATCGCTGCCTGGGCGGCCTGCTCCACGTCCATGTCCGGCAGCACGATGAAGGGTGCGTTGCCGCCCAGCTCCATCGAGCACTTCTTCACCGTGGCCGCGGCCTGCTGCAGCAGCAGGCGGCCGACCCGGGTCGAGCCGGTGAAGGACAGCGCCTTGACCTTGTCGCTGGCGCAGAGCACCTGGGAGACCATTTCCGGCTCGCCGGTGATGACGTTGAACACCCCGGCGGGGAAGCCGGCACGCTCGGCCAGTTCGGCCAGGGCCAGGGCGGAGAACGGCGTCTCGCCGGCCGGCTTGACCAGCACAGTGCAGCCCACGGCCAGGGCCGCGGCGGCCTTGCGGGTGATCATCGCGCAGGGGAAGTTCCACGGGGTAATCAGCGCGGCGACGCCGATCGGCTCGCGTACGCTGCCCAGCTGGGCGTTGCGGATGTGGCTGGGGATGGTCTCGCCATAGGCGCGGCGCGCCTCCTCGGCGAACCAGCGGACAAAGGAAGCGGCGTAGTCGATCTCGCCGCGGGCCTCGTCCAGCGGCTTGCCCTGCTCCAGGGTCATCAGCCGGGCCAGGTCTTCCTTGTTCTCCAGCAGCAGGTCGTGCCACTTGCCGAGGATGGCGCCGCGCTCGTCCACCGAGCGGGCGCGCCAGGCCGGAAAGGCCGCCTCGGCGGCGTCGATGGCGGCGGCGACCTGATCCTGGTCGAGCAGGGTGCAGCGGCCGATGATTTCTTCGCTGGCCGGATCGATGACCGCCTCGTCGCGACCTTCGTTGCCGGCGACCCATTTGCCGTTGACGTAGGCCAGCTGGCGAACCAGGCGCGGATCTTTCAGTGTGTGCATGGACGGCGTCCCCTCTGCGGGCCCTGGCGCAGCGAGTGCGTGCTGCAGGGCGTGGTGCGTGTTTACGGCTTCCACTTTAGGGGGGATGGGCGCGCGGTTTTTTCTCTTAGCCGGGGCTGCGCGCCTGGTTTTTTTTCTTTGCCGGGCCCTGCAGACGATTTTTTTCGGCGCCGCCCAGGGCCCGGCGGTTTTGGCCGGATCGGGGCGCAGATTGGCTAGTACGCGGCTTTGGCCCGGGCGACGAGCCGGGATCACGACGCTTGGCGACGCCCTCGGGCATGCAGCGGTCGCTTTGACTGGCCAGGATGGTGCCGGCATCGACCACGCCAGGCGTGGTCGGGTGCGAGACGTCACTCCAACAAGAAATTGCCGCCGAGTCGAACGAGGGACCGCTCGCTCACGGCACATGAGGGCTCTATGAATCTGATTCTATCGGGGGCGATCATCGCCTTGCTTGCGGCCACCCTGCTGGTGCTGGTGCGTTGGGGCAACCTGCGTTGCACCGGCCCGGAGCCGGTGGGCCTGTTCACCTTCCTGGCCATCCTCTTCACCTCCGGCCTGGACATGGGCCTGATCATCTTCCCGCTGACCGAGTTCCCCACCTATGCCGAGGAGGCCCAGTACCAGTTCTCCAATCCCCTGGCGGTGGAGTTCGGTTTCTGGGGCTTCCTGATCTGGGCCTTCTACTTCATCACCACCTTCTATTTCTGCGTGGTCGAACCGCGGGTCAAGCTGTTCGAGCTGCGCCCGGTGAAGCTGGTCAACAACCTGGTGATCGTCTCCACCTGCGCCTTCACCGCCTACCTGTTCCTGGTCAACATCGCCTGGTACGCGCCGGAGCTGGGGGACACCCTGGCCTACCTGGTGGTGGTGGGGATCATCCTCGCGGCTGTCTATTCCAGCACCGACATCCGCTACCTGAAGATCCTCAGCGTCGGCTCGACCTGGCTGTTCTTCGCCCTGATTCTCGGCATGTGGTGGGCAGGCGATCTCGGCGTGGGCTACTTCGCCGACGCGGCGGCGAAGATCGGCAGCGGCTACTTCGCCGAGCTGCACGGCTTCATCCTGCCGCTGGGCGACTACCACGCCTTCTACCTGTTCTGGTGGTTCGCCTGGAGCGTGATGATCGGCCAGTTCGTCTCGCGCTTCGTCGGCGGCCTGCGCACCTGGCAGCTGCTGCTGGCGCTGCTGGTGATACCGTCGATTCCCCTGGCGATCTGGTTCTCCGTGCTCTACGGCTACTTCGACCTGGGCATCGAGGTCAGCCAGTTCTGGAAGCTGGCCATGCTCGGCGTCGGGGTGATCTTCGTGATCAACTCGGTCGACTCCCTGGTGCGCCTGTACACCGACAACCTCGGCATCACCGTGGCCAAGCTCGGCCATGGACGCTTTATCGCCCTGAACGTCGGCCTGCTCACCGCCCTGGTGCTGCTGTTCAAGTTCACCCCGTTCGAGATCCAGTGGGTGGGCCTGGTGGTCATCGGGCTCTATGCCGTGACCCTGGGGCTGCTGATCTACCGCCATCGCCCGGCGCTGCAGAGCATCGGCACCAGCCGCTGACCGCCCGGGGCCGGCAACCGGCCCTGCTCGCCGTGGTTAATCGCCGTCGCCGGACTCCAGCTCCAGCGGCGGCTCGGCGCATTTGATGGTCTTGGTGACGATGTAGGTGAAGTAGCGTTCGATGCCCAGGTCGGCCATCAGCCAGCGATCGACCAGGCGCTGGTACTGGTCGATGTCCTCGGCCATGACCTTGACGATGTAGTCGACGCCGCCGCCGGTGGCGTAGCACTCGGTCACCTGCGGGCAGTCCAGCATGGCCTTCTCGAAACGCGCGAAGGCCTCGCGGTTGTGCTGCTTGAGGGTGATCTCGACCATCACCGCCGCGCGCTTGAGGAGAATCTCGGTGTTCAACTGGGCGCCATAGCCGCGGATGATGCCGGCTTCCTCCAGGCGCTTGACCCGCTCCCAGCACGGGCTGACCGACAGGTTGATGGCCTCGGCCAGGCTGGACTTGGTGATGCGCCCGTTGTGCTGGAGGATGCGCAGTATCTTCAGGTCGTAACTGTCCAAACGCATAGAACCGCTCCGGCGCAGAACTGCCCTGCGCTCCAGGTATGACAAAGCCGGCGGGACAAGCCCCGCCGGCTCACGCTCGACTCGCGCGTCTTAGTACTTCTTTTCCAGCTCGGCGATCTCCGCCTCCAGCGCCTCGAGGGCAGCCCCGGCTTCCGGACCGGCCAGCTCCACCAGCTTGTCACGCATGGTCTGGCTGGCCTCGCGGAAGGCGGCCTGCTCTTCCTCGTTCAGGCGCACCAGCTGGATGCCCGGCTTGGCCTGCTGGATCTTCTCCAGGCGCTCCTGGTTGTACTTGGCCTGGGTCTCGAAGATATAGGGCGCCAACTCATCCACGGTCTCGTCGATGATCTTGCGCTGCGCCGCCGGCAGGCCCTGGTACCAGGATTCGTTGGACAGCACGGCGACGGTGAACTGCTGGTGGCCGGACCAGGTCAGCACATCGGTGACCTCGTAGAACTTCATCTCCTCGATGGCGAAGATCGGGTTCTCCTGGCCGTCGACCATCTTCAGTTGCAGGGCGCCGTAGACCTCGGAGTACGGCAGCGGGGTGGGCACCGCGCCGAACGACTTGTAGGCTTCGACCAGCATCGGCGAGGCCATCACGCGCATCTTCACGTTGGCGAAGTCGGCCGGCTTGCGCACCACCTTGTTGGTGGTCCAGACCATCTCGCCTTCCGGGTACATGCTCAGCAGGCGCAGGTTGCGGGTCTTCAGCTTGTCGGCCATGGGCCCGTAGATGGTCGGGCTTTCGGTCAGCAGCTCGAGGTTGACCTTGTTGTTCTGCGACAGCAGGTAGGGCACGGAGAACACCTGCATGCCCGGCGCGGTGGAGCCGAGGATGCCGGTGGAGCCGTGGGTGAATTGCAGGACGCCGTTGGCCACCAGCTCGGTGAGGTCTTCCGACTCGCCCAGGGCGCCGTACGGATAGACGGTGACGGTGATGTCGCCGCCGCTCTTCTCTTCCACCAGCTGCTTGAACTTCTGCGCGTAGGCGTCCTGCACGCTGCCGCTGATCTCCTCCAGGGCGAACTTCCACTCCTCGGCCGCCGTCGCCAGGCTCGCCTGACCCGCCAGGGCCAGGCCCATTGCCGCGGCCAGGGCCGCCTTCTTCAGTGTGCTGAACTTGCTCATGGTGAGGTCTCCGCTTGTTTTTCTAAGGAATTCGCGACTGAGCCCGCTTGTCTTCAGCCTTCGATTACGTCGGCGATCACCGCCAGGGTGTCGCCTATGTCCACCAGCGCGGGGAAACGCCGCGCCACCAGCATCCCGTCACGCTCGGCGCGGTATTCCACCGCCGGCGTGCCGGTACGCTCGAAGGCATGCACCCGCGCCACCAGGTCGCCGCGCCGCACCCGATCGCCCAGGCTCAGGGCCAGCTCGAGAATGCCGCGGTGCACGCTCTGCACGTAGCAGCTGGCGTCGGGCATATCCAGCTGCAGCGCCGGCTCGTCCGCCAGTTCCAGTTCGCCTTCGATGATTCCGGCGAACTTGAGGAAGTTGCGCACCCCACGGTCGGCCAGGGCCATGGTCTGCGGCGTACTGGTGCCGCCGCCGCGCAGCTCGGTGGTGACGAACACCTTGCCCTGGGCTTCCACGGCGGTGTCGTACAGTGAGGCCGCATCCAGCTCGAAGAGGATCATGCTGGCGGCGGTGCCGAACAGCCGGGCGCCCTCGATACACTTGGCTTCCTGCTCGGGGTCGGGCAGCCGGTGGGCCGCGGCGAAGGGCAGGATGTCCAGGGTCTTGCCACCGGAGTGGATATCCAAAGCGTAGTCACACAGCGGGATCAGGTAGCGCTGGAAGTAGTCGGCGATGCGCTCGGTCATGGCCCCGTGGGGGTTGCCGGGGAACGAGCGGTTCATGTTGCCCTTGTCGATCGGCGAGGTGCGACTGCCGTTCTGCACCGCCGGGTAGTTCATCGCCGGGACGATGATCACCCGGCCCTGGACGTCCTCGGCACGCAGCTCGCCGGCCAGCTTGAGCAACGCGGTGATGCCCTCGTACTCGTCGCCGTGGTTGCCGCCGGTGAGCAGCGCGGTGGGACCCGCGCCGTTCTTCACCACGGTGATGGGGATCATGATGCAGCCCCAGGCCGACTGGTCGTGGGAGTACGGCAGCTTGAGGAAGCCGTGCTGCACACCGTCGCGCTCGAAGTCGACGGTGCTGCTGATGGTGCTTTCGCCGACCTCGGCGATAGTCGAGAGACTGGTCGCCTGCAGGTCGGATTCGGGAGAAATATTCATCTGTGCTGCACTCATCTCAAGCCTTCACGAACAGTTGGCGCGGGAAGTCGCAAAGGGTTTCCACGCCGCTTTCGGTGATCAGGATGCTTTCGGTGGTCTCCAGCCCCCAGTCGTCCAGCCACAGGCCCGGCATGAAGTGGAAGGTCATGCCCGGTTGCAACACCGTGGTGTCGCTTTCGCGCAGGCTCATGGTGCGCTCGCCCCAATCCGGCGGGTAGCTCAGACCGATCGGGTAGCCGCAGCGGTTGTCGCCGCGGTCGTAGCCGTAACGGCGCAGGGTGCTGTTCAGTTCGCGGGCGATGTCGCCGCAGGTGTTGCCCGGCTTGGCCACCGCCAGACCGGCCTCGAGGCCGGCGTTGATCGCCTCCTCGGCCTTGCGGAACGCCGCCGAGGGCTCGCCCAGGTAGACGGTGCGCGACAGCGGGCAGTGGTAGCGCTTGTGACAGCCGGCGATCTCGAAGAAGGTGCCTTCGCCCTTCTTGAACGGCCGGTCGTCCCAGGTCAGGTGCGGCGCCGAGGCGTCCTTGCCCGACGGCAGCATGGGCACGATGGCCGGGTAGTCGCCGAACTTGCCGTCGTGACCGACGCAGGCGACCCGGTAGATCTCGCCGACCAGCACGTTCTTCGGCAGGCCCGGCTCGATCATCTCGATGATCGCCCGGTGCATGTTCTCGACGATACGCGCGGCGACGCGCATGTACTCGACTTCCTGCGTCGACTTGATCGCCCGGCACCAGTTGACCAGGCCGGTGGCGTCCACCAGCTGAGCCTTCGGCAGGCCCCGCTGCAGCGCCTGGTGCGAGGTGGCGCTGTAGTAGTAGTTGTCCATCTCCACGCCGATCACCCCGGCGGTCCAGCCCCGGGCCGGCAGCACCTGCTCGCACAGGTAGTCGAGGGCGTGGTGCGGCGGGTTCATCACATAGCGGTCGCTGTAGGAGGCGATGTCCTCCTCCGGCAGGTAGACGGTACGGCGGGCGCCGTTGGCGTCGATGCCGCGGCCGTACCACAGCGGATTGCCGCTCTGGCCGACCACCACGCACTGCGGTGTATAGAAGGACCAGCCGTCATAGCCGGTCAGCCAGGCCATGTTCGACGGGTCGTGGACGATCAGCGTGGCGATCCCCCGCTCGACCATGGCGGCGCGCACCTTGGCCAGTCGCTGGGCGTACTCTTCACGGCTGAAATTCAACGCGATTTCACTCATGACAGCATCTCGATAACGAACGCCGTGGCGTTCAGGCCTCTATCAGCCCGCCGGGCAACAACCGGGCGGACGACATCGCTGCAATGCGGGGCGGCCATGACAGCCCTTCCCCGCACCCTCCAGGAGCCATGCCGTTCCGGCACCGCGGTCAATCGACCACCCTGGAGAAATTGTACTGAAACCTGCTAAAGTGACCGCTACAAATACAGGTCAATAGCGTTCGAGACCCATATTATGATCATTACAATCATCGTCAAGGAATTTATTGTTCTATGACAATTGATCTGAAGCCCTTTATCCGTTCCGGCCAACCGAAATACCTGGCCATCGGCAACGCCCTGACCGAGGCGATCAACAGCGGCGCGCTGCTGCCCGGCAGCAAGCTGCCGACCCACCGCGAGCTGGCCGAGACCCTGGGCGTCAGCGTGCAGACGGTGAGCAACGCCTATGCCCATGCGGAGAAGCAGGGCGCCATCTACGCCCAGGTCGGCAGCGGCACCTTCGTGCGCAGCCGCCACGTCAGCCACGAGTCGGACTACCTGTCCACCGACGAGCACGAGGACCCGCACCGTGGCATCGACCTGTCCACCGCCCACCCGGTGTGCACCCAGCGCCACGTCAGGCTTTACCGCGAGGGCCTGGAGCGCCTGGCCCGGGAGGGGCGCGATGACTTCATCACCTCCTTCCACCCGACCCAGGGCCTGACCCAGCACCGCGAGGTGGTCTGCACCTGGCTGGCGCAGCAGAAGATGCCGGCCAATCCCGACCACATGCTGTTCTGCAACGGCGCCGCCCACGCCCTGACCATCGCCATGGCCACCGTGCTCAAGCCCGGCGACACGGTGCTGTGCGAGCGGGAGACCTGCATGCTGCTGCTGGCGCTGGCGCAGACCCTGCACTTCAACCTCAAGGGCATCGCCACCGACGACCAGGGCCTGCTCCCGGATGCGCTGGAGGCGGCCTGCAAGCAGGGCGGCGCGCGGGTGCTGTTCTGCACCCCGACCATGAACAACCCGACCACCGACACAATGGGCCTGGAGCGCCGCCAGGCGATCGCCGAACTGGCCCGCCGCTATGACCTGACCGTGGTCGAGGACGATGTCTACGGCGCCCTGCAACCGGACCGCCACCCGCCGCTGTCGGCGCTGATCCCGGAGCGCAGCTTCTACGCCACCAGCCTGACCAAGATCACCCTGCCGGGCATGCGTGCCGGCTACCTGATCACCCCGCCGCACCTGGTGCAGCAGGCCATCGGCCGCCTGCGCAGCACCACCTGGATGGCCACCCTGATGCCCTTCGAGATCGCCAGCTGGTGGATGCAGGACGGCACCCTGGAGCGCATGGTCGCCTTCCAGCAGCAGGAGTTCGCGGCGCGCCAGCAGATCGCCCGCGAGCTGCTCGACGGCTGCCGCTTCAGGGCCCATCCCAACGGCATGCACATCTGGGCCGAGCTGCCCTCCCACTGGCAGCCGGAGAAGTTCGCCCGCCGCGCACGCCAGGAAGGGGTGATGATCTTCCCCGCCGAACCCTTCCTGGCCACTGCCGACCGCAGCAACCAGCACGTGCGCATCAGCCTGGGCGCCGAGCAGAGCCGCTCGCGCCTGCAGGCCGGGCTGGCTACGCTCAATGGGCTGTTCGGCGAGACGCCGCCGCCCATGCACTTCGTGTTCTAAAACAGGGCAGAATCATTACATTTGCACAAATATGGCACACATGTACTGATTCAAATATTAATTGACATGATTTTTGACCGGGGATAAGGTCTGGCTTCCACAACAAGAACAATGTCCGTCGACTCGACGTCTCGACGACGGGCTGGAGGTGGCTATGTCTTGGTTGCACAAGTTGGATTGGTTGCTGGAGAAGCTCGAGGCTTTCATCCTCGCCAGCGCCATCCTGCTGATGGCGCTGAACTCGGTCGGCAACGTGTTCGGCCGCTACCTGTTCAACCAGAGCATCTATTTCTCCGAGGAGCTCAACCAGTTCCTCATCATCTTCGTCACCTTCGTCGGCTGCAGCTATGCCGCCCGGCATAGCCGGCACATCAGCATGAGCGCCTTCGTCGAGCAGCTGACCGGCAAGCCGGCCGCCGCCAGCCTGCTGCTGATCAACCTGCTCACCGCCGCACTGATGCTCTGGCTGACCTGGGCGGCGGTCGGCTACGTGGAGTCGGCCGCCCGCGTCGGCCGCGCCTCCTCGGCGCTGCAGATGCCGCTGCACTACATCTACCTGGTGATCCCCCTGGGGCTGGGCATGACCGGCCTGCAGTTCCTGCGCCACGCCTTCACCCAGTTGCTGGTCCTGCTCGGCCGGCGCGAGGCGCCGCCGCGCCACGTCGACACCCCCCTTCCGCCGCAACCCTGAGTGCCGTCGCCATGGATATGACCACCGCCCTGCTGCTCATCATGCTGGTCCTGCTGCTGGCCGGCTTCCCCATGATGACCACGCTGCTGGCCGCCGCCGCCGCCGGCTTCACGTTCTTCTTCACCATGGGCCCGGAGTTCATCATCCAGCAGATGATCGCCGGCATCCGCCCGGCCGCCCTGGTGGCGGTGCCGATGTTCATCCTCGCCGCCGACATCATCACCCGCGGCGCCACCGCCAATCGCCTGCTGGACGTGGCCATGGCCTTCGTCGGCCACGTGCGTGGCGGCATGGCGGTGACCACGGCGCTGAGCTGCGCGCTGTTCGGCGCCCTCTCCGGCTCGACCCAGGCCACGGTGGTCGGTGTCGGCAGCATCATGCGGCCGAAGATGCTGCAACAGGGCTACAAGGACAGCTTCGCCATCTCGCTGATCATCAACGCCTCGGACATCGCCCTGCTGATTCCGCCGAGCATCGGCATGATCATCTACGGCGTGGTGTCCGGCACCTCGGTGGCCGAGCTGTTCATCGCCGGCATCGGCCCGGGCCTGCTGCTGATGACCCTGCTGGCTGGCTACTGCTACATCTACGCGCGCGTCACCGGCATCCCCAGCGGCGAGAAGTTCAGCTGGATGGAGCGCCTGGTCACCTGCCGCCGCGCCATCCTCCCGCTGCTGTTGCCGGTGCTGACCATCGGCGGCATCTACTCCGGGGTGTTCAGCCCCACCGAGGCGGCCGCGGTATCGGTGCTCTACGCGCTGATTCTGGAGGTGCTGATCTACCGTCGGGTGAAGTTCGGCGATCTGTCGTCCATCGCCCTGTCCACCGGGTTGATCACCGCCGTGGTGTTCATCCTGGTGGCGGCCGGCTCGGCGTTCTCCTGGGTGATCTCCTTCGCCCAGATTCCCCAGGCGATCCTCAGCGGCATCGGCATCATGAGCGCCTCGCCGACCGAACTGCTGATCATCATCTCGATCGCCTTCTTCCTCGGCTGCATGTTCGTCGACCCGATCGTGGTGATGCTGATCCTGGTGCCGATCTTCGCCCCGGCGGTGCGCCTGTCCGGCCTCGACCCGGTGCTGGTCGGCACCATCATCACCCTGCAGGCGGCGATCGGCTCGGCCACGCCACCCTTCGGCTGCGACATCTTCACCGCCATCGCGGTCTTCCGCCGCCCCTACGTGGACGTGGTGCGCGGCAGCCTGCCGTTCTTCATCATCCTGCTGCTGATGTCGGTGCTGCTGATCATGTTCCCGCCGATCACCCTGTTCCTGCGCGACCTGGCGTTCCGCTAGCGCGGCTAGCAGCAGGCACAGGAAAACCCCGTTGCCGGCTCGAGCGCTATCGAGCCGGCAGCGGGGTTTTTCATTCGCCGCCGACGGCGAAGTTGGGCAGGCTGTCGACCGGCTGGGCGAAGCTGAACGGGATCGACTCCAGGGCCAGGCCGACATTGCGCTGCACCACGAAGTGCAGGTGCGGCCCGGTGCTGTTGCCGGTGTTGCCGGAGCGGGCGATCTGCTGGCCGGCATTCACCCGGACGCCTTCGTGGACCCTGACCGAGCCCTTCATCAGGTGCAGGTAGACGCCCATGGTGCCGTCGTCGTGGAGGATGCGCACGTAGTTGCCGGACGGGTTGTTGCCGCGCCCGCTCTGCTGGTTCTCGGTCTTCACCACCACGCCGCTGCGCGCCGCGACGATGGGCGTGCCCTCGGGCATGGCGATGTCCAGGGCATAGCGGCCCTTGGGCGTGAAGTGGCTGTACTTGCCGTTGGCGCCCTGGGTCAGGCGGAACGGCCCGCCGCGCCAGGGCAGCGGATAGCGCTGCTCGCTCGGCACCAGGCGCGGATCGCCGAGGGCGTAGCGCAGCTTGGGGGTGTAGCGCAGCGGCTGGCTGGCATCGCGCGGGGCCAGGGTGGCCAGGCGGATCTTGCTGCGCGGCGGCAGCACCCAGTTGATCGGCTCATCCGGCGCGCCGACGGCGTTGTCGACATCCACCAGCTTCAGCTCGACCTGCACCGGGGCATAGAGGTCGTTGCGCACCAGCAGGGTTTCGCCGGCGGCGTGCTTGCGGGTCTCCAGCTTCACCTGGTTGTCCAGGCGCTCGACCATGCGGTCGCGGAACACGAACACCTGGGCCCCCGGCGCGGCCTGGTCGGAATAGGTGACCACGCCGTTGGCATCGGTGTACTTGTAGATGGTCAAGGCCGCAACCTGGCCGGCTGCGGACAATAGACTGCAGAGTAGAATCAGACGCCCTAGCATAACGAACTCGGATCTTATGGCTTTTTGATATCCGGAGTTTGGAGACTAGCAGTCCCCCATCTGTGGCGCGAGGCGAGCGACTCGGCGTTGTGAGCCAGCTCCCGCCACCGCGCCGCGCGGCGACCGGCGGCGCACTCAGGCGCCGGGGCTGAAATGCTTCTGCGCGGTGCCGCGGGCGATCAGGCGCGACAGGTAGTCGAGCTTCTGCGGATCCTGGTCGACGAAGCGCAGGGTCAGCTGCAGCCACTCGCTGTCGGGCTTCGGCTCGAAGGCCGCGACCGCATGCAGGTAGCCGTTGAGCCGGGCCACTTCGCCGCCCTCGCCCTGCTCCAGGTCGAGCACCGCACTTTCCAGCACCTGGGGCAGCAGGCCGCCGCGCTTGACCAGCAACAGCGCCTCCTTGAGGCTCAGCGCCTTGATCACGCAGGCCATGGTGCCACCCGGCAGGCGCAGCTGCCCCTGGCCGCGGCCGGCGCTGATCGCCCGCGCCGCGGGCTTCGGCGGCACGGGCTGGGGGCTGGCGGCGGGTTTCGCTTCATCGCCCGCGACGGGCTTGATCACTTCGGCCTTGCCGCCGGTCAGGGCGGCCAGCGAGTCGTTGGCGAAGCCGCTGGCCAGGGCCTTCGGCGCCTGGGCCTGGAGGGCCTGCAGCTTGCCGGCGCGGCTCAGGGCCTTCTTCACCTTGGTCACCAGCTGCTCGTTGGAGAAGGGCTTGCCGATGAAATCCGAGACCCCGGCCTGGATCGCCTGCACCACGTTTTCCTTGTCGCCGCGGCTGGTGACCATGATGAAGGGGATGGCCTTCAGGGGCTCTTCCTCACGGCACCAGCTGAGCAACTCGAGCCCGGACATCTCGGGCATTTCCCAGTCGCAGAGGATCAGGTCGATGGCGACCCGGCCGAGCAACTGCTGGGCCTTGCGCCCGTTGATGGCTTCGTGGATCTGTACGCCCGGGAAGTGATCGCGCAGCCCCTTCTTCACCAGGTCGCGAATGAAGGTCGCATCGTCCACCACCAGTACGTTGACTTTACTCATCGGCCACTCCCTTTCGAATGGCCCCTAGCATAGTCGCGGCAGCTGGCAGCTGGCCAACCCTAAAGCGGCGAACGGCGACGCAGGTCCGCCCGTGGCGCCGCCAGCGCCGGCCTCAGGCGTTCTTGCCGGTGCCCTCGACCTCTTCCCGCATGCGGGTCAGGCCCATGTGCTTCACGTCGGTGCCGCGCACCAGGTAGATCACCAGCTCGGCGATGTTGCGCGCGTGGTCGCCGATGCGCTCCAGCGAACGCAACGCCCAGATCACGTTGAGCACCCGGGAGATCGAGCGCGGATCCTCCATCATGTAGGTGACCAGCTCGCGCAGGGCGGTCTTGTACTCGCGGTCGACGGTCTTGTCGAACTGCGCCACCGACAGGGCCAGTTCGGCGTCGAAGCGGGCGAAGGCGTCCAGCGCCTGCTGCACCATCTTGCGCACCTGGTCGCCAATATGGCGGATCTCCACGTAGCCGCGCGGCGACTCGCCTTCCTCGCACAGGAGGATGGCGCGCTTGGCGATCTTGGTCGACTCGTCGCCGATGCGCTCCAGGTCGATCACCGACTTGGAGATGCTGATGATCAGGCGCAGGTCGGAGGCCGCCGGCTGACGGCGGGCGAGGATGCGCACGCATTCCTCGTCGATGTTGCGCTCCATCAGGTTGATCTGGTCGTCGACCTCGCGCACCTGCTGGGCCAGGCCGGAATCGGCCTCGATCAGCGCGGTAACCGCATCGTTGACCTGCTTCTCGACCAGGCCGCCCATGGCCAGGAAGTGGCTGCGCACCTCCTCCAGCTCGGCGTTGAACTGCTGGGAGATGTGATGGGTGAGGCTGTCTTTGTTGATCATTCCAATTCACTCCGCGAATGCTGCGTGTAGGGTGCGCTATGCGCACCGGCCCTGTGGTGCGCATGGCGCACCCTACGGAATCCGCTTAACCGTAACGACCGGTGATGTAGTCTTCGGTCTGCTTCTTCGCCGGGTTGGTGAACAGGGTGTCGGTGTCGCCGTACTCGATCAGCTTGCCCATGTACATGAACGCCGTGTAGTCGGAAACCCGGGCGGCCTGCTGCATGTTGTGGGTAACGATGACGATGGTGTACTTGGATTTCAGTTCGTAGATCAGCTCTTCGACCTTGAGGGTGGAGATCGGGTCGAGTGCCGAGCAGGGCTCGTCGAGCAGCAGCACTTCCGGCTGCACCGCCACGGTGCGGGCGATCACCAGGCGCTGCTGCTGGCCGCCGGACAGGCCCAGGGCCGAGTCGTGCAGGCGGTCCTTGACCTCGTCCCACAGCGCCGCGCTCTTCAACGCCCACTCCACGGTCTCGTCGAGCACACGCTTCTGGTTCACGCCCTGGATGCGCAGGCCGTAGACCACGTTCTCGTAGATGCTCTTGGGGAAGGGGTTGGGCTTCTGGAACACCATGCCGACCCGGCGGCGCAGTTCGGCCACGTCCTCGCCCTTGCGGTAGATGTTGCGCCCGTCGAGGTTGATCTCGCCTTCCACGCGGCAGCCATCGACCAGGTCGTTCATCCGGTTGAAGGTGCGCAGCAGGGTCGACTTGCCGCAGCCGGACGGGCCGATGAAGGCGGTCACGCGCTCGCGCGGGATGTTCAGCTTGACGTCGAACAGCGCCTGCTTGTCGCCGTAGAACAGGTTCAGGCCGGGCACTTCGATGGCCACGGTCTCCTTGTTGATGTCGAGGCTCTGCTTGTCGCGGCCCAGGGCGGAGATGTCGATGCCGTGTGCTTGTGCTTGGTGCTGCATGGGAGACTCCCTACGCTAACAATTCGTTGACCGCGCCGCCTCGAGGCTGGCGCCGGCGATATAGAAACCTTAGTGATCCAGCGCCTTGTACTTCTCGCGCAGGTGGTTGCGGATATACACCGCACTGAGGTTGAGCAGGGCGATCACCAGCACCAGCAGCAACGCGGTGGCGTACACCAGCGGTCGCGCGGCCTCGACGTTGGGGCTCTGGAAGCCGACGTCGTAGATGTGGAAGCCCAGGTGCATGATCTTCTGGTCCAGGTGCAGGTAGGGGTAGTTGCCGTCGACCGGCAGCGCCGGCGCCAGCTTGACCACGCCCACCAGCATCAGCGGCGCCACTTCGCCGGCGGCGCGGGCCACGGCGAGGATCAGGCCGGTCATCATCGCCGGGCTGGCCATCGGCAGCACCACCTTCCACAGGGTCTCGGCCTTGGTCGCGCCCAGGGCCAGGGAACCCTCGCGCAGCGCCCGCGGAATGCGCGCCAGGCCTTCCTCGGTGGCGACGATGACCACCGGCACGGCGAGGATCGCCAGGGTCAGCGAGGCCCACATCAGGCCCGGCGTGCCGAAGGTCGGTGCCGGTGCGCTCTCGGGGAAGAACAGGCTGTCGATCGAGCCGCCCAGCACATAGACGAAGAAGCCCAGGCCAAACACGCCGTAGACGATCGACGGCACCCCGGCCAGGTTGTTCACCGCGATGCGGATGATCCGGGTCATCGCCCCCTGCTTGGCGTACTCGCGCAGGTAGATCGCCGCGACGACGCCGAACGGCGTGACGATCACCGCCATGATCAGGGTCATCATCACCGTACCGAAGATGGCCGGGAAGATGCCGCCCTCGGTATTGGCCTCACGCGGGTCCTCGCTGACGAACTCCCACACCTTGGCGAAGTAGAAACCGAGCTTGTCCATGACGCCCATGGCGTTCGGCTGATAGGCGCGCACCACCTTGCCCAGGCTGATCTCCTGCTCGCGGCCATCGACCGTGCGGACCGTGACGCTGTCGCGGTTGAACTGCTGGTTGAGTTCGATCAGCTGGGCTTCGAGGACCTTGTACTCGGCGTCCCACTGCGCCCGCTCGGCGTCCAGGTCGGCCTGGGCGGCGGCGTCCAGCGTGCCTTCCAGCTCCAGGCGACGGGTCTTCAGGCGCAGGCGCTCGAGGCCGTAGTTGATGCGGCCGATGTCCTTCTTTTCCAGCCGGGCGATCTGCTGGTGCAGGTCGTCGATACGCGCGATGCGCTGCTGCAGCTCGCTCCAGGCGCCATCACCCTCGGCGACCAGCTGGCCGCCCTGCTTGACGTTGACCAGGTAGCCGTAGAAGTTGCCCCACTCGCGGCGCTCCATCACCAGCAGGTTGGCCGGGGTGGCGGAGTCGTGCAGCCATTCGGCGACCACCCAGCTGAAGTCGGCGCCGAACGTCTCGCGGTTGCCCACTTTGAGCAGCTGACGCGTCATGAACTCGGCGCCTTCGGTTTCCACGGGCAACCCTGCGGCCTTGAGCCGAGCTCGCGGCACCTCCTCGGACTGCACCAGCTCGCCGGCCAGCAGTCGCGGGGCTTCGCCCGGCACCTGGTAGCTGGACTCGATCACGTCGGCCGGCCAGAAATGCGCCAGGCCACGGGTGGCGATCACCGACAGCAGGCCGAGGGTCATGATCACCGCGATGGCCACGCCGCCGGCGGTCATCCAGACCCAAGGCGCGCCGCTCTTGAACCAGGACTTGAGGTTTTGCTCTTTGGTTTTCACGGACATCTACCTTCCCAATTCTCAGAGCGACGCATATTTCTTGCGCAGGCGGGTACGGATGACCTCGGCCAGGGTATTCATCACGAAGGTGAAGGACAGCAGCACCAGCGCGGCGAGGAACAGCACGCGGTAGTGGGTACTGCCGACTTCCGACTCCGGCATCTCCACCGCCACGTTGGCGGCCAGGGTGCGCAGGCCTTCGAAGATGTTCATTTCCATGATCGGCGTGTTGCCGGTGGCCATCAGCACGATCATGGTTTCGCCGACCGCGCGGCCCATGCCGATCATCAGCGCCGAGAAGATGCCCGGGCTGGCGGTGAGGATCACCACCCGGGTCAGGGTCTGCCAGGGCGTCGCACCGAGGGCCAGGGAGCCGAAGGTCAGGCTCTTGGGCACGCTGAACACGGCGTCCTCGGCGATCGAGTAGATGTTCGGGATCACCGCGAAGCCCATGGCCAGGCCCACCACCAGGGCGTTGCGCTGGTCGAAGGGAATGCCCAGGTCGTTGCTCAGCCACAGGCGCATGTCGCCGCCGAAGAACCAGTTCTCCAGGTGACCGCTCATGCTCAGGGAGAAGGCCGCCACCAGCAGGATCACCGGGATCAGCAGGGCCGCTTCCCAGCCATCCGGCACCAGCAGGCGGATGCGCTCGGGCAGGCGGCTCCAGCCATAGGCGGCCAGCAGAATACCCAGCGGGGTGAGCAGCAGCAGGCTGAAGATGCCCGGCAGGTGGCCCTCCACATAGGGCGCGAGGAACAGGCCGGCGAAGAAGCCGAGGATCACCGTCGGCAGCGCCTCCATCAGCTCGATCACCGGCTTGACCTTGCCGCGCAGGGCCGGGGCCATGAAGTAGGCGGTGTAGATCGCCGCGCAGATGGCCAGGGGCGCGGCCAGGAGCATGGCGTAGAAGGCCGCCTTCAGGGTACCGAAGGTCAGCGGCGAGAGACTCATCTTGGGCTCGAAGTCGCCATTGGCCGAGGTCGACTGCCAGACGTACTTGGGCTCGTCATAGCTCTCGTACCAGACCTTGCCCCACAGCGAACTCCAGGACACCTCCGGGTGCGGGTTGTCGACCACGAAAGGCTGGATCTGCCCGTTGGACTCCACCAGTACGCGGCTGGCGCGCGGCGACAGGGTGGCGATGGCCGGCCCCTCGGCGACCTGCTCGACCAGCAGGGTGCGGTGCGCGGTGCTGTGGAAGATGCCCAGCTTGCCGTCGGCGTCCAGGGCGATGAAGCCCTTGCGCCGCTCTTCCGGGAGGAACTGGGTGATCGCGCTGTCGCCCAGCTTGAAATCGCGGATACGGGTCAGCGCCGACTGGCCGTCCTCGTCACGCACCATGAACCACTGGCGGATGCCGCCCTTGCTGTCGCCGACCAGCAGCGAAATACCGCCCAGCAGCGGGCTCACGACGCTGACCCGGGCGTCGCCCTCGAGCAGCTTGTAACGGCCATTGAGGCTCTTGCTGCGCAGGTCGAAGACATCGGCCGTGGCCCGGCCGTTGAACACATAGAGCCACTGGTGGCGCGGGTCGATCAGCAGCTCGCTGATCGGCTCGGCGATCTGCGGCAGCTCGATGCGGCGCTCCTCCTGGGTCACTTCGCCGGTGAAGTCATTCTCTTCCCGACTCATCGACAGCACGTGCAGTTCGGCGCCGGTAGACGCGCTGAGCAGCAGGGTATCGCCGTTCTGGCTGATCGCCACATGCTCCAGGGCGCGGCCCTGGGGGTCCAGACTGATCGGCGCCTCGCCGAAGGGATACTCCAGGGTCGGGGTGATGGTCTTGACGTTGTCCGGGTAGGTCACCCGGTAGTTCTGCTTGAACACCAGCACCTGGCCGTTGGACAGGCCCAGGGCCACACGGCGGCTGCCCGGCTGGTCCTCGCCGAGCGAGACGATGTCGACGCCGGCCGGCAGCGGCAGCTCCACGCTGCTCAGCGCCGCGCCACTCTTGGTCGCGAAGAACTGCACCTGCCCCGAGCGATCGAGGCGCATGGCCACCTTGTTCTGCTCCTCCACCGCCAGCAGCAGGGCGTCGCCCCGCTCGGCCAGCCAGGCCGGCCGCTGCGCCGGCTGCGCTTCCAGCTCGGCGCCGGAGAAGATCGGCAGCACCACGTGGGCCAGGTAGAAGAAGATCAGGGTGATCGCGCCCAGCACGGCCAGGCCACCGATCGACACGTACCAGTGCGCCAGGCGGTCCTTGATGGCCCGTCTGCGGCGCTTGCGCTGCAGTGCAGGAGTATTGAAATCCAGCCGTTGGCTGCTGTTCTGAGGTGCGGTCATGGGGTCAGTGGCCAAGTCGGTCATACGAAGATCTCTGGGCGGTTACGCACGCGCGCCGCTGGTTAAGCGGGACCTTAATCTAACTGTCTTATATGACAAAAAAGTTACAGCGCGGTGACGTGACGACGCCCGCCACTCCACAGGGAGGGGCGGGCGCGTTTGCCGCTTGCCGCGGCTCCCAGCCGCGGCAAACCTGTCAGTCTAGTTACAGACCAAGCTCCTTCAAGGTCTTTTCGGCAACCTTGGACGGCACCGGAATGTAACCATCCTTGACCACCACTTCCTGGCCCTGCTTGGACAGCACCAGCTTGATGAACTCGGCCTCCAGCGGGTTCAGGGCCTTGTTCGGCGCCTTGTTCACGTAGACGAACAGGAAGCGCGACAGCGGGTACTTACCGGCCAGGGCGTTGGTTTCGGAGGCTTCTTCAGCCACGCCGTTCTTGTCCACCAGCGGTACAGCGCGAACACTGGAGGTCTTGTAGCCGATGCCCGAGTAGCCGATGGCGTTCAGGGTGCTGGAGATCGACTGCACCACGGAGGCCGAACCCGGCTGCTCGTTGACGTTGGCCTTGAAGTCGCCCTTGCACAGGCCTTCTTCCTTGAAGTAACCGTAGGTGCCGGATACCGAGTTACGGCCGAACAGCTGCACCGGCTTGACCGCCCACTCACCGCTCAGGCCGAGGTCGCCCCAGGTCTTGACGTCCTTGGCCTCACCGCACAGACGGGTGCTGGAGAAGATGGCGTCGACCTGCGGCATGGTCAGGCTCTTGATCGGGTTGTCCTTGTGCACGAACACCGCGAGGGCGTCGATAGCCACCGGAATGGCGGTCGGCTTGTAGCCATACTTCTCTTCGAAGGCCTGCAGTTCGGCATCCTTCATCTTGCGGCTCATCGGGCCGAGGTTGGCGGTACCCTCGGTCAGCGCCGGTGGCGCAGTGGACGAACCGGCCGCCTGGATCTGGATGTTCACGTTCGGGTAGAGCTTCTTGTAGTCCTCGGCCCACAGGGTCATCAGGTTGGCCAGGGTGTCGGAACCTACGCTGGACAGGTTGCCGGATACGCCCGAAGTCTTCTCATAGGTCGGCAGAGCCGGATCGACAGCGGCGACCGCGGTAGCGGTGGCAGCACCAGCGGCAACAAAAGTCATGGCCGCCATCAAACGCGTAAGTTTCATGCCTTGCTCCTAACAAATTAGGGTGGGGTTGGGTCGAGGCCAAGTATCAGCAGGCCGTGTGACCAATCTATGAAACCAATGTGACAGTTAGATGACCGTAGCCGATTTCGCGCACAACTCCGGCAAATGCGGACGAACGCACGGCGCCGGCGCGCCATGGTCGCCCGCCGACCACTCAGTCGGTATACTCGGCGAACCCGCACCCCTGTGGACTCCGCGCCCACAACAACAACCGCGCCGCGAGCCGTAATCGACATGAACGAATTCGAACAGGATGATCCGATTCCCCAAGGCGACCTGGCCCTGCAGATCACCGCGCTGCCGCGCGAGACCAACGGCTTCGGCGATATCTTCGGCGGCTGGCTGGTAGCGCAGATGGACCTGGCCGGCACCGCCATGGCCAGCAAGGTCGCCGGTGGCCGCGTCGCCACGGTGGCGATCGACCGCATGGCGTTTCTGGTGCCGGTGGCCGTCGGCGCCCAGCTGTCCTTCTACACCCAGACCCTGGAAGTCGGCCGCAGCTCGATCCAGATGCTGGTCGAGGTGTGGAGCGACGATCCGCTGTCCAGCGAATGGCGCAAGGTCACCGAGGCGGTGTTCGTGTTCGTCGCCATCGACGGCAGCGGTCGCACCCGTCCGGTTCCGCCGCGCCGCTGATCCGCTGCGCCCCTGCGAGCGAACACATTAAAACGCCGGCTCGAGAGCCGGCGTTTTGCTGTGGCGCGAAGATCAGCCGCGGATGTTGTACATGATCTTCTCGTTGACTTCCGCGTACTCGAACAGGCGCTGCAGGTAGGCCTTCTGCTGCGCCCACACCTTGGCCGCCGCGGGATCGGCGGCGGCGCTGGCTTCGACCACTTCGGCAGCCACTTCCTTGAGCCTGGCCAGCACATCGTCCGGCAGGCTGCGCACTTCGACGCCCTCGGCCTTGAGCTGCTCCATGGCCTCCATGTTGCGCGCGTTGTAGTCGTCGAGCATGTCGGCGTTCACATCGCGGGCAGCGGCGCGGACGATGGCCTGCAGGTCGGCCGGCAGGGTTTCCCAGGCCTTGAGGTTGACGTCCAGCTCGAAGGTGACGTTCGGCTCCTGCCAGCCCGGGGTGTAGTAGTACTTGGCAGCCTTGTGCAAGCCCAGGGCCTGGTCGTTGTACGGGCCGATCCACTCGGTGGCGTCGATCGCACCGGTCTGCAGCGCGGTGAAGATTTCGCCGGCCGGCATGTTGACCACGGTACCGCCCATCTTGGTCAGCACTTCGCCGCCCAGGCCCGGGGTACGCATCTTCAGGCCCTTGAAGTCCTCGACCGAGTTGATTTCCTTGTTGAACCAGCCGGCGGTCTGCACGCCGGTCGCGCCGCAGGCCATCGGCAGCACGCCGAACGGCTTGTAGACCTCCTCCCACAGCTCGATGCCACCGCCCTTGTGCAGCCAGGCGTTCATTTCCTGGGCGTTCGGGCCGAATGGCAGGGCGCAGAAGAACTGCGCAGCCGGCACCTTGCCTTTCCAGTAGTAAGGCGCGCCATGGCCCATTTCCGCGGTACCGCGGGAGACGGCGTCGAACACCTCGAGCGCCGGCACCAGTTCACCTGCCGCATAGATCTTGATCTTCAGGCGGCCCTGACTCATTTCCTCGACCAGCTTGGCGAAACGCTCGGCACCGACGCCGACGCCGGGGAAGTTCTTCGGCCAGGAGGTGACCATTTTCCAGTTGAAGGTCTCTGCGCCCGCGCCCTCTTGGGGCTTGGCAGCGGTTTCGGCCTCCTTGTTGCAGCCTGCCAGTGCGGTGGCGGCCAGGCCTACGCCCGCTGCTGCGAGAATCTGACGACGTTTCATGCAATGCTCCTTTTTGTTGTATTGGTCTGACCACAGGATCGCTGAAGTTAGACCGTGCTCAAGTAACATAAGGCCTCGTGACCCTCAAGCCTAGTAGATACGACTAAAGTTGTAGGGTCATTGCCGCCTTCGCCCGGGCCCGCCTAGAATCCGCGGCTGCCTGCAACTCTCACCCACAACGACAAGGACTCCACATGTCCGACACCCCTCCCATGCCGTTGCGCATTGCTCGATTGATCGACGCGCTCAACACCCGCCTTGGCCAGGGATGCGCCTGGCTGACCCTGTTCCTGGTGGTCGGTACCGCCATCGTGGTGGTGCTGCGTTACGGTTTCGGCATCGGCGCCATCGCCCTGCAGGAATCCGTGCTCTACGCCCATGCCCTGGTGTTCATGGGAGCCGCCGCCTGGACCCTGATCCGTGGCGCCCACGTGCGCGTGGACATCTTCTATCAGAAGTTCACCAGCCGCCGCCAAGCCCTGGTGGAGGTCTGCGGCAACCTGCTGCTGCTGCTGCCGCTGTGCCTGTACCTCGGCTGGGCCAGCTGGGACTACGTCGCCAACTCCTGGTCGACCCTGGAGGCCTCCAGCGAGTCCGGTGGCCTGAAATTCGTCTACCTGCAGAAGAGCATCATCCTGGTGCTGGTCTTCAGCCTCGCCCTGCAAGGTGTTGCCGATCTGATCAAGGCGGCCTACCTGCTGGCCGGCCGCCTGCCCGAGTCCGAGGTGAAAAATGGTTGAGTTGATGGCGATTCTGCTGTTCGTCTGTATCTGCCTGGCCCTGATGGCCGGCTTCCCCGTGGCCTTTACCCTCGGCGGTGTATCGCTGATCTTCGCCGGCATCGGCGCGCTGACTGGCACCTTCGACGCCGGTTACCTGAGCGCCCTGCCCAATCGCCTGTTCGGCATCATGAACAACCAGACCATGCTGGCCGTGCCGCTGTTCGTGTTCATGGGCGTAATGCTGGAGAAGTCGCGGGTCGCCGAGGACCTGCTGGAATCCATGTCGCGGCTGTTCGGCACCCTGCGCGGTGGCCTGGCGATTTCCGTCTGCGTGGTCGGCGCGCTGCTCGCCGCCAGCACCGGCATCGTCGGCGCCACCGTGGTCACCATGGGCCTGCTGGCCCTGCCGACCATGCTGCGCCGCGGCTACGATCCGGCCATCTCCACCGGCACCCTGGCGGCGACCGGCACCCTGGGGCAGATCATCCCGCCATCGATCGTCCTGGTGCTGCTGGGTGACGTGATGTCCAGCGCCTACCAGCAGGCGCAACTGAAGATGGGCATCTTCTCGCCGAAGACCGTGTCGGTCGGCGACCTGTTCGTCGGCGCCTTCATCCCCGGCCTGCTGCTGGTGGGCCTGTACATCCTCTACATCGTCGGCACGGCGATCTTCCAGCCGAAGAAACTGCCGGCGCTGCCCCAGGAGGAGCTCGGCCCGATCGAGTGGGGCAAGCTGACCGCCGCCCTGCTACCGCCGCTGGCGCTGATCGCCGCAGTCCTGGGCTCTATCCTCGCCGGCTACGCCACGCCCACCGAAGCGGCGGCCCTCGGCGCCCTCGGCGCCATGCTGCTGGCCTTCGCCAAGGGCAAGCTGAACTTCGGCCAGCTGCGCGAAGTGGCCTACGGCACCACCGAAATCAGCGCCATGGTGTTCATGATCCTGATTGGCGCCTCGCTGTTCTCCCTGGTGTTCCGCGGCTTCGGCGGCGAGACGATGATCGAGGAGGTGTTCGCCCAGCTGCCCGGCGGCGTGCTCGGCGCCTTCTTCGTGGTGATGCTGGTGATCTTCCTGCTCGGCTTCATCCTCGACTTCATCGAGATCACCTTCGTGGTGGTACCGATCGTCGGCCCGGTGCTGCTGGCCATGGGCCTCGATCCGGTCTGGCTGGGGGTGATGATCGCACTGAACCTGCAAACCTCCTTCCTCACCCCGCCATTCGGTTTCGCGCTGTTCTACCTGCGCGGGGTCACCCCCGCTTCGATACCGACCAGCACCATCTACCGCGGCGTCATTCCGTTCATCCTGATCCAGATGCTGTTGCTGGTCATCGCCTACCAGTTCCCGGGGCTGATCACCTGGCTGCCGGAACAGGTCTACGGCAAGTAACAGGCAACGCAACCGGCAAAACGCCCGTCCTCGTGACGGGCGTTTTGCTATCTGCCCCTTGGACTGCCGGGCAAGCTGCGTTCCAATAGGGTCATCTTCACTGGCGACAAGGCATAGCAATGGCCACTTCCAACGTTGAACGGATCGAAATGGGCGCCCTGACCTGCTGGCGCATCCGTCATGCGGACGCCGAGCTGCTGGTCGCTCAGCAAGGAGCCCAGCTGCTGAGCTACCAGCGCGACGGCGAACGGCCGCTGATCTGGCTGAGCGAGCAGGCGGCCTACGAAAGCGGGCGCAGCGTACGCGGCGGCGTGCCGGTGTGCTGGCCCTGGTTCGGCGACCTGCGGCGCAACCCGCAGGCGGTGCAAGCGATGCACACAGGTGGCAACCTGATGCCATCCCACGGCCTGGTGCGCGACCTCGAGTGGAACCTGCTGGGCATCGACAAGCGCGACGACGGAGTCAATCTGGACTTCGCCTTCAACAGCGCCGAGCAGCCGTTGCCGAACTGGCCACAGGCCGCCGAACTGAAGCTGCGCATCCGCCTCGACCAGCACCTGCACCTGGACCTGGTCAGCCGCAACCTCGGCGACGCGCCCTTGGCGCTGAGCCAGGCCCTGCACAGCTACTTCGCCGTCGGCGACGTGCGCCAGGCCCAGGTCGAAGGTCTGCAGGGCTGTCGCTACATCGACACCCTGGACGACTGGACGGAGCGTCAGCAGCTCGACCCGCTGCGCTTTGCCGGCGAAACCGACCGCATCTACCTCGACACCCCCGCACAGCTGAGCATCCTCGACCCCGTCTGGCAGCGGCGCATCCAGTTGCGCAGCAGCGGCTCGCGCTCGGCGGTACTGTGGAATCCCTGGACCGACAAGGCGCAACGGCTCTCGCAGTTCGCCAGCGATGCCTGGCAAGGCATGCTGTGCATCGAACACGCCAATGTCATGGAAGACCTCGTGGTGCTGGCGCCCGGCGCCGAACATCGCCTCAGTGTCAGCCTGTGGAGCGAGCCGCTGGCGGGTTGAGACCAGCCGGGGGGAGGCTCTGAAGCCTGCCACCCGGAAGCGCCGCAAGCGCCTGGCCACAGCAAACACGACAATCGATCCCGGCGCCCGCTCACAGCGCCGGACGAACTTCTGCGCGCTTTGTGATGCGCCACTAATTTGCCAGTAAGTATTTACTTACAGCACCGGTAGCGAAACGACTTACAGCCGCTATTGGCCATCCTTAATTGCCAAGTGCTGCGCGAAATTCACAGAAACTAATTGCCGCTTATTGGTTCGGTCTTTGTTTACAGCTGGTACAGGCTTCACACTTTTGCCGGTTGCCCATCGCCACTCATCGGACTAGGATGCCCACCCCATAAGGGCTTTGCGCAACTTATTGCACATTGATGTGCGCAGAAAGTTGCACAACTCAGGTTATTGGTTAGTCCGCGCCTCTCTATATAGAGAGGCGCACCTGAGTTGCACGGACATATATTCGAGTCATGGAATGACCTATTCAAGTAAGCTCACCGCCCACTATTTGGCGCTGGCAAAACTCCCTATTGAACAGGGGGATTTCGCCGGTAGCGATGTCCGCTATTCCAGCGAATACGAAAGCCTGGAAAACGAACTGGGCAAGGCCAGTGCGCTGCATGACGCCGGCGCCATCGACTGGCAGAAAGTCCGCGAAGGCAGCGAGACGCTGCTCAGCGCCCACTCCAAGGACCTGCGTGTCGCCGCCTGGCTGATCTGGGGCCTGTACCAGCGCGAATCCTTCGCCGGGCTGCAGGCGGGCCTGAGCCTGCTGCATTACCTGTGCCTGAACCACTGGGCGGACCTGCACCCGCGCAAGCCACGCACCCGTGCCGCCGCCATCGGCTGGCTGCTGCCGCGCCTGGAGCAGGCACTGGCCGAACATGTACCGATCGGCGAGCAGCTGGCGCTGTTCCGCAGCCTCGCCGAACAGTTGCGCGCCCTCGAAGCCTGCCTGTCCGGGCACCTCGGCGAGCACGCCCCGCTGCTGCTGCCGTTGTGCCGGCGCCTGGACGAGCTGGTGAGCCGCGCCAGCCAGGGCCAACCGGAGCCCGGCAGCGTCGGCGCGGCACTGGCCCAGGTCAAGCAGGCCGCCTCCCAGATCCTCACGCCCGGCGCACCAGTGGACAACGAGAAGGATGCGCACAAGAGCCTGCGCAGCCTGCAGGACCAGGCCCGCCCCCTGTGCGCCTACTGGCTCAAGCAGAAGGCCAGCGACCTGCGCGCCCTGCGCCTGGCGCGCACCCTGCTGTGGCTGCCGATCGACAGCCTGCCGGAGCGCAACGCCGAGCAGGTCACCGCCCTGCGCGGCCTGCCGGCCGACAAGCTGGCCAGCTATCGGGAACGCTACCAGCAGGGCCAGTACGCAGACCTGCTGGTCGACCTGGAGGCCAGCATCGCCCGCGCGCCCTTCTGGCTGGATGGCCAGCACCTGGCCTGGCAATGCCTGCAGGGCCTCGACGCCGAGCAGGCGATGCGCGAGGTGGAGATCCAGCTGGCGCTGTTCCTGCAGCGCATGACCGGCCTGGAGGAGCTGCGCTTCCATGATGGCAGCGCCTTCGCCGACGCCCAGACCCGCGCCTGGATCAGCTCCCATGTGCTGCCACACCTGCAGGCACCGGCGAGCGAGAGCGCTCCCGCCCATGACCAGGGCAGCGACCAGCCGGCCTGGGAGCAGGCCCTGCAGGAGACCCTGCCGCAACTGCGCAAGCAAGGCCTGAAGGCCTCGGTGCAGCAACTCAAACAGGGCCTGGCGAAAGCCCGCGGCGGCCGCGAGCGCTTCTATTGGCAGCTGAGCCTGGCGCGCCTGTGCTTCGCCGCGAAGAAATACGAACTGGCCAAGACCCAACTCGACTCGCTCGACCAGTTGCTGCAGACCTCCGGTCTGGGCGACTGGGAGCCCGATCTCAGCCTCGAGGTGCTGCGCATGCTGCACAGCTGCTGCGAACTGCTGCCGCAAAACCATGCCGTGCGCGAGCACAAGGACGAGATCTACCGCAGGTTGTGCCACCTCGACCTCGAAGTGGTACTGGACTAGGCCCACGGGCCATAACCGCAACGGAGAATGACCATGGCCAAAGAAGGCTCGGTAGCCCCCAAGGAACGCATCAACGTCACCTTCAAGCCCGCCACCGGCGGCGCCCAGGAAGAGATCGAACTGCCACTGAAGCTGATGGTGCTCGGTGATTTCACCCAGCGCGCCGACGAACGCAAGATCGAGGATCGCAAGCCGATCAGCATCGACAAGAACAGCTTCGACGAGGTGCTGGCCAAGCAGGAGCTCAACCTGACCTTCGGCGTCGCCAACCGCCTGCAGGACGAGCCGAGCGACGACGAGCTGGCCGTGCAGTTGCGCATCAACTCGATGAAGGACTTCAACCCCGCCAACCTGGTCGAACAGGTGCCCGAGCTGAAGAAGCTGATGGAGCTGCGCGACGCCCTGGTCGCCCTGAAGGGCCCGCTGGGCAACGCCCCGGCCTTCCGCAAAGCCATCGAGAGCGTGCTCGCCGACGACGACTCGCGCGACCGCGTGCTCGGCGAACTCGGCCTGGCCGCCCAAGCCACCCTGGACTCCTGATTTCCACAGACAAGGACGCTGACCAATGAGCACTAGCGCAGCACTAGAGAGCGGCCACAGCGCCGCGGACCTCGGCATTCTCGACCGCATCATCGCCGAGACCAAGCTGACCCCCGACGACGAGGCCTACGACATCGCCAAGCGCGGCGTATCGGCCTTCATCGAAGAACTGCTCAAGCCGCACAACGAGCACGAGCCGGTGAAGAAGGCCATGGTCGACCGCATGATCGCCCAGATCGACGCCAAGCTCAGCCGGCAGATGGACGAGATCCTCCACCACCCGCAGTTCCAGGCCCTGGAATCCTCCTGGCGCGGCCTCAAGCTGCTGGTGGATCGCACCAACTTCCGCGAGAACATCAAGCTGGAGATCCTCAACGCCTCCAAGCAGGACCTGCTCGATGACTTCGAAGACAGCCCGGAGGTCGTCCAGTCCGGCCTGTACAAGCACATCTACACCGCCGAGTACGGCCAGTTCGGCGGCCAGCCGGTCGGCGCCCTGATCGCCAACTACTTCTTCGACCCGAGCGCCCCGGACATCAAGACCCTGCAGTACGTGGCCAGCGTCGCCACCATGTCCCACGCGCCGTTCATCGCCGCCGCCGGGCCGAAGTTCTTCGGCCTGGAAAGCTTCACCGGCCTGCCGGACCTCAAGGACCTCAAGGACCACTTCGAAGGCCCGCAGTTCGCCAAGTGGCAGAGCTTCCGCGAGCAGGAAGACGCCCGCTACGTCGGCCTCACCGTGCCGCGCTTCCTGCTGCGCAACCCCTACGACCCGGAAGACAACCCGGTGAAGAGCTTCGTCTACAAGGAAAACGTCGCCGGCAGCCATGAGCACTACTTGTGGGGCAACACCGCCTACACCTTCGCCAGCCGCCTGACCGACAGCTTCGCCAAGTTCCGCTGGTGCCCGAACATCATCGGCCCGCAGAGCGGCGGCGCGGTGGAAGACCTGCCGCTGCACCACTTCGAGAGCATGGGCGAAATCGAGACCAAGATCCCCACCGAAGTGCTGGTCTCCGACCGCCGCGAATACGAACTGGCCGAGGAAGGCTTCATCGCCCTGACCATGCGCAAGGGCAGCGACAACGCCGCGTTCTTCTCCGCCAACTCGGCGCAGAAACCGAAGTTCTTCGGCATCAGCGAGGAAGGCAAGACCGCCGAACTGAACTACAAGCTCGGCACCCAGCTGCCGTACCTGTTCATCGTCAACCGCCTGGCCCACTACCTCAAGGTGCTGCAGCGCGAGCAGATCGGCGCCTGGAAGGAGCGCACCGACCTGGAACTGGAACTCAACAAGTGGATCCGCCAGTTCGTCGCCGACCAGGAAAACCCCAGCTCCGAAGTACGTAGCCGCCGCCCACTGCGCGCCGCCCAGGTGATCGTCAGCGACGTCGAAGGCGAGCCGGGCTGGTACCGCGTCAGCCTCAACGTGCGCCCGCACTTCAAGTACATGGGTGCCGACTTCACCCTGTCGCTGGTCGGCAAGCTGGACAAGGAATAAGCATCCTTATGGCCGGGTACGGAAGCCTGTTCGAACGCCTCGGTGGCGAGGCCGGCCAGCGCGCCGGCTGGGACCGCGAGGTCGCCGCCATGGCATCGGTGGCTGCCCACCTGGCCAAGATGCTCAGCACCCGGGCGGGCAGCGTGCAGACGCTGCCCGACTACGGGTTGCCCGATTTGAACGATATGCGCCTGTCGCTGCACGACTCGCTGCAGCAGGCGCGTATCGCCATCGAACGCTTCATCGAGGCGTACGAACCGCGTTTGCGTCAGGTGCGGGTGATCTCCCTGCCGCGCAGCCACGACCCGCTGAGCCTGTCCTTTTCCATCGAGGGCCTGCTGCAGGTCGACGGCATCAAACGCCAGGTCAGTTTCTCCGCGCGCCTGGATGGCAGCGGACAAGTGAACGTCCATTGAGGAGCGACAAGGATGTCCGGTAAACCCGCCGCCCGCTTGAACGACCCCACCGCCTGCCCGATTCCCGGTCACGGCAACAACCCGATCGCCGCCGGCTCCCCCGACGTGCTGTTCGACGGCCTGCCCGCCGCCCGCCAAGGCGACCCCTCGGCCTGCGGCGGCGCCTTGGCCAGCGCGGTGATTCCCACCGTGCTGATCAACGGCAAGCCGGCGACCACCATCGGCACCGTGGGCAGTCATGGCAATGTGGTGACGGCGGGTTCCGGGACTGTGCTGATTGGCACCAGTGGGGGGGGGGCAGCTTTTACCGCGCCAGCGCCAGTGGTAATGGCTGGTGTCTTTAATGAGCATTTCGTTTTGCGCGACGCTAGCAGCGGGCAGCCACTAACCGGTCACGCCTATCGTCTTGAAACCGACTCAGGGAAGGTGATTCACGGCGTAACAGACGAGCAAGGCAAAACTCAGCTGATCTCAGCCGGAAAAGCCGAAGGCGTAACCCTGACTCTGGAGCCGCAAACAGCTCTGGTGATCGCTTAATGAGCCAGCCGATGACCACTACCCTGTCCAAGCTGACCCCTGCAAGCCAAGTGGCAGGCAAGGAAACTCCTGTAGAGACCTTCAAGATCACCGACATCCCTCTTGCAATGGATACGTTGGGTTGGAAAGAAGGCGCCCGCGTAATGCGTAAATGGTTCACTGGTCCTGCTTATGAGCTGCCCAAGGACGTGAAACGCGGCAGCGTCTCACCCAGCAACCTGGCCCCCGCTCAACTGCTCACCGACCTTCCTTTCGACTGGCTGTTCAGCAGCTCGACTAGGGTTCAGCGCCATGTCGAGGAACTGATCTCCGAGCTGAGCAATGTCACCGAATTCAACGCCACGGTAGGACGTTTAAAGACACCACTCGACCAGCTTTCCAAAGGGTTGATCGTATTAATGACTCGCTTGCAGCGCATCGGCCATCTCGACGGGAAGGCTCGCACGTTGAAGAACGCGTACGAGGACTTCAGCGGTCTCTCCGCAATTCAGCTGGAAGACACCTCTCAGTTCAACCTAATCCGCATCGGCGCAAGCACTTGGGAAAAGGCTACCGACGACCTTGACGACGTATACGGCGCATTGGGCAGTTTCGCCATAAAGATTGCCGCCACCAAATTTCGCACAATGGCTAACGATCACGGATTCCCTGCTATTGAGATTGAGGAAATCGGCCTGTACGTCCGAGATACCTATGACTTCCTAAATGTCGATGGCGATCAGCTACTGGGCTATTGGAATAAGAAAGCTGTCATCCGACCTGGCCCCATCGATTACTTGGCTGAGCCGGACTACATCGACAAAGCCGACGATCGATACTTCAAGGTTACCAATGGCAGCTTCAACAGTTATCGAAAGAAATGGAACAAAGGCGGCGACTTCCTCATTTTTTCGACCGTCAAACGCTACCCCGTGTCCATCGTCGTACACCTAAACGATGTCGACTTTGATGAATTCAAAGCGCGTGCCTCGAGCATCTGAGAACCCCATGCCCAGCAGACTTCGGAACAAGATTGTTTTGCTTATTGCGGCAGTGGTTATGCTGGTGCCGTTGGCCATCTGGTTGTACGTAAAGACCAACCTCAGCCGAAACACCGAGCCCTATGCAACGACTTGGAGCGAATCCCGCGCCTGCTATATCAACGCCTACATTCCAAAATTCTCCTCTCTGGGTGTACCCGGGAAACTCATCAAGCTCTTTAGCAGTGACGCCTACTTCCGGGTGTACCGCAAGGATGGAACGCTGCTGAAGAGTTCTGAATGGCTGCTTTGGCAACGCGAATTCGCCGACAGCGAAAGCGAGAAGTGGGTGAACGGAAACGCCATCTACCCTACCGACGACGGTTATGCAGGCTGGTCTCTGCGAGAGTGCGGTTGACTAAGTGTTATTTCGCAACCGAACGCTAGAAGAACAGGCCATACGGCTCTAGAAAATCAGGGATTGATCAGTGTCTTTCAACCATTACTACCAGAGCGAACTCACCGCCCTGCGCCAACTGGGCAAGCGCTTTGCCGAGCGTAGCCCGGCGTTGGCGCCGTTTCTCGGGCAGAGCGGGCGCGACCCGGATGTCGAGCGCCTGCTGGAGGGCTTCGCCTTTCTCACCGGGCGCCTGCGGCAGAAGCTCGACGACGAGCTGCCGGAGCTGACCCACTCGCTGATGCACCTGCTGTGGCCGAACTACATGCGTCCGCTGCCGGCCTTCAGCATGCTCCAGTTCGACCCGCTCAAGCGCCCCGGTCCGGCCCTGCCGGTGCCGCGCCATACGCCGGTGGAGTCCAGGCCGATCCAGGGCGTGACCTGCCGCTTTCGCACCGCCTTCGCCACCGAGGTGCTGCCGCTGGCGCTCAACGGCCTGGATTATTCGGTCAAGGGCGACGGCGCGCTGCTCAGCCTGCGCCTGGGCATGAGCGCCGACGGCCACCTCGGTGAGCTCAACCTCAAGCAGCTGCGCCTGCACCTGGCCGGCGAGCGCTATATCAGTCAGCTGCTCTACCTCGGCCTGCTGCGCCATCTGAGCGGCATCCAGCTGGTGCTGCTCGGCGCCGACGGCCAGGCCCTGGTCAAGGACACGGGCGGCCAGGCGGTGGCCAACCTGCGCCTGGGCGCCGAACAGTTGCAGCCGGTGGGTTTCGACGAAGATCAGGCGCTGATCCCCTATCCGCTGAACACCTTCCGTGGCTACCGCTACCTGCAGGAATACTTCGCCTTCCAGGACAAGTTCCTGTTCGTCGACCTCAAGGGCCTGGATGCGCTCAAGCGCCTGCCCGCGGAGCTGCTCGAGCAGGCCCGCGGCCTGGAACTGCGCTTCGACATCGTCAAGGCCGGGGTGCAGCGCATTCGCCCGACCCTGGACAACGTGCGCCTGTACTGCACGCCGGTGGTCAACCTGTTCGCCCACGACGCCATCCCGATCCGCCTGGACGGCAAGCAGGACCAGTACCTGCTGCTGCCGGCCGAGTTCGATTCGCAGCACTGCGGGGTGTTCTCGGTGGACCGGGTCACCGGCTGGAAACCCGGCGGCCAGGGCTACGAGGAATACGTGCCGTTCGAGTCCTTCGAGCACGACCCGAGCTTCGACGTGCCCCTGGCGCGGCCGCACTACAGCGTGCGCCAGCAGCCGTCGCTGCTCGGCGACGGCCTGGAAACCTACCTGAGCTTCGGCCTGCGCAACCTCGACCAGCACGAGACGCTGTCGATCGAGCTGACCTGCACCAACCAGAACCTGCCCCGGCAACTGGGCCTGGGCGATATCTGCATGCCCAGCGAGGACACCCCGGAGTTCCTGACCTTCCGCAATATCAGCGCGGTGACGCCCAGCTACGCGCCGCCGCTGCACCGCGACTTCCTCTGGAAACTGATCAGCAACATGTCGCTGAACTACCTGTCGCTGGCCAACGTCGAGGCGCTCAAGGTGATCCTCGAGACCTACGACCTGCCGCGCTACTACGACCAGCACGCCGAAAAGGTCAGCAAACGCCTGCTCGGCGGTCTGCAAGGCATCCGCCACCAGCACGTCGACCGCCTGCACCGCGGACTGCCGGTGCGCGGGGTGCGCACCGAGCTGACGATGAACCCCGAAGGCTACGTGGGCGAGGGCGACCTGTTCCTCTTCGCCTCGGTGCTCAATGAATTTTTCGCCCTCTACGCCAGCCTCAACTCGTACCACGAGCTGCGCGTGCAGAGCACACAGGGAGAGGTGTACCAATGGACGCCGCGCATGGGGCAACAGCCCCTGCTCTAAGCCGCTTGAGTCGGGGCATCCGCGAGTACAGCCTGTTCCAGGGTGTGCAGCTGGTGCTGGATCGCCTGCGGGCCGCCCATCCCCAGCTGGATGACGAGGCCCTGCAGCAGCGCCTGGAATTCCAGGCCAATCCCAGCCTGGGCTTTCCCGGCAGCGATATCGATCGCGTGCAGTTCTTCGAGGAGCACGGCGAGCTGCGCGCGCGCCTGCGCATCAACCTGGTCAGCCTGTTCGGTGCCGGCTCACCGCTGCCGGCCTTCTATGGCGAGCAGGCCCTGGGCGACAGCGAAGACGGCAACCCGACGCGCGACTTCCTCGACCTGTTCAACAACCGCCTGCAGCGCCTGCTGCTGCCGATCTGGCAGAAGTACCGCTACCACGCGCGATTCCACAGCGGCGCCCTGGACCCCTTCTCCGAGCAGCTGTTCGCCCTGATCGGCCTGGGTGGCGCGCAGATTCGCGCCGCCACCGAACTGAACTGGAAGCGCCTGCTGCCCTACCTCGGCCTGCTCAGCCTGCGCGCCCATTCGGCGGCGCTGATCGAGTCGGTGCTGCGCTACTACTTCAAGCACGCCGAGTTGCATATCGAGCAATGCCTGGAGCGCCAGGTGGAGATCCTCGGCGAGCAACGCAACCGCCTCGGCCTGGCCAACAGCCAACTGGGCGAGAGCCTGGTGCTGGGCGAGTTCGTGCGCGACCGCGGCGGCAAGTTCCGCATCCATATCCGCCAGCTCGGCTGGCAGCGCTTCCACGAATTCCTGCCGATCGGCAGCGGCTACCAACCCCTGTGCGCGCTGGTGCGCTTCACCCTGCGCGACCCGCTGGACTACGACATCCGCCTGGAGCTGCGCCAGGACGAGATCCGCGAACTGTGCATCGGCGCCGACAATCCCTGCCGCCTCGGCTGGACCAGCTGGCTCGGCCGTGACCGGGCCGACGGCCTGGTCACCCTCGGCAGCAAAGCTCACTAAGGACAGAGAGACAATGATCAACGTCGACTTGCAACAACTGGTACAGGCCCTGGACGCCGAGACCCGCCGCGACCTGGAGGCCGCCGCCGAGCGCTGCGTGATCCGCGGCGGCAGCAAGATCCTCGTCGAGGACCTGCTGCTCGGCCTGCTCGAGCGCCCCGATGGCCTGCTCGGACGGGCCCTGCAGGACGCCGAGGTGGACCCCGGCGAACTGGCCCGCGCCCTGCAACCACGCGGCGAGCACAGCGAGTCGCGCAACCCGGTGTTCTCCACCGAACTGGTGCAATGGCTGCAGGACGCCCTGCTGGTGGCCAGCCTGGAGCTCGGCCAGAGCCAGGTGGCGCAGGCCGCGCTGATCCTCGCCCTGCTGCGCAACCCGATGCGCTATGCCGGTAGCCACTATCAGCCGCTGCTGGCCAAGCTGAACGCCGAGCGGTTGCGCGACTTCGCCCTGGCCCAGCAGCCTGAAACCGGCGGCGCTAGGCCAGTCGCCGCGGGGGAGTCCAACCTCAAGCGCTTTACCCACAACTTCACCCAGCAGGCCCGCGACGGCAAGCTCGACCCGGTGCTGTGCCGCGACGCGGCGATCCGCCAGATGGTCGACATCCTCGCCCGCCGGCGCAAGAACAACCCGATCGTGGTCGGCGAAGCCGGCGTCGGCAAGACCGCCATCGTCGAGGGCCTGGCCCTGCGCATCGCCAGCGGCGAGGTGCCGGAGGCGCTCAGGGGCGTCGAACTGCTGTGCCTGGACCTCGGCCTGCTGCAGGCCGGCGCCAGCGTCAAGGGCGAGTTCGAGCGCCGCCTGCAAGGGGTGATCGACGAGGTCAAGGCTTCGCCCAAGCCGATCATCCTGTTCATCGACGAAGCCCACACCCTGATCGGCGCCGGTGGCCAGGCCGGCAGCGGCGACGCCGCCAACCTGCTCAAGCCGGCCCTTGCGCGCGGCGAGCTGCGCACCATCGCCGCCACCACCTGGAGCGAGTACAAGAAGTACTTCGAGAAGGACCCGGCCCTGGCCCGGCGCTTCCAGCCGGTGCAACTGCACGAGCCGACAGTCGCCGAGGCGCTGACCATTCTCCGTGGCCTGGCTCCGGTCTACGAGAAGAGCCACGGCATCTACCTGCGCGACGATGCGGTGGCCGCCGCCGCCGAACTGTCCGCCCGCTACCTGGCCGGTCGCCAGCTGCCGGACAAGGCGGTGGACGTGCTCGACACCGCCTGCGCCCGCGTGCGCATCAGCCTGGCCGCCGCGCCGGAGGCCCTGGAGCGCCTGCGCGGCGAGATCGCCGAAGGCCAGCGCCAGGACCAGGCCCTGCGCCGCGACCGCGACGCCGGCCTGGCGATCGACGCAGACGCCCTGGCCCAGTTGCAGACGCGCCTGGGCGAAGCGCGCGCCGAACTGGAGCAGCTGGAAACCCGCTGGGCCACGCAGCGTGCCCTCGCCGAGCGCCTGCTGGAACTGCGCCAGCTGTGTGCAACTGCGCGCCAGGGCTCCGGCAACGAGCAAGCCGACGCCGAACCGGCAGCCGACCTGCAGCAACTGGAAGCCGAGCTGTGCGAGACCCAGGCGCAGCTGGCCGCCGCCCAGGCCGCCGAGCGCCTGGTCAGCCATGAAGTCTGCCCGCGCCTGGTGGCCGAAGTGATCAGCCATTGGACCGGCGTGCCGCTGAGCCAACTGGCTCGCGAGCACAACAGCAAGGTGCTCAGCTTCGCCAGCGACCTGGCCCAACGGGTGCGCGGCCAGCCCCAGGCGATCGCAGCCCTGGACCGCGCCACGCGCGCCACCGCCGCCGGCCTGAACAAGCCCGACGCGCCGGTCGGGGTGTTCCTGCTGGTCGGCCCCAGCGGCGTCGGCAAGACCGAAACCGCCCTGGCCCTGGCCGACCTGCTGTACGGCGGCGAGCGCTTCCTCACCACCATCAACATGTCCGAGTTCCAGGAGAAGCACACGGTATCGCGGCTGATCGGCGCACCACCCGGCTACGTCGGCTACGGCGAGGGCGGCATGCTCACCGAGGCGGTGCGCCAGAAGCCGTACTCGGTGATCCTCCTCGACGAGGTGGAAAAGGCCGACCCGGACGTGATGAACGTCTTCTATCAGATCTTCGACAAGGGTGTGGCCAACGACGGCGAAGGGCGCGAGATCAACTTCCGCAACTGCCTGATCCTGATGACCAGCAACCTCGCCAGCGAGCGCATCGATGCCCTTTGCCAGGCCGGCCAGCGCCCGGCCAGCGAGGACCTGGAGCTGGCCATCCGCCCGACCCTGAGCCAGCACTTCAAGCCGGCGCTGCTGGCGCGCATGCGCGTGGTGCCCTACTACCCGGTGGGCGGAGAGGTGCTGAACGAGCTGGTCACCCTCAAGCTGGCGCGTTTCGGCGAGCGCCTGGCGCGCCGCCAGCTGCACTTCAGCCACTGCCCGGCCCTGGTGACGCACCTGGCCGAGCGCTGCAGCCAGGGCGACAGCGGCGCGCGTCTGATCGACCACCTGCTCGACCAGCACCTGCAGCCCCTGGTGGTCGACCGTCTGCTCGCCGCCATGGCCGGCGGCGAGGCGCTGCAGCGGGTACACGCCACCCTCGATGGCGAAGGAGCGCTGGTCTGTGAATTCGCCTGAACTGCCGCCGCTGTTTCATCAGGTCCCGCGGCCGCTGCACTTCGCCGAGGCCCTGCTGCAGCGCTACGCCGGGCTGGTGCGCACGGCCGATGTCGACAGCCTGCTCGGTGGCCTGGTCGAAGCGGCGGCACAGCTGGCCGACTGCCAACTGAGCCAGCTGTACCTGCTCGACAGCACCCACACGCGCCTGACCCTGTGCGCCGAATGGCTGGACGGCCTGCTGCAGCCACGCCAGGCCGACAGCCTGCCGAGCGACTACGACGGCGAACAGCTGCTGCAGTTCTGCCTGTGCCAGAACCAGGTGCTCAGCCTCGCCGAGCTGGACGCCAGCCTGCACCAGAGCGGCTTTCTGCCGGATGCCGCACGGCCCTGGCGCAGCCTGCTGTGCCTGCCGCTGCTGGACGAGCGCAAGCGCGTCAGCGGCCTGCTGCTGTGCGCCGACCACGCCCCCCGCGAGCTGCTCGGGTTCGCCGGCGCCCTGGGCCAGCTCGGCGCCTTCGCGATCGCCCAGCTGCACCTGCTGCAACGCCTGCGCGCGCCCAGCGGCGACAAGCCGCCGGTCGCCCAGCCCAGCCCCTGTGCCAGCGGCTATGGCCTGATCGGCGACAGCCCGCGCATGCGCGACGTCTATCGGCTGATCGGCAAGGTGCTGCACAACCCGGTCAGCGTGCTGCTGACCGGCGAGACCGGCACCGGCAAGGAACTGGTGGCCCGCGCCATCCACGACTGCGGCCTGCGCCGCAGCAAGGCCTTTATCGTGCAGAACTGCGCCTCGCTGCCGGAGAACCTGCTGGAAAGCGAGCTGTTCGGCTACCGCAAGGGCGCCTTCACCGGTGCCGAACGGGACCGCAAGGGCCTGTTCGATGCGGCCGATGGCGGCACCCTTTTCCTCGACGAGATCGGAGACATGCCCCTGAGCCTGCAGGCCAAGCTGCTGCGCGTGCTGCAGGAGGGTGAGGTACGCCCGCTGGGCTCGACCTCGACGCACAAGGTCGACGTGCGCATCGTCGCCGCCACCCACCGCGACCTGCGCAGCCAGGTCGAGCAGGGGCGCTTCCGCGAGGACCTGTTCTATCGGCTGTCGCACTTCCCCATCGAGCTGCCGCCGCTGCGCGAGCGCGACGAAGACATCCTGCGCCTGGCCCGGCATTTCGCCGACAAGGCCAGCGCCTTCCTCCAGCGCGACCCGTGCCGCTGGTCCGACGCCGCCCTGGCGCAACTGGCCAGCTACGCCTTTCCCGGCAACGTGCGCGAGCTCAAGGGCCTGGTCGAGCGCGCCGTGCTGCTGTGCGAAGGCGGCGAACTGCTGCCCGAGCACTTCAACCTGCAGCACGACAGCCAGGCCGACGACGCCTGCATGAACCTGCGCGAACGCCTGGAGCGGGTCGAGCGCAACCTGCTGCTCGACTGCCTGCGCAAGAACCGCGGCAACCAGAGCCAGGCCGCCCGCGAACTGGGCCTGCCACGGCGCACCCTGCTGTACCGCATGGACCGGCTGAGCATCAGCCCGGCGGACGTATAAGGCTCAAGGAGACGAGCATGTTCAATGCAGCCAACCAGACCCACTTCAGCCTCAACCTCGGCGGTGCCGAGCACGACCTGCAGGTGCTCGCGTTCAGCGGCCGCGAGGCGCTCAACCAGCCCTTCGAGTTCGAGCTGGAGCTGGTCAGCGAGCGCCCCGATCTCGACCTGGAAAGCCTGCTGCACCAGCCGGCCTTCCTCGCCTTCGCGCCGGGCGGCGGCATTCACGGGCTGGTCTACCGCGTCGCCCAGGGCGACTCCGGCCAGCGTCTGACCCGCTACCACCTCAGCCTGCGCCCGCAACTGGCGTACCTGGCCCACCGCCTCAACCAGCGCATCTTCCAGCACCTGCCGGTCGCGAAGATCATCGGCCAGGTGCTCGAGGAGCACGGCATCCAGGCCAATGCCTACCGCTTCCAGCTCGGCTCGGCCTATCCCGAGCGCGAGTACTGCGTGCAGTACGACGAGAGCGACCTGCACTTCATCCAGCGCCTGTGCGAGGAAGAGGGCATCCACTACCACTTCCAGCACAGCGCCGACGGCCATGTGCTGGTGTTCGGCGACGACCAGACGGTGTTCCCTCGGCTGGCGCCTACCGCCTACCAGCAGGACAGCGGCCTGGTGGCCGACGAGCCGGTGATCAAGCGTTTCGGCCTGCGCCTGGAAACCCGCAGCAGCCGGGTCGGCCGCCGCGACTACGACTTCGAGAAGCCGCGCCTGCTGATGGAGGCCGCCTTCACCAGCGAGTTCAGCCCGGACCTGGAGGACTACGACTACCCCGGTCGTTTCGTCGAGCGCGAGCGCGGCAAGCACCTGAGCAGACGCGCCCTGGAACGCCACCGCCATGACTACGAACTGGCCCGGGGCGAAAGCGACCAGCCGCTGCTGGTCAGCGGCCACTTCCTCGACCTCAGCGGCCATCCGCGCGCGGACTGGAACCAGCTGTGGCTGCTCACCGAGATCGAGCACGAGGGCAAGCAGCCCCAGGTGCTGGAAGAGTCGGTGACCAGCGACGTCGAATCCGCTGACGGCTTTACCCAGGGCTACCGCAACCGCTTCAGCGCCACGCCCTGGGACGTGGCCTTCCGCCCGCCCCTGCGCCATCCCAAGCCCCAGGTGCTGGGCAGCCAGAGCGCCGTGGTCACCGGCCCTGCGGGCGAGGAGATCCACTGCGACCAGTACGGCCGGGTCAAGGTGCAGTTCCACTGGGACCGCGAGGGCCAGGCCGACGACAAGACCAGCTGCTGGCTACGGGTGTCGAGCAGCTGGGCCGGCGACCGCTACGGCGGCATCGCCATCCCCCGTGTCGGCATGGAAGTGCTGGTGACCTTCCTCGAAGGCGACCCCGACCAGCCGCTGGTCACCGGCTGCCTGTACCACAAGGAACACGTGGTGCCCTACGACCTGCCGGCGAACAAGACCCGCAGCCTGTTCAAGACCCTCAGCTCTCCCGGCGGTGGCGGCTATAACGAGCTGCGTATCGAGGACCGCAAGGGCGCCGAGCAGATCTACGTCCACGCCCAGCGCGACTGGGACGAGAACATCGAGCACGACCAGAAGATCCGCGTCGGCCACCAGCGCCACGACAGCGTCGAAGCCAACAGCCACAGCGAGTTCAAGGCCGAGGAACACCGCACCACCCACCTCGACCGCAAGGTCGAGGCCCGCAGCGACGACCACCTGACGGTCGGCCAGAAGCAGCACGTGAAGGTCGGCAGCGGCCAGTACGTCGAGGCCGGCAGCGAGATCCACTACTACGCCGGCAGCAAGGTGGTGATCGACGCCGGCATGGAACTCACCGCGGCCGGCGGCGGCAGCTTCCTCAAGCTCGATCCCGGCGGCGTCACCCTGAGCGGCGCCAATATCAAGATGAACTCCGGCGGCAGCCCGGGCACAGGCTCGGGCATCAAGATCAAGCCGCCGCTCATCCCCAATGCGGCGGATCAGGACAAGGCCGGCGAGCGCACCCAGCAGGCCCTGCTCAACAGCGTGCCGCCCGCGCCGAAGCGCACCAGCCTGAACCCACTGCGCCTGATCTCCGCCGCCGAGCAGGCCGTGCCCTTCTGCAAGGAATGCGCGGAAAAGCGCGCCCAGGCAATGGCAGGTAGTGCGTCATGAAGTCGTTTCAGGACTGGCTGACCGACTGGCAGCAACGCGCGGCTGACGAACAGCAGGTGGTCTACGCCCTGCTCGACGGCGCCCAGGACGCCAAGCTGCTGCAGCACATCTGGACCGCGCACCCCGACCCGCAGGCGGAGAGCCTGTTCCTGCACACCCCACGCGCCGAACTGAGCGAACAGGGCCCCTGGCTGCTGCATCTGGATGGAGAACCGGCACCGTGGCAGGAGTTGCTGGCCCAACTGGAACAGCGCCCGCTGGGCATCCTGGTCGCCAGCCCGGCCCCGCTGGCCGAACTGGCCGAGCACCTGCGCCATCTGCTCGACGCTCGCCTGGCCGATGGCGAGCTGGCGCTGATGCGCTACTACGACCCGCAGGTGATGGCCGGCCTGCAAGACCCTGCCTGCGCCTACTGGCGCGCCCAGGCCATCCGCGCCGGCGAAGCTTGGGCCGCCTGGCTGCCGCTGGAGGCTCGCGACTGCCACCTGCAAGGCCCCGCCCGCGACGCCGCGCCGCTGCCCTTGGCACCCGCCGAAATCGCCATAGACGCGGACATGCAACAGGCCCTGGCCCGCGCCAGTGCGATTCCGCGCCTGCTCGGCCAACTGCACCAGCACTACCCCGAGCCCCTGGCGCAGTGGACAGCCCAGGATCAATACCAGTGGGCCGCGCAGTTGGATAAGCGCCTGCAACAGCACGGCATCAGCGACCGCCAGGACCGGCTGTTTCTCGCCGTGCTGGCGCTCGAGCAAGGTGAGCAACTTTGGTTGGAGCCTCAGATACAAGCGGCACTGGAGCGTAAGCAATCAACCCCAGATATCGCGTTGAGCGAACTACTGCTGGCCTGCCCCCCGACAGTGCAAACAGACCTTAAAGAGCAAATCTAGATGAGCATATTGAGAATCAACTTCAAATTGACAGGCGTGCTACTTGCACTCTTTTCGCTTATTTCGAATACCGGATGCGCCAGCAAGAGCCCAGCAAGTGACGTGGACCAAGCTCAATACAATATACAGATAGGTTCTAGCGCGCCGATCCATGGGCAGGCTCTTACGCTCCGAAACGGAGCCCAGGTATTTCACAGCCCAGTTGGCGGTGGTGCCCTGTCCGGCGGCTGGGAAAATCCAGAAACACTGGAGGAAACCTTTGACGGAACGCGCATCGCACTGTCTGGCAAAAACATAGTTCCAAGGACAGCACAAGCGAATTGGTTTTCGTATCAGACACAGAAGTACTACACAGCGCAAATTGCGCTATCACCTGACCTGCCCGACCTTATCAAGGCCCACGCAAAAGCCTTTGGAGAGAACACTACTGAACCTGCATTAATATTCGTTCTCGGCCCCAGGGGTGAAATGAAATCGGCTCTAAAGTCGTCCTGTTCCTACAGATACGTTTGCGGGAGAAATGAAAAAGTCACCGTTATTGGATATGGAACTGGGGAGGAAACAGCCGGCGATCCCAAGGTATACCTCAAGGGCACTATAAAAAGAATAAAAAAAGGAAGAATACAACCAATACCCGGGATCGAGCAATAACACTATGGACATCCTAAAAGCCTACGAAACGAGTAAAAAAATCTCTGCCGGGATAGATAACGGCTCGCTTTGCTGCGAAATACCGCAAATAGTCATTGGCGTATTCTTTGACGGCACTGGAAATAACAAAGACAACGACCGCGGTAGCTCAACCAGAGCTATGACAAATATCGCAAAACTCTCCGATATCTATGATGAAATCCCCAGCAACCATCAATACAGGATATATATTGAAGGCATCGGAACGGTTAACGATGGTGACGATAGCGTTGTTGGCCTTGCTTTTGCGATGGGTGCAACAGGTGGTGAAGCAAGACTGCATAGCGCCCGCAAGCAGTTGCACGAATTAATCGAAAAAATACCGGAGCACCCTGGCGAAATTGTTTTCGATGTCTTCGGCTTTAGTCGAGGCGCCGCTCTGGCTCGCCATTTCGTCAATATGATCAATCATGGCCTGCCTGATTTTAACGGCAAGAAAGAAACCGTTTCGCTGTGGGACGTCCAGCTCAACCCCAATCTATTGATGGCTCGCAAGCCATATAGCCAACACCGGGGCAGCGGCAAAGGTCCAACGCGGCGCGTGGTGGATATGTACCCGCGCAGCACGGTCAGAGCCCGGGTGCGCTTCGTCGGCCTGTACGACAGCGTCGGCTCCTTCTACTGGCCGGGCAACGATGATGAGGGCAACTTCAACCTCAACCTGAAGGCCGAGTCCGCCCAGTACGTCTACCACCTGGTCGCCGGCCAGGAGGTGCGCGAGAAGTTCCCGCTGACCTCGGTGAAGAATGGCCCCTCGGCACCCGCGCATTTCGTCGAACTGACGGGCGTGGGCGTGCATTCGGATATCGGCGGCGGCTATGCCGACCCCGCCCGCGACCCGGCGAATATCGAGCGCGTGGTTCGCGAGCGCTACAGCCTCAGCGGCTTCGAGCCCAAGGAGCGGGCGCAGAAGCATGCGGTCATCGCCCATGCCCGCGCCAAGGCTGACGCCAATGGCTGGACGTGCGAGGTGCGCGGCAACACCGTCTACCTGGTCGAAGAGCGCCATACCCGCCCGCAACTGGCGCACTTGGGCCTGCACCGCATGCATCGGGAGGCGCTGTCGCGCCAGGTTCCCTTCGACGAACTGCCTGACAACGAGCTGCATCGCATTCCCGACGACCTCAAGCCCTATGCCGAGCAGTCCTTCGACCCGGCGGGGCATGCCCGTGCCTTGGCGGCGATCGAGGCGCTCGATCCGCCCTATATCCACACCTCGGCCTTCCGCTACCCGCTGGGTGTCGAGCAGCTGCCGCACACCCCGGAAAAGTCCGGCACGCGGCGCATCTTCCCCAACCTGCCGGAGAAGGCCAGCTGATGCCGCGCCTGCCATCCGCCCCGCCCCCATTCGAACCGCAAGGAGCCCCTTCGATGTTGCACCGCACCTACTCCTCCGCCCTGCTCGCCCTGGCCCTGTGTCTGGCCGGCTGCAGCGGCAACTACAAGTACAGCGACGACGCCTACCGCCCCCTGGGCGATCCGCAAGCCGAAACTCGCGGCAACTGACCGCCAGGAGCAAAACACCATGGAACTGGTCTTCGATGTGGTCAGTGCACAGCAGTTCGTGCCAGGTCTAATGACCACCAAAACCTTTAAGCAGGCCGGCGGCATTATCGGCCGGGCGCAGGACTGCGACTGGGTGATCCCCGATCGCAAGCGTGTGCTGTCCGGGCGGCATGCCGAGGTGAGCTACCGCGACGGCGCCTTCTACCTGACCGACACCAGCAGCAACGGCGTGCAGCTCAAGGACAGCGGCGCCAGCCTGCGCAAGGGCGAGCCGCAGCGCGTCGAGCATGGCAGCGTGTACTGCCTCGGCGACTTCGAGATCCGCGCGCGGCTGATCCGCGACCCGGCGCTGTTCGAGGGCGATATCGGTCGGCCGCAGCCGGCCGGCAGCATCATCCCCGACGATGCCTTCCTCGACCTCGACCCGCTCACCGCCCTGGAGCAGCAGGAGCGGGTGTACGCCGAGGTCGACGACCTCACCGCGATCATCCGCCCGCGTTCGGTGCCGGTGCAGCAGCGCGACTACGCGCAGATCGACGAGGAGAACCTGCGGGTGCCGGAACTGGTGATGCCCACCCCGGCGCCGCAGCCCAAGCCCGCCCCCGAGCCGCAGCGCCTGCCGCCGAGCTTCTGGGAGAAGTTCGGCGAGGCCCTGGGGGTGCGCCTCGACGACCTCGACGACGACGCCCGCGAAGCCCTGGCGCTGAACGCCGCCAAGCTGCTCAAGCAGAGCGTCGGCAGCCTGCAGCAGAGCCTGCGCACCCGCAGCGAGCTGAAGAACGAGATGCGCCTGGCCCTGACCACGGTGCAGAGCGCCGGCAACAACCCGCTCAAGCACAGCGGCGATGCCGGCGAGGCGCTAAGCGCCCTGCTGCGTGGCGGCAAGGCCGGCCAGCTGCCGGCCGAACAGGCGATCAACCGCGGCTTCCGCGACCTGCAGGCGCACCAGGTGGCGCTGCTGGCGGCCAGCCGCGCGGCGGTCAAGGGCCTGTTCGAGCAGCTGTCGCCGGAGCAGCTGGCGCTGCGTTTCGAGCGCGAGGGGCGCAAGCCGCTGATCGCCACCGCCGGCAGCCGCTGGCGGGCCTACCGGCGCCTGCACGGCGCGCTGCAACAGAACGACGACTGGAGCGAACGCCTGTTCGCCCGTGATTTCGCCCAGGCCTACGAAGAACAGGTGCGCCTGATCGCCACCCTCAACACCGACGCTCAAGGATGATCCCCATGTTCCGCTTACCCCTTTTCGCCCTGCTCGCCAGCCTGCTGGCCCTGGCCGGCTGCTCGGCGCTGTCGCCCTACTCGAAGATGACCAAGCTCGACCTCGAGCTCAGCGGCAGCGAGCAGCTCAACCCGGACCTCAATGGCCGGCCCTCGCCCATCGTCCTGCGCCTGATCGAGCTCAAGCACCCGGTGGCCTTCGAGAACGCCGACTTCTTCTCCCTCTACCAGCGGCCGAAGAAGGCCCTGGCACCGGACCTGGTGACCCAGGAAGAGCTTGAGTTGCGGCCGGGCGAAACCCGCCGTCTGAGGCTCTCCGTACAGGACGGCAGCCGCTACGTCGGCGTGCTCGCCGCCTACCGTGACCTGCCGGAAACCAGCTGGCGCTACGTCATCCCGCTGCAGGCGCAGGCGCGCAACCAGATCGCCCTGACCCTGGATGCCCAGGGCATCCAGGCGCTCGACGACAACCAGGACGAGGACTGAGCCATGACCATGCACAAGGTGGTCTGGCAGGAAGGCATGCTGCTGCGCCCGCAGCACTTCCAGCAGAGCGACCGTTACTACGAGCACCAGCTCAAGACCCGCACGCAGAAGCTGGCCAGCTACGCCTGGGGCTTCTTCGAGCTGGAGATCGACCGCCAGTTCCTCAACATGGGCAAGCTGGTGGTGAGCAAGGCCAGTGGCGTGCTGCCCGATGGCAGCCTGTTCGACATCGGCGCCGAGCGCGAGCCGCTGGCCCTGGACGTGCCGCCGAATACCGGCAATACCCCGGTGTACCTGGCCCTGCCGCTGGTCACCGGCAACCATATCGAGAGCCGCCGCCCCGAGCAGCAGGACGTGCTGGCGCGCTACACCGCCTTCGACGAGGAAGTGGCCGACTCCAACGCCGGCGACAGCGCCTCCAGCCAGGTCAGCTGCGGCCGTCCGGACTTCCGCCTGCTGCTCGGCGAGCAGCAGAGCGACCAGGCCTACGTCAAGCTGCAGCTGTGCGAGGTGCTGGACACCACCCCGGACGGGGTCATCAGCCTCGACCCGGAGTTCATCCCCACCTACGTCAATTTCCAGGCCTCCGGCTACCTGCTGTCCTGCCTCAAGGAGGTGATCAGCATGCTCGGCCACCGCGGCGACATCCTCGCCGAGCGCATCCGCGCCACCGGCAAGGTCGGCGGCGCCGAGGTCGGCGACTTCATGATGCTGCAGCTGATCAACCGCTTCGAACCGGTGCTGCGCCACTACCTGGGCATCGAGCAGGTGCACCCGGAACAGATCTACCGCGAGCTGCTGGGCCTGCTCGGCGAACTCGCGACCTTCTCCAGCGAGACCAAGCGCCCGCGCCTGGACAGCCGCTACCAGCACAGCGACCAGGGCTTGAGCTTCCGCAAGCTGATGGACGCGATCCGCCAGGTGCTGTCGATGGTGCTGGAGCAGCATGCCATCGAGCTGCTGCTGCAGCAGCGCCAGTACGGCATCCAGGTGTCGCCGCTGCACGACCACAAGCTGCTCGGCACCTCCGCCTTCGTCCTCGCCGCCAGCGCCCAGTGCGATTCGGAGGAGCTGCGCCAGCGCCTGCCGGCGCACCTGAAGATCGGTCCGGTGGAGCGCATCCGCCAGCTGGTCAACCTGCACCTGCCGGGGATCAAGGTCAAACCGCTGCCGGTGGCGCCACGGCAGATTCCCTTCCACTCCGGCAAGACCTACTTCGCCTTGGAGCTCGGCTCCGAGGACCTGGCGCAGCTGGAAAGCTCCGGCGGCTTCGCCTTCCACGTGTCCGGCGAGTTCTCCGGGCTTGAGCTGAAATTCTGGGCGATCAGGAACTGATATGACGACCAAGGACATGGAATACGGCCAGGACGACAAGACCGTCATCCTCAACCGCCAGGGCGACGCCCCGGCGCACAGCCCGCTGACCGACTTCGCCGCGGCGCCGAAATTCGAGCAACTGGAGGAGCGGATGATCTACGCCGCGCGCCTGCGCCCGGCGGAGAGCTTCAACATCAGCCTCAACCCGCTGGTGGCCGCGGCCTCCGCGCTGCTCTCGGAGGTGGTGCGGCTCAAGCACAGCTTCGACAGCGAGGACCTGCACAGCCTGCACCAGCGCCTGTCCGGCGCGATCAAGCTGTTCGAGCACCGCGCCCTGCACGACGGCGCCGAGAGCAGCCAGGTGATGGCCGCGCGCTACGTGCTGTGCACCGTGGTCGACGAGGCGGTGGTGACCACCCCCTGGGGCAACGAGAGCGAATGGTCGCAGATGAGCCTGCTGTCCTCCTTCCACAACGAGACCTTCGGTGGCGAGAAGTTCTTCCAACTGCTCGAGCGCCTGTCGCGCAACCCGGTCAAGCACCTGCCGATGCTCGAGCTGATGTACCTGTGCCTGTCGCTCGGCTTCGAAGGCAAGTACCGCGTGCTGCCACGCGGCATGCTCGAGCTGGAGGCGGTGCGCGACAGCCTGTACCGGCAGATCCGCCAGATGCGCGGCGACGTGCCGCGGGAGATCTCGCCGCACTGGCAGGGCCTCAAGGACACCCGCCGGCGCCTGGTGCGCATCGTCCCCTGGTGGCTGGTGGCGCTGCTGACCCTGGTCAGCCTCGGGGTGATCTATGGCGGTTTCGCCTGGGTCCTGGGCGAGCAGCGCGCGACCGTTCTGCAGCCGTACGAGCAACTCGACCCGTCCGCGGGTGCACTCATGGATGATCTGAAATGAAGAGCTTTTTCGGCAAGTTAGCCGCATTTTTCCGCAAGACCTGGGTCTGGAGCCTGTGCCTGGTGCTGCTCCTGGCCCTGCTGGTGTGGTTCGTCGGTCCGCTGCTGGCGGTCGACGACTACAAGTTCTGGGAACCCGCCACCAGCCGCCTGCTGAGCATCAGCGCGCTGTTCCTGCTGTGGGGCCTGGCCATGGTCTTCGCCAGCTGGAAGGCCACGGCGCGCAAGAAGGCCGCGCAAGACGACGCCGACGCCCAGGAGCGCCTGCGCCGCGAGGGCCTGATCGACGAAGAGCAGCTCGAGCTGCGCAACCGCTTCAATGACGCCCTGCGCACCCTCAAGCGCTCCAGCCTGTACCGCGGGCGCAGCGAGAAATGGCGCAACGAGCTGCCCTGGTACCTGCTGCTCGGCCCCCAGGGCAGCGGCAAGACCAGCCTGCTGGACTTCTCCGGCCTGGACTTCCCGCTCAACCGCGGCGACAACCAGCGCCTGACCAAGGATGTGTCCGGCACCCGCTACGCCGACTGGTACTTCGCCGACCACGCGGTGCTGATCGACACCTGCGGCCGTTACCTGAGCCAGCCCGACCCGCTGGTCGACGGGCGCGCCTGGGACTTCCTGCTCGGCCTGCTGCGCAAACGCCGCGCGCGGCCACTGAATGGCGTGCTGGTGAATATCCCGGTCGAGCAGCTGCAGGGCGGCAGCGAAGTCGAGCTGGAGAACCTGGCGCGGCAGACCCGCCAGCGCCTGCACGAGATCCACCAGCGCCTGGGCGCCAGCGTGCCGGTCTACCTGGTGCTGAGCAAGGCCGACAAGGTGCTGGGCTTCGACGAGTTCTTCGACCAGCTGTCGCGCGAGGAAAGCGAACAGGTGCTCGGCGCCAGCTTCCGCAAGGAACAGGACGCCACCGACGTCACCGTGGTGCGCCAGGAATTCGAGGAACTATTGCGTCGCCTCAACAGCCAGGTGATCCTGCGCATGCATCAAGAGCGCGACACCCAGCGCCGCGGCCGTATCCTCGACTTCCCGCACCAGCTCGGGCAGATCGGCGAGCGCCTGTGCCTGTTCATCGAGCTGGCCTTCAGCGGCAACCGCTACCAGCGCGCCAGCCAGTTGCGCGGCTTCTACCTGACCAGCGCCCCGCAGCTCGGCGACCAGCTCGACCCGAGCACCAGCGGCATCGGCCGCAACCTCGGCCTGGCCAGCAGCGCCCTGCCGACCTTCCGCAGCGGCCGCGCGCGCTTCATCCACCAGCTGCTCGACCGGGTGATCTTCCCCGAGGCCGAGCTGGCCGGCCTGGACCAGAAGGAGGTGCGGCGCATCGACTGGGGCCAGCGCGCCATGTACGCCGGCGCCTTCGCCGTGCTCGCGCTGTTCGGCGCCCTCTGGGCGAGCGGCTTCTCGAGCAACCACGGGCGCCTGGAGCAGCTGCGCGAGATCGCCCAGCAGCTAACCCGCCAGCATGATGCGGTGGCCGCCCAGGACGACGCCCTGCGCACCCTCGAGGCGCTGGACAGCAGCTATGCCGCCACCCGCGTGTTCCCGCCGGTCGACCAGCTGTCCTACCTGCAGCGCGGCGGCCTGTACCAGGGCGAGGCGCTCGCACCGACCCTGCAGCGCGCCTACCGCGGCGAACTGGAGAACCTGCTGCTGCCACGGGTCGCGCGCCAGCTGGAGGCGCAGATCCGCGCCAACCTCGGTGATCGAGAGCGTCTGCTCAACAGCCTGCGCGCCTACCTGATGCTCAACCTGGAAGAGCGTCGCGACGTGGCCTTCCTGCAGGAATGGCTGGCGGCCGACTGGTCGCTGCGCTACAGCGGCAACAGCGCCGCCCAGCGCGGCCTCAACCAGCACTTCGAGCGCCTGCTGGCCGAGCCCTTCGCGCCCTACGCGCTGAACGCACCGCTGGTGGCCCAGGCGCGCCAGGTGCTGCGCAGCGAGTCGCTGGCGGCGGTGGTCTACCGCATGCTCCGCGAGCAGGCGCGCAGCCTGCCGGACTACCGCCTGAGCCAGAAGCTCGGCCCCCAGGCCGGACTGTTCGTCGGCAGCGACTACGCCATCCCCGGCTTCTACACCCAGGCCGGCTACCAGAAACTGTTCGTCGCCCAGGGCGGCGACCTGGTGCGCGACATCCTGCGTGACAACTGGGTACTCGGCGAAGGCGACAGCCTGAGCAGCAACGACCTCGGCCGCCTGCTGGTGGAGATGGAGCAGCTGTACTTCCGCGACTACGCCAACTACTGGGGCGAGGCCCTGGCCCAGCTGAGCCTGGAGCCGATCGCCAGCGCCAACCAGGGCGCCCTGCAGCTGGCCGGCCTGACCGCCGCCAACTCGCCGCTGCTGCAACTGCTGGTGGAGGTGCGCGACAACACCCGCTTCAAGGGCCTGGCCGAGGCCGCCGATGACGCCGGCGCCGCCGCCGAGGCGTTGCAGGGCGCCAAGGGCAAGCTGGGCAAGGCCGCCAAGCTGGCCAGCGCCGCGGCGCAGCAGGCCCAGGCCGCCCTGGTCAAGAACCTGCCGGACACCGCGCGCAAGACCCTGGAACGGCGCTTCGAGCCGCTGCACCGCCTGCTCGACGACAACGGCGGTGCCGGCGCCGAACTGGCCGGCAGCCTGCAGGCGCTCGACGCCCTGCAGCTGCAACTGGCCGGCCTGGCCCACTCCAGCGCCCCGGAACAGGCCGCCTTCGAGCTGGCCAAGGCACGCATGAGCGGCCGCCGCGACGCCATCAACCAGCTGCGCGGCAGCGCCGCCCGGCTGCCCCAGCCGATCGGCAACTGGCTCGCTTTGCTCGCCGAGGACAGCTGGATGCTGGTGCTGGGCGACGCCTACCACTACCTCAACCAGCGCTACCAGAGCGAGCTGTACGCCGCCTACGACGGCGCGCTGAAGCAGCGCTACCCGTTCAGCGCGCACAGCGAGAGCGAGGTGGCGATCGCCGACTTCCGCGAGTTCTTCAAGGGCCAGGGCATCGCCCAGCGCTTCTTCGACGGCTACCTCAAGCCCTTCGTCAGCGGCAGCGCCGGCCAGTACCGCCTGCGCCAGGTCGATGGCCGCGGCCTGCCGCTGTCGCGCGAGTTCCTGCTGCAGATGAGCCACGCGCAGACCATCCGCCGCAGCTTCTTCGCCGAGGACCCGAACGAACCCAAGGTGCTGTTCAAGCTCGAGCCCTATTCGCTGGACTCCAGCCTCAGCCGCGCCGACTTCCGCTTCGGCAGCCAGCAACTGGAGTACCGCCACGGACCGATCGTGCAGACCGCCTTCCACTGGCCGGCCGAAGCCGACGAGGGCCGCACCAGCCTGGTGGTCGAGGAGCTCGGCGGGCGCCGCGTGGGCATCGAGAAGAACACCGGGCCCTGGTCGCTGTTCCGCCTGCTCGACCTGATGAAGGTCGACTACCACAGCGGCCGCGACGTGCTGATGCTCAAGGCCGACCTCGGCGGCCTGCGCGCCAACTACCTGCTGCACAGCCAGCGCTCGCCGAACCCCTTCGACCTCGGCCTGCTGCGCAGCTTCAAGCTGCCGGCGACGCTCTGATGCCGGCAGTCGCCGTGAGCACCTGGCGCAGCGCCGCGCGCACCGACACCGGCAAGGTCCGCGCGCGCAACGAGGACGCCTTCCTGGCCCTGCCGGAGCAGGGCCTGTGGGCGGTCGCCGACGGCATGGGCGGCCACCAGAACGGCGCCCTGGCCAGCCGCCTGATCGTCGAGCAGCTGGCCGAGCTGCCCGCCGAGGGCGGCCTGCAGCAGCGCCTGGGACGGCTGCGCCAGTGCCTGCACGGGCTCAACCGGCACCTCAGCCAGGCCCTCACGGTCACCGCCGAACGCCCGGACACGGTGATCGGCAGCACCGTGGTCGCGCTGCTGGTGGAGGGCGCACGCGCCGCCTGCATCTGGGCCGGCGACAGCCGCTGCTACCTGTGGCGCGGCGGCCGCCTGTATCAGCTCAGCCGCGACCACTCGCTGCGCCAGCAGCTGATCGACGAACAGGGCCTGGCGCCCCAGGAAGCCGCGCGGCATCCGGCGGCCCATGCCCTGACCCGCGCCATCGGCGCCAGCGAGACGTTGCAGCTGGACATCCTCGAGCTGGACGTGCTGCCCGGCGATGCCTTCCTGCTGTGCAGCGACGGCCTGTACCAGGGCCTGTCGGTCGACGAACTGAGCGCCGCCCTCAACCTGCCCTCGCCGCAACTGGCGATGAACCGGCTGTTCCAACAGGCCCTCGACGGCCCGGCGCGGGACAACCTGAGCGCCGTGGTGATTCGCCAATGAGGACCGAGGAATGAGTGAAGCCTTGCTCGACGGCACGCCGGCACTCGGCGGCGAAGCCAGCGACCTGACCTACTTCGCCCTGGCCGCCACCGCGGCCCCGGCGCAGGCGGCGCCCGCCCACGAGCCGGTGCGACTCGGCGAGCTGCCGGAGGTACTCGGCGGCCGCTACCGCATCGAACGCCTGCTCGGCGTCGGCGGCATGGGCGCGGTGTACCGTGCCCGCGACCTGCTGCGCGAACAGTTCGGCGACCCCGAGCCCTATGTCGCGGTCAAGACCCTGAGCGACGACTTCGCCGAGTACCCGGACGCCAATACCCTGCTGTACAGCGAGTTCGCCCTCACCGCGCGGCTCAGCCACCGCCATGTGGTGCGCCTGTTTGGCTTCGAGGTGGACCTGCCGAGCCAGCGCGCCTTCCTCACCCTGGAACTGCTCAAGGGTCCGACCCTCGATCAGCTGCTGGGCGAGCGTCCCGAGGGCCTGAGCTGGGCCGAATTGCACGAGATCGCCATCGCCCTGCTCGAGGCCCTGAGCTACTCGCACGACCAGGGCGTGCTGCACGGCGACCTCAAGCCCAGCAATGTGATGCTCGCCGCCGACGGCCTGCGCCTGTTCGACTATGGTCTCGGCCAGCCGCTGGAGGGGCTGCTGCCCGGTCTGCCGCGCCTGTGCCGCAGCCGCTTCGCCGCCTGGACGCCGCGCTACGCCGCGCTGGAACTGCTCGACGGCGCGCCGCTGTCCGCCGCCGCCGATGTCTATGCCCTGGCCTGCGTGCTGTACGAGCTGAGCAGCGGTCGCCACCCGTTTCGCCGCCTCAGCGCCAAGCAGGCCAAGGCCATGCAGCTGGACAACGACCTGTCACGGCCGCCCCAGCTGCCGCCCCACTGCTGGCACGCCCTGCGCACGGCCCTGGCGTTCGATCCGGCGCAACGCAACATCGGCTGCGCCGAGCTGCTCGAAGCATTTCGCACGCCGCCGCCAACGCGGCTGCAACGCTGGCTGCGCCCGGCGCGCTGACGGCCCCCATGGATGAGTTCTGCACAAGGAAATCGCAATGTTCAACCCGGCCAATGAAAGCCATTTCAGCCTGAGCATCGAGGGCGTCGAGCACGACCTGCAGGTGCTCGCCTTCAACGGTCGCGAGGCGATCAGCCAGCCCTACGCCTTCGAGCTGGAGCTGGTCAGCGAACGCCCCGACCTCGACCTGCAGAGCCTGCTGCACCAGCGCGCCTTCCTCGCCTTCAGCCCGGATGGCCCGGGCATCCATGGGCTGATCCATCGAGTGGCCCAGGGCGAATCCGGCAAGCGCCTGACCCGCTACAGCCTGCGCATCGTGCCGCAGCTGGCCTACCTGGCCCATCGTCACAACCAGCGCATCTTCCAGCACCTGACGGTGCCGCAGATCGTCGCCACGGTGCTGGAGGAACACGGCATCCTCGCCGACGCCTACCGCTTCCAGCTCGGCCCCACTGTCTACCCCGAGCGCGACTACTGCGTGCAGTACGACGAGAGCGACCTGCACTTCGTCCAGCGCCTGTGCGAGGAGGAAGGCATTCACTACCACTTCCGGCACAGCACGGACGGCCATGTACTGGTGTTCGGCGACGAGCAGAGCGCCTTCGCCAGGCTCGGCCAGCCCACCGCCTACCTGCAGGACAACGGCATGACCGCCGATGAGCCGGTGATCAAGCGCCTGCGGGTACGCCTGGAAACCCGCACCAGCCGCACCACCCGCCGCGACTACGACTTCGAGCAACCACGCCTGCTGATGCAGGCGGCGCACAAGGCCGAGCGCGACCCCGAGGCCGCGCCGCTGCCGGACCTGGAGGACTACGACTACCCCGGGCGCTTTGTGGACCGCAAGCGCGGCAAGCACCTGAGCCAGCGCCAGCTGGAGCGACATCGCGCCGACTACCGCCTGGCCGAAGGTCGCAGTGACCAGCCCAGGCTGGTCAGCGGCCACCTGCTGGAAATCTCCGAGCACCCGCGCCGCGAGTGGAACGACCTGTGGCTGCTCACCGAGGTCGTCCATGAGGGCAAGCAGCCCCAGGTGCTGGAAGAGTCGGTGACCCACGACGTGCAAATCGCTGATGGTTTCACTCAGGGCTACCGCAACCGCTTCACCGCCACCCCCTGGGACGTGCCCTTCCGCCCGCCGCTGGCCCACCTCAAGCCGCGCGTGCTCGGCAGCCAGAGCGCGGTGGTCACCGGCCCGGCCGGCGAGGAGATCCACTGCGACCAGTACGGCCGGGTCAAGGTGCAGTTCCACTGGGACCGCCACGGCCAGGCCGACGACAAGACCAGCTGCTGGCTGCGCGTGTCCAACAGCTGGGCCGGTGACGGCTATGGCGCCATCGCCATCCCGCGCATCGGCATGGAAGTGCTGGTGACCTTCCTCGAAGGCGACCCCGACCAGCCCCTGGTCACCGGCTGCCTGTATCACAAGGAACACGTGGTGCCCTACGACCTGCCGGCGAACAAGACCCGCACGGTATTCAAGACCCTGAGCAGCCCGGGTGGCGGCGGCTACAACGAACTGCGCATCGAGGACCGCAAGGGCGCCGAGCAGATCTACCTGCACGCCCAGCGCGACTGGGACGAGAACATCGAGCACGACCAGCGCATCCGCGTCGGCCACGAACGCCACGACACCGTCGAGGCCAACAGCTATACCGAGCTGCAGGCCGAGGAGCACCTCACGGTGCACGGCGACCGCAGGGTCCAGGTCAAACCCGACGACCACCTCACGGTCGGGCAGAACCAGCACATCAAGCTCGGCAGCGCCCAGCTGACCAAGGCCGGTCGGGAAATCCACCTCAAGGCCGGGCAGAAGATGGTGATCGAAGCCGGCACCGAACTGACCCTCAAGGCCGGCGGCAGCTTCATCAAACTCCACCCCGGCGGCATCACGATTTCCGGCCCCCTGGCCAAGATCAACGCCGGCGGCGCGCCGGGCAAGGGCTCGGGCATCAAGATCAAACCGCCGGTACTGCCGGGGGCAGCGGACAGCGACAAGGCGGGCAACCTGCTGGACGAGGCGCTGCTTAACCGGCTCGAACAGACCAAGAAGAAGCCCAAGCGCATGCTCAATTTCTCCGGCTGACAGGGATAGACGCAAGCCACCGCATGGCCTGCACACAAGGATTAGGGATTCGGAAAAATCATGGCAGACAGCAAACCGATCAACTGGGCGTATCCGTTTCCAAACACGGGGACAGCGATCAACCCTCTGCAGTATCTGACCAATATGGCCAAGGCCAGTGGTGGCTACTACCCGACTGGCGAAAACGGCCTATGGCATGGCGGCGTGCATTTCGACAAAGGCACCGCCGCAGTCTTCGATCAATCCAGCGTGCGCTGCATCGCCGACGGCGAGGTGATCGCCTACCGAATTAATGACAGCTACCCGATCAGCGAGTACCGCGACGATGTTCCCATGGTCAAGCGCGCACCATTTTCTTCGGGGTTCGTCCTGGTCAAACATAAGCTTCAGCCCCCCCGGCCGAGCAACGGAGGCGCAACAACCAGCGAACAGTCCCCCCCCGCGCTGACCTTTTACAGCCTGTATATGCACCTGCAGGATTGGGCCGCCTATCAGGCCAAATCAAGCCTCCCCCGGCCAACATTCTGGGGGGCGGACACGTATATAGTCGACACCAAGGATCAAGGCCTCAATGTCCGTGCCGAGCCCAACACCAACGGGGCGAAATTGGCGGTGCTAAGCAAAGGTGCGCAGGTTACCGTCAGCCATTCAGGGGGCGATTTCTGTAAGTTGCTCAGCATCGTCAGCGGTGCAGCCGAAGCGGCCCTGACGCCAGACAGCGAAGGCAAGCTACCCGGCTTTGTCGCCTTCAAATTGCTCAAAGCCCAGCTCGAACCCAAAGCCAAGGACAGTGTGGTGGTGCTGGACACAGGCATCGCGATCAAGGCCGGCGACCTGATCGGTCATCTAGGCACCTATCAAAACCACAACGGCGCAGCACAACCTCTGCTGCATCTGGAAGTGTTCAGCTGCGAAGACGTGCCTGGCTTTATCAGCAAAAGCCGAGCCTGGGCCCGTACCCTGCCAGATGCCGATAAAACCCTGCTCAAGGTCCACAAGGATGCCAGCCGGCTGATCGCGCACCGTGACGATATCAAGCCCGACAACCCACCCAAACAAGGCGATCCGGGCAACCGGATCGGTGTAGACCTGATCATTCCGCAAGCCTTGCTGGACGGATTGCCGGCCACCCACAAAATCAAGGTCAGCAACGCGGCCTCCGGCAGCAGTACGACCAACACAACCAACTGGTGGCGCCTGGACGGGCTGTTCGCCGACAAGGATGGCAACCCCATCAACGGCTGGCTTGCTGAACAGGACCTCATCACCACGCGCCATAGCCCATGGGAATGGCCAGGTTTCCAATGCATCGAAGACACTGGCACACCGGTCGAAAAGCTCGCCTATACCTTCAACGCCAAAGGCATGCTGAGTGAGGAGGAAAAGCAAAACTATCGCACCCAGATCAACAAGGCCGACGGCGGCCCTGTCCTCGCCATTGCCCGTCTCTTCGACATCGTCGACAGCGACAAAGACGGCGTACTAACCAGCGACGAAATTCGCGCAGCCCTCGGCAAACCCTGGCACGCCCAAGTGCTGGGTCAACTCATCACCAAGTACGAGAGCGAGTGGTACTGGGACAAGAGCAAATGGGACGAACTCGACCCGTTGCTGGCAGAGGAACCCGGCAAGCCGAACCAAATCTGGGAGATTGAGAAACAGCGGATCGAGAAGCTGAGTTGGTGGAGCGATCTGGCAGGCCAGCATGGGATTAGCGGGGATGGGAAGGCGTGGCATTTTCAAGTAATAGGGCTAATTGGTAGTTTCAGCCTCCTAGACGATGAGAATGATCTTAAGTGGCTAAAAGTTCCGCGTGGACAGCTAACATTCGACGTAGAAGGAAATGACATTACCAACTCAATTCATTTCAGCCGTGTGGCTCACTGGCCCAGGGGTGCTTCAGGGGTGACCATCGGGAGAGGCTATGACCTTGGCCAGCGCCCTAACCCAGAAGCTGATCTTACAGAAGCAGGTGTGCCAGAGCCTCTATTTAGCTGGCTAATAGGTGCCAAAGGCTTAAAAGGACAAGCTGCAAAAACATATTTAGATGGCGCAAGCGACGAAATTAAAAAATTCCAAATTACAAGAAAGCAGCAATATAAATTATTTATACCAGTTTATGAATTCATGAAGAGCGAAGTAATACGAATATCTGGATCACCCTCGAACATTGAAAGTTACGGATATCTTAACTGGAATGACATCAATAGTAAAATTCAAGACATTGCCGTCGATTTAATATATCGAGGCGACTACACTCCAAGCACCAGAAAACTAGTACAGCAACATATTGTTGACAATGACCTACCTGCGCTAAGCACAACAATCGCTGATAACTCAAAATGGCCTGGCGTACCAAGCGATCGATTTAATAGACGAGCAAGCTACCTGAGATAATACATGAGAAAAATATCCGAATTATTTATCCTGGCATTTCTCCCAACAGTAGCCATTGGCGGTGAGGTTGATTATTCAAAAATAGCCGAAGCAAGCTCTGCGCGAATCGGAGATACACTCGTACGATACTCCAGGCTATATGAAGAACCATGCGCATACATTCAAATAATTAACCCGAAAAACTGGCAAGCAACAGAAACAGCACGTATTTGCGAATTTAACGGCCTGTCTTTTGCTACGGAAGTTGCTGATGCATATTTTAGCAACCCTGAATTCTCCAAAAACGGCGTCCATCTACAGCTAAGCATAACGCCCTTGGAGCCTACAGGAGAACAAAACAAAAGATGCTTCGTACCGATTCAAAACAAACACATCGGGACTCTCGAATGCATAGATAGCAATTAGACTAGCCGTCCCGAATCAACAGAACAATAAGAGGCAAGGAACAGAGGACAGACCACGACTTATTAGGGAAAGGGGACAACTCTATTTGTGGCAGGTGGCGCACGCTTCTGGATAAATAAATCTTCCTACACTCCCAACATAGCGGCATTCTTCTAATAAGCCAGAAAATCCATATACGGATAAATATACGAATGGAAAAAGATAGATTTATTTATACGACTGCCCACATTCCAAACAAATGAAACTGCAATTTTTCTCGCCTCCGGATTTTTGCCCACAGTTGAGTTTAATTAATGCGCAATATCAGTATGTGCTTTGTTATTATTTTTCTTACAGCCGCGCAGGCAATGGCTGCATGCCGTACGCCTACAGATGATTTCAATGGGTTGCGCTGCTTAAGTGAAGCCTATAAAAACTCAGACATATCTCTAAATCAATCTTATACCAAACTCATATCGTCGCTAGACATGAAAGGCAAGCAGGTTGCTAGAGAAAGCCAGCTAAGTTGGATCAGATTGAGAGATGGTCAGTGCGGATATAGGCAGCCTTATCAGTTTTTATTTGATATGGACTGTGCAATAAAAATCACCCAAGAGCGAAATTTATATCTGCGGGAACTGCAGAATGAGTGCAGAGGACCAGATTGCCTCTACAGCGATCCAGGTCTGGCCCGGCGCATCGACATAAAAACTGCATTCTTGACCGGATTTCTGAGCTCAATAAAATCAAAAGATGTGAAGCGTTTTATGCAACACATGAACAAGGAATATCTTGAAGAACAACTCTATGGTTTTCTAAAAGGTGATTATGAATATTTTATTAATTCATTTCTTTGGGGTAGAAATACCCTTGACAATAGCTATGCCAATATAGCGATTGACTCAATAGAAGAAATCGAAATCACCTCATACAAAGCAAATCAAGACAACCCTTTAGCATTCAATGTTAAAGTACTCGTTTTTTGGAGGGAGGGAAAATCAGAGTGTGAATTCGTCATGCGTTTTGACCCTGATTCAGGAATATTTTCGATAATAGGAAGCTATGGTTAGACGCCAGGATTAAATGGGACAAAAAGGGGAAAGATTTATTAATCAAACAAATCTGCCCCCATTACTCATACAGCAACCACCACCCCGCCGCCCTGACCTCCTCACCGTCCACGGCAAACAGCAACTGGTCGTGTTGTCCGCGCCACTCATAGGCCCAGAGTTCGCCGCTAGGTTGGCCTTGCCAGTTGGTCTGGCGCAGGCCATCTGCGTATTCGGCCGCGGCGGGGGCTAAGACCCTATCCGGGGCGCCGAACAGGGTACGCAGTTGGCTGGCGTCGTAGCGCTCGGTCCAGGCTAGGTCGAGCAACTGCTGCATCAATTGGTGCTTGGCGCCCTGCCATTTGTCGACCTGGTCGTCCCACGCGCCGCCGGTGAAATGCCCCGGTTTGGCGCGCATCGCTTGCCACTTGTGGGCCAGGCGCTGGGCTTCGGTCGACAGCTGCGGCGCGGGTTCGGCGACGGCGCAGGCCGTCAGCAGGGCGGCCAAGCCACAGGCCGCCAGCTTGTCGAGCAGGCTGCCCAGCGCCGATCTTCGTGAATGCGACATATCCTTATATCTCCGTGATCGATTCGACACTTCCCGCGCGCGAAGTAACGGCAATTTAAGGCGCCGGCGCGGCCGTCATTTATCTGGCTGCCAACGCCGCGAAATCCTTCGCCATCCATCGGCGGCGCTAACCGATTGATTCGAAAAACCAGGCAATGCGCTCGACCGCGCCGCGGTTTCTCTGCGCCACACGCAGGCTGTCGCTTATAGCGTACCGAATGCCCAAAAAGCCTTATTTTCTGCGGACTTAGCCGGAAATTGACAGCAAATTAGAGCACTTCTACTTTGCAACGGTTCCCTGCCCGCGCTGGCACCAGTAGCCGATCGGGATCAGTTGAGGAAGTACTGACCCGTTCCCGGCTGGCAGCGGAATGCATGCCCTAGCCGTCCTGAGTTCCACAAGAACTCTTCCCATCGCGAAGCCCATCCCGCTTCGCCGAGCAACTTTATTCGAAGGAAATGAATAATGAAGACAGCTCTACACACCTTCTCTGCCATCGCCCTGCTGGTGGCCAGTGTCAATACCGGCCTGGCGTTGGCTGCCCCCAACGCCTCGCAGGACGACTTTCTCCTGCTCGAGCAGGAGAAGGCCTCCAACAAGATCTACAAGGCGTTCTTCCCCAACAAGGAGGTGGCCCGCAAGGCGGCCATCAGTTTCCACGGCCAGATGCTCGAGTCGCATTACAACGACGGCTACCTGGTGATGGAGTTGAACGACGAAGAGATGCAGAAGCTGCAGGTGTTCGGCTTCACCTTCGCCCCGGCCAGCGAGTTCATCGAGAAGCGCAATCAGGTGCTGACCAACATGCAGAACCGCCTGCTGCTGAAACAGCAGGCGAAGTCGAGCGACAGCATGAGCACCAGCAGCGCCGCCGCCAGCGGTATTCCCGGCTACTCCTGCTACGCCACGGTGGAGGAAACCTTCGCGGTGGCCGCCGGCATGGCCAGCAGCAAGCCGACCCTGGCGCAGTGGCTGGATGTCGGCGACTCCTGGGAGAAGAGCAGCAACCTGGGCGGCCACGACATGCGCGTGCTCAAGCTGACCAACCAGGCCAAGACCGGCAACAAGCCCAAGCTGTTCATCAACAGCGCCATCCATGCCCGCGAGTACACCACCGCGGCGCTGACCCTGGACTTCGCCCGCTGGCTGGTCGACGGCTATGGCCAGGATGCCGATGCCACCTGGATTCTCGACCACCACGAGGTGCACATCATGCTGATGGCCAACCCGGACGGCCGCAAGAAGGCCGAGACCGGGCTGTCCTGGCGCAAGAACACCAACCAGAACTACTGCGGCGCCACCAGCAACAGCCGCGGCGCCGACCTCAACCGCAACTTCACCTTCGGCTGGAACAGCACCAACGGCCAGGGCTCCAGCGGCAGCCAGTGCAACGACACCTACCGTGGCCCAAGCGCCGGTTCCGAGCCGGAGATCCAGGCCCTGGAGAACTACGTGCGCGGCCTGTGGCCGGACCGTCGCGGCCCGGGCAAGAACGACGCGGCGCCCAGTGACACCAGCGGCATCCACCTGGATATCCACAGCTACAGCGAACTGGTGCTCTGGCCCTGGGGCGACACCAGCACCCCGGCGCCCAACGGCACAGCCCTGCAGACCCTGGGACGCAAGTTCGCCTTCTTCAACGGCTACAGCCCGCAGCAGTCCATCGGCCTCTACCCCACCGACGGCACCAGCGACGGCATCAGCTATGGCGAACTCGGCGTGGCGGCCTTCACCTTCGAGCTGGGCACCCAGTTCTTCCAGAACTGCAGCACCTACACCAACACCATCAAGCCGAACAACCTGCCGGCGCTGATCTACGCCGCCAAGGTGGTGCGCAGCCCCTACCTCACCCCGTCCGGGCCGGACGTGACCGCCCTCAGCCTCAGCGGCAGCGCCGCCACCACCGGCGTACCGGCCGGCACCGCGGTGACCATCAGCGGCACGGCCAGCGACGCCCGCTTCAACAACAGCAACGGCAGCGAAAGCACCCAGGCGATCAACGCGGTGGAGGTCTACATCGACAAGGCGCCCTGGGAATCCGGCGCCACGCCTGCGGCCCTGCAGGCCAGCGACGGCAGCTTCAACAGCGCCACCGAGGGCTTCACCGGCAGCCTGGTGACCGCAGGGCTGAGCGAAGGCAAGCACCTGGTCTATGTGCGCAGCCGCGACAGCTCCGGTGCCTGGGGCGCGGTCAGCGCCAGCTTCCTGGTGATCAACAAGGATGGCGGCACCCCGCCGGCGCAGTACTGCAGCGCCGCCAGTGGCAGCGCCAGCTACGAGTGGATCGGCAAGGTGCAGGTCGGCAGCTTCAGCAACAGCTCGGGCGCCAGCAGCTACAGCGACTTCACCGGCCAGCAGATCAACGTGCTGCGCGGCAACAACAGCCTGACCCTCACCCCGCAGTTCGCCGGCACCGCCTACAAGCAGTACTGGAAGGTGTGGATCGACCTCAACCAGGACGGTGATTTCAGCGACGCCGGCGAGCAGGTGTTCAGCTCCGGCAGTGCCAAGACCACGGTGATCAACGGCACCCTGAACATCCCAACCGGAGCCACCAGCGGCAAGACCCGCATGCGCGTGGCCATGCGCTACAACACCGCGCCCAACGCCTGCGGCACCTACGACTACGGCGAAGTGGAGGACTACAGCGTGCTCATTCCGTAAAGCGCCTGAGGGACCGTGGCTCCTCTCCCGGTCCCGCCCCTTCCACTGGACGGGCCCGGGTGATGGCGCGCGCCGCCTTCACCTGGGCCACCTGCCTCGCCCGAACAGCCCCCGAACGCACCCTCACCGACACCAAGCCCCGCCAGCGCACAGCCCACTGCGCAGCGGCCAGCGCCCTAGTCTTTTCGATCCAGCGCGTCGGCGCGACCACGGGCCAGCTCGAACATCTGCTGCTCCACCCGTTCGATCAGCTTGCGACTCTCCGCCGGCTCCAGCACGCCCTCGTCCGCCAGGTGCTGCACCGCCTCGCGCTGGCGGTTGAGCAGCAGGCGCAGCGCCGTATAGGTCTCCAGCTGGCCGACCGCGGCGCCATGCTCACGCCGCAGTTGCTCCAGGCAGTGCCGGGCCTGCTCCAGGTTGGCGGCGATCTGCCGCTGCGCGGCCGCCGCCATGGCGGGGTCCGGGGCCAGGTCGGCGGCCAGGCTCAGCAACGCCTGCTGGGCCTGCAGGTAGCCGCGCAGGGTGCCGTAGACCGCGGCCAGGTGACGAAAGCGCGTGCGATGCAGCCAGCCCCAGCGGGCCAGGCGCTCGAGCCAGGGCGGATCGGACCAGAGCGTCTGCAGCTTGCGCCGCGGCCCCAGGTCGGGCGTGCCGTCGAGCGCCGCCTCCACCGCCTCGACCAGCCGCCCCGCGGCGCCATGGTCGAGCAGCCCCAGGCCGAACTGGTTCCAGTAGTTCTGCCGCTCGCTCTCCAATAGCTGGCGCTTGTAGAAGATCTCCAGGTCCTCCTCCGGCCCCGGATCGCTGGCCTGGAATTGCGGGCTCAGGCGCAGCCCCTGCAGGCTGCGCTCGATGCTCGCCCAGTCGGCGTCGGCGAGCAGCTCGTCCCGGCGCAGGAAGCTGAGCAGGTCGGCCACCTCGCTGTGAATCAGCCCCTCGGCCTTGAGTACCGTGGCGCGCTTGGCCGCCGGCAGCTGGGCCAGGCCGAGGTAGCGCAGCAGGGCGCTGATGGTGCCGCCGTTGATCACGATGGTCAGCACCACCAGGCCGGCGGTGAGGAACAGCACCTGTTCACGGATCTCGGCGTCGATCTGGCTCTGCTGCGCCACCGACAGCGCCAGGGCCAGGGCCACCGCGCCGCGCAGGCCGCCCCAGGTGAGGACGATGGCCTTGTCGCGGGTCAGGCCGATGCCCAGGCGCGCCAGCAGCGGCGAGAGCAGCGCGATGGTGGTGCCGCGGATCAGGTTCACCCCGAGATAGAGCAGCAGCAGGCTCAGCCACATGCCCAGCGACGGCGGCGCCACCAAGCGGGCGATGATGATGCCAACCAGCAGGAAGATCAGGGTGTTGAAGATATAGGCGAGCATTTCCCAGAAATGCCGCAGGTAGTGCATCACCTCCGGGCTGAAGCGCGTGCGGCCGACGCCGGCCAGCAGCACCGCGGTGGTCACCACCGCCACCACCCCCGAGGAATGGAAGCCATGCTCGGCGACGATGAAGCCGAGGTAGGCCGCGGCGATGGTCACCACGGTTTCCAGCACCGCATCGTTGAACACCTTGCCGACCCAGAACACCACCGCGGCCGCCACCAGCAGGCCGACCAGGGCGCCTACGCAGACCACCCGCAGGAACTCCAGGCTGACCGAGCCGATCCCCGTATCGACCGCGCCGCCCACCAGCATGCTGTAGAACAGCACGAAGAAGACGATGGCGGTGCCGTCGTTGAGCAGGGATTCGCCCTCGATCAGGGTCTCCAGGCGCTTGCGCGAGCTTTGCTCCTTGAGCAGCGACACCACGGCCACCGGGTCGGTGGCGCTGACCAGGGCGCCGAACATCAGCGCCACCGGCCAGCTCCAGTCCAGGGGCAGGGCCAGGCGCACCAGCAGCGCGGTGAGCAGGGTCGCGATCAGCAGGCCGGGCACCGCCAGCAGGGCGATCTGCACCAGCATGCGGCGGAACAGGTGCACTTCCATGGCGAAGGCCGATTCGAAGATCAGCGCCGGCAGGAACAGGAACAGGATCAGTTGCGGCTCGATACCGGCCACCTGCTCGATGCTCTGACCGAACTCCGCCGCCCACGCCGGCAGCCAGGCCTGCTGGGCCAGCGCGCCCAGGAGCAGGCCGAGCAGCAGCAGGGCCACCGAATAGGGCACCTTGCTGCCGTGCAGGAAGAAGCGCAGCAGGGCGCCGCTGAGCAGGGCGAAGACCGCGAACAGCAGAATCGCCAGACCTTGTGTCATGGCTCGCTCCCCGAGTCCGGGCAGGCGCAGGCCGATCCGTGCTCAGGAAGCCAGGCAGCCGGCACGAAAGGGACACCTGGCTTCAAGCATAGGCAAAGGGAGGGTCTTGCGGCGCGCCAGGCCCGACGCTCGGACCCGGTAGGGTGCGCCATGCGCACCACCGGCAACCAGGTGCTTGGTGCGCGCAGCACACCCTGCGAGCCTGACGACCGGGCATTCCGTAGGCTGCGCCAGGCGCACCACCGGCAACCAGGCATCTGGTGCGCGCAGCGCACCCTGCGGGTCTGACGACCGGGCATCCCGTAGGGTGCGCCATGCGCTCCACCGGCAACCAGGCATTTGGTGCGCGCGGCGCACCCTACGTGCGTGGAGCGCCGCCCCTTAGAGGTCCGCCTCCTCCACCAGGCGCACCGAGCCGGCATCCAGGGCGTAGGCCGCATCGGCCAGTTCGTTACTCACCGGCTCGACCTTGAGGGTGCCGCTGACCCACAGCGGCGCGTAGATGTCTTGCAGCTCGATGCCCTGGGGGTAGCGCACCAGCACCAGCTGATTGGGCGGCGGCGGCGGCACGTGGATGCAGGCGCCGGGATAGGGCACCAGGAAGAACAGGGTGCTGCGGCCCTCGGCGTCGCTTTCCAGGGGTACCGGGTAGCCACCCAGGCGGATCGACTTGCCGTCCAGCGCCGCCACCGTGCTGGTCGAGTACATCACCGCCGGCAGGCTGTTGTCCTGCTGCTTGAGGCCGCCGGGAGCATAGAAGGCGCTGTCCTGCTCCGCGCCGTCGTGGCTGATCTCCGGCATCGCCTCGAGGGCCTGGCGGTCCTCCTCCGGCATCAGCTCCAGCCAGTCGGTTTCGGCCGGCTCGGCCAGCGCCAGGCGGCTCAGTACAAGCAGAATCAGCAGCAGATAACGCATAGGGAATACTCGCAGATGCCGTCAGGGGCCTGGCTCAGCCCTTTTTGATCGCGCCATAGATGATCAGCAGGACCACGGCGCCGACCACCGCGCCGATAAAGCCCGCCGTCTGGCCAACCTCGTAGATGCCCAGGGCCTGGCCTCCGTAGGTCGCGGCGATGGAGCCGCCGATGCCCAGCAGGATGGTCATGATCCAGCCCATGCCGTCGTTGCCGGGCTTGAGGAAACGTGCGATCAGGCCAACGATCAGGCCGATGAAGATGATACCGATGATGCCCATGGCGTGCCCTCCGGACAGATGGAAAGCCACGGTCCAGATGACCGTGGCGCTAGGCCATCAGACGGGCAGGCGCCCCAGAGGTTCCGCATGAGCGCCCCGGCGCCGTCGCTGGACGGCGCCGGGGCAGGCCGCATCAGGCCCCGGCGATCAGCGCCTGGACTTCGCCGATGCGCGCATCCAGGGTCGCCCGGTCGGCGCAGCGCAGGGTGGCGTGACCGACCTTGCGGCCGATCTTGAAGGCCTTGCCGTAGTGGTGCAGGTGGCAGTCGTCGATGGCGATCACCTTGTCCACCGCCGGCACTTCGCCGATGAAGTTGAGCATGGCGCTCTCGCCGAGCTTGGCGGTCGAGCCCAGCGGCAGGCCGGCAACGGCGCGCAGGTGGTTCTCGAACTGGCTGCACTCCGAGCCCTCGATGGTCCAGTGCCCGGAGTTGTGCACCCGCGGGGCGATCTCGTTGGCCTTGAGGCCGCCGTCGACCTCGAAGAACTCGAAGGCCAGCACGCCGACGTAGTCGAGCTTGCTCAGCACGCGGCCGACGTAGTCCTCGGCCAGGGCCTGCAGCGGGTGGTCCGTGCTGGCGATCGACAGGCTGAGGATGCCGTTGTCGTGGGTGTTGTGCACCAGCGGGTAGAAGCGCGTCTCGCCATCGCGGCCACGCACGGCGACCAGCGACACTTCGCCACTGAACGGCACGAAGCCTTCGAGGATGCACGGCACGCTGCCCAGTTCGGCGAAGGCATCGACCACGTCTTCGGGCTTGCGCAGGACCTTCTGGCCCTTGCCGTCATAGCCCAGGGTGCGGGTCTTGAGCACCGCCGGCAGGCCGATGCTCAGGGCCGCGGCGTCCAGGTCGGCCTGGCTCAGCACGTTGGCGAATTCCGGGGTGGGAATGCCCAGATCCTTGAACATCGACTTTTCGAACCAGCGGTCGCGGGCGATGCGCAGCGATTCGGCGCAGGGGTAGACCGGCACGAACTGCGAGAGGAAGGCCACGGTCTCGGCCGGCACGCTCTCGAACTCGAAAGTCACCAGGTCGACCTCGTCGGCCAGCTGGCGCAGGTGGTCCTGGTCGCCGTAGTCGGCGCGGATGTGCTCGCCCAGGGCCTGGGCACAGGCGTCCGGCGCCGGGTCGAGGAAAGCGAAGTTCATGCCCAGCGGAGTGCCCGCCAGGGCCAGCATGCGGCCCAGCTGACCGCCACCGATTACACCGATTTTCATCTAGAAAGCCCCTTTCAATGGGTGGCGAGAGCAAGCAGGTGTGCGTCGCGCGCCGCCCAGCACGCGGATTCTACACCCAGCCCCCGGGCATGCCGAGCCAGGCACGGCGCGCGGAGGCGCCGTGCCGCAGCCACTCAGGCCTGACGCGGGTCCGGGTTGTCCAGCACGGTCTCGGTCTGTTCCTGGCGGAACTTCTTCAGCGCCGCGTGGAACTCCGGGTGCTGGTGGCCGAGGATGCTCGCCGCCAGCAGCGCCGCGTTGACCGCACCGGCCTTGCCGATGGCCAGGGTGGCGACCGGGATGCCGGCCGGCATCTGCACGATCGACAGCAGCGAATCGACGCCCGAGAGCATCGACGACTGCACCGGCACGCCGAGCACCGGCAGGTGGGTCTTGGCCGCGCACATGCCCGGCAGGTGGGCGGCGCCGCCGGCACCGGCGATGATCACCTGGATGCCACGACCTTCGGCCTCTTCGGCGTACTGGAACAGCAGGTCCGGGGTGCGGTGGGCGGACACCACCTTGACCTCATGGGGAATGCCCAGCTTGTCCAGCATCTCGGCGGTGTGGCTAAGGGTGGACCAGTCGGACTTGGAGCCCATGATCACGCCAACCAGTGCGCTCATCGTCGTGCCTCTTCATCTGGCGCCTGTCGGCGCGTCAAAAACCAACAAGCCACGCACAGGGGCGTGGCTTGTCATGTTTGGGTCAAACCCGCGAGCCGGCGGATTTGAAGGCGGCGCAGTATAGCGTAACGACACAAATAGCGCCCCCCCTGCATGACCGTCCGTCGCCAGACGCCGGGCGCGGGCTGTGTGGCCTTTCCGCTATGAGGACGCGGCGCAACGAGTAGCCTGCCACTCACGGTGGAAAGGCTTCGCCGTTTTCCACCCTCAGGCCGCTGCGGTGGTGGGTGGAGGCGCCGGGGGCGTAGGGTGGGCAACGCGTTGTTTGCCCACCAGGTTCTTGGGCGAAGCGAAAAGGCAGACAAGCTCAATTATGCTGAACCTATAGGCCTGCCCCGCGGACACCAGAGAGAACAGCACGATGAACCAGCACGAAAAGCTCAACTACGTCGAATTTCCGGCCAAGGACCTGGCCGCGACCAAGGCCTTCTTCGAGGCGGCGTTCGCCTGGGCCTTCACCGATTACGGCCCGGAGTACACGGCGTTTGCCGACCAGGGCCTGAATGGCGGGTTCTTCAAAGCGAACTTGTGCGCGGAGCAGGACCAGGGCAGCGCCCTGCTGGTGTTCTACAGCGCCGCCCTGGAAGAAACCCAGGCCAAAATCGAGCGGGCCGGCGGACGGATCAGCAAGGCCATCTTCGCCTTCCCCGGCGGCCGGCGTTTCCATTTCATCGAGCCCAGCGGCAACGAGTTCGCGGTGTGGAGCGATATCGACGCCTAGGACGTCGAATCACCAAACAAGAAGCTGAATAACTCCGCTGGCAGAGGCTGCGCCTCCTTCCACTGTTCGTTGCCTGTAACCGTGCTGGGCAACAACCGGAGTATCAAGTTTTGCCTGGGCCTCAGTAGGCTGGGTGACGCGCTGTTGGCCCACGAACTGCCAACGGTTTACCCATAAGTTACGGACGAAGCCGATCAACCTTGGCTCGCGGTATGCTTCTTGCTGTTTTTCAGTCATCCGAAGCGCACGGAATCCCCCCATGCTGCACGCCCACCTGACCACCCTGCACGTGGTGTCGCTGATCCTCGAGCTGTTCGCCGAGCGGCCCGACGCGGCCGAGGCCCTGTTGGCCGGCAGCGGCATCCAGGCCGGCGACCTGGACGGCGACGATCTGCGCATCACCCGCACCCAGGAGTTGCAGGTATGCGCCAATGCCCTGGCCCTGCGCAGCGATCTCGGCCTGGAGCTGGGCCGCCGCCTGCATGTGTCGTCCTACGGTCTGCTCGGCTACGCCGCCCTGTCCAGTGCCACCCTGGGGGACGCCTGGCGGCTGATGCTGCAGTACCCGGCCCTGCTCGGCACCTATTTCAGGCTGGATCTGAACGTCGAGGGCGAGCTGGCCTGGGTCAGCGCCGCCGGGTACCGCCACGCACCGGCGCTGGAACAGTTCAACGTGGAGATGTGCCAGGCCTCGCTCAAGCTGATCTGCGACGAGCTGCTCGGCCAGCCGCTGCCGCTGGTCGCGGCGCAGTTCCGCCACGGCCGGCCGACCTATGTCGAGCGCTATAGCGCCAGCTTCCCTTGCCCGCTGCAGTTCGACGCCACGCGCAACGCTTTCGCCTTCCCGGCCGAGTGGCTGCAGCGGCGCCTGCCGCTGGCCGACCCGGTCACCCACCAGGACATGCTGGCGCGCTGCCGCAAGCAGAACGCCGAGTTCACCACCCGCCAGGCCTGGCTGCAGCGGGTGCGCGAGGAGTTGACCAGCCAGCTGGCCGCGCCGCCGGGACTCGAGCAACTGGCGCAGCAGATGCACTGCTCGCCGCGCACCCTGCGCCGGCGCCTGCGGGAACTCGGCACCCACTACCAGGAGCTGCTCGACGAGCTGCGCTTCGAGCGGGCCAAGGCCCTGCTGGCCCAGGAGGACTGGCCGATCTGCCGCATCGCCGAGGCCCTGGGCTTCAGTGAGAGCGCCAGTTTCCGCCATGCCTTCCAGCGCTGGAGCGGGGTCGCACCCAGTCGCTTTCGCGCCTGATCAGCCTGGCCCAGCGATATCGACCTGCCCCTAGGGTGCGGTAAGCACCCAGCCGTTTGCGACCCGGCCCTGGTGCGCACGGCGCACCCTACGAGCCAAGGCAAGCGCCGGCCAACACTTTTGGCCACATCGATCCCCTATTGGCCGTTGCCAGCGTTCTCCTGCCGGCCCACGCGGCGAACAATGACTCCTACAACAACACAGGCGAGACCGGGAGCCGTTCACCCATGCTGACCTACTACAGCGACGACCATCACCTGCACCACGGCAGCTGCGAGCTGATCGACGGCCAGTTGCTGCCCTGTTTCGAGAAGCCGCAGCGCGCCGACCATATCCTCGCGCGGGTTAGGGAACGCGACCTCGGCGAGGTGCGCGCGCCCAAGGACTTCGGCCGCGCGCCACTGGCGCGCATCCACTCGCCGGCCTACCTGGACTTCCTCGAAGGCGCCTGGGCGCGCTGGCAGGCTCAGGGCGGCAAGGGCGACCTGCTGCCCTACACCTGGCCGGCACGCACCCTGCGCCAGCAGCTGCCCAGCAGCCTGCACGGCCAGCTCGGCTACTACAGCTTCGACGCCGGCGCGCCGATCACCGCCGGCACCTGGCAAGCCGCCTACAGCGCCGCCCAGGTGGCCCTCAGCGCCCAGGCGGAGATCGCCGCCGGCGCCCACAGCGTGTTCGCCCTGTGCCGGCCGCCGGGTCACCATGCCGCCGCCGAGGTGATGGGCGGCTACTGCTACCTGAACAACGCCGCCATCGCCGCCCAGGCCTTCCTCGACCAGGGCCGCGCCAAGGTGGCGATCCTCGACGTCGACTACCACCACGGCAACGGCACCCAGTCGATCTTCTACCAGCGCAGCGACGTGGTGGTGGCCTCGATCCACGGCGACCCGGCGGCCGAGTTTCCGTTCTTCCTCGGCCATGCCGACGAGTACGGCGAGGGGGCCGGCGAGGGCTGCAACTTCAACTACCCGCTGCCCGCCGGCAGCGACTGGGTGACCTGGAGCGCGGCGCTGGAACAGGCCTGCCAGCGCATCGCCGAATCGGGCGCCGAGGTGCTGGTGGTGTCGCTGGGGGTGGACACCTTCAAGGACGACCCGATTTCCCAGTTCAAGCTCGACAGTCCGGACTACCTGCGCATGGGCGAACGCATCGAGGCCCTCGGCCTGCCGACCCTGTTCGTCATGGAAGGCGGCTACGCGGTGGAAGCCATTGGCATCAACGCCGTGAACGTACTGGAAGGTTTCGAGGGCGCCTGAGCCCTGCTCGACGCCCAGGCTCGTAGCTTCGTAGGGTGGACGACGCTCTTTTCGTCCACCGGATCTCCCCAGGTGGATGGATAAAACGTCATCCACCCTACGACAATCCCGCGCTCCCGGGCGCGGTGATTGAATCACAAGAAAAATGGAGTGACCGCGATGAACAGACTCACCCGCACCCTGAGCGCCACCCTCTGCGCCGGCGCCCTGCTCGGCGGCCTCGGCCAGGCGCAAGGCGCCGACAAACCGCGCGAGCTGCGCGTGTACAACTGGGCCGACTACATGCTGCCCTCGGTGCCCAAGGCGTTTCAGGAGAAATCCGGCATCCAGCTGACCTGGGACGTGTTCGACACCAACGAGGCCCTGGAGGCCAAGCTGCTTACCGGCAACTCCGGCTACGACCTGGTGGTGCCGACCAACACCTTCCTCGACACCGAGATCCGCGCCGGGGTATTCCAGAAGCTGGACAAGAGCAAGCTGCCCAACTGGCAGCACCTGGATCCGGCGCTGCTGCAGCTGATGGCCGCCAACGACCCGGGCAACGAGCACGCGGTGCCCTACATGTACGGCACCGTGCTGCTCGGCTTCAACCCGGAGAAGGTCAAGGCCGCCCTCGGCGCGGACGCCCCGGTGAACAGCTGGGAGCTGATCTTCAAGGAGGAGAACATCGCCAAGCTGGCCCAGTGCGGGGTGACCATGCTCGACTCGCCGGGCGAGATCCTGCCCATCGCCCTGCACTACCTGGGCCTCGATCCCTCCAGCACCAGGCGCGAGGACTACGACAAGGCCACCGACCTGCTGCTGAAGATCCGCCCGCACGTGCGCTACTTCCACTCGGCCAAGTACATGAACGACATCGCCAACGGCAACATCTGCGTGGCGGTCGGCTACTCGGGCAGCTTCTACCAGTTCGCCAACCGCGCCAAGGAAGCCGGCAATGGCGTGGTGGTCGACTGGCGCCTGCCCAAGGAAGGCGCGCCGCTGTGGTTCGACTCCTTCGCCATCCCCGCCAGCGCGCGCAACGTCGAGGAGGCCCACGAGTTCCTCAACAACCTGCTCGACCCGCAGGTGGTGGCGCCGATCAGCACCTTCCTCGGCTACCCCAACCCGAACAAGGACGCCATGCCGCTGGTCAGCGCGGAGATTCGCGACAACCCTGATCTGACCCCGAATGCGCAGGCGCAGAAGACCCTGTTCGTGCTCAAGCCGCTGCCGCAGAAGGCCGAGCGCCTGCGCACCCGTGCCTGGACGCGGATCAAGTCGGGGACCTGAGGCTGCCAAAGGCCGCCTGCCCGGCTCGCCGGCGGCCCAGCTAGCCCTGCCCGCTGCGGTAGTGGCTGTTGAAGCGCCGGCGATAGGCTCCGGGCGAAATGCCCACCCGCTCTTTGAAAAGCCGGCGAAAGGAGCTGGCGTCCTCATAGCCCACTTGCTGGGTTATCCGATCGAAATTCTCCGCCCCCGCTTCCAGCAAATGCTTGGCCCGCTCGATGCGCAGGTTCTGCAGGTACTGTCCGGGTGTCTGCCCCGTCGCCTCCTTGAACCGGCGGATCATGTTGCGCAGGCTCAGGGCGAACTGGTCGGCCAGCTGCTCCAGGACGATGGGCTGCCCCAGGCGCTTTTCCAGCCAGATCTGGATCTTCAGTATCTCGACATCCTGGTGCGTCTTGTCGAAATGGGGGCTCATGTAGGGGGTCTGCAGGCGCTCGGCGCTGTCGACCAGCATCTTCTTCGAGCATTCGGCCGCCAGCTGGGGCGAGGCGAAGCGGCGAATGATGTGCAACAGCAGATCGCTACCGGTCGTAGAACCGGCGGAACAGAGCATCAAGCCATCGTCGGTCACGCTGCGTTCGGCCTGCAGTTGCACCTTGGGAAAGTGCCGGGCGAACTGCTCGCTGAAGATCCAGTGGGTGGTGGCGCGCCTGCCGTCCAGCAAGCCCGCCTGGGCCGTGACGAATGAGCCGGTGCACATGCTGGCGATATAGGCACCCTGGCGATGATGGTGCTGCAGCCAGGCGCTCACCGGCGCCATGCCGGGCAACACCGAGAGGATGTTGAACATAAAGCCGGGGACGATGATCAGGTCGGTCTGCTCGACTTCGGCCAGGGCCCTGCTCGGCGTCAACCGCAGCCCTCCCGTGCAGGTGACTGGCGCCCCGTCGATGGACGCGCTTTGCACCGCGAACGGCTGGCGCCCCGGCTCCGCCCCGGCACCGGCCGCCAGGCCATGCAGCACATTGGCGCACTCGAGAAACTCCAGGGCCGCCGAGACGCTGGTGGCCGAACAACGGTCGGCCATCAGAACGGTCACCTTCATCGCCATCCCTCCCTGGGCTACGCGGGAAAATCTCGCATGCAATTAGTCATTTCTGCCCATGGTGGGCAGCGCAGCGGGTGCCTAGCATGGCGCCACTCCAGAGACGCAGCGTGCTGCGGCTCGAGCTGTCCCAACCCCTCAAGCGACAGAGGCGCGGCGATGAAAAATACAGCCTATCGAATCTTCAAGAAACCCTTCTTCGGCCGCTTCATGAAACCCTGGCGCTGGCCGGAAGACGTCGACCAGGCGCAGTGGCAGCGCCTGACCATCGACAGCCGTTCGGGTGCCAGCCTGGCGGCGCTGCTGGCCCAGGCCCGTACGGCAACGGCCAAGGGCGCGGTGCTGATGTGCCATCCCATGGGAACGGCGGCCAAGGGCTTCTGGCTGAAATACGGCCACGCCGAATTGCTCCGCGCCGCCGGTTACCACGTCATGCTTTTCGACCTCAATGGCTTCGGTGAAAGCAGCTCCACCACCATGGACTTCCCCCTGGACGTGCTGGCCGCCGGCCAGGTCCTGCAAGCCCGTTACCCGGACCTGCCGGTGGCGGTCGCCGGCGCCTCCATGGGCGCGGCCATGAGCGTCTGTGCGCTGGCTGAACGGGACCATCCATTCAGCGCCGCGGTGCTCGAGTCCTCCTTCCCCACCCTATTGCATTTCTGGAGCCGCTACCCGATTCCCAAACTCGGCATCCAGCTCTCGAAGTTGCTGTATCCGGCCGGTGAGCGCCGTCTGCGCCCCCTGCATGCGGCCGCCAGGCTGGTGGGTCAGCCCAAGCTGCTGCTGATCTACGGCGAGGACGACATCTACACCCCGGTCGAGGACGGCAAGCAGTTGCATGCCGCGCTCGCCTCCAGCACCCACACCGAGTTCTGGCAGGTGCCGGGGGCCAAGCACACCCACGCCTACGAGGCGCAGCCGGAGGCGTACGCACGGCGGGTCATCGCCTTTCTCGACAACCACCTGGCCTGCCACGCCTGACGACGGCCGCCAATCACAACCCGACCCTCTTCAAAGGACTGACCATGACCCTGCATAACATCCTGCTCGGCGCTGCCGATGCCGCTTCGCCGCACCTGGAGATTCCCCAGCAATGGGGCCAGGGCCGCGCCACCTTCGGCGGGCTGCTGGCCGCCTGCCTGTTCGAGAAGCTCAAGCCGCAAGTGGCCGCGGACCGGCCGGTGCGTTCGCTGTTGGTTTCCTTTGTCGCCCCGGTGGCGCCGGGGCCGATGGAGGTGCGGGTCAAGGTGCTGCGTGCCGGCAAGGCGGCGACCCAGGTCCAGGCGACGGCCTATCAGAACGATCAGGCCTGCGTGGTCATGCTCGCCAGCTTCGGCGGCGACCGCGCCTCCGCGGTTCGGCTGGACGCCGCCCCGGCTCCGACCATCAAGGCCCCGAGGCCGCGACCCAGTTTCCCTTCATCGCCGGCCTGACGCCCGACTTCACCCAGCACTTCGATTACCGCTATGGGGTCGGAACAATGCCGTTCATGGGTGGCAAAGAGCCGCGCCTGGGCGGCTGGATCAAACTGCGCGAAGCGGCGCCACGCGGCGCTGGCGTTGCCGAGCTGCTGGCCCTGCTGGATGCCTGGCCGCCGGCGGTGTTCACCCTGCTGAAAGGGCCGGCCGCCGGCAGCTCGCTGACCTGGACCGTCGACTTCGTGCAGGTACCCGAGGACTGCACGGCCGGCGACTGGTGGCAGTACCAGGCCGAGATCCGCCACTCGGCCAACGGCTACAGCCATATCGACGCCTGGCTGTGGGACCAGCACGGGCGGATGGCCCTGAGCAGTCGCCAGACCGTGAGCGTATTCGCCTGAGCCGCCCCGGCGAGCGGCTCAACGCCCCACTTCACCGCTTTCCAGCTTGCGCCACAGCAGGCGCACCGCGGCCTTGCGCACCAGGGCGCAGCGGTACAGGCGGATTTCCAGCGGCGCCTGCCACTGCTCGTCGCCGCATACCGCCAGCTCGCCGCGGGCCAGTTCCATGGTCACCGACAGGCGCGGCACCCAGGCCACGCCCATGCCTTGCAGGGCCATGCTCTTGAGGCTGTCGGCCATGGCCGTCTCGTACACCGTGGTCGAGCGCAGCGCGCGCTGGCGCAGCAGCAGGTTGACCGAGCGGCCGAGGAAGGCCCCGGCCGTGTAGGCCAGCAGGGGCACGCTCTGGCCGCTGGCCAGGTCGAACAGCGGCCGCCCGCCCTCGTCCACCGCGCACACCGGGAGCATTTCGGTGCGCCCCAGGTGCAGCGAGGGGAAGATCTCCGGGTCCATCTGCAGCGCCGCATCCGGGTCGTAGTAGGCGAGGATCAGGTCGCAGGCGCCCTCGCGCAGGGCGTGCACCGCCTCGCCGACGTTGGTCGCCACCAGCCGGGTGTTGAGCGGCAGGCCCTCGCGGCGCAGGCGGGCGATCCACTCGGGGAAGAAGCCCAGGGTCAGCGAGTGCGCCGCGGCGATCTGCAGCACCTCGCCCTGCTGGCCCTCGAGGTTGTGCAGATGCCGCACCACCTCGCCGAGCTGCTCGACCAGGCTGCGCGCGGTGACCAGGAACAGCTGGCCGGCCTCGGTCAGCTCCACCGGGGTGCAGGCGCGGTTGACCAGGACCAGGCCGAGCATCTGCTCCAACGCCTTGATCCGCCGGCTGAACGCCGGCTGGGTGACGTGACGCTTCTCGGCCGCCTGGGAAAAGCTGCGGGTGGCGGCCAGGGCGATGAAGTCCTCCAGCCATTTGGTTTCCAGGTTCATGGGATATCCCTTGCTATTGCGCGCCATGCGTAGGGTGGATGAGGCGCTTTTCATCCACCGCATCGGCCATCCCCTGCTCCGGTGGATGGGTAAAGCGTCATCCACCCTACGCCCGCCGACACTTCGGCGTCACGCCGACATTATGCCGAATGTGCATACCCCAGCGTTTAACAGCATTGGCCGAGAACGCCCCGCAACCCTACTCTTAAAGGCATCGCGGCCTGCGCCGCCTATCCAAGAGACGCCCGCCATCATGTCCGCTGCTGCATCCTTCCGCATCGAAAAAGACCTGCTCGGTACCCTCGAAGTCCCGGCCGACGCCTATTACGGCATCCAGACCCTGCGGGCGGTGCACAACTTCCGCCTGTCCGGGGTGCCGTTGGCGCATTACCCGAAGCTGGTGGTCGGCCTGGCCATGGTCAAGCAGGCCTCGGCGGACGCCAACCGCGCCCTGGGTCATCTCTCGGCGGCCAAGCACACGGCGATCAGCACCGCCTGCGCGCGCATCATCCAGGGCGAGTTCCACGAGCAGTTCGTGGTCGACATGATCCAGGGCGGCGCCGGCACCTCGACCAATATGAACGCCAATGAAGTCATTGCGAATATTGCGCTGGAGGCCATGGGGCACGAGAAGGGCCAGTACCAGTACCTGCACCCGAACAACGACGTGAACATGGCGCAGTCGACCAACGATGCGTATCCGACGGCCATCCGCCTGGGCCTGCTGCTCGGCCACGACAGCCTGCTCACCGCCCTGGACAAGCTGATCCAGTCCCTGGCGGCCAAGGGCCTGGCGTTCGGCCATGTGCTGAAGATGGGCCGCACCCAGCTGCAGGACGCCGTGCCCATGACCCTGGGCCAGGAGTTCCGCGCCTACGCCACCACCCTCGGCGAAGACCTGCAGCACCTCAAGCTGCTCGCCCCGACCCTGCTCACCGAGGTCAACCTGGGCGGCACCGCGATCGGCACCGGGATCAACGCCGACCCGGCCTATCAGGCCCTGGCGGTGCAGCGCCTGGCCGTGATCAGCGGCCACCCGCTGACCCCGGCCGCCGACCTGATTGAGGCCACCAGCGACATGGGCGCCTTCGTGCTGTTCTCCGGCATGCTCAAGCGCACCGCGGTCAAGCTGTCGAAGATCTGCAACGACCTGCGCCTGCTGTCCAGCGGCCCGCGCACCGGGATCAACGAGATCAACCTGCCGGCGCGCCAGCCGGGCAGCTCGATCATGCCGGGCAAGGTCAACCCGGTGATCCCCGAGGCGGTCAACCAGGTGGCCTTCGAGGTGATCGGCAACGACCTGGCGCTGACCATGGCGGCCGAGGGCGGCCAATTGCAGCTCAACGTCATGGAGCCGCTGATCGCCTACAAGATCTTCGACTCGATCCGCCTGCTGACCCGCGCCATGGATATGCTGCGCGAGCTGTGCATCGACGGCATCACCGCCAACGAGGCGCGCTGCCGCGAACTGATGGAGAACTCCATCGGCCTGATCACCGCCCTCAACCCCTACATCGGCTACGAGAACGCCACGCGCATCGCCAAGCAGGCGCTGGACAGCGGCCGCGGCGTGCTGGAACTGGTGCGCGAGGAGAAACTGCTGGACGACGCCGAGCTGGACGACATCCTCCGCCCGGAGAACATGATCGCCCCGCGCCTGGTGCCACTGAAGGCCTGAGCCGGCTAGCCGTCCCTGGCGCCTGGCTCGACCAGGCCCAAGCGCTCGGCGAAGTAGTCGCGCAGGTGCTCCACGGTGACCCGCACCTTGGCCGAACGGGCCAGGGGCGCGGCGTACACCGCCCAGATATTCGCCGGCTGGCTGTAGGCCGGCAGTATCTGCACCAGCCTGCCCTGCTCCAGGCTGTCGTACAGGTCCCAGTACGAACGCAACAGAATGCCCCTGCCGTCGATGCCCCACTGGTGGGCGATCTCGCCGTGGTTGGCCGACAGCGGCCCGGTCACCTTGACCTGCTCCACCCCCTCCGGCCCCTGCAGGCGCCATAGCCCCAGCGGGTGCTCGCGCTCCTTGATCACCAGGCAATCGTGCTGGGCCAGCTCGTGCAGGCTGCGCGGCTGGCCGTGCTCGGCCAGGTAGGCCGGCGCGGCGCAGAGAATCCGGCTGTTGGCCGCCAGGCGCCTGGCGATCAGGTGCGGTTCGATGCTGTCGCCGACGCGGATGTCCAGGTCATAGCCTTCGGCAATCAGGTCCACCGCGCGGTCGAACACCTCGAAGTGGATGTCCAGCTGCGGGTAGCGCGCGGCCAGCGCCGACAGCGCCGGCGCCACGTGACGCCGACCCAGGCCGAAGCTGCTGACGATGCGCAACTCGCCGCGCGGCTCCTCGCGCAGGGAGGAGACGTCATCGGTCATGCGCTCGACCGCATCGAGAATCTTCTGCGCCCACTGGTAGGCCCGCTCGCCCTCCTCGGTCAGCGCCACCCGGCGGGTGGTGCGGTGCAGCAGACGGGCGCCGAGCTGCTCCTCGAGCAGGCGGATGCGCTTGCTGACGAAGGCCGCCGAATGCCCCTGCTCAACGGCCACCGCGGCGAAGTTGCAGCGCCGCACCACCTGCATGAACAGGCGCAGGTCGGCGAGATTCGGCAGATTATTCACGATTCGTGTCCTATGAATGCACATTTGTACTGATTATCTATCGACTGCGCCTGTATAGCATCCACCGCCATCGGCAATCAGCGACAGGAGCAACGCACACATGAGCAAAGCATTCAGAATCGCCGCGATTCCCGGCGACGGTATCGGCCAGGAAGTCCTCCCCGAAGGCCTGCGGGTGCTGCAGGCGGCGGCACGGAAGTGGGACCTGAACCTGCAGATCGAGCTGATCGACTGGGTCAGCTGCGACTACTACCTGGAACACGGGCAGATGATGCCGGACGACTGGTTCGAGCGTCTCAAGGGCTTCGATGCGATCTACTTCGGCGCCATCGGCTGGCCGGACAAGGTGCCCGACCACATCTCCCTGTGGGGCTCGCTGCTCAAGTTCCGCCGCGACTTCGACCAGTACGTCAACCTGCGCCCGGTGCGCCTGTTCCCCGGCGTGCCCTGCCCGCTGGCCGGCCGCGAGCCGGGGGAGATCGATTTCCTGGTGATCCGCGAGAACACCGAGGGCGAGTATTCCTCCCTGGGCGGGCGCATGTTCGAGGGCACCGAGCACGAGTTCGTCCTGCAGGAATCGGTGTTCACCCGCCGCGGCGTCGACCGCATCCTCAAGTACGCCTTCGAGGTCGCCCGGCAGCGCCCGCGCCAGTTGCTGACCGCCGCCACCAAGTCCAACGGCATGGCGGTGAGCATGCCCTACTGGGACGAGCGGGTGGCGGCCATGGCCGAGCGCTACCCCGAGGTGAAGTGGGACAAGCAGCACATCGACATCCTCTGCGCGCGCTTCGTCCTGCAGCCCGACCGTTTCGACGTGGTGGTGGCCTCCAACCTGTTCGGCGACATCCTCTCCGACCTGGGCCCGGCCTGTGCCGGCACCATCGGCATCGCGCCCTCGTCCAACCTCGACCCCGAGCGCCGCTTCCCCTCGCTGTTCGAGCCGGTGCACGGTTCGGCGCCGGACATCTTCGGCCAGAACATCGCCAACCCGATCGCCATGATCTGGTCCGGGGCGCTGATGCTCGACTTCCTCGGCAATGGCGACGAGCGCTACCGCGCCGCCCACGACGGCATCCTGCAGGCCATCGAGCAGGTCATCGCCAGCGGGCCGAAGACCCGCGACCTGGGCGGCAACGCCTCGACCCAGGAGGTCGGCCAGGCCATCGCCGCCGCGCTCTGAGCCACCGGCGCACCGGCCCACAGGGCGGCGCGGTCACACCAGGGGCGCATCCATGGATGCGCCCCTTCCTTTTATTGACGGCGCGCCACTCGCGTCCCCGGCCGCCAGTCCCCGACCGTTCATCAAAAAGTCCCGGCACGGGCCTGCCCAGGCGTGCCTGGAGCTCTTGCACAGCGGTCGGACTTTACGCATACTGTTAACCCTCAGTGATCGTTAACTGTTAGTTAACCAAATCACCCCCACAATAAATATGCATTCCAACGTAGGGCCTAGTGATGAGTGATTTCGAACAGCTGCCAGCCGACCTCGGTAACAACCAAGAGCAGGCTTACATCATCCCGCCGAGCCACCTCCGGGCGAAGGATACTTTCGAAAAACTGCCGGTCGACTTCTGCGCCAATCCGGAAGAGGCCTACACCATCCCGGCCTACTACTACACCTCGCCCGCCGTATTCGAGGACGAGAAGGAACGCATCTTCGCCAAGAGCTGGATCTGCGTCGGCCATGGCAGCGAAGTGCGCGAAGCCAACGCCTACATCACCCGCGAGATCATCGGCGAGAGCATCATCATCGTGCGCGGCCGCGACATGGTCCTGCGCGCCTTCTACAACGTCTGCCCGCACCGCGGCCACCAGCTGCTGAGCGGCGAAGGCAAGGCCAAGAACGTCATCACCTGCCCCTACCACGCCTGGGCCTTCAAGCTCGACGGCGAGCTGGCCCACGCGCGCAACTGCGACAACGTGGTCAACTTCGACAAGGAAAACTCCAGCCTGGTGCCGCTGAAGGTCGAGGAATACGCCGGCTTCATCTACATCAACATGGACCCCAACGCCGGCACCGTCGAAGACCAGCTGCCGGGCATGGGCGCCAAGATGCGCGAAGCCTGCGCGGTGATCGACGACCTGCACCTGGCCGCCCGCTTCGTCTCCAACACCCCGGCCAACTGGAAGTCCATCGTCGACAACTACCAGGAGTGCTACCACTGCGGTCCGGCCCACCCGGGGTTCTCCGACTCGGTGAAGATCGAGACCTACTGGCACAAGCTGTTCCCGAACTGGAGCCTGCAGTACGGCGAGGCCAAGTCCTCGGAGAAGTCCTTCCAGTTCGACGAGAGCGCCGGCGGCGCCAGCTTCAACGGTTTCTGGGCATGGCCGTGCACCATGTTCAACGTACCGCCGAGCGCCCAGTTCATGACCGTGATCTACGAGTTCCCGGTCAGCGCCGACGAGACCGTGCAGCACTACGACATCTACTTCCTCAACAAGGACCTGACCGAGGAGCAGAAGAACCTGATCGAGTGGTACCGCAACGTGTTCCGCCCGGAAGACCTGAACCTGGTCACCAGCGTGCAGAAGGGCCTGAAGTCCCGCGGCTACCGCGGCCAGGGCCGGATCATGGTGGACAAGCAGCGCAGCGGCATCAGCGAGCACGGCATCTCCCACTTCCACAGCCTGCTGGCCAAAGCCCAGCACGCCTGACTGCCCGCGGCCGGGCAAGCCTGCCCGGCCTTCGCACCTGAATGGGAATGCCCTACGTGAAACTCAAAGACCCCCAACTGTTCCGCCAGCAGTGCTACATCAACGGCAGCTGGTGCGACGCCGACAGCGCCGCACGCGTCGAAGTCACCGACCCGGCCACCGGCGAACTGATCGGCCATGTACCGCAGATGGCCGGCGACGAGACCCTGCGCGCCATCGAGGCGGCCGACGCCGCCCTGCCGGCCTGGCGCGCGCTGCCGGCCAAGGAGCGTGCACGCCTGCTGCGCCGCTGGTTCGACCTGGTCCAGGAGCATGAGCAGGACCTTGCCGCGCTGATGACCTGGGAACAGGGAAAGCCGCTCAACGAAGCCCTCGGTGAGATCCGCTACGCCGCCTCCTTCATCGAGTGGTTCGCCGAGGAAGGCAAGCGCGCCTATGGCGACATCATTCCATCGCCCAGCGCCGACAAGCGCCTGCTGGTGATCAAGCAGGGCATCGGCGTGTGCGCCGCCATCACCCCGTGGAACTTCCCGGCGGCGATGATCACCCGCAAGGTCGCCCCGGCCCTGGCCGCCGGCTGCACCATCGTGGTCAAGCCGGCCAACGAAACGCCGTTCTCCGCCCTGGCCCTGGCAGAACTGGCCGAGCGCGCCGGGCTGCCGGCCGGGGTGATCAACATCGTCACCGGCGACGCCGTGGCCATCGGCAAGCAGCTCACCGAGCACCCGCAGGTGCGCAAGTTCAGCTTCACCGGTTCGACCCCGGTCGGCCGCCTGCTGATGAGCCAGTGCGCCAGCACGGTGAAGAAGGTCTCCCTGGAGCTGGGCGGCAACGCGCCGTTCATCGTCTTCGACGACGCCGACATCGACGCCGCCGTCGAAGGCGCCATGGTCTCCAAGTACCGCAACGCCGGGCAGACCTGCGTCTGCGCCAACCGCATCTTCGTCCACGACAAGGTGCACGACGCCTTCGCCCAGGCCTTCGCCGCCCGGGTCCGCGACCTGCAGGTGGGCAACGGCTTCGAGCCGGGCACCCAGGTCGGCCCGCTGATCAGCACCAAGGCTGTGGCCAAGGTGCGCAGCCTGATCGACGACGCCCTGGGCAAGGGCGCCCGCCTGGTCACCGGCGGTCACGACCTCGAGCTCGGCGAGCAGTTCTTCGCCCCCACCGTGCTGGCCGACGTCCAGCCGGGCATGCAGATCCTCGACGAGGAAATCTTCGGGCCGGTGGCGCCGATCGTGCGCTTTTCCAGCGACGAGGAAGTGGTGCGCATGGCCAACGACACGCCCTACGGCCTGGCCGCCTACTTCTACAGCCGCGACATCGCCCGCGTCTGGCGCATCGCCGAGCAGCTGGAGTACGGCATGGTCGGCGTCAACACCGGGCTGATCTCCAACGAGGTGGCGCCATTCGGTGGCCTCAAGCAGTCCGGCCTCGGTCGCGAGGGCTCCAGGTACGGCATCGACGACTACCTGGAAATCAAATACCTGTGTCTAGCGGTGTAATGCGCGGCTGAGCGCGCAGTGGAGGAAACCATGTCCAACAAGTATCAGATGATCGACGTGCGGGTGACCGCCGTGGAGCAGGTGACTCCGCTGATCAAGCGCTTCACCCTGTGTGCCCTGGATGGCAGCGCGCTGCCCGCCTTCACAGGCGGCAGCCACATCATCGTGCAGATGCACGATGGCGATAAGCTGTACAGCAACGCCTACTCGCTGATGAGTTCGCCGCGCGACACCGCGTCCTACCAGATCGGCGTGCGCCGCGAGGAGCAGTCCAAGGGCGGCTCGGCGTTCATGCACGACAAGGTCGAGGTGGGCAGCCAGCTGACCATCGCCGCACCGAACAACCTGTTCGCCATCGACCCGGCGGCCGGCCGTCACGTGCTGATCGCCGGCGGCATCGGCATCACCCCGTTCCTCTCGCAGCTCTATGAACTGCAGGAGCAGGGCGCCGAGTACGAACTGCACTACGCCTTCCGTGCGCCCGAGCATGGCGCCTTCGCCGACGAACTGCGCGATGGTCCCCATGGCGAGCGCACCCGTTTCTATATCGACAGCCTGCAGCAGGGCCTCGACCTCGCCGCGCTGATCGCCGGCCTGGAGGCCGACGCCCACCTCTATGTCTGCGGGCCCAAGCCGCTGATCGATGCGGTGATCAACACGGCCAAGGCCCAGGGCATCGCCGATACGCGCGTGCATTGGGAGCAGTTCGCCGTGGCCCCGGCCGAAGGCGCCGCCTTCACCCTGGTGCTGGCGCGTTCCGGCACGGAAATCCGCGTCGAGGAAGGCGTGAGCATTCTCCAGGCCATCGAGAAATCCAACGCCGCCGAGATCGAGTGCCTGTGCCGCGAAGGCGTGTGCGGCACCTGCGAGACCGCCATTCTCGAAGGCCAGGTCGATCACCGCGACCAGTACCTCAGCGACGACGAGAAGGCCCTGCAGAAGACCCTGATGGTCTGCGTCTCCCGGGCCCGCACGCCGCGCCTGGTGCTGGACCTGTAACGCCGCCAGGGGCTCGGGGCCACTGTGTATAATCGCCGACCACAGTCGCCCCGGCCTGCCGCAGCAGCCAGTCCGGGTGCTTTCCTGACCCTGCGCCGCGCAAGCATGGCGCCCCCGAGAAGGTCGTGCGATGGAACCTGACAGCTTTGCCTTTCGCCTCAAGGAACTGCTCGAGCTCAAGAAACTGAGCCTGCAGGCCGTGGCCAATGCCCTGGGCATTTCCCGCACCGCGGTGCACAAGTGGACCCGCGGCGGGGCGATCGACGAGGATCGCCTGCGCAGCCTGGCCGAGTTCCTCGAGGTCAACTGGATCTGGCTGCGCTACGGCGAGCAGGGCCAGCTGGAGGCCGACAGCGCCGAAGCCGTCGAGCTGCCGATGACCGACGTGCGCCGCCAGTACGCCGCCGAGATCATGGAAAGCGAGTCGCGCATGCGCCTGGCGCTGCAGAACGCCAACGTGGTGATCTGGGAGTGGAACCTGCTCAGCGACGAGGTCACCTACTCGCACAACGTGGAGAAGATCTACGGCTGGCCGGTGAACCGCAACGACGACTTCTGGCCCCACGTGGTGCCCGAGGATGCCGAGCCCCTCAGGGCGGCGATCGACCAGGCCATCGCCACCGGCGAACCCTACGAGCTGGACTTTCGCATCGTCACCGGCAGCGGCGAGGTGCGCTGGATCTCCTCGCGCGCCACGCCGATCCGCGACAGCCAGGGGCGGGTGCTGCGCATGACCGGGGTGAGTACCGACAGCACCGAGCGCAAGATCGCCGAAGAGGCCCTGCGCGACAGCGAGGAGCGCTTTCGCACCATCTTCGAACAGGCCTGCGGCGCCATGGCCTATATCGACCTCGACGGCACCTGGCTGAAGGTCAACCAGCGCCTGTGCAGCCTGCTCGGCTACAGCAGCGAGGAGCTCTGCGGCCAACGCTTCCAGCTGCTCAGCCATGAGGACGAGCTGAGCCACAACCTGGACCTGCTGAAGCGTCTCAAGGCCGGCGAAGTGGACATGTACGAGATCGAGAAGCGCATGCGCCACCGCGCCGGCCACTTCATCTGGATTCGCGCGCGCACCTCGCTGCAGCGCAATCCGCGCAGCGGCGAGGCCGAGCACCTGATCACCTTCCTCGAGGACGTCACCGAGCAACGGGCGCAACGCGAACGGCAAGAGGCCGAACTGGCGCACTGCCGCGCACAGCTGGCGGCCCTTGGCGCGGCGACCCAGGCCGCTTCGTAGCAAATCCCGCACAAGGGCGCGGCGGCCCGGCCATGCAGGCGACACAGGGGCCAGGAGCGCATCCGCTCGCCCGGCCTTGCCGCTGGCCGCTCGAACCCGCGCCTCGGTCGCTGCCCGTCAGCCGAGCTGACCGGCCTTCAGCCCATGCATACCCTGCGCCCCGCTCCTGGTGTCACCGGGCCTGATCGGCTGCCCGTCCCTCCCCTTGAAAACCCGCAAATATCCGACGAACACGCGCCCCGTGGGGTTGTGCTGGGGCAAGGCTATAGGCTAATGTTAACTCACAGTATATGTTAACCATTGGTTAACCGCTGCACGGGAGCCCCACTTGCGCAGGAGCGCAGAGCAGACGAACGATCCTTTGCTGCAGCGAACCGAGCACAGCAGCGCGCACTTCGCCACCGTTGCCTGACGACCGAAGCTCGCCATGCCCCCGGCTCAAGCTGCTGCGCAAAGGCCGTAGAAAATAATAAACAAGCACGGACAGGCACGCCTGGCCTGTCCGCGAGGTAACGAGTGGATGAATAACAACAACCTTGCTGGCAAAGGTATCGAGCAGACGATCTTCTGGCCCGCCGTGGTCGCCGTGCTCTGTACCAGTATCCCCCTCATGCTCTTTCCGGAAGCCGGATCGAAAGTCGTCAACAATCTGTTCGCCTGGATCACCGGCACCTTCAGCTGGCTGTTCCTGGCCGGTGGTGTCGCCGCGTTCGCCTTCATGGGCTGGCTGGCCTTCGGCCCGCTCGGCCGCATCAAGCTCGGCGCGCCGGAAGACAAGCCCGAGTTTGCCAACGGTGCCTGGATCACCATGCTGTTCTGCGCCGGCATCGGCATCTCCATCTGCAGCTGGTCGTTCGCCGAGCCGATCTACCTGCTCGACGGCCCACCCCTGCACCTGACCAAGGGCACCAGCGCCGCCACCGAGTGGGCCGCAATGTACCCGATGTTCCACTGGGGCCTGATCCCCTGGGCCATCTACCTGCTGCCGGCCGTGCCGATGGCCTACTACCTGTACGTGCGCAAGGGCAACGTGCTGCGCCTGTCCGAAGCCTGCCGCGGCGTGTTCGGTGGCCTGGTCGATGGCCCCCTGGGCAAGCTGATCGACGTCATCGTGATGTTCTCCATCATCGGCGCCGTCGGCACCTCCCTGGGCCTGTCGGTTCCACTGGTGTCCGCCCTGTTCCAGGAAATGTTCGGCCTCGAGGACTCGTTCCTGCTGCAACTCGGCGTCCTCGCCCTGTGGACCGTGATGATCGCCTGGAGCGTTTGGAACGGCCTGAATAAAGGCATCCAGACCCTGTCCAACATCAACGGTGTGTTGGCCATCCTGATGCTGGTATTCGTCCTGGTCGCCGGCCCGACGCTGTACCTGATCGGCATGTGGACCAACAGCATGGGCCTGTACCTGGACAACTTCTTCCACATCTCGCTGTGGACCGACCCGGTCGAGAAAGGCGGCTTCCCGGAAGGCTGGACCGTGTTCTACTGGGCCTGGTGGGTCGCCTACGCACCGATGATGGGCCTGTTCGTGGCGCGCATCTCCCGCGGCCGTACCATCAAGGACCTGGTGCTCAATGGCGTGGTCTGGGGCAGCGTCGGTTGCTGGGCGTTCTTCGCCATCTGGGGTGGCTACGCCGTGCACCTGCAGACCAGCGGTACCGTGGACGTGCTGAGCATCCTCAACAACCAGGGCATGCCGGCCATGGTGGTCGCGGTGATCAAGTCGCTGCCGTTCTCCGGCCTGATCATCCCGGCCTTCACCGTGCTGTGCTTCGTGTTCCTGGCCACCACCGTCGACTCGTCGGCCTACACCCTGGCCTCCACCAGCACCCGCGAGCTGACGGGCTACGAAGAACCGGCGCGCGCCAACCGCATCCTCTGGGCGGTCATGCTGGCCCTGTTCGGCGTCGGCCTGCTGGCTGTCGGTGGCCTCAAGGCCGTGCAGACCTCGACCCTGGTCGTGGCCCTGCCGATGCTTCCGGTGATGATCATCATGTCCGTGTCCCTGGTCCGTTGGGCCCGCGAGGACTTCGGCGCAGCCCTGGACACCAAGGTCTGCAGCCTGCGTCTGAACAACGGTCGCCATGAAGTCGTCGACCAGCTCGACGCGGCGCCTGTCGCGCCAGCTGCACCGGCCAGCGTGATGGCCAAGGCGCAGCCCGCCGGCAACTGATACCGCGTTGAAAACGGACGCCTGCCCGCCGTGGCAGGCGTTCGCCTGACGGTCCCGGTCTCGCCTCCGCCGAGCCATCCTCCCCCGCCTTTCCCTGCCCATCCCGGGCCCCTCGCTTTCCTACCCGTCACCGTGCAGGTCAACGGCGTCCAGGCGCTGCTGCACCGCGTTCTAGGCGGCACGCGCCGCTACAACTTCCAGGCCCTGCGCAGCGCCTGCAAAGCCTCGGCGATCCGCGCCTCGGGCACCGCGGCGAACCCCAGCACCAGTCCGGCGCGCCGGTCCTCCGGCACTTCGCTGTTCACCAGCCAGTAGTCGCTGAGACCGTTGACCTCCACCCCCACCTCCCCGGCGGCGGCGACCAGCTCGCGCTCGCGCGCCAGGCTGTCGACCCGCACGCACAGGTGCAGGCCCGCTTCCACCACGGGCAACGGCGCGCAGCCGGGCACCTGCCGCGGCCAGCCGGCCAGCAGGGCGTCGCGGCGACTGCGCGCGGTACTGCGCATGCGCCTGATGTGCCGCTGGAAATGGCCGGCGGCGATGAATTCGGCCATCACCGCCTGGGTGCCGATCTCCGAGTGACGCATGTCCAGGGCGCGGCGCCGGGCGAAGGGTTCGACCAGCGTCGCTGGCAGCACCAGGTAGCCGAGGCGCAGCGCCGGGAAGGTGATCTTGCAGAAGGTGCCGACATAGAGCACCCGGCCGCGGCGATCGAGGGCGGCCAAGGGCGCCAGCGGCGTGCCGCTGTAGCGGTACTCGCCGTCGTAGTCGTCCTCGACTATCCAGGCGTCCTGGCGCTCCGCCCAGTCCAGCAGCGCCAGGCGCCGCGCCAGCGACAGGGTGACCCCGGTCGGGTACTGGTGCGAGGGCGTGACATAGGCCAGACGGCAACGGCCTGCCCGCGTCAGGGCCGCCGTGTCCAGCCCTTCGCCGTCCACCGCGATGCCCTGCAATTGCGCGCCGGCCACCGCGAAGGCGTGGCCGGCGGCACGGTAGCCGGGGTTCTCGATGGCCACCCGGTCGCCCGCCTCGACCAGCAGCTGCGCGCACAGGCTGATGGCCTGCTGGGCGCCGCAGGTGATGACGATCTGCGCCGGGTCGCAGTGCAGGCCGCGGCTGTGGCGCAGGTAGGCGGCGACCAGCTCGCGCAGCTGCGCGTCGCCGGCCGGGTCGCCATAGCCCAGGCGCGCAGGGTCCGGTCTACGCCAGAAACGCGCACTGAGGCGCGCCCAGGTCTCGAAGGGAAACAGGTCGAAGGCCGGCACGCCGACCCGGAAGGCCCGCGGGGCGCCCTCCAGCGGCTGCCCCAGATGGTGCTGCTGCAGGCGCTGCAAGGGCCCGCTGGCCGGCGCTGCGCCGCAGAGCGCCGATGGCGGGCGCACCACCGCGGCCAACTCGGCGACATAGGTGCCGGCGCCGACGCGCCCTTCCACATAGCCCTCGGCATACAACTGGTCGAAGGCGCGGATCACGGTGTTGCGGGCGATGCCCAGCAACGCGGCGAGGTCGCGGCTGGCCGGCAGGCGGGTGCCGCTGGCCAGGCGTCCATCGAGAATCCGCTCGCGCAGGGCCTGGTACAGCTGGCGCGCCAGGCCCAGGGCCGGGTCGAGGCGAATACCGGAGAGGTCGACGGGCAGTGGCGCAGGCAATGGCACGGATTGGCTCCATCAAAGTCGCAGTTAATGGATCTTACAACAGACCAATACCTTGCCTAACATGGCAATACCCCATTCGGAGACTCGCCATGCACACTCCTGCGATCTTTCGCCAGCACGACCTCCCCACCCTGCACCAGCAGATGGCCGCCAGCGGCCTGGCCACGGTGCTCAGCCAGGGCGCGAACGGCCTGCAGGCCAGCCACCTGCCGCTGCTGCTGGCCCCCGAGGAGGGCGAGTTCGGCACCCTCTACGGCCATTTTGCCCGGGCCAACCCACAGTGGCGCGACCTCGAGGGTGGCGGCGAGGTCCTGGCGGTCTTCCAGGGCCCGGATGCCTACGTCAGCCCAGGCTGGTACCCGAGCAAGGCCGAGCACGGCAAGGCGGTGCCGACCTGGAACTACATCGCCGTGCACGCCCACGGCCGCGCCGAGGTGTTCGATGATGCCGAGCGCCTGCTGCAACTGGTCAGCCGCCTCAGCGAGCACCACGAGGCGGGCCGGGCCCAACCCTGGGCGGTGAGCGACGCGCCGCGCGACTATATCGACGCCATGCTGCGCGCCATTGTCGGCTTCGCCCTGCCGATCCAGCGCCTCGATGGCCAATGGAAGCTCAGCCAGAACCGCAACCAGGCCGACCGCCAGGGCGTGCACCAGGGCCTGACCGGCAGCGATGCCCACCGCGACCGCGCGCTGGCCGCGCGCATGGGCAACGACCACTGAGCCGAGGAACCAGCATGGCGATCGAGATTCACCCCATCGGCGCCGCCGACCACGCCGCCTGGCTGGCGCTGTGGCAGGGCTATCTGGACTTCTATCGAACCGCGCTGCCCGCCGAAACCAGCGCGGTCACCTGGCAGCGCTTTCTCGACCCCGCCGAGCCGACCCATGCCGCCCTGGCCTGGCGCGACGGACAGGCCGTGGGACTGGTGCAATGGATCTTCCACCGCTCCAACTGGTCGGTGGAGAACAGCTGCTACCTGCAGGACCTGTATGTCGCCGCGGACAGCCGCGGTAACGGCATCGGCCGGCGGCTGATCGAGCACGTCTACGCCCAGGCCCGCGACGCCGGCGCCAGCCGGGTGCACTGGCTGACCCAGGAGAGCAACGGCAATGCCATGCGGCTGTACCAGCGCATCGCCGAGCGCTCCGGCTTTGTCCAATACCGCAAGAACCTGTGAAGGGAGCCGCGCCATGACCCGCCCCGACCTGAGCGACTGGCAACCCCGCCCGCTGCCGCAGCGCGCCCCGCTACAGGGCCGCTACGTACGCCTCGAGCCGCTGGATCCGGCGGTCCACGGCGCAGACCTGTGGCAGGCCCTGCAGGGGGCGGGCGCCGATTTGCTGCTGTGGGACTACCTGCCCTACGGCCCCTTCACCGAGCGCGCCGACTTCGATGCCTGGCTGGCGGCCAACGCCGCCAGCGCCGACCCGCTGTTCTTCGCCGTGATCGACCTGGCCGGCCAGCGCGCCGTCGGCCTGCTGAGTTTTCTGCGCCTGGCGCCCAAGGACGGCTGCATCGAGATCGGCCATATCGCCTTCGGCGGCGTCATGCAGCGCTCGCCGGCCTCCACCGAGGCGGTCTTCCTGCTGGCCGAGCTGGCCATGGGCACGCTCGGCTACCGCCGCCTGGAATGGAAATGCGACGCCCGCAATGCCCGCTCCATGCGCGCCGCCGAACGTCTGGGCTTCGTCTACGAAGGCACCTTCCGCCAGCATAGGGTGGTCAAGGGGCGCAACCGCGACAGCGCCTGGTTCGCCATCATCGACGCCGACTGGCCAGGCTGTCGCGCCGCCTTCCGGCGCTGGCTGGCGCCCGACAACTTCGATGCCCGGGGCCGGCAGATACGCAGCCTGGAGCAGTTGCGCGAGGATGGCGGCCAGGCCTGAGCCCGCTCACTCGATCTCGAACAGGCCGTCGCGCAGGTGGGCCGCGGCCAGGCGCTGGCGCACGTCGGCATCGATGCGCGGATCGTCCGGGCCATAGAGCATCACCTGGCGGTAGGCGTTGACCCGATTGACCTCCACCCCGAGAAACTCCCACACCACCCGGGTGCAGGCCGGGGTGCGCCGGTCGCCACTGGAGACCCCGGTCTTCAGGCCGTTGAGGCGGGTGATGCGGCTCTTGAAGCTGGGAATCAGGATGGTCTGGCTCATCTCGTTGCCGGTCAGCGACTCATAGTCGATCAGAAACAGCCGGTCCTGCAGGTAGAAGGCCGCGCCCAGGTAGCGGCAGCGCACCGAGTCGTCGGCCTCCGGGCCGGGGCCGTGGGGGCGGCCCTGGCGCTCCTGGCGCTCGAACAGGTAGCTGCCGCGTTCCTCGCGCAGCTGCACCAGCGACACCAGGATCTGCCCCGGCACCGACATGCAGTTGGCGTACTCCAGGTAGTAGCCGCAGTAGCGCGACAGGCTGCTGCCCTGCTCGCGCAACGGCTGCAGCAGCTCCAGCAGCGGATCGCCGGCCGCCGCGCGCTCCTGGCCGCCGCTGCGGGCGCCGATCAGGCCGGCGAACTGCTCCGCCGGCAGGCCCAGCTCGTAGTCCTCGACGCCGAAGAAGTCGCAGATGCGCTTGAGGTTGTAGGGCGTCGGCCGGCTCTGGCCGCTCAGGTACTTGTTGAACTGGCCGCGGTTGATCGCCAGCTGCCGACAGACCTCGGCGATCGAGCGGTAGTGGCTGCACAGCAACTTGAGGTTGTGACTGAAGTGATCGGACATGGGACCTGCGAGGGGTGATGCGAGCGGCGCGACTATAGCATCAACTCGCATCGGATCGCCGCAACCCGCGAAATTGCCTGGCGCGGGACTTTACCCAACCATGCCCCCGTCACCCGCCAGCGTGGCCTCCCCGCACAACTACAAGAGAGACACTCTCATGCTCGACCTTCTGAACGACCTGCTCTGGAGCAAGCTGCTGATCGTCATGCTGATCGGCCTTGGCCTGTATTTCACGGTGCTGTCGCGCTTCGTGCAGTTCCGCTACTTCGGCCGCATGTTCCGCATCCTCGCCGAAGCCTTCCAGCGTCAGCCGGGCCAGCTCAGCTCGTTCCAGGCCCTGATGCTCAGCGTCGCCGGGCGCGTCGGCGCCGGCAACATCGCCGGGGTTTCCGTGGCCATCATGCTCGGTGGCCCGGGCGCGATCTTCTGGATGTGGATAGTCGCCCTGGTCGGCATGGCCACCAGCTACTTCGAGTGCGCCCTGGCCCAGCTGTACAAGCGCCGCGAGGCCGACGGCAGCTACCGTGGCGGCCCGGCCTTCTATATCCAGCACGGCCTCGGCCAGCGCTGGCTGGGCATCGTCGTTTCGATCCTGCTGCTGGTGACCTTCGGCTTCGGCTTCAACGCCGTGCAGTCCTTCACCGTGGCCAGCTCGCTGCATGACACCTTCGGCGTGCCGACCCATATCAGCGGCCTGGTCCTGACCGCCGTCATCGGCCTGATCATCTTCGGCGGCATCAAGCGCATCGCCAAGATCGCCGACGTGCTGGTGCCGGTGATGGCCTTCGCCTACCTCGCCCTGGCGCTGTTCGTGATCGGCAGCAACGTCGGTCAGGTCCCGGAAACCCTGGCACTGATCGTCAAGAGCGCCTTCGGCCTGGAGCCGGCCTTCGCCGGCGGCATCGGCGCGGCGATCATCATGGGCGTCAAGCGCGGCCTGTTCTCCAACGAGGCGGGCCTGGGCAGCGCGCCCAACGTCGCCGCGGTGGCCGAGGTCAAGCACCCGGTGGCCCAGGGCATCGTGCAGTCGCTCAGCGTGTTCATCGACACCATCATCCTGTGCAGCTGCACCGCGCTGATCATCCTGCTCTCCGGTGTCTACCAGCCGGGCATGGAGATGGCCGGCGTGGTGCTGACCCAGACCGCCGCGGCCAGCGTGGTGGGCGAGTGGGGCCGGGTGTTCGTCAGCGTCGCCCTGCTGCTGTTCGTCTTCACCACCCTGATCTACAACTACTACCTGGGTGAGAACGCCCTGGGCTTCTTCAGCAGCAAGCGTGGACCGGTGATGGTCTACCGCGCCCTGGTGGTGGCCCTGGTACTCTGGGGCTCGGTGCAGGACCTGGGCACCGTGTTCGCCTTCGCCGATGTGACCATGGGCCTGCTGGCGGTGGCCAACCTGGTGGCCCTGGCGCTGCTGTTCAAGGTCGGCCTGCGCCTGATGCGCGACTACGACAGCCAGGTCAAGGCCGGCGTCGAGTCGCCGGTATTCGATCCCAAGCAGTTCGCCGACCTGGATCTGGACCCGGCAGCCTGGCCCGCCAACCCGCCGAGCGCCGCCCCGGCGGCGGATGCCGAGATCGCCCACGCCGCGCATCAGCGCTGATCGGTCAGCGCAGTGATACAACAGGGGCCGAAATGGCCCCTGTTGCTTATTGAGGAGACGCCAATGCCTACGACAAAAATTCTGGTGCTCTACACCGGCGGCACCATCGGCATGCAGCAGACCGCCGCCGGTCTGGCGCCGGCCTCCGGTTTCGAGTCGCGCCTGCGCTCGCAACAGGCCCTGGAAACCGCCCGCCAGCTGCCCGACTGGGTATTCCGCGAACTGCTGCCACCGATCGATAGCGCCAACATGAGCCAGGCCAACTGGCTGGCGATGGTCGAGGCGATCCGCGCCGGCGTCGAACAGGAGGGCTGCGACGCGGTGCTGGTGCTGCACGGCACCGATACCCTGGCCTACAGCGCCGCGGCCTTGAGCTTCCTGCTGCTGGGCCTGCCGGTGCCGGTGGTGCTGACCGGCTCCATGCTGCCGGCCGGCGCCCCGGACAGCGACGCCTGGAGCAACCTGTTCGGCGCCATGCAGGCGCTGCACCAGGGCATCGCCGCCGGCGTGCACCTGTATTTCAACGGCCGGCTGATGCAGGGCAACCGGGTCAGCAAGCTGGGCAGCGCGGTGTTCGACGCCTTCAGCGAACTGCCGCGCCGGCGCAGCGCGGCACGGGCCGGGGTGATTCCCGCCGAGCTCGACTACCGCCGGCCGCGCCAGCCGGTGAGCCTCGCGGTGCTGCCGCTGTACCCGGGCATCCAGGCCGCCCAGGTCGAGGCGCTGCTGGCCGGCGACGTGCGCGGGCTGCTGGTCGAGTGCTACGGCAGTGGCACCGGACCGTCGGACGATGCCGCGCTGCTCGCCGCGCTCAGGTCGGCCCACGAGCGTGGCGTGGTGCTGGCGGCGATCAGCCAGTGCCCCCACGGCCATGTCGAGTTCGGCGTCTATGCCGCCGGCAGCCAGCTGGCCAGCGCCGGCCTGGTCTCGGCCGGTGGGATGACCCGCGAAGCGGCCCTGGGCAAGCTGTTCGCCCTGCTCGGCGCCGGCCTGGACCAGGCGCAGGTGGAGCAGTGGTTCGCCGTCGACCTGTGTGGGGAAAACGCCGACTGAGGCCCGCTGTGCCCTGCGCCGGCGCACCGCCGGTTCGGGGCGCACGGCCCACTGCGGGCTTGCAGCCTGGGCCCAAGGGTTTCAGGATGACAGCTCAGCCCCCCAGGAGCCCGCTCCCATGCCCATTCGTATCGACGTTGAGATCCGCCCGGTCGGCGCCGACGACCATGCCGCCTGGCTGCCGCTGTGGCAGGGCTATCAACGCTTCTACATGACCGAAATCCCCAGCGCCGCCAGCGACCAGGCCTGGCAGCGCTTCCTCGACCCCGGCGAGCCCATGCACGCAGCCCTGGCCTGGCACGACGGCCAGGCCGTGGGCCTGGTGCACTGGATCTACCACCGCTCGACCTGGACCGCCGGCGACTACTGCTACCTGCAGGATCTGTTCATCGCCAAGGACCTGCGCAGCAGCGGCGTCGGCCGCCAGCTGATCGAGCATGTCTACGACCAGGCGCACCAGGCCGATTGTGCGCGGGTCTACTGGCTGACCCACGAGAGCAACAGCCGCGCCATGCTGCTGTACGAGCGCGTCGCCGAACGCTCGGGCTTCGTCCAGTACCGCAAGCTGCTGTAGGGTGGATCGCCCGTTCTCGATCCACCAGACCCCGTGCTGGATGTGAACGGCGACATCCACCCTAGGACTCAGTCGCCGGGCGGCGGCGGACTCAGAACACCGACCAGCCGATGCGCTGGCTGAGCAGCTCCAGTGCTGCCATGCCGGCCAGGGAGTTGCCGGCGGCGTTCAGCTCCGGCGACCAGACGCAGACGCTGAAGCGCCCCGGCACCACCGCGACGATGCCGCCGCCAACCCCACTCTTGCCCGGCAGGCCGACCCGGTAGGCGAAGTTGCCGGCCTCGTCGTACAGCCCGCTGGTGGCCATGATGGCGTTGACCTGCTTGGCCTGGCGGGCGCTGAGCACCTGTTCGCCGCTGTGCGGACAGAAGCCGTCGTTGGCCAGGAAGCTGAAGGCCCGGGCCAGGTCGACGCAGCTCATGCGCAGGGCGCAGTGGCTGAAGTAGCTGCGCAGCACCGCCTCGACGTCGTTGTGGAAGTTGCCGAAGGCCTGCATCAGGTAGGCCATGGCGGCGTTGCGCGCGCGATGCTGGTACTCCGACTCGGCGACCCGGTTGTCGATCACCAGCTCGGGGTTGCCGGCCAGGCGGCGGACGAAGTCGCGCATCGACAGGGCCGGAGCGGCGAAACGCGACTGGTTGATGTCGCAGATCACCAGGGCACCGGCGTTGATGAACGGATTGCGCGGCCGGCCACGCTCGAACTCCAGCTGCACCAGGGAGTTGAACGGTTGCCCGGAGGGTTCGTGGCCGAGACGCTGCCAGATCGCCTCGCCGGAATGGCCGATGGCCTGGACCAGGCTGAACACCTTGGAAATGCTCTGTATCGAGAAGGCCGTACGCGCATCGCCGGCCAGGTGCAGCTCGCCGTCGTTGCCGTACACGGCGATGCCCAGTTGGTTCGGCGCGACATCGGCCAGGGCGGGGATGTAATCGGCCACCTTGCCCTGGCCGATCAACGGGCGGACTTCGTCGAGTATCTCGTTCAGCAGTGCTTGCATGGTCGGGTTCGCAGCCATCCCCGGACGGCGCCCGGGCTATGGCTGCTAGACGCTCGCGGGCCGGCGCTGATCACAGCGCCGGCCCGCGGTGGCCGCGGATCAGAACTTCTGCGGGCGCAGCACTTCGACCTCGGCCAGGTAACAGATCATCGCGTAGTCGGCGTAGTAGCGCTGCTGCAGGTGCCCGGCCAGCTGCTCGGCCCGCTCGCGGGTGCAGATGATCTCCACGCGGATGTTGCCCTCGGTGTCCCAGCCGGCGCTGCGCACGCCGTGGGCGCCGCGACCGCGCGCATCGGCGATGGTCCAGCCGGGCGCGCCGAGGTGTTCCAGGTCGGCCACCAGCTTCTTCTCCAGGGCCGCCTCGCAGATCACGGTGAGCAGGGTACGGGTCGATGCATTCATGTCAGATCCCCCAGGCGATGAGTTTTTCGGCCAGCGCGTGATAGAGCGGAATGCCGATCAGGATATTGAAGGGGAAGGTGATCCCCAGGGACGCGGTCAAGGATAACGAGGGATTGGCCTGGGGCAAGGCCAGGCGCAAGGCCGCCGGTACGGCGATGTAGGAGGCGCTGGCCGCCAGGGTGGCGAGCATGGCCGTGCCGCCGAGCGACAGGCCCATGAAGCGTGCCAGCAGGGCGCCGATCAGCGCGCCGAGCAGCGGCATCAGCAGGGCGAAACTCACCAGGCGCAGGCCGAACTGCTTGAGTGAGCCCAGCTGGCCAGAGGCGATCAGGCCCATCTCCAGCAGGAAGAACGCCAGCACCGGCTTGAACATGCTGGTGTACAGCGGCTCCAGTGGCTTGATCGCCTCCTTGCCGGCCACCGCGCCGATGATCAGGCCGCCGAGCAGCAGCATGATGCTCTTGCCGAGGAAGATCTCCCGACCCAGCTCGCCCCAGTGGGTATCGCGGCTGATGCCCTTGGCCAGGATGATGCCGACCAGGATCGCCGGGACCTCGAGGATGGCCACGAACAGCGGCATGTAGCTCTCGAAGGCGATCTCCCGCGAGACCATGTAGGCGACCACCACGGCGAAGGTACCGGCACTGACCGAGCCGTAGTGCGCCGCCACCGCCGCCGCGTTGATGCGGTCGAAGCGCAGGCCGCGCAGCATCACGAAGGCCAGCAGCGGCAAGCCGATGCCCAGCAGCAGTACCAGCGCCGACTGGCCGAGCAGTTGCGCGCTTGCCTGCTCGGCCAGCTCCACCCCGCCGTGCAGGCCGATGGCCAGCAGCAGCACGATCGACAGCGTCTCGTAGAGCGCCGGTGGCAGCTTCAGCTCGCTCTTCAGCAGGCCGGCGGCCAGACCGAAGACAAAGAACAACACTACGGGATCGATACCCATTTCACGCTCCTGAATCGGCCGACACCCATCGACCGGGCAAAAAAAGGGAGCCTTGCGGCTCCCAGAGGACTCACTCGTTACAAGACGTTGGAAAGCCTAGATGACGATACATGTCGCGGCCTTCACTCGATCTCGATCAATACTTCGCCCGGGTTGACCCGGTCGCCCTTGGCCACATGCACGGCCTTGACGGTGCCGGCGATTGGCGCCTGCACCTCGGTTTCCATCTTCATCGCCTCGGTGATCAGCACCGCCTGGCCGGCCTTGACCGCATCGCCTTCCTTGACCAGGACCTCGACGATGTTGCCCGGCATGCTGGTGCTGACGTCGCCCGGCGCCGCGGCGGCCTTGCGCTTGCCGCCGGCACCGGCGACGAACTCGTTGAGCGGCTCGAACACCACCTCCTCCGGCATGCCGTCGATCGACAGGTAGAAGTGGCGCTTGCCGTCACCCTTGACGCCGACGCCGGTGATATCCACTCGGTAGCTCTCGCCGTGCACGTCGACGATGAACTCGGTCGGCACCCCTTCGCCGCCCGCCGCCGCCACGCCACCCGCCTCGGGAATCGGCAGCAGCGCTTCGGGGGTCAGGGTGCCGGCTTCGCGCTCCTCGAGGAACTTGCGGCCGATGTCCGGGAACATGGCGTAGGTCAGCACGTCTTCCTCGGACTTGGCCAGGGCGCCGATCTCGCCGCGCAGCTTGACCATCTCCGGCTTGAGCAGGTCGGCCGGGCGCACGTCGATCACCTCTTCGCTGCCGATCGCCTGCTTGCGCAGCTGCTCGTTGATCTTGCCCGGGGCCAGACCGTAGCGACCCTGCAGGTAGAGCTTCACCTCGTTGGTGATGGTCTTGTAGCGCTCGCCGGCGAGCACGTTGAACACCGCCTGGGTGCCGACGATCTGCGAGGTCGGGGTGACCAGCGGCGGGAAGCCGAGGTCCTCGCGCACCCGCGGGATCTCCTCGAACACCTCGTTGATGCGGTCCAGGGCGCCCTGCTCCTTGAGCTGGTTGGCCAGGTTGGACATCATCCCGCCGGGCACCTGGTTGACCTGCACGCGGGTATCCACGGCGGTGAATTCGCTCTCGAACTGGTGGTACTTCTTGCGCACCGCGTAGAAGTACAGGCCGATCTCCTGCAGCAGCTCCAGGTCCAGGCCGGTGTCGTACTCGCTGCCCTTGAGCGCGGCGACCATCGACTCGGTGCCCGGGTGGCTGGTGCCCCAGGCCATGCTGGAGATGGCGGTGTCGATATGGTCGGCGCCGGCCTCGATCGCCTTGAGCTGGCACATGGCGCCGAGCCCGGCGGTGTCGTGGCTGTGCACGAACACCGGCAGGTCGACCTCCTCCTTCAGCGCCTTGACCAGGTCGAAGGCGGCGTAGGGGGTGAGCAGGCCGGCCATGTCCTTGATCGCCACCGAGTCGATGCCCATGGCCTGCATGGCCTTGGCCTGCTTGACGAAGGCCTCGACCGTGTGCACCGGGCTGACGGTGTAGGCCAGGGTGCCCTGGGCGTGCTTGCCGGCGGCCTTGGTCGCCTCGATGGCCACGCGCAGGTTACGCACGTCGTTCATCGCATCGAAGATGCGGAACACGTCGATGCCGTTGACCGCCGCCTTGGCCACGAAGGCCTTGACTACGTCGTCGCTGTAATGGCGGTAGCCGAGCAGGTTCTGCCCGCGCAGGAGCATCTGCAGGCGGGTGTTGGGCAGCGCGGCCTTGAGCTTGCGCAGGCGCTCCCAGGGATCTTCCTTGAGGAAGCGGATGCAGGCGTCGAAGGTGGCGCCGCCCCAGACTTCCAGGGACCAGTAACCGACCTTGTCCAGCTTGTCGCAGATCGGCAGCATGTCCTCGGTGCGCATGCGCGTGGCGAGCAGCGACTGATGGGCGTCGCGCAGGACGGTATCGGTGACGGTGATCTTCTTGCTCATGTTCTGATCCTTCCCTTACAGGCCAGCGTGGGCCGCGATGGCAGTGGCGATGGCGATGGCCAGGTGCGACGGGTTGCGTTTGATCGAGTACTCGGTCAGTTCCGGATGGCTCTCGACGAAGCTGGTATTGAACTGGCCGCTGCGGAATTCCGGATTGCGCAGGATTTCCTGGTAATAGGCGGCGGTGGTCTTGACCCCCTGCACGCGCATGTCATCCAGGGCGCGCAGGCCACGGTCCATCGCCTCTTCCCAGGTCAGCGCCCAGACGATCAGCTTCAGGCACATCGAGTCGTAGTAGGGCGGAATGGTGTAGCCGGTGTAGATCGCAGTGTCGGTGCGCACACCGGGGCCGCCGGGGGCGTAGTAGCGGGTGATCTTGCCGAAGCTGGGCAGGAAGTTGTTCTTCGGGTCCTCGGCGTTGATGCGGAACTGCAGGGCGAAGCCACGGTGGATGATGTCTTCCTGCTTGACCGACAGCGGCAGGCCGCTGGCGATGCGGATCTGCTCGCGGACGATGTCCAGGCCGGTGATTTCCTCGGTGATGGTGTGCTCCACCTGCACCCGGGTGTTCATCTCCATGAAGTACACCTCGCCCTCGGCCAGGAGGAACTCCACGGTACCGGCGTTCTCGTAGCCCACCGCCTGGGCCGCGCGCACCGCCAGGTCGCCGATATAGGCGCGCTGCTCGGGGGTCAGCTGCGGGCTCGGGGCGATCTCGATGAGCTTCTGGTTGCGCCGCTGGATCGAGCAGTCGCGCTCGTACAGGTGCACGGTGTTGCCGTGGCTGTCGGCGAGGATCTGCGCCTCGATGTGCTTGGGGTTGACGATGCACTTCTCGAGGAACACCTCGGCGCTGCCGAAGGCCTTGGTCGCCTCGGAGATCACCCGCGGGTAGGCCTGCTCCAGCTCCTCGCGGCTGTTGCAGCGGCGGATGCCGCGGCCGCCACCGCCGGAGGTGGCCTTGAGCATCACCGGGTAACCGATGCGCTCGCCTTCGCGCAGCGCCTCTTCCAGGTCGGCGACGTTGCCTTCGGTGCCGGGGGTGACCGGCACGCCAGCCTTGATCATGCTGCGCCGGGCCTCGGTCTTGTCACCCATGCGGCGGATCACCTCGGCGCTCGGGCCGATGAACTTGATCCCGCGTTCTGCGCAGATCTCCGCCAGCTCGGCGTTTTCCGAGAGGAAGCCGTAGCCCGGGTGCAAGGCGTCGCAACCGGTTTCCACCGCCAGATTCACCAGCTTGCGCGGGTTCAGGTAGCCGGCCAACGGGTCGTCGCCGATGCCGTGGGCCTCGTCCGCGCGCTTGACGTGCAGCGCCATGCGGTCGGCGTCGGAGTAGATGGCCACCGAGCGGATGCCCATCTCGGCGCAGGCACGCACGATGCGGACGGCAATCTCACCGCGGTTGGCAATCAGGATTTTCTTGATCACAAGCGTTTTCCTCGGCCAGGCTCAGATAGATCGTTGCTGGCGCGCCGGCATCAGCCGGTCTGCGCGCGACTGCTATCCAGCTAGCGGTCGCGTCATCACCCTACGCCGAACAACCAATTACCCAAAATTAATAATAATTTGATTAGCTATAAGTAATAGCTAATACACTCTGCCTGGCAGCCCGCCCGAATCGCTCGAAAACGAGGTACAAAGTGCGTAAGTCTTTGATGCGCATGACATTGCGCCAGCTCCAGGTGTTCCGCTCGGTGTGCCAACAGCGCTCCTACAGTCGCGCCGCGGAAGAGATGTCACTGACCCAGCCGGCGGTCAGCCTGCAGATTCGCCAGCTGGAGGAACTGCTCGGCCAGCCGCTGTTCGACTACGTCGGCAAGAAGCTGCACCTGACCGACGCGGCCGAGGCCCTGCAACTGGCCAGCGCCGACATCTTCGGCCGCCTGGAGAGCCTCGACATGCAGCTGACCGACCTGCAGGGCTCCCTGCAGGGGCAGTTGAGCCTGGCGGTGGAATCCAGCGCGAAGTACTTCGTTCCTCACCTGTTCGCCGCTTTTCGCCGGGATTACCCCGAGGTCAGCCTGCAACTGGTGGTGGTCAATCACGCCCAGGCGCTCAAGCGCCTGAGCGCCAACCGCGACGACCTGCTGATCATGTCGCTGGTGCCGTCGGACATGGCCCTGGAGTTCCTGCCGTTTCTCAACAACCCCATCGTCGCCGTGGCGCCACCCGAGCACCCGCTGTGCGGCGCCGAGCAACTGCGTTTGCAGGACCTGACCGGCTGGCCGCTGCTGGTGCGCGAGCCCGGCTCGGGCACGCGCAAGGCCTGCGAGGAATACTGCCACCAGAAGCGCGCGCACTTCGCCCACACCCTGGAGGTCGGCTCCCTGGAGGGCCAGGCGGAAGGGGTGATCGCCGGCCTCGGCCTGGCCCTGCTGCCACGCCACGCGGTGCGCCGCGAACTGGCCCAGGGCGTGCTGCGCGAGCTGCCGGTCGCCGAGCTGCCGCTGATGCGCAGCTGGTGCGTGGTGCACCCGCGGGGCAAGTACCTGTCGCCGGTGGCCCAGGCCTTCTTCGCCTATGTGCGCAACCAGCGCAGCCAGATCAGTGCCCTGGCCGAGCGCTTCGCGGCTCCAGGGCCTGACGCGACGCCGGGTAGCTAGCGGCGATCAGCTCGGGATAGTCGGCCAGCAGCGCCTGCAAGCGGCGTTGCTCGGCATAGCTCTCGATGGCCCGGCGATAGGCCATGCGGCGCTGGTCCAGCGCCTTGCGGCGGGCCTTGGCATCGAGCTTGGCGCAGGACTGCGCCTGATCCACATAACCAGACATGCTGTGACTCCCAGACCGAGTAGCGGGAGTTCCAGCCTGCTTTTGCTTGATGACGCGATGACGGCAGCGCGATGAAGCTGCGATGACCGATGCCGGTAGGGTGCGCCTCGCGCACCGAGGCCCTGGATTGTTTAAGGTGCGCGCGGCGCACCCTACTGCAGGAGTCGTTGCTTCATGGCCGCCGCTGCCGCCCTAGTGCTCCTCGACCACCTTCACCGACTTGGGCGACAGGCGCAGGCTGCGCAGGCTGCGCTTGACGCTCTTGAGGTGGTTGACCAGGCTCGGCCCGCGGGCCATGGCCACGCCCATGGCCAGCACGTCGATTACCACCAGGTGGGCGATGCGCGAGGTCAGCGGGGTGTAGATCTCGGTGTCCTCCTGCACGTCGATCGCCAGCACCACCGAGGCCAGGTCGGCCAGCGGGGTCTGGCTCGGGCACAGGGTGATCAGGGTGGCGCCGGTCTCGCGGACCAGGTTGGCGGTGATCAGCAGGTCCTTGGAGCGGCCGGACTGGGAGATGCAGATGGCCACGTCGGTGGGCTTCAGGGTCACCGCGCTCATCGCCTGCATGTGCGGGTCGGAATAGGCCGCGGCGTTCAGCAGCAGGCGGAAGAACTTGTGCTGGGCATCGGCCGCCACCGCGCCGGAGGCGCCGAAGCCGTAGAACTCCACGCGCTGGGCCTGGGCACAGGCGGCGATGGCCTGCTGCAGGGCCTGGGGGTCGAGGTGCTCGCGCACCTCCATCAGGGTGTGCAGGGTGGTGTCGAAGATCTTCAGGCTGAAGTCGGCGACCGAGTCGTCCTCGTGGATCGCGAACTGGCCGAAGCTGGCGCCGGCGGCCAGGCTCTGCGCCAGCTTGAGCTTGAGGTCCTGGAAGCCGCCGCAGCCGATGGCCCGGCAGAAGCGCACGATGGTCGGCTCGCTGATGCCGACGTTGTGCGCCAGCTCGGCCATGGAGCTGTGCATCACCGCAGCCGGATCGAGCAGTACGTGGTCGGCGACCTTGAGCTCCGACTTGCGTAACAGGTGGCGGGACTGGGCGATGTGCTGCAACAAATTCACAAGATTAGGCTCGGCTTGATGGATGGCGTATCCGGCGACCGCCCCTCATCCAAGTGGCGACTCGGTTATGATCGGAACAGCCGGGTTGTAGTGAGCTTGTAGTTATACTACATGCCCGCCTCCCCCGCACGGCCAAACCGAGTCGGAGTTCCTGCTTTGAGCATTTCCTGTGACATGCTGGTCTTTGGCGGCACCGGCGACCTCGCCCTGCACAAGCTGCTGCCCGCCCTCTACCACCTGCATCGCGAAGGCCGCCTGCACGCCGAGGTGCGCATCGTCGCCCTGGCGCGCAGCCAGCACAGCCGCGCCGCCTACCAGGCCCTCGCCGAGCGCCGCTGCCGCGCCCAGGTGGCGCGGGCCGATTTCGACAACGACACCTGGCAGCGCTTCGCCGAGCGCCTCGACTACTTCGCCATGGACGCCGGGCAGAGCGCCGACTTCGGCCGCCTGGCCAAGTACCTGGGGGGTGACGAGGCGCGCGTGCGGGTGCACTACCTGGCCACCGCACCGGACCTGTTCGAGGACATCGCCGCGCACCTGCAGCTCGCCGGCCTGGCCGGGCCCAAGGCGCGCATCGTGCTGGAGAAACCGATCGGCCACTCGCTGGAGTCGGCTCAGGCGATCAACGCCGCCATCGGCGCGGTGTTCGACGAGTCACGGGTGTTCCGCATCGATCACTACCTGGGCAAGGAGACCGTGCAGAACCTGATGGCGCTGCGCTTCGCCAACGCCCTGTTCGAGCCGGTGTGGCGCGCCGGGCATATCGACCATGTGCAGATCAGCGTCTGCGAGACCCTCGGCGTGGAGAACCGCGGCGCCTACTACGACCATGCCGGGGCCATGCGCGACATGGTGCAGAACCACCTGCTGCAGTTGCTCTGCCTGGTGGCCATGGAGGCGCCGGTGCGCTTCGACGCCGAGGCGGTGCGCAACGAGAAGGTGAAGATACTCGAGGCGCTCAAACCCATCGGCGGCCTCGACGTGCAGGACAAGACCGTGCGCGGCCAGTACAGCGCCGGGGTCCTCGGCGGGCATGACGTGCCGGCGTACTACTTCGAGAAAAATGTCGACAACGACAGCGATACCGAGACCTTCGTCGCCCTCCAGGCGGAAATCGACAACTGGCGCTGGGCCGGCGTGCCGTTCTTCCTGCGCACCGGCAAGCGCATGGCGCGCAAGGCCTCGGAGATCCTCATCCAGTTCAAGCCGGTGCCGCACCGCCTGTTCGGCGACGGCGAAGCCAACCGCCTGCTGATCCGCCTGCAGCCGGAGGAACGCATCAGCCTGCAGCTGATGGCCAAGCACCCCGGCAAGGGCATGCGCCTGAAACCGGTGGAGCTGGACCTCAACCTGGCCGCGGCATTCAGCAAGCAGCGCCGCTGGGATGCCTACGAGCGCCTGCTGCTGGACGTGATCGAAGGCGACTCGACGCTGTTCATGCGCCGCGACGAGGTGGAAGCCGCCTGGGAGTGGATCGATCCGATCATCAAGGGCTGGCACCAGCACTACCAGAGCCCGCGCCCCTACCCGGCCGGCAGCAACGGCCCGGAGCAAGCGCAGAGCCTGCTGGAGCGGCATGGCCGGCAGTGGGCGGACTGAGCCCGGGCGCCGGGGCGGCGGCCATGGGCATCAGCACGTAGCCGCCTGCGCCCGCCGGAAATACAGCGGCAGCAGCCCCAGCACCAGCAGGCCCAGCGCGCCGGCGCACAAGAACAGTCCGGCATAACCCAGCCAGGCGGCCAGCAGCCCGCTGGTGGCGCCGACCAGGCCGCCGAGCAGCAGCTGCGCCGAGGCCTGCAGGGTGAAGTCGGCGCCTTCGTGCTCGGCGCGGCACTGGCGCATCATCGCGGCGAACAGCGCCACCGTGGACATGCCGTCGGCCGCCTGCTCGAACAGCGCCAGCAGATAGACCAGCGCGTGATCGCCACCAGCCTGCGCCAGCGCGGCCATGGCGCCGATGCCCAGGGCCTGCAGGGCACCGAACAGCAGCAGCGCCCGCAACGCGCCGAGGCGCGCGTAGAGCAGGCCGCCAAGCAACGCCCCGGCGATCCCCACCAGGCTGCTGATCAGGGTCAGCCGGCCCAGCTCGGCCGTGCTCCAGCCCTGGTCCACCAGCATCGGCTTGATCATCGGCGAACCGAGGGCGTCCCCCAGCTTGAAGCTCAGCAGCACCGCCAGCCACAGCAGCATGCCTGGCTGCACCAGCAGGCCGCGGTAGTGCCGCAGCAGCAGGCCGGGGCCGGACGGCTCGGCCAGCGCCGGGCGAAAGGGCAGCTGCTGGCGCTCGGCGAAGCGCCAGATCGGCACCAGGGTGAGCAGCAGCAACAGCAGCAGCAGGCCCATCGACAGGCTCCAGCCGAGGCTGTCGTAGACCAGCAGCAGGCCGCTGCCGCTGACCAGCATGCCGACCTTGTAGCCGCCCACCTGCAGGCTGTTGCCCAGGCCGCGCCAGCGCTCCGGCAGCAGGCGCACGGTGAGACCGTCGGTGGCGACGTCCTGGGTCGCCGCCGCCAGGTTGACCAGCAGCAGCAGGCCCAGCAACAGCGGCAGCTGGCTGCCGAACAGCTCGCCCGGCGCCAGCAGGGCGAGCCCGGCGACGACCAGGGCGATGCCGCCCTGCAGCGGCAGGATCCAGCCGCGATGATGGCCCAGACGCGGGGAGGACAGGCGGTCGACCCAGGGCGCCCAGAGCACCTTGAGCAACCAGGGCAGGGCCAGCAGCTTGAGCAGACCGATCAGCGCCAGATCGACGCCGTGCTGGCGCAGCAGCACCGGCAGCGAGTGGGCGATCAGCCCCGAGGGCAGGCCCTGGGCGCAATAGAGCGAGGCCAGCAACAGCAGGGTGGCGTTGGCGGGGCGACTATCGGATGTCGACATGGGTGCGTCTCGCGGTGCGAAGCACGCGACAGTAGCGGGCCGCGACCCGTCCGGACAATAGCTGTAACCGCGCCCAACCTGCGGCCGGGCCGCCTTCGGTCGCCACGGCTTGCATCATCCCGAGCAGCTGCTATCGCTAAGAGAAGGACTCACCTAGCGAAGGGACTTCGCCATGTTCAAATATCCCCTGATCGCGCTCCTCGCCCTGCTCCTGCTCACTTCCGGCTGCATGCTGGACCGTTCCGGCCTCGGCGGCGCACCGGGCGCGTTCGGCGTGCGCCCGACCCTGGCCTGCCCGGGCGACAGCGTGCTGATCGACTGGGACCTGCAGGTCCGCGCCGACCCCGGTTTCTGTCGCTTCGCCAACGGCAACACCCCCAGCCTGCAGAGCTGCAGCAGCTCATCCGATTGCGCCAGCGGCGCCTCCTGCGTGGACGGCCAGTGCAATGCCTGCGCGGCTATCGTCAATGTGCGTAACCGCACCACCGATTGCGCAACACCCAGCAACGCCGGCTGCCTGCCCAACATGAACGCGCGCCTCGAACTGACCCCCGAGCCGACTCCGCCTCTGGAGCGGGCCAGCGATATCTGGAACGAGCACCGCGGCGAACGCCAGTTCGTGGTCGAGCAGACCACCCGCATCGGCTTCTTCAGCGAGGTGATCGACATCGACGGCCAGCGCGCCGGAATACCCGGTTCGCTCGGCCGCTTCGATGCCGGCGCCACCGTGGTGGTGGTCGATCCCAACCTGACCCGCACCTCGCCCCACCCCTACGAGTGCCGCGGTACGCCGTTCTGGGCCGGCACCGTGCTGGAAGAACTGTTCGCCGGCGCCTCGGACAGGCTGCGAGTGGTCGCGGTGCGCAACCCCAACAGCTTCGCGGTGGAGGTCAGCGGTCTGACCCCGACGCCCCTGATCTTGCCGGCCCGGGCCACCCAAGGACTCGACCTTGCGATTCGTGGCCGCGTCGACGCACGCCCCGACCCCGCGCACCTGGCAACCCTGCCGCCGGTGATGTGCACGGCGGTGCAGGATAACGGACGTTACCCCGATGCCCCCCTGGAACTGACTGTCGGCTGCCTGCCGTGACCTCGGCGCGGCTCAAGCCTGCAATGTGACCGCCGCCTGCTCGCTCAGCAGGCGCGCGAACGCCTCGGCGGGTACCGGCTTGCTGATCAAATAGCCCTGGATCTCGTCGCAATGCTGGGCCTTGAGGAAGTCCATCTGCGCCTGGGTCTCCACCCCTTCGGCGACCACCTTGAGCTCCAGGCCGTGGGCCATGGCGATGATCGCCCGGGTGATCGCCGCGTCTTCGCCGCCGATCGCCAGGTCGCGGATGAAGCTCTGGTCGATCTTCACGTAATCCACCGGGAAGCGCTTGAGGTAGCTGAGCGAGGAGTAGCCCGTGCCGAAGTCGTCGATCGCCAGCTTGACCCCCAGCTCGCGCAACTGCTGGAAGGTGGCGATGACGCTCTCGACGTTGTCCAGCAGCTGGCTCTCGGTCAGCTCCAACTCCAGGTTGTGCGCGGCCAGGCCGGTGTCCTCCAGCACCTGGCGCACCAGGCTGGTCAGGTTGCCCTTGCGCAGCTGATGCACCGACAGGTTGACCGACACGCGCAGGTCGGCCAGGCCCTGCCGCTGCCACTCGCGCGCCTGCTGGCAGGCCTGGCGCAGGACGAACTCGCCGATCGGCGCAATCAGGCCGGTTTCCTCGGCCAGGCCGATGAACTCGCCGGGCGGCACCAGGCCCAGGCTCGGGTGGCGCCAGCGCACCAGCGCCTCGGCGGCCTTCACGCTGTCGTCGGCCAGGCACAGCTTGGGTTGATAGAACACCTCCAGCTGGCCTTCCTCGATCGCCTTGCGCAGCTGGTTCTCCAACTGCAGGCGCTCCAGGGTGCAGGCCTGCAGGTTGTCGGTATAGAACTGGAAGGTGTTGCCGCCCAGGTGCTTGGCATGCTGCATGGCCATGTTGGCCTGGCTGATCAGCGCGGAGATCTCCCGCGCGTTGTCCGGCAGCAGGCTGATGCCCACCGAGGCGCTGACCACCAGCTCCTCGCCGCCGACCAGCAGCGGCAGGCGCAGCTTGGCCAGCAGACGGCTGGCCATGCGCGCCAGGCTCGACAGGCTGCCGTAGGAATCGAGCAGCACGGCGAACTCGTCGCTGGACAGCCGCGCGATGGTGTCCGCCTCGGGCACGGCCTGGGCCAGGCGGCGACTCATCTGCCGCAGCAGCTGGTCGGCCAGCTCGTGACCGAGGCTGTCGTTGAGCAGCTTGAAGCGGTCCAGGTCGATGTGCAGCAGGGCCAGGCTGCGGCCGCTCTGCCGCGCGCGCTGGCTGGCCTCGTGCAGGCGCTGCTTGAACAGGCTGCGGTTGGCCAGGCCGGTAAGCTCGTCGTAATGCGACAGGTAGCGCAGGCGCTCCTCGGTCTCGCGCCGCGCCGACAGGTCGGCGAAGAAGCCGACGATGTGGCTGGCCTGGCCCCTGCCGTCGCGCACCACCTTGAGCTGCAGCCACTGCGGATACAGCTCGCCGTTCTTGCGGGTCTCGATCAGCTCGCCCTGCCAGCTGCCGACCGCCTCCAGCTCGAGGCGGATCATCTGGTACTGGCGGCGCGACTCGCGGCTGCCGATCAGGGTCGCCACGCTCTGGCCGACCAGCTCGTCCTGGCGATAGCCGGTGACCTGGCGGAACGCCTGGTTGACCGCCAGCAGGCGGTAGTCCGGATCGAGGATGACGATGCCTTCGCTGGCCGCCTCGAACACCGTGGCGGCCAGGCGCTGCTGTTCTTCCTGGAGCTTGCGCGCGCTGATGTCGCGGCGGGTGCCGAGCATGCGCAGGACCCGGCCCCTGGCGTCGCGCTCCACCGCGCGGCCACGGTCCTCGATCCACACCCAATGGCCGTTGGCGTGCTGGATGCGGTACTCGATCTGGTAGCCGTCGCTGCGGCCCTTGAAGTGCTCGACCAGGGCGCGGCGCAGCAGCGGCAGGTCGTCCGGGTGCAGCCGCGGCTTGAGGTCGCGCAGCATGATCTGCACGGCTTCCGGCTCCAGGCCGAAGATCTCCTTGAGGTGCGAGTGGTGCACCTCGTCGCTCTCCAGGTTCCAGTCCCACAGGCCCAGCTCGCTGGCCTCCAGGGCCAGGGCCAGGCGCGCCTGGCTCTTGCCCAGGGCCTGGGTGGCGGCGTCCAGCTCCAGGGTGCGCTCGGCCACGCGCACTTCCAGCGCGCCGTGGGCCTCACGCAGCTCGTGCTCGGCGCGCCAGCGCTGCTCGACCTCCCGCCCCAGCTCGGCATTCAGCCCCTCGGCCTGGCGCATGGCGTCCTCGAGATTGTCGATCAGCGCCAGGTTCTGAAAGCGCTGCAACAGGCTGCGCTGCAACAGGCGGTTGACCTGCCAGGCCACCACCAGCAACGCCAGGGCCAGGATCGAACCGACCAGGCCCCAGCCGCGCAGCAGCTGGTGGTCGCTCAGCAGCAGGTAGCCCAGGGTCGGCACCAGGCAGGGCAGCACGAAGGTCAGGAAGGCCGGCAGGCTGACCGCATAGGCGACACTGGCGGAGAGGATCGCCGCGGAGAGCAACCCCAGGAGCAGGGCCTGCTGGAAGAACTCGTCGGGCGGCACCAGGACGATGGCGGCGAAGGCCAGGGTCAGGCCGGAGACCCCGGCGCCGACGAGAAAGCGCCAGCGCCAGTGCGACTGGGCCTGGGCCTCGGCCGGCGCGGCATTGAAGGCGGTCACCTGGACCAGGCGCAGCAGCGCCAGCAGCACCAGCCAGACCAGCCAGACGCTCAGCAACAGGCGGTTGTGCGGCGCCCACAGCAGGAAGACACAGGCCAGGCCGGTGAGCAGCATCAACAGGGTCGGCACCCGCGAACCGTGATAGAGCAGGCGGGTGCGCTCCACGGCGATATCGGTGGCGAACGGGCGACGGCTGGGGCTGCCCTCGTCCAGCGGAGGCTGCGTGACGGCGGCATGTGTGGTGGCGGTCATAGGCGATGTTCTTGTAGTGGTTGCCTAGGCGTCGGCGGAGCATACCCGAGGCAGACGCCTGGCCCAACCGTCCGCTGCAGCCATTTCGTCGGTTGCAAGAGCGACTTTGGTCGTGGCCAGAGGCCCGACACGGCACCCGGCCTGGTGACCAGCCGGTCGTCCACGCCAGCCCGACATGCGTCGCGGTTTGCCCTGCCTGGCCCCGCCCCCTAGAATGCCGCGATGCATGACGACCTCTCGCTTCTCCTCAATTCCCTCAACGATGCCCAACGCCAGGCCGTAGCCGCCGGCCTGGGCCGTCAGTTGGTCCTGGCCGGCGCCGGCTCCGGCAAGACCCGGGTGCTGGTGCACCGCATCGCCTGGCTGATCCAGGTCGAGCGTGCCTCGCCGCACAGCATCCTGTCGGTGACCTTCACCAACAAGGCCGCCGCCGAGATGCGCGCGCGCATCGAACAGATGCTCGGGATGAATCCGGCCGGCATGTGGGTCGGCACCTTCCACGGCCTGGCCCACCGCCTGCTGCGCGCGCACTGGCAGGAAGCCGGGCTGGCCGAGAACTTCCAGATCCTCGATTCCGACGACCAGCAGCGCCTGGTCAAGCGGGTGATCCGCGAGCTGGGCCTGGACGAGCAGCGCTGGCCGGCGCGCCAGGCTCAGTGGTTCATCAACGGGCAGAAGGACGAGGGCCTGAGGCCGAACAACATCCAGCCCGGCGGCGACCTGTTCCTCGCCACCATGCTGAAGATCTACGAAGCCTACGAGGCGGCCTGCGCCCGCGCCGGGGTCATCGACTTCTCCGAGCTGCTGCTGCGCGCCCTGGACCTGTGGCGCGACAAGCCCGGCCTGCTCGAGCACTACCAGCGGCGTTTCCGCCACATTCTGGTCGACGAGTTCCAGGACACCAACGCCGTGCAGTACGCCTGGCTGCGCCTGCTGGCCAAGGGCGGTGACAGCCTGATGGTGGTGGGCGACGACGACCAGTCGATCTACGGCTGGCGCGGCGCGCGGATCGAGAACATCCAGCAGTTCTCCGACGACTTCAAGGACGCCGAGGTGATCCGCCTGGAGCAGAACTACCGCTCCAGCGCCGGCATCCTCAAGGCCGCCAACGCGCTGATCGCCAACAACCAGGGGCGCCTGGGCAAGGAGCTGTGGACCGAAGGCGGCGACGGCGAACCGATCAGCCTGTACGCGGCGTTCAACGAACACGACGAAGCCCGCTACGTGGTCGAGACCATCGAGGACGCCCTGCGCAAGGAAGGCCTCAAGCGCAGCGAGATCGCCATCCTCTACCGCTCCAACGCCCAGTCGCGGGTGCTGGAAGAGGCGCTGCTGCGCGAGAAGATCCCCTACCGCATCTACGGCGGCCAGCGCTTCTTCGAGCGCGCCGAGATCAAGAACGCCATGGCCTACCTGCGCCTGCTCGACGGCCGCGGCAACGACGCGGCGCTCGAACGGGTGATCAACGTGCCGGCGCGCGGCATCGGCGAGAAGACCGTCGAGGCGATCCGCGAATACGCCCGCGCCCATGAGGTCTCGATGTGGGAGGCGATCCGCCTGATGGTCGCCGCCAAGGCCCTGCCGGGAAGAGCCTCTGGCGCGTTGGCCGGCTTTATCGAGCTGATCGAGAACCTGGCCGCCAAGGTCCTGAGCATGCCGCTGCACCTGATGACCCAGACGGTCATCGAGCAGAGCGGGCTGATCGCCTACCACAAGGCGGAAAAAGGCGAGAAGGCCCAGGCGCGCATCGAGAACCTCGAGGAACTGGTCAGCGCCGCGCGGGCCTTCGACAACGACGAAGACGACGAGCTGTCGCCGCTGCAGGCCTTCCTCAGCCACGCCTCGCTGGAGGCCGGCGACACCCAGGCGGCGGAGAACGAAGACAGCATCCAGCTGATGACCCTGCACAGCGCCAAGGGCCTGGAATTCCCCCAGGTGTTCCTGGTCGGCATGGAAGAGGGCCTGTTCCCGCACAAGATGAGCCTGGAAGAACCCGGGCGCCTCGAGGAAGAACGACGCCTGGCCTACGTCGGCATCACCCGCGCCATGCACAAGCTGGTGATCACCTACGCCGAGACCCGCCGCCTGTACGGCAGCGAGACCTACAACAAGGTGTCGCGCTTCGTCCGCGAGATCCCGCCACAACTGATCCAGGAAGTGCGCCTGTCCAACAGCGTCAGCCGCCCCCTGGGCGCGAGCAGCCGCAACATGAGCGGCGCCAGCATGTTCGCCGGCAGCGCCGTACCGGAAACCGCCTTCAGCCTCGGCCAGCGCGTGCAGCACTCGCTGTTCGGCGAGGGCACCATCCTCAACTTCGAGGGCGCCGGGGCCCAGGCCCGGGTCCAGGTGAACTTCGAGAACGAAGGCAGCAAGTGGCTGATGCTCAGCTACGCCAAGCTGCAAGCGCTTTAACAAGACCAACAACCACACCACCGCGCAATTGGGGAGATATTCGATGAACCGCCGTTTCCTGTTCGGCGCCGCTGCGGCGCTGCTCGCCGCCATCGGTCTGGCCGGCTGCAATGACGAAAAAGCCACCACTGAGCAAGCCGCGACCGAGCAAGCACAGACCTATCAATGGAAGATGGTCACCGCCTGGCCGAAGAACTTCCCTGGCCTGGGCACCGCCGCCGAGCGCCTGGCCGAGCGGGTCGCGACCATGAGCAACGGCCGCCTGACCATCAAGGTCTACGCCGGTGGCGAACTGGTGCCGCCGCTGGAGGTGTTCGATGCGGTGTCGCGCGGCACCGCCGAGCTCGGCCATGGCGCCGCCTATTACTGGAAGGGCAAGGTACCGGCGGCGCAGTTCTTCACTGCCGTGCCGTTCGGCCTGTCCACCCCGGAGATGAACGCCTGGCTGAGCAAGGGTGGCGGCCAGCAGCTGTGGGACGAGGCCTATGCCCCCTTTGGCGTGAAGCCACTGGCGGTGGGCAATACCGGCATGCAGATGGGCGGCTGGTACAACAAGGAAATCAACTCCCTGGATGACCTCAAGGGCCTGAAGATCCGCATGCCGGGTCTCGGCGGCGAGGTGCTCAGCCGCCTCGGCGCGACCACCGTGAACCTGCCCGGCGGCGAGATATTCACCGCCCTGCAGACCAACGCGATCGACGCCACCGACTGGGTCAGCCCCTACAACGACCTGGCCTTCGGCCTGCACAAGGCGGCCAAGTTCTACTACTACCCGGGCTGGCAGGAGCCCCAGGCGGTGCTCGAGCTGCTGATCAACCAGAAGGCCCTCGACAGCCTGCCGGCCGACCTGCAGGCGATCCTCACCGAGGCGACCCGCGCCGCCAACCAGGACATGCTGGACGACTACGTCTACCACAACGCCATGGCCCTGGATCAGCTCAAGCAGCAGGGCACCCTGCTCAAGCGCTTCCCCGACGAGGTGCTGCAGGCCATGCAGTTCCAGTCCGAGGAAGTACTCGGTGAGCTGGCCGCACAGAGCGAGCTGAACGGACGCATCTGGGCCTCGATGAAAGCCTTCCAGGCCCAGGTCGCCCAGATGCACCAGCTGTCCGAGAAGGAGCTGTACAACTGGCGTTGAGCGCACCCGCGCCTGACTGCCACACCATGCAAGCGGAGCCTTCGGGCTCCGTTTGTCGTTTCCGCCCTGCCCCTCTGCGCGCCCGGCCCATACTCTGAAACGAGGTGAGCCGATGAAGAAAACCACCGTCACCGCGCCGAAGATCCTCGACGCCGCGCTGGAACTGGCCGATGTCTGCGGTTGGGAGCGCCTGCACCTGTTCGACGTCGCCGCCCAGTTGGGCGTCGGCCTGGACAGCATCGCCCTGCACTACCGGGAGAAGGATCAACTGGTCGAGGCCTGGTTCGACCGCGCCGACCACGCCTTGTTGACCCGGGCGACGGCCGCCGACCTGATCACCCTGGACCCGGCCAGGCGCCTGGAAGAACTGCTGATCGCCTGGCTCGACTGCCTCGCCGCCCACCGTGAGGTGACCGGGCAGATGCTGCTGTACAAGCTGGAACCCGGGCACATCCACCTGCAGGTGCTCGGCCTGCTGCGCGTCAGCCGCACCGTGCAGTGGTGGCGCGAGGCGGCGCAGCGCGAGGCCATTCACCTGCATCGGGTCGCCGAAGAGAGCCTGCTCAGCGGCGCCTACCTGCGCACGGTGCTGCACTGGCTTCGCCACCCCGACGAGGAGCCGGCCGAGCTGCGCGCCTACCTGCGCCGGCAGCTGCGCATCGGCCCCTTGCTGATGCTGTTGCGGCCCTGAACCTGATTCGGCGCCTCTCTGCGAGCCCCTAGCGCGATGGCCAGCGGCGGCGGAACCGACAATAGGCAAAAGTCCGAAACACTCTGCGGCTGGCCTTAATCGCCCTGGCCGTGCAAGATGCCGTGCAGCGTTCCAACCACCAAGAGACGACCGATCATGCAGCGTTTCCTCAGCATCGCCCTGGCCATGTGCCTGAGCCTGGGCCTTACCATGAGTTTCGAAGCCGAAGCCAAGCGCCTGGGCGGCGGCAAGTCGTTCGGCTCCGCGCCGAGCCACCAGACTCGCCAGGCTGCGCCACAAGGCCAGTCGGCCGCCACCGCGCCGACCGCCGGTCGTCAGCCTGCCGCTGCCAGCGGCGCCTCGCGCTGGCTCGGCCCACTGGCCGGCCTGGCCGCCGGTGGCCTGCTGGCCTCGATGTTCATGGGTGACGGCTTCGAAGGCCTGCAGATCATGGACATGCTGATCTTCGGCCTGATCGCCTTCCTGCTGTTCCGCTTCCTCGCCGCCCGCCGCCGTCAGGCCCAGCCGGCCATGGCCGGTGGCGCGCCCTACCAGCGGGAAATGCCGGCCGCCGCCAACCCGGTGTTCGGCGGCGGCAGCGCCGCGATCAAGCCGGTGATCAACGCCCCGGCCTGGTTCAACGAGCAGAGCTTCGTCAGCGCCGGCCGCGAGCACTTCCTCAGCCTGCAGCAGCACTGGGACGCCAACGAGATGGACAAGATCGCCGAGTTCGTCACCCCGCAGCTGCTGGACTTCCTCAAGCGCGAGCGCGCCGAGCTGGGCGACGGCTTCCAGTCGACCTACATCGACAACCTCGACGTGCAGCTGGACGGCGTCGACGACATGAGCGACAAGACCGTGGCCACCCTGACCTTCAGCGGCGTGTCGAAGACTTCGCGCTTCGACCAGGGCGAGGCCTTCAGCGAAAGCTGGCGTCTGGAGCGTGCCGTCGGCGACAACCAGCCGTGGCTGGTGGCGGGCATCCGCCAGAACTGACCGGTTCCCGGTACAGCGCGAACCCCAGGCCTGCCTGGGGTTTTTTATGTCCAGGCGTCAGCGCCGGCCAGCCTGCTTCTTGCCTGTGCCATGACGGCGCCGACAGGCGATGGAGCGACGCCGATAGTAGATCGGCGGCCGCGGCGCCTCAGGCCTGCGGGCACAGCTCGCAGACTTCGGCACGGGGCACCAGCTTGAGAAACTGCTCGGTGCTCATGTGCACCAGGCTCTCGTGATCGCCGGCCTCGAAGTAGATGTCCTGCTGGCGGGTCAGCAGCGGATCGACCCGCATGTTCATCCCGTAGGGCTCGCCAACCGCCGGCACCGCACCGAGCTCGCAGTCCTTGAACAGGCCGGCGATGTCCGCTTCGCTGCTCAGCTGCCAGAGCTCGTCGCCCTTGCAGACCATGCTCATGTCCAGGTGACGGTTGGCCGGGAGCACGGCCATCAGGTAGTGCCCCTTGCGGTCGTCGAGGATCACCGGCTTGGCCAGACGCTCGGCCGGCACGCTGGCGACTCGCGCCGATTCCAGGCTGCTCTCCGAATGCGGGTGGGGCACGATATCGAATTTAATCTGCGCTCGCTCCAGGCTGCGCTGGACTGTTGCTGCCATATGCATGATGCACCTCCGGTTCACGCCCGCGCTGCGGGCTGCAAATGAGCGACCGGCTCATGCTTGAATTCTAGTTGCCGGGGCCCCATCAGGCAGAACACTTGATGCTAGCAGCGGCCGCCAACAGCAGTTACGGGCCTATGCGCGCGAAGGCATTGGCCCGCCGCCCGGACCAGGGGTGAGCACGGACACCGACTGTGCTTTATCCTCGCGGCATCGGCTGCTGTATAAAGCCCATCCCCATGCATGAGGACCTGTTGTCGTGGAAGAAGTGATCGATCAGCTGCGCGAATTGAACGAGCCGGTACCGGTGCCGTTGGAACTTCCGGACGAGGAAACCCTTGTGGATATCCAGGAACAGATCCTCATCCACCTGCCCTATGCCCTGCGCGAATTCCTGCTCACCGTCAGCGACGTGGTCTACGGCCGCCTGGAGCCGGTGACCGCCGCCGACCCGCAGTCACACACCTACCTACCGGAAGTCGCCGCCACCGCCTGGTCCCTCGGGGTTCCGCGAGAGTATGTGCCGCTGTGTGAAGACCAGGGCAACTACTACGTCGTGGAAGAAGACGGCACCGTATTGTTGTGGGAGGCCGACACCGGCGAGATCAATGAGGATGAATCCTGGGAGTCGGTGTGGCACTGGGTCCGCGACGTCTGGCTGGAGAGCTGAGCGGCTCAGCAGTCAGCAACTGGTACAAGGGGGTAGCAGGCAACGGGCCGTCGGTTGCCCGGCCTCCAAGCGAGGGTCCAGACAGCACAGAAAATTTCCGGATGGCAGATATCAAATGGCCATATTTTTGGCTACTATCCGCGCGCTTTGTCCGGGGCGTCTCGCCACTAGGCCTGACAACCGACGCAACCCTCCACAGATGCCTCGCACGGAAGCGATTGAAAACGATCTCGCACCCAAGGATGAACAATGCCGTCTGTCTCTTTCTGCAAGACCCTCCTCGCCCTGGCCGTGACCGGCGCAGTCACGCCGGCCCTCGCGATAAGCCTTTCTCTCACCAACCTCGGGATCGAGCTAAACGAGGATAGCTTCAACGAAAGCGTCGAAGTCATCGGTGCTTTTACCAGCAGCAACAGCGACCAAGATGCGATCGAACTCAACAGCATCGACATCGACGGCGACCTTATCCTCAACGCCACAATCGATGCCTACGGCGATAACGCTGGCGGCCTGGGTCTGGGCCTGACCAATGACGCGACGCCAGTGCCGTATATTAGCGGCAGCCTGATCAACAAGGGCAGCATCTCGGTCACCGGCGGTGGCGCCGCCGCCATGCTTTTGGATCCCGCAAACATCGAAGGTAACCTCGTCAACCAAGGCATCCTGAGCGCCACTGGTGGCGTGCATTGGGGCGAAGGCGTCCGAGCGCTCGAGTTCTCCGGCATGTCTCAGATCAGCGGAAACCTGATCAACACCGCCAGCGGTAAGATCCTGGCGGAGGGCCAAAAGGCCAAGGGGATGCTGCTGATGGGCAGCGATCTTGAAGGCAAACTGATTAACCACGGCCTGATCCAGGCCATTGGTGAAGATGCCCGCGCTATCGATGTAACCGCTACAGAGTCGGCCACTCTCGTCATGCCTTTCTTCATGGGCGAAATCGAAAACAGCGGCCGAATCATCGCGCTGGGTAAGAACTCGATTGGCCTGCTGCTCGACGGTATGACATACGACAGCAACGAACAAACTCATGTGAGCAACACCGGTTCGATCGAAGGGCAAGGCGCCGCTATTCAAATCGGCACTTTCAGCATCGAAGGCGGCACAGCTCGCTCTCCGCTGCGAATCGCCAACAGCGGCGTCATGTCTTCCCAGAGTCGCGCCATTGATGCAAGCGAGGCAAGCGGCCCGGTCTATCTGACCGCAACTGGCGGCAGTATCACCGGCAACCTAATCGACCTGAGTAATATCGAAATTTACGGCAATGTGACCTTCACTGGCAGCGACAGCGAAGACGCCCATATCCGCATGAAGGATATGGCACACAGCGGTTGGATCGATGTTGGCAGCACCTCCGACAAGCGCGTCGGTCATTTCGAGCTGGGCCTCCCCCATACCCGCCTGGACGGCAACATCTATGTCGCCGGTAACTCCTCGCTTGGTCTGAACCTGAGCCGCACAACCGACCCGAGCAAGGCCATTTTGGATGTCGCTGGCACGGCTGAGTTCGCCCAAGGGGCGCTAATCAAACTGGCTGCCCAGGGCAGCGACTTCAGCGCTCAGGCCAAAGAATACAAGCTCATCAAAGCCGGCGCCCTCGAGCACAATGGCCTGTCGGTGACCAGTAGCTCGGCCTTTCTGAATGTCGATAGTTTTGTGGCACAAGGCAACGAGGTGACCGCCAAAGTCAGCACCAAGAGCTCTGTCCAGGTAGCCGAAGCCATCAGGCAGACAGGTGCCACCGGCAACGCGCAGGTCGCTACCGCGAGCTTCGTCACTGGTATGAATCAGCTGGCCCTGAGCAACCCGAACGATCCGGTGCTGCAAGCCTTTATTGCTGCCGGTAACGATCCGGTAAAGCTGGCCAAGCTGGCCGAACAGTTGCAGCCACAGAATACCGCTGGCGCGGTTCAGGCAGCGGCAGGCAGCCAGAACAAGGTGGCAGGTGCCACTGGCGCGCGCAGCAGCTCCACTCGCGGCATGGCGTCGGGTGACGCCTTTAAGGAAACCGGTGTCTGGCTCCAGGGTCTGCACAGCGAAGCCAACCAAGACCTGCGTGACGGCGTGGCGGGCTATACGGCTCGCACCGACGGCGTCATTGTCGGCGCCGATGGCAAGATCGACGACCGGACCACACTTGGCGTGGCCTACAGCTACCTCGACAGCCGCGTGAACGGCGATAACGGAAACACCACCCAGGTGGATAGTCACGCCATCACCCTGTACGGGGGCTATAGCGAGGGCAACGTCTTCGTCGATGCCAGCGTGACCGCCGGTTTCAACGACAACGCGAGCAAGCGCCAGATCGCTACCACGGTTGCCAAGGGCAATTACGACACTAATCTGCTTGGCCTCAATCTGATGGCTGGTTACGCCTACCCCCTGAGCAGTGCGTTGCTGGTCGAACCACGTCTTGCCGCACGCTTCAGCCAGATAAAAATCGACGGCTACAGCGAGTCCGGCTCGTCGGCCGCGCTGAAAGTTGATGGCCAGACACATGAGGCGGCAGAACTCGGTGCTGGTGTGCGTCTGGCAGGCAACATGGATGCAGGTCAGGGCACGCTGGTTCCCGAGATCAGGCTGATGGCATACCACGACTTCGGCGCCGACAAGAGCGAGAGCACCTCCAGCTTCGTGCTCGGCGGAACACCGTTTTCCACCTCCGGCGCAAGGCCAGCACGCGACAGCTATGAAGTTGGCATCGGCGCGGACTACAGCCTCGGCGCGCTGACAGTAGGCGCCAGCTACGATCGCCTGGAGAAGAGCGACTACGCGTCGGACACCTTCACGGCCAAAGTTCGCTACAACTTCTAGGCATGAAGTGCACAAGCTTCGGCCCGCGCTCGCGGGCCAGAGTTTGGCTGTAGGCACTCACCAGTCGACGATACCCGCCTACCCCAGCAGGCGGCACAATTTCCCCCGGATGCTTGGCGCTCCTGCCAGGCCCCTTTCGAAATCACAAGTCCGCGTCTACATCGAAGGCCATGGCGACAGCGCCAACTGAGCAAGCAGCATCGGCCAAGTTGAACAAGCCTAGGTCAACGCATTGGGTATCTGAATGTCCCGCCTTATAGTCTGTGGCACAGCGCGCGAAGCCTAAGCATTGACACAACCGGAACCGCGAACAGATGATGTGCTGATAATCGAACATTTCGTTCAAAATAATATGGCTCCCTGATCGCAAGAATTTGAAACAGCGAGCGCCTACTCGACGCAGCAGTTCACCCCCCAAGGAGGCTCGCCCGGCCAGCCAGGCGACGCTAAGTGCTTGCACTTTCCTAGACTTGATTGAATTTAGCCCAGGAGGACCGCCCCATGAGCACGCCCGTTATCCTCATCACCGGCGCCGCCGGCGGCCTCGGCCGCGCCATCGCCAAGCGCTTCTCGCAGAGTCACTGGCGGGTCACGGCCACCGATGTCGACAAGGGCGGCCTGCATGCGCTCAATGGCCAGGTGCCACTGGATTTCAGCAGCACCGCCGACCTGCGCAGCGCCGACAACTGCCATGAACTGATCGCCAAGGTGATGGCCAGCACCGGGCGCCTGGACGCGGTGATCAATGCCGCCGGGGTCTGGCGCGAGGGGCCGGTGGCGCAGTTCAGCGAAGAGGATTTCGACCTGGTCATGGGCGTCAACCTCAAGGCCGCCTTCTACCTCAGCCAGGCGGCCATCCCGCACCTCAAGGAATTTCGCGGCTGCATCGTCAATATCGCCAGCGACGCCGGACGCCAGGCCTATCGCGGCTCGGCGGCCTACTGCGCGAGCAAGGCGGCGCTGGTGATGCTGAGCAAGACCCTGGCCCTGGAGCTGGCCGAGCACGGGGTGCGGGTCAATGCGGTGTCGCCCGGCGATATCGCCACGCCGATGCTCGACTACCAGGCCGAGCGCTACGGCAACGGCAACCCCACGGCCTACAAGCGCGAGCTGCTGAGCCTCTACCCGCAGGGCCGGGGGGCGCGCTTCCTGCGTCCGGAGGAAGTCGCCGAGATGGTCTGGTACCTGTGCCAGCCCCATGCCGAGGCGATCACCGGCGCCGACCTGGCCATCGACTTCGGGCTTTCCGCCGGCAAGTAGGCGCAGACGGCTCGGCCGCGCCCGGACTTGCCCAGCTCGAGCGTGACCCGCGGTCCCCCTGATTCGTTCAGAAGGGTATCCCCTCAGCCACACAGAGCCCAACCATGGAAGCCGGAAACGCCCAGCTGTCGATGACCGTACTGATGACCCCGGACATGGCCAATTTTTCCGGCAACGTGCACGGCGGCACCCTGCTCAAGTACCTCGACGAGGTCGCCTACGCCTGCGCCAGCCGCTACGCCGGCTGCTACGTGGTGACCCTGTCGGTGGACCAGGTGACCTTCCGCGAACCCATCCACGTCGGCGAGCTGGTGACCTTCCACGCCTCGGTCAACTACACCGGCCGCAGCTCCATGGAGATCGGCATCAAGGTGGTGACGGAGAACATCCGCGAGCGCTCGGTGCGCCACACCAACAGCTGCTTCTTCACCATGGTCGCAGTGGACGAAAAGGGAAAGCCCATCGCGGTGCCGGTGCGCCAGCCGCAAACCGTCGAGGAGCAGCGGCGCTTCGCCCAGGGCCGGCAGCGCCGGGCGATTCGCCAGGAACTGGAGCAGCGCTACCAGGAGCTGAAGGACGAGGACTGAGGCCACGGCCAAGACAGCCACCCCGGCACCCTGGCAGAATGCGGGCTATCCGCAGCAGATGCACGCGGCTACCTGGAGCTCACCATGCTGACCCTCGGCAATATCTTCGTCCTGATGCTGCTGGCCACCGCCGGCGCCTGGCTGTGGCACGCCCACGGCCTGCGCGAGCGCGCCCTGGCCCTGGTCAAGCAGCACTGCGCGAAGGCCGAGGTCGAGCTGCTCGACGGCAATGTCGCCCTGCGCAAGATCACCCTGCTGGCCGACGCCCGCGGCCGCAAGCGCCTGGCGCGGGTCTATGGCTTCGAGTTCACCGTCACCGGCGAACAGCGCCATGTCGGCAGCATCGTCATGTTCGGCCAGCACCTCGGGCGCATCGAACTGGAGCCCCATCCATTCAACGCCCCGCCGCCGGACAATCCCCAGGTGATCGAGCTGGAGCGCTGGCGCCGCGAGCGCGAGGGCTGAGGCGCGCACCTTCCGACCAAGACAGCGCAGCGCCCTGGACCACTTCAGGGCACGAGAAATGCGAGCACCCGCTCGGCGCAGTCATCGGGCTGCTCCTGCATGAAGCAGTGGCCGCCCTGGACCACCTGGGCGTGGACATGAGCATTGCTGGCGCACCAGCGCGCCACCGACTTGGCGACGAAGGGATAGCTGGCCTGGCCATAGAGCACCTGGGTCGGCGTCACCACCTTGGCCAGCGACGGCCACAGGCGCTTGGGGAAGGAGGAGAAGATGTCCGCCTCGCGGCTCGGCCGGCATTTCAGCTCGACGCCTTCCTCGGTGTCGCGCAGGGCATGATTGATATAGGCCTCGAACGCCGCCTCGGTCCAGCCGCGGAACATGCCGCGGCCGTGCAGGGCGGCATGGGCGGCGAGGCGATCCGGCCACTTTTGGCGCCGCTTGCGCGCCTTGCTGGCCAGGGTGTTGCGCTGACTCAGGCCAACCACATCGGACAGCGCCATGACGCCGATCATCGCCGGGGTGAACAGCACCGGATCGAGCAGCACCGCGCGCTGGAACAGCTGTGGCTGCTGGGCCAGCATCAGGCCGGTCAGCACGCCGCCGAAGCTGTGTCCGGCGGCGAAGGCCGGCACCTCGGCAAACTGCTCACGCCCGGCGGCGAAAGCCTCCAGGGCCAGCTCGGCGCTGCGGTTCCAGCCGTGGAAACGGCCGCCGTGGTCGCTGTCGCCATGCCCCTGCACATCGCACAGCCACAGGTCGAAATCCTCGGCCAGGCGTTCCAGCAGCGGCTCATAGACCCGCCCGCAATAGCCGTTGCCATGCAGGAAGTGCAGCAGCGGCTTGCCCGAGGGCGGGCTGTTCCAGCCACGCAGGGTAAAACCGGCGGAACAGGCGTGGGACCAGGACTCTAGATGCATGGCTGTATTCGGCGGTGGGAACGACGGGCAAGCTTATCAGGCCGGCGCGGATGACCAATCGGTTCTGCTTGTCGGCTTCGGCGCCGCCGACAAGCCGTGGACACTAGCCCCTGCAGGCGGCCATGGCCTGACGCAGCGCGTCGACGTCCTGGGGGGCGGCGAAGATCAGCTCCAGGCGCGAGTCCTTGCGCCAGGCGCTGGCCTGCCAGCGCAGCGGCTGACCGTCGAGGGCGTTGGCCGAGCACCAGCCAGCGTCGCTGTGCAGCACCAGCTTGGCGCGGCGCCAGGATAGGGTCGCCAGCCACTGTTGCACGGCGCGCTGGGCGAAGCGCTGGCTCGGGTGCCAGGACCAACCGATACTCCAGCCCTCGGGCAGCGCCTGGACCTGGCAGATCGGCTCGGCAGGCGTGCGCCAGATGCGCGGCAGCGGCGCAGACGCTTCCGGCAATCCCGCCAGATCGCCGCCGTCCGACACCTCGCGGGCATATCCGGGCAACTGCGCCAGGTCCAGCGCCGCCTGGCTGGTCCAGTGCAGCGCGCACGCGGGTAGCTGGGCCTGCACCCTGGCCCTGGCCGCCTCGTCCAGGTCCTCGGCCTTGTTCAGCAACAGCAGCCCGGCACTGGCCAGCGCCGCCTGCTGGCTGTCCGCCAGGGCCTGACCGGCGGCCAGCGCCGCAGCGTCCAGCACCAGTACCGGGGGCTGCACGGCCAGGACCCCGGCCCAGGGCGGCTGGCGCAGTTGTTCGAGGAGCAGCACGGGATGGCCGAGGCCGGAGGGCTCGATCAGCAGGCGCTGCGGCCGGGCCTTGCGCAGCAGGCGACCCAGCCCGACCTGGAAGGGCACGCCGTTGACGCAGCACAGGCAGCCGCCGGCCACCTCGCCGAGGGCCACGCCCAGGGCGTCGGTTTCCAGCAGGGCGGCATCCAGGCCGATCTGGCCGAATTCATTGATCAGCACCGCCCAGCGTTCATGGGCCGGCCGCTGCGCCAGCAGCTGGCGAATCAGGCTGGTCTTGCCGGCCCCCAGGGGGCCGCCGATCAGGTGCGTGGGGATGTGCTTCAGCATGGGCCTATGGTGCGGTCAAAGGGCCGGGAGGAGAAGCCCCGGCGTGCTGCGCAGACGCGGAAATCGCGTCGTGCTAGAGTCGCCGGCATCTTCACCGGGAGTCGATTCGATGCGTCGTCTAGCGCTGCTGAGCCTCTGCGCCCTGTCCACCCTGGCCTGGGGCGAGGCCTGCGTCATCCACAGCCAGGCCGAGCGCCTGGACGTCAAGGTCTGCCAGCAGAACCGCAGCATCCCGCCGCAGCTGTTTCGCAACGGCTTCTGCCAGCCGCAGCTCAAGGGGCAGAAGGTCGAAGTGGCCTTCGTCGAGCAGTGCCCGATGGGCGCCTTCGGCGTCTGCCGCAATGCCAGGGTCGGCGGCACACCGTACCAGCAGGATATCCACTACTACGGCGTGAGCAGCGACGCCACCTACCTCAAGCCCTTCTGCGAAGGGCAGAACAAGGGCGTGTGGATGGCCCGCTAAAGGCCGGCCCGACTACGCCAGCCAGTCCAGGGTCAGCAGCAGCCGACGCTCGCCACCGAGCGGCTGCGGCGAGCGGTGGATCAGCCCACGGCCCTCGTTACCCGACCATTTCTCGCCCTTGGCCAACAGCACATGCCCGGCCTGGCTGCCGTTGATCAGCGCCGGGTCCTGCGGCTCCGCGTTGGGATCGCCCAGCCGCTGGCGCAGCATCGCGCCTTCCGCCAGCCACTGACTGCCCGGCCCCGCATAGCTGGTGATCAGCCGCACGGGCACATGGTCGACGTGAAAGCGCGGGCACATCGCCCGGTCCAGCGCACGCAGGCGCAGGCCGATGCGCCTGGCATCGAACAGGCAGGCGAAGGCGCCGACCAGCCAGGCAATATCGGCCAGACAGACGGCCTGACCCGGCAGGTCGCTGTACTCGGCAAGCAGGCCGGTCAGCTCGGGCTGGCTCTCGCTGGTCGCCAGGTCGAGGACCAACGTCTGCCCCAGGGCATGCCCCTGGGCCAGCAGCAGGCCGGCGAAGTCGGCGATCTGCGCCGGCAGGCGACGCTGCCAGATCGCCAGGTTGACCTCGTCGCGCAGCACTTCGGTGAGCACCTCCAGCTGCTCGCCGAGCATCTGGGTGGGCGGCTGTCGATACAGGAGCGCATGCATCAGGCGGCGTCCTCCTCGACCCAGGGACCGAAGGGGTCCGCCAGGCTGGTCCAGGACTGCTCGCCCTGGGCCATTTCCGTGTCGTCGAGCAGGCAGGCGTCCAGCTCGGCATGCAGCCGGGCGAAGTCGATGTGCTGGCCGATGAACACCAGCTCCTGGCGACAATCGCCGACATCCGCCTGCCAGTTCTGCATGATTGCCTGCAGCCCCTGTTCATCCTCTGGCCACTGGCTTTTCGGCACGAAGCGCCACCAGCGCCCGGCAAAACCGTGGCGCATCAGGCCACCGGCCTGGGACCAGCTGCCGGCTTCGCGCGGCTTGCTCGCCAGCCAGAAGAAGCCTTTGGAGCGTAACAGCCGGCCATTGCTCCACTCGCGGCCGAGGAAGTCGAAGAAGCGCTGCGGGTGGAACGGACGACGCGCGCGGTAGGCGCTGGAGACGATGCCGTACTCCTGGCTTTCCGGCACGTGCTCGCCACGCAGTTCCTTGAGCCAGCCAGGCGCCTGGGCCGCACGCTCGAAATCGAAACGCCCGGTGTTGAGGACCTTTTCCAAGGGCACCGCGCCCATGCTCATCGCATGCACCTCGGCATGGGCATTGAGGCTGCGCAGGATGGCCGTCAGCTCTTCACGCTCGGCCTGGCTGATCAGGTCGATCTTGCTGATCAGGATGACATCGGCGAACTCCACCTGCTCGATCAGCAGGTCGGTGATCGAACGCTGGTCCTCCTCGCCGAGGGTTTCGCCACGGCTGCCCAGGTCTTCGGCCTCATGGTAGTCGCGCAGAAAATTCAGCCCGTCGACCACGGTGACCAGGGTGTCGAGACGCGCCAGGTCGGCCAGGCTCTGGCCCTGTTCGTCACGGAAGGTGAAGGTCTCGGCCACCGGCAAGGGTTCGGAGATGCCGGTGGATTCGATCAGCAGATAGTCGAAGCGCCCCTCCGCCGCCAGCCGCGCGACTTCCTTGAGCAGGTCTTCGCGCAACGTGCAGCAGATGCAGCCGTTGCTCATCTCCACCAGCCGCTCCTCGGCGCGGCTCAGGCTGACATCGCGCTGGACCTCGCGGCCATCGATATTGATCTCGCTCATATCGTTGACGATCACCGCGACCTTGAGCCCCTCGCGGTTCCTCAGCACATGGTTGAGCAGGGTGCTCTTGCCGGCGCCGAGAAAGCCGGACAGCACGGTTACGGGTAGACGGTTATCCATTGGGGGTTCCTCGCACATCACGGATATGGCGTTCGCGTTGTTCCTGACGCTCCTTGGCCTCGACGCAGAGGCTGGCGGTGGGCCGCAGCAGCAGGCGGCGCAAACCGATCGGCTCGCCGGTCTCGCTGCACCAGCCGTACTCGCCGCGGGCCAGGCGCTCCAGGGCTTCGTCGATCTTGTCCAGCAGCTTCTTCTCGCGCTCAAGCTGGCGCAGCTGCCACTGCCGCTGCTCCTCGGCACTGCCAAGGTCGGCCGGATCGCTGGCCTGCTGCTGTTCGCGCAGCTCACCGAATTCCTCGTCGATGCGTCGTTGCAGTTCACCGCGCTGCACGATCAGGCGCTGGCGGAAGAACGCCTTCTGCGTGTCGTTCATGTAGGCACTGGCGGGCATGGCGAGCAGTTCGGATTCGCTGAGCACGGTCGGGTCTCGTCAGGGTTGCATCTTTTATCTGTTATAACATAACACTTTAGTTCACAACCATTCCGGAAATACGATGACCGACCTCAGCCTGCCCGATATCGCCGCCCAGACCAGCCCCCGGGCTCTGCCCACCTTGGATTTCGTCGGCATGCAGCAGATAGCCTTGCCCGTATTGTTCGCCGGCAAGCCGCTGGACTGTCGGGTGGACGCCGGGGTCAGCCTGGACGATGCCAATGCGCGGGGCATCCATATGTCGCGCCTGTACCTGGCGCTGGAGGCCCTGGAGCAGCAGGAGCTGAGCCTTCCGACCCTGCAAGCGGTGCTGCGCCAGTTCCTAGGCAGCCACGCTGGCCTGTCGCAACGTGCCTATCTGAACCTGCGCGGTGAACTGCTGCTCAAGCGCCCGGCGCTCGTCAGCCCGCTGGCCGGATGGAAGGCTTACCCGCTGGCACTCAACACCCGCCTGGACGACACGGGGTTTCACGTGGAACTGCAGCTGACGCTCGGCTATTCCTCGACCTGCCCGTGCTCGGCGGCGCTGGCGCGGCAACTGATTCAGCAAAAGTTTCTCGCGGATTTTGCCCAAGGACCGCTCGAGCATGCCGACATAGTCGCCTGGCTTGGCGCTTCCAGCGGCATCCTTGCCACCCCCCACAGCCAGCGCAGCGAGGCGCGCCTGCAGCTGTGCCTCGAGCCGACGCTGGAGACCCTGCCAGTGCTTCGCCTCGTGGATGCTGCCGAAGCGGCACTGGGTACCGCCCTGCAGACGGCGGTCAAGCGCGCCGACGAGCAGGCCTTCGCCCTGGCGAACGGGAAGAACCTGATGTTCTGCGAGGACGCCGCTCGCCGCCTGCACCAGGCGATGCGCGAGCAGCACGGGATTCGCGCTTTCACCCTGCAAGTGATCCACGCCGAGAGCCTGCATGCCCACGACGCGGTGGCCAAAAGCCGCTGGGACGGACAGGCATGAGCCACTGCCGGGCCCGGCAATGAAGGGCCCGCGGACCGGCCAGCAATCTCGCGTCGGCGCAGCGCAGCAGGCACAATGACGCAATAGCGGTTAAGGTCTTGCCTTGACCCGAGACATCAGCCTACGAGGAGCGCATGCAGGTCGAACAGATCGAAATTCGCGACCACCTGAGCCGCCATGCGCCCTTCGATGCGCTGCCGGAGGAAACCCTCGACGAGATCGCCCGCCAGGTGGAGGTCGGCTACTTCAAGGCCGGCAGCGACATCCTCAGCTACGGCGCGCCGATCGAGGATCTGCACTACATCCGCAGCGGCGCGGTGGAGATCTACCGGCGCAACGGCGAACTGTACAACCGCCTGGCCGAGGGCGAAGTGTTCGGCCAGTTCGGCCTGCTGCGCGGGCACAAGGTACGCCTGCCGGCCCGCGCCATCGAAGACAGCCTGATCTACTTCATCCCCGGCGCCATGTTCGAGCAACTCTGCGAGGCGAATGACGCCTTTGCCGACTTCGTCGAAGCCGAGGGCGTGTCACGCCTCAAGCCACGCGAGGCGCCCCAGGGCAACGCCACCGAGCTGATGAGCACGGAGGTGCGCAAGCTGATCACCCGGCGCACCGTCAGCGTGCCCCTGGGCACCTCGGTGCAGGACGCCGCGCGGATGATGACCGAGCACGGCGTCTCCTCCCTGGTGATCTTTGGCACCAAGGCCGCCGGCGACAGCGGCCCGACCCAGGTTATGGCCGGCATCACCACCGACCGCGACCTGCGTACCCGGGTACTGGCCGAGGGCCTGGCCCTGGACACGCCGGTGGACCAGGTGATGTCACCCGATCCGATCACCATCCAGGCCGAGGACTCTGTGTTCGAGGCGATGCTGTGCATGCTGCGCAACAACATCCATCACCTGCCGGTGGTGCACCGCCAGCGGCCGGTCGGGGTGATCAACCTCTCCGACATCATCCGCTACGAATCCCAGAGCAGCCTGTACCTGGTCAACAACATCTTCAACCGGCAGTCGGTGGCGGAGCTGCAGGGCCTGCTGCCGGACCTGCGCGCGACCTTCCTGCGCCTGGTCAACGAACAGGCCAACGCCCATATGATCGGCAGCGCCATGTCCGGCATCGGCCGCAGCCTGACCCAGCGCCTGCTCGAGCTGGCCGAGCAGGAGCTCGGCCCGCCACCGGTGCCCTACTGCTTCCTGGCGCTGGGCTCGATGGCCCGGGATGAGCAGCTGATCGTCACCGACCAGGACAACGCCCTGGTGCTGGACAACCGCTTCGACCCGCGGGTGCACGACGAGTATTTCCTCAAGCTGGCGACCTTCGTCAGCGACGGCCTGGCGGCCTGCGGCCACAGCTATTGCAAGGGCGGGATCATGGCCACCAACCCCAAATGGCGCCAGCCGCTGCGGGTGTGGAAGGGCTATTTCACCCAGTGGATCGAACGCCCCAACCCGGAAACCCTGCTCAACGCCTGCATCTTCTTCGATCTGGACAGCGTCTATGGCGAAGCCGCGCTGGCCGAAAGCCTGAAGGCGCTGCTGGCGGAGAAGGCCAGCAGCAACCCGCTGTTCCTCGCCAGCCTGGCGCGCAACGCCCTCAACCGCACGCCGCCCCTGGGTTTCTTCCGCACCTTCGTGATGGAAAAGGATGGCCAGCAGAACAACATCATCAACCTCAAGGGCCGCGGCACCGCGCCGCTCACCGACCTGATCCGCGTGCATGCCCTGGCCTGCGGCTCCAAGGCGCAGAACTCCCTGGAACGCCTGGACGCCATCGCCGAGACCAAGCTGCTCACCGAAGAGGCCATCACCCAGCTGCGCTATGCCCTGGAGTTTCTCTCCATCGTGCGCATACGCCACCAGGCCATGGACATTCAGGAAGGCCGCGAGCCGGACAACTACATCGAGCCGGAGCACATCTCCGCCGCCGACCGGCACAGCCTCAAGTCGGCCTTCCAGGTGCTGAGCAATGCGCAGAAGTTCCTGCGCTTCCGCTATCCGGGACAGGAAGCGGGGCGGCCACTGTGAGCCTGCCAGGCACCCTGCTCAGGGACGGCAAATCGAGCATCCCCGACTGGCAGAACATCCTCGGCGAACTCGCGGCCAAAACCCGTGATGAACGGCTATCGCGCTTCTATAAGGCAGGCACCGTAAGCGCGGATACGCCGCTGGAAGACGTACCTCTGCTGGCCCTGGACGTGGAAACCACCGGCCTCGACAGCCAGCGCGATTCGATCGTCAGCCTCGGCCTGGTGCCGTTCAACCTGCGGCGCATCCGCTGCGGCCAGGCGCGCTACTGGGTGGTCAAGCCGGCGTGCGAGCTGAGCAGCCAGTCGGTAACCTTCCATCACATCACCCATTCGGACATCCGCGACGCACCGCCGCTGGCCAGCGTGTTCGACGAACTGCTGGCCGTCATGGCCGGCAAGGTGATGGTGGTGCACTACCAGCGCATCGAGCGCGGCTTTCTCGATCAGGCCATGCGCCAGCTGATCGGCGAAGGCCTGCATTTTCCGCTGATCGACACCATGCAGCTGGAAGCCCGGCTGCACCGCGGCAAGCATCGGCCCGGCTGGCTGGACCGGATGATGGGCCGCAAGCCGGTGTCGATCCGCCTGGCCGACAGCCGCCTGCGCTACGGCCTGCCGCTGTACCAGGCACACCATGCCCTGACCGATGCCCTGGCCACCGCCGAATTGCTGCAGGCCCAGGTGGCGCGAATGGACGCCGGGAGCATCGCGGTCGGCGAACTCTGGCAATGAAAAAAGGCGCACCCGCCTGGGTGCGCCTTTATCGGTAGCGCGTGCTAGCGAACAGCCTCAGCTGCCCACTCAGCGCGGCTCGGACATCAGTCCCTTGACGATGGAGATACAGCCGACCAGCAGCACGATGGTGAAGGGGAAGCCAGCGGACACCGCCATCGCCTGCAGGGCCACTAGGCCACCGCCGAGCAGCAGGGCGATGGCCACCACACCCTCCAGAATCGCCCAGAAGGCGCGCTGCGGCACCGGCGCATTGACCTTGCCGCCGGCGGTGATGGTATCGATCACCAGGGAGCCGGAGTCCGACGAGGTGACGAAGAACACGATCACCAGGACGATACCGACGAACGAGCTGATCTCGGTCAGTGGCAGCTCGCCGAACATGGCGAACATCTTCAGCTCCAGCGCGGCATCCTGCACCCCGGTGAAGCCATCACCGAGCAGTTGGCTGAGCGCCGTGCCGCCGAAGGCGGTCATCCACAGCACCGATACCAGCGAAGGCACCAGCAACACTGCGATAAGGAACTCGCGCACGGTACGGCCGCGGCTGACGCGGGCGATGAACATACCGACGAACGGCGACCAACTGATCCACCAGGCCCAGTAGAAGGCGGTCCAGCCCTGGCTGAAGTTGGCATCTTCGCGGCCGATCGGGTTGGATAGGGCTGGCAGGTTGACCAGGTAGCTGCCCAGATTGCTGAAGAAGCCGGTGATGATCGCCAGGGTCGGACCGACCACGATGATGAACAGCAGCAGCAGCGCCGCCAGCACCATGTTGATTTCCGACAGGCGCTTGACCCCCTTGTCCAGGCCGGCCATCACCGAGACCAGGGCGATCGCGGTGATACCCACCACCAGCAACACCATGCTGGTGTCGTTGGACTGGATGCCGAACAGATACTCCAGCCCGGCCGATGCCTGCTGCGCGCCGATGCCAAGGGAGGTGGCTAGGCCGAACAGGGTGGCAAGCACCGCGAGGATGTCGATGAGGTGCCCCGGCCAGCCCCAGACCCGCTCACCGAGCAGCGGATAGAAGATCGAGCGGATGCTCAGCGGCAGGCCCTTGTTGAAGGAGAACAGTGCCAGGGACAGGGCGACGATGGCGTAGATCGCCCAGGGGTGCAGGCCCCAGTGGAAGATGGTGGCGGCCATGCTCAGGCTGGCGGCGGCCTGCTCGTCGCCGGCCGCGGCACCCAGGGGCGCCCAGTCGGTGCGTACACCGTCCTCGCCGACACTGGTACCGCCCAGGGACGAGCCGTAGTGCGACATCGGCTCGGCCACGCCATAGAACATCAGGCCGATACCCATGCCGGCAGCGAACAGCATGGCGAACCAGCCTTTGTAGGTGTAGTCCGGGGTGGCTTCCTTGCCACCCAGGCGCACCCGGCCCAGCGGCGAGAAGATCAGGCCGACGCACAGCAGCACGAAGATGTTCGCCGAACCAAGGAAGAACCAGGCCAGGTTGCTGGTCAGCCAGTTGCGCAGGGCGGTGAACAGCGGCTCGACCTCGCTCTGCAGGGCCAGGGTCAGGACCACGAACAGCACGCTGAGCAGCGCCGAGATGGTGAACACCTTGCCATGGATGTCCAGGTTGAAGAGGAAGCGACCCTTGATGTTGTCCTGGCCGATGACATAGTCGGTGTCGATCAGGTTCGCTGCCCCGGTCGGGGCTGGAATGCTATCCAGGCTCTCTGCTGGCGGGGCTTTCCCCTGCGCAGGATCTTTTGCCATGTGACGTGCTCCTTTTTTGTTTGACTCGCAGATAGACGCAAACACTGGGCTGCGCCCTGCACGTTTCGACCGATTTTCAGCTCGGCTGCCCATAAGCGTAACAGCCCAGCCGACACCCTGCCGGTCCGAACGCGGCACGCCCCTAGGCGCAGGCGTCAGATCTTGCCGCCTGGCCCCCGGTTGATGCGACACTGCACGCTGTGACTGGCCTGCTTTACACCGGTTTCTGCCGCACAGGAATGCGCATGCTCACGGACCTTGGCATCCCCCACCTGCTGACCTACCTGCTCGCCGCGATCCATACGCTCGGCGTACTGGCCGCCATCCACGCGGTGTTCACCGTGCGCACCGCCCAGGGCGCCATCGCCTGGGCGGTATCGCTGTTCTTCATGCCCTACCTGACCCTGCTGCCCTATCTGGTGTTCGGCCGCAGCCGCTTCGATGCCTATATCAAGGCCCGGCGCCTGGCCGACCAGGAGATGCACAGCGCCATCGCCGCGCTGAACTGGCGGCCCTGGGTCGAGGAAGCCATCACCGCCCGCGCGTCCAAGGCCTTCCGCCGCCTGCGCGCGCTGCCGCGCCTGGGCTCAATGCCCTGCCTGGCGAACAATCAGGTGCAGCTGCTGATCGACGGCGAGGCGACCTTCGCGGCGATCTTCGCCGCCCTGGCCGAGGCCCGCCAGGTGATCCTCCTGCAGTTCTTCATCGTCCGCGACGACGTCCTCGGCCGGCGCCTGCATGAGCGGCTGCTGGAGCGCGCGCGCGCCGGAGTGCGGGTGTACATCCTGTACGACGGCATCGGCAGCCACGCCCTGCCCCGCCACTACATCGACAGCCTGCGCAGCGCCGGCGTGCAGATCCATGCGTTCCCCACCCGCGGCGGGCTGTTCAACCGCTTTCAGCTGAACTTCCGCAATCACCGCAAGGTGGTGGTGGTGGACGGCGAGCGCGGCTTTCTCGGCGGCCTCAATGTCGGCGACGAGTACCTCGGGCGCAAGCCGCCACTGGCGCCCTGGCGCGACACCCACGTCGAGGTGCGCGGCCCGGTGGTCGCCTGCCTGCAGGAATCCTTCGCCGAGGACTGGTTCTGGGCCACCCGGCAGATCCCGCCGCTGCTGCTGCCCGAGGCCTACCCGAGCAGCGGCATGCTCTGCCAGCTGATCACCAGCGGCCCGGCCGACCCCCAGGAAACCGGCTCGCTGCTGTTCGTCGAGGCGATCCACGCCGCGCGTGAGCGGATCTGGATCACCAGCCCCTACTTCGTGCCCGACGAGGCGCTGTTCAGCGCCCTGCGCCTGGCCGTGCTGCGCGGCGTCGACGTGCGCATCCTGCTGCCGGCGCGCCCCGACCACCGGGTGGTCTATGCCGCCTCCAGCCTGTACGCCTTCGAGGCCCTGCGCGCCGGGGTCCGGGTGTTCCGCTACCTGCCCGGGTTCCTCCACCAGAAGGTCATGCTGATCGACCAGGGCGCCTGCGCCATCGGCAGCGCCAACCTGGACAACCGCTCGTTCCGCCTGAACTTCGAGATCACCCTGCTCACCGTCGACGACGCCTTCGCCAGCCAGGTCGCGCAGATGCTCGAGGCCGACTTCGCCCGCTCGCGCGAGCTGGTCCGGGCCGACCGCCACAAGGTGCGCCACCTGCAGCGCCTGGCCATGCGCGTGGCGCGGCTGATCTCGCCGATACTCTAGGCCGACAGAAAAACCCCGAAGGCCGGCGTCACTGGCTATGGTTAGTGCTGAGTCGCGAGCTTTGCATTACGGAGTCTCAACGAGTCGCTGCCGATGAACTTCCGCCTGCCGGTCATCTTCTGCTTCAGTCTGTTGGCCGGCGCCACTGCGCTGCACGCCGAACAGTACCGCGTGGGCGTCGAGCGCCAGCCCTACCTGCCCTACTTCACCGTCGAAGACGGCCAGTACCGGGGCTACGCCCGCGAACTGCTGGACGCCTTCGCCGCCGACCAGGGCCACCAGTTCACCTACGTGGCGCTGCCGGTCAAGCGCCTGCTCGGCGACTACCTGGCCGGCAAGCTGGACTTCAAGTTCCCCGATCACCCGCACTGGAAAACCCGGCAGAAGCAGGGCCACCGGGTCCACTACAGCCAGGCCGTGGCGCCTTATACCGACGGCGTGATGGTGCTGCGCGCCCACGTCGGCCTGGGCAAGGCGCGGATACGCCGGCTCGGCACCCAGCTGGGCTTCACCCCCTGGCCGTACCTGGCGGACATCGAGGGCGGGCACATGAGCCTGACGCAGAGCAATCACATCGACTCGCTGCTGCGCATGGCGGCCAGCGGCCGGGTCGATGCGATCTACCTCAATCCGCGGGTGGCACGCCTGGCGCTGCGCGCCGCCGGCCTGGCGGAGGACGCATTGCGGTTCGACCCCGGACTGCCCCATGTCGACGGCGACTATTACCTGTCCAGCCGCCTGCATCCCGAGGTGATCGCCGCCTTCGACCGTTTCCTGCAGCAGCAGCCGCAGCTGGTGCAACGGCTCAAGGCCAAGTACGAAATCGACTGAGCACCGCGGCAGCGCCGTTCGGCAAGCTGCAGACGAACAAAACCCCCAGTGGCCAGGCCGACTGGGGGTTTTCCTCTTGCAGCAGCCCGCGCTTGTGGCGCCGGGAGCGGGCGCGGCCTCAGCCGTCACCCTGGCCCTTGTCCACCGGGGACAAGGGGGAGCCGAGCTCACAGCTCCAGAGTTCCAACGCCGGCTGGCTCGCTTGTGGCGGGCCGAGCCAGTCACTCATTGGGTGACAACGCTGGTCGAAACACAGTTGGTAGTCCCCTGCCTCGGGGGTTCGCCCCAGGCGCAGCGGTTGCAGGGGCGGTAACTGGCGGCGGTAGTGCCAGCTGCCCTCATGCAGTTCGGCATCGGCAGGAATCTCCATGCCGGCGCCCGAACCCTTGACCCGCGCCTCGCCGAGCAACAAGCCCTCGGCGGCGACGCGGTAATCCTCTTCCCAGCGAATCTTCTCGATGCTGTGCCGCCAGGCCAGGGTGAACGCCGGAACCGGCAGTTCGGCCCAGATCGCCCCGGCCAGGCCCATGCACAGCCCGATCACGCGGCGGCCGCCTGGACGCGGCGACCGCGCCAGAAATGCACGGCGAGGAACAGCACGGCCAGGGCGAAGCCGATCTCATCGCTCATCGGCGTGGCGAGGATCAGGCTGGCGCCGGCGGCGAAACCCAGCGCGCGCTCCCACCAGGGCATCTTGCACTGCAGGAAGCCGGTGAACACCGCGCCCCACAGGCCGATCGCCACGGCCGCCTTGAACAGGATGTACAGGGTCGCCAGCCAGCCGCCGCTGCCTTGCAGCATCAGCGCCGGGTCGTAGACCGCCATGAACGGCACGACGAAGCCGGCGATGGCGATGCGGATGGCCCACAGGCTGATCTTCAGGCCCTTCTCCTTGGCAATCGGCGCGGCGGCGAAGCAGGCCAGCGCCACTGGCGGGGTGAGGTCGGCCATGATGCCGAAGTAGAAGACGAACATGTGCGAGACGATCAGCGGCACGCCCAGCTCCAGCAGGGCCGGCGCGGCGATCGAGCTGGTGATGATGTAGTTGGGGATGGTCGGGATGCCCATGCCCAGCACCAGGCAGGTGAGCATGGTGAGGATCAGCGAGAGGAACAGGTTGTCCTGGCCGATGGCCAGGATGTAGCCGGCGAAGGTCGAGGCCACCCCGGTCAGCGACACCACGCCGATGATCACCCCCACCAGGGCGCAGGCGATACCCACCGGCACCGCATGGCGTGCGCCTTCGACCAGCGCGTGCAGGCAGATGACCAGGGTGTCGCGGCCGCCCTTGATGAACCAGCAGATCGCCACCAGCAGCGCGACCACGGCGAACACCACGCCGATGCCGAGCTGGAAGAAGCCGGCACAGAGCAGGCCCAGGGCGATCCAGAAGGCCATGCGCAGGCCGAACGAGGACACCCGCAGGATGATCGCCGAGCCGAGGATGACGATGGCGGTCAGCGACAGGCCGACCATCCCGGAGAACAGCGGGGTGCGCCCGGTGAACAGCAGGTAGATCAGGATGAACAGCGGGATCAGCAGGAACCAGCGCGCCTTGACCGCCGCCCAGGGATCGGGGCACTCGGCTTTCGGCAGGCCCTGCAGGTTGGCCCGCTTGGCCTCCAGGTGAACCATCCAGAACACCGAGCCGAAGTACAGCAGCGCCGGCACCAGGGCGGCCTTGGCCACCTCGAAGAATGGCACGTTGATGGTCTCGGCCATGATGAACGCCACCGCGCCCATGATCGGCGGCATGATCTGGCTGCCCATGCTCGAGGTGGCCTCGACGCCGCCGGCGAAGGCCGCGCGGTAGCCGAAACGCTTCATCAGCGGAATGGTGAACTGGCCGGTGGTGACCACGTTGGCCACGCCGGAGCCGGTGATGGTGCCCATCAGCGCCGACGACACCACCGAGACCTTGGCCGGGCCGCCGAGCTTGTGGCCGAACAGGCCCATGGCGAAGTCGGTGAACAGCTTGATCATCCCGGCCTGCTCGAGGAAGGCGCCGAACAGGATGAACAGGAAGATGTAGGTGGCCGACACATAGGTCGGGGTGCCATAGAAGCCCTCGGTGCCGAAGGACAGCTGGTTGACGATCTGGTCCAGGCCGTAGCCGCGGTGCGCCAGGTCGCCCGGCAGGTACTGGCCGAACAGGCCGTAGGCGAGGAACAGGCCGCAGATCAGCGGCAGGGCGATGCCCATCACCCGGCGCGCCGCCTCGAACACCAGCACCGTCAGCGTCAGGCCGATGACCATGTCCATGTCGGTCAGGTCGCCGGAGCGCTGGATCAGGTCGGCCTCGAAGTACCATTGATAGCCCGCGGTGGCCATGCCGGCCAGGCCGAGCAGCCAGGCCAGGGGTTGCCAGGGCTTGTCCTTGCCATCGGCGGGAAAGCTGAGAAACACCACCAGCAGCAGGAAGCCCACGTGCACCGCGCGCAGGATCTGGCTGGATACCGGGTGGAAGGCGGCAGTGATGATCTGGAAGCTGGAGAACAGCAACGCCACGTAAAAAAGCGCCTTCGGCCAGTCGCCCGGACGCGCAGCAAGGCCTTGGTTGTGTTCACTCATGGAGGTCACGCCCTCAATACAACATCGATAAAGCGGAAGAGTCGCTAGCAAAACCTGCCGTGGACGCGGCGCGCCGCCGCTCGGCAGCTGCCTAAGCGGCCGCCGGCGAAACAGGCCGCCACGCTGGTTTTACTAGCGTCTCTGTGGAGAACCAGCGGGCGAACGGACGGCCGCCGCCAGGGCGACCGTTCGTTCGCCGGTGTGGCTTACAGCGCGCCGACTTCCTTGTAGAAGCGCTCGGCACCCGGGTGCAGCGGGATCGGCAGGTTCTTCGCCGCAGTTTCCAGCTTGATGTCCTGGGCCGCGGAGTGGGCGGTGCCCAGGCGCTCGAGGTTGTCGAACATCAGCTTGGTCATCTGGTAGGCGACCTCGTCGGACACGCCCTCGTGGCTGACCAGGATGTTGGTGATAGCCACGGTCGGTACTTCGGCGTCCTGGCCGTCATAGGTACCGGCTGGGATGGCGGCGGCCTGGTAGGCGGCGTTGCCGATCTTCGCGGTCACTTCGCCCGGGATGGCGACGAAGGTGATCGGCAGGGTCGCGGCCAGGTCGCGGATCGCCGCCATGCCCAGGCCCGAGGACTGCAGGGTGGCATCCAGCTGGCGGTTCTTGATCAGCTCGACCGACTCGGCGTAGGGCAGGAACTCGACCTTGCCCATGTCCTCATAGCTCAGGCCGGCGGCCTCGAAGATGGCGCGGGCGTTCAGCTCGGTGCCGGACTTCGGCGCGCCGACGGAGATGCGCTTGCCCTTGAGGTCTTCCAGGCTGGTGATGCCCGACTCCTGGCTGGCGACGATCTGGATGTAGTTCGGGTAGGTGGCGGCGATCGCCCGCAGCTTCTTCAGCGGCGTCTTGAAGCCGGCGTCCTCCACACCTGTCCAGGCGTCGGCGACCGAGTCGCCCAGGGCCAGGGCCAGCTCGCCACGCCCTTGCTGCAGCAGGTTGAGGTTCTCCACCGAGGCCTTGGTCGCCTGCACCGAGGTCTTGGCGCCTTCGATGCCGTTGCTGTACAGCTGCGACAGGCCGACGCCGATCGGGTAGTACACACCGCTGGTGCCGCCGGTGAGGATGTTGATGAAGGTCGGTGCGGCGAGCACCGCGGTGCTGGCAGTCAGGGCCGCAGCAGCGGCGAACAGGCTGAAACGCTTGGTCAATCGCATGGAAGAATCTCCGTCGTTGTTATGACTTGTGCAGAGTTTTCACTGTAGACGATGCCCGTCCGCCGCAGCTTCGGGGCCCGTCCGGGGACTAGCGGATTTCGCGAAAGCGGCAATCGCCGACACCGGGCCAGGGCCTGGCGCGCAAGAGGAGGCGCGGAACAGCGGGGCGAGACAAGCTCGCGGAGCGGCAGTGGCGGTTCATTGGCTGACCTCTTGTCTTTCTTATGGTCGCCCGCGCTTGCAGAGGCGCGTGGCTGACAAGAGCTATAGCAGGTAGCGTGCCAGGGCAGGAAAGCCCCGTAATAGAGGGGTCAAGCCCAAACAACGCGGGATAGACAAGCAACTTTCCGCCCATTCATAACCGACAATAGGCGGAAAATTGCCTATTCGTCGTCGGGGCTGCCGGCTGGCCGATAGCTGCTGCGCTGCAGGCCGTGTCGTTGCATCTTCTCGTTGAGGGTGCGCCGCGGCAGCTGCAGCAGGGCCATGACCTGGGTGATATTGCCCTGGCAGCGCAACAGCGCGTTGTGCAGGCACTGGGCCTCGAAGGCCTCCATCTGCTCGGCCAGGGACTGCGCCCCGCCCTCCGCCTCCGCCGTGCTGAGGCCCAGGGCGTGGCGCTCGGCGGCGTTGATCAGCTCGCGCACGTTGCCCGGCCAGTCGTGGCCGAGCAGCTTGGCCAGCTCGCCCGGCGCCAGCGCCGGTGCCTCGCGGCCGTTGCGCAGCGCCGCCTGGCGGGCGAAGTGCTCGAACAGCAGGGGGATGTCCTCGCGCCGCTCGCGCAGCGGCGGGATGCGCAGGGTCGCCACGTTCAGCCGGTAGTACAGGTCCTCGCGAAACCGCCCCGCGCGCACCTCGTCCATCAGGTCCGGCTTGACCGCGCTGATCACCCGCAGATCGACGCGGATGCTCTTGTTCGAGCCGAGGCGCTCCAGGGTCTTCTCCTGCAGCACGCGCAGCAGCTTGACCTGCTGGGCCAGCGGCAGGCTCTCGATCTCGTCGAGGAACAGGGTGCCGCCGTCGGCATGCTCGATGCGGCCGATGCGCTTGCCCTGGGCGCCGGTGAAGGCACCACTCTCGTGGCCGAACAGCTCGCTCTCGAACAGGTTCTCCGGAATGGCCGCGCAATTGAGGGCGACGAAGGGCTTGCCGGCGCGCGCGCTGAAGTCGTGCAGGCAGCGGGCGACCCGCTCCTTGCCGCTGCCGGTATCGCCACGGATAAGGATGTTGACCGAGGTGGCGGCCAGCTCGAGGATCTGCCGGCGCAGGTTCTCCATCGGCTTGGACATGCCGAGCAACTGCCCCTCGATGCTGTCCTTGAAGGCGAACTGCTGGCGCAGCTGGCGGTTCTCGCAGACCAGGCGACGCTTGTCCAGGGCGCGGCGCACGCTGTCGAGCAGGCGCTCGGGGGTAAAGGGTTTCTCGATGAAATCGTAGGCACCGTTGCGCAGGGCCTGCACCGCCATCGGCACATCGCCGTGGCCGGTGACCAGGATCACCGGCAGGTCGCGGTCCAGCGCCACCAGCTTGTCGAGCAGCTGCAGGCCGTCGCTGCCGGGCATGCGCACATCGCTGACCAGCACCCCGGGAAAGTCGCGGTCGACCAGGGCCAGGGCCTGTTCCGCGCTGGCGCAGCTCTGCACGCGAAAGCCGGACAGCTCCAGCCACTGCTGCACCGCCTCGCGGATCGCCGCCTCGTCATCGACCACTATTACCTGACCGCTCATCACGCCTCCTCAGTCCATGGTTCCAGTGTATCGCGCAGGCCGGTTGCCTCGCAGCCGCAAAGGCCCGCCTAAGGCGCGGGGGCCAGCGGCAGGCGCAGGGTGAACAGCGCGCCCTCGGCGTGGTTCGCCGCCTCCAGGCTGCCGCCCAGTTCGCGGACGATGCCATAGGACACCGCCAGCCCCAGGCCCAGGCCCTGGCCCACCGGCTTGGTGGTGAAGAACGGCTCGAACACATGACCCAGGTGCTCGCTGGCAATGCCACCGCCGCTGTCGGCGACCCGCAACAGGCAGTGCTCGCCATCACGCTGCAGCGACAGGCTGAGCACCCGCTTGTCGACCCCGGCCATGGCGTCCAGGGCGTTGTGCAGCAGGTTGAGCAGCACCTGCTCGAGGCGGATGGCGTCGCCCAGCACCTGCACGCTGGCGTCGATCTCGCGGCGCAGCTCCACGTCTTCGTTGCGCAGACGCGGCGCCAACAGCTGCAGGGCCTGCTCGAGCACCTCGCTCAGGCGCAGGCGCTCGCTGAGGCCGGCCGGGCTCTTGCGGGCGAAGGTCTTCAGGTGGCCGGTGAGCCCGGCCATGCGCTGCAGCAGGCCGTCGATGCGCTGCAGGCCCTCGCGCACATCGGCCTGGCGGCCGCTGTCGAGCAACAGGCGCAGGCTGCCCAGCTGCATCTGCATGGCGGTCAGCGGCTGGTTGATCTCATGGGCCATGGCCGCCGACATCTGCCCCAGGGCGGCCATCTTCGCCGCGTGCACCAGGCCTTCCTGAGCTTCGCGCAGCTCCGCGGTGCGCAGCGTCACCTCGCGCTCCAGGCGCTCGCGGATGCCCGCCTGCAGGCGCTGGTTCTTGCGCCGCTGGGCGAGATAGAGCAGGAGGAAGGCCAGGGTCATCCACACCCCGGCGGCGGCCAGGCGATAGCTGCGCACGCTGTCGACCAGGGTCTGCGGCTCGACCAGCAGGTGCAGGGTCCACTCATCCTCGGCCAGCGTCAGGCTCTGCCAGAGGTAGTCACGGGGCCCTTCCGGCCCGCTCACCCGGCGCCACTCGGCGGCGGTATCGATCTTGCCGCGCAGCTCGCTGGGCAAGGGCTGGAGCGCCTGCTCGGCGTACTTGCGCACCTCCACCAGCTCCGCGCGGTCCTGATCGCTCAAGGCCTGCAGGGCACGGAAGCGCCAGGCCGGACGATTGCTGAGGATCACCACCCCATAGCTGTCGGCGACCAGCAGCACCCCGGGCTGGGCGGCCCACTCGCGCTGCAGCTCCTCCAGCTCCAGCTTGACCACCAGCACCCCGAGCACCCCGCCATCGTCGTCGCGTACCACGTGGGAGAGGAAATAGCCGGGAATCCCGGTGGTCACGCCGACCGCGAAATAGCGCCCGGCCGACTGGCGCAGGGCATCCTGGAAATAGGGGCGAAAGGCGTAGTTGTTGCCGACGAAACTGGTCCAGTCGCGCCAGTTGCTCGCCGCCAGGGTGTCGCCGCGCTGGTCGAGCAGGTACAGCACGTTGGAGCCGGCGGCGGCGTTGAGCTGTTCCAGGCGCTGATTGAGGCGTCCGCGCAACAGGCGGTCGCTCGGCGCACGCAGCAGCGACTTGATGTCGCTGTCCAGGGCCAGCACCTCGGGCACCGAGCGGAAACGCTCGACCAGGGTGTGGATCGACTGGGCATACAGCTGCAGCTGGCCGCGGGCCTCACCGCTGCGCTCCTCCCAGGCACGCCGCTCGGCATAGCGCCCGGCCAGCCAGATGCTGGCGGACAGGCCGAGGAGAATCAGCGCAACGATCAGGACGACGCGATAACGCAGGAGGAAAGCGGGCATGCACGGCTCGGCTCAGGGCAATGCCGGCATGGTAAGGCAATGCGTCACCTGTTGCAGGCCGGGCTTTGTGCCCTGGCCTGGCGCGGCTATAGTCGCGGACGACAGGGACGAGGGAGCGAAGCGACATGGCACAGGCACACCCGGCGAGCACACCACGCTTCTGGCGCGACCCCGCACTACCCTTCGTCGAAGTACGGGATGTAGTGGATGGGCGACGGGTGTGCTACGCCAAGCATTCCCACGACACCTTCTCCATCGGCGCCATCACCACCGGCCGCAGCACCTACCTCAACGAGAAGGCGCGCGAGCGCATCGGCGCCGGCAGCGTGGTGCTGATGAACCCGGGCGACGTGCACGCCTGCAACCCCATAGAGGGCCAGCCCTGGTCTTACCAGATGTTCTATGTGGACACCGCCTGGCTGACTGAGCTGCAGCACCAGCTGGGCTTCGACCGCAACCATCCGCTACGCCCCTTCGCGGCTATCCTCAGCCAGGACCCGGCGCTCCATGCCGGCCTGACCGGCCTGTACCACCTGCTCGTCGATCCGCAGGTCGAGACTCTGGCCAAGCACTGTGCCCTGCTGGAGTTCTTCAGTGGCCTGCAGCAGCGCCTCGAGCCAACGCCCGCCAGGCGCCGCGCAGACAACCCACGTATCCACCTGGCCGCCGAGTTCATCCGCGCACATTGCACCCGCCCCTTGAAGCTGGAGGACATCTGCGCGGCGGCCGGCCTCTCGGCCTCCTACCTGACCCGCTGCTTCCGCCGCCACTACGGCATGACGCCCCATGCCTACCTGGTCAACTGCCGCATCCAGTTTGCCCAGGCCCGGCTCAGGCGCGGCGAGGATATAGTCGAGGTGGCCCTGGCGGCCGGCTTCGCCGATCAGGCCCACCTGCAGCGCACCTTCAAACAGCTGCTCGCCGCCACCCCGGGGCAGTACCGCCGCGCCAGCTGATCAGGCCCACAGCAGGTAGACCGCCGAGCCCAGCAACAGCAGCGCCAGGCCGCGATTGAACAGGCGCATGCGCCCGGCCTCCTGCAGGTACTGGCCCATGAACGTGCCCGCGTAGGCCCAGCAGGCGATGGACAGGTAACAGATGACGAAGTACAGCGCGGCGAACTGGCCGACCAAGCCAAACTCGCCGCCCGCCGCATAGGCCCCCATGCCGGCCAGGGACGCCAGCCACGCCTTGGGGTTGAGCCATTGCATCAGCGCCCCGGTGAGCAGCGAGGGCGGTCGCTGCGCCTTGCCGCCGTCCAGCCGGCCATCGTCGCGCGCCAGACCGTAGGCCATGTACAGCAGGAAGGCCACCCCCGACCAGCGGATCAGCACATCCAGCGCTGGCCACTGACTCAGCAGCTGGTGCAGACCCAGGCCCATGGCCAGCAACAGCAGGGTGAAGCCCAGGGTCGCCCCGGTCACATGACGCAGGCTGGCGCGCAGGCCATAGTTGGCACCGCAACTCAGCGCCACCAGATTGACCGGGCCCGGGGAAATGGAGGCCGCCAGGGCAAAGGCCGCCATGGAAAGCTGGAGGTTCATCGCACACCTATCGGGGTCGTCAGAGAGAAGGCGCAGACTGACGCCCGCGAAGGGCTGCGGTATTGAAGAAAAATGCCCTGACCGGGGATAGGGAGCCGGTGCGCGGCTCAGCGATACAGGTCGGCGCGGGTCCAGGGCAGATCGTGGCGGCCATCGGCGTGCGGCTTGACCGCGAGGATCTGGTGCAGGTTCATCCAGCCGTGGGCGAAGCCATAGGCGCAGCCGGCCAGGTACAGGCGCCAGATGCGCAGCGCCTGTTCCGGCACCAGCCGCGCCGCCTGGTCCAGCTGGGCCTCCAGGCGTGCGCTCCAGTGATCCAGGGTGCGCGCGTAATGCAGGCGCAGGCTCTCCACATCGACCACCTCCAGGCCGGCCTCGCTGATCCGCGCGGTCATGGTGGCCAGGTGCGGCAGTTCGCCCTCGGGGAACACGTAGCGGTCGATGAACTCGCCGCCGCCGCGGGCCACCGGGCGGCCGTCGGTGTAGCGGGACGTGATGCCGTGGTTCATCACCAGGCCGCCACTCTTCACCGCGCCGAACAGGCGCTGGCAATAGAGCGCCAGGTTGGCGTGGCCGACGTGTTCGAACATGCCGACGCTGACCACTTTGTCGAAACGGCCGTCCTGGGGCAGGTCGCGGTAATCCAGCAGTTCCAGTTGCACCTGCTGGTCCAGGCCCTCGGCCGCGACCCGCTGGCGGGCCAGCTCCAGCTGCGCCTGGCTGAGGGTGATGCCGTACACCTCGACGCCGAACTCGCGGGCGGCGAAGCGCGCCAGGCCGCCCCAGCCGCAGCCGACATCCAGCAGTCGCTCGCCCGGGCGCAGGCGCAGCTTGCGACACAGGTGGCGCAACTTGGCCTGTTGCGCCTGGTGGATGTCTTCGGTGCCGGTCTCGAAATAGGCGCAGGAATAGACCAGCTCGCGATCCAGCCAGAGCCCGTAGAAGTCGTTGGACAGGTCGTAGTGGTAGCTGATCGCCGCGGCATCGGTGTCCTTGTCGTGGGGCTGGAACTCCGGCTCGGCCGATGCCTCATCGCCGATCAGCGCCTGGCTGAGGGCATCGCCGACGGCGATTACCTCGCTGATCGGCCCTTCCAGGTCGATGCGCCCCTCGACGTAGGCGCCACCCAGGGCGTCCAGGCTCGGATGGGCCAGCTGCGTCACCAGGCTCGGGTCCTTGACCACCAGGGTGACCCGTGGCTGGGGGCCCAGATCGATCTGCTTGCCGTCCCACAGGCGCAGGCGCAAGGGCAGTTGCAGGTCACGCAGATTTGCCGGCAGATAGGCGAGCATGGCACCTCCCTCCTCTCCAGATCACTGGAAAGAGTAGTTCAGAAGACTGCTCAGTCAGGCCATCGGTTCCCCATAAGCTGGCTATCGGCCATGCCGCTGCAGCAGCCCGTCCTGCAGCCACTGGCGCAGCCAGCTGGCGGCCTGCAGCGGCGCGTTGTCGCCGAACTCGCCGAGCTGTTCGCAGAGTTCGGCGAAGCTCCAGCCCTCGATCGCCATGCCGCGCAGGGCGGCCTCCTCGGCCGCGCCGAGGCTGCGGTAGTGGCTGATCAGGCCGTGCCGCCAGATCAGGCAGACCTGGGCCAGGGGCAATTCCAGGCTGCCAGGGAATGCGGCCTGCTCCTTGTACGCGCGCCAGATCGCCAGGCTGTTGAAGCGACAGGCCTGCCATTGCACGCCGGGTAGCAGGCGCACCTGCAGGGCGGGCCAGTCCTCGGGCGCCAGGGCGGCCATCTGCTCCAGGGTCAGGGGCTCGCCCGCCGGCGCATCGAAGGCCAGGGTGAAGGCCCACTCCAGGCGCGCCAGTTCGCCGAGCGGCGCGGCCTGCTCTGGCACCAGGTGGCCGTCGATGAATTCGCCTAGGCGCTCGCCCAGCCAGCGCAGGCTGAAGTGCCGGGAGGGATGACGGTCGATGTAAGCCTGGGCCAGGGCGTCGAACTCCTCGTCACCTAGCCAGCCGTGCAGGGCGCCGTAGTCACCGCGCAGGGCTTCGAGCAGCCGCGCCCGATAGGCGTTGTGATAGATCGCCAGGCCTTGCTCGGCGTCCAGCGCCGGACTGCCACGCAGGCTGTCGCGCAAGGCCGGGCTGGGCCTGGGGTCGGCGCCGAGCAGATAGTCCTCGATTTGCCGCTGCCAGTCGTTCAGTCGCATAACGGCGTGACCTCCAGCGCCTCGGCGGCGACGGCGCGGGCCTTGCCCAGTTCGTCGAGCAGTTCCGCCAGCGGTGGGTAGTGGTCGTCGCGCTCGAGCAGGGTCGCGACCGGCCCGAGATGGCGCAGGGTGCGCCGGTACAGCTGCCAGACCGGGTCGGCCACCGGCTGGTCATGGGTGTCGATCAGGTAGCTGCCATAGTCGCTGTGCCCGGCCAGGTGCAGCTGGCGAATGCGCCGCGGTGGCAGGCCGCTGATGAAATCCCAGGGCTCGAAACCAAGGTTGCGCGCGCTGACGTAGACGTTGTTGACGTCGAGCAGCAGCTCGCAGCCGCTCAGCTCGCTCAGCGCGGCGAGGAACTGCCATTCGCTGAACTGATCGTCGGTACTGCGCAGGTAGCTGGAGACGTTCTCCAGCACCAGCGGCCGCTCGATCACGTCCTGCACCTGGCGTACCCGCGCGGCCACGTGCTGCAGGCTCTCCTCGGTGAAGGGCAGCGGCAGCAGGTCATGCAGCTGGTGGGCGCTGCCACGGCTCCAGCACAGGTGGTCGGATATCCAGGCGGGATTGACCCGCTGCGCCAGCTGCTTGAGGCGCTGCAGGTAGTCTCGATCCAGTGGGTGGGGGCCGCCGATCGACAGCGATACGCCGTGCATGACCAGCGGGTAGTGCTCGCCGATGGCGTCCAGGTAGTAGAGCGGCTTGCCACCCTCGACCAGGAAGTTCTCGGTGACGATCTCGAACCAGTCGACCGGCGGACGCTGCTCGACGATCTGCTGGTAATACGGGGTGCGCAGACCCAGGCCGAAGCCCAGGCAGGCTGCATCAGTGGACATGCCGAACTCCTTTGCTGACAGGATCGGGGCGACCCGGCCGGGGCCGCCCTATTCCTTTCACTCGCCGACCGTGCCGCCGGCGTCATTGCACTCGGTCAGGGTCATGCTCTTGAAGCCCTGGCCCTTGCACGCGCCCTGGCCCTTGCAGGCGTTGTTGGCGGTCTTGCAGTCGTTCTGGCCCTTGCAGGCATTGACGCCGTAGCAGTTGACCATGGCCTCCTCGGCCATGACCAGGGTCGGCAGGCTGGCGAACAGGCCGGCGGCGGCGAGCGCCAGGGCGGCGCCGGCGGCAGTGGTCTTGATGGACATGCTGGTAATCCTCTTGTGGTGGGATAGCTCGGTCCGGTACGACGGGATCTGGGCCGACACCTTTTAGAGTCGGCGCGCTCGGCACCGTTACAAGCCCGCGACGGAATTATCGAGACGGCGCGCCGGAGTCCAGGCTCAGCACCTGCCGGGCAGTGGCCTGCACCAGCTCACCGATCAGTTGCTCGTCGGCCACCGGCGCGAGCTCGGCCGGGCCGCCCCGGGCACCGGTCGGCTTTGCCTGCAGTCGCTCATCGGCGCCGTCCTCGAGGCGATACTCGCCGCCGCAGGAACGGCAATAGAGGTGCTCGCCGGCCTGCTGCCCGCGACGCTGCACCAGGGTCGGCCCGCACATGATGCAGGTCTGCAGGGGAATGCCCAGGTCGCTGTGCCCGACGATGTGGTCGAGCGCACCGGCGCGGCCCAACTGGATGAAACGGGCGCCCAATTCGGCGTCGAACTGCCGGCCTAGATTCGCCTCGATGATGCCCAGGGCCTGCTCCACCGGCATGCCGACTCGATAGGGACGGCTGCTGGTCATGGCGTCGAAGGCGTCGCCAATGCCGACGATGCGCGCCATCGGCGGAATCTCGCCGCCCTTGAGACCGAGCGGGTAGCCACGGCCATCCGGGGTTTCGTGGTGCAGGCGTACCGCATCGCTGACCAGCCCGGCCAAGGGATGGCCGTGCAGCATGCGGAAGCCGACCTCCGGGTGGGTCTTGATCACCGCGTACTCCTCCTCGCTGAGTCGCGCGCGCTTGTTCAGGATCGCATCGGGAATCCCGATCTTACCGAGGTCGTGGAGAAAGCCGCCGAGGCTGATCCGCGCGGTCTCGGCCTCGGCCAGGCCGGCCTGGCGCGCCAGCAGCTCGGAAAACCGCGACACCCGCCACAAGTGCCCGCCGGTATAGGGGTCGCGCGCCTCCACCACCCAGGCCATCCCCAGCAGGCTGGCCAGCACTTGAGCCTGGGCCTCGCCATCTGGCCGCGGGCTGCTAGGCTGCCCCATGGCCCGCCCCAGGAAACTCAGCAATCCCATCACAGACTCTCCGCGCGAAACGTTCAGACAGCCTAGTTGCTCATCGGCCTGGCAGCTGTGGTGCGAGGCAAAAGGGCCGGCCGCTCGGCCGGCCCCCATCGCTCACTCGCCTACGCGGCCCCTGGCAAGGTTGCACTCGGCCAGGGTCATGGTCTTGAAGCCCTGCCCCTTGCACGAGCCCTGGCCCTTGCAGGCGTTGCTGGCGGTCTTGCAGTCGTTCTGACCCTTGCAGGCATTGACGCCGTAGCAATGAATCTGCGCCTCTTCGGCCACGGCGACGGTACTGGTCAGGCCGGCGAACAGGGTAGCGGCGGCAAAAGCCAGGGCGGCGCCGGTGGCGGTGGTCTTGGTATTCATGGAGTGATCCTCGAACAGTCTGATTGAGCCGATGACCTTCGATCTGGGCCATCGGTACAGAACTAGAGGACGGTCTGCGGCTGGCGTTACAGGCCGACGATAAAATGCCCGCCCCGGCATGGCTGTCGGCGACGGGCATCTCTTGGCGCACCCGGCGGGCAGCGCTCCATCGTGCCGCCCACCGATGGATCAGGCGGACAGCCCGGGCTTCAGGTTGATGTGCTTGAACTCGGTGAAATGCTCGATCGCCGAGGGGCCGTTGAGGCGACCGAGTCCGGACATCTTGGTGCCGCCTTCCTCGAACTCATCGTGCACGCAGGCCCAGTCGTTGACCCACACGGTACCGACATCCAGCGCCCGGGCCAGGCGCAGCGGCCGGTCGATATCCCGGCTCCAGACGCTGGCGGCTAGGCCGTAGGCGCTGTGGTTGGCCAGGCGAATCGCTTCCTCGTCCGAGTCGAACACCTGCACCGTCATGACCGGGCCGAAGGTCTCGTTGGCCACGATGGCCGCGTCCGGGTCGAACACCTTGAGCAACACCGGGCGGTAGAAGGCGCCCTGGGGGTGAGCGCCCGCCTCCGGGCGGCCGCCCCGGTAGATGACCTGCGCGCCCTGGGCAATGGCCTGCTCGACCAGCCCATCGACCCGCTCGACCGCCGCCTGGCTGATCATCGGCCCCATGTCGCTGCCCGGGTCGCTGGCGGGGCCGACCCGGACCTGGGCCAACCGCGAGGCCAGCAGGTCCAGCACCCGACCCTCGAGGGAGCGGTGCACCAACAGGCGCGAGCCGGTCATGCAGAACTGCCCGGCGAACACCGTGACCGACTTCTCCAGCACCGGCAGCGCGGCCTCCACGTCGGCATCGTCCAGCAGGATGATCGGCGTCTTGCCGCCCAGCTCCAGGCTGAGGCGCTTGAGCGTCTTGCTGCCCGCCTGGGCGATGGCCTGGCCAGTCTGGGTGCTGCCGGTAAAACTGATGGCCGCCACATCGGGAGAATCGACCAGGTGCTTGGCGCCCTCGGCGCCGGACTCGGTGAACAGGTTGATCACCCCGGTCGGCAGCGACGCCACTTCGGCGATCACCCGGGCGATCAGGGCATTGGTCAGCGCCGTTTCCCCCGGCATCTTGGCCGCCACCGTGGCGCCAGCCGCCAGCGCCGGCGCCAGGGAGCGCACCAGCAGCACCACCGGCGAGTTCCACGGCACGATGATGCCGGCCACACCGATCGGCTCGCGCAGCAGAATCGACAACTTGCCCGGCACCGCGTCGAGCGCGCGACCATAGTCGGTTCTGACCAGCGAGGCGTAGTAACGCAGCTTGTTCGGCACCATCGTCACCTCGAAGGTGGCTTCGGCCCGGGTCTTGCCATTCTCCAGACACAGCTGGTCGATCAGGGCATTGGCGTACAGCTCGAAGGCATCGGCGAGGTCGCTGAGGACCCTCGCCCGCAGCTGCCTGTCGTGCTTCCACGCGGGTTCGGCGAAGGCCAGCTTGGCAGCGGCGACCGCCGCCCGGGCCTGCTCCGTGCCGCCGTCGGCATAGACGCCAAGCGGCTCCCCGTTGGCCGGGTTGAAGGACTCCCGGGTGGTGCCAGAGTCCAGCCACTCGCCACCAATCCAGTGCAAGGCTTTGTTCGTGCTCATCGATAACTCCACAGGGTATTCAGGCGAGGGCGCCCGGCGTCTGCCGGGTGCCGTTCGCGGGAGAGTCGGGGAGTGCCTGAATGGTCTCGGCGGCACTCCCGATCGGCCGCATCAGCGGAACAGGGTCCACGCCTCAGTGGCGGTCCAGGGCATCGAAGGCATAGGTGAGCGCCTCGACGATCTTGTCGCACTCCGCGTCGTTGATCACCAGGGGTGGCGAGGCGATCAGCTTCTGTCCGGCCGGACGGATGATCACCCCCGCCTCCATCACCTTGCTCGCCAGTTGCTGGACGAAGCCCTCATCCACCGACTCCTTGGTCTTCTTGTCGCTGACCAGCTCGAGGCAGACCATCAGGCCCATGCCGCGCACGTCGCCCACCGACTTGTAGGTCGTCGCGAAGTGCTTGACCGCCGACAGCATGCGCTCGCCCTGGCGCTTGGCATTGCCCGGCAGGTCTTCCTTCTCGGTGATGTCCAGGCAGGCCAGGGCCGCCGCGCAGGCCACCGGGTGGCCGCCGTAGGTGTAGCCGAGGGTCAGAATGCCGGCATCGGAGGTGCTGTTTTCCCAGGCCGAGGTGACCTTCTCGCTCAGCACGGTGGCGCCCAGGGGGATGTAGCCGCTGGAGATGCCCTTGGCCAGGGTCATGATGTCCGGCTTCACGCCCCAGGCGCGCACCCCGAACATCTCCCCGGCACGGCCGAAACCGGTCACCACTTCGTCGGCGATCAGCAGGATGCCGTACTTGTCGCAGATCGCCCGCACCATCGGCCAGTAGCTGGCCGGCGGGATGATGATGCCGCCAGCGCCCTGGACAGGCTCGGCGATGAAGGCGGCAATGGTCTCCGGGCCCTGGAAGACGATCTCCCGCTCCAGCAGGTCGGCACAGATCGCCGCCAGCTCCTCCGGGTCCTGGGTCCAGGGATTGCGGTACAACCAGGGCGTCGCCACGTGATAGCAGCCCGGCAGCAGCGGCTCGTAGTTGCTGCGGAAGAAGGTATTGCCGTTTACCGAGGCGCCGCCGATGTGGATGCCGTGATAGCCCTGCTTGAGCGAGAGGAACTTGGTGCGTTCGCCCTTGCCCTGCACGCGCCAGTACTGCCGGGCGATCTTCAGGGCATTCTCCACGGCGTCCGAGCCACCGGAGGAGAAAATCACCTTGTCCATGCCCTCCTGGGCGGTCATCTCGATGAGCTTCTTCGACAGCTCGATCGACGGCGGCGTGGTCGTGCCGAGGAAGGAGGCGTAGTACTCGATCTGATCGAGCTGATCGGCAATTGCCTGCTTGATCTCCGGGCGGTTGTGGCCGACGTTCACGCACCACAGGCCGGCCAGTCCGTCGACATAACGCTTGCCGTCGATATCCTCGACATAGCAGCCGTCGCCCTTGGCGATGACGATCGGCCGCCAGTCCTTGTCGCGTCCTGGCTGAGTGTGGGAGTGCCATTGATACTTGGTGTTGTTGTCGCGAATAGATGCTTTATTGAGCGCTTTCATGATTGTTCTCCGGTTCAGCGGTTATCAATGCGTTAATCCGTGCGGTGTTAAACACCGACTTCCTGTTCACCCAGACGCACCCCGGACTTGGCCAACTGGTAGCCCGCCAACCAGCTGAAAGCGATCAACATGGGGAAGGAATACGCGACCCAGGATTCGGATCCGCTCAACAGGTTGAGATTGGCAATGACCAGCACCAGACAGGCGAGCAGACAGAGCGCTGCCAGGCCCGGGGCCAGCAGCCCTCGGCGCATCGAGACCTGGTGCTTGTTTCTCAGGAAGTAACCAATGACCGCGACCATCACCAGCAACTGAACGAACAGCAGGCCGATGGTGGAAATGGTGCTCATCCACGAGTAGAGGATGGCGAAGGGGTCCTGCTGCATCACCGCGAAGCCGCCTACCAGCAAGAGTGCGGTAATGGATTGCAGGGCACCGGCATTGGTCGGAATTTGATGAACCGGGTTCACCTCGGCGAACTTCTTCGGCAACACACCCACTTTGGCCAGGGCGTGGTAATAACGCACCAGGGCGTTGTGGAACGACAACAGCGCGGCAAACAAGCTGGTCACCAACAGCACGCTCATGATCCGCGTGGAGAACTCGCCGACATAGGCGGTATTGATATCGAAGACGAAACTGGCCGGTGCATTCTTGGCCGCGTCCACCACTTCATGCACGCCATATCCGAGTACCAGCGACGCGGTGCTCAGGGTGTAGACCAGGGCAATGACGATGACCGAGATATAGGTGGCCTTCGGTACGTTGACTTCCGGATTCCTGACTTCCTCGGCGTAGATGGCGGTGGCTTCGAAGCCGAGGAAACAGGTCACGGCGAAGATGATGGTGATGCCGAGTCCCGGAGAGAAAATATTGGACAGGGCAACCACCTCGCCAACCACTTCTGCGTGGCCGTCCGCGCTCAGCAGCGCGACCAGGTCGAACAGCAGCAGCGAGGCCACTTCGCCGGCCATCAGGACCAGCAGCAGTTTCGCGTTGAAGTCGATGTTGCGGCTGCCGCACAGGTGCACCAGAAACAGCGCGCCCAGCGAGTACACCCACCAGGGAACCTGCACCCCTAGCGGGCCGGAGAGCATTTCCTCCAACATCAGACCGAACAGGCCGTAGATCGCGCACTGCACCGTGGTATAGGTCACCACCGCGACAAACGCCGCGCCCAGTCCCGAGGCATTGCCCAGACCCAGGGCGACATAGCTGTAGAAGGCGCCGGCACTCTTGACATGCTTGCTCATGGCCATGAAGCCAATGCTGAAGATCAGGTACATGAGACCGACGAAGGCGTAGACCGCCGGCACGCCCAGACCGTTGCCGAAAGAGAAGGCGGCTGGCGATGCACCGACCGTCGCGGCCAGCGGGCCGGCAGCGGCAATGACGAAACACACCAATTGCATGGGGCCGATTGAGTTTCTTCTTAACTCATAGTTCTTGTCGTTCATCTGCTCACCTCATTGTTTTCGTCGCGACATCACGGCGTTCGCCTGCACGTCGGAATGTTGTTTGTCGGGCCGCACTTAGTTGTCTTTCGGTATTTCCGGTAAACCGTGGTGATGTTGTAGGCGCTTTGTTCTACCTTGAATATGCGCATCCTTCTGTCTAAGATGATCTAATTTTTAGATTAAGTGCCGAGTGTCCAACATGAACATTGAAGGCCTCTCCCTCGACCAATTGCGGGTGTTGTTGACCATCGTCGAGGAAGGCAGTTTCGGCGCCGCCGCCAGGCGTTTAAGGCGCGCGCAGTCGGCCGTCAGCTACTCAATATCGACACTTGAGTCGCAACTGGATGTTGAACTTTTTGATCGCAGCGGATATCGGCCGGTACTGACCGCAGCCGGAAAGACACTACTGGGAGAAATAAAAGAAATTATCGCCAGAACTGACCGACTCAAGACTCACGCCCGGGCAATGTCTGCCGGACTGGAGGCGGAAGTTTCAATTGTCAGCGACTTGGTTTATCCGCTCATCCCCCTGAGTTCACTCTTCAATGAGTTCAATCGACAGTTTCCCGAAGTATCGTTGAGAATCTATTCCGATTCGCTCGGCGGAGTTGCCGACCTGGTGCTAAACGGAACCTGCGCCCTCGGTATTCTCGCCACCCTTCCCGAAGTTCCCGCGGGACTTATCGGCCATGCCTTGTCCCCCATCGATACCCAAGTGGTGGCGGCTCCCGATCACCCACTGGCGCAAGTTGACGGGCGCATTTCCACCCACCTGCTCCGTGACCACCCGCAAATCGTCTTGTCCGACCGCAGCAACTTGACCAGCGGCCGCGACTTCAACGTGTTCTCCTCCAACAGCTGGCGGGTGACCGACATCCAGATGAAGCTGCAACTGATCCGCGCCGGTGTGGGCTGGGGCAGTCTGCCGGGACACCTCACCCGCCCACATCTCGACGACGGATCACTCGTCGCCCTGCAACTGGAAGCCCTTCCCGTGGCCGGCGAAACGCTCGCCGCCCATGTGGTGCAGCGCGTCGGCTCGGAACTCGGTCCCGCGACCAGCTGGCTGCTGGAACATATCCGCCGACACTAGCCTGCGTACTTGCCCCGGCCGCGGCAGGATCGCGCTCGGCGGCGCATCAGCCCGGTGGATGACCGACTGGCCGAACGCGCGCCTCGCCGACTAGCCGACGTAGTCGGGTTGATTGGCCGGCGCCGCCGCCTGGAATGCCGGTTGAGCGAGGCAGTGTGCATAGACCGCCAACACTCGCGGGTAGGCCTGCAGGTCACAGCCCATGCGCTGGGCATTGGCCACCTGCGGCACCAGGCAACAATCGGCCAGGGTCGGGGTGTCGCCCAGACAGTAGGGGCCGACCTGGCCCCGGCGCTGCAGCAATTGCTCCACCGCGCCCAGGCCCTCCGCCACCCAGTGCCCGTACCAGGCCTTCTGCTGCTCGGGCGAGCAGTCGAATTCCCGCTTCAGGTAGTTGAGCACCCGCAGGTTGTTGATCGGGTGGATGTCGACGGCGATCAGGCAGGCGATCTCCAGCACGCGAGCCCGCGTGGACGGGTCGAGCGGAATCAGGCGCGGCTGCGGATAGCGGCCATCGAGGTAGTCGATGATCGCCAGCGACTGGGTCAGCTCGGCGCCGTCTTCGCTGATCAACACCGGTACGCCGCCGATCGGGCTTCGCTCACGATGCTCCGGGCTGTACTGCTCGCCGCCGCGCAGATTCACGCCGTGGTAGTCGTAGTCCAATCCCTTGAGTGCCAGCGCGAGGCGCACCCGGTAGGACGTCGAACTGTTAAAGAAACCGTAGAGCTGCATGGCCTGCCTTCCCCATAGTTAGGCCTTCCTGCCGGCTCGATCGTCGGTCGAGCCGGATGGCCTGATACGACTTGGTTGGACGGCGTGTTACACCACGCGCACCTGGATTTCCCCAAGGCCATCCACGCCGCCGACCATCAGGTCGCCGGGGCCGACCGCGCCCACGCCTTCAGGGGTGCCGGTCATGATCAGGTCGCCGGGTTGCAGCTCGAAGAACCGCGACAGGTAGCAGATCGTCTCCGGCACCGACCAGATAAGCTTGGCAATGTCGCTGCGCTGCTTGTCGATGTCGTTGACCTGCAGCCAGATGCCGGCGTCCTTAAGCGGACCGACCTGCGCCGCCGGATACAGTGGCGCGATGGGCGCCGAGGCGTCGAACGCCTTGCCCAGCTCCCAGGGTCGGCCCATTTCCCGCATCTTTATCTGCAGGTCGCGACGGGTCATGTCCAGGCCCACGGCATAACCGAAGATGTGCGCTTCGGCTTGCTCCAGGGAAATGTCGCGCCCCGCCTTGCCGATGGCCACGACCAGTTCGATCTCATAGTGGTAGTTGCTGGTTTCCGTTGGATACGGCAGCTCCAGCGTCTGGCCATGGGTCACGGCGACCACGGCATCGGCGGGCTTGCAGAAGAAGAACGGTGGCTCACGGTCTGGATCGAATCCCATCTCGATGGCATGGGCGGCATAGTTGCGGCCTACGCAATAGACCCGGCGCACCGGAAACTGTTGATCACTGCCGACAACCGGGAGCGTGGTCGGGGCCTGCGGTGGAAATACATAGGTCATGGTCTTCTCCTCCTGTCACTGGGGTTCGCGCAGCTCGCGCAGAATGCCGAGCGCTTCCTGGACCGGGCGGTCGGAGTAGCTGAACAGCACGCAGTCTTCATCCGTCTGGAAGCTCACAGCAGCCCAGCTCGGCACCACGAAGATGTCCTTGTCCTGGAAGTCGAACCGCTCACCGGCGATCCTCACGCTGCCCTTGCCCTCGACGACCGAGAACACGGTGGCATCGGTGCTGCGATAGGTCTGTCCGCGGAAACCGCGCGGCAGGATCTGCATGAAGGTGGCGATGGTCGGCATGGCCCAGCCACCGGTAGTCGGGTTGACATAGCGCAACTTGACGCCGTCCCAGGCATCCACCTCGCCCTGCCTCAACAAGGTGTCGAGGGCCTCACGGGTGCGGACGTAGGGGTAGTTGAAGATTGGCGAAGTGTGGGACCTGCTCTGCTGCCGCACCGGCAGCAGGTTCATGCCGTAGCGGGCCATGCTGTTGCCTTCCTGGCGAGTCAGTGGCTGCACCGCCTGCTCGGCGTCTTCCGTGAAGGTGGCGCCGAAGAAGCGCACCAGCGGAATATCCAGGCCATCGAGCCACACCACCGGCTCGCCGCCCTCGACAACCGCCGGGTTGCCGTGGTCGTGCCAGGTCCAGGACGGGGTGATGATGAAATCACCCGGCTCCATGGTGGTCCGTTCGCCGTCGACCGCGGTATAGGCTCCCCGCCCCTCGACCACGAAGCGCAGGGCCGATTGGCTATGGCGGTGGCTCGGGGCGATCTCGCCCGGCAGGATCAGCTGCAGGCCGCCGTAAAGCGAAGGGGTAAGCGCCGCCTGACCGCGGATCGCCGGGTTCTCCAGCACCAGCACCCGACGAATCGCTTCCTCCGCGGTAATCAACTCGCCGGCCTCCATCAGGAAAGGGCGCAACTCGCGATAGCGCCACAGGGCCGGCACGCAGTGGCCTGCCGGTTGCGCCGGCACCAGGCTGTGGAGCTGCTCCCAGAGCGGAAACAAGGCGTGGGCATCGATACGGCGATAGAAGTCTGGCCGTGCGGCGCCAATGGTCTCGTGGCTGTCCATTCCTCATCCCCTCATGCAAACAAGTTGATCGTCTGCCCGCGCATCGCGCTCGGCTCCAGATGCACCGGCTTGGCGGCAAGCGCAATGCGTTCGATGGGGGATTATTCAACTCGAACACATATCCTAATAATGATATTTTGATATGCATCCATACCATTTACGGTATACGAAGACATGAACTGGACTCGACGCCTGCGGCTGCATCACTTGAACCTGCTGACCGTCCTCAGTGAAACCGGCAGCCTCAGTGAGGCCGCGCGCGTGGCCCACACCACCCAACCCGGGCTGTCGAAGTGGCTCAAGGAACTTGAGGAGGATGTCGGCGCCACGCTGTTCGAGCGCCATGCCCGCGGCCTGAAGCCCACCGCCGAGGGGCAATTGCTGCTCAACCACGCGCGGCGCATCCTCAGCGAGATGGAGCGTGCCCAGCATAATCTGGCGGCCCTGCAGGAGTTTGGCGCGCCCCAGGTCGCTCTCGGCACCTCCCCGGCGGCGGCGCCCAGTCTGGTTCCCGACGCGGTCATGGCCTTCCTTCGCCGCCACCCCAAGGGCCGGGTAGAGCTGCAGGAAAACACCATGAACACCCTGCTGGAGAAGCTCGAGCAGGGCGAACTGGACGTAGTGGTGGGTCGCCTGGACAACTATCAGCCGCGCGCCAACCTGCACAGCGAGATGCTTCAGCGCGAGCCGATGCGCATCGTCGCGCGCCCCGGGCACCTGCTCGCCGAGCGCAAGCAGCTTCAATGGCAGGACCTGCAGGCCCAGGACTGGGTACTCTGGCCAACCGGCACGCCCATCCGCAGCCGCCTCGATGCGGCGCTCAGCAGCGCCGGACTCAAACCCCTGTCCTGCCGCGTCGAGTCAACCTCGCTGATGGCCAACCTGTGGCTGCTGCAAAGCAGTGACATGCTGTCGGCGGTTTCCGGACGGGTGGCAGAGCACTTCACCGGGCGCGGTCTGGTCAAGATCCTCGACTTCGAACTGGACGGCGAGGGCATGCTCGGCATGTGCTGGCGCGATGAGCCGCATCAGGACCCGGCGCTGGATGATCTGCTGGAAAGCCTGCGGGAAGCCGCACACATGCCGGCTACCGGTGTGCCGCCGGCAACCTGAACTCCGGCTGGCGCCGAGAACAGGCGCCGAATGAAGACTGGGAGTGAACCCGCTCCCCGCCGCGGCCAGGGGCGATTATCCAGACACCCGCCGGCTTAGAGGCCGATTCGTCTGGGCGATTGGCAAGCGGCCGCCCGAAGGAGCTCGGCTACTCCATCGCGCGCTTGAGGTGTACCTGGCGAATCCGCTCCCGGGTTTCCGCATTGGCGCCGGGACCTGCGCATACGCCAATCTCCTCCAGGCTGACTTCCTGACCGTCCTGGTCACAGAACTTCACCTGAGTCAGAGGCGACCCCGTCTTCCTGTTGATCAGGACAACGGGCGGCCCTTCGGCGTGGGGATACCAGCGATCCCCCCACTGCAGCATGCTCATGATGATCGTGTTGATTTCCTGACCTTTCTCCGTGAGGAAGTAGTCGACACTGCCGCCGCGGTTTTCCTTCTGCAGCACTTCATGCTCGAGCAGCAGTTTCAACCGCTTGGAGAGGATGCTCTTCGACATGCCCAGGTTGCGCTGAAAGTCATCGAACTTGCTCGCGCCCCACAAGGCCTCCCTGACGATCAGCACATTCCACCAGTCGCCGAGAACATCGAGCGACCGCGCCAGCGAGCAATTTCGCCCTTCAAAGCTCACTCTTTCCATAAACAACCACCTAACACCTTGAAAAATATGGGCCCCTGATCGAGCGCGCAAAATGCCTTGACAGGTTCTATTACAGAACCTAGGCTGGCGCTGGTTCTATTATGGAACCACACGCACAGCATGGCAAATATTGGAGCGATCGACATGAGCAGAATCCGGCCTCTCGGCCTCGTGGCCGCCATCACGGCGTCCCTGGTGGGCTACGCCTCGGCAAGTCAAGAGCAAGTCGAACACGTCTGCCTTACCAATGAAATTGATAAGGAACTGATCAGCAGCAGCATGGCCATTACGGCTGGCGAGTGTCACCTGAGCGCTGCAAACAGCGGCAAGCAACTTGCCCTGCAGCACGCGCAGTTTGCCTACAGCTGGTTTTCCTATGCCCAACAGATATCCACTGGGATCAGCCCGAGCTATCTGAAACTGGCCGCGGCGAAAATTGATGAACTGCAGGTGAAGTAAGATGAAAAATACCATTCTGTTTGCTTTGCTGTTGCTCGGCAGTGGGGCTGCTCATGCGCAGGAACTGACCGCGCTGGGCGCTGAAGTGGCGGCTAACGCCGACGGTTCGATCCCCGCCTGGAGCGGTGGACTCAAAGTGTCCGGCGCCGAACTGTCCGATCCGTTTGCCAACGAGTCCTCGTTGCTGCGCATCACCCCTGAAAACTACCAGGCGCATAAGGGCCATCTGACCGATGGCCAGATCGCCATGTTTCAGCGCTACCCGGACAGCTACTTTATCAATGTCTATCCGACCCACCGTACGGCTGCGCTACCTGAGTCCGTGCTGGAGGCCGCCAGGTACAACGCGCGTCACGCAAAGTTGAGCGCCGACGGCAACGGGGTGGAGGGCTACAAGGGCTACTACCCCTTCCCCGAGCCGAAGAACGGCGTCGAGGCCGTCTGGAACCACTTCATGCGCTACCGGGGGGGCAGCCTGGTCCGCGATCAGTTGCAGGTCATCACCCAGGCCAATGGCAGCTTCAGCGAAGTCAGGATCAAAGAGGAGGGGGCGTGGCCGGAAAAGCTCGATGGCTATGACGAGGTCGATGACAAGAACGTCCTGTTCTTCGCCCGCCAGGCCGTACTCGCCCCGTCGCGCCTTGCCGGCAACATCCTGCTGGTTCATGAAACCGTCAACCAGGTGGAACAGCCGCGCCTGGCCTGGATGTACAACGCCGGTCAGCGCCGGGTGCGGCGCGCGCCGCAGGTTGCCTATGACGGCCCCGGCACCGCGGCGGACGGTCTGCGCACGTCGGATAACGCCGACATGTATATCGGCTCGCCGGATCGCTACGACTGGACGCTGGAAGGGAAAGAGGAAATCTACATTCCCTACAACAACTTCCGCCTGACCGACCAAGCGCTTACGGTCGCCGATGTCGCCGGCAAGGGCCATGTCAACCAGAACCTGACCCGCTACGAGAAGCACCGGGTGTGGAAGGTAGTCGGCAAACTGAAGCCCGGCATGCGCCACATCTACAGCAAGCGCGTGTTCTACCTCGACGAGGACACCTGGCAGATCGCCCTGGCCGAGCAATACGACAACCGCGGCGAGCTGTGGCGATTCTCCGAGGGGTTCCACGTGCAGTTCCATTACGCCGACGTGCCCTGGTATGCCGGGGAGGCGATCTACGACCTGAACAGCGCGCGCTACCTGATCTACGGACTGCTGGTGGATGCCCAGCATCCCATCCAGTTTGGCGTCAGAACGTCCAAGAGTGAGTTCCAACCTGCGGCCCTGCGCCGTATGGGAGTCAAATAAGCCGGCCTCGTCCGCTGATGACGGCGCAACTCATCGGGATGACGTCTGAAACGACCGATGAGTTGCCCATCACCTGGGTTCGACAACCTTCCTGAGCAAACCGAGCGCGTCCCGATGGAATGAAACCGCGGAAGACCGCGCTCGGCCAGTGCTAACGATACCTCCCCTGCTCCAGCCGGCTGGCCGTCCTCGGCGTTCGACAGCCCCTCAGTCGATTCGCCCTATTCCACCGTGACGCTCTTGGCCAGGTTGCGCGGCTGGTCGACATCGGTGCCCTTGAGCACGGCGACGTGGTAGGACAGCAGCTGCAGCGGAATGGTGTAGAGGATCGGCGCCAGCACCTCGTGGATGTGCGGCATGTTCACCACATGGGTGCCCTCGCCATTGCTCATGCCCGCCTGTTCATCGGCGAAGACGATCAGCTCGCCGCCGCGCGCACGCACTTCCTGCAGGTTGGACTTGAGCTTCTCCAGCAGTTCGTCATTCGGCGCCACCGTGACCACCGGCATGTCACTGTCGACCAGCGCCAATGGGCCGTGCTTGAGTTCGCCGGCCGGGTAGGCTTCGGCGTGGATGTAGCTGATCTCCTTGAGCTTGAGCGCCCCCTCCATGGCCACCGGGTACTGCGCACCACGGCCGAGGAACAGGGTGTGGTGCTTCTCGGCGAAGTGTTCGGAAACCTTCTCCACCACCGTGTCCATGGCCAGGGCTTCGCCGAGGCGGGTCGGCAGGCGACGCAGCTCTTCGACCAGCTCGGCCTCCAGCTGCGGATCGAGGGTGCCGCGCACCCGGCCCAGGGCCAGGGTCAGCAGCAGCAGGGCCACCAGCTGGGTGGTGAAGGCCTTGGTCGAGGCCACCCCGATCTCCGGTCCGGCCTGGGTCAGCAGGGTCAGGTCGGACTCGCGCACCAGGGAACTGATGCCGACGTTGCAGATAGCCAGGCTGGCCAGGTAGCCGCCCTGCTCGGGACTCAGGGCCTTGGCGTTGCGCAATGCGGCGAGGGTATCGGCCGTCTCGCCGGACTGGGAGATGCTGACGAACAGGGTGTCGGGCTGCACCACCACCTTGCGGTAGCGGAACTCGCTGGCCACCTCGATCTGGCAGGGCACGCCGGCCAGCGCCTCGAGCCAGTAACGGGCGACCATGCCGGCGTGGTAGCTGGTGCCGCAGGCGACGATCTGCACATTGCGCACCTTGGCGAACAGCTCGGCGGCCTGGGGACCGAAGGCCTGGGTCAGCACATGATCGGCGGCCAGGCGGCCTTCCAGGGTGCGCTGCACCACCTTGGGCTGCTCGTGGATTTCCTTGAGCATGAAGTGGCGGTATTCGCCCTTGTCGGCCGCCTCGGCGCCCTCGTGGTACTGCACGCTCTCGCGCTGCACCGGCTGGCCATCGACCGTCCAGATCTGCACCGAATCGCGGCGGATCTCGGCGATGTCGCCCTCTTCCAGGTACATGAAGCGGTCGGTCACCTGGCGCAGCGCAAGCTGGTCGGAGGCCAGGAAATTCTCACCCAGGCCCAGGCCGATCACCAGGGGGCTGCCACTGCGGGCGGCGAGCAGGCGGTCCGGCTGCTTGGCACTGATGACCGCCAGGCCGTAGGCGCCGTGCAGGTCCTTGACCGCGTCCTTGAGCGCCGCGGTGAGGTCCGGCTGGCTCTTCAGCTTGTGGTCGAGCAGGTGGACGATGACCTCGGTGTCGGTGTCCGAGCTGAACACATAGCCCAGGTCCTTGAGCTGGGCACGCAGCTCCTCGTGATTCTCGATGATACCGTTGTGCACCACCGCCAGCTCGCTGCCGGAGAAGTGCGGGTGGGCATTCTTCTCGCTCGGCGCCCCATGAGTGGCCCAGCGGGTGTGGGCAATGCCCAGGCGACCGGCCAGGGGCTCGGCGGCCAGGGCCTGCTCCAGCTCGCTGACCTTGCCCACCCGGCGGCGGCGCTCGAGCTGGCCCTGAGCGTTGAGCAACGCCACCCCTGCGCTGTCATAGCCACGGTATTCCAGGCGCTTGAGGCCCTCGACCAGCACAGCGGTGATGTTGCGTTCGGCGACGGCGCCTACGATGCCACACATAGTGTTCTCTCCTTAGCCTTCCACGGCTGCGCAGATCAGCTTGATCCCGCGCGCCAACAGTTGTTCACGAGCCTCGGCAGCGAGGCGCTCGTCGGTGATCAGGGTATGGACGCTGCTCCAGGGCAGCTCCAGGTTGGGAATCTTGCGGCCGATCTTGTCGCTCTCGACCATGACGATGACTTCGCGGGCGACCTCGGCCATGACCCGCGAAAGCCCCAACAGTTCGTTGAAGGTAGTGGTGCCCCGTGCCAGGTCGATGCCGTCGGCGCCGATGAACAGCTGGTCGAAATCATAGGAGCGCAGCACCTGCTCGGCGACCTGTCCCTGAAAGGACTCGGAATGGGGGTCCCAGGTTCCACCGGTCATCAGCAGCACCGGCTCATGCTCCAGATCGCGCAGGGCGTTGGCCACGTTGAGCGAGTTGGTCATCACCACCAGACCGGGCTTGTGTCCCAGCTCGGGAATCATCGCCGCGGTGGTGGTGCCACTGTCGATGATGATCCGCGCGTGCTCGCGAATACGCGCCACGCCGGCGCGGGCGATGGCCTGCTTGTAACGGGAGACCGGCTGACCGCCCTCGCCTATGAGCTCCTGGGGCATCGGCACCGCACCGCCGTAGCGGCGCAGCAGCAGGCCGTTCTTCTCCAGGGCGGCGAGGTCCTTGCGGATGGTCACCTCCGAGGTGGCGAAGGCTCTGGCCAGCTCGTCGACACTGACCTCGCCCTGCTCAGCGAGCAGGGCGAGGATGGCGTGGCGACGCTGCGGGGTGTTGCGTTTCGACATGGATAAGTTTCGATTCGAAAGTTAATGGCGCGAATCAAAACCTAACGGAGCTTTTGCGTCAAGCGCGAGATGGGCAAATGGCGGAATCCCGGGCCGGGTCATCACTCGGCGCGTGAAAGGACCTGGTTGGGGTCGAGGTAGAACATCTTCTTCCAACCCTGGGTCGTATCGTCCATTCGCCATGGCAACGGCAGCAGGCTGACCACTGAATAGTGCAGGTGCGCAGGCTTGCCCCGCGCATTGCCGCTGTCGCCGACCCTGCCCAGGTAAGTGCCACCAAGCAGCGGCTGCCCAGGATAGACGTCATAGGCTTGCAGATGGGCATAGTAGTGAATGCGCCACTTCGGCCCGAGGGCGAGGATCACCTTGCCGCCCCGCTCGAGCTCACCACGGTACAGCACCACCCCATAGCTGGCAGAACGTACCACAGTGCCGGGCTTGGCGAAGATATCGATGCCCTTGTGCACGCCGGAGCGGCCCCAGGGTTCGTACCAGAAGGTCTGCGCGTTCCAGTCTCGGGGGCCGGCACCCTCCACCGGAATTTTGGGCCATTCCGGCAGACCAGCCCACAGCAGCGCAGCCGCCACCCCTAGCCAGGCTTTGCGTAACGGCATCCTTGCCTCCTCCGGCACTCAGCCCTTGCGCTTGGTCGGTCGCTTCCAGCCGTCGATATTGCGTTGCTTGGCCCGGCCCACCGCGAGGCTGTCGGCCGGCACGTCGCCGGTGATCACCGAACCGGCGCCGGTGGTGGCACGATCGCCGAGGGAAACCGGGGCCACCAGGGCGCTGTTGGAACCGATGAACACATCCTCGCCCATCAGGGTGCGGAACTTGTTGGCGCCGTCGTAGTTGCAGGTGATGGTGCCGGCGCCGATGTTGCTGCGCGCGCCGATCTCGGCATCGCCCAGATAGCTCAGGTGACCGGCCTTGGCGCCCTCACCCAGCACGGCGTTTTTCAGCTCGACGAAGTTGCCGACATGGGCCTTGGCGCCGAGCACCGCGCCCGGACGCAGGCGGGCGAAGGGGCCGCAGTCGGCGCCCTCGCCAAGCTCCGCACCGTCCAGGTGGCTGTTGGCCTTGACGATCGAGCCCCTGCGCAGAACGCTGTCCTTGATCACGCAGTTCGGGCCGATCTCAACACCGTCCTCGATCACCACCCGGCCTTCTAGAATCACGTTGATGTCGACCAGCACGTCGCGGCCGACCGTGACCTCGCCGCGCAGGTCGAAACGCGCCGGATCGCGCAGGGTCACGCCTTGGGCCATCAGCTGGCGCGCGGCGCGACGCTGGTAGTGGCGCTCCAGTTCGGCCAGCTGGATGCGGTCGTTGGCGCCCTGCACCTCCATCGCGTCCAACGGCTGCTCGGTGGCTACCGGCAGCCCGTCGGCGACCGCCATGGCGATCACGTCGGTCAGGTAGTACTCGCCCTGGGCATTGCTGTTGGACAACCGCCCCAGCCATTCGCCCAGGCGCGCACCGGGGACCGCGAGAATGCCGGTGTTGCCTTCGCAGATCTGCCGCTGCTCGGGCGTGGCGTCCTTGTGCTCGACGATCGCCTGCACCGCACCACTGGTGTCGCGAACGATACGGCCGTAGCCGGTGGGGTCGTTGAGGTCGACGGTGAGCAGGGCCAACTGATCGTCGCCGACCTTCTGCAGCAGACGCTCCAGGGTGGCCTGCTCGATCAGCGGCACGTCGCCGTAGAGGATCAGCACCCGCTCGGCGGACAACGCCGGCAGCGCCTGGGCCACCGCATGGCCGGTGCCGAGTTGTTCGCGCTGCAGGACGAAGTTCAGGTCGTCCGCCGCCAGGCGCTCACGCACCGTCTCGGCGCCATGGCCGATCACCACATGGATACCCTGGGGCGACAGCGCCCGCGCGGTGTCGATGACGTGGCCGAGCATGGACTTGCCGGCGACCGGATGCAGGACTTTCGGCAAGGCGGAGCGCATGCGGGTGCCTTGGCCAGCGGCGAGGATGACGATATCGAGAGACATGGGCGGGGCTGATCCAGGAATGACGGAAAAGAAAAAGGGTAGCCAAGGCTACCCTTTTACTGACTTGCGATGAAGCCTGGCGGAATCAGCTGCCGCCGAACTTCTTGCGCAGCTGCTGGACGGTGCGCAGCTGAGCTGCGGCCTCGGCCAGACGTGCTGCGGCGGAGCCGTAGTCGAACTCGGCACCCTGTTCGTGCAGAGCCTTCTCGGCCGCCTTGACGGCTTCCAGGGCAGAGGCTTCGTCCAGGTCGGCGGCGCGCTGCACGGTGTCGGCGAGAACCTTGACCATGTTCGGCTGCACTTCCAGGAAGCCGCCGGAGATGTAATACACCTCCTCTTCGCCACCCTGCTTTACCACACGGATCGGGCCCGGCTTGAGGTCGGTGATCAGCGGCGCGTGGCCCGGAGCGATACCAAGATCACCCAGGTTGCCGTGCGCAATCACCATCTCCACCAGACCGGAGAAGATTTCCGCTTCTGCGCTGACGATATCGCAATGGACTGTCATAGCCATACGCTTGCCTCACATTACAGGCTGTGGATAACACTTTATCCACAGCCTGATGCGCCCGTTGCCAGGCGCATGGGGTGATTACAGTTTCTTCGCTTTCTCGATGGCTTCTTCGATGCCGCCGACCATGTAGAACGCCTGCTCCGGCAGGTGGTCGTAGTCGCCTTTCAGGATACCGCTGAAACCAGCGATGGTGTCCTTCAGGGAAACGTACTTGCCTGGCGAGCCGGTGAAGACCTCCGCCACGAAGAACGGCTGGGACAGGAAGCGCTGGATCTTACGGGCGCGGGATACCAGTTGCTTATCCGCTTCGGACAGTTCGTCCATGCCGAGGATCGCGATGATGTCCTTCAGTTCCTTGTAACGCTGCAGCACGTACTGCACGCCGCGAGCGGTGTCGTAGTGCTCCTGGCCGATCACCAGCGGGTCGAGCTGACGGCTGGTGGAGTCCAGCGGATCGACGGCCGGGTAGATACCCAGCGAGGCGATGTCACGGGACAGTACCACGGTGGCGTCCAGGTGGGCGAAGGTGGTCGCCGGGCTCGGGTCGGTCAGGTCGTCCGCCGGTACGTATACCGCCTGGATCGAGGTGATCGAGCCCTTCTTGGTGGAGGTGATGCGCTCCTGCAGGACGCCCATTTCCTCGGCCAGGGTCGGCTGGTAACCCACCGCCGACGGCATACGGCCGAGCAGTGCGGATACTTCGGTACCGGCCAGGGTGTAACGGTAGATGTTGTCGACGAACAACAGTACGTCACGGCCTTCGTCACGGAACTTCTCGGCCATGGTCAGGCCAGTCAGTGCCACGCGCAGACGGTTGCCTGGCGGCTCGTTCATCTGACCGTAGACCAGGGCTACCTTGTCGAGAACGTTGGAATCCTTCATCTCGTGGTAGAAGTCGTTACCCTCACGAGTACGCTCACCCACACCGGCGAACACGGAATAACCGCTGTGCTCGATGGCGATGTTACGGATCAGTTCCATCATGTTTACGGTCTTGCCGACACCGGCACCACCGAACAGACCGACCTTACCACCCTTGGCGAACGGGCAAACCAGGTCGATAACCTTGATGCCGGTTTCCAGCAGCTCGTTGGAGCCTGCCTGCTCGGCATAGGAGGGCGCAGGGCGGTGGATTTCCCACTGCTCTTCTTCGCCGATCGGACCGGCTTCGTCGATCGGGTTGCCCAGCACGTCCATGATCCGGCCCAGGGTCGCTTTACCGACCGGTACGGAGATGGCCTTGCCAGTGCTGCCGACGTCCAGGCCACGCTTGAGGCCTTCGGTCGAACCCATCGCAATGGTACGTACCACGCCGTCGCCCAGCTGCTGCTGAACTTCCAGGGTGGTTTCAGCGCCGACTACTTTCAACGCTTCATAAACACTCGGCACCTGATCACGCGGGAATTCCACGTCGATAACGGCGCCGATGATTTGAACGATACGTCCGCTACTCATCTTTGGTTCCTCTGAATATTTGAACCGTTCTTAAACCGCGGCAGCGCCGCCGACGATTTCCGAAATCTCTTGGGTGATCGCTGCCTGACGCGCCTTGTTGTAGATCAGCTGCAAATCGCTGATCAGGTCACCGGCGTTGTCGGTGGCGTTCTTCATCGCGATCATCCGCGCAGCCTGCTCGGCCGCGTTGTTCTCGACCACCGCCTGGTACACCTGCGACTCCACGTAACGCACCATCAAGCCGTCCAGCAGCTCCTTGGCGTCGGGTTCGTACAGGTAGTCCCAGTGGTGCTTGAGTTCTTCATCCGGAGTCGCCACCAGCGGAATCAACTGTTCCACTGTCGGCTGTTGCGTCATGGTATTGATGAACTTGTTCGAGACCACGGACAAACGGTCGATGCGACCCTCGAGGTACGCATCGAGCATCACCTTGACGCTGCCGATCAGATCATTGATCGACGGTTCCTCGCCCAGGTGGCTGATCGCAGCGACTACGTTGCCACCAAAGTTGCGGAAGAAAGCCGCACCCTTGCTGCCAATCACGCAGAGATCGATCTCCACGCCGCGCTCGCGATTGCTCGCCATGTCCTTGACCAGAGCCTTGAACAGGTTGGTATTCAGGCCACCGCACAGACCCCGGTCCGAACTCACCACCACATAACCGACGCGCTTGATTTCGCGGTCGATCATGAACGGGTGACGGTATTCCGGGTTGGCGTTGGCCAGATGACCGATGACCTGGCGGATACGCTCCGCATAGGGACGGCTCGACGCCATGCGCTGTTGAGCCCTGCGCATTTTGCTGACCGCCACCTTTTCCATGGCGCTGGTGATCTTCTGCGTGCTTTTGATGCTCGCAATCTTGCTGCGAATCTCTTTTGCGCCTGCCATTTGACACCTATCGGGTTAGCAGGCGGGGGCCGCGAGGCCCCCGCTGCGGCTTACCAGGTTTGGGTGGCCTTGAACTTCTCGATACCGGCTTTGAGCTGGGCATCGATGTCGTCGTTGAAGTCACCCTTCTCGTTGATCTTCGCCAGCAGAGCGGCGTGATCCCGGTTGAAGTAAGCGATCAGGGCCTGCTCGAAAGCGCCGACTTTGGCGACTTCGATGTCCCGCAGGAAACCACGGTCGGCGGCATACAGCGACAGCGACATGTCAGCGATGGACATCGGCGCGTACTGCTTCTGCTTCATCAGCTCGGTGACGCGCTGACCATGCTCGAGCTGCTTGCGGGTGGCTTCGTCCAGGTCAGAAGCGAACTGGGCGAAGGCCGCCAGTTCACGGTACTGAGCCAGGGCGGTACGGATACCACCGGAGAGCTTCTTGATGATCTTGGTCTGGGCTGCACCACCGACGCGGGATACCGAGATACCGGCGTTGACGGCCGGACGGATACCCGAGTTGAACATGGCCGATTCCAGGAAGATCTGACCGTCGGTGATCGAGATCACGTTGGTCGGAACGAACGCGGAAACGTCGCCAGCCTGGGTTTCGATGATCGGCAGGGCGGTCAGGGAACCGGTCTTGCCTTTCACTTCGCCGTTGGTGAACTTCTCCACATACTCTTCGGAAACGCGTGAGGCGCGCTCCAGCAGACGGCTGTGGAGATAGAACACGTCACCCGGGTAGGCTTCACGGCCTGGCGGACGGCGCAGCAGCAGGGAGATCTGGCGGTAGGCCACGGCCTGCTTGGACAGATCGTCATACACGATCAGCGCGTCTTCGCCGCGGTCGCGGAAGTACTCGCCCATGGTGCAACCGGCGTACGGTGCGATGAACTGCAGTGCAGCGGATTCGGAAGCGGAGGCGGCCACCACGATGGTGTTGGCCAGGGCGCCGTTCTCTTCCAGCTTGCGTACCACGTTGGCGATGGTCGACTGCTTCTGACCGATGGCCACATAGACGCAGCGGATGCCGCTGTCTTTCTGGTTGATGATGGCGTCGACGGCCAGGGCGGTCTTACCGATCTGACGGTCACCGATGATCAGCTCACGCTGGCCACGGCCTACCGGGATCATGGCGTCAACCGACTTGTAACCGGTCTGCACCGGCTGGTCGACCGACTTACGCCAGATCACGCCCGGTGCAACCTTTTCAACCGCGTCGGTGGCGACGTTGTTGAGCGGGCCTTTGCCGTCGATCGGGTTGCCCAGGGCATCGACCACACGGCCCAGCAGTTCCGGACCAACCGGAACTTCCAGGATGCGACCGGTGCACTTGGCGCTCATGCCTTCGGCCAGGCTGGTGTAAGCACCCAGCACAACGGCACCGACGGAGTCCTGCTCCAGGTTCAGTGCCATGCCGAAGACGCCGCCCGGGAACTCGATCATTTCGCCGTACATCACATCGGCGAGACCGTGAATGCGCACGATGCCGTCGGAAACGCTGACGACGGTGCCTTCGTTGCGGGCTTGGGAAGAGACGTCGAGTTTCTCGATACGTCCCTTGATGATTTCACTAATTTCGGAAGGATTGAGTTGCTGCATAGCTCTGCTGCCCCTTCAAACTCAAGATTTCAATGCTTCGGCCAGCTTCGCGATCTTGCCGCGAACTGAGCCATCGATAACCAGGTCGCCGGCGCGAATGACGACACCACCGATCAGGGCGGCGTCCTCCGCGGCGTGCAGACGCACTTCTCGGCCGAGCCGTGCACTGAGAACCTTGGCGAGTTTGTCTTGCTGTTCATCGCTCAATGCGAAGGCACTGGTGACATCCACGTCAACCGTCTTCTCCTGCTCGGCCTTGTAAAGCTCGAACAGCTCGACGATCTCCGGCAACAGGGCCAGGCGATCGTTTTCGGCTAGGACGTGGATGAAATTGCGTACCTGGGCGTCGAACTTGTCACCACACACCTCGATAAAGGTGGTGGCCTTTTCTGTACTCGTCAGACGCGGGGCCTTGAGCACGCGCTGCAGGGTGTCGTCTTGCGACACTGCAGACGCCAGGCCGAGCATGGCTGACCAATTGGCCAGCTGCTGGTGGGCCTGGGCGTACTCGAAGGCAGCCTTAGCGTAAGGTCGGGCCAGCGTGGTCAGTTCTGCCATGATCGCGCCCTCGCTTAAATTTCGGCTGCCAGTTTGTTAACCAGCTCCGCATGCGCGTTTTGGTCGATGGATACGCTCAGGATTTTCTCGGCGCCGCTGACCGCCAGGCTGCCCACTTGGGCGCGCAAGGCGTCTTTGACACTGTTCAGTTCCTGTTCGATCTCGGCCTGAGCCTGAGCCTTCACGCGGTCAGCTTCGACACGAGCCTGTTCACGGGCTTCGTCGACAATCTGGGTACCGCGCTTCTTGGCCTGCTCGATGATCTCGGCTGCCTGGGTTTTCGCCTCGCGCAGTTGCTGGGCCACTTTTTCATGGGCCAACTCCAGGTCACGAGCCGCACGGCTGGCAGCGTCCAGGCCATCTGCAATCTTCTTCTGACGCTCCTGCAGAGCCGTAATGACCGGAGGCCATACGAACTTCATGCAGAACATCACGAAGATGAAGAAGGCAACGGCCTGGCCAATCAGGGTTGCATTAATGTTCACGCCAACACCTCGCTCGTTCGTTGTCCGGCAAACCAATCACTCGAATAGTCGAGTGATTAGCCAGCGATTTGACCAACGAAGGGGTTCGCGAAGGTGAAGAACAGTGCGATACCAACACCGATCATGGTCACGGCGTCGAGCAGACCGGCGACGATGAACATTTTCACTTGCAGCATCGGAACCATTTCCGGCTGACGCGCAGCGCCTTCCAGGAACTTGCCGCCCAGCAGGCCGAAGCCAATGGCGGTACCCAGGGCACCCAGGCCAATCAGCAGAGCAACAGCGATCGCGGTCAGACCAACTACAGTTTCCATTTTTCCTCCCGACTTTTATGTCGTATTGGTTAAGGTTTTCTAAGGTAGAGCGGTAAAGCTAAATCGTTTCCAGCTTGCCCTTGCGGGCTGCCACCGACATCACCGGCCCCTCGGCCGACTCCCGTTCAGGAACCGGCTGCAGGGTACGTAAGTGCTGTTAGTGGTTGTCTTCGTGCGCCATCGACAGGTAGACGATGGTCAGCATCATGAAGATGAACGCCTGCAGGGTGATGATCAGGATGTGGAACACCGCCCAGGCCCAGTTCAGGACGACGCCCAGGCCACTGAGCAGGAACAGGCCACTGCCGAACATCACGGCAATCAGGATGAAGATCAGTTCGCCGGCGTACATGTTGCCGAACAGACGCAAGGCCAGGGAAATCGGCTTGGCGATCAGGGTGACGAACTCGAGCAGGAAGTTCACCGGAATCAGCAGCGCCTGGACCAGCAGGTTCTTGCTGCCGAACGGGTGCAGGGTCAGCTCGCCGATAAAGCCGCCGATGCCCTTGACCTTGATGCTGTAGAAGACGATCAGGCCGAATACCGACAGGGCCATGCCCAGGGTGGCGTTCGGGTCGGTGGTCGGTACCACGCGGAAGAACAGGTGCGAATCACCGCTGATGGTCGCGGCCAGCAACGGCAGGAAGTCGACCGGTACCAGGTCCATCAGGTTCATCAGGAAGATCCAGACGAAGATGGTCAGGGCCAGCGGGGCGATCAGCGGGTTACGCCCGTGGAAGGTGTCCTTGACGCTGCCGTCGACGAACTCCACCAGCACTTCGACGAAGTTCTGCAGGCCGCCGGGCTGACCGCTGGTGGCGCGCTTGGCGGCCATGCGGAACAGCAGGATAAAGACCAGGCCCAATACGACGGACCAGCCCAGGGTATCCACGTGGAAGGCCCAGAAACCCATTTCTTTGGCTTCCTGTGCGGTGTGGGCAAAGCTCCAGCCGTTCACCGGGTGCTGACCGAAGGTCAGGTTTTGCAGGTGGTGCTGGATATAGCCCGAAGCGGTTTGTTCTGCCATGTTTGCCTCAAACGCCCTAAGGTCTAAAAAGTCTTATTTTCAACAGCAGGGGCGCGAACCAGTTGACCACCTGGGTCAGGAGGAACACGCCGAATACCGCCAGCGCTTCCAATGGCTTCACGCCTGCGAACGTCAGCGCAAACAGCACTGCCGTCAGAATCAATTTGCCCGCCTCACCGGCATAAAACGACCGGACGATGGCTTGAGCGGCCCGCGCCCCGGAAAACCGGAACGCCTTGTGGGCAAAATACAGGTTCGGCAGCCAGGCAATCAGGCCACCCAACAGCCCCGAGTAACCGGCCACCGGGCCACGCCATTGCCACAACACGGCAGCGGCGAGCGAAGCCACGACCAGTTGCGCCACCAGCACCGGGATTACCGGTAGACGATGGAAGGGCAGGCGATTCGGCGTGCGAGCATCCATCGTGTTCTGTTCCTGGAAGCGGACCTCTGGCGTCAGCGCCAAAACAATCAATGACTTGGCATACTTTGTGCCGACGAAATGCGCGCAGAGTATAGGGGTGGTTCCCCCCCATTCAACCTTCGGCAGTGATTTCCGACTACTCGTTACACCTGCAAATGTTTCAGCGAATGTGGGCCAGCACACCTTGCAACTCGTCCAGCGAGTTGTAACGGATAACCAGTTGCCCCTTGCCCTTCTGCCCATGCTTGATCTGCACCGGCGAGCCCAGGCGTTCAGCCAGACGCTGTTCGAGGCGGCTGATGTCCGGATCGGGCTTGACCTTCTCGACAGTTTTTTCCTGGGTGTTCAGCCACTGCCTGACCAGTGCCTCGGTCTGGCGCACGGTGAGTCCGCGTGCGACAACATGTCGCGCCCCGGCGACCTGCTGCTCGGCGGGCAGGCCCAGCAACGCACGGGCGTGGCCCATCTCCAGATCGCCGTGGGCGAGCAGGGTCTTGATCTCTTCCGGCAGGGCAATCAGGCGCAGCAGGTTGGTGATGGTTACGCGCGACTTGCCGACGGCTTCGGCCACCTGCTGCTGGGTCAGCTGGAACTCCTGCTGCAGTCGCTGCAGGGCGACGGCTTCCTCGATCGGGTTGAGGTCCTCGCGCTGGATGTTCTCGATCAGCGCCATGGCGATGGCGGCCTCGTCCGGCAGCTCGCGGACCATCGCCGGAATCCGCTCCAGCCCGGCCTGGTGGCAGGCGCGCCAGCGGCGTTCGCCGGCGACGATCTCGTAACGCCCGCCGTCGATCGGCCGCACCACGATCGGTTGCATCACCCCCTGGGCCTTGATCGACTGGGCCAGTTCCTCCAGGGCGGTGGGGTCCATGTCGCGACGCGGCTGGTACTTGCCGCGCTGGATCAGGTCCAGCGGCAGGTGCTGCAGCTCCTGGCTGTCGGCCCGGACGGCTTCCTCCTGCAAGGCGTTGACGCTGGTCCCCCCCAGCAGGGCGTCCAGGCCTCGTCCTAGCCCTCGTTTCTTGGCGGCCATGCGGAATTCCTTATGCGGTTGCGGTGTGGGCGCTGGCGCGCTGACGGCGAACCAGTTCGCCGGCCAAGGCCAGGTAGGCGATGGCTCCACGGGATTGCTTGTCGTATACCAGCGCCGGCATGCCGAAGCTCGGCGCTTCGGCCAGGCGCACATTGCGCGGGATCACGGTCTGGTACAGCTGGTCGGCGAAGTGATCCTTGAGCTGCGCCGAAACGTCGTTGGTCAGGCTGATGCGCGGGTCGTACATGGTGCGCAGCAGGCCTTCGATCTTCAGGCTCGGATTGAGCATCTGGGCGATGCGCTGGATGCTGTTGACCAGGTCGCTGAGCCCCTCCAGGGCGTAGTACTCGCATTGCATGGGGATGATCACCCCATCGGCGGCGACCAGGGCGTTGACCGTGAGCATGGACAGCGCCGGCGGACAGTCGATGAGGATGTAGTCGTAGTTCTCGCGGATCGGCGCCAGGGCGTAGCGCAGGCGACTCTCCTTCATCTTCATTTCGAGCAGCGCAACCTCGGCGGCGGTCAGGTCGCGGTTGGCCGGCAGCAGCTGGTAGCCGCCGTGTTCGGAGAGCTGCATGGCCTCGGCCACATCGCATTCGCCGATCAGCACGTCGTAGATCGAGTGCTCCAGACCGTGCTTGTCCACGCCGCTGCCCATGGTGGCGTTGCCCTGGGGATCGAGGTCGATCAGCAGCACGCGGCGCTTGGTCGCCACCAGCGAGGCGGCCAGATTGATGCAGGTGGTGGTCTTGCCCACGCCGCCTTTCTGGTTAGCGATTGCGAATACTTTAGCCATCTGCCGTTCCCCCTAGACCGAGCGCCGCAGTATCAACAGATGGCGCTGACCTTGGCAACCGGGAACCTTGAGCACCTCGGTGGCGGCGAGACGGAAGTCCTGCGGCAATGCCTGCAACTCGTCGTCCGGGTGCACGCCCTTCATCGCCAGCCAGCGGGTCTGCTCGTCGCCGAGGTGGCGGGTCCAGTTGGCGAAATCTTCCAAAGCGCTGAAGGCCCGAGAACAGATGCCGGCGAATGGCTGCTGCGGCCGGTAGGCCTCCACCCGGCTGTGGATAACTTCCAGATTGGCCAGCTTGAGCTCGAGCTTCACCTGGGTGAGGAAGCGGGTCTTCTTGCCATTGGAGTCGAGCAGGGTGAAGCGCCGCTCGGGAAACAAGATGGCCAGGGGAACGCCCGGCATGCCGCCGCCACTGCCGACGTCCAGCCAGCTGTCCCCGGCCTCGGCGACGAAGGGCACCACGCTGAGGCTGTCGAGCAGGTGACGCGAGACCATTTCATCGGGATCGCGCACGGCGGTGAGGTTGTAGGCCTTGTTCCACTTGATCAGCAGGGCCAGGTAGGCGAGCAGTTGCTCCTGCTGCGCCGCGGACAGTTCGACGCCTAGCTCGCGGGCGCCCTGGGCCAGTTCTTCGGCATGGCGATGGGTGACCACTTGCATCAGGCACTGTGCTCCAACTGGCGGCCGGCGTTGCGTTTCTTTAGGTGGATCAGCAGCAACGAGATCGCCGCCGGAGTCACCCCGGGGATCCGCGAAGCCTGACCGAGGGTCTGCGGCCGGGTCTCACCGAGCTTGTGCTGGATCTCCTTGGAGAGGCCGGAAATGCTCGAGTAGTCGATGTCGGCCGGCAGTTGCACGTCTTCGCTGGCGCGCAGCCGGGCGATCTCTTCCTGCTGACGGTCGATATAGCCGGCGTACTTGGTCTTGATCTCCACCTGCTCGGCGACCTGGGGATCTTCGGCGCCGCCGCCGGTCAGCTCGACCAGACCGGCGTAATCGATTTCCGGGCGGCTGAGCAGGTTGAGCAGGTTGTATTCGTGGCTCAGCGGGGTACCGAAGCGCGCGGCGATGGCCTCGCCCTGGGGGGTGTTCGGCCGCACCCAGGTGCTCTTCAGGCGCTGTTCTTCCCGGGCAATGCCTTCGCGCTTGGCATCGAAGGCGGCCCAGCGCTCGTCGTCGACCAGGCCAAGCTCACGGCCCTTGGCGGTCAGGCGCAGGTCGGCGTTGTCCTCGCGCAGGATCAGCCGGTACTCGGCGCGCGAGGTGAACATGCGGTAGGGCTCCTGGGTGCCCAGGGTGATCAGGTCGTCGACCAGCACGCCGAGGTAGGCCTCGTCGCGTCGTGGACACCAGCTGCCCTTGCCCTGGGCCCGTAGCGCGGCGTTGGCGCCGGCCAGCAGGCCCTGGGCACCGGCTTCTTCGTAGCCGGTGGTGCCGTTGATCTGGCCGGCGAAGAACAGTCCGCCGATCACCTTGGTCTCCAGGCTGTACTTGAGGTCGCGGGGATCGAAATAGTCGTACTCGATGGCGTAGCCAGGACGGACGATATGGGCGTTCTCCATGCCGCGGATGGAGCGCACCACTTGCAGCTGCACGTCGAACGGCAGCGAGGTGGAGATACCGTTGGGGTACAGCTCGTGGGTGGTCAGGCCCTCGGGCTCGATGAACACCTGGTGGCTGTCCTTGTCGGCGAAGCGGTGGATCTTGTCTTCGATCGACGGGCAGTAGCGCGGCCCGATGCCTTCGATCATGCCGGAGTACATCGGCGAGCGATCGAGGTTGGCGGCGATGATCTCGTGGGTGCGCGCATTGGTATGGGTGATCCAGCAACTGATCTGCCGCGGCTGCTGTTGCGCCTTGCCGAGGAAGGACATCAGCGGCGTCGGGGTATCGCCGGGCTGTTCAGTCATCACCGAGAAGTCCACGCTGCGGCCATCGATGCGCGGCGGGGTGCCGGTCTTCAGACGACCGACCCGCAGCGGCAATTCGCGCAAGCGTCGGGCCAGGGCGATCGAGGGTGGATCGCCGGCGCGGCCGCCGGAATAGTTCTGCATGCCGATGTGGATAAGTCCGCCGAGGAAGGTTCCGGTGGTCAAAACCACCGAATCGGCGAGAAAACGCAGGCCCATCTGGGTAACCACGCCCTTGACCTCATCCTGCTCGACAATGAGGTCGTCCGCCGCCTGTTGAAATATCCACAGGTTGGCCTGGTTTTCCAGCGTTTCGCGAATGGCCGCCTTGTACAGCACGCGGTCGGCCTGGGCACGGGTAGCGCGCACCGCCGGGCCCTTGCGGCTGTTGAGCACGCGAAACTGGATGCCACCGCGGTCGGTGGCTTGGGCCATGGCCCCGCCGAGGGCGTCGATTTCCTTGACTAGGTGGCTCTTGCCGATGCCGCCGATGGCCGGGTTGCAGCTCATCTGCCCGAGGGTTTCCACGTTGTGGGTCAGCAGCAGGGTTTTCACGCCCATGCGCGCGGCGGCCAGCGCCGCCTCGGTACCGGCATGGCCGCCGCCGATGACTATCACCTGAAAACGGGAAGGGAAATCCACCACGCACCTCGTGCCTGTTGAGAATTTGGGGGGCTTTTGGGTCGAAAAGCTGGAAAGCCGGCAAGTATAGGCAGTTAGCCGGGCTGAAAGAAGCCTTTTGCACAAAAAATAGCCAACCCGGAGGGGGAGAGGAATCGGGTCGGTTAATAAAGAATATATGAATGAATTTTTATAAAGCTTTGTTTTTATGTTTATTACTTATGAAGAGCTTTTCTGTGGATAGATGGCGCCAGGCCTAGTCGCACGCTGTATTGAGCGATGTATAAGACTGTGCCATTCCGGTCAGCAGGCGGTGGGAGAGCTGGGCTCAACCTGTGGATCAAAGTGTCAGTTATGCACAGGCGGGTTTATCCTCAGTTTTGTGACCGGGTTATCGACCGGGCTCAAGGGCAGTTTTCCACAGGGCTTAGGTGGCCTGTGGATTACCGTTTCGGCGACTCGCGCGCAGGCAAAAGCCCTGCGACGCAAAAGCGCCGCAGTGGGGAAATGGATTGGATGGTGACGCCTGGCGAAGCGCTGGGGGCGCTATTTGCCGATGCAGAAGCTGGAGAAGATCCGTCCGAGCAGCTCGTCCGAACTGAAGGCCCCGGTGATCTCGCCAAGGGCGTGCTGAGCCTGGCGCAGGTCTTCGGCCAGCAGTTCCCCGGCCCCGGCCAGGGTCAGTTGGGCGTGGCCGTGATCGAGACTGGCGGCGGCCTGACGCAGGGCCTCGAGGTGGCGGCGGCGGGCACTGAAGCCGCTCTCTGCGGTCTGCTCATAGCCCATGCAGGCCTTCAGGTGGTCGCGTAGCAGTTCCAGGCCGGTACCGGACTTGGCCGACAGGCTGAGGGTCACATGGCCGTCGTCGCAGACGTCCAGCGCCACCGGTTCGCCAGACAGGTCGGCCTTGTTGCGGATCAGGGTGACCCTGGCCGGATCCGGGCGGCGCTCGAGAAACTCCGGCCAGAGGGCGAAGGGGTCGGCAGCCTCCGGTGCCGTGGCATCGACCATCAGCAGTATCCGGTCGGCCTCGGCTATGGCCTTCAGCGCGCGCTCCACGCCGATCCGTTCGACCTGGTCCTCGGTATCCCGCAGGCCGGCGGTATCGACCACGTGCAGGGGCATGCCGTCGATGTGGATGTGTTCGCGCAGCACGTCGCGGGTGGTGCCGGCGATCTCGGTGACGATGGCCGCCTCGCGGCCGGCCAGGGCGTTGAGCAGGCTCGACTTGCCGGCGTTGGGCCGGCCGGCGATCACCACTGTCATGCCGTCGCGCAGCAACGCACCCTGACCGGCCTCGCGCAGTACTGTGGATAAGTCTTCGCGCACGCCCTGCAACAGCGCCAGGACATGACCGTCAGCGAGGAAGTCGATTTCCTCCTCGGGGAAGTCGATGGCGGCCTCGACATAGATGCGCAGCTGGATCAGGCGTTCGGTGAGGGCGTGGATGCGCCGGGAGAACTCCCCTTGCAGCGAGCGCAGGGCGTTGCGCGCGGCCTGTTCGGAGCTGGCCTCGATCAGGTCGGCGATGGCCTCGGCCTGGGCCAGGTCGAGTTTGTCGTTGAGGAAGGCCCGTTCGCTGAACTCGCCTGGCCGCGCCAGGCGCGCGCCGAGTTCCAGGCAGCGACGCAGCAGCAGGTCCAGCACCACGGGCCCGCCATGTCCCTGCAGTTCGAGTACATCCTCACCAGTAAAGGAGTTCGGGCCCGGAAAGTACAGCGCCAGGCCTTCGTCGATCAGTTGCTCGGGGCCGGCGTAGAACGCGCCGTAGTGGGCATAGCGCGGCTGCAGCTGGCGTTGGCAGATGGTCAGGGCGATCTGCTCCGCCAGCGGGCCGGAGACGCGCACGATGCCGACTCCGCCCCGTCCTTGAGCGGTGGCGACGGCGGCAATGGTTTCACGGGCTGTTTGCATGCTGGACTCCGAATGCTGGATAGCAAGACGCCCCACTGCGGGGGCGTCTTGTTTAGCGCTCAGAAGCTGGGGCGGGTCAGGCGGCAGCGGCCTTGCTCGCGGCTTCGATCTTGCGGGTAATGTACCACTGCTGGCCGATCGACAGGACGTTGTTGACCACCCAGTACAGCACCAGACCGGCGGGGAACCAGAGGAAGAAGAAGGTGAAGATGATCGGCATCATCTTCATCACCCTGGCCTGCATCGGATCCGGCGGCGTCGGGTTGAGCTGCTGCTGGATGAACATGGTGGCGCCCATGATGATCGGCAGGATGAAGAAGGGGTCCTTGATCGACAGGTCGGTGATCCAGAGCATCCAAGGGGCCTGGCGCATTTCCACGCTTTCCAGGAGCACCCAGTAGAGGGCCAGGAACACCGGCATCTGCACCAGGATCGGCAGGCAGCCGCCCAGCGGATTGATCTTTTCCTTCTTGTACAGCTCCATCATCGCCTGGGACATCTTCTGGCGGTCGTCGCCAAACTGCTCCTTCAGCGCCTGCAGCTTGGGCGATACCGCACGCATGCGCGCCATCGACTTGTAGCTGGCGGCCGACAGCGGGAAGAACGCCAGCTTGATGATGATGGTCAGGACGATGATCGACCAGCCCCAGTTGCCCAGCAGGTCGTGGATATGGCCGAGCAGCCAGAAGATCGGTTTGGCGAGGAACCAGAGGATGCCGTAGTCGACGGTCAGGTCCAGGCCCGGCGACAACGCCTCGAGGTTTTCCTGGGTCTTCGGGCCGGCGTAGAGGATCGCGCTGGTCTCGGCACTGGCGCCTGCCGGGACGTTCAACGCCGGGCCGGTGAAGCCGATGATGTAGTTACCCTGGCTGTCCTTGCGGGTCTGCACCAGGTTGGTGCTGTCCTTCGCCGGGACCCAGGCGGTGACGAAATAGTGCTGCAGCCAGGCGATCCAGCCGCCGGTCACCGTTTCGCGCAGGTTCTTGTCGTCCATGTCGCCCGTCGACACCTTGGTGTAGGGCTTTTCCTTGGTCCAGAGCGCGGCACCCAGGTAGGTGGCGGTGCCGGTAGCGGTGCTCGAGGATGGGTCACCGCTGTCGTCGCGCTTGAGCTGGGCGAACAGGTTGCCGGTCCAGGCCTGGGCACTCTGGTTATCGATCAGATAGCTGACGTTCAGGTCGTACTGGCCGCGTTCAAAGGTGAAGCGCTTGGTGTAGTTGACCCCGGCTTCGCTGAACTGCAGTTCTACGACCAGCTGGTCCTGATCCTCCGCCATGCGGTACTCGCGCTGCTCGCTGTTGTACAGCGGTCGGCCGCTGGCGCGCGCATCGGGGCCGTTGGCGCCGGTCAGGCCGCTCTGGGCCAGGTACAGGCGCTCGCCGCCGTTGTCGAACAGCTGAAACGGGACATCCGGGCGATCCTGGCGACGCGGGTACTGCAGCAGATGCAGCTGCACCACGTCACCGCCGCGCGGGTCGATGGACAGGTCCAGCACGTCGGTCTTGACCCGGATCAGCTCTTCGCTGACCGGGCTGCTGATCACGCTCGGTTCGCTGACCTCGGTGCCAGCCGTCGGCACGTCGTCACTGCTGGTGGCCGCAGCCGTTTCCGGCAGGCCCGGTACGCTGCTGCTGGATGTGGCGGTCTGAGTCGGCAGGGCAGCTTGGCCGTAGTCCTGGTTCCACTGGAGAACCATCACATAGGACACGATTGCCAGGGCGACGATCAGGATCGTGCGTTGAATATCCATGATTATTCGGCCATCGAAGAGGAACGGGAGGTATTCGAGAGGGGTACCGGGTCGTAGCCACCGGGATTCCACGGGTGACAGCGACCGAGCCGACGCAGGGTCAGCCAGCCACCACGCAGAAGACCATGATGCTCGATGGCTTCCTGCGCGTAGCAAGAACAGCTGGGATAGAAACGACAGTGGTTGGCCATCAGCGGGCTAATGGCGTAGCGGTAGAACTGGATTGAAGCTAAAGCCAGTTTACGCATGGGGACCGTCGTTCACCCCGGGTTGGGCATTGGCCTGCTGGCCGGGCTGGTTGCGTGCCAGACGCTTCCAGAGCTTGCCGAACTGTTGAGCCAGTTCGGCATTCTGCAGATCGCCCAAGCCTTTACGCGCAACCACCACGATGTCCCAGCCTGCCAGGTTGTCCTGGTTGAGGCGGAACGATTCGCGGATCTGGCGTTTCAGGCGATTGCGCTCAACCGCGAGCTTGACGCTCTTCTTGCCGATCACCAGACCCAGACGGGGATGATCGAGCTCGTTGTTGCGCGCGAGCAGCAGGACATTTCTGCCCGGAGCCTTGCCGCTGGGGGAGTCGAAGACTGCCTTGAACTGGCGGGGAGTTAGCAGACGCTTTTCCCGACCGAAGCCTCGACTCACCACAAGACAGAATGCTTAGACGGCCAGACGCTTGCGGCCTTTGGCGCGACGACGCGACAGGACTGCGCGACCGTTCTTGGTGGCCATACGGGCACGGAAGCCGTGGGTGCGAGCGCGCTTGATGGTGCTGGGTTGGAAAGTGCGTTTCATGGTGCGGTACCTGGTGGTCGTCGACGGGCCGGAATGGCCCCGGTTTTAAGAGACCGGCGATTGTAGAGAAAGCCGGGGGCAGGTCAATTTCCAACCAGGCTTTCTTCCGATCAGAAGAAATATAAAGAAGAGAATATTTAAAGATGTTTAGAAGTGTTTGTAATGATTAGGACACCCGTCATCTGTGGATAAGCGCTTCTAAGCCCCTGGATTAGCGGGCTTCGCGCTGGAGTAAGTCTGTCAGAAAACGGTGCTGGGCCTGTGCGGTTGGCGCGGATAAGCTGGGGATGAAATGTCTGGTTATCCACAGACGATTTATACCATGGGTTATCCCTGGGGTTGTCCGCTGGTTTCCGTGGCGGTTATCCACAGACTTCAGGGGCGTGATTGACTTTTTCAGGAATGGGCGCAAGCGCCTGATTTGGTTGGATGACGCGACGCTTTCATGTGGATAACTCGTGCTCCGGCGGCTACAATGGCGGCTGTTTTTGCCTCACCGCCTTACGACTTAGGGGATATCCGTGTCCGTGGAACTTTGGCAGCAGTGCGTGGAGCTTCTGCGCGATGAACTGCCTGCTCAGCAATTCAACACCTGGATCCGTCCACTGCAGGTCGAAGCCGAAGGCGACGAGCTTCGTGTCTATGCGCCGAACCGTTTCGTGCTCGATTGGGTCAATGAGAAGTACCTGGGCCGTCTGCTCGAGCTGTTGGCAGAACGGACCAACGGCCTGGTGCCGGCGCTTTCCTTATTAATAGGTAGCAAGCGCTCCGCGGCTCCACGAGTTGCGGCGGGCGGCGCCAGCATTCGGCAGCCAGCCAGCGCAGTGGCGGCCAGCCCTGTGCCGGTCAATCCGCCGCCGGTCAATCCTGCGGCAGTCGAGCCGCCGTCGCGGGCGAAGTTCGATAGCATGGCGCAGTCCACGGCGGTCCAGCAGCCGGTACGCAGCGAGCGCACGGTGCAGGTCGAGGGGGCGCTCAAGCACACCAGCTACCTGAACCGCACCTTCACCTTCGACAACTTCGTCGAGGGCAAATCCAACCAGCTGGCCCGAGCGGCTGCCTGGCAGGTTGCCGATAATCCCAAGCACGGCTACAACCCGTTGTTCCTCTACGGTGGCGTGGGCTTGGGCAAGACCCACCTGATGCACGCCGTGGGCAACCACCTGCTGGCCAAGAATCCCAATGCCAAGGTGGTCTACTTGCACTCGGAGCGCTTCGTCGCCGACATGGTCAAGGCGTTGCAGCTCAATGCGATCAACGAGTTCAAGCGCTTCTACCGTTCGGTGGATGCCCTGCTGATCGATGACATCCAGTTCTTCGCCAAGAAGGAGCGCTCCCAGGAGGAGTTCTTTCATACCTTCAATGCGCTGCTCGAAGGCGGCCAGCAGGTGATCCTCACCAGCGATCGCTACCCGAAGGAGATCGAAGGGCTCGAGGAGCGTTTGAAGTCGCGCTTCGGCTGGGGCCTGACCGTGGCGGTCGAGCCGCCCGAACTGGAAACCCGGGTGGCCATCCTGATGAAGAAGGCCGACCAGGCCAAGGTCGACCTGCCGCATGACGCCGCGTTCTTCATCGCCCAGCGCATCCGTTCCAACGTGCGCGAACTGGAAGGGGCGCTGAAGCGGGTGATCGCCCATTCCCACTTCATGGGCCGCGACATCACCATTGAGCTGATCCGTGAGTCGCTGAAGGATCTGCTGGCCCTGCAGGACAAGCTGGTCAGCATCGACAACATCCAGCGCACGGTGGCCGAGTACTACAAGATCAAGATTTCCGACCTGCTGTCCAAGCGCCGCTCGCGTTCGGTGGCACGGCCACGGCAGGTGGCCATGGCGCTGTCGAAGGAGCTGACCAACCACAGCCTGCCGGAGATCGGCGATGCCTTCGGCGGCCGCGATCACACCACGGTATTGCACGCATGCCGTAAGATTGCTGAACTTAGGGAATCCGACGCGGACATCCGCGAGGACTACAAGAATCTGCTGCGTACACTGACCACTTAATTACGCATTTCCACTAGGCAAGGGACTAGACCATGCATTTCACCATTCAACGAGAAGCCCTGTTGAAACCGCTGCAACTGGTCGCCGGCGTCGTGGAACGTCGCCAGACCTTGCCGGTATTGTCCAACGTGTTGCTGGTCGTCGAAGGCCAGCAGCTGTCGCTGACCGGCACCGACCTGGAAGTCGAACTGGTCGGACGGGTCACCCTCGAAGATGCCGCCGAACCGGGCGAGATCACCGTGCCGGCGCGCAAGCTGATGGATATCTGCAAGAGCCTGCCGAGCGATGCGTTGATCGACATTCGCGTCGACGAGCAGAAGCTGCTGGTCAAGGCTGGCCGCAGCCGGTTCACCCTGTCCACCCTGCCGGCCAACGATTTCCCCACGGTCGAGGAAGGTCCGGGTTCGCTGACCTTCAGCCTGGTGCAGAGCAAGCTGCGCCGCCTGATCGAGCGGACCAGCTTCGCCATGGCCCAGCAGGACGTGCGCTATTACCTTAACGGCATGCTCCTGGAGGTGCAGAGCGGCGTGCTGCGCGCGGTGGCAACCGACGGTCATCGTCTGGCGATGTGCTCTATGGAGGCGGCGATCGAGCAGGTCGAGCGTCACCAGGTCATCGTGCCGCGCAAGGGCATCCTAGAGCTGGCGCGCCTGCTCACCGAGCAGGATGGTAGCGTCAGCGTGGTGCTCGGGCAGAACCATATCCGCGCCACCACCGGCGAGTTCACGTTCACCTCCAAGCTGGTAGACGGCAAGTTCCCGGACTACGAGCGCGTGTTGCCGCGCGGCGGTGACAAGCTGGTGGTGGCCGACCGTCAGGGGCTGCGTGAAGCCTTCAGCCGCACCGCGATTCTGTCCAACGAGAAGTACCGGGGCATCCGTCTGCAGCTGGCGGCGGGCCTGCTGAAGATTCAGGCCAACAACCCGGAGCAGGAAGAGGCCGAGGAGGAGATTGCCGTCGACTATAACGGCAGCGCCCTGGAGATCGGCTTCAACGTCAGCTATCTGCTGGACGTGCTCGGCGTGATGACCACCGAGCAGGTGCGCCTGATTCTCTCCGATGCCAACAGCAGTGCGTTGGTTCAGGAGGCAGACAACGACGATTCCTCCTACGTCGTGATGCCGATGCGCCTGTAACCCTTAAATGTCCCTGACCCGCGTCACGGTCACCGCGGTGCGCAACCTGCACCCGGTGACCCTCTCCCCCTCCCCTCGCATCAATATCCTTCACGGCGCCAACGGCAGCGGCAAGACCAGCTTGCTCGAGGCCATTCATCTGCTGGGCCTGGCCCGTTCCTTTCGCAGCAATCGGCTGCTGCCGCTGATCCAGTACGAGCAACCAACCTGCACCGTGTTCGGCCAGGTCCAGCAGGCTGATGGCCGGTTGTGCAACCTGGGCGTGTCCCGTGATCGTCAGGGTGAGCTGCAGATACGCATCGACGGCGAGAGTGCCCGCAGCGCCGCGCAACTGGCCGATGCGCTGCCGCTGCAGCTGATTAATCCGGACAGTTTTCGCTTGCTGGAGGGGGCGCCCAAGGTTCGTCGACAGTTTCTCGATTGGGGGGTGTTCCACGTGGAACCTCGCTTCCTTGGAGCCTGGCAGAGGCTGCAGAAGGCCCTGCGGCAGCGGAACTCATGGCTGCGGCATGGTACACTTGACGCCGCTTCGCAGGCGGCCTGGGACCGCGAACTGTGCCTGGCCAGCGACGAGATCGACGGCTATAGGCGTGCCTATATTCAACTGCTCAAGCCGGTGTTCGAGGGCGTGTTGAGTGAGTTGGTCGAGCTACAAGGACTGACACTCAGCTACTACCGGGGCTGGGACAAGGAGCGTGAGCTGAGTCAGGTACTGGCCACTTCGCTGCCCCGCGATCAGCAGATCGGGCATACGCAATCCGGCCCGCAGCGCGCCGATCTCAGGTTGCGGCTGGGCGCCCATAACGCCGCGGATATCTTGTCCCGTGGCCAGCAGAAGTTGGTTGTCTGTGCCCTGCGCATTGCCCAGGGGCATTTGGTTGATCAGGCCAAGCGCGGCCAGTGCATCTATCTGGTGGATGACTTGCCGTCAGAACTGGACGAGCAGCACCGTCGCGCGCTTTGCCGTTTATTGGAAGATTTGCACTGCCAGGTGTTTATCACCTGTGTAGACCATGAATTGTTGAGGGAAGGCTGGCGCACGGATACGCCGGTTGCCATGTTCCACGTGGAACATGGCGGCATCACCCAGACCCACGACCACCGGGAGTGAAGGCATGAGCGAAAACCAAACGTACGACTCCAATAACATCAAGGTCCTGAAGGGCCTGGATGCCGTACGCAAGCGACCTGGTATGTACATCGGCGATACCGACGATGGCAGTGGTCTGCACCATATGGTCTTCGAGGTGGTCGACAACTCGATTGACGAAGCGCTCGCCGGCCATTGCAGCGAGATCACCATCACCATCCACCCGGATGAGTCCATCAGCGTGCGTGACAACGGTCGTGGCATTCCGGTGGACATCCACAAGGATGAAGGGGTCTCTGCCGCCGAAGTGATCATGACCGTGCTGCATGCCGGCGGTAAGTTCGACGATAACAGCTACAAGGTCTCCGGCGGGCTGCACGGCGTGGGTGTCTCGGTGGTCAACGCGCTGTCCAAGGAACTAATCCTGACCATTCGCCGTCACGGCAAGATCTGGGAGCAGACCTATGTTCATGGCGTTCCCCAGGCACCGCTCGCGGCCGTGGGCGATACCGATGGCACCGGCACCCAGATCCACTTCCGCCCTTCGGAAGAAACCTTCCACAATATTCATTTCAGCTGGGACATCCTCGCCAAGCGCCTGCGCGAACTGTCCTTCCTCAACTCCGGCGTGGGCATCGTCCTCAAGGACGAGCGCACCGGCAAGGAGGAGTTGTTCAAGTACGAGGGTGGTCTGCGCGCCTTCGTCGAGTACCTGAACATCAACAAGTCCACCGTTAATCAGGTGTTCCACTTCAGCGTGCAGCGCGATGATGGGGTCGGTGTCGAAGTCGCCTTGCAGTGGAACGACAGCTTCAACGAGAACCTGTTGTGCTTCACCAACAACATTCCGCAGCGCGATGGCGGTACCCACCTGGCCGGCTTCCGCTCCGCGCTGACGCGTAACCTGAATGCCTATATCGAGCAGGAAGGCCTGGCCAAGAAGCACAAGATTTCCACCACCGGGGACGATGCCCGGGAAGGCCTCACCGCGATCATCTCGGTGAAGGTCCCGGACCCCAAGTTCAGTTCGCAGACCAAGGACAAGCTGGTCTCCTCCGAGGTGAAGACCGCGGTCGAGCAGGAAATGGGCAAGTACTTCTCCGAGTTCCTCCTGGAGAACCCCAACGAAGCCAAGGCCGTGGTCGGCAAGATGATCGACGCCGCCCGCGCCCGTGAGGCGGCGCGCAAGGCCCGCGAAATGACCCGTCGCAAGGGCGCCCTGGACATCGCCGGTCTGCCCGGCAAGCTGGCCGACTGCCAGGAAAAGGACCCGGCGCTCTCCGAACTCTACATAGTGGAGGGTGACTCCGCGGGCGGCTCGGCCAAGCAGGGGCGCAACCGCAAGACCCAGGCGATCCTGCCGCTCAAGGGCAAGATCCTCAACGTCGAGAAGGCGCGCTTCGACAAGATGATTTCCTCCCAGGAGGTCGGCACCCTGATCACCGCCCTGGGCTGTGGCATCGGCCGCGAGGAATACAACATCGACAAGCTGCGCTACCACAACATCATCATCATGACCGATGCTGACGTCGACGGTTCGCACATCCGCACCCTGCTCCTGACCTTCTTCTTCCGTCAGTTGCCGGAACTGGTCGAGCGTGGCTACATCTACATCGCCCAGCCGCCGCTGTACAAGGTCAAGCGGGGCAAGCAGGAGCAGTACATCAAGGACGACGAGGCCATGGAGGAATACATGACCCAGTCGGCCCTGGAGGACGCCAGCCTGCACGTCAACGAGAGCGCCCCCGGCCTGTCCGGCGAGGCCCTGGAGCGCCTGGTCAACGACTACCGCACCGTGATGAAGACCCTCAAGCGCCTCTCGCGCCTGTACCCGCTGGAACTGACCGAGCATTTCGTCTACCTGCCGGCAGTAAGCCTCGAGCAACTGGCCGACAAGGACGCCATGCAGGCCTGGCTGGAGCTGTTCGCCGCGCGCCTGAAGACCATGGAGAAATCCGGCCTGGTCTACAAGACCAGCCTGCGCGAAGACCACGAGCGCCACCTGTGGCTGCCGGAGGTCGAGCTGATCTCCCACGGCAACTCCAGCTATATCACCTTCAACCGTGACTTCTTCTCCAGCAACGACTACAAGACGGTCACCAGCCTGGGCGATCAGCTGAACAATCTGCTCGAGGAAGGCGCCTATGTGCAGCGTGGCGAGCGCAAGAAGCCGGTCAGCACCTTCAAGGACGCCCTGGGCTGGTTGATGACCGAGAGCACCAAGCGCCACAGCATTCAGCGCTACAAGGGGCTCGGCGAGATGAACCCGGACCAGCTGTGGGAAACCACCATGGATCCGGAAGTCCGGCGCATGCTCAAGGTGCGTATCGAAGACGCGATTGCCGCGGACCAGATCTTCAATACCCTGATGGGCGACGAAGTCGAACCGCGCCGCGACTTTATCGAGACCAACGCCCTGGCGGTGTCCAACCTCGACGTGTAGGCCTTATCACGGGGCATTAGTTGCCGTGCGATGAGTAGAAAACCCGGCCCAGAGCCGGGTTTTCTATTGCTCGGCAACGCTGTGTAGCACAAGGCATTGTGCCGAGAGCGCTTAACCGGACTCTAGCGATAGGCATGAGACGAGATCGGGTTGCCTGGGCCGATCTTCGTTGGTGCATATAGCGCCCGGAGCGTTTGCCGTCCGCCTGGAGGACTCGGGCAGATGAGATAGGCAGCTCCCTTGACCCCTATCTAGCCCGTGCGTCGTCATCCGAGATCAACGGCCTGCTCTGTCAGGCGCATGCTTAGCCGTGTGCCGTCGCAGGCTGCCGTCAGCACGCCGCCGCAACCAGGGTGTGAGAAGTTGACCCTTATGGGCGTTGCAGTTGGCCCTCGGCTTGTGCGGAGGGCAACACTTCAACCACTCTCAAGTCACTGCAGCCATGACACCAGCCCAATGCCGATTGCATGGTGACCCTGGTTTCGCCATCTAGATAAAAGCGGTACACCCAGCTGAGTGAGTCCCAGCGACTGAAATCGCAAGCGCTACATTCATGGGTGACAACAGTCATCGACATACAGCGCTTCCTTGAATCGAGCCCCGCGCGGCAGGCGCAGTTAGAGCTGCCGGATCACAGCGCGCAGCGGGTGTAACGTGCCGGATCGTGGCGTTAGCCCGACTGAATAGCCAATGGCTTACATGGACTGGCGGCGTTTGGCACTATCTCCCGACCCGGGTGGAGATTAATCTACACCCAATCCACTGAGCGAAGGACTCGCTCGGAATCAAGGATGATTGACCATCGCTAGGATGCGCCGACAGGATGTCGAATGGTCAGGAAAGAACCCGCCTCGGCGGGTTCTTTGTTTTTACGGATGAAGCTACCGGCCTTGTCGGCGCCTGCGTACTTGAGCTGCACCCGGGCAAAAAAAACCGGCCAAACTGGCCGGCTTTTCTATGCCTGGAAAACTTACCCACCAAAATCGAAAATTCGCCTGATCGAATAAAATTTATATAAATCAGCTTGTTACATAACAAGCTGGTGGTCGGTCGAGTTATTTACACACAGCTTATCCACATTTCGCTCAGGCGGACTCGACGGGCTCGCTTGGCGTCGCATCGGCGCTCAGGGCGCCGATCTCGCGCTGGGTCTGGGCGACCCAGGCGAAGGCGCGGTCATTCAGTTCGGCAATCGCCCGTGGCCCGCTCCCTTCTGCGTACATCAGCGGGCCGAATACCACCTGAATGGTGCCTGGCGTCTTGCTCCAGCCTTCCTTGGGCCAGAACTCGCCGGCGTTGTGCGCCACCGGCAGCACCGGCAGTCCGGCATTGACCGCCAGCGCCGCGCCGCCTCGCGAGAACTTGCCGATATGCCCCGTGGGAATACGCGTGCCTTCCGGGAAGATCAGCACCCAGGCGCCCTGCTGCAGGCGCTCGTGGCCCTGTTTGGCGAGCTGCTTGAGGGCTGCCTTGGGGTTGCTTCGGTCGATCGCAATGGGGCTGAGCATGGCCATCGCCCAGCCGAAGAACGGCACGCGAAGCAGCTCGCGCTTGACCACCTGGCTGAGCGGCTCGAACAAGGCCGAGAGGAAGAAGGTTTCCCAGGTGCTCTGGTGCTTGGCGAGGATCACGCACGGCTGCTGCGGGATGTGCTCGAGGCCTTTGACCTCATAGCGAATGCCCACCACCACCTTGGCCAGCCACACGGCGCAGCGGCACCAGGTCTGGTTGACGAAGCGGTAGCGCGCGCGGAACGGCAGGAAGGGCGCGACGAACATGCTGAGGATGCACCAGAAGCAAGCACTGGCAGACAGCAACAGGTAGAAAAGGACGGTTCTGATGGACTGCACTGTCGACATGGGAGCTCTTACCGTGGCAGGCCAGGCCTGCGTTATCTGAGGAGAAGCTGCGCGGCCACGGCCGGCAGATCATCGAATACCAGGGTACCCGCTGGCAGCGGCTTGGCGAGGGTCCGCTGACCCTTGCCGGTCTTGACCAGCACGGGCTGACAGTCGACGGCGCGGGCGGCGTCGAGGTCACCGCTGCTGTCGCCGACGAACCATACGCCGGCCAGCGACACCTGGTAATGCTCGGCAATGGTGCGCAGCATACCGGGCTTTGGCTTGCGGCAATCGCAGCCGTCGTCCGGACCGTGCGGGCAATGGACGACCAGGCCCAGCTCGCCGCCCTGCTCCGCCACCAGCTCGCGCAGCCGCGCATGCATGGCGTCCAGGGTCGCCAGGTCGTAATAGCCGCGGGCCAGACCGGACTGGTTGGTGGCCACGGCCACCGTCCAGCCGGCCTTGGACAGACTGGCGATCGCCTCAATGGCCCCGGGCAGGGGAATCCATTCCTCGAGGTTCTTGATGTAGGCGTCGGAGTCGTGATTGATGACGCCGTCGCGGTCGAGAATCAGCAGTTTCATATCGGTCGCTTCGAGCTGAGGAGCGCGGATTCCAGTCGGCAGACCCGTGGTCTGCCGACCGGCACCCTATTCCGTCTTGGCCGGGCTTCAGCCCAGCACGGAGATGTCGGCCACGCCGAGGAACAGCCCGCGCAGGCGTGCCAGCAGGGCGTAGCGGTTGGCCCGCACGGCCGTGTCGTCGGCATTCACCAGCACCGCCTCGAAGAAGCTGTCCACCGGTTCGCGCAGACTGGCCAGCTGCTCCAAGGCCTCGCGGTAGCAGCGCGCGGCGGCCATCGGCAGCACCGCCTGCTCCGCCTGCGCCACGGCCGCGGCCAGGGCCTGTTCGGCCGGCTCCTGCAGCAGCGCGGCGTCGACCTGGGCGGGAACCTGGCCGTCGAACTTGCTCAGCAGGTTCGACACGCGCTTGTTCGCCGCGGCCAGGGCCTCGGCCTCGCTGCGTGCGCGGAAGGCCTGGACCGCCTGCACGCGCTGATCGAAGTCCAGCGGCGCGCTGGGACTCAGGGCGCGCACCGACTGGTACACGGCCACGTCGACGCCTTCGTCTTCGTAGCGCGCGCGCAGGCGGTCGAAGACGAAGTCCTGCACCTGGACCGCCAGCCCCTCGGCCTTGACCTTGTCGCCGAACTGCTCGATAGCGACCGCCACGGCTTCGTTCAGATCCAGGTCCAGGCCCTTCTCGATGAGGATGCGCAGCACACCCAGGGCCGCTCGGCGCAGGGCGTAGGGGTCCTTGCTGCCGGTGGGCAGCATGCCGATGCCGAAGATGCCGACCAGGGTGTCGAGCTTGTCGGCCAGGGCCACCGCGGCGCCGGTCAGGGTGCTCGGCAACTCGGCGCCGGCGCCACGCGGCATGTATTGCTCGTTCAGCGCCAGGGCGACGTCTTCGGCCTCGCCGTCATGCTTGGCGTAGTAGTAGCCGGCAATGCCCTGCATCTCGGGAAACTCGCCGACCATCTCGCTGGCCAGGTCGCACTTGCAGAGGATACCGGCGCGCGCCGCGCGCTCGGCGTCGCCGCCGACCCGTTCGGCGATGAAGGCGGCGAGCGTCGATACCCGCTGGGCCTTCTCATAGACCGAACCGAGCTGGGCCTGGAACACCACGCCGGCCAGGCGCTGGTTGAAGTGCTCGAGCTTGTGCTTCTGGTCCTGCTTGAAGAAGAACTCGGCATCGGTCAGGCGCGGGCGCACGACCTTCTCGTTGCCGCTGATGATCTGCGCCGGGTCCTTGCTCTCGACGTTGGCCACGGTGATGAAGCGCGGCAGCAACTTGCCATTGGCGTCCAGCAGGCAGAAGTACTTCTGGTTGTCCTGCATGGTGGTGATCAGCGCCTCCTGGGGCACCTCGAGGAAGCGTTCCTCGAAGGCGCAGACCAGCGGCACCGGCCACTCGACCAGGGCGCTGACTTCATCGAGCAGGCCTGCCGGGACAATTGCCGTGCCCTGCTGCTCGGCAGCCAGCTCGGCAATTCGCTGGGCGATCAGTTCGCGACGCTCGGCGAAGTCGGCCAGCACGTAGGCGCTGCGCAGGTCTTCCAGGTAGGTGGCCGGCGTGCTGATGCGCACCTTGCTCGGGCTGTGGAAGCGATGGCCGCGGGACTCGCGGCCGGCCTTCTGGGCGAGGATCTCGCAGTCGATCACGTTGTCGCCAAACAGCATCACCAGCCACTGGGTCGGCCGCACGAACTCGTCGCGGCGCGCCGCCCAGCGCATGCGCTTGGGAATCGGCAGCTCGTTCAGCGAGGTTTCGACGATCGCCGGCAGCAGGGCGCTGGCCGGTTGCCCGGGAATGCGCTGGGTATAGCGCAGCTTGGGGCCGCTGCGGTCGATCTGTTCCAGCTCCACGCCGCACTTCTTGGCGAAGCCCAGGGCCGCCTGGGTCGGCTGCCCTTCGGCGTTGAAGGCGGCCTGCAGCGGCGGGCCGTCGAGGGTGTTGCTGCGATCGGGTTGCTGGCTCGCCAGCTGGTCGATCTGCACGGCCAGGCGGCGCGGCGCGGCGTAGAAGCGGCTGGCCTGGTAGTCCAGGCCGGCGGCCTTGAGGCCCTTCTCGATGCCGGCGAGGAAAGCCTCGCCGAGGCTCTTCAGGGCCTTCGGCGGCAGCTCTTCGGTGCCCAGTTCGACGAGGAAATCCAATGCACTCATTCTGCAGCCTCCAGCTTGGCCAGTACTTCGTCACGCAGTTCGGGGGTGGCCATGGGGAAGCCGAGTTTGCGTCGCGCCTGCAGGTAGCTCTGGGCCACGGCGCGGGCCAGGGTGCGCACGCGCAGGATGTAGCGCTGGCGCTCGGTCACCGAGATGGCGCGGCGGGCGTCGAGCAGGTTGAAGGTGTGCGAGGCCTTGAGCACCATCTCGTAGGTCGGCAGCGGCAGCTCCAGCTCGATCAGGCGGTTGGCTTCGCTCTCGTAGAAGTCGAACAGCTCGAACAGCTTGTCGACGTTGGCGTGCTCGAAGTTGTAGGTGGACTGCTCCACCTCGTTCTGATGGAACACGTCGCCGTAGGTGACCTTGCCGAACGGGCCGTCGGTCCACACCAGGTCGTACACCGAATCGACGCCCTGGATGTACATGGCCAGGCGCTCCAGGCCGTAGGTGATCTCGCCGGTCACCGGGTAGCACTCGATGCCGCCGACCTGCTGGAAGTAGGTGAACTGGGTGACTTCCATGCCGTTCAGCCAGATCTCCCAGCCCAGGCCCCAGGCGCCCAGGGTCGGCGATTCCCAGTTGTCCTCGACGAAGCGGATGTCGTGCACCAGCGGGTCGATGCCGATGGCCGCCAGCGAGCCCAGGTAGAGCTCCTGGAAGTTCTCCGGATTGGGCTTCAAAACCACCTGGAACTGGTAGTAATGCTGCAGGCGATTGGGGTTCTCGCCGTAGCGGCCGTCGGTGGGGCGGCGGCTGGGTTGCACGTAGGCGGCGTTCCAGGTTTCCGGGCCGACGGCGCGCAGGAAGGTGGCGGTGTGGAAGGTGCCGGCGCCCACTTCCATATCGTAGGGCTGCAGCACCACGCAGCCCTGCTCGGCCCAGTACTGCTGCAGGGTCAGGATCAGGTCTTGGAAGGTGCGCACGGCAGGCGTAGTCTGGCTCACGAAAAATTCACCTGTTGAGGCTGCGACAGAAAGGGCGGGAGTATACCCCAATCCTGGCGGCCTCCGCCGCCCGGGAAGGCCCTATGCCACGCTGCTTCTGGTGCACCGAAGACCCCCTCTACCAGGCCTATCACGACCAGGAATGGGGGGTGCCGCAACGCGATCCCCAGGCCCTGTTCGAGCTGTTGCTGCTGGAAGGCTTCCAGGCCGGCCTGTCGTGGATCACCGTGCTGAAGAAGCGCGCCCGCTACCGCCAGGTGCTGTTCGGTTTCGACGCCGAGCGCCTGGCGCAGCTGAGCGACGAGGAGATCGAGGCCCTGATGCAGGACCCGGGGATCATCCGCAACCGCCTCAAGCTCAGGGCCGTGCGGCAGAATGCCCAGGCCTGGCTGAGGCTGGAGGACCCGGTGGGGTTGCTCTGGTCCTTCGTCGGCGGCGCACCCAAGGTCAACCACTTCAGCGAGCGCAGTCAGGTGCCGGCCGTCACCGCCGAGGCCGAGGCCATGAGCCGGGCGCTGAAGAAGGCCGGCTTCACCTTCGTCGGTCCGACCATCTGCTACGCCTACATGCAGGCTGCCGGCATGGTCATGGACCACACCACCGACTGCGACCGCTACCCGGTGCTGATCGCCAATTAACCGCCTCGGTAGCGGAGCCCGGGCGGCATCGCCGCGCGGTCCCGCAGTTGCCGCCTGCCAGGCGCGCCGCCGCCTGGTTACAATAGGCGCTTTGCAATTTTCGGGAGTTGCCTGTGGAGAAGCTCAAAGGAGCGTTGGTGGTGGGCTTTCTGCACCTGCTGGCTCTGTTGCCCTGGCGCGCCGTGCAAGGCCTGGGCGCCGCCATCGGCTGGCTGATGTGGAAGCTGCCCAACGGCTCGCGCGATGTCGCCAGCATCAACCTGAGCAAGTGCTTTCCCGAGCTGGATGCGGCGGCCCATCAGCGCCTGTTGCGCGACACCCTGGCGGACATCGGCAAGACCCTCACCGAAAGCGCCTGCGCCTGGGTCTGGCCGGCGCACAGGTCGCTGGCCCTGGTGCGCGAGGTCGAGGGCCTGGAGGTGCTGCAGCAGGCCCTGGCGTCCGGCAAGGGCGTGGTCGGCATCACCAGTCACCTGGGCAACTGGGAAGTGCTCAACCATTTCTACTGCGCGCAGTGCAAGCCGGTCATCTTCTACCGCCCGCCCAAGCTCAAGGCGGTGGACGAGCTGCTGGCCCGGCAGCGGGCGCAGATGGGCAACCGCGTGGCGCCCTCGACCAAGGAGGGCATCCTCAGTGTCATCAAGGAGGTGCGCCGCGGCGGTGCCGTGGGTATTCCCGCCGATCCGGAGCCGAGCCGGTCTTCCGGTGTATTCGTGCCCTTCTGCGGCGTGCCGACCCTGACCAGCAGGTTCGTGCCCGGCATGCTCGCCGGCGGCAAGGCCCGGGGCGTGTTCCTGCATGCGCTGCGCCTGGACGATGGCAGCGGCTACAAGGTCATCTTCGAGGCCGCGCCCGAAGGCATGTACAGCGAGAACGTCGAGGAAGGCGTGGCCGCCATGAGCGCGGTGATCGAGCGCTACGTGCGCGCCTATCCGAGCCAGTACATGTGGAGCATGAAGCGCTTCAAGAAGCGCCCGGACGGCGAGGCGAAGTGGTACTAGCCGCCATCCCATGGCGCCGGAGGAAATCGACCCACGATGGCGGTTTTTCTGCCGGCGCCACTGGGCGTGGCCGGCAACTTGCGCTATTAACCTTAGGACCCATGCCAAGGATCGCCGCACCCATGTCCAACCAGCGCCAACACATCCGTACGTCGATGAAATGCCGGATCAAGATCTGTCACCCGAGCTTCGGCGAGCTGGTGGCGCAGACCCGCGATCTCTCCGATGGAGGGGTCTACGTCAAGCACCCGCAACTGGCCAGTCTGGAGGCCGGCACCCGGGTCACCGGACAGGTCCAGGACCTGCCGATCGAGGCGCCGGTGCTGCAGATGGAAGTGATGCGCGTGGACAGCGAGGGCGTGGGCCTGCGTTTCGTCGAGGACTGAGGCTCAGTCCTGCGGCGCCTGGCGCTGCAGGCGCTTGAGAAACACCGTCATCTCCTTTTCCGCCTGCTTGTCGCCGTGGCTCTGGGCCGCGGCGATGCCCTGCTGCCAGGCGTGCTCGGCGGCCGCCCGGTCACCCAGTTCCAGGTGCGCCTTGCCCAACAGCTTCCAGGCCGCCGAATAGTTCGCATCGAATTCCACGCAGCGCTGGAAGTGCTCGGCGGCGCGGGCGAACTCTCCCGCATCCAGGTAGCCCTTGCCCAGGCCGAAGCGCAGCAGGGCGTTGTCCATGCCTTGCGCGAGCATTTTTTCCAGGGATTCCAGCATGGTGACTCCTGTTTGCAGGTGGACCGAGGACCACGCAAGCGGTGGCTCTTAGAAAAAGGTTAGTCCGACCTGGAACAGGCTTTCGGCGTCGCGGATGTATTTCTTGTCGACCAGGAACAGGATCACGTGGTCGCCGGACTCGATCACCGTGTCGTCGTGGGCGATCAGCACCTCTTCGTCGCGGATGATCGCGCCGATGGTGGTGCCCGGCGGCAGGGCGATCTCCTCGATCGCGCGACCGACCACCTTGCTCGACTTGGCATCGCCATGGGCGATCGCCTCGATGGCCTCCGCTGCGCCGCGGCGCAGCGAATGCACGCTCTCGATATCGCCGCGGCGCACGTGGGTCAGCAGGGTGCCGATGGTGGCCAGCTGCGGGCTGATGGCGATGTCGATCTCGCCGCCCTGGACCAGGTCGACGTAGGCCGGGTTGTTGATGATGGTCATCACCTTGCGCGCGCCGAGGCGCTTGGCCAGCAGCGAGGACATGATGTTGGCCTCGTCGTCGTTGGTCAGGGCGAGGAAGATGTCGGCATCGTTGATGTTCTCCTCCACTAGCAGGTCTCGGTCCGAGGCGCTGCCCTGCAGCACGATGGTGCTGTCCAGGCTCTCCGACAGGTAACGGCAGCGGGCCGGGTTCATCTCGATGATCTTCACCTGGTAGCGGCTCTCGATGGCCTCGGCCAGGCGCTCGCCGATATGCCCGCCGCCGGCGATCACCACCCGCTTGTAGCTGTTCTCCAGACGGCGCATCTCGCTCATCACCGCGCGGATGTGGGCCTTGGCGGCGATGAAGAACACCTCGTCGTCGGCCTCGATCACCGTGTCGCCCTTGGGCATGATCGGCCGGTTGCGGCGGAAGATCGCCGCCACCCGGGTGTCCACGTTGGGCATGTGTTCGCGCAGCTGGCGCAGCTGCTGACCGACCAGTGGCCCGCCATAGTAGGCCTTGACCGCCACCAGCTGGGCCTTGCCCTCGGCGAAGTCGATCACCTGCAGGGCGCCGGGGTATTCGATCAGGCGCTTGATGTAGTTGGTCACCACCTGTTCCGGGCTGATCAGCACGTCGACCGGGATCGACTCGTTGTTGAACAGGCCGCTGCGCGACAGGTAGGCGGCCTCGCGCACCCGGGCGATCTTGGTCGGGGTGTGGAACAGGGTGTAGGCCACCTGGCAGGCGATCATGTTGACTTCGTCGCTGTTGGTCACCGCCACCAGCATGTCGGCGTCTTCCGCCCCGGCCTGGCGCAGCACCGCGGGAAAGGAGCCGCGGCCCTGCACGGTGCGAATGTCCAGGCGGTCGCCGAGCTGACGCAGGCGGTCGCTGTCGGTGTCCACCACGGTGATGTCGTTGGCCTCGCTGGCCAGGTGTTCGGCCAGGGTGCCACCGACCTGGCCGGCGCCGAGAATGATGATCTTCATCCGCTCTGTTCCTCAGCCGCGATCGGCGGCGATCTTGATCAGCTTGGCATAGTAGAAACCGTCATGACCCTCTGCCTGGGCGAGCAGCTGGCGGCCATGGGGTTGTTTCAGGCCGAATGGCCCGGCGATATCCAGCTCGCGGGCACCGGGCGTGCGGGCGAGAAAGCCGGCGATCACCTCGGTGTTCTCCGTGGGCAGCGTCGAGCAGGTGGCGTAGAGCAGGATGCCGCCGACCGCCAGGGTCGGCCACAGCGCGTCCAGCAGCTCGCCCTGCAGCTGCGCCAGGGCAGGGATGTCCTCGGCCTGGCGGGTCAGCTTGATGTCCGGATGGCGGCGAATCACCCCGGTGGCCGAACAGGGGGCATCCAGCAGGATGCGCTGGAAGGCCTGGCCATCCCACCAGGCATCGACCGCGCGCGCATCGGCGGCGATCAGTTCGGCCTGCAGGCTGAGCCGGGCGAGGTTCTCGCGCACCCGCACCAGGCGCTTCTCTTCCAGGTCCACCGCCACCACCGCGGCCAGCTGCGGCTGGGCCTCGAGCAGGTGGCAGGTCTTGCCGCCCGGGGCGCAACAGGCGTCCAGCACGCGCTGGCCGGGGGCCAGTTCGAGCAATTCTGCGGCCAGCTGGGCGGCTTCGTCCTGCACGCTGACCCGGCCCTCGGCGAAGCCCGGAAGGCCGGTCACGTCGCAGGCCTGCAGCAGGCGGATACCGTCCTGACTGAAGGCGCAGGGCTCGGCTTCGACCCCCGCCGCGCGCAATTCGGCCAGGTAGTCATCGCGGCTGCCGTGGCGCCGGTTGACCCGCAGGATCAGCGGCGGGTGGGCGTTGTTGGCCGCGCAGATGGCTTCCCAGTGTTCCGGCCAGTGGGCCTTGAGGGCTTTCTGCAACCAGCGCGGGTGGGCGGTGCGCACCACCGGATCGCGTTCCAGCTCGGCCAGCAGCTGTTCGCCCTCGCGCTGGGCGCGGCGCAGCACGGCATTGAGCAGGCCCTTGAGCGAAGACTTCTTCAGCTTGTCGACGCAGGCCACCGTCTCGCCAATTGCCGCATGGGGCGGAATCCGCGTGTAGAACAGCTGGTACAGGCCGATCAGCAGCAGCGCCTCGACATCGCGATCGGCGGCCTTGAAGGGCTTCTGCAGCAGCTTCTCGGCCAGCAGGGCCAGGCGCGGCTGCCAGCGGGCGGTGCCGAATGCCAGGTCCTGGGTCAGGCCGCGGTCGCGCGGCTCGACCCGGTCCAGCTGCTGCGGCAGGCTGCTGCCCAGGGAGGCCTTGCCGTTGAGCACGGCGGCCAGGGCGCGGGCGGCGGCCAGGCGCGGGTTCATGCCCCGGCCCTCATCACAGCAGCACCTTGCCGGGGGCGAACTGCTCGCGCCGGCTGTTGTACAGGTCGGCGAAGGCCAGGGCCTTGCCGCCCGGCAGCTGCAGGCGGGTCAGGCGCAGGGCGCCCTCGCCGCAGGCGACCGTCAGGCCGTCCCTGTCGGCGGCGAGCACCTGCCCCGCTGCGCCCTGCCCGTCTGCCAGCTTTGCGGCGAGCACCTTGAGCGGCGCACCATCGAGGGTGCTGTGGCAGATCGGCCAGGGATTGAAGGCGCGGATCAGGCGTTCCAGCTCCTCTGCCGGACGCGTCCAGTCGAGGCGCGCCTCGTCCTTGTTCAGCTTGTGCGCGTAGGTGGCCAGGCCATCGTCCTGCACCTCGCCAATCAGGGTGCCGGCGGCCAGGCCGTCGATGGCCTCGATCACCGCGCGGGGGCCGAGGGCGGCGAGGCGGTCGTGCAGGCTGCCGCCGCTGTCGTCCACGCCGATCGGGGTGCTGACCTTGAGCAGCATCGGCCCGGTATCCAGACCGGCTTCCATCTGCATCACGGTCACCCCGCTCTCGCCGTCGCCGGCCTCGATGGCGCGCTGGATCGGCGCCGCGCCGCGCCAGCGCGGCAGCAGCGAGGCATGGCTGTTGATGCAGCCCAGGCGCGGCGTGTCGAGCACCACCTGGGGCAGGATCAGGCCGTAGGCCACCACCACCATCAGGTCGGGCTCGAGCGCGGCCAGCTCGGCCTGGGCCGCCGGGTCGCGCAGCGTCAGCGGCTGGTAGACGGGAATATCGTGCTGCAGTGCCAGCTGCTTGACCGGACTGGGCGTGAGCTTCTGCCCACGGCCGGCCGGGCGGTCCGGCTGGCTGTAGACCGCGATGATCTGGTGGCGGGTGTCGAGCAGGGCCTTGAGGTGCTCGGCGGCGAATTCCGGGGTACCGGCGAAGACGATGCGCAGTGCTTCAGTCATGGGGTCTCGCTAAAGAAAAAGGCTTGCCGCAGCAAGCCTTTATACAGGTGGAGGCTCACGCCCGCTGGCGATGTTGCTTTTCCAGTTTCTTCTTGATGCGGTCACGCTTGAGGGTAGACAGGTAGTCGACGAACAGCTTGCCGTTGAGGTGGTCGCATTCGTGCTGGATGCACACCGCCAGCAGGCCTTCGGCGATCAGCTCATAGGGCTGGCCGTCGCGGTCCAGCGCCTTGATCCTGACCTTCTGCGGGCGGTCGACGTTCTCGTAGAAGCCCGGCACCGACAGGCAGCCTTCCTGATACTGGTCCATCTCGTCGGTCAGCGGCTCGAACTCGGGGTTGATGAAGACCCGCGGCTCGGACTTGTCTTCGGACAGGTCCATCACCACCACGCGCTTGTGCACGTTGACCTGGGTCGCGGCGAGGCCGATGCCCGGAGCTTCGTACATGGTTTCGAACATGTCGTCGATCAGCTGACGCAGGGCGTCGTCGACCACATCCACCGGCTTGGCGATGGTGCGCAGGCGCGGATCGGGAAATTCGAGGATGTTTAGGATCGCCATATGCGTTTGTGATGCACTTGTGGAATAAAGTCAAAATCCGCTGCTAAGATGATGAGCAGCATTGAAAAACGGCTTCAAGCCGCTGTTTCACTGGGTTTCAGTCGCGGCGCTAGGGCGCTCCACGTGAAGACACATGATAAAGGGATTCACTGTATGAGGAAATCACTACTCGCCCTGCTGCTGCTGGCCGCAGGTGGCTTGGCCCAGGCGGAAGTGCAACTCAAGGAGGGCCACCCCGACCGCTACACCGTGGTCAAAGGCGATACCCTCTGGGATATTTCCGGTCGATTCCTCAGTCAGCCGTGGAAATGGCCGGAGATCTGGCACGCCAACCCGCAGGTGGAAAACCCTCATCTGATCTACCCCGGCGACGAGCTCAGCCTGGTCTACGTCGACGGTCAGCCGCGCCTGATGCTCAACCGCGGCGAGTCGCGCGGTACCATCAAGCTGTCGCCGAAGGTGCGCGTCACGCCGATGGCCGAAGCCATTCCGACCATTCCGCTGGAGGCGATCAACAGCTTCCTGCTGAGCAACCGCATCGTCGATAACCCGGAACAGTTCCAGAGCGCGCCCTATGTGGTCGCCGGCAACGCCGAGCGCGTGGTCAGCGGCGCCGGCGATCGCGTCTATGCCCGTGGCCAGTTCGACGAGCACGCCCCGGTGTACGGCATCTTCCGCCAGGGCAAGACCTATATCGATCCGGAGACCCAGGAATTCCTCGGGATCAACGCCGACGACATCGGCGGCGGTGAGATCGTCGCCGAGGAAGGCGACATCGGCACCATGACCCTGACCCGCTCGACCCAGGAAGTGCGCCTCGGCGACCGCCTGTTCCCCACCGAGGAGCGGGCGATCAACTCCACCTTTATGCCGAGCGAGCCGTCCCGCGAAGTTCGCGGCCTGATTCTCGACGTGCCGCGTGGCGTCACCCAGATCGGTCAGTTCGATGTGGTTACCCTGAACAAGGGCGCCCGCGACGGCCTGGAAGTGGGCAACGTGTTGGCCGTGTACAAGACCGGCGAAACCGTGCGCGACCGGGTGACCGGCGAATCGGTGAAGATTCCCGATGAGCGCGCCGGCCTGCTGATGGTGTTCCGCACCTACGACAAGCTCAGTTATGGTCTGGTCCTTGGCGCCACCCGCCAGCTCGCGGTGCTGGACAAGGTCCGCAACCCGTAACGCCGAAAGCCCCGCACTCGCGGGGCTTTTTTCTGCCTGCCATTTTCCTGCCGCCTGAGCGGCGCGACCGATCAAGGATGATCAATATGTCGCAGCGCATCAGCCATTGCCGTTCCCCCGCCGAACTCGAAGCCCGCTTGCGCCTGCATTGCCTGCCGGAGCTCGGCCCGCGGCGTTTTCGCAAGCTGCTGGCGGCTTTCGGGACGGCCTCGGCCGCCCTCAGTGCGCCGGCCAGCGCCTGGCGGGCCCTGAGCCTGCCGGCGGCCAGCGCCGAGGCGCGGCGCAGCAGCGAGGTGCGTGAACGGGCCGGCGCCGCCCTGGCCTGGTTGGAGAGCCAGGACCAACACCTGCTGATGTGGGACGATCCGGCCTATCCGGGGTTGCTCGCCGAACTGAGCGATGCACCGCCGCTGCTGTTCGTCGCCGGCGATCCCGGTCTGCTCGAGCAGCCGCAGCTGGCTATGGTCGGCAGCCGTCGCGCCTCGCGCCCCGGCCTGGATACCGCACAGGGCTTTGCCCGCAGCCTGGCCGCCGGCGGTTTCGTGATCACCAGCGGCCTGGCCCTGGGGATCGACGGCGCGGCCCATCAGGGGGCGCTGGATGTCGGCGGCAAGACCGTCGCGGTGCTCGGCACCGGCCTCGAGCAGATGTACCCGGCACGCCACGCCAGACTGGCGGCGGCGATAATCGAGGGCGGCGGTGCGCTGGTCTCCGAGCTGCCGCTGGACTGCCCGCCCCAGGCCGGCAACTTTCCCCGGCGCAACCGCATCATCAGCGGCCTGTCCCTCGGCGTGCTGGTGGTCGAAGCCAGCCCCTCCAGCGGCTCGCTGATCACCGCCCGCCTGGCCGCTGAGCAGGGCCGCGAGGTCTATGCGATCCCCGGCTCCATCCATCACCCGGGGGCGCGCGGCTGTCACCAGCTGATCCGCGAAGGCGCCACCCTGGTGGAAAGCATCGAGCACATCCTCGAGGCCCTGCGCGGCTGGCAGGCCGTGCCTGCGCTCGCGGCCGCACCGGTGGCGCAGCCGGCTCATCCGCTGCTCGACCTGCTGCACGCGGCGCCGCACAGCAGCGAAGCGCTGGCCGCGGCCAGTGGCTGGCCGTTGTCCAAGGTGCTGGCGGCGCTGACCGAGCTGGAGCTGGAGGGACGCATCGCTTGCGAAGGGGGGCGCTGGATCGGCCGCGCCGGCTGAGGTGCGCGCAGGGTTGCGCAGGGGACGGCAGGCGTGGATACACTGCCTCCAAGTGGATCGGTGGAGGGCAGTGGATGACCAGCGACTGGCAGGTGCAGCAGGCGGCGCGGGTGGTGAGCCAGGGCGGGCTGATCGCCTACCCGACCGAGGCGGTGTGGGGCCTGGGTTGCGATCCTTGGGACGAATTGGCGGTGGCGCGCCTGCTGGCCCTCAAGCAGCGGCCGATGGACAAGGGCCTGATCCTGGTGGCCGATTGCATCGAGCAGTTCGATTTCCTCCTCGAGGACCTGCCGGACGTCTGGCAGGAACGCCTGGCCAGCAGCTGGCCGGGACCGAACACCTGGCTGGTGCCGCACCAGCAGCGCCTGCCGGAGTGGATCACGGGGCGCCATTCCAGCGTGGCCCTGCGGGTCAGCGATCATCCCCTGGTGCGCCGGCTCTGCGCCCTCACCGGCCCGCTGGTGTCGACCTCGGCCAACCCGAGCGGTCGCCCGGCGGCACGCAGCCGCCTGCGGGTCGAGCAGTATTTCCCGCGGCAGCTGGACCAGGTGCTCGGCGGCGCCCTCGGCGGGCGCAGCAATCCCAGCCTGATCCGTGACCTGCGCAGTGGCGAGGTGATCCGCCCGTCCTGAAGGTTTCCGCTTGCGTAGGGCGGGTCAGCAGCGCATTGCCACGAAATCGACAGTTGTGCGGTGTGTGGGCGCTGCGTAACCCACCATTCAGGCGCCGCAGATGGCCATGGTGGGTTACGGCGCGGCAGGCATTTGACTGTGCCGGTGAAACCAGTTGGGGCGCCTAACCCACCCTACGGATTCACGGCAGCAGAATGGTCGAACCGGTGGTCTGCCGCGCGCTCAGGGCGGCTTGCGCCTGCGCGGCGTCCTTGAGCGCGTGGCGGCTGCTGATCTCCACCTTGAGCTGGCCGCTGGTGATCATGGCGAACAGCTCGTCGGCCATCGCCTGTAGCCGCTCCGGGGTATCGGCATAGCCGGCCAGGGTCGGGCGGGTGACGTACAGCGAGCCCTTCTGCGCCAGGATGCCCAGGTTGACCCCGGTGACCGCGCCGGAGGCGTTGCCGAAGCTGACCAGCAGGCCGCGCGGGGCGACGCAGTCCAGCGAGGTCTCCCAGGTGTCCTTGCCGACGCCGTCGTAGACCACCGGGCACTTCTGCCCGTCGGTCAGCTCCAGCACCCGCTGTGCGACGTTCTCGTGGCTGTAGTCGATGGTCGCCCAGGCGCCCTGCTCCATCGCCCGCGCGGCCTTCTGCGGCGAACTGACGGTGCCGATCAGCTTGACCCCCAGGGCCTTGGCCCACTGGCAGGCGAATGAGCCGACGCCGCCGGCGGCGGCATGGAACAGGATGGTTTCGCCGCCCTGCAGGGCGAAGGTCTGGCGCAGCAGGTACTGCACCGTGAGGCCCTTGAGCATGACGGCGGCGGCCTGCTCGAAGCTGATCGCCTCCGGCAGCCTGACCAGCTTGCTGGCCGGCAGCACGTGCAGCTCGCTGTAGGCGCCGAGCGGGCCGGTGGCGTAGGCCACGCGGTCGCCGACCTGGAACTGGCTGACCCCCTCGCCCACCGCCTCGACGATGCCGGCGCCCTCGGTGCCCAGGCCGGACGGCAGCGCCGGTGGCGGATACAGGCCGCTGCGGTAGTAGGTGTCGATGAAGTTCAGGCCGATCGCCTGGTTCTGCACCCGCACCTCGTGGGGGCCGGGCGCGGCTGGCTGGTAGTCGCCGTACTCGAGGACTTCGGGGCCGCCGTGGCGGCTGAACTGGATTCGCTTGGCCATATCAGGCTCCTGTGCATAAGGGGATCGCGCAACCCGAGCATGATGCCGCCGGGCGCTGGCGTGGGCACCTATCCAATCGTCCCTATTGACCGGCGTCAACTGCGGGGCCCCGGTGGCAAATGCTATGCTGCCCGCCGATTTCGCCGACAGCGCCGCGCGTTGCCGGCCTGACTCGTTTTTCAAGGTGCCGCCGTGAGTGACCGTACTGAGGCCGTGAAGGCCTATCTGCTCGACCTGCAAGACCGTATCTGCGCAGCCCTGCAAGCCGAAGACGGCAGCGCCGACTTCATCGAGGACGCCTGGCAGCGCCCCGCTGGCGGCGGTGGCCGCACGCGGGTGCTGGAGAACGGCGCGCTGATCGAGAAGGGCGGGGTGAACTTCTCCCACGTCTACGGCAGCGGCCTGCCGCCCTCGGCCAGCGCCCATCGCCCGGAGCTGGCCGGGCGCGGCTTCGAGGCGCTCGGCGTGTCCCTGGTGATCCATCCGCACAATCCGCATATCCCCACCTCCCACGCCAACGTGCGCTTCTTCATCGCCGAGAAAGAGGGCGAGGAGGCGGTCTGGTGGTTCGGCGGCGGCTTCGACCTGACCCCCTACTACGCCAACGAGGAAGACTGCGTGCACTGGCACCGGGTCGCCCAGGCCGCCTGCGCGCCCTTCGGCGAGGGTGTCTACCCGCGTTACAAGGCCTGGTGCGACCGTTACTTCCACATCAAGCACCGCGACGAACCGCGAGGTATCGGCGGGTTGTTCTTCGATGACCTGAACGAATGGGACTTCGACACCAGCTTCGCCTTTATGCGCGCCATCGGCGATGCCTATCTGGAGGCCTACCTGCCGATCGTGCAGCGGCGCAAGAGCACCCCCTTTAGCCAACGCCAGCGCGAGTTCCAGGCGTTCCGCCGTGGCCGCTACGTCGAGTTCAATCTGGTCTACGACCGCGGCACCCTGTTCGGCCTGCAGTCGGGCGGGCGCACCGAGTCGATTCTCATGTCGCTGCCGCCCCAGGTGCGCTGGGGCTATGACTGGAAGGCCGAGCCGGGCAGCGAGGAGGAACGCCTGACCGCGTACTTCCTGCAGGACCGCGACTGGCTGCAGCTGGGAGCGAGCTGATGGACCGCTACGGTGTATTCGGCAACCCCATCGGCCACAGCAAGTCGCCGCTGATCCACCGTCTGTTCGCCGCCCAGACCGGCCAGCAGCTGAGCTACGAGGCGCTGCTGGCGCCGCTGGACGACTTCGCCGGCTTCGCCCGGGCCTTCTTCGTCGAAGGCAGGGGCGCCAACGTCACGGTGCCGTTCAAGGAGCAGGCGTTCCAGCTGGCCGACGCGCTGAGCGACCGGGCGCGCCGGGCCGGTGCGGTCAACACCCTGATGAAGCGCGACGACGGCAGTCTGCTCGGCGACAACACCGACGGCGCCGGGCTGGTGCGCGACCTGACCGTCAACGCCGGCTGCGAACTGCGCGGCAAGCGCATCCTCTTGCTCGGCGCCGGCGGCGCGGTGCGCGGCGTGCTCGAGCCGCTGCTGGCGCAGCAGCCGGCGGTGCTGGTGATCGCCAACCGCACGGTGGCCAAGGCCGAGCAACTGGCCAGCGAGTTCGCCGACCTGGGACCGCTGGTGGCCAGCGGCTTCGACTGGCTCGACGCGCCGGTCGACCTGATCATCAACGGCACCTCGGCCAGCCTGGCCGGCGAGTTGCCGCCGATCGCGCCGAGCCTGATCGCCCCCGGCCATACGCTTTGCTACGACATGATGTACGCTAGGCAGGCCACCGCCTTCAACCGCTGGGCCGCCGAGCACGGCGCCGCGCGGACCCTGGATGGCCTGGGCATGCTGGTGGAACAGGCCGCCGAGGCCTTCTGCCTGTGGCGCGGCGTGCGCCCGGACAGCGCGCCGGTGCTCGCCGAGCTGCGTCGCCAGCTGCAGCTAGCCTGAATCGTAGGGTGCGCCCCGCGCACCGAAGTGGTGGTACCGGTGACAGGGCTGGCGCCGGTTCTGGTGCGCATGGCGCACCCTACGCCTTAGCGCTCGACGCGCACCGGGCAGTGCTGGCCTCTTCCAGCTTGTGGATTTCCTCGATCACCTGGGGCCACGCGCGGCACCGTGTGGACGTTGGGTCGATTCCGTAGGGTGCGCCGCGCGCACCGAAGCGGTGGTACGGGCGCCCGGGCTGGCGCCGGCTCTGGTGCGCATGGCGCACCCTACGACTTAGTCCTCGACGCGCACCGGGCAGTGCTTGGCCTCTTCCAGCTTGTGGATTTTCTCGATCACCTGGGGCCACGCGCGGCACCGTGCGGCCGCTGGCCTGACTCCGTAGGGTGCGCCGCGCGCACCGAAGCGGTGGTACGGTTGGCAGGGCTGGCGTCGGTCTGGTGCGCATGGCGCACCCTACGACTTAGTCCTCGACGCGCACCGGGCAGCGCTCGGCCTCTTCCTGCTTGTGGATTTCCTCGATCACCTGGGGCCGCGCGCGGCACCGTGCGGCCGCTGGCCTTACTCCGTAGGGTGCGCCCCGCGCACCGAAGCAGTGGTACGGGTGGCAGGGCTGGCGCCGGCTCTGGTGCCATGGCGCACCCTACGCTTTAGTCCTCGAACAGCACCGGGCAGCGCTCGGCGCCTTCCAGCTTGTGGATTTCCTCGATCACCTGGGGCCGCGCCCGGCGCATGATCAGGAAGCGGTTCTGCGCCTTTAGGCGGCGCGCCTCCTGATGGAGCATCTCCACCCCGGCATAGTCGATGAAGTTGACGTGGTGGGCGTCGATGACCACGCGCCCTTTTCGGGTGCGCTGTAGCAGCTGCTGCAGGTAGTGGCAGGCGCCGAAGAAGATCGAGCCCTCGACCCGCAGCAGTTCCTCCTCGTCCTCCTGCCACATCTTCACCCGCGGCTGCGAGGTGCGCTTGAGGTAGAAGAACAGCGAGGCCAGCACTCCGGCGTAGATCGCCGTCTGCAGCTCCAGCAGCAGGGTCGCCAGCAGGGTCAGGGCCATCACCAGGAACTCGGCGCGGCTGACCCGGTAAAGCGCGCGCACCCCGGCGACGTCGATCAGTCCCCAGCAGATCAGCAGGATGCCGGCGGCCATGCACGGCAGCGGGATCAGCGCGATCAGCCGCGCACCGAAAAAGGCGAACAGCGCCACCAGCAGCGCCGAGCACACCCCGGCCAGGGGCGAGCGGGCGCCGGCCTGCAGGTTCAGCGCCGAGCGGGTGAAGGAGCCGGCCGACAGGTAGCCGCTGAACCAGGGGCCGACCAGGTTGGACAGGCCCTGGGCACGTACCTCCTGGTTGGCATCGAGGAACTGCTGGGACTTGCCGGCCAGGGCGCGGGCGATCGACAGGCTGGTGACCAGGCCGAGCATGCCGCAGGCCACCGCCGCCGGCAGCAGCTGCAGCAGGCTGGAGAGCTCCAGGCGCAGCGGGCTGAATGGTGGCAGGCTGCCCTCGAAGGCGCTGACCAGGGCGATGCCGGCGGTCAGCCGCTGCGGCAGCAGCAGCACCAGCAGGCTGCCGGCCACCAGGCCCAGCAGCAGGGCCGGCGCCCGCGGCCACAGCCGGCGGATCAGCAGGCTGACGCCGAGGGTGAACAGGGCCAGGGCCAGGGCCCGCCAGTCGCTGTCGAGCAGGTGTTCGCCGAGGTTGAGCAGGGTGGCCAGGGCCGTGCTCTGGCCCGGCACCTCGATGCCCAGCAGGTTGGGCAGCTGGCCCAGGGCGATCACCACTGCGGCGCCGAGGGTGAAGCCGAGCACCACCGAATGGGAGACGAAGTTGACCAGGGCGCCGAAGCGCAGCAGGCCGAGCAGCCACTGGAACAGCCCGGCGACGAAGGTCAGCAGCAGCACCCGGGCGATGAACTCCTCGCTGCCCGGGGCGGCGAAGGGGCTGACGCTGGTGAAGATGACGATGGAGATCGCCGCGGTCGGCCCGCAGATCAGGTGCCAGGACGAGCCCCACAGGCAGGCGATGATCACCGGCACGATGGCCGCGTACAGGCCGTATTCGGCCGGCAGGCCGGCGATCAGGGCGTAGGCGATGGACTGTGGCAGGGCCAGGATGGCGCCGCTGAGGCCGACCAGCAGGTCGTTGCCGAGGCTGCGGCGGCTGGTGTTGGGCAGCCATCTGAGGAAGGGCAGCAGGGTCTGGCGGCTGGGTAACGGCATGGGTGTGGTTCTTTGCGAGGGTGGGCTGCGGCCCACCACGTGCGACAAGGGTAGGCCGAAGCCTACCCTACGCCAAGTCTACCGAGCGCTTTAGAGGCGCGCCTGCACCGCGGCCAGCGCGTCGCCGCCGTCGCGGGTGGTCACCCCTTGCAGCCAGCCGTCGAGCACCGCCGGGTTGGCCTTGAGCCAGGCCTTGATGGCCTCGGCGTTGCTCGCCTGCTTGCTCAGCACCTGGTTCATGATGCTGTTCTCCATCTCCTGGGTGAAGGCGAGGTTGCTCAGCAGCTTGCCGACGTTCGGGCACTGGCTGGCGTAGTCCTTGCGGGCCAGGGTGTTGACGCTGCCGCTCTCGCCGAAGTACTTCTCGCCGCCGCGCAGGTACTGCATCTCGTAGTTGACGTTCATCGGGTGCGGGGTCCAGCCGAGAAACACCACGAACTCGTTGCGCTTCACCGCCCGGCCGACTTGCACCAGCATGGCCTGCTCGCTGGATTCCACCAGCTTCCAGTCGCCCAGGCCGAATTCGTCGGCTTCGATCATCTGGCGGATCGACTCGTTGGCCGGCGAGCCGGAGGCGATGCCGTAGAGCTTGTGGCCGAACTTCTCGGCGTGCTTGTCCAGGTCGGCGAAGGTCTTCACGCCGGCCTCGTAGGCGTAGCTCGGCACGGCCAGGGTGTACTCGGTGCCGTCCAGGTTCTGCGCCAGCTTGGCCACCTCGCCACTGGCGACGAACTTGTCGTAGTTGCTCTGCTGGGCCGGCATCCAGTTGCCGAGGAAGGCGTCGACCTGGCCCTTCTGCAGGCCGGCGAAGATGATCGGCACCGCCAGGGTCTGGCTCTGCGCCTTGTAGCCGAGGCCCTCGAGCAGGAAGCTGGCGATGCCGTTGGTCACCGCGATATCGCTCCAGCCCGGGTCGCCGAGCTTCACCGTGGCGCACTTGGCGTCTTCGGCCTGGACCTGCAGGGCGGCGCTGGCCAGGAGCAGGGCGCCGGCCAGGGTGGTGGTCTTCTTCATGGTTCTTCTCCGCATGTTCGCTGTTCGTGTCGTCAGAACCCGGGAGCGGCTCTTGCCGCCCCCGGCTGGGCCAATGACTCAGGGCTGGGGATAGCGGGCGCGCCGCTCCAGGTCGTCCAGGTCGATGTGGTTGCGCATGTACTGCTGGCTGGCGTCGACCATCGGCTGGTGGTCCCAGCTCTTCAACTTGCCGTGGGTCAGGGCTTCGGCGACCAGGCGCCGGCGGCGCTGGCTGGCCAGGGTGGCCTGGTGGATCGCCGGAACATCCCAGCGCGCGCGCGCTTCTTCGACGAAGGCGTCGAGCAGCTCCTGGTGGTCGGGCGACTGCGCCAGATTCTCGCGCTCCTGGGGATCGTTGGCGACGTTGAACAGCAGCAGCGGGTCCACCTCGGAGTAGACGAACTTCCACTCGCCGCGGCGGATCATCATCAGCGGGCCGATGCTGCCCTCGGCCATGTACTCGCCGAGCACCTCGTCGTGCCCGCCCTCGCCCTGCAGGTGGGGCAGCAGCGAGCGGCCGTCCAGGGCCAGGCCCGGTTCGAGGCTGCCGCCGGTCAGTTCCACCAGGGTCGGCAGCAGGTCCATGGTCGATACCGACTGGCTCACCCGCCGCGCGGCGAAGCGCTTGGGGGCGTGCACCAGCATCGGCACCCGGGCCGACATCTCGAACCAGTGCATCTTGTACCAGAGGCCACGCTCGCCAAGCATGTCGCCGTGGTCGCCGGAGAAGACGATGATGGTGTCGTCGGCCAGGTCGCAGTCCTTGAGGGTCTTCAGCAGCTTGCCGATGTTCGCGTCGATATAGCTGCAGGCGCCGAAGTAGGCGCGGCGGGCATCCTTGATCTTCTGCTCGGGCATCTGCTTGCCCCACAGGTCGATGACCTTGAGGATGCGCTGCGAGTGCGGGTCCTGTTCGGCCTGGTCGATGGTCTGGCTGGGCAGCGGGATGTCCTCGTCGCGGTACAGGTTCCAGAACTCCTCGGGGATGGTGTAGGGGTCGTGGGGGTGGGTCATCGACACCGTCAGGCAGAACGGCTGGTCGGCGTTGCTGCGCACGTGGTCGTAGAGGTACTGCTGGGCCTTGAACACCACCTCCTCGTCGAAGTCCAGCTGGTTGGTGCGCACGCACGGGCCGGCCTGCAGCACCGAGGACATGTTGTGGTACCAGCTCAGGCGCTCCTCCGGCGCGTCCCAGTTCACCGCCCAGCCGTAGTCGGCCGGGTAGATGTCGCTGGTCAGGCGTTCCTCGTAGCCGTGCAGCTGGTCCGGACCGCAGAAGTGCATCTTGCCCGACAGCGCGGTGCGGTAGCCCTGGCGGCGCAGGTAGTGGGCATAGGTCGGCACGTCGCCGGGGAAGTCGGCGGCGTTGTCGTAGGCGCCGATCTTGCTGGGCAACTGGCCGCTGACCAGGGTGAAGCGCGACGGCGCGCACAGCGGGCTGTTGCAGTAGGCGGAATCGAACAGCACGCCTTCGGCGGCCAGGGCCATCAGGTTGGGCAGCTTGATCGGCGAGGCGGCATCGTGCAGCGGCAGGATCGGCGCGGCCATCTGGTCGGCCATGATGAAGAGGATGTTCGGACGTTTCATGGCGAGCCTGTATTCCATATGAGGGATTTATGCGAAATTGCTGGTTCGATCATCACGCCTCAAGGCTAGCGGGTAAACCCGCTGGGAATACATGACTCGGATAAGCTCTGCTTATGTTTAAACACTTCGATGGGCTGTCCCTGGACGCGCTGCTGGTGTTCGAGTCCGCCGCGCGCCACCTGAGCTTCACCGCGGCGGCCAGCGAGCTGGGCAGCAGCCAGCCGGCGATCAGCCAGCAGATCAAGCGCCTCGAGCAGCAGCTGGCGACCCGCCTGTTCGACCGGGTCTACCGCGGCATCGTCCTTACCGAGGCCGGCGAGCTGCTGCTGCGCCATGTGCGCGATGGCCTGCAGAGCCTGGATGACGGCCTGGCGGCGGTCACCGCCCAGCCGCAGCACGAGGTGCTGCAGGTGGCCACCGACTTCGCCGTCGCCGCCTACTGGCTGATGCCGCGCCTGCACCGTTTCAACCAGCGCTACCCGGAGCTGGACGTCAGCCTGATCACCACCAATCGCGACCTCGGCGTGCTGCCCCCGGAGATCGACGTGGCCATCGCCTTCGGTGACGGCCGCTTCAAGCATGGCGAGTGCCACCTGCTGTTCGCCGAGGAAGCCTTTGCGGTGTGCAGCCCGCAGCTGCTGCGCGAGCGCCCGCCGCCCTTGCCGCCCGCGGCCCTGGCGCAGTTGCCGCTGCTGCACCTGCGCCCGGACAGCCGCTCGCGCTGGTTGGACTGGAACGGCCTGTTTCGCGCCCTGGCCATCGCCGAGGCGCCGAACCCCGGCAGCCTGCGCTTCGACAACTACACCCTGCTGATCCAGGCGGCCATCGCCGGCCAGGGCGTGGCCATCGGCTGGCGCCACCTGGTCGACGAGCTGCTCGAGCAGAACCTGCTGTGCCGCGTGTGCAGCGAAGTGGCCCATACCGAGTTCGGCTATTACGTGGTGCTGCCCGAACGCAAGCGGCGCCAGCGCCTGACCGCGCTGTTCGTCGACTGGCTGCAGGCGGAGCTGGCCAGCGAGGGTCGGCCCGGCTGATCAGGCGGGCGTCGCTGGCGTGCATCGAGGCGACGGAAGGTGGGCCGATCCTCCAAGGCGGCGGAGGGATTCCCTATACTTGCTGGGGCGAAACCCGGGGTTTCGCCGTCCTCCATTCAACCCAGTGAAGCCATTCGTGAAAATCCGTCATTCGATAGTAAGCCTGCTGCTGATCTGCAGCTGCGTTGTAGTTGCATCGAACAGCCTTGCCGCGCAGAAACTCCCCCGCCAACAGGAACTCGCCGCCGGCAGCGCCCTGCTGGTCGACCTGAAGACCGACGAGGTGCTGTATTCCAGCCACCCCGATCTGGTGGTGCCGATCGCCTCGGTGACCAAGCTGATGACGGCCATGGTCAGCCTGGATGCCAAGCTGCCCATGGACGAGGTCCTGTCAGTCACCATCCGCGACAACCCGCACATGAAAGGGGTGTACTCGCGGGTACGCATCGGCAGTGAGATCAGCCGAGCCAACATGCTGCTGCTGACCCTGATGTCATCGGAGAACCGCGCCGCCACCAGCCTGGCGCACCATTACCCGGGCGGCTACGCGGCCTTCATCGCGGCGATGAACGCCAAGGCCAGGGCCCTGGGCATGAGCAGCAGCCGCTTCGTCGAGCCCACCGGCCTGTCCGAGCGCAACGTCTCCAGCGCCCGGGACCTGGTGCGCCTGCTCAAGGCCAGCCTGGAGTACCCGCTGATCGGCGAGCTCAGTACCACCACGGAGAAGACCGTGGCCTTTCGCAAGCCCGCCTACAGCCTGGGCTTTCGCAATACCAACGCCCTGGTGCGCAAGGCCGACTGGAGCGTGCAGTTGAGCAAGACCGGCTTCACCAACAAGGCCGGCCACTGCCTGGTGATGCGCACCGTCATGGCCAAGCGCCCGGTGGCCTTCGTGGTGCTCGATGCCTTCGGCAAGTACACCCATATGGCCGACGCCAACCGCCTGAAGAAATGGTTGGAAACCGGCCGGGTATCGCCGGTGCCGGCGGCGGCGCTCAGCTACCGCAAGCAGAAGCAGGCGGAGCGCCGTCTGCAGGTGGCGCAGTAACCCCGCCCGTTGGTCGACAAGCCCGTCTGGTCTAGACCGTCCCAACCTTAGTTGGGTAGATGGGCCAATAGCGACTGCGCTTTAGTTGGAGTCCGGCGTTGTCATGGTTTTGCCATCGGCGCCGGTTAGCAATGCTCGACTCCAACAACAAAAGAGCGCCCTGCCCATGAAAACGATCTCCACCCTGGCCCTTGGTCTAGGCCTGGCCTGCTGCGCCGGTCAGGCGGCCGCCTGGTCGCAACCCACCCACAAGAACATCGTCAAGGATGCCCTGGCGTTCATGAACTCAGGTTCGGCCAGCGCCGAGATGCGCCGCGCCTACCAGTTCTATGTCGGCGCCGCCGGCAGCGAAGCCCGCGCCGGCGAGATCCTCGGCCAGGCCGCCTACGATGTCGACGACTTCAAGGACACCCGCCTCGGCGGCTGGTGGATCGGCTACGAGCACGCCCCGGTGGGCGGCGCCGCCGCTTCCATCGTCAACTACACCTCCTACTGGCACTTCATCAACATGGCCCGCCAGGGCGACAGCCACGGCAACGACCATGGCGGCTACGACTACCGCTACCGCAAGGTGGACGGCAGCTGGAGCGGCGACGTCGACTGGTACGCCATGGTCTACCTGTACAACCGCGAGCTGAAGAAGAGCGACTTCGACAGCACCGAGGCGCATTACCGCCAGGGCAGCCGCTCGAACTGGCAGGAGCACTACGGCGACTTCCAGACCGCCGCCTTCCAGCCGATCGACAACCTGGCCAAGTACTGGTTCGACCAGTTCAAGACCGCGCCCTCGCTGCAGACCATCGGCTATTCGCTGCACGCCACCGGCGACGTGGCCCAGCCGCACCACGCCTGGGTCACCTCGGGCAACGGCCACTCCGGCTGGGAAGGCTGGGTCGACGACCATTACTTCCGCGAGCGCCTCAACGACCCGGCGGCGGTGGCCAACCTGGTCGGCCGCTACGATCCGCAGAAGCCGTTGCGCGACCTGCTGACGCAGACCGCCCAGGTCGCCTACCAGCATCCCGAGCCGCTCTACGACACCAGCTACGCCACGCGTCTGCGCGTGGCCAAGTCGCTGATTCCGGAGTCCATCGCGTTGACCGTCAACGTGCTGACCAAGGGGGCGAACAGCTTCTACGGCCAGGGCGGGCTCTGAGGTGGCGGCTTTCCTGAGCCGTGCCCTGATCGTGCTGGGGCTGGCGGGCATTGGCCTGCCGGCCCTGGCCGCGCAGGATCTGCGCGTCGACGGTGAACGCCTGCCGGGCAAGAGCATCGAGCTGCTCGAACGGGCCCTGACCCGGATCAAGTTCAACACCGACCCGGCGCAGCTGCGCCGCGGCCTGGTGGAGAATCGCCTGCTGGCCCGCGTGGTCGAGGCCGAGCTGCTGCCGAACTACCGCACCGAGCTGGATGGCCTGGTCGAGGTCGAGGCGGCCAACCTGATCGAGCAGGTCCATGGCCGCCGCTTCGAGCATGACGTGCGGCCCTTCCTGCGCCAGCCGCAACCACTGAGTGCCGGGCAGCTGCGCCAGGTGCTGGCGCCCGCGCAGCAGGGCGTGGTGCTCGACAGCCTGCAACTGAGCGCGGCGCAGCAGGCGCAGGCGGCCGAGGTGGCGCTGATCGCCTGGCAGTTCCCCGGCCAGCCGGAGCGGCGCCTCGACCTGCTGGCGCTGTACCAGGGCGACAATGTCCAGGGCCGAGTGGAATTGCAGCAGGGCAACCTCGCCTACCTGGCCGAGCAGGTGCGTCAGCATGTGCTGCGCGACTACCTCTGGTACCAGCTGGCCGGGCAGGGCTTCGACGTGGCCGAGCGCGAGGGCCTGCGACAGCTGGTGCGCGACAAGCTGATCCGTCACCAGTACCTGCACCAGATCGGCCTGCACAACGACTTCCACCACGAAACCGAGAGCCTCAAGCAGCTGGCGCGCCAGGTCAGCGATGCCGAGGCCGAGGCCTACTACCGCCGCCACCTGGGGCAATACCGCAACGTCGCCGAGGTGCAGGCCGCGCACATCCGCCTGGCCGACCAGGCCAGCGCCGACCGGGTCTACGCCGAACTGCAGGCCGGCCTGGCCTTCGACGAGGCGGTGCGCCGCTACTCCCTGGCCGCTGACAAGGACCGTGAGCCAGCCGGCGATCTCGGCCTGATCCGCCCGCAGGACGGCCAGCTGGACTTCCTGCGCAAGACCGCCCTGCTGCAGAAGGCCGGCACCCTGTCCCAACCGATGCTGATCGACGGCGCCTTCGAGATCGTCCAGGTGCGTGCACGTGAGGATCGCCAGCTGCCCCTGAGCGACCCCAGCGTGCGCTACGAGGTCAACCAGGCGGTGGCCAAGCAGCAGCTGGCCGCGCAGTTCCAGGCGCGTCTGCAGGCATTGCTGGACGAGGCCCGGGTGGAAGGCCTGTGAAGCGCTGGCTGGGTGCGGCGCTGCTCGGCTGTGCCGGCGCCGTGGCCCTGACCCTCTGGTTGGCGCCAGGGGCGGCGCCGGTTCGCCAGCCCGCGCCGGCCCAGGCCGTGCAAACGCCCGAGCTCGTCCCGCCGGCGCCTGTCGTGGCGGCGCCCGCTGCCGCCAAGGCGCCCGCGACAGTCAGCGCCGCCGCGGAGCAGCCGCCTGCCGAGGCGCCGCTTCCGCCCGGCCTCGATCCGCTGGAGGCCCAGCTGCTGATGCAGCTCATGCTCGAACGCGGCGACCCGCGCAGCCCGGCCCTGGGCGAGCTCGAACCGCGCCCCACGCCATCGCCGGCGGTGCTGGCCGATCCGGCGCAGTACCAGGCCTTCGAAGACCAGCACAGCCGCGCGCAGATCCAGGCCTACGTCGGCGGCGTGCAACAGATCCCGGCCATCCGCGAGCGCATCGAGCAGGCGGCGCAGTCGGGCGAGCGCAATGCCGCCGAGCTGGACGAGGCCCGCGCCGCCCTGGAACAGCTGGAGATGCTCCAGCGCAAACTGCAGCGCGAGGCGCCGGAACTGCTGCAGGGCGTGCCCTAGTCTGCCCTGTGGATGGGGCGGACGCGGCTGGTGCCGGCGCGCAGGTCTATACCTACAGCTGTCCCCTCTTGTTGTCGCCTGTACGGGAGTCCGCCATGACCCACTCACTTATGCCTGCACCCGAGTGGCAGGTGCAGCGCTGGTTCAATACTCAGCAGGCGCCGAGCGTGGCGGGCCTGCGCGGCAAGGTAATCGTTCTGGAAGCCTTCCAGATGCTCTGTCCGGGCTGCGTGAGCGAAGGCCTGCCCCAGGCGCAGCGGGTGCACGCCACCTTCTCCCCGGAGCAGGTGGCCGTGATCGGCCTGCATACGGTATTTGAGCACCACCAGGCCATGACCCCGACTTCCCTGGCTGCCTTCCTGCACGAATACCGCATCAACTTTCCGGTCGCCGTCGACTTGCCGGACCCGCAGGGATCGGTGCCATGCACCATGCGCGACTATGCGATGCAGGGCACGCCCACGCTGGTTCTGATCGATGCAGAGGGCTACATCCGCCAGCAGCATTTCGGCAAGGTCAGCGACCTGGCACTCGGCGCGGAGATCGCCATGTTGCTGGCCGAGGCTGCTGAGCCCAGCTAGATCGGCAGGCGCGAGCCGGGTGGCGTTCGCGGGAAAGCGTTGGGCGAGTTGCCAGCCTCGGCGAACGCGATGGCTGGGTAGGGTGGACAACGCTTGCTTGCCCAGCAACAGAACGGCCGACATGAAAAAGCCGCTGCCTCCCAAGGGAAGCAGCGGCTTTCTTGTGCCTGTCGGCGTGTCTTAGCCCCGCGCGCCGCGTACCCCTTCGGCCAGCTGGCGGCACAGGTCGAGTACGCCGTCCACCGCCTGCTTGTCGTCCTGGGCGTTGGCGATCTGGTCGATCAGTGCCGAGCCGACCACCACGCCGTCGGCCAGGCGGGCGATGGTCGCCGCGTGCTCGGGGGTGCGGATGCCGAAGCCGATGCTGATCGGCAGCTCGGTATGCCGGCGCAGCCGCGCCACCGCTTGCTGCACGTGCTCCAGGGTGGCCGAACCGGCGCCGGTGACGCCCGCCACCGAGACGTAGTAGACGAAGCCCGAACTGCCACCCAGCACTATAGGCAGGCGCGCATCGTCGGTGGTCGGGGTGGTCAGGCGGATAAAGTCCAGGCCGGCAGCCTGGGCCGGGTCGCAGAGGTCGGCGTTATGCTCAGGCGGCAGGTCCACCACGATCAGGCCATCGACGCCCGCGTCCTTGGCATCGGCGATAAAGCGCTGGACGCCGTACTTGTGAATGGGGTTGAAGTAGCCCATCAGCACCAGCGGCGTGTTCTGCTCGCCTTCGCGGAATTCACGGACCATCTGCAGGGTCTTGCTCAGGTTCTGCTTGGCCGCCAGGGCGCGAATATTGGCCAGCTGAATCGCCGGACCATCGGCCATGGGGTCGGTGAAGGGCATGCCCAGTTCGATCACATCGGCGCCGGCACCCGGCAGGCCCTTGAGGATCGCCAGGGAGGCGTCGTAGTTCGGATCGCCGGCGGTGACGAAGGTCACCAGGGCGGCGCGGTTCTGCTGTTTCAGCTCGGCAAAGCGGCTCTGCAGGCGGCTCATGCGTGCTTCTCCTGTTCGCTCATATGGTGCATCACGGTCTGCATGTCCTTGTCGCCACGGCCGGACAGGTTGACCACCATCAGGTGATCCTTGGGCAGCGAGGGCGCGCGCTTGAACACTTCGGCCAGGGCGTGGGCGCTTTCCAGGGCCGGGATGATGCCCTCCAGGCGGCAGCACTGGTGGAAGGCGGCCAGGGCCTCGTCGTCGGTCACCGAGGTGTATTCGACGCGGCCGATGTCATGCAACCAGGCGTGCTCCGGGCCGATGCCGGGGTAATCGAGGCCGGCGGAGATCGAGTGGGCGTCGATGATCTGGCCGTCGTCGTCCTGCAGCAGGAAGGTGCGGTTGCCGTGCAGCACGCCCGGTACCCCGCCGTTCAGGCTGGCGGCATGCTTGCCGGTTTCGATGCCGTAACCGGCCGCTTCGACGCCGACTATCTTCACGCTGGCATCATCGAGGAAGGGGTGGAACAGGCCCATGGCGTTGGAGCCGCCGCCGATACAGGCAACCAGGGAATCGGGCAGGCGGCCTTCCTGGGCCTGCAGCTGGTCGCGGGTCTCCTTGCCTATCACCGCCTGGAAGTCGCGCACCATGGCCGGGTAGGGGTGTGGGCCGGCCACGGTGCCGATCAGGTAGAAGGTGCTGTCGACGTTGGTCACCCAGTCGCGCAGGGCCTCGTTCATCGCATCCTTGAGGGTGCCGGTGCCGGCGACGACTGGAATGACGGTGGCGCCGAGCAGCTTCATGCGAAACACGTTGGCCTGCTGCCGATCGATATCGGTGGTGCCCATGTAGATCACGCATTCCAGGCCGAAGCGCGCGGCCACGGTGGCGGTGGCCACGCCGTGCATGCCGGCGCCGGTCTCGGCGATGATGCGTTTCTTGCCCATGCGCCGGGCCAGGAGAATCTGGCCGATGCAGTTGTTGATCTTGTGCGCGCCGGTGTGGTTCAGCTCTTCGCGCTTGAGATAGATCTTCGCCCCGCCGCAGTGCTCGGTCAGGCGCTCGGCGAAGTACAACGGACTGGGCCGGCCGACGTAGTCGCGCTGGAAGTAGGCCAGTTCCTCGGCGAATGACGGGTCCTGCTTGGCCTTCTCGTACTCGGCGGCCAGTTCGTGGATCAGCGGCATCAGGGTTTCGGCGACGTACTGGCCGCCGAACGAGCCGAACAGGCCGTTGGCGTCGGGGCCGGTGGTCAAAGAGGTCATGGCGTTCTCCTGGGGAGCGTGCGAATGGGCGATGGGCAGAGGATAAGGCTGTGGGACCGATCATAAAAGCGATAAGATCGCCTGGACATGTCAGGAAATCTCACATATGAGTCAGGAGCTTCCCCCACTCAATGCCCTACGCGCCTTCGAAGCGGCGGCGCGCCTGCAGAGCGTCAGCCTGGCGGCGGACGAGCTGCATGTAACCCACGGTGCGGTCAGCCGGCAGATCCGGGCGCTGGAAGAACACCTGGGGTTGGCGCTGTTCGTCAAGGAAGGGCGCGGCCTAAAACTCACGGATGCCGGGCTGCGCCTGCGCGATGCCAGCGGCGAGGCGTTCGCCCGCCTGCGCGCGGTGTGCGCCGAGCTGCAGCAGGGGCGGGCCGAGGCGCCCTTCGTCCTCGCCTGCCCCGGCAGCCTGCTGGCACGCTGGTTCATTCCGCGTTTGGATCGCCTGCAGCGCGAGTTGCCGGAGCTGCGCCTGCAGCTGTCGGCCAGCGAGGGCGAGCTGGACCCGCGCCGTGCCGGCGTCGATGCCACCCTGCTGTTCGCCGAGCCGCCCTGGCCGGCGGACATGCAGGTGTTCGAACTGGCCGCCGAGCGCATCGGCCCGGTGCTCAGTCCGCATTACGGGCGCTTCGCCGAGCTGCGCCAGGCATCGCCGGCGGCGCTGCTGAACGAGCCACTGCTGCACACCAGCTCGCGGCCCCAGGCCTGGCCGAGCTGGGCGGCCAGCAGCGGCCTGGATTCGACCGCGCTGAAACTGGGCCAGGGCTTCGAGCACCTCTACTACCTGCTGGAGGCGGCCGCCGCCGGCCTGGGCGTGGCCATCGCCCCGCAGCAGCTGGTGGCCGACGACCTGGCCAGCGGCCGCCTGGTCGCGCCCTGGGGCTTCGTCGAGACGCCGGCACGGCTGGCCTTGTGGGTGCCGGCGCGGCAGCTGGATGGGCGCGCACGGCAGCTGGCCGAGTGGTTGCGTGGCGAGCTGGGTGGGTGAGCGCTGCAGCCTGCCACTGCCGAATCCGCACCGCACGGCCGGCACTTCTCGTCTAGCGTTTAACTATCGCGCAGAGGAGGAATCGCCATGTCGAACCATCACACCTACAAGAAGATCGAGATAGTCGGCTCGTCGCCCATCAGTTCCGACGAGGCGATCAACAACGCCCTGGCCGAGTGCGCCAAGTCCATTCGCAATCTGGAGTGGTTCGAGGTGGTGGAAACCCGCGGCCACATCGACAATGGCAAGGTCGGTCACTATCAGGTGACCCTCAAGGTCGGTTTCCGCATCGCCGATAGTTGAGTTTTCTGCCTGGTCGGGCGAGGCGCGGAGTGGGCCCACCGAGGGCCCCGAAGCCTGCGGCGGCGAACGCAGCCGCTCGGCGGCAAGCGCTCGACTGGTCGCCTGCCCTTGGAATTTCGTCATCAAGCCCCACTATTACACTCGGGTATTGGCGCCGCCCCGGCGCCGATCAGCAGGTGTCTACGACCAGGCGGGCCGATGAGCGTACTAGCACAGACCAGGATTTCCATTCTCGACCTCGCACCGATCCGCGACGACGGCGATCCTGCCCAGGCCCTGGGCAACTCGCTGAAGCTGGCCCAGCACGCCGAGCGCCTTGGCTTCAGCCGCTTCTGGGTCGCTGAGCATCACAACATGGACGGCATCGCCAGTTCGGCCACCGCGGTGCTGCTCGGCTACCTGGCCGCCGGCACCAGCAGCATCCGCCTCGGCTCGGGCGGGGTGATGCTGCCCAACCATGCGCCGCTGGTGATCGCCGAACAGTTCGGCACCCTTGCCACCCTCTATCCGGGGCGCATCGAGCTGGGCCTGGGTCGAGCTCCGGGCGCCGACCAGTTCACCGCCCGGGCCCTGCGCCGCGAGCGCTCCGGCAGCGCCGACGATTTCCCCGCGGATGTCGCCGAGCTGCAGCGCTACCTGGGCCCGCGCTCGGCGGACCAGCGAGTGATCGCCATGCCCGGCAGCGGCACCCAGGTGCCGCTCTGGCTGCTCGGCTCCAGCCTGTTCAGCGCCCAGCTGGCCGGCGAGATGGGCCTACCCTACGCCTTCGCCTCGCACTTCGCGCCGCGCTACCTGCACGAGGCCATTCGCGTCTATCGCAACAGTTTCAAGGCCTCGGCGGTGCTCGAGCGGCCCTATGTGATGCTCGGCGTGCCCCTGGTGGCCGCCGACAGCGACGAGCGGGCGGAGTACCTGGCGACCTCGGCCTACCAGCGCGTGCTTGCGCTGTTGCGTGGCCAGAGCCTGGTGCAGCGCCCGCCGGTGGCGAGCATGGATGGCCTCTGGCTGCCCCATGAAAAGCAGGCGGTGGGCGACTTCCTCGGCCTGGCGGTGATCGGCGGCCCGCAGAAGGTGCGAGCCCGGCTGGAGGTGCTGCTGGAACAGACCGGCGCCGACGAGCTGATCTTCACCGGCGACCTCTACGACTTCGATGATCGCCTGCGCTCCTTCGAACTGCTGGCCGAACTGCGCCAGGCCGCATAGCGCGCCTTACCGGCTAGAAGGTGCCGCAGCGCAGCACCCGGCCACGGGCCAGCACGTTGCGCTGGTCGTCGTACAACCAGGCCTGGGCGTTGTACATGATGGAGCGCGCCTCCAGGCGGTAGCGCTTGCCGGCGGCGAAGTCGGCGTAGCGCACGCGGATCTCGCAGGTGCGCTGGATCGGCTCGGACATCATGTCGGAGCCGTTACCGCCACCCGGTACATCGAACTGGAAGCGGCTGATCAGCTCGTGGGCGCCCGGCGATACCTGGAAGTAGCGGCCGTCGCGGAGACGCTTGCCGTCCAGCTCGTCGGCCATCAACAGGTCGCTGGCCGGGCTGTACAGCTCGACCCAGGCCTGCCCCGGGTCGTGGGGCGGCAGCGGTGAGGCGCAGGCACCGAGCAGGGACAGGCTGGCGATCAGGGCGAAGCGACGCATGGGGTTCTCCGAAAAGGGGGTCATGGAACCAGCCTACGCCGATCCCGAACTGGAGGCAGTGGCGCCGATGCGCTAGCGTGACGGCATGACGCGCGCCTCTGCCCTCTTCCTTATCGACTCGTCCGCCTGGCGCTGGGTTCCGCTGCTGGCGGCGTTGCTTCTGGGCGGCTGCAGCACCCTGGACTATTACGCCCAGCTGGCCCGCGGCCAGCTCGAGCTGTTGCGCGCGCGCCAGCCCGTCGAGGCCCTGCTGGCCGACCCCGCCACCGCCGCGGCGCTGCGCGAGCGCCTGGCCCTGGCGCTGCAGGCGCGCCGTTTCGCCAGTGCCGCGCTGGGCCTGCCGGACAATCGGAGCTATCGCCTGTATGCCGATGTGCAGCGGCCCTATGTGCTGTGGAACCTGTTCGCCACCGCCGAGTTCTCGGTCGAGCCCGAGTTGCACTGTTTTCCCGTCGCCGGTTGCGTCGCTTACCGCGGCTACTACCGCCAGGGCCGCGCCCGCGGGGCCGCGGCGCTGCTGCGCCATCAGGGCTTGGACACCTATATCGGTGGCGTCGAGGCCTATTCGACCCTGGGCTGGTTCGACGACCCGCTGCTCAACACCATGCTGGCCTGGAGCGACGAGCGCCTGGTGGCGGTGATCTTCCATGAGCTGGCCCACCAGCAGCTGTACGTGGCCGACGACACCGCGTTCAACGAGTCCTTCGCCAGCTTCGTCGAGTACGAGGGCCTGCGTCAGTGGCGTGCGGCGCGGGGGCTGGCCGCGGTGAATGCGCAATCGGAGCAGCAGCGCGCGCAGTTCACCGAACTGGTGCTGGCCAGTCGCGAGCGCCTGCGCGCCCTGTATGCCAGGGATCTGCCGGCGCCGGCCATGCGCACCGCCAAGCAGGCCGAGTTCGAACGCCTGCGCCGCGACTACCGGACGCTGCGCGAGCGCCAGTGGGGCGGCGTGGGCCGCTACGATGCCTGGATCGAGGGGCCACTGAACAACGCCAAGCTGCTGCCGTTCGGCCTCTATGATCGCTGGGTGCCGGCCTTCGCCCGCTTGTTCGGCGAAGTCGGCGGCGACTGGCCGGCGTTCTACAGGCGCGTCGCCCTGCTTGGCGAGTTGTCGCCAGAAAAACGCAGCGAGGCGCTGCAGGCCCTGGCGGCCGCCGGACAGAACCGGTCGTCGGCGCCGGCGGTCCAACCCTAGGAATCGTCCGAACGAGAGAGGTGCCGTGCCATGAACAGATGCATCGTGGTCTTGCTGCTCGGCCTGCTGAGCGCGGCCAGCTGGGCGGCGCCCAAGCCCTGCGAGGAGCTGAAGCAGGAGATCGAGGTGAAGATCCAGGCCGCCGGGGTGGCCAGCTACACCCTGGAGATCGTGACCAACGACGAGGTGCACGACCCGAGCATGGTGGTCGGCAGCTGCGACAACGGCACCAGGAAGATCATCTACCAGAAGAACGGCTGAGCCCGGCCAGCCAAAGCGACGGCACCTAGGCCGCGAAGGCCCGGCGCAGTTCGTCCAGGGTGGCGAAGTGGTAGGTCGGCGCCTCGGCCTGCAGTTCCTCGGCGCTGCCGAAGCCATAACCCACCGCCGCCGCGTCCAGGCCGTTGCGCCGCGCGCCGATCAGGTCGTGCTTGCGGTCGCCGATCATCAGCGTGGCCGCCGGGTTCAGGTCCTCCACCCGCAGCAGATGGCCGATCAGTTCGGCCTTGTCGGTGCGCGTGCCGTCCAGTTCGCTGCCATGGATCGCCTGGAAGTGCCGGGCGAAGCCGAAGTGCGCGGCGATCCGCTCGGCGAACAGGGTCGGCTTGCTGGTGGCGATATACAGGCGACGATCCTGTGCGGCCAGGGCCGTGAGCAGGGCGTCGACGCCGTCGAACACGCGGTTCTCGTACAGGCCGACCTCGCTGAAACGTTCGCGGTAATGGCCGACCGCCTGCCAGGCCGTGGCCTCATCCAGGTTATAGCTGTGCATAAAGCACTGCAGCAGCGGCGGGCCGATAAAGTGCTCCAGGCTGGCCAGATCAGGCTCGTCGATGCCCAGCCGCGCCAGGGCGTGCTGCACCGAACGGGTGATGCCCTCGCGCGGGTCGGTCAGGGTGCCGTCGAGGTCGAACAGGAGGTTCTGGTAGTGCATGGACAACCTTGTGCGGGGCGGGATCAGTTGGAGGAAAAGCCTTCCATCAGGTGCTGGTCTTTCAGGCGCACGTAGTTGTCGGCGCTGTAGCGGAAGTAGCTGCGTTCCTGCTCGGTCAGCGGGCGGGCCTGCCTAGCCGGGCTGCCGACGTACAGGTAGCCGCTCTGCAGGCGCTTGCCTGGCGGCACCAGGCTGCCGGCGCCGAGCACCACCTCGTCCTCGATCACCACGCCGTCCATGACGATGCTGCCCATGCCGATCAGCACCCGGTTGCCGACGCTGCAGCCGTGCAGGGTGACCTTGTGGCCGACGGTCACGTCGTCGCCGATGTTCAGCGGATAGCCGCCGGGGTTGAACGGCCCGGCGTGGGTGATGTGCAGCACGCTGCCATCCTGCACGCTGGAGCGCTCGCCGATGCGGATGCTGTGCATGTCGCCGCGGATCACCACCAGCGGCCAGACCGAGCTGTCGTCGCCGATCTCCACGTCGCCGAGGATCACGGCGGAGGCGTCGACGAACACCCGCTCGCCGAGTTGCGGGGTGAACTGTTGGTAACTGCGAATCGCCACGATAGAAACCTCTTGAGCTGCGGTGAGCGGTGATTGTAATTAAGATAGCCGGCAAATCCGCTGAAACCCGGCTTTGCAGGCTTTTTGCCAGCGCCGGGCACAGCATGAATTCCTCTTGGTTACAGGTGACTCAGTCGTGACTGCGAACAACCCCCTGCTGCAAGACTTCGACCTGCCACCCTATTCCGCCATCCGTCCCGAGCACGTCGAGCCGGCGATAGATGCCATCCTCGCCGACAGTCGCGCGGCCATCGCCGAGCTGCTCAAGCAACAGTCTGGCACACCGAGCTGGGACGGCCTGGTGCTGGCGCTCGATGAGCTGCATGCGCGCCTGGGGCGCGCCTGGGGCCCGGTCAGCCACCTCAATGCGGTGTGCAACAGCGCCGAACTGCGCCAGGCCTACGAGGCCTGCCTGCCCAAGCTGTCGGAATACTGGACCGAACTGGGCCACAACCGCGCGCTGTACCAGGCCTACCAGGCCCTGGCCGACAGCCCCGCCGCCGCCCGGTTCGAGGTGGCCCAGCAGACCATCCTCAAGCACGCGCTGCGCGACTTCCACCTGTCCGGCATCGACCTGGCGGAGGCCGACAAGCAGCGCTTCGGCGCCATCCAGAGCAAGCTCGCCGAGCTCGGCAGCCGCTTCTCCAACCAGCTGCTGGATGCCACCCAGGCCTGGACCAAGCACGTCACCGAGGAGGCCCAGCTGGCCGGCCTGACCGAGTCGGCCAAGGCGCAGATGCAACAGGCGGCCGAGGCCAAGGGCCTGGACGGCTGGCTGATCAGCCTGGAGTTCCCCAGCTACTACGCGGTGATGACCTACGCCGACGACCGCGCGCTGCGCGAAGAGCTGTATGCCGCCTACTGCACCCGCGCCTCCGACCAGGGGCCGAACGCCGGCGAGCACGACAACGGCCCGGTGATGCAGGAGATTCTCGACCTGCGCCAGGAACTGGCCCGGCTGCTCGGCTTCGCCAACTACGCCGAGCTGAGCCTGGCGACCAAGATGGCCGAGTCCAGCGAGCAGGTGCTGAGCTTCCTGCGCGACCTGGCCGTGCGCAGCAAGCCCTTCGCCGCCCAGGACCTGGACGAGCTGCGCGCCTTCGCTGCCGAGCAGGGCTGCGCGGACCTGCAGAGCTGGGACGTCGGCTACTACGCCGAGAAGCTGCGCGAGCAGCGCTACAGCATTTCCCAGGAAATCCTGCGGCCCTACTTCCCCATCGACAAGGTGCTCGGCGGCCTGTTCGCCATCGTCGAGAAGCTCTACGGCATCCAGATCGAGGAGCTCTCCGGCTTCGACACCTGGCACCCGGACGTGCGCCTGTTCGAGATCAAGGAGAACGGCGTGCACGTCGGGCGCTTCTTCTTCGACCTCTACGCCCGCGCCCACAAGCGCGGCGGCGCCTGGATGGACGGCGCCCGCGACAAGCGCCGCGGCGCCAGCGGCGAGCTGATCAGCCCGGTGGCCAACCTGGTGTGCAACTTCACCCCGGCCGCGCCCGGCAAGCCGGCGCTGCTGACCCACGACGAGGTCACCACCCTGTTCCACGAGTTCGGCCACGGCCTGCACCACCTGCTGACCCGCGTCGAGCAGGCCGGTGCCTCGGGCATCAACGGCGTGGCCTGGGACGCGGTCGAGCTGCCCAGCCAGTTCATGGAGAACTGGTGCTGGGAGCCGGAAGGCCTGGCGCTGATCTCCGGCCATTACGAAAGCGGCGAGCCGTTGCCCCGGGACCTGCTGGACAAGATGCTGGCGGCGAAGAACTTCCAGTCCGGGCTGATGATGGTGCGCCAGCTGGAGTTCTCGCTGTTCGACTTCGAGCTGCACGCCCACCACGGCGACGGCCGCAGCGTGCTGCAGGTGCTCGAGGGCGTGCGCGACGAGGTCTCGGTGCTGCGTCCGCCGGCCTACAACCGTTTCGCCAACGGCTTCGCGCACATCTTCGCCGGTGGCTACGCGGCCGGTTACTACAGCTACAAGTGGGCCGAGGTGCTGTCGGCCGACGCCTTCTCGCGCTTCGAGGAAGAGGGCGTGTTCAACGGCGACACCGGCCGCGCGTTCCGCGAGGCGATCCTCGCCCGCGGCGGCTCCGAGGAACCCATGGTGCTGTTCGTCGACTTCCGCGGCCGCGAGCCGCGCATCGACGCCCTGCTCCGTCACCTCGGCCTGAGCCAGGAGGCCGCGTAAGCGGATCGACCATGAGCATCTCCACCAAACGTTTTATCGCCGGTGCGGTATGCCCGGCCTGCAGCGAGATGGACACCATCAAGATGTGGGACGAGGACGGCGTGCCGCACCGCGAGTGCGTCAGCTGCGGCTACGCCGACACCCTGGACGAGCGCGGCAACTCGGTGCCCAAGGAACTGCCGACCCGGGTCAACGTCAGCGCGCTGAAACCCAAGGCCGCCGATCCCAAGGTCAAGGCCGTGCAGTTCTTCCCCAACCCCAAGCTGAACAAGCCCAAGGACTAGCCGCCCGGCCGCGCCGCTAGTCGCGAAAGAATTCGCCGGGGGTGCGGCCGAACTGCTGGCGGAAGGCGGCGATAAAGGCCGAGGTGGAGTCGTAGCCGCTGGCCAGGGCCACGTCGGTGACCCGCTGGCCCCGCTCCAGCGGGGTCAGCGCCGCGAGCAGGCGCAGGCGCTGGCGCCAGGCGCGAAAGGTCAGCCCGGTGTCGCGCAGCAGCAGGCGGCTCAGGGTCTTCTCCGACAGCGCCAGCTCGGCGCTCCACTGGCCGAGACTGCGGCCATCGTCCGGCTGCGCCTGCAGCTGGCGGCACATGGGCTGCAGGCGCGGGTCGCGCGGCAGCGGCAGGGACAGGCCGACTTCCGCGGCGCCGCGCAGCTGATCCAGCAGCACCTGGGCCAGACGGCCGTCCGCGCCCAGTTCGTCGTATTCCACCGGGCCGGCGCAGAAGCGGTTGATCAGCTCGCGGGTCAGCCGGTCGATTTCCAGCACCCGGCACTGCTCTGGTGCCCAGGCGGTGACGGTGGTGTCCAGGTACAGGCTGCGCATCTCGGTATTGGCCGAGCTGATCACCCCGTGCTCCAGACCGGCGGGCACCCAGATCGCCCGCTGCGGTGGGGCGACGAAGCTGCCGGCGCTGGTGTGCACGTGCAGCACCCCTTCGATGGCATAGGACAACTGGACCCAGGGGTGGCTGTGCCAGGCGGTGCCGACCTGGCGCGGCAGGGATTCGTTGCGCGCGTAGAGCGGCCGTGGCAGCTGGTGCAGTGCGGGAATCTGCCGTTCGGGCAGTGGAGGTTGTCCGTTTGGCGACATTATCTGCCCCGATGGCGTTAGTCGGCATCCAGTGGCCAAGGTAGTGTGGGCGTGCCCAGCGTGGCAAGCCCCGTATTCCTGCTTCGGACTCATCGCCATGGCCCGTTCCCGCCTGTTGCCCGACAACTTCACCCTGACCCTGATCGCGGTGGTCGCCGCCGCCTCCCTGCTGCCGGTCAGTGGCCAGGCGGCGGTGGCCTTCGGCTGGCTGACCAATGCCGCCATCGCCCTGCTGTTCTTCCTGCATGGCGCCAAGCTGTCGCGCGAGGCGATCGTCGCCGGCGCCGCCCACTGGCGCCTGCACCTGCTGGTGTTCGCCTGCACCTTCGTGCTGTTCCCGCTGCTCGGCCTGGCGCTCAAGCCGCTGCTGTCGCCGCTGGTCGGCGAGCAGCTGTACCTGGGCATGCTCTACCTCTGCGCCCTGCCGGCCACGGTGCAGTCGGCCATCGCCTTCACCTCCCTGGCCCGTGGCAATATCCCGGCGGCGATCTGCAGCGCGGCGGCCTCCAGCCTGTTCGGCATCTTCCTTACCCCGCTGCTGGTGGCGCTGCTGCTCGACGTGCAGGGCGGCGGTGGCTCGACCCTGGACGCCATCGGCAAGATCACCCTGCAGTTGCTGGTGCCCTTTATCGCCGGGCAGGTCGCCCGACGCTGGATCGCCGCCTGGGTCGGGCGCAACAAGGACTGGCTGAAGTACATCGACCAGGGCTCGATCCTGCTGGTGGTCTACGCCGCGTTCAGCGAGGCGATGGTGGCGGGCATCTGGCAGCAGGTAGCAGCGCTTGAGCTGCTCGCCCTGGCGCTGGCCTGCGTCGTGCTGCTGGCGCTGATGCTGTTGCTGACCCAGCTGCTCGGCAGGTGGCTGGGCTTCGACCAGGAAGACCGTATCACCATCCTCTTCTGCGGTTCGAAAAAGAGCCTGGCCACCGGCATTCCCATGGCCCAGGTGCTGTTCGCCGGCGGCCCGCTGGGCCTGCTGATCCTGCCGCTGATGCTGTTCCACCAGATCCAGCTGATGGTCTGTGCGGTGCTGGCCCAGCGTTACGCCAAACGGCCGCTCGACGCGGCTCTGGGCGCGACTCGGGCGTCCTGAGCGGCTGGCGGGCGACGGCGACGACGGACACTTGGTGAAACGACTGAATAACTGTATTTTTGTACAGTATTCCGTCGGAGTCGCGCCATGTCCGTTCCCCTGCCGCCGCGAGGCCGCGGCACCGCCAGCAACCCCGCCAATCGCTTCGCCCCGAGCCGCTCGGTGGCCGAGGACGACGGCTGGCTGCAGGAAGTGCCGCCCAGCCGTGCCACCGAGGTGCGGGTGGAGATGGCCAAGAGCATCATCACCCGCAACCAGTCGCCGGACCTGCCCTTCGACCGCTCGATCAACCCCTACCGCGGCTGCGAGCATGGTTGCATCTACTGCTACGCGCGGCCCAGCCATGCCTACTGGGACCTGTCGCCGGGGCTGGATTTCGAGACCCGGCTGATCGCCAAGACCAACGCGCCGAGCCTGCTCGAACAGCAACTGGCCAAGCCCGGCTACGTCTGCGCGCCGATCAACCTGGGTTCCAACACCGACCCCTACCAGCCGATCGAGCGCCAGCAACAGCTGACCCGGCGCACCCTGCAGGTGCTGCTGGATCACCGTCATCCGCTGACCATCGTCACCAAGGGCTCGCTGATCCTGCGTGACCTCGACCTGCTGATCGAGCTGGCGCGCCAGCGCCTGGTGGCGGTGATGATCAGCCTGACCACCCTGGATGACCAGCTCAAGCGCACCCTTGAGCCGCGCGCGGCGGCGCCGGCGGCTCGCCTGCGGGCGATCCGCGTGCTGCGCGACAACGGCATACCGGTGGGGGTGCTCTGTGCGCCGATGATCCCGATGATCAACGACATGGAGCTCGAGCGCCTGCTCGAGGCGGCCAAGGAGGCCGGCGCGCAGCGCGCGAGCTACATGTTCCTGCGCCTGCCGCGCGAGGTCGCGCCGCTGTTCGCGGAGTGGTTGCAGGCGCACTACCCGCAGCGCGCCGAGCATGTGCTGAGCCTGGTGCGCCAGAGCCGCGGCGGCGAGCTGTACGACAGTCGTTTCGGCGCGCGCATGCGCGGCGAGGGGGCATTCGCACAGCTGCTGGCGCAACGCTTCGCCGTGGCCAGCAGGCGCCTCGGCCTGCAAGGTCGCGAAGGCTTCGACCTGGACTGCTCGCGCTTCTGCCCGCCGGGTGGACAGCTGGCGCTGCTGTGAACGCCATGGTGCATTGGTCCGGTGAAGGGATGTGCTTAAATTAATGGATGAGGCTGACGAGCTGCGTGGCGCACGGGAGTTGCCATCCAGCGTTGCCGAGGCCGAGCAGCAGCCCGCCAGCTGTGCCACTTGGGCCACCACGAAGCTACCACGAACCATGACCCGTTATCTGCGCGTACCCGAACCCTCCTTCGAACTGATGGATGACCACGAAGGCCACTCGCTGATCTATCGTCAGCATGGTTTTCCGTCGCCGCTGGTGCGCTGGCATTTCCACAAGGAGTACGAGCTGCACCTGATAGTCGCCAGCTCCGGCAAGGTGTTCATCGGCGACTACATCGGCAACTTTTCCCCGCACAGCCTGTTCCTCACCGGGCCCAACCTGCCGCACAACTGGATCAGCCAGGTCGAAGAGGGCGAGCACTTCGAGCAGCGCGACATGCTGGTCAACTTCACCGACAAGGTGCTGGACAGCGGTATCGCGGTGTTCGACGAGCTCAAGAGCCTGGCGCCGCTGCTGGCGCGGGCGCAGTTCGGCATCGAGTTTCGCGACCCGCGCTGCATTCGCGAGGCGCGGCAGCTGCTGCAGAAGATCGCCGACTCCGAGGGTGCGACCCGGCTCGGTCACTTCTTCATCCTCCTCGAGTTGCTGGCGGCCTGCGAGGACTACCAGTTGCTCTCCGGCCGGCTCCCCGACCAGCCTGCCGACGAGCAGCACGTCGACCGCATCAACCGGGCGGTGGACTACATCTTCCAGCGTTACGCCCAGGACCTGAGCCAGGAAGAGGTGGCGGAGTATCTGGGCATGACCCCGACCTACTTCTCGCGTTTCTTCAAGCAGGCCACCGGGCGCGGCTTCGTCGAGTTCGTCAATCGCCTGCGGGTGAGCAAGTCCTGCGAGTTGTTGAGCAAGAGCGACATGCCGGTGACCGATATCTGCTTCGAGTCCGGCTTCAGCAATATTTCCAACTTCAACCGACGCTTCCTGCAGCTCAAGGGGGTGACCCCGTCCGACTACCGCAAGCTGGTGGTCCAGCGCTTGACCGAGCAGAACCTGTACTGATTCGGTCAGTCGCTAGCGCCACTATCCCCGCTACAGACCTGGTTTCAGAGGCATTGAGCCTGATTTCGGGGTTTGCGCGCGCTCGTTTCAGTGCAAAAAAGTATTGGTTGAGGTGCAGTCGAGGCTTTGTTCGAGGTTTTACGTAGAGGTGTAATGCAGGTCGACTAATACAAAAACAATATCGATCTCCGGTCGCTTCGGCGATGCAGGAGGGGAGTTCAAAACAATGAACAAATTAGCTACAGCATTAGTTGCCGTTTCCTGCCTGTCCCTCTCGGTGTCTGCCCACGCCGCCGAAAACCTGACCATTGCCACGGTCAACAACAGCGACATGATCCGCATGCAGCGGCTCGCCAAAACCTTCGAAGAGCAGAACCCGCAGATCAACCTGAAGTGGGTGGTGCTCGAAGAGAATGTCCTGCGCCAACGCCTGACCACCGATATCGCCACCAAGGGCGGCCAGTTCGACGTGCTGACCATCGGCATGTACGAGGCGGCGCTGTGGGGCGAGAAAGGCTGGCTGGAGCCGATGACCAACCTGCCGGCCGACTACGCCCTCGACGACGTGTTCCCCTCGGTACGCGAAGGTCTGTCGGTCGACGGCAAGCTCTACGCCCTGCCGTTCTACGCCGAAAGCTCGATCACCTACTACCGCACCGACCTGTTCGAGCAGGCCGGCCTGAGCATGCCCGAGCAACCGACCTGGGAGCAGATGCGCGAGTTCGCCGCGGCCCTGCACAAGCCGGAGCAGGAGCAGTACGGCATCTGCCTGCGCGGCAAGGCCGGCTGGGGCGAGAACATGGCGCTGATCAGCACCGTGGCCAACGCCTACGGCGCGCGCTGGTTCGACGAGCAGTGGCAGCCCGAGTTCACCGGCAGCGAATGGAAGCAGGCGCTCAACTTCTACGTCGATACCCTCAAGCAGTTCGGCCCGCCGGGCGCCTCCAGCAACGGCTTCAACGAGAACCTGGCGCTGTTCAACAGCGGCAAGTGCGCGCTGTGGGTCGACGCCAGCGTGGCCGGCTCCTTCGTCACCGACACCAGCCAGAGCAAGGTCGCCGACAAGGTCGGCTTCAGCCGCGCGCCGCAGCAGGTCACCGACAAGGGTTCGGCCTGGTTGTATTCCTGGGCGCTGGGCATCCCCACCAGTTCCAACTCCAAGGCGGCGGCCAAGCTCTTCAGCGCCTGGGCCACGTCCCAGGCCTACGCCCAGCTGGTCGCCGACACCGATGGCGTGGCCAACGTGCCGCCGGGCACCCGCGCCTCGACCTACAGCGACGCCTACATGGCGGCCGCACCGTTCGCCAAGGTCACCCTGGAGTCGCTGAAGCGGGCCGACCCGACCGATCCGACCCTCAAGCCGGTGCCCTATGTGGGTATCCAGTTGGTCACCATTCCCGAGTTCCAGGCCATCGGCACCCAGGTCGGCATGCAGTTCACTGCAGCGCTTACCGGCCACATGTCGGTCGACCAGGCGCTCATGGCGGCCCAGCAGTCCACGGCGCGCGAAATGAAGCGCGCGGGCTATCCCAAGTAGCCCACCTCACCTAGACCGTCCTGGCACCGCGCTTACTGCCCCGTAGGCCGGTGTCCGACCGTCCGTTCTCGCCGAATCTACACGGAGTCGCCATGACTACTTCGACCCTCGATACGCACCTGAAAAGTGCGCCCGCGCCGGTCAGCGGCAAGCGCTGCGCGCTCAAGCCGGGCTGGTTTCTGGTCAGCCCTTCGGTGGCCCTGCTGCTGCTGTGGATGATCGTGCCCTTGGGCATGACCATCTATTTCTCGCTGATTCGCTACAACCTGCTGTATCCCGGCGAGAACCAGTTCGTCGGTCTGGAGAACTTCGAGTACTTCCTCAGCGACGCCGGCTTCATGCCGGGTGCACTCAATACCCTGTTGCTGGTTGGCAGCGTGCTGCTGATCAGCGTGGTGTTCGGCGTGCTGATCGCCGCGCTGCTGGAAGCCTGCGAGTTCTGGGGCCGGGGCGTGGTGCGGGTGCTGCTGATCTCGCCCTTCTTCATCATGCCGACGGTCAGTGCACTGGTGTGGAAGAACCTGATCCTGCATCCGGTCTCCGGGATCCTCGCGGCGATCTGGAAGTTCTTCGGCGCCGAACCGGTGGACTGGCTGGCCCAGTACCCGCTGCTGTCGATCATCTTCATCGTGTCCTGGCAGTGGCTGCCGTTCGCCATCCTGATCCTGATGACCGCCATGCAGTCGCTGGACCAGGACCAGAAAGAGGCCGCGCGTCTCGACGGCGCCGGCTCCCTGGCGATCTTCTGGCACCTGACCCTGCCGCACCTGGCCCGGCCTATCGCCGTGGTGGTGATGATCGAGACGATCTTCCTGCTCTCGGTGTTCGCCGAAATCTTCACCACCACCAGTGGCGGTCCGGGCTTCGAGTCCACCAACCTGGCCTACCTGATCTACAACCACGCGCTGCTGCAGTTCGACGTCGGTATGGCATCGGCGGGCGGGCTGATCGCGGTGGTCATCGCCAATCTGGCGGCGATCGTGCTGATCCGAATGATCGGCAAGAACCTCACCAACCAGCAATGAGGCCTTGATCATGCTGACGCTTAAACAATCCCGTCGCCTGCAGAGTGTGCTGGTGGGTACTTCGGCCTGGGCTATCGCCGCGCTGATCTTCTTCCCGATCCTGTGGATGATCCTTACCAGCTTCAAAACCGAAATCGCCGCGTTCGCCACGCCGCCGCAGTTCGTCTTCATGCCGACGCTGGAGAACTACCTGCTGATCAACGAGCGCAGCGACTACTTCAGCTTCGCCTGGAATTCGCTGCTGATCTCCTCCGTGGCGACCCTGCTGTGCATGCTCATCGCGGTGCCGGCGGCCTACTCCATGGCCTTCTTCGAGAGCCGCCACACCAAGCGCACGCTGCTGTGGATGCTGTCGACCAAGATGCTGCCGCCGGTGGGCGTGCTGATGCCGATCTACCTGATCTGCCAGAGCCTGGGCCTGCTCGATTCGCGCATCGCGCTGATCGTCATCTACACCCTGATCAACCTGCCGATCGTGGTCTGGATGATTTACACCTACTTCAAGGACATCCCCGTCGACATCCTCGAAGCCGCTCGCCTGGACGGCGCCACCACCCTGCAGGAAATCGGCCGCGTACTGCTGCCGATCGCCCGCGGTGGCCTGGCCTCGACCATGTTGCTGTCGTTGATCCTGTGCTGGAACGAGGCGTTCTGGTCGCTCAACCTGACCTCCTCGGCCGCCGCCCCGCTGACCGCGCTGGTCGCTTCCTACTCCAGTCCGGAAGGCCTGTTCTGGGCCAAGCTCTCGGCGGTTTCGACCCTGGCTTGTGCGCCCATCCTGATCTTCGGCTGGATCAGCCAAAAACAACTCGTACGCGGCCTGTCCTTCGGCGCAGTCAAGTAACAAGAGGATTTCCCCATGGCAGATTTGAAGATTCGCAACCTGAAAAAAGGCTTCGACGGCACCGCCATCATCAAGGGCATCGACCTGGACGTACGCGACCGCGAGTTCGTCGTGTTCGTCGGGCCGTCCGGCTGCGGCAAGTCCACCCTGCTGCGACTGATCGCCGGGCTGGAGGAAGTCACCAGCGGCACCATCGAACTGGATGGCAAGGACATCACCGACACGGCCCCGGCCAAGCGCGACCTGGCCATGGTGTTCCAGACCTACGCCCTGTACCCGCACATGACCGTGCGCAAGAACCTGTCCTTCGCCCTCGACCTGGCCGGCGTGGACAAGCGCGAGGTGCAGGAGAAGGTCGACAACGCCGCGGCCATCCTCGAGCTCAAGCCCCTGCTCGAGCGCAAGCCCAAGCAGCTCTCCGGCGGCCAGCGCCAGCGCGTGGCCATCGGCCGCGCCATCGTGCGCAATCCGAAGATCTTCCTGTTCGACGAGCCGCTGTCCAACCTCGACGCGGCCCTGCGGGTGCAGACCCGCCTGGAGCTGGCGCGTCTGCACCAGGAGCTGCAGGCGACCATGATCTACGTGACCCACGACCAGGTCGAGGCCATGACCCTGGCCGACAAGGTGGTGGTGCTCAACGGCGGGCGCGTCGAGCAGGTCGGCTCGCCCATGGAGCTGTATCACCATCCGGCCAACCTGTTCGTCGCCGGCTTCCTCGGCACGCCGAAGATGGGCTTCCTGCGGGGCCAGACCGCCAAGGTCGACGCTGCCGCCTGCGAAGTGAAGCTGGAGTGCGGCGCGCAGCTGAGCCTGCCGCTGGCCGCCGCCGGCCTGGCCGCGGGCAGCGCGGTGACCCTGGGCGTGCGTCCCGAGCACTTCGACATCGTGCCGGCCGGCCAGGGCCAGCTGCGGGTCACCGCCGATGTCAGCGAGCGCCTGGGCAGCGATACCTACTGCCACGTGCGCTGCGCCTCCGGGGAGATGCTGACCATCCGCGTACGTGGCGATTTCGCCCCGCGCGCCGGCGAAGTCCTGGAGCTGGCTTTCGACCCGGCCCACTGCCACCTGTTCGACGCCGATGGCCAGGCCATTGCCAAACGACTCCAGCAGGCGGCCTGAGGCCGCCCGCCAGACCCATCCAGGAATGCACAGATGAAACTCAATCGCCAGCACCTTGACCAGTTGGCGGCGCCTATCGCGCTGCCCGCGTACCGTGCCGACACCACCCAGCAGGGCATCGTCCACATCGGTGTCGGTGGTTTCCATCGCGCCCACCAGGCGTACTACACCGAGGCCCTGATGAACCAGGGCGAGGCCCTCGACTGGAGCATCTGCGGCGTCGGCCTGCGCGGCGCCGACCGCGCCATGCGCGATGTCCTGGCCGCCCAGGACTACCTCTACACCCTGGTCGAGCTGGGCGACGAGGCGGGCAACGCGGTGCAGGTGGTGGGCGCCATCAGCGGCATGCTGCTGGCCGAGGATTCGCCCCAGGCGCTGATCGACAAGCTGGCCGATCCGGCGATCCGTATCGTCTCGCTGACCATCACCGAAGGCGGCTACTGCATGGACGACAGCAGCGGCGAGTTCCTCGCCGAGCTGCCGGACATCCAGAACGACCTGGCCCATCCCGAGGCGCCGCGCAGCGTCTTCGGCTTCCTCTGTGCGGCATTGGCTCGGCGCCGCGCCGCCGGCACCCCGGCGTTCACCCTGATGTCCTGCGATAACCTGCCGCACAACGGCACGGTCACGCGCAAGGCGCTGCTCAGTTTCGCCAATCTGGCCGACCCCGAGCTGGCCGCCTGGATCGAGGCCAATGTCAGCTTTCCCAACGCCATGGTCGACCGCATCACGCCCATGACCAGCGATGCGCACCGCCAGCAACTGGCCGAGCGCCACGGCATCGAGGACGCCTGGCCGGTGGTCTGCGAGCCTTTCGCCCAGTGGGTGCTGGAGGACAAGTTCGTCAACGGCCGGCCGGCCTGGGAGAAGGTCGGCGTGCAGTTCACCGACGACGTCACGCCCTACGAGGAGATGAAGATCAAGCTGCTCAACGGCAGTCATCTGGCGCTCACCTACCTGGGCTTCCTCCAGGGCTATCGCTTCGTCCACGAGGCGATGAACGACCCGCTGCTGCGGCGTTACGTGCGCACCTTCATGGACCTGGACGTGACCCCGCAACTGGCGCCGGTGCCGGGCATCGACCTGGAAGCCTACAAGGACACCCTGATCGAGCGTTTCTGCAACCAGGCCATCGCCGATCAGCTGGAGCGGATCTGCTCCGATGGTTCGTCGAAACTGCCCAAATTCATCGTGCCGACCCTCAACCGGCTGCTCGAAGACGGCGCCGCGCTGGAGCGTGGCGCCCTGGTGGTGGCGGCCTGGGCGCTGTACCTCAAGGGTGTCGACGAGAACGGCGAGCAGTACCGGATCGTCGACCCACGCGCCGAGCACTGCCAGGCGCTGATCGATGACGACCAGCAGCTGACCGCCCGGGTACTGGGTGAGGAGACGATCTTCGGCAGCGCACTGGCCGCCTCCCCGGCCTTCGTCGCCGCCTTCGAGCGCAATCTCGAGAGCCTGCGCAGCCAAGGGGTGAGCGCCACCCTGCAGGCCCTGCTCGCCTAACCCCCCATGCCCGCGAAGGCGCCTTCCCCTGATAAGGAGTCAGTTATGTATCTGGTATGTGGCGAGGCTTTGTTCGATGTCTTCAGCCTGGACGAAGGCGCGCGCAGCAGTCAGCTAGAGCTGCAGGCGATTGCCGGCGGTTCGCCGTTCAACGTGGCCGTCGGCCTGCGCCGCTTGGCCGCCGATTCGGCGCTGTTCGCCGGTATTTCCACGGATTTTCTCGGCGAGCGCCTGCGCAAGGTGTTGCACGAGGAAGGCGTGAGCGACGCCTACCTGGTGCCCAGCGACGCGCCGACCACCCTGGCGATGGTCGCGGTCGACGCCCAGGGCGTGCCGCAGTACAGCTTTCGCGGCGAGGGCTGTGCCGATCGCATGCTGGGTCTCGAGCATCTGCCGGCGCTGGAGGCACGGGTGCGCGGTATTCATGTCGGCTCCTACTCCCTGGTGGTGACGCCTGTCGCCGATACCCTGTTCGAACTGGTGCGGCGCGAGAGCGATCGGCGGCTGATCAGCCTCGACCCCAATGTGCGCCTCGGCGTCGAGCCCAGCATCGAGCTGTGGCGCCAGCGCGTCGAGGCCTTCGCCGCTCAGGCGCACCTGATCAAGGTCAGCGAGGAAGACCTGGCCCTGCTCTATCCGCAGCGCCGGCCCGAGGACGTGGTCAGCCAGTGGCTAAGCCAGCGCTGCCAGCTGGTGTTCCTCACCCACGGCAGCGATGGCGCCAGCGTGCACAGTCGCCAGCACGGGCGCTGGGCGGTGCCGGCGCAGGCGGTGGACACGCGCGACACGGTCGGCGCCGGCGACACCTTCCAGGCCGCACTGCTGGCCTACCTGAGCCGCCACGGCCTGGACAGCCCGCAGGCGCTGGCCACGCTGTCGCACAGGCATATCGAGGCGATGCTCGGCTACGCCGTGCGCGCGGCCGCGGTGACCTGCTCGCGAATCGGGCCGGACCTGCCTTACGCCCATGAACTGGAACAGCCTTGAGCCGCGCCGGGGCCTCAAGCCTTTCGTCCAATAACTTTCCAGGAGTTGACATGCCGCACCCTCAGCCTTCCCACGATGTCACCCAGTTGCCCGCCTGGCAGGGCCTGGCCGCGCACCGCGAGTGCTTTGCCGAGTTCAGCATGCGCGACGCATTCGCCGAGCAGCCGCAGCGCTTCGCCGAGTTTTCCCTGAACGACTGCGGGCTGTTCCTCGACTACTCGAAGAACCTGATCACCCGCGAAACCCGCGACCTGCTGGTGCGTCTGGCCGAAGAGTGTGGCCTGCGGCAGGCGATTGGCGCGCTGTTCGACGGCGCACGGCTCAACGCCTCGGAGGGCCGCCCGGCCCTGCACACCGCCCTGCGCCGGCCGATCGGCGACAAGGTGCTGGTCGACGGCGTCGACGTGATGCCCGAGGTGCACCGGGTGCTGCACCAGATGACCGAACTGGTCGGCAAGGTGCATGACGGGTTGTGGCGCGGCTACAGCGAGAAGCCCATCACCGACGTGGTCAACATCGGCATCGGCGGCTCCTTCCTCGGCCCGCAGCTGGTCTCCGAGGCGCTGCTGCCTTTCGCCCAGCGCGGCGTGCGCTGCCACTACCTGGCCAATATCGACGGCAGCTCGTTCCATGAGCTGGCAGCCAAGCTGCGCGCCGAAACCACCCTGTTCATCATCTCCTCGAAGACCTTCAGCACCCTGGAAACCCTGAAGAACGCCCAGGCCGCGCGCAGCTGGTACCTGGCCCAGGGCGGCACCGAGGGCGAACTGCACCGCCACTTCATCGCCGTGTCGAGCAATGTGCCGGCGGCGGTGGCCTTCGGCATCCGCGAGGAGAACATCCTGCCGATGTGGGACTGGGTCGGCGGTCGCTACTCGCTGTGGTCGGCCATCGGCCTGCCGATCGCCATGTCCATCGGCATGTCCAACTTCAAGGAGCTGCTGTCCGGCGCCTACCGCATGGACGAGCACTTCCAGAACGCCCCGTTCGAGCAGAACATGCCGGTGCTCATGGCCCTGCTGGGCATCTGGTACGGCAATTTCTGGGGCGCCCAGACCCAGGCGATCCTGCCCTACGACCACTACCTGCGAAACATCACCAAGCACCTGCAGCAGCTGGACATGGAGTCCAACGGCAAGCGCGTGCTGCAGGATGGCCGCCCGGTGCCCTGTGCCACCGGGCCGGTGATCTGGGGCGGGGTCGGTTGCAACGGCCAGCACGCCTACCACCAGCTGCTGCACCAGGGCACCGCGCTGATCCCGGCCGACTTCATCGTGCCGGTGGTCAGCTACAACCCGGTGGCCGACCACCACCAGTGGCTGTATGCCAACTGCCTGTCGCAGAGCCAGGCGCTGATGCTCGGCAAGACCCAGGCCGAAGCCGAGGCGGAACTGCGTGCCAAGGGCCTGGACGAGGACGAGGTGCAGCGCCTGGCGCCGCACAAGGTGATCCCCGGCAACCGCCCGAGCAACACCCTGGTGATGGAGCGGGTCAGCCCGCGCCGCCTGGGCGCCCTGGTCGCGCTGTACGAGCACAAGGTGTTCGCCCAGAGTGCCATCTGGGGCATCAACGCCTTCGACCAGTGGGGCGTGGAGCTGGGCAAGGAGCTGGGCAAGAACGTCTACTCGCGCCTGCTCAGCAGCGAGCCGGGGCCGGCCGAGGACCCCTCCACCCAGGGCCTGATCGACTTCTTCCGCGGTCGTCACCGTGGCTGACGGCTCGTCGTCCAGGCCGACCTGAAGGGCAGCGCCGCCCCCAAACCTCATGGACCCTCATCGCCGAGCGATTCGTCGCTCGGCAGGGGGAGTGTGCGCCCGAATGTTTCGCAAGAACCCGCTGCCGCGGCGGTTATCCGCAGCATTTCAGACAATAAAAACAATCAGGAGCAACCATGAAGACCAGTCTCAAGCCTCAGTCATCGCCGCTAGTCAGTGCTGCGCGTGGCGCCCCCTACCTGTTCGCCCTGGCGCTGGTTCTGCCCCAGGCCCAGGCCCTGGAGTTCAGCGGCTATGTGCGCAGCGGCGCCGGCAGTTCCGACGGTGATCGCCAGTCGTGCTTCCAGCTGCCCGGCGCGCTGTCGAAGTTCCGCCTCGGCAACGAGTGCGAGCAGTACGCCGAGCTGGACCTGCGTCAGGACCTGCTGACCCTGGACGATGGCTCTGTGCTCAGCGTCGAGGGCATGGCGCAGTTCTTCAACGAATATGGGCATACCCCGACATTCACCGGCGAGCATGGCTTCACGCGGATGAACCAGGCCTTCGTCGAGTGGAGCAAGGTACCGGCGCTGAACGGCGGCTCGCTGTGGGCCGGGCGGCGCTTCTACAAGCGCAACGACATCCATATCAGCGACTTCTTCTACTGGAACCAGAGCGCCACCGGCGCCGGCATCGAGAACTACGAGCTGGGCGGGCTGAAGTACAGCTACGCCTTCTCGCGCAAGGACAGCGTGTTCCAGAAGGAATACATCAACCGCCACGACTTCAACGTCGCCGGCTTCGACACCAACCCCAATGGCGAGCTGGAATTCGGCCTGAGCTTCATCGACAAGCCGCGCCACATCGAAGGCGCCCACAGCGGCTGGTCGATCACCGCCCAGCACAAGCAGCAGGACTTCCTTGGTCTCGGCGGCAAGAACACCTTCGCCCTGCAGTACGGTCCCGGCCCGGGCACCGCCCTGGGCTCGACCGGCGACGTGATGCTCGATGACAGCGCCAAGCGCTATCGCCTGGTGGAGCACTTCGACTGGCAGATCACCCCGCGCCTGGGTGGCCAGTTCCTGGTGGTGTACCAGAAGGACGAGCGCGCCAACCAGGACGACGAGAACTGGCTGTCGGTCGGCGGGCGTACCAGCTACGCCTTCACCGAGCAGTTCAAGCTGGTCGGCGAGCTGGGCTTTGATCAGGTCGATGCCAGCGGCGGCACGCGCAAGCTGAGCAAGTTCACCGTGGCGCCGACCTGGTCGCCGGCGGGTCCGGGCTTCTGGACCCGCCCGGAGCTGCGCCTGTACTACACCTACGCGACCTGGAACCAGGCGGCCCAGGATGCCGCCAACGCAATGGCGGCCGGCTCGGCGCTGTCCGACAGCGGCGTGTTCGGCAGTGCGCGGCATGGCTCCAACTTCGGCGTACAGGTAGAGTACTGGTGGTGATCGGCGGTTGCTTGCGGGTCGCTGCGGCCAGGTGGCAGCGCTCGTTGCGCGCCTAGATACGCGCACCGACCCCCGTCCAGGAGAGGGCAGCGCGCCTCTTCCGGACGGCCTGTCGCTGGCGGCAGCCGATCGACTCCGCGCTTTCAGACCACTATTGGCCGGGTGAGTGGTGACCCGAAATGCGCGACGAAAGTCCAGTAAAGGTTCGCCGTCGCTCGCCCGGCATGCTGGCCGGGCCATGTCGATGCGTCCCCACAGCTTTTTCGAGGTAGGCCAAATGGATAAGCAAGAACAGCAGAACAGCGGCGCGGCGGAAAGCGCCGAGGATGCGCTCCGCCATATCGTCGAGGGTTTCCGACGCTTTCGTCAGGATGTCTTCCCACAGCAGCAGGCGTTGTTCAAGAAGCTCGCCCACGCCCAGGCGCCGCGCGCCATGTTCATCACCTGCGCGGACTCGCGCATCGTCCCCGACCTGATCACCCAGAGCGATCCTGGCGACCTGTTCGTCACCCGCAACGTCGGCAACGTGGTGCCGCCGTACGGGCAGATGATGGGCGGGGTATCCACCGCCATCGAATACGCGGTGATGGCCCTCGGCGTGCATCACATCATCGTCTGCGGGCACTCCGACTGCGGTGCGATGAAGGCGGTGCTCGACCCGCAGACCCTGGAGCGCATGCCGACGGTCAAGGCCTGGCTGCGCCATGCCGAGGTGGCCAAGACGGTGGTGGCGGAAAACTGCGGCTGCGCCGATCACAACACCCTGGAGATCCTCACCGAGGAGAACGTCGTGGCCCAGCTCGACCACCTGCGCACCCACCCCGCGGTAGCCGCGCGGCTGGCCAGCGGTCAGCTGTTCATCCATGGCTGGGTGTATGACATCGAGACCTGCGCGATCAGGGCCTACGATGCGGAGAAGGGCGAGTTCCGCGCGATCGACGAGGGCCCGCTGCCAATGGCGACGCCGCGGGCACGTTATCTCCAGAGCTGAATGCTGCATGCCGACGGCGGGGCGGCAAGCGCCCGCGCCGTCGGAATTCGCCCCAAGGATCGATCAGCTTGCGGCGCGGGTCTGATCCAATTGCAACTCCACACCCAGCTGCCGCGACAGGCAGGGCCAGCGCTCCCAGGCCGCCTCGGTGTGCGGGTCGCTCAGGCGCTCGCGAAAGGCGCGCACCGAAGCCTGGGTAAAACTGTCCTCGTCGAGCATGCCGTCCACCGCGTGGTGCACGGCCTCGTCCAGCTGGTTGGCGAAGGGCTCGCCGATCAGCTGGTGGGCGATCAGGTTGGCCACCGTGGTGTCCAGCGGAATCAGCGGCTGGCCCAGGTGGCTGCTGTAGCGGTCGTTGACCTCCTCGATCAGGCGGTGGGCCAGGTAGGCCTCGTCGAGCAGCCCATCGAGCCCTTCGTGGCCCTCCATCAGTGCCGGCGGTTGCAGAAAAAACTGCTCGGCCACCTTCAGCACCGGCTTGACTGGCGCCTCTATGCCGGCTTCCCGGGCGACCTGACTGGCCGCGTCCAGCATGTCCGGTACCTGCTCGATATAAGCGCTGACGAAGCGCGTCAGTACGCCGAGGGCGTCCTGGCTGGGTAGGCGTATGGAGGGGTGCAGGCGTTCGAGCTGGCCGTGCAGTTGGCGCGCCAGTTGACCGCTGCTGGCTTCGTGCTGGTGGGCGCGCTGGATAAGTTCGCGCAAGGCGGCAGTGTTCATGACAACTCCTGAGGTGGGTCATGGGCGAGAACCATAGCTGGCTGGACGGGCCAGCTAAGATGCAATTGTCATAATTCTTAAATGCTTATGCGAGCACGCTATATCTCTCGCTGGCGGATTGACGCCCGCCGTGGTCGCGCGTGGCGTTTAGGACAAGGCTTGCGCGGCTTCGGACTTTTTCGCTTGCGCGTTGCCAGCTAGAAGTCGCCGTCTATACTCGAACGCGAAAGGCTTTATCTGATGGAACCGGACGGGCTTCGGCACGGAGAGGTTTCGACAGTAGTCGCCAGCAGTTATGGCAGTCGATCCCTTTGCCGCAGGCTCCGCCGGCGGGATAACAAGAACCATAAGGGGAACCCGCAATGATGCGACATCCACGAGTCTGGATGGGCCTCCTGCTGTGGTTGGCAATCGGCTCGGCGCAGGCCGAGTGGGGCGTGAACATCGCGCCCGGGGCCACCGAGGTCAGCCGCTCAGTTTTCGACTTGCACATGACCATCTTCTGGATCTGCGTCGCCATCGGCGTGCTGGTGTTCGGCGCCATGTTCTGGTCGATGCTGGTCCATCGCCGCTCCAACGGCCAGGAACCCGCGCACTTCCATGAGAGCACCACGGTGGAGATCCTCTGGACCGTGGTGCCGCTGGCGATTCTGGTGGTGATGGCCATTCCGGCGACCAAGACCCTGATCGACATCTACGACAGCAGCGAGTCCGAGCTGGATATCCAGGTCACTGGCTACCAGTGGAAATGGCACTACAAGTACCTGGGCCAGGACGTCGAGTTCTTCAGCAACCTGACCACGCCCCAGGCACAGATCAACAACCAGGCGAAGAAAGGCCCGAACTACCTGCTCGAGGTCGACGAGCCGCTGGTGGTGCCGGTGGGGGCCAAGGTGCGCTTCCTGATCAGCTCGGCCGACGTCATCCATTCCTGGTGGGTGCCGGCGCTGGCGGTGAAGAAGGACGCCATCCCCGGCTTCGTCAACGAATCCTGGACCCGCATCGACGAGCCCGGCATCTTCCGCGGCCAGTGCACCGAGCTGTGCGGCAAGGACCACGGCTTCATGCCGGTGGTGGTGGAGGCCAAGTCCAAGGAGGACTTCGCCGCCTGGCTGGCCGAGCGCCAGCAGGCCGCCGCCGCCGAGAAGGAGCTGACCAGCAAGGTCTGGACGCAGGACGAGCTGATGGCCCGCGGCGAGAAGGCCTACAACACCAGTTGCGCGGCCTGCCACCAGGCGGGCGGCGAAGGCCTGCCGCCGATGTTCCCCGCGCTCAAGGGCTCGCCCATCGCCATCGGCCCGGCCCAGGACCATATCGACATAGTGGTCAACGGCAAGCCGGGCACCTCCATGGCCGCCTTCGGCAAGCAACTGTCGGAAGTCGACATCGCCGCCATCATCACCTACGAACGCAACGCCTGGGGCAACAAGGTCGGTGACATGGTCACCCCGCAGGACATCGTCGCGTTCAAAAAGGCTCAGGAGTAAGGACATGAGTGCAGTGATCGATCACGGTCATACTGACCACCACCATGGCCCGGCCAAGGGTCTGATGCGCTGGGTGCTGACCACCAACCACAAGGACATCGGCACCATGTACCTGTGGTTCAGCTTCGCCATGTTCCTGCTCGGCGGGTCCATGGCGATGGTGATTCGCGCCGAACTGTTCCAGCCCGGCCTGCAGATCGTGCAGCCGGAATTCTTCAACCAGATGACCACCATGCACGGCCTGATCATGGTCTTCGGCGCGGTGATGCCGGCCTTCGTCGGCCTGGCCAACTGGATGATTCCGCTGATGATCGGCGCGCCGGACATGGCCCTGCCGCGGATGAACAACTTCAGCTTCTGGCTGCTGCCGGCCGCCTTCGGCCTGCTGGTCAGCACCCTGTTCAGCGCCGGCGGTGCGCCGAACTTCGGCTGGACCTTCTATGCGCCGCTGTCGACCACCTACGCGCCGGAGTCGGTGACCTTCTTCATCTTCGCCGTGCACCTGATGGGCATCAGCTCGATCATGGGGGCGATCAACGTGGTCGCCACCATCCTCAACCTGCGTGCCCCCGGCATGACCCTGATGAAGATGCCGCTGTTCGTCTGGACCTGGCTGATCACCGCCTTCCTGCTGATCGCGGTGATGCCGGTGCTGGCCGGTTGCGTGACCATGATGCTGATGGACATCCACTTCGGCACCAGCTTCTTCAGCGCCGCCGGCGGCGGAGACCCGGTGCTGTTCCAGCACGTGTTCTGGTTCTTCGGCCACCCCGAGGTGTACATCATGATCCTGCCGGCCTTCGGTGCGGTCAGCGCGATCATCCCGGCCTTCGCCCGCAAGCCGCTGTTCGGCTACACCTCGATGGTCTACGCCACCGCCTCGATCGCCTTCCTCTCGTTCATCGTCTGGGCCCACCACATGTTCACCGTGGGCATCCCGCTGACCGGCGAGCTGTTCTTCATGTACGCCACCATGCTGATCGCCGTGCCCACCGGGGTGAAGGTGTTCAACTGGGCCAGCACCATGTGGCAGGGCGCGATGACCTTCGAGACGCCGATGCTGTTCTCCGTGGCCTTCGTCATCCTGTTCACCATCGGCGGCTTCTCCGGCCTGATGCTGGCGATCGCCCCGGCGGATTTCCAGTACCACGACACCTACTTCGTGGTGGCGCACTTCCACTATGTGCTGGTGCCCGGGGCGATCTTCGGCATCTTCGCCTCGGCCTACTACTGGCTGCCCAAGTGGACCGGGCACATGTACGACGAGACCCTGGGCAAGCTGCACTTCTGGATGAGCTTCGTCGGCATGAACCTGGCGTTCTTCCCCATGCACTTCGTCGGCCTGGCCGGCATGCCGCGGCGCATTCCCGACTACAACATGATGTTCGCCAACTTCAACATGGTCTCCTCGATCGGTGCCTTCATGTTCGGCACCACCCAGTTGCTGTTCCTGTTCATCGTCATCAAGTGCATCCGCGGCGGCAAGCCGGCCGCGGCCAAGCCCTGGGACGGCGCCGAGGGCCTGGAGTGGACGGTGCCGTCACCGGCGCCCTACCACACTTTCCAGACGCCGCCGGATGTGAAATAGGGACGGGGAGAGGCTGCCATGAGCGACATCGTCGGCACTCGCCGTCTGGTCCTGCGCCTACTGGCCGTGGTGGTCGGCATGTTCGGCTTCGGCTTCGCCCTGGTGCCGATCTACGACGTCATGTGCCAGGCCTTCGGCATCAACGGCAAGACCGCCGGGGCCTACGACGGCGCCCAGGTGGCGGATGAGCGGCGCCAGGTGCGGGTGCAGTTCCTCGCCACCAACGCCGCCGGCATGGCCTGGGAGTTCCGACCGCTGGACGACGAGTTGCTGACCCATCCCGGGGCCAGCAACCAGATGCTGTTCATCGCCTACAACCCCACCGACAAGCCGATGACCGCCCAGGCGGTGCCCAGCGTGGCACCGTCCAAGGCCGCCGCCTATTTCCACAAGACCGAATGTTTCTGCTTCACCCAGCAGGTGCTGCAACCCGGCGAGCGGATCGAGATGCCGGTGCGCTTTATCGTCGACAGGGATCTCCCCGAGGACGTGCATCACCTGACCCTGGCCTACACCCTGTTCGATATCACTGCGCGCAAACCGCCTGTCGCCCAGGTGGACCTTGCCCGGACGGCTCCATAAGGAGAACAACAATGTCGAGTCACGAGCAGTACTATGTTCCGGCCCAGAGCAAATGGCCGATCATCGCCACCCTGGGCCTGCTGATCTCGGTCTACGGGGTCGGCACCTGGTTCAACGACATGAAGGCCGAGCGGGCGGACTCCAGCGGTCCGCTGATCTTCTTCATTGGCAGCCTGTTCCTCGCCTACATGCTGTTCGGCTGGTTCGGCAACGTGATCAAGGAAAGCCGCGCCGGCATGTACAGCGCGCAGATGGACCGTTCGTTCCGCTGGGGCATGAGCTGGTTCATCTTCTCCGAGGTGATGTTCTTCGCCGCTTTCTTCGGCGTGCTGTTCTATGTGCGCACCTTTGCCGGTCCGTGGCTCGGCGGCGAAGGCGACAAGGGCGTGGCCAACATGCTGTGGCCGGGTTTCGAATACAGCTGGCCGCTGCTCAATACCCCGGACCCCAAGCTCTATCCGGCGCCCAGCGGCGTCATCAGCGCCTGGGGGCTGCCGCTGCTCAACACCGTGCTGCTGGTGACCTCCAGCTTCACCCTGACCTTCGCCCACCATGCCCTGCGCAAGAACCAGCGCAAGCCGCTGACCCTGTGGCTCGCCCTCACGGTGATTCTGGGTCTGGCCTTCCTGGTGTTCCAGGTCGAGGAGTACGTGCACGCCTACACCGAGCTGGGCCTGACCCTGGGCTCGGGCATCTATGGCGCGACCTTCTTCATGCTCACCGGCTTTCACGGCGCCCACGTGACCCTGGGGGCGCTGATGCTGACGGTGATGCTGGTGCGCATCCTGCGCGGTCACTTCACGCCCGAGCAGCACTTCGGCTTCGAGGCCGCCGCCTGGTACTGGCACTTCGTCGACGTGGTCTGGATCGGCCTGTTCGTCTTCGTCTATGTGCTGTGACGGCCTTACCAGGTGACCTGGGGAATCAGTTGGCCGCTGTAGAAACCCCAGGCGATCAGGCCGACGGTCAGCGCGGTAAGGGTCACGCGCAGGGTCAGCGCGTTGACCAGGCGCGAACTGCGGCCCTCGTCCTTGACCAGGAAGAACAGGCCGCTGAACAGGCTGGCGATGGTGGCCAGCAGCAGGAGGATGATCGCGGCCTTGAGCATGTGGGACTCCGGGGAAGGGAAATGCACGTTAGACCCAGTATACCCAGCTTGATCGGTGCTTTTGCGGGGTGCCCATGAACGGCTTCCGTCCCGGCCTGCTGCCCAGCCTGGTGGTCCTGGCGCTGTTGCCGCTGCTGCTCGGCCTGGGTGCCTGGCAACTGTCGCGGGCCGAAGACAAGCGCGCGCTGCTCGACGCGCAGCAGGCTCGCCGGCTCGCCGCGCCGCTCAGCGTCGATCAGCTGGCGCAGCGGCAGGACTGGGCCTATACCCGGGTCAGCCTGCGTGGGCGCTTCGATGGCGAGCACGCCCTGTTGCTGGACAACCGCATCCGTGGTGGTCAGGCCGGGGTGGAAGTCCTGCAGCCCTTCTACGACCAGGCCAGCGGCCTGTGGCTGTTGCTCAATCGCGGCTGGCTGCCCTGGCCCGATCGCCGCGTCGCGCCGACGTTCGCCACCCCTGACGACACCCTGAGCCTGACCGCCTGGGCCTATGTACCCCTGGGCGAACCCTTCCTGCTGCAACAGGACGCGCCGGTTCAGGGCTGGCCAAAACTGATCACCCAGGTCGAGCCCCAGGCGCTGTGGCAGCGCCTCGGGCGCGCCGGGCTGGGCCATGAACTGCGCCTGGAACCCGGGCCGGCGGCCTTCGAGGTCGACTGGCCGGTGGTTGCCATGAGCCCGGACAAGCACCTGGGCTATGCCGTGCAGTGGTTCGCCCTGGCGGCCACCTTGCTCGGCCTGTTCATCTATTTCGGATTGCATAACGCGCGGGAGACTCGCCATGAACCCAGCCATCGCCATGCCTGACGCCTCAACCAGCCGCCGTCGGCGCGGCCGCCTGCAACTGGTCCTGCTGCTGGCCGTGGTCATCGGGCCGATGATCCTGGCCAGTGCCATGTACCAGTGGCGTTTCTGGGTGCCGGACAGCCGCAGCTACCACGGCGAGCTGATCGGCAACGGCCTGACCCGCGCCGACCTGGGCGTGGCGGCCGAGGAAAGCCGCTGGCAGCTGCTGGTGACCACTCCGGATGCCTGCGCCGCGGACTGTCAGCAACTGGTGTTCCTCGCCCGGCAGATCCATATCGGCCTCAATCGCGACGCTCCGCGCGCCACCCACGCCCTGGCCAGCGGCCAGGCGCTGGAGGCCGACTACGATGCCAGGCTGCGCCGCGAGTACCCGCAGCTGGCGCGCTATGCCCTGCAGCCCGCGGCCCACGCGCGGACAGCCGGTGAGGGCGCCGGCGCCCAGCTGTGGATAGTCGACCCCCACGGCAATCTGGTGTTGCGCTATGACAGCCGCAGCAAGGGCAAAGGCATCCTCGACGACCTACGCTATCTGCTGAAGATCTCGCAAATCGGCTAAGGATTCACGATGCGCAAACCCGGATACCGCCTGGCCCTGTTCGCCACCCTGCTGGCCATGCTGGTGGTCATGCTCGGCGCCTATACCCGGCTCAGCCACGCCGGCCTCGGCTGCCCGGACTGGCCCGGTTGTTACGGCTTCCTCGGCGTGCCCATGAGCGAGCAGAGCCAGTCCCTGGCCGAGGCGCGCTTCCCCGAGGCGCCTCTGGAAGTGGCCAAGGGCTGGTACGAAATGGTGCATCGCTACTTCGCCGGCAGCCTCGGCCTTGTGATCCTCGCCCTGGCCGTGCAGGCGCTGCGCCGTCGCGGCACACCGGGCCAGCCGCTGAAGCTGCCGTTGCTGCTTCTGGGGCTGGTCACCCTGCAGGCGGCGTTCGGCATGTGGACGGTGACCCTCAAGCTGTGGCCGCAGGTGGTCACCGCCCACCTGCTCGGCGGTTTCGCCACCCTCAGCCTGCTGTTCCTGCTGACCCTGCGCCTGTCCGGCACGGCCGCGCGGCGGCCTCGGCCGCCTGCGGGGCTGCGCGCACTGGCGGCGGTCGCCCTGGCCGTGGTGATCGGCCAGATTGCCCTCGGCGGCTGGGTCAGCAGCAACTACGCGGCGGTCGCCTGCGTCGATCTGCCTACCTGCCACGGCCAATGGTGGCCGGCGATGGATTTCGCCAACGGTTTCCACCTGACCCAGCACATCGGCCCCAACTACCTGGGAGGCCAGCTCGACAGCGACGCCCGCACCGCCATCCACATGACCCACCGTCTCGGCGCCCTGGTCGTCACCCTGGTATTGCTGCTGCTGGCCTGGCGCCTGCGCGCCGCCGGCCTGTCGCGCCTGGCCGGCTTGCTGCTGCTGGCGCTGGGCGTGCAGCTCGCCCTGGGCGTCAGCAACGTCGTGCTGCACCTGCCGCTGGCGGTGGCGGTGGCGCACAACGCCGGCGGCGCCCTGCTGCTGTTGTGCCTGGTACTAATCAATCAGCGGTTGTACCTCGCGCTGACGGCGAGGGCCGCCGCGCCCCGCCCGCAGCGCGACGGACAACCGGGCAGCGTCGGTTTGAACGCGCTGCCAAGCGAATAACAAGAACGATCGAGGAGAAACGCCGATGGCTACTCTATTGCGCAAGCAGCATGTCCACGCCGGCTGGCGCGACTACCTGGAGCTGACCAAGCCCAGGGTGGTGGTGCTGATGCTGATCACTTCGCTGGTCGGCATGTTCCTCGCCACCCGCGCCGGGGTGCCCTGGCAGGTGCTGCTGTTCGGCAACCTGGGCATCGGCCTGTGCGCCGGCGCGGCGGCGGCGGTCAACCACGTGGTGGATCGGCGCATCGATTCGATCATGGCCCGCACCCACAAGCGCCCGCTGGCCGAGGGCCGCGTCTCGCCGGCCGCGGCCCTGAGCTTCGCCCTGGTGCTGGCGGTGGCCGGCCTGGCGCTGCTGCTGAGCTTCACCAACCAGCTGGCGGCCTGGCTGACCCTGGCCTCGCTGCTCGGCTATGCGGTGATCTACACCGGCTTTCTCAAGCGCGCCACGCCGCAGAACATCGTCATCGGCGGTCTGGCCGGCGCCGCGCCGCCGCTGCTCGGCTGGGTCGCGGTGACCGGCCAGCTGTCCGCCGAGCCGCTGCTGCTGGTGCTGATCATCTTCGCCTGGACCCCGCCGCACTTCTGGGCCCTGGCCATCCACCGCAAGGCCGAGTACGCCAAGGCCGACATCCCCATGCTGCCGGTGACCCACGGCGAGCACTACACCAAGGTGCACATCCTGCTCTACACCTGCGTGATGTTCGCGGTGACCCTGCTGCCCTACGCCATCCACATGAGCGGCCTGCTCTACCTGGTCTGTGCCATCGGCCTGGGCGCGCGTTTTCTCCACTGGGCCTGGGTGTTGTACCGTGACAGCCGGCCGCACGCGGCGATCAACACCTTCAAGTACAGTATCTGGTACCTGTTCCTGCTGTTCATCGCCCTGCTGGTCGATCACTACCTGCTGCTCAACCTGTAAACCGTTGGTGTCATGACTCGAACCCAGAAAACCGTCTTCATCCTCGTCGCCCTGGTCGCCCTGATCCTCGGCCTGACCGTCAACAAGGTGCTCACCGCCAAGGGCCAGGCCGACCCCACCGCCCTGCTCGACGCCGGCATCGTGCTGCTGCCGCAGAGCCGCAACCTGCCGGAGCTGAGCCTGGTCGACCAGGACGGTCAGGCATTCGAGCTCGACCAGCTCAGGGACCGGTGGAGTCTGCTGTTCTTCGGCTACACCTTCTGCCCGGACATCTGCCCGGCCACCCTGGCCGAGTTGCGCCAGCTGCGCGGCCTGTTGCCCGAGGAGGCACGGGCCAACCTGCGCGTGGTGCTGGTCAGCGTCGACCCGCACCGCGATACCCCGGAGCAGTTGAAGAAGTACCTGGGCTATTTCGACGCCGACTTCATCGGCCTGACCGGCGAGCCGGAGGCCATCCAGAAGTTGGCCAACGCGGTGAGCATTCCCTACATCCCGGCCGACACCAGCGAAGAGAACTACACCGTCAGCCACAGCGGCAACCTGGTGATCCTCGGCCCGGATGGCACCCAGCGTGGTTTCATCCGCGCACCGTTGAACAACCAGAAGCTCGCCGTGCAACTGCCCGAGCTGCTCAAGCCTGCCGGCTGATTCCATCCCGCCTACTGGACGAATCCCTCCGCCGCTCCGTATGTACGGCAGCGGCGGAGGGTTCCGTCTGCGCTGTCGGCAGCTTGGCTGTGGCTACTTGGCGAACAGCTGGGCGATGTCCTTGAAGGCCTTGAACTCCAGGGCATTGCCGCAGGGGTCGAGGAGGAACAGGGTGGCCTGCTCGCCGACCTGGCCCTGAAAGCGCACATGGGGCTCGATGACGAAGCGCGTGCCCTTGGCCTGCAGCCGCTGCGCCAGCCGCTGCCAGTCGTCCCACGCCAGCACCACGCCGAAATGCGGCACCGGCACGTCGTGGCCGTCCACCGGATTGCTGTGCGCCGCTTCCTGATAGGCCATCTTCGGCGCCTGGTGGATCACCAGCTGGTGGCCGAAGAAGTCGAAGTCCACCCATTGCTCGCTGCTGCGGCCTTCGGCGCAGCCGAATACCTCGCCGTAGAAATGCCGGGCGGCGGCCAGGTCATGTACGGGGATGGCCAGATGAAAGGGGGCGAGTGGCATGGTGTGGCTCCTTGTCGGCTAGGTGTGCTGCCCATTCTAGTAACGACGAAACTGATTAAAAGCGAATATCCTTGCGCGCAAGCACAAACAAAATCGATCAGTCGAGGCATCGATGCTGCGTGAGCTGAAAACCTTTCTGATGGTCGCCCGCCACGGCACCTTCGCCGCCGCCGGCCAGCACATCGGCCTGACCCAGTCGGCGGTCAGCGCGCAGATGCGCGTGCTGGAGCAGCATCTCGGCGTGCGCCTGTTCGACCGCAGCGGCCGCGCCGCGGTGCTCAACGCCGCCGGTCGCCACGCCCTGCCCCTGGCCGAACAGATCCTCGCGCTCTATGCGCAGATGGCGCTGCCCACCGCACTGGCGCAGTGGCAGGGCGAGCTGCGGGTCGGCGCCATCGCCACGGTGCAGACCGGCCTGCTGCCCGAGGCCCTGCCGCGCTTTCGCGCCGCCGCTCCGCGGGTCGAGCTGAAGCTGGTGCCGGGCGTGTCGTTGCAGTTGCTGAGCCAGGTGGATGCCGGCGAGCTGGACCTGGCGCTGCTGATCAGGCCGCCCTTCGAGCTGCCCAAGGAGCTGCTGCAAGTCAGCCTGGCGCGGGAGCCCTTCGTGCTGATCGCGCCCCTGGACGTCGAGGGCGATGAGCCCCTGCGCCTGCTCGCCGAGCAGCCTTTCGTGCGCTACGACCGCAGCTCCTTCGGCGGCCGGCGGGTTAGCCAGTTCCTGCGCGAACAGCGCCTGAACGTACGCGAGGCGCTGGAACTGGACGAGCTGGAGGCCATCGTGCGGATGGTCGAGTGCGGCTTGGGGGTGTCGCTGATCCCGCGCGCGGGCCTGTGGCTGCAGCGGACGATCCGGCTGCGGGTGATCGACCTGGGCCCGCTGACCTTCCACCGTGAACTGGTCGCGGTGATGCGCCGGGCGCAGCGCCAGCCGGCGCTGGAGTGTCTGCTGGACTGCCTGCGCGGTGAGGCGGGTGCGCGTGGCGCACCCTACGCTTCAGAGTAGGGTGCGCCGAGCGCACCATTGTGCAGTGGCCGACATGAAAGAGCCCGCACGCGGCGGGCTCCTGGTGGTGTGGGACGTGCGTGCGGCTTAGAACGCCGGCACCACGGCGCCCTGGTACTTCTCTTCGATAAAGGCCTTCACTTCGGCGCTGTTCAGCGCCTTGACCAGCTTCTGCAGGGCCGCGCCGTCCTTGTTGTCGGCGCGGGCGACCAGGATGTTGACGTAGGGCGAGTCGCTGCCCTCGATGGCCAGGGCGTCCTGGGTCGGGTTGAGCTTGGCTTCCAGGGCGTAGTTGGTGTTGATCAGCGCCAGGTCGACCTGGTTCAGCACGCGCGGCAGGGTGGCCGCTTCCAGCTCACGCACCTTGATGCCCTTGGGGTTCTCGGCGATGTCCTTGGGCGTGGCGAGGATGTTGCTGGCGTCCTTGAGGGTGATTACCCCGGCCTTCTGCAGCAGCAGCAGGGCGCGGCCGCCGTTGGTGGCGTCGTTGGGGATCACCACCTGGGCGCCCTCGGGCAGGGCATCGAGGCTCTTGATCTTGCTGGAGTAGGCGCCGAAGGGCTCGACGTGCACGCCGGCGACGGCGACCAGTTCGGTGCCGCGGCTCTTGTTGAACTCATCCAGGTACGGCTGGTGCTGGAAGAAGTTGGCGTCCAGGCGCTTCTCCGCCACCTGCACGTTGGGCTGCACGTAGTCGGTGAACACCTTGATCTGAAGCTCGACGCCGTCGGCGGCCAGGGCCGGTTTGACGAACTCGAGGATTTCCGCGTGGGGCACCGCGGTGGCGGCGACGCTCAGGCTTTCCGCCTGGGCGGAGAGGGCGGCGAAGGCCGCGGCGGCTACTAGCAGTTTTTTCATGATCGACTCCTTGTGGGAAAGGTGCAGGCGGCGGCGGATGGCCGCGCGGCTGCCGTTCTATTTACGGGAGAAATGCACCACCAGCTTGTCGCCGGTGCTTTGCAGTATCTGCACGAGGATCAGCAGCAGCACCACGGTGACCAGCATCACGTCCGGCTGGTAGCGCTGGTAGCCGTAGCGCACGGCGAGGTCGCCGAGGCCGCCGCCGCCGATAAGGCCGCTCATGGCGGTGTAGGACACCAGGGTGATGGCGGTGACGGTGATGGCCGCGATCAGGCCCGGCAGGGCTTCGGGCAGCAGGGCGTTGAGGATGATCTGGCGGGTGCTGGCGCCCATCGCCTGGGTCGCCTCGATGATGCCACGATCGACCTCGCGCAGGGCGGTTTCCACCAGGCGCGCGAAGAACGGCGTGGCGCCCACCACCAGCGGCGGAATGGCCCCGGCGACGCCCAGGGAGGTGCCGGTAACCAGCACGGTGAGCGGGATCATCAGGATCAGCAGGATGACGAAGGGCACCGAGCGCAGCACGTTGACCAGCAGCGAGATGACGCCGTACAGGGCCTTCTGCTCGAACATCTGCCGTGGCCCGGTGAGGAACAGCAGCACGCCCAGGGGCAGGCCGAGCAGCACGGTGAACAGCAGCGAGCCGCCGAGCATGCTCAGGGTGTCCAGGCTGGCCTGCCAGATTTCCGGCCAGTCGACGTTGGGGAACAGGGTGTCCATCAGCGCAGCACCTCCAGGTGCACGTCGGCGGCTTCGAAGCGCGCCAGCGCGGCGTTCAGGTCGCCGCCGGTGAGGGCCAGGGTCAGCTGGCCGTAGGGCGTGTCCTTGATCCGGTCGATGCGCCCGGCCAGGATGCTGTAGTCCACCCCGGTCTCCCGGGCCACGGTGCCGAGTAGCGGCGCGTAGGTGGCTTCACCCTGGAAGGTCAGGCGCAGGATGCTGCCTTCGACATGGGCGAAGTCGTCGTGCTGTTCGTGCTCGTCGACATGCTCGGACTCCAGCACGAAGCGCCGGGTGGTGAGGTGTTGCGGGTGCAGGAACACCTCGGCCACGGGACCCAGCTCGACTACCTGGCCGGCGTCCATCACCGCCACGCGGTCGCAGACCCGGCGGATCACATCCATCTCGTGGGTGATCAGCACGATGGTCAGGCCCAGTTCGCGGTTGATCTCGGCCAGCAGCTGCAGCACCGAGGCGGTGGTCTGCGGGTCGAGGGCGCTGGTGGCCTCGTCGCACAGCAGGATCTTCGGCTCGGTGGCCAGGGCGCGAGCGATGCCGACCCGCTGCTTCTGCCCGCCGGACAGCTGCGCCGGGTACTTGCCCGCGTGCTCCTGCAGGCCGACCCGGGCCAGCAGGGCGGCGACGCGCTGGTCGATCGCGCTGCGCGACAGCTCGCCGGCCAGCTTCAGCGGCAAGGCGACGTTGTCGGCCACGGTCTTGGAGGACAGCAGGTTGAAGTGCTGGAAGATCATCCCCACGCGCTGGCGGAAGCGCCGCAGGCCGTCGGCATCCAGGGCGGTGGTGTCGACGCCGTCGACCTCGATGCGCCCGCCGCTGGGTTCCTCCAGGCGGTTGATCAGGCGCAGCAGGGTGCTCTTGCCGGCGCCGGAATGGCCGATGATGCCGAACACCTCGCCGCGGGCGATGTGCAGGTCGGTCGGCTGCAGGGCCGGAATGGCGCGTCCGGCGACGTGGTACGCCTTGTGGACTGACTGGAATTCGATCACGCGGGAAACCTTTTGGGTTCGTCGAACGGGCGGGTAGGCCGGAAAGGCCGGCTAGTCTACCCGTCGCTGTTTAGGCCGCAAAAATCTTTATAGGCCTATGGATATAGCTGAATTGAATTAATGAGGTGGGCCGCCCGAAGCAGTCTAGTCAGCGCCAATGCAAACGGCCGGGCGAACCCGGCCGTGCCTGCGCAGCGATTGGCTAAGGCCGGCGGGTCGGGCTGAGCACCAGTTGCGGCGTCTGCGCCGGCTTGACCACCTGGGTCAGGCGCGGGCTGAAGGTCGGGTCGAGACGCTTGACCCGCGCGTTGAGCAGGGCGGCGACCCAGTGGAAGTCCTTGGCTTGGCGCACTTCGATGCTGACCGTGCAGCGGAAGGTCACCACGTCCTCGGCGACCTGGTCGAGCAGATCGCGCAGGCTGTCGTTGTCCTGGCGGTCGAGCATCGGCAGCGGCACCGGGGTGCTGGCGGCGTTCGGATCGATCAGCCGGGCCTGGGGCGGGCTCGGTGGGGTCGGGGTGTTCGGCAGCTGGGTCGCCTGGATGGCGGCGGCTTGCCGCTCCGCGGCCTGGCGCAGCTGGCGGGCCTGTTCCTGGCGGGCTTCCTCGGCGCGCGCCGCGGCCTGTTCGGCGGCGCTGTGGGCGCGGTCGGCGGCATCCAGTTCGGCATCCCGGGCCTGGGTGATGGCGCCATCCAGGCCGGTGGTCAGGGCCGGCGCCTGGGGCATCAGGCTGCGGGCGTGGCTCAAGGCCTTGGTGGCGCGATCCAGGTCGCCGCTCTGCAGGGCCTGCTGGCCGCGCTGCAGGTAGGCTTCGGCCAGCTGGCGCTGATACTGCTCCAGGCGGGTGTCGCCGCTGGCACGCTGCTGCAGGGCCGCGAGCTGGCCCTCGGCGGCGTCCAGTTGGCCAGCGGCCAGGCTGTGGTCGAGCTGGCGAAAGGCACTGACCAGTTCGTCGGTCGGCGGCGCGGCGACCTGCGGGGCCTGCTGGCAGGCGGCGAGCAGCAAGGACGCCGCGACCAGGGCTAGACAACGTGAGGCGAACGACTTCATTGCTGCGAGTCTCGGGTTGCGCAAAAAGTGCGCAATTCTACACCCCCTGACCGGGCGGCACCAAACCGTATCATGCGCCGCCGTCAGGCCGTGCGCCGCGGCCAGGCCAGGCTCAGCAGGAACAGGCTGGCGGCGCTGACCACGATCGAGGGGCCGGCCGGGGTGTCCTGGAACCAGGACAGGCTGAGCCCGCCACACACCGCGACGACGCCCAGCAGGCTGGCGCCCAGGGCCATCTGCTCCGGGGTGCGGGCGTGGCGCTGGGCGGCGGCCGCGGGAATGATCAGCAGCGAGGTGATCAGCAGCACGCCGACTATCTTCATGGCCACGGCGATCACCACGGCGATCAGCAGCATCAGGCTCAGGCGGATCGCGGCCACCGGCAGGCCCTCGACCCGGGCCAGCTCCTCGTGCACGGTGATCGCCAGCAGCGGGCGCCAGAGCAGCGCCAGGGCCAGCAGGACCAGGGCGCTGCCGGCGAGAATCCAGGCCAGATCGCTCGGGCCGACCGCCAGCAGGTCGCCGAACAGGTAGCTCATCAGGTCGATGCGCACCTCGCGCATAAAACTCAGCACCACCAGGCCGAGGGACAGGGTGCTGTGGGCGAGGATCCCCAGCAGGGTGTCGGAGGCCAACGGCTGGCGGGTCTGCAGGGTCACCAGCAGCACCGCCAGGAGCACGCAGCCGACGGTCACCGCCAGGGTCGGGCTGACGTCCAGCATCAGGCCCAGGGCCACGCCGAGCAGCGCGGCGTGGGACAGGGTGTCGCCGAAATAGGCCATGCGCCGCCACACCACGAAGGAGCCCAGGGGGCCGGCGACCAGGGCGAGGGCCAGGCCGGCGAGCAGGGCGTTGAGCAGAAAATCAGCCATGGTTGCAGCCATCTCCGTGGACGTGCGGCTTGAGCGGGCCCTGGATGCTCAGGCCGCCCGGCTCCTTGACCACGGCGCCATGCAGGTCGTGCTCGTGGTCGTGGTGGTGGTGGTAGACCGCCAGGCTCTTGGCGTCCTGGCCGAACAGCTCGACGAAGGCCGGGTCGAAGCTGACCTGCTCCGGGTGGCCGGAGCAGCAGACGTGACGATTGAGGCAGACCACCTGGTCGGTGGTGCTCATCACCAAATGCAGGTCGTGGGAGACCATCAGCACGCCGCAGCCGTGGCGGTCGCGCAGGCGGGTGATCAGGCGGTACAGCTCGGCCTGGCCTGCGACGTCGACGCCCTGCACCGGCTCGTCGAGCACCAGCAGCTCGGGTTTGCGCAGCAGCGCGCGGGCCAGCAGCACACGCTGCAGCTCACCGCCGGAGATGCCCTGCAGCGGGCTGTCGAGCACCTGGCCGGCCCCGACCTCGGCCAGCGCGGCCTGGGCGCTGGCGCGATCGACCCCCGGCACCAGGCGCAGGAAGCGCAGCACGCTGAGCGGCAGGGTGGCGTCGACGTGCAGCTTCTGCGGCATATAGCCGATACGCAGTTTGGGCTTGCGCCAGACGCTGCCCGTCTCGGGCTTGAGCAGGCCGAGCACGGCGCGCACCAGGGTGGTCTTGCCGGCGCCGTTGGGGCCGATCAGGGTGACGATCTGTCCGGGCTCGACGCTCAGCCGCACGTCATGCAGCACGGCCTGCCCGGCGAAGCGGACCCCCACGCCGTCGAGGCGGATCAGCGCATCGCTCATTCGACCTCCCGGCATCCGCTGCACAGCCCGACCACTTCCACGGTCTGGCCTTCCACGCTGAAGCCCACGTCGGCGGCGGCGCCGACGATGGCCTGGCTGATCGCCGTCTGTTCCAGCTCGATCGCCGCGTGGCACTGGCGGCAGATGAGGAACTGGCCCTGGTGGGCGTGCTCCGGCCGGTTGCAGCCGACGAAGGCGTTGAGCGAGGCGATGCGGTGCACCAGGCCGTGCTCGAGGAGGAAGTCCAGGGCGCGGTACACGGTCGGCGGCGCGGCGCGGCGACCGTCTTCCTCGCTCAGCACAGCGAGGATGTCATAGGCACCCAGCGGCTTGTGGCTTTGCCAGACCAGCTCCAGTACGCGCTTGCGCAGAGCGGTCAGGCGCAGGCCCTGGCGCGTGCAGATGCTCTCGGCCTCGGCCAGGGCCTGGCTGACGCAGCGCGAGTGGTCGTGGGGGCGTGAGGCCAGCGGAGTGAGGATCATGGGCGGCGACGCCTTGGCTGGGAGACGTTATTATATTACCTGTTTCTTCCTGCCCGGGTGTTCTTCGTGTCGCGTCTACTCTCAGCTGCCAGCCTCTTGTGTGTCCTCCTCTCGTTCAGTGCTGCGGTGCAGGCCGAGGTCCGCGTGCTGACCTCGATCAAGCCGCTGCAGCTGATCGCCGCCGCCGTCCAGGACGGTGTCGGCAAGCCCGAGGTGCTGCTGCCGCCGGGCGCCTCGCCGCATCACTACGCCCTGCGGCCTTCCGACGTGCGCCAGGTGCGCAAGGTGGAGCTGCTGTACTGGGTCGGTGCCGACCTGGAGAGCTTCCTGCCGCGGGTGCTGGAGGCGCGGGACAAGCCCAGCGTCGCGGTGCAGGACCTGTCCGGGATGCAGCTGCGGCATTTCGGTGACGAGCACGCCGCACACGATGAGCACGATGAGCACCACGGACACGAGGGGCATGGCGGGCATGACGATGCAGAGCATGCACATGGCCGGCACGAACCAGAGCATCAGGCCGAGCCGGACGAGCACGACCACGCCCACCGTCCCGGCAGCCTGGATGCGCACCTGTGGCTGCTGCCGGCCAATGCCCGGGTGATCGCCGCACGCATGGCCGCCGACCTGACTGCCGCCGACCCGGCCAACGCCGCGCGCTACCAGAGCAATCTCGCCGGCTTCGAGCAGCGCCTGGCGGCCCTCGATGAGCGTCTGCGCGCGCGCCTGAGTGGCGTGCGCGGCAAGCCCTACTTCGTCTTCCACCAGGCCTACGACTACTTCGAGGCCGCCTATGGCCTGGAGCATGCCGGGGTGTTCAGCGTCTCCGGCGAGGTGCAGCCCGGCGCCCGCCATGTGGCGGCGATGCGCGAACGGCTGAAGGCGAGCGGACCGGCCTGCGTGTTCAGCGAACCGCCGCTGCGCCCGCGCCTGGCCGAAACCCTGAGCGCCGGCCTGCCGGTGACCCTGGCCGAGCTGGACGGCATGGGCGGCAGCCTGGCGGTCGACGCAAGCGGCTACGAGCGCCTGCTGGCGCAGCTGGGCGAGACCCTCGCCGGTTGCCTCGAGCCGCTGTAGCGCCGCCTGGCGCCTGGCCTGGAACTGCTGCCGGCGGGCCGAACAACGTCGCGGCGGTCGCGCAGGGGCTAAGGTAAAGGTCAGCGACCCTGCTGTTCGCCCGCCGGCTGCCGACAGGTCGGGGCGGTCGATCCCGCACCGGGTCGCTCGGCTCGGCGACGGGAGGACCGCACATGGCCAAGCGCGGCAAGTCCCCAGCGACGACGGCCCCTGACATTCCCCTGCAGGCCGCCGCGCTGGACATCTGGGCGCAGAAGTACTGCCTGCGCGACGGGCACGGCAAGCCGCTGGACGCCAGCATCGACCACGGCTGGCAGCGCATCGCCCGCGCCGTGGCGGCGGTGGAGCAGCCCGAGCGGCGTGAGCACTGGTACCGGGAGTTCCTCTGGGCGCTGCGCCACGGCGCCATCCCGGCCGGGCGCATCGTCGCCAACGCCGGTGCCGAGGCCTACAAGCCGGCCACCTCGACCATCAACTGCACGGTATCGGCGACCCTCGAGGACTCGATGGAGGCGATCCTCGGTCGCCTGGTCGAGGCCGGGCTGACGCTCAAGGCCGGCTGCGGCATCGGCTATGAGTTCTCCACCCTGCGCCCGCGCGGCGCCCGGGTTTCCGGAGCCGGGGCGCAGACCAGCGGGCCGCTGTCGTTTATGGATATCTACGACAAGATGTGCTTCACCGTCAGCTCGGCCGGCGGCCGGCGTGGCGCGCAGATGGCCACCTTCGACATCGCCCACCCGGACGTGCAGGCGTTTATCGAGGCCAAGCGCGAGGACGGCCGCCTGCGCCAGTTCAACCTGAGCCTGCTGGTCGGCGACGACTTCATGCAGGCGGTCGAGCAGGACGCCGACTGGCCGCTGCTGTTCCCGGTGCATCCCAAGGAGCGCGCCGACCTCGACTTCGACGATCCGGCCCAGGTGCGCTGGCGCGACTGGCCGCTGCAGCAGGGCTACTGCGTTGACGACGAAGGCCGGGTGGCCTGCAAGGTCCACGGCAGCCTGCCGGCTCGCGAGCTCTGGGACCAGCTGATGGCCGCCACCTACGCCTATGCCGAGCCGGGTTTCATCCTCATCGACCGGGTCAACCAGTGGAACAACAACTGGTGGTGCGAAAATATCCGCGCCACCAACCCCTGCGGCGAACAACCGCTGCCGCCCTACGGTTCCTGCCTGCTCGGCTCGGTCAACCTGACCCGTTTCGTCCTCGACCCTTTCGGCGCCGCGGCGCGCTTCGACTGGGACGCTTTCCGCCGGGTGGTGCGCATCTTCACCCGCCTGCTGGACAACGTGGTGGAGATCAACGGCCTGCCGCTGGCCGAACAGCGCGCCGAGATCCTCGGCAAGCGCCGCCATGGCATGGGCTTTCTCGGCCTGGGCTCGACCCTGGCGCTGCTCAAGCTGCGCTACGGCGGCGCCGAGGCCTGTGCATTCACCGAGGAGGTGGCGCGGGAAATGGCCCTGACCGGCTGGCAGGTGGCGCTCGAGCTGGCCGAGGAGAAGGGCCCGGCGCCGCTGCTGGCCGAGGAGTTCGAGGTGACCGCGCAGATGCTGCGGCTGCGCCCGGAGCTGGCCCGCGATGGCCACAAGGTCGGCGACCGCCTGCCCGGGCGGGTGCTGCATGCGCGCTACTCGCGCTACATGCAGCATCTGGCCGGGCAGGCGCCGGAGCTGGTGGATGCCCTGGCCGAGCGCGGCGCGCGTTTCACCCACCACAGCTCCATCGCCCCCACCGGCACCATCAGCCTGAGCCTGGCCAACAACGCCTCCAACGGCATCGAGCCGAGCTTCGCCCAGCACTACTGGCGCAACCTGATCCGCCCCGGGCGCAAGAGCAAGGAGCGGGTCGAGGTGTTCAGCTACGAGCTGCTGGCCTACCGCAGCCTGGTCAACCCGCGGGCCATGCCCGGCTCGCAGGACCCGGCCGAGCGCTTGCCCGACTACTTCGTCAGCAGCGAGGACATCGGCCCCACCGAGCATGTGGACATACAGGCGGCGGCGCAGAAATGGGTCGACTCGTCGATCTCCAAGACCGCCAACGTGCCCACCGACTACCCCTTCGAGGCCTTCAAGGACATCTACCGTTACGCCTGGCGCCAGGGCCTCAAGGGCTGCACCACCTTCCGTTTCAATCCGGCGGCGTTCCAGGGGGTGCTGGTCAAGCAGGCGGACCTGGCGCGCACCCGCTACCGCTTCGAACTGGCGGATGGCAGCCAGGTGGAACTGCAGGGCGACGAGCAGGTGGAGTACGACGGCCAGCTGCACAGCGCCGCCAACCTGTTCGAGGCGCTGAAGGAAGGCTATTACGGCAAGTACTGAGCGGCGCTGCAGCGACCCTGGGCAGCCCGGCGGAGAAGAGCATGGTGGTGAAGATCGAACAACGCATCACGGGCTTCCAGCTGGTCGACGAGGCGCCGCCCTCGCCGGCCGCCGAGGTCGAGGCGACGCCCGCCCCGGTGCAGATGGACGAGACCCTGCAGCGCCCGGAAACCCTGTTCGGGGTGACCTACAAGATCAAGTCGCCGCTGTTCGAGCATGCCCTGTACGTCACCATCAACGACATCCTGCTCAACGCCGGCACGCCCCACGAGCAGCGCCGGCCCTTCGAGATCTTCATCAACTCCAAGGGCATGGAGCACTTCCAGTGGATTGTGGCGCTGACCCGGATCATGTCGGCGGTGTTCCGCAAGGGTGGCGACTGCACCTTCCTGGTCGAGGAACTGAAGGCGGTGTTCGACCCGCGCGGCGGCTACCTCAAGCGCGGTGGGGTTTACATGCCGTCGCTGGTGGCGGAGATCGGCGCGGTGCTGGAGCGCCACCTGACCGCCATCGGCCTGCTCGAGGGTCATGAGCTGGATGAGCAGCAACGGCGCCTGCTGGCGGAGAAGTGGGCGGTCTACCAGGCCAGCCAGGACGCCGCCTCGGTGGAACCCGGCGAAGGCTTCCCACCCGGGGCGCAGCTGTGCGGCAAGTGCCAGACCCAAGCGGTGGTGCAGCTGGAGGGCTGCGCCACCTGCCTCAATTGCGGCTATTCCCGGTGCGGCTAAGGCAGCTGCCGTAGGGTGCGCCGTGCGAGCCGGTCACACCGTAACCGGCAAGCGGTGCGCAGGGCGCACCCTACGGGCCGCTACAGGGCGAACGGCAGGGGCAGGTCGACCCGCTGGCGCTGGGCAAGGCGGCGGAGGAACTCGTTGGGGTCGTGGATCAGCACTTCCTGGCCGGCGAAGGACTCGGCGGCGATCAGCCGCGACAGCCAGAAGCGCACGCAGGCCACACGTAGCATGGCTGGCCACAGCTCGGCCTCGGCGGCGCCGAACGGCCGCAGCGCGGCATAGGCGCCGAGCAGGGCCTGGGCGCGGGGCTGATCGAGGCTGCCGTCGGGCTCCGAGCACCAGTCGTTGAGGGTGATCGCCAGGTCGTAGAGCATCGGCCCCGAGCAGGCGTTGTAGAAGTCGATCACCCCGGTCAGGTGGTTGCCGTCGAACAGCACGTTGTCGCGGAACAGGTCGGCGTGCAGGTTGGCCCGCGGCAGGGCGAGAATCCTCGCCTTGAGCGCGGCGATTTCGGCCAGGGCGTCGCGCAGCAGCGGCAGGTCGGCCTCCGGCAGCTTCAGGGCCAGGCTCGGGCCTTCGGCGAGCATCCAGTCCAGGCCGCGGTCGCTCTTGCGCTCGAGAATGCGCCCGCGGGTGGCCAGGTGCAGGTGGGCCAGCAGGCTGCCGACCTCCGCGCAGTGATGCGCATTGGGCTGGGTGATGTGCTTGCCGGGCAGGCGCGGCTGCAGCAGCGCCGGCTTTTCCGCCAGCTCGCGCAGCGCCTCGCCGGCCTCGGTACGCAGGGCGTAGGGCACCGGCAGGTCGGCCTCGTGGAGCACGTCGAGCAGTTCGATGAAGAACGGCAGGTCGCCGCTCGGGCCGCGCTCTATCAGGGTCAGGACGAATTCGCCCTGCTCCAGGCTGACGAAGAAATTGCTGTTCTCGCTACCGGCGGCGATGCCCTGGAAGTCGCGCAGGCGACCGAGCCCGTAGGGCGCGAGAAAGGCTTCCAGTTCATGGCGTTCGAGGGGGGTGAAAACCGACATATCAGGATCGCTTTACCATTTGAAGATTTCCCACGCCGGAATCAGCATGTCCGGATGGTCGGAGCGCACGAAGTTGCCATCGCTGCCATCGGCACGCACCAGGAAGTAGGGTTTGCCGCCTTTCGGCGTGACCTTGATTGCATAGAGGAAGCCATTGACCCGGTATTCCTCGATGGTCTTGTCGCCCTCCTGGCGAATGGTCACGTCCGGATCGCCGGACACCGGGTCCTCGGCGTGGACCGCGACGGAACCAAGCGCCAGCACGCAGGCCAGCATCAGGCGATTGAGTGTGTGCATGATAACCTTGTCCTTTTGTCGTCATTGGTGCAGTCATTCTAGCGCTGCCCCCGCCGAAAAGGTTGATCCTGCTCATGAGCCAAGCCCCTCTCGTCCTGGTCGACGGGTCCTCGTACCTGTACCGCGCCTTCCACGCCCTGCCGCCGCTGACCACCTCCAAGGGCCTGCCCACCGGCGCGGTCAAGGGCGTGCTGAACATGCTCAAGAGCCTGCGCAAGCAGTACCCGGACAGCCCCTTCGCGGTGGTCTTCGACGCCAAGGGCGGGACCTTCCGCGACGAACTCTATGCCGAGTACAAGGCCAACCGGCCGTCGATGCCCGATGACCTGCGGGTGCAGGTCGAGCCGCTGCACGCCAGCGTGCGCGCCCTGGGCCTGCCGCTGCTGTGCGTCGAGGGGGTGGAGGCCGATGACGTGATCGGCACTCTGGCCCGGCAGGGCGCCGCCCAGGGCCGCGACGTGGTGATTTCCACCGGCGACAAGGACATGGCGCAGCTGGTCTGCCCGCACGTTACGCTGGTCAACACCATGACCGGAAGCGTCTACGACGTGGATGGCGTGAAAGAGAAATTTGGCGTCGGTCCCGAGCTGATCATCGACTACCTGGCGCTGATGGGCGACAAGGTCGACAACATTCCCGGTGTCCCCGGGGTCGGCGAGAAGACCGCCCTGGGCCTGCTGGTCGGCCTCGGCGGCGGCCTCGACGTGCTCTACGCCAACCTCGACAAGGTCGCGGAACTGCCGATCCGCGGCGCCAAGACGCTGTCGGCCAAGCTCGCCGAGCACCGCGAGATGGCCTACCTGTCCTACGAGCTGGCGACCATCAAGCTGGACGTGCCGCTGAACATCGAGATCGACGCCCTGCACCCGGGCGAACCGGACCGGGCGGCGCTGGCCGAGCTGTACGCCGAGCTGGAGTTCAAGAGCTGGCTGGACGAGCTGCTGCGCCAGGACAAGCGCCTGGCCGAGCAGGCCGCGGCGCCGGCCGGCGACCTGTTCGCCGCGCCAACCGACGCGGCGGCAGATGAGGCCGCCGCCGTCGAGTCGGACTACCAGATCGTCCTCGAACAGGCGCAGCTCGAGGCCTGGCTGGACAAGCTCAAGGGCGCCGAACTGATTGCCTTCGACAGCGAAACCACCAGCCTCGACCCCCAGCAGGCGCAGCTGGTCGGCCTGTCCTTCGCAGTCAGTGCCCACGAGGCGGCCTATATCCCCCTGGCCCACTCCTACATGGGCGTGCCCAAGCAGCTGGATCGCGACGCGGTGCTCAGTGCGCTCAAGCCGATCCTCGAGGACCCGACCAAGGCCAAGGTGGGCCAGCACGCCAAGTACGACATCAATGTCCTGGCCAACGCCTCCACGCCGATCCATGTGCAAGGCGTGGCCTTCGACACCATGCTCGAATCCTATGTGCTGGACGCCACCGCGACCCGTCACGACATGGACAGCCTGTCCCTCAAGTACCTCGGCCACAGCACCGTGCGTTTCGAGGACATCGCCGGCAAGGGCGCCAAGCAGCTGACCTTCGACCAGATCGCCCTGGAGCAGGCCGGGCCCTACGCGGCGGAAGACGCCGACATCACCCTGCGCCTGCACCAGTGCCTGTGGGCCAAACTCGAGGCCGAGCCGTCCCTGGCCAAGGTGCTGCGCGAGATCGAGATGCCGCTGGTGCCCGTGCTGGCGCGTATCGAGCGCCAGGGCGCGCTGGTCGACGCCAAGCTGCTCGGCCAGCAGAGCCAGGAGCTCGGCGACAAGCTGGTGGAGCTGGAGCGCCAGGCCTTCGCCATCGCCGGCGAGGAGTTCAACCTGGCCTCGCCCAAGCAGCTGGGGGTGATCCTCTACGACAAGCTCGGCCTGCCGATTCTCAGCAAGACCGCCAAGGGCCAGCCGTCCACCGCCGAGGCGGTGCTCGCCGAGCTGGCCGAGCAGGACTTCGAGCTGCCCAAGGTGCTGATGCAGTACCGCTCCTTGAGCAAGCTCAAGAGCACCTACACCGACCGCCTGCCGGAGCAGATCAACCCGCGTACCGGGCGCATCCACACCAGCTACCACCAGGCGGTGGCGGCTACCGGGCGGCTGTCCTCCAGCGACCCGAACCTGCAGAACATCCCGATCCGCACCGCCGAGGGCCGGCGCATCCGCCAGGCCTTCGTCGCGCCCAAGGGCTACAAGCTGCTGGCCGCCGACTATTCGCAGATCGAGCTGCGCATCATGGCCCACCTGGCCAAGGACGCCGGCCTGCTGGACGCCTTCCGCCATGACCTCGACGTGCACCGCGCCACCGCCGCCGAGGTGTTCGGCGTGGCCCTGGACGAGGTGAGCACGGACCAGCGGCGCAGCGCCAAGGCGATCAACTTCGGCCTGATCTACGGCATGAGCGCCTTCGGCCTGGCCAAGCAGATCGGCGTCGACCGCAAGCAGTCCCAGGCCTATATCGACCGCTATTTCGCCCGCTATCCGGGGGTGCTGGCCTACATGGAGCGCACCCGCGAGCAGGCGGCCCAGCAAGGCTTCGTCGAGACCCTGTTCGGTCGCCGCCTGTACCTGCCGGAGATCAACGCGAAGAACCCGGCCCTGCGCAAGGGCGCAGAACGCACGGCGATCAACGCGCCGATGCAGGGCACCGCCGCGGACATCATGAAGCGCGCCATGGTCGCCGTGGACGCCTGGCTGAGCGAGTCCGCGCTGGACGCCAAGGTCATCCTGCAGGTGCACGACGAACTGGTGCTGGAGGTGCGCGAGGACCTGGTCGAGCAGGTCGGCGAGCGGATCAAGGCGCTGATGGGCGGCGCCGCGGAGCTGGACGTGCCGCTGCTGGTCGAGGTCGGGGTGGGCGACAACTGGGACGAGGCGCACTGAGCCCCGGGCTGGTGGAGCCGGCGCCCGGGGCACAGGGCGCGGGCTCTTTAGAATCAGAATCTCTCAACTATTGGGGTTTTTATTACCAATAGATTTTAAAAAGCGCCTGAACTTTGCGTTTGCGCGGGCAGTCAGAGTCTAGGAATGGCCGACAGGCCCTTCGATGCTCCTGATGTTGTGTTAAGTGTTGGCAGACATCTGAACCCCGCCCTAGCGGTTCAGAGCCTTAAACCCCGAACTTCTCCCTCCCCATACGAAGCTCGGGGTTTTTTTTGTCCGCAAGAAAGTCTCCGCGCCCCTCCGGCTGCCTGCTCAGTCCTCGGCCGCGGCCGTCTGGCCCAGCTCCAGCCAGTTGGCCAGCACCGCCTGGGCCTCTTCCACGCCCTGGCGCTTGGGCGCCGAGAACAGCTGGATGCTGACCCGCTCGCCCCAGCCCTTGCGAATCTCCTGCTGGACCTTGAGCAGGGCGTTCTTGGCCGCGCCGAAGGCCAGCTTGTCGGCCTTGGTCAGGAGGATGTGCATGGGCATCTGGCTGGCGCCCGACCAGTCCAGCATCATCTGGTCGAACTCGGTCAGGGGGTGACGGATATCCATCATCAGCATCAGGCCGCGCAGGCTCTCGCGGCTGCCCAGGTAGGCCTCCAGGTGTTTCTGCCAGTGCTGCTTCAGCGGGATCGGCACCTTGGCGTAGCCGTAGCCGGGCAGGTCGACCAGGCGGCGCTCGTCGTCGAGGCGGAAGAAGTTCAGCAGCTGGGTACGCCCCGGGGTCTTCGAGGTGCGCGCCAGGCTGGCATGGGTCAGGGTATTCAGGGCGCTGGATTTGCCGGCGTTGGAACGGCCGGCGAAGGCCACTTCATAGCCGAGGTCGTCCGGGCACTGGTCGACCTTGGCGGCGCTGATGAGAAAGCTGGCCTGTTGGCACAGACCGATAATGGGGTTCTTGGCTTGCATCGGGGCATCCGTTGAGGGCGGGCGTGGGAGGTGGGACAGCGCGTGGCCCTTGCGACATTTGCGCGCAGCCTGCCGGGCGCAGCGGCGCGCGGCAAGTGGCGTCGTTTCCGTTTCAGTGGCGCCAGTATATAATGCCGGCGATTTTGTGTGCGCTTTGTCCCAACTGCTGGATAGGTGTTCACGGGAACGCGATAGATCATCTGCCCGTAGAAAGCAGGCCGTTCCCCTCCCCGATGAGGCTGATCTCATGAAAAAAATAGTGCTAGCCGCCGTTGTGTCGATGCTGTCGCTCCAGGTCCAGGCCGCTCAGGACCCGGAGGCCGTGTACGCTCGCGCCTGTGCGGCCTGTCATAACGGTCAACTGCCGATGGCGCCGAAACGGGGTGACAAGGCTGCCTGGGAGCCGCGTCTGGCCAAGGGCATGGACGTACTGGTACAGAACGTCACCAATGGTCTGAATGCGATGCCGCCCCGCGGTTTGTGCATGGACTGCACCGCAGAGGACTACCAGGCGGTCATCGAATTGATGGCCGAGTAGGTCCGACGCAAAACTCTTTCTCTCTTAGCCGTAGTTGGATTAGCTGATGAACAAAGTACTCGTGAGTCTGCTGTTGACCCTGGGCATCACCGGCCTGGCCCAAGCCGCTGGCGGTGACGCTACCGCCGGTCAGGGCAAGGTCGCCGTGTGTGGTGCCTGCCATGGCGCCGATGGCAACAGCGCTGCACCGAACTTCCCGAAACTGGCCGGTCAGGGCGAGCGCTACCTGCTCAAGCAACTGAACGACATCAAGTCCGGCAATCGTGGCGTGGTGGAAATGACCGGCCTGCTGGACAACCTCAGCGAGCAGGATCTGGCCGACATCGCGGCCTACTACGCCAGCCAGAAGATGAGCGTCGGCGCGGCGGACCCGAAGCTGGTGGCTCGGGGCGAAGCCCTGTTCCGCGGCGGCAAGCTGGACCAGGGCATGCCGGCCTGCACCGGCTGCCATTCGCCGGACGGCGCCGGCCTCGACGCGGCCGGCTTCCCCCAGCTGGGCGGCCAGCACGCGGCTTACGTGGCCAAGCAGTTGACCGACTTCCGCGAGGGCAACCGCACCAATGACGGCGACAGCCAGATCATGCGCGGCATCGCGGCCAAGCTCAGCAACAAGGACATTGAAGCGCTGTCCAGCTACGTGCAAGGCCTGCACTGATGCGGAAACAGCCTGCAATGCTGTGACAGGGAAAGGGTGGCTTCGGCCACCCTTTTTCGTTTGTCGCCCCGCTACAATGCTTGGAACCCGGAACCGCCCCGGCGGGTCGAACGCTGGTCGCCACAGGGCGCCGCTCAATCGTCAAGGAGTCACACATGCGTAACCTGATTCTCAGTGCCGCCCTCGCCACCGCCAGCCTGTTTGGCATGGCTGCTCAGGCCGAGCCGATCCAGGCCGGCAAGCAGTACGTCGAGCTGACCAGCCCGGTGCCGGTGTCCAAGCCGGGGCAGATCGAAGTGGTCGAGCTGTTCTGGTACGGCTGCCCGCACTGTTATCAGTTCGAGTCGACCATCAATCCGTGGGTCGAGCAGCTGCCCGAGGACGTCAACTTCGTGCGCGTGCCGGCGCTGTTCGGTGGCGTGTGGAACGTCCACGGCCAGGCCTTCATCACCCTGGAAAGCATGAAGGTCGAGCAGAAGGTACATGACGCGGTGTTCGAGGCCATCCACAAGCAAGGCAAGAAGCTGGCCACCCCCGAGGAATTGGCCGAGTTCCTCGCCACCCAGGGCGTCGACAAGGACAAGTTCCTCAGCACCTACAACTCCTTCGCCGTGAAGGGGCAGATGGAGAAGGCCAAGAAGCTGGCCATGGCCTACCAGATCAGCGGCGTGCCGGTGATGATCGTCAACGGCAAGTACCGCTTCGATATCGGCAGCTCCGGCGGCCCGCAGCAGGCCCTGCAGGTGGCTGACCACCTGATCGCCCAGGAGCGTGCCGCGCAGTAAGCGGCACGCCGCGAGCGCCGAGCATGTTGCGCAGATGGTCCAACGCACGCCAGGCAGGCTTGTGTGATCCGCGGGTCAACCCGGGCTGCGCACCTGCCGCCGACTGGCCCAGTGGCGGCCGTCTGCGTCTGCTCAGCTTCAATATCCAGGTCGGCATCAGCACCGAGCGTTATCGCCACTACCTGACCCGCGGCTGGCAGCACCTGCTGCCGCACCCCGGGCGCGCCGGCAACCTGCAGCGCATCGGTGCCCTGCTCGCCGACTACGACCTGGTGGCGCTGCAGGAGGCCGACGGTGGCAGCCTGCGTTCCGGCTTCGTCAACCAGGTCGAGCACCTGGCCCACCTCGGCGCCTTCCCCTACTGGTACCAGCAGCTCAATCGCAACCTCGGCCGCCTGGCCCAGCACAGCAACGGCGTGCTCAGCCGCCTGCGCCCCAGCCTGCTGGAGGACCACCCGTTGCCGGGGCCGCCCGGGCGCGGGGCGATGCTCCTGCGCCTCGGCGAGGGGCCCGATGCCGTGGTGGTGGTGATGATGCACCTGGCCCTCGGCGCGCGCACCCGCACGCGCCAGCTGGCCTATATCCGCGAGCTGATCGGCGACTACCGTCACCAGGTGCTGATGGGCGACATGAACACCCATGCCCGCGACCTGCTGCAGCACTCGCCGCTGCGCGATCTAGGCCTGCTGGCGCCGCAGCTCGAGGCGACCTTTCCCAGCTGGCGGCCGCAGCGCTGCCTCGATCACATCCTGCTGAGTCCGCAGCTGCAGCTGGAGCGTTTCGAAGTGCTGTCGCTGCCGATCTCCGATCACCTGCCGGTGGCCGTGGAGATTCGCCTGCCGAACGGTGCCGAGTCGCGCCGCACGCCGGTGCTGAGTGGTACCCGCGCGGGGGACCTGAGATGAGCGACGACGCGCAGCGCTGGAAGGACAAGTACCTGGCCAGCCTCGAGCAGCAGGAAAAACTCGAGCGGCGCTGGGACGCCCGCCTCGACCTGATGCGCCGCGGCCTGGTGCGCAGCAGCCTGGCCGCCGAGGGCGCCGACAAGGCGGTCGATCAATGCATGCAGGATCTGCGCGAGATCCTCCGCCGCGACGACATCGATGTCGGCCTCGCGGCCCTGGTGCCGCGCCTGGAACGGGCGGTGCTCGACTCGGAAAAACAGCGCCAGCAGCGCATCGCCCAGGTCGCCGGCGCGCTGGCGGGGCTGGTCGAGCCGCTGCTCGAGCTGGACCTGCCGCGCGAGGTGCACAAGCCGCTGAAGCGCTTCGCCAAGGGCCTCGACGCGCGCGTCGGGCAGATGCGCGAGCTGCCGGTGCTGCTCGCCGAGCTGGCGCAGTTGCAGCAGCGGGCGCTGGCCGAGCGCAGCCAGGGCCAGCCCGCGCGGCCCGGCCTGCTGCAGCGCTGGTTCGGTGGACGTGACGGCAGCGAGCCGTTGGCGCCCGGCGCCGCGCCAGGCGCTGCCGCTGCTGCGCCTGCGCTCGAGGCGCCGGCAACCCGGCAGGCGCCGCCCCAGGCACTGCCGCCGGGCGCGGCGGCCCTCGCACCGGCGGCAGCCGTGGCCTCGTCGGCACAGGCAGACGCCGCGCCCATGGCCGAACGGACGCCTGGCCTGCCGCCGCTGGACAGCCTGCCCGCGCCGGCGGACCTGCTGCCGGGCGCGCAGGCTGTGGAGCCAGAGCCAGAGCCAGAAGCGGAGCAGCTAGCCGATGCCGGGCTGGTGGAGCCCGCGCCAAGCGAGCCGGTGGCGGATGTCGAATATGCCTTGCCGGCGCCGCCCGAACCCGGCTACAGCGCCATTGCCGAGCGTGTCGAGGCGAGCCTGCTCGGCCTGCTGGATGAGCTGCCCCTGCCGGAGCGTCACCAGGCCCAGGCCGACCTGCTGCGCGAGCGGATCCGCGCCGGCCTGAACCTCTACGAGCTGGTGCCGGTGCTGGACGACCTGGCCGTGCTGATGCTGGCCATCGCCGATGTCGGCCAGCGCGACTTCGAGGTCTATCTCAAACAGCTCAACGAGCGCCTGGCGACCTTCCAGGGCTCCCTGCAGGACGCCCACGAGGACTACGCCGAGTCCCTCAGCGTGGTGCGCGGGCTGGACAGCGAACTGCGCCAGCAGGTCGACGGCCTGCACAGCAGCGTGCGCCAGGCGACCGACCTGGGCAGCCTGAAGGAGCTGGTGGAGAGTCGCCTCAATGGCCTGCTCGACACCATGCAGCAGTACCAGCGCCAGCGCGATGAACGCGACCAGCAGGTGGGCGGGCGGCTGCAGACGCTGGTCGAGCGGGTGGCGCACATGGAGGAGGAAGCCAAGGGCTTTCGCCAGCACCTGGAAGAGCAGCGGCAGAAGGCCCTGCTTGACCCGCTCACCGGGCTGCCCAACCGCGCCGCCTGGGGCGAGCGACTGGACCTGGAGCTGGCCCGCTGGCAGCGCTACGGCGGCGACCTGCTGCTGGCGATAGTGGACATCGACCACTTCAAGGGAATCAACGACGCCTACGGTCACCTGGCCGGGGACAAGGTGCTGAAAATCATCGCCCAGGAGCTGCGCAAGCGCCTGCGCAAGATCGACTTCATCGCCCGCTTCGGCGGCGAGGAGTTCGTCCTGCTGCTGCCCTCGACCCCGCTCGACGGCGGCCTGCAGCTGCTGGAGACGCTGCGCGAGGGAATCCAGGGCTGCCCGTTCCACTTCCGCGGCGAGCGGGTGGGCATCACCCTGTCGGCCGGCATCAGCGCATTCGCCGAGGGCGAGCGCAGCGACCAGGTCCTGGAGCGCGCCGACCAGGCGCTGTACCGGGCCAAGCGTGGCGGGCGCAACCGCATCGAGCGCGGCTGAGGCACGCCGCCTGCGGCGTCAGGCGGCCTTCGGCAGGTAGGGCCGCCAGGTCTCCGGGATCTGTTCCAGACGTGGATAGTTCAGTGCCTGCAGTTGCCGCTGCGGCAGCAGGAACGGCGTGTGTCGCAGGTGCGGGGGCAGGTGGCGCAGCTCCGGCAGCCAGAGGCTGACGTAGGCGGCGTCGCGGTCATAGGCGCGGGCCTGGCGCAGGGCGTTGAACATCCGGCTGCGCTGCGGGTCGCAGGCGACCCCGGCGAGGTAGGCCCAGTTGCCCCAGTTGCTGGCCGGGTCGTAGTCGAGCAGGTGCTCCTCGAACCAGGCGGCGCCATGCCGCCAATCCTGTTGCAGGTCGTTGATCAAATAACTGGCGACCACCTGGCGGCCGCGGTTGGACATGAAGCCGGTGGCCGCCAGTTCGCGCATGTTGGCGTCCACCAGCGGCAGGCCGGTGCGCCCCTGGCACCAGCGCTGGAAGCGCTGATCGAGCCGCCGCGGCGCGCGCTCGGTGGCCTTCACCCCGCCGGCGCGGAACAGCGCGGCGCCGTGGCGCACCAGGGTCCAGCGGAAGAACTCGCGCCACAGCAGCTCCAGCCACAGCGCATAGGTCGAGTCGTTGCGCCCGGCCTGGGCCTCATGGCGGCGCAGCTCGGCGACGATACGCCGGGGCGACAGGCTGCCGTTGGCCAGCCACGGCGAGAACTTCGACGAGTACTCGCTGCCGAGCAGCTGGTTGCGGGTCTGCTGGTAGTGACGCACCGCCTGGCTGTCCCACAGGTAGTCACGCAGCCGCGCCTGGCCGGCTGCTTCGCCACCGGAGAAGGGAAAGGCGCTGGCCGGCACGCTGAGCGGCTCGCCGAGGCCCAGCCGGGACAGGCCGGGCAACGGCTGCAACAGCGCCTCGGCACCTTCGGGCAGCGGCGGCATTCGGCTCGGCGCCGGTTGTGGCTGAAACACCTGCAGGCGCTGCTCGAGCAGTTCACGGAACTGGCTGTACACCGCCGGCAGCTGGTCGACCGCGCAGGGCAGTTCGGCGCTGCGCAGCAGGCCGTTACCCTCCAGTCGTTGCAGCGGCACTTCGCCGAGGCCACGCTGCACCCGCTCGAGCTGGGCGCGCTCGTCCGGGGCGATCTCCTCCAGGGTCAGCACCCGGTCCAGGCCCAGGCGGCTGACCAGCCGGGGGATCACCTGCTCGGCGCGGCCCGGCAGCACCAGCAGCTGGGAGCCGCGCTGGCGCAAGGCGCCATTGAGCGCGGCGAGACTCTCCAGGAGGAAGCGCGTGCGGTGCACGCCGAGGCGGCGCATGCCGTATTCGCCCGGCTGCAGCAGCGCCGGGTCGAAGACGAACAGCGGCAGCAGGCGTTCGGCGCTCAGGGCGGCCTGCAGGGCCGGGTGGTCGTCGAGTCGCAGATCCTGTTTGAACCAGAGCAGGGCGTGCATAGCGGGGTCCTCGCAAGCCTGACAAAGCCCAAAGGGAAACTACTGCAGGGGCGTCCCTACTCTGTCCCACTGCTGCCGCCCTGTCAGCCACGGGCTGACGGGCGTGGCCGATCCGCCGGCTGAAGGACGCTTTACCGACAGACGGACGCCGCGCTTGTCACTAAACTGTGGCGATGCGTTAAGGAGTGCAGCATGGAAATTTTCGGCATCGCCGCGTTGATCTTTCTGGTCACCGACCCCTTCGGCAATATCGCCATCTATATCGCCGCCCTGAAGAACGTCGCGCCCAAGCGCCGCCTGTGGGTGGCCGGCCGCGAGCTGCTGTTCGCCCTGGCCCTGCTGCTGCTGTTCCTCACCTTCGGCGACAAGGTGCTCAGCGGCCTGGGCCTGTCGCGCGAGGCGACGGCGATCGCCGGCGGCATCATCCTCTTCGTCATCGCCATGCGCCTGATCTTTCCCAGCCCCCAGGGCCTGCTCGGCGACGTGCCGGACGGCGAGCCGATGCTGGTACCGCTGGCCACGCCGGCGGTGGCCGGGCCCTCGGCCCTGGCGGTGCTGATGACCCTGCGCAACACCCACGAGGGGCCGCTCTGGGAGCTGTACCTGGCGGTCGTCCTGGCGTGGGCGGCCACCGCCTTCATCCTCCTGCAGGCCTCGTTCCTGCAGCGTTTTCTCGGCGCCCGCGGGCTGACCGCGGTGGAGCGGCTGATGGGCATGCTGCTGATCATGCTCAGCGTCGACATGCTGCTGGACAACCTGCAAAGCGTGCTGCACATCCGCCCATGAGAGTGCTGTGTCTTGCCCTCTGTCTGGCCCTGCTCGGCGGCTGCGTCCACGGCCCGCGCGTCGATACTCAGTACAGCGCCTTCGGCCAGAGCAGCCGGGTGCAGTACGTCATCCTGCACTACACCTCGACCGACATGGCGCGCTCGTTGCGCCTGCTGACCGAGGGCGAGGTGAGCAGCCACTACCTGATCGGCGATGCGCCGGCGACCATCTACCGGCTGGTCGACGAGGACCGCCGCGCCTGGCACGCCGGGCAGAGCCAATGGCAGGGGCGGACCTGGCTCAATGGCACCTCGATCGGCATCGAGCTGGTCAACCAGGGCTATAGCGAGGGCCCCGACGGGCGCACCTGGCAGGCCTATCCACCGGAGCAGATCGATGCGCTGATCGCGCTGCTCAAGGACATCGTGCAGCGCCACCAGCTGGCGCCCGGCAGCATCATCGGCCACAGCGACGTGGCGCCGCAGCGCAAGGTCGATCCGGGCCCGCTGTTCCCGTGGAAGCGCCTGGCCGAGGCCGGCCTGCTGCCCTGGCCGGACGCCCAGGCGCTGGCGCGCCAGCGGGCGCTGTTCGCCAACAGCCTGCCGAGCGTGGCCTGGTTCCAGGCGCAGCTGGCGCGCCAGGGCTACGAGGTGCCCGCTCACGGCGAGCTGGATAAGGCCACCCGCAACGTGCTGGCGGCCTTCCAGATGAAATACCGGCCGCAGCGCTACGACGGCGAGCCGGATGCCGAGACGGCGGCGTTGCTGCTGCTGCTCAACGAGCAGGCCTGAGCCGCGGCGCCTAGACCGGCAGCTCCAGGTAGAAGCGCGCGCCCTGCCCCGGTTGCGACTGCACGCCGATGCGCCCGCCGTGCAGCTGCACGATCTCCTTGCACAGCGCCAACCCGAGGCCGGCACCGCCGGCCTTGCCGCCGACCTGGACGAAGGGCTCGAAGATGCGCGCCTGCTGGCCGTAGGCAATGCCCTCGCCGTCATCCTCGACGCTCAGCTCCAGCCGTTCGCCGCGGCGTTGCGCCTGCAGGCGGATGCAGCCGCCGCTGTGGCCATGGCGCAGGGCGTTGCCGATCAGGTTGTCCAGCACCCGTTCGATCTGCAGGCGATCGAGCGGCACGCGCGGCAGCCCCTGCGGCACTTCCAGGGTCAGCGTGATGCCGCGCTGTTGCGCCCGCTCGGCGAAACGCTGACGGGCCTGGCCGAGCAGCTCACCCGGGTCGCAGGGCGCGCGCTCGAGCTTCTGCAGGCCGTTCTGGTAGCGGGAGAAGTTCAACAGGTCGTCGATCAGGCGCAGCAGGCGCTGCATTTCCTCGTCGAGGGTCTGCAGCAGGTCGGCTTCGCGCGAGTCGGCGGGGAACTGCAGGCGCTCCTGCAGCAGCCCGAATGCCATGTGCATGCCGGTCACCGGGGTGCGCAGTTCGTGGGAGGCGCGCAGCACGAACTCGCTGCGCACCCGCTCGAAGGCGCGCTGCTCGGTGACATCGTGCAGCACCATCACCGCGCCGAGCAGGTGGCCCTGGTCGTGGCTCACCGGGGTCAGGTTGTAACTCAGCAGGCGCGATTCGCCGCCGGCTTCGATCGCCAGGTCGGCAGGTGCCTGCCGCAGGGTTTCGCCCTGCAGCACCCGGTGCACCTGCTCATCCAGTTCGGGGTGTTGCAGCGCCCGCCCGAGGGGCTGGCCGAGCTGCTCCTGCTGCCAGCCGAGCTGGCGCCGGGCGACCGGGTTGAAGTGTTCCAGGCGGCCGCGCCGGTCGACGATCAGCAGGCCGTCGCTGATGCTGTCGAGCACCGCCTGCAGGCGCCGCTGCTCGGCCAGCAGCGCCTCGACATTGCTGTTGCGCACCTGGCGCAGGGTCTCGGCCATGAGGCCGAAGCGCCGACTCAGGGCGCTCAGCTCGGCAATCGGCGACAGCGGCAGGGTGACCTGGAAGTCGCCCTGGCCGATCTGGTCCGAGGCGCGCGCCAGGGCCTCGATCGGTTCACCGAAGCGCTGGGCAAAGCTGTGGGCGCTGATGAAGCCGAGCAGCAGCACCGCCAGCCCCACCAGGCCGAGCAGCACGGTGACCAGCCAGGCGTGGCGCCGGGCGTCCTGCTGGGCGCTGTCCACCGCCGCCACGTAGCGCTGCTGCACCGCGTTGATACGATCGCGCAGGGTCTGCAGGGCCTGGACGAAGGTGTCGTCGTTGAGCAGTCCGCGGCGCACCGCCAGCGGCTGGTCCAGCAACCGCTCGAACAGCGCGTAGGCGCTGGCGATCGCATCCAGCGCCTGGCGGTCGCTGGCGCTCACCGCGCCCTCCCGGGCCTCGTCGAGCCAGCCCTGGAAGCGCCGGTTGGAGGCCTCCAGGGCCGCGCGGTCGAGGGTGTCGCTGAGCATCAGGATCACCTGGGTGCCCATCTCCTGGCGCAGGCCGAGGGAGGCCTCGATGATCGCCAGGTTGCGGGTCATGGCCTGGCTCTGCGCCTTGGTCAACTGCCACACGCCGAACATGCCCAGCAGCAGGCCGAGCAGGGCCAGGGTGATCAGCGCGCTGCTGCCGAGGAACAGCTGGCCGCGCAGCTTCACAGGCCCAGCTGCTTGCGCTTGCGGTACAGGGTCGAGGCGTCGATGCCGAGGGTCCTGGCGGCCTGCTCCAGGGTCGCGCTGTCCGCCAGCACCGCGGCGATATGGGCCTTCTCCAGTTCGTCCAGGCTCAACTCGGCGCCGACCCGCGGCGCGCTGCTCGGCGGTTGCTCGCCGAGGCCGAGGTGGGCGAGGCCGACCCGCTCCTCGGGGCAGATGATGCTGGCCCGCTCGACGACGTTGCGCAGCTCGCGGATATTGCCCGGCCAGGCGTAGTCCAGCAGCGCGGCGCGGGCCTCCTCGGCAAAGCCGCGTGCGGGGCGGGCGTACTCCTTGACGAAGCGGGCGAGGAAACGCTCGGCCAGGTCGAGGATGTCCTCGCGGCGTTCGCGCAGCGGCGGCAGGGTCAGGCTGATGACGTTGAGCCGATAGAGCAGGTCCTCGCGGAACTGGCCCTGCGCGACCATGGTCGCCAGGTCGCGGTTGGTCGCCGCGAGGATGCGCACGTCGGCCTGGCGGGTCACCGGGTCGCCGACCCGTTCGTATTCCTTGTCCTGGATGAAGCGCAGCAGCTTGGGCTGCAGGGTCAGGGGGAAGTCGCCGATCTCGTCGAGGAACAGGCTGCCGCCGTCGGCCTGGCTGACCCGCCCCTGGGTGCTCTCGCTGGCGCCGGTGAAGGCGCCGCGGCTGTGGCCGAACAGCTCGCTTTCCATCAGCTCGGCGGTCAGGGAGGGGCAGTTGATGGTCACGCAGGCCTTCTTCGCCCGTGGGCTCCAGGCGTGGATGGCGCGCGCCAGCTCGCCCTTGCCGGTGCCGGATTCGCCGAGGATGAGAATGTTGGCGTCGGTGTCGGCGACCTGGCGGGCGGTCTCCAGCACCGCCATCATCGCCGGGCTGTTGGAGTCGAGCTCGTTGCGCGTCTTGCGCACCTCGCCCTCCAGCGCCTCCAGGCGCGCCGCCAGCTGGCGCACCTCCAGTTGCTTGGCCGCCGCCAGGCGCAGCTGTTCGGGGCTGCACGGCTTGACCAGGTAATCGCAGGCGCCGGCCTGCATGGCGTCCACCGCGCTATCCACTGCCGAGTGGGCGGTGACGATGACCACGCGGGTCCAGGGCGCCTGGTTGCGCATCTGGGCGAGCAGGTCCAGGCCGTTGTCGTCGCCCAGGCGCAGGTCGAGGAAGCACAGGTCGAAGACCTGGCGCTGCAGCAGGGCCTCGGCCTGGGCCGCGCTGCTGGCCGTGGCCACCTGGTAGCCCTGGTCCTCCAGGCAGTAGCGGAAGGTGCGCAGGATCGCCGCTTCGTCGTCGACCAGGAGGATGCGTCCGTTCTGTCGTTCTGCTGCTTGCATGTGCCTGCTCCGATGGCTGGGTGAACAGATTAGTCCAGGGATCGTCTTGCAAGTTGCACGGTGCACGAGGGGGAATCTTGCAATCTGCATGTCGATGGAGCAAGGGATGGCTTACTAACGTATTGATAAATATAGGTTTTGGTGTTCGTTCAAGGCTGGCACAGGGCTTGCGATGTTATCCGTAGCGGCTGCCACAAGCGGCCCGAACATGGATAGCAAAATGGAGGAACCGCCATGCATCAGTTGAAATCCCTGGCCCTGGCCACTGCCACCGCCGGCCTGCTCGGCCTGACGCCACTGCTCGCCCAGGCCGGCGACGGTGACATGACTCGCCAGCTCAGCGAGGCACGGCAGGAAGGCTCGATTTGGACGGCCTACGCACTGAACCGTCACCTCAATCCGTTCAGCCTGGAGGTCGAGGTGGAGAACGGGCGCGCCACCCTCACCGGCACCGTGGAAAGCGAGGTCGAACGCGACCTGGCCACGCAGCTGGCCCTGGGTATCGAGGGCGTCAGCGAGGTCGACAACCAGCTGCGGGTCGACCCGGATGTCGAGCCCAAGGACGCCAGCAAGCCGAGCCTGGCCCAGCGCTTTGACGACGCCACCCTGGCGGCCACGGTCAAGTCGCGCCTGCTGTGGAACAGCAACACCGAGGGTCTGGACATCCAGGTCAGCGCCGAGAACGGTGCCGTGACCCTGCGCGGTAACGCCCAGACGCCGGCGGCCAAGGAGCTGGCCGGGGCCCTGGCCGGCAACACCGAGGGCGTGCGCGAGGTGTTCAACCACCTCAGCGTCAGCCGGGCCGACAGCAGTGCGGCCCAGGTCGAGGATGCGGTGGAGGACGCCGGTGCGGCGATCAGCGATACCTGGATCACCAGCAAGGTGAAGTCCAGCTTCCTCTACAGCCGCAATCTGGACGGCCTGAACATCTCGGTGGCCACCGACAACGGCCTGGTCAGCCTCAGCGGCACGGTGCTCAGCGATGCCGAGAAGCAGCTGGCCATCGAGACCGCGAGCAACATCCGCGGCGTGCGCGGGGTGGACGCCGACGCCCTGCGCGTCGACAGCTGACCAGGCACGCGCCATCACTCGCGCCGGCCGTCCCTCGGCCGGCGACTGCAAACCGGCGCCGCCTGGCGCGGCGCCCAAGCACTCAGGAGAAACAGCATGAGCAACAAGACCGCGCAACTCAACGAGCTGATCGAGATCACCCGCGACGGCCAGCGTTTCTACGAGCACGCCCTCGACGAGGTCAAGGATGTGCGCCTGCAGGCACTGTTCCGCGACATGTCGCGCAGCAAGCAGCAGATGATCGAGGCGCTGGCGGTGAAGGTCGCGGCCAATGAAGAGGCGCCGGCCACCGGCGGCACCCTGCTGGGCAAGCTGCGCCAGGTCTATGCCGACTCGCGGGCGACCCTGTCCAGCGACGAGGAGGCGACCTACGTGGCCCAGTTGGAAGAGGCCGAGGATCGCATCCTGCACGCCTTCGAGGACGCCCTGGAATGTGCCGAGACGGATGTGCAGGCGCTGATCGCGGTGGAAATGCCCAAGGTGCGCGCCTGTCACGACCGCATGCGCGGCCTCAAGCACGAGATGCAGTGAGACGCAGGCCGGGACAGGGAGGTCCCGGCCGGCCCGGCCATCGTGCAAAACGCCCGATGGTCATCGGCCAATCCTGCAAGATGCCCGATTCCGCCGATCCCTATTTTTTATAAGTATCTGAATTTGTTTGTCTTTTATTTTATAGGCGGCTGGCATGCCGGCTGCAACGATTGCTCTGCAACGAGCCCCCGCCGACGACAAGGAGCTTGAAGATGACGAGCCGAAACCTATCCGTTGCCCTGATCGGCAAGGGCCTGCTGGCCGGCGCCGCACTGATCCTGCTGCTGGTCGGCGAACAGAGCCTGGATACCCGGCCACAGTGGCAGTCGCGGCCACAGCCGAGCGCCGCGCTGTTGCCGGTGCGCCAGGCGCCCGAGGTGGACCGCATCAGGCGCTTGCCCGAGCCGCGCGAAATGCCGCGCCAGCGCAGCTGGGTGTTCTAGTCCGGCGTCGGCGGCGCCGCCCATGGCGCACCGCCGGCCCGCCCTGAAGTAGCAACAAGCCAAGAGGAGAACCGCCATGCTTAGCTGGGCCATAACCTTCCTGATCATCGCCATCGTCGCCGCGGTACTGGGCTTCGGGGGTATCGCCGGGGCCGCCACCGGCATCGCCAAGATCCTCTTCGTGGTGTTCCTGGTGATGTTCGTCGTCTCCTTCATCATCGGCCGCCGTCCGCGCGGCTGAGCCCGCGCAGCCGGGCGCTGCCCGGCTCCTGCCTGCCCGCCATGGCGCGCCATTCGTGCGCGCCAGCACCCTCCACGTACAGTCCCCGTTCCTGCAGCCCTCAGGCACGCTATTATCCGCCGCATCGTTTGGGGGGATGAATCATGCTCAATGGCCTGTGGCTGAGTTTTTTCCTGGTGGCGGCGGTGGCCGGCCTGTCGCGTTGGCTGCTCGGTGACGACCCGGCGGTGTTCGCCGCCATGGTCGAGAGCCTGTTCGCCATGGCCAAGCTGTCGGTGGAGGTGATGGTGGTGCTGTTCGGCACCCTGACCCTCTGGCTCGGCTTCCTGCGCATCGCCGAGAAGGCCGGCCTGGTCGATCTGCTCGGGCGCGCCCTCGGTCCGCTGTTCGCGCGGCTGATGCCCGAGGTGCCGCGGGGCCATCCGGCGCTGGGCTTCATCACCCTCAATTTCGCCGCCAACGGCCTGGGCCTGGACAACGCCGCCACGCCGATCGGCCTCAAGGCCATGCGCGCGTTGCAGGAGCTGAATCCGAGCCAGACCGTGGCGAGCAATGCGCAGATCCTCTTCCTGGTGCTCAACACCTCGTCGCTGACCCTGCTGCCGGTGAGCATCTTCATGTACCGGGTGCAGCAGGGCGCCGACGACCCGACCCTGGTGTTCCTGCCGATCCTCCTGGCCACCAGCGCCTCGACCCTGGCCGGCCTGCTGGCCGTGGCCCTGGTGCAGCGCCTGCGCCTGTGGGACCCGGTGGTGCTGGCCTACCTAATTCCCGGGGCGCTGCTGCTCGGCGGCTTCATGGCCCTGCTCGGCGGGATGAGCGCCACGGCGCTCGCGGCGTTGTCCTCGCTGCTCGGCAACCTGACCCTGTTCGGCCTGATCCTGTTGTTCCTGCTGGTGGGGGCGCTGCGCCGGGTGCCGGTGTACGAGAACTTCATCGAGGGCGCCAAGGAAGGCTTCGACGTGGCCAAGAGCCTGCTGCCCTATCTGGTGGCGATGCTCTGCGCGATCGGCGTGCTGCGGGCTTCCGGCGCCCTGGACATGGGCCTCGACGGGGTGCGCGCGCTGGTCCAGGCGCTCGGCTGGGACACCCGCTTCATCGACGCCCTGCCCACTGCGCTGATGAAGCCCTTCTCGGGCAGCGGGGCGCGGGCCATGCTCATCGAGACCATGCAGAACTTCGGCGTGGACAGCTTCCCGGCCCTGGTGGCCGCCACGGTGCAGGGCAGTACCGAGACCACCTTCTACGTGCTGGCGGTGTACTTCGGCGCGGTGGGCATCCAGCGCGCGCGCCATGCGGTGGGCTGCGCGCTGCTGGCCGACCTCAGCGGGATCATCGCCGCCGTCGCGGTGTGCTACTGGTTCTTCGGCTGAACCGGCAGCGCCAGCTCATCGACCTCCAGGGCCGCGTCCGTCGGCGCGACGGGCGCGGCTGACGGCGCGGCAGCCTTAGGCGCCAGGACCTGGAAGCGCAGCACGCCGATCATCTGCCCGGCCTCGGTGACGACCTGGACCTGCCAGCGACCGAGGGCGTCGCCGGGGAAGTTCTGCTTGCGGGTCCAGGCACGATAGCCCTGCTTGCGCCCGCCGTGGATGGTCAGGGCGATGCGCTCGATCTCCTTACCCTCGTGCAGCCAGACATGGTAGATGCGCTCGTCCAGGCCGCGCGGCGCGCTGATCGCGGCGTAGGCGTAGAGGCCCTGGCGGCGCAGCTGCTCGAGGTCGAGCTGCTTGACCCGCTTGCCCGGCGCGCGCCGGTAGCCGTCGAACTCGCTGGACAGCGCCACCTCGGTCAGCCACAGGGTCGCCGGCGGCACCCAGAAGCGCGCCAGCCAGCCGCCGGCGCCGAGTGCCAGGGTCAGGCCGAGCAGCAGCAGGCCGCGCCACCAGCGCGCCACGTTGATGCTGCCGTACAGGCTGGGGAACGACAGCAGCACCGCCACCGCCAGGGCCAGCTGGTAGCTCTGCGCCGTGGTCAGCTTGAGGATGATCGGCAGCGCCGTGAGCAGCACGACGAACAGCGTCAGGGTGTGGAACGCCAGGAACAGCCAGCGCCGCGGCGCTAGCCAGCGGTAGTACAGCGGATCGATGATCGACACCAGCGCGGCGCCGGCGAGCAGGCCGCTGAACAGCGCCTGACCGCTGTTCCAGGTGGTGGTGATGAAGAAGAACGGCAGGACGAAGAACAGGCTCTCCTGGTGGATCAGCTGGGTCGCGTAGCGCAGCAGCGGCGGCGGCAGCTCGAGGCCGAACCAACGGGCGATGCTCGCGCGCAGCAGGTTCTCCAGGGTCAGCCACAACCAGCTGACCAGCATCACCAGGGCCAGCACGCTGGCCAGCTGCGCCTGGCGCTCGACCAGCAGGAAGCTGGCCAGGCCGGAGGCGAAACCGAAGATCGCCACCAGCCACGGGTGGCGCTGGATCAGGGCGATGAGTCGCGGCAGCTTGGCGATGCCGCGGTGGAGCATGGACGGTGGCAAGGGCAGGCTCACGGCGAAGGGCGACGGACGGGCCAAGGATACTGCATCCGCCACCTCCGGACGGCGACGGCCTGACCTATGCTGTGAGCACGCGGAGCCGATCCGGCGGGTGCGGCAGATCACTTTCGGGCGAGGGCAGGTTGCATGCGTGTACTGATCACCGGCGCCGCGGGCTATATCGGCCAGCAGGTGCTCAGCGATCTGGCCATCCAGCATCCGCAGTGGATGCTGATCGCCGCCGACATCCGCCCGGTCACCCTGCAGGGCCTGCAGCTCAATGTCGAACCGGTGCGGCTGGATATCGGCCGTCCCGCCCAGGTGCGGGCCTGCGTCGCCGACTACCGGCCGCAGGCCATCCTGCACCTGGCCACGGTCGTCAATCCACCCGCGGCCATGAGCGAGGCGCAACTGCACGCCATCGAGGTGGGCGGCACCCAGGCGCTGCTGGAGGCGGCCCTGGCCTATGGTGTCGAGCACCTGACCGTCACCAGCTCCGGTGCCGCCTATGGCTTCTGTCCGCAGAGCGCCGAATGGCTCGACGAGGACCAGCCGCTGCGCGGCGATGGCGCGTTCGCCCATGCCCGCCACAAGCGCGAGATCGAGCTGTTGCTGGCCACCGCCCGGGCGCGTCATCCGCGCCTCAGGCAGTTGGTCCTGCGTCCCAGCAGCATCCTCGGCAAACGCATCGACAGCCGGGTCGGCGAGCTGATCAGCACGCGCACGGTGCTGGGGGTGAAGGGGCACGACAGTCGATTCGGCTTCATCTGGGATCAGGATGTGGTGAACGTCATTCGCCAGGGTCTGGAGCAAGGGTGCGAGGGCATCTACAACCTGGCCGGCGATGGCGCCCTGTCGCTGCGCGAGATCGCCGCCCTGCTGGGCAAGCCCTACCGGGCGTTGCCGGCCGCGGTGTTGCGCATGGCCTGGCGCCTGTCCAGGCCTCTGGGACTGAGCCGCCATGGCGTCGAGCAACTGGATTTCCTGCGCTATCGACCGCTGCTGGCCAATCGGCGACTGAAGGAGGCCTTCGGCTATACGCCGCGTTACACCAGTCGCCAGGCGTTCGTGGCGTTTCTCCAGGCCCGGGGCATCGCGGCGCAGGGCTGATTGTCCGGGGGGACGGCCCCGCCTCGCGGCGGACGGCGAGCACTGCCGGGCATGGCCCGGTGCCGTGCTAGACGCTCCGCGGCCGTGCAAATTCTGTCCGAGCGGTTAGACTTGTTGGGTTCCGGGTGCCGCCCAGAAGGCGCGCCCGGCCCAGAAATCAAGAAAAAGGAGAATTCCCATGAAAGGCAAACCCCTCGCATGGGTCCTGTCGGCTGCTCTCGCGGGTATCACCCTCGGCGGCGCGGCGCAGGCCGAGGAGAAGTTCGTCACCATCGGCACCGGCGGTCAGACCGGCGTGTATTACGTGGCAGGCCAGTCGATCTGCCGCTTCGTCAACCGCGGCGCGACTGAACACGGGATCAAGTGCAACGCCCCGGCCAGCGGCGGCGGCGTGGCCAACGTCAATGGCCTGCGCAGCGGCGAATTCAACCTCGGGGTCATGCAGTCGGACCACCAGTACAAGGCGCTCAAGGGGCTGGCCCCGTTCGAGGCCGAGGGCGCGATGGACGACATTCGTGCGCTGTTCTCCCTGCAGAGCGAGGTGTTCACCATCCTCGCCCGCCGCGACGCCAACATCGCCGGCCTCGACGACCTCAAGGGCAAGCGCGTCAACGTCGGCAACCCGGGCTCCGGGCAGCGCGACACCCTGGAAGAGATCATGCGCGTGAAGGGCTGGGACAAGTCGGTATTCGCCCTGTCCGCAGAGCTCAAGCCGGCCGAGCAGGCCTCCGCCCTGGGCGATAACAACATCGATGCCATGACCTACTTCGTCGGTCATCCCAACGGCGCGATCCAGGAAGCCACCACCACCACCGATGCCGTGCTGGTACCGGTGACCGGCGCGGACATCGACAAGCTGCTGGCCGAGAAGAGCTACTACACCAAGGCCGAGATCCCCGGCGGGCTGTACAAGGGCAATGACGCCGCGACCCCGTCGATCGGCGGCAAGGCGGTCCTCTCGACCACCGCCAAGGCCGACCCGGAAGTGGTCTACCAGCTGGTCAAGGCGGTGTTCGACAACCTCGACCGCTTCAAGCGCCTGCACCCTGCCTTCGCCGATCTCAAGGCCGAGGACATGATCACGGTCGGCCTCACCGCGCCGCTGCACGAAGGCGCCGTGCGCTACTACAAGGAACGCGGCTGGCTGTAACGGCAGCGCTCGCCCGCTCGCGCCCGGCAGCGTCCGGGCGGCAATCTTGACTAAGCTTGAACCAAGCCCGCGCGCCGCCAGGCCGCGGGTTTTGCCGTTCTTTTCACCTCCCGAATGCAGGTTGCACCCATGCATGACAAGCAACTGTCCACCGAAGAACTGATCGCCCAGGACGTCGGTGCGCGCACCCCAGAGGGCGCCATGGCCCGGGTGATCGCCGGCCTGGCGCTGCTCTGGTCGCTGTTCCAGCTGTGGATCGCTTCGCCGCTGCCGTTCATCTTCAACTTCGGCGTGCTCAACAACACCGAGACCCGGGCCATTCACCTGGCCTTCGCCCTGCTGCTGGCGTTTCTCGCCTTCCCGGCGTTCAAGCGTTCGCCCCGTGAGCGCGTACCGCTGGTGGATATCGCCCTCGGCCTGGTCGCCGCGGCCAGCGCCGCCTACCTGTTCATCTTCTACCAGGACCTGGCCCAGCGCCCTGGCAGCCTGACCACCGCCGACCTGGTCACCGCCTGCATCGGCATTCCGCTGCTGCTCGAGGCGACCCGCCGTGCCCTCGGCCCGCCGCTGGCGATCATCGCCCTGATCTTCCTGATCTACAGCCTGGCCGGTCCCTATATGCCCGGCCTGCTGGCCCATCGCGGGGTGAGCTTCACCGCCCTGGCCAACCACCAGTGGATCACCACCGAGGGGGTGTTCGGCATCGCCCTCGGCGTGTCCACCAGCTTCGTCTTCCTCTTCGTGCTGTTCGGTGCCCTGCTCGAGCGGGCCGGCGCCGGCCACTACTTCATCCAGCTGGCCTTCAGCCTGCTCGGCCACCTGCGCGGCGGCCCGGCCAAGGCGGCGGTGGTCGCCTCCGGGCTGACCGGGATGATCTCCGGCTCGTCGATCGCCAACGTGGTCACCACCGGCACCTTCACCATCCCGATGATGAAGCGCACCGGCTTCTCCGCCGAGAAGGCCGGCGCGGTCGAGGTGGCGTCCTCGGTCAACGGCCAGATCATGCCGCCGGTGATGGGCGCCGCGGCCTTCCTGATGGTCGAGTACATCGGCATGCCCTATGTCGACATCATCAAGCACGCCTTCCTGCCGGCGGCGATCTCTTATATCGCCCTGCTCTACATCGTCCACCTGGAGTCGCTCAAGCTCGGCCTGCAGCCGATCGGCGGCCACCAGCCCAAGCCCTGGCTGCGTCGCCTGACCGGCTTCGCCTTCGGCGCGGCGCTGATCAGCGGCCTGTCCCTGGCGGTGTACTACGGCCTCGGCTGGCTCAAGCCGGCGCTCGGCGACTACGCCCTGGAGGGCATCGGCGCGCTACTGGCGCTGGTCTACCTGGGCCTGCTGAAGGTCGCCGCCAGCGTCGCCCCGCTGGAGCCGGAAGACCCGGACGCGCCCCTCGACGCCCTGCCGCAGACCCGCGCGGTGCTGCTTTCCGGCCTGCATTTCGTGCTGCCGGTGGTGGTGCTGGTCTGGTGCCTGATGATCGAGCGCCTGTCGCCCGGCCTGTCGGCCTTCTGGGGCAGCGTCATGCTGGTGATCATCCTGCTGACCCAGCGCCCGCTGCTGAGCTGGATGCGCACCGATGGCCTGCACGAGCACGGCACCTTCATCGATGGTCTGGTCGACCTGCGCGAAGGGCTGCTGGCCGGCGCACGCAACATGATCGGCATCGGCATCGCCACCGCGGCGGCGGGGATTATCGTCGGCGCGGTGTCGCAGACCGGGGTCGGCCTGGTGCTGGCCGACCTGGTCGAGCTGCTGTCTATGGGCAACCTGCTGCTGATGCTGATGCTCACCGCGGTGTTCAGCCTGGTGCTGGGCATGGGCCTGCCGACCACCGCCAACTACATCGTGGTGTCCAGCCTGTTGGCGCCGGTGGTGGTCACCCTGGGCCAGCAGAACGGCCTGATCGTGCCGCTGATCGCGGTGCACCTGTTCGTCTTCTACTTCGGCATCATGGCCGACGTCACCCCGCCGGTGGGCCTGGCCTCGTTCGCCGCCGCCGCGGTGTCCAAGGGCGATCCGATCAAGACCGGCATCACCGCCTTCTACTACAGCCTGCGCACCGCGGCGCTGCCGTTCCTGTTCATCTTCAACACCGACCTGCTGCTGATCGACGTGGACTTCTGGCACGGCCTGTTGATCTTCCTGGTTGCCACCTGCGCCATGCTGATCTTCGCCGCCGGTACCCAGGGCTTCTTCCTGGTGCGCAGCCGCTGGTACGAGGGCCTGCTCCTCCTCCTGGTGGCCTTCACCCTGTTCCGCCCGGGTTTCTGGATGGACCTGCTGCACGACCCCTACCGCGACATTCCGCCGGCGCAGCTGGAGCAGGCGCTGGGCGATGTCGAGGCCGGCAGCCAGCTGCGCCTGCGCATTCGCGGTGAGGATGCGGTCGGCGATGCGCGCGAGTTCGCCCTGCTGCTGGCGGTGCCGGACGGCGCCAGCGGCGCCGAGCGCCTGCAGGCATTGGGCCTGCTGACCTACGAGGACGGCGACAAGGTGCTGATCGACAGCGTCGCCTTCGGCAGCCCGGCGGCCGAGGCGGGGCTGGAGTTCGACCAGCAGATCCTGGTGGTGCGGGCGCCGACCGAGCGCTGGGCCAAGGAGCTGATGTGGCTGCCGGGCTTCGCCCTGTTCGGCCTGGTGATCTGGCTGCAACGCCGGCGGCGGCAGCCTTCTGCGCCTGGCGCCGGCGGCGTCTGAGTGCCAACCCGGCGCCCCGCAAGGGGGCGCCGGTTCAGGCGCCCGGCTCGGCGTTCTTGCGGCTGGCGGCGAGTATCGCCGCGCTGTCCACCCGTTCGTCGTCCAGCGGCAGTCGGCGCAAGGTTTCCGAGGTCAGCCGCAGCTGATCGAGATACAGCTGGCAGCGATCGCACTTGCGCGTGTGCATCAGCACCGCCAGGCGCGTTCGCCAGCCCAGGCGGCGGTCGATGATGTCCGACCCCAGTTCCGACATTTCCTGGCAGCTCAGCATGTGCCTACCTCCTCGAAGTGCTCCAGCATGGCGTGCAGGCGCTGGCGTCCGCGGTGCAGCAGCACGCGCACGTTGCCTTCGGCCAGCTTCAGCGACTGGGCGATTTCGCTGAAGTCCAGGCCGGCGACCTCACGCAGCAGCACCACCGATTGTTGGTCGTGGGGCAGCTTGTGCAGGTGCTCGCGGATGCACTGGTAGAGTTCTTCCTCGGTCAGCAGGGCCTCCGGCGAGTCGTGGTGCCAGCGGATCGGCGGCCGGGTCCAGCTGCCATCGCGGTTGAAGCGGCCCTCGATGGGTGAGCCGCCGTCGGCACCCCAGGCGTCCCAGGTCACCTCGCGCTTGTATTTGCGCAGCATCGCCCGGGCCTCGTTGAGGGCGATGCGCGCCAGCCAGGTGCGCAGCTTGGAGCGGCCCTGGAATTGTTCGATGGCGGCGAAGGCCTTGATCCAGGTCTCCTGCGCCACATCCTTGGCCAGCTCGGGACCCGCCAGCGGCGTGGCCATCAGCACGAGAAAATGGTGATGGGCCTGGATGGCGGCCTCGAAGGCTTGCGGGTCGCCCCGTTGCATGCCGCGGATCAGCTCTTGCTCGTTGTCCATCGGGTCCTCCTGGGCAGGACACTGCCGCAGAGGGCGGGCGGTACGGCTGGACTCGACCCGTCCTGATATTCGAGGGCACGCAGCGGCCCTTGTTACACCTTCGGTCCGCGCGCCGGCTATTCGCCGACGGGCTCCTCGGCTTTCAGCGCGCCGGTTTCGCCGGCCTCCAGCACCACGTAGGCACTGCTGCAGAACAGTGAATTGAGGCGTTTCATGTCGCCGATCAGTTCCAGGTGCAGGGCGCTGGTCTCGATGCTCTGCACCACCTGGCGGTGCAGGCGGCCGACGTGGGCGTGGGCCAGGCGCCGCTCCTGGGCGCGGAAGCGGCGCTTCTCGCGCAGCAACTGGCGAGCGCTTTCGGCATCGCCGGAAAGGAACACACTCAGGCCCAGGCGCAGGTTGGCCATCAGCTGCGCGTGCAGAGTCGCCAGCTCCTCCAGGCCACTCTCGGAGAACGAGTGGCGCTGGGCGGTCTTCTGGTTCTGCACCTTGCCGAGCATGCGCTCGATAATGTCGCCGGCCTGCTCCAGGTTCACCGCCAGTTCGATGATCTCCGCCCAGCGCCGGCTGTCGCGCTCGCCGAGTCCGTCGCGGGACACCTGGGCCAAGTACAGCTTGACCGCGCTGTACAGCGCGTCGACATCGTCGTCCAGGCGTCTGAGCTCCTTGCTCAGGGCCGGCTGGTTGCTGCGCAGCACTTCCAGCAGATGGCGCAGCATGGTCTCGATCAGGTCGCCGATGCGCAGGGTCTCGCGCACCGCGTTGGCCAGGGCCAGGCTCGGCGTCGCCAGGGCGGTGCGGTCGAGGTGGCGCGGGCTGGCCACGCCGGAGTCCTCGGGGCGGTCCGGCAGCAGCCAGTTGCAGAAGCGCGCCATGGGCCCGACGCTGGGCAGCATCAGCACGCAGCGCAGGCTGTTGTAGAACAGGTGGAAGCCGATCACCAGCTCCGCCGGCCTCCACTCCAGGCTGTCCAGCCAGTCGACCAGGGTGCCGAGGATGGGGATCACCAGCAGCAGGCCGATCAGCTTGTACAGCAGGCTGCCCAGGGCCACTCGCCGGCCGGCCGGGGTCTGCAGGCTGGCGGTGAGGAAGGCCAGCAGGCCGCTGCCGATGTTGGCGCCGATCACCAGGCCGATGGCCACCGGCAGGCTGATCAGGCCCGCGCCGGCCAGGGTCGCGGTGAGCAGCACGGCCGCCAGGCTGGAGTAGGAGATCAGGGCGAACAGCGCGCCGACCAGGGCGTCGAGCAGCAGGTCGCCGGTCAGCGAAGCGAACAGCACCTTGATGCCCTGGGCCTGGGTGATCGGCGTGGCGGCGCTGACGATCAGCTCCAGGGCCAGCAGGATCAGGCCCAGACCGATGCTCACACGGCCGAGCTGGCCGGCGCGGGTCTGCCGGCGCGAGAGGAAGAAGATCACCCCGAGGGTGATCAGCAGCGGCGACAGCCAGCCTAGGTCGAGGGTCAGCACCCGCGCCATCAGCGCCGTGCCGACGTCGGCGCCGAGCATGATGCCCAGGGCCGGCGGCAGCGCCATCAGGCCCTGGCCGACGAAGGAGGTGACCAGCAGGGCCGTGGCATTGCTGCTCTGCACCAGGGCGGTCACGCCGATCCCGGCGGCGAAGGCCATCGGCAGCCGGCTGACGTTGTGGCTGAGTACCTTGCGCAGGTTCGAGCCGTACACCCGCAGGATGCCGGTGCGGACGATATGGGTGCCCCAGATCAGCAGGGCGACGGCCGATAACAGATTGAGCAGGGTCAGCATCGTGCATCTCCCTGTCTTGGGTCGCCCAAATACGGGCAACAACCGGATGTGGCGCACCTGGGCAAAGGCCTCGAACCGGTGGCGGACACGCCGGGCAGGTGATTGATATGGCCTTGATGGTTTTCTACCGGCCCCTTCTTAAGCTGTAGACGGCGAATGGCCGCGGCGCCAGCCGCGGGTCGCCGTTCGGCATGTTCAGTCGGCCAGGCGCGCGGCCAATTCCTCCAGGCTGGCGACCTGCAGATCGGGCTCTGTGCCCCAGGGGTCGAACCGCGCCTTGGCGCTGCGCCGGACCCAGGCCGTGCGCAGCCCGGCATGGCCGGCGCCGAGCACGTCGAAGGGGTTGCTGGAGACCAGCCAGGTGGCCTCGGCCGCGCTGCCGGTGCGGCTCAGCAGGTGCTGGTACACCGCCGGGTCCGGCTTGAAACTGCGCACCTCCTCGACGCTGACGACATCCTGAAAATACCCGGCCAGGCCGGCCTGCTGCAGCAGGGCGCTGACCGCCTGGTGGCTGCCGTTGGAGAAGGCGTACAGGCGCGCGCCCTGCTGCTGCAGCTGCCGCAAGCCGGCAGCGCTGTCGGCGAAGGCCGGCAGGCTCGACCAGGCGTCCAGCAGCTGCTGTTGCGCCTGGGCGTCGAGCGGCGCCTGGCTGCTGGCGCAGGTGAAGGCCAGGGCCTCGCGGGTGCACTGGGAGAAGTCCACGTAGGCGCCCATCAGGCCGCGGCGAAAGCTGTATTCCAGCTGCTTGTCGCGCCAGCGCTGGTAGAAGTCCTCGGCCTGCTCGCCGAGCCATGTGCGCAACTGGCGGGTGACGTCGCTGGGGTCGATCAGGGTGCCGTAGACATCGAAGGCCAGGCAGGGAGTCATGGGCAATACCTCGGTTGTGAATCCGGCTTCAGGGTTGCAGAGTCAGCCGCAGGCGACACTTGGCCATTGGTCGCAGATCGCGGGTGGTCGGTCGGCGACACAAGCTGTCGGCCGACCCCGGCACGCTGGGCGAACTGGTAACCTAGCCCGATTGAACGGAAGCGACCCTGCCCGATGCTCAGCCTCTACCATGCCCCCGACCTGGAAACCCTCGGCGAACTGGCCACCACCCTGCTCGCGCAACCGTTGCGCGAGCCGTTCGCCGCCGCCCAGGTGGTGGTGCCGAGCCAGGGCATCGGCCGCTGGCTGACCCTGGAATTGGCGCGCAAGCAGGGCATCGCCATGCAGTTGGACGTGCAGCTGCCGGCCAAGTTCGTCTGGGAGCTGTCGCGCCAGGTGCTCGGCCAGTTGCCGGAGCAGTCGGCATTCTCCCCCGCCACCTTGACCTGGCGGCTCTACGACTGGCTGTGCGAGCCGGCCCGGCTGGCCGAGGCGCCGCGCCTGGCGCACTACCTGGAGGGCGGCGACGAGCGCCGGCGGCTGTCGCTGGCCGGCAAGATCGCCGACGTGTTCGACCAGTACCTGCTGTACCGCGACGACTGGCTGGCCGCCTGGGAGCGCAACGAGTTGCTCGGCCTCGGCCCGGACGAAGCCTGGCAGGCCCTGCTGTGGCGCGAGCTGACCCGCGATGGACACCCGCACCGCGCCCGCCTGCTCGAGGAGCTGCTGCGTCGCCTGTACGCCGATGAGCCCATCGCCGGGCTGCCCGAGCGCCTGCTGCTGTTCGGTATCAGCGCCTTGGCACCACACCACCTGCGCGTGCTCGACGGTTTGGCGCGGCACACGCAAGTGGTGGTGTTCGCCCTCAACCCCTGTCGCGAGGCCTGGGGCGAGATCCGCGACATCCGCGAGCTGGCGAAACAGCCGGAGGCCAGCCCGGACGACTGGTACCTGGACGTCGGCCACCCGCTGCTGGCCAGCCTGGGCAAGCAGGGCCGGGACTTCTTCGATTCGCTGTTCGCCCTGGCCTCCAGCGAGGGCGCCGAGGAAACCGGCATCTACTCGGAAGACGCCGACCTGCACGATGGCAGCCTGCTGCAGGCCCTGCAGAACGACATCCTGCGCCTGCGCACCCGCGCCCCCGAGGAGCGCCTGCTGCTGCGCGAGGACGACCGCTCGCTGGAGGTGCACATCGCCCACTCGCCGCTGCGCGAGGTGGAAATCCTCCACGACCAGCTGCTGACCCGCTTCGCCGCCGACCCGGCCCTGACCCCGGACCAGGTGGTGGTGCTGACCCCGGACATCGAGCGCTACGCCCCCTATATCGAGGCGGTCTTCTCCGCCAGAGGCGGCGCCCCCCGCGAAGCCGTGGGACGCAGTGGCGCGGCGTATATTCCCTTCACCCTGGCCGACCGCAGCCTGCGCGCGGAAACCCCGCTGATCGAGGCCTTCCTCGGCCTGCTCGCCCTGCCCGACAGCCGTTTCACCGCGGAGGAAGTGCTGGGCTGGCTGGAGCAGCCGGCCCTCGCCCGCCGCGCCGGCATCGAGGCCGAGGACCTGAGCCTGCTGCGCGACTGGCTGCGCGAGGCCGGCGTGCGCTGGGGCCGCGACGCCGGCCACCGCGCCCAGCTCGGCCTGCCGGCCGATGCCGCCTTCACCTGGCGCCAGGGCCTGGACCGCCTGCTGCTGGGCTTCGCCGCCCCGCCGCAGCTGGCCGGTGAGGGCGCGCCGCTGCTCGGCGACAGCTGGCCGCTGGATGCCCTGGAAGGCGGGCGCGCCCAGCTGCTCGGGCGCCTGGCCGCCTTCGTCGAGCGCCTCGCCGCCCTGGCCCGGGACCTGCAGCGGCCGCGGCCGCTGGCCGAGTGGGCGCAGACCCTGGTGGCGCTGGTCGACGCGCTGTTCGACGAACGCGAGGCCGGCGATACCCTGCTGCTGCTGTCCAAGGCCTGCGCGGCGCTGGCCGAGCAGGCCGAGGCGGCCGGCATCGAGCGGCCGCTGGAGCTGGCCCTGGTGCGCCAGCAGCTGACCGCCGCGCTGGAGCAGGGCAGCGGCGCCTCGGGCTTTCTCTCCGGCGCGGTGACTTTCTGCACCATGGTGCCGATGCGCAGCCTGCCGTTCCGCCAGGTCTGCCTGCTCGGCCTGGACGACGGCGCCCTGCCGCGGCGTACTCCGGCCGCCGGCTTCGACCTGATCGCCCAGAAGCCGCGGCGCGGCGACCGCGCGCGGCGCCTGGACGACCGCTACCTGCTGCTCGAGACCCTGCTCTCGGCGCGCGGCGGCCTGTACCTGAGCTACGTCGGCCGCGACCCGCGCAGCAACGCCGAACTGCCGCCCTCGGTGCTGGTCTGCGAGCTGCTGGAGGTGGTCGACCTCACCGCCGCGTGCGCCGACGGCGGCGCCGCCAGTGCCCACATCACCCTCGAACACCCGCTGCAGCCCTTCGCCCCGGACAACTTCGCCGCCGGGCGCCGGGCCGGCTTCGCCGCGTCGTGGTTCCGCGCCGCCCAGCGCCTCAGCGAGCCGGTGCAGGCGCAGCCCGAGCCCTTCGCCAGCGCCCTGCCCGCGCCCGGTCCGGACGGGCCGGGCGGCGATCCGCTGACCCTGGAGCCCAGCCAGCTGATCCACTGCTTCAAGCACCCGGCGCGCTACCTGCTGGAGCAACGCCTCGGCCTACGCCTGGCGCAGAGCGAGGAAGCCCTGGCCGGCGACGAGCCGTTCAGCGTCGAGTGGACCAGCACCCATGGCCTGCGCCAGCTGGCGCTGCAGGCCATCGAACGGGGCTGGAGCGAGGCCGAGGAACGCGCGGTGGCGGCCGCCTCGGGCTGGCTGCCGGTGGGCGAGCTGGGCCAGGCCCATTGGGGGCAGATCCGCGGGCCGATCCGCGCCTTCGCCCCGACCCTGTTCGACGAGCGTCCCGACGACGTGGCGCAACCGCTGCTGGTCGACCTCGAACTGGCGGGCGTGCGCATCCACGGCTGGCTCGACGGGGTCACGCCCGACGGCCTGTTCGACTACCGCCTGCGCGATCTCGGCGCCTGGGAGCTGGCGCCGTTCTGGCTGCGCCACCTGCTGCTCAACTGCGCCGCCAGCCCGGGCATCGCCCGTGACAGCCGCCTGTTGTCGCCCAAGAGCGAATGGCGCCTGGGGCCGCTGGCCGATGCCCGGCAGCTGCTCGAACCCTGGCTGGAGGCCTACAAGTCGGCGCTGTGCGAGCCGCTGCCGGTGCTGGCCAAGTGCAGCTACGGCTTCGCCAAGAAATGGCGCAAGCCCGGGCGCAAGGAACCGATCGACGCGGCGCGCAGCGAGGCGCGGCTCATGTGGCAGGGCAACGACTTCATGACCGGCGAGAGCCAGGACCCCTGGAACGCCCTGGCCTTCCGCGACCGCGAGCCGCTCGACGAACGTTTCGAGGCCCTGGCCGAGCAACTCTACGGCCCGGCCCTGGATGCCCTGCAGGGCGAGGAGGACGACGCATGAGCAGCGCCACCCTGGACCTGCTGCAGGACAGCTTCGCCGGCCGCTCGCTGATCGAGGCCAGCGCCGGCACCGGCAAGACCTGGACCCTCACCGCGCTCTACGCCCGCCTGCTGCTGGAGAAGCGGCTGTCGGTGGCGCAGATCCTGGTGGTCACCTACACCACCGCGGCCACCGCCGAGCTGCGCGAGCGTATCCGCCGGCGCCTGGCCGAACTGCTGGCGGTCTACGAGCAGGGGCCCGGCGCGGACGAGCTGCTCAACCGCCTGCACGCCCAGTACCCGGATGACGCCAGCCACCGCCGCCTGCTCCTGGCGGTGCACGGTTTCGACGAGGCGGCGATCTTCACCATCCACGGCTTCTGCCAGCGCGCCCTGCAGGATGCCGCCTTCGAGGCCGGCGGCGATTTCGACAACGAGCTGACCCAGGACGACCGCGAGGTGCTCGACGCCCTGCTCGCCGATCTCTGGCGCCATGAGCTGGCGCTGGCCGAACCGGAGTGGGCGGCCTTCCTGGTGCAGCACAAGCTCACCCCGCAGCGCCTGCGCCAGCGCCTGCGCAGCCACCTGGGCAAGCCCTACCTGCGCATCGAGCCGGCGCCGGGTGCATCCAGCGACCTCGGTAGCCTGCGCGCCGCCTGGCAGCAGGCGCGCGCCGCCTGGCAGCGTGACAGCGGCGAGTGGCTGGAGCGGCTCAAGGCCTTCGACGGCTTCAAGGGCAACATGGTCGACGCGACCAAGCTGGGCGCCTGGCAGCAGGCGCTGGACGGCTATTTCAGCGACGCCGCCGCGCTGTTCGCCGGCCTCGACGCGCTGCCGCGGCTGTCCCGCGAGGGCTTGCTCAAGGCCTGCAAGAAGGGCGCGGCGTTGCCGCCGAGCCCGCTGGGCGATGCCTTGCAGGGGCTCTGCGAGGCGCTGGAGGCGGCGCGCCCGCAGGCCGAGCAGCGGCTGATCGACCTGCAGGTGCGGCTGATCGGCCAGCTCAACCAGCAGCTGCCGCAGCGCAAGGCGGCGCAGCGCCTGCTGGCCTTCGACGACCTGCTCAACAAGCTGCAGCAGGCGCTCTATGGCGAGGGCGGCGAGCACCTGGCCGGCACCCTGCGCGCGCAGTATCCGGTGGCGCTGATCGACGAGTTCCAGGACACCGACCCGATCCAGTACCAGATCTTCCGGCGCATCTATTCGAGCCCCGACGCGGCCGGCGACGCGGGCGGCAGCCAGGGCGGCGACCTGTGCTTCGTCGGCGACCCCAAGCAGGCCATCTACGCCTTCCGCGGCGCCGACCTGGCCACCTACCTGCAGGCGCGGCGCGAGGCGGCGCGCCAGTACAGCCTGGCCACCAACCACCGTTCCACCCCCGAACTGATCGCCGCGCTCAACCAGCTGTTCGACCGCCCCATGCCCTTCGCCGAGCCGGGCCTGGAGTATCCGCCGGTCGGCGCCAGCCCGCGGCCGCGGCCGCGGCTGGTGCTGCCGGACGAGGACCAGGCGGCGCCGCTGGCGCTGGTCTGGCTGGACGACGAACACCTCGGCAAGGGCCAGGCCGGCGCCCTGGCGGCCCGCGACACGGCGCGGCGGATCGCCGCCGTGCTGGCGGCCAGCGGCCGCGGCGAGGCTTATTTCGAAGAAGAGAACCCTGCGGAGTCCGTGCAAAGCGTCGCGAGCACCGTGAGAGCAAGGAAGGATCGCAGCGACAAGCGAGACAGTACTGAAGGTACGGCGAGCTTGGTGCGAGAACCTGACGCAGCTATCGCGGGGCGCAGCAGCTTTAAGCGGACTCCGCTGGCCGGCGGCGATATCGCCGTGCTGGTCGCCAGCCATCGCCAGGCCGCCGAGGTGGCCGCCGAGCTGGCCGCGCGGGGGGTGCCCAGCGTGCGCCGCGGCAAGGAAAACGTCTGGCACAGCGAGGAGGCCGAGGCCCTGGCCGCGGTGCTCGCCGCCTATGCCGAACCGGGCCGCGAGGGCGCCCTGCGCTATGCCCTGGCCACCCGCCTGCTGGGCCGCAGCGCCCGCGACCTGGCCGCCTGCCAGGACGACGCGCGGGCCTGGGACGAGGAGCGCGAGGCCGCCGAACGCTACCACCAGCTGTGGCAGCAGCAGGGTTTCATGCGCGCCTTCCGCGCCTGGCTCGACGAGCAGCGGGTGGCCGAACGCCTGCTGGCCCTGGCCGATGGCGAGCGCCGCCTGACCAACCTGCTGCACCTGGCCGAGCTGCTGCAGGCCGAGAGCCTGCAGCGCCCGGGCCTGGAGCAGCTGCTCGCCTGGTTTGACGACCAGCGCCGCGCCGAGGCCCATGGCGAGGATGCCCTGCTGCGCCTGGAAAGCGATGCCGAGCGGGTGCAGATCGTCACCATCCACACCTCCAAGGGCCTGGAGTATCCGCTGGTGTTCTGCCCCTTCCTGTGGGACGGCGCCCTGCTGCGCAAGCAGGAGGACATCAGCTGCCACGCCGACGACGGCACGCCGCTACTCGACCTCGGCGGCGAACGGCTCGACGAACATCGCCAGCGCGCCCGCCAGGAGCGTTTCGCCGAGCGCCTGCGCCTGACCTACGTGGCTCTGACCCGGGCCCGCGATCGCCTGTGGCTGCACTGGGGGCCGGTGGACTGCAAGGCGAAGAAGGACGGCAGCCTCGGCGAGGAGGGCCTGCACAGCAGCGCCCTGGCCTGGCTGCTGCACGGTCGCCAGCTGCCGGGCGAGGATGCCCTGGGCGAACTGGCGGCGCACCTGCAACAGCTGGGCCCGGCGGCGTTGCGCGGCGAGCTCGAGGCGCTGGTCGCCGCCAGCGCCGGCAAGATGGCCCTGCAGCCCTTGCTCGAACAGGAGGCCAGCGCCGCCGGCGAGCGCCGCGCGCCGGCCCCGCAGGGCCTGGCCAGCCTGCAGCGCAGCCTGCACAGTGCCTGGCGCATCGGCAGTTTCTCCGGCCTGGCCGCCGGCCTGCACCTGGAGGCGCCGGACCGCGACGGCCTGGTCATGCCGGATGCCGGCGAGCCGGGCAGCGGCTTCTTCGCCTTCCCCCGCGGCGCCCGTGCCGGCACCTGCCTGCACGCCATCCTCGAGGACTGGGCGCGGGGCAAGGGCGCGCTGAGCGAGCTGGTCGAGCCGGCGCTGAGCGGGCACGGGATCAGCAGTGACTGGCGCGAGGTGGCGATCGCGCAGCTGCAGACGGTGCTCGACGCCGACCTGGACGGCAACGGCCTGCGCCTGTCCGCCCTGGAGCCGACGCGGCGCCTGCCCGAGCTGGGCTTCACCTTCCCGGTGGCGAATCTGTCGGTGCAACGCCTGCGGGCGATACTCGCCGACCCGGACCATGGCCTGCCGACGGCGATGCGCGAGGCCGCCGCGCGCCTGGAGTTCGACGACCTCAAGGGTTTCCTCAAGGGCTTTATCGACCTGACCTTCGAGCATGACGGGCGCTGGTACATCGCCGACTACAAGTCCAACTGGCTCGGCCCGGATGCCAGCTACTACCAGGGTGAGCGGCTGGTGCAGGCCCTGGCCGGCGAGCACTACTACCTGCAGTACCTGATCTACCTGGTGGCGCTGCGGCGCTTCCTGCGCCAGCGCCTGGCCGACTTCGACGACAGCCAGCTCGGCGGCGCCTATTACCTGTTCCTGCGCGGCATGCCACAGGCCGGGGTGTATTTCGCCCGCCCGGCCGACAGCCTGCTGGACGCCCTGGATCGACTGTTCGAGGGTTTGCACTGATGCCCGAGCGCATTCAAGCCGTAGGGTGCGCCGCGCGCACCACTGCAGGCGTTTTCACTGTGCATCGCCCAAGCGGCCCCGCGGCACCCGATAGGAGGGTTGCATGAACCTCGATGACCTGCCTTTGGGCCCGCTGGAGCGCGCCCTGGTCGACAGCCTGCGGCGCCTCGAGGCCGACGCCGAGCCGCTGGTGCTGCTGTCCGCGGCGCTGCTGTGCAGCGCCCTGGACGAGGGCGACGTGTGCCTGCCGCTGGCGCGCCTGGCCGGCCGGCGGCCCTGGCCCGAGCATGACTGCGTGCTGCCGGCCCTGGACGACTGGCGCAAGCGCCTCGAGGCCTCGTCCCTGGTCGGCGCAGCGGGCGATTTCACCCCGCTGATCCTCGACGGCGAGCGCCTGTATCTTGCGCGCTATCACGCCTACGAACGGCGCCTGGCCGAGCAGCTGCTGAGCCGCGCCGGCGATCGCCCGGCGGTGGATGAGGCCCGCCTGGGCGAGAGCCTGGCGCGGCTGTTCGCCTTCAACAGCCAGCAACCCGACTGGCAGCGCCTGGCCGCCGCCCAGGCGGTGCGCCGGCGCCTGGCGGTGATCTCCGGGGGGCCCGGCACCGGCAAGACCACCACCGTGGTGCGCCTGCTCGCCGCGCTGCTGGAGCAGGGCGACCAGCGCCTGGCCATCGGCCTGGCCGCACCCACCGGCAAGGCCGCGGCGCGCATGGCCGAGGCGATCCGCGGCGCCAAGGCGGCGCTGCCGGTTGACGAGGCGATCAAGGCGGCCCTGCCGGAAGAGGCGCGCACCCTGCACCGCCTGCTCGGCAGCCGTGGTGATACCCCTGCCGTGCGCCATCACGCCGGCAACCCCCTGGCCCTGGATGTGCTGGTGGTGGACGAGGCCTCGATGGTCGACCTGGCGCTGATGGCCAAGCTGGTCGATGCCCTGCCGCCCGGCGCCCGGCTGATCCTGCTCGGCGACAAGGACCAGCTGGCGGCGGTGGAGGCCGGCGCGGTGTTCGCCGAACTGTGCGAGGGCCGCGGCTTCGATGCCCAGGCGGCGGCCGAGCTCGAGCGCATCACCGGCCAGCAGGTGGCGGTGGAGCAACCCACCTCGGCCCTGGGCGATGCGGTGGTGCTGCTGAGCCACAGCCACCGCTTCGCCGGCGACAGCGGCATCGGCGAACTGGCGCGACGGATCAACGGCGGCGATGTCGCCGGCACCTTCGGCCTGTTGCGGGAGAATCGTGGCGACCTGGCGTGGATCGCCGAGCCGACTCCGCAGGCCCTGCTCGAGCGCCTGGAGCAGGGCTACGCGCCCTTTCTCGGCGCCGCGCGGAGTGGCGATCCGGCCGCGGCCTTCGCCGCCTTCAATGCCTTCCGCGCCCTGTGCGCCCAGCGCGAAGGGGCCTGGGGGGTGAGCGGCATCAACGAGGCGCTGGAGGCGCGGATCAAGCGTCGCGCCCAGGTCGCCAGCCGCGATCGCTGGTACGTCGGGCGGCCGGTGATGGTGCGGCAGAACGACTACGCCCTGGGCCTGTTCAATGGCGATATTGGCATCTGCCTGCACGGCGAGCACGGTCTGCGGGTCTTCTTCGAAGGAGAGGGCGAAGGCGAGGACGGCTTCCGCCCCTTCGCCCCGGCACGCCTGCCCAGCCACGACAGCGCCTTCGCCATGACGGTGCACAAGAGCCAGGGCTCGGAGTTCACCGAGGTGCTGCTGGCGCTGCCCGAGCAGCCCAGCCCGCTGCTGACCCGCAGCCTGTTCTACACCGGCATCACCCGGGCCAAGCAGCGGGTGGAGATCTGGGGTCTGGCCCCGCGCCTCGGCGAGGCGGTAGCGACCCGCGCCGAGCGGGCGGCGGGCTTGGCCGAGCGCCTGGCGCGGCGCCCCGCGACCCCGGCAGAGGAGTCGACAGTCGTGGCCACCGGTCAGCTGGGTTTGTTCGACTGATCGCAGTATCAGCACTTCGGTCGATGGGGGCGGCGAGGAATGGTGCGTACACTCGAGCGATACGAACGGACTCTGCCGGCTGGCGGGTTCGTTGCCCGATGGTTTCGAGGAGTGCAGGGTTATGCGGGGTCGTGTGCTGTGTAGCGGCTTGTTGAGTCTGTGTTTCTGCGGCGCGGTGTGGGCCGAGGTCGACAAGGTGAGCCTAGTCACCGGGGACGGCTATGCCCCCTTCACCAGCCAGGAGCTGCCCGGTGGGGGCCTGCTAACGCAGATGGTCGAGCAGGCCCTGGGCCAGGAGCACGTCGCCATCAGCCTCGATTGGCTGCCTTGGAGCCGCGGTCTGCAGATGACCCAGCAGGGCAAGTACGATGCCACCTTCCCTTATCTACGCTCTGAGGCGCTGGCCGAGCATTTCCTGTTTTCCGAACCGCTGCTGATGGTCAGGCAGCACCTGTTCAGCCGGGCCGGCACCGCCTACGAGGTCGACGACCTGTCGACCCTGAATGGCGCGCGCTTGTGCTATCCGCTCGGCTGGCAACTGCCCGTTGCGATTCAGGCACTGGTCGAGCAGCGCCGGATGATTCGTCATGCACCCAAGGGCTTGAACGAATGCGCCCGGCTGTTGCTGCTCGGGCGCGACGATTTCTTCATCGCCAATGGCCCCATTGGGGCCGCCGCGCTCAGCGCCACCGGTCAGCCCGCCAGCCGCTTTCGCCGCTCGCAGGGCAGTTTCGGCGAGACCAGCCTGCATGTCATCGTTTCGCGTGAACACCCGCACGCCGAGCAACTGCTGCAGACCATCAATAAGAGCCTGGCGCGGTTTCGCGATGGCGACCGCTTCCAACGCCTGCTCGGGAGCTATCTCGAGGCCCGCGACCGCCAGGCTCAACGCTGAGCCCTGGGTTCAGGCCGCCAGCAGCATCAGCACCAGCGGCAGGCTGGCCGCCGCCAGCAGGGTCTGCAGGGTGATCAGGCCGGCCATCAGCTGGCTGTCGCCGCCCAGCTGGCGGGTCAGCACATAGGCGGTCGGCGCCGTCGGCAGGGCGAAGAACAGCACCAGCACGCTGCTTTCCACGGCCGGCAGGTCGAGGCCGTAGGCCACCGCCCAGGCCAGCAGCGGCATCGCCAGCAGCCGTAGCAGGCTGTTCCAGCCCAGGGCCGGAATCTCCCCACCCAGTTGCTCGGGCTTCAGCGCCGCGCCGACGCAGAACAGGCCCAGCGGCAGGCTGGCGGCCGCCAGCAGGCCGAGCAGTCGCCCGGTGCCGCCGGGCAGGCCGAGGCCCGCGAAGTTGACCAGGGCGCCACCGAGGCAGGCGAGGATCAGCGGGTTCTTGAGGATCGGCAGCAGCAGGCTGCGGGCGCTGACGCCGCGCTCGGCGGTCAGCGACCAGACCGACAGCACGTTTACCGTCGGCACCATCAGCGCCAGCATCAGCGCCGCCAGGGTCAGGCCTTCTTGGCCGAACAGGCTGGCCACCGCGGCCAGGCCCAGGTAGGTGTTGAAGCGCAGGGCGCCCTGGGTAAAGGCGCCGAAACGCGCGGCGCGCCAGCCGCGCAGACGGCGCGTGAGCAGCAGGGCCAGCCAGGCGATGCCCAGGGCGAGCATCACCGCCAGGGCCAGGCGCGGCAGCGCCGGGTTGTCCAGCGGCGCGTTGGCCAGGCTGCTGAACAGCAGGGCCGGGAACAGGATGAAGTAGTTCAGCCGCTCCGCGCCGGGCCAGAAGGCTTCGTTGGGAAACGCCCAGCGGCGCAGGTAGTAGCCGGCGACGATCAAGGCAAACAGGGGCCACAGGGCCAGCAGCAACTCCAGCACGACAGCCTCGTCCGCAGAAAAGCGGCCATATTGGCCAGGGGCGCGCGGCGGCGCAAGGCCGCTGTCGCTGGCGGCAGGCCGTGAGGGTGGCCGGCTTCAGGGCAGTTGCAGGCCGCCGCCGGCCTCGTGCAGGGCGCGCAGCCGGCTGCGCAGTTCGCCCAGATTGGCCTCGGCGGCCTGCAGTTCGGCCAGCAGCGCCGGCTCCAGCAACTGGCGCACCTCGCGGTCGAGGTCGTCGCTGAGGCGGCGCAACTGTTGCTGGCGGGCCTGGCTCTCGGTCTGCAGGCGTTGCCACTCGCCGGCCTGGGGCAGGCCGTAGCCGCCGTCGAGCAGTTCCGCCGGGCGGCTGAGAAAGCCGCTGTTGGCGAGGATCTGCTGCAGCGCGCCGCCGGCCCGCTGCAGGCTCGGCTCGGCGCTGCCGGGCTCGCCCAGATAGCGCTGCTTGAGCTGGTCCTGGGCCAGCAGCAGCTGGCGGCGCAGGGCCGCCTGCTCCAGCAGCAGCAGGGCGGCGCTGGCGCGCAGGTCGGCGCGGGCGAACCAGGCGCGCCGCTCCGCGGCGGGCAGCTGCAGCCAGTCCTCGACCCGCCGCTGGCTGATCGGCAGGCGCTCGCCCAGCACCTTGAACATGGCCTGGTAGCGTTCGCGAAAGGAGTCGAAGCGATAGCCCAGGCGCAGGGCCTCGCGCGGATTGTCGAGCACGCTCGGCTCGGCCAGCCCGCGCGCGACCAAACCGTCGAGCAGGCCGTTCGGCAGGATGCTGTCGAAGGCTTGCAGCGCCGGGGTCTGGATTCCGCTGCGCAGCAGCTTGAGGGTCTCCACCGCGCAGTTGTTGGCGATGAAGTAGTAGTCGCCGTCGTAACTCCAGTGCTGCTCGGCGGCGCGGGTGACCAGCGCCTCCAGCTGCGCGCGCTCGAGCTTGAGCGGCACCGAGGCGAGGCTGCGCAGCTCGACCTTGGTGTATTCCTCGATCACCTGGGCCAGGGGCAGGACGAACAGCCGCGAGGGGTAGGCGCCGGTCAGGCCGTCCCAGGTGGACAGTTGCAGGTCGCCGACGAAGGCGCGGTAGGACAGCACCAGGTGCTGGTCGAGGTCCAGCCGGCAGGCCGGCCCCCGCGGCCGGCCGGGGGCGCAGATCACCAGGCGCAGCATGCTGTGGCCCCAGCGGCTGGCCCAGGCCTGGTTGGCCTCGGCGAGCAGGTAGTCGACCTGGTAGACCCGCTCGGGGTCCAGGCTGGCCAGGGGCTGTCGGGCGAAATCGCGGCCGGCGTTGAGGTAGGCGTAGCCGTTGGCGCAGGGTTGGGAGTGCGGCGGCGTCCAGGCGAAATGGGCACGGAAGTAGCGCGCCAGCGAGGGCCGGCGGCAGGCGTAGCCGGGGTCGAGGAGGAAGTACTCGAGGTTCACTGCTACGTACTCGCGCGGATTGCGCAGCTCGTAGACATCCGGGCTACGCGCCAGCTGGGCGTTGTCGCGCTCGCGCTGGCCGCGGCTGCCGACCCGCTGCGGCCAGCCGGCCAGGTCGAGCAGGTAGGGATCGTCGCTGAGGGTGAAGCGCCGGGCCGCCTGGCCGCGGCAGTCGGCTGGCTGGCCGACCGGGCCAAGGCTGGCGGCGAGGCGGCGGCAGCGTTGCAGCTGGCGGCGTTCGGCGGCTGGCCAGAGGCGGGCGCGGTCGTACAGGTGGGCGAGCTCGTGCACCAGGGTCGCCAGCAGTTCGCGGCGCAGGGTGCCGTGGCTGCGCCCGCTGGACGCGCGGGCAGCGCTGCCGTCGCTCAGGGCCGGCAGCAGCGCGGCGTTCAGCTCGATGCCGGTGAAGCGTCCGGCGCGACCGTAGACCTGTCGCGGCATCTCGCGCCAACGCACCGCCACGCGGCGGTCGAGCCCCTGAAGCAGGCGCGGGGGCAAGGCGGCGACGGCTTCGTTGAGCAGGTCGAGGCTGGCCTGGCGCTGCCCGCTGTCGAGCGCGTCGCCCTCCAGCGCCAGGCTTAGCGCGGCGTGACCGACGCCGCTGGCCAGCAGCGTCAGGGCCAGCAGCCAGCCGCGCAGGATGTTCACTGCGCCAGGATGGCTTCGGCCAGCTCCAGGTCGGAGGCGGCCTGGGCTTCGGGCACGCGGCTGCGAATGGCGACGAGCGCCGCCTGCAGATGGGCGCCGCGAATCGCGCCCTGGCTGGCGACGAAGCTGGCGGCGTCGTCGCGGGCTTCGATCACGACCTTCATGTCGCGGATCGAGGTGGTGGTGTCCGAGGTGAAGTCGAGGCTGCGATCCAGCGCGCGGACCAGGATGTTGCTGGTGGCGACCAGGGTCTGCGCCTGGGCGCTGCCGACGGAAAGGGCGAGGCAGGCAAAGGCGGCAAGCAGCGGGCGATGCATGGAGGATCTCCGGGAGGCGAGCGGTGGTTATTGGACGCGGGGCGGCGGGCGCGGTTCCAGCGCCAGCCTGGCGGCGGCAAGGCTAGCCGAATGCGTGTCGCCCGGCCAGAGGCATCGCGGCACGGCTGCTGCGGTGCCCGAGAGGGGGGCGAAGCGGATTCAGAGGCTGAGGATGGCCCTGGCCAGTTGCAGGTCATCGGCCAGCAGCGTGGGGTGCTGTTGGCGGATGTGCGCCAGAGCCGCTTCCAGGTGCACGCCGCGGATCTGTCCGGCGCTGGCGACGAAGCTGGCCGCGTCGTCGCGGGCGTCGAGTACCACCTTGTCATCCCGCAACGAGGAGGTGGCATCCGAGCTGGCGTCCAAGGTGCCCACCAGGGCATTGCCGATGGCATCGGTGGTGCCGACGAAGCTGGAGGCCGCCGCACCGCCGCTGATCAGCAGCAGCGCGCTCAGGCCGAATAGAGCAATGGGGTTCATGGTGCGGACTCCCGAGAAGTCGTCGCCAGGCTCGGCGATCGACTGTGTGCGATCGCCCTAAGCCTAGCCCAGCGACGCCCCCGCCGCACCACGGCTCAATGCCAGAAGGCCTTGTCCAGCTCGCCGCGCCGCTCGCTCGGGGAGATGCCGGCGTCGGACAACAGGCGGTCATCGAGGGCGGCCAGCTGCCGGCGGGTACGGGCGTTGCGCTGCCAGAGGGCGAAGGCGGCGCGCAGCTGGCTGAGCCATTGCGGCTGACTGGTCTGGCGGGTCGGTGAGGTGCTGCTGAATGTGTGCTCCATGGCGCTGACCTTCCCGCGTCCGGCGGGGGTGGGGTATGGAGCACCATGGTCGCGCCGTGGAGGAGCGCTTTGCAGCTACAGCGGGGTTTAATTGTACTGGTCCAGTATTGCGCTGATTGAATCTGTTCTGCTGGTGGCCGCGCCAACTGTACCGCCGCAGCCGGATGCCTGGTCCTGAAACGACAAGACCCGCCGACGCTGAGCGTGGGCGGGTCTTGTCTGCGAGCGCGGTCGGCTATTCGCCGCGGCGCTTAGCGCCAGAACGGCTTGCGCAGTTCGGCCTGGCGCTGGCTTTCGCTGATGCCGGCGTCGGCCAGCAGGCGGGCATCCAGGCGCGCCAGTTGGCGGCGGCTGACGATGCGGCGCTGCCACAGCAGCAGGTTGGCGAGCAGACGCAGGGGCTGGGAACCGGCGGCGTTGGCGGTGCTGTTGTCGTAGAACAGGTCGGAACTGAGTGTACGTTCCATGGTGACATCCTTCCGCTTGTGGCGGGTCTAGAGAGTGTTTTGACTGGAGGCCATTTTCCGCTCCTGGCCAATAAATCAGTAGTCACAGCTGATACTGATTGTTCGGCTATTAGATAGCTCGCTTTGTAACTGTTGCAGTTGTTTTGGTAAAAACTGTAACGGCCGTAAGTGAAATATCGTGTTTATGTGAAATTGGCAGTGGATTCATCTGATTTTTAAGCTGATATTCAGCGACTATCTATAGGTACAGTTTCAAATTGACTGCTATGTGTGCCTGACCTGGAGTTCAGCTTTTACGCAAAACGGCACCTGAAACGGTGCGGCTCTGTATCTCTATGAAATGCTTGAGAAAAACCCTCAGGCATGAAAAAGCCCGGCGCGGGGCCGGGCTTTTTCATCGAGTGCTGGCGGCGGGTCAGTCGACTGCCTTGACCATGTCCTCGATCACCTTCTTGGCGTCGCCGAAGACCATCATGGTCTTGTCCAGGTAGAACAGTTCGTTGTCCAGGCCGGCGTAGCCGCTGGCCATCGAGCGCTTGTTGACGATCACGGTCTTGGCCTTGTAGGCCTCGAGGATCGGCATGCCGGCGATCGGCGACTTCGGATCGTTCTTCGCCGCCGGGTTGACCACGTCGTTGGCACCGAGCACCAGCACCACGTCGGCCTGGCCGAACTCGGAGTTGATGTCGTCCATCTCGAACACCTGCTCGTAAGGCACTTCGGCCTCGGCCAGCAGCACGTTCATGTGGCCGGGCATACGGCCGGCAACCGGGTGGATCGCGTACTTCACGTTGACCCCGCGATGGGTCAGCTTCTCCGCCAGCTCCATCAGCGCGTGCTGGGCGCGGGCCACCGCCAGGCCGTAGCCGGGAACGATGATCACGCTGTCGGCGTTGGTCAGCAGGAAGGCGGCGTCGTCACTCGAGCCGGACTTCACCGGACGGGCTTCCTGGGCGCCGGCAGGACCGGCGGCATCCGCCGCGCCACCGAAACCGCCGAGGATGACGTTGAAGAACGAGCGGTTCATCGCCTTGCACATGATGTACGAGAGGATCGCGCCCGAAGAGCCGACCAGGGAACCGGCGATGATCAGCATCGAGTTGTTCAGCGAGAAGCCGATACCGGCCGCCGCCCAACCCGAGTAGCTGTTGAGCATCGACACCACCACCGGCATGTCGGCGCCACCGATCGGGATGATGATCAGCACGCCGATGACGAAGGCCAGGGCCACCAGGATGGCGAAGGAGGTGAGGTCACCGGTAAAGGTGTACACCAGGCCGAGGCCGACGATCGCCAGGCCGACCGCCAGGTTGAGCATGTGCTGGCCGGCGAACTGTACCGGTGCACCCTGGAACAGGCGGAACTTGTACTTGCCCGACAGCTTGCCGAAGGCGATCACCGAACCGGAGAAGGTGATGGCACCGATGGCCGCGCCGAGGAACAGTTCCAGGCGGTTGCCGGAGGGAATCGCATCGCCCAGGGCGGCGACGATACCCAGGGACTGTGGCTCGACCACGGCGGCAATGGCGATGAACACCGCGGCCAGACCGATCATGCTGTGCATGAAGGCGACCAGCTCGGGCATCTTGGTCATTTCCACGCGCTTGGCCATGACGGTACCGACGCTGCCGCCGATCAGCAGGCCGACGATGACGTAGCCGATGCCGGCGGTGGCCAGCTCGGCGCCGAGCTTGTAGATCAGGCCAACGGTGGTAACGATGGCGATGGCCATGCCGACCATGCCGAACAGGTTGCCGCGCCGCGAGGTGGTCGGGTGCGACAGGCCCTTGAGCGCCTGGATAAAGCAGATCGAGGCGACGAGGTAGAGAACAGTGATCAGGTTCATGCTCATGGTCAGTGCTTCTCCGCAGCCGCTTTCGGCGCCTTCTTCTTGAACATTTCCAGCATGCGTCGGGTGACCAGGAAGCCACCGAACACGTTGACCGCGGCCAGGGCCACGGCCAGGGTGCCCATGGCCTTGCCCAGCGGGGTGACGGTCAGGGCAGCGGCCAGCATGGCGCCGACGATGACGATCGCGGAAATCGCGTTGGTCACCGCCATCAGCGGGGTATGCAGGGCCGGGGTGACGTTCCACACCACGTGGTAGCCGACGTAGATCGCCAGGGCGAAGATGATCAGGTTGTAGATGCCATCGGAAATCATATCCATGTGCGCGTCTCCCCTTAGCCGTTGTTGCGGACGACCTGGCCGTCGCGGCACATCAGGCACGCGGCGACGATGTCGTCTTCGAGGTTGAGGTGGAACTGGCCGTCCTTGTCGATGACCAGCTTGAGGAAGTCCAGCAGGTTGCGCGCGTACAGCGCCGACGCATCGGCCGGTACCATTGCCGCCAGGTTGCTGTGGCCGACGATGGTCACGCCGTGCTGGATGACCACCTGCTCGGCGACGGTCAGCGGGCAGTTGCCGCCCTGGGCCGCGGCCAGGTCGATGACCACCGAACCGGGCTTCATCTCCTGCACGGTGGCTTCATGCAGCAGGGTCGGTGCCTTGCGGCCCGGGATCAGCGCGGTGGTGATGACGATGTCGGCCTGCTTGGCGCGCTCGTGCACGGCCTTGGCCTGGCGCTCCATCCACGACTGCGGCATGGGCCGGGCATAGCCGCCGACGCCCTGGGCGCACTCGCGCTCCTCATCGGTCTCGAAGGGCACGTCGACGAACTTGGCGCCGAGCGACTCGATCTGCTCCTTCACCGCCGGACGCACGTCCGAGGCCTCGATCACCGCACCCAGGCGCTTGGCCGTGGCGATGGCCTGCAGGCCGGCGACGCCGGCGCCGAGGATCAGCACGCGGGCGGCCTTCACGGTACCGGCGGCGGTCATCAGCATCGGCATGAAGCGCGGGTAGTGGTTGGCGGCGAGCATCACGGCCTTGTAGCCGGCGATGTTGGCCTGCGACGACAGCACGTCGAGGCTCTGCGCGCGGGAGGTGCGGGGCGCCGCTTCGAGGGCGAAGGCGGTGATGCCGCGGGCGTTCATCCGCGCGATGGTTTCGTTGCTGAACGGGTTGAGCATGCCGACCAGCACCGCGCCAGTCTTCATGTGCGCCAGCTCGCTTTCGCTCGGCGCCACCACCTTCAGCACCAGGTCGGCGCCGAACGCCGCTGCGTCGCTGCCGATCGAGGCACCGACGGCCGCGTAGGCGCTGTCCGGAATGCTGGCGCTGACCCCCGCGCCGCTCTGTACGGTTACCTGATGGCCTTGGCCGATCAGCTTCTTGATGGTCTCCGGCGTCGCGGCCACCCGCGTCTCACCGGCTTGGGTTTCGAGAGGAACACCGATGTGCACTTCTTTTCTCCTGCGTGATCTTTTTAGTGGACCGGCGCACTGCGGGTGGCACGCGGGCATTGGGGAGGATCAGCACAAAACCGCCCGAGCAGTCGCTTCTCAAGGGGCGGGCGCGGCATTTTGCAGGCGAAGCACCAGGCCTTCAAGAAGTTCTGGAGCAAAACCTTGCGATAACTACAGGTCATAGCGTGACCAGCTGTTCTGCATTTCCGAGCGCCAGCCGATGGGCTGGGCCTTTCAGACGGTACAGGCGGTTTTTTTCAGATAATGGCGACATTGCCGTGGGCGCGGCTGTCTGAGCGCGACATTTTCCTGTCCGTTTATCGTCAGCCCAGAATCGTCGGGGCTTGGACGAGCCTTTCTGTGCAGGAAATCGAACATCGGCAAGGGTAGCGGTGGGGCGAAGTGTAGCGCCAGTATTTGCTGACTACGGGGTCAACTATGCTGCAGGTCCGAGTCCAGCGGCCCCGCGCTGGCGACGATGACGCAATCGGCAAACAGGATGTCGCCGCCCAAGAGCCTAACTACATGCGCGGTCCCGGCGCAAAGCCCTATCGCAGGTCGCTGGCCGCGGCATAATGTCGCGCCTCGGCCACCAGCCAGTCCCGAAAGCTCTGCAGCGCGGCGGATTCCACCTTGCGCTCGGGAATCATCAGGTAATAGGCCTTGTCGCTGCGGCAGGCATGTTCCAGGGCCAGCACCAGACGGCCCTCGGCCAGCTCGCGCTGGATCAGGAAGGGCGGGATCAGGGCCACGCCCATCTCGTGCATGGCCGCCTGGGCGAGCATGGAGAACAGCTCGTAGCGCGGCCCGCTGAGGTCCCTGGCCACGTTCATTCCCAGCGAGCCGAACCACTGGCGCCAGGCATAGGGGCGGGTGGTCTGCTGCAGCAGGGGCAGTTCGGCGATCCGCTCGGCGCTCAGCTGCTGGCGCCCGGCGAGCAGCGCCGGGCTGCACACCGGCATGGGGTTCTCGCGCATCAGCAGGTGCGAGTCGGTGCCGGACCAGTCGGCGTCGCCGAAGTAGATCGCCGCATCGAACGGCGTGTCGGCGAACAGGAACGGGCGGGTGCGGTTGGTCAGGTTGACCGTGACCTGGGGGTGCAGGCGCTGGAAGTCCTTCAGCCGCGGCAGCAGCCACTGGGTGCCGAAGGTAGGCACCACCGCCAGCTCGATGCTCATCGCCCCCTGCTGGCCCATTACCGCCAGGGTGTCGCGCTCCACCGCATCCAGTTGTGAGGCCACCCGCCGGGCATAGGACTGCCCGGCCTCGGTCAGCTTGACCCCGCGCCGCGAGCGACGGAACAGCTCGATGTTGAGGAATTCCTCGAGGCTGGCGACCTGGCGGCAGATCGCGCTCTGGGTCAGCGCAAGTTCTTCGGCGGCCTTGGTGAAGCTCTGGTGGCGGGCGGCCGACTCGAAGGCGACCAGGGCAGCGGTGCTGGGGATCTTGCGGCGCATCTGTGCGGCCCTCTCACTTTATTCTGCTGGTTTAGGCGATCAAAACTATCGCGAAGTGATAAAACCGCACAACAGCGTGCGAATAACTCGTTTGCCCGGCCTGCCATTGGCGCCTAGGATCAATGCCATCTCTGTTGCAGGCGAGCGGCGCTCGTCCTGCGGCGTCACCGACCCCACTCGAGGTTCCCGGCATGGCCAAGGCAAGTTTCAACTGGATCGACCCGCTGCTGCTCGACCAGCAGCTGACCGAAGAAGAGCGCATGGTGCGCGAAAGTGCCCAGCAGTTCGCCCAGGACAAGCTGGCGCCACGGGTGCTGGAAGCCTTCCGCAACGAACAGACCGACCCGGCGATCTTCCGCGAGATGGGCGAAACCGGCCTGCTCGGCGCGACCATTCCCGAGGCCTACGGCGGCAGCGGGCTGAACTACGTGAGCTACGGCCTGATCGCCCGCGAGGTGGAGCGCATCGACTCCGGCTACCGTTCGATGATGAGCGTGCAGTCTTCCCTGGTGATGGTGCCGATCTTCGAGTTCGGCAACGAGGCGACCCGGCAGAAGTACCTGCCCAAGCTGGCCAGCGGCGAATACATCGGCTGCTTCGGCCTGACCGAGCCGAACCACGGCTCCGACCCGGGCGCCATGGTCACCCGGGCGAAGAAGGTCGACGGCGGCTATCGCCTGTCCGGCAGCAAGATGTGGATCACCAATTCGCCAATAGCGGATGTATTTGTGGTCTGGGCCAAGGATGACGCCGGCGAGATTCGCGGCTTCGTCCTGGAGAAGGGCTGGCAGGGCCTCTCCGCGCCGGTGATCCACGGCAAGGTAGGCCTGCGCGCCTCGATCACCGGCGAGATCGTCATGGACAACGTGTTCTGCCCGGAAGAGAACGCCTTCCCCGAGGTGCGCGGGCTCAAGGGCCCGTTCACCTGCCTCAACTCCGCCCGCTACGGCATCAGCTGGGGCGCCCTGGGCGCCGCCGAGTTCTGCTGGCACACCGCCCGCCAGTACTGCCTGGACCGCCAGCAGTTCGGCCGCCCGCTGGCCGCCAACCAGCTGATCCAGAAGAAGCTGGCCGACATGCAGACCGAAATCACCCTGGCCCTGCAGGGCTGCCTGCGCCTGGGGCGGATGAAGGACGAAGGCACGGCGGCGGTGGAAATCACCTCGATCATGAAGCGCAACAGCTGCGGCAAGTCCCTGGACATCGCCCGCATGGCCCGCGACATGCTCGGTGGCAACGGCATCAGCGACGAGTTCGGCGTGGCCCGCCACCTGGTCAACCTGGAGGTGGTGAATACCTATGAGGGCACCCACGACGTCCACGCGCTGATCCTCGGTCGCGCGCAGACCGGCATCCAGGCGTTCTTCTGAAGCTAGGGTGCGCCGTGCGCACCCCGCTTTGACGGCGCTGCGCACAGCCGCTATCAGATCGCCCTAAGGGTTAGCTCGCCTGGCGGCTAACCCAACCCACGTCCTGTTTGTTGTCGGTGCGCGTGGCGCACCCTACGGAGTTTCCATGCCCGGCGCCCTGTCCCATATCCGCGTGCTCGACCTGTCCCGTGTGCTCGCCGGGCCCTGGGCCGGGCAGATTCTCGCCGACCTCGGCGCCGAGGTGATCAAGGTCGAGCGCCCCGGCAGCGGTGACGACACCCGCCATTGGGGCCCGCCCTTCGTCAAGGATGGCGAGGGCAACGACTCGCGCGAGGCGGCCTACTTCCAGGGCGCCAACCGCAACAAGCAGTCGCTGACCCTGGACTTCACCCAGGCCGAGGGCCAGCGCCTCGTGCGCGAACTGGTGCAGAACTGCGACGTGCTGCTGGAGAACTTCAAGGTCGGCGGCCTGGCCGCCTATGGCCTCGACTATGCCTCGCTGAAGGCGCTCAACCCGCGCCTGATCTACTGCTCGATCACCGGCTTCGGCCAGACCGGGCCCTACGCCAAGCGCGCCGGCTACGACTTCATGATCCAGGGCCTCGGCGGCCTGATGAGCCTGACCGGCCGCCCCGAAGGCGAGGAAGGCGCTGGCCCGGTCAAGGTCGGCGTGGCCCTCACCGATATCCTCACCGGCCTGTATGCGACGGTCGGCGTGCTGGCCGCGCTGAACCAGCGCGAGCAGTCGGGCATCGGCCAGCATATCGACGTGGCCCTGCTCGACGTGCAGGTGGCCTGCCTGGCCAACCAGGCGATGAACTACCTGAACACCGGGGTCGCGCCCCAGCGCCTGGGCAACGCCCACCCGAACATCGTGCCCTATCAGGATTTTCCCTCGGCCGACGGCAACTTCATCATCGCCGTGGGCAACGACGGCCAGTTTCGCAAGCTTTGCGCGGTCGCCGGCCTTCCGGCTTTGGCCGACGACCCGCTTTTTTCCACCAACAAGGCCCGCGTCGCCCACCGCGCCGAGTTGATCCCGCTGCTGCGCCAGGCCACGGTGTTCAAGAGCACCGCCGAATGGATCGCCCTGCTGGAGGAGGCCGGCGTGCCCTGCGGACCGATCAACGACCTGGCCCAGGTCTTCGCCGACCCCCAGGTGCAGGCCCGCGGCCTGAAGATCGAGCTGCCCAATGGCCTGGGCAGCAGCACGCCGCTGGTGGCCAGCCCGCTGCGCCTGTCGGCCACGCCAGTGGAGTACCGCAACGCCCCGCCGCTGCTCGGCGAACACACCGAGCAGGTGCTGCAACGGCACCTGGGGCTGACGGCGGAGCAGATCGAGGCCTTGCGCGCGGCCGGGGTGATCTGAGGCGGACGCCCACCGGCGCCGCTGCGCAGCGGGTGCGATGCAGGCTTTACAGCATATGCGCGAACTCATATATTCGGTTACCCATATATATTCGGCGTCCGACCTCGGCGGGCGCCCCTGCGAGCCCTGCCATGGCCGACCAGCCGACCCCGACCGCCCTGTTCAAATCCCTTGCCGATGACACCCGTGCGCGCCTGATGCTGCTGATCCTGGGCGAGGGCGAGCTGTGCGTGTGCGAGCTGACCTGCGCCCTGGGCGAGAGCCAGCCGAAGATTTCCCGTCACCTGGCGCAGTTGCGCAGCGCCGGCCTGCTGGCCGATCGGCGTCAGGGGCAGTGGGTCTACTATCGGCTGCATCCCGAGCTGCCAGACTGGGTGCAGGCGCTGCTGCGCACCACGCTGGAGGCCAATCGGCCCTGGCTCAGCCCCGCTGCCCAGCGTCTCGAGACCATGGGCGAGCGCCCGCAGCGGGCGGCGGCCTGTTGCTGAGCGGCGCCCCGCCGGGCAAGCGAATCGACTGCAATCCACACCGGAGCATCACATGAGCATCAAAGTAGGCATCAATGGTTTCGGCCGCATCGGCCGCCTCGCCCTGCGCGCCGCCTGGGACTGGCCGGAGCTGGAGTTCGTGCGGATCAACGATCCGGCCGGCGACCCGGCGACCCACGCCCACCTGCTGAATTTCGACTCGGTGCATGGCCGCTGGCAGCACGAGGCCGGGGCCGACGGGGACAGCATCCTGATCGGCGGCAAGCGCATCCGCGTCACCGCCAACAAGGCCATCGCCGACACCGACTGGTCGGACTGCGATCTGGTGATCGAAGCCAGCGGCAAGATGAAGACGGTCGCCGTGCTGCAGGCCTACCTGGACCAGGGGGTCAAGCGCGTGGTGGTCAGCGCCCCGGTCAAGGAGGCCGGCGCGCTGAACGTGGTCATGGGGGTCAACCAGGACCTGTTCGACCCGGCGCAGCACCGCATCGTTACCGCCGCCTCCTGCACCACCAACTGCCTGGCGCCGGTGATCAAGGTGATCCACCAGCACCTGGGCATCCGTCACGGCTCGATCACCACCATCCACGACCTGACCAACACCCAGAGCATCCTCGACCAGCCGCACAAGGACCTGCGTCGCGCCCGCGCCTGCGGCATGAGCCTGATCCCCACCAGCACCGGTTCGGCCACCGCCATCGCCGAGATCTTCCCGGAGCTGCGCGGCAAGCTCAACGGCCATGCCGTGCGCGTGCCCCTGGCCAACGCCTCGCTGACCGACTGCGTGTTCGAGGTCGAGCGCGCCACCACCGTGGAGGAGGTCAACGGCCTGCTCGCCGCCGCCGCCGCCGGCCCGCTCAAGGGCATCCTCGGCTACGAGGAGCGGCCGCTGGTGTCCATCGACTACCGCAGCGATCCGCGCTCCTCGATCATCGACGCGCTGTCGACCCTGGTGGTCAACGGCACCCAGGTGAAGCTGTACGCCTGGTACGACAACGAATGGGGCTACGCCAACCGCACCGCCGAACTGGCGCGCCTGGTCGGTCTGGCCGGCTGAGCCCAGGGGCGGGAAGGGCCTGCGGCCTTTCCCGCCCCGATCCGCGCGCCTGGTCGCTGCGCGGGTATTTCCACCCTTCATCCGTTTCCGGGGTTCACCCATGCACGCCTTGTCCCGCCTGGCCCCCGAGGTCCGCCAGTACCTGCTGGTGACCGCCAACTACTGGGCCTTCACCCTCACCGACGGCGCCCTGCGCATGCTGGTGGTGCTGCACTTCCACAGCCTGGGCTATTCGCCGTTGCAGATCGCCGCCCTGTTCCTCGGCTACGAGCTGTTCGGCGTGGTCACCAACCTGCTCGGCGGCTACCTCGGCGCGCGCCTGGGCCTGAACCGCACCATGCATATCGGCCTGGCCCTGCAGGTGCTGGCCCTGCTCATGCTGACGGTGCCGACAGCCTGGCTGGGCATCGCCTGGGTGATGGCCGCCCAGGCCCTGTCCGGGATCGCCAAGGACCTCAACAAGATGAGCGCCAAGAGCTCGATCAAATTGCTGGTGGCCGATGGCGAACAGGGCCGGCTGTATCGCTGGGTGGCGCTGCTCACCGGGTCGAAGAACGCGCTCAAGGGCGTCGGCTTCTTCCTCGGCGGCGCCTTGCTGGCGCTGCTCGGCTTTCGCGGCGCGTTGCTGCTGATGGCTGGTGCCCTGGCGCTGATCTGGCTGGGCAGCGTGCTCAGCCTGCACCGCGACCTGGGCAAGGCGCGCGCCAAGCCGAAGTTCCGCGAGCTGCTGTCCAAGAGCCGGGCGATCAACAGCCTCTCGGCGGCCCGGCTGTTCCTCTTCGGCGCCCGCGACGTGTGGTTCGTGGTGGCCCTGCCGGTGTACCTGGCGACCACCTTCGGCTGGGACTTCTGGCAGGTCGGCGGCTTTCTCGCCCTGTGGATCATCGGCTATGGGCTGATCCAGTCGCTGGCCCCGGCCCTCACCGGCAAGCGCCGCGGGCAGGTTCCGGATGGGCGCGCCGCCTGCGCCTGGGCCCTGGCCCTGGCCGGGCTGCCGGCTGCCATCGCCCTGGGCCTGGGCGGCGACTGGCCGGCGCAGACGGTGCTGATCGGCGGCCTGCTGCTGTTCGGCGCGCTGTTCGCGGTCAACTCCTCGCTGCACAGCTACCTGATCGTCTCCTACGCGCGGGAGGACGGGGTGTCGCTGGACGTCGGCTTCTACTACATGTCCAACGCCCTCGGCCGCCTGCTCGGCACCCTGCTCTCCGGCTGGGTCTACCAGGCCCATGGCCTGCCGGCCTGTCTGTGGGTCTCCTCGGCCTTCGTGCTGCTGGCGGCGCTGATCTCCATCGGGTTGCCTCGTCACGCCGCGGATGCCTAGGGCGCGTCCCTCAACCTGCCGCTGAACGCGCCAAGGCCCAGGTTTTTACCTGGGCCTTTTGCTTTGTGGCGCTCCCGGCGAAGCACCGTTTGCGCCTCTGGAACCCGGCGCGCGAATGCCGGCGAGCCTTCGCCAGGAACAGGATTTTCCTATCTCCCGCGTTTGTTTTTATTAGTTGGACGCGCCAAGTCCTCGGCACAAGAATGCACAAAAGCCGGCTGCACGGGCGCTTCCGGGCAGCGATAGCGGCAACTGTCGTCCCAGGTCGACCCATTGGCCCGGGCCAGCCGGAACAGAGTCCGGACGATATCTGCCCAGGGCTTTTTCCAGACAGCGATGCCGCTGCACGCCTGAACCTGCGGATGCTCGAAGCAGTCGCCAGGCGCTGCAGAGGGTTTATCCGGATCACGACTCGGAGCATGCCGTTGTTATCGAGAAGGTTTGATTACCGCCAGAGCTAACCAGATGGGCGCTTCGAGGGAGGTGGGACTCGCTGCGCTGGCCTGACCCCTACTCACCGGATAGGACTGAATATGAAAACAATAATTGCTGCACTCGTCAGTACAATGATCATCGGTTCTGCAAGTGCAGAGGACCTTCCCAAAACCAAGTTGCAGGTGGTCGGCGGCGTGAGCAATCTCACCGCTTACGCCGACTTCGAAAAGCCGTTCTGGAGCAATGAAATTCCAGCCGTCTCCAATGGCCAGATCAGCGCCGACATCAAGGGCTACAACGAGATGGGCCTGAAAGGGCCGGAGATGATGCGCCTGATGTCGCAAGGTGTGATCGAGTTCGGTACTGCCACGCTCGCCTACTTCGCCAGTGACAACCCGATCAACGAGGCCATCGACCTGGCTGGCTTGTCGCCGGATGCCGATACCGCTCGCGCCGTGACGGATGCCTTCTCGCCCGTCTACGCCAAGCACTACAGCGGCGATTCCGGCATCAAGTTGCTGGGCATCTCGACCTACCCGGGTCAGGTGCTGTTCTGCAATGCCGATATCCAGGGGCTGGCCGATATCAAGGGCAAGCGGGTGCGCACCAGCAGCCGTACTCAGGCGGACTTCATCGAGGCACTGGGGGGCACCAGCGTGACCATGTCCTTTGGCGAAGTGGTGCCGGCCCTGCAGAACAACCTTGTCGATTGCGCCATCACCGGGTCGCTGTCCGGCTACTCGGCGAAGTGGTACGAAGTGTCCACCCACCTGTACGCCCTGCCGATCAACTGGAACCAGCAGATCCACGCGGTCAACCAGAAGGCCTGGGACAAGCTCGATCCGAAGGTTCAAACCTTCCTGGAAGGCCGCATCAGCAACTTGGTCGACAACATCTGGAGTGCCGCCGCACGTCAGACCCAGGAAGGCTACGCCTGCAATACCGGCGCCGCGAGCTGCCCGTATCCGGACAAGGGCACCATGACCCTGGTACAGCCGAGCGAGGCGGATCGTCAGTTGCTGCTGAATATCCGCGAAGGCGTATTGAGCAAGTGGGCGGCGCGCTGCTCTGACCAGTGTGTGGCCGACTTCAATGCCACAGTGGGCAAGACGCTGAATCTCGCTGCCAACAAGTAAGTCCCAGTAAAGCCGTGCCGCGAGGTTTCCCCAGGGAAGCCTCGCCCAACTAAATACGGGGCGTTCAGCCCTCGGATACTGCCATGCTCTCCCGTAATTTAGCCTTTATCTCGTTCCTGATATCGAAGGCAGCCCTGCTGTCGCGCGCCGCTGTTTGGGTCGGCGGCGGCTTGACGATCGCCAGCGTATTGCTGATTGCCTACGATGTCAGTCTGCGCCGGCTGTTCAGCATTACCGTCGGTGGCGCCGACGAACTGTCAGGCTATGCGTTCGCCATCAGCAGCAGCTGGGCCCTGGCGTTTACCGCATTGGAGCGTGCCAACGTTCGCGTGGACGTGCTCTATCAATATCTGCCGATCCGTATCAGCGCACTGGTGGACTGGCTGGCGCTGGTCGCGCTCGGCGTATTTTCCGTGCACCTCACCTATTACGCCTACGACGTCGTCATGAGTTCCTGGGTGCAGAACTCCGCGGCGAATACCCCGTTGGCGACGCCTTTGTGGCTGCCACAAGGGCTCTGGCTGATCGGCCTGGCCTGGTTCTCGATCGTGCTCGCCTTGATGCTGCTGCGCGCTTCCATTGCCCTGATCTGCGGCGATGTCGAAGCCGTCAAACAGTTGTGCGGAGTCAAGTCGGCGAAGGAAGAGGCGGCGACTGAAGTTGCCATGGGCGAGCGTAATGTTCGGGGAGTAACCGTATGATTTCTGTCGCACTGATTATCCTGCTCACACTGATCGGTCTGAGCATTCCGATTGCCGCCGCCCTGGGCGTGCTGGGCCTGATTCTCGACCCCCTCTACTCCATGCTGCCGCTCACTCGGGCCATCGGCGAGCTGACCTGGAGTTCCAGCACCGAATTCCTGCTGGTGGCCATTCCGCTGTTCATCATGCTCGGCGAAATCCTGCTGCGGGCCGGCTTTGCCGAGCGCATGTACAGCGCCATGAGCCTGTGGCTGTCCTGGCTGCCAGGTGGCCTGATGCACGCCAATATCGGCGCCTCGACGCTGTTCTCCGCCACGTCCGGTTCCAGCGTGGCGACGGCCGCCACCGTGGGCACGGTGGCGCTGCCGCAGATCAAGCGCTATGGCTACAACGAGCCGCTGTTTCTCGGCAGCATCGCCGCCGGCGGCACCCTGGGCATTCTGATTCCGCCGTCCATCAACCTGGTGATCTATGGCGTGCTGACCAACACCTCGGTGCCCAAGCTGTATCTGGCGGGGATAGTGCCGGGCCTGTTGATGGCCGCCATGTTCATGCTGATGATCATCCTGTGCTGCCTGGTCAAGCCGAAATGGGGCGGGCAACGGATCCAGGCGAGCTGGTCGGAGCGCCTGAGCAAGCTGGTCGATCTGGCGCCGCCGCTCGGTATCTTCCTGCTGGTGGTGGGGTCGATCTACGCCGGCATCGCCACGCCAACCGAGGCCGCCGCCCTGGGCGTGGTCGGCGCCCTGGTACTGGCCGCCTGCTTTCGTACCCTGAGCGTCAAGATGCTGCGCGAGGTGGTGGAGGGCACCATGCGCGCCAGTGCGATGATCATGATCATCGTCATCGGCGCGGCGTTTCTCAACTTCGTCATGTCGGCGACCGGGCTGACCAACGCGATCACCGAGAGCATTGTCGGGCTCAACCTGTCACCCATGCTGATGCTGTTGGTGGTGGTGATCTTCTATGTGGTGCTGGGCTGCTTCATGGAAACCCTGTCGATGATGATCACCACCATTCCCATCGTCGCCCCCATCATGATCGCCCTGGGCTTCGACCCGATCTGGCTGGGCGTGGTGATCATCGTCCTGGTCGAGACCGCCCTGATCACCCCGCCGGTCGGGCTCAATCTGTTCGTCGTGCAAAGCCTGCGCAAGAGCGGCTCGATGCAGGCGGTATTTCTCGGCGGCATGCCCTTCGTCGTCGCGCTCTTCCTGATGGTCGCCCTGCTCGCCGCATTCCCGGGCCTGGCCCTGTGGATGCCTTCGGTCTTTGCCAACTAGCGCCCCTAGCCTGCCGAGCGGTGGCCCGCGGGTCGCTGCTCGGCCGGGCACGGACTGAACGGGTTAGCCCTTGTGGAGGCAGCCGTTCTTCTCCGATCTGAGCCATGTCCCTTGTCGAGCCTGTGCAGGGGCGGCCGTCGCCGTCGCCGGCTGGCTCCATGCTTCACCGAGCGCCGGCTGTCTTGCCTGCGGTGTTCGCGCGGCGACCGGTACCCCGGACGACTTCAGACTCTCCCCCACAGGCCCGCGAGCCATTAACGTGGAGCTAGAAGATGACCCTTAGCAATGCCCTGCGCGTTCTCCTGATCCCGCTTCTCGTTGTCGTCACCCAGGCCTCAGCCGGCCAGGACCACATTGTGCTGACGGTCACCGACTCCGGCGGGACTTCGGTCGACTACGACCTGGCCGCGCTCGAGGCCATGGACAGCACGAACCTGTTGACCCACACCTCCTGGACCGACGGTCTGCAACGCTTCACCGGGGTGCGCGCCAGTCTGCTGCTGGCGGCAGTCGAGCAGCCGGGTGCGAGCGTGCGGGCGCTCGCGCTCAACGACTACGAAATCCGCATGAGCGTGAAGGACCTGACCGACTATCCGGTGATCATCGCCTACAAGCGCAATGGCGAGTACATGGCCATCCGCGACAAGGGGCCGCTGTGGATCATCTTCCCCCAGGATGACCACCCCGAGCTGACAGGCCTGGAAACCGACCAGAAGATGGTCTGGCAGCTGCGCCAGCTGGTCGTCGAATAGTGGCCGGCGGGCGGCGCCCCATGCTCAGGCACTGGTGGCAGCAAAGCGGGATGTGGCGTCTGGCGCTGGCCTTGGTGGTCTTCATGACGTCGCTGTACTTCTCCTATCGCGACCTGGGCCAGGCCAACAACCTCGCCGGTTTGCGCATCGCCCACCATACCCACACCCTGTTCAAGACCTATGAGGACGTCGAGCGGCTGATGCGCAGCCTGCGCCACTACGCGATGAATGATCCGGTCTATGACGTCGGCCTGGAGAGCGTGCAGCTGGACTACGAGCTGCTGGTCAGCCGCCTGCCGGTGTTCTATCACGGCGAGGCCAACCGCGAGCTGGCGGAGTCTGCCGAGGTGCGCGCGGCGGTCGACAGTCTCGCGATCATGCTCGATTCGATCGAGCCGCTGATCGCCAACCTCAGGCCCGACCGGTATGACCCCGCCTATGCCCACATCCAGTCGTTGCTGCGCACGCCGCGGGTCAGGTTCCTGGACCTGACCAAGCAGTTCATGATGAACGCGCAAGTGCGCAACGATCAGATTCTCAAGCACCTTGCCCACACCCGGAGCGACTGGGTGATCGCCGCGCCGGCGGTCAGTGGCGTGACCCTGCTGCTGCTGTTCTTCCTGCAGCTGCGACAGTCGAGGGCCCTGGCCAAGACCCTCGAGGCGGAGTCGCACAAGCTCGCCCATCAGGCCGCCCACGATCCCCTGACGGCGCTGCCCAACCGGGCGTTGCTGCAGGAACGGCTTGGCCAGGCTATCCGCCGCAGCCGTCGCGCCGGCGGGCGCTTCGCGGTGATGTTCCTCGACCTGGACCGCTTCAAGGCGGTGAACGACAGCCTCGGTCATGCTGCCGGCGACGAACTGCTGAAGACGGTGGCCGAGCGCCTCGGCGCCTGTGTGCGCGAAGGCGATACCGTGGCGCGCATAAGCGGCGACGAGTTCGTCCTGTTGATCGAGAACATCGGCGACGACAACACGGTGCTCGACGCCGTCGCCAACCGGGTCGCCGGGCAATTGCGCACGCCTTTCCTGCTGGCCGGGCAGGAGCTGCTGGTCACCGGCAGTATCGGCGTCAGCCTGTATCCCGAGCATGGCGAGGAAGCGGAGCTGCTGCTGCTCAATGCCGATGTCGCCATGTACAGCTCCAAGGCGAACGGGCGCAACAGCATCCACGCCTACCAGGCAGAGATGAACGTCGGCAGTGTGGCGCGGCTGGAGTTGAACCGCGACCTGCACTTTGCCCTCGAGCGCGGGCAGCTGGTGCTGCATTACCAGCCCCTGGTTCGCCTCGCCACGGGGCAGATCTTCGGCGTCGAGGCCCTGCTGCGCTGGCAGCACCCGAGCCGTGGCCTGCTGGGCCCCGACGAGTTCATTCCCTTGGCCGAGGAGAACGGCCTGATCCTGCCGATCGGCGAGTGGGTGATTCAGGCGGCCTGTGCCCAGGCCATCGCCTGGCACCAGCAGGGCCTGCCGCTGCTGAAGATGGCGGTGAACCTGTCCGCGCTGCAGTTCCAGCAAGCAGAGCTCGCCCAGCGGGTCGGCGCGACGCTGGAGGCCTCAGGCTTTCCGGCCGAGCTGCTGGAGCTGGAGCTGACCGAAACCCAGCTGATGCGCAACGTCGACCTGGCGATTGCCGCGACCCAGGCATTGCGCGAACTGGGTGTGGGCCTGGCGGTCGACGACTTCGGCACGGGCTATTGCTCGCTGATCTACCTGCAGCGCTTCCCGGTTAGCAAGCTCAAGCTCGATCGCAGTTTCGTCCAGGATGCGCTCAGCAAGCCGCGCTCCGCGGCCATTGCCCGCAGTGTCATCAGCCTGGGCCGGAGCCTGGGTCTCGAGGTGCTGGCCGAGGGCATAGAAACGCCGGAGCAGCTGGTGTTCCTGCGCGCCCATGGCTGTGACTACGGCCAGGGCTATCTCTTCAGCCGACCGCTGGCGGCCGCCCAGATCGCCAGGCTGATCCGGGCCAACCTGGCGGCCGAGAGCGAGGACAACGAGATGCGCCCCATCGGTCCCGGGGCGCTGCTGCTGGGCGCCTGAGCCAGTGGCTCGAGCCGGTTCAGGCGCTGACAGCGGGGGGGCGGCATCGAGCGGGCTTGCAGCGCACAGCGAAGCGCTGCCGATTGCCCCGCTTCTGTCTGCGCCTGGCACTGCGCCGACAGTCGAGGCCCCCAGGGGCGGTGACCTGCGCGCCCGCTGGACTCAGGCGATGCGAAATTGCCGCGCACTGCGGCTCAAGGCCTCGACCTGTGCCGACAGGCCTTGGGTGTGCTGGTCCAGTGTCAGGCGCAGATCCTTGGTCCCGCCCACGTGCAGGTTGATTTCCTCCATCTTGTCGGCGATGTCCTCGGTGGTGCAGGAGATCTCCTCGATGGCGACCACCACCTGGTTCATTTCCGCGGTGAGCTGTTCCATCGAGCAGGAGATATCTTGTATGGCCTCGGCCACCTGGCCGGCGTGCTGTTCGCTTTCCGCCGCCAGGGCCAGGCCGTCGGTCATCAGCTCGTCCATGCTGCGCGTCTGCTGTTTGAAGTCGCCGACGATGCGCGCGATATCGGTGGTGGCCGAAACGGTTTTCTGGGCGAGCGTGCGCACCTCGTCGGCCACCACCGAGAAGCCACGACCGGCTTCGCCGGCGCGGGCCGCCTCGATCGCCGCATTCAGCGCGAGCAGGTTGGTCTGGTCGGCCAGGCTGTTGATGACATCGATGATCCCCGCCACCTTGCCACTGGCGCGATTGAGCTGTTCGACCTGCGTGTGGGTTGCCTGGATCAGCTTCGACAGGCGGCCCATGCGCTCGACGCTGGCGCCAATGATCGCGGTGCCCTTGCGTGCCGAGTCGTAGGCCGACTGGGTGGCGGTGCCGACGTCTGAGGTGCGCTGCGCCATTTCGTTGATGGTTGCCGAGATCTGCTGGGACGCCGAGGCGGTCTGCTCGGTCTGCATCTCCACCTGGGTACTGTTCTCGCCGAGGTGGCGCATGGCGTCGTTCAGGTAGCTGTGCAACTGACCCAGTTGCTGGTTGGTGTCGACGACATGGCCGACGATCTGCCCAATGCCGCGGATCATCCGGTTGGTCGCCTCGCCCAGCTGGTTGAATTCATCCTTCGAGTTGCGGCCTACCGGCATGCTACCGGTGAGGTCGCCGGAGGCGACCCGGGTAAGCAGCTGGGTGACCGTGCCGAGCTGGCTCAGCAGCGTTCGCGAGGCCTGGCTCAGGGTGATCAGCAGGAACAGCGCTACGCCGGCGAAGGTGATGCCCATCATCAGGCTCGAGGAGCTGCGCGCTTCCTGCGCCTGTCTTGCCGTGCTGGTGAGGAGGCCTTCCTCCAGCAGGGTGATCTGTTCATCGGCATGCTGCTCGATCTGCTGCCCCAGCTGCTCGAGTTGCGCGTCGAAGCCGCGAATCTGCTGGATCAGGCCATGGGCCTGGGCGAATGTCTCGGCGTACTTGGTGACCGCCTGACCGATCTGGTTCTCCTGCCAGTTCAACTCCTGGATCTTGGCCTGCATGTCGGCAATGGCCGCCTCGGTCCTGCGCGCGTACGTGAGGTCCGCGGTCGCCAGGTAGTTGCGTTGGCCGCTCAGGGCCGCGGCGATGAACGGCTGGATCAGGCCGATGCTGACGTCCTCCAGCGCTTCGCCGCTGGCCGACAGTTCCTGGCGCACGCCTTCGGTGGGGTTCAGGCCCAGCTGTTGGCGCAGCGCCAGCCAGGTGCGCTGCAGATCGGCTTCCTTGTGCATCAGCGCCTGCACCTCCTGGGCACTCTCGGTCAGGGCCGGCTGATCCAGCCCCTGGGCCTGAGCCAGGAGTTGCTCGGCGAGTTGCTCGAGGCCGGCCAGGCGCTGCTGAAAGTCGTCGGCATTGTCGGCGCTCAGCGCCTTGCGCATGGCGCCCTGCTTGAGCCAGGCGTTCATCAGGGTGAACGAGTCACTGGCGTAGCTGGTGGCGGCTTCGCGCGCGTGAAACGAGTCGTTCAGCCGCTGGCTGGCCCAGAACGACGAGGCGGCCATCAGGGCCAGGCTCGCCAGGGCGATCGCGATCAGGATGTGGAACTTATGTTTCCAGGAAAGAGAGAGGTGCATGCTGACTCCTCACCGCACGAGTACGGACGCCTGGGGCTGAAGAGTCGGCGGGCTTTAGGGCAGGGCGAGCGCCGAATCTTCAGTTCCATTGGCTGTCGGCGGAATGATTGAAAGGACCGACGGCGCAGTCGCCGCCGGCCGTGGCGTGCCTTACCAGAGCGGCAGGGTGTAGCTCATGATCAAACGGGCTTCGTTGAGGTCATCGCCAAAGGTGGTGCGCAGGGTCGAGTTGCGCAGCTTGATACCGAGGTTCTTCAGCGGGCCGTCCTGAATCACATAGCCGATGTCGGTGTTGCGCTCCCACTCCTTGCCGCTGTTGCTCGTGCCGACACGGATATTGTCACCGGACAGGTAGCGGCTCATGAACGTCAGGCCGGGGATGCCGATCGCGGCGAAGTTGTAGTCATAGCGTGCCTGCCAGGAGCGCTCGTTGGTGTTGCCGAAGTCGCTGATCTGCACGGAGTTGACGAGATAGGCATCGGTGCCGGCGATGGACGGGTAGGGGTCGTCACCGTTCATGCGCTGGTAGCCGGCACCGAAGGAGTGGCCGCCCAGGGTGTAGGTGAACATGGCGCCGAAGGCCCGGTTGTCGAGGTCGCGGAAATTGCCGTCGTCCTGGCTCTTGGCGTAACGCAGGTCGGCCTTGAAGGATTGGCCGTCGCCCAGGGGACGCAGGTAGGTCAGGCCGGCGACGTACTGCGAATAGATGTCTTCCAGTTGCCCGTAGTGGAGGCTGGCGGTGAGTTCGGGGGTCAGCTTGTAATCCGCGCCGGCGAAGGTGAAGGAGTCACTGCTGCCGCCAATCCGCCGTACGCTCATCTCCGTGTAGTCGCTGGAGTTGAGCGCCTTGATACGGTTTAGCTGGCCACCCTGCAGGGACAGGTTCTCGACTTCCTGGACATTCAGCAGGCCGCCCTGGAACAGGCCTGGCAGCAGTCGCGCATCGGAGGCCTGGACCACCGGGTTGCGGACATGCAGGTCGCCCAGCTTCAGCGTGCTGTTGGAGTACTTGATCTTGCCGGTCAGGCCGAGCTTCGAGTACTCGTCCTGGGAACCACCCGAGCGGTCGGCCGGTAGCAGTCCGCTGCCGGCGGTGCCGTCGCCGGAGTCGAGCTTCAGCCCGAGCATGCCGATGGCATCGATGCCGAAACCGACCGTGCCTTCGGTATAGCCGGACTCCATGCGCAGGATGAAGCCTTGCGCCCATTCCTCGGCCTTGTCGCGGGAGTTGTCCTGGCGGAAATCGCGATTGAAATAGAAATTGCGCAGCTCGAGGCTGCCTTTGCTGTCGCTGATGAAGTCGGCGTTGGCCAGCCCGGGAAGGCCGCTGCTGAGGATCAGCAGTGCAGCCATGCGATTGCGAGGTGTCATGCGGGGTACTCCTGGAAGCAAAAACGCGCGGCGGTGGTTCACCACTGTTTGGCAAGGCGCATTTTCTATGCCTGTTGTTTTTGTGGGCTTGCCCGTTCCCTCGCGCATTCTTGGAAGGGGATGGCGTCATCGTCTAACGATAAAAAACAGCACCCCCCGATAAGAAAACGCTATGGCCCGTGCCTCGGCAAAGGCGCGTAGGTCTGCCTACTTCCCCGGTGTATGATCGGCTAGCCCTGCATTTTCGACTGGCCTGAATCACTGAGAGGTTCGATACGGCTGTGAACCTGAAATTTCTCGAGACCCTGGTGTGGGTGGCTCGTCTGAAGAGCTTTCGCCTGACCGCAGAAAAGATGTTCACCACCCAGGCGTCGGTTTCCAGTCGAATCGCCGCGCTGGAAGACGAGCTGGGCACCCGGCTGTTTCTGCGGGACTCCAAGGGCGTATCGCTGACGCCCGCCGGGCAGAAGGTGCTCGAATACGCCGAGCACATGATCAACACCACGCAGGAGCTCAAGCAGTCGATAGGCGACAGCGGCAACGTGCAGCGCAGCATCCGCATCGGCGCCATCGATGTGGTCATCAATAGCTGGCTGAGTTCGTTTATCGCCAAGGTCATGGAGCGCTACCCGGCGCTGGAGATCGAGCTGACGGTCGACACCACGCGCAACCTCAACGACCAGCTGCAGAAGGGCTACCTGGATGTCAGCTTCCAGATCGACATGGTTCGCAGCGACAGCGTGCGCAACCTGGAACTGGCGAACTTTCCCGTGCACTGGATCGTGCCGGCCGACTCGCTGTATCACCGCGGCTATGCGTCGATCGCCGAGCTGAGCAAGGAGCGCATCATCACCTTCTCGAAGAACTCCCGGCCGCACCTCGATACGCTCAGCCTGCTGCACGCGGCGAACGTCAGCGCGCCGCGGATCAGTTGCGTGAGTTCCGTGGCGGCCATCACCCACCTGATTCGCACCGGCTTCGGCGTCGGCCTGCTGCCCGGTGCGGTGGTCTGCGAGGATCTGCGCCGCGGCGTGCTGGCGACCCTCGACGGCTTGCCGCTGCCGCCGCCGCTTGGGCTGGTGGCGACCTGGCACACCGGGCCGGGCCTCGAGCTGAACGAGGACATGGTCGCGCTCGCCTGTGAGGCGCTCTGCGAATACGGAGCGCAGATGGGCGAAGGGATGATTTCCATCCTGGTGCCCGACCCGGATCAGGAGACCACCTGAGTCCTGGCCTGCCCAAGACGCGCCTGGCGCGTTCCCCTCTGACACCGGCGCAAGGCCGGTGCCTCCCGTACCTGGCGGCGTCGCCGCTGGCGGGCTGAAGTCCTGGACAGCGCCTCATTCCCCCGTGCAGCCTGATCGAAACCAGGCCCGTCACCCGCGCCTTTTCCCATGCCTCGCCTGGCCGACGCTGGCCCACCGCCTGGGCCGCCAGCGATGCCCTGAGCCTGTCCCGCGCGTCGCTGGGCCTGCTGCTCCAGGCCCATGGCGACGCGGCTTGGCGCGGGGGCCACAGGATTTTTCTATCCCCTGCGTACGCATTTATTAGTTGGACTGGTTCGCCGAGGCCCCACAAAAATGTTGCCAAGTTAAGGGCATCGGCCTGATCGGCGCGGTGCGCACGACAGCCTGCACATCAGCATGTGATCGGAACCCAACGCCATGAGTGACCCCGCTTTCTCCGCCTGGATCGGCCGTACCGAAGAGTCCCGCGATCAGCTCAGTCTCAACCTGGTCAGGCGCATCGCCGCGACCCTGAGCGAGCCGACGCCTGCCTACGGAGAACCGTTGCCGCCGCTGTGGCACTGGGCATTTTTCCAGGAGCCGGCCGACGAGGACGGCCTCGGCGAGGACGGTCATCCGGCCCGCGGGGGGTTCCTGCCGCCGGCGGACAACCGCAACCGCATGTGGGCCGGTGGCCGCCTCGAGTTCATCGCCCCGCTCAGGGTCGGCCTCGAGGCCAGGAAGGTGTCGACCATCACCCATATCGAGGAGAAGCGCGGTCGCACCGGCGCCCTGCTGTTTGTCACCCTGCGCCACGACTACCTGCAGGACGGCCACCTGGCGATTCGCGAGGAGCAGGACATCGTCTACCGCGAACCGACGCCGCCCAAGCTCGGCAGCGGTGAGGCGCTGCTGGGCGGCGACTGGCAGGAACGCGTGACGCCCAGCCCGACCCTGTTGTTCCGCTACTCCGCGGTGACCTTCAACGCCCACCGCATCCACTACGACTGGCCCTATGTCACCGAGGCCGAGGGCTACCCGGGCATGGTGGTGCAGGGACCGCTGATCGCCACCCTGAATCTGCGCGCCTTCTGTCGCGCCAACCCCGAGGCGCGCCTGCGGCGCTTCGCCTTTCGCGGCGTGCGCCCGCTGATTGCGCCGCAGCCGTTCACGGTTGGTGGCCGCAGGGTCGGCGCCAACAGTGCCGAGTTGTGGGCCGGTGACCAAGGCGGTCTGGCCCACCGCGGCGAGGTGCATTTCGACTGATTTCCAGCAGGCGAGTGCGCTGCCCTCGCCCCATCCATCGCAGGCAGGAGCCGCTCCTGCACCGACCTGAGAGCCAAGTGATGAACCCCAACCAGAACGAAGAACTCAATGCCATCCGCGAGGGCGTGCGCGCCCTGTGTGCCGAATTCGATGCGGCCTACTGGCGCCAGGTCGATGAAGAAAAGGGCTTTCCGGAAGCCTTCGTCGAGGCGCTGACCCGCGCCGGCTGGCTGGCGGCGATGATTCCGGTCGAGTACGGCGGTTCGGGCCTGGGCCTGGCGGAAGCCTCGGTGATCCTCGAGGAGGTCAACCGCTGCGGCGGCAACTCCGGCACCGTGCACGGGCAGATGTACAACATGTTCACCCTGCTGCGTCACGGCAGCGAAGAGCAGAAGCGCTACTACCTGCCGAAGATCGCCGCCGGCGAGCTGCGCCTGCAGTCCATGGGCGTGACCGAGCCGACCACCGGCACCGACACCACCAAGATCAAGACCACCGCGGTCAGGCGTGGCGACAAGTACGTGATCAACGGGCAGAAGGTGTGGATCTCGCGCATCCAGCATTCCGACCTGATGATCCTGCTGGCGCGCACCACGCCGCTGGCCGAGGTGCAGCGCAAGTCCGAGGGCATGTCGATCTTCCTGGTCGACCTGCGCGAGGCCATCGGCAACGGCATGACCGTGCAGCCGATCGCCAACATGGTCAACCACGAGACCAACGAGCTGTTCTTCGACAACCTGGAGCTGCCGGCCGACAGCCTGATCGGCGAGGAGGGCAAGGGCTTCCGCTACATCCTCGACGGCCTCAATGCCGAGCGCACGCTGATCGCCGCCGAGTGCATCGGCGATGGCCGCTGGTTCATCGACAAGGCCAGCCAGTACGCCCGCGACCGGGTGGTGTTCGGTCGGCCCATCGGCCAGAACCAGGGGGTGCAGTTCCCGATTGCCGAGGCGCATATCGAGATCGAGGCGGCCGACCTGATGCGCTGGCGCGCCTGCGAGGAATACGACGCCGGGCTGAACGCCGGGGCCAGCGCCAACATGGCCAAGTACCTGGCGGCCAAGGCGTCCTGGGAGGCGGCCAATGCCTGCCTGCAGACCCACGGCGGCTTCGGTTTCGCCTGCGAATACGATGTCGAGCGCAAGTTCCGCGAGACCCGCCTGTACCAGGTCGCGCCGATCTCCACCAACCTCATCCTGTCCTACGTGGCCGAGCACCTGCTCGAGCTGCCGCGTTCGTTCTGAGGCGCCGGCCATGAGCAACAGTACCCAGACCCTGGCGGCGTTCCTCTCGGCACTGAGCTACGACGACCTGCCGGAGGCGGTGATCGAGCGCAGCGAGGCGCTGTTCCTCGACTGGCTCGGGTGCGCGCTGGCCAGCCAGGGCATGCACCCGATTCCGCTGTTCGAGCGTTACGCCCGGCAGATCGGGCCCACCACCGGGCGCAGCCAGATCCTGGCCAACGGCGAGCGCAGTTCGGCCTACTTCGCGGCTCTGGTCAACGGCGCCAGTTCGCACATGCTGGAGCAGGACGATGTGCACAACGGCGCGGTGCTGCATGCCGGGGCGGTGGTGTTTCCCGCCGCGGTCGCCGCGGCGCAGGACCTCGGCAGGTCGGGGCGCGAACTGATCCTGGCCGTGGTCGCCGGCTATGAGGCGGGCATCCGCATCGGCGAGTTCCTCGGTCGCTCCCACTACCGCATCTACAACACCACCGCCACGGTGGGCACCCTGGCCGCCGCGGTGGCGGTCGGCAAGCTGCTGGGCTTCAACCGCGAACAGTTCATCCACCTGCTCGGCAGTGCCGGCACCCAGGCCGCCGGCCTCTGGCAGTTCCTGCGTGACGCCGCGGATTCCAAGCAGCTGCACATCGCCAAGGCCGCCGCCGATGGCCTGCTCGCCGCCTACCTGACCGCGGAGGGCCTGACCGCCGCGCAGAACATCCTCGAAGGCGAGCAGGGCATGGCCGTGGCCATGTCCACCGACGCCGACCCGCGCCGCCTGACCGATGGTCTGGGCAGCCGCTGGGCGCTGAGCGAGACCTCGTTCAAGTTCCACGCGTCCTGCCGGCACACCCATCCGGCGGCCGACGCCCTGCTGAGCCTGATGCAGCGCGAGGGGCTGAGCCATGAGCAGATCGCCGCGGTTACCGCCCGCGTCCACCAGGGGGCTATCGACCTGCTCAAATGGCCGGCGCCGCAGAACGCCTACCAGGCCAAGTTCTCCATGGGCGCGGTGCTGGGACTGGTCGCCGTGCACGGCCAGGCCGGGGTCGAGGCGTTCGCCCAGCATGCCTACCGCGACCCGCGGGTCGTGGCGTTCAGCGGCAAGGTGCGCATGCAGCTGGATGCCGAGGTGGACGGCGCCTACCCGAAGCGCTGGCTGGGCCGGGTCGATGTCGTCACGCTCGACGGCCGTCAGCTGCGCGGCGCCATAGACGCTGCCAAGGGCGACCCGGGCAACAGCCTCAGTCGCCAGGAACTGGAGGACAAGTTCCGCCGCCTGGTCGCGTTCTCCGGCGCCGTCAGCGCCGACCGGGCCGGCGAGCTGATCGCCCGCGCCTGGGCGCTGCGCGAGGCCCCGGACGTTGCCCTGCTGATCTGAGTGCGCGCTTCGCTGGCGCAGGCGTCGGGCGGTTGGCCGGCCCCGAGCCGTCAGGACTTGTTGTTGCCACGACCCGGACAGCCCGCCGCAGCGGCGGCTACCTGGCTGGGTCGCGGTCCACGCGTTTGGTCGAGTGGCCGGGGTGTTCCCTGCATAGCCTGTCCGACGGTGCCACGCCGCCGCCATGCGCAGGGACCGCCCACTCGGCCATCTAACTCCCGCGGTCGTGGCCGGACGACCGCGGCGCTGCGGCCGGCCGCAGCCTGCGCTTGACCGCAGCAGTGTCCTCCGTTGCGTGCCCGGCGATTCGCCACCCCTCACCGAACCCATTGTTGTGCTGATGAGATGACGCCATGGATACCCCTAAACCGATGATTCGTTCCGCCCTGTTCGTTCCCGCCACGCGTCCGGAGCGCATCCCCAAGGCGCTGGCCAGCGGTGCCGACGTGGTCATCGCCGACCTCGAGGATGCCGTGCAGGAAAGCCTGAAGGCCGAGGCGCGGGCCAATCTCGAGGCCTTTCTGACGTGCAACCCGAATGCCCGTCTGCTGGTGCGCATCAACGCCCCGGGTCATCCCGAGCAGGCGGCGGACCTCGCCCTGTGCAAGCGCCAGCCCGGGGTGATCGGCGTGCTGCTGCCCAAGGTGGAGAGTGCCGCGCAGGTCGCCCAGGCCGCGGCCAGCGGCAAACCGGTGTGGCCGATCATCGAGAGCGGCGAGGGCCTGCTGCAGTTGGCGCAGATCGCCCAGGCGCCAGGTGTCGAGCGCCTGTCGTTCGGTGCCCTGGACCTGGGGCTCGACCTCGGCCTGGCCAGCGGCACCGGCGCCGCCGAGCGGATTCTCGACCAGGCGCGCTATGCCATCCTGCTGCAGTCGCGCACGGCCAACCTGGCCGCCCCGCTGGACAGCGTGTTCCCGGCGATCGAGGACCAGACGGGGCTCGACCGGGCCAGCCGAGATGCCCGCGACATGGGCTTCGGCGGCCTGCTGTGCATCCATCCCAGTCAGGTCGCCGTCGTTCATCAGGCGCTGATGCCCGGCGCCGAAGAGCTGGCCTGGGCGCGCCGCGTGCTGGAGGCCGGCAGCGGCGGCGCGGGGGTCTTCGTGGTGGATGGACAGATGGTCGATGCGCCGGTGATCGGGCGCGCCCGCAGGCTGCTCCAGCGGGCGGGCAGCAACCCGTACTGAGGACTGGGCCGCGCGCCCCCGTGTTTTCTGGTGTACAGAGTGGCTATGTAAATGTAGGTAGTCCTGTAGACCCCTATTGGAAAGAGAGTTTCGAGGCGACCAATGAGTGCTATTACCCAGTTGCTGGACCATGTGAGTGAGACCAGCTATGACGACCTGCCAGCGGCGGCCATCGCGGCCGCCAAGGTGTTCATCCTGGACAGCATCGCTGTGGGCATTTCCGGCTCCCGGCATCCCTGCAACCCCATGGTCAAGCAGGTGGCCCTCGGCTGGGGCGGCGCGGCCGATGCCAGGGTGCTCGGCTCCGGGGAGCGCCTGCCGGTGCCGTCGGCCGTGATGCTCAACGCCTACCAGATTCACAATCAGGAGTTCGACTGCGTCCACGACCGCGCCGTGGTGCACACACTGGCGTCGATCCTGCCGGCCTTGCTCGCCGAGGCCGAGCGCAAGGGCGGCGCGACCGGCAAGGAGCTGATCCTCGCCCTGGTGCTCGGGGTGGATGTGGCGGCCTTCATCGGCATGGCCCAGGGCGCGCCGATGCGCTTCTTCCGGCCGGCGATGTGCGGGGCCCTGGGCGCCACTGCGGCCTTGAGCAAGCTCGCCGGCTTCGACCGGGCGACTTTGCATAACGCCCTGGGCATCATGTACAGCCACCTGTCCGGGACCATGCAGGCGCATATCGAGGGGACACCGACCGTGGCCTTGCAGGTCGGGCTGAATGCCCGCGCGGCGGTCACGGCATTCGATTTCGCCCGAGCCGGCTTCGTCGGCCCCAAGGATATTCTTGAAGGGCAGTACGGCTACTTCGCCCTGTTCGATGGCCAGCCCGACTGGGCCAGGGTCAGCGACAGCATTGGCCGCGACTTCCAGATCGCGCGCATGAGCCACAAGCCCTTTCCGACCGGCCGCGCCTGTCACGGCGGCATCGACGGGGTCATGACCCTGCTTGCCCAGGACAGGTTCAATGCGGCGGACGTCGAGAAAGTACGGGTGCTGGTGCCGCCGCTGGTGGTGCGCCTGGTCGGGCGACCCGCGGTGCGAGGGATGAACGTGGGCTACGCCAAGCTGTGCCTGGGTTACTGCGTCGCCACCGCCTTGCTCACCGGCAGCGTGGGCATCGAGGACTTCGATGCCGACCAGCTGGTCGATCCCGAGCGGCTGGCCCTGGCCCAGCGGGTCGAGGTGCTGGACAACGGCATGCGCGACGAGAATGCCCTGGGGCCGCAGTCGGTCGAGGTGATCCTCAAGGATGGCCGCACACTGCGCATCGAACTGCCGGCGGTCCTCGGCCATCCGCAGCGCCCGCTGGTGCGTGAGCGCCAGGTGGAAAAGTTCGACGCCTGCCTGCGTTCGGCGCCGGCGGTCATCGGCGCGGCCCAGCGCGCCGAACTGCTGGCCACCCTCGACGACCTGGAAAACCTTGCGGATGTCCGGCGCATTCTCGACCTGAGCACGGCGCCGGCCTGACTGGCTGCACGAGTGGCGGTATTGGTATATTTATGACTCGCTCAGATATCCAATATCCGCCACGAGTCCAGGAGAGAGGCACCAGTGAAGGCAGCTGAACGCATCAGGCTAGCGATCGAAGATGGCATTCGCAGCGGCGACCTGCCGCCGGGCACGGCCATCGACGAGGCCGAATTCATGCGCAAGTACCAGATCTCGCGCACGCCACTGCGCGAGGCCATGCTGCAGTTGCAGGCGCAAGGACTGCTCACCAGCCAGCCGCGTGGCGGCATGATCGTCACCAAGATGAACCTGCAGCAGTTGCTGTCCCTCTGGGAGCTGCTCGCGGAGATGGAAGGGCTGTGCGCCCGGCTGGCCTGCGAGCGCATGACCGAGGATGAGCGCAACCAGCTCGCGCAGGTGCTGGACGCCGCCATCCCGGTCGTCGAGGCCAACGATCTCGAGGCCTGGAAGGCGGCCAATAAGGAGTTCCACGAGCGCATCTACCGCGGCTCGCGCAATCCGTTCCTGCGCGAGCATATCTTCCAGATCCGCGCGCGAACCGGGGCCTATCGGCAGCATGCCTTCGGCGCTATCGGCCACCTGCAGGCCTCGTGGGCGCAGCACATGGACGTGGTCAAGGCGATCCTGAACCATGATGGCGCGGCCGCCTATACGGCGATGGTGCGCCACCTGAGTCCGGGGCTGGGCGTGCAGGGGTTCGCCTCTTTCGTGGCAACCCTGCCCCAGGAGCTGCTGGCCTGATGGCGGCGTGCCGGTGCGGCACAGCCCCTTGATCTGAGTCCCCTGCGCGGCCGGCCATTCGCCGCCGGCGCCATGCGGTTTTCTGCCTCGATGGCGGGACGACGACGCCCCCCGCCTGATCCCTCCGCCTTATCCCGGGTGCGCTGACTGTCCGCGGCGCGCCACCGAGCGCCTGCTCGGCCGCTGGCCTGGAAATCCCCGCTCGCGCTGTCCGTCCTTCTCCCCATCAACGCCGCTGCCGTGCCCGCCACCGGCGTGCGCCCGCGTGCTCGCGGATCCATGCTCTGGAGACGCGGTCTACCGATCATTCGTCCGCTGCGGTAAAAAAAACGCTGGTAAATGTAAAAAAACAGTTTATAAATATATTTATAAACGGAATCCAGCCTTGGCCATGGCCGTCGGGCGCAGTCCCGGGTTCATGTTCCGATGCATCCCGCCACAGGAGGCAGCCATGACCATGGCGACTACCACGGGCTCAGGCCCGTCCTCGAGCGCCGGTGAACCCGCCGTTTCGATGGAGGCGACCTATCGCAAGATCGCGCTGCGGCTCGTTCCATTCCTGGGGCTGCTGTTTCTCCTGGCCTGGATCGACCGGGTGAACGTCGGCTTCGCCAAGCTACAGATGCTCGACGACCTGCAGTTCAGCGAAGCCGTCTACGGTCTCGGCGCGGGCATCTTCTTCATTGGTTATTTCCTCTTCGAGGTGCCCAGCAACCTGCTCCTGGAGAAGATCGGGGCGCGCCGGACCCTGGCCCGCATCGCGATCCTCTGGGGGCTGACCTCCATGGCCATGATGTTTGTGACCACGCCTGGGCAGTTCTACCTGGCGCGCTTCCTGTTGGGCGTGTTCGAGGCCGGCTTCTTCCCCGGCGTGATCCTCTACCTCACCTACTGGTTCCCGGCGCGCCGGCGGGCCTCGATCAATGGCCTGTTCATGACCTCCTTCGCCGTGGCCGGGGTGATCGGCGGCCCGCTGGCCGGACTGATCATGAGCGGCATGGAGGGCGTGGGGCCCTACGCCAGCTGGCAGTGGCTGTTCCTGATCGAGGGCGTGCCCTCGGTGCTTGCCGGCATCGCCGCGCTGTTCTATCTGCCGGAGAAGCCGGCGAACGCCACATGGCTGAGCGCGGCGCAGAAGCGCGCGGTGGCCGCCGCCCTCGAGCAGGAAAATCAGGCGGGGCACAAGCATGCGTCGCTACGAGCGGCCTTCACCAACCCACGGGTGTGGCTGTGCGCCGCCATCTACTTCTGCATCGTCAGCGGCAACGCCACCATCGCGTTCTGGTCGCCGTCGATCATCAAGGAGTTCGGGGTCGACAGTAAGTTGCAGATCGGCCTGCTGTCGTCGATCCCCTTCATCCTCGGTACCGGCGCCATGCTCTGGAGCGGTTTCCACTCCGACCGGAGCGGTGAGCGCCGCCTGCACTGCGCGTTCGCGACCCTGCTCGCCGGTGCGGGACTAGCGCTCACCGGCCTGTTCCTCGGCAGCCCGCTGATCGCGCTCTGCGCCCTGTCGCTCTCGGCCATCGGCATTCTCGCGGCGTTTCCGGTGTTCTGGTCGCTGCCGGCCGCGTTCCTGACCGGCACCGCCGCCGCCGGCGGGATCGCCCTGGTGAACTCCGTCGGCAACCTGGCCGGGTTCGCCGCGCCCTATCTCATGGGGTCCCTGAAGACCGCCACCGGCAGCTTTTCGGCCGGCCTGTACGTGGTGGCAACGCTTCAGGTGATCGCCACCTTGCTGGTCCTGGCCTTCGTCCGGAGGGAAAAATGAAAGCCGTCGCACCTGTTCTCCCAGTGGCTGTACAGTCCCCGGCGCTTCCCGCCGGCGAGCCGTCGCCCGTGGCACTGGACGTGCCGTTGTCCGAAGAGCTGCTGGCGCTGATCGGCAAGCATGCCAGCAGCCTGTCACGGGAGGTGAGGGTTGGCCTCGAACTGATTCAGGAGGCCACCGGAATCACCGCGCCGGCGGCGTTGCGGGCGCCCGTGGCACGTGCTCCGGGCTACTCCCTCGAAGCTGCATTCGCCACCTTGAATGTGCCGCTGTCCAGTGAGGAACTGGTGATGGTGAGCAAGGTCAGCGCCAGGCTGGCGCGGGTGTTCCCGGGCGCCGAGGAGGATTCGGGCGGGCGCTTGGGCGGCGTTGCCGGTTCGCCGCAGGGGCGCTCATGAGCGCGCTATTGCCGGCGACCCTGAGTGGTCTGCGCAAGGCCCTCGCCGCCGGACGGCTCAGCGTGCAAGAGGCCCTCGACGCGCAGGTGGCGCACCTGCGCGCGAACGCCTCGAAGTATCGCTGCGTCACGGCCATCCATGAGTTGCCCGGCGCCGAATCATCTCGCCCGAGGCAGTCTGCGGCCGTCCGCCGTCCGCTGGACGGCGTCGGCCTGGCGCACAAGGACATCTTCCACCGCCTCGACCGGCCGGCCAGCTGTGGCCATCGGCTACCGCCGCCGGTGAGCCGGCGTGCCTTGAGCGCCCCGGCCTTGACCCGGCTGGATGCCGCCGGCGCCAGCGAGTTGGCCTCGCTGTGCATGGCCGAGTATGCCTGCGGCGCCACCGGGCAGAGCGAGCAGGGCGATGAGCCGGTCAACCCGCTCGACGCGGCGGCCGTGGTCGGCGGTTCGTCCAGCGGCTCTGCGGTGGCCGTGGCGGCCGGGCTCTGCTACGCCTCGCTGGGGACGGATACGGCCGGCTCGGTGCGGATTCCCGCCGCGACCTGCGGGGTACTGGGGCTCAAACCCACTCGCGGCCTGATCCCGAGCAGCGGCGTGTTTCCCCTGGCGCCCAGCCTGGACACGGTCGGGGTGATTGCCCGCTCGGCCGCCGATGCCGCGCACCTGTTGGCCGTCACCGCGACGCGCGGGCTGCGCACGCTACGGGCGGCGCTGGAGAGTCCGCAGCAGCTGGAGACGGCATTGCTCGCCAGCCCTGCGCCGCGCCTGCGCTACTGCTTCGACGCCGCGCCGGTGCGCGAGGACGTGCTGGCGGTACTCCTCGACTTCACACGGAATTTACCCCGTGCGTGGCAGATCACCCCGCGCGCCGCGCCCTGGCTCAAGGAACTGACCGGCTACGCCGAGACGCTGCTGCATGTCGAGGCCGCCCAGGTGCACCTGCCACGGCTGCGGCAGTCGCCAACGGCGCTCGGCCCCATGGTGCGTGCGGTGGCGTTGCCCGGCATCGCCCTGCCGGCGGTCTGGTACGCCGAAGCGCTGGCGCGCCGCGCGCAGTGGGCCAAGCGCCTGGTGGCCGAGTATTTCGAGGCGGCCGACATCCTGCTGATGCCGGCGCTGCCAGAGGGGGTGCCCAACTGGGATGAGGTGCATACCCGGTCGCCACGCTTCAACGGTCGTGCCCTGGGCTCTTTGTACCGCTTGATGCCCTTCGTCAACTACCTCGGCTTCCCCTCCGTCGTCTTTCCCGTCGGCACCGATGCACTCGGCCGGCCGGTTTCTGTGCAGGCAATTGGTCGCCCCTTCAGCGAGACAACCCTGCTTTCGTTTGCCTACCGGGTCGAGCGCGACCTGTTCGGCGCAGAGGGCTTCGCCCCCCTGCCCCTGACCCCGGACGGCAGTTCCACTCGGATAAGTACCAAGAGGTAATCATGGCCAAGATCAGTGCTTCCAACGCCCTCGCCCGGTTTCGTGTTCTCGATCTTTCGCGAGTCAGGGCAGGCCCGACCTGCGTGCGCATGCTGGCGGACTTCGGCGCCGATGTGATCCGTATCGAGCCGCCCAAGGGGGTCGACCCGAACGAAGGCATGTTTGCCGCCGATCGGCTCGGCGGCGACTTCCAGAATCTCAATCGCAACAAGCGTTCGCTGACCCTGAACCTGAAGAAGCCGGAAGGCCTGGAGATTTTCCGCAGCCTGGTGAAGGACGCGGATGTGGTGGTGGAGAACTGGCGCCCGGATGTGAAGGCCCGCCTCGGCGTCGACTACGAGTCGCTGCGTGCGATCAACCCGCGGATCATCCTGGCGAGCATTTCCGGCTTCGGCCAGAGCGGTCCCTATGCGCGCCGGCCGGGCTTCGACCAGATCGTCCAGGGCATGGGCGGGCTGATGTCGGTGACCGGATTTCCCGAGCAGGGGCCGGTTCGCGCCGGCCTGGCCGTGGCCGATTCCGCCGCGGGCCTCTACTCGGCGCTGGGCATCTTCATCGCGCTGCTCGAGCGGGAGGTCTCCGGGGAGGGGCAGTGGGTCCACACCTCGCTGCTGCACACCATGATCGCCATGATGGACTTCCAGGCCGCCCGCTTCCTGAACGAAGGCGACATTCCCCGGCAGGCCGGCAACGATCACCCGACCAGCAGCCCGATGGGCCTGTTCGAGGCCTCGGATGGTTCGTTCAACCTCGGCGCCTCGGGGGAAGGCAGCTGGCAACGGCTGTGCGCCGCGCTGTGCCAGCCGGGCTGGCTGGAGGACCCGGACTACGCCGATGAAAAGCTGCGGGTGAAGAACCGCGCCAAGCTCAATGCCCAGTTGCAGAAGGTCTTCTCCAGTCACTCGGTGGCCTATTGGGTCGACCTGCTCAACCAGGCGGGCGTGCCGACCGGCCCGGTGTATTCGGTGCCCGAGATGTTCGAGGACCCGCAGGTGCAGCACCTGGGTGTGGTGCAAGAGGTGATCGCGGAAACCGGGATGGCGCGCCGGGTGGTGACCCAGCCGGTGCGTCTGGCGCGTACGGAAAGCGCCATCGCCTCGGCGGCGCCGGGCTGGGGTGAACACACCGACGAGATTCTCAGCGCCCTCGGCTACGGCCGTGAGCGCCAGCTCGAACTGCGCGAGCAGGGGGTGGTGTAGATGGAAGCGGGCACGATCAAACTGAACCTCGACGGCAGGATTGCACGCATTGCCATCTGCAACCCGCAGCGCCACAACGCCATGTCCTTGGCGATGTGGCGCCAGCTGGGCGATATCGTCAGCGAGCTGAACGGGCGCGGCGATATCAACCTGATCGTCCTGCGCGGCGAGGGCGGCAGGGCCTTCGTCTCCGGCGCGGACATCCGCGAATTCGCCACGCTGCGCTCCAGCGACGAGGCGGTGAAGGCCTACGACGAGGCCGTCGATCGCGCGCAGAGCGCCCTGCAGGACTGCGTGCACCCGGTCGTCGCGGTGATCGAGGGCTACTGCTTCGGCGGCGGTATCGGCCTGGCGCTGTCGTGCGACCTGCGTTACGCGGCGGCAAGCGCGCGGTTCCGCATGCCGGCGGCGCGACTGGGACTCGGCTATGCCCTGCGTGGCATGCAGCGCGCGGTGAGCATTCTCGGTGCGGCGCAGGCGACCGAGCTGTTCTTCTCTGCCAGCGAGTACAGCGGCGCAGAGGCCGCCCAGCGCGGTCTGGTGCATCGGGTGTTGGGCACCGAGACCTTCGATGACGCGGTCGAGGCGCTGATCGGCCGGGTCGCGGCCAATGCGCCCTTGTCGCTGCGCGCGGCGAAACTGGCGATTCGCAGTGCGGCGCATATCGAGGTGCCGGCGGCTGTCGCGCAGGCCGTTGCCCGGCAGGTGGAGCAGTGCTTTCGCAGCGAGGACTACGCTGAAGGGCGGCGGGCCTTTGCCGAACGCCGCGAGCCAAGATTCGAAGGGCGCTGAGCGCGCCCTTGCCGTTAACCGAGACCCTCACCGTCTCGCATTCTAGAGAGCTAAGTTCGTGGCAAATCCAAGAATTCCCTATGCAATGCCTGCCGAGCGGCCAGCGCTGCGCGCCCCGGCCTCGGGTTCCATCATGGTCCATGTCGTGGTCAACGTTGAGCATTGGTGCTTCGACCAGGCCATGCCGCGGACCCTGCTCACCCCGCCCCACGGGCGCCAGTCGGTGCCCGATATTCCGAATTTCTCCTGGGTCGAATATGGCATGCGCTGCGGCCTGCCACGGATGATCGAGGCCCTGCGCAGCCGTGGGATCCCGGCCTCGACCAGCTTCAACGCCAGTGTCATCGACGCCTATCCGCAGGCAGCGGAGGCCCTGCTCGACGCCGGCTGGGAGTTCATCGGCCATGGCATGCACCAGCGCGGGATGCAGGACGAGCAGAACGAGGCGCAGGTCATCGCCGGGGCGCTGGACAAGATCCAGGCGTTTACCGGAACCCGCCCGCGGGGCTGGTTGAGTCCGGGGTTGCGCGAGACCAGCGAGACGCCGGAGTTGTTGAAACAGGCCGGGATCGATCACGTCTTCGACTGGGTGCTGGACGATCTGCCCAACTGGATGTCGACGCGCCAGGGCCCGCTGCTCTCGGTGCCTTACAACCTGGAGCTGAATGATTCGGTCATCTACGCGGTGGAAAAGCACGCCTCGGCGGAGTTCTTCGAGCGCCTCGCCACGACCCTCGCGTTGTTCGAGCGCGAAGCGCAAGCGCAGCCGCGGGTGCTGGCATTGGGGCTGCATCCGCACCTGATGGGCGTGCCCCACCGCTTCGCCTATTTCGAGCGGATGCTCGACCTGCTGCAAAGCTCCCCCAGGGTCTGCTTCATGACCGGGACGCAGATCGCCGATTGGTATGTCGAGCAGGTGCCTGCGGAGCCGGGCGAGGCCAGGTAGGCATCGATGTCGGTCCTGAGCGCTCAGGGTCGAACACCATGGGGCGATGACTGCACCGGCGCGCTGTCCGCGAAAGCGCTCTGATGTGTCGCGAAAAAGATCGTTGTCTGTCGTGTCGCCGGCCAGTCCGACTGGTCGGCATTAGCCTGCTGAGTAAAAGCCAATGCAACAGTCCGTTCGAGTCTCGTCCGCCCGCGCCAGCTGCGCGCCGGCTTCTTCGCTGGCGCCGGCCAGTGACCAGGTGCGCGTGGTCGCGCTTGAGCTGTTCGTGACGCAGGGCTTCAACGGCGTCAGCGTACGCAGGCTGGCCAGCGCGATCGGCGTGCAGGCCGGCTCGCTCTACAACCATTTCGACAGCAAGCAAGGCCTGCTTTACGAGCTGATCGAGGACTACGAGGAGGCGCTGCTGTACGTGCTGCGCAAGCAGCAGTGCCACGGCCATGATCCACGGCAAGCGGTGCGCAGCTACATTGACGCCTACATCCGCTTCCTGCTAGCCAACCACTTGGGCGCGGCCCTGACCCGGTTCGAGTTTCGTAGCCTGAGTTCTGCTCAGCAGCGCCATATCCAGGGAGTGCGCCGCCGTTACCACGACTTGCTCGGCGAGATGATCCGCGAGGGCATGCGCCGGAGGCTGTTCGCCATTGGCAATGTGGTCGCCGTGGTACATGCGCTGATCGCCATGCTCGAGGGGGCGCCAGATTGTCCCCCCGCCGAGGGGGCGTCCTCAATCGAGTGGCTGATAGAGCACTTCCAGGCGCTGGTGCTGAAGTCCCTGGTGGCCGATAGCGCCGCGCTGACTTGAGTCGTTGGCTCGCGACAACTTCGCCTGGCGAGCCTGAAGCCCCGCGCCAACTTACAACGAAGGTATTGCTGCGCCTTTGCGCCGTGATCGGCTTCCGCCTGCCCAGCGCTTTTCGGGTGGCACTCACGCTTACTGACTGGAATCAGTTACCGACAGGATCTGCATATGAAACAAGGACACACCGTCAGCGGGCCGCTTGGCCCGGTTCTGACCCGTACGACGATCTGCCGGGAGCGCAGGCCGTGCTGAATGCCCATCTGTGCATGCTGCTCTGGGCGTTGCTGGTGGCGCTGTCATTCTTCGCCGTCGCCGAACTTGGCCCGACCCTGGATGCGCTGCCACTGATCGCCCTGCGCCTGCTGCTGTCCGGCCTGCTGTTCCTGCCCCTGCTGTGGCGGCGACGCAGTGCGATAGGCCGGCCGGCCGTGGCCGCTCACACGTTGCTCGGCGGACTGCTGGCGATACATTTCGCCAGCATGTTCGAAGCGCTCAAGCATACCGGGGCGTTGGACATCGCCATGCTGTTCGTCACCATACCGTTGCTCACGCTCGGGTGCGAACGCCTGCTGCTGGGCACGCCGGTGCTGCAACGACTCTGGCCGAACCTGACCGCCGCCTGCGGCGCTCTGGCGCTGCTGGCCCTCGACCAAGCCCGGTTCGATGCCTACGCCTACGGACTGTACGGGATCGGCTGCCTGGCGCTGGCGCTCTACGCGCCGCTGACCCTGCGCTGCAAACCCTGGCTGGGCGCGCAGCGCAGCGCCGCCTCGCTGGCCTGCGGCAACATGCTCGCCGGCGGCGTGCTGCTGGCGTTGCTGAGCCTGCCGGGACAGCGCTGGCAGAGCCTGCAATGGATGACGGCGGCTGACCTCGGCTGGGTGGTCTATCTGGCCGTCAGCGCCACCCTGGTGACCTTCTGGCTGCTGCACCGCGCCATCTACCACCTGCCGCCTGCCACGGTAATCGCCTACAGCTACATGGCCAGCCTGTTTGCCCTGCTGCTGCAGGCCATATGGTTCCAGGAGGCCCCCTCCGGCATGGCCTGTGGCGGCGCCGTTCTGATACTGCTCGGCATGGCCTGGCTGGCCTACCCAACCGTTGGCGGGTCGAGGCGTGAGCCGGTCTGAGGCGCTGGAGTCGTCCGCCAGCAGCGTGCTGGCGCGTCCTGAAGACGAAAAACAAAAAGGCCCAGGTTTTCACCTGGGCCTTTTTGTTTGAGATGGCGCACCCGGCGGGATTCGAACCCACGACCCCTGCCTTCGGAGGGCAGTACTCTATCCAGCTGAGCTACGGATGCAATGCGGGCGCAATCATACGCATCTAGCCGGCAGGCGTCCATGCTGGCGCGATGTTCGCGATTCTGCACGAGTGCCCCGAGCCTGCCCTGGACCGACCGGTACTTGCCAGCTGGCGCTATGCGTCGTTAATTTTTTCGAACAGCCTATTGCCCTTTACCCCAGCCGACCCTAGGATTCGTTTGAGATTTCAAACGCAGAGATTGAAACTGTGCGGAACTCTGTGCGCCGCCAGCCGTTCGAACTCTGCATGGGCCCGTCAGGGCCGCCAGCTCGCGCCATCGCGAGGGCTAGACTTTTCGACGGGCACCGCCCCGTGACTCCAGTAACGACCGTCCGACGCCTGGGTGTCGGGACTTGAAGGAGACTGCCATGCAACTGAAAGACACCCAGCTGTTCCGTCAGCAGGCCTATATCGATGGCCAATGGCTCGACGCGGACAGCGGCCAGACCATCAAGGTCAACAATCCCGCCACCGGCGAGATCCTCGGCAGCGTGCCGAAGATGGGCGCCGCCGAGACCCGCCGCGCCATCGAGGCCGCCGACCGTGCGCTGCCGGCCTGGCGTGCGCTGACCGCCAAGGAGCGGGCGACCAAGCTGCGTCGCTGGTTCGAGCTGCTGATGGAGAACCAGGACGACCTCGGCCGCCTGATGACCCTGGAGCAGGGCAAGCCGCTGGCCGAGGCCAAGGGCGAGATCGCCTATGCCGCCTCCTTTATCGAGTGGTTCGCCGAGGAAGCCAAGCGCGTCTACGGCGACGTGATTCCCGGCCACCAGTCGGACAAGCGCCTGATCGTGCTCAAGCAGCCGATCGGCGTTACCGCCGCCATCACCCCGTGGAACTTCCCGGCGGCGATGATCACCCGCAAGGCCGGCCCGGCCCTGGCCGCCGGCTGCACCATGGTGATCAAGCCGGCCTCGCAGACCCCCTTCTCCGCCCTGGCCCTGGTGGCCCTGGCCGAGCGCGCCGGCATTCCCAAGGGCGTGCTCAGCGTGGTCACCGGCAGCGCCGGCGAAGTCGGCGGCGAGCTGACCAGCAACCCGATCGTGCGCAAGCTGAGCTTTACCGGCTCCACCGAGATCGGCCGCCAGCTGATGGCCGAGTGTGCCCAGGACATCAAGAAGGTGTCGCTGGAGCTGGGCGGCAACGCGCCCTTTATCGTGTTCGACGACGCCGACCTGGACAAGGCGGTGGAAGGCGCGCTGATCTCCAAGTACCGCAACAACGGCCAGACCTGCGTCTGCGCCAACCGTATCTACGTGCAGGATGCGGTCTACGATGCCTTTGCCGAAAAGCTGGCCGCCGCGGTGGCCAAGCTGCAGATCGGCAACGGCCTGGAGGAGGGCGTCACCACCGGCCCGCTGATCGACGACAAGGCCGTGGCCAAGGTCCAGGAACACATTGCCGACGCCGTGGGCAAGGGCGCCAAGCTGCTCACCGGCGGCAAGCCGCACAGCCTGGGCGGCAGCTTCTTCGAGCCGACCATCCTCACCGACGTGCCGCGCGACGCCGCGGTGGCCAGGGAGGAGACCTTCGGTCCGCTGGCGCCGCTGTTCCGCTTCAAGGACGAGGCCGAGGTGATCGCCATGTCCAACGACACCGAGTTCGGCCTGGCCTCCTACTTCTATGCACGCGACCTGGGCCGGGTGTTCCGCGTGGCCGAGGCCCTGGAGTACGGCATGGTCGGCATCAACACCGGGCTGATCTCCAACGAGGTGGCGCCGTTCGGTGGGGTCAAGGCCTCCGGCCTGGGCCGCGAGGGCTCTAAGTACGGCATCGAGGATTACCTGGAAATCAAATACCTGTGCCTGGGTATCTGATCGTCCTTTCGTAGGGTGCGCCGCGCGCACCTTGGCTAAATTTTCGGTGCGCACGGCGCACCCTACGCATAACTTTCCGGTGCGCCTTGCGCACCCTACCCCGAGGAAGTCATGAGCAAGACCAATGAATCCCTGATGCAGCGCCGCACCGCCGCCGTTCCGCGTGGCGTGGGGCAGATCCACCCGATCTTCGCCGACCGCGCGGAGAACGCCACGGTCACCGACGTCGAGGGCCGCGAGTTCATCGACTTCGCCGGCGGCATCGCCGTGCTCAACACCGGCCACCTGCACCCCAAGATCATCGCCGCGGTGCAGGAGCAGCTGACCAAGCTCAGCCACACCTGCTTCCAGGTGCTGGCCTACGAACCCTATGTCGAGGTCTGCGAGCAGGTCGCCGCGCGCGTGCCGGGCGACTTCGCCAAGAAGACCCTGCTGGTCACCACCGGCTCCGAGGCGGTGGAGAACGCGGTGAAGATCGCCCGCGCCGCTACCGGCCGCGCCGGGGTGATCGCCTTCACCGGCGGCTACCACGGCCGCACCATGATGACCCTGAGCCTGACCGGCAAGGTCGCGCCCTATTCGGCCGGCATGGGCCTGATGCCCGGCGGCGTGTATCGCGCCCAGTACCCCTGTGCGCTGCATGGGGTCAGCAGCGACGACGCCATGGCCAGCATCGAGCGCATCTTCAAGAACGACGCCGAACCCCGCGACATCGCCGCGATCATCGTCGAGCCGGTGCAGGGCGAGGGCGGCTTCTACGTCGCGCCCAAGGACTTCATGCAGCGCCTGCGTGCGCTGTGCGACCAGCACGGCATCTTGCTGATCGCCGACGAGGTGCAGACCGGAGCCGGGCGCACCGGCACCTTCTTCGCCATGGAGCAGATGGGCGTGGCCGCCGACCTGACCACCTTCGCCAAGTCCATCGCCGGCGGCTTCCCCCTGGCCGGCGTGTGCGGCAAGGCCGAGTACATGGACGCCATCGCCCCGGGTGGCCTGGGCGGCACCTATGCCGGCAGCCCGATCGCCTGCGCCGCGGCCCTGGCGGTGATGCAGGTGTTCGACGAGGAGAAGCTGCTGGAGCGCTCCAAGGCGGTCGGCGAGCGCCTGGTCAGCGGCCTGAAGGAGATCCAGGCCAAGCACAAGGCCATCGGCGACGTGCGCGCCCTGGGCTCGATGATCGCCGTGGAGCTGTTCGAGGACGGCGACCTGCACAAGCCCAATGCCGCGCTGACCGGGCAGATCGTCGCCAAGGCGCGGGACAAGGGGCTGATCCTGCTGTCCTGCGGCACCTACGGCAACGTGCTCCGGGTGCTGGTGCCGGTCACCGCGCCGGATGCCCAGCTGGACAAGGGCCTGGCGATCATCAAGGAGTGCTTCGACGAACTGGCCTGAGGCCGGTGATGCAAGAAGACCCGCTAAGGCGGGTCTTTTTTTGCCCGGTCTTCGGAGTCGGACGAGCCCCTCCAGGGGTGCAGAATTTGTAAAACAAAAGCCCGCAGCCCGGGACGGGTCTGTAACAAAAGCGCCGGAGCCTCCTCTATAGTCGGTATTTGCCAAGGAGTTAACCGTGCGCGCCATGCTCCCCCTGCTCGACCAGCTGGCCTTCCCGGCGATCCGTCGTGGCCACCTGGAAGCCCTGCAGATCAACCTGACCTATCGCTGCAACCAGCGTTGCCTGCACTGCCACGTCAATGCCGGGCCGACCCGCACCGAGGCCATGACCGACGAGAGCCTGGCGCTGCTGCACCAGGTCATCGACGCCCACCCGGTGCATACCCTGGACCTCACCGGCGGGGCGCCGGAAATGCACCCGCGTTTTCGCGAGATCGTCACCCATGCCCGGCGCGAGGGCCTGCGGGTGATCGACCGCTGCAACCTGACCATCCTCAGCGAGCCAGGCTACGAAGACCTGGCCGGGTTCCTCGCCGAGCAGGGTGTGGAGGTCACGGCCTCCTTGCCCTGCTACTCGCGCGACAACGTCGACAAGCAGCGCGGCGATGGCGTGTTCGACGCCAGCATCGAAGGCCTGAAGAAGCTCAACGCCCTGGGCTACGGCCAGGACGGCAGCGAGCTGCTCCTCAATCTGGTGTACAACCCCCAGGGTCCGCGCCTGCCGCCACCCCAGGCGGCGCTGGAGGCCGACTACAAACGCCACCTGCGCGAAGACTTCGGCATCGTCTTCAACCATCTGCTGTGCATCACCAACCAGCCGATCGCCCGTTTCGGCAGCACCCTGGTCAGCAAGGGCCAGTTCAACGACTACATGCAACTGTTGCGCGACAGCTACCGTCCCGAGAACCTCGACACGCTGATGTGCCGCAGCCTGGTCAGCGTCGACTGGCAGGGCTACCTGTACGACTGCGACTTCAACCAGATGCTCGAACTGCCGCTGCAGTTGCAGGGCCAGCTGATCGGACGCGAGCGCGCCCACCTGCGCGACCTGCTTGGCCGCGAACTGGATGGCAACCCGATCGTCACCCGCGACCACTGTTTCGCCTGCACCGCCGGCCAGGGCTCAAGCTGCGGCGGCGCCCTCAATGACTAGCGCCGGTAGGGTGCGCCGTGCGCACCACCAGAGCATGCAGCGGACGCTGGTGCGCACGGCGCACCCTACGGAGCTGTTCGCGCTTGGTGCGCATGGCGCACGCTACGGGGCTGCTGGCGCCCTCAACTGATAAGGACTGACGTATGGATGGAAGCGGCGTGATCGGGCTGTTTTTCTGGGGCTTTCTGCTGGCTTACGGGGTGCTGATGGTGGCGTTGTCGCCCCGGGCGGTGACCCTCGGCGGCTTCTTCAACGGCGAGGACAGCCAGGGCCGCAGCGCGGCGCCCTGGCTGTTGACCTCGAGCATCTTCATCAGCTGGATCTTCGCCAAGTCGGTGACCAACGCCGCCAACCTGGGGGCCAGCTACGGCCTGGTCGGCGGCCTGGCCTACGCCACCTACTGGCTGTCGATCCCGCTCACCGGCCTGGTCATCTACCGCCTGCGCCGGCGCTTCGCCGCCACCAGCCTGGTCGGCTTTCTCAGCAGCCACTATGGCCGCGGCGCGGCCCTGGCCTTCTCCGCGGCCATCCTTATCCGCCTGTTCAACGAGGTGTGGAGCAACACCGCGGTGGTCGGCGGCTACTACGGCGACTCCGGCAGCGCCGAGTTCATCGGCGCCGCCCTGCTGTTCACCGCCGTGACCCTGGCCTACAGCCTGCGCGGCGGCCTGCGCAGCTCGATCCTCACCGATGCGGCGCAGGCGGCGATCTTCGTCGTCGCCCTGGTCTGGGTGCTGGGCCTGGTGCTGCCGCAGCACTCGCCAGCCGAGCTGGCCAGCACCAGCCACTGGGCCCTGGACGCCGGGGTCGACCTGCTGCTGGTGGCCGGCCTGCAGATCTTCAGCTATGGCTTCCACGACCCGGTGCTGACCGACCGCGGCTTCATCAGCGAGGAGCAGACCATGCGCCGCTCCTTCATCGTCGCCGGGGTGCTGGGCTTCTTCGCCATCCTCGCCTTCAGCCTGATCGGCGTACACGCCCAGCTGAGTGGCCTGGCCGCCAGCGACAACGTGCCGGCGGCCCTGGCCAAGAGCATGGGCATCGGCGCGTTGCTGGTGATGACCGTGGTAATGGTCTCGGCCGCCGGCTCGACCCTGGACTCGACCTTCTCCAGCCTGGCCAAGCTGGCCGGGCGCGAGCTGCCGCTGCTGGCCGGCCGCGACCTGGGGCAGAAGGCCATCGGTGTGGGCATGGCGGTGATGGTGCTGTTCGCCCTGCTCGGCAACCTGCCGATGATCGCCGGCACCGACATTCTCAAGGCCACCACCATCAGCGGCACCATGGTCATCGGCCTGGCCCCGGTGTTCATCCTCCACGGCCTGGTGCGGCCGACTCGCCTGGGTTTCCACCTGAGCTTCTGGTGTGGCCTCGGCCTCGGCCTGGCCCTGACCCTCGGCTGGATTCCCCAGGCCTGGGCCATCGGCGAGGGCAAGTACGCCCTGCTGCTGGGCACCAACCTGTATGGATTGGGGTTGTGCGTGCTGGGCTACCTGCTGCCCGGCTGGTTACGGAGGACTGCCTGATGCTGCTTGGCGTCGTGGGGTACGCCGTGCGCACCAGGCATCTGCCTGCGGAATGGGTGCGCACGGCGCACCCTACCGCTCATTGGCTGGGGGCTGAAGCCTGATGCGCGCCGGTCGCGACTGCCCGTTGGACTACCGCCTGCCGCGCGAGGCCTTCGCCGGCGCGCCGCTGTTCGACTGCGACACGCTCTATGTGCTCGGCGGCCTGTATGGCAACCGCCAGGCCCTGGCCGCCGCGCAACGCCTGCTGGCCGCCGAGCCGGCGGCGCGCGCCGTGTTCAACGGTGATGCCCACTGGTTCGACCGCGATCCGGCCATCTTCCAGGCCGTGGAACAGGGCCTGGCCGGCCACCTGGCCCTGCGCGGCAACGTCGAGACCGAGCTGGGTCGAGGCGCCGACAGCGGCGCCGGCTGCGGCTGCGCCTACCCGATGAGCGTGGATGACGCCGTGGTGGCGCGCTCCAACGCCATTCAGGCCGAGCTGAACGAAACGGTGCGGGGGCTGCCGGGGATGGCCGCGTGCCTGGCGGAGAGGCCGGTCAGTGCCCTGGTCAGTGTCGGCGGCCGGCGGGTGGCCATCAGCCATGGCGACGAGCGCTCCCTGGCCGGCTGGGGCTGCTCGCGCGAATCACTCAGCGCGCCGGCGCGCCGGCAGCAGCTGGATGCCTGGTTCGCCGCCAGCGGCGTGCAGGTGCTGGCCACCAGTCACACCTGCGCCGCCGTCGCCCTCGACCTGGCCAACGGCGCGCTGATCAACAACGGCGCCGCCGGCCTGCCGAACTTCGCCGACGGTCGTTACGGCCTGCTCAGCCGCATCGCCACCCGCCCGCATCCGCATGCGCTGTATCGCTGCGAGCGCGATGGTCTGTTTATTGAGGCGCTGGCCCTGGATTACGCCCATGATGCCTTTGTCGCCGACTTCGACCGCCAGTGGCCGGCGGGCAGCCCGGCTGCCCTGTCCTATCGTGCGCGGCTGCTCGGCGTCGGCCTGGAGCCGCCCGCGGCGGCCCTGCTGGGCGGCTTCACCCTCAACTCGCACAGTGGCTGTGCACCGGAGACCCACATCGGATGAACCTTCGCAAACTGCTGCTGGTGGCGCTGATCGGCGCCCTGATCGCCGCGTTCTTCGTCTTCGACCTCGGCCAGTACCTCAGCCTGGAGGTGCTCAAGGCCCAGCAGGCGGCGCTGAATGCCCAGGTCGCGGCCAGTCCCTGGCAGGCCGCCGGGCTGTTCTTCCTCGGCTATGTCGCGGTCACCGCCCTGTCGCTGCCCGGCGCGGCGCTGATGACCCTGCTGGCCGGTGCCCTGTTCGGCCTGCTGGAAGGTTTCGTGCTGGTGTCGTTCGCCTCCACCCTGGGGGCCAGCCTGGCCATGCTCAGCAGCCGCTTCGTGCTGCGCGACTGGGTGCAGGGGCGCTTCGGCCGGCGCCTGGCCAGCATCGACGCCGGCATCGAGCGCGAGGGCGCCTTCTACCTGTTCGCCCTGCGCCTGGTGCCGATCTTCCCGTTCTTCCTGATCAACCTGGCCATGGGCCTGACCCGCCTGCCGCTGCGCACCTTCTGGTGGGTCAGCCAGGTCGGCATGCTGCCGGGCACCCTGGTCTACGTGAACGCCGGCCGCGAACTGGGCCAGCTCGAGACCCTGGGCGGCATCCTCTCGCCCGGGCTGCTCGGCGCCTTCGTCCTGCTCGGCCTGTTCCCGCTGCTGGCGCGCAAGCTGCTGGAGCTGATCAAGGCGCGCCGGGTCTACGCCGGCTGGAAGAAGCCCAAGCGGTTCCAGCGCAACCTGCTGGTGATCGGCGCCGGCGCCGGTGGCCTGGTCAGCGCCTATATCGCCGCCGCGGTAAAGGCCAGGGTCAGCCTGGTGGAGAAGCACCAGATGGGCGGCGACTGCCTGAACACCGGCTGCGTGCCGTCCAAGGCGCTGCTGCGTTCGGCCAAGCTGGCCCACGAGTTGAAGAAGGGCGAGGCCCTGGGCCTGCGCGGGGTGAGCGGCGAGGTGGATTTCGCCGCGGTGATGCAGCGCGTGCAGCGGGTCATCGGCGACATCGCCCCGCATGACTCGGTCGAGCGCTACACCGGCCTGGGCGTCGAGGTGATCGAGGGCGAGGCGCGCATCACCTCGCCCTGGACGGTGGAGGTGGGCGGCGAGACCCTGAGCAGTCGCAACCTGATCATCGCCGCCGGGGCGCGCCCGCTGGTGCCGAGGATTCCCGGCCTGGAGCAGGTGCAGGCGTTCACCTCGGACACCATCTGGACCCTGCGCGAGCGGCCGCGCTGGCTGCTGGTGCTGGGCGGCGGGCCGATCGGCTGCGAGCTGGCTCAGGCCTTCCAGCGCCTCGGCAGCCAGGTGATCCAGGTGGAGATGGCCGAACGCCTGCTGCCACGCGAGGACAGCGACGCCAGCGCGGCGCTGCTGGCCAGCCTGCAGGCCGATGGCGTCGACGTGCGCCTGCAGCACCAGGCCGAGCGCTTCGAGCTGGTCGACGGCGAGCAGCGCATGGTGGCCCGCCGCCTCGACACCGGCGAGCAGGTGACCATCGCCTTCGACTGCCTGCTGCTGGCCCTCGGCCGGGTGGCCAACGTCAGCGGCTACGGGGTCGAGGAGCTGGGCCTGGTGGTGCGCGACAACGGCACCCTGGAGACCGACGAGTACCTGGCCACGCGCTTCCCCAATATCTATGCGGTGGGCGATGTCACCGGCCCCTACCAGTTCACCCATGTCGCCGCGCACCAGGCCTGGTACGCCGCGGTCAACGCGCTGTTCGCCCCCTTCAAGCGCTTCAAGGCGGACTACCGGGTGATCCCCTATTGCACCTTCACCGCGCCGGAAGTGGCGCGGGTCGGCCTCTCCGAGGGCGAGGCGCAGCAGCAGGGGGTGGCCTACGAGGTGACCCGCTACGGTATCGACGACCTCGACCGGGCCATCGCCGACGAGGCCGCCCACGGCTTCGTCAAGGTGCTCACCGAGCCGGGCAAGGACCGCATCCTCGGCGTCAGCATCGTCGGCGAGCAGGCCGGCGAACTGTTGGCCGAGTACGTGCTGGCGATGAAGCACGAGCTCGGCCTGAACAAGATCCTCGGCACCATCCACAGCTACCCGACCCTGGCCGAGGCCAACAAGTACGCGGCCGGCGAGTGGAAGCGCGCCCATGCGCCCCAGGCGCTGCTGCGCTGGGTCGAGCGTTTCCATACCTGGAGACGCAACTGATGCGCCGGCTGCTAAGTGTTCTGCTGCTGGTCGCGCCACTCACTCAGGCGGCGCCAGACAACGTCCTCACGCCCTGGACGGCCGGACCGCCGGCGGCCGAGTGGTCGCCGCCCTGGCGTGTCGCCGATATCCCCAAGCTGCAGGCGCCGACCCGCAGCCTGGTCGAGCGGGACGGTCGCCTGGTGCTGCACATCGACGCCGATGCCGCGGCCGGCGGCCTGCTGCACCCGCTCGATCTGCCCGGCGACCGGCCCTGGCAGCTGAGCTGGCAGTGGCGCAGCGAGCGGCGCCTGGAGCAGGCGCGCTTCGCCACCCGCGAGGGTGACGACTATGCCGCGCGGGTCTATGTGCTGCTCGACTACCCGCTGGCCAGCCTGCCGTTCCTGACCCGGCAGAAGCTGCGCCTGGCGCGCACCTTCTACGACCCCAGCCTGCCGGCGGCGACCCTCAGCTACGTCTGGGACAACCGCCAGGCGCCCGGCAGCCATGCCCGCAGCGCCTACACCGAGCAGGTCGAGATGCGCGTGCTGCGTGGTCCGGACGCGCCGCTCGGGCAGTGGCTGAGCGAGCGCCGCGACCTGCGCGCCGATGCCATCGCCGCCTTCGGCAGCGCGCCGTCACGCATCCTCGGGGTGGTGTTCGCCGCCGACAGCGACAACACCGGCGAGCGCGCGCAGAGCTACTTCGCCGATCCGCGCCTGCAGCCCGCCGCGCCTTGAATGAGCCTTGCGCGACGGCGCCCGCTGCCGCCATCCTCTGCGCCTGGCCAGCCTTGAAGAGCCGATAGCGCGATGAACCACTATGACCTGATCCTGCTCGGCGCCGGCCACGCCCACCTCGGCGTGCTGCGTCGCTGGGCCCTGGTCGAGCGGCCGCCCGGGCGTATCGCCCTGCTCAGCGCCGGCCCGCAGGCCTGGTACTCGGGCATGCTGCCGGGGCTGCTGGCGCAGCGCTTCAGCCCGGAGGACTGCCGCATCGAGCTGGACCCGCTGTGCCGCGCGGCCAAGGTCGAGCTGATCGTCGCCCAGGCCGCGGGTCTGGACCCGCAGCAGCGCCAGGTTCGGCTCGACGATGGCCGGCGCCTGGCGACCCGCTGGCTGTCGCTGAACGTCGGTGCCGAGGTGGCCGCCCCGCCGCAGCGCGGCGCCGCCATGCAGGTCCTGGCGGTGAAACCCTTCGCCACCTTTCTCCACGGCTGGCGGGCCTGGCAGGCCGAGCCGCAGCCGCTGGCGATCCTCGGTGGCGGCGCCGCCGGGGTCGAGCTGGCCCTGGCCCTGGCCGGCCAGGTGCCCGAGCTGTCGCTGTTCTGCGCCGGCCAGTTGCTCGATGGCCACAACCCCGGCCTGCATATGCGCGCCTGGGGACACCTGCGCCAGCGCCGGGTGCGGGTGCGCGAGCACTGCCCGATCGAGCAGATCGACGGCGAGCGCCTGCTCAGCGGCGCCGAGCCGGTCTGGCGCGGCAGTCGCCTGCTCCTGGCCAGCGGCGCCCGGGCCCTGCCCTGGTTGGCCGGCAGCGGCCTGGCCTGCGACGAGGGCGGCTTCGTGCAGATCGGCGCGACCCTGCAGAGCCACTCCCACCCCTGGACGTTCGCCGTCGGCGACTGCGCCAGCCTGCCCGGGGCGCGCAAGAGCGGGGTCTACGCGGTGCGCCAGGGGCCGGTGCTGGCGGCCAACCTCGGCGCCGTGCTGCGTGGCCAGGCGCTGCGCCGCTACCAGCCGCAGCGCCACAGCCTGGCGCTGCTCGCCACCGGCGATGGCGGCGCCCTGATGGGCTGGCAGCAGTGGAGTGCCGGCGGCCAGCTGTTCGGCCGCTGGAAGGATTACCTGGACCGGGGCTTTATCCGCCGCCACAGCATTTCCGGCTGAGCCTGGACGACCAGGGGGCGAGGGCCGGGGGCGCGGCATTGTTTAGTGCGGGCGCAACCGAGCGTGCGAACAATCGCATTTAATCGCCCCCGAGCGCCGTGCGAGCCTGCTGGCCATGAATTCGCCAGCCCGTCGTTGCGCCCTGTCCCCCACCTGCCCGGTCCGCCGGGTCGGCGGTGCGCTCGGCGTCGACGGGCGCAACTCCCGCCTGCCTGAAATCCTCGCCTTCTGGGCGCTGTGGCATTGCCGCCACGCGCGCCCGCCGGACGCCCCTCTCGGCTATATCTGAATAGGACGGCCGCAACTCGTTGCGGCCCTTTCCATCAGTGACCTGCCGCCTGCTGCCGCGTTCGCGCCGCAGCTTCGCGGGCACAGTGCGCCATGCCGGCGCTAACGAGAGTCCCATGTCATTCGCATCCGTGCAGGACGCCCAGGATTTCCTGGCGCACAACCCCGATATCGAGCTGTTCGAGCTGTTCATCCTCGACGCCAACGGCGTGCCGCGCGGCAAGCTGTTGCACCGCGACGAGCTGCTCGCCGTGTACCAGAGCGGCCGGCCGCTGCCCAGCACCATCCTCGGCCTGAGCATCAATGGCGACGACGTCGAGGACTCCGGGCTGGTCTGGGAGGTCGGCGACATCGACTGCCGCGCCTACCCGCTGCCCGGTAGCCTGGTGCGCCTGCCCTGGCGACGCATCCCCACCGCCGCGCTGCAGGTCAGCATGCACCCGCAGCAGGGCCTGCCGGCCACCGTCGCCGATCCCCGGCACGTCCTGGTGCGGGTGATCGAGCAACTCAAGGCCGACGGCTTTCACCCGGTGATGGCCTGCGAGCTGGAGTTCTACCTGCTCGACCAGCGCCGCGACGCCGAGGGCCGGCCGCAGCCGGCGCGGGACGCCGATGGTGGCCGGCCGCGCAGCACCCAGGTCTACGGCCTGCGTGAGCTGGAGCAGCTCGAACCCTTCCTCAAGGACCTCTACGCCGCCTGCAAGGCCCTGGGCATTCCGGCACGCACGGCGATCTCCGAGTACGCCCCGGGCCAGGTGGAGATCACCCTGGAGCATGGCGAGGCGCTGGCGGCCATGGACCAGGCCGTGCGCTACAAGCGCTTGGTCAAGGGCGTGGCCAACAGCCACGGGATGCAGGCCTGCTTCATGGCCAAGCCCTTCGACCACCTGGCCGGCACCGGCATGCACATGCATGTCAGCCTGGCCGACGCGGCCGGGAACAACCTGCTGGCCGGCCGCCCCGATGACTTCGACGGCCCGGCCGGCAGCCTGCTCAAGCAGGCCCTGGGCGGCATGCTCGCCAGCCTGCTCGACTCCCTGCTGCTGTTCTGCCCCAACGCCAACTCCTACCGGCGCTTCCAGGCCAACAGCTACGCGCCGCTGGCGCCGACCTGGGGCGTCGACAACCGCACCGTCAGCCTGCGCGTGCCGGGCGGGCCGGCCGCCAGCCGGCATATCGAGCACCGCATCTGCGGCGCCGATGCCAACCCCTACCTGGCCGCGGCGGCGATCCTCGCCGCCATCCACCGCGGCATCCGCGAGAACCTCGACCCGGGCGCGCCCATCGAGGGCAATGGCTATGCCCAGGCCAAGACGCTGCTGCCGACCGACTGGCTGACCTCGATCCAGGCCTTGGAAGGCTCCGCCTGGGCCCGCGAGGCCCTGGGCGAGGACTTCCTCAAGGTCTACCTGGCGGTCAAGCGCACCGAGTACCGCCAGTTCATGGCCGAGGTCGGCGAACAGGACTGGCGCTGGTACCTGACCCAGGCCTGAACCCGGTTTCGATGCGTCGGGTGCGCGGGGGCGCCCAGCCTGTGCGCACCGATATATCTGTGTGCGCAGGGGCCAGGCGTCTCCGCGCGCCCTAAGACCTGCGGTGCGCACGGCGCACCCTACGGTAACGAGGATTACTTCATGAATGCTGTCACCCAGGCCGCACTGCCGGCCGCCGAGCGCTGCCCGTCCTACTACAGCGCCACCCTCAACCAGGAAACCCACTACCCGACCCTGCAGGGCCACCACAGCGTCGATGTGGTGATCATCGGCGGTGGCTTCACCGGCGTGGCCAGCGCCGTGGAGCTGGCCGAACGCGGCCTCAAGGTGGCCCTGGTCGAGGCCCGGAAGATCGGCTGGGGCGCCACCGGGCGCAGCGGCGGCCAGGTCACCGGCAGCCTCTCGGGCGACGCCGCCATGCGCAAGCAGATGGGCAAGACCCTGGGCGCGGAGGTGGACGATTTCATCTGGCAGCTGCGCTGGCGCGGCCACCAGATCATCCAGCAGCGCGTGGCCAAGTACGGCATCGCCTGCGACCTCAAGCACGGCCACCTGCACGCGGCGATGAAGCCCAGCCACATGGCCGAGCTCGAGGCCGCCTGTGAAGAGGCCGTGCGCCGCGGCATGGGCGCGGAGGTCAGCCTGCTCGATGGCGCCGGGGTCCGTGAGCACCTGGGCAGCGAGCTGTACTGCGGAGCGCTCAAGAACACCCGCAACATGCACCTGCATCCGCTCAACCTGTGCCTCGGCGAGGCCCGGGCGGCCGAGGGCCTCGGTGCACTGATCTTCGAACATTCCGAGGTGCTGCAGATCGTCCACGGCGCCAAGCCGGCGGTGATCACCGCCGAGGGGCGGATCGATGCCCAGCAGGTGCTGCTGGCCGGCGACGTCTACCACAAGCTGGAGCCGCAGAAGCTCAAGGGCATGATCTTCCCGGCCATGGGCGGCATCGTCACCACCGCGCCGCTGGGCGAGCTGGCCAAGGCGATCAACCCCCAGGACCTGGCGGTCTACGACTGCCGCTTCGTCCTCGACTACCACCGCCTGACCGCCGACGGCCGCCTGCTGTTCGGCGGCGGCGCCAACTACTCGGGGCGCGACTCGCGGGACATCGCCGCCGAGCTGCGCCCGGGCATCGAGCGCACCTTCCCGCAGCTCAAGGGCGTGCCGATCGACTTCCAGTGGAGCTGCGCCATGGGCATCGTGATCAACCGCATCCCCCAGCTCGGCAAGCTCTCGGACCACGTCTGGTACTGCCAGGGCTACTCCGGCCACGGCATCGCCACCAGCCACATCATGGGCGAGATCATGGCCGAGGCGCTGACCGGCAGCCTGGCGCGCTTCGACACCTTCGCCGCCTGCCCGCAGATCAAGGTGCCGCTGGGCGAGCAGCTGGGCAACCCGATGCTGGCGGTCGGCATGTGGTACTACCAGCTGCTGGAGAAGCTGCGCTGAGTCGCGGGTAGCGCGCTACATGGTGCTGGCGCGGAGAAGGGATCGTTTAGACTGGGCCGGTTTCAGCACATAAATAGGATGGGTTGAGTGAAACGCTACCCATCAGATACCCAGACAAACCAAAGTGCTGAGCCGGCGGCAGCATGGGTATCGCTGTGCTTAACCCATCCTACGAACTCTCAGGAGTGATGCTTGAATCCGGGCTGGCTTCAGCGGCCAGTTTTAACCGATCGGCTTTGCTTATGTACGTGGATTTTTTCTTGGGTGCCTTTTTGGCATTGGCCTTTTTGGCGTGCGCCTCGAGTAGCTGTTTGATTTTCTTGCGGCGATTCATGGGTTTAAGCCGTGTTGGTTAATAAGGGCATGCAAATAAAACGGGTTGCGTGAGTTGTCTAGCGGCTCGATGTCTCTGAGCTGATCATAAGTAGATCACTCCGCTCCCCCTCTAGTTGATCATGGTTTGCTCCGGCTAGGACGGTAGTCGCTTGGAAGCGAATGGCGACTATCGGCCAAAAGCAGCCTGTCGCCTGCGTCAGCTTTAACAGCCAACATCAGCCCTTCGAGCAAATGCATGGCGGTGTCTACGAAATCAGGGGCAATTCACCCCTTTAGAGGCGTGCAGCTTCGCACCTATAAACCGGTGGCCTAGCGCGCTGACTTGTCACCAATCGTCAGCGCGCCGCCGGCCTGTGCCTGCTGCGCCGCGTGGCGTGCGGCGTCGCGGTCCTCGACGAAGCTGACCGGCGCCGAGCCGTCGGCGTTGAGCTGGATGATTTCCTTCGGCTGCCCTTGCTCGTCGAAGAACACCTGGCCGAGGCCGGCGCCGTTCCACAGGCGTTCGCCGGCCTTGCTGCGGCTGGGGATGCGCGGCACCACCCGCATGCGCCGGCGCTTGGTCAGCCAGTTGAGCGGCGAGCGTGGCGAGTAGAGCCAGCGGTTGAGGCGGTCGAACCAGTCGAGCAGGCGCGGCGGGAATTCGTTCTTCAGGCCGCTGCTGGTGATCTGCCAGATATGCGGGGCGCTTTTGCGATGGCGGATCAGCACCTGGTAGACGAAGGAGTAGTGCACGTCGCCGGACAGCACCACGTAGCAGCCCGGGGTGCGCGAGTGGCGGAAGATGTTGAGGATCACCTGGGCGGCGCCGCGATGGGCCATCCAGTTCTCCGCATCGACCATCAGCGGGTGGCCGATCCAGGTGAACAGCCGCTGCACCGCCTCGATCAGCTTGACCCCGAAGATCGGCGCCGGCGAGACGATGATCGCGGCCCGGTGGTCGAGCAGCGCCTGCTGCAGTTCGCACAGCGCCTCCCAGTCCATCAGCCCGGACGGCCGCTTGCGCCTGCGCTCGCTGCGCCAGCGCCGGGTGCGGGTGTCGAGCACCAGCAGCGCCGGCTCGCTCGGCAGCACGTAGTGCCAGTGGTGAAAGCGCAGCAGGCTGTCGATCAGGGCGTCCTGGGCGCCGCTGTCGATGTGGTTGCGCCCGTCGCGGGCGGCGCTCATCGCCTCGATCCGTTGCAGCACCTCGGCGAACGGCTGCGGGTCGTTGCCCCAGCCCTGGCACAGCAGGTAGGCGATCAGGGCGTTGCCGATGATGCGCTTGGAGAAGGCGTGGCCGTAGGCCGTCTCCTCCCACTGCGCCGACAGGTTCCAGTCGTCGGTGACGTCGTGGTCGTCGAAGATCATCAGGCTCGGCAGATGGGCCAGGGCGCGGGCCACCCGGTCGAGGCCGTCGCGGAAGTCCTCGACGTGCTGGCGTTCGCTCTCGTAGCGCCGCGCCCGTTCGGCGTCCAGTTGCGGCCGGTGGCTGCCGAGCAGGGTCCAGGGCGTCGGCGACCAGACCAGCAGGTACATGGCGAGCATCTCGGCCAGGGTGACCAGGTGGTTGTCGGCGCTGCTGGTGGTGAAGATCGGCTTCTTCACCCCGCCGAAGAAGCGTTCGCGCAGGCTGTCGTTGTGCTCCAGCGCCGGCAGCAGCTCGGCGCGCTGGTAGTAGCCGACCTCGTGGGCATAGAGCGCGTCGCTGTCCTCGACCAGGGCGCCCTCGAGGCGTTCGCCGAACAGGCCGAGGCGCTCGATCAACTGGTGGATCGCCCGCAGCATGGGGCCGCTGACGTCGTCGGCGTACACCTGGTCGCCGCTCATCAGCAGCAGCGCCGGGCGCTGCTCGGGTTCGTGGGCCTGGGCCAGCAGGCGGTCGGCGCACAGCAGGCCGTCGGCGGCGGGGTGGTGCGGCTTGCGGCAGGAGCCGTGGAGCAGCTGGTCGAGGCGTGCGCGCAGGACGAAGTTCGGCCGCGCGGCCCCCTCGTACAGCAGGTGCGGCGCCCACTCGGCGATGCCCTGGGCGGGGCCGTCGGCGCTGGCGATCAGCAGGTCGTAGTCGATCCGCACGTCGCAGGGCAGCGGGCTGTCCAGCTGCAGGTCGATCAGGTGGACGAAGGCGTGCTCGCCGACCTGCAGCACCCGGCATTGGCTGTCGTCGAGGACATGGTCGCGCTGCTCGGGCGCCTGGCCCTGTTCGCCGTAGCTCAGCTGCAGGCGCAGCGACAAGGCCCGCGAGCCGACCAGCCAGAGCACCAGGCGCTCGGGCTGCAGGCGCCGCAGCAGGGGGCCGGCGAGGACGGGGGGCAGCGGTGGATTGGCGGTGGCGGACATCGGCGCATCGGGCTCTGGCTGGCGGGAAGGTCGAGGTAGCGGGGTCGAGGATACACCCTCGCGGCGCTGCGTCAGCGGGCGGCCCGGCGCAGGCGCGGCAGGTCGAGCAGCTCGATCTCGCCATAGTTCAGGCGCACGATGCCCTGGGCTTCCAGCTCCTTGAGCAGCTGGTTGGTGGTCTGGCGCGACAGCGCGAGCATCAGCGCCAGCTGCTCCTGGGCCAGGTGCAGCACCCGCCGCGGCTCGCCTTCGCCGTAGTTCTCGGCGATCAGCAGCAGGCGTCGGGCCAGGCGCGGCGCCGCCGGCAGCAGGCTCATCTCCTCCAGGGCGGTAAAGGTCAGGCGCAGCTTCTGGCTCATCAGCAGGGCGAAATCGCGCCAGTGCTGCGGCTGGCGCTGGAGCAGGGCCAGCAGTCGCGCCTGGGGCACCAGCAGCAGGGTGCAGGGGCATTCGGCGAAGGCGTCGTGGGTGCGCGGCTGGCCGTCGAACAGCGACACCTCGCCGAACCAGGACGGCGGCTCGATCAGGCTCAGCAGCGCCTCCTTGCCGTTGGCGTTGACCGCGCCGATGCGCAGGGCGCCCTCGACCAGGGCGTACAGGCCGCTGGGCGGATCGCCGCGGCGGAACAGCGGCTGCCCGGCCGCCAGCCGCTGCACCTGGGCGTCGGCCAGCAGGGCGTCCTGCAGGGCCGCGGGCAAGGCGCTGAACCAGTGACCGGCCAGCAGGGCGGCGCGGTAGCTCTCGATCATCGGCGGTCTCCGGGGGTTTGTCGGCTAGCCGACAGAGTGGCGCGGTGCGCCGGGCGCATGATGGGCGCATCTGTGCAGCCCGAGGATCACCCGCATGAAAAGCCTAGTCGAGCACCTGGCGCAATACGCCGCCTACCACCGTGACCGCCGCAACATCGCCAGCCACTTCATCGGCGTGCCGCTGATCGTCCTGGCGGTGGCGGTGCTGCTGTCGCGCCCGGGGTTCGAAGTGCTGGGCCTGTGGCTGTCGCCGGCGACCCTGGCGGTGCTGGTCGCCGGGCTGTTCTACCTGCGCCTGGACCTGCGCTTCGGCCTGCTGATGGCCGCATTGCTGGGGCTATGCCTGTGGCTCGGCGCGATCCTGGCGGCGCAGGCCACCGGTCTGTGGCTGGGCGGCGGCCTGGCGCTGTTCGTCATCGGCTGGGTGATCCAGTTCGTCGGTCACTACTACGAGGGGCGCAAGCCGGCCTTCGTCGACGACCTCATGGGCCTGGCGATCGGCCCGCTGTTCGTCGCGGCCGAGGCGGCCTTCCTGCTCGGCCTGCGCCGGGAGGTGGAACGGGCGGTGGTCGAGCGGGCCGGACCGACCCGCATCCGCGCGCCCAAGGCCGGCGCCTGATCCGGCGCCGGTGAGCTGGCTCAGGGGTTCGTCGCCATCCACTGCTGGCTCAGGGCGCGGCTGTGGCGATCCACGGTGATCGGCGCGAAGGGCCGGCCCGAGACGCTTTCCAGGGTGTTGCTCTGGCTGTTCATGTCGCTCAGGGCGGCCTTGAGGTATTCCCAGCGCACCTTGAACTTGCTGCCCTGCGCGCCCAGCGCCGCCAGCTCCTGGTCGACCGCCGGGATCAGCAGGCGTTCGTCCTGGCCCAGGTAGGTGCCCGGTTGTTCGCGGGCGATCTCGAAGCTGCCCATGTAGGAGCGGCTGAGGTACTGCACGGCGAGGTATTCGATCTTCGCCGACAACTCGCTTTCGCCGCTGGACGGCAGCTGCCGGGCGGCATGCAGGAAGTCACGCAGGGCCTTGCTCAGCTCCTTGGGGTAGCCCCAGGGCATGTTCTCCTCGCCGGGGCCGAAGGACACCCCGCGGCGCAGCTGGACCACCAGCTCGAGATGGCTGGCGCGCAGCACGTCGCTGGACTGCGGCAGGCTGTGCACCGCGGCGGCGAGGGTCTGGATATCGTTCTCCAGGCGCTGCCGGTGGCTCTTCTGGAAGCCTTCGCCGCGTAACAGCATCAGGCTGCTGGTGGCGCGGCTGGCGTACACCTGCACTTGCACCTGAGCGCTGGCGGCCTCGGCGTAGGCCAGGGGCGGGAGAGTGGCGAGGACGCCGAGCGTCCATATCAATAGCTGTCGAAAAAACGACTGAGTACGCATCCGGGGTGCTCCTTATTTTTTTTGTGAGCAGTGCGGAAAAGGTTGCGCGTCGTGACGCGCCGCACGGAAGAGTACTGCGAGTGCCGCTGCCTGACATGCCCCTAAAGAGTGATTTCGTCGGAAAAATGCCGCCAGGCCAATGGCCAGGCCCCCTTCCGGTTGGCCCGGCCATTGGCCTGGTGCGTGGTTGGCGTCGCGGCCCGGCGGCCTCAGCCGAGGGCCGACGCCTGGGCGATGCGCGGCTGGAAATACAGGGTGGCGCCCCGCACCAGCCGCTGCAGGCAGGCGTGGTCCTTGGCCACTTCCGCCTCGATCGGCTCGGCCTGGCTGGCGACGCGCAGGGTCACCCGGGTGATGGCGCCGAGCGGGCGGATATCGCGCACCTCGGCGGCCAGGTGACCGGCCTCGGCCAAGTGCGACAGCGAGATCTCGTGGGGGCGGAACAGCAGTTGCCGGTCGCCGGAGAGCTGCAGGCGGTTGGCGTCGCCGAGGAAGTGGTAGACGAAGTCGCTGGCCGGCTGCTGGTAGACCTCGGCCGGGGTGCCGATCTGCTCGACCACGCCCTTGTTCATCACCACGATGCGGTCGGCCACCTCCATCGCCTCTTCCTGGTCGTGGGTGACGAACACGCTGGTCAGGTGCACCTGCTCGTGCAGACGCGCCAGCCAGCGCCGCAGTTCCTTGCGCACCTTGGCGTCGAGGGCGCCGAACGGCTCGTCGAGCAGCAGCACCTTGGGCTCCACAGCCAGGGCGCGGGCCAGGGCGATGCGCTGGCGCTGGCCGCCGGACAGCTGCTCGGGGTAACGCTCGGCCAGCCAGTCCAGCTGCACCAGCTCGAGCAGCTCGTGGACCCGCTTGGCGATCTGGGCCTCGCTCGGGCGCTGCTTCTTCGGCTTCATGCGCAGGCCGAAGGCGACGTTGTCGAACACCGTCATGTGGCGGAACAGGGCGTAGTGCTGGAAGACGAAGCCGACGTTGCGCTCGCGCACATCGCGGGCGCCGACGTCCTCGCCGTGGAAGGCGATGCGGCCACTGTCCGGGGTCTCCAGGCCGGCGATGATGCGCAGCAGGCTGGTCTTGCCGCAGCCGGAGGGGCCTAGCAAGGCCACCAGTTCGCCGCTGCGGATGTCCAGGTTGATGTCGCTGAGGGCCTGGAAGGCGCCGAAGCGCTTGTTGACGTGGCTGACTTCGATGCTCATGACGTTATTCCTCACCGTTACGGCTGTGCTGGCGCTCTAGGCGCGACTCGCTCCACTGCTTGAGCAGCAGGATCAGCAGGGCCAGCAGCAGCAGCAGGCTGGCGACGCTGAAGGCGGCGACGTGGTTGTATTCGTTGTAGAGAATCTCGACGTGCAGCGGCAGGGTGTTGGTGTAGCCGCGGATATGCCCGGAGACCACCGACACCGCGCCGAACTCGCCCATGGCCCGGGCGGTACAGAGCACCACGCCGTAGATCAGGCCCCAGCGGATGTTCGGCAGGGTCACGTACCAGAACATCTGCCAGCCGCTGGCGCCGAGCAGGCGCGCCGCCTCCTCCTCCTGGGTGCCCTGCTCCTGCATCAGCGGGATCAGCTCGCGGGCGACGAAGGGCACGGTGACGAACAGGGTGGCCAGGACGATGCCGGGCAGGGCGAAGATGATCTGGATGTCGCGCTCGGCCAGCCATTCGCCGAACCAGCCGTGGGCGCCGAACAGCAGCACGTAGATCAGCCCGGCGAGCACCGGCGACACCGAGAACGGCAGGTCGATCAGGGTCACCAGCAGGCTCTTGCCGCGGAACTGGTATTTGCTCACGCACCAGGCCGCGGCCACGCCGAACACCAGGTTGAGCGGCACGGCGATGCCCACGGCGAGCAGGGTCAGGCGCAGGGCGGCCAGGGCGTCGGGCTCCAGCACCGCGCTGAAGAAGGGCCCCAGGCCCTGCTTGAGCGCCTCGCTCAGCACCACCAGCAGCGGCAGCAGGAGGAACAGGGCGAACACCAGCCAGGCGGCGCCGATCAGCAGGCGGCGGCCCCAGGCCGGGTCGCGGCGCGCGGCACTGGCCGGCGCGATGATCAGGGTGGCAGTGGACATCTTGGCTTCCTCAGGCGCGGGCCAGACGACGCTGCAGCAGATTGATCGCCAGCAGCAGGATGAAGGAGACCAGCAGCATCAGCACGCCGATGGCGGTGGCGCCGGTGTAGTCGTACTGGTCGAGCTTGACCATGATCAGCAGCGGCAGGATCTCGGTCTTCATCGGCATGTTGCCGGCGATGAAGATCACCGAGCCGTACTCGCCGACGCCGCGGGCCAGGGCCAGGGAGAAGCCGGTCAGCCAGGCCGGCAGCAGGGCCGGCAGCAGCACGTGGCGCAGCACCTGCAGCGGCCGGGCGCCGAGGCAGGCGGCGGCTTCCTCGACCTCGCGGGGGATGTCGGCCAGCACCGGCTGCAGGGTGCGCACCACGAACGGCAGGGTGACGAAGGTCAGCGCCAGGGTGATGCCCAGCGGGCTGTAGGCGATCTTCAAGCCCAGCTGGGCGGCCCACTGGCCGATCGGCCCGTTCGGCGCGTACAGCGCGGTCAGGGCGATGCCGGCTACCGCGGTGGGCAGGGCGAAGGGCAGGTCGATCATCGCCTCGATCACCTTGCGTCCGGCGAAGCGGTAGCGCACCAGCACCCAGGCCAGCAGGGCGCCGATGACGCCGTTGAGCAGGGCGGCGCCCAGGGCGGTGGCGAAACTGAGTTTGAGCGCGGCCAGCACCCGGGGGGCGGTGACTATGGCCCAGAACTCGCCCCAGCTGAGCTTGGCGGCATGCAGGAACAGCGCGGCCAGGGGAATCAGCACCAGCAGGCTGAGGTACACCAGGGTGTAGCCCAGGGTCAGGCCGAAGCCGGGAATCACGGGGGAAGTGCGGCGGTGCATGGCGAATGCCTTCAGGTGAGTCAGGGTAGGGTGCGCCGCGCGCACCGCTCTGTTGCGGTGGGTATAGGCGCTACGCGCCTGCACCCAGCCTCGGGTTGCTCAGTGAGTTCACTGCACCTGGTAGATCTGGTCGAACACCCCGCCGTCGTTGAAGAACTTCGGCTGCGCGCGCTTCCAGCCGCCGAACTCGCCCTCGACCGTGACCAGCTCGAGGTCGGCGAACTGCTTGGCGAACTCGGCGGCCACCGCCGGGTCACGCGGGCGGTAGAAGTGCTTCGCGGCGATGCGCTGGCCTTCGGCGCTGTACAGGTAGCCTAGGTACGCCTCGGCGATCGCGCGACTGCCCTTGCGCTCGACGTTCTTGTCGACCACCGCTACCGGCGGCTCGGCGAGGATCGACAGCGACGGCGCGACGATCTCGAACTGCTCGCCGCCTTGCTCGCGCAGCGCCAGGTGCGCCTCGTTCTCCCAGGCCAGCAGCACGTCGCCGATCTGGTTGTTGACGAAGGTGATGGTCGAGGCGCGGGCACCGCTGTCGAGCACCGGCACGTTCCTGTAGAGCTTCTCGACGAAGTCCTGGGCCTGCACCTCGCTGCCATAGTGACGCTGGGCGAAGGCCCAGGCGGCGAGGAAGTTCCAGCGCGCACCGCCACTGGTCTTGGGGTTGGGGGTGATCACCTCCACACCCGGCTTGACCAGGTCGTCCCAGTCCTGGATGCCCTTGGGGTTGCCCTTGCGCACCAGGAACACGATGGTCGAGGTGTAGGGCGTGCTGGCCTGGGGCAGGCGGCTCTGCCAGTCCTCGGGCAGCAGCTTGCCGAGGCGATGGAGCTCGTCGATGTCGCCGGCCAGGGCCAGGGTCACCACGTCGGCACGCAGGCCGTCGATCACCGCGCGGGCCTGTTTGCCCGAGCCGCCGTGGGACTGCTGAACCTGCACCGCCTCATGGCCCAGGGCCTGCCAGTGACGGTTGAATGCCTGGTTGTACTCGGTGTAGAGCTCGCGGGTCGGGTCGTAGGACACGTTGAGCAGGGTCTGGCTGGCGGCGGCTGGGCCGGCGATCAGGGCGCTGGCGAGGGCGGCCAGGGCGAAACGGCGAATGGACATGGTGCAGCTCCTGAGCAAGAAAGTGATGTCGATGCAGGGGGATGGGGCGGGGCGTTCAGCGCCACATTCGCTGACGACATCGGTAGCTGCTGTGCGGCTTCATCGGGTGCCTCCTCGGCGGCAGTGCTCAGGTTGCGGTGGGTTGCGGGCCAGCCGTTGGGCTGAACGTGGAGCGGATGCTAGGCAGGATTCGTTATTCCTAAAAATAATATTTAAGAACATATATATGTTTTTTAGATATATTAGATTGCGCCACGCAACGCGCTACGGAATAAGCGGAATTGCATAAATAAATAATTTTTTATTCTTTTTTGTCCTGTTCTGGTCGCGCCTACACTGCCCGCCGCAGCACGCCGTCGGAGGCCTTATGCACAACCCAAACATGCGTTACCTGATAGTGCCGGGCTGGCAGGGCTCGCCCACCGAGCATTGGCAAAGCCACTGGCAGCGCAGCCTGGCGGGTAGCGCCCGGGTGGAGCAGGGCGACTGGCTGACGCCGCGTCGGGATGCCTGGGTCGCCGAGTTGCAGCGCAGCATCGCCGCCGACCCGCGGCCGACCCTGCTGATCGCCCACAGCCTCGGTTGCATCACCGTGGCGCACTGGGCGGCGCAGGCGCCGGAGGCGTTGTTGCGGCGGGTGCGTGGCGCCCTGCTGGTGGCGCCGGCGGATGTCGAGCGCGATAACTGCCCGGCGGCCCTGCGCAACTTCGCGCCCATCGCCCGCCGGCCCCTGCCCTTCGCCAGCCTGCTGGTCGGCTCGGACAGTGACGCCGCCGCCAGCGCCGCGCGGGCCCTGGAACTGGCCGCCGACTGGGGCAGCGAGGCGCTGATCCTGGCCGGTGCCGGGCATATCAACGTGGCCTCCGGGCACCACCGCTGGGAGCAGGGCTTCGAGTACCTCTACCGCCTGCAGGGGCTGATCGCCCGCCAGGCCCGTCTGCGCGCCTGAGCCAGCGCCTCAGTCGGAGGCCAGCAGCGATACCGACTTGATCTGCAGCCACAGCGCCTGCTGCTCGTGAATGCCCAGCTTGTCGAAGGAGTAGCGGGTGATGCGGGCGATCAGCCGTTCATCGCCGACCCGCAGCGTGACCAGCATTTGCCCGGGGTCGCCCGGCACCTGCCAGTGCTCGACCCGCGCCGGCAACAGGTTGAGCAGGCTGCTGCCCTCGGCCCGCTGCAGGCTCAGGCTGACGTCCCGCGCCTTGACCTTGACCCGCACCGCCTTGCCATTGGGCAGCGGCGCGTGGGTCAGCTGCAGGCGCGCCTCGCCGCCGCCGAGCTCAAGACTCAGCAGCCGGTAGGCCGGGTCGTAGGCGCAGACCCGGCCATCGACCACGGCTTCGGCATCGTCTTCCAGAATGAATGGCAGGTCGCGGCGCAGCAGGGTCTGCTTCAGCGGCCCGCTGGCCAGCACCCGCCCCTGCTCCAGCACCACCAGGTGATCGGCCAGGCGTGCCACCTCGTCCGGCGCATGGCTGACGTAGAGGATCGGGATCTGCAGCTCCTGGTGCAGGCGCTCCAGGTAGGGCAGCACCTCCTGCTTGCGCTTGTGGTCCAGGGAGGCCAGCGGCTCGTCCATCAGCAGCAGGCGTGGGCTGGTCAGCAGGGCGCGGGCGATGCCGACGCGCTGGCGCTCGCCGCCGGACAGGCGCGCCGGCATGCGCTCGAGCAGCGCGGCGATGCCGAGCAGTTCGGCGGCCTGCTCCAGCTGCACCCGTCGCTGCGCGGTGGCAATGCGCTTGAGGCCGAACTCCAGGTTGCCGCGCACCGACAGGTGGGGGAACAGGTTGGCGTCCTGGAACACATAGCCCAGGGCCCGTCGGTGCGGGGCGAGAAAGTGCCCGCGGGCGCTGTCCTGCCACAGCTCGCCGTTGACCCGCAGGTAGCCCTCGGCGGGCCGCTCCAGGCCGGCGAAGCAGCGCAGGCAGCTGGTCTTGCCCGAGCCGGAGGGGCCGAACAGGGCGCTGATGCCGCGTCCCGGCAGGCGCAGGTCGAGGTCCAGGGAAAAGTCGCCGTGATCGACGCGAAAGCGCGCCTCGATCAGCCGCTCGCCGTCATCGGCGGGCGCGCCGGCCTGGCCGCCGCTCATCGCCAGGCCCGCCGGGCATGGCCGCTGGAGTAGAGCGCCAGCAGCACGACGAAGGAGAAGGCCAGCATGCCGCCGGCCAGCCAATGGGCCTGGGCGTACTCCAGGGCCTCGACATGGTTGTAGATCTGCACCGAGGCCACCTGGGTCTTGCCGGGGATATTGCCGCCGATCATGAGCACCACGCCGAACTCGCCGACGGTGTGGGCGAAGCCGAGAATGGCGGCGGTGACGAAGCCCGGCCGGGCGAGGGGCAGGACCACGCTGAAGAAGGCGTCCCAGGGCCCGGCGCGCAGGGTCGCCGCGGCTTCCAGGGGGGCGCGGCCGATGGCCTCGAAGGCGTTCTGCAGCGGTTGCACGACGAAGGGCAGCGAGTAGATCACCGAGCCGATCACCAGGCCGCTGAAGCTGAAGGTCAGGGTGCCGAGGCCGAGGCCCTGGGTCAGCTGGCCGAGAAAACCGTGGGGGCCCATGCTCACCAGCAGGTAGAAGCCGATCACCGTCGGCGGCAGCACCAGCGGCAGGGCGACGATGGCGCCGACCGGGCGCTTCAGCCAGGAGCCGGTGCGCGCCAGCCACCAGGCCATGGGCGTGCCGAGCAGCAGCAACAGCACCGTGGTCAGCGACGCCAGCTGCAGGGTCAGGAGGATGGCGTCGAGGTCGGCTTGGCTCAGGGGCATCGAGGGCTCCGGGCTCAGAGCTGGTAACCGTAGCGGCGAATGATAGCGGCCGCCGCCGGACTCTTCAGATAGTCGAGCAGGGCCTGGGCGGCCGGGTTGTCGGCGCCTGGTCGCAGCAGCACGGCATCCTGGTGCAGCGGCTGGTACAGCGTGGCGGGCACCAGCCAGGCCGAGCCCTCGGCGATCTCGCCGTCCTGGTAAACCTGGGACAGGGCGACGAAGCCCAGCTCGGCGTTGCCGGTGGCGACGAACTGCAGGGCCTGGCTGATGCTCTGCCCCTCGACCAGCTTGCCGGCCACGGCCCGGCGCAGGCCGAGCTGCTCCAGCACCTGATAGGCGGCCAGGCCGTAGGGCGCGGCTTTCGGGTTGGCCAGGGCCAGGTGGCGGAACTGGCCGTCCCTGAGCACCTGACCCTGGTCATCGACGTAGCCGGCCTGCGCCGACCACAGCACCAGGGCGCCGGTGGCGTAGGTGAAGCGCGAGCCGGGCACGGCCAGGCCGTCCTGCTCCAGTCGCGCCGGGGTCGACTGGTCGGCGGCCAGCAGCAGCTCGAAGGGCGCGCCGTTGCCGATCTGCGCGTAGAGCTGGCCGGTGGCGCCGTAGGCGGCGAGCACCCGGTGGCCGCTGTCCTGCTCGAACTGCCGGGCGATGGCCTGCATCGGCGCGGTGAAGTTGGCGGCCACGGCCACCTGCACCTCGGCGGCCAGGGCGCTGCCGGTCAGGGCTGCGGCTGCCAGGCCGAGCAGGGTGCGCAACAGGCGATGAGGCATGGGCTGTTTCCTCGTGAGCCCCGGCAATTCGCGCGGCGGGGACGGTGTCAGGCGGCTGGCTCGGGCATCAGGGGCGATGGTCGAGGCGTCGATTGTGCTGGGCGCATCTTGGAAATAGCTGACCATCGAGTCAAGCGCTGCCTGCGCCGCCATCAGGCGCGGCGCCAGACGCTGGCCAGCCAGGGTTGCTGGGCCCGCGGCAGGCCGGCGGGGCGATAGTAGTGCTGCAACTCGGCGAAGCCGGCGGCCTCGAGCAGCGCACGCCAGTTGGCCAGGTCGTAGTAGGCGCCGTAGCGGTCGCCGTTGAAGCCCTCCTGGTTGTCGCCGCGCGGGTTGGAGCTGAACAGCACGCCACCGGCTTTGAGCGTGGCGTGCAGCTGGCGCAGCACGCGGGGCAGCTCCTGGCTGGGAATGTGGAACAGCACGGCATTGGCGAAGATGCCGTCGAAGCTCGCCGGCGGCAGCTCGAGGGCCAGGAAGTCCTGCAGCCATACCTCGCAGCCGCTGTCGGCCCTGGCCATCTCGACGAAGCGCGGACAGCCGTCGAGGCCGACCGGCTCATGGCCGAGGGCCTTGAAGGTACGCAGGTCGCGCCCCGGGCCGCAGCCGAAATCGAGGAGGCGCCAGGGCGCCGGCGCCTGGATGTGCTGCAGCAGGGCGGCGATGTTCTGGCTGACGTCGTGGTCGCGGGTGCCCTCGCGAAAGCCCTCGGCGTTTTCCTGGTAGTGGGCCAGGGTCAGGGCGCTGATCTGCTGCAGTTGCTCGGGCGTCAGGGGCATGCGGAGGCACCGGGGGGGCGGGGTGGGCGGCGTGAATGTGCCTATTTAACCCCATCGCGTGGCGCAGGTTATAGTGCGCGCGCCCTCCCGCCACAGTGGATGTACTGGACATGGCCGCGCCGCACCTCGAACACCATACCCCGCCACCGGTCAGCCTGCTGCAGGCCCTGCTGTTCTGGTTGAAGCTGGGCCTGATCAGTTTCGGCGGCCCGGCCGGGCAGATTTCCATCATGCACCAGGAGCTGGTGGAGCGGCGCCGCTGGATCTCCGAGCGGCGTTTCCTGCATGCGCTGAACTACTGCATGTTGCTGCCGGGGCCGGAGGCGCAGCAGCTGGCCACCTACCTCGGCTGGCTGATGCACCGGACCTGGGGCGGGCTGATCGCCGGGGCGCTGTTCGTGCTGCCCTCGCTGCTGCTGCTGATCGGCCTGTCCTGGGTCTACCTGGCGTTCGGCGACGTGGCGCTGGTGGCCGGCATCTTCTACGGGATCAAGCCGGCGGTCACCGCCATCGTGGTGCAGGCGGCCCAGCGCATCGGTTCGCGGGCGCTGAAGAACAACTGGCTGTGGGCCATCGCCGCGGCGGCCTTCGTCGCCATCTTCGCCTTGAACCTGCCGTTTCCGTTGATCGTGCTCGGCGCCGCGCTGCTCGGCTACCTGGGCGGGCGCCTGTTTCCGGACCAGTTCAGCGTCGGCGGCGGCCATGGCGCGGCGAACAAGTCCTACGGCCCGGCGCTGATCGACGACGACACGCCGACGCCGGCGCACGCGCGCTTCCGCGCCTCGCGCCTGCTGCTGATCCTCGCGGTGGGCGGCGCCCTGTGGCTGTTGCCGATGGCCCTGCTGTACGCGCTGTACGGCTGGCAGGGCACCCTGACGCAGATGGCCTGGTTCTTCACCAAGGCCGCGCTGCTGACCTTCGGCGGCGCCTACGCGGTGCTGCCCTACGTCTACCAGGGCGCCATCGGCCACTACGGCTGGCTGAGCCCGGCGCAGATGATCGACGGCCTGGCCCTGGGCGAGACCACGCCGGGGCCGCTGATCATGGTGGTGGCTTTCGTCGCCTTCGTCGGCGCCTACCTGCAGCCGATGCTGGCCGGCGACTCGGCCTTCGTCAGCGGCGCCGTGGCGGCCTGCCTGGTCACCTGGTTCACCTTCCTGCCGTCGTTCCTGTTCATCCTCGCCGGCGGCCCGCTGGTGGAGTCGACCCATGGCCAGCTGCGCTTCACCGCGCCGCTGACCGGGATCACCGCCGCGGTGGTCGGGGTGATCCTCAACCTGGCGCTGTTCTTCGCCTACCACGTGCTCTGGCCCCAGGGCTTCGCCGGCCACTTCGACTGGGTTTCGGCGCTGATCGCCCTGGCCGCGGCCGTGGCGCTGCTGCGCTACAAGCGCGGGGTGATGGAGGTGCTCGGCGCCTGCGCGGTGGCCGGCCTGCTGCTGCAGCTGGCCCTGGGCTGAGCAACCTGCCGGCCGCGCCGCCGGCTCAGAGAAACCAGCGGTATTCCCGCGCATTCAGGTGGTGCATGAACTCCAGGTGGTCGTGGCGTTTGTTCTCGCAGTAGACCATGACGAACTCGCTGCCCAGGCCCTGCTTGACCACCGGGTGATCCTGCATGGCCGCCACCGCGCCGAGCATGTCCTGGGGGAAGTCGATGCCGCTGGCGCGGTCCTGGTTGAGCGGGGCGATGGGTTCGCGGGCGGCGTCCAGGCCGTGCTCCATGCCGACGAGGATCGCCGCCAGGACCAGGTAGGGGTTGGCGTCAGCGCCGGCCAGGCGGTGCTCGAGGCGCAGGTTGCCCCCGTCCGACTCGGGGATGCGGATGCACGCATCGCGGTCCTCGAAGCCCCAGCTGGCGCGGCTGGCGGCGTTGACCATGGCGCCGTAGCGGCGGAAGGCGTTGTGGTTGGCGGCGAAGATCGGCATGCAGTGCGGCAGCAGCTCCAGGCAGCCGGCCACCGCGTGGCGCAGCGGGCGCTGCTGCTCGGCGGCCAGCAGGTTGTTGCCGTGTTGGTCGTAGAGGCTGACGTGCACGTGCATGCCGCTGCCCGGCGCGTCCAGGTAGGGCTTGCTCATGAAGCTGGCCCGGTAGCCATGTTTCAGCGCCACGCCGCGGCTGCTGCGGCAGAACAGCGCGGCCCAGTCGGCGGCGCGCAGGCCGTCGTCGCAGTGGCCGAAGTTGATCTCGAACTGGCCGGGGCCGAGCTCGGCGGTGATCACGTTGGCGTCGACGCCCTGCTCATTGGCCGCCAGCACCATCTCGTCGAGCACGGCGGAGAAGCGTGACAGGCGCTCGATATGCATGTTCGGCTGGTCGTCGGCGTCGCCGGTCTGCAGGTCGCGGGGGAACTGCGGCAGGCCGTCCTTGAGGGCGCGGTCGAACAGGTAGAACTCCAGCTCGAAGGCCACCACCGGGCGGATGCCGCGCGCCGCCAGGCGTCCCAGCACCCGCGCCAGCACCTCGCGCGGCTCGAACTCGATGGGCGCCGCGGTGCCGTCGGAGCTGATCAGCATCTGGCCCATGGGCTGGCTTTCCCAGCGCACCGGCTTGAGGGTGCCGGGGATCAGCCGGCGCGGGGCATCCGGGTCGCCGTCGTTGAAGCAGTAGTCGCCGATCGGGTGCAGGCCGCCCTGGGCGCCGAGCAGCACGCAGTTCTGCGGCAGCTTCAGCGGGCTGCCGGCGGCGACCTTCTCGAGCATGTCGATGGGGTAGCGCTTGCCGTAGAAGTGCCCGGGTATGTCCAGGCAGATCAGGTCGACGTAGCGCACGCTGGGGTGCTGGGCGCGGAAGGCGCGCACTTCGCTGAGCAGGTCGGGAAAGGTCGTGGTGGTCATGCTGGGTTGTCCTGCGGGCCTGGGTCAGCGAAACACCCAGAGCACCCGGGTCGGTTGGTCGGTGAGGTTGGCGTAGCGGCATTGGGTATGCGGCGGCAGCTGGAAGGCATCGTTGGGGCCCAGGGTCACCGGCTGTTCGGCGTCCGCCAGCCAGATCGTCAGCTCGCCCTCGAGGACGAAGCCGCCCTGCTCGTCGCTGTCGTTGAGGTGGCCCTCGCCGCTGCTGGCGCCGGGCTCCAGGTAGCTGTCGAGCATCGAGAAGCCGGCCGACATGTTCGGCGACAGCAGCACGTCGGTGATGCCGCCGCCGTAGTACAGGGTGCGGCGCTCGCCGGGACGGGTCACCCAGGGCAGCGCGCGCGGCTTGCTCAGGCTGTAGAAGTAGGTGGTCGGCACCCCCAGGGTCTCGCTGATCGCGGTCAGGTCGGCCACGGTGGGGCGCGACAGGCCGCGCTCGACCTGGGAGAGGAAGCCCACCGAGCGACCGATGCGCTCGGCCAGTTCACCGAGGGTCAGGTTCTTGTGCTTGCGCAGGTCGCGAATCAGGATCGCCAGGCCTTCGACTTCTTCTTGCATGTCCATGATGGGGTCCTCTGTCTCAGATCAGGTCGCGCAGCCGGTACCAGGCCTTGCCGGCGGCCTCCAGCGGCGCCGCGAGCCAGGCCCCGCCGGGGAAGCGCGGGTTGTCCAGGCCCTGGTACAGCGCCAGCAGCTCGGTGTCGCCGAGGATGGCATCGGTTACCGCCCGGGCGCCGGCCAGGGTCGGCAGCACGCCGTGGCCGGAGAAACCCTGCAGCCAGTAGCGCTGGCCCTGGCGGCCGATATCCGGGGTGCGCTTCATGCTCACGTCGATATGTCCGCCCCAGGCGTAGTCCAACTGCACGCCGCGCAGTTGCGGAAAGACCCGCTCCAGGTAGGGCCGGGTCGCCGCGGGGATGTCCTTGGGGATGCCACCCAGGTAGGTGCAGCCGCCGCCGAACAGCAGGCGGCGGTCCGGGGTCAGGCGGAAGTAGTCGGGGACGAACTGGTTGTCGATCACGCAACTGTTGCGTGGCAGCAGCGAGCGGGCCAGCTCGGGGTCCAGCGGTGCGGTGGCCACCTGGTAGGAGCCGACCGGCAGCAGGCGGCTGGCCAGGGCCGGGTCGAGGCGGTCGATATAGGCGTTGCAGGCCAGCACCAGCACGTCGCCGCGCACCTCGCCGCTGGCGGTGCGCGCCACATAGCCGGAGGCGGTTTCGCGGTAGTCGAGCACCCGGCTCTGCTCGAAGAGGCGCCCGCCAGCCTGTTCGATGGCGGCGGCCAGGCCCTGGGCCAGTTTCAGCGGGTTGAGATGCGCCCCCTCGGGGTCGCAGAGCGCGGCCCGGTAGCGCGGGCTGCCGATCCACTCGCTCAGCTCCTCCCGCGCAATCAGGCGCAGAGCGTGGTAGCCCCATTTCTCCTCGGCCTCGATCCGCGCCTGTTCCAGCTGGCTGACGCGGCGCTGCTGCACCGCGGCCCACAGGCTGCCCTGGCGATAGTCGATGTCGAAGCCATGGCGCTGCGGCAGCGCGCGCAGTTCGGCGGCGGCCCAGCGCATGCTGTCCCACAGCCGGCGGGCCCGCTCCAGGCCCAGGGCCTTCTCCAGCGGCTGCATGTCGCAGGACCAGCCGAGCAGGGCCTGGCCACCGTTGCGCCCGGAGGCCGCCCAGGCCAACCGGCTGGCTTCCAGCAGGCACACCCGCTTGCCGGCCAGGGCCAGGCGCAGGGCGCTGTGCAGGCCACTGAAGCCGCCGCCGATGATCAGCACCTCGCAGTCCTGGCGGCCTTCCAGGGTCGGGCGCAAGGGAATGGCAGCGGCAGAGGTGGCGGCGTAGTAGCTGGCTACATGCTGGGCGGATTGCTTGAACACGGCGCGCTCATGAAATTATCTAAATAAAATTTCATGAAAATATACGCGCGTTAATTCACGTAGCCAAGCCGTCGTCGACTTCAGTCGGCCAGACGGACCTGGTTGCGGCCGCCGTGCTTGGCCGCGTAGAGCGCCCGGTCGGCGCGCTCGAGCAGCTCGCCGGGGCTGCTGTTGACGTCGGTGCAGGCGATGCCGGCGCTGAGGGTCACGGAGAACTCGTCGCCGTCGGCAATGAAGCGCAGCTCGGCGAAGCGCTCGCGAATCTCGTCGACAATCCGCCGGGCCTGCTCCGGCTGGCAATCGGGCAGCACCGCGAGGAACTCCTCGCCGCCATAGCGGCCGAGGCTGTCGATGCGCCGCAGGCGCTGGCGCAGCAGGTTGGCCAGGGCGCGGATGACGCTGTCGCCGGCGGCGTGGCCGTGGTTGTCGTTGACCTTCTTGAAGTGGTCGATGTCCAGCATCACCACGCTGGCGCGGCTGCCGTTGCGCAGTGCGCGCTCCAGCTCGAGGGCGACCTGTTCCTTGATGTCGGCGTGCTTGAGCAGGCCGGTCAGGCTGTCGCGGGCCAGGGCATTGCTCAGCAGGCGGGCGCGCTGGGCGCGGGTGAACACCGTGGAAATCAGCGCATGGTCGGACAACGGCTTGGTCACGAAGTCGTCGCCGGCCATGGTCAGCGCGCTCATCTGCCGGGCGATATCGGTTTCCGCCGACAGGTAGATGATCGGCACCCGCAGCCAGTCGTCGTTGAAGCGGATGATCTGCGCCAGCTCGGGGCCGGTGCAGCCCGGCATGTTGACGTCGAGCAGCACCACCTCCGGGTTGAACGTCTCCATGCGCCGGAAGATGTCCGCCGGCTCCTGGCTGACTTCCACCAGCATGTTGGCGTTGCGCAGCACCAGGCTGTAGCGGGCGGCCAGCTCCTGGTCGTCGTCGATGATCAGCACCCGGTAGGGTTCGCCCTGTTGCTTGGCGAAGCAGCGCTCCAGGCGGTTCTCCAGCTGCGGGATGTCCACCGGCTTGGTGAAGAAGCCCAGGGCGCCGACGCGCACGGCTCGCAGGTGGGTGGCGAAGTCGTCCTGGGTGCTGATCACCAGCAGCGGCAGCGGCGCTTCGAGGCGTTGCTGCAGGGCGGCGGCGTAGTCGAGACCGCTCTGCTCCGCGTCGCGCAGGTTGACGTCGACGATCAGGGCGTCGGGCAGGCGCCGGCCGATGGCGGCGTCGAGCGCCTCGGGGCGGTCGAAGTGCTCGGCGTCGTAGCCGAAATTCTCCAGGGTCAGGCGCATGTTCTCGCCGACGCTGGAATCGTCCTCGAGGATATAGATGCAGTAGGGCTCGAGATCGGACCTGCCGCCTCGCAGCGTCCTGTCCAGCTGGTGCGCCGGTGCTTCGGCCTGGTGCTGCTGGCGGGCGAGCCGTTGCAGTTCGTCGATGAAGCCCTGCAGCTCCTGCTGTTCCTGCTGCAGGGTGGCCAGCCACCGCTCGGCCTGCTGTTCCAGTTGGCGGGCGCGCTCGCCGAGGCTGGCGAAACCGAAGGTGCCGGCCGACCCGGCCAGGCGGTGCAGCTGGTTGCGCAGGCTGTTCAGGTGCCGGCGCTGGTCGGCCGGGGTGCAGGCGCGCAGCAGCAGCTGGGCCTGTTCGTCCAGCAGCGGCAGTTCTTCCTTGAGGCGCTCGGCGAACTGCTCGCCGAGCTGTTGCAGGTGGCGCTGCAGCGCGCTGCTCGGTTGTGGTTGATCAACCATGGGCCTGGTTCCAGATCTGCCGCACCTGGGCGGCCAGTTGCATTGGGTCGAAGGGTTTGATGATCACGTCGCGGGCGCCCAGGCTGCGGTAGTGCTGGATCTCCGCCGGCTGCACCTTGGCGGTCATGAAGGCCACCGGGACCAGGCCGATGTCCACCAGCAGGCGCAGCTTCTCCAGGGTCTGTGGGCCGTCCATGCCGGGCATCATCACGTCCAGCAGGATGAAGTCCGGGGCGAAGCCCTGGATCTGGTCCAGCGCCTCCTGGCCGGACGAGCAGCTGAGCACCTTGAACCCGCCCACGGCTTCCAGGGCGACCTTGGCCACGGCCTGGATCGAGGGGTCGTCTTCCACATGCAGGATGCGGGTCAGTTCAGGCATGCCGATTCTCCTTGGCGGGCAGCAGGCGGCCGAGCAGTTGCAGGAAGTGTTGCCCATTGCTGCGCGACTTGGCTAGGGTCGCCGCGACCCGCCCGAGCTAGTCGGTGGGCAGTTCCTGGGCCGAAAGTACCACGACCGGCAGGCCGGGGTGTCGTCGATGCAGCTCCTCGAGCAGTTCCAGGCCTTCGCCATCGGGCAGGCCGAGGTCCAGCAGGACCAGATCGTAGGGCCCTTCGCCGAGGCGCTGGCGGGCCTCGGCGAGGCTGCCGGCGGCGACGAACTCGGCCAGCTCGCGGGCCTGCTCGGCGACCACCTGGCGCAGATCGGCGTCGTCCTCGACGTGGAGGATGCGCGATCGGACGGGCGGGCCCGGCAGCGGCGGGGCGCTGGCGGCCTGACCCTCGGGCAGCGGCGCCCCGCGCCCGTCGTCCGCGGCGCTGGGCAGTCCGGAGCCGGCGGCGGGCAGCGGCAGTTCGAACCAGAAGGTCGTGCCCTGGCCCTCGAGCGAGTCGAAGCCGATACGTCCGCCCATGCGTTCGATCAGTTCCTTGCTGATCGCCAGGCCCAGTCCGGTGCCGCCCTTCTGCCGGCTGTCGGCGGCATCGGCCTGGGAAAACTTCTGGAATATGCGGGTGTGGAATTCGGCCGGTATCCCGGGGCCACGGTCCTGCACGCTGATGCGCACCTGTGGGCCGTGCTGGGCGGCGCTCAGGCGCACGCTGGCACCGCGCGGGGAGAACTTGACGGCATTGGAGAGCAGGTTGGTCAGCACCTGTTGCAGGCGCATGGCGTCGACACGCACCTGCAGCGCCGCGCAGTCCGCCGCCGCCAGGACCACCCCGTGCTGGTCGGCGAAGGCCTGGTTGCTCGCCAGGCTTTCGCCGAGCAGGGCGGACAGGTCGAGCAGCTGCAGGTCGAGGGTCATCTTGCCGGCGACCAGCTTGTCCATGTCCAGCAGGTCGTTGATCAGGTGGCTCAGGCGCAGGCTGTTGTGGTGGGCGATCTCCAGCATCTGCTGCATCTTCGCCGGCAGTGCGCCGAGGGCGCCGCCCTGGATCAGGCCGAGGGAGCCGGCGATCGAGGTCAGCGGGGTGCGCAGCTCGTGGCTGACCGCGGAGACGAACTCGCGCTGCAGGCGCTCGATGCGCTTGTGCTCGGTGATGTCGTGCATCACCGCGACGGCGCCCAGCTGGCGGCCGTCCGGGGCGTACAGCGGGTCGGCGTTGGTGCTGACCAGGCGCGGGGCCTGGCCCTTGGCGACGATGCTGATCTGCGCCTCGCGCACCCGCTCGCCGCGCAGGGCGCGCAGCAGCGGCACGTTGTCGCCCAGCAGCGGGGTCAGGCCGTCGGCCTCGAACAGGTCGTAGTGCCGGCTCCACTGCTCAGGCGGCAGGCGGCTGATATCGGTGCCGTGCCATTGCCGTGCGGTGTCGTTGAACAGGGTCAGTTCACCCTCGGCGTCGCAGGCCACCACCCCCTCGGCGAGGGCCTCGAGCAGGCGCCGGTTCATCTCCTGCTGCTGCTCCAGCTCGGCTTCCTGGCGCTTGCGTGCCGTGACATCGCTGATCACCCCATGCCAGACCACCGAGCCGTCGGCCTGGCGCTGCGGGGTGGCCTTGCCCTCGACCCAGATCAGGCCCTTGCGCGGATGGCGCACGCGGTACTCCTGGTGCCACTGGCCGAGGTTTCTCGCCGAGTCGAGGATGGCGGCGCTGAGCCGGGCGCGGTCGTCCTCGTGGATCAGGTCGTATAGCGCCTTGGTCTGCTCGAGGACATCGGCGGGGCTCAGCCCGTAGATGTCGGCGATGCCCTCGCTGGCATAGGGGAAGCGCAGCGTGCCCTGGAGCGGCAGGTGTGCCTGGAAGACCATGCCGGGCAGTTGCGCGGCGATCTGCTGCAGGCGCTGCTGGGCCTGCACGCGTTGGCTCAGGTCCTGGGCGATGGTGATATAGCCGAGCAGCGCGCCGCCGTCGTCGAGGACCGCCGAGACCGTCAGCAGCACCGGCAGGCGGCTGCCGTCGCGGCGCAGGTAGGTCCATTCGCGCGGCGGCCGGTCGCCCCGTGCCTGGGCGCTGAGCAGCGAGAAGTCGGCCGCGCAGGCGTGGCCCAGCTCCTGCGTGCGGGCCTCGGCGCGGCTGGCCAGTTCCTGCGGATCGAGCAGCGCCTCGGTCAGTGGCCGTCCGAGCAGGGCCTGGCGGTCATAGCCGAGCAGGTGTTCGGCGGCCGGATTGATGCGGGTGACGCGGCCTGCCGGGCAGGTGGCGATCATCGCGCTGCCGGCGCTGTCGAGGATGGCGCGTTGCAGCGCCGCCTGCTCGGCGTGCTGGCGCGCGCTCAGGCGCAGCTCGAAGAGACGCTCGACCTGGCGCGCCAGGCGTTGCAGGCCCTCGCGCTGCGGCATGCTCAGTTGCCTGGGGCGGCGGTCGATCACGCACAGGGTGCCGAGCTTGTGTCCGGTCCGACTGTTCAGCGGCATGCCGGCATAGAAGCGGATATGCGGCGGCCCGGTGACCAGCGGGTTGTCGCGAAAGCGTGGGTCCGCCAGGGCGTCGGGCACCTCCATCAGCTGAGGGGCGAGAATGGCATGGGCGCAGAAGGCGAAGTCGCGGGGCGTCTCGCAGGCGTCCAGGCCGACCCGGCTCTTGAACCACTGGCGCTGCGCGTCGACCAGCGAGATCAGTGCGATGGGCACGTCGCACAGCTGCGCGGCGAGCTGGGTGAGGTCGTCGAAGGCCTCCTCGACGGGGCTGTCGAGCAGCGCATAGCGCTCGAGCTCGGCGAGGCGCGCGGCTTCGTCTAGGGGCTCGGGGGCGTTGCCGGGGACCGGTGACTCGCGTCTCATGCGGACTGCTCCTGTGCGGCGGCCTCGGCCAGTGGCAATTCAATCCAGAAGGTAGCACCCAGGCCCTCGGCCGAGTCGAAGCCGATGCGTCCGCCCATGCGTTCGATCAGCTCCTTGCTGATCGCCAGCCCCAGGCCGGTGCCGCCGCGCTGGCGGCTGTCGGAGGCATCGGCCTGGGCGAATTTCTGGAAGATGCGCCCATGGAAGGCCGGGGCGACGCCGGGGCCGTGATCGCGCACGCTGATCCGCACCCAGGCGCCGCGGCGCTCGCAGCTGACCTCGACCTCCTGCTCTGCGGGCGAGAATTTCGCGGCGTTGGCCAGCAGGTTGCTCAGCACCTGTTGCAGGCGCTGGCCGTCGACCCTGACCCGCTCCGTGCAGACCCCCACCTGGTGCAGGCGCACGCCGTGTTCGGCGGCATAGGCCTGATTGCACTGCAGCGCCTGCTCGATCAATGGCTGCAGTGCCAGCTCCTCGCAGGCGATGGGCATGCGCTCGGCCTCCAGCTTGCCGATGTCCAGCAGGTCGTTGATCAGCAGGCCCAGGCGCCGGCTGTTGTGCCGGGCGATCTGCAGCATCTGCTGCAGGTGCTCGGGGACTTCGCCGAGGGCGCCGGAGTCGATCAGCTCCAGGGGCCCGCTGATGGCGGTCAGCGGCGTGCGCAATTCATGGCTGACGGTGGCGACGAACTCGTTCTGCAGGCGCTGCAGGCGCTTGCTCTCGCGGATGTCCTGGACGTGCAGGATCCAGCCGGCGGCGCCAGACGAGCCGTGGCCGAGGACGGCGACACTGAGCTCGACATCGACGGACTCGCCATGGGCGTCGAACAGGCATCCCTGCCAGCTGCGTACCGTCTGCTCATCGGCGGCGCCGAGCACGGCGTCCAGGCCGGCACCCAGTTGCGGGTCGGCGAAGCGCGCCAGGGGCTGGTCGAGCAGGTCCTCGGCGCCGCGCCCCAGCAGCCGGCAGAAGGTCGGGTTGACCGTCAGCAGGCGACCCTGGGGGTCGAGCAGGGCGAGGCCCTGGGGGGCCATCTCGAAGGCCTGGCGAAACTGCCGCTGGCTGTGATTGAGCGCCAGCAGCAGGCTGGCCTGGCGATGCTGGCCGTGCAGGGTCAGGGCGATCAGGGCGCTGATCGCCAGGGCCAGGCTCCAGCCGATCAGGCGCAGCCAGCCGAGCTGCGGCGCCTCGGCATGGCCGTCGCTGGCGCCGAGCCGCCAGTGCGTCCCGGCCAGGCGCACCGTCAGTTCGACGTTGGCGGCCCCGTCGGGGACGGCGCTGCCCTTGATCAGTTCGCCGTCGGCGGCATCGCGGTGCCTGAGGCGAATGACCAGGTCGAGCTGGCGGGCCGCCCGCTCGACCTCGGCATACAGGCGGTCGAAGTCGATCACCGTGCTGACCAGCCCCCAGTAGCTGCCGTCGCCGAGGAACACCGGTACCCGGTAGATCAGCCCGCTGCCGCCCTGGACCAGCGGCAGCGGGCCATCCAGGCCCGGCTCGCGGCTGGCGATGATGCGCTGCACCGCCGACCACTGCTTGGGCAGGTCGGGGTAGTACAGGCCGAGGGCGGCTTCGTTGCCGGCCAGGGGATAGACGAAGACGATGCGGTTGCCCGGCGCCAGGCCGATGTTGCGGATATGGCGACCGCGGCGCAGCAGGCCGTCGAGCCAGGGTTGCAGCTCCGGCGGCTGCACCTCGCCTTGGCGGGCGCCGATATAGGAGGCCAGGCCGGTGGCCAGGTGCAGGGTGGCGTTGAGTTCGCTCAGCAGCACCGCGCGTACCTCGCCGGCGCGGGCGGTGAGGCGCTGCTGGTGGGCGTCGAACTGGCGCAGGGCGTATTGCCGCAACAGCAGTTCGACGCCCAGCCCGAGCACCAGCAGCAGGGCCAGGCTGATCGCCCAGTTCCTGTTGCGGCGGCGCCGCGAACGGGCCTGCTGGCGGGTCAATGCATTCATGCTGGGGACGCCTCGGGCAGTTCGAACCAGAAGGTGGCGCCGCGGCCTTCGCCCGAGTCGAAGCCGATGCTGCCGCCCATTCGTTCGATGATTTCCTTGCTGATGGCCAGACCGAGTCCGGTGCCGCCCTTGTTGCGCGTGTCGCTGGCGTCGGCCTGGGAGAACTTGGCGAACATCTGCTCGCGGAAGGCTTCCGGTACGCCGGGGCCCTGGTCGCGCACGCTGATTCGCAGTCGCCCGGCGCGCGCCTGCACGCTCAGTGTCACGGCCTGGCCGGGCGGGGAAAACTTCGCCGCATTGGACAGCAGGTTGGCCAGTACCTGCAACAGGCGCTGGCCGTCGACCACGACCCGGGCGTCGTCGGCCCGTTCGCGCAACTGCAGCGCCACGTTGAATTGCCGGGCGTAGGGCTGGTTGTGCTCCAGGGCCTGCTCGAGCAGCGGCATCAGCGGTTGTTCGCGCAGCTCCAGGTGCATCTTGCCGGCCGCCAGCTTTTCCATGTCGAGCAGGTCGTTGATCAGCTCGCCGAGCCGCTGGCTGTTGCTCTGGGCGATCGTCAGCATCTGGCGCATCGCGGCCGGCACCTCGCCGAGGGCGCCACCGTTGATCAGCCCCAGGGAGCCGGCGATGGCGGTCAGCGGGGTGCGCAGCTCATGGCTGACGGTGGAGACGAAGTCGTCCTTCAGTTGCTCGATGCGTTTGCGCTCGCTGATGTCGCGGATCACCGCGATGAAGCGCTGCTCGCCCTGGTGGCTGATCTGCGAGACGGCCAGCTCGATGGCGAACTGCTCGCCGTTGCTGCGCCGCCCGGTCAACTCGCGCACACTGCCGATCAGGCGCGCCTCGCCGCTGGACCGATAACGCGCCAGATAGCCATCGTGGGCCGCCGCCTCGGCGGCGGGCATCAGCAGCTTGACGTTGCACCCGGCGACCTGCGCCAGGCTGTAGCCGAACAGCTGCTCGGCGGCGCGGTTGAAGGTCTCGATGCGGCCGTGCTGGTCGATGGTGACAATGGCGTCGAGGACGTTCTCCAGCAGGGTGCGCAGGTAGTCCTCGCGCTCGCGCAGCGCCCGTTCGGCGGCGATTCGTTCGCTGAAGTCCTGCACCTGGGAGACGAAGTGCAGCGGCCGACCGCGGGTATCGCGCACCAGCGAGACGCTGAGCAGCGCCCAGACCGTGGCGCCGCGCTTGTTCAGGTAGCGCTTCTCCATCTGGTAGGCGTTGATGCGCCCGGCCAGCAGGTCCTCGACGTTCTGCAGGTCGAGCGCCAGGTCGTCGGGGTGGGTGATCTGCTGGAAATCGCCGCGCAGCAGTTCCTCGCGGCTGTAGCCGAGCATCCGGCACAGCTCGTCGTTGACCTCCAGCCACTGGCCCTGCGGCGATACCAGGGCCATGCCCTGGGGCGCGGTGCTGAAGGCGCTGCTGAAGCGTTGCTGGCTGACCTGCAACTGGTCCTCGACCGCCTTGCGTTCGCTGATGTCCCAGATGAACCCGGAGATCCACAGCAGCTCGCCCTGGCTGTCGTATTCGCCGCGGCCCTTCTCGCGCACCCAGACGCTGTGGCCGTCGGCATGGCGCAGGCGGTAGGTCAGCTCGAAGGCCTCGCGGCGCGCCAGCGCCTCGGTGGCGCGGTAGGTGGCCGGCAGATCGTCCGGGTGAATGACGCTGGCGTAGCTGCGCCTGTGGTTGTCGACGAAGTCGCCGGCCGGGTAGCCGCACAGGGCGAAGATGTCCTCGCTCATGTAGCGCATGGTCCAGTCGGCGTCGTTGTGGCAGCGGTAGACCACCCCGGGCAGGCTGCTGACCAGGCCGCGGAAGCGGCTTTCGCTCTTCTGCAGGGCGCGGGTGGCCTGCAGCAGTTCGCTGATGTCGCTGGCGATGCCGAGGAAGCCGGCGACACCGCCAGCCCCGTCGGGGATGGCGCTGACGGTGAGGTTGACCGTGCGGCTCTGGCCGTCCTTGCGGAGGTAGGTCCACTGGCGCGTTTCGGCCGTGCCCTTGCGCGGGTTGTGCACGAACACCTCGAAGCCCTCGATGGGCTGCCCGGCGGCCTGGCTGAGTTGCTCGCCGCGCTGGCGTACTTCGTCGGCCCGATGGAACACCGCCGGGCTGCAGCGCCCGACCATTTCCGCGGCCCGGTAGCCGAGCAGGGTCTCGGCGCCGGAGTTGAACAGGGTGATCAGGCCGTGCGGGTCGGTGGCGATGATCGAGACGCCGGTGGCCGAGTCCAGCAGCGCCTGGAGGAAGCTGCGCGCCTGATGCATCTCCAGGTCGCGCTGCTTGCTGTCGCTGATGTCCTGCACCGTGCCGACCAGGCGCAGCAGCTGACCCTGCTGGTTCGGTTGCAGGCGGCCCAGTTCGTGGACCCAGCGGATCTCGCCGTCCGGGCGGATGATGCGGTGCACCACGTCGTGCACGCCACCGGCCTCGGCGGCGCGCTGGCTGGCCTGCACCTGCGCGCGGTCCTCGGGGTGCACGCACTGGTAGAAGGCCGCGAGGCTGGGGCTGAAGTGCTGCGGGTCGCGGCCGAAGATGTCGAAGATCACGCCGGACCAGCGCAGCTCGCCGCTGCCCAGGTCGAATTCCCAGTGGCCCAGGCGGGCGATCTGCTGGGACTCGTCGAGGCGTTCGAGCAGGGTCTGCTGCGCCTGTTCCTGCTGCTGACGCTCCAGGGTGGTGCCGACCCAGCGGGCGAACAGGCGCAGGAATTCGTGATCGGCCTCGTCGAACGGCTGCTCGCGGGGCTCGGCGGCGGAGAAGTTCAGGGTGCCGAAGCGCCGGCCGCCGACCCAGACCGGCAGGCCGATATAGCACTCCAGGGCGAACTGCCGGTAGCAGGGATGGCTGGCGTGGGGCGACTGGGCCATATGCTCGATGGCCAGCACCTCGTCGCTGTCCAGGGCGATGCTGCAGTAGGTGTCACCGAGCGCGAAGCACTGGCCGTCGCGCAGGCTGTCGGCCGGCGAGACCTGGACCAGCACGCGATAGTCCTCGCCCTCTATCTGGCTGATGATCGCCAGCGGCAACTGGTAGAAGCGCGCCCCCAGTTGCAGGGCCTGGCGCAATTGCTCCTGGCTGCTGACCTTCGGCAAGGCGGCAATTTCGTTCAGCGCGCGCAGGGCCGCCTGCTGACGCTGCAGGCGGCGCTGCTCGAGTCGGCGCTGGCCGTCGCGGCGCAGCGCCTCGACCAGTTGGCCGAGGGTGGCGAGCAGCGGATGCAGCTGTTCGATCAGCTCGTGCGGGTAGCCGCCGGCGCGGTTGGCCAGGCCGAGCAGGCCGACCATCTGGCCGCGACTGAAGATCGGCAGGCCGGCACCGGTGCGCACGGGCGGATGGACCAGTGGCAGGCCGCTCGGTGGGGCAGCGGCGCCGCTCTCGTCGACGATCAGCGGTTGCGCATCGCTCAGGACGCGGCCGAACAGGCTGTGGCGGTCGCGAATCTCCAGGCCACCGGTCGGCTGATCCGTCTGCTCGGCGAGGCCACAGATGGCGTAGCTGCGCAGGTAGGGCGCGCCGGCCTCGTCGTCCAGCACCTCGCCGATGAAGCCGAATTGGCTGGCGCTCAGTTCGAGGATGCGCTGCAGCAGGGCGTCGAACACCTGGTGCTGGTTCTGGGCGTCGATATAGCCGGCCTGGGCCTGGGTGATGATGGTCAGCAGCTGGCGCGACTGCTCGCTCTCATGGTGCCGCTGTTGCAGGGCGTGCTGGTGGCTGCGCATCAGCGCCTGGGTGCTGTTGCGGGTGGCCAGCAGCAGCGCCAGCAGCAGGGCCTCGGCGCCCAGCCAGGCCAGCAGCCATTTGCCGACCAGCCAGCGCTTGTTCTGCTGGTGCACGGCGAACTGCTCGCTGACATCGCGCCAGACCAGGGCCATGGCCAGGTTGGGCACGGCGGACTGCTGCCGGTGCTGGTAGGCGGGCAGGACGATCTGGTTGAGCAGGTAGGTCTGGCCCTGGTCGTCGACCAGCTTGAGGGCGTTGCCCGCCGTCGGGTCCGGCAGTTGCTGCTGCTGTTGCCAGCGCCGCACCTCGGGGCGCGAGGCGTCCAGCAGGTGCCAGCCGCTGGAGCGTCGCGGCAGGCCACGCAGCTGCTCGCCGCTGTCCGGCGCATCGAGCAGGCGGCGACGGACCAGCAGCGCCACGCCGGCCTGCAGTTCGTGATCCAGGCGCTGCAGGTCGTCGAGTATGCCGAAGCCCACCTCGATGGCCCCGACCGTGGTTTCCCCGCCCGGGCTCTCGGCCCGCAGTGGCGCGACCGCGGCCATGCCGGGCTGGTCGGGCAACAGGACCAGGCCGGAGCGGCTGCGCCCATCGCTCAGGGCGTCGCGCAGCATCGGCCGCTCGGTAGCCTGGCGCTCGCCGAACCTGGTTGGCGCATGGACCCGCAGCAGCACGTCGGCCTCGGGCGCCAGGTGGACGGAGAGACGGAACGGGTGGCCGGTCTGCAGGCTGCGCCAGCGTGGCGCCAGGCGCGTGTACAGCTGATTGCGGATATGGCCGAGGCTTGCGCCGTCGGCGTCCTGGCCCGACAGGCTGTGGGCCTGGCGTACCAGCTCGACCAGCCAGGCGTCGGCGGCAATGGCGTCGGCCAGCATCGTCGCCTGTTCCCGCAGCTTGTCCTGGGTGCTCAGTTGGGCCAGGCGCTGCAGTTCGCCCTGCCGGGCCATCTGCAGTCGCCACAGGGCGTCGTGCTCCTGCAGCGCCTGCCAGCTGAGGGTGCTGAACAGCAGGGCGAGGATCAGGCTGCCGAGGCCGACTATCCAGTAGAGCGCCCGGGCCCTGGCGGCAGCGATCATGGACAGTTTCCTGGGGAGACCGGCGGCCGTCACGCTCAGGTCAGTCCGGCCAGGCGGCGCAGGCGCGCCAGGTCTTGGTGATCGGGTTCGGGGAGCAGCTCGCAGACGGCCAGGCGCATGACAATGGTTTCTCGTTTGACGTTATTGCTGGCCAGACCATAGCAGGCGCCGATCAGCTCGCGCAGGGGGGTGGGCAGGCGCCAGTGGGCTTTCAGACGATAGGCCAGCACGTTGCTGGACTGGTCCAGTGCCTGCTGCAGTTGCTCGCTGTCCAGGGCCCGGTCGGCATTCTTCCACAGCTGGGCCTGGTGCAGCACGCACAGTTCGCCCATGCGCTGCAGCACCGCGGCGCTGTGCAGCGGCGTGGGATCGAGGTGACACTGCTCGGCCAGCCGGGACACCCGCTCAGCGAGGCGTTCGATCTGCTCGACATAGGCAATGGCCTGCAGCTTCAGTTCGGCGTCCTCGAGCTCCGCCGCCGGGCGCAGGCCGAGGCCCAGGCCGAGATTCAGGCTGGTGGCCGGGCCGAGGCGGTGCAGCGCCTCGGCCAGGCTCAGGCAGGCCTGGTTGGCGTGATTGTATTGGCTGCTGTTGGCCGCGGCGATCAGGCGCGCGGTCAGCGCCGGGTCGTGCTGCCAGCGCTCGTTGAGCAGTTGCAGGCTCGGCGCCTCTTCCCCCGTCTGCTGCAGGCCGTCGAGCGTGCCGGCCTGCAGCGGCAGGTCGAGGGCACTGGCCGGCAGCGTGGCCAGGTGATCGACGAACGTGTCGCCGGCCAGGGGCGCGACGCACGCCTCGGCCTCGTCCGCCGGCAGCAGTTGCTGCAGGCATTCGAGCACCTTGGGCACCTGGAACGGCTTGCTGATGAAGGCGCTGACCCCGATCGCCTTGACCGCCAGCACGCTGTCGCGATCGGCGCGGCCGGTGACCATCACCAGGGGGACCTGGTCGTTGTCGCGGTGTACCTGTTCCAGCAGCTGGGTGCCCGAGTCGTCGGGCAGGTTCCAGTCGGCGATCACCAGGTCGGCGGCGTGCTGTTGCCAGTCCTGCAGTGCGGCCGCCACGCTGTCCAGGCACTTGACCTGGGCGGCCGGGCGCAGACTGAGCACGATCTGCTTGAGCAGGTCTGCGATCCAGGGGTCGTCTTCGAGAATCATCACGCGCATGACAGCTCCTTGGTGGCGTTTGCTGGCAGCCCCGGCCACCGTCCGTCGCCTGGACAGATCCGCAGTGCGGTCTCCCGGCCATGGGCCGGAGGCGGTGTCAGCAGCAGGATAGGCTGGTGTTGCGGCGGCACGTTCAACTCCGTTTGCGTGCACAGCAGTATAGGTATCGACAGGGTCGTGGCATTCGTATCCAAAAGACCAACTGGTTTTCTGCCCTGAGGCGGGGATAATGGGGCACGGCCTGCTGCTTGAGGGCAGGCTGCGTCACCCTTTTGAGAGGCACTCGACCCTATGTGGTACAACGGAATTCTCGACCTGTCGGTCTGGCAACTGATCGCGGTCACCCTGCTGATGACCCACGTGACCATCGTCAGCGTCACCGTCTATCTGCATCGCTACTCGGCGCACCGCGCCCTGGAGCTGCATCCGGCACTGAAGCACTTCTTCCGCTTCTGGCTGTGGCTGACCACCGGGCAGAACACCCGCGAATGGACGGCCATCCATCGCAAGCACCACGCCAAGTGCGAAACCGTCGATGATCCCCACAGCCCGGTGGTCAAGGGCCTGAGCACGGTGCTGCGCAAGGGCGCCGAGCTGTATCAGGAGGAGGCGAAAAACCAGGAAACCCTGCGCATCTACGGCAAGAACTGCCCGGATGACTGGGTCGAACGCAATGTCTATTCGCGCTACCCGATCGGCGGCGTGACCCTGATGGCGATCATCGACCTGGCCCTGTTCGGCGTGCTCGGCATGACCGTCTGGGCGATCCAGATGATGTGGATTCCGGTCTGGGCCGCCGGGGTGATCAACGGCCTCGGCCATGCCGTCGGCTACCGCAACTTCGAGTGCCGCGACGCGGCGACCAACCTGCTGCCCTGGGGCATCCTGATCGGCGGCGAGGAGCTGCACAACAATCACCACACCTACCCGAACTCGGCCAAGCTGTCGGTGCGCAAGTGGGAGTTCGACATGGGCTGGGCCTGGATCAAGCTGTTCAGCCTGCTGGGCCTGGCCAAGGTGCAGCGGGTGGCGCCGATCGCCCACCGGATCGAGGGCAAGCGTCAGCTGGACATGGACACCGCCATGGCGATCCTCAACAACCGCTTCCAGATCATGGCGCAGTACCGCAAGCTGGTGATCGCGCCACTGGTCAAGCAGGAGCTGCTCAAGGCCGACGCCTCGGTGCGGCACCAGTTCCGCCGCGCCAAGCGCCTGCTGGCCCGCGAGCCGAGCCTGCTGCAGGACAAGCAGCAGCTGCATATCGACGCCATGCTGGCGCACAGCCAGGCGCTCAAGGTGATCTACGAGAAACGCCTGGCGCTGCAGCAGATCTGGGCCCGGACCAGCTCCAACGGCCACGAGATGCTCGAGGCGATCAAGCAGTGGGTGCACGAGGCCGAGGCCAGTGGCATCCAGTCGCTGCGCGATTTCGCCGAACAGCTGCAGAGCTACTCGCTGCGCCCGGCCGCCGCGCGCTGACCGGAGTCGGCGTAGCCACCTAGAAGCCCGCCATTTGGCGGGCTTTTTCGTTGGCCGCCGCGGCGAGGCTCTATGCTGAAGGTGTCGCCCATGCATTTATCAGAGTGGCGCCTCTATGGACGAGCAGGGTCCTGTCCCGAGCGAGCTGGAAGAATTGACGCTGGCGCTGTTGCACTGCCGCGGCGAGGTCACCCGGCTGCGAGAGCGCGAGCGCCTGTTCAGCACCCTGGTGGGCAGCCTCAACGCCGTGCTCTGGGCTTTGGATTGGTACAACCATCGGATGATCTACGTCAGTCCGGCCTATGAGCGTGTATTCGGTCGCTCGGCCGCGCTGCTGCTGGCCGATTACCAGGAGTGGCGCAACAGCATCTACCCGGATGACCTCGACTACGCCGCCGAGAGCCTGGCCAAGGTCCTCGAGACCGGGGCCGTGGAGACCCGCGAATACCGCATCATCCGCGGCGACGGGCAGCTGCGCTGGCTTAGCGACAAGTGCTTTATCGGTCGCCAGAGCGAGGCCGGTGATCCGCACATCATCGTCGGCATCGCCGAGGACATCACCGAGAAGAAGCAGCTGGAGGGCGAGCTGCAGCGCCTGGCCACCACCGATGTACTGACCCAGAGCAGCAACCGCCGGCACTTCTTCGACTGCGCCCTGCGCGAATTCGAGCACGCCCGCCAGTTCGGCACGCCGCTGGCGTTCCTGCTGCTGGATATCGACGACTTCAAGCAGATCAACGACAGCTACGGCCACCAGGTCGGCGATCAGGTGCTGCAGCGCCTGGCCCAGTGCGGCGCCACCGTCCTGCGGCGTGGCGACCTGTTCGGACGCATCGGCGGGGAAGAGTTCGCCGCGCTGTTTCCCGGTTGCGAGCCGGCCCTGGCCAAGCAGATCGCCGAGCGCCTGCAGCGCGAGGTCAAGCGCCTGGGCTTCAGCCACCAGGGCAAGACCTTCGGCATCACCGTCAGCCAGGGCCTGACCAGCCTGGCCCCGACCGACCTGAGCCTGGATGCGCTGTTCGCCCGCGCCGACGCGGCCATGTATGTGGCCAAGCGCCAGGGCAAGAACCAGATCGTCTTCGCCTGAATACCCCAGCTGGCTGCGTCGACGGCGTTGGCGACTTATCGCCAACGCCGTGCGGGCGCTCGGCGGAATCTCGCCTATTGCGGGGGGGCAAACCGCACCCTGGCGATTCGTCCTCGCGAAAAAGCCGCGCCCCAGAGCCATCGCCAGTCGGATCGAGGCGCTTGGCACGGTTGCTGCCTTAGCCATCCCACGGCCAGTGCGCGTCTCGACGACCCTTATCCTTTCGTCGAATGTCGCCTTCTCCTCGATTGACGGGGTAAACGTCGGCCATCTACGATATTTCGACGATATTGGAATTGGTATGACCAATATTCTCGAGGGACATAACAAGAACTTCAAGAAAGCTGTCGAGGTCCTCCATGCCGGTCCTGCTCATTGCCCCGTCCTGCCGCCTTGCCGATTCGCCGGGTACACCGCGATCGATTCCCTTGCCGCGTATCGCCGGGCCGTTGCCGCCTACTCCGAACCCCTGATTACGGGCGCTCCCCGCCGTGCTCGGCGCCTGGCTTGCCGCGGCAGCAGGGAGAGTGCCCCCGATTTCGGTGCGTGACCGCCGCTTCGTCAGCGAGGCTGGTGTCCGGACCGATGTGCCACCCTTACAACACTGGAGCAAATCACAATGACAAAGACCTCCCTGGCTCTGGCCATCGCTGCCGGCACCCTGTCCCTGAGCCCCCTGGCCCAGGCCGAGTTCATCAAGGACAGCAAGGCCAGCCTGGAAGCGCGCAACTTCTACTTCAACCGTGACTTCCGTCAGGATGCCCGTCCGACTCCCAGCCAGGCCAAGCAGGAAGAATGGGCGCAAGGCTTCATCCTGCGTATGGACTCCGGCTATACCGAAGGCACCGTGGGCTTCGGCCTCGACGCCATCGGCATGCTCGGCTTCAAGCTCGACTCCGGTGATGGCACGGCGGGCAGTGGCCTGCTGGTTCCGGACCGCTCGGGCGGTTCCCAGGACTATTCCTCCGACCTGGCCGTCGCCGCCAAGGTCTAGGCCTCCAAGAGCACCCTGCGCGTCGGCAGCATGCAGTTCAAGAACATGGCCATCGCCTCCAGCGACAGCCGCCTGACCCCGCAGGTGTTCCAGGGTGGCCATCTGCTCTCCCAGGAAATCAATGGCCTGACCCTCGATGGCGGCTACCTGCGCGAAGTCAACCATCGCAACTCCGGTGACTTCGAGGACATCGCCATCACCAGCGGCGGCCGGCGCGGCATCACCACCAGCGGTGGCACCACCACTGATTCCTTCCAGTTCCTCGGTGGCAGCTACAAGCTCAGCCAGGACCTGACCGCGGCGTACTATCACTCCCAGCTGGAGGATCTGTACAAGCAGAACACCTTCAACCTGGTGCACGTGCTGCCGATCGCCGACAAGCAGAGCCTGAAGACCGACCTGCGCTACACCCGCTCCACCGACGATGGTTCGCGCAGCAACGTCGACAACAAGGCGCTGAATGCCATGGTCACCTACAGCCTGGAAGGCCACAGCTTCGGCCTGGGCTACCAGAAGATGAGCGGCGACACCGGTTATGCCTACGTCAACGGTACCGACCCGTACCTGGTGAACTACGTGCAGATCAGCGACTTCGCCAACAAGGACGAGCGCTCCTGGCAGGCCCGTTACGACTTCAACTTCGCCTCCATCGGCATTCCCGGCCTGACCTTCATGACCCGCTACCTGACCGGCGACAACGTCGAACTGGGCGCCGGCCGTTCCGAGGGCAAGGAGTGGGAGCGCGATACCGAGTTGATGTACGTGTTCCAGGAAGGCGCGCTGAAGAACCTCGGCGTGCGCTGGCGCAACGCGGCGGTGCGTTCGAACTTCGCCAACGACATCGACGAGAACCGCCTGATCGTCAGCTACACCCTGCCACTGCTCTAAGCGCAAGGCCTGCCGCGCGCCTGACCCCGCGCGCTACAGGGAAAAAGCCCGCCAACTGGCGGGCTTTTTCGTTGATCCGGCAGGAGCCGCCCGTCGGACCGGGAAGCGGGCTTGCTCCGCAGTACACTATATTGAAAGATATATTGTTAATGGCTTAAGTGAGTGCCGTCCCATGACCACCCCCGACGTGCCCCTGGATACCCAGCGACTGCGGGCCAACGCCGATGCGGCCGGCCAGTTGCTCAAGGCTCTGGCCAATCCCGACCGCCTGCTGCTGCTCTGCCAGCTTGCCCAGGGCGAGCGCAGCGTCGGTGAACTGGAGGCCCAGCTCGGCATCCAGCAGCCGACCCTGTCGCAGCAGCTGGCGGTGCTGCGCCGCGAGGGCCTGGTGGAGACCCGCCGGGACGGCAAGCAGATCCACTACCGGATCAGCAGTCCGGCGGCCCTGGCGGTGATCGACACCCTGTACCGCCTGTTCTGCGCGGAGCAGCCGACATGAGCCTCGATTGGCTGCACTTCACGCCCTGGTCGGCCCTGGCCGGCGGCGCGCTGATCGGCGCGGCGGCCAGCCTGTTCATGCTGCTCAATGGCCGCATCGCCGGGATCAGCGGCCTGCTGGGCAGCGCCCTGGAGGGCGGCGAGGGGCGCACGGAGAAGCTGCTGTTCCTCGCCGGGCTGCTGCTGGCGCCGCTGCTCTGGGGCCTGTTCGCGCCGCTGCCGGTGCTGGAGTTCCCCAGCGACGGTCTGGCGCTGCCGCTTGCCGGCCTGCTGGTCGGCCTCGGCACCCGCTACGCATCCGGCTGTACCAGTGGCCACGGCGTGTGCGGCCTGTCGCGGCTGTCGCCGCGCTCGCTGGCGGCGACCCTGGCCTTCATGGCCAGTGGCTTCGCCACGGTGTATGTCCTGCGTCATCTGCTGGAGGTTTGAGCATGGGCAAGTTGACTGCGCTGCTGGCCGGCCTGCTGTTCGGCCTCGGCCTGCTGCTGTCGGGCATGGCCAACCCGGCCAAGGTGCTGGGCTTCCTCGACCTGGCCGGCGCCTGGGACCCGTCCCTGGCACTGGTCATGGCCGGCGCCATCGCCGTCGGCTATCCCGCTTTCGCCTGGGCCAAGCTGCGCCGCGAGTCGCTGCTCGGTGCGCCGCTGCGCCTGCCGACCGCGCGTCAGCTGGACCGCCGGCTGATCGCGGGCAGCCTGCTGTTCGGCGTCGGCTGGGGCATCGCCGGCATCTGCCCGGGACCGGCGCTGGTGGGCCTGGCGGCGGGCTACGGGCAGATGGCGCTGTTCGTCGTGGCCATGCTCGTTGGCATGGCCCTGTTCGCTGTCCTGCAGCGCCGCGGCGGCGCCTGAGCCGGCGCTGCATTATCGGGTGCGCCCGGCTATGCTGGCGGCCCACGGAGGAGTCCCCATGTCACCCGAAATAGCCGCCTTCTTCGATCCGGCCACCTCGACCTACAGCTACGTGGTCAGTGACCCGGCCAGCAAGCGTTGCGCCATCATCGATGCGGTGCTGGACTACGACGCCGCCGCCGGGCGCACCTCCGCGGACGGCGCCCGGCGCTTGGTCGAGCATGTGCGCGAGCAGGGCCTGCAGGTCGACTGGCTGCTGGAAACCCATGTGCATGCCGACCACCTGAGCGCGGCGGCCTACCTCAAGGCCGAGCTGGGCGGGCAGCTGGCCATAGGCGCGGGCATCACCGCGGTGCAGGCGACCTTCGCCAAGCTGTTCAACGCCAGCGACGAGTTCGTCGCCGATGGCCGCCAGTTCGACCACCTGCTCGAGGATGGCGAGTGCTTCGGCGTCGGCACCCTCGAGGCGCGGGCGCTGCACACCCCGGGTCACACCCCGGCGTGCATGACCTACCTGATCGGCGATGCCGCCTTCGTCGGCGACACCCTGTTCATGCCCGACTACGGCACCGCCCGCTGCGACTTTCCCGGCGGCGATGCGCGCAGCCTGTATCGCTCGATCCACAGGCTGTTCGCCCTGCCGGACGACACCCGCCTGTTCCTCTGTCACGACTACAAGGCGCCGGGCCGCGACGAGTACCAGTACCAGACCAGCGTGGCCGAGCAGCGTGCGCACAACGTACATGTACGCGAGGGCATCGACGAGGACGCCTTCGTGGCCATGCGCCGCGCCCGCGACGCCGAGCTGAGCATGCCCAGGCTGATGCTGCCGGCGGTGCAGGTGAACATGCGCGGCGGGGAACTGCCGCCGGCCGAGGGCAACGGCACCCGTTACCTGAAAATCCCGTTGAACCTGTTCCGATGAGCTGGCGTCCGGACTGGTTGCGCGGCTACGACCGCCGAGTGGCCGGCCAGGATGGCCTGGCCGCGCTGATCGTCACCCTGATGCTGATCCCGCAGAGCCTGGCCTACGCCATGCTGGCCGGCCTGCCGCCGCAGACCGGGCTCTACGCCAGCATCCTGCCGCTGCTGGCCTACGCGCTGTTCGGCTCCAGCCGCAGCCTGGCGGTCGGCCCGGTGGCGGTGGTGTCGCTGATGACCGCCGCGGCGCTCGCGCCACTGTTCGCGCCGGGGAGCGCCGAGTACCTGGGCGCGGCCATGCTGCTGGCCCTGTTGTCGGCGCTGCTGTTGTTCGGCATGGCGCTGCTGCGCCTGGGTTTTCTCGCCAACTTCCTCAGCCATCCGGTGATTTCCGGCTTTATCAGCGCCTCGGGCCTGCTCATCGCGCTGGGCCAGCTCAAGCATATTCTCGGCATCCAGGCGGCGGGCCAGGCCCTGCCCGAGCTGCTGCCGGCGCTGCTCGAGGGGTTGCCGGCGACGCACCTGCCGACCCTGCTGATCGGCGCCAGCAGCCTGCTGTTTCTCTGGTGGGCGCGGGCCCGCATGAAGGCGCTGCTGGTGGGTCTTGGCGTCAGTCCGGCGCTGGCGGCGAACCTGGCCAAGACTGGACCGGTATTGGCCATCGTGGTGTCGGTGCTGGTGGTCGGCGCCCTGCAGCTGGAGCAGGCCGGCGTCGCGGTAGTCGGGGTGATTCCCCAGGGGCTGCCGCCGCTGACCCTGCCGCCGCTGGACCTGGCGTTGATGCGCCAGCTGTTGCCGGCGGCGGCGCTGATCAGCCTGATCGGCTTCGTCGAGTCGGTCTCGGTGGCGCAGACCCTGGCGGCCAAGCGCCGCCAGCGCATCGCCCCGGACCGCGAACTGCTCGGCCTCGGCGCGGCCAACCTGGCGGCCGCGGTCAGCGCCGGCATGCCGGTGACCGGTGGCTTCGCCCGTTCGGTGGTCAATTTCGAGGCGGGCGCGCAGACGCCCATGGCCGGCGCCCTGACTGCCGTGGGTATCGCCCTCAGCGCGCTGCTGCTGACGCCCTGGCTGCACGACCTGCCCCAGGCGGTGCTGGCGGCGGCGATCATCGTCGCGGTGCTCGGCCTGGTCGACCTCGGCGCGCTGCGTCACACCTGGCGCTATTCGCGCCAGGACGGCGCGGCCCAGGCGGCCACCCTCGGCGGCGTGCTGCTGTTCGGCGTCGAGGTGGGCATCCTGCTCGGCGTCGGCCTGTCGCTGCTGCTGTTCCTCTGGCGCACCAGTCGCCCGCACCTGGCGGTGGTCGGCCAGCTGCCGGGCAGCGAGCACTTTCGCAACGTCCTGCGCTACAGCGTGGTGCAGAGCCCCAGCGTGTTGTCGCTGCGGGTCGACGAAAGCCTGTACTTCCCCAATGCGCGCTTTCTGGAGGAGCGCGTCGGCGAGCTGATCGCCGCGCGGCCCCTGGTGCGGCATCTGGTGCTGATGTGTTCGGGGGTCAACCTGATCGACGCCAGCGCCCTGGAGAGCCTGGAAGCCATCGCCGAGCGCCTGCGCAGCGCCGGGGTGCAGCTGCACCTGTCGGAAGTGAAGGGGCCGGTGATGGACCAGCTGCAGCGCTCGGCCTTTCTCCAGCAGTTCGGCGGCCAGGTGTTCGTCAGCCAGTACCACGCGCTCTGCGCCCTGGACCCGGACAGCACCCACCGCGCCCTGCAACAGACGGCCTAGCGCGGGCGGCGTGGCGCCGCCCGGCCTGGCCCGGGCTCAACGCCGTTGCGGCGCGGGCTGCTGCTGGGTGATGCAGTGGATATTGCCGCCGCCGAGGAGGATTTCCCGGCCCGGCACCATCACCACCCGGTGCTCGGGGAACAGCGCCTGGAGGATAGTGCGGGCCTGCTCGTCCAGCGGGTCGTCGAAGCTTGGCGCGATGATGCCGCCGTTGACGATCAGGAAGTTGACGTAGGAACCGGCCAGGCGCACCTCGGGGCTGCGTTCCTGACTGCCGGCGACCAGGTCGACCCCGGCGCACTCCTCTTCGCTGGCATGCAGCGGCCCGGGGATCGGCATCTTGTGCACGATCAGCTGGCGGCCCCGGGCATCGCGGGCAGCGGCCAGCACCTGCATGGCCGCCTGGCAGCGGGCGTAGTTGGGATCCTGCGGGTCGTCGGTCCAGGCCAGCAGCACCTCGCCCGGGCGCACGTAGCAGCAGAAGTTGTCGACGTGGCCGTCGGTCTCGTCGTTGAACAGGCCGTCCGGCAGCCAGATCACCGTGTCGACGGCCAGGTGGTCGCGCAACATCTGCTCGATCTCCGCGCGGCCCAGCTGCGGGTTGCGGTTGCGGTTGAGCAGGCATTCCTCGGTGGTGATCAGGGTGCCTTCGCCGTCGACATGGATCGAGCCGCCTTCGAGGACGAAGCCATCGGTGCGATAGCGCGCGCAGCGCTCGATCTCGAGGATCTTGCGGGCCACCTGGTCGTCGCGCTGCCAGGGGAAGTACAGGCCGCCATCGAAGCCGCCCCAGGCATTGAAGGCCCAGTCGACACCGCGCACTTCGCCCAGGGCATTGCTGACGAAGGTCGGCCCGGTGTCGCGCACCCAGGCGTCGTCGGTGCTGATCTCGACCAGGCGGATGGCCGGGTGATCCAGGCGCGCGCGGGCGTTCTCGTACTGCTCGGCGCTGACGCAGACGGTCACCGGTTCGAATTCGGCGATGGCCTTGGCCACCGCGCTGAAGGCGGCCTGGGCCGGCTTGCCGCCCAGACGCCAGTTGTCCGGCCGCTGCGGCCAGACCATCCAGGTCTGGCTATGGGGTTCCCACTCGGCCGGCATGCGGAAACCGTCGGCGCGTGGGGTGCTGTTTAGGGTGGTCATCGCGTTTACCTTTTTCAGATTCGGCCTGGTAGTGCGTTACGGAAGCCTACCTGTCCCGGCGTCGCTGCGACAGCCGGGACGTTCGTTTGACGAGGCGCGATCAGGACTCCAGCACGCCGTCGAGGGTCTTGATCGGCGCGTAGAGGTTCGGCCGGCGATCGCGGAAGCTGCCCCAGGCGCTGCGGATGTGCTCCAGCTGGTCGAGGTCGAACCGGTGCACCAGCACGCCTTCCTCGGTCTCGTTCAGTTCCTCGACCTTCTGCCCGAACTGGTCGGCGATAAAGGAGCTGCCGTAGAAGGTGATGTGGTAGCCGTCCTGGTCCTCGCGGCCGATGCGGTTGCTGGCCACCAGCGGCATCAGGTTGGCGCCGGCGTGGCCCTGCTGCACGCGCTGCCAGTGGTCGCGGGAGCTGATGCTCGGGTCGTGGGGCTCGCTGCCGATGGCGGTCGGATAGAAGAGGATCTCGGCGCCGAGCAGGGCCATGCTGCGCGCGCATTCGGGGAACCACTGGTCCCAGCAGATGCCCACGCCGATCTTGGCGTAGCGGGTGTTCCACACCTTGAAGCCGGTGTCGCCCGGGTTGAAGTAGTACTTCTCGTGGTAGCCGGGGCCGTCCGGGATATGGCTCTTGCGATAGATGCCGAGGTTCTCGCCGTCGGCGTCGATGATCGCGATGCTGTTGTAGCGCGCCCTCCCGGCCAGCTCGAAGAAGCTGATCGGCAGCACCACCTGCAGCTCCTTGGCGACCTGCTGGAAGTGCGCGATGGCCGCGTTGGCCTCGACCGTGGTGGCCAGCTGCAGGTAGTCCGGGTTGGGCTTCTGGCAGAAGTACGGGGTCTCGAACAGTTCCTGGATCAGGATGATCTGCGCGCCTTGGGCGGCGGCCTGGCGCACCAGCTTCTCGGCGTTGGCGATATTGGCGGCGCGATCCCAGGAACAGGCCATCTGGGTGGCGGCGACGGTGACGATGCGGGACATGGAACACCTCTTCAGAGCAGTAGGCGGTGGCCGTTACAGGCGAGCAGACGGCCGAATGCGGTGGCGGCTCGGCGAGTCTGTGACGGCCGAGCGGCTGCTGACTTTATAGTCGATAAAAATCGGCTTTAGAAGCTATTTTTTTCTTAAGAATGATAATTATCGATTAAAACACCGATAGTTATCCGTTTGTTGCGGCGAAGGGCTGCCCCGCCAGCGCCTGAAAACCCGGGGCGGGCAGGCTGCGGGCGTCACCCGGCCGAGAGCGGAGCGTCCCGTTTCGGCAGGCAGGGCGGCAGGTACAGGCCCAGGTAGGCGTCGAACACGCGCATGCCCTCTTCGGCCAGGCGCGGGCTGATATGGCCATGCAGTTGCACCGAGCGGGCGTAGACCCGGTCGCCCAGCTCCATGGCCAGGGCGAACACGTCGATATCCGTCGGCAACGGCGGCAGGAGGAAATGCCGGGCGAACAGCGCCTGCATCAGCTGGCCCAGTTCGATGTCGTGCTGGCGGTCGGCCTGGGTCACCTCGGCCAGGCCGTGCTGGGCGAGGATCAGCTGGCGGGCGGCGGCGTCGCCGGCGTAGATCGCCAGCATGCGCAGCTCGACGGTGCGCGACAGGTCGCGCCAGTCACGCAGCTCGGCGTGCGCCACCGGCTGCTGCAGGCTGGCGCGGAAGGCGGCGTGGATGTCCGCGGTCAGGGCTTCCAGCAGGGCCGGCACGCTGGCGAAGAAGTGGTACACCGAGGACGGCGGGATGGCCGCGCGCTCGGCCACGCTGTAGATCGACAGGCTGGCCACGCCCTGCTCGGCGAGCAGTTCGCGGGCGGCGGCGAGGATCACGGCGATGCGTGCCTGGCTGCTGGCGCGGGGCTTGCGGGCGGTACTGGGACGCGACATGGCGGAGATCTCGGCAAGGGACGGCCTATTGGACGTCAGCCGTCGCTGCCCGCGCAAGCCGAGCGGGCGCCCGCCTGCGCGTCAGTCGCCGCCGCGGAACTGGCGCCAGACCCGGTCGCGAACCTGCGCGTGCTTCTCCGGCATGGCGTCCAGGGCATACAGGCGGCGCTTGGTGGCGCGATCGGGATAGAGGCCGGGGTGGTCGCGCAGGTGCTCGTCGAGATGCGCCTGGGCGTCGGCATTGCCATTGGGGTAGAGCACTTCCTCGGTGATCAGTGCGGCGACCTGCGGGCGCATCAGGTAATCGATGAAGCGGTGGGCCAGATCGGCGCGGCGGGCGCTGCGCGGAATCACCAGGTTGTCGATGAACAGCACCGAGCCCTCGGCGGGCACCAGGAAGCGCACCGGCTGGCCGGCATCGGCGGCGGCCAGGGCGTCGCCGACCCAGGCCATGGCGACGCACAGGCGGCCCTGGTTGAGGTCGTCGATATAGCGTTCGCTGTCGACGTAGCGCAGGTTGGGACGCAGGCCCGCGAGCACGTCGGCGGCGCGCTCGATGCGGCTCGGGGCGCTGCGGGTCAGGCTGCGGCCCTGGTAGTTGAGCAGCAGCGACAGGGTCTCGTCGGGGGCGTCCAGCACGCTGATGCCGCAGCTCGCCAGGCGCGCGCTCTGCGCGGCGTCGAACAGCAGGCTCCAGCTGTCCGGCAGCGGGCCGCCGAACGCCGCTTCGGCCTGCGGCGTGTTGATCGCCAGGCCGACCGCGCCCCACAGGTAGGGCACGGCATGGCGATTGCCGGGGTCGACCGCGGCCAGCTTGCTCAGCAGTTCCTTGTCCAGGTGGCGGCGATTGGCCAGGCGCTGGAAGTCCAGGGGCTGCAGCAGGCCCTCGTCGATCAGCCGCGGCAGGTCGTTGTGCGAGGGCACGATGAGGTCGATGGCCTCGTTGCCGCGGATCGCCGCGTGCATTTCCCCGGCGGTGCTGAAGGTGCGGTACTCGACGCGGATGCCGGTGTCGGCGCTGAACCGCTCCAGTACCTGGGGGGCGATGTAGTCGTTCCAGTTGTACACGCGGATGACGTCCTCGGCGCTGGCCAGCAGGGGCGTCAGGCTGAGCAGCAGCGAAGCGAGCAAGCGGGGCATGGGGTGTCTCCCTGTCGGCATGGGCGTGCGCGCCATCCGGCGCGGCCGTCGAGTGCAGCAGGCGCAGGCCTGGGCAATGCTGCCCGGGGCCGGCTGAATAGAACGACGCCGGCTCGGGGCCGGCGTCGGGGGTGTTGCTTACACGGTGTGCAGGTACCAGTTGTACTCGAGGTCGGAGATGGTGGTCTCGAACTCCTCCAGCTCGGCTTCCTTGCACGCGACGAAGATGTCGATGTACTCGGGGCTGATGTACTGGTTGAGCACTTCGCTGTCGTCCAGCTCGCGCAAGGCATCGCGCAGGTTGTTCGGCAGGCTCTGTTCCAGCTGCTCGTAGGAGTTGCCCTCGATCGGCTCGCCCGGCTCGATCTTGTTGGTCATGCCGTGGTGAATGCCGGCGAGGATCGCCGCCATCATCAGGTAGGGGTTGGCATCGGCGCCGGCGACCCGGTGCTCGATGCGCACCGCGTCGGCACTGCCGGTCGGCACGCGCACCGCCACGGTGCGGTTGTCCAGGCCCCAGCTCGGCGCGTTCGGTACGTAGAACTGCGCGCCGAAGCGGCGGTAGGAGTTGACGTTCGGGCAGAGGAAGGCCATCGACGCCGGCATGGTGTCGAGGATGCCGCCGATGGCGTGGCGCAGCACGTCGCTCTGCAGCGGGTCCTCGGAGGTGAAGATGTTCTGTCCGGTCTTCTTGTCGAGCAGCGAGATGTGCACGTGCAGACCATTGCCGGCCTGGCCCGGGTAGGGCTTGGCCATGAAGGTCGAGTCCATCTCGTGGTCGTAGGCGATGTTCTTGATCAGGCGCTTGAGCAGCAGCGCATAGTCGCAGGCCTTGAGCGCATCGTTGGTGTGATGCAGGTTGACCTCGAACTGCGCCGGGGCACTTTCCTTGACGATGGCGTCGGCCGGCAGGGCTTGCTCCTTGGCGGCCTCGAGCATGTCCTGCAGGCAGTCGACGTATTCGTCGAGGTCGTCGATCAGGTAGACCTGGGTGGAATGCGGGCGCTTGCCGGAGATCGGCGAGCGTGGCGGCTGCGGACGGCCGTTCACGTTCTCCTGGTCGATCAGGTAGAACTCCAGTTCGAAGGCGGCGCAGATGGTCAGGCCTAGTTCGTCGAACTTCTGCACCACCTGGCGCAACACCTCCCGTGGATCGGCGAAGAAGGGCGTGCCGTCCAGTTCGTGCATGGTCATCAGCAGTTGCGCGGTGGGGCGCTTCTGCCAGGGCTCGTTGCACAGGGTGTTGGGGATGGGGAAGCAGATACGGTCGGCGTCGCCGATATCCAGGCCCAGGCCGGTGCTTTCCACCGTCGAACCGTTGATATCCAGGGCGAACAGCGAAGCCGGCAGGTTGATGCCTTTTTCATACACCTTGTGGAGGCTGGCGCGTTCGATGCGCTTGCCGCGCACCACGCCATTCATATCTGCAATGAGAAGGTCGACGAACTGGACCTCAGGATGTTCCTTAAGGAACGCGTTCGCTTCATTAAGCTGAACGGCACGCGGGGGTACCGACATGATGCAACACCTTTTTTGTTAAAAATATCAATCATGCGACTGCACGACAGTGAGTCAATCCTAAACGTCAATGCCTGTCAAGAGAGGCAAATGGTGCCCCGAAAAAGAGCTTCGTGGCCATTTATAGGGCGTTTCAGGGCAGTCCTGCTTCGTGCGCGACCAGGCCTGGCGCGCTGCTCAGTCGGGTGTGTTCGATTTTTTACATGGCTATTGTGTAAAAAAATGAACAACGCTAAGCTCCGCTGAAACCCATAACAGCAATAAGACGGGTGTCCCATGTCGCGCCTGCCGTTGATCGGTGTTACCGCCTGCACCAAGCAGATCGGTCTGCATTCCTACCATATAACCGGCGATAAATACGTTCGTGCCGTGGTTGTCGGAGCCGGTGGTCTGCCACTGATCATTCCGGCTCTGGGCGAACTGATCGACCAGCCGAGCCTGCTCGATAATCTGCACGGCCTGCTGTTCACCGGCTCGCCGTCGAACGTCGAGCCCCAGCATTATAGTGGCCCGCCGAGCAGCGCCGGCACCCAGCACGATCCGGCGCGGGACCAGACCACCTTGCCGTTGATCCGCCAGGCGGTCGATGCCGGCATCCCCGTGCTGGGCATCTGCCGCGGTTTCCAGGAAATGAACGTGGCCTTCGGCGGCAGCCTGCACCAGAAGGTGCACGAGGTCGCCGGCATGCTCGACCACCGCGAGCCGCAGGAGCAGCCGCTCGAGGTGCAGTATGCGCCGAGCCATGCCCTGCAGGTGCAGCCGGGCGGGGTGCTCGCCGGCCTCGGCTTGCCGGCGGAGATAGAAGTCAATTCCATTCATGGCCAGGGCGTTGAGCGTCTGGCGCCTGGCCTTCGCGTAGAGGCCCTGGCGCCCGACGGGTTGATCGAAGCCTTCTCCGTCGAGGGGGCGCCGAGCTTCGCCCTCGGGGTGCAATGGCACCCCGAGTGGCAGGTAGTATCCAACCCGAATTATCTCGCCATCTTCCAGGCCTTTGGTGAGGCTTGCAGGAAGAGGGCGGGGCAACGCTGAGCCGGCTATAAAGGATTCGGCTCTTTCCAACCCTGAGGTCTCTATGAGCACCAAATTGGACCAGCTTTCGAGCTGGCTGAAAGAACGCAAAATCACCGAAGTTGAATGCCTGGTCAGCGATCTTACCGGCATTGCCCGTGGCAAGATCTCGCCGACCAACAAGTTCCTCGACGAGAAGGGCATGCGCCTCCCCGAGAGTGTGCTGCTGCAGACCGTCACCGGCGACTACGTCGAGGACGAGGTCTATTACGAGCTGCTCGACCCGGCCGACATCGACATGGTCTGCCGCCCGGACGAGAACGCGGTATTCCTGGTGCCCTGGGCCATCGAGCCGACCGCCCAGGTGATCCACGACACCTATGACAAGCAGGGCAACCCGATCGAGCTGTCGCCGCGCAACCTGCTGAAGAAGGTGCTCAAACTCTATGCCGACAAGGGCTGGCGGCCGATCGTCGCGCCGGAAATGGAGTTCTACCTGACCAAGCGCTGCGAGGACCCGGACTTCCCGCTGCAGGCGCCGCTGGGCCGTTCCGGCCGCCCGGAAACCGGCCGGCAGTCGTTCTCCATCGACGCCGCCAACGAATTCGACCCGCTGTTCGAGGACATGTACGACTGGTGCGAACTGCAGGGCCTGGACCTCGACACCCTGATCCACGAGGAAGGTCCGGCGCAGATGGAGATCAACTTCCGTCACGGCGACGCCCTGGCCCTGGCCGACCAGATCCTGGTGTTCAAGCGCACGATGCGCGAGGCGGCGCTCAAGCATGACGTGGCGGCCACCTTCATGGCCAAGCCGATCACCGACGAGCCGGGCAGCGCCATGCACCTGCACCAGAGCATTGTCGACCGGGAAACCGGGCGCAACGTCTTCTCCAACGAAGACGGCTCGATGAGCGAGCTGTTCCTCCATCACATCGGCGGCCTGCAGAAGTTCATCCCCGAGCTGCTGCCGCTGTTCGCGCCGAACGTCAATTCGTTCCGCCGCTTCCTGCCCGATACCTCGGCGCCGGTGAACGTCGAGTGGGGCGAGGAGAACCGCACGGTGGGCCTGCGCGTGCCGGACTCCAGCCCGCAGAACCGGCGCGTGGAGAACCGCCTGCCCGGCGCCGACGCCAACCCCTACCTGGCCCTGGCCGCCAGCCTGCTGTGCGGCTACATCGGCATGGTCGAGGGCATCGAGCCGAGCGCCCCGGTGGTCGGGCGTGGCTACGAGCGGCGCAACCTGCGCCTGCCGCTGACCCTGGAGGCGGCGCTGGAGCGCATGGAGACCTGCAAGACCGTGGAACAGTACCTGGGCAGCAAGTTCGTCAGCGGCTACGTCGCGGTCAAGCGCGCCGAACACGAGAACTTCAAGCGGGTGATCAGCTCCTGGGAGCGCGAGTTCCTGCTGCTGTCGGTCTGAGTGAGTGGGGGCCGGCCTCGGATGCATCCGGCCCCCGATCAATGCATGAATTTGAGGTGTGTATGAGCAAACCCGTGAGCAACCCGAAAACCCGCGAATGGCAGGCCATGAGCCGCGAGCATCACCTGGCGCCGTTCAGCGACTTCAAGCAGCTGGCGGAGGTCGGCCCGCGCATCATCACCAAGGCCGAAGGCGTGTACCTGTGGGACAGCGAGGGCAACAAGATCCTCGACGGCATGGCCGGCCTGTGGTGCGTAGCGCTGGGCTACGGTCGCGAAGAGCTGGTCGAGGCGGCCGCGGCGCAGATGCGCGAGCTGCCGTTCTACAACACCTTCTTCATGACCGCCCACCCGCCGGTGCTGGAGCTGGCCAAGACCATCGCCGAGATCGCCCCGGCGGGGATGAACCATGTGTTCTTCACCGGTTCCGGTTCCGAAGGCAACGACACCATGCTGCGCATGGTCCGCCACTACTGGGCGATCAAGGGCCGGCCGAACAAGAAGGTGATCATCGCCCGGGAGAACGGTTACCACGGCTCCACCGTGGCCGGCGCCAGCCTCGGCGGCATGAAGTACATGCATGAGCAGGGCGACCTGCCGATTCCCGGCATCGTGCACATCCCGCAGCCCTACTGGTTCGGCGAAGGCGGCGACATGAGCCCCGACGAGTTCGGCGTCTGGGCCGCCGAGCAGCTGGAGAAGAAGATTCTCGAAGTCGGCGAAGACAACGTCGCCGCCTTCATCGCCGAGCCGATCCAGGGCGCCGGCGGGGTGATTGTGCCGCCGGACAGCTACTGGCCGAAGGTCCGCGAGATCCTCGCCAAGTACGACATCCTGTTCGTCGCCGACGAGGTCATCTGTGGCTTCGGCCGCACCGGCGAGTGGTTCGGCAGTGACTACTACGGCAATGCACCGGACATGATGACCATCGCCAAGGGCCTGACCTCCGGCTACGTGCCGATGGGCGGCCTGATCGTGCGCGACGAGATCGTCGAAGTGCTCAACCAGGGCGGCGATTTCAACCACGGCTTCACCTACTCCGGGCATCCGGTGGGGGCCGCCGTGGCCCTGGCGAACATCCGCATCCTGCGCGAGGAGAAAATCGTCGAGCGGGTCAGGGAAGAGACGGCACCCTATTTGCAGAAACGCCTGCGTGAACTGGCCGACCACCCGCTGGTGGGCGAGGTGCGCGGCGTCGGCCTGCTCGGTGCCATCGAGCTGGTGCAGGACAAGGCGACCCGCGCGCGCTTCCCGGGCGAGGTGGGCGTGGGCATGATCTGCCGCGGTCACTGCTTCGACAACGGCCTGGTCATGCGCGCCGTGGGCGACACCATGATCATTTCGCCGCCGCTGGTGATCAGCAAGGCGGAGATCGACGAGCTGGTGGACAAGGCCCGTCTGTGCCTCGACCTGACGGCCAAGGCAGTACTTAACTGAAGTGAGTGACGTAAGCGCTTTCGGACCCTTAGGCCTGAAAGTTGTAAAAAGTGCCATGACCTTGCCAGACTGCGTCCGCGCGTTGGCCAGGCTCACCGGTAGGTGTCGCAGTGAGGCTGCGCCGCCCACCGGAATACTTCTACGACAACAGGAGCTGTACGCATGAACAAATTCGGCAAAACCCTTCTCGCGCTGTCCCTGGCCGGCGCCGTAGCCGGTGCCGCTCAGGCCGAGGACAAAGTGCTGCACGTCTACAACTGGTCGGACTACATCGCCGAGGACACCCTGGACAACTTCCAGAAGGAAACCGGCATCAAGGTGGTCTACGACGTCTTCGACAGCAACGAGACCCTGGAAGCCAAGCTGCTCTCCGGCGGTTCGGGCTACGACGTGGTGGTGCCGTCCAACCAGTTCCTCGCCAAGCAGATCAAGGCCGGGGTGTTCCAGCCGCTGGACAAGTCCAAGCTGCCGAACTGGAAGAACCTCAACGCCGACCTGATGAAGGCCCTGGAAGCCGCCGACCCGGGCAACCAGTACGCCTTCCCCTACCTGTGGGGCACCACCGGCATCGGCTACAACCCGGAGAAGGTCAAGGCCGCCCTGGGCGTGGACAAGATCGATTCCTGGGGCGCGGTGTTCAAGCCGGAGAACATGGAGAAGCTCAAGTCCTGCGGCGTCGCCATGCTCGATGCGCCTGAAGAGATCTATGCCGCGGCGCTGCACTACCTGGGCAAGAACCCGATCGCCCAGAGCCCGGCGGACGTGAAGGCGGCCGAGGAGCTGTTGCTGCAGGTGCGTCCGCATGTCACCTACTTCCACTCCTCCAAGTACATCTCCGACCTGGCCAACGGCAACATCTGCGTCGCGGTCGGCTGGTCCGGCGACGTGTTCCAGGCCCAGGCCCGCGCCGAGGAAGCGAAGAACAACGTACCGGTCGCCTACGCCATTCCCAAGGAAGGCGCCGCCACCTTCTTCGACATGATGGCCATCCCGGCCGACGCCAAGAACACCGAGGCGGCCTACACCTTCCTCAACTACATCCTCACCCCGGAAGTGATCGCGCCGATCTCCGACTACGTGGCCTACCCGAACGGCAACGCCGCCGCCACGCCGCTGGTCTCCGAGGAAATCCGCAACAACCCGGGCATCTACCCGACCGAGGAAGCCTCGAAGAAGCTCTACACCTTCACCGAGCTGAGCCCGAAGGTGCAGCGTGCCATGACCCGCAGCTGGACCAAGGTCAAGTCCGGCCGCTAAGCGACACCAAGCCAACCGGCTTCTGGCGGGGCGACCCGCCAGAAGCGCTAACAACAAAAAAGGAAGCTTGTATGCGTGATCCCACTCTTCTGCCCGGCCTGCTTGCCGGGGCTGTCGGCGGTGCGTTTTACGGCGCCCGGCTGTCTGTTGCCTGGCGTCGCCGGGTCATCGCCATCGCCTAGCGTTAGGTGGCTCAACAGCAACGGTCTTTTCCGATAAAGTGCCGGCCTTTTCGCGGGCGGGCCGATGAAGAAAGAGGACACACGCATGCGCATCTGCTTCGCCAAGGCTCTGCTCGTCAGCGCCCTGGGCCTCGTCGCGGCGAGCCTGGCTCAGGCGGCCGGGACCCTGCACATCTACAACTGGAGCGACTACATCGGCGAAACCACGCTCGCCGACTTCGAGCGGGCCAGCGGGATCAAGCCGGTCTACGACGTCTTCGACTCCAACGAAACCCTCGAAGGCAAGCTGCTGGCCGGCCGTTCCGGCTATGACCTGGTGGTGCCTTCCAACCATTTCCTCGGCAAGCAGATCAAGGCCGGCGCCTTCCAGAAGCTCGACCGCAGTCTGCTGCCCAACTGGGACAACCTCGATCCTGCGCTGCTCAAACAGCTGCAGAAGAACGATCCGGGCAACCAGTACGCCGTGCCCTACCTGTGGGGCACCAACGGCATCGGCTACAACGCCGAGAAGGTCAAGGCGGCCCTCGGCGTCGAGCGCATCGACTCCTGGGCGGTGCTGTTCGAGCCGCAGAACATGCGGAAGCTGGCCAGTTGCGGGGTGAGCTTCCTCGACTCGGCCGACGAGATGATCCCGGCGGTGCTCAACTACCTGGGGCTGGACCCCAACAGCAGCCGTGCCGAGGACTACGCCAAGGCCGAGGCCAAGCTGCTCGAGGTGCGCCCCTACGTCACCTATTTCCACTCCTCCAAGTACATCGGCGACCTGGCCAACGGCAACATCTGCGTGGCCGCCGGCTACTCCGGCGACATGCTGCAGGCGGCCGCCCGTGCCGAAGAGGCCGGCCAGGGCGTGGAGATCCGCTACGCGATCCCCCAGGAGGGGGCGAACCTGTGGTTCGACATGCTGGCCATCCCCGCCGACGCCGGCAACGTCAGGGAGGCCCACGCCTTTATCAATTTCCTGCTGGAGCCGGCGGTGATCGCCGGGGTCAGCGACTACGTCGGCTACGCCAACCCCAATCCCAAGGCCTCCGAGCTGATGGATCCAGCGGTGCGTGACGACGAGCGGGTGTACCCGCCGCAAGCGGTTTTGGACAGGTTGTTTATCTCGGCGGAGTTGCCGAGCAAGGTGCAAAGGCTGATGACCCGCAGCTGGAACAGGGTCAAGTCAGGCCAGTAAATTCGCTCGTCCGGCCGCAGGGGTTGGGCGCTATTTTCCGGGAGTTTTGGTAATGGCAGTTGCTTCGAGTGCCTACAAGAAGATCCTCGAGGGCGATCAAGAGCCCAAAGAGGTGCTGGTCAAGATCGAGCGGGTCACCAAGAAGTTCGACGAGACGGTCGCCGTCGACGACGTCTCGCTGACCATCCACAAGGGCGAGATCTTCGCCCTGCTCGGCGGCTCCGGTTCGGGCAAGTCGACCCTGCTGCGCATGCTCGCCGGCTTCGAGCGGCCCACCGACGGGCGCATCTTCCTCGATGGCGAGGACATCACCGACATGCCGCCCTACGAGCGGCCGATCAACATGATGTTCCAGTCCTACGCCCTGTTTCCGCACATGAGCGTGGCCGAGAACATCGCCTTCGGCCTCAAGCAGGACCGCATTCCCAAGGCCGAGATCGACGCCCGGGTCGAGGAAATGCTCAAGCTGGTGCAGATGACCCAGTACGCCAAGCGCAAGCCGCACCAGCTCTCCGGCGGCCAGCGCCAGCGCGTGGCCCTGGCCCGTTCCCTGGCCAAGCGGCCCAAGCTGCTGCTGCTCGACGAACCCATGGGCGCGCTGGACAAGAAGCTGCGCTCGCAGATGCAGCTGGAGCTGGTGGAGATCATCGAGCGGGTCGGCGTGACCTGCGTGATGGTCACCCACGACCAGGAAGAGGCCATGACCATGGCCCAGCGCATCGCCATCATGCACCTGGGCTGGATCGCCCAGATCGGCAGCCCGGTGGACATCTATGAGACCCCGACCAGTCGCCTGGTCTGCGAGTTCATTGGCAACGTCAACCTGTTCGACGGCCAGGTGGTCGAGGACATGGAAGGCCACGCGCTGATCGACAGCCCGGACCTGGAGCGCAACATCTTCGTCGGCCACGGCGTCAGCACCTCGGTGCAGGACAAGAGCATCACCTACGCGATCCGCCCGGAGAAGCTGCTGGTCACCACCGAGCAGCCGAGCGGCGAGCACAACTGGTCGCGCGGCAAGGTGCACGACATCGCCTACCTGGGCGGTCATTCGGTGTTCCACGTCGAGCTGCCGAGCGGCAAGATCGTCCAGTCCTTCGTCGCCAACGCCGAACGGCGTAATGCGCGGCCGACCTGGGACGACGAGGTCTTCGTCTGGTGGGAGGACGACAGCGGGGTGGCGCTGCGCTCATGAACATTTCCCGAAGCATTAGCCGCCGGCTGCCCAAGGGCCGCCACTTCGTCATCGGTGTGCCGTTCGTCTGGCTGTTCATGTTCTTCCTGCTGCCCTTCATCATCGTGCTGAAGATCAGCTTTGCCGAAGCCGAACTGGCCATCCCGCCCTATACCGATATCTACACCTGGGCCGACAACCAGCTGTCGCTGGTGATCAACCTGGGCAACTACATCTTTCTCAGCGAGGACGACCTGTACGTGTCGGCCTACCTAGGCTCGCTGAAGATCGCCCTGATCAGCACCCTGCTGTGCCTGCTGATCGGCTACCCGATGGCCTATGCCATCGCCCGCGCGCCGAGGGAGATGCAGACGGTGTTCCTGCTGCTGATCATGATGCCGACCTGGACGGCGATCCTGATCCGCGTCTACGCCTGGATGGGCATCCTCAGCAGCAACGGCCTGCTCAACAGCCTGCTGCTGAGCCTGGGCCTGGTCGACGAGCCGCTGCGCATCCTCAACACCAACGTCGCGGTGTACATCGGCATCGTCTACTCCTACCTGCCGTTCATGGTCCTGCCGCTCTACGCCAACCTGGTCAAGCACGACCAGAGCCTGCTGGAAGCGGCGGCCGACCTGGGTTCGAGCAACTTCAACAGCTTCTGGAAGATCACCGTGCCGCTGTCGAAGAACGGCATCATCGCCGGCTGCATGCTGGTGTTCATCCCGGTGGTCGGCGAGTTCGTCATCCCCGAGCTGCTCGGCGGCCCGGAGACCCTGATGATCGGCAAGGTGCTGTGGCAGGAGTTCTTCAACAACCGCGACTGGCCGGTGGCCTCCGCCCTGGCGGTGGTGATGCTGCTGATCCTGATCATCCCGATCATCCTGTTCAACCGTAACCAGGCGAAGGAAATGGAGGGCAGGGCATGAAGCGCGTAAGTTTCTCCACCCTGATGCTGTGGGCCGGGCTGGTGTTCATCTACCTGCCGATGGTCATTCTGGTGATCTACTCGTTCAACGGTTCGCGCCTGGTCACGGTGTGGGGCGGCTGGTCGGTGAAGTGGTACGTCGGCCTGCTCGACAACACCCAGCTGATGAGCGCGGTGCTGCGTTCCCTGGAGATCGCCCTGTACACGGCGATCGCCGCGGTGGCGCTGGGCACCCTGGCGGCCTTCGTGCTGACCCGGGTGACCCGCTTCAAGGGGCGCACCATGTTCGGTGGCCTGGTCACCGCGCCGCTGGTGATGCCCGAGGTGATCACCGGTCTGTCGCTGCTGCTGCTGTTCGTGGCCATGGCCCAGCTGATCGGCTGGCCGGCCGAGCGCGGCCTGCTGACCATCTGGATCGCCCACACCACCTTCTGCACCGCCTACGTCTCGGTGGTGGTGTCCTCGCGCCTGCGCGAGCTGGACCTGTCCATCGAGGAGGCGGCCATGGACCTGGGGGCGCGGCCGTGGAAGGTGTTCTTCCTGATCACCATCCCGATGATCGCGCCGTCCCTGGCGGCCGGCGGCATGATGTCCTTCGCCCTGTCGCTGGACGACCTGGTGCTGGCCAGCTTCGTCTCCGGTCCCGGCTCCACCACCCTGCCGATGGAGATCTTCTCCGCCGTGCGCCTGGGCGTGAAGCCGGAGATCAACGCCGTGGCCAGCCTGATCCTGCTGGCGGTGTCGCTGGTCACCTTCCTGGTCTGGTTCCTCACCCGCCGGGCCGAGGAGCGGCGCAAGCGCGCCATCCAGCAGGCCATGGACGAAACCACCGGCGCCAGCCAGCAGCGCGGTCCGGACAGCCGCCGCGACCCGTCGCAGCAGCCTGCGGTGGTCTGATCGAGCCGGGTTGGGCGCATTGAAAAGGGGTCACTCAGGTGGCCCCTTTTTTGTGCTGTGGATTTTAGGCGGGTGGCGGCTGTTCTGCCGCGATCACGGCGCGGCGGTTTCCGCCCAGTCGCAGAAGCAACCCAGCGCCAGGGTGTTGCTGGCGTCGACCGTCCGGCCTGCCGCCAGGGCTTCGAGGATCGGTTCGATGAAGCTGTTGCTCGAGTTGCAGGTGAGGCCTTCGCTGTAGGGGCCGAAATAGGCCAGCTGGCCGTGGGTGTCCCAGATGGCCACGGCCGGGCTGGCGGGTATCCCTGCGGCGCCGGGCAGGGTCGTCAGTGCCTGCAGGTCGCCCGGGCCGGCCGTCAGGCGGCCCTGGCTGCCGGGCTTCTGCACCGCGTAGAAGGCCACGCCGCGCGGGGCGAACTCGGCGATCAGTTCGCTCAGGTGCTGCTGATTGCCGACATTGCAGGGGCAGGCGGGGTCCCAGAAGTGCACCAGGCGAATCGGCCCGGGGCCGGCCAGGCTGTCCGGCAGGCGCAGTTCGGCGCCGGAGAACAGCGCCGCGCGCTCGTCGAAGGGGCGCAGGTAGCGTTCCTCGAACCAGCGAAGGGCCAGCGCCAGGGCGGCGACCAGCAGCAGCGTGAGCAGGCAGGCGAGCAGGGTCTTGCGGCTGGGGCGGGACATGGCATGGCGGTCGCGGAAGGGGCGCCTAGCTTGCCATGTCGCGCGTTGCAGCTGAACATCTGAGCGCGCCTGCGGCACAATGGCGCCCTGCGCAATGTCCCACCCAGTCCACGGAAAGCCTTATGCCAGAGCGTTTCGATCCCGAGCACCTGCGTCCCTTGCTGCGCCCCCTGGCCGCGGCGACGCTGGAGTTGCCGGCGGTGCAGGCCTATCGGAGCTTCTATGGCATCGATCTGGCGCAGCGCCACGCGCGTCTGGACTGTCGTCTGGGCGGCTTCTCCGTCGCCGGCTACCAGATCGCTGCGCACCTCTGGGCGCCCCCCGAGCCGCAGGCGACCCTGCTGCTGGTGCACGGCTACTACGACCATATGGGGCTGTACCGTCACGTGGTCGACTGGGCGCTGCAGATGAACTTCGCGGTGCTCGCCTGCGACCTGCCGGGGCACGGCCTGTCCAGCGGCGCCCGGGCCAGCATCGATGACTTCGCCGAGTACCAGCAGGTGTTGCACGGCTTGCTCGAGGAGGCGGCGCTGCTGGACCTGCCGCAGCCCTGGCACCTGTGCGGGCAGAGCACCGGTGGCGCGATCCTGCTGGACTACCTGCTCAACGGCGCGCCACGGCCGGAGATCGGCCAGAGCATCCTCCTGGCGCCGCTGGTGCGGCCGCGGGCCTGGACCTGGTCGCAGCTCAGCTATCGCCTGCTCAGCCCCTTCGTCAAGGCGATACCCCGGCGCTTCAGCGAGAACTCCAGCGATCCCGCGTTCATCGACTTCGTGCAGAACCGTGACCCCCTGCAGCCGCGCAACCTGCCGACGGCCTGGTTCGCCGCCCTGCGCGACTGGGTGCCGCGCATCGAGGCGGCGCCGCGCAGCGCCCACAGCCCGCTGATCATCCAGGGCGAGGCGGACATGACGGTGGACTGGCAGCACAACCTCGAGGTGCTGCAGGACAAGTTCGCCACGCCGCAGATTCTGCGCCTGCCCGAGGCGCGCCATCACCTGGCCAATGAGGTGCCGGCGCTGCGCCAGCGCTATTTCGACTTTCTCCGCGAGCGCCTGGCCTGAGGCTCAGATGCCCTGGGGCGCCGGCTCCAGCTCGGCGCTGCTCTGGCCCACGGCCAGGCCGGAGCGGATCGCCGTCAGGGCGGCGCGGTAGTAGGCCTGGCCCGCAGGAGACTGGGCGAAACTGACGAACTCCTCCAGCTCCGGATCGGACAGCTCGCGGTAGACGTGCAGCAGGGTGTTGTCGAGGTCGGCACCAATCTGCTCGATCAGGTGCTGACGCTGGGTATCGAGCAGGGTCTGGGCCGCACCGCCGCCGAGCAGGCCGGGCAGCATCTGGCTGAGGCTGTCGGCGGCGACGCCGGCCAGGGCCAGGCTGATCTCGGCGCCCGCCTCTTCGGCCGGCAGGGCCTGGGCCAGGTGGCGGATCAGCAGGCGCCGGGTGGCGCTGGCCTCGCTGCGCGGCAGGCCGTCGACGTGCAGCGCCAGCTGCTCGCGGCTGGTGGCGAGCAGTTCGGCGGCGACTATCTTGCGACCCAGCGGCGACTGGAAGAACTGCAGGGCCGGCGCCGGATCGGTCAGCTGCTGGCGCAGGCTGTATTGCGCGCGCTGGTCAATGGCCCGCGGGTCGAAGCGACGGTTGCTGTTCTCCACCAGGGCCTGGTAGACCGCCGGCGGCAGGCTGCGGCGGTAGCGTTCCTGGGCGGCGCGCAGGGCGTCGTTGAAGTGCGCGCGCTGCTGCGGCCAGCCGGCGGCCTGGTACAGCTGCAGGTGCACGTCGGCCAGGCTGGGCAGGCTGAAGATCAACAACAAGACAACGCAAAGGGCGCGCATACAGACTCCTGTGTAGCGGGCGGCTATTTTCAATGGCCAGTCGAAGCTTGTCGAGGCGCGCGGCCTTGCCACGCTGTAGAATCGCCGGCATGCCGACCGACGCCCAAGACCTGCCCCTATCGAACATCGTCGACGACCTAGCCGAACAGGGCTGGTCGTTGCAGCCGCTGTTCGCGCCTAATGCTCTGACCCTCGAGTTGGCCGAAGAGTGCCGCAGGCGCGCGGCCCGGGGCGCCTTGACCCCCGCCGGCGTCGGCAAGGCCCAGGAGGTCCGCGAAGGCATTCGCGGCGACCGCATCGAGTGGCTGGACCCCGGCCAGTCGGCGGCCTGCGATCGCTACCTGGCGCTGCTCGACGAGTTGCGCCTGACGCTCAACCGCGGGCTCTTCCTCGGCCTCGAGGACTACGAGAGCCACTTCGCGCTGTACCCGCCGGGCGCCTTCTACCAGAAGCACCTGGACCGCTTTCGCGACGACGACCGCCGTGCGGTGTCGGTGGTGCTCTACCTCAACCCGGACTGGCAGCCCGAGCATGGCGGCGCCTTGCGCCTGTATCTGGCCGACGGCTCGACGCGCGATATCGCCCCCCAGGCCGGCAGCCTGGTGGCATTTCTATCGGCGGAGATGCTCCATGAGGTGCTGCCGACCACCCGCGAGCGGCTGTCGCTGACCGGCTGGTTCCGCCGTCGCGGCGCCGACCCATTGCAGCCATGAGCGCTGCGCCGAGGCGCGGCAGAGGAGAGAATATGCAGAAGGTTCTGGTCAGCCGTTGCCTGCTCGGCCATCCGGTGCGCTACGACGGCGGCGCCCACGGCCCCATCGGGCTGCTCGAGCGCTGGCAGGCCGAGGGGCGCGTGGTGGGCCTGTGCCCCGAGGTGGCCGGTGGCTTGCCGACGCCGCGGCCGCCGGCGGAAATCCCCGGTGGCCAGGGCGCCCAGGTGCTCGACGGCCTGCTGCCGGTGCGCAGTGTGGACGGCGAGGACTTCAGTGCCGCCTTCCTCGCCGGCGCGCAGCAGGCGCTGGCACTGGTCGAGCGCCAGCAGATCCGCCTGGCGGTGCTCAAGGCACGCAGCCCGTCCTGCGGCAACCGCGAGAACTACGACGGCAGCTTCAGCGGCCGCAAGGTCGCCGGCGAAGGGGTCACGGCGGCGCTGTTGCGCCGGGCCGGGGTGCAGGTGTTCAGCGAGGAGGAGCTGGCCGAAGCCGAGGCGGCGCTGCGCGCGCTGGAAAGCGTTGAGGCGGGATTCGCGGCGGAATGAAAAAAGGGAGGCCTATGGCCTCCCTTCTTCGTTGCCCGGCGGGCTAGAACAGCACGCGGCTGCGGATGGTGCCGTGCACGTGCTGGAGCTTTTCCAGGGCCAGGTCGGAGTACTCGGCGTCGACGTCGATCACCACGTAGCCGACCTTGTCATTGGTCTGCAGGAACTGACCGGAGATGTTGATGCCGTTGTCGGCGAACACCTTGTTGATCTCGCTCATGACGCCCGGCACGTTGGCGTGGATGTGCAGCAGGCGGTGCTTGCCCGGGTGCGACGGCAGGGCCACCTCGGGGAAGTTGACCGAGGACACCGAGGTGCCGTTGTCGCTGTACTTGACCAGCTTCTCCGCCACTTCCAGGCCGATGTTGGCCTGTGCCTCGGCGGTGGAGCCGCCGATGTGCGGGGTCAGGATCACCCGGTCCAGGCCGCGCAGCGGGCTCTCGAACTCCTCGTCGTTGGACTTGGGCTCGACCGGGAAGACGTCGATGGCCGCGCCGATCAGGTGCTCGTCCTTGATCGCCTCGGCCAGCTTGTCCAGCTCGACCACGGTGCCACGGGCGGCGTTGATCAGGATGCCGCCCTTCTTCATGGCGCGGATTTCCTTCTCGCCGATCATCCACTGGGTGGAGGCCAGTTCCGGCACGTGCAGCGAGACGATGTCGCACATGCCCAGCAGTTCGTAGAGGTTGCCGATCTGCGTGGCGTTGCCCAGTGGCAGCTTGGTCACCACGTCGTAGAAGAACACCTGCATGCCCATGGCCTCGGCCAGCACCGAGAGCTGGGTGCCGATCGAACCGTAGCCGATGATGCCGAGCTTCTTGCCGCGGATCTCGAAGGAGTTGGCCGCGCTCTTGATCCAGCCGCCGCGGTGGCAGGAGGCGTTCTTCTCGGGGATGCCGCGCAGCAGCAGGATGGCCTGCGCCAGGACCAGTTCGGCCACCGAGCGGGTGTTCGAGTAGGGGGCGTTGAACACCGCGATGCCGCGCTCGCGGGCGGCGTCCAGGTCGACCTGGTTGGTGCCGATGCAGAAGCAGCCGACGGCCACCAGCTTCTTGGCGCAGTCGAACACTTCGGCGGTCAGCTGGGTGCGCGAGCGGATGCCGATGAAGTGGGCTTCGGCGATCTTCTCTTTCAGCTCGTCGCCTGACAGGGCGCCCTTGAGGTACTCGATGTTGGTGTAGCCGGCGGCCTTCAAGGTGTCCACGGCATTCTGGTGGACGCCTTCGAGGAGAAGGAACTTGATCTTGCTCTTGTCGAGAGAGGTCTTGCTCATCGGAGTACCTGTTGTCCCACAAATAGTGTCAGGGAAGCGTCAGCGGCGTTGCTGATCGCGCCCGCGCAAGGGCCTGGGGGGCGCGATTCGCGGGGTGCGTATGCTAGCATGATCTCCTTTTTCCATGCTTGGTTGCGACCTGAATGGTTCTCAGGGCGACCATGAATCGTTTGAGAGTTCACTTGATGACCACAGCTGCCCTGATCGAAGAACTTAAGACCCTGGTCGAGCCCGGCAAGGTGCTCACCGATGCCGATTCACTCGCCACCTACGGCAAGGACTGGACCAAGCACTTCGCGCCCAATCCCGCTGCCATCGTCTTCCCCAAGAGCGTCGAGCAGGTCCAGGCCATCGTGCGCTGGGCCAACCAGCACAAGGTCGCCCTGGTGCCGTCCGGCGGTCGCACCGGGCTGTCCGCCGCCGCAGTGGCGGCCAGCGGCGAGGTGGTGGTGGCCTTCGACTACATGAACCAGATTGTCGAGTTCAACGAATTCGACCGCACCGTGGTCTGCCAGCCGGGGGTGATCACCCAGCAGCTGCAGGACTTCGCCGAAGACAAGGGGCTGTACTACCCGGTGGACTTCGCGTCCGCAGGTTCCAGCCAGATTGGCGGCAATATCGGCACCAATGCCGGCGGTATCAAGGTGATTCGCTACGGCATGACCCGTAACTGGGTGGCCGGCCTGAAGGTCGTTACCGGCACCGGCGAGCTGCTGGAGCTGAACAAGGACCTGATCAAGAACGCCACCGGCTACGACCTGCGCCAGCTGTTCATCGGCGCCGAGGGCACCCTCGGTTTCGTCGTCGAGGCCACCATGCGCCTGGACCGTGCGCCGCAGAACCTCACCGCGATGGTCCTCGGCACCCCCGACTTCGACTCGATCATGCCGGTGCTGCATGCCTTCCAGGGCAAGCTCGACCTGACCGCCTTCGAGTTCTTCTCCGACCGCTGCCTGGACAAGATCCTCGACCGCGGCGACGTGCCGGCCCCCTTCGAGACCCGCACGCCTTTCTATGCCCTGCTGGAGTTCGAGGCGACCACCGAGCAGGTGGCCGAGGCGGCCCTGGCCACCTTCGAGCACTGCGTCGAGCAGGGCTGGGTGCTCGACGGGGTGATGAGCCAGAGCGACCAGCAGCTGCAGAACCTGTGGAAGCTGCGCGAATACATCTCCGAGACCATCTCGCACTTCACTCCGTACAAGAACGACATCTCGGTCACCGTGTCGAAGGTGCCGGCCTTCCTCGCCGACATCGACAACCTGGTCAACAGCAACTACCCGGACTTCGAGGTGCTCTGGTACGGCCATATCGGCGACGGCAACCTGCACCTGAACATCCTCAAGCCGGACGCGCTGAGCAAGGACGAGTTCTTCGCCAAGTGCGCGACGGTGAACAAGTGGGTGTTCGAGGTGGTGCAGAAGTACAACGGCTCGATCAGTGCCGAACACGGCGTCGGCATGACCAAGCGCGACTACCTGGGCTACAGCCGCTCCGCGGCGGAGATCGGCTACATGAAGGCGATCAAGGCGGTGTTCGACCCGAACGGCATCATGAACCCGGGCAAGATCTTCCCGCTCTGACCGGCGCGCCTGCGCCTTTGGTAGCAGTGACAGCCCATGTCGGCCAGGCCAGCATGGGTGATCGAGCATTGAACAGACCCAGCTTTGTAGGGTGGAAAACCGCGCAGCGTTTTCCACCATTAGCCGCAAGGAGTCCCCATGAGCTACCAGCACCAGTATGTCGACGGCACCCATATCCACTTTCCCATGGGCAAGGTGGTGTGCATCGGCCGCAACTACGCCGAGCATGCGCGGGAACTGAACAACCCGGTGCCGACCGAGCCGCTGTTGTTCATCAAACCCGGCAGCTGCGTGGTGCCGCTGGATGACGGCTTCAGCATTCCCGAGGACCGTGGCGCGGTGCATTACGAGGCGGAGATCGCCGTACTGATCGGCAAGCCGCTGTCGCGTTGCCCCGATGCGGAAGAGGTGCGCGACGCGATTTCCGGTTTTGCCCCGGGCCTGGACCTGACCCTGCGCGAAGTGCAGGCCCAGCTGAAGGAAAAGGGCTATCCCTGGGAAATCGCCAAGTCCTTCGATGGCGCCTGCGTGCTGGCGCCGTTCGTGCCGGGTGATGCCATCGAGGCGCTGGAGGACATCGGCATCCGTCTGAGCATCAATGGCGAGGTCCGCCAGGACGGCAACAGCCGCGACATGCTCAACCCCATTCTGCCGCTGATCCAGCACATCTGCGGTCACTTCAGCCTGCAGCCGGGGGATGTCATCCTCACCGGCACGCCGGTCGGTGTCGGTCCCTTGCACAAGGGTGACGAACTGGTGCTGGAACTGGTCGGCCACTCGCGCTTCAACAGTCGCGCGCTGTAAGGCGCCTGGCCCTATCGGGGCGCCCCCGGGCGCCTTTCGTCGCGGCAATCGAACCTTAATGCCGGGACGTTAGTCTGACGGGAGTTCTTTTCCCGAGCAGTGCCCGATGCCTGTATTGCCGTCCCCCCTGCTGCGCCCGCGTCGGCTGGCGCTGTTGTCGCTGCTCCTGCTGCTGGCGCTGGCGCTCGACTACCTGCAATGGCACAAACGCGGCTATTTCTGGATCAAGGAGCAGGGCTTCAGCCTGGTCGAGCGCCAGGCGAGCATCTGGTTGCCCGACTACCGGGCGGTCCTGCGCGGCAAGCCGCTGGCCGGCCTGGAGGACGACGAGACCTCCGGGCTGACCTATCACCCGGGCCGCGACACCCTGTTCACCGTCACCGGCAAGCATCCGCAGCTGGTCGAGCTGTCGCTGGATGGCGAGGTGTTGCGGCGCATCCGTCTCGAGGGCTTCGCCGATCCGGAGGGCGTGGAGCTGGTGGCGGACGGGCGCCTGGCGATCATCGACGAGCGCCGCCGCACCCTGACCAGCTTCCATCTGGCCGATGATGCGCAGAGCATCGATGCGCGCGATTACCCGGCCTTCGACCTGGGTTTCGCCGACGCCGGCAACAAGGGCTTCGAGGGTATCGCCTGGGACGCGCGCCAGCAGCGCGTGCTGCTCGGCAAGGAGCGCGGTCCGCTGGGCCTGTTCAGCTTGCCGTTTCCCGGCGAGGACGGCGTGTCCGGCACCCTGCAGCCCCTGCCGATGGGCAACCTCTTCGTGCGCGACATTTCCTCCCTGACCCACGACGCGCGCACCGGCCACTCCCTGGTGCTCTCCGACGAATCGCGGTTGTTGCTGGAGCTGGATGAGGGCGGCGAGCCGGTCAGCTTCATCAGCCTGACCGGCGGGCGCAACGGCTTGCTCGAGGGTATCGAGCAGGCCGAAGGCGTGACCATGGACGCGGACGGCAATATCTACATAGTCGGCGAGCCGAACCTGCTGTACGTGTTCAAGCGTGGGGCGAAAACCTAGCCCGCCGCTCAGTCAGCGCTCGGCGACAGCGTTCAGCGGGTGAGGCGCTTGACCCCTTCGGCAGTGCCCAGCAACAGCAGGTCGGCCGGGCGCGCGGCGAACAGGCCATTGGTGACCACGCCGACGATGTTGTTGATCTGCGCTTCCAGCTCGCTCGGGTTGACGATCGACAGGTTGTGCACGTCGAGGATCTGGTTGCCGTTGTCGGTCACCACCCCTTCGCGGTACACCGGGTCGCCACCCAGCTTGACCAGTTGGCGGGCGACGTGGCTGCGCGCCATGGGGATCACCTCCACCGGCAGTGGGAAGGCGCCGAGCACCGGTACCAGCTTGCTGGCGTCGGCGATGCAGATGAAGGTCTTGGCCACCGCCGCGACGATCTTCTCGCGGGTCAGCGCGGCGCCGCCGCCCTTGATCAGGTTGAGGTGCTCGTCGCTCTCGTCTGCGCCGTCGACGTAGAACTCCAGGTCGCTGACCGCGTTCAGCTCGTACACCGGGATGCCGTGGCCCTTGAGGCGCGCGGCGGTGGCTTCCGAGCTGGCCACGGCGCCATCGAACTCCATCCGGTGCTTGGCCAGGGCGTCGATGAAGCAGTTGGCGGTGGAGCCGGTGCCGACCCCGACGACGCTCTTGGCGTCGAGCTTGGGGAGGATGAAGTCGACGGCGGCCTGGGCGACTGCCTGTTTCAGTTGATCCTGGGTCATCGCGGTTTCTGCGCCTGATTGAAGTCGGGAGGCGCGAATTATAGCCGTTTGCGCCGGCAAAACCCCGCCATTCGTATGGTCGCTCGGCGCGGGCCTGGGGTAGACTCCGGGGTCCCCTAGCGCAACCGCCTGCGATATCGCCATGCTCGAACAGTACGTCAAGAAGATCCTCACCTCGCGCGTCTACGACGTCGCGGTGGAAACCCCCCTGCAAGCCGCCAACCAGCTCTCCGAGCGTCTGGGCAACCAGATTCTGCTCAAGCGCGAAGACCTGCAGCCGGTGTTCTCCTTCAAGATTCGCGGCGCCTACAACAAGCTGGCCCAGCTGTCGGCCGAGGAGCAGGCCCGCGGCGTGGTCACCGCCTCGGCCGGCAACCACGCCCAGGGCCTAGCCCTGGCGGCCAAGGTGCTGGGGGTCAAGGCGACCATCGTGATGCCCAAGACCACCCCGGAAATCAAGGTCAACGGCGTGCGCTCGCGTGGCGGCAAGGTGGTGCTGCACGGCGACAGCTTCCCCGAGGCGCTGGCCTATTCGCTCAAGCTGGTGGAGGAGAAGGGCTACATCTATATCCACCCCTACGACGATCCGCACACCATCGCCGGCCAGGGCACGGTGGCCATGGAGATCCTCCGCCAGCACCCGGGCCAGCTGGATGCCATCTTCGTCCCGGTGGGCGGCGGCGGGCTGATCGCCGGCATCGCCGCCTACGTCAAATACCTGCGCCCCGAGGTCAGGATCATCGGCGTCGAGCCGGACGACTCCAATTGCCTGCAGGCCGCCATGGCCGCCGGCGAGCGCGTGGTGCTGCCGCAGGTCGGGCTGTTCGCCGACGGCGTGGCGGTGGCGCAGATCGGCGAGCACACCTTCGCCATCTGCAAGGACCACGTCGACGAGGTGATCACCGTCAGCACCGACGAGATCTGCGCGGCGATCAAGGACATCTACGACGACACCCGCTCGATCACCGAGCCGGCCGGCGCCCTGGCCGTGGCCGGGATCAAGCGCTATGTCGAACGCGAGGGCTGCCGCGACCAGGTGCTGGTGGGCATCGATTCGGGGGCCAACGTCAACTTCGACCGCCTGCGGCACGTCGCCGAGCGCGCCGAGTTGGGCGAGAAGCGCGAGGCGATCATTGCTGTGACCATTCCCGAGCAGCCGGGCAGCTTCAAGGCCTTCTGCGAGGCGATCGGCAAGCGCCAGATCACCGAGTTCAACTACCGCTACCACACCGACAGGGAGGCGCACATCTTCGTCGGCGTGCAGACCCACCCGGAGACCGACCCGCGCGCGGCGCTGGTGGCGAGCCTGCGCGAGCAGGGCTTCCCGGTGGTCGACCTGACCGACAACGAACTGGCCAAGCTGCACATCCGCCACATGGTCGGCGGCCATGCCGCGCGGGTCAGCGACGAGGTGGTGCTGCGTTTCGAGTTTCCCGAGCGGCCGGGGGCGCTGTTCAACTTCCTGCAGCGCCTCGGTGGGCGCTGGAACATCTCGATGTTCCACTACCGCAACCACGGCGCGGCCGACGGCCGGGTGGTCGCCGGCCTGCAGGTGCCCCAGGCCGAGCGCCACCTGGTGCCGGCGGCGCTGGACGAGATCGGCTACCCCTACTGGGACGAGAGCGACAATCCGGCCTACAAGCTGTTTCTCGGATGAGCCGGTGCGCCGGCAGGAAGGCTGAATGGAACACTATCAACTGCTGAAACTGGCCCACAGCCTGCCTGGCATCCTGCTGCTGCTGGGTGTGCTGGCCCACGTGCTGATGCTGTGGAAGGCGGCGCGCGGCGGCGATGCCCAGGTGCTGCAGCGCAAGCTGGCGCGCACCCGCTCGATCAGCCTGCCGCTGCTCGGCCTGCTGGCCCTGAGTCTGCCGGTCAGCGGCTGGTGGCTGGTCGATCTGGCGGGCTGGCCGCTGGGGCAGACCTGGTTGCTGGCCAGTAGCCTGCTGTTCGCCTTGCTGGTGATCGGCGGCCTGTTGCTGAGCGGGCGTCTGACTGCCTGGCAGGCCCTGGGCGAGACGCCGGCGCCTGCGCGGTTGATGCGCTTCACCGCCGGCTATGCCGGGCTGATCCTGCTGGTGCTGTTGCTGATCCTCGGGCTGATGGGCGCCAAGCCGGCCTGAGGGCCGTGGAGAAACCAGAACGCCGCCCATCCGGGCGGCGTTTTCGTTGGCGCGGGGCGACGTCTAGCGTAGCGAGATGATCGGCCAGCCGCGGCTCTGCGCTTCGGCGCGCAGCTTGGCATCGGGGTCGACCGCCACCGGCCGGGTCACCCGCTCGAGCAGCGGCAGGTCGTTCATCGAGTCGCTGTAGAAGCAGCTGTCGTCCAGGCTCAGGCCGGTTTCGGCGAGCCAGCGGTTGAGGCGGGTGACCTTGCCCTCCTTGAAGCAGGGCACGTCGGTGGTGCGGCCGGTGTAGCGGCCGTCGGCCATCTCGCATTCGGTGGCCAGCAGGGTGTCGACGCCCAGGCGTGCGGCGATCGGCGCGGTGACGAAGCGGTTGGTGGCGGTGATGATCAGCAGCTTGTCGCCGGCGGCGCGGTGCTCTTCCAGCAGGGCTTCGCCCTTGGCCAGGATGATCGGTTCGATGCAGTCGCGCATGAACTCGCGGTGCCACTGTTCGAGCTGGGCCATTTCGCTGCGCCCGAGTATCTCCAGGCTGAAGTTCAGGTAGTCGCGAATGTCCAGGCGACCGGCCAGGTAATCCTCGTAGAAGGCGTCGTTGCGCGCCTTGTAGGCCACGCCGTCGAGGATGCCGCGCTCGCACAGGTAGTCGCCCCAGGCGTGGTCGCTGTCGCCGCCGAGCAGGGTGTTATCGAGGTCGAAGAGGGCCAAGCGCACGCGGATCACCTTTTATTGCAGAAGCCGAGGGGCGCCAGAATAGCGGCTTTTCCGGGGCATTCCTACTTAGCGGACGGCCGCGTTGCCGCTGCCGCGGGCTTTGTGGAACAATGCCGAAACATGCGTTTACGAGGTTGTGCGCCGTGATCGACCCTGATGGTTTTCGCCCTAATGTCGGCATCATCTTGACCAATGATGTCGGCCAGGTGCTCTGGGCGCGTCGGATAAACCAGGACGCCTGGCAGTTCCCGCAAGGCGGGATCAACGACCATGAGTCGCCGGAAGAAGCGCTGTTTCGTGAATTGAACGAGGAAGTCGGCCTGGAGCAGGAGGATGTGAAAATTCTCGCCTGCACCCGTGGCTGGTTGCGGTATCGTCTGCCTCAACGTCTGGTCCGCACCCACAGCCAGCCGCTGTGTATCGGCCAGAAACAGAAATGGTTCCTGCTGCGCCTGCAGTCGGACGAGAACAAGGTGCGCATGGACCTGACCGGCAAGCCGGAGTTCGATGGCTGGCGCTGGGTCAGTTACTGGTATCCATTGGGCCAGGTGGTCACATTCAAGCGCGAAGTCTACCGTCGCGCCCTCAAGGAACTCGCTCCGCGCCTGTTGGCGCGGGACTGACACTGACTAGAGCCGAGCCATGCTCAATACGCTGCGCAAGATCGTCCAGGAAGTTAATGCCGCCAAGGACCTCAAGGCGGCGTTGGGCATCATCGTGCAGCGCGTCAGGGAGGCCATGGGCAGCCAGGTCTGCTCGGTCTACCTGCTCGACCCGGAAACCAACCGCTTCGTCCTGATGGCCACCGAAGGCCTCAACAAGCGTTCCATCGGCAAGGTCAGCATGTCGCCCAGCGAGGGCCTGGTCGGCCTGGTCGGCACCCGCGAGGAGCCGCTGAACCTCGAGGACGCCGCCGCCCATCCGCGCTACCGCTACTTCGCCGAGACCGGCGAGGAGCGTTTCGCCTCCTTCCTCGGCGCCCCGATCATCCACCACCGGCGGGTGATGGGCGTGCTGGTGATCCAGCAGAAGGAGCGTCGCCAGTTCGACGAGGGCGAAGAGGCCTTCCTGGTGACCATGAGCGCGCAGCTCGCCGGGGTCATCGCCCACGCCGAGGCGACCGGCTCGATTCGCGGCCTGGGTCGCCAGGGCAAGGGCATCCAGGAAGCCAAGTTCATCGGCGTGCCCGGGTCGCCCGGCGCCGCGGTCGGCACCGCGGTGGTGGTGCTGCCGCCGGCTGACCTGGAGGTGGTGCCGGACAAGGCCATCGATGACATAGACGCCGAACTGGCGCTGTTCAATACCGCCCTGGAAGGGGTGCGCGCGGACATGCGCAACCTCTCGAGCAAGATGGCCAGCCAGCTGCGCCCGGAAGAGCGCGCGCTGTTCGACGTGTATCTGATGATGCTCGAAGACGCCGCCCTGGGTAACGAGGTGGTCAACGTCATCCGCACCGGCCAGTGGGCCCAGGGCGCCTTGCGCCAGGTGGTCGGCGAGCACGTCAACCGCTTCGAGCTGATGGACGACGCCTACCTGCGCGAGCGCGCCTCCGACGTCAAGGACCTCGGCCGCCGCTTGCTCGCCTACCTGCAGCAGGCGCGCCAGCAGACTCTGGAATACCCGGACAACTGCATCCTGGTCAGCGAGGAGCTGTCGCCAACCATGCTCGGCGAGGTGCCCGAGGGCAAGCTGGTCGGCCTTGTCTCGGTGCTCGGCTCGGGCAACTCCCATGTGGCGATCTTCGCCCGCGCCATGGGCATCCCCACGGTGATGGGCGCGGTCGACCTGCCCTATTCGAAGATCGACGGCATCCAGCTGATCGTCGATGGTTACCACGGCGAGGTGTTCACCAACCCCAGCGAGCTGCTGCGCAAGCAGTACGCCGATGTGGTCGAGGAAGAACGCCAGCTGACCCAGGGCCTCGATGCCCTGCGCGCCTTGCCCTGCGAGACCCTGGACGGCCACCGCATGCCGCTGTGGGTCAATACCGGCCTGCTCGCCGACGTCAAGCGGGCCCAGGAGCGCGGCGCCGAGGGTGTCGGCCTGTACCGCACCGAAGTGCCGTTCATGATCAAGGAGCGCTTTCCCAGCGAGAAGGAACAGCTGGCCATCTACCGCGAGCAGCTGGCCGCCTTCCATCCGCTGCCGGTGACCATGCGCAGCCTGGACATCGGTGGCGACAAGGCACTGAGCTATTTCCCGATCAAGGAAGAAAACCCCTTTCTCGGCTGGCGCGGTATCCGCGTGACCCTCGACCACCCGGAAATCTTCCTGGTGCAGACCCGTGCCATGCTCAAGGCCAGCGAGGGCCTGAACAACCTGCGCATCCTGCTGCCGATGATCTCCGGCATCCAGGAGCTGGAGGAGGCCCTGCACCTGATCCACCGCGCCTGGGGCGAGGTGCGCGACGAGGGCACCGACGTGCCGCTGCCGCCGGTCGGGGTGATGATCGAGATTCCCGCGGCGGTCTACCAGACCCGCGAGCTGGCGCGCCAGGTGGACTTCCTCTCGGTCGGCTCCAACGACCTGACCCAATACCTGCTGGCGGTGGATCGCAACAACCCGCGGGTCGCCGACCTCTACGATTTCTTCCACCCGGCCGTGCTGCAGGCGCTGGGCAAGGTGATCAGCGACGCCCACGCCGAAGGCAAGCCGGTGAGCATCTGCGGCGAGATGGCCGGCGACCCGGCGGCGGCGGTGCTGCTGATGGCGATGGGCTTCGACAGCCTGTCGATGAACGCCACCAACCTGCCCAAGGTCAAGTGGCTGCTGCGCCAGATCAGCCTGGGCAAGGCCAAGGAACTGCTGGCCCAGGTGATGAGCATCGACAACCCGCACCTGATCCACAGCACCCTGCAGCTGGCCCTGCGAAATCTGGGCCTGGGCCGCATGATCAATCCGGCGTCGGATATCCAGGCCTGACAGCGTGCCCGGCGTCCGCCCCGCCGGACCTCCTCAGCATTCGAACTCGATCTCGCCCAGCGGCTTGCCATAGGGGCCATAGCGCCGCTCGACCAGTTGCCGTGAACCGTCGGCGCGCACCAGCAGCGCCGTGCTGGCGAGGGTGCCGTAGCTGCGCGTGGCGATGAAGATGCCCGAGAGCAGGCGCTCGGTATTCAGGCCGACGCCGGTGTCGGGCAGCGCGGAGTCCGGGGGTTGCTGGGGGTCGTGCAACAGGTCCAGGAGTGAAGGCGGCTGGGGTTCGATCAGGCACTCGCTGAGCAGTGCCTTGCCCTTCTCGACCTTTGGCCAGGGCGTGTCCAGGGCGGCGTTGGACAGGCCATAGATGCCTTCGCAAAGCTGCTGCGGGGTGCCTTCGCGGGAGTTCAGCAGCCACAGCTGCCGGGCGTCGCCGACCAGCAGGTTGAACGCCGAATAGTCCTCGGCGCGCTCGGCCAGTTCGCCCAGGAACGCCTCGGGGCCAAGCTCACTGCGCAGAAACTGCACCGGTAGCTCGCCGCGCGAGCGGCCGAAAGGCGGCTGCCGCGGGTCGCGAATATTGGTCAGGGCGGCGTAGCGGCCCTGGGGGCCTACCGCCAGCCAGGTACCGCCGGCTTGCAGGTCCCGTCCGCCGTAAATGCCCGGGGCGTCCTCCCAGGGCGCCAGTGGCTGGCTCGGCCGGTCATAGAATTCGTCGCGGTTGGCGGCCAGCACCAGTGGCAAGGGGTGCGAGGGGCGCCAAGCGAATACGATCAGGCACATAGAAACTCCTTGAGTGACGGGACTCTGAAGGTGTGTCTCGGTAGCCGACCGTGACCTCACTGCGGCCCAGGCGGGCCAGAGTCCAGTTCCAGCAGATGCGTTTTCTTGTTGTGACAGTTCGCTCCTGAAGCGCCCAACATTTGCCCGACAGCTTAGGGCTGACAGCCGGCAAGGGAAAGGGGGAACGGGCCAATTTGCGAGGTCGAACGGCTACCCCCTCATGGCCGCAGGCGCGACCTGGCGGACCGGGCAGGGCGACAAGGGGCCTGCTGCGGTCTGCGGCGGTGGAGTGCGGATGCCCGCTTCCGTTACCATGCCGCTTTGTTTTCGGGGGCGTCGATGGAGCTGTTGCTGTATTTGCTGCTGGGCGCGGCAGCGGGGGTACTGGCGGGCCTGTTCGGGGTCGGCGGCGGGATGATCATCGTGCCGGTGCTGGTGCTGAGTTTCAGCGCCCAAGGGTTCGATCCGCTGGTGCTGACCCACCTGGCGGTCGGCACCTCCCTGGCGACCATCGTCTTCACCTCGGTCAACTCGGTCGTCGAACACCATCGCAAGGGCGCGGTGCGCTGGCCGGTGTTCGCCTGGATGACCCTTGGCATCGTCCTCGGCGCCGGCCTGGGCTCGCTGACCGCCGCGTCTATCCAGGGACCGATGCTGCAGCGGATCATCGGCGTGTTCGCGATCTGCGTGTCGATCCAGATGGCCCTGGACCTGCGGCCCAAGGCCAGCAGCACGGTGCCGGGCAAGGTCGGCCTGGGCGCTGCCGGCGGCCTGATCGGCTGGGCCTCGGCGATCTTCGGCATCGGCGGCGGCTCGCTCAGCGTGCCCTTTCTGGTCTGGCGCAGTCTGTCGATGCAGCAGGCGGTGGCGACCTCGGCGGCCTGCGGTCTGCCGATCGCCGCGGTCGGGGCGCTGAGTTTCATGTGGCTGGGCCGGGACAATGCCGGGCTGCCGGCCTGGAGCCTGGGCTATGTGTACTTGCCGGCGCTGGCCGGGGTGGCCGGTACCAGCATGTTTTTCGCGCGCTTCGGTGCGCGCCTGGCGCATCGCTTGTCGCCGCGCGTGCTCAAGCGTCTGTTCGCCCTGCTGCTGTTCGGCGTGGGCCTGAATTTCCTGATTTGAGGAGTGTTGCATGCTGCCTTACCCGCAGATTGACCCGGTGGCCATCGCCCTGGGGCCGCTGAAGATCCATTGGTACGGCCTGATGTACCTGATCGGCATCGGCGGCGCCTGGTGGCTGGCTTCGCGCCGGCTGCATGCCTTCGAGCCGCGCTGGAACAAGGAGAAGCTTTCCGACCTGGTGTTCTGGGTGGCCATGGGGGTGATCCTCGGGGGGCGTCTGGGCTATGTGCTGTTCTACGACCTGGCCGCCTACCTCGAGCAACCGAGCCTGATCCTCCAGGTGTGGAAGGGCGGCATGTCGTTCCACGGCGGCTTTATCGGCGTGCTGCTGGCCACCTGGTGGTTCGGCAGCCGCAACGACAAGGGCTTCTTCCAGCTGATGGACTTTATCGCACCGCTGGTGCCGATCGGCTTGGGTGCCGGCAGGATTGGCAACTTCATCAACGCCGAACTGTGGGGCAAGGCCACCGACCTGCCCTGGGCCATGGTCTTCCCCACCGACCCGCAGCAGCTGGCTCGCCATCCCTCGCAGCTGTACCAGTTCGCCCTGGAGGGCGTGGCGCTGTTCACCATCCTCTGGTTCTACTCGCGCAAGCCTCGGCCCACCATGGCGGTCTCGGGCATGTTCGCCCTGTGCTACGGCATCTTCCGCTTCATCGTCGAGTTCGTCCGGGTGCCGGACGCCCAGCTCGGCTACCTGGCCTGGGGCTGGCTGACCATGGGCCAGGTGCTGAGCCTGCCGATGATCCTCGGCGGCCTCGGCCTGATCGCCTTCGCCTACCACCGTCAGGGAGCCACCCGATGAAACAGTACCTCGACCTGATGCGCCTGGTGCGCGAGACCGGCACCTTCAAGAGCGACCGCACCGGTACCGGCACCTACAGCCTGTTCGCCCAGCAGATGCGTTTCGACCTGGCCGAGGGTTTTCCCCTGGTCACCACCAAGAAGTGCCACGTCAAATCCATCATCCACGAGCTGCTGTGGTTCCTGAAGGGCGACACCAACATCAAGTACCTGAAGGACCATGGCGTCAGCATCTGGGACGAGTGGGCCGACGAGAACGGCGACCTCGGTCCGGTGTACGGCTACCAGTGGCGCAACTGGCCGGCGCCGAACGGCGAGTCGATCGACCAGATCAGCCAGCTGATCGAGATGATCAAGAAAAACCCGGATTCGCGGCGGCTGATCGTCTCCGCCTGGAACCCGGCGCTGGTCGAGCAGATGGCCCTGCCGCCGTGCCACGCGCTGTTCCAGTTCTACGTCGCCGAGGGCCGGCTGAGCTGCCAGCTGTACCAGCGCTCGGCGGACATCTTCCTCGGCGTGCCCTTCAACATCGCCAGCTACGCCCTGCTGACGATGATGGTCGCCCAGGTCTGCGACCTGCAGCCGGGCGAGTTCGTCTGGACCGGCGGCGACTGCCACCTGTACGCCAACCATCTCGAGCAGGCCGACCTGCAGCTGACCCGCGAGCCGCTGCCGCTGCCGACGATGAAGCTCAATCCGGCGGTGAAGGACCTGTTCGCCTTCCGCTACGAGGACTTCGAGCTGGTCGGCTACCAGTCCCATCCGCATATCAAGGCGCCGGTCGCGGTATGACCGGCGGGGCGCCGCAGGCCTGATGCTGGGCGCCCTGCCGCGGGCCTTCGGCCGGTGGGGCGGGGCTGGGCGTTATCACCTGGTGGTGGCGGTTCGCCCCATCGCGGGTGGGCAGGGGCGGCGCATTTGTTACCCTGACGGCTTTGTGGGTTGGGGAGGAAGCTGTTTATGTCGAGGATTCTGAGCGCCTTACTGCTGTTCTGGCTGGCCCTGCCGAGCTGGGCGGCCGAGCCGTCCGGGCCGCTGCTGCGCGTGGGTATCAGCGAAGTGCCGCCCTTCGTCATCCAGGAGGAGAACGGCGAGTGGCGCGGCATCAGCATCGACCTCTGGCAGGAAATCGCCGCCCAGGCCGGCTATCGCTTCGAGTTGCAGCCGATGGCGTTCCAGGAGCTGCTGCCGAGCCTCGAGGCCGACAGGCTCGACGTGGTGGTCGGCGCCCTGACCATGACCGCCGAGCGCGAGGCGCGCTTCGACTTCACCCACCCCTTCTACCAGACCGGCCTGGCCATCGCGGTGCCGCGCGAGGGCGAGGGTGGTGGCTGGCATGCCCTGAGGGCGCTGCTGTCCTGGCAGTTCCTCAGCCTGGTGCTGGGGCTGGCGGCCCTGTTGCTGCTGGTCGGCGCCTTGGTCTGGCTGTTCGAGCGGCGGCGCAACCAGGAGCAGTTCGGCGGCAGCCCGGCCCAGGGCCTGGGCTCCAGCTTCTGGTGGGCGGCGGTGACCATGACCACGGTTGGCTATGGCGACAAGGCCCCGGTGACCCTCGGCGGGCGCCTGATCGGCCTGGTGTGGATGTTCGCCGGCCTGATCATGGTGTCGACCTTCACCGCGGCGGTGACCAGCACCCTGACGGTGGGCAACCTGCAGGGCGGCATCCAGGGCACCGATGACCTGCGCCGGGCCCATGTCGCCACCATCGACAAGACGGTCAGCGCGCGCTACCTGGAAAACCAGCGCATCCGCCACAGCGACTACCCGAACCTGCTGAGCGCCATGCGTGCGGTGCAGCAGGGCGAGGCCGATGCGGTGGTCTATGACCTGCCGATCCTGCAGTACCGCAATGGCGAACTGGGCCAGGGCGGCCTGCGGGTGCTGCCCGGTACTTTCGAGAACCAGTCCTACGCCTTCGCCCTGGCCAGCGGCAGCCCCTACCGCGAGCAGCTCAGCCAGGCGATCCTGCGGGTCACCGGCAGCGATGACTGGCGCAAGCTCAAGGAACTCTACCTGGGCCGCCCCTGAGACTGGGCAGCGCCGGTGAGCAGCTGGTGTCCGAGCTGTTCGACCGCTTCGCGCCGCTCGTCGGAGTCGCGCCAGCGGCCCGGCGCCAGGCTCGACCACTGCGGGTGGGCGCGGGCTCTGCGCAGCGGCTCTGGCAGCGGCTCGTCGCGCCAATCCGCGTCGGCCGGAGTCTCCAGGCGCAGGGTCGTGGTGGCCGCGTGGCCGCGGGCCGCCAGGGCGTCCAGTAGCTGGCGCTGACGCAGGGCCAGCAGGCGCAGCACCGCGTCGTCCACCGTCAGTTCATGTTCGCCGCGAAGCTTGCCGAGCAGACGGGTGCCGTAGTTGCGCGCGGTCTGCAGCCCGCCGCCGGCCAGGGCGCCGAGCAGCGCGGCGGCGCCGAGGGTGATGCCGCCCACCAGCAGGTCGATGCCGGCGCCGGTTGCCGCGCCGGCGGCCATGCCGCCGCCGACCTTGAGACCGAGCTGCCGCAGGGTTTCCGGGTTGAACAAGTCATCGCCCCAGCGGCCGTCGAGCAGCGGCAGCTCGCCGGCCCGGGCATCTTCCGGGCGGAAGGCGTAGAGCCGCAGCAGGGCCTCGACGCAGCGCTGTTCGCGCTCACGGATGGCCTCGCGTAGCTGTTCGATCGCCTGGCGCTCCGGCTCGGCCTGCGCGGCGACGCTGCGGCGGCAGGCGGCGCAGTCGATCAGCAGTTCGGCGATCAGCCGGGCGCCGGCGTGTCGGCGGCTCGCGCGTTGCGCCTGGTGATCGTCGATCAGCCGCTGCAGTGGCGCCTGGGCCTGGTCCAGCAGCAGCGCCAGGCTCTGGTACAGGCGCCGCTCGCCGTCTTCGGGTGGCGCCACCGTGTCGAAGGCGACCCGGGCATGCAGGCCCAGGCGGGCCAGGACCGTGGCCCAGTCCGCTTCGCGATGCGCGCCGCCGGCGACGAAGTTGAGCACCGGCAGCAGCGGGCGGCCGGTCATGCTCAGCACCGCCAGTTCGTCGCGGTACTTGGCCAGCACCGGCTCGCGGGCGTCGATCACGTAGAGTCCGGCGTCGGAAGCCAGCAACTGGCGCAGCACCTTGGCCTCCTGCTCGAAACGCTGGCGCGCTTCGCTGCCGTCGAGGAAACGCGCCAGGCGCGCCGGGCCGTCGAGGCGTTCGCCGGGTCGGTCCTGGCGCTCCAGGTAGTCGAGCAGGGCGATGGCGTCCTCCAGGCCGGGGGTGTCGTACAGCTCCAGCAACGCCTCGCCGTCCACCGACAGCCGTGCGCCCTCGACGTGACGGGTGGTGCTGGCCCTGGGCGACACCTCGCCGAAACCGACGTCGCGGGTCAGGGTGCGCAGCAGCGAGGTCTTGCCGACATTGGTGTGGCCGACCACGGCCAGTCTCAGGGGGCTAGTCATGGCCCGTCTCCAGCCAGGTCAGGGGCGCCGCGTCGCCGTGGGGCAATTGCAGCTGCGCCAGGGCGTCGTGCCAGTCGGCCAGACGCGCGGCGTCCAGGGCTTCCCCGGGCGGCGCCGGCAGCAGCCAGATGCGCGTGGCGCCGGCGCTGCGCGCCAGCTCGCCAAGCAGCGCCAGGCTGCCGCGGTCCGGCGAGCGGCGTGGGTCGCAGGCCACCAGCAGGCGCGCAGGCGGAAAGCGGCTGAGCTGTTCGAGCAGGCGCTGGCGCTGTTCGCGGCTGTCGATCACCCCGGCGTCGCCGACGCCGGCAGGCAGGCTCGGCGGCCAGGGACGGCGCTCGTCCAGCTCGACGGCTACCAGCAATGCCCCGTCGCTGCCCTGCGGGCCCGCCGCTGCCGGCGCTCGGGCTGTGGACGCGGGCGCCGCGTCGCACACGCCGAGGCGCTCGCTGCCCGGCAGCAGGCGCTCGCGCAGCAGGTCGTAGCCGGGCAGCCCGGTGTCCAGGGTCAGGCGCGCACTGCCGCGGCGCCAGCGCCACAGGCACAGCAGCATCAGCAGCAGGCGCGGCAGCAGGCCGTAGACCAGCAGCACGCCGAGCAGCCAGGCCGCCCAGCCGTGGCGCGCCGCCTCGCTGGTCAGCGCGCCGGCGCCGCTGGCGCGGATCAGCTCGGCGTCCGGCAGGGCGAAGCCGAGCAGCCCCGGCAGAGCGCCCAGGGCCTGGGTCAGGGCGATGAAGGTGTCGCCGCCGAGAATCGTGCTTTCCCAGACGAAGCCGTAGCGGCGGGTGGCGAGCAGGGCCAGCAGACTCAGCAGGGCGGCGAGCAAGGCCAGCAGCCACAGGCCGTGCACCAGCACGCCGAGTCCCCAGCGGCCCAGGCGTGCGCGCTGCAGCAGCAGGAGCAGGGCCGGGGCCAGTTGCGCGGCGCGGGCGTCGCGGGCGAGCTTGTCGCTGAGCCACAGCCACAGGCGGCCGAGGGCACTGGCGTTGTCGCCGGCCAGCAGCAGGCCGAGAAACCAGCCGAGCAACAGCAGCAAGTCGAGGCCCAGCAGGCTGCCCAGGGCCCAGAACACGTTAACCGGGCGCTGGCCATCGCCCAGGGCGGCCAGGGCCAGTCCGGCGCCACTGAGCAGGGCCAGCAGCAGCAGGGCGGCCAGGGCGAGGCGGGCCCCCTGCAGCCAATGGCGCAGCGCCAGCAGCAGGCCGTCGCGTTCGGCGAGCAGCAGGGCGCGGGCCTGGATGCGTGCGGCCAGGTTGCCCCCCGTGGCGCGGGCCCGGCGGTTGGCTTCGCCATCCTCCAGCGGGCCGGCCTGCTCCTCGCGCAGGCGAATCGCCTCGCTCAGCCACAGGCGTTGCAGAAGATCGAGGCTGGGCTTCTCGGTTGGGCTCACGCGACGTTCCAGTGGCAGGTGGAAAACAGAGCATAACCGCACAGTCACAGCCATGGCACAGTCACGCCGCTATACTCCGCCGGCCAGACCGCTCGGCCCGGCGGCGGGCCGCCCGCTGCCGACTGTCCAACCTTACAACGCTAATGCGAGTGCCGTCGTGAAGTTACCGCACCTGGATTGGGTCAATCAGGATTCCCCCTATCTGCGCCAGCATCATCAGGGCTTCAATACCCTGGGTTTCGAGGGCGAGCTGGAGCCGGCGTTCCGCCGTTATCACGCCGACCTGTTCCTGCGGCGCATGCGCTGGGCGCTGCTGGTGGCCATGTTGCTGGCTCTGCTGTTTGTCGTGCTGGATATCTTCAACCTGCCGGAGCCGCTGCGCGGGCAGATCCTCAGCCTGCGCCTGGGGGTGATCCAGCCGGCGCTGCTGCTCGCCTGGCTGGCGACCTATCGGCGGGCGCTGCGCGACTACCTGCAGTTGATCGGCGGCGCGGTGGCCCTGCTGTGCGGGCTGGCGGTGGCGGGCATCATCGGCATTGCCCGCTACCATGCCTTTCCCCTGCCCTATGAGGGCATCATCCTGGTCACGGTGTTCTTCTACTTCCTCGCCGGTCTGCGTTTCGCCACCGCGGCGCTGTGCGGCTGGCTGACCTTTATTGCCTACCTGGCGGCGGAGTTGATCATCGGCTCGGCGGGTGAAACGCTGGTCAGCAACGCCCTGTTTCTCGGGTTGGCCAATGTCATCGGTTCGGTCGGCTGTTACTTCCAGGAGTACGCCACACGGCTGAACTTCCTCGCCCACGGTCTGCTCCAGGATCTGGCGGACAAGGACTTCCTCACCGGTCTGCTCAATCGCCGCGCCTTCACCGAGCGGGCCGAGCGCAGCTGGCGGCAGGCCCAGCGCGAGGGGCGCGCCTTGGGGCTGGTAATGATGGATGTGGACTTCTTCAAGCGCTACAACGACCACTACGGGCACGCCGCCGGTGACGAGGCGCTGCGCCAGGTCGCCAGGGTGATAGGTGAGCACGTCAGGCGTCCGCTGGACTGCACGGCCCGCTATGGTGGCGAAGAGTTCGTCGGCTGCTGGTACGACCTGGGTGAAGAGCAGATGCTGCTGATTCTGGAGAAGATCCGCAGCGCCATCGAGGCCCTGGGCCTGCCCCATGTGCAGTCGGATGCGGCCGCCGTGGTCACCCTGAGCATCGGCCTGGCCTACCTGACCCCGCAGCCGCACCAGAGCCTGGAGGACGCCCTGCGCGTGGCCGACGTGGCCCTGTACCTGGCCAAGGAACAGGGGCGCAACCGGGTGGTGTGCAAGAAGCCCTGACGGCGGTGTACGGCGCCGAGGCTTCAATCATCGGCGCCGAGTGGGTATCCTCGCGGTCATGAAAACCTCCCTGCCTCTCTGTCTGATCGCTGCCCTCGCCGATAACCGGGTGATCGGCCGCGACAACCAACTGCCCTGGCACCTGCCGGCCGACCTCAAGCACTTCAAGGCGCTGACCCTGGGCAAGCCGATCATCATGGGTCGCAAGACCTGGGACTCCCTCGGCCGGCCGCTGCCGGGCCGCCTCAACTTGGTGGTCAGCCGCCAGCCGGGGTTGCAGCTGGAGGGGGCCGAGGTGTTCGCCTGCCTCGATGGGGCGTTGCAGCGGGCCGAGGCTTGGGCCCGCGAAACCGGCGCCGAGGAGCTGATGCTGATCGGCGGCGCGCAGCTCTATGCCCAGGGCCTGGAACGCGCCGATCGCCTGTATCTGACCCGCGTGCGCCTCAGCCCCGAGGGCGACGCGTTCTTCCCCGAGTTCAGCGAGCGCGACTGGCAGCTGGATTCGAGCAGCGAACAGGTGGCGCAGGACGCCGCGCCGGCCCACGCCTTCGAGACCTGGAGCAGGCGCTAGACTTCGCGCCTAGGCAGAAAAAAGCCCGGCCATTGGCCGGGCTTTTTCATGGACTCGGCATTCAGCCGTCGAGCAGGCTCTTGTCGCGAACCGCGCCCTTGTCGGCGCTGGTGGCGAGCAGGGCGTAGGCCTTGAGCGCGGTGGTGACCTTGCGCGGGCGGGCCTCGACCGGCTTCCAGCCCTTCTTGTCCTGGGCGTGGCGGCGGTGGGACAGCTCTTCATCGCTGACCAGCAGGTTGATGCTGCGGTTGTGGATGTCGATCTTCACCTTGTCGCCTTCCTGCACCAGGCCGATGGCGCCGCCGGCGGCGGCCTCCGGCGAGGCATGGCCGATGGACAGGCCCGAGGTGCCGCCGGAGAAGCGGCCGTCGGTGAGCAGGGCGCAGGCCTTGCCCAGGCCCTTGGACTTCAGGTAGCTGGTGGGGTAGAGCATCTCCTGCATGCCCGGGCCGCCTTTCGGCCCTTCGTAGCGGATGATCACGATGTCGCCGGCCTTGACCTCGTCGGCGAGGATGCCGCGTACGGCACTGTCCTGGCTCTCGTAGATCTTCGCCGTGCCCTCGAACTCGAGGATCGACTCGTCGACCCCGGCGGTCTTCACCACGCAGCCGTCCAGCGCGATGTTGCCGTAGAGCACGGCCAGGCCGCCTTCCTGGGAATAGGCGTGCTCGACGCTGCGGATGCAGCCGTTCTCGCGGTCGTCATCCAGACTGTCCCAGCGGGTGCTCTGGCTGAACGCGGTCTGGGTCGGGATGCCGGCCGGGCCCGCCTTGAAGAAGGTGTGCACGGCCTCGTCCTGGGTCTGGGTGATGTCCCACTCGGCGATGGCGTCGGCCATGCTCGGGCTGTGCACGGTGGCCACGTCGGTGTGCAGCAGGCCGCCGCGGGCCAGTTCGCCGAGGATGCCGAAGACGCCGCCGGCGCGATGGACGTCTTCCATATGGTACTTCTGGATGTTCGGCGCCACCTTGCACAGCTGCGGCACCTGGCGCGACAGGCGGTCGATGTCCTTCAGGTCGAAGTCCACCTCGCCTTCCTGGGCCGCGGCCAGCAGGTGGAGGATGGTGTTGGTCGAACCGCCCATGGCGATGTCCAGCATCATGGCGTTCTCGAAGGCCTTGAAGTTGGCGATATTGCGCGGCAACACGCCTTCGTCGCCTTCGCCGTAGTAGCGCTGGCACAGTTCGACCACCAGGCGGCCGGCGCGCAGGAACAGCTGCTCGCGGTCGCTGTGGGTGGCCAGGGTCGAGCCGTTGCCCGGCAGGGACAGGCCCAGGGCCTCGGTCAGGCAGTTCATCGAGTTGGCGGTGAACATGCCGGAGCAGCTGCCGCAGGTCGGGCAGGCGCTGCGCTCGTACTCGGCGACCTTCTCGTCGCTGGCGGTGTCGTCTGCCGCCACCACCATGGCGTCGACCAGGTCCAGGCCGTGGCTGGCCAGTTTGGTCTTACCGGCTTCCATCGGCCCACCGGAGACGAACACCACCGGGATGTTCAGGCGCAGGGCGGCCATCAGCATGCCGGGGGTGATCTTGTCGCAGTTGCTGATGCAGACGATGGCGTCGGCGCAGTGGGCGTTGACCATGTACTCCACGGAGTCGGCGATGATCTCGCGGCTCGGCAGGGAATAGAGCATGCCGTCATGGCCCATGGCGATGCCGTCGTCGACGGCGATGGTGTTGAATTCCTTGGCCACGCCGCCGGCCTTCTCGATCTCGCGGGCGACCAGCTGGCCCATGTCCTTCAGGTGCACGTGGCCGGGCACGAACTGGGTGAAGGAGTTGGCAACGGCGATGATCGGCTTCTTGAAGTCCTCGTCCTTCATCCCGGTGGCGCGCCAGAGGGCGCGGGCGCCGGCCATGTTGCGGCCGTGGGTGGAGGTTTTCGAGCGGTAATCGGGCATGGCGGTCAATCCTGGGGAGGCTGTTCAGGTCACGGGTTCGAGTCCCGCTGATCATACGTATGTTGAGCGCGATGCGCGCCGCTGGCAAACGCCCGTGAGCGTCTGCGAGGGGGCGGGGCCGATTGGCTGGGCGGGATCACCGCTCGCTCGGCCTGGGCTCAGGAGTCCGCCTGGGTTGGGGCAGGGTAGAAGGATTCTAATCCCAGGCGGCGCGCGGGTGAAAGCGTGGTCCGACGTCGGGTTACTCGATCAGCTCGATGCCGCGCAGGCGCTCGGCGCGCCGGCGCAGCAACTCGATGGTCACCAGCAGGGCGATGGACACCAGGATCAGCAGCGTGGCGATGGCCAGGATGCTCGGGTTGATCTGCTCGCGCAGGCCCGAGAACATCTGCCGGGGGATGGTGCGCTGCTGGGGGCCGGCCATGAACAGGATCACCACCACCTCGTCGAACGAGGTGATGAAGGCGAACAGCGCGCCGGAGATCACCCCGGGGCGGATCAGCGGCATGATGATGTCGAAGAACACCCGCAGCGGGGTGGCGCCCAGGTTGATCGCCGCGCGCACCAGGGAGTAGTCGAAGCCGGTCAGGGTCGCGGTGACGGTGATGATCACGAAGGGCGTGCCCAGCGCCGCGTGCGCCAGGATCACCCCCAGGTAGCTGCCGGCCAGGCCCAAGTCGGCATAGAAGAAGAACATGCCGGCGGCGGTGATGATCAGTGGCACGATCATCGGCGACAGCAGCAGGGCGGTGATCAGCCGGCGCTGGGGCATGTCGTCGCGCGACAGGCCGACCGCGGCGCAGGTGCCCAGGGCGGTGGCGATCAGGGTGGCGAAGAAGCCGATGAAGAAGCTGTTCTGGATCGCCAGGATCCATTTCGGGTCCTTGAAGATCTGCTCGTACCAGCGCAGCGAGTAGGCCTCGGGCTGCAGGCGCAGCATGCCCTCGGTGAAGCTGAAGAACGGCTCGACGTTGAACGACAGCGGCACTATCACCAGGATCGGCAGGATCAGGAACAGCAGCACCAGCCAGGAGCTGGTCTGCAGCAGCCAGGCACCGAAGCGGTGCCAGAAGCCGAAGTAGGCGGGAATCTTGCTCATCGGTTGTCTGCTCCTAGCCCAGCTTGATATTGCTGGCGCCGACGAAACGGTCGTACAGCCAGTACAGCACCAGGATCAGGCCCAGCAGCAGCGAGCCGAGCGCGGCGGCCAGTTCCCAGTTGTTCGAGCGCTGCATGTGGAAGGCGATGATGTTGCTGATCATCTGGCCGTCGGTACCGCCGACCAGCGCCGGGGTGATGTAGTAGCCGACCGAGATGATGAACACCAGCAGCGCCCCGGCGCTGAGCCCCGGCAGGGTCATCGGGAAGTAGATGCGGGCGAAGGCCGGAATCGGTCGGGCGCCCAGCGACATGGCGGCGCGCAGGTAGCTCGGGTCGATGCCGCGCATGACGCTGTACAGCGGCAGGATCATGAACGGCAGGAGGATGTGGGTCATCGCCACCACGGTGGCGAACGAGGTGTAGAGCATCTCGAAGGGTGCGCCGATCAGGCCGGTACCGAGCAGGAAGGAGTTGATCACCCCGTTGGTCTGCAGCAGGGCGATCCAGGCCGTGGTGCGCACCAGCAACGAAGTCCAGAAGGGCAGCAGGACCAGCACCAGCAGCAGGTTGGCGCGGTTCTCCGGCAGGCCGGCGAGGTAGTAGGCCAGCGGGTAGCCGAGCAGGGCGCAGAGCAGGGTGATGACCAGCGCCATGTTCAGGGTCTTGGTGTACAGCTGGACATAGATCTGCGTGTCCTCACGCATCTGGATGCCGTGCTCGGGGTGCAGCTCCAGGTCCAGGGCGGTGAGGTAGTAGTCGTAGGTGTAAGCCTGGCCGGCGCGCTGGATGGCGAACCACAGCTCCGGCTTCTGCCAGTTGCGATGGGCCTTGAGCACGGTTTCGGCGCCCTGGCTGGGAAGTTGCTCGGCATCGAGCCGGCGAACCTTGCGCGCGGTGGACTTGACCACGCTGGACATGCCGGCATAGGCACGGTTGAACTCTTCGGCCAGCTTGCCGGACAGACGCTGTTCGGCCAGGCCCTGCAGTTCCGTGGCGAACACGGCGAAGGTCTGTGGGTCGGGGGTGGTCTTGCCGTCCCAGCGCTCGAGTTCGGCCAGGGTCTGGGGGATCAGCTCGGCCACGGTCGGGTGGTGCACGCTGCGCCAGAGCATGGTGCCGATCGGGGCGACGAAGGTCAGCAGGATGAAGGCGAGCAGCGGTACGACGAACAGGAAGGCGGTGATGCGCTTCTTGCGTCGGGCGCTGGCGGCTTGGCCGGCTTCGGTGGTGGTCAGGGAAGACAAGCGGCGACTCCTAAACGACGCGGTGGCGCCCCTCATCCCCAGGGCGGGGATGAGGGGCTGGGAGTGTTACTTGAGCAGCCACTCGTTGAACTTCTCGCCGAGGGATTCGCCGTAGTCGGCCCAGAACTCCGAACCGGCCTGGATGCCGACATCTAGGTGAGCGGTCGGCAGGTGCGGGGCGGCGGCCGGGTCCATCATCGGCGCGGAGGACTTGCGGGTCGGGCCGTAGGCCACGTCCGACATGCCGGCCAGCGGCTTGGACTGGGTCGCGTAGGCGATGAACTTGAAGGCCAGGTCCTTCTTCGGCGAGCCCTTGAGCACCGCCCAGGCGTCGAGGTCATAGACGTGGCCATCCCAGACGATCTCGAAGGGCTTGCCTTCCTGGCGGATGGCGTCATAGAAGCGCCCGTTGGCCGACTGCACCAGGACCGCGCCGCCGTCGTTGAGCAGTTGCGGGGCCTGCGACCAGGAGTCGAACCAGACGATGTCGTTCTTGATGGTGGCCAGCTTGTCGAGGGCGCGCTGCTGGCCTTCCGGGGTGGCCAGCACCTCGTAGACCTCTTCAGGCGCTACGCCATCGGCCAGCAGGGCCCATTCCATGTTGACCTGCGGGCGCTTGCGCATGGCGCGCTTGCCGGGAATCTTCTTGGTGTCGAAGAAGTCCTCGATGGAGGCGGCGGGGGTGCCGCCGATGGTGTCCTTGTTGTAGGCGAAGACCACCGACCAGACGATGTTGCCGATGGCGCACTCACTGGCCAGGGCTTCCGGGATGAAGTCCTTCTCGGCCGGGGTGCCGTCGGCGCCGGCCGGCAGGATGTCGCGCGGAATGGTTTCCAGCAGGCCTTCGGAGCAGGCGCGCTCGAGGTCGATCACCTCGACGTCGACGACGTCCCACTGGATGTTGCCGGACTCGACCTGGGCCTTCATTTCCGCCACGCCGCCGGAATAGTCCTCGAACAGCACCTTGATCCCGGTGTCCTTCTGGAAGGGGTCGATCATGTGGTTTTTCTGCGCCGCGCCATACGCGCCGCCCCAGGACACCACGGTCAGGCTGTCTTCGGCGCTGGCGGCGAAGGACGCCGTGCCCAACGCCGCAGCCAGGGCGAATGCGGAAAAGCTGGTAGTCAGTGATCTAGCCATTGCTGTGCTCCATTGCCTGTTGTTGTGTTATCACGACGCCGTCGGAACGGCGGGGCGGTCCAGGGCCTGGCTGTCCTGTGGCAGCCAGGCCAGGGCGACCTCGTCCTTGGCGCTGAGTTGCGGGGCTGAACTGTCGTTCAGGTTCTTTACCACCAGCTCGGTGCCGTCGGCGGTCTCGAAGTGGTAGCGGATGTATTCGCCGACGTAGTGGCGGGTGACGAAGCGCGCCTTGACCTGATTGCCGGCGCTGCCGAGGCGGTCGGTGAAGGTGAGCTTCTCCGGGCGCACCGACACCATGGTCGGCAGGCCGACTTCGGTGCAGTTGGCCTTCAGGGTGCTGACCTGGGCGCCGTCTTCCAGGCGCACGCTGACGGTCTCGTCGCCGACCGCTTCGATGGTGCCCTTGAGCTTGTTGCTCTCGCCGATGAAGTCGGCCACGAACAGGTTGGCCGGGCGCTCGTAGAGCACGTCGGGGGCGGCGCACTGTTGAACGATGCCGTTATTGAACACGGCGATGCGGTCGCTCATGGTCAGGGCTTCGGTCTGGTCGTGGGTGACGTAGATCACCGTGAAGCCGAGTTGCTCGTGCAGGCGCTTGATCTCGAACTGCATCTGCTCGCGCAGTTTCTTGTCCAGGGCGCCGAGGGGTTCGTCCATCAGCACGATGTCCGGGGCGAAGATCAGCGCCCGGGCCAGGGCCACGCGCTGGCGCTGGCCGCCGGACAACTGGCCGGGGTAGCGCCCGCCGAAGTCCTGCAGTTCGACCAGGGCCAGGTATTCGTCGACCTTGGCGCGGATCTCCTCCTTGGGCCGTTTGCGGATCTTCAGCGGGTAGGCGAGGTTTTCGCGCAGGGTCATGTGCGGGAACAGTGCGTACTGCTGGAACACCATGCCGATGTTGCGCTGATAGGGTGCGATGCTGGTGACCGAGCGGCCGTTGATGAGGATCTCGCCGCTGGTCACGTCTTCGAAGCCGGCGAGCATCATCAGGCAGGTGGTCTTGCCCGAGCCGGAGGGGCCAAGCAGGGTGATGAACTCGCCCTTGGCCACGTCCAGGTTGAAGTCTTTGACCACCAGGGTCTTGTGGTCGTAGGTCTTCTTAACATTGGTGAATTGCAGGAACGCTTTTTGCCCAGCCTGATCCGCCATATCCCTCCCCAGCCTCCGATCAAAACAGGCACCCGGCTCGTGGCCTTCGCCTGACTGCTTGAGTCGACCTTTACGTTCGTAAGTGTTACGAACGGCCGTTATATCCATAACCAAAAGCAATAAGCAGGCCAGCCAAAGAGCACAATTGGTGGCAGCGCTACCGCTGCAGCTAAGCGTAGTTCAGCTTCTGTTTTGTGCGAGGGGGATGTGCAATGCGGTAACAGGGCGCGCTCGGTTGGGCATCGGACGACACGCGAAAGGAGAAGGGCGGCGCGGTTGCCGAGCGAAATTCGGCAGCGTAAGTGAATGTCGAAGGGCAGGCTGCGCCGGCCGGAATCGTCCGCGAATGCGGACGATTCCGGCCGGGCGGACGATCAGCTGTTGGGCAGCAGGCGGCAGGTCAGGCTCTTGATGTAGCGGGTCTCGGCGATGGCCGGGTGCACCGGGTGGTCCGGGCCCTGGGCGCCGCGTTCGAGCAGCTGGATGTTGCGGTCCAGGTGGCGGGCGCTGGTCAGCAGGATGTTCTGCAGGTCGTCCTCGGGCAGGTGCATGGAGCAGGAGGCGCTGACCAGGATGCCGTCCTTGCCGAGCAGGCGCATGGCCTGTTCGTTGAGGCGGCGGTAGGCCGCCTCGCCGTTCTTCAGGTCCTTCTTGCGTTTGATAAAGGCGGGCGGGTCGGCGATCACCACGTCGAAGCGCTCCTCGGCGGCCTTGAGCTCCTTGAGGGCGGCGAACACGTCGCCTTCCACGCAGGTGACCCGTTCGGCTAGGCCGTTGAGCGTGGCGTTGCGCTCGACGCCATCGAGGGCGAAGCCGGAGGAGTCCACGCAGAACACTTCGCTGGCGCCGAAGGCGGCGGCCTGCACGCCCCAGCCGCCGATGTAGCTGAACAGGTCGAGCACACGCTTGCCCTGGACGTAGGGCGCCAGGCGCGCGCGGTTCATGCGGTGGTCGTAGAACCAGCCGGTCTTCTGCCCTTCGATCACCGGCGCCTCGAACTTGACCCCGTTCTCCTCCAGGGCGACCCACTCCGGGACCACGCCGAAGGCTGTCTCGACGTAGCGCTCCAGGCCTTCGGCGTCGCGTGCCGCGGAGTCGTTCTTGAGCAGGATGCCGCTGGGCTTGCACACCTGGATCAGGGCGGCGAGCACCTCGTCCTTGTGCTGCTCCATGGTCGCCGAGGCCAGCTGCACCACCAGAATGTCGAAGAAGCGGTCGACCACCAGGCCGGGCAGCAGGTCGGAGTCGCCGTAGACCAGGCGGTAGCAGGGTTGCTCGAACAGGCGCTCGCGCAACGACAGGCAGACGTTCAGGCGGTGCACCAGCAAGGACTTGTCCAGCGGGTGCTTGAGGTCGCGCGACAGCAGGCGCGCGCAGATCAGGTTGTTCGGGCTCAAGGCGACGATGCCCAGGGGCTTGCCGCCGGCGGCTTCGAGTACGGCCTGGGCGCCAGGGGCGAAGCCGTGCAGCGGGGTGGCGGCGACGTCGATCTCGTTGCTGTACACCCACAGGTGGCCGGCGCGCAGGCGTCGGTCGGCGTTGGCTTTCAGGCGCAGGCTGGGCAGGGACATGGGGCGCTCTCCGGAAAAAAGAGCGGGATTATAACCCAGGCGGCAGGTGCAACGCTGCTTGCCGGGGACGGCTGCACAGCGCCCGCGACAATCGCTAGACTGTGCCCTTCCTCACACTCCAGTAGTTGCCCAGCATGGCCCACGAACTCAGCGCAGAACAGATCCAGAAGGCCCTGCAGGGCATCAGCGTGCCGCCGCAGCCGCAAATCATGGTCGATCTGCAGATGGAGCAGGTCATGCCCCACCCGGATCTGCGTGTCATCGCCCGGCTGATCAGTCAGGACCCGGGCCTGTCCGGCGCGCTGCTCAAGCTGGTCAATTCGCCGTTCTTCGGCCTGGCCAATCGCATCGCCTCGATCCAGCAGGCGGTCAACCTGCTTGGCTGCGACTCGGTGATCAACCTGATCAATGCCCAGTCGATCAAGGGCGAGCTGACCGACGAGGCGATCGTCACCCTCAACCGCTTCTGGGACACCGCCCAGGATGTGGCCATGACCTGCCTGACCCTGGCCAAGCGCATCGGCTACCAGGCGCCCGACGAGGCCTATACCCTGGGGCTGTTTCACAACTGCGGCATCCCGTTGATGGTCAAGCGCTTCCCCGACTACATGACGGTGCTGGAGGAGGCCTACTACAGCGCCGGCGGCGAGCGCCGCGTGGTGGATACCGAGAACCGCCTGCTCAACACCAACCATGCGGTGGTCGGCTACTTCACCGCCAAGTCCTGGAACCTGCCGCTGCACCTGTGCGAGGCGATCGCCAGTCACCACAACGCCCTGTCGATCTTCAGCGATGACTCCGGTCGCGATGCCCAGCTCAAGACCCTGCTGGCGATCCTGAAGATGGCCGAGCATATCTGCCAGACCCACCAAGTCCTCGGCAACCAGGCCGAGGACCACGAGTGGCAGAGCATCGAGCAGCTGGTGCTGGAGTATGTCGGCCTGTCCGAGTACGACTTCGAGAACCTGCGCGAGAGCATCCGCGAGCTGGGTACCGTCTGACGCCCCGGCTGGGGCGGCACTGGGCCGCCCTGTTAAGCTGAACCTGCGTATTTCCTGTCATTGTTCCGATCGATAGCCCATGCCCGAATTGCCAGAAGTCGAAACCACCCGCCGCGGCATCGCACCCTACCTCGAGGGCCAGCGGGTCAGTCGGGTCATCGTGCGCGAGCGGCGCTTGCGCTGGCCGATTCCGGAGGACCTGGATGTGCGCCTGTCCGGCCAGCGCATCGAGTGCGTCGAGCGCCGCGCCAAGTACCTGCTGATCAAGGCCGAGAGCGGCAGCCTGATCAGCCACCTGGGCATGTCCGGCAGCCTGCGCCTGGTCGAGTGTGGCCTGCCGGCGGCCAAGCACGAGCATGTGGACATCGAGCTGGAGTCCGGGCTGGCGCTGCGCTACACCGACCCGCGACGTTTCGGTGCACTGCTCTGGAGCAGCGACCCGCTGCAGCACGAACTGCTCAGCAAGCTCGGCCCCGAGCCGCTGACGGAACTGTTCGACGGCGAGCGCCTGTTTCAGCAGTCCCGTGGTCGGGCCATGGCAGTCAAGCCGTTCATCATGGACAACGCGGTGGTGGTCGGGGTCGGCAATATCTACGCGACCGAGGCGCTGTTCGCCGCGGGCATCGACCCGCGGCGCGAGGCCGGCTCGATCTCGCGGGCGCGTTACCTGAAGCTGGCGGAGGCGATCAAGCGCATCCTCGCCCATGCCATCGAACGTGGTGGCACCACCCTGCGGGACTTCGTCGGCGGCGATGGCCAGCCGGGCTACTTCCAGCAGGAACTGTTCGTCTACGGCCGTGGGGGCGAGTTCTGCAAGCAGTGCGGCAGCACCCTGCGCGAGGTCAAGCTGGGCCAGCGCGCCAGCGTCTACTGCCCGCGCTGCCAGCGTTGAGTCCTGGTGGTCAGCCAAGAAGTGGCAGGGGGCGCACCTTGGCCGCCTAGTCCGCATACGCCTTTCATGGCGATTGACGGCCATCACGCTGACAATTGCCGGCGCGCTGTTATAGTTACCCTCACTGCCTCCTAATAGCTGAAGGATCGCCCCATGAATCTGTTTCGCTCGACCGCTGTTGTCCTGGCGCTGACCACTGGCCTGCTGGCGCTGCCGGCACAGGCGGAAGTGATGCAGCAGAACACCAGTGGTGACCCTGTGTATACCGTGGAGGCCCCTAGGGCGTTCTCCATGATCGGCGACCTGCTGATCGCCCGTCCGCTTTTGATCGGTGCCACCGCGATCGGTGCGGTCGCCTTCGTCGTCAGCCTGCCGTTCACCGCAGCGGGCGGCAATATCGGCGAAGCCGGCAAGGCCCTGGTGGTCGAGCCGGGCAAGGCCGCCTTCGTGCGCTGCCTTGGCTGTACGTCCACGGGCTACAAGCGCGACTGACCCCAGGCTCGAACAAGAAAGCCGGCAGAGATGCCGGCTTTTTTATGCCTTGAGAACCGGGAAGCGGGTGCTACTTGGCTAGGACAGCCGCGGTGCCGATGCCGCGCGGGTCGCTGGCCGCCTCGACCCGCTGGCCCGGTTTGTCCCAGAGCAGGACCTGCTGGTTGCCGTACTGGCGATTCACGCTCTTGAGCACATGGCCGCGGGCCTTGAGCGCAGCGACCTGCTCAGGGCTGAAGGTGTCGGGCTCGTGCTCGATCTGGTCCGGCAGGTACTGATGGTGATAGCGGGCGACGCTGGGCCAGCGCGCGACAGGCTGGCCGTCGAGGTACTCGAGTATGGCCAGCAGCACCATGCTGGGGATGCGGCTGCCACCGGGCGTACCGAAGCTGGCAAAAGCCTGCGGGCTCTCGATGAAGGTCGGGCTCATGCTCGACAGCGGTCGCTTGCCGGCGGCGATGGCGTTGGCCTGGCTGCCGGCCAGGCCATAGGCATTGGCGCCGCGTACGTCGGCGGCGAAGTCGTCCATCTCGTCGTTGAGCAGCACCCCGGTGCCCGGCACGGTGAAGGCGGCGCCGAACGGCAGGTTGATCGACAGGGTGGCGGCCACCGCGTTGCCGTCGGCGTCCAGCACCGAGAAGTGGGTGGTGTGGTTGCCTTCATGCCAGTCGCCGGCCGGCGGCAGGCTGGCGCTGGGCGTGGCGCGCAGGGGGTCGATGCTCGCCGTCAGCCGCTCCAGGTAGGGGGCGGCGAGCAGCCGCTGCGTCGGATTGGCGACGAAGTCCGGATCGCCCAGCAGGCCGCGGTCGCGATAGGCGCGGCGCAGGGCTTCGACGACGAAGTGCACGCGCTGATCAGGCTCGGCCTCGCGCCAGGGCACGCGCTGCAGCATCAGCAGGCTCTGGCCCAGGGCCAGTCCGCCGGCCGAGGGAGGCGGCGCGCTGATCAGCTCGCGACCCTCGGCGAGCGCCACGCGCAGGGGCTGGCGTTCCACCACGCGATAGTCATCGAGATCCTGCTGTGACCAGATACCGCCGGCCGCCCGCACACCGGCGACCAGGCGCTCGGCCGTTTCCCCCGCGTAGAACCCGTTGCGGCCGTCCCGGGCCAGGCGTTCCAGGGTGCGCGCCAGTTCGGGCTGGCGCAGCAGGCCCAGTTCCTCGGGAATTTCCCCCTTGTCGAGGAAGATGCGTGCGCTTTCCGGGTCGTCGCGCAGGGCCGCCAGGCGCCAGGCGGCGCGCTCGCGGTAGACCCGGTCGATCCCCACGCCGTCGCGCGCCAGGCGAATGGCCGGTGCCAGCGAATCGCGCAGCGGCAGTCGACCGAAACGCTGCGCCAGTTCGACCAGCGCCGCCGGCAGGCCGGGAATCGCGGCGGCCAAGGGGCCGTTCAGCGACAGCGCCGGCTGGACTTCGCCATCGCGGCGGTAGAGGTCGGCGTGGGCGGCCAGTGGCGCCCGTTCGCGGGCATCGAGGAAGCGGTAGTTCGGCTGCTCACCGGCCTCGCGCAGCAGGAAGAAGCCGCCGCCGCCGAGGCCTGAGCTGTAGGGCTCGACCACCGCCAGGGCGGCGCTGATGGCGACCGCCGCATCGAAGGCGTTGCCGCCCAGGGCCAGGGTTTCCTGGCCGGCGACCGTGGCGGCGGGGTGGGCGCTGGCGATAGCCGCGCGGCCGGGTTGCTCGGCCGCCTGCGCGCAGAGGGCGAGCAGCAGGAGCAGGCTGCTGGTGAGCGCTCGCCAACCGAAGGTGGTGCCGTTCGCGCGCCTCACCGCTCAGGCCTTGCCGGTGATGATCAGGTACTTTTCCATCAGCTCATCCTTGCTTTCGACATGGTTCTCGTCGAGGGGGATGCAGTCCACCGGGCAGACCTGCTGGCACTGCGGCTCGTCATAGTGACCGACGCATTCGGTGCACAGGTTGGGGTCGATCACGTAGATCTCCTCGCCCTGGGAGATCGCGCCGTTCGGGCATTCGGGCTCGCAGACGTCGCAGTTGATGCAGTCGTCGGTGATGATCAGGGACATTGAATAAGCGCTCCAGCCGAGGCCCGCGGCCGCGACACTGTCAGACAACGATGGGCGAATTGTGCCGGATTGTCGGGGCAGGCGCCATGTGTCGAGGGGGCTGGCCGACGACACATCGGCACAGCAGGGTCAGCGCTTGAAGCGCTGGGCCAGCGCATCGGCGACTGCCGGGTGGACGAACTTGGAGATGTCGCCACCCAGGGCGGCGATCTCCCGCACCAGGGTCGAGGAAATGTAGGAATACTTCTCCGACGGTGTGAGGAACAGGCTCTCCACATCCGGCGCCAGTTGGCGGTTCATGTTGGCCAGCTGGAATTCGTACTCGAAGTCGGACACCGCGCGCAGGCCGCGCAGAAAGGCGTTGGCGCCCTGTTCGCCGGCGAAGTTCGCCAGCAGGCCGGAGAAACCCATGACTTCGACATTGGGCAGGTGCTTGGTGACTTCGCGGGCCAGTTCCACGCGCTGGTCCAGGGGAAACAGCGGGTTCTTCTTCGGGCTGGCCGCCACGGCGATGATCACGCTGTCGAACAACCGCGACGCACGCTCGACCAGGTCACCATGGCCCTTGGTGATGGGGTCGAAGGTGCCTGGGTATAACACTCGATTCATCGTGACATCCTGGCGCGATCCGTTCGGGACTCGGATGGTAGCGCAGCGCTGCGTGACGGCCAAGTCACGCCGGCCCGGCGCCAGGCCGCGGGCGCAGGCCGGCCGGCGGGGCCCGGTGCCATCAGGTGACCTGCAGGCGTTCGGCCAGCCGGGTCGCCAGCTTGGCCGTGAGGGCGTAGATCGACAGCTGCGGGTTGGCGCCGATGCTGGTTGGGAACAGCGAGCCGTCGTGGATCGACAGGTTGGCCAGCTGGTGGTGCCGGCCGAGGCTGTCGGTGACCGCCTGGCGCGGGTCTTCGCCCATGGCGCAGCCGCCCATCACATGGGCGCTGCTCAGGCGGGTGCGGTACAGCTCCAGGGGCAGCGCGTCGATCAGCTGGCGTGCCTGCTGCAGCGTGCTCACGTAGCCGGCGTCGGCGTGCAACGGCAGCACGGTCTTGGCGCCGGCGGCGAACTGGATCTCGGCCATGCTGTGGAAGGCGCGGCGCACGCCGTCCCAGCTGTAGGCGGTCATCCGGTAGTCGAGCACCGGGCTGCCGTCGCCACGCAGCTCCACCCGGCCCTCGGCGCTGTCCGGGTGAAAACCGTCGCGCAGCAGGGCGAGCATCACATTGGTATGGGGCAGCTGTTCCATGCGCAGGGCGTTGTCGACACCTAAGCGGCCGAGCAGGGTGGCGGCCAGCGCCGGGTGCAGGGGCGGCACTTCCAGCTTGTAGGACAGGCGACCAGTGGGGCCGTCCTGCCATTGGAAGTGGTCGGAGTAGATCGACTGCGGGGCGCCGTAGAAGGGGTTGATCACCTGCTCGAACTGGGCGGCGGAGAAGTTGACCAGGTGCAGGAAGGTGCGCCTGCCGGTGCGCTCGTACGGGTCCGGGGCGCCCGAGCGCAGGAGCAGGCCGGGCGTGTTGATGCCGCCGCCGGCGAGGATGTAGTGCCTGGCCTTGACCCGAATCGTGCGGCCTGTGGGGCTCACGCCGCGTTCGTCGAGCGCCAGGCACTCGATGCCGCTGACCCGCTCGTTGTCGATCAGCAGTCGTTCGGCGCGGGCCAGGTAGAGCAGCTCGCCGCCCTTGTCCAGGGTCGCCGGGATGGTGGTGACCAGCATCGACTGTTTGGCGTTGGTCGGGCAGCCCATTCCGCAGTAGCCCAGATTCCAGCAGCCGCGCACGTTGCGCGGAATCACCTGCCAGCCGTAGCCGAGCTTGTCGCAGCCGTCACGGATCACCTGGTTGTTGGCGTTCGGCGGCACGGCCCAGGGGGCGACGCCGAGGTGCTGCTCCATGCGCTCGAACCAGGGCGCCATGTCCGCCACGCCATGGCCTTTGACGCCGTGCTCCCGGGCCCAGTGCCGCAGGGTCTGCTCCGGGGTACGAAAGCTCGAGGTCCAGTTGACCAGGGTGGTGCCGCCGACGGCGCGCCCCTGGAGGATGGTGATGGCGCCATCCTTGCTCATCCGGCCGATGCCCTCCTGGTAGAGGCTGGCGTAGGCCTCGGCCTCCTGCAGCTTAAAGTCGGTGCTGGTCTTCAGCGGCCCCTCCTCGATCAGCAGCACCTTGAAGCCAGCGGCGCTGAGAATCTCCGCGCTGGTGCCGCCACCGGCACCGCTGCCGACGATGGCGACGTCGGCTTCCAGGATCAGGTCCCGTTCTAGGCGCGAGCCGTCATGGGTTTTCCAGCCGCGGGCCAGGCCTTCGGCGAACAGATCGGGTACGGGCATCTAGGCAACTCTCGAGCGGATTCATTGGGCGCAAGGCGGTTTGCTGGGGCTGGGTCAGACCCTCGGCGGCCCTGGGTAGCCGCAGTGGGCCCAGGATTGGGCGCGGCTGTACCAGGCCATCATCACCAGTTGCAGCAGGGAGGCATGGCCCATTCTCAATAGGTCCAGCGAGCTGTTCTGCCAGCGCTCGAGGAAGCGCTGCATCTGTGTGCTCGAGGCGCCTTCCCAGCTGCCCCACACCCCGGTCAGCGGACCACGGGTGAGCGGCAGGGCGAGCACATCGAACAGCTGCAGGGTGAGCTTGAGCATTGCCGGTGACAGGTGCGCGAGGCTGTAGTCCAGGTTTTCCAGGGTACCGGCGAGCGCCTGGTCCATCTCGGCGGCCGGCACCGCGCCTGCCAGCATCACCGGGATCAGGGCCTGCAGAAAGGGCAGGTCGGTTTCGCGGATCACCACGAAGCCCGCGTGCGGCGTGCTGGTCGAGCAGCCGCTGAGCGTGGCGGTGAGTCCGGCGCCGGCCAGCAGGGTCGAGCCGAACAGCCCGATCTTCAGCAGGTTGCGGCGTGACAGCTGCGGTGCGGCGACTGGGGTGGCGGTCATGGTTGGGTTCACCCGCTGCTTTCGGTGGCGCGCTCAGCGCACGAAGAGTTTGTAGACCAGCTTCTGAAGCGTCTTGCCATAGGGCGGGTAGATCAATCGGGCGGCGTTGAAGCGCTGCTTGCTCAGCACCCCCTTGGCCTTGCTGAAGGTCAGGAAACCCTCGTGGCCGTGGTAGTGGCCCATGCCCGACGGACCGATGCCGCCAAACGGCAGGTCGTCCTGGGCGACGTGCAGCAGGGTGTCGTTGAGGCACACGCCGCCCGAATGGGTCTCGTGCAGCACCCGTTGCTGCTCGCCCTTGTCGTAGCCGAAGTAGTACAGGGCCAGTGGGCGGGGGCGCTGGTTGATGTAGGCGAAGGCGTCGTCGATGTGCTCGTACGGAACGATCGGCAGTAGCGGGCCGAAGATCTCGTCCTGCATCACCTGCATCTCGTCGTTGACGTCCAGCAGCAGGCAGTGGGGCATGCGCCGGCCCTGGGCCTCGGCGAACAGCGGGACGACCGTGGCGCCCTTGCTCCGCGCGTCCTCCAGGTAGCCGTCGAGGCGCTGCTGCTGGCGCTCGTTGATGATCGCGGTGTAGTCGGGATTGTCCGCCAGCTGCGGATAGAAGCCCTGCACCGCGGCGCGGTAGGCTTCGACGAAGCCCTCGACGCGCTCCCTGGGCACCAGCACGTAGTCCGGCGCCACGCAGGTCTGCCCGGCGTTCAGGGTCTTGCCGAAGGCGATGCGCTCGGCGGCGTCGCGCAACGGCACCTCGGCGGAGACGATGGCCGGCGACTTGCCGCCCAGTTCCAGGGTCACCGGGGTCAGGTTGTCGGCGGCGGCGCGCATCACATGTCGGCCTACGCTGGTGGCGCCGGTGAACAGCAGGTGATCGAACGGCAGCCGGGAGAAGGCCATGCCGACCTCCGCCTCGCCCAGCGCCACGCTGACCAGGTCCTCGGGAAAGACCTGCGCCAGCAGCTCCTTGACCAGCTGCGAGGTCGCCGGAGTCGATTCGCTCATCTTGATCATCACCCGGTTGCCGGCGGCCAGGGCACCGACCAGCGGGCCCATGGCGAGAAACAGCGGGTAGTTCCAGGGCACGATGATGCCGACCACGCCCAGCGGCTGGTAGATCACCTTGGCCGAGGCCGGCATGAACTGCAGGCCCACGCGGCGCCGCGAGGGCTTCATCCACTTCTTCAGGCGCTTGGTCGCGTAGTGGATGCCATGCAGGCTGGGCATCAGCTCGGCAAGCAGGGTTTCATCGGCCGAGCGATTGCCGAAGTCCGCGGAAATCGCCTGCACCAGGGCGTCCTGCTGGGCGAGCAGGGCCTCGCGCAGGCCTTTCAGCCACTGGATGCGTTGCTCGGCGGAGGGCATCGGATTGGCCGCGAAGGCCTGGCGCTGGCGGGCGAAGCTGGCTTGCAGGGCGCCGATCTGCTGCTGGCTCGACTGCAGGCTTTGTTCCAGATAGGCGATGTCGGCGACCATGGTGCGGCTCCTCGGCGATCCAGCCGTTCAGTCACCGACCCGGGGCGAGTGGGTGCTTTGCTGGATTTTTAGAGCAATTGCTCTAAAGTGTCAACTGGCCGGTGGTTGCGGCGGGTGTATGAGGCTCAAGCGACCGGACGGGTGGGTGTCGGGGCTGCGCCGGGTTACCCCCGTGCAGCGGCACCTGTACCCTTGGCGGATCGTTTGTATCCAAGTCGAGTTGTTTATGGCGTCTGCCCCGAAGACCCGCGAGCGCATCCTGCAAGCCAGCCTGGCGCTGTTCAACGCCCAGGGCGAGCGTAGCGTCACCACCAACCACATCGCCGCCCACCTGGAAATCTCGCCAGGCAACCTCTACTACCACTTCCGCAACAAGCAGGCGATCATCGCCGAGCTGTTCGGCCAATACGAGCAGCAGGTGGATGCCTTCCTGCGCCTGCCGGAAGGCCGAACGCTGACCCTGGCCGACAAGCCCCTCTACCTGGAGGCGTTGCTGGCGGCCATGTGGCAGTTCCGTTTCCTCCATCGCGACCTCGAGCACCTGCTCGACTGCGACGTCGAACTGGCCGCGCGCTACCGGGCCTTCGCCCAGCGCTGCCTGCACAGTGCCCAGGGGATCTACCAGGGATTCGTCGAGGCCGGCATCCTGTCGATGCGCCCCGCGCAGATCGAGGCCCTGGCACTCAATGCCTGGATCATCATGACCTCCTGGGTGCGCTTTCTCAGCACCGCCGGCGGCCATGTCGATGGCCTCAGCGAAGAGATGCTGCGCCGCGGCATCTACCAGGTGCTGGCGCTGGAGGACGGCTTCATCGAGCCCTCGGCCCGGCCTGCCGTCGAGGAGTTGCAGGGCAAGCTGTTCGTCCCCTTGGTACAGATGTTCTAATAGCCGGCGTTATATATGCAGTGGTTGCGCATTGAGTTGGTGCCGCGCACGCGTTCCCAGGATTAAGAGCGCGTGAGTCGCTAAGGCGCTGGAGTCGTACCCGGGATCAAGGTCGGTAATGAATGGCCGATACGCGTGTTTCGGCATTCTGGATACTAGGGGGCTGTCATTGGGGGCAGTCAGGTGGCTATTTGATGGCTTGGTGCTAGCATTCGCTGCTCGAAATTGTAATCAAACGAATAATTACCTGTAGGTGCCGGTAGCGGCGCCTCGAGCGATCTATGTCCTTCTCTGTCGGCTATGGAAGCGGCCTCAGCTTTGTTTTCGCATCAGCTTGCGTGGCCCTGCGCGTCTGGTGTCTGCGGGTTTCGTTTGCCTGCGGGCTGATGGTGCTAGGCGCCTCCTTGGGCCTTGGCCTGTCCGAGGCCTTGGCCGGTGCGCCGGAAAAGCCGAGCAGTCCGCAGAGCGTGGCGTTCTGGTACGCCGACAACCCGCCGCTGGCAGAGCTCAGCCAGTTCGACTGGAGTGTGCTCGAGCCGGGGCACGCCGACCGCAAAGCCGTGGCCTTCCTGCGTGCTCAGGGAAGCCAGCCGTTCGCCTACCTGTCCATAGGGGAGTTCGATGGCGACCAAGCTGCGCTCGAAATGGGTCGGCTCGACGACGCCGCCAGCGCCGTGCGCAATCAGGCCTGGAACAGTCAGGTCATGCGCCTCAGCTCGCCGGTTTGGCGGGAGCACCTGCTGCGCCGCGCGGGCGAACTGCGCGAGCAGGGCTACAGCGGCCTGTTTCTCGATACCCTGGACAGTTTTCAGCTGCTGCCCGAGGCCGAGTGGGCGGCCGAGCGAACTGCACTCCGGGATTTTCTCGCCGAGTTGAAGCGCAAGGAGCCCGGGCTGCAGTTGTTCTTCAACCGGGGCTTCGAGGTCCTGCCGGAGTTGCCGGGGGTCGCGGCGGCGGTGGCCGTCGAGTCCATTCATTCGGGCTGGGATGCGGCCAACCGCAGCTACCGTCCGGTGCCCCAGGGCGACAGGGACTGGCTGGAAGGCCATCTGGCGCCGCTGCGTGCCCAGGGTGTGCCACTGGTGGCCATTGACTACCTGCCACCCGAGCGTCGCGCGGACGCGCGCAAGCTGGCCAAGCGCCTGCAGGAAGAGGGCTTCGTGCCCTTCGTCACGGTGCCCGAGCTGGACTACCTGGGCATCAGCAGCATCGAGGTGCAACCGCGGCGCATCGCCCTGATTTTCGACCCGCGAGAAGGGCCCTTCAATGAAGGGGCCGGCCATCGGTACCTGGGTGGCCTGCTCGAGTACCTCGGCTTTCGCGTGGATTATCTGCCCGCCGACCAGTTGCCCGCCCGCCCGGCCAGCGACCTGTATGCCGGGGTGGTCCTCTGGATGACCAGCGGTCCGCCGGCGAATTCGGTGGCATTCAATCGCTGGCTGGCGGCACGCCTGGATGAGCAGGTTCCCCTGGCGGTATTCGCCGGGCTGCCCATCGACAACGACAGCCTGCTCAAGCGCATGGGCTTGCGTCGCGTGGCGCAGCCCCTGCGGGGTAAGGCCAGCCTGGTAGGCTACGACGCCGAGTACCTGGGGCATTTCGAGGCGCCGCTGCGCCTGCGTACGCGCGGGCTGCCGGCGCTGACCGTAGTCGAGCCGGCGGCAGAGGCATTGCTGACCCTTGCCGATAGCCAGCAGCACGAGTACGCCCCGGTGGTGGTGGGCTCCTGGGGCGGCTTGGCGCTGTCGCCCTACCTGCTCGAGGAGGGTGCCGATTCGGACTACCAGCGCTGGATTCTCGACCCCTTCGCCTTCCTCCAGCGCGCCCTGCGCCTGCCGGTATTTCCGCGCCCGGATGCCACCACCGAAAATGGCCGACGCATCGCCACCGTGCACATCGACGGCGACGGCTTCGTCTCGCGGGCAGAGGTGGTTGGGACGCCCTACGCGGGCAAGCAGGTACTGAACGACTTCATCAGACCCTACCCGTACCTGGCCTCCGTGTCGGTGATCGAGGGCGAGGTCGGGCCCAGGGGCATGTACCCGCACCTGGCCCGTGAACTGGAGCCTATCGCCCGCGAGATATTCGCCGAGCCCAAGGTGGAGGTGGCCACCCACACCTACAGCCACCCGTTCTTCTGGCAGCCCGAGCGGGCCCAGCAGCGCGAGGGTTTCAAGGCCGAGTACGGCCTCAATATGGCCATCCCCGGTTACGACAAGATCGACTTCCATCGGGAGATCGCCGGGTCCGCGGCCTATATCAACGCGCGCCTGACCACGCCGGACAAGCCGGTGAAGATGGTCTTCTGGTCGGGTGGTGCCATGCCGGACGAGGCGACCATCAAGCTGGCCTATGACAGCGGCCTGACCAACGTCAACGGCGGCAATACCATCCTGACCAAGGCCTATCCCTCGGTGACGGGCCTCTATCCCTTGATCCGGCCGACCTCGGGCGGGCTGCAGTACTACGCGCCGGTGATCAACGAGAACCTCTACACCAACCTCTGGCAGGGTCCCTATTATGGCTTTCGTGATGTCATCGAGACCTTCGAGCTGACCGACAGCCCGCGGCGCCTGCGCGGCCTGCACCTGTATTACCACTTCTATGCCGGCACCAAGCAGGCGTCGATCCGGGTGATGCACCAGATCTATCGTTTCATGGATCAGCAGCAACCCTTGTCGCTGTGGATGAGCGACTACATCACCCGTATGCATGGCCTGTACCAGGCCAGCCTGGCACGCGCCAGCGACGGCAGCTGGCAGGTGCGTGGCCTCGACGGCCTGCGTACCCTGCGCCTGGACCCGGACCAGGGCTGGCCCGACCTGCTGCGCTCCAGCGGCGTGGCGGGGGTCCGCGACCTGCCCCAGGGTCGCTACCTGCACCTGAGCGCCGATCGGGTTCGCCTGGTCCTGCGCGACAGTCGCGATCCGCACCCGGCCCTGGAGGAGGCGAACACGCCGCTGACGGCCTGGCGCTACGCCAGCGACGGGCGGGTGCGCTTCTCCTTCGCCGGCCAGATTCCCCTGGATTTCACGGTGCGTGCCCAGGGCAGCTGCAGCGTCGAGCTCGACGGCAAGACATTCCCGGGCAGCCGTCAGCAGCAACTCTGGCGCTTCAAGCTGCCAATGACGCGGGTGCAGGATGCGCAACTCGTCTGCCGCTAAGCCCACCCGCCTGCTCAGTCCCTGGGCCCTGCTGCTGCTGGCCCTGGTGGTGGGCGGGCTGTTGTACCTGACCCACAGGAGCGAAGAGGTGTTCCTGCCGGCGGGCAAGCAGCCCGACGCCGTGTGGGTCAGCTACGCCGAGTTGCTGCTAGAAGCGCGTCCGGAGAATGACGAGCTGCGCCTGACCTTGATCGAGCAGCTGATCAAGCTGGGCGATTACCCGCGGGCGCGCCGCCACCTGCGCGAGCTGCAGCTGGATGAAACCGACCGCTTGCGCTTCTACCGGGTCGAACTGGACGTGCTCCAGGCCCTGGCCAGCCGCAAGGGTATCGAGCGGCCCAGGCGCGTGGCCCTGGTCGAGCGTCTGAGCGGGCTCAGCCGTGACGGGCTGTCCACCGAGGTGTTGCTCCGCCATGCCCGCTACGCCCTGTCGCTGTCGGCGCCGGGGCTGGCCGCGGACATCTACGTGGAACTGGCCGGGCGTGAGCCGGAGAAGTCCGCCGAGTGGCTCGGGGAGGCGGCCAGGTGGTATCTGGCGAGCGGTCAGCAGACGCGGGCCGCCGGCCTCTATCTCCAGCTGCTGGAGCAGGCCGCAACTGCGCAGCAACGTGCGCAGTGGCTCGCGCAGGCCTTCGCGGCCCTGCGTGCGGGCGACCGCGGCGAAGCCGCCGTGGAAATGCTGGCGCGCCACTTCGCCGAGTTGCGCGATGGTGATCCGCGGCTACTGGCCGAGGCTGTCGAAACCGCCATCGGCAGTCGACGCCTGGACCTCGCCACGCAGTTTATCCGCACCTGGCGCGCCTGGCGCCCCGATGACCCGCAGGCCATGGCGCTCGACTTTCGCGTACGCCTGGCCGAGGGCGACTTGCAGGAAGCCTGGCGGGTCGGCCAGGCGCTGGTCGAGGCCCGTGCAGACGATCCAGAACTGCTCAGGCAGATGGCCCAGCTGGGCGAATGGGTCGGCGAGACGCAAGCCGCGCTCGGTTACTGGATACGCCTGCTGCAGCTGCGCGAAGATGACGAGACCCGCGAGCACGCCTGGCGCCTGGCGACCCAGCTGTTCGATTTCGAGCGGGCGATTCCGCTTCTGGAAGGGCTCAGCGAGCGACGCCGCCTGAACGACGTCGAACTGGATGCGCTGATCTACAGCCAGCGTTCGCTCGGCACGCCGGAAGCGCTCGAGCGCTGGCTGCGCGGCTACCTGCGGCATCATCCCGAGCACCGCAAGGCCTGGGATGGGCTGCGGCTGCTGCTCGAGCACAATCAGCAGTTCGCCGCCGAGACCCGGGTCTGGGCGGACATGGACAAGCGTTTCAGGCTAACCGTCGCCGAGCGCCTGGCCTGGGCCGAGGCCCATTGGCGCCTGTTCGATCCGGCGGCCGCCTGGCAGGTCCTCGACGCCATCGATGCCGATACCATCGACGATGAGGACTACTGGCGCATGCGCGCCGCGCTGGCCTGGGATCTGGAACAGGATGACGATGCGCAGCGGGCCTACGAGCGTCTGCTGGCCCTGCAGGTGACCCTGGGCAATGGCGATGAGCAGCAGCTGATCAGCCTCTACCGCGAGTCGGCGCCGGACCAGGCCCTGGCATTGCTGGTCAAGAGCTGGCAGCGCACACGGGATAGCGCCACCCTGACCGACGCCCTGCAGCTGGCCGAGCAGCTGGCCGCCTGGGTGCAGCTGCAAGCCCTGGTCGACGAAGCCATGGCGCTGCCGGGCGGCAGCCGGGTGCCAGCCCTGTGGCAGGCCCGCGCCCTGCTGGCGGAACGCGGCGGCCGCCAGGAGGAGGCCGAGCGCCTGTACCGCCAGGGCTTGAGCCTGTTCCCCCAGCAGACCGTGTTCCGCGAACGCCTGCTCTGGCTGTATATCGATCAGGGCCGGCGCGACGAGCTTTCGACCCTGCTCCAGCAGTGGCGCAGCCTGGCGCGCGAGGACAGCGTGCTGTGGTTGCCGTTCGCCAGTGCCAACCTGCTGCTCAACCGTACCGAGCAGGCCCTGGCCTGGTACCGCCTGTACCTGCGCAGCAAGCCTGGCGACTGGCTGGTACAGGCGGCCTATGCCGATGCCCTGGACAGCGGCGGCTACGCCGACGCCGCGCAGCGCCTGCGCCGCCATCTGTTGAACCGGGTCGCCGAACCCCAGCTCGCCGGCGCCATCGAGCGCTACCGCGTGTACCTGCGCCTGGTCAGCAGCGCCCAATCCGGGCGCCGCGCCCTGCAGCAGGCCTGGCAGTGGCAGGACGGCTCGCAAACCATGCTGCAGCTGTGGTTCGAGCAGCTCCTGGCGCGACTCGACGGCACCCGGCAGGAGGCCATGAAGGACGAGTGGCTGGCCTGGGCCCGCAGCCAAGGCCTGGAAATCGGCCGCTACGAGCTGTTCCAGGAAGCCATGCGTGCTCAGGATCGTGACGCGCTGGAGCGGCTGCTGGCCGGCGGCGGGCTGGATCAGGCCCAGCGGGTCGAGGCGCTCACCCGCCTGGGCCGGGGCGGCGAGGCGCTGGGCGAGGGCTTGGCCGGCCTGTCCGACGAGCAGCCCGGCAGCATCCGTGGACAACTGCTGCGCCAGACCGTCGAGCTGCATCAACGCACGCCGCAGGGCGTGCAGCTGAGCTGGCAGCACCGGGATTTCGGTGGCTTCGACCTGGGCGGGCCGGGTGCCAGGATTGCTCGCCATCTGGGTAACGACTGGTATGCCGACCTGCGCCTCGGTCAGGGCAGCTACGATGCGCCGACGCTGGATGAGCGGGTGCTGGGGGAGGAGCGCAACCTGCAGCTGCTGCTGCAGCGCGAACTCAGTGACGGCGCCCTCGAGCTGAGCGTCGATGGTAGCTGGCGGGACGATCAGGATCGCCTGGGCTTCGGCCTGGCGCGGCGGCTGCAGTTGTCGTCACGCGATGAGCTGGAGGTCAGCCTGGGCTGGCATCGCGAGGCCGACGAAAGTGGCCTGATGCGTGCCTTGGGCATGCGCGATGGGCTCGGCGTCGCCGGTCGCCACAGTTTCGGTGCGCGGGACCAGCTGAGCTGGTCGCTGGCTCACCAGCGCTACAGCACCCGTCAGGGCGACGCCCTGGGCAGCGGGCAGCAGTTCAACCTGGAAGCCACTCACGCGCTGTTCTTCGAGGGGCCGACCTGGTTGCTGCGCAGCGGTATCAGCTATCAGCAGAACAGCCTGGAAAGCGCCCTGCCGGATGATCTGCTGGCGCTGCGCGAGGTCGACGGGACGAGGGCGACGCCGGGCGATCTGCTGCAGGAGCGTTTCGGCCAGCTGTATCTGGGCAGCACCTGGCGGCGCGGCTTCCCCGGCACGCTCAACCGCGAGCGGGCACAGTACACCTGGCTGGTCGATGTCCTGGCCGGCTGGCAGTGGACCGAGCAGGAGTTCGGCTACGCCCTCAACACCGGGGTCGGCCTGGAGTTGTTCGGCGACGACGAATTGGCCTTCACCTTCGGCTACCAGTCCGCACCGCGCAGCGGTGGCGGCGAGCCGGGTGGAACCATGGGTATCAGCTACAGTGCCCGTTTCGGGCGCTGAGCACGGATTCAACAGGAGGATCGAATCATGCAATCCCTACGCAATCTGGCCCTGGTGGCCATTGCTCTGCTGGTCGCGGGCTGTTCCAGCTTTACCCGTGAGAGCGGCCCCGCCTTCCCGCAAGGTGCTCAGTGGGGGCTGTTGCCGCTGGTCAACTTTTCCCAGGCGCCCCAGGCCGGCGAGCGGGCCGAGCAGATCCTGCTCAGCGTGCTGGCCGAGCAGGGGCTGCGGCCGCGTCTGTATCCGGCACTGCCCCAGGCCGACATGACCCTGCTGGACGACCGCGAGCGCCTCACCCAGGCGCTGGCCTGGGCGCGTCAGCAGGGCCTGGACTACGTGGTCAGCGGCAGCGTCGAGGAATGGCAGTACAAGAGCGGGCTAGACGGTGAGCCCGCCGTCGGCATCAGCCTGCAGGTGATCGAGCCCGCCAGCGGCCGGGTGCTCTGGAGCAACAGCGGCGCGCGTGCCGGCTGGTCGCGGGAGAGCCTGGCGGGGACCGCGCAGAAGGTGCTGCGCGAGCTGGTCGGCGACCTGCAGTTCGACTGATGGCGATGGAATCGGCCCACAAGGACTTCACCCTGGCACCACGGGCCAGCAGCCGTGTGTCCTGGCTGGAAACGCTGCTGCTCAGCGCGCTGGCCATCGGCCTGGGCTTCTGGCTGTCGCCGGAAGACCCGCTGATGGTCGAGGCGGCCTTCCCCTGGGTGATCATGGCGCCGTTGTTGCTGGGCATGCGCTACGGCTTCATGAACGGCCTGGCCAGCGCCGCCATGCTGGTGCTGGCGCTGTTCCTCTGCCGCGCCTACGGCGAGGCGCTGTACCAGGACATGCCGGCCTCGTTCATCGTCGGCGTGCTGATCAGCGGCATGCTGGTCGGCGAGTTTCGCGACATCTGGGAGCGCCGCCTGGAGCGCCTGGACCTGGCCAACGACTACCGCCAGCTGCGCCTGGATGAGTTCACCCGGGCGCACTACATCCTGCGCATATCCCACGACCGACTGGAGCAGCGTGTGGCCGGCACCGACCAGAGCCTGCGCAGCTCGCTGCTGGGGTTGCGCAGCCAGTTGCGCGCGCTGCCGCGCGGCGATGATGCGCTGGTCGCCCTGGCCGGTTCGATCCTCAGTCTGCTGGCGATGTACGGCTCCTTCCGCGTCGCCGGGCTCTACCGCGTCAGTGCCCAGGGGCGGATCGACGCCGAAGCCTTGAGCAGCATCGGCGAGGTCTCGGCACTGCGCCATGACGACCTGCTGGTGCGCCTGTGCCTCAAGCGCGGGGAGCTGGTCAGCGTGCGCGAGGCCCTGCTGGAGCGCGGCGAGCATCGCCAGCACTCGTTGTACCAGGCGTGCATCCCCCTGGTGGACACCGAAGGACGCGTGCTGGCGATCCTCGCCGTGGAGCAGATGCCCTTCTTCGCCTTCAACGAGCGCACCCTGAGCCTGCTGATGATTCTCGCCGGGCATATCGCCGACCTGCTGCTCAGCGACCCGCTGGCCCTGCAATTGCCGGACAGCGACGCCCAGGCGTTCAGCCAGAACCTCAAGCGTTCGCTGATCGATGCCGAGCAGCACTCGCTGGAGGCCTACCTGTATGCGTTCGAGCTCGAGCCTGCGGCCCACCACGATGAGCTGCTGCGGCTGATCGAGGGCAGCCAGCGCGGTCTCGACCTGCAGCTCAAATTGACCAACCAGCGGGGCAATACCTGTGTGCTGGTGCTGCTGCCGCTGACTTCGGCCGAGGGCGCCGAGGGCTACCTGCTGCGCCTGAACAGCCTATTGCGCGAGCGTTTCGGCCTCGACCAGGGGCTCGGCAGCCTGGGCGTGACCACCCATGCCTATGACCTGGACGCCCGCAACGAGCGCCAGGCCCTGCGCCATTTCCTCTTCAACGAGTGCGCCTTCAGTGACCAGCAAGTGGCTATTTAGCGGCGCCTTCCTGTTCGAGCTGAGCAGCTGGGCGAGCCTGTCCGCGCAGCTGCCGGTCGGCCAGGCGGCCCTGCTGTATGCGGCGGCCCATGCCCTGGGCAGCCTGCTGCTCAGCGCCGGAATCTGGCTGTTGCTGCCGCGCCGCTACAAGTTCCCCTTGCCCTGGAGCCCGCTGTTCATCTTCGCCCTGGCGTTCTTCGTGCCGCTGCTCGGCGCCATCGGCGTGATCCTCGCGGTGTTTCCGGCGTTGTACCTGCCGCGCAAGCAGCAGGAGCAAGCGTGGGATGCGATGGCGGTGCCGGATCTGCCGTTTCGCCCGCAGGATCAGCGCGGCGACCTGATGTTCAGCGATGGCGGCCTGCAGGACGTGGTGCGGCACGCCCCCAGCACCGAGAAGCGCCTGAATGCGCTGTTCGCCACCCGGCGCATGGACGGGCGCGACTCCATTCCGATCCTCAAGCTGGCCCTGCGCGATCCGGCCGATGACGTACGCCTGCTGGCCTACTCGATGCTCGACCAGCAGGAGAGCCGGATCAACCAGCGCATCGAGGCGGCGCTCGGCGAGCTGGCCGCGGCGGCCGAGGAGCAGCGGCCGGCGCTGCACGCCACCCTGGCGCGCTGGTACTGGGAGCTGGCCTACCTGGGCCTGGCCCAGGGCAGCGTCCTGGAGCACGTGCTCAATCAGGCCCGCGAGCATGTCGAACAGTCCCTGGTTGGCGCCAATAGTGGCGAGTCGCACCTGCTTGCCGGGCGTATCGCCCTGCAGCAGGGCTTGCTGGATCAGGCCGAGGCGCACTTCCAGCAGGCCGAGGCGGCCGGCATCGACGCGCAGAAGCTGGTGCCGTTCCGCGCCGAGATCGCCTTCCTGCAGCGCCGCTATGGCGATATTCCCGCGCTGCTGGCGACCCTGCCGGCGCAGCTGCTGCAGCGTCCGCCCTTCGCGGAGCTGGCGAGATACTGGCTATGAAGAAAACCGCCGAGCCCTTGCCGACCGCCGATATCTGCCTGCTGCTCGAGGGCACCTGGCCCTACGTGCGCGGTGGCGTCTCGAGCTGGGTCAACCAGCTGATCCTCGGCCTGCCCGAGCTGACCTTCTCGGTATTCTTCATCGGCGGTCAGCGCGAGGCCTATGGCAAGCGCCAATATGCGATTCCCGCCAACGTCCTGCATATCGAGGAGCATTTTCTCGAGAGCGCCTGGCAGCCTGGAGCGGCCGTTTCCGCGGCGGGCCGAGAGGGGCCGCGAGCGGTGCTGCGCGACCTGCATCAGTTCCTTCACCATCCCGATGCGCCTACCGCGGAGCAAGGTCAGGCGATGCTCGAGATGCTCGCCAGCGGCACCCTGAGTCTGGACGACGTGCTGCACAGCAAGGCCAGCTGGGAGGCCATCACCGAGGGCTACACCCGGCATTGCAGCGATCCGTCCTTCGTCAACTATTTCTGGACCCTGCGCACCATGCAGGCGCCGCTGCTGATGCTCGCCGAGGCGGCGCGGCGACTGCCGCGGGCGCGAGTGCTGCATTCGATCTCAACCGGTTACGCCGGGCTGCTGGGCGCCATTCTCCAGCACCGCTGGCAGTGCAATTACCTGCTCAGCGAGCATGGGATCTATACCAAGGAGCGCAAGATCGACCTGGCCCAGGCCAGCTGGATCTCGGAAAACCCGGACCAGGCCCTGAGCACCGGACTGGATGCCGAGGTCAGCTACATCCGCCGCCTGTGGATCCGCTTCTTCGAGCGCATCGGCCTGCTCGCCTACCGCTCGGCCGAGCCGATCATCGCGCTGTACGATGGCAACCGGCAGCGGCAGATCGCCGATGGCGCCGCCGAGGCGCGCACCCGGGTGATTCCCAACGGCATCGCCATGGGCGGCTGGGCCAACGCCATGGCGCAGCGGCCGGAGGGCATACCGCCGGTGGTGGGACTGATCGGCCGGGTGGTGCCGATCAAGGACCTGAAGACCTTCATCCGGGCGATGCGCTCGGTGGTCAGCGCCATGCCCGAGGCCGAAGGCTGGGTGGTCGGGCCCGAGGAAGAGGACCCGGACTACGCCCATGAGTGCCATAGCCTGGTGACCAGCCTCGGCCTGGAAGGCAAGGTGAAGTTCCTCGGCTTCCAGAAGATCCAGGAGATCATGCCCAAGCTCGGTGTGATGGTGCTGACCTCGATCAGCGAGGCCCAGCCCCTGGTGATTCTCGAGGCCTGGGCGGCCGGCACGCCGGTGGTCAGCACCGACGTCGGCTCCTGCCGCGAGCTGATCGAGGGCGCCGGCGAGGAGGATCGCGCCCTCGGCAGTGCCGGCGAGGTGGTGGCCATCGCCGACCCGCAGGCGACGGCGCGGGCGATTCTCGACCTGCTGGGCAACCCCCAGCGCTGGCGGGAAGCCCAGGCCGTCGGTCTGACCCGGGTCAACCGCTACTACACCGAGGAGCTTATGCTCGACCGCTATCGCAGCCTCTATCAACAGGCCATGGAGACCGTCTGAAATGGCCGGAATCGGTTTCGAACTGCGCAAGATCCTCGCCCGTGACTCCTACTCGGCCACCCTGCGCGCCTACGTCTACGCCGGCCTGATCAGCTCCGGGCCCTGGGTGCTGTCGATCATCAGCGTGATGCTGATCGGCGTGCTGAGCCTGGGCGTGGTGGTGCCGGAAATCCTCATCCGCCAGTTCCTAGTGACGGTCACCTACCTGATGGCCGGCTCGCTGATCTTCACCGGCGGCGCCCAGCTGTTCTTCACCCGCTTCATCTCCGACCGGCTGTTCGAGAAGCGCAGCGACCTGATCCTGCCCAACCTGGTCGGCATCCTCCTGCTGGTGACCCTGTCGTCGGGGGCGCTGGCGGTGCTCATCCTGGCGCTGCTGTTCGACCAGCCGCTGCTCTACCGCCTGCTGGTGCTGGCCAATTTCGTGGTGTTGTGCAACCTGTGGCTGGTGATCATCTTCCTGTCCGGGATGAAGGCCTATAACCGCATCCTGCTGGTGATGCTGGCGGGTTATTCGCTGATGGTGGTCTGCGCGTTGCTGTTGCGTTTCATGAAGATGGACGGTTTGCTGCTGGCGCTGCTGATCGGCCACGCCAGCCTGCTGTTCATGTTCCTGTTCGACATCCTGCGCGAGTACCCGGCGCCGCGCCTGGTGGCGTTCGACTTCCTCGACCGGCGCCAGGTGTTCGTCAGCCTGGTGGTGACCGGCCTGTGCTACAACCTGGGCATCTGGATCGACAAGTTCTTCTTCTGGTTCAACCCGCACACCTCGGACGCGGTGATCGGCCCGCTGCGTGCGTCGATCCTCTACGACCTGCCGATCTTCCTCGCCTACCTGGCGATCATTCCCGGCATGGCGGTGTTCCTGGTGCGCATCGAAACCGACTTCGCCGAGTGGTACGAGCGGGTCTATGCGGCGATCCGCGGTGGCGAAACCCTGCAGCACATCGGCCAGCTGAAGGAGCAGATGATCCTGGCGATCCGCCAGGGCCTGCTGGAGATCTGCAAGGTCCAGGGGCTGACCGTGGTCCTGCTGTTCCTGCTCGGGCCGCAGTTGCTGGAGTGGCTGGGGATCTCCTCCTACTACCTGCCGCTGTTCTACGTCGACCTGATCGGCGTCAGCGTCCAGGTGGTGTTCATGGCCCTGCTCAACGTGTTCTTCTACCTCGACAAGCGCGTCATCGTCATGCAGCTGTGCCTGCTGTTCGTGGTGCTCAACGGCGCGCTGACCGCCCTCAGCCAGTACCTGGGGCCGAGCTTCTTCGGCTATGGCTTTACCCTGTCCCTGCTGGCCTGCGTGCTGCTCGGCCTGGCGCGCCTGACCCGCTCCCTCGACGATCTCGAATACGAGACCTTTATGCTTAGTCGCTAGTCGGCGGCGGGGACCAGCTACTGGTCGCCGCGCCTGGCGGCCAGCCACTGCGGAATGCGCCGCTCCAGGTAGTAGCCCGGGCGTCGCGGCGAGCCGTCGACGAAGCCGACGTGACCGCCGTGGGCGTGCAGCTCGAACTGCACGCTCGGCGCCAGCTCGCTCGGTTCCGGCAGGCTGTGGCGGAACACGAAGGGGTCGTCGGCGGCCTGGATGATCAGGGTCGGGGTGTGGATACGGCCGAGGAAGTAGCGGCTCGACGAGCGCTGGTAATAGTCCTGGGCATCGCTGAAGCCGTGCAGCGGCGCGGTGATGCGGCCGTCGAAGTCCCAGAAGGTGCGCATGCCGTCCAGCGGACCGAGCTGCTCCAGGGTCGACAGGCGATCGGCCTGGCCCAGGTCGGCGAACAGGCGCTGCTTGCTGCGCACGTAGGCGACCATCTCGCGCATGAAGTGCGCCTGGTAGACCCGTGAGAAGCCCTGGCCGATGCGGTCGGCGCACTGGTCCAGACGAAACGGCACGGACACCGCCACCGCGCCGCGCAACTGGCTGTCGCTGCCGGCTTCGCCGAGGTGCTTGAGCAGCACGTTGCCGCCCAGGGAATAGCCGACCGCATAGAGCGGCGCCTGTGGCCGCTGGGCGCGCAAATGGCGCACGGTTTCCGCCAGGTCCTCGCTGGCGCCGGAGTGGTAGCCGCGCGGCAGCAGGTTGGGTTCCCCGGAGCAGCCGCGCCAGTTCAATGCCACGCTCGCCCAGCCCTGGGCGGCCAGGGCCAGTTGCAGCCCCACCACATAGCGCGAGTCGGACGAGCCGGTCAGCCCGTGCAGCACCAGTACCAGGGGCGCGCTGGCGCTGTGCGGGCCGTGCCAGTCGAGGTCGAGGAAATCGCCGTCCGCCAGCCACAGGCGCTCACGCCGGCGCCGCAGCGCCGCCGGCTTGCGGCACAGCGGATTCCACAGGGTCTGCAGGTGCGGGCCGGGCAGCCACCAGGCGGGGGTGAAGTTCGTGCTCATGTCGCAGTGTACCGCCGGGGTGGCGTCATCGCCCTAGGCGCCGCGGTGCCACAGTGCGTAGTACACCTGACCGGCCTGCTTCTCCCGGTGCAGCCGCCAGTTGCCCGGCAGGCCGAGGGTTGAGGGCGGCGTTTCGCTCTCGCTGTAGATCCAGGCGTCGGCGCCGAGCCAGCCGCGCTCCTCCAGCAGGGTGCAGATGGGCGACAGCAGCCCCTGGTGGAACGGTGGGTCGAGAAATACCAGGTCGAAGGGCGTGGCCGGCTGCTGCTGCAGGTAGGCCAGGGCGTCGGCCTGCAGCAGCTGGCCATGCTCGCAGCGCAGGGTCTGCAGGTGGCCGCGCAGGGCGGCCACCGAGTCCGGGTTGAGGTCCAGGGCCAGGGCGCTACTGGCGCCACGCGACAGGGCCTCCAGGTACAGCGCGCCGCTGCCGGCGAAAGGGTCGAGCACCCGTGCCCCTTCGACATAGGGCGCCAGCCAGTTGAACAGCGTCTCGCGCACGCGGTCGGGGGTCGGGCGCAGGCTCGGGCCATCGGGGAAGGCGAAGCGGCGCGAGCGCCACTGGCCACCGATGATGCGCAGCTGGCCCTGGCCGCCGTGGGCCTTGGCGGGTTTGGCGGTGACTCTGCGCATCAGTGCTCCGGTACGCCGGCAGGCGCTTCGCTGGGTTTGTCCGTCGGTGGCGGCAGTTCCTGCTGCGCCACGCTCGGTCCGGCGGTGACGATCACCAGGGCCTCGGGGTCGAGGTGCCTGGCCATCGCCGCCTTGACCTGTTCGACGCTCAGGGCCTGGACCTGGGCCACGAAGGTCTCCAGATAATCCAGCGGCAGGTCGTAGAAGCCGATCGTGCCGAGCTGGCCGACGATCGCCGAATTGCTCGCGGTGGAAAGCGGGAAGCTGCCGGCCAGTTCGCGCTTGGCGTCGTCCAGTTCCTTCTGCGTCGGGCCCTGCTCCAGGAACTCGCGCAGCAGGTCCTTGACCAGTTGCAGGGTGCCGGCGCTGAGCTCGGCGCGGGTCTGCAGGTTGATCATGAACGGGCCGCGCGCCTGCATGGCGCTGAAGCCGGAATAGACGCCGTAGGTCAGTCCGCGTTTCTCGCGCACCTCTTCCATCAGGCGGGAGCCGAAGCCGCCGCCGCCGAAGACCTGGTTACCCAGGTAGAGCGCGGCGTAGTCGGGGTCGCGGCGGTCGATGCCGAGCTGGGCGAGCATCAGATGGGTCTGCTTGGAGGGAAAGTCGATGTGGCTGCTGCCGGGCTGCGGTGACTCCGGCTGGGCAATGCGCGGCAGCGCCGGCCCTTGCGGCAGCGCCGCCGAGACCTGGGCGGCCATGGCCTCGGCTTCGCTGCGCGAGAGGTCGCCGACCAGGGCGATCACCGCGTTGCCGGCGGCATAGGCCTTGGCGTGGAAGGCGCGCAGCTGCTCGGGGTCGATCGAGGGGATCGACTGCTCGGTGCCGTCGCTGGGGTGGGCATAGGGATGCTCACCGTACAGACGCTGGAACAGTTCCAGGCTGGCCAGCTTGCCCGGGTCCTGCTTCTGGTACTCGAGGCCCGCCAACACCTGGTTCTTGATCCGCGCCAGGGCGTCCTCGGGGAAGCTCGGCTGGCCTACCACCTGGTCGAACAGGCGCAGTGCCGGCTCACGGATCTCCGGGGCGCTGAGGGCGCGCAGGCTGGCCACCGCCATGTCGCGGTAGGAACCGTTGCCGAATTGCGCGCCGAGGTTCTCGAAGCCGGCGGCGATGGCACCGGCATCCAGGCCCGGCACGCCCTCGTTGAGCATGGCGTTGGTCAGCATGGCCAGGCCGGGCACGCCGTCATCCTGACTGCTGCCGGCGGCGAAGAGCAGGCGCAGGTCGAACATCGGCAACTGGCGGGCCTCGACGAACAGCACCTTGGCGCCTTCGGCCGTCCGCCAGGTCTGGATCTGCAGGTCGCGGCGCGTCGGCGCCTGGCCGTTCAGTTCGGCGAGGGACTCGAGCTTGCTGTTGGCGACCGCAGCAGGCACGGGTGCGGCGCTGTGGTCGGAGGCGACCACCAGCAGCAGGACCGCCAGCAGCGCTGCGAGTGCCAGGCCGAGCAGGCCGTAGCGTAGACCGTTGCGTTCACTCATTGCGCGCCTCCTCGGGCAGGACATGGGCGACGCTGAGGCGGTCGCGGGTGAAGAAGGTGCGTGCGGCATGCTGGATATCGGCCGGGGTCACGGCCTCCAGCTCGGCCAGTTCCTGATCGATCAGCTTCCAGGACAGGCCGACGGTTTCCAGCTGGCCGATGGTGGTGGCCTGGCTGGTGATCGAGTCGCGGTCGTAGACCAGCCCGGCGATCACCTGGGCGCGCACCCGCGCCAGCTCCTCGGCGGAGGGCGGAGTCTGTTGCAGGTCCTGCAGCTCGCGCCACAGGCCGGCCTCGGTCTGCTCCAGGGTCTTGCCGGTCTGCACGTTGGGCGTGGCGGACAGCACGAACAGGCTGTCGCCGCGGGCGTAGGCGTTGTACCAGGCGGACGCACCGGACACCAGTTCCTCGCCGCGCTCCAGGCGCGTCGGCAAGCGTGCGCTGTAGCCGCCGTCGAGCAGGGCGGCGATCAGGCGCAGGGCATGCACCTGGCGCGGGTTCCTGGCGGTGGCCAGGCCCGGTACGTTGAAGCCCATCAGCAGGTTAGGCAACTGGGTCTTCAGGTGCAGGGTGAGGCGTCGCTCGCCCGGTGCCGGCAGCTCGCGCGGGGCCTTGGCGGTTGGCACCGGGCGCCGCGGAATGGGGCCGAAGTAGCGCTCGGCCAGCGTCCTGACCTCATCGGCCGTGACATCGCCGACCACCACCAGGGTGGCGTTGTTCGGCGCGTACCAGGCCTGGTACCAGGCGCGCAGCTCCTCGATGTTCATGCGTTCGAGGTCGGCCATCCAGCCGATGGTCGGGGTGTGGTAGCCGCTGGCGGGGTAGGCCATGGCCTTGAAGCGTTCGTAGGCCTTGCTCGACGGCTTGTCGTCGGTGCGCAGGCGGCGCTCCTCCTTGATCACCTCGATCTCGCGCTGGAACTCGTCGGCCGGCAGCTTGAGGCTGGCCAGGCGATCGGCCTCCAGCTCCAGGGCCACGGCCAGGCGATCGCGCGCCAACACCTGGTAGTAGGCGGTGTAGTCGTCGCTGGTGAAAGCGTTCTCCTCGGCGCCCAGCTCGCGCAGGATGCGCGAGGCCTCGCCGGGACCAAGCTTGCGACTGCCCTTGAACATCATGTGCTCCAGGGCATGGGACAGGCCGGTCTGGCCGGGCGTCTCGTAGCTGGAGCCGACCTTGTACCAGAGCTGGGAAACCACCACCGGCGCGCGGTGGTCTTCGCGGACTATGACCTTGAGGCCATTGTCCAGGCTGAATTCGTGGGTCGGTTGGGGGGCGGCGGCGAGTGCCATCAGCGGCATACAGAGCGCGCCGAGGACTGCGCCGACGGCGCGGCGGGCAATCATATTCATTAACTGTCGACCTGTCGGGCGGCCCGCTTGAACTTAGCGTCGGCGGGCGCGGAGGTGCTAGGATACTCATCCGTTTTACTGGCGGCCATGCCTGTTAAGCCTGCTGAAAACCGCTGCGCAGCGTCGTGTGGGTTTGCCTGCCCAGCCTTTGCGATGTTTTCAGACCTGCCTATCGGCGCGTCGCTCCTTTGAGATAGCCGTCCTCCATGTTTGGTTCCAACGACGACAAGAAGACTCCCGCCGCACCCGCGGCCGAGCAATCTGCCGAGAAAGGCGCGGATCAAGCCGCGGAAAAGAAGGGCCTGTTCGGCTGGCTGCGCAAGAAGCCGCAGGCGTCTGCCGACGCCGCCGCACCGGCCACCCCCGAGCCGGCCCCTGCGGCCGACGTGGCGCCAGCGCCGCCAGTGGCCGAACCGGCAGCGGCGCCGGTTGCTCCGCCTGCCGATAGCACCGTGGCCGCGGCCGCTGAGCCGTCGCCCCAGGCCGCTGCCGCTGAGGCGCCGCCAGCAGCCGAGGCGCCTGCGGCGCCTGTTGCGCCAACCACCGGCTACCTGCCTGAGGCGCCGGCCGCTCCGCAATCGGCACCGGCACCGGCACCGGCGTCGACGCCAGCCGCAGCGCCCAGCGCCTCGCGCTTTCGCATCAATGCCGGTAGCGAGGTGCTGCACACCCCGCTGCCGACGCCGGCGCCCGAGCCGGTCGCGCCGCCCGCCCCCGTGGTCGCGCCGCCAGTCGAGCAGGCCAAGCCGGGCGACAACCAGGGCGGTTGGTTCGCCCGCCTCAAGCAGGGCCTGTCGAAGACCAGCGCCAGCCTCGGCGAGGGCATGGCCAGCCTGTTCCTCGGCAAGAAGGCGATCGACGACGACCTGCTCGACGAGATCGAGACCCGCCTGCTGATGGCCGATGTCGGCGTCGAGGCCACCACCGCGATCATCCAGAGCCTGACCCAGAAGGTCGCGCGCAAGCAGCTGACCGACAGCGGCGCGCTGTACAAGGCCCTGCAGGAAGAACTGACCGCGCTGCTCAAGCCGGTCGAGCAGCCCCTGCACATCGACCACGCCAAGCGCCCCTATGTGATCCTGGTGGTCGGGGTGAATGGCGTCGGCAAGACCACCACCATCGGCAAGCTGGCGAAGAAGCTGCAGCTGGACGGCAACAAGGTGATGCTGGCGGCCGGCGACACCTTCCGCGCCGCTGCGGTGGAGCAGTTGCAGGTGTGGGGCGAGCGCAACCAGATCGCGGTGATCGCCCAGCATACCGGCGCCGACTCCGCCTCGGTGATCTTCGATGCCGTGCAGGCCGCCAAGGCGCGCGGCATGGACGTGCTGATCGCCGATACGGCCGGGCGCCTGCACACCAAGGACAACCTGATGGAGGAGCTGAAGAAGGTCCGTCGGGTGATCGGCAAGCTGGATGACAGCGCGCCCCACGAAGTGCTGCTGGTGCTGGACGCCGGCACCGGGCAGAACGCCATCAACCAGGCCAAGCAGTTCAACCAGACGGTCAGCCTCAGCGGCCTGGTGCTGACCAAGCTGGACGGCACTGCCAAGGGCGGGGTGATCTTCGCCCTGGCCAAGCAGTTCGGCCTGCCGATCCGCTATATCGGCGTCGGCGAAGGCATCGACGACCTGCGCACCTTCGAGGCCGAGGCCTTTGTCCAGGCGCTGTTCGCGGAGAAATAGGGATGATTCGATTCGAGCAGGTCGGTAAACGTTACCCCAACGGTCACGTCGGGCTGCACGAGCTGAGTTTTCGCGTGCGCCGCGGCGAGTTCCTGTTCGTCACCGGCCATTCCGGTGCCGGCAAGAGCACCCTGCTGCGCCTGCTGCTGGCGATGGAGCGGCCGACCAGCGGCAAGTTGCTGCTGGCCGGGCAGGACCTGGCGCAGATCACCAGCGCACAGATTCCCTACCTGCGCCGGCAGATTGGTGTGGTGTTCCAGAATCATCAGCTGCTGTTCGACCGCAGCGTGTTCGACAACGTCGCCCTGCCGTTGCAGATCCTCGGCCTGGGCAAGGCGGAGATCGGCCAGCGGGTCGGCGCCGCGCTGGAGCGGGTGGCCTTGTCGGACAAGGTCGAGCTGTTTCCCGGCGACCTGTCCACCGGCCAGCAGCAGCGCGTCGGCATCGCCCGCGCCATCGTCCATCGCCCGGCCCTGCTGTTGGCCGACGAACCGACCGGCAACCTCGACCCGCGCCTGGCGGCGGAGATCATGGGCGTGTTCGAAGACATCAACCGCCTCGGCACCAGCGTGCTGATCGCCAGCCACGACCTGGCCCTGATCGCGCGCATGCGCCACCGCATGCTGACCCTGCAACGCGGCCGCCTGATCGGCGACGGGGAGGCAGTCTGATGAGCGCCACGCGCATTCCGCCACCACAGCCGGCCCAGCGTGTCGGCGCGGCACCGAAGAAGACCGAGCACACGTCCGCCGACGAGGGGCCGGATTTCCGTACCCAGCTGCATGCCTGGCTGGAGAGTCACCGCGCCAGCCTGGCCGACAGCCTGCGCCGCCTGGCCAAGCAGCCGATCGGCAGCTTCTTCACCAGCCTGGTGATGGCCGTTGCCCTGAGCCTGCCGATGGGTCTGGCCCTGCTGCTGGATAACGTCGAGCGCCTCGGCGGCTCCTGGCAGCGCGCGGCGCAGATCTCCCTGTTCCTGCAGATCGACGCCAGCGAGGTCGAGGGTGAGGGCCTGCGCGAGCTGATCGCGGCGATGGAGGATGTCGCCGAGGCCGAGTGGATCAGCCGCGAACAGGCACTGGACGAGTTCCAGCAGCAGTCCGGGCTCGGCGAGGCGCTCAAGGAACTGCCGGAAAACCCCCTGCCGGGCGTGGTGCTGGTCACCCCCAAGGAAATCGACAAGGCCACCCTGGAGGCCCTGCGTCTGCGCCTGGCCGAGCTGCCCAAGGTGCAGCAGGCCCAGCTCGATCTGCTCTGGGTCGAGCGCCTGACGGCGATCCTCAACCTGGGCGACCGCTTCGTCTTCGGCCTGACCCTGCTGCTGGTGCTGGCCCTGCTGCTGGTGATCGGCAACACCATTCGCCTGCACATCGAGAATCGCCGGACCGAGATCGAGGTGATCAAGCTGGTCGGCGGCACCGACAGCTACGTGCGCCGGCCCTTCCTCTATATGGGCGCGCTGTATGGATTCGGCGCCGGGCTGCTGGCCTGGCTGGTGCTGGCCTATGGCCTGGGCTGGCTGAACGATGCCGTGGTGCGCCTAGCCGGTCTGTATGGCAGCGACTTCGCCCTGGCCGGGGTGCCCACGGCCGATGGCCTGTCGCTGCTGCTCGGTGCGGTGCTGCTGGGCTACATCGGCGCCTGGCTGGCCGTCGCACGCCATTTGAGCGAGCTCGCGCCCAGGTAGTAACTGATTGATTTCTTTAATATTGACTATCTGTAACGGAACTTGTATACGCGTTCCTAGTCGTATTGCGCAGTGCTACACTGCACGCGTTTCGTGAGTCGGAGGGTTCAAATGTCAACGTCCTTGCAACCTGTTCATGCCCTAGTCCCAGGCGCCAACCTGGAGGCTTACGTGCACGCGGTCAACAGCATCCCGCTGCTGACGCCGGAGCAGGAGCGCGAGCTGGCCGAGAGCCTCTACTACAAGCAGGATCTCGAGGCCGCCCGGCAGATGGTGCTGGCCCACCTGCGTTTCGTCGTGCACATCGCCCGCAGCTATTCCGGCTATGGCCTGGCCCAGGCCGACCTGATCCAGGAAGGCAACGTCGGCCTGATGAAGGCGGTCAAGCGCTTCAACCCGGAAATGGGCGTGCGCCTGGTGTCCTTCGCCGTGCACTGGATCCGTGCCGAGATCCACGAGTTCATCCTGCGCAACTGGCGCATCGTCAAGGTCGCCACCACCAAGGCGCAGCGCAAGCTGTTCTTCAACCTGCGCAGCCAGAAGAAGCGGCTGGCCTGGCTGAACAACGACGAAGTGCATGCGGTGGCGGAAAGCCTGGGCGTCGAGCCCCACGAGGTGCGCGAGATGGAGAGTCGCCTGACCGGCCACGACATGGCCTTCGATCCGGCCAACGATGCCGACGACGACAGCGCCTTCCAGTCGCCGGCCCAGTATCTGGAAGACCACCGTTACGACCCCGCGCGTCAGCTGGAGGATGCCGACTGGAGCGACAGCGCCACCGCCAACCTGCACGAAGCGCTGGAAGGGCTCGACGAGCGCAGTCGCGACATCCTCTACCAGCGCTGGCTGGCCGAGGAGAAAGCCACGCTGCACGACCTGGCCGCCAAGTACAATGTCTCCGCCGAGCGCATCCGCCAGCTGGAGAAGAATGCGATGAACAAGCTCAAGGGCTCGATCGCCGCCTGAGCGCCGCACCTGAACAAGCCGCACCCGGGTGCGGCTTTTTTCTGCCTGGAGATTAGCCGTGAAGTTGCCACCCCTCGGGCCCCGGCAATGGCTGGTGTTTGCCGCCGTCGCCCTGCTGTTCTTCGCCTGGGGCGCCTTTCTGGTGCGCACGCCCCCGCCGGACGAGCCGCTGCCCTGGCTGGCCGAGTGGCAGGTCCTGGTGCTGGAGCCGCTGGCCGATGAGCGCCTGCGTCTGGCGGAGTTGAGTGTCCTGGTCGCCGGCGAGCTGTGGTTGCAGCCGCGGCCGCAGGGCGCGCGCCTGCTCTACCGCGGCGAGTGGCTGGACGCCGGCGTGCCCTGGCGCCTGGAGGCGGAGCTGGCGCTGAGCGAGACCGAGCGCAGCAGTCTGATGGCGGCGGCCGGGTTGGGGGCGGAAGACGCCGAGCAACCGCTTGCTGCACAGCTCGTCGCGCAGCTGGGCGGTCATGGCATCGTCGGGCTGACTCTCGAGCCGCAGGATGCAGTGCCGGCCGCGCGCCTGGCCAGCAGTCTCGGTCAGCCGCGCCTGCGCCTGCAGCTGGACGACGGTGAGGCCTGGGTCTACCCGCAACTGGGCCTGACCGCCCATGCCGACGGTGAGCGGCTGCGCGTGCTGCAGGCTGTGCCACAGCGGGTCCTGGGCTCGCGCTGAGCCGGTTGGACTACCGGCGGCTGTCTGTGCTCACAGCCAGACGGGCCACCAGTCCGGGCGCGCGCCTCGCAGCTGATTGAGGTAGTGGCTTCCCCCCAGCTGCCACATCTGCTGGCGAATCCAGGCGGCGCGGCGGCTGACCCGGCTGCTCGGTCGGCTGGCGCTCCACTGGCGCGGGTTAGGCAGTACCGCGGCCAGCAGGCTGGCCTGCTGGCGTGACAGGTAGGGCGCGCCCTTGTCGAAGTGGTGCCGGGCCGCGGCTTCGGCGCCGAACACCCCTTCACCCCATTCGACGCTGTTGAGGTAGACCTCGAGAATCCGCTGCTTCGGCCAGAGCAGCTCGATCAGCGCGGTGAACCAGGCCTCCACGCCCTTGCGCAGCCAGCTGCGGCCGGACCAGAGGAACAGGTTCTTGGCCACCTGCTGGCTCAGCGTGCTGGCGCCGCGCAACGAGCCGCCCTGGCGATTGTGGCTGAGTGCCGCGCGGATCGCCGCGACATCGAAGCCCCAGTGCTCGGCGAACTTCTGGTCCTCGGCGGCGATCACCGCGAGCTTGAGGTCGTCGGGCAGCTCGCGCCAGGGGCGCCAGGTGCGTTGCAGGTCGATCGGCTGGTCATTGACCCAGGATTGCACCTTGCGCTCGACCATCAGCGCCGTTCCTGGCGGCGGCACCCAGCGAAACAGCAGGACCAGCACGGCCGTGGCGGCCATGAAGTAGAGCAGCAGTTTCAGCAGTTGGCGGCGGATGGAGCGGAACATGGGAGCTTGGCCGGGAGGGGGTTGGCGGGCCATTATAGCGGCCGCCTTCGAAATGTCTGGAGTGACGCATGGCTCGTCTGTGGTTGTTGCTGGCCGCTTTTGCCGGATTCACCGGGGTCGCCCTCGGCGCCTTCGCCGCCCATGGCCTGAAGGCTCGGCTCAGCGCCGACCACCTGGCGGTGTTCCAGACCGGCAGCCACTATCAGCTGATCCATGCCCTGGCCCTGTTCGGCGTCGCCCTGCTGGCCCTGCAGGCGCCCGGGCGCCTGGTCAACCTGGCCGGGGGGCTGTTCGCCCTGGGCATCCTGCTGTTTTCCGGCAGCCTGTACCTGCTGGCCCTGAGCGGCTACGGCAGGTTTGGCATCGTCACCCCCTTCGGTGGCCTGGCCTTTCTCGGCGGCTGGCTGTGCCTGGCGCTGGCGGCCCTTCGCCTGACCTGACCCGCGCGTCAGGAAAGCTGGACGAATGGCGCCCTTTAGCCTTGGTCGGCGCCGATGATCGGGCTAGAATGCCGTCCCTTTCTCAAGATGTGACCGCTCCGTCATGCGCATTCAGTTGAACGGTGAAGCATTCGAGCTGCCCGATGGCCAGACCGTCGCCGACCTGCTCGGCCGTCTGGACCTGGCCGGCCGGCGCATTGCGGTCGAGCTCAATCTGGACATCGTGCCACGCAGCCAGCACGCCAGTACCGCGCTTCGCGACGGTGACCGGGTCGAAGTGGTGCATGCCATCGGTGGCGGCTGAGCCCGCCGCCCCGTCCCCCGTCATTAGTCCCGAGGAGTCTTCGATGAGCCACGTTCGCAGCGACAAGCCCTTCACCCTGGCCGGCCGCACCTACCAGTCGCGCCTGCTGGTCGGCACCGGCAAGTACAAGGACCTCGACGAAACCCGCGCGGCCATCGAGGCCTCGGGAGCGGAGATCGTCACGGTTGCCGTGCGCCGCACCAATATCGGCCAGAATCCCGGCGAGCCGAACCTGCTCGAGGTGATCTCGCCGGAGCGCTACACCATTCTGCCGAACACCGCCGGTTGCTACGACGCGGACGAGGCCGTGCGCACCTGCCGCCTGGCCCGCGAGCTGCTCGATGGCCACAAGCTGGTCAAGCTGGAGGTGTTGGCCGACCAGAAGACCCTGTTCCCCAACGTCATCGAAACCCTCAAGGCCGCCGAAGTGCTGGTCAAGGATGGCTTCGACGTGATGGTCTACACCAGCGACGATCCGATCATCGCCCGCCAGCTGGCCGACATGGGCTGCATCGCGGTGATGCCGCTGGCCGGCCTGATCGGCACCGGCCTGGGCATCTGCAACCCCTACAACCTGCGCATCATCCTCGAAGAGGCGACGGTGCCGGTGCTGGTCGATGCCGGCGTGGGTACCGCCTCCGACGCGACCATCGCCATGGAACTGGGCTGCGAAGCGGTGCTGATGAACAGCGCCATCGCCCATGCGCAGAACCCGGTGCTGATGGCCGAGGCGATGAAGTACGCCATCGAGGCCGGACGCCTGGCCTACCTGGCCGGGCGCATGCCGAAAAAACTCTATGCCAGTGCCTCGTCGCCACTGGAAGGCCTGATCCGTTGATCTGTGGCCGCCCCAAGCCCCATCGTTCTTAAGAGCCCCCGATGACTGAATCCCACGATCCCTCGGCACCGGCCGAGGAACAGCGCCACCTGCGCACCATCAAGAGCTTCGTCATGCGCGCCGGACGGATGACCGAAGGCCAGCAGCGTGGCCTGGACCAGGGCTGGCCGAAGTTCGGCCTGGAACTGCAGGCCGGCGCGCCGGATTTCGACCAGGTGTTCGGCCGCAGCGCGCCGCGCACCTTCGAGATCGGCTTCGGCATGGGTCACTCCCTGTTGGAGATGGCCGCCGCCGCTCCGGAGCAGGACTTCATCGGCGTCGAGGTGCACCGGCCGGGTGTCGGCGCCCTGCTCAACGGCCTGATGACCCAGAACCTGAGCAATGTGCGGGTCTACAGTTGCGATGCCCTCGAGGTGCTGCGCCAGTGCGTGGCCGACGCCAGCCTCGATCGCCTGCTGCTGTTCTTCCCCGACCCCTGGCACAAGGCCCGTCATCACAAGCGCCGCATCGTCCAGCCGGCCTTCGCCGAACTGGTGCGGCAGAAGCTCAAGGTCGGCGGCGTGCTGCACATGGCCACCGACTGGCAGCCCTATGCCGAGCACATGCTCGAGGTGATGCAGGCCGCGCCGGGTTATCACAACCTGGCGGCGGACGGGGACTACGTGCCGCGGCCGCCGGAGCGGCCGATCACCAAGTTCGAGCGCCGCGGCGAGCGCCTCGGGCACGGCGTGTGGGACCTCAAGTTCCAGCGCAGCGCCTGAATCGCACGCACCAGACTATCGGCGCTGGCTCCACGGCGCCGCCATCGGGACGATGGCAGATGATCGGGACCACCCGACGCCAGGACGGCTCCTCACCGTGATGACTCCGATAAGGCGCAGCCTCTTTAGCGCGAAATAATAAAAGGCGGCGCCCGCTCGACGGCGCCGCGAGGAGAATGTTGTGTTGCGAACACTTTCACTGCTGCTGCTGGCGACCCTGGCGCTGCCGGCGCAGGCCAAGTTGGACGCTGCCCAGGCCGCCCGCCTGGGCCAGGACCTGACGCCGCTGGGCGGCGAGCGGGCAGGCAATGCAGAGGGCACCATCCCGGCCTGGCAGGGTGGGCTGGCCCAGCCACCGGCCGGCTATCGGCCCGGGATGCACCACCCCGACCCCTACGCCGGCGACGCCCCGCGGTACCAGGTCGACGGCGGTAATCTCGAGCAGTACCGCGCTCGCCTGTCGGCGGGGCACCAGGCGCTGCTGGCGCGGCATCCCGATTACTACCTGCGTGTCTATCCGACCCGCCGCAGCGCCGCGGCGCCGCAGCGTATCTACGACGCCACCCGCTTCAACGCGCAGAACGCCGAGCTGATCTCCGGCGGCAACGGCGTCGCCGGGGTCGCGGCCGGAGTGCCCTTCCCGCTGCCGGAAAATGGCCAGCAGGCGATCTGGAACCACATCATGCGTTACCGCGGTGAGCAGGTCAGCATGGTCACCAACCAGGCGGCGGTGCTGGCCAATGGCGCCTACACCCTGCTCAAGCTGGAGCGCGACGTGTATTTCCGTTATGGCCGCGAAGGCGTCAGCCCGCAGGACCTGGACAACACCCTGTTCCATTACCGCTACAAGGTCGTCGCCCCGGCCAAGCTGGCCGGTTCGGCGCTGCTGGTGCAGGAGACCCTCGACCAGGTCCTGGCGATCCGCAAGGCCTGGCGCTTCAGTCGCGGCGAGCGCCGCGTGCGGCGCCTGCCGATGCTGGCCTACGACAGCCCGCAGCCGGACACCAACGGCATGGCCACCGCCGACATGGTCGACACCTACAACGGCGCGCCGGATCGCTACAACTGGAAGCTGCTCGGCAAGCGCGAGCTGCTGGTGCCCTACAACAGCTATGCGGTGCACCAGCAGGGCATCCCCTACGACAGTATCCTGCAGCGCAACACGGTCAATCCCGGGCTGCTGCGCTATGAGCTGCACCGCGTATGGCTGGTCGAGGCGGAGCTGCGCAAGGGCTTCCGCCACCCCTACGCCAAGCGGCGTTTCTATCTGGACGAGGACAGCTGGCAGATCCTCGCGGTCGACCTGTACGACGATGCCGGCCAGTTGGTCGGCCTGCAGGAGAGCCACCCGATCAGCTACTACGAGGTGCCGATGTTCGGCAGCACCCTGGAGGCCCTCTACGACCTCGAGAGCGGGCGTTACTTCGTCGATGGCATGGACAACAACGAGCCGATGTACGACTTCGCTGCGGAGCTGGGGCCGCGCGACTTCACCCCGCAGGCGCTGCGCCGCGTCGGCAACTGAGGCCGGGCTCGCCGCACTGAACAAGCCGCCGCTTCAGGCGGCTTTTTCTTGTGCGCAGGGAATTGGCGGCGGGCTGGCGGGGCTAGTTGCGATCGGCCAGCACGCCGATCAGGAAGAACACCAGCAGCAGCACCGGCGCCAGGGTGTAGTTGTTGAAGTGGCCGAGGCCCTGGGACAGCCAGGGGGTGAGGAAGACGATCGCCAGGCCGTAGCCGACCGCGCAGACCAGCACGAAGATCAGCGTGCGCAGGAAGAAGTTGAGATTGCCGATGCTGCGCTGCACCCAGGCGTTGATCCCCGGGCCGAACAGCACGAACAGGGTGGCCATGATCGCCAGGGAGATGTCGTACAGATGGCCACGGCTCCAGCGCGAGAGGGTGGCGATCAGCTCGAGTAGCAGGTCCATGCGGGGTCCTTAGCGCCGCGGGCGCACGAATAGTCGGTCAGGGCAGGAAGTGTTGCAGCAGGTCGTTGAGAAACAGCTGACCCTCGCGGGTCGCGCTCAGTCGTGCCGGGTCGCGGTGCAGCAGGCCGCGGCGCTCGGCCTCGGCGCGGGCGCCGGCGAGCATCGCCAGCGGCAGGCCGGTGCGCGCGCTGAACAGTTCGCTGGCCACGCCGTCGGTGAGGCGCAGCACGTTCATCAGGAACTCGAAGGGCAACTCGTCGGCCTCCAGCAGTCGCTCGCCGGCGCTGAAGCGTTTGTCTGCATCCAGGTAGTCCTTGGGCAGGCGGGTCTTCCAGCTGCGCTTGATAATGCCCTGCGGGCTGCTCAGCTTGGCGTGGGCGCCGGCGCCGATGCCGAGGAAGTCGCCGAAGGTCCAGTAGTTGAGGTTGTGCCGCGCCGCCCGGCCCGCTTGGGCATAGGCCGACACCTCGTACTGGGCGTAGCCGTGCTCGGCCAGCAGCGCCTGGCCGGCCTCCTGGATGTCCCAGAGGATGTCGTCTTCCGGCAGCGTCGGCGGCTGGCTCCAGAACACCGTATTCGGTTCCAGGGTCAGCTGGTACCAGGACAGGTGCGTCGGCGCCTGGGCGATGGCGGTGCGCAGATCGCTCAGGGCGTCGTCGAGCGACTGATTGGGCAGCCCGTGCATCAGGTCCAGGTTGAAATTGTCGAAGCCGGCGGCGCGGGCCATGTCGGCGGCGCGGATCGCTTCAACGCCGTCGTGGATACGCCCCAGGGCCTGGAGCTTGTCGGCCTGGAAGCTCTGCACGCCGATCGACAGGCGATTGATGCCGAGGGCGCGGTAGGCGGCGAACTTGGCCTGTTCGAAGGTGCCGGGGTTGGCCTCGAGGGTGATCTCGATGTCGGGGGCGAACGGCACGCGGCGCTCGACCCCCTCCAGCAGGCGGCCGAGGGCCTGGGCGGAAAACAGGCTGGGGGTGCCGCCACCGAAGAAGATCGAGGTCAGCGGGCGACCATGGACCTGCGGCAATTCTTCATCGAGGTCGGCCAGCAGGGCGTCGACGTACGCCTGTTCCGGCAGCGTCGGGCCGGCGGCATGGGAGTTGAAGTCGCAGTAGGGGCACTTCTTCACGCACCAGGGAATATGGATGTAGAGCGCGAGTGGCGGGAGCTGAAAGCCCCCGCCGGCGGCGGTGCTCATACGAGCCCCAGGCGCTGCTTGAGCAAGGCCATGGCGCGGGCGCGGTGGCTCAGCTGGTTCTTCTGCGCCGGTGCCAGTTCGGCGCTGGCGCACTGACGCTCCTCGACCCAGAACAGCGGATCGTAGCCGAAGCCCTGGTCGCCGCGCGGCTGGTGCAGGATGCGCCCGTGCCACAAGCCTTCGCAGAGGATCGGCAGGGGGTCTTCGGCGTGCCGCAGCAGGGCCAGGGCGCAGACGAACTGGGCGCCGCGCTGTTCATCCGGGACGTCCCGCAGGGCTTCGAGCAGCTTGGCGTTGTTGGCCGCATCGCCCTGCCCGTCGGCGTAGCGCGCCGAGTAGATCCCCGGGGCGCCGCCGAGGGCGTCCACCGCCAGGCCGGAATCGTCGGCCAGGGCCGGCAGGCCGGATACCTGGGCGGCGTGGCGGGCCTTGAGGATGGCGTTTTCGATGAAGCTCAGGCCGGTTTCTTCCGGCTCGACGCTGCTGAACTCGCCGACCGAGCGTACGCGCACGGCGTCGCCGAGCATGGCCTGGAGTTCCTTGAGTTTGCCGGCGTTATGGCTGGCGAGTACGAGTTCGCTGATGGGCATCATTCGTCCGGAAAGAATTCCTGGCTGAAGTCGAAGCTGTGGGCGACGCCGTCGCCGGCCTTGACGTTGATGGAGAAGCGCAGCACCTCGCGGCTCTCGAAGGGAAACTGCGCCAGGTAATAGATCGCCGAGCCTTCGTTGACCTGCTTGAAGTTCAGCGGGTGGCTCTGCCCGAGCAGGTTCTTCACCTCGCCGTCGACACTGGCGGCCATGGCCGCGCCGGCCTTGAGCACGGAGATGTTGACCACACCCTGGCGCTTGCTGCGTACCAGGCCGGTGGCGGCGGCGATATCCGGCTGGAGGAAGCTGGAGTTGAAGGCGATGTAGTGCACGTCCAGCTCGCCGAAGCTTTGCTTGCGTTCGGCAAGCGCCGGCAGGCTCAGGCACAGGGCGATAAACAGAATGGCGATGCGGCGCATGGTGGCTCTCCTGCAAGGTTGGGCCCGGAAGGGCGGGCGGCTCAGCCGGCCGGCGGCGTTTCCAGGGCGGTGGGCCCGCTGATTCGGTAGATGCCGATCTCACCTAACAGATTAGGCCAAATACGGCTGGCCCAGCCGTGGCGATGGTCGCGGTCGACCGCCAGGCGCTCCTGGATGCTGGCGTGCTGCGCGTGGCACAGGCGCTCGAAGTCCTCGAAGGTGCAGAAGTGGATGTTCGGCGTGTTGTACCAGGTGTAGGGCAGGAAGTCGGAGACCGGCATGCGCCCCTTGCTGGCCAGGTACCAGCGGCAGCGCCAGTGGCCGAAGTTGGGGAAGGTGATGATGCAGGTGCGGCCGACCCGCAGCATCTCCGCCAGGACCCTGTCGGGGAAATGCAGGGCCTGCAGCGACTGGGTCATCACCACCACGTCGAAGCTGTCGCTGGCGAAGTTGCCCAGGCCCTCGTCGAGGTTCTGCTCCACCACATTGACGCCGCGCTCGATGCAGCGGGCGATCTTGTCCGGGTCGATCTCCAGGCCGTAGCCGCTGACCGCCTTGTGTTCGCCCAGCCAGGCCAGCAGTTCGCCGTCGCCGCAGCCGAGGTCGAGCACGCGGCTGCCGGCGGGAATCCACTCCTGGATGATGTCGAGATCTGCACGCATGGCGGGGTTACACCTGGATTCGGTTCATATAGCTGGAAAAGGCCTGCAGGTAGCGCGGGATCGGCATGAGGAAGGCGTCATGGCCCTGGGGCGCGTCGATCTCCAGGTAGCAGACGTTCTTGCGCGCGGCCATCAGTGCGTCGACGATCTCCCGCGAGCGCGCCGGGGAAAAGCGCCAGTCGGTGGTGAAGGCCATGACGCAGAAGTCGGCGCTGGCCTTGGCCAGGGTCTTGGCCAGGTCGCCATCGTGCTCGGCGGCCGGGTCGAAGTAGTCCAGGGCCTTGGTCATCAGCAGGTAGGTGTTGGCGTCGAAGCGCCCGGAAAACTCCTCGCCCTGGTAGCGCAGGTAGCTCTCGACCTGGAATTCGACGCTGTGGAAGTCGTAGTTGAGCTTCTCGCTCTTCAGGCCGCGGCCGAATTTCTCGCCCATGGCGTCATCCGACAGGTAGGTGATGTGGCCGACCATGCGCGCCAGCATCAGGCCGCGCTTGGGGATCACGCCCTGTTCCTGGAAGTGCCCGCCGTGGAACTCCGGGTCGGTGAGGATGGCCTGGCGCGCCACTTCGTTGAAGGCGATGTTCTGCGCCGACAGCTTGGGCGCCGAGGCGATCGCCAGGCAGTGGCGCACCCGCTCGGGGTAGCTGATGGTCCACTGCATGGCCTGCATGCCGCCGAGGCTGCCGCCGATCACGGCGGCCCATTGCGCGATGCCCAGGGCGTCGGCCAGGCGCGCCTGGCTGTGTACCCAGTCCTCCACCGTCATCACCGGGAAGTCCGCGCCATAGGGCTTGCCCGTGGCGGGGTTGAGGCTCGAGGGGCCGGTCGAGCCGTTGCAGCCGCCGAGGTTGTTCAGGCTGACGACGAAGAACTTGTTGGTATCGATGGGCTTGCCCGGGCCGATGCAGCTGTCCCACCAGCCCGGTTTGCGGTCGTCCGGGCTGTGATAGCCGGCGGCATGGTGATGGCCGGACAGGGCATGGCAGATCAGCACGGCGTTGCTGCGTGCCTCGTTCAGCCGGCCATAGGTCTCGAAGATCAGCTGATAGTCGGCCAGGCTGCGCCCGCACGCCAGCGCCAGGGGCGCGGCGAACTGCAACACCTCGGGCGTCACCAGGCCAACGGAATCTGGGGGAAAGGCAGTCGGCATCGACCCTGCTCGCGAAATGGGAAGAAAAAAACGAAGGGCAGCAGTCTAAAGAGCGCCGCCCCCTGCGGCAAGCACAGGGGGCGCAGCGCCGTTGGCTATTCGGCGGCGCCGAGCGCGCGCCGGGCACCCGGCAGGCTGACCACCTTGCCCTGGCGCTGGATCGGCGCCGGTCGGCGCAGGGTGCGCAGCATCTCGCCGGCCTGGGCCAGCTGCTGCTCCAGTTCGCCGCGGTAGTGCGCCAGTTGCTGGCTGCGCTGGCGGCTCTGCTGGGTTTGCTGGGCCAGGGCCTTGAGGCGCAGCATGTGGGTTTCCAGCAGCTGCTTGTGCTCCAGGGTGTGCTGCATCAGCGGCAGCAGCGCGTCGCCGGCCCATTGCTCGGCTTCCTGGCGCAGGCGCTGGTGCAGGCCGATGACCTCCTGCACCAGGGTGGCGAAGAAGCGCCGGGTCAGGCTGCGCTGTTCGGTGAGCAGGGTCTTGAGGTGCAGGCGGAACTGGTCGGCCTTGGCCTGCTGCTGCTTGAGCTCGCGCAGGTAGCGCTGGACGTCGAACTGCGGCGCGTCGACGCCGTGCAGCGGGTTCTCCTCGTTGTGCCGGCGGTAGATGGCGGCGACCATGCGGTTGGCCATCTCGGCCTCGTGGGACAGGCTGTGCAGGTCGCTCTCCACCGAGCGGAAGAAGTGCAGGATGGCCTGGTTGATGCCCAGGGTGGTCCAGCTGCCGGTGAGGTTCTTGCGCACCTTGTTCAGGTGCTCGTCGAGGCGTTCCGGCCGCGCGGCGGCACGCAGCAGGTCGCCCTGGCGCTTGAGCAGGCGCTGGTTGGTCTTCAGGCCGAGCAGGCGGCGATGGTGCAGGCCGTGATCCTCCTTGGTCTTGGCGGTCAGCTCGAAGAGCATCTGGCCGTTGTCCTGCTGGTGGCTGCTGAGCAGGGCCTGCTGTTCGTTGACCTTCTCCAGGCGCAGGTTGAGCACATGCTGGCTGTTCTGCACCAGCGCCAGCACCTGGTTGACCACGCGCTCCTCGATCAGGCGTTCCTTCTGCCTGACGATGCGTTCGCAGAGCAGGGTTTCCAGGCCGCTCATCTGGCTGCGGGCGAGCAGCGCCGAATCCTTGCGCACCTTGGCCAGCAGCGCCTGCTTGGCCGAGAGCGGCAGCACGTCCTCGCCCTTGATGCCGAGCTGCTTGGCGGTGGTGGACTGGATGCGCGCGATGGCCTGCTGGACGAAGGCGTCGCCGGCCAGGTCGTCCCATAGCACATCGATCTTGTTGAGCACGGCGAACAGGCTGGTCTGGGTGTCGTCGTCGAGCTGGCGAATATGCTGCTGCCAGATGTCCATGTCGCTGGCGGTGACGCCGCTGTCCGCCGACAGCAGGAAGATGATCGCCTGGGCGTTGGGCAGCATCGACAGGGTCAGTTCCGGCTCGCTGCCCAGGGCGTTGAGGCCGGGCGTGTCGAGGATGCGCAGGCCCTGGCGCAGCAAGGGGTGGTCGAAGTTGACCAGGGCGTGGCGCCAGGCCGGCACCAGCACCTGGCCTGGCTTGCCGGTGCGCTCCAGCATGTCCGGGTGGAAGCCCAGCTGGATCGCCTGCTCCACCGGCATCGGCTTGGTTCGGGCGACCTGGATGAAGGCCTGGACCATGTTGTCCGGGTCGCTGGGGTCCAGCGGTATGTTCACCCAGTGCCGGGGGATGCGCTTGAACTGCGAGACATTGGCCTCGGACAGGCGCGTCTCGATCGGCAGCAGGCGGATATAGGAGCGCTCCGAGCGCGGGTCGAAGAACAGCTCGGTGGGGCACATGGTGGTGCGCCCGGCCTGCGACGGCAGCATGCGCTGGCCGTACTCGGAGAAGAACAGGGCGTTGATCAGTTCGGTCTTGCCGCGGGAGAACTCGCCGACGAAGGCCAGGGTGATATGGTCGGTGCGCAGCAGGCGCAGGGCGCGCTCGAGCTTGGCCTCGACGGCGTCGGAAATCAGCCGGTTGGTCACCAGCCAGCTGCGATAGCGGGTGATCTCGCGCATCAGTTCGCGCTTCCAGGCGACGTAGGCATCGACCTGTTGACTGAGACGTTCCATGCTCATCCGGGCGTTCCTCTCGGTAGCGCATCCTTGGAAAGCGGCCACGGCGCAGGTCTCATCCGGGCCATCGGAGTATCCGTTGCGGTGTTCTGTGGCTGTCGTCGTGCTCGGCGCGGCATGCCAGCCTGGCGGGCATTATGCGGGTCCCGCCGCATGCGTCAATCGGCCCGCGTCACAGTCCCGCCTTGTGGTCGCCCAGGCCGGTCGAACGGTCGGGTCTGGTTCGGGAAGCAGGCCAGGGCCCGCGCCGGACGTGCCGGCGCGGCGCGCGAGGCCGGTCAGATCGCCAGGCTGAGTCCGCTATACATACCGGTCATCATCGCCAGGTTGCGAATCACCAGCATGTCGATCAGGTTGAGCGCCAGGAAGGCGACGATGGGCGACAGGTCCAGGCCTCCCAGGTTCGGCATGAAGCGGCGGATCGGCGCCAGCAGCGGTTCGCACATCTGGTTGATCAGCTCCACCGCCGGGTTGTGGCTGCCTTGGGCGACCCAGGAGAGGATCACGCTGATGATCAGGGCGAAGAAGAACACCTTGAGGAACAGCGCGGTGACGCCGATGATCGACCAGACCAGCAGTTGCAGCGGGTTGCCGACGCCGTAGCCCATCAGCATCAGGGTCAGGGTCATCAGCAGCAGCTGCACCAGGATCGCCAGCACCAGCGAGGCCAGGTCGAGGCCGGCGAGGCCGGGGATCACCTTGCGCAGTGGCTTGAGCAGCGGCTGGGTGGCGCGCACGATGAACTGGCTGAGCGGGTTGTAGAAGTCCGCGCGCACCAGTTGCAGGATGAAGCGCAGCAGCACCACCAGCAGGTACAGGCTGCCGAGGGTCTGCAGGATATACACCGCAGCGGTATCGAGTCCGATCATCATGAGCTCCTTATTGACCAAGCTGTTCGGCCAGCTCCGCCGAACGGCGGGCGGCGGCATTCAGGGCCTGTTCGACCAGGGTTTCGAAGCCGCCGGCCTGGAAGGTCTTGATGGCCGCCTCGGTGGTGCCGGCCGGGGAGGTCACGCGGCGGCGCAGTTCCGCGGCGTCGACGTCGCTGCTCACCGCCATGCGCGCGGCGCCGAGCGCGGTGTGCTCGGCCAGCTGGGCGGCGGTCTCGCGGGGCAGTCCGAGCTTCTCGCCGGCGGCGGTCATCGCCTCGATCAGCAGGAAGAAATACGCCGGGCCGCTGCCGGATACCGCGGTGACCGCGTCGATCAGTCGTTCCTCGTCCAGCCACATGACCAGGCCGACCGCGCCGAGCAGGCGCTCGGCTTGCTGGCGCTGTTCGTCGGAGACCCGGGTGTTGGCATACAGGCCGCTGACGCCTTGGCGCAGCAGCGCCGGGGTATTGGGCATGCAGCGCACGACGGCGCGCGGCCCCAGCCAGTTTTCCAGGCTGGCGCAGGTGATGCCGGCGGCGACCGAGACGATCAGCTGGCCGGCTTCCAGATGCTCGGCCAGTTCCTGGCAGACACCCTTCATGACCTGCGGCTTGACTGCCAGGACGATGACGTCGGCACCGGCAACCGCATCGGCGTTGGCGGCGAAGGTCTCGATGCCGTGTTCGGCAGTGATCCTGGCGCGCTGCTCGGCGCCGTGGTCGCTGGCGCGAATGGCGCTGGCCGCGACGCCTTGGGCGCGCATGCCGCCGATCAGGCTGGCGGCCATGTTGCCGGCGCCGATAAAGGCGATCTTGGGGTCGTTCATGTGGGCTTCCTTATTCATTGCGAGGGGCGCCGTAGTCGCGGGCGCCGAACAGGGCGGTGCCGATGCGTACCCAGGTCGCGCCCTCGCTGATGGCGGCCTCCAGGTCGTGGCTCATGCCCATGGACAGGGTGTCGAGGTCGAGGTCCAGGCCGCTCAGCAGCTCGCGCACGCGGGCGAATGCCACGCGCTGGGCGGCCGGGTCCTCGGTGGGTTCGGGTATGCACATCAGGCCGCGCAGCTTCAGGCTGGGCAGCCGGGCGACGGCCTGGGCCAGCGCCGGCAGCTCTTGCGGGGTGCAGCCGGACTTGCTGGCCTCGCCGCTGATGTTGACCTGCAGGCAGACATTCAGTGGCGGCAGCTGCGACGGGCGCTGGGCGGACAGGCGCTCGGCGATCTTCAGGCGATCGACCGAGTGGACCCAGGCGAAGTGCTCGGCGATGGCGCGGGTCTTGTTCGACTGGATGGGGCCGATGAAGTGCCAGGTCAGCGCCAGGTCGCCCAGCTCGGCCTGCTTCTCCAGGGCTTCCTGCAGGTAATTTTCGCCGAAGTCGCGCAGTCCGGCGGCATGGGCCTGGCGAACCGCCGCGGCGGGTTTGGTCTTGCTCACGGCGAGCAGGCCGATCGAGGCAAAATCGCGCTGCGAGGCTTGCGCCGCCTCACGGATGCGCGCTCCGACCTTTGCAATATTCTCTGCTATCGTGGACATTACTCGCGCTCTGTAGCCCCGGTCGTTAAGCGTTCGCGGCATTCTACCTGCTTGCTTGTCATTAGGGAGTCCCATGGATATCACTGAGCTGCTTGCCTTCAGCGCCAAGCAAGGCGCGTCGGACCTGCATCTCTCTGCTGGTCTGCCGCCGATGATTCGGGTCGACGGCGACGTACGCCGGATCAACCTGCCGGCCCTGGACCACAAGCAGGTGCACGCGCTGATGTACGACATCATGAACGACAAACAGCGCAAGGACTTCGAAGAATTCCTCGAGACCGACTTCTCCTTCGAGGTCCCAGGGGTCGCACGCTTCCGGGTCAACGCCTTCAACCAGAACCGTGGCGCCGGCGCGGTGTTCCGGACCATTCCGTCCAAGGTGCTGACCATGGAAGACCTCGGCATGGGCGATGTGTTCCGCAAGATCACCGACGTGCCGCGCGGCCTGGTGCTGGTCACGGGGCCCACCGGCTCGGGCAAGTCGACCACCCTGGCGGCGATGCTCGACTACCTCAACAGCACCAAGTACCACCATATCCTGACCATCGAGGACCCGATCGAATTCGTCCACGAGTCGAAGAAGTGCCTGGTCAACCAGCGCGAGGTGCACCGCGACACCCTGGGCTTCTCCGAGGCCCTGCGCTCGGCGCTGCGGGAAGACCCGGACATCATCCTGGTCGGCGAGATGCGTGACCTGGAGACCATCCGCCTGGCGCTGACCGCTGCGGAAACCGGTCACCTGGTATTCGGCACCCTGCACACCACCTCGGCGGCCAAGACCATCGACCGGGTGGTCGACGTGTTCCCCGCCGAAGAAAAATCCATGGTCCGCTCGATGCTCTCCGAGTCGCTGCAGGCGGTGATCTCCCAGACCCTGCTGAAGAAGATCGGCGGCGGCCGGGTGGCGGCCCACGAAATCATGATCGGCACCCCGGCCATCCGTAACCTGATCCGCGAGGACAAGGTGGCGCAGATGTACTCGGCGATCCAGACCGGTGGCTCGCTCGGCATGCAGACCCTGGACGCCTGCCTGAAGGGGTTGGTGGCCAAGGGCCTGGTCAGTCGCGAGAGCGCCCGGGAAAAGTCGAAGAACCCGGAAAACTTCTGATTCATCATGCCCCTCCGCCACCAGGCGCGCGGGGTTCGGGCCAGTGGCGAGTCACGCGCCTCGGCAGCTGGCCCTCGAGTAGGCGCGTGACGCAGATGGGCGAGACAACGCATGGAATTTGAAAAACTGCTGCGCCTGATGGTGGAGAAGGGCGGCTCGGACCTGTTCATCACCGCCGGCGTGCCACCGTCCATGAAGGTCAACGGCAAGATCATGCCGGTCACCAAGATGGCCCTGTCGCCGGAGCAGACCCGGGAAACCGTGTTTGCGGTGATGAACGAGCAGCAGCGCCGGGAGTTCGCCGAGAATCACGAGTGCAACTTCGCCATCAGCGCCCGTGGCGTTGGGCGCTTCCGCGTCAGCGCCTTCTATCAGCGCAACCTGGCGGGCATGGTGCTGCGCCGCATCGAGACCAACATCCCGACCCTGGATGACCTCAAGCTGCCGGAAATCCTCAAGAAGCTGGCGCTGACCAAGCGCGGCCTGGTGCTGTTCGTCGGCGCCACCGGTACCGGCAAATCCACCTCGCTGGCGGCGATGATCGGCTACCGCAACAAGAACAGCAGCGGCCACATCATCTCCATCGAGGACCCGATCGAATACATCCACCAGCACCAGAACTGCATCGTCACCCAGCGCGAGGTGGGCATCGACACCGAGTCCTACGAGGTGGCGCTGAAGAACACCCTGCGCCAGGCGCCGGACGTGATTCTCATCGGCGAGGTGCGCACCCGCGAGACCATGGACCACGCCGTGGCCTTCGCCGAAACCGGCCACCTGTGCCTGGCCACGCTGCACGCCAACAACGCCAACCAGGCCCTGGACCGGATCATCAACTTCTTCCCCGCCGACCGGCAGAACCAGGTGTGGATGGACCTGTCGCTCAACCTCAAGGCCATCGTCGCCCAGCAGCTGATTCCGACCCCGGACGGCAAGGGGCGGCGCGCGGTGATCGAGGTGCTGATCAATACCCCGCTGGCTGCCGACCTGATCCGCAAGGGCGAGGTGCACGAGCTCAAAGCTTTGATGAAACGCTCCACCGAACTGGGCATGCAGACCTTCGACCAGGCGCTGTACAGCCTCTACAGCCAGGGCGAGATCACCTACGAGGATGCGCTGCTGTACGCCGACTCGGCCAACGACCTGCGCCTGATGATCAAGCTCGGCTCGGAGACCGATGGCGATCACCTGTCCCAGATGAGCGAAGGGCTGTCCCTGGAGACCGCGCCGGAAGATCCGGGGCGGCGTTTCCGCTGAGGCCCAGTGGTTTCACCAGCCCGCGATCGCGGGCTTTTTTATCGGCAGGTTACGCTCGGTCTGCCGGGTCATTCGCCGCAAACTGCAGTCGAAGGAGTACGGCATGGACGTGAAGCACGACACCCATAGCAAGGTCATCGGCTATCTGTTGTGGATTTTCGGTTTCCTCGGTTCCCATCGCTTCTATTACGGCAAGCCGGTGACCGGCACCCTCTGGTTCTTCACCCTGGGCCTGCTGTTTATCGGCTGGATCATCGACCTGTTCCTGATCCCGGCGATGGACCGTGAGGCGGACCTGCGCTTCAGTGCCGGGGAGACCGACTACAACGTGGCCTGGATCCTGCTGACCTTTCTCGGCGTGTTCGGTGTGCACCGCATGTATCAGGGCAAGTGGATCACGGGAATCCTCTACCTGCTCACCGGCGGCCTGTTCCTGGTCGGCGTGCTGTACGACTTCTGGACCCTGAACAGCCAGATCTCGCTGAAGAACGCCGAGCGCGGCTGACTCCGTCCGCAAACAACAAGCCCGCCATACGGCGGGCTTGTTGTTTCGGCCGATTGCTTAGGCCTGGTAGCTGAGATGCCCGTCGACCAGGGTGTAGCGCACCGCGCCAGGCAGGCAGTGGCCGATGAAGGGGCAGTTTGCGCCCTTGGAGTACCAGGTTTCGCCGGCGAGGGTCGAGGCCTGCGGATCGAACAGCAGCAGGTCGGCTGGGGCGCCCACGCTCAGGCGGCCGGCCGGCAGGCGCAGGGCGTCGGCGGGGCCGGCGCTCAGGCGCGCCAGCAGCGTCGGCAAGTCCAGCAGGCCATCCTGCACCAGGGTCATGGCCAGGGGCAGCAACAGCTGCGCGCTGCTGATACCTGGCTCGGTGGCGCCGAAGGGCGCCAGCTTGGCGTCCCGTTCATGGGGCTGGTGATGGCTGGCGATTGCCTGGATCACCCCGGCCTTCACCGCCTCGCGCAGGCCTTCGCGGTCGCCGCCAGTGCGCAGCGGCGGCTGCACGTGGTACAGGCTGGAGAAGCCGCTCAGCGCCTCGTCGGTCAGGATCAGCTGGTACAGGGCGACGTCTGCCGTCACCGGCAGGCCGCGGGCCTGGGCGTTGGCGATCAGCTCGGCACCGCGGGCGCTGGTCAGCTGGCTGAAGTGGGCGCGTACGCCGGTCTGCTCGACCAGCAGCAGGTCGCGGGCCAGGGCGACCGTCTCGGCGGTCTCGGGGATGCCGGGCAGGCCGAGGAAGCTGGCGGTCGGGCCTTCGTGGGCCAGACCACCTTCGGCCAGGTCATGGTCCTGGGAGTGGAAGATCACCGTCAGGTCGAAGGTGGCGGCGTACTCCAGGGCGCGGCGCAGGGTGCGGCTGCTGCGGAAGTTGTCCAGGCCGTTGCCGAACGCCACGCAGCCGGCGTCGCGCAGGGCCACCAGCTCGGCGAGCTGCTCGCCGGCCAGGTTCTTGCTCAGGGCGCCGATGGGGAACACCTTGGTGTGGCCGGCCTCGCGGGCGCGGTCGAGCACCAGCTCGGCCACCGCCGGGGTGTCGAGGATCGGCTTGGTCAGCGGCGGGCAGCACAGGCTGGTGACACCGCCGGCGGCGGCCGCGAGGGTCTCGCTGGCGATGCTGCCCTTGCGGCTGTAGCCCGGCTCGCGCAGGGCGACGGACAGGTCGACCAGGCCGGGGGCGGCGACCAGGCCCTGGGCGTCGATGCTCTGTTCGGCGTCGAAGGCGTCCGGCGCCTGGCCGATGGCGGCCAGCTTGCCATCGGCGATGTACAGGTCGGCCAGCCGGTCGAGGCCGCTGCTCGGGTCGATGACGCGGGCGCCGAGGATACGGGTGCGCATCAGTTCTGCTCCTCGGTATTGAGTTGACGTTGGGCGGTCTGCCCGCTCATGGCCATCGACAGCACGGCCATGCGCACGGCGATACCGTAGGTGACCTGGTTGAGAATCACCGACTGCGGCCCATCGGCCACCGCCGACTCGATCTCCACGCCGCGGTTGATCGGCCCCGGGTGCATCACCAGGGCGTCCGGCTTGGCCAGCTTGAGGCGCTGCTCGGTGAGGCCGAACAGGCGGTAGAACTCGCCCTCGCTGGGCAGCAGGCCGCCCTGCATGCGCTCGCGCTGCAGACGCAGCATGATCACCACGTCGACATCCGCGAGGCCCTTGGCCATGTCGCTGAAGACGCTCACCCCGTACTGCTCGATGCCGACCGGCAGCAGGGTCTTCGGCGCGATCACGCGGATGTCCCGGCAACCCAGGGTCTTCAGGGCCAGCATGTTGGAGCGGGCGACCCGGGAGTGGAGGATGTCGCCGACGATCGCCACCGAGAGATTCTCGAAGCCGCCCTTGTGCCGGCGGATGGTCAGCATGTCGAGCATGCCCTGGGTCGGGTGGGCGTGGCGGCCATCGCCGCCGTTGATGATCGCCACATCCGGGCAGACGTGCTCGGCGATGAAGTGGGCGGCGCCGGAGTCGGCATGCCTGACCACGAACATGTCGGCGGCCATGGCCTCGAGGTTGCGCAGGGTGTCGAACAGGGTCTCGCCCTTGCTGGTCGAGGAGGTCGACACGTTGAGGGTGATCACGTCGGCGGACAGGCGCTGGGCGGCCAGTTCGAAGGTGGTGCGGGTGCGCGTGGAGTTCTCGAAGAACACGTTGCACACGGTCTTGCCGCGCAGCAGCGGGACCTTCTTCACCGCGCGGGCGCCGACTTCGAGGAAGGAGTCGGCGGTATCGAGCAGCTCGGTCAGCAGCTCGCGGGGCAGGCCGTCGAGCGAGAGGAAATGGCGCAGCTGGCCTTGGTCGTTCAGCTGCAGCGGGCGCTGGGCGTCAATCGGCGTCATCGCGGGGGGTCTCAGTTGGCGAGCGTCTGGAGTTCGAGGGTGAGCGGCGTAGGGCCGGACAATTTTACCCGCTGATCGGCGGCCAGCGACAGGGTGGCGCCGACCACGTCGGGACGGATCGGCAGGTCGCGGGCGTTGAGGTCGAGCAGGCAGACCAGGGTCACGCTGGCCGGGCGTCCGTAGTCGAACAGCTCGTTGAGGGCGGCGCGGATGGTCCGCCCGCTCATCAGTACATCGTCGATCAACACCAGGTGCTGGCCCTCGATCTCGAACGGCAGCTCGGAGGGTTGTACCTGGGGGTGCAGGCCGCTCTGGGTGAAGTCGTCGCGGTAGAAGGACACGTCGAGCACGCCCAGCGGCGCCGGCTTGCCGAGGGCCTCGAGCAGGGCCTGGGCGACCCAGACACCACCGGTGCGGATGCCGATGAAGCGCGGCTCGCTGATCTGTCGCTGGTTGAGGTGGCCAATCAGCGCGCCGGCCATTTGCGGCAGCAGTTCGGCGGGGGACGGTAGGGGCATGGATAACTCCTTGTGGGCCAGGCCCGAGCTCAGCTCGGGAGGTGTTCGGCCAGCCAGCCTTCGAGTAGCAGCGCGGCGGCCAGGGCGTCGACCGGGCGCTCGCGGTAGCCACCGCTCTGTCCTTGCTGCAGGCGCTCGCCCTTGGCGGCATAGGTGGTCAGGCGCTCGTCGTGGGTGTGTACGGGCAGGTTGAAACGGCCGTTGAGGCGGCGGGCGAATTTCTCGGCACGGGCGCTCATCTCGCTCGGCGTGCCGTCCATGTTCAGCGGCAGGCCGACCACGATGGCGTCCGGCTGCCACTCGCGCAGCAGGGCCTCGACCTTCTGCCAGTCCGGCACGCCGTTCTGCGCCTTGAGCACGCAGAGCTCGCGGGCCTGGCCGGTGATGGCCTGGCCGACGGCGACGCCGATCTGCTTGCTGCCGTAGTCGAAACCGAGCAATAGGCGCAGCGGCTTTGCGCTGGCATCGGCCATCAGGCGTGACCGGCTTGCGAGGTGAGCAGGCTGAGGTCCACGCCCAGGCACGCGGCCGCGGCATTCAGGCGCTGGTCGAAGGGCAGGTCGAAGAGGATGGCGCTGTCGGCCGGGCAGGTCAGCCAGGCGTTGTCGGCCAGCTCGGCCTCCAGCTGCCCGGCTTCCCAGCCGGCATAGCCCAGGGCGATCAGGTACTTGGTCGGGCCGCTGCCGTCGGCGATGGCGAACAGCACGTCCTGGGAGGTGGACAGGCCCAGCTCGCCCAGTTCCAGGGTGGCCTGGAACTGCAGGCCGGCCGGGTGCAGGACGAAGCCGCGGTCGGTCTGCACCGGGCCGCCGGAGAAGATCGGCAGGGCCTGGCAGAGGCTCGGCGGTTCGTCGTCCGGGCGCAGCTGCTCGAGGACGTCGGCCAGGTTGAGGCCGTTGGGGCGGTTGATCACCAGGCCCATGGCGCCTTGCTCGTTGTGCTCGATCAGGTAGATCAGGGTGTGCGAGAAGTGCGGATCGGCCATGTGTGGCATGGCGATCAGGAAGTGGTGCTTGAGGAAGCTCGGGTTGGCGTCTTTCATGCGCGTTAGCTTAAAGCCTGCGGGCGGAGCCTGGAAGCTAAAACGCCAAGTGGCGGTGTCGCCCCGGCTCAGTTGCTCGACAGTCGGTCGCCGCGCTCGAAGCGCCAGGTGCGGATGATCTCCAGGCGGTCGACATCGGCCAGGTCGCCGGTGAAGGGGGCGAAGGGCGCGGCCAGGCGGACGATGCGCAGGGCGGCCTGGTCCAGCACGCGCTGGCCGGAGGATTCCAGCACCTGGACCTCGTAGAGGGTGCCGTCGCGGTTGATCGACACCAGCAGGCGCAGGCTGCCATAGATCTGCTGGCGGCGTGCATCGTCCGGGTAATTGAGGTTGCCGATGCGCTCGACCTTCTTGCGCCATTCGTCCTTGTACCAGGCGCCCTTGTCGCGCATGGTCGAGGCGGCGTTGAGGCGATGGATCTTCGGGCGCTTGGCGTACTGCTGGATCTCCTGGGCCAGTTCGGCTTCCAGGCTGGCGATCTCCGCCGACAGCTGGGCGCTGTCGAACACCGGCGCCGGGCGGGCCTGCGGCGTTGGCTCGCTCTCTTCGCGCTTGACCGGGGTCTTCTGGGGCTGCGGCGTGCGGGTGGCGACCGCGGCCTTCGGCGCCTCCTGGCGGGCTACCGGCGGCGGCGGTGTGGTCGGTGGGGTCACCCGCTTGACCTGGGTGTCCTGGAACAGCGCCTGCTCGGTCGTCTTGGGCGCGGCCTTGTGTTCCAGGGTGCCGCTGCCCTGCTGGTTGTCCTGGGCGAGGAAGTCCGCGTCCTTGGGCTTTTCCTCGCTCTTGAAGGTGGACAGGGTGATTTCCAGGGTCTTGCTGATCTGGCTGGGCTCGGCCAGGGAGAAACCCAGGCCGAGGATCAGGGCGGCATGCAGCGCCGTGGCGAGGAACAGGGTGAACCCCAGGCGGTCCGCCGGGCGGACGCCGGCGGACGGGGTTGCGGTGGGCTTGGCGGCTGCGGTCATCGCGATTCGGGTCGGTTCAGGTTGCCGCGCAGTCTGCCGACGGCTCGGACAAAAGTCTATGAAGCACTGCGCGCATTGAGTCGGTCGGCGATCTTGTCCATCAGGCGCTCGCCGATGCGGGTGTCGTAGGCGGCGTCGATCTCGCGGATGCAGGTCGGGCTGGTCACGTTGATCTCGGTCAGGTAGTCGCCGATCACGTCCAGGCCGACGAACAGCAGGCCCTTCTCGCGCAGGGTCGGGCCGACGCCGGCGGCGATCTCGTGGTCGCGCTCGCTCAGCGGGCGGGCCTCGCCCCGGCCGCCGGCGGCCAGGTTGCCGCGGGTCTCGCCCTGGGCCGGGATGCGCGCCAGGCAGAAGGGCACGGCTTCGCCGTCGATCATCAGGATGCGCTTGTCGCCTTCGCTGATCGCCGGCAGGTAGCGCTGCGCCATGATCTGCTGCTGACCATGGGCGGTGAGGGTCTCGAGAATCACCGAGAGGTTGGGGTCGCCCTCGCGGTGGCGAAAAATCGAGGTTCCGCCCATGCCATCGAGGGGTTTGAGAATGATGTCACGCTGCTCTTTGGCAAACTCGCGCAGAATGTCGGGTCTGCGGCTGACCAGGGTCGGCGGGGTGTATTGGGGGAACAGGGTGGCGAATAGCTTCTCGTTGCAGTCGCGCAGGCTCTGCGGGCGGTTGACCACCAGCACGCCCTCGCGCTCGGCCTGCTCCAGCAGGTAGGTGGAATAGACGAACTCGTTGTCGAAGGGCGGATCCTTGCGCATCAGGATCACGTCCAGCTCATTCAGCGGCAGGTCCTGCTCGTCGCCCAGCTCGAACCAGCGCTCGGGGTCGTTGAAGACCTTGAGCGGGGACAGGCGGGCGCGGGCCTGGCCTCTGATCTGATAGAGGTCGCGCTGCTCCATATAGTAGAGCGACCAGCCGCGCGTTTGCGCGGCCAGCAACATGGCCAGCGAACTGTCCTTCTTGAAGGCGATTTGCGTGATGGGGTCCATGACTATGCCGAGGCGAACGCTCATGGGGGAACTCTCCGTGAAAGGGCGGTAGCTGAGAAGGCGCAGAGACTCGCGTGTGGCGCCAGGGTGGCGCCGAGTGGACGGGCGGTCAAGGGGAAAGCCCGGCCTTGCGCGGCTTATGGCTTGCATGGGGAGAGTGTGCTAAAAAGGCCCGACGATCGGGTTGCGGCCCGTCGGCGGCAGGGCCTCAGGCGCACTGGTTCAACGCGATAATAACGACTCACCGAGGCGATGGTAGGGCAAACATGGAACAGCATTCCGAGGGTTTGAGGGTGATGGTGATCGACGACTCGAAGACGATTCGTCGTACCGCAGAAACCCTGCTGAAGAAGGTGGGTTGCGAGGTAATCACCGCGGTAGACGGTTTCGATGCCCTGGCAAAGATCGCCGACAGCCACCCGAGTATCATTTTCGTCGACATCATGATGCCGCGGCTCGATGGCTATCAGACCTGCGCCCTGATCAAGAACAACAGTGCGTTCAAGTCCACGCCGGTGATCATGCTGTCCTCCAAGGACGGCTTGTTCGACAAGGCCAAGGGGCGCATCGTTGGCTCCGATCAGTACCTGACCAAGCCCTTCAGCAAGGAAGAGCTGCTCGGGGCGATCAAGGCTCACGTACCCGACTTCGTTCCAGTGGATCAAGCATCCTGACCACCAAGTGGCACAGTCCTAGACGCCTATTCATGTATTGGGAAACACCATGGCTCGAATTCTGATTGTTGATGACTCGCCGACCGAGATGTACAAGCTGACCGCCATGCTGGAGAAGCACGGGCACCAGGTACTCAAGGCGGAAAATGGCGCCGACGGCGTCGCCCTGGCGCGCCAGGAGAAGCCCGATGCGGTGTTGATGGATATCGTCATGCCGGGGCTCAACGGCTTCCAGGCGACTCGCCAGCTGACCAAGGACGCCGACACCAGCCACATCCCGGTGATCATCGTCACCACCAAGGACCAGGAAACCGACAAGGTCTGGGGCAAGCGCCAGGGCGCCAAGGACTACCTGACCAAGCCGGTCGACGAAGAAACGCTGCTGAAAACCATTAATTCGGTATTGGCCGGTTGATCCCGGCTCAGTCCGCTATTAGATAAGAAGAAGGCCAAGGCTGGCATGTCGGACGCGCAGACACCCTTTCAACTGCTCCTCGAAATCGACCAGCGCTGTCGGCAGCTGGCGGCTGGCCTGCCGTTGCAGCAGACCGCGGTGCAGACCTGGAGCGGCATCGGCTTTCGCATGGGCGAACGCATGTTCGTCGCGCCCATGGGCGAGGTCGGCGAAGTGCTGCACGAACCACGCTATACCCTGCTGCCTGGCGTCAAGAGCTGGGTGAAGGGGGTCGCCAACGTGCGTGGCCGGCTGCTGCCGGTGATGGACCTGTGCGGTTTCTTCGGCAACGAGTTGTCGCCGCTGCGCAAGCAGAGGCGTGTGCTGGTGGTCGATCATCAGGAGGTCTTTGCCGGCCTGACGGTCGATGAAGTGTTCGGCATGCAACATTTTCCAGTGGACGCCTTCTCCGAGCAGCTGCCGCCGCTCGAAGCGTCCATCCAACCCTTTATTCATGGCGTGTTTCAACGCGAGCAACCCTGGTTGGTCTTCAGCCCTCATGCGCTGGCCCAGCATCAGGGGTTTCTCGACGTGGCGTATTAACAGCTTTTCGGTGGGGCCGGCGTTGTCGGCCTTTTGGCGTTACATGGGAACCGTAGTGCGGTCGGTCCAGGCGGGGGCCAGATAATGAAAAAACTCAATACAGGCAATCTATTCGCGGGTACGCGCAGCAGCACGCTGATCGCCGGACTGTTCATCGTCCTGATCGTCTCCATCGTGCTGCTGTTCGCCAACTTCGCCTATATCAACACCCAGTCCAACTACGATACCGAGTACATCAGCCACTCCGGTGAGCTGCGCGTGCTGTCCCAGCGGATCGCCAAGAACGCCTCCGAAGCCGCGGCGGGTACCGCCGAGGCGTTCGGCCTGTTGCGCGAAGCGCGCAACGACTTCCAGACTCGCTGGGGTTACCTGACCGACGGCAACAGCGCCAGCGGCGTACCCGCGGCGCCTGACGCCGTGCAGGCGCAGATGGCCGCCGTGCAGCAGGACTGGGACAGCCTGCGGCAGAACACCGACGCCATTCTGGCCAGCGAACAGACGGTACTTTCCCTGCACCAGGTTGCCGTGACCCTGGCGGAGACCATCCCGCAGCTGCAGGTCGAGTATGAGGAAGTGGTCGACATCCTCCTGGAGAGCGGGGCCCCGGCGGCCCAGGTCTCCGTGGCCCAGCGCCAGTCGCTGCTGGCCGAACGTATTCTCGGTTCGGTGAACAAGGTCCTGGCCGGTGACGCGGACTCGGTACAGGCCGCCGACATGTTCGGTCGCGATGCCAGCCTGTTCGGCCGTGTGTTGAGCGCGATGCTCGAAGGCAACGCGGCGATGGAGATCGCCAAGGTGACCGATGCCGAGGCTCTCGAGCGTCTGGCCGAGATTTCCGAGCTGTTCGAGTTCGTCTCCGGTTCGGTGGACGAGATCCTCGAAACCTCGCCCGAGCTGTTCCAGGTGAGGGAGTCGGCCAACACCATCTTCAGCGTGTCGCAGACCCTGTTGGACAAGGCCTCCGAGCTGGCCGCCGGCTTCGAAGACCTGGCGGGCGGGCGGGCCCTGAACACCCTCGCCGGCTACGTGCTGGGCGCCCTGGCCCTGGCTGCGATCATCCTGATCGGCCTGGTGATGGTGCGCGAGACCAACCGCCAGCTGCGCGAAACCGCGGAAAAGAACGACCGCAACCAGGCGGCGATTCTGCGACTGCTCGATGAGATCGCCGACCTCGCCGACGGTGACCTGACCGTGGCCGCGACGGTAACCGAGGACTTCACCGGTGCCATCGCCGACTCCATCAACTACTCCATCGACCAGCTGCGTGACCTGGTAGCCACGATCAACCTGACCGCCGTTCAGGTAGCCGGCGCGGCCCAGGAAACCCAGGCCACGGCGATGCACCTGGCCGAAGCTTCCGAGCACCAGGCCCAGGAAATCGCCGGTGCTTCTGCGGCGATCAATGAAATGGCCGTGTCGATCGACCAGGTATCGGCGAACGCCTCGGAGTCGTCCGCGGTAGCGGAGCGTTCCGTAGCCATCGCCAACAAGGGCAACGAAGTCGTACACAACACCATCACCGGCATGGATAACATCCGTGAGCAGATCCAGGACACCTCGAAGCGGATCAAGCGCCTCGGTGAATCGTCCCAGGAGATCGGTGACATCGTCAGCCTGATTAACGACATTGCCGACCAGACCAACATCCTCGCCCTGAACGCCGCGATCCAGGCCTCCATGGCCGGTGATGCGGGTCGAGGCTTCGCCGTGGTAGCGGACGAAGTACAGCGCCTCGCAGAACGTTCTTCCGCGGCAACCAAGCAGATCGAGGCGCTGGTCAAGACGATTCAGACCGACACCAACGAAGCCGTTATCTCGATGGAGCAAACGACTTCCGAGGTGGTGCGCGGTGCGCGTCTGGCGCAGGACGCCGGGGTGGCACTGGAAGAGATCGAGAAGGTATCCAAGACCCTTGCGGCGCTGATCCAGAACATCTCCAACGCGGCGCGCCAGCAGGCCTCCTCGGCCGGCCATATCTCCAACACCATGAACGTGATCCAGGAGATCACCTCGCAGACCTCCTCCGGTACCACCGCCACGGCCAAGAGCATTGGTACCCTGGCCAAGATGGCCAGTGAGATGCGCAAGTCGGTCTCCGGCTTCACCTTGCCGGAAGCCGGGGAGCAGGCATAAGCGAATGCGCGGCGGCGACCGGAGACGGTCGCCAGAGCCGGCCGATGGCCATCAGCGAGGGGCACGACATGCAGTCAGGCGTCTGGGCCTTGCAACCCGTGGTGGACATGTCCGCCGCGGAGTTTCGCGATTGGCAGAGCCTGCTCGAAGAGCGCACCGGGGTGGTGATCACCGAGCAGCGTCGGGCATTTCTACAGACCAACCTGAGCGCGCGCATGCGCGAGCTGGGGGTCGGCGATTACGCCGCCTACTACCGCCAGGTTACCGATGGCCCGCGCGGTGCGGTGGAATGGTCGACCCTGCTGGACCGTCTGACCGTGCAGGAGACCCGCTTCTTTCGCCATCCCGCGTCTTTCGAGGTGCTCGAACGCCACCTGGGTGAACAGCTTGACCGGGGGCTGCAGCGTCCCTTGGCCTTATGGAGCGTGGGTTGCTCCAGCGGTGAGGAACCTTACTCGCTGGCCATCAGCGCCGCTCAGGTGCTGCGTGACAGCGAATGGCCGGAGCATTTCGGCGTGACCGGTACGGACATCAGTCTCAATGCCCTGAGCAAGGCCCGCGAGGGCCTGTATGGGGCACGCAAGCTCGAACAGATGGAAGAAGACCTGCGTCAGCGCTATTTCGCGACGCAGGCCGATGGACGCTTCAAGGTACTGCCGAGCCTGGCCGCGCGTGTCTGCTGCGCCAGGCTCAACGTGCTGGAACTGGCCAAGGCGCCAATGTCCGGCATGGACGTTATTTTTTGTCAGAACTTGCTGATCTATTTTCGCCGCTGGCGTCGCCGCGAGATCCTCAATCGCCTGGCTGAGCGCCTGGCACCCGGAGGGCTGCTGGTGGTCGGTGTAGGTGAAGTGGTCGGTTGGCAGCATCCGGAGTTGATCCCGGTGGCCGACGAGCGAGTGCTGGCGTTTACCCGCAAGGGATAGGGCTTTATGAGTGGAGTGGCTATGGGTGATCGGCACGACTATGTCGCCCTGGAGTGGGTCAAGGGCGAAATCGCGGAAACCCTGAAGCAGGCGCGTCAGGCCCTGGAGGCGTTCGTCGAGAATCCGCAGGACTCGACGCGCATGCGTTTCTGCCTGACCTATGTGCATCAGGTGCACGGCACCCTGCAGATGGTCGAGTTCTACGGTGCGGCCTTGCTCGCCGAGGAAATGGAGCACCTGGCCCAGGCCCTGATGGAGGGCCGCGTGGCCAACCAGGGCGAGGCGCTGGAAGTGCTGATGCAGGCGATCCTGCAGCTGCCGACCTATCTCGACCGCATCCAGGTCGCGCGCCGTGACCTGCCGATGGTCGTGCTGCCGCTGCTCAACGACCTGCGAGCCGCCCGCGGCGAGAAGCTGCTGTCGGAAACCAGCCTGTTCTCCCCGGACATGTCCGCGCGTGCCCCGGCCCTGTCGGTCGAGTCCCTGGCCCAACTGCGCACCGCCGAGTTGCCGGTGCTGCTGCGCAAGCTGCGGCAGATGCTGCAGATGGCCCTGGTCGGGGTGATCCGCAACCAGGACCTGGGCACCAACCTGGGCTACATGGCGCGGGTCTTCGCGCGCCTGGAAACCCTGTGCAAGGGGGCCCCGCTCGGGCCGCTGTGGCAGATCGCCTCCGGCCTGGTCGAGGGCCTGGCCAATGGCAGCGTGGTCAACGGCACCTCGGTGCGCACCCTGCTGCGCCAGGTCGACAAGGAACTCAAGCGCCTGCTGGAGCAGGGCGCCGACGGCATCAACCAGCCGGCGTCCGACGAGCTGACCAAGAACCTGCTGTTCTATGTCGCCAAGGCGCCGGCGCAGTCGCCGCGCATCCGCAGCCTCAAGGAGCAGTACCGCCTCGACGACGCCCTGCCGAACAACGAGGTGGTGGACGAGGAGCGGGCCCGCCTGGCCGGCCCCGATCGAGACGCCATGCGCTCGGTGGTCGCGGCCCTGTGTGAGGAGCTGGTACGGGTCAAGGACAGCCTCGACCTGTTCGTGCGTGGTGATCGCAGCCACGTGGCCGAACTCGATGCTCTGCTGGCGCCGCTCAAGCAGATCGCCGACACCCTGGCGGTGCTGGGTTTTGCCCAGCCGCGCAAGGTCATAGTCGACCAGATCGACGTGGTCCACGGCCTGTCCCTGGGGCAGCGCCAGCCCGACGATGCCGTGCTGATGGATGTCGCCGGCGCCCTGCTGTACGTCGAGGCGACGCTGGCGGGCATGGTCGGCCCGGTTGAGGATGGCGGCCGCGAGGAGAGCCATCTGCCGACCACCGACGTGGCGCAGATCCACCAGCTGGTGATCAAGGAGGCGCGCAATGGCCTGGAGCAGGCCAAGGACGCGATCATCGAGTTCATTGCCTCGCAGTGGAACCACGAGCATCTGGCCCGGGTGCCCGGGCTGCTGACCCAGGTGCGCGGCGGACTCGGCATGATCCCGCTGCAGCGCGCAGCGGACCTGCTGAAGGCTTGCAATCGCTACATCGAGGAACAGCTGCTGGCGCGCAAGGCCGTGCCTAACTGGCAGCACCTCGACACCCTGGCCGACGCCATCACCAGCGTCGAGTATTACCTCGAGCGACTGGCCGAGGACCACGCCAGTCAGGGCGATCTGATCCTCGACGTGGCCGAGGAGAGTCTCGATAGCCTCGGCTACCCGCTCAAGGAGAAGCCATCGATTCTCGATCGGGTCGAACCGTCGGAGCCAGCCCCCGCCCCCCTGGCCGACCCGCTGGACGAGATCGAGGTGCTGGCCGCAGAAGCGGCTCCAGCCCTGGAGCCTGAGTCGTCGGAGCCCGAGGAGGGCGCCCAGCCGTTTGAAGTGCTGGCCGATGATGAGCTGAGCGCGGAGTTCGCCGAGCTTGGCGCCGTCCCGGTCGCCGAGGATTCGCCGGCGGATGAGCCGCCATTGCCGTCCGAGCATGCCGAGGCTGTACCGGGCGAGCTCCTCGAGGCCGCGCCCGAGACCGAGGCGGAAAGCTTGCCGGCACTGGAAGACGAGGCGGCCGGCGACGAGCCGCTGTCGTTCGACGGCCTGCAACTGGATGAGCTCGACCTGCAGGAGCCGGCCAGCCCTGGGCACTGGGACGAGGCCGAACTGGCGGCTCTGGAGATTCCCGAGGTCGAACTGCCCGCTGCGCCGGCATTGAGCGAGAGCGCCGCCGAGGAACAGGTGCCTGAGGCTGACAAGCCGCTGTCGCTGGCCGACGTCATGGCCGCTCCGCAGCAGGCGATCAACCCGCCTGCCGGCGAGGTGCCGCCCAGCCTGCTGCCGCCGCCGGCCGATGAGGAGCCGATCGACGAGGAGCTGGCGGAAGTCTTTATCGAGGAGGCCGGGGAAGTCCTGGAGACTATCGGCCAGTTCCTGCCGCAGTGGTGCGCCGATACGGCCAACAAGGATGCCCTGGTCGAGGTGCGCCGCGCCTTCCACACCCTCAAGGGCAGCGGGCGCATGGTCCGTGCGCTGGTCATCGGCGAGCTGGCCTGGTCGATCGAGAACCTGCTCAACCGCGTGCTCGATCGCAGTATTCAATCCGATGCCGAGGTGCAGCGGGTGGTCGGCGAGGTGGTCGAGGTGATGCCGGCGCTGGTCGAGGAGTTCGCCGCCAATGCCCAGCGCCAGCGCGATGACGTCGATCTGCTCGCGGCCTCCGCCCATGCCCTGGCCAAGGGTGAAAGCCTCCCAAAGTCTGACGCCCCGGTAGCGCCGGTAGCCGCGCCAGTGGGCGAAAGCGAGGCTACCGCCGCGCTGGCGGAAATCGGCGAGACGCTCGACCCGCAATTGCTGGAGATCTTCCGCAACGAGGCGGAAACCCACCTCGATACCCTGGTCGGCTTCCTCGCCGATTGCGCCCAGGAACTGCCGCAGCCGGTCACCGACGACCTGCAGCGCGCCCTGCATACGCTCAAGGGCAGCGCCTACATGGCCGGTATATTGCCGGTGGCGGAGATCGCCGCGCCGCTGGAGAAGCTGGTCAAGGAATTCAAGGCCAATCTGATCCCGATGGACATGGCCGAGGCCGAGCTGCTGAGCGCCGCCGAGCAGCTGTTCCGCGTCGGCCTCGAACAGCTGGAGAGTCAGCCCCTGGCGCCGCTACCCGGTGCCCCGGAGTTCCTCGAACGCACCCAGAAGCTGCACCAGGAGCGCCTCGCCGCCGCCGAGGACGGTCGCAAGAGCGAACAGGGCGAAACGCGCGACCCGCAGCTGATCAGCATCTTCCTCGCCGAAGGCATGGACATCTTGCTGGATGCCGAGGACCTACTGCGCCGCTGGCACCAGCACCCGTCCGAGCGTCAGGAACTCAGCGCGCTGCTGGAGGAGCTGACCACCCTGGGGCGTGGCGCCGATATGGCCGAACTGCCGCAGATCGAGGAGCTCTGCGAGGCCCTGCTCGATCTCTACGGCGCGGTCGAGGAGGGCAGTCTGGCGGTCAGCGAGCGCTTCTTCAGCGAAGCCGAGCAAGCCCACGAAGCGCTGATCGGCATGATGGACCAGGTCGCCGCGGGCCTGCAGGTCAGCGCCCAACCGGAACGGGTCGCGGCGCTGCGCAGCTTGCTTGGCGAGGCTTTGGACCCGAGCGCCCTGGCCCTGTTGTCTGACGACGGCCAAGACGGGCTGCAGATAGTCGAACTGGACGAAGCCACCGCCGCGGCCGAGCTGGAACGCTGGACGAGCGACGGCGACGATGAGCTGGCGACGGAAGTCGAGCTGCAGCTCGAGCAGGCCGAGGACGAAACGGAAAGCGCTGCGTCCTATGATGTGCTGGACGAGGAGATGGTGGCGATCTTCCTCGAAGAGGCGGTCGATATCCTGGAAAGTGCCGGTAAGGCACTGGAGCGCTGGTTGGCTGAGCCTGAGCAGAAGGCGGCGCTTTCATCCTTGCAGCGCGACCTGCATACCCTCAAGGGCGGCGCCCGGATGGCGCAGATCGGCCCGATTGGCGACCTCGCCCATGAGCTGGAATCCCTGTACGAGGGGCTGCTGGATCGGCGCTATAGCCATTCGCAACCCCTCGCCGAGCTGCTGCAGCAAAGCCATGACCGCCTGGCCGTGCTGCTTGAGCAGTTGCAACGCCGCGCCGAGCTGTCCGAGCCGGCTGACCTGATCGAGGCGATTCGTGGGTTTCGCCAAGGCCGTACACCGGACTTGACCCCGCCACCGCACCTCCCCGAGCCTGCTTGCGAAGCCGAAGCCGAAGCCGAAGCCGAAGCCGAAGCCGAAGCCGAAGCCGAAGCCGAAGCCGAAGCCGAAGCCGAAGCCGAAGCCGAAGCCGAAGCCGAAGCCGAAGCCGAAGCCGAAGCCGAAATCCCGGAGCCTGAGGATGCGCAGGCGGCCGAGCTCGAACCCGAGCATCAGGCCGAATCCGAGTCTGAGTCTGAGTCTGAGTCTGAGTCTGAGTCTGAATTGCAGTCCCTGCCCGGGCCGCAGGAAAGCGCCGAAAAGTTGGAGTCGGCAGCCCCGCAGCCGCAAGGTGCTTGTGAGACTGACGAGGCGCCGGGCGAGCCCCAGCCGGCGGTCGACGAGCGCGATCCGGAGTTGGTTGAGATCTTCCTCGAGGAAGGCTTCGACATCATCGACAGCGCCGGTGCGTCCCTGCAGCGCTGGATCGACGACGTCGATAACAGCCTCGAGCTGGAGGCCCTGCAGCGCGACCTGCACACCCTCAAGGGCGGTGCGCGGATGGCGGAGATCCGCGAGATCGGCGATCTGGCCCATGAGCTGGAGTTTCTCTACGAAGGCCTGTGCGGCGGGCGGCTTCGGGCCAGTCCGGCGCTCTTCGGCCTGCTGCAGACCTGCCACGACAGCCTCGCCGAGATGCTCGAGGCGGTGCGCGGCCAGCGCGCCGTGCCCAATGGACAGGCGCTGATCGAAACCATCAAGGGCTTTCGCGCCAACCCGGACGAGCAGCTGAGCATGCCTTCGGCGGTCCAGCTCAAGGCCGTGGACGTCGTCGACGATCACTTCGCTGCCGAGGCGGACATCCTCGACATCTTCATGGAAGAGGCCGACGACCTGGTGGAGGCCATGGAGCTGGCGCTCGGCCGTTGGGAGGCGGGCCGCGAGGATGCCGGCGCCATCGACGACATGCTGCGCGTGCTGCACACCCTCAAGGGTGGTGCGCGGTTGGCCGGGCAGAAGCGCCTGGGCGACCTGACCCATGACCTGGAACAGCACCTGACCGAGATCCAGCAGCAGGGCGCCCCCTGGCCCGAGAGCCTGTTCCTCGACGTGCAGTCGGGTTTCGAAGGCCTGCAGGCCGAGCTCGACCAGCTGCGCCAGCAGCTGCGCGACAGCCTGCCGGCGGATGCAGCCGCCCCGGCCCCCGCAGAGGAGCCGGTGCAGGACAGTGCGCCGCGTGCGCCGCAGTTGGCGACACCGATAGTCGCGGCCAGCGAGCGTCCGGCCCAGGAGCTGGTGGCCAAGGTGCTGCCGTTCATGCAGCGTGCCGAGCAGGCCGCCCAGGACGCCGCTGCGCGCCGTGCGCCGCAGGAGCTGGTCAAGGTGCCGGCGGATCTGCTCGAAGGGCTGGTCAACCTGGCGGGCGAGACCTCGATCTTCCGCGGCCGGGTCGAACAGCAGGTGAGTGATTTCGGCTTCACCCTCAGTGAGATGGAGGCGACCATCGACCGGGTGCGCGATCAGCTGCGGCGCCTGGACACCGAGACCCAGGCGCAGATCCTCAGCCGCTACCAGGCCGAGGCCGAGCGCGCCGGTTATGAAGATTTCGACCCGCTGGAGATGGACCGCCACTCGCAGCTGCAGCAGCTGTCCCGGGCCCTGTTCGAATCGGCCTCCGACCTGCTCGACCTGAAGGAGACCCTGGCCGCGCGCAACCGCGATGCGGAAACCCTGTTGCTGCAACAGGCGCGGGTCAACACCGAGCTGCAGGAAGGCCTGATGCGCACCCGCATGGTGCCCTTCGACCGCCTGGTGCCGCGCCTGCGGCGGATCGTCCGCCAGGTCGCCGCGGAACTGGGTAAGCAGGTCGAATTCGTCGTCGGCAATGCCGAAGGGGAAATGGACCGCACGGTGCTGGAGCGCATCGTCGCGCCGCTCGAGCACATGCTGCGCAATGCCGTCGACCATGGCATCGAGCCGGCCGAAGTGCGTCGCGCCAGTGGCAAGCCGGAACAGGGCAGCATCCGTCTGAGCCTCGGCCGCGAGGGGGGCGACATCGTCCTCAACCTGGCCGACGATGGCGGCGGCATCCGTCTGGAGGCGGTACGCCGCAAGGCCATCGAGCGTGGCCTGATGGACGAGGAGTCGGATCTCACCGATCACGAGATCCTGCAGTTCATCCTCGAGGCCGGCTTCTCCACGGCGGAGAAGGTCACGCAGATTTCCGGGCGCGGCGTCGGCATGGACGTGGTGCATTCGGAGGTCAAGCAGCTCGGTGGCTCGATGAGCATCGACTCGACGCCTGGCGAGGGCACCCGTTTCAGCATTCGCCTGCCGTTCACCGTGTCGGTCAACCGGGCGCTGATGGTGCTGTCCGGCGAGGACCTGTATGCGATCCCCCTGAACACCATCGAGGGCATCGTGCGGGTGTCGCCCTTCGAGCTGGAGGCCTACTACCAGCCCGACGCGCCGAGTTTCGAGTATGCCGGGCAGACCTACGAGCTGCGCTACCTGGGCGATCTGCTGAACAACGGGCAGCAGCCCAAGCTGGTCGGCCAGAGCCTGCCATTGCCGGTGATCCTGGTGCGCTCCAGCGAGCACGCGGTGGCCGTGCAGGTCGACAGCCTGGCGGGCTCCCGCGAGATCGTGGTGAAGAGCCTCGGTGCACAGTTCGCCGGGGTGCACGGCATCTCCGGTGCGACCATCCTCGGCGACGGCCGGGTGGTGGTGATCCTCGACCTGCTGGCGACCATCCGCGTGCTGCATGCGCACCTGCTCAGCCAGGCCCAGCCACGGCTGCCGGCCAAGACCGCGAGCGCCGAAGAGGTCGAGGCCGAGCGGCCGACCCTGGTCATGGTGGTGGACGATTCGGTGACCGTTCGCAAGGTCACCAGCCGCCTGCTCGAGCGCAACGGCATGAACGTGCTGACGGCCAAGGACGGCGTGGACGCCATCGCCCAGCTGCAGGAGCACAAGCCCGACATCATGCTGCTGGACATCGAGATGCCGCGTATGGACGGCTTCGAGGTGGCGACCCTGGTGCGCCACGACGAGCGGCTGAAGGACCTGCCGATCATCATGATCACCTCGCGTACCGGCGAGAAGCACCGCGAACGGGCCATGGCCATCGGCGTCAACGAATACCTCGGCAAGCCCTACCAAGAGTCCCTGCTGCTCGACAGCATCCACCAACTGGTCAAACGGAAATGACTGAGAAAAGCGCGGCACGTATTGCGGTCATCGCCGACACCTCGCTGCAGCGCCATGTGCTGCAGCAGGCCTTGAGCGGCAGTGGCTACCAGGTGGTACTCAACAGCGACCCGGCACGCCTGGACGAGGAAGCCCTGGGCGCCTGCGAGACCGATCTGTGGCTGGTCGACCTGGCCCAGTCCGAGGATTCGCCTCTGGTCGACAGCCTGCTCGAGCGGGTCTCGGCACCGGTGCTGTTCGGCGAGGGGCATGCCCCCGAGCGCCACTCGGAGAACTATCCGCGCTGGGAGCGGCGGCTGTTCGGCAAGCTGAAGAAGCTGGTCGGCGATCCCTCCCAGGCCGTCGGCCCGAGCCTGGCGGCGCTGCTCGCCGAGGCGCAGCGGCCGACGCGCCTGGAGTTGCCGCAGGCACTGGCGACGTCCCCGCTGACCGCCGGCGAGCCGGCGCGTCAGGTCTGGCTGCTGGCTGCCTCGCTGGGCGGTCCGGCGGCGGTCAAAGCCTTTCTCGATGCCCTGCCCGGCGGCTTGCCGGTGGGCTTCGTGTATGCCCAGCATATCGACGCCAGCTTCGAGGCAGCGCTGCCCCAGGCGGTCGGCCGGCACAGCCAGTGGCACGTCAATCCGGCGCGACATGGCGAACCGATCCGTTGTGGCGAGGTGGTGGTGGCACCGATCAGTCGCGAGCTCGGCTTCAGCGACGAGCGCGTGATGCAGATCGCCGAGCGCGGCTGGCCGGAGCCCTACAGCCCGTCCATCGATCAGATGATGCTCAACCTCGCCCAGCATTTCGGTGCCCAGTGCGGGGTCATCAGCTTCAGCGGCATGGGCAGCGACGGCAGTGCCGCGGCCGCCTACGTGCGCCGCCAGGGCGGTGAGATCTGGACCCAGCGCGGCGACAGCTGCGTCTGTCCGAGCATGCCGGACAGCCTGCGCGAGGGCGGCTACAGCAGTTTCAGCGCCGATCCGCGCGAGCTTGCCGCCGCACTGGTCAAGCACCTGGCCGAGCAATGCAGTTAACCGGGACAAGTGCCCGTACAGGACCTATACATGAGCCAAGCCGTAGCCACCCAGAATAGTGCCAGCAGCCTGACCGCGTTGCAGGTGCCGCTGGCCGACCGCACCCTGTTGCTGCCCAACGTGGCGCTCGCCGAGCTGATCCCCTATCGCGCGCCGCAAGTCAGCGCCGGCATGCCGGCCTGGTTCCTCGGGCAGATCGCCTGGCGTGACCTGCGCCTGCCGTTGCTGTCCTTCGAGGCGGCCTCGGACGGCCAGGTGCAGGTCGGCTCCTCTTGCCGGGTGGCGGTGATCAACGCCCTCGGCGGACGCCCCAAGGTCAAGTTCCTGGCCCTGCTGGTGCAGGGGATTCCCCGTTCGATCAAAGTCGATGGCGAACTGGCGCGCGCGGACGAGGCCCTGGCGCCACTGGAACTCGATGCGGTGGCCTGGGGCGAAGACACCCTGAAGATTCCCGATCTGATCGCTCTGGAGCAGAAACTGGCCGACGCCGGCCTGATCTAGCGTCCCCCTCCTGAGGGCCGCTCGCCGCCTCGGTGGGCGCGCCCGCCTGCCCCTTCAGCCTTTCGCCCGGAAACACCGGCCAGCCATGCCCCGGCGCGCGGCATGCGAGCGCCCGCGGCGCCCATCATTCGCCCACAAAAAAGCCCCGCGTGCCAGGCTCCGGATTGACGGAGCGTGGCGCGCGGGGCTTTTCAGTCGCGCTTAGCGGGCGCTTTCCGGCTGCGCTTCAGCGGCTGGCGCTTCGGCGCTGTCGCTGCCTTTCTTGCCGGTCCAGTAGTCGGCGTTCTTGATGCCGAGCTTCTCGGGGTCGAAGACCGGGTCCAGGCCCTGCTTCTTCTGGGCCTCGTAGTCCTTCAGGCAGGTGTAGGCAACCTTGTGCATCAGCAGGATGGCGCCGATGTTCAGCCAGGCCATCATGCCCACGCCCAGATCGCCCAGGCCCCAGGCCAGGTCGGCGGTCTTCACGGTGCCGTAGACGGTGGCCGCGATGATGCCGAACTTCAGCGCCAGCGTCAGCCACGGGCGGTGGATCTTGCGGTTGATGAAGGCGATGTTGGTTTCGGCGATGTAGTAGTAGGCGATGATGGTGGTGAAGGCGAAGAAGAACAGGGCGATGGCCACGAAGTAGGAGCCGAAGCCCGGCAGGATGTTCTCCATGGCGGTCTGCACGTAGCCAGGGCCGGCCGCGACGCCGGCGATGCCGATGTGCAGCGCTTCGCCGTCAGGACCTTGTACGTTGTACTGGCCGGTGATCAGCAGCATGAAGGCCGTGGCCGAGCAGACGAACAGGGTGTCGACGTACACGGAGAAGGCCTGCACCAGGCCCTGCTTGGCCGGATGGCTGACCGCCGCGGCGCTGGATGCGTGCGGGCCGGTGCCCTGGCCAGCTTCGTTGGAGTACACGCCGCGCTTCACGCCCCACATGATGGCCAGGCCGAGGATCGCGCCGAAGCCGGCCTGCATGCCGAAGGCGCTTTCGATGATCAGGGCGACCACGCCGGGCAGCTGCTCGATGTTCAGGCCGATGATCACGCAGGCGACGATGATGTAGCTCAGGGCCATGAACGGCACCACGACCTCGGCGAAGGTGGCGATGCGCTTGATGCCGCCGAAGATGATCAGGCCCAGCATGACCGCCAGCACGGCTGCGGTGGTGCTCGGGTCGATGCCCATGGCGTTGTTCAGACCGTTGCCGATCGAGTTGGCCTGAACGCCCGGCAGCAGCAGGCCGCAAGCCAGTACGGTGACCAGGGCGAAGACCCAGGCGTACCACTTCATGCCCAGGCCCTTCTCGATGTAGAAGGCCGGACCGCCGCGGTGCTGGCCGTCGATGTCTTCCTTGTAGACCTGACCCAGGGTCGACTCGATAAAGGCCGAGCTGGCGCCGAGGAAGGCAACCATCCACATCCAGAACACGGCGCCCGGGCCGCCGAAGGTGATGGCAGTGGCCACACCGGCGATGTTACCGGTACCGACGCGACCGGCGAGGGTCATGGTCAGGGCCTGGAAGGAGGAGATACCGTGGCTGCTGGTGCGCTTGGCGAAGACCAGGCGAATCATTTCCTTGAAGTGGCGCACCTGGAGGAAGCGGCCTCGCAGGGTGAAATACAGGCCGACACCGAGGCACAGGTAGATCAGTGCCGGGCTCCAGACGAGACCATTGAGGCTATTGACTAGATCATTCATCGCAGAACGCTCCGTGCCATCTCAAGCTGCGGCGCTCTTATGGAGTCGCAGTCCTGTTATGGCTTTTGTAGTTGTAGGGGAGACTCGTTTGGCTTGGCGAAGTACTCGCCGTACCAGGTGCCACGTCGTGCCTGGATAGGGGCAGGTCGCGGGCGGCGCACAAGATAGCCAGATTGAGACGAGAGTTCCAGCCCTAAAAGTCGCCCCACAATTGCTGAGCGACGGACAGCGCCACCACCGGCGCGGTCTCGGTACGCAGCACCCGCGGGCCGAGGCGGGCGGCGAGGAAACCGGCGGCCTTGGCCTGCTCGACCTCGGCCTCCGCCAGGCCGCCCTCAGGGCCGATGAGAAACGCCAGCGACTGCGGTCGGGCATGGCTCACCAGGGGCTCTGCCACCGGGTGCAGCACCAGCTTGAGCTGCGCCTCGACCCGCTGCAGCCAGTCGCCGAGTGCGATCGGCGGGTGGATGAGTGGCAGCACCGAGCGGCCGCACTGCTCGCAGGCGCTGATCGCCACCTGGCGCCAGTGGGCCATGCGCTTGTCGGCGCGCTCATCCTTCAGCCGGACTTCGCAGCGCTCGCTGACGATCGGGCTGATCTCACTGGCACCCAGCTCGGTGGCCTTCTGGATCGCCCAGTCCATGCGCTCGCCGCGCGACAGGCCCTGGCCGAGGTGAATGCTCAGGGGCGATTCGGCCAGGCCGGCAAAGGCCTCGCGCAGTTCGACCCGTACGCTCTTCTTGCCGACCTCGATCAGCTCGCCGAGATATTCCTGGCCGCTGCCGTCGAACAGCTGCACGGCATCGCCGGCGGCATGGCGCAGCACGCGGCCGATGTAGTGGGCCTGGGCTTCCGGCAACTGGTGTTGGCCGAGGGACAGGGGGGCGTCGATGAAGAAACGGGAAAGGCGCATGGGACTGAAGGGCAAGCCGTGGACGGAAAGCGCAAAGCTTACCCTGATCGGTGACCCGCTTGTAGGGCGCGGGTCACCGGCCGCCGAACCTCAGCCCGGGTCGCGGAAGTCGACGCGGGCGCCGCTCGGCACCGCCACGCTGAGCGACTCGCGGGTGGCGATGTCGATGCCTTCGCTGGCCACCTCGGCGAGGAAGTCGATCTGCTCCGGGGTGATCACGTAGGGCGGCAGGAAGTACACCACACTGCCCAGGGGGCGCAGCAATGCGCCGCGTTGCAGGGCGTGCTGATAGACCTTGAGGCCGCGGCGCTCCTGCCAGGGATAGGCAGTCTTGCTGGCCTTGTCCTGAACCATCTCGACGGCCAGGGCCATGCCCGTCTGGCGCACCTCGGCGACGTGGGGGTGATCGGCCAGGTGGGCGGTGGCGCTGGCCATCCGCGCAGACAGTTGTTTATTCGCCTCGATCACATCGTCCTGCTCGAAGATGTCCAGGGTCGCCAGGGCCGCGGCGCAGGCCAGGGGGTTGCCGGTGTAGCTGTGCGAGTGGAGGAAGGCGCGCAGGGTCGAGTAGTCGTCGTAGAACGCCTGGTAGATGGTGTCGGTGGTCAGGCAGGCGGCGAGCGGCAGGTAGCCGCCGGTCAGGGCCTTGGACAGGCAGAGGAAGTCCGGGCGGATGCCGGCCTGTTCGCAGGCGAACATCGTCCCGGTGCGGCCGAAGCCGACGGCGATCTCGTCATGGATCAGGTGCACGCCATAGCGATCGCAGGCTTCGCGCAGCAGCTTGAGGTAGATCGGGTGGTACATGCGCATGCCGCCGGCGCCCTGGATCAGCGGCTCGACTATCACTGCGGCGACCTCCCGGTGGTGCTCGGCCAGGCACTGTTCCATGTGGGCGAACATGGCCCGCGAATGTTCCTCCCAGCCCATCCCCTCCGGGCGGTAGAAGCAGTCGGGGCTGGGCACCTTGAGGGTGTCGAGCAGCAGCGCCTTGTAGGTGTCGGTGAACAGCGAGACGTCGCCGACCGACATCGCCGCCACGGTCTCGCCGTGGTAGCTGTTGCTCAGGGTGATAAAGCGCTTCTTCGCAGGCTGGCCGACGTTGAGCCAGTAGTGGAAGCTCATCTTCAACGCCACTTCGATGCAGGACGAGCCGTTGTCGGCATAGAACACCCGATCCAGGCCGGCCGGGGTCATCCTGACCAGGCGCTCGGACAGCTCGACCACCGGCGCATGGCTGAAACCGGCGAGGATCACGTGCTCCAGCTGATCGACCTGGTCCTTGATGCGCTGGTTGATCCGCGGGTTGGCATGGCCGAACACGTTGACCCACCAGGAACTGACCGCGTCGAGGTAGCGCTTGCCGTCGAAGTCTTCCAGCCACACGCCTTCGCCCCGTTTGATCGGCACCAGTGGCAGCTGCTCGTGGTCTTTCATCTGGGTGCAGGGGTGCCAGAGCACGGCCAGGTCGCGTTGCATCCAGTGGTCATTCAGGCTCATCGAAACGCTCTCCCAATCATCTGCGGCAAGCCTATCAGATGTGTCCGCGGCTATGGGGCGGGCATCCGCTAGGTTGGCCGCCCGGCGAGGGACTGCCGTTCATCCGCCAAATGCTGCCGTTGGGAGGGCCGCGCAGAACCGGCGCGGCGTTCGTCGACCTAAGGCTGCTGGCACGCAAGAAGCCAATCAAGCATCGTATTTCTCGATATTTCAGAGCGAATTTTTCCGCTTTTTATCGAATGCTTTGTTGATAGTCTTGCTGGGTATTTTCCAAGGGCTCGAGGCGAGCCCGCGTTGTGGAGCCGATTCGACATGCAGTGGCGCAACACTTCAGAGCGTTACGGTCTGGTCAGCATAGTGCTGCACTGGCTGGTGGCCGTGGCGGTCTACGGCCTGTTCGGCCTGGGTTACTGGATGGTCGGCCTGGACTACTACAGCAGCTGGTACAAGACTGCGCCGGAGCTGCACAAGAGCTTCGGCCTGCTGCTGTTTGCGGTGATGCTCGGGCGCATGCTCTGGCGACGGCTCAGTCCGCCGCCGGCGAGCCTGTCGAATCATGGTCGACTGACCCGTCTGGGCAGCAAGCTAGGGCATGGCTTTCTCTACCTGGGGCTGTTCGTGCTGATGGTCTCCGGCTACCTGATCTCGACCGCCGAGGGGCGTGGCATTCCCGTATTCGGCCTGTTCGAGGTGCCGGCGACCGTCACCGGCATTCCCGGCCAGGAGGATGTCGCCGGGCTGGTGCATGAGTACCTGGCCTGGGCCCTGGTGGTCTTCGCCGGCATCCACGCCCTGGCGGCGCTCAAACACCACTTCATCGATCACGACGCCACGCTGCGGCGCATGCTCGGGCGCTGATGCGCTTGGCCTTCCGCCAGCTTCCACCTATCGACCCGCACACCCTCACAAGGAGATTCGTCATGTTGAAAAAGACCCTCGCCGCGTTGGCGCTCGGCTCGGCCCTGTTCGGCGCCGGCCAGGCCCTGGCCGCCGATTACGTGATCGACACCAAAGGCCAGCACGCCTTCGTCAACTTCAAGATCAACCACCTGGGTTACAGCTGGTTGTACGGTACCTTCAAGGAGTTCGAAGGCAGCTTCAGCTACGACGAGAAGAATCCGGAAGCCAGCAAGGTCAAGGTCACGCTGGACACTGCCAGCGTCGATACCAATCACGCCGAGCGTGACAAGCACCTTCGCAGCGGCGACTTCCTCAATGTCGGCAAGCACCCGAACGCGACCTTCGAGTCCACGGCGGTGAAAAGCACCGGTGAGGGCACCGCCGATATCACCGGCAACCTGACCCTCAACGGCGTGACCAAGCCGGTGGTCATCGCCGCCACCTTCGTCGGCCAGGGCGAGGATCCGTGGGGCGGCTACCGCGCCGGCTTCTCCGGTTCGACCAAGCTGAAGCTCAAGGACTTCGATATCCAGATGGACCTCGGCCCGGCTTCCCAGGAAGTCGAGCTGATCCTCTCGGTGGAAGGCGTGCGCCAGTAAGCGAGAACGCCCCAACGAAAACGCCGGCCCTTGGGCCGGCGTTTTCGTTTCCGCTGATCAGGCAGGCCCGTTGCGGGGCGCGCCTGTCGGCGTGACGGCTCAGCTGTCGCGGTTGCGCGTCAGCAGGGCCGGCTTCTCGCCCCGAGGGCGGCTGCTCGGCAGTTGGTCGAGCTGCTCCGGGGTGGGGAAGCGGTCGCTGCGCGAACCCTTGTGCATGATCACCGGCTGCTTGTCGCGGGTGCTCTTCACGGCGGGTTCCTGGAGGGGCAGCTCGTCGCGGTTGAGCGAGGTGCTGGCGTCGCGCGGCGGACGCGCGCGACCACCGCCCGTGCGGCCCTGGCCACCCTGACGCTTGCCCTGGCCGGTGCCAGTGCCGCTGTTGCGAGGTCCCTTGCCCTGTCCGCGAGGAGCCTGGGCTGGAGTGCCGGCGGCAGCCGCTGCTGCGGGGCGGCGGCCGCGGTTCTGCGGCTTGTTCTGGTGCGGGCTGACGTAGTCGACCCGGTTGCCGAAGTTGTCGATCTCGTCATCGCGGAACTCGTCCGGCGCACGGTCGGGAGGCAAGGCGGGGATGGCCGCCGCGGCCGGGCGCGCCGCCCGCGGTTGCTGCTGGCCGCGACTCGGCTGGGACTTGGCCTTGCCGCTGTCCTTGCCCTTGTCCTTGCGGCCGCTGCCGTGGCGCTCGCCGCCGGCACCGCCGCCACGTGGTGGGCGCGGCTTCTGCGGTTCGCGGACTTCCGGACGCTCGGCCTCGACCTTGCTGGCATCGAAGCCCATCAGGTCGCCGTCGGCGATCTTCTGCTTGGTCATCCGCTCGATGCCCTTGAGCAGCTTCTCTTCGTCCGGAGCGACCAGCGAGATCGCCTCGCCACTGCGTCCGGCACGGCCGGTGCGGCCGATGCGGTGCACGTAGTCTTCCTCGACGTTCGGCAGCTCGAAGTTGACCACGTGGGGCAGCTGGTCGATGTCCAGGCCGCGGGCGGCGATGTCGGTGGCGACCAGGATGCGCACCTTGTTGGCCTTGAAGTCGGCCAGGGCCTTGGTGCGGGCGTTCTGGCTCTTGTTGCCGTGAATCGCCACGGCCGGCAGGCCATGCTTGTCGAGGTACTCGGCCAGGCGGTTGGCGCCGTGCTTGGTGCGGGTGAAGACCAGCACCTGCTCCCAGGCACCGGCGGTGACCAGGTGGGCGAGCAGGGCGCGCTTGTGGCTGGCCTGCAGGCGGAACACGCGCTGCTCGATGCGCTCGACCGTGGTGTTCGGCGGCGTCACTTCGATGCGTTCCGGGTTATGCAGCAGCTTGCCGGCCAGGTCGGTGATGTCCTTGGAGAAGGTCGCCGAGAACAGCAGGTTCTGACGCTTGGTCGGCAGCTTGGCGAGGACCTTCTTGACGTCGTGGATGAAGCCCATGTCGAGCATGCGGTCGGCTTCATCGAGCACCAGAATCTCGACGTGGGAGAGGTCGATGGCTCTCTGGTTGGCCAGGTCGAGCAGGCGTCCGGGGCAGGCCACCAGGACGTCGACACCCTTGGCCAGGGCCTGGATCTGGGGGTTCATGCCAACGCCGCCGAAGATGCAGGCGCTGACGAAATGCAAATCGCGGGCGTAGGCCTTGAAGCTGTCGTGCACCTGGGCGGCCAGCTCGCGGGTGGGGGTCAGCACCAGCACGCGCGGTTGTTTCGGGCCGTGGCGGTGTTCGCGATCCGGGTGACCGTTGGGGAACAGTCGCTCGAGGATCGGCAGGGCAAAGCCGCCTGTCTTACCTGTACCCGTCTGAGCCGCCACCATCAGGTCGCGACCTTGCAACACGGCGGGAATGGCCCGCTGTTGCACCGGCGTGGGTTGGGTGTAGCCGACGGATTCGACCGCACGGACTAAAGCCTCGGAGAGACCGAGGGAGGCAAAGGACATGTGCAATCCTGTCTAGTGAGGGCGAGGCCCTATGGGGTGTATTGCCTGGCTTGAATCGCGGCGTGGGGCGCGCAATCCCGTCCGGTACTGCTGGCCAACTGGGGGCTAGCATCCGGGCGCAAGCCTGGCGGGGAGGCCCGAGTATAACAGAACAAGGACGCCGTGGGACTTTTCGCCTGTCCGCTGGTACGGGTTTCCTCTGCACCTGCGATTCAAGCCACTGTCAGCCCGGCGCACTGGTCCCTGCAGGAGGCTGTCCGTGCGTGCCTCGGCGTTTCGAGGAGGCCGTTGCAGAGGGGGCGGGGACGAATAATCCCTCGGCCGGCGACGGCGCAGTAAAGCTCGACGTGCAAAGTCGCATCGTCTCGGAGATCATGCTGCGCAGTCGTCACCCCATGTCGATCGGGGGCGTCGCTGACGCCGCGGTCTCGACCCAGACCGGCGCGGCGCAACGGCAGCAATGCCCGGGTTTGCCCCTGGCGAATGCCGGACCGAGCGGCCGCTGGTCTATAACTTGACTCAACGATCAGGCCTTGCAGGCTTGGTCGGCCTCACCACGATGGAGCGCCTGCAATGGCCACGAGAAACACCACCAATGCTTCGGTGTCCCCCAAAGGAAGCCTGGAGACCCTGTCCCAGCGCGAAGTGCAGCAGCTGCGGGAGACCGGTTGCGGCAGCGTCTATGCGCTGTTTCGCCAGTGCGCCCTGGCGATACTCAACACCGGTTCGGGCAGCGATAACGCCAAGACCATCCTCGAGGCCTACCCGGACTTCGAGATCCGCATCCATCAGCAGGATCGTGGCATCCGTCTCGAGCTGCTGAATGCCCCGGCCGACGCCTTCGTCGATGGCGAAATGATCGCCAGCACCCGGGAGATGCTGTTCAGCGCCCTGCGCGATATCGTCTATACGCAGAGCGAGCTGGAGAACAAGCGGGTCGATTTCAGCAGCTCCCAGGGCATCACCGACTATGTCTTCCACCTGCTGCGCAATGCCCGCACCCTGCGTGCCGGCGTGGAGCCGAAGATCGTGGTGTGCTGGGGCGGGCACTCGATCAATCGCGAGGAGTACAAGTACACCAAGATCGTCGGCCACGAACTGGGCCTGCGCGGCCTGGACGTCTGCACCGGCTGCGGCCCCGGAGTAATGAAGGGGCCGATGAAGGGCGCCACCATCGCCCACGCCAAGCAGCGCAACGTCACCGGGCGTTACCTGGGGCTGACCGAGCCGGGCATCATCGCCGCCGAGGCGCCCAACCCGATCGTCAATGAGCTGGTCATCCTGCCCGATATCGAGAAGCGCCTGGAGGCCTTCGTACGGGTCGGCCACGGCATCATCATCTTCCCGGGCGGGGCCGGTACCGCCGAGGAGTTCCTCTATCTGCTCGGCATCCTCATGCACCCGGACAACAGGGAGCTGCCCTTCCCGCTGATCCTCACCGGGCCGCGCAGCGCCGAGGCCTACTTGCAGCAGCTGCACCAGTTCATCGGCGCGACCCTGGGTGAGGAGGCGCAGCAGCGTTACCGGATCATCGTCGATGACCCGGCCGAGGTGGCGCGGGAGATGGCCCAGGGAATCAAGGACGTTACCCAGTTCCGCCGCGAGCGCAACGATGCCTTCCACTTCAACTGGCTGCTGAAGATCGACGAGACCTTCCAGCGTCCCTTCGAGCCCACCCACGAGAACATGGCCGGTCTCAAGCTGACCCGCGCGCAGCCGGTGCATGAACTGGCGGCGCAGCTGCGCCAGGCGTTCTCCGGAATCGTGGCCGGCAATGTGAAGGTCCAGGGTATTCGCCTGATCGAGGAGCATGGCCCGTACCAGATCACCGGTGACCAAAGCATCATGCGGCCGCTGGACCGTCTGCTGCAGGCGTTCGTCGACCAGCAGCGGATGAAGCTGCCGGGCGGCAGTGCCTATGTGCCGAGCTACAAGGTGGTGGCCTGAGGGGCGCGCCCCCTGAAGTTGCCGGCTGCGGAGGTGGCCGGCAATCGCCCGGCTTTCAGGGGTTGGGGGCAGCGCTCGCCGCTTCTGGCGCGCTAACGCTGTGCACCTCATGGGGCGGCGCGTAACGGGCGAGCAGGGCGGCATAGCCCGGCTCGCGCTTGAAGCGGCGCAGTTCCTCGGCGAAGCGCTCGGCCAGCGCTTCGAAGCCGCCATCGCGGCGCAGGCCCAGGTACAGGCGGTCGCGACTGATCACCTTGGGGCTGTGTCCGATCGTCTTGCTCAGGCCCATCTGGTTCAGCAGGAAGTGCCCAGCGCGATGGTCGTTGATCACCAGATCGATGCGATCGCGCTGCAGTTTGCCGAAATTGGCCGCGTGGGTGGGCGCCGGTTCCCGGGTAAAGCGCTCGGATTCGCGAAAGGCCCGATTGGCGTACCAGTAGCCGGCGGATACCCCGACCTTGAGCCCGTCCAGGTCGCTCAGTCGACGATAGCGGTAGGGGCGCGCCGCGCTGTGGAACAGCACGAACTCGATTTCCGACAACGGTTCGCTGGGGAACAGCATGGTGGCCTGGCGTGCGGCGGTCTGGAAGACATCGAAGATGCCGTCCACCCGGCCCTGGCTGAACGCCGCGAGGCAGCGCTTCCAGGGCATCAGCTGCCACTCCACTTCGACGCCTAGGCGCTGCAGGACGATGTGCGCGGCTTCGTAATCCAGGCCGCGCAGCTGGCCCTGTTCCTCATAGATGTAGGGAGGCCAGGCTTCACTCACCAGGCGCAGAGGCTGGGCCTGGGCGGTTAGGCAAGAGCTGGCGAGGAGGAGGATGACGAGTAATTGTCGTTGGAGTGCCGTCATCGGTCCAGAATACGCGGGCCGTCGGGCTCGGGAAAGGGCGCGCTTGCGGCAAACCGGCAGGCGGTCACAACCCTGGGGCCGGAAGAGGCGGCCTCAGGGTTGCGTCTGGCCTCAGCGCGACAGCTTGAGGTTGTTCCAGATCGCCAGGCTCGGGCCGGCCAGGTTCATGGTGTAGAAGTGCAGGCCCGGCGCGCCGCCTTGCAGCAGGCGCTCGCACATCTCGCTGACCACCTGCTCGCCGTAGGCGCGGATGCTGTCGCTGTCGTCGCCGTAGGCCTCCAGCTGCTTGCGCACCCAGCGCGGAATCTCCGCGCCGCAGGCATCGGAGAAGCGCGCCAGCTTGCTGTAGTTGGTGATCGGCATGATGCCGGGCACCACCGGGATGTCCACGCCCAGCTTGCGCACGCGCTCGACGAAGTAGAAGTAGCTGTCGACGTTGAAGAAGTACTGGGTGATCGCGCTGCTGGCGCCGGCCTTGGCCTTGCGCACGAAGTTGGCGATGTCGGCCTCGAAGTTGCGCGCCTGGGGATGCATCTCCGGGTAGGCGGCGATCTCGATATGGAAGTGCTCGCCGGTCTCCTCACGGATGAAGCTGACCAGCTCGTTGGCGTAGCGCAGTTCGCCGCTGGCCATGCCCATGCCGGAGGGCAGGTCGCCGCGCAGGGCGACGATGCGCTTGATCCCGGCGTCCTTGTACAGGTTCAGCAGCTGGCGCAGTTCGGCCTTGCTGTCGCCGACGCAGGACAGGTGGGGTGCGGTGGCTACCCGCACCTCGTCATTCAGCTGCAGCACGGTGGAAACCGTGCGATCGCGGGTGGAGCCGCCGGCGCCATAGGTGCAGGAGAAGAAGTCCGGCTTGTAGGCGGCCAGTTCGCGCGCGGTGTTCAGCAGTTTTTCATGCCCGGCCTCGGTCTTCGCGGGGAAGAACTCGAAGCTGAAGCTGTGTTCTTGGCTCATAGGAATATCCAGGCGTGAGGCTGATGGGGCGAGGCGCCCGGCACGGCCCAGGGGCTGTGCGGGGCGCCTGCGGCCGGAGGCTTAGTAGCGGTAGCTGTCCGGCTTGAACGGGCCTTCCACGGTCACGCCGATGTACTCGGCCTGCTTCGGCGTCAGCTGGGTGACCACGCCGCCGAAGCCCTTGACCATCTCCAGCGCCACTTCCTCGTCGAGCTTCTTCGGCAGCACTTCCACGCACAGGCGTTCGGCCTTCTGCGCCGCCGGCAGGTCGGCGAACTTCTGCTCGAACAGGAAGATCTGCGCCAGCACCTGGTTGGCGAAGGAGCCGTCCATGATCCGGCTCGGGTGGCCGGTGGCATTGCCCAGGTTGACCAGGCGGCCTTCGGCCAGGAGGATCAGGTAGTCGTCGTTGAGCGGGTCGAGGTCCAGGCCGTTGCGGTGGACCTTGTGCACCTGCGGCTTCACTTCTTCCCAGGCCCAGTGCTTGCGCATGAAGGCGGTGTCGATCTCGTTGTCGAAGTGGCCGATGTTGCACACCACGGCGCGCTTCTTCAGTGCCTTGAGCATGCCGGCGTCACAGACGTTGACGTTGCCGGTGGTGGTGACGATCAGGTCGATCTTGCCCAGCAGGGCGGCGTCGACGCTGGCCTCGGTGCCGTCGTTGATGCCGTTCTTGTAGGGCGAAACCAGCTCGAAGCCGTCCATGCAGGCCTGCATGGCGCAGATCGGGTCGACTTCGCTGACCTTGACGATCATGCCTTCCTGGCGCAGCGACTGCGCCGAGCCCTTGCCCACGTCGCCGTAGCCGATCACCAGGGCCTGCTTGCCCGACAGCAGGTGGTCGGTGCCGCGCTTGATGGCGTCGTTGAGGCTGTGGCGGCAGCCGTACTTGTTGTCGTTCTTGCTCTTGGTCACCGAGTCGTTGACGTTGATCGCCGGGACTTTCAGGGTGCCGGCCTTGAGCATGTCGAGCAGGCGGTGCACGCCGGTGGTGGTTTCCTCGGTGATGCCGTGGATCTTGTCCAGCATCGCCGGGTATTTCTTGTGCAGGATCTCGGTCAGGTCGCCGCCGTCGTCGAGAATCATGTTGGCGTCCCACGGCTGGCCATCCTTGAGGATGGTCTGCTCGATGCACCACTCGTACTCTTCTTCGGTCTCGCCCTTCCAGGCGAACACCGGGATGCCGGCGGCGGCGATGGCGGCAGCGGCCTGGTCCTGGGTGGAGAAGATGTTGCAGCTCGACCAGCGCACCTCGGCGCCGAGGGCAATCAGAGTCTCGATCAGCACGCCGGTCTGGATGGTCATGTGGATGCAGCCGAGGATCTTCGCGCCTTTGAGTGGCTGTTCGCCGGCGTACTTGCGGCGCAGGCCCATCAGGGCGGGCATCTCGGACTCGGCGATGATCAGCTCGCGACGGCCCCAGGCGGCCAGGGAAATGTCGGCGACCTTGTAGTCGTTAAAACCGGCAGGCGTCATTACAGCGCTCATATATAGAGTTCTCCATTCGTTGTCTGCGAATGGGCGCCGTTGATGCGTTGAACGCCCTCTGCGGGAGAGAGCACGCCCCATCCGAGCCTGACAAATCCCTGTGGACAGGGTCTGCTGCAGCGCCCCTCGGACGGGTGGCGGGCACGACCGGAGCGGTGCCGGTCGCGTGAAGCCCGCCGATTATAGCGGCGGCGCTCGCCGAGCCCAAGGCTTTCCGTCGCCGGATTGGCCGTCTCGAGGGTTGCCGGCAGATCGACGGATTCGCCCGCTCGACATTTGTGGCAAAACACCGCGCTTGGCCCGGGCGTCACGAGTCGGGATACTGTGGCCCGTTTTTCACCGTCGAACCTATTGCCTATGAAACTGAAGATCGCCTTACCCGTCCTGTTCATCAGCCTGGCCCTGGCCGCCTGCGGCGGCGTCGACCCGGATTCGCCCCTGGGCAAGCGCCAGGCGATCTTCAAGCAGATGCTCAAGACCAGCGAAGACCTGGGCGGCATGCTGCGCGGGCGCATCGCCTTCGACGAGCAGCGCTTTATCCAGGGTGCCGCGGAGCTGGATCAGCTGGCGCGCGAGCCCTGGCAGCACTTCCCCCAGGTCAAGGAAGAGGACGACACCCGCGCCAAGGACGAGGTGTGGCAGCGCCAGGCGCGTTTCCAGGCGCTGGCCCGCGAGCTCGAGGGGGCGACGGCCGCCCTGGTCGAGGCCACCACCGCCCCGCCGCTGCGCCAGAGCGAGCTGGCGCCGGTCGTGCAGCGGGTCGAGGACAGTTGCGAGGCCTGCCACAAGGAGTTTCGCGCGTTCTGAGCGAGCGGGCGACTGAGCCCTCGTGGCGTTGTCCAACAAATAAAAAAGCCCCGCGGATGCGGGGCTTTTTTCTTATAGCGGGGGCTTACAGGCCGGCGGCGGCGCGCAGTTCGGCGGCCTTGTCGGTCTTCTCCCAGGTGAAGGCGGTGAAGTTGTCGTCGCCGTAGCTCATCTCCACCGGCTCGCGGCCGAAGTGGCCGTAGGCCGCGGTCGGCTGGTACATCGGGTGCAGCAGGTCGAGCATCTTGGTGATGGCGTATGGGCGCAGGTCGAAGACCTCGCGGACCAGCTTGATGATGCTGTCTTCGCTGACCTTGTTGGTGCCGAAGGTGTTGACCGAGATGGAGGTCGGCTGGGCCACGCCGATGGCGTAGGACACCTGGATCTCGCAGCGCTCGGCGAGGCCGGCGGCGACGATGTTCTTGGCCACGTAGCGGCCGGCATAGGCGGCGCTGCGGTCGACCTTGGACGGGTCCTTGCCGGAGAAGGCGCCGCCACCGTGACGGGCCATGCCGCCGTAGGAGTCGACGATGATCTTGCGCCCGGTCAGGCCGCAGTCGCCCACCGGGCCGCCGATGATGAACTGGCCGGTCGGGTTGATGTGGAACTGGGTGTCCTTGTGCAGCAGTTCGGCCGGCAGCACGTGCTTGACGATCAGCTCCATCACGCCTTCGCGCAGGTCGTTGTAGCTGACGTCCGGGTTGTGCTGGGTGGACAGCACCACGGCGTCGATGCCGACCACCTTGCCGTTCTCGTAGCGGCAGGTGACCTGGCTCTTGGCGTCCGGGCGCAGCCACGGCAGCAGGCCGGACTTGCGCGCCTCGGCCTGGCGTTCGACCAGGCGGTGGCTGAAGCAGATCGGCGCCGGCATCAGCACGTCGGTCTCGTTGCTGGCGTAGCCGAACATCAGGCCCTGGTCGCCGGCACCCTGGTCTTCCGGCTTGCTGCGGTCGACGCCCTGGTTGATGTCCGGGGACTGCTTGCCAATGATGTTGATGATGCCGCAGGTGGCGCCATCGAAGCCGACGTCGGAGCTGTCGTAGCCGATGTCGACGATGACCTTGCGCACCAGCTCTTCCAGGTCGACCCAGGCCGAGGTGGTGACTTCGCCGGCGATGATCGCCACGCCGGTCTTGACCAGGGTCTCGCAGGCCACGCGGGCATGCTTGTCCTGGGAAATGATGGCGTCGAGGATCGCGTCGGAAATCTGGTCGGCGATCTTGTCCGGATGGCCTTCGGACACGGACTCGGAGGTAAACAGGGAGTATTCGCTCATCTATCGGTCTTCCTAAATTAATTACCGGTGGGTGAGGGTGGCCCGTGGGCCGGTGTGTTCATCCGGTTTGGCGAAGTGCCGCACCTGAATCTGGAAACCATTGCGTAAGCCCAGGTACTGGCTTTCGCCGGGCGTGAGCCCTGCGGCGATGGCCCAACGGGCCAGGTCGTCCTGTTCGAAGCCCAGCCAGAGATCGCCGCAGGCCTGCCTGGCCCAACTCTGGTTGTGGCTGCACAACTCGGTGATCAGCAGGCTGCCGCCGCGGTTTACGCGCAGTGCCAGCTGCTTGAGCGCGTCGGCGGGGGCGGCGAAATGGTGCAGGACCATGTTCAGCACCACGCAGTCGGCGCTCGGGTACTCGTCATTCAATGCGTCGGCCAACTGCAGCGCGACGTTGTCCAATCCTTCCTTCATGCAGCGCTGGCGAGCCAGCTCGAGCATCGCCGGGCTGTTGTCCAGCGCGGTGACCCGGGCGAAGCGCCGGGCCAGCTCGGGCAGGAAGCTGCCGTCGCCGGGGCCGACCTCCAGGGCCGTGGCGTCGCCGGCGAAGCCCAGGGCGTCGAGCAGGGCCAGCACGCTGTCGCGGTACTGCGGCAGTCCGGCGATCAGGTCCTGCTGGGCCTGGAAGCTGGCCGCGCAGCGGGCGAAAAAATCCTGGCTGGTCGCCGCCCGCTGGCCGTGCACTGCGGCTATCCGCGCCTGCACCTCGGCGGGCAGCGCCAGGCTGTCGACTTCCTCCAGCAGCGCCGCGTGCAGCGTGCCACCGAGCGAGTCGCCCTGGGCCAGGGCGCGGCGATAGAAGATCGCGTTGCCCTCGCGGCGCGTGGCCACCAGGCCGGCCTGGGCCAGTACCTTGAGGTGATGGCTCATGCCCGACTGGCCGGTGGCGAAGATCTGCGCCAGCTCCAGCACGCCGAACGAGTCGTTGGCCAGGGCTCGCAGCACATTCAGCCGCAACGGGTCGCCGCCGGCCTTGCACAGGGCGGCCAGCTCGTCGGCAGGCTCGAAGCTCAGCTGGGGCACGCGGATATTCATAGGGCGCGAAGTCTAGTCGGTCAATTTTCATACAGCAACAGCAATATCAAAAAGTTTTGATATTGCTGTCGTGGCGCGATTTGCCTTGTTGATGCCGCGCCTGGCCCGAGAAAAGCCGGACCTGCGACCATCTGTCATTGCCCCGCACCGCCCGGGTGGGCGAAAATGGCCGCCTTTTTCGTGATCAGCCCCAGCAGGAGATTCAGCGATGCCCAGCCGTCGTGAGCGTGCCAATGCCATTCGTGCCCTGAGCATGGATGCCGTGCAGAAAGCCAACAGCGGCCACCCGGGTGCCCCGATGGGCATGGCGGATATCGCCGAAGTGCTGTGGCGTGACTACCTCAAGCACAACCCGAACAACCCCGAGTTCGCCGACCGCGACCGCTTCGTGCTGTCCAACGGCCATGGCTCGATGCTGATCTATTCGCTGCTGCACCTGACCGGCTACGACCTCGGCATCGAGGACCTCAAGCAGTTCCGCCAGATGGGCAGCCGCACCCCGGGCCACCCGGAATACGGCTACACCCCGGGCGTCGAGACCACCACCGGGCCGCTCGGCCAGGGCCTGGCCAACGCCGTGGGTTTCGCCATCGCCGAGAAGGTCCTGGCTGCGCAGTTCAACCGCGACGGCCACGCCATCGTCGACCACAACACCTACGTGTTCCTCGGCGACGGCTGCATGATGGAAGGCATCAGCCATGAAGTCTGCTCGCTGGCCGGCACCCTGGGCCTGGGCAAGCTGATCGCCTTCTACGACGACAACGGCATCTCCATCGACGGCGAGGTCGAAGGCTGGTTCACCGACGACACGCCGAACCGCTTCGAGGCCTACGGCTGGCAGGTGATCCGCAACGTCGACGGCCATGACGCCGAAGAGATCAAGATCGCCATCGACACCGCGCGCAAGAGCGCGCAGCCGACCCTGATCTGCTGCAAGACCACCATCGGCTTCGGCTCGCCGAACAAGCAGGGCAAGGAAGACTGCCACGGCGCGCCGCTGGGCGTCGACGAGATCGCCCTGACCCGCGCCGCCCTGGGCTGGGAGCACGGCCCGTTCGAGATTCCCGCGGAGATCTATGCCGAGTGGGACGCCAAGCAGGCCGGCGCCGCCGTCGAGGCCGAGTGGAACGAGCGTTTCGCCGCCTACGCCGCCGCCTACCCGGAACTGGCCACCGAGTTCCAGCGGCGCATCAAGGGCGAGCTGCCGGCCGACTTCGCCGAGAAGGCCGCCGCCTACATCCAGGAAGTCGCCGAGAAGGGCGAGACCATCGCCAGCCGCAAGGCCAGCCAGAACGCGCTGAACGCCTTCGGCCCGCTGCTGCCGGAATTCCTCGGCGGCTCGGCCGACCTGGCCGGCTCCAACCTGACCCTGTGGAAGGGTTGCCAGGGCGTCTCCGCGGCGGACGCCTCGGGCAACTACATGTTCTATGGCGTGCGCGAGTTCGGCATGAGCGCGATCATGAACGGCATCGCCCTGCACGGCGGCTTCATCCCCTACGGCGCGACCTTCCTGGTGTTCATGGAATACGCCTGCAACGCCGTGCGCATGTCGGCGCTGATGAAGAAGCGCGTGCTGTTCGTCTACACCCACGACTCCATCGGTCTGGGCGAGGACGGCCCGACCCACCAGCCGATCGAGCAGCTGGCCAGCCTGCGTTGCACGCCGAACCTCAACACCTGGCGTCCGGCCGACGCGGTGGAATCGGCGGTGGCCTGGAAGTGCGCGATCGAGCGCAGCGATGGCCCCAGCGCGCTGATCTTCAGCCGCCAGAACCTGCCGCACCAGAGCCGCGACGCGGCGCAGCTGGGCGACATCGCCCGCGGCGGCTACGTGCTCAAGGACTGCGCCGGCGAGCCGGAGCTGATCCTCATCGCCACCGGCTCGGAAGTCGGCCTGGCCGTGCAGGCCTACGACAAGCTCAGCGAGCAGGGCCGCAAGGTGCGTGTGGTGTCGATGCCGTCGACCAGCGTGTTCGACCAGCAGGACGCCGGCTACAAGCAGGCCGTGCTGCCGCTGCAGGTCGGCGCGCGGATCGCCATCGAAGCCGCCCATAGCGACTTCTGGTACAAGTACGTGGGGCTCGAGGGTCGGGTCATCGGCATGACCACCTTCGGCGAATCGGCGCCGGCGGCGGCGCTGTTCGAGCACTTCGGCTTCACCCTGGAAAACGTCCTGGAAACCGCGGCCGAACTGCTGGAAGGCTGATCAGCAGTTAGGATGGGTCGGGCTGCGCGCGGCGCGGCTCATCCTACGGTCGTTTATCCATCGAGATCGCCATGTCCAAGCGTCCCTATAGAGTTGCCCTCAACGGCTACGGCCGCATCGGTCGCTGCGTGCTGCGCGCGCTGCACGAGCGCGGTGCGGGCGCGCAGCTGGAAATCGTCGCCCTCAACGACCTGGCCGACCAGGCCAGCCTCGAATACCTGACCCGTTTCGACTCGACCCACGGGCGCTTCCCCGGCGAGGTACGGGTCGAAGGGGACTGCCTGCATATCAACGGCACTTCCGTGCAGGTGCTGCGCCAGGAGGAGCCGGAAGGCATCGACTGGGCGGCGCTGGACATCGACCTGCTGCTGGAGTGCTCGGGGCAGTACACCAGCCGTGCCGAGGCCGAGCGTTTCCTCGAGGCCGGTGCACCGCGGCTGCTGCTGTCGCAGCCGATGGCCGGCGAGGCGGATATCGACGCCACCATCGTCTTCGGGGTCAATCAGCAACGCTTGAGCGGCGCCGAGCGCCTGGTGTCCAACGCCAGTTGCACCACCAACTGCGGGGTGCCGCTGCTCAAGCTGCTCAACGACGCCGTGGGCCTGGAGTACGTCTCCATCACCACCATCCACTCGGCGATGAACGACCAGCCGGTGATCGACGCCTACCACCACGAAGACCTGCGCCGCACGCGCTCGGCCTTCCAGTCGGTGATCCCGGTGTCCACCGGCCTGGCCAAGGGCATCGAACGCCTGCTGCCGGAACTGACCGGACGCATCCAGGCCAAGGCCATCCGGGTGCCGACGGTCAACGTCTCCTGCCTGGACATCACCCTGCAGACCGCCCGCGACACCTCGGCCGCCGAGATCAACCGGGTGCTGCGCGAGGCCGCCGAAGCCGGGCCGCTCAAGGGCCTGATCGCCTACACCGAACTGCCCCATGCCAGCTGCGACTTCAACCACGACCCCCATTCGGCGGTGGTCGATGGCAGCCAGACGCGGGTCTCCGGCCCGCGCCTGGTCAACCTGCTGGCCTGGTTCGACAACGAGTGGGGGTTCGCCAACCGCATGCTCGATGTCGCCCAGCATTTTCTCGAAGTCTCCTCTGCCACCGTTCCACCAGCCCCCGTGAAGGACTGATTCCAATGACCGTTTTGAAGATGACCGACCTCGACCTCCAGGGTAAGCGCGTGCTGATCCGCGAAGACCTCAACGTGCCGGTGAAGGACGGCGTGGTGAAGAGCGATGCACGCATCCTCGCCGCCCTGCCGACCATCAAGCTGGCGCTGGAGAAGGGTGCGGCGGTGATGGTCTGCTCGCACCTGGGCCGCCCCAGCGAGGGTGAGTTCTCCGAGGAGAACAGCCTCAAGCCGGTTGCCGACTACCTGGCCAAGGCCCTGGGCCGCGACGTGCCGCTGCTGGCCGACTACCTCGGCGGTGTCGAGATCGCCGCCGGCGAGCTGGTGCTGTTCGAGAACGTGCGCTTCAACAAGGGTGAGAAGAAGAACAGCGACGAGCTGGCCCAGCAGTACGCCGCGCTGTGCGATGTGTTCGTCATGGATGCCTTCGGCACCGCCCACCGCGCCGAGGGCTCGACCCATGGCGTGGCCAAGTTCGCCGCAGTGGCCTGCGCAGGTCCGCTGCTGGCGGCCGAGCTGGACGCCCTGGGCAAGGCCCTGGGCAACCCGGCCAAACCGATGGCGGCGATCGTCGCCGGTTCCAAGGTGTCGACCAAGCTGGACGTGCTCAACAGCCTCAGCCAGGTCTGCGACCAGCTGATCGTCGGTGGCGGCATCGCCAACACCTTCCTCGCCGCCGCCGGCTTCCCGGTCGGCAAGTCGCTGTACGAGGCCGATCTGGTGGACACCGCCAAGGCCATCGCGGCCAAGGTCAGCGTACCGCTGCCGGTCGACGTGGTGGTGGCCAAGGCCTTCGCCGAGGATGCCGAGGCGACCGTCAAGCTGGTGGCCGAGGTGGCCGAGGACGACATGATCCTCGACATCGGTCCGCAGACCGCGGCGCAGTTCGCCGAACTGCTCAAGTCCAGCCGGACCATCCTGTGGAACGGCCCGGTCGGGGTGTTCGAGTTCGATCAGTTCGGCAACGGCACCAAGGTGCTCGCCGAAGCCATCGCCGAGAGCCCGGCCTTCTCCATCGCCGGCGGTGGCGACACCCTGGCGGCGATCGACAAATATGGCGTGGCCGAGCGCATCTCCTACATTTCCACCGGCGGTGGCGCCTTCCTCGAGTTCGTCGAGGGCAAGGTGCTGCCGGCCGTGGCCGTGCTCGAAGAGCGCGCCCGGGGCTGAGTCGCCCGGGGCGCGCCGTGGGCCGGGCGTTGAAGCCTGGACCGCGGCGCGCGCCAGCGACCCCTTATCCCCGAATACTTGAATAGCGCCTGCCCCTGCGGCAGGCTTGCACGATTAACGACCTCCAAACCGGGAGACAGGAAACCATGGCACTTATCAGCATGCGCCAGATGCTCGACCACGCCGCCGAATACGGCTACGGCGTGCCGGCCTTCAACGTGAACAATCTCGAGCAGATGCGCGCGATCATGGAAGCGGCCGACAAGACCGACTCGCCGGTGATCGTCCAGGCTTCCGCCGGTGCCCGCAAGTACGCCGGCGCGCCCTTCCTGCGCCACCTGATCCTCGCCGCCATCGAAGAATTCCCGCATATCCCGGTGTGCATGCACCAGGATCACGGCACCAGCCCGGATGTCTGCCAGCGTTCGATCCAGCTGGGTTTCTCCTCGGTGATGATGGACGGCTCGCTGAAGGAAGACGGCAAGACCCCGGCCGACTACGACTACAACGTCCGCGTGACCCAGCAAGCCGTGGCCATGGCCCACGCCTGCGGCGTCTCGGTGGAAGGCGAGCTGGGTTGCCTGGGCAGCCTGGAAACCGGCATGGCCGGTGAAGAAGACGGCGTCGGCGCCGAGGGTGTGCTCGATCACAGCCAGATGCTCACCGACCCGGAAGAAGCCGCCGACTTCGTCAAGCGCACCCAGGTCGACGCCCTGGCCATCGCCATCGGCACCAGCCACGGCGCCTACAAGTTCACCAAGCCGCCGACCGGCGATATCCTCGCCATCGACCGGATCAAGGCGATCCACGCGCGCATCCCCAACACCCACCTGGTGATGCACGGCTCCAGCAGCGTGCCGCAGGAGTGGCTGGCGGTGATCAACCAGTACGGCGGCGACATCAAGGAAACCTACGGCGTGCCGGTCGAGGAGATCGTCGAGGGGATCAAGCACGGCGTGCGCAAGGTCAACATCGACACCGACCTGCGCCTGGCCTCCACCGGTGCCATGCGCCGCATGATGGCCGAGCACCCGAGCGAGTTCGACCCGCGCAAGTTCTTCGCCGCCACCGTCACCGCCATGCGTGACATCTGCATCGCCCGCTACGAAGCCTTCGGCACCGCCGGCAACGCCTCGAAGATCAAGCCGATCTCCCTGGAAGGCATGTTCCAGCGTTATGCCAAGGGCGAGCTGGCGGCCAAGGTCAACTAAGCCCGCGCCGCGTCAGCCAGAAAGCCCGCTCTCGAGCGGGCTTTTTTGTTGGCCGCGATGGAGGGCTTGTCATGGCGCAGGAGCTGATTTTTGACGGAATTGATAGATCTCGAGCTCATCGCGGACGCGAATAGTATTTCGGCCGTAGTGTGACTTTGTTGGCATCTGAGTCTTCTCAATGACTAGGGTGCTGATTATGTACTCGTCAGCATGCCTGCAAGAAGAAGTGCGCCCTATGCCTTCTAGGGATGGATGAGCCGGTGCAGTGAATGCGCAGGCGAGCATGCGGGATGCGAGACAAGCAGTCCACATGAGTCGAGGTTATCAATGAGAAAGCATGCCATTTATATCGCTGTTGGCTTTGCCTCCACCCTGCTGGCTGGTTGCGCCAGCCAGCCCAGCACGGCCGACCTGATGCGGGCACACGCCGATGAGGCGCAGGCTCGTGTGGAGTTGAGGAAGCAGTTTGCCGCGGACTGGGATCGTGGCTCGGAGCTGGTGCGCGACGGCGAGAAGCGCATCAGCAAGGGCGAGAAGCAGATCGACTCGGCCGAGCAGGCCCTCGAGGAGGGGCGTGAGCAGGTGACCCGCGGTAACCGCGAGATCGAAGAGGGGCGTCGCCTCCTGGAAGAGAGCGAGCGCCAGTTCAAGGAGCACTTCCCCGGGCATGCGCTCAGCAGCGGCAGCTGATAGCGCGCGGGTTCATCGGTCCGGTGGGCGAGCGCCTGCCGGGCCGTGTAGCGAAGAAGCCAGGCCCTGCGGCCTGGCTTCTTCGTTGTGGGTCAGGGGCGATGCCTTACTTGACCCAGTGCTTGCCCCAGTGGGTGATGTCATAGGCGGCAGACTGCTGTGCGCTGAAGGCGCGGGTGCTCGGTTGCTGCGCCGCGGCGATTTCGTCGTCGATGATCTTGGTCGACAACGACAGCCAGCTGGTGGCGAACGCCGCGGCATCGCCGTTGATCTCCAGGGCCTGCTGGTTGATGTTGAGGGTGTTGTCGCAGGCCTGGTGGTAGCAGGGGTCGAAGGCGACGCCGGCGTCGCCACCGTACTTCGCCGCCTGCTCTTCGCTCTTCAGCACTTCGGCGCCGGTGAACAGGCCGCCGAAGGCGATGCCGTCGAGGAAGAACTGCGCGTAGTCGGAGCGGAAGCTGATCTCGTCACCCTCCGACGGCAGCGCGCGCAGGCGGTAGTAGGTCTCGAACAGCTTCTCCACCGCCGCCGAGCCGGGTGGGCCCTCGAGGCCGAACTGCGAGCCGTCGCCGTCATAGATGAAGTAGGCGAAGTTCGGCGAGGCGATCATGTCGAAGTTCAGGTAGACCTTGATCTTGGCTTTCTCCTGCGCACTGAGGTTCTGCACGTAGTGGGTCGAGCCGACCAGGCCCGACTCTTCCGCGCCCCACCAGGCGAAGCGCACCTTGTTGTGTGGACGGGCCTTGCGCATCTGCAGGGCCATTTCGAGAATCGCCGCGCTGCCCGAGCCGTTGTCCTGGATGCCGCCGCCCTCGAACACCGAGTCGAGGTGGGCGCCGACCATCACCACGTTGTCCGGGTTGCCCCGGCGGGTTTCGGCGATGATGTTGTAGGTCTCGGTCTTCTCGCGCACCACATCGACCATCAGGCGCAGTTGCAGGCCGGCGGTGGCGGCCCAGGCCGCGCCCAGGTCGTAGGTGGCGAACAGCACCGGGATGCCGCCGCCGTAGCCGTCGCCGAGGGTCGCGTTGAGCAGGCCCTTGCGCTCTTCGGTGTTGCCTTGGTTGAAGATGATCGCGCCGACGGCACCGGCCGCCGCGGCGTTCTCGGCCTTCTGCTGGAAGCTGCAGGCACCGCGCTGGATCAGGGCGATGGAGCCGGCCGGGAAGCCGGCGAAGTCGGCCGCCTCGCAGCCGCTGGTCGAGGCGTTGTTCGGCCCCAGGGCCAGGTCGACCGGCGCGACGCTGGCGCTGAGGTTGCCGGCCTCGGTCTGCGACAGGTAGGTGAAGTCCGTCTCCCATTCATAGGTGGCCGGCGTCGGCGCCAGTGCCGCCAGTTCGCCCGGGCCCTGGGGATAGAAGGCGGTGAACGGGAAGGGCTGCAGGCTGACCTGGTAGCCGGCCCCCTCGAGGGTCTGCTTCACGTAGTCCACCGAGGCCTGGTAGCCCGGCAGGCCGGCGGCGCGGGTGCCGCCGTTGGCGGCGGCGATGTCCTGCAGCATCTGCAGGTGGTACATGGTCTTGCGCGCCTGCATGCAGCGGGGCAGGCCCAGCGGGCTGTTGTTCAGCAGCACCGAATTGCAGCCGGCCGAGGTCGGTCGGGCCGGGCTCCAGAACTCGTTGAGCAGGTCGCTGGGTGTCGGCGGGGCAGCTTGCAGGCTGGTGGACAGGGCGAGGGCGAGAGCGCAACTGAGAAAACGCCAGTGGGTAACTGTTCTAGACATGGTTCCTCCAATCCTTAGGGAGAGTGCGTTGCCAGGTCGGCTTGTGGCCCCTGGCGACTGGTCCTTAACTGCATCGATCCGGACGCGAAGGGGAAGCCTAGCCCGGCTTTTCAGTTTTTGGAGCACCCGTACCATCTCTGTGAATTGGTGCACCCTTTGGCGCGTGCGAATCGACCGCGCAAGCGGGGGCGGCTCGGTGATCGGGGGCGTCGCCCAGCTTGCCTCAGGCGACGAACGGTAGGCCCGCGGGGCGGCGCTGCGGCATACTCCGCGGCCCCGATCCATCCCAGCGAGCAACCGGGCCGCGGCCATGACTCCACTGAAATACCTCCAGGGCTATCCCGCGCAGTTGCTCGATCAGGTGCGCCAGCTGATTGCCGAAGAGCGTCTGGGCGACTACCTGAGCCGGCGCTATGCCGGTCGTCACGCGGTGCAGAGTGACAAGGCGCTGTACGCCTACACCATGGCGCTCAAGCAGGAACACCTGCGCAATGCGCCGGCGCTGGACAAGGTGCTCTACGACAACCGCCTGGACCTGACCCACCGCGCCCTGGGCCTGCACACGGCGATCTCGCGGGTGCAAGGCGGCAAGCTCAAGGCCAAGAAGGAGATTCGCGTCGCCTCGCTGTTCAAGGAGGCGGCGCCGGAATTTCTGCAGATGATCGTGGTGCACGAGCTGGCGCACCTGAAGGAGTCCGAGCACAACAAGGCGTTCTACCAGTTGTGCGAGCACATGCTCCCCGGCTATGGCCAGCTGGAGTTCGACCTGCGCCTGTACCTGACCTGGCGCGAGCTGTCGGCGGCCAGGCCCGGCTGAGCGCTCAGGTCCCTGAGCCGCTCAGCCGCGCAGCATCACGTTGAGCTGATCGACCACCTCGGCCCAGTCGGCGTCCTCGAGGATCTCCTCGCGCAGGAAGGTCGCCTGGGACGGACTCCAGAAGGCGGCGTCGGCGAGTTTGCAGGTCGGCGCCAGAGGCGAGTGGTTGCGCACGAAGCGATCGATGCTGCCCTGATCGGCGGGCAAGCCGAGTTGCTTGAACAGGGCCGGAAGACTGTGGATGGGGCTTTCCATGACGAGTACCTCTGCTCGGTGGATAAGGCGCCGATGGGGCGCCGGCCAGCGCACGACCATGCTCTTATCAGCCTAGCGCAGATCGCGGCTGGCCTGGTCTGCGCGCCGGTTCAGAGCACGCGCAGTATCTCGAAGTGCTGCACGCCGCCGGCGATGCGCAGCTCCACCTCATCGCCCGGGCCGCAGCCGAGCAGGCGCTGACCCAGGGGCGCGCGCGGACTGACCAGCAGTACCTCCTGACCCTGCCACTGAAGCCTCAACCCGGCGCCCTCCGGGCCCAGCAGCAGGCATTGCTCACGCTCCCGGGCATCGGCCAGCCAGACCAGGGCGCCGAGCTGGATGCCCTGCCGCGGGTCGAAGGGACGCAGGGTCAGCTGCTGCCAGGCGCTCAGGCTCTGGCGGATCTCCTGCGCCCGGCGCGCCTGACCGGTCGCCAGGTAGGAGGCCTCCAGGCCGAGGGTGTCGTACTTGTTCTCGGCGATATTCTGCTCGTCGGTGGCCGCCTCGTAGGCGCTCTGGGCGGCGCGCTGGGCCAGCTCCAGATCGGCCTGCAAGCGTTCGATGATCAACGGGTGAAGCGTGTTCTTGTCCATCGACGACTCGCCAGCACAGCGGGAAAGCTCGGATTATCCGCGTGCCAGGCCTCCCTGGCAAAACCGCGGCGGCTGAAAGTCACGCAATAGAAGGGCCGCTTGGCTACACTCGAGGCGATACTGGGCCGGAGGCAACGATGGAAACGCTACAGTCGGACTATTCGGTCTACCGCGACCTGATCGCTCAGCTGATGAGCGATCAGGAGCAGTTGCCCAGCCTGCCGTCGCTGACCTGGAAGATTCGCCGCGCGCTCGCGGAGCCCGAGGTCAGCATCAGCCAGTTGGTCGAGCTGATCAGTCAGGACCCGGCGCTCAGCGCCCTGCTGATGAAGTATGCGTCCAGCGCCCTGTTGCGTTCGCGCATGGCGCCGCGGAACCTGCTTGATGTGATGCGGGTGCTCGGCCTGCAGCAGGTGGACCGGGTGGTCATGGTGCACAGCGTCAAGAGCCTGTTCACCCTGCACAGCGCCGAGCACAAGCAGTTGTTCATGGAAGCCTGGCACCGCTTGACTCTCAAGGCCAGCGTCTGCGCCTTCCTGGCGCGCATGGTCGGGCACATCCCGGCGGACCATGCGGTGCTGGCCTGCCTGCTCAGCGAGGTCGGCTCGTTGGCCGTGTTGTCGGCGTTCAAGAGCCAAACGTTGGTACCCACCAAGGACCGCTATCTCAAGCTGTGCCGGGCCTACAGCAAGTCGCTGGGGGTCATGCTGCTGAAGAAATGGGCGGTGGACGAAGCCTATGTGCAGATCATTCGTGACATTGGTGACTGGACACTGCTGCGGCAGCGGCAGATCGAGTTGATCGACCTGGTCAACCTGGGGCTGTATCACGCGGTCAAGGACACCAATCCGGCCGCCGACCTGCCGCCGATCGACGAGCTGGCGGCCTACGCCAAGCTGGCTGCGCCGCAGAACGAACTGGACGAGCACGGCTGCCTCTCACTGGTCAGCCAGCACTGGGACGAAATCCACAGCATCGCCGCGGCCCTGCGCTAGCTATTCACTCACTTCGCCGTGCTATCGCCGCGTCCCTTGAGCAGGTGGGCGGCGAGGGTGCGCAGCGGGCCGAGTTGCCGACAGATCAACGCCAGCTGGGTCTGCACCAGGCGCTGCTGGTCATCGAGTTCCTCCGGCAAGCGCTCCAGCTCGGCCGCCAGCTGTTCCTCGGCATCGCTGTGGATCGCCACCGCGCGGCCTTCACCGAGCTCGCCGGCGATTTCATCCAGGCTGCTGGCCAGGCGTTCGGCGCTGCTCAGCAACTGGTTGTGGCCCTCGGTCAGGAGCATCTCTCCGCGATGCGCGCCGAGCCCCGAGAGGTAGCTCAGCAGGGTGTGCGAGAGCACCAGGAAGCGAAAGCCGATGTCCGCCTCCTTGCGGAAGTGCCCGGGCTCCATGAGCATGTTGCCCAGGGTGGTGGACAGCGCCGCGTCGGCGTTGTGGGCATTGCGCCGCGCCAGGCGATAGGCCAGGTCGTCGCGCTTGCCGCTGGCGTACTGCTGGATGATCTGGCGCAGGTAGGTGCTGTTGCAGCTCAGGGTGTTGGCCACCATGCGGTCGAGCCGGCGACCCTGCCAGTCCGGCAGGATCAAAAATACCGCCAGGCCGGCGATCAGGCTGCCGAGCAGGGTGTCGACCAGGCGCGGGATGATCAGGCCATAGCCGTCGCCGACCTGGTTGAAGCAGAACAGCACCAGCAGGGTGATCGCCGCCGTGGCCAGGGTGTAGCGGTTGCTGCGGGTGGCGAAGAAGGCCACCCCGGCGGCCACGGCGATGAACGATTGCAGCAGCGGATTGGGGAACAGGTCGAACAGCGCCCAGCCAAGCACCAGGCCCAGGACCGTGCCCAGGATGCGTTGCACCAGCTTGCGCCGGGTGGCGCCGTAGTTGGGCTGGCAGACGAACAGCGTGGTCAGCAATATCCAATAGCCCTGGGCCGGGTGTATCCAGTGCAGCAGGCCATAGCCGGCGGCCAAGGCGATGGCCAGGCGCAGGGCATGGCGGAACAGCAGGGAGGTCGGCGTCAGCTGCTGGCGAAGGCGTTCGGCCACGTCCTTCAGCGACTGCGGTTCGCGGTCCAGCAGGCTGCTGTCCTGTTCCTCGGCCAGTGCGTCGGGGTTGCTGGCATTGCCGAGCAGCCGGTCGAGGGTGGCGAGGTTGCCGGCCAGGGCCTGCAGCGAGCGCAGCAGGTGGCGCCAGGCCGGGTTGCTCTGCAGGCGCAGGTGGTCGAGGGAGGCGTGCAGGTCGGCCAGCGCCTGGGAGCACAGCTCGCGGTACTCGAAGGCTTGGCGCAGTTCGATGGCCTGGGCCAGTCGCTCACAGGCCTCGCCGTGCAGGCGCAGCAGGCGCTGGCAGCGGAACAGCACGTCGCTGTGGAAGAACGCCTCGGCCAGTTCGTTGTAGGGGTAGTGGGACGAGCTGGCGCGCTCGTGGATGTCCTGGGCGAGGAAGTACAGCTTGAGGTAGCGGCCGACTTTGGCGCTCGGCCGGTCATTGCCGACCCGGTGCAGGATGATTTCCTTGGTGGCGTTCAGCGCCGCCACCACCTGGCCATTCTGTTTGGCCAGGGCCAGCCGGCGCTGCTCCACGTCGAGCTGGCGCAGCGGCTCGAACAGTGCGGCCTTGAGCTTGAGGTAGCGGCCCAGCTCGCGAAACAGCCGGGCCAGGCTGTGCTGCAGCGGCTGGTGGGCGAACAGGGCGTTCCAGATCACCGAGAGCAGGCCGTACCAGGCGGCGCCGGCCACCAGCAGCAGCGGCTCCAGGCCGAAGCCGACGCTGCCGCCGCGCTGCTCGACGCCGATCATGCTGTAGATCGCCAGGATCAGGGTCGCCCAGCCGAGGGTGGCGAAACGCTCGCCGAGGGCGCCGAGCATGGTCAGGGCGAAGCTCGACAGGGCCAGGGCGGCGACGAACAGCCAGGGGTAGGGGAACAGCAGCTCCACCGTGTAGGCCGCCGCGCTGAAGCAGCCGAGGGTCACCAGCAGGGCGGTGAGCCGGCCCTGCCAGCTGTCGTCGGTTTCCGCCAGGGCGCTGGCGATCACCCCGAGGAACAGCGGGATCAGTGCGTGCATCCAGCCCTGCGACCAGCACAGCAGCAGGCTGCCGCCCAGGGCGATGAACACCCGCAGGCTGTAGCTGAACTTGTCCAGCGCCCAGAGGCGACGCAGGGAGTGGCGCAGGGAGGGAGACGACATCGTTGAACGGCCTTGTCCGCGAGACTTGCGTCGAAGACTACTGGAATAGAGCGGCCGGCGGCACTCCCCCTGCGCCGGGCCCGGGCGCCAGGCGACGGGGCGGCCTGGGATAAACCATGGACTATCCTCTAGGCAGGCAGTCGCGTCTCATGTCTGAGGCATCACCGTGGCGGCTGTCATGGAGAGGACCGTGAAGTTTTCCGCGACGTTGGCGTCGGCGCGCCGTGTATGCCTCGCCCTGGCCCTGCTGCTGGTGCCGACCTGGTTGAGTGCGGCGCCAGCCCTGGTGGTGGAACTGCGCGTCGACGGCGCGATCGGCCCGGCCAGCGCCGACTATCTGGTGCGCGGGCTGGCGCGGGCGGTGGACGAGGGCGCGCAACTGGTGGTGATCAGCATCGACACCCCCGGTGGCCTGGACACCTCGATGCGCGACATCATCAAGGCGATACTCGCCAGCCCGATCCCGGTCGCCAGCTATGTCGCGCCGAGCGGCGCGCGGGCGGCCAGCGCCGGCACCTATATCCTCTATGCCAGCCATATTGCGGCCATGGCGCCGGGTACCAACCTCGGCGCGGCGACGCCGGTGCAGATCGGCGGCATGCCCGGCTCGCCGTCGCCGAAACCGGAGCAGCCGGAGGCGGGCAAGGAAAGCGAGCCGGCCGCGCAGCCCGACCAGCAGGGGCAGGCCGAGAAGGCGGACAAGACGAAGAAGACCGAAAAGGCCGGCGCGCCGACCGATACCCTGAGCAAGAAGCAGATCAACGACGCCTCGGCCTACATCCGCGGCCTGGCGCAGATGCGTGGGCGCAACGCCGAGTGGGCCGAGCAGGCGGTGCGCGAGGCGGTCAGCCTGTCCGCGGCCGAAGCGCTGCAGCTCAAGGTGATCGACTACCTGGCCAACGATCTGGCGCACCTGCTCAAGCAGCTGCACGGTAAGACCTTCACCGCCGCGGGCGTGGAGGTCACCCTGGACACCGAGGGCGCCGTGCTGGTCAGCCACGAGCCCGACTGGCGCACCCAGTTGCTGGCGGTGATCACCAACCCCAGCGTGGCGCTGCTGCTGATGATGTTCGGCGTCTACGGCCTGTTCTTCGAGTTCTCCAACCCGGGCACCGGGGTCGGCGGCGTGCTCGGCGGTATCTGCCTGATCCTGGCGCTCTACTCGCTGCAGCTGTTGCCGGTGAACTACGCCGGCGTGGCGCTGATCCTGCTGGGCATCGCCTTCATCGCCGCCGAGGCCTTCATGCCGAGCTTCGGCGTGCTGGGCATCGGCGGGATCGTGGCGTTCTGCTTTGGTGCGCTGATCCTGATCGATACCGATGTGCCCGGTTTCGGCATCCCCCTGGCGCTGATCCTGACCCTGGGACTCACCAGCGGCCTGGTGATCTTCGTCATTCTGAGCATGGCCCTGCGCGCCCGGCGCCGCGCCCTGGTCGGGGGCGACAGCGAGCTGGTCGGCAGCCTGGTGCGGATCGACGCCGTGGCGCCGGACAACCTTAGCGGTGGCTGGGTGCAATTGCAGGGTGAGAAGTGGCAGGTGGTCAGCCAGGTGCCATTGCGAGCCGGCCAGCAGGTACGGGTGCTGGGGCGCAAGGGTTTGATGCTGGAAGTCGCGGCGGCCGAAGAGGCGCCGCCCAAAGGAGAGTAACCATGGGTTTCGAACTGAGTTTTTCCGCCCTGGCGGTGCTGCTGATCGCCCTGCTGGTCTCGGCGTTCCGCATCCTGCGCGAGTACGAGCGCGGCGTGGTGTTCCAGCTGGGACGCTTCTGGCGGGTCAAGGGCCCCGGCCTGATCATCATCATCCCCGGCATCCAGCAGATGGTGCGCGTCGACCTGCGGACCATCGTCCTGGATGTGCCGACCCAGGACGTGATCTCCCGGGATAACGTCTCGGTCAAGGTCAATGCCGTGGTGTACTTCCGCGTGCTCGACCCGCAGAAGGCGATCATCCAGGTTGAGGACTTCCTCAAGGCCACCAGCCAGCTGGCGCAGACCACCCTGCGCGCGGTGCTCGGCAAGCATGAGCTGGACGAGATGCTGGCCGAGCGCGAGCGGCTCAATGTGGATATCCAGCATGTGCTCGATGCGCAGACCGACGCCTGGGGCATCAAGGTGGCCAATGTCGAGATCAAGCATGTCGACCTCGACGAGTCGATGATCCGCGCCATCGCCAAGCAGGCCGAGGCCGAGCGCGAGCGGCGGGCCAAGGTGATTCACGCCGAGGGCGAGTTGCAGGCCTCGGAAAAGCTCATGCAGGCCGCCGAGATGCTCGGCCGCCAGTCGGGGGCCATGCAGCTGCGCTACATGCAGACCCTGAGCAATATCGCCGGAGACAAGAGCTCGACCATCGTCTTCCCGCTGCCGATCGAGCTGTTGCAGAGCATCAAGATGCCCAAGTCCTAGGGCGCCTTCGCCTTTCGTCGGGGTTGCATGCCGGGAGCGTTTTGTTATCAATTCGGCCGATGAACCTCGGCCGCCACGAAACGCTCTGCGCCGAGCCGCTTTCTGAACCTGCCTCGCCGCTGGCCTGACGGCTGAGCTGCGAGTCCGCCGCTTTCCGCAGCGCCATCGGAGCCGCTCGGCTCCGCCCCAATGGAGATGAACATGCGTGAACTCTTCGAGCTGCGCGGGGCCGACCCCGAGCTGCTGTTTTCCCCCTACTGCTGGCGCGTGCGCCTGGCCCTGCTGCACAAGGGCCTGGAGTTCCACAGCCGGCCGCTGTGCTTCACCGACAAGGCGCCGCTGGCCTGTTCCGGGCAACAGCTGGTGCCGGTGCTGCGCGATGGCGACTGCGTGGTGCACGACAGCGTGGCGATCTTCCAGTACCTGGACCGCGCCTATCCCGAGCGCCCCCTGCTCGGCACCGGCGAAGCGCAGAGCCGGGCGCGACTGCTCGAGCGGGTGATCTTCCAGGCGCTGCGCATGCCTTTGCTGAAGATCCTCGTGCCGCGGGTCCACGCGTTGATCGCGCCGGCTGACCAGGCGTATTTCCGCAGCACCCGCGAGAAGGCCCTGGGCATGAGCCTGGAGGCCTTCGCCGACCCGCAGGCGGGCACCGCGCAGCTGCGCCAGGCCCTGGCGCCACTGGAGGCCTGGCTGGCCGATCAGCCCTACCTGGACGGTGACAGCGCCGGTGGCAGCGACTACCTGGTCGGCGGCCTGTTCTTCTGGGCCTGGTGCCTGGGCACCCAGCCCTGGGCCACGGAGTCCAATGTCGGGGCCTGGTTCCAGCGTCTGCTGAATCACTACCAGACAAGCTGCGGGCCAGTGAAACGCGCCGAGCCTGACGGCCAGGCGCTGGCAGTTCCGACGGCCTGAGACGCGCGCTTATAGGGGCGGCGAGGTGGCACTCGGGCGCGTCGGCGCGTGGCGTCACGCGCTCTTCGCTCGCGATTCACTGCCGGAAATTCAGAAATTTCAGGGGATTCTCCTGAAAGGCCCGGCCAATACAGGCCGGCTGCCGGCGAGCGTTGCCTAGACTTTTCCTATGGTCATCCGGTTATCGTCTGGAGGTAGCTATGCGCATCGGTGTTCCCAAGGAAATCAAGAATCATGAGTATCGCGTCGGCCTGACGCCGCAGTCGGTGGCCGAGCTGACCGTGCTGGGGCATGAGGTGTTGGTCGAGACCCATGCCGGCAGCGCCATCGGCTTCAGCGACGCCGACTACCTGGCCGTCGGCGCGCAGATCGCCAAGGACGCCGCCCAGGTGTTCAACGAGGCGCAGATGATCGTCAAGGTCAAGGAGCCGCTGGCGGTCGAGCGCGCCCGGTTGCGGCCGAATCACACGCTGTTCACCTACCTGCACCTGGCGCCCGATCGGCCGCAGACCGACGAGCTGATGGCCAGCGGCGCCACCTGCATCGCCTACGAAACCGTGACCGACGCCAACGGCCGCCTGCCGTTGCTGGCGCCGATGTCGGAGGTGGCCGGGCGCATGTCGATCCAGGCCGGCGCCAGTTGCCTGGAGAAGGCCCGCGGCGGCCGCGGCGTGCTGCTCGGCGGGGTGCCGGGCGTGGCCCCGGGCAAGGTGGTGATACTCGGCGGCGGCGTGGTCGGCAGTCATGCCCTGGCCATGGCCGTCGGCCTGGGCGCGGACGTCACCGTGCTGGACAAGAGCGTCGATGCCCTGCGCCGCCTGGACAGCCAGTACGGTAACCGCATCACCACCCTCTACTCGACCCGCACGGCCCTGCGCGAGCAGGTGCTGGCGGCCGACCTGGTGATCGGCGGGGTGCTGATCCCCGGCGCGGCGGCGCCCAAGCTGGTCAGTGCCGAGATGATCCGGCAGATGCAACCGGGCGCGGTGCTGGTCGACGTGGCCATCGACCAGGGCGGCTGTGCGGAGACCTCCAAGGCCACCACCCATGCCGACCCCACCTATGTGGTCGATGAGGTGGTGCACTACTGCGTGGCCAACATGCCCGGCGCGGTGGCACGCACCTCGACCCTGGCGCTGAACAACGCGACCCTGCCGTTCGTCATCGCCCTGGCGGAAAAGGGCACGCGGCGCGCCCTGGAAGAGGACCCGCACCTGTGCAACGGCCTCAACGTGGCCAGGGGCCTGATCACCTGCGGCAGCGTCGCCGAGGCCCATGGCCTGGCGTACCACTCGGCCACCAGCGTGTTGGAGCACCTCTAGCCCGCGCGCTCCGTCGCCCGCCGCCTGGATGGCGGGCGGCGCCGGCCCCCTTCGCGCTTATGCGCGGCGCGGCGCGGCCGTCCTGTCGTGACGCCGCCCGCCAAGCCCGGCTAATCTCTAGTGCAGGTATTGGCTCATAGGAGAGCACGGCATGGGCAATGGGTGTATCAGTCGGCGCCGGCTAATGGCGGGCATGGGCAGCGCTGCCTTGTTGCTCGCTGCGCCGGGGGCCTTCGCCGAACGTCTGCTGACCCCGGCACAGACCCTCGGCCCCTTCTATCCGGACCCGTTGCCGCTGGATCGGGACAACGACCTGCTGATCGTCGGCGACAGCCTGACGCCGGCCAGTGGCACCGTGGTGCACCTGCACGGGCGGATTCGCGATGCGCGCGGCCGGCCCCTGGCCGATGCCCTGGTGGAGATCTGGCAGGTCGACGCCCACGGCATCTACCTGCACAGCCAGGGCGGCGACCGCGCGCGGCGCGATGGGAACTTCCAGGGCTACGGCCGCTTCCTCACCGGCAGCGACGGTCGCTACCGCTTCCGCACCATCCGCCCGGTGGCCTATCCGGGGCGCACGCCGCATATCCACTTCGCCGTCACCCTGCCGGGGCAGCCGCGCTTTACCACCCAGTGCTATATCCGTGGCGAACGCTTGAACGCCCGTGACGGCATCCTCAATTCGATCGGCGACCCCAAGCTGCGCGAGCTGTTGATCGTGCCATTCGTGCCGGTGGCCGGCTCGGTGGCGCGCGAGCAGGTGGCTCGCTTCAATATCGTCCTCGGCGTGACGCCGACCGCCTGAGCGCCGGCCGCGTCAGAGCGGCCAGACCAGCAGCAGCAGCGGCACGCTGACCACTACCACGAGGATTTCCATCGGCAGGCCGAGGCGCCAGTAGTCGCCGAAGCGGAAGCCGCCCGGGCTGAGGATCAGGGTGTTGTTCTGGTGGCCGATGGGGGTGAGGAACGAACAGGACGCGCCGATCGCCACCGCCATCAGCAGCGAGTCGGGGCTGACCCCCAGCTGGCTGGCCGCGCTCAGGGCGATCTGGCACATCACCGCGGCGGTGGCGGCATTGTTCATGAAGTCCGACAGGGTCATGGTCACCACCAGCAGCAGGGTCAGCACCACCACCGGGTTGCCCTGGGCGACGTGCTCCATCAGCAGGCGCGCCAACAGGTCGGCGGCGCCGCTCTCGGACATGGCCCCTGCCACCGGAATCATGGCGCCGAGCAGTACGATCACCGGCCAGTCGATGGACTGGTAGAGCAGGCGCAGGGGCACGATCCGCGCCACCATGAACACCAGCATGCCGGCGGCGAAGGCCACCGCCGCCGACAATACGCCGAATGCGGCGAGCACCACCGCCAGCAGCATCACCCCGGCGGCCAGGCCCGCCTGGCCCGGGTTGGGGATGCTGATGGCGCGGTCGGCCAGGGGCACGCAGGCATAGTCACCGGCGAAATCACTGATATCGCTTGCCTCGCCCTGCATCAGCAGCACGTCGCCGCGCTCGAACTGGGTTGAGCGCAGGCGCTTGATCGAACGGTGGCTGTGCCGTGAGATGGCCAGCAGGTTGATGTTGTAGCGATGGCGCAAGCGGATATTGCTCGCCGCCAGGCCAAGCAGCGGAGAGTCCGGGCGTACCAGCAGCTCCTGCAAGACGCGCTCTTCATGGCTGCTGTCTTTTTTCTCGTCGGCTTTATTCTTTTCCGGCGTTGCCTGGGCAGCGTTGCCGTCCTGATCAGCCGCCTTGTTGTCGGCTTTCTTCGCCGCGGCCAGGGTCAGCCCCAGCTTGCTGAGCACGTCGCCGAGGGCCTCCGGCTCGGCCTCGATCATCAGCACGTCGTCGGCCTGGAGGATGCGCCGCGGGTTGGGTGCCGACAGGCGCAGCTTGTTGCGCACCATGCCCACCACCTGGGCGTCGGCTTCCTCCAGCAGCTGCTCGACCTCGCGCAGGCTCTTGCCTACTGCCTTGGCGCCTTCCTTGACCCGGGCCTCGGTAATATAAGTCCCCGTATCAAAGCCGGCCGCGCCGGCCACTTCGCGCCGCGGCACCAGGCGCCAGCCGACCAAGGCGATGAACACCACGCCGGTCAGCGCCACGGCGACGCCTACCGGGCTGAAGTCGAACATGGCGAAGGGCCCGGCACCGCTCTGTGCACGGAAGCTGGAGACGATCAGGTTGGGCGGCGTGCCGATCAGCGTGGTCATGCCGCCGAGGATGGTGCCAAAGGCCAGGGGCATCAGCAGGCGACCGGGGGGCAGCTCTTGTTTGCTGGCGATCTTCAAGGCGATCGGCATCAGCAGGGCGAGGGCGCCGACGTTGTTCATGAAGGCCGACAACACCGCGCCCAGCCCGGTCAGGGCGGCGATCGACAGCATCGGTCCGGCATTGGCGGGCAATATCCGCTGCGCCATGGCGTCGACCGCCCCGGTTCTTTGCAGGCCGAAGCTGAGTACCAGCACGCAGGCCACGGTAATCACCGCCGGATGGCCGAAGCCGACGAAGGCCTGCTGATCCGGCACCAGGCCGGTGATCACGCAGGCCAGCAGCGCGCCGAGGGCGACTATGTCGTGACGCCAGCGGCCCCAGAGGAACAGGCCCATGGTGGCGGCGAGGATGGCGAAGATCAGTCCTTGGTCTTGGGTCATGCGGGCGAACGATCCTTGGAAGGAGGCGAGTGGGGTGGAGTCAGCCTAGCTGCGCCGGGATGGCGGGGTATGGCTCAGACATACTGCGCCGCCGCGTAGCCCGAGGCCCAGGCCCACTGGAAGTTGAAGCCGCCGAGGTGGCCGGTGACATCGAGCACCTCGCCGATGAAATACAGGCCCGGGCTCTTCAGCGACTCCAGGGTCTTGGACGACACCTCGCGGGTGTCGATGCCGCCCAGGGTCACCTCGGCGGTGCGATAGCCCTCGGTGCCGGCCGGTACCAGGCGCCAGTCGGCGAGCTTCTCGGCGATGGCCCTGAGCTCGGCGGGGCTGTACTGCTTCAGCGGCTTGGAAACGAACCAGCTGTCGGCCAGCAGGCCGGCCATCTTCTTGGTGAACAGCTCGGCGAGCAGGGTCTTCAGCTCGCTGTTCGGTCGCGCGGCCTGCTGGGTGGCCAGCCAGTCCGGAAGGTCGATATGCGGCAGTAGGTCGATGCTGATGCTGTCGCCCGGCTGCCAGTAGGAGGAAATCTGCAGAATCGCCGGGCCCGACAGGCCGCGGTGGGTGAACAGAATGTTCTCGCGAAAGCTCTGGCCGTTGCAGCTGACCAGGCAATCTTCCACCGAGGTGCCGGACAGCTCCGTGCACAGTATCTTCAGCTGCGGGTCGGTGATGGTGAACGGCACCAGGCCGGCGCGGGTCGGCAACAGCTGGTGGCCGAACTGCTTGGCCACCTGATAGCCGAAGCCGCTGGCGCCCAGGGTGGGGATCGACAGGCCGCCGGTGGCGATCACCAGCGACTGACAGGCGACCTGGCCGGCGCTGGTCTGCAACTGGTAGCCGCTTTCCACCCGGGCGATCTCGCTGACCGAAGTCTGCAGGCGCAACTCGACGCCGACATCGGCGCATTCGGCCAGGAGCATCTCGAGGATGTCGCTGGACTTGTTGTCGCAGAACAGCTGGCCGAGCTTCTTCTCGTGGTAGGGCACGCCGTGCTTGGCCACCAGGCCGATGAAGTCCCACTGGCTGTAGCGGGCCAGGGCCGACTTGCAGAAGTGCGGGTTTTCGGAGAGGAAGTTGCCCGGCTCGCAATACATATTGGTGAAGTTGCAGCGCCCGCCGCCGGACATCAGGATCTTCTTGCCGGCCTTGTTGGCGTGGTCCAGCAGCAGCACCCGCCGTCCGCGCCCGGCGGCGGTCAGCGCGCACATCAAACCGGCGGCGCCGGCGCCGATAATCACCACATCCGTCACTTGCACAGCCACTTCCCCACAACCCGACGGGCGCCGCCAGCGCGGCACCGAATAGCGCGCATCTTACCCGATGGCTGCGCTTCAGGGCGTGACGACTGATGCCGCGATATCCGCCAGGGCCTCGCTCAACTTGCCGACCACCGGGCACTGTGCGATCTCATGCCGTTCGGCAATATGGGCGGGGTCGTTGTAGCCGAGCCAGACCTGGGCCGCAGCATCCTCCCAGACCAGCGCCTTGAGCGGCAGGTCGATGCCGGCGCTCTGCGCGCACTGCAGCAGCGGCGTGCCGCCCTGGGGGTTGCCGAAGATCAGCAGTTCGGTGGGGCGCAGCGCCTGGCCGACCTTGGCGGCGCCGGCGGCGTGGTCGATCCGGGCGAAGACCTGCAGCCCGCGTTGCTTTACGGCGAGCTCCAGGCGGTTCATGGTATCGGCGGCGCTGTGCGGGCTGGGCAGCACCACCAGCCCGTCTGCGGCCTGGGCGAGCACGCTGCAGAGCAGCAGGGCGAGGCTCGACAACGATCGCAGGCTGTTCATCGGCGGTTCCTCTCGGATGGGGCGTTGCTCGAGCGCTGGGTACTTGCCAGGCTGCTGCCATGACGAGACCCAGGCCACAGGTGTTTTCGTGCGTGATGACTAGTATTGACCAATGTTTCGCTATGGATAGCCCGTTATGACAGGTTTGCGCGTCTGTTGTCTGTCGCTGCTGTTGCTGGCCTGGCCCGGCCTGGCCGGGGCCGCGGAGCGACTGCGCCTGGTCGCCAGCCCCTGGCCGCCGTTCAACGACCAGAAGCTGCTCAACCATGGCCTGGCCTCGGACCTGGTCGAGACCGCGTTCAGCCGCGCCGGCTATGCCACTGACTATGTGGAGGTGCCCTGGGCCCGAGCCGTGCGCGGCCTGCGCCTGGGCGACTACGACGTGCTGATCAACGCCTGGTACAGCGAGGACCGCACCGCCTTCGGCTACTTTTCCCAGCCATTTCTGGTCAATCGCATTCGCCTGCTGCGGCGCAAGGATCGCCCGCTGCAGTTCGACACGCTGGCCGATCTCTATCCCCACCGCATCGCGGTGATGCGCGACTACGCCTATTCACCGGTGTTCGATAAGGACGGGCGGCTGCGCAAGGTCAAGGTCAGCAGTTTTCTCAGCGGCGCGCGCATGGTCCATGCCAGGCGGGTGGAGATGATGCCGGAGGACGAGATCGTCGCGCGCTACCATTTCGCCCGCGAGCTACGGGACATCCGCGATGACCTGGAATTCGTCGCGCAGCCCCTGAGCGAGAATGGCCTGCATGTGCTGGTGGGGCTCGGTCGCCCGGATCACCAGCGCATCGCCGAGGCGTTCAACCGCGCCATCGAGGCGATGCGCGCCGATGGCAGCTATGCCGCCATCTTCCGGCGCCACGGCCTGTAGCGTTACTGCCAGACCGTCAGGCCGCGGCCCTGGTGCTTGGCGCGATACAGGCGCTGGTCGGCCTCGTGCAGCAGGCTCTCCAGGCTAGTGCCTGCGCCCTGGCTGACCCCGGCGCTGAAGGACAGTGGCGGCGCGCCGGCGCTGTAGGGCAATCCGGCGCAGCGCACACGCAAGCGGTCCAGGCCCTGGGCCAGGTCGGCCGCGTCCTGCTGGCTGAGCAGGGCGAACTCTTCGCCGCCGAGGCGCGCGAGCAGGGCGTCGGGAAAGGCCTCGAGGAAGGCGCCGGCGAAGGCGACCAGGGCGGCATCGCCGCTGGCGTGGCCGTGCTGGTCGTTGATCCGCTTGAAATGGTCCAGGTCGATCATCGCCACGCTCAGGGCGCGGCCGGCGCGCTGCGCCTGCTGCAGTTGGCCGACGCCCTGCTCGTAGAAGGCCCGGCGGTTGTTCAGGCCGGTCAGCGCGTCGAACTGCGCGGCCTGCTTGAGGGCGCGCAGCAGGTCGCGCCGCTCCAGGGTCGAGATCACCCGACAGTTCAACTCTTCCGGGCAGAACGGCTTGCGCAGGAAGTCGTCGGCGCCGTGCTTGATGAACTTGGCACTGAGCGAGCCCTTGGCGTCGGCGGACAGGCCGATGATGATCAGTTCGTGGCGCTTCATCTGCTGGCGCAGCAGCTTGACCAGCTCGAAGCCGCTGAGCCCGGGCATGCTGTGGTCGACCACCAGCAGGTCGATATCCGGCTGCGCCTGGAGGATGCGCAGGGTCTCGTCGCCGTCGCGGGCCTCGAGCAGCTGGAAACGGTGCGGCGCCAGCACGTGGCGGATGTACTGGCGGGTGGCGTCGGAGTCCTCGGCGACGAGGATCTTCACCCGGCCGTTGCTTTCCAGGCGGTGCAGCAGGCGGAAGGCGTACTCGTAGGAGTGCTGGCTCTCCTTGAGCACGTAGTCGACCACCCCCTTGAGCAGCAGCTGGTCGCGCCGCTGTTCGTCGTACGAGCCGCTGAGCACGATGCACGGCAGGCCGTAGTGCATCACCAGGTCGACGCTCTCGCCGTGCGGCGCATCCGGCAGGTGCAGGTCGACGATGGCGGCGAAGAACAGCTCGGCGGAGCTCTCCAGCATGACCTGGGCCTCGGCCAGCGAGGCGCAGAACAGCGGTTGCAGCTCGGGCTCCTGGCGGAACAGGTGTTCGAGGATCTTCAGTACCAGCGGACTGTCTTCGATGACCAGAATGTTGCGCACGATCAACTCCTGTAGCGGGTGCGGCCGCGGTTGGTCGGGACTCAGAGGGCGCGTACGCGCAGCGAGCGGCCCTTGATCTTGCCGTCGGTGAGGCGTTTGAGCGCCTGCTTGGCGATGCCGCGCTCGACCGCGACCAGGGCCTGGTAGTCGAAGATGGCGATCTTGCCGACCTGGGTGCCGGGAATCCCGGCCTCGCCGGTGAGGGCGCCGAGGATGTCGCCGGGGCGCAGCTTGTCCTTGCGCCCGGCGCCGATGCACAGGGTGATCATCGGCGGTTGCAGCGGCTCGCCGGCCTGGGCCTTCAGGCTGTCCAGCGGGTGCCAGGTCAGCGCGCCTTTCTGCAGGGTCTCCACGGCCTGGGCGCGGTGCGCCTCGGCCGGCGCCACCAGGCTCACCGCCAGGCCCTTGGCGCCGGCACGGCCGGTGCGGCCGACGCGGTGGATATGGGTCTCCGAGTCGCGCGCCAGCTCGACGTTGATCACCATGTCCAGGGCGTCGATGTCCAGGCCGCGGGCGGCCACGTCGGTGGCCACCAGTACCGACAGGCTGCGGTTGGCGAACATCGCCAGGACCTGATCGCGGTCGCGCTGCTCGAGGTCGCCGTGCAGCGCCGCGGCGGAGATGCCGCGGCTGCCCAGGTGATCGACCACCTCCTGGCACTGCTGCTTGGTGAAGCAGAAGGCCACGCAGGACTCGGGGCGGAAGCTGGCCAGTAGCTTGACCACCGCGTCCAGGCGCTGCTCCGGGGCGATCTCGTAGAAGCGCTGTTCGATCTGGCTGTCGTCGTGCAGGGCCTCGGCCTTGACCTGCTGCGGGTCGCGCATGAAAGCGGCGGACAGCTGCTTGATGGCCGCCGGGTAGGTGGCGGAGAACAGCAGGGTCTGGCGCCGGCTCGGGGTCTGATTGATGATCGCCGCGATGCTGTCGTAGAAGCCCATGTCGAGCATGCGGTCGGCCTCATCCAGCACCAGGGTGTTGAGCCCGTCGAGCTTCAGGGTGCCCTTGTCCAGGTGCTGCTGCACCCGCCCCGGGGTGCCGACGATGATCTGCGCACCGTGTTCCAGGGAGCCGATCTGCGGGCCGAAGGGCACGCCACCGCAGAGGGTCAGCACCTTGATGTTGTCGCCGGCGCGGGCCAGGCGGCGAATCTCCTTGGCCACCTGGTCGGCCAGCTCGCGGGTCGGGCACAGCACCAGGGCCTGGCAGCCGAAGTAGCGCGGGTTCAGCGGATGCAGCAGGCCGATGCCGAAGGCCGCGGTCTTGCCGCTGCCGGTCTTGGCCTGGGCGATCAGGTCCAGGCCCTTGAGCATCACCGGCAGGCTCTGCGCCTGGATCGGCGTCATCTGTGCGTAGCCGAGGGACTCGAGGTTGGCCAGCATGGCGGCGGACAGCGGCAGGGAGTTGAAGGCGGTGGACGTCACGGTTGGAACCTGCGAAAGAACGAAATGGCGCGCAGTGTAACAGGCGCGGCCGGCTAGGCGCGGAGCCGCTGGCCGCGCCGGCCCGACGGCGGACGCCGCGAGGCCCTGTGCTACAGGGTCAGGGTCAGGCCGCCGAGCAGGGCGCCCGGCAGCAGGGTCGAGCCGTTGTGGCGCTGCTGGTAGGTGCTGGTGGACAGGCTCAGCTCGCGCTCGCCGGTCAGCGCCTCGAGCTGGCTGCCGAGCAGGCGATAGAGGCTGTCGTCGAAGCGCATGCTGGTCAGCGGCCCCTGGATGCGGCCGTCCTCGACCCAGAAGCAGGCGAAGCGGGTCATGCCGGTGATCCGCGCGGCGGGCCGGTCGGAGTAGTTGAGGTACCACAGGTTGCCGATATATAGGCCGCGGCCGAGGCGTTCGAGAATCTGTTCCTGGGGCAGATCGCCGCCGGCCATCGCCAGGGCGGCCGGCGCCTCCCAGGGGCTGGCGCCATTGGCCGGCAGGCCGTACTCGGCGGCGCTGCGGGCGCTGACCAGGCTTTCCTCGGCCAGGCCGGCGCGGATCAGGCGCAGGTCGCGGCGCACAAAGCCCTCGCTGGAGAAGCCGGGGAGCAGCGAGTCGCTGACCTGCTCGTGCAGGTGCAGCAGCGGGCTGAGCCGGGCCTCGCCGCTGTGCAGGCGCTGCAGCGGGCTGTCCTTCTCGGCCAGGGCCTGGGCGGAGAAACCGCCCCAGGCCAGCAGCTCGAGGAGCTCCTGCAGCGCGGCAGGGGCCAGGTAGGCGCGGTAGTCGCCCGGCGCCAGGGTGCGCGGCGGCAGGCCCAGGTAGGCCAGTTGTTCCTGCCCCTGGCGCAGGCGTTCGGCGAAGGCGTCGGCCTGCCAGTGCTGGCCGGCGTACTGCGCCTTGAGCGCCTGGCCGTTGCCGTGGAACAGGCTCCAGTCGAGGTTGAAGCTGCTCGCCTGGTGCCAGCCGAAGGCCCCGCTGGAGCTGGCGAAGCCGCGGCTGATGGGGCCGGCGGCGTAGAAACCGACCAGGTCGAGGCCGGCGGCCTGGCGCGTCACCTCGGCGATCACCTCGGCGCTGTCGGGCAGGGTCTCGAGCCGCTGGGCCTGGCTGTGCCAGGGCTCGCGGTTGAACTGCAGGTAGGGATCGGCTGGCAGCAGGGGCAGGATCGCGCGCAGCTGCCGCACGGCCTCGCCCAGGCGCTGGCGGTCGACCTGCGGCACGCCGCTGAGGCTCAGCTGCTGCTCGGCATGGCGACCTTGGTGGATCAGCTGCAGGTTCAGGCTGGCCTGCCGCACCTGGCCGGCCTGGAGCACTCTGGCCTGGTTGAAGCGGACGAAGTCGGAGCACTCGGCGCTGTAACCGAGGCTGAACTCCTCGTCGGCGAGCAGGGCGCCGCCCAGCCACTGACTGAGGGCCTCGAACTGGCTGTGGGCGTGATCGTTCATCAGCTGGCTCCGCCGAATACGTCGACCGCGGCGAACACGCAGGCCGGGGTGGCATGGCCGACCCGCACCACCTGGTTCGGCTCGCCCTTGCCGCAGTGCGGGGTGCCCAGCACCTCGACGGTACTGGCATCGCCGACCGCCCTGAGCGAGCGCCAGAACTGGCTGGAGACGCCGCGGTAGTTGGGGTTCTTGACCACCCCGCGCAGCTCGCCGTGCTCGATCAGCTGGCCCCATTCGCAGCCGAACTGGAACTTGTTGCGCGCATCGTCGATGGACCAGGAGCGGTTGCTGGCCATCAGGATGCCCTGCTCGATGCCGCCGATCAGCTGCGCCAGGCTGTGGTTGCCCGGCTCGATATTGAGGTTGGCCATGCGGTCGATGGGCGGGCGGTTCCAGCTGCTGGCGCGGCTGTTGGCCACCCCCGGCAGGCCGCTGCGCAGCTGCGACAGGGCGCCGCCCAGGGGGCGCAGCAACAGTCCGTCGCGGATCAGCAGGGTCTTGCGCGCCGGGCTGCCGTCGTCGTCGAAGGCGTAGCTGGCCAGCTCCTCGGCAGGCGTCGGGTCGAAGCTCACGTTGAGCAGCCGCGAGCCGTACTGCAGGTGGCCGAAATCCTCGACCTTGACGAAGCTGGTGCCGGCGAAGTTGCGTTCGTCACCGAGGATGCGGTCCAGCTCCAGGGGGTGGCCGATGGACTCGTGCAATTGCAGGATCATCTGGTCGGGCATCAGCAGCAGGTCGCGCGGCCCGCTGGGCGTGTTGGGCGCCAGCAGCAGTTGCAGGGCCTGGTCGGCGACCCGGGGCGCGGCGCCGACCAGGCCCAGGCGCGCGATCACCTCGGCGCCGCCCTGCTGGCCGAGGTGGGCGCCGCCGAGGTGGCGGGTCTGGCTGTCGCTGCCGTCGTAGGCAGTGACGCCGAGGTGCGGGTAGACGAAGCGCTGCGCCGAACTCAGCTCGGCGCCACTGTTGTTCAGGTAGAGCTGCTCGACCTCGCTGACCTGCAGGCCGACCCGCCAGGTGACCAGGCGCGGATCGCCCGGCACCGCCGCCGACTCGGCGGCGAGCAGCTGGTAGCACTCGGCGAGCGAGGGGAAGGGCTGGTCGAGGCCGGGCGAGCGGTAGTCGCCGCGGGCGCTGGAGGGTTCCAGCGTGCGCTGGTCGAGCAGGGCGCAGGACGCGAGGCGCCGGGCCAGTTCGGTCGCCTGCTCGAGGGCGGCCTGCAGGCCCTGGCGGGACAGGTCGCTGGTCGCCGCATAGGCCTCGACCCCCGCCAGGCGCACGCTGAGCATGGCGCCCTCGTCGCGGCTGAAGCGCGGCGGTTCGGCGATGTGCTTGCGCACCCACAGCTGGCGGTCGTCCTGGCGCACGTAGCGCAGCGACCAGTGCTCGGCCGCGCAGTGCAGTGCGGCGAAGTGGCGCTTGAGGGCGGCGAAGGCCTGGTACATGCGACGGTTCCTTGCACGGAGCGGCGCCGTTCAGGGCGGCAGTGGCGGATGGGTCGAGCCGATCAGACCTTCATCATGGCGCGAAGGCGCGGACCGCGACAAGGGCGGCGGCGTGCAGCGGTCGCAGGCGCCGCGCTGAAAGCAGAACGCCGCCCAAGTGGGCGGCGTTCTGGGGGAACGACGGAGCGTTACAGGCCGACGTGCTGCTTGACCGCGGCGACGCCATCCTTACCGTCATAGGTGGTGACACCGGCCAGCCACTTGTCGAGCATTTCCGGGTTGGCCTTGATCCAGTTCTTCGCCACTTCGACCGGATCTTCCTTCTCCAGCACTTTCTCCATCAGCTGGCTTTCGATCTCGACGCTGAACTGCAGGTTGTTCAGCAGCTTGCCGACGTTGGCGCAACGCGCCTCGTAGTCCGGGGTGACCACGGTGTAGACCTTGGCCGCGCCGTAGTCCGGGCCGAACACGTCATCGCCGCCGGCCAGGTAGGTGATGTCGTACTGGGTGTTCATCGGGTGCGGGGCCCAGCCGAGGAACACCACCGGCTCCTTCTTCTTCACCGCGCGCTGCACCTGGACCAGCATGCCGGCCTCGCTGGACTCGACCATGCGGAAGCCGCCCATGCCGAACTGGTCGCCCTTGATCATCTGTTCGATCAGCAGGTTGCCGTCGTTGCCCGGTTCGATGCCGTAGATCTTGCCGCCCAGCTGATCCTTGAACTTGGCGATGTCCTGGAAGCTCTTGAGGCCCGCTTCGGCGGTGTAGGTGGGGACCGCCAGGGTGTACTTGGCGCCTTCCAGGTTCGGTGTCGGCAGCACCTTGACGCCACCGTCCTTGGCGAAGGGCTCGATCACCGCGTCCATCGAGGGTGCCCAGTAGCCGAGGAACACGTCGATCTGGCCTTTCTGCACGCCGGTGAAGGCGATCGGTACCGAGGCCATGATCTTGCGTGGCTGGTAGCCCAGGCCTTCGGTGAGGGTCATGGCCACGCCGGTGGTGGCGGCGATGTCGGCCCAGCCGATCTCGGCGAAGCGCACCTGCTTGCAGCTTTCCGGTTCCTGGGCCCAGGCGTTCTGCACCAGGGCGCAGGACAGCAGGCCGAGGCTGGCGATGGTCTTGAGCTTGTTCATAAGCGATTCCTCTGGGGGTAGGTAGGGTGAAGGCTGGTCACTGGCGTTGAAAGCGCGCGTTTACCCAGCTGATCAGGCCGCTGCGTGGTGCGGTCTGCTTGGTGCCGAAGCTTTCGGTGATGCGGTCGAGGATGATCGCCAGCAACACCACGGCCATGCCGCTCTCGAAGCCCAGACCGATATCCAGGCGCTGGATGCTCGCCAGCACGTCGTTGCCCAAGCCGCCGGCGCCGACCATGGAGGCGATGATCACCATCGACAGGGCCATCATGATGGTCTGGTTGACCCCGGCCATGATCGACGGCATGGCGTTGGGCAGCTGCACCTTGAACAGCAGCTGGCGGCCGGTGCAGCCGAACGACTGGCCGGCCTCGACGATCTCCTTGTTGACCTGGCGGATGCCCAGGTTGGTCAGGCGCACGGCCGGCGGCATGGCGAAGATCACCGTGGCGATGATCCCCGGCACGCGGCCGAGACCGAACAGCATGGCCGCCGGGATCAGGTAGACGAAGGCCGGCATGGTCTGCATGAAGTCCAGCACCGGGCGGATGGTGGTGGCGACCCGCTCGCTGCGCGCGGCCCAGATACCCAGGGGGATGCCCAGCAGCAGGCTGATCAGGGTCGAGGAGAAGGTCAGGCCGAGGGTGACCACGGTCTGCTCCCAGAAGCCGGTCATGACGATGAGGATGAACGACACCGCGGTGAAGGCGGCGAAGCGCGCACCGATGCGCCACAGGCCGAGGCCGACGAAGATGGCGATCAGCAGCCAGGCCGGCGGCAGCATCAGCAGGGCTTCGACGCCCTCGGAGAAGCCGCTGACCACGCTGCCGATGCTGTCGAAGGCGCCGCTGTAGTTGTCCAGCAGGTGCTGGACCACGTCGTTGACCCAGCTGCCCAGGTCGAGTTTCTTGTCGCTCATGTCATTCTCCCTGCAGGCGGTTGAGCAGGCGGCCCTTGCTGATGGCGCCGCTGTAGAAACCGTTGGCGTCGATCACCGGGATCGGCCCCTCGTTGTCCACCAGGCGCTCGATCACCTGGTCCAGCGGCATGTCCTCAGAGACCGGCTCGACCTGCTTGAGCAGGTCCCGGCTCAGCTCGCGCGGGTTCACCCCGTCGACCATCAGGGCGATCTTCTCCAGGCTGATGGAGCCGCAGAAGCGCTTGTTCTCGTCGAGGACGAAGGCGTAGTGCTTGTCCTGGGCCTGCAGTTCCTGACAGATGGCCAGGGCGCATGGCGCCACGCCGTTATGCACGTAGGTGGGCACGCTGTCGGCCTTGAGCTGGCCGGCGGTGAGGTAGCGATTGGTGTCGACGGTGTCGAAGAAGTTGCGCACGTAGTCGTTGGCCGGGCTGTCGACCAGCTCCTGCGGGGTGCCGACCTGGATCAGCTTGCCGCCTTCCATGATGCCGATGCGGTTGCCGATGCGCATGGCCTCCTCGATGTCGTGGGAGACGAAGATGATGGTGCGCCGGTGGGTCTTCTGCAGCTCCAGCAGCACGTCCTGCATCTCGCGGCGCTTGAGCGGGTCGAGGGCGGAGAAGGCCTCGTCCATGATCATGATCGAGGGGTCCACGGCCAGGGCGCGGGCCAGGCCGACGCGCTGCTGCATGCCGCCGGACAGCTCGTGGGGGTACTTGTGGGCGAAGGTGTCCAGGCCGACCTGGGCGAGCACGTCCATGGCGCGCTTCTCGCGTTCCTTGCGGCCGACGCCTGCGACCTCGAGGCCGAAGGCGGCGTTGTCCAGCACGCTGCGCGAAGGCATCAGGGCGAAGGACTGGAAGACCATGCTCATGTCGCGGCGACGCAGGTCGACCAGCTCGGCATTGGCCATCTTGGCGACGTTCTGGCCGTCGATGTAGACGTCACCGGCACTGGGCTCGATGAGGCGGTTGATCAGGCGGATCAGGGTGGACTTGCCCGAGCCCGAGAGGCCCATGAGGACGAAGATCTCGCCTTCCTCGACGCTGAAGGACACGTCGCTGACGCCGATCACGGCGCCCTTCTCGGCAAGGATCTTGTCCTTGCTCCAGCCTTCCTTGAGCAGCTCGATGGCTTCCTGTGGGTTTTGGCCGAAGACCTTGTAGAGGTTCTCGACGACGATCTTTCCTGACTGCATTTGGGTAGGACCCTCTCTTATTAGAATTCAGTTCAGTTACTGGAACCCGGCGCGCGAGGCTGGGGGCGTGGAGTGCTATCGATAGTGCTTGCCTGTGTCGGTGGCTGTGGGATGAGGTGGCGCGGCCAGCGCCGGCGGGCGCTGGCCGCGACCGAGGTCGCCGGGGCGACCGGTTAGCGCTGGGCCGCCCGGCGCGCCGGGGCGCCGCCTGCGACGTAGTAGGGCGCGGTGCTGCGCGGCAGCGGGGTGCGACCGCGGATTTTGTCGGCGATCTTCTCGGCCATCATGATGGTCGGCGCGTTGAGGTTGCCGGTGGTGATGATCGGCATGATCGAGGCATCGACCACGCGCAGGCCTTCCATGCCGTGCACCCGGCCCTGGCCGTCGACCACCGCCATGTCGTCCTCGCCCATCTTGCAGGAGCACGAGGGATGGAAGGCGGTTTCCGCATGTTCACGGACGAAGGCGTCCAGTTCCGCGTCGCTGTTCACGTCGACACCGGGGCTCAGCTCGCGCCCGCGGTACGGGTCGAGTGCCGACTGCGCCATGATCTCGCGGGTGATGCGGATGCCGTCGCGGAACTCCCGCCAGTCCTGTTCGGTGGCCATGTAGTTGAACAGGATGCTCGGGTGCTGGCGCGGGTCCTTGGACTTGAGGTGGACGCGGCCGCGGCTCGGCGAGCGCATGGAGCCGACGTGGGCCTGGAAGCCGTGTTCCTTGACCGCATTGCTGCCGTTGTAATTGATCGCCACCGGCAGGAAGTGGTACTGGATGTTCGGCCACTCGAACTCTTCGCTGCTGCGGATGAAACCGCCGGCCTCGAACTGGTTGCTGGCGCCGGTGCCCTTGCCGAGGAACATCCACTCGGCGCCGATCTTCGGCTGGTTCCACCACTGCAGCGCCGGGTACAGCGACACCGGCTGCTTGCAGGCGTACTGCAGGTACATTTCCAGGTGGTCCTGGAGGTTCTGGCCGACGCCGGGCAGCTCGTGCACCACCGGGATGTCCAGGTCGCGCAGCAGGGCGGCCGGGCCGACTCCGGAGCGCTGGAGGATCTGCGGCGAGGCGATGGCGCCGCTGCACAGCAGCACCTCGCGGCGGGCATGCACGGTCAGCGGGGTGTCGCTGTTGCCGTGCAGGTAGGCGACGCCGATGGCGCGCTTGCCGCTGAACAGGATGCGGTCGGTGAGGGCGTGGGTGATGATCTTCAGGTTCGGTCGGCCGCGGGCCTGGTCCAGGTAGCCGCGGGCGGTGCTGGCACGCCGGCCCTGGGGGGTCACGGTGCGGTCCATCGGACCGAAGCCTTCCTGCTGGTAGCCGTTGAGGTCGTCGGTGCGCGGGTAGCCGGCCTGCACCCCGGCTTCCATCATGGCCTGGAACAGCGGGTTGTTGCCGGTCTTCGGCGTGGTCACGCTGACCGGGCCGTCGCCGCCGTGGTAGGCATTGGGGCCGATGTCGCGGCTCTCGGCCTTGCGGAAGTAGGGCAGGCAGTCCAGGTAGGTCCAGTCCTCCAGACCCTCGAGCTTGGCCCAGCCGTCGTAGTCCAGGGCGTTGCCGCGGATGTAGCACATGCCGTTGATCAGCGAGGAGCCACCCAGGCCCTTGCCGCGGCCGCACTCCATGCGGCGGTTGTTCATGTGCGGCTCGGGGTCGGTGACGTAGGCCCAGTTGTAGCGCCGGCCCTGCAGGGGAAAGGCCAGGGCGGCGGGCATCTGGGTGCGGAAGTCGAGGCGGTAGTCGGGGCCGCCGGCTTCCAGCAGCAGCACGCTGACGTCGGCATCCTCGGTCAGGCGGGTGGCCAGCACGTTGCCGGCCGAACCGGCGCCGATGATGATGTAGTCGAATTCTTGGGACATGGGACCTTCCTGCGTAGGGTGGATTGGGCCGGGCCCTCATCCACCATGGCGAATCTGCAGTGGTGTGGTGGACCGGGCCGCTGCGCGACCCGTCCCCCTACGATCGGGCTCAGAACACCGAGGCGTAGTCGCCCAGCTCCACCTGCACCGATTTGACCTGGGTGTAGTGCTCCAGGGTGGCCACGCCGTTCTCGCGGCCGACGCCGGACTGCTTGTAGCCGCCGACCGGCATCTCCGCTGGCGACTCGCCCCAGGCGTTGATCCAGCAGATGCCGGCCTGCAGCTGGTGGATGACCCGGTGGGCGCGGGCCAGGTCGCGGGTCACCAGGCCGGCGGCCAGGCCGTACTCGGTGTCGTTGGCGCGGCGGATCACTTCTTCCTCGGTGTCGTAGGCGAGGATGCTCATGACCGGGCCGAAGATCTCCTCGCGCACGATGGTCATCTCGTCGCGGCAGTCGGTGAACACGGTCGGGGCGACATAGGCGCCCCGGGCGTATTCGCCGTCGGTCACGCGCTGGCCGCCACAGAGCAGGCGCGCGCCTTCCTTGCGACCGGTCTCGATGTAGCCGAGCACGCTTTCCATGTGGGCGAAGCTGACCAGCGGGCCGAAGTTGGTGTTGGCATCTTCCGGGTTGCCCAGGCGGATGCGCTGCACGCGCTCGAGCACCTTGGCCTCGAAACGCGCCTGCAGACTGCGCGGGATGAACACCCGGGTGCCGTTGGTGCAGACCTGACCGGAGCTGTAGAAGTTGGCCATCATGGCGATGTCGGCGGCGCGGTTGAGGTCGGCGTCCTCGAAGATGATCAGCGGCGACTTGCCGCCCAGTTCCATGGTCACGTCCTTGAGGGTCGAGCCGGAGGCGCTGGCCATGACCTTCTTGCCGGTGCTGGTGCCGCCGGTGAAGGAGACCTTGGCGATGCCCGGGTGCTCGGTCAGCCACTGGCCGACTTCGCGGCCGCTGCCGGTGAGCACGTTGAACACGCCGTCCGGCAGGCCGGCCTCGGTATAGATCTCGGCCAGCTTGAGCACCGACAGCGGGGTCACTTCGCTCGGCTTGAAGATCATCGCGTTGCCGGCGGCCAGGGCCGGGGCCGACTTCCACAGGGCGATCTGGATCGGGTAGTTCCAGGCGCCGATGCCGGCGACCACGCCCAACGGCTCGCGGCGGGTGTAGACGAAGGACGATTCGCGCAGCGGGATCTGCTGGCCTTCCAGGGCCGGGATCAGGCCGGCGTAGTACTCCAGCACGTCGGCACCGGTGACGATGTCGACCGCCTGGGTCTCGGACAGCGGCTTGCCGGTGTCGAGGGTCTCGAGTGCGGCCAGCTCGTCGTTGCGCTGGCGGAGGATGTCCACGGCCTTGCGCAGGATGCGCGAGCGCTGCATGGCGGTCATCGCCGCCCAGACCTTCTGGCCCTCGGTGGCGCTGGCGACGGCGCGATCGACGTCTTCCTTGCCGGCGCGCTGCACCTGGGCGAGCACTTCGCCGTTGGCCGGGTTGACGGTCTCGAAGCTCGCGCCGCTGCTCGAGTCGGTGTAGCGACCACCAATGTAGAGCTTCTGTTCGTCGAATCGGGCCATGGTCGAATCCTCTTGATTGGCATCTGGATAGGGCCGGCGGGCGGGTTTGTCGCCCCTGGCCGGCTGGCTCGGCGGTATGCTTGTGGCCATGCGCGCCGATCAAAGTGGAAGCCAGCCTACTTTATTTTTATTGAACGCTCAAACAACAAAACTGTTCGGGAACGACAAAGCCTGCTCCGAAAGCGACGGCGCAGACGGCCTCGCGGGGTGCGAGAAATAATTGAAATACGGGGCCGGCCCGTTCGGCGGGGCCGGTTTGCCGTCAGTGCTGGCTGCTGGCCGGATGACGGCTGGTGCGCGCCGGCTGGCTGGCCGGGGGCGAATCGGCCTTGGCCAGTTGCAGGTCGAGGTAGTCGTAGGCGATCTGTACCGCCTGGCGGGTATCGAAGGCCTCGCCGGACAGGGCCCCGCGCAGCCACAGGCCGTCGATCAGCGCCGCCAGGCCGCGGCCCGCGGCGCGGGCCTGGGGCTGCGGCAGGAGCCGGTGGAACTGGCCGCAGAGGTTGGAATACAGGCGATGGTCGTTGATCCGCTGCAGGCGGCGCAGGGCCGGGTGGTGCATGCTCGAGGCCCAGAAGGCCAGCCAGGTCTTCATGGCCGGGCCGTTGACTTGGCTGTCGTCGAAGTTGCTGTCGATGATCGCCCGCAGGTGCGAGCGCGGGCTGTCGTCCTGCAGGCTGGCGCGGCGCTGGCGCACCGCCTGGTTGAGTGCCTGCATCAGGTGGCGCATGGTGGCCTCGAGCAGGCCGTTCTTGTCCTGGAAGTAATGGCTGATGATGCCGTTCGACACCCCGGCCAGGCGGGCGATATAGGCGATGCTGGCATCGCCCATGCCGACCTGGTCGACGGCTTCGAGGGTGGCGGCGATCAGCTGCGAGCGGCGGATCGGCTGCATTCCGACCTTGGGCATCGGTTTCTCCGGCGACAGGGACTTGGCGAGGAAGGACGCAGTCTAGGGCGTTCTTTATTGACCGATCAATAAAGAACGCGTTTTAGGAGACGAATTGTCGCCCGGGGACATGTGTGGCGCGGCGTCCGAAAAGCCCGTGCAGCGAGCTGTTGATCGAGAGCGCGGCTAGGCCTCGGCGACTATGTACTTGAGCAGTTCGACCACCTGTTGCGGGCTCTGCGCTGCGGCGCCCTGGATGATCTGCTGGCGCCAGTCGGTATGGATTTCACCGGATAAGTACACTTTCCAGGTCATGGTCTTCCCGGGTCTGTTCTATCGAATGGATGCCGGCTCTGAGCCGCCGAGTGGCGGACAGTCTGCCACGGCTTGCGCGGCTTTTCATGGGCGGCGGCCTGGGCCTGGCGTCGATGCCGCCTCAAGGCGCGCGCCGTTACGGGCGGTAGGCCAGGGGGAAGCTGCCTGGACGGAAAAACAAAAAAGCGGGCCGAGGCCCGCTTTTTGTATCGCTGAGGTGGCTTACTTCAGCCAGGACTCGACCCGCTCGGGGTTGGCGGCGATCCAGTCCTTGGCGGCCTGCTCCGGCTTGGCGCCGTCGCGGATGGCCAGCATCACCGCACCGATTTCCTCGCTGGTCCAGTTGAACTTCTTGAGGAAGGCGACCGCTTCCGGTGCCTTGTCCTTGAAGCTTGGATTGACCACGGAGTCGACGTGCTCAGCTTCGCCGTAGACGCCCATCGGGTCTTCCAGGAAGCGCAGCTTCCACTTGGCGAACATCCAGTGCGGTACCCAGCCCGGCACCACGATCGCTTCGTTCTTCTTGATGGCGCGCGCCAGGGCGGTGGCCATGGCCGGGCCGGAGCTCGGCATCAGCTTGTAGTCGAGCTTGTACTTCTCGAGGGCTTCCTCGGTGCGGCGCATGATCCCGGCGCCGGCATCGATGCCGGTGATCTTGCCGTCGTAGGCGGCCTTGGTGGCGTTCAGGTCGGCGATGCTCTTGGCTTCGACGTAGTCCGGCACGACCAGGCCGATCTTGGCGTCGTTGTAGTTGGTGCCGAGCACTTCGAGCTGGTCCTTGAACTTGGCGTAATACTCGCCGTGGGTCACCGGCAGCCAGGCGGAGAGCAGGCCGTCGATGTCGCCGCGGGCTACGCCCTGCCACATGATGGCCGGCTCGAGGGGCTTGAGCTCGACGTCGTAGCCGAGCTTGCTTTCCATGATTTCGGCGGCCAGGTAGCTGGTGGCGACGCTGTCGTCCCAGCCGTTGACGAAACCGAAGGTCAGGGTCGGCTTGTCCGCGGCCACGGCGGAGGACATGCCGACTGCCAGGGCGGCGGCGCCGAGGCCTTGGAGGAGGGTCTTGAGTTTGCGCATAGGTGTAACTCCGTCAGGGTGAGTTGCAGTTCTTGTTGGTGTTACTGGCTCGTTCTGATTGCGGGTACTGCGCCGGCCGGTTGCCGGGGCGAAACCCCGGCGACCGGCTGGTCTTCGAGCCACGAACCGGGTCGTGGCTCTGGTCCTTACAGGCCGACGTGCTGCTTGACCGCGGCGACGCCATCCTTGCCGTCATAGGTGGTGACACCGGCCAGCCACTTGTCGAGCATTTCCGGGTTGGCCTTGATCCAGTTCTTCGCCACTTCGACCGGATCTTCCTTCTCCAGCACTTTTTCCATCAGCTGGCTTTCGATCTCGACGCTGAACTGCAGGTTGTTCAGCAGCTTGCCGACGTTGGCACAACGCGCCTCGTAGTCCGGGGTGACCACGGTGTAGACCTTGGCCGCGCCGTAGTCCGGGCCGAACACGTCATCGCCATCGGCCAGGTAGGTGATGTCGTACTGGGTGTTCATCGGGTGCGGGGCCCAGCCGAGGAACACCACCGGCTCCTTCTTCTTCACCGCGCGCTGCACCTGGACCAGCATGCCGGCCTCGCTGGACTCGACCATGCGGAAGCCGCCCATGCCGAACTGGTCGTTCTTGATCATCTGCTCGATCAGCAGGTTGCCGTCGTTGCCCGGCTCGATGCCGTAGATCTTGCCGCCCAGCTCGTCCTTGAACTTGGCGATGTCCTGGAAGCTCTTGAGGCCCGCTTCGGCGGTGTAGGTGGGGACCGCCAGGGTGTACTTGGCGCCTTCCAGGTTCGGCGTCGGCAGCACCTTGACGCCACCGTCCTTGGCGAAGGGCTCGATCACCGCGTCCATGGAGGGCGCCCAGTAGCCGAGGAACACGTCGATCTGGCCTTTCTGCACGCCGGTGAAGGCGATCGGCACCGAGGCCATGATCTTGCGCGGCTGGTAGCCCAGGCCCTCGGTCAGGGTCATGGCGACGCCGGTGGTGGCGGCGATGTCGGCCCAGCCGATCTCGGCGAAACGCACCTGCTTGCAGCTTTCCGGTTCCTGGGCCCAGGCGTTCTGCACCAGGGCGCAGGACAGCAGGCCGAGGCCGGCGATGGTCTTGAGCTTATTCATTAATGACTCCCTGTATGAATGAATTAAGAGGCGTGCTGTTCACTGGCGCTGGAATCGCGCGCTCACCCAGCTGATCAGTCCGCTGCGTGGTTCAGTCTGCTTGGTCCCGAAACTTTCGGTGATGCGGTCGAGAATGATCGCCAGCAACACCACGGCCATGCCGCTCTCGAAGCCTAGACCGATATCCAGGCGCTGGATGCTCGCCAGCACGTCATTGCCCAGGCCGCCGGCACCGACCATGGAGGCGATGATCACCATCGACAGGGCCATCATGATGGTCTGGTTGACCCCGGCCATGATCGACGGCATGGCGTTGGGCAGCTGCACCTTGAACAGCAGCTGGCGGCCGGTGCAGCCGAAGGACTGGCCGGCCTCGACGATCTCCTTGTTGACCTGGCGGATGCCCAGGTTGGTCAGGCGCACGGCCGGCGGCATGGCGAAGATTACCGTGGCGATGATCCCCGGCACGCGGCCGAGGCCGAACAGCATGGCCGCCGGGATTAGGTAGACGAACGCCGGCATGGTCTGCATGAAGTCCAGCACCGGGCGGATGGTGGTGGCCACCCGCTCGCTGCGCGCGGCCCAGATGCCCAGGGGGATGCCCAGCAGCAGGCTGATCAGGGTCGAAGAGAAGGTCAGGCCGAGGGTGACCACGGTCTGCTCCCAGAAGCCGGTCATGACGATGAGGATGAACGACACCGCGGTGAAGGCGGCGAAGCGCGCGCCGATGCGCCACAGGCCGAGGCCGACGAAGATGGCGATCAGCAGCCAGGCCGGCGGAAACATCAGCAGGGCCTCGATGGCCTCGGAGAAACCGGCGACCACGCTGCCGATGCTGTCGAAGGCGCCGCTGTAGTTGTCCAGCAGGTGCTGGACCACATCGTTGACCCAGCTGCCCAGGTCGAGTTTCTTGTCGCTCATGTCATTCTCCCTGCATACGATTCAGCAGGCGGCCCTTGCTGATGGCACCGCTGTAGTGGCCGTTGGCGTCGATCACCGGGATCGGCCCCTCGTTGTCCACCAGGCGTTCGATCACCTGGTCCAGCGGCATGTCTTCGGGGACCGGGTCGATGCGCTTGAGTACGTCGAGATCGAGGCCGCACTGGCTGTTGCCGTCGACCATCAGGGCGATCTTCTCCAGGCTGATGGAGCCGCAGAAACGCTTGTTCTCGTCGACGATGAAGGCGTAGTGCTTGTCCAGCTCCTGCAGCTCCTTGCACACCTTGTTGGCGTCGGGGGCGACGCCGTTGTGCACGTAGAGCGGCACGCTGTCGGCCTTGAGCTGGCCGGCGGTGAGGTAGCGGTTGGTGTCGACGGTGTCGAAGAAGTTGCGCACATAGTCGTTGGCCGGGCTGTCGACCAGTTCCTGGGGGGTGCCGACCTGGATCAGCTTGCCGCCCTCCATGATGCCGATGCGGCTGCCGATGCGCATGGCCTCCTCGATATCGTGGGAGACGAAGATGATGGTGCGCCGATGGGTCTTCTGCAGCTCCAGCAGCAGGTCCTGCATCTCGCGGCGCTTGAGCGGGTCGAGGGCGGAGAAGGCCTCGTCCATGATCATCATCGAGGGGTCTACCGCCAGGGCGCGGGCCAGGCCGACGCGCTGCTGCATGCCGCCGGACAGCTCATGGGGGTACTTGTGGGCGAAGGTGTCCAGGCCGACCTGGGCGAGCACGTCCATGGCGCGCTTCTCGCGCTCCTTGCGGCCGACGCCTGCGACCTCGAGGCCGAAGGCGGCGTTGTCCAGCACGCTGCGCGAGGGCATCAGGGCGAAGGACTGGAAGACCATGCTCATGTCGCGGCGACGCAGGTCGACCAGCTCGGAGGTGGCCATCTTGGCCACGTTCTGGCCGTCGATGTAGACGTCACCGGCACTGGGCTCGATGAGGCGGTTGATCAGGCGGATCAGGGTGGACTTGCCCGAGCCCGAGAGGCCCATGAGGACGAAGATCTCGCCCTCCTCGACGCTGAAGGACACGTCGCTGACGCCGATGACGGCGCCTTTCTCGGCAAGGATCTTGTCCTTGCTCCAACCCTGCTTGAGCAGGTCGATGGCATCCTGTGGGTTTTGGCCGAAGACCTTGTAGAGGTTCTCGACGACGATCTTTCCAGACTTCATGGGAGGTTTCCCCTTCAGTAGACATCCAGACCAGCTACATGGAACCTGATGAGCGCCCTCGGGCCATTCGTCAGGTGATGCCGACTGTTCTTGCCTGTGTGGGTGGTCATGATTTCCGGGTTTGGACAACAGGCTGCAGAACGATGGGGCGGGGTACTCGGACGCCATCGGGGTGTCGCTCCACCGGCCATGGCCGTGGGCGCTACTCGAGTGCGTGGGTGAGTGAACCTTGCTGTGCCGTGCTGCAAACTGCTTTCCAAACCCTCTGGCAGTGTTACGAAGCCCAATCCTTTGGGAAATCACATCTCAACATCGAGATGCGCGTGCATCCGAATTTTCTTGTTAGGCCGGCGCCTAAGTAGGGGTGCCAGCGCTTATCTTTTTCGGTCCAGAGCGGTGGGGCTCCGGTCTGCCAGCTCCCTCGGGGGAGAAGACAGCGACGAGATCGGCTGACTCAACGATATAGGCTTCGAGACGTCGCAATTATCGGTTTGCGACGTCGACGTGTTGGGCGACGACATGCTGTCTGCCTAAAAAAACCTTAACAGACTCGATGGCCCTTTGGCCAAGGCTGCCGACCGCGCCGGGCGCGGTCGGAAGGCCCTGTTCCGGGGTGGAGGCTCCGTATGACGGGGGCTCGGGGGGAGGTTCGGGTGTTCGAAATTAACTACGGCTGGCCGCTGCTAATCGGGCTGCCGTCGCGCTTGCTGACGCCCTGTAGCCATTGCGCACGCACCTGCGGGTTGGCTTTCAACCAGGCCTTGGCTTCGCGCCTGGGGGTGGTGTTCTGGTTGAGAATGGCTTCCATCAGATCGTTCTCCATCTGCAGGCTGAAGCGCAGATTCTTCAGCAGTCGGCCGAGGTTCGGACACTGGCTGGCGTAGTCCTTGCGCACCGCGGTGTAGACGGTGGCGCCGCCCAGGTTGGGGCCGAAGTAGTCGTCGCCGCCGGGCAAGTAGTTCATCTTCAGCTGGTTGTTCATCGGGTGCGGCTCCCAGCCGAGGAACACCGCCGCTTTGCCGAGGTGGTCGGCGCGTTTGACGTGCAGGATCATGTCCGATTCGCTGGACTCCACCAGCTTGAAGTCGCTGAGATCGAAGGCATTCTTCTCGATCATCTGCTGGATCGTCTTGTTGGCGCTGTTGCCCGGCTCGATGCCGTGGATCTTGCCGCCCAGGGCTTTCTTGAACTTGGCGATGTCCTCGAAGCTCCTGATCCCCGCGTCGAAGCCGGCCTGGTTGACCGCCAGGGTGTACTTGGCGCCTTCCAGGTTGACCGCGATGAGCTCGATCGAGCCGTCATCCAGATAGGGGCGTATGCCCTTTTCCGAGCTGGGCATCCACAGGTCGAGGAATACATCGAGGTCATTGTTGCGCAGGGCGTCGTAGGTCTCCGGCACGGACAGGCGCTTGATCTGCGTGCGGTAGCCCAGTTCGCTGAGCAGCAGACGGGTGACGGCGTTGGTCACGATCAGATCGGTCCAGCCGACATCGGCCAGGCGCACCCGGTCGCAGGCCGCGGGATCGGCCGCCTGGGCCAGCAACGGCGTGCTCAGCGCGGCCGCCAGGAGAAAGCTCTTGTATCGGGTCATGGGCATATCCAAGTCACCGTTGACGGATTCCCTGCCGCTCCGGGACGGGCGGGGCGTGTGGCCCTGGGCGAGGCACGCGATGGGTTGCCGGCCGGCGCATGGGCGCCTGGATCATGGCGCCGGAAGTTGGTTGGTGCCTATGCGCGAAGTCGCATACGGAACGATTTTGTCGCGGATCGCATGGCTCATGGAGAGAAATGCGCACTGGATCACGCTTGCCGGACGGCCCGTCGGGCAGTCCCGTTCGAGGGCTGACGGATTTGGACACAGGCGAGTCGGTATGGGACTCCTGAGTGCTGGCGAAATCTTGATGATGGCGGCATTGCAGCACCCCGTTCAGGAGATTGTCGTGGCTATTAGTGTGTTCGACCTGTTCAAGATCGGTATCGGGCCTTCCAGCTCCCATACCGTCGGCCCCATGCGCGCCGCGGCGCTGTTCGTCGGCGCCCTGCGCGAGCGTCGCCTGCTCGAGCGCGTGGGTCGTATCGAAGTGCGCCTGTACGGTTCGCTGTCGGCCACCGGGGTCGGTCACGGCAGCGACACCGCGGTGATCATGGGCCTGATGGGCGAGTGGCCCGACAGCATCGACCCGAGCCAGATCGCTCCGCGTATCGAGGCGCTGCGCGCCAGCGGCCAGCTGCAGCTGGACGGGCGCCTGGCGGTGGCCTTCGACTGGCAGCGCGACATGCTGCTGTTGGAGGAGAACCTGCCGTACCACCCCAATGCCATGACGCTGACGGCGTTCTGCGGCGAAGGCCGCGAGCTGCACGCTGACACCTATTACTCGATCGGCGGCGGCTTCGTGGTCGACGCCGAACAGGCCGCCGCCGGCCAGCTGGATCAGGACAGCACCCGGCTGCCCTACGACTTCAACAGCGCCGCCGAGCTGCTGAGCCTGTGCAAGCAGCACGGCCTGCGCGTGTCGCAGTTGATGATGGAGAACGAGAAGGCCTGGCGCAGCGAGGCGGAGATCCGCGCCGGCCTGATGCGCCTGTGGCAGGCCATGCGCGACTGCGTGGACAACGGCCTGAAGCACGAGGGCATCCTGCCCGGCGGCCTCAACGTCAAGCGCCGCGCCGCCAAGCTGCACCGCAGCCTGCAGGAGATGAGCAAGCCCAACGTGATCGGCTCGACCCTGAGCGGCATGGAGTGGGTCAACCTGTTCGCCCTGGCGGTGAACGAGGAAAACGCCGCCGGCGGGCGCATGGTCACCGCGCCGACCAATGGCGCGGCCGGGATCATCCCGGCGGTGCTGCACTACTACGTGCGCTTCAGCCCGGCGGTGAGCGAGGCCGACGTGGTCGACTACCTGCTGGCGGCCGCGGCCGTGGGCATCCTGTGCAAGAAGAACGCCTCGATCTCCGGCGCCGAAGTGGGCTGCCAGGGCGAGGTCGGCTCGGCCTGCGCCATGGCCGCCGCGGGCCTGGCGGAGATCCTCGGCGCCACCCCGGAGCAGCTGGAGAACGCCGCCGAGATCGGCCTGGAGCACAACCTCGGGCTGACCTGCGACCCGGTCGGCGGCCTGGTCCAGGTGCCGTGCATCGAGCGCAACGCGATCGCCGCGGTGAAGGCGATCAACGCCGCACAGATGGCCCTGCGCGGCGACGGCGAGCACTTCATCTCGCTCGACCGGGTGATCCGCACCATGCGCGATACCGGTGCCGACATGCACGACAAGTACAAGGAAACCTCGCGCGGTGGCCTGGCGGTCAGCGCGGTCGAGTGTTGAGTCGCGAAGGGTCTGTGCGCGACTAGTATCAAGGCAGCGGAGCGGTCGCTGCCGCTGCCCTTTCTGGTGCGTGGCAACAGCCACTGCGCCCGATTTCGGGGCGTGCCGCCGGTCGCTTCTCGGCTAATCTGAAGCGACCGCTGGGTCAATTGCCGGACCGTTGGTCTGTTACCGGTGTTACCAGACGGAAGGCTGGGGTGACAATCTGTCGCACCCGCAGTGCTACTGAAATGCTCAGGCGCTCGGGCGTCTGAGCATTTGCCGTCGCAGGTAGGATGATTCTGTCGCTCTTGGGAAGGCTGAATGGCACGTGGATTGGATGTTGTTCATTTTTTATTGAACAGACAATCAAATTAGGCACGGCGTTTGCCTTGTGATTCATACCGGTCTGGGTATGTCACATACCAGAACAACAAGATCAATGAAGAGCCTCGCCACGAAGGCTCGAATACGTGCTCAGCGTGAGGGTTTCTCTGATGTCGCAGTCCAACCAAGGGGCCCAGCCCCAGAACCGTGTTCCTCAGTCCATTGGTTTCCTGCTACTGGACAACTTCACCCTGATTTCCCTGGCTTCGGCCGTGGAACCCTTGCGCATGGCCAACCAGCTCTCCGGCAAGGAGTTGTATCGCTGGTACACCCTGACCCAGAGCGGCCTGCCGGTAAGCGCCAGCGATGGCCTGCAGATCACCCCTGATGCCGGCCTGGACAATGCCCCGGCGCTGGACGCGGTGATCGTCTGCGGCGGCGTGGATATCCAGCACAGCGTCACTCGCGAGCACCTGCACTGGCTGCAGGTGCAGGGCCGTCACGGTCTCCAGCTCGGCGGTGTGTGCACCGGCAGCTGGGCGCTGGCCAAGGCCGGCCTGCTCGACGGCTTCGACTGCAGCGTGCACTGGGAATTCCTCGCGGCGATGCAGGAGGCCTTCCCCCGCGCCGCCATCAGCACCCGCCTGTTTTCCATCGACCGCACCCGCTGCACCTCGTCCGGCGGCACCGCGCCGATGGACATGATGCTGCACCTGATCGGCCGCGAGCACGGCCGCGAACTGGCCGCGGCAATCTCCGAGATGTTCATCTACGAGCGCATCCGCAACGAGCAGGATCACCAGCGCGTGCCGCTCAAGCACATGCTCGGCACCAACCAGCCGAAGCTGCAGGAGATCGTCGCGCTGATGGAAGCCAACCTGGAAGAGCCGATCGACCTCGACGAGCTGGCCTGCTACGTCGACGTGTCGCGCCGCCAGCTCGAGCGCCTGTTCCAGAAGTACCTGCACTGCTCGCCGTCGCGCTACTACCTGAAGCTGCGGTTGATCCGTGCACGCCAGTTGCTAAAGCAGACCTCGATGTCGATCATCGAAGTCGCCTCGGTGTGCGGCTTCGTCTCCACCCCGCACTTCTCCAAGTGCTACCGCGAGTACTTCGGCATTCCGCCTCGCGATGAGCGCGCCGGCCAGACCTCCAGCAACGTGGTGGCCCTGGTGCCGATGCCGGAGGACCTGATGCGCCCGTCCTCGTCCACCGCCATGACCGCGCTGACCCGCGCCCAGGGCGAATCGACCTTCGCCAGCGTACGCCTGTACCCCAACCGCCCGGTCTGACCGCAGGCAGAAAAAAGGGGCGCTCGATGCGCCCCTTTTTCATGCCCGGCAGTTGCGTCTCAGCGCGGCACCAGGGCTGGCAGCAGGTGGCGGGAGATCGCCTCGCGCACGGTCGGCAGCAGGGTGGCGTTGCCGCCCAGCAGCTCCTCGACCAGCCGGCGCAGGGCCTGCGCGCGGTCCGGGCTGAGGCCCTGAACCGCGTACTCGCAGGCCTGCTCGGCGCTGACGCCGGGCGGAATGGAGAGGCCCAGCGCCACCAGGCGGTCGCGGAAGTCCTCTTGGTCGATCAGGTCGGCATGCATCATGGCTCGCTATGCTCCGTCGGTTTAACGGCCGGTGCCGCGCCTTAGCGCAGCACCCCTTCTTCAATCAGAAGCTTGAAGATAGCCTCGGCGCCTTCCTGTGGCGAGACATCTTTGAGCACCTTGCCGCCGCCGCCGGATGCCTTGGCCGTGGCCGCCTTCATCCGTTCGGCGCCGGTCTTGGCCTTGATCACCTTGAGCCGCTTGGGCCGCGGGCGGGCCGGCTGCAGTTGGGCTTCGGCGAGCAGGTTGTCCTCGATGATGGTCACGTCCTCGGCGCGCAGCTGGCCGCGACGGGCCGGGCCGAAGGCGCTCTGGCGCGCGGTCGGGGCGGCGTTGTCGACGCAGGCGAGGAACGGCAGGCGCACCCGCAGGCGGCGCCGCTGGCCGCGGGGCAGGGCTTGCAGCACCTGGGCCACGCCATTCTCGACCTTCTCCACCTCGGCCAGGCCGACCACCAGGGGCCAGCCCAGGCGCTCGGCCAGGAGGAAGGGCAGCAGCCCCGAGCCTTCGCCGGTTTCCGCCTGGCTGCCGGTCAGCACCAGTTGGGCGCCGGCCTCCTGCAGGTAGCGGGTCAGCACCGGCAGGGCATCGGCCTGCTTGGGTTGTTCGAGTACCGCCATTTCCGCCAGGCCCATGCCCAGGTAGGCGCGCAGCGCCTCTTCCTGGGGATCGCCGGCGTGCAGCACCTGCAGCTTGTCGCCGGCCAGGCGCAGGCCCAGCTCGACGGCGCGCGAGTCCTGCTCGGCGCGGCGGGCGCGGCCCGAGGTCGGGTGGGCGCCGACCGAGACCAGGGTGATGATGTTCAAGTCAGTCATGGCACACCCGCAGCCCGGAACGAGTCCGGGAAATAGTTTCGAACGGCCCGGAGCAGGTCCGGGCGGCGAGAGCGTCAGGCCGCATCACGGGCACCTCCCTGGCGATAGGCGTGGACCTTGTCCATCAGCGCCGCAAGGATCTGCGCCGAGTCGCCGATCACCGACAGGTCGGCGCGCTTGATCATGTCGCAGCCCGGGTCCATGTTCACCGCCACCACCTTGTCGCAGGCACCGATGCCCTGCAGGTGCTGGATGGCGCCGGAGATGCCCACCGCCAGGTAGACCCGCGCGGTGACCCAGGTACCGGTGGCGCCGACCTGGCGGTTGCGCGGCATGAAGCCGTCGTCCACTGCCACGCGCGAGGCGCCTTCTGTGGCGCCGAGGACCTGGGCGGCCTGGTGGAACTGCTGCCAGTCCTTGACCCCGTTGCCGCCGGAGAGGATGAACTCGGCCTCGGCCATGGGGATCAGGGCCGGGTCGACGGCCACCGCGCCGAGGTCTTCGATGCGCGGCAGGCTGTGGGCGATCTTGCCCTCCAGTTCCAGCGCTCGGGCCTCGTGGCGGGTGTCGCTGACCGGCTCGGCGCACTCGGCGGCGGCCAGGATCAGCCGCGGCGCCGGGCGCACCAGGTCCTGCTGGCCGGCACCGGCACGGCCGATGCACTGGCCGTCGGCAACCTGCCAGACGCGGGTGGCCGGACGCTCGCCGAGCTTGGCGGCCAGACGCCGGCCGAGTTCGCCGCCACCGGTGCGGCTGTCGGGCAGCAGCCAGTGGCGTGGCGACAGCTGGCTTTCCACGGCGCTGAGGGCCAGTACGCGCTGCTCCGGGGCGTAGCCATCGAAGGCCTCGCCGTCGATCAGCAGCAGGCGATCGACGCCGGCGGTATCGAAGGCGCCTTCCTTGTGCTCGCCGAATACCACGGCCACCACCGCGCCGCCGTCGCTGGCCAGCTTGTGGGCCAGGCCGAGCAGGTCCTTGTCATGGGCCGACAGGCGGCCGCCGACCATGTCCGGGACCACGGCGATGTAGAACGCCGGCTGCTCGACCACGTGCAGCGGCAGCTGGACCTCGGCGCTGGCCGTTACGCGCTTCTGGCTGCCGCCCTGCTGGGCGCCGCTGCGGTCGATGCGCTTGATGCCGTTGGGGCCGATAAAGCCGACCGCATGGGGGTTCTTGCGGATGACGCCGTTAGGCCCCATCCAGCTGGTCTGCGCCACCTGCATGGCCGCGTGCAGCGGATGCAGGCGGTTGCGGGCGATCCATTCGGCGCGGGGATCGCGGCGGATAATGTCGCTCATCAATGCACCTCCAGGGCTTCAGGCTTGGCGGGCGCCGGCTGCTTGGCCGGGGCGGGTGTCTCCAGCAGCACGTCGGCGACCAGCTCGGCGATGTCCTTGATCTGCGGCCGCGGTTCGACCACGCCTTCGAGCATGGCGGTGCACTGCGGGCAGCCCACGGCCACCAGCTCGGCGCCGGTCTCCTTGATGTCGACCATGCGCATGTCGGGAATCCGCTGCTTGCCGGGGATGTCGGTGATCGGCGCGCCGCCGCCACCGCCGCAGCAACGCGAGCGGAAGCCGGAGCGTTCCATTTCCTTCACTTCGATACCGATGGCCTTGAGCACGGCGCGCGGCGCCTCATACTCGCCGTTGTAGCGGCCCAGGTAGCATGGGTCGTGGTAGGTGACGCTGCCGCCCTTGTGCTGGCCGAGGCTGAGTTGCTGGCCGCTGATCAGTTCTTCCATGTAGGTGCTGTGGTGCAGTACCTGGTAGTGGCCGCCGAGGGCGCCGTACTCGTTCTTCAGCACGTGGAAGCTGTGCGGATCGCAGGTGACGATCTTCTTGAAGCGGTACTGGCTCATGGTGGCGATGTTGCGCTTGGCCAGCTGCTGGAAGGTCGCCTCGTCGCCCAGGCGTCGGGCCACGTCGCCGCTGTCGCGCTCTTCCAGGCCGAGCACGGCGAAGTCGACGTTGGCGGCCTTCATGACCTTGACGAAGGCGCGCAGGGTGCGCTGGTTGCGCATGTCGAAGGCGCCATCACCGACCCAGAACAGCACCTCGGCTTCCTTCTTCTCGCTCATCAGCGCCAGGTTGAGGTCGGCGGCCCAGTTCAGGCGGCCGCCCGGGGCGAAGCCGCCGGGGTTGTCGGTGGCGATCAGGTTGTCCAGCACCTCGGCGCCCTTGTTCGGCGTGGCGCCTTTTTCCAGGGTCAGGTGGCGGCGCATGTCGACGATGGCGTCGACGTGCTCGATCATCATCGGGCACTCCTCGACGCAGGCGCGACAGGTGGTGCAGGACCACAGGGTGTCGGCCTCGACCAGGCCCTTGCCGCCCTGGACCACGATCGGCTGGTGCGGACCGCCGCCGTGCTCGCCCACCGGGATGCCCGGGTAGGGGCTGCCGGCGAACTTGGCGTCGGTGCCGCCGGCCAGGCCGATGACCATGTCCTGGATCAGCTTCTTCGGGTTCAGCGGCTGGCCGGCGGCGAAGGCCGGGCAGACCGCCTCGCACTTGCCGCACTGCACGCAGGCGTCGAAGCCGAGCAGCTGGTTCCAGGTGAAGTCGGTGGGTTTTTCCACGCCCAGCGGTGCTTTGACATCGTCCAGGTTGAGCGGCTTGAGCCCGGTGGAGCGACCGCCGCCGAAGCGCTCGGCGCGGCGGTGCCAGGCCAGGTGCAGGGCACCGGCGAAGGCGTGCTTCATCGGCCCGCCCCAGGTCATGCCGAGGAACAGCTCGGACACGCCCCAGGCCACGCCGACGGCGAGGATGAGGGCGAGGATCCAGCCGCCGAAATCGGCCGGGAGGATGCCGGCCACCGGCAGGGTGGCAATGAAGAAGCTCACCGAGAACATCAGCAGGCTCTTCGGCAGGCGGTTCCACGGGCCCTTGGACAGGCGCGCCGGGGGATTCTTGCGGCGCTTGGCGACGAACAGCGCGCCGACGAACATCAGCACCGTGGCGGCCAGCAGGGCGAAGCCGAGGATCTTGCTGTGCAGGCCGAAACCGTGCACCAGGATCGCCAGCACGGCGGCCAGGACGAAGCCGCCGGCCGTGGCCACGTGGGTCTTGGACATGTATTTGTCGCGCTCGACCACGTGGTGCAGGTCGACCAGGTAGCGACGGGGCATGGCCAGCAGGCCACCGATCCAGTCGACCTGGGCCGGCTTGCCGCGGCGCCACATCAGGAAGCGCTTGGCTGCGCCGAGCACGGCCAGGGCCAGCGCGGCAAACAGCAGAATGGGGAGAATGGTGTTCAACATCGTTTGGTCTCCTTGCCGGGACCTGAGAGCGGCGTCAATCCAGTCACCTCGCCCCGGCGGGGAGAGGGATAGGCCGAGGGGCTCTGGCAATGCCTGCCAGAACCCCCGACCCCCGCCCTCTCCCTGGGGGAGAGGGAGTCATGCGTGCAGGTTTAGAAGTCCTTGCACAGGCGCAGCGCGTCGTAGATCGCCGCGTGGGTGTTGCGCTGAGCCACGCAGTCACCGATGCGGAACAGCAGGTAGCCGTCGCCGGCCTCGCTCAGGCATGGCTGCGGCTTGATCGCGAACAGTGCCTCGACGTCGATCTGGCCCTTGTTGCGCGAGCCTTCCTTCAGCGCGTAGTAGAGGCCTTCGTCCGGACGCACGCCGTTCTCCACCACCACCTGGTCGACCACACGCTCTTCCTTGGCGCCGGTGTATTCGTTCTCCAGCACTGCCACCAGCTTGTCGCCCTCGCGATAGACCTTTTCCAGCATCATGTCGCCGGTCATGATCACTTCTTTCGGGTACATGCTGCGGTAGAAGGTCGGGAACGAGGTGCCGCCCATGGCCACGCCCGGTTTGATGTCGTCGGTGACGATCTCGACCTGGGCGCCCTTGTCGGCGAGGAAGTCGGCCACCGACATGCCGGTGAACTCGCAGATGGTGTCGTACACCAGCACGTTCTTGCCCGGTGCGACCTTGCCGTCGAGCACGTCCCAGGCGCTCACCACCAGGCCTTCTTCCGAGCCCCAGTGTTCGTTCTGCTCGAGGAACGGATGACCGCCGTTGGCCAGCACGATGATGTCCGCGCGCAGGTCCTGGATGGTCGCCACGTCCGCGGCAGTACCCAGGCGCAGGTCGACGTTGAGGCGAGCCAGCTCCAGCTGGTACCAGCGGGTAATGCCGGCGATCTGGTCGCGCTGCGGTGCCTTGGAGGCCGTGGTGATCTGCCCGCCCAGCGCATCCTTCTTCTCGAACAGGGTCACGTCGTGGCCACGCTCGGCCGCCACGCGAGCGGCTTCCATACCGGCCGGGCCACCACCGACGACGACGACCTTGCGCTTGGGCCCGGTGCTCTTCTCGATGATGTGCGGCAACCCCATGTACTCACGGCTGGTCGCGGCGTTCTGGATGCACAGCACGTCCAGGCCCTGGTACTGGCGGTCGATGCAGTAGTTGGCGCCGACGCACTGCTTGATCTGGTCGATCTGGCCCATCTTGATCTTGGCGATCAGGTGCGGGTCGGCGATGTGCGCGCGGGTCATGCCGACCATGTCGACGTAGCCGCCCTCGAGGATACGGGTGGCCTGGTTCGGGTCCTTGATGTTCTGTGCGTGCAGCACCGGGACCTTGACCACTTCCTTGATGCCGGCCGCCAGGTGCAGGAACGGCTCCGGCGGGTAGCTCATGTTCGGGATGACGTTGGCCAGGGTGTTGTGGGTATCGGCGCCAGAACCAACCACGCCGATGAAGTCGAGCAGGCCGGTGTCATCGTAGTACTTGGCGATCTGCTTCATGTCCTCGTGGGACAGGCCGTCCGGGTGGAACTCGTCGCCGGAGATACGCAGGCCCACGCAGAAGTCGTCGCCAACTTCCTTGCGCACGGCCTTGAGCACTTCCAGGCCGAACTTCATGCGGCCCTCGAAGGTGCCGCCCCATTCGTCGGTACGCTTGTTCACGCGCGGCGACCAGAACTGGTCGATCATGTGCTGGTGCACGGCGGACAGCTCGACGCCGTCCAGGCCGCCGGCCTTGGCCCGCCCCGCAGCTTTGGCGAAGTCGCCGATAATGCGCCACATTTCCTCGACCTCGATGGTCTTGCAGGTGGCGCGGTGCACGGGCTCGCGGATGCCGGACGGCGACATCAGGGTCGGCCAGTCGAAACCATCCCAGCGCGTGCGACGGCCCATGTGGGTGATCTGGATCATGATCTTGGCGCCATGCTTGTGCATGGCGTCGGCCAGATTCTGGAAGTGCGGGATGATCCGGTCGGTGGACAGGTTCACCGAGCTCCACCAACTATGTGGGCTGTCGATGGAGACCACCGAGGAGCCGCCGCAGATGGCCAGGCCGATGCCGCCCTTGGCCTTCTCTTCGTAGTACTTGACGTAGCGCTCGGTGGTCATGCCGCCATCGGTGGCCATGACTTCGGCGTGGGCGGTGGACACGATACGGTTACGGATGGTCAGTTTGCCGATCTGGATCGGCTGGAACATTGCTTCGAAGGCCATGACTCGTTCCTCGATTTAGAGCGGCTTGACGACAAAGAGACCGTGGTCGTGGCCTTCTTCCGAAGCGCCGTAGACCTGTTCGGCGACGGTGCGGATGCTGCTGCCCTGGGCCTGCAGAATCTGGTCCATGGCGCCGGCGAACCAGCCGGTGAACATGTAGTCGACCTTGCGCCCGCACTGGCCGTAGACGTAGACGAAGGCGGAGTGGTCCAGGCGCACTTCGCAGGTGCCCTTGTCGAGGTCGATCGACTGGATCTTGAACAGGCCCCAGCCGCGCTGCGACAGGCGCTTCATGTAGTGCTCGAACACCGCCACGCCGGACAGGCCATGGCACTCGGCTTCCTTCTCGCACCAGTGCCAGGCGGACTTGTAGCCGGCCTTGTAGAGGATCTCGGCATAGGCTTCGGCGCCCAGCACTTCCTCGATGCCGATGTGGTTGTTGACGAAGAAATGCCGCGGTACGTAGAGCATCGGCAGGGCGTCGGTGGTCCAGACGCCGGTTTCGCTGTCGACTTCGATGGGCATTTCAGGGGCGTGTTTTGCCATGATCTTCTAACTCCAGAATTCTGTGGTCTGGCCCCTCTCCCGTGGGAAGAGGGGCGGTAAGTAGTAGAGGAGGGCTTACTCGCCCCAGACGTCCTTGAGCACCCGCACCCAGTTCTCGCCCATGACCTTGCGCACGGTGCGCTCGGACATGCCGCGCTTGAGCAGGGTCTCGGTCAGGTTGGGGAACTCGCCGACGGTGCGGATACCCAGCGGGTTGACGATCTTGCCGAAGTTGGTCAGGCGGCGGGCGTAGCCCTTGTCGTGGGTCAGGTATTCGAAGAATTCCTTGCCATGGCCCTGGGTGAAGTCGGTGCCGATGCCGATGGCGTCTTCGCCGACGATGTTCATCACGTACTCGATGGCCTCGGCGTAGTCGTCGATGGTCGAGTCGATGCCCTTGGCCAGGAACGGCGCGAACATGGTCACGCCGACGAAACCGCCGTGGTCGGCGATGAACTTCAGTTCCTCGTCGGACTTGTTGCGCGGGTGCTCTTTCAGGCCGGACGGCAGGCAGTGCGAGTAGCACACCGGCTTCTTCGACTCGAGGATGACTTCCTCGCTGGTCTTGCTGCCGACGTGGGACAGGTCGCACATGATGCCGACCCGGTTCATCTCGGCGACGATCTCGCGGCCGAAGCCGGACAGGCCACCGTCGCGCTCGTAGCAGCCGGTGCCGATCAGGTTCTGGGTGTTGTAGCACATCTGCACGATGCCCACGCCGAGCTGCTTGAACACCTCGACGTAGCCGATCTGGTCCTCGAACGCGTGGGCGTTCTGGAAACCGTAGAGGATGCCGGTCTTGCCCTGGGCCTTGGCCGCGTGGATGTCGGCGGTGGTGCGCACCGGGATGACCAGGTCGCTGTTCTCGCGAATCAGCTTGTTGCTGGCGGTGATGCTGTTGACGGTGGCCTGGAAGCCCTCCCAGACCGAGACGGTGCAGTTGGCCGCAGTCAGGCCGCCCTTGCGCATGTCTTCGAACAGTTCACGGTTCCACTTGGCAATGATCAGGCCGTCGATGACGATGCTGTCGGCGTGTACTTCGGCTGGGCTCATCAGGCTGTCCCCTTTTGGTTTCGTGCGCCAAACCCGCTGTTGGCGCTTTGGGGGCAGCATATTCCTTGGGGGCCGGGGGACCCGATGCAAAAACGACTGGGGTATTGCCGAAAGCGTCAAGGCCGTGTCGTGATCGGATAAGGCGTCGGCAGGGTGCCGGCATTGCACGGGCGACTGTCCGGTGCGCGGCGTCGGCATGCCTCGCAGCGCCCGCGTGGCGCTGCCGGCCCAGGCGGCCTGGGCGGCAGGCGTGGCTAGGCCGCCGGCTGTTCGTGACGGTCCTGGCTGGGGCAGTTGGCGAAGCGTGCGCGGTAGCAGCGGGAGAAATACGAAGAGGATTCGAAGCCGCAGGCCAGGCCCACTTCCAGCACGCTGAGGTCGGTCTGGCGCAGCAGCTGGCGGGCCTTGTCCAGGCGCAGGTTGAGGTAGAAGTTCGACGGCGTCTCGTTCAGGTGCTTGCGGAACAGCCGCTCCAGCTGCCGTGGCGTGACCTTGACCAGCTCGGCCAGGGCCTGGGAGCTGAGCGGTTCTTCGCTGTTGCGCTCCATCTCGCCGATCACCTGCACCAGCTTCTTGTTGTGCAGGTCGTAGCGGCTGGCGATCTGCATGCGCTGGTGGTCCTGGCGGGTGCGGATGCGCCCGAGGACGAACTGCTCGGAGACGTCCAGCGCCAGCTCATGGCCGTAATCGCGGCCGATCAGGGTCAGCATCAGGTCCAGGCTCGAGGTGCCGCCGGCGCTGGTGATGCGCCGGCCGTCGATCTCGAACAGTTCCTGGGTCACCTGCAGGGCGGGGTAGCGCTCCTTGAAGGCATTGATCGCCTCCCAGTGCAGGGTCAGGCGCTCCTTGCCGAACAGCCCGGCCTCGGCCAGCACGAAGCTGCCGGTGTCGATGCCGCCGAGCACCGCCACCTCGCGTTCGGCGCGGCGCAGCCAGGCGGCCAGGCGGCTGTCGAAATGCTCCAGCGGGTCGTAGCCGGCGACCACGAACAGGCTGTCCTGCTTGCCCGGCATCTGCAGCGCGTCGTCGACGTTCAGCGACATGCCGCCGCTGCTCTGCACCGCCTCGCCGTCCTGGCTGAGCAGGCGCCAGCTGAACAACTCGCGACTGAAACGGTTGGCCGCGCGCAGCGGCTCGACGGCGGACATCAGGCCCATCATCGAGAAGCCGGGCATCAGCAGGAACTGGAAGGTCTGGGGCATGGGGCGGCTTCGGCGGTTGTCGTAAGCAACTAAACGGCAGTCGCGGCGCAAGTGCAACAGGCGAAGTCGCTTTGGTTCAACAGCTGGTCGTTCTAGTGCGAATGAGCGGCGCCATCGCTGCGTAAGGTGATCGCCACTGGGCACGCTTTACCCGCCCGGCCCAAGACGGAAACACCGGGCCACCAGAAGAAAAACACGGACCAACCGTATCGCCGCAAGAGGGCACCACCATGAAAAGTCTTAAACTCGTCGCCGGTTGCTGCTTGGCCACCCTGTTCAGCTCGTCGCTGATGGCGGCCGAGGATGCCAGTTGCCAGAAGGCGCGCATCGGCCTGGTCGGCTGGACCGACGTGGTGGCCACCACGGCGGTGGCCGCGGAGCTGCTGGAAAGCCTCGGCTACGAAACCAAACAGACCACGGCCTCCCAGCAGATCGTGTTCTCCGGCATCAGCAAGAACCAGATCGACTTCTTCCTCGGCTACTGGAAGCCGGCGATGGACGACAACATCAAGCCGTTCCTCGACAAGGGGGCGGTCAAGGTCTCCGCAGAGCCAAGCCTGGCCGATGCCATCGCCACACTGGCGGTGCCGGCCTATGCGGCTGATGCCGGGCTGAAGACTTTCGCGGATATCGCCAAGTTCAAGGATCAGCTGGATGGCAAGATCTACGGCATCGATCCGGGCACCGGGGCCAACACCAAGATCCAGGCGATGATCGACTCCAACCAGTTCGGCCTCGGCGGTTTCACCTTGGTCGAGTCCAGCGAGGCGGCCATGCTCGCGGCAGTCGGGCGGGCGGTCAAGCGTGAGAAACCGATCGTCTTCGTGGGGTGGAACCCGCATCCGATGAATATCCAGATGGACCTGACCTACCTGACCGGCAGCGAAGACGTGTTCGGCCCCAATGAAGGCCAGGCCACCGTGTGGACCGTCACCGCCCCGGACTACGCCCAGCGTTGCCCGAACGTCCATCGCCTGCTGAGCAATCTCAAGTTCAGCGCCGCCCAGGAAAGTGAGCTGATGGAGCCGATCATGGGCCGCGAATCGCCGGACCAGGTGGCGCGCGACTGGCTCAAGGCCAACCCGCAAGTGGTCGAGGCCTTCCTGGAGGGCGTGACCACGGTCGATGGCCAGCCGGGCCAGGCCGCCGCCGTCGCCAAACTGCAGTAATCCCTAACCCAGACTTTCCGTGCGCGCCTGCTCGCGCACGGCCTCCGCTCGCCTGAATGAAGGACCCCGAATCATGAACTACGAAGTAATCGTCACCTGTGCAGTGACCGGCGCCGGCGACACCGTCGGCAAGCACCCGGCCATCCCGGTCACCCCCAAGCAGATCGCCGACGCCGCCATCGAAGCGGCCAAGGCCGGCGCCACCGTGGCCCACTGCCATGTCCGCGACCCCAAGACCGGCAAGCCGAGTCGCGACGTCGAGCTGTACCGCGAGGTGGTCGAGCGCATCCGCGAGAGCGATACCGACGTGATCATCAACCTCACCGCCGGCATGGGCGGTGACCTGGAAATCGGCCCGGGCGAACAGCCCCTGGAGTTCGGCGCCGGCACCGACCTGGTCGGCCCGCTGACCCGCCTGGCGCATATCGAGGCCCTGCGCCCGGAGATCTGCACCCTGGACTGCGGCACCCTGAACTTCGGCGACGGCGACTACATCTACGTCTCCACCCCGGCCCAATTGCGCGCCGGCGCCAAGCGCATCACCGAGCTGGGGGTGAAGGCCGAGCTGGAGATCTTCGACACCGGCCACCTGTGGTTCGCCAAGCAGATGCTCAAGGAAGGCCTGCTGGAAGACCCGCTGTTCCAGATCTGCCTGGGCATCCCGTGGGGCGCGCCGGCCGACACCACATCCATGAAGGCCATGGCCGACAATCTGCCGGCGGGCGCCAATTGGGCCGGCTTCGGCATCGGCCGCATGCAGATGCCGATGGTGGCCCAGGCCATGCTGCTGGGCGGCCACGTGCGCGTGGGCCTGGAAGACAACATCTGGCTGGACAAGGGCGTCTACGCCACCAACGGCCAGCTGGTCGAGCGCGCCATCGAGATCATCCAGCGCCTCGGCGGCCGCGCCCTGACCCCGGCCGAGGGACGCGCCAAGATGAACCTCAAGCCGCGCGGCTGAATCGGCGCCCCCCATCCGCGGTCCGGCGCGATGCCGGACCGGGTCCAATAGCCAGTCCCGGACGTGGTCCGGGCAACCTGCAGGAATCATCATGGGCTTTGTCACTGAACTGAAAACCTTCGCCGCCCTCGGCACCGGCGTCATCGGCGCCGGCTGGATCGCCCGCGCCCTGGCCCATGGCCTCGACGTGGTGGCCTGGGACCCGGCGCCGGGCGCCGAAGAAGCGCTGCGCGCGCGCATCGCCAACGCCTGGCCGGCCCTGGAGAAGAAGGGCCTGGCGCCAGGCGCCTCGCCGCAGCGGCTGCGCTTCGTCGCCACCATCGAGGAGTGCGTGAAGGACGCCGACTTCATCCAGGAGAGCGCTCCCGAGCGCCTGGACCTCAAGTGCGAGCTGCACGCCAAGATCAGCGCCGCCGCGCGGCCCGACGTGATCATCGGCTCGAGCACCTCGGGCCTGCTGCCCAGCGAGTTCTACGCCGACGCTACGCAGCCCGAGCGTTGCGTGGTCGGCCATCCGTTCAACCCGGTCTACCTGCTGCCGCTGGTGGAAGTGGTCGGTGGCCAGCACACCGCGCCCGAAGCCGTGCAGGCGGCGATCGAGATCTACACCACCCTGGGCATGCGCCCGCTGCATGTGCGCAAGGAAGTACCCGGCTTTATCGCCGACCGCCTGCTCGAGGCGCTGTGGCGCGAGTCGCTGCACCTGGTCAACGACGGCGTGGCCACCACCGGCGAGATCGACGACGCGATCCGCTTCGGCGCGGGCCTGCGCTGGTCGTTCATGGGCAGCTTCCTGACCTACACCCTGGCGGGCGGCAACGCCGGCATGCGCCACTTCATGTCGCAGTTCGGCCCGGCCCTGAAGCTGCCCTGGACCTACCTCGAGGCCCCGGAGCTGACCGACCAGCTGATCGACAGCGTGGTCGAGGGCACCGCGGTGCAGCAGGGCGAGCGCAGCATCGCCGAGTTGGAGCGCTATCGCGACGACTGCCTGATGGCGGTGATGGACGCGATCAAGGCGACCAAGGCCAAGCACGGCTTCGACTTCGCCGACTGACGTGCAGCCTGGCCCGCCTGAATCGGGCCAGGCATTGAGCCGGCGGCACTGCCGCCAATCGATACCCGGCCGGGGGCGAGCCGCCCGGCCGCAGGAGAACAACCGATGTCCAGTGCGCAACCTCTGACCACCTACCAGACCGAGATCCAGCCCGAGTGGGTGGATTACAACGGCCACCTGCGCGATGCCTTCTACCTGCTGATCTTCAGCTATGCCACCGATGCGCTGATGGATCGGCTGGGCCTCGACGAGGCGGGTCGGGCGCGCACCGGGCACACCCTGTACACCCTGGAGTGCCACCTGAACTACCTGGCCGAGGTCAAGCTCGGTGCCGAGGCGGAGGTGCGCACCCAGTTGCTGGCCCATGACCGTAAGCGTCTGCACATCCACCACGGCCTTTACTATCCGGGCGGAGATGAGCTGTTGGCGGCCAGCGAACAGATGCTGATGAATATCGACAGCGCCAGCGGGCGCTCCGCGGCTTTCGACGAGCAGGTCATGGCGCAGGTGCTGGCGCTCGGCGAGGCCCATGGACGCTTGCCGGTTCCGCTGCATGTAGGCCGCACCATCGGCCTGCCGGGGCGCTAAGGTTGACCCTCATGGTGGAGCACGGGCAGGCAGCGGGGCGCGCCAGGCACTACGAGCTGACGGCGCAGATGCTGGAGTTCGTCGCGCTCAGCCAAAGCTTCGTCGCCCGGGACGCCAGCCTGGCGGCGCAACGTGAGGCCTACCGACGTATGGCGCAGGCATTCGACCGGCCGCGATCGGAGCGCCTGGATGTGCGCGACCTGCACTGCCAGACGGTGCCGCTGAGGCGCTATCGGCCCGCGGGCCCGATGCCGGCGTCGGGCTGGCCCTGTGTGCTGTACCTGCACGGAGGCGGCTGGGCGTTCGGCGACCTCGACTCCCATGACCTGGTCTGTGCCGAACTGGCCGAGCGCCTCGGCGTGGCGGTGGTGGCAGTCGCCTACCGGCTGGCGCCCGAGCATCCGTTTCCGGCGGGCCTGCGCGATTGCCAGCAGGTCTGGCAGGCGCTGCGCAACGACCAACTGGATATCCAACTGGATCAGCAGCGCCTCGCCGTGGCCGGCGACAGTGCCGGCGGCAACCTGGCGGTGGCGCTATGCCTGGCCTTGCGCCAGGCGGGACAGCCGCAACCCTGCGCCCAGGCGTTGATCTATCCCGGTCTGAGTCCGCAGCCTCTGCCCTCGCATCTGAGCTGCGCCGATGCGCCCCTGCTCTCGCGGGAAGATCTGCAGGCCTGTCTGGACTGGTACCTGCCCGATTCGAGTCTGCGCGCCGATCCGCTTGCGCTGCCACTTGCTGCCCAGGACTTCAGCGGTCTGCCGCCGGCGTTCGTAGCGGTCGCCGAGCACGATCCGCTGCGTGATGACGGTGCGCTCTATGCCCAGCGCCTGGCCGCGGATGGTGTGGCTGTGCGCTTCGAGCCGGGGCAGGGCCTGGTGCACGGCTGCCTGCGTGCGCTGGGGCGGGTGGCCGAGGTGGATAACCTGTATGCGCAATTGATCGACTGGCTGGGGAGCGCGCTACGGCGCTGAAAACGCTTCCGGCCCGATCGCTTCTCCAACACCAGCCGTTACGGCATCGCCTGAGGAGATCGCAATGAACGCTGTAGATCCCGCCCTGGAAAACCCACCGATCGCCGATTGGCGAAGCTACCCGATCAGCGCCGACCTGGTGGCTGTAAGAGCCGAGGCGGACGCGCTGGAAACGGTGTGGAGCGACGGTCGCGTCAGCCCGTTCCATCACCAGTGGCTGCGCGACAATTGTTCCTGCAACAAGTGCGTGTACAGCGTGACCCGCGAGCAACTGTTCGAGATCGTCGATGTGCCGGAGCAGCTGCACCCGCAGCGCACCCGCATCGACGAGCAGGGCCATCTGCTGGTCGACTGGCAGGATGGCCATCACAGCCGCTACCACCCCGGCTGGCTGCGCGCCCACGCCTATGACGAGGCGTCGCGTGCCGAGCGCCGCGCCCAACGGCCGCAGAGCCGCCTGTGGGGTGCGGAGATGGGCGAGCAGCTGCCGCAGTTCGACTACCAGGCGGTGATGACGGACGACAGTGCCCTGCTGAACTGGCTGCTGGCGGTGCGCGACATCGGCCTGACCCAGCTGCTCGAGGTGCCGACCCGCGCGGACGTGCTGCCGATCCTGGCCAAGCGCATCTCCTTTATCCGCGAGAGCAACTTCGGCGTGCTGTTCGACGTGCAGTCCAAGGCCGATGCCGACAGCAACGCCTACACCGCCTTCAACCTGCCGTTGCATACCGACCTGCCGACCCGCGAGCTGGAGCCCGGGCTGCAGTTCCTGCACTGCCTGGTCAACGATGCGAGCGGAGGGGAGAGCGTGTTCGTCGACGGCTTCGCCATCGCCGAGGCGCTGCATCAGGAGGCCCCCGAACTGTTTCACACCCTGTGCGACACGCCGATCGAATTCCGCAACAAGAGCCGCACCAGCGATTACCGCTGCCTGGCGCCGATCATTGCCCTGGACGCCTACGGGGCGGTCAGCGAGATCCGCATGGGCAACTTCCTGAAGGGGCCGTTCGACGCACCGGTCGAGCGCATGCCGGCGCTGTACAGCGCCTACCGGCGTTTCATCGAGATGACCCGTGAGCCGCGCTTTCGCGTGCAGCGACGGCTGGCGGCCGGGCAGCTGTGGTGTTTCGACAATCGCCGCACCCTGCATGCGCGCACCGAGTTCGACCCGACCAGCGGCGCCCGGCATTTCAAGGGCTGCTACGTCGATCGCGACGAACTGCTGTCGCGAATTCATGTGCTGCAGCGCTAGAAGCGTCGCCTGGCGGCTTGATTGCGACCAGTTTTGCCAGCGCCGCCGAACGGGGCTTTCCGTCGAGGTCGCCATAAATTAAACGTGGTCATAGGCGGCTATTTTATTGCTTCCGACGACTGTCCATCTTCATAACAATCCGGTTCGTATCGTTTTGCCCAAGATCCGACTGACGCGTCACCGCAGCAGTGGGTCCGGGCAGACGCAGCAGCAAACCGATGCCGCAGAAGTCCTACGACTTGTGCGGTGAGAGGTCCGGCGCCAGGAGGCGCCACCGCGGTGCCAAGGTTTTCTTCGGCGCGCCGAAGAAACAGCGACATGCATGACAATTACAACAATTAGCTACGACTCCACCTGGGAGAACAAGAAAATGTCGAAAGTGAAAGAACAGTTCGGTGGCGCCCCTGGCACTACCGTGTTCAAAGAGGAGCTACTGAGTCAGTCAGGACTCTTCAAGGGCATGCACAAGGGCATGACCATCGTGTCGGCGGTGATGGTACTGGCCTTTGTGCTGTTCGCCGGATTCAACACCGAGTCGGCCGGCAAGCTCTTCGGCGCCACCCGCAGCTGGATCGAAAGCGTTTTCGGCTGGTACTACCTGGTGGCCATGGTGTTCTTCATCCTGGTCTGTTTCGTGCTGGTGTTCACCCGTCACGGCAGCGTGCGCCTGGGCGACGATAACAGTCGTCCGGACTTCAGCAATTTCGCCTGGTTCTCCATGCTGTTCTCCGCCGGTATCGGTATCGGCATCCTGTTCTTCGGCGTGGCCGAGCCGATCTTCTACCTGGATAACAGCGGCGCCTTCGGCTATCCGAACAACCCCTATGCCGACATGGCCGGGGCCACGGCCGTGGGCCATGCCCGCGCGGTCGACGCCCTGCGGGTGACCTACTTCCACTGGGGCTTCCATGGCTGGGCGGTGTACGCCATCGTCGGCCTGTCGCTGGCCTATTTCGCCTACCGCAAGAAGCTGCCGCTGGCCCTGCGCTCGGCGCTGCATCCGTTCATCGGCGACCGCATCTATGGTCCGATCGGCCATGCCGTCGACCTGATCGGCGTGCTGGGTTGCGTCTTCGGCATCGCCACTTCCCTGGGCCTGGGCGTCAGCCAGATGGCCGTGGGCCTGGAGCGCCTGATCGGCGTCGATTCCGGCACCACCACCCAGCTGGTGTTGATCGCCCTGATCTCCATCGTCTCGATCATGTCGGCGCTGTCCGGCGTGGGCCGCGGCATCAAGATCATCTCCGAGTGGAACATCATCATCTCCGCGCTGGTCGTCGCCTTCTTCCTGTTCGGCGGGCCGACCGCCTGGCTGGTGAGCATGTTCGGCGAATCGTTCGGCAGCTACCTGGTCAACTTCCTGCCGATGGGCCTGTGGTTCCCCGAGGAAGAGGGCCCGGCGGCCTGGCAGAACGGCTGGACCGTGTTCTACTGGGGCTGGTGGTTGGCGTGGGCGCCGTTCGTGGGCCTGTTCATCGCGCGCATTTCCCGCGGTCGTACCCTGCGTGAGTTCGTCATCGGCGTGCTCTGCGTGCCCACCTTCATCATCTTCGTCTGGCTGGGCATCTTCGGTGGCTCGGCGCTGTACCAGGAGCTGAACGCCGCGGGCGGCGCCGGCACCGGCGAGCTGGTCAAGCTGGTGACCGAGTGGAACCTGCCGGCGGCGCTGTTCACCGCGGCCGACGGCATCGCCGGCGACGGCGTGATGGGCTGGATCCTCTCGGCCATGCTGGTGTTCCTGCTGCTCAGCTGGTTCGTTACCTCCTCGGACTCCGGCACCCTGGTGCTGACCACCATCCTGTCCCTGGGCAACGAGGAGCCGCCGAAGCTGTTCCGCATCTTCTGGGGCGTGGTGATCGGTGCCGTGGCCGGCGTGCTGCTGGTCGCCGGCGGCCTCAGCGCGCTGCAGACCGCCAACATCGCCGCGGCGCTGCCGCTCAGCGTGGTGATCCTGCTGATGACCTTCGGCGTGCTCAAGTCGCTGATCATGGACTCCAGCGAGGTGCCGGTGGCGCCACCGCTGGCCGAACAGCCGGCGGAAAACGCCTAACTCCTACCTGACTGTACGTTCCAGTGCACGGGCCGCCTCAGGGCGGCCCGTGTCGTTTCAGCGCCTGGCCAGCGCCCCGGCCTTGCCGCAGTTGCGAGTCTGTCACGCCGCCCTGGTTGATGGGCGCGGCCATGGACGGCTGCTCGGCTGGCATCCCGGATCTATCCGCCAGGCGCCAGCTGTCCCGGGCTCAACCTGCTGTCGTTCAGCGACTGCACCAGATCCTCGAGCCCTTGCACACCTTGTCAGGCGACCCGTCGAATCGCGCAAACGGCTCCTCGGCCGCGCCTCGCGCGCGACCGCCAAGGAATGTCCATGCTCAGTGGCGGAGGCCGGTCGGGCGACGGTCTTCGGGGCTGCTGGATGCCCCCGGACGGACCCCTCGGTGAGTCGTGTTGCATCGACAGGCAGCGGGCGCCCCATTCGCGCACCGAAGCAGTGCGTGGCAATGCCGCTGCGGAAAACCCGGGTTCGTCGGCCGAACCTGACGAGGCGTTGGGCTGCGATAGCGGCAGCGCCGCCGGCAGTTCCGTTTGCGACGATCCTTTGGACAATTGCTGAAAACGCTGTTTTTCGGTGAGCGCGCAACCAGCAGATCAGGGGGCTGTGATCATTAGTTCACTGCCCCGGAGGGCCGGATAACTTCTTGAATAGTGGTGTTTTTTCTATTTTCTCTGGATGGGGGTGGGTGGCGCGAATGTTGCTGATTAGGCAGCACCGCTCGAGCGGTTATCGCGCAATGCCAACAGCTGCAGATGCCGGTGGGCAATGCGCCGCGTCACGCAGGATGAACGACCTATGTGGCGCCAGTGCAGGCGTCGTGGCGCCACGGTAGGGCGAAGCACTGCTTCGCCGAACCGGGGACGCCGCAACTCGCATGACCATCACAGCAAGCAGCTACAGCCCGACCTGGGAGAACGAATAGATGTCGAGCATCAAAGAGCAAGGCGGTGGTGCCCCCGGCAGCACCGTGTTCAGTAAAGAGTTATTGAGTCGATCCGGGCTCTTCAAAGGCATGCACAAGGGCATGACCATTGCGTCTGCCTCCATAGTCCTGGCCTTCGTCTTGTTCGCCGGGATCACGTCCGAGTTGGCCGGCTCGCTCTTTGGAGCCATGCGCAGCTGGATCGAAGACGTCTTCGGTTGGTATTACCTGGTCGTCATGGGTGTCTTCATCGCCATCTGCTTCGCGCTGGTGCTCTCTCGCCATGGCAGCGTGCGCCTGGGCGACGACGACAGTCGGCCGGACTTCAGCAACCTGGCCTGGTTCTCCATGCTGTTCTCCGCCGGTATCGGCATCGGCATCCTGTTCTTCGGTGTGGCCGAGCCGATCTTCTACCTGGATAACAGCGGCGCCTTCGGCTACCCGAACAACCCCTATGCCGACATGGCCGGCGCCACCGAGGTGGGCCATGCCCGCGCGGTGGAAGCCCTGCGCGTCACCTACTTCCACTGGGGCTTCCATGGCTGGGCGGGCTACGCCATCGTCGGCCTGTCGCTGGCCTATTTCGCCTACCGCAAGAAGCTGCCGCTGGCCCTGCGTTCGGCGCTGCATCCCTTGATCGGCGATCGCATCTATGGCCCGATCGGTCATGCCGTCGACATGATCGGCGTGCTGGGTTGCGTCTTCGGGGTCGCCACCTCCCTGGGCCTGGGCGTCAACCAGATGGCCGTGGGCCTGGAGCGCCTGATCGGCGTCGATTCCGGCACCACCACCCAGCTGGTACTGATCGGCCTGATCTCGATCGTCTCGATCATGTCGGCGCTGTCCGGCGTGGGGCGCGGTATCAAGATCATCTCCGAGTGGAACATGATCATCTCCGCCCTGGTGGTGGCGTTCTTCCTGTTCGGCGGGCCGACCGCCTGGTTGATAAGCATGTTCGGCGAGTCGCTGGGCAGCTACCTGGTCAACGTGCTGCCGATGGGCCTGTGGTTCCCCAAAGAGCAGGGCCCGGCGGCCTGGCAGAACGGCTGGACCGTGTTCTACTGGGGCTGGTGGTTGTCGTGGGCGCCGTTCGTGGGCCTGTTCATCGCGCGCATCTCCCGGGGGCGCACCCTGCGTGAGTTCGTGTTCGGCGTGCTCTGTGTGCCGACCCTGATGATCTTCGTCTGGATGGGCATCTTCGGTGGCTCGGCGCTGTACCAGGAGCTGAACGCCGCAGGTGGCGCCGGCACCGGCGAGCTGGTCAGGCTGGTGACCGAGTGGAACCTGCCGGCGGCGCTGTTCGCCGCCGCCGATGGTATCGCCGGTACCGGCGTGATGGGCTGGATCCTCTCGGCCATGCTGGTGTTCCTGCTGCTCAGCTGGTTCGTCACCTCCTCGGACTCCGGCACCCTGGTGCTGACCACCATCCTGTCCCTGGGCAACGAGGAGCCGCCGAAGCTGTTCCGCATCTTCTGGGGCAGCGTGATCGGTGCCGTGGCTGGGGTGCTGCTGCTCGCCGGCGGTCTCAATGCGCTGCAGACCGTCAATATCGCCGCCGCGCTGCCGGTCAGCGTGGTGATCCTGCTGATGACCTTCGGTCTGCTCAAGTCGCTGATCATGGACTCCAGCGAGGTGCCGGTGAAGCCGATTCTGGGCGGACAGCCGGCGGATATCGCCTGACGCTTGCTGCTTCCGCGTTATCTGACACGGGCCGCCTCAGGGCGGCCCGTGTCGTTTCAGCGCGGTTGCCGGTTGCCCTCGATGACCCCGCCGAGGGCGTCGAGGGCCCGCTGCAGCAGGCCGGCGTCGAGGGCGTCGCGGGCGTAGGTGACGAAGATCGGGCGCTTGAACTCCGGCGCATCGGCCACCCGTGACAGCGTTCCGTCCTTGAGCAAGGCGGCCACCTGGCGTTTCGGCAGGTAGGCCGCGCCGCCGTTGTCGAGCAGCCAGGGCAGCCCCAGTTCGGCGAAGCCGCAGCTCAGGCGACTGTTCTGCAGTTGCGGCAGACGTTCGGAGTGGGCGGCGTTGTAGCCCCAGCCCCAGTCGATATACAGGTAGTTGTCCACGGACACCTGGGCCAGTGCGGTGGCGCCGTTGGCGACCATCAGCAGGCGGTCCTCGCCGGCCTGCTCGACCACCAGGCCGGCGGTGGTGTCGGCGACGAAGATCAGACCGATGTCGAGGATTCCGGCCGAGACCTGGCGGACGATCTCGCTTGAATAGTCGGCCTCAAGGTGCAGGTGCAGCCCTGGCGCCTGCCGGTTCAGGGCGCTGCCCCATTTGAACAGCAGGTCGCTGGCCAGGCTGGGGTGAGCGCCGAGGCGCAGCAGGCCGGCGCTGTCGTCGCGCAGCGACAGCTCGCGTTTGGCCCGCTGCCAGCGCTGCTGCAGGGCCATGGCGTGCTGGTAGAACTGGCGCCCGGCGGGCGTCAGGGCCATGCCTTCATGGCTGCGGCTGAACAGCTGCTGATCCAGCTGCTCCTCGAGCAGCTTGATGCGGGTGCTGACCGCCGACTTGGTCAGGCACAGCTGCTCGGCACAGAGGCTGAGGCGCTTGAGGTCGGCCAGGGTCAGGAAGGTCTTGATCGCTTGCAGGTCCATCGCTGCCCCCGGGCGCTTTGCCCTGTACAAAAAAATCGAACGGCCAGTGCGAAACTATCCGATATGCGCCGGGGCGGCAATTTCCTAGGCTCGCTGGAGTTAACTCCACACTTACAGCGGCAGGTGAGCATGAACGCGAGCAAGCAGCGCCCCCTGGGCGGATACCGGGTTGTCGATTTCGGCCAGTACATCGCCGGGCCGGCGGTGGCCATGATGCTGGCCGACCAGGGCGCCGAGGTGGTCCATATCGACCCGCCCGAGGGGCCGCGCTGGGACAACCCGGCCGACGCCATCCTCAACCGCGGCAAGCAGCGCATCAGTCTCGACCTGCATAGCGAGGCCGACCTGCAACTGGCGATCGACCTGGTCCGGCATGCCGACGTGCTGGTGGAGAACTTCCGTCCGGGGGTAATGGAGCGCCTCGGTCTCGGCGCCGAGGCGATGCGCGCGTTGAATCCGGCGCTGGTCTATCTGTCCCTGCCGGGCTTCTCCGAGAAGGATGAGGAGTTCGCGGGGCTGCCGGCCTGGGAAGGCATCATCGCCGCGGCCGTGGGCCAGTTCACCGACATGGGCCTGAGCCGGGTGCTGATGGGCATCACGCCGTCGTTTTCGCCGCTGCCCCTGGCCTCGGCCTACGCCTCGGTACTGGGCGCCACCGCGGTGACCCTGGCGCTGTTCGCCAGGGCCAGCAGCGGGCAGGGCGAGCGCATCGAGGTGCCGATCGCCGCCGCGCTGATGGAGGGGCTGGCCTACAACTCCATGCACATCGAAGGGCTGCCGGAGCGCTACAAGTCGCTGCGCGAGCGGGAAATCGAGCGCCGGCGCAACAACGGCCTGCCGCTGAATCTGCAGTACGCCGATCTGCAGGAGTTCCTCGATCCCTTCTATCGCACCTATGTCTGCCAGGACGGCCGGCCCTTCTATTCGGTCAACTGCTCCCATGCCCGCCACCCGATCGCCTGCCTGCAGGTGCTCGGCCTGTGGGAGGAGATCGCCGCGCTGGGCATTCCAACCCACAGCCCGTATCTGGACGTGGCGGACTGGCCGGAGGGCGCCGAGTGCACGCTGCTGTCCTATCCGCTGTCGCGGCAGTGGGCGGACCTGGTCTCGGAGAAGATGAAGGCGGCGTTCCTGAGCAGGCCGGCCTACGAATGGCAGCGGCTGTTCGGCGAGGCCGGGGTGCCGGGCTGTGCCCACCAGCTGACCCGCGAATGGCTGGCCAGCGAGCACGCCCTGCAGTCGCACAGTGTGCTGCAGGTCGAAGACCCGCGTTACGGCGCCATGCGCCAGCTGGGCAACATCTGCTGGCTGCAAGGCGACGGTGCGGTGCTCGACAAGCAGCCGGCGCAGGCGCCCCATACGGACCGCGGCGCCGTGCTGCAGCTGCTGGAGAGCTGGCGCGATCACCCCAGCACGCTGCCCGACGCCGATCCGGCGGCGCCGGCCCGGGGCTGGCTGGAGGGCGTGCGCATCCTCGACCTGACCAACGTGATCGCCGGGCCGACCATCGCCTGCACCCTGGCCCGCTTCGGTGCGGAGGTGATCAGCATCGATCCGCCGCAGCCGGCCCTGGACCCCTGGAACACCACCGTCTTCGGCATGCAGGCCAACCAGGGCAAGCGCAGCGTGCTGCTCGACCTGAAGAGCCCCGAGGGCCAGGCGCTGCTGGACAGGCTGCTGCCCCAGGTGGACGTGGTCACCATCAACGCCAGCGACGCGCAGCTGGAGCGCCTCGGCCTGTCGGCGGAACGTCTGCAGCGAATCAACCCGCAGCTGATCCTCTGCCAGTTCGACGCCTTCGGTGGCCCCACGGCGGGGCCGCGCAGCAACCATCCGGGCTATGACGATTTGGTGCAGGCGACCACCGGCATCATGGCGCGCTTCGGCGGCGGCATCGAGACGCCGGAGGAGCATGCCCACTTCGGCACCATCGATGTGTTGGGCGGCTACTGCGCCGCCCACGCCATCGGCGTGGCGCTGGTCAAGCGGGCCAATGGCCAGGGGGGCTCGGTGGCGCGCAGCTCGCTGGTGGCGGCCGGTCAGCTGATCCAGGTGCCGTTCATGTACGACTACCCCGGACGCGGTCCCTTCGACGAGCCGAGCGGGCGCGAGGTGAAGGGCGCCCATGCCTTCTATCGCTGCTACCAGGCGCTGGACGGCTGGCTGTTCCTGGCGCTGGACCGGCGCAGCCAGCTGGCCGATCTGGCGCGGGCCCTGCAATTGCCCGAGCTGGCAAGCGCCGACCAGAAGACGGCCGAGCAGTGCCTGGAAAGCCTGTTCCGCAGCCAGGCGATGGGCCACTGGCAGGCACTGCTGGCGCCGGTCGATATCGGCTGCCAGCCCCTGGGGCGCATGAGCCAGTTGCGCGAGTCGTCGCTGATGAACGAGGCCGGCGGCATCGACCTGAACGGCCCGAAGACCGTGGCCTTTATCGAGTACCCGGAACACCCCTGTGGCCATCGGGTGGCGCTGATCGCACCGAACTCGATCCGTCTGCAGCGGGCGCCCGTGCGCTTGCCGGGAAAGATGGCGAAATATGGCAGCGATACCCGCGCCGTGCTGCAGCAACTGGGCTGCACGGCGGAGCAGGTCGAGCAGATGATCGAACAGGGCGTGGCCGCTGAGCAGTGGTCGGAGCGCTACCTGCCGAGTTGATCGGTGCGCAGCATCAGAACCTCGTGGCCCGCGGCCGGTCATTGGCCGTGGGCCTTGCGCTGCAGCCCTTACGAGGGCTTCTGCAAGAGCACCTGAGCGCGGCACCGGGCCGTGAAGTAGGGGGTATTGTGGGGAGGGGCAGGTGGAGGCGCGCGGAATGAGTGCGCAGCGCACAAAGCACGAAGGGGAGCCTAGGCTCCCCTTCAAACTATTGCGGCGTGCTTTGTTTTTCTTGTTGAACGATCTGTTGTTCTTGTTCTCGTTCCAAACCGTCTTGTCCGATCCCATCGAGGGATCAAGGGCAAACGTATTTTTTTGGATGCTGGCAGCGTCTTGTCACCAAGTGATCCGACCGGAGCGGCGTGCTACCTTCAGGTAGTTTTATTCTTATCGCCTAGGTCGCGGGGCTGACCCCGAAACGCACACCCTTTCCAAAAAAATCTGTTTGCGACTCTTCTGTCCTGTTGTTTTTGTTGTCGCAGAGCCGAGACGTTTTCTTTTTTGCTTTATTGTTTTTGTGCCATAGATAAAGCATTTGCCGTGCCAGTATTTTTTTATCCTTATAAATCAATGACTTGTCTGATTTCATGATTTTTCAGGCGACCCCGGGGCAGAGGATTTTGTGGTGCTACTACCCGGTTTTGTTACCCACGGGATCGGGGGGTAACACGCCCGGCCTGGGTGGGGGAGGTGTTACGAGGCGCCTGGCGGGGAGGTCGCGAGGCATAAAAAAACCCTCCAAAGCCGGGGCTTGGAGGGTTGGGAAGTGCCCGTCAGGGCCTCAGTGTGCAGCCAGTAGCGGCGGGCGACCAACCCGCCGGTGAAGCTCTGTTACTCGGCGGGGACACCCTTCAGGTAGGGGGCCGGTTCGGCGCCGAGGTTGTTCAGCATGCGCTCGCTGTACCAGTCGAGGAAGTTGACCACGCCGAACTCGTAGGTCTTGGAGTAGGGGCCCGGCTGGTAGGCGGTGGAGTTGATGCCGCGCTGGTTCTCTTCGCCCAGGCGACGGTCCTGCTCGTTGGTGGCGTCCCAGACCTGGCGCAGGCGCGCGACGTCGTAGTCGACGCCTTCCACGGCGTCCTTGTGCACCAGCCACTTGGTGATGACGATCGACTCCTGGGCGCTGACCGGCCACACGGTGAAGTTGATGATGTGGTCACCCATGCAGTGGTTCCACGAGTGCGGCAGGTGGAGGATGCGCATGGAACCCAGGTCCGGGTTCTGGATGCGGCCCATCAGCTTCTTGCTGCCCTGCTTGCCGTCCATGGTCATGGACACGGTGCCCTTGAGCAGCGGCATGCGCACGATACGGTTGCGCAGGCCGTAACCGGCGTGCAGGTAAGGGATCTTCTCGGCTTCCCACTTGGCGGCGGACTCGGCCACGTGGTCCTTGAAGGCCTGGTCGGCACGCGGGTCGTTGGTGTCGTCCCACTCCAGCAGGCTGTTGAGCAGTTCCGGGTGCGAACCGCTGCAGTGGTAGCACTCGCGGTTGTTTTCCAGCACCAGCTTCCAGTTGGCCTTCTCCATCATGGTGCTCTGCACCGCGACCTTGGCGTTCTCCATGTCGTAGGGCTCCATGTAGTGGGCCAGACCGGAGAGGAACTCGTCGATTGCCGGTGGGTTCTCCGCCAGGGAGATGAAGATGAAGCCGCCGGCGGTCTTGCAGTGCACCGGCTTGAGGCCGTACTGCTTCATGTCGAAGTCGGGGCCCATCTCGGTGCCGGCGAACAGCAGGCGGCCGTCGATCTCGTAGGTCCACTGGTGGTACGGGCAGACCAGCTTGGCGACCTTGCCCTTGTCGCTGGTGCACAGGCGCGAGCCGCGGTGGCGGCAGACGTTGTGGAAGGCATGCACGACGCCTTCGGCGCCACGGATCACGATGATCGGGTTGTCGCCCAGTTGCAGGGTCAGGTAGTTGCCCTTGGCCGGGACCTCGCAAGTCATGCCGGCGATCAGCCACTCCTTGTGGAAGATCTCCTGCATGTCGATCTTGAACAGGCGCTCGTCGTTGTAGAACGGCTGCGGCAGCGAGAAGGTGCGCTCACGGTTGTGCAGCATCTCGGCCGTGGCCTTGCGTGCAGGCTCTAGTGGATCGCCCAGGCTCAGAGTGGAAGTGACGTCCATCGGTAACTCCTCAGTGGCGGAAGCACTCGCTGCTCGCGCCGGAATAAAGTGGCTGTTTCGGTTGCTACGCAAGGCGGCGTGGCACCCCTCAATTATCGCCCGCCGAGCGGCGTTTTGCTGCGCGCAAATATAAGGGGGCGTGCGCTCTTATCCATTTGCTTCGGCTGGAATCGAGTTTGGATGGCGGCGCTAAGCTAACCTTATCCATGGGCGACATGGCGGCATCCGTTTCCGACGCTGCAAACCGCGTGTTCTGCGGCAGGTCGCGATAAGTATGTGGATGTCGCTGACAGGTAAGTGGCGGCGGCGGGCGTTACGCACAATCCGCCGCATATTAGGCCGATGTCCGGCCGTGCGCGGAGAGACGTCCATGACGACGAACGACTTCCTCAATCCGGTTACGACCCAGACCTGGAGCAACGGCCGCCACCTGGTGCGCTGCGTCAAGGTCATCCAGGAAACCTGGGATGTTCGCACCTTCTGCTTTATGGCCGAACAGCCGGTGCTGTTCTTCTTCAAGCCCGGGCAGTTCGTGACCCTGGAGCTGGAGATCGACGGCCAGCCGATCATGCGCTCCTACACCATTTCCAGCGCGCCTTCGGTGCCCTACAGCTTCTCCGTCACCATCAAGCGGGTGCCTGGCGGCAAGGTGTCCAACTGGCTGCACGACAACCTCAAGGAAGGCGATGAGTTGCCGGTGCACGGTCCGGTCGGGCTGTTCAACGCCATCGACTTCCCGGCCGAGAAGGTGCTGTACCTCAGCGGCGGCGTCGGCATCACCCCGGTGATGTCCATGGCCCGCTGGTTCTACGACACCAACGCCAACGTCGACATGGTCTTCGTCCACAGCGCGCGCACGCCCAAGGACATCATCTATCACCGCGAGCTGGAACACATGGCCGCGCGGATCAACAACTTCAGCCTGCACGTGATCTGCGAGAAGCATGGCCTGGGTGAAGCCTGGGCCGGCTACCGCGGTTACCTCAATCTGAAGATGCTGGAACTGATCGCCCCGGACTATCAGGAGCGGGAAATCTTCTGCTGCGGCCCGACGCCGTACATGAACGCGATCAAGCACCTGCTTCAGGTCAACGGTTTCGACATGTCGCGCTACCACGAGGAATCCTTCGGCGCCACGCCGGCGGACGTCCGCGAGGAGGTCAAGGAACTGGCTGCCGAGGCCGCTGAAGCCGAGCCGGTGCCGCTGTCCGAGCAGCTGATGGTGGAATTCACCAGCACCGGCAAGAGCGTGCGCATCGAGCCGGGCGAGACCGTGCATGCGGCCGCCGCCAAGCTCGGTCTGCATATCCCCAAGGCCTGCGGCATGGGCATCTGCGGTACCTGCAAGGTGATGAAGACCGCCGGCGAAGTGACCATGGAGCACAACGGCGGGATCACCGACGAGGACGTCGCCGAAGGCTTCATCCTGTCCTGCTGCAGCGTGCCCCAGGGCGACGTGGTCATCGACTACTAAGGCCCGCAGCCGATACCTTGCCGGACCCGCTCGGGGCCGGCAAGGCGCTTCCTTTCTGCGGCCCCCTCACTCCGAAAGCCGCCCAGACCGTCCCGCCCATCCCCCGATCCGCCACCGCTTTCCGCTATTTCACCGTCGCCCCAGCGTCTGTTGAGCTGCCGGGTGCTCCGTACCTTGCGCTTCCGTTTAGCGGCCTGCGCAGTACCCTTGGGCAGTTCGTTGCCTGTCGTCGCCGGCTGGCTGCTAGATTAGGGCTGGTAACTGGCGGCGGGCGCAGCCGCCAGGGAATATCCCGCAAATCGAGCGCCTGGCGTGGCCGGGTGCGAGGAGGCAGGATGAAAACGTCCGTGTATATCGCCACCAGTCTCGATGGCTTCATCGCTCGTGCCGATGGCGCGCTCGACTGGCTGCCGGCCGGGGGCGCCGAAGAGGGCGCCGAGGATTATGGTTACGCAGAGTTCATGAGCACGGTCGATGCGGTGGTCATGGGCCGCTGTACCTACGAGCAGGTCCAGCGTTTCGACGAATGGCCCTATGCCGACACCCCGGTGGTGGTACTCAGCCGCCGCACGCGAAAGATTCCCGCGCCGCTGGCCGCCAGCGTCGAGGTCATGTCCTGCCCCCCGCCTGAAGTGATCGAGCGCATGGCGGAGCGGGGCGCCAAGCACCTGTATATCGACGGCGGGCAGACCATCCAGGGCTTCCTGCGCGCCGGGCTGATCCAGCAGCTGATCCTGACCCGGGTGCCGATCCTCATTGGCACCGGCATCCCGCTGTTCGGGCCGCTGTTGCATGACATCCGCTGGCACCACATGGCCACCCGCACCTTCGCCAATGGCCTGGTGCAGAGTCGCTACACGCGAGTCGTTTGACCGCGGCGGCTGCGCGGCTCGCGCCGGACGAAAAACGTACAGCCGGCGGCAGCCCCAGGCCCGCCTGCCGTGGCGCATAGTGAGCACAGTTTATCCACAGCACGGCCCACAGATACTGTGGCTAACTGCTGCAGCTAACTTTATGAAATCGTTCATAAAGTGCTCTGGTGGCCGGAGCCCTGCTGGGGCGTCGCCTGGCGGCGGTTCTGCACACTTTATCCACAGCGTCATCCACCGAAATCCGGGATAGATGCCCTGGGCTTGCGGCCATGCCGTTCGGGCGGTCCGGCGAGCTGATCAGCGACTGAGCAAAGCGCTGCGGGCGATGGCCATATGTCCATGCCAGCGATGAGCGCTTTTTGAATTATCGAGTCATCTGCCTGTCCCTAACCTGCGGGGCCTGGCGCCTGTGAGGTGCCCGCCCGCTAGCCCCGCTTCCCACTTCCACCGGAGATGCCCATGAAGATCCTGATGATCCTGACCTCGCACGACCAGCTTGGCGACACCGGCAAGAAGACCGGCTTCTGGCTGGAGGAGTTCGCCGCGCCCTACTACGTGTTCAAGGATGCGGGCGCCAGCATCACCCTGGCCTCGCCCAAGGGCGGTCAGCCGCCCCTGGACCCCAACAGCGATGCGGCGGACGCGCAGACGCCGGCGACCGAGCGCTTCAAGCAGGATGGCGCGGCGCAGCAGGCGCTGGCCAATACCCGGGTGCTCGACAGCGTCAGGATGCAGGACTTCGATGCGCTGTTCTATCCCGGTGGCCACGGCCCGCTCTGGGACCTGGCCGAGAATGCCACCTCGATCGCCCTGATCGAGCAGTTCCATGGCGCCGGCAAGCCGATTGCCGCGGTGTGCCATGCCCCGGCGGTGTTCAGGCACACCAAGGGCGGCGACGGCAAGCCGCTGGTCAGCGGGCACCGGGTCACCGGCTTCAGCAACAGCGAAGAACAGGCCGTACAGCTGAGCGAGGTGGTGCCGTTTCTGCTCGAGGACATGCTCAAGGAGAAGGGCGGGCAGTACTCCCGGGACGACGACTGGCAGAGCCACGTGGTCGAGGACGGCCTGCTGATCACCGGGCAGAATCCGGCGTCTTCCGAGGCGGCCGCCGAGGCTTTGCTCAAGCGCCTGTAAAGCCGCCGGGCATGGCCCTAGCGCGCTATTCGTCCTCCGGGGCCGTTGCCTTGTGGCTGGCCACCAGGCGTTGCTGCACTTCCGCCGGCACCGCGCTGTAGTGGCTCAACTCCAGGTTGTAGGCGCCTTGGCCTGCGGTGATCGACTTGAGGCGTCCGCCGTAGCCGTCCAGTTCGGCCAGCGGCACCTGCCCCCGGACCAGCGCCAGGCCCTGGGCCGTGGCCTCGCTGCCGAGCACCTGGCCGCGGCGGCCGACCAGGTCGGTGGTGATGTCGCCGAGCTTGCTCTCCGGGGTGGTGATCTCGATGTTGGCGATCGGCTCGAGGGCGATGCAGCCGGCGCCCCGCAGGGCATCGAGCATGGCCTTGCGTCCGGCTGCCTGGAAGGCGATGTCCTTGGAGTCGACGGCGTGGCTCTTGCCGTCGTAGACCGTGACCTTGAGGTCCTCGACCGGGTGGCCGGTCAGTGGGCCGGCCTCCAGCACCGAGCGCACGCCCTTTTCCACCGACGGAATGAACTGTGAGGGAATCACCCCGCCCTTTACCGCATCGACGAACTCGAACCCGGCGCCGCGGGCCAGTGGCTCGACGCGCAGAAACACCTCGCCGAACTGCCCGGCGCCGCCGGTCTGCTTCTTGTGCCGGCTATGGCCCTCGGCCGCCCGGGTGATGGTCTCGCGGTAGGGCACCCGCGGCGGGCGGGTCTTCACCTCGACCTTGTAGGTGCCGGCCAGCCGGTCGAGCAGGTAGCGCAGGTGCAGCTCACCCATGCCGCGCAACACGGTTTCCTGGGTGCTGGGGTGGTAGTCGAGCCTCACGCAGGGGTCTTCGGCCAGCAGGCGGTGCAGCACCTCGGCGATGCGCTGCTCGTCGCCGCGGCGCTTGGCCTCGATGGCCAGGCCCTGCATGGGCGCGGGGAAGCCCAGGGGCTGGAGGTGGATGCGGTCTTCGTCGTGGGAGTCGTGCAGCACGGCATCGAATTCCAGCTCTTCGACCTTGCTCACCGCGCCGAAGTCGCCGGGCACCAGCTGCGTCACCTCGTCGTAGCGCTTGCCCTGCAGGCGCAGCAGGTGGCCGACCTTGAACGGCTTCTTGGCCTCGCCGATGTAAAGCTGCATGTCGCGGCGCAGGGTGCCCTGATGCACGCGGAAGATCCCCAGCTTGCCGACGAAGGGGTCCATCACCACCTTGAACACGTGGGCCAGCACATGGCGCTGCGGGTCGGGCTGCGAGCGAAACGGCTTGGCGCTCGCGCCTTCGCCCTTGAAGAACAGCGGGGGATTGCCCTCGCGCGGATTGGGCGCCAGGCGTACGAGCATATCCAGCAGTTCGCCGACGCCGGCGCCGCTGCGCGCCGAGACGAAGCACAGGGGGATCAGGTGGCCCTCGCGCAGCGCCTGTGCGAATGGCGCGTGCAACTCCTCGGGGTTGATCTCGCCCTGTTCCAGGTAGCGCGCCATCAGCGCCTCGTCGACCTCCACCACCTGGTCGACCAGGGCCCGGTGGGCCTCGGTCACCGAAGAGAAGTCGGCTTCGCCATCGGGATTGAAGAAGCAGTCGACCACCCGGCTGGCACCAGCGGCTGGCAGGTTGAGCGGCAGCACCTCCTTGCCGAAGGCCTCGCGCAGTTCCTCGAGCAACAGCGGCAGGTCGACGCGCTCGGCATCGATCTTGTTCACCACCAGCATCCGGCACAGGCGCCGCTCGCCGGCCAGGGCCATCATCCGCCGGGTGTTCAGCTCGATGCCGCTCTGCGCATTGACCACCACCAGCGCGGTGTCCACCGCGGCCAGGGCGGCGATGGACTGGCCGATGAAGTCGGGATAGCCCGGCGTGTCGATCAGGTTGATCTCGGCCCCCTGGTAGCTGCAGTGGGCCAGCGCCGAGGACAGGGAGTGGCGGTACTCGCGCTCCAGCGGGTCGAAGTCGCAGACCGTGTCGCCACGCTCCAGGGTGCCCATGCTGGCCAGGGTGCCGCTGTGCTGCAGCAGCGCCTCGACCAGGCTGGTCTTGCCGCCGTCGGCATGGCCGACCAGCGCGGCCGTGCGTATGGCCTCGACCGGATAGTTCGCCATGTGTGCCTCCCTCAGCCAGATTTCTGCAGTATAGGCAGCGGCGCGGCGGCGGCTCAGGGATGCAGCGCGGTGCGGCTCCAGTGGCCGTCGGCGTCCTTCTGGTAGCGCAGCCGTTCGCGCAGGCGCTGCCAGCCGCTGGGCCAGAATTCGATGCGCTCGGGCAGCACGCGAAAGGCACACCAGTCGGCCTGCCGGGGGATCGCCTCGAACCCCGTCGCCTGTTCCAGTTGGCGCGCCTGCTGGTGCAGCTTGCCCGGTTCTCCGGCCGTGCGGCCCTGCTCCGAGGCCCAGGCGCCCAGCTGCATCATCCGCGAGCATTTGCGCCAGTACTGGTCGGCGGTTTCGTCGCCTTGCAGCATCGCCTCGCCTTCGACCAGCACCTGTTCCTGCAGCACCGGCCAGTAGAAACACAGGGCGGCCCGGGGATTGTCCCGCAGCTGCCGGCCCTTGCCGCTCTCGCGGTTGGCGAAGAACAGCAGGCCGGCCGGTTCCACGGCCACCACGTAGACCGTACGCACCGAGGGCCTGGCCTCCCGGTCGGCGGTGGCCAGGGCGGCGCTGTGGGGCTCTTCCACGCCGCGGGCGGCGGCCTCGTCGATCAGTCGCTGCAGGCGCTCCAGGGCCTGTGGATAGAGCTGTGTAGGGGGATTCATGGGGCCTGTCCTGAGGATCGCCGAGCGCACCCCGAGAGTATAGGTGCCGCCGCCGAAGGCCGTTGCCAGGCGCCGTGAGTATCAGCTAAGTCATTGATTCTGCGCAAAATATGAGCTGCTCCGGGCAGCCCGCGGCGTGCCTGGCCTGCGGCCATCGCTATACAGCGTCTGGACAGCTTGTGCACAGAACCATCCACCGGTGCTGTGGGTAAAGGTGCGCGGCGCGTGCCGTGTCTGCCCCCTCGCAAGGCCCGCTGCTTGTGGCGCGGGAGCTTGGGCAATCCTTGAGCAGGCCGGCGCAGGCCACGTGAACAGGGGCCTGCGAGGCGTTATGCACAGGCTATGCACGGCGTCGCGCACAGTTTCTGTGTCTAAGTGCTGGTTTGCTTTGGCGGTATTGCCGAAAAACTGAGCGATCGGCGCGAGCCCCCGTCGGCACTGGGGTGCAGCCTTGGCTGTACAGCTTGTCCACAGTTTGATCCACCGCCACTGTGGAAAACGGGCCGGCGAGGGCGGCGGGCCCGTGGGAGGTGATCGGCGGGAGCGGGCGAGGCGAGCGTTCGCAGGCGGCTGGCTAGAAACTGTACAGCGAGGCGAAGCCGGCGCAGAGTGGGCCTTGCAGCCATCTATCCACAGCTTGCCAAGGATTTGCTGCACAGCACCTGTGGGTAAGTGGATTTCTAAGTTATTGAAATCGCTCATAAAGTGATCGTTTGGCGGCGCCCCGCGGGCGGCGTGCCGCGTAGCCGTCGCTGTACAGCTTATCCACAGCTTGATCCACCGGGTTCGTGGGTAACTGGGCCGCCCGGGGCCGCTGCCGACACGGCCCCGTGGCGGCCCGTGGGACTCAGGCGCCGTTCATGGCGCTGCGGATATCCGCCGCCAGCAGGCGGACCCGCTGTTCGTCGGTGTCCCAGGAGCACATGAAGCGGGCGCCGCCGGCGCCGATGAAGGTGTAGAAGCGCCAGCCCTTGGCGCGCAGGGTTTCCAGCGCCGACTCGGCGATCTGCAGGAACACCCCGTTGGCCTCCACCGGGAACATCAGGCTGACCCCCGGCACGTCGCTGACCAGTTCGGCGAGCAGGCGGGCGCAGCGGTTGGCGTGATTGGCGTAGTGCAGCCAGGCATCGTTCTGCAGCAGGCCGACCCAGGGCGCGGACAGGTAGCGCATCTTCGAGGCCAGTTGGCCGGCCTGCTTGCAGCGGTAGTCGAAGTCCTCGGCCAGTTCCTTGTTGAAGAACAGGATGGCTTCGCCCACGGCCATGCCGTTCTTGGTGCCGCCGAAGCACAGCACGTCGACCCCGGCCTTCCAGGTCAGCTCGGCCGGCGAGCAGTCGAGGAAGGCGCAGGCGTTGGAGAAGCGCGCGCCGTCCATGTGCAGCTTCAGGCCCAGTTCGCGGCAGGTTTCGCTGATCGCGCGGATCTCCTCGGGGCGGTAGGCCGTGCCGACCTCGGTGGCCTGGGTGAGGCTGACCACCCGCGGCTTGGGGTAGTGGATGTCCTGGCGCTTGAGGGCGATCTCGCGGATGGCGGCGGGGGTCAGCTTGCCGTTCTCGGTCTTGGCCAGCAGCAGCTTGGAACCGTTGGAGAAGAACTCCGGGGCGCCGCATTCGTCGGTCTCGACGTGGGCGGTCTCCGAGCAGATCACGCTGTGGTAGCTCTGGCACAGGGCCGCCAGGGCCAGGGAGTTGGCCGCGGTGCCGTTGAAGGCGAAGAACACTTCGCAGTCGGTTTCGAACAGCCGGCGGAAATGGTCGGCGGCGCGGGCGGTCCACTGGTCGTCGCCATAGGCGCGGTCGTGGCCATGGTTGGCCTCGGCCATGGCGGCCCAGGCCTCGGGGCAGATGCCGGAGTAGTTGTCGCTGGCGAACTGTTGGGATGAATCGGGCATTGCAAGTTCCTTCTTATCGAGGCACCGGGGTGAGGGCCGGCGTATGCCGCTACTCTACTCCCGCGCGGCGGCGGGCGGCAGCAGGGGACAGCCTGGCCCGCGAATGCTCTTCGGTGTCGCCGGCGGCCATGGGCTAAGGTCGTTGCAGTCCCCTCTGTCCCCCGCCTGCCCATGCCGCCGCCGTCCAGCGTTCTGTCCGCCGCCCCCCGCGATGCCGCCCTCGACCTGATCAAGTGGTTGGCGCTGCTGAGCATGCTGCTCGATCACCTGCGCTACGTCTGGCCGCAGCTGTATTGGCTGTATGTGCCGGGGCGCCTGGCCTTCCCGCTGTTCTGCCTGGCGATCGCCGCCAACCTGCGCCGGCAAGCCCCGGGCCGGCCGCTGCCGCTGCGCTACCTGGGCCTGCTGCTGGGCTTTGCGCTGTTGTCCGAGGGGCCCTATCGGCTGCTGGTGCCGGCGCCGCAGGTGCTGAATATCCTGCCGACCCTGGCCCTGGGTCTGATTCTCGCCCACGCCCTGGAGCAGCCCCGGGGCGGCGCGCGCGGCTTGGCGGCGGGCGCGCTGCTGCTGGCTGTGCTGGGCCACCCCTGGCTGATGTTCGGCGCCGCTGGCGCGCTGCTGCCGGCGGCGTTCGTCCTGGCCTTGCGCGAGCCGCGCCGAGCCTGGCCGTGGCCGGTGGCGCTGTGCCTGCTGGCGAACTACTCGCAGCCGCTGTACGGCCAGGCGCTGCATGGCGAGGCCTTCGCCCTGGCGGTCGTTTTCAGTTGCGGCCTGGCCCCGTTGGTCGGAATTCGCCTGTTGCGGGCCCCCGGTCGGTGGTCGGTGGCGCCGGTGAGGCGTTGGGCCTATGGTTTCTATCCGGCCCACTTCCTGATCCTGGCGTTGCTGCGCGAGCACCTGGCCTAGAGCCTGCGACGCGCTGTCGCAGGCAGGCTGCCGGAGCGCCTCTGGGACGCTGCATGCGTAAGACCGACAGGAGTATGTCGCAAACGCAATCCCCTGTGGCGTGCATAGGCATCTGAGGGTTTGGGGCGAGTCATACCATCCGCTGCACAGGGGCAACCCCCTCCCGATTCCACACCGATGCGCTACAACGTGGCGCCGCAGGAGATCAGCGATGTTCAGCAAACAAGACCAAATCCAGGGCTACGATGACGAACTGCTCGCGGCGATGAACGCCGAAGAGGCCCGTCAGGAGCATCACATCGAGCTGATCGCCTCGGAGAACTACACCAGCAAGCGCATCATGGAAGCCCAGGGCAGCGGCCTGACCAACAAGTACGCCGAAGGCTACCCGGGCAAGCGTTACTACGGTGGTTGCGAGCACGTCGACGTGGTCGAGCAGCTGGCCATCGACCGCGCCAAGCAGCTGTTCGGCGCCGACTTCGCCAACGTCCAGCCGCACTCCGGCTCCTCGGCCAACGCTGCCGTCTACCTGGCCCTGCTCAACGCGGGCGACACCATCCTGGGCATGAGCCTGGCCCACGGCGGTCACCTGACCCACGGTTCCAAGGTCAGCTCCTCCGGCAAGCTGTACAACGCCGTGCAGTACGGCCTGGACACCTCCACCGGGCTGATCGATTACGACGAAGTCGAGCGCCTGGCCGTCGAGCACAAGCCGAAGATGATCGTCGCCGGCTTCAGCGCCTACTCCAAGACCCTGGACTTCCCGCGTTTCCGCGCCATTGCCGACAAGGTCGGTGCGCTGCTGTTCGTCGACATGGCCCACGTCGCCGGCCTGGTCGCCGCCGGCCTGTACCCGAACCCGCTGCCCTTCGCCGACGTGGTCACCACCACCACCCACAAGACCCTGCGCGGTCCGCGTGGCGGCCTGATCCTGGCCAAGGCCAACCCCGAGATCGAGAAGAAGCTCAACGCCGCGGTCTTCCCGGGTGCCCAGGGCGGCCCGCTGATGCACGTGATCGCCGCCAAGGCGGTGTGCTTCAAGGAGGCGCTGGAGCCTGAGTTCAAGGAGTACCAGGCCCAGGTGATCAAGAACGCCCAGGCCATGGCCAAGGTGTTCATCGAGCGCGGCTTCGACGTGGTCTCCGGCGGTACCGACAACCACCTGTTCCTGCTCAGCCTGATCAAGCAGGGCCTGACCGGTAAGGACGCCGATGCCGCCCTGGGCCGCGTGGGCATCACCGTGAACAAGAACTCCGTGCCGAACGACCCGCAGTCGCCGTTCGTCACCTCGGGCCTGCGCATCGGCACCCCGGCCGTGACCACCCGCGGCTTCAAGGAGCCCCAGTGCATCGCCCTGGCCGGCTGGATCTGCGACGTGCTCGACCACCTCGGCGACGCCGACGTCGAGGCCCAGGTGGCCAAGCTGGCCGCTGGCCTGTGTGCGGACTACCCGGTCTATCGTTGAGTTTTCCCTTTCCCTCCGGGAGCAGTGCCCGCAGGGCGGATGAGGGAAGCGGCGGATTTTAGGTACGCCAGAGTCCCCCAGGTTTCCCTCACCCCCAAGGCCTCTGGCGAGGCTTGGGGGAACAGATTTCAGGAGCATACCCATGCAACGTTATTCCGGCTTCGGCCTGCTCAAGCATTCCTTCAGCCACCACGAGAACTGGCAGCGCATGTGGCGCAACCCGACGCCCAAGCCGGTCTACGACGTGATCATCGTCGGCGGTGGCGGCCACGGTCTGGCCACCGCCTACTACCTGGCCAAAGAGTTCGGCGTGAAGAACGTCGCGGTCATCGAGAAGGGCTGGCTGGGGGGCGGTAACACCGCGCGCAACACCACCATCGTGCGTTCCAACTACCTGTGGGACGAGTCGGCGCAGCTCTACGAGCACGCCATGAAGCTGTGGGAAGGCCTGTCCCAGGACCTCAACTACAACGTCATGTTCTCCCAGCGCGGCGTGTTCAACCTCGGCCACACCCTGCAGGACATGCGCGACATCGAGCGCCGGGTCAGCGCCAACCGCCTCAACGGCATCGACGGCGAGGTGCTCAACGCCAAGCAGGTCGAGGAAATGATCCCGTTCATGGATTGCAGCAAGAACACCCGTTACCCGGTGATGGGCGCTTCCCTGCAGCGTCGCGGCGGTGTCGCCCGTCACGATGCGGTGGCCTGGGGCTATGCCCGCGCCGCCGACGCCCTGGGCGTCGACCTGATCCAGCAGACCGAAGTGATCGGCTTCCGCAAGGAAAACGGCGCGTGCATCGGCGTCGAGACCACCCGTGGTTTCATCGGCGGCAAGAGGGTGGGCGTCGTGACGGCGGGCAACTCCGGGCACATGGCCAAGCTGGCCGGCTTCCGCCTGCCGCTGGAGTCGCACCCGCTGCAGGCCCTGGTCTCCGAGCCGATCAAGCCGATCATCGACAGCGTGATCATGTCCAACGCCGTACACGGCTACATCAGCCAGTCGGACAAGGGCGACCTGGTCATCGGCGCCGGCATCGACGGCTACAACGGCTACGGTCAGCGCGGTTCCTACCCGACCATCGAACACACCCTGCAGGCCATCGTCGAGCTATTCCCGGTGCTCTCGCGGGTGCGCATGAACCGCCAGTGGGGCGGCATCGTCGACACCACTCCGGACGCCTGCCCGATCATCGCCAAGACCCCGGTGAAGAACCTGTTCTTCAACTGCGGTTGGGGTACTGGTGGCTTCAAGGCCACGCCGGGTTCCGGCCACGTATTTGCCGCCAGCCTGGCCAAGGGCGAGATGCACCCGCTGGCCAAGGCCTTCTCGATCGAGCGTTTCCATAACGGCGCGCTGATCGACGAACACGGCGCGGCCGGGGTGGCGCACTGATATTGGCCCCCTCTCCCGACGGGAGAGGGAGGAATGTTTTCTGGAGGTACCGACCATGCTGCATATCTTCTGCCCTCACTGTGGCGAGCTGCGCTCCGAAGAGGAGTTCCATGCCAAAGGCCAGGCGCACATCGCCCGCCCGCTGGACCCGAATGCCTGCACCGACGAGGAGTGGGGCGAGTACCTGTTCTTCCGCGACAACCCGCGTGGCATCCACCACGAGCTGTGGGTGCACGCCGCCGGCTGCCGCAAGTTCTTCAACGTGACTCGCCACACGGTGAGCTACGAAATCCTCGAAACCTACAAGATCGGCGAGCGCCCCAGTGTCACTGAGGCCAGCGTTGCCGCGAAGAAGACTGCCGGCCAAGGAGTAACCGCATGAGCCAGGTCAATCGTCTTTCCCAGGGCGGGCGCATCGATCGCAGCCAGCCCCTGACCTTCAAGTTCAACGGCGAGACCTACCAGGGCTATGCCGGCGACACCCTGGCCGCCGCGCTGCTGGCCAACGGCGTCGACATCGTCGGCCGCAGCTTCAAGTACTCGCGTCCGCGCGGCATCGTCGCCGCCGGCGCCGAAGAGCCGAACGCGGTGCTGCAGATCGGTTCCACCGAAGCGGCGCAGATCCCCAACGTGCGCGCTACCCAGCAGGCGCTGTACAGCGGCCTGGTGGCGACCAGCACCAACGGCTGGCCGAACGTCAACAACGACCTCATGGGTATCCTCGGCAAGGTCGGCGGCAAGATGATGCCGCCCGGGTTCTACTACAAGACCTTCATGTACCCGCAGAACCTCTGGCTGACCTACGAGAAGTACATCCGCAAGGCCGCCGGCCTCGGCCGTGCGCCGCGGGAAAACGACCCGGACAGCTACGACTACATGAACCAGCACTGTGACGTGCTGGTGGTCGGTTCCGGCCCCGCCGGCCTGGCCGCCGCCCTGGCCGCCGGCCGCAGCGGCGCGCGGGTGATCCTCGCCGACGAACAGGAAGAGTTCGGTGGCAGCCTGCTGTCGACCCGCGAGACCCTCGATGGCAAGCCTGCCGCCGAGTGGGTCGCCGCGGCCCTCGCCGAGCTGGAAAAACTGCCGGAAGTGACCCTGCTGCCGCGCGCCACGGTCAACGGCTACCACGACCACAACTTCCTCACCATCCACCAGCGCCTGACCGACCACCTCGGTGAAGTCGCGCCGATGGGCCAGGTGCGTCAGCGCATGCACCGCGTGCGCGCCAAGCGCGTGGTCCTGGCCACCGGCGCCCACGAGCGCCCGCAGGTGTATGCCAACAACGACGTGCCGGGCAACATGCTGGCCGACGCGGTCTCCACCTATGTGCGCCGCTACGGCGTCGCCCCGGGCCGCAAGCTGGTGCTGTCGACCAACAACGACTACGCCTACCGCGTGGTGCTGGACTGGCTCGACGCCGGCCAGCAGGTGGTTGCCGTCGCCGATGCGCGCAGCAACCCGCGCGGCACCTGGGTCGAGGAAGCGCGCAAGCGCGGTGTCCGTGTCCTCACCGGCAGCGCCGTGGTCGAAGCCCGCGGCAGCAAGCGGGTGACCGGTGCGCGCATCTGCGCCATCGACCTGAACAAGCACAAGGTCACCAGCCCGGGCGAGATGCTCGACTGCGACCTGATCGTCAGCTCCGGCGGCTACAGCCCGGTGGTGCACCTGGCTTCGCACCTCGGTGGCCGTCCGGTGTGGCGTGAAGACATCCTCGCCTTCGTTCCGGGTGAAGGCTTCCAGAAGCGCCTGTGCGCCGGCGCGGTCAACGGTGTGTTCGCCCTCGGCGACGCCCTGGCCGACGGTTTCGAGGCTGGCGCCTCGGCCGCCGCCGAAGCCGGCTTCAAGGCCGTCACCGGCAGCCTGCCGAAGGTCGAGAAGCGTACCGAGGAGCCGGCCGTCGCGCTGTTCCAGGTACCCCACGACAAATCCACCGCACGGGCGCCGAAGCAGTTCGTCGACCTGCAGAACGACGTCACCGCGGCCGGCATCGAGCTGGCCACCCGCGAGGGCTTCGAGTCGGTCGAGCACGTCAAGCGCTACACCGCGCTGGGCTTCGGCACCGACCAGGGCAAGCTGGGCAACATCAACGGTCTGGCCATCGCCGCCCGTTCGCTGGGCATCAGCATCCCCGAGATGGGCACCACCATGTTCCGCCCGAACTACACCCCGGTGACCTTCGGTGCCGTGGCCGGGCGCAACTGTGGCGAGCTGTTCGACGCCAAGCGCTACACCGCGCTGCATGCCTGGCACCTGAAGAACGGCGCCGAGTTCGAGGACGTCGGCCAGTGGAAGCGTCCGTGGTACTTCCCGAAGAATGGTGAAGACCTGCACGCCGCCGTGGCCCGTGAGTGCAAGGCCGTGCGCGACAGCGTCGGCCTGCTCGATGCCTCGACCCTGGGCAAGATCGATATCCAGGGCCCGGACGCGCGCGAGTTCCTCAACCGCATCTACAGCAACGCCTGGACCAAGCTGGACGTGGGCAAGGCCCGCTACGGCCTGATGTGCAAGGAAGACGGCATGGTCACCGACGACGGCGTTACCGCCTGTCTGGCCGACAACCACTTCCTGATGACCACCACCACCGGTGGCGCGGCGCGCATCATGGAATGGCTGGAGATCTACCACCAGACCGAGTGGCCGGAGCTGAAGGTGTACTTCACCTCGGTCACCGACCACTGGGCCACCCTGACCCTGTCCGGCCCCAACAGCCGCAAGCTGCTGGCCGAGGTCACCGACATCGACCTGGACAAGGACGCCTTCCCCTTCATGACCTGGAAGGAAGGCAAGGTCGGCGGCGTGCCGGCCCGGGTGTTCCGCATCTCCTTCACCGGCGAGCTGAGCTACGAGGTCAACGTCCAGGCCGACTACGCCATGGGCGTGCTCGAGCAGATCGTCGAGGCGGGCAAGAAATACAACCTGACCCCCTACGGCACCGAGACCATGCACGTGCTGCGCGCCGAGAAGGGTTTCATCATCGTCGGTCAGGACACCGACGGCTCGGTGACCCCGGACGACCTGGGCATGGGCTGGTGCGTCGGTCGCACCAAGCCGTTCTCCTGGATCGGCTGGCGCGGCATGAACCGCGAGGACTGCCTGCGTGAAGACCGCAAGCAGCTGGTCGGCCTCAAGCCGGTCGACCCGAACAAGGTGCTGCCGGAGGGTGCGCAACTGGTGTTCGATGCGAAGCAGCCGATCCCGATGACCATGGTCGGTCACGTGACCTCCAGCTACATGAGCGCGGCGATGGGTTATTCCTTCGCCATGGCCCTGGTCAAGGGCGGCCTCAAGCGCATGGGCGAGAAGGTCTACGCGCCGCTGGTCGATGGCAGCGTGATCGAGGCGGAGATCTGCAGCCCGGTGTTCTACGACCCGAAAGGCGAGCGGCAGAACATCTGAGCCTTCGGCACCCAACCCGAGGGGCCGGCGAGCCGGTCCCTCCTGGTCAATCAGACATTAGCGACAGGTTAACAACATGACCGCGATCAACGTCTACAAGCAGCGCCCCGATGCCGGCAAGGCCGAATCCCCGCTGTTCCACGCCGGTCTCGACGAGCTGGCACGCAAGGGCAAGAGCAGCGCCGGGGTGACCCTGCGCGAGAAGAAACTGCTCGGCCACCTGATCCTGCGCGGCGAAGCCAGCGACAGCAATTTCGCCGGCGCCGTGCACAAGGCCATCGGCCTGGAGCTGCCGGTGGCCCTTACCCTGGTGGCCAGCGGCGAGACCTCGCTGCAGTGGCTGGCGCCGGACGAGTGGCTGCTGATCGTGCCGAGCGGCGAGGAGTTCGCCACCGAGCAGAAGCTGCGCGCGGCCCTGGAGGGTCAGCACTTCTCCATCGTCAACGTCAGCGGTGGCCAGACCATCGTCGAGCTGAGCGGTCCCAAGGTCCGCGAGCTGCTGATGAAGTCCAGCTCCTACGACGTGCACCCGAGCAACTTCCCGGTCGGCAAGGCCGTCGGCACCGTGTTCGCCAAGTCCCAGCTGGTGATCCGCCATACCGCCGAGGACACCTGGGAGCTGCTGGTGCGCCGCAGCTTCGCCGACTACATCTGGCTGTGGTTGCAGGATGCCAGCGCCGAGTACGGCCTGGCGATCAAGGCCTGAGCCGCGCCTAGCCTCCCAGCGGGGCGGCCGCGGCCGCCCCTGCCGGTCAATTGAAGGGAAGGATCAACATGAGCCGTGCCCCCGATACCTGGATTCTCACCGCCCACTGCCCGAGCGTGCTCGGCACCGTGGATGCGGTGACGCGCCTGCTCTACGAGCAGCAGTGCTATGTCACCGAGCACCATTCGTTCGACGACCGGCTGTCCGCACGCTTCTTCATCCGGGTCGAGTTCCGCGCCCCGGCCGGCTTCGACGAGAGCAACTTTCGCGCGAGCCTCGACGAGCGCCTGGCGCCCTTCGGCATGCAGACCGAGCTGACCCCGCCGGGCTATCGGGCCAAGGTGGTGCTGATGGTCTCCAAGGCCGACCACTGCCTCAACGACCTGCTCTATCGTCAGCGCATCGGCCACCTGGCCATGGACGTGGTCGCCGTGGTGTCCAACCACCCGGACCTCGAGCCCCTGGCGCGCTGGCACGACATTCCCTATCACTATTTCCCCCTCGACCCGAATGACAAGCCGGCGCAGGAGCGCAAGGTCTGGCAGGTGATCGAGGACAGCGGCGCCGAACTGGTGGTGCTCGCCCGCTACATGCAGGTGCTGTCGCCGGAGCTGTGCCGCAAGCTGGACGGCTGGGCGATCAATATCCACCACTCGCTGCTGCCCGGCTTCAAGGGCGCCAAGCCTTACCACCAGGCCTATCAGAAGGGCGTGAAAATGGTCGGGGCCACCGCCCACTACATCAACAACGACCTCGACGAGGGGCCGATCATCGCCCAGGGCGTCGAGTCGGTGGACCACGCCCACTACCCGGAAGACCTGATCGCCAAGGGCCGCGACATCGAGTGCCTGACCCTGGCCAAGGCCATCGGCTACCACATCGAGCGGCGGGTGTTCGTCAACGCCAACCGCACCGTGGTGCTGAACGCCTGAGGAATCCCGGCGCCGGGTCGGCCCGGCGCCAGGGCAACAGAGTGGAGAGAGTAGTACCGCTCGGCCTGTCGGCGGTCTCTCCAGCAGCTGAACAACGCTCCAAATGCAAGGCCGCGTGGCCGCTGGCTACGCCTTTGTGTCCACAACAACAATGGAGAACAACGCATGTCTGGTAATCGTGGTGTCGTCTATCTCGGCGCGGGCAAGGTCGAGGTACAGAAAATTGACTATCCGAAGATGCAGGATCCGCGCGGCAAGAAAATCGATCACGCGGTGATCCTGCGTGTGGTTTCCACCAACATCTGTGGCTCCGACCAGCACATGGTGCGCGGCCGTACCACGGCGCAAACCGGCCTGGTACTGGGCCACGAGATCACCGGCGAGGTGATCGAGAAGGGTCGTGACGTCGAGAACCTGCAGATCGGCGACCTGGTTTCGGTGCCGTTCAACGTCGCCTGCGGCCGCTGCCGCAGCTGCAAGGAACAGCACACCGGCGTCTGCCTGTCGGTCAACCCGGCCCGCCCGGGCGGCGCCTACGGCTACGTCGACATGGGCGACTGGACCGGTGGCCAGGCCGAGTACGCCATGGTCCCGTACGCCGACTTCAACCTGCTCAAGCTGCCGAATCGCGACAAGGCGATGGAGAAGATCCGCGACCTGACCTGCCTGTCCGACATCCTGCCGACCGGCTATCACGGTGCCGTGACTGCCGGCGTTGGCCCGGGCAGCACCGTCTACATCGCCGGTGCCGGCCCGGTCGGCCTGGCCGCCGCCGCCTCGGCACGCCTGCTCGGCGCCGCCGTGGTCATCGTCGGTGACGTCAACCCGGTGCGTCTGGTGCATGCCAAGGCCCAGGGCTTCGAGATCGCCGACCTGTCCCAGGACACCCCGCTGCACGAGCAGATCGCCGCCCTGCTGGGTGAGCCGGAAGTCGATTGCGCCATCGACGCCGTGGGCTTCGAGGCTCGTGGCCATGGTCACGAAGGCGTGCAGCACGAGGCTCCGGCCACCGTGCTCAACTCGCTGATGGGCGTGGTCCGCGTGGCCGGCAAGATCGGTATTCCGGGCCTGTACGTCACCGACGATCCGGGTGCGGTGGATGCCGCGGCGAAGAAGGGTGCCCTGAGCATCCGTTTCGGCCTGGGCTGGGCCAAGTCGCACAGCTTCCACACCGGCCAGACCCCGGTGATGAAGTACAACCGCCAGCTGATGCAGGCGATCATGTGGGACCGCATCAACATCGCCGAAGTGGTTGGCGTACAGGTGATCAGCCTGGACGACGCGCCGAACGGCTACCACGAGTTCGATGCCGGCGTGCCGAAGAAATTCGTCATCGATCCGCACAAGCTGTTCAGCGCCGCCTGAGTCCAGGTGCGCTAGGTAAGAAGGGCGGCCTTGGGCCGCCCTTTTTTATGCCTGGCGAAAATACCCGACAGCGTCGAGCCCGGCGCCCCTAGGCTTCGACGGCGTCTATCGCCTCGTCCTGGGTCTCGCCGCGCAGGCGTGCGATGCGCTGGTCCTTCTCGCGCCACAGCTGGCTCACCCAGTCCTGCACCTGGCGGCGAAACGCCGCGTCGTTCTCGTAGTCGCCCTGCCACAGCGCCGGGTCGAGGGTGCGCGTGTGGATGTCGACGATGACCCTGGGCACCTGGCCGCTGATCAGCTGCCAGAAGCCCGGAATGCGCGGCCCGGGATACACCAGGGTGATGTCCAGCACCGCGTCCAGCTGCTCGCCCAGGGCCGCCAGGACGAAGGCCACGCCGCCGGCCTTGGGCTTGAGCAGGTAGCGGTAGGGCGAACCCTGCTGGGCATGCTTGGCCGGGGTGAAGCGGGTGCCTTCCAGGTAGTTGACCACGGTCACCGGCAGCTCGCGGAACTTCTCGCAGGCGCGCCGGGTGATAGCCAGGTCCTGGCCCTTGAGCTCCGGGTGCTTGGCCAGGAAGGCCTTGGAATAGCGCCTCATGAAGGGATAGTCGAGCGCCCAGAAGGCCAGGCCGAGCAGCGGCACCCAGATCAGTTGCTGCTTGAGGAAGAACTTGAAGTAGGGCGTCTTGCGGTTGAACGCCTGCACCAGGGCCGGAATGTCGACCCAGGACTGGTGGTTGCTGATCACCAGGTAGGAGGTGTCCTGGCGCAGCTCGGCGCCGCCGCGGATATCCCAGACGGTGGGTAGCAGGCTGGCGAAGATCAGCTTGTTGATTTCGGCCCAGGTCTCGGCGACCCACATCACCCCGCGCGAGCTGGCGGCCTTCAACCGGCGGCCGGGCAGGGCGAACTTGCCCAGGGCGATCAGCAGCAGCGGGCCGATCAGGATCAGGGTGTTGAGCACGAGCAGCAGGGTGACGCTCAGGCCGGTCAGCAGGCGGCGCATGGCTACTCCTTGTCGGGTGCGGGCCAGGGACCGGGCCATGATAAGCAGGCGCGGCGCGGGCGCCAAATTGACGAGAGCCCGAGGCCGATTAAAGTTGCCTCATTGCCGTCTGCCATCGCGCCGTATGGCATATGCTTGTCGGGCATTCCCAATCTCACAGTGGCTGTCGCCGTGCTCAAACGTATTTCCGTCACCGAGCTGCTGCAAGGCATGTACATCCATGAACTGTGCGGTTCATGGATGGAGCACCCGTTCTGGAAAACCAGGTTCCTGCTCAATAGCGGCAAGGACCTGCAGCGTATCCTCGAAAGCGGTATCCGCGAGGTGTGGATCGACACCAGCAAGGGCCTCGACCTGCCGAGCGGTCTGACCGTCGAACAGGTCGAGGAGGAGACCGAGGCGGTCCTGCTCGCCGCCGCCCCTGTGGCGCCGGTCGAAGCGGTTGTGCCGGTGACGCCCGTGGCGCGGGAAGTGCGCAGGCACAGCCTGGAGGAGGAAGTCGAGCGGGCCGCCCGGCTCTGCGACAGCTCCAAGCGGGCGGTAATGGAGATGTTCGGCGATGCGCGCATGGGCCAGGCGATCGAGGTCGGCCAGGCGCGCGAGCTGGTCGAGCAGATATCCGCCTCGATCATGCGCCAGCCCAATGCGTTGATCAGCCTGGCGCGCCTCAAGCACGCCGATGAGTACACCTACATGCACTCGGTGGCGGTCTGCGCGCTGATGATCGCCCTGGCCCGCCAGCTCGGCCTGGCCGAGGAGCAGGTGCGCGAGGCGGGGATGGCCGGCCTGCTCCACGACATCGGCAAGATGCGCATGCCGCTGGAGGTGTTGAACAAGCCGGGCAAACTCAGCGACAGCGAGTTCGCCACCATGCGCGGCCACCCCGAGGCCGGCGCGCGCCTGTTGATCGACTGCAAGCAGGTCAGCGCCCTGGTGCTGGACGTGTGCCTGCACCATCACGAGAAGGTCGACGGCACCGGCTACCCGCATCGCCTGGTCGGCGAGCAGATCAGCCTGTTCGCGCGGATGGGCGCCGTCTGCGACGTGTACGACGCGATCACCTCGAATCGCCCCTACAAGGCCGGCTGGGAGCCCGCCCAGTCGATCCACAAGATGGCCGAATGGAGCAAGGGTCACTTCGACGAGCGGGTGTTTCAGGCCTTCGTCAAGACGGTCGGCATCTACCCAACCGGTTCGCTGGTGCGCCTGCAGAGCGGTCGCCTCGGCGTGGTGCTGGAGCAGCATGGCCAGTCGCTGCTCACGCCGCGGGTCAAGGTGTTCTTCTCGACCAAGAGCAGGCAGCCGATTGCCCAGGAAATCGTCGACCTGAGCAAGCTCAATGGTCATGAGCGCATCGTCGGTCGCGAGTCGCCGTCGGAATGGGGCTTGAGCAACCTGGACGAGCTGTGGACCGGCCTGCCCAGCCGTGAATCTGTCGCACTGAGCTGAGCGGACTCGCTGATCGGCCAAGAGTCGTCGACTTTCTGGCGGCCATGATCTCGAACGACTACTGTTGCTGACAGCCACGCCCTGCCCGTGCCGACACCGCAGGCCTTTCAACCGGCGGCTGCAGGCTACCCGCGCGGACTCGCCGGGCTACGCCAGTGATCCGAGCAGAAGGTCCGGCGTGCTTCTTGCTTTAACCTCGCCCATTACCTTGTTCACAGTCACTTACGGACTGTGCAGTCGATTCATTGAGAGGTCGCCATGACTGGAGTACTCAAACCGGGTGTTCGCCTGTTGGAGCGTTTCAGCTTCGCGCGCAAGTTTCAGCTGTTGTTCGTCCTGTTCATCCTGCCGCTGGGTTATGCCCTGTGGGTGATCAGCAGTGACCACCTGGCGCGCCTGAGCCTGCTCGACCGCGAGTTAGAGGGCATGCAGGGGGTGCAGGCGCTCGGCGACGTGCAGCAGGCGCTGCTCGAACAGCGCACCCTGCTGGCGCGCTGGAAGGGCACCGACAAGCCGGCCGAGGCGCTGCTGCAGCAGCGCGCCGGCGCCCTGGACGAGGCCCTGCAGCTGGCGACCCAGCAGCTGGAGCAGGCAGCCATCAGCCCCCAGGCCGCCGAGCAGCTGGCGCAGCTGCAGCGGCTGCGCGGCGAGCTGGGTGTGGCGGCGCTGGGTAAGCTGGCGCTACCGGATGCGCTGGAGCGTTACCAAAGCACCCTGACCCAGCTGCTGGCCCTGCGCGAGCAGGTGGCCACCGACAGTGGCCTGATCCTCGACCCCAATCTCGATACCTACCTGATGATGGAGCAGCTGACCTTCACCCTGCCGCGCCTGCAGGATCACCTCGGTGCCTTCGCCAGCCAGGGTTTCGGCTCGGTGATCTCGCAGCATTTCACCCTGCAGAGCCGGGTGCTGCTGCGTGACCTGCGCCGCTCCCTGGATGAGTCGCTCGCCCAACTGGTCAAGGCGCGCACCGCCCTGAGCCAGAAGGCGCCTGGGGCCATGAACAACCTGCAGGGGCCTTTCGGCGACGCCGAACAGGGCCTGCAACGCTTCCTCGCCGAGATCGACCGGGACATGTTCGACAGCAACCCCATCGCCGTGACGCCGGCGCAGTTCATCCAGCGCATCGACAGCGTCCAGGGCCAGCTGCACGGGCTGCAGCAGGCGCTGTACCGGCAGTTCGCCGTGGGCCTGGGCGACTACCGGCAGCAGGCGCAGTACGCGATGGCCAGGGTGATCGGCCTGTTCGGCGTGTTGACCCTGCTGGCGCTCTATGTGCTGCTGTGCCTGAACGCCTCCATCCGCCGCAGCACCGCAAGCATCATCCAGGCTGCCCAGGGCCTGCGCGACGGCGACCTGCGGGTGCAGATGCAGGTGCACGGCGCCGACGACCTGGCCAGCATCGCGGTGGCCCTGAACACCGCGGTGGCGCAAATGCGCGGTTCGCTGCAGGGGGTCAACCAGGAGAGCCAGCAGCTCGGTGGCACCGTGCAGTTGCTCACCGGCCAGGCGCAGAATGCCCTGAGCGCGGTGGAGCAGCAGCAGGGGCAGATGAGTCAGATCGCCACCGCCGCCACGCAGATGGCCGCCACCGCCCAGAGTGTCGCGCAAAGCTGCGAGGAGGCGGCGGTCGAGGCCGGCCACACCCGCGAGATCGCCAACCAGAGCAACCAGCGCAGCGCCCGTACCAGCGCCAGCATGCGTCAGCTGAGCGGGCGCCTGGGCGATAGCGCGGCGGCCCTGCAGCAGTTGCGCGAGCAGACCGAGCAGATCACCCGGGTGGTGGACGTGATCAAGGGCATCGCCGAGCAGACCAACCTGTTGGCGCTCAACGCGGCCATCGAGGCGGCGCGGGCGGGCGATCAGGGCCGCGGTTTCGCCGTGGTGGCCGACGAGGTGCGCTCGCTGTCGCAGCGCACGCAGAACTCCACCGCGGAAATCGCCCAGACCGTCGCCGACCTGCACCGGGTGGTCGGCCAGTCGGTGGGCCTGATGGAGGAAGCCGTGCGCCAGGCCGAGGGCGATGTCGGCAGCGTGCTGGCCATGGGCGAGGACCTCGACAGCATCGTCCACTCGGTGCAGCGGGTCAGCGACCGCCTGGCGCAGATCGCCACCGCCGCCGAGCAGCAGGCGGCCACCGCCGACGAGGTCAGCGGCAATATCCAGCAGGTCGACCAGGCCGCCAGCGCCCTGCTCGATGGCGCCCAGGCGGTGAGCAGTGCCGCCGAGCAGCTGCGCCGCGGCAGCCAGGGGCTGGCGCAGAATACCGGTCGTTTCAAGCTGGATTAGCCGGCTCGCCGCTATCGGTCGGGTGCGCCCTGCGCACCGCCTGAACCGGGTTTGGGCAGCCTGGGCCCTGGTGCGCACGGCGCACCCTACCGGCATGTTCCGAGGTTGACGCGTGCGCCCGGCTGCCGCAGGCTCCTCGCCGAGTTGCCCGAGAGCAGGACGCCATGCTGCATATTCTGATCGTCGAAGACGAAGCCGCGATCGCCGACACCCTGGTCTACGCCCTGCAGGCGGAGGGCTTCGCCACCAGCTGGCTGAGCCTGGCCGGCGAGGCGCTCGAGCGGCTGGCCTGTGAGCCCTTCGACCTGGTGATTCTCGATGTCGGCCTGCCGGACATCAGCGGTTTCGAGGCGTGCAAGCGCCTGCGGCGCTTCTCCGAGGTGCCGGTGATCTTCCTCACCGCGCGCGACGCCGAGATCGACCGGGTGGTGGGGCTGGAGATCGGCGCCGACGACTACGTGGTCAAACCCTTCAGCCCGCGTGAGGTGGCGGCACGGGTCAAGGCCATCCTCAAGCGGGTTGGGCCGCATTCGGTCGGGCCGCGAACGGTCGGGCCGCGCTCGGTCGCCCCGCAAGCGCTCGAGCCGGTGGCGGCCGCCGAGAGCGCCTTTCGCGTCGATCCGCTGCGCTTCCAGATCCATTTCCATGGCCAGGCGCTGGGCCTGACCCGTCACGAATTCCGCCTGTTGCAGACCCTGCTGGCGCAGCCCGAGCGGGTGTTCAGTCGCGAGCAGCTGCTCGACGCCCTGGGCGTGGCCAGCGAGGCCGGCTACGAGCGCAGCATCGACAGCCATATCAAGAGCCTGCGCGCCAAGCTGCGCCAGGTCGCCCCCGACCGCGAACCGATCCAGACCCACCGCGGCCTGGGCTACAGCTGCAGCCCGGAGCGCTGAGATGCCGCTGGGCGCGCGGATCTTCCTGGTCTACTTCCTGTTCGTCGGCCTGGCCGGCTGGTTCGTGCTCAGTACCGTGATGGACGAGATCCGCCCCGGGGTGCGCCAGTCCACCGAGGAGACCCTGGTGGATACCGCCAACCTGCTGGCGGAGATCCTGCGCGACGAGGTCAAGGCCGGCAGCCTGGCGCAGAGCCGCCTGCCGGCGCTGCTCGAGGCCTACGGCCGGCGCCGGCCGCAGGCGCAGATCTGGGGCGTGGAGAAGAGCCAGGTCAACCACCGCATCTATGTCACCGACGCCGCCGGCATCGTCCTGCTCGACTCCAGCGGCGTCGCCGTGGGCCAGGACTATTCGCGCTGGAACGACGTGTTCCTCACCTTGCGCGGCCAGTACGGCGCCCGCTCCAGCCGCGAGGACCCGGGCGACCCGGACTCCTCGGTGATGTACGTGGCGGCGCCGATCAGGGATGGCGAGCGGATCATCGGGGTGGTCTCGGTGGCCAAGCCGAACCGCAGCCTGCAGCCCTATATCGACCGTTCCCAGCAGCGTCTGGGCTGGCTCGGCGCCGGGCTGATCGGCCTCGGCCTGCTGGTCGGCGCGTTGCTGTCCTGGTGGCTGAGCGGCTCGCTGCGCCAGCTGACCCGCTACGCCCAGGCGGTCAGCGCCGGCCAGCGCGCCGAGCTGCCGGACCTGCACGGCGGCGAACTGGCGCAACTGGCCCAGGCCCTCGAACGCATGCGCACCGAGCTGGAGGGCAAGGCCTACGTCGAGCGCTACGTGCACACCCTGACCCACGAGCTGAAGAGCCCGCTGGCGGCGATTCGCGGCGCCGCCGAGCTGCTCGACGGCGAGATGCCGGCCGAACAGCGGCGCCGCTTCGTCGGCAATATCGACCAGGAAGCCGGGCGCATGCAGCAGCTGATCGAGCGCCTGCTGCACCTGGCCCAGGTGGAGCAGCGCCAGGGTCTGGAGGAGCGGGTCAGGGTGCCGCTGGGCGAGCTGTTCGCGGCGTTGCTGCAGGCCCAGCAGGCCCGTATCCAGCGCGCCGGCCTGCGCATCGAACAGCGGATTGCGGCCGACCTGGCGGTGCGCGGCGAGCGCTTCCTGCTGCGCCAGGCCCTGGCCAACCTGCTGGACAACGCCCTGGACTTCACCCCCGAGGGCGGCTCGATCCGCTGCAGCGCCGAAGTCCGTGACGGGCAGGTCGAACTGCGTCTGTTCAATCAGGCCGAGGCCATTCCCGCTTACGCCCTGGGGCGCCTGAGCGAGCGCTTCTACTCCCTGCCGCGCCCCGGCGGCGGGCGCAAGAGCAGCGGCCTGGGGCTGAACTTCGTGCAGGAGGTGGCGACGCTGCACGGCGGTGCACTGCAGATCGGCAATGTCGCCGGCGGGGTCGAGGTCAGCCTGCGCCTGCCGCTCGCCTGAACCGGTGGCGAGGCGGTCTCACAGCAGCAACAGGCTGGCCAGGCCGAGGAAGGCGAAGAAGCCGACGATATCGGTCACCGTGGTGAGGATCACGCTGCCGGCCAGGGCCGGGTCGATGCCCATGCGCTCGAGCAGCAGGGGGATGCCCCAGCCCGCCAGCGCCGCGCACAACAGGTTGATCAGGATGGCGCTGCCGAGCACCGCCCCCAGGCCCCAATGGCCGAACCAGGCGACCGCCAGCAGGGCGATGACCACGGCCCAGAGCACGCCATTGAGGATGGAGATGCCCAGCTCGCGGTTGAGCAGGATGCGGAAGTTGCCCTTCTGCACCTGGCCCAGGGCCAGGCCGCGGATCACCAGGGTCAGGGTCTGGCTGCCGGCGATGCCGCCCATGCTCGCCACAATGGGCATCAGCACGGCGAGCGCGACCAGTTGTTCGAGGGTGGCCTGGAACAGGCCGATCACCCAGGCGGCGCTGAAGGCGGTGATCAGGTTGATGCCCAGCCAGACCGCGCGACGGCGCGAGCTGACCAGCACCGGGGCGAAGATGTCGGCCTCGTCGTCCAGACCGGCCATCTGCATCAGGGTGCGCTCGGAGTCCTCGCGCATCAGGTCGGCCACGTCGTCCAGGGTGATTCGGCCGATCACCCGGTTGTGCTCGTCCACCACCGGGGCGGACAGCAGGTTGAGCTCCTTGAAGACCTGGTCGACCTCGCTGCCACTGGCGTCGGCGGCGATGCCGACGATGGTGCTGTCCAGCAACTCCGCCACGGCCCGGTCGAGGTCCGCGGTGACCAGCACGCTCAGGCGCAGCCCGCCCTGGTAGTGGCCCTTGCGGTCGACCACCATCAGCAGGTCGGTCTGCGGCGGCAGGGTTTCCAGTAGGCGCAGGTAGCGCAGCACGGTGCTGACCCTGACGTCGGCGCGGATCTGGATCGCGTCGGCGTTCATCAGGCCGCCGGCCGAGTCCTCCGGATAGGCCAGCATCGACTCGAGCTGGCTGCGCTGGCTGGCGCTGCTGGCGTGCAGCAGCTTGGCGCCCAGCTCGGAGGGCAGGGTCTGGATCAGGTCGACGCGATCGTCGAGCTCCAGGTGACTGGCCGAGGCGATCAGGTCGTCGAGGTCGAGCTCCAGCGCCAGGGCGATGCGGATCTCGTCGTGCAGGTAGGTCAGCACCTTGCCGGCCCGTTCCGTCTCGACCATGCTCCAGACGCTGCGCCGTTCCTCCGGCGGCAGCGCCTCGAGCAGGCCGGCGACCTTGGCCGGGTGCATGCGGTGGAGGATCTTGCCGACCCGCTTGAGCTTCTTCAGGCCCAGGGCGTCGCGGATGGCTTCCAGGTGGTTGATTTCGCCCTGGCCGCTGTCCAGTGTCGCGTCCTGCTTGGCCTGCTGCGCATCGGCCGACTCCCCGGCCAGCTGCCGGCGCAGCTTGATGCTCAGGTGCGGCAGCACCCGCCCTTCGCGCGCCGGGTCGATCTGCTGCCACAGGGCCAGGCGCGGCTCGTCCTCGAGCAACTCGAGCATGGCGGCGACCTTGGCCGGGTGCATGCGCCCCAGCAGCTTGCGCACGCGCTTGTTCTTGCCGCTCTCCAGCGCCTGGATGATCTGTTCGCTGTCGCTGCGGCTGTCTTTGCTGTGGCGAGCGTCAGGTTCGGTCGACTTCATAAGGCCCAGGTTCGCGCTAGAAACATAAGAAGGTTCGTGCCCCGAGACCGGGGGCGGTCGGTGCCGACTGAGCGGCGCGGGGCGGCATGCGCCGCTGCAAGTATGGCCCGGCTGCGGCGGTTGCGGGCAACGCCGCCTGTGCGCCGTGCCGCCCGCGCGTTGGCGGGGGCAGACTACCGAGTTTCTGCGCGGGCGAACAGGACCTCGAGGGCCCACTGCATTGGCTATCATTGAAGGCGGCGCACCGCGGCCCATGCCTCGTGGCGCGCCCCTCCACAGCCCCGGGAAGCCACGTATGAAAACAGTCGCCGAGATTCTTCGCAGCAAGCAGTCCGCCGCGGTCCATAGCGTCAGCCCCACTACAACGGTGCTCGACGCCATCAAGCTGATGGCCGAGAAGGGCATCGGCGCCCTGGTGGTGCTGCACAACGGGCGCCTGGCGGGCATCGTCAGCGAGCGCGATTACGCGCGCAAGGTGGCCCTGCTCGAGCGCTCGGCCTTCTCCGCCCAGGTCAGCGAGATCATGACTGCCGAGGTGATCACCGTCGGCCCGAGCCAGACGGCCCAGGAGTGCATGCAGCTGATGACCGACCGCCACCTGCGCCACCTGCCGGTGATGGCCGAGGGCGAGCTGATCGGCCTGCTGTCGATCGGCGACCTGGTCAAGGAAACCATCGCCGAGCAGGCCCGCCTGATCCAGCAGCTGGAGCAGTACATCCGCGGCGAATAGCGCCTGGGCGCGTAACCCGGCGCACGCACAATCTCCACGCAATCTCCACCGTGCCTGCATAAAACCACCCCATGGCCTGGCCAGACTCCGCCTACCTTAGTCACTGCGGAGCGCTGCGCCATGAACCGAATCCTGGCTTTCAAACTGGGCACCATTGCCCTGCTGATCCTGTTGTTGCTGATCCCCCTGTCGATGATCGATGGCCTGGTCGGCGATCGCCAATACCAGCGCGCCGGCGTGCTGCAGGACATCGCCCGCAGCTCCAGCTACCGCCAGCGGATCAGCGGGCCGATCCTGGTGCTGCCCTATACCAAGACCTGGCTGGAGTGGAAAACCCACAAGCAGAGCGGGGAGCGCTATCAGGAGCAGCAGCAGTCCCGCGGGCGTCTGTACTTCCTGCCGGAGCGCTTCGTGCTCAACGGCGAGGTGACCACCGAGCGGCGTGCGCGGGGCATCTACGAGGCGCTGTTGTACCGCAGCGACAACCGCATCAGCGGCGCCTTCAAGCTGCCGGCGCGCCTGGGGCTGGGCGACGACCTGGGCCTGTACAGTTTCGCGCAGCCGTTTCTCGCGGTGGGCATCAGCGATGTGCGTGGCATCGGCAACGACCTGCAGCTGCGCCTCAATGGCCAGCGCCTGAGCTTCGCGCCGGGCAGCGGCGACGAGCGCTTCGGCCCCGGCGTGCACGCGCCCCTGCCGGCCCTGGACAGCCAGGGCGGCCAGCAGCTGGAGTTCGCCTTCGACCTCAAGCTGCAGGGCACCGAGCAGCTGGACATCACCCCGGTGGGCCGCGACAGCCGGGTCGAGCTGCGTGCCGACTGGCCCCATCCGAGCTTCGTCGGCGAGTACCTGCCGAGCCGGCGCGAGGTAAGCGCCGACGGGTTCCAGGCGCAGTGGCAGACCAGCTTCTTCGCCACCAATCTGGAGCAGGGCCTGCAGGACTGCGTGCGCAAGGGCGACTGCCAGGCGCTGTCCGGGCGCAGTTTCGGGGTCAGCTTCGTCGATCCGGTGGACCAGTACCTGAAGACCGACCGGGCGATCAAGTACGCGCTGCTGTTCATCGCCCTGACCTTCGCGATGTTCTTCCTGTGCGAGGTGCTCAAGCGCCTGGCCGTGCATCCGGTGCAGTACGCCCTGGTCGGCCTGTCCCTGGCGCTGTTCTACCTGCTGCTGCTGTCGCTGTCCGAGCACCTGGGCTTCGCCTTGGCCTATGGGCTGTCGGCGCTGGCCTGCGTGGCACTGAACGCCTTCTACGTCAGCCATGTCCTGCAAAGCCGCCTACGCGGGATAGGTTTCGGCGCGCTGCTGGCGGCGCTGTATGCCCTGCTCTACGGGCTGCTCAGCAGCGAGGACTATGCCCTGCTGATGGGCTCGCTGCTGGTGTTCGGCGTACTCGGCGGGGTGATGGTGCTGACCCGCAAGCTGGACTGGTACGGCGTGGGTCGCAACGTCGGCAGCAGTCCGCTCAACCAGGCCTGAGGTGCCGGGCGCGGCCCTGGTCGCGCCCTTGCTGGAGTGAATCGCCATGCGTGTCGTACTGCAATTTTCCGCCTGCTTCGCCCTGGGCCTGCTGGTCGCGCTGCTGTTGTTGCTCGGCCTGATGTTCCTCGGTCAGTTCGGCCTGATCGATGGCCTGCTGCTGACCGGCAAGCCGTTGGCCCAGCTGGCCCTGTGGGCGCTGCCGGAGGCCTTCTGGAACGACCTGACCGGGGTGGCCGATGCCGGCCATAACCAGTCGCTGGCGTCCTTCCTCGCCCTGTGCAGTGCCCTGGGCCAGTGCGCCCTGCTGCTGGCCCTGGGGTTCTTTCGCCTGTGGTATCGGCGATGAGCGGGCATGTCGGCCTGCGCGAGGAGGCGCGCGCGGGGCACCTGCTGGCGCGGCGTATCGCCCGCCTGTTTCCTCGACCGGCGCCGTCTCGGCTGCCGGGCCAGGCGCCGCCCGCCGGCCCGCGCGGGGCCGCGCACTGAGGCCAGGCGCGGGGGCAGGATCCGGCTGCTGATCTATGCTGTGCGGGGGATGGCGCCGGAGGTGGCCATGGGAGTCCGCACGCTGCAGTGTTGCCTGATGGTGCTGAGCCTGATCGGTTCGCCCTGGCTATGGGCGGAGCAGGAGGTCGTGCGTTATCCCATGCCCGAGACGGCATTCGACAAACGCACCGAATACCCGCTGAAACTGCTCGAGCTGGCGCTTGCCAAGTCCGGCCAGCCGTTTCGCCTGCTGCCAACCGCGCAGGTCATGAATCAGGGCCGCGCGCTGCATCAACTGAAAGCCGCCCGGGGCGTGGATGTGGTGTGGAGCATGACCTCGGAGCAGCGCGAGCGCGACCTGCTGCCGGTGCGCATCCCCATCTACAAGGGGCTGATCGGTTGGCGGGTATTCCTGATCAACCGGCAGGACGCCGCGTTGTTCGAAAAACCCATGACGCTGGCGCAACTGCGGGCGCACATCATGGTGCAGGGCCATGACTGGCCGGATACCCGGATCCTGCAGATGAACGGCTTCACCGTCCTGGGCACGCCAAGCTACCAGGCCATTTTCGACATGCTGTTGCGCCGGCGCGCCGAGCTGTTTCCCCGCTCCATCGTCGAGGTGTGGGGCGAGCTCGACAGCCACGGCGACAAAGGCATCGCCCTCGAACAGACCAAGCTGCTGCATTACCCCACCGCGTTCTACTACTTCGTCGCGCCGAATAACCAGGCCCTGGCGGACAGGATCGAGCAGTGGCTCAACCTGGCCATGGCCGATGGCAGTTTCGATCGCCTGTTCATGGACTATCACGCCGAGTTGCTGAGCAAGGCCAGGCTGGATCAGCGCCAGGTCTACCCGCTGGACAACCCGATCCTGCCCGCCGCGACCCCGCTGCAGCGCCGGGAGCTCTGGTATCCCGGCTACTGAGCGGGCGCCGCCGCCGCGTCGTCTGCCTCGGCAGGGCCTCAGCGCCGCCGGTCGCGTCCTTGCGGCAGGACGAACACCGCGGCGGTCAGCGCCGGAACCTGGAACTGTCCGGCCTCAACCCGGGCGCTACGGTTGAGCGGGTCGGACGAGGCCGCCAGCAGCGGGTGCAAGCGGTAACCCGGCAGCGCGCCTGGCAGGCTGATGGTTTCGCCGCTGGCATTGAGTATCACCATCAGCGCGTCAACCTGCGGGTCGAGGTCGGCACCGGCGGCGCGGCTGTCGTCGAGGCTGAAGGCCAGCACCCCGGCCAGCTGAGCCGGGCCGGTGTTGTGGAAGGCCAGGCGCTTGCGCACGGCTTCGCCACTGCCGAGTTGGAACAGCGGGCTGCCCGAGCGGATTCGCAGCAGCTCGAGGAACTGCCGCTTGGCCGCGAGGATGTGCGCCGCACTGGGCTGGGCGTTGGGGTCGGCGATGATCTGGCGGATCAGCGGCCAGTTGTCGCCGTCCTTGTCCTGGCGCGGCAGGCCCTTGTTCCAGTTGTTGTGCTGATAGCCGAAGTCCACCGCATTGAACCAGTCGCCGGAGTCGTAGCTGTCGCGCTCCATGGATTTCGAGCGCAGCAGCTCGCCGCCCATGTGCAGGAAGGGCACGCCCTGGCTGAACAGCGGCACGGCCAGGCCGAGCAGCTGCAGGCGCACGCGCTGGGTGGCGCCGAGGCTGGCGGCGAGCTTGTACTGGTTGTTGTCCCACAGGGTCTGGTTATCGTGCTTGGACACGTAGTTGATGCTTTCCTGCGGGTCGTCCGTGTAGCCGGCCGGCTGGCCGTTGTAGTCGATATCGGCGCCGCGCCTGAGGCTGCCGTCGGCGCTCGGTACGACGTAGCTGCGCAGGCCGCCGGCGACGCCGACACGGATCCAGTCCATGCGCCGCAGCAGCTGCTCGCGCTCGTCGCCGGCGCCGCTGTTCAGCTCGTTGGGTAGCACGTAGAGGCCATTGGCGAAGCCCTGGTTGCGCCGCAGGCTGTCGCCGCCGTCGAACGGGCCACCGCCACGCACCGCATCGCGCAGGCGGTCGTTGAAGGTGCCGACGCCGCTGCCGGCCATGTTCAGTTGGCTGGCGTTGATGCCACGGGCGTCGTTGGCCACCTCGCCGAAGTTCCAGCCTTCGCCGTAGAAATAGGTGTCGGGATCGACGCGCCGCACCGCCTCGCGCGCGGCGAGGATATTGCGGCGCATATGGTGGCCCATCAGGTCGAAGCGGAAGCCGGCGATCTTGTAGTCGCGTGCCCACAGGCGCAGCGAGTCGATCATCAGCTTTTCCATCATGCGGTGCTCGCTGGCGGTGTTGGCGCAGCAGGTCGAGCGCTCCACCGCGCCGGTCTGCGGGTCGCGCCGGTGGTAGTAGCCGGGCACCAGCTTGTCGAGCACCGAGTGGGCGTCCAGGCCCGAGGCATGGGTGTGGTTGTAGACCACATCCAGCACCGTGTTCAGCCCCAGCTCGGTGAGGGCCTGGACCATGCGGCGGAACTCGATGATGCGCTGCACGCCTTCGGCGTCGCTGGCGTAGCTGCCTTCCGGGACGCTGTAATGCAGCGGGTCATAGCCCCAGTTGAACGAATCCAGGTCGCGCAGCAGGCCATACAGCGCCTGGGCCTCGCTGCCCGCCGGGTCGAAGCGCTGCAGCACCTCGCGCACGCTGCCGGCGGCGCAGTAGGCGGCGTACTGCTGGCGGGCGCGGGGCGAGCGTTCGCAGAGTCGGGCGAAGGGGTCATCCAGGTCGACCCGCTGCGCGGGGTCTTCGTCGACGGTGGCGAGGTCGAACGCCGGCAGCAGTTGCACATGGGTGAGGCCGGCGTCCTTGAGCTCGCGCAGGTGCTGCATGCCCTGGCTGTGCGGCTGGGCGAACGCGGCGTAGGTGCCGCGCTGGGCGGCGGGCAGGCTGTGGTCGCTGGCGCTGAAGTCGCGTACATGGGTCTCGTAGATCACGCTGGCCTCGGGCTTGCGCGGCCGCGGGCGACGCAGGCTGTCCCAGCCGGCCGGCTTGAGGTCGGCGGCGTCCAGGTCGACCACCTGGGCATAGCGGCTGTTGCGCGACAGGCTGAGGGCGTAGGGGTCACTGGTCAGGGTGGTTTCCAGCCGGCCGCTGCTCGGGTGGTAGACCCGGACTTCGTACTGGTAGTAGCGGCGATCGAGGGACTTCGGACCGTCATGGCGCCACACGCCACGGTGCTCGCGCAGGCTCACCGGGCTGCCCGGCAGCGGCCGCTTGTGCTGGTCGAACAGGTGCAGGCGCACCCACTGCGCGGTCGGCGCCCACAGACGGAAGCGCACCCCGTCGGCGCGCACTTCGGCGCCGAGGCGGCCCGAGTAGGCGTAAAGGTCATCCAGCACGCCCGGGGTCTGCACCTGGGTAACGCCGCTGAGGCGCTCCTCGGCATCGTAGCTGAGCAGCCATAGCTGGCTCTTCAGCGCGCGGCGCAGGGTGCGCCGGTCGGCGTCGATGCGGTAGGCCGGCTGCCCGGCCAGGTGCGGAAAGCGACGCTTGAGGCGTTCGCTGAGGCTGCCGGGGCGCAGGGCGATCACCTCGCCGCCGCGGACGCGCCGCTGCTCGGCATCGATCTGCAGGTCGGCGTCCGGGGCATAGCGCAGCTCCACGCGCGCCACCTCGCCGCCACCGACCAGCACCAGGCTGCGGGCGTCCAGCCAGTGGCCGCGGGCGCCATCCAGGCTCAGGGCCGGCGCGGCGATTGGCGTGGCGGACAACTGCGCCTGGCCGCTGACGCTGAACACCCGCCGGCCCAGTTCGGCAAAGCGCCACTGCAGGTCGCCACCACCCAGGTCCTTGTCGTTGCCCTTGTGCATGATCAGGTTGAGGCACGCGTCCGCGCCGCTGAGGGCGATGCGGTACCAGGCGCCGTATTGCCCATCCACCCCGGCGGGCAGCAACGGCTGCTCCCAGCTGGTCGGCTCGGCCGTGCCATTGCATTGCCCGGTGTTCCACAGGTGCAGGCCCCATCCGGCGTAGTCGCCGGCCGGGCGTTGATAGTAGAGCAGGGCTTCTGCGGGGCCGGGCTCGAGCGGTTCGGCGGCGGCGCTGGCGATCAGCGATAAGCCGCTGAGCAGCAGGCAGAACAGGCGTCGTGGCAGTCGGAGAGGGGGCATGGCTGCGTCCTTGAGCGAGGTGGGGTCACCGTGACGCAGTCGATACTGGGCGCGCGCGCGGCGCGCCACATCCTCTGGGCGCTAATTGTCCGGGGCGTAGGGCGGGGAAGGAGTGGGGGCGTAATGGCGCCGCGCCGGCAGTCGCGCGGCGCCACGGGGGAGGCCGCAGCTAGCGCGGCGGCTCGCTCGCCTGCATCGAGGGGCGCTGGCTGACCTCGGCGAACCAGGCGGCCAGCTGCGGAAAGCGCTGGCGCCAGTCCAGCTCGGGCTGGCGGAAGTCCAGGTAGCCGAGGGCGCAGGCCAGGGTGATGGCGGCGATGTCGAAGCGGCTGCTCAGCTCGGCGATGGCCTGTTCCTCGAACTGCTGCAGGGAACGCTCGATCTTCTCGGCCTGGGCCGCGAGCCATTGCGGCCAGCGCTTGTCTTCCGGGCGCAGGAAACTCTCGTAGCGCATGCCCACGGCGGCATCGAGGATGGCATCGGCCAGCGCCGCCTGGGTCAGGCGGCGCCAGCGCGCGGCACCGCACGGCGGGATCAGCGGCTCGCCGACGTGCTGTTGGTCGAGGTACTCGAGGATCACCCGGCTGTCGTACAGCACGTTGCCGTCGGCCAGGCGCAGGGCGGGAATCTTGCCGGCCGGGTTGTGCGCGTTGAGCGTCGCGCTGGGGCTGACCGGGGTCAGCTGCACCTCCTCCAGTTGCACCCGTTCGCGCTGGCCGGTCTCGTGCAGCAGCACCAGGACCTTGCGCACGAAGGGCGAGGCGGGGGAGTGGAACAGGGTCATGCTGGGCGTGGCCATAGGCGCTCCTCGATTCGCTAGCCGGCCCAGCCTAGCAGCCTGGGCGGCGGCGGCACAGCTTGGGCTGCGCCCGGCTTGGCGCCGTGGCGGCGCGCCGGGCGCAGGCGTGACCGGTGCAGCGAGCGCTGGTATGGCCTTCGACCAAAGTCGCGTTATGGGTCATCGCGGGGACTGCTATGTTGAATGCGTAAAACAACAAAAACCCTTGAGGAGCACCTCATGTCCGCTAGCAAAGAAGAGGCTGCCAAAGCCTATTGGAAAGACAACCTGCGGCTGATGTTGATACTGCTGGCCATCTGGTTCACGGTGTCGTTCGGCTGCGGGATCCTGTTCGTCGAACAGCTCAACGCCATCCAGTTCTTCGGCTTCCCCCTGGGCTTCTGGTTCGCCCAGCAGGGTTCCATCTACGTGTTCGTGGTGATGATCTTCTTCTACGTGTGGAAGATGAATCAGTACGACCGCAAACACGACGTCCACGAAGACTAAAGGCGCCGAGCATGGATACCCAAACCCTGATCTACCTGTTCGTCGGCGCGACCTTCGCGCTCTATATCGGCATCGCGCTGTGGACCCGTGCCGGTTCCACCAGCGAGTACTACGTCGCCAGCAAGGGCGTGCACCCGGTGCTCAACGGCATGGCCACCGGCGCCGACTGGATGAGTGCGGCGTCGTTCATCTCCATGGCGGGGATCATCTCCTTCGTCGGCCTCGACGGCAGCGTCTACCTGATGGGCTGGACCGGCGGCTACGTGCTCCTGGCCATGTGCCTGGCGCCCTACCTGCGCAAGTTCGGCAAGTTCACCGTGCCGGACTTCATCGGCGAGCGCTACTACTCGCAGACCGCCCGCCTGGTGGCGGTGGTGTGCGTGATCTTCATCTCCTTCACCTACGTGGCCGGGCAGATGCGCGGCGTCGGTATCGTCTTCTCCCGCTACCTGGAAGTGGACATCAACACCGGCGTGATGATCGGCATGGCGATCGTGTTCTTCTACTCGGTGCTCGGCGGCATGAAGGGCATCACCTACACCCAGGTGGCGCAGTACTGCGTGATGATCTTCGCCTACATGGTGCCGGCGATTTACATCTCCATGCTGATCACCGGCAACCCGATCCCGCAGCTGGGCTTCGGCAGCGAGGTCACCGGCACCGGCCAGTCGGTGCTCGAACGCCTCAACGGCCTGGGCACCGAACTGGGCTTCGGCACCTACACCGACGGCAGCAAGTCGACCATCGACGTGTTCTTCATCACCATGGCGCTGATGGTCGGTACCGCCGGCCTGCCCCACGTGATCGTGCGCTTCTTCACCACCCCGACCGTGCGCGCGGCCCGTCAGTCCGCCGGTTATGCGCTGCTGTTCATCGCCATCCTCTACACCACCGCGCCGGCCGTGGCCGCGTTCGCCCGCACCAACCTGCTGACCACCATCCCCGGGATCAGCTACGAGGAAGCGCCGCAGTGGATCAGCAACTGGGAGAAGTCCGGTCTGATCGCCTGGCTGGACAAGAACGGCGACGGCAAGATCCAGTACGGCCCTGGCGCGCCCTTCGTCGGCAACCCGACCTTCGCCGAGGAACGCGGCGAGCATGGCCAGCGCCTGGTGACCAACGCCCCGACCGACGCCACCACCGAGCTCTATGTGGACCGCGACATCATGGTTCTGGCCAACCCGGAAATCGCCAACCTGCCGGGCTGGGTGATCGCCCTGATCGCTGCCGGTGGTCTGGCGGCGGCGCTGTCGACTGCGGCCGGCCTGCTGCTGGTGATTTCCACCTCGATCTCCCACGACCTGCTCAAGAGCGCGATCAAGCCCAACATCAGCGAAAAGGGTGAACTGCTCGCCGCGCGTATCGCCGCCGGTGTGGCGGTGGTGGTGGCCGGCCTGTTCGGCATCTACCCGCCGGCCTTCGTGGCCCAGGTGGTGGCGTTCGCCTTCGGCCTGGCGGCGGCCTCGTTCTTCCCGGCCATCGTCATGGGCATCTTCTCCAAGAAGATGAACAAGGAAGGGGCGATCGCCGGCATGGTGGTGGGCCTGGCCTTCACCTTTAGCTATATCGTCTACTACAAGTTCATCAACCCGACCGCGGGCCCGAACGAGTGGTGGTTCGGTATCTCCCCTGAGGGCATCGGTACCCTGGGCATGCTGTTCAACTTCGCGGTATCGCTGGTGGTTTCCAAGGTTACCGCCGCGCCGCCGGATCATATCCAGCACATCATCGAGGACATCCGCATCCCCCGTGGTGCCGGAGCCGCCATCGACCACTAAGCGCTAGCTAGCGCGTCCTAACCAGCGCCCCGGAAACGGGGCGTTGTCGTTTCCGCGCGGCGCGCCCAGCTGGTGGCCGATGCTGGACAAAAAACAGCCAGCACTGGCAATGCCCCGTGGCTGCTGGATCGTGGCGCTCGGGGCACAGCTTATCCACAGGCCGATGCACAGATACTGTGTCTAACTGCCTACCTATCTTGTTGAAATGGCTCAATAAATAGCCAAGGCCCGGGAGCCGTTGCGGCGCCTGGGCCGGGCGCCTGTTCGTACAGCTTATCCACAGCGCTATCCACCGCTTCTGTGGGCAACGGGCTGCAGTGTCCGGCTTGCCCAGGAGGCCCGTGCCGTGGCGCGGTCAGATGTCGACGTGCTCGATGGTGCCCATGATCTGCCGGGGCGTGGCCAGGGCAGGGGCCATGGTCCAGCGCCGGTAGCGCTCGTTGCCGATGCGCAGCATGCCGGTGTGGCTGTTCTTGTCGGCGTCGAGTGCCGGGTCGGGGTCATAGAAACCGAGGCTGTAGCGCAGCTGCTCCATCTCCTCGGGGGCGCCGGTGAGGAATAGCCAGCCGGGGCCGATGCGCTGCTGCCTGGCGTATTCCCCGAGCACCTGCGGGCTGTCCAGCTGCGGTTGCAGGCTCAGCGAATAGAGAAAAACCTCGCGGCCGGCGCGCGCGCCCAGCAGCCTGTACACCTGACGCAGGTTGGCGGTGGCCGTGGGGCAGATGCCGGTGCAGGCCGCGTACATCATGTTGATGACCACCAGCTTGTCGCGCACCAGGTCGTCGTAGAAACGCACCGTTCGGCCTTCGTGGGTCTGCAACCGGGTATTGGGGATACGCCGGTCGCCGCCCCGGGCGCCGACGTGCCAGCCGAGCGCGGCGACACCCAGGGCGCCCAGGCCCAGCAATAACTCTCTGCGTGTGTTCATCTGCCGTTCACCTCCTGGCTGAGCGGTGGGGGGTCAGGCGTCCTTGCTCTCGACATCCCAGCGCACCATCATCGCGTGGTCCTCATGGATCACGTTGTGGCAGTGCATGACGTACTTGCCGGTAAAGTCGCGAAAGCGCACCAGCACCTTGATGGTCATGGTCTGGTGCAGCTCGAAGACGTCCTTGCGCCCGCGCTCATGGGGCGGGATCGGCACCTCGACGCCATCGACGCTCTTGCTGAGGATGCGGCCTTCCTCCAGGTGCAGGTGGATCGGGTGGGACCAGCCACCGGACTTGCCCACCAGCTCCCAGATCTCCGCGCTGCCCTTGGCGATCCGGGCCCTGGGGTTGTCCCGGTCGAACAGCCGGCCGTTGACCATCCACAGGCCGTTCTTGCGGTCGAACTCCCAGCGCCGCACCTTCAGCGTGGCGAGGTCCTCGGCCGGTGGCAGCGGGCGCAGCTCGCGCAGGGCCGCGGGCACCTGGCTGAGGTCCTGTTGCGCTGGATAGCGGTCGACGATGAACTTCAGCACCCGGTCGCCCGGCTTCCTGATGTCCTTGGGCTTGCGCGTGCTGTCCTGGCGCAGGCGGTTGACCAGGTACAGCTCGGTGCCGATCGGGTAGCGGGAGAAGTCCACCACGATGTCGGCGCGCTCGGCCACGGCGATACGCACCTTGCGCTGGTTGAGCAGCGGCGCCGGCAGCAGGTTGCCGTCGTTGGCGATATAGCTGAAGGATTGCTCGCGGTCCCTGCCGTCGACCAGGTAGAACTCGTAGAAGCGGCTGGGGCCGCTGTTGAGCAGGCGCAGGCGGTACTTGCGCGCATCCACGCGCAATACCGGCTCGATCTTGCCGTTGACCGTGACCTTGTCGCCGAGCACCCCCTCGACATGAAACTCATCCCAGAACAGGTAGCCCTGCGGGTCGAAGCGCTTGTCGCCGAAGGCCAGGGGGTAGTCGTAGGGATGACTCGGCAGGTGCAGGGCCGTCGGGCTGGGATCGTTCTCATTGCCCGAGTCGAGAGGGTCGAACAACAGGTAGAACCCCGCCAGGCCACGGTAGACGTTCGGCGCGGTGAAGTCCTCGGTGTGGTCGTGGAACCACAGGGTTCCCAGGGCCTCGCGCGGATCGCCGATGCTCTGCGGGTCTTGCGCCCTGGATTCGTCGTAGCCGGCGTAGACATTGGGGTAGAAGTGGTCCTTGAAGGTGCCTTTGCCGCCGTTGGGGCCGATGTTCTTCAGCGTCGGCCCGGCCTTGTCCTTGCGGTAGTAGTCGCTGGGGTAGCCGTCGCAGCCGGAGGACATGTGCAGGTTGTGCAGGTGGGTGGAGATCTCCGGGCTGCCGAAACCCACATGATCCTTGGGTAGATCGTTGTGGAAGCGGCAGACCACCGGCTTGCCGTAGCGGGCCAGGATGGTGGACGGCAGGGTTGCCTCGCGGCCTGCGCTGACGTAGGTCCAGGCGGTCTGGGGGGGCAGATCCGGGTGAAAGCTCCAGGGAATCTCCCTGGCGGTCAGTTCATAGAGGGTCGGGGCGCCGAGGGCGGCGACTATCTCGTCGAAGCGCTGGTGCGGCTCGCGACCGGCCTCCTTGTGGTCGAATTTCGGCTGTGCCTCGGCGGCCGGGACCAGGGCCTCGGACGGCCCTACCGGGACTATCGCCCTGGGCAGTTCTTCCTGCCAGGGCCGGGTCGGCGGGCTGGGCGGGAACACCGGTTGGGGCGTGGTCACCCACTCGGCGGCATCGCCCACTTGGCCGCGCAACAGCAGCGGACTCGCCACCGCCGCCGCGGACAGTGTGAGGAACGAGCGCCTGGCCGAGTTCTCTGGGGTTGCTTCCGAGCGAGTCGGAGTCGGTCGCCTGCCATTCTCTTTCATGAACAGAGCCTCTGTATCCCGGTTACCGAAGCGGCGGGACATTGGGCGAGTGGGTCGTTGGAGAATGGCTGTGGAACGGAACTGCGCAGCGGCCCCTCCAGCATGGCGCGTGGGGACAACTAACACGTGCTCGCCGTATAAATAAAGCTGGCTGGTGTCAGGGTGTCAATTTACAGGCGATTAATAGGGTGTCGCCTGTTTCATAGCGTAAATTATTGTTTTAATTGATATTTAGTTATCTTAATAATCGCCAGTAGGGGGTCGTCAGGCCAGATATTGCGAAATATATTGAGCGCGGCGCGCTGGGGGATCGGGTGTGGGCACTGGCGGCGGACGATGCCTCAGAACGCCTGCGCGCGCTGGCGTCGGCGCCAGCCATGCAGGCGCTGCTCGAGGGCCTGCAGGCTGTCCAGCTGCTGGCGGCGCGCGCGGCTGAAGAGGATCAGCGCCAGCTCGGCGGTGACCAGGGCGTCGGCGCTGGCGTGGTGGCGCTGTTGCGCCTGCAGGCCGAAGTGCCGGGCCCAGTCGTCGAGGCCGCCGCGGGCGATGTGCGCCTGCGGGCAGAGCAGCGGCGCCAGCTCGGCGAGGTCGAAGAAGCGGTGGCGCAGGCGGTGGCCGAGGGTCTGCTTGAGGGCGCGGCCGAGCATGCGCCGGTCGAAGCCGGCATGAAACGCCAGCAGCGGGCTGTCGCCGAGAAACTCCATGAAGTCCAGCAGCGCCTCGGCGCGCTCGCTGCCGGCGGCGATGGTGCTGGGGGCCAGGCCATGGATCAGCACGCTGGCGCCCAGCTGCCGATCCGGGCAGCGCAGGGTGCGCTCGAACTGCTGGCCCAGGTCGATGGCGCCGCCCTCGATCACCACCGCGCCGATCGACAGCACCTGATCGCGGCGCAGATCAAGGCCACTGGTTTCCAGGTCGAGCACCACCAGGCGCTGTTCGTTCAGCGCTCGCTCATCCAGCGGCGCCGGGGCCGCGAGGCGCGCGCGGCGATCCAGCTGAGTCTCGAGCAGGGCCGGCCCGCGGCCGGTCAGCCAGGTGAACTGACTCATAGCTGATAACGCAGTGCCAGGCTGCTCTGCAGGCGCTTGGCCTGGCGGAAGGACTCGCGCAGGATGCGCCGGTCCAGGTGGTTGAGGCTGTCCGGGTCGAGGCGGTTGGAGTACGCCTGGTTCTCCCGGGCCTGCAGCTGGTGCTGCTGCATGCGGGTCTGCTGGATGAAGTGGTAGGCCTCCTCGTAGGCGGCGCCGTCGAGGGGATCGATGACCTGCCTAGCGATCAGCTCGCGCAGGCGCTCCAGGGTGTTGCAGGTCTCGATGCCGTGGGCCAGGGCGAGCAGGCGGGCGCCGTCGACGAAGGGCGTCAGGCCCTGCACCTTGAGGTCCAGGGTGTCCTTCTCGGCTCCCTTGCGGGCCACCACGAAATCGCGGAAACGCCCGACCGGCGGGCGCTGGCGCAGGGCGTTCTCGGCCATCATGCGCTGGAACAGGCTGTTCTCGGCGATCCGCCGCAGCAGCTCCTCGCGGACCCGCTCGCAGCCCTCGTCCGGCCCCCAGACCACCCGCATGTCGAAATAGATGCTCGAGGCCAGCAGGTTCTCCGGGGTGGCCTCGTCGATGAAGCCGGCGAAGCGCCGCGCCCACTCCTGGCGCGACAGGCACAGCTCGGGGTTGCCGGCCATGATATTGCCCTTGCACAGGGTGAAGCCGCACTGCGCCAGGCGCTGGTTGATCTCGCCGGCCAGCGGCAGCAGGCGCCGGCGCATGTCGGCGGCCTCGATCTTGTCCGCGGCCTCGAACAGGATGCCGTTGTCCTGGTCGGTGTGCAGGGTCTGCTCGCGCCGCCCTTCGCTGCCGAAGCACAGCCAGGTGAAGGGCACGCCGGGATCGCCGAGGTCCTCCAGGGTCAGTTCGATCACCCGGCACACCGTGTGATCGTTGAGCAGGGTGATGATGTGGGTGATCTGGGTCGAGCTGGCGCCGTGGGCGAGCATGCGATCGACCAGCTGGCGGATGTCCTCGCGCAGCGCGCTGAGGGTCTCGATCCGCCCGGCGTGGCGGATGGTGCGCGCCAGGTGGACCAGGTCGACCCGCTGCAGGGAGAACAGGTCGCGCTCGGAGACCACACCGCACAGGCGCTCGTGTTCGACCAGGCAGACATGGGCGATGTGCCGCTCGGTCATGGCGATCGCCGCGTCGAAGGCGCTGGCATCCGGCGCCAGGTGGAAGGGTTGCGCGGTCATCAGGCGCTCGATCGGCTGCTCCAGCGACTCGCCGTCGGCGATCACCCGGCGCAGGTCGCGCAGGGTGAAGATGCCCAGGGGCTTGAGCGCCGGGTCGACGATGACGATGCTGCCGACGTGCTGCTCGTGCATCAGCTTGACTGCCTCGCGCAGCGCCGTATCCGGCGCGCAGCTGATCGGCTGGCGCATGGCCAGCTCGCCCAGGCGGGTATCCAGCGAATATTGCGCACCGAGGGTCTCTACCGCGCGCAGCTGCACCTGCTGGTTGACCTGGTCGAGCAGGCTGCTGACCCCGCGCAGGGCGAAGTCGCGCAGCGGGTTGGAGACGTTGAACAACTTGATGAACGCCGCCTTGCCCAGCAGCAGGCAGAAGGTGTCTTCGGCGGCCAGGTGCTCGGTGCGGGTGGCGCGCTCGCCGATCAGCGCGGCCAGGGGAAAGCACTCGCCGCTGGTGATTTCGAAGGTGGTCTCGGTGCCGCGCCGCGCCGAGTGCGGGCGTTCGCCGTGCACGCGGCCCTGCTTGACGATGTAGAAGAACTCGACGGGGCCATCGGCCGGCTTGATGATGGTTTCGCCTTCGCCGTAGAAACGCAGCTGGCAGTGTTCCACCAGGTAGGCCAGGTGGGCCGTATCCATCTGATTGAAGGGCGGAAATTTCTGCAGAAACTCCATGGTGCCGTGGATGTTCTGCATGACGGCGGTCTTGCCCGCCTGGGCGAAGGCGTCCGCTTTGCTCATGGCCGGTCTCGACGATTCACTGAGGGGGTATGGTCGTCCGCGGACGGCCGTCTGCACATTGGACGTAAGTCTAGAGCATAAAAAAACCGCCCCGGAGGGCGGTTCTTTATGGCAGCAGCTGCAGGTTACAGGCCGTTCTTGGCCTTGAACTCGCGGCGCCGACGGTGCAGCACCGGCTCGGTGTAGCCATTGGGCTGCTTGGCGCCTTCGACCACCAGTTCCAGGGCGGCCTGGAAGGCGATGTTGTTGTCGAAGTCGGGCGCCATCGGCCGGTACAGCGGGTCGCCCGCGTTCTGCCGGTCGACCACCGGCGCCATGCGCTTGAGGCTGGCGACGATCTGCTCCTCGCTGGCGATGCCGTGGCGCAGCCAGTTGGCCAGCAGCTGGCTGGAGATGCGCAGGGTGGCGCGGTCTTCCATCAGACCGACGTCGTTGATGTCCGGCACCTTGGAGCAGCCGACGCCCTGGTCGACCCAGCGCACCACGTAACCGAGGATGCCCTGGGCATTGTTGTCCAGTTCGTTCTGGATTTCCTCGGCCGACCAGTTGGTGTCGGCGGCCAGCGGGATGCTCAGGATGTCGTCGACCGAAGCCGGGGTGCGCTGGGCCAGTTCGGCCTGGCGGGCGAACACGTCGACCTGGTGGTAGTGCAGGGCGTGCAGGGTGGCGGCGGTCGGCGAGGGCACCCAGGCGGTGTTGGCGCCGGACAACGGGTGGGCGACCTTCTGCTCGAGCATGCCGGCCATCAGGTCGGGCATGGCCCACATGCCCTTGCCGATCTGCGCGCGGCCCTGCAGGCCGCAGGCCAGGCCGACGTCGACGTTGTTGTTCTCGTAGGCGCCGATCCACTTCTCGGCCTTCATGGCCGCCTTGCGCACCATGGCGCCGGCCTCCATGGAGGTGTGGATTTCGTCACCGGTGCGGTCGAGGAAGCCGGTGTTGATGAACACCACGCGCTCGCTGGCGGCCTGGATGCAGGCCTTGAGGTTGACTGTGGTGCGGCGCTCCTCGTCCATGATGCCGACCTTGAGGGTGTTGCGCGGCAGGCCGAGGACGTCCTCGACGCGGGCGAACAGCTCGTTGGTGAAGGCGACTTCCTCCGGGCCGTGCATCTTCGGCTTGACGATATACACGCTGCCGGTGCGGGTGTTGTGGCGGCTGGTGTTGCCGTTGAGGTTGTGGATGGCGATCAGGCTGGTGATCAGGCCGTCCATCATGCCTTCCGGCACCTCGAAACCCTGGCTGTCGACGATGGCGTCGATGGTCATCAGGTGGCCGACGTTGCGCACGAACAGCAGGGAGCGGCCGTGCAAGGTCAGCTCGCTGCCATCCGGCTGGGTGTAGACGCGGTCCGGGTTCATGGTGCGGGTGAAGGTCTGGCCACCCTTGGACACCTGCTCGGCCAGGTCGCCCTTCATCAGGCCCAGCCAGTTGCGGTAGACCACCACCTTGTCGTCGGCATCGACGGCGGCGACCGAGTCTTCGCAGTCCATGATGGTGGTCAGGGCGGCTTCCATCAGCACGTCCTTGACCCCGGCGGCGTCGGTGCTGCCAATCGGGCTGCTGGCGTCGATCTGGATCTCGAAGTGCAGGCCGTTGTGCTTGAGCAGGATGGCGAACGGCGCATGGGCGTCGCCCTGGAAGCCGACCAGCTGGGCGTCGTCGCGCAGGCCGGTGTTGCTGCCGCCCTTGAGGCTGACCAGCAGGCGGGCGCCCTCGATGCGATAGCCGGTGGCGTCGACATGGGAGCCGGCCGCCAGGGGCGCGGCCTGGTCGAGGAAGGCGCGGGCGAAGGCGATGACCTTGTCGCCGCGGACCTTGTTGTAGCCCTTGCCCTTCTCGGCGCCACCGTCTTCGCCGATCACGTCGGTGCCGTACAGTGCGTCGTACAGCGAGCCCCAACGGGCGTTGGAGGCGTTCAGGGCGAAGCGCGCGTTCATCACCGGCACCACCAGCTGCGGGCCGGCCAGGTGGGCGATCTCGTCGTCGACGTTCTGCGTGCTGATCTTGAAGTCGGCCGGCTGCGGCAGCAGGTAGCCGATTTCCTCGAGGAAGGCCTTGTAGGCCGCGGCATCGTGGGCCTGGCCGGCGCGGGCCTGGTGCCAGGCGTCGATCTGCGCCTGCAGCTGGTCGCGCTTGGCCAGCAGGGCGCGGTTCTTCGGCGCCAGTTCGTTGATCACGGCCTCGACACCGCTCCAGAACTTGTCGGCGGTGATGCCGGTCCCGGGGATGGCTTCGTTGTTAACGAAGTCGAACAGCACTTTGGCGACCTGCAGGCCACCGACTTGAACGCGTTCAGTCATCACTTGCCTCACTCTGCTCAGCTCTTCAGCTCTACTTAATAGCCGCGTGGAACCCGGGGGTTACGTCTTGTAGTCCGAGGCGCGGCATACTACATCAAGATTATCGGAAAATCAGCGGGGGTCGCGTCGTTCTGCGACCGTAAAGTGCTTTGCAGTCACGGCATGAGCGCTTTGTATTAAATTTCTGTAATTATTGTTTCATAAAGCGAGTTGAGCGGTATACGACTTATTGTTCGGGGCGCCCGGCCGGTGCGAGCGGCGCCTGCCTATACTGCGATGATCATCCGAGGGAGCCGAGCGATGCGTGTAGCCGCAGCCACTACAGAGGATCTCGAGGCGCTGGTCGAGCTCTTCGCCGCCTATCTGCGTTTCTATCAGGTGGACAGGTCCCCGTCCGCGGTCCGCGCCTTTCTCGCCGAGCGCCTGAGTCGCGGCGACTCGACCCTGCTGGTCGGGCGAGACGCGACCGGCGGCGCCCTCGGTTTCGTGCAGCTCTATCCCTACTTCGCGTCCCTGGCACTGCGACCGGCCTGGCTGTTGAGCGATCTCTACGTGGCACCGGCGGCGCGCCGGCGCGGTGTCGGCAGCGCGCTGATGAACGCCGCGCGGGTGCATGCCGAAGCGAGCGGCGCCTGCGGATTGCAGCTGGAGACGGGGAAGGGCAATCTGGAGGCCCAGGCGCTGTACGAGCGCCTCGGTTATGTGCGTGATGAAGTGTTCTTTACCTACTGGCTGCAGCTGTCTAGCCGCACCCCTTGATGCCACTGGCGCGGACGCTGCCGGCGCTGTCTACACCTGAAACGATGAGAGGCTTTCCATGGAGCACCTGGTACTTACTGTTATCGCCCAGGATCAGCCGGGGCTGGTCGAGCGCGTCGCCCAATGCGTGGCCAACCACGGCGGCAACTGGCTGGAGAGCCGCATGTCGCGCATGGCCGGGCAATTCGCCGGGATACTGCGCATCGCCGTGCCGGCCGAGGCGCGCGCCGAGCTGGTCGAGGAACTGCAGGGCCTCGGCGCCCAGGGCATCCGCGTGCTGCTGGCCGACAGCGGCGCGGAGCCGGTGTGCAGCTGGAAGCCGATACTCCTCGACCTGGTCGGCAACGACCGCCCTGGCATCGTCCGTGACATCACCAGCCTGCTCACCGCCCAGGGAGTCAACCTGGAGAGCCTGGTCACCGAGGTGATGCCGGCGCCCATGAGCAGCGAACCGCTGTTCCACGCCGAGGCGTTGCTGGCGGTGCCGCTGGAGCTGTCCCTGGAGGTGCTGCAGGGCAAGCTGGAGGCCCTGGCCGACGACCTGATGGTCGAGCTCAACCTGCGCACCGAGAACTAAGGGGCCGGTCGAGCGCGGATATCCACGGCTGATGTGCGTAGGGCTGTGGATAACCTGGGGGGCGGCGGTGCGCGCGCTAGTGCCCCGCGGCCTGCCGAGATCTGATTAAAAAACCAGCAATTTCAAAGGCTTGTGCACAGAGATCGGGGATCATTCTGTGGATAAGGTCGGGATGGCTGGCTGCAGGCCTGGTCCGGCGCGGGCTGCGCCGAACTGCTCGTTTATTGTCCAGTTGTCCGCCGGGCATCAGCCTATGGATGCCTGGCGGCGAGCCAGCGAGGATTGTCCCGTCCAGCCGAAGCGCTGGCCAGGCAATCAGCTCCGGCCGCGGCGCCGCAGGGTCAGCCAGGCGTCCAGGCTGTACAGCGCCAGGCCGGCCCAGATGCAGACGAAGGCCAGTAGCTTGGCCGGGTCGAAGTGTTCGCCGTACACCAGCACCGCCAGCAGCAGCACCAGGGTCGGGGCGATGTATTGCAGAAAGCCCAGGGTGGTATAGGGCAGATGACGCGCGGCGGCGTTGAAGCAGACCAGCGGCACCAGGGTGATCGGCCCGGCGGCCATCAGCCAGAGGGCTTCGCTGGTGCCCCAGAAGGGGGCCTGGCTGCTCATCGCGGCGGGGTGCAGCAGCAGCCAGGCCAGGGCGACCGGCAGCAGCATCCAGGTTTCCACCACCAGGCCCGGCAACGCGGCGACAGGCGCCTGCTTGCGGATCAAGCCGTAGAAACCGAAGGTCAGCGCCAGCACCAGTGATACCCAGGGCAGGCTGCCCAGCTGCCACACCTGTTGCGCCACGCCCAGGGCGGCCAGGGCCACGGCCAGCCACTGCAGGCGGCGCAGGCGCTCGCCGAGTAGCAGCAGGCCGAGCAGGACATTGATCAGCGGGTTGATGTAGTAGCCCAGGCTGGCCTCGAGCATGCGTTCGTTGTTCACCGCCCACACATACACCAGCCAGTTGCAGGCAATCAGCGAGCCGCAGGCGGCCAGTACCGCGAGGCGCCTGGGGTGCTCGCGCAATTCGCGCAGCCAGCCCGGGTGCTTCCAGGCCAGCAGCAGGGCGGCGCCGAACAGTGCCGACCAGAGCACCCGGTGGACGATGATCTCCAGCGCCGGGACATTCTGGATGGCTTTGAAGTAGAGAGGGAACAGGCCCCAGATGATGTAGGCGGTGAGGCCCAGAATATACCCGCGGCGCGGGTCGACGGTGGCCATGCGGAGTCCTTGCTTAGGCTGCTAACTAAAGGCCAGGGATTCTAGTTGTCCGCACCGGCACTTGTCTGGTCGTTCAGCTTCGCCGGCGCTGCCTGCCGAGCAATTAGTGTAAGCCTGGCTTTACGGCTTGGCCGCAACTGTAGTGCTGTTTAGCTGTACGGCCCGGTTGCTGGTGCCTCGGCCTGCAGCGCTCCGCTGTAACTGAACAGTTTGCCGAGCAGGGGGAGGCTGAAGCCGACGTAAAAGTGATACAGGCCGTTTTCGATACGTTTATAGGCCTGGGTTCGGGGGAGCAGCCATAAGGGTATGGGGATGCCGTGCAGCCAGGCCCTGAGCGGCTGCCAATACCAGCCGCCCTCGCGAACATCCACCGCTAATGCCAGGGTCAGCGCTCCAGTTGTTTCCAGCCAATAGCCGTGCGGCCAACTTCCTTTGGGTTGAAACGCCGAGCGGAGCTGAACTGTATCGGCGAAGCAGCGATTCCAGTGCAGGGCTACTGCATCTGAGTGAATCTCGACCTGAAAGTCGACCCGCGGTTGCGTCGTCGGGATGCCGAGACGGGCTACCAGGCGTGCGCCCACAAGGCCGGCTAGACCGTTGCCTAATTGCAGGTCGACTTGACCGTACAGCCGACCACCCTGGCGATGCAGTAGCTGCAGCAGAGGGTGAAACTGGTTAAACCCGGCGCCAAACCAGCGTTCGACTATATGCACAGAAGGTTCCTCGCTCGTCCGTGATCGGGGGGCTCAAAACAGCTTGAGCGGCTCCTCGTCCAGCGCCGCCAGCTGCTCACGCAGCATCAGCACCTGCTCGCCCCAGTAACGTTCCGTGCCGAACCAGGGGAAACTGTGGGGGAAGGCCGGGTCGTCCCAGCGGCGCGCCAGCCAGGCGCTGTAGTGCATCAGGCGCAGAGCGCGCAGGCCTTCGATCAGGGGCAGCTCGCGAGGGTTGAAGTCGTGGAACTCTTGGTAGCCGTCCATCAGCTCGGACAGCTGGCCGAGGCGCTCGTGGCGCGGGCCTGCCAGCATCATCCACAGGTCCTGCACCGCCGGGCCCATGCGGCAGTCGTCGAGGTCGACCATGTGGAAGGTCTCGTCGCGGCACAGCAGGTTGCCGGGATGGCAGTCGCCGTGCAGGCGAATCGCTTGCACCGGAGTGCTGGCGAACAGGCCGTCGAGCCGCTTGAGCAGGTCGCGCGCCACCGACTCATAGGCCGGCAGCAGGCTGCGCGGGATGAAGCCGCCGTCCAGCAGGGTGGCGAGCGAGGCGTGGCCGTAGTTGTCCACGCCGAGGTGCTCGCGGTGACTGAACGGCCGGGTCGAACCGACCGCGTGCAGGCGGCCGAGCAGCTGGCCGAGGCGGTACAGCTGGTCCAGATTGCCCGGCTCCGGGGCGCGGCCGCCGCGCCGGGGGAACAGGGCGAAGCGGAAGCCGGCGTGCTCGAACAGGGTTTCGCCATCGCGGGCCAGCGGCGCCACCACCGGCACCTCGCACTCGGCCAGCTCGAAGCTGAAGTTGTGTTCCTCGCGGATCGCCGCATCGCTCCAGCGTTGCGGCCGGTAGAACTTGGCGATCAGCGGCGTCTGGTCTTCGATGCCCACCTGGTAGACGCGGTTCTCGTAGCTGTTGAGCGCCAGTATCCGCGCATCGCTGAGGTAGCCGAGGCTTTCCACGGCATCCAGGACCAGGTCGGGGGTGAGGGCGTCAAAGGGATGGGACATGGGCGACTCCGCGGCATTGATCGCACAGTGTACCCCCTTGCGCCCAGCGAGGCGGCGCGCGTTCAGCGCTCGCCCGGCTTGGGCGTGCGGGCCAGGCAGTAGACATCGACCCGCGCCGCGCCGGCGCGCTTCAGCAGGCGCGCCAGGCTCTCGGCGGTGGCGCCGGTGGTCAGCACGTCGTCGACCAGGGCCAGGTGCAGGCCTTGCACCCGGCTCGCGGGCGCCAGGGCGAAGGCCCGGCGCAGGTTGCGCCGGCGTGCGCCGGCATCCAGTTGCTGCTGGGCCTGGGTGTCGCTGGTGCGCAGCAGCCAGTGCGGCTGCTGCGGCAGTTGCAGGCTGTGGCTGAGCCACTGGCTGAGCAGCTGCGCTTGGTTGAAGCCGCGCCGGCGCTGGCGTGCAGCTGCCAGCGGCACCGCGAGCAGCAGGTCGGGGCGTGGCAGCCCTTCCTCGAAGGCGTGGCGCAGGTGATGTGACAAAAGCTCGCCGAGCAGACGTCCCAGAGGCCACTGGGCCTGGTGCTTGAAGCGGTTGATCAGGCTGTCCAGCGGGAAGCCGTAGCGCCACGGCGCCGTGACCCGGTCGAACGCCGGCGGCCGGCGCAGGCACTCGCCGCAGGTCAGCCCGGCGCCGGGCAGTGGCAGGGCGCAGACCTGGCAGTGTTCGCCCAGCCAGGGCAGCTCGCCCTCGCAGTCGCTGCACAGGGCGTGTTTCAGGTCCGCGGGTTCATCGCAGAGCATGCAGGTCTGTTTGTTTTTCAACCATTGGTAAACCGATGGCCTGTTGCCAGGTTGACAGCGCATGGGCCTTCCATAAATATGCCGGACATCCGTGTCGTGCCTGCTGACTCTAGCAGGCCGTTGCCGCCCACAAGGAATCGATCATGAGCGCTACTACAGCCGCCGAACTGCGTCACGACTGGACCCTCGCCGAGGTCAAGGCGCTCTTCCAGCAACCCTTCAACGACCTGCTGTTCCAGGCCCAGACCGTGCACCGCGCGCACTTCGATGCCAACCGCGTGCAGGTCTCGACCCTGCTGTCGATCAAGACCGGCGCCTGCCCGGAAGACTGCAAGTACTGCCCTCAGTCCGGCCATTACAACACCGGCCTGGACAAGGAAAAGCTGATGGAGGTGCAGAAGGTGCTGGAGGCGGCGGCCGAGGCCAAGGCCATCGGTTCCACCCGTTTCTGCATGGGCGCGGCCTGGAAACATCCGTCGGCCAAGGACATGCCCTACGTGCTGAAGATGGTCGAAGGGGTCAAGGCCCTCGGCCTGGAAACCTGCATGACCCTGGGCAAGCTGAGCAAGGAGCAGACCCAGGCCCTGGCCGAAGCCGGCCTCGACTACTACAACCACAACCTGGATACCTCGCCGGAGTTCTACGGCAACATCATCACCACCCGCACCTATTCCGAGCGCCTGGAGACCCTGGCCCATGTGCGCGAGTCGGGGATGAAGATCTGCTCGGGCGGCATCCTCGGCATGGGCGAGTCGCTGGACGACCGCGCCGGCCTGCTGATCCAGTTGGCCAACCTGCCGGAGCACCCGGAATCGGTGCCGATCAACATGCTGGTCAAGGTCCAGGGCACGCCGCTGGCCGACGAACAGGACGTCGACCCCTTCGACTTCATCCGCATGCTCGCGGTGGCGCGGATCATGATGCCGCAGTCCCACGTGCGCCTGTCCGCCGGCCGTGAGCAGATGAACGAGCAGATGCAGGCCCTGGCCTTCTTCGCCGGTGCCAACTCGATCTTCTACGGCGAGAAGCTGCTGACCACCGCCAACCCCCAGGCGGACAAGGACATGCAGCTGTTCGCCCGCCTCGGCATCAAGCCCGAGGAACGCGAGGAACACGGCGACGAGGTGCACCAGGCGGCCATCGAGCAGGCGTTGGTCGAGCAGCGCGACGCCAAGCTGTTCTACAACGCCGCAAGCTGAAGTCGCGCGGTGGATGGACGGCGCGCCAGCTGCGCGCCGCGCTCCACCCTACGTAGTCCTCTGCAGGGTGGATAACCCGCTTGCGGTTATCCACCGGGTCTTGCCATGAGCTTCGATCTCGCCTCACGCCTCGCCGAACGCCGGGCGGCCAATCTCTACCGTCAGCGGCCCCTGCTGGATTCGCCGCAAGGCCCGCAGGTGCGGGTCGATGGCCGCGAGCTGCTGGCCTTCTGTTCCAACGACTACCTCGGCCTGGCCAATCATCCCCAGGTGATCGAAGCCTGGCAGGCCGGTGCCCGGCGCTGGGGCGTCGGTGGCGGCGCCTCGCACCTGGTGATCGGCCACAGCACGCCGCACCACGAGCTGGAGGAGGCGCTGGCCGAATTCTGCGGGCGCCCGCGTGCCTTGCTGTTCTCCACCGGCTACATGGCCAACCTCGGCGCCGTGACCGCACTGCTCGGCCAGGGCGACACGGTGCTGGAGGATCGGCTCAACCACGCATCCTTGCTGGACGCCGGCCTGCTCAGTGGCGCGCGTTTCTCGCGCTACCTGCACAACGATGCCGCCAGCCTGGCCGCGCGCCTGGACAAGGCCGCCGGCAACACCCTGGTGGTGAGCGACGGCGTGTTCAGCATGGACGGCGACCTCGCCGACCTGCCGGCCCTCTGTGCCGAGGCGCGGCGCAAAGGGGCCTGGGTGATGGTCGATGATGCCCATGGTTTCGGCCCGCTCGGCGCCAACGGCGGCGGCATCGTCGAGCACTTCGGCCTGGGCGCGGACGATGTGCAGGTGCTGGTCGGCACCCTGGGCAAGGCCTTCGGCACCGCTGGCGCCTTCGTCGCCGGCAGTGAGGAACTGATCGAGACCCTGGTGCAGTTCGCCCGTCCCTACATCTACACCACCAGCCAGCCACCGGCCCTGGCCTGCGCCACTCTGAAGAGCCTGGAGTTGCTGCGCAGCGAGCACTGGCGGCGCGAACACTTGAACCTGTTGGTCGCGCGCTTTCGCGCCGGCGCCGCGGCCATCGGCCTGCAGCTGATGGACAGCGCCACGCCGATTCAACCGATCCTGGTCGGCGACAGCGGCCGCGCCCTGCGCCTGTCGCAGATGCTCCGTGAGCGCGGCCTGCTGGTCACCGCGATCCGCCCGCCGACCGTGCCGGCCGGCAGTGCGCGCCTGCGCGTGACCCTGTCCGCGGACCACAGCGTGGAGCAACTGGACCTGCTGCTCGAGGCGCTGGCCGAGTGCTGGCCGCAACTGGCTGGCGGGGAAGAGGAGCGCGGTGATGCGTGACCGGTTGATCCTGCTGCCCGGCTGGGGCCTGGGCACGGCGCCCCTCGAGCCCCTGGCCGAGGCCCTGCGCGGCCTGGATCCGCGCCTGCGGGTGCAGATCGAGCCGCTGCCACGGCTGGATAGCGGCGACGCCGAGGCCTGGCTCGACGAGCTGGATGCCAACTTGCCCGAGGATGCCTGGCTGGGCGGCTGGTCCCTCGGTGGCATGCTCGCGGCGGAACTGGCGGCGCGGCGCGGCGAGCGCTGCAGCGGCCTGCTGTGCCTGGCCAGCAACCCGTGTTTCGTCGCCGAGGCGGGCTGGCCCGCGGCGATGCCGGCGGACACCTTCGCCGCGTTCCGCCAGGGCTGCGCCCGCGATGCGGCGGCGACCCTGAAGCGTTTCGCCCTGCTCTGCGCCCAAGGGGCAGGCGATGCCCGCGGGCTGTCCCGTCAGATTCTCGGTGCCGCCCCGCAAGAGTCCGCGCAGCGGTTGCTGAGTGGACTCGACCTGCTCGCGGCGCTGGACACCCGCGCCGCCCTGCAGGCCTTCGTCGGCCCGCAGCTGCACCTGTTCGCCGGCCTCGATGCGCTGGTGCCGGCCGAGGCGCCGGCGGCCCTGCTCGAGTTGTTGCCGGATGTCGAGGTCGGTCTGATCGACACGGCCAGTCACGCCTTCGTCCTCGAGCGACCCCATGAAGTGGCGGCGGCAATTCAGGCCTTCCTTCACGAGGCCGGCGATGAGTGAACGCCTGAGCCAATCCACCAGCGGCCTGCCCGACAAGCGCCAGGTCGCCGCATCCTTTTCCCGCGCCGCCGACAGCTACGACAGCGTCGCGGCACTGCAGCGCAGCGTCGGCAATCAGTTGCTGGCGCGGCTGCCCGCGCGGCTCGAGCCGCAGCGCTGGCTCGACCTGGGCTGCGGCACCGGGCATTTCAGTCGCGCCCTCGGCGAACGCTTCCCGGCAGCCGAGGGCGTCGCCCTGGATATCGCCGAAGGCATGCTGCGCCATGCCCGGCCACTGGGGGGCGCGCAGCGCTTCATCGCCGGTGACGCCGAGCGTCTGCCGTTGCGCGACGCGTGCTGCGATCTGCTGTTTTCCAGCCTGGCGCTGCAGTGGTGTGCGGACTTCCGCGCAGTGCTGGACGAGGCCCGGCGGGTGTTGCGCCCCGGCGGCGTGCTGGCGTTCAGCAGCCTGTGCGTGGGCACCCTGCAGGAACTGCGCGACAGCTGGCAGGCGGTGGACGGCTTCGTCCACGTCAACCGCTTCCGTCGCTTCGCCGACTACCAGCAGTTGTGCGCCGCCAGCGGCATGCTGCTATCGACCCTGGAAACCCGGGCCGAGGCGCTGCACTACGCCGACCTGCGCAGTCTCACCCATGAGTTGAAAGCGCTGGGCGCGCACAACCTCAACCCGGGACGCCCGGGCGGATTGACCGGCCGCGCGCGCATCCTCGCGCTGGTCGAGGCCTATGAGCGCTTTCGCCAGCCCCAGGGCCTGCCGGCCACCTACCAGGTGGTCTACGGTATGCTGCAGAAACAGCCTTGAAATGAACGCCGCCGCCAGGCGGCAGGTCGGGAAGGAACAATCGACATGAGCTACGCCTACTTCGTCACCGGCACCGATACCGAGATCGGCAAGACCACCATCGCCGCCGGCCTGCTGCATGCGGCGCGGTGCGCCGGTCTCAGCACCGCGGCGGCCAAGCCGGTGGCCTCTGGCTGCGTGCGCACGCCGGACGGGCTGCGCAACGAGGATGCCCTGGCCCTGCTGGGGGAATGCAGCCTCGATCTGCGCTACGAGGAGGTCAACCCGCTGCCATTCGAACCGGCCATCGCCCCCCACCTGGCTGCTCGCGAGGTCGGCGCGGTGCTGGACGTGGCGACCTTGCGCGGGCCGGTGCAGCGGATCCTGGACAAGGGCGCCGACTTCACCCTGGTCGAGGGGGCGGGGGGCTGGCGCGTGCCGCTGGATGGCCAGGCGTCCCTGTCGGATCTGGTGATCAGCCTGCAGCTGCCGGTGATCCTGGTGGTGGGCGTGCGCCTGGGGTGCATCAACCAGGCGGTGCTGACCGCCGAGGCGATCGCCCGTGACGGCTTGCCGCTGGCCGGTTGGGTGGCCAACGTGGTCGACCCGCAGACCTCGCGCCTCGAGGAAAACCTGGCGACCCTGGTCGAGCGCCTGCCGGCGCCCTGCCTGGGGCGGGTGCCGCGCCTGGACCAGCCGCTGCCGGCGGCCGTGGCCGCGCATCTCGACCTCGCCCGGCTCGGGGTTGCGTTATAAGGCGGCCTTTTGCCATTACCAAATGCCAGTAGGTCGGCCGGATGTTTTCTGCTTCAATGCAGGTCTACGGCGTCTTTCCCCCAGGGGAGCTAACTCATGGAAATCTCCGGCAGCACCTTCAGCGCGGGCATCAGCAGCATTCAGTCTGGCCAGCGGCGCATCGATCAGGCGGCGACCGAGATCGCCGGTGCTGCGCTTGCCGCGCCAGCGCCGGAACAAAGCCGCGTCGATGCAACGCCCGAGTCGCATGCCGACGCTCCCGCCGACCTGAGCGAAAGCCTGGTGGCCTTGCGCGTCGGCCAGCATGAGGCGCAGGTCGGCGCACGGCTGGTGAAGACCGCCGATGAAGTGCTGGGCACCCTGATCGACACCAAGGCCTGAGCGGCCGTCCGCCAGGGCGGAGCGCTGCCCTGCTGCACCCAGACTCCGCTTGACCCAGCAACGCAGTCCAAAAGCCGACCAGTGGTAAGGAGAGGCTGATGCAGATCGGCGGCGCAATGGCGTCTTGCTCGCTGGCAGTCGCGCCGCTGCCGCTCCTTCCCGCCTCGCCCACTCACTTCCACGCCTCCAGCGCTGTCCACGACGCGCCCGTGCAGAGCGCTGCGCCCGACCGGGGCGCGTCCAGTTTCCGCGTGCTGCAGCAGCGCCGGGCGCAGCCGCAGGATGTCCGGTCAGGCGCCGATCTGCGGCTCTATCGCCGGCAAGACACCTCATCGAGATCGAAGCACTTTGTCGTGCCCGCGGCGTAGTCTGTGCTGCGCAGGTGCTTGACAAGGGTGGGGCGTAAACGTATGTTTCAAACATGCGTTTGATTGCTTGCCGGCCTATAGTCGCTCAGGCAGTCGGGAATGACCCCGCAGCGACCGTCGTGACGGTCACCCACACACTCAGAGTCCACCGCAGAGGTTAACCGCTATGCCTGATTACAAGGCCCCCTTGCGTGATATTCGTTTCGTTCGCGACGAACTGCTCGGCTACGAAGCGCACTATCAGAGCCTGCCTGGCTGCCAAGACGCTACTCCGGACATGGTCGACGCCATCCTCGAAGAGGGCGCCAAGTTCTGTGAGCAGGTGCTGTCGCCGCTGAACCGTGTGGGTGATACCGAAGGCTGCACCTGGAGCGAGTCGGGCGTGAAGACCCCGACCGGTTTCAAGGAAGCCTACAAACAGTATGTCGAAGGTGGCTGGCCGAGCCTGGCCCATGACGTCAACCACGGCGGCCAGGGCCTGCCGGAGTCGCTCGGCCTGGTGCTGAGCGAGATGGTCGGTACCGCCAACTGGTCGTGGGGCATGTACCCGGGCCTGTCCCATGGTGCGATGAACACCCTGGACGCCCACGGCACCGACGAGCAGAAGCACACCTACCTGACCAAGCTGGTGTCCGGCGAGTGGACCGGCACCATGTGCCTGACCGAGCCGCACTGCGGCACCGACCTGGGCATGCTGCGCACCAAGGCCGAGCCTCAGGCCGACGGCAGCTACAAGGTCAGCGGCACCAAGATCTTCATCTCCGCCGGTGAGCACGACATGGCCGATAACATCGTCCATATCGTCCTGGCCCGCCTGCCCGACGCTCCGGCCGGCACCAAGGGTATTTCCCTGTTCATCGTGCCGAAGTTCCTGCCGAATGCCGAAGGCGGCGTAGGCGAGCGCAATGCCGTGACCTGTGGCTCGATCGAGCACAAGATGGGCATCCACGGTAACGCCACCTGCGTGATGAACTTCGACGGCGCTACTGGCTACCTGATCGGCCCGGCCAACAAGGGCCTGAACTGCATGTTCACCTTCATGAACACCGCCCGCCTGGGTACCGCGCTGCAGGGCGTGGCCCATGCCGAGCTGGCCTTCCAGGGTGGCCTGAAGTATGCCCGCGAGCGTCTGCAGATGCGTTCCCTGACCGGCCCGAAGGCGCCGGACAAGGCCGCCGACCCGATCATCGTGCATCCGGACGTGCGCCGCATGCTGTTGACCATGAAGGCGTTCGCCGAAGGCAACCGCGCCATGGTCTACTTCACCGCCAAGCAGGTCGACATCGTCAAGTACAGCCAGGACGAGGCCGAGAAGAAGCAGGCCGACGCGCTGCTGGCCTTCCTCACCCCGATCGCCAAGGCCTTCATGACCGAAGTGGGCTTCGAGTCCGCCTCCCACGGCATGCAGATCTACGGTGGCCACGGCTTCATCAGCGAGTGGGGCATGGAGCAGAACCTGCGTGACTGCCGCATCTCCATGATGTACGAAGGTACCACCGGCGTTCAGGCCCTCGACCTGCTGGGTCGCAAGATCCTCATGACCCAGGGCGAGGCGCTGAAGGGCTTCACCAAGATCGTCCACAAGTTCTGCCAGAGCAACGAAGGCAACGACGCGGTCAAGGAGTTCGTCGAGCCCCTGGCCAAGCTGAACAAGGAGTGGGGCGAGCTGACCATGAAGGTCGGTATGGCCGCGATGAAGGACCGCGAAGAAGTCGGCGCCGCATCGGTGGACTACCTGATGTACTCCGGTTATGCCTGCCTGGCGTACTTCTGGGCCGACATGGCGCGCCTGGCCGCCGAGAAGCTGGCTGCCGGCACTGAAGACGCGGCGTTCTACAAGGCCAAGCTGCAGACCGCGCGCTTCTACTTCCAGCGCATCCTGCCGCGTACCCGCGCCCACGCCGAAACCATGCTGTCCGGTGCCAACAACCTGATGGACATGAGCGAAGAGGATTTCGCCCTGGGCTACTGAGTCCGGTCGCGCGCTCCACTGAAGAACCGCTGCCGAAAGGCGGCGGTTTTTTTATGCCCGTTCTGCGGGCGCGGATCGAACGAGGCCCTGCGACGCCACGTGCGCAATTTGTGCACTGGGCCAAGTATTGGTTCGGGGTCTGTCTGGCAAAATGCCAGCTCCTCAGCGCTGTCGGTGTTGTCTCTGGAGTTTGCCTTGTCGCGCCTCGCTGCCGTGCGCCTCAGCCATTTTCTGCCCTCGCTGCTGCTGCTCAGTGGCGGCATGCTGGCGGGCGGACTGCCGAGCCTGAGCGAATTCTTCACCTCCCTGTTCAACGTGCTGCCGACCCTGCTGCTGCTGCTGGGCGGAACCTTCTGCCTGGTGTACGGCCGCCAGCGTGAGCTGTTCCTGCTGCTGGTGCTTTACCTGGGCTACTTCCTCCTGGATATTCAGCTCGATTACTACCGCGCCGAGGGCCGGGTGCGCGGCGATGCGGCGTTGGTCTTCCACCTGTGCAGCGTGCTGCTGCCACTGCTCTACGGCATGTACGCGGCGTGGCGCGAGCGTACCCATCTGCTGCAGGACCTGGTGGCCCGTGCCGCGGTGCTGCTGGCGCTGGGGAGCGTCGCCCTGGCGCTGGCGCAGCGCTATCCGCAGGCGCTGTTGCAGTGGCTGGCGGTGATCCGCTGGCCGGCCCTGCATGGCGAGTGGATGAGCCTGGTGCAGTTGGCCTATCCCTTGTTCCTGCTCGGTTTCATCCTCCTGCTGGTGCAGTACCTGCGTGCTCCGCGCCCACTGCATGCGGCGCAGCTGCTGGGCTTGGTCGGCCTGTTGTGGATGCTGCCGAATATCTTCACCCAGCCCCATGCGCTGAATGTGATGAGCAGTCAGGTGATGCTGATGCTGGTCGCGGCGGTGGCCCATGAGGCCTACCAGATGGCCTTTCGCGATGAGCTGACCGGCTTGCCGGGCCGGCGCGCGCTGAACGAGCGCCTGCAACGCCTGGGCCGCAGCTATGTGATCGCCATGGCGGACGTCGATCACTTCAAGAAGTTCAACGACAGCCATGGTCATGATGTCGGCGACCAGGTGTTGCGTCTCGTCGCCAGCCAGCTGCGCAAGGTCGGTGGTGGCGGCAAGGCTTACCGCTACGGCGGTGAGGAGTTCACCCTGGTGTTCCCGGGCCGGACTATCGAGGAGTGCCTGCCCCATCTGGAGGCGGTGCGTCAGGCGGTGGAAAGCTATCGCCTGCAGCTGCGTGACAAGCAGAGCCGCCCGGAGGATGACCAGCAGGGCCGGCGGCGCCGCGGCCGGACCGGTGCCGGCGAAGTGTCGGTGACGCTGAGCATGGGGGTGGCCGAGCGCGGCACGCTGCAAGGCAACCCGGAAGAAGTGATCAAGGCGGCCGACCAGGCCCTGTACAGCGCCAAGGGCGCCGGACGCAACTGCATCCGCAGCCACGGTCAACGGCGCGGCGCGGTCAGGTTGCGCGGGGCGAGTGCCTGAGCCGGCAGCAGCGCCGAGGCGGTTTCCGGCCAGTGGCGTGTCGACTGGGTAAGCGAGCACTGAACAGCGCCAACCCAAGACAAAGCCCGCCATTTGGCGGGCTTTGTCTGTTGGAGCGGGTGTCGTTCAGGCCTTGTCAGCCTACTCGGTGCCGACCCCTGCGGACTGGCGAGCGGTGACCCGCAGGGCCGACTCGACCATGTCGTAGTGCACATAGCAGCCTTGCAGGTGACGCCGTCCGGTCTGCGGGTCGAAGCTCTTGCGCCCGTGCAGTACCCGGCGGTTGTCGAAGGCGACCATTTCGCCGGCGCCCAGGCGCAGGTCGAGGCGGTAACGCGGCGAGCGCAGGATCTTCCAGAAGGCCATATAGGCGCGGTACCACGGCATGATCTGCGCCGGTGGCAGGCGCAGGCTGTCGCGTAGCCAGTTGTTGAAGCGTACCTCGATGACCTGGTCGTTCTCGTCGAGACGGATGACGGTCGCACGGGTGACGATGTCGCTCTCCTCGTCGGCGAAGCGGCAGTCGATCGAGGTGTCGGCCAGCAGGCGGAAGGCCTCCGGGTCCTGGGCGCGCAGCGCCTCGGCCACCGCAACGCCATCGGCGAAGATCGACTCGCCGCCCTGGGCGTCGTTGGCCAGGCAGTAGAGCATCTGGATATCCGGCGGGCTCTTCCAGTTGGTCAGGTCGGTGTGCAGTTCCAGGCCGATCGAGGTGTAGGCCGCATTGTTCGGCTTGGGCTTGCTGAACACCTCGAAGCGGCCGCCGAAGTTGGTGGCGTGAATCGGGCCGATGATAGCGGCCACCTGGTCGATCTCGCCGCCTTCGCTCGGGCCGTTCTGCAAAATGGCAAAGCCATCGCGGCATAGCGCATGCAGCCATTCCAGGCGCGCGCTGCCGCCGGCCATGTAGTCGGCGAAGTCGGTGCGGTGAGGGACGAAGTCCTCGGCCCAGGCGACGTTCGCCGGCACGATGCTCGGTTGCCAGGCCTGCTGGTGCGGGCGCAGCTGGTACAGCCAGCCGGCATCGAAGCGGCTCAGGTGGCCGTCGCCCCAGGTCAGCGCCAAGTGACCACCCGCTACGCAGATAGACGGGGCGACTTCCAGGACTGCCGGATCGAGGTCGAGGATGAACTGGGTGCGCTCGTAGGTCTGCGGATGGCGGCAGACATCGCAGGCGCAGTGATCGCGCAGCCACAGCAGCGGGAATTCCGCACTCTCGATGGTCTCCAGCACCTGCCAGTCGACCTGTACGGCTGAGTCCTGGTAGCGCGCCGCGATGATCGGCAACGAGTTGGCGTAGTGGCCATACTCCTTCATGTCGACCGAGCTGCCCAGTGAATCGGCGGCTGCGGCTGGGGGGGTGAGGCTGGCAGTCATCGGGTGTCTCCGCTAGAGCGCATCGCGTGTAAAGGGAACTGGGCCAGCCGAGGAGTTGCGCTGCGGCCAAGGCCAGGTGCGGGTCTAGAGTGGGGCTTGCCGGGTAGCCTGACAAACGATCATTTCGTGCTCTAAGGCCAAGCTGAGCTAATACCTATCTTTGCCTTATGCCGCTATGCTGGCGGCATTGTCTGTATCCCCGGAGCCTTCGTCATGCCAGATGCCCATCGTTCCGATCCTCTCTACGCTTCGGTCACAAGTGGCCTGCTGCCAGGCTTGCCGGGCTCGAGCCAGGAATTGCCGCCACTGTTGTGGCTGGAGGCGTTCGAGGTGGCGGCCCGAACCCTGAGCTTCACCGCCGCGGGGCGCGAGCTGAACATCACCCAGTCGGCCGTCAGCCAGCGCATCCGCCTGCTGGAGGACCGGCTTGGCCAGCAACTGTTCGTGCGCCATCCGCGCAGCCTGAGCCTGACCCTGGCCGGGCAGGCCTGGCTGCCGTCGATCCAGGCGGCCTTCGCTCGTCTGCGCGACAGCACGGCCGAGGTGTTCGGCCTGTCGCGGGATGCCCCGGTGACGCTGCGCGCCACGCCCCTGGCCCAGCAGGCCTGGCTGGCGCCGCGGCTGATCGGCTTTCACCGTGCCCATCCCGAGGTGGCCCTGCACCTGGCCAGCGGCTTCTGGATCAATGACTTCGGCAGCGAGGGCGCCGACATGGAGATCCGCTACGGCCGCGGCGACTGGGATGAGTTCGAGTGCATCGCGTTGGGCCAGGGCGAAGAGCAGATGATGGCCCTGGCCGCGCCGGAGCTGGCGGCCCGCCTGCAGCGTCCCCAGGATCTGGCCGGCGAGACGCTGCTGCATTCGGTGGGTTTCGCCGTCGGCTGGCGCGCCTGGCTGACGGCGGCCGGGGTCCCGGAGCTGGAGCGGCGCACCCATCGGGTCAGTTGCGACACCCAGGTGATGGCGCTGGAATTGGCGCGCCAGGGCATGGGCATTGCCCTGGCCCACCGCAACCTGTTCATGCGCTGGCAGCGGGAGGTTCGCCTCGGCCTGGTGCCGGTCTTCGACCTGTTCGTGGCCACCCCGGAGCGCTTCTGGCTGGTGCGCCCGCGCAGGCGCCAGCTGCGCGAACCGGCGCAGAAGTTATGGGACTGGCTGGCCAGCCACAGTGCCGACTGAGCCGGCTGGAGGGGTTGGCGAGTTGTGATTCGGGCGAACAGCCGAGCACCTGGTTCTGGCGCGTGGAAGTGATTTCGTGACGCGGGAATTACGATTGGTCACAAAAAGACCTTATGCGTATCGAATGTTTCCTTGGTAGGCTCTCAATCCTGTTGTAAGTCCGTTGGTATGTTCGAGGATTTCCCATGGCTGATTACCAAGCTCCCCTGCGCGACATGCGCTTCGTGCTCAACGAAGTGTTCGAAGTATCCAAGCTGTGGGCCGAACTGCCGGCCCTGGCCGAGGTGGTGGATGAAGACACCGCCAGTGCGATCCTCGAGGAGGCCGGCAAGGTCACCGCCGGGCTGATCGCCCCGCTGAACCGCAGCGGCGACGAGGAAGGTTGCTCCTGGGACAACGGCGCCGTGCGCACCCCGGCCGGCTTCCCCGCAGCCTACCGGGCCTACGCCGAAGGCGGCTGGGTCGGTGTCGGCGGCGATCCGGCATTCGGTGGCATGGGCATGCCCAAGGTGATCTCGGCCCAGGTCGAGGAGATGGTCAACTCGGCCAACCTGTCCTTTGGCCTCTATCCCATGCTGACGGCGGGCGCCTGCCTGTCGATCCATGCCCACGCCAGCGAAGAGCTCAAGCAGCAGTACCTGCCGAAGATGTACGAAGGCACCTGGGCGGGCTCCATGTGCCTGACCGAGCCGCACGCCGGCACCGACCTGGGCATCATTCGCACCAAGGCCGAGCCCCAGGCCGACGGCAGCTACAAGATCAGCGGCACCAAGATCTTCATCACCGGCGGCGAGCACGACCTCACCGAGAACATCATTCACCTGGTGCTGGCCAAGCTGCCGGACGCCCCGGCAGGGCCGAAGGGCATCTCGCTGTTCCTGGTGCCCAAGTTCCTGGTCAATGCCGACGGCTCGCTGGGTGAGAAGAACAGCCTGTCTTGCGGCTCCATCGAACACAAGATGGGCATCAAGGCCTCGGCCACCTGCGTGATGAACTTCGACGGCGCCACCGGCTGGATCATCGATGCGCCGAACAAGGGCCTGGCGGCCATGTTCACCATGATGAACTACGAGCGCCTGGGCGTCGGCATCCAGGGCCTGGCCACCGGCGAGCGTTCCTACCAGAGCGCCATCGAGTACGCCCGCGAGCGCATCCAGAGCCGCGCGCCGACCGGCCCGCAGGAGAAGGACAAGGTCGCCGACCCGATCATCGTCCATCCCGATGTACGGCGCATGCTGCTGACCATGAAGGCGCTGAACGAGGGTGGTCGCGCCTTCTCCAGCTACGTGGCCATGCAACTGGACACCGCCAAGTTCAGCGAAGACGCCGCCACGCGCAAGCGCGCCGAGGAACTGGTGGCCCTGCTGACTCCGGTGGCCAAGGCCTTCCTCACCGACATGGGCCTGGAGACCACCATCCACGGCCAGCAGGTGTTCGGCGGCCACGGCTTCATCCGTGAGTGGGGCCAGGAGCAGCTGGTGCGCGACTGCCGCATCACCCAGATCTACGAAGGCACCAACGGCATCCAGGCGCTCGACCTGGTCGGGCGCAAGGTGATCGGCAGCGGCGGTGCCTTCTACAAGCACTTCGCCGAAGAGATCAAGGCCTTCACCGACTCGGCCGACAGCAGCCTGGCCGAGTTCACCGAGCCGCTCAAGGGCGCCATCGCCAACCTCGAGCAGATGACCGCCGACCTGCTGGAGCGGGCCAAGGTCAACCCGAACGAGATCGGCGCCGCCTCGGTCGAGTACCTGCACGTGTTCGGCTACACCGCCTACGCCTACATGTGGGCGTTGATGGCCAAGGCCGCCCTGGGCAAGGAAGGCGAGGACGACTTCTACGCCAGCAAGCTCGGCACCGCGCGCTTCTACTTCGCCCGCCTGCTGCCGCGCATCCACTCGCTCAGCGCCTCGGTCAAGGCCGGCAGCGAGAGCCTGTACCTGCTCGACGCGTCGCAGTTCTAAGCGGCCTTCAGCAACAAGAAAGCCCCGGCCCAGTGCCGGGGCTTTTTGCTCTTCATTGGCCAGTGCTGGGCGGGCACCGTGCGTCTGACCAGCCAGTGAGGCTCAGACCTTGAACCTGTGCACCAAGGTTCCGAGACGCCCGCCCAGAGCGTTCAAGGCTTCAATCGTCTGGGTGCTGCGCAGCGTTTCGTCGGCGACTTGATCGACGGACTGGGCGATCTGTTGAACGCTGCGATTGATCTGTTCGGCGACCGAGGTCTGCTCTTCGGCTGCGCAGGCTATCTGGGCGTTCATTGCATTGATGGTGGCAATCAGGTCGGCGATGGTGACCAGGGCGCGTTCGGCCTGGTTGGCATGCTCGCTGGCACGTCTGCCGGCTTCGCTGGACTGACCCATCGCCGCGACGGCGTTTCGGGTACCGCCCTGCAGTCGGTCGATCATGGCTTGGATTTCCTGGGTGCTCTGCTGGGTCCTGCCCGCCAACGCACGGACCTCATCGGCGACGACCGCAAAGCCGCGGCCGGCATCGCCGGCGCGGGCGGCCTCGATCGCGGCGTTGAGCGCCAGAAGATTGGTCTGTTCGGCGATCGAGCGAATCACATCCAGCACATTGGAGATGGACGATACGTCCTCCTGCAAGCTGTCCAGCGACCCGCTGCTGGTCTGGATGTCGGTCACCAGACCGTGAATGTGCTCGATGCTGCCATCGACCACATGCCTGGCGTCCCGACCTTGCCTGTCGGCCTCCTGGGCCGCATTGGCCGCGCGCTGGGCGCTGGCCGAAACCTCCAGTGCCGACGCCGACATCTCATTGATCGCAGTGGCGACCTGATCGGTTTCCTGCCGCTGTTGTTGCATCGCCTGCTCGGCGCGTCGAGCCTGGGTCGTTACTTGGGCGCCCCGGGTGGTCAGCTCTGCCGTGATATCGGTGATCTGCCGTACCAGCCCATGAATGCTGTCGAGGAAGCGATTGAACGAGCCGGCCAACTGGCCGATCTCATCCCGGCTGGTGACTGGCAGACGCTGGGTGAGGTCCCCTTCGCCGGAGGCGATTTCGTCGAGGCTGGCGCTGATTTTGCCCAGTGGCCGTAGGCTGGCTTTGACCATGAACGGAGCGAGGGCGCCCAGCACCAGGATCGCAGCCAGCGCGACCGCCACGATGATGCTGACGATGCCTTCGGTGCGTGCCTCAATTCGCTGGCGTATCTGCGCCACCTGGGCGTCTATGCCATCGAGATTGACCGCGGTGAGCACCACGAGGTCCCACTTGGGCAGGTAGAAGCCGTAGGCTAGCTTGGGGACGACCTGATCAGTGCCGACCACTGCGCCGGTGTAGTGGATGAAATGCGTGCCGTCCTTGGCCGCAGCGACCATGTCGCGGTTGAGGTATACCCCGTTCTTGTCCTTGCGGTCGCGCATGTTGGTGCCTACGCCTTCGCTGCTGTCGCCGCGAAAGATGCGCACCACATCGCTGTCGTAGCCGAAGAAATAACCGTCCTTGCCGTACTTGATCGCGGACAGCAGGCGCACGGCCTGCGCCCGACTCCGCATATCGCCCTCTGCGGTCTCCTGGTAGAGGGGCGCGAGCATGCTCTGGGCGATGCTGGCGTAGTCAATGAGGCGGGAGCGGCTTTCCTCTAGCAGACGCTCCCGCGCCTCGGTCACTTCGGATTCCGCTAGGCCGATCAGCACCTGGCTGGCAGTGCCGCTCAAGACGGCGGCGAATAGCAGTAGCGGAACCAAGGTAAGCAGCAGGATCTTCTTCTTCAGTGAAAGGTGCACGCTGAGGCTCTCCCGGCTGGGGTGACTTTCAGGCCCAGGCCGCAGTTGATTGATGTCTTCGATGAGTGATCAGCTGTCGCCTTGCCCGCCAAATAGGCCGGCTGTGCTCGGCTGTTCTGGCGGGCAACGTGGCCGCGCCCTGGGGTTGACCAGCTCGCAAGGCTCGCCACTGAAGAACGCCTGCACGTTGGCGAAGGCATCGCCGAAATACAGCTCGTAGCTGTGCTTTTCGACGTAGCCCAGGTGCGGTGTGCAGAGGACCCGTGGGTGGTTGAGCAGTGGATGGGCTTCGTCCAGCACCGGCTCATCTTCCAGTACGTCCAGTGCCGCATACCCGGGACGGCCTGCGCTCAATGCCTCGAGCAAGGCGCCTGGGGCGAGCAGTTGCGCACGGCTGGTGTTGACCAGCAGGGCGCCGGGTTTCATCTGCAGCAGGTCGTCGCGGGCAACGCAATGCCGGGTGCTCTCCGTCAGCCGCAGGTGGAGGCTGAGGACATCGACCTCGGCAAAGAACGCCTGCCTGGAGTCGGCGGCACGATGGCCATCGCGCACCGCCGCGTCCCGCGAGGCCTGGCTGCCCCATACCACCACGGACATCTCGAAGGCCTGGGCGTAGCGCGCCAGGCGCTGGCCGATCCGCCCGTAACCCCAGATGCCCAGGGTCTGGCCATACAGGCGTTCGCCGAGATTGGTCTGCCAGTGCCCCGCGTACAGGCCCTGGATGGCCGGCAGCAGCTGGCGCCGGGCGTTGAGTATCAGTGCCCAGGTCAGTTCCGCCGGGGCGATGGGCGAACCGCGGCCCTCCATCACCGCGACACCCCGAGCGGTGCAGGCCTCGAGGTCGACATGGGGGCCAACCTTGCCGGTCTGGCTGATCAGCTTGAGGCGGGGCAGGCGCGCCAGCAGATCGGCATCGATCCGCGTACGCTCGCGGGTCAGCACCAGGGCGTCGGCGTCGGCGAAGCGCTGCGCCAGCACTTCCAGGTCGCTCTGGGCGTCATGAAACAGGCTGACCCGGTGACCCTCGAGCCGGGAGAAACAGTCGAGGGAGCGAATGACGTGCTGGTAGTCGTCGGGTATGGCGATATGCATGGTCTGTGCTGCAAGGGCGAGTAACTCGCCCTTGCCCTCCTCGGGTATGCGACGAGCCTCAGCTGGCGGCCTGCAGGGCGGCGCGTTGGCGACCACGCCAGGCGCGCAGCATCGGTAAGGCCACCATCAGTGCCACCAGCGCCCACACCGCCAGGGTGATCGGGCTGCCCCAGAGGATGCTCAGCTCGCCGTTGGACAGTGACAGCGCACGGCGCAGGTTGTCCTCCATCATCCCGCCCAGGATGAAACCGAGCAGTACCGCCGACAGCGAGTAATCGAGCTTGCGCAGGATGTAGCCGCATACGCCGATGCCGATCATCAGGAACAGGTCGAAGGTGGTGGAATGCACCGCGTACACGCCGATCGAGGTGATGATGGCGATGGCCGGCACCAGCGCCCAGGTCGGCACCGCGAGGATGCGGGTAAAGACGCGCACCATCGGCACGTTCATCACCAGCAGCATGACGTTGGCGACGAACAACGAGGCGATCAGCCCCCACACGACGTCTGGCTGGTTCTGGAACAGCATCGGCCCCGGAGTGATGTTGTACAGCGTCAGCGCGCCGAGCATCACCGCGGTGGTGCCAGAGCCGGGCACGCCGAGGGTCAGCATCGGCACCATGGAGCCACAGGCCGCGCCGCTGTTGGCGGTTTCCGGCGCCGCCAGGCCGCGCAGGTCGCCCTTGCCGAACCGGTTGTCGCGGGTCGCCATGCGTTTCTCGGACATGTAGGCCACGGCACTGGCCAGGGTCGCGCCGGCACCGGGCAGCACGCCGAGGACGAAGCCGACCACGCCGCTGCGCAGGTTGGTGGCCAGCACCGAGGCGCCTTCCTTGAGGTTGAACAGCATGCGCCCGGTGGCCGAGACCGCCTTGTGGCCATGATGGGTGCGCTCCAGCAGCACCAGGATCTCGCTGATGCTGAACAGGCCAAGCACCAGGACGATGAACTGGATGCCATCGGCCAGGCCGAGGCTGCCGAAGGTGAAACGATATACACCGCTGTTGGCGTCGATGCCGACACAGGACAGGACCAGGCCGATGAGCGCGGCGATGGCCGTCTTCAGCGGCTTGTTATCGGCCATGCCGGCCAGGCAGGCCACGGCGAAGACCATCAGCACGAAGTACTCGGCCGGCCCGAAAGCCACCGCCCACTTGGCCAGCAGTGGGGCGAACAGGACCACGCCGATGGTGGCGATGGTGCCGCCGATAAAGGAGCTCCAGGCCGACAGCGACAGGGCGATACCGGCCTTGCCCTGCTGGGCCAGGGGGTAGCCGTCGAGGGTGGTCATCACCGCCGAGGCTTCACCGGGGATGTTCAGCAGGATCGAGGAAATTCGCCCGCCGTATTCGCAGCCCAGGTACACCGCCGCCAGCAGGATCAGCGCGGTTTCCGGCGGCAGGCCGAGGGCGAAGGCGATCGGGATCAGCAGGGCCACGCCGTTGACCGGCCCCAGGCCCGGCAGCAGGCCGACCACGGTGCCGATCAGGGTGCCGCACAGCGCGGTCAGCAGGTTATAGGGGGTCAGGGCTACGCCGAAGCCGAGGCCCAGGTAGTGAAGAGTGTCCATGGGTCAGCTCCCAAGTTTCGTGAGCATGCCGAGGGGCAGAGGCACATCGAGGCCATAGTCGAACAGCAGGTAGAGGCCGACGGCGATCAGCACGCCACCGAGTCCGCTCTGCAGCCGGGTGGCGCCGTACAGGTAGGCCATGACGGCGGCGAACAGCGCGCTGCTGAGGATGAAACCGAACAGCTCGAACAGCCCCGCGTAGACCAGCATCACGCCGATGCACAGGGCGATCTTGCCGATGACATGCCGATCCAGTGGCGGTTCCGCGTTTTCCCGGTTCTGCCGGGCGGGCTTGAGCAGCTGGCACAGCGCGCCAAGCATCAGCAGCGCCAGCAGCAGCAGGGGGTAGGCTCTGGGCCCCACCGGCTCGTAGGCGAAGGGGGCCTGGTAGCCCCAGGCCAGAGCTGCCAGGGCGGCGCAGATCAGCAGGTTGCAGCCTGCAAAGATTCGATCGTGCATATCAATTCTCCTGGCCGAGCCACCCGCCGGGGTGGCTCGGCCTCCAGGGCGTTACTCGCCGACCAGGCCGAACTCTTCGCCCAGCTTGCGGTAGTTCTCCACCTGCAGCTTGACCAGTTCGTTCAGGGCCGGGCCGGTGACGGCCAGCGGAATCACATCGCGATCCTGCAGGTACTGCTGGAACTCCGGGGAGTCCTGCAGTTTGGCGAAGGCCGCCTTCCACCAGTCGATGTGTTCCTGCTTCACGTCCGGGCCCATGTAGTAGCCGCGGATCAGCGGCCACTGGATGTCGTAGCCCTGTTCCTTGGCGGTGGGCACGTTGTTCAGTTCGCCCGGCAGGCGCTCTTCGCTGTAGACCACCAGTGGGCGAATCTTGTTGGCCTTCTGCGCGCGGATCTCGCTGGCGCTGCCGGTCACCAGGTCGACGTGCTTGCCCATCAGCGCCATGTAGTGCTCGGCACCGCCTTCGAAGGCGGCGTAGCGCAGCTCGCGGGGATCGACGCCGGCGGCCTTGGCCAGCAGGGCGATCTTCGCCCAGCCCTGGCCGCCGATGCTGCCGCCACCACCGACGGTGATGCTCTTGGGATCCTTCTTCAGCGCCTGGACCACATCGTCGAGGGTCTTGAACGGCGAGTCCTCGCGCACCGCCAGGGTGCCGTAGTCGGTGCCGATGGTGGTCAGCCACTGCACCGCGTTCTCGTCGTAGCGGCCGTATTTGCCCAGGGCCAGGTTGAGCAGCGAGGCGCCGGAGAAGGCGATCAGGGTGCCGGCCTCGTCGCGGCGGTTGGCGGCGATGGAGTTGTAGGCCACCGCGCCGATACCGCCGGGCATGTAGGTGACGCGCATGGGGGAGTCGAGCAGCTTGTGGTCCTTGAGGCCGGCCTGGGCCAGCTTACAGGTCATGTCGAAGCCGCCGCCGGGCTTGCTCGGGGCAATGCACTCGGGACGCGAAGGCTCGTTGGCCTGGGCCTGGAAGCTGCCCAGCAGCATGGCGCAGGCGAGGGGCAGTAGTTTGCTGAGGCTTGCAGTTTTCATCTTGGTGTTCCTGTTCTTGGATTTGTTTGCAGGAGTTGAACGCCGTGCTATCAGCACGACACGATTTGGCTGGGAGTCAAGGGTCTTTCGTCAGCTCCCAGCCGGGAGCCGGGTGATCTCGATCAGAAGAAGCGATAGCTGTAGTCGACGTAGAAGCGGTGGTCGGTATCGTCTTCCTTCACGCCATCCAGGCGACCGGTCTTGTCCGAGTGGTAGTCGAGATAGGTGTAGCGAACGGCCAGGCCCTTGATGGCCGGAACCTGGTAGGTCAGGTCGAACGCCCATTCGTTCTCGTCCGCTTCGCCGAGGGCGGCGTTGGCGCTGCTCTTGGCGTCGCTACCGTTCTTGTAGCTGACGACCGTCTTCAGACCACTGACATGGTCTTTCCAGTCGTAGCCGGCCGAGAGCATCCAGACCTTCTCGTCGTTGTTGGTGAAGTCGGCCAGTACCCCGCCGGTCGGGAAGGGATTGGTGCCGTGGTCGCCGGCGAAGTTGTCTTCGATCCAGGCTCCGTCGAACTTGGCGGCCGCCGCGCCGAGTTCGAGGTTGCCGATTTTCCAGTTGGCGGCCAGGTAGATGCCCTGGCCGTCGTTGTCGCTGGCGGTCACGCCGTTCTTCGCGCCCAGCACGTCCTCGTCGTCCAGTTCGGCGCTTTCGGCGCCGGTGACGAAGAGCTTGCCGTCATCGCTGGAGGTGTGGATGCCGCCGGTGAGCTTGAGGCTGGACTGCTCGGCCAGCTTGAAGTCGTACGCGGCGACCAGGCCGGTCTTCTTCAGGAAGTCCTGCGCCCGCAGGTGTTCCAGGTTGAGGCTGAAGGGCCCGGCGACGTAGCTGACGCCCAGGTTGTCGATGTAGTCGATGGCGCCATCGGCGGAGTTGTCGGTCTTGAACGCCGCGAAGGAGCTGTCCGAGCGCGACGACCACTCGTTGTAGCGCGCCCCGTACAGGTTCAGGCCCTTGAGCGGCATGAGCTGGAAACTGCCGCCGGAGAAGGTGTTCGGCACGGCGCGGCTACCCGAACTGGAAAGCAGCAGGGTCTTGTGCAGCTGGCGGCCGAGCTTGGCGCTGGCCAGGTCCTGGTACTTGAGCTTGACGAAGGCCTGGGCGATCTGGCCGAAGGAGTCATGCAGCTCGCCGTTGTTGTCGACCGAAAGCACGTCGGAGGTGTTCCTGCCGCTGTTATTCAGCTTGTTGACGCTGTAACCGGAGACACCGACGCCGATCATGTCGGCGAAGTAGGGCGATTCGTAATTGAGCTGCAGGCCCAGGGCCGATTGGGTGCGGTCGTTGCTGTCGGTCTCGAAGTCGCGGTCGAAGTGCACGCCGCGCGCCTTCAGTTCCAGGGAGTGGCCGGTGGTGTCCAGGGCCATGGCGCTGAGCGGCAGGGTCAGGCTGGCGGTAAGCGTCAGGGTCAGTCCCAGGGTGATCTTATTCTTATTGAAACGCATCGTTTCTCTCCGTTGCGGGTAGTGACGCTCGCCGCAGCGAGGGTCGGTTCGGTAGTAGCTGGACGGGCGTCAGGCAGCGCTCGCCCTTGGCTCGCGCTAGCGGCGCGCGTTGGGTACGTAGACGTCGCCGGTGAACAGGCGGCGGGCGGTGCGGATCAGCGAGGCGCGCATGGCCTCGGGCGAGTCGCCAGCGGCCGGCTCCAGGGAGACCTCGATCTGCCCGCCGGCGTGCTCCAGCCTGACCAGGCCGGCGCCGCTGACCGCTGCCAGGTCATGGGCGATGCTGCCCGGCAGCGCGCAGGCGCTGGCCAGGCCGATGGCGCCGGTGGCGGCCAAGGCGCGGTGGCAGTTGTGCGGCATGAAGTAGCGGGTATTGAGCGCCCCACCCCTGCGCGCCGGGGACAGCAGCACCGGCTTGGGGATGACCATCTGCGACACGTCGCCCAGGCCCATGGCGCGGCCGGCCTGCAGGCGGATGCTCTCCAGGCGCGCCAGCAGCTCGCGGTCGGCATCCAGTTCGGCAGGGCTTTCGTAACCGCTCTTGCCCAGCGCATCGGCGTGCATCATCACCATCGGCATGGCCATGTCGATGCAGGTCACCTCGACCCCGTCGAAGCAGTCGCGCACCTGTCCGGTGGGCAGTAGGCGGCCGGTCTTGGCCCCGGCGGCATCGAGAAAGGTCAGCTTGATCGGCGCCGCGCTGCCGGGCACGCCATCGATGCAGGTGTCGCCCTCATAGCGCACCCGGCCATTGGGGGTCATGACCTCCGAGTCGATCAGGGTGTTGGTGTTGACGTTGCGGATGCGCACCCGGGTGACCGGCGCCGCGGCATTGACCAGGCCGTGCTCGATGGCGAACGGGCCGATGGCGCAGAGCATGTTGCCGCAGTTCGGCGCCGTATCGACGCGCCGCTCGTTGACCATCACCTGCACGAACAGGTAGTCGACATCCGCGCCAGGGTGGCTGGAGGTGCTGACGATCGCGACCTTGCTGGTCTGTGCGCTACCGCCGCCGATGCCGTCGATCTCCAGCTCATGCCCCGAGCCCATGATCTTCAGCAACAGCTCATCGCGTTGCGCGGTATCGCTCGGCAGGTGGTTGGCGAGGAATACGGGGCCCCGGGAGGTGCCGCCGCGCATAAGAACGCAAGGAATGGCTTGCATGATGTCTCCGCTGCAATAAAGCTATCGTTTGTTGCGTGAAGCGAATATTGATCGGCGGATTTTGATTTGTATATTGCATATATCGTTGCGTTTATTGCGTTTTGAACATTAATGTTGAATGGGTTTCTCGCGAATCGCTGTGACCCCAGCAAACTCAAGGTTTGGCTCCGGTCGCTTGATGATTCTTTGGCAATAAAAGGCACTAATTAATAAAGGTGGTGCATGAATTACGAGCTGCAGGACCTGCGCGCCTTCGTGAAAATCGCCGAGCTGGGCAGCTTTCACGAAGCGGCCAATGCCATTCACCTGTCGCAGCCGGCGCTGACCCGGCGCATGCAGAAGCTGGAAGAGGGGCTGGGCACCCAGTTGCTCGACCGGACCACGCGGCGCGTCAGCCTGACCGCCGTGGGGCGCGACTTTCTGCCCAAGGCGCAGCGCCTGCTGGATGACTTCGAGCGTTCTATCCTGGGTATTCAGGAGCTGGCGGAGCGGCAGTCTGGGCAGGTGACGCTCGCCTGCATTCCCACCGCGGCCTTCTACTTCCTGCCGACGGTGATCCGCGAGTTCAACCGCCAGTATCCGAAGATCCGCATCCGCATCCTCGACCTCAGTGCCCACGAGGGGCTGGAGGCGGTGCTGCGCGGCGAGGCGGATTTCGGCATCAACATGCTCAGTGGCCAGAGCGCCGAGATCGACTTCACCCCGCTGGTGAACGAACCCTTCGTGCTGGCCTGCCGCCGCGACCACCCGCTGGCCAACCAGCCCCAGGTGGCCTGGCGCGAGCTCAGTGACTACCGGCTGATCGGCGTCGGCCGCCTGAGCGGCAACCGGGTGTTGCTGGACCACGGTCTGGCCAACCTGGACTGGCGCCCCAGCTGGTTCTACGAGGTGCAGCACCTGTCGACCTCGCTGGGCATGGTCGAGGCCGGCCTGGGCGTTGCGGCCCTGCCCAGCCTGGCCATGCCCGCCGAGGACCACCCGATCCTCGTCCAGCTGCCGCTGGTGGATCCGGTCATCAGCCGCACGCTGGGCCTGGTTCGGCGGCACGGTTCGTCGCTCTCGCCTGCAGCGGAGAAGTTCGTCGACACCCTGCTACGCCAATGGCCCGGCTACACCTCATTGGGTGATCGTCCGAAGTGAGCAGGTACGCCGGGGTACTCCGCTGTTTTCGCTCGTGCAGGGTGTGTACCCAGGAACGCGGTGACCCGGCGGCGAATGTAGGTTTTGGCTTACAGCGCGTGCTGCAGATTGCCACTACTGCCCCTTTCTGAGCGGGAGTAATCTGCAAGCCATGGACGTCGCGCAGGAAGCGCAAACCTACCTACAGGGACACGCAGGATTGCCACCAGGACGGTGTGCAGATCACGGATGTCAGGACTCAGTCTGCAAAGGCCCCGCTCAAGCGGGGTTTTCTTTTTTCTGCGTTCGCAAAAGCCAGTCTCAAGTGGCCGATCCGCGGCAGACCTCGGCGCTTCACGTGCTAGCGGGTCATCTTCTTCACGAACACCACCACGAACAGCGCCATGGTGAAGCTGCCGACGAAGGCCTCGAAGGCGGCGAGCGGGCGCGCCAGGCCGTGGGGGCTGATGTCGCCGTAGCCCAGGGTGGTGAAGGTGACCACGCTGAAGTACAGGCAGCCGAGCAGGTCCATGAGGTTGGCCAGCAGGCCATGGTCGAGATCCAGGCCGAGACGCTGGCCGCCCTGCTCGACCCCGACCAGGAAGTACAGCAGGCCGCAGAGGCCGATCAGCCCGAGGGAAAACAGCACCACGTTGAGCGGCTTCTCGCCGTAGCCGCTGAACAGGTCGACCAGCCAGGACAGCAGGCGCTGCCCGGAGTAGCGCGGCAGTTGCAGGCGGCGAACGACCATCTCGCGGTGAAAGAACAGCCCCGCCTGCTCGAACAGCCCGGCGCGCTCCAGGTGCAGGCGCAGGTTGCGGTAGGTCTCCTCGGCTTCCTGGAAGAGCTCCAGGGCGGCCGCGGTGTTGCCCCGGTGGTACAGCTCGCGGCCCTTGCGTTCCTGCAGCAGTTGCCGGTCCCAGATGACGTTGTCCAGGCGGGCGCCGTCCAGGCGCACGCCAAGCAGGTTGCAGTCGCGCAGGTCGGCGCAGTGCAGGTTGGCGTGGCGCAGGTCGGCCTTCATCAGGGAGCTGCCGCGCAGGTCGAGGGCGAACAGGTGGGCGTTCTGCAAATCGGCGCGGTACAGGTCGGCGTTGCTGAGGATGTAGCCGTGGTGGCCGCCGTGGTTGACCAAGTTGACGCCGCTGAGGCTCGCGCCCTTGAGCTGGAAGCCCGACATCGGCCGGCCGCTGCGGGCGCGCAGCTCCAGGGCGGCGCAGAGCTCGTCGAGCTGGCGCTTGTCCTGGTTGGCGTCCAGCCAGAAGCTTTCCTCGAACTGCGTCGCGGCCATGTGCCGGCGTTCCAGGGAGCCCGGGCTCAGGTCGCGCTGTGCCGCTGCACCCACTGTGCAAAGGCGTCGATGAACTTCTGCAGGAGCGCCTGGATGTCCGCGTCGAGCCGGTGGTCCTCGCCGAAGAAGCTGCCGGCGCCGCCGAGGTAGGCTTCCGGCACCAGCATCAGGCGCACGTCGAGCGACACCATGGCCTGACGCAGATGCTGGTTGGCGCCGAAGCCGCCCACCTTGCCCGGCGAGGCACTGAGCACCGCCCCCGGTTTGCCGCTGAAGCCGCACTGACCGCGCGGGCGCGAGGCGACGTCGATGGCATTCTTCATCGGCGCCGGTATCGAACGGTTGTATTCCGGGGTGACGAACAGCACGGCATCGGCCGCCTTGAGTTTGCTGCGGAAGGCGCTATAGGTCTGGGGCGGCTGGTCGCCGTCGATATCTTCGTTGTACAGCGGCAGGTCGCCGATTTCGACCAGCTCCAGCTGCAGCGTAGCCGGGGCCAGTTCGGCCAGCGCCAGGGCCAGCCTGCGATTGATCGAGGCCTTGCGCAGGCTGCCGACCAGCACGGCGACGCGATGAACCTTGCTCATGCGAACTCCCGGACCTGTGTCCAGAAAGGGCTGAGCTGGAAACTATAGTGCAGTGACCGCCCGGCTGCTCCGGACCGGTCCCGGGCTGAGTCCTCCCGGGCGCTTAGCGCAGGATCATGCAGGTGGCGGTGCCATAGGCGTAGAGCGTGCCAGCTTCGTCGCGGATGTTGCCTTCGGAGATCACCAGGCGCGAGCTGGCGTTGACCACCTTGCCTTCGGCACGCAGCGTGCGGTTGAAGGGGATGGCCTTGCACATCTTCACGTTCAGCTCGATGGTGCCATAGCTCACGCCGGCCGGCAGAACGGTATGGGTGGCGCAGGCGGTTACCGAATCGAGCACGGTGGCGGCGAAACCGCCGTGCACGCCGCCCATGGGATTGGCGTGGCGCTCGTCGGCGGTGACTGCGAAGACCACACGGTTGGCCTCGGCTGATTCCATGGTCATGGGCATGGTCTTGGCCATGTTGGGCATGGGAAGGTCGCCGGCGGCGAGGGCTTGCATGAGTTCCAGCCCGGTCATCTGTTGTGGGTTCATCGAGGGTCTCCTGGGCCGTTCAGGCGGCGCGGCGGGTGGATTGAAGTTGCGCGAACCAGTCGAGGGCTTCGTCCCACAGCGCGCTGGCGTGGCTGCGGAAGTAGCCCATGTGGCCGATGGCACCGAGGCCCTCGGCGTGCGAGTCGATGGTGCGGGCCTGATAGGGGGCGGCGCTGTAGGCGGCCATGAAGGCATCGCGTGACGCGGGTGGAGCCCACAGGTCGTCGAGGGTATTGGCGGCGACGATCGGCGTGCGCACGCTGGCAAAGCGTGCGGCCAGGTGGCGTTGTTCCGGGTCGTCGAAGAAATAGCGCGGGTAGTGGCACCAGCGCTTCCACTGCCGGTACACACCGAGCGGCAGGTCTTCTCCCATGCCCAGCTTGCTCCAGGCCAGGTAGCCCTTGCTGCGCACGATCAGCGGGCCGATCAGGTTCCACATCAGCTGCACCCGCAGCCGTTCCAGTGGCGGCATCCAGCCGTGCCAGCCGGCGCCGGTGCCGAAGGTGTAGAAGCCGCTGACCCGCTCGTGCCCGGGCAGCAGGCCGAAGGCGTGGCCGCCGTAGGAATGGCCGACCATGAAGGTGGGCAGGTCGTCGCCGTGCAGCTGGTCGAGGGCGGCGGCCAGGTCGTGGTTGGCCCAGTCGAGGTAGTCCATGGTGAAGCCGCGCAGCTGCGTCGGCTTGGACTGGCCGATGCCGCGGTAGTCGACGCTGAGGGTGGTGTAGCCGCGCCGTGCGGCGTGCTCGGCGAAGCGCCGATAGAAACCCTGGGGTACGCCGGTGGCGCCGCCGATCAGCAGGCGGGCGCGGGGTGTCGGGGCGTGGTACAGCACCGCGCGTAATGGGTAGCCGTCGCGAGCCTTGAGGGCCAACTCTTCACGGTCGATGGTCGGGGCGTCACTGGTCATTCTGGGCCTCCCGTGGGTAGTGCCGGATCAGCTGGAAAAGCGCCTGACTGGCGCGTTGTAGCGGCTCGCAGCTGCCGGCCACCCGGGCCTGCAGCAGACCGCCTTCGTAGAGCGAGACAAACAGGTCGGCGAAACCCTCGGCGCTGTCGCCGGCGTAACCGACGCCCTGCAGCTGCGCGCTGAGGGCCTGGCGCAGGCGGGCAAAGCAGTCGGCCAGGGCGGCGCGGATCTCGACGTCTTCCGGGCCGCTTTCCAGGGCCACGGTGGCCAGCGGGCAGCCGCGCTCGAAACGGCTGCCTTCCAGCAGCTGCAAGGTGTTGTCCAGCCAGCGCTGCATGGCCTGCAGGGGGTCCGGGTGCTCGCGGAACAGCTGGACGAAGAAACCGTCGATACGCCGGCCGATGTGCTCGATGGCCGCCACCGCCAGCTCGGTCTTGCCGCCGGGGAAGTGGTGGTAGAGGCTGCCCTTGGGGGCCTGCGCCTGGGTCAGGAGTTCATTCAGGCCGGCGCCATGCAGCCCCTTGCGTTGCAGGGTGTCGGCCATGGCCACGATCAGTCGGTCGCGAGTGGAGCGGGTTGTCGTATTCATGGGGGTATATTTAGACCGGTCGGTTTAATTTGCGAAAGCGATGGATGTGCCGAATGGGCGGCTGAATCGGTCGCGGGTGGTGGATGGCGGGCGCGGCGTGCCGCTGTGTCTCAGGCGAAGGCGGCCAGCAGGTCGGTCTCGAACGCCTGTTGCGCTTCGCTCGGTTGGCGGCCGCGGTGGCTGGCCAGGTGGAACTGCACGGTAAAGCCGTAGCGCTCCGGCAGCTGCGCCAGGGTCGGCGACCACCCGGTGTACCTGACCTTCGACATCGACTGTCTGGACCCGGCCTTCGCCCCGGGCACCGGCACCCCGGTGTGCGGCGGCCTGTCCAGCCACCAGGCCCTGGAAATCCTGCGGGGGCTGCGCGGGATCAACCTGGTCGGCATGGATGTGGTGGAGGTGGCGCCGCCCTACGACAACGCCGAGGTGACCGCCCTGGCGGGTGCCACCCTGGCGATGGAGATGATTTGCCTGTATGCGGCGCGGCACAAGCTGGCCGGGCGCTGAACGCCGCCAGGGCCTGTCCGGGGCGGTAAAAAAGGCGGGCCCGCAGGCCCGCCATTCACGCCAACCGATGCCTGTCGTCTACGGGGTCAAGCTCTGCCGCAGGCCAATGGGCGTCGGCTGGAACAGGCGCGCGTCCATCAGCCTGGGCTCGCGGACGATGGGGCGAAAATCCATGCGCGCGAGGATGTCGCGCTGCAGGTCCACGCCGGGGGCGATCTCGATCAGTTCCAGCCCCTCCACCGTCAGGGCGAACACGCAGCGCTCGGTGACGTACAGCACCGGCTGGCCACGTTCGGCAGCCAGGCGGCCGGCGAAGGTGCGGTGTTCCACCTCGGCGACGAACTTGCGCAGCTCGCCGTCCTGGACGATGCGCAGCAGGCCGTCCTCGATGCGGATGTCCTGCTGGCCGGCGCTGAAGGTGCCGACGAACACCACCTGCTTGGCGTTCTGGCTGATGTTGATGAAGCCGCCGGCCCCGGACAGGCGTGAGCCGAAGCGCGAGACGTTGAGGTTGCCGGCGGCGTCCGCCTGGGCCAGGCCGAGGAAGGCCAGGTCGAGGCCGCCGCCGTCGTAGAAGTCGAACTGGTAGGGCTGGTCGATCAGCGCGCTGTGGTTGCTCGCCGCGCCGAAGTCCAGGCCCGAGGCCGGCACCCCGCCGATCACCCCGGGTTCGGCGGTGAGGGTCAGCAGGTCGATCACCCCTTCCTCGGCGGCCACCGCGGCGACCCCCTCGGGCATGCCGATGCCGAGGTTGACCACGGCGCCGGCGCGCAATTCCAGGGCGGCGCGGCGGGCGATCAGCTTGCGCACCTCCAGTGGCATGGGGGCCAGGCTGTCCACCGGCACCCGGGTCTCGGCGGCGAAGGCCGGATTGTAGGCGGTGGCGAAGGTCTGCTGGTGGTGCTCGGGGGCGGCGACCACCACGCAGTCGACCAGGATGCCGGGGACCTTCACCTCGCGTGCCTTCAGGGAGCCGCGCTCGACGATGCGCTCGACCTGGGCGATCACCAGGCCGCCGGAGTTGTGCGCGGCCATGGCGATGGCCAGGCTCTCGATGGTCAGCGCCTCGCGCTCGAAGCTGAGATTACCGTCGGCGTCTGCGCTGGTGGCGCGGATCACCCCGACCTGGATCGGGAAGGTCGGGTAGAACAGGTAGTCCTGGCCGTCGATCGGCATGCGCCGCACCAGTTCGGTGGTGGTGCGGGCGTTGAGCTTGCCGCCGCCGAACTCGGGGTCGACGAAGGTACCCAGGCCGACCCGGGACAGCTGGCCCGGCTTGCCCGCGGCGATGTCGCGGAACAGCTGGGAGATCACCCCCTGGGGCAGGTTGTAGGCCTCGATGCGGTTGTCCACCGCCAGCTTCTGCAGGCCCGGCACCAGGCCCCAGTGGCCGCCGATCACCCGCCGCACCAGCCCCTCGTGGGCCAGGTGGTTGAGGCCGCGGCCCTTGCCGTCGCCTTGCCCAGCGGCATACACCAGGGTCAGGTCGCGGGGCGCCTGCTCGGCGAGGAAACGTTGCTCCAGGGCGATGGCGATGGCCTCGGCGAAGCCGATGCCGACGAAGCCGCCGGTGGCCAGGTTGGCGTTGTCCGGGATACGCGCCACGGCGGCGGCGGCAGTCATGATCTTGCTCATGGCAGGTACTCGTCTGCGAGGTGGGGCGGCTTAAAGCGCCCGGTGACCGCCAGCGATAGCGGCGGCGGCCAGCCTTCCTCTTGTTTTTGTTCTGGTCCCTGCGCGGCGCACGGGACGCGGCGAAACAGGCCTGCGGGTTGCAGAGCGAAAGCCGTGCCAGAACGGCGCAGAGGCGTGCACGTGTCGTCGCAGGCGGCTGGGCCGGGCGCGGCACTCGCCGGCCGCGTAGCAGCGGGCGGTGCAGGCTGTCTGAAATGTTGGACATGTGCAGGCGTGTGGCCCGCGTGGCGCCAGGTTGTCCAGGGTGCTGGACGTTGCGCGCTGGCTCAGCGCTGGGACAGGCCGTGCTGTTGCAGTTTGCTGTAGAGGCTGGCGCGGGAGATGCCGAGTTCGACGGCGGCGCGCCGGCGATTGCCGGCGCAGGCCTCCAGGGCCCGCAGCAGCGCCTCGCGCTCGGCGTTGGCGATGCTCTGTGCCAGCGGCGGTACGCGCAAGTCTGCCGGGGCGGCGGCAGTGTCCGCCGGGCTGGTGGCGGCGGGTGTTGCCGGCGCCGCTATCGGTGCCGCGGGCGGGGCAGTCGGCGTACCCAGCAGCGGGACAATCTGCGCGGCCTCCAGCAACGAGGTATCGGCTGCCAGTTGCGCCCGCTCCAGCAGGTTGCGCAATTCCCGCACGTTGCCGCGCCAGGGTTGCGCTCTGAGCAGGGCCAGGGCCTGCGGGCTCAGCTCCATGGGCGGTTGGCCGGAGCGGTTGGCGATGTCGTCGAGCAGGTATTCGACCAGCGCCGGGATGTCCTCGCGGCGCTCGCGCAGCGGCGGCACATGCAGGGCCAGCACGTTGAGGCGGTAGTAGAGGTCATCGCGAAACTGGCCGGCGGCGACCTTGGCTTCCAGGTCGATATGGGTGGCGGCGACCACCCGCACGTTGAGCGGCTTGACCTGGTTGGAGCCGAGCGGTTCGACCTCCTGCTCCTGCAGCACGCGCAGCAGCTTGGCCTGCAGGGGCAGGGGCAGGTCGCCGATCTCGTCGAGGAACAGGGTGCCGCCGTTGGCCGCCTCGAACTTGCCGATGCGCGCCTTGCGGTCGGCGCCGGTGAAGGCGCCGGGGGCAGTGCCGAACAGCTCGGCCTCGACCAGGGACTCGGGAATCGCCGCGACGTTGACCGCGACGAAGGGGCCGTTGGCCCGTGGCGAGAGGTTGTGGATGCCCTGGGCCAGCAGCTCCTTGCCGGTGCCGGTCTCGCCGCGCAGCAGCACCGTGGCGTCCAGCTGCGCGGCGCGGCGGGCCTGGCGCTTGACCTCGCTGGCGGCGGCGCTGCTGCCGATGAAGCCGGCGATGGTGTAGCGGGCGCGGCGCGCCTTGGCCAACTCGTTTTGGGTGGCGAGTAGCTGGTTCTGCAGGCTGTTGTACTTGGCCATCAAGGGCTTGAGGTGGCGGGCGCGGTCGAACAGCACGAAGCCGAGGGCGCCGACCAGGGTGCCATCCTCGTCGCGCAGCGGGATGCGGGTGACCACGAAGTGCTCGCTGCCGAAGGCCATCAGGTCGAGCACGCTCGGCTGGCCGCTCTCCACCACCTCGCGCAGCCGGCTGGCTGGCAGCACCTGCTCGATGTCCTTGCCGAGTACGCTGCGCGGGTCGCCGACGCCGAGTTTCTCGGCGTACTTGTCGTTGATCCAGACGATGCGTGCCTGGCGATTGACCGCGATGGTGCCTTCGCACTGGGCGTTGAGGTGATCGAACAGCAGCGGCATGGCCACCGCGCGAAAGCGCTCCGGGGAGACGCCGACAATCAGCCCGTGTTCATCGAGATCGCCGTGGGATATGGCCATGGCAGCAGGGTGTCCGCAAAAGGGTGGGGCCGATTATGGAAGCCGGCGCGCCGCCGAGGCAAGGCGCGCCGTAGGCGCAGCGGCCTGGGCCTCAAGGCCCGCCGTACACCTCGTTGGGCAGCCAGGTGGCCAGCGGCTGGAACCAGAACACCAGCGCCAGGGCGAGCAGCTGCAGGGCGATGTAGGGCATGACGCCCAGGTAGATATCGCGGGTGGTGATGCCCGGCGGGCACACGCCCTTGATGTAGAACAGGGCGAAGCCCACCGGGGGGTGAGGAACGAGGTCTGCAGGCACAGGGCGAACATGATGGCGAACCACAGCGGGTCCACGCCCATAGCGAACAGCACCGGCGCCACCAGCGGCAGGATGATCAGGGTTATCTCCACCCAGTCGAGGAAGAAGCCCAGCAGGAAGGTGATGAACAGCACCGTCAGCAGCACCCCGGTCTGGCCGAAGGGCAGGCCGGTCAGTGCCGCGCGCACCACGTCGTCGCCGCCCAGGCCGCGCAGCACCGCGGCGAACACCGTGGCGCCGATGAAGATGCCGAAGATGAAGGCGGTGGTGCGGCTGGTCTGGTACAGCGCTTCCTTGAGTACTTCCAAATCCAGGCGGCGGCTGACCAGGGCCATCAGCAGCGCGCCGGCGGCGCCCACGGCCGAGGCCTCGGTGGTGGTGGCGATGCCGAAGAAGATCGAGCCGAGCACCGCGAGGATCAGGGCCAGCGGCGGCACCACGGCCCAGAACACGTCGAGCAGGGCGCGCATGTCCAGCGGCTGGCGGTCCTTCGGTGCCGGGGCGAAGTCCTTCTTCAGCCAGGCGGCGACGACGATATACAGGATGTACAGCGCGCCGAGCATCATCCCGGGAATCAGTGCGCCCATGAACAGCTTGCCGACCGAGGCCTCCGGGGTGCCGAGGCGGTCGGCCATCAGCACCAGCATGATGCTCGGCGGTACGAGGATGCCCAGGGTGCCCACGGAGCAGGCGGTGCCGACGGCCAGCGACTTGTTGTAGTTGGCCTGCAGCATCGGCCCCAGCGACAGCATGCCGAGCAGCACCACCGAGGCGCCGACGATACCGGTCGAGGCGGCCAGCAGCACGCCGACGATCACCACGGTGATGGCGTAGCCGCCGCGCAGCGGCCCCAGCACCCGCACCAGGCTGTGCATCAGGCGCTCGGCGATGCCGGAGCGGTCGAGCATGATGCCCATGAAGATGAACAGCGGCAGCGCCACCATCAGCTCGTTGGCGACGATGCCGTAGATGCGCGCATCCAGCACGCCGATGGTGCCGCTCCAGGTGAACCAGAGATCGGCATCGAAATATTCGACCAGCACATGGCCGGTGACGGCGAACAGCAGGCCGATGCCGGCCAGGGACCAGGCCACCGGGAAGCCGAGCAGCAGCAGGCCCATGAAGCTGGCGAACATGGCGATAACAAGAATTTCTTCCAGACCCATTACTTCAGCCTCGTGATCAGGGGTTCGGATGGCCGCCGTTGCGGTCATCGGCAGGCGTTTGAATGGCCCGGGGGAATTGGAACAGCAGGGTGCTGCAGCGCGAGGCGCGCGAGACCAGGGCGATGGCCACGAGGATCAGGCCCAGGGGCAGCACGCTTTTGAAGATGAAGCGATAGGGCAGGCCGCTGGGCGCCTGGGAGTGCTCCTGGTAGATGAACGCGGTGTAGGCGTAGGGCACCAGGGTGTGGATCATCAGGTAGACCACCGGTAGCGCCAGCAGGGCGATGCCCAGCAGCTCGATGCGGGCCTGGGTGCGCAGGGAGAGCTTCTCCCGCAGCACATCGACGCGCACGTGATCGTCGCGCACCACGGCGTAGCCCAGCGAGAGCATCATCGCAGCGCCGAACAGGTGCCAGGACAGTTCTTCCAGGCCGATCGAGCCGCGCGCCATGACGAAGCGGCTGAAGACGTTGCTGAGCACCACCAGCAGCACCAGTAGCCACAACCAGGCGGTGGCGCGGCCGATGGCGGCGACCAGGCGATCCAGGCGCCAGGACAGGCGGTTGTTCGGCAGGGCGTCCTGCTTGGCGGGGGCGCCAGGCAGGTTGGGAGAAGCGGAGGACTGAGTCACGGAAACCTCGGGCTCGGCAAGCAAAGGAAATCGACGGGCGCCGGCATGGCCGGGCCCGTCGAGGTTCGGGCTGAGTGATCAGTCCTGCTTGTAGTAGTCCCGCGGCAGGTAGCCCATGCGGTGCCAGGTGGCGTGGTGCTTCATGAACTCACGCTGGCTGGTCAGCACACGCTTGAACATGGCGTCCTGGCCGGCGATCTCGTCCAGCACCTCATTGGTCACCCGTTGCAGCTCACGCAGCACCGGCTCGGGCAGCACCTGGGCCTTCACCCCTTCCTGCTCGTATTCGGCCAGGGCGGTAGGCTGTGCCCACTCGCTCTCGGCGAAGCCCTTGAGGGTGGCCGACTCGCAGCCCATCTCGATCAGCGCGCGGCTTTGCGGCTTGAGCTTGTTCCAGACATCCCGGTTGACCAGCAGGTGCGAGGTGGTCAGGGTCTGGTGCCAGCCCGGCATGATGTAGTTCTTGATGATCTGGTCGAGGCCCAGCATCTTGTCGATCGCCGGCTGGGAGAACTCGGTGGCGTCGATGGTCTTGCGTTCCAGCGCCTGGTAGATCTCGCCGCCGGGGATCATGGTGACCGAGGCGCCGAGCTTCTCCAGCACCTTGCCGCCGATGCCGGCGAAGCGGATGCGCAGGCCGTCGAAGTCCTTCAGGTCGGTGATCGGCTTGGCGAACCAGCCGGCGCCCTCGGGACCGATGATGCTGCACAGCATGGGGTGGATGTTGTGCTCGGCGTAGATCTCCTCGAGCAGCTTCTTGCCATCGCCCTGGTAGTACCAGGCCAGGTAGGCCGGCGGCTCCAGGTTGAAGGGGGCACCGGAGTAGAGCGGCAGGGCGGGAATGGTGCCCTGGTCATAGCCGACCCAGGTGAAGCCCGCCGGGTACTTGCCGCTGCTCACGGCATTCATGATCTCGAACGGCGGGACCAGCTCGCCGGGCTCGTAGTAGCGCAGTTGCATGTCGCCGCCGGAGATCGTCTTCAGCGATTCGGTCAGGTGCTTGACCGGCGAGACGAGGCCGACCAGGTGCGAGGGGAATGCCAGTGGCACCTGCCAGCGGACCTTCTCCGTGGCCGCCGCCGGCGTGGCGAGCAGGCTGGCCGACAGCAGCGCGGCGGCGCCGATGCCACAGGTGAGGCGAGAGAGCTGTTGCTTGATCGACATACGGATTTCCTTCTTGTTGTTGTGCCTGCCGGTGAGCAGGTGCCCTGGCGCCGTCCTGTCGGACAGTCGGCGAAACTGGCCAGATAACGAACATAGCTCAGCCGAGTGCGAAGGGGCAGCGCCAGTATTGTGTTTGAGGTTGTTCTGGCGTCTAGCGCATCCATCCAAGCAGATTCTGTGCCTGAGCCCCTGGCGTCAGGTTAATCCGCGCCTGTCTAGGCCTGTGGACGAACACCCTCGCAGGGATTGTCCAGATGACCAGACATCTTTGGCAGGGGAATGACGGCTCGGTCCAGGGTATTGGACGGTCATCCAGGAAAATAGACCGGAAATCGTCCGGGGTGATGCCGGCCTGCATCGTTGCGAGAGGGGGGGCGAGTCCTGGCGCAAAACGATGGGCCGTTGTCGGGGTTGAACATCGCCCTGTCGCCGCTATATGGCTAACGTATATAGTGGGATTGGATGCTCCATTGTTCGGCGGATTGGCCGGGAACAAATATAAAAAATCAGTTGGGCTGCCACATAAATGATTCTTCTATATAACTGTATTTCGGGACTAGAACATGCCTGCCAGTACGCGGTTCGCAGTAGCGGTACATATACTCACTGGCCTAGCCATCCATGAAAACGAACCGCTGCCTTCGGAGATCATTGCGAAGAGCGCCAATACCAATGCCTCGGTGATCCGCCGGATCATGTCGATGCTCAATACTGCAGGCTTTTCCAGGTCGCAGCTGGGGCAGGGCGGAGGAGCGCTGCTGGCCAGGCCGGCCAGCAGCATCACCCTGCTCGACGTGTTCAGGGCCGTGGAGACGACGCCGCTGTTTACCCTGCATCACGCGGTGCCTGATTCAGGCTGCGCAGTGGGAGAATATATAGCGCCGGTGCTGCAGGAAAAGATTAATAGCGCCGTGGCCGCACTGGAAGCGGAACTCAATGGCGTAACTATCGCCGATATTGCCTGCCGTATTTCCGAATGCGAGCGGGGATGTCCCGAACTCGATAAGTATCACGGGCGAGTCTAAGAGCTGCTCACGCTATTTGGCCGGTTTAATGTGTCCGCATTTAATCGCGGCCAAGTGGCGGCAATTGGCGCACCTCCAGGCGCTGATCCAATAGCGCGCCTATGGTGTCGCGGGCCTGGTCCGTGGCAGCGCTTGTCCAGACCGAATCGATGCCCAGTTCGACTCGACTCCTGAGCAGTCCCTGCTCGTGCAACCGTCTCCTGACTTCGGCGGCGACTGCTGGCGAGGGGTCGACGATCCGCACGCCGGCACCGGCCACCCGGGCGATGCTGTCGATCAAGAAGGGGTAGTGGGTGCAGCCCAGCACCAGGGTGTCGGCGCCCTTGCGCAGTGCCGGAGAGAGCAGGGCGTGCAGCTGCGTATGCAGCTCCGCCGAGTCCAGGTCGATGGCCTCGACCCGGTCGGCAAGGCCCGGGCAGGGGACGAAGAGTACCTCCACGCCAGCCTCGTGGCGGCGGCGCAGCCGGTGCAGGCTATCGCTCTGCAGGGTGCGGCTGGTGGCCATGACGGCGATCACCCCGCTGCGGGTCAGGGCGACCGCTGGCTTGATGGCCGGCTCGATGGCGATGATCGGAACATCGAAGGCCTCGCGCAGCGCGCCGACGGCCACCGCGGTAATGGTGTTGCAGGCGATGACCACGGCTTTGCAACCCTGCTCGACGAGAAACTCGATGATTCGTGCCGAGCGTCTAGCGATCCAGGCGGTGCTGCGGTCGCCGTAGGGGGCATAGGCGGAATCCGCGACATAGAGCAGGTCTTCATGGGGTAGCTCGCGGCGGATGTCGCGTAGCAGCGACAAGCCGCCGACTCCCGAGTCGAGTACGCCAACCGGCCTGAATGCAGACACCGTGCGCTACTCCAGATTCTTGTCGAGCTTGTTGCCGCGTGGACTGCGTAGGCGCGCCAGCAGGCCCTGCAGATCGGGCGAGGCCTGCAGCACCAGCATCGCCAGCGCGCCCGCCAGCATGCCCCAGAACGCCGAACCGATGCCCAGCAGCGAGACCCCGGAGGCGGTGACGAGAAAGGTGATTAACGCCGCCTCGCGGTGCTGCTCCTCCAGCAGGGCGCTGGCCAGGCCATTGCCGATAGTGCCGAGCAGGGCCAGGCCGGCGATTGCCAGGATCAGCTCATTGGGAAAGGCCAGGAACAGCGCGCCGACCGTGGCGCCGAAGATGCCCACCAGCAGGTAGAAGAAGCCCGCGGCCACGGCGGCGCTGTAGCGCTTGGTCGGGTCTTCGTGGGCTTCCTTGCCGGTGCAGATGGCGGCGGTGATGGTCGCCAGGTTCAAGGCATAGCCGCCAAACGGGGCCAGCAGCAGGGTGGCCACTCCGGTCCAGCCGATCAACGGCGAGCTGGGTGTCTGGTAGCCCGAGGCGCGCAGCACGGTGAGCCCCGGCAGGTTCTGCGAGGCCATGGTCACCGCAAACAGCGGCAGGGCTACGCCGATCATCGCTTGCAGGGAAAAGCTCGGGGCGACGAACTGCGGGGTGGCCAGGGCCAGCTCGACGCCGTCGAAATTCAGCATTCCGCGACTGGCGGCGATGGCTACGCCGACCGCCAGCGGGGCGACCACCGCGTAGCGTGGCAGCAGGCGGCGCGCCAGCAGGTAGCAGGCGAACATCGGGAATACCAGGCCGAACTGGCTATTCATCGCGGCAAATGCATCCAGGCCGAAGCGCAGCAGAATGCCGGCGAGCATGCCGGCGGCGATCGCCATGGGGATGTGCTTGACGATGCGCTCGAACCAGCCGCTGAACCCACAGAGGGTGATCAGCAGGCCGCAGGCAATGAAGGCTCCGGTCGCCTCGGCCAGGTCGACCCCGGAGGCGCTGGTGATCAGCATGGCGGCCCCGGACGTGGACCAGGCGATGGCGATGGGCGCGCGATAATGCAGGGACAGGGCGATGCCGGTAACGCCCATGCCGATGCACAGGGCGAGCATCCAGGAGCCGATCTGCGCCGGGCTTGCCCCCAATGCCTGCGCCGCCTGAAACACCAGCACGGCGGAGCTGGTAAAACCGACCAGTACCGTCACGAAGCCGGCGTTGATGGCGGAAAGGGAAAGGTCTTTGAACAAGGTCATGGCACTACATCCTGTAGCCAGTTTGCTTCGTCATGGGCCGCGCAGAGGTCCTGCTGGAGCAATCTGCGCGGCGTGTACGCAGCCGCTTACTGCGAGGCGCTCTGCTGGTCTTCGATCGCCTTGATGAAGGCCGGATGGGCTTTCACCGCCTCGATCATGCGCCGCACCTTGTCGCTCATGAGGATGTCGACGGGGAAGTACTGACCCCAGCTGGCGTAGACCGCCAGCATCATGTCGACCACTGTGATCCGATCGCCGCAGACGAAGGTCGACTGTTGCAGCTGCTTGTCCACCGCACCCCACAGGGCATTGATGGCGTCGCTCGCTGCGCTCAGCGCCTGCTCCTTGGCCGGGCCGTCGTCGAGGGTCTTGCCGATGAAGAACAGACGGCCGTAGGCCGGGTGCATGGTGGCGTTGGCGAACATCACCCACTCGATGAAGCGGGCCTTTTCCAGGCCGCTTTCCGGCAGCATCTGGTTCTTGTGCTTGTCCAGCAGGTAAAGAATGATCGCCGCGCCTTCGCGGATCACCTGGCCGTTATCGACCAGCACCGGGACCATGCCGCGCGATTCGAGCTTGTCGAAGTCCGTTGCCTTGTTGCGGTCGATCGCCTCGACCGGCTGGTTGAGCTCGTTGAGCAGCGCGTGAATGGCCAGCGAACAGGCACCCGGCAGATAGTACAGCTTGTACATGTGCTTCTCCTTTACATGGTTTCGAGCTGACGCTCGTCGAAAGAGCGGGGCCGGGCTGGGCCCCGCGGTCTACCTCTATTGCTGATGCCCCATGTGCCGGACGGGCCCGGCGCGCGGGGATGGCGATGGAGCGAGTCTAGGCAACCTGGGTTACTTTCGTATACCTGCATTCCTTTAGTTGCTACATTTACTGGTAACCATCCGGTAACCAGCTTTCCAAGGAGTCGACCATGCTGCCCAGACGCCGCAACCGCGTATCCAGCCCCCGGGAAACTGCCCGCTGAGCGAATGCCTGAGCATCATCGGCGGCGCCTGGACGCCCAATATCATCTGGTACCTGAGCCAGCAGCCGCGTCGCTTCAGCGAGCTGAAGGCGGATATCCCGGGGATATCCGCCAAGGTGCTCACCGCTCGCCTGAAGAAGCTCGAGAGCGAGGGAGTCGTGCTGCGCCGGGTCCTTCCAACCTCTCCGCCCAGCGTCGAGTACAGCCTGTCTTCGCTCGGGCAGGAGCTGAAGCCGGCGATCGAGGCCATAGTCGCGGTCGGTCACCGCCTCAAGGATCTGGAGCAGCAGGCCGGGTGAGTCCGCCGGCATCGAGTCCCGCCGCTCAGAACCAGGCATTGGCCAGTTTCCACAGTGTCGCGCCGCACAGCATGACCAGCATGACCAGCAGCATGCGGCGGATGTAGGCCGCTCCCCGGCGGATCGCCGCCCGACTGCCCAGCCAGCCGCCGAGCGCATTGGCCAGGATCATTGGCACGGCCACTGCCCAGACAACCTTGCCAGCCCAGATGAATGCGGCCACGCCACCGACATTGGTCAGCAGGTTGATCGGCTTGGTGGTCGCGGTGGCGGCGAGCATCTCCAGCTTCAGCCGTGCATGCTTGACCAGCACCAGAAAGACCCCGGTCCCGGGCCCGGAAAAACCGTCGTAGAGCCCGACGGGCATCAGGTTGCAGATGATGCGCGCGGATGACGGTGGCGGCCCGCCGCCGCGTGTGTCGGTCCTGACCAGCAGGGCCGCCAGCAGGGCGACGATCAGGCAGCCGAGAATGCACAACTCCAGCAGCCAGTCGGGGGTGAGCATGGCCAGGTGGCTGCCCAGACAGGCGGCCAGCAGGCAAGGCAGGGCCGCCACCCGGACGATCCGCCAGACCACCTGGCCGCCGAGCATATAGCGCACGGCGGCGCTGGCGGTGCCCATCAGGGCTACCGCCTTGTTGGTTGCCAGAACGTTCACCGGCGGCATGCCGGAAAGCAGCAGGATGGGCACCTGGATGATGCCGCCGCCGCCGGCGATGGCGTCCAGGTAGCCGGCCAGCAAAGCACCGAGCACCAGGACGGCCAGCCATCCGAGGGCCATATCCGGCAGCATCAGCTCCATTCGGGGCCGCCTTCAACGGACCGGCACAAGGGGCTCACAGACCCAGTCGCCTGCGCCGTTCGCTGACCTGTTCGCCGCCGCTGCCCCAGTTGTCGGTGTTGACCTCGTCGATCACCACGAAGGTGGAGGCCGGGTCCTTGTCGAGCACATCCTGCAGGGCCTGGGTCACGCGGGCGATCAACTCGGCCTTCTGTTGCCGGGTGACACCGAGGTCGGTCACTTTGATATTCACGTAAGGCATGGTCTTCTCCTGATTGCGGAATTCCGCGGGGCGTTTGTCGGGCGCCGGGGTCAGTTGCAGCCGCAGCTCTCGGCTTCCAGTGCGGCGCTGTCGAGGGCGCCCTGGGTGGGGAAGCCGCTGCGCTTCCACCATTCCAGGCCGCCGATCAGTTCCTTCACCCGGAAACCGAGCTGGGCCATCTTCAGCGCCCCAGCGGTCGATGCGTTGCAGCCGATGCCGTCGCAGTAGACGACGTAGAGCACGTCGCGGCGCAGGCCGGCGGTATGCTCGGCGGTCATCTGCTGGTGCGGGAAACTGATCGCCGCGGCGATGTGTTCACGGCAATAGGCCGGCGCCGTGCGGGCGTCGAGCACGACGACGTCATCGTCGTTCTTCTGCGCCTGGGCCAGGTCCCAGGCATCGATTTCGTAGGCTAGCTTGCTGGCGTAGTGGTCAATCTGCGGCTGCATAGGTGTCATCCTTGGTTGCGGTCGGTGGACCCGGCAGGCCGTGGGCGCCGCCGGGTCGGGTGGCACTCAGGCGAAGATGTAGCGCCGCTCGCGATCGGCGTCGAAGTAGGGGCTGTCGACGATCAGGCTGCCATCCTCCTTGCAGATCTCCAGATGGAACTTGGTCGGCCCGGCGTAGCCGTAGTGATCGCGCGGGATCTCGATGCTCTTGGCGCGCGCCAGGTCGTAGCGCGAGTCGTCGGCGATGAAGCGCAGGGAGAATGCGTCACGGGTCTGCAGCTCGCCCTCGCCGAGCGGCACGCTGCGGTGGATCACGTACTTGTCGAAGAGCAGCGCGTCGCCCAGCTCGTAGTCGTCCTCGACCGCGAAGTACTCGAGCAGGCGGCCGATACCGGAGGAGTTGAGCGGTTCGTCGCGAAGCGCGACATAGTCCTCGAAGGCGATGCCGCCGGACTTGATGCGCTCATCCAGGCAGCGGAAGACCGCCGGGTCGATGAAGTCGTACATGAACTCGCCGGAGATCACGTCGCGCGGCACGTAGCGCATGCCGCCGGCCTGCCCCTTGGTGTCGATCCGGTGCAACGGTGCCCAGAGGGTGGTGGCGTAGTCCTCCGAGCGGTTGAAGCCGAAGCTCTGCGACTCGATGTGCCAGCTGAAACCCTTGCTCACGCCCTGCTTCAGACCGAAACCGACGCCCTGGGTGAAGAACAGGGTGCGTTGGTTGAGATCGCGCATGATCTGCTGGAACTGCGGATTGCCGAGCAGTTCGAAGATCACCTCGTCGTCGTTGCACAGGTCATAACGCAGCTTGTCGAAGCCCTTCTGATAGTGATCGGTCGGGGTTTCCAGTTCCTCGTTCACCCGCTTGCGCAAGTAGTCGATCATCTCGGCAGAGAACAGCTGCTTGAGCAGGACGAAGCCGGTTCTCTGGTAGTCGGCGATATGGGCTTCGGTCAGGCGAAATTTCTGGTTGAGCGTTTCCACAAAACACATCTCCATTGTCTATTTGATGGACCAGTTGAAATCTGCGGCGCAGCGACCGCCAACACGACGCAACGGCGCGCTAGCGGTTGCCCCGCCGGCAGGCGTCATACCTGCCGCTGCAGAATCCGCGACGTATCGACTGCTTCATAACTGCCGGGACGAAGCGCGAATACATGCTCTTTCTTCAGCTCCTCGATGAACGCGTCGAGCCATTCATCGCTGGGCGAGGTGAAGCCCCGGCCCAGGCGCGCCAGGGCGCGCAGCGTGCGGTCGTTGCAGTACTTGATGTTGCGGCGCTTGCGGCTGGCCCAGAACTTCCCGAGCAGTACATCCGGGTCCTGGCTGCCGCTGATGGCACGGAACAGCTCGGCGAAGTCGCGGTGGGCGCTGCGCTGGAATGAGCAGCCCGCGCGCTCCAGGGCGGCAAACAGGCGCTCCATGCTGACCTCGTGAACGCTGTCGACGTGGTAGGTACCGGGCGGCGACAGGGCATCCAGGGAAAGCGCCACGATGCCCGCGGCGACCTCGTCGACTGGCGAGAGAATCACCGGCTCGCCGAGGCTGGCCGGCAGTTGGCCGACCTTGACGCAGGCGGCGAGGAACTGCACCAGGCGGTTGTCCTTGGCATTGATCTGGAAGCGCGCGCTGCGCGAGTCACCGGAGACGTTGCCGGCGCGATAGATGAAGCCGTTGTTGCCCTGCAGGCGGAAGGTGTTGAGCAGGCGCTCGGCGCTGTATTTGCTCTGCTCGTAGTTGTTCTGGAATTCCTGGGCGATATCCAGCGAGTCCTCGGAGAAGAACGCCAGCTCCGGCTTGCCGTTGACCCCGCTGACCGCCAGGGTCGACATGTAGTGCAGGTCCTTGTGGCGCTGCAGCAGGGCGAAGGCGATGCACGACTCCACCGACTGCACGTTGCTTCTGGCGAACTCCTCCTCGGTCCCGAACAGGCGGGTGTCGGCGGCGAAGTGGTAGATGGCTTCGACCTGTCGGGCCAGCGCCTGGTAGGTCGCGTCGTCCAGGCCCAGCTGCGGCGCGCAGACATCGCCCTCGTGGATGCTCAGGCGCTGGTCGAAACCCTCCAGCTGGATGCCCGGGAAATACCAGGCGAACAGGCGCTGCAGGCGCGCCCGGGCGCTGCTGCCATCCTTGTTGCGCACCAGGCAGTGGATATGCGCGTCGGTGTGCACCAGCAACTCCTTCAGCGCATAGACGCCGATGTAGCCGGTGGCCCCGGTCAGCAGGATCTGGCGGTACTCGCGGTGCTTCTGCCGGTGCGGCTGGGCGATCAGCTGCTTCGGCGCGTAGTTGATCATCCCGGTACGGGTGCCTGGCTCCAGCAGCAGTTGCGGCGTGCGCGCCGAGAACCCGGCGAGGTTGCACAGCTCGCTGCCGATGCCGCGCACCAGCTCGTGCATGGCGGCGGCCTCGACCGAGCGCGGGAAGGACAGGTCCAGCACCAACTGCCCGGCAATCACCCGCGCGGTCAGCTTCAGCTCATGACAACGGTTGTTCTGGGCATGCCGCGCGCGGCCGAAGGAGAAGGGCGCCGGCACCAGGGCGAAGCGTTCGTCATGGGCGAAATCGACGTCGCCCAGGTAGTTGAAGCATACCGGCGCCGAGGGCGTGTAGCGGCCCTGCACCGCGGGCTGATTGAGGCCGTAGCCGACCCCGAGGTCGTGCACCTCGGCGAAGGCCCGGGAAACCGCCGCTATGGCGGCGGACAGATCGAGGTGCGGCAGGTCGAGCAGCAACGGGAAGGTCGAGGTGTGCCAGCCGACCACGCGACTGACGTCGGTGCTGTCGTCGAAGGTCACCCGGCCATGGCTTTCGACGTCGATCGCCAGGTCGCGGCTGCCGCGCAAGCGGGCCAGGCCCAGGGTGAAGGCCGCCAGCAGGAGCAGGTGCAGCGGCGTGCCGGAGCTGCTCACCAGGTCGCGGAGCAGGCGCTGGCTGTCTTCGGCGCAGAAGCCGAGCCACAGCGTGGAGGCGGCACCCTCGACGTTGTCCTCGGCGAAATAGCGCGGCAGTGCGGCCACCCGCGCCTGGGTGCGGCGCAGCCAGGCGCTCTGCAACTGCTGCTTGTGGCCCTCGAGGTGCGCCACCCAATCCCAGAAGGTGGTCGGGTTGGGCGAACGTGGGGCCGGTGAGCCGAAGTAACGGTCGCTGTAGTGGCGTGTCAGTTCGGCAATGATGATGCGCCAGGAAATCACATCCACCGCCTGGTGATGGGCCACCAGCAGCAGCAGGTCGTCGCCGGACTTGACCTTGAACAGGTGCACGCGCAGCAGCCGGCCTTCGGCCAGGGACAGGGACTGATGCACGCGGTCCGCGACCCGCTCCACATGGTTCTGGGTTTCCGCCTCGTTGCCGCCGGCGATGAAGGAAACGCTGAGCACGTCGTTGCCGTCCTGCTCGACGTGGCTGGCGTAGGGGCCCTGGGGATCGTCCCGGTAGGCCACGGCCAGCGCCGGGTGCTGTTCGAGCAGCTGGCCCAGGGCGCCGTTGAGCACGGCCATGTCGACCTTGTCGACGCTCCTGAGCAACAGCGCCTGGTTGTAGTGATCCGGATGCTGCAGGCGCTGCTCCATCAGTTCGCGCTGTGCCGGCGAGAACAGGTCCAGGCGTTTGAGGTCGCGGGCCGGCGTGTCTTGCGCCCCCTGTTGCTCGCGCTGTTCCAGGGTGCGCAGCAGGCCCTGTATGCTGGGGGCCTTGAGAAAAGCATGGGCGCTGACCGGGAAGCCCTTCTCCTGCAGTTCGGCGATCAGCTGGATGGCATCCAGGGAGTCGCCGCCCAGCTCGAAGAAACTCTCTTCCAGGCCCGCGCTCGTGCTGCGCAGGTGCTTGCAGAACACCGTACGGATGACGTGCAGGCGTTCATCACCCTGTTCACCCAGGTGTGGCTGCGGCTCCAGGTCCTGCTGCGGGTGCTGCAGCCGGGCCATTAGCTGCTCGCGCAGCAGGGCCAGGTGGGTCTTGCCGTTGGCGTTGCGCGGAAATGCGTCCAGGCGCAGCAGCGTGCCCGGAATCATGTGGGCCGGAAGCAACGCCTGCAGGCGTTGCTTCAGCCAGACCTCCGGCGGCTCGCGGCGCTCGCTCAACAGCGCCGCGACCAGGCGCTCGCGGCCGCGCAGTGGGAGCAGGAAGACCGCGGCATCCTCGACGCCGGCCACCTTGCGCAGGACGTTCTCGACATGCTCGAGTTCGACTCGGTAGCCGTTGATCTTGACCTGCCGGTCGATGCGCCCGAGGAACTGCACCAGGCCGCTGTCGTCCAGGCTGACCAGATCCCCGGTCTTGTACAGGCGCAACCTGCCCTCCGGCCGCTCCAGGTCAACGAAGGCGTTGGCCGTGGCCTGCGGATTGCCACGGTAGCCCTGGGCCACCGAGGGACCACCGATATACAGCTCGCCGCGCGCCGCGCTGCGGCGAAAGGCTCCTTGCTCATCGCGCACATAGAGCAGGGACTGGCCGAACGGCCGACCGACTGGAACGCTGTCGGCCGCCAGGGCATCGAGCTGGGCGAGGTCGATGACCGGGTAGGCCGTCACCCCGACCGTGGTTTCGGTGGGGCCGTAGTGGTTGAACAGTCGAGCGATCCGCCCGGACGCCAGTACGCGACGGGCCAGCGTCTTGGGCAGGGCTTCACCGCCGAACACCAGGTACTGCAGGTTGGGCAGCTCGACGCCCGCCGGAAACATGGCGTTCCAGTGCGAGGGGGTGATCTTCAGAAAGTCGATGCTGTGCTGCGTCAGGTAGTCGCGAAAGGCGCTGGGGTCCTTGCGCTGGGCGATGCTCAACAGGTGCAGGCAACCGCCGGTGGTCAGCGAGAGAAACAGCGAGGTATTGCCCAGGTCGGCGGCCAGGGTGCTGACATGGGCATAGTGCAGGCCGCCTCCGATCGCCAGGCACTGGCGGATCGCCTGGCTGTAGTGCGCAACGTTGCCATGGCTGACGCTCACGCCCTTGGGTTTGCCGGTGGAGCCGGAGGTGAACAGCACGTAGGCGCTCGTGTCGGCCGTCGGGCTGGTGCTCCTGCCGGGCTCCAGCGCCCGCTCGGCGGCGTGAATGTCCAGGGCGGCCACACCCATTTCGCGCAAGGCCAGCAGGTGCTCGCTGTCGCACAGGACCAGATCCGCCTCGATGGCCACGAGGCGTTGGTAGTTCTCCTCGCGTACCCCGTCGTCCTCGACGAAGCTGTAGGCGGCGCCTGCCTTGAGCGCGCCGAACAGCGCGACAATGGCATGGACGTCGCGGCTGGTGTAGATGGCCACCAGCGCCGCGTCGGGCAGTCCCGCGTGCATAAGGTGGCCGGCCATTCGAGAGGACAGGCGCTCCAGCTCGAAATAGGACAGTGACTTGCCGGCCGCCACCACCGCCGGCTGGAGGGGTGAGGACTTGCTTAGCTCACGCAATTTTTCTAGCAGCATTTCATCAGCTTCCTGTCGAAATCTGGCTGTCGGATGGAGCTCCGCCTAGAGGGCGACGCCATGCTGGACAAAGGCTTCGCGGGTCGGCGGATGGTCGAGCACGCCACAGCGCCGCAGCAGCTTGACCAGGTTGGCCTTGGTGGTGCCGACGTAGTCATTGAGCCTCTCGAGAAACTGCGCCTGGGTATCGGCGATGATGCTGTCTGCTTCGCTCGCGCTGAAACCGCAGCCAAGCAGGACCTTGCGGTCGAAGTCGCGCGCTTCGTCGCCAGCCAGGTAGTCGTCCAGGTAGGCCGGCAGCATGCCGCCGATGACCCGCTTGGTGTCTTCGGGCAGGCGCGCCCAGTGGGCTGTCATCAGGTTGGCGAAGTAGCTGGCGTGGCGCCCCTCGTCGGAGACGTGGTCGGTCATCACCTTGGTGAAGGCCTGCGAGGCTTCCTTCTCGCGGCCGATGCTGATCAGGTCCTTGGTCAGGGTATGCTCGGCCAGGGTCACCGAGATCAGCTGAAAGTCGCTGTGGACTGCTTCGGGCAGCTGCGCGAAGGCGCGGTGCACGGCGCTCAGGTTGCCGTTGGTCTGTGGTACCTCGAGCGGCTCGATGCCAGTCAGGTTCTTCATCTGGATGATGTAGTCCAGGGCGACGTGGGCGTGGTAGCCCTCGTCAATGACCACGGTCAGGGCGTTGAGCTTCTCCTGCTCGCTGGCCCCGGCGATCACGTTGTTGACGATGTTCAGGCTGCAGTCGATGACGAAACGGGTCTCCAGCAGGCCGATCTCGTACATGTACTGGTAGGCGGACTGCGCGAGCACGTAGGCCACGCCCGCGTTGCCGAGGGCCTGCACCTTGGGATGCTCGCTGAGGATCTGCCGGGACTTCGGGTAGGTGAAGTCGTCCTTGGCGGCCTCGGCGATGACGATGCGCGGGCTGTTCTTCACCGTGGCCGTGGCGTACCACTTGTTAACCGATTCGAAGAATTGACTGGCGTTGAGTTGGACGGCTGCGTTCATGGGTATCCTCCTTGACTATGGGGTGGGTGGCGGTGCGGGTTCAGAACGGCATCAGTACCGGAAAGGCCTTGCGGTGGGCGCCCAGCGCCTGGCTGACGGACTCACCGAGGGCGACGGCGAAGTCCTCGAGATCGCGGCTGCTGTGGGCGGCGGAAAGGAAGATCGGCTCTTCCAGCGACGGCGCCATGAGGAAGCCCCGGTCGAGCATCTGCCGGTGCACGGCGGTGTAGATCTCGTAATGCTGGGTCTTCACGTCCTGGTACGAGCGCATCGGCCTGTGGCTGTCGCGGAAGGCGACGCCGCCGAGGGCACCGAAGCGGGTGAACAGGAACGGGATGTTCTGCGCGTTGAACTGCGCGTGGATGGCGGCGTCGAGGATCTGCCCCTTGCGCTCCAGCTCCTCGTAGAACCCCGGCTGCGCCAGTACGTCCAGCGCCGCGTTGGCGGCCGCCATGGTCAGCGGGTTGGCGGCGAAGGTGCCGGACTGGAACACGCTGTTGCCAATGGCCACGTGCTGCATGAAGCGCGCCTTGCCGGCGTAGGCGCCGATCGGCGTGCCGCCGCCGATGATCTTGCCGAAGGTGATCAGGTCCGGGTCGATGTCCATAAGGTTGCAGATGCCGCCGAAGGTGAAGCGGAAGCCGGTGACCACTTCGTCGAAGATGAACAGCGAACCGTACTGGTCGCACAGCTGGCGGATCAGGCCCATGAAGCCTTGCTGGGGGCGGACGAAGCCCATGTTGGTGGCGTAGGGCTCGACGACCACCGCGGCGATGGCGTTGCCATGGGCCTTGAACAGGCTCTTGAGCTGCGCCTCGTCGTTGTACTGACACAGCAGCACTTCGCGGTTGAGGTTCTCCGGAATGCCCTGGGTCACCCCCTTGACCTTGACCCCCGAATCGCTCGGGCTGGCCAGCAGCACATCCGAGTGGCCGTGATAGGAACCGACGAACTTGACCAGCAGGTTACGTCCGGTATGGGCGCGAGCGATGCGGGTGGCGGTCATCACCGCCTCGGTACCGCTGCAGACGAAACGGATCTGCTCGATCGCCGGCGTGCTTTCGACGATGCGCTTGGCCAGGCGATGCTCCAGCGGTGAGGTCAGACCCACTACCGTGCCCTGGGCGGCCTGGCTGGCGATCGCCTCGACCACCTCGTCACGGGCATGGCCCAGCAGCAGGGCGCCGAAGGCGTTGAGGAAATCCGTGTAGACGTTGCCGTCGACGTCGGTGATCTGCGCGCCCTTGGCCGAGGCGGCGCAGATCGGCTCGCCGCCGACCTGGCGGAAGGCGCGCATGGGGGAGCTGACGCCGTCGGGGACTACCGTGCGAGCAAGTTCGAAGAGCTGAGCGGAGGTCTTTGTGGAGCGCATGCTGGTTAACTTCCCTATTGGTTCCTAGCGGTTCGGTTGCTCCCTCGGTACTTCGCTCCTCCAAGGGGGTGATGCGTTTGCAGCGCCGATTTAAATGTATCTGTGTTGCAAACACATGAACGATTAGAGACCGGAAAAAAACGCCCGCGCCATTCGAAAATTGCAGAAACGTGACAAGGGTCACCGTCGAGTTTTTCGAGGGCTTTCGCGCGTCAGGCGCCAGGTCCCGCGCCAGAGCGGCTGGAGAATATTCCGCGCGAATCGGCGTTGGCCTGCTAGCGGATGGGCCACATAGGCGTGGGGAGGGGCTGGGATGGCTCGTGGTAATCGCGCGGTACGCTGGCACGAGCGCTTGGTCAGGGGGGGCAGGTGTGCGTCTGGCTGCCGGCCAGCGCCCGGTGGCGAGCGCGAAGGTGGGATTCGGGGGCACATGAGCTCGAGCCGTGGGTCAAACCATGCAGATGAGGCTCAGGTAGATAATTGTTTTTGACGCCTGATAAATGCCGGCTAAAACTATCGTTACCCCGATTTACGGTAAGCAAATCGACTAGCTATTGAGGCGGCGAGACTGTCCCGTTGCCCGGCTCATTTCCCGGAGCAGGCGTTGTGTCGGGCCGGACATAGACAAGGCTGTTGTTTCTGTGGACCCCAATGTCGAGGCGGCGGGTGCCCTCGAGTCACTTTTCCTGCGGTAGTCGGCTCTAATCTGGGGTCAGAATGAAAATAAGAAACGTGTGGATTGCTGCGGGCGCGACCTTCGGGTGCTTGATCTTGGTCGCGGCAGCCATGGCAGCGGTAATGCGCTATTCCTCAACGCACCTGCTCGAGCGCGATGCAGAGCATACAGCCCTATCCTGGGCCGAGTTCGTCGGTGCGACAGTTCCAGATCTTGAGGAGTTGTTCAGCGACGGTGAGCTCACTGACCGGGCGCGCCAGAATCTCACCTATTTTCGACGCGTGCAGGAAGTGTTCCGCTTCAAAATGTTTAGTCCTGAGGGCAAGACCATGCTGGTCTCGGACGACCTGGATCTGCCCGCAGGCGCCGTGAAGACTCAGAGCAATATTGGCCATGGCAATACCGTCGTCCGCGAGCTGGTGCTTAGCGGCGAAAACGTAGTCCTTTTGAAGCGAGGTGCCGCAGGTCCTGGGCGTCCCGCCATCTTCAGCGAGGCCTATGTGCCTATTTCGCGGGGGCAGCGCATGATTGGGGTGGTCGAAGTCTATGTCGATCAGTCCGAACGTGCTGCCCGTATCGAGCAGGCCTTCACCGTGGTCGCGGGAGCGATGTTCGCGTTACTGAGCGCCATCGGTGTCGTCGGCAGCGTGGTATTTCACCGGCGCCTCGAGGCCGAGAGAGAAGCCGAAGAACGCATGCGTTACTTAGCACATCACGATGCGCTGTCTGGACTGCTCAACCGGACGAGCTTCGGCGAGGCCCTGCAAGAGGCCAGCTGGCGCCACGACGCCGGAGGGGCAGAGTTCTCGGTGCTCTGCATCGATCTGGATCACTTCAAGGACGTGAATGACAGTCTCGGCCACGCAGCCGGTGACGAGCTGCTGCGGCAGGTTGGCGAGCGCCTGCGTTCTCTGGTTCGGCACGGCGACCGGGTCGCGCGCCTGGGGGGGATGAGTTCGCCATCCTGCAGAGTGGTGTGGCCTCAGCCGACGACGTGATCACCTTGGCGGAAAAGGTGGTGGAAGTGCTGGCTCGGCCTTATGGAGTTTTCGGGCAGACAGTTCAATCCAACGGGTCGGTCGGCGCCGCCATCTATGGGATGGACGCCAGGACTGTTGAGGCGTTGATGCACAAGGCGGACTTGGCGCTATACCGCGCCAAAGCCGCCGGCCGTGGTACTTTCAGCTTCTATGACGAGACGCTCGACAAGCAGCTTGAGGAGCGCCGCGACCTGATCAGCGAAATGCGAGTGGCAATCGGCGGCGAGCAGTTTCGGTTGCACTATCAGCCCCAGTATTCATCGGACGGCAAGACCCTCAACGGTTACGAGGCTTTGCTGCGCTGGACGCACCCCACACTTGGCCCACTGACGCCAGATAAGTTCATCCCACTGGCCGAAGATACCGGGCTGATCGACCCGCTTGGCCGCTGGGTCTTGCGCGCCGCGTGCACGCAGGCCGCGCTGTGGCCTAGTGATCTGAGCGTGGCGGTCAATCTTTCTGCTGCCCAGTTTCGCCACGGTGATCTAGTCGAGATAGTCGCTCGCACCCTGGATGCCACTGGCCTGCCCGCCCACCGCCTGGAGTTGGAAATTACCGAGTCATTGCTGATGAGCAATACCGAGCAGGTGACGCAGGCGCTCAGCCGGCTCGTAGCCATGGGGGTGCGCATCGCCATGGACGATTTCGGCACCGGCTATTCGAGCATGGCCTACCTGTGGCGCTTTCCTTTCGACAAGCTGAAGATCGACCGCGCGTTCACCGAGAATCTGGATACCGATCCCAAGGTCGGCCTGATCGTCAGGTCGATCATTGCGTTGTCGCATTCGCTGGATATACGGGTCAGTGCCGAGGGGGTGGAAAAAGCTGAGCAACTCAAGGTCTTGCGCAAGCATCGTTGCGATGAGGTTCAGGGTTATTTGTTAGGGCGTCCAGTTCCTGACGATCAGTTGGTCCATCTAGGCGCAGCAGAGGCGCCTGATGGGATCGTTCAGGCTCAGAGCACTGCGGGAGTCGAGCCAGATTCGATGTAACAAGCCACTGAAGAGCTTTTGCATGGCTGTTAGCTGGGGCGATTGGGTTCTGCCCCATTTTTACGGGCGGTTTGGAAATGGGGTAGAACGCAAAATTCGGGGCGACTCATGGTGGCCGCGTCCGTATGAGCACATTCAAGCATGCTGGGCACTCTGTATGCGACGCTCACACCATCAAATCAGCAGGTAGATCAGCGTGAAGGCGCTAGCTGCAACCGCCATTGCAGTGAAGACCAGAGCGCCTTGCCTTGGGATGAATTCCAGCAGTGAGGTCAGAAACTGGCCCGAGAAGATGGCCATCGACAGGTAAGCTAAATTGCGGCCATGCCATGCGGCTGGTGTGCGCTCCAATCATGTGGTTCACCAGCGGACTCGAGAGGCCGAAGCCGATACCGGCACATCTCTCAAAAGACCATTCCGCTCGATGCCCGAACGGTAGGGAGTCATTGTCCATTTCTAACTCGGAAATCGTTGCGCGCGCGTGCGGGAAGGGCGGTAAGCCCTCAACACAGTCGCTGTCGGAGTTGGGGGGGCATAAGCGAAACGGGGAGCGAACGGGGAGAATATGGGGGTAAACAAAAAGGGGTTAGGTCGATCTGACCTAACCCCTTGATTTGTATGGTGGGCCCACACGGACTCGAACCGTGGACCAAAGGATTATGAGTTGCCACGAATGCCTCAAGCCCAGTAAAACCGTATGTAGCTTAGCGCAGGTAAAATAAGCTGAAAGCAGCGTCGTTACTGGGCTTTAGCGTAATTCTGCGAAAGTGGCAGAAGCTAGGCACTGTACCGCCAGTGTACCGTTTTTTGTACCGCGCGAAGCTCAGACTCTAACCGCGCAGCCCGTTTTCAGGCTTGAGTGCCAGTATCCGCTTTGATTTTTCATGAGGTTCGGTATACGTTACATTTAATCAGATTTGTAACGTATTTAGAACATGGACTATTCCCTAATCACGCTACGCCTCGGCGAGCAGCTTCGGCAGCGCCGCCTCAATCGCGGGCTGACCCAGGCTGCGCTCGCCTCCTTGGCTGGTCTAACCCGGCAGAAAGTCATCGCTATTGAAAAGGGTGACCTTTCGGTGGGCATGGCCGCTTATGCGCGAGTGCTAGGAGCCCTGGACTGCGAGCTTGCGGTTGTGCCTGCTGCCATGCCCACGCTGGATGAAATACAGGGAGTGTTCGACTGATGACTGCTGTGCTGCAGGTTGCAACGCCAGAGGGCGATAGCGGGAAGATCCTTACCAGTGCCGGGGACTATCTGTTTCGCTACCACGAAGACGCCAATGCGCAGGCAGCGATCAGTTTGCTGATGCCGGTGCGCCTGGATGAGTACCGACATCGAGAGCTGCATCCGATCTTCCAGATGAACCTGCCGGAAGGCTATGTCCTCGAGCAGTTGCGCAACCGCTTGGCCAAGGTGGCGAGCGTCGATCCAATGTTGTTGCTGGCACTGTCTGGCAGCAGTTCTCCGATTGGGCGGGTGGCGGTGAGCTCGCCGGAGGTTGATGCGCTGTTGCGGCGTGAGCAGTTCCCTGGAGAAAAGCTGGAAGAAATCCTCGCCTGGGATGGCGCTGAAGACATTTTTGCGGGGCTGGTGGATCGCTACATTTTACGCGCCGGGATATCGGGTGTGCAGCCCAAGGTACTGGTGCCAGAGCGTCAGGATTCCGCACCGCAGCGTTTCACCTCGAAAACCTCTGACCTGATTATCAAGAGCGGTCGGGACGAGTTTCCGGGGCTGGCGATCAACGAGTTCCTCTGCATGTCCGTGGCCAGGGCGGCGGGTATTGCGGTGCCTGAGTTCTACCTGTCCGCCAACGCCAAACTGTTCGTCATGCGTCGCTTCGACAGGGATGAGCAGCTCAATCCAATTGGTTTCGAGGACATGGCGGCATTGATGGGGTTGGCTGCGGAGCAAAAATACAACAAGAGCTATTCGGCCATCGCCAAGGCCATTCGCCTGTTTTGCTCGCCCGAGCAGGTGCAGGGTTCATTGGCGCAGCTATTCGCGATGGTGAGCCTGAGTTGCATTGTCGGTAACGGCGATGCCCATTTGAAGAACTTCGGTCTGTTGTATTCCGACCCTACCCGGCGCGATGCACGGCTGGCACCGGCCTACGATATCGTCAACACCACTGCCTATATCCCCGAGGACGTACTGGCGCTGGATCTGGTTGGCAACAAGTCGCTATTTGCCTCGCGGCAAGGGCTGCTGGACTTCGCTCGGGTCTGTGATGTGGCCCGGCCTGAAGAGGTTATTCGCGAGCAGTTGCAAGCCCTGGAACAGGTATTGATGCGCTCAACTGAGTTGTGCGAGCAGGCACCGCATGTGGTCGCAGCAATCAAGCACAGTGCGAGCCCGTTTATAAGAACTTTCGGCTAGCGTGCGCAGGGCTTTCTCTATGCAGGTCTCAACAGTATGAAAAATTAATCATCCTGATTGCCCTATTACTGACCGGCGCTCTGTTCGTTGGGTACTACAAAGCAATTGACGATGCGGAGCTAAATACGGTGTTCTTTATCAAAAAGAGCCCCACCTTTCAGATTGAGTTCGAAAACCTCTTTGCTAACGATGCAGACGATAAAGAGCTGTAAGAGTTAAATGGCGAGGAGCGGCAGCTGGTGATCGATTACTGTAGATACCGGTTAGGTATTAAGACTGAACTTAAGTTGCAGGATGAATTAGATGCCTGCAAAGAACGCTAAGTCTATTGATTTTGGCTGTAACTCCGCTCAGCTGCAGGCGGTTCGTCTGTGGGCGGCAGACGAAGCCAGCCTAACACCCGTGCCGATTCGATATGCCAACGGCCTTCGCGCTGGGTGAGCTCCAGATTTTCTCTGGAGCTGCCAAAGGGGCCGGGGTTTTGCTGGGCGATCTGCAGGGTACCGCTGCCAACGCTGGCGATAATCGCGACATGCCCGTAGCGGTTAAACAGTGTGGGCGCGAACACCAGCAAGTCTTCTGCTTGCGGTTGTGCCGCGCTGCCGTTGCGGAACTGCAGCATCGCCCGCTTGGCGTTCAAGCTGCCGTCGTTGAGGGTTGGGTCGAAGAAGTCTTTGGCGTGCCCATAGGTGTCGGGCATGCGGTGACCATGGCGCTCGAAGTAGTAGCGTTTGACGAACTCCACGCACTGATAGCGTAGGCCCAGGTTGTAACCGTCCTTGCTCAGGTTGCGGCCTTGCACGGTATTGACCCCGCCGTTGAAGTAGATCACCACACCATTGAGCTCATCGAGCTGATCGCCAACGGAATGCTGGCTGTTGGGGTTGATGCGGGTGATGGCTGCATAAGTTACCAGAGCGATCAAAGGCAGCAGTACACAGCTACCAAGCAGGGTGAGTCGGCGTTTGTTCATAGCAGGTCCTTTGCCGTGGTGCAGGTGACAGCGTGCTGGCGCAAGCGGTATGTCTGGCTGTCAGCGCGCCTTGCGCTCGATCTCTTCTATTTCGGCAAAGGCTTTACGATGCTCGGCTTGCGAGGCGTAGTCGCCGCTTATTTCTTTGGCGTACTTGCCGGTGAGGTTCTCGCCGCTCTTGGCATCGCGCGAAAAGGTGATCACGAAACGTCTGCCGTCTAGTTCCAGATAGAGGTAGTAGTAATCCTCGGGCTTGTTGGGCTCGGCGAACGCGCTGTAGGCGTAACGAGCGCGTTGGCGAAGGTCTGGAGGGTTGTCGATTAACGATGCTCTATCCAGTTCTGGGAATTCATCCCGCAGCTCACTACTGGCTATCAGAGGCAGCTCAGCATATTGAGACGCTGTAAAAGGTAACGGCTTGCTGCGTAGCATGGTGACATTGCTGGCCCCGCCATCGGCTTCAATGTTGCGCGATTTGTACATGCCATTGGCAAACCACTGGCTGGCATCAAACATATCTTCAACCTCGAAACCGCCGTAATACATCATGACTTTCTTCGGCATCTCGCCTTCCTTTGCATTCAGATAAAGCCCGACCACCAAGCTGGCGAGCAGGACAGTGCTGCCTAGCAGCAGCTTGTTCAAGCGCCTCATAGTGGCTTGTATTCCCGCAGGGTGGCCGGCACCCCGGTGGGCGAGTCGCCAGCGCGTACAGGGCGAACGGCACCTTCAGCGTCGAGTGGATAGCCAATCGTTTGATCATTCGTGTCACGGCTTTTCGCGTGGCGCGCGAGCGTTTCATCTTCAGTGCTGGCGGTTTTGATCGGTGGGTTTGGCATTCTCTCATCAGGCAGTTGAGCGTTTGGGTCATTGCTTGCCTTTCGATGGGCGGCTAGGCGTTTTCGATACTGGCTTAGTTGTAGTTCATAGCGATCCATAGCGCGTTTGTCTGCCTGAACGCGTTGCTGAGCGCTTTGCAGGCCAGCACGATCACTGGTATTGCCATAGGTCTGGTCATAATTGCTGCGCCGTGGGAACGCCCACACAGGGGTCTGAGCGGTGTTGGCGATCAGTTGCGCCAGGCTCTTCGCGTACTGCGGGTCTTCACCCTCGCTGACGTGTACGTCGGCATGAATGCCCAGGCCGGTACGGCAGGCATAGGAGTAAATCTTGCCGCTCAGGTCGAACGCTTCAGGCTTGAGCATCTGGGCTTGGGCATCGCGCATGCGGTAGCTGTCAGCCTTGCCCAGTTCATAACCGAACTCGATGGTGCCAACCAAGCCATGGGCGAACAGGTCGAGCTGCTTTATCTCGCGCTTCTTGCTGATGCGCAGGTTGATGAAGTCGAGCAGATGGGCGATGGAGTCCAGCTCGCGGTATTTGGCGCCATAGCGGGTTTCGACCACTTCCTTCACCGCATCGAGCAGGGGGCGCTCATAGTCTTCGGTGAAGATCAGAAAAATGCGCTGGGTGGCATCGTTGGCGCTTGCCGGCGGGTAGAGGCGAACCTGTCGGATGCCTTGGTTGATAAAGCGCATCTTGTTGCCTTTCTGCCCCCGCAGCCTTTCCATCAGGGTCATATGCGAGGCACCGACAACGGTAATGAAGTCACGCTGCAGCGAAACAGGGATCTGTTGAATGGCGTGCTGGGAGCTGGTCGCTCCCTGATGAGGTGCTGTCATTGCATCCGTCCTTAGAAGCTAATGCCCTTTTGCCTGAGGTAATTGGCGGCATCCCGCCCCCAGCGCACGACCACCGCTTGCGGGTCCTTGGTGAATACCCGCTCGGTATTGCCGTAGGCATTGGTGTAACCCACAAAGCGCTGGCCATCGCCGCACTCCACGCAATACAGCGCGTCCTCCACAGGCTGGCCGCTACTGCTGTCTATCAGCTGGTACTGCTCGCTGTGCCTGGGCAGGATCTCTGGTGCTGAGAACGGCGCGCTGCCCGATTGGGTGCCGACCAGTACGTCGCCCGAACCGGTGACGATGACCCCGCCGTGGGCGGTGGCGCTGCCCATAAAGGCGATGGGCCGGCCATTGATCAGGATACTGCCGATACCCTCGGTGACTGCATCGCCACAGGCCGTACTGTCACCTACGCGCAGGGTTGGCAGGTTGTTGATCAGTACATCAGGCGAGCCGCTAGGGGTGGAGTTGGTGCCATGCCCGGGGATGGGGCACGCATTTAAATCGCTAAGGCGGGAGGCGGGTTTTGCCATGGCTGTCGTCCTTGTGCCAATTCATCAAGCATTTTGAACTCCATGGGATTTTTCCGATGTGGCTAAGTTCACTTTTCGAGGCGGTAACACCGTGCTGCACTTGATTATTGACTCCACCATGTGCCAGTTGAAGAAATAAAAAACCCGCAGATTTACCGGCGGGTTCTTCGTGGTGGTTCAGGGTTTCAGAAGCCAACAGTATAAGTGACCATTCCGGTTGTCGTTGCCGTCGAGCCGTAAGCCTCTTCGCGGTACCAGGTCTGGGCACTAATTTGCTGAGCGCTGTCGATCTTGTAAGCCACACCTGCCGAGCCAACCATGCGAGTTTTGCGGGTATCACCGTTGAATTCAATCGCGGCAAGATCGGCCACGCCAGTCGCAGAGTATTCGCCAACCCTACGCTGCGTATCAGTTTCAACGCCGACAGAACCATTGATCGTCACGGAAGGGGCAACCAATGCCGACAGATCCACACCAGCCAGCAACGACGTCGATTCTTGACGCAAGGTATCGAAGTGCAGCGGTGCAGAGACGGTGTCGGAAGCGGATTCCGTGTAGCCGTTACGGGCAATGTTCGTGTAACGAACACCTAGGTACGGGCTGGCCAGCACGGTGCTGCTGAGGGCGTATCCATAACTGGTAGTAAGTTGCGTACCTTCAGTAACAAGTTTGGAGCTCCCGCTACCGGCCTCGGCGGTATCTATCGCATCGCGCGTGATGCTAAGGTCTCGCTTGCCATAACGATACGCGGCACGAACCTTGATCCCTTCGTCAGTACCCGTTTGAGACCAGACCCCAAAGATACCGAAGTCGGGGTTGTTGTTTTTAACGTTGACTCCACCGCTTGAATAGTCGGAAACATATTGCTCAAGGAAGCCACCAATCCTGATATTCGGATTGAGTTCATAGGCAACCGTCAGAACTCCCGAGGTAGCCTCGGGGCCACCGCCGCTGGTGCCAGTGTTCCGACCTGAGACGGCAACACAGATACCTTTCGTATCAAAAATCGAGCAGTCGTAACTCAACCCAGGGTTTACGTAAGAGCCTTGTAACGAGAAAATATTACGTAAGCCCGAAACGTTTTGCTGCATTGAAGCTAGAGTACTGGCAGCATCTGGACCCGAGAAGTAGTAAAGCGTCCCGTTCCAAATTCTTGGAGAAAAGGTACTTCCGAGGAAATCAACAGAATACGCTTTCCCGTAGCCTTCATAGATGGTGAGCAGCTCATCGCTTGCTGCGACGCTCCCAACCCCTGACCCGTTCGTATACGCAACGCTCGAGCCATCCGTGTTTGTCAAGTAAAGACCGATTGTTTGCCCCGGGGTCAAGGCAATCGAAAGCGGAGTCGTAAAAGGCAATAAGGTGGGGGTCCCGATCGCGTTACTAACAAAACTTCCTGTGCTGGCGAGCAAAGTCCAAGCAGAGGCATTCTGCGTATTACCTGTAACCCCTCCTGTAGCGACCCATATTTGGTAGCCCGAAATCGGTTGTGCGCTATCAAAGTTTTGAGCAATGCCAGTAATAGTGAAACCGCTACTGCCAGTGGCCGAAATATCGAACATATTTCCATTTTGTCCGTTTCCACCAGCGAATGTGGTCGTTAATTCTGCCGCAAACACTGACGAGCTGAGTGCGACGAGCAAAGTGCCGACCAGCACAGGAGCACGGCGGCAGTTTGGTTTCTTGCCTTCTGGCATAGTAATACCTCTCATTAAGATGTCGCGAATATGATGATAGGGGCAGGCCACGAATAATAGGGGCCAGACCACGATTTATTCTGTTCCATTGGTGGAACACCCGCGCCCACGCGCGAGCAGCGGCCGCCTAGGTCGGCATTACCCTGTAGTGTTCAGGGTGACGTTGTGCAGGCGGCGGTAGGTTTGCTTGTCCAACTGCCAATGGGCGAATAGGCGCACCAGTAGTTCACCGATCTGCCCCTTGGCCCAGGGCGATTTGAGCATGCCGATCAGCAGGGCCGCTGGGATGAACCAGGTCAGCATGCCCCAGACCTGGGCGACTATCGGGCTGTAATCCATTTTTCTTCCTTAAGCCGAGCTGCTTGATGGGCGCCCGTGTCAGGGGCGAGCAGATGTGCCGAAACCCTGATGCCTAGCACTGATCTGGATAATGGCTAATTGCTTTCAATGGCTCAAGGGGATCGCGACCATTGTCCTATGGCGCGATGGCGCACCAAAGGCTGATTCGGTCGGCTAAGGTGCTCAGCGTGCTATCTGGTAACGCGTGCTGCGCCCGCCACCGGGCAGTCGCTCGATGCAGCCTTTTTCCAGCAGGTCGCTCAGGTGACGGGTCGCGGTGGCTTTTGAAACCTTGGCCACCGCTTGGTATTGCGCCGCGCTGATACCGTCCTCGAAACCCCTTTCGCCGCCATCGAGCAGGCGGTTAAGCACTTTGATCTGCTCCGCCGATAGGGGCTGGCTGCGGTGTACCTGCCAGAAGCGCGCCTTCACCAGCACGCGATCGATGCGAGCAAGGGCCTGCTCCAGGCTCTTGACCAGTGTCTCGAGAAACCATTGCAGCCAGGCAGTGATGTCCAAGGTGCCTTTCTGGCTGGCTTCGAGGATGCGGTAGTAACCGGCGCGGTCATCAAGGATGCTCGCGGACATGGCGTAAAAGCGGATGGCCTGTTGTTCGCCCTGGGCCAATGCCAGGTCGGTAATGGCGCGGGTGATGCGGCCATTGCCGTCTTCGAAGGGGTGCAGGGTAACGAACCAGAAATGGGCAATACCGGCGCGGAGAAAGGGATCGAGGCCGACATCGCTGCGGCTGTTCTCAAACCAGGCAAGAAAGTCCGACAGTTGCACTTCAAGCCCTGCGCGGGGAGGGGCTTCGAAATGTACGGTAGGGCGGTCTATCCGACCTGAAACTACCTGCATGGGCTCTTCGCCGCGCAATGCGCCGATGTGCAGTGGTCGAGCCAGCAGTTGGTCATCACTGGCGAACAGCCAGCGGTGCCAGGTGAAGAGTCGCTGTTCGTCTAGCGGCTGTTGATGCGCACGGGTGGTATCGAGCAGCAGTTCCGCCAGACCTTCGGAGCGGGAGGTGGTATGGCCTTCTTCGTTCAACCCTAGGCGCCGCGCCAGTGAAGAACGTACGGAGCCGACATTCAGCTGCTCACCCTCGATGGCTGATGAGGTGACAATGTTCTGCAGCAGGGCATCCAGACTGCTCTGTGCTTCGGTGTCACTGCCCACTACACCGAGCATCCCGAGTAAGCGGCCCTGGGCCTGGCCGCATGCGCGCAGCAGCGGTGCAAGCGCATCGGCTTGCCAGGTGAAGTGCGGCCAGTCGGGCTGCTGCCAGATCCAGAGTGGTTCATTCATAAGATGCGTTCATCTGTGAGCCGATTAGCGAGCCTATTCGGCTCATCCAGTGAGCCGATAATGCCGTCTATTCGGCTCACAGTCTAATTTTGATGTCGGGTTGGTTAGATTGATGAGCGAGACTGATCAGGGTTGTTGCTTGCAAGCTTTCTTCAGCGTTTCAGAAACATCGTCGAAAGAGGCAATTTGTAGCCCTTGGGCTACAAAATGGCTCAGCTCGAGCTGTCTTGTGGCCCAAGGGCTACAAGCTGCCAGGTATGACTATGCATCGGCATCGGTTTCCAGCTGTAGGTTCGGTTACCGATGTCTGTTCCAAGCTGATCGTAATGAGGAGTGCTAGGCACGCTCCAAAGCCAGAATTGGCGGGCATTTGCCTTGTGCACGGCACGCCTATGCTTGCATTGAGTGCCGTCTCCAACCCCCGTGCAGACTGCTTTTCAGGCTAACGAAGTGCCGCCCCCTTTTATCTTGCCCTCCACTTTCTCCGTGCATTCTGAACCGCTGGGTTGAATAGTTGGGAGCGGGAGATACGGCTCCATAGGCGCTGCGATAGTAGTCGGGCGCCGTACGGCAGTAATCGACCGTATACATCGTCGTGAACACCAGAACGCCGAATTCTGTGAGTTTGCAGGTGGACTGTGTTGCATTGCATATCTACTTCGGTGGTGACATGGCGATGGCGCCACATATCGGTGAAACAGTCTGCAGACTTCGCATGCGGCGTACTGTCCGGGACACGTTCGCGTGGCAGTGACACGCTACGATTTTGTCAGATGGCGAAATGCCCTCCAATCCGGTTAGGCTGAATGGGCTGAGAGCGAAAAGGCGCCGAACGGCGTGTGCCAGAGTGCTCTCTCACGTAGCGACATGGCTCGACTGCATTGTGTGCAGCCCAAGATCCTCGACAGGAAAATAGATGGCGACCAAGCCAAAGAAACAAGACACCAAGGGTCGTACACGTCGCAATGCCGGTGGCGCCGCGACGGCGTCCGGGATGAACTTTCAAGCTGCCGTTACGGCGATTGCCGGGAGTCACATGTTGCTTGGCGCATCGTTGGGGTGGCTGGATGGCTTGATTGAAGATATCCCAACGGCTATCTGGGCTGAGACTGGCGGCCCGGGTGACGATATCCGGATTGAGTTGAGAAACGGGGAAGTTCTCGAAACGCAGGTCAAGCGCGGCTTAAGTCGTGGCCAGAATCTGTGGGAGGCCATGCAAACTCTGGCAGTTGGTCTCGACGCAGGCACTATCCAGTATGGCGTCCTCATTGTTTCTCCGGACACGAGTAAGACTATCTGGACGGACTTGGCCACAGATAGCCGGCGTCTAGGCGAAGGGCGCACCGACAACCTAAGCGATATCGGCCAGGAGTGGCTCAAGCGACTCAGCGACGACGCGCTGCCTGTGGAGGAGGTGTGTGCCCGCCTCCGTATTCAAGTCGTGCATGCATCGGATGTAGATCCGATCTCGGTGATGATGACCCGGGCCCGCCTGACAAATATCTTTGCTAGAGCCTCCGATGCGGATAGCGTTTGGTTCCGGCTGTTACAAGACGCGCATGCAATCACAGAACGACGCGGCCGTTGGGAACAAGCTGGTTTGGCTCAAATGCTGATGGGTATGGGGGTCCAAGCGAGTGCAGCCGCAACACCAGCCAGTGTCGCCTCCCGGGTCAGTTGCTGGGTCGCCAATTCTAACCAGCACTTTTCTTTGCTCGGTGTTAAAAACTCGCTTTCGATTGACAGGGCTTGGCTGCCTCTCAAAGCGGGTGTGGCGGAGCCGGGCGAGCCAGAACCTACTGATCCGGCCGCGGCCTTGGCTCGCTATCATTCAGGTTCCAGCGCCCCGCGTTCCGGCTGGAACAAACAGAAGACCCTAGAAGCCGAATGGATCGGTCGGTTCTACACACGCGCTGTCGTGATAGGGGGGCCGGGTATGGGCAAGAGCACGCTCATGACACGGCTCGCTTGTCGTTATGCGCGCGATGGACTGCCGGTCCTGAAGGTTCGCTTGCGGGATATCGCTGCTCGACTCGCAGCAGGCAACAGCTTCGATGACAGCGTTTTTCAGTTGGGTTTGGATGGCTCAGGAGTACCATTCCAACAGGTTCGCGACAGTTCGATTGCCGACTGGGTATTGCTATGCGATGGGCTGGACGAATGCGATGTACATCAAGAACTGGTAGCAACACGCATTCGGCAGTTCAGCACAGGCAATCCGCGTGTCCGAATCATCGTAACGACACGCCCCATTGGGTACCAGACTGGCGAGCTGGCGGAGTGGAGGCACTACGAACTGATCGCTCCAGAGTCCGAGCGAGGAGCGGATAACCTGGCCAAGTTGTTACAGGCCGCAGCCCCCAAGCGAGCGGCGGAGGACTCGAATTGGGCGCTTGCTTTGGCGACCGAGCAATTAGAAGGTAACGCGGCGAAGGCCGTGATTTCGCAAAGCCCTCAACTGTTAGGCATGGCCGCATCCTTGCTTGCACGCGGGGGGACCTTGGGCACGTCCAAGACTGAGCTATATCAAAACCTCTTCGAGGTCATCGATGCTGAGCCAAACACCCGCAAAGCTCTGGAGGATCAACCAGATTCAGCTGTGCTGGCCCGGGTCTTTGACATCGTTGGTTGGGAACTGATCTCCGACCCACTTGCCAAGACTTCTGATCTACTTACTCGAACTGCCATTCATCTTCGCGCGGATCTGGGTGTGACGCTGCTCAAAGCTCAGTCCATCGTTAACGCCGCTTTGAAGTACTGGCAGCAGGTAGGCCTGATCGAGCAAGTGCGCCACGGAACGACGACCCTGATTACGTTCGTCCACAAAACTTTTGCCGAGTTTGCTGCTGCAAGGTTTATATGGACAAACCACGAAGCGACCGAACGTGCGCGCAGGTTATTTTTGTGTCTGGATGACTACGAGCGTTGGAGCGAGGTGGTGGTTTTTGCCAGCGCCGAGATGTGTGAGGAAGTCCTGCAGGCTTTTCTGGCGCGGGTGGAGCAAGGGGATCGCTATGCACTCGAGCGTGCCTTGGGATTGTTGGTAGCAACCCCTGCCGACGTGTCGGATGATACCGCCCAGCGTCTTGTACAGTTGTCATTTGCGAAAGTTGACTCCGACAACACGGTGATGGCTTATCGTTTTGGCTTGCTTTTAGCACGACTTGTCACGCGATATGAGTCAGTGATTAGCGCACTATCCAGGGTACGTTTGCATTCGAGCCAAGCCTGGACGCAAAGGGTTGCGTGGGCATGTGAAGTCGAGATGGCCGAACTCGATATTGATACAGCCCAGAACAAGTTCCACGAGTTTTTGGAAAGCAGCTCTCCGCCGACGTCGATAAAATCAATGAGGTCGATCAGTAGCTTTTTGTTCGAGCGGAATCCGGAAAACGAGCTCCACGAAAGCATGGCGCTAGCCCTAGTGCGACGGAGGCTCGCAGAACGGTCGGTCGATCAACTTGCTGCCTTGCGTGAGCTGTTTACCAACCAAGCCTTCAATACCGTCGGCTTCGACATTAAGCTGCATAAGCTTGCCAAAAAGGCGGGAATGGAGCTGCCCCGTGTCCGGCATGACCTGAGCGATGACGCTCTCGCAGCGATGTTCCCACCCGTTGAATACAGGCAAGCGCATACCACCGCCATGGACGTTTTGCTCAGCACACTGGCCACTCAGAATGAGTCCGTCGGCAACGGGACCGCACTGGACCCACCGCTGCAATTGAGCGCGCTCTTCGAGATCACTGGATGGAACGAGTCGCCCGCGTCGGATATCTGGTGGGCGATGGAACACGTCGACCGTGAGCCGATGCGTGAAGTTCTACGTGGCTTAATCGGACTTTCGGTAATTCACCCTGGGCAGCTCCAGCTCGAGGCCGCGGCTGTTTGTGCGCGAATGAAAGAAGAACGCGCAGATCCACTAGCCTGGTTTCTCCCAGAAACCATCGAAGTCGACGTCCCGGAGTTGGACTGGGAGCGGGCAGCTTCCTTGGGGCTCGACCGCGCCAAGCTTGAACATGCAGCCCTGCAAAAGCCCCAATGGCTGGCAATATCGGCAACCAGACTACTGGAAAGTCTTGAGCCTCCGGACCCTGATCGGCTTGCCGTTCTGCTCGCCAAGGCAACCGGCCTTGGAGTATTTACTGCCTGCTACCTCGCGCGCCAGCAAGGCGAGACCGGCATAAAGCTCCTGCTCAATCGTCTGGACGGTCCGATCACCTCGGGATTCGAACATCTCCTAGGAACTCTCGCGAAAACCAGCACAACCTGGCCGCAGGTGTCTAACGGAGTGGGCAAGGCGATGCATGCATCCAGTGCGCGCGTCGCGGTGGCAGCGGCGAACTTGGCGCTCAAGCACGTCAAAAGTGGGGGCGTCGTGTCTGAATCGATGTTGGAAGAGGCGTATCAGCATTGGTTGGCGCATGAGGAGCCCTATCCCGTGTACGGTGGCACCGTTCCCGATAGCCCGAGAGAGGCGCTGTTGGAGGCGATGAACTACCTTCGGCCGTTTCCAGATGATCGAGCGTTTGATTTGCTGAATGATACGCGCCGCGATGTGAGGGATTTAGCTCTGTCTTGGCTGATCCAGCGTGCCACTCAGTCACCAATATCAAGATCGAAGCTGGTGGAATACATAAGGGCAAAACTTCCCCGCGCAGAGTCGGTTGCAAGATTGTTTGATTCGGAGATTGTCTTCACAGAGGCAGAGATATTGCAGCTGTGCGATCTATTTTCCGATGCCGATCCGGCTTATCGGCTGGCGGCGTTGCGACTGATTAAAGCCCATCGAATGCCTAACGAGTTGCTGAAGGCGAAACTTAAAGCGCTTATAACCGATACATATGCGGAGGTCGGCCGCATGGCGCGAACACTGTGGGATACCTTGGACACCGATGGTGTCGTCGATTGAGGTCACCCGAGCTGCGTGAAATTGGCGATGATAGTAGTTGGCTATCCTTTGCTCGACGGAGCATTCCCTTCGGATGAAGCACTGGCGTGGTAGTCCGGTGCACCATCGGTGGCGGTGGACATTATCGGCTTCGGCCAGACCTTCCGAAGCCGGATACATCAGCATGATAGCGTGTCCTCGCCTCTTATCTCTCACGCCCGTGAATTAGCCTAATGGTAGCTGGACGTGGTCCACGAGCACCTTGGTATTTCTGAACACACTGCTTTTAGCCGTTCTCTGAGCGCCAGAGTGAGAGCGCCCCTGTGGTTCGCCGGTATATGATGGTTCGCGAGAGCCGGCGAGGCCGGCTCACGGCCATCTGCTCTATAACCCCAGTGAAAGGGGGGTATCCGATTTGCTGCGGCGCCGGTGAGCGCCTATGCGCTGGTGGAGGCGGCTTAGGAAGCCCACTTCGAAGGCTCTCCGTTCTATTGCGCATGGCAGTAAATCGCGCTCGGCGATCATGACTGCCCAGAGCCAGCCGTCGCGAGCATTATCAAGCCAGCTCTGGGCCAGCTTGGCACCTTGGTCGAATGCTTCCCGGCAGTCGGCTGCCCACGTGATCTCCACACCTGGGTGGCCATCGCGAGGTGGGAGGCAGGTCATTACCCCTTTGCTCATCTTGCACCTCCTCGCGCCTCGGATAGAGCTCGGCGATAAAGCACGACCATTTCATCGAGCAGATCCAGGGCTGAGTAAGCAGCGATCCGCACGCGCAGATCTTCGGGTTGCAGTCCATCTGGTTCAGCTAGTTGATCCAGCAGATTGCCGAGCATGACACCGCGTAGTTCAGCTGCTGCTTCAGAGGGTAGGGGAGAGCGTTCGGATTCATGTAGCGGGCTTCGCTGCAGCGGAAAAGGTACAACGCAGGATTCGAACTCAGCCATGGCGCACCTCCTGGTCAGAGGTGAACAGCAAGACCTGAAGCCCAAGGCGGAGCTCTCGGGTAAAAAAGGGGTAGCGCATTTTCCTTGTGCTCCTCAGACGATTAAGGAGCCGTCACCCGCCGTTGTCACTCGGATATGGGTGGCGGACCGTGCGGGGGTGACAAACCGGCGTCCGAGGGAACCGGCCAGGCAAAAGCCTGCCCCACACGGCCCACCATAGAAGTTAAGCAACCAAGCAATCGTATGCTGGTGCTTAAACTATGGCGCTACCGCGCCTCGAACGAATCGGGTTGTCACACCCGGTCGTGGGACTTACCACGACGGGCGCACTCTAGCCCGAGGGTTTGAGAATGGCAACATACTGGGGCGTAGGAGGGGAATAATCGCGTAGGAGGAGGCTTGGTCGGAGCTGAAGCCAGCAAGAAAGATTTTCCAAGCTCTTCAGCGTATTCCGCTTCGAGAAATGCTTAGGGAGGCGGCCTGAAGATATCTACCAGAAGCAGTCGGCCGCCATAGACTGACTCCAGCCTTCAACAGATCGTTATGTTTTATGATGGAAGTTTTAGTGTTTGCATTATTTTTTGCACAGTGCTTCAGCGCTGAATAAGCCCGTGTCCTTATAGAATTCAGAGCCCTGGGGAGCGTTGGTCAGATACTTTCCAGGGTTGCTATGGTCGTAACCACTATGTGCTGTGCTGCTAAGTTTAACTAATAGTAAATGGCAAATGCGCATTCCTGGGAATATTCTAATTGGCGCAATTGATGAATTATGAATCTCAAGGGTAATGGGTCTGGCAAGCCCCGCTCCAAAGCCGGGTGATACATAGTTTGATAAGATTGTATTTAGACCTAGTCTGGCCAGGCCTGATATGTTGGAAATATGGCCTGCTAAAGAATTAGAAAAAGCAATTCCTTCAAGGGTAGAGCCGAGTATGAAGTCGCCGGGTAAAAGGAGGTGTCCATTAGATGGGGCGATGCGCTCGGCAATACAAGCCGGGTATGTCTCCGGCCTGCGAACATCTACCTCGTGAGATGTGTAAGATGGTATTATTATGTTTTCTGACAGGTGCAGGCAAATGGAGGCGGATCTTATATCAGGGGGGTATTGTGCAAAATAGAAAAATCCCCATTCTGAATGGCTTTTCTAATTTCAATATCCGAAAGAAACATGTCATGCCCCTCGCTTCATCGCCGCGTTGATGACTTGCTTGGTCCCGAATGGTACAAAATCTTTCCAATTTCTTTTAGATGATACTAGTTCTCTAACAAGAGTCCCTGTGGCGTTTTTTATCATGAAGTCACTGTGAAGAGGTTGAAAGGCTATGACCTTCATGCCGGCCTGCTCAAGAAGTTCTTTTTTGTACAGCTCCCATTTGCTAAACAAGCGTATATAGTGAACTATATCTCCAGTGTAATCTTGCTTAAGGTAGGGGATCGCTACTTCTGGATTGTCAATCTCAAAAGGAATAATCTGATACCTCTCAGGCGGAACTCCCCATCGCTCTAGTGACAGCGTTATCATCCTCTTTCTGTCTTCAAAGGTGAACGGGTTGCCTTCGGGGGTACCGCGATGAGGAAGTATCTCGCATTCGCTAACACAATTTATGTTTGGTTGAGTAATGCCGATAAGGCATAGCTCAGAATTCGCAACTCCATGCAGAACATACTCGAAATGCTCATGGTGGAATGGCTGAAACCTTCCGTGAACCATTCCAATCTTGTCTCTATTGTTTGACTTTGCGCCGTTCAAGTAAGGAGACAAAGCTTTGCTTCTTTGGTCTAGGTTTATATTTATTCCACGCTCCCAGAGATCGTCGAATGTTTCAACAAAATAAGGGGCGAGGGAATCATCGTTGTTTTTTCCATCAAAAATTAGCTGCGCATTCTTCCAGCCGGATGAGTCTGCTTCATATACTGATAGTGCCGTAACGCAGTCATCTATTATAAGCAGTCTTAGTGGTGGTTTTTTAGGATACAGCCTGACCTCGAAGTGGTATCCGTCCTCTCTTAGTTTGGCTAGCGTCGCTATCGTGGCGATAATTTTATTTCTGTATTCAGTTTGAAGTTTTTTGTTGCTGCTTAGGCGCTCAAGATCATCGCTAAATGGATCCATTAGCATTATCTTAACGAGATCCGGATTCTTGTTTCTTCTAAAGAAGTCTACTTTCTCTAGGGTCTCTCTAAGAAATTTCTCGCCAGCTATGCCAAGAAATTTAAAGCTGCTCTTTGTTCTTTTTGAAAGTTCTTCGGGTGGGGTTTCGGATAGTTTTTTAATTGAGGTTAGCCCGATATTGGTTGATCCAATTATGACCTCTTTGAAGTGCATAAGTGCCGCATCAAATCCTGCTGTTGATGCAATGCTATATGATACTACAATTCCAATGAAGAAGAATGATGCCGAAATGAAGTAGGATACTGGGTCTGAAATGCTAAAAAAAGCATAGGCAGCAATGGTAATTCCTGCTAGGAGAACAAGTAGCGCGATTATTTTATCGGGAATCCTGCGTGGCATGCTGGGTATTTCCTTATGTGTTTATATGGGTGTTGTGGTGTGCCGAAGTTGAAAGTTTTAAGTTCATAATAAAGTCAAGATTGGACGTTGGCTTGCGCCTGATGCTATTGCTCTTATGGATAGTTTTTTGAGTGTAATATTTCTCGCTGGTTGGCCATTCTCCCGTTCAATATCAGTAAAAGCAAGATAAGAACTGGGCGCCCATCACCAGTTAGCTATGGCTAGCATCGGAGGAGGTCTTGGGCATCTGCTTAATGATCGAGTGGAGCGTTTGCGACTCGTGGTACTGCCATTACATGGCGACTAAAGGTCTTTTGGGCAATGCGCTGTGCATCTTCTGTCGATATTCCGCCTTGAACCAAACGTTTCACATAGTCCGCTTCCGACAGCGCTGGCGGGCTATGTGGATGTTTGTGGCTCGCTGTCCGGCGAATGACAGCGTTCAACCAGCGTGATGGGGAAGTACGGATGGTTCCCTTGGCCAGGGCGTTCAACAGTTGGGAGGTGATCGCTTCCTGTTGACTAGCAGGAGCGGAGCTGATCAGCAGGGCGATCTGTTTACTCTCCAGGGCACTCAGCCGCGTCAGTTTTGCCGTGCGGCTTACTGATGATTCATTTGATGGTTCATATGGTGGTTCTAGGGGTGACATAGCTATGTCACCCTCCCCCTGACATAGCTGTGTCACCCCGGGGGTGACAGTGGTGTCACCCTCCCTGGCGATGTCGTCAGCCGGGGGTGACAATTTGTCGGGGTAGGTCAAAGCGAGTGTGTAGCCGTTAGAAACCTGCCGGCCGCTGGCATCGAATCGAGCGTCTTTCTTCAGCAGATCGGCAGCCAGCAGGGTTTTGATAGTGCGTTGGACGGTGCGCTCCGAAGTGCTGCACTTCGCTGCAATCGTCTTCATCTTCGGCCAGCAGTAGCCGTGATCATCTGCGTTATCAGCGAGCGCCATGAGAACTAGCTTCGGCACAGGCGGGAGCGGCTGCTCCCATGCCCAGTTCATGGCTTTGATGCTCATAGCGATCAGGCTTCTTCGATGACGCGAGCGACTGCAGAGGTTTTGAAATAGATGCGCCGGCCGATTTTAACCTTGCACGGGTGTAGCTTCGCGGACAGTTCGTTTTCGCCGCTCAGGGAGATCCTCAGGCCATTTTTGCTGCGATGTAGCACCTCTGCGAGCTGCTCGAGGGAAAGCAGTGGTGAGCCTCCGTAGCGGTTCAGCAGGGTTTCTTCGACTGTCATCTTGCGACTCCTTGTATGGCTTGCGATACACTGCGCTCATTACGCGAAAAAGGCGTAAGAGTCCTTAAAAAATACCAAATGTCTATATTTTAGACATTTGGTTCTTTTTATGATCGAAGGCTTACGATGTCAAGCACGATTGAAGACCGCGTCATTCTGATTCTGAAGGAGCAGATGTCTCCGGCTGACCTTGAGAGCCTAAAGGGGCACGAAGGGCCGTTCTCAGCGCTGCTCAGCCTATGGAGCCAGCCGCCGTACGCTGGTCGCGGCTTCTGGGAAAAGCTCTCCCAGCTCACAGGCATTCCGTCCGCCCGGTGGCGTAGTGCGTTCTCGCGCAAGCAGAAACCGACCTCAGCCATGATCGAGTCGATTGCCCACCTGTGGCCGAAATACGCGTTCTGGCTGGTAACTGGTGTGACCGATGCGGCCAATGGTCATGTGGCGCCATTAACGGCGCTGACCTTCCCTGAGTTTCTTCATGCGGAGCAGCCTGGTGCGGATGCGTATTTCAGCAAGGCCATTGCCCTGGCTAAGCGACTGTATGAAGAGGGTGAGGTCGATCTGGAGAGCGATGAAGCGCGTCTTGCGGCAGTTGAGAGGACGCTTCCCTTTGCGCATTGGGTTGGGAGTGATCTGGTTGACGTGGCTTATCGACTGGCGGCAAGCGATGAGTACCAGGAGCTTGTCAGGGCTTGGGAGGGCCGAGAAGAGTCTCGTGCTGAGCATCTTGGTCGACTGCTAGGCACTGACCGGCCCTGGGAGCGCCGGTTGGAGGAGGGTAAGTCCCTCGGCCTCAAGCTGACCCCGATCCCAGGGCAAGACCCTCGCGTCACGCACCAGAGCAGCTGGGATCTTTTCTACAAGCCAGACAGCGAAGATGCCTGAGGGCTGGTGACCGAAGCTGGGTCAGTTAAAGCCCTCAGTAAGCGCGGTGAAAAAATGCCAGGCTGCATGGCTGCAGATCAGTTGTCAGCCTGTTGCCTGTTGCGCCTGGTCGTTTTCCTCTCGAGCTTATCCAGCTTGCCAACAAGGTCTTCAGCACGCAGGTGCGTGTAGCGCTTAAGCATCTGCATCGACTTGTGACCGCTGATGGCCGAGACCTCCTGATCAGATAGGCCACCCTCGACCAAGCGGCTGACCGCTTCATGACGTAGATCGTGGAAGCGCAGGTCGGGCATACCGAGCTTCTTCTTCAGCAGCCCCCAGGTCTTGGTGAAGGCATAGGCGCGACGTTTCTCGTCCTTTCCCGGCTCACCGAAGAACACCAGATTGCAGTCTTTGGGGCGAACGGGGTTCTCCAGGGCGGCCCTGAATGTTTCGGTTGCCAGCTTGGTAAGGGGAACGGTGCGAGCACTATCGTTCTTGGTGTCTGCGAGCCGTACCACGCGCTTTTTCAGGTCTACCTGATGGCAACGTAGGCCGGTTATCTCCGACGATCTCATGCCCGTTTCCAAGGCGATTCGGACGATCCAGCCCAGCATGGGGTTGCTGTGGCTGTTCACCGCAGTGAGCAGGCGCTTTTCTTCGTCGGCGGACAGTCGGCGGTCGCGGCCGTCTCCAGGGCTGGGCTTGCGGATATTCAGCACCGGGTTGAAGGTAAGGCCCAGGCCCCATTCCTGAATAGCAACCGTGAAAAGGTGGCTGAGCAGGGCCAGTTCAAGCCGCACGGTATTGTTGCTGGTGGGAAGGCCGCGCTTGCTCAGGGTGCCGAGCCTTGTGTCGCGGTACTTGGCGATGACTTCAGCGGTGAGGGCGGCCATGGAGTATTTGCCCAGGTGCTGGATCAGCTGCTTGGCCTTGGTGGCTTCGGCTTTGCGCGTAGTGGGCTTCTTGCTGGGCGTCACCTCGGACAGGTAGCGCTCTAGAGCTTTCTCCAGCGTCATGCGCTCGGAGCCGCTGCGCTGGATGTACACACCGCGCACCATTTCGTCTTCGGTGCGGCGTGCCCAGTCTTCGGCGTCGCGCTTGGTGCGGAAGGTTTTGGCGTTGGTCGGCCAGCCCGTTTTTCGGACTACGGCTTTCCATGTGCCGGCAGGGGTTTTGACGATTGTTGCCATCAGATAAGGACTCCAAAGGCAGACTGGCTAACCAGTACTGTACCGATTTTGTACCTTTGGACCATAGGCTGATCCAGATGCCACAACCCTAAAAAGCTTAAAGCCGCGCAGTGCGCGGCTTTAAAGGTGGTGGGCCCACACGGACTCGAACCGTGGACCAAAGGATTATGAGTCCTCTGCTCTAACCAACTGAGCTATAGGCCCCCAGAAGGCCGGCGGATTATACCGGGGGCTTGGCGCCAGCGCCAATCGAATGACTCGGCGCTAGATACATGTTCGAGCGCATCGCAGCAGGTGTTTCGAGGCTATTGCGAGCGGAGGGAGTGGGCTGTTGGCGTGTGCGCGCCGTTGAAAGCAAAAACCCCCGGTTTGGGCCGGGGGTCTTGTTGTTACTCGTCGAGGAACGAGCGCAGGTGCTCGCTTCGCGTCGGGTGGCGCAGTTTGCGCAACGCCTTGGCTTCGATCTGACGGATTCGCTCGCGGGTGACATCGAACTGCTTGCCGACTTCCTCGAGGGTGTGGTCGGTGTTCATGTCGATGCCGAAGCGCATGCGCAGTACCTTGGCTTCGCGGGCGGTGAGGCCGGCCAGGACTTCGCGGGTGGCTTCCTTGAGGCTTTCCACCGTCGCCACGTCGATCGGCGACTGCATGGTGGAGTCCTCGATGAAGTCGCCCAGATGCGAGTCTTCGTCGTCGCCGATCGGCGTCTCCATGGAGATCGGTTCCTTGGCGATCTTCAACACCTTGCGGATCTTGTCCTCGGGCATCTCCATGCGCTCGCCGAGCTCTTCCGGAGTCGGTTCGCGACCCATCTCCTGCAGCATCTGCCGGGAGATACGGTTGAGCTTGTTGATCGTCTCGATCATGTGCACCGGAATACGGATGGTGCGAGCCTGGTCGGCGATCGAGCGGGTGATCGCCTGACGGATCCACCAGGTGGCGTAGGTCGAGAACTTGTAGCCGCGACGGTATTCGAACTTATCCACCGCTTTCATCAGGCCGATGTTGCCTTCCTGGATCAGGTCGAGGAACTGCAGGCCGCGGTTGGTGTACTTCTTGGCGATGGAGATCACCAGGCGCAGGTTGGCCTCGACCATCTCCTTCTTCGCGCGACGGGCCTTGGCCTCGCCGATCGACATACGACGGTTGATGTCCTTGATCTCGGCCAGGGTCAGGTCGCACTCGGCTTCCAGGGCGACCAGTTTCTGCTGGCAGCGCTGGATGTCACCCTGCAGGTTGCCAATGGCTTCGGCGTACTTACCCTTGCCCTTGGCCAGCTGCTCGGCCCAGGTCGGGTCGACTTCGTTGCCCGGGAACAGGCGCAGGAAATCGGCGCGCGGCATGCGTGCATCACGCACGCACAGCTGCATGATGGCGCGTTCCTGGGCGCGCAGGCGCTCCAGGGCACTGCGCACGCGCACGACCAGCGCGTCGTACTGCTTGGGTACCAGCTTGATCGGCATGAACAGATCGGCCAGTTCCTTCAGTTCGGCGATGGCCTGCTTGCTGCTGCGACCATGCTTCTTCAGGGCCTTGTTGGCCTTGTCCAGCTGTTCGGCTACGGCAGTGAAGCGGCGCAGGGCCTCTTCCGGGTCCGGGCCGCCATCGCCTTCGTCATCGTCGCTGTCGTCGCTGTCGTCGTCATCGTCGTCATCGTCGCTGTCGTCAGCGGCTGCGCCGTCCTTGGCCGGCACAGGGGCCGCGGCTTCTGCGGGCAGCGTGCCGTCGTCGGGATCGATGTAGCCATTGAGTACTTCAACCAGGCGGCCACCTTCGGTGGTCACGCGGTTGTACTCGGCGAGAATGCTGTCGACGGTGCCGGGGAAGTGGGCGATGGCGCTCATCACCTCGCGGATGCCTTCCTCGATACGCTTGGCGATTTCGATCTCGCCTTCGCGGGTCAGCAGTTCGACCGTGCCCATTTCGCGCATGTACATGCGCACAGGGTCGGTGGTGCGGCCGATATCGGTCTCAACGGCGGCGAGTGCGGCAGCGGCTTCTTCGGCCGCGGCTTCGTCGGTGTCGGCTTCGGCCAACAACAGGGCGTCCGCATCCGGAGCACTCTCGAATACGTTGATCCCCATGTCGTTGATCATGCGGATGATGTCTTCCACCTGTTCCGGATCGGAAATATCCTCCGGCAGGTGGTCGTTGACCTCCGCGTAAGTCAGGTAACCCTGCTCACGACCGCGGCTGATCAATTCTTTCAAACGAGATTGCTGTTGCGCTTTTACGGACATAACACCCTATCCACTGAAGGTCTTGGCGGGCTAAAAACAAGCCGCGGATTATACCCGAATAAGACCCTTAGGCGCCAGTTGGGCTCGGGACTACTGGTGATGTATTACGGCTCAGCAGGTTGCGCAGCAGGTCTTTTTCCTCTGCACTCAACTCACTTTGACGGGCTTTGCGCAGCAAATGTTCCAGGCTGCGCTCGCGTTGGCGGGCGACTAGAGTAGTTATAGTGTCGAAAAACTGTTGTTCAAGGTTGTCCGCCGAAATCAGCCACTCCTTTTCCGCCAGGGCCCGCAGTAGACGGCCCTGTTCGGTGCCGTGCCAGCGTGCGATCAGTTGCAGCGAGCGCAGTTTCGGGTTCTTCTGCAGGGCGCCGAGCAGGGCCACCAGCAGTTGGGCGTAGGTGTCGTCCTCGGCAGCGAAGTGGCTGACGTCCTCGACTTTCTGCGCCAGTTCGGGGTGGTGCAGCAGGGTGCGCAGGGCGCTCAGGTGCGGCGATTCGACGCTGACGGCGGTGCGTGGTGCGCGCGGCCGCTCGTCGCCGCGGCCCTGCTTGCTCCACTTCTGGCCGTCCTTCTTCCACTCTCCCTTGCCTTTGTTGCTGCGCTCGAAGCTGGGCGCCGGGCTGGGGTGGGCGTAGTCCTCGTAGCTGTGAGGGGCGTCGTGGTAGGCGCTATCCGGAATGTCCGGGTAGTCCGGGTATTCGCTTGGCGCCGCGCCAGGGCTGGCGGTTGGCGCCATCTGGCTCAGGGCTTCGCCGCTGAGGCCGGTGATCTCGGTGAGGCGCTGGCGCATCAGGGTGCGCAGGTTGTTGCCGGGGATCTTGTCGATCAGCGGCGCGGCCAGGGTCACCAGGTGCGCCTTGCCTTCCAGTGAGCGGGGGTCGGCTTCTTCGCTGAGTTGCTGGAAGAAGTAGTCGGCCAGCGGTTGGGCCTGCTGGATGATGCGCGCGCGGAAGGCGTCGGTGCCTTCGCTGCGAACCAAGGTGTCCGGGTCCTCGCCGTCGGGCAGGAACAGGAAGCGCGCGCGACGGCCGTCCTGCAGGTTGGGCAGGGTGGCTTCCAGGGCGCGCCAGGCGGCGTTGCGTCCGGCCTGGTCGCCGTCGAAGCAGAACAGCACGCTGGGCACCAGGCGGAACAGGCGCTTGAGGTGCTCTTCGCTGGTGGCGGTGCCGAGGGTGGCGACGGCGTTGCGCAGGCCCTGCTGGGCCAGGGCGATGACATCCATGTAGCCCTCGACCACCATGATCTCGTCGAGGTCGCGGTTGCTCTTGCGTGCCTCGAACAGGCCGTAGAGTTCCTGGCCCTTGTGGAACACCGGGGTTTCCGGCGAGTTCAGGTACTTGGGTTTGTCGTCGCCGAGTACCCGACCGCCGAAGGCGATGACCCGGCCGCGGCTGTCGCGGATCGGGAAGATGACCCGGTCGCGGAAGCGGTCGTAGCGCTTGCCGCTCTCGGCGTTCTCCACCAGCAGGCCGGCATCGATCATTGCCTTCTGCTGCAGGCTGTCGCTGGCCAGGTGCTTGAGCAGGTTGTCCCAGCCCGGCGGCGCAAAACCGAGGCCGAAGTCGCGGGCGATCTCGCCGGACAGGCCGCGGCCCTTAAGGTAGTCCACTGCGGCCCGGCGTTGTGGATGGCTCTTCAGTGCCTGCCGATAGAAGTCGGCGGCGGCGGCCAGTAACGGGTAGAGCGGTGAGTCGGTGGGTTGGCGGGGCTTGTTGCTGCGTCCGCCGTCCTCGCGCGGCACTTCCATTCCGGCGCGTTTGGCCAGGTCCTCGACCGCCTGGGGAAACTCCAGTTGGTCGTGGTCCATGACAAAGCCCAGGGCATTGCCGCCGGCGCCGCAGCCGAAGCAGTAGTAGAACTGTTTGTCCGGGCTGACGCTGAAGGACGGGGTCTTCTCTTTATGGAAGGGGCAGCAGGCGGTGTAGTTCTTGCCGGCCTTTTTCAGCTGGATGCGCGCGCTGACCACTTCGACGATGTCGGTGCGGTTGAGCAGGTCATCGATAAAGGACTGTGGGATCAGGCCGGCCATAGGCGCTCAGAATACTGCCGTGCGGGGCGGCTGGACAGGGTCGCGGGCCACGCAAAAAGCTCCGACCATTCGCCTGTCGGCGAAGCGGAGTGCGGGGCCATAAAACGCAAAGCCCGGCGAAGGCCGGGCGCTGCTGGGTGCTGCGAGGCGGTCCGTACTGATTAGTACAGGCGCACGCTGCGGCGCTGCTCGCGCTGCACTTTCTTGGCGTGACGCTTAACGGCGGCAGCAGCCTTGCGCTTACGCTCGGCGGTCGGCTTCTCGTAGAATTCGCGGCTGCGAACTTCAGCCAGAATGCCGGCTTTTTCGCAGGAGCGCTTGAAACGACGCAGAGCTACGTCGAAGGGTTCGTTCTCTTTAACTTTGACGGCTGGCATCCAGGGCGTACCTTCTTTATTACCGGTTTGGGTAACGTACTCCTGGCAGATGGCGCGGGAGGACGTAGGTTTTTAAGGGTTGCGGATGTTACCGTCTCGTCGCCCTGAATGCAAAGCCTCTGATCGAAAAGCGCTGGTCGGTCTCCTTGCCTGCCTATTATTATGCGCGCCTTCGAAATCATGACACCTCAAGTCAAGGCGCTGCCCATGCTGGTACTGGGATTGGAAACCTCATGCGACGAGACCGGCGTCGCGCTCTATGACAGCGAGCGCGGCCTGCTGGCCGATGCGCTGTTCAGCCAGATCGACCTGCATCGCGTCTATGGCGGCGTGGTGCCGGAGCTGGCCTCGCGCGACCACGTCAAACGCATGCTGCCGTTGATTCGCGAGGTCATGGCCGAGGCCAACTGTACCCCCGGCGAGATCGACGCGATCGCCTACACCGCCGGCCCCGGCCTGGTCGGTGCGCTGCTGGTCGGCGGCTCCTGCGCCCAGGCCCTGGCCTATGCCTGGGATATCCCGGCCCTCGGCGTGCACCACATGGAGGGGCACCTGCTGGCGCCGATGCTGGAGGCGCAGCCACCCAGTTTTCCGTTCGTCGCCTTGCTGGTGTCCGGCGGTCACACCCAGCTGGTGCGGGTCGACGGCATCGGTCAATACCAGTTGCTGGGCGAGTCGCTCGACGACGCGGCGGGCGAAGCCTTCGACAAGACGGCCAAGCTGATGGGCTTGCGCTACCCGGGGGGACCGGAGATCGCCCGTCTGGCCGAGCATGGTACGGTGGGACGCTTTACCTTTCCCCGGCCCATGACCGATCGCCCCGGTCTGGATTTCAGTTTCAGCGGGCTGAAGACCTTCACCCTGAACACCTGGCAGCAGTGCCGCGATTCGGGCGATGACTGCGAGCAGACCCGTTGCGACATCGCCCTGGCTTTCCAGGAGGCGGTGGTCGATACCCTCACGATCAAGTGCCGTCGCGCCCTCAAGCAGACCGGCCTGAACAGCCTGGTGATCGCCGGGGGCGTCAGTGCCAACAAGGCCCTGCGCGAATCCTTGGAGGGCATGCTCGGGGCGCTCAAGGGGCAGGTGTTCTATGCGCGCCCGGCCTTCTGCACCGACAACGGTGCGATGATCGCCTACGCTGGCTGCCAGCGGCTCAAGGCCGGTCAGCGCGAAGGCTTGAGCATCTCGGTGCAGGCGCGCTGGCCGATGGAGCGCTTGCCCGCACTCTAGCCGGGCAGGAAGCGGGCGGGGCAGGCGCAGTTGGCGGCGATCAGAAGTGCCGTTCGCGCCCCGCGAACAGGTCGCGCAGATTGCCGCGATGGCGCCAGACCACCAGTGCGGTCAATACACTCACCGGCAGCAGCGCCGCCGGCTGTTGCCAGGCGAGCAGCGGCAAGGTCAGCGGGGTGGCGATGAGCGCCGCCAGGGAGCTGGTGCGGGTCAGGGCGAAGGTCAGCAGCCAGGCGGCGATCGCCAGGAGTGCGGCGGGAGGATAGAGGCCCAGGAGCATGCCGGCGGAGGTGGCGACGCCCTTGCCGCCATGGAAGCGGAAATACAGCGGATAGAGGTGGCCGACTACGGCGGCGAGGCCGATCCAGGCCTGCTGTTGCAAGTCCAGACCCAGCAGTTTGGCGACCAGCACGGGCACGAGGCCTTTGAGCAGGTCGCCCAGCAGGGTCAGCACCGCCAGGCGTTTGCCGGCCACGCGCAGCATGTTGGTGGCGCCGGGGTTTCCCGAGCCGCTGGCGCGCGGATCCGGTCCGCCCGCCACGCGGCTGAGCAGAATGGCGAAGGACAACGAGCCCAGCAGGTAGGCGAGGACCGCCAGCAGCCAAAACATGGTATCCATTCCACGGCGAGGGATGGGGTGATTCTACAGGCCGTCGCAGCAGGTAGCGAGCGAGGGGGCGACAGCCCGCTGGCGAGGCTCGCCAGGCCCAGGCTGGCGGTCACTGTATTCTGCGTCGTAAATGGACATTTTAGTCCGCTATCAATGCCGTATAGTCCTGCGCAATGATGGTGCGCAGGGCGTCGGCCCGGTGCCGCGGCCACGCCGCGTTGTGGAGAGAGTGCTTGGACATAGTGTTTATCGAGGGTCTGGAAGTCGACACGGTGATCGGCGCGTACGACTGGGAGCGCACCATTCGCCAGTGCCTGCGCCTGGACCTGTACCTGGGGTGGGACAATCGCCCGGCGGCGGCGGGTGACGACCTGAGCAAGGCGCTGGACTATGCCGCGGTGTCGGCCCGGGTTCAGGCCTATGTCGGCGAGGCGCAGTTCATTCTGGTGGAGACCCTGGCGGAGCGCCTGGCCGAGCTGCTGATGGCCGAGTTCCAGATACCCTGGTTGCGCCTCAAGCTGACCAAGCCGGGCGCGGTGCCCGCGGCCCTGGGCGGGGTTGGCGTGGAGATCGAGCGCGGATGTCGCTGATCCCGGTTTTTCTCGGTCTCGGTAGCAATATCGAGCGTGAAGCCCATCTGTGCGCTGGCCTCGATGCGCTGTCTGGCTTGCTTCACGATATGCGCTGTTCGCCGGTTTTCGAGAGCCATGCGGTGGGGATCAAGAGCGGTCCCTTCTTCAACCTGGTGGTCACCGGTTACAGCAACTTGCCGCTGGGCGAGCTGGATCGACGCCTGAAGTTCATCGAGGCGGACAACGGTCGCTATGCGCCAGAGCGCAAGGGCCTGCCGCTGGATATCGATGTGCTGCTGTATGGCGACCAGGTCGGCAATTTCGACGGCCTGATTCTGCCGCGGGCGGAGATTCTCAAAAACGCCTTCGTGCTCTGGCCGCTGGCTTTGCTCGCGCCCGAGGCGCTGCACCCTGAGGTGCAGCGCCGTTTCGCCGAATTGTGGCAGGCAGCCAGCATCGATCAACAGCTGTGGCCGGTGGCATTCCAGTGGCGCGGCCATGAGCTGACCCCGGCGTCCCTGCTGCTTGCCTGCCCGCCGACGGCTCGGCGCTAGCACAGCCCGGCTGGCTAGGCTGGCGGGCTCGCCTTGTAGTCCTTGAGTGCCTGCAGGCGTTGTCGCTTCAGCGCTTCGCCCAGCTCGGCGCCTTTGAACCCCTGCTCCAGCAGGGGCTGCACGGCTACCTCGCGGGCCACCTGCATGGCCCGGCGCAGGTAGTCCGCCTGCGGGTAGGCACGCTGCTCCAGGCCTTCGCGGCCGCGCGCATCCATCTCGCAGGCGGCGATAAACTCCTCGAAGCGCTGCGGTCGCCGGAACACGTCGAAGTGTTGTAGCAGCTCCAGCAGGGTCGAAGCCTTCAGCTCCAGGGCCCGATGGCCGTGGGTGTGGTACTCGCCCACCAGCAGGGCCAGTTCCTGGCAGTCTCTTGGGGCCTTGCAGCGCTGGTTGATCGAACGGATCAACGGCAGGCCGCGTTGTTCGTGGGCAACATGCCGCGGCCACTGCGCCTGCGGGGTCAGGCCCTTGCCAACGTCATGCAGCAGGCAGGCCCAGCGCACCGTCAACGGTTGCTGATGCTCCGCGCATTGGCGCAGCACGCTGAGCACGTGCACGCCGGTATCGATTTCCGGGTGGTGGGCCGCAGGCTGCGGTACGCCGAACAGGGCGTCGACCTCCGGCAGCAGCGCCTTGAGCGCGCCGCAGTCGCGTAGCACCTGGATGAACACGTCGGGCCGCGGTTCGAGCAGGGCGCGGGAGATTTCCTTCCAGCTGCGCTCGGGGGTGAGCGCCGACAGTTCGCCGGACTCGCTGAGCTGGCGCATCAGCTCGAGGGTTTCCGTCGCCACGCAGAACCCGTCGGGTGCGTAGCGGGCGGCGAAACGGGCGACCCGGAGCACACGCAACGGGTCTTCGGCAAAAGCCGGGGAGACGTGGCGCAACAGGCGCGCCGCGAGATCACGCTGGCCGCCATAGGGATCGATCAGCTGGCCGTGCGCGTCCTCGGCCATGGCGTTGACCGTCAGGTCGCGGCGGATCAGGTCTTGTTCCAGGGTGACGTCGGGGCTGGCGTAGAAGGTGAAGCCGCCGTAGCCCCGGCCGCTCTTGCGCTCGGTGCGGGCCAGGGCGTATTCCTCGCCGCTCTTGGGGTGGAGAAACACCGGGAAGTCCGCGCCTACCGGGCGAAACCCTTGCTCCAGCATGTGTTCGGCGGTGGTGCCGACCACCACCCAGTCTGTTTCTTCGACCTTGCGCCCCAACAGGCGATCACGTACCGCACCGCCCACTTTGTATATCTGCATGACTACCTCCGATGTCGCAGAGGATAGCGGTTGCGCTGGCAGCAGGGGAAAGGCTTATTGGCGGATCGGCGTCTGCAGGGTTGTGGGCCGGCTGCTCATGGGCAAGCAGCCGGCCGTGCGCGGGCTCAGACTGGCGGGATGACCAGGTCCAGGCGCGGGTAGTCGCCTTCCTGATCGGGATCGCCCCGCGGCGGCACATGATGAGTCTCGATCAGCTGGTCGCCCTGGAAGGTCTCCAGGTGGATGTCGAAGCCCCACAGGCGGTGCAGGTGCTTCATCACTTCCTCGGTCGAGGTGCCCAGGGGTTTGCGGTCGTGCTGCTGGTGGCGCAGGGTCAGCGAGCGGTCACCGCGGCGGTCGATGCTCCAGATCTGCACGTTGGGCTCGCGATTGCCGAGGTTGTATTGCGCCGCCAAGGTTTCGCGGATGGTGCGATAGCCCGCTTCATCGTGGATGGCCGGCACCACCAGCTCGTCCTTCTGGTCGTCGTCCAGAACGCTGAACAGCTTGAGGTCGCGAATCACCTTGGGCGACAGATACTGCAGGATAAAGCTTTCGTCCTTGAAGCTCTTCATGGCGAACTTCAGGGTGCTCAGCCAGTCGCTGCCGGCGATGTCGGGGAACCAGCGGCGGTCTTCCTCGGTAGGCTCCTCGCAGATTCGGCGGATGTCGCGGTACATGGCGAAGCCCAGGGTATAGGGGTTGATGCCACTGTAGTAGGGGCTGTCGAATGGCGGCTGGTAGATCACGGCGGTATGCGACTGGAGGAACTCCAGGATAAAGCCCTCGGTGATCAGGCCCTCGTCGTACAGGTCGTTCATCAGGGTGTAGTGCCAGAACGTGGCCCAGCCTTCGTTCATCACCTGGGTCTGGCGCTGCGGGTAGAAGTACTGGGCGATCTTGCGCACGATGCGGATCACCTCGCGCTGCCAGGGCTCGAGCAGTGGCGCATGTTTTTCCAGGAAGTAGAGGATGTTCTCCTGGGGCTCGGCGGGGAAGCGCTTGCTGTCCTTCTCGCCATCCTTGCTGGCGCCCTTGGGGATGGTGCGCCACAGGTCGTTGATCTGCTTCTGCAGGTGCTCCTCGCGCTCCTTCTGACGCCGCCGCTCCTCTTCGGCGGAAATCGGGTAGGGCCGCTTGTAGCGGTCTACGCCGTAGTTCATCAGGGCATGGCAGGAGTCGAGCAGGTCCTCCACCGCATCGATGCCATGGCGCTCCTCGCACTGGGTGATGTACTGCTTGGCGAACACCAGGTAGTCGATGATCGAACTGGCGTCGGTCCAGCTGCGGAACAGGTAGTTGCCCTTGAAGAAGCTGTTGTGTCCGTAACAGGCGTGGGCGATCACCAGCGCCTGCATGCACAGGGTGTTCTCCTCCATCAGGTAGGCGATGCACGGGTCGGAGTTGATCACGATCTCGTACGCCAGGCCCATCTGGCCGCGCTTGTAGTTCTTCTCGGTGCTGAGGAAGTGTTTGCCGTAGGACCAGTGGTGATAGCCCAGCGGCATGCCCACCGAGGCGTAGGCGTCCATCATCTGCTCGGCGGTGATCACTTCGATCTGGTTGGGATAGGTGTCCAGCGCGTAGCGTTCGGCCAGGCGGCTGATCTCGCGGTCGAAGGCGCGGATCAGTTCGAAGGTCCATTCCGAACCGGTGGCGATAGGTTTGCGCCGTTTCGCGCTGGTGCGGGCTGAGCTGTCATAACTGGTCATGTTACGAGCCTCCGCTGGAACAGTTCGCGGAACACCGGGTAGATATCCGACGCCGAGACCAGCTGTTGCTGGGCGAAGGTATCCTCGAAGCGTTCGCAGACCTGCTCGTACTCGAACCACAACGCCTGGTGTTCGCGGGGGGTGATCTCGACGTAGGTGAAATACTGCACGAACGGCATGATCTGCTTTATCAGGATATCGCGACAAATGGGCGAGTCGTCATTCCAGTTGTCGCCGTCCGACGCCTGGGCACCGTAGATGTTCCATTCGTTGATCGGGTAGCGCTCGGCCATGATCTCCTGCATCAGCTTGAGGGCGCTGGAGACGATGGTGCCGCCGGTTTCGCGGGAATAGAAGAACTCCTCCTCGTCGACCTCTTTCGCACTGGTGTGGTGGCGGATAAACACCACGTCGATCTTGTCGTAGCTGCGCTTGAGGAACAGGTAGAGCAGGATGAAGAAACGCTTGGCGATATCCTTGGTGGCCTGGGTCATGGAGCCAGACACGTCCATCAGGCAGAACATCACCGCCTTGGAGCTGGGGTTGGGCTGCTTGACCAGCAGGTTGTACTTGAGGTCGAAGGTGTCGAGGAAGGGCAGGCGGCCAATGTGCGCGCGCAGCCGAGCGATCTCGGCCTCCATCTCCTGGATGTCGCTCAGGTTGTCCGGTTCTTCGCGCTTGAGCCGCTCCAGCTCGGCCAGTGCCGCGCGCAGCTTGTTGCGGCTGCTGCCGGACAGGGCGATGCGCCGCGCATGGGCCGAGCGGAGGGTGCGAACGATGTTGATCCGCGACGGGTTGCCGACGCTGCTGATGCCGGCTCGAACCGACTTGAAGGTGTCGGCGCCGGTCAGGTGCCGCTTGACCAGGTTGGGCAGCTCCAGATCCTCGAACATGAAGTCGAGAAACTCTTCCTGGGTGATCTGGAAGACGAATTCGTCCATCCCTTCGCCGCTATTGCTGGCCTTGCCGCCGCCCTTGCCGCCCCCGCCGCCTGGTGGGCGCGGGATATGCTCGCCGGCAGTGAACTCCTTGTTGCCAGGGTGGACGATGGTCTGCCGGCCGCCGCGGCCGTGGTGCAACACCGGCTCGTCGATGTCGCGACCGGGAATGCTGATCTGCTCGCCGTGCTCCATGTCGGTGATGGAGCGGCGGCTGACCGCCTCCTCCACCGCCTTCTTGATGTGGTCACGGTAGCGCCGCAGGAATCGCTGGCGATTTACCGTGCTCTTGTTCTTGCCGCTAAGGCGCCGGTCTATCACATAGCTCATAGGCCCCTCCGGGGAGCTTTCGCTTCAAGCCAAAAGCTGCAGACGATCCAGTTGCAGCTTAAGGCTGATGGCTTGAGGCTGCTTTACTGCGATTTGCGAACCCGCAGGTACCACTCGGAGAGCAGGCGTACCTGCTTGTCGGTGTAACCGCGCTCGACCATGCGCTTGACGAAGTCGTTGTGTTTCTGCTGGTCCTCCTTGCTTGCCTTGGCGTTGAAGCTGATGACCGGCAAGAGGTCTTCGGTGTTGGAGAACATCTTCTTCTCGATCACGACACGCAGTTTCTCGTAGCTCAGCCAGGTCGGGTTCTTGCCATTGTTGTTGGCGCGGGCGCGCAGCACGAAGTTGACGATCTCGTTGCGGAAATCCTTCGGGTTGCTGATGCCGGCCGGCTTCTCGATTTTCTCCAGTTCCTCGTTCAGGGCTACGCGGTTGAGGATCTCGCCGGTTTCCGGGTCGCGGTATTCCTGGTCCTGAATCCAGAAGTCGGCGTACAGCACGTAGCGGTCGAAGATGTTCTGCCCGTATTCGCTGTAGGACTCGAGGTAGGCGGTCTGGATTTCCTTGCCGATGAACTCGATGTAGCGCGGTGCCAGGTATTCCTTGATGAAGCGCAGGTAACGCTCACGCACCTCGGCGGGGAACTGCTCCTGATCGATCTGCTGCTCGAGCACATACAGCAGGTGTACGGGGTTGGCCGCCACCTCGTGGGCGTCGAAGTTGAACACCTTGGAGAGGATCTTGAAGGCGAAGCGAGTCGACAGGCCGTTCATGCCCTCGTCGACGCCGGCGTTGTCGCGGTATTCCTGGATCGACTTGGCCTTGGGGTCGGTATCCTTGAGGTTCTCGCCGTCGTAGACGCGCATCTTCGAGTAGATGTTGGAGTTCTCCGGCTCCTTCAGGCGCGACAGTACGGAGAACTGCGCGAGCATCTTCAGGGTGTCGGGTGCGCAATGGGCATGGGCCAGGGAGCTGTTGGTCAGGAGCTTGTCGTAGATCTTGATCTCGTCGGTGACGCGCAGGCAGTAGGGCACCTTGACGATGTAGATGCGGTCGATGAACGCTTCGTTGTTCTTGTTATTGCGGAAGCTGTGCCACTCGGACTCGTTGGAGTGGGCCAGCAGGATGCCGTTGAACGGCAGGCCGCCGAGGCCCTCGGTGCTGTTGTAGTTGCCTTCCTGGGTGGCCGTCAGCAGCGGGTGCAGCACCTTGATCGGTGCCTTGAACATCTCGACGAATTCCATCAGACCCTGGTTGGCGCGGCACAGGGCGCCTGAGTAGCTGTAGGCGTCGGCGTCGTTCTGCGGGAACTCCTCGAGCTTGCGGATATCCACCTTGCCGACCAGGGCGGAGATGTCCTGGTTGTTCTCGTCGCCCGGCTCGGTCTTGGCGATGGCGATCTGGTTGAGGACCGAAGGGTAGAGCTTGACCACGCGGAACTGGCTGATGTCCCCACCGAACTCTGACAGGCGCTTGGTCGCCCAGGGCGACATGACGGTGGTCAGGTAGCGCCGCGGGATGCCGAAATCCTCTTCGAGGATCGTGGCGTCCTCCGCGGCATTGAACAGGCCCAGCGGCGACTCGAATACCGGCGAACCCTTGATCGCATAGAAGGGCACCTTCTCCATCAGCTCCTTGAGCTTCTCCGCCAGGGACGACTTGCCGCCGCCGACCGGACCCAGCAGGTAGAGAATCTGCTTCTTCTCTTCCAGGCCCTGGGCGGAGTGGCGGAAGAAGGCGACGATCTGGTCGATGCACTCTTCCATGCCGTGGAAGTCGGCAAAGGCCGGGTAGCGGCGAATCATCTTGTTGGAGAAGATCCGCGACAGCCGGGCGTTGCTCGAGGTGTCGAGCAGCTCAGGCTCGCCGATCGCCATCAGCAGGCGCTCGGCGGCGGTCGCGTAGGCACTGGGGTCTTGCTTGCAGAGCTCGAGGTACTCTTGGAGGCTGTATTCCTCCTGGCGAGTTGCTTCGAAGCGTTGTTGGAAGTGGCTGAAAATACTCATGACGTCACCTCGGTCGATGCTCGGAGCCGGGCGAGGGATCGGTCGTTCGGGTGCTAAGGCGCAGCCGATGAGAGTGCCGACGAAGATCCCCCAGAATACAAAAGGTCGTTACCGTTGGCCCGAAGCCGGTCAGCCGGCTTTCCCTGATTTTTGGATGGCCTGAGGTAAGGATAGTTCGGAATCTGGAAGAGCAAGCGCGGCGCAACGATAACAAGATATTGCCGCGCCCGGTGCCGGGCGCGGACGCAGAAGTGGCGCGGGGTTGCCGCTAGGCAGCGGACAGTATTTTTTTTACTCGCCCGAGTTCTGCGCGACATCGGCCGGATAGCTGGCGCGCCACAGCTCGAAGCCGCCGTCCAGGCTGTAGACCTCGGAAAAGCCCTGGCCGACCAGGTAGGCGGCGGCGCTCTGGCTGGAGTTGCCGTGGTAGCAGGTGACGATCAGCGGGGCGTCGAGATCGGCCCGGGCGATGAAGTCCGCCAGCGAATAGTTGTCCAGGTGCTGCGAGCCACTGATGTGGCCGGCGGCGAAGCTCTGTGGGTCGCGGATGTCGACCACGGCGGCGCCCTGCTGGCGCAGGGCTTGCGCCTGTTGCGGGGAGATGCGCTTGAACTCGCTCACGGTGTTTCCTCGTTGCAGTCGCAGCGGTGGCGTTCGCCGCTGTCGATATTCAATAGGGTCATGGCCCCGCCCCAGACGCAGCCGGTGTCCAGGGCGAACAGGCCGGGTTCGCTGCAGCGGCCTTCCAGCGCGGCCCAGTGGCCGAAGACGATCTTCTGGCCACGGGTCTTGCGGTTCGCGTGACTGAACCAGGGGGCGTAGCCGGGCGGCGCGCTGTCGAGGCCTTCCTTGCTCTTCAGGTCCAGGGTGCCGTCGGCCGTGCAGAAGCGCATGCGGGTGAAGTAGTTGGTGATCACCCGCAGGCGGGTGATGCCCTGCAGTTCGCCGCTCCACCTGGCCGGTTCATTACCGTACATGCCGTCGAGGAACAGGGGCAAGCGGCCGTCGTCGCGCAGCGCCTCCTCGACCTCGGCCGCTCTGCTCAAGGCCTTGTCCAATGACCATTGTGGCGGAATGCCGGCATGCACCAGGGCGATGTCGCGGTCGGCGTCGTAGTGCAGCAACTTCTGCCGGCGCAGCCAGTCGAGCAGTTCCTCGCGATCCGGTGCGTCGAGGATCTCGCGCAGGGTGTCGGCTTTCTTCAGGCGCTCGATATTGTGGGCGGCGGCCAGCAGGTGCAGGTCGTGATTGCCCAGCACGCAGGTCACCGCCTCACGCAGGGAGTAGACGAAACGCAGGGTGGCGAGGGACTCCGGGCCGCGGTTGACCAGGTCGCCGACCAGCCACAGGCGGTCCTTGGCCGGGTCGAAGGCGACGCGCTGCAACAGGCAGCGCAGCGGTTGCAGGCAGCCTTGCAGGTCGCCAACGGCGTAGGTTGCCATCAGTGCAGCGAGCCCGGTACGAAGAGGCGGAAAGGGGCGATGATCGCGTCGAAGCGCTTGCCGTCCTCGGCGATCATCTGATAGCTGCCCTGCATCGCGCCCACCCGGGTCGCCAGCACCGTGCCGCTGCTATAGGTGTGGCTCTCGCCGGGGGCAATCAGCGGCTGCTGGCCGACGACGCCGGCGCCGCGCACCTCCTGCACGCGTCCATCGCCATCGGTGATCAGCCAGTGGCGCGACAGCAGCTTGGCCGGCTGCTGGCCATTATTGGCGATGGTCACGGTGTAGGCGAAGGCGTAGCGGTTCTGCTCCGGCTGGGATTGCTCCGGCAGGTAGCGGGTGGCGACCGTGACGTCGACCTGGTAACGGGAATCGGGCATGCGTTGAGACTCGCTGAACTGGAAGACCAGTCTAGTTGCTGGTGGCCGCTGCGGGTTGCTGTGCCAGCTGGTCGGCCAGGCGTACGAAGGCGGCCAGGTCGAGCTGTTCCGGGCGCAGGCTGCCGTCGACGCCGGCGGCCTCGATCGCGCTGGCCGGCAACAGCGCCTTCAGCGTGTTGCGCAGGGTCTTGCGGCGCTGGTTGAAGGCCTCGCGCACGACGCGCTCGAGCAGCTGGTGATCCTTGGCGGGGTGCGGCAGCACCTCATGGGGCACCAGGCGGACGATGGCCGAGTCGACCTTGGGCGGAGGGCTGAACGCCCCGGGGCCGACATCGAACAGGTGTTCGACCCGGCAGTGGTACTGCACCATGATCGACAGCCGCCCCCAGTCGCCACCGCCGGGGCCGGCGGCGAGGCGCTGGACCACTTCCTTCTGCAACATGAAGTGCATGTCGCGGATCACCGCGGCGTTGTCCAGCAGGTGGAAGATCAGCGGGGTGGAGATGTTGTACGGCAGGTTGCCGACCACCCGCAGGCTGCGTGGGGCCGGTTCGAGGCGCTGGAAGTCGAACTTCAGGGCGTCGCCCTGGTGCAGCTGGAAGCGCGGCTCCGCGGCGAACTTGCCGTTGAGGATCGGCACCAGGTCGCGATCGAGCTCGATTACGTCGAGCTGCGCGCCACTGCCGAGCAGGCCTTCGGTCAGCGCGCCCTGTCCCGGGCCGATCTCCAGCAGGCGCTCGCCCTCGCGCGGATGGATGGCGCGCAGGATGCGGTGGATGACCCCGGCGTCGTGCAGGAAGTTCTGGCCGAAGCGCTTGCGTGCGCGGTGTTGGTAGGTGTCGGACATGGCAGCGGCTCCAGGCTTCAAGCCGCAAGCTTAAAGCGAATGCAAAGGGCGGCAGTTTAACAGCAAAGGGCGCGCAAGCCGTAGGCCGTGACGTGCGCCCCGGCAGGGAGTAGCTCCGCCTAGGCGCGGCTCGCGGCCATCTGGTAGGCGGTTTCCAGGGCGACCTGCAGGCTGCCGCTGTCGATCCGGCCGCTTCCGGCCAGGTCCAGGGCGGTGCCATGGTCGACCGAGGTGCGGATGATCGGCAGGCCGAGGGTGACGTTGACCGCGGCGCCGAAGCCCTTGTACTTGAGTACGGGCAAGCCCTGGTCGTGGTACATCGCCAGCACCGCGTCGCAGTGGTCGAGGTGCTTGGGAGTGAACAGGGTGTCGGCCGGCAGCGGGCCGACCAGGTCCAGGCCTTCACTGCGCAGGCGTTCGAGCGTCGGCTCGATGATCTCGATTTCTTCGCGGCCGAGGTGGCCGCCCTCGCCGGCATGGGGGTTGAGGCCACAGACCAGGATGCGCGGCTGGGCGATGCCGAATTTCGTGCGCAGGTCGCGGTCGAGGATGCGCGTCACGCGCGTCACACGCTCGGCGGTGATGGCGGCGGCCACGTCCTTGAGCGGCAGGTGGGTGGTCACCAGGGCCACGCGCAGGCCACGGGTGGCGAGCATCATCACCACCTGCTCGGTACGCGTGAGCTCGGCGAGAAACTCGGTGTGGCCGGAGAAAGGGATGCCGGCCTGGTTGATCACACCCTTGTGCACCGGGGCGGTGATCATGGCGGCGAAGTGTCCGTCGAGGCAGCCCCGGCCGGCGCGGGTCAGGGTCTCCAGGACGTAGCCGGCGTTGGCCGGTTCCAGCTGGCCGGGCTGTACTGTTGCGGCCATTGGTGTGTCCCAGACGTACAGGCTGCCAGCGGGGCTTGGCTGCTCGGGCCAGGCGCCCGGGGTCACGGCGATCAGTTCGATGGCAATGCCCAGCAGGCGGGCGCGCTCGGCGAGCATCGGCAGGCTGGCGATGGCGACCAGGGGCCTGGGTTGTGCCTGGCGAGCCAGTAGCAGGCACAGGTCGGGGCCGATGCCTGCCGGCTCGCCGGGGGTCAATGCGAAAAGCTGCGGAGCGGTCATGGGCAGGGTCTCGATTGCGCCGCCTGGGCGGACATTGGGCAGGCGCCTATCTTAAGCCGCGCCACCCTGAAAGCAAAAAGCCCGGCGCTAAGGGCCGGGCTCTTCTTGGTGCGGTGGTGTTACAGCTTGGTCTCGACGTAGGCCTCGTCGCGGATCTGCCGCAGCCAGGCTTGCAGTTCTTCGTCGTACTTGCGGTTGCGCAGCAGGTTCAGCGCCTGCTGCTCGCGGAACTCAGCGCTGCTGTCGGTGGCGCGCCGGCCCATTACCTGCAGGATGTGCCAGCCATAGCCGGTCTTGAACGGCTTGGACAGCTCGCCGCTGGCGGTGTTGGCCATCACCTCGCGGAACTCCGGCACCAGCGCGCTCGGATCGATCCAGCTCAGGCTGCCGCCGTTGAGCGCCGAGCCCGGATCTTCGGAGAAGCTCTTGGCCAGCTCGGCGAAGTCCTCGCCGGACTGGATGCGCTGGTGCAGGCGCTCGACCAGGCGCTTGGTTTCCGCGTCGCTGCGAATTTCGCTGGGCTTGATCAGGATATGCCGGACGTTGACTTCGTCGCGCACCTGACTGGCGCCGCCGCGCTTTTCCAGCAGCTTGAGCAGGATGAAGCCACCCGGGGTGCGCATCGGTTCGGTGACCTCGCCGACCGACAGGGCGCCGATCATGGCGTCGAACGGTGGCGGCAGCTGGGCCGCCTTGCGCCAGCCCATTTCGCCGCCTTCCAGGGCGGTTTCACTGGCCGAGCGGGCGATGGCCAGCTGGGCGAAGTCGGCGCCGCGCTGCAGCTGCTGATACAGCTCGCGGGCCTGGCGTTCGGCTGCCTGGATGGTTTCCGGCGAGGCGGCCTCGGGGACCGGGATGAGGATGTTGGCCAGGCGGAACTCTTCCGATAGCTGCAGCTTGCCGAGGTCGGAGGCGAGGAAGTTCTGCACTTCCTGGTCGGTCACCTGGATGCGCTCGGCCACCCTGCGCTGGCGCACGCGGCTGATGATCATCTCGCGGCGCACCTGGTCGCGGGCATCGGCGTAGGACAGGCCGTCCTTCGCCAGGGCGGCGCGGAACTGCTCCAGGCTCATGCCATTGCGCTGGGCAATGGTGCCGAGGGCCTGGTTGAGTTCCTCGTCGGTGATGCGGATGCCGGAGCGGTCGCCGATCTGCAGCTGGATGTTCTCGATGATCAGGCGCTCCAGCACCTGACCATCCAGCACGCTCTGCGGCGGCACTTCGGCGCCGCGCTTGGCGATGGTCTGCTGGACTTCGCGCACCCGGGCGTCGAGCTGGCTCTGCATGATCACGTCGTTGTCGACGATCGCCACCACGCGGTCGAGGGATTTCACTTCGGCCTGCGCCGCAGCGCCGAGGAACAGCGCGCCCAGCAGCAGCGGGCGCATGCAATCAGAAAGCTTGGTCTTCACGTTCACGATAACCTTGAATGCCTTGGTCGAGGAAAGTCTCCACCTTGTTGCCAGTCACACCGCCCAGGCCCTTGAGCACGATCTGCAGGAAGATCCCGGTATCGGCTTCGTCGTTAAGCGAGGGGTTGAGGCTGACTTCGTCGTAGTCGATCCAGTAACGGTTGATCAGGCGCAGCTTCCAGCAGCAACTGTCGTACTCGAAACCGCCGAAGGCCTCTAGGGTACGGTTGCGGCTGTAGTCGTACTGCCAGCGGGAGATCACGCTCCACTGCGGGACGATCGGCCAGATCACCGAGAAGTCGTGCTGGCTGATCTTGTAGTAGTCCTTGATGTAGTTGGCGCTGCCTGGGGTGCCATAGTCGCCGTTGCCGACTACCCAGTTGCCGCTCGCCTGGTCGTAACGCACGGCGTCGTTGCGGTAGCGATAACCGGCATTGACCACCTTGTTCGGGTTGTCTTCAGGCTGGTAGTGGAACATCGCGCTGCCCGAGCGGGTGCGGTGGGTATCCGGGTCCCAGTTGAAGTCCGAGGAGAGGCGCCAGTCGCGGTTGAAGCGGTACAGGTATTCCAGTGCGTAGGGCGACTGCGAGGCCTGGGCGTCGGCGCGGGTGCGGTAGTCGATGCCCGGCAACTGCACCTTGCGGTCGGCCAGGTAGAAGGACTGGCCGATGCTGAAGCGCTGGCGCTCGAAGCCGTTGGGTTCGATCCAGCGGCTGGTGACGCCCAGCGACAGCTTGTTCTCGTCGCCGATGCGGTCCTTGCCGGAGAAGCGGTTCTCGCGCCACAGCGAGGAGTAGCTGAAGGTGTTTTCGCCAGTGTCGAACACCGGGATATCGGTCTGGTCCTCTTCCGGCACGTAGAGGTAGAACGCGCGCGGTTCCAGGGTCTGGCGGAAGGCCTTGCCGAACCACTGGGTGTCGCGGTCGAAATACAGGCCGCTGTCCACGCTGAACAGACCGAGGCCGCGGTCCTGGCTGCCGCTGAACTCCTGCTCGGCGAGCAGCGTGCTCTTGCCCTGCTGGTCGAGGCTGAGGTTGTAGTGGGTCTGCAGGTACTTGACCTGGGGCTTGATGAAGCCCCAGTTCCAGTTCAGCGGCAGGCTTATGCCCGGCTCGAGGTGCAGGCGCTCGCCGTTGGCGCGGGCGAGGCCGCGCAGGCGGTCGTCGTACCAGCGGAATTCATCGGTGCCGGTATTGCCGTTCTCGTCGGTGAAGAAGCCCGAGCGCAGGTTGCGGTCGAAACGCACCAGTTCGCTGCCGTAGCTGAAGTCCAGGCCGCCCGGGTGGAAGGGCAGGGTGCCGTCCAGGGTGATCTGCGGCAGACGGTTATAGGGGGTGATGTCGGTGATGTTGGCCAGTTCGTAGGCGTGGGCGTTCAGCCGCGCGGTATAACTGTCGCCGCGATAGGTCAGGGTGCCGCGCTGGTTGACATAGGCGGTGGTCTCGATACCCAGGTCGGTGTCCAGGTCCTGGAAGTAGTACGGGTCGCTGATGTCGGTGTAGTCGACTTCCGCCAGCAGGCGCGAGTCGAGGCCGCCACGGTGCTGCCAGCTGTACAGCCAGCGCTGGTCCTCGTACTCGGACTGCAGCTTGCGATCGTCGTTGCTGTCGTCGAGGTAGGCGGCGCCCAGCTGGCCTTCGCTGCTCTTGGTCAGGTAGCGGAACTCGCCTTCCATGAGCAGGCCGCGATCGCTCATATAGGTCGGGTACAGGGTGGCGTCGTAGTTCGGCGCCAGGTTGAAGTAGTAAGGCGTCTGCAGCGTGACGCCGCTGTCGCTGGAGCTGCCGATGCTCGGCGGCAGGAAGCCCGACTGGCGGCGGTCGTCGATCGGGAAATAGATGTAGGGCGTGTAGAACACCGGAATGTCCTTCACCCGCAGGGTCACGTTGGTCGCGGTGCCGAAACCGGTGGCCGGGTTGAGGGTGATGTTGTTGCCCCTCAGGTGCCAGGCGTTGCTGCCCGGTTCGCAGCTGGTGTAGGTACCGTCCTTCAGGCGGATGATCGCCGACTCTTCGCGCTTGGCGTAGAGGGCGCTGCCGCGCACGTGGCTCTTGTGCAGCACGTACTCGGCGTTGTCGACCTTGGCTTCGCCGTTATCCAGTTGCAACTCGGCGCGGTCGCCGACCACCAGCATGCCCTGGTCGCGCAGGCGCACGTTGCCGATCAGTTCGCCGCGGCTCTCGGCCTGGCGCAGGTTGGCTTCGTCGGCCTCGATCTGCATGCCGGCCTGGCGGATCACCACGTCGCCGGCGAGGGTGGCGACCTGCTCCTGCTGCTCGTAGCGCGAGGCCTTGGCGGAGACGAACAGCGGCGCCTCGTCCATCGGCGTCTGGTCGTTCATGCCCGGCCGGCGCGGCTCGACATAGGCGCCAGCGCAGTAGGGCGCCACCTCGGCCAGTTGTGCCGGGTTGAGCTGCTCGCGCGGCACCCAGTCCAGGTGGCTGTAATCGGCGCTGCGCGAGGCCAGGGCCTTGCCGCGGCTTTCCGTCACCAGGGTGGTGCGCGCCGCCTTGTCGTCGCCTGTTGTGGCGGCCGTGCCGGCGCTGATGGCCGAGCCGCTGTGCATCGGGCGGGCCGGCAAAGCGGCCTCGCTGGTTTTCGGCGCACAGGCCCAGCCGCCGGTGGCGGATGCCCGACAGTCGAACTGTTCGGCTGCAATTGCGAATTGACCAGCGACGGGTTGAAGGGCTAGAAGACCGCCAGTGACCAGAAGTGGGAATTTTTTACGAACCGCGGGGATTTTTACTGCCATCTTATTTTTCCGGGCTTCCTGCGCGCCATCGGCCCAGGGGCCGCACGCCTCTCGATGGGCTTAAAAAGATGCTGGATAATAAAGCATGACCCGCGCAACGGCTAGCGCCGTCGGAGACCCTTGTAATGCCTGAACAAGATGTACGCCTGCAACTCCTCAAACAGTGGCTCGATCAGCAGTTGCCTGCGCTATTCGCCGAACGGGGCTGGGGCGCGGTGCCGGACGCCGCGCTGACGGCCGCCAGCAGCGACGCCAGCTTTCGCCGCTATTTCCGCTGGCAGGCCGGTGCGCGCAGCCTGATCGTCATGGATGCGCCGCCGCCCCAGGAAGACTGCCGGCCCTTCGTCAAGGTCGCCGGGCTGCTCGCCGGGGCCGGGGTCAATGTGCCGCAGATCCTGGCGGCGGATCTCGAGCGCGGCTTCCTGCTGCTCAGCGATCTGGGCCGGCAGACCTACCTGGAGGTGATCGATGAGCAGAGCGCCGATGGCCTGATGGGCGATGCTGTGCAGGCCTTGCTGGCGTTTCAGCGCTTGCCGATGGATGCCGACTTGCCTTGCTACGACGAGGCCCTGTTGCTGCGCGAGCTGCAGCTGTTTCCGGACTGGTACCTGCGCCGTCACCTCGGCGTCGAGCTGAGCGCGACGCAGCAGGCTGCCTGGCAGCGCGTCTGCACCCTACTGATCGACAGCGCGCTGGCTCAGCCCAGGGTGCTGGTACACCGCGACTACATGCCGCGCAATCTGATGCTCAGCGAGCCGAACCCCGGCGTGCTGGATTTCCAGGATGCGGTCTATGGTCCGGTGACCTACGACGTCACCTGCCTGTTCAAGGATGCCTTCCTCAGCTGGCCCGAGGCACGGGTGCGCGAGTGGCTGCAGGACTACTGGCACCAGGCCCGCGCCGCGGGCGTGCCGGTGCAGGAAGACTTCGAGGACTTCCTGCGCGCCAGCGACCTGATGGGCGTGCAGCGTCATCTCAAGGTGATCGGTATCTTCGCGCGGATCTGTCACCGGGACGGCAAACCCCGCTACCTGGAGGATGTGCCGCGCTTCTTCACTTATATCCAGGCGGTGTTGGCGCGTCGCCCCGAGCTGGCCGAGTTGGCTGAGCTGCTCGCCAGCCTGCCGCAGCCGGCAGTGGTGTCGGCATGAAGGCGATGATCCTCGCCGCCGGCAAGGGCGAGCGCCTGCGTCCCTTGACCCTGCACACGCCCAAGCCGCTGGTGCGGGTGGCGGGCGTGCCCTTGATCGAGTATCACCTTCGGGCCCTGGCGGCAGCCGGCTTCAGCGAGGTGGTGATCAACCATGCCTGGCTGGGCCAGCAGATCGAAGAGCACCTCGGCGAGGGCGCGCGCTTCGGCCTGAGCCTGCGCTACTCCGCCGAAGGCGAACCGCTGGAGACCGGCGGCGGCATCTTTCGTGCCTTGCCCTTGCTCGGCGAGGAGCCCTTCCTGGTGGTCAATGGCGATATCTTCACCGACTATTCCTTCGCCGAACTCAGTCGCCCGCTGGCCGGGCTGGCCCATCTGGTGCTGGTGGACAACCCGGCGCACCACCCGGTGGGCGATTTTCGCCTGGACCGCGGCCAGGTCGCCGATGCGCAGGCCGGGCAGCCGAGCCTGACCTACAGCGGCATCGCCGTGCTGTCGCCGTCACTGTTCGCCGGCTGCCAGCCCGGCGCCTTCAAGCTGGCGCCGCTGCTGCGCGCCGCTATGGCCGAGGCGCAGGTGACGGGCGAGCGCTTCGCCGGTCGCTGGGTCGATGTCGGCAGCCATGAGCGGCTGGCCGAAGCCGAACAGCTGCTCGAGCCGGGTCGCTGAAATGCTCTGGCCCTTGACCCTGCTGGGGGCCGTTGCCGGCTGGAGCGTGGCCAGCATTCCCGGCGCCCTGTTGGGCGGCCTGCTCGGCCAGGTGGCGGACAGGCGCCTGCGTGTGCGCGGCTGGGCCGAGTTGCGCGAGCGGCTGGGCGCCGCGCCGCCCCCGGGGGACGACGTGCTGCTGTTCATCCTGCTCGGGCGTCTGGCCAAGTGCGACGGTCAAGTGCTGCAGGCGCATATCCGTCAGGCACGTGCGGAAATGCAGCGCCTGGCGCTGGATCAGGATGCCCAGCGCCGGGCGATCGAGGCTTTCGCCCGCGGCAAGACCGGGCGCGACAGCCTGCGGGCACCGCTGCGCCGTCACCGTGGGCGCGGCGAGGCGCTGCTGCGGGCCTGTTGGCGGATGGCCTGGGTGGACGGCCGGGTCAGTCGCAGCGAGCGCGAGCTGATTCTGCTGTGGGGCAAGTGGCTGGATGTCCCGGCTGCCACCCAAGAGGCGCTGAGCGCCGCCTATGCGCCCCGGCAGGGGCCGGTCGCCGCGACGGCCGGCGGTAGTTACCAGGCGGCCCTGCGGCTGCTCGGGGTCGCGGCTGACAGCGAGCCGGCGCAGATCAAGCAGGCCTATCGCCGCCTGCTGAGCCGGCATCATCCCGACAAGCTGGCCGGCAGTGGCGCCACTGCCGAGCAGGTGCGCGAGGCGACGGAGCGGACCCGGGAGTTGCGTCAGGCCTACGGGCTGATCCGCCAGCGACACGGTTTTCGCTGAGCCCCAAGCGGCCCCCTTAGCGCGCCGACGCGGCGCGATTCAGGTGTTTGCCGAGCCAGCCGCGGATGCGCCGGAACAGCTGTTCCTGCTCGGTCTGTGGGTTGCCCGGCAGGGCTGTGAGGGCGATCTGGGTATAGCCGGGGTGATCCAGGCGTTCGCTGGCCAGCAAGCGTTTCAAGGCGGCGTCGCGCTCGGCCGGCTGATCCTGATAGTAGAAGTCCCCGGTTGCCAGTCCCAGCTCCGGGATCAGTTGCTCCAGTTCGGCGCCGAAGCCGGTGGCGGGGCGGGCGCTGACCAGTAGCAAGTTGTGCACGGCATCGGGCTTGCGCTCGGTCAGATAGCGAGCGGCCCAATAGGCGCCGCTGCCGTGGCCGAGCAGGACGATGGTCTTGGCTTGCTGCTGCTGGGCGAAGGCCACGCCCGCGGCGATTCGCTCCAGCACCCGGGCGCTGTGCGCCTGGTGCAGCGCCGCCAGGGTAGCGTCGGACTCGCTGCCGGGGGCTATCGCTTCAGTGGCGGTTTCGGCGCTGCCGAGCGCCTCCGTCGAGATGGCAACCACCGGAGCCTCCGGTGCGGGTTCGGTGCCGTCGACCGAAGCGGCTGGCGGTTCGCCGGCCAACTCGCCCCCCAGCTCGCCGGCCGGGTCGGGCAGGGTCAGGCTCAGGCTGTGCCAGCCGCTGTCCGGCAGCTTGCGCCGCAGCGGGCCGACGCTGCGCGGCCAGTCGGCGCTCTGGTTGTCGCCCGGCAGGAGGATGACCGCGCCGTGCGGCTTGCCTGAATTGGCGGGCAGCCAGAGGGCGAGGAATGTCTCGCTGTCCGCCTGCAGGCGCTGTTGTTCAGCGTCGCCCAGCTGGCGCTCGAGGGCACGGGCGGCCAGTTCGCTGCGCTCCGGCAGGGGGCTGCGCTCGGCGGCCGGTTTGGCGTCGGGCGCCCCGCTCTCGACCTGCTCTTCGGTGTGCGCATGAACGCCGAGCAACAGCAGGCAGAGCGCGAGGCAGGCGGGGCGTGAGGTCATGGAGCTTCTCCGGCGGAAGGTGCGACGCCCAGCCTAGCGGTTTGTTGGGTGGCTTGTCAGGCGCCAGGCGCCGCTCCCGGCGCCAGTCCGGGCTGTTACAATGCGCGCCTTTCGTGTCCTGCCTGAGGTGCGCCATGCAACCCTTCGCCATCGCCCCGTCGATCCTCTCCGCCGACTTCGCCCGCCTGGGCGAGGAAGTGGATAACGTGCTCGCCGCCGGTGCCGACATCGTCCACTTCGATGTGATGGACAACCACTACGTGCCCAACCTGACCATCGGCCCGATGGTCTGCGCGGCGCTGCGCAAGTACGGCATCACCGCGCCGATCGACGCCCACCTGATGGTCAAGCCGGTGGATCGCATCATCGGCGACTTCATCGAGGCCGGCGCCACTTACATCACCTTCCATCCGGAGGCGTCCGAGCATATCGACCGCTCGCTGCAACTGATCCGCGACGGCGGTTGCAAGGCGGGCCTGGTGTTCAATCCGGCCACCCCGCTGGCGGTGCTCAAGCACGTGATGGACAAGGTCGACATGATCCTGCTGATGAGCGTCAACCCCGGCTTCGGCGGGCAGAAGTTCATCCCCGGCACGCTCGACAAGCTGCGCGAGGCGCGCGCGCTGATCGATGCCAGCGGTCGCGACATCCGCCTGGAGATCGACGGCGGGGTCAACGTCAAGAATATCCGCGAGATCGCCGCGGCCGGCGCCGACACCTTCGTCGCCGGCTCGGCGATCTTCAATCAGCCGAACTACCGCGAGGTGATCGACGCCATGCGCGCCGAGCTGGCCCAGGTGCGCGCGTGACGCCACTGCATGAGCTGTTCGGTGGGCGCCTGCCGGGCCTGGTGATGTTCGACCTGGACGGCACCCTGGTGGACTCGGTGCCGGACCTGGCCGCGGCGGTGGACAAGGTGCTGCTCGCCCTGGGGCGGGCGCCTGCCGGCATCGAGCGGGTGCGCGACTGGGTCGGCAATGGCGCCCGGGTGCTGGTGCGCCGCGCCCTGGCCGGTGGCCTGGAGCACGCCCACGTCGAGGACGCCGAGGCCGACCAGGCGCTGCGGGTGTTCATGGAGGCCTATGCCGAGAGTCATGCGCTGACTCAGGTATATCCCGGCGTGGCGGCCACCCTCGACTGGCTGCGCAAGCAGGACGTGCCCATGGCCATCGTCACCAACAAACCGGAGCGCTTCGTCGCGCCGCTGTTGGACGAGAAGGGCCTGGGGCGCTATTTCCGCTGGATTGTCGGCGGCGACACCCTGGTCCAGCAGAAGCCCGATCCGGCGGCGCTGCTGCATGTGCTGCGCATGGCCCGGGTCGAGGCCGGGCAGGCGCTGTTCATCGGCGACTCGCGCAACGACGTGCAGGCCGCCAAGGCCGCCGGAGTGCCCTGCGTGGCCCTGAGTTATGGCTACAACCATGGCCGGCCGATCGCCGAGGAAGGGCCGGCGCTGGTGCTCGACGATCTGCGCCAGCTGCTGGCGGGCGCCTGAGGCGCCCGGCAACTGCCTGGGGGTTGGGCGAACCACGGGGCCTCGGGTTGATTCGGTCTGGCGCCTGCGCTAGTGTGGCCGGACTTCAAACCCCGCCCAAGAGATCCCCCGTGGTGGTTACCTGCAGACTCTGGCTCGCACGAGCCGGGATGAAAATCATCAAGGCCCTGGCCCGTTGGCGCTGGCGCCTCTGACTCGATTCTGGCCGCCCAGTCGGCACGTTTGCACACGACCGTTTTACCTCAAGCCACGAGGCTGATCATGACCCGCGAAGAATTCCTGCGTTTGGCCGCTGCCGGCTATAACCGCATTCCCCTGGCCTGCGAAACCCTGGTGGATTTCGACACGCCGCTGTCGATCTACCTGAAGCTGGCCGACCAGGCCAACACCTACCTGCTCGAGTCCGTCCAGGGCGGCGAGAAATGGGGGCGCTACTCGATCATCGGCCTGCCGGCGCGCACCGTGCTGCGCGCCTACGATCACAGCGTGCGGATCAGCGTCGACGGGGTGGAAACCGAGCGCCACGAGTGCGCCGATCCGCTGGCCTTCGTCGAGGCGTTCCAGGGACGCTATCGGGTGCCGACCCTGGCGGGCCTGCCGCGCTTCAACGGCGGCCTGGTGGGCTATTTCGGCTATGACAGCGTGCGCTATGTCGAGGCCAAGCTGGCCGCTGGCGGCAACCCCGATCCCCTGGGCACGCCGGATATCCTGCTGATGGTGTCCGACGCCGTGGTGGTGTTCGATAACCTGGCGGGCAAGATGCACGCCATCGTCCTCGCCGATCCCCAGCAGGACGGCGCCTACGAGCAGGCCCAGGCGCAGCTGCAGGAAATCCTGCACAAGCTGCGCCAGCCGATCACCCCGCGTCTGGGCGTCGACCTCAATGCCCCTGCCGCTGCCGAGCCGGCGTTCCGCTCCAGTTACAGTCGCGAGGACTACGAGCGCGCGGTCGGTGCGATCAAGGACTACATCCTCGCCGGCGACTGCATGCAGGTGGTGATCTCCCAGCGCATGTCGATTCCCTTCAAGGCCGCGCCGATCGACCTGTATCGCGCCCTGCGCTGTATCAATCCGACGCCCTACATGTACTTCTTCAACTTCGGCGACTTCCATGTGGTCGGCTCCTCGCCCGAGGTGCTGGTGCGGGTCGAGGACAACCTGGTGACGGTGCGCCCGATCGCCGGCACCCGTCCGCGCGGCGCCAGTGAAGAGGCGGACCTGGCGCTCGAGCAGGACCTGCTGTCGGACGCCAAGGAGCTGGCCGAGCATCTGATGCTGATCGACCTGGGGCGCAACGACGTCGGCCGGGTCTCCAGCACTGGCAGCGTCAAGCTCACCGAGAAGATGGTGATCGAGCGCTATTCCAACGTCATGCACATCGTCTCCAACGTCACCGGCCAGCTCAAGGACGGCATGAGCGCCATGGACGCCCTGCGCGCCATCCTGCCGGCCGGCACCCTGTCCGGCGCGCCGAAGATCCGCGCCATGGAGATCATCGACGAGCTGGAGCCGGTCAAGCGTGGCGTCTACGGCGGCGCGGTCGGCTACCTGGCGTGGAATGGCAACATGGACACGGCGATCGCCATCCGCACCGCGGTGATCAAGGACGGCGAGCTGCACGTGCAGGCTGGCGCCGGCATCGTCGCCGACTCGGTGCCGGCGCTGGAGTGGGAGGAAACGCTGAACAAGCGTCGCGCCATGTTCCGTGCCGTTGCCCTCGCCGAACAGACAACCGAATAAGGAGTCCCGCCATGCTGCTGATGATCGACAACTACGACTCCTTTACCTACAACGTGGTGCAGTACCTCGGTGAACTGGGGGCCGACGTCCACGTCATTCGTAACGACGAGCTGAGCGTCGCCGAGATCGAGGCGCTGCAACCCGAGCGCATCGTGGTGTCGCCCGGCCCTTGCACGCCCACCGAAGCCGGCGTGTCGCTGGCGGTGATCGAGCATTTCGCCGGCAAGCTGCCGATTCTCGGCGTCTGCCTCGGCCACCAGAGCATCGGCCAGGCCTTCGGCGGCGACGTGGTGCGCGCGCGCCAGGTGATGCACGGCAAGACCAGCCCGGTGTTCCACCAGGACCTTGGGGTGTTCGCCGGCCTCAACCTGCCGCTGACGGTGACCCGCTACCATTCCCTTGTGGTCAAGCGCGAGACCCTGCCCGATTGCCTGGAAGTCACCGCCTGGACCCAGCTGGAGGACGGCTCGGTCGACGAGATCATGGGCCTGCGGCACAAGACCCTGAACATCGAGGGCGTGCAGTTCCACCCCGAGTCCATCCTCACCGAACAAGGCCACGAGCTGCTGGCCAATTTCCTCAAGCAACACGGAGGCGTGCGCCGATGAACATCAAGGAAGCCCTCAACCGGGTCGTGGCCCAGCTCGACCTGAGCACCGAGGAAATGCAGGACGTGATGCGCGAGATCATGACCGGCCAGTGCAGCGACGCGCAGATCGGCGCCTTCCTCATGGGCCTGCGCATGAAGAGCGAGACCATCGACGAGATAGTCGGCGCGGTCGCGGTGATGCGTGAGCTGGCCAGCCATGTGCACCTGGCCAGCCTGGAGCATGTGGTCGACGTGGTCGGCACCGGCGGCGACGGCGCGAATATCTTCAACGTGTCGACGGCCGCCAGCTTCGTCGTCGCCGCCGCCGGCGGCAAGGTGGCCAAGCACGGCAATCGCGCGGTGTCCGGCAAGAGCGGCAGCGCCGATCTGCTGGAGACCGCCGGCATCTACCTCAACCTGACGCCCGAGCAGGTGGCCCGCTGCATCGACAGCGTCGGCGTCGGCTTCATGTTCGCCCAGGTGCATCACGCGGCGATGAAGCATGCCGCCGCGCCGCGCCGCGAGCTGGGCCTGCGCACCATCTTCAACATGCTCGGCCCGCTGACCAACCCGGCAGGGGTCAGGCATCAGGTGGTCGGGGTGTTCACCCAGGCCCTCTGCCGTCCCCTGGCCGAGGTGCTCAAGCGCCTGGGCAGCCAGCACATCCTGGTGGTGCATTCGCGCGACGGCCTGGACGAGTTCAGCCTGGCCGCCGCCACCCACGTCGCCGAGCTGAAGGATGGCGTGATCAGCGAATACGAGGTGCAGCCGGAAGACTTCGGGCTCAAGAGCCAGAGCCTGATCGGCCTGGCGGTGGAGGGGCCGGAGGCCTCGCTGGCGCTGATCCGCGACGCCCTGAGCAAGCGCAGCACGGAAGCGGGGCAGAAGGCCGCCGACATGATCGCGCTTAACGCGGGTGCGGCCTTGTACGCCGCGGACCTGGCCGGCAGCCTGAAAGAAGGCGTGCGCCTGGCTCACGATGCCCTGCACACCGGGCTGGCCTGGGAAAAGCTGCAGGAGCTGGTGTCCTTTACCGCGGTGTTCAAACAGGAGAATCAAGGGTGAGCATCCCCACCGTTCTGGAAAAGATTCTGGCGCGCAAGGTCGAGGAAGTCGCCGCGCGCCAGGCCCTGGTCGGTCTCGCCGAGCTCGAGCGTGAGGCCCGCGGCGCCGATGCCACCCGTGGCTTCGCCCGGGCCCTGCTGGAGCAGGCCAAGCGCAAGCAGCCGGCGGTGATCGCCGAGATCAAGAAGGCTTCGCCGAGCAAGGGCGTGCTGCGCGAGGACTTCGTGCCGGCCGACATCGCCCAGAGCTACGAGCGTGGCGGTGCCACCTGCCTGTCGGTGCTGACCGATGTCGACTTCTTCCAGGGCGCCGACCGCTATCTGCAGGAGGCGCGCAACGCCTGCGCACTGCCGGTGATCCGCAAGGACTTCATGATCGACCCGTACCAGATCGTCGAGGCTCGCGCCCTGGGGGCCGATTGTGTGCTGCTGATCGTTTCGGCCCTGGCCGATGGGCAGATGGCCGAACTGGCCGCGGTGGCCAAGGAGTTCGACCTCGATGTGCTGGTCGAGGTGCATGACGGCGCCGAGCTGGACCGCGCGCTGAAGACCCTCGACACGCCGCTGCTGGGCATAAACAACCGCAACCTGCACAGCTTCGAGGTCAGCCTGGAGACCACCCTCGACCTGCTGCCACGGATTCCCCGTGATCGCCTGGTGGTGACCGAGAGCGGCATTCTCAACCGCGCCGACGTCGAGCTGATGGAGATCAGCCAGGTCTACGCCTTCCTGGTCGGCGAGGCCTTCATGCGCGCGGAGAATCCTGGGGCGGAGCTGGAGCGCCTGTTCTTTCCCGAGCGCAAGCGGGTCATCAGTCGTCCCGATGTCGACTGACCCTGGTGCATAAAAAAGCCGGCGCATGCGCCGGCTTTTTTATGCAGGCGATATTCAGCGGGTGCCGAACACCACCATGGTCTTGCCCTTGACGTGCACCAGGCCCTGTTCTTCCAGGGACTTGAGCACCCGGCCGACCATCTCCCGCGAGCAGCCGACGATGCGGCCGATCTCCTGGCGGGTGATCTTGATCTGCATGCCGTCCGGATGGGTCATCGCGTCCGGCTGCTTGCACAGGTCGAGCAGGGTGCGCGCGACGCGACCGGTGACATCGAGGAAGGCCAGGTCGCCGACCTTGCGCGTGGTGTTGCGCAGGCGTTCGGCCATCTGGCTGCCGAGGGCGTAGAGGATGTCCGGGTCCTGTTGGGTCAGTTCGCGGAACTTGGCGTAGCTGAGCTCGGCCACCTCGCATTCGGTCTTGGCCCGAACCCAGGCGCTGCGCTCCTTCTCGGTGCCGTCCTTTTCGAATAGGCCCATCTCGCCGAAGAAGTCGCCGGCGTTGAGGTAGGCGATGATCATTTCGCGGCCATCATCGTCCTCGATCAGGATGGTGACTGAGCCCTTGACGATGAAGAACAGGGTCTCGCAACGATCCCCCGCATAGATGATGGTGCTCTTCGCCGTGTAGCGACGGCGATGGCAGTGTGCGAGGAGTTTGTCGAGATTCTTTATTTTAGGTGTGAGGGTAATAGCGACCATTCGCGAGTCCCGAGTGAAGCCAAAAGGGTAAGCCTAGTTCCAGCAGGCGATTTCTTATTCAGTTGCCCGGCGCAGTGCGCCAGTAATCCGGCGCCAGCTTACCAGACACTTTTGCGTCGGTGGGCATTTTGCCTTGTGGTTGGCCGTGTGCCCTGGGTCGTTGACGCATTGCTGACAAGGCAGGTCGTTATTTGGCGCTGTGGTAAGCTGCGTCCCTTTTTAGCAGCGGAGACTCGGTAATGAAAGCGCGCATTCAGTGGGCCGGAGACGCCCTGTTTCTCGGTGAGTCGGGTAGCGGCCATGCGGTGGTGATGGATGGCCCGCCGGAGAGCGGTGGCCGCAACCTCGGCATACGCCCGATGGAGATGCTGCTGATCGGTTTGGGCGGCTGCAGCAACTTCGATGTGGTGAGCATTCTGAAGAAGTCCCGACAGGCGGTAGAGAGCTGCGAAGCCTTCGTCGAAGCCGAGCGCGCCGGCGAGGAGCCCAAGGTGTTCACCAAGATCCACCTGCGTTTCGTGGTCAAGGGGCGCGGTTTGAAGGAAGCCCAGGTCAAGCGTGCCGTCGAATTGTCGGCGGAGAAATACTGCTCGGCCTCGATCATGCTGGGGCGCGCCGGGGTCGAAATCAGCCATGCCTACGAAATCGTCGAGCTGGGCTGATCACCTTTCATCATTTGCTTGGTGCGGACGCTGGCGGACGGCCTGCGTCATCTGCATAATGTCGCCCCATTTTTCGGGGCGTCATACGCTTTGAACGGACAACCAAACTCGCCAGTGCGAAGAGGTGTTAATCGTCCTACGCAGCTGCGTCGTTAGCAGCTGACGGGCATGCTCGATCACGCGGCCTGGCCGCATCCACCATAGAGAGTTCCAACGGTGATGAAAAGCAAACTCAGGCTCCACGGGTTCAACAACCTGACGAAGACCTTGAGCTTCAACATCTATGACATCTGCTACGCGGAAACCGCGGAAGATCAGCAGGCCTATGTCCAGTACATCGACGAAGAGTACGACGCCGAGCGCCTGACCCAGATTCTCACCGATGTTGTCGACATTATCGGCGCCAATATCCTCAATATCGCTCGCCAGGACTACGAGCCCCAGGGCGCCAGCGTGACCATCCTGATCTCCGAGCAACCGGTGGAGCCGACGGAGAGCCAGATCGAGGAGTCGCCCGGCCCGCTGCCCGAGACCATTCTCGCGCACCTGGACAAGAGTCACATCACCGTGCACACCTACCCGGAGATCCATCCGGTGGAGGGTATCGCCACCTTCCGTGTGGATATCGATGTGTCCACCTGTGGCCTGATCTCGCCGCTCAAGGCGCTGAACTACCTGATCCACCAGTTCGATTCGGACATCGTCACGGTCGACTACCGGGTGCGTGGTTTCACCCGTGACGTGGACGGCAAGAAGCACTTCATCGACCACGAGATCAACTCGATCCAGAACTACCTCTCCGACGACACCCAGGCGGCGTACCAGATGACCGACGTCAACGTGTACCAGGAGAACCTGTTCCACACCAAGATGCTGCTCAAGGACTTCGAACTGGACAACTACCTGTTCGGCGACGCGACCAGCAACCTGACGCCTGAGCAGCGCCAGCAGGTCGAAGAGCGTCTGCGTCACGAGATGCTGGAGATCTTCTACGCGCGCAACATGCCGCACTGATCGCGCGGCAGCAGACGCAAAAAGGGCGCCCTCGGCGCCCTTTTTGCGTCTGCAATCTAGAGGCGGTAGGTGCTCTTGGTCATCACCTTGGACAGCAGGGTCATGCCCAGCTTGACCGGCGCGGGGAAGCGCAGGCCGCCGGCTTCCACGGCGCTGGTGGCATGCTGGGCTTCGTCCTCGCGCATCTGCTCGAGGATCGCCCGGGACTTTCCATCCTCGGGCGGCAGCTGCTGCAGGTGTTCGTCGAGGTGCTTGACCACCTGGTCCTCGGTGGCGGCGACGAAGCCCAGGCTGACCCGGTCGCTGATCAGTCCGGCGACCGCGCCGACGCCGAGCGACAGGCCGTAGAACAGCGGGTTGAGCACGCTGGGCTGGCTGCCGAGCTGACGGATGCGCTGCTCGCACCAGGCCAGGTGGTCGGTCTCCTCGTCGGCGGCATGCTCCATGGCGGCGCGTACTTCCGGCAGTTTGGCGGTCAGCGCCTGGCCCTGATACAGCGCCTGGGCACAGACTTCGCCGGTGTGGTTGATGCGCATGAGGCCGGCAACATGCCGGGCCTGCTCGGCATCCAGCTCGACTTCATTCTGCACGATCGCCGGCGACGGGCGGCTGGGCTGGCCACTGAAGGGCAGCAGGGTGCGCAGGGCCATGTCGGCCTGCAGCAGCAGGCGGTCGACGGGCGAGTAGTGGCGATCGTTGGTCATGGGGGCCTCCGGCGTGGGCAACGCCGCGCAGTTTATCGCAATTGCCGGCTGTGGGCCGCAGCGCGAACTTGCCAGTTGCGCCGTGGCCGTTGCCTTGACGGACGTTTCGGCGACTCAGCCCGGTGGCCAGTGCAGCGGGCGCTGGCCGAGCACGTGCAGGTGGATGTGGAAGACGCTCTGGCCGGCTAGGGCCTCGCAGTTCATCACCAGGCGGAAGCCTTCCTCGCAACCCTGCTCGCGGGCCAGGCGTTGCGCGATGAAGACCATGTGCCCGAGCAGCGCCTTGTCGCCTTCCTCGAGGTCCTTGAGGGTGCGGATGTGCTGCTTCGGGATCACCAGGAAATGCACCGGCGCCTGTGGGCCGATATCGTGGAAGGCAAACACCTGGTCGTCTTCATAGAGCTTGCGCGCGGGGATCTCCCCGGCGACGATCTTGCAGAACAGACAGTCCATGGACGGTCTCCCGGCCTGTTGGAAGAGGCCTGAGTGTAACCAGACAGATTTTCCGCGACCAGTGCACAAGGAGCCTGTGTGAAGAACGACATCCATGACCTGGGGCTGGTGCTCGACTCCAAGGTCAAGCTGATCCTCATCGAATCCTGGGACGAGCCGCGCGTGTTGGAGACCCTCACCGGCCTGGCCGTCAAGCGCGGCCTCGGCCTGCACACCTGGACGGTGACCGACGGGCTGCGGCGCCTGGGTTTCGGTGCCGACCCGTTGGGCGAGGGCGCTACCCAGGAGCCGGAGGCCGCCCTGCGGCTGATCAAGGCCGACCCGCAGCCGAACCTCTATGTGATGTGCGACCTGCACCCCTTTCTCGACGACAACCCCAGGCTGGTGCGCCTGCTCAAGGAGGTCGCCCTGAGCGGCAGTCCGGGCAAGCCGACCCTGGTGCTGGTGTCCCATGCCTGCAAGTTGCCGCCGGAGGTGCAGCGCCACGCCGCGCGCTTCCGCCTGGCGCTGCCATCCGAGGATGAGCTGCTGAGCATCGTGCGCGAGGAGGCGGCGCGCTGGAGCGAGCAGAACCGCAACGCCCGGGTGCGCACCGACAACCGCACCCTGCAGCAGGTGGTGAAGAACCTGCGCGGCCTGAGCCACGGCGAGGCCCGCAGCCTGGCGCGAAACCTGATCTGCGACGACGGCGCGATCACCCAGGAAGACCTGCCGGAGTTGAACAAGGCCAAGTTCCAGTTGCTCGATCTGGAGGGGGTGTTGAGCTTCGAGTACGACACCGCGCGCTTCGCCGAAGTCGGCGGCCTGGGCAATCTCAAGCGCTGGTTGGGCGAGCGCCAGGGCATTTTCCTCGAGGGCAAGGGCATCGACCTGCCCAAGGGCGTGCTGCTGGTCGGCGTGCAGGGCGGCGGCAAGAGCCTGGCGGCCAAGGCGGTGGCGGGCATGTGGGGCCTGCCGTTGCTGCGTCTGGATTTTGGCTGCCTGTACAACAAGTTCTTCGGCGAAACCGAGCGCAACCTGCGCGAGGCGCTCAGGCTCGCGGAGCAGATGGCGCCCTGCGTGCTGTGGATGGACGAGATCGAGAAAGGTCTGGCCAGCGGTGACCACGACGGCGGCGTGAGCCAGCGGGTACTCGGCACCCTGCTGACCTGGATGGCCGAGCGCAAGGTGCCGGTGTTCATGGTGGCCACCGCCAATGCCATCGACCGGCTGCCGCCGGAACTGGTGCGCAAGGGGCGTTTCGATGAGCTGTTCTTCGTCGACCTGCCGGACGCGGCGGTGCGCGCGGAGATCTTCCGCATCCACCTGGGGCGTCGTGAGCTGGACGCCGCCAGCTTCGACCTCGACGTGCTGGCTGCGGCCAGTGCCGGATTTTCCGGCGCAGAGATCGAGCAGGTGGTGGTCAGCGGGCTGTACGCCGCCCAGGCGCAGCAGCAGGGGGTCGATCAGGGCTTGCTGCTGCGTGGCATCCAGAGCACCGCGCCGCTGTCGGTGGTGATGGCCGAGGATCTCGCCGCCTTGCGAGCCTGGGCCAGCGGTCGCACGGTCAATGCCAACGGCTGATGGCCGGGCGGTTCAAAGCGGACGGGCAAAGCGCCGGTTGATGAGGGCGGCGAGGCGGCGCACCAGCCAGCGTGGCGCCAGGCGCGGGGCCGCGGCCAGCAGGCGGTTGCGCCAGCCGGGGATGATCACCGCGCGCTTCTTCTCCAGGGCACGGACGGTCAGCAGTGCCAGCTCTTCGGCACCCATCAGCAGCTTGCGGCCTTGCAGCGGGCGCTCGTCGATCCCGGCGTTGCGGAAGAAGGCGCTGTGCGTGGGGCCCGGGCACAGCACCGACACGCTGACCCCTTGCTGCTTGAGCTCCTCGCGCAGGGCCTCGGAGAAGTGCAGCACGTAGGCCTTGCTGGCGTAGTAGTTGCTCATCCAGGCGCCCGGCTGGAAGGCGGCGAGGGAGGCGACATTGAGGATCTGCCCGCCGCCCTGCCGGGCCATGCTGGCGCCGATGGCGTGGCACAGGCGGGCGAGGGCGAGCACGTTCACCTCGATCAGCTTCTGCTCGCGACTCCAGTCCTGGGCGATGAAGGCGCCGGAGCTGCCCAGGCCAGCGTTGTTCACCAGCAGGTCGATGTTCAGTTCGCTCTGTTCCAGTTCGTGCAGCAGGCCGGACACCTGCAGCGGCTGGCTCAGGTCGCAGATGCGAAACAGCACCTCCACGGCAAAGCGCTGGCTCAGCTCCAGAGCGATGCTCTCCAGCGCCTGGCGTTGCCGGGCCACCAGGATCAGGTTGCGCCCGCGGCGTGCCAGGGCCTCGGCCAGGGCCAGGCCGATGCCGCTGGAGGCACCAGTGATCAGGGCGTAACGGGGCATCGGGGTGTCTCCGGGAGTGGGGGCGAGTTGGACCATGGCGGCGCCGCAGGAGTGGCTGGGCGGCGCATATATTACCGCCGCCCGCGGCCCGGTCAGCAAAAGAAACCGCGCTTCGGCGGTCAGGGCTGCGCCGGATTCAACTCGAGACCGCTCAGGGCCAGGCCGAGCATCGCGAAACCGCCGAGGAACAGGATCAGCAGGCCGCCGAGCAGCAGTGCCAGGAACAGTCCGGCGAGCAGTTTGACCGCCAGGCTGTTGGCCGGCGGTGGCGGCCCGTAGCGGTTGGCGCCGGCGCTACCCGGGACTATCAACAGCACCAGCCAGAACAGGCTGTTGACCAGGGGAAGAAGGTTCAACAGCAGCAGCCAGGCGCTCCAGCCGATGTCGTGCAGGCGTTGTGCGCCGATCTGCACGCTGACCACCAGCGTGCCGAGCACAACACTGACGGCCAGCACCAGGCCGAGTGTCTCCGAGATGTTGGCGGCGATGGCCACCACGCCCATGATCCCGGCCACGCAGAGGCTGAGTACCAGGGACCAGGCCAGGTAACGCAGGCGACCGATGCGCCCTTCGAGGCTGAACACATTCAGCTCGCCGTAGCGCGGCAAGGTCGCGGCCACCGCAGCCTTCGGCGTGGCGTAGGGGCTGTTGGCCGGGGCTGCGGCGTGGCCGGAGCTGCCGGTGTCGGCCTGGGAGAACACTGCCTGGTGGGCGACGAACTTGGTGATGATGATGCCGCAGCCGGCACAGGATGCCGACTTGCGCTGCTGCTGGCCGCATTTCGGACAGACCATGGTGGCGGCGAACTGAGGCGTTTCACCGAGTTCCTCCGCTTCCTTGCCGGCCAGCAGGCTCAGGCTGGCGCCCGGGTCGGGCTCCTTGCGCGCCTTGGCGCCGGCGCGATGCAGGGCGGCAAGATACTGATCGGCATCGCTTTCCGGCAGATCGCGCTTGATCGCCACGGTGCTGCCGCAGAACAGGCTGTTGATCCGCGTGCGATCGCTCTTGAACAGGCGGGCTAGGTTGTCCTTGGCCGTCTCCAGCGCCACCTCGGGCATCAGCTCGCCATCGAAGACAATCTTGAAACGGGTCTGTGTCATACAGCCTTCCTTGTCGTCCCAGGGGGGAAGGAGCCGCGCCGAATAGCAGGGTGCTGGCCCCTGACACAGCAGCCTAGAGCAGAAGTTCGCTGTCTGCCCAGTCGCCCGGTGGGGCGCCCCGTTCAGCCTGGCCAGCGTTGCTGCAGGTTCTGCGCCTGGCGCTGGGCGCCGCGGTACTCGCGGTCCAGGCGCGCCACCAGCTGCTCGACCGTCGGCAGGTCGGCGATGGTGCCCACGCCTTGGCCCGCCGACCACACGGTCTTCCAGGCCTTCGCCTCATCGTCGAGCGGCTTGAGCTTCTCGCCGTAGTCGATCTCGGCCGGGCGCTGCAGCCGCTGCAGGTCGTAGCCCGCCTGTTCGAGGCTCTGGCGCATGAAGCTGGCCGGCACCCCGGACACCGCTGGCGTGTGAATGATGTCGGCGGCCTGGGCGTCGACGATCATCTGCTTGTAGCGGCTGGGGGCCTGGTTGTCCTGGGTGGCTATGAAGCGGGTGCCGAGGTAGGCCAGGTCGGCGCCGAGCAGTTGTGCGGCGAGCAGCTCGTGGCCGTGATTGAGGCAGCCGGCGAGCAGCAGGGTCTTGTCGAAGAACTGGCGGATCTCCGCGATCAGGGCAAACGGGCTCCAGGTGCCGGCGTGCCCGCCGGCCCCGGCCGCCACCGCGATCAGTCCGTCGACCCCGGCCGCGGCGGCCTTCTCGGCATGGCGCCGGGTGGTCACGTCGTGGAATACCAGACCACCGTAGCTGTGCACCGCGTCGACCAGCTCCTTTACCGCCCCGAGGCTGGTGATCACGATCGGCACCCGTTGCTCGACGCAGATTGCCAGGTCGGCCTGCAGTCGCGGATTACTGGCATGCACGATCAGGTTGACCGCGTAGGGCGCCGCCGACTCAACCAGCCCCGCGCCGATCTCCTCCAGCCAGGCGCGAAAGCCGCTGCTTTCGCGTTGGTTCAGCGCCGGGAAGCTGCCGACTATGCCGCTGCGGCAGCAGGCCAGCACCAGTTGCGGATTCGACACCAGAAACATCGGCGCGGCGACCACCGGCAGGCGCAGGCGTTGTTCGAGCAGGGCGGGCAGGGGCATGGCGACTCCTTCGATCAGTGGGGCGAATCAGAACGGACGGACTACCACCAGCACGACGATGGCGATCAGCAGCAGCACCGGCGCCTCGTTGAACCAGCGATAGAACACGTGGCTGCGCCGGTTCTCGCCGCGGGCGAAGGCTTTGAGCTGGGCGCCGCAGATATGGTGGTAGCCGATCAGCAGTAGCACCAGGGCGAGCTTGGCGTGCATCCAGCCCTGGCTGAAATAGGCGCCGGCGTTGAGGCTCAGCAGACCGATGCCGAATACCAGGGTGGCGATCATCGAGGGCAGCATGATGCCGCGGTACAGCTTGCGTTCCATGACGCAGAAGCGTTCGCGGCTGGCGTCGTCCTCGCTCATGGCGTGGTAGACGAACAGCCGCGGCAGGTAGAACAACCCGGCGAACCAGCAGACCAGGGCGATGATGTGCAGGGCCTTGAGCCACAGATAGAGCATGCTTAGAGCCTCGAGATATAAACAGCCCCGATAGTAGTGGCCACTGTCACCCGCGTCATCAGCAGCGGTTGGCCCCTGGCCGATGCGGCTTTATCATCGGCTACTTTCCAATGGCTTTTTCGCAAGGGGCAACTAATGGTCAAGGTCGGTATCGTCGGCGGCACTGGGTACACCGGTGTCGAGCTGTTACGTCTGCTGGCGCAGCACCCGCAGGCGCGAGTCGAGGTCATTACGTCGCGCTCCGAAGCGGGCATGCGCGTCGACGAGATGTACCCGAATCTGCGTGGGCACTACCCGAACCTGGCCTTCAGTGTGCCGGATGTGAAAACCTTGGGCGCCTGCGACGTGGTGTTCTTCGCCACCCCCCACGGCGTTGCCCACGCCCTGGCCGGCGAGTTGCTGGCCGCCGGCACCAAGGTCATCGACCTGTCCGCCGACTTCCGCCTGCAGGACGCCGAGGAGTGGGCCAAATGGTACGGCCAGCCCCATGGCGCGCCGGACCTGCTGCCGGAGGCGGTCTACGGCCTGCCGGAGGTCAACCGCGAGGCGATCAAGCAGGCGCGCCTGATCGCCGTGCCCGGTTGCTACCCCACCGCCGCCCAGCTCGGCCTGATTCCGCTGCTGGAGGCCGGCCTGGCCGACTCCGGCCGGCTGATCGCCGACTGCAAGTCAGGGGTCAGCGGTGCCGGCCGTGGGGCCAGTGTCGGTTCGCTGTTCAGCGAGGCCGGCGAGAGCATGAAGGCCTACGGGGTCAAGGGCCATCGCCACCTGCCGGAGATTCGCCAGGGCCTGCGTCGCGCGGCCGGCAGCGAGGTGGGGCTGACCTTCGTGCCGCACCTGACGCCGATGATTCGTGGCATCCACGCCACCCTCTACGCCACCGTGGCGGATCGCAGCGTGGACCTGCAGGCGCTGTACGAACAGCGCTACGCCAACGAGCCCTTTGTCGACGTGATGCCCGCCGGCAGTCACCCGGAAACCCGCAGCGTGCGCGGCGCCAACGTCTGCCGCATCGCCGTGCACCGGCCCCAGGACGGCGACCTGGTGGTGGTGCTGTCGGTGATCGACAACCTGGTCAAGGGCGCGTCGGGGCAGGCCCTGCAGAACATGAACATCCTTTTCGGACTGGATGAGCAGCTCGGCCTGGCGCACGCGGCCCTGTTGCCCTGATGGCTGGCTGGGAAGTCCGCCCTAGTGATCCGCGGCGCGCCGGTCGGGTGCGCCTGGCGCTGCTGCTGCTGATCGTCGCGGTGCCCCTGGCCTTCGCCGCGGGTGCCTGGTGGCAGGCCCGCAGCACCCAGGCCTTCATGGCCGAATACGACGCGCTGCAGGCACAGTTGAGCGAGCAGGCGCGGGAACTGGATCAGCTGCGCCAGAGCCTGGCGGTGCTTAGCAGCGGCGAAAAGGTCGCCCAGCAGGCCAACGAGCAGAATCGCCTGACCATCAAGCTGCTCGAGGAGCAGATCTTCAAGCAGCAGCAGGACCTGGCCTTCTACAAGGGCGTGCTGGCGCCCGCCAGTCGTCGCGAAGGCCTGCGTATTCGTGCCTTTGAGTTGCAGGCCACGGACACGCCCCGGCAATTTCGCTACAAACTGCTGCTCAGCCGGGTGGGCAAGGACGACAAGCCGTTGCAGGGCCAGTTGCGGGTGACCGTGGAGGGGCGGCAGGGCGGCAAGGACGTCAGTCTGGCGCTGGCGGACCTGACCCAGGGATTGCCCGAGCAGTTCAGCGAGAAGGCGATTGTCTTCACCTTCAAGCACTTCCAGGCGATTCCCGAGGCGGGACGTTTCGCGGAGTTGAAGTTACCTGAGGGCTTCGAGCCGCGTCAGGTCAGGGTGCGCGCCGAAGTCAAAGGCGAAAAGCCCTTGGAGCGCACATTCAAATGGATCGACGAAGAGTAACAGTCCCCGATGTGGAATAAAGACAAGAGCAAGAACGACCTGCAGCGCTTCAGCGGCAAGACCAGCCTGATTGCCACGGGCGCCGAACTGAACGGCGACCTGCGCTTTCAGGGGGCGGTACAAGTCGATGGACGCATGAACGGCAATATTCTGACCAGCGACGGCATGGTGCGGGTCAGTGTCGAGGGCCAGGTTGAAGGCGAGATTCGCGCCCCCCATATCGTCATCGACGGCGAGGTAATCGGCGACGTGCACGCCAGTGAACACCTGGAACTCGGTGCCCGGGCGCGGGTTCGCGGCAATCTCTATTACGGCCTGATGGAGATGGCCATGGGCGCGCAGATCGAGGGGCGCCTGTGCCACCTCAAGGACGGCCAGCGACCGTTGGAGCTGCCGGAGAGCCTGGATCTCGCACAATAGTTGACCGCTTTTCTAGGGTAAGCGGATAATGCAGGGCCTCAACGCAGTATGGCGCTTGGCGCCGGGAGAAAAGTCAGCATGAGCGTCGAAACCTTCACCCCCACAGCCTTGCTGTTCACCGAAGGCGCAGCGAGCAAGGTGAAGAGCCTGGTCGATGAAGAGGGCAACCCGCGCCTCAAACTGCGCGTGTTTGTCACCGGAGGCGGTTGTTCCGGCTTCCAGTACGGCTTTACCTTCGATGAAGAGGTGGCCGAGGACGACACCATCGTCGAGCGCGAAGGGGTGAGCCTGGTCGTCGACCCGATGAGCTTCCAGTATCTCGCCGGTGCCGAAGTGGATTATCAGGAAGGCCTGGAAGGCTCGCGTTTCGTGATCAAGAATCCCAACGCGACCACCACCTGCGGCTGCGGTTCGTCCTTCTCGATCTGATCGACGTCTGCCGCTTTGATCGAAACGCCGTGCCTTGTGCACGGCGTTGTCGTTTCTGCGGGCGGAGAAAGCTGCTCAGGCGGGGTAAATGGCGCCGAGCACCCGCAGCCCGCGGGCGCCGGTGACGCTTGGCCGGTTGGCGGGAACGCCTTGCAGGCAGCAGTGCGCCAGCCAGGCGAAAGCCATGGCCTCGACCCAGTCGGCGGGCACGCCGTGGGCCTCGGTGCTGCTCACTACGCTGTCGGGCAGCAGTTCGGCCAGGCGGGTCATCAGGCGGTGGTTGTGCGCGCCGCCGCCGCAGACCAGCAGCTGTTCGGGCTGGCCCATGGCGCCCGTCAAGGCGGACACGGTGCTGGTTGCGGTCAACTCCAGTAGCGTGGCCTGCACGTCCTGGGCGGCGAAGCGCGGCAGTTGGCTCAGCCGGTCATCGAGCCAGGCCAGGTTGAACAGCTCGCGGCCCGTGCTCTTCGGGCCTTGGGTGGCAAAGAATGGGTCGCTCAATAGTGCCTGCAGTAGCACGGGTTGCACATGCCCGCTGGCAGCCCAACTGCCGTCGTGGTCGTAGCTGACGCCCCGGTGGCGCTGAATCCAGGCATCCATCAGCACATTGCCGGGGCCGCAATCGAAGCCTCGCACCGCTTGTCCGGGCTGCAGCAGGCTGAGGTTGCTGAATCCGCCGATGTTCAGGACGGCGCGATGGCTGTCGGGCGCGCCGAACAGCGCCTCATGGAAGGCCGGTACCAGCGGTGCGCCCTGGCCGCCCGCCGCGACGTCGCGACGGCGGAAGTCGCCAACCACGCAGATACCGGTCAGCTCCGCCAACAGCGCGGGGTTACCGATCTGGATGCTGAAGCCGCGCGCCGGTTCGTGGCGCACCGTCTGACCGTGACTGCCGATCGCGCGGATCGCCTCCGCTGTCAGTTTCTGCTGGTCCAGTAAGGCGCCGATGCCCTGGGCGGCAAGCGCGACCCAGCGCTGTTCGGCCACTGCCGCGCGCGCCAGCTCGTCGGGACCTGGCGCACACAGCTCGAGCAGCTCGGCGCGCAGGGCGTCGGGCATGGGCAGGAAGTGCGTGGCCAGCAGGCGCGTAGTGTCGCTCTGTTCGATCAGGGCGATGTCCATGCCGTCCAGGCTGGTGCCGGACATCACGCCGAGGTAGAGCGGCATTGGCGTTAGCGCTTGTTGAGGGCGAGGAGGGTGGAGCGTTCCTTGTCCATCCGGGCCATCAACGGCTTGCTCAGTTGCAGGAAGCGCTGTTTTTCATTGCGCGCGATGGGGTCGGCCATCGGCAGCTTCTGGCTCAGCGGATCGACATGGGTGCCGTTGACCTGGAACTCGTAGTGCAGGTGCGGTCCGGTGGACAGGCCGGTGGTGCCAATGTAACCGATGATCTGCCCCTGCTTGACGCTGCCGCCGGTGCGGATGCCTTTGGCGAAACCCTGCATGTGTGCATAGAGGGTGCGATAGCGGCTGCCGTGCTGGATCACCACGGTGTTGCCGTAACCACCCTTGCGCCCGGCCAAGGCGATCTTGCCGTCGCCGGCGGCCTTGATCGGCGTGCCGCGAGGGGCTGCGTAGTCGACGCCCTTGTGGGCGCGGATCTTGTTGAGGATCGGGTGGCGACGGCCATTGGAGAAGCGCGAGCTGATGCGCGCGAAGTCCACCGGGGTGCGGATGAAGGCCTTGCGCATGCTGGTGCCGTCGGCACTGTAGTAGCTGGTGTTGCCCTGCTTGTCGGTGTAGCGCACCGCGGTGAAGGTCTTGCCGCGGTTGGTGAAGCGTGCCGAGAGGATCTCGCCGCTGCCTACCGGTTTGCCGTTGGCTACCTTCTCTTCGTAGATCAGTTCGAATGCGTCCCCTTCGCGAATGTCCATGGCGAAGTCGATGTCGTAGCCGAAGATATTGGCCAGGTCCATGGTCAGGCCATGGGACAGGCCTGCGCGCTTGGCCGACAGAAACAGCGAGCTCTTGATCACGCCGCGGGCGTAGGCCGAGCGAACTTCCGGTTTGATCAGGTCGCGCTTGAAGGCAAAGCCCTTGTCGGTCTTGGCCAGGCTGATGCTTTCCAGGTCGCTCAACTTGCTGTGCAGGCTTTCCAGCTCCCCGTCCGGCGTCAGCTGGAACTCGAGCTTCTGGCCAACCTTGAGGCGGCTGAACTGCTTGGCCTCTTTGCTGCTGTTGAGCACCGCGTGCAGGGTGGTTGCCGACAGACCGACCTTGGCAAAGAGGGTGGAAAGCGTATCGCCATTGGCAACGCTGATGGTTTTCTGAAGGGGGTCTGTTGCTGGGGTGGTTTGTTCGGCGAGCTCAGGGCTCTGTTCTTCTGTGGTGACAACTTGTTCTGCGGCGCCCTCGATTTCGGCGAACGGCGAGGCGTTGTCGGCTGCAAGGCGGCCAGCCGGTCGCAGGTCGTCCTTCTCCTGCACCACCAGTTCCGAGCCGCTGTCGAGGTCGAGATTAAGGTAGGTTCGCTTGGCTTCGACTTCCCGGGATGGGAACACCAGGAGTGCCAGGCTGAGCATCGCGGCTACGCCGCTGGCGGCCAGGATGTGGCTTTTCGGGTACAGGGGGGGCGCTTTTCTTGTAGAGGTCATGGGCGGCTTTGACTTTGAAGAGATGAAAAGAAAAAAGATGAAGAAAGAGCTGAATATGCACTAACTGTATAAAATATAACCAAATCGTCTGTGAGGCAACCCTGAAGGCGCTTGGGCGAGGCGGGGGCGGCTGTCGCGGGGCAAAACTTGTTATTTGTCCGCGATCTTGTATGGTTGGTTCCCTTTGGTTTTTGAGTGGTCGTGAGTCCTGTCATGAAGTCGGTCGAAGAGCAGCTGGCGCTGATCAAGCGTGGCGCAGAAGAGGTTTTGGTTGAGTCCGAGCTGGTGGAAAAGCTCAAGCGCGGTCAGCCGTTGCGTATCAAGGCTGGTTTCGATCCAACTGCCCCGGACCTGCATCTCGGTCATACGGTGCTTATCAACAAGCTGCGCCAGTTTCAGGAGCTGGGGCATCAGGTGGTGTTCCTGATTGGCGACTTCACCGGGATGATCGGCGACCCGAGCGGCAAGAGCGCGACCCGGCCGCCGCTCACGCGCGAGCAGGTGCTGGACAACGCCGAGACCTACAAGTCGCAGGTGTTCAAGATTCTCGATCCGGCGAAAACCGAGGTGGCCTTCAACTCCACCTGGATGGATCAGTTGACGCCGGCTGACTTCATCCGGCTGGCCTCGCAGTACACCGTGGCGCGGATGCTCGAGCGTGATGACTTCAATAAACGCTACTCGAGCAATCAGCCTATCGCCATTCATGAATTTCTCTACCCGCTGGTGCAGGGCTATGACTCTGTAGCGTTGCGTGCCGATGTCGAGCTGGGGGGGACCGATCAGAAGTTCAACCTGCTGATGGGGCGTGAGCTTCAGCGCTCCTACGGTCAGGCCTCGCAGTGCATCGTCACGATGCCGTTGCTCGAAGGCCTGGATGGCGTGAAGAAGATGTCCAAGTCCCTGGGTAATTACGTGGGTATTCAGGAGGCGCCGGGCGTGATGTACAGCAAGCTGGTGTCCATCCCCGATGTGCTCATGTGGCGTTACTTCGAGTTGCTCAGCTTCCGCTCGATGGAAGAGATCGCTCAGTTCAGGCAGGATGTCGAGCAGGGAGCCAATCCGCGCGACATCAAGATCAAACTGGCCGAAGAGATCGTGGCGCGTTTCCATGGTGAGGAAGCGGCTGCCAGCGCGCATCGATCGGCGGGCAACCGCATGAAGGATGGTGAATTGCCCGAGGATCTCCCAGGGGTTGAGCTGGTCGCCGCTGAGGATATGCCGATCGCCGCGCTGCTTAATAAGGCAGGGTTGGTTAAGAACGCCGCGATGGCGCGGGATCTGCTCGGCTCCGGTGGTGTACGAGTCGACGGCGAGGTGGTGGATCGCACCTTTATCTGCAAGCTTGGTGGGGTGTATGTGTGCCAGGCGGGCAAGAAGGCCTTCGCACGCGTCGCCCTCAAGGCTGAATAGGCGAAAATAAAGCGTCGACCTGCTGCGTCCGCTGTCTATAATGCGCGCCTTCTTCGGCGTAAGCCCCTTATAAAACGCTCTGCAAAACAAAGGGTTAAGTTTAGATAAGGGGTTGCAAAGCAGCGCAGGCTGCGTAGAATGCGCCGGGCTGACAGGGTGGCAAGTTGATCCTGTCGGCGCTTCGGTCGAGGTGATCGAAAGCGGTAAAAGAGGCGGTTGACAGCGGTTTGAAACGCTGTAGAATTCGCCTCCCGCTGACGAGAAGCTTGAGGTTGATCGGAGGCGCAAGTGGTTGAAGTAGAAAAGAAATTTTCGAAACTGCTTGACGGAAGATGAGGCTGCTGTAGAATGCGCGCCTCGGTTGAGACGAAAGACTTGGCCAACTGTTCTTTAACAACTGAATCAAGCAATTCGTGTGGGTGCTTGTGAGGTAAGACTGATAGTCAACTGATTATCAGCATCACAAAGCAACACTCGTTAATTCGAGAGTTAACTCTTTTAAGTAAGAGATTTGCGATTGCTGAGCCAAGTTTAGGGTTTTCTCAAAACCCAAGCAGTATTGAACTGAAGAGTTTGATCATGGCTCAGATTGAACGCTGGCGGCAGGCCTAACACATGCAAGTCGAGCGGATGAAGGTAGCTTGCTACCTGATTCAGCGGCGGACGGGTGAGTAATGCCTAGGAATCTGCCTGGTAGTGGGGGACAACGTTTCGAAAGGAACGCTAATACCGCATACGTCCTACGGGAGAAAGTGGGGGATCTTCGGACCTCACGCTATCAGATGAGCCTAGGTCGGATTAGCTAGTTGGTGAGGTAATGGCTCACCAAGGCGACGATCCGTAACTGGTCTGAGAGGATGATCAGTCACACTGGAACTGAGACACGGTCCAGACTCCTACGGGAGGCAGCAGTGGGGAATATTGGACAATGGGCGAAAGCCTGATCCAGCCATGCCGCGTGTGTGAAGAAGGTCTTCGGATTGTAAAGCACTTTAAGTTGGGAGGAAGGGTTGTAACCTAATACGTTGCAATTTTGACGTTACCGACAGAATAAGCACCGGCTAACTCTGTGCCAGCAGCCGCGGTAATACAGAGGGTGCAAGCGTTAATCGGAATTACTGGGCGTAAAGCGCGCGTAGGTGGTTTGTTAAGTTGGATGTGAAAGCCCCGGGCTCAACCTGGGAACTGCATCCAAAACTGGCAAGCTAGAGTACGGTAGAGGGTGGTGGAATTTCCTGTGTAGCGGTGAAATGC